>NZ_JACJVQ010000001.1 GCF_014212135.1 Cohnella thailandensis
TATTTCATTACGCTCGATGTTCAGTTTTCAAGGAACAAGTCGAATCTTAACGATTCTATTCTTTTAACTCGCTGCCCCGTTACCGAAGCAGGAATTACATCTTACCGCATTCCGCCTTCGCTTGCAACCCACAATGTTTTCCAAGTTGTCGTCTTACCGATGATCTTGGAGTTTGTCGGTCGCATTCGCTTCAGCGGCGCGAGAAATAATGTACCACGGATCGGCAGGGGTTTGCAACAGGTATTATTTTACATCATTAAAGAAGGTTCGATGCCCGCTCTCTCCTACATAAATTGTTGACTTTTATATTCCGATAAACTAACTTGGTGTTAGAGTCTTTTATTTATGTCGGAGGTGTTCTCCATGCGCGAGAATCCTATGCCTTATATTAAAGCCAATCAAACGGGAATCGTTCTGTTCGTTCTCCTCGCGGCGGCATTCCAACAGCCTTGGGTTTTGGCCGTTCTGTGGCTTATTCAAATGACCGGTCTCGCCACGAGCGGCCGATGGAACCTGTTCGTCCGCATCGCGAAGCCGTTCCTTCGCACGGATGGACGCGAGACGCAAGCCGAGGAGCTGACGCGCTTCAACAATTCGCTGGCCGTTCTTTTCCTGACGCTGTCCATCCTTTTCTTCGCCGTAGGCTGGACCGTTGCCGGATACGTTTTTGCCGCGTTCCTGTTCTTGGCCGCCGGAGTCGCCCTTCTCGGTTATTGCGTCGGATGCACGATCTACTTCCAATACAAGCAAATACGACATAAGCTTAAGCACAGTTGATCTTTAACATAACAAGGCCCTCTTCGTTTCCAAACGTCGAGGGCCTTGTTGCTTGCCGCGGCACAATAATCCGGATCCATTATGCCGCCTCTCCCATTCGCTCAGGCATCCAAAGCCGAAGAGACGCTCCTCCTCCTCCTCCTCGATCCCCTTTCGCATCTACTGAGCGAAAGGGAGAGGCTCGCTAATGAGCTTGAAGCTCATGAGTAGCCCCCGCCCCTCCCACTCCGCCGTATACATAAAAGAGGCGGCTCGGGGCCTTCTCCCCGAACCGCCTCTTCCTTTATTCCAAGCCGAGCAGCCGCAGCAGCTCATCCTCGTCCTCAAGCACCGGCACGCCAAGATCGCGGGCCTTCGCCAGCTTGCTGCCCGCGCTCTCGCCGGCGATGACGAGATCCGTCTTCTTGGACACGCTGCCGGACACCTTGGCCCCGAGCGCTTCCAGGCGCTTTCCCGCCTCGTCGCGAGTCATCTTCGTCAGCGTGCCGGTCAGAACGACCGTCTTGCCGAATAGAGGGTGGCTCGCGTCCGCGGTCTCCGCGGCAGGCCGATCGGCCTCCGCCTTAACGCCGGCGGCCCGCATCCGGGCGATGCTCGCCTGCATAAGCGGATCGCGGAAAAAGCCCGCGATGCTCTCCGCGACGATGCCGCCCACGTCCGGCAGCGTCATCAGCTCCTCCGCGTCCGCCGCCATCAGCTTGTCGAGGTCGCCGTAATGATCGGCCAGCGTCTTCGCCGTCGCCTTGCCCGTGTTCGGGATGCCGAGCGCGTTCAGGAACGCAGCCAGCTCCCGCGACTTCGATTTCTCGATGGCCGCCAGCAGATTGGCCGCTTTCTTCTCGCCGAAGCGCTCCAACCCTACCAACTGCTCAAGAGTCAGGCCGTACAGGTCCGCCGGATCGCGAACCTCCAGCTGATCATAGAGCTGCTCCGCCGTCTTGCCGCTGAACGTCTCGATGTCCATGCAATCGCGCGAAGCGAAATGTGTGATGCGGCCGACGACCTGCGGCTTGCAGCCTAGACGGTTGTTGCAGAACAGATGAGCGCCGCGCATCTCCAGGGGAGAGCCGCAGCCCGGGCAGACGGTCGGATAAACGATCTCTTGGCCGACTTCGGATTCCTCCGCTTTGCCGAGAATTTCGGGGATGACATCGTTGGAACGACGGATGAACACCCGGGTGCCCAAGCCGTACTTGAGGTTTTTCCTCTCGATGTCCCCGATGTTGTTGAGCGTGCAGTTCTGCACCGTTACTCCGGCCAGCTCGACGGCTTCCACGCGCGCGAGAGGCGTGATTTTCCCCGTTCGTCCAACTTCCCAGGACACGGATTCGAGAACCGTCGTCGTCTCCTCCGCCTCGAACTTGTAAGCGATCGCCCAGCGCGGGAACTTGTCCGTATAGCCGAGCGCTTCGCGCGTGGCGAAGTCGACGATCTTGATGACGGCTCCGTCGATCAGATAGTCCAAGCTATTACGGCGTTCGGCGATTTGGGCCAGCTCCGCGGAAAGCTCCGCGAAGTCCTTGAAATAACGTACATAGGGATTGACGGGGAACCCGCTCCCGCGGAGAAAATTCATCATCTCCCGATGATCCCGGAAGCCGATGCCGTCCGTATAGCCGATATTATAGAAAAAAGCGTCCAGCTTCCGGGAAGCGGTCACGCGAGGATCGAGGTTGCGAAGCGCTCCGGCCGCCGCGTTGCGGGCGTTCTTCAGCGGCTCCTCGGCGGTCTCGTTGTACCGTTCCAGCACGGAGAGCCGCATAATCCCCTCGCCTTGCACTTCAACCGTTCCCTCCGTAAAAGGAATCGTAAGCGGCACCGAGCGAATGGTTTTCACTTGAGCGAGAATTCCTTCTCCGACGACGCCGTTGCCCCGCGTAGACGCTTGCTCCAAGCGTCCGTCCCGATAGGTCAGGTTCAGGGTTAGCCCGTCATACTTCAGCTCGACGACGTACTCCGGCTCCGGGAGAGGGCGATCGGGATTCTTCGCGTTGTAATCCGCGATAAGCTTCTTGACTCTCGTCTCCCAAGCCGCCAGATCGTCCGCGTCCTGGGCCTTGTCCAGACTCCACAGGCGCGAGAGATGGCGATGGGGCTCGAAGCCCTTCAGAATATCTCCCCCGACCCGGAGCGTGGGCGAATCCGGCAGCGTGACTCCACTCTCGGCCTCAAGGGCCGTCAATTCGTCGTACAGGAGATCATACTCCTTGTCGCTGATCGTCGGCTGGTCTTCCGTATAGTAACGGTGGCTATGCTCATTCAGAAGCTTGACCAGCTCCGTCATCCGCTCTTGCGAATCCGCCATGGGAAATAACCCTCTCTTCGAATAAGAATCGGTCCTAAATCTTCGTAACGGGAGCAAAAGCCGCCAGCAGCCGCTTCACTCCGATCGGAGCGTTAAAAGCAATGGTAAGCTCGGTGTCGTTGCCCGTGCCCTTCACCGCGACGACCGTGCCGACGCCCCACTTGGCATGCTGCACCTTGTCGCCCGCCGAAACGGCGAGACCGCCGCCGCCCGCGGCCGCCGGCTTAGAAGCTCCCGGCTGAGGCGCGACGCGCGCGCCGCCCGATGACGCTCCGCCAGCCGGCGCCCCGAAGCGAGGTCCGGCCGGCTGCCCGGAAGCAGGACGGCCGCCGAATCCGCCGCCTTGCGCGCCGAAGCCCGGAGCCCCGCCGGAACGCGCTCCCGCTCCGAAGCCGCCCGCGCCCGCTTGCCCGCCTTGCCCGTACGAGCCGAAGCGAGGCCCCGCTCCGCCGGTCGCCGCTCCGCCACCGCCTCCATAGCCCGGCCGCGCCCCGAAGCCGCCTCCATAGCCGCCGGATCCGCCTTGGCCGCGGCCCTCGGACATCTCCTTCAGCTCGTCCGGAATCTCCTGCAGGAAACGCGAAGGCAGGTTGTTGCTCGTGCGCCCGTAGAGCAGGCGCATTCTGGCGCAGGTCAGATACAGCTTCTTCTCCGCTCTGGTGATGCCGACATAAGCGAGCCGCCGTTCCTCTTCCATCTCGTCGTTATCCAGGAAGGCCCGGCTGCCCGGGAAGACGCCTTCCTCCATGCCGATGATGAAGACCACGGGAAACTCCAGTCCCTTGGCGCTGTGCATCGTCATAAGCACGACGGCGTCGCCGCCGTCCTCTTCCTCGTCGTTCATCGAGTCGATATCGGCGATAAGCGCCAGGTCCGTCAGGAACGCCACGAGCGACTTGTCGTCGCTGCGCTTCTCGAACTCCTGGGTAACGGACAGGAATTCCTCGATGTTCTCCAGCCGCGCCTTGGATTCCAGCGTATTCTCGCGGATGAGCTCCATCCGGTACTCGGTCATCTCCAGCATTTTCTCCGTGAGTTCGGTTACCGAGAGATAGTCCACCATGGCCGTCAGGTTCGCGATCAGATAGCGGAAGCCAGACAACGCCGTCTTGGCTCGGCCTTGAATATCGACCTGGAACAAGCCGTCCCCGAGAATTCCGTCCCCTTCGCTCAGCAGGCTATAAATAGAAATTCCGCGCCGGGTCGCTTCCTCCTGCACCTTCGCCATCGTCGTGTCCCCAAGCCCGCGCTTCGGAACGTTGACGATCCGATTCAGGCTGATGTCGTCGTCCGGGTTGGAGATAAGACGAAGGTAGGCCAGAATATCCTTGATCTCCTTGCGGTCGTAGAACTTCGTGCCGCCTACGATCTGATAGGGGATCTCCGACTTGATCAGAATTTCTTCCATCACCCGGGACTGGGCGTTCGTCCGATAAAGGATAGCATGATCGCCGTAATGCTTGCCGTTCTGCCGGCCCCGCTTGATCTCTCTGGCGACGAAGTACCCTTCCTCGTGCTCCGAATCGCCTTGGTAGACCGTGATCTTTTCCCCGCCGTCCTGATCCGTCCATAGGTTCTTCGCCTTGCGCCCCATGTTGTTCTTGATGACCTGGTTGGCCGCTTCGAGGATGTTGGAGGTGGAACGGTAGTTCTGCTCGAGCAGGATCGACGTCGCTTCCGGGTAGTCCTTCTCGAAGTTGAGGATGTTCGTGATGTCCGCGCCGCGCCAACGGTAGATCGACTGGTCGCTGTCGCCGACGACGCAGATGTTGTGGTGCTTGTCCGCCAGCAGCCGGCACAGCATGTACTGAGCCCGGTTCGTGTCCTGGTATTCGTCGACGTGGATGTACTTGAACTTGTTCTGGTAGAAGTCTAGCACTTCGGGAACTTCTTTAAACAGCTTGATCGTCATCATGATGAGGTCGTCGAAGTCGAGGGAGTTGTTGCTCATGAGCCGCTTCTGGTATTGGGTATAAATCTTCGAGACGATGGTTTGAAAATAGTCCCCGATGCGCGATTCGTACTGTTCCGGAGAGACGAGCTCGTTCTTGGCGGCGCTCATCATCGCTTGGACCGCCTTGGGCTCGAATTTCTTCGTGTCGACGTTCTGTTCCTTCATGATGGTACGGATTACGGACAGCTGGTCGCTCGAATCGAGGATGCTGAAGTTCGAGGTGAAGCCGATCCGTTCGATGTCCCGGCGCAGAATCCGCACGCACATCGAGTGGAAGGTGCTCACCCAGATATCCCGTCCCGACGGGCCGACCAGCTTCGAGACCCGCTCCTGCATCTCGCGCGCCGCCTTGTTGGTGAAGGTGATCGCCAGTATGCTCCAGGGCGCGGCAAGCCTCTTCGCGATGATGTAGGCGATCCGGTGCGTCAGCACGCGAGTTTTGCCGCTGCCCGCGCCCGCCATGATCAGCAGCGGCCCTTCCGTCGTGACCGCCGCTTCCTTCTGCTTCGGATTCAATCTTCTTACCGCATCGTCTATGTTCACCTGTTGATTCTCGGATGGATCCACCGGTTCAAAAAACATGGTCTTGCTCCTTTACGCTGAATTTCACCGCTTCGACCGTTCCGAGCGCCGCGGCGAGATCGTCGTAGATCGCGTTGCCCACGATGACCGTATCCGCGGCGCGGCCGGCTTCGCGCGCCTGCTCGGAAGTGCGAATGCCTCCCCCGTAGAAAAGCCGCGCCTGCCGAAGCTCCCCGCGGACCTTCCGGACCAGCTTCATGTCGCCGAAAGCTCCGCTGTACTCCAAGTATACGACCGGCACCCGCCACAGTCGATCCGCCAGTTGGCCGTAAGCGACGGCACGGGAATCCGAAATCCCGCAATCCGCCCCCGACACCCTGGCCGCCGTCGATTCCCCGTTCAGCACGATATAAGCTTCGCCCGCCACCGAATCCCAAGGCAGAAAAGCCCCGAACTCCTCGATGGCGCTCGTCTGGTGCCCAATCAGCCAGTCGGTATCCTTGGCATTCATTACCATCGGAATAAAATAGCCGTCGAAGCCCGGAACGGCGCACTCCGGATCGGTCAGCTCCAACGCGCAGGGCACCTCGTAGCGGCGTATTCTCGCCAGAAGGTCCACCGTATTCTCGTAGGTTACGCCGCTCGATCCGCCTACGAGGATGGCGTCGGTGCCGGATCGGCACACGGCTTCGAGCGCCTCGTCCGAAATCTCGCGATCCGGATCGAGCTTGAACACGTGCCGCCATTCGTTATAAAAAGAAGGGAATGCGATCATGCGTTCCTCCATGACGTTTACCCCTAGTCTACAGGAATTCGGCCGATCTTCCAAGACGGGCGCAAACGAAAAGCCGCCCGATCCCGCCGCGGCGGGAATTCAAGCGGCATGTGCTTCATGCGCGTATTCGTTTCGTATGTTTGCGCGAACGGTTTTACTTCTTCAAAGCCAGGTCGTTCCGCAGCTTCTCCAGCAAGTAAGCCCGAACGTCGCCGCCGAGATCCGGACGCTCCAGCGCGAAGTCGATGATCGTCTTCAAATAGCCGAGCTTCTCGCCCGTATCGTAACGCCTGCCCTCGAACGCGTAGGCGTAGATCGATTCTTGGCCGAGCAAACGGAAGATCGCGTCGGTCAGCTGGATCTCCCCGCCCGCGCCGGTATTCTGCGTCTCGAGCAGATCGAAGATGGCCGGAGTCAGAATATAACGGCCCATAATGGCAATATTAGAAGGCGCGCGCTCCGGAGCCGGCTTCTCCACGACCCCTTGAACGCGGATCATGGAGCCCTCAAGGTTCTCGCCGCTCGCCGGATCCACGATCCCGTAGCGCGAGACCTCGTCGTCCGGCACTCTTTTGACCGCGAGCACGCTGCTCTGGACTTCATTGAAGACGTTGATCATTTGCTTAAGGCAAGGCTCGTTATCCGATTGGACGATATCGTCGCCCAGCAGAACGGCGAACGGCTCGTTGCCGATAAACTTGCGGGCGCACCAGATCGCGTGCCCGAGCCCCTTCGGCTCCTTCTGGCGAATATAGTGGATATCCGTCAAGTCGGACGCCTTCTGAACCTCGGACAGCAGATCGTACTTGCCCTTGGTCAGCAGATTCTGTTCCAGCTCGAACGAGCTGTCGAAGTGATCCTCGATCGCTCTTTTGCCCTTGCCGGTAACGATAATAATGTCTTCGATTCCCGATGCGACCGCTTCTTCGACGATATATTGAATCGCCGGCTTGTCTATAATCGGCAACATCTCTTTGGGCATGGCTTTGGTTGCCGGCAGAAAGCGGGTTCCTAGCCCCGCGGCCGGAATAATCGCCTTGCGGATTTTCATATGACCTTGCACCCTTTCCTAACCTGTAGGCTCATTCGACGACGGGGACAGCGAGTCCCAAACCGTCGGAAGCTCGGACGGAACGGCCCGCGAATCGGGGAGCCGCCCCACTCCGATACAGACAACTCCTTGCGAATTTAACAATACAGCATCGAGCGCGTTGCGTCCATCCAGCAGGATCGGACGTTTCATCCATTGTTTGAACTGCTCCGGAGTAATCTTGCGGAACTCCGGCCATTCCGTGACGAGGATCGCGGCATCGGCGCCCAGAAGCGCCTCCTCCGCCGATCCGCATAGCTGCACGGCGTTCGGAAGCGCCTGCCTAGCCTCCTCGCCCGCAGCCGGATCGTACGCGGTCAACTGAATCCCGTTATGGCGCCGCAGCAATTCCGTGGCGAGACGGATCGACGGCGCCTCTCTCGTCTCCTCGCTGCCCGGCTTGTAAGCGACTCCGAGGAGAGCGACCCGTCGCCGAGAAGGCCCGGACAACGCGGCCTCCAGCTTGCGGACCATCCGCAGCGGAAGCGTCGCGTTGGCGCGAAGCGCGGAAGCGAGCAGCGTCTGGGGCGCTCCGGCTCCCTCCGCCATGCGCACCAACGACCGGGCGTCCTTCGGAAGATGGGGTCCGCCGAAGCCGAGACCCGCCCCTAGATATTGGGAGCCGATCCGAGGATCGAGACCGAGCATTCTCTCGATGGCCGGATAATCGGCCCCGGTCTGTTCGGCGAGCGCGGCCATCTCGTTCGCGTAGGACATCTTCACGGCCAGAAAACCGTTCGCGGCCAGCTTGCCGAGCTCCGCGCTTCTCCGATCCATTCCCAGAATCGGCGCCGAGAAGCGGCTATGGAGAAGGCGCAGCCTCTCCGCCGTGTCTTCGTCATTGGAACCTATCACGATAAAAGACGGATCGAAGAAATCCCGAACCGCCGTCCCTTCCCTCGAGAACTCCGGAACGGAAGCGACGCTGATGTCGCAATGCTCCGGCAGACGCCGGCGAAGCCGGTTCTCCAGGCGATCCCCCGTCCCGACGGGAACCGCGCTTTTGACGACGACGATTCGTTTGCCGCTCCCCTGCAAGTCGGGCAGCCTGTCCACTGCCGTCCAGAGCTGGCCCAGCTGCAGGTTGCCGTCGTCCCCGGACGGCGTGCCGAAGGCGAGGAAGATTACCTCCGCGTCGCTGAACGGCAAATCTTGCCCGGAACGGAAGCTAAGCCTGCCTGCCTTGACGTTCCGGATAACGAGCGGCTCCAGCCCCGGTTCTTGAAACGGGACGACTCCGCCGTCCAACTGATCGATTAGTAAGTTATCGTAATCAAAGCATTCTACATAATGCCCAAGCTCCGCGAAGCCTGCTCCCGTAGTCAAGCCGACGACATTCATGCCTACAACCGCCAACTTCATGCGGCCACCCCTCGTTCCTATTAGTATTGTAGATGAAAACAGCCGCAAATGCGACAAATTCTGGAACCCATTCTAAGATTCCGGCGATTATCCGCTTGTCATGTAACCATATCCGTTTAACGAATTGTATCATTCGCGAGTAGTCGGTTCTTTCGAGTTATGTAAACGCAACGTTAACTCTTGCTTTCGTTTATATTTCGCAAAAAAAAGAAGAGAGACTCGCCGCCGCAAGGCGCGTCGTCTCTCCTTCCGTATCCGTTCAGCCGAGCTGCGCCGTGTCCAGCAGCCGGGATACCCTGGCGGCAAACGTGTGATCTCTCATGGTGCGGAGCAGCGCCCTCCACGCAATCCGCTGCCTCTCCTCCTCGTGCGTCAGGTAATGCTCCAGCTTGCCGAGAAGCTCTTCCACGCTGCCATAGGTAACGATCTCTTCATCCGGGACATAGTAGCTGCCGATATCTTCCCTGGCATCCACCAGCTGCAGGGTCCCGCAGGCCGAGATTTCGAAGGTTCTCGGGTTGGGCGAGGCGGCGGGAATAAGAATGTCGTTCTCGTTCCTCTCATCGTCGATAGCGCGGTGAATGTTGATCGCGATTCGATTCGCGCTGTAATTCTCCGCGGTCTCGAGCGGATCCATCCAACGGCCGGGCCCGAACGTTCCGTTAAAGGAAGGGGGAATCTCCAGCTGCTCCCACCAGTATCCCGAGATATGAAGCTTGCGATGGGAGAGGGCCGGCAGAATCGTACGGAACAGCTCCAGACGATTGCGATAGGCGCTTCCGATAAAGCAGACATCGCCGCGAAGCTCTCTTCTCGCATTGCGCGGTCGGTAGGAGCCGGGGTGAATGCCCAGAGGGAGGTTAACGACGTTGGCGGCCCCCAATTGCTGATAAACGGGGACGCAATTCCTCTCCGGAGTGAATACGTAATCGAACAGCGGCGCATAACCGGAGGTAAAGCTCATGTAATAGGGATCGTCCGTCAGCCAGACCGCCGTTCGTATTCCGTGCATTCTTAACAGTTGCACGTTCTCGGCTTCGAAACGGGTGCCGTCCAGCACGAGCACGAGATCCGGGCGTTCCCCTATCGCAAAGGGTACGACCGGGTCCGTCGGCTGCATGACCGTCGTTCTCTCGGCCGCCTCCGCCAGAGCGGCGGCGATTCCTTGGTCCAGTGAGCTGTAAGGAAGCTCCTTGCCCGATGCGACATAAAGGATATGGACAGGGCGTTTCTGCACGGGAAGCTGGGTTGCCTGCATGATCGCTTCGCACTGCCCCTGCCACCTTCCGTCGCTTTTGCCCTGAGCAGCCCCTTCCAAAAATCCGGCATTATAGGAGCTGGATGTGCGGGAACGCTTCGTTTTTCCGATCGGCATCTTCATCCCCTCCAGTATCTCTGCGTTCATGGGGCAGCTGCCAGTGCCCATCGCGTCTCGTCATTAATATATGAACGTTTGCCCTATTAGGCATGGATACTCGCCCGCCCGCGAATATCCAATTGCTTCTCCTATGCCTCCTCTCCCTTTCGCTCAGGTCAGGGGAGACAATCGTTAAGCGCCGTTTAACGAAAAGAAGCTCTGCGGGTCAACCTGAGCGAAGGGGAGAAGAGAGCTAATCCCGCACCTCGCCTAATGGATTGCCTTCGCGACCACCCCGTATCTATTCAAAAAAAAGACCCCCGGGCACAACCAATGCCCGAGAGTCCCTGAATTTGTCCGGCTAGAGAAGACCCGCCAGCTTCTGGCGGCCTTCCTCCAACCCTTCGGCAAACCCGATCTGATAGTTCGGCTCATACGCGTCGTTAAAGCCCTGAAGACGCCTGCTCTCCAATAGCCGAGCGCGGGCGTTCGCCAGGGAGCGAGGTTTGCCCCTGCGGTTCGGACGAACTCTCCGCTTCCCGGCTTTGCCCTGAAGCGTCCGCCCCGTCCGCTGCCGCCGATTGTTCGGAAGCCGTTCGTTCCGCGGCGACGGCTTCCGGATACGCTCCCGCTTGCGGCTGGCCTGCGGAACCTTCTTGGCCGTACCGGCCTTCGCCGTGCCGGTCTTCTTCGCGCCGACGGCCCGGCTCGCCGTTCCGGAAGCCGTCGGGGCTCCGACGATCGGTTTCGCCGTTCGGACGACGCGGATCCGCCCTCTGTGAAGCAGAAGACCCGCCGATCCGCTCCAACTGGTCCCTTCCCTCTTCTTGGATAGGATATCGATTGCCTCCCCGCTTGAATATGCTACAGCATATGTCCGCGGCCATTCGGTGACACTCGCCTCTCCTTATTTAACGAGCTGTCCGCGAGTCACGCCGAGCTGATTGGTCGCCTTCAGCTTTTTCCATACCTCGGTGCCCGAGACGCGGCCCTCCATCGCATCGCGATAGAGCTTCAGCACTTCTTGAACCTTCTCTCCCGACTCCTCCAGAAACTCGACCCGGTAGGACGAAACTCCAAGCTCGAGGAAGTTCTGCAGGTATTCCGCGCCGGACTGCTCGATCGCGTTATACACCGTGTTGCGGCAGCCTTCGTCCACCCGCACCGGATGGTTCATGCCGATCCGGTCCTGCAGGGACGCGCGCGACTGCTCGCAAGGGCGGCCGCAATTCGTGTAGTCCGTCCCTTCGCTGAGGAACGTGCAGTAAACGCAATGCTCCGTATGGAACATCGGCATATGCTGATGGATGACCAGCTCCAGGCGGGACGTATCCGCGAGCCGGAGCATGTCGACCATCTGCTGGATGTTCAGGTCGTAGGACGGGGTCACCCAATCAAGGCCGACCTCGCGGAACAGCTCGACCGTCTTGTGGTTCGAGACGTTCAGCGAGAAGTCGCCGATCAGCATCGGGTGTTCCTCGTTCGGTTTCTCCGCCCGTTCCTTCAAGTAGTAGTAGAGCGCCCCCGTATTCCGGACGAGCACCGCGTCGGGCTTCAGGTTCAGAATGTTGCGGTGGTAGCCGTTCTCTCCCGGCATATGGATGCGCGGCGTCGCGAGAGCGATCGGCTTGCCGGCCTCGCGGCAGATCGCGATCGCATCCGGGAATTGCTTAATGAACTCGAAGTCGGCGTAGATCATCGAGACGTCGGTCTTCACGGCGGCTTCTACTTGCTCCAGGGTACGGCACAGCGCCGTCATCCTCGGAGACGTAACCGGAGCCGGCGCTTTCTCTATCGGCGTCTCCTCCATCGGCAAGCGGGTATACTTCGGAGGCTGTTCGCGCAGCAGCTCCAATTGCAGGGCCGCCTCCCGGCGAATCCGGTTCAGCTCGCTCTTCGGAACGATGACCTCGCCTTCCAGCGACACCTTGAGCTGGTCGAGCCAATAGAGAGTTCCGCCCAACCGTCCGAGCTGCTCTTCCAGCACCTCTTGGCCGAGAGGACGCTTCTCCGCCTTCTCCAATGGCATCTGCGACTGCACGACAACGGTCGTCCCCTTGTCGAGATCGGTCCACAACGTACGCAACGGAGCGCCTTCGCGTCCTTCGACCGTAACGGCCGCAGGGAACACGCGGTAAGGCTTATCGGTCTCGAACGTGCCGCGCAGTCTCTTGTCCAGCGCCGGGTCGCTCGTTTTCCAGATCCTGTCGCCCTCGTGAAGACGGGTAAGATCGACGTCGTTGCGCCCCATCACGATCTCGATCCGGCTTCCTTCCGTCACTTCCCCTTCCAGCTTCAAGCCGCCGCGGCGAAGGTCATAAACGCGGCCGCCTTCTTCCTTCTTCGTCGGATCGCCGGCGTCGAACACCAGGCCGTCACCGCGCTTCAGCGGGGCTTCGATCGAACAGATCACGCCGTCCCTTAGAATTTTCTCGACTCGGCCCAGGTAGACCCCGCGGCTCTTCGGGAACGTTCCGTCGACGAGCTTCTTGTTGTTCGTGCCTTCCAGGAAGCCGTGCGTAAAGCCGCGCGAGAAGCTCTGCTGCAGCTCGCGAATCTCCTCGGCCGTCGGGCCGGCGTCGTCGCCGTCGAAATACTTATCGATCGCCCGGCGGTACTTGCTTACGACGTTGGCGACGTATTCCGGGCTCTTCAGGCGGCCTTCGATCTTGAAGGACGTCACGCCCGCCTCGATGAGCTCGGGCACCAGATCGATCGCCGCCAGATCCTTCGGAGACAGCAGATACGCGATATCTCCCATCGGCTTGTGAACGCCGTCGACCATCAGATCGTACGGAAGGCGGCAGGCCTGCGCGCACTCCCCGCGGTTCGCCGAACGTCCTCCCCATACCTCCGAGGTGAGGCATTGACCCGAATACGAAACGCACAGCGCCCCGTGCACGAACACCTCCATCGGCAGCTTCGCCTGCTCGCCGATCTTGCGGATCTGCTTCAAGTTGTTCTCCCGGCCCAGCACGACGCGCTCCAGGCCGAACGGCTTCGTGAACTCGACCGCTTCCGGAGAGGTAATCGTCATCTGGGTAGAACCGTGAATCGGGAAGTCCGGTGACATCTCCCGAATCATTTTGACCAGGCCGAGATCCTGCACGATAACCGCGTCCACTCCGGCTTCGATGCAAGCGTCGACCAGAATGCGGGCGTCGCGCAGCTCGTCCTCGAACACGAGAATGTTGAACGTCAGGAAGCCCTTGACGCCGTAGCGATGCAGGAATCGCATGATCTCCGGCAATTCCGCCATCTTGAAGTTGTTCGCGCGAGCGCGGGCGTTGAACTTCTCCACACCGAAGAAGATCGCGTTCGCCCCGTTCGCCACCGCCGCTCTCATGCATTCCCAATCGCCCGCGGGCGCGAGCAATTCGATATCTTCACGCCGTATAACGGCTTTGTCTGTCATTGCGTACGTACCTCCATACCGCCCTATCGGCGGTTAATTACCCCTAGTATAGCAAACCGGAAGCCGCCGGGACAAAAGAAAAGTCCGGAAGGAGCGCCGGAAGCGCTCCGTCTGGACTTAGCAAGACAAATATCTTATTGAAACTGGATAGACTGGGCTGCCTTGTTCAGCAGATCGAGGTTAAAGGCGCTGCCGTTTGCGAGGTCGTAAATCTGTTCGATAATGAACAAGTTCCCGTTATGGTCGACCATCGTAAGAATATTGCGGTAAGGGGTTCCGTTCAGCTCTTCTTCGTATACGATTCTCTTGCCGCTCTTGCCGGCGATGGTCACGTTTCCGTTCTCGATCATTTTGAAGCCGGCGGCGGTTTGCTGCTTATTTTGCACGAGCGACTGCACCGATTGATAAGCGGCGGAAAGGTCGGCAGGCTGTTCGATTACCGTAATCGAGAAGGTGGTGCCGTAATCGTTATATTGAACGTTTCCGCCTTCGAAGTCCTTGCTCGTTCCCGTCCAATGCTGCGGAAGCGTCACGCTAAAGGCGAACTTCTTGCTTGTCTTGCTTGTCGTTGCCGTCGCATCGAGAATATCGGTGCTGTCCTCGATATAGCCGATATTTTCATCGATCACAGCCGGGTCGATTCGGATCGAGTCCAATACCTTCTCGGCCATCGGCTCGTATTCGCTTTTCTTAGTTTGGAAGTAGGAGAATTCCGCATAGAAACGATGATTCCCCGCAAGCGAGAACAATTGATACTCGTCCGACCAGTTCTTCGTATCGTTCGAATAGGAGATCTTCAGCAGGATCGCCGGTTGACCGTTCCAGGTCACGTTCTTCCTTTCGATCTCCTTGTAAAAAGGAGTATCGAATAAATGCTTCAGCCGTTCAACGCGGCGATCCACCCACTTCTCCAGCGTATCGCCCGATACCAGGGACGTCACCTTGGCATACAAATACGCGTCCTGATCGCCGGAATAGTAAAACGGGTACGCTCCTGCATCTTCGTCTTTCCACCAATCGACAGGGAGCTCGACGCTCATTCCGTAATCGTCGTGCTCAAAGGCGATCTGACCGTCCGCGACCGCCGTCAGATCCTTCACCTTCTCGTCCTTCGGGTCGAAGGTCGTCCGGAAGCTATTCAGGATGCCGACTTCCTTCTCCAGCTCGGCGGCCGATGTCGTCTTCTTGCCGAAGACGACCGTATACAGTTTTTCGTTCGCTTGAAAGCTGCGGTATTGATAGAAGTAGCCCGTGGTGCTGTCCTTCGAAACGGCCTTGCTGTAGTCCTCTCCCGTTTGGATTGCGGGTTCATAACTAATCAGAGTCTCTTTTTCAAAGAAGTAGCTCAACATCTCTTCCTTTACTTCGGAGGAGGACAACGCGTTGGTGGCCTCCTCAACAAGGATGGCAAGGTAATAATCCTTGGCGACATCCCGGAACTCCAAGGAATCTCCGTTCGCGGACTGGTAGCTCTGAACCAAACCGGTCGGATAATTCATCGTCCAGCCATAATAGCTGTCCCCGATCTTGGTCTTGCCCGCGTCGGAATCGATCCCGGAGGCGCTCCCTCCGCTGCCCGTTCCGGCGGATGAGGACGTTGCGACCGAGATGACGATCTCCTTCGTCGCGGCGTTCGGCGTCACCGTCGCTCCGAACGCTTGCACGACGCGGAGGGGAACCATCGTGACCCCCTTCACGACAACCGGCGCGGAGACCAGAGCGGATTTTTGACCGTCCACCCAAGCCGTCTTGCTGCCGATCGTCAATACGATCGTATGGGTCAAATATTTAAGAGTTATGACCTTATTGTCTTTAAGCTGCAGAGAAGCCCCGAAGCTTTTCGTGATGACGCTGAGCGGAACGAAGGTCGTTCCATCCTTCTGGAAAGGAGCCGTAATCGCGACGGGATTGCCGTTCACCGTCATCTGGGCGCTGCCGACCTTGAGCTTGATCGAAATCCCATCGGTCTGGGTCACGCCCTCCGCCGCCAGCGCCGGAACGGTCAAGCCGAACATAAAGGATAGAATGAGCAGGAAGGATAAGATTGCTTTTGAATTCTTGGCTGTGACCATAATGTGGATGGACTCCCTTCTTAGTTAGCCGTGCTTGTCGTTAAAACAACCTTGCGAGTAACGAGGTCTCCGTCGGAGAGTAGCGTAATGCTTACCGATTGGCCGGGAATAAAGGTTTTCAACAGCTCGTTCAATTCCACGAGGGTCGAAACCTGCTTGCCGTTCACCGAATACAATTGGTCGCCATCCTTCAGGCCGGCCGCGGTCGCTTCCTTCGAAGCAACCTTCGTGACGACCATCGGGTCCTCCGTCGGAAGCCCGACCACCGCCGACCAGCTCTCTTCGAGCTCGACGCCGAGGTCCGCCCTCATGACCTTCCCGTATTTGTTGATCTGATTGACGATGTGCTGAACGGTGTCGGCCGGGATCGCGAATCCCATGCTATCGATATCAACGTCCACGAACTTCATCGAGTTGATGCCGACGACCTCGCCCTTCAGATTGACGAGAGGACCGCCGCTGTTGCCCGGATTGATCGCCGCGTCGGTCTGCAGCAGATTGTAATAGGAGGAGACCGAACGGTTCATGCCGCTGATGACCCCGACCGTAGCCGTATTCCGCAGGGAGAAGGATACTGGGGTTCCGAGCGCGATCACCGTCTCCCCGACTTCGACCTTCAGCGGAGACGCGGCGAACGTTGCCGGCTTCAGTCCGATCGCGTTGATCTTCACCAAAGCCAGATCGCTGGTCGAATCCATATATTTGCGAGTTCCTTCATACTCCTTCCCTTCTGAGGTGACGACGACGATATGATCCATCTCGCTAACGACGTGGGCGTTCGTTAGGATCAGGCCGTCCCCTTTCAGAATGACTCCCGTTCCATGAGCCAAGCTGAACCGGTTGGAGGAGCTCTCATCTTGCGGCTTGCCGATAATGGCTACGACGGATGGAGCCACTTTCTTGACGACGGAAGGCACGGGATCCGGCGCCGTGTACGTGTACTTCTTAGTTGCGGCATCGTAGGAACCCGTTCCTCCGGTCTGAGCGACGAGGGAGGAAGCCTTCACGTATACCTCGCCGTTAATGACGGCGGCATCCAGCGATACCTTGGACGGAGCGACCGCCTGAGCGCTGCTTCCCGCGAGCGATGCCGAGATCGCCAGCAAGCCGACGATCCACCTTCTGTTCCTTGACGCATTCATCTCTATCCCACTCCCCAAGCAATCAATTCCGAAAATATGGTAACGATATTTCATGGAATAATTTATCATATAAATGGTTTCAATAGTATGAAAATCTGACGTTTTTGCCCCAAAGTCTTATGAACGCCAAACAGGCCGGAGATCGCTCTCCGGCCTGCCGTTCCGTTCCTATTTAAATACGCTTAGCTTACTTCGTTTACCAGCCGCTGACCATCTTCACGTCCGCGATGAGGAAGACCACCAATGCCACGAGCGTGAACGCGATCGCGAATACGTTCTTCTTGCCGCGGTTCATGACCAACCGGACGAGTCCGATAACGAGCAATACTGTGAAAATAACCATGAAAACGTCGAACGGAGTAAACGTGCTTGCCGATTCTTCCGCTGCATTCGCCGCCAAAAACATGGGTGCGACCTCCTTTTATTCATAAGCTTCCCATTATCCTATATGTTATATTCCCGAAGCCGTCCACGCAAGTGCGAACTCGTCCCCGCAACACTTTTGTCACAAGTTTGTCACGGAATGTCTATGGCCTTTTGCCCCGAATGGGCTTATTTATCCGCGTCCTCGAAAATAAAAGATGTCCAATTTCGCCATATTTTATAACCCCTCCTCGTTCGAAGCAAAAGAAACGGATTAAAAATATTCATTTGACAGCCTCCGAGCGATCGCCCTATGCTACAGGTAATTCTTGATAGGGAGGGTTCCACAATGAGAGCAAGACCTGGAGCAGACGAGTATGGCGGCCACTTCGGGACGTATATCGAGCAGACCCCCGAAGGAGATTTGATTGAGTTATTGGCAAAGCAAGGAGAAGAAACGGCAGCTCTCCTCAGAGGCCTGACCGAGGAGCAAGCCCTGCACCGGTACGCCCCTGGCAAATGGAGCCTCAAGGAAGTGTTCGGCCATATCGCCGACAACGAACGGATCATGAGCTATCGCCTGCTAAGGATCGCCCGGGGCGATACGACTCCGCTGCCCGGCTACGACCAGGATATCCTGGTGCCGGGAGGAAGCTTCGATTCCTGGACGGTACAGCAGCTTGCGGACGATTACTCGGCCGTTCGGCAAGCGACCCTTACCCTGCTTCGCGGCCTCTCCGAGGAAGCCTGGCTGCGCAAAGGAACGGCCAGCAACACGGCGATATCCGTCCGCGCGCTGGCCTGCGTCATCTCGGGTCACGAGCTTCACCATCTCCGGATCGTCAAGGAACGCTACCTGGCGTAGACGGTCCCGCCGGATCTGCCCCCGGCCTTCCGGACGGTTGCTCCCGCGCTTCGGCGCGGGGCAGCACCCGGTACTTGAGCTCCTTCAGCTGCACGACGATGATGATGCTGATGATCACGAGCATAAACCACGAGCTAAGCTTCCCCAGATGAACGACATTCCAATGCCTCTCTTGATTCGGGTACGTCCACGCCCCTAGGAACGTCGAAATATTTTCCGCCAGCCAGATGAAGAACGCGATCAACGCATAGGAGACCAACGCATGCATGCGCAGCGTTCGCCCTCCGACCTTGAAGGTCACGACCGTCCGGTAGAAAATAACGAGCAGCCCCGCAAGGATCGCCCAGCGGAGGTCCGCCATGTAGTGGTGGGTGAAAAAGTTGGCGTAAATGGCGACCGCGATTCCCATGCTCCAGACGGCTTTCGGCCACCTCTCGAACCTTAGGTCGAAGCGCCGCCACGCTTGGCAGATGTAGCTCGCCACGCTCGCATACATGAAGCCGCTGTAGAGCGGAACCCCTCCCAGCTTGCTCCACGCCTCCTCGGGGTACGACCAGGAGCCCATATGCACCTTGAACAGTTCAAGGCCAAGGCCGATGAGGTGAAATAGCGTGATGACCTTGAGCTCGTCCGCGGTCTCCAGCCTCAGGGCGACCATGACGATCTGCATCGCCACGCAGATCAGCAGAATGAAATCGTACCGGGGAATAAAGGGAATATCGACGACCTTCGTCACCGCCATCGCCGAGAAAATGGCGACCGGAAACAAGCAGCACAGCGCCTGCGTCCATCCGAATAACAGCAGCGTGCGGATGGCCCTGCGTGCTGTGCTCATGCCTGCCTTACCCGAGTCGTCTTCGGATCGGCATAGGCCGCGGTCCCTTGCGTCGTTTCCGCGGAGAGCCCCTCCGCTTCCAGCAAGACTCCGGCCGGGTTGCCCCGCTCCGGCGCGGCGGAGAAAGCATCGTATCGATGAACGAGATAAGTCGGCAAGCGCTGCATCCTCCCCATTGACCCGGGGCCGCAAGCTCCCGCCTGCGGGCCCGGGTTCGTTGCCCCTAGAGTAGCACAGGGACATCCGATTGCTCAATGGAAGGACGGTCATAATATCCTGATCGAATGGGAGAGGCGGCATAGGGACTCATTGGTTCATGATCACACGCTTTCTTCCGAATGGGATGGATCGCCGGCGATCCGGTCGATCGCCCGTACGATTCCGTACAGCGCGAGGCACAACGCGACGGCGACGAACTCGAGCTGAACCAAGTACCACGGCCACGGTCCCAGCAGATCGAGCAGGGAGCCGCCGGACGGCTTGCGGGCCAGGAACATGAAGTTCGTGCCCGCCAGCCAATTCGCGATCGCGGCTGGCACCGCCAGCAGGTTCAGCCAGAGCACCGCCCGGAACGCGGAGCCGAGCGTCGGCCGGTACCTCTCCACCGCGGTCATGTATACGCTCGCCGACACGATGGCGATGTGGGCGATGAAGAAGTGGAAGTAGCGGAATTCCGGGAACGACTCCCTGAGATCCGGAGTGAGCAGCGCCTGCATGGCCCCGAGAAGACCGAGGAAGAAGGTCACTTCGTACAGCCGCCGGTTTCCCGTCAGCAGGAGGGCGACCGAGAACCACAGCATGATGCTGCATAATTGAAATGGCAAAGCGCCGATTCCCCAGCCGTCCGATATCGCGTACGACACTTGCAGGGACAGCTCGCTTCCGATCAAAACCGCAACGATCGCGAGCTTCACGGCACGGCCGATCCTCGGCCCTCTCAGCCTCGCCCGCAAGGCGACGATCGCCGCGACCGCGATAGCCGCGGCCGCCAAAGCGGCCCAATGCGCCGCATGAAACGCCTCGAACTCCATCGTTCTCCCTCCTTCCCGCATCGATAATCGCCTCGCCGGTTACAACCCCATTTTAGAAAAAACGCGCAAAAAAAATAGTACCATCTTTATCTGGTACCATTCGTTAGCCCTTCTTATTCTCTCCCTCTCCTGTCCGTTCGAACAACCCCATCTCCTTCGCCTGCCGGGCCGCGTCCTTCGAGGACTCCGTCCTCAGCTTCCGGAGGATGTTGCCCACATGGTTCTTGACCGTTCTTAGCGATAAGAACCGCTTCTCGGCGATTTGCGATTGCGAGTACCCTTCGTCGATCAGCTCGAGCAGCTCCAGCTCCGACGGCGTAATCAGCTCCCGAAGCTTCTTGGCCTCGAACTCCCGCTCCAGCCGCTTCAGCCGGCGGAACTCCTCCCGCATCCGCTCCGCGGCCTCCGGGCTGATCGGCGACTGGCGGCTTGCGGCCGCCCGCACCGCTTCGGGCAGCGCGTCGAAGTCGCTCTTGATCCGGTAGTCGATCGCTCCCGCCTGGAACGAGCGGAGGATCAGCTCCTTCTCCTCCATCGAGGTAAGCATGATGACCCGCGCCCCGGTCGCCAGGGCCGCTTCCTCCGCGAGCCGGATCCCTTCGGGTACTCCGTCCAGCATGATGTCCATGAGGATGACGTCCGCCCCGAGACCGCCGGCAAGCAAGGTTCCGCGAACCTCCTCCGCAACGCCGAACGAATAGACGACCTCCATGTCCGGCTGCCGGTCCAGATACGCCTTCAGTCCCCGGAGCCAGTCCCGGTCATCCTCCACGATCCACACTCGAATTCGCTCCAACGGCTTCGCCTCCTTGTGCCTTAATCTGTCCGATTCTCTCCGCCCTAACGGCCCTCTTGGGAAAAGTCAGATACGCGCCGGTGCCCTTGCCCAATCGGCTGTCGAGGTGCAGCATGCCTCCATGCTTGCGCATCACATGATAGGCATACGGCAGCCCCAGCCCGAAGTTCGCGCCTCCGCCGCGCGTCGTATAGAACGGCTCCAGGGCCCGCGCCGATTGGCGGCGATCCATTCCCGGCCCCGTATCCCGAACCTCGACGACGAGCTCCCGTTTCGTCTCCGTCATCCGAACGGCGAGCTCTCCTTGGCCGTCCATGGCTTCGATCGCGTTCGCGATCAGGTTATTCAATGCCTCGGATACTTGAGCCGGGTCCAACCGGCACCTCCACCCCGCCGGCGCCGAGACCTCCATTCGGACTTGGCCGAGCCGAGGGAAGTATGCATCCGCCGTCTTCCGGACCAAGTCGCCGAGATCGACATCGCCGGGCCGCAGCTCAAGCTCCTCGGTCCGGCGATGCACGCGGGAGATCATCTCCTGCATGTGGCCGGAAGCCCCGAGCACCGTCTCGATATCCTCCAGCAGCTCCGGCTGCGAAGTGCTCTGCGCGTAGGCTTTCATTTTCTCCCCGAACAGTTTGATCTTGCCGGCATCGTTCTTGATCGCATGGTTAAGGATGGCGGTCCCCGACGTTACGGCTCGCATCGCGGAATCCAATCTCCTTCGTTCCACGAGCACGCTCAGCCCCATGAACCCGTACGTGAACAAACCGAGGACGAACACGACGACGCCGAGCCCGACGAACCACGCGTTGTACACCCACATCCGCATCATCCCGAGGCTGGGCAGGATAAAATTCATGACGGCAAAGAAGACAACCGGCGGAAGAACGGACAAGCAGACGATCCAATAGTCGGACGACCAAGCGGCATGACGGGGCTTGCGCGTCAGAACGAGAAGAACCCCGACCGCTATGTAAGGCACCGCCCACCAGACGGCGACCGTATAGGCGATCGGCATTCGCTCCGTATAAGTCGGCGTGAACAGCAAGCAGCAGGCTATCGGAACGAGCAGCAGCGCCGGCAGCGCGACCGACAGCTTGCGCGGCAGCCGTCCCCCCCGGTAAGAGATCGCGAACAGGAGGAAAAAGTAAGGGACTCCGTAATAGGAGGAGACCGAAGACGCCGCCTGCACGTGATAGAGAATTCGCGTCCATTCCCCATACCGGCCCAAGCCGTCCAGATAAGGAATGAATCGCTCGTCGAGGACGGCGGCAAGCGCTCCGGTGCCGCCGAAGAAGGCGACCCCGCTTAGCCGGCGAAGCTCCGCCGAACGCCGGTCGGCGAGCAGCAGGAACGCCGATACCGCCCATAACGCGATCCATACGAACAGCATGCAGTGACCCCTTCCCGCCGATAACGTCGAATTGGCTAATCTCTACCTTTTTCGACAGATTCCCGCCATCCCCTTCAAGAGCTGCCGGCGAGCCTCTATTCCTTCCCGCTTATCCCGTAGAAGAACAAGTGAATCATATCCCCCAGGAACCGATCCAGGTCTCCGCTCTTCTCCAGCAGGTCGAGCATCGGCGCCATCTTCTCCTTCATGAATTGAATATAGGCCATGATCGACTCCGTCGATACTTTGTCCGTTATCTCGCCCCTCGCCTTGCCTTCTTCGATGAACCGGACGACGAGGGGAATGACCCGATCCCGGTACAGCGTCTCGATGAACGCCGCGCACTCTTGGTCCTCCAGGACCATCGTCTTGACGAAGTCGGGCGGGAACGAGCGGTACACCTCCCGGTCCGCCACCAATATATGCTGAACCGCTTCCTTCATCGTCAATTGGTCGCCGATAATGGCCTCGAATTCGTCGGTCGCCCGGACGACGCCGTCTTGGAACGTCTCTCGCAGAAGGGCTTCCTTGCTCCCGAAATAATTGTAGATCGTTACCTGCGAGACGCTCGCCCGCGCAGCGATATCGGCGACTCTCAGCTTCTTTGGCTCCGTCTCCCGGAGCATCTCCAGGACGGTTCGCTTGATCCTTAGCTTGATCTCTTCCGCTCTTCTCTCGAATCCGTTCATTCCTGCCTCCCGCAATGCCGTCTTATTTAATGAAATTATAACACACCTATATTTCACAACCTATTGACGGCCTTCTTAGACGGGAGTATCATCATTCGTGAAATATAAGCATAACAATATTTCATAAAATGGACTGCGAGGTGCGGTATGCTCATCGTCGAGGGGTTAACGAAAAGGTTTCCGAGCGGCAGAGGAATCGCGGACATCTCGTTCGAGGCGAAGCAAGGGGAAGTGTTCGGCTTCCTCGGCCCGAACGGGGCCGGCAAGTCGACGACGATCCGGCTGATCATGGGCTTCATGAACCCGGACCGGGGACGCGTGACGATCGACGGACGCGACGCGGGACGGCGCGCGGGAGACGTGCGGAGCAAGGTCGGCTATCTTCCCGGGGAGATCTCCTTCCTGGACGGGATGAGCGGCCGAGGGTTCCTGGATTTTCTCGGGGCGATGCAGCGAGTAGACAGCAAGGCCAAGCGGGAGCGCCTGATCGAGCGCCTGCAGTTCGACGCCGATACTCCCATTCGCAAGATGTCGAAGGGAATGAAGCAGAAGGTCGGCATCGTCGCCGCGCTCATGCACGACCCCGCCCTCGTCATCCTGGACGAGCCGACGACGGGCCTGGATCCGCTTATGCAGAAGACTTTCGTAGAGCTGATCCTCGAGGAGAAAAGAAGGGGGACCACGTTCCTCCTGTCCTCCCACAGCTTCCCGGAGATCGAGCGGACGTGCGATCGAGCGGCGATCATCAAGGACGGGCGGCTCGCGGCCGTCAAGGACATTCGCGAGCTGAGATCGCTGCAGCGCAAGCTGTTCGAGCTCGTCTTCGACAATGCCGAGGATGCCCTCGCCTTCAGCTGCTCCGGGATCGAAACGGCTTCGGTGGACGGCAGCCGGGTGGTCGTCGCCGTTCAGGGCGATTACGACGCGCTGGTCCGCGCCGCGGCGCGATATCCGCTCCGCAGCATCGACGCGGCCGCGCAGAATCTGGAGGACGTCTTCATGCACTATTACGACCGGAAGGAGATCGCGCCATGAACGTTCCTCTGCTAAGAAGGATGCTGACGACCCATTCCCGCGTCTTCCTGAACTATGCCTTCGGCTCCGCCTTCTATATCGTTCTGATGTTCTGGCTCTATCCGAGCATGGCGGACAACAGCGAAGCGCTGGACGATCTCATGAACGAGCTGCCGGACGGCGTCGTGAACGCGTTCGGCATCCAGAACGGCTTCGGCACGCTCGAGGCGTTCATCTCGGGAGAGTTCTACGGCCTTATCCTTCCTATTCTGCTTACGATCTTCGCCGTGAGCCTGGCTACCCAATTGATGGCGAGACTCGTCGATCGCGGCTCGATGGCGTACCTGCTCTCGACCCCGACCACCCGAGCCCGGGTCGCCCTCACCCAAGCGCTCGTGCTCGTAATCGGCCTGATCCTGATAGCCGCTGTAACGACGCTCGCCGGTTTCGCCAGCCAAGCCTGGATCATCGGCGACGGCTATCCGCTGAACGCCGAACGTTTCATCTCGTTAAACGTCGCCGTGCTCGCCCTCTTCTTCGCCATCGGAGGCGTCGCCTTCCTGATCTCCTCGCTCGCGAACGACGAGAAGCGGGCGACGGGCCTTTCGGGAGCGATCGCGTTCGGCATGTTCACCCTGGATCTTCTCGGCAAAATAAGCGAGAAGATCGAGTGGCTGCGCAGCCTCTCTCTCTTCTCGCTGTTTCGTCCCTCGGACATCGTGTCCGGACAGGGGGCTATCGGATTGGAGTTGACCGTTCTCTTCGCGATCGGCCTTCTTCTTTACGCGGCCGGGATCTACGGCTTCGCCAAGCGGGATCTCCCCTTATAAGGGAGACCCGATTCGGAGCGTCACCCGCGTCCCTTGGCCCCGGGCGCTCTCGATCTCCAGCTCCGTCCCGTAGAGCGAGCGGAGCCTGCGCCCGATATTGGCGAGTCCGACTCCCGTTCCCCGGGAGTCGCCCTCCGTACGGGCGGCATCCTCCGGCCCGGGCATGCCCGGGCCGTTGTCCGCCACTTGGACGACGATCGCGCCCGGCCCCGCGTATCTTGCCGTGACGGACACGCAGCCTCCCTCCAGCCGCTTCGTGGCGCCGTGGCGAACGGCGTTCTCCACGATGGGCTGGAGAATGAGAGGGGGAACGGGGACGTCCAGCCCCTCCTCGATGTCGAACTCCAGCTTCAGCCTCTCCCCGAACCGGATTTTCTCGATGAACAGATACGACCTTGTCTGCTCCAATTCCCTGGAGAAAGGAATAAGCTCCTCGCGATTGTCGAAGTCGAAGCTATCGCGCAGGAACAGGCTCAAGTGGTTCAGCATCTCGCGGGACTGCTCGATATTCGAGTAGCTGACCGAGATGACGGTATTAAGGGCGTTAAACAGGAAATGCGGCTTGATCTGCGCCCGCAGGAAGTCGAGCTCCGACCGCACGAGCTCCTTCGCGGAATGCTTCATGTCCAGCAGCGTGCGCACCCGAGCCTTCAGCTCTTCGGCCTCGACGGGCTTGCCCAGGTAATCGTTCGCGCCGGATTCGAAGCCAAGGAGACGGTCCTCCGTCCGGCTTCGGGCCGTAAGGATCAGCACCGGAAGCTCCGACAGAGAATAGCGGGCGCGAATGGCTCGGCATACCTCGTAACCGCTCATTCTCGGCATCATGAGATCCAGCACGACCAGGTCGATCTCCTTCCTGTTCTCGAGCAGCCGCAGCGCTTCTTCTCCGTCGCGCGCCGCCAGGACCGCGTAATTTTCCATGGTGAGGAGGTTAAGCAGCACCTGGCGGTTCGCCGCGTCGTCGTCGACGATGAGAATCGTCCGCCTATCTGCGGGAGAGGAGCCTTCTCGCGCTTCCACCGACTCCGCCGCCGCCGCGACAGCCGCATAAGGCCATGACGGCTCGGAAGGCGGATAGGCGGCAGGGCGGGATTCGCCTTCTTCCGTCTCGGCATCCTGCTTGTCCGCGATCGGCACCGTGAAGGTGAAGGCCGATCCTTCCCCGAGCACGGAACGCACGGAGAGGGCTCCCCCATGCAGCTCGACCAGCTTCTTCGTCACGCTGAGGCCAAGCCCCATGCCGCCGTAATCCCGGGCAATCGAGCTGTCCGCCTGCTCGAACGACTCGAAGATCGCTTCCTGCCGGTCGGCCGGAATGCCGATTCCCGTGTCCGAGACGGTGACCGCCGCCCAGCCGTTCTTCGCCTCCGCGGTTACGACGATTTCTCCCTCAAGCGTAAACTTATAGGCATTGCCGATCAGGTTGTACAAAATTTGCGTGAGACGATCCTCGTCCCCCAGAACCGCGGGCAGCTCGTCCGGCAGCCAATCGACCAACCGCAGCTTTTTATTTTCCAGGGCGGCATGCATCTCCAGAATAACGTTCACGAGGGCATTGAGGTTGACGGGCCCCTTGCGCAAAACGATCTCCCCGTTCTTCAGCTTGGAGAAATCCAGAATGTCTCCGACGAGGTTGGACATTCGCCTGCCCGAATTGACGATAAGAGACAGGTTGTTCTCCTGGTGCGGGGTAAGCTGCCCCGTCGCACCGTCCATCATGGATTGGGCGATGTTGATCATGCCGTGCAGCGGAGTCCGGAGCTCGTGGGACGTATTCGCCATGAATTCGTCCTTCAGCTTGTCGAGCGATTTGAGCTTCTCGGAAAGCTTCGCCACCGTCGTAAAGGCATTGGAAAACCTACCGGAGAGAAAGAGTAATTGGCACAGCACGAAGCCTACGAACGAGATCGGCTGGAGGGAATAGGCGACCATGATTCCCTCGTTATACAAGAAAGAGCCCAAGTTGATGACGAACAGGAACAACGCGCTGAATGCCATGAACAACGAGCCTTCCAATCTCCGAAAGGCGCTTGCGGCCATGATCCCCATCGAATAGAACATAAGCACGAAGCTAAGCAAGTAATAAACCCAATCCATGCCCGAGTACACCGCGGTCGGAGCGACGAGGATCAAGACGAAACGGGCCGCCAATTCCCATTCGAATATTCGGACGATCCTTTTCCTCGCGATTTGGGGGAACGAAGCCCAAGTATACTTAATAAGAAAATATTCCGAGAGAATGCCCGAGAGGAATTGAAGCTTGGTAAACCATTCGTACGGCATGTCCGAAAAGATGAGCCCCAACAGCTTATCTCCGTGCGTGAGCAGGTAAACGGAGTTAGCCAGGCAAGTCAGCCCGAACCATATCAGAGCTCCTTGATTGTCCGACCGCATGTGATAAAGGACAAGCAAGTAAGCGCCCAGAAGCAGCATAATGAAGCCCGTAATGGCATCCAGGGCTACGGTGTTATCCCGGTAAGTGACGACGGAGTCCTGATCTCCAAAATAAAGAGGGTGCGTAATCCCGCCCGAGGCGTATTGGTAATTGGCCACCTGAACGAGCAGCTGCAAGGTCTCTCCGTTCGCTTCGTAATACCGCGCGTAAGGAACGTTCTTCGCTTCCGTATCGGACCGGCTCTCTCCCGGATGGCCTCCCGAACCGATCTGAACGCCGTCCGCGAACAAGCGGTGGGAGGTCTTGATATTGTTCACGACAATGCCGTAGCGAGGGTCGTCCGTATGGGGAAGACGAATCGTCAATCGATAGGTGCCAAAGCCGTAGGAGGACGCCTTCCCTTCCTCGTCGGCAACCTTCCAGGAGGATGGAATATCCGCGTACCCGGTCAAGCGAGGCGCGCCGCCGCCGGCGGAGTCCCCGGACGCGAAGTCTTCCGGCGCGAGAAGCTGGTTGCCGTAAAACTCCCATTGGCCGTTCAGGGGAAGGATCCCTTCAAGCTCCCGATTCCCCCCCGACAGATCCAGAGTTCCTTGGGTCGCTTCGGGAGCATCGCTGCTGATCATGCGGTTGGAGAAGGTAAGATACCAACAGCCGGCGGCCAGAAACAGAATCAGCAGAACGGGGATTAACGCTTGCTTTGCGCGATACATGGTGGGGGTCTGCTCTCCTCTGCCTGCTTATCGGCTCCGTACTTCGATGCTTCCGTCCTTACGCGCCGCGACGACGGAGGAGGTCATGCCGACGAACAGCCCGTTCTCCACGACGGCCGGTATTTGGTTCAACCGGACGTTCAGGCTTGCCGGGTCCTCGATCTTGCCGAAGCGGCAGTCCGCGATCCAGTTGCCGTTGTCCGTCACGTAACGCTGCCCGTCCGGGGCCAACCGGATGACGGGATCGCCGCCCAGCTCCCGAAGCCGGTTCAGCGTGAGCCGCTCCGCGAACGGAACGATCTCGACCGGCAGCGGGAACGTCCCGAGCGTCGGGACCAGCTTGGATTCGTCCACGATGACGATAAAGCGGTCGCTTGCGGCCGCCAGCACTTTCTCCCGGAGCAGGGCTCCTCCGCCGCCTTTGATCAGATGAAGACGCTCGTCCACTTCGTCGGCCCCGTCGATCGTAAGGTCGATGCGATCGATCTCGTCCAGGGAGACGAACGGAATGCCCCATTCGCGGGCGAGCTCCTCGGAACGCATCGAGCTGGCCGCCGCCCGAATGGACAGCCCTTCCTTCACCCGCTCGGCAATGCGGCGGATCGCCCAATAAGCCGTCGAGCCGGTGCCG
This sequence comes from Cohnella thailandensis, assembly GCF_014212135.1. Taxonomy (GTDB): domain Bacteria; phylum Bacillota; class Bacilli; order Paenibacillales; family Paenibacillaceae; genus Cohnella; species Cohnella thailandensis. The sequence goes on from NZ_JACJVQ010000001.1 coordinate 28,327, forward strand.
AGCCCGACCGTCATTCCGTCTTCGATCCATTCGACCGCTTTCTCGGCCGCGATTTTTTTCAATTCTTCTGCGTTCATGAGGATGCGCCTCCGTTGATGTTATGGTGAAAATAGTTTGCGAGCTCCGTTCGGTTGCGAAGGCCGTACTTCGAGAGCATCGAATTGACGTGCTTCTTGACGGCCGCTTCGCTGATGTACAGGCGAGAGGCGATCTCCGCGTTCGTGAGCCCCTTCATCAGCCAGCCGGCGACGTCCCTCTCCCGCAGCGTCAGCTCCGGGCTTGACACCGGCGCGGCTTCGTCGGCGCCGATCGCGGCGGGAGTTTCGTTCGCGCCGCGATTCAACCGATCCAGCAGCCGCCGCAGCTTTTCTCTCCGCGTGTCGAGGACGTAGGTGGGAGCGAGCTCCCCGCCGTAGTCCGAGTGCTCCGCACCGGGGAGCGGTTCGAATCCCAGGCTGAGCTTGCCCAACCGGAAATAATCGTGCGGAGGAGGCGATTCGACCAGCAGATGCCCGGCCAAGATCGGATCCAGCAGCGCATGGATGAGGTCCGAGCGAAGCTCCTCCCTCTCCAGATGGGCGAGGTCCATCGCATACACGTAGCGAATCCCCGTGTCCTCCTTGGACTCCCGGATCCGCTTGCTCTCCTCCGCCGTCAACGAGGCGATGTAAGCCCGGGAGACCGGAGCCCGGGCCAGCCAATCGTACGTTCGGCCGCAAACCGGAATGACGGCGAACAACCCGACGATCCGGCCTGTCGGACTGCGCAGCAGCCGGATCGAATCCGCACCCGCCGCCATCAGCTCCTCGAGCGGAACGAGCGCCAGACGGGCGCGGCCGAGCTCCGCGCCGAGCTCGAACCGGAAGCTCTCTCCCGACACCGGATCGGAGCAGAGCACCTTGCTCGGCTTCTCCTCCCTCAGCCTGCGGCGAACGTATTCCTTAGCCTCCCCAAGGTTCTCCTCGGTAAGAGGCTCCGTATAGTTCCTGGATTCCCTTGCATGGCGATAGTGAGCCCGCAGAACGGCATTGTCCGCGTAGCGAAGCCACTCGGCGAATTCCCGAAGGACATCCTTGCCCGACGAGAGCCCTTCCTCGAGCTTGGATTTATAATATTCCGCCGCCCGATTGCGATAGGCATCGCTGGTATCGGGCATCCGCTCGCGGAACTGGCGCTGCAGCGTCTCCCGCACAAGCTCCTGCAGCTGCCACCCGGCGGCGGTCCGGACGACGAACGACAGATCGGTCAAGCTCTGGAACCGCGTAGGCGGCACTTCTTCCCCGAGCACATGGGAGAGCAGCTCCTGGTGGAAGGCATGCACGGACGACGCCGCGAACAGCAAGCGGCGCAGCTCGTCGCTCGGCGCTTCCTTCAGCCAGCCGTCCAGCAGGGCCTGAAGCGGCTCCCCCGACGGCTTGTCTTCCGGCGGGAACGCCGCCCGGGGCGATTCCGCCGGAAGCGGGGTCAGCAGGGACAACGCCAGCGGATGTCCCAGCGTGCGAAGCCAGACCGAATCCGCCGCCGTCTCCTCCTCGATTCCCCACCTGCGCAGATAGCTTCGGATATCCTCGTAATCGAGCGCCTGAAGCGGGAGCCTCACGATCAGTTTTTTCCAAGCCGGCGCATGCTTCCATGGCCCTTCCAGCGGGAATCTTCCCGAGATGAGCACGAGCGTGTTCTCGTGAAGCCCCGGAAGGAAAACCGTCCTCACCCAATGATCGAGCGCTCCGATCTCCTCATAGCCGTCGAAGGCAAGCACGACCCGCCGTTTCTCCGCCAAACCGTTCAATAGCCTGTGGCATTTAACGAGAAGCGGATCTTCCGTCCGGTCGTCCTCTTCCGACTGTTCAATCAAGCTCTCAAGCAACCGCTCGGGCCGCCCCATGGCGTCGCGAATGTCCACGGAGAGATAGACTGCCCCCAGCTCTTCCGAGATTCGGGCATACCGGCCCAGCAGATAGGTTTTGCCCATTCCCGTCGAGCCGAACAGGTTCAGAATCCGCTCGTTCCGCTCCTCGAGGTTGGCGAGCCATTGCCGGAAGTATTCCAATTCGAACTCGCGGCCGACGAAGTGAGCGTCCATCATCTCGGCGATGCGCTCCCCGAAGGTCTGGCCCATCTGACAACAACTCCCGTTCCACCCCATTTTATCGAAAAGTATACTACCAAAGTAATCGAAAGGATAGAGTGTTCGCGCTTTCCCGCGTGGTACGTTTAGAAGCGAAACGTAGCATACAGGGGGAATACCGCATGAACGGATTGCTGTCCCAGGAAGCAAAAGAGAAGCTTCTCCGGAAGGACGAGATTACAGGCTCGGAGATTTTGCTGCGCACGCTGCTTTTGGAAGGGGTCGAATGCGTCTTCGGCTATCCGGGCGGCGCGGTGCTTTATATTTATGACGCCATGCACGACAACCCGGATTTTCGGCACTTGCTGACGCGGCACGAGCAAGGAGCCATTCACGCCGCCGACGGCTACGCCCGTTCCACCGGCAAGATCGGCGTCTGCCTCGCCACCTCGGGGCCGGGAGCGACGAATCTGGTGACGGGAATCGCCACGGCTTTTATGGATTCGGTGCCGCTCGTCGTCATCACCGGCAACGTCCCGACGACGCTGATCGGCACGGATTCCTTCCAGGAGGCCGATATCGTCGGCATTACCCAGCCGATCACCAAGCACAGCTTCATGGTTCAGCGGGCGGAGGATCTCGCTTGGACGCTCCGGGCGGCCTTCCGCATCGCCGGGACGGGCCGCCAAGGCCCGGTGCTCGTCGATATCCCGAAGGACGTGTCGGCCGAACGGACGGCCTTCGTTTATCCGACGAGCGTCGAGCTGCCCGGCTACTCCGAGGCGCCCCGGCCCTCCGCGGCCGCGATCGAGGAGCTCGCCGAGGCGATCCATGCCGCCCATCGGCCCGTCGTCCTCGCCGGAGGAGGCGTCATCTCCTCGGGCGCTTCGGCGGAGCTGGAACGCTTCCTCCGCCTGACGGGATTTCCCGTCGCGACGACGTTGCTCGGGCTCGGGAGCGTCGCCTCCGCTTATCCCGGCTGGCTAGGCATGCCGGGCATGCACGGCACCTACGCGGCGAATCAGGCGCTTATCGGCTGCGATCTCTTGATTGCCGTCGGCGCCCGGTTCGACGACCGGGTGACGATGAAACTCGACGGCTTCGCCCGCAACGCCCGGATCGCTCACATCGACATCGATGCCGCCGAGCTCGGCAAGCTGGTTCCGACCTCCATCTGCATCGCCGGAGATGCCAAGCAGGTCCTGGGCGAACTGAATTCGGTTCTGGAGAAGGAAGAGGACAAGCGAGCTCGACGGCTCGAGCAAATCTCTTCCTGGACCGACCATGTTCACCTGTTAAGCGAACGATATCCGCTTCAGTACCGGGATTCCGACACGACCCTTAAACCGCAGTACGTCATGGAGATGATCGCCGACACGACCGGCGGAGAAGCCATCGTGACGACCGACGTCGGCCAGCATCAGATGTGGGCGGCGCAATTCGGCCGCTACGTCCGCCCCCGCTCCTTCCTCTCCTCCGGAGGGCTCGGAACGATGGGCTTCGGCTTCCCCTCGGCGATCGGCGCCCAGATCGGCAATCCCGATCGTATCGTCGTCTCGGTCAACGGCGACGGCGGCATGCAGATGTGCTCGCAGGAGCTCGCGATCTGCGCGATTCATAACATCCCGGTCAAGATCGCCGTGTTCAACAACCGAACGCTCGGAATGATCCGCCAATGGCAGGAGCTTATCTATGAAGGCAGGTACAGCCATATCGATCTGTCCGGCAGCCCGGACTTCGTCAAGCTGGCGGAGGCCTATGGGGTCAAAGGCTTGAGAGCCTCGAGCAAGCAAGAGGCCGAAGCCGCCTGGCAGGAGGCGCTGAGCACGCCCGGTCCCGTTCTGATCGACTTCGAGATCGATCCGAACGAGCTGGTATATCCGATGGTTCCGCAAGGAGAGAAGCTTGAGAACATGATATTGGGGGATTTCGAGGATGACGGATTCCGATAAAAATTACCTTTCGCTCCTGGTGAGCGATACTCCCGGGGTGCTTCAGAGAGTGTCGGGGCTCTTCTCCCGAAGGAGCTACAATATCGACAGCGTTACGGTAGGGGGCTGCGAGAAAACGAGCTTCTCCCGGGCGATCGTCGCCGTGCAGGGAGACGAGCAGCGAATGGCGCAGATCGGCAGCCAGCTGAACAAGCTGATCGACGTCGTGGAAGTGAACCGCTTCGGAGCGGCGTCGGCCATAGCGCGCGAACTCATGCTCGTCAGGCTGTCGCCTCCCGCGGAGAAGCGGGCGGAGCTGCAAAGCCTTCTCGACCTGTTCCGCTTCCCTATCATCGAAACGGCAGTGGACAGCCTTATCGTCCAAGTTACCGGGGACAAGGAGAAGAACGATGCCTTCTTGGCGATGATAGCCCGCTACGGCATCATGGAGATCGTCCGCACGGGAGAAACGGCGCTTGCCCGTCATTGACAATCTTCGGCTCTAATCTCATAGACCAATAAAAGGCTGGCCTCTTTGCGGAGGCCAGCCTTCGTATTAGTTGGAGGAAGCCGCCATCGCCGCTTCCGTCCTCGCGCGATCGCGTTCCAGTACCGGACCCAGGTAGCGTCCGGTATACGACTTCGCGTTCTCCGCCAGCTGCTCCGGCGTGCCGGTGCCGACGATCGTGCCGCCGCCGCTTCCGCCTTCCGGCCCGAGGTCGATCAAGTAATCCGCCGTCTTGATCACGTCCAGATTGTGCTCGATAACGAGCACGCTCTCGCCGGAATCGACGAGCTTCTGCAGCACTTGCAGCAAGCGGTCGATATCGTCTGCATGCAATCCGGTCGTCGGCTCGTCGAGAATGTAGAGCGTCTTGCCGGTGCTGCGGCGGTACAGCTCGGCGGCGAGCTTCACGCGCTGCGCTTCGCCTCCCGACATCGTCGTCGACGGCTGGCCGAGCGTCATGTAGCCGAGGCCGACGTCCAGCAGCGTGCTCACCTTTCGGTGAATGCGCGGGATGTTCTGGAAGAACTCCGTCGCCGCTTCGATCGTCATCTCGAGCACCTCCGCGATGCTCTTGCCCTTGTACTTGACCTCGAGCGTCTCGCGGTTATAACGCTTGCCCTTGCAAACCTCGCAAGGCACGTAGACGTCCGGCAGGAAGTGCATCTCGATCTTGATGATCCCGTCTCCCTTGCACGCCTCGCAGCGTCCGCCCTTCACGTTGAAGCTGAAGCGGCCCTTCTTGTAGCCGCGCACCTTCGATTCGTTCGTCATCGCGAACACGTCGCGAATGTCGTCGAAGAGACCCGTGTAAGTCGCCGGGTTAGACCGCGGCGTCCGTCCGATCGGAGACTGGTCGATGTCGATGACCTTCTCCAGGTGCTCGATGCCGAGCATCTCCTTGTACTCGCCGGGACGCGTCTTGGCCCGGTTCAGGTCGCGGGCGAGCGTCTTGTACACGATCTCGTTCACCAGCGTCGACTTGCCGGAGCCGGACACTCCCGTGACGGCGGTAAACACCCCTAACGGGATCTTGACGCTCAGGTTCTTCAGGTTGTTCTCCTTCGCGCCCTTCACCTCCAGCCACTTGCCGTTCGGCTTCCGCCGTTCCAGCGGGACCGGAATGAACTTCCGGCCGCTGAGATAGGCTCCCGTCAGCGAGTTCTCGTTCGCCATGACCTCCTCCGGCGTGCCTTGCGCAATGACTCGGCCGCCGTGAACGCCCGCTCCCGGTCCGATGTCGATCAAGTAATCCGCGGCCCGCATCGTATCCTCGTCATGCTCGACGACGATCAGCGTGTTGCCGAGATCGCGCATATGCTCGAGAGTCTGGATCAGACGGTCGTTGTCCCTCTGGTGCAATCCGATGCTCGGCTCGTCGAGAATATAGAGTACGCCCATCAGGCTGGAGCCGATCTGAGTCGCGAGCCGAATGCGCTGCGCTTCGCCGCCGGACAACGTTCCCGCCGCGCGAGACATCGTCAAGTACTGGAGACCTACGTTCACCAAGAACCCTAGCCGATTGTTGATCTCCTTGAGAATAAGGTTGGCAATCTGCAGCTCCTTCTCATTAAGCTCAAGGCCTTCGAAGAATCGTTGAGCGTCTCCGATCGAGAGAGAGGTCACGTAGGAGATGTTCTCGCCCGCTATCGTAACGGCGAGCGTCTCCGGCTTCAGCCGATGCCCCTTGCACTTGCCGCAAGGCTGCGCGCTCATGTACTCCTCGATGAACTCGCGGATGCCGTCGGAAGCCGTGTCCCGGTAGCGGCGTTCCAGATTGTGCACGATGCCTTCGAAAGGCACGTAAGCGTCGCGGCTATGCCCGAACTCGTTCTCGTAGCGGAAGCGAACCCGCTCCCCGCCCGTTCCGTACAGAATCGTGTTCAGCTGCTTGTCGCTCAGCTCGGACACGGGCTTGTCGGTCGGGATGCCATAATGCTCGCAGACCGCGGCGAGGAATTGCGGGTAGTAGTTCGACGTGCTGCCCGCCCACGCCTCGAACGCGCCTTGATCGATGCTCTTGCCGCGATCCGGAAGAAGCAGATCGGGGTCGATGACCATCTTCGCGCCAAGCCCGTCGCATTCCGGACAAGCGCCGAAAGGCGAGTTGAACGAGAACATCCGGGGAGCCAGCTCCTCGATCGAAAACCCGCACACCGGGCAAGCCAGCTTCGAATTGAAAAGAAGCTCTTCCTTGTCGATAACGTCCACGATAACCTGGCCGTCGGACAGCTTGAGCGCCGTCTCGAGCGAATCGGCCAGCCGCGTCGCCACGTCTTCCTTCACGACGATCCGGTCGACGACGACCTCGATCGAGTGCTTCTTGTTCTTCTCCAGCTCGATCTTCTCTCCGAGATCGCGAATCTCCCCGTTCACCCGCACGCGCACGAAGCCTTGCTTCTGCACGTCGGCCAGAAGCTTAACATGCTCGCCCTTGCGGCCCGAGACGATCGGCGCCAGAATCTGCAGCCGGGTCCGTTCCGGATATTCCATGATCCGGTCCACCATCTGCTCGACCGTCTGGGAAGTAATTTCCACCCCGTGGTCCGGGCAATGCGGACGGCCGATTCGCGCGAAAAGCAGGCGCAGATAGTCGTAAATCTCCGTTACCGTGCCGACCGTCGAACGCGGGTTGCGGCTCGTCGTCTTCTGATCGATCGAGATCGCGGGCGAGAGGCCGTCGATCGAATCGACGTCCGGCTTGTCCATCTGGCCGAGGAACTGGCGGGCGTAAGCCGAGAGCGACTCCACGTAGCGGCGCTGCCCCTCCGCGTATATCGTATCGAATGCCAGAGACGACTTGCCCGAACCGCTCAGTCCGGTCAGGACGACGAACTTGTCGCGTGGAATGGTCACGTCGATATTCTTCAGGTTATGGGCGCGGGCGCCCTTGATAACGATGCTCTCGTTGGCCAACGATAAAGCCCCTTTCGATACGGTCACAGCGAAGCCAGCGTCACGCCGCGATAATCCGTTCCATAAGAATATGTGTTCCCATTCATTATAGCGGAGCCCTGATTAGGTTGCAAATGGAAATGATACGTTGTCGCGTCGCCCGATTGTGGATTACAATCTGTAGGTAGAAGACGGGTCCGCCGGTCATGCGTCATATCAAAGGAGCGTCCGCATCATGAATAACGATCTAAACCTGATAATCTCATACGCCAGGCTATCCGATTTGCCTGCTATCGTTGATATTTACAACAGCACCATCGCCTCGCGCAAAGTTACGGCCGATCTCGAGCCCGTCACGGTCGAGCAGCGCCTGCCGTGGTTCGAGTCGCACACCCCGGAGCGCCGGCCGATCTGGGTCGCCAAGAGCGGCTCGGAACTCCTGGCCTGGGCGAGCCTGAGCAACTTCTACGGCAGACCTGCCTACGACGGAACGGCGGAGCTTAGCGTCTATGTCGCGGAGAATGCCAGAGGCACCGGAGTCGGCACCCGCATCGTGGAGCACGTCTTCTCGGAATGCCCCCGCCTCGAGGTAAACACGTTGCTCGGATTCGTTTTTGCCCATAATGAACCTAGCATCGGATTGCTTCGCAAGCTCGGGTTCGAGCAGTGGGGCTATTATCCGGAGGTTGCGGTGCTGGACGGCGTCGCCCGGGATCTGGCCATATTGGGTAAAAAAATACAGAGAGGTGGAACCGCATGAACTTGGGATTGGAAAACAAATCCGTCTTCGTCGCCGCTTCCAGCAAAGGTCTCGGCAAAGCGATCGCGCTCGAATATGCCCGCGAAGGAGCCAACGTCACGATCGCCAGCCGCGACATGGCGCAGCTGGAGGCCGCCCGGGACGAGATCGCCTCGGCAACCGGCCATGCGCCGCACGCGGTGCTTCTGGACGTCAGGAACGCCGGCGATATCCGGTCCGCCATCCGCTCGGCCGCGGAACGGCACGGGGGACTGGACGTTCTTGTGACGAATGCCGGAGGGCCGCCTCAAGGCGGGTTCGAAGCCTTCGACGACGCAGGCTGGCAAAGCGGCTTCGAGTTGACGCTGCTCAGCGTCGTTCGCCTGATCCGCGAGGCGTTGCCTCAACTCCGCTCGGCGGCGGACGGCGGCCGCATCGTGAACGTCGCCTCCATGTCGGTTAAGGAGCCGATCCCTAACCTGATCTTGTCGAACGTCTTCCGCGCGGGCGTCAACTCCCTGGCGAAGTCTCTCTCGCTCGAGCTGGCGCCGGACCGCATCCTGATCAACACCGTCGCCCCGGGCCGAATCGGCACCGACCGAATTACCCAACTCGACAGCCAGCGCGCCGAACGCGAGAATCGGACCCTGGAGCAAATCCAGCAAGCCGCCAACGCCGCCATCCCGCTCGGCCGCGCCGGCACGCCGGAGGAATTCGCCAAGGCCGCCGTCTTCCTCGGTTCCTTCGCCAACACCTACATTACGGGTCAATCCCTCCTTGTCGACGGCGGCACCGTTCGCGGTTTATAACCATAAACGCATGAGCAGCTTGGGGATCCCTTCCTCCTTGCTGCTCTTTATCCAACAATCCAACTCCACGCACCGACAACCCACACTCTCGCCTCAAACTTCCTCACTTTCCTTTTCTCCCAATTCCTAACATTTCTCTGCCGCTATCTCGTCTCTCCCCTTCGCTCCCTCTAGGGTCTGCGATTCTCTCTTGCATACTCGCTCATTCGCAGGATTTCACGGTCTATTGAAACGGATGTCGACGATGGTAAGGGGGAGGGAACTCCCCGTTGTAGTCGGAAGGCGTGCGGAAACAAGGGGAGCGAATGGATCCCCAATAAATTCCATCATGCTGCACGTTTCTCCACTCCGCCCTCAGGGGTTGACACTCCCAGGTCTCAGCGGGTCAGAGCCCTTACCTTCCTTCGTTACACCTACTCAAGGGGTGGAGGTCGATCATGTTCAGTAAACGGGTCAGAGCCCTTTAGCGAAAGGAACGCGATCCTCGGTGCTTTCTTTGTGAAATCCTGCGAATGAGCCAACCGGCAAAAGGACGTCCACGGATGTGCGACTTACAGCGACAATTGGATTACACGGCGCTTCGCAAGGGGAAAGGAGGTTCGGTTCGGAATGGCTCTCCCGTATGCGCCATGGCCACAAGGATCCGCGCCAGTTTGCCGATTAGCTTGAATAAGGATCGTTGCTTCTTCATCCTGCACACCTCTACGTTATACTGATGCCACGCCCGAAAAGCAGGATTATGTTTCACCAACGACATGCCAGCCAAATAGAGGTACTTGCGCAACTGCCTTCGTCCGCGTTTGGAGATGGTTATTTGTCCTTTTCGCTTGCCGGAAGTGCTCTCCGCTAGGTTGAGCCCCGCCATGGATAGAAGCTGACTCCCATGCGCGTACCGCCTTAGATCGCCTGCGTTAGCCATAATCGTCGAGATATACAGCGGGCTCAACCCTTTGACGGAGCTGAACAGTTTCACGGGCACCGGGTCTTCCGCAAGCAGCTTGTCGATGTGTTGCTCCAATTCTTCCAAGCGAGCGGTGAGTTGCTCATAATCGGCGACTAGGTGTTTGATCTCCAGTTTGGCCTCTGCGTCCGCTTGAGTGTCTCCTATGGAGCGCTTGGCCGCGGCGAGCAGCGCTGCTGCCTTGCCAAGCCCAGTTCTCCCGCCAGCATTGCGCATGTTCACCTTCCACAGCTCAACCATTTCAGCGGCTGAATATTGCTTCACATCCGCTGGCAACGCAAAGGACTTTAGTGTCGCTAGTGAACGCGGCTGATCCCAATATTTGAACACGCTTCGGAATTCGGGAAAGTAGATATCGATCCAGCGCACGAGCCGGTTGCTCACATTAGCTCGCGCATCAGCCCAGTACTCTCTTTGGTTCACGATAACGCGCAGACGTTTGTAATACGGGGCTTGCGGGCTGTAGGCGCTGTAAAAGCCCCGTGAGACGGTATCTGCGATGACCCAGGCATCTTTCGGATCGTTCTTGGATTGGCTGTTGTCGTAGTTCTCCTTGTTCCGTTTGACGGTAAGCGGATTAACGAGAACAACCTCGATGCCTTGTTCCACTAGCCAGTCGGCAAGCGCCATCCAATAGTGTCCTGTAGATTCAAGGCCAATGATCCGCTCAGAGAGACCGTGCTGTCGACATTAACTGATGGATCCACCGGAGTAAGCGCTCGAACCCTTCTCGGTCGTTCTTAAACGAGAGGCCGTTCCCCTTTTCCATCCCACGAAAGTTGACGGCTCGCGCCACATGGGTTTCTTTCGCGATATCGATGCCCACCACCAAATGGAAAGTCGTAATTCGTTCTACTCGTTGATTATGTGCTTCGGATTGTTTAAACTTCATAGTAGAGCATCTCCTTGTACAGTAGGATTTGGGTGGCTGACCCGTAGACCCTATTGTACGAGGGATGCTTTTTCTATTCAAAGCCCATTTTCTCGGCTCTAACAGGAATTTCAGTCTTGCATTCTCTAATGCCCTCTGACAACCCACTATCTCAAATAACTTACTATCTCAACAGCCAATTCCATAACGCTATCCCAACGCTCTTCTCCAGCACTCTTTTCCAGCACGCTATTCCCATCACGCTATCCCGCTCTCATCTCGCTATCCCGCTCTCATCACGCTACCCCGCTCTCATCTCGCACCCCGCTCTCACCTCGCTATCCCTCTTCTCCCCTTCGCTCAGTTCCAGGATTGCCTCTTCCGGCCTCGTCCAACTCAAAAAACGGTTGCCTTTTTCCAAAAATATGCTATTATAAAATAAGAACAAATGTTCGTATCGGAGGCGAATGCGTTGATCGATTCCTATGAGGCGTTCCTGCTTGAACAAGGGGGCGAGGAAGCTTGCTTTGATTATTTCTTGCGCTGCCGTTGGCCCAACGGCTACCGTTGTCCCGTTTGCAATCACCGGATAGCGTACACGATCCGAACCCGCCGATTGCCTCTTTTCGAATGCTCGCGTTGCCATTATCAGGCCTCCGTCACCTCCGGCACTCTTCTGGAAGGAACGCGGACCCCACTGTCTAAGTGGTTATTTGCCATGAAGCGAATCATCGATCCTGCCCAAGGAATCAATGCCGTACAATTAGCCGAATTGGTACACGTTACCTATAAAACGGCCTATGCCATGCTGGACAAGATCCGGCAGTGCCTGCGTTCAATCGAGACGGATAAGCTCGCGGGGCGAATCGAAGCGGGTTTGGCCTTTTTTGGTCGGCCCAGCCTCTCTTACTTTGAGACCGCTGCACAGCGACCCATTGCGGTCGGGGTTTCCTTCAGCGAATCCGACCGTCCGGCCAGCATCGCCGTGATGGAGATTCCAATGGAACACATGCATTCAGGGACGATCGCTTCGATGGGACGCGAGCTTTTTAAGAGCCATTGCTTCGCGTCGGACCCTCTTAGCCAACAGAATACCGTTCACCATACGAAGTACCTGACACGTCGCCATTGCAAAACCTTGGTACCCATCTATCAAGCCGGCTTTAAGAGAATCAATGCGACTTATCACGGGGTTCATCCTCGCCACCTGTCCAAGTACTTGGCCGAGTTCGCCTTCCGTTGGAACACATTGCAGAATGGGAGCGACGGTCTTCTTCGAATTGCCCAGGCATGCTCCTCCCCAACCCTTGCCGCCTAACTTTATATTGTTAACAATCACAGCATTCCCCTTTCAGATAGACGCCTTCGATTCTTTCGATTTTAATTGGATTTCCTTAATCTTCATCTACCCGCTAGCAATCACAATTAATTCATTAATGGGGAAAACTGGCTCAGGAGGGGCTCTGGCAGTCTAACCTGAGCGAAGGGAAGAAGCAGCATAATTGGGCGAAAGGGAGCAGCAGCATAATCGGGGTTACTCTAGCGGGTTAGTAAGAGAGGAAGAAAAAGCACTGAGGAGTTGCTTGGCTGATATTAACCTGAGTAAAGGGGAGAGGCGGCATAAGTAGAACTGCCGTGATGACCTAGTCCTGAGTGTGGAGGAAAACCGACGCTGAGAGAGCTGCTTAGGCTGCCTTAACCTGAGCGGAGGGGAGAGGCGGCATAGGTTATGCGTGGGGAGGATTGGTAAGGTTATCAGCGGGCACGGGCGTAGCGAAAAAAAGGCCGGCCAGGGAGGTTCCCCCGGTCGGCCTGCGACGGCATTTCTTACATACCTGCCTTCAGTTCGAGAAGAGCGTCGCGGAGTTCGGCGGCGCGTTCGAATTGCAGGGACTTGGCCGCTTCCTTCATCTCGGCTTCGATACGCTGGATGAGGGATAGGCGGTCTTTCTTCGTCATCTTGTCGACGTTCTCCGCGCCGGTTAGGTAAGTGCTCTTCTGCTCGGCGACCTTCGTCGCTTCGATGACGTCCCTTACCTTCTTGCGGATCGTCTGAGGAGTGATGCCGTGCTTCTCGTTGTAGGCGACCTGGATGGCGCGGCGGCGTTCCGTTTCGCCGATCGCCTTCTCCATCGATTCGGTGATTTTGTCGCCGTACATGATGACTCGCCCTTCCGAGTTGCGAGCCGCCCGCCCGATCGTCTGGATCAGAGACCGTTCGGAACGAAGGAAGCCTTCCTTGTCGGCGTCGAGAATGGCGACGAGCGATACTTCCGGCAGGTCGAGACCTTCGCGAAGCAGGTTGATCCCGACGAGAACGTCGAACGTTCCGAGTCGAAGGTCTCGCAGAATGGCCATCCGCTCTAGGGTCTTGACATCCGAGTGCAGGTAATTGACCTTTATGCCGACTTCCTTCAAGTAGTCGGTCAGGTCCTCGGCCATCTTCTTGGTCAGCGTCGTGACGAGGACGCGCTCGTCCTTCGCGATCCGGTCGTGGATCTCTCCGAGCAGATCGTCGATCTGGCCCTTCGTCGGCCGAACCTCGATAATCGGATCGACGAGGCCGGTCGGACGGATGATCTGCTGCACCATCGTCGGGCAATGCTCCAGCTCGTATGGACCGGGCGTTGCCGACACGTAGATGAGCTGCTTCGCTTTCTTCTCGAATTCCTCGAATTTGAGAGGACGGTTGTCCTTCGCGGACGGCAGCCGGAAGCCGTGGTCGACGAGCACGGTTTTGCGCGCTTGGTCGCCGTTGTACATCGCGCGAATCTGCGGCAGCGTCACGTGGGATTCGTCGATGATCGTGATGAAGTCGTCCGGGAAGAAGTCCATCAGCGTATAAGGCGTCGCCCCGCGTTCGCGGAACGTCATCGGCCCCGAGTAGTTCTCGATGCCGGAACAGAAGCCCATCTCCGCCATCATCTCCAGATCGTAGCGCGTGCGCTGCTCCAGACGCTGGGCTTCCAGCAGCTTGCCGTCCTCGCGCAGCTCGGCCAGGCGCTCTTCCAGCTCCCGCTCGATGTTGACGAGCGCCAGCTTCATCTTCTCCTCGGCGGTTACGAAGTGGGACGCCGGGAAGATGACGACGTGATCGCGGTCGGCGACGATCTCGCCGGTGAGCGTGTCGATCTCGGTGATGCGTTCGATCTCGTCGCCGAACAGCTCGACTCGGATCGCGCGGTCGCTCCGCGACACCGGGAAGATCTCCAGCACGTCCCCGCGCACGCGGAACGTTCCGCGGACGAAGTTCAAATCGTTGCGCTGATACTGAATATCCACCAGCTTATGAAGGATCGCGTTGCGGGACTTTTCCATCCCGACCCGCAGGCTGAGCCGCAGATCGCGGTATTCTTCCGGGGAACCCAAGCCGTAGATGCAGGACACGGAAGCGACGATGATCACGTCGCGCCTCTCGAATAAGGACGAGGTCGCGGAGTGGCGGAGCTTGTCGATCTCGTCGTTGATGCTCGAATCCTTCTCGATATACGTATCCGTCGAAGGAATGTACGCCTCCGGCTGATAATAATCGTAGTAGCTGACGAAGTATTCCACCGCATGGTTCGGGAAGAACTCTTTGAATTCGCTGCATAGCTGAGCCGCCAGCGTCTTGTTATGGGCGATGACGAGCGCGGGCCGGTTCGCCTTGGCGATCGTGTGCGCGATCGTGAACGTCTTCCCCGTTCCGGTCGCGCCGAGAAGCGTCTGATGGCGTACGCCCGCGTTCAGGCCCGCGACCAGCTGCTCGATCGCTTCCGGCTGATCCCCTTGGGGCGAATATTCGGACTCCACCTTGAAGTTAGCCGGCGCATATTCGTATGACGTCTCCGACATTCCTGAAGCACCTCCGCAAAATTTTCTGCCGATCGAATGTATGTTCCCATCCCATTATAGCCTTAGCAAGCGATCGCGTCAAAACGCCTACTGCAATAGTTCTCCGTAAAGTATAATAGATTCAGCCAGGAAAATGGAAATCGCTAACGGAGGTAAAGCAATGGGATTATTCTCTTTCTTCAAAGGCCAGTTTATCGAGGTCATCGAATGGCTGGGCGGCCAAGATTCGATGGTATACCGTTTCCCCGCCTACGATAATTCCATCAAAATGGGCGCCAAGCTCGTCGTCCGCGAATCGCAGGCGGCCATCTTCATGAACGAAGGTCAGCTGGCGGACGTTTACGGACCCGGCACTTACACTCTTAATACGCAGAATATGCCGCTGCTGACCGCTCTGAAATCGTGGAAGCACGGCTTTAATTCGCCGTTCAAGGCAGACGTGTTCTTCGTCAGCACCGCCAGCTTCCCGAATCTAAAGTGGGGCACGACGAATCCCGTCATCATGCGCGACGCGGAATTCGGCATGATCCGGCTGCGAGGCTTCGGAAGCTATTCGATCCGGGTGAACGACCCCGCCCTCTTCCTCAGGGAGATCATCGGGACGAGCTCCAGCTTCGCCCCCGAGCAAATTGCCGGGTACTTGAAGTCCATCATCGTAACCGGAGTGAGCGACCGGATCGGGGAATCGAATATTCCCGTCGCGGATCTCGCATCCGCTTACGAAGAGCTGAGCCGCAACATCTCCAAGCTGCTGGAGCCGAAGTTCAACGCCATGGGGCTCTCGCTGACGGGCTTGCAGATCGAGAACTTAAGCTTGCCGGAGGAAGTCGAGAAGATGATCGACCGCAAGTCCTCCATGAACATCGCCGGCAACCTCGATCAGTATATGAAGTTCCAAGCGGCGGAAGCGCTGCGCGAAGCGGCGAACAATCCCGAATCGGGAGCGGCCGGGACGGGCGCAGGACTCGGTGCGGGCATGGCGATGGGGCAGATGTTCGCCCAGGCGATGAACGGCGGAGGATCCGCGAATTCGGGGCATTCTTCTACCGCGCCTACCCCGCCCTCCACGCCAAAGAAGAGCTTCTGCTCCGAATGCGGTCAGCCTCTGGCGGAGAACGCGAAGTTCTGCTCCGGCTGCGGGACGAAGGTGTAACGGACGATGACGATGGAAGCAACCTCATCATCGAAAGATCCGGTCACCTTCCCCTGCCCGGGTTGCGGAGGGCCGATGCACTTCGATTCCGAAGCGCAGGCGATGAAATGCCAGTTCTGCGGCCGCGAGGAAACGATCGCTGCCTCGGACGAGCAAGCTATCGAATACGATCTGGAGCTGGACGAGGAAGCCGACCCGAAGCGAACGGACTGGGGAATTAGGCAGCAAGCCGTCAAATGCCAGAATTGCGGAGGCGAGAGCCTGATTCCCCTCCTGCAAACGGCAACCTTATGCGCCTTTTGCGGCTCGCCCAAGGTGCTTCTTCAAGACGACTCGGCAGACACGATCCGGCCGGAGACGATGATTCCTTTTCAAATCTCCAAGGACGAAGCCGTCGCCTCCTTCCGCGCCTGGAAAAAGAAACGCTGGTTCGTGCCGAACGCCTTCAAGAAGGGGCAGATCGACTCGTCCCTCGCCGGCATATATATTCCTTACTGGACGTTCGACTCCGACACGTACTCCCATTATTCCGCCGAGCGCGGGGATTACCATTACCGCACCGAGACGAGAACGCGAACCGTCAACGGGAAAACGGAGACCTACACGGAAACGGTACGGTATACCGTCTGGCGGCACGTCTCGGGCGACTACGGCCGCTCCTTCGACGACGTACTGATTCCGGCATCGGGCCAGTATGACGGGGAGCTGCTTCGGAAGCTGGGAAATTTCCGGCTGGATAAGCTGACCGGTTACCTTCCGGAGTATCTAAGCGGGTTTATCGCCGAGAGGTATTCGGTCAACCGCAACGAAGGCTGGATACGAGCGCGAGGCCAAATGAACGACACGCTGCACCACGAGATTCGCCGGGAGATCGGCGGAGACGAGATTCGCGGCCTTAGCGTCGGCACGAAATATTTTAACCGAACTTATAAGCATATTTTGCTACCTATCTGGAACGCCAATTACTCTTACAAGAACAAGCCTTATCGATATATGGTAAACGGGCAGACCGGCCTCGTTTCCGGACACGTGCCGCGCAGCGCCGTGAAAATCGCTCTCTTCACGCTTTGCTGCATCGCGGTCGCCGTTCCGGTCATCTGGTGGATTCTGCAGAACGAATAGACGACAAATAAGGTCCGGAGCCTAGGCTCCGGACCTTGCTTTATGAAGCGACATGCGTTACACTTTATTTAGATGATTATCTAAATATCTAATTAGAAAGGTCGCATTCGCATGAACGACACGTTCAAGGCGTTATCCGATCCGACCCGGCGACAAATCATTCAGCTCCTTAAGGAAAGGGATCTGTCCGCCGGGGAGATCGCCGAGCATTTCTCGATCTCGAAGCCGAGCATCTCTCATCACTTAAGCATTCTCAAGAATGCCCGGTTGATCGAAGACGTACGGCAAGGACAGAGTATCATTTATTCCCTTAATATGACCGTCATTCAGGAGACGCTGGGCTGGTTTCTCGGAATGATGGGGACCAAAGGAGAAGATACCCATGACAAATCCTAAATTCGGCAACGAGCGCCCGCCTAGCTGGAGCAAAAGCGATACTTGGCAATTCCTCATCACTCTTGCCATACTCGCCGTCTCGTTCGCCTTGTTTAACCACCGTCTGCCGAGCGAAGTCGCTTCCCATTACAACGTCAACGGGGAAGTCGACAACACGATGCCCAAGTGGGGCTTCTGGCTTTTGTACGGCGCGATAGCGGTATTGCTTCCTGTTTTTATGACCGTCATGCGCCATTTCGACCCTCGCCGAAGCAACTATTCGCGATTCAAAAGCTATTTTACGTTGATTCGCTGGGGCTTCAGCCTGTTCGCTCACGTCATTTTCAACATGATTATCCTTAGCGAGCTCGGCTATTCCATTAAGGTCCCGAATGTCATCATCGGCGCCATCGGAGTGCTATGGTTTGTTCTCGGCAACCGGATGGGCCAGGTTAAGAGCAACTTCTTTGTCGGCATCAAGACGCCGTGGGCCCTTAGCGACGAAACCAATTGGAATCGCACGCATCGCCTGGCCGCCAGGCTGTGGGTAATCGCCGGAATCCTGATGTTCGCGGCCGCTTGGCTCGCCTCTTCGTTCTGGCTTGCCGCTGTCGTTCTGGTTTGCGTTGCGGGAAGCACGCTGATCCCGACGGCTTACTCTTATCTCCTGTACGCCCGCGGTCATAAAACGACTTGAGCGGTCCTATTCCACAAGCTTCAATCCGATAGCCGCCGCAACGACAAGCACGAGGAAAAAGATTCTCCGTCCATCGCGCGACTCTCCGAAAAAGAACATTCCCATGAGAGTCGCGCCGATGGTCCCGATCCCGGTCCATATCGCATAGGCGGTACCCATGGACAGCGATTGAAGCGAAGACGTAAGCAGGATGAAGCTGGCTAGAAATCCAACCACCAGCAGAGCAAGAGAGCTCGCATTGCGTTTCTCGTTCCAACGGTTTAGTCCCATGACGCCGACCACTTCTCCCAAACCCGCCAAAATCAGCAAGACCCACGCCACGTTAGTTCGCCTCCTTCGCCGCCGGTTCCGAATGACCCGCCGTTATCTTCAAACCCGCGATCCCTATAATCATGACGACAACAAGCGCCAGCTTGCCCCAGCTCAGAGGCTCGCCGAAAAAGATCGACTCTCCCAGCACCGTGCCCGCCGCTCCGATTCCCGTAAAGACCGCATAAGTCGTTCCTACGGGCAACACCTTCGTCACCAGGATCAAAGCGTAGAAGCTGAAAAAAATGACGATAGCGGTCAAAGCCCACGTCCACCAGCTGTTTGCGTGCTTTAAACCGGAGACCCAGCCGACTTCGCTAATGCCGGCCACGATAAGCAGCAGCCAATATTTGTTCATTGCATGCAACCTCCCCCATGAAGTTTATCCCATTCTCGAAAAATATGCGCGCAGGCAGGGACAAGCACGGCAAAAAGCCCGAGAGTATTCTCGCGCCGACCGCCGCAGCATGAACTGCGCCGGCCGACATCAAGGTACTCCCGGGCTTCTATCCCTCCGTGTACGCGTCCCTTATGAGACCGCGCGTTCCCTCTCGGACCGGCCCGGCCCGCCGCCTGCTTGGCGACTTGCCGCGGAACCCTAGGGAACTTCCGATGTCACTACATCCTATCAAGCCTAACCTGCCTTGTCAACTGTAGGAGGTGCTTATTTATTCTTGGAGCTTCGCGGAGGAAGCGCATCCGGATCGCCCTTCGACTCGGGCGAATCGGCGGTGCCGGCCGTATCCGACTCCGGCGCACGCTCCTTCGCGTCCTGGCCTGCCGCCAGCTCGCCGTTCGCTCCGCGGGCCTCGCCGATCGCGGCCGCGATAGCCTCCTGGCGCCCCCGGCGCCTTCTCGCTCCCGCCCGCTGCAGACCTTGCCAGACGGAGCCGGACCGCGGCGCGGCCACCCAATCGGCATCCTCGTCCGGAGCGAGGATAAGGCCGAGCTGATGAGGCTCGCCCGCGTAGCGGGCGCGCTGCACGAACTTCACGTGGCCTTCCCGATTCGCAACCTCCAACCGATAGTATGCCGCTTGGAGCTGGAGAGCCTCGTGAAGCTGCTCTTTGTCGCGTACCTTCTGCCCGTTCACCTTCAAGATTTTCTCGCCCGACTGGAGTCCCAGCTCGGACGCCGGAGTGCCCGGCAGCACGGCAAGCACCATGACTCCCCGGCCGTCCTGCGCGAACAAGGGATTCCGGCCCGCCTCTTTAGCTCGTCCCCACAGCAGCAGGCCCTCATGCAGCACGAAAGCCAGAACGGCTGCGATCAACGCGAGCGGCGACCAATACCAAGCCCCGACCGCTAGAGCGACAATCGCGACTCCGTATAGGATCAGCCCCCAGCTCATCTCGCGCGCCTTGTTCTCCGGCCATTTCGTCGTCGTCCGGTCGGTGAAGCCGATCAGCACCGGAAAGGCGAGCAGAGCCCATCCCGCCGCATTCCCGTCCAGGTCGAATAGCGGCGTCCACGGCAGCGTGAAGCCTTCCCCCGTTCCTGTCATTGGAACGAGCCACAGCAGAGGAACCGGCCACAGCCCCGACAGGGCAAACGCTCCTATCGGCTTGCCGCGCTTCCCTTCCAAAAACAAGGGAACGGCGAACTTGGAGGCCTGCCATCTCACGAGCAGCCCTTCCCCGATGTGGAGCAGGCCGGCGAGGACGAGCAGAGCCGGAACGTCGATGCCGAGCACCGCCTTGGCCGCCTCGCCGTCCGAAGCTTCCACTCCGCTCCAGTCCAGAACATACTGAAGCACGCCAAGCGCTCCCGCCCCGTACGCGATACAAACGTATCGAAGCCGGAATAACGCCAAGATGGGCAGCGCGATCCATACGCAGAGCAGCGTCGCTTCGTCCAACCGGCCGCCCGCTCCCAAACTTAATACAGATAAAATAAGCCCTGCCGCAAGACCGGCGAGCGTACGGTAAAAAACAACGGTGAGCGAGCTATAAAGCCGGACGTGAAACATGGTCCGCTGGAGCACGACCTCTTGCCGAGCGTGCCACCACGCCAGAAGAACGGCTATATAAAGATAAGGGGCGGCCAGCATGGCCATGAGCGCCTCGCCCGCTTCCCCTAACAATTCCATAAGAGAGTTCATCCCGCATCCCCCTTTCGCAGCCTACTGCCTATTCGACCTATTCGACGAGCCGGCTGCGAAATCCTTCCGGAAAATCCCTCCTCCGCGAGCTAGCCGCCGATCTTCTTCAACGCTTGTCCGTGAGCCGCCTGCCACTGAGGATCGTTCTCCAGCTTCTGCATTCGCAGGTATAAGGTATCCTCGAGCTTATCCGCCGTCGCGCCGTCGACGATCCCCGTCTCGGCCAGCTTCGCGTCCCGCTGGAACGCCCGCACCGCCAGCTCCGTCTCCGAGCTGAAGTACCCGTCCTCGCGGCCGGGCGAGTAGCCTGCCCCTTTCAGCATGAGCTGCAGGTTCCGCACGTCTTCGCTCGTCTCGTCCTTCTTGAGATCGTGCTCTCTCGACAGGACGGAGACCGAATAATAGTCCGGCATCGCAACGGCGATGTCCGGTTTGATCCCTTGCCCGTTGAGCCACGTTCCGTCGGGCAGCAGCCACTTCGATACGGTCAGCTTAAGCAAGCTTCCGTCTCCGAGCTCGTTCTCGAAGCTGATCTGAACGGTGCCCTTGCCGTAAGTTTGGCTGCCGACCAGGGTCGCTCCGGCCGATTGCTTCAGCGCCCCGGCCAAAATCTCGGAGGCGCTGGCGCTTCCTCCGTTCACGAGGACAACGATCGGATACTGCCTGCCGCCCGCCGAATCGTTCGTTCCCTTGGAGACGATTTGGTTCTGCTGGCCGAAGCCGTTCTCTTCGATCACGATAGTTTTACCCGAAGGAATAAAGAGCTTCGCGACATCCTCGACGGCGGTCAGAACCCCGCCCGGATTGTCGCGAACGTCGAGGATAAGGGCGCGGAATCCCGCATTCTCCAGCCCCTGCAGCTCCTGCTCGACGAGCTTCGGCGTGTCGAAGGTAAACTGGCTGATCCACAGATAGCCGATCCCGTCGGCTCCGAGCTCGCTGCCTACCGTCTCCTCCACGATCCGGTCGCGGATCAGCTCCAGCTCTAGGAGCCCGGCGACGCCGATTCTTTTGACGGTTAGCTTCGCCTTGGTGCCCTTGGGGCCGCGAATTTTCTCGATCGATTCGCTTAGGGACAGCGAATCCAGACTCTCTCCGTTCACGGAGAGAAGAATGTCCCCCGCTTGAAGGCCGGCCCGTTCGGCGGGCATCCCCGTCATCACCTTCTCGACGACGACGGCTCCTTCGATAATGTCCAGCTTCGCCCCGATCCCCGTGAACGTTCCCTGCACCGCATCCGTGAACTTGGAGGCGTCCGCCGAGGAATAGTAGGTGGAGTAGGGATCCCCTAGAGCCGAGACCATTCCTTGGATGGCTCCGTCGAGCAGCTTCTCCCTATCGAACGGAAGCAGATATTTATCCTCGATAAGCTCGAAAGCGTCGTTCAGCTTTCTCAGCTCCGAATTATTCCAGCCATTCTCCGTCTCCTCCGCCGAATTCGACGATCCGGAGGAGAACCCCGAGGCGAGGCTCCAACCCGTATTTCCCGATAAGCCCAGCGTCCCGATGGTCGCGATGACGGTCGTCAGAACCGTCAGCACCATGATCGCCAGTACCGTTCGTCCGCGAAACACCATGAAGACTCCCCCCTTTCCTTTTTATCATCTAATGAAATAGACGATCTCGCAAGCATCAAAAACGTTTTCTCGGCAAACGATGCCCTGGAGCCATCTTCCGGAAAGGAAAAAACGGCCGCTCCTCCCCCGCTTGCGCGAGAGACGGGAGCGGCCGCTCGTAGGTGAACTCTCTCTTCTTATTTCAGGTAAGGCGCGGGATTGACCGGTTCGCCGTTCTTCCGAACCTCGAAGTGAAGGTGGTAGCCCGTCGCGGTTCCGGTCTTGCCGACGAGGCCGATCTTGTCCCCTCGCTTGACCTCTTCGCCCTTCTCGACGAGAATTCCTCCGTTCAAGATATGGCCGTACAGCGTCCAAAGTCCGCCGCCGTGGTTAATGATAATCGTATTGCCGTATCCGCTCCACGTTTGGGCGACGATGACGACGCCCGATTCCGCCGCGTAGATCGGAGTTCCCTTCGGCACCGCCATATCCATCCCCGTATGAAGCTTGTTCTTCTGTCCCGAGACCGGGTGCGTTCGATATCCGTACGGAGAGGAGATACGATACTCGGCTCGCAACGGAACCCCGAGCTTGCCGCCTTTATAATAGTTCTTGATCTGGTTCTTCTTCTCCAGCAGCTTGGAGTACTCCTTGCCGAAGTCGATCAGAGCCTTCTCGGCTTCTTCGCTGATCTCTTCCGTCTCTTCGATCTGCTGGTCCAGCTGCGAAATGAGGACCTCTTTGGATTGCTCCTTGATCTCGAGGCTCGCCTTGCGTTCCGCCATCTCGCCGTAAAGCGCCTGAACCGCGGCCAGGTCGCTCTCCACCTGCGCTTTCTTCTCCTCGACAAGAGACTTGTATTCCTCGCTCTGGACGAGCACCTGCTTGTCCTGGTTCATGATCGACTTGAGCGCGTCGAAGCGGCTCAGGAAGTCGCTGAAGCTCGTCGAGCTCAGCAAGACTTCCAGATAGGATACGGTTCCGTTCGTATACATAAGCCGGATCCGGCTCTGCAGCATCTCGTCCCGGTTCTGCCTCTCCGCTTCGGCCTTCTCCAGCTCCGCGGTCGTCTGAAGCAGCTTCTCTTGGGCGGCGTCGATCTCCGCCTGCGTCTTTACCAATTCCATGCCCGCTTCCTGGATCTCGACGAGAAGGGCGTTGATATCTTCCTTGGTCGCGTTCTTCTTGGCGGCCAGCGCCTGGGCTTCCTGCTCCGCTTGCTTCTTCTCTTGGGTAGCCTGGTTCATCCGGTCCTGCAGCTTCTTGATCTCCTTCTCGATCTTCTGAAGCTCGGTCTCCGCATGGCTCTCATAAGGCTGAGTCAGAAAAACGACAGCGACCAACATGGCGAGGACCGCCAACAGCTTGCGCTTCACGTGATCTCTCCTCCCACACTCTCTTGTTGCTCGAACTATACCTTCAGGTATTTACGAACGGATACGACGCTTCCCCAAATGCCGAGCAAGGTGCCCAGAATGAGCAGCGTTCCGGTAATGAACCAGCCTACTTCCTGCACGCCCGCTAGCTTGATCAGCATGAGTCCCATGTCGTATTGGGCGGTGTCGATCAGCTGGGAATAGCCGAACATCAGGATAGCGCTCGTGATGGCTGCCCCGCCTAGACCGATAAGCACCCCTTCCACGAAGAAAGGCCAACGGATAAAGTTGTTCGTCGCGCCGACCAGCTTCATGATGCCGATCTCGCGGCGGCGGGCCAGTATCGTCATCTTGATCGTCGTCGAGATCAGGAACATCGCCATGATCGCGAGGCCGGCGACGATAACGAGGCCGATGTTGCGCACCGCGTTCGTGATCCGGAACAGCTTCTCGACCGTGCCTTGGCCGTAGTTGACGCCCATGATCGGGCGGTCGGCGTTCGCGTCGTTGATGGCTTGAATCTGCTTCGCCACGTAGGCGACGTTCTGAGGATCGAATACCTCGACGTCAAATCCGTCCGGAAGCGGATTGTTCTCGTTCTCATACCCCTGCAGAGCCGTCTTCGCGTTGTCGTCCAGGTTCTCCCTGAGCCGCTCGAGCCCCTCCTCCTTGGAGACGAAGGTAACCTTCTTCACCTCGGGAATGCGGCCGATCGTCCGGTTGATCTCGTCGATCCTTGCCTGCTCTGTTCCAAGCTGGACGTAAACGCGGATCTCGACCTGACTCTCGATCTGGGTCGCGAGCTTATCGACGTTGAGGGCTAACAGCATAAAGACGCCTAATATAAATAAAGAAACGATTATGGAGCCTACCGAGGCGAAGGACATCCAGCCGTTGCGCAGAACGTTCTTGAAGCCTTCTCTCAAGTGCCGAAGGAAGGTGCTAAACTTCATAGCCATACTCCCCTCTGATCTCGTCCCTGACGATGGAGCCGCGCTCGATCGCGATGACGCGCTTGCGCAGGCTGTTGACGATCTCCTTATTGTGGGTAGCCATGACGATGGTCGTTCCGCGGAAATTGATCTCCTCCAGGAGCTTCATGATGCCCCACGAGGTCTCCGGATCCAGATTGCCGGTAGGCTCGTCCGCGACGATAACCGCCGGATTGTTGACGATGGCGCGCGCGATGGCGACGCGCTGCTGCTCCCCGCCGGACAGCTGCGCGGGCAGGCTGTTCGCCTTGTGCTTCAAGCCGACGAGGTCCAGAACCTCCATCGTGCGGCGGCGGATCGAGCGCTTGGAGGCCTCGATGACTTCCATGGCGAAAGCGACGTTCTCGTAGGCCGTCAGCTTCGGCAGCAGCCGGAAGTCCTGAAACACGACTCCGATGTTGCGGCGTACGTAAGGAATCTTGCGCGGTTTAAGCTTGCCTATATTGAACCCATTGACGGACAGCTGCCCTTTGGTGGGCACCTCTTCCCGATAGATGAGCTTCATGAAGGTGGATTTCCCTGCACCGGAAGGCCCGACTATGTATACGAACTCATTGCGGTCGATCACAACATTGACGCCTTGAAGCGCGGAGGTTCCGTCCGGATAGGTCTTCCAGATGTCGTGCATTTCTATCACATGATCACTTCCTGTTTGTATTCAGACTTTAGATACTTCGACATCATGCGGGAAAATCCTCCCCTTGTCGATCCCTCTCTCCAACATCCACCAGGTCCGTTCGACCTAGAGGGCTTGTACGGCTTGATTTTCCGGATTTTTTTAAAATTTTCTAATCTGCACCAACAACAATGCCCTCTGGATAATCGTATATGATTATGCCAGTCTCTTTATGTTCTGGATTCCAATGGATGATTGGAGGGGTGCCCATGAGAAAATGGTGGATAGCCGCGATCGTCTTCGTCATCGTGGTCGGAGTGGGAGCCGGTACGGCCGGAGGGCGCGCGATTCGGGAAGGAGAAGATTTGCTCCCTGCCCGGCTGAGCGTCGGAGGCTTGCAGATTGGCGGCATGAGCTCGGAGCAAGCGCTGAAGCTTCTGCGGGAGCGCACGAGCGAGCTGGAGAAGGTCAAGGTTCGGCTGAAAGGGGATCCGTCGGAATCCTCCTTGCCGCTCGCCAAGCTGGGCATGAGCATCGAAGCGAAGGAAGCGGAGCGTGCCCTGGAGGCGTTCGGCAAGGCGAAATGGTATCAAAGGGGGAAAATGAAGAAGGAACTGCGATCGGAATACGGGTTTGCGGTGGCTTGGGATGAGACGGCGCTGAGCAGCGAAACGGCTCGGGCTTGGGGAGAGCTCGGGGCCTCGGAGCCTCGCAATGCATCGAGAACGATCACGGAGCTGGACGAGGTCGTCTACGCTCCCGAGATCATCGGAACGAAAGCCGACCTGGCAGCTTTGCGGGAGTCGATTGCCCATCTCGCCCCTCTATCGTTGACTGACGCCACTCCAACAGAATATGAGGTTGAGCTTCCGCTGGCGGAGGTCGTCCCCGAGGTGACGGTCGCCAGCCTGAAGGAGGAAGGCCTCGCGCGCAAAATCATGGAATTCTCCACCTCCTTCGAAACGAGCGGAGAAGGCCGTTCGCACAACGTCACGGCGGCCGCCATGGCGCTCGACGGAACGCTGCTCCTGCCCGGAGACGAGTTCAGCTACGGGGATATCGTCGCCAAAGCCGAGAAGGAATACGGCTACAAGGAAGCGCCCGTCATCCAGAACGGCAAGCTGGTCCCCGGCATTGGAGGCGGCATCTGCCAAGTATCCAGCACTCTTTACAATGCCATCATCCGAGTAGACGGCATCGATATCACCGAGCGCCGCAACCATTCGATTCCGGTCTCCTACCTCCCTCTCGGGCTCGACGCCACCTTCGCCGACGGGTATATCGACTTCCGGTTCAAAAACACGACGGGCAAGCAATTGTTGATCCGAACCGTCGTGAAGGATAAGGTGCTCACCGTGAAGCTGTTCGGCACCATGGACGAGAGCGTTCAGTACGAGATCGAGACCGTTCAGAAAAAGAGCGTCGCCCCGAAGACGGTGTACGTGTCGGACAGCGAGGTCAAGCTCGGCGGCTCGAAGGTCCAGCAGGCGGGCAAGGAAGGTCTCGTTATCGAATCGTACCGGGTGAAAAAAGTGAACGGGGAAGCCGTCGAACGCGCCAAACTCGCAACGAGCACCTACAAGGCGCAGAACGAGCTCATCGCCGTGAACCCGGCCGACTCCCGCCTGACGGGGAACGGCGGCTCCGACAGCGGGACCGGCAGCTCCAGCGGTGCCGTTGAGCTGGTGTGAGGCAAGTCGGCCA
Source organism: Cohnella thailandensis (assembly GCF_014212135.1). GTDB lineage: Bacteria > Bacillota > Bacilli > Paenibacillales > Paenibacillaceae > Cohnella > Cohnella thailandensis. The sequence continues at coordinate 54,941 of NZ_JACJVQ010000001.1, forward strand.
CGCTTAGGTTAAAAGCCTCGACTCTCTTCATTATGCTTATGCCGCCTCTCCCTTTCACTCAGGACTGTTCTTAGGTCGCTTCGTTTTCGCTTGTGGGGGAGACGCTCGGTTGCGCTTTTCCACTTCGCTCCTAACACTATGTCGCCTCTCCCTTTCGCTCAGGATTGTTGCTAGATCACTTCGTTTCTGCTTGAGGGGGAGACGTTCGGTTGCGCTTATTCCCCTTCCGTTCCTAACACTATGCCGCCTCTCCCTTTCACTCAGGACTGTTCCCAGGTCGCTTCGTTTCGCTTAAAGGGAGACGCTCGGTTGCGCTTATTCACTTCCGTTCCTAACACTATGCTGCCTCTCCCTTTCGCTCAGGTTAGGGTCTTAGGGTTACTGAATTGCCGTTACAGTTCAGGTTCAGTAAAAGCCTCCACGTGCGAACCGAAGATGGATGGTGCAGGGAAGTGAGGAGCTGGGGAATCTTATGGGAGAAGACTAGCAGCGGGGTCTGGGGAACTTCATCACTCCCGTTACAAGACGACTAACCCTGAGCCAAGGGGAGAGGCGACACAGTGGGGTGAGCGGAGGGTGAGCGGAGGGTGAGCGGAGGGTGAGTGTGTAGGGTGAGTGTGGGGCGGTGTGAGCGAGCGTGAAGTGAGTGTTAATCGAGCGTAGGGCGAGAATGAGGCGTGCGTGGGGCGAGAATGGAGCGAGTGTCGAGCGAGCGTTTAGCGACATGGGAATGAAAGTTAGCCGAAGGCAGAATCCGAATAAATAACTTTTAAATGCAGCACGCATATAAAAAAACAGCCCGAAACCGCACCGGCGGGTCTCGGGCCTACATCGTACAACCTTTATTTGCTCTTCTCCGCGTACTCCTCGGCCCAAGCTTGCGTCTTGGCGAGTTCGGCTTCGGCGCGTTCGATCGCGGCGGCGACCTGCACGGAGGCCGTGCCTCCGTAGACGTTGCGCGCGTTCACGACCGTTTCCGGCTTCAGCACCTCGTAGATGCGATCGTCGAACAGAGTGGAGAACTGCTTGAATTCCTCCAACGTCAGGTCGAGCAGGAACTTGTTCTGCTGGATGCAGTACAGAACCGTTTTGCCGATGACTTCATGCGCTTGGCGGAACGGAAGTCCCTTGTTCACAAGGAAGTCGGCGATGTCGGTCGCGTTCGAGAAGTCTTGGTCGACCGCGCGGCGCATTTTGTCCTTGCGGACCTTCATCGTCTCGATCATCGGAGCGAACAGCTGCAGAGCTCCCTGCAGCGTCTTCACCGTGTCGAACATGCCTTCCTTGTCCTCTTGCATGTCCTTGTTGTAAGCAAGAGGCAGGGACTTCAGCACGGTCAGCAGACCGACGAGATTGCCGTATACCCGGCCCGTTTTGCCGCGGACAAGCTCCGGAACGTCCGGGTTCTTTTTCTGCGGCATGATGCTCGAACCGGTACAGAAAGCGTCGTCCAGCTCGACGAATTGGAACTCGGTGCTCGACCACAGGATCAGCTCCTCGCTCAGGCGGGAGAGATGGGTCATGATCAGCGAGGCTCCGGCGAGGAACTCGACGATGAAGTCGCGGTCGCTCACGGCGTCGAGGCTGTTCTCGTAGACGCGGCCGAAGTTCAGCAGCTTCGCCGTGTACTGGCGATCGATCGCGAACGTCGTGCCGGCGAGCGCTCCCGCTCCCAGAGGAAGGGCGTCGATCCGCTTGTAGCTGTCTTGCAGGCGCTCGATATCGCGGCCGAACATGGAGACGTACGCCATCAGGTGATGGGCGAACAGGATCGGCTGCGCACGCTGCAGATGGGTATAGCCCGGTACGATCGTGTCGAGGTTCGCTTTGGCTTGCCCGATCAGCGCCGCCTGGAGCTTGGACAGCATCCCGACGAACTCGACCACGCGCTTGCGCAGGTACAGATGCATGTCGGTGGCGACCTGGTCGTTCCGGCTGCGGCCGGTGTGCAGCTTGCCTCCGACCGGTCCGATCTCGTCGATCAGCGCTTTCTCGATGTTCATGTGAATGTCTTCGTCCGAAATCTCGAATTCGATCTCTCCGCGCTGGATCCGGTTGCGCACCTTCATCAGCCCGAGCTTAATCGTCTCCACGTCCTCGGCCGGAAGGATTCCGCACTTGCCCAGCATCGTGACGTGAGCCAGGCTGCCTTGGATGTCCTCCTCGGCCAATTCCTTATCGAACGTAATCGATGCGGTATATTCTTCGACCAGCTGGTCGGTTTTCTTCGTGAACCGTCCGCCCCACAGCTTGCTCATGTTCGTAATAGCTCCCTTCGATTACCCGTTCAGGCCGGAAGCGCCGTTCACTCCGGAGGATACCTTCAGGCGCAGCGCGTTCAGGCGAATGAAGCCGGTCGCGTCGCCTTGGTCGTAGGCCTGGGTCGGGTCGGCTTCCATCGTCGCGATGTGAGGGTTGTACAGGCTGACCGGGCTCTTGAGGCCGGCGGCCATGACGTTGCCCTTGTACAGCTTCAAACGAACGGTGCCCGTCACGTTCTTCTGGCTCTCGTTCACGAGCGCTTGGATCGCCAGACGCTCCGGAGCGAACCAGAAGCCGTTGTACACGAGCGAAGCGTACTTGGAGATAAGCGAGTCGCGCAGGTGCATGACGTCGCGGTCCATCGTCAGCGACTCCATTTTGCGATGGGCGGTGAACAGGATCGTGCCGCCCGGCGTCTCGTATACGCCGCGGCTCTTCATGCCGACGAAGCGGTTCTCCACCATATCCACGCGTCCGATGCCGTGCTTGCCGCCCAGCTCGTTCAGCTTCTCCATGACGGCCAGCGGGCTCAGCTTCTCCCCGTTCACGGTCACGCAATTGCCGCCTTCGAAGTCCAGTTCCACGTATTCCGCTTGGTCCGGAGCTTTCTCCGGGGAGACGCTCAGCACGTACATGTCCTGCACGTCGTCCGCGCTGGAGTCGAACCAAGGATCCTCGAGCATGCCGCTCTCGAAGCTGATGTGCAGCAGGTTGCGGTCCATCGAATAAGGCTTCGCCGCGGAGGCTTGAACGTTGATGCCGTGCTTCTCGGCGTAAGCGATCATCTCGGCGCGTCCCGGAAACGCGTTGCGGAACGCTTCATCGCGCCAAGGAGCGATCACTTTAATGTCGGGAGCCAGGGCGGCGGCCGTCAGCTCGAAGCGGACTTGGTCGTTGCCCTTGCCGGTAGCGCCGTGGGCGATCGCCGTCGCGCCTTCCGCGCGGGCGATCTCGACCATGCGCTTGGCGATCAGCGGACGGGCGATCGAGGTGCCGAGCAGGTATTGGCCTTCGTACAGGGCGCCCGCTTGGAACATCGGATAGATGAAGTCCTTCGCGAATTCGTCGCGCAGGTCGTCGATGTACACCTTGGAAGCGCCGGTCTTGATCGCCTTCTCTTCGAGGCCGTCCAGCTCCTCCTTCTGGCCGATGTCCGCGGTAAAGGTGATGATCTCCGCGTCGTAGGTTTCTTTAAGCCAAGTCAGGATGACGGAAGTGTCCAGGCCGCCGGAGTAGGCGAGCACGATTTTTTCTTTAGCCATGGGTGGGTAAACGCTCCTTCGTTATCTGGTCTATCGATCGTACAAAATTTACATGATCGCGGTCATGATCGCTTTCTGCGCGTGCAGGCGGTTCTCCGCCTCATCGAAGATTACCGAGTTGCGGCCGTCGATGACGCCCTCGCTCACTTCTTCGCCGCGGTGCGCCGGCAGGCAGTGCATGAACAGGTAATCGGAATGGGCGCCCTTCACGAGCTCCTCGTTGACTTGATAGTCTTTGAAGGCGCGTTCGCGCTCCTTCTGCTCTTCTTCGAAGCCCATGCTCGCCCAGACGTCCGTGTAGATGACGTCCGCGTTCTCGACCGCTTCGCGCGGGTCGCGCAGGATGTCGACCTTCGCTCCCGTCTCGTTGGCGAATTCGCGCGCCAGGCGAACCTGCTCGGCGTCCGGGTCGTAGCCTTCCGGAGACGCGCTCGCGAAGTGCATGCCCAGCTTGCTGGCGCCGATCATGAGGGAATGCAGCATGTTGTTGCCGTCGCCGATATAAGCGATCTTCAAGCCTTCCAGCTTGCCCTTCTTCTCGAACACCGTTTGGTAATCGGCGAGGGCTTGGCACGGATGCGATTGGTCGGACAGCGCGTTGATGACCGGCACGGTCGCGGAGCGAGCCAGCTCGACGACGTTGCGGTGACCGAACGTGCGGATGATCATGCCGTCCAGGTAACGGGACATGACCATCGCCGTATCGCGAATCGTCTCGCCGCGGCCCATTTGAATGTCGTTCTTGCTAAGGAACAGGGCGTGGCCGCCCAATTGGTACATGCCCACTTCGAAGGACACCCGGGTGCGGGTCGACGACTTCTCGAAAATCATCCCCAGAGTTTTGCCCTTCAGAGGCTGATAGATCTCGCCGTTCTTCTGCTTGCGCTTCAAATCGATAGCCAGGTCGATCAGGTAACGAATCTCCTCCGGCTTGTAATCAACCAATCCGAGAAAATCGCGGCCCTTCAGGCCATTAGCAAGCTCCTCCACGTTGAGGGTCGGATGCATGGCGATTCCTCCTTTGCTTCTCTATTTTTTGGCCGGCGTCCAGGGGACGACTAAGGCGTTTTAATTTAGTTTGTGGCAGCCGCCAGCTGTTCGGACAGGACCGAAGCCAGGATGCCGACCGCTTCGTCGATCTCTTCTTCGGCAATGAGCAGGTTCGGAAGCAGGCGCAGGACGTTCGGTCCGGCCGTGATGACGAGCAGGCCGCGCTGCTGCAGGGCGGCGACGATGTCCGCGACCGGTCCCGCGCACTCGATTCCGACGAGCAAGCCGCGGCCGCGCACTTCCACGACGTTAGGCAGGTCGTTCAGGGCTGCGCGCAGCTTGGAGATCAGAAGCTCGCCGGATGCCGCGGCGCGCTCGGGCGCTTGCTCGATCAGCATCGTCTCGATCGTGGCGATGATCGCCGCCGTGGCGATCGGCGTGCCGCTGAACGTCGAGCCGTGCGAGCCTGCCGTGAACGCCGGAATGAGCGGAGCCTTCGCCAGCATGGCGCCGACCGGGAAGCCGCTTCCGATGCCCTTGGCCAAGGTGAAAATATCCGGTTCGATGCCGTAGTGCTCGTAGGCGAACAGCTTGCCGGTCCGTCCCATTCCCGTCTGAATCTCGTCGAGAATGAGCAGGATGCCTTCGCGGTCGCACAGCTCGCGAACCTCGCGCACGAATTGCGGATCCGCTTCGAGCACGCCGCCTTCGGCCTGGATGAGCTCCAGCATGATCGCGGCCGTCTTGTCCGTGATCGCTGCCTTAAGTGCTTCGATATCGTTAAGCGGAACGTGAACGAAGCCGACCGGAAGAGGCAGGAAGCCTTCCTTTACCTTATCTTGGCCCGTTGCCGTCAAAGTAGCCAGCGTGCGCCCGTGGAACGATTGCGTGAACGTAACGATCTCGTAACGCTCGTTGCCGAGCACCTTCTGATGGTAACGGCGGGCGATCTTGATCGCCGCCTCGTTCGCTTCGGCGCCGCTGTTGCAGAAGAACACGGCGTCGGCGCAGCTGTTGTCGGTCAGCAGCTTGGCCGCTTTCTCTTGATTCGGGTTGTAGAACAGGTTGGATACGTGCCACAGCTGATCCAACTGATTCACGAGAGCGTTCTTCACCCGTTCCGGCACGTGCCCGAGACTCGTCACCGCGATGCCGGTCATGAAGTCGAGATACTCCTTGCCCTGGTCGTCCCACAGACGGCTTCCTTTCCCCTTCACTATGGTAATCGGATAGCGCGCGAATGTCGGAAACAAACTGCTCATCTCAATCTCTCCTTTCCAACCCTGTAATGTGATAAAAGATTAACCTCGCAAAATACGAGTTCCGATTCCGCCTTCGCGAACCGCGCGGCTCAGAACCTTCGGCGTCGCTCCGTCCACGATCAGGACTTCCTTCACGTCGCCGTGCAGGCAGCTCATGGCCGCTCGCACTTTCGGAATCATCCCGCCGTAGATCTCGCCGCTCGCGATCATCTCCTCGATGTCCGCGAACGTTACTTGCGGCAGCACCTTTTTCTCCCCGTCTACCGTCCTCATGATGCCGGGAACGTCGGTGACGACGATCATTCGCTCGACGCCCAGCCCGGAAGCGACCGCTCCCGCCGCCGTGTCGGCGTTGATGTTGTAGCGCTGGCCTTGCTTGTCGATGCCGATCGGAGCGATAACCGGAAGATAGCCCAGCTTCAGGATGCCCTCGATCAGCTCCGAGTTGACGCCTACGGTGTCCCCGACAAAGCCCAGCTCGCCGGCGTTCTCGACCGGCTGCGCCTCGATCAGGCGGCCGTCCGTGCCCGACAGGCCCAGCGCCTTCGCCCCGTTCTGCTGCAGCTTGCGAACGATCTCCTTGTTGATGCGCCCCGCGAGCACCATCTCGACGACCTCGAGGGTCGCTTCGTCGGTCACGCGCAGCCCGTTCAGGAACTTGCTCTCGATGTTAAGCTTGCCGAGCGTCTCGTTGATGGCCGGCCCGCCCCCATGGACGATAACCGTCTCCACTCCGCTCTCCTGCAGTTCCCTTATATCTTGGAAAAAAGCGTCCGGAAGGGCAGCCAGCGTGCTGCCCCCGCACTTCATGACGAATCTCTTCACTGACCGCGCCCCCTTACGTCCGGTAAGCGGCGTTGATCCGGACGTAGTCGTACGTCAGATCGCAGCCCCAAGCGACCGCTTGCCCGCTTCCGTAGTTCAGGTCGACGCGAATGGCAACCGTATCGCCTTTAAGGTAAGCGAGCGCCTCATCCTCGTCGAACGCCACCGGCCTCGACTGCTCCAGCACGGAGATATCGCCGAGCCGGATATCGACCGCGTTCACGTCGACCGGACGCCCCGCGCGGCCGACCGCCGCGATGATCCGGCCCCAGTTCGCGTCGGCGCCGAAAGCGGCGGACTTCACGAGGCTGGACCCGATGATCGTCTTAGCGATCGCTTGCGCGTCCTCGTCGGACCGCGCGCCGGTTACCGTCGTCTCGATCAGCTTGGTCGCGCCTTCGCCGTCGCGGGCGATCGCCTTCGCCAGAACCTCGCACACGTAGCGGAGGCCGTCCGCGAACGCCGCGAAATCCGGATGCTCGCGGGTCAGCTCCTTGTTGCCGGCCAGGCCGCTGGCCATCGCCACGAGCATGTCGTTCGTGCTCGTGTCCCCGTCAACGGTGATCATGTTGAACGTCACGTTGGTCGCTTCGCGAAGCAGCTCTTGCAGAAGTTCAGAAGATATCGAAGCATCCGTCGTTACGAAGCCGAGCATCGTCGCCATGTTCGGATGAATCATGCCCGAGCCTTTGGCCGCGCCGGCGATCGTCACTTCCTGCCCGTCTACGGTTACGCGGACGCAGGAGGTCTTCTTCACGAGGTCGGTCGTCAGGATTGCTTGGCAGAAATCGTCCGACCCTTGCTCGTTCGCCTGAAGCTTCTCCGGGAGCTTCGCGATGCCGGAGGACACCCGATCCATTTTCAACAATTCGCCGATAACGCCCGTGGACGCCACCGCGACTTGGTGCTTCGGAATGCCGAGAGCTTCGGCCATCTCGGATCGCATCGTCCGGGCGTCGTCTTCGCCTTGCTTGCCCGTGCAGGCGTTGGCGTTGCCGCTGTTGACCAGCATCGCGCGCAGCTTGCCTTCCTCCGCCAGGCTCTCCCGCGTCACCTGAAGCGGTGCCGCCTGGAACAAATTCGTCGTATATACGGCCGCCGCCGCGGCGGGGACTTCGCAAACAATGACTCCCAGATCGTGTCTGTCCGTTTTTTTCAGGCCGCAATGCAGTCCGCCCGCCTTGAAGCCCTTAGGCGTCGTGATGCCGCCCTCGATGATAGCGTATGTCTTCCCCATGGTCACTCTCGTTCCTCCGTTATGGGTCTATTATGGATAAACCGGCGTAAACAGCAGGCCCAGCGTCTCGTCCCAGCCCATCATCAGGTTCAGGTTCTGGATCGCTTGGCCGGCCGCGCCCTTCACGAGGTTGTCGATGACGGAGATGATCGTGATTCTCCCCGTTCTCGCATCCACGTTCATGCCGATGTCGCAGTAGTTCGAGCCATACACTTCCTTCGTCGCCGGATACGTCCCCGTCGGGCGCACGCGCACGAAGCGGCGGCCTTCGTAAAACTGCCGGTACAGCTCGTTAAAGTCGGCGCTCGTACGGCTTTTATCCGTCAGTGTCGCATACATCGTGCTCATAATCCCGCGAGTCATCGGAACCAGATGGGTCGTGAAGGTCGTCGTGACCGGCCTTCCGGCCGCGCGCGACAGAACCATCTCGATCTCCGGCGTATGCTGATGGACGCCCACCTTGTACGCCTTGAAGTTCTCGTTCACTTCGGAGTAGTGGTTCGCCATGCTGAGGCCGCGTCCGCCGCCGGATACGCCCGTCTTGGAGTCGATAATGATCGTGTCCGGATCGATCCAGCCCGCCTTAACGGCAGGGTACAGGCCCAGCGTCGTCGCCGTCGGGAAGCAGCCCGGGTTGGAGACGAAGTCGGCGCCCTTCACTTCGTCCGCGAACAGCTCGCTCATGCCGAACACGGCGCGGTCCAGGTAGCCCTGCTCCGGCGCGTCCTTCTTATACCACTGCGAGTAAACGTCGGCTTCCTTGAGCCGGAAGTCTCCGGATAGGTCGATCACCTTCAGGCCCGCTTCCAGCATAGACGGCACCAGCTTCGTGCTCACGCCATGAGGGGTCGCGAGGAATACGACGTCCGCTTTACTCTTCAGCAGCTGCGGATCGACTTCGTCCAGCGTGTCCGTGACGATCTCGTACAAGTGAGGAAAACCTTCCGAATAAAGAGTCCCCGCGTTGGACGAGGAGACGACCGAGGTGACCGTCACGTACGGATGAGCGGCCAAAAGGCGAATAAGCTCCACGCCGCCATACCCGGTGGAGCCGACGATCGCCGCGCGTACTTGAGTTCCGTGTGTCATATGCTATCTCTCCCATTTTAAGCCAGTTAAGAGGTTCCGATATTTAAAAAACGGCTAATCCGCCGAGCACGATCCGCAGGATGCCACAATTTCCTTCTATAGACAAACCTTTCTCATTGTAACGAATTCCGACTGGGAAGGGAAGTTCATTCGCCGATTCCCGCACAATGCCGAACGTTTTGGTTCCGAACGATAATTCTGTATTATTATACAACCGGAAGTGTAATTATACAATGGTTTTTGGAGTCTTTAAATGTGGATGAACCGTGACGTTATGCGGACCTATTCGGCCGACTCTACTTCCCGCAGCGCTTCTCGCCATCCGCGGATATCCCGAATCGGCGGTTTACCGAATAGGCGCGAATATTCTCGGCTGAAATGGGACGGACTCTCGTAGCCGACCTGGAAAGCGACAGCGGCCGCTTCGGAAGCTCCCGCCAGGAGAAGGCGCCGCGCTTCCTGCAGCCTCAGCCTCTTCTGATATTGGATCGGGCTCATCGCCGTCACTTCTTTAAAGTAGGTATACAAAGACGAGGAGCTCATGCGAGCTTCTTCGGCAAGCTCTTCGATGCGGATAGGCTGAGCGAATCCTTCGATTTCGAGGATGGTTCCATCGCTTCGATCGCCGTCCTTTTCGCAGATGCTTTTACTTTAGGATGTTTTGGAGGATTAGGCAAGAATGCTGCAGCTTCCGGCTACCGCCCCATTTCGAGGAGACCGCATAATGAGAAACATAGAAAGGAGAGATCAATATGAAAGAAAATCATGCAGCACCCTCCTCTTATGTCGGCATGTGGGTGACGAAAGACGGTTATATTCGGCACGAGCTGCTGCCCGGCGGGCGATACGACGAAGCCAGAGGCAATCGCAAAAGCGCCTATCAAGGCCGTTATGCCATCGAAGGCGATCACATCGAATACGTGGACGACACCGGGTTTACGGCGGACGGCGATTTTAGGGATGGAGTCCTGTACCATGCGGGCATGGTGTTATACCGGGAAGAGAAGGATGACGCGAAGGACTAATTTGAACGAGCTCGTCGTCCGGCCGTCGGCTCAGACGGCTTGATTGATGCGGGATCGTAAGAGAATGCAAAAAGAAGGCGTCTCCCGTACGGAGAGGCCTTCTTTGTTTTGCAAAAGTTATTTATTCGCTCGCTTCCGGCTGCTGGATCTGGCTGCGCAGGTAGCCGTCGATAAACGGATCGAGGTCTCCGTCCATGACCGCCTGCACGTTGCCCGTCTCGACGCCCGTGCGGTGATCCTTCACCATGCTGTACGGATGGAACACGTAAGAGCGGATCTGGCTGCCCCAGGCGATATCCTTCTGCTCGCCGCGGATGGCCGCCAGCTCCTGTTGCTGCTCCTGAATCTTCAGCTCATAGAGCTTGGACTGAAGCATCTTCAACGCTTGCTCGCGGTTCTGGATCTGCGAACGCTGCGTCTGGCAGGCTACGACTATTCCCGTCGGGATATGCGTCATCCGGATCGCGGAATCCGTCTTGTTGATGTGCTGACCGCCCGCGCCGCTGGCCCGGTAGGTGTCGACCCGTACATCCTCCATGCGGATCTCGATCTGAACGTCGTCCGGAATCTCCGGCACGACGTCGCAGGAGACGAAGGACGTATGACGGCGTCCGGAAGCATCGAACGGGGAGATCCGAACGAGGCGATGAACGCCCTTCTCCGCCTTCAGATAGCCGTACGCGTTATATCCACGAATCATGATCGTGACGCTCTTGATTCCGGCTTCGTCGCCCGGCAGATAGTCGAGCAACTCGACCTTGAAGCCGCGCTTCTCCGCCCAGCGGGTGTACATGCGGTACAGCATGGACGCCCAGTCCTGCGACTCGGTGCCGCCGGCTCCCGGATGAAGCTCCAGAATCGCGTGAGACTTATCGTAAGGCTGGTTAAGGAGCAGTTGAAGCTCGAACGCGTCGACTTTGCCCGTCAGGGCCTTCACGTTCGACGCCCAATCCGCTTCCAGCTCCTCGTCGGTCTCCTCTTCCAAGATCTCCTGCATCGCTTCGAGATCCTCGAGCTCACTGTTCAGGGCGCCGAATTGTTCGACGACTCCCTTGACCGCGTTCATCTCGGAGATGACGCCTTGCGCCTTCTCGTTATCGTCCCAGAAGTCGGGCGCGGACATCTTCACTTCGAAGTTCGCGATCATCTCCAGCTTGAGATCTAAGTCAAAGAGACCCCCTAAGTTGCTGGAGTCGCTTCGCGGTCTCGCGAAGATCTTGCTTTACCGAAGTATCGGCGATTGCCATGTTGAACCACCTCTTGAGGTTATTTTGGGGGACGGACGCGGCGAAACGGCGCCTACGCCGCTGCGATCCGAGCAGCGAAGCGCCGTTTCCAACCTTCCCTCTAGCTTATGCGTCCGTGACACAATTTGTATTTCTTGCCGCTGCCGCAAGGGCAAGGGTCGTTCCGGCCGATATTCTCGACCTTCTTGGCCGGGCGCTTCGGACCTGCTTCCGCCTTCGTGTCGACGGCTTGGCCTTCCGCCACCGCTTCGCGCTTCACGTTGCTCTCGACTTGCGCCTTCATGATGTACAGCGTGATCTCTTCTTCGATCCGCTCGATCATGGAGAGGAACATGTTGTGGCCTTCGAATTGGTACTCGCGCAGCGGATCGTTGCCGCCGTACGCGCGAAGGTGGATGCCTTGGCGCAGGTGATCCATCGCGTCGATGTGGTCCATCCACTTGCTGTCGACGGCGCGAAGCACGACGACCTTCTCGAATTCGCGCATCGTCTCGGTGCCGATGTTCGCTTCTCTCTCGTCGTAGTACTTGTTGACGCGATCGAAGAGCCACTCGACGAGCTCATCCTTCTCCTTGCCCCAGATGTCATCCTTCGTGATGCTATCGTCAGGCAGGAAGTTCTTATGAGCGTAGGCGATCAATCCTTCGAGATCCCAATCCTCCGGAACCTCTTCGCCCGGGCAGTGGTTCTCTACCGTGCGTTCCACGACGGAGCGGATCATGCCGGTCACGATCTCGCGGATATTCTCCGAATGGAGAATTTGGCGGCGATCCCCGTAGATCTTCTCCCGCTGCAGATTGATGACGTCGTCGTACTGCAGGACGACGCGGCGGGCATCGAAGTTGCTGCCTTCTACCCGCTTCTGGGCGGACTCGATCGCGCGGGTGATCAGCTTGCTCTCGATCGGGGAGCTCTCGTCGAAGCCGAGGCGCTCCATCATGCCCATAATATTGTCGGCGCCGAACCGGCGCATCAATTCGTCTTCCATCGACAGATAGAACTGGGACGAGCCCGGGTCGCCTTGACGGCCCGCGCGTCCGCGCAGCTGGTTGTCGATCCGGCGGCTCTCATGGCGCTCGGTGCCGATGATGTGCAGGCCTCCGAGCTCCGCCACGCCCTCGCCGAGAATAATGTCCGTACCGCGGCCCGCCATGTTGGTGGCGATCGTCACGGTTCCGTGCTGTCCCGCGCTCGAGATAATGGCGGCTTCCTCGGCGTGATACTTGGCGTTCAGCACCTGGTGCTTGATACCTTTCTTCTTCAGCATCTCCGAGACGCGCTCCGAATTCTCGATGGACACCGTGCCGACGAGAACCGGCTGGCCGGTCTTGTGGCGCTCGACGATCTCGTCGACGACCGCCTTGAACTTGCCGTTCTCCGACTTGTAGACGACGTCCGGGGAGTCCGTCCGAATGTTCGGGCGGTTCGTCGGCACCTGCACGACCTCGAGGCCGTAAATCCGCTTGAACTCTTCTTCCTCCGTCTTCGCCGTACCGGTCATGCCGGCCAGCTTGCGGTACATCCGGAAGTAGTTCTGGAACGTGATCGTTGCCAAGGTCATGCTCTCGTTCTGAACCTGGAGCCCTTCCTTCGCTTCGATCGCTTGATGCAGCCCGTCGCTATAGCGGCGGCCGGCCATCAGACGGCCCGTGAACTCGTCGACGATGACGACTTCGTCTTCTTGAACGACGTAGTCGACGTCCCGCTTCATAATAAAGCGAGCACGCAGCGCTTGGCTGATATGGTGGTTCAGCGTCACGTTCTCATGGCCGAACAGGTTATCGATATTAAACGCGCTCTCCGCCTTGCTGACCCCTTGGTCCGTCAGCGAGATGCTGCGCATTTTCACGTCGATCGTGAAGTCTTCCGTCTCCTCCAGACGCGCCACGAAGCGGTCCGCCGCATAGTACAGCTGCGTGGACTTCTGAGCCTGTCCGGAGATAATAAGAGGCGTCCGCGCTTCGTCGATGAGGATGGAATCCACTTCGTCGATGATCGCGAATTGAAGAGGACGCTGCACCATCTGCTCCTTATAGAGCACCATGTTGTCGCGCAGGTAGTCGAAGCCGTATTCGTTGTTCGTGCCATAGGTAATATCGCAAGCATAAGCAGCCTGCTTCTCTTCATGGCTGAGGCCGTGAAGGTTGCAGCCGACGGTCATGCCCAGGAACTCGTACAATTGCCCCATCAGCTGGCTGTCGCGCTGCGCCAAATAATCGTTGACGGTGACGACGTGCACGCCTTTGCCTGCAAGTGCGTTCAAATATACCGGGAGCGTGCCGACGAGCGTCTTCCCTTCGCCTGTCTTCATCTCGGCGATCTTGCCGGAATGAAGTACCATGCCGCCCAGCAACTGCACGTCGAAATGACGCATCTTGAGCACGCGCTTGGAAGCCTCGCGAACGACCGCGAACGCCTCCGGCAGCAGGTCGTCGAGCTCCTCGCCCTTAGCCAAACGGCCTCTGAATTCGTCCGTCTTGGCGCGAAGCTGCTCATCGCTTAATCCCGTAAAAGAAGATTCCAATCCATTGATCTGTTCGACGGTCTTCATGAGCCGCTTGACTTCACGTTCGTTGGGATCTCCAAACATTTTTTTCACTATTCCGAGCATAGTCTACCCCTTCCCTCTGTGCGGGTAAAGCCGTATCTACTTATTTTAACAGTTATATAGGGGGCGGGCAAGGAAGGGAGGCCGGATGCCGAATATAGGCAATCCGAGGAGTGCGCGTCTTGGGAAATAGGAAAGCCTGCGTCCTCGCGGCTCCATCGGAGCCGGCGGGTCACAGGCCTGTTGAACGTTCTATTTATTCAGCGGACTCGATCAGTCCGTATCTTCCGTCGCTTCTGCGGTAAACCACGTTCACCTCTCTGGTGTCGGAATTCGCGAACACATAGAAGTTATGTCCAACCATGTTCATCTGGAGGATCGCTTCCTCGACGTCCATGGGCTTCAGGTTAAACCGCTTCGTGCGGACCAGTTCGTACTCGTCTTCCTCTTCGAATGTCGCGAGCGCCGCCGCGCCCCTTGAACCGGTTCCATATTCCTCCTTGAACAGAGCTCTGGACGATCCGTCTTGGCGAAACTTGCGGTTGACCTTCGTCTTGTGCTTGCGAATCTGCCGTTCCAGCTTGTCGGTCACCAGATCGATCGAGGCATACATGTCCTCGCTCTTCACTTCGGCCCTAAGCAGAACGCTTGTCAAAGGAATCGTGACCTCGACGGCATGCAAGCCCTTGGTGGCGCTTAGCGTTACCTGCGCGTCGGATAAGGGAGGTGCTTCCAAATACCGTTCCAACCGGCTCAGCTTCTTCTCGACGTATTCCCGAAGAGCGAGAGTGACTTCCATGCGCTGACCACGAATGTTGTATTTCATAGGCATTCCTCCTTTGCGTGCCTTCATCATACCACATCAGGAGGGGCCGAATCATTACATTCCGATAATAATTTTGAATTATTTGAAAACTTGGCTCGGAAAGTGTAAAACTAATAGTAAGCGGTTTCATAGTTTCGTGGTAAGAGACGTAGCGGGAGCGGATCGTCCCCTCTTCGAACGCAACAAGAAACCCCGGATCTCTCCGGGGCTGGGTGGCCGGCAAATCGTTACGGTAACCGGTTCTTTCTCTATCCCTTTATGCTAAGGTGACGCAGACGCGCCAATGATTACGCTTTAACGACGTTTGCTGCTTGCGGGCCTCTTGCGCCTTGCACAATGTCAAACTCGACGGATTGGCCCTCTTCAAGGGACTTGTATCCGTCCATTTGGATTGCGGAGAAGTGTACGAACACGTCGCCGCCTTGCTCTGTCTCGATGAATCCATAACCCTTCTCTGCATTGAACCATTTAACTTTACCTTGCATGTGCTGAACATTCCCTTCATTTTCAATTGACATAGGCGATTTGGCCTGGCCCACACCCCGAATATACCATTAGGGATTTATTGGTGTCAATGGGGTAAATGTAAGCGGTAACATCTAATTTCTTTAATTGTAGAATGTCCCCAATAGGTCTGCAGTCTCCCTTACGGAAGCGATCACATATTCGACATCATCATTCGACATCGCCGGGAAAAGGGGTAGGGATAACGCGGTACGATAGTACTCCTCGGAATGAGGAAATGCTTCTGCCGAGTAACCTTTGTCGCTGTAATAGGGTTGGCGATATATGGGTATGTAATGCACTTGAACTCCCAAGTTCCGGTCTCTAAGCTCCGCGAAAGCCCGGTCGCGCCCGCCTGCGAAGATAGTCTCATCCCAACGAAGAACGTACAGATGCCAGCTGGATTCGGCTGCCGGATGCTGCTTGGGGACGATTAGGCCTGGAATGCTCCGGAAAGCCTCGTCGTACATCCGAGCGATCTCCCGCCTCCGCTCGACGAAGCGATCCAGCTTGTCCATCTGGGAAGCGCCTAATGCCGCCTGCAGATCGGTCATCCGGTAGTTGTATCCAAGCTCTTGCATCTCGTAATACCATGGGCCGTCGTTGCGCGTTAGTCTCTTCGGATCCTTAGTCGTTCCATGAGAACGGAACGTAAGCAGCCGATCGCGGTATTCCTCGCTATCCGTGACGATGACGCCGCCTTCGCCCGTCGTCACGTGCTTCACGGGGTGGAAGCTGAACATCGTCATATCCGCCCATGTGCCGACTTTCTTGCCTGCGTATGACGCTCCGAGAGAGTGGGCCGCATCTTCGATCAGGATGAGACCACGGTCATGTGTCAGCATGGATAGCCTATCCATCTCGGCCGGTTGTCCCGTTAGGTCGACGGCGATGATCGCTTTGGTACGAGGAGTAATCGCCTTCTCCGCGCTGATCGGATCCAAATTGTAGGTGACCGGATCGATATCCGCGAATACCGGAGTCCCTCCCTGGTAAAGCACGCAGTTGCTGCTCGCCAGAAAGGTAACCGGAGTCGTGATGACCTCGTCGCCAGGGCCGATACCTGCTGCGTGACAAGCGCCATGCAGGGCAGCCGTGCCGTTACAGAATGCTACCGCGTATTTCGCCCCGACATATTCCGCTATTTTCCGTTCGAATCGCTCGATGGCAGGTCCTTGGGTAATAAAGTCCCCGCGAAGAACATCTACGACCGCTTGAATATCATCTTCGTCGATGAGCTGCTTGCCGTAAGGGAGAAGCGTTTCCCTCTTCGTTGTCGTCATGCCCTGCACCTCAAATCAAGTTAGTCGTGCGAATCCAGTCCTCGGTGCGCCGGATGCCTTCCTCCAGCGTCACTTGCGGCGTCCATCCGAGCAGCCTCTTTGCTTTAGAGGAGTCGCACAGAAGCTTCGCGATTTCGCTTTGAGGGTGAATATGCTCGACATGCGCGATCCGGGCCGGGTCCTGCATGATCATCTCCGCCAGCTCGTTGATCGAAATATCGCGACCGAGTCCGGCATTTACGATGTGGCCGTTCACCTCGTTCGAATATCCCGCCTGTACGACAAAGTTCGCGCAGTCTTCGACATAAAGCAGGTCTCGGGTCTGGGTGCCGTCCCCGTAGATTTTGATGTCTAGTCCTGCAACTTTATTTTTGAGGAAAATGGCGACAACGCCGCCTTCGCCCCCCGTCTTCTGATAGGGTCCATATGTATTGAAAGGCCGGATAACGACAGCCGGCAAGCCGTAGGCATAATAATAGGAGAGAACCATATTCTCCGCCGCAATCTTGCTGCCCGCGTAAGGGGATGCCGGCTTGATCGGATGATGCTCCGCGATGCCCGTCTCCTCCGTGCAGCGATCGTACACCATGCAGGTGCTCATGAACACGACCTTCACGTTGTGCTTACGGCATTGCTCCATGATGTAGAAGGTGCCGACCGTATCGTTGTTAAAAGTCGTTCGAGGATCGTCGATGGAATCCTGTACGTTGATCGAGGCACCTAGGTGGTAGCAGATGTCGAATCGGTGCTCGGCGAAGAGGTTGGTTAGCAGAGATTCGTCCAGGATCGAACCTCGGATAAATGCTCGGAGTCCCGGGTGGCTGCCGAACTCCTCGATGTTCGCTTCTCGGCCATTGGACAGGTCGTCCAAAATCCAGACAGAATGACCGTCGTTCAACAGCTGCTTCGCCACCCAGCGGCCGATAAAGCCGGCACCTCCGGTTAGTAGGATGTTCATGGTGTTCTCTCCTTGCTTATTTGTTGTCCAATGCTAACATTGCCGCCAATACGGGACTCTCCGTGCGCTCTGCATCGCTGGCGGTTAACTCGAACGCCTTCCGTGTCATTTTCAATAGTGCTTGAGGCGATTTCATGGCTCGCTTAATTGCTTCAGAATAGGTTGCTTCATTGGTATCGCCGCTCTCGCCCAGATATTCAATGGCACCCATACGAGCCGCATATCGAACGCTCTCTGCTTGATTGTCCGCAACGACCGTTACGGCCGATGGAAGTCCTAGGTAGCAGCGCTCCCACATGCCGACGCCTCCCGCCCCCAACGCGAAATCCGCATTCGCGATCAGTTCCGCCATGTTCTCCGCCTGGACATGCAGCGTGACATGTGGTAGAGGTTCGCACATCGCTGCGATCTCATGGTGAAAGGGATTGGATGAACCGATAACCACGTCCGTATGGAAAGAAAGGTCGTCGCTAGGCAAATGCTTTAGCGCTTGCAGGGCCTTCGCCGTCTCATTAGTCGGATCGCTGCCTCCAAAGAAGACAAGCATTCTCTCCAACATGCCGATACGAGCTCTCAGCGTCCTCCTCGCCTCGTAGAAGGAAGGGCGAAGCAGCAAAAATCGGGGACCGAGCAACTGCAAGCAATGTGGCGGAACAAGTTTATTATAGCGTGTTTCCATTTGCTCATAAGCGTTCTGGTCGAGGAGAATATCGCAGTCATGAGGGCGGTTGGCCAGATCGTCGATAACGAGCATGTGCTTGGCGTAAGGACCTACAGCTGCTTCCCACTCTTTATCGATTCCATAATGGTCGATTATAAGCCAGTCGGGCGATTCAATTGATTTTGCCAAAATCGTCTTCGTGGCTGCAGCGTCAACTTCCGATCTAAATTCGCCATTTTTCGACTCGATCCATTCGACAGAATAACCCTTATCTCGAATATATTCGCCAAGGTGTCCGGGAAGCCTCCTGCAGATGAAGATGGACTCCATGTTATAACGACGCAAGCTGTCCGCCAAGGTGAGGCATCTTATCACGTGCCCCGTGCCGATTGCGGTAGAAGCGTCTATCCGGAAGTAGGCTTTACTCATTTGGAATGCACCATAACAACGAGGGACAGCGGCCCCAATGCATTTACCTGTTCCTCTTCGCAAATATCGAGAACCATCTTACGGAAGCCGTGAATATGTTCAAAATTCTTGGTGAAGGATTGAACCAGCTTCACGGCCAGTTCGGCGTTGATTCCGCCATGATGGGCGGCCATTCCGATTAACTGCGTGCGAAGCAGCGAATAAATGATCCCAAGGTAGCTCGTATTCTCGAAGAAACCTCGGTTATTGGTTAACGGAAAAGCCGTCGAATAAATATAATTCACGAGATAATTTTCGAACAAGTACTCATACTCTTCGATAAACGGCCGATAATACTGCTTCTCTACCTTACCGAAGTACTCGGTAAATTGAGCCATATCCGCGCCATTGACTTCTTGCATGCCTGCGATGTAATCATTAAGGCAATCACCATACCGACGATTATGCCACAGCTTCTTCTCGAGGATATTCAGCAGAATCCGGTTAGTGAGCTTTAACTGAAACTGTGGATCCGCAGGGAAAGAGGCTTCCAGATCCAATTCGCTTCCCCGCTCCAGACTGGCCATGACATTAGCGATATAGCCGGCAGCGTTCGACGCCTTATTCTGGGTCAAGTAATCTTCGACTTGGTCCGCCAAAACCGCCAATCTCATGAATCGGTGCTCCAGGCTAAAACGACGGTCCTGAAGAAGCCGGATGGCCGCAATCCTGATTTCCCAGAAAGAGTTGGCCAACGGATTGCTCGTATTCTGAGTAGCGAACTTGGAACTGATCTGCACGTTGCGCCAGGTTAACTTCGGCTCATAAGAGAACTGGATGCCTTTCGGGTTTAACAGAACGACTCGGGCCGCTTCCGGACAAGAGAGCTCGGTAGAAACTTCTTGAACTCCATTTACCATGTTGACTACGCGCGGGTAAGTGGCGCAAGTTCCCGACAAGTAGTCTTCGCCAATGGCTGCTTGAATCGAACATAAGCCGCCATCTAGAAATCCGCAGTTGCCCGTTGTCGAATTGATATTCATGCGGGCATAATCATGCGGTTTTCTCTGATCTAGAGGAGTTTCGATCAGCTCGGTTGCGAATTTTTTGCTTAATTCTGGATGATCGACCCTTTTATACTTCTCGAAAGTGTCTTTGTCGACACTAACTCTCCACCCGGCACAACAAGTATCCTCGCAAGCGGAACCGATGCATTTGAAATCTCGCATATAATCGGGCATTAAAGCTGTTTCGCCTGTCGACATATATTATTCCATCCCCTTCGATATAAGTTGCTATGCTAAATGACTGGCTTCTGTTCGATATGAGAGTTTAACGCGGCAACTTCGGGGTTGCGGTTCAAGTATTCGACGATCTCCGCAGAGGAAACTAGCTTATTGCCATCAAAGGCATCGGCTACTGTACGACAGAGAGCATAATCCTCCTCCGTGTCCAGCGTGATCCTCAAATCCGGATACCGAAGCGTTGAGGGAATTTCAACTGGCGTTGTCACGAACTGCTCCGGGTACTCTTTCGCATAGTAAGTGACATGCTCCCGGTGTCGGGGCTCTCGGCCTAGTTTGTCCATTCGTAATAGGGCCTCGTAAGAGACGAGTTCCACAACCAAGCCTCTCGGCAGCTCCCCGTTCCATACAATCGCGTCTGAAGGTTGCTGCCTCATCGCCTCCACAAACAAGTCTCCCAATTCATAATCGACGAACGGACAATCCCCTGTCACTCGCATGACATAATCCGGATTATATGGTTTGGCTGTATCCACATAACGAGTTAAGACATCGTCCTCCGGCCCTCGATAGCACATTACTCCATATTCGGCACACCATTGCTGGATCAGATCGTCCTGGGCAAGATGCGAGGTTGCCACGATAACGTCTAGTATATTCTTAACTTGTCTGCAGCGGGAGACGACGTAATCGAGCACCATTGTATCCCCGAGCGGCATAAGGACCTTGCCCGGTAGTCGGGATGAGCCCATTCGGGCTTGAATGATAATGAGGGTTTTCATGAGTTTTCAGCTCCAAGTCAATTCACCGTATGTTCCCTATATCGGCTAACTACAATTGAAACTATTATAGCACTCTTAAAAAGGGAAATTTCCAAAACAAAAAAGCCTCCGCCATTAACGGAAGCTACAGTTCCCTAATCTTACTTATATTAAATCCCAATCCAACGCCGTCCCCATCTTAATATCCCGTTGCGCAATTCGGCCCAAAACCAAATCATAATATTTAGGCGCAAGGCCGGAACCTGGTCGGATAGCTCGAACATTATCGCTGCTAAACATCTCTCCCGCCTTCATATCCTTCACAACATATAGAGAACGACGATGCTTCATGGAAGGCTTCTCGTCTAGAGTAGGACCATACTGAATTTGTCCAAGACTCTGCCAAGCCCTCTCTGACTCTTCCACAAGGGCCTTCATCTCGTGCGGCTCCATCGAGAAAGCAGAATCCACACCGCCTTCGGCTCTCGATAATGTGAAGTGTTTTTCGATAACCGTTCCTCCAAGCGCCACACTGGCCACGCTGACTCCGATACCCATCGTATGATCCGAGATTCCGACTTGACAATTAAATAATTGGCTAAGATGCGGCATCGTGTGCAAATTTGAATTCAATGGCGAGGCTGGATATGTGCTCGTACATTTGAGCAGCACTAGATTCTCACAGCCAGCATCTCTGGCTGCACGCACCGTCTCGTCCAACTCGGCAATGGTCGCCATCCCCGTAGAGATAATTAAAGGCTTGCCGGTACTAGCCGCCTTGCGAATCAGAGGAAGATCCGTGTTCTCGAACGAAGCGATCTTGTACGCTGGAGCATCCAATGTCTCAAGGAAGTCAATCGCCGTTTCGTCGAATGGAGTACTGAATGGGATAATCCCTCGCTCCCGGCAACGGTTGAATATTGCTTCGTGCCATTCCCATGGCGTATAAGCCAGTTGATAAAGCTTATAAAGTGACGCCCCTTGCCACAGATTGGACGGGTCATCGATAAAGAAGTCGCCCTCGTCGATATCGAGCGTCATCGTATCCGCGGTATATGTTTGAAGCTTAAGGGCATCCACGCCCGCATCAGCAGCAGCATCAACAATCGCAAGCGCGCGTTCGAGTGATTGGTTGTGGTTGCCGGACATTTCGGCTATGACGAAGGGTTTTTGTCCAGGGCCGATCCATCGGCCGAAGACTTGGAAGGCTTGAAACATGGTTTTCTCTCCCACTTTTATCTTTTGACTGCAAACATAAAAATCGATCTTCCCATTTCAATTGCAGCAAGGGATTCATACAATTTGGCAAGTTTGTCCCAACGACCTGTCTTTATGAATGCATGTTGAAACTGCCGAACGAAAGGATTTACCATCTTCTTATCCACTTCGTTTGAATAATAGTTATGACCGCCAAGCAGAAAAAACTCCAAAGGGAAATTGGTGGTACGATATTTCTCTTCGAATCCGCACTTTCTCAATAATCCACTTAAGGTTGTAAAGGAGAAATAGTTTATATGATCCGGTCGTACGATCCAATGAAACTTTTCTTCATAATACTCTTGATACGCTAATTGTCCGACACTGAAATCATTAGGCACGCAAATTCGAAGTACACCTCCGGGAGCCATTGCCTCGTAGACTTGCCTTAGAAGTTCAGTAGGATCTGCAATATGTTCAAGAACAAATTGGATATTTACGAATGACAAGTTATCCAATCTAAGACTTCCTAACTCTTCTGCGAATTGTTGATGAACAGTAATTCCAAACTTTCGAAGATATTCCGCTGCATCTGAATTAGGTTCGATAACGCTAGTATTCCAATGGTGATTGATGTAATATTTACTTAAAAGATCATTGCCGCATCCGATATCAAGCATTTTCAACGGAGTTGACTTCTCGGCTGGTAATAATCGATTTACTCTTTGAAAGATCCCTTTGTATGAGCCGTTGCTCGATACCTCTTCTAATTTTTGGACTACAAAAGCTTCGTCAACATCTTCGTATTTAAATGGTTTTACTTCAGAATAATATTTACTACTATAATAACTATTCAGGTCTGACCTTGTTGGAATCGGATCCACATGAATAAATCCACAGGTTTTACAATCAATCACAAGAGTTCCTTCATTTTCCCAATACCGTACGTATTCATGTTTCACTCGGCTCATTGTAAATGGTCTCACGTCCTCGGGTAAACAACCTTCATTTGGTATCATTGATATTCAACTATGATCCTACAAAGATTGCCTCGTCATATCTTAACATCTTCAATCCTGCACGGTACGGATAAAGAGTATTAGGCTCTTGTCGATAATCAGCCTTAAGGAACTTCGCATAAGGAATTCCCGCTTCGATTGTAAGCGGAACTCCGCCACCAAATCTCGGATTAACCTCAATAAAATAGAATCTGCCCGTACCTTCTTCTTTAATGCCTTGAATCGTAGCAGGTCCAAACAGTTTAAGTTTGCTGAGCAACTCTAACGTTAGGCTAGTTACTTCCTCATCAATCACGGTTATAGACTTACTGACTTCGCCAGCTCTTACTTCTAGACGCAATCTCGGAACAACAGAAAGAACTTGGCCGTCTTCAGCTACAAACACATCGATGCTATATTCCTGACCATCAATGTACCTTTGGAAAATCGGATTGCTTACTTTATTCGAATAAAACCCTACTTCTTCATGAGTAGCAATAAAGACTTGTTTCCCACCCATACCTGTACACGGTTTTACAACCCATTTAGATAAAGAGTCAATATTCCTTTCATTATTCAACGTATCCGGAGTTAGTATTCCGTTTTCTTTAAAAAAACATGCTAAATTATACTTATTTAGGCATATACGCAGTGAATCCTCATTTGAAACAAAAACTAATGTCCCAGAATCGTTAAAGCGTTTCTTCAGTTTCGACAATTGAATCAACTCTGGCTCAAATAAAGGAACTAAAAACCCTATTTCACGCATAAGACATATTTCCATCAACCTATCGTAGTATCCTTCCTCATTATAGCGAGGAACTTCATGAATCATTTTTACAAGACCTTGCGCTGCACATTCATCAGCTCTCAAATCAGAACCTTCTAAATCCCACCCGTAACTTATAAAATGTCTGGCTAATTGCACTCTGCGGCCTATTGCCGTTAACAATAACTTCCCCATAATATAACCCCTGCGATGAAAAGTACTACCTTTTAGCTGGGATCGCGTACAATACGGTTTCCCAGGGGCCTCTATGATGATGGCCGAAATAATATGTATAACGATGTTCTTTAAACATCTCTTCAATAAGCAATGGCAGCTCGAAGATATCTTTAGGCTTGTGATACAAACATATTTGAAGTTTGGGTGCATGCTTCTTTATGGTTTGCTCAGCCCCTAAAATCGCAACAAGTTCACTTCCTTCAATGTCTAATTTGATGAGATCTATTCTCTTGATCTGAAATTCATCGACAATATTGTCTAAAGAGTTTATACGGATATCCTCTGTAACCTCAGAACTATTATTAACAATCCTGTAACCTGCTGGATTTTTAGGATTTCTTTTATTTAAATAAGCAAAATTTCTTTTATCCGCAAGTCCTTCACCTATAGGAGTAACAACTTGACCAAGTTGATTCTCCTTAATAAAGCTTGTTAATTTTTCGAAGGTATCCTTACAAGGTTCAAATGAGTATATTCTTAAATTTCCACTTTGCTTATCCATGAATTTCTTTACTGTATCTCCAATGAACGCACCTCCATCAATGACTGTTTCATGCTCTACAGGTTGAACATGAGGATGGAAGTATTGCTGATAAGGCGCTACAAATAAATCATCGGGGTTTCTAGTCAGCCTATATAGCATTACGCCTTCAAATGCAGATCTTGAATCGTCGTCTGACAACATGTTATATACCTGTTCTATAGGTTCTAAATTCGACACGACCGAATCATCATAACTAAAGATTAGCTTGTTGCGTACTTCCAAACTATTTAATTGTTCATTGATTTCCTTACTCCACTGACTACTAATTATCACCAAAGAATTTTTATAGTTAGTTTGTAACTCGTGTGGTGGAACAACCTTGATGTCATTTATTACTTGTCCCCATTTATCACTATTGTTATCACTAAATGCGACTACGTTTACTTCCTTTTCTACAAGAAAGGCCAATGTTCTTCTGCCGCTGGACCCACACCCGAATATAACGACATTTTGATTTCCACTTGCGACTTCTATAACCTTCTCCAACCATTGAATATGTTTAAACACGAATTGCCCTCCTAAACCAAACATAATATTAAGTTTCTGTAGATCTCTTTCTGCTAGAAGTACCCTATACAAGCATTACTTTATAAAATAATCCCTTTATAATCCAATCGGTTTATGATTTGATGCCACTTCATTAATTCTGTATACCAATTTAGAGTTATGGTTTCGGGTGTACGTTGAATACTCCCACTCTCCAATGCTTCATATATCTCCAATGCCCCTCTAGTTGCCGTCCATTGCGCCTTCCAACCAAGTACGCTCTCCACTTTATCGAATCCAACCCTATAGGATCGATGATCTGGATCGCCATACCATTCAATCGTTATTTCTTTAGGAATGGCTCGTACGATTTCTTCGGCTAAATCCCCTAATTTGTAGTTATTCTCATCGGAACCGACATTGAAAATTTCGCCATTAATTATATTAGAATCCGCTTCTATCAATAAACACATTAAATCAGTTGTATCTTGCACGTGAACCATCGGTCTCCACTGGTTTCCATCACGCATTAGTGGAATGACTCCTTTATCCCAAGCTCCATAGACCATGCCATTAATAGCGAGATCAAACCTCATTCTTGGAGAAACTCCATAGACCGTTGCTTGTCGAATAACTGTTACGACAAAATCATCGGAGGCAAGGGGCAAGATTCCCTGTTCTGCCTTTTCATTAGCCTTTGCGTATGTTGTGAGAGGATTAGTCTCCGAACTCTCGTCAACGATTTCATCCGCACCTCTAAATCCGTAAATGCTGCAGGAGGAAGGAAGAATATACCTCCCCACCCCGTATTTTTGGGCTTGTATGGCAGAGTTGACTCTAGAAATGTGATTTACTTGATAAGTCGCTTCTTGAAAGAGCTCACCGCTTGGATCATTTGAAATTGCCACTAAATCGATAACTGCATCAACAGCAGCAAAATGATTAGGATCTAACCAACGGGTATCGTCTTTAATAATCATTAGGTTCGGGTGCAATTGCAGCTTCTCTTCCCCAAAGAAAAAGCGATCAATTGCTTTCACTTTATAACCAAGGTCTAACAATTTTGGAACAAGAACACTTCCAATATATCCACCAGCACCTGTCACCATTATCGTTTTAGCCATTGTTCGCAGTCCTTTCATCTTTTGCAAGAATGATATCCTTCAAATATCTCCCATAATCGTTATTCAATTCTCGGGAATGTTTCATTAATGTTTGCTCATCTATATAGTTCATTCGGTAAGCAATTTCTTCAAGGCAAGCAATTTTTAACCCTTGTCTTTTTTCCATCATTTCAATAAAGTGTGCCGTTTGTATTAAAGAGTCATGAGTGCCCATGTCCATCCATGCGAATCCACGGCCCAACAACTCAAGATACAATTTATTCTGATTTAGATAAGCTACATTCACATCATGGATTTCATACTCTCCTCTAACTGAAGGACGAACGGATTTAGCGATCTCAATGACATTGTTGTCATAAAAGTAAAGCCCTGTAACAGCGTAATCGGACTTAGGATACAGGGGCTTCTCTTCTAAACTAATTACTTTCCTATCTTTATCGAACTCGACTACACCGAATCTGGAAGGATCATTAACTCGATAACCGAAGAGTGTAGCCCCTTCTGTTCGAGACTTAACTTGATGTAATAACTGTGGAAAACCCGTTCCATAATACAAGTTATCGCCTAAGATAAGAGCAACAGAATCTTTTCCGATAAAATGTTGGCCTATTAGAAAAGCTTGGGCAAGGCCGTCCGGAGAAGGTTGAACTGCATATGAAATATTTAATCCTAATGGGCTACCATCACCGAATAATTGTTGAAAAAAGTGTTGATCATACGGAGTCGAGATAATTAAAATATCTTTAATTCCCGCTAGCATCAATACTGATAGTGGATAATAAATCATAGGTTTATCATACACCGGAAGCAATTGCTTAGTGATAACCTTAGTTAAGGGAAATAATCGTGTCCCTTTGCCCCCCGCGAGAATTATGCCCTTCATTGCCATATCTCCTTTGTTATCGGCAACTGTATTTAAACTATTAATCCTACAATTTCTGTGATAATGTGTGTATGGTCGAAATCTCTCATATTAAATCATAAAATCTTCATTATAGCTTCCGAGTTCAACCCATCGAAGTAATGAACATTTTCGACAAAATCCATTTTCACCAACTGAGAAGAAATATCTTTATAGTACATACTACAGATAAAAACGCTAAGTTCGGTTTTATCTTCGGATAGAAGTGCAGAGGGTGCTAATATCGGTAGCTGCTGAAAATGATTCCCCTGGCGATTTGTGTCATTATCCACGCAGTAGGCTACTTGAATACCCAGTAATCCGCATAACTTAATGAAATTTACAGCAAATTGACCTGTTCCGAATATAACCACCTTCTTGTTATTTTTGCGATAACGTACTCGTTCAGGCATAAGATCGGCAAGGATTTCCTTGGCAGCTTGTTCATTGTTTACTTTAATCTTTTCAATAGCAAGTAGTATTCGATACCGAGAAATCGCATTATGGATATCTTCATGGTATGCACCTTCAAAATAATGATCAAATTGTTGTAGCATGAAGATCTTCTTATTCAAATGTAATTCCAGTTCATCATAATGCTTTAAAGACCAAATTCCTTGCGAATGAATTCGATAAACGCTCATTTCTTCATTTAAGAAACCAATAGGACCATGATGGGAATTAAGAATATGCAGAGGTCTGTCACCAATAGGCAATTCAAAATACCATTCCGGAAATTTGCGGAACAAGCCTGTTTTAAACATGACCGAGGAGGAAGGTATAAAGTAATCATTAAATAAGTCATGGATGGTTATTTGCTCAACTGTATTCGAAGATGGGGGCATAGCAGCAGTAAAACTCTTGCTCTCCTCGTTAAAAACCTTTGTTCGGTGATAAGACGACGACAATTCCGGATTTTGTTTCATAAAGTCGACTTGTTTTTGAAGCTTCTCCTTCGAACACCAATAGTCATCCCCGTCTAGTATGGCAGTATACATGCCTTGACAGCGCTCTATGATTTTCGAGAAATTCCGTTGAGCCCCTAAATTTATAGTATGATAGAAGGGCTTAATAATTTGCGGATAACTTTTATGCCACCTTTCAATGATCTCCGTAGTTCGATCGGTGGAACAATCATCCGCGATTATGAGCTCGAATGGGAAGTCCGTTTTCTGCGTGACTACACTCTCAATAGCTTGTTCAATGTACTTTAGATGGTTAAAGGTAACCATATATACACTTACGGTCGGGCCTAAGAGATTCATGTGAAATTCCTCTATGGTCTTTTAATTATTCGGATGTATTAATTTTGAACAAGCTTTAGGATTGGTATCTCAAGCTCCATGCTGACTAAGGTTTCTTTCCCAGTCTCCATTAGTTTCTCGTAATCAAAACCATTAATAAAATGCTTATCGATTTCAAGGCCCATTTCAACAAGTTGCTCGGATATGTCTTTGTAATACATGCTTGCAATGATTATGAGAGAATCATCAAGAGACCTACTATTAATTTCATCCGGACTTATTACAGATGCTCCTTCAAATGATTCTCCCCATTTCTTACTGTTATTATCCAAGAAGTATTCTACTTCTACATCTAAGCTTCTCAACATATTTAACACTCTTTTAGATGCTTCGCCTGTTCCAAACACGGCAATTGACTTCTTGGCGAACCGACTATGAATTGATACATTGCTCTTAAGTTTATTCATAATTTTTAAAAGTGATAGTTCTTTGCTAGAGTTTTCACCTAAATAATAACGATAAAAATTAATTAGACTCGTCATCCTACTAAAGATGCTTTGTTGGATTAGATGATCATACTTGTACTTCGTTTCTTGATTAAACTTTAAGTAGACCTCAATGTATTTCTCCGTATTGTAAATTTGTCGCTCTTTTTTGGTTGAAGACCAAATCCCTCCTGAATGTTCCCGATACGCAGCCATATTATACCCAATGTAACCAATATTTCCGTGGTGAGCCAATAAAAGATTCAATGGAGCATCACTCATTGGCAGATTCTCAAACCATTTCGGTATTTCTACTACCACATGGTTCCGAAACATAATCGAAGATGTTGGAATGAAATTCGAGAATATTAAGCTATTCACGGTTAATTTTTCTTTGCGATAGCGTTCTGTCGAATGTGTCTCATAAGGTTCAAACTCCCCTGTTTCTGAAAATACTGTCCTGGGATGCCAACAGATCGTACAATCCGAATTTTTCTCTAAAAAATCCACTTGTCTTTGTAATTTTAAAGAATGTGTCCAAAAATCATCACCATCAAGAATGGCAACATATTTACCAGAGCATAATTTTGTTATATTAGTGAAGTTTTTCTGCGCTCCGACATTCACTTTATTTATATTCGCTTTAATTTTATGAGGGTATTTCTCTGCATACTCTTGGATGATTCGTGCAGTTCCGTCAGTAGAGCAATCTTCGCAAATTACCAGCTCGTAATTGAAATCCGTCTCCTGTTCGAGGACACTCTCTATTGCCTCTCTTATAAACCTCTCATGGTTGTATGTAACCATAAAAACAGAAACCATAGGATTACCCATCTACGATTACCTTCCTTAATATGTGAGAAATGGATTCGGCACCATTATTCTCTAACAAACTCCCGTAAAAGGGAAGACATAAAACTTCTTTCGATGCTTGCTTTGCTACCGGTAGATTCGCTACCGCAGAAGAAGGCAAATCTCTATAACATTCAAAATCACTGCACAACGGGTAAAAATATCTTCTTGTGAAAACATTATAATTCTTGAATTTATGATATACTTCATCCCGAGTTCTTCCGCATCTCTCGGCATCAATTCTTATCGCAAAGTATTGATAGCTAGAATGTACACTCTCATCTGATGTATTTACTATCTCTACCCCATCGAGACGATCCACGACTTCCTTATAAATATCGAATACTTTCATTCTTTTTTTCTGCTCTTCCTCAACCATATCTAATACCAACAACCCTACCGCACTTTGGACCTCATTTAATTTTGCATTAAATCCCGCCATAACTACTTCTTCTTCGTTTTTTATTCCGAAATTTTTAATCAAGTTAAGCTTATCCATCAATTGTTCATCTTTATAGCATAAGGCTCCGCCCTCTATGGTATTGAACAACTTGGTGGCATGGAAGCTGAACATTGTCATATCACCAAAATTTCCAATTCCTATTCCATCTATCGTTGTCCCGAATGCGTGTGCAGCATCATAGATGACCTTTAAGTTATACTTATCTGCAATTTCTTGTATTTTCACGACGTCACATGGATTACCATAGACATGTACCCCCATTATCGCCGAGGTTCTCGGAGTAATCATTTCTTCAATTCTTGCTGGATTAATGGTTAGATCTACTGGATTAATATCGCAAAATACGGGAGTCAGATTGTTCCATACTAGGGAATGGGGCGTCGCTGCGAAAGTAAACGGAGTTGTTATAACTTCACCCTCTAAGTCCAATGCCCTTGACGCCGCCATCAGTGCTAATGTTCCATTGCTAAAAAGTGTAGTATTGGATACCTTCAAAAATTCTGTAATTCTTTCATTCAATAAACGATGTTGCGGCCCCATGTTGGCCACATACTTAGATGCCCATATCTCGGATAACTTCTCATGAAGTTGATTCAAATCAGGAAGTACCGGCTCAAATACATATACCGGCTTTTCAAACTTTGTTATTGATAGTTGCATTGTTCCAGCTCCATTCTAGTTAGTTTCTCCACTCTAGCAATGATTCAATTGCGCTCACTTCAAACACCGGAATCTTTAGCTCGTAAGAAACTTGCTTCCTTTCAGAGAATGCATCATCTATAAAGATTGCAGGAAATCGAGTAATATGATCGCATTTGCGATCTTCGCTTTTCAACCAAATAACGGTATTGAACAAATGGTCTATTTTAAACTTTCTAAGCGAATCGTAAATATCCCCACGGTGTTTTGAAATTAAATGAATTTGTTTCCCCTTGTTCATGCATTGGTAAATAAAAGCAATCGCTAAAGAATTTACTTTGTTATCGATAATTATTGTATCGTCCAAATCTATGTAAACGTGTTGATATTCTACACCCAATTCATATCGATTGAACAAGGAACGGTCAAGTCTGATCTCAAATTTTTGATTTATGATTTCTATCGGAAACTTTAGTTGATTGAATAAACTAAGCAGAGGGATATTTACTCCTTGATTTCTATAAAGCCCCATTCCGCCAGCTATTCTCGGGGCTATCTCCATTAACACAAGTTCCCCATTACTACGTTCTTTAACTTGAAAGAACCACGCTCCATTTAGCGATAGCTTGGAATTAATGGTTTCTGCAATTTCAATAAATCTCAATTGTTCGACCGGGAAAGTCTCTACGCTAATTCCGTTTGAAATTCTATTTCTAACACGGGCTCCGACAAATTTTAATTCCCCCGTATGATCCGAGAAGCAGTCTATTGTATATTCTGGGCCGGGGAGATACTCCAGAATAAGAAGATCCGATTGTTGATTATAATAAAAATCCAGTTCTGCTCGGGTGTTAACCTTTTGCGTTCCTTTTGATCCTTGCCCGACGTCCGGTTTAAGGAACAATGGAAACTTGAGATCCGGATTATCTATAGAGAATTCAAGAGGTACATTTACGATCCCTTTGAAATACTTATAGGTTTCCCCTTTAGAACGACATATTCTACAAGATTCATAGGGAGATGTAATGACTTTGGCATTGATTTTAGCCTGATGTTGTGCCATAAATACCACAACACTATCATGCGCTGGGTAGATAAAATCGATTTCATTCTGATCAATAATTTCATTAATACTATCAATAAAATTAGGATCATTTATAAAAGGAACGTCCTCAATATAATTCTCAAATACAAACTTGCCGTGGTTGGAAGATACGCTTGAAGCTCCAAACATTCGAACATGAATGGAATGGCTCAACGCTCTATTGATCTCAAGTGCGATTTCTGAACCGCAAGGAAATATTAGTACATTTTTTTTCAAGATTCCCCTCCCCTTCTCGCGCGCATTTTGAGTTAGTATTTCCCATCACAACCGCACATTCGAATACTCTCTTTTACTTTTGACTTTAATGCTTCTCTCGCAGGTACCAAATAACGACGAGGGTCGTTCTCTGCTTCATATTGGCGGAAATAATTCCTTAGTGCTTCCGAGTATACATTTCTGATTTCCGTGGCTATATTCATTTTGCTCATTCCTAGAGAAATCGCACGTTTAACTTGAGCTTCTGGAATACCCGAACCGCCGTGCAGGACTAGAGGAATTGATACCATGCTTGCAATTCTTTCTATTCGTTCAAAGTCAATATTCGGTTCTTGTTTATATATTCCATGTGCCGTTCCAACAGCGGGGGCTAATGAGTCTACCCTAGTTGCTTCTACAAATTCTAAGCACTCATCCGGGTCGGCCAATCTCATTTCTTTCTCGCTAACGATTATATTGTCTTCAGTTCCGACAATTTTACCCAATTCTGCTTCTACATGTACTTTGTATTTTTGGGCGAAATTAACTACCTGCTTGGTTCGAGAAATATTCTCCTCCAATGAGAAATGGGAAGCATCTATCATCACCGAAGTATAACCTGCACGGATACAATCAGATATGATTGTAAAATCACTACAATGATCAAGGTGCAGGGCAATCGGTAGCTCGTTTACCTCTGCTGCAGCACGAACATGGGCAACAATGTAGTTTGCCCCTAATTGTTTTACCG
Organism: Cohnella thailandensis; assembly: GCF_014212135.1. Lineage (GTDB taxonomy): Bacteria > Bacillota > Bacilli > Paenibacillales > Paenibacillaceae > Cohnella > Cohnella thailandensis. Next base: position 87,323 of record NZ_JACJVQ010000001.1, read on the forward strand.
TTCCCACTGATGTTTGAATAATGACAGGCGCTCTTAACTCTTGAGCTGCCTCAATTACCCCTTGTAGCATTTCGAAAGTGTAGACATTGAAGGCTGAAATACAATAGTTTTGCGCCTTTGCTTTTTGTAGCATTTCTGTGGATGACAAGAGCATCACAAAGTCCCTCCTACTGAAGCCCTATGGCTCTGGACTTCAAACATTCCCAAACCCTGTAAATCCAATCGATATTTTTTCCAACAATAACTACGTAAATCAAAATTTCGATATTATTAATCAAAGCAAATATTGATATTAGAATATAGATTAAAAAAATATCAAACGCAGGAATAATGCCTTTAGACATAACCCACTTCTTCCAAGGCGAACGAACTATTGCATGAGTGCGCAAGAAGGGAAGAATAAAGAAATGTACAATGAATATATCCAAGTATATTGTTCCAACAAATACGACTTTTAAAAGACTATGAACATCTGCCACATAAGCAAGAGAAACGAACAATAAAAGACGAACTACTTGATCGACGAGTTTATCTAATTTAGCTCCGAGAGGAGTACACTTATTTGTTAAACGCGCTAAATTTCCATCAACGCAATCTAATATATAGTGAAGTTGCAACAAAACAGCACCTAGAGCAAGCTCATTCACGCCAAAACAAAGCGAGGCTGTAACCCCTAGAATACCGGCAACGATAGTAACAAAATTGGGAGAAAGCTTAAGGTCATAAGCAATCTTAGTAAAGAACGGATCAATAAGATGAGCATAATACCGGTTGGCAATATACTCGTGAGGCCTTCTCTGTTGCACAATATACTTGCTTCGAAATCTTCGATACTGATCAACTAACATCAGCGACCCTCACACTCTTTCTAAGATCGGGAATCTGTCAATCTGTTATTCGAACAACTGACTCAATGAACTTTGTTTAAAGGACTGTACAGCCTTATTATAATCTTCGACGAAATCGATCTCGTTCCAATATTCGCCCGTAATATCGGCTATAGCAAACAATTCTTTCTGCTCGTTGATTAAATCTTGAAGCGCCACTTCAAAGAAAGCCTTAAGATTTTGGTCCTGCATTTGCTTCCTTGTTGCTTCCTTTAGTACGGGCAATGCTCGGTTACTGATCTTGGCAACCCCGATAAACTCGCCCAACGCTTCTTCTGCAGTCATCGTTTTGTTAATAAAATTAATTTTGCCATTTTGGTCAAGGGATACCTTCATTTCCTCTTCGCCGCATCGCTTAATGTCTACTGGCAAAATAATATCCCCTTTGGTTTCTTGAATACGATTAATGATCGAAAGGTCAAAGATGGTATCAGCATGCGAATAAAAGAAATCGCCTTTCAAATATTCCATCCCCATCCAGAACGAAGCTAATACATTAGAGAACTCATAGAACGGATTATAAACAGTTTTGATATATGGAATATCTTTAACGTGACTTTCGATAAGATCGCTTCTATAACCGGTTACAATGATGACTTCTTCGATCTCTAGTCTTTTGTAAATAGCTAGTTGGTAATCAAGCAGCTTGTGTCCGTTAATCTCAACAAACGACTTGGGCCGGTTCACATTCATCGGAGCAAGTCTCGATCCCTTGCCAGCCGCCATGATGATAGCCTGCATTCTTTAGCTCTCCTTATAATGATTTTCGATATATCAGTTCAGCAATATCCTTGATACCGCCAATTGGATCATTTGTTAAGGAACCTCTTAATTTACCGAGCATAACGGGGATATCTTTCTCGTAGATCCCCAAATCCTTCAGTCTAAGGTCAAGTCTTAAATCCGACATAAATTGAATAATATATTTATATAATTGCTCTTCGGCCAATGTATCATCATCATCAAAGTTAAGCTGCAAAGCTAATTCTCTTAGCCCCGCTCTATCGTAGTACAGATATAGTTCTAACCAGGCTGGATATAGGGCCGCTAACCCTCTTGGGTGACTCGTATCTGTAAGCGCACCTATCGGATATTGCAAACGATGAGGCAAGCAGGTTGATGAATTAGCCAGATTGATGCCCATAATAAGACTCGCGTAAGATAGTTCTCTCCTTGCTGCTTGATTTGAAAGATCGATCGCTAACAGAGGTAAATAATGAAATACTTTCTTACAAGCTTGTATAGACTGGAACTTTGTTAACTGGGAGGATTTGCGAGATAAAAAAGTTTCAATAGCATGAGTCATTATGTCAAATCCTGTTTCAATCGTTAACTGAAGCGGAGCTGTATAGGTTAACTCCGGATCCACAATCGCTATATCCGCAAGTAAAACTTCGCCTCTTAGCCCATCTTTTACACCACTTTTCTCATCGGTCACGATGGCTCCCATGCTTAACTCCGAGCCTGTTCCAGCTGTTGTAGGAATCTGAATTAACCCTAACCTTCGTTGAGTTAAATCTTTAGCTCCGTTTAATACTTCTTCCGTGAATCCATTTACGTAATACATCGCTGCTGTAGCTTTAGCAGCATCTAATACACTGCCTCCGCCCAAGCCAATTAGGATTTCAACTTCGTTTTCTTTTGCTACTCTTACTGCCGTATCAATTTCACTTACTTTGGGGTTAGGACTAATATTATTAAACACGAAACACTTAATTCGATGGGCCTCCAATTCTTTTAATATTTTTGTTAGATGGCCGAATCGAATAGCAGATTGTTTTCCGGTCAATATTAGTACTTTCTTATTTTCCGGAATAATTCTCTTTAAGTGACGAATACTCTTCTCTCCAAAAATTATTTCCGTATTTACATAAAGGCGAGACCCTCCCATTTCGTACATCCCCTATAAGTTTTCAATTTTTTCTTGCCGTTCCGAATAGATCCTCTTAACGGTCGTAATCCGCTTATTGAATAAAGACTTCAGAGATAAATAACTCTCCTTAAACAACTCGAACATTTCATTGTAAATTTGCTGATTTTTGTAGTTGGGCATAATAATCATACGTTCTCTAACGCAAGCAGCCGCTCCATCAAAAATCGAAGAGTACTGTTTCGTTCCAAACCCAACCAATATAGCCGCACCTAATGCCGTTGTCTCAAATTCATCCACCACTATGACTTCCATATTTGTTACATCTGCTTTGATCTGTGAGATCAGGTTCACTCTAGCCAGACCTCCGGATAATCTTATTCTTTTCACGGACATATCAAACTCTTGCATTACTTCGATAATCTGTCGAATGACATAACCCGTGCTATCAAAGACTGCTCGCGCCATATCCCTTCTCATATGAGTTCTTTCAATCCCAAAAAATACTCCTCGTGCGTCCGTATCCCATAAAGGCACTCTTTCTCCCATTAAGTAAGGCAAAAAAACGAGGCCATGAGCCCCTTCAACACTTTGTCTTGCTTCCATCTCCATAACTTCATATGGATACGTCTCATTGCTATAGTAACATTGTTTAACCCACTCAATCAGGCCGCCACCCAAGTTGTTAGATCCCCCCACAATATTCAATCCGATTGATTGAAATGGGGTTGCCAACAACCGGTTTTTTGGATCTTTAATATCTTTTCGTGTAAATGCTCTTAAAGATGTGACCGTGCCCGATACATCACAAACTTCACTTTCGTCTTTTGGGCCACTTCCTATAAAGGCACATATTGCATCATATGAGCTAACTACTACACTCACATCTTCGGCGAAGCCAAACACCGTTTTCATCTCGGTTGTTAAATCACCAATAACCTGCCCTGCGGGCACCACATCCGGCAGGGAACTTAAAGGTATCTCCAGTTTGTGTAACAGTTTTACCGGGTATTGTTTACGATGTATATCATAATGATATTTCTGGGCATTAAACTCATCCGTTACATATTCTTTTGTAAGCATCCCTATAAAAAAATCGTTAGGTGATAAGAACTTATAAGTTCTCTCATAAATCTCTGGTTTGTTATTTTTTATCCATAATATCTTAGGTAACATTAAGTACGGGTCGCAAGCTAGACCGACATTCTGATAGGTTTCTTGAAATTCTGCCAATCCGGAAATATTATCGCTTTCGAACTGTGCTCTTGTATCCGAGACCATGATGGCATCACATAGCGGTTCCCCTGTAGGTGATATGGGAAGCAAACAAGAGGATGAGCTAGTAACTGTAAAATGCCTGACACGTTTTCTAACGTTGGCATCTTCAATTGTCGCTTTAATAACCTGAAGTGCTTTTCTCCACCACTCTTTTCCATCCTGAGTCACATAATTGCCTCTAATTTTTGTCTCAATGGGAAGGCTTGAAGAAGCTAACTTATTTCCCTGCTCATCAAAAATAATACTCCTAATGCTTTTCAGCCCCATGTTTAGCACTAATGTCCCCATGCGAACTCACCTCACTGCTGTATGACATTACCAAATGTATTTTCTCTCACGGATAGAAAGAAAGGCTGCTAAATTGAATAAATTCTTTTCTGTACTAGCGATGAGGTCATTTCGAATGCTAACTCGTTTAATAAGTTCTTCCCTTAGCCTGTAATAATTTTCAATTATATGAGCGATCTGATCCGGTTGCATTATTCTTTTAAAATGCGCATGATCGGCCCCTCTATTGTTGAAGGTAATTTCGCCGTTGCAATCAATATCAAAGAAATTAAGCAAGTTACTATGATTGGTCGAATCTATTTGGTATGCGTACATTTCCATTCCACAGTTGCTAACAATCAGATGGTAATGATTGTTGGTTATAGAGAAGGACTTTCTTAATCCTACAGGACCGGCATCCAGTATGGAGCTATCTCTTTGATTGCTTAATAGATTTCTAGAGAATACATGCCGATTCCGAACCTGATTAATATCGACTCCCGAGTAAAAAAATACCGATTCATCAGTTATGTCCAATAAACTCAGGATGGTCTGCCTTAAATCAATCAGACTAACCAAATCTGAATTCATGGACGGCTCACAATCTGCATTATAAATAAAAGCAGGGGTTTTAATAATGTTTGTATAGGGTTCAATCGCATGACAAAACCCCTTATTTAAATCATGTGTCCATAACTCATCGCCGTGATCCCCAAATCCTACGATAATTGTGTTCTTCATCAGATCATACTTCTCTAGAATTTCAATAACACATCTGACAGTCTCATCAACAGAACGGTACCCTAAGCTTCTTCTTTCAAAGAAATTCTTCCCTTGATTTTTATAAGCGTCGCTATAACCCAGGTGGCTAAGAATATCCCATATATATATTGCGAATGGTTTGTTGTTTTCTACAGCTATAAAGTCTTCAATATCTAAAATGAAATGCTCGAACGAGGGAGCCCATTTAAATTCGTCTCCATTGCTGCTCCACATATCATACTTTTTAATATCATCTCTCCAAATTTTAGGATAGCCGATCCCCATTGTCCTATAAAACTTGTTATTTAATAGGTCAAATAAATTTTCTTGATAATTTGTTGGTTTCAACAGCTCATCGAAAGAAATTGAATTATCAATTTCAAAGTCATTTCCATGCAAGAAATCAGTTAACGCCATTAAAGAAGAGGTGGCCGTAGAGAAAAAGTTCTCGTATACTATCGATTTCGACATAACCTCCACTAAAAAAGACAAATTAGCCCTCTCTTGTTGAAATATTTCATTCGATAAGCTCTCTAAGTGCAATACAATTAAATTTTTTCTATTATCACTCATGCAATATTCCTCTCCCCCAACTTTCCAGCTACACAAGCTGTTCCTCTAAGAGCCACTTTCGAAGAGTTTCTTTATGAATTGGCGTCCTTTCAAATGTATGATCGGAAATATCCATCTCTTGCCCCATTCTTTCTGCAAATTTATTGTTAGAAGGTAAAATAAACATCTCTTCGGTTTCAATCACTCTCAGTTTCTCCTCGTCTGTCATTAATTCCTCAAAATTCTTTTCTCCTCGTCGAATACCAATAGTCTCAATTAATATAGACTCCTGGATTTTGTATCTTTTTCTCACTTCCTCAATTAGAACTTCTGCCAAATCGCCTAATTTAATTACTGGCATTTTAAGAACAAAAACCTCTCCCCCCATTGCTTGGGAATGGGCTTTGACAATTAGTTCGATCGCCTGGTTAGGAGTCATCATATATCGAACCATCTCTGGATTCGTAACCGTTATCTTACGGTCATTAATAATTTGTTTAATAAATAAGGGTATGACTGACCCTCTCGACCCCATAACATTTCCGAATCTAACCGAAGTAAATACGGTCCTTTTGGAACCCATTTGATTACCTGCCGTTGATATTAACCGCTCGGCCGTTAATTTTGTTGCTCCATACGTATTGGTTGGGGAGATTGCCTTATCTGTGCTCGTAAACAGAACTTTGCTTATATTATTTTGGATCGCTGCTTGGATCACATTTTGTGTACCGACTATATTTGTCTGAACGGCTTCGAATGGATTGTACTCGCATGCGGGCACTTGTTTCATAGCTGCAAGGTGAAAGACATAGTCAATGTCCTCCATTGCCCTTGAAAGGCGATTAACATCTCTAATATCACCAATAAGATATCGAATATTTTTATAACCATTAAAAATTTGCTGCATCTCAAATTGCTTATATTCATCGCGGCTAAATACACGAATCACCGCAGGCTGGTCTTGCAGCAAGCGGCGAATTAAATGTTGTCCAATCGTTCCGGTCCCCCCGGTGACGAGAATTTTTTTGTTTTTATAGGAGCTCATTGTGGAGTCCCTCTCTTTAATAACAATTTGATTAGTAATTATGATCTCAGACGACAAAGCGCCTCCGCTGCCATTTCCTGCAACTTCGGAGTGACCTCCAGCATCTCGTTTACGATCTTCCCGACATAAGTCTCGAACATTCGCGATTTACCAATGAGAGTTGTCTCGTTAACAATTAAAGAGAGATGGCTGTCGAAATAATGCAACTCATTCGGGAGAATTGATTCATACAAAGCCTTGAAACTATCTCGATTTACGACAGAGGACCATTTATCCTCAATTGCCTCCAATGCTCTGGCACATTTATCAGGGTTCGTCCGGCTCCATTCAGCGAGCTTCGTGATAAGTTTCCTAATTCCAATTAATTCTTGGTGATAGGAAGCAAGGTCTGCAGGCATACCTTCAACTCTTTTGTTGATGCTTGCGACTCGTTCTTGACCATATCCTTCTGCCATAAAATTAAAATCAAAACTAATAAAAGCTGGTAAACGAGACGTCTCCCGTATGTATTCTTCTATGGGCATCTGCTCTGCCCCATTAATTCGGGCGCCTACGGAAGAGGTATTAATGAAACGAGTATTCGGATAAAGGGATATGATCTCAACAGTATTCCTTAAAAGCACCGCGTACGACGCGGTCGTTCGATTGTGAGTACCACAAACGTTCTCTACCAGTACATCAGCTTTAGAAACCACCCACTTCTGCCCCTGCTCACCGAAATGAGTAACACCAGGAGCATAATGAACTTCTCCGGGGAAGGAGAAATCTTGACCAGCAAATACAACCTCTTGGCACCCCATATATACTGCCGCTTGAATGGCTAGCCCCGTAACGGAGGCGCTAGAGCGGAGTACCGGATCCTCTTCCGATATCTCCATGTAATGCTTGCTTACCAAATCGGATGTGTCATAATAATGAATCAGGCCGCCTCTCATGACGTCCGTCACCCGGTAATTTGTAGTCGGGGAGTAGAGCATAGGAACCGTTCGCGATTCTGAATCTGTGAATACCTTCTCTACGATCGCGCCGCCGTCTGCCATGACTACGATATGAGGCTTAATACCATGATGAAGCAGCGGTTGAATACTTGTACCCGCAGCGATTATGAGACATTGATCATGAAGTGTCTTAATGCCTTCTACGGCTTCCGTCAGCGAAGGACCTGATCCGACAATCACAGCAGGAACTCCCATGAACCGATCTTTTAATACTCGCAGGGGTACAGAAGATAAATTAGTCGCTAGATGGTTAAGACGATTTTGCAGCCATTGTTCCTTGTATCTATTTCTAGTACTGTAGTTGACTTTAAACTCGGAAACGAATGTTGGAAATTCCTCTCGAAGAGTAGAGATCTCCTCTTCATTCGTTCTTGCATAATATGGGATATATAAGAAAGCACAGGCCCCCTGTGCATGCGTACAAATAGGATAGATGAGCTGACGTTTCGCTTCGGCGGTCAACCCTACGGATAGTGCCTTTAGATTCGGATGGCACAGAATATCCGCCATATTCTCGGTTGCCAATGAGATGCGGAACAATTCCGCATCTGGCTCATATAAGTAAAACCATTTGGAAGGGAAATAGGTTAAAAGAAGCTGTAAATGGTGCCCCATACCAAGACCGTATAGCAGCACATGTTCATGCTCGGAAATCGAAGAAGCAATAGCTTGCAGCCAACTTGCCGTTTCCATTCCAGTATGTTGAGGATCGTACAAAAAATCATTAACATCAGAATCAAGTTTAATCTCTATATTAGTCAGGCCATCTTCCGATAGGAATGCTCGATACTTATCCGATAAGGATATCTGTTTAACTACGGAATAAGCAAAGGGGAACTTATCATTTAAATGTTTTAGATTCGATTCAAATATCGTCATAAAATGCCCATCCTATTCGGTCAAATGCTATATTCTTTATATCGGTACATTAGGCCATATTTATAAAAGGTAATTTTTCACTACTCATCTTAATAGCGCGTTTTCAATAAAATCGATAACATTTGAATCTATTTCGTCGTCAAATTTCCTTGCAAATAACGCGTCTCCATTGAATAAATATCCAATGTCATCCATTATAAGAGTAGTAGCATGCCTAAGTATGTTTTCTGTAGACTCCATACGAATAAACCGCATGTTCTTCTTCAGAACGGTAGCAGCGAACGGGCTATTCATGATTAAGGTAATAAAAAAATACTCATCCGGCAAAAAAGTATAACGGTAGTAATCCTGCATCTCAAATGATAAGTATGAAGTAGTAGCATACTCCGCGAATGCACGAGAAATAATTCTCCACTGAGAACTGTTGTATTGGACGATATGAGAGGAAAAATATTGTTCGAACGGCTTCCTATGTCCAATTCTTTGAAAGCCATCAATATCTTCAATGCAATATCTGTTTTGTAAATTTACAACTTTCTCTGGATCCACTTTATCAAATAAAAAGTAATTGTTTTGGTGCCCTGATAAAAATTTACTTACCACGGTTTGCGAAGCAAGTGGAAAATCTTGACCACTTAAATTGATATAATGGTTCCAATCCCCGCTCCAGCTCAATAAGTATCGAATTGCATCTAATTCTACTTGTACCAATGACCAACCGCCCCAACTTAAAGCTCGAGAAGGAAGTATTCTAATATTTTCATTGGACTCAGCTAAATGATTAACGAGTTCAATTAGAACCTCGTCAGCCTTCGAATCCGCATGAATAAGGTATAGATTGTCTTGAGAATATATAGCATTCATTAGTCGTAGCAACATCGTAGGTTTATGATGAGCCATAATAAAGTAAGCAATAGACATCTAAGCCTGTCCTCCTGGAATGCAAAAGAGGCCGCCATACAGCGACCTCTCGATTGCTTTAAAAAATGGATTAACGAAGCAGGGACAGAACGCCTTGCGGTTGGGAATTCGCTTGAGCCAGCATCGATTGAGCGGCTTGCAGCAAGATATTGTTCTTCGTAAGGTTAACCATTTCCTTAGCCATATCCGTGTCACGGATACGAGATTCAGCAGCCGTCAGGTTCTCAACGGTCGTGCCGATGTTATTGGAAGTGTACTCCAGACGGTTTTGCTTAGCACCCAGCGTACCTCGAGCCGTGGACAATGCCGTGATTGCCGTGCTGACAGCCGCAAGAGTCGTTCCAGTAACGGAGAAGGTGAGAGCATCGATAGCAATCGTGTCAGCAGCATCGTTGTAAGCAACGTTAACAGCGCTTTTGATTGAGATACCGTTGAAAGTCGTCTTGTCCAAGATGTTCGTAATTTGAGAGTTCAATTCACCCAACTCGGTATCGATGTTGCCCTTATCTTCGTCAGAGTAAGTGCCGTTAGCCTTCTGAACGTTCAATTCCTTCATGCGAACGAGCATTGCGGAAACTTCGTTCAGAGCACCTTCAGCCGTTTGTACGAAGGAGATACCGTCTTGCGTGTTACGTTGTGCTTGCTCAAGACCACGGATTTGACCGCGCATCTTCTCGGAGATCGCGAGACCAGCAGCATCGTCAGCAGCGCGGTTGATGCGAAGACCGGAAGACAGCTTCTCCATGTTCTTGCCTGCAGCCGTGTTGTTCAGACCCAGGTTACGGTGAGTGTTCAGCGCGTTAATGTTGTGATTGATAATCATGATTTATTTCCTCCCTGAAATATAATTTCCCACTTCCCTGTGGGAGATTGATCTGAAGGTCGGCCGCCGATTCAGATCGATCTGATATGTATATCGACAGCGTCTTACATTTTATTTAGAGAATTTCAAGAATTTTTCTAAGAAAAATTTACAGTCCGGAGACTGGTTGCTTAACCGCTTCCCCCCAAGCCTCTCTAAGCTCTAGGAGATGGTTGAGAACTTCTTCGGCAATGGAGACATCCTTCTTAATATTGGCTTGAATGAGCCGGTGAACAAAATATTCGTATAGAGATAATAAATCCTTGGCAATAGGATAGTCATAATTCAGTCCGGCAATGAGCTCATGCACGATCGCTTGAGCTTTAATCAAGCTATTGTTCGCCAATTCGATATTTCGTTTATTAATGCCTTCAATGCCTAATCTGACGAACCGAATCGCCCCATCGTATAGCATCAAAAGCAACTGCGGCCCGGATGCCGTCTGGACGGAGGCTTGTTGATATTTCTGATAGGGATTGTTAATCATCGACCTGCTCCTTTGCAGTTAAAGAACGGTATTGTCCTTTATATCGGCTTGTTCTTTCGAAAGTTGAAGAGCAGCCACGCTTATTCGCGTGGCTGCCTTTCTTATCGCCGTTTATCGAACATGAAGCCTTCAATTCCCCCATAACTATCGTTATAGTAGGCGTTCCTCTGTCGCCTGGTCTCATCTACCTTACGCATTCCAGCCTGGGCTTCCTGCTTATGACTTTCCATCTTGGACAGCAATCCCGTTTCATATGGAGCCAAGGTATGTATCCGACGCTTCTCTTGCTTAGCGATCTCTGGGTTGCTCTCCAGAAAATCAACCAACTGCTGCCTCAGTTCGACAAAGTTTTCATATTCCGTATAGTCTGCATCGCATTCAGGACGACTTAGTCGATGCGTTTCCTTCTCGATATGCTCAAACAATATTAGAAATTCCGTAGATTCTCTCATGTCTTAGGAAGAGAACAAACTGCTAGCCTGGGAATTTAATTTATTAACAGCAGTCTCCATGGAAGAAAATTGTTTATAGTAGTTATTCTCGATGGTAACCAGACGATCTTCCCATAAGTCGATTCGACGGTCGAGGTCAATCAACTGGGTACCGATCAAGCTCGATGGATTGAATACTTCGGTCGTGGAGGTGCTGCTTCGGGAAGTACCGGCCTTCTCCGCTAAAGAATTTAATGCCGTTTGCAATTCATTGTACATCCGGTTAAACAGTCCACTATCTGGAGTAGTTACTAGCTTCGATTTAGTCGCATCGGTTTCCTTCGTATTCTGGGTAAAGAATCCTATCACCTGCTCCGGATTCTTCTCAAGCGCCTCGATCAGCTTATCTTCATCCAAATGCAGCTTACCCTTCTCCGACCAGGACCCCGTTGTAATCCCGAGGCTAGTAATATTGACATTCGTTCCGTTTACATTAACATCTGTAATGGTTCCCAGTCTCAGATTGCTGACAAGCGAGGAAAGAATGGTGTCATTCTTAAGAATACCGGACTTCGCCTTCTCTTCCCACAATTTAATTTCCTCTTCCTCCATGTCCTCTTTTTGTTCGTCCGTAAGAGGCTGGTAGGTGAGAAACTTCTTCTCTGATAACTTAGGATTTATCGCATCGAGAATATCATTGTACGCAGTAATATAAGATTTGATGGATTCGACGACTTTGCTTGTATCCATTTTCGTCGTAATAGTACTTGCGATTCCTTCGGACTTCGCGTTCAAAGTGTAAGATACGCCGTTCTCCGTGAAAGAGTTGCTCGAGCGTGACGTCCGAATCCCGTTAATAGTAACATCAGCGTTAACACCAGATGTTACATCAGCTTCATCGAGTTGGAATTTATTCGTCAACAGATCACCGCTGAAGGTAAGCACGCCGTTCTCGCCTTGTGTCTTCGACGTCAGAACGAGCTTCCCCGAAACGTTATCAAAGTAGGCGGTTGCATTGACTTTGGAATTCTTGTTAATCGTGTTTATTACGCTGGCAAGCGTATCCGTACTTTTAAACGTTATGGGCTCGCCATTGATTTCGATCGTGGTATCGCCAGTGGCTAAATTCAATTCCGCCAAGGATTTGCTTATATCCACATTAGTACCGATGGAAGCACTCGTAATCGTAGCCGCCGTCGCCAGGCTGTGAACTTCGATCGTCGTCGTTCCCGCTACGGCTCCCGTCTGCGCTTTAGCAGTTACGGCCGTCGTATTCCCCGCAACCGAAGAGGCCAACGTATTGAGATTACTGCTTAACTTCAAGTTAGCTAATTTATTGTTGCGTAGATCAACCATCTTAATCGTTATATCCCGATAAGCTTCTTGCTGCCACTCCAACTTCGTCTTCTGCTGATTCAGCTTGTTTAACGGTTCTCTCTTGGCCGTCATCAATTGCTTGATAATGGTATCGGTGTCCATACCGGTGGCCAAGCCGCCGAGTCTGATTGAACTCATGTTGTCTCCTCCTTATACCTTCTCGTCAATGATAATTCCCGCTATCTCCATCATCTTGGCCACGACGTCCAACGTCTTCTCCGGAGGGATTTCTCGAATGAGTTCTCCCGTTTCCTTGTTGACTACTTTAATCATGACTGCATGCGTTTTTTCATGCACCCGCATTTCGACGGAGGTTTCAGGTCCTTGCATGGCTTTTACCGCCTTTTCGATGGCCCGGTAAACCTGTTCTTCTCCAATTGACAGGGTTTTGCCCGTTTGCTCTTGGTTTCTCAGCTTGGTAAATGTAGGCTGAAGCTGAGGCTTAGGCTGATTCTCAGCCACCGGCACGCTTTCTCGCGCAACAGGTTTAACAGGCGTAGGTGCAATTGGTGGCTGCACCGAATTACCCGTCACTTGGCTTCCCATGCTCATACCGCTCATCGTCATCGCTCCTCGTCACGTCAATACTCGTTAAGTACTATATCGGCGAGTTCCCATCTGGTTGTTAGATATTCATACCAGTTCTGCATGCCATATGGAGGAATGAGCGGGCAGCATCGCTAGGCTAAGATTCGGACTTCGTCTGCTGAATCCCCAACATACGCAAAGCCTCCGCCAACTCTCCTGCATTGTGCGGAAGCTCAGACGCTTCCTTGTTCGTTTCCCTGATGGACACCATTAATTCGGAGCGGACGATCTGCACATGGGGCGGAGCCGAAATTCCCAGTTTAATGTGATCGTTGTAGATCCCTAGAATCGTAATTTCGATATCGTCCTGTATAAGGATGGATTGTCCTTTCTTGCGTGTAAGCACAAGCATAGCCGCTTATCCCCTTCCTGCCGATCCGGTTGTTAAAGGGAACAAGCGATGTCGCACCTCATACTCGGAACTGCTGCTGAGGACAACCTGTTGGCCTAGTCGATCTTGGGAATTAAGAACAACGGGAGCCACCAAATTCGCAGTCGCTTCTTTCAATTCCCCTCTAATGCTTACAATTACTCGAATAAATAGCGAATCCTGCGAAGGGTCCCCTAAATCCGCCAAAGCTTGGTCGGATAGCTCAAAAGAATAATTCGGAAAAAAGAGAAAAGGATCGACTAGAATAAAGGCAAGTTCCCCTTCCTCGGCCGATTGCAAATATTCGAAAGGGGCATGTTCTTCCGGGCGTACGAAGAAATACTGCCTCCGTTCCTCGAACCCTGGGATCCCCTTGGAAAAAAGGAATACTTCATCTTCGCGAACGGTCAATTCGCCGAATCGAGTTGTCACGATCTTCATGCTACTTCCTCCATTTAATTCCTCGACATATGCAGGAAAGCCGTGAGCGTATAGCCACTCACAGCAGAAATGATCCTCAACCAATCACATCGATGGCAGGGGGAGTTATGGTGACCTTCGGATATTGTTTCATATAATAGTTGACATATTCCCGGTTGTATTGAATGTCTGGCCGGAAGGTCTGTACGTCGATATTCACTTCGCCTGGAGTGACTTGAATATCCAGATTGGTCGGGGTATATCTCAACTTCGTATTGTCCGGCAAAGCAGGACCATACACTTGCAAATCCGGAGCCCCCTCCATAAATTCCTGAATTGCGTAATCCGGCAGCGGATTTTGCTTGATTCTTAAATCGCCGATCGTATTCCCTTTCTCCACGATAAAGACCAAGTTATCGGCCGCAATTTGCTTATACTGGCTATAAATCCGATTCCAGAATCTCTCCGGGGATCCGCCGTCGATAGCATCATTGGTCAACGTCATATCGATCTCCAACGTACCTGCTCCATTGTTCTGGATATCGACGACTGCTTTGCGGGATTCCACATTCACTTGGGGTTTATGTGTCTTGATATCATATTTGCCCAATTGCCCTTCGAAGGCTAGAATGGCGGGATCGCTATGAATCGATATTTGCCCGATCATACTTTATCCCCCTTATCCCTTAGTTCAGAAAATCGACCAATGTAGGCGTAATAATCTTGGCGCCGACCGATAGGGAAGCCTGATAAATACTATCGTTAACCTTCGCCTGGATGATGAGTTCCTCGTACTCCGCGTCCTCAACCTTGGATTGAAGGGTCTGCAGGTTCAAATTCAAATCATCCAGCCGGGACTGGACCATCTCGACCCGGTTCACCCGCGCCCCCACTTGGGCTTGCTGAGCGAGGATTTTGTTCGTTCGGGTCTCCAATGCGGCCATTTGTACCTTCAGATCGTCCATGTCTGGGCCTTTCAAATCCTGGATCATCTTGTCGATGACATAGAAAGCATTGTCATCTTCGTTCTTAGGGGCAGTTGTGCCGCTTGGCGGATAGCCGAATACGTCATTTCCGCTGAAGCTGACGTCCATGTTTACGCCGGTGCTGATCGTATAAGAGATCTTCCCGCTGTCCGTGACGACTTTCCAAGGCTCCGTGGAGCTGTAAGGCTTCTGATCGACCAATTGCCCGTTATAGATGTACTTGCCCTTGAAGGTTGAGTTCGCAATATTAAGCAATTGACCCTGAAGCTGTTCCATCTCGGCCGCTATATTGTCCAACCCGACTTGCGGATTCGTCTCGTTGCTTGCCTGAACCGCAAGTTCCTTGATCCGTTTGAGCACGTCGCCGGTCTGGGTCATAATCGTATCGTTGAAATCGAGAACCGAAGCCGCATAGTCCGTGTTTGTCTGCATACGCTCGTTAACGGTCAAGTCGCTTCGATAACGAAGCGCATAAGTGATGCCGACCGGGTCGTCCGAAGGCCGGTTGATATTCCGCCCGGTGGACAGCTTCTCCTGCATCCCCTGCATTCGGGTTAAGTTCGTGTTGATGTTGCGAAGCAGCTGGTTCGTAATGCTGCCCTGCGTGACTCTTCCTGCCATGTCTTCGCCCCGTTTCCCTAGGTTAGATCAAACCTTATCTTCCGACAACGCCGGTTCCGTTGATTATCCGATCCAGCATCTCGTCCACCGTCGTCATCATCCGGGCGGCAGCGTTGTAAGCATGTTGGAATACCACCATGTTCGACATTTCTTCGTCGAGCGATACGCCACTGACCGAGATTCTCCGTCCATCGACCTGATCCACGACGGACTTCGAGTTCGTCGCCTGGCGAGACGCCGCTTCCGTTTGAACGCCCAATTGGCCGACCATCCCGCGGAAAAACGAGTTTGCGCTCGTCTTTGTCAGGTCAGCTCCCGCCGTTACGGACGAAAAGTCGATGGATACATCGCCGAGCTGCGAGATAATGAGAGCCAGACCGTTGTTCCCCTTAACCGGCAATTCCGTGCCACTGCTCGTTACCGTACGCATGGAAGAAGCGATCAGGCTCGCGTTTTCCTGAATGCTCTTCGATAACGAGAAGTTCGCGGCCGTCAGCTGCCCGCCGTCGGAGGCCACGAAGAAGTCTCCTCCCGCCGTCAACGGAGTGCCTAGCGAATATCCCAGCTTATGAAGTCCGTTTAAACCCGCGACCGTAACCGTGAGATCCTCCTTCAGGGTTCGCGCCTCTCCTGTGTAAGGAACATCGTTCAGAACTGTACCTTCAGGAAGCACCGAACCTGCCGGAATCGTAACCGTTATATTGCCGTTCGCCAATCCGCTCGCCAGCGTGTCAAGCTGCTTCTTGTAATCGGCAACGTAGACATCGCGCGAGTAGATCATTCCGTAGATCTCTCCGCCGGTCAGATCGGCGTTGAACAGCCCTTGAATGGTCGCCGCGTCTATCGCGGTGGCAGCGTCGCCGTTCACGAGCTGCGTCGCCCCGATCGAGATCTGGTAATCCCCGTTCTCGGCCTCCGCGACCGTGATATTGGCAATGCCCGAGAGCTCGTCCGCCAGCAGATCGCGTTGGTCGCGCAGATCGTTGGCGTTGTCGCCGAGCGCTTCGATGCGCCGAATCTGACCGTTCAGTTCGGCGATCGTCGAGGTGATCGTGTTAAGCTGCGCGGTCTTCACGGCAATATTCTCCGTGAGATCGTCGGACAGATCGGTCAACTGCTTGCTCGTTTGGTTAAAAGCATCTGCCAGCGATAGCGCGTTCTCGCGAACGAGCTTGCGCGCCGTCTCGTCCTCGGGAGATTCGGCGAGATCGTTCCAAGAGTTGAAGAAGTTGTCGATAGCGGACCGCAGGCTCGTGTCGGACGGTTCATTGAATACCGTCTCCAGCTTCTCCAACGTGTCCTGCCGGATCGTCCAGTTGCCGAGCGTCTTGTTCTCGTTGCGGTATTGCAGATCCAGGAACTTCTCCCGGATGCGCGTAACCGAATCGTACTCGACGCCGGTACCGATCTGTCCCGCTGCCGTGGATTTGGTCAAGCCGATCGCTTCGATCGGCCTCGAAGCTACCATGTTCACCGTCTGACGGGTATATCCGGCCGTATTGGCGTTCGCCACGTTATGGCCGGTCGTCTGCAGCGCCGTTTGTTGGGTCATCAGGCTTCGCTTGGCCGTCTCCAACCCCATAAAAGTCGATCTCATCCCTTAGCCTCCTATGCATGCTCGCAAGCTGCCAGTACCATCTTCCTTCTATGCACGAGAATCGAACATCCGAGCCCCCGCTCCGTAACCGTTGTAATTCGCGGGCGGCTTGTAAACGACATCCTGATCCTCCGATCCCGTAAGAAGCCCGATCGTGAACTCGTTGAAATCTACCGCTTGGCGCAGCAGCTCCAGGTTCTGTTCGTTCAAAGCGCTCAATCGGCTTACGGTCTCGACCAACCGATTCCCCAATTCTTCAAGCCGTACCTTGTCGCCGACGTTGGTCTCGAGGCGAACAAGGCTTGACATGCTCATTCCGGGGTTAGCGGCTACCCCTTTGCTTACGCAATATTGCGCGACCGCCTTCTGCCTAGCTTGTTCTGCTTCTTGAACAAGGCGAAGAAGGCGGGACTCCTTCGTCGTCAGTTCAGGGAGACGGCTCACTTCGTTGCGGACGACAGCCTCCCGTTTCTGCTCCCCTAGTTCAATCAGAGCTTCGTGCTGCTCCTGAAGCAGCTCCATCGTGCGGAACAGCTCTTTAATGGCCATTGTCATTCCCCTTCCAATCGTTTCGAAGTCCGGTTAACTTAGCGAATGAAGGGCAAAATCCGTTCTGCCAGCTTGTCCGTATCGACATAATAAGTCCCCGTAGAAACTTCCTGCTTAAGAGATTCTATCTTATGTGCCCGGGCCGCATCCGGCGTTTTCCCTTGCAAGTCCAACAACTCCTTGGCTTCCGCCGATATCTGAACCTCGTCCTTGCGCTTCTTGCCGACCGCCTGGTCGGGACGCGCTTCCGCGGCCTGCTGATAAGCCTGATACATGCCGACCCGTTGGGTTTGATTAATCTTCATCCGAGATCACCTCATAAATAAAAAGACCGAAATACCTATGTTGGTATTATCGGCCGCAATCTTCTAAATGTTTATAGATCAATTATTCCCTGTCTCTCAGGCGTTCCCCTATGTAGGCGCCGCTGCTCTTCTGCTGCCCGAGCCCATTCCTGTCCCGGCTCGTCGCGTTGTTCACGTCCTTGCTCAACCGATTCCGGCAATTGTCGCACATGTTGCCTTCCCGGATAAGCACCCCGCACACCTCGCAAGGATAGGACAAATTCGGCGCATTGTAGAGCGAAATCCGGCCTTCCTTGATGAACCGCGTGATCTGCTTGACCGATACCCCCGTATCCTCGGACAGCACCGTGATCGTCGCGCCTTTATTCTTCCTTAAATATTCGATGCACGCCTCGTATTCCTTCTCTAAGTCAGCAGAACAATTAGGACAGATGTCGCGGAAGTGACGAGCGAAAAGCCGGCCGCAGCGGGGGCAATTAGCCAGATCCACGTACGATTCCTCCAATCTCGACAAAGTTCGATCGAATTAACCACTTTAAGTCATTCTATAATACTAAATTTTACATGTAAAGAATAGAGCATTATGGACTAGACGCTACGATCTTGCCCACATCGCCCCATACACTTCGCTGTCCGGGTAAGCGCTCTTCAACGCCAGCGAGCATTCCGTCATCGTGCTTCCGGTCGTGTAGATATCATCCACAAGAAGTATGCGAACCGGATACGGGGGAAAAGGAAAAGCTTCCGACGGATGTCCTATGGCTGGAGGAGGCTCGATGGCCGCGAACGTCCCCTTCATGTCCTCGATCCGATCCTTGCGGCCTTTGAAGCTCTGCTTCCCCGTATGGCGGGTACGCTTCAGAAGCCGCCGATAAGGGAGACGGTAAAGCCGCGCGAGCTCCATGGCGATCCGCTCCGCCTGGTCGAAGCCTCGGTCCTCCAGCCTCCGCTCGGCGATCGGAACGGAAGTGACGACATCGAAACGCACCTCATTAAGCAGAGGCTCGGCGGCCGCCGACAGCATCGCGGCGAGCGCGGGCTCCAGCTTTTCCAGCCCTCTGTACTTGTACAGGGCGAGAAGCTCTTTCATGGCCGCATCGTAGCGGACGGCTCCCCGGACCTTGACGAACGGGCGATTCGGTCGCCGAAGGCAGTCCCCGCAGCGCTCCGGCCGGCCGCACACGGGACAGGCGATCGCGACGATCCAAGGGATTCGGCTTAAACACTTCGAGCAGAAACCTTCGAGTAGAATACGGCGGGAGGCGGGATGCCGAATCGGAAGAGCCGTCCTGGCCGACCCGCCCGCCGACGACTGGCCGCAAAGCAAACACGCCTGCCCTCTTGGCTGCAGCAACGAATGCAAAACCGCGCTCCAACTCACGCCCTCTCCCCCTTCGGCCTCAGATACCCGCTCCTTCGCGCGATCCGGTTCATGGACCGAATCTGCCTGACGGCCGTGCTTTGCGACTTCGTCGCGTACGGCGAGCAGAAAAAAACGCGCCCGAACGGATCGTCCGCGGATCGCCCCGCCCTTCCGGCCATCTGGACGAGCGAGGCTTCGTCGAAGGTCGATTGATGCGCCCCGAGTATGAATACGTCGCTCCTAGGGATCGTCACTCCGCGCTCCAGAATGGTCGTCGTCACCAACACTCGGAACTTGGCTTGGCGGAAAAGCTGCACTTTGGAGACGCGGTCGGGATCGCTGGAATAGGTTCCTTCAATCTCGGCCGATTGGATTCCCAGCTTGGCGGCATGTCCCCTCAATAGAGCGACAAGGGGAGGAACATGTTTGATGTAAGGAACGAAAAAGAACGTCTGGGCCCCGCGTCCGACGGAAGCCGCCAGCCATCTTAGCAGTACCGCCGGCAGCTCCCGCCGTTGAATCAGCCTGTTCACGGGAGGGATGTTCAGCCGCTTAGGAACAGGAAGAGGGTGCCGGTGGTAACGAACCGGCACCCGAGCGCAGGGCGTGCGCCCGCTTCGCACCTCGCGGCGAAGCTTGGCAGGCGGGGTCGCGCTTAGCAGCACGGTAGCCCCTTGCTTCCGGCGTGCTTTCGTCGCCGCATAGTGCAGAACGGGGTCGTTATGGTAGGGGAACGCGTCTAGCTCGTCCACGAGCACCAGATCGAACGCCTGCTGAAAACGAAGCAGCTGGTGGGTGGTCGCGATCGTGAGAGGAGCGTTCGTCCAGCGATCCTCGCTTCCTCCGTAGAGGACGGCTTGCCTGACGTCGGGGAACGCCTTCTGCAGACGCGGGGCCAGCTCGAGCACCACGTCCCGGCGAGGCGTGGCGATAAGCGCCCGGCCGCCGGCTTGAAGAACCGCAGCTAGCAGCGGGAAAATCATCTCCGTTTTGCCGGCGCCGGTCACCGCCCAGAGCAGGAAGCTTCGCTCCGGCGCGGCGAGCGGGTCGGCGGACCTCCGCCGACTCAAGGCGCGCCGCGCCGGAGCCTCGCCGCGCAGAAAGCGCAAGGCCGCCTCGGCCGCGCTGCGCTGCGCGGGACTGAGCCCCCAGCGATCCGTGAGCGCCGGGGGAAGCGCGGCTAGCGCCGCGCCCGGCTGCTCGGCGCCCAGCGCGAGCAGCTCGCATTCGCGGCTGCGGCCGAGCGGGGCGCATGCCTCGCAGACGGCGCAGCCGCTTCGCCCGCACGAGGCGCACCGCGTGCGGCGCATGCGCTCTTCGCCGCTGCCGCAGCGCCGGCAGCGGAGCCCGGGGCGGCGGCGCTTGGCCGATGCGCCCGCCGCCCGAGGCTCGATCGCGGCCGCGAGGCGCACGGCGCCGCGCAGCGCGGCAAGCTGCAGCGCTCGAAGCGCCGCGTCCTCGGGCAGCGTCGGCACCGCCTCCGCCAGCATGGCCGCCGCCTCTTC
>NZ_JACJVQ010000010.1 GCF_014212135.1 Cohnella thailandensis
CAGGGTCCTGGGAGAGTAGGATGTTGCCAAGCCGACAAGCAGAGAAAGCACCCAGCGATGGGTGCTTTTTTGCATACATAAATTTCGATCCCAAAAAAGACCCGCGGCAATGGAGGCCGCGGGCGAAGGTAGTGTATACCGAACTGCCTTTAATCGGCATCCGACGTAAATGGCGGCGCGGCGGAGCTGGAACGGCGCTCGATTAATACGGTATCGATCGCGATCTTTACGGCGCCGCCGGATGGCGCTTCGATCGCTTCGGTCGCAAGCCGGACGGCGGAGCGAACCATCTTCTCCTTGTCCACGCGCACGGTCGTCAGCTCGGGAGAGACGATAACCGCTTCGGAGATATCGTCGAAGCCGATGACGGACACTTGTTCCGGCACGCGAATTCCAAGCTCCGCCAACGACTTCATCGCGCAGATCGCGATAAAATCGCTCTCGCAGAACAGGGCGGTCGGCAGCGGCTTTCCTTCGGTCCGCAAACGTTCGATCCCGTTCTTGAAAGAATCCTGCGCGGCGGGAACCATCGGGTCGACGGCAAACTCATGCTCCGACATAACCTCTATTCCCCATTCCCGCATCGCTTCGTCAAATCCCTTCCGGCGAGCGTCGAAGTTAGGGATCCGAACGTTCGACGCCACGTAGCCGATAGCCCGGTGTCCGGAACGGCACAGCCAATTCCCCGCTTGGTACCCGCCGAGCGGATTGTTCGTATACACGAACGGGATCGGCAGCGTCTCGAAGCAAGTATCCAAAACGACGAGCTTTGGCAGCCGCTCCGCGATGCGGGATAAGGTTCCTTTATCCAAATTAGTTCCCAGCAGAATAACGCCCCGTTCGGAATGAAGCTCCGCAATGGCTCGAAGATCCTCGTCGAAGCGTTCCATGTCGATGGCCGAAATGAGAAGAGGGAAGCCGCCGGCTCGCGAGCCTTGCTCCAGGAAGTGAATCAATTCGCGAAAAAAAGGCTGTCGGTCGTATTGGGAAGTGACGATGCCGGAGTTTGCGATGACCAAAAACAACAGAGCGGTCATTGCACGGTCACCGGAAGTATCCGCAACGACCTCCTGCGATTGCGCCCTCGTTCTCGGTTTATACCCTGCCCGTCCGGCGATGCTCAGAATGCGTTCCCGAGTCTCGTCCCCGATGCCCGGCTTGCCGTTGAAGGCAAGGGAGACGGCGGCTTTCGATACGCCGGCCAGTCTCGCGATATCTTCCATCTTCATGACAGCTACTCCTCGATTATTGTTAAGTTAAGTTTATACTGTTTAGTGAACCGGCGCAAGCAATATTGCGAACAGTTTAGTTTTGTTTAGTTAAAACCATTAAGGAAACGCTTAAATTCATGTATTGACGCTCAGATTTAGCGATGATAGGATGATTTTGAACCGAAAAACTAAATTAAATGCTAAACAAACTAAACAAATTACGATCGTAGGAGGCAATCAAGATGGGATGGCGAGTCATTGACGGTCGAACGGAGTACATGGTGAACCCATTGGGTTTGGACGAGAGGACGCCCCGCTTCTTCTGGAAGCTGCAATCGAACGATCGCGACGCTTCGCAATCCGCTTATCGCATTCTGGTCGCGTCATCGCCGGAAGCGCTTGGACGGGACGAAGGGGAGTTGTGGGATAGCGGCAAGGTCGCATCCGACCGGACGGCTCACGTCGCATATGAAGGCAAGCCGCTTCAGTCGGAGGGGAAATACTACTGGAAGGTCCGTTCCTGGAACCGGGGAGGGATCGCGTCGGATTGGAGCGAGATCAACTACTGGACGATGGGCCTCCTCTCCCGCGAGGAGTGGAAGGGAGCATGGATCGGCCGCAAAGCGGAGCCCAACGTGGAGCTTCAGCCTTCGCCCTACGTTCGCAAGGAGTTCCGCGTAGAAGGAGACATTCGCCGGGCGACGGTTTACGCGACAGCGCTTGGCCTGTATGAGCTGCGAGTCAACGGCCGAACGATTGGCGACAAGTTCGCTCCCGGCTTCACCGATTACGACAAGCGGGTGCAGACGCAAACTTTTGACGTAACGCCGTGGCTGACGGAAGGGGACAACGCCATCGGAGCCGTTCTCGGCGACGGCTGGTATTCGGGAACGGTCGGTTTTCTGGGCAATCACGTGTACGGCGAACGGCCTTTTTTCCTGCTCCAAATGAATATCGAATACGCGGACGGAAGGCGAGAGTCCGTCGCGACCGACGGCAGCTGGCGTACCGCCAAGGGACCGATCGTTTACTCCGACATGATCAAGGGAGAAACGTACGACGCGAGGCTCGAGCTGACGGGCTGGGATCGACCCGGCTATGACGATTCGGGCTGGGAACGGCCGGACGTTCGCGCGGGCTACAACGGTTTGTTGACCGCGACGATAGAGCCGCCGATTCGAGTGACCCAGACGTTGAAGCCGCTCTCGGTTCACAAGACGGAACAAGGTACTTATATTTACGATATGGGGCAAAACATGGTCGGTTGGACGGAGCTCAAGGTTCGAGGAGCGCGGGGAACCAAGGTGACGATTAGCCATGCCGAGATGCTGAATCCGGACGGCTCTCTGTATCTGGATAACCTGCGCGTCGCCGTTCAGCAGGAGCATTACATCCTGAAGGGCGAAGGCGAAGAGAGATATGAGCCGAGCTTCACGTTCCACGGCTTCCGCTATGTCGAGCTGATCGGCTACCCGGGCGAGCCGAATCTGGATACGATCGCAGGCAAAGTCGTTCATTCCGACACACGTCCGACAGGAAGCCTGCGGACGTCCGACCCCATGGTCAACCAATTGATATCGAACATCGCTTGGGGACAGCAGGGCAACTTCCTCTCGGTGCCGACCGACTGCCCGCAGCGGGACGAACGGCTGGGTTGGACGGGCGACGCCCAGATTTTTGCACGGACGGCTTCTTACAACATGGACGTGTCTCGATTCTTTGCGAAGTTCATGCAAGATATGATCGATTGCCAGCAGCCATCGGGCGCGTTCACCGACGTCGCCCCGGACGCGGGCTGGATCCGGCACAAGATGTGGAACACGAGGCTGAACTGGTTCGCGCCGGACAACGCCGGTTGGGGCGACGCGGGCGTCGTTATTCCGTGGACGCTTTACTTGATGTATGGAGATAAGCGAATTCTGGAAACTCACTACGAAGCGATGGTCCGTTGGGTGGAATATCTTCGGACGAACAGCACGGGATTGATCCGTCCCGACTACGCGAACTACGGCGACTGGCTGTCGATCGAAGCGGATACGCCGAACGAGGTGCTGGCGACGGCTTACTTCGCGTACAGCGCCAAGCTGCTCAGCCGGATCGCGGGAGCGCTCGGCAAGACGGACGACGAAGAGACGTACTCGCGGCTGCACGGGGATATCGCGGACGCCTTCCGCCGGGCATTCGTCTCGGAGGACGGCCGCATCCATGGCGGAACGCAGACGGTGTACGTGCTAGCTTTGCAATTCGGCCTGCTGACCGAACCGCTTCGGGAGCTGGCGATCCGGCATCTCGCCGAGGATATCGCTTCCCGCGGCGGGCGCTTGTCCACCGGCTTCCTCGGCGTCGGCTACCTGCTGCCCGCGCTGACGGACAACGGAAGGACGGATGTCGCGTACGGCCTGCTGACCCAGGAGGAGTTCCCGTCCTGGATGTATTCGATCAAGCACGGCGCGACGACGATCTGGGAGCGATGGGACGGCTGGACCGAGCATAACGGCTTCCAGACGCCTTCGATGAATTCCTTCAACCATTACTCGCTCGGTTCGGTCGGAGAGTGGATGTACCGCTATATGGCAGGCATCGAAGCCGATCCCAAGGCTCCGGGCTTCCGCCGCGCGATCATTCAGCCTCGTCCGGGCGGCCGGATCGCGTCGGTCGACGCCTCCTACGAGTCGCTATATGGCACTTACAAATCGTCCTGGACGCTGGATGCGGACGGAGCGTTCAAGCTTCGAGTCCTCATACCCGCGAACGCCGCCGCGACAATCCATGTTCCGGGGAACCGGATATCCATCGACGGGCAACCGGCCGCGGAAGGAACGTCGAGCTTCGAGCTCGGCTCGGGTTCGTATACGTTCGAGAGCCGGCTCCAATAATTGGCTATATGACGGTCTCTTGAAGCGGAATCCTAAGGAATGATATAAAGAGAAGAGAGATTGAACGCGTTTTCATGAGCAATTGCTAATCCCTTCAGGGGAGCGTCGCCTGCAGATCATCATTCGCGAGCAGAATTGTTCGGAGAGAGGGAGTAAAGCCTATGGGAACGAACGCCGGTCGATGGATAGTCGGGAGGGTTCGTTCTTGGTTCTCCCAGATCCGGACGACTCTGCTCTTTAGTTATTTTATCGTCATCCTTCTATGCATCGCATTGGTAGGCACGGCCTCCTTCTATATCTCCTACGAGACGATGGCCGAGCGGGTCGAATCGGCCGGATCGCAAATCACGGATCAGATCGAGAACAACGTCGACAACGACTTCCACAGCAAACGCAATCTTCTGCTCGCCCCCTACTACGACCAAGAATATATCGACGGAATCAACGCCTATTCCGAGATGAGCGCGGAGCAGAAGTTCCTGTTCCGCCAGGATCTCGTGAACCTCTATTTAAAAAGCTTCAACGCGACTCCGATCCGCGGCTTCAACCGGTTCCAAATCTATTACAGCACGGGCGAGCTGCTGGGCGCCTCCGACGATTACAAGCCGCGGGCCGAAGCGAGCGTTCGCCATTCCGATTGGTTCCTGCGCACGATAGCCGCCGACGGCGGGGTTTACTTCATGGGCCGAAGCGATGGCGAAGGAGGCGAGGATGCCGATAACACGGCCTACTCGTCGTCCATTCTGATTCGCGACTTCTCCAACCCGGAGAGATTTATCGTGGTCCGGGTCGAGTATAACGACGAGCTGTTCCGGACGATCGGGCGGAGCGACGACCTGACGGCCGGCAGCCAGATCGTCGTTCTCGACCAGAACAGCAAGCCGGTGTACGCCTCCGGAAGCCTGCTCGGCAACGACGCGGCGGAATCGGAGCTCGTCGAAAGGACCAACGGGCCAAAGGGCAAATTCTGGTTCGAGAGCGGTGGCGAGGACATGCTCGTGACCTATACCCGATCGGACTATTCGAATTGGAAAATCGTGCTCGTCATGCCGAGAAGCGAGATCTTCGGTCCGCTCGACCGCATCAAGACGACCGTTCTCTATACCGCTCTGGTCGCGTTCGCGTTTACTTTTCTCCTGTCCGTCCTGTTCGGAAGAAGCATCACGAAGCCGATCCTCAACCTGTACAAGACGGTCAACCGGCTGAAGCGCGGGGATTTCTCCGAACGGGTGGCGGTCGGCCCGAACAACGAGATCGGGCGGATCGCCATGAACTTCAACGCCATGCAGGACGAGCTGCAGACGCTGATCGAGACGAAGTACGTCAACCAGATCAAGCTGCAGGAGGTCGAGCTCAAGATGCTCTATTCGCAGATCAATCCCCATTTTCTCTACAATACGCTCGATAGCATCCGCGCCATGTCGGACTACTACAAGGTCGGCGAGATCGGGGAGATGGCGCAGGCGCTCGCGGACATGTTCCGCTACAATACGAGGAACCGCGACGAGGTCGTCACGCTGCAGGAGGAGCTGGAGCAGATCGAAGCCTATATGAAAATACAAAGTATCCGCTTCGACGATAAAATCGTCTTCGAGCAGGACATCGAGGAGGAGCTTTATGCCTTTCCCGTGCTCAAGATGACGCTTCAGCCGCTCGTCGAGAACGCCGTCTTTCACGGCATCGAGCGCAAGCGCGGAAAAGGAACGATCCGCATCTCGGCCCGCAGGGAGAAGGAGGGCGTTCATCTCGCCGTCTCGGACGACGGGGTCGGCATCTCCGAGGCTCACTTGAACGAACTGAGGGCGACGCTGAACTGGCAGCTGCACCGCGAGCGGTGGCCGGACTCGGCCTCGGAAGGAGGCATCGGCGTGCGCAACGTCTATACGCGTTACGCGATCCGCTTCGGCGAGCGCATGTCGCTGCGGATCGACAGCAAGAAGGGAGCGGGCACCCGGATCACGCTCATTCTGCCGGACGAAGAGGATTCCGCTCTGCCGCCGGCAAGGTCGGAATATTCAACATAAATGGTCGTTTTCGTGAATGGGAGACAAGAAAGCGCTTCCCTATAATCGAATTGTAAGCGATTACTAGATGAAGGGGTTGCTCGAATGAGGAAGACGAGAGCGTTCGCATCAATCACGGTCCTTGCCGTCAGCGCGGCGGTTCTGGCCGCTTGCGGAAGCAGCGGCGACAATAACGGAGGCAGCGTATCCTCCCCGTCCGCAAGCGGGGCATCCGGCTCCAAGCCGGCCAAGGATCCGGTTACGCTAACCTTCGTTATCTCGAATACGGAAGACACGACGCCGTTCACGAAGCTTTTCGAAGCCTACGAGGAGAAGACGGGCAACAAGGTCGAGCTTCAAGCGCTGCCGGGCGGCGATTACGACAACCTGATCAAAACGCGGTTCTCCACGGGAGACTTCCCGGATCTGTTCCTTATGCAGCCGGGAACGAAGCAATACGTGAAGCTGAGAGCGGACGAAACGCTGCACGAATGGTCGAACGAGGCCGGCGTGTGGGACAACGTGATCGATTCCATCAAGCAGGCCCAAGTGGAAGCGGATAAGATCTACGGAGTTCCTTACGGATCGACGGGCATGATGGGCGTGTTCTATAACAAGGACGTCTTCTCCAAGGCGGGAGTCAATCCGCCGGCGAATTATGCGGATCTGATCGAGATCGCGAAGAAGATCAAGGCGGCGGGCGTCACTCCGTTCTACGAGGGAGTCAAGGACGCCTGGCCTCCCCAAGTGTTCTACTACACCGGCTGGGTGACGCAGGTCGACCCGGCGATCGGCGACGAGGGCGTGGCCAAGCTTAACTCGAACGAGCTGAAGCTGTCCGACATCGCGGAGCTGAAGGACCTGTTCGCGAAGCAGAAGGAGCTGAAGGAGCTCGGCTTGTACCAGGACAACGTCATGTCGGGAACTTACGACGAGCTGCAGAACGAATTCGGCGAAGGCAAGGTGGCGATGACGTTCATGCTGGACGGAGTCGTCTCCCAGCTCGAGAAGAAGTTCGGCAAAGACTTTGTCTCGAACAGCGTAGGATTCTTCCCGTTCCCGTCCGCGACGGATACGGGCACGGCGATGATTACGCCTCCAAACCAACTCATGGTGCCGGAGAAAGCGAAGCATGCGGCCGAAGCGATCGAGCTCGTGAAGTTCATGCTCGAGCCGGAGAGCGTCGACCTGTTCTATGCCAACAAGCCGGGAATTCCGATCTTCAAGGGAGCGACGAGCGAGCTTTATCCTCTCCAAGAGGACGTTAAGAAATACATCGACGAAGGCAAGTCCAAGGTCAACATCCAGAACCGCCTGACCCCTTCCTTCGTGGACTTCTCCAAGACGCTGCAGAACTTCTTCCTCGACGGCAACATCGACAAGGCGATCAAGGAATTCAGCGACAACTACCAGAAGGACGGCAAAGCGAAGGTGCTCCCGGGCTTCTAAGTCGTCAAAGTCGTCTAAGTCGTCAAAGTCGTCATGTAAGGCAAGCCGGCGCAGGTCGTCCGTCCCGGAGAGATCCGGGGCGGGACGCTACCTCGCGGCCGCCGGTGCCAAGGAGGGGACCCCATGGAGAGACGCAAATACCCGATTTATTTTTCCTTTCCCGCGTTATCCGTATTTCTTCTGTTCTTCATCGCTCCGACCTTGATCGGGGTCTACTACAGCTTCACCGACTGGAACGTCAACGCCGATTCGATTCGATTCATCGGGCTGGACAATTACAAGGCACTGTTCGGGGAACCGAGACTCGGCAAGGCCTTGTCCAATACATTGATCTTCGCCGCCGCGGTGACGCTGCTCCAGAACGCGGTCGGACTCGGGCTGGCGCTGCTCATGAACGAAGCGATCCGGATGCGCAACCTGTACCGCACGGTGTTCTTCATGCCGTACGTGATCGCCCCGATCGTCATCGGCTACGTGTTTCGGGCCATCTATCATCCGGAGCACGGCATCGTGAACGAGGCGCTCGGCTGGATCGGGCTCGGCTCGCTGGGCCAGGACTGGCTGAACGATCCTAAGTGGGCCCTGTTCTCCATTATCGTAACGGACATTTGGCGGGTAGCCGGCTTCGCTATGGTCGTCTACCTGGCGGGCCTGCAGTTCATCCCGAAGGATCTCACCGAGAGCGCTTCGATCGACGGAGCCGGCTATTGGCGCCGGTTCCGGCACATCGTTTTCCCGCTGCTGGCCGCTTCGTTCACCGTTAACGTGCTGCTGTCCGTCATCGGCTCGATGAAGGTGTTCGAGATGGTCATGGTTCTCACCGACGGCGGGCCGGGCTATACGACGGAAGTGTTCTACACCTACATCCGCAGCACGTTCAGCTTGGGGCAAATGGGGTACTCGACGGCGATCAACCTGATGCTGTTCGTCCTCGTGACGGTCGTCGGGGTTCCGGTACTGATGGCCTTGAAGAAGAGGGAGGTGGAGATGTAATGAAGCAGACGGGCCAAAAAACGCTCGCGAGCGTCATCGTCTTCCTCGGGGCCTTGGTCATTCTGGTGCCGTTCTACATGATTCTCGTCAACTCCTTCAAAGGGATTCGGGAATCCGCCTTGTTCGGGATGGGGCTGCCTTCGGAGTGGAACTTCGACAACTATAAGGAAGTGTTCGACAAAGGCAACATCCTGAGGGGCTTCAAGAACAGCTTCCTCATCTCGGGACTCGTCGTCGTCTGCGTGACGCTGTTCGCTTCGATGGCGGCGTTCGTCATCCAGCGGCGGGACGACCGGTTCATGAGAACGGCTTATCTCACCTTCATCATGGGGCTGATCGTGCCCGTGTCGATCGTCCCGACGATCCGGCTGATGGGCGACCTGCACATTCGCGGAACCTACTTCAGCCTCGTCATGTACTACACGGCCGTGCTTTTGCCATTCGCGGTGTTCCTGCTCGTCGGCTTTATGAAGCAGATCCCGCGGGAGCTCGACGAAGCGGCGCTGCTCGAGGGCTGCGGCTACTTCCGGCTGTACTGGCGAATCGTTCTGCCGCTGCTCGTTACCGTGCTCGTTACCGTCACGATCGTCGTCATGGTGTCGGTATGGAACGACTTCTTCGGACCTTTCTACCTCATGACGGACAGCACCAAGTGGACGATCGTCCTTCAAATCTTTAATTTCGTTTCTTTGTACAACACGAATTGGGGCATCGTTTTCGCCTTCATGGTCATCGTCATCGCTCCGATTCTGCTCGTTTACCTGCTGCTTCAGCGCTACATTATCGACGGTTTGACGGCGGGCTCGGTCAAGGGCTGACGTAAGGTTGGTAAAAAGGGACGGGGCTGCTAGAGGGACGATACTTTCGATTTTAAGGGGGGCTCGGCGGCATGCGCAAAGTTCTCGTGGTCGACGACGAGAAATGGATCCGGCGCGGGCTCATTCAGCTCATCCCGTGGGAGCGGTTCGGACTGGAGCTGGCGGGAGAGGCGGCGGACGGCCAGGACGCCTACGAGCTCGCGCTCGAGGCGAAGCCCGACCTGATGTTCCTAGATATGAGGATGCCCGGGCTCGACGGCAAGCAGCTTCTCGGGAAGCTGCGCGAAGAGCTGCCGGAGCTGCTGACGATCGTCGTCAGCGGCTACTCCGACTTCGAATACACGAAGGAAGCGATCATCCACCGGGCGTTCGATTATTTGCTGAAGCCGGTGAAGAAGGAGGAGCTCGCTTCGGTACTGGAGAAGTCGCTTGCCGAGCTGGAACGGCGCGAGGCGCAGAAGGCTTCCGTTCCCGAAGCCGGCGACCGGGAAGGCGGCTGGCTGCGCGCCGCGCTGACGAGTCGCGCGGGCGGCGATTCGGCGGAGGGAGAGGAAGCGAAGCCTCCGCCGGGATGGGCGGAAGGAGAATGCGTCGTGTTCGTCGCCCGGGAGGATGCCTACCGCGAAGATCGGCCCGACGCGGCGAAGGTAGCGGAGGCGGCGCGCGCGCGGCTCGAGCAGGCGCGGGCTTTCCATCTGGGCGGCGACTGGACGTTCGCGCTGACGTCCGGGCCGGACGGCCGGGCCGAGCTGGTCGGCGCGATCGGCTCGAAGCGCCCCTTCGGCGGAGAACTCGACCGCTTGCTGACGGAGATCCGCGGTTTGCTGAGCGCAGCCGCCGGGGCGACGCTCAGCTTGGGAGCGGGCGGCTCGGCGAGCCTGCGTCCGCCTCATCTGCAAGAGGCCTGCCGCGCGGCGCGGGAAGCGCTCGGCGGCCGGAAGCTGGGCGAGCCCGGGACGGTTCGGCTTGCGAACGAGGGCGGGCCGGCTTCCGCCGCTGCGCCTTATCCGCAAGAGGCGGAGAAAGCGTTTCTCTTGGCGCTTCAGATGGGAAGCGGCAAATCGGCGATCGAGCAGTTCCGCCGGGTATTCGAGGACATCGCGACGGCTGATACGACGGTCGAAGGAATGCAGAGAAGCGCCGCGATGCTCGTCCATTCGATCGAGAAGCAGCTTCAGCTCGCGGGCTGCAGCCTCGAGAGCGTCAGCGGCCGCTCTCCTCTTGCTTACACCGAGATGATCCGGCAGCGCGGCGACCGAGCTTCCGTAAGCGGGCTGTTCGAGCGGGAGATCCTTCCCGCCATTCTGTCGAGCGGCTGCCAGACGGGGGGCAAGCAGGGGGATCGCCTCGTTAGGGAGGTCCAACAGCTGGTGGAAGCCCACTTCGACCAGGCGCTGTCGCTTCACCAGATCGCCGAGACGCGCTTCGTCCATCCGGATTACCTGAGCCGCTTGTTCAAGAAGACGACGGGCCGCACGTTCGTCGACTACCTGACGGATTACCGCATTCATAGATCGATCGAGCTGATGAAGAATCCCGCCTACAAAAATTACGAAATCGCGAAGAAGGTCGGCTACGACGACTACCGGTACTTCAGCCAGATTTTCAAGAAGAAAACGGGCAAAACGATCGGGGAGTTCCGGGGCACGACCGAATGCGCGAGCCAATAAAAGGAGAGAACCCGCAATGACACGACGACTGATTCCCGACACGCTGACGCTGGAGGAGAGAGCCGGGCATGCGCTAAGCGCGATGGCCGGCATGGCCGATCCGGAATATGGCGGCATCCCGTTCTTCGCGGCGAACCTGATGAACGACCCCGCCAACCTGACGCACGGGGACTGGGACTACGGCTCCTCGCACGGGCGCATGGTCGACGGAATGATTCTGGCGCGGCACATGTCCGGGGAGACGTACGGGGCGGAGACGGAGCAGCGCTACCGCGACAACCTGATGACCTTCTTCAAGGAAGACGGGCTGAGCTACCGCCAAGAGAACCCGAACTTCGGCTGGGAGCCGAACGCGAACCTGATCGACCAGCGCGCGGTCATCCTGTCGCTGACGACCTGGTACATGGCGACGGGAGACGCGAAGGTGAAGGAGGCGGCCGACCGCCATGTCGCCGCGTTGAAGAGGATCGCGATCAAAGAGCGCGAGGTGTGGTACTATCCGGCGTCTGAATACAAGGAGGGCGGTTGGCCGTCCGCGAACGCGATGCTGCTGCGGCTCGCTCCCGATCCGGCGGCCTTCTGCGGGCGTCTCGTCATGCCGCTGCTGAAGTACCACGAGCTGACATCGAGCCGCGACGCGTTCGAGCTGTGCCAGTTCTTCGTCGCGCTGATCGTGGAGCGCAGCGGCGTGTTCAACAAGGACGGCAGCTTCAACGACGCGCTCGCTTACCGCAGCGGGCACTTCCACACCCGTCTGGGCACGCTGGACGCGATCGCGAGATTCGGCGCCTTCACCGGGGACGCCTCGCTGATCGCGTTCGTGGAGAAGAGCTATGCCTGGGCGCTGACGCAATGCACCGCCTTCGGCTGGACGCCGGGCGACATGAAGGAGCAGGCTTACGAGCACGAGACGTGCTCCCTCGTCGACCTGATCTCCACCGGCATCACGCTCGCGAAGAGCGGCTACTCCAAGTATTGGGGCACGGTCGAGAGATTCATCCGCAACCATCTGACCGAGTCGCAGCTGCTCGAGCTCGATTGGGTGAAGGAGACGGACGATCGGTCCCTCAACGTGGCCGGCCGCATCAGCTATACGAACGTGGCCGCCAGCACGCGAGGAGCGTTCGCCGGGTATTCCGCGCCGAACGACTTCTGCTGCGACGTGAACCACGGCCGCGGGCATACGAACGATTTGCAAATCTGCTGCCTGGGCTCGGGAACGCGCGGCCTCTTCATGGGATGGAGCAACACGGTGACCGAGAAGGACGGCAAGATAAGCGTCAACTTCCTGCTCAATCGCGGCTCGGTCTGGCTGGACGTGGAGTCGTACTTGCCTCACGAAGGCAAAGTCGTGCTTCGCGTGAACAAGGACCTCCCTTCGCTGCAGGTTCGCATTCCGGAATGGGCGGGCTTCGCCAAGGTCCGCATTCTCCGCGAGCGGAACGGGACCGTTACCGAGGGACGCGGCTCGGAGCCGAGCCGTTGGGTCAAAGAATGCTTCCTGCAGCTGAACGAGGCGTTCGCGGGAGAGACGATCACGATCACGTTCCCGCTGTCCGTGCGGACGACGGTGGAGACGGCCATCGGCCAGACGTTCGTGACCGAATGGCGCGGAGACGACGTCGTCGGCATTACGCCGCGCGGCACGAAGCATCCGTTCTATTCCGGACGCCGCGTCTATGACGCCGCCCCTATGCGCGAGGGGGATCTCCGCCGGATCGAGAACGAGTTCGTATGGTAAAGGAGGAGAGCGAACGATGAAAACGGTCGTTGCCGTATATACGGGCCAAGGCTTGGCCGACCCGCTGAAGAAGGTATTCCTGGAGCTGCTGCCGAACGTAAGGCTCGTCAACATTATCGACGACAGCCTGATCGGCGACGTCGTGAAGGCGGGGCGCGTCCCGCCGGGGGTCGCGAGAAGGCTCGTGCAGTACTATCATAACGGCGAAGAGCTGGGCGCGGACGTCATCCTGAATACGTGCTCGTCCGTCGGGGAAGTCGCGGACGACGCCCGCAAGCTGATCGGCATCCCGATCGTCAAGATCGACGAGGCGATGGCGGCGAAGGCGGCCGCCGCCTATGATCGGATCGCGGTGCTGGCGACGCTGCCTTCGACGCTCGAGCCGACGATGAGGCTGATCGAGAAAGAGGCCGCGGCGGCGGGAAGGGCCGTCGCGCTGGTGAACGGCCTCGCCGCCGGAGCGTTCGAGGCGCTGAACGGCGGACGCCCGGAGGAGCACGACCGTCTCGTTCTGGAGACGGCGGAGCGGGTCGCCGGCGAAGCGGACGCGATCGTGCTCGCCCAGGGCTCGATGGCCCGGATGGAGAGCCAACTGGCCGAAGCGACGGGCAAGCCGGTGCTGTCGAGCCCGCGGCTCGGCGTCCTGCAGGTGCGCGAGGTGCTGGAGAGGCTCGCACGCGGCGAGGAGGTTGCGCGATGAGCGGCGCCGGGAGCGGGAATCCGACCGGAGGTTCTGCGGCGGGGATTCCGCACGCGGGTCCGCAAATCGGCGCGAGTGTCGGAGCGGGTACCGATGCGGGTGCCGGCGCAGGCGCGGGACGCGTCGTCGCGGAATACTTCGTCGAGACGCCATGGACGCTCGCGCGCGCGGCGGAGGTTATCGCGGGCGAGCAGTCCACCGGCACCTTCACCGCCGTTCCGGGGGAGACGGCCTTGCTGAAGGAGCGCCATGGAGCGCGGATCGAGCAAATCGTTCCGCTGGAGGAAGCTCAGGCTCCGCTTCTTCCCGGGGCGAAGCTTCCTCGGGATCACGACGGACGCTACCGTCGCGGGAGAATCGCGGTATCCTATCCGATCGTCAACTTCGGCCCGTCGATTCCGAACCTGATGAGCGCGATCGCGGGCAATCTGTTCGAGCTGCGGGAGCTGTCCGGCTTGAGGCTGCTCGATATCGAGCTGCCCGACGCCTTCGCCCGGCGCTACCCGGGGCCGAAGTTCGGCCTCGCCGGAACCCGCCGGCTGACCGGCGTATACGGCCGGCCCATCCTCGGCTCGATCGTCAAGCCGAGCGTCGGCTTGTCGGCCGAAGAGCTGGGCAGCCTCGTCTACGAGCTGGCCGTCGCCGGCCTCGACTTCATCAAGGACGACGAGCTGAACGCGAGTCCCCCTTATTTGCCCCTGGAACGAAAGGTCCGGGCGGTCATGGACGCGATCGAGCGGGCGGCGGACGCCACGGGCAAGAAGACGATGTACGCGTTCAACATTACCGGGGACATCGACGAGATGCGCCGCCGTCACGACGCCGTCGTCGAAGCGGGCGGCAACTGCGTCATGGCGAGCGTCCTGAGCATCGGCTTCGCGGGGCTCGCGCACTTGAACGGCTACAGCGAGGTGCCGATTCACGCGCACCGCAATCAATGGGGCATGCTGACCCGCAGTCCGGGACTCGGCATGGAATTTACCGCCTTCCAGAAGCTGTGCCGCCTGGCCGGGGCGGATCATCTGCACGTGAACGGGCTGAACAGCAAGTTCTACGAGAGCAACGAATCGGTCGCGAGCTCGATTCAGGCATGCGCGCGCCCGCTGTTCGGCGGCTACGAGACGGTGCCGGTCGTCTCATCCGCGCAATGGGCGGGCTCGGCTCCGGCCACGTACGAGGCGATCCGCAGCGTGGACGTGATGCATCTCGCGGGCGGGGGCATGCTCGCCCATCCAGACGGCCCGGCCGCCGGCTTCGAATCGATGCGCCAAGGCTGGGAAGCGGCAGCTAGGGGCATTCCGCTCGAGCAATACGCGGCGAATCATCCCGAGCTGGCCCGCGCGATCGAGAAATACGGAAAGGGCTGAGACGACATGATCTTGCGGGATCGAATCGACGAAGGAGGGGGCCGCGCCAAGCGGCCCCTCATCGCTTATTACGGAGACGACTTCACCGGCTCGACGGACGTGCTCGAGGCGCTGTTCCGGCAAGGGCTGCGGACGGCGCTGTTCCTGGATCCTCCCGATGAAGACGGGCCGTCCGGCTCCGCGAGGCACGAGCTGCTTGACGGGCTCGACGCGTTCGGGATCGCCGGGGTCGGCCGCTCTTTGTCGCCGGAAGAGATGGAGCGGGAGCTGCCTCCTATCTTCGAGAGCTTGAAGCAAGCCGGCCCGGCCATCGTTCACTATAAAATCTGTTCCACGTTCGACTCGTCGCCGGGCACGGGAAGCATCGGCAAGGCGGCGGAGCTTGGCCGCTCTATATTCGGCGGGCGCTTCGTTCCGGTTCTCGCGGGAGTGCCCTATCTCGGTCGCTATACGGTGTTCGGGCATCATTTCGCGGCGGCGCCGGGCGGAGAGGTGTTCCGGCTGGACCGCCATCCGACGATGTCGCGGCATCCCATAACGCCGATGGACGAATCCGACTTAAGGAAGCAACTCGCGAGACAGACATCGCTGAAGTCGTCCCTGCTGGACATCGTCGCGCTGGATGGCACCGCAGCCGAGGCCGGCGAACGGCTGGAGCGGGTCGTAAGCGGGGAGGAGCCCGATGTGGTCCTGTTCGACGCGCTCGACGAGAGGCGGCTTGCCGTCGCGGGAGAGCTGATTTGGCAGGAGGCGCGGAAGAAAGGAGACGGGCTATTCGCGATAGGCTCCTCAGGCATAGAATACGCGCTTGGGGCGGCATGGCGGGCTTCGGGCGAGCGGACGTCATCCGGCTTGGACCAAGAAGAGAAGAAGCAGCGGCCAGCGAAGCCGGTCGATCGCCTGCTCGTCGTGTCGGGAAGCTGCTCGCCCGCGACCGCGAGGCAGATCGCAGAGGCGGAGGCGGACGGCTTCGCGCCGATCCGCGTGCCGACGCTTGAGCTGATCCGCCCCGAGTGGGCGGAGGAGGCGAGGGCGAGGCTGCTCGCGGAAGCGAAGGAGCGGCTCGACGAAGGCCGCAGCGTGATCTTGTATTCGGCCAGCGGACCGGACGATCCGAGCATCGGAACGCTGCGGCAGGCGCTGGCCGAGCAAGGGCGGCGGCCGGAGGACAGCAGCCGCCTGCTCGGAACGGAGCTCGGCGGGCTCGCGCGCTCGCTGGCCGTTCAGGCGGGCCTTACGCGGATTCTTATAGCGGGAGGCGATACGTCCGGCTACGTCACCCGCGCACTGGGCGTTTACGCGCTCGAATGCCTCCGGACGCTGGCGCCGGGCGCGCCGCTCTGCCGCGCTTATTCGGACGACGCGGAGCTCGACGGGATCGAGCTGGTGCTGAAGGGCGGTCAAGTCGGGGGCGAGCGGTTTTTCGATCTGGTGAAGAGAGGCGGAGGAGTGGCCGATGAATAAAACGAGAATTGATCTTCTCAAGCGGACGCCGTCGTCTATCCCGCCCGATTGGGCGAACCCGGACGTGCTGGAGAGGAACACGGAGCCTCCCCGCGCCGACCTGATTCCTTACGGCGGGACGGACGACGCGATGGCGGGCGAGCGCGAGCGCTCGCCTTACTTCATGCTGCTTAACGGCGATTGGAGGTTCCTCTATGCCGAATCGCCGGCCGGAGTGCCGGCGGAATCCGAGCGTGCCGACTACGAGGACGAGGGCTGGGATACGCTCCCGGTTCCGTCGAACTGGCAGATGCACGGTTACGGTACCCCTCACTATTCGAGCTGCCCGTATCCTTTTCCCATCGATCCCCCGCGCGTTCCCGCGAATAATCCGGTCGGCTGCTATCGCACCTCGTTCTCCATTCCCGCAGGGTGGGAGGGGCGAAGCGTCCGGCTGCTGTTCGAAGGAGTCGATTCGGCGTTCCACGTCTGGTTGAATGGGAGCTTCGTCGGCTATGGGCAAGGCAGTCACTTCACGACCGAGTTCGACGTTACGGCCTCGTTTCGTCCCGGTTCGAATCTGCTGGCGGTCCGCGTCTATCAATGGTCGGACGGGAGTTATCTGGAGAGCCAGGACAAGTGGCGCCTCAGCGGGATTTTCCGGGACGTGTATCTCGTTACTCTTCCGCCTGTCACGATGCTGGACGCTTTCGTGAACACGCGCTGGAAGCCGGACGGCGAGACGGCCGAGCTGGACGTCACTCTGCAAGCCGCAAACGTAATGGGCAATACGGAACGTTCCTGCCGAATCGAAGCCCTGCTGCTGAACCCGGAAGGGAACGTCGCGCTGAAGGCCGATCTGCCTTTATCGTCCCCCATAGCTCCGGGCGAATCCCGCGAGCTGCGCTTGCGCGAAGCCGTCGCTTCCGCCAGGCCGTGGACGGCGGAAACGCCAACGTTATACGTCCTATTATTGAAAGTGTTCGACGAGAAAGGCGCGTTGGCGGAGGTCAAACGGATCGCGGTCGGCTTCCGGGACATCCGGATCGAAGGGGGGCGCCTGCTCGTGAACGGCAGCCCCATTATCGTCAAAGGGGTCAACCGCAACGAATTCGATTCTCGGAGCGGCTTCGCCATTTCGAAGGAATCGATGCTCAAGGACATCCTGCTGATGAAGCGGCATAACGTCAACGCGGTTCGGCTGTCCCATTATCCGAACGATCCGAGATGGCTCGACCTCTGCGACCGCTTCGGCCTGTATGTCATCGACGAGACGGACCTGGAGACGCACGGGTTCCATTTTGTCGGCGACGAAGGTTATTTGGCCAAACGGCCGGAGTGGAGAAAGGCGTTCGTGCAGAGGGCGAGGAGGCTCGTGGAGAGAGACAAGAACCATCCGTCGGTTCTCGTATGGTCGCTCGGCAACGAGTCCGGTTACGGGCCGAACCACGACGCGATGGCGGAGTGGGTCCGGCAAGCGGACAAGACGAGGCCGATTCATTACGAACGCGCCTACGACGCCCCGGTCGTCGACATCGTCAGCAGCATGTACCCGGCCGTCGGGACGATTATCGAAGAGGGGCTCAAGGACGATCCGAGGCCGTACCTGATGTGCGAATTCGGTCACTCGATGGGCAACTCGACCGGCAACCTGAAGGAGTATTGGGACGCGATCTACGAGTATCCCCGTTTGCTGGGGGGATTGATCTGGGAATGGGCGGACATGGCGCTCGAAGCTCCGGCGACGGCTCGCGCAGCGGTTCCCGCAACGGTTTCCGATACGGTTTACCTGTACGGCGGTGATTTCGGAGACGCGCCGCACAGCGGTCCGTTTTGTCTGGACGGGCTTCTCTTCCCGGACCGGACTCCGAAAGCTTCTTTGCTCGAATACAAGAAGGCGATCGAGCCGGTCAAGGCCGCGTCCTGGAACGGGGAGACGGGAGAGCTCGTTCTGGAGAACCGATACGACTTCCTTACGTTTGAGCATTTGGAAGGCGAATGGACGCTGTTTCGCGACGGAGAGCCGCTAAAGAGCGGGGAGTTGCCCCTCCTTCGGACGCCGCCCGGAGAAAGGGAGCCGATCCGGCTCGCTTCGAAGACGGAGCTGCCGACGGAGCCGGGCGAATACTGGCTAAGGGTTCGCTTCGTTCTCCGAGAGCAGACTCCGTGGGCCGAACGCGGCTTCGAAGTCGCGTGGGAGGATTTGCCCTTGGGCCGCGTAAAAGCGAAGGAGCGGGCAACGCCCGTTCCGCATCCTCCCGAGCCCGAGATCAAAGCCGAAGCAGGGTCCTCCGCGCGGCTAGCGGTCATCCGGGGAGAGGGCTTCGAGTTCCTCTTCGACACGGCGAAGGGGACGCTGGCAAGCTGGAAGATAGACGATAGAGAGCTCTTGCTGTCCGGACCGACGGTGAACCTCTGGCGCGCCCCGGTAGACAACGACGTGCATCTGGCGAAGGAGTGGATCGCGGCCGGTTACGACCGGCTCGTTCCCGATCTAAGGCACGCCTCGCTCGTACGGCTGGAAGAGAGCGGAACGGTTCGCTTCCGCACCGAGTTCGCGCTCGGAGCCAAAGGGGAAGCCATGTCGTTCCGGGCTCGACTCGATTATACAGTGAACGGAGCGGGGGAGCTGCTGCTCGAGGCGGAACTCGAGGCGCTGCGGACCGGTCTTCCGCCGCTTCCGCGCTTCGGCTTGGAGCTGCGGCTGCCCCGCGAGTTGGATCGGCTCTTCTGGTTCGGCCGCGGGCCTCACGAATGCTACGTCGACAGGAAGGAGAGCGGCAAGCTCGGCATCTACGGCGGATCGGTCGCGGAGCAGTTCGTGCCCTATATCAAGCCGCAGGAGAACGGGAACAAGGCGGATACGCGCTGGGTCCGCATCGAAGGCGCCGATGGTTTCGGGCTTCGGGCCGAGGCTGCCGGGCCGCCGATGAACGTAAGCGCGCACCATTACGAGATCGACGAGCTTGCAAGAGCCAAGCATGTTCACGAGCTGACGCCGGCCGGCGAGACGATCCTCAAGTTGGACGCCGCCCAGAGCGGGCTCGGCAATCATAGCTGCGGCTATGCCCCGACGCTGGAGAAATACCTGCTGCCCGCGTCGGAACGGAGGCTCTTCTCGGTCGTCCTAACCGGCATCCATCCCGCATCCGAACAAAAATGAGAATTTCTTTATGTAAGAACGGGCCGCATAAGCGTTAGAGATGCCTCCGTGGTGGTTATATAGGAGAAGAGGGCGATACTCGTCGCCTTACATCTTCAGTTTTCAGGAGGCTATTATGAAACTTAAAAAATCGCTGTTTGTCCTTTTTGCTTTAGCGCTGATGCTCGTGGGGGCCGGCTGCGGCAACAACAACAACAATACTAACGGCAACGGAGTAGACGATACGACGCCGGTGCCGACGGAGTCGAGCGTTCCGACCGAATCCGCGCCTGCGACGACGACGACTCCGTAACCTTCCGAATCCGCCGCACGCTCGCATGGGCGCTCCGGCGGATTTTTTATGGTTACTTCAATGTTAAATTTTCATAAATCAGACAAAAATATCTTTATTCCTCCAAACATTCGTTTATAGTTATGGATAGAATGACCTAGTCATTTATTCCTATGGTGGAGGATGAGAGATGTACACGTATGTCTTGTTCGTGCATTTGATCGCGGCGGTTATGGGATTGGGCGCGGCCTTCGGGTTTCCTATCGTCGCCAAGAGCGCCAAGACGGTCAGCCAAGCGAAATTCGTATTGAACCTGCTGCAGAGGCTGGAGATTCTTCCGAAGGTCGGGAGCGTTTTGCTGCTGATTTCGGGCATCGTAATGGGAATACTCGAGACCTGGCTTTTCCAAGAGGCGTGGTTTATCGGTTCCATCGTCATCTACCTCGCGGTCCAGTTTATCGTCGCCGGCCTGCTTCCCAAGAACATGAAGAAGCAGCTTGAGGTTCTGGAAGGAGCCGTAGGAGAGGAACTGCCGGAATCGTACAAGGCGCTCGGCAAGCAATCCGCGAAGTATGAAGGCATCTCTCATCTTGCCGCTTTCGTGTTGATTCTGCTTATGGTTTTTAAGCCGTTCTAACTCATACATAGATCTATACATAGTTAAGGGAGCCGTTAGGGCTCTCTTTATTTTTATTAGGCTAACTCGTGACAATTAGCGCAATTTATTCCGTTGACAGGCTATCTGCAGCGCGCGATGATAAGGGGAGAAATCCCATTACCGGAGGTATGAACAATGACGATGCAATCGGATGTCGTGAAAATAAGAGGGGAGCTTCGCCGCGCGAAAGAGCAGATGAAGCGCAATCGGTTGACGGTCGGCTTCATCGGAGGTTCCATCACGGACGGACGTCCCGGACATAATTGGCCGGAGCCCATCACCCGCTGGCTGGCCGATCGGTTCCCGGAAGCCAGATTCACGGTGGAGAACGCGGGAATCGGCGCGACGGGAAGCGATCTCGCGGCATTCCGCGCGAAGCGCGACCTGATCGATCCGGGCTGCGACCTCGTCTTCGTGGAGTTCGCGGTCAACGATTGGGAGGTGCCGACGGAGCGCCGGAACAAGACTCGCGAGGGGCTTCTTCGCCAGCTTCTGGCGGACGGCAAGCGGGATGTCGTCCTCGTCTATACGTATAATCAAGACATGTACGAAGACATGATGAACGACCGAGTTCCGCCCAGCATCGCGGAATTCGAAGCTCTGGCCGAACATTACGGGCTGAGCTCGGTTTGGATGGGCAAACATGCCCTGAACGAGGTCAGAAGAGGGCTTCTTCAATGGGAAGAATGGCTTCCGGACGGGCTTCATCCGACTCAGCGCGGAAGCTTCAGCTACGGGACAAGCGTCATCGGGTTTTTGGAGCAAGAGCTTTTGACGGAAGGCGGATCCGCATCCGCGAAGACGAACTCGGGCGTGCTTCCGGTACCGCTGGACCAAGGCCATTGGCAGAACGTTCGATTCGTCCCGTTCGACGATATTCGAACGGAAGGTCCATGGACCGTACGCCGCTGGGTCAATCTGCAATGGATCGATCATTCCTTGTCTACCTTCGCCGTAGGCTCCAAGCTCGGCTTCGACTTCGAGGGGACGGTTCTGGCGCTGGCCTTCGACTTCGGGAAGCGTTCGGCGGAATTCCGTTACCGGGTGGACGGAGGAGAATGGAAGATTTCCAACCGAGAGCGTCCGGATTGGTGCGGGCCGAGCGGTTGGCTTAAGCTGGAGGTCCTTTACGACGATCTCCCTCCGGGCAATCACGTCTTCGAATTGGAAGTCGTGCACGGCAGCCGTCCGGATTGCGGGGGCACGAACTTCGATTTGGCTTTCGTAGGGGTTGTTTAAACGCGTTGGAGCGATGCTTTTCTGAAGAAGCCGTATCGTTCTGGCGCGGCTTTTTTGCCGTGTGATCTCCTGCCTTGACTTGAAGCGACCTCCAAGCCCATAATCCAAATGGATTAGACATGTTTGCCAAGCCGGCACTGGAGATTGAGCCTATGTTCAAAATCGGTTTCCGAACGATCAAAACGGCGGTAGGGGTCAGCGTATCGGTTCTTATCGGAGAATTGCTAGGGCTGCAAAATTTCGCGTCCGCGGGCATCCTCACCTTGCTGTGCATCCAGAAGTCGCGCAAAAAATCGATTCACGCGGCGGTCAGCCGGTTTTTCGCTTGCTTGAGCGGGATGTTTATCTCCACCGGGATTTTCGAGCTGATCGGCTATGAGGCGTATTCTTTTCTCGCGGTGCTTCTGCTCTTCATTCCGCTTCTGGTCCGTTTCAAATTCCAAGAGGGCATCGCGAGCAGCGTCGTTATCATGATGCACATTTATATGCACGGCAAGGTCGAGGCTTCGTTTTTCCTGAACGAGTTTCTGATCGTCGTCATCGGCCTGGGGGTTGCGCTGCTCGTCAATTGGTACATGCCCAGCATCGATCGGGTGCTGATCAAGCATCAAGAGGAGACGGAGAGGCTTACCAGCGCCATTCTTCTCGAGATCGCGAAGTATTTGAAGAGCGGCTACACGCTCTGGGACGGGAAAGAGCTGCTGCTACTCGAGGACACCCTGAACAAGGCCAGATCCGTTGCGGCGCTCGATGCCGAGAACCATCGCACGTTGGATAAACGGAACGATTATGGGTTATACTTCGAGAACAAGCGGCGGCAGTATCACCTGCTGGAGAGAATGCTTCCGATGGTTTCGCGGATTACGGCGCAGATGGAGCAGAGCAATCGGATCGGCGACTTCGTCATTCAGTTAAGCGAGCAGCTTCGCCACCCGAACAAGTCGGATGAATTGAACGACAAGCTGCGCGCCATCCGCGAGTATCATAAGCAGCTTCCTCTTCCGGAGACCCGCGAGGAGTTCGAGAACCGGGCCAGCCTGTTCACGATGGCGAACGAGCTGGAGCGATTTATCGATACATTATAGTGGCGTAAAACAGCGGCGAAAAAAGTGCTCATGAGCAGGGCGTAACGGAAGTGGATAAGAGAGAAAGCGAGATGGAAGAACATTCCTGTTGCGTTCTCTCTTTCGTTTATGGTACATTATTTCTCGCGCCGCTGAAGCGAATGCGACCGACAAGCTCCAAGATCATCGGTAAGACGACAACTTGGAAAACATTGTGGGTTGCAAGCGAAGGCGGAATGCGGTAAGATGTAATTCCTGCTTCGGTAACGGGGCAGCGAGTTAAAAGAATAGAATCGTTAAGATTCGACTTGTTCCTTGAAAACTGAACATCGAGCGTAATGAAATAAAGTCGAGCAGGAGCTTCGGTTCTTGCGAGACAAACCAGCAGTACAGAACGAGCCTTCAAGGTTCTTCAGATGTTGGACATTTTGACTCTCGGGATTTCCTCTGGAAACCCTGCCGTCAAAAGTCCTTTTATGGAGAGTTTGATCCTGGCTCAGGACGAACGCTGGCGGCGTGCCTAATACATGCAAGTCGAGCGGATCTTCTTAAGTAGCTTGCTACTTAAGAAGGTTAGCGGCGGACGGGTGAGTAACACGTAGGCAACCTGCCCATAAGACCGGGATAACATTCGGAAACGAATGCTAAGACCGGATACGCAGAATTGGGGCATCTCGATTCTGGGAAACACG
This sequence comes from Cohnella thailandensis, assembly GCF_014212135.1. GTDB lineage: Bacteria > Bacillota > Bacilli > Paenibacillales > Paenibacillaceae > Cohnella > Cohnella thailandensis. Next base: position 23,359 of record NZ_JACJVQ010000010.1, read on the forward strand.
GTGCAAGCTGTGGCTTA
>NZ_JACJVQ010000011.1 GCF_014212135.1 Cohnella thailandensis
CTGGGGGTTTTCTTATACAAATAAGAAACAGCCCCTTTCCGCTCGACGGGAGGGGCTGTTCGCTGAGGAAGCAGCGGTGCGAGGGCATTCAAGTGAGTTAATATTACTCACTTTGGAGTCGGTCGCGCGGTGCGGGGAGCTCAGTTGAGTTAATTTCACTCATCTCAGGGCGGTTGCGCGGTCCGGGGAGCTCAGTTGAGTAAATTTTACTCATCTCAGGACCGGTCAAACGGTGCGGTGCATTCAGTTGAGTAAATATTACTCATCTCAGGGCGGTCGTGCGGTACGAGGAGTTCAGTTGAGTAAATTTTACTCATCTCAGGACCGGTCGAGCGCTGCGGGGAGTTCAGTTGAGTAAATTTTACTCATCTCAGGACCGGTCGAGCGCTGCGGGGAGTTCAGTTGAGTAATGGGCCGGTCTGTCATACAGTCTGTAGCATTCGGTCGGGTCCTTTGCGTCTCATCGATGGTCGAGCATGCAGGCATGTCGTCAATAGGAGCTCATGCCCCAGAGCGAGAAGGAGCAAGAACATCCCTGCTTCCCCTCTCTTCCGGTTGCCTCAAGCGATCATAGCAATCCCGGCAGCAGCCCAGGGGGAACTCGATCCGATAGAAGCCCGTCTTGAAGACGGCCGCGGATTGCGCCATCTCCTTCATTAGCTCGCAGCTTAAACAATAAAAGTAGTGCGTCTTCCCCATAGTCGAAGCTCCTCTACTATAACCACTTGGCAAGTTTCTTGCGCGAACCGCTGTCGATTCGGCTATCGTCCCGCAGCAGGTATCTCTGTTCGTTCCGATCGAGAACGACCCGCTCTCCGTTTGCCAGAGCCGTCACGCTCTCATAGAGAGGCCCCGTCAGAAATCGGAACTCGCCGGAATCCGTCTCGACCGTCCAGCTATAATCACCGAAGCGGCGCTGAATCGAAACGATCCTCTCGATTCTCGGAAGGAAGGGATTGAGGCGAAGCTCGTCGGACAGAGCAGCCATGCTGTACGGATCCAGGCCTTCCAGCGTAGGAAGCACTCCCCACTCGGATCCGTCCCGGTCTCCTACCCAGATAGAGCCGTTCGGATCGGAGAGAGGGAATAACCGCCGGACAAGAACCGGCCCTCCGCGATCGCCCCATGCGGCCGTCAGCATCCCTCCTTCCTCCTCCTTCCGGAAGCGAATGCTCTCCGGAGAGATCCAGCCTCTCGCAAGCCCGATCATACTCGAACTCATCTTCATTCCCCCAATACGCGTTCACCTGGCGACTTGCTCCGCCTTCGGAGGATCGCTTCTCGCGTCCAGAAGCTTGCTATAAATGCCGCCTCCGGCCGCGAGCTCCTCGTGGGTGCCTAACTCGACGAGACGCCCCTTGTCCAGCACCGCGATCCGATCGGCGCTGCGGATCGTCGACAGGCGATGCGCGATCGCGATCGTTGTCCTGCCTTGGCATAAATAATCGATCGCGGCCTGAATGTCGCGCTCCGTCTCCTGATCGACGGAGGACGTCGCTTCGTCCAGCAGCAGGATCGAAGGATCGAGCAGCAGCGTCCGCGCGATCGAGATTCTCTGCTTCTCGCCTCCCGACAGCCTTACCCCGCGTTCGCCGACCCGGGTGTCATAGCCGAACGGCAGGCGCTCGATAAAGGCGCTGGCGCGGGCCAACCGGGCCGCCTCCATGATCTTCCGCGGCGTCGCGTCCTCGATTCCGTATGCGATGTTCTCCGCGATCGTCCCGTCGAACAAGAACGTGTCCTGGAAGACGATTCCGATACGGCGACGAAGATCGGCGGGGTCCGCCCGCTTCAGATCGACGCCCCCGATTCGGATGCTTCCGGCATCCGGATCGTAGAAGCGGGCGAGAAGCTGCAGCAGTGTCGACTTGCCGGCCCCCGTATGGCCGGTGATCCCGAGCTTCTCGCCCGGCCGGATCGTCAGATGAATATCGCGCAGAACCTCCCGCCCGTTCTCGTACCCGAAGGAAACCCCGTCGAAAACGATCTCTCCCCCGCCCTTGGGCAGAGGCATCGTCGTTCCCCTTACCGGAAGCTCGTCTTCGGAATTCAGCAAATCCAATATGCGGTCGGCCGCGGCAAGCGAAGCGTTCGCCTGGCCGGCCAGGTTCATGTTCCATTGAAGCTGCCCGAGCAGCATCGACAAATAAGTCGTAAAGGCCACTAGAGTTCCAAGGCTGGCCGTACCCTGAATGACGAACTGGCCGCCGATCAGCCAGACGACGGCGATTCCGCCGGAGATCGCCAGGTTGATCATCGGCTGCAGCCATTGCAGCAGCCGCTGCTGCTCGATGGAACGGCGAACGGAGTCCTCGTTATATCGATCAAAGCGTCTCTTCTCTTCCTCCTCGCGGCGGAAGGCTTTAATGACACGTATGCCTTGAAGAGCTTCGCCTATATATTTCTGAAGCCGGTACTGCGTATTCCAGGTCCGGTTCATTAGCGAACGAATTCTCGGCCATAGCCAGAGAACGACGATCGCGCACACCGGAAGAAATGCCGCGACTCCAAGCGCGAGACGTCCGTCTATCGCGAACAATATCGCGAAGATAGCGCCCGCCAGGATAACTTGAGCCGCCAACTGCGAGATTCCTTCGCTGAGGAATCCTTGAACCCATGCGGTGTCGTTCTGAATGCGGCCGATGAACGGCGCGGTCGCTCTCTGTTCATAGTAGCGAACCGACAGCTTCATCAGCTTAGCGAACATGTCCTTGCGAATATGGCTCATCATTCGGTTGCCGATGGCGATTCCGATCATGGATTGATAAACTTGAAATCCGGCTTGCAGCCCATATACGATTATTAGAGTCGCGATGATTGCGATGAACTTCGACGTCGAGCCCTGCAGCACCCCTTCGTCGATCATAAGCTTCATCAGATAAGGGGGAAGAGTCTCGAGGCCGACGCCCGCGATCAGCACGGCAACGGATATCGCGATCGCCCTGCGATGCGGAGCCGCGTAGCTAAGCAAGCCAAGCAACGCCTTACCTCTTCGCTTCCACGTCAGCTTCTCTTCGGCGTTCTCCGGGCTGGGTGCGCGCTCCCCGGGAAGCGGAACCGAACCCTCCTCGTTCCTATGCGGATTCGCCCATCGTTCGATTTTATCCCGAAGCTCCCTTAAGCCATCCCGCCCGGCGAGCGCGCTCATCGCCAAGCGAACGGCTCCTCCGTCCTTCAGCTCAAGCTCCAACCATGCGCCTCCGCCCGTTTCCCGGATCGCCGCGCCGGCCGTCCGCTGCCGGTCAATCTTGCGAAGGCAAGCCCCCTTCGCGTCCCGAACCTCCAGCCTCGATGCGAGGAACAGTACTGTTCGGCGCTCCGTCCGGCCCGTCTCCGACAGGTCGGAGCTCCAGCTGTCGAGCGGCATCCCGCCCTCCTTCTCCTCATAGCCTCCGAGAGGCTTGTCCTCCGCTCGGGTCAAGGAACCGGTTAGAGCTGGCATCTTGTCGTCCTCCTTCGGCCGTGCCGGCCGTCTCGCGCCTTGCCCTCAGCTCCGAAGCGCGCGCCGTGATCGATAACAGCTTCGGGAAACGCACCGACCATCTCGACCACAGCCGTCTGGCAAGCCGCCTCTCCGAGATGATTTTCCCGTTGCGCTTAAGCTCGGACAGTACCCCGATTACTTGTTCCCTCCCCACCGGAACGTCCATGACAAAGTTGCCGTCCCCGCGCAGGCAATAACGCTCTCCCTCGTTCCCCGTCTCCGCGCGATGAAAACGATGAGAAGTGAGAACCCCTTCCGCGCTTACGAAGAGGCCGATCTGCCCGGGGCGGATACGTCCGGCGATCGGAACGAATCGGCATTCGTCCTCCGGCAGAATGTAGGGATACATGCTTAGTCCCGATGCCGGCAGGATCACTTCGCCTCGAGCGTTCATCAGGGCCAGGAATGTCTTCAGAAGCTCATCCCGCATTCCTGATCAGTCCGATGCCCGTCATCTGCTCGACGAAGCTCGCGATATCGGATCCGATCCGGCCGATATCGGCTCCTTCGTATTCCGCGGCCATGCGTTCGACCAGTTCTTCCTGCGTAAGCGAGCTCGAGAGCTGTTCCCAGATCCAGCTCGCCGAGCCGTTTAGCTTCGTCACCGCGAGCGTTTCTTGGTTCAACAGGATGATCTCTCCGTCAAGCTCCAGCATTTCTACCGATTGCAGCCTCTCCAGCTTCATGAGATTGCCTCCCAGAATCGATCGTTTTTCTGAAATTCAAGCTCATAGACCGGGATCCGATCCACGAGCGCTCTGCACAGGCGAACGACCTCGGTCGATTCCGACTGCTCGAAGGACCAGAACACGACCTTGTCGAACAAGGAGAACATCGCCTCGCTCTTCGACATCCCATGCTGCTTGATGTTCGAAGATTGCTTAATGAGATAGATTCCCTTGAGCGGCACCGGCCCGGCCGGATACGGCTCCTTGAAATCGTTGCGGAACGGGGAGTCGTGAATGAGAACCCGGCCGTCCTGCCGAATCTCCACCAGGGAGGTCTCGTCGGCCATGATCGGCCTCGGCCGCGACATCGAGGCGATCGTCGACTTGCCGGCGCCGGAATATCCCGAGAATAGGTAGGCTTGTCCGTCTTGAACGATACAGGACGAATGAATCACCAACCCCCAATTCCGTCGAGCCAGGATTCGGCTGTACCAGTTCAATAGTCCCGTCCGAAGTCCGAAATAGTCGTAAAAACGAAGTCGCGCGTCCTTCAGATCGGCGGCGGATTCCAACCGAAAGTCGGCTCGCTCGACCTCGATATCCCCGTGCTCGTTCTTTCGGTATGCGACAGGCGTCGCTTCGTCGTAGCTCTCCCCATAGCCGTCCTCTATCGTCAGCGAGTAATCCGGCTCGACGCCGGGCTTCGCGTCCACATATCGGTCCCCGATCGTGTACCGGACGAATGCGGCCGATCGTTCGTTCGCGAACCCTAGTCGGATCAGGAAACCGCCGATGAGCTGCCATTTCTCGACCACTGAATGCTCCCTCCTCTACCGGTAACTTGCGGGAGAGAGAGCGTGCTCTCTCTCCCCTTGCCGTTCATGCTTGCTTTCTCAGCGTCGGGTCGGGAGCGGATCAATGGCGACCGCGCGGCGGCCATTTACCGGACGGCCTTTGATGACCTTCGAACACGACGGCTTGATGAACCAGAACCTCAGGCTTCTCATAGGTTTTCAACTTGTATCACCTCGCTTTTCTGTCCTCATTTTATGATACATTATGTATCACTGTCAACACAATTTGTAACATTTCTGAACTTGCAACGACAGAAAAACCGCTTCGCCCGACATTATCGATTCCGGCCGACATCGCCAAGTAGGAAAGTTCGCCCGCTACAAAAGACTTATTCCGTTCGACAAGCCAAGCCGCGATCGCTATTGCCTGCGGATAAGGTTCGCCGATGACCGCCGGGTCATGGCTGGCCCGGAGGAGAACGCGATGATCGGGCGTATCCATAGCCGCGCGGCAATCGCGCGCATAGCCGGCTTTCGATTCATCGATCCTCCTCCTTGTGCCGTACAGCCGATAGTTCTGCAGGCCGGTCCTGCTCGAAGCCCCGATTCTCATCCTCGAAGCGGAAGGCGAGCCAAGAATTCCTTAAGGGCCGCCTCCCACGCTCTCATCGGCGGAAATCCGTTGCTTATGAGTTCCGAATGGTCCAGTACCGAATAAGCCGGCCTCGGAGCCGGTCGTTTGAACTGGTCCGACGTGACCGCGGACAAATCGACGGCGAGGCCGGTCAGCTCGAAGATCTTCTCCGCGAACTCGAACCAGGAGCAGGATCCCGAATTCGATACATGGTACGTGCCGTACTTCTCCGTCTCGAGCAGCCGGACGATCGTCTCCGCCAGATCCACCGTATACGTAGGGCTTCCGATCTGATCGCCGACGACCCGGATCGGGTCCCCTTTCTCCGCCAGCTTCAGCATGGTCTTCACGAAGTTCGAACCGTTCTCGCCGTACAGCCAGGACGTCCGTATGATGAAGAGCTTCGACAGCAATCCGGCCGCCAACCATTCCCCCGCCCGCTTCGACTGGCCGTATACGTTGATCGGCCTCGTCTCCTGGTACTCGTAGTAAGGCTTCTCCCCCATCCCCGGAAAAACGTAATCCGTGCTCACATAAGCCATCTTGGCCCCGTTCTTATTAGCCGCGAGCGCGACGTTGCGCGTTCCGGTCGCATTCACCTTGAACGCGAGTTCCGGCTCCGCCTCCGCCTGATCCACCTTCGTATACGCGGCAGCATGGACGACAGCCTCCGGCCGCGTTTCACCGAACATGGCCAGAACCGCGTCCAGATCGGTTACGTCCAGGGCGGCCCGATCCCAGGCAAGCACCTGCTCCGCATGCGGCTCCAGAGCCTTAACCATGTCGATGCCGAGCATGCCGCCTGCCCCCGTCACCGCCACCCGTCCGAACTTAAGTGCCATACGATCACTCCTTGGCCTTGATTTTCCGCCACCACTCTTGATTCTGAACGAACCAGTCGACCGTCCGCGCGAGCCCTTGCTCCAGGAAGATCGCCGGCTCCCAGCCCAGCTCCTCGCGAATCTTCGAAGCGTCGATCGCATAGCGGCGGTCATGTCCGAGGCGGTCGGTCACATGCGTAATAAGGGTTTCCGGCTTGCCCAGCCGCTTCAGCACGAACTTCACGATGTCGAGATTCGTCCTCTCGTTGTGCCCCCCGATGTTGTAAACCTCTCCCGGCTTGCCGCCGTGGAGCACCTTGTCGATGGCGACCGCATGGTCCTCGACATGGAGCCAATCCCGGACATAGAGACCGTCTCCGTAGACCGGTATCGGCTTATCCTCTATCGCGTTCGTTATCACGAGGGGGATCAGCTTCTCCGGAAAATGATACGGCCCGTAATTGTTCGAGCAGCGCGTAATGTTGACGTTCATTCCATAGGTTTCGTAGTAGGCGCGGACGAGCAGGTCGGCGCCCGCCTTGCTCGAAGAGTACGGACTGTTAGGGGCGAGCGGCGTCTTCTCGGTAAAATAACCGGTCTCGCCCAAGGTGCCGTACACCTCGTCCGTCGAAATCTGAACGTACTTTTTCACTCCAGCCCGGCGGGAGGCTTCGAGCAGCGTCTGCGTGCCGAGAACGTTCGTCCGCACGAAGAGCGACGCGTCCTCGATGCTTCGGTCCACGTGGGACTCCGCGGCGAAATTGACGACCGCGTCGAAGCCGCCTTCCCCGATCAGCTTGCCTACCAGCTCGCCGTCCGCGATATCCCCTCGGACGAAGGCATAGGGGGCATTCGCATCCAGCTCTCTCAGATTGTCCAAGTTCCCGGCATAGGTCAGCTTATCGAGATTCACGAGGCGATATTCCGGATATTTGGCGGCCATATAACGGATGAACTGGCTTCCGATGAACCCGGCTCCGCCAGTGACAAGCAGCTTCATGGATGATTCCCCTTTTCCGACTTCGAATTAGCCGTACTCTATATTCGATGCGGAAGAGCGGCTTCATGACCCATATATAAGCCTGTAATGGCGAATGCCGAAACGGTCCGAAGGATTGCGCCAATAGGTGATGGCGCAGTCCTTCGGACCGTCTCCGCGATGCGGCTTATGGTTCATTGGAGTGCCGATCGATCACGATTCGGCTTGCAGCTGGTTCTTTATCAGGTCATGGAGCCGATTCCGCTCCGCTTGTTCGACCAGGTAATAATACACGCCGTTGATCATGCTCCCCTTGCCTTCGACGAAGGTGCTCTCGATTCTATCGAGCTTCTTCCGGTACTTCAGCGCGATATCCTGGATTTCCCCGAAGCTCAGATTCGTGCGAACGTGATCGCCGACCGCGTCCAGGATCGGCAGCAGCGAGCTCGTATTCGTCCAACTCGTCGCGCGCTTGATAATATCCGTCGCCACTTGCTTCTGCCGGTCGTTTCTGCCGAAATCGCCGCGCGGATCGTCGTAACGCATGCGCGAGTATTTGAGAGCTTTCTCCCCGTTCAGATGCTGCGGACCCGCCGGGAACGATTCGCCTTCGTAATCGAAGGCGAAGGGATTGTCGACGTCGACGCCGTCCAGCGTATCGACGATCTGCTTGAAGCCCTCCATGTTGATTTCGACGTAATAATCGATCGGCATGTCGAGGAACTTCTCGACGGTCGCAAGGGAGCCTTCCACTCCGTCGTAAGCATAGGCGTGGTTGATTTTGTCCTCCATGTCCCGATAAACGAGCTCCGTCCGCGTATCCCGGGGAATGTTGAACATCAGAACCGTCCGATTATTCGGATTGACCGTCATGACCATGATGGTATCCGAGCGGCCCCGGTCGTTCCGGCGTTCGTCCACGCCCAAGAGCAGGACGGAGAACGGGCTCAGGCGATCCGTAACCGGCGGTTCCGGATCGGCGGGGATCTCCTTGTCGCTGCTCACGTACCTTGGCCTCTCGGAAGGAAGCGGCCTGTAGATTTCTTTGGCCGTCGCCTTCATCGACCAATAGAAGTAGCCGGCTATGCTGACGGCGCCTACCGTCAATACGAGCGCAACGCTGATGCTTATCCCGAGCCAACGTCTTTTTTTGCCACGCGCCATCCTCATTCGTCTCCTTGTAAGAATATGTCGGATTCGATCTTCAGCATTCGAACGGCCGCGGTTCCTTCGCAAGCTGGCGCCGCCGGCCCATATATTCTCTAAGCGCTTCCTCCCAGGCTCGCATCGGGGGGAAGCCGTTTGCCTTTAGAGCCATGTGATCCAGTACCGAATAGGGAGGCCTTGCCGCCGGCCTCTTGAACTCGGCGCTCGTCACCGCCGCCAGCTCGGCTTCGATGCCCGCCAGCTCGAAGATTCGCTCGGCGAATTCGTACCAGGAACACGACCCGGAATTCGAGATATGGTACGTGCCGTACTTCTCCGTCGCCAGCAGCCGCACGATCGCCCGCGCGAGGTCGGCGGCATAGGTCGGGCTGCCGATCTGATCGCCGACCACCCGAATCGGCTCCTTCCTCTTCGCCATGTTCAACATCGTCTCCACGAAGTTCGGTCCGCCCTCTCCGAACAACCAAGACGTTCGGACGATAAACAGCCGAGGCAGGAGGCTGCCGGCAAGCCATTCTCCCGCCCGCTTCGTCGATCCGTAAACGTTGACCGGCTGCGTCTCCCGGTATTCGTTCCAAGCGATGTCCCCGGTCCCGGGAAAGACGTGATCCGTGCTGACGTAAACCATTTTCGCTCCGACCGTCTCCGCGGCCAGGGCTACGTTGCGCGCTCCGATCGCGTTCGCTTGGAACGCGAGGTCCGGCTCCGACTCGGCCTGGTCGATCCTCGTATATGCCGCCGCGTGAACGACCGCTTCCGGACGGCGCTCGCGGAACATGGCCAGAACCGCGTGCAGATCCGTTACGTCGAGATCCGCCCGCTTCCAGGCGTATACCTGCTCCGCATGCGGCAGTAAGGCTTTGCTTACATCGTAGCCGAGCAATCCCCCCGCTCCCGTCACCGCTACCCGTCCGAATGCTCGTTCCATAAGACTTCTCCTCGAATTTTTTCTTCGGCCGTCATTTGCGTGAGACAACGACCGCACTGCTCCCGGTACAGCGTGTGAATCTTCGATTGTCCCGGGCACTGCTCGGTCAGCAAGCGGCCCAGCTCCTGGAGCAGATGAACCCTATCCCTCACGGACATCTCGAGAAAGCGCATGCCGTGCCGGTATAGGTTGCCTTCCCGCCTGCTCCAGACGATCTGCCCGACTATCCTCATTCGATTGCAGCCGGCATCCCATTCGATCTCCAATCCGATTCCGGGAGCGGCCGGAAACAGAAGGGCGCTGACAAACCCGCAGCCGCCCGGGCTAAGATCGAGCAGAAGCACGGTTCCCGGACTGGAGCGAACGCCGCTTGCGCTTACCCATACGATTCGAATGCTCGCTTTCATTCCGCTTGCGAGCCGTATCCGGACGTACATTCGCCGATTGGGCTCGGGAACCAGCCATTCTTCCGCCATGTGCCCCTCCATTAAGCCTTTTTCATGTATTAGGTTGACCGTACCGGGATAAACTGTATATAGATATGATACATAATGTATCCTTTGCAGTCTTAACGTTATGCTACTTAATGTAACTTGTCAAGGATATTCTGTTATTTTACCGCTTCAAATGTGACAATTTGTCTCATGCGAACAATTTTGCAACAAAACGTATTATTATGGATTTAGCGAATTGGAGGGAGAATTCAAGAGGATGAACATCGGTAACCGAATCGCGGAACTTAGGGATGCGAGGGCTCTCACTCAAGAGCAGCTCGCGACAACTTTAGGCATCTCTCGCGCCGCCCTTTCCCATTACGAGAAGAATAGACGGCAGCCGGATTTCGACACCTTGATCAAACTGGCGGACGAATTCAACGTCTCCGTCGATTATCTATTGGGTCGAACGAAGCGGCCCGAGATTACGCTTGATCCGGTCGTTCGCCAATTCGTGGACGATCTCGAGCTGTCCGAGCAGGAAATTCTGGAACGGTTCTCGCTTAAGGTGGACGGCACCAAGCTGAGCCCCGAAGAAGCCAAGCGATTCATTGCTTTCGTCAGGGCGGAGAGATCGATGGAAACGAACGGTTGATTCGAACAAAAGCCCCCGTCGGTTCGGTTCGAACCAACGGGGGCGATGCGAAACCCTTTATGTACGGTGCCTTATTATTGAAGCTCCGAATGATTGGGAGTCTTGTTGTCCAGCCACTTCTGGTAGCACAAACCGAGTTGATCGAGTATGGTGCGAACATCGACGTATAGCTTCTCCGTTATCTCTTCTCTATCCATCTTCTCCTTCTCCATCTCCATCTTCCTCTCCATCCCCATCCTCAACTTTGCCAAAAGTTAACTAAAACAACTTTTATTATACAGAGAACGTTGCGGATAACTTGTCGCAATGTAGGAAGATAGCGCCGACAAGCGGGTACTATTTTTGTCGAAGGGAACCGATCGGGCGTTTTCACGGGTATTTCATTTGCCGGAAGCCGCCCCGCCGATCATTTGGAGCTGGACACGGTAATCGGCCGCTTCTTCAAATCCTGGTCCGCTATCATGGCCAAGTACTTTCCGTATTCGTTCTTCATCATCGGTTCCGCCAAGTTAAGCAATTGCTCTCTCGTAATATAGCCCTTTTGGAAGGAAATCTCCTCCAGGCATGCGATTTTTAAGCTTTGCCTTTTCTCGATCGTTTCGATGAATTGCGCGGCTTCCAGCAACGATTCATGCGTCCCGGAATCCAACCAGGAGAAGCCTCGTCCCAAGATTTCCACATGCAGGTCGCCTTGGTCCAGATACGCCTTGTTCACGTCCGTAATCTCCAGCTCGCCGCGCGGGGAGGGCTTGATACTCTTCGCGATGTCCACGATTCGGTTATCGTAAAAGTAAAGCCCTGTCACGGCATAATTGGTTTTGGGCAACGCGGGCTTCTCTTCGATCGAAACGACTTTGCCCCTATCGTCAAAATCCACAACCCCGAAGCGGCCGGGATCGTTCACGTAGTATCCGAATACCGTCGCGCCGCGTTTTCTTCTGACCGCTTTCTCCAGCATCTGCTGCAACCCGTTCCCGTAAAACAAGTTGTCTCCCAGGATAAGCGCGACGCTGTCGCCGGCGATAAACGACTCGCCGATGATAAAGGCCTGCGCAATCCCGTCCGGCGACGGTTGAACGGCATAGGAGAAAGAAACGCCCAAATCCGATCCGTCCCCGAGCAGCCGCTTGAATCTCGGCGTGTCTTCCGGGGTGGAGATGATAAGAATATCGCGGATTCCCGCGAGCATGAATACGGAAAGAGGGTAGTAAATCATCGGTTTGTCGTAAACCGGCAGCAGCTGCTTGGATATTGCCCTCGTTAATGGATATAGCCTCGTCCCGCTTCCCCCAGCCAACAAAATGCCCTTCATTTCCTATCTCTCCTTTTTCTCCTTTGATCGTCTGCTTTTGATCGAAACGTTTCGTATCTAACTAAATCTAATCTATGATACATTTAGTATCATGTCAAGCATTTTGTTACGATCGGTGTCGAACTTGTCTTGACATGATACAATTTGTATCTTAAAGTGTGTGTAGATAGTCCCATTTAAGGAGTTGGGAAGTCGATGATCGTCCGCTTTTTGCAATCCCTTTATGACCCTGGGTTCCCCTTCGATCATTCGGAGGAGGAGTATCGGCAGCTTCTAACGGTTATCGAACGGTCCGCGATCGGAGCCCAGGCTTACACTCTTCTGAAATCCGGCGAACGATTGGCGCAGGTTCCCCCGTTTTTCCGCGATCGGCTTGCCGAGCTGTATCAGGCCTGTTTCGTGCAAAATTACCTCGTGAAGCGCGAAACGGATCTGCTTCTTCGCGAATTCGACCGAAATGGCATAGCGGCTATTCCGCTTAAGGGAACCGTTATGGCCGAACGGTTTTTCGGTCATTTTGCCGGCCGCGGCACTTCGGACATCGACCTGCTGATCAAGCCCGATCAGATGAAGGAGGCCATCGCCTGCGTTGGGAATGCCGGCTTCTCGACTCCCCTGGAGGAGAATCCGGAGCATTACCACCTGGAATGGGTGAAGAAGATTCCAAGCATGCCCGGCGCCTTAACCGTCGAGCTGCATTGGAGTTTGGCTCCCGATCGAACCTCCCGCATGAGGATGGAGGCTTCGTGGGAAACCTCGGAGCGGCTTCCCGGCTATCGGCATGCCCGGATTCTGGGAACGACTTATACGTTTTATTCCTTATGCTTGCACGGCGCCAGCCATCGGATGGACTCCCTGAGGTATGTGCTGGATCTTTATCATCTCCTGAATGGTCAACGCGAGAAAATAGATCTGGAAGAAGTCTGGCGGCAGGCTCGTTCGGATGGAACGCGGAAAAGGGTCGCGGCGGCATTATCCATCCTATATAGCTTATTTCCGGAGCTGCATAAGCAGCATAAGCTTCCCTTCCATCCGAAGGTTCGGTTCTGGAAGCCGGCTTACGTGCTGAATCCGCCCGATCCGGACGGGCCTCCCCCTAATCGCGCCCTAAACAAGCAGCTCTTTATGCTTGCCGCGATGGATTCTTGGCGCTATCGTTTCGCCTACCTGGCGCAAGCGGTATTCCCTTCCCGGGGACTGGCCCGTTACAGCATGGACGAAGCCGGACCCGCGGGCTCGCTTCCCGCGATGTATTACCGCCTCTATAAGCAGCGGCTCCGAAAGCTGTTCGGAGGAGCGCAGAGCTAACCTATTGTATGGAAAGAATCTCGTCTTCAGAATGGTGTGTTCGAGGAGGAGATGGTCGCAGACGGGACTATCTCTTCGGCAAGCATCGAAGCAGAAGCCGCCGCCAAAAGATCAGGGGCCGTCCCTAAGTCAATTTCGACGACTTATGGGACAGCCCCTTTTCCTTTATTCGATAGCGTTGCTCAGTCCGTCGATTTAAGCAGCCGGCCGATCATGACCGCCGCTTGCGCCCGATCGGCATAGAGCTTAGGCTTGAAGCTGCCGTCGATGCCCTGGATCAGACCTTGCGAGGTTGCGAGGCGGACAGACTCGGCCGCCCATTCGCTGACCTCGGCCGAATCGCGGAACGGCAACTCTTCGATAAGCTCATTCGAGCCTGCGGTACCGCCCTTGGCGTACGCGTACGCTTTCTCGATCAGTACCGCCATCTCTTCGCGCGTAATGCGGTCTGCCGGAGCCAAACGGTTGCCGCCGACTCCCTGTATCCATCCGGCCCGGTACGCCGCCGCGATGGCGTCATAGTACCAGTCGTCTTCATGGAGGTCCTCGAACGGAAGCTGCTCGTTCGCGGCATCCAGTTTGAGCGCCCTGGCGAGCATGACCGCGAATTCGGCCCGAGTGACTTCTCCCGCCGGATCGAATCGGTCGCTCGTCACCCCCGTTACGATTTGTCTGGCGGCTAGAGACTCGATCTCCTTCCTCGCCCAGTGGCTCGCGATGTCCTCGAAAGTCTTAACGGAGGTTAAGACGGCAACTTCCGAGAAATGCGACATCTCGAGCTTCAGGGCTCCGGCATCGACCGTTCCTCCGAGATAGATCCAGGTACCCTTCGTTTCGTCCAACAGATAGACGCCCGAGAGATCCGCATCCGGCTTTTCCGTTGTCGGTAGGCTTAAGCGGGCCGGCTTGGCCAATTCGGCGACCTGCACTCCGTTCCGCTGAACCGTAATAGCAAAGGCATTCGAAATAGGTTTGAGCGATTGACCGGAAGAGACGTTATCCCGGTCCAGAGATCTCTTGGCGATCGTGAACGTCAGCTTGTCTTTCTCTTCGACTTTCAGCCAACCCGGAGAAAGCTCTACCGCAAAGCCTCCCATTCGAATGACGATCGGCTTCTGCTTCTCGGCCGCCAGCTTCCAAACCGCTCCATCCAACCCGAATTCCAGCAGGTCGAACGGCTTGTCGGACGGAATGTCGAACGCCAAACGAGTTTCCGTTCCGTTCAGCGACTTCAAAGCCTCCTCGGCATCCGGCACCAATGTCAATTTAATGCCTTTATCCGTCGTTTCGTATTTCGCCGCCGATTCGCTTGGAGAAGGAGCAGCTCCGCCACCTCCGCCTCCACCTCCGCCTCCTGGCGGAGGCGAATCCGGTATTTTCCCGGTACTGAATTCGATCGCGGCGCCGATCTCGGATTCAAGCCCTTCTCCGAATATGGATTGTACGGCAAAGGAATACTTGGTGTCCGGAGTCAAGCCTTCGGCATGATAAGCCGTATCGGTTGTCGTCGCCACGCGCTTCCCATCGAGGTACACATGGTATCCGGTAGCCCCGCCAACCGGCGGCCACTGAATGTCGATCGAGCGAAGCGTATTTTGGGTCATGTTCAAGCCTAACGGCGCCTGAAGCTCCATCTTCACGTCAAGCGAACCTGACTTGAGCGTTTCATTCTGCTTCGTGTCCACCGCCGTAACCTGGAAGGAATACGTTTGTCCCGGCGTTAAGCCTTCAAACGAGTAGGAGGTTCGATCCGTCGTCACGACCGGCGAATCTTGCCTATAGATGCGGTATTCGGCGATTCCGTCCTTGTCCGTTGCCTCGTTCCAAGTCAGGGTGACGCCGGTCGTCGTTTTGGCCTCGACGCGCAGGCCGGATGGCGGCGCCGCCATGGTCTCGATCGAGACCGGTTCGCTGGCTTCCGACGCGTTCCCGGCGTGATCGATGGCTTTCACGTTGAATTCGTACGGGGTCTCCGGCGATAAACCGGTCAACTCGTAGCGGATTCGATTATCGCTGTCGTATACGACATTCGTTACGCTGACGGCAGAATCGCCATACCCGATCCGATATTCGCGAATCCCGACGTCATCGGCGGAGGAAGTCCACGATAGGGTAACCCCGTTGTGCGTAATGTCGGATGCAGTCAGCCCGGCAGGCGTAGAAGGAGGACTCAAGTCGATAGCGGCCGGTGTATCTATCCTAACCTTGTCGCTAACGGATTGGTTGCCGGCCTTGTCGACTGCCGCAACGGAGAAATAATAGGTAGTCGAAGGCGCAAGATTGGTTACGACGCCGTAGGTTGCGCCGGTAACGCTCGCCTTCTCGACGTCGTTCACGTAGATCTTATAGCGGTCGACGCCGATATTGTCGCTCGCTTCTTGCCAGGACAATTCGACGGCGCTATGATCCTCGCTCAGCACCGGCTCGTTCAAGACGGGCTTCGTCGGAATGCCTCCGGCCACATCGCCCGTGTTTATGACCGCGTCGATCGCGTCATACCATACCTCCGCCATGACCTTGTAGCCATCCGCGTTCGGATGAATGTCGTCGTTGCCGGGATCCTGGTAATATTGGCTGGTGACCATGGAATTCATGTCGACGATTCCGACTTTCTTGCCTTCTTCCCGCAGTTCCCGAACCACTTCTTTTAGTTCTTCGTTGTACTGTCTAACGAGAGGAATAAGCGTATTATCGAACAGATAAATGTCGGGGATGGCCGCCGTGATGACATAGGTATCCGGAAGGCTGTCCGTAATCCGTTCGATCATCCCCTTCATATGCCCGGCCTGGTTGCTGTAATGCATCATATAGTTCGTTCCGGCCATGAGAAGAACGTAATCGGGGGCATACACGGGTACTTGGCTGTCCACCACCTCGGCGATTTGTTCCGTCGTATATCCGGGGTGGCCTTCATGATCCGGATCGAAACCGGCCTTGTCCGCCTCGTTATCCTTCACGGAACCGACGAACAGCACATCCGAGCTTTCAGCCTGCAGCAGCTCCCAGAGAGGTCCCCGGTACCCCGGGGGGATAGGATATCCTAGCGTAAGGGAATCCCCCACCGGCATAATCGATATCGTATTCGCGGGCTTCTGAGTCGCAATGCGCAGCGTGTTGCTAGGCTGGGAGACCGGAGAGGAGCTTCCGTCCGGCTTGGCGACGACATAGAAGGAATAGGCCAATACCGCGTCCTTAAGGTTTGTCGGAGAGTACAATTCCTTCCATGTGTAGGAAGTGCTCTTCGTCTCGGCAATTTTCTCGTCGCCCTTTCCGTCGCCGGTTTCGTTCACCCGGTACACCTCATAGGCGTATCCGTCTCCGTAAAGAGGCTTGTCCCATTCGAGGCTGACGGAAGTATCCGTTTGGGCCGTCTTTCTAAGATGGGTCGGAGCCCATTGATAGGATAACTTAACATTGTCAAAGTAAGCCGTTCCTTTGGCATTCGCTTCATAAGCCTTGATGTCAAGCTCAACCTTGGCATAACGAGTGCCTTCCGGAGCGATTCCGTTAAGGAGCACCGTTTCAAAATCGCCGTTCGGTTGATAAATGTTTTTGCTAAAATGGGCGATATACGCTTCCTCGTAATTCAGATCGACAACGTCGAATTTCTCATCATAGAAATCGATCCGCACGGTAACCAGAGTAGGCAGCGTCGCATCGGTCGATTCGAAGAATACGTCGGTTGCCAGCTGGAAAGGTTGATTGGGCTTGGCTTCGACCACTTGATGGGCTTCCGCCACTCCCCATTGCACCGGAATTTGGTCCGCATGGATTTTCAACACGCGGTTCCCCGGCTCGGTTGGCGAATCGACGACTTCGATATCGTCGGTCGAAGGCCATTTTTCCCAAGAAGCGATCGTTCTCGGAGGCTCCGGAGCCTCTTCGAACGTGCCGTTGCCTAACAAATTGACATCGTACTCTTCGGGTTTGCCCTCAACGGTAGAAGCCTTTAGGTAATTCGCGGGAACGAACGAAAAGAATAGAACGACGATTAGACACCATCTGGCTGCAAGCTTCATTGATATCTCCCTTCATTTTTCCTATTCTCCCTAAATCGTCAAAGATGCGGCAACAGGAGGCGGCTTTGGGAGGAATTTATGTTACTGATTGTATCATCACGCTCGCATTTCGGTAAATAATGTTATTTTGTAACGTTTGGTATCATCATGTCGAAATAAAAAGGATAATCATTAGAATTCATTAATAAAGGTCAACCAGAAATCTCTGGCTGACCCGATTCGGATATGTCCGCCCTGCCCATGCTCGTTATTTTTGTCTGTTCAAGGCCACTTGGCAGGCAGTCACGTAGAAACGCGGCTGAAGCATGAGCCAAGTGTTCAGCCGCACTGCCTTGGCCAGAGCGCCCCAATTGCCCGAGCCTTTGGCATACCGCATATAGCTATAGCTTTTGATTCGATCCGGATTGCCGATATCCGCCAATTTCTTCTCGGCGATATGCAGCTCGCTCTTCAGCATCTTGTCTACGTTCCGGGATTGGTTGGCGTCATGCAGCCGATAGCTCAAGAGGTACCGGTCAAGGAAGACGAGCTTGCCGCCGCGGGCGTGGCGGAGCCACATGTCCCAATCGTCGGCTTGATCCGCGGACACGTCGAACCCCCCGATAGCGGCAAGCGAGTCGCGTTTTAACAGCACCTGGGAGGAAGTGCACAGCTGGTTGCCTTTAAGCAGCGACTTCAGCGTTAATTTCGGTTTGTTGATCCGGTACATGCGGCGAATCACGCGCCCTTTGGCATCGATCCGGTAGCCGTTCACCGCCACTCCCGTGCTTCCCGTACGGACGATCTCCCGCACGGCCGACTCGATGAAGTCGGGTTCGATCACGTCGTCTTGATCCAGAAATAAAATATACTCGCCGGTCGCAAGCGACAATCCGCGATTGCGGGTAAACGTCGCTCCCCTGTTCTCCTGCTCCAGAATGCTCACTCTTGGATCTTTCATTTTCTCGATAATGCTTGCGGAAGCGTCCTTGGTGCCGTCGATGATGCATATCACTTCAAGATCGGCATGGGTCTGGTTTAACGCGCTGCGAAGCGTCTCCTCGATGTACCTCTCCCCGTTATAGATGGGAATGACCACGCTTACGAGGTTTTTCTCCCGTTTCGCCATATTCGATGCGCCTTCCTTCTTTGCTTTTCCAATTTCGTAGCTTTCGAGCGGCAGCGTAATAGATGAGGAGCGCGACGCCGGCTCCCGCCGAATCGATCCCCGCATCCAGGATAGAGGGTCCTCTTCCTTCAACGAATACTTGATGAAGCTCATCCGTCACTCCGTAGGCCGAAGCGCCGATCCATGCCAACCAATAGGACCGCTTGGCTTCGTTCAGCATGGATTTAATAAAGACCGCAAGCAACGCGAACAGGAGGAAATGCGCGCTCTTCCTCGACAAGTAGTTAAGCGCGTTAACGACTTGCCCGTCGGAGATCCCGAAGAAGGCCGCGATTTTACCGTCGGTGCTTGCGGATGTAAATAAAGGCGATTGCGTGAAGTAGAATATGATTCCACACCACAGGATAGGGATCATAACCCAAATCTTTCTTTTCATGAAACGGGGGGGTTATCCGACGGAGATGATGCCACCGTACATCTCGCATTCCTTAATGATCTTATGCCACTTCGACAGCTCTTGGTACCAGCCCAGCGTGATGGTTTGTTCGTTCTTGACGAGCCCGCCGGTGACGAGCTTGTCGTAGATTTCGAGCGCCCCGTCCGCCGCCGTCCATTTTGCCTTCCAGTTCAGCGTCTTCTCGATCTTCTCGAAGTTGACCCGGTAAGAGCGATGATCCGGATCGCCATACCACGAGATGGTCACGTCGATGGGAAGCGCTTCGGCGATCTCTTCCGCCAATTGTCCCAATTGATAATTGTTCCGGTCGGAGCCGACATTGAAAATTTGGCCGTTGATCGCCGTCTCCTCGGCTTCCAGCAGCAGGCACATGACGTCCGTCGTATCCTGCACGTGCACCATCGGTCTCCACTGCGTCCCGTCTCTCATGAGAGGGATATCGCCCTTCTCCCATGCTCCGAGCGTCATCCCGTTGATCGCCAGATCGAACCTCATTCTTGGCGAATATCCGTATACGGTCGCCTGCCTGATCACGACAGCCGTGAAGGTAGCATCGGCAAGAGGAAGGATGTCGCGCTCCGCCTGCTCGTTCGCTTTGGCGTAGGTCGTCAGCGGATTGGTCGGCGACAGCTCGTCGACGATGACTCCGTTGTCCTGGAAGCCGTAAATGCTGCAGGAGGAAGGGAGAATGTACCGCCTTACGCCGGCTTGCTTCGCGAGCCTGGCGCAATTGGCCCGGGCAAGGTGGTTGATCTGATAGGTAGCCTCCTGGAACAATTCCCCGCTCGGATCGTTCGATATCGCGACCAGGTCGATGACGGCATCCACGTCTTCGAAGTGCTCCTCCGTCAACCTTCTGCAGTCTTCTTTGATCAAGGTCAGGTTGCCGTGCGAGGACAACTTATCGGTTCCGAAGAAAAACCGGTCGATCGCCTTCACGTGATAGCCTTTATTCAGCAGCTTAGGAACCAGCACGCTGCCGATATATCCGCCTGCTCCGGTAACTAATACAGTCTTCGCCATGTTTATCCTGCCTCCGTATATTCGGTTTCAAGCTGTTTGACATAGTCCTTGAATGAAGGTTGCTTGCGGTCCTTCTCCGATAGAATCGGGTCCGTCGTCGGCCAATCGATGCCGAGGTCCGGATCGTTCCACAGAATGCCGCTGTCGTGCTCTTGCGAGTAATATTCATCCACTTTATAGAGAACCTGAGTATTCGGCTTTAAGGTGCAGAACCCATGGGCGAAGCCTTTGGGGACGACAAGCTGAAGCTTGTTGTCCTCTGAGAGCTCGACTCCGACCCATTCGCCGAACGTAGGAGAGCCTTTTCTCAAGTCCACGGCGACGTCGTAGATGGCTCCCGTAAGCACCCTTACGATTTTCGTTTGGGCTTTGGGGTGGTTCTGAAAGTGAAGGCCGCGAATGACGCCGACCTGGGCAGACAGAGAATGATTATCCTGAATCAGATCGAATGTCAGCCCCAGCTCTTCGAATTTCTTCTTGTTGTAGCTTTCCATGAAAAATCCCCGATGGTCGCCGAACACGTCCGGCTCGACGATGAACACGTCTTTGATTTTCGTCTCAACCAGCTTCAACTTTTTGACCTCCCTGTTTCTCGCGGATGGCATCCACCACGTATTGGGCAAACGGAAACGAACAAGTGAATGCCGGCGAAACCGCGTTTAAAATATGCATCGAACGATGGTCCCCTTCGATGACGAAGTCCTGCAGAAGCTCGAGCGTCTCCTTGTTCAGAAGCTGGGCGCGAATGCCCGGTCTCATAAAATCGCCGAAGCCTTCGCTGTCGATCTTCTTGACCATCTTCAAGGACAAGCCGATAAAGTGACTCTTGACGTACTTTCTCATCTCCTCGAAGGCCAAGGTTCTGAAGTTGAAGGCATTCGTGAAGAACAGCTTCATTTCGAACTTGAGGACGGACAGAAATTCGCCGAGCTTGAAATTGGACAACCCCTTGTAATTCTCGCGCCAGAAGGCGGGAATGGCGGTCGGCCCGATCTTGATGCTGCCGTCCACCGTTTTGGTAAAATGGACTCCCAGGAAGGGGTTCTTCAAATTAGGCACCGGATAGACGTTCGTTTGGAGATCCGTTTTGTTTTTGGCGTATTTCAAATAGATCCCCTTGAACGGAATGATCGTGTACGCCAAGCCGAAGCCGGCCTCGTGCGCGATTTTGTCCGCATACAACCCTGCCGCGTTGATAAAGTATGCACATTCGAACACTTCGTCGCCGGCATGGACCCGGCCGTCTTTCTGGCTTTTGTACGGACAGTTAAAGAAGATCTCCACCCCGCTCGCGGTGATTTCTTCCTTGAGCTTGGCGCATACTTCCACGGGGTCGACCGTGGACGTCGTCGGAGAATATAGAGCCTTCTTGAACGTTTTGACGTTCGGATCGATGAGGTGAAGCTCGTTCTCGTTCAGCCAGCGAAGATCGACCCCGTTGCGGTCCGCCCGTCTCTTCAGCTCATACAGGCCCTGCAGCTCCTCCTCGCTGGTAGCGACGACGATCTTCCCGCATTTGTTGATCTTCAGGCCGTTCTCTTCGCAATATCGCGTCATGGCTTGATTGCCCTCTCGGGTAAACTTCGCCTTGAGGCTGTCGGCCGAATAATAGAAGCCCGCGTGCAGGACGCCGCTGTTTCTGCCGCTGCTGTGTTGGGCGACGTCGGCCTCTTTCTCGATGATGGCTATCTTCCGTTCGGGAAACCTCCGTCTCAGCTCCCTGGCGATCGTGAGTCCGATGATGCCCCCGCCGACGATGAGATAATCGACATATCGCATATAAGCCGCTCCTTTAAGCTATCTCTACGGACGGATGCAATACGCTTTCCTTGATCTCCAGCCATGCCCGAAGCGCTAAGCTATTGGGAATCTCCACATCGTCGAAGGTGAGGATTTGGCCTTCGCGTACCGGCCGGGTGATCACCGCATCCGACAGCAGTCCGATCGGCACATGCTCGGCGTGTCTGCCGATCTCGACGGCGATTCCCCTAACCTCGAAGCTGCCGATGCCGCGTTTGATCTCGTGACCGGGATAGAGATCCTGCTTGGCGACCGCCGCGGCGCTGATCCGGGGATGAGTGCCGTTGTTGAGAAGAACCCCTCCGCCGCTCAGGACTCTGCGGATCGTCTTCAGAATTTCCAGATGGCACAGATGATAGTTCACGAGAAGCGTGTAATAAGGTCCTTCGCCCATCTTGTAGTAGCGAAGCGCGTCTTTGTGCCGTTCGTCGATCTCGGCCGTGATGAATACGCCGGGCGGCGTCTTCGGCGAGAGGATGTAGTCGCTGACCGGATAGCCCAGCTCCCGGGCCTTGTCCGCAAGCTGTACCCCGCCGGAATGGGCGTCGTCGGACAGGACCCCGAGCAAGCCGTCCTCCGCGATGCCCGCTCCGAGGCCGTTCGCGACGAACACCTGCT
The DNA here is from genome assembly GCF_014212135.1 of Cohnella thailandensis. Lineage (GTDB taxonomy): Bacteria > Bacillota > Bacilli > Paenibacillales > Paenibacillaceae > Cohnella > Cohnella thailandensis. Next base: position 22,210 of record NZ_JACJVQ010000011.1, read on the forward strand.
CGATCTGCACTTTCGTTCCATCCGTGAACGAAGTCGTCATCTCCAGGCTCGTGCCGTTCCGCTTCGACCAATATTCCATTTCTTCTTCGGTCGGGTCCAGCTTGAGGAAGCCCTTCACGTTCCCGTATACCAAAGGCTTGAAGCCCATTTGCTTGACGTTCTCGTGCAAAGCGGCCAAGCAACCCGGCTGGTCTCCTTCCGCTTCGGTAATGAGGCCTCGACGCGCGAAATAGGAGCCCGTCGTCACCTGGAGCTCGGAATTCATCGTAACGACCGGAATAGAAGCATTTATCGCTTTATCGATGACGTCGGTTCCGTACAGCACGTCGCCGCTGCACTCGACGATCAAATCGGAGCTCTCGATCAGCTTGTCTGCGCTGTTCGTCAGCAGCTCGAAGCTGGGAAACCCTTGCATCGTTTGGATATCTCGCCTGGTCAGGATGCGGGAAATAACAAAATCAGGATCGTTCTCCAATGCCATGATCAATCCACGACCGATAAGCCCGGTGCCGACTACGCCAATTCGTTTTACATTCGCCATTAGTGCATCCCCTCAATAACAATTTATGATACTATTTGTATCATTTGCTCGATTATTACAGTACGATACAATTCGTGTCATGTCAATAGCTTTTTTGGTTCAAAACCCCATTCCCGCAACAATAATCCCTATTCCTTAGCCCTCATAAATAATACAATTCGTAACTAAACGCATATCCCTCCCCTTCCTTTTCATTCCGCATCAAAATATGATACAATACGTCTCATAAATAATGCAGCTCTCTAATATAAGGTTGAATTTCTTGAAGAGGGGAATAAATCTTGGGGAGAAGCTGTTAAACGGCGAAGGGAGTGTAAGGAGCTGAGAAGCAATCGAGCGGTCTTTGTCTTGCTGATTATTGCGCTTATCGTTTGCCCGGTTAACGGGTCTCTGACAACCACTCATGCGTCGGATAATCTTGCCAATATGCTTGTCCTTACGAAGAACAAGAAGGAGATGCTGCATAACGACAAGCGAGTCGTTGCCTCGCAGCCCTATCAAATCGTAGGGGGAACGCCCTATGTCGCGCTGAACGGCATCGCGCAGCCCTTCGGATTCAAGCTCTCCTACAACGCGGCCACGAAAGAATCGATCGCCGAATCCGCGTCGACCAAACTGATATTCAAGGCGGACAGCAACCGCGTAATGGTGAACGGCGTCGCGAGAACGTGGTCGATCAATACCCTGACGAGGAGCGGATCGCTCATGGTCCCGCTTCGAATGTGGGCCGATCTGACCGCAAGCACCGTATCCGTTCATAATAATGAAACGATCGTCAAGTGGCCGTCGTCATCGAATCCTGCCGCGCAGCCTCTTCCACTTCAGGTTAGCGCCAACGGTCGGTATCTTGTGACCTCCGACGGCAAGCCCTTCTTCTGGCTGGCCGACACGGCCTGGGAATTGATTCAAAGATTGAACCGCTCCGAAGTGGAGACCTATCTCAAGAGCGTTGCCGAGCAAGGCTTCAACGTCGTCCAAGTCACGGCGCTGACGCATTTCTGGGATCTCGGCGTGCCGAACGCCCTCGGGGACCTGCCGCTGGCGGGAACGGATCCGGACAAGCCCCTCACGACAACGGGGAACGATCCCTCCGACGAAGAGCAGTACGATTACTGGGATCATGCCGATTACGTGATCGACACGGCGGCCTCTCTCGGGATCTATGTTGCGCTGCTGCCTACTTGGGGCAAATATATCATCGACAACAGCGCCCCTCCGCACAACCAACCGTACGAAGGCCTCTTCGACAACGCCAAATCGTACGCTTTCGGCAAGTGGATCGGAAGCCGGTACGCGAACCGCAGCAACATCGTCTGGGTTCTCGGCGGCGACCGCTCTCCGGATACCGACGCCAAGCGGCAGCTGATCCGGCAGATGGCCCAGGGGATCGAAGACGGCGGCGGCGCGCAGCTCATGACTTATCACCCGATCGGAGGAGATTCGTCTTCCGAATGGTTCCAGAACGAGGACTGGCTGGATTTTAATATGTATCAATCGGGCCATCTCTCCGTCGACTATCCGAATTACGAAGTCATTGCCGCCGATTATCTCAAGCAGCCGGTCAAACCGGTCATCGACGCGGAGCCGCGCTATGAGAACAGCGGGATCAACTTCAGTTCCGAGAACGGCCGATTCTCTGCCTATGACGTGCGCCAAGCCGCCTATTGGTCGGTATTCGCGGGCTCGTTCGGTCACTCCTACGGCAATGGGGCCATCTGGCAGATGCACGCACCGGGGCTTAAAGCGGACGAATCCCGTTATTGGTACGATTCTCTGGACATTCCCGGAAGATCGCACATGCAGTACGTTCGCAAGCTGATGGAATCCAGGCCGTTTCTCGAGCGCGTTCCGGACCAATCGTTAGTGACCGACGCCTTATCGGGCGGGGAGCATCTCCAAGCGACGAGAGGAACGAATTACGCTATGGTCTATTCCCCCAGAGGCGCGGCCTTCTCGATTCGAATGGGGAAAATATCGGGCGAAACGGTAACGGCGCGCTGGTATGACCCGCGAACGGGAGTCAGCACGACGATAGGGGATTACGCGAACGAGGGGGTTCAGGAGTTTCGTCCGCCTTCCGGCGGAATAGGGAATGACTGGATCCTTATCCTCGACGACAAAAGCGCCGGCTTCTCCAATCCGTGACCGGACAAAGAACAAGCAGCCAGTCTCGTCGGCTGCTTGTTTCTTTAGCTATGCTCGCTTACCTAGGGTTGGTTCTCACCACCAAAGGATTGCTGAACGGTCCCCAGTTCTGCGCTTTGTCTTTGGCTTTGACCGTAAACGTATAAGAAGTATTCGGAGAGAGTCCCGTGGCCGTGAATTGCAGATTGGAGAAGTTCTGCGTATAGCCGAAATAAACTCCGTTCCGGTAAATGTCATAGACCTCGATCCCGCTGGCGTCCGTCGATGCGGTCCATCTCATCGTAACCGAAGTTGCCGTCTTCGAGACCAGCGTCAGATTGCCGGGAGCCGTTGGGGGCGTCGTATCCCTTCCGGGCTCCGCGTCCGTCGTCACGACCAAGGGAGCGCTGAACGGTCCCCAGTTCTGTGCCTTATCTTTAGCCTTGACCGTAAACGTATAGGACGTATTCGGACTTAGTCCCGTGGCCGTAAACTGCAGATTATTGAAATTTTGCGTGTATCCGAAATAAACCCCGTTCCGGTAAATGTCATACACTTCGATTCCGCTGGCATCCGTCGATGCCGTCCAGCTCATCGTAACCGAGTTCGTCGTCTTCGACACTAACGTCAGATTGCCCGGGGCCGTCGGCGGCGTCGTGTCCTTGCCGGGATCCGCGTCCGTCGTTACGACCAACGGGTTGCTGAACGGTCCCCAGTTCTGCGCCTTGTCCTTGGCCTTCACCGTGAACGTGTAACTCGTATTCGGACTTAGCCCCGTGGCCGTATACTGCAAATTAGAGAAGTCTTGCGTGTACGCCAGATAAGCTCCGTTCCGGTAAATGTCGTACACTTCGATTCCGCTGGCATCCGTCGATGCCGTCCAGCTCATCGTCACCGAGTTCGCCGTCTTCGACACTAACGTCAGATTGCCAGGGGCCGTCGGAGGAGTCGTATCGACGCCCGTATCCGCGTCCGTCGTCACGACTAGCGGGCTGCTGAACGGTCCCCAGTTCTGCGCCATGTCTTTCGCCTTGACCGTAAACGTGTAAGTCGTATTGGGAGCGAGTCCCGTGGCCGTATATTGCAAATTGGCGAAGTCCTGCGTATACGCGAGATAAACTCCGTCCTTATAGATGTCGTAAACGTTTATTCCGCTCGCGTCCGTCGATGCGCTCCAGCCGAACGTAACCGAGGTTGCCGTCTTCGAGATCAGCCTCAGATTGCCGGGTGCCGTCGGAGGCGTCGTATCTCCCGGTTCGGGCTCTTCGCCCGCTCCCGGAGGCGGGTAGGCTTTCGATTTGTCGTCCAGAACCAGAACCCAATCGTTATTGACTCCGGTAGAGGGCGGAGTGAACGCCCGGGTTCCCGTGTTCGCGAAATCTCCGATCAACGTATTGGCGCCCGTCCTTGGGTCATACCAGTAAGCCGTAACCGTCGAGCCCGAGATTTTGCCCATATTGACCGTAAACGGAGTCCGCGCGTAGATCATGGCATAGCTTGTGCCGCGGGTGCAGCGGATATGGTCTCCGCCGGTTAAGGCGTTCGTTACCAAGGATTGGTCCGGCACGCGCTCGAGGAACGGCCTGGATTCGATCAGTCTCCGGACGTATTTCATCTGGATTCTGCCTTGCGCGTTCAGGGCGTCGTACCATGTGACATTCTCGTCCGCCATTCTCCCGGGCGCGCACATTTGCCAAATGGACCCATGACCGTACGTGTGGCCGAACGAGCCCGCGAAGACCGACCAATAGGCCGCTTGCCTGACGTCGTAAGGAGTGAACCGGCCGTTCTTGGAATCGAAGTTGATTCCGGCGTTCTCGTATCTGGGCTCGTCGTCCTGCACGGGCTTGACGGGGGTCCTTCCGTAATCGGCAACGATCACGTTGTAATTCGGATAGTTCTGGGAAGTATGGCCCGATTGATACATATTGAAGTTCAGCCAAGCATCGTTATGGAACCATTCGGAAGACGACTTCCCTCCCATCGGATGGAAGGATTTGATCTGCGTGCCGCCGCCGTCGGCGAGCCCCTGGGCCATCTGCCGGATCAGCTGCCGCTTGGCGTCGGTATCCGGGGCGCGATCGCCGCCGAGAACCCAGACGATATTGCTTCGGTTCGCGTACCGGCTTGCGATCCACTTGCCGAAGTTATACGCCTTGGCATTCGTGAAAATCCCTTTGTAAGGCTGATAGTAGGGGGAACCGCTGTTGTCGATGATATATTTGCCCCAGGTAGGGAGCAGCGCGACGTAGAGGCCGAGCGATGCCGCCAGGTCGATCACGTAATCGGCATGGTCCCAATAATCGTATTGCGCGCCGTTAGAGGGATCGCTTCCCGGTGTCGTTAGTGGCTTGTCGGGATCGGCTCCCGTCAGGGGAAGGTCCCCTTGGGCATTCGGCACGGTGAGGTCCCAGAAATGAGATAAGGCCACGATTTGAACGACATTGAAGCCTTGGTCGGCACAGCTCTTGAGATAGGTCTCCACTTCGGCGCGGTTCAGCCTCTGGAGCAATTCCCAAGCCGTGTCGCCCAGCCAGAAGAACGGGCTGCCGTCAGAGGCGACCAGAAATCTGCCGTTGCCGCTTACTTGCACTCTTTTATCTGCCGCAGGTATGTTGATCTCCTCCCTTGTAATCGCGTAATCGTCGGCATAGTACTGCCTTCTGCTTGCGTCCGTGTTCTCGTTCGTCCAATGCGGCTCGCCCCATGCGATGGAGAACGCATAGCGGTATTGGCTCGCCTTCATCGTTTGCATGTCGGGCAAGCCTCCGACCTCGGACAATCCGATCGGTTTCCCGCCGCCGAAAGCCCATAGATTATCGTGATGGCTTTGCAGAAATTCGTTATAGTAAATATCGTGCGTAAGAACATCGACCTTGCCATCCGTCCCGACGACGCCGTTCGTCACCGTACCCGGATAATAACGCCTATAGTCGTCAATGTACGGGTCGGATTGCCTCGGGCAATGGGAATTCCATACGAACAACAGATTGTTCAGTCCATGGTAGACGACTAACCTGTTATAGATTAGCTCCCATAAAGCTTTATAATTGTTCTTCTTGCCCCACCAGAACCAGTATCCGTTCATCTCATGATACGGCCTGAACAAAACCGGCACGCCGGCGTCCCGAAGGTCCTTGAGATGAACGGCGACTTTATCGTACTCGGCTAGCAGCCAGTTATAGGGAGCCGTGCCGGGCGTGATGCAGGCGTCGAACTCCGCCTGGGTCTTGTAGCCTTCGGTCTTGTTCGAATCGTTCCATACGTTGGCCCAGGTATTGGCCGTCAACGGGAATTGCTGATGCCACGAGAAAGCGACGATTCCGCCAGCCTGCCAATAAGCGATGGCCGCATTGACGGTCGCCCTTCTATAATTGAGAACGGTTGCATCGGAGACGCCCGTGATCGTTCCCAGCTCGAAGCTCGAAATCGCGGGATACTTCCCGCCGGATATGGGAAGCACCAGTCTGGTGATATTGCCGTTCGGTTCTTCTATCCAATTATGCTGGCCCGTCAGCATCCCCCGGTCGGAGCCGGACAAGTCGTTTAGATAGGACAGCAGTTCCTTGGATTGCCTCGAAGCATTCCCGTTTACAGGTGGTTGTCCTGTCATCCCTTCTAACCGCCTTTCCTGAAAATTTGGACAATATATTATATTCAGGACTACGATCTTGTTCCTCCGATAAGTAACTCGCGATATTCGACCAAATGAAAAAAGCCGGCATCGGAACCTTCCGATGCCGGCCGCAGCTGCGCCGTTTCTATTCATAGGCGGGTATGGCGCCCCGGCTTCGCAAGGTTTCCACCGAACCCCGGATGCTCTCCATTCTGCATTCTTGTACCAATCGTTGCCCTGGTGACCGGACGAACAAGGAGTTGATCAGAAGATACCCCCGTTTGACCAGCAAAAACAGGACCAGTCGGATTCGCGCCGGCAATCGATTATTCCATACCGCCAAAGATACCCCCTGATAATAGTAGCGGCGTTTAATCCATTCCGGCCTCAGGCGGCTGGCATCGATAAAATGGGCGACACTCATGCCGGGAATGTAGAGCAGCTTCTTGCCTTGGCTTTGAATCTCCTCAAACAGCCACGATTCTTCTCCGGACAACAACGAATTTCCCTTCCGTCCCAGTTCCTCGGGGAATCGGAGCTCCTTGAAGATCTCCTTGCGGATCGCCATGTTAGCCCCAAAGGGATGCAAGCGGCGCGGATACGTACGCTCCTTGTCGCCTAAGTTCACGATGGTAAATCCAAGTTCAAGCTCCTTGACCAGCCAATCGGGCTTGGAAGTCTCGAAGTTAGGGTGGATAATGCCTCCGATCGCCGCCGCATCCGGATAGCGTTCGAACGCCGACTGGACGCTCGTCAGCCAGGAGGAAGACGGGATCGCGTCGTCGTCGAGAAACGCGATAATCGAACCGGACGATTCGGCAATCCCCCTGTTTCTGGCTACGGACAGCCCCTGTCGCGCCTCGAATACGTATTTTAAGTTTACTTTTCCTCTTAAACGCTCGATGCACTTGGCAACGATCACGGAAGTATGATCCGGCGAGTTGTTGTCGACCACGATTACTTCCGCTTTCGCGATGCCGGATACGCTCTCGAGCGACAGCAACGTTTGTCGAAGCAGCTCGGCCCGGGAATACGTGCATATCACGACGGATACGGAAAGGCTCGAACGATTCGATTCCATAATCCCATTCCTTTCTGGTTATCGAATTTCGCGGCTGCGATCAGGAGCTGATCGGGATAAGCTCTTCCGCCGTTTGCGTCCTCAGCTCCTTGATTCTTCTTGCCGGCACGCCGGCATAAAGCCCGTCTGGTTCGCAATCGGAGCAAACGACGGCTCCCGCGGCGATGATGCATCCGTCGCCGATCGTTACTCCCGGCAGCACGGTCGCTCTCGCTCCGATCCAGCATCCGTCTCCGACCTTGATCGGTTTCCAGATGGATTCGCCGCCCCTCATCTCATGAGAGCCGATCTTATGCGTCGACGTGCAGAAGATAACGTCGAAGGCAATCTTGCAGTTGTTTCCTATCTCCACATGGTCTTCCACGACGCAGGAGTGGTTTAGAAAGGAGCCGTAGCCGATCTTGATATCGGTGCCTCTGAATTGGCACCTTGACCGGATAGCGTTGGTAAGCGTTTGGATGCCAAGCCGCCTGTACAGAAACGCCCGAATTCGATTCGGCAGAAGGCTGGAAGCCGCAATATTGTTGACAAGTATGGCCCATATGAAATCTTTGATTATCTCTATATCCATTCGAACACAGCCTCCTATTCGGATGAGCCATCCAGCCACTCAAACCAATCATGACACGTTCCATCGTTACCAATGTCTGCGCCACCCGAATGAGGATTTTGCCCTATTCGCTCTTCATCACCGGCTCGACTGCCTCATCTTAGACAATTCATCCCTTGTCAGCACGCGGTCGTTAGCGTACAGCGCCTGAACCTGGTCCGGAGCGTTCTTTTCCTCGATCATCTCGGACCATGTCATAAACCAGACGTAATGGTTCTGAGCTTCGGATAGCACTTCGTCGGCAGGCAATTCCCCGTTCTCCCCCAAGGCGACGGGTTTGCCTTCGGCCAACCGGACAAGCCGGTCGTAGTATTCCTGTTCGTATTTATTATCGTAAATATCGATGGCGATCACATCCGCGCGCTCCGGCCCGACATAATACTTCTCGAAGTCGTCTGCCCACTCAAGCGTTGCCGCGCTCCATACCCACAGCAAATTGTTAAGCTTATGCACTTTCGTATATCGCTCGTACATGATCTCCCACAGCTTGGCGAAGTCGGGCTGCCCTCCCCACCAGAACCACTTGCCGTTCATCTCATGGTAGGGCCGCCACAGGACCGGGACGCCCGCATCCCGAAGCTTCTTGAGATAAACGGCCGTCCGGTCGAGATCCGCGATGTGCTTCTTGTAGAGATCGGTTCCCGGCGTGATGATCTCTTGAAACGTCTCGCCGGAAATCCCCCCGTTATTGATCATGTTCCAGCAATAGCAGGCGCCGGGCTGGTTCATGTGGTAGCTGATCGTCACGATGCTCCCCGATTTATTCCACTCGATGGCGTTCTTCACTACCTTATCCCGGAAGCCGGCGAGCTCCTTCTCGGTTTGATTCGTGATTCCGCCGAACTCGTATCCTTTGACCGCCGGATAGTCGCCCGTAAGCTGCTTCAACCATTTGTAATAATGATCGGGAGCTTCCAGATAATCGTGCTGGCCGCTCAGCGTATATTGGCCGTTAATCTCATAGAGCAATCGGAGCAGCTTTTGCGCGCCGTCCGAGGCATTTTTGTTTACGGGCTTGGCTTGAATCCGATCTTGGGCGGAATTCGCAAGGACGGTCATGCCTAAGAGAAATAGAACCAGGACGGCTCCCCCGCAGATCGCCCAAGCTCGGTTGATCCTCATAGCCTGGCATACCTCGCCTCGTTTACTTCTGCATCCGCCACTTTAATCCAAGACTTCGTCTCGAAGCAGTAGCGCCGTACGACTCGAGCCGGAGATCCCACCGCGATACTATAAGGCGGGACGCGTCCCTTGACGACGCTTCCCGCGCCGATGACCGAACCCTCGCCCACATCCGCGCCGGCCAGAATGCATACGTTCTGTCCAAGCCACACCCCGGCGCCGATCCGGGTCCGCTTGGAGGCGGCCGGTTGATCCATGTAAGGCGGTCCAAGAGGATCGAAGGAATGGTTATTGTCGCTTATGTAGCATCTCCCGGCAATCATGACTTCGTCTTCGATGACGAGAGATTCCACGCAGGAGATGTGCACGCCATGCTCCATCGTCACTCGATTGCCGATTTTCAGAATCGGCGCGCCCGCTCCCCCTTCCGGGGGATAAGCTTCGATTCGGCAATAGGGGCCTATATACACTCTTTCCCCCAGCTGAATGAGCTCCGGGTTTTCCGTATAGAATGGGGGGCTTACGCTAGACCGGGAGCCGACTTTGTAGAATAGGTGCCGGTACCACAAGACCGTATAGAGTTTGTTCCTTGCCTTGCGAAGTCCTTTATGAAGGAATCTTACCCCTCCGGACATACGCATTCCTCCCTTTGATACCATACGCGGCACTATTGATCATTGCTGCGACCGCACGGCAGCCTGAGTCTTTCTGCCGCGAATCAGGCTTATCAACCATCTATAATCGTCCGAGCCGGGCAGCAGCGTTCGCAGATTAAAGCGGAATTTCCATTCGAATACGACGGCAACGAAGAGCAGCCTTATCACGGAAGTCAGCAGCAGGGCCCAACCGGCCCCGATCACGCCATGCTCCGGCACGAGGTAATACATGAGCGGAATGATCAGCACGACGCCTATCGCCTGCGATACGGTAGCGACGAAGGGCTTCCCGGTCGCCATGAAGGCTTGGGCCAGCATGAGGGCCGCGCCGCTCAGAACGACCTCGAGCACGAGCAGCCGGAAGATATCGGTCGATCCCTCGAAGCTGGAGCCATAAAGAAGATGGATCAGGAAGGGAGCCGCGACCGTGAAAGCGGCCACGAACGCCAATGCCGCAACCAGGCTTAATTTGAACACCCGCAAGGTCAGGAGAGCCGCGTCCCCGGGCGGAAGGCTCGATGCTTTGGGATACAGAACCATATTGATCGAGGACGAGAACACGGCCGCGACCCGCGAGAAGCTTACCGCCACGACGTACAGCCCTAACGGCCCCGGAGCCAGAAGATGGATAAGGATTATCTGATCCAAATACAGGATCAGATTGCCGAGAAGATCAATGCCGTACGCTCCGAAGCCGTAGGCTAGAATCTTCTTATAAGCCGACCGCATTCCGGCGAAGACGGGCCTATAGATCCGCATGGCTCGGATCATCGCCAGGACCGTTACCGGTATGTACGTAGCCGTATAGGCGATGGCCGAAGTAATCGGCGTCAATCGGTCCCCCATGGCCAGAAGCAGCAATGCCGCTAGGGTCAATAGAGGCACTAGATACCTCATTCGGTTGAACAAGTGAAATTCTTCCCGTCCTCGAAACAGGGCGTTATGCATAAAGAAGAGAAGCACGAACGGAGTGGTGGCCATTAGCCATTGGGCGGCAACCACGTCTTCCGCCTCCACCCAGGCCGGAATGAGCAGCAGCCCTGCCGCAACGCAAATCGCTCCGGCACAGACGGTAAGCCACAACGAAGCGTAATACAGTTTCGCTTCATGCATCGGGTCTTTCTTCATATGGTAGAGCAGCGCGGCATGAATTCCGAAGGTTCCGGCAAAGGCAAGGAATTGCGGCCAGAGGATCAAGGCCGTCTGAACGCCTCTGCCCTCTGGGCCCAGGAAGCGAGCCGTTATTATTCCCGTCGCCATGTTAACGACAAGGATGGCAACGCTGATAGCCATCGTTATGAGCGTTTGTCCGAGCAATCCTTTGCGATTCGCCTTAGAGCGCGGAGGCAGCACGCTGCTTGCCGTCGTATCCGTCCCGGCTCTAATCATGACATCGCACCGTCGTTCGTTCCGTCTATGTTGCATTTAACCTCAAGGCAGCCTGCAATCACCGGGTTTCCACCTTTCCGACGACGCGTATTCCCTGAACGGAAGGCCCAGGAAGCGATGTCGCCAACCAAGCATTTCTCTTGCTTCTGCGTCCTTCACCTTCTGATCACGTTTCGAAAAAGGAGAAAGACGATAAACCATGGCTCCAAGATGTATCTTTTCCAAAGCCTTCTCGGTTCGGAGAATAAACGATACAGCCATTCCAAGCCGAGCCTCCCCAGCCATCTCGGCGGCAGCGGCTTGACGCCGGCGTAGTAGTCCATGAAGGCGCCCAGACTCCAAATAAGCTTCGTTCTCAGCCGATGGACATTGCAGCGTATCCAGTCCTCCTGTATCGGCATCCCCATGCCGACCAGCACGAGATCGGGTTCGAACCGGTTCACGAGCTCGATCACTGCCTCGTTCTCAGCGGAATCCGCCGACTTGTCGAAATACCCGTGATAACAGCCAAGCTGCAGCTTAGGATGATCGGCGAGGAACCGTTCCGACGCCTTCTCGGCCACGCCGGGCTCGGATCCCAGCAGGAACACTCGATACCCGCGCTCTTCGCATTCGCTGAACAATCGAGACAGCCAGTCCAAGCTTGTCAGTCTATGGCTTCGATTAAGGCGATGGCCGAATAGCCGACCCAGCCACACGATGGGCATTCCGTCGATATGAATCAAGTCGGCTCGATCGTAGAAAGCACGCATCGATTCCACGCGGTTCGACAGGTACAGGCTATGAAAATTATGATTGCCGATCACCTTGGTATCTTGGCCCGCGTTGGCCTGATGAACGTACTCGATCAGCTCGTCTTCATTAAGCGCATGGAACTTGATGCCCAGCATCTCGTAGCTCTCCACGATCGACCGCCTCACTTCGCTATTGTAATTAGATTCCAAGCAGGGACTAATAGCTTCCGGATTAAGTTCAACCTTTGCGGTACGGGCCGGCGGCCGGCAATCACCGCTTCTCGCCTCTTCCGACGCGCAATTCCCTGAGCAACAGGCCAAGGAACTTCATGTCGTCGAGCAGATACCTTCTCCAAAGCCTTCTCGGCTCTTGGATCAAACGCCACAGCCATTCCAGGGACGACCTCTGAAGAAAAACCGGCGCCCGTTTGACTTCGCCCGCCATATAATCCAGGGCGGCGCCGACGCCAATCGAGATCGGCGCGCCGTATTGCCTGTAATGGCGATGAATCCATTTCTCCTGCTTCGGCGCTCCCGCCCCGACAAGAACGATATCCGGCCGCTTGCTGCGGAGCATCGAAATGATCCACCGGCATTCCGCCTCGTTGCTTTCGAATCCGTAGGACGGAGAATAGGTGCCTACGATGTTGATCTCCGGATACTTCGCCTCCAGATTGAGCCGCGCCTTATCGGCTACCCCCTCCGCCGCGCCGAGAAGAAAGATCCGATACCCCCTCTTCGCCAGCCGGCGGCCAAGCTTCGGCATGATATCCGACCCCGCGACCCGTTGCTTAAGCGGAGTCCGCAGAAGCCGGGAGGCCCAAACGATCGGCATTCCGTCGGCGACGACCGCCGTCGCTTGGCTGTATACGTCCCGAAAGTGGGCGTCCTGCTGCAGCTTCATGAGATGATCCACATTGCAGGTGAGGATATAGCAGGGCTTGCCGGCCAGGATCGCGCGGTCCATAAAGGCCAGCAGGTCGTCAAAATCGTAATTGTCGAAGCCTATTCCAAACAGCTTTACCTTGCTCATGCGAACTTCTCCTTATCGGAGTTCGATAAGGCGCCTGTCGCGTTGAGATAGATGCAGAACGGGAGGATAAACTGCAAGGTCGATAACGTATTGTCGGAGAGAGAGTAGATCAGAAAACCGATAATCAGGACGGCAATATAGATGCGCAGCCCCTTCGCGGTTTCGCGAATGACAACCGAAAATAGAAAGAAGAGCGCCGCGAACAGAATAATCGCGCCTATTAGGCCGCCATCGTAATAAAACCGAATGTATTCGTTATGGGGGACCGTAAAGCCCTCGAAGATGCTGCCGTCGTTCGCCACGAGGACGGCGCCGAGCCCTTTGCCGAACCAAGGCGAGCCCTCCGCCCCCTTAAGAAAGTAAGTCCAGGCTTCAAGCCGACCGGAGAGATCGATCCCCGCGCCCGTCGTTCTCTCGAAGGAGCGTTTCTTTAGGTTGTCGAGCTGCAGCCACACGGAGGTTCCCAGCACGGCGACAAATCCGATCAACGGGATCAGGAGCGCGGTCTTTCCTTTCAGGTACTGCTTTACCAGGTCATACAGGAAGAGAAAAACCATCAGCAAACACGAGATCAGCGCGCCTCTTGTGCCGGTCAGCAGCAGAATCAAGAAGTTGATCGACATCATCGAGTAATGGAAGACCAGCCTATCCGGCCGACGCTTCGCTTCGATGATCGATACCATGAACGCCATGAACGCGAGGAAGGCAAGATGAGGCGGAATGTTGGCTCCTTCCAATCGGACGGCGCCGGTGAATTCGGTCAAAAACAGGCTGTAGAACCCGACCGTATCCAAGGCAAAGCCGACGAATACGCTGATAAGAGGCAAGAAGCAGATGAGATCGACAAGCTTGGCGGCGACCGGCTTCGGCCAACGAATCAGCATCATGACGAACGGCGAGGACAAGCCGATAAACGCCTTGATCGGTTCGAACGCTCCAAGCGACGGAGGCCTATCGGCCAGAAGGTAGGTGAAGGCCAGCATAACGGCGAGCGCGACGACGGGCGCCGCTTTCTTCCCGTAAACTCCGTACTTGAGGGCGGCAGGCAGGCATAACAGCAGGATAAAAAACTTTTGAAGCGATAGCAGGTCCATTCCTAGCACATGGACGTCAAAGAGATACTGAACCGAGACGGCCGAAGCGGCGAGAAGCAGATATCCGCCCCAATGAGGAGACTGAACGGTCAGCAGGACGACCGCTATGCCGACGACGGCAAGGGCCGTAAAGAGCGGCTGATAAGCAACGGAGATTCCTAGCCCCGCAGCGACGAGCACCAGCAAGGACGGCGGCACTTTCGCTGCTCCATATCCACCGAGCGCGAGTTTGTTCATAGGCAGGCGTCGCCTTACGCTTCGTTCAGCACAAAGCCAAGAACGTTAGCTTTCACGTGCGTAAGCAGCTCTTTCGACTTGACCGCGGCTGACTTCTTGACTTTGCCGGCACGAATGACGAATACGATTCCGTCGCATTTCGAAGCGATCAGCTGAGCGTCCGTCACTTCAAGCAGAGACGGCGAATCGATGATGACGGCATCGTAATTCCTCCTGGATTCCTCCAGCAGCTTCTCCATGCGGCTGGACGCCAGCAATTCGGACGGGTTGAACGGGGTAGGTCCGGAGGTCAGCAAGGTGAGCCTTTCGATCCCGCTTGAAATGGTGCAAGCCTCGACCGGCGTCCCTTCGGCAAGAACCTGGGTTAACCCCGTCCGGTTCGCGATTCCGAATACGGAATGCAGAACCGGGTTGCGGAGATCGGCATCGATCAACAGAGTCTTCCGGCCCTCCTGCGCGTAGGCGGTCGCCAAGTTGAATGCCGTCGTCGATTTGCCTTCGTTACGGATGCTGGACGTAACGGCAATGATGGCGGTGTCTTTGCCAGCGAGCGAATATTGCGCGTTCGTCCGCAGCGATCGGTAGGCCTCGGATACGGATACTCCCGGGATCGTCATCGTAATCACCGGTATCTTATTGGTTTGCCGTGGCATAGACGCCATCCCCTACCTTCCTTGCCGACGTTTTTTTGCGGCTCTTCACAGGGTCGATTCGGCCGACTACGGCCAAAGAGGGAATACCGAGAATGTCCTTCGCGGTTTCTTCGTCCCGGATCGTTTCGTCAAGATGCTCCTGCAGGAACGCGATCGCGATGGCAACCGCCAGAGACAGGACGAAGGCGATAACGGTGTTCAGAATCAAATTCGGCGTAACCGGCTGCGGTCTTTTATCGAGCGACGCTTGTTCGAGTATGGTGATGTTGTCTTCCTTCATCACCTCCGCCGCCTTGGCCTGCAGCGACATCGCCACGGCATTGACGATCGTCGCCGCCTGCTCATAGGAGCTGTCGCGCGCCGCGATGGTGATCACTTGCGTATTTTCGCTGGCGGTAAACTTGACCATCTCCATCAGCTCTTCGCTGTCCATCCCGTATTCCGGATGCTCGCTCGCCACCGTTCCCATCACGGCACCCGTGCGGGCCAGCTCCAAGTAGGTCTTGGTCAGCAGCACGTTCACCGATACGTCGTCCAGCGTGATGCCGGCATCGGAGGTTTTGTTGACGATCACCTTTACGGACGCTTCGTATTTAGGCTCGATCATGTAGTGGGTGAACAAGCCCGCCGCAAGGCAGCAGACGACCACAATCGCGGATATCATTCCCAATCGGTTTCGAATCACGCCGGCCATTTTTTTAAGATCCATCTGCATTTCCCTTCTCTCTTCAGTTCTGGTATCGCCCGTTCGGATGACCGGACGTTCTCTCCCGCTCAATAAGCGTCTTTCGGAAAAACGATGACGACGAACGTTCGAAGGATGATACGCAAGTCGAACAAAAGGCTCCTGCGGCCAATATAGTCCAGATCCATCTCCACCATCTGCTTAAAAGAAAGCCCGTTTCTTCCGCTTACCTGCCACAACCCGGTGCATCCGGGCGGTACCAGCAGCCGAAGACGGTCATAGCCGGAATACTGCTCCACCTCCCGGGGCAAACCGGGCCGGGGACCGACCAGGCTCATGTCGCCCTTCAGCACGTTCCACAATTGGGGAAGTTCGTCTACGCTCGTTTTGCGGATCCACTTCCCGATTCTCGTTACGCGCGGGTCTTCCTTGATCTTGAACATGGCGCCTTCGATTTCGTTCCGGTGCTGCAGCTCGGCCAGCAAGCTCTCCGCGTTAACGACCATGGACCGGAATTTATACATGTTGAACGGCTTGCCGTCCTTTCCGATCCTGGTTTGCTTAAAAAAAACGGAGCCCCGGGGTTCCGAGATTTTGATCAAAATCGCAATGACGATAAATACCGGCAGCAGGATGATGATCCCAGCGGCGGCACAGATGACGTCGAGCAGCCTTTTCTTGGCGAAATAACCGCGGTCTGCCGCGCCAATGCCGATAAGCCGGGATTCGGCGGAATAGGTTCGCCCCATAACCAGCGTTTCGTTACTATCGGAATAGTCATGCATTCTCCCTTTTCCTCTCCCTGATTCTCTTTATACGATCACCTGAGAAGCGGTCTGCTGCTTCAGCACATTCTCCATTTCGTGCATCAGATAAGGTCTGAGCTCTTCGTTCTGGAGAGCGAACTTCAAGGTCGTCATAATGAAGCCGAGTTTCTCTCCTACGTCGTATCTCACGCCTTCGAATTGGTACGCGTATACATCCTGAGTTTCGTTAAGCCTGCGGATCGCATCCGTAAGCTGAATCTCGCCTCCGGCTCCCGCTTCCTGATGCTCCAGGATCTGAAAAATCTCGGGAGTCAGGATGTAGCGGCCCATGATCGCAAGGTTCGAAGGAGCGGAGCCCGGGAGCGGCTTCTCCACAAGCGTGCGTACGTGATACAATCTATCGTCGCTCTCAAAGCCGTCTATGATCCCGTATCTTTGCGTCTCCTGGTTGGGAACCGGCTGGACGCCGATAATGGAGGACTGCATGAGCTCGAACTTGCGGATGAGCTGTCTCAGGCAAGGCTCCTCCCCTTGCACGATGTCGTCTCCAAGCAGAACGGCGAACGGTTCGTCCCCGATGAAACGCCTGGCGCACCATACCGCGTGGCCAAGACCTCTTGGATCTTTCTGGCGAATATAATGAATGTCGAAGCCGGAAGGCCGGCGCACCTCTTCGAGAATCTTCAGCTTTCCTTTCTCCGACAGGATCGACTCGAGCTCGAACGCATGGTCGAAATGATCCTCGATGGCGCGCTTCCCCTTGCCCGTCACGATGATAATGTCTTCGATCCCGGACTTGATCGCTTCTTCCACTATGTATTGAATGGTCGGCTTATCGATGATGGGCAGCATTTCCTTCGGCATTGCTTTGGTTGCGGGCAGAAACCGGGTTCCAAGGCCCGCTGCCGGAATGATCGCTTTTCTAACCTTCTTCATGGCCACTCCTCCAAATGGGTTGAACTGATTATTGGACCAGGCAAGATTTATGGACGGCAGCGAGAAGAATGTCATCCGATTGTCCGGCCCTCATGCATGACCGGGCTAGACGGTCCGACAATGCGTTTCTTTGCTTTCTGTCCATGCGATGTCACCTTTGATCATTTGAATGATACTAATTGTATCATTTCCAAGATCAATATAAGACACAATATGTATCACTGTCAAGTCGTTAGACCCGAAATTTTTCCAAAAACGCTTTCATTACGATACATTTAGTATATATAGGAAAGTAGATTTCTCGGACTAGTCAGATACGATTTGTTAGATCGCGGAAAAATTTCGGGAAGAAGTCGAATCGCGAAGTGGGTCGCAGGAACTTGAGGAACGTAGTTAATTCGGAGGAGCTTATCTTACGAATAAGGCGATTTACCCCTTTACGCCTGGTTTTGGGACGATTTAACAATTGTTTAAGCTTATTTTGTTTGACTTGATACATTATGTATCATAAAATAGGGATGGAAAAACTAGTACATACGTAGCTCTTTGACGACAACTAAAATACTCTTATGAAAAGAAGGTCAAGGGAATGGACAATAAAAGCAGGTACAGGGCATTATGCGCCAAAAATCCGGATATCCCTATCTTTTCGAGGGATTGGTGGTTGGACATCACGGCCGGGGAAGATAACTGGGATGTCAGCGTGGTGTTGAAAAATAACGAGATTATCGCGAGCTTGCCCTATTTAAAGACAAAGAAATATATTTTTAATAGCTTAGAAATGCCGAAGCTGACTCCCTGCTTAGGGGTTTGGATCGAATACCCTAGCAATCAGAAATATACGACCAAGCTATCCTACGAGAAGGAAACTTTCCAGGCTTTAATCGACAACCTCCCGGATTTCCATTTCTTTTATCAGCATTTCCATTGGTCCGTCACGAACTGGATGCCTTTTCACTGGCATGGTTTTATGCAAAGTACGGATTACACCTACCTGATCGAGAACACCCAAGACCTGGACCAAGTCTTTCAGAATTTTCGCGAGAATATCCGCCGGGAGATCCGCAAGGCGGAAAAATCGCTTACGGTAATAGAAGAGGAAAATATCGACGCCTTCTGCAACACGCAAAAAAAGACGTTCGACCGCCAGCAGATGGATAATCCCTACAGTCCCGAGCTAATCAGGAAGTTGGATGCGGCTTGCAAGGAAAGAGGCTGCAGAAAAATATGGGTCGCTATCGACGGCTCGGGGCAAATCCATAGCGCGATCTACGTCGTATGGGATTCGAAGGCCGTCTATTATTTAATGGGAGGAGGCGACCCCTTGCTTAGAACTAGCGGCGCGGCCTCCTTGCTGATGTGGAACGCGATTAAGGAAGCCTCCAAGCAACGGAAGCACTTCGATTTCGTAGGGAGCATGTTCGAGCCGATCGATCGGTTCTTTCGAGGGTTCGGAGCGGTGCAGATGCCGTATTTGAAAATTTCCAAGACAAACGGCAGGCTGGCTAAATTTTCCGTGTTATTGAAGGAAGGCATGAAGCTATTGCGGTAAAGGCTTGAGCGAACCATTGCAGTCGCCTGCAATGGTTTTTTTATTTGCGCGCGCCGCAAAGACGCTGTCCCGGAGTTCCGCGGACAACGATTCCTTTGCGAATTCGCCCTACTCTTCGCCTTGATGATGCCGAGACGTTACTCGCTCCTTATTTTCAGCCATCTCTCATAGTCGATCCCCAGCTGTTCCAGAATATCGCGGATATCTAATTCCATAGGCTCGTTCGGTCGTTCGACAGGCTCGCAAACGGTAATCACTTTGCTCTCTATCACCTTATCTAATCCCTCTCTAACACCTATTATGTACAGCCATAGTCATTATAGGCCATTTTTCCTGCAGAGGGTGTCGACCGGGGCGAGCATTTCCGAAATCTTATTTCGGAAGTTTTGTCGAATGAATCCGACTTTCACGTCTATTTGGCTTTTGGGGGTTATTCGGAGTTTCGGCGGACGACCATCCAAGCGAATGAAGCGTTTTCCTCAAAAGAGCCTTAATTTGTCGGAAGATAGCTTCCGTCATGCCGGCAACAAGCCAGGCATAGAGAACGAGTCCGCAAGCCAGAGCGGCGCCGTACAGAAGGAGGACCGGCGCGGACTGCCGGGAGGGCGATCCTAACCAAGCGGAGAAAAACAGCAGAACGGGCATATGGTTCAAATAAAGCGGATACGTTAAACGGGCAAGCCCGCCTGCTACCCCTTGATTCTCCCGAAAGGGCGTTACGCGCCGGGGTTTATTGTAAAGGCAGAGGATGAAGTAGAGCAACGCGAAGCAGGCGGTCCCGATCGTAAAGTGCGGGAAGAAGCCTTCCTGCAAACCGAAATGGGCCATCGGAGGGACGATGCCGCCTCCTAGCAAAGCCAATACCGTCGCGGCGACCGAAGCCGTTATCGCCAATGCGCCTATCGCATGGCTGGAAATTCGGAGCAGAGGAACAACGGAGAGAAGGCTTCCGAGAAGCCAAATCGCGAAATAAGCAAGCATGCTCATGCCGATGAACCACCCGGTTAAGATCGCGGCTCCTAGATAAGCGGCCTTCATCCACTTGTTCGGGGCGAACAGGAATTGCAAGATACAGGCTAGAAGGATAGAGAACCAAAATTCGCAGCTTAGAATCAGCAGGGGCAAATTCGCACCCAAGCTATCGGCGTGAATGCCTTGGAGAAAAAGAAAATGGGCCAGGACCGTTATTCCGTCGATTGGCTGTAAGGGCTCTCCCTCCCCCGTCAACGAGTATAAGGCATTGCTTCCCCATAGGCATGTCAGCAGCAACGCCGGCAGCAACAAGCCCCAGAGCCGCTTCAGCCTGCTATAAAGATAAGAAGGCCATGACCACTTCCCATTCGGAATCGCTTTGAGCAGATTCGCCGTGTTGGCATAGCCTTCCGCGACGAACAGAACGATGACGAACGGGAGGCCGGCGTTGATCCCTTGAACGTCATTTCCGGCAAACAGCCAAGCCAGCAGGGTGCAAAGCATGAATCCAAGAGCGGACAAGCCTCTGATCAGACCGAACGAACGAGAAGCCCTGCTGCGGGAGCGAAGCTGGTTAACGGGAACGGCCCTTCTATCGAATCCGGATATTTCCGACATCTCCTGTGCTCCTCTCCAAGCTTCAAGCGCGCTCTCCGAGCTTCTGCTGAACTTATCTTCAAGATCGCTACGATGATACTAATTGTATCATATTAAACATGCCGATTCCAAATCCTTCATCTCCTAGGCTTAGAAAGCAAAAAAAAGACGTCCGGGATCTTCTCCCGAACGTCGTTTCGATGATCATTAGTTGCCGCCGGCTCTCGCCAGCTCGCGCATATTGGCTTCGAATGCCGCAAGCATGGCTTTCTCGCCGCTGAGGCCTTGGGCCTCGACTTTGGCGATCTGCTCCAGCATGCGCTTGTAGTCCTTCGGAATGACCTTGACGAAGCGAGGCTGGAACTGCTCCCACTCGTCAAGCACTTGGCGGCCGAGCTTGCTGCCCGTATAACCGACGTGCTTCTCGATCATTCCGCGTACGAAGGCGATCTCCTTCTCGTCTTCCAGCGACTCCAATCCGATCATCTCGAAGTTGCAGCGCTTGTGGAAGTCGCGATCCCAATCGATGACGTAGGCGATACCGCCCGACATGCCCGCCGCGAAGTTGCGGCCGGTCTTGCCGAGAATGACGACGTTTCCGCCCGTCATGTACTCGCAGCCGTGGTCGCCCACGCCTTCGACGACGATGTTCGCGCCGCTGTTCCGTACCGCGAAGCGTTCGCCCGCGACGCCGTTCACGTAGGCTTCGCCGCTTGTCGCGCCGTAGAAGGCGGTGTTGCCCGCTACGATGTTCTCTTCCGCCTTGAAGGTAGCCTTCTTAGACGGATGGACGATGATCTTGCCGCCGGACAATCCCTTGCCGACGTAGTCGTTCGCGTCGCCTTCGAGAGTCAGCGTCATCCCGTTCGGAATGAAGGCGCCGAAGCTCAGTCCGGACGTTCCGACGAAATGGAAGTTGATCGTGTCTTCCGGCAGTCCGGCCTTCCCGTAGCGCTTCGTTACCTCGTGTCCGACGATTGTGCCGACGACGCGGTTGATGTTCTTGATCGGGAACGAGCCTTGCACGCGTTCCTTGCTCTCCAGCGCCGGCTGCGCGGCCGCAAGCAATTGCGTCATGTCGAGAGACTCTTCGATCAAGTGGTTCTGCTGCTTGCGGTTCGTGCGGAACGAGCCTTCCGGCAGCTCCGGCATATAGAGCAGATCGGTCAGATCGACGCCGGCCGCCTTCTTGAAGTGGCTGATCGCCTTCTTCGTGTCCAGCAGGTCCGTGCGTCCGACCATCTCTTCGATGGTGCGGAAGCCGAGCTGAGCCATGATCTCGCGAAGCTCCTCAGCCATGAAGCGCATATAGTTGACGACGTATTCCGGATCGCCCATGAACTTCTTGCGAAGCTCGGGGTTCTGCGTGGCGACGCCGACCGGGCAAGTGTCGAGCTGACATACGCGCATCATGATACAGCCTAGTACGACAAGCGGCGCCGTCGAGAAGCCGTACTCTTCCGCTCCGAGGAGCGCCGCGATCGCGATGTCGCGTCCGGTCATCATCTTGCCGTCGGTTTCGACGACAACGCGGTCCCGCAGGTTGTTCAGGATAAGCGTCTGGTGCGTCTCCGCGAGACCAAGCTCCCAAGGCAAGCCCGCATGGCGGATCGAGCCGATCGGAGAGGCTCCCGTTCCTCCGTCATAGCCGCTGACCAGGATAACGTCCGCGCGAGCCTTGGCGACACCGGCCGCGATCGTGCCGACGCCCACTTCGGAGACGAGCTTGACGTTGATGCGCGCATGGCGGTTGGCGTTCTTCAGGTCGTGAATCAGCTCGGCCAAATCCTCGATCGAATAAATATCGTGGTGAGGAGGAGGCGAGATGAGGCCTACGCCCGGAGTCGTGCCGCGGACTTCGGCGACCCAAGGATATACCTTGCGTCCCATCAGCTGTCCGCCTTCGCCCGGCTTCGCGCCTTGCGCCATCTTGATCTGAATTTCTTCCGCGTTCGCCAGATAGTGGCTCGTCACGCCGAAGCGTCCGGAAGCGACCTGCTTGATGGCGCTGCGGCGGGAATCGCCGTTCGCGTCCGGCACGAAGCGCGCGGGATCTTCCCCGCCTTCCCCGGAATTCGACTTGCCGCCGATGCGGTTCATCGCGATCGCCAGCGCTTCGTGAGCTTCCTTGCTGATCGAGCCGAACGACATCGCGCCGCTCTTGAACCGCTTGAAGATCGATTCGACCGGTTCGACCTCTTCGATCGGCACCGGAGGCTGATCGAACTTGAAGTCGAGCAAGGAGCGAAGCGTGCGGATCTCCTCGTACTCGCCTTGAACGAGAGCCGAATACTTCTTATAGAGATTGTAATCGTTCGAACGGGTCGCCATCTGAAGCGTGTGAATCGTCTTCGGGTTGAACAGATGGTCTTCCCCGTCCTTGCGCCATTGGTAATCGCCGCCGGAATCGAGCTCCCGCTCGGCTCCTTCTTGGGTCGAGAACGCGCGGTAGTGCGCCTTAAGCGTCTCGGCCGCGATGACGTCGAGACCGACGCCGCCGATTCTCGATGGAGTCCACGTGAAGTACTGGTCGATAACTTCGGTCTTGAGGCCGATCGCTTCGAAGATCTGCGCGCCGCGGTACGATTGGATGGTCGAGATGCCCATCTTCGACAGAACCTTGACGACGCCCTTGTTCGCGGCCTTCAGGTAGTTCTTGACCGCCTTCTCGTGCGAAATATTGCGCAGCAGCCCTTGGCGGATCAGGTCGTCCAGCGTCTCGAACGCCAGGTACGGATTCACCGCGCTCACGCCGTAGCCGAGCAGCAGGGCGAAGTGATGCACTTCGCGCGGCTCGCCGGATTCGAGCAGGATGCTGACCTTCGTGCGGGTGCCTTGGCGAATCAGGTGGTGATGAAGCGCCGATACGGCCAGCAGCGAAGGAATCGCCGCGTTCTCTTCGTCCACGCCGCGGTCCGACAGGATCAGGATGTTATGACCCTTGGAGATGACGCGGTCCGCGGCTTCGCACAGCGTCCGAATCGCTTGGCGAAGACCTTCTTCCCCGTCCTTCGCGAGGAAGAAGATCGGCAACGTGATCGACTTGAAGCCCGGACGATGCACGTGGCGGAGCTTCGCGAAGTCTTCGTTGGAGACGATAGGAGAAGCCAGCCGGATGTGACGGCAGCTTTCCGGCTCCGGATTAAGCAGGTTGCGCTCCGGTCCGATCGTCGTGAACGTCGAGGTGACGATCTCTTCGCGGATCGCGTCGATCGGCGGGTTCGTGACCTGCGCGAACAGCTGCTTGAAGTAGTTGAACAGACGCTGCGGGCGCTCGGACAGCACCGCCAGCGGAGCGTCGTAGCCCATGGAAGCCAGCGGTTCGGAGCCGCTCGCCGCCATCGGCTCGATAATCTTGCGAACGTCTTCGAACGAGTAGCCGAACGCTTGCTGGCGCTTTTGGACCGTTTCGTGGTCCAGGACCGGCAGCTCGCTCGCTTCCGGCAGATCGTCAAGATCGATCAGATGATCGTTCAGCCATTCGCGGTACGGATGCTCGGACACGATCGCCTTCTTCAGCTCTTCGTCGGAGATGATGCGGCCTTGCTTCGTATCGACGAGCAGCATGCGGCCCGGACGCAGACGGTCCTTCAGCACGATATCCTCCGGAGGCAGCTCGATAACGCCGGCTTCGGAAGCCATGATGATCAGATCGTCCTTGGTGACGTAATAACGGGCCGGGCGCAAGCCGTTGCGGTCCAGGATCGCGCCGATCTGCTCGCCGTCGGTGAAGCCCATCGCGGCCGGGCCGTCCCATGGCTCCATCATCGTGCTGTGATATTCGTAGAACGCCTTCTTGTCGTCGTCCATCTCGTTGTCGTTCTGCCACGGCTCCGGAACCATCATCATGGCGACCTGAGCGAGCGGACGGCCGGCCAGATACAGGAATTCGAACGTGTTGTCGAACTTGCCGGTATCGGAGCCGTCGTGGTTGATGATCGGCTTCACCTTCTCCAGGTCTTCGCCGAACAGCTCGGATTCGAACAGCGTCTGACGGGCATGCATCCAGTTCTCGTTGCCGCGCAGCGTGTTAATCTCGCCGTTGTGGATCATATAATTGAAAGGATGCGCGCGCTCCCAGCTCGGGAACGTGTTCGTCGAGAAACGCGAGTGTACGAGCGCGATCGCCGTTACGACGCGCGGATCGTGCAGCTCCAGGTAGAACTGGCCGACTTGCTCGGTCGTGAGCATTCCTTTGTAAATGATTTTTTTGCTCGAGAGGCTCGTGAAGTAGAACGTCTCTCCGCCTTCGATGCCGGAGTAACGGATCGCGCGCTCCGCTCTCTTGCGGATAACGTACAGCTTGCGCTCATAAGCCATATCGTCGGTGAGTCCCTCCGAACGGGAGATGAACGCTTGGCGAACGAACGGCTTCACGCGCTTGGCGGAGATGCCGAGCATATCGTCCCGGGTCGGAACCGTACGCCAGCCGATCAGAGACAATCCTTCCTCCTCGACGATGGAAGCGAACATCTCTTCATGCTTCGCTCTTTGCGCTTCGTCCTGGGTGAAGAATACCATGCCCACCGCGTACTTGCCGGAATCCGGCAAGGAGAAGCCCAGCTTCGCCGTTTCCTCGGAGAGGAATCCGTGAGGAATCTGCAGCAGGATCCCCGCCCCGTCGCCGGAGTTAGGCTCGGCCCCTTGACCGCCGCGATGCTCCATATTAATAAGAAGCGATAGTGCTTGCTCGACGATCTCGTGGGATTTGTTCCCTTTGATATGGGCGACGAAGCCCATTCCGCATGCGTCTTTCTCGTATTGCGGATCGTAGAGTCCCTGCTTAGGGGGTAATCCGTTCACGAACTGCTTCATATAAACGCAACCTTTCTGTAAGGAATGTGTGGGAGGGAACTTACTAGCAATCGCGACATCGATGCGAACGACCTGACGGTCTACGGTTCAAGCCTTAATCGTGCAACTTCTTCTCTATTGCAATAAACGGAGCGACACTCCGAGGGCTTGTGCTGGCGGAAGGATGATCTTGATTCTTCGTCAGTTGCTTGTGGCGGGGACGATTCCTCAAAAATCGCTTGTGGCGATGTTTACCTGTTGGAATTATAATAAACATAACGGCTTGGCAGGCTGGGAGACGCGACCGGTTAGGCGATTTCCGCGTTAGACGGCCATACAACCCGTTATTTTTATAATTATTCATTTTGTAGTTATATTATTTTAACACCACGATGTCAAGAATGGCAATTTAATATTTTTATGATTCCGATAAGCCGTTTCATTCATGAACATTCGACAATTAGATCGGAGGACTGTACTCTTTGAAAACCCTAAGAACCCTATCGGTTGCCGTCATCGCAGGCGCTTTGGCCGCGTCTCCCTTCGCCGCGGCGACCGCATCCGCCCCCGTCGGCGAATCCGCACGATTAGCCGCTATGCAAGCCGAAACGTCCGTCTCTTCTCCTTATCGGATCGTAATCCTCGGAGACTCCGTGAGCGCAGGCTACGAGCCTGGCGTCCAGGAATGGAAGGATGTCTACGGATACGGGGACCGTCTTTATGAACAAGCGCTCCTGCACGGTCGGTCGGAGCTCAGCAACTATGCCGTCGTAGGCCTTACCTCGGAAGGACTGACCAATCTTCTCCAAGGGGCCAAAGACAACAAAAAGCTAACATTCGATCAAATCCAGGATTTCTCCAAATTCACGGACGAACGCATTACGACGCTGGCGAACGAAGTCGGGGCGAAGACCTCCGAGCTTAACGGAGCGCTTAAGCAAGCGAACCTGGTCGCGATGACGATCGGAGGCAACGACTTCCTTGATTATATCCGCAGCTTGCTCGACAAAGATCCGCAGGAAGCCGTAGCGCAGCTCAATGCAGAAATAGACACCAAATTGAATAATTATGCAGCGCAAGTAAAAAAAGCGGTGCAGTTGATCCACGAATTGGCGCCTAATGCCGTTATCAAGCTGTCCGATCAATATCTCCCGATGCCCGTTCAATACGACGCCGACTTATACGGGCAATTCATCAAAGTAACGGATACGCTTGCGGGACTGCTGGATGAGATGGAAGCGGAGCTCGACGAAGAAGGCGTTCCCGTCGATATCGTACATATTCGTTCTCTGTTCGCGGGCAAGGAGATGTCGTTGACCCACATCTATTTCGAGAAGGACGTTCATCCGAACCAACTCGGCTACGCCGCCATCGCGGAGCAATTCTCGGACTCCGTCTGGCAGTCGTACACGCCGATTCCTGTCACGGAGAAGACGAAGAACGGCAAGCCGGTCGCTCCGGCGATCTACATCGACGGCAAAGCCTTATCGTCCCCTAACCAGCCGATGCTGAGAAACAGCACGACCTTCCTTGCCTTGACGGATGTCGCGAACGCGACCGGCGCAACCTACAAATGGGACAGCAAAACGCAGACGGTCACGTTCGTCAAAGGAAGCAATACGGTCGCCATCGCGATCGGCTCGAAAACGATGAAGGTGAACGGAGAGACGAAGCCTATCGCGACCCCGGCTTATCTGCAGCAAGTAGGCAGCGTCAAGAAAACATACGTGCCGCTCGCGGCCATCGCAACGGGGCTTCAATATCAAGTCGTTTACCGATCCAGCTTGAATACGGCCTTTATTCATTCGTAATATCGGCACAACGAACGGGCCTTATCCGGCCGTCCCGGAAGAACGGATCCTTCCGCCGGGACGGCCGTTTTGCCTTAATCGCAGGTCCTTCGCCGGTCCCCGCACCGATCTTCTATTTTTCCGTTCCCGTTTCTTGGGATATTCCGCCCGGAGAATTGACCATTCCAGGCCTGTTGATTCGAGCTTCGACGTCGACCGTCGCTTCGATCTCGGGAAATTTGGTCTCCCATTCGTCCTTGGCTTCGGCCCATATCTTCGGGTACTTCCGGTGATACGCGTTGGCGAAATCCAGAATATCCGCGTTCAGATCGCGCTGCAAGAGCTTCAAGGCATCTCGAATGCGGGCTTGGATATCCTTCTTCATTCCTTCCTCCATTTTCTTAAGGACTTGCGGATCCATCGGATTGAGCGGCGTGCCGTTCTGAACGAGATCGCCGGCCGTTCGTACTTTAATGTCCATTTTCCAGGTTCCGTCCTCGATTCTAGGAACCAGCTTGACTTTCGCGTGAAGGGGATGAATCGACACCTTCCCTTTGGCAGGGTCGTTCTCATAGGTAACCGTATACTCGTCGATTTCGTTCCGGACCCACAGGACTCCGCGCGTCTCCCTGGACGATAGCTCCCCGATCATTTTGCCGTCCTTGAATACGGCGGTTCCGGACAAATAGGCGATCGTCTCGAACGGCTTCGACGATTTCGACTTCGGAAGAATATGAACGAGCGGAAGCGCCTGCGCGCCGGATTCTCCCTTCAGCCGGATGCTCAGCTGCTCCAGGGTTACTTTCAGACCGATTCCCAACTGGGCCAGCTCCCGAATCACTTCCGACGATGACCGCTCGATCGGGGGGAACAGCTCCAAGACGTCCGCCCCTCTCCCTCGGCTTACGAACACGTACCCCCGTTCCCTGGGCTGCGGATGGCGGAGAAGAAAATCCATATGCTCCCGAATGCCCTCTCTGGCGATCTCTTCGCCGAATATAAACACTTTGCACTGGCCCCAAAAAATCTTCCGCGGGATGACCATCTGAAGCTTGGAGATGGCATCGGCGATATCGCTGCCCGATGCCGTGCGCGTGACCGTTTGCTTGGCTTGTCCTCCTCCCCCTCCTCCGGTGCCGCCGTCGCCGCCGCCCTTGACCTTCGGTATGATGATTTGCGCCGTAACCTCCACCGAATTGTTCTGTTGCGGCTTATCAAAGGCGATGGCCGTAATGAGCGAGAGGTCGTTCAGCTCCACGCGATCCCAGCAGCCCGACAGCAACAGCAGCAACGCGATCGGGGCTGTGATCTTCCCTATAGCGAACATCGAACTCGGCCCCCTTATCTCTTCGGGACGAAGCTATTCCTCGACCAGCGGCCTTAAAGGCCCAAACAGACTATCGAATACGGACGCCAGACCGGGCGTGTTCGGCAAATCGAAAAAGGCCATGATCCAGGCGCTCAGCAGCAGCAGGACAAACAACGTCCTCTCCTTGCCGGGAATTTTCTTTACTCTTTTGCGCTCGAACCAAACGATAAACGCGACGGCGATCGTCACTTCCGCAACCAACGCTTTATTCAACGGCGTTTTTTCCTTTCGCGGGCAGGTTCGGGCTGCCCTTGAAGACTTGTCTGGCGGATGCGGCCAGCAGCAGCAATAACGGAATCGCGTTAAAGAACGCGAGAAGCTCGAAGGGCGATACGTACTTGATATGATTGTCGAGCGACGGCAAATTGGGGTAATCCCACAGGCTGAACAGAACGCACCAGACGGCCAGGGGATAGACGACCATGCGATAATCCTTAAGCTCCAAGGTCTGAACAAGCGACGTAGTGGCCGCATAGAGAAAGATCGATAGCTTCAGAAAATTGCCGATGACCCACATCGCCACGAGCAGCGCCTCCAGGTTCTCGAAGAAGTTGGCCAGGCTGATGTAGCGAAACGCGGTCAGAACCGGATACACTTTGTCGGCAGTGTCCGGTCCCAACAAAAACAGGACCAGCAAGGACGCATACAAGCCGCTGAACAAATCCGCCGCGATGGAGACGGCCGCCCACTTCGCTCCTTTCTCCGGATTCGACAGCAAGGGCAAAAAGAAGGTCATGAGAAAAAACTCCGACGTATAGGCGTTCGGAGCCAGGGAACCCTTGAGAACCGGAATCCACCCTTTCTCCAGAACGGGAAACAGATGCTGGACGTTCAAATCGGGAAGAAGGAGCAGCAGAACGAAGCTCGGAATGACGAAGACGGGCGTTAAAATCGTCGCGGCCCGGGCGATCAGCTCCACTCCTCCCCGGACGGCGATGGCCGCTAGCAGCAAAATGGACGATAGGATGACCAAGAGCGGCGTTTTGAACATAATCGCGCTTTTCACGAACTCGGCATATTGCCGAGCGATTACGCCCGTTAAGTAGAGCAAAAAAATAAAGTAGGCGAAGCCGACGATTTTGCCGGGAACGGTTCCTATGATTTTAACGCTGTATTCGATAACCGTTTGACCCGGGTAAAGACGGTGCAGCCGCACCGCAAGAAACAAGGTCAAAGCGCCCGAGATCCCGGACAGGATCGGCGTCAGCCACAGATCGTTCCCCGCATATTGCGCCGTTATCGTCGGCAAGGTAAGAAAAGCCGTCGCGATGACGGCGGGATACAGCATGAGCGCCATCTGCAGCCCGGATATGGTCCCCTTCTCCGGCTTCATCGCTACTCCCTCCTTCGATTACCCGGATTCCCCGCCATGTTCCGGCCCCGGCTTCAGACCGGCGGTTTCGCGGTATTCGTCGTAGCTCCCCGTCAAGCGCGGCCTCCTCTTCATGGACCACCAGGGTGCCCGGTACAAAACATCCTTGAATTCGCCGAAATTCGGCGTTTGGAGGGTAGACAAGTACGGCACGCCGAACGAGCGAAGGCTGCACAGATGAAGCACGAGCGCAATAATGCCCATCATGATGCCGAGCAGCCCGAGCGACCCTGCCAGGAAAATCATCGGAAACCGAAGCATCCGGATCGAGATTCCCGCGATGTATCTCGGCGTCATAAACGAGGAAATGCCGGTCAGGGCGACGATAATGACCATCGGCGCGGACACGATCCCGGCCTGCACCGCCGCTTGGCCGATGACGAGCGCCCCGACGATGCTTATCGCCGAGCCGACCTGCTTAGGCAGGCGCACGCCCGCTTCCCGCAGCGCCTCGAACGTAATCTCCATGAGAAGCGCCTCGACAAGGGCGGGGAAAGGCACTTCCTCCCGGGAACTCGCCATGCTTAACAGAAGGGAACCGGGCACCATCTCCTGGTGGAAGGTCAGGACAGCCA
This sequence comes from Cohnella thailandensis, assembly GCF_014212135.1. Classification (GTDB taxonomy): domain Bacteria; phylum Bacillota; class Bacilli; order Paenibacillales; family Paenibacillaceae; genus Cohnella; species Cohnella thailandensis. The sequence goes on from NZ_JACJVQ010000011.1 coordinate 52,509, forward strand.
CGTAAAGCGAAGGCAGCAAAAGCGAAAACAACAAATAGCTGTAGCGCAGCCAACGGATGACCGTCGAGATGATATACCGTTGATAATAATCCTCCGGGGACTGCAGCAGCGAAAAAAAAGTGATCGGAGCGACGAGCGCGAACGGAGTGCCTTCCACCAGAATGGCCGCGCGGCCTTCCAGCAAGTTGCCGCAGACGACGTCCGGGCGTTCCGTGCTGAGCAGCTGAGGGAACGGGGAATACGGGGTGTCTTCGATAAGCTCCTCGATATAGCCGCTCTCCAGGATGCCGTCGATCCGGATTCGTCCCAGCCGAGCTTTGATTTCGTCGATGAGAGTGCGATCCGCCAGGCCCTCCACGTAGGCGACGGCGATCTTGGTTTGCGTGTAACGGCCGATTTTCATCTCTTCGATTTTTAGCTTCGGGCTTTTGACGATCCGCCGAATCTGCGACGTATTGACCCGGAGCGTCTCGGTAAACCCCTCCCGCGGTCCGCGAACCGAGGATTCGGCGCTCGGCTCCTCGATTCCGCGTTTCTCCCATTTCGTCAACCCGAGCGCAAGCCCAGCCGTTTGCCCGTCGCGAAGCAGGATCGGCTTGCCGTCCAGGACGTGCGCGAGACAATCCTTAAACGTAAGCACGTCAACCTTATCCGACACGGTAAGCGCCCGATCCCGTTGCAGCGGAGAAATCACCTGTTTTTCTAGCCCTTCGTTATCCGCGAGACCTTCGATATAGACCAGCAACGCCCTGCCTTTGCCTTCGATATCGATAGAACGGTAGACGACGTCGGAGCAGTGCGCAAAGACGGAGCGGAATCGCTCTTCGTTACGATTCAGCTCCGGGTAGAGCGTTTCGTCAGGCGATTGGCCCTCGGCGGCTGGCGGCTGGATCAAGCGGCGATTCCCTACTTTCTTAAAGGTTGATCGGGAACATAGAACGGACGAACGGATCGGGTTTGCTTAACCTGTATGGTACTCTTTTTTTCCTTTATTATGCAGGAACATATCCCCCAAAAGTACGCAATGCTCTGTAGCGAATTCCGATTGCTTTTGGGGGAGCCCCCGGGTGTATCCGCAGGAAAATTGCTTTGTATCATTTCCTAAGCTATAAAAAAACGGCGCCGGGAGGTTCGCCTCCCCGGCGCCGCTTGCTATTCGCGTTCGCGTTATTTAACGACTACGTTGACTTTGACTTTCTTGCCGCCGAACGACACGGTTATCGTCGCTTTGCCCTTGCCGTTCGCCTTGATCAGACCGTCCTTGGCGGTAGCTACCGCGGCTTTGGACGTCGTCCATAGGCCGGCCTTGCTCACGTCCGCTTCGGATTGATCCGCGTAGGTCGCGGTCGCTTTGAGCTGGAACGTCGAGCCTTGGGCCATCGTTACGTTGACGTAATCCGTCTCCAGATACTTCAGCGTGTCGACATCGACGGCAACCTTCGCCGTCTTGCCGGCGTACTTGACGGTAATGGAGGTCTTGCCGTACGCGACTGCCGTCACCTTGCCGTCCTTAACCGTCGCAACCTTAACGCTGCTGGACTTCCATTCCGATAGGTCGGTGACGTCCTTCTCCATTCCGTTGCTGAAGATCGCCGTCGCGGTAAGCTTCGTTGTGCCTCCGGACTTCATCGACAGGTTGGCTTCCGACAATTCGATCCGGCTGATCTGATCGACGCCGACCGTGATCGTGACCGACTGTCCTCCGTAAGTGGCCGTGATCGTTGCCGTGCCTTTGGCGTAAGCGGTCACGAGGCCTTTCTTGACGTCCGCTACGGAAGGCTTGCTCGACTTCCAGGTCGCTTTGTCGTTGACGTTGACAGGATCGCTGTCTTCGTCCACCGCGGCGGTCAGCGTAATTTGCTGTTTGTCGCCTACCGACAGGTTAAGCGCGCGAGTATCCGCTTCGACGACATCCGCCAGTCCTACCTTAACCGTATAGGTGAGGGACAACCCCCCGTATTCGGCTTTGACCGTCGTCGAGCCTTCCGCTACCCCGGTGATCACGCCGTCCTTGACGGTCGCGATCTTCTCGCTGGCCGAGGTCCACTCCGCTTCCGTTCTAACGTCCTTATCTCCGGAAGAGATGACGGCCGTCAGTTCCGCCGTGGCTTCTCCGTCCACGTCGACGCGAATCGTCTTCGAATCGGTCGTCAGCTTGGACGGAATGTCTACGTATACCGTAACCTTGGCCGTCTTGCCTCCGTAGGTGCCGCTAATGACGGCCTTGCCCATCTTGTACGTCGAGATCAAGCCGTTCTTGACGTAAGCGACATCCTCGTCGCTGGAGCTCCAAGTCGCCTTGTCGGTGATCTTGGCGGTTTGGCCCGTCGAATAGGTAGCCGTCAGATAAACCTGCCTGTCGACGTCGCCGGCGCTCAGCGTCAGCTCATCGTCGCTGATCTCCAAGTACCTGGCGGTCTCGACATCGACCGAGATCTTGACCGACTTGCCGCCATAGGTTGCCGTAATCGTCGCGGTACCCGATGCCACGGCCGTAATGACGCCGTTGCCGCTTACCGTGGCGACGGACTCGTTGCTGGATTTCCAAGTGGCCGAGCTCGTCACGTCAGGAGTAGGGTTCTCGGCGGAGGAATCGGCCAACTCCGCCGTAAGCGTGATGGATTTGGTGTCGCCAGCTTGCAAGAACACGTCCGTGCTGCTTGCATTCAGAACGGAGGTGGCATCGACATCGACCGTAATCTTGGCCGTCTTCGAGCCGTAAGTGGCGGTCAGGGTCGCCGTTCCGTCTTTGTAGCCGGTAATGACGCCGTTCAGAATGTCGGCAACGTCCTCGTTGCTGGACGTCCAGGAAGCGATATTCGTAATGTCTTTCTCGGAGTTATCCGCGTAAGTCGCCATGAGCTTGATGCTCTTGGTCTTCTTCAACAGCAGGGAGACCTGCGTCGCGCTCGCGTCGATGCGCTTGGCGGTGGAAACATAAACCGTCATCGAGACGCTCTTGCCGTTATAGGTCGCGGTGATCGTGGCGGTGCCGGCCGCGACCGCGGTGACGACCCCTCCGTCCACCGTCGCGACGGCCTCGTCGCCGGACTTCCATGTTGCCGAACCGGTTACGACCTTGTCGGACGCGTTATCCCCATAGTTGGCGTTCACTTGGGCGGTAGCTTGTTCATTCGGTTCCAGGAAAATCTGAGGCGTGGTCGTCGTCAGGCTGCTCGGGACGTCGACGTAAACCGTAACGTTGGCCGTCTTGCCGCCGTAGGAAACCGTGATGACGGCCGTTCCCGTCTTGGTGGCCGTTACTTTGCCTTTGACGGCGAAGGCCGCGTTCTCGTTATCGGACGTGTAAGAAGCCGTGCCGGCTACGTTCGACGTGGATCCGTCCGCATAAATCGCCTTGACCGTCAAATCGGAAGTGGCTCCGGCCGACAGCGTCAGCTTGGACGGAGTCACGTCCAAATACTTGGCCACTTCGACATCGACCGTAATCGAAACGGACTTGCCGTTGTACGTAGCCGAAATGATGGCAGAGCCCGACTTATGGGCCGTGATCTCGCCTTCGTCGACGGACGCGATCGAGGAATCGCTCGACTTCCATTCGGCGCTGCCCGTCACGACCGAGCTTCCGCCCTCCGCCAGCATCGCGGTCAGCGTAAGCTTCTTCATATCGTTAACGTTTAAATACAGGCTGTCGTCGTCAACCGTCAAAATGGACGTCTTGTCGACGTCGACGGTGATCGTCGTGCTCTTGGTGCCGTACGTTGCCGTCAAGGTAGCCGTGCCTGGCCCGTAGCCGTGGATTTCGCCGTTTACGAAGTCGGCTACGTCCTCGTCGCTGGACGTCCAGACGGCGCTGGAGGTGACATCCGCCGGCTCGCCGTCGGAATACGTCGCCGTAAGCTTGACTTCGGCGGACTTGTTCAGCAGGATCGAGACCTTGGAGTGATCGGCTTCCAGCCGGCTGATCACCTCGACCTTCGTATCGACGGTCACGGTCTTGCCGCCGTAAGTCGCGGTAATCGTCGCCGTACCGGCGCCGATCGCCTTGACTTTGCCGTTGACGACCGTCGCGACATTGTCGTTCGTGGACGACCAATCGGCATCGGCCGTGACGTCAGCCGTCATATTGTCGCTGTAAGTGGCCGTCAGATTGATCGTAGCTTCGGCGCCCTTGCGCAGATCCAGGCTTTGCTTATCCTTCGTGAGCGCTTTGACCTTCTTCGTGACGGTGACTTGGGCCGTTTGCGTCACGTTGTTATAGGTAGCGGATACCGTCGCCGTTCCTACCGCCTTGGCCGTAATCGTTCCGTTGTATATAGTGGCAACCTTCGTATCCGAGCTGCTCCAGGTGGAATACACCGTCAGATTCTCCGTCGAGTTGTCGCTGTACAGGCCCGTCGCGGTGAGCGAATAAGAATCCCCCAGCGACAAGGTCACTTCGTTGGTCGATAGAATGATCTTGGACAAAGTAGCGGTGGACGCGCCATAGGCCGATGTCGCAAACACGACACTCAGAACTACGGCAAGCATCAGCGATATCCATCGGTTCGTTCTTTTGGTCGACTTCATTAAATCCTCCTGGTTAGCCCTATGTATTTACCTCTAACAGTTGTTAACGGCAAATTTCAGCGGAAAATGAAGGAAATTCGCGAATTGTGAACAGAATTAGGACCATCGACTCACAAAAGCTCGTATGGAGACAAAAACAACCCCATGCAACCGAAAGCCGCATGGGGTTGTGCCTCCGTCAGGCATGGACGGGAGCTTCTAAAGGCGCGATTCGATAACGATCCGACTTGCCGCTTCTGAGCTTGAACAGCGCCAAGGTAAGGACGATAAACGCGGCCGCGTATGCCGCCAGCAGCAGGAGCTGCTCTCCGATCGAAGACGCCGAGCCTCCGGCGAGCGCGAGGCGAAGCGCCTTGATCGCGTGCGTCATCGGCATCCATTCGCCGATCGTCCGCAGCCAGCCGGGAAGCATGACCGCCGGATACGTGCCTTCGCTGGAGGCCAGCTGCAGCGTCAGCAGAACGACGGCGACGAAGCGCCCGATCGTATCCGCGAGAGTGACGAAGAACTGCACGATCGTCATGAACGTGAGCCCGATCGCCGCGCTGATCGCGTAGAAGAACGGAACGTTCGGCACGTCGAGGCCGATTCCGTAGATCAAGACCGTATCCACCAGAATCGTCTGAAGGAGCACGACCGGAGCGAACAGCATCAGCTTCGACAGATACCATCTCCAGCCGCTTCGAACCCGGCCGGCCGCGTCCCTGAGCGGCAGGATCACCGTCGACATGAGCACGCCGACATAGAGGCCCAGCGACAGGAAGTACGGAGCCATCCCCGTTCCGTAGTTCGGAATGTTCGCCAGTTTGTTCTCCGACAGCGATACCGGACCCGCGAACATCGCCGCCTGCTCGTCATTGCCGCCCAGCGACGAAGCTTCCTTCGATGCCTCGCCCAGCTTGCCGGCCAGCTCGGTCGAGCCGTCGCCCAGCTTCGCGATGCCTTCCTCCAGCTTCTCCGAGCCTTCGGACAGCGAGGACGATCCTTCGCTGACCGTGAGCAGGCCGCTGCCGGCTTGCTTCAGCCCCGCGCGAAGGGATTCCGTGCCGGCAAGCACCTGCTTCACGCCTCCGGACAGCTCCTTGGCCCCGGCAGACGCTTCGTTCAGCTTGCCGTTGAACGTCGCGAGCCCCGAGTCCAGCGTGCCGACCCCGCTCTGCAGCTGAGCCGCGCCGGATGCCAGCGCCTGCTGCCCCTCGCTCATTTGCTCGGCGCCGGAAGAGACGCTCGCGACGCCTTGCCGGAGCTGATCCGCGCCGGAAGAGACGGCTTCCGCCGCCGCGATCAGCTTCTGCAGCGCCGCGTCGTCCGCCAGCTCGCCGTGGGCCGCGGCGTATTGCTTCAAGCCGGCGGCCAGCTCGCTTGCGCCGCTCGCCACTTGCTCGCTGCCGCCCCGAGCGCTCGAGGCTCCGGCAGCCAGCGTCTTGCCGCTCTCCGCCAGCTGCCGCGCGCCCGAAGCGACGCTCGCGGCGGCCGCCTGCGCTTGGTCCGCGCCGGCCTGCAGCTGACTGCCCGCCGAAGCGAGCCCGTCAAGCCCTTCGGCAAGCGACGCGCTTCCGGAGTCGACCGTTTTCACGCCGGCCAGCAGCTTATCCGAACCGTCGGCCAGCTTGGCGACGCCCTGCTTCAGATCGACCGCGCCGCCGGTCAGCTTGGCCAGGTTGTCGTGAAGCTGCCGGGCTCCTTCCTGAGCGGACTTCGCCCCATCGGCCAGCTTGGCGGCGCCTCCCGCCGCTTCGCCGAAGCCGTCCGCCGCATCGCCGATCGAAGCGAATACCGTCTCGGCGTACGCCTTCGTGACTTCGTTCGACACCTTCTCCTTAAGGCTCTCGGCCGCTTTGGAACCGATCGTCGACGTCAGGTAATTATAGCCGTCGTCGACGTAATAGCTTAGCTGGGCAGCCTCCGGATTCTCGTTCTTCAGCGTCGTCGTCTTCTCCGAGAAGTCCTCCGGAATCACGAAGACAAGCGAATACTCGTGATCCTCCAGTCCCGCCATCGCCTTCTCCCAGTCCGCGACCTGCCAGTCGAAATCCTCGTTGCCCTGCAGCTCTTCCAGCAGATCCCGGCCAATATGAAGCTCCTTGCCGTCCATGACGGCTCCCTTGTCCTCGTTCACCACCGCGACCGGCATCTCGTCAAGCTTGCCGTACGGGTCCCAGAACGCTCCGATAAGCATCCCGCTGTATAGCAGAGGAATAACGATCAGTCCGACGATGGACAGCATCGCCATTTTGCTCCCCTTAAGCCTCTTTAGCTCTCCTCGGACGACACCGGCCTCTTGCGTCTTATTCCTCTTCATATCACTTAACATCCCTTTCTCATGGTACTAACTGACCAAATTCCTCATTCGGTCATTCTTAGGCAAAAAAAGGTTCAGCGAATCGCCAACCCTTCAAAACAATAGAACCGGAAGCTCTCGAGAATCTCTTCCTTGCCGAGCGGTTCGTGAAGGTGATGCCCTTCCGCCGTCAGCGCCAAATACATCTTGAGCATCATATAGGCGGTCAGCTCCGGCGAGCAGGGACGAATCTCTCCCTTATCGGACGCTTCCTTGACATGCCGGGCAATGTACCCGATGATCGCCTTCTCCACCTTCTCGAGGCCTTCCTTCGCCATCGGCGTGCCGATATCGCGTACCTCCTGCGACAGCTTGGCCGCGAGCGCATGACGATCCCGATAGTCGGATACCTTATGGAGAACGTTCATCAAGTTGTCGGCGAAAGGCAGCTTCCCGTCCTGCGTTTCGTCCGCCACGACCTTCAGCTCTTGGATGAGGCCCTTCATGATCTCTTCGAACAGCTCTTCCTTATTCGCGTAAAAAGTATAGATCGTCCCCTTGCCCACTTGGGCGAGCTTGGCTACCTGATCCATCGTCGTGCCCTTGTAGCCGAACGTCTCGAACGATCGGGCCGCGGCTTCCATGACCTGACGGCGCCGGTCCGGCTGCTTTCTCTCCGCCATGATCTTCACCCCCTCCAAAAAAACTGACCAAAATAATAATCCGGTCATTTCGTTCCCGTACCCTAAAATAGCACATCCGGGAACGCCATGCAAGAGCGGCGTCATAAAGTCCCAATTCAATACGGATCTTGTAGTCCTTGAGGACTTTTTCGTCTTTCAGAGATTGTTCAGAAAGGGATAATATAATACTCTTAAAAAAAATCACCTGGTACAAATTGGGTTTGGAGGTTCGGCAGATGAACATTTCGAGAAGAAACGAACCGTTTCGCTATGAGTTTACGCCCTCGGTTCCTTGCCTTATTCAGCTTTACGAAGTGAATAACAGTAAGTTGGAGAGCAAGCAGGGGCAGGCTCAGCTTCTCGATCTAAGCCCGAACGGCTGCAAGCTGGATACTCCGCTTAATTTTCGAACGAACCAGAATTCCTGCAAAGTGATCCTGACCTTCGATCTTATCCGGAAAATGAGCATTCGCGGATCGATCCAATGGCAGGAGCAGAAGGCGCATTCCTCCCATTACGGCATTCACTTCGAGGAGGATGCCAAGCAGGAGATTACGGAAGAGCTGAAGCAGTACGCCCGCAAGCAACGCGAAGAAATGGTCCTGCAAGAGGATTGACCTGCGAAAATAAAGAATGAAAGCCGCGCGGAGTTCGGACTCCGTGCGGCTTTCTTTGCGCGTTGCGTATGGTGTGTACGGATTATGCGCTTCGGGTTGCTGCCCGTTGCGTGCGATGCGGGACTACTTCCGAAGTTTCTCGAGCGCCTCGGCGAAGTCGTCCGGCAGCGGAGCTCGCGCGGACAGCTGCTCGTTCGTCCATGGATGACGCCAAATCAGCCTCTCCCCGTGCAGCGCCTGCCGCGCGATCAGCCCTCTTTTGCCCCCGTACATTCCGTCTCCGGCTAGCGGATGGCCGATCGCGGACAGGTGGACCCGAATCTGGTGCGTCCGTCCCGTCTCCAGCCGAAGGCGGACCAGCGTGTGATCGGCGAACCGTTCCACGACCTCGTAATGCGTCACGGCCGGATCTCCCGTCTCGCTTACCCTTCGTTTCGTCGAGTGGTGGCGATCCTGGCCGATCGGCTTGTCGATCGTCCCTTTGTCTTTCTCCAGAACGCCTTCCGCCAGCGCAAGATAGATTCTCTCGATGTTCTTCTCTCGCATCGCTTTGTCATACTGATAATGCGCGAATTCGTTCTTCGCGTAGAGGACGGGGCCCGTCGTCTCCTTGTCGATGCGGTGGATGTGGCGGATGCGGACGTTCTGGTTCGTCATCTCGTAATAGGAAGCCACTCCGTGCGCAAGCGTGCGACGCTGCCCATGTTCGCTCGGATGAACCTCGATCCCCGATGGCTTGTTCACGACAAGCGTAAAATCGTCCTCGTAAAGCACGTTCAGCTCCATCCAGTCCGAAGGAAAATCGATCGACTCCGCCGGAAATAGCCGCAAGCGGAGGTTCGAGCCTTGAAGCACGATCCCCTTGCCCTGCAGCAGCTTGTTCGCGAGCTTCGGAGCCAGCGGCGTCTGCTGCATCACCTTCTGGATCGGGGCGCCGACGAGCGAATCCGGCAAGCGAACGTCGATCCATTCTCCTTTGCGGCGTCCAAGCTTCAGGGGCTCCGCGTAGGAACGTACCAGCTCGCGATTGCTCATGGTCCTGACGTCTTGCTCGCCCTTGCGGGGTCTATCGCCGCTCGGCCGCCCCTGTCCGGCCATGCTTGTCCGGCCGGAGCCGCGGCGTCCTTCCGCTCGCCCTTCACCGCGCCAGCGGTCCCCGCTCCGCCCATCCCCTCCGCTCCGGGAGGCTCCTCTTTGCGTTCCGCCGTGGCCGCGCGTTCCGCCGTGGCCGCGCCCGCCGCTCTGCGAGCCGCCTCCTTTGCCTCCGCGCGATCCGCTTTGCTCCTGCCGATTCCGTCCGGCTCCTCTCATGCCTATCCACTCCGTTCTCCATCTTCGCCCCACAATATAAGGGATCGAGCCGGAGATGTCAAATACTCGCGGTTTCCCCTGATTTCGACAAGGGAACGAGCAAGCCGCAGGCCGCTTTTTCTGTCGAATGCAGCCTTCCATATTACGGTTTGTTTACAAATGATAGATTCGAGCCATCCCTACAAATTCCCCTAAAATAACACCGTTTCCACTTTGAGGAGAACGTGATAATTTGATGTCAGAGGGAGATTCCTTCTATTATAAATTGACAGGAGGATGGACGATGGACACGAACGAAGAAGTAGTCGTCGAAGAAGTTTTGGAAGCGGATGCACAATCCGAGTCCGACGTGGAAGAAGCGGCAGCCGAGCAAGAGGAAGCCGTAGAAGCGGTAGAAGAGGCTGCCGAAGAACCCGTTGCCGAAGCGCAAGCGGAGGAAGCGGAAGCAGCAGCCGAAGAGAGCTTGGAGGAGAGCTCTGAAGAGGCAGCTCTTGAAGACCAAGCGGAAGAACCGGCAGCCAGCGCTTCGGACGAGCAAGCCGAAGAGACCGAAGCGGCTCTGGACTGATTCTTCTTATCATAAAGAATGGGAGCCTAGCGGCAGGCTCCCTTTTCTATTTGGCGCGCATCATGCTCTTCAGCATCCACTTGCGCTCTTTTCTTTTCATATATTTCGGCAATGCCCGATAAATCGTCCTGCACTCTTGGAACGCGCTCTTCGCTTCTTCCTTGCTTCCCATCCTCTCGTAAACGAGACCTAGCCGGTAGTAGGCTTCGCAGGAGGAGGAATGAACGGTTTTGAACTCCTCAAGGTACTTGATAGCCTTGGCCGGATCGGATTCGGCGAACGCTTCCCCCAATCGGAGATAAGGAATGCCGTATTTGACGCGCGGACTGATCTCCAGCGCCTTAAGCATCGCCTGTTCCCCTTCCGGAAGGCGTCCAAGCCCCAGCTCGCTCAGCCCGAGATCGCTCCAATACTCCGCCGAGTGTTCCATGCGCGACTCGATTTCGCCGAGAATCTCGTTCGCTTCCCGGTATTTTTTGCCCTCGAGATACAGCCTCGCCAGCTCCGTCTTCGCCGACACGTCGTGCGGACTCATCTGGATCTGCCTTCGCTGCCTGTTGATCGCGCTGCGTCTTCGGAAAGGCCGGAAGAGGCTCGGAGACAGCCCGATGAACCTTCTCTCCAGAAAGTATAGGATGACCAGGATAACGATGATGGCCAAGAACGGATTGCCTAATATCCACCAGAGGAAACCGAATAGAAAAAATAGCTTCAACGCTCTTCTCCTCTCCCCTATGCAAAACGTCTCCGGATTGTAACGTCTCCGAATTGTAAAACGTTTCCTTGGATTCCGCTTTTCTCATGATATCATATCCCGGCGGGTTTGCATTGGACATCGTTTCTCGTTGGCTCGGGGCGTACCATTATCCCCTTCGATCCGGTGTCGGGAAAAGCCGCTGGCGTACCATTATCCCCTTCGATCCGGTATCGGAATAGCCGCCGGCGTACCATTATCCCCTTCCATCAGGAACCCGGCGGCCTTACCCGGCGCGTAGCGGTCGCTTCCATCGGATCGTCGGGCCAATAATGCTTCGGATATCTACCCTTAAGATCCTTGCGGACCTCGAAGTACGCGTTCGACCAGAAGCTGGCGAGATCCCTCGTCACCTGGACAGGCCGCTGCGCGGGCGACAGCAGGTGCACCGTCAGAGGCACTTTGCCGGCCGCGATGCGCGGGGTGTCCGGCAGCCCGAACATCTCCTGAAGCCGTACCGCGATAAAAGGCGCCTCCGGATTCGAATAATCGATCGGGATCCTTGAACCGCTGGGCACCGCGATATGAGTCGGGGCCTCGCGATCCAGCATCGAGCGAAGCTCCCAGGTGAGCGAAGACTCCAAAGCCTGCGTCAGGTTCAAACGCTGCAGGTCGGACCTGCTCTTCATGCCTCCGAGGTAGGGGCCGAGCCATTCCTCGAGGGTATCCAATAGCGCGGCGTCGGACCAGTCCGGCCAAGCGGGATCGTGGGCGGCGAGAAAAACGCCGCGCTCCTGGAGCTGTCGCGCGGAGCGACTCCAAGGGAGCATAGCGAGTCCCTCCTGGCGAAGCCCTTGAAGGAGCGCTTCCGCGACCTTCTCGGGGGACGGCTTCGCCAGGGGACGCTCGGAGAGGACGATCGCTCCGAGCCTGCGGACCTCCCGCGCCCGGACCGCCTGGGCTTCGGCGTCCCAGCGGACGGTCTCTTCCAGGCGGATCGAGGAGGCGAAATGCCGCTCGAGATCCGCCTCCGCCAGGGCCGCGGCAAGCTGTACGCGGCCCTCTTGGCCTTGGTCGTCGAGCTCCGCGACGACCAGGTACTCCGCTTGGGCGAGGAGCTGCCCCCCGGGCAGCTCGGCTCCGCGCCCGATGCTGAGCGTGTATCGGCCGGGCCCCCGGCGGCGGCCGATGCGATCCGGATACGCGAAGCCGAGCAGGACGCCCCATGCGTCCTCAACCGGCGCAGCCTTCGCTGGCGGAGCGCTCGCTGCTCCTATAGATTCCAGGGAGCGTCTCAGCTCCGAAGCTTCGGAGAGGAGCCTCGTGCGAACGCGCTCGTCGACATTGGCTCCGCCGTCGCGTAGCGCCCTGACGCGAAGGGAGATGTCCGCATTGCGGGCACCGTCTCCTTTAAGAAGATCGCGCTCGCCAAGCAAAGCGGCCAGCAGGCTGGCTTCCTCGATCAGCCCGAGCGGAGCCGATCGCAGCAGCATGTGCGCCAGACGGGGATGCACCCCGAAACGGGCCATTTGCTCGCCATGAGGGGACAGCTTCCCTTCCTCCGTTAAACCGCCCAACTCCGTCAGCAGCTCGCACGCCTGATTGTAAGCCGCCGGAGACGGAGGATCCAGCCACGCCAGATCTTCGGGGTTATCGACTCCCCAAACCGCCAGGTCGAGCGCAAGACCGGCCAGATCGGCTGCCAAAATCTCGGGCGTCCCCACCGGAGCCAAATGCCGATTCTCCTCTTCCGTCCATAGCCGATAACAGACCCCCGGCGCCAAGCGTCCTGCCCGGCCTCTCCTCTGATCGGCCGATGCCCGCGATACGGGGAGCGTCTCCAGCCTAGCCATTCCGGTTCGCGGCGAGAACCGGGGAACCCTCATGAGTCCGCTGTCGACGACGATCCGAACCCCCTGCACCGTCAGGCTCGATTCCGCCACCGCCGTGCTCAAAACCACCTTGCGCCTTCCCGCTTCGCTCGGCGCCAGCGCGCGATCCTGCGCCTCCTGCGGCAGGCTTCCGTGCAGCGGCGCCACGTCCACCGCGCGATCGGCCAGCGCCGCGCGAAGACGAGACTCGACGCGCCGAATCTCGCCCGCGCCGGGAAGAAATACGAGCACGTCGCCTTCCTCCTGCTCCGCGAGAGCTCTCAGGACGACCGCGGCCGCCTCCGCCTCGATCGTCCCTTCCGCCTTGCGAGACGCGTACCTCGTCTCGACGGGGAACATCCGGCCTTCGCTTCGCACGATCGGCGCTCCGTCCAGCAGCATGGCGACCGGCTCCGCCTCCAAGGTCGCCGACATCACCGCGACGCGAAGATCCTCGCGGAACAAAGACCGACACTGCAGCGCGAGAGCAAGCCCGAGATCCGCCTGAAGGCTTCGCTCATGGTACTCGTCAAAAATAACGAGTCCCGCTTCCTCCAGCGAAGGATCGCTCTGCAGCATTCGGGTCAGCACGCCTTCCGTCACGACCTCTATGCGCGTTTTCGGGCCCACTCTCGTATCCATTCGGACCCGATAGCCGACCGTCTCCCCCACCTTTTCCCCCAGGGTAGAGGCCATGTATCTGGCAGCATTGCGGGCCGCCAGCTTCCTCGGCTCCAGCATCACGATCTTCTTCCCGCCGAGCCAAGGCTCGTTCAGCAGCGCGATGGGCACCCTCGTTGTTTTGCCCGCTCCCGGCTCCGCGACCAGCACGACGCTTCCATGGTCCCTTAGCGCCTCTCTGAGCTCGGGAATCGCCTGCTCCACCGGCATTTGTGCCGCCATTTCTCCGTCCCTCCAGCTTCCGCCTCCCGGCAGCCGATCGCCCATGCTCAAGGCCGCCGATAACAATAAGAATGTCTTCACCTTATTACAGTTTGCCGGATCGATCAAGCTCCTCTTCCCCTGCCTAGATAACGGCAGCACAGGCTGGCACCAATCTCAAAGTCCACCGGCGTACCATTATCCCCTCCGATCAGGAGCACGCCTATGCGACACCCCCGGAGCCAAAGGGATAATGGTACGCCTAAGCCTTAAACAGAATGTACTCCGCTGCGACGAGGAAGATTATGGAAAAAATCGACAAACTAGCCGTTGCAACACGGACAAAGACGGCGATAGAGTGGCAGCAGCGAAGGAAACATCGATATGGAAAAGGAGCCGCATCCTCCGGATACGGCCCACGCGTCTAGTCCCCCATACGGCCAAGCACGCCGCTAAGCTCTCCTCAACGACTGTAAATGTCCAATACCGAGTTCCAGAAATACTGCTCGTAATAGGAAGGAGCCTTGTCCAGCTTACGGATCCAGACGGAAGGCTTCTGGGCGGAATCGTCTCCCAATAGGACGCGATTGCGATCGCCTCGGTCGGAGCGGACCCAAGCGAGCCTCGCAGGGGGTAGATAGGCCGGAGCAAAGTCTCCATAACCTCCGGGCGGGGAGGTTAACTTGGATTGGCGGCGGTCGCGGAGCTCGATAAGGACGAGGTAGGGAAGCGGGCGCTTGGCCGGGTCGGCCGTCCACTCCGATTCGTAGGACCGCGAAACGACGATTCGGTCGTTCCCTTCCCAAGCGAAGTCGCGATCCGCATAGCCTTCGGGCGTAAGGACGACAGGCTTGTCCGCGGGGACATCGACGACCTTTATCCGCTTGTTGCGCGTAGCTTCCCGCCCTTCCCCTTCGATGAAGGCAAGCTTGGCTTCGCCGGGGGACCACTGAAACCAAGCCTCGTTCCGGACCATGTAACCGACGCGCAGAAACCGCTTGCCGTCGGAGGACAGGACGCAGAGGGAGTTGGAGTCGGCCGAGAAAGAAGCGGTAGGCACCGCCTGGAAAGCGACCCAGCGTCCGTCCGAGGACCATTTGAATATTCCGTTTCCGATGGCGAAATTCCGGTCCGCCGTGAAGGGGATCGTGTATAAAGGATGAAGCTGTCCCGGTTGGTTCAGCCGAACCGTGCCGATGCGAATGGGTTCCCAGCCATCCGGCGCGGTACGCGGCACGGAGGAGACGATAAAGCCGCTGCCGTCCGGGAGCCAGCCGTAATTGCCGACTTCCTCTACGGCTCCCGAGGCCGGTCCCGCAACATCCGTCCCCGCTCCTTTGCCTCCTCCCGCACCCGCTTTTGCTTCTTCTCCTACTCCTTTTCCAGCCACTTTCCCATTCTCGGTCCCGCCCCCAGTCCCTTGTTCCACTGTGGTCCATAGGAGTTTGTTCTCCTCCAGATAGGCAAGCCTCCCTCCGACCGGGGACCATTGGAAGTTCGACCCTCCGTTGGCCGAGATCCGCCGCGTCTCCTCCTTTTTTACGTCTAACAGCCATAGCTCTTTCACTTCTTCCCCAACGGCATAAGCGACCCAGCTCCCGTCCGGCGACCACCTCGGCGTTTGCGCTCCGGAGCCTTGCCCGACTTGCTTCTCCGTTTTGCCGATAGCGATCCATAGCTTGCCGCCCCTTACGAACGCAGCCTTCAGCCCTTCGGCGTTCACGGAATTCTTCGGCTTCGCTTGGGCGTAATCGCCCGTTCCGAGCATCATGGCAAGCATCGTTGCGAGCATGCAGGCGATCATAACGATTTTGGTCTTCATGGCGGCCATCCCTTCGAAGGTTCGTTTCCCTGTTACGGTTGCCAGAAGACGGAAGGAGCATGCAGGTTGGGAAAATGAAGCCATAACCTTTACAATAGAGCTATAGCGGGCAAAGGAGGCTGTTCAAAATGGGTCTTATCGTCAGCATGTTCGGTTTTACTAAGGAGCAAGAGAACCAAATTCGCGAGGCGGCGCCGGGATGGGACGTCGCGTTCGGCAAGCCTCAGGAGATTACGGCGGATCAGTTCGCCGAAGCCGAGATCGTCTGCGGGTGGCATCCGGCGGCCGTCCAAGGAGGAGCGCTCGCGGAAGGCTCCAAGCTGCGCTGGATCCAATCGGGCTCGGCCGGGGTGGATAATTTTCCTTTGGACAAGCTTGAAGAGCGCGGGATTCTCCTGACGACCGCTAGCGGCGTGCATCCGGTTCAGATGGCGGAGACGGCGTTCGCGATGCTGCTGTCCTTCACGCGCAACGTCCACCACGCCATCCGCAACCAAGTCGCGGGCAAGTGGGATCGCGCCGGGAATTACGGCGAGCTCCGCGGACGCACGATCGGAATCGTCGGCGCCGGGCAGATCGGGACCGAGATCGCAAGAATCGCGCAAGCTTTCGGCATGAGGACGATCGGCGTTCGCCGCACGGGACAAGCGGCGCCTTATTTCGACCGGATGGCGAAGACGGAGCAGCTGGACGAGGTGCTCGCCGAGAGCGACGCGATCGTCAATATTTTGCCGGGGACGGACGAGACCTACCGGCTGTTCGGGTCCCGCGCGTTCGAACGGATGAAGAACGATGCTCTCTTTATCAACCTTGGCAGAGGGACGTCCGTCGACACCGAGGCACTGACGTCCGCTCTGCAAGAAGGCAAGATCGGAGGAGCCGGACTGGACGTCTTCGATCCCGAACCCCTTCCCGAAGGGCATCCGCTCTGGTCGCTCCCGAACGTTATCATTACTCCTCATATCGGAGGGATGACGGACCGCTACAAGGAGAGAATGGCGGACTTGTTCGTGGAAAATCTGAGAGCCTACCTCAAGGATGGAGCGCCTGCCAAAAACCGGGTGGATTACAAGCAGCGTTATTAAGAAGAATAAGCGACCCGCAGGGCCTGCATGCCCTCGGATCGCTTATTCGTTAGGGGGAGAATGCCCAGCTCTCTCCTCCGATGACGGACGCGATCGCGCTGTCCTGGCCGAGCGTGACGGCGAAGACCGAAGCGCCTGGTTCCTCTTGGCTTCCCGGTTCGCCGTACGCTTCGGAGACGAGCCAATGAACCCCCGGCTCGAGGCTCCCGAGAAGCATCGGGATGACCGTTCGCGGGTGCAGGACGTTCGTGTTCGGCTGCGCATGGACGGCCTCCGCGCGATCGTAGCCGGCGAGCGACACGATGGAGCTCGTGCCGAGCGAGCCGGAAGCGGTCGCCCGCAAGCCCTCCGCATGCTGGCGGGTATCGTCCTGCAAGCCGAGCGCGAAGCCTCCTTCCGCGACGTCCAGCGGACGGCCGGTCTCGATGCGGTGGACCCGAAGGTGGCGCGGCAAGCCCGCGACGATCCACGTGCGAACCTCCACGTCGGTCCACGGCTTCCATCTCGAGTAGAGGAGGCGGCCGTCGATCCGGGTTTCTTCATTCTTCCGCCGGACGCGGTAGAGGTTATCCCGCTCGCACAGGGCGAGCATCGAGTCGAACGCTCCCTGCGAGACGCCCCATTCGGCCTTCGGAACGCTGAAGCCGAAAGCCGTCGAGTAAGCGAACTTCTCGTACTTGGCCGAGGCGTGCGCGTGCTCGTTCGTTCCCGCGTGCCCGGCGTTGAAGGCGGCGACGTGGCCGCTCTCCTTCCGCCGGACGAGCACGAGATCGGCCGGCTTCTGGACGGACAAGGCGTCCAGTTCCGGCAGGGGGAGCTCCTCCGCGCTCCAGAAGGGGTGATCCTCGGCGAGCGCGAGCGGAAGGAACGTCTTCATCGCCCAGTACGGCGAGCCGGGCGAGTTGTACTGCTCGGCGACGACGAGGCTGGGGTAGCGATAGCCGATCGTCAGCACGCCGGAGGCATCGAAGATCGGCTGCCGGAACCACCAGCGGAGGTGCCGCAGCACGATTCCCTTCGCGACGCCGGCCGGGTAGCCGTCGACCTCCGCATAGGCGTAGGCGCTCCAGAACGCCGCTTGGGAGAACCGGTACGCCATGCTTCGTCCGTAGGGCAGCGCGGAGCCGTCCTCGGCGAACCAGTGGATGAACGACCGCGCGAACAGGGCCGCTCTCTCCCGGTAACGAGCCGCGCGCTCGGGATCCTCCTCTCCCATCAGCTTCGCGTACAGAAGCCCGTAATAGTGGATCGCGAAGGGGCCGTAATAATCGGCATGTCCGCCGATCCCGTCGGTGTACCACCCTTCCCCCGCGTAGAAATCGTCGATCCGGTTCAGATTGGCCGTTAGCTGCTCTTCGTCGCAGGGTAGACCGATTTTGCGAAAACCGACGTTCACGAGAACGCGGAAAAACAGCCAATTGCAGTCCCAAACCGGATGATGGTTGATCTGGTTCAGCCACTGGTAGAGGCGGTCTCTCTCAGGCTGCGTTAGCGGCTCCCAGATTTGCTCCGGGATAAGGGCGAGGGCGAAGCCGAACGCGGCCATCTCGACGAGCCGCTGGTCGTAATCGCGAATGTCGCCCCAATATTCCTCATGCTCCGGGTTCGTCCCGTTCGCGATGCCCCTCAGGCAGGTCGGCCACAGCTCGGAGCCGCCTCCGCCCGCAAGGAAGGGAACCATCCCCCACAGCACCCGGGAGAAGCCCTCCATTCCGGCGACGCCCGGCGAGTAGCTCGTACCGGTCTCTCCGAGCTCGATGCGGGCCGCTCCGTCGGAATAGAACGGCTGAAGGGGCATGCTGAGCTGCTCGAAAGCGAGCTGAAAATCGGCTCTCGTTCGCAGCGGGTTGTGTTGGACCGGATGACGCCTTTTCCCCATGTTCCACTCTCCCAGCCGACAAGTGTTATTGCCAGAAAATCGTATTCGTCCCTCTAAGCCTTGCAAGCCCTTCGACAAAGAAGAAGTCCCCGTAGATAAGCGGCACGTCGACGTTCTTGCCTTCCGGGTAGTGGCCCGTGCCGTGCAGGATAAGGCCCTCTTGCTCCGGGTTCTCCCAATCGCCGTAGTTGCGGTAGAGAGATTCCAGGATTCTCTCCGCCGCCTTGCGATAGCTGTCCGCTTCCCGCTCGCCGACCTGATCGGCGATAAGCAGCAGGCCGCTCGCGGCGCAGGCTCCCGCCGAGGAATCGCGATACTTCGTCGCCTCGGGCGGGAGGCGGAAGTCCCAATGCGGCACCGAATCCTCGGGCAACTGCGAGAGAAAGAAATGGGCGACGCGCTTGGCGGCGTCCAGGAAACGCCGCTGGCCCGTATGGTGGTAGGACAGCGCCAGGCCGTAAATCGCCCATGCGGTGCCGCGCGACCAAGCGGATTCCGGCGCGTAGCCCTGACCGCCAAGCGCTTGGATTCTCTCTCCCGTGGCGGAATCGAACTGAACGATATGATAGACGGAGCCGTCCGGCCGGACGAAATGGTCCAGCACCGTCTCCATGTGCGCCGCGGCAACGTGAGCGTATCTCGGATCGCCGCTCTCCTTGGTTGCCCAATGCAGGAGCGGCATGTTCATGCAGCAGTCGATGATCGCGATGCCGGAGTTGTCTTCCCCTTCGGACCAGGGGTTCCAGGCTCGGATGTAGCGGCCCTTGAGGTTAAACCGGCCCGCGAGGTAGTTCGCCGCCTGCAGCGCGCGGCGGCGGGAGTTCTCGCTGCCCGTCAGCCGGTACGACGCGATGCTCGTCAGCGTCCACATGAAGCCCATGTCATGGTCAAGCTTCTCGTATCGGTGCAGGACCTCGTCCAGACGGTCCTCGCAGCCTTCCGCGAGAACGCGGAACCGCCCGTTGCCGGTTCCTTCGTACAGCTGCCACAGCATCCCCGGCCAGAAGCCCGCGGTCCACCAGTGCGGCGCCTCCAGCGCGTAGGTGCCGTTCACGCTGGCGTGCGGGAAGCCCGTGCCGATCCGCTCGGCGATACGGGCGACCTTATTCGCGGCTGCTCTCCACGCTTCTTCCAGCCAGTCCATCCTCTCCGCGTTCTGCTCGATGGTCAATTCGTCTCCTCCGTTTTCTCAAAGTCGAATCGCAGCTCGATCTTGAAGTTCGGCTCGCGGCTCTTCTTCACGAAGTCGAGCGCATGCCAGGTTTCCTCGCGGCCCATGTGGCCGCGATAAGTCCGTCTCTCCGAGCGCGCTTCCAGCTCGCTCGGATCGTACGCGATGCGCAGCGCGAAGCCCGCCTCGCCGCGCAGCAGCACGCTGCCGCTCTCCGCCTGCGGGGAGAGGCGGGTCACGATTCTCTCCGCCACGCTCTCCGGCGGCGCGGAGAACGCGTACTCGTCCGTCAACGTGAGCGACGGAAGCTCCGCCTTCCGCCAGACGAAGCTCCGGACGAGCGAGGTCAGCGCCTCCTGCCGATAGGCGGAGCTCATCTCGATCGCGAATCGCGCCTCCTCCTCGCCGCAGACGGCCTCGAGGACCGTCCCGGCGCTCTCGCGCCCGGGGAGCTGCCCGGCTCCGTTCACGATCGGAACCGCGTGGCCCTGCGAGCCGTTGCAATCGTACTCGTAGCGCCGGGGCCCGAAGTAATCGGCCGTGTATTCCCCGCTGCCGAGGTCGGAGACGAACGTCTCCCTTCCCGCGAGCAGGATAAACTGGCCGATGTCGTTGTGGTTGTGGGGCTCGTCGTTATGCCCCCCCTTCGCGGCGAAGCCGAACGTCCCGGCCCCCGTCCTCTGCCGGGACACGAGCCACTTGGCGTCCTCCAGGTACTCGTCCGCCGTCGCCCAGTCCGATCCGCCCTTCGCCGGATCGAACCAGAGGAAGCCCCGCAGGATCGGCGCCCAGCGGCTGCAATGGTCTTCCGTATACGCCGCGCGCAGCTCGGCCGGGGGCACCTCCGCGTCCGGATACCGCTCCGCAAGATAATGCAGCAGCCCAAGCGGCAGCTTCTTCCGGGCGGACGAATCGGAGAAGTTCACCGCCAAATCCCCCGCTAAGTAGCTCTTCTGCGGGAACGTCGCGATGCGGCGCACCTTCTCCGGAGCGAACAGGTCCGCCTTGCCTCCGGTCCTGCGGTACAGCAGGTCGGCAAAATAACAGTAATAGCCGAAGCCGTAAATCCAGTAATTGATCCCCTCGAGGCAGGCCCCGTCCTCCCCGAAGCCTTCGAGGTAGCACTCCACGCTGCCGATCGCCCTCCCGATGACCGCCGCCAGCCGCGGGTCGCCGCTTGGCATCGTCAGCATGGCGGCGCTGGCGATCGAGCCCGCGCAGACGGCCGACCAGTTGTGCGTGAACGTCTCCCAATGGAAGCCCGGCCCTTCGAGATACGGCCGGAAAATCCGCTCCTCGAGCTCCCGGCTCATTCGCTCGCGGATCAGCGGAGGCAGCCTGTCGCCGAGCAGCACGGCGATCTCGCTTAACGTAAAGCCCGTCTCCGCCGCGAACAGGTCGACGTGGACCCGGGCGTTGGAGTCCGGCGCGTGCGCGGGCACGGACCACGTGTACTCGTCGCAGATCGCCCAGATGGCGTCGGCGAGAAGCTCGCCGTATTCCTTCCGCTCCGGCTCCAGCAGGGCAAGCAGGGCGAACGTGTTCAGCCGCCGTCTCCGCTCGAAGTATGCGCTCTCATATTCGCGCCGGGTGCCCTGCTTTCGGTATAGCATGAACAACGAATAGGGCAAATCCGGCGTCGGAGCCTTTTCCAACCGGACGAATTCCTCGCGAATCTCGTCGATCGTCGCCTTGTGGTCGGGCGAGGCGGCAAGCCTCCGCCAATAGGCCTCTCTATCGTCCTCTTTAATCCCGTATAGCGCGAGGCCGGTTACGTTCGACTCGATCAGCGCCCTCCGAAGAGCTTCCCCTTCGGGAACGTATTGCCTCAACGTACCCGGCGTGCTTTCCTGCTTCTCCTTCGCGATCTCCGCTTCCCTCATCCGTCCGTTCCACTCCTTCTCCGTCTCTCCTTATTAGGCGAAGGGACCTTGTCCTTCCCGTTATCTAAAATTGTATAGAAGTTAGCCCCCGGGTCCACCAGGATTTTTTCCACTTTTTCCTGTCATTTTGTCTCTTCGCGCCTCGCGTCCCAGTCCCTCGTCCCTTGCCTGTCAGCCCCGGTATTCCGCCGGAGTGACCCCCGCGTGCCCCTTGAACGTCTTGATGAAGTAGCTCTGGTTGTCGTAGCCGAGCATCTCGCAGATCTCCCCGACGGTGCGGTTCGTCTGGTCGAGCAGCTCCTTCGCCCTCTCCATCTTCATCCGGGTCACGTACTCGATGAAGGTGATCCCGACCTCCTTCTTGAACAGCCGGCTGAAGTAGCTCGCGTTCAGGTGCAGCTGCTCCGCCACCTCGTCCAGCCCGATTCTCCGGTGCAAATTCAGCGAGACGAACCTGCACGCCTCGGCCACCTCCGAGCGCCTTGTCGTCGCGGCTCCGGAGCCCCGGGTCTCCAGGATTCCCCGGAGATGCCCGGTCAGCCAGTCCCGGAGATCGCCCAGCGAGTCGATGTCGACGATCTCCTTGTGCAGCGTGTCGGCCGTGTAGCTCGAGCGCAGGGATTGGAGCGAATGAAGCTTCAGCTTCAGGTCGAGCAGCAGCTTGAGCACCCAATCCTTCACCGTCTCGGGCGGATATTCCCGCTGCCGAATGACCTGGATCCAGCGCCGGACCGCTTCTCCAGCTTCCTTCTCGCCCTTGCCGACGAGGACGTCGCGAAGCTCCCGGCTCGCTTCGTCATATCGCTCGAACAGGTCCTCTCCGGCGGCGGGCAGCTCCCTGCGCTTCGCGATTTCTCCCTCCGCGAGATAGAAGCGCTGCTCCGCGCTCCCGACCAGCTCGCCGAGCTCCTGCTTCAGCGCCTCCGGCGTCCGGCAGCCCTCTCCGACGATGAAGGACATCCGCAGCTTCAATACGTTCCGCAGCGTCTCTTGAACCTGCTCGAGAACCTTCCTCGTTTGCTCGTAGATGTTCGTCTTCAGGCTCGGCTTATAGGAGAACAGCAGCAGCGAGCGCCTAACGCCGTAGCCGACGTGCTGCACCCTCGGCTCCATCCCCTCCAGCACCTCGTCGAGTACGTTGCCGATCGCGAACTGGAGCGTCTGCTCCGAGGTGAACCGCGGCTTCGCCTGCCGGAAGTTGTCCAGGCAGCCGACGACCGGAAGGCAGGCTTCGCCCTCCAGCAGCAGGCCGTAGTCCTTCGCTTCCCGGCGCCACTGCTCCGGCGAGAGCAGCGGCTGCTCGATGAAGCTCTTCAGCGCCTTCTCCTTGCGCAGCCCCTTCGACTCCGTCGCCAGCTGCTTGAGCCGCGCCTGCTCCCAGTTCATTTGCTTCTCCTCGTCGAGGCTCGCCTTGAACAACGCGAGCTGCTTCTCCAGGTCCGCCGGGTCGAGCGCGTCCTTCAGGAAGTACTCCTGCACGTTCAGCCGCATCGCCTGCCGGGCGTATTGGAACTCGTCGTGGCAGCTTAGGATGGCGATGCGCAGAGCGGGCTTCTGCTCCTTCATCCGGGAGACGAGCGTAAGGCCGTCCATCTCCGGCATCCCGATGTCGGTGATCAGAATGTCCGGCATCTCCGCCTGGGCGTGCTCCCACGCGCTCCGGCCGTTCTCGTGCATTCCCGTCAGGCTCAGGCCCAGCCTCTCCCAATCGATCGCTGTCGAGAGGAGCTCCAGCACGGGGTAGTCATCGTCCGCCAGCATCACTTTGTACATCGGGGGTCTCCTCCTTAAGCGGGATGTTCATTCGAATGACGGTACCGATGCCCGGCTCGCTGCTCATGCTCATCCGGAAAGCGTCCCCGAACACCATCCGCATCCGTTCCGCGACGTTGTCCAGGCCGATGCCCGAGAAGCCGCCGCCCTCGCGCTCCTCCGTCGCCGCCGCGCGGGCGGCGGCCGCTTCGAGCCGGCTGCTCACCGCAAGCAGCCGATCCGCCTCCATGCCCGAGCCGTCGTCGGAAACGACGAGGCGCAGGAAGCCCGGCGCCATCTCGGCCCGGATGGCGATCGTGCCGGCCTGCTGCTTGAGCCCGTGAATAAGAGCGTTCTCGACGACCGGCTGCAGGAAGAAGCGCGGAACCTTCGCCAGGAACGCTTCCTGCGGAACGTCCAGATGGAGCTCCACTTCCTCCTTCTGCCGCAGGTTCATCAGCTCGACGTAGCTGGCGACGAGATCCAGCTCCTCGTGAAGGAAAATCTCGTCCTTCTCCTTGCTGATCGTCATGCGAAGCAACTTGGACAGCGAGCTGATCATCTTGGCGCTGTCCGGGTCTCCCTTCATGAGCACCTTCATCCGGATCGAATTCAGCACGTTGAACAGGAAGTGCGGATTGATCTGGGCCTGAAGCATCCGCAGCTCCGCCTTGCGCTTGCGCGCGTGCGTGTCGGACACCTCGGCGATCATCTCCTTGACCCTATCCATCATCTGGTCGAAAAGAAACCCCAGCCGACCGATCTCATCCTTGCCGCGAACGCCGGAACGAACGTCGAGATTGCCTCTTTGCACCGCGCTCGTCACTTTGCCGAGCCTGACGAGCGGCTTCGTGAACGCGCGCAGCAGCGCGAGCAGCAGCAGGAGGAACGCGACGAAGGAGACGATCTGAAGCAGGAAGACCCGGTTAAAAATCGAGCTGATGTCGACGATAGCCGCTTGGTAAGGCTGCACGGAGACGAGGCTCCAGTCCGTGAACGCGATCGATTGGCGCGCGATAAGCACCTTCTCCCCGCCGATCCTCGCGATCGACCAGGATTGGTCGCCGTCGCCGGAAGGTCCGTACATGGACATTCGGCCGATCTTGGCGCTGTCGGCGCTGGATACGACCCTCCCCGCCCCGTCGATCATCTCCAGCTCCTGTCCGGAATTGAGGCGGCTGAAGATGCCGCTGATCTGGTCCTCCATCGCCGTCACGACGATATACCCGTAAATGTCGGAATTCTCCAGCCGGAGCGTCCGTCCGACGGACAGCTGGTAGGGATGATCCAGCTTCTCCAGGGCGAAGCCGGTCGGCTCCGCTCCGGTCCAATACGAATGGAAGCCCCGAAGCTCCTGAAGCTTCGGGAACCACGGTTCCTTCAGGAGGTTCTTCGGATTGTAGTCCTCCACGGAATAGTTCGTGAACGAGCGGCCGTTCGCGAGCAGCACGGTTACGAACGTCTTCTCCCCGAGAGCCGTCAGGCTGTCCAGCTGGTCGCGAACGCGGCTCGCTTCCGTGAACTCCTCGTAGCTGTTCCAGCCCGGCTCCCCTTCGGCGGGAGCTTGCTTAAAGTAAGAGTTCAAGTCCGAGCTGACCTGAATATAGTTGGCGATGTTCAGCATGTTCTTCAGAAGGTTCGTGACCGAGCCGTTCACGAGCTCCATCGAATCCTGAGCGTTCGAGACCGCCTGCTTCTTCACCGCTTCCTGCGTTAGAAAGTTATAGGTTAATAGAGTCAAGAAAGCGGGTACGAGAATGCAGACGATCGAAGCCGCCATCAGCCGCTGACGGACCGACCGAAGCGTGAGCCACTCCCTGATGCGATGCCGCAAGTCGAACTCCTCCCGTCCATGCTCGTGCCCCATGCTCCGCGGGGCCAAAAAAGGGGGCGATAGCGCCCCCGCTTGACCCGATTATAGCAGACGTTACTTTTTGTTCGAATCGATTATTTTCTGCACGCGCTCCTGCGAGTTTTTGACCGTCGTGTCGATGTCCTGGTTGCCGAGGATCAGCTTCTCGTATTCCTCGTTGACCGCTTTGTACACTTCCGCCTGATAGGAAGCCGGAGGCACGATCTGCGACGCCTTGGAATTGACGAGCGTATCGACGAGGGATTGCTTGTCGACCTTCTCCGGATTCTTCGTGCCGCCGAGGATCGTGTCGATGATCGAAGCGACCTGCTCGCTCTTCACCTGGCTCCAGGCCGGAATGTTCTTGCCTTGCACGATCTGGCCTTCCGTCGTGTACCAGCGGACGAAGTCGTACGCTTCCTGCTTATGCTTCGAGCTGGCGGCGACCGCCACGTAGTCGGTCGTGACCGGCGTGTAGCCGATCGGATCGGACGGGTTGTTCTTCGGGAACGGGGCGACGGCCACGTTAAACGTCAGAGGCACCTTCTCCGTGCCGCCGATCTCCGTGTTCATCCAGCTGCCGATCGTCAGCATGCTCGCGGATTGGTTGAAGAACTGAGTCCGGTAAGCCAGCTTCTGCGAGATGATGTCCGAATAAGGAACCGACGATTGGTCTTCCTTCTCCATCTTCACGCGAAGCTCGAGCGTCTTCTTGAAGTTCGGGTTATCCAGGTTGGAGGAACCGTCCGCCTTCAGCAGGTCGGAATCCGTCGGCTGGTTCTCGAGCATGAGCTTCAGGTACTCCAGCCAGCCGCCGTTCTGAGGGCCGTGGAAGTAAGTGCCGTAGCGCTTGCTCGCGCCTTCGCCCTTCGTCAGCTGCTTCGCGTAGCCGGCGTAGTCGTCCCAGGTCCAATCCGTTGGGACCTTGAGCCCGGCTTCGTCGAGATGATCCTTGTTCAGAAGCACGTACCAAGGGTTGAACTTGCCCGGAAGAGCGTAGACCTTGCCGTTCAGGTGGGTGTCGACCTTGTAGTCCGTCTCCACCTGATAGCCGTCCTTCGCGATGAAGTCGTCGAGCGGCTCCGCCATGCCGAGGGAGACGCGCTGCGCGTAGCCGGCCGGGTCGCTGAACATCAGGATGTCCATGACTTCGGACGAGGCGGCCGCCAGATCCAGCTTCTTGGACGCTTCCTGCGTATCGCCCTTCTCGCTGAGTTGAACGAGCTCGACCGTAATGCCCGGGTGGGACTCCTCGTAAGCGTTCAGCGTCTGCTTCCAGTTGTAAGCTTCCTCCGTGCCGTACGTGTATAGCCTCAGGTTCACCTTCTGCGCCGGCTCGGACGGGCTCGCGCTCGGGCTGGAGCTCGCTCCCGAAGCGGGAGCGGAGGCGGACGGAGACGCGTTGCCGCCGTTGTCGTTGTTGCCGCCGCAGCCGGCGAGCAGGCCGATGGCCATCAGGCCCGCGACCGTGCCGGCCGCCATTTTTTTCTTCATCATCGTTAAGACACCCTCCTCGAATAGGCACTTCTGATGGGACATCTCAAATTATAGAAGGTGACACTTTCTACCTCATGACACAATATTTACTTTATTTAAACTATTTTGACTACTTGTGATCGCTTACATCAGCCCTTGACGCCGCCCAGCGCGATCCCTTCGATGACGCTTTTCTGGCCGATCACGAACACGATGAACAGCGGCAGGATGGCCGAGACGGCGGCCGCCATGATAAGGGAGTAAAACTCGCCGCTCATGGACGTGAACTTCTGCATCGCGAGCGTAAGCGTGAACAGCTTGTCGGAACGGAGGAAAATCAGCGGGTTCTGGTAGTCGTTCCACGTCCAGATGAAGCGCAGGATCGCATAGGTCGCGACGGCCGGCTTCACTAGGGGGAACCCGATTCGCCAGAAAATCCGGAAGTGGCCCGCGCCGTCGATCTTGGCCGATTCGATAAACTCCTGGTGAACCCCCATGAAGAACTGCCGCAGCATGAACGTGCCGAGAACGCTGAAGCTGCCGATAAGGATAAGCCCGATGTGGCTGTCGAACAAGCCGATGTTGCGGTACAGGATAAATTGCGGGACCAGAGTCGCCTGGCCCGGCACCATGTACGTGGCGAGCACGATCATGAACAGGTACTTGCCGGCCTTGAACTGCACCTTGGAGAAACCGTAAGCCGCAAGGCTGGAAACGAAACAAGAGATAAGGGTTGTCGCTAGCCCTACTTTAATAGAATTCCAGTAATACCGGTAGAACGGATAGTCCCCGAACCAGACCTCCTTATAATTTTCGACGATGCGCCAATGCTTCGGGATCCACTGAATCGGATATGTGAACACTTCCGTCTCCAGCTTGAAGGAGGTGACCAGCATCCAGACGAACGGAAGCAGGAACAGGATGCTTAGGGCGAACATGAAGACCGTAACCAATCCCCGCCGCCAGTCAAATTTCGTTTGCGTAACCAATGCCGCCTCTCCCCTTCCTTTTTGCCGCGATTAATAGTTGACCCATTTTTTCTGCAGCCCCCATTGTCCGATCGTGATCAAGAGAACGAAGAGAAACAGCACCGCGGACACCGAGGAGGCGTAGCCGATCTTCAGGTTCGTGAACGCTTGATCGTACAGGTACCAGACCATCATGCTCGTGGAGCCGATAGGTCCCCCTTGCGTCATGACGGCGATCACGTCGAAAATTTTAAAGGTGGAGATGATCCCGGTGATCATGAGGAAAAAGGTGGTCGGCGAAAGCATCGGGAACGTGATCCGGCGGAACTTCGTGAGCGCCCCCGCCCCGTCGATATCGGCGGCTTCGTACAGATCCCGCGGAATCGATTGAAGCCCGGCGATATACACGACCATGTTGAAGCCGATGGAGATCCAAACCGAGATCATCATGATCGAATACAGAGCGTAATTCGGATCGGCGATCCACTTCGGAGGATTCGAGAAGCCGATCGCCTTCAGCATCTCGTTGATCGGCCCGTAGGAGGGCTGGAACAGCACCTGCCACACGACCGCGACGGCGACGATGTTCGAGATGTAAGGCATGAAGTAGGCGACCTTGAAGTAGCCCTTCAGGTACACGTACCGGTCGATGAGAATCGCCAGCACCATCGAGATAATCAAGTAGATCGGCACGCTGAGCAGGAAAATCAAGTTGTTCCGCACCGACTTCAGGAACAGCGGGTCGTCCAGCAGGCCCTTGAAGTTGTCGAAGCCAATCCAGGCGATGCCGTCCCAGCCGGCCACGAAGTTCCAATCGGCGAAGCTGAGCACGAACGTCGCCAATATCGGCAGAAGCACGAGAATCGACACCCCGAGAAGCATCGGGCTGACGAACAGGAAGCCGGCGATCGTCTCCCCCCGCTGCAGGGATTTCTTCCTCTTGGAAGCCGCCGGCGGTGCCGGCACGGACGGCTTGGACTTGCCGCTTGCGGCAGCTTGCTGCACCATCATGAACACCTCAATCTGTATCGGATAAGTGGAAGTGTCCTCATTATAAGGAAAAATACCGCCACCCAAGTGACGGTATTTTGATCATCTTCGCTCTCATTTTGACTTTCTAGGGACGATACTCCCCGAAGGAGATCGCCTCTCCGTTCACGGTTCGCGCCGGCTTGTCCGATTCGCCTAAAGCGAGCCTCAGCCGGTCGCCGCTTAGCGTCGTATAGTCCGCCTGCAGCCTGCCTGGAGCCTCGACCGTGAAAACGATCGGCGCTTTGCCGCGCAGCTCCGCGAACTCCTCCAGGCTGCCGATTCCGAGGCGCTCGGCCTCTTCCAGCGAGAGCACCTCCATCGCGATGCCGTTCGCTCCCGCGAGGCCGTTCGCGCTTCGCGTTGCGCCTCCGCCACTTAAGCTGCCTTCCTCATCGCCCGTTTCCTCGCCGCCTGCTCCGCCATTTTCCCCGATCCCGCTCGTAACCTCGAAGCGGTCCTTCCGCTCCTCCAAGCGATATTCCTTCATCAGATGGATGGAGAAATACACGTTCTCCGCCTGTCCGAACAGGGCCCTCGGCTCCTGCAGCCATCTTCCCTTCGGAAGCACTCCGATCACGCGGCTGTCCGCCCCATCCGGAATCGGATACAGCGCCAGGATCGCGTTCCGATGGTAAAGCACCTCCGCGTATCCGCTCTGATGGCGGGGATCCCCGTCCGCAAAACCTTCTCCGGGATGAAAAAAATACGCCTGGTTGATCGTGTCCTCCTCCGCGTCCGACAACGGCAGCGTCACGTCCCATCTTAGCTGCTCGTTATCGAACTCGTCCGCCCGCTCCCAGGCTCCCCCCGCGGCGTAATGCTCGGTTATGTAGACGTATTTATGAATCGGACCGCCCGAGTCCCGGTTTGCTCTCGCGGAACGCTTGACCTCGGCCGGCTCCTTCCGGTTCATCGCGAGACGCCTCGCTTCCCGCGGTGCCTCGTAGAACAGGACCCCCGCGTACTCCGTTCGCGGCATCTCCTCCGGCAGCAGAAAATCCCCGTATTGCACGTAATCGAACAGCACGTTCGAATCCTTAGGCATATCGTGCGGCCATCCCCGCGAATGCGGCCCGACCCACGCTCCCTTTAAATAATACAGCGAGCGTTCGTTCCACAAATAATCCAGCATCTCCTCCAGCTCTCCGTGGATCTTAGGATCCTCGTTCATCTCCCAAGCCGCGGTAAACGCCTGCACCCAATGCCAGAACCAGGGAAGCGAGCCGTATTCGGACATTCCGTTCTCGCGGATATGCGCAAGCGTCGCCGTGAGCTCGCGATGCCCGTCCCGCGCGAGCTCCGGGTCCTTGAACAGCTGGCCGTAGATCAGCTTCGCCGCCGTATACTTCGCATCATGGTGGCCGAAGTGCTTCTGCCCCTTAACGAAGAACCGGCTCGCATAAATATGGCGGAAAGCGCCCGCGAATGCAATCCGCAGCTCCGGCTCGAACTCCGAGGCGTAAGTCCGGAAGAAATACGCCATCAAGACGCTCATGAGCTCGGCCGGCAGCGGATGGGCCTTCGCTTCCAGAGGCGAAGGCTCCAAGCTTAGCGGCCAATGGCCGTAGGTCTCGCTTTTCTCGTCCCGATCCTGCAGTTGGAGCACGTTCAGCAGTACGCCGGTCGCCTTCCGCTTCGCCGCCTCCTTGTCGAATGGCGCCTTCAGGCTCTCGTCTACCGCGGCCGCGAACAAATAAGACGCGTAATAATAGTTGTCCCGAATGTCCCGGTGAAACCAGAAGCCGCTGTCCCGCAATTCCGTCTGGAACGCCTTGCGGGCAATCAAATAAACGATCTCTCTTCGCCTTAAGTCGAACTCATCCCTCTTCATCTCTCTCTTCCTTTCGTTCCGTTCAGGAATCTCTGCCAGCCCTCCGCCGCGTTACGTTTCGCCCATTCGACATGGTTCCGATCTTCATATTGACGATAGGCGCATTCGATCAGCAGGATTAGATCCAAATAGAGGTCGTATAAGCTTCTTCTTAAGCTTTCTTCGCTGCTCAGAGCGCCTCGTCCATAGCCTTCATAGAAAGCTCGGGAACCGTTGAAATGGCTGAAATAATGCTCGATAAGCGGATCCGCCCACATCGCCCTCTCGAAGTCGATGATTCCCGTAACCCGCCCATCCTTTACGAAAACATTGCCGTCCCACAGATCCCAATGCGCCAGCCTAGGCTCCGACACTTCGTCTAGCGCAGGCATGGCTTTCGCGATCTGTTTCCTTATCTCCTCGTAAGAAGCAGGCAGCTCCACTCCTTCGTCTTCTCCGTCTAGCAGCACGTTTTCCATCATTCGCCCGAAGGCCGTCCTCCAGGAATCCTCTTGCGAAGCCTCATCGGCGTACAAGCCGAAACGTTCCCCCTTGAGCTCGTTGATCAATCTGTTGTATTGCCCTATCTCCTTCTCTACCTTCTCTTTCTCGTCCGGAGGCATGCCGTTCCTAAGTTTCGCATAGGGCGTTCCAACGAGGTGCTCCATCACGAAGTACTCTACCGGCACGAGGGTTCGGGAGACGTCGTATTCGTAGATTCTCGGGACCGGGACCGTGCCCAGCTCCGCGATCCTCCTCATGACCTCGACCTCCGCCCTCATGAGATCCTTCTCGTACCTCATCAGCTTGACGTCCGGCAGCGGCGCGGCTTTCAGCACGACCTTTTTCCCGTCGCTCATTGTAAGCTCGTACGCCGCGTTCGCCCATCCATCCGTGAGCTCCTTCGTTTCTGTTAGGGTTTTCCCGAAAATCCGGTCGATGATCTCGCTTAGCTGCCGATTGTCTAATGTTATCTTATTGACGCCTTTCACCGTTCCCCCTCCTCCGTCTTTGGAACCGCTTTTATCCTTATGCTTCATCATACGCCGTTATTTTCTTTGCACAAGTCCCTTTTGATCAATGGGGGAGGGGGGGCGCTGGGCAGTGTGTTCCAAGAAGGTCTCGGGCATACCATTATCCCCTTCGATCCGGTAAATTTTACATAAAGTTTACCATTATAAGATTGATATGAGAACATTTGTTCGATATAATTTAGATGTAAACTCCCCCGAAGGAGGACAGCCCCATGGACCAAAGCACCGCAATCGCAGACGAATTCAACCAGCAATTCCCCAATGAACAAGCTTGCGCCGCCGCGCTTTACCAAGCGAGATGGCCGAAGGGCTTTCGCTGTCCGGCATGCGGTTCCCCGCGCTTCTATATCTTGAAGTCCCGGAGACGTCCGCTATTCGAGTGCGCGTCGCCCCGCTGCCGTCGCCAGACTTCGGTCACAGCCGGCACGATCATGGAAGGCAGCCGCACTCCCCTATCCAAGTGGTTTCTCGCGTTCCGCTTGCTTTCTCAGTCCGGCGGAATCAGTTCCGTCCGCCTTTCCCGCCTTCTGGATGTAACCTATAAAACAGCCTGGCTGATCTCGCACAAAATCCGCATCGCGATGCAGCAGGAAGAGGAATCGGAGCAGCTCCAAGGCTTCGTTCGGATCGAGCCCTTCCATTATGGATTGGTTTACTATATGGACGCCCTGCAGCCCCTTGTTCTAGGCGCCGCCATGGACTCTCAAGGGAATCCCTCCAGAGTACTGATGCATCAGCCCCATCCAAGCGAAGTTAACGATAAGTCGAGGAAAATAAATCCGGACGGAATCCAATCTTTCGTGCGCAGCAGAGTCTCCGAGCATGCCGCGGTCGTTCATCGCAGCCAGGAGTCGAGAACTCCTAAACCGCTGATGACCCTTAAGTATGCTGTCGGATACTGGCTTAATTCCACCTTCCATGGAATCGGAGCCAAGCACCTGCAAGCCTACTTGAACGAGTTCTGCTTCCGGCAGAATGCGTCGTATCGCGGGCACGGGAGCCCGTTCGGCCTGCTCCTGAACTGGTGCGCCACGACTCGCCGGCAAACCTATCGGACCATCACCCGGCCTCGCCCTGTCCTTACGGTCCCTTGGATTACCCAAGGATTAACGAGAAATCAGTGGAGAGGCAAGCATTTAACCCTTCTTTGCTCCTAAGCGAGAAGCAGCCTTCTCCTCAAATTCCAGCGCCTTCTGCCTCTCAGACCATTGAGCTCTATTCTCTTATCCCATTCCCTCAGGGAACTGCACCCTGCAGCCGTTACGCGCTCCCTACGGAGCTTGCAAATTATCGCTTCCTTAATGTGTCGTTCATGTCTCCCCATTTCATCAACTAGACGGTTCCAACTCCTTCGCTACCCATAGGGCCTGCCTTTACCTGATTCAAAGGGATAATGGTACGATTTTAACAAAAGGAAGGAATACCGTTATTGTCTTTTTAACGAAAGTGAGCTATCTTAGAGAAGTAAATATGAAAATGATTTTCTTTACATCAGCAAAATTTGTGTAATTAATTTTCTTAAAGGGCAGTGGGCACGATGAGCATTTTGAGCGCGATTAAGGAGAGGTTGGACACGCTCCATCCGAAAGAGCGGGAGCTGGCGCAATTTCTGCTGGAGAATCCGCAGCAGGCGGTGCAGATGACGATCCTGGAGATCGCGCAGCATTCGGGAAGCAGCACGGCGACGGTGTCGAGGTTCTGCCGGACCTTCCACTTCCAGAACTTCGCGGATTTCAAAATGAGGCTGGCCGCGGAGGTCGCGCAGCAGCCGGCGGCGATGCAGTACCAGGATATCGTGGCGGGAAACCCGCTATCCGAGATCGTGTCCGCGATAACGGCGAATCACCTTCGCTCGATCACGGATACGACCAGGCTGCTCGATATTCAGCAGCTGACCGCGGCCATATCGGCGCTGCATTCGGCGAACCGGATCGATCTGTACGGCTCGGGAACGTCGGGGATGATCGCCCAGGATTTTTTCCATAAGCTGATCCGGATCGGCAAGGCCGCCAACGCGTTCTCGGACCCCCATCTTCAGATCACCTCCGCGACCTCGCTGACGAAACGGGACGTTGCGGTCGGAATCTCTTATTCCGGGGAGACGCTGGAGACGATCAACGCGCTCCGGTGCGCGACCGAGCAAGGGGCTACCGCCATCTCCATCACGAAGTTCGGCAACACCACGTTGGCCGACCAGGCGAGCATTCGCTTGTTCACGTCCTCGGCCGAAGCCGGAATGCGCCGCGGTGACATGGCTTCGCGAATGGCCCAGCTGCACGTGGTCGACATTTTGTTCACTGGTTTGGTAAGCGAGCACTTCGACGAGTATGTTCCTCGGCTCGAGCGCTCGTTCCATATGGTTACAAGATATACAGGCAAAGAGGAGAGGGAATCCAAATGAACGTACTGATCTTCGATTCCAACGAGAAGCTTAACGAAGCCGGAGCCAATATCATTACCAGCTTGATCCAAACAAATCCCCGCGCCGTTCTCGGTTTGGCGACCGGAGGAACTCCCGTTGGCGTGTACGAGCAGGTGGTGAAAGATTACGATAGGGGCTTGGTCAGCTTCAAAAGCGTCAAGACGTTTAACCTGGACGAGTACGTCGGCCTGCCCGAGGACCATCCGGAAAGCTACCATTCCTATATGAACCATCATCTGTTCCGGCACATCGATCTGCCGGCCAAGAACGTTCACATTCCGAACGGCAACGCGGAGGACTTGGAGGCGGAGTGCCGCAGCTACGACGAGAGGATCGCCGACGCCGGGCAGATCGATCTGCAATTGCTCGGCCTTGGGCACAACGGCCATATCGGCTTTAACGAACCGGCGCATGCGCTCATTCGCGGAACCCACATCGTCGACCTCGCCGAAGAGACGCTGAAGGCGAACGCCCGCTTCTTCGACAGCATCGACGACGTTCCGAAGCAGGCGCTGACGATGGGAGTCGGAACGATCCTCAAGGCGAAGATGATCCTGCTGATCGTACGCGGAGCGGATAAGGCGGAGATCGTTCACCGCGCGCTGACCGGTCCGATCACGACTGACGTTCCGGCTTCGCTGCTTCAGACGCATCCGCACTTGGTCGTGCTTCTCGACCAAGAAGCCGGGAGATTGATGGCATGAGCGGGGATCCAGCGATGAGCACGACCCTGATTGTCCATGCATCAATCGTTACCGCGGAAGAAGTGATAACGAATGGATGGCTCCTGATGCAAGGCGGCCGGATCGAACGGATCGGCCGCATGGAGGATGGGCTGCCTGAGGGAACGAAGAGCCTCGAGCGCATTGACGCGCAGGGAGGCTGGCTGGTTCCCGGCTTCGTTGACGTGCACGTTCACGGAGGCGCCGGGCACGACTTTATGGATGCGGATCAGGCAGGCTTGGATGAGATCACCCGCTTCCACGCGAACCATGGGACGACGAGCATTCTGGCCACATCCCTGACCGCTTCGCGAGACGAGCTGACGGAGGTGCTTCGCCGGGTCGCCGAATACCGCAGCCGGCCGATGCCGCATGCCCAGGTCGTCGGCGTTCACTTCGAAGGTCCGTTCATCAACCCGAAGTGGAAAGGAGCCCAGAACCCGGACTATATTCTGCCTCCGCAGAAGGAATGGCTGGCGGAATGGGTGCGCGAGTTCCCGGGGCTCATCAAGATCCAGACGCTCGCGCCGGAGTCGGAGGGCGCGCTCGAGTACATCGAACAACTCGCCCGGAACGGCATCGTGCCTTCGTGCGGGCATACGGACGCTAGCTATGACGAGGTGATCGCCGCAGCGGACCGGGGCCTTCGTCATGCCGTCCATACGTTCAACGCGATGAAGCCGCTGCACCATCGCGAGCCCGGCACCGTCGGCGCCGTGCTGACGGACGACCGCATCATGGCCGAGGTGATCTCGGACGGCCATCACGTGCATGCCGGAGCGATCAAGCTGATCGCCCGCGCCAAAGGGCCGGACAAGGTCATCCTGGTCACCGACGCCATGGCCGCGGCGGGAATGCCGGACGGCGACAATTATGACCTGGGCGGCTTGCCCGTCGTCATGAAGTGCGGAGTCGCCCGCCTGAAGGAGTCGGGCAACCTGGCCGGCAGCACGCTGACGATGATCTCCGCGTTCCGGCACATGGTTCGCGCGGTCGGCGTCTCCGTCTCCGACGCCAGCAAGATGGCGAGCGGGAATCCCGCCCGCCAGATCGGCATCGACCGGGAGACCGGCTCTCTCCAAGCCGGCAAACGGGCCGATGTTCTCCTGCTGGACGCCGACCTGGAGCTGAAGCAGGTATGGATCGGCGGAAAAAGGCATACGGAAGAGTAACGCAAACGGCGCTCCTCGGTTGAGGAGCGCTGTTATGCGTTCGGCTGGGCTGGCGGTTCCGTCAGATCGAAGGCATGACGTTGCCGCCGCTCACCGGAATGTACGCCCCCGTGATGAAGCTCGCCAGATCCGACGCGAGGAATACGACCGCGTTCGCGATCTCCTGGTCGGTTCCGCGCCTCTTCAGCGGCACGCTCTGCTCGTACCCTTCGCTGCGCTCCGTGCCGTTCGCGCGATCGCGCTCGCTGATCGTCCAGCCCGGCGCGACCTGGTTCACCGTGATCTGATGCTCGCCGACTTCCTTCGCCAGCACCCGGTAGACGCCGTCCATTCCTCTTTTGCCCGCCACGTACGCCGATTGGGTCGGGAAGTTCTGCATCGAGCACTCGGTGTTGATGCCGATGAAGCGTCCGCCCTTCTTCTCGATCATCGCGGGGATAAAGGACTTCGCCAGATACACGCTCTGCATCACGCACGATTCGAATTGGCTCGCGTAGTCCTCGGCCGGCTGCTCCAGCACGGAGGTCCACTGGTATTGCACGACGGCGTTGGCGACGACGATATCCGCTTGGCCCAAGCCCGCCTCGACCGCTTGCTTCATCTCCTCGACGGAGCCTTGCTTGGTGATGTCCGCTTTAACCGCGACGGCCCGTCTGCCCATGGCTTCGATCGCGCTCTTCAGCTCCGCCGCCTTCGACTCGTTACTGTGATAATGCAGGGCGACATCCGCGCCGCATTCCGCAAGCGAACGGGCGATCACTCGTCCGAGCTCTCCCGTCGCGCCCGTCACCAGGGCTACTTTTCCCGATAGATCAATCTTCATGCCGCAGCTCTCCTCCTTATTCCTTGATTTGAAAATCGATCTCGAGGAAGCTCTCGACCTCAAGCTCCCAGCGCTCCTTGACGAAACCGACATGCGACGGATGCTCGTTATAAAAGTCGTAGTCGGCCTGGCTGGCGAAGTCCATCGAGAAGCCGTAATCGTAGTCGTTCTTCGCGCTCACCTGCGAGAAAACGCCGAAGTTCGTCACGGTCGGAATGGAAGTCAGGATCGCTTTGCCGTCGGCCAGAAACTTCTCGGCTTCCTCGGAGCCCGGCGCATGCTTCAGGTTAAAAATAACCATATGACGGATGGATGGCTGCTTCAGCTCGCTCATGGTTTCAATCCTCTCTATTCTTATTTTGTTAGTTATTCTGCACCTATATTATCATAACAAAGACGCTACCGCTCCGATTTCGCAACTAATTTCTTCCTTCGTCGTCTATTCTGTGGGAATGATTTCTAACCGGAGGTAGGATTCGTGAAAAGAAGATTCGCAAAGCTCCCTAAGAAATGGCGCATGACGATCCTGGTCGGCTGCTCTGCCTTCTGCCTGCTGTTCGTGGCTGTCGCGGCTTATGCCGGCTATATCTACTATAAAGCTTCCAACGCGATCCACCTCATGTCGGAGTCTCCTCCGCCTTCGCCAAGCGCCCTCCCCGGAGGACAGCCGACGGAACCGGCGGAAGAAGCCTTCGAGACGGAACCCGCCTACGACCGGAGAGAGCACGCGATCACCTTCCTGCTGGCCGGGGTAGACAGCCGCGCGGGCAGCGGAGGAACGCTCAACACGGACGTTCTGATTCTGGCGACCCTCAACAAGGACACCCAAACCGCCAGCCTGCTCTCCCTTCCGAGAGACCTTCAGCTGAAGCCCAAGGACCTCTCCTCTCACAAAGCAAACTATTATTACGCTTATTACTACATGCAAGACAAAGACACCGCGATCGCGAATACGAAACGGTTTTACAGCGAGCTGTTCGACTTTCCCATCGATTATATGGCCATCGTGAATTTCGACGCCCTTCGCAAAACGGTCGACGCGGTCGGCGGAATCACGATCGATGTCGATATGGACATGAAATACCGGGACACGGCGGACGGCACGGACATCGATCTGAAGAAAGGCGTCCAGCATGTCGACGGCCAGAAAGCGCTGGACTTCGTGCGTTACCGCAAGTCCAACGGAGGCACCCAGGAGTCTTCGGACATCGAACGCAACGCCCGGCAGCAGCAGGTGATCTCCCAATTGGTCGACGAGCTCTCCTCGTTCCAAGGCATCACGCAATGGGGCAAGGTGCTGGATATCTTGGGAGCGAACGTCCGGACGGACGTTCCGGAAGACGTGCTCCGGTCCTGGATCGTGAATTACGCGGAGATGAAGCCTAATCAAACGAAGAGCATCCCGGTCGAGACCGCTTGGGTATACCCCTACATTGTCGCGGACGAGACGGATATGCAGAATGCGGTCGCCACGCTCCGCGCCGAGGCCGGGCTGCCGGAGAGTACCGAGTTTCGCGCGGCGGACGTCGTCGGCGTAAGCAACCTGCATGAGTAAGCCGTCAAGCCGGGATTTAGAGTTGAAGCAATAGATAGACGCACGCGGCGTTCACGACGAACAGAGCCGGAATGCCGTAAACGAAGGAAGCGTGCTTCGTCTTGTGACGGTAGGTGCGCATTCCAAGCCAAGCGCCAAGCGCGCCGCCTATCGCGGCATAGAAGAAGAGCCTCGCTTCGGGGACTCTTCTTTTTTTGGTTTTGGCAAGCTGCTTGTCGTGGCCCATGATTCCGAAGGAGAGAATGTTGACGATGAGAAGATATAGGAAGAGAATGCTAGGCATGAATACGAGATCTCCTTTCCCCGCCGCCATATCGGACGGCTGCCTCCATTATGAAGCATAAGAGCCCCTTGCGCAAAACGGCCGGTTGCAGAAAAAGGAGGGCCGCATGGGCCCTCCCCGAAAACATCGCGTAGAGTTCGACTGCTGTCGACAAAGGCAGCTTAAGAGAGTTAGATGAGCCTAGCGAATCACTGGACTCCGAACGTGAACTTCGCGTTTCGATCCGGAGACAGACGGTTGTAATCCTTGATCGCGGAGGCTCCGGCGTCGGTGTACTCGATCTTGCCGATTTTGCCCGAGGGCATGGCCGGCACCTTCAGCACGATCGACTGCCCTTCCAATCGGCCCTCCGAAGGCTTCAGCTCCTGGCCGTTCACCTCGATGCGGAAGAAATCCAGTTGGTTCGAATAGCCTTGAATCGGCTCGCTGAACGCGATCGAGATCGTCGTTCCCCTCGCATCGACCTTGGCGATCGAAGGTCGGGCATTCTCGGTGCCTGAGGCCGAGAAGACGTAAACGTCGCCGTTGTCGGAGCTCTTGAGAAAGGCCCCTTGATCGTCTCGGATCTTCCCGGTCGAGTCGTACTCCAGCCTGTAGCCCGAGCCCGGCTTCAGGGGATCGAGCCGGTCCGCGTTCAGGTGCACCGAGATGGCGCGGCGGTCCCCCGTCAAGGCGTAAACGGCATAGTCGTTCGGCTGGATTCGAACCTCGTCTCCGTTCGAAACGGCGAACAGCCGGAAGCCCTTGGCGTCGTCGAGACGAACCGGCTCGCTCAGCTGGATCTCGAACGTGTAGCGATCCGCGGACACGAGCTTCGTCACGCGCGGCGCTTCATTCTCCGCGGAGGTTCCCGCGAACGCGACCTGATAAGGATTGGAGCCGTCCTCCGTCCGCATCGGGTTCCAGCCCGCTCCGTCCTTGATGCTGTCGCGGAAGCGCAGGCGGTACGTCTTGCCGGACTGCAGCTCCTCGCTGAGGTAGAGAGTCGCCTCCGTCACGACGCGATTCGTATCGTTCACGCTGTCTCCTGCGATGCCGATCCTCGAATCGTCCTCGCGCAGGAGAACGAAGCCGGACGGATCGACGCCTCGGACGGGCTCGCTGAACGTTACTTTTACGGCGGTTTTGTTTATGGCGGCAATGCTCGCGACGGAAGGAGCTTCGTTCTTCTTCTCCGTTCCCGGGAACACCTTCTGGTTCGCTCCGCCTTCCGTCGCCAAGCCGTCCAGATCCGTGATTTGCCCGACGTACGCATGGCCGGGAACGAACAAGGAAGGATTGCCCGACTGCTTGGTCCTAAGCTGAATCAGTACCGCGTTGTCCGTTCCGGGCTTCCGGGTCACGTATTCGCTCCACTCGCGCACGTCGACGTCGCGGTTGTTGTCCTTCAGGATCGTCAGGTCGAGAGTCGCGACGTTCGAGTCGTACAGCGCCCGGCTGAAGGTCGCCTGCACGGTGTTCTGATTGACGACCTCCAGCTTCTGAAGGGCGATCGAGCCCGCCGTCTCCCGGTCGCTGCCGACGAATTGAATGCGCGTATCCGCGGCGATGGGATTGCCGCTTAAATCCTTCACCTGATTGACGACGACCGCGTAAACGCCTCCGGCGGTCTGCGCCTCCGTCGTCAGCGTCACCGTCCTTTTGCTATCGTCGTATGCCGCGCCCTTGACGGCTCCGAGATTGCCTTCGAACCGATAGTTGCCCGCATACGAAGCGGAAGCCTGATCCAATCTCTCGCCGAAGGTCAGCACGACCTGCCGCGCCGTGTTCTGGATGCCGACGACGGTCGGCGGATCGCGATCGACAAGGCCTCCGAAGTACAGGTTGGTCGCTTTATCCATCCAATTTCCCGCCAAATCGGAGATCCCTTGAACGGTAAGGGTGTACAGCACCGCATCCGTCTGCTGCGTCGTGGTCAGGATAACCGTGTCCCCGTCGCCGCTCAGGATGGCGTTCGTCACGCGAAGCCCGTTGTCGATGACGTAGTTGCCGACGTTCCTTGCTTGATCGGCGTTGATTTTCTCGCTGAACCGGACCTCGACCGTCGAATCGCCCAACACGCCGACGGATTTGACGTAAGGCTTCTCGTGATCGTTTATGCCTCTGAAGACGATATCCTTCTGCGTGTTCATGACATTGCCGGACAGATCGGCGATGCCCTTGATCGTGAGCTTGTATTCCTGTCCGTCGCGCTGCTCGCTCGTGGTCAGCGTGACGGTCCTGCCGTCGCTCGCCAGGGTGGCGCGAGTAATCCTCAGGCCGTTGTCTGCGCTGTAGTTCCTCACGTTCTTCGCGTCGTCCGCGTCGACTCTCTCGCTGAAGACCACCTGGATCGTCGAATCGTTCCGTCCGGTCACGGAGACGACGGACGGCCTCGAACGGTCGTCATCGATCCCGTAGAAATACAAATCGTTGCGAGCAGCCATCGCATTGCCCGACAGATCCTGCACGCCGGAGACGGAGAGCCGGTACCTATAGCCGTCCTGTTGGGCGCCGGTCGTGATCGTGACGGTCCGGCGGTCGTCGGACGCTTTGAAGTCGTAAAGGGACAGCCTGCCTTCCGTAATGCCGTAATGGTCCGGATCCTCGGCCGTCTGTTTATTGACCGGCTCGGAGAACGTAATCCGGATCGTGCGGTCTCCCAGGTTCTCCAGGCTAGTGATAACCGGAGGAGAGGTGTCTCCCGGCGGATAGGTCGTGCCTCCGCCGTTGCCTGCCCAGAGCGCGGAATAGCGCCAGCCCGTTCCGTCGATCGTCAGCGTGTAGGTCACGTCTCCCTGCTGCGGTCCGGTGGAAACGGTCACGACCTTGCCGTCGGAAGAGAGGGTGACGGACCGAATCGCGATGACCGTGCCCTGATCGTCCTTGAGCGAGAAGCTGGACGCGTCGACCTTGCTTACCGCCTGCTTCAGGGTCACCTGAATCAGGCTGTTCGCCAGCGGCTGAACCGTGTTCACCTGCAGCTTCTCGGCGTTCATCTGCTGATAGGCCGCGTAAGCGGCTTCCACCAGCAATCCCCGGGTCGCGGCGGCCGTATAATCGGACCGGGCGGAGATAAACTGATGGTCGAGCGCCAGGCTGATCGCTCCCCTCGCCCAGAGCGATGCCTTGCCCGTGACCTTGGACGATCCGGTTCCGTTGAAGCCATAGGCCCGAACCAGAACGGCGGCGAGCTGCTCTACCGTTACGTTGGCGGTCGGGGAGAATTGCCGATTCCCCGTTCCGTTCATGAGTCCGGCCTTATTGACGGCTTCCACCTCGCGATAAGACCATCTCGTCTTCAACACGTCGTTGAACGAAGGCTTGGCGGGACTTGCGTCCGTCATCCCCCAGAGGCGGAACAGCACCGCGGCGAATTGCTCGCGGGTCATCGTCTGGCTCAGCCCCGCGCTCCCGTCTCCAAGGCCGTTGAATATTCCTTTGGACTTCAGCACTTCGAACTTCTGCTCCGTCGTAAGCGGGTCCGCTCCCGATGCGAGGGACGGAACCGCTAACGACAGGAGAAGAAAGGCGATCAACAGCTTGCGAACGATCGGCAACCTGGCCCTCGTCGTCCGGACTTCCCTCTTAGACGTCATAGCTTGACCTCTGACCTCCTTGGTCCGCGGGCTTTGCAGCCCGCTGTTGTGAATGCTGCATATAAAACGCAGAATCGTTACGCAATGTTTCGCCGACAAAAAAGTTGGGCTCTATTGCCGATATCTAGCAATTTCGCGATAATATCAGGACAAACAACAAAAAAAGCCCTTCAGCGAAAGGGCTTTGAAGGCTTGCTAGAGAGAGTAATAGAGACAATTCGTAACATTATGTTGAGTTTTGATAGGAAATTTTTTTTGGGAGACGCGTTTTAGAGGGGTTATTTCGTCAAAGCGCGTGCTTCACGTAAACAAGGAGCGCGATCAAAAGCGACAGCTCGATCAGCTCGTTGAGGGCGCCGTAAACGTCGCCGGTCAGGCCGCCGAGCTTGCGCGTCGCGGCGGCGGCGAGCGCCGCGCCGACCGCGTAGGCGATGGCGGCCGCGAGAAGCAGGGCGAGCGCCGCGCCCGCGGGGCTCCAGGCGCCGAAGGCCGCGAGCGCGGCGCTCGTGAGAGCGGCCGAGAGAAGCGCGGCCGCCCACGCTTGCCCGGCCTTGACGGTGCGGAACAGCCCGCCAAGGCCGGCCCCTTCCGCGCGGGCGTAAGGCCAGCCCGCGATGGCTGTCACCAGGAACGATCGGCTCCAGATCGGAATGACCAGAAGGCCGAGCGCGGCGAGCTCGCCCGGCGC
This sequence comes from Cohnella thailandensis, assembly GCF_014212135.1. Classification (GTDB taxonomy): domain Bacteria; phylum Bacillota; class Bacilli; order Paenibacillales; family Paenibacillaceae; genus Cohnella; species Cohnella thailandensis. The sequence continues at coordinate 94,953 of NZ_JACJVQ010000011.1, forward strand.
TTCCAGCAGGGAAGCGAGCAGCGCCGCCCGAAGCAGCACGGCAAGGGAGCCCGCCACGACGCCCATCGCGCCGACGCGGCTATCCTTCATGATCTCGAGCATCCGCTCGCGGGACCGGTGGCTCAGCAGGCCGTCGGCCGTGTCCATTAGCCCGTCCATGTGCAGGGCGCCGGACAGCCCGACCCAGAGCGCGGCCGTTAGGACGGCCGCGGGCCATGCAGGCAGCGCATAGGACAGCAGCCATCCGCCGGCTGCCAGGATGAGGCCGATCGCGAAGCCCGCCGCGGGATAGTACGCCGTGCTCCGGCGAAAATCCTCCGCCTCATGGGACGCCGGAGCCATTCCGCGCGGGACGGGCAGCCTCGTCAGAAACTGAAGCGCCGCGCCGAACGCCCTTAAATTGCGTGTCAGAATCGAAACCGCCATTGCTCGCTCAAGCCTTTCTTCCAAGGGTAATCCGGTTGCTTAATCCGTCCATCGATACGCCAGGCTTTTCAACTCGAGGGGAATGCCCGCCGTCACCAGGAACACTTCCTCGCTGATGGCCGCGATCCGTTGGTTGAGGATTCCGGCCAAATCGCGAAATAATCGGCCGAGCGGATACTCCGGCACGATGCCGTCGCCAACCTCGTTCGTAACAAGAATAGCTTGGCCGGGGTAGCGGCTCAGAGCGTCCGCGAGTCCTTCTATCCGCTTCAACGCCCGCTCCTCCGCCCTCTCGCCTTCCTCGTTCTCTTCCTCCAGCAGAACGTTCGTCAGCCACAAGGTCAGGCAGTCGACCAGCACGAGCGGAGCTGGTTCGCCCGTAGCCTCATCGGCTAACCTATTCAGTCGGCCAGGGAGCTCCATAGGCTCCTCCACCGTCTCCCATCGGAAACCGGAGCCATCCCTTAGATTGCGATGCTTGTCGATGCGCCGCTCCATGCCTTCATCCAAAGCTTGCGCCGTCGCTATGTATATTCCGCTGTCCGCCCTTTTCGCGGCGTATTTCTCGGCGAAGGAGCTTTTGCCGCTTCTGGCTCCTCCGGTCACTAGTACGACCATTCCGGCTGATTCTCCTTTTCCGCGCATGCAATCTCTTCTTGCCGATCCTGTCCCCGCCGCTCGCCTATCCCCGCGATACTCCCGCGCTGTCGAATGTGGCCATCTCGCGCAGAACGTTGCCCGCAGCGTCGATAAGCGGAAAAGCCAGCACGGCGCCGCTCCCTTCGCCTAGCCTCATTTTCAGACTAAGCATAGGTTCGAGCCCCAGTTCCTTCAGCGCAACCCGATGTCCTTTCTCTTCGGAGAGATGGGACGGGATCAGGTACTCCTTCGCCGCCGGAGCGATTCGGCAGGCGGCGAGCGCCGCGACCGTCGAGATAAATCCGTCGATGACGACTGGACGGCGGTTCGCCGCGGCTCCGAGGACAAGCCCAGCCAAACCCGCCAGCTCAAGTCCCCCGACTTTCGCCAAAACGTCAATCGCGTCGCTTGCGTCCGGCACGTTGAGAGCGATCGCCTTGCGAATCGTCGCCTGCTTGCGCTTCATCCCGGCATCGTCGATGCCCGTTCCCCGTCCGACCGCGTCCTCCGCGTCGACATCGGACAGGACGGACAGCACCGCCGCGCTCGGCGTCGTATTGCCGATCCCCATCTCGCCGGTCGCGAACAGCCGAATGCCTTTTCCCGCCAATATCTCCGCCAGCTCGATGCCGATCTCGATCGCTCTCTCCGCTTCCTCTCTCGACATCGCCGCTTCCCTCGCCATGTTCGCGGTCCCTTGCCGCACTTTGCGGGAGATCAGCCGATCGTCCTCCAGCTCGCCTTTGACCCCGATGTCGACGCAGACCACCTCCGCGCCCGTCTGTCTCGCGAGAACGTTGATGGCCGCCCCTCCGGCGAGGAAGTTATGAACCATCTGCCTGGTCACTTCCTGCGGGAAGGCGCTCACTCCCTCCTCGCACACTCCGTGGTCGGCCGCCATGACGACGATCGCCTTCGCCATCGGCTTCAAGTCCGCGTCCCCGGTTATCCCCGCCAGTTGGACGGCCAGTTCCTCCAGCCTTCCCAGGCTTCCCGGCGGCTTCGTCAGTCGGTCCAGCCTCCGGGCCGCTTCCCTCATCGCCTCTTCGTCCAACGGGAGGATCCTTCGGATTGTTTGCTCTATTTTTAACAAGGGAATCCTCTCCTTGTGTTTATTGGTAATATTAGCCATATGGGTGAATGTTGTTCTTCAAATTTGGCTCCGGCGTACCATTATCCCCTTCCGTAAGGAAGGGGGTTGTTCGGATTTTGCCTGAGGCGTACCATTATCCCGTTGAATCCGGTGGGAGGGGAAAGGAGGGGGACCGGTTTCTGAACAAAGGGGAGAGTGGGTTCTGGGTCACGTTCGTTGGCGAACATCGCTAGGCGTACCATTATCCCCTCGGTTCAGGGACAATGTCTACTTTCCTTTACCAGAGCCAATGGGATAATGGTACGCCTGACCTCATTTCGAAACAGGACACCCGCCCCCCTCCCACCTGCCCGCCTACTCCCTCAAAGCCTCGCGAAGCTTAGTCGACATGCCGCCCGAAGAGGACTGGAGAGCTCTGCGGGCTTTGCTCAAATCCTCCGTCAGCTTCCGGTTCGCCGAACGAAGCTTCGTTAGCTCTTCCTCGTAGGGTTCCGGAAGGCGGTCAGTCCCGGAAGGAGAAAAGCTCTCGCCATTGGCATAGTAGTTCCTCTTCTCGTAAGTGCGGAAGGCAACCTCGAGCTCCGCCAGTCCGCAGCCGACCCGAAGATACCGATCCACCGCGAGGGCGAAGCGATCCTGGGCTTCCAAGCCGCGGTCGAACCAAGTCACCTCGACAAAAGGATACGAAGGGACGATTTCGCCGTCGAACACCGCCGTCGTCATCAGGCATTCCAGCATTATATTGTCGGGCGGACATTCGCAGATCGCAGCCAGCTCCGCCACGAGCTCCCGGCTAACGGCCTTCACTTGCTCCGGTCCGATTCCTCTGATCCATAAATGGGGCATCTATCCTAGTCTCCTTATCCTGCATATCCACTTTCATCGCTTTCTTCATCATAACGCGATTATTAGCTGGCCGCTACCCGTAGCTCATTCGCCGAATGTGCCTTATACTGAGAGAGGAATCCCAATCAGGAAAGTTAAGGAGAGTGTTCTATCCATGAGTAAGAGCCAGTCGAAAAAGAAGAGACTCAAGCTGGAGCGCGACGGAGCGCTGAACCCCGAGCAATTGCGCAACCAATGGCAGCGCAAGCCCCGCACGCAAGTTCAACCGAATCGCAAAGCCGAACAGCGCCGATCGCATTGCCGCCGGAAGGACGGGAGCGATGGCGCTGTTTTTACGTTACGGGCGTCTTAAGCTCATGGAGTACGGCAGGGCTTCGTCCGGATACCAACGATCCGAAGGCGCGGCCGACATTCGAAACCGAAGCGTCGCTCCCCCGAGCAAATCCTCATGGAGAACGTACAAGCGATCCCAAGCCTCGCCGTTCACCTCCAGCGCACTCCAGTAAGGCTTATCCGGGCCGTTGCCTTCCGCCTCGATCGCCATCTCCGCCCCATTTTCCAATGTTATCGTCAGCCTTCCGAACAACGGACTTCCGAACACGTACTCTCCCGTTCCCGGACAAAGCGGATAGAGCCCGATCGCGTTCCATACGAACCAAGCGCCCATGCTTCCGTTGTCCTCGTCGCCCGGGAAGCCGTCCGAGCCGGAGCCGAACAGCTCCTCCATCGCCCGTCTTGCCCAATGCTGCGTGCCGGAAGGAGCCCCGATCGCCGCGTACATATAAGGGATATGCATGCTGGGCTGGTTGCTGAGGGCGAACTGCCCGAAGTCGACGGCCGCCATCTCCGACATTTCGTGTATCTCCATCCCATAGCCGCCTATCGCAAAAAGAGGCTTCATCGTCATCAGCTCGTCGAGCTTGGCCTTCAGCGCTTCCCGCCCGCCGATCAGCTCCGCCAAGCCCGCGATATCGTGGGGCACCGCCCAGCTGCATTGCCATGGCCCTCCTTCGCAGTACGCTCCTCCCCATGCCAAGGGATCGAATGGTTCCTGCCAGCTTCCGTCCTCGCGCCGCGCCCGCATGAAGCCGACCTCCGGATCGAATAGCAGGCGGTAGTTGCCCGCGCGCTCCCGGAACATTCCGGCCTCCTCTTCCATGCCCAGCTCCTTCGCGATGACGGAGAGGCTGAAATCGCCGTAATGGTAATCGAGCGCGTTGCTGACGCTCTCGTGGAACCGGTCGGACGGCAGGTAACCGAGCCTTGCGTAATCCGCAAGACCCCTGCGGCCCAGCTTCTCTTCTCCCGAGTCCAGGGTCGCGTGCTTTTTGAGCCCTTCGTAGGCCGACTGTCGATCGAAGCCGTTCAATCCCTTCGCGAACACGTCCGCGAAAGCGGCGTCGACCAGCGTTCCGGGCATCGCGCTCCGTTCGCCGGGAGACGGCCATTTCGGCATCCAGCCGCTCTCCTTGAAGACGTTGACCCACCCCTCGGCCATTTCGGCCAACAGGGTAGGGTACAAGAGGCTGTACAGAGGAAGGCTCGTGCGATAAAGATCCCAGAAGCCGAAATCGACGTACATCGGTCCCTTCCTTATGCTCCCGTCGAACGGGCTGTAGTGAACCTGCCCCTTCTCCGGATCGTTCTCGTGGATCGCGCGGGGGAACAGGTTTACCCGGTATAGGCTGGAGTAGAAAATCCGTTTTTTCTCCTCTGAGTCCTGCCCCTCGTCCTCGATCCGAACGACCGACAGCCGCTTCTCCCAGGCTTGTCCGGCCTCCTCCCGGGCTTGATCGAAGCTCTTGCCCGCAAGCTCGTTCCTAAGGTTCCGCTCCGCTTGCTCCAAGCCGATGAACGAGGTGCCGACCGCGATATTGACGATTCCGTCCCGGGAAGGACGGATCCCGACGAACGCGCCGACTTTCTCGCCGCTCCCTTCGAGCTCCGGAGCGGTTGCGTGCTTCCCGTCGAAGACGCCGCTGCTCTCCGGCAGCAATTCGCAATCGAACTCTATGACGAAATGCAAAGCAAAGTTGTCCGGCAGCTCTCCGTTATGGCCCTTCACGCAGCCGCTTACCCGGCGGGCGGCCGCGTCGATCCGGACGGACGAGTCTCCCTTCTCGGGCGCCAGCAGGAGCCTCGTCTCGGAAGCATCGCCTTCGAAGCAAAGCCGAATCCTGGCCCCGCTCTTCGATGGAGTCAGCTCCATCGTCGCCTGGTAACGACGAAGATAGGCACGAATATAGTCCGGCGCGACGGTCAGCTCTTCCGGCCGGAAGGAGGCCGACCGCATGTCCGGCGAAGTTCGGAGCGGTCCCGTCTGCGGCATCAGCGTGAAGCTGCCGTAATCCCCGATCCACGGACTCGGCTGATGGGTCAGCCGGAATCCCTGAAGATGGCGGTGCGACGGATGGTAGAACCATCCCCCTCCCGCTTCGTTCGTCTGGGGACTCCATGCGGCCATGCCGTTCGGGAGGGCCGCGAGCGGGAGCGTATTCCCATTGGAAAAAGGATAAACGGACTCGGTTCCCTGCAGCGGGTTCACATAGCGCAATAATCCGGTATCAGTCATCTGGTGTCCCTCCGCAAGCTTAACTTGAGCGATAGGCGAGAATGTCGCCCGGCTCGCCCCTTATTCTAACACGGGTACGCCGCGGTTGCCCGATGCTTCCGGCATTTGCTTCCTCGGAGACGAGGTCTATTACGGGGGAGTGGCGCGCAGGAGCTTGTTCTCCTTTTGCGCCAGGCGTACCATTATCCCTTCGGATCAGGAGCCACTCTCATGCTCCTATACCGGAGCGAAGGGGATAATGGTACGCCGGAGAACAAAACAGAACACACCTCCGTGACAGGTGGAACTTTCTACCAAACCCCGTGAAACTGGGCATATACCGATAGGGAGGGAGAGCGGATGCCGAGGATCGTTCCCACTGTTTGACAAGCCTTCCTCCATCCGCTATTCTATACCTAGATTTACGATGTATCGAGTATCTAGGCATAAGCCCAGCTAAGGAGGACCGCATGAAGATCAGCAAAGAACTTATGAAAGGCAGCACCGTCATCCTGATTTTAACCCTGCTGGACCGCAAGGAGATGTACGGCTACGAGTTGACCAAGGAACTCGAAACAAAGTCGGGCGGTCTTTTTGTCTTGAAGGAGGGCACCCTCTATCCCATTCTCCACTCGTTGGAGTCGGATCAGATGGTCGAAGCATACTGGGACGAGCAAGGCACCCGGCCTCGCAAGTATTACCGGATCACCGATAAGGGACGTTCGCAGCTGGAAAACAAGAAGCGAGAGTGGAGTCTCTTCAGCGGAGCCGTCAATCGAGTTCTTGGCGAGGGGGGAACCCCATGACGGACGCCCGCATCCGAGAACATAAAGCGATCCAACGTTACCTGGATGAAGTATGCGAACAGGTTCGAGCCAAAGAAATGCATGAAGAGATTCGGCTCGAGCTGACGGGGCACCTGGAGGAGCTCGCCTATGAGAAACTGGAATTAGCCGGAGAAGACGATGACAGCCTGGGAAAAAGCAGCCCTAACGACGAAGCGGTAGAGGAAGCGATCGGACACGCTATAACGCAAATGGGCAATCCGCAGACGATAGGCAAGCGGCTTCACCGGGTTCATAAGCCGAAGACCGACTGGAGTCTCCTGACGCTCGCGGCCCTGTTGATCGGCATCGGGCTTATGGCTATGTATGCTTTGCAAGAGCTGGCCGATCCCGACAATGCGGTTTCCTGGTTCCCGCTGCTGTCGAACAAGCTTCGATTCGTTGCCATCGGCGCTGCGTTACTGCTTGTTCTTTATTTCGCGGATTACCGCAAGCTGAAGACGCTCCGTTGGCCTATCTATGCCGTTGCGGCGGGATTGTTTATCCTTGCTCGAATAGGGCCGATAGGCATACAAATGAACGGAGCGTACAGTTGGATCATCATCGGAGGAATCGGCCTCGACGTATCGGCTATCGCTCCTTATTTGTTTCTGATCGCTTATGCGGGTTATCTTGCATCCGAGAAGCCGGCGTCCGCATCCATGGTCGGCAAGCTCCGGGAGTACGGCAAAGAATTGGGGCTGTTCTACGCGATGCCTGCCTTTCTCTACCTGTTGGTGCCTTCGCTAGTTTCGCTAGCCGTTCATTTCGTCGGCGCCTCCGTTCTTTTGCTCACTCGCAAGCAGGGCTGGAAGCGGCTTCTCTTTTACTGCACGTTCTTTTTTTCCGCCCTTGCTTTTGTGATCTTCGCAGCGAGAGGGTTCACGTTGAATGGAGCGCGCGGTTCGATCATGTACCAGAGATGGCTGAATTACCTTCACCTGCTGGTCGGCGACAAGTCCGCCGAACCCTTGCCTTCCCGGGAATTCATCCGGTCCGCCGGGCTCTGGGGACATGGCTTCGGCAGCAGACTGGAAGGACTGATTTACCCGTACGGCGAGAACGTCGTCGCCTACCTCGTGGGCTCGCTCGGATGGGCCTTCGGCATCGGTCTCGCGGCGCTCGTCGCCGCATTCGTCTTCCGCTCCGTTCGCATCGCCAACCAGTCGAAGGATCCCTTCGCCCGGCTGCTCGTTATCGCGCTCAGTTCCGTTCTGGCCGTTAAGCTCGTCTGGACCCTGCTCATGTCCGTCGGCCTGCTTCCCTTTGTCAGCATGGCCATGCCGTTCATCGGCTATAGCGGCTTGCAGACGGTTATCGAGATGGCCGCCCTCGGACTTCTCCTCAGCGCGTTCAGGCGCAAGGACAGCATTCCGCTGCCGAGGAGCGAAGGGATCGAGCAAGCGGCGCCGCAGAGATAGACAAGATTCACCTCTTGATGTCCGCCTGCGCCAGCACTTCATATTCAGCTCCGAGATGGGCCTGCAGCGCCTGCAGCGCGGCGACGCCGACGGCGATGTCCTGCTCTCCGCTGCCGCCGCTGACGCCGATTCCTCCGATCACTTCGCCGTTCACCACCACCGGGAACCCGCCGACGAAGATGGCGAACTTGCCCGGCATCATGGCGTGAATGCCGAACGCCTCGCCGGTCACGGTCGCCGGCCCTCCCGGCTGATTGAACAGGTGCGTGGAGCGTTTGTGTCCGCTCGCGGTGAACGCCTTTGCGATCGCCAGCTCCGGCCCCGTAATGCGCGCGCCGTCCATCCGCTCCAGCGCCATGACAATCCCTCCGTCGTCGACGACGCAGATCGTCTCCGGCACGTTCGACTCCTGGGCCGCCCGCTTGGCGGCTTCCAGCATGATCTTCGCTTCCTCGAGCTCCAATCGCAGCACCGATCTCAACCGATTGCCTCCTCTGCCGCTTAACGATACTCGGTCTTTGGTATCCCATTTTATGAGCAAAAGAGATCCCCTTATGACTCTCCATGCTCTCCCTCAGTTCTCCCTTAACTCTCCCTTAACTCTCCCTCAGCTCTCCCCATGCTCACCCTCCCGCTCGCCCTTTCCCACCGGCGGCATCGCCTATTAGTTCATAGAGCGCGCCATTGTTCATAGTCTGGTCGAGTTCCGCACGCCATTTCGCGCGATTGTTCAGTTTTTCCTCCTCGATGTTCCTGTTATATTGATCGTAAGGCAGGCTGCAGACTGCCGGCCATCCCGCATTCCATCCGCGAAGGGAAAGGAGGGAAATGACAACGCCTCTTGTGTAAGCGGTATCATTCGGCTTTATCCTGCTTGTCCATTTTGAGAGGAGGAAAAGGAATGGAACGCTGCTTCAAACTCACGATCGCGCTAATTGTCGTTCTGGCCACTTTCGTCGGTTTCGGAGGCTTCGCATCGGCTGCGCCGGTCACGATCACGAATAACGGCTTTCAATTCAAGGATACTTCCGGCAACGTCATCCAGGCGCACGGCGGCGGCGTGATCAAGGTCGGAAGCTATTACTATTGGTTCGGAGAAAATCGCAACCCGGACGGCACGTTCAAAGCGGTCTCCTGCTATCGGTCCGCGGACCTGAAGAACTGGGAGTTCCGTAACGACGTGCTGACGAGCAGCTCCGCGGCGGAATTGAACGTCTCCAATATCGAACGTCCCAAGGTCATCTACAACAGCTCGACGAGCGAGTACGTGATGTGGATGCATTGGGAGAACGGGGTCGACTACGGTCAGGCGCGCACCGCCGTCGCCTACTCCAGCACCGTGGACGGCAACTACACGTACCAAGGCAGCTTCCGTCCGCTCGGCTACGACTCCCGCGACATGACGGTGTTTAACGATAACGGTACGGCTTACCTCATCTCGGCAACCTCGGTCAACGCGGACCTGAACATTTATCGGCTGACGTCCGACTTCCGCGGAGTCGACTCGCTCGTGCAGACGCTCTGGCCGGGCCAATACCGCGAAGCTCCGGCCATGTTCAAGCGCGGCAGCGTCTACTTCCTCGTCACCTCCGGCGCGACGGGCTGGTCGCCGAACCAGCAGAAGTACGCGACGGCGACAAGCATTAGCGGCACGTGGAGCAGCCCGGCCAACTTCGGCAACGGCAACGCCTACAGCTCGCAGGCCGCTTATATCCTTCCGGTCGAAGGCTCCTCAACGACATCTTATTTGTATATGGGCGATCGCTGGGCCGGAGCCTGGGGCGGCAAGGTGAACGATTCGGAATACGTCTGGCTTCCGCTTACGTTCCCGTCCAGCACCTCTCTGTCGATGAGCTGGGCCGATTCCTTGACCATCGACGCCGCGGCGGGAACGATCTCCGGAGCGGTCAGCCCGCCCGTGAACGCGTCGTCCTACTACAAAATCATCAACCGCAACAGCGGCCTGCTGCTCGGGGTGACGAGCGGGGCGACGACGGACGGCGCCCAGATCGAGCAATGGTCGGACGGCGGCTGGACCAGCCAGCACTGGCAGTTCGTCGACGCGGGAGGCGGGTATTACAAGATCAAGAACCGTAACAGCGGCAAAATCATGGACATCAGCGGCGGCTCTACCGCGGACGGGGCGAATAATATCCAGTACGCGGACAACGGCGGCCTTAACCAGCAGTTCCGCCTTATCCCCGTCGGCTCCGGCTATTACAAGATCATGAACGTCAAAAGCCGCAAGGTTCTCGACATTACGGGGTCCTCCGCCGCGAACGGAGCGGACTCTATCCAGTACACCGACAACGGCGGCACGAACCAGCAATTCTCCTTCTCCGCGACGAGCTGACGGCAAAGCCCGGGCGACGCGAATGTCGTCCGGGCTTTTTTTACGCGGTTTCGGTTTCTTTTCTGCGCCGGATAACCGACAGGCTGAACAGGAAGCCCGCCAGCGCGAGCCCGGTCATGATTCGGTACAGAACGGCTCCGCCGAATTCGTCGAACAGCCAGCCTCCCGCCGTCGAGCCCACGATACCCGATACCCCGAAGAACAGCAGGGTCAGCATCGTCTGCCCCGTCGACTTCCACTGTTCGGGGACGATCGAGTACAGGAATTGCATGGAGCCCACGTAGAATAGCACGAACGTGAAGCCCTGAAGCACTTGAAGCAGAACGAGCATCAGCGCGCCGTCCGCAATCGAGCTGAGCAGGAATCGCACCACGTACAGGCCCGCCGCGATCGCCATCACGCGCCCTTCCCGGCCCGGCTTGATCAGCCTCGCGCTGACCGCGAACAGGAGCGTCTCCGTGATCGTCATCGTGAACCAGGCGAACCCGGTCCATTGCACGTTGCCCCCGAGCTCCTCGATATAGAGGCCGATGTACATGTCGTTCATTTTGTGCGGGATGGCCACGATCAGCACCAGCAGGAAGAATGCGAGCGTGCGCTTCTGCAGGACGAAGGAAGCCAGATGCTTGAAGGCGGTCGGCTTCGAGGACGCCGGCACGTCGCGGACCCCGAGCCCTAACGCGAACGTAAGCACCGCGACCGTCAGGAAAATCCACGCCAGGCTGTCGATTCCCCACCATTTAAGGAGAGACCCTGCCACGATCGAAGTAACCGAGAAGCCCATCGAGCCGAACGTGCGGATGGAGCCGAAGCTGATCCCTTCCCTCTGCGAGGTTTGATAGTTCAGCGTCTCCATCAGCGCGTCCGACGGAAGGAAAACGACGTTCATCAGAACGACGAGAGCCGTGAACAGCCACAGCTCGTCGCTCTGGAACAGAAGCGTTCCGACAAGCGCGGACAGCAGGAAGAGCAATAGAAGCACTTTCTTGATCGTGCGGAACTTATCGCTGATGATTCCCCACACCGGCTGCGAGACGATGCAGACGGCGCTGCCCAAGCCTAGGATCAAGCCGATGTTCGTGCCGGAAATTCCGATTTTGCTGGCATAGACGGGCAAGAAAGAGATAAAGAGAGCGAAAAGAGAGAAATAGAACACATTCAAGGTTCTTAGCCGAACTGCGATAGACATGACTCCATAACTCCTGCTGCCATTGTTTTGAGAGAATAAGCTTGATTATAGCCTGCCTCTCTTTATCCGCCAAGAGTTATCCTCTCTCTCCCTCACAGCGAATCGAACAAATCCAACTGCTCCGGCTCGGGCTCCTTCGGTTTCTCCGCTTCCCGCTCCAGCGGATCCTTGCCCTCCGGCGTTCGCTGGCCGAGCATGGCCATGAGCAGCTTGGCGTTATCCGCGGCGTCTCCTCCCGAGTTGTTGTTGAAGATCACCCCGATCGTCCCGCTCTGGCGCTCCAGCTCCTCCAGCTGCAGCCTCCAGCCCGCCAGCTCCTCCGGGCTGTATCGGTAAAGGTAGCGCACCGCGCGCCAATCCGCGCCGCCTCCGTTGTTCCACCCGGCGCTATTCCGCCCGTGGAACCGAACGATCGTGTAGCTCGGGTCGGTCGCCGCTAAGATCGTCGGGATAGAGCCCTCCCCCGCCTGCGGCTCGTCGCAGACGCTGTGGATCCAACCTTCCTCGCGCATGAACCCCAGCGTTTTCTCCCGATAGGACGGGTGGAACCAGCTCTGATGCCGGAACTCCAAGGCGCAGGGGATCCCTTCCATTCTCCGCTTGGTTTCCCTCAGCAGGCTCACGGCGTCGCGGGTGCAGCCGAACCACGGCGGATACTGGAACAGCGCCGCCCGCAGCTTCCCTCTCTCGAGCAATGGAGCGAGCGACTCCCGAAAAGCCGCATACATCGTATCCGCTTCTTTATAGTAAGGCTGGCCGCGCTGATGCCCGGTCATCTCCTGATAGGCTTTGACGATAAACCCGAAGGACGCCGGCGTCTCGTCCGCCCACTTCGCCATTCGCTCCGGCGGCTGGATCGCATAGAAGGAGCTGTCGACCTCCACGAGAGGAAAATGCTTGCCGTACGTCGGAAGCTTGTCCTTGCTCTTGGGAGCCGAAACGTACAGGCTGTCGTGGTCTCCCCATCCCGCGAGTCCGATCTCGATCGGCACGTAAATCCCTCCTTTGCTTACTCTATTATTCTACCCTCAGGGAGAGTCGAGTAACATATTTACTAGGAAAAAAGGGATTCGTCTGGCCATAGAGAATTGTGTAAACAAATAAGAGCGGCGAGGTGCAGGATGAGCGTCCCGGAGTACAGTTACTATAAGCGCGTGTTCGAGGGCCTTCCGACGCCCTATGCTTATTTGGACCTGGATTTGTTCGATGCGAATGCCCGGGCGATCGCGGAAGCGGCCGGTGACAAGAAAGTCCGCATCGCCAGCAAGTCCATCCGCTGCGTCGACGCGCTTCGCCGGATCCTAAGCGCCGGCTCCGTCTTCCAAGGGATCATGTGCTTCACCGGCCGCGAGGCGGTCTGGCTCGCGGGCCAAGGCTTCGACGACCTGCTGCTCGGCTATCCGATCTGGAACCGGGACGAGATCGAAGGCATCGCAAGGCTCGTCCATGAAGGGCATTCCATCGTGCTCATGGTCGACTCCATGGAGCACGTCGAGCACATCGAACGCATCGCTCAGGCCGCGGGAGTCCGGATGCCCGTCTGTCTCGACATCGACATGTCCTCCACGTACCCGGGCCTTCGCTTCGGCGTGTGGCGTTCGCCGCTCGGCGGCTGGCGGCAAGCGAGGCCGATCGTCGAACGCATCGCCGCCTCGAAGTCGGTTCGCCTCGACGGCATCATGGGCTACGAAGCCCAAATCGCGGGCCTCGGCGACAATATTCCCGGCCAAGCGCTGCAGAACCGCATCGTCCGGCTGCTCAAGAAGCGCTCCATCGTCGAGGTCGCCAGGCGGCGCTCCGAAGTGCTGGAGGGCATTCGCTCGCTCGGGCTTCCGCTGCGCATCGTGAACGCGGGCGGAACCGGAAGCCTCGCCAGCTCGCGCCTGGAGCCCGGCGTCACCGAGATCACCGCCGGTTCCGGCTTTTACTCGCCGCTGCTGTTCGACGCTTACCGCGGGTTCCGCTACGAACCCGCCGCCGGCTTCGCCGTCGCCGTCGTCCGCAGGCCGGCGCCTGGCGTGTACACCTGCCTCGGCGGCGGCTATGTCGCTTCCGGCGCGCCCGGCAACGAGAAGCTGCCGAAGCCTTATCTGCCGGCCGGGATGCGGCTGATGCCGAGGGAAGGAGCCGGGGAAGTGCAAACCCCGCTTCGTTACGATGGCGCGGAGCCGCTCGCGATCGGCGATCCCGTGTTTTTCCGCCATGCGAAAGCCGGGGAATTGTGCGAACGCTTCGACCTTTTGTACGCCGTATCGAACGGTACGATCGTAGGCGAATACAAAACCTATCGCGGGATGGGGGAGTGTTTTCTATGAGTACTCAGACGCAGCGCTGGAGCAACTGGTCCGGCAGCGCGGTCGCGAATCCGACGCAAGTTCTATACCCGACTAGCGCGGAGGAGATCGCCTCCATCGTTCGTTCCTGCCGCAAGGAAGGACGCTCCCTTCGCGTCGTCGGCTCCGGTCATTCCTTCACTCCGGTAGCGGCAACGAACGATATTTTAATCTCCCTGGATCGTCTGCAGGGAATCGTCTCCGCGGACGCTGACAGCCGTACGGCCACGGTCTGGGCGGGAACGAAGCTTAAGCTTCTCGGGGAGCTGCTTCATGGCGAGGGCCTTGCCCAAGAAAACCTGGGCGACATCGACGTTCAATCGATCGCGGGAGCGGTCAGCACGGGAACGCACGGAACGGGCGCCGGCTTCGGCAATATCTCCACGCAGGTAATCGGAATGACGATCGTCGACGGCAACGGAGACATTCGGGAGGTGGATGCCGAGTCCTCACCCGACACGTTCGGAGCGTTCCCGGTGTCCCTTGGCGTCCTCGGCATCATCGTTCAAATGAAGCTTCGGCTGCGCCCCGCCTACAAGCTCGAATATCGCAGCAGCCGTATTCCTTTGGCCGAATGCTTGGAGAGACTGGACGAGTACCGGAACGGCCATCGTCACTTCGAATTTTATTGGTTCCCCTACGCGGAGACCTGCCAGCTCAAATTCATGGACGAATCCGAGGATAAGATCACCTCGCGCCCCGTCCGGGATTACCTCAGCGAGATGGTCATCGAGAACGGCGTCTTCGGCGCCATGTCCGGGCTCTGCCGGCGGTTTCCCCGCCTGACGAGAACCGTCAGCCGCATCAGCGCGTCGAACGTCCCGGTGTTCCGCAAAGTCGAGTACAGCCACCGGATCTTCGCGACCAAACGGCTCGTTCGCTTTAACGAGATGGAATACAACCTGCCCGCCAGCGCCATGGCGAATGTCGTCCGTGAGATGCGAGAGGTCATGGAGCGAGGAAAATACGCCGTGCATTTTCCGATCGAATGCCGATACGCCAAGGGAGACGACCTATGGCTAAGCCCCGCGACCGGAAGGGACTCCGCCTATATCGCCGTACATATGTATAAAGGGATGCCATACCAACCATACTTCGCCGCCATGGAAGAAATCTTCCTTAGGCATGGCGGAAGGCCGCATTGGGGCAAGCTGCACACGCTCTCGGAGTCTCAGCTCCGCGAACGCTATCCGCGTTGGACGGACTTCCTGGACCTGAGAAGCCGGATGGATCCCGCCGGCCTCTTTCTGAACGAACACTTGAAGAAGCTATTCGTTCCCTCAGCCGAATAAGCAACCATCCTGTCCCAAGGAGCGATTGCGATGTCCTCCGGTACCCGTTGGTCCGTCTTGCTGGCATATGCTCTGCTCGCCGGCGCCACCCAATTGCTCTGGGTGACCTACACCCCCATAACGACGGATGCTGCTGCAGAATGGGGCGTCTCCGTCGACGCGGTCGGCTGGCTCGCCCAAGTCTACCCTCTGCTCTACGTCCTGCTTGCCATCCCCTTCGGCTACTGGGCGGACAAAAAGTTCAACCGCACGCTGGCATGGGGAGCCGGTTTAACGGGAATCGGGGCGCTCGTCCGCATCGTTCCGGGCTACGAATACGCTCTTCTAGGCCAACTGCTCGTTTCCGTCGCGCAGCCGCTCGTTCTCAATGCGATCAACAAGCTAGCCGCCAAGTACGCCAAGCCGTCCGATCGTCCCGCGGCTATCGCTATCGGCTCGGCCAGCCTCTTTATCGGAATCCTCGTCTCCTCGGCGACATCGCCCTTCTTGATGGAGGCGGGCGGGCTTTTTACCGTCCATCTGGTCCAAGCCGTTGTCGCCATCGTCTCCGCGATCCTGTTTCTTATCGCCATTCGCAAGCCCCCGCTCTATGAGATTTCGAACGAAGAAACTCCCTTTTTCTCCTCGCTTCGTACCATCTGGTCTTACCCGTTCGTTCGGCTGTATAGCCTTCTCTTGTTCGCCGGATTCGGATTGTTCGTCACCCTAACCACTTGGCTTGAGGTGCTCTCCGAAGCGATCGGCATCGCTACCACGGACGTCGGTCTCGTCATTGGCGCCATGACCTTGGCCGGTATTGTCGGTGCCGCGATCGTTCCCGACTGGGCGGACCGGGGAACAAGAGCCCGATACGTGCTCGCCGCCTCGCTCGCAACCAGCGCCGCTGCCCTGGCCGCCTTAGCGATCGGGGGTTCCCTATGGCTAATCTATGCCCTCTTCTCTTTAACGGGCTTCCTGCTGCTAGCCAATTTGCCGGTCATTCTAACCTCCGCCGCAAGACTATCCCCTCCTAAGGAGGCCAGTACCGTCGCAGGAGTCCTGCTCATGTTCGGCAACCTCGGCGGCATCGTCCTGACCTTGGCCGTGCAAATCCTGCTCGACCATCGCCTTCTAGCTATCGGAGTCTTGATCGCGATCGTTCTCTTAACTCTCCCCTTCGTCCCCCGGATCCCCGCTCGCCCGAAGGGAAAATAACCTCCGGAGCAACAACTCTTACCGATACGACAGCCGAACCGCCATGAACTCGATTAGTTTTCTGTAATATTATTGTAAAAGATGTCGATTCTTGATATTTTAGAATGGAGTTTGATGCCCAAAAGCTTGCACGGACAATGCCTCACACATCAAATGGAGCTATCGAACCGAACCTGCCGCCAAGGAGGACGTTCGAATGAATTTCTCGCTCTACCTCGGTCACACCTTTCTGCAAAGAACCCTTCACTCCATGCAATTCACTCACCTGTTCGTTCGAGTCAAACTCAAGCAGTTGGTCGTCTACTCCATCGAAGACGGCAAAGAAGCGCCTCGCGCGATTTTCACCCAACTCGACCGCCATGAATACACCCTCAAGATCGTCGGCCCCAAAGGCACTCACCAATTGACTCCCTTCGTCGGCACTCTCGCGGAGCTCATTCCGATCCTAACGACCAAGCTCCACTTCGTTCTCGTTCGTTGGATCGAGCACTAAGGCCCCACTATCCCTTCGACTCAGAAAGGACAAAGGGTGGACGGACGGCTTGCGGGGTTGCGGGGTTGCAGGGTTGTCGAGGTTGTCGATTCTCGAGATTGTCGGGAGTGTCGGAGTGTCGGGATCATCTAAATCATCAGGCAGTATGGGTTCGGGGTATTCGCGGGTTCGGCAGATTCGCCAAAGTCGACGCCGCCTCCCCTTCTCCCCCCTTATCTCCGAAACTCCATCCGAACCCACTATCCCCTTGCTTCAGAAAGTTGAAGCTGAACATCTAAATAATGTTTGCAGCAATAAGGAGGGGTATCAGGTGGGTCATCAGTTAGTGAGTCAGTTAGGGTGCCAGTGGGTCAGTTGGCTTATCAGTTATCGCTTCAACAGCTGACCTTCATGCAATGCTGCCAGATAAGCTACAGGTGAGAGCGCCTATTTCAAGCATTCGTTTAGTGGTCAGCTCAGCCTTCGATCCGCCATTGTAGAGTAACCGGCCAACTAGAAGTGCTTTTACGCGCCCAATTTTCGTAGGTGATACGATTTCCATTTCCCTTTAGACTCGAAAGCATGCCAAGCCACGGGAAGGGTACGCCTAGGCCTTGTTAAATAGCTGTATGTAATTTTTGCGGTCGTGGCGCACCAAGCGAGCAACTGCGGAAAGACGGATCCGCCATGCTCTACAAATCCCTCGTTGGCTCGAAAACTAAACTCGTCCAAGTACGCCTGAAGGTGCTTTGCCCCGATTCCGCAGAAAGTATATTTCAGCCAATTGCGGATCTCACGCCGAAACGAACCGAGCACCGGATGAGCCTTAGCATAAAAAAGAACTCTAGTCACTTTTGAACTTTTGACCCCTTCGAATTGAAAAGCTTCGTAACCCGCCTTCGCAATCGTTCGTTCGGGAAGCCGCAAATGGTCGGGATCGGGCTGCTGAAGCTTAATTCGCTGCAAATTCCCTTCTTCATCGAAGGAACCGCCCATTAGAAGGGGCTGAATCGCATCTGGATACAGACTTATCCCATACCCGAACGCTTCCACTCGTACGTTATCCTCCAGTTTCACGGAGTGTTCCGATTCGCGCATGGCTTCACGGATTTTATGCGACATGAGCCATGCCGTTTTGTAGGTGACCTCAAGCAACTCGGCAAGGCGAACCGAGGTTATCCCGCCAGGTTGAGACAAGAGATAGATGGCTTTGAACCACTTCGGAAGAGAAGTCGAGCTGCCGGCCATCACGGTCCCGGCGATCAATGAGGTCTGGTGGCGGCAGGACTTGCATTCATATAAAGGAAGCCGGCGCGTACGAGTTAAATAGTAGTGGGGATGCCGGCAGATCGGACACTTGAAGCCCTGCGGCCAACGAGATCTAAACAGCGCTTCCACGCAATTCTCCACACTGGAAAACCGTTCGCAAAAAGCCTCAAAGCTCATCATCTCCGACATCTGTCGTTCCTCCCCGCATCGTCCTTTGACCTCATTTTACCAAACATATGTTCTTATTTCAACTAAAATAACCACTTTATTTCCACAATCGAAGGGGTTGATCAGGGGGTTAATCAGAGGGTGGTCAGAGGTTGGTCAGGGGGTGGTCAGGGGGTGGTCAGGGGGTGGTCAGGGGGTGGTCAGGGGGTGGTCAGAGGGTAGCCTGTTCTGATCGGGTGGGATAGTGGTTTTTTTGCGGAGTTGGGAAACGACGGTTGGGCGGCGATGGGCGACCTCCCCTTCTGAGGCAAGGGGATAGCGGGTTCTGAGCAACATTGGAGATGCGGAGGAGACAGGAGAAAAGAAAAAAAAGCAAAAAAAGAAGCCGGGAGATCCCGACTTCGCACGTCATAGCGCAGATCGCATTTTAGAGCAGATATAGGAGAATCGCGAAGAAATGGACGACCGAGCCGGCGAGAACGAAGAGATGCCAGACGGCGTGGTGGTAAGGGAAGGCGCGCCAGACGTAGAAGATCGTGCCGAGGGTGTACAGCACGCCTCCCGCGATAAGGAGGTTCAATCCGGTCGGGCTCATCGCGTTCTGCAGCGGGCCCCAGGCGAAGACGACCATCCAGCCCATCAGCACGTAGAAGAGCGTCGATAGGTACAGGAAGCGTTTGGTAAAGAAGGCTTTGAAAACGATGCCGGCGACGGCGATTCCCCAGACGATTCCGAAGAGAGTCCAGCCGAGCGGGCTTCTCAGGACGGTCAGCATGATCGGGGTGTACGTCCCGGCTATGAACAAGTAAATGCAGGAATGGTCGAAGGTCTCGAATAAGTCCTTGACCTTGCCTTCCCGAAACGAATGAACGAGCGTGGAAGCGACATAGAGCATGAGCATCGTGACTCCGTATACGGTAAAGCTGGTCACGTGCCAAGCGGTGCCTTTGAGGCTGGCAAAAACGATAAGCAGCGTCAGTCCCGCGATGCTGAGAGCGGCTCCGAGTCCGTGGGTGACCGCGTTGGCGACCTCTTCCTTCCTGGAGTAAACATACGTGTTGGCCATATTGCGTACCTCTCCCCTCTGTTTGGGCTCCATGATAACCATTATACGCCCGAATGCGCCCAGAGGTCACTTGTCCATTCCATGACGAAACGGGGAACCCGGATAGGATCCCCCAAGATCTGCCTAGTTATCGCTCTCTTCGGCAGGGAGCGACGGATTCGGTTTAGGCCCCGGCAATCTTCCCGCGCGGCGCACGGCCTCCCGGAGCAAATATTCGATATGGCCGTTCACGCTGCGGAATTCGTCCGCCGCCCATCTCTCCAAGGCTTGGTGCAATTCGGCATCCAGCCGCAGCGGAAAAGCTTTTCTCTCCTTGGCCATGACATCTCACCTTCAACCGTACATCGTACCCGTATTGATTACCGGCGTGGCTGCTTTGTCGGAGACGATCGTGACGAGAAGATTGTTGATCATGGTCGCGCGGCGCTCGGGATCCAGCTCGACCCCGTTATCCTCCAGCTGGCGAAGCGCGGAGTCGACGATGGAGACGGCGCCTTCCACGATGCGCTGCCGCGCCGAGATAATCGCCAGGGCTTGCTGGCGCTGCAGCATCGCGTTCGCGATCTCCGGAGCGTACGCCAGGTGGGTGAGCCTCGTCTCGAGAACCTCGACCCCGGCTACGCTCAATCGCTTCTGCAGCTCCGAGGACATCTCCGCTCCCACCTCGTCGGCGTTGCCGCGAAGCGAAGGGCCGTGCTCGTCGTTGAACGTATCGTATGCGTAATGCGCGGCGATATGGCGGATCGCGGTCTCGCTCTGGATCTCGACGAACTTCTCGTAGTTGTCGACGTCGAACATGGCCTTGGCCGTATCGACGACGCGATACACGACGACGCAGCCGATCTCGATCGGATTGCCCTCCGCGTCGTTCACTTTAAGCGTCTGGGAGTTGAAGTTGCGCACCTTAAGCGACAGCTTCGATTTATGGGTGAACGGGATAACCATCCACAGACCGCTATCCGACACGGTCCCTTTGTACCGTCCGAAAAACGTAATAACCTTCGCTTGGTTCGGCTGAACGATGGTTAACGCGGTAGACATGATGAAGAAGAGCACGAGCAGCACGATGCCGCCGGCAATGAGTAATGGAGACGGCTCGGTTTGCTTATCCAATGCGATAAAGCAAGCAATTCCTCCGGCTAGGAACAGAAGCGACAGCAGCAAGGCAGCGAATCCGTTCATTTTCCAGGCGCTTTTCGTTGTCATAGGCCACCTCATATCTATTTGATATTAATATGATATCACTTTTGGAATTTGCTTACAACCCCTTTTCTTTTTCGCGCAAATACGCTATGAATGGGACAGATGTCCTTTTCCGCATGCGGGGTTATCCCTACAATGAAGCGCAAAGAAGCGGCAGAAGGAGAACGAAGGGGCGGACTCCGTGAGAAAAATATCCGACAGGACGAGCATCGAACATTGGGTGGAAAAACACGGCTTGCGAGGCATATGCGGCGAAGCTCTTATCGGGGCCATGAGCTTATGCGCCTATGAGAAAGGGGAACGGATCTGCTCGGCCGGCAGCGAGATCGACCAGTTGTACCTTCTTGTGGACGGGAAGCTGAAGGTGTTCTCCATTCTGCCCAACGGCAAAACCATTCTGCTGCGCTTCAATGAGCCTCTCGCGCTTATCGGGGATGCGGAATGGGCTACCGGACAACCCCCTCGCTGCTCGGTGGAGTGCGTGGAGGACAGCCTGCTTCTCTCCGTTGCCTTTGCCCGGCTGGATGCAAGCAACGACGTCCCCTGGCTCCGCTTCGTCATGAAACACATCGCCAATAAGCTCGACACCAACTCCAACGCGATCGGGCTCAACGTCCTCTACCCCGTCGAGAACCGGATCGCCAGCTACCTGCTATCGGTAACTACGGGCGAGAATCCGGGGGTGAACGTTCGCGAGATCCAGACGTCGAAGCTTCAGGAGATCGCCGAGCTGATCGGCACGAGCTACCGGCATCTGAACCGGATTCTCGCCAAGTTCGCGGAGGACGGCATCGTCGAGAGAAGAAGCGGGGGATTGACCGTCCTAGACCTCGGCAAGCTTAGGAAGCTTGCGGAAGGCATGCTGTATAATTGAACATAAAAGTCCCCGACGCCCGCGCCGACCGGCGAGGCATCGAGGACTATTGCCGAGACTTTTGATCCGATAGGATGCTATCCCTCGTAATGATACTTCTTCATCAGCAGATTGCCGATCCAATTGACCACTCCGTAGGCCACTACCGACATGAGGGCAAGCATGCAGACGCTGACCATGACCAGATTCATCTGGAACACCTGTCCCCCATAAATGATGAGGTAGCCGAGACCGGCCTTGGAGGAGAGAAATTCCCCCATGATAACGCCGACCAGCGTCAAGCCCACGTTAACCTTAAGCGTCGCGATAAAATTCGGGACGCTGGCGGGAAGCATGACCATCTTCAGCATCTGAAGCCGAGTGGCGCCGAACGATTCCATCAGCTTCAGCTTCGTCTTCGCCAGCTCCTTGAAGCCGCTCTCGATCATCATGATGGTGACGATGATGGAGATCGCGATCGCCATCCCGTAGATGGAGTACCGATCGCCGAGCCAAATATAGAAAATCGGGCCCAGCGCTACCTTCGGCAACGCGTTGAGAACGACGATGTAGGGCTCCAGGATTTTGGAGGCGTAGGTGGACCACCAGAACAGGATGGCGATGAGAGTTCCCGCCGCCATCGACAGGGCGATGCCGACGAGCATCTCCAGTCCGGTCGTCCACGTATGTTTCAGCAGGTCGCCCTCCACCGTCAGCTCGCGGAAGGAGCTGAAAATCTGGGACGGCTTGCTGGTCAGCATCGAGTCCACCCAGCGTAGACGAGCCGCTATCTCCCACAGGGCCAGCAGCCCTGCCAGCAGCAGCAGCCGGGACAATTGGATGAAGAGAGTCCTTCTCCTCTGCCGCTTCAGATACCGGCGATAAGCCGGCGATTTGGGAGCCTCGTTCGACTGCGGCCGTGCGGACGGAGCCTCCGGAAGCCCGGAGATCGCCGCCGGCTCCTTCGTTTCGTCAACCGGCGGAAGCGACATGGGCATCCAGCTCCTTCCATATGCCATTGAAGTATTCCTGGAAGCGGCCCGCTTCCCTCTTCCGCCAGGGCGTCAGATCCGGGCCTTCGTCGAAGACGATGTCGTAAGAGGCGGAGAAGGTGCTCGGCCGCTTGGACATGACGAGCACTCGGTCCGCCATCGTGATCGCTTCCGGGATGTCGTGGGTGACGAGGATCGCCGTCTTGCCCTGCTCCTTAATGATATGATGGACGTCATCCGCCAGCGTAAGCCGGGTCTGGAAATCGAGAGCGGAGAAAGGTTCATCCAGAAGCAGAATGTCCGGCTCCGCCACGAGGGTTCGCACGAGAGCCACCCGCTGCCTCATTCCTCCGGACAGCTGGGAAGGGCTGTGATGCGCGAATCCCCCAAGCCCGTACCTCTCCAGAAGATAGAGCGCCTTCTCCTTCGCTTTCTTCTTGTCGATGCGCCGAACCTCCGCGCCGACGAGCAGGTTGCTGAGCACGTCCCTCCACTCGAAGAGATGATCGTGCTGCAGCATGTAGCCGACCCTCGGGGACACTCCGTTCACCCGCTCGCCCATGAGAAGCACCTCGCCCCGGGTCGGCTTCAGCATTCCCGAGACGAGGGAGAGCAGCGTGCTCTTGCCGCAGCCGCTCGGCCCCACGATGCTGATGAACTCCCCCGCCTTCACCTCGAGCCGGATGTCCCGCAGAGCTTCCGTTTCGTGCTTCGGCGAAAAATAGCTGAGACCTACATCCCTCATTTCGATCTGCGGCACACCCATGCTCATTCCACCTTTATGAATTGATTTTCTGAACGAAGCTCATATCGACGACCGCGGACATATCCGCCAGCTTCTCTTCCGGCTTCAGCACCCCGTTCTCGATCAGCACGCCCTGCAGCGTCTCGAACAGCTCCGGCGTCATCTCCGGCTTCGCGGGCCAAGTCTGCTGATCCTTGTAGCGCTTGATGGAGGAGACGATAATGTCGTCGGACGTCCCCTCGAAGAACGGCTTCAGCGCCTCCGCGATCTCGGCGTCGCTAGCCGTCTCCAACCACGCCGTGGCTTTCGCGACGGCGTTCACGACCTTCTGGATAATCTCCGGATGGTTCGCGATATAATCCGAGGTCGCCACGTACGACGTCTCCGGGAACTCTCCGTACGCTTCCCCGAGGGAGGCGGCGTAATAAGCCTTGCCTTCCTTGATGAGCGTCGAGGCGACCGGCTCGAACAGCTGGATATAGTCCCCTTGGCCGCTCGCGAACGCTCCGGCCATCGCGGTCGAAGCGATGTTCGTCACGACGTCGGCTCCTTCGATCTTCTCCTTAAGCAGGGTCGAATTCAGAACCATCTGCGGCGCGCTGCCCGGTCTCCAGCCGATGACCTTCTTGCCGGACAGCCCGCTCCAGTCGAAGGAATCCAGCTTGTCGCGGGACAGCAGGAAGGAGCCGTCCTTCATCGTCAACTGATAGAAGAGCTTCAGCGTCTTCTCGCCCTTCTGGTTATAGATGTAGATGGTCGTCTCCGGACCGACGAGCGAGATGTCCGCCGTTCCGGCGATGAGCGCCGCCGCTCCCTTATCGGAGCCCTGCGCGGTGTTCATGTCGATCTCCAGCCCTTCCTCCGCGAAGAAGCCCTTCGACATCGCGATGTAATGCGGAGCGTAGAAAATCGACCGGATCACTTCGGAGAACTTCACCTTCACAAGCTCCTTCGGCGTCTCGGACGGAGACTCCGACGGCGACGGCGATTCCGACGCCGGGGACTCCGAGGCGGACGGGGACGGCGAACCCGGCGGCGACGAGCTCTCCGGCGCGTTATCGTTGTTCCCCCCGCAGCCTGCGACGATCAGCGCCAGCACGATGGACAGCAGCAAACCCGCGACCCTTCCCTTGCGAAACCAACTCATGACATCTCTCCCTCTCCATTGATTACTATATGTTTATGCAAATAGCCCAGGACGGTCCATCGATCCGATATCGTTCTCCCATTCCTCTGCCGCACTCCGGCACGCGCGCGGTTTTGACTTGATCGGGCCGGAATGGGTAAGCTTAGTAAATCATCCATTGGAAAAGGCAGGGCCGGAAGCTTATGAATCTATTGCGAAACTACGGGCTTATTGCGCTAATCATCTCTCTCTTGATCGCGATCGGAATCGGCATCCTGATCTATCAGCAGCGAAGCGCGAGAACGGAAGCTCCCGCCGCTTGGACTCCTCTCTCGCTCGTCACGACGTTCAAATCGGATCCGCATACGAGCCGGGCTTTTGCCTGGAGAACGGAAACCCCGGACGCGGGAACCGTGCTTCAGGTCGTACCGGCCGAGGCCGGCGGCTCCCCGTCCTTCGAAGGAGCGGACATGTTGGAATTCGCCGGCTCGACAAGTCCGGTCGACACCGGAGATACCGGGGTCCAAGGCGCGCACAAGGCGGAAGCGACGGGGCTCGCCGCGGGAACCCGTTACGCGTACCGGGTCGGCGACGGAGACCGGGAGCACTGGAGCGACGTCTTCTACTTCGCCACGGAAAAGGAAGAAACGGCCGACTTCACTTTTCTCAACGTGACGGATTCCCAAGGACTCGCCTACGCCGACTTCCGGCTATGGGGCCGGACGCTCGACAAGGCGTTCGAGACGTTCCCGGACGCCTCCTTCCTCGTGCATAACGGCGACCTGACCGAGGATCCGGAGAACGAATCCGGCTGGGAGGCTTTCTTCGGCGAAGCCCGCAAGTGGGTCGCCGCTTACCCGCTGATGCCCGTCACGGGCAACCACGACGAAGTGGACAAGAAAGCGGAGCGCTTCGTCTCCCACTTCAACGTCCCGAACAACGGTTCCCCAAGCTCTATCGAGGGAACCACCTATGCGTTCGATTACGGCCTCGCCCGTTTCGTCGTGCTCAATACCGAATCGAAGCTGAAGGACCAGGCGGCGTGGCTCGAGAAGGAGCTGGCGTCGACGAAGCAAAAGTGGATCATCGTCGCGCTACACCGCGGACCTTACGCAGGCAACCAGGACGAATCGGTTCTCGAGCGGTGGGTCCCGCTTTTCGACGAATACGGGGTCGATCTCGTGCTGCAGGGCCATAACCACGAATACTCCCGCTCTTACCCGATCAAGGACGGCAAGGTCGTTTCGCCCGGAGAAGGGACGGTTTACGTCGTGACGAACGCGTCCGGCGCGAAGTTCAACGAGAAGAAAAAAGACCAGTTCTACCACCAGGTCCACTTCCAGAACGACAAGCAGACGTTCGCGGGCATCCGGGTGAACGAGCGGACGCTGACTTATCAGGCCTATGACGTCGACGGCATGCTCCTGGACGAATTTACGCTGGAGGCGAGACGATGAGCGGTACGCGGCGGGAGAGATCCCTGGTCATTACCTTGCACGAGATTTATGGCGTCAACGATCATATCGCGGCTTTTAACGAGACGCTCGAGAAGGAAGGCTTCGACACGCTTATTCCGAACTTGCTGGGACGCGAAAGCTTTGCTTACGGGCAGGCCGAAGAGGCTTATGCTTATTTCATGCGGGAGATCGGGTTCGACGGAGCTCTTGAGGCGATTAGGCCGATTATTGCGGAAAATAAAGCGAAGGATCGCCGGGTCTACGTTGCCGGGTTCAGCATCGGGGCGACATTGGCGTGGAGATGCAGCGAATTCGAGGTCGACGGGGTGTTGGGTTATTACGGGTCTCGCATTCGGAGCTATCCGGAGATCGAGCCGTCATGTCCGGCTTTGCTCTTCTTCGCGTCCAAGGAGAGCTTCGACGTAGCGGAGCTGGCAGGACGATTGAAAAAGAAACGGAACGCGGCCGTCGAGATCTTGAACGCCGAGCACGGGTTCATGAATCCGTTCTGTCCGGCTTTCGATTCGTCCGCTCACCGTTACTGCATGGAACAAAGCTTGGAATTCCTGAAGCGGTTGGACGGCTTAAGGGAAGAGGCGCCTTAACGGCGCCGCCTCGTTCTACCATCTATACAGATTCAACCTGTAACGGAACTGAGAGACGCTATCTCGGTTAACGAACCTTAAATAGAATTGTAACGGAAATGAGAGACGCTAATAAGAGGATAACGGCGGAAAAGAGAAGGATTGGACTAAAATAAGGTCTCCGACTTCCGTTAGAACGGAGAATGGCCCTTTTTAGCTCAAATAGCGGCTCTCAGTTCCGTTAGAGCCCCTAAGCCGATGGCGTCGGCTCTTTTTGCTCACGTTTGAGACGCCAGCCGGAAGTTCGCCAGCCTACCGGTTGTCGACCTTCTCCGGGTACAGGTCGTGGTTCAGCAGGCGGTGCTCCGCCATCCTCTCGTATTTCGTGCCCGGCTGCCCCCAGTTGCAGTAAGGGTCGATGGAGATGCCCCCGCGCGGCGTGAACTTGCCCCACACCTCGATGTAGCGCGGCTGCATGAGGGCGATCAGGTCGTTCATGATGATATTCATGCAGTCCTCGTGAAAATCCCCGTGGTTGCGGAAGCTGAACAAGTACAGCTTAAGCGACTTGCTCTCTACCATCCGAACGTCCGGAATGTAAGAAATATAGATCGTCGCGAAGTCCGGCTGCCCGGTCATCGGGCACAGGCTCGTGAATTCCGGACAGTTGAACTTCACGAAGTAGTCCCTTCCCGGATGCTTGTTCTCGAACGTCTCCAGAATGTCGGGCGCGTATTGGAACCGGTACTCCGTCCCCTGGTTGCCGAGAAGCGTCACGCCGCTCAGCTCCTCTTGGTTTCTTCCCGCGCGGTTGTCTTTCATGTTCATCCATCCTCTCCGGTCTCTAGGGTTAAACCCCTTTTTTGTTGCCCCATACCCAGGTATGGAGCTGCGGCAGCACGTGCACCCGATTCAGGTCGGCGCGCTTCATGACCTTGTCGATCAGCCATTCGTATCTCTCGAGCAAGTAGGGCAGCAGCCGCGCCGAATCCGTCTCGCCCAAGTTCCCGTTGCCGGCCTGCGCGTAGAAGGCGACGCCCGGATATCGGGCGTGGACGCGCGCCGCGTATTCGAGATCGAGATCGTCGAACGCGACAACCTTGAGGCTGAAGCGGCGATCGGCTTCCTTCAACCGGCCGACGATCCCATCGAGCGCCTCCCAATCGGTCTCCATTCCCGAGCTCGGCGGCTTCGGCGACAGCGTCAGCTCGTCGATCCTCTCGAACCACGGCTGCCAGCGGCTGCCCTGGGTTTCCAGGGCGACCTCCACGCCTTCCGCGTGCAGCCGGTCGATCAGCTCTCCGAGCTGAGGCAGCAGCGCCGGGTTGCCCCCGGATAGCGTCACGTGGGCGAAGGAATCACCTCCGATCGCCTTCAGCTCCTTCACGATGTCGCTAGCGGCGAGCAGCCGAACGTCGTCCTTCGCGCTGCCGTCCCAGGTGAAGGCCGAATCGCACCAGGAGCAGCGGTAGTCGCAGCCGGCCGTCCTTACGAACATCGTTTTGCGGCCGATGACCATTCCCTCTCCTTGAACGGTAGGGCCGAAAATCTCGAGAACCGGAATCGCTCTCTCAGCCACGCTCGCCGCCTCCCTTCCTCAGCGGGCGATAAACGCAATAGCTGGTCGGCGTCTCGCGGAGGAACACCTGCACGCAGACCGGCTTGTTCGACGTGCCGTCCAGGTGCTCCTGCACCAGCTCGCAGATCGTGCGGGCGACGACTTCCGTCGTCGGAAACCGCTCGGGCCGCTCGTCGCCGAAGCTCTCCTCGTCCTCGTTCAGCACCGTATGGTCGAAGCGGTCGTGAATCAGCTTCTTGATAAGCGAGAAGTTGACGAGGAAGCCGCTCGAGTCCAGCTCGTCGCCCGCGACGGTCACGTTCGCGAAATACGTGTGCCCGTGCATTCTCCGGCACTTGCCGGCTTCCTCCGACGGCACGTAATGGGCCGCCGCGAAATGAAAGTCCTTATTCAGCTCGTAGCGGTAGGGGTGAGAGACCTGGGGATACGTCTGG
The DNA here is from genome assembly GCF_014212135.1 of Cohnella thailandensis. Classification (GTDB taxonomy): domain Bacteria; phylum Bacillota; class Bacilli; order Paenibacillales; family Paenibacillaceae; genus Cohnella; species Cohnella thailandensis. The sequence goes on from NZ_JACJVQ010000011.1 coordinate 123,062, forward strand.
TGCAGCATCAGGCCCGCCCCTCTCTGCCGGAGGCGGCCAGGTAATCGTCCAGCCCTTTCTTGCGCAGCTTGCAGGCCGGACATTCGCCGCAGCCGTCGGCGACGATGCCGTTGTAGCAGGTCAGCGTGCGCCGGCGCACGAAATCGAAGGCGCCGAGCGAGTCCGCCAGCTCCCAGGTTTGCTCCTTGTTCAACCACATCAGGGGGGTATCGATGACAAAAGGGTAATCCATCGCGAGGTTAAGCGTTACGTTAAGCGACTTGACGAACACGTCCCGGCAATCGGGATAACCGCTGAAGTCGGTCTCGCAGACGCCGGCAACGATATTCGTCGCTCCGATCTGCTTGGCAAGAACTGCGGCGAACGTGAGGAAAAGCATATTGCGGCCGTCGACGAAGGTCGTGGGAAGCTCCCCTTCCTTCTGCTCGATGGCGATGTCGTCGCGGGTAAGCGCGTTCGGAGCGAGCTGATTAAGAAGCCCCATGTCCAGCACATGGTGCTTCACGCCGAGCTCCTTCGCGATCTCCGCCGCTACTTCCAGCTCCAGCTTATGCCTCTGCCCGTAATTGAAGGTAACGGCTTCGACCTCCGCGAAGCGCTCCTTGGCCCAGAACAGGCAGGTCGTGCTGTCTTGGCCGCCGCTGAAGACGACGACCGCTTTGCGTTGTTGTTCCATGCTGTATCTCCCTCTCTTGCTCAAATGTGGAGAAGAGAGAGATTCTTGAAGTCCGACCCTAAAGAATCGGCGCGAAGCGTCATGCCGCTTCGCGCCGAACACAAAAACGACGACTCCTCGGAACAGGTTGTCGTTTTTGCATAGTTTTTTATAGAGGGAGTTCGCGAACCTCTCCCGGCCGCCCGCGCCGTATGGCTGCATCGATGCCGGAGTTTCTTCTTCGGTTGTATGAACGTACTATAGCATAATTGCGGCGACTTGCGAAATGGAAGTGCTTGGCGATCCCGCAGAAACGCAGTCGCTAGTAGCGTACGCCCTCGATAATATAAGTCGTGTCTTTGAGCAAACGGTCGATATCCACCGCGGCCGCCCTCAGGTTGACGGTCTCGCCGCGGCTCATCATCTCTTCCAGGTCCGCGATCATCAGCTCGACCTGCTTCAGGTTGGCCAGAAGCCCGCGATTCTCGCTTAAAGAGAGGTCCTTCTCGATCCTCGCTTTAAGCAAGGCGGCCTCCCGGTCGATCCGGTGCTTCATGTCGTCCAGCAGCTCGACGTTTTTCCGGAAGTCGGTCGTCCTGACCTGCATGTCGGCAATCAGGGTTTGCGTCTCTTGAACCTGCTCCTTCGCCCGGACGGAGTCGAACGCTCCCGCCTCGCTCGCCTTCCGGATGGAGCTGTCGATTCGCTGCAAGCCCTTCCGGAAGTCGTCCAGCGGGTAGCTCGTTCGCTTGGCGATCTCCTCGACGGCCTTCGCCACCGCTTCCGAATCCTTCTTCGCCTGATCGAGAAGACGCCGCGCTTCGTCGGACGCCTTCTCCATCACGAGCATCTGCCGCTTGAAGCGGTCCAGCTGCCCGGCGATCTCGTTCCCTTCGTATTGAAGCTTCTTCGCTTGGTAATACGGCGTAACGAACGACAGGAATCGGACCCGGCTTCCGTCCAGCTTCCGCTGGAGGGCTTCCGATTTCTCTCGGGCGGAGAGAACGGCTCTCTCCAGATCCGACAGAGCTTCCTTCGTCCGCCCTTGGACGAAGCCGGAATCGGCCTCCTTGAATTCCGTCGATAAAATCAAAGAGCTAAGGCGGGTCAAAGCTTCCTTATTCCGTTCGGATTCCCGCCGCAGCACGCTCCTGCTTAGGCCGAACTGCAAGCTCAGCAGTAGAAGAGCGAACGCAACGAGCGCTAGGATCGGGAAGAGGAGCGTTGTCGACATCGGGCATCAGCCTCCGTGGCACTTCTTATACTTCTTGCCGCTTCCGCACGGACAAGGATCGTTCCGTCCGACCTTCCGTCCGGTCGCCAGGTCGATCAAATTGCCCGCGGCCGTCTTTCTCACGTTCTCTTCGCCGCTCGCTTCTCCGGAGAGCTCGTTCGGGGTGTGCCCCTTCAGCCCCCAGAAGCGCGTATGGTTGTGCAGCTCGGTGATATGCCCGATGAACCCTTGAATAAGCAGCGCATCCTCCATCTCCAGCTGATCCTGGAAAAACTCCAGCAGCTGCGAAGGGCTGGCTCCCGCTTGAATGTTCATCGAACACTCGAGAATAAGGCCGTCCGCGTCCTCCTCGGACAACGAGTAGTTCGTCTCCAGAAACCGGACGAACGCCTTGAAGCTGGCGTTGCGCTCGATGTAATCCCATTCGCCGGCCTGAAGCAGCTCTTCCGTCGTGAACGGACGGAAGGGAAGATCCGGGCGCAGAAGCTGCTCCTGAACGAGCTGCTCCGGCTCGAGGGCCGAGTCGTCCGCATAGCCGTATGCTCCCGCCTGGAACCCGGCGTCATATTGGCTCGCCTCGGTCAGCAGCCGATCCAGCTCGCCTGCCTTCAGCTCGGCGCTAAGGTGCGGAGCCAGCAAGCCATGCAGATCGGCAGGGCCGAGCGCTCCGTAGTAATTCAGCAATCCGCGTACGAGACGCAGCGTTCTCGAATTGTTGCGGGCAGCCTCCCGGTAAAAGGATGGGTCCAGCTTCTTGAACGCTTCCGCGACTTCGGCGGGCATCGCCCAGCGGTTCTTGCCCTTCGCGCTGCGAGGGAACAGGAAGCCTCTCTCCTGCAGGTAATAGCAGCCGATGCCGCTTTGCTCGGGCAGCCAGCCGTCGGTCGCCGCCTTCTTGACGAGCTGGAACCTTTCTTCGTCCAGCTTGACCAGAACGCCCGGCAGCTGCTGCGGCAGAAGCTCCGCTAGCCGGGCGGCCAAGTCGTCCTTCTTAAGCGAGCTAAGCCCGGCCAGCTTCAGCGAGCTGCGAATAGCGGTCAGATCGCTCTTCGACAGCGGCGCCAGCGCGTCGGCCAGGCTAAGCGTCCCTTCCAGCGAGGGCCACGATTGATCTTGTTCGAGTGCTTGATTCTGTGCTTGCTTGGTGCTCATCATTTCATCCTATCTCCGCGTAACCGGACTATTTCGTCCCTTCCATTCTAACCAAAGTTACACGGTTCGACAACCGAACTGGAATGATTTACCTTGCAAGCACTTTCCGCAGCACCTTCCGCGGCTTAACGGAAATCCGGCGGAATGCGCCCGGCCAGGCCGGTCAGAATCGCCGTCTCGATGACGGCATGGCGAACCTTCGGCACGACGTGCTCGTTGAAGATGCTCGGGATGATGTACTGATCGTTAAGCTCGTTCTCCGTGACGACGGACGCGATCGCCCGGGCCGCCGCCAGCTTCATCGGCTCGCTGATCCGCTTCGCGCGGCAGTCGAGCGCGCCGCGGAACAAGCCCGGGAACACCAGAACGTTGTTGATCTGGTTCGGGTAATCGCTTCTTCCCGTGGCGAACACGGCGACGTGAGGAAGCGCCTCCTCCGGGGCGATCTCCGGATTCGGATTCGCCATGGCGAACACGATGGAGCGCTCCGCCATCTTCCGGACGTCCTCGGCTCCGAGCAGCCCGCCGCGCGACACGCCGATGAACACGTCCGCCCCTTCGATCGCATCCTTAAGCGTCCCCGGCTCGGGCTGTACTTGATGCTGCTCGGCGAGCCAGCTCCACATCGGATGGTCGTAGCGGCCTCCGCGAACGATGGCCCCCTCCCGGTCCACCGGAACGAGGAGGGTCACTCCCGCGTCGAGCAGCATTTTGCAGATCGATACTCCTGCCGCGCCGATGCCGTTGACGACGACCTTCACCTGATCGATCCGTTTGCCGACGACCTTCAGCGCGTTGAGCAGACCGGCGATGACGACGACGGCCGTGCCGTGCTGATCGTCGTGGAAAATCGGAATGGACAGCTCCTCCGACAAGCGGCGCTCGATCTCGAAGCAGCGCGGCGAGCTGATGTCCTCCAGGTTGATTCCGCCGAAGATCGGGCTGATCGCCTTGATCGTGCGGATGATCTCTTCGGTATCCTTCGTGTCCAGGCAGATCGGGAACGCATCGACGCCGGCGAGCTGCTTGAACAGCATCGCCTTGCCTTCCATGACCGGCGCCGCGGCATACGGTCCGATGTCGCCAAGGCCGAGAACGGCCGTGCCGTCCGAGATGACGGCGACCGTGTTCCGCTTCACCGTCAGCGAGAACGCCTTCTTCGGGTCCTCGTGAATCGCTTCGCACACGCGCGCCACTCCCGGCGTATAGACCCGCGACAGATCGTCCCGGTTCTTGATCGGCAGCGTCGGCTGAATGGAGATCTTGCCCCCCAGGTGGGCCAGGAACGTCCGGTCGGATACGTTGACGATCTTGAGCCCCTTCACGTTCTTAAGGGCTTCGAGGAACGGCTTCTCCCCATGATCTCCGGCGTCCACCGTCACGTCGCGGATGGACGACTCCTTCCCCGGGCGGATGACGTCGATCGAGGTGATGTCCCCTCCCGCCTCGGTAATCGCCGTCGCGACTTCGCCGAAGCTGCAGCGGGAATGATCCATTTCCAATCTAAGAATAAGGCTTGTCTGTCCCATTTGGCTTCCGTTCCTCCTTTTCCGAATGCGGTTCTAAGCCCCATTATAGTCATGCAAGGGCCGTTATCAATGAACGATCTGATGATTAAATCGCGCGGATAGAACAAAAAACCGCCCGAAATGGTTCGGTCGGCGGCTAAACGGAAGTTATGCGGCTTCAGCGAATGTTTTTCCCATAGAAAATTTCGTCCATCTCCATCTTCAGCTTGCTCGCGATCTGCTCTTGGTCCGCCGGGGAGAGCTTGTCCTTCGTATAGCCGAATAGGTAGTTGTTCAAGTCGAACTGCTTCAGCTTGCACTTCGTGTGGAAGATATGCTCCTGATAGACGTTGACGTCGATCATGGAATACAGCTCGGCCACCTCGTCCGGGATATAATTCTGGATCGAGTTGATGTCGTGGTCGATAAACAGCTTGTGCCCGTCAAGCGCCCTCGTGAAGCCGCGAACGCGGTAATCGATCGTCATGATGTCGGTGTCGAACGAATGAATCAGATAGTTCAGCGCTTTGAGAGGGGAAATTTCGCCGCAGGTGGAGACGTCGATGTCCGCGCGAAAAGTGCTGATCTCCTCGTTCGGATGGGACTCCGGGTACGTGTGCACGGTGATGTGGCTTTTGTCCAATTGCAGCACGACGTTCTCCGGGAGCGGTCCCGGCGACTCCTCGTACGATTCCGTCGGAACCTCGACGATCGGTCCTTCCGACACGAGAAGGGTCACGCTGGCTCCTTGCGGAACGTAATCCTGTTTCGCCGTATTCAGCACGTGCGCGCCGATGATGTCCGACACCGTGTTCAGAATGCTGGTCAACCGGTCCGAATTGTATTGCTCGTCGATGTAGGCGATGTAGGCTTCCCGCTCTTCCTTCGTCTTCGTGTAGCAAATATCGTACATATTGAAGCTGAGCGTCTTCGTTAGGTTATTGAAGCCATGCAGCGTTATTCGTTCCTCATGCGAGGCGTTCATCCAAACTCCCCCATTCTGACCTAAGGGTTCCCACTGCGGGCGGCGGCCATTCATGGCGGCCAATCTTCCGCGAGGTCCTGACGAAAGTCCGTTAGGATGGTATACTCGTTACATTCAAATAGAGAGCCGTCCGAAGAGACGGAATATACGGATAGGAAAATACGGATAGAAAGAGGAAGAAACCACACCTATGAGTACCCCCAGTCCGACCTCCCAAACGGCAAGCCGGAAGGAGAAGTTTCCCTTCCCCTTACTTTGCCTTACCCTCGGCGCCTTCGCCATCGGCATGACCGAGTTCCTGATCATGGGGCTTCTGCCCAACGTCGCCGAGGATCTCGGCGTCTCGATTCCGCGAGCCGGCCAGCTGATTACCGGCTACGCTCTCGGCGTCGCGGTCGGCGCGCCGCTTCTGACGATTCTGACCTTGAAGGTCGCGCAGAAAAAGCTGCTCGTCCTGCTCATGCTCATCTTCATTCTCGGCAACGCCCTTTCCGTGGTCGCGCCGAGCTACCTGCTCCTGCTCTCGGCGCGGATCCTGACCGCGTTCGCGCACGGCACGTTCCTCGGCGTCGGCTCCTTGATGGCCGCACGCCTCGTGAAGCCGGAGCGGCGCGCCGGCGCCGTCTCCCTCGTGCTCGCGGGGCTGACGATCGCCAACATCGTCGGCGTCCCGTTCGGCACCTTCATCGGCCAGCAGCTCGGCTGGCGGGCTTCCTTCGGCGCCATTACGTTGCTCGGCTTGATCTCGCTGGCCGGCATCGTCCGCTTCATTCCGGTCTACGAGCAGGGATCGGCGCCGAAGCTGTCCAAGGAGCTGCGCAGCCTCGTGAAGCCGCAGGTCCTTCTGATGCTGGCGACGGGAGCGTTCGGCTGCGCCAGCCTATTCGCTCTCTTCACGTATATTACCCCGATTCTGGAGACGGTAACGGGATTCGCCGAGCATAGCGTCACCTACATTCTGGTCCTGTTCGGGATCGGAGTCACGCTCGGCAACATCGTGGGCGGCAAGCTGGCCGACTGGCGGCTCATGCCCTCCGTCTTGATCATCTTCGGACTGCTTGCCGTCATTCTGGCTCTGATGACGGTTCTGCTGGAATCGCCGGTTCTCGCCGTTCTCGCGATCTTCGTCTGGGGCGTCGGCGCCTTCGGCGCGTTCCCGGGCATCAACGTGCGCATCATGAACGAAGCTCACGAGGCGCCGCTTCTGTCATCGACCTCGACCCATTCGGTCTTGAACATCGGCAATGCGGGCGGCGCTTATCTCGGAGGCCTCGTCATTTCGCATTCCGGCTTGCACAACCTGCCTTGGCTCGCTTCCGGCCTCGCCGCCGTCGGCCTGGTGATCGCGCTGTCCAGCTACCTGCTCGGCCGCCGAATTCCCGCGGCTACCTCCGCCGAAGCAACCCTCTCTTCCTGACGGAAGGGAGGGCTTTTTTTATCCGCAAATAAAGTTGTGAAAATAATCACATAAAACTATTGCCATCCCGTTGTCGATCGAGTATGATTATTCCAACGGATACGTTGTGAAATAAATCACAATATAAACGTATGTGAAAAAAATCACACTTACCTTTAGAGGAGGACCCCGCCATGAGAATCGTCGTTATCGGTTGTACCCATGCAGGAACCGCCGCCGTCACCCAGATGGCGAAGCTTTACCCGGAAGCCCGGATTACGGTCTACGAACGGAATGACAACATCTCCTTCCTGTCGTGCGGGATCGCGCTGCACGTAGGCGGCGTCGTCAAGAAGGCCGAGGAGCTGTTCTACTCGAGCCCCGAGCAATTGACGGAGCTGGGCGTCATCACGAAGATGAAGCACGACGTGCTGGCCGTCGATACCGAAGCCCGTACCGTCCGCGTGCGGAATCTCGTTACCGGCGAAGAGAGCGTGGACGCCTACGACAAGCTGGTCATGACGACAGGCTCGTGGCCGATCATTCCGCGTCTGGAAGGAATCGACCTGCAGAACGTCCTCCTCTGCAAAAACTACCATCACGCCCAAACGATCATCGAGAAGGCGAAGGACGCGAAGCGGATCGCGGTCGTCGGCGCCGGCTATATCGGCATCGAGCTCGTCGAAGCGTTCGAGCAGCTCGGCAAGCAGGTCACCCTGATCGATGCCACTCCTCGCGTTCTTTGCAAATACCTCGACGCCGAATTTACCGATCGGGTGGAGGATGACATGCGGAAGAAGGGCATCGATCTGAAGCTGAACCAAGGCGTGACCGGGTTCACCGGGGAGAACGGACGCGTGAGCAAGGTGCACACGACCGAAGGCGCGTACGAGACCGACATGGTCATCCTCTGCATCGGCTTCCGCCCGAACACCGACCTGCTGAAGGGTCAGGTCGACATGCTGCCGAACGGAGCTATCCTCGTGGACGACTACATGCGCACGAGCCGGGACGATGTCTTCGCGGCGGGAGACAGCTGCGCCATCCGTTACAACCCGACCCGCAAGCATGCGTACATCCCTCTCGCAACGAACGCCGTCCGGATGGGAACGCTCGTCGCCCGCAACCTCGCGAAGCCGACCGTCAAGTACATGGGAACGCAGGGCACATCGGCCATCAAGATTTTCGACCATCACATCGCTTCGACCGGAATGACCGAACAAGCCGCTCTAGACGCGTGCATCGATGTGAAAAATGTCACAATCGAAGACCATTACCGTCCCGAATTCATGCCGACTTACGAAAAAGCGCTGCTTAAGGTCGTGTACGAGGCGGGGACCGAACGGATTCTGGGCGCGCAAATCTTATCGAAGGCCGACCTGACGCAGTACATCAACACTCTCTCGATATGCATTCAGAATCGAATGACGATGGAAGAGCTCGGCTTCGTCGATTTCTTTTTCCAACCCCATTACAACAAGCCCTGGAACCTGTTGAACCAGGCCGGCTTGCAAGCTTACCGCTCGTAAGCGCAAAAAGAACAGCCAGAGCTCCTCTCTCCCAAGGAGAGGCTCTCTGGCTCTATTCCATTCGTATAAGGACGGTAGCGAGATGAGACTGATGAAGTTCCCGTTGGCGATTCGGACCCGAAGACAGCTTCTTCTGTCCGGTTATCTATTTCTCGCGATGTGGGCAGCCCTCGAGTGGATCAGCGATCAACATGACCACACGATCCGGTCTCCCTTTGTCTTCATCCCCTATATGGCTTCTTTCACCGCGTGCATGGTGCTGTCGGCCGCCCTTTACCTGCATCGTCCCGGCAAGTGGCTCTGCCAGGAGAAGCTCGCCTCGCTTCTGCTGCTGACCCCTCTGGTCTGGAATTTCTTCTAGGCGGGAACGGGGACGCATGCGGCTTTCCGTTTACAGGCTAAGCCGGTAAATCGCCGCGACATCCGCTTGTTCAAGCTTCTTGAAGTGGCCGAGCGGGCCGAAGCCGACCGCCTTGGCCGCCATCTCTTCGATCCGGTCCTCGCCGATGCCGACCTCGGCCAGAGTCGAAGGAGCGCCCAGCGAACGGAAGAAATCCCTTGTCGCTTGGATTCCTTCCAGCGCCACATCCTCGTCCGACTTGCCGGACGGATCGATATCCCAGACTCGGACCGCGAACTGCACGAACCGTTCGATCCGCTCGCGATAAACGTACTTCATCCAGTTCGGGTATACGATCGACAGTCCCGCTCCATGAGCGATATCGTAAATGGCGCTCAGCTCGTGCTCGATATCGTGGCTCGCCCAATCCTGGTCCATCCCCACGCTGATCATCCCGCCGTTAAGCGCGTATGTACCGCAAAGCATCAGGTTCGCTCTCGCCGCGTAATCGTCCGGCTTCTCCTGCGCCAGCTTCGCGTTCTCCACGATCGTCTTCAAGATCGATTCGCACAATCTCTCCTGCAGCGGCGTATCCGGCGTATGATTGAAATATTGCTCGAACACGTGCGTCATCATATCGACCGCGCCATAGGCCGTCTGATCCTTCGGAACCGTATACGTCAAGGTTGGGTCGAGGATCGAGAACCTCGGAAAAGCATGTACGGACAAGTACCCGAGCTTGCGGTTCTGCTCCCAGTTCGTAATGACGGACGCGCTGTTCATCTCGCTTCCCGTCGCGCTAAGCGTCAGCACCGTGCCGAGCGGCAACGCGTCCTTCGCCGTCGCCTTGTGCTCATAGAAGTCCCATACGTCGCCTTCGTAAGGCACTCCCAGCGCGATCGCCTTGGAAGCGTCGAGAACGCTCCCTCCCCCGACGGCCAGCACGAACCCGATGCCGTTCTTCCGGCAGATGTCGATCCCTTTATGAACGGTAGAAAGTCTCGGGTTCGGCTCGATGCCGGCCAGCTCGAACGCTTCGATTCCGTGCTCCTTCAGCTGCGAGAGCACCTGATCGTACAGCCCCGTCTTCTTGATGCTTCCGCCGCCGTAAACGAGGAGCGCCTTGTTTCCGTACGCGGCCGCTTCCTTGCCGAGCTGACGGACGGTGCCTTGCCCGAAAATGATCTTGGTCGGATTCTGAAACGCGAATGAATTCATCTAAGCCCTCTCCTTACCAGAGAATGTTCGATTCCTTCGGATACTCGGAGTTGATGCCGATCTCCTCCACGGAGATTTGGTGCTGGCGCGCCGCGTCGAGCACCGACTGCTTGAACTTGCGGTATTCGGGTCCTTGCTCGATCAGGAGCTTCGTGACGGCGGGAAGGTTGCGAAGCCTCTTCTCCGCGGAATCCAGCGCCAGATGGCCGACGTTCTGCTCGTCCAGGAACTGAACGATATAGTTGTCCTCCACGAAGGTCTGCGTGCCGAGGGCCTGGAACGCCCGTGCGGCGGAGAAATCCTTCACCGTCATGCGAAGGCAATCGACGACCTGGTTCTGGAACTTGCGTATGGCCGCCACGGCAAGGTCCCATTCGGACGTCTTCGCGCTCCGGTACGATTGGCGGATGCAGTTGTTCAGCGCCGCCCACACGAAGATCGTCTCCGGCCAGTAGGCCTTCACCGTGACGCTGTCCTCTCCCGAACCCCGTTCCCCCTTCAATTGTTCGTTCAAGCGATCGCGCAATCCGACCACGCGGCTTCTGGCGGAGACGAGCCCCGCCGGAACGTTCTCTCCGTCCCCGGCCACGACGCCGATGGCGTTCAGAAGGGCGTCAAGCTCCGCGGCCGTCCCCTTCAGGCTCAGCCCGGCGTGATTCGGAGTGCTTTTTAACTGGATCATGTGTCAAACTCCCTTTGTCTAATTCCAATTGGTCTTCGATTATTTTACCACTAATGGCGAATGAAAGATTCTATAAATTAGGCAAAAATAAAAACCTGCTCGTGCCCCTCCAGCGAAAATTGGTAAATAATACCACGTTGTTAGTGGCTTCCTATCTCCCGTCCCAAAAAACCACTATCCCCTTCGATCAGAACCGGGGCTTCGGCCGGATTTCTGAGCGAGCGGGATAATGGTTTTTTCGTGGAAAATCGAAACGGCTGCCGCCTACCCCAACCACCGATTAACGCTTCAACGCAACAAAGCGACTTTTCCGCAAACGAATCCGAATAACGAGCCAAAGAGCCCATAATCCGGACAACGAGCCCAAATACCCATGATCCGGATCGCGCCGCGGATGCCTGCTAAACTCCCGTCCGCTTCTTCTGGTTGTTCGGTTTCTTCTTGATCTGGCTCGTCATCTTCTTCGTCGCCGTCGAATAGTGGTCCGTGCCGCCCTTGGCTGCCGATTGAGCCTGCTTCTTTTGCTCCAGCTTCCGCTTCATCGCTTCGGCCAGGCCGATCTTCTTCGGCTCCGCCGAAGACCCGTTCGACGCCTGATTGTCTTCCATCCCGAGTGACTCCTTCTCTCCAAAATCGATCCAAGCGCGTATCTCCGAATTACTTTTGCTGAAGCTGCTTCCACACGGTCTTGTTGCTGTACTGTTTCTCCGCGCCGATATCCCGGCCGAACCACTCCGGAGGAGAGAAGGCATTCGCTTCGTCCTCCGACTCGAACTCGACCTCCACGACCGTCAGCTCCAACTGATCGTAGATGTCGATCTCCAGCACTTTATCCTGCCATTCGGCCGTGATTCGGTTCTTGGTCAGAGGAATCGCCCCGAACGCGCTTGCCACCTGCTCGTAGATGCTGCCCGAAATCGAATATTCGACCTCCTCGCGAGCCATCCCGCTTCCCAGCTTAAACGTATGCGTATATTCCATCTGTCCGGTCCGCAGGTCGGTAATCCGGCGTATCCGCAGCTCTTGGGTGTCGTCCATCGCCAGGTACGTCTGCTCGATTCTCTGCTCCTTCACGGGGCGAATGATTTCGTTATCGATCAGCCATTCCGGCGTTCGGTTCAGCAGAAATTTTCTCTCGATCTCCAGCGCCATTCCGTTGTCGTCTCCTCAGCTTGCTTAGTTGATAGTATTGTACGCGATGCCGGGTTTCCGGTCAAAAAAGCTCGGGCTCCGGTCAGCCTCCAGCGTCAGTAACCGATATACCTGGCGTAGAGCGACTTCGCGCGGACGAAATCGGCCGTTCCTTGAACGAGAACCCGGCCTTCCGGGAAGAGCACCAACCGCTCTCCCTCGGGCAATTCGGCCCGAAGCAGGTAAGGATTCAGCTTGACCCTAGCCACGGCCGGCTCGAGCCGCGCGCTCCACTCTTCCAGGTCGAACGGACGGCTGCCCGCGATCTGCACCGACTCTCTTCCGCATAACGAGAGCAGCTCGTCCAGCGCCGGTTCCTCCAAGGCCGGGTATTTCTTTTCTTGGCAGCAAGGACAAGAGGCCGAAGGTTGGCCGAGCTTCATCTCGTAATATTGGTTGTGCCAGATATCGAAGCTGACCAGGCTCTGCCGGCGAGCCTCCGCCGCTCCGACCAGAAACTTAAGCGCTTCGACGGCCTCGTAGGAGGCGACGATATCGACGACCGGGGCGATGACCCCGATCGTGTCGCACGTCTGCCCGCCGCTGTCCGCCGAGGACATAAAGCAGCGCAGGCAAGGAGTCTCGCCCGGGACCAGGATGGCGCTCATCCCGCGAGAGCTGACCGCTCCTCCGTAGGCGAACGGGATCCCTAGCTTAAAGCAGGCGTCGTTCAGAAGGAAGCGCGTCTGGAAATTATCCGTGCCATCCAGCACAAGATCGATTCCTTCCAGCAGCTCATCGATGTTGCGCGCCGTTACGTCGGCGACGATCGCTTCGATCCGGACGCTAGAATTGACCCGGCTCAGCTTGTCCTTAGCCGCGATGGCTTTCGGCAGACCCTTCTCCGCATCCTCTTCGTCGTAGAGCATCTGGCGCTGAAGATTGCTTCGCTCCACGAAATCCCGGTCGACCATGCGCACAAGTCCGACGCCCGCCCGTACCATATGGTTCGCCAGCACCGTGCCGAGCGCCCCCATCCCGATGATGCATACCGCGCTGTCCGCCAGTTTGCGCTGTCCGCTCTCCCCGATCGGAGCGAACAGAATCTGGCGGGAATAGCGTTCATCCATGCGCAAAGCCCCCTTACCTTATGCGGATCTGTCGAATTCCGCCTACCCATATATCTTCTCCTATTATAACGGTCTAAGGGGGATGGAGGGAATCTTCCGGCCGCCGGTTTTAGTAGAGTTTGTGAATCACGAAGCTTGGCCGAGCGCCGCCGGCCGTCGTGCCGTTGAAGATCAGATGCGGATGCTCGGACAGCAGGCTTAGAAGGAAAAGCGCAAGAGCTCCGAACAGCATTTGGTAAGCCGATGGATGCGGACCGACTTCGTGATGCGCAGGGACCCGTACGTCAGCCGTCCGCTTCAACTGCTTCTGGAGGAGCTGAAGAAAGCGGAGGAGATCGGCGCATAAAAAATAGCCTTCGTTCCCGAGGTTGAGAACGAAGGCTATTTTTTGTTTATAGAGAGGTCGCCCTTCTGGAGAAGTAGCTGTGCGCGCTCTTCGTCCGCTCCTTCATGAGCCGATCCTGTTCGTATTCGTGGGCCACCGCAGTCTGAATTCGCGTCGAGCAGCTTACGCATAGCTTCCCGCTGCGAATAGGTCCCGAGCATAGGTCGCAGGAATCCGACAGGTTCGGGTAATCGTACAGCTTGAGCCTTCCGTTCCGGATCCAGGCTTTGATCTGACGAAGCGGAATCGAGGTTTGCTCGGAGAGCTGCTCGTTGTTCAGATACCGATTGCGCCGGAGTTGGCGGTCCAGAATCCCCAATTGGTCCTGCTCCCGGGCGGCGCAGTCCTGGCATTGGCTGCGAGAGACGGTCGACTGATATAAGCTTCCGCAACTAGGACATTGGGCGACGACTGATCCTATCGGCATATGAGTTCCTCCGCTGACGTAGTTCTTATGGAGTGATCATATCACGATATTCCTTATTTTTCATCCCCCTATTAGGACTATTATCATATTTTTATTCATAATAGCGAGATTCGCTCTCCTCCGCGATGCTCTGAATGTCCTCCGCCCCGATCGATAGATAACGGTAGCCGTCCTTCGCGTTTCTGCGCAGCGCCGCCTCCTTGAAGAATCTCGGGCTCGCTTCTCCCGAATCCTCGTCGTAGACGAGCAGGATGCCGTCGGACTTGCGCAGCAGAAGCTCGTCCCGGGCCTTGAACTGCCACACCCCGCTATAAGGCTGCTTGCTCACGGCTCCGTAATAATCGACTTGCCCGATAATCCCTTGGTAATAGTCCTTGCGGTCGTCCTTCCACTTCTCCTCCGGATTCGCGTACGCGGTCAGAATGGAGAGCTTCAGCTCGGGGAATCGCTTTCGGAGCTCGATAACGACTTCGCAGGCCCATAGATCGACCCCGTACTGGCCGGGCGTAAGCACCCACTCCAACCCCTCATCGGCCAGCGGGACCAGCTTCGCTTCGATAGCCTTCTTGATATAGGCGATTCCTTTGTGCTTCTGGCCGAAAATGCCGAGCTCATGGGCCCGGTAGCCGGTGACGAGCAGGTTTTTCATGGGAGACTCCTTGTCCGGTCGTTTGGTATCTAGCATAGCATAAATAAAAAGGCCAACCCACGCTTTAATGGGTTGACCTCCGTCTTATCGCTGTATCGGCTCGATCCGGTACGGGCCGCTCGCCGCGCCTGCAGCGTCGGATTCGATTCTCCAGCCGAAGGATAGAACCTCCCGCAGCCGAGCGAGCTGGTCGGGCGTCAGCTCCGCCAGCACGGCTTCCTGGCCCTCCTCCAGCACGAGCTGCGGCTCGAAGCCGAAGGCGACCCAGATCCAGCTGCGGATGCCCCGCACCGTGTTGTATTTGATCTGGTACCCTTCGCGAACCGCCGTCCGGAACGTTTCCGGTTCCTTCTTGGCGAACGCCGCCAGATCCTCATAGTTGAATTGGAATATGCTGTCGTCCTTAGGAAGATCGGTTCCCCGTTCGATTCGCTCGATAATCTCCTCGTCCGTCCAGCCCGATCCTCTTAGCGATTCCAGCAGCAGGGCGTCCCACTGCGACAGCTTGGTCAACGACTTGGCTTGCTCTTCCGCCATCTCTCCGATTCTCCCTTGTCTTAGGATACGGCCACCCAATGGCCGGGACTGACTTCCTTCAGCACCGCTCTCTCCAGGCTCTCCGGGTCGGGCTTGAAGACGACCCGCTCCCGGACCGCATGCGGATCCGGAATCGGAATCGCCGACAGCAGCGCCTGGGTATAAGGATGCAGCGGGTTCTCGTACAGCTCGTCGCTCTCGGCGACTTCCACCAGCCGACCGCGGTACATGACTCCGATCCGGTCGGAGATATGCCTTACCATCGACAGATCGTGCGCGATGAACAGGTAGGTGAGGCCGAACTCGGCCTGCAGGTCCTCCAGCATGTTGACGACCTGGGCTTGGACCGATACGTCGAGCGCCGAGATCGGCTCGTCGCACACGACGAAGTCCGGCTTCACGGACAGCGCGCGCGCGATCGAGATGCGCTGGCGCTGGCCTCCGCTGAATTCATGCGGGTAGCGGTTCAGGTGCTCGCGCTTCAGCCCCACCTTCTCGAGCAGCGCCGACACGGCTTCCTTCCGGTCGTCGCTCTTCGGATAGAGCCCGTGAATGTTCATCGGCTCCCCGATCAGGTCCAGCACGCTCATGCCGGGGTTCAGCGAAGAGTAGGGATCCTGGAAAATCGACTGGATCCGCCGCCGGTAAGGCTTCAGCCCCTTCTCGCCCAGCTTGGTGAGATCCTGCCCTTCGAAGCGGACGCTGCCTTCCGTATAATCGTACAGCCTTAGGATGCATCGGCCGACGGTGGACTTCCCGCTTCCCGATTCCCCGACGAGGCCGAACGTCTCGCCGCGGCGAATCTGGAAGCTGACGCCGTCGACCGCCTTCAGCCATCCGTTCGCCCGTCCCCAGACGTCCCGGCTCTTCACGAAATGCTTCTTCAGCCCTTGGACGTCGACCAGAACGTTATTGTCCGCCATTACCCGCGCCCCCTTTCGCCTCGTCGTCGTTCAGCCAGCACATCGACCGGTGGCCTTCGCCGACCTTGAAGTGCGGCGGAAGCTGCGCGCACTTCGGCATCGCGTGCGGGCACCGCTCCTGGAACGGGCAGCCCGGCGGCGGGTCCAGCAGATCGGGAGGCGTGCCTTCGATCGGCACGAGCCGCTCGCGGGAGCCGGCCTTGCGCTCCGGAAGGGAGCGCAGCAGCCCTTGCGTGTACGGGTGCTTCGGACGGTAGAAGATGTCCTCCACCGTCCCTTCTTCCATGATCATGCCGCCGTACATGACGATGACGCGGCTGCACACCTGCGCGACGACGCCGAGATCGTGGGTGATCAGGGCGATCGAAGCGCTCGTCTTCGCCTTCAGCTCCTGGAGCAGATCGAGAATCTGCGCCTGGATCGTCACGTCGAGAGCCGTCGTCGGCTCGTCGGCGATAAGCAGCTCCGGCTGGCAGGAGAGCGCCATCGCGATCATGACGCGCTGGCGCATGCCTCCGCTGAATTCGTGCGGGTATTGCCGGACTCTTCGTTCCGGCTCGGGAATGCCGACCTGGCGCAGCATCTCGATCGCTTCCTTCAGCGCTTCCGCTTGGCCGAGATGCCGGTGCCGGCGAATGATCTCGGTCATCTGGTCGCCGATCTTCTTGACCGGATTGAGGGACGTCATCGGATCCTGGAAGACCATCGCGATCCGGTTGCCGCGGATGCTCCGCCATTGCTTCTCGGACAGCTTCCGAATCGATTCGCCGTCGAAGCGGATGTCCCCTCCGATGATCTCGCCCGGAGGCGGGATCAGAGCCATGATCGCCTTCGCGGTCACGCTTTTGCCGCTGCCGGACTCGCCGACGATGCCGATCGTTTCTCCCTTATCGATGTGGAAGGAGACTCCTCGGACCGCTTTATTTTCCCCGTCGCGGGTATGAAAGGACACTTGCAGGTTGTCCACCGTGAGCAATCTGTCTGTCATGTTTCGTTCACTCCTCTCGCTCTACAGCTCCCGCTACTTATCTCTTGTTAAGCTTCGGCTCGAAACCGACGCGGAGAATGTCTCCCAGAATGTTGAAGCTGAGCACCGTCAGCAGGATGAAGCCGCCCGGGAAAATCGCCATGTAAGGCGCCTGGGCGATAAAGCCTTGCGCGCTGTTCAGCATGCTGCCCCAGGTCGCGTTCGGCGCTTGAACCCCGAAGCCGAGGAAGCTGAGCGAGGATTCCATCATGATCGCGGACGCCACGTTGTTCGTAGCTCCGACGATGATGACCGGAACGAGGCTCGGCAGCACGTGGCGGACGATAATGCCCCAGTTGTTCTGGCCGGAAGCCTTCGCGTAGAGCACGAATTCCCGCTCCCGGATCGACAGCGTCTCCGCTCGAATGATCCGTGCCATGTTCATCCACATGAGCAGTCCGATGATCAGGACGATGCTGCCGAGACCCGGCTTCAGGAAGACGCTCAGCAGCAGCATGACCAGGAAGGACGGGATGGACAAAATGATCTCGAGCAATCGCATGAGAAGGTTGTCGATCCACCCTCCGAAGTAGCCGCTGACGACGCCGACGAGAACGCCGATCGTCGTCGCCAGGATCATGGCCGAGAAGCCGACGAGCAAGGAGACGCGGCCGCCATATAGCGCGCGCGTAAAGTAGTCCCGCCCGTAATCGTCCGTGCCGAACCAGTGGCTGGCATTCGGACTTTGCAGACGTTCGAGAACGTTCAACGCATTGGGATCGTAAGGCGACAGGAAGGCGAAGATCGCTCCCAGGACGAAGATCGCGAGAATCGCGACCGAGACGATGCCCATTTTCCTCGCAAGCAGTTCGCGGCCGACGTTAAGCCATTTGGTCCTGTTCATGGGATCACCTCGCTCCTTTGATTCTCGGATCGGCCAATCCGTACAGGATATCCGCGAGCAGGTTGCCTAGGATCAGGAATAGGGCGGAGAACAAGGTAATGCCCATAATGACCGGATAATCCATGCCCTTGACCGCGGTCATGCCGAGAGAGCCGATCCCCGGCCAGGAGAAAACGGTCTCCGTCAC
Source organism: Cohnella thailandensis (assembly GCF_014212135.1). Lineage (GTDB taxonomy): Bacteria > Bacillota > Bacilli > Paenibacillales > Paenibacillaceae > Cohnella > Cohnella thailandensis. The sequence continues at coordinate 141,001 of NZ_JACJVQ010000011.1, forward strand.
GATAGCTCCCGCCACCAGATCCGCCATCGACATGCCGAGCAGCGTGATGACGGGCAGCAGCACGTGCTTCATGACGTGGCGGAAGACGATCGTCTTCTTCGTCGAGCCGAAGGCGTACTGGATTTGAACGTACTCTTCCTTCAGCTGCCCGATCGTGCTGGAACGAATGTAACGAACGTAGACCGACAGGAATCCGAACGCCAGAACGACGCAGGGAAGGATGCCGTGCTTAAGGACGTCCATAGCGGAATTGACTCCGATCGAGCGCATCCCCATGCTGGGCAGCCAATGAAGATGAATGGCGAACAAATAAATGAGCAGGATGGCGAGCCAGAACAACGGCACGGAGATGCCGATGTAAGAGAATAGGTTAACCAGCTTATCCGGCCAACGGTCGCGGTTCGCGCCCGCGGTCAGGCCTAGCGGAATGGCCAGAAGCACGGCAAGCAGGATCGCGCTGCCCATGAGCCCCGCCGTCGCGGGCAGCCGATCCAGGATCTGATCCATCACCGGCTGATGGTTCACGAGGGAATAGCCGAGGTTGCCCTGGAACAGTTCCTTGAGCCAGAGCCAATATTGAACGTAAGCGGGCTTGTCCAGCCCCAGGTTGTGGCGGATCCGCTCGATATCCTCCGCGTGCATGTTCGGCGTCACGAAGGAGAGCACCGGGTCTCCCGGCGCCATCTTGACGAGGGCGAAGCAAGCGATCGACACGAAGAACAGCAGAGGGATCGTCTGCAGCAAACGTCTTGCGATGAGTTGTCTCATAACGATGGTCTCCTATGCCTCTACGGCAAAAAATAAGCTGGTCAGAGCCAGCTTATTTTTTGGCCTTGCTCTTATTTCAGGTACAGCTTGGACGGATCTTCGAAGATGACGACCGGCTTCAGGACGGCTTCGTCCAGGCCGCCGTACTTCTTGTCGATGGCGACGATCGTCTTCGTGTACGCAGCCGGGTAGATGACGGCGTCTTGCGCGATGATTTCTTGCAGCTGCTTGTAGATCTCGCCGCGCTTGGCCGGGTCGGCTTCGCCCGCGCCTTGGTCGAACAGCTTGTCGACTTCTTCGTTCTTATACTTCGCGTAGTTCGAATTCGCGTCCGATTGGTACAGGATGCGGTAAGCGTCCGGGTCGTAGCCCATGATGTAGCCGGCATAGCTCAGCTCGTAGTCGGTCGCGTTCAGGTCGACGAACTTCTGGCCGTAAGCGGAAGCGTCCATGCTTTGCAGCTCGACGGTAACGCCGATGTCCTTCAGCTTCTGTTGAACGTACAGGCCGGCCGCTTCTTGAGCCTTGTTGCCGCTGGAGATGATGAAGCGGAGCTTCAGGTTCGAGACGCCCGCGGAAGAGAGCAGCTCCTTCGCCTTGGCCGCGTCGTTGTCGTAAGAAGTGACGTCGTTCGTGTGGAACAGGCCGTCAGGAGTGACGAACGACTTCGCCGGGTCGGCATAGTCCGCGGAACCGTAGACGACTTGAATCAATTCTTCGCGGTTAAGCGCGTAGGAGATCGCTTCGCGAACTTCCTTCTTGGCGAGAGCGCCGGTGTCGCTCTTCTCGTTGAACAGCAGGTAAGCCAGACGGCCTTCGCTGTACGCTTGGATGTCGAACTTGCCCGTGCTCTCGATCGTAGCGACATCTTGCGGGTCAAGGTACTTCACGTTGATCTCGCCGTTCTGCAGGGCGAGGTTGGCGGCGTTCGTGTCCTTCGCGATGCGGTACGTGATCGAGTCGAGGTGCGCCTTGCCACCGAAGTAGTTATCGAAGCGCTCGAGCGTCACGTATTCGCCCGTCTTGTATTCCTTGAACTTGAAGGCGCCGGAACCGACCGGAGCCGCGTTCTTCGTGCTCTTCTCGATATTCGCTTCGTTCTCGAAGATATGCTTCGGAATCGGGGTAAGCTGAACGAGAGTCGCCTCGAACGCCGGATTCACCTGAGGGAGCTTGAATTCGACCGTCGTGTCGTCCACCTTGACGGCTTGCACCGGCTTGCCGCCGATGATCAGGTTCTCGCGGAACATGCTGTTCTGCGATTCGTCGAGAATCTTCTCGAAGGTGAAGACGACGTCGTCCGCCGTCAGCGGCTGTCCGTCATGCCAGGTAAGGCCGCTCTTCAGCTTCAGCGTGTACGTAAGGTTGTCCGCGGAAGGCTCGAGGCTGTCCGCCAGGTAGAACGTCTTCTCTCCGTTGTTTACTTGGAACAGCGGAGCGTACAGGGCTTGGTCGATCGTCAGGCTGACGCGATCTCCCGCGTAAATCGGGTTAAGGATGACCGGATCGGCTCCAACTGCTATAATAAGATTTCCGCCGTCTTTCGCTTCGCCGCTAGCCGCGGGTTCGGAAGCGGAAGATGAGGTCGGCGAAGCGGACGGCGAGGCCGTGTTTCCGTTATTGTTGTTTCCTCCGGAGCAAGCGCTGACGACCAGGGCTAGCACGAGGAGAGTAAGTACGGTAAACCAACTTTTGCGCATGGCACAATCCCCCAGTAGTTTTGTGTGTGAGTAATGTAGTATATATTACATCGGATTAGTCGGAATTTCAATCCCTTTTATTTTTTTATTTTTCGTTTTGCGAGGAAAAATATTCTTTAGCATCCAAGCCGCATAACGCCATAAGGCAAAACGCCGAGACGACCGGGGAACGTTCCCTGGAGAAGTCTCGGCGTTTTCTTCATGTCGGAAGCTTATTTCGTTACTTTCACGACGATCGTATTGCTGACCGTCGCGCCGGCGGAATTGATCCATTCCGCTTTGTATTCGTACGTTCCGACCGCGCGTCCCGTCACGGCCGTCTCGGCATGCTGCGCCGAAGGCGTTGCCGCGGTCAAAGCTTGATCGTCGATGAGAACCCCGTTCTCGTAAAGCTTGTATTCGCTGCCGTTCGTGCCCCACCACAGGTTGGCCGCTATCGTGAAGCTGCCGTCGCCGTCCCAGTTGTTATGGGAGAGAACCGGCTTGCCCGGGTTGGCGTCCGTAACCGTTACGGTATGCGGATCGCAAGAGGTCGTTCCGAATACATTGATCAGCTCGCAGGTATATACGTACGTTCCGTTCGACTTGCCGGCGATCGGCACGGATGCGGTCTGAGCGGACGGCGAAGCATCGGCCAGAGGAACATCCGAGATCAGGACGCCGTTCTCGTAAAGCTTGAATTCCGTTCCGTTATTGCCCCACCACAGGTTCATGGTGACCGTGTAGCTGCCGTCGCGAAGTCCGTTATCGTACCCGTTATTATTGGTAAGAACGGGTTTGCCCGGAGCTGCGGTCGCGAGCGGCTTAACGACCGTGATCGTTACCGGATTGGATTCGAGCGTCACATTGCCAAGGGTAACCTTCGCCGTCACGTCCGCCGAACCCGCCTGCACCGCCGTAATCGTTCCTTGAGCGTCGATGGACACGGCCGGATCGCTGCTGGAATAGACGACGCTCGCGGCGGACAGATCGGCAGCCGATCCGTCGCTGAGAGCGGCGGCAAGGCTGACGCTGCCCGTATCGCCGATCTTCAGGGTCGTCGGGCTTGCGGACAGCGTTACGCTGCTCAATTCCGCAACGGCCGTAAAGTCGCTAAGTCCGAGCGGCTTCAGCTGGTACAGGTCCCGGAAAATCGCGGACACCCCGCGAATGTCCACGACGTCGCCTTCGGAGTACGGGAAGTTCGCCAGCGACAGACCCGTGCGCACGTCGACGCGGACATGATTCGTTCCGTCCGCGGTAACCGCGTCGAATTCGAAGGAGCCGGCCGGAGTCGCCGCGATGATATTGGTAATGGTCGCTTTGGAGAGACTCACCAATTGTCCCTGATTGCTGTCGTCGACGAAAGCTACCGGCTTGTAGTCGGGAACCGCTGCCGTTCCCGTCTTCTCGATGGAAGCGATATTGGCGAGCTCGAGCTCGGTGTTGTACAAGGCCGTGCTGCCTTTGATCTTCAGCTTGTCGCCTTTGTGGAAGCCGAAGGCCGTCTGATAGACGTAGATGCCGCCGGTCTCGTCTTGAAGGTAGAACGTTTGTCCGCCGAACGCGCCCGGCTCCGTCGTTACGACGCCTTCCACGATAACCGAAGCGCCTTCCGCCTTCGCTCTCGCTTCGGCGATCGTGATCGGGTCGTTGATGCCGGGGCTCGTGGAGCTGGAGATCGTGACGGCGTTCGTCAGCAGATTCGTGCCGTTCTGCCGGAGCCTTAGGTTCGCCGACGTTCCGCTGGCGACGGTCGGATTGATCTGAACGTTCAGCTCCTTGGAAGCGGAGCCGTTGCTATCCGTCGTTACGCTGAACGACGTGCTGTAGCCGTAGCTGGAAGGCCAGCTGCCGTCCGCGTTCTGAACCTTGGCGACCTGGGTCCCTCCGGTCAGATAGACGCCGATCTGGAAGCCGGATACGGTCGAATTCGCCGGCAGATTGCTGAAGTTGACGCGGATTTGATTGACGGATGCCGTGGAGAGCGCAGCCGGCGTCGTGAAGCTGTAAGCCGGAGGATTGACGACCGTAGCCCCGCCGAAGGAACCCGGCTTAAACGTGTTGCGATCGTACCAGAGGTAGCCCGCGTTCGGAGCAGACCAAGGCTCCGGCGCCGGTTCCGTCGACAGCTCGGGCTGTTCGAAGGAATGCAGCGCGGTCGGCTGATCCAGCGCAAGCCCCGGAACTTGATCGAAGCTCGTGTAGCTCTCCTGCTCCGACAGCCAGTTCACCAGGTTGACGAGCAGCACGCCGTCGTCCAGCTCCTTGAAGCCGTCGTACGTCGTTTTCTTCGCGCCCGTATCTTCGCGCAGGTACTTCGGCGTGATGTCCTCGACCGGCGAGGAGTCGCCGATAAAGGCAGCCTTGCCCGCGCCCAGCTTGGAGACGGCTACGTAAGGGCCTTCCGCGATCCCGCCGCCATTGTAGACGCCTTGATCCACGGCATTGCCCCAAGCTTCGTTCGTCTCCGGAACGTAGACGATGCCCTTCGCCTTGGTCGGATCGATAATCGCCAGGGTAGAGCCCGCATGCATCGCTACGCCCGACACTCCTTCGGTAATGCCGAAGGCTTGCTCGGGAGCGACGATCCGGTTGGCGTTAATGTCGCCAAGCGCGTTATAGCGGAAGCGAATGCCGAAGTTGTCCGCCAGCCAGTCCGAGCTTGCCACGTCCTGCATCGCGGGGGAAGCCGCTTCCGCCGCGTCCATGCCTTGCGTCGGATTGGTCCACGCGCCGCGACGGAAGCCGTTGATGCTCTCCGAGCCGTCCCAACGGTTCTTGTTGCGGTCGGCGTTGTAGTGGTCGCCGATGAAGAAGATGCTGCCGCCTTGCTCCACGTACTGTTCCATGGCAGCCTGTTCGCTCGTCTTAAAAGGAATGTTAGGCTCCGCGATGATGAACACGTCGTAATCCGCCAGGTCCTCGTACGTGAACGGAGTCTCCTTGCGAAGCTCCTTCACGTAATAGCCGTCGCCCGCCAGGGCGTTGCCGAAATCCGAGAACCCGCCGTCGATGACCCAGTCCGCCGCTCCCGCCGTCTGCGCGTGCGTGTTGTCGAACAGGATCTTTTTGCCCGCGTTCTCGTTCGTTACGGTCGGATTGATGAACGGCGCGGGATCCGTCGGTCCCTCCGCCGCTGCGGATGGCAACACTGCGCTTAAGCCGTACGGCCCCGGCAACAGAATCGTAACTGCAAGACCAAGCTTTACCCAACCGCGTTTCCATCTCGATAGGCCTCTCATGATTTTCCTCCTCGACCAATTTATTAGAAATTCATTTCTAAGTCTACCATTTCAAAATTACAAATAGAGTAGAAGTTTGTAATTTTTCGGTAAATCCTTAAAAGATCGGGCTAATGGTTGGGAGGTTGATGTCTAATAGCGACAAAAAGAGCCTCTCGGATTCTCGAGAGACCCTGAAGTCCACTTGTTATTTTATTGGGATAACAACATGTAATCCCGGAATCGGTTGGGGCAGGAAGCTGCCGAAATTCAACACTCGAATATAAAGCTTGGAAGAATCGGGCCATCTCGGGAGCTTAAGCCGGTAGGAGTAGCTCTCATTGCCCAGCCTTACGAGATTGCCGGTCATGAGCGGGTTGATAAATTGGCCATCTTCTCCCCCTATCCCCCAAGCTTCCATTCTTTCGTACGGATAATCCCCTTTGACCTCGAATTCGAGGATCGTGCTGTCGGTTGCGAGCTCGATCTTCCGGAAAGTGATGCTGCCCGAATCTCCTTGATCTACGGTCAGAGGAAGCTTGGAGCCATTCAGAGGAAAATCCGTCGCCGTAATGCCGCTTGACTCCCGGTTCGGTCCATCGTTGCTGTCTGTTTTTTCTGCCACTTCGGTCTCTTCCACAATGAGATTTAACTCGCCAGCCTTCTCGTGAAGGGTCGCGTACGTAATAAAATAATTTCTTTTGCCCTCGCTTCCGTCCGTATAGCCGCCCGAAGTCAAAGGTTCCAGTTCGACTCCGCTATCATCCTTCAAAATAAATCGCAAACGATCTAGCCGCAGCTTCGCCTCTTCATCTTCCTCCGGGTAAGAGATTTCGTAAGTAAGATTCGTCGTGAGAGGACTGACGCTGATTTCGGCGACGGAGATCTCCAGCCCGTCGTTAGAGCTTGCCTTCAGCGGCGGGGAATAGGTGATTTTGCGGATATTGCTCTTCCAATCTTTAACCGTCGCATGGAAGTTCCAGGACCCCAGAACCTTCTTGCTCTCGCTGGCGCGAGTATCGATAATATCGTTGACCTGAATCGTCAAATCGAAGGAATTGTTCAATCCTCCGAAGCGCTCGAAGGTCAGTATCGTCGTTTTCTCGCTCTTATTAAGACTTTGACTGATTCCATTCGGCTGCATATCCTTCAAAATCCCGTCTACATCGAGCATGCCGAGGCGAGGCTGGATCTCGATCCCCTTCTCATGCTTAAACCGGATTGCCAATCTTGTTCCGTCGTAAATAACTTTATCCAACGTCAGCTTAATTCCTTGATCCTCTACCGTCTGTTTCTCCGAATCCGATTGTTCCGTTATCCTCAGACCGGGAATATCAGCCGTCAATCCTACCGTGACAAGAATAGCCGCCAAGAGGGCAAGGCTTAACCCTAAACGCCAGCGGCGCCTGTGGGCATAGAGCTTGCGCTCGAGCGCAAGCTCGGGAATCGACGGATAGAACCGTTCCAACCTCTCTCGCAAGAACGGCGGGATTGGGGAAGGCTCTCTCGGCTCCATAGCCCCGAAGCCAGCGTCGTCCGTTTGGGAAGGTATCGCGTCGGTCTGGGTAATATAGCTTTTGCGGGATTGGAGCATCTTCTTGCACTCGTCGATATGGATTTGAAACAGCCAGGTCTTGAAGTCGGCCGGTTCCTTTAAAGCGGCAAGAGAGCCGTACGCATGCACGATCGTCTCCTGCATGGCATCCGCGTTATCCTCCTCCGAACGGAAAAATGCCTTCGAGGTCTCGTACAGTTCCCCTTCGAACGATCGCATCAGGCGAATAAACGCCTCTAGATTCCCTTTTTGAGCTTGTTTGACTTCTTCGATCCGTTCCAATGCCGATTCTGCCTCCTCTATCTCTCGCCCCTTCTTATCTATTAGACATTAATTAGGTTAATTTTGATTCGCTCATTTGGAAAAAAAATCAACCAAACCCAAAGGTCTGGTTGATATGGCGCCTTTTTAGGAAAGCATGTGTCGACCCACGCCGTTACTTGATCGGCAGGATCATATCCAATTCCGGTATCGGAGTCCGGTTCTGTTGCGCCTGCAATGCCCGAATCTTGATCTTTGAAGGATCCGGATAAGCGGGAAGCTCGATTCGGTAGGAATAATCGTTGCCTATTCGAATCGGATCTTCGGCAGCAGGCGGATGAAAGGTGCCTTCCTTCTCGTCGACCACCCACCAGCCTAACGGGTAATCTCCTTTAACCTCATAGTCGACGATCGTTTTGTATTCTCCAAGGTCGATTCTGTTAAATACGATACTGGACGATTCGCCAAGCTCAACAGTCAATGGGGTAGTTGAAGTCAGGGGAATGTCCTTATAGGGTAGAGGAGCTTCACTTCCAAGCCCTCCATTACCGTTGCTAGTCAACTGATTGTATTGTGCGTCCACGCTTAGGCGCAGCTCGTTCGTATCGGGGTCCAGCAACGAATAATACGCCGTATACACGACAGGCCCGTTGTCTTCCCTCGTTCCCATAGTACCAGAAGCCTCCAATTCCGCTCCCCGATCGTCGAACAGCCTTACATTGAGAGTCTTTAACTCTACCGTCTCGCCTTTCGGGAGTTTCACTTTGCTCCGCATCTTTTCTTCCCAACTTTGTTGAGTGAGCTCCGGATCGTCAAGCTCATACGTCAGCTTCACCGTCAAAGGACTGACCGTCATTCCAGTAACGGCAAGCTCCGTATCCCCCGCTTTAGCCCTCAGTGGAGGATCGTAGGTAACCTCGCGTATCGACTTCTTCCACTCCCCTACCGTCGTCCGGAATTCCCATTTTCCCGAGATCGTTTGGGGCTTGCCGCTTCCTCGGCTATCGACGATAACGTTCACCTTGATCGCGATGTCGAAAGTATCCGGAAGCGTGCCAAGCGCCTTATGGTAAGTAAACAGCGTTTCGGTTCCCTCTTCGTTCTGGCTTCGAGTCATATTGCTGACAAAAGTGCCATTCAGGCTGACCATCTGCGCGAGCGGCCGGATCTCGATGCCCGGCTCGTGCCGGATGCCGACCGCCAATTGATTGCCGTCATAGAGAACTTGGCTCAGCGTCAGCTTGATCCCCTGGTCCTCAACCGTCTGTTTCTCGAATTTCGTCGCGCTGCCGGACGTTGCGAAGCCAGAGCCGATGCCCTGCAGCTGCCTCAGCCAATCCGACGCGGTCGGAGTCGCCAGCCCCGCCGTCACGACAATCGCCAGAAGCAGCGCGATGCTCGCGCCGAGGCTCCATTTTCTCCGGCGGGCATATCTCCTGCGGTCCTCCGCAAGCTCGGGCAGCGCGGCGTACAGCCGCTCCATTTTCTCCCGAACGACAGTCGGCACGGTAGCCGTTTCTCTCGACATGGCTTGCCTGATGCGAACGTCCTCCTCGCTGAGCTCGTTCATGAGTACAAGGCTCCTTTCTCTTGTCCGTCCCAGTTCAAAGAAGCTAGAATCTCCCTCGCCCGATGCAGCCGCGACTTGACCGTTCCTTCCGGCAGGCTTAACTGCTCCGCGATTTCCTTGACCGACAGATCCCCGTAATAATACAGCCGCATCACCGTCCGAAGCGGAGAGTCGAGCCGGTCGACGATTTCGCGCAGCTCCATCCGGACGAACCCGGCTTCGTCGATCTGAGGATCCATTCCCTCGGTGAGAGGCACGTAGCTTTTGCGGGATTGCAGCATTCGTTTGCACTCGTTGATATGTATCCGAATCAGCCAGGTCTTGAAGTAGGCCGGCTCCTTTAACCCCGAGATCGAACGAAAAGCGCGAATAACCGTCTCCTGCATCGCGTCCGCGCAATCCTCGTCCGAATGGAGGAACGCCTTGGCCGTCTGGTACAAAACCGCCTCGAACGATCGCATCAAGCGAACGAACGCGTCCTGATCCCCCATCTTCGCTCTCTTGACGTCGTCAATCCACTCCAATGCCGTCCCTTCCTCCTTTTTCCTTCCTATCTACCTATTAGACCTCAATTCAGTGAGCTTGGTTCGCCCGGTTGAAAAAAAAAGACCAAACCGCGTAGCGGTTTGGCCGGAAGCAATGGCGGAGAGGGAGCTACTTCGAGAGAGGAACGACGCGATACCCTCTGCCTCTGTCGCTTCGAACCTTGGTCTTGATGCGGCGAACGCCGGAGATATCCGCGGGTTTCCTTCCGTTTTTCCTCACGGTCATCTCCAGAATGAGCCCCGTGATCGAATCCTCCCTGTTGCGGAGCTTTTTCGAGACGAAATTGCCCAACGAAGAAGCGACCACTCTCGTGAGAAGCCTGCCGTCGCGGTCCCGGCTGCGGATCCTGCGTACCGGATGAAGAACATGGGGGTGCGCTCCGACGACGGCGTTGGCTCCTTGGTAGAGAAGCTCGTTCATCAGCCTTTTCTGGCCGTCGCTCGGATACGTCCGAAACTCTCGTCCGAAATGCAGATAGACGATGATGAAGTCGGTTTGGCTTCGAAGCTTGCGAATCATCGCTTTGATTCGATCAGCCGAGCCGATTTTGTTCACCAGCCAAGGCTGCGGGACGGGAATAGAGTTCGTGCCCATCGTGTAGGAGAGGATAGCGATTCTGAGCCCGTTTGACCTGACGATCAGCGGCGCGCCTGCGCCTTGAGCGCTTCGGTAAGTGCCCGTATGCTTCAAGCCATGCCAATCCAGAACGGCCAGCGTCCTCTTGAGTCCATGCGTACCGCCGTCCATGGAATGGTTATTGGCGGTGACCATGACGTCGAATCCGGCAGCCTTCAGGGCGGATGCGAGCTCATCGGGGCAGTTGAACCGAGGGTAACCCGTTCTCGGGTGCCTCGACTCCGTCGGGTACCCGTTCCCCTTCACTCCGGGACCCGAATAGCCGGAGAACGTCGTCTCCAGGTTGCCGATGGTCACGTCGGCTCTCCTCAAATAAGGTCGCACGGGCCTCAAAAGCGAATGAAACTCGAAGCCCCTTCCCTTCCGTCGAGCCGAAGCGATCACCGGCCGCTTCATGAGGAAGTCTCCTACGATGGCAATCTTCACTTTGGCCAAGACATTCGCTCCCTCCTTCGGTGTGACCAACTTATTCAAGCGCGTTCCATGTGGTCACATTTACCCTTGCCGTACGTCGCTTTTTTGGTGCACCAGGCGCACTCCTTTAGCTCGTTCCCACGCGTTCACGGCAATGTAGTGCACCCAGTGCACCACTTTCGCTCGTTCCCACGCGTTTCCGCCAATGTGGTGCACCCAGTACACCACTTTAGCTCGTTCCCACGCGTTCACGGCAATGTGGTGCATCCAGTGCACCACTTTTGCTCGTTCGCACGCGTTTCCGCCAATGTGGTGCATCCAGTGCACCACTTTCGCTTGTTCCCCCGCGTTTCCGCCAATGTGGTTCACCCAGCGCACTCCAAGCCGAAAAAAAAGGCCGCCCGCCCGATCGCCAACCGACCGGGTGAACAGCCCCTTCGCCGCGGATATCCGCTTATTCGGACACTCCTCGCGCCAAATGCCTTTCTCGCGTGTATCCGCCTTATTTTCCTCTTAGCGCATGATCTTGCAGATGTTGTTCGTGAACTCGACCGGATCCTGGATCGGAAGGCCTTCGATCAGCAGCGCCTGGTTGTACAGCAGGCTCGTGTACAGGCTCAGCTTCTCCTTGTCGTTCGCGAAAGCGTCTTTCAGCGACTGGTACACCTCGTGATTCACGTTGATCTCCAGCACCTTGTCCGCTTGGATGTCTTGGCCGCTCGGCATCGCCTTGAGCACCTTCTCCATCTCGATCGACACGTCGCCTTCGGCCGACAGGCAAACCGGATGGCTCTTCAGGCGCTTGGACGCCTTGACCTTCTTCACCTTGCCGGCAAGCAGGCTGCCCATCGACTCGAACAGATCCTTGTTCTCGCTCTCTTCGGCTTCCGAAGCCTTCTCTTCCTCGCTAGGCTCGATGCCCAGATCGCCGCTGGAGACGGAACGGAATTCCTTCTCCTTGTAGCTCTGGATCATCTTGATCGCGAACTCGTCCACGTCGTCGGTGAAGTACAGGATTTCGTAGCCCTTGTCCGCGACCACTTCGGTCTGCGGCAGCTTCTCGATCCGCTCGATCGACTCTCCGGACGCGTAGTAGATGTACTTCTGGTCTTCCGGCATGCGGGAGACGTACTCTTCCAGGCTGACGTTCTTCTTCTCCTTGGAGGAGTAGAACAGCAGCAGGTCCTGCAGAGTGTCCTTGTGCATTCCGTAGTCGTTGTAGACGCCGAACTTCAGCGTACGGCCGAACGACTTGTAGAATTTCTCGTACTTCTCACGGTCGTTCTTCAGCAAGCTCTGCAGCTCGCTCTTGATCCGCTTCTCCAGGTGCTTCGCGATCGCCGTCAGCTGACGGTCCTGCTGCAGCATCTCGCGGGAGATGTTAAGCGACAGGTTCTCGGAATCGACCATGCCCTTCACGAAGCTGAAGTAGTCCGGCAGCAGGTCGGCGCACTTGTTCATGATCAGGACGCCGTTGGAATACAGCTCCAGGCCCTTCTCGTATTCCTTCGTGTAGTAATCGAACGGAGTGCTCTCCGGGATGTACAGGATGGCGTTGTAGACGACCGCTCCGTCGGCGCTGATGTGAATGTGCTTCACCGGCTTGTCGAAGCCGTAGCGCTTCTCCATGTAGAAGTTGTCGTAGTCCTCGTCCTTCAGCTCGCTCTTGTTCTTGCGCCAGATCGGGATCATGCTGTTGACGGTTTGCTCTTCCTTGTACGTCTCGAACTCGCCCTCTTCGCCTTCCTTCGGACGGCTGGACGTCATCTCCATCTTGATCGGATAACGGATGAAGTCGGAGTACTTCTTGACGATTGCGCGCAGGCGGTATTCCTCAAGATACTCGTCGTAGTTGTCGTCTTCGGTATTGTCCTTGATCTTGAGGTAAATGTCGGTGCCGACCGTTTCCTTCTCCGCCGGAGTAATCGTGTAGCCGTCCGCTCCGGTGGATTCCCACTTGAACGCCTGGTCGCTGCCGAGCGAGCGGCTGACGACGGTGACCGTATCCGCTACCATGAACGCGGAGTAGAAGCCGACGCCGAACTGGCCGATGATGTTGTGGCCGTCCTTCGCTTCGTTCTCGTTCTTGAACGCGAGCGAGCCGCTCTTCGCGATGACGCCGAGGTGGCTTTCGAGTTCCTCCGCGGTCATGCCGATGCCCGTGTCGGAGATCGTCAGCGTGCGCGACGCCTTGTCCGGGGTCACCTTGATATAGTAATTATCCTTGTCGAAGACGAGGCTGTCGTCGGTCAAGGCGCGGTAATAGATTTTGTCGATCGCGTCGCTGGCGTTGGAGATCAATTCCCGGAGGAAAATCTCCTTCTGCGTATAGATGGAGTTGATCATCATTTCCAGCAGGCGCTTGGATTCTGCTTTGAACTGCTTCTTGGCCATGAGGGATTCGGGCTCCTTTCGTTCATGAGAGATAGGGGTTGTTCGTTATAGACATTATTTTAGCACTCAATCAGCTTGAGTGCTAATCTTTTTCCTATATACCATATCTCAAAAAGCGCTGTCAATATGGGACTATTCGTCTCCGCGCGGCTAAATGACGGTCCTGATAAGCCCATTATCGCGAATGCCCAGTAGGCGGTAAGCATTCCCGACCATATCCTTGTCGTTGCCGTAAAGATGGATCGATCTGCCGGGATGGTTGCTTGCGGACGAAACGTAATTCATCTGGTGAACCATATATTCGGAGTTGCACAGGACAACAACCTGCTTGATGTTCTCCGTTAATTTATTTTGGAACCGGACGGCCTTTTCTACGATTTCTTGCGAGAACACCGCGGGCTCGCTATCGGAGGCCTTCATGGCCCGGTAGTCGTAGAAGAGACGCAATTCCCGATCGCCAAGCTGAGCGCTAATGGTCCGCCAGGTTCTGATCATGTGCTCGGTATCTTCTTCATTAAGCAACCCGCCTATCCGAAAGGACAAGATTCGATTGCTCTCGTCGAGATGGTGCTTAAACCGTTCCGAGAGAGGCACGGCAAAGTCCTGCTGCTGATAGGCCGGCTTGTCCGATAAACGCTCCTCCGAGAAGAGATAAGCCAGAGACACATGGAAGGCCGAGGCAATCTTCTCCATGCTCGAAAGACTGATATTGCGCTGACCCCGCTCTACGCTGCTTATATAGGTACGATCAAGGCCCGCCCTGCTCGCCAATTCTTCCTGCGACATGCCCGATCGCGCTCTTAATTGCTTGCAACGAAGGCCGAATTCCATCTGAATATCCATCAAGAAACCACCTCCTACCAATAAATCGACAGCAGCGGCCGAAAAGTTAACCCATTTTATCCCATGGTTTCGATTCCGTTCGTCATTGATACTCATAGTCCATCGACTCCGAATGAACAATGGTGGTTTAATTGTGCAGAGTAACGGCAATCGACAAAATGTTAAGGAGTCCACAAAATGATTGTATTTCCCCGCACGACGAAAAGATCGATTCTCGCTCTGTTTTTGGTTTTGCTGTTATTGCTGAATAGCGTCGCGTTCTTGATTCCGTCCGTTTCCGCGGTAGCCAAGATCAGCTATGCGGCATCCGCCAAAGCGACGGCATCCAGCGTCGAAGCCGGCTCCGAAGCTACGATTCTGGTCAGCGTAACCCCTTCGGAAACGACCGACGTATTGATCGATGTCGAGTTCTTTGATTCAGACGTAAAAAACGTAGGCAAAGTTTACATTGACAAAGTTCATTTGGAAGCAGGCGTAGAAAAGACGACCGCGCTCGTTTGGAAAGTACCTGCGAACTTGCCGGAAGGGAAGTATACGGTCAGCTTCGGCATTTTCGGAGCGGGCTGGGGCAGTCCGAGCAAATGGTACCCCGGAGCGGCAGCGATACACGTAACTGGAGGCGTGCCTTCCGTCGATTATGCGACCGCTGCGACGGTTACTCCGGACCCTGTCCTCAGGGGGAATCGGGTCGCCATCGACGCTTCCGTAACGGCAAGCGTGTACACGGAAGCCCTGGTAGAAGTAAGCGTCGTTCAACCCGACGGGGAGAAGGCGCTAAGCCAATCCTGGGTCGAGACGCTTACGGCCGGCCAGAAGAAGGATTTCCGGCTCGATTGGACCGTTCCGGCAACGGCCCCGTTAGGGAATTACAAAGTGGCCGTCGGATTGTACAGCCCGGATCGAACGGTAACGTATAAGGAAAACGCGGAAGCGGCGCCGTTTCAGGTAGCCTCCGAATCGCAGCCCGTTCCCGCAACGCCGGCCGATGTAAAGGCGGTGCCTTCGACCGATTCCGTCACGGTAACTTGGAAGGCGGCGGAGCAAGCGACAAGCTACGACGTGGAAGTCGACGGAACGCCGGTCGGCATTCCTACAGGCGCGTTGTCTTATACCCATAGCGGTTTGAAGCCGGATTCCGAGCATACGTACAGAGTAAGAGCGAAGAACGGCAGCATGGCCGGTCCATGGAGCGCAGCCGTAACCGTCAAGCTCCCTCCTGCCGTCCCGGAATCGCAGGACATCAAAATCCTTACGACTACGGGGAACAAGCAAAGCACTTCCTCCATCACTCCGAAGTTCAAAATGACCAATTTAGGCAAGACGGCTATTCCTCTGAAGGATACGAAGCTCCGCTACTACTTCACGGCGGATTTCGCAAAGGACGAAGAAAAACCGTTCGAGATCGGATTTTACGGCATGGTCAAATGGAGAAACCTCTCCGCGGACGATGTCGTGACCAATATCGTCAAAATGCCGATTCCGGCCGCGGACGCGACTCATTACCTTGAGGTCGGATTTACCGAGGGAGCGGGCGTCGTGCAGCCGGGAGAGACTCTCACCTTCAACGGTCGGATGAACAAGAGCGACTGGTCCAGCTTCGATCAAACCAACGATTACTCGTTCTTGAACACCTCCGCGGAAGTGGAGAGCCCTAAGACACTCGTTTATCAGGACGGAGAACTGCTATGGGGGACGGAGCCTTCCTTGCTTGACATCCCCCCGTTCCCCGCGACCGTAGAGTCGACTTCAACGGATACTTCCATCACGTTAACATGGGATGCCGTTGCCGAAGCGACGGGATATGAAGTTCGCGCCGACGGCGTCTTGACGACGGTTGCAGGGAATACGTTCGTCCATGACTTCTTAAAGCCGGGTACGCTGCATACCTACAATATCAGGACCGTCAATGGGGGCAAGACCAGTCTATGGAGCTCCGCCTTCACGGCCAAGACGACAGGCGAGCAGATCTTGCCCGCGCCAGCCGGAGTTCGCGCGGCGAAGAATGAAACTTCCATCCAAATAACTTGGAAGGCTCTGCAAGAGCTGGTTACGGGCTATGAGATCGAAGTCGACGGCGACGTTCTGTCGACGGGAAAGACCTTGTCGTATACGCATGAAGGGTTGGCTCCCGCAACGCTGCATACGTATCGGGTTCGAGCAAGAGACGGGGAAACCGCCGGTCCGTGGAGCGATCCGATTAAAGTCAATACGCTCCGGACGGTGACGGGTACCTTCGATGTCCAATTCAACGTCGATCCGACGGCGGACAGAACGCCGATCAGCCCCTATATTTACGGTGCGAATGAAGACTTGACGGGAACGGAGAATTTGACGGCCCGGAGAGCGGGCGGCAATCGCTTCTCTACCTACAACTGGGAGAACAACGCGTCGAACTCCGGCAGCGACTCCGGACATGTGAGCGACTCCTTTATTCCTTGGTACTATGGCGGAATTCCGGTGTCGGACAGCGCCAAGTGGGAAGTCCCGGGCAGCGCGGCAGTCGGTTTTCATCAGCAATCGTTGGAGAAAGGCGCTTATACTCTCTGGTCGCTGCCGACCGCGGGGTATGCGGCCAAGACGAAGGGGATTAAGATAACGGATGCGGACAAGGCTCCGTCTTCCAGCTGGGTCGAAGTCCAAGCCGCTAAAGGCGCGCCGTTCAGCTTGACGCCCGATTTGAACGACAATGCGGCGTATAACGATGAATTCGTAAATTTCTTGGTCAACAAGTTCGGGCCGGCCTCTTCCGCGACGGGAATCAAGGGCTATTCCATCGATAACGAGCCGGGATTGTGGAACAAGACCCACAAATACATGCATCCGGAAATGACGAAGGGCGCCGAGGTTCTTAGCAAATCGATCGATCTCGCGAAGGCGGTCAAGAACGTCGATCCGAGCGCTGAGCTGTTCGGGCCTGTGTCCTACGGCTTTAGCGATATGTATATGGTCGATAATAAAGCGGAATGGGAGCAGATCAAAGGAAAATACGGCTGGTATTTGGACTACTATCTGGATAACATGGCGAGAGAGTCCAGAATAGAAGGCAAGCGACTGCTGGACGTTCTGGATGTCCATTGGTACTCGGAGGAGATGGGCGGCGGCACTCGAATCACGAGCACGAATTTAGCCGCGCATAATCTGGAAACGCATAAGGTTCGCGTGCAAGCGCCGAGATCCCTATGGGATCCGAGTTACTTGGAGGATACGTGGATCGGTGATTGGTACAGCGAATTCCTTCCCTTGCTCCCGGCCATGAAGAACTCCGTGAATAAATACAATCCGGGCACGAAGATCGCGATAACCGAATACGACTTCGGTGGCAATCACCATGTATCCGGAGGAATCGCGCAGGCCGATACGCTTGGCATTTTCGGCAAGCAGGGACTTTACTTGGCCACCTATTGGAATATGGCGGGAACGGCGAATTTATCCAAGATCCCGTATCTTTCTTCCGGTTTCAAGATCTACAACAACTATGATGGAATGAATTCGAAGTACGGGGATACGAATGTTAGAGCGGAAACCAACGATATCGAAAATAGTTCCATCTACAGCTCCACGTTCAAGGATAACGACGGCAACCTGCACATGATCGTCATTAACAAGAACTTCGATTACTCCATGAACGCCGATTTTACCATCGGAGGAACAAAGCAGTACACATCGGCAAAAGTGTGGGCGTTTGACGAGAATAGCCCGCAAATCACGGAAAGAGACGGCTTATCGAACATTAACGGCAACAAGTTTACGTTAACCATTCCGAAATTGACGGTGGCTCATATCGTTCTATCGTAACCGCAAAACGGCCTCGGTCCTGAATTCTCGGACCGAGGCCGTTTTCTCGCTTCTCATACCGCTTTGGAATTTCGGGAGCTCGGAAGCCCCGAGGTCCGTCCGTCATGCTTCACCAACGACAGGAAGAGCAACGCGAGCAGCATTCCGCCGGCCGCGCAAACGAACAAGGAGCCGTACCCGAAGCCGTCGATGACCAGCCCGAGCAGCGGAGGCGAGGAGATCGCCGCCAGCGAGGAAGCCAGATAGTAGATTCCCGTCCGGGTGCCGATGCTTCTCTCCTCCCCGGTAGAAACGATAAACGGATAAGAGTTGATGTTGATGCAAGCCCAGAAAATACCGCCCAGGGCAAGCAGGATCCGCAGCAGCAGCAGCGACTCCACGAGAGGAACGACGGCGAAGACGAGAAACAGCCCGCATACCCCGACCATAATCGTTCTTTTTTTGCCGTAGCGATTGCCCAGCCAACCGCTTGGTATGGCGAATAGGACAAAAAACAGGGAGAAGAACGTCAGGGAGAACGCCGCGGCGCTCTCGGACAAGCCCAGATGATGCTCTCCGTACAAGGTGAACAGCGCTTCGACCCCTTGGTACGAGACGAACCAGAAGAAAATCGCTCCCAGCAGCATGACGGTCGTCCGGTCCAGCTCGCCTCTCCAGCGGATCTTAACCTTTTCTTCGGCGATCGGGACGACGCTGTCGCGACGCTCGTTAACCGTTCGGTAAAGAATCGCCATACAGATAACCGTTATGCACGCGGCCGCGATAAAAGGATACGATTTATCCGCATCGTACAGGATGGAGCCGACCCCGTAGGCGAGAATGCCCGCGATGCCTCCCATGAAGTTGATGATCCCGTTGGCTTTCGTTCTCTGCGCTTCCGGAGTCAGGTCGGGCATCAGGGCAATCGTCGGCGAACGGTATATGCTCATGGCCAGATTCATCAGCACCATGAACAGAACTAACGTTACGAAGCTCGTATGCAGGGGAATCAGGATCACGAACACGGCGGCTAGCGGCATCCCGAAGAGAAGATACGGCATTCTTCTGCCGAACCTGGTGTCGGTTTTGTCGCTGCGGCTTCCTATCCAAGGCTGCAGGAACAGCGCGAAGTAATTGTCGATCGTCATCATGAATCCGATCAGGGCCGTGCTCGAAAGGTAATTGTCCAGGAAGAAGGGCACAAAGCCGTTGTACAGCGCCCAAGTGATGCTGATGCTGAAGAATCCGAAGCCGAGCAGCCAGGTCCTCTTCATTAAGCGTCCTCCTCGGCCTCTCTAAGAATCGATGCCAAGCGGTCCGGGTAGTCCGTAATGATGCCCGCCACACCCGCTTCAACCAATCTCCGCATGGTTACGGAGTCGTTGACCGTAAACGGATGATAAACGATGCCTTTGGCGGCGGCTTGCTCCACCCATTCCGGCAGCACCGCGTAGAAGTATGCGTGAAGCGCATCCGCTTTGATTCCGGCCGCATACTCCCAGGGCTCGTACAAGCCTTCCATATACAGAATTCCCGTACGGATCTCCGGGGCCAGCAGCTTGCATTTGACAAGGGAATAGTGGTTGAAGCTGGAGATCACCGCCTGGTCCGAGAGCCCGAACCGGCGAATCTCCGCGATCACGGCTTCCTCGAGGCCGGGGTAGAGAACGACGCCGTTCTTCAGCTCGATATTGACCAACGTTTGCGTTCCGCTAACGAGCTCCAGCAGCTCCGCCAGCGTCGGAATCCTCTCTCCATGGAACTCCGGACCGAACCAGGAGCCGGCATCCATCTGCTTGATCTCTTCCAGGGTCGCGTCTTTAACCAGCTTGGGAGAGCCCGTCGTGCGCTGAAGCTGTTCGTCGTGAATCAGAACGAGCTGCCCGTCCTTCGTCATCTGCACGTCCGTCTCGATTCCCGTCGCTCCCAGCTCGATTGCTTTTACGAACGCCGCCATCGTATTCTCCGGACAATAAGCCGAAGCTCCGCGATGCGCGAAATTGATCACGTCTGCCACTCATCCATTCCCCCAACCGAACGTTTTAATAGGTTAATCATCAGAATTATACAGGATACTAACGTAAAGATAACCCGATTTGTGTTAAAAAGGAAGCGTTGTCATAGACAGTTTAGTTGCCTTGTCCCCATTGCCCGACTGTAACGGAACTGAGAGCCCTTATTAGGTACCAAAAACCGGTTTTGAAGTTTTAACGGAACTGAGAGCCTCTATTTTGAAGAAATCTTATTTAAAAGGACATCCCGGCGAAAATAAAGGCTCTGGCTTCCGTTAGATTTGAAAAGAGGCGATTTAAGCGAAAATAACGGCTCTCAGTTCCGTTAGGGATAAGAAACGATCGGTGCTCCATGCAAAAAAACTGCCCTTATGCTGCTTTCGCAATCCGGGCAGGTCTTTTCTTCGTTTAGGCGACTCTTTATTGGACGGCTGCCTTATCCGCTATCGCCTGGGCTTCCTCATAGTCCGTTGCCGGCGCCGCAATGGTCAATCCTTTTGCCGACTTGCTGCTTCCCTCCACCGGCTCGAATACCGAAATCCGGAGCCGATCGAAGCCGCCCTCCTTCCAGATCGAACCGAACGTCCTCAGGATCGGCCGGCCATTCGAGACCGTGTCATAGACAAGATAGCCTTCTCCATTGTTGATATCTTTGTCGAAGGTAACTTGGGAGAGATCGTAGGAGTCCGTGTAATCGTACCCCTCAACCGTAATTTTGCCGCGGAAGTACTCTTCCCGGAACAACGGCTTATAAAGGGTTCCTTGAATGGTAACGGCCGTCTTGCCGGCGGATGCGGCATCGCCGTCGCGGAATTCGATCGCTTCGTAGCTGGCGTCGATCGTCTTCGGAAATTTGTAGGACCAGCCAAAGGCCAACGCTGCGCAAATGATCGCGAATGCGACGATAAGGATCGTTCTCGTCTTTCTGCTCATCCTGAACTCCTTCGCCCGGCGAATTTTCTCTTACTTCGCCTATCGTTGCTTCCATCTTATCATTATGTCGGTCAAAAGTCGCGTTAACGGGGGGAGGCGGGGAGCGAGTCTTATTCGGAAAAAGCTCAAAAAAACCCACTATCCCATTCTCTCAGAGTCTGAGTGGCGGGGATAGTGGGTTTGCCTTATCCCCTCCTGTCAGAAGTCTGAGCCTTGGGGATAGTGGGTTTTCCTGAACCGAAGGGATAGTGGGTTTTCTGCCCAAGACGGATAGCAAAGCTTCTTCACGGAATGCCCTATTCAACACATGACAATAATCAGAAAGCCAAGGGTCAAACCAAGCCGGAGGCGCCATACCGACGCTCCTCGCCCAACCAGGCTCCCTGCTCTAGAAGGCGTTGCTGGAGCGATTCTATCGGCACGCCGCGGGACGAACATGCATCTCCCAAGCTTAAGGCGATGGCGGCCGCGGTGCCGGCCGCCTGGCCCATCGCGAAGCAGTTCGGCATCACGCGAAGGGAGCCTTGGACGATCCGGTCGGAGGAAGCCGCGCGCCCCGGCACCCACAGATTATCGATTCCCAGCGGAAGCAAAACCCGATAAGGTACGCCATGGGATTGTCCCGGAGGGAGATGATTGATCGTCATGCCGCCCTTGCTGCTCGCCATATGGATGTCGATGTAGTAGGCATTGCGCGCGATGTCGTCGGGGAACGAACGGGCCGCGACGAAATCATCCGCCGTCAGCACGTAATCCCCCCGAATTCGGCGGGTTTCCCGTATGCCGAGCTGTTCGCCGCTCGCGACCAGATGGGCCTGTTCGAAGCCAGGAACGTACCGGCGGAAAAACCGGACCTGCCGATCGGCCAACCTCCGTCCTTCCACGGCTCCCCGCGTCAGGTCCTCCGCCCTCGTGCCGTCCACTCCGAAGACGTGGCCGAAGTTGACGCCGACCAGATAATCGCTCACCCAGGCCAAGCCGGAGACGCACTTGCGCCCTTCCGGCAGCGCCCCCTCGGCTATCGCGCGTTCGACCGTCTTATGAAGCTGTCCCGTGTCTCCCGTCTCCGCCAAGAATCGGTTGAACGCCTGCCGGTCTACATTGGCGAGCAGATAGCACATGCTTCCCGGCTGCAGTTCGCCCTGCTCTCCGCCCTTCTGGAACGGAACTCCGGCCAGAGCCGCCAGATCGGCGTCCCCCGTCGCGTCGATCAGGCAACGGCACCGGACGAACGACCTTCCCGACTTATTGACGATGACGATCCCTTCGACTCTTCTCTTATCCTCCGAAAGAACGACATCATAGACGAAGGTATGGAAAAGAAGCCGGGCTCCGCTCTCGATGGCCGCTTCGTCATAGACGCGCTTCAAGACCTCCGGATCGATCGGCACCCAATCCAGCGCGTTCTCGTATTCCTTCCGGTAATCCTCGCGGCACTCCCGCTTCATTCGCTCCATGAGCTCCAGGCCGATCCCGCGAACGATCGGTTTCTCCTTGTCGGTGAACGGACAGAATGCCGGGACCAGCGATACCGTCCCCATCCCGCCGAGGTATCCGCGCTGCTCGATCAACAGCGTCTTCGCTCCGTTCGCTGCCGCGGCGATCGCCGCCGCGGTTCCCGCCGCTCCTCCTCCCGCAACGACTACATCCGCCTCGTGAGAGACGGGGATGATCGCCTCCGGGAGTCGTATCTGCTTCCTTGCTCCGCTATCCTTCATGCTGGATTCTCCTCCGTTCAAGTAAGCAGGGCTGCCTCTCCGCTTCAAGCGGCGGAAGCAACCCTCGTCCCGTTGCAGGTTCTTTCTACAGCTTCATCAGCCGCAAGTTGTCGAACGCCAAGGTGTAGGAATTGCTGCCCGGGTCCTTGCCGGCGATCTGGAACTTGAATGCTTTGTTGCCCGCCGACCCGAACGTTATCGTTCCAAGGCTGACGATCTCGTAGCCCTGAACGGGACTATACAGGTCGATAGGATAGCTCTGCGGCGTCCCGTCGACGTATAGCTGGGCGGTTCCTCGGTCCGGATGCTTCTTCACCCTCGCGCTTAGCGAGTAGGTACCGGGAGCCGGCACGCTCACCGCGTACTGCACCCAATCGCCGACCGCGTTGAAGCCGCTGTAGTTCAGCGATCCGCCGCTCGCCGCGGAATCGGCCGAATTGGCGGAGGAGTCTCCGGACGAGACGGTCGTCGTTAAACTTTCCGCCTCTAGCGAAGTCGGCTGCCTCGTGAGCGTAATGAGGTCGGTCGCCAGCGTATACTGGCTGCTGGCCGCGTTCTTGCCGGTCGATTGGAAGCGGAATGCCTTGCTTCCGGAAGATGCGACCGTGACGTTGCCGAGATCGACGGTGACGAACGCGGGCGAGCTCTGGTATTGATCGACCGGAGAGCCCACGGCGACGCCGTCCACGTATAGCTGCGCGATGCCGCGGTCCGGGTGCTTCTTCACTCGTACCTTCACGTTGTAGGTGCCGGGCTCCGGCACGTTCACCGCGTATTGCACCCACCCGCCGACGCCACCCGGGTTCCCGTAGGCGAGAGAGCCGCCGCTCGCCGAACCGTCGGCGCCGACCGCCGTCGAGCCGCCGCTCGATACCGTGGCGGTAAGCGATTCCGCTTCGTAGCGGGCCGGCTCGACCGCCAGCGGAGGAAGCGCCAGATCCGGGGACCGGTACGTGAGCCGGATCGAGTCGGTCGCCAGCGTGTACTGGCCGCTGGCCGCGTTCTTGCCCGTCAGCTCGAACCGGAACGCCTTGTCTCCGGCCGACGAGAACGTCTTATCGCCGAGATTCACTTCCACGAAGCTTTGCGTACTCGCGTATTGGTCGACGGGAGCCCCTTGGGCGACGCCGTCGATGTACAATTGCCCGATGCCGCGGTCCGGATGCTTCTTCACCCGGACCTTCACGTTATAGGTGCCCGAGCTCGGGACGTTAACCGTATACTGCGCCCATCCCCCGACGGCGTTGCCGTTGGCGTAGCTCAGGGCGCCGCCGCTCGCGAGCGAGTCGGTCCCGTTCGCGTTCGTGCCGCCGGCCGACATCGTGATCGGCAACGTCTCCGCCTCGTGCTTGAAGCCCGACTCGTACATGACGCTGCCGGTTCCGCCGGAACCGATCGCCACTTCCCGGATAACCGTCTTGTTCGCCGAGCGGTCATAGAGAATGACCTTGCCCGTCGTTCCCGAAGCTCCCGTCGCGGTCACCGTAAGGGTCGACTCTCCGGCGCTCGTCGTATACGAAGCGATCTTTTCGTCCGCGTACAATACTTGCAGATCGGCCGTTGCGTTATCCTTCTGGAAGTAGAACGCCTTGCCCCTCGACGTGTTCTCTCCGAGATTGACCGTAAAGCCCGGCGCCTTGAGCTGCGCTCCCGTAAACCTGCCTTTGAACTTATAATTTATCGTGCCGTTGTCGTCCATCGAGACGTCCTCCACGAGATACGTCTTCGAGCTGTCCAGCCAGCGCAGGTTCAGCGTGACGTCATTGACGGCGGTATCCATGCCCGCGGCGGTGACGATAAGCAGAGCCTTGCTCTTATCGTCCGGCGCGTACATCCAGGCGTACGGACCGGTCGTGTCGTAGTTCGGACCCGCGTACAGAGGCCGGACGATTCCGTCCGTAAGCTCCTTGATCCGAGGGCTCTTCCTCCAGTCGTTGAATTTCTTCAGCGTCGCGATGCCGGCGGCGCTCCAGGTAGCCGGGTCTTTGGCGTACTTGATCGCCCTGGCGAGCATGTGCGAATAATAATCTTCCGTCTTGCCCGACACGAGCCCGCCGTAATAGACGGAGCTCATCGGGAGATAGCCGAAGTGGTTCATGCCGATGAGAATTTCTTTGTCCACGTTGCCCTTCGACGAGACGAAGCCGTTATCCCCGATGTGCAGAAGACCGATATTGCGATCCCCTTGGGTCGGATAAATGTCGACCTCGCTCGTCACCTTCATCAGGAAGTCCGGGTTGCGGGAGACGACGTCGTTCATGTAATTCCGAACGAGGACGTTCTTGCGGTACACGCTGTCGCTTACGTGCGAGGTCGCCGTGTCCGCCGCGTTCGGCCAATACTCGGTCAGGTCGATCATCTGGTGGGACAAATTGTAGTTCGGGATCATGAAGTCCTCGACCTGGCCGCGCTTGAACTCGATGTTCGCCGGATCGGCCAGATCGCGTCCCGCGTTATGGTTGTCGCCGGTCATGCTGAACCACAGGCCGAACTTCATCCCGTTAGCGACAATGGTATCCGTCAAGCTCTGCAGGTCGTTCGTGAACGAGCTGACCGGAGTCGTCGAGTCCCGCGTCACGTTCCATAAATCGTCCGGCATGATCATGTCCATGCCCGCCTGCACGGCCTTCGGAATGACCGTGTTGCGATAGTACGATTCGGTGCGGTTATTCAGCCACTCCCAATCGTTGACGATGAAGACGGACGACGTATCGTGATACTTGAAGCGCTTGCGGAAATGCTCCTCCATCGCCATCCGCCCGTCCAGGCTATCCCCGACGAAGGCGGTCATGTCGACCGCGATATACTCGAACTCTTCCCCCGGAAACAGGACAAGCTGCAGGGAACCGGGATTCGTCGACACCTTCACGCCGTCGATGCCACTCCAGGCGTTGATCGCGGCGAACGGCAGCCGGTCCGGAGCGTCCTGCGTCTTCCAGTTCATCTCCGGCTGGACGATCCAGCCGTCTCCCGTGTCGTACCGGGTAATGGCGTTCCTGCCCGTATTCGGCGCCAGCGCGCCGGTCGTGCTGCTCCAGGTCATGTTCGGCACGTAATGGATCGTATGGGCGTCGTTCGGAAAATTAAGCGCGATAATGTCCGAGGCGCCGATCGTCTTCTCCGAGCTGTCGTTGTTCTGAATCGTATTGTAGTAGCGCAAACCCGCCTTGTCGTTGTACAGCTCGAACTTTAGCCGAACGGTCACGTTATGCGGCGTTGTTCTCGTAATCGGAATGACCAGCTCCTTGCCCCAATTGGCGCCGAACTTGTCGATATCCGTTATCGCATCCGTTCCCAGCGTCCAACCGCCGTCGTTGGAATAAAGATCGCTTCCCTCGTAATCGTAGTAGAACAGATGCTTGCTGCCGCCGCCGGTCAAATACTCGCGTCCCGCGGCCTTGTTGTAGAAGCTGGTCATCTCGATGCTGCCGCCGGAGAAAACGACGACCACCCGAAGAACGTCGTTCTCCAGCGTCCACGTATTGCCGTTTTTCGTGATGCCCGCTCCTGCCGCGGACGCTTCCTGCGGCTGCGTATCCTTCGCGAACGGAATTCCGGTAAAGAGCAATCCCGCGATCAACGTCAAGCATAATGCCATTCTCAAGCCCATTTTCAACATCATGATGCCCCCTTTTGCCCATAGGAAAGTAACATGACTTCACCAGCCATGCTCGCGAAACGCTATCGTAAAGGTAAGGCTGATCACCCGCAAACCGCCGACAACCGGTCTTCTCCGCCATCCGCGGCTTGCGGGCACCGAAAGCTAAGCTCCTTCTTTGCTTACTTGCCGAGCGAGTTCATGAAGTCCACGTATTCCTTCTCCGCGTCCGCGGTTGCCGGGTACCATTCCTTCTCGAGGAATTCCTTGAACTTCGCTTCGTCGATGGCTCCCGTGATGTAGGCGATCTCCTTCTCGTCCTTCTTCTTGACCAGGTCCGGAATGCTGGAATTCAGGTTAAGGATCTTCGGCGAGCGCACGGCCGGCACGTTGACGGCGGTCATCTGCTTCAGGGCTTCGTCCAGCTGCGCCTGATAGACGGCCAGTCTCTCCGGCGTATCTCCGTTGACGATAGAAGCGCCGTCTCCGTTAATCGCGTTAGCCGGAGTCAGATAGGTGCTGGAGATCGTCTTCAGCTTATTCGCCTGTTCTTCGGTTCTCGTGATCAGCTTGGTCGACGGGTCGTAGCTATCGTACGTCAAGCCTTGGATGCCGATCTGGAACAGGGCGTTGGCTTCCGCCGTGTTGCCCCAATCGAGGAACGCGAGAATGTCGTCTACCTTCTTGGAGTCCTTCGGAATCATCCAGCCTCCCCACATGGCCGGCGTGATCCAATCGTACGCGACGCCTTGATCGTTCTTCAGGACGGCGTGGTAGCTGAAGATCTTCTCCGAATCCGGCAGCTTGGAGATGTTGCCGAGCACCGCCGTCTGATGGCCGTAGATGATTCCGACCTTGAATTGGTTCAATTTCTCTTGGTCGACGTAGATCTTGTTGATCAGGAACTCCGGATCGATCAGCTTCTCTTCGTTCAGCTGTCTCAGGTAAGTCAGGTAAGGCAGATAGCCGGACATCTTCTCGCGAATTTTATAATTCCCGTCCGTATCCTTCACGCCGTCCACGACCGGCAGGTTGAAGGCGGAGGTCAGGAAGTTCGTCGCGTTCCAGATCGTGTTGCGGCCGAGGTCCGGACCCGCCAAGGACAGGCCGTAGGTGTCGTCCTTGCCGTTGCCGTCGGGGTCGTTCTTGGCGAAGGCGCGCACGACCTCGGTGAATTCGTCCAGCGTCGTCGGCGCCTTGAGCTGAAGCTTGTCGAGCCATTGCTGGTTGATGACGTAGCCCCAATGGTTGACGACGTTCGGCCTCGGGATGATATAGGTTTTGCCGTCGTTTACCGACTTCACGGCATCCCACATTTCTTTGGTAATGTTATTCATGAGATTCGGATAATTCGCGATCTTGTCGTCCAGAGGCTCGAGCAGCCCGTTCTGCGCCCACTTCTCCATGTTCGCGTCCGCCCCGTTGCCCGCGGTTCCCCAGTTGTAGATCAGGTCCGGCAAGTCTCCCGACGCCATCACGACCTGAAGCTTGTCGACGTAGTTGTTGATTGGAGGCGCTTCCACTTCCAACTTCACGTTGGCCAGCTTGCCCGCTTCCTCGATCACCGGATTGCCGTCGATGACGACGTCCGCGTTCACCCGGTTGAACATCTTGATCTTCACCGGCTCTTTGGTCTCTTGGGATGCCGATGCCGAGGAGGCAGAGGTAGTAGCCGGAGCCTTGGATTCGTTGCCGCCGGCGCCGCTCTCTTCGCCATTATTATTGGAGGAGCAAGCGGCCAGCGCGGTGGTCAGCAGAACGACGGACGTCAGAACGCCGACTCGATTCGGATTGATTTTCCCCATGTGCGTATCCCCTTTAATATGTTTATATTAAAACTGCTTTGCGCAGCCTTAACCGGAATCGGAAGGGCAAGCCGGGCTTACCCTTTGATGGAACCGATCAGCATGCCTTTCATGAAGTACTTCTGCATAAACGGGAAGATTAATAGAATCGGAAGCGTGGAGAAAATGATGATGGCCATCTTGATCGTAAATTCGGTGACTCCCGAGTTGGCGGCGTCCATGACGTCCCGCGCCACCCCTCCGCCGTCGACGACCAAATCTCTCACGATGAGCATAAGAGGCCATAGATCTCGTTTGGACGTGTAGATGATCGCGTTGAAGAACGTGTTCCACTGGGTGACCGCATGGAAAATAACGAAGGTCGCGATCGCCGGCTTGGAGAGCGGAATGATGATTCTCGCGAGAATCGTCACTTCGTTCGCCCCGTCGATCTGGGCGGATTCCTCCAGGCTGGACGGAATGTTCTGAATGAAGCTTTTCATCAGGATCAGGTTGTAGGCTCCGAGCGCTCCCGGCAGAATCAAGCTCCACAGCGTGTTGTACAAGTCCAGCGACCGGATCAGGTAGAAGTTCGGGATCAAGCCGCCGTTAAAGAACATCGTGAAGGTGATCATCAGAAGGATGACGTTGCGGCCCTTCAGGTCCGGCTTGGAGAGCGGGTACGCGGTGATGAGCATCAGGAAGATGTTGAGCGCCACTCCGGCGACCGTGATGATGATCGTGTTGCGGTATCCCGTCCATAGAACGGGCATCTCGAAGATTTGCTTGTAAGCGCCGAACTCCAGCTTATAGGGAATCAGCTTAAGCGGATGCTGCAAGTATTCCGTGTACGAGGTAACCGAGAAAGCCGCCACGTAGAGGAACGGGAACAGGCAGACCAGCGCGAATATCGTAATGACCGTATAATTTAAGGAATCGAATAACTTGTCCTTGAAGGATCGAATCCCCATCGTTGCTCCTCCTCTCTAGGTCCTTTTACCAGATGCCGTCTTCCTTCATCCACTTGGCGATCCGGTTGCTCGCGAGCAGGAAAATCAGCCCGATCACGGAAGTGAACAGCCCCACCGTCGTTCCGAAGGAGAAGCGGCCGCCGAGAATGCCCACCCGGTAGGCGTACGTCTCGAACACCTCGGATACCCCGAGATTCATCTGGTTCTGCAGGACGAAGATCTGCTCGAAGCCGTTGTTCATGATGTGTCCGAGCCTTAGGATAAGCAGGACGATGATCGTGGATTTGATGCCCGGCAGCGTGATGTGCCAGATCCGCCTGAGCCTGCCCGCGCCGTCCATGCTGGCCGCTTCGTACAGCTCCGTGTTTACGGAGGCGATGGCCGCCAGGTAGATGATGCTCTCCCAGCCGGAGTCCTTCCAGATGCTGCTGAGCACGACGATAGGCCGGAAGTAGCTTTCGTCCGCCAGGAAGAAGATCGGGTCGATGCCGAGCTGGCCGAGGAAGATATTGAGTACCCCCCAAGTCGGAGAAAGGAAGTTGACGAGAATCCCGCCGATGATTACCCAGGAAATGAAGTGAGGAAGGTAGATGAGCGTCTGGGTAAATCTCTGGTAGGTTCGGCTGCGCATCTCGTTGAGGAAAATAGCTAGAAGAATAGGGAAAGGAAATCCGAACAGCAGCTTCAGGAAGCTTAAGATCAGCGAGTTCCAGAAGACGGTATAGAAGTCGCTGAGCCCGAACATATACCGGAAGTTCTCGAAGCCGATCCATGCGCTGCCCAGTATTCCCTTGTTGAAGTTGAAGTCCTTGAAGGCGATGAGAACCCCGTACATCGGAACGTAGTTAAAAATCAGGAAGTAGAGAACGCCGGGGATAAGCATGATGTAGAGGTACTTCTTCTTGTCGACGTAACGCAACGCGCTTCTGAGGTTTTTCGCCATTGGTGCTCCCATCCTTGCGATCAGATTACTTTAAGCAAAGCCCGATCAAGTCATCGATGTCCGCAGTCGCCAAGCACTCATACGTGTCTCCCGCTCCGTAGTAGATTTTCACCTCGCCGTTATCCTCCAGAATCATGCCGCCCGGGAAAATGACGTGATTGCGGAATCCGCCGTCTTTCTCGTAGGGAGCATCGGGTGCGAGCAGGGGTTCCTTATATAGTCCGACAACTTGCTTGGGGTTGTCTAGATCCAGCAGCATTATTCCCGCGGTATAACGCTTCTTCCACGAATCCTCCCAGCCGTTCTTCCCTCTCGAAGGGTCGATGTCCACGGCGTGGAAGGTGGTCAGCCAGCCTTTGGGCGTCTTGATCGGAGGAGCGGCGGGTCCCAGCTTCGCGTTCGCGTACGGCACCTGCTCGACTCCGAGAAGCAGATCGGAATTGCCCCAGTACTTCAGATCCGACGAATCGGAGATCCAGATGTCGAATCTCTCCTTGCCTTCGCGGCTATAGATCGTGAACGGCCTCTCCAGCCGAACGTAACGGTCGTTGATCTTCTCGGGGAAAAGCACCATGTTGCGGTTGTCCGGAACGCTCATGCTGATGATTTCGAAGGTCTCGAAGTCGTCCGTCACGGCGATCCCCCCGCGGATGCCGTGAAGCGTGTCCACCGCGAAGCACATGTAGCAGCGGCCGTCGATCACGGTAAGGCGCGGATCGTAAGCCCGGACGATCTCCTCGTCCCGAATATCGAAGCACGGCTCCGGCCTCACGTCCCAATTCACGCCGTCGTCGCTGAAGGCGATTCCCATATTCGTCGTGCCGTAATGGGAAAGCGTTTGCAATTTCGGATTGCCATAATCGTTCCGGAACACCATCACGTACTTGCCTTGGAACTTCGTCACGCCGGCATTGAACACCAATGCTGGTTTGTATGGGACTTGATCGCTGGTCAAAATCGGGTTGTCCGGGTGTCGGTAAACCAGCGGACTCGATTGCACGTCTCCGATCAACCCTAATGTCGGCAAACTCATCTTACATCCTCCCTGATGCCATCGTTTATCCTTCGCGTTCACAAGCCTAGTTTATGGTATAATCGGGCTGTCAGAGGCGCAATTTTTTATCCCTTTATCCTAATTTTTCTAAGTCTTGGAGGGATTTTATGACTATCTTCCCTATGAACAAGAACTTATCCGATTACGATATGATCGAACGGGACTTCCCGGTTCACGTCTCTATCAACGAGGTTCGGCATCATTTCCCCGCCCACCGGCACGATTTTCTCGAATGCTCGCTCGTCATCGAGGGGGAAGGCTACGAGACCATCAACGGCGTGAAGCATCCGATGTCCCGCGGCACGTTCAACCTGCTCCTCCCTTATCAGATCCACGAGATCGTCACCACTTCGCCGACTCCGCTGAGATTGTACAATTGCATGTTCGCCATGGAGCTTCTGACCGCCAGCTCCAAGATCGGCTCGGCCCATCTGCAGACGATGCTCGTCGAGAATCGGCTGCCCTACGTTCAAATCGACAAAGAGGAGCTGGCCTCGTTCGAGGGGCTGTTCGGCAGCATTCTCGCGGAGTATGAGGCTCGGGATCCGTTCCGCAAGGATCTGCTCCCCTTGAAGCTGCACGAGCTGCTCATCCGCTTCGAAAGGAAGCGGCTCGCCATTCGGGAGAGCAGGCGGGCGGAAGAGGAACAATCCGGCCGGAAGGGCGTCGTTTGGCCCGTCATCGAATACATCCACTACAATTACCGCGAGGATTTGTCCCTGACGGGGCTGTCCGAAACGTTCCGAACCCACCCGACTCGCCTCAGCGTCGAGATCAAGAAGCATGCGGGCATCAACTTCATGCACCTCTTGCATAACATCCGTCTGCGCCACGCTTGCAGCTTATTGGTAGCGACCGACATGAGCATCCTCGACATCGCCCTGGAGGTCGGCTTCAGCTCTTACAAGGTGTTCGCTCGGGTCTTCCGGGAGAAGCAGGGGATGACCCCGAGCGAGTACCGGCAGGTTCATTATGCCTCTTATTGAACGGCTAGCGTCTCATGGAGGGCGTTGTTCCGAAGCTGCAAAAAACCCATTATCCCTTCCGCTCAGAGCCGGAATGCGCCCGTTAGTCTGAGCTTTGGGGATAATGGGTTTTCTTATTCCGATTTTAATCGATCAGCCCGGCTTGCTTCAGCAGCCGCTGCACGATCGCGGCCGTTTCCGCCCTTGTCATCTTGCTCCCCGGCATAAACCGGGAACCGGAGCCCGCAGCCAGTCCGTTCGCGACCGCGGCGGCGGCGCTCGGCTTCGCCCAGCTTCCGATGTCCTCCGCGTCCTTAAACGCGGACAGGATTCGCGCCGAGTCCTCGGCGCTTAAAACCGTGTCCACTCCGACAAGCTCCATCGCCCTGGCGGTGATCGCAACGGCCTCTTCGCGCGTAATGGTCGCGTTCGGCCGGAAGGTACCGTCGGAATAGCCTTCGATTAAGCCTATCCGCTGCGCTTGGTCCGCCGCGCCCGCATACCAGGCGCCGTCCTCAACGTCCGCGAAGCCGGATGCCGTACCCGTATCCGGCAATCCGAGCGCCCTGACGACGATCGCCGCGAATTCCGCGCGGGTAACGGCGGCGTCGGGCTTGTAATGCGACCCGTCGGTGCCGTTTACGATCATTCGGGAAGCCATCTCGTTCACCGCCTCTCGCGACCAATGCCCGTTCACGTCCGCGAATGCGGCCGAATGATCCACGAGAGCGTAGTCGCTGTTCGTCAGACTGCTCACGACCGCGTACAGCCTGCCATCCCGCTCGATTACCCGGGTCGGCGCATGCCGCGCAGCGCCGTTCGGTTCGACGACGACGGCGGTCGTCACCTTCGACCGATCGATTCCTTCCGGAAGAGGGATTTCCCTCTCCACGAATTGTCCGAAGCGATCCGTCTCCGCCGTATGGCCGCCGAAGGAAGCGACAACGGAGAACTCGACCGGAGCGGCTACGATTCGGTACCCGCCGGCATTCGCCGCTTGCTCCGCCGAAGCAACCGTCTCGGCGCTGCTTTGGCCGATGCGGATCTGAACGGCGATGTCCGCCAGCGCTACCTCTTGCCCCAATTGCCGCGCGAGATTGTCGATAAGCACTTGAACGGCCGGAAGCCGGTAAGAGCCATTGGTCGTCCGGATCTCCAGCGTTGCCTGCTTTTTCTCCAATGCTTTGACGATTTCCCCGTTCAGCTCGACGACAACCTGCTCTGCCGCAAAGGAAGAGGAGATTTGGAAGATAGGGCTGTTTGCGCTTTGCTCCAGCCGAGACTCCAGTTCGGTTGCGTTCACCGTGAATCGAATCGTTGCTCGTCCGTCCTTCTCCTCCGAGGCCGCGTTTACGATTCCCGTGAGGGTTTGTCCATTCCAATAGGCGATCGTATCGGGTTCGTTGCCTTCCGAGCTCGATTCAGGCAGTTGAACCGGAGGAAAATAGGCAAGCTCTCGCGTGACGTCGACCGTATAGGCGTGCTGCGTTCCGTTCTCCGCGGTCACCGTCAGCACGACCCGGTTCATTCCGTATCCGATCTGCAGTTCATCGCTCGCCTGGCCGCTTATGAGCGAGAGCGGTCCCGCGGCAAGTCGATTGTTGCCGTCGTACACGCTTGCCGTAACGCTGGAGCTGCTTGCGTACACGGTCGCGGACACCGACACCGACGACACGAAGCTGGGCACCGTCGCCGAGTATCGCGCCACGCCCGCCGCAAAGCTCGGGCTGAGAGGCAGCTTCTGCGTTCCGACGATAACATCCAGTCCTGCGAGCGTCGCATCCGAGCTTGGAGGCGGAACGATCGGCTTCTCTACGGTTTGGAATTCCCAACCGTCTGCCAATCCTCCGTATTCGTTCCCGTCCGAATCCGCGAAGGCCCCCGCTTCGATTGTTACTCGATAAAGGGTGCCGTAGGATAGCGGATTCGCGGGTTGAATGCGCACCGTCGATCCGAATACCTCGACTTGCTCGGCATCCGCCGCGTCGATCGTTTGCGAGATTCGGTCGCCCGATAAGCTTTCGATCAGGATTCGTTTGCCGGCAACGGGCCTTACCTCTTTATTGAACGCCATCGCCAGAGGAGCGTTGACGCTAATTCCCGTCGCCCCGCCGACAGGCTGGAACCGGATCATCTCCGGAACGTGGACCGGTACGGTTGCCCATTGCGCATACAGCGTAACAGGGGAAGTTCCGATCGTCAGAAGCTCGCCCGGCATATAGGTCGCTCCGCTTCCGTTGGCTTTCGTATCCCAGCCGGCGAATGCGTACCCTTCTCTCGCTAGGTCGCCTGGAGCGCGCACCGTTGCCTCTTCGCCGGCTTCGTACTCGTTCGAGTCTACCGGCGCCGTGCCTCCCGTGCTGCCGTTGCCGTCATACGTTACCTTGTAAGTAGGCGTCGGGATTGGAATGGCATCCCACTGCGCATAAAGCGTAACGTCGACGTTTACGGTCAGCTCGTCGCCTTCTTCGTAAGCGACTCCGCTGCCGTCCGCCTTCGTGTTCCAACCCTTAAACGTGTAGCTTTCTCTCGCCAAGCTTCCTTGGCCCAGCACCGTCGCCTTATCGCCGGCTTCATATTCACTAGCGTCAACAGGCGCCGCGCCTCCCATGCTGCCGTTGCCGTCATACGTTACCGTGTAAGTCGGCGTCGGGATTGGAATGGCATCCCACTGCGCATAAAGCGTAACGTCGGCGTTTACCGTCAGCTCATCGTCTTCCTCATACGCATCCCCGCTGCCGTCCGCCTTCGTGTTCCAACCCTTAAACGTGAAGCTTTCTCTCGCCAAGCTTCCTTGGCCCAGCACCGCGGCTTTCTCCCCGGCTTCGTACTCGTTCGAGTCTACAGGTACCGTGCCTCCCGTGCTGCCGTTGCCGTCATACGTTACCGTGTAAGTCGGCGTCGGGATTGGAATGGCATCCCACTGCGCATAAAGCGTAACGTCGGCGTTTACCATCAGCTCGTCGCCTTCTTCGTAAGCGACTCCGCTGCCGTCCGCCTTCGTGTTCCAGCCCTTAAACGTATAGCTTTCTCTCGCCAAGCCTCCTTGGCCCAGCACCGCGGCTTTCTCCCCGGCTTCGTACTCGTTCGAGTCTACAGGTGCCATGCCTCCCGTGCTGCCGTTGCCGTCATACGTTACCGTGTAAGTCGGAATCTTCGTCCATTGAGCAAACAGAGTGACATCGGATGCGACGGTGAGTTCGTCATTCTCCGCATACGCGTCCCCGCTGCCGTCCGCCTTCGTGTTCCAGCCCTTAAACGTGTAGCTTTCTCTCGCCAAGCTTCCTTGACCCAGCACCGCGGCTTTTTCCCCGGCTGCATATTCTTTCGCATCCTCCGGTACCGTGCCGCCAGAGCTGCCGTTGCCGTCATACGTTACCGCGTACGTCGGCAGAGTCGACTCCCATATCATGGTATACGGGCTTTTATTGCCGGCGGCATCCTTCACGATGACGTTAAAGAAATACCCCGTGTCAGGCGTAAGTCCGCTTACCGCGAACGTATCGACATCGGCCGTATAGTCCATGAGCAGAGTGCCGCGTTTCTCCGCGAGCTGAGGAGAGTAGATAGATCCGTCTTCGGATTGATAAACCGCATATTGCAGCCTGTCCGATTCCGTCATGTTGTCGGAGGCCTTGTCCCAGTTCAAAGTCATCCCCGTCGTCGTGATGTCCGAAGCCGCGAATTCGGCAATATCCGTGAACGGAGCCGTCACGTCCATGACGACGGCGTTCCGAACCGGCATGGGCCGCGAAATCTCCGTTTTATCGCCCAAAGGTCCGCCGCTGTTATAGCCCCAAGCCCAGCCGAACCCGTCGGAGTCCATCGCGAGGCTATGAAATTGTCCGGCCGCCACGGCTGCTGCGCGCTCTAGTCCCGGAACCCGAATCGGCGTAGTGGAAGTCGTCGTCGATCCGTCGCCCAGTTGATTCTGATGGTTAAAGCCCCAGCCCCATACGGTGCCGTCTTTTTTAATGACGAGATTATGAAAATAACCGGCAGAGATCGTCGCGACATCGTCAAGCCCGGCAACCTGTACCGGACTCCGGCGTTCCGTATACGTTCCGTCTCCGACCGCCCCGTTCGTGTTCTGACCCCAAGCCCAGACGCGGCCGTTCTCGTCGAGCGCGAGCGCATGGTTGTATCCGGCGGAGATGGCCACGATTCCGCTCAGGCCCGGAATGGGCTGAGGATCCTCGCGCAGATCGGCGGCCAAGCCGGCGCCTAGCTGTCCTTGCTTGTTCCAACCCCACGACCAGACCGTCCCGTCGTCTTTGAGCGCGAGGCTGAAAGAGCCTCCCGTGGCGACCTCCTTGATATCGGACAGCCCCATCAGCAGCACCGGAGTCTCCCGCGAGATAATCGTTCCGTCGCCAAGCTGGCCGCTCTCGTTCGAGCCCCAAGCCCAGACATCCCCATACTCGTCAATGGCCAGGGCATGCTGGCCCGAACCCGAGGATACTTTTTTAATGCCGCTTAGTCCCTGCACCTGCACCGGCGAAATCCGGCCGGTCGTCGTGCCGTCTCCTATTTGGCCATAGTCGTTTTTGCCCCAGGCCCATACGGACCCGTCTTCCAGCACGGCATAGCCGTTGAAATAACCGATTCCGATCGATTGGACGCCGCTTAGGCCCGCCGTCTTGACCGGATAGGTGTAATTTCCCGTTTTGCCGTTACCCAGCTGTCCGCTTCCTCCTCGTCCCCAGCCCCAGACCGTTCCATCGCTTAGCAAAGCCAGACTGAAGTATTCGGTGGCCGCCAGCTGAGGCGCGACGGCTTCCCCGGTCGCGGCTTGGGCCCGATTTTCGCCGATTTGCAAGACACTTAGCAGAACCAATAAACTGAGCAGCAGGTTTCCCGCCCGTTTCATCCTTGACGATCCCTCCGTTTAGCGTGATGGCTTCCGGCCAAGCGCGTCCGTTGCCGGACGGTCTTCGCCACTATGCCATTCTACTAACGGGATCGGACGGGGACTATTATCGAAAGTTAGCAAATGCGGATATTGTCAAAAAGGGGAGAACTCTCTGATAGGCTATGAATAGATAAATCCAAGCTTCCGCAGCAGAAGCTCAAGCGAGACGGCGGCTTCTCCGCGAGTGACGATTCCGCGAGGCTCCAGCCGGCCAGCGAGCAAGCCGCCGAACAGCTCCTCGCCGAGTACGACGCTCATGCTCGGGGCCGCCCAACCGGCCGGTTGATCCTCCTTCGAATAGCCGTCCAGCGTCGCCGCATTCCATACCGCTCCCGGCTTCGCCAACCGGAGAGCGTTCGCGAGCAGAACGGCCAGCTCCTGCCGGTTCAGCCCGACTTGAGGGGAAAATTTCCCACCGTAGCCGGAAACCAGCCCGTATGCCGCGGCGATCCGGACGTCCGACGCGAACCAATTCCCCTCGGCGACATCCGAATAATTCCCTGACCCCGTCTTATCCTGAAGCCCCAATCCCCTCACGAGCATGGCGACGAATTCGGATCGCGTTATCGGCGCATCCGGCCCGAAGCACTCCGGCGTTCTTCCGTTTACGATCCCCGTCTCCGCCAGCCTATCGACGGCCGGCCGGCTCCAATGCGCGATGAGGTCCCGAAACGCCGCCTTCCGGGATGCGAGGACATAGACGCCGTTCCCGCTTCGGTTCACGATGGCATGAAGGGTCCCGTCGGAGTCCTTAAAAAAGCGCGTCGGGGCGAATCCGAAGCGAGGAACGCCATTGTCGCGCTGCCCGGCAAGGAACTCGGCCGTGCTTGCCATATCGAAGACGGGCCTGCCCAACGCTATCGTACTCTGAACGAACGTTCGGCCGAAATCCGAGATTTCTCTCTCTTCTCCGTTCGTGCGGACGACCAGCCGAAACTCCGCGACCGGCGTATCGTCAACGTGCCGGAGCCCTTGCGCATCGGCCAGAGCGGGTACGCGGTCAATCTCTTCTCCCGTCGTTTGAATCGACGCCAGAACGTCTCCGGCGCCTTCCAACGCGTCATTATCGGCCAGCAGGGACAAGGGGAGCATGATGGAGCCCGAGGAACTGGCCAGAAGGAGCGCTCCATCCGCCCCGGAACGCTCGTAAGCCGCCTTGGCCACCGGGAAGGGAATCGCGAACGTCGCATTGCCGGATAGCTGCGCGCCGACGGCGAAGACGTCGATTTTGCTTTTCTCCGCCTGCAGGGCCGCCAATGCCGAAGCTTCGTCGATCGCGACCAGATGCCCGGCCTCCGTGGCTTCCTTTCGTAGAGCGGAATTCCAGGAGAAGACATGTCCCGCTCCCGTCATCCAGTCCGGAGGCAGGAAGGTCCAAGACTCGGCAGCCGGAATAGCCGCCGGAGCAATCGGTGCGGTCGGCGCGGTCGGCGCGACGGCCAACCGGTTCGCCGCTCCCGCTTCTGCCCGATCCCGACCGCCAAGCCCCGGGAAAAGCAGGCACGTCAACGAGATCATCAGGAGCATAAGCAGCATCCGTCCGGGCATTCTGCGAAATAGAGAGTGTTCGATCATGGGAACGCCTCCAAATTTCTCGATTTGTACGATACATTTTGTATCAATCGTAGCATGCTTTGTCTCTAATCTCAACCTCCCATTAGATCTCGAATCTGGACGCCGGATCGGAAGAACGAAGCATCCGCCCTCTAGTTATCCGCACATACGGTTTCTCCTAGTCCAACATATTCTAAGGCGATGAAAGGAGGCGGACGACATGGGGTACAAAAGCTCATCGATCAAAAGCAAATGGGTGAAAACGAAGTGGCTGCTGGGCAGCTCGACATTGCGCCATTACGTTCCTTGGACGCTTCCGTTTACCCGCGGCAACCTGGATAAGATGCTGGCTCGGCACTCTACCGTCTACTTCAAGCCGACGGGCGGCACGGGCGGCTCGAATATCGTCCGAATCAAGCGCCAAGGGAATCTTTATACGACGAAGCACCGACGGACGATACGCGAACACTCCGGCATCGAAGGCCTCTTCGGCTTTTTGAAAGCCCGAGCCGGCTCCGAGCCCTACCTGCTCCAGAAAGGAATCAAGCTCGCTTCCGTGAAGGGGAGACCGTTCGATATTCGCGTCATGGTTCAGAAAACGGGGGGCGTCTGGACAAGTACCGCGATCTTCCTCAAAATCGGCAAAGCGGGCTCGGTCGCCACGAATTACAGTCAAGGCGGGAAAATCGGCTTTTTGCGGCAAACGTTGAAAGAGGCGGGCTACGAAGAGGAGAGTATCAAGCGGATTCGGAAGGATCTCGAGCAGCTCGGAGTGAACGTCGGCAAGCAATTCGACAAGCATTACAAGGGCTTCCGCGAGCTCGGGCTCGACGTCGCCCTGGATAAGCAAGGATGGCTATGGATTCTGGAGGTCAATACCCGGCCCCAGTTCTATCCGTTGAGGAACATGGGAGACCGCAGGATGTATCGCAAGATCGTCTCGTATGCCAAACAATACGGCCGAACGAAATAGACGGCAAGAAGGGTTGAACGCCGGGGTGTCCGATCCCCTCCGTTCAACCCTTTTCTATATGACTTATTCAGCAAGCGGCGCCAGCTCGAACCGGTACGCTCCCGAGCCGAGCCGGAAGCGAAGGCCGTCCGCCGATTCCGCCGCGTCCGATACTCCCTCCGCCGTCTCCAGCGGGCGGCCGGACTCCAAGACCGAGCCAAGCTTCGCGCCCGGCAGGACGACATCGGCGGAGGCGTTCGCCGGAACCGTCATCTCGTAGACGATTCCGCCGTTCGCGAGGCGCTTCCATGCCGAACGGATCTCGCCGTAAGGCGAGTCGAGCGTCGCTTCGGCGTGCCGGAGCGAGCCTCCGGGCAGCGGGCTGAGCTTGATCCGGCGATAGCCGGGCTCGTTCTCATCCGCGTCGATGCCCGCCACGGAGCCGAACAGCCAATCGCCGACCGCGCCGTAAGCGTAGTGATTGTACGAATTCATGTCGTCGCTCCAGAAGCTTCCGTCCGGCTTGATTCCGTCCCAGTGCTCCCAGATCGTCGTCGCCCCGCGAACGACCGGATAGAGCCAGGACGGATACTCCCGGCGCTCCAGAAGCTTGTAGGCAAGCTCCCCGTAGCCGAAGCGGGTCAGCACGTGGCACAGGTACGGCGTTCCGACGAAGCCCGTCGTCAGCTGCGCGCCGCTCTCCTCGATCAGCTTGGCGAAGCGGTCCGCCGCCTGCCGGCGGTCCTTCTCCTCCAGCAGATCGAACATGAGGGCCACCGCGTAAGCCGTCTGGGTAGGCGATGCGACGCGGCCGCTCGGCGTCACGAACTCTTCGCGGAACGCGCTCGCGACGCGATCGCGCAGCTCGGAATACTCCTTCGCTTCCTTCTCGAGCCCAAGCACCTTCGCCGCCTTCGCCACGATTCCCGTCGAGTACGCGTAGAAGGCCGTCGCGATCAGCTCGCGCGGAGTCGCTCCGACGTAGCTGTTCTCCTTCGCGTCGAGACCGAGCCAATCTCCGAAGTGGAAGCCGGTATTCCATAGGAACTCGTTCTCCCCCTGCGCCCGGATGTACTCGACCCACCCCTTCATGCTCGGGAACTGATCCCGCAGGACGCGTTCGTCCCCGTAACGTTCGTAAACGACCCAAGGACAGATGACCGCCGCGTCGCCCCAAGCCGCCGAATTGTAACCCGCTACCTTCACTTCCGGGATGACGTGAGGAACTCCGCCGTCCTCCTGTTGATCCGCCGCCAGGTCCTTCAGCCATTTGGCGAAGAACGGAGCGACGTTCCGGTTGTACGTAGCCGCCCGTATGAACGCCTGGGCGTCGCCTGTCCAGCCGAGCCTCTCGTCCCGCTGCGGGCAGTCCGTCGGCACGTCGACGAAGTTGCCGATCTGACCCCATACGATATTTTCCGCCAGCTTGTTGATTAACGGATCCGAGCACCGGAAGCTTCCGCCTGGCTTCAGATCGCTTGTCAGTACGCACCCCGCGAACCGGCCGGCGATGCGTTCGGCGGGAATTCCCTCTACCTTGACATAGCGGAAGCCCTGGAAGGAGAAGACCGGCTGGAACGTCTCTTGCCCATCGCCCGAGCAAATGTACGTGACCGTCTGCTTGGCCGCCCGCAGGTTGCCCGTGTAGAAGTTGCCTTCCTTATCGAGCACTTCCGCGTGCCGGAGGGTGACAACGGTTCCGGCTTTCTCGCTAACGGCGAAGCGCACCCAACCGACCATGTTCTGGCCGAAGTCGATCACGGTTTCGCCGCGAGGCGTCGTATGCACCGATACCGGAACGAGCTCCCGCACCTGGCGAACCGGTTCGTTCTCCTGGGCGACGAGCGTCGACTTCGTATGGCTATACGGGCTCGCGGAGCTCCAATCGGTATCGTCGTATGCGGCGGAAGACCAGCCCCGTTTCTCCATCCGGGCATCGTACAGCTCGCCGTGATAAAGCTCGGACATCCGGAGCGCCCCATCGGAACCCTTCCATGATCCGTCCGTCCCGACGATCTCCTCCGAGCCGTCCTCGTAGCGAACGTGAAGCTTCGCGAGCAGCGCCCGGGTGCCGCCGTACAGGCTGTCCGGCTGCCATCCGATCTGGCTCCGGTACCAGCCGTTGCCCAGCATGACGCCCAACGCGTTCTCCCCTTCCGCCAGCAAGCCGGTTACGTCGTAGGTCTGGTACTGAAGCCGTTTCTCGTACGTCGTCCAACCCGGATTCATATGCGTATCGTCGGCTTCTTGGCCGTTCACGTACAGCTTGTAAGCCCCAAGAGCCGTCGCGTAGACGCGGGCGGAAGCGATCCGGCCTTTGGTCCGGAACGCCTTCCGAAGATAAGCGATCGGCTCGTTCCCTTGCTCGTCCGCCGGCAGCTCGAAGGAGATCCAGTCGGCGCCCGCCCACTCGTCTTCGGAATAGTAAGCCGTCTCGAAGAACGAAGGAACGCTCCATTCGGACTCGTTTCCGTCTTGCGTCCACGCTTTGACTCGGTAGAAGTACCTCGTACGCGATTGCAGTGCCGCTCCTTCATAGGGAACGAGCACGGATCGGCCGCTTTCGATTTTCCCCGTATCCCAGGCGAGCGGCTCCTCGAAGCGCTCATTCGCGGCCGCTTGAATCCGATAAGCTCCTTGCATGACGCCCCGGCTCGCGGAACGAAGCTTCCAGCTCAGCCTCGGCTCCCGATCGTCGATCCCGACCGGGTTCGTCTTATGATTGCAGGTCAGATCGTAAATCTCGATAATCGCCATTGGTCGCTCTCCTGTTCGGCTTAAGATTAATCTTCTCTGAGAGGAGTGTAACGCGCTTACATCGATAGAAATACAGCTGAAACGGACGCATTGAGGTGGTAAAATGGACATCATTACGGAAAGCGGCGGATGAAAAAGGAGAGCGATTCGATGAAGCAGGCAAGGCACACGTTAAAGGGCAGCGAGCTCTTTCAAGAGGGGCTTCGGATTTACGTCAACCGGGCCGAGGAGAGGTTCGATCTCGTTCAGCATGAGCACGATTTCATCGAATTGACGTACGTGGCGGAGGGTTCCGGCTATCATTACCTGGGGGATCGGATGCTCCCCGCGTCCCGCGGCGACCTGTTCGCCCTTCCCGTCGGCAGCTCCCATGTTTTCCGGCCCTATTCCTTGGAGAAAAACCGCAGGCTGGTCGTCTACAACGTCGTCTTCGCGGAGGAGCTGATGGACGAGATCGCGCGGGAGGCCCCGGAGCTGGAGCTGGACAAGCTCTGGCGTTCGTTGGAAGAGGGACCGGTCGAGAAAGGAGCGGCGCGGGATTCTCTCCTTCGGCTCGAGCCGCTGTTCGAACGGATGCACGAGGAGCATGCCGCGGCCGGGCCGGGCTGCGGCGCCTTGCTTCGCTCGATGCTGACGCAGCTCATCATCGAATGGGCGAGAATGCTTCGCGCGGCAGCCCTCCCCGAGGAACGGCCCAGCAGCGACTTCATCGGGGAGGCCGTCGCCTTCGTCCGGGAGCGGGCCGCGGAACCGCTCACCCTGCGCTCGGTCGCGGACAACTTCCGGTTAAGCGAGCGCCATTTCCAGCGTTTGTTCAAGCGGCATACGGGTCAAACGTTCCATGAATTCCTTCAGCGCCAACGCATTCATGCGGCTTGCGAGCTGCTGCGCTCGACCCGCCACAAGCTGGACACGATCGCGGGCATGGTCGGCTATCGGGATCTCCCATCGTTCGCCAGAGTCTTTAAGCGTATCGAAGGATGCTCTCCCGGCCGCTACCGGAAAACCTCATCAACCTTTGGGGCGGAATGAGGCAAAGTTAAAGCTTTGTATGATTTTTCGGCTGCTTTATGCAAAAGAGAGGCCGTCCCCTTATGGGACAGCCCCTCGAATATTGCCGTTAAGCGTGGAAGTTCGTTCCGTCCGTCACCGGCTTCACGTAACCGGCGCGGATGACGAAGTCGCCGAAGTGCTCTCCGGAGACCCGCTCGGCGGCATAACGATTAATGATCGGCTTAAGCGTATCGATGATCTCGTCCTCGCCGATGTTCTCGCGATACATCTTGCTGAGACGGTCGCCGGTGAAGCTCGCTCCCATGTACATGTTGTACTTGCCCGGGGATTTGCCGATGAAGGCGATCTCGCCGAGCGCCGGGCGGGCGCAGCCGTTCGGGCAGCCCGTCATGCGGATATTGATCTCTTCGTCGCGGAGACCGGCTTCTTCCAGAATCGGCTCCAGCTTCGTGAGCAGCGTCGGCAGATAGCGTTCCGCTTCGGCCATGGCCAGGCCGCACGTCGGCAACGCCACGCAGCTCAGGGAACTCCGGCGCAGGGCCGAATAGTAGGAACCCTCTTCGATTCCGTACTCCTTCAGCAGGGCCGCGATCTTCGTCTTCTTTTGCGCGGTCACGTTGGCGATAACGAGGTTCTGGTTCGCCGTCAGGCGGAAGTCGCCCGTGTGGATTTTCGCGATCTCGCGCAGCGCGGTTTTCAGCTTGTAGCCTTCCAGATCCTTAACCCGTCCGCTCTGGATAAACAGCGTCAGATTCCATTTGTTGTCCTTGCCCTTGATCCAGCCGTAACGGTCTCCCGTATGCTCGAATCGATACTCGCGGGCCGGCTGAAGCTGCCAGCCGAG
Organism: Cohnella thailandensis; assembly: GCF_014212135.1. GTDB lineage: Bacteria > Bacillota > Bacilli > Paenibacillales > Paenibacillaceae > Cohnella > Cohnella thailandensis. The sequence continues at coordinate 184,676 of NZ_JACJVQ010000011.1, forward strand.
ACGATCGTGAAGCTCGTCCACGAACCATTCGAGGCCGTGACGGTCGATCGTGTACTTAAAGCGGGCGTTCTTCCGCACGGAGCGGTTGCCGTAGTCGCGCTGAATCGTCACGGTCTTCTCCGCCACGTCGAGAACTTGGTCCAACGTAACGAAGCCGATTACCTTGGCAAGCTGCGGATAGGTAGCCGTATCGCCGTGGGTCATGCCCATGCCCCCGCCGACGCAGACGTTGAAGCCGATCAGCTTGTTGTTCTCCACGATCGCGATAAAGCCGAGATCCTGGGAGAAAATGTCCACGTCGTTGGAAGGAGGTACCGCGATGCCGATCTTGAACTTGCGCGGCAGGTAGACCGGTCCGTAGATCGGCTCCACCGCGTCGCCCTCGATGCCGTCGCTCTGCTCCAAGCTGTCCAGAATCTTCTCTCCGTCCAGCCAAATCTCGTGGTACGCGGGCGTCTTCGGCGCCAAATGCTTCGTCAGCCGCTGCGCCCAGTGGAACACTTCGCTGTGGACTTCCGATTGATACGGGTTCGGGTTGCACATGACGTTGCGGCTGACGTCGCCGCAAGCGGCCAATGTCGACAGCATCGCTTCGTTGATCTCGGCGATCGTTTTCTTCAAATTCCACTTCAGGACGCCGTGCAGCTGGAACGCTTGGCGCGTCGTCAGCTTCAGGCTTCCGGTTCCGTACTTGTCGGCCAGTTCGTCCATGACGAGCCATTGCGCCGGCGTCGCGAGACCGCCCGGAGTAACGACCCGAAGCATGAACTGATAGTAAGGCTCCAGCTTCTGCTTCTCGCGTTCGGTCCGGTAATCGCGGTCGTCCTGCATGTAGCTGCCATGGAATTTAAGCAGCCGGTTGTCCAGATCGGGCAAGCCGCCCGTGACGCGGTTCGCCAGCGACTCGGTCAACGATCCGCGCAGATAATGACTCTCTCTCTTAAGATGCTCGACGTCGCTCGGAGGTCCTCCGATCGGCTCGACCTTCAGGTTCTTCGCCATTGCCGTCAACTCCTTCGTTCAAGCGATTAATAAACGTCGCGTTGGTAGCGACCTTGATCTTGCAGCTCGGACAAATATTCGGCGGCCGCTTCCGGGGACTTGCTCCCGTACTGGCCGACAATCGCCAGGAGCGCGCTATGCACGTCGTGCGCCATGTGCTTCTCGTCTCCGCAGACATACACGTGGGCTCCGTCCTGCAGCCACTTGTACAATTCTTGTCCGTTCTCCAGCATGCGGTTCTGCACGTAAACCTTCTCGTCCGTGTCGCGGGAGAAGGCGACGTCGAGCTTCGTCAGGACGCCGTCCTTCAGCATGCGCTGCCAGTCGGTCTGATACAGGAAGTCGGTCACGAAGTGCCGGTCGCCGTAGAACAGCCACGACGGCCCCGTCGCGCCCAGCTCCTCGCGGTCTTCCATGAACGCCCGGAACGGAGCGACGCCCGTGCCCGGACCGATCATGATGACCGGCGTCTCCGGATTCGCCGGAGGCTTGAAGTTCGGGTTCTGCTGGATAAAGATCGGAACCGTATCGCCCGGAGCCAGACGCTCGGAGGCGTACACCGAACACACGCCTTTGCGTTCGCGGCCGTGAGCTTCGTATTCGACCTTGCGGATCGTCAGATGCACTTCGTCCGGATGCGAGTTCACGCTGCTCGCGATCGAATACAGGCGAGGAGGCAGCTTGCGAAGCAGGTTGGCGATATCTCCCGGGACCAGCGTCCATGGGCCGTAATCCCGGAGCAGATCCAGAAGATCGCGCCCGTCGATGTACGCTTTAAGCTCCTCTTTATTTTCAGGCTTGACCAGGTCCGCCAGCTTGGCGTTGCCGGAATATTGGACGGCTTTCTCGAGCAGCGGCTTGGTCAGCACGGTGATCTCGTAATGGTGATGCAGCGCCTTGCGCAGCGAGGAAGTCTCGCCGTTCTTGCCGGTGACGACCGCCTCTTCCGGGTTCCACTTCAGGTAAGAGAGAATCTCTTCGACCAGAGCCGGATCGTTCTGCGGGTAGACCCCGACCGCGTCGCCGGGCGAATAGGTTAGGCCCGAGCCTTCGAGCGACAGCTCGAGATGGCGAGTCTCGCGATCCGAGCCTCTGCCGTTCAGGTTCAGGTTCTCCAGAACTTCGGCATAGAACGGATTCGCGCGCGAATATTCCGATTCCGCCGAGGCGCTTGCCGGTGCGGCTGCGGTACCCGCCGAAGCGCCTGCCGCCGATGCCGCCGGCGCGGAAGCCGCGCTGACCGCCTTGTTCACGGCCGCCAGCCAGCCGGATGCCGCTTCCTCGAAGTCCACGTCGCAATCGACCCGGTCGACGATCCGTTCCGCTCCAAGCTCCGCCAGCCGAGCATCGAAGTCTTGACCCGTCTTGCAGAAGAATTCATAGGAAGTATCGCCGAGCGCAAGTACGGCGAACTTCGTTTCGTCGAGCTTAGGCGCACGCTTGCTGTGCAGGAATTCGTGGAAGGAGACCGCGTTGTCAGGCGGATCGCCTTCGCCATGCGTGCTGGCTACGATAAACAGGTACGCCGCTTTCTTCAGGTTGTTGGTCTTGTACTTGTTCATTGCGGACAGCGTAACCTCGAAGCCTTGGCCTTTCAGTTGCTCCGCCAATCGTCCGGCCAGCCTCTGGGCGTTGCCCGTCTGGGAGCCGAACAGGATCGTCGCTTCCTTAGGCAGGGCAGGAACGGGAGCGGCTGCCGGCGCAGGCGCTTCCAAGAGCTCGATCGTCGCCGACGTCTGCGCGGCGGCTCCGGCGTTGCCCCCGCGATAGAAAGTCAAATATCCGTTCAGCCAATGAATCTGGGCTTCCGTCAATGTCGGGAGCAGCTTGTTGAGAAGCTCCGCCTGCTCGCTCGTAAACGGACTGTTCGTCACTTGAAGTTGCAACTACATCCACCTCACGGTTCGTTAAATATCCGACAACGTTACTATGTTTTTAATTAAATTTAATACTACCTCAGTCGGACGGAAGGTTCAATGACTTCGTCGATTGTTGTCTATAAGACTTTCTGCGAGATTTATTATTTTTGGTTATAAAGCATCCGTACGCGTTAACACAAACGCCTTCGGCTTGGGCGCCAGAGATGCTTAGCGGGGATTGCGTAACCAGGGAACCCCGTTGCTCTGGTTGGCTTCCATTAGGTCGCTTCTCCCCTTCACTCAGGAGGTGATTATGGCGCGCATGCAACATTTTGGTGCACCGGCTGCACCTCTAATAGTTGATTCCATTAATCCCGCGGCGTGTGGTGCATCCCATGCACTACATTGGCTTATCTCTAGCCAATCCGGCTAATGTGCTGCATCCAGTGCACCACTTCGGCTAATCACTAGCCAATCCCGCTCATGTGGTGCACCACGTGCACTACTTCGGCTAATCACTAGCCAATCCCACTCACGTGGTGCACCACGTGCACTACATTGGCTTATCTCTAGCCAATCCCGCTAATGTGGTGCATCCAGTGCACCTCTTTGGCTTATCACTCGCCAATCTTGCTCATGTGGTGCATCCGGTGCACTACTTCGGCTTATCCCTAGCCAATCTCACACATGTGGTGCATCCCGTGCACCACTTCGGCTTATCACTAGCCAATCCCGCACATGTGGTGCATCCCGTGCACCACTTTGGCTTATCACTCGCCAATCTTGCTCATGTGGTGCATCCCGTGCACCACTTTGGCTTCTCACTCGCCAATCTTGTTCATGTGGTGCATCCCGTGCACCACTTTGGCTTACAGAGTCCATGCGGCGGTTGGCAGCCCCGTCGAATCCCTGCGACTCCCTTGGCCGCTCCATGCGGCGAAGAGCGGAGCATTCGTGCAAATTGAAAAAAATTAGAAAAGCCACTCTTGCAAGGGAATTTACGCCGGAGACGGATGACGCACAAGGCACCGCAGTTGTTTAAATTAAATCCGGCGGATGTAGCTCAAATCAGGCGCAGCAATGACAAAGAACCCCAAGCCGCCGTTCGGCTTGGGGTTCCACCTGCCATTAACGATACCCGCATCCGTTCCTTTAGTTGCGGAACTTGGTCTGCAGCCGGCCGAGAAAGAGATCGGCCAGGATCGCCAGCAGAGCCGCGGGAATAGCGCCCGCATAGATCTGGACGTTATTGCGCATGTTGAGACCGGAATATATCTCGCGTCCGAGCCCGTCGCCGCCGATCAGCGGAGCCAGCGTCGCCACGCCGATCGCGATGACGGCGGCGACGCGCAGGCCGGCCGTCAGGAACGGCAGCGACAGCGGAAGCCGGATCTTGAGCAGCAATTGCGACGGGCTCATCCCGATTCCTCGTCCGGCTTCCACGACGCCGGCGTCGACCTGCTTCAGCCCCACGTACGTATGCCGAATGATCGGCAGCAGCGAATAGAGGAACAGGCCGACGACGATCGTCTTGAAGCCGAGTCCGAGCCAAATCATCAGCAGCGCTAGCAGCGCCAAGCTCGGAAGGACCTGGACCACGTTGGCCGCCGCCAGGATGAGGCCGGCCAGCCGTTCGTTCCTGGCGCTGACGATGCCAAGCGGAATGCCGACGACAAGCGCAAGGCCAAGCCCGCACAGTACCATGACGATGTGCCCCCAAGTCAAGCTCAACAGATGAGGCCAGTTATCCTGCAGATAGGTCAGCAGATTCGTGTTGCCCATCCTGCTTCGCCTCCTTCCTTATTTCAACAGTCCTTGTCCCTTCAGGAATTCGACCGCGACGTCTTCCGGCGTCCGCTTGTTGACGTCCACTTCGTAATTGAGCGCGGTCATCGTCGCGGCGTCGATCTTGCCCACGAGCAGCGGAATGACTTCGTCAAGCTCCGGGTACTTCTCGAGCGTATCGTTGCGGAGCACCGGAGACGCATCGTAAGGCGGGAAGAATTGCTTGTCGTCCGTAAGCGTCTGAAGGTCGTACTGCTTAAGGCCGGCGTCCGTCGTATACGCCAGGACGACGTCCACTTCCTTGTCCGCCGCCGCTTTGTACACCAGGGAAATTTCCATCGGATACGTCTTCGAGAACGAGAAGCCGTAGTGGTCCGTGAACGCGCCATACCCGTCGTTCTCCCGCTCCAGCCAGGTCGTGTCGACCCCGACCTTCATGTCCTTGGCCACCTTGCCGAGATCCGAGACCGATTGCAACTGGTTCGCCTCGGCGACATCCTTTCGGACGGCCAGGGCGTACGTGTTCTCGAAACCGTAGGAATCGTACCATTTGAAGCCGTAGTTCTTATCGAACCCTTCTTGCGCCTGCTTCAGCACTTGCGCGCGGTCCTTCGTATCCTCGATATCGAAGTAGTCGTTGAAAATCTCGCCGGAATACAGCGTAGCCATCTGAATATCGTTGCTCTTCATCGATTTGATGACGATAGCGCTAGCCGCCAGATCGGGAACGATATCCACCTTGATGTCGGTGCGATCCTCGATCAACGCCTTATACATCGCGGCGAGAATCTTCGGCTCGGAGTACGTCTGCGTTCCGATCTTGATCGTGCCGGACGCGGCGCTTCCGTTGCCGTCGTTGCTCCCGCAGGCGGTTGTCGTTATAGCTAACAGCAGTACGATCGCGAAAATAGTCCATGTTTGTTTTCTCATGCTACCTCCTAAGATTGCGGAAATGGGTTTATCCGTTCGCAAGCAGCGAAGCGTCGGTCTTGGCCGTTCTCGCCCTGCGGGAGAAGAACTTCTCCACGGCGCCGAGCAAACGATCCGCCAGCAGCGCCAGCACGATCGCGCAAAGCGAAGCGGACACGATGAGCTCGGTCTTGTTCACTCCGATGCCGGAGACGATCAGCTGTCCCAGTCCCCCGGCGCCGATCAGCGCGGCGAGCGTCGTCCAGCTGATGATATAAACCGTCGTGAGGCGAACGCCGGACATGATATACGGAAAAGCGAGTGGGAATTGGATCTGCAAGAGGCGCTGCGTCTGGCTTAAGCCCATCCCCCTTGCCGCTTCCAGCACCGAAGGGTCGACGGATTGGAAGCCCGCGTACGTATTGCGCAGAATCGGCAGGAGAGAATAGAGAAAGAGCGCGAAGATGGCCGGTTTCGCTCCGATTCCGAGCAAGGGAATCAGAATCGCCAGCAGCGCCAGGCTCGGAATCGTCTGGAACAGATTCGCGACGCCGAACACGGCCGAATGAAGCCATTTGCTCCGATTACCGGCCAAGTAGATGCCGACCGGTACCGCGACGAGGATGCCGAGCGCGATGGAAGCGAAGGAGATGGAGAGATGCTCCCAAGTCGCCGCGAGAAGGTCCGGGTAGCGGTCCTGCCAGAATTCCAAGTATTCAGCCCACATAGGCTTGCTCCCCTTCGTCCTCGCGGGAATAGACTTCCGCCAGGTGCCGGACCACGGACCCTCTCGTGATCAGGCCGATGAATTGATGATCGTCCCGGACGACGGGCACGTTGGACAGCTGATGCTCGCTCATCAGGTTCAAGGCGGCGGATAGCGGCGTATTCTTGCGCACCGTGTGCGTCGGCGGCGACATGATGTCCGCTACCGTTTTGCCTTCGTCCCCGTAGTGATCGATAACCTGATAGATCGAAACCGAGCCGAGCAGGCGGTTGCCCTTGTCCACGATGAGCAACGAATCGACTCGCCGGCTCTCCATCATCTTGATCGCTTCGGCCAACCCTCGGGTCGGCAGGGCGATCGCCGGGGACTGCACCATCACGTCGCTCGCCGTCGGCATCTCTTCCATGCTGCGGTTCGCAGACATTCTTTTTTTGCCGATAAAACTCTTCACGAAGTCGTTCGCGGGATGCCGCAGGATTTGGTCCGGCGAACCCGACTGGACGATCTGGCCGCCGTTCATCAGAACGATCGTATCGGCCAGCTTGATCGCTTCGTCCATGTCGTGGGTGACGAACACGATCGTCTTCTTCAATTCCGTCTGAAGGCGGATCAGCTCATCCTGCAGCTGCTCGCGGCTGATCGGATCGAGCGCGCTGAACGGCTCATCCATCAGAATGATCGAAGGATCGGCCGCCAGCGCCCGAATGACGCCGACGCGCTGCTGCTGGCCGCCGCTCAGCTCCGACGGGTAGCGGTTCGCGAACATGCGGGGCTCGAGCCCGACCATCGAGAGCAACTCGTTCACCTTCTGCGCGATCTTCGTTTTGTCCCACTTCAGCATTCGAGGCACGACCCCGACATTGCGGGCGATATTCATATGCGGGAACAAGCCGATGTTCTGAATGACATAGCCGATCCTGCGCCTCAGCTCGACGGGATCGAGCGATGCGATCTCCTGGCCGTCGATCTGAATCTGGCCGGACGTGGGCTGAATCAGCCGATTGATCAGCTTCATCGTTGTCGTCTTGCCGCAGCCGCTGGGTCCGATAAGGACCGTAATCTCCCCTTCTTTGATCTCCAGGTTCAAGTCCTTCAGCACTTGATGTCCGTCATCGTAAGTCTTGTTGACGCCTACGAATCTTATCATGAGAAATCCTCCCCCTTGGAAAATCGATTTACGAGTACAGCAAAGCAAGGCCGGCGCGGCGCGCCGTCTCTCCCGAGGCAAGTCTTGTTCGTTTGCGAAGCTTGAGAGGTCGTAGCATGCAATGTCGATTGCTAAGTCGTCCGAGTACGAACGGAAGCGGTAAAACGAGGAGAAACGATCCAGAGATGGGTTGCTGCGGTCTCGCGGGTTTTTCTTACTATAACAAACATTCTGAAAACTGACAACCTTTAAAGTTGCATTAAGTTGTTTGTAAAGGCTTGGATATGTCGCACAATAAATAAGCGCGCCGCGGAGAGCGGCGCGCCGATGCAGGCGTTCTAATCGAAAAAAAACATGAGCTATGAATCTGGTTCCTGTACTGCCTGATGGCCTGATGGCCCGTTAGCCCTTCTTCTTGCGGGTCATAACGTCGAAAATAACCGCTGCCGCCAGAACGCCGCCGCGAATCATGTACTGATAGGAGATGCCGACCCCCAGCAGGTTCATGCCGCTCGAAAGCGACGTCATGACGATCGCTCCGATAATGGAGCCCGTTACCTTGCCCACGCCGCCGGCCGCGGACACTCCGCCGACATAGGCGGCCGCGATCGCGTCGAGCTCGAACAGCGTTCCCGCCGTCGTCGTCGCCGAATTCAGGCGCGCCGTGTACAGAATGCCGGACAACGCCGACAGCAAGCCCATCGAACCGAATACGATATACGTGATTTTTTTGACGTTGATCCCGCTCAGGTGGGCCGCTTCCGGATTGCTTCCCACCGCGTAGATGTGTCTTCCGAGCACGGTCTTCGTCGACAGGAAATGATAGATCGCCGTGACGCCGAGCATGATGATGACCGTCCAAGAGAAGCCGTTGTAGCCCGCGATAATGTACGTGATGTAGGCAATGATCAGCGAGACGAAAACGACTTTTAACGCGAAGATGCTTTTGGATACGACCTCGAAGTTGTATTTCAGCTTGTTACGCCGAGCGGAGAATTCGCTTAGAACGTACAGGAAGATGACGACTACTCCAAGAATAAGAGAGAGCACGTGAAGCCCGCCTACCTCCGCGAGCGAAGGGATAAATCCGTTGCCCAGAGCGTTGAAGCTCTCTTCCTCGACGATAATCGTGCCGGACTTCTCCGTCACGCGCAGCAAAGCCCCGCGGAAAATGAGCATGCCCGCCAAGGAGGCGACGAAGGACGGGATGCCGACCGACGCCACCAGCACGCCGTTGAACATGCCGACCACGATGCCGAGAACAAGGATGATCGGTACCGTCAGGTACACCGGCACGCCTGCCTGCGACATCAGGATCGCGGCGATCGCTCCCATGAAGCCGGCCGCGAAGCCGACGGACAGGTCGATATGGCGAATGACGATGACCAGGGTCATCCCGACGGCGAGCACGGCGATATAGCCCGTCTGGTCGAGCAGATTGCTGATGTTGCGCGAGGACATGAACAAGCCGTCCGTCAGGATCGTGAAGACGAGCATGATGACGAACAGGGCGATGTACATGCCGTATTCGCGTATGTTGACTTTAACGAGCGATTTCGCTTCCTTGTATAGATTCATAGGTGTTCCTCCTATTGCGTCGCGAATTGCATGATTTTTTCCTGGGTGGCCTCTGAGGTCGGAAGCTCGCCTTTGATTCGGCCTTCGGCCATGACGTAGATCCGATCGCTCATCCCGAGCACCTCGCCAAGCTCGGACGAGATCATGATGATGCTCATTCCTTCGCTGATCAGCTTGTTCATGATCGTATAAATCTCGAACTTCGCCCCGACGTCGATCCCCCGGGTCGGTTCGTCCAGAATGAGCAGCTTCGGCCCGACGAACAGCCATTTGCCGAGGCTGACCTTCTGCTGGTTGCCCCCGCTCAGCTTGCCGACGATCTGCTCGACCGAAGGCGCCTTCACGTACAAGGAGTCTTTATACTGGTTGGCGATCTTGACTTCCTCGTTGTCGTTGATGATGCCTCTCGAGGAGATGCCGGAGAGGTTAGCGGCCGTCACGTTGCTCTTGATGTCCTGAATGAGGAACAGCCCGTCGCCCTTCCGGTCTTCCGTGACGTAAGCGATGCCCGCCTTGATCGCGTCGCTCGTATGCTTAAACGCCGCCGGAGAACCGTCGACCCACAGCTCTCCTTCCAGGCGATACCCTTTGGGATTGCCGAAGATGCTCTGGGCCAGCTCCGTCCGCCCCGATCCCATCAGTCCGGCTATTCCGACGATCTCGCCCTTCCTGACGTGCAGATTGACGTCCCTCGCGACATGCCTGCCGAGCTCGGAGTCGTAGGCCGACCAATGGATGACTTCGAGGATGTTGTCCCCGAATTTCTTGTCGGGCCTCTTCGGGTAAATATCGTCGATCTCGCGGCCGACCATGTTCTTGATGATGACGCTCTCGGAGATCTCTCCCTTGGAGGCGTCCAGCGTGCAGATCGTTCGCCCGTCCCGCATAACGGTCGCCTTGTCGGCGATCGAGATGACCTCCTTCAGCTTGTGGGAGATCATGATGCAGGTGATGCCCTGCCGCTTCAGTTCCCGAAGCAGCTGCAGCAGATTCTCGCTGTCGTTCTCGTTCAGCGCCGCCGTCGGCTCGTCGAGAATGAGCAGCTTGACGTTCTTGCTGAGCGCCTTGGCGATCTCGACAAGCTGCTGCTTGCCGACGCCCAGGTCCTTGATAAGCGTATCGGGGTTCACGTCCAGCTTGACCTTGCCCAGCATCCGCTTCGCTTCCGCGATCGTCCGGTTCCAGTCGACGATGCCCCTGCGTTGCACCTCGTTCCCCGCGAAAATATTTTCGTAAACCGTCAAATCCGGGAACAGAGCCAGCTCCTGATAGATGATCGCGATTCCCGCCTTCACGCTGTCGCTGATCTTGGAGAAGCTCTGGACGGCGCCCTCGAACACGATGTCCCCTTTATACGTCCCATGGGGGTACACTCCGCTAAGCACCTTCATCAGAGTGGACTTTCCCGCGCCGTTTTCCCCGATCAAGCAGTGGATCTCGCCTCTCTCCACCTTGAAATTCACGTCGGCGAGCGCTTTGACGCCCGTGAATTCCTTGGAGATGCCGTTCATCTCCAGAATGTAGCCGCTCATCGATATGCACTCCTTCATGCCATCGCGGAATAGCGATAGACGAATCTACCGCTACCCCGCCATTCTGCTATTCGCTTGCCGCCTTCGGATCGGAGCGGATTAGAGCCCCTTGAACTGGTCGGCCTTGTAGTAGCCGGAGTCGATAAGCTCCTTCTTGACGTTGTCCTTGTTTACGACGATTACGTCGGTTTTTTTCGCTTGGACTTCCTTCTTCTCGTTGTCGTACGAACCGTTCGTCTCCGGCGTGTTGCCGTCGAGAACCGCGATCGCGATGCCCATCGCGTCCTTAACGAGGGTACGCACGTCCTTGAACACCGTCATCGATTGCTTGCCGTCGATCACGTACTGCACGGAAGCGATCTCGGCGTCTTGCCCGGTCACGACATAGCTGGTTACCGCCGAATCGGAGGCGAAAACGTCCGCGATGGAGCGAGCCGTGCCGTCGTTCGGAGCCAGGATGGCCACGTCGCCCTTCATGTCCGCGGCGGCCGCCGTCAGGTGGGTTTGAGCCTTGTTCTTGGCTTCGTTCGCGTCCCAGTTCGTCGTCACTTGGCCGATGATCTTGGCCATTTCGTCGCGGCTCAGCTCGGCTTTGTCCTTGAGAGCTTCCGCTTCGCTGGAGTTCGCGATCTTGAACGTGCCGTCCGCGATCTTCGGCTGCAGCACCTTCCAAGCGCCTTCGAAGAACAGGAACGCGTTGTTATCGGAAGCCGCGCCCGCGTACAGGTACAGAGGCTCGCCGGATCCCTTGGCGTTGTCGACGAGGTATTGCGCTTGCTTCGCGCCTACGTCGTTGCTGTCGAAGGTGACGTAGTAGTCGACCGCGTCCGTTCCCGTGATCAGGCGGTCATACGCGATAACCGTGATGCCTTCGTCCTTGGCGGCTTCGACCGCGGATGCGGCTGCGGCTCCGTCTTGAGGGCAGATGATCAGAACTTGGATGCCCTTGTTGATCAGCGTCTCGACGTTCTCTTTCTCCTTGTTGGAGGAGCCTTGGCTGAACAGGATTTCCGTCGTATACTTCGTGCCTTTGAGCGCGTCCTTGAAGCGGGTTTCGTCTTGCACCCAGCGAGGCTCGTCTTTGGTCGGAAGGACGATTCCCACGCTTACCTTGCTGCTTCCGCCGTCGTTGCTGCACGCCGCCGCGAGCGCCGCGAACATCATGATCACTAGCAGGAGCGCGATCGATTTGAAGCCTTTTTTCATTCTTTTTACCCCTCTCGGTAATTGATCTTAGTCACTCGCAAGACCAACTATAGCACCGGACAAGCTCTATGAAAGCGCTATCGTATAGCACTCTTTTACGACCGTCTGGATTTTTTTGAGAGGGACGAGGCGGGAGAACCGTTGGGCGGCAAGCATGTGTTTATGTGGAAAAAAAGCCCTCGAGAATGGTGGATATGTGGAGTAAACAGGGGACAATCGGCGATCGGCGTCATGGAGAATGGGATGGGCTGCCCTCATCGGTGGATAAGCTCGGATGCCGGGCGGGAGTGTATCCGCATTGCCCACATTCGGGGGATATGTTCGGTGGCGTGCGGAGAGAGCAGACTGGCTGCTCTTGTTGTAGATGCTATCGGCTGTGGACGAATGTGCGCG
>NZ_JACJVQ010000012.1 GCF_014212135.1 Cohnella thailandensis
GATTAGGATAAGCCCTCGACCGATTAGTACTCGTCAGCTGCACACGTTGCCGTGCTTACACCTCGAGCCTATCAACCTGGTGTTCTTCCAGGGGTCTTACGTACTGGGAAATCTCATCTTGAGGCGGGCTTCGCGCTTAGATGCTTTCAGCGCTTATCCCTCCCGCACTTGGCTACCCAGCGATGCTCCTGGCGGAACAACTGGTACACCAGCGGTGCGTCCATCCCGGTCCTCTCGTACTAAGGACAGCCCCTCTCAAATTTCCTACGCCCGCGACAGATAGGGACCGAACTGTCTCACGACGTTCTGAACCCAGCTCGCGTACCGCTTTAATGGGCGAACAGCCCAACCCTTGGGACCTACTTCAGCCCCAGGATGCGATGAGCCGACATCGAGGTGCCAAACCTCCCCGTCGATGTGGACTCTTGGGGGAGATAAGCCTGTTATCCCCAGGGTAGCTTTTATCCGTTGAGCGATGGCCCTTCCATTCGGTACCACCGGATCACTAAGCCCGACTTTCGTCCCTGCTCGACTTGTAGGTCTCGCAGTCAAGCTCCCTTATGCCTTTGCACTCTTCGAATGATTTCCAACCATTCTGAGGGAACCTTAGGGCGCCTCCGTTACGCTTTAGGAGGCGACCGCCCCAGTCAAACTGTCCGCCTGACACGGTCCCTTCACCCGTTTCATGGTGACAGGTTAGAACTCCGATACGATCAGGGTGGTATCCCAACGTCGCCTCCATCGAAGCTGGCGCTCCGACTTCTTAGGCTCCCACCTATCCTGTACAGACCGTACCAAAGTTCAATATCAAGCTACAGTAAAGCTCCATGGGGTCTTTCCGTCACGTCGCGGGTAACCTGCATCTTCACAGGTACTAAAATTTCACCGGATCTCTCGTTGAGACAGCGCCCAAGTCGTTACGCCATTCGTGCGGGTCAGAATTTACCTGACAAGGAATTTCGCTACCTTAGGACCGTTATAGTTACGGCCGCCGTTTACTGGGGCTTCAATTCACAGCTTCGGGTTGCCCCTAACCGCTCCTCTTAACCTTCCAGCACCGGGCAGGCGTCAGCCCGTATACTTCGCCTTACGGCTTCGCACAGACCTGTGTTTTTGCTAAACAGTCGCTTGGGCCTATTCACTGCGGCCCCCTCGGGCTATTCACCCTACCGAGGCACCCCTTCTCCCGAAGTTACGGGGTCATTTTGCCGAGTTCCTTAACGAGAGTTCTTCCGCGCGCCTTAGAATTCTCTTCTCGCCTACCTGTGTCGGTTTGCGGTACGGGCACCATCGCCTGGCTAGAGGCTTTTCTCGGCAGCGTGAGCACGGAACCTTCGGTACTGTTATTTTCCCTCCCCATCACAGCTCAAGGTATTAGTGTGCGGATTTGCCTACACACACCCCTTACTGCTTGGACAGACTAATCCATCAGTCTGCGTTCTTGCCCTCCTGCGTCCCCCCATTGCTCATAACGGCTTACGGTGGTACAGGAATTTCAACCTGTTGTCCTTCGACTACGCCTTTCGGCCTCGCCTTAGGTCCCGACTTACCCTGAGCGGACGAACCTTCCTCAGGAACCCTTAGGCTTTCGGCGGACAAGATTCTCACTTGTCTTTTCGTTACTCATACCGGCATTCTCACTTGAATGCAGTCCACCAGTCCTTCCGGTCTGACTTCAACCCGCATTCAACGCTCCCCTACCCAAGTACCATAGGTACATGCCATAGCTTCGGTGGTGTGTTTAGCCCCGTTACATTTTCGGCGCAGAGTCACTCGACCAGTGAGCTATTACGCACTCTTTAAATGGTGGCTGCTTCTAAGCCAACATCCTGGTTGTCTTCGCAACTCCACATCCTTTCCCACTTAACACACACTTGGGGACCTTAGCTGATGATCTGGGCTCTTTCCCTCTTGACAACGGATCTTAGCACTCGCTGTCTGACTCCCGAGTATACATGCATGGCATTCGGAGTTTGACTGGACTTGGTAACCCTTGGCGGGCCCCGCACCCAATCAGTGCTCTACCTCCACGATGCTTAAACCTCGAGGCTAGCCCTAAAGCTATTTCGGGGAGAACCAGCTATCTCCGAGTTCGATTGGAATTTCTCCCCTACCCCCACGTCATCCCCAAGCTTTTCAACGCTTGTGAGTTCGGGCCTCCAGTGAGTGTTACCTCACCTTCACCCTGCACAGGGGTAGATCACACGGTTTCGGGTCTACGCCTACGTACTGAATCGCCCTATTCAGACTCGCTTTCGCTGCGGCTCCGTCTCTCCGACTTAACCTCGCACGTAAACGTAACTCGCCGGTTCATTCTACAAAAGGCACGCCATCACCCCTAGATCGGGCTCTGACTTCTTGTAAGCGCACGGTTTCAGGTTCTTTTTCACTCCGCTCCCGCGGTGCTTTTCACCTTTCCCTCACGGTACTGCTTCGCTATCGGTCGCCAGGGAGTATTTAGCCTTGGCAGATGGTCCTGCCGGATTCCCACGGGGTTTCTCGTGTCCCGCGGTACTCGGGATCCGTCTCGGAGGGAGCAGACTTTCGGCTACAGGGCTTTTACCTTCTATGCCGGGCCTTTCCAGACCTCTTCGCCTAACCTGCTCCTTTGTAACTCCATGTGAGACGTCCCACAACCCCAGGGAGCAAGCTCCCTGGTTTGGGCTAATCCGCTTTCGCTCGCCGCTACTGACGGAATCACTGTTGTTTTCTCTTCCTCAGGGTACTTAGATGTTTCAGTTCCCCTGGTGTGCCTCCT
>NZ_JACJVQ010000013.1 GCF_014212135.1 Cohnella thailandensis
GCTTCGACGATGCCACAGCTGTGTTGGCGCTACCTTCAGATGTCCGAGTCCGCGCACGTACAACAAACGCAGTAGAGCGTCTCAACGAGGAACTCAGGCGGAGAGAGCGTGTCATTCGAATTTTTCCCAACCGAGACTCGGTGCTACGTCTATTCGGCGCTTTGCTCATGGAACTTGATGATACATGGACCACCGAGAGAAAGTACATTGACCTACGTGCGTACTTCGCCTGGCGTAAGGAGAAATCCAGTTCTAAGACAAAGTAACTTTCACAGCGAGGATTTTACACACAATAATGGACTTGACCCCAAAAAACGAAATGTAGTTGAGATTTCAAGTATAATTCGGTGATATGTTTAAAAAACACCAAATATACATGATTTTTCACGCATATCCAGCCATTTCGCTAATAAACCAGAAATTAAACATGAAATTTCATGTACAATCGCAACCATAACTCTACTTAACCATCATCCACAACCGACCGCCAACAAAAAGAAGTGGGGCCGCCTAATTACAGGCAGCCTCCTGCGCAACTAAGCGCAACTTATTTAACGCGTTCTTCCCCATCTACTCCCGCGTCTTCCCAACTTCCCCTTCCTCATCGCTTTTCTCCTATTTGTCAGCGCTAATCCCCATCACTCCACGTCACTCCCCACTTCGTCGATCCCTCGCCCTTCATCCCCCGCTCCCCAAGGCCGCCCCGTCCGAACCGTTCTCTTCATCCTGATTAGCGGTTTTGCGATAGTCGGTGGGCGTGAGGCCGAAGTGCTTTTTGAACATGCGATAGAAGTAGGACGAGTTGGTGAAGCCGCAGCGTTCGGCGATCTCGGCGACGGAGTAGTGGGTTTGCTGCAGCAGCTCGAGGGAGCGCTCCATGCGGACGGCGTTGATGACGTCGACGATCGCTTTGAACGTGATCTGCTTGTAGATGCGGCCGATATAGCTTGGCGACATATCCAGCTCCTCCGCGATCCAGTTCAGGGATAGGTTCGGGTCCGAGTAGTGGCGCGCGATGGCGTCGTTGATTCGCTTGATCAAGTCCTCGTGGCGCAAGCTGCGCTTCTCGACCAGCTTCTCCTGGATCTCGCTCATCACGCTGCCGAAGAACTCGTCGACCTCCTGAAGCGTCTCGAAGCGTTCCATCGCCGGCGCGGCCCATTCCGGGTTATGCTCGAATTCGAAGTTATGGTTCTTCTGCATGATGCGCATGATGCTAACGAGCTTCAGGGTGAGGTGAGTGATCACGGATTGCAGCACGGGAATCGGGTAACGCGAGGCTTCTCCGATGATCTGCTCATACTGGCAACGCGCTTCTTCCAGCTTGCCGGACATCATCGCATCGACCAGCTTCTTCTCCCGGTCCTCTGGATAAACGTATTCCTTGATCGGCGGAACGAGCACCTCTTGCGCCTTGATCAGCGCCCCGTGCCCCTTGAGCATCCGATATTGCGCCGCTTCCTTCACCTTCTTGAACATGGAATGAAGATGCAGCACCTGGTTATCGAGCTCCGAATAAGCGATCGTCACACTGATACGGAGATGCTCTTCCACCGCCTTCTGAATCTGGGCGAGAAGCGACTGCAGGTAGATCTCGTCCGCCTGCTCCGGCGAATTCGCCGCTCCGAGCAGCAGCAGCACGCTATCCCCTTCGAGGTCTACCGTCTCCACCGGATAGGCTTGGGAGGACAGCTCGGAGCTGATGTTCAAGATCGCGTATTTATAAACCCTCAAGTCGGCCTCCCGCGACTCGGCGAATTCCTTGAACCGATCGATCTTAAGGAGGACGAGCCGATATTCGTTGTTAAAGTCGAAGCCGATCCCGAAGGTAGCGAGGCGAGCTCGCAGAGTCTTCGGATTGATGGCTTCCCGTCCATGTACCAGATTGCGCAGAAAATCCTGCCGGACCGTATAGAGGCTGTTTCTTTTCTCCACCTCCAGCATCTTCATCCGGTTCGCCATTCGGTCGATCGGAACGTAGAGCCTGCGGGACAGATACCAGGAGAGCAGCAAGCCTCCGACCAGAATAAGAGCCGCGATGCCGATCGTCGTCCGTTGAATGTCCCGTACCTCATGCGTGACGAGATGATAAGGGGTGCTTCGGACATAACGCCATTCGAGCGCGTCCGGACGGGTGTAAGAGATCAGGGATTTCTCCCCGTTCACTTTCTCCACGATATAGCCCGAGTCCGGATCGGAGATGATTTTCTCCAGGATCGGCCGGGCTTCTTCCTTCAAGTTGCCCGCGATCAATTCGTCCCCCGACAGCAGACGACCTCTGTTATCGATAATGAAGGATTTGCCCATGTCTCCGTTCGAATGATTGCCGATATCCTTGTTGATCCATTGCGCCTTGATATTGACGATGACCGCCGAGTTGACTACCTTAGGAGAGCCGATCGCATCGTAGCATAAATAGGAATAGACCGCCTCTTTCCGACCCGTATCCGCATCCACGAGCAGCGTTCTGGGGATCGGAGTGAACGGCTTGTAATCCTTGTAATGACTGAGAAGCGTAAGAATCTCGCCGTCGATCAGCTCCCCCTTCTCGATCATTCCGTTCTGCCCTTGCCTCGCGGATATATACATGTATTCGGACTTCGGATTATAGACGTAGATGGACTCGATGTAGGTCATCGAGAGAAGGTAATTTTGCAGCTCGGCCATCGCAGCGACCGTATCGTAGATGTTCGGATCCGAATAGAACATCAGCTTGGAGACGTTCAAATTGCGATAAATTTGGAAGGAGAGCGACTGGGCGCTGTCGGTCATGCTGACGACTTCGCTGCTGGTCTGGGTGAGCGTGCTAAGGTCGGAACGATACACTTGGCCCAAGGCGATCCGATTAAAAAAAATCAGCAGGATAGACGAAGTGAGCGTAAGCGTGACAACCGTACATAACACGATCCCGAGGAAAAGCTTGTTGTACAGACTGCGATTCTCACCCGTTCTCACAACCCCCACTTGAGCTCCCCCCAATCCATCGACTCAACTTCCGAGACATCGAATATATAATTGAAAGCGTTTCCTGTCAATCCTGATCCCAAGTCCTATTCCGAGAAAAAGCCGGGTATCCCCGTTATGCCGAAGGATACCCGGTCGGTGCTGACGACAGCCCGTTACTGAATGCCTTTCTCCGAGGTGTAGGCGAGCCATTGCGTCTTGTAGGCTTCCTGAACCTTCTCCAGTCCCGCCTTCTTCGCCTTATCCATCGCGGTCTGAACGCCTTCTTCCACGTTCTTCACCAGACCCGCGTAAAGCGGATAGAAGTATTGCTTCTCGACTTGCTCGAGCGCGGCGCGCTCCGCTTGATACGACGAATAATCTTCGGCGAAGCCGGTGAACAGGTCCGGCTTGGCGACCTTGTCGAGTTGATCGAAGATCGCTTTCACGCCGTCGTAGCTCTTGTCGAACAGCATGAATTCCGGATTCCGCCATGCCCAGCCCTGCATGCCTTCGCGAGGGAAGCCGTTGGAGGTGGCGTCGCCGACCATCTTGTAGTAGCCGTCTTCGACGGTATAATGAGTCCCCTCTATACCGTATTGCGTCAGCTGATTGTAGCGCTTGTCGGTCACCATCTTCTCATAGAAGGCGAGCGCCCGTTCCGCGTTCTTGCTGCTCTTCGGAACCGCGAAGCCGTTATGGATCGGGTGAACCGGCGTCGCGAAGCCCCTCGTCTCGGCGAAAGGCGTGTAGCCCAGCTCCCAGTCCGGATGCGTCGACTGCATCTTCATCTTCGTGTCGTTGTAACGGGTCGGGTTGTCGCCGAGAATCGCGGCCGCTTTGCCCGTCGTGATCGGATCCTGCAGGGTATCTTGCACGTTAAGAACGTTCTTCGCGAAGAAGCCTTTCTCCTGCCAGCGTTGAATGACCTTCAGGTCGTTGATTTGCTCTTCGGAGCCCCAATACGAGTAAACGTCGTTCGGGCTGTTATACTTGATTCCGATGCCGTATGGCAGCGGGCCGCCGACCGTATCGTCGTTCACTTCGCGGAAGACGTCCATCATGTTGCCTTTGACGTCCGCGTTCATCGACAGCGGCTGAATGCCCGGCTCGTTCTTCTTGATGCCGTCCAGGTATTCCTCGAACGAGGCGATGTCCTTCGGCACCGGCAGGTTATACTTCTTGCGCAGGTCTTCGCGGTAAACGAAGCCGTTGTTGACGTATTCCTTGTAGGTAGCCGGTACCGTGTAGATGTGGCCGTCGATCTTGACCGCGTCCCACATGTCCTGCGGCACGAACTCCTGAAGCTTCGGAGCCGCCTTCGGCAGCAGATCCTCAAGCGGAAGGAACGCGCCGCTCTTCGCGTAGGATTGGTATTGGGTCCAGTCCGCGGTGAAGATGAGGTCCACGTCTTGGCCGGAAGAGAGCAGCAGCTTGTACTTCTGGTCCCAGTTCGTCCACGTCGTAAAGTTGAACTTCACCGTCGCGTTCAGCTCCGCCTCCGCCATCTCGTTGATCTTCTTCTCGATAACGGAGAGGTCCTTCGGCTCTCCGCCCAGCATGTAGAACTGCAGCGTGACGTGCTTGGACGTGTCGATGCCTGCCGGGCTCTCGGACGGGGAAGCGCTTGCAGATTCGCTGGCCGGAGCGCTGGCCGACGGGCTGGCCGAAGACTCGCTAGGGCTGGGGCTGGCAGACTCCCCGTTATTGTTGTTGCTGCTGCAAGCCGATAATGCCGAAGCCAGGATGAAGCTCGATAAGAGAACCGCGGTTGCCTTGCTTCTGGTATTCATTCGAATCCTCCCTTTTTCCTTATCCTTAATGTATGTTAGCCGCTTCGAAGCCGCAAGAGCGAGCTTGAAGACCGGTTCTAACCCTTAGCCTTTGACCGCTCCGATCGTGAGCCCCTTGACGAAGTAACGTTGGACGAACGGGTAGAGAAGCAGGATCGGTCCCGTCACGATAAGCGACATCGCCATCTTCGTCGTCTCGGTCGGGATATCCCCGCCTAGCGATACGCCGGAGCCGGCGCCCATCTGGGTGATGAAAGCGATCGTGTTGATGATGTTATAGAGGTAGAACTGCAGCTGATACAGCTTCGGATCGTTGATGAACAGCGACGAGAGGAACCAATCGTTCCAGTACGCCAGCGCGAGGAACAAGCCTACGGTCGCGATTCCCGGCATCGACAGCTGCAGCACGATGCTGTAATAGATCTTGAAGTCGTTCGCCCCGTCGATCTTGGCCGATTCCGACACCTCGTCCGGCACCGCCGAACGAATGAAATTCTTCATCAGAATAATGAGGAACGGCGTCATGAGCCCCGGGAAAATCAGCACCGTATACGTGTCGACGAGATCCAGATACTTCGTCAGCAGCATGTACCAAGGAACCAAACCTCCTCCGAACAAGGTCGTGAAGTAGATGACGAAGGAGAAGAAATTGCGGTACTTGAAGTCCTTGCGCTGAAGAACGTACCCCGCCATCGTGATGAAGAACAGGCCGAGGATCGTTCCGACGACGGTCGTCGTCATCGTCACCCCGTACGCCTTGAGTACGGGATCCGGCGCCTTGAGAACCAGGTTGTACCCTTCCAGGGAGAATTTCTTCGGAATGAAGTGATAGCCGTCGCGAATGATCGATGCGTTGTCCGTGAAGGAAGCCGAGATAATCAGCAGAAAAGGAAACAGGCAAGCGAGCGACGTCAGAATGATCACGGCATACGCGATGAACTTGAACAGTCCGGTGTATTTATCGTCTTTGATCTTCATGGGATCCCTCCGTCAGAACAAGGCGTAGTCTTCGTTGATTTTGCGAATGATCGTATTGACGACCATGATAAGAACGAAGCCGAACAGCGATTGGTACAGCCCTGCCGCGGAAGCCATGCCCATGTCGAACGTGACCTTGAGCGATCGGTACACGTAGGTGTCCAGAATATCGGTCGTGTTGTACAGAATCCCGTTGTTGCCGACGAGCTGATAGAACAAATCGAATTGTCCCTTCATGATGCTGCCCAGCGCAAAAAGAAGAAGGACGATAAAGGTGGACTTGAGCATCGGAACGGTGATATAGCGGGCGCGTTGGAAAATGTTGGCCCCGTCGATCTTGGCCGCTTCGTAATATTCGTCGCTGATCCCGGTGATGGCCGCGAGGTAGATGACCATGCTGTAGCCGATGTTTTTCCATAGATAGAACAACGGAATGAGCAGGATCCAGACCCACGGCGTGTTGTACACGTCCGCTTCGCCAAGCCCGAAGCTCCGGAGCGTGGTATTGAGGAAGCCGCTCTCGTAGTTGAACACGTTGTAAACGATGACGCTCAGGATAACGAAGGATACGAAGTACGGAAGGAACATAATCGATTGCGTCAGCTTCTTGAACCACTTCAATTGAATCTCGCTGAGCAGCACCGCGCAGACGATGGCGAGCACGTTGCTGCTGATGATGAACACCAGGTTGTAGCCCAGGGTATTGACGGTCAGCTTGCTGAGGATGCCCGATTGCCAGAGAAACCTGAAATTCTCGAGGCCGATGAACTCGCTGTTCCACAAACTTCTATTGAAGTCGAAGCGGACGAAAGCGTAGTAGATGCCGACCATCGGCGCATAGTTGTTAATTAGAAAGAACAATAGCGCCGGAAGCAGCATCAGAAACAGAATGCGATTCTTGACGAGTTCGTACAGAACTCCTCTCCTGCGGATTAGCATGCCGCTGCAACTCCTCCTTTTCTACGTGATCGAATCAACGACTTCAGTCTATCTGCCCTCCCGGATTCCGAATAGAGTAAGCTCGCGCGCAAATGTGAACTATCCCGCGCTGCGAATGGTGAACTATTGCGCGATTTGTGAACGAATCCGCGTTTTTGCCCTGTTCACACCGCAGAAAGCATGAAGGCAACAAAAAAGAAGCCATTCTTTCCTCCCTGAAAGGATAGGAAAAAATGACTTCCCTCGAACGGAAAATGGTTTCAGAGCTTAAAACGCGTAACGAGCTCTTCCAAATCGCCCGCAACGGCGGAGAGCTCTCCGGAAGACACGCGAAGGTCCTCGCTGGCCGCGAGCTGCTCTTCCGTGGCCGCGCCGACCTGCTGCGCCATGCTCGCGGTCTGCACCGCGAGGTGGCTCATGCTGTCGATCGAAGCGGCCACCTCTTCCGAGCTTGCGGACAGCTGCTGAGCGGCGGCGGCCGTCTCCTGGATGCGCATCGTCACCAGCTCGGTCGAGCCGACGATCGCCTCGAACGATCGTTCCGCGACCTTGACGCTCTCCGAGCTGTCTCTTATTTCCGCCAGACTTTCGCTCATCGTCCGTACGGCCGTATCCGTATCCGCTTGGATGGCTTCGATCAGCTCGATAATGTCCTTGGACGACTCGTCCGTCTGGGCGGCGAGCTTCCTGACCTCCTCCGCGACGACCGCGAAGCCTTTGCCGTGCTGACCCGCATGGGCGGCTTCGATCGCCGCGTTCAAGGACAGCAGGTTCGTCCGGGTGGCGATATCTCCGATCAGGGTCGAGATCGAACCGATTTTGACCGTATGAGCTTCCAGCTTCCGAATCGTTTCTTCCGTTTGCTCGAGCGATTTGCAGAGCTCGTCCATTTTCCGGGAAACCCGTTGAATCTTCTCCGATCCGTCCTTCGCCGAGCCCGCCGATTCCTTCGAGAGATCCGCCACCTCGGCCGTATTCTCCGCGATCCGCTGCACTCCCGACGCCATCTCTTCGATAACCGTATTGCATTCGCTTGCGAATTGAACCTGGTGCTCCGAGCCGCTCGCCACCTGCTCGATCGCCTCGGTCACGCTCCTAGCTGAGCTTGCGTTCGATTCGGCCCTCTCGTTCAGCTGCTTGGAGGAATGCGCCACTGACAAGGAGGATACTTGCATCTTCTTTACCGATGCCTGAAGCTGCTCCAGCGTCGAATTGACCGCCTGGATCATCTTGCCGAACTCGTCTTTTCTCTTCGTCTTGATCGGCTGCTGCGTCAATTCCCCGTTCGCGATTCGATGGAGCGCCTGCGTGGAAGCCTTAAGCGGCTTGGTAATGTTTCGGATGAGCAGATAGGCGAATAACGCGTTAACGAGCAGAGCCAGTCCGCCGATAATGCTGAACGTTCTCAAAGACGATCGGTACAGGCTTTCCGCGTCTTTGGTGCTCTGAACCGCTCCGTTGTGGTCGTACATGACCATCAGCTTGAGCATGCTGCGCATGTTATTGAAGAACTGAACCGCGCCCTGCGTGGCCTGCTCTTCTTCCGGCGAGCCCGGCGCCGTGGCGGCGATCTTCTCGTAGGCCTTCTTGAACATGCTCCAGTTGTTCGCCAGGCTGTCGTAATTGCTTCTTCGGTCCTCTTCGTCGGTAAGCGTCGCCGCGTATGTATTCATGCTCTGTTCGATGTTCATAATCAAGGTGTCGCGGCTCGCGACAAGCTGCTTCTTCTCGTCCGCCTTGTCCGTCAGTTGAAGCTGGTAATTATTCGCCATGTACTGCTCGACGAATTGCACGATCGTGTTGATCGACTCGATCCCGACCATCCACTTGTTCGTGACTTCGGACGAGTAGCTCTGGATCTGCCGAATATTCGAGATGCCGTTCCATCCGATGACTCCCGTGAAGAGAAGAATCACGGCGAATGCCCCCAACAGTTTATTGCGAACGGACCACATACGGACTCCCCCTTTAAGCAAGAATAAGCGCGACTTTGGACTTAGGATTGAACAAGTATAGGCTGCTTTCGATTCAACTTACAATGAAATTAACCTTAATTTGTTAATTTACATAACGTTATCTTTCCCTAATTGTCCTTATGCACGAAGAAACCGGATCGTTAGTCCCAAGCAAGCGTTATCATAAAAAAACGACCTCGGGAACATCCCGAAGTCGTTTTTTTTGCGCCCTTGCGGCGCCGCGTCCTTACCATGCGTATGCTTTCGGAGCCGAACCGCCCGGCCCCGGGAAGATCTCATCCAACCGCTCCAACGCCTGCTGCTCCAGCGCGATGTCCACCGCGCGCAGCGAATCCTCGAATTGCTTAAGCGTCCGCGGGCCGATTATCGGCGCCACCAGCGCCGGACGGGTCAGCGTCCAGGCAAGCGCGACGTTCGCTTCGCTCTCTCCCAGTTCGCGGCACAGACGCTCGAACGCCTCCAATTGAGCGCGATGCTTCTCCGCTCTCTCGGGATTGTTCGCTCGCTTTGAGCCTTCCACCGGATTCAAAGCGTTTCCGCTGAGCAAGCCTCCGTCCAGTGGACTCCAGGCAATCACGCCGATGCCTTGATCCTCGGCGGCAGGAAGCACTTCCAGCTCGGGAAGGCGGCAGTTCAAGCTGAACTTGTGCTGCTCGGAGACGAGACCGAGAGTTTGATGGTTTCGCGCCTCGTACTGCGCTTTAACCAAATCGAACCCGGCGAAATTGCTCGAGCCTACGTACCCGATTTTCCCCTGAGCGATAGCAACCTTGAACCCTTCCCACAGCTCGTCCCACGATACGCTGCGATCGACGTGATGCATCTGGTACAGCTCGATGTGATCGGTCTGGAGTCTGCGAAGGGAGCCCTCCAGATGGCGGCGCAGCTTATAGGAAGACAAGCCCGCTCCGCCGTTCGGCCCATCCGCGCCGTCATGCATGTCCCCGTAGAACTTGGTCGCGAGCACGACCTTCTCCCGACGTCCTCCGCCTTGGGCGAACCAGCGGCCGATGATCTCTTCCGTCCGGCCCGAGTTCTCTCCCCAGCCGTAAACATTGGCCGTGTCGAAGAAGTTGATCCCGGCATCGATCGCGGCGTCCATGATCCGGAAAGCTTCCTTCTCCTCGGTCCCGACGCCGAAATTCATCGTTCCCAAACAGAGCCTGCTGACATTTAACCCGGAACGGCCTAGCTTGGCATACTTCATGGCGGATCACTCCTTTTGAACGGTATGCCTTCATTTTCCTGCGCGCTCTCCATAACGTCAATAGTTAGGAAAAAGATTTACGCCGGGATTACATTTCAAAATTAAAAAAAGAGACATGCAGGCGTTCATAGCCGCAGTCTCTAATCCATTAATCCGCATATCCCGTCGTGATCCTCTCTCTCCGATAACATCGGCTAAAGCGATCCAATTCTTCAAACGACACCGAGTACAGCGCCAAGCTGCCTTCGATCCGGACCGACGATCCCGGCAATCCCCTCCATCTTGTATAGAGGCGCTTCGCGGAGTCCAGGTCGGCCGGGGCCCAGAATTGCACGGTCTCGACGGCAGGGTTCATAACTCGAATCGATTCCAGAAGCACCCTCAACGCTCTTGCGAACAGCGTGCTGCTTCTGTACCCTTCCCGCAAGAAGGCGACCTCGATCTGGCAGACATTCGTATCCTCGTATTCGTTAGCCCCCGTCCCGAGGACAAAACCTGCCGCTCCCGCAATCTCGTAGGACTCTTCCTCCAGGATGAGGAGAGCCTGTCCGTATAGCAAAGGAGCGGCGATGAAGCTCAGCTTCACCGGGAACGAATAAGGCAAATTCAACTCGTTCTGGTGCCGGATCAAAAATTTCGTGTAAGCCGCATGATCCGGCTCCTTGTCGCAGCGTCGATACAAATACGACATTACTTGGCGAGTTGAGCGCGAAGATTATCGTTGGCGATAACGATGCGGCCGAAGCCGGAGCCTTTCTTCGATTCTTTCTCGATGTTAACCGGTGGGATGATCATCGTATTACCTCCTTCGTGATTATGTAAAATATGTCATTACCTATACATTATAACCTGTCGAATGCCTTCATCCTAGTCCGAATTTCATCGATCGTCGCGCGATAAATCGACATTTCTCCCAATTCGTGTTCTTCCGTTCCGACTTTGCGGGCGAATTTGGAATAGAGCTCGCATAGATACCGATTGTCCGAGAATGCCGCCAATTCGAACTCCGCCGCTTCCGGATGCTTCTCTTTTATCGTTGAAGTCATATATTTCAGACCCCCGACGAATATCCTCGAGCCCCGATAGTTCCGGTCGGCCGCCGCGATGCCGGCAAAGGCGACGGTGCGCTCCCCCTTCTCATCCATGCGCTTACGCAACTGGTAGATCGAGAGGCCGATCAGCTGGCCCGCTTCGTTCTCCGCTTTGACCAAATGACCCTCCGCGATCGATTGGTAGAGCATGGATACCGTGCTCAGCACATCGTAGGCCGGATGAAGATCTCTTCTATTGTCCAAAATAAATAAGCTTGCTCGCGCAAAATCGTCGTCCGTCACGCAAAGGCTATAGCGAATGGCCACGTTACTATCCACCTCCTTAAATGGCTTACATCCGATCTAAAAGCGCGGCTTCCAACGAAGCCGACACTTGCGGATGCTCCCTAGTCATTCTCTGGAAAGCCTCGCGCCGAATCGACAATAGAATCGATGGCTCGATAGATTTAACGGTAGCGGTTCTCGGTATATTCTTGAGCAAAGCGATCTCCCCGAAGTAGTCGCCATCCTGCAGGACGGCGATTCTCTTCTCCTCCTGTCCGGGCTCCCGCTTCAGAACCTCGAACTTGCCCCTAGCGATAATATAGAATTGATGGCCTTCTTCCCCCTGTTTGACGACGGCTTCGCCAGCCTGGCAAGGGTATGTCGCGAACAAATCGGCAATCCCCGACAACAGCTCCGGATCTATCCCTTCGAAGAAAGCGAGCTTGGCGAGGCGTTCCGCATCCACCGTAGCGTGAAGACCGTCCGGCGAGACGCGGAAGCCTTGCTGCTTCTCCCACAAGCCCCGATAAGCGCCTCCGAGCTTCAGCAGCTCCGAATGGCTTCCGGATTCGACGATCTCCCCTTTGTCGAAGACGAAGATTCGGTCCGCGTTCGCCGCCGATCCAAGCCTATGCGTGACGGAGACGATCGTCCGGTCCCCCCTCAGACTCTCGATCACCCCGTTGATCTCCGATTCGGACGACGGATCGAGCGCCGAGGTCGCTTCGTCCAGCAGCAATAGCTTCGGATCTCTGAGGAGCGCCCGGGCGATGGCGAGACGCTGTCTTTCCCCTCCGGATAAAGAAGCTCCCTCTTGATGAACCATGGTGTCATAGCCTTCCGGCCAGCCCTCGACGGCGGAATGGATTTGCGCCAGCTTCGCCGCTTCCGCCATTCGTTCATCCGAGGCGTTCTCGTTATCCAGCAAGAGATTGTCCCGAATCGTCGCATTGAACAAGAACGTATCCTGCGCGACCATCGAGGCATGCCTCCGCAGCGAAGCTTCGCTAACCCGCCGTAGATCGATCCCTCCGACGGATACCGTTCCGATCGCGGGATCATAGAATCTCGCGAGCAGCTGAAGCGCGGTGCTCTTGCCGGAGCCGCTGGTCCCAACGAACGCGACATAGCTGCCCGCTTCGATGCTTAGATTGACGCCGCGTAGTTGACGGCTCTCTAGCGTATAACCGAACGTCACGTCCTTCATCAGGACGGAACCGGCAGCCTTCGGAAGCTCGAGGGGGGCGGAAGCTTCTTCGACGGAAGGCTTCTCCGCGAGCAGCTCCCCGATGCGGCGAAAGCTGACGTTCGCGTCGATCGCGACCGGAATGAGCTGCGTGAGATTGGTCGCCGCGGCTCCGACGCTTATGAACAGCGTGAGGAAAGCCGTGAAGTCACCGATCGTCATCCGATCGTGGAAAATCAAATAGCCTCCGAATACGATCATCGTACCGTTGAGAACGAGCAGAGCGGACGCCGGCAGCCTCTCCATAAGGGAATTGGCCATTCGCATCGCCAGACCTAACGAGAATAAGCCGCGAATCTGCTCCTCGGCCCTCTCATGGAACCTGCGCTGTTGATGTAGGTTGATAATCGTCTTATGGCCCTTGGCCATCTCGTCGATAGTGTTGGAGAACCTCTCTTGAGCTTCCTTATAGTGAACGTTAGCCGTCTCCGCGCGTCTTTGGACGAGCTTGGGCGCCGCGATCATCAGCAGGGCTCCCGCCAGAACGGCCAGGGTCAGTCTCCATTCAAGAGAGAAAAGGAGGACTAAGCTAATGATCACGTTGATCGATTCCCGAAACAGAAACGGGTATATTCCGCTGATCATTCTCTCGACGGCCGACATATCCGCGGAGAACCTCGTCGTCAAATCTCCGACCCGATACTTCTGATAGAAAGGCATGGATTGCCTCTGGATATGCTGAAACAAGTCCGTTCGGTATTGGCGAATCGCTTCGCCGCCTAATCTCGCGGTCGAATAATCGCCCGCCATACCCGCGAAGATGTTCAAGACGCCTCCGATCAAGACGATCCCTACGATAATCCAGAAAGCCTCCCAATCCTTCGGGAGAAAAGCCTTGTCCACTAAGTACTTAAGGCTTAGCGGCGATGCCGAGGCATAGGAAACCTCAACGAGAACGCAGAGGACATAGAGCAGCAGCAAGCCCTTGCGAGGCTTGAGATATCGAAGCATGATTCCGAGTCCGTTCAATCCGGCCTATCCCTCCCACGATGCCTATCTCTAGCTAATTCGGGACTAACAGCAGGTACATTATACCATTCCGACGACGCTTCGACAGGGTTTGCGCATAGTTTATTAGGAACGGAAAGCCGGAGTGGGCCGGAAGTCGTCATTTTCGTAAAATTGGGAACATACGTTTGCTTATGGTCGATCGATATGGTAAAATCATTCCGAATCGCCAATCCATTCAAGGAGTGATCCGCTTGCCGATTAACGCTTACCTGAATTTCGCCGGCAATACCCGTGACGTCGTTTTATACTACGCGAAGGTATTCGGCCTTCCGGAGCCTCAATTGATGACGTTCGGCTCCGTGCCTCCTAACCCGGAATTCCCTTTGCCTCCGGGCACGGAAGATCTGATCATGCACGCTGCGCTCGACATCGACGGGAGCAAGCTCATGTTCTCCGATACGTTTCCGGGAATGCCGTTCCAAGTAGGCAACAATATCTCCCTCGCCTATGTGACCGGAGACGAAGCCAAGGCA
This sequence comes from Cohnella thailandensis, assembly GCF_014212135.1. GTDB lineage: Bacteria > Bacillota > Bacilli > Paenibacillales > Paenibacillaceae > Cohnella > Cohnella thailandensis. The sequence goes on from NZ_JACJVQ010000013.1 coordinate 13,883, forward strand.
AGAGACATCTTCGAGCAGCTTAAGGACGGAGGAACGGTCGTCATGGAGCTTCAGGAGACGTTCTGGAGCAAAGTATACGGTCAAGTTACGGACAAGTTCGGGATCCTCTGGCAGATCAGCCACGAAGAGAATAAATAACGACTCGCATACGCAAGGAAGGCAACCCCGGACAGGAGTTGCCTTCTTCCATAGCTTTATAAACTTTTCCCCTTAATAGTACGGCTCCATCATCAGGAACACGACTACCCCGGTAAGACTGACATAGAGCCAGATCGGCATCGTCCAACGGGCGATCCGGCGGTGCTTGCGCAACTGGTTTGTCCATCCCCATACGAGCGTGAACAGCGCCAACGGCACGATGATCGCGGCAAGAATGCTGTGCGAGATTAGAATGAAGAAATAGATCGGACGAACGATCCCTTCCCCGCCGAATGTCGCCGTCTCCGAGGACATGTAATGGAAGGTCAAGTACGAAACGAGGAACAGCAGCGTCGACGAGAACGCGGCCAAGATGAATCCCTTGTGGAGCTTCACGTTCTTGCGGATTATCGCGATTAACGCGGCCAGAAGGAAGATGAACGTAAAGCTGTTAAGCACCCCGTTGATTCTCGGGAAGACGGTAAGATCGAAGTCGATTTCTCCTTTATAGCCGAGCGGCGAGAAGAACAGGAGCAGGATAACGATATTCGCAATGAGAGAAATCGCTACAATCGCGGCCGTATAATTCTTGTTGCTTGTCGGCTTCAAGCGGTCGGACTCTTGGCTCATGGATCCGGCAATCTCCTTTCCATTACTGGTTATGGCTTCATTATAGACGTAATACCGGACAAGCGAACGCCGGAGAACGCACAACATTATGAACAAAAGCTTATTCGCAGCTTCCGTTTAATGTGCCAGTATGGCCTGCTTTGGCTCCTACCATTCCTCTATCCCCTTTTCTTTTGCTCTTTCCTTTACGATTTAATCTTGACCCAACATAAATCTGTTATTTCGTTCATCTTTTTCCATTATGATTGATAGGCTAACTAGATCGACTAGACGGATGAGCCATCGCTCGAAAGGAGGGGATGCCGTTAACGGCCGCTTGCAAGTAGAATCCTATTTTTAACATGGAGAGGTGGAAATGATGTTGAGAAAAAAATGGAATCGTTTGCTCGCCGTCTGCCTTCTGCTCGTCGGTCTTCTTCCCTACTCTGCCGCTATAGCGGAAGGTCCGTCCGATCCCGCTCCGGAGCTCCAGCCTGTCGTAACCGCGAACGGCAAATTCGTTCTGTTCGACAACACGCATGCCCAGACGGCCGGCGCGGCGGACTGGGTCATCGACGGAGGCTTCTCCGACTTCGGCAACGCCTTGGCGGCGGAAGGCTATTACGTCAAGGAGCTGCGCAAGTCGACGCCGATCACGCTATCCGATCTTCAGGATTACGACGTGTTCGTCATTCCCGAGGCGAACATTCCGTACAAGACCTCCGAGCAGGAAGCCATGCTCGATTACGTCGAGAACGGCGGCAGCCTCTTCTTCATCGCCGACCATTATAACGCCGACCGCAACAAGAACCGCTGGGACGCTTCCGAAGCGTTCAACGGCTATCGCCGGGGCGCCTGGAGCAATCCGGCTTCGGGCATGAGCTCCGAAGAAGCCGCTTCCGCCGCGATGTCGGGCGTCGCCAGCTCCGATTGGCTGTCCGACAACTTCGGCATGCGGATTCGCTACAACGCTCTCGGCGACATCAATTCCGATTACATCGTTCCCTCGTCTCAAGCGTTTGGAATTACGGCCGGAGTCGGAACGGTAACGATGCATGCGGGCTCGACGATCGCCATTACCGATCCGACCAAAGCGAAGGGCATCGTCTACATCGACGAGACGACGACCGGCTGGTCGAACGCCGTTGACCAAGGCGTTTACGCGGGCGGAGGCATCGCCGAGGGGCCGTTTGTCGCCGTCGCGAAGGCGCAGCTCGGCAAGGTCGCCGTGATCGGGGACTCCTCCCCCGTCGAAGACAGCACTCCGAAGTACAAGCGCGAAGAAACGGGCGGAACGAAGACCACCTACGACGGATTCACGGAAGAAGACAATGGCGTTCTGCTCGTCAACATCGTGGATTGGCTCGCTACTCAGGAGAACTACACGAGCTTGACCGCCGTAAGCGGACTGACCTTGGATACGGCGACTCCGCTTCTCTCGATGGAGAATCCCTCCACTTCGACGCAGCCGGTCTCGGAACCTTGGTCCTCTCCGGCAGCCGGGTATAAGTGGTGGGACAGCTCGACCTTCAAAGCCGGATCCTATGGATACCAAACCGACGGCGGAGGCGGAACCGGCGGCGCGGACGAGAATTTCGAGAGCGGAACGAAGACCTCATATACCGCCGGCAGCGTGAGCCTTGGCAGCGGAACCTGGTACTTCGACAACGCTTTGATCGGAGACTCGACGACGGACAAGAAGAACGGAACGAAATCCGCCCGGATTCGAGCAGCCGGCAGCATCGCCATGAGCTATGACGTGGCCGGCGCGGCAAGCGTCACCGTCAACCACGCCAACTTCGGCTCCGATAGCGGCGCCAACTGGAAGCTCCAGAAGTCCACCAATTCCGGCTCGACCTGGACGGACGTCGGTTCCACGTATACGAGCGGAAGCACGCTGTCCGCTCAGACGATCTCCGTCGGAGAGACGGGAAGCGTTCGTTTCCGAATTGTCGTGGGCGGTACTTCCGGCCAACGCATCAACATCGACGATTTCGATATTGCGGCGTCCACGACCAATCCTTCGGCCTCTCTGGACGAGAACTACGAGAGCGGATCGAAGACCGCGTATGCGGTGGCCAGCATTACGCTCGGCAGCGGAGCTTGGACCTTCGATAACGCCTTGATCGGCGATTCTACATCCGATAAGAAGAACGGCAGCAAGTCCGCGCGAATTCGTTCGGCCGGAAGCATCGCGATGAACTTCGACGTGACGGGGGCGGCCAGCGTTACCGTGAAGCACGCCAACTTCGGCTCGGACGCCGGCGCGAACTGGAAGCTTCAGAAGTCCACCAATTCCGGTTCGTCCTGGACGGACGTGGGCTCGACTTACACAAGTGGAAGTGCGCTCGCTTCGCAGACGATCGCGGTCGGCGAGTCGGGAACGGTTCGCTTCCGGATCGTCGTTGGCGGAACGTCCGGCCAACGCATCAATATGGACGATTTCGAGATCAATTAAATGGCTGGCGGCACCTGGGATTGATCCCGGTGCCGCCATTCCGTTATTTTGCGAGCTCGGCTTCCTTCGGCCACGTGCCCGTGAATTCCCGTTCATCGTATCCGTAGAAGTTGTTCAGAATCTCTTCGCGGTTGTCGTGGAACAGGCTGTCCGCGATCGCCGATACGATCTTCGGGATCGCGTAGCGCATCCCCGATAGAGCCGATGCCGATAAGCCGCAGCTTACCATCGCCGAATAATTGAAGGAATAAAGACCGTGGAGCCGATCGATCCCTTCCTCGTCCCGGCTCTGGAACTCGAAGCCCGGGCTTAAGTAGGGATGAGCATCCAGCAGCGAATTCGCGATTGCCGCCGGCGCCTCGTACCGATCGCTCCAACGGGCAATATGCTTCTCGACCGATCGGAGCTCCTCGCGCAGCGCAGGGTCCGTGATCAGCCCCGTGCTGATAATAAGGAAGTCGAAGGCGAACTTGCCCTGCGGAGTCGTGACGACCGCCTGCTCTCCGGCGACTTCGACGTCGAGCCACGGCGCTCCAAGATGGAGCTGGAAGCCCGGCCAAGAGACAGCGCGTTCGTACGTGTCGTTCGTGGGCGGCTGATTGTGTTTAAAGAAGTGCGACATGACCGCGTATTTATCCGCATCGGACAAGGACGGGAATCTCTCGATCATGCCGGAGCCTTCCATCTGGCGGATCGGATTGATACGGGGCATCTCCTGGCGTCTGACGAATACATGAGCCTCCGCGACTCCATTCATTAAAGCGAAGTTCGCATTGTCGTAAGCCGAAGCGCCCCCGCCCAATACCGCGATTTTCTTCCCCTTTAACGCTTCGATATCGATCCGCTCCGAGGTGTGGGCATAAAGACGAGAAGGGAGCTTATTCTTGATCAGCGGAGGAATGTGCCATTCTCCTCCTCCTTGAATACCCGTCGCGAGAACGACTTTGCGGGCCAGCAGCTTGCCGGACGGGATGCCGGTACCTTCGACTTGTAGACGATGCAGCCCCCTCTCGAGCGGCTCGATCCGCGAAAGCTTCACGTCGTTCACCACGGGAAGCTTGAGTATGCTTCGGTACCAGCGCAGGTAGTTCATCCATTCTCCTCGCGGAATTTTATCTACCTTCTCCCACCCTTCCGCGCCGTGCTGCGCTTCCCACCAGGATCGGAAAGTAAGGGACGGAATCCCCAAATCGATCGCCGTCAGATGCTTCGGCGTCCGCAGCGTCATCATCCGGGCGTACGTTACCCACGGCCCTTCCTGGCCTTCGGGATTCTCATCGATAACGAGAATGTTCGAGATTCTCTCCTTCAATAAGCCGAAAGCAATGCCGAGTCCGCTCTGCCCTCCCCCTACGATAACGACGTCATAGACGCGATCTTCGGGATGCCTCTTGGGGATTACCCATTCCTTGCCGCCGAAAGCCAAATAAGACAGATCCGTGCTCACCCGTTCGTTCAATCGTTCCAAGCTCATTCTAATCCTCCCCTTCGACGGTGACCTGAGCCTACCAGCGAGCCGGAAGCGGCTTCGAAGCTTTATAATGTAATTATAGATTACACATTGCTGGTCGATTACCACCATTCCGGAAAAACATGTCATTAATATCAACAATCGATGTTAGATTGATATCATTTTATCGCTTCTTAAGGGGCAATTGAAGGCGAAGTCGTCATTTTTGTAAAGGTACCTAATAATTTTTCGGCTAATTGTTCATCGTTACTAGTTCGTCTTCGCACAGGATCGGCGTTAACTTCCAAGGTTCCGACTTCCGCCTCGGCTTTATCCTCGAACGACTGGGGTTGGAGGAGCGATGGACAAGATCAAACGCGCAGATGAGAAAATCTTAATGGGGAGATTCCGAAACCTCGACTCCAATTACGGGGATCCGCTCTTTTTGCGACAAATAAAGTCCCTGTAGCGCTGCTAGAGTATGACACGTTTTGCAAAGGGTTCTCTGTACAATCAGTTTAACCTTCCTCCCAAACTAATACAGAGGAGTGATTGTATGAGAATTAGTCTTAAAGAGTTATCACGATTCGGTCTGCTCGTAGGTACGATCTTCGTGCTCTTCCTGATCCTCGTTCTCCTTCGGTCTCCCTCCGCCTCGGCGGCAGCTTCCGCTCCCGCCTCCGAATCCAAGACTCCTTCCGCCTACACTCCTTATGTCACGACGGCCAGTTATCTGAACGTGAGAGCCGCCCCCTCGAACAAATCCAAGATCATTGATGTGGTTAAAAAAGGAACCGTATTATCGATAGCAGGCAAGCTGAAGAACGGATGGCTCCAGTTGGAAGGCAAAGGTTACGTACATGGAGGCTACGCGACCCCTCAGAACGGCAAGCAAAAGGCGCAAATCTTGAGTTACTCCAAAGCAACCGCGAAGAGCGAAGCTGCCGTCACAGCCGCGGGAGTCGGAGACGCTCAGGGGGATTCCGGTCTCACGGTCGAAGACCTCAAAGACATATTCAAGGGGACCGGATTCGAAAATCAGGGGTTGGAGGAAGCCATTCTTCAGGTGGAAGAAGACTACGGAATCAACGCTTACTTCACGATAGCCGTCATGAGACTTGAAAGCGGCAACGGCAAAAGCAAGCTCGCCAAGACGCGAAACAATCTGTTCGGCTTGAATTCGAGCAAAGGATACGTCAAGTTCGCCACCAAAGAAGCCAGCGTCCGACGCTTCGGCGAGCTGATCTCCAAAAATTACATAGGCAAGGGTCTAACGACCATCGATAAGATCGGCAAAAAATATTGTCCGCCGAATTCCAAATGGGCCAGCAAAGTAAAAGGGATCATGAAGACCGATTATCGTTCCACCGCATAACCGGCTTGTCCTGAGGGGCTGGTCGCGAAGAAGCCCGCGTTCGGGATGAACACGGGCTTACGAGCTTATGAGAGAAGCGCGGGAATTCTTTATCCTCGTTCTTCGTTGTCCAAATGAGCCGTGCAATTATAGAGAGGACAGCTCCACGTTCCATGCTCGTAGATGAGTTCCGTTACGGAGGTATTGCCCAGCAACGGCTCGGTATCGAGCCCATTCACCAAATGCTTGATCGTGTGGCGCAGGACGGCGCCGTGGCTGACGACGAGAAGGGTCTCGCCCGGATGCCGTTCGGCGATCTCTCTCAGGCAAGAAGCTCCGCGTTTAGCCCCCTCCTCGGGGGACTCGACTCCAAGGTCCAGCTCCTTCCAGTTGTCTCCCCAGGCGGCAATCCGTTCCTCCAGGGTCGTCCCTTCGATCCGTCCTCCGTGAAGCTCCCGAAGCCGGTTGTCATATCGGATCTCGGCGATCCCGGCGGCTTGCGCGATGATCTCCGCCGTTTGCTTCGCGCGCAGCAAATCGCTGGAGTACACGCGATCCCATCGAACGGAGCCCAGTCTGCGAGCCGCCCGTGCCGCTTGCCGGAAGCCTAGCTCGTTTAAGCCGTTGTTCGTATGCCCTTGCGCCCGCTTCTCGTCATTCCACAGCGTTCTTCCATGACGGATAAGAGTCAGCTTAGTCGCACCGCTCATAGAGAACCGATCACCTCCGTTAGCCTTCCGCAATCGAAGCGCGAATCCGCCGATTCATCTGAATCGGGAGTCGGTCGGAAGGGAAGTAGGCCAACTCGATCGCTTCCTCCCCATCCGGCGCCATCTCGCCGTCCGGTACCTCTTCCGCGGAGAAAAGAATCGTGACCCCGTAGAACTCGTCGCCGTTCGGAAGCCGGATATGCTGATCCGCTCCGGAGATGACCGAGTAGAGTTTAAGCTCTCCAAGCCGAAGACCCGTCTCTTCCCTGACTTCCCTGCGGCCCGTCTCTTCGGCGGATTCTCCAAGCTCCATGAGACCGCCCGGCAACCCCCAGGAACCATCCTCTTTCTGGCGCAGGAGAAGCTCCCCCCGCTCATTGCGAATGAGAACCGCGACTCCGACCAAAATAACGGGACGATGGCCGATTTCTTTTCTCAATTCCTCCACATAACCCACGAGGAACCTCCTTAAGCCGGCTTAGCGCGATCCTGAGATGATTTGCAAACAGCGCCCGGTAATTTGCTCCTCACTGAGAGTATGTAGCTCGCGGCCCGGAATGACCGTCTCTCCCACTAATTTCTCGTCGTCGTTGCGGCCGATCAGCGCCTTCACCAGCTTCATCGACCACTTTCGTTTCTGGTAAATGCGCAGAGACAGCAGTTCCTTGCGACCGTCCCAAATCAAGCGCGCGACTCCGTCATCGCTTTCGTATACCGCATAGAAATGGCCCATAAATTGAACCTGATGCTGACGTTTGACTTGCTTGTAGCCGCGTCTGCCCAGCTCCTCCTCGACATTCCTCTCTAGCGTTAACAGCAGATCTTCGGATATCGTTGCCATAGATTGATTCTATCTCCTTTGCCTCGGCTGATCCATTTGCTCGCTCCAGCTCCTCTTTACGCAGAACCGTTATGGAAGGTTTCTCAATCCTATAGAGAATAGACCATTAGATCTTCGTCATACGTAACGTCGCCTAGCTTCAACGCGTTTCTCTCGATTCCGAACGACTCGAAGCCCATGGATCGATAAAGCTTCTGCGCTGGCGCATTGCCGATGACGACATAAAGAATAAGCTTCTCGAGACCGTCCATCTGCCTCGCCCTATCCTGAACAGCCGCGATCAGCCGCCTTCCGATGCCTCGGCCTTGATGCTCCGAACTAACGTACATTCCCCAGATCATCGCCTTGTGCCTAAGCTTCCGCCTCTTTTCTCTCGACAGGCCCACCATCCCGACCAGCTCGTTTCGTTCGAACGCTCCAAGGGCAAAGCCGTCTTCCGATGAGGGAAAACGCGCCCGTACCGCATCCATGGAAAGCTCCTTCTCTTCCTCGTAACTAGCTCCGAAGGACTCGGGATGCTCCCGAATGGCTCGTAGGCGAAGCGCCCAATATGCATCGACGTCCTCGAGAGTCAATTGTCTGATTACAATGCCGAATTCGTTCATGCTTCCGTTACTCCCTCTCTGACGTGAAGGTCAACCTCAAGAATCTGCCGGGTTCGCTTGCCTAGGATCAATTCAAGCAATCGCCTGTCTTCGTACTGTTTTCCGGCATCCGGACATCTTGCGCCCCCCTCTAATCCGCCAATTCCAACCCGCAGCTTGGGCAATGCTTGGAGTGGTTGGGAACGGCACTTCCGCAGACGGGACATGGGTACGTATCTACACCCTCTACGATTGGCTGCACGAGTGGTTCGGTGGAAGGAGCAGGCGCTTGAGCTGGCTGCATCGCTTTTAACAGTTCTTTGATCTCTTCGAGCTCCCAGGCCAGTTTGGAATTGTTGATGGCGTTGCGAATGAGGTTATAGAGAACTACGCAAACAAAAACGCCTACACAGAACAACAAAAGTAGAGATGACATTGCCTTCCTCCCATGCTGAAAGCGGGTCGTATCACCCTTATCTCAACATTATAACATGGGGTGGAATTATTTGGGTCCCTTTACGGTTTCTTAAGTCATCCGACCATAATCGGCGACGACGAGAACATCCATATGCCTTGCGCGCCGAAGAATCGTTCGTACGACATCGCCGCGCAGGAACCGATACCAGAAGCCGCGAGCCGATTGGCCGGCGATAATCTGCGTCCCTCCGTATTCATTCGCTTTCGCGATTAAAGTAGAAGCGATCTTCTTGCTATGTTCGGCCGCCAGAACCTCGAACTTGCCTCCCAATCGCACGGTCAGCTCCTGCAGCTTCTCCAGCCTTCGGCTCGCCTCTTCCGATCTTTGATTCTCCAATTGGACATAAGTGACGTACCAAGCCGCCTTCAAACGGTGAGCGATGCGGAACCCGCGGCGAATCAATCTCTCCGCATTGGAGGTTAAAGTTACGGCTACGCAGATCGTTTCCTGCCGACGCCAAGGACCCCGCAACGCTTCACGCCGCTCCCAGGACTCCAGCCTCTCGTCGACGTCGTCCGCGATTTCTCGAAGTGCGAGCTCGCGCAAGGCGATCAGATTACCCGTCTTGAAGAAGGAATTCAGCGCTTGGTCGACTTTGTCCATCGCGTAGATTTTCCCCTCCGCCATTCGCTGCTGCAGAGAAGCCGGCGCGACGTCGATCAGCTGGACCTCGTCCGCCAGGCGAAGCATTCGATCGGGGACGGTCTCCCGGACGCGGATGCCGGTAATCTGCTCGACCGCGTCGTTCAGGCTCTCCAGATGCTGCACGTTCATCGTGGAGATAACCGAGATGCCCGCGTTCAGCAACTCCAGCACATCCTCATATCTCTTGGCGTTGGTGCTTCCCGGCACATTCGTATGGGCCAACTCATCGACCAGAACGACTTCGGGATTTCTCGCTTTAATTGCGTCCAGATCCATTTCTTCCAACGTGGTTCCGCGATATTGGAGCACGTTCTTCGGGATCGCCTGCAGAGAGCCGATCTGCGCTCCCGTCTCCTGGCGCCCGTGGGTTTCTAATAAACCAATGACGACATCGATTCCCTTCTTCAGCAGGTCGTTGCCTTCTCTCAGCATCGTATAGGTCTTGCCGACGCCGGGAGCCGCTCCGATGTAGACCTTGAACTTACCCCGGCGAATCTTCTCGATCTGCTCCTCTACCTCGATGCGGGTCTTGCGCCGATATCGTTCGGAGTATTTTTCTTTCCGGCTCTTGGTCGGAAGGATCCGCTCTCCTTCCCTCTCGGCCCGATCGGCTACGAAGAAGAGATCGGTATTCCGGATTCGGCGAAGCAGGCCGTTCACGACCGAACCTTTGCGCCATTCCTGCCAAGCGCCCATTTTGGAATGGCCCATCACGATTCTCGTCACGTTGTTCCGCGCGGAGTACCGGACCAACTCGGAGGCCAATGCTCTTCGATTCGCGAGCGGAAGCTCCTCGAACTGCCCTTCCACTTTGGCCGCAAGTTGGATGATCGACCGCTTGAAGGCGGCGGCTTCCTCCGTCAGCTTGCGGCCGGGACGGACGAACGATACGATTCTTAAATCTCCGCCTAGGCGCTTTGCTATTTGCTGCCCGCGACGCACGTAGATGGATCCGTTCCAGTGATATTGGACCGAGACGAGGATACGCTCCGCCGCTCCAGACGGACCGAGCAGCCCGTTCTCCTCCCGGTGCCTCTCCAGCGATTCGTTGACGCCTTCGGCAACCGTTCTAAGCGCAATCTCGCGAAGCTTGCCCAGGTTGCCTCTGTCGTAGAGACTGCGATTGGAAGTCTTCATATGGCCGGCCGAGATACGCTCCAACATCGTCTCCGGAGTGACGTCGATGAGCCGCACTTCGTCCGCCAGCTCCAGGGTGTCGGCCGGAACGGTCTCCTCGACGTCGATGCGGGTCAGCTTGCGGGCGATCTCGGTCGCTCCTTCCAGCTCGAAGACGTTAACCGTCGTAATGACGCTAATGCCCTCGTTCAGAAGGAATTGAATGTCTTCCAGCCTGGTCGCGAATCGGGCTCCCTCCCGATTCCGGTGCGCGAGACCGTCGACAAGAACGACCTCCGGGTTGCGCCTCACCAGCTCTTCCAGATTCAAATCCTTTTTCTCCGTATCGCCTACCGTCCAATGGATGCTCGGAATGCGCTCCAGCCCTTCCAGCTGCTCCACCGTCTCCGGCCGCTGCATCGTCGACACCGCGCACAGCACCACGTCGATGCCTTGCTTCTTCAATGCCTGTCCTTCCCGCAGCATATGATAGGTTTTGCCCGAGCCGTTGACGGCGCCGAGGTAGATTTTCAAACGGCCTTTCTGGATTTTATAGATCGAATAGAGCAGCTCCTCCGGCGTTCGGCGGCGAAAGTTATCCATGATCCGTTCCCCCGATCGAATGCGCGAATACCCTGCCCGATTATCCATCGACCGGCAGGGTATTACGCCTTCTCTTTATTGAAGTAAGGTTTGGAGATCGATATTCAGCTTCAGTACGTTTACGCGCGGTTCTCCGAAGATGCCGAGATCGCGTCCCTCGGTATGCTTGTCGACCAGCTGCTCCAGCCGTCCCGCGGGGATTCCCGTCAGCCTGCTGATTCTCGGAATCTGCACTTCGGCCGACTGCGGAGTAATATGGGGATCGAGTCCCGAGCCGGAGTTCGTGATCAGGGCGATCGGCAGCTCGGAGATCGGTACGTCCGGATTCTCTTTCTGCCATGCGGCGATCGAATCCTGCGTTCGCTTCAGCATATCCGGATTGGAAGGCGCATAGTTGTTGGAGCCCGAAGCCTCCGCCTTGTATTCGATGCTGGAGACGCGGCTTTGGAAGTACTTCGGATCGACGAACGATTGTCCGATCAGCTCGGAGCCGACCGTGTTGCCGGAGGCATCCTTGATCAGGCTGCCATTGGCCTGATGCGGCATGAAGAGCTGGGCAAGTCCGGTCATCGCGAGCGGGTAAAGGATGCCGCACAGGATTATGAACACGATGCTTGCGCGTAAGGCGACAAAGATAATCGGTTTACCGGAAGGTTCCGAGCAGTTGGCATTGCTGGCTGTATGATTCATGGTATCTCTCCAATCGGTCTTTCTAGACCAAAAGATGAACGACGAGATCGATCAGCTTGATTCCGATGAACGGAACGATCACGCCGCCGATGCCGTAGACCAGGATATTGCGCCTAAGCAGCTTGGTCGCTTTCATTGGCTTGTAGGCGACGCCCTTCATCGCGAGCGGGATAAGCAGCGGAATGATGATCGCGTTAAAGATCAACGCCGAGAGAATCGCCGACATCGGGGATCCGAGGCTCATCACGTTGAGCACGCTCATCTCCGGAATCGCCAGGATAAACATCGCGGGGATGATGGCAAAATACTTGGCGATATCGTTCGCGATACTGAACGTCGTCAAGGCGCCGCGCGTCATGAGCAGCTGCTTGCCGATGGAGACGACTTCGATGATCTTGGACGGATCGGAGTCGAGGTCCACCATGTTCGCCGCTTCCTTGGCCGCGATCGTCCCGCTGTTCATCGCGAGGCCGACGTCCGCTTGAGCCAACGCGGGAGCGTCGTTCGTGCCGTCGCCGGTCATGGCGACGAGCTTGCCTTCCGCCTGCTCGCGGCGGATGACGGCGATCTTGTCCTCCGGCTTGCTCTCGGCGATGAACTCGTCGACTCCCGCTTCGCGGGCGATCGTCGCCGCGGTCAGCGGGTTATCGCCGGTGCACATGATCGTCTTGATGCCCATCCTGCGAAGCTCGTCGAACCGTTCGCGCATGCCTGGCTTTACCGTGTCCTTCAGATAAATAAGCCCGTAAATCCGGTTGTCTACCGCGACGGCGAGAGGCGTTCCGCCTTCCCGGGCGATCGAATCGCCATGAGAATCCAAATCCTTCGGAACCGCGCCTCCTTGCGCGACCACCCAACGTTTGACCGCATCGACGGCGCCTTTGCGAACCTTACGTCCGTCCTTCAGATCGATGCCGCTCATGCGGGTCTCGGCCTTGAATTCGATGAACTCTCCTCCCGCGGCCAACGATTCGTTCGCGTTCAGCTTCAGCTTCTTCATCAGCTCGAGCACGGAGCGACCTTCCGGAGTTTCGTCTTGGAGCGAGCCGATAGCCGCCCATTCCCCTACCGATTGCACGCTCTCACCGCCAACCGGGATGAACTCGCTCGCCATCCGGTTGCCGAAAGTGATCGTGCCGGTCTTGTCGAGGATCATCGTATTGATGTCCCCGGCCGCTTCGACCGCTTTGCCGGACATCGCCAGCACGTTGAATTGGGTGACCCTGTCCATGCCGGCGATGCCGATGGCGGACAAGAGGCCGCCGATCGTCGTCGGGATAAGGCAGACGAGCAGCGCGATCAAGACGGGCACCTGCAGATCGATATCCAGATAACCGGCTATCGGTCCCAACGTCACGACAACGATTAAGAAAATTAGCGTCAAGCTGACCAGCAGCGTACTCAGCGCCAGCTCGTTAGGCGTTTTCTGCCGTTTGGCGCCTTCGACGAGGGCAATCATCCGGTCAATGAACGATTCGCCCGGGTCGCTCGTAATACGTACGACGATCCGGTCGCTGACAACTCGGGTTCCGCCGGTGACGGAGCCGAAGTCTCCGCCCGCCTCCTTGATTACCGGAGCGGATTCGCCCGTTATGGCGGATTCGTCGACCGAAGCAAGCCCTTCGATGACTTCCCCGTCACCCGGAATCATTTCTCCATGCGAGACGATAACGATATCGCCTTTGCGCAGCTCCGTGGACGGAACGACTTTGATCGTGCTGCCGGTCATTTTGTTCGCGGTAATTTCTTTTTTCGTCCGTTTGAGAGAATCCGCCTGCGCCTTGCCCCTGCCTTCCGCCAACGCTTCCGCGAAATTGGCGAACAGGACGGTGAAGAGCAGTATAAAAAATACCGTCAGATTGAATCCGATGTCGTCCTTGGCGTTAAAATAACCGGGGAATAGAGTCATCAGCAGGACGATCGCCGTGCCTACCTCCACCACGAACATGACCGGGTTCTTCATCATGGCGATCGGATTTAGCTTAATAAAACTGTCTTTAACAGCGCGTCCTACGATCGCGGAATTCAACATCGACTTGCGTTTTGCGTTCATGAATGATTTCACCTCATCCTTAGCCTAGCTTCAAATGCTCGGCGATCGGTCCCAGCACGATGGCGGGCAGGAACGTCAGCGCCCCGATAATGAGCACCGTGCCGATCAGTATGCCGTAGAACAATCCGTTGTCGGTCCGGAACGTGCCGATCGTCTCGGGCACCCATTGCTTGCGGACGAGTGACCCGGCGACCGCCAGCATGGCGATCATGGAGATATAGCGCCCGAGCAGCATGACCAGCCCCGTCGTGAGGTTCCAGAACGGCGTGTTATCGGCCAAGCCTTCGAAGCCGGATCCGTTATTCGCCGCGGAGGACGTATACTCGTAGAGGACCTGCGAGATGCCGTGCGAGCCGGGATTCGTAATGGAGCCTTGGCCGAGATCGGTCAGGAAGGCTATGGCGGTCGGCGCCAGGATAATAAACGGATGCGCAAGAATCGCGATGGCGATCAGCTTCATTTCCCTAGGCTCGATCTTCCTGCCCAAGAACTCCGGCGTCCGTCCGACCATGAGTCCGCACAGGAACACGCCAAGGATCGCGTACATCAGCATATTGACGAGACCGACGCCTTTGCCGCCGAATACGACGTTCAGCATCATTTCGGCCAAGGTCCCGAGTCCGCCGAGCGGAGTAAGCGTATCGTGCATATTGTTGACCGTTCCCGTCGTCGCTGCCGTCGTTACCGCGGAGAACAACGAGGATTGCGGAATGCCGAAGCGAACCTCCTTGCCTTCCATGCTGCCTTGGGAAGCATCGATGCCCAGAACGTTCATTGCCGGGTTGCCGCGAAGTTCCGAGAAATAAATAAGCGATAGAAAGCCCACGAACAGAGTCATCATCGCGCCGAATACGACCCAACCTTGCTTGGTGTTCTTGGCGAAGCGGCCATAAACGTATGGAAGAGAGGCCGGCAGCAGCCACATCGACAGGATCTCGATTACATTCGTCAAAGGGGTCGGATTCTCGAACGGGTGAGCGGAATTCGCGCCGAAGAAGCCGCCTCCGTTAGTACCCAGGTGCTTGATCGATTCCAGCGAAGCGACCGGGCCGATGGCGATGTTCTGCGAAGCTCCTTCAAGTGTCTTTACCGTCAGGACCGGGTCAAGCGTCTGCGGCACTTGCAGCGCGACGAGAACCAGGGTAACGACGACCGCGGCCGGGATAAAAATGCGGGTATGAGACTTCACGAAGTCTTCGAAGAAGTTCCCGATTGTCGCGCCCTTGCCGGTAATTCCGCGAATGAAGGCGATGGCGACCGAGAACCCTGTCGCGGCCGACGTGAACATCATCATCATGATGACGGCCATTTGCGAGAAGTAGGTCAAACCCGTCTCCCCGCTGTAATGCTGCAGGTTCGTATTCGTCATGAAGCTGATGATCGTGTTGAAGCTTAGCGTTTGCTCCATGTTCTCGATCCCGTTCGGATTAAACGGCAAGTATTTCTGCAGCCGCAAGATCAAATACCCGAGGGCCACCAGCACGATGTTCGTTAACAGAAAGCTGACGGCATACCTTTTCCAAGTCATGCCGGGACGATTCTTTAATCCGATCAGCCTGTAAATGAATCGTTCCAACCAGCCGAACCATTTGTCCGTCTTATTCGGATCGTTGGAATATACATGATAGACGTACGTCCCTAACGGTTTTACGAGTAGGACAACGATCGCGATAACGATAAGAATCTGCAAAATACCCATTGAACTTCCCCCTGCGTCTAAGGTTATCAGGTGCCCGTCAGAATTTGTCCGGATTCACCAAGGCATAGATCAAATAAAGAAAGACGAGCAGCGTCAAAATAGAGATGACGATCATCGCTTACCGCCTCCTTCTTCAACGACCCGGCCGCACCAGACGATAAAGCCGTAGAACAAACCGAATACTCCCGCCAGAAGCAGAACCATATAAAGATCTAGCATAAGATAGTAACCCTCCTTTAACCCATTGCGTTCAAATCGTCGGTAACGAGAAAAGAGAGATCGATCGATTGGCTGTGAATGACGTAATCGGCTCCGAGCGCTTTGTAGATATGCCTCGGTTGGGAGCTCTCCGTAATCACGTAGATCGGTTTCGTCGTCCAGTCGCGGCAGATTTGGAGATACCTGCAGCTTAAGTTCAGGCTTCTCTCGAACAAGTACACTTTGCCGACTTCGATGGATGGAACGATCCGCGCCTCTCTCTTGCTTGTGTCTACCCGAATCAGCTTCTCCGCTCCGATCGCGCAAAGCCGTTCGAACTCGGTGCCGTTGTTCACGATGGCCGCGAACGGGATATTGCGGTTTCGGAGAAGCCTCGCGAACTGCTCGCCGGCTAGCGTAGGAGCCGATAGGAGCACGACGTCCCGATGGGCCATACCCTTCTCCTCCTCATTTATGTCCGAAGAAAGCAACAAAAATAAGCCGCTCGAAGAGAACTCTTCTCGCGGCTTCGGGACACGGCGGAATCAACCGGGATGTCGCGAATAGCAAGTTGTCTCTCTCCATACGCTTACGAGGTTAGCTGTCGGATTCGGGCGGTGAGAGTCGCCCTTCCCCCGCGAGGCCGAGACTCGCGCAGGATTCACCCCGTGCGGACCTTCGGCTTGCTCTCACACAAGCTTACGGCCGCTTTTGGTTCCCCCGTTGGCCATCTTGGCCATTCAGCGCTACCGAATGGATCGTCGCTCCATTCATGGACTGTATCGTACTCCTGGAACGATTTTCTGTAAAACGGCACAATAACGCTATTCGATGGATAGTCGGAAGAACCGTCTGCGAAGACATGCAAATAGGGCGCGATCTTCCGAATACTCTCGTATGCTCATGATTTTTCGTCTTTTCAATCATTTTTACACTATTTTTACGACTGGGATCGGTTTCTTTTATCCGTTTTTTACAGTAACCTAAGGAGAGATCGACCTAGGAAAAACAGGCAGGCAGGGATCTCATATGGGCAATCGGAACGTACTATGGATGAAGTGGAAGTCTTACATTGGAATTACGGCCATCGTCATCGCCATGACGATCGTTCTGCATCCTCTCGAGGCCGCTTTCGATATGGTCAACATCGCTCTCGTCTTCTTGCTTCCCGTGCTCCTCAGCGCATCTTTATGGGGATTTCGCCCCGCCTTGTACGCGGCGGTTCTCAGCGTCCTGGCCTTCGATTTCTTCTTTATCCCGCCAAGACTAAGCTTCACAGTAGCGGATCTTCGCTACTTGATCTCTTTCGCGGTATATCTGTCCGTTGCGGCGTTAACCGCCAGTTTATCGTCCAGGCTGAAGCATCAACTGCTCCTGTCCAAGCAGCGAGAAGCGCACACTGCCGTCTTGTATGAGCTTAGCCGGGAGCTCGGCGCGGTCACCGACCTTCAATCGCTGATCGACAGCGTATCGCTTCAGGTCTCTAAGACCATCGGATCGGAGATAGCCGTGTTTTTGCCGGACGAGCAGAACCGCCTGAAGCTGTACCTTCCTTCCAATGCCGCTTCGAATTGGGGACAACGAGAAGAAGGACAAGCCATCGCCAGATTGGTGCTTAATCATAACGAAGCAGCCGGATTCGGCACGGAGACACTTCGAGACGATCCGGGTCAATATGCTCCGCTTCGGGCGGATAATCGAATCTACGGGGTATTGGCCGTGAATCTCGGAGGAAGAACGGCTGAGTTCGGACCGGAGCAGCAAAGGCTGCTGGAGGCGTTAACCGACCTGACGGCGAGCGCGATCGCCCGGATGAAGCTGATGGAGGAAGCTCGGATCGCTCATCTAACCGCCGAATCCGAACGGCTGCGCACCGCGATCCTGGATTCCGTCTCGCATGAGCTCCGAACTCCGCTAGCGGCGATTATCGGTTCGGCGACCAGCCTGATCGAGGGAGATCGGCTGTTCTCCGGAGAGGATCGAATGGAATTGCTGCAGACCATACGCGAAGGTGCTCTTCGAATGAATCGTTTGGTTCAAAACCTGTTGGGCATGGTACAGCTCGAGAGCGGAATGCTGAAGCTGAAGCGGAATTGGTGCGACGTCGAGGATCTGATCGGGGTTGCACTCGCTCAAGTCAAGGAATTCCAACAGCATCGCCAGATTCGGGTAAAGCTGCCGGATGAAGTCCCGCTGCTCGTAGGCGATGAAGTGCTGCTCGAACAGATGTTGGTTAATGTGGTCAGCAACGCCATCAAGTACAGTTCGGACTCCAGTGTGATCGATATCGTCGTACGGACGTCTGGAGATCGGCTGATCCTTACCGTAACTGACCGTGGCGTCGGTTTGGAGGAGAAAGAATACGATCGGATCTTCGATAAATTTTACCGGGCTAAATCCTCGAAGAACGTGACAGGAACGGGGCTCGGCCTCGCCATCTGCCGAGGAATAGCGGAGCTTCACGGAGGATCGATCTCGGCCTCGCCGAACGAACCGCAAGGCACCGTGATCACGATTGCTCTGCCTCTGCCAACGAGGGAAGATTCGAATCCGGACATAATAGAAAGCTAGGGGGGGAGCTCACGATGAGCGATCATGGGGCGAGAATCCTCGTCATCGACGACGAGCCTCAAATACGCAAGCTGCTTAAAGTAACGTTGCAGGCTCATAAATACTCCATTTACGAAGCGTCTACCGGCGAAGAAGGCGTGCTTCAGGCTTCGTTGCAGATGCCCGACTTGATCGTGCTCGATCTCGGGCTGCCGGATCTCTCCGGCATGGAGGTTCTCTCCCGCATTCGGGAGTGGTCGCACGTTCCCATTCTTGTTCTAACGGCCAAGGACCGGGAGGAAGACAAAATCGCCGCGCTGGACGGAGGGGCGGACGATTACGTGACCAAGCCGTTCGGAATGGGCGAGCTGGTCGCCCGGATTCGAGTAGCTCTTCGTCATGCCGCCAAATCGGCGAACGAGCCGCAGCTTCAATTCGGCGAACTGACAATCGATCTTGCGCAGCGGATCGTGGAATTAAGGGGCGAACGCGTGAAGCTGACGCCTACCGAGTACGATCTGCTCCGAATTCTCGCCTCCAACGCCGGAAAAGTCGTAACGCAGCGCCAGCTGCTTCAGCAAGTATGGGGCAGCCAGCATACGGAATCCGATAGCCATTACTTGCGTGTCTATATTGGACACCTTCGCAAGAAGCTGGAGGAGGATTCGACGCAGCCGAAGTTTATCGTGACGGAACCCGGGATCGGCTATCGGTTTCTCTCTCGGGACTAGCGCGAATTTGAAGAAATCCGCAGAATATCGTAGAATTCATATAGCATTCTTAAGCCAGTTCCCTTATAAACCGTATTCCTATTAGCCGATGGCCGATTCCCCATCCGAATTGGCTTTAATTGCCTTTTACAATCCTTATGGATTCGCGTATCATACGCATCAACAACTACATATTTCCTTCCAAACGCTGAGTTCCCGATTTAAGATAAAGAAGCCCGGGAGTAGAGTGTCTCTGCTCTGGGCTTCTTCTTTGCGCCTGGGAAAGTAGCTAGCAATCTTTACTTGGAGTGTGACCGACATGCCGATCCTTTCGGAACCGTTGCCTAAATTAAATGAAAAGCCGCTGCCGGAGCCTCGAATCGGTTCCATGGAGATTTTCCAATACGAGCGTCAATTTATCGAAGACCATCTTCCGGGTGTCGATCCCGATTGGATCTGCGGGTTATTCAAGGTCTCCTGCGGCGGCAGCAACGGCTGGGAAGAGTTTCGGCTCCCTCCTTCGGCATCGCGCTTCGACTTGATCCGTTATGCTTCCGTCTTCCGGCAGTTGAAGGGCCTTCCCGTACAAGAAGCTATCGATTACGTTACCTCTCGCGGCGAATGCTGGGGGACGGTTAGGCAGCGGCTGGCGGAGTCCGCCCTTCTTAATTTATCGCGTCATCTTCCGAATGACAGCGGCTTGAGGCTCGATGGACGGAGTCGATTATCTTCTACGGAGAGAGATTGGCTATTCGACTGCTCGCAAGCCTATTATTCGTTCTAAGTCAGAAGAGGTTTTTCTTCCTTCTCCTCCAATACCAAACATACACCGCTCCAACGAGCAGTAGAATCGCACCTAGACCATAATAAAGGGATAGATAGCCGTCTTTCGTCTTCGCGCCTATCCCTTCGTTCGCCTCGACGGTCGTTCCCATTCCGAGCTGTTTAATATCCTCGTCTGCTTGATCGATGAGGACATTGCCGCTGCAAAGGTTCGTTTGAAGGGTTCCGTCCTTATCCTGATAGGAATAAACGAGATAAGATTGCCCGACTTGGAACCGATATCCGCAGGATTCTTCCCCGCCGTCATAAGCATATATGGAAAATGGGCTCTTCTCGACTCCCTTCCAGGCCTCCTTGACCTCGAACGTGTATTTTCTCAGCTTGCCGAATTGCGACCCCTTCGTTCCGCCTTTGTCCACGACTTCGCCCACGAATACCGCTGCGTAGTTTTCCAATTTCTCTTTAGGCCCGCTGGCAGCGCAGCTGCACGCCGACGCCTCTCTCTCCGGGAACGCCATTAATCCTGTCAGCATAAGAACGGCCAATAGCACGACCGACACTACCCGCTTCATCTTCACTCCCCCTTGGAATCTCGGTTATTTAAGTAACGACGACAATTCCTGGGAAAAGGTTGCTGTAGGGAGCGAAGTATCCATTGGTTAGAACGGTCTGCCGAATTGCTGCTCGAAGAACGTTCGTATGCGTTTATCCAGGTCGGGATTGGACTCGTAATAAATGCCGTTGATTTGAGTCGGGATGAAGCCTAGCTTCCGTTCATCGCCTTCGTACAAGGTAATCCCGAACACATATCCGACGCGTTCCTCCTGATTGGGATCCGGGGACAGCGGAATATCTTTGATTTGTTGAAGCCATGCTTGAATGACCGTTCGATCCTCGACGACTTTACGTTCCCCGGATGAGCCATCCAGCAATTCGACTTTATCCGCCTTCCGAATATCGCCGGGATAAGCTTCCGCTAAAGTGATCGACTCCAAGGATTTCGATTCGGATGTCTCCTTATTGCCCTGGCATCCTATTGCGAAGAAGAGAAGAATGATTATCGTCGCTAACGCTATTTTCCTCAAACTTATCCCCCTTTGCGGCTCAATTCCTCCATAAACAGCGAATTAATCTCTCTAATCGAATGAACAATAGCGTCGGCCAGCGATAAATCCTGATTCCCGGAGTTCGGATTCGCGAAGCCGATACAGGACATGCCGGCCGACTTGGCCGCTCGAACCCCATTCCGGGAATCCTCGAGAACGATGCATTCCTTCGGCTCCACGCCAAGCTGCCTTGCAGCCTCGAGATAAACATCCGGCTCCGGTTTACCCCGCTCCACTTCTTCTCCGCTTACGATACAATCGAACAGCTCCTGCAGCTTAAACCGATGGAGCACCGCTTCTATAAACCGGATCGGGGACGATGAAGCCAATCCGATTCTTATCTGCTTGCCCTTCAGCTCCGCAAGGAGCTCCGGAATTCCTTCAATGGGGCTCATGGTCGCAGATTGAACATACTCGATCTTGGTTCCGAGTTGGTACTCAATAATCTCGGTTGAGTCGGGTGCAAGCTTATACTGTTCCTTCAGGATCGCCCACATCTCCGGATTCGTCATTCCGACGAACCTCTCCAGCTCATGGGGAGCGATAGCGACTCCATAATGCTCCATCGTTGCCGTATCCAGCCGGAAATGAATCGGCTCGCTATCGATAATAACTCCATCCATGTCGAAGATAAACGCGCGCATGCGCCACACCCCCTTAAATAATTGTTTCACACGATCTTCACGGTTCCAAGGAAGAGCCTTCCGATTCTAGCGATTCCACCGGCTATCGTTCTTCCTAAATAAAACAATGACGTAAGCAAAGACCGCAATGATAAGGGCCACGTTAACTCCATTTGAGTCGATCGCCGCAGAATGATTGATCCTTGCTAAGCTAAACAGTATGGCAAAGACAACGATCGAGATCAAGAATTCGTTCACCTTATCGTCGTCGCTGTTAAGGATGGCGATTAACGAGAACAAGCCGCCCAGTGCAAGCACGAAATAGACCAAAAAGGACAATGCTTCTCCTCCTTCTTACCAAGTAATATAGCCTGATTTGCGGAGAATCGTCCTGGCCATGACGTTCATCTCGGGTATCGGCTCTTTTAAGCTGAAGTACCTCAATTCCGTTCCTTCGTCGTCATTGATCTGGAGGTTTCCTTTTACCTTATGCGCTTCATATACGACAATCGCGTTATACACTTCGTCTCCGTGAGGATACTGTTAGTACATATCGCTTCCGGATAGCGTCGTGACAAATTTCATCTCTCCCGCATGAAGACCGGCTTCTTCGTGCAATTCCCGATGAGCCGCCTCTTCGAACGATTCGGCCAGCTCCAGGGCTCCGCCGATCGTCCCCCAATCCCCGGAATCGGTTCGTTTCTGCAGCAGGATCTCCTTGTCCTCGTTAAGAACGATTACCGTAACTCCGGTCAGGATGATCGGCCTCGTTCCGACCATTTTCCTCAAGTCTGCTATGTATCCCATGACGTGTCTCCTTATTCAAGTCGTAAAGTCGTGCCATTATTCGATCGGAAGCAAAACCTCAACCTCTTCTTCCAAGGTCAGCCCCGTTTCCGGAATCGGAAAATCGTATCTCTCGATAAATAAGGAGGAAGGCCATATTTGCTTCTGTCCGTTGCTTTGGATCCATCTGACCAAATCATCGTAGATCGCTCCCATGTTCTTGATCTGTCCCCTCGCACCGGCATATCGTCCGTCGATGCGAAGATATTCAGCACCATCCGGCAGCTCCGCTGGTTTATCTGTACAAACAATCCCCACGTAGAAAAATCCTTCCACATGCTCCGGGCCAAGTTGAGGCTCGTACAAGGCGAGCGTGGTGTCCGTCCCAAAGCAGATTTGCTCAAGCTTGGCTTTAAGATCATGAAACGCCCGGGCAACAAGCTTGTCATATTCGTCAAATCTACCATAGTGTTTAAATCCTACAAACTGAAAGCTGCAAGTCGTAATGCGGGCTTCCATATAGCGTCTCCTTTCCCCTTTGCCCCATTATCATTAAAAAGGACCTGCCGCTGCAGATCCCGCTAAGATAGTCGTTACTTGTATTCAATTAATCCAATCCCGTTCCCGACGGGATCGACCAGATAAGCCAAGTAGAACTCGTCGAACTCCATCTTGTCTCGAACGATCTGAGCTCCTGCTTCCACCGACTTGCGAATGGAATCCTCAATGTCATCGACCGCGATTTGAATCCTTGTTCCATGGGGGAAATCCTGAGGGCCCTTCGATATCCCGCCATGGATGCCGGGTTTATCATCGTCTCCGGTCGTTACCGGATAGTACCCCCAATTAGACTCTCCGACCTTCCATCCGAAAACATTCGAATAAAACTCCGCCGCGCGCTCCGGATCCTGGCTGCTCAGATCAAACAATACGACTCTTCCCATTGGAATTCCTCCATAATTGGAATGATTGCCCATAACGATCATACCGAATGTTTGTTCGTATGTACAGGGAGTTTGAGTCATCCCTTATTCGACTCCATTTCCTTGAGCCGTTTCTCAACCCGAACAAACAATAGAATAAAAGTCAGAGCCATCAATCCCATTAACAGAAACGTAATAACCACACTCTTAAACAATAAACTAAGGATACATCCTGCGATCAAAAAGAGGATCCCGTACTGTTGCATCTTTACCGCGCTGTATCGGTTGCCTTCGTTCCAAAGCTCCATATTTTTCATGGACCTTTGGGTACGATACCCGTAGATCGCATTCCTTTCCTTAGGGGGATACTTCTTGAGAATGGCACCGCCAACAAACATAATAAGCGCTATAATAAAAGTCAAAATTAGGTTCGCGATTTGGCTTTGTTCCATGTCTATCTCCTTTGATTCATTCTCCTTGCCAATCCACTTCGTTCATGGACGGGTTCAAGTCTTCACCTTCTATCACGATGGCCGCCATTCCCAGGTGAATAGGCGCTTGATGCGCTCCTACGGTGCCACCCGGTTCAACGTAAATGCATCCCACGTGAATCGGTTTGTCGTGCTTCACGATTTTCGAGAAAATCGCATTTTGACTATTATAAGCCGTAATTTCTTTACCCGTCCCTTTGTCGAAGCTATAGATTCTCATAAGTTTAATCCGCCTTAGTCTCTTTTATCCATAACGATATCACTTCTAGCAGCTTCTCTTTCTTCGCTTCGACATCGTCCGCGGAAGCTAGCTTTACGATAGCTCGATCGTCCGTTACCCACTCAAGCAGATGAGTCGGATCTTCGAATAGCTTCCCGCTGTCTTGTCTTGAAACCGATTTAGAACCGCAGTGGAAAATAAGACGGAACCCTTCCTTGCCGTGCAAATTAAAGGTAATCCGATCTTCGCCATTCACGCAAAAGCTAGGAGCATTCCACTTGATATGTTCCGTAAGTTGATCGTCTGCGCTAAGGATGATCTGTCGAACGACTTCAATCTCCCGCTTATAAGGATGGTCAAGGTCGGCGAGAAAGCGAATGACCTGATCCGGGCCGGAGAGCTTCTTGGATTTTTGCTCAGGCATGACCTATCCTCCTTCAGCTCATATCCCATTGAGTTCTATTCCGATCGGCGTGGGGTAGCCGTCCATGCTTCGGGCATTTTTATTTTTGCGATACTCTTTAAGTCCGTCTTCCCCTTTCTTATTCGCCCACTCGATAAGCAAACTCCGCTCACCTTCGTAGGCATAATAAGGAACGCTGAACCCGCAGGATGTCTTCACGATATCAATATTCGATACGATGATTTGTCTCGCCCCAGGCAATAACTCAAAGTGACCCGCTAATTCGTCCCATTCCTCGCTACCCGGCAGAACAACCTGCCCATCGCCAAAAAGCCGCAGAATAAGAGGTTTGCCCTGAAACGAAATAAACATGAAGGTGATTCTATTCGTATCCAAAAGATGGGCGCTTGTTTCATTGCCGCTGCCCGTTAAATCGAGATAAGCCACTTTATTGGGGGTCAGAATCCGAAACACGTCATGCCCCTTAGGGGAGAGATTGACATGACCCTCCCTTCCTGCCGTTCCAACGAAAAACAGATGCTGCTCCTTGATAAACTCCGCATGGTCGGGCAGAATCTCGCGATATTCTTTTCCCATGAACCGATCAACTCCTATCGAGTATGTCTAAGATTTCTTGATTAATAAGCTCCGCTTGCTCGTGATTAATCGCATGCCCGGCGTTTTTAATGATTTTGTAATTCAACTTGTTATCCTCAAGCCGCTTTATTGCTTTGGGATAGTTGGTTAATCGGTCCTGCTCCCCAATCAGAAAAACGACCTTGTCCCTCAACTCGGACACTTCGGAGTCGCTGTTGATCTCTATTTTATGCCGCATCATCGATTTATTGTTGAAGTACTTCAATAAGTAGTACCAGTGCTTCATCAAGACCTCATTCTCTTCAAATACGGAGTAATTAGGTCCGCTTAATTTTCTTAGCAGTTTTCTGCAGTTTTTCTCGGATGGTATCAATGCCTCAGGCAGAAAAGCCGACATCATCTTGGTCATGACTTCAAATTGACTGGATGGGATTCGCCCTGCTAGACCTATTGCCCTGCTTACCTTCTCGGGCCTCATTAACGAATAGTGATAAGCTAAGTACGCCCCGTAGGACACTCCGCAGATATTGGTCTTATGTATTTCTAGAGCGTTTAAAATCTCGTCAATCCAAGTCGCTTGATTGAAGCTTCTGTAATAATCGGCGTTAGGCTCGCTTTTGCCCGACCCTCCGATGGCATCGACGGCAATGGTGTAAAAATGCTTGGACAGCTCCTCAATATTATAGATCCACATCATGGCTGAATTATCGGCGGTTCCATGAAACAGTAATAGTGGAGGATTCTGACGGTCTCCGGCGGTAATAATATGCGTTACTCCATAGCTCGTCTCGATATCCTTCTCCTGCCATTCCGTTCCCCATGAGTTCAACAACGCGTCGTACGAATCCATAATTAATTGCCTTCCGGTTGGGCTTTTGTATCTGTTCATCATTTCTCCTTTCTTAGCTCAAATAGGCTATTTTACGACAAAGTCCTTATATGGAATTGTATCCCATACCGGAAACGTTTTCACTAGACCTGCGACCGATCCGCCTTTCATAAATAGGTTCTAATCTTATATAAAAGCCACGTCTTTATGATGGATTCTCTGGCCTTGTGAGTCGCGACCTTATCCAAGAATTCAAAGTCATCTATATACACATCCAATCTTAGAACGGGTTTTATTTGTTGCGTACATACCCACTCATCAAAGTAAACCCTGCCTATATTCGTTTGTTCAAATAATTCCGAAGATAAAAAATAAACGGTTCCCGAAGTCCATGGAGCTTTGTCCCACGTCTCTTGCGTTAATGAGAAGTAATAAAATCTATTATTATTCCGCGCTTTAAAGCAGCCGTTTCTAAAATTAGGAACAACTTTACTTCTATCTAAGACAGCGTAGAAAATAGACCAAATGCCGTCCTTCGAAGCAAAAACGGCATCGACATATTTACCGTTGTATAACGTTTGCCTTCTGGTCTCAAACAAATGGATCTCTTTGTTATTGGATCCATGTACGACATAGTTCTTCTCTTTAATAATAAAATCGATAAATCTGTATTTAGGAAACTTTGAATCGAACGTGATTACTCCATTATTCTGTAAGGCTTTATTATAAATTCGTGTAAAATCATTGATTTCATTAAGGGAAAAATCCGATTCAATCCTTTGATAGAACAACCGTTTCAATATGATAGTTTTTAAAAATCCCAACTTTTCGTTCACTAACCTCCAATACAAATAGCCCACGCTTCCTTTTATGATTTTGAATATGCTACAAAAAATAACAGGAGTGTTTGTGATGACTTGGTTTCCGGAGTTTCCTCCGTTTCCAATCCCCCCAATACCGCCTATTCCACCAGTACCTCCAGTTCCGCCAGCTCCCCCTGTTCCTCCTAGTGGCAGCCGATACAATTCTCTAGATATCTCGATTTTCTATCCTCATGTATGTTTCACATATCGTATCCGTGTTCACGAGGTCCCACCATTGTTTTTTTCTTGTTCTTTACTTAATTGGTCTCGTTTTAATGCTTGTTCAATCGGATCATTCATATTCGGAAGTTTGCTATTAATTTGCAATAGTATCAATATGATTATCACTAATAGAATCGCTATAACAACTTCCATTGTAATAGCTCCCATCTATAGAGATTGTTTACGAATCGACTTTAAACATCCACCTTGTAATTCAATGTTAATTCATCTCCAGGCAAGCCTCTGATTCCCCAATTATTTTTGGGTGTTTCAAATATGGTTACTTCAATATCATTAGGTTCAAATCCAATATCCCTCAATCTCTCAAAAATCAAATTAACCAGTTGTTTCTTAACTTCATCAGATCGTCCTACAAACATACTTATTTCAATTATTGTATACTTTTCTGATCGATCTATTGGATATATAAAATCTTCGTTATTCATTAAAATAAAGCGCTGAAACTTCTTGTCCTCAGGCAATTTTAACGACTCCATTAGGCAAGAATGCAGAGTATCTGAGAACTGTTTCTGAACCGGTTTTAGTGATTCATAGAGACCGTAAATTTTCACTTGAGCCACGTAATCCCTTCCTCCTTTAACTCTTTTCATCCAATTTTCTAGAAATCTCTTTTAGAACTGACAAAACATTATTAAGAGCAATCAATATAAAGCCAAGAAGCACATATGTAACAATCTCTTGAGTAAAAAACGAAATCACGCCTAGTATTCCAGCATACAAACAGTATAGAAATATTCTCATTGTTACCTCCTGTTTTTTCCTAGCAGTTTATTGGCATGAAACTAATTCTTTTCCCCGTCAATTGCTTCAACCCAGTCCTAGGGCCTCGCTCCATCTTCAAAAGCCCTTACTATTTTCTTCGGGGCAACACTACTCCATGCTTTTATTATTAATCCTTTTAACTCTTTCGGTGATACTGTATTTAGATAAATATGCATGTAATTCAGATTGGCAAAAGTGTCTGGAACTCTATAAGTATCTGGAGCCATTGTGGTAAATATTGTTCGATCTTCCCCAATAGTCTTAACTGTTAAGGTGTAACCATCAGGCTGTAATGTAGCAAAGATCTTATTGTTTATTCGATAGGACGGTTTGCCAAAATGATCAATTTCTTTTGTTTCCGGTAATGCCATTATAAATTGACGGATTTCATCGAATTGAAACAATTGACACACCTCACTTAGTATTGAAAAACTGCCTACAATCTTTTCATTAAGCTTTGCGACATACAAGTTAGTCGGTGCGGATATATCCGCCGAATCTATAATGTATACTCATTTTGCTATTCTTAGAATAGTTCGAAACTAATTTCACTGGATTACCTCCAAAAAACACATTTAGTATTGTTCCCTGAAACACATTCAAGATTTTTCGCTAATTGGCACTCTAATTATCAGGTTTGTTTTCTCTGGCCAGCCTATACTTACATGACTCATATGAATCTCCTTGTATTGGTGATAATCCCCTCTGAATCCTTGGTCTTCTATATAGTGTTTAATTCTTTCTATCGTTCTCCCGACTTCATTGTAATGACCAGTATGTAATGTTTGTGCGCACATTCCAGGTTTACTTTCTTCCAATGATAACGGGTAGTTGTCGCTTCCGAGACGATCAGTCATGGCTGCTTTCAATTCAGTATGAGTAACATACTGTGGGACCCACATACTGATCTTCACTTGTCTGCCGTTGTCAATCTGATTTCCCCATTCTAACTCAAACGGACTCATAATAAAGTTTTTGTATTGTTCCCTTACTGTATATGACCTAATTCTATTGTTACAAACAAATATCATATTACATTCTCTAATTCCCCTTACGCCGCTATTGAAATCAACGTTTGCTATACCAGATGCAACAATGAATTTCATAGAAGGGATATCTAATATTTTTACTTGAGTGGCTCCTTTAGAAACACTATATAACTCCTTATGCTGTTTCCTAACATCATCTTTTATTGGTTTTGGTACTACGGATTTCATCGAAAATCCTCCTCCAACACACTTATTGGAATTGTATCCCATTTCTCGCGTTTTTTCACTAATTCGTTAAAACAAAAATGCCTTGGTCTATTTACTTAGACCAAGAGCAGTATTTCAGTCTTCATTATATTTAAGGCTCGTAATATTATTTTCTAATATTGTATGCGCCGTAACGATTGATATCCTCAATTGCTTTATTCCCGTATAACTCGATAACTGCAGCCTCGTTTAAGACATTTGACTCTTTTGTTTGACCATCGAACTGAACGATCTTTCCATCTTTCACAACATACAAAGTTTCCACATGAATCGCTCCTTCCATTAATGTTATTTAACTAGTAATGCTATCCTATCTATTCGTTAATTTAATGATCTTTCCTTCCTGCTCTATTGCTATACAAGTGTTAAAATTATTATAAAGGAGCGGCACTATGATGCTGATAGCTGTTACCAATGTTCTTGTTGCAGTTGGAGAATTCAGTTGACATTCCTTCCCTGCCAATCGCTTTTCGAGGACCAAGGAGCCTTTAGGCTCCGATGCGTGAATATAATGCTATGTGATGTACATGCCTTCTTGGATTCACTGACAAAACTTATTAATGTTTCTATTCCTATTTCTTGTTCCGAGATAATTTTAAATTTCTTCAATTCGATATTTAGTTTCTCAATCCCTTGTTTATCTAAACCCTGAGTATTTAAAGAAAATGAGCCCGAAATTACTTCTGAAGAACTTCCATTGATGGTTTTGTTAATTTCATTTATTAGTTCACTGTTTTCTAATCTTTTACGAAGATCGTCTGATAATATGGGTTCAACAGTCATTATGAATATTGCCTTCTTTGTTTTATTCCAAAGATTAAAGTTATAGGAAACTAGGGTTTTATTTAAATCCCCACCAAAGCCAACAGAAATTGAATTAATAACCAAACTGTCATCAACCACATCTTTAGACTGATTTATATTGCTGCATCCAATTAAAATTGAAAAAAGAATAGACAAAAGCAGGATCTGCATAAATCTACTCATTAAATCACTCCTTATAACGCGTTGCATATATTTACTTAACGTTTCTGTATTCACGGCGTCCCACCGACTTAAGGACACGCGAAGGTCCGACAACGCTTGGAGCAGTTAGTCGGTGCGAGTTAGTCGGTGCGAATTTGTCCGCTGATTCTGCTTACCTGCCGATCTTTTCCCGCGATCGAGGAGCCGCCAGGCTCCGATACGTGAATATAATGTTATATGATGCCGATGCCTCCTTGAAACAACACATTTTAATTAGTTTTTTTCTTTATTATGAATCGAATTAAAAATTCAATTAAGATTGATAAAATAAACACAATAACAATAATTACTCCAAAAAGCTGAAATAATATTAAATCACTTTCTCTTATTCCTATATATCCTGTTTCAGTACCGGTGCCATTCACAAACATGTGTTTACTCCGGTCTAATTCAATACTCTTATGTATTCGTTCATTCTTATGAAACTGGCTACATTCAATATCAGCTAAATCGAAAGCAACATGTGAAGAAATAGTGCTTTGTGAAAAAACAGTCCCCCTTAACGATCTTGACTGTCCGTCTAAACCATTGTACTGAGCATGCCATTCTTGATCATCTTCACCAAAAGCCATAAATCCTGTTGGCACATGTTCTATCCTTGCCTGAATAACTCTAATTGTGCTATTACAATAACTTGTTAAATAATTCTCTAACGCTATTCGTATTTCTTTCTCTATCTTCCCTTGTTCTTGCCAATCAGCGAGTATTCGGAATCCGCCTACTAAATAGGGCAACAATAATGAAATTAAAATAATTAGTGATATTTTTATCTTCATGCGTTCCCCTATTCTTTGCATCGGTTTCATCTAACGTTCTTGTGTTCACGACGTCCAACTCCCTTAAGTCCGAAGGGCGGCCGCGACGCGGTTAGGGAGTTGGACGTGTCCGGTTAATTGCGCTTCCCTGCTGCTGATATGCATCCACGGATTCACTTCTAACTTCTGCCGAACCGAGGGCCGAACGGCCCGAGGTGTGAACATGGTGTTATCCGATACCTCCGACTTCCTGAATCACCTTCAAATGCTCTAAATAGATAATCTGTTCTTATTCCGTTCCTTTAGTGATCTAGTTTACTCTGATAAAAGACACTAGAATATAAAAACACAAAAATAAACTATTCCAATTATTAGTAATATTAGTGAAATAAGAAAGTCTTTAGAGCCTTTCAAATACTTCCACTCTATAAATACATCAAGTCCCCTTCCAATCAAAAACGTTATTAACCAAAACCACTTATTCTTGCTGTCATCTGTTGTATCCAAAACAAACAAATAAATGCTTAATGTAATGATTACAAGTATTCCTCTGAGCCACCAATTGATCTTCCTAACGTCAGTATCAGAAGTCTCTTCTGATTTCCCTGCAAAGAGATACTTCTTCAAGGGTATTTGAATTAGGGCTAAAATTATTATTAATAACATAACTAATTGAATTGTATTTGGCATTGTAATATTTACTTATTCGCCTCCTTCATAACTTCTCGTTGATTGGTCCCTAAATTAAAATGAGCCGAAAACAAATAGATTTCAGTTTCTACACTTTCATCTATTCTTTATGCTCTCGGAGGTATCGGATAACGTTCCTGTATCCACGACGACCAAGCGACTTATGGGTGCACCAGCAGCCGGCCGCGTTTCGGTTAGTCGGTGCGGATGTGTCCGCCTGTATCCACTTCCCCTGCCTATCTCCTTCGGGCGGACCGAGCAGCCGTCAGGCTCCGATGCGTGGATATGATGTTACCTGATGCTCAGGCCATCATTGAATTTACTTCAAATTTAGCTCTTATTTATCTTAGAGGTACCTTCAAGTTAAGAACCTTTCATTAGTCCTTGATACTTATCGCTGAATTATCAATAAAAAATCCAAATAATCCCATAACTTTCATCTCATATATAGTATTTGAATATGAATAGTGATCCTCTACCTTCATATAAATACCTGCACTTCTTATATGTCTCGAATTCCATTCAATGTTCTTATCGCCATCTTTACAAATCATTCCATTGGGAGTCGATATACATGAAATACTGTGTTTATCTGATAACCATTTAAAATAATCATCATCATTCGGACAAGTTAGTATTGAAATGACGAAAATTAGACTTACTATTGAAAGGGTCCAAACAATAATTCGTTTCATAGATCTCCTTTCAAATCTAAAAAATTTATTGTTGCCTTATTTTTTCGAACTTTGAATTTCTTATAATTTATTCGTTGAATTTATTGGTATATACAAGCTAGCCTGAGTTTCAGGTAACGTTCCCGTATCCACGACGTCCCACCGACTTAAGCGACCAACGGGAGCGGCCGCGATGCGGTTAGTTGGTGCGGATGTGTCCGCCTGATTCCGCTTCCCTGCCAATTGCTTCTCGCGGACCAAGGGCCGTCAGGCCCGAAGCGTGAATATAATGTTATCGGAAGTTACTGACATCCTTGTAAACACTACAATAGTAAAGCCGATCAATTTATGATCGGCCAACAATCTAAAACAATTTCATTTGATTTGGATCATTTTTTGCTGCTTCAGCTTCTGCAATGAGATCTTCCCAGGGCCACCGTACAGTTAAAAACCTTCTGTAGAACAAAAACTGTCTATCAACTGCAGTGATATCATCATTAGCTTCATTGAAAGTAATTACTAAACCTCTACCATCTTTATCAACCTGCAATTCTTCCAATTTAGTCAAAATTGTTCTCATGTTAATCTTTTGAATTCTAGGTTGCCTCTCTCTTGATTTCCTGTAAATCTCATCAAGATTTAAGCCATTTATTAATTTGTTATCACTAGACTCAACTATAACCGCCATAGCATGGGCATAAATACCTGTAGAATCTTCTCTCTTTCTAATTCCTGAAGATACTGTCCTAGCAAATTGCTGATACAATGGGTTTAATTGTTCGGCGTATTTCATCGCTGCAGTCTCAAAGATATCTATCGATTCTAAATTCAATAATCCATCTTGCTTTGTGAAAATAGACATTTCATCAAGAAATGCTAACAAAAGTTGTTGAAGAATGCCGACGTTGCCATAACATATTTCAATTAATTTTTCCTGAATTATAGAAGATATTTTTATATTTAGTGCCAAGCTTCCTTTCTGAATAACGGAAACTAAATCTGTTTGCGACCAATATATAGATAATTCAATGATTCGTCCGGAAAGATCTTGATTTAAGTATGTAAGCAAGTTGCTTTGTGACCATACTCCAATAATAACTGTAAAACAGCCATAGTCCCAAAGAGTTTTTAAATCATAAGAGAATAATTCTCTTTCCAATATGGACAAATAATGAAAATCCTCAATTACTAGCTTTTTCTCCGATTTAATAATGATTTCAGCAATATATCTTAAATCATTAATATCATGACCATAATTTTTTTCTTTTTGATCCTGCGACATTTCCCCTTCAAGAGTCGCTTTAAATCCAATTTTAGCCAAAAGTGATGCACCGAAACTTGTTTCTGCTTCAATTTTCCCTTTTAATTTAGAACCTGATGATTCATCTACTATCAATTTTATACCCAATTGTGAAAGAGCATCAGTGTATATATCAATAACTGATTTTCCATATCTACATTGCACTATTAATCCATTAGGTATGTTTTTTTGCCTAAACCAGGACTTACCACATTTGGATTCGCCACGTAATGCCAAATGTGTTGGTCTTGCTAAATATTTTTGTACTTCAATATCTAAATTACCACGGTCAACATAAGAGTTAACTAGTATTTTGTTGGACAATCCAAAGACGTCGTGGGTTTGTAATTTTGTCATAAAACTACTCCTTTTCCCATCTTATATCCACAAAATAACATCTTATCTCTAGCAATTCAAGTATTCAGTGATTTCCGGTAACGTTCCTGAATCCACGACAACCGACTTAAGGCTCCGTCAGGAACTGTCCATGATCTGGTTAGTCGGTGCGATGTGTCCGCCTGATTCCGCGCTCCTGCAAATCCCTTCGGGCGGACCGAGGAACCGCAAGGCACCGAAGCGTGGAAATGATGTTATAAGATGTGCCCTCTTTGAGCTGCAAACAATTTGTACTTAGTGTTTAACAATAATCAGTTTAATTCCATCATGATTCTCAATGTCTCTGCTAATTTCTACTTCATCTCTAATAATTCCTATATCATAGACAACAAATAAGATACTTTCATAATTCTTTAGATATGCAGTAATATCTGCATTTATTTCTTCGATAATTTTGGATTTTTTACTACTTTCTTTAAGCAACTTAACTTCAATACACATTCTTAGTTTAGGAATAATAAAGTCAGGTATATATTCTCTCCCCGAATAATTAAATTTCCCAGTTTCTCTATCGTAATCAATTCCTTTATTAAATCCTCTACCTATAAATAAATTTTCTATTGCATTTTGAATATCTTTTTCTTTTGTTGGGATATCGAATATTACATTTCTTAATTTGGTCTTGAGAAAGTTCCCTATATTCTCTATTTCTTCAGATACAAAGTCGATTTGGCTTTCTAATGACACAATCAAAAAACGTGTACTCATTAGAACTGACTCAAGTATATTCTTAGCATCTGGCCAGACTGTATTTCCTGGTGATTTCATTCCATCAGTATTGAGCAGATAAAAGTTACCAAATTTCATTACTGTTTTAGCTCTATTTGCTAAATTGTTATAGACTAAGGCCATATCCTTAAAGGAAGTATATCTACTATGCTCTGCCACATCTCTATTAAGAATATCATCAATTGTCTTTTCTAGTGCCTTTGCTTGCAGCAAAAGAGTTTTTATTTCAATTAATTCCATCATCGATAGATTACTCATTTTCTTCTCCTTTTTTATATCCGGGATTTCTTATAACGTTCCTGTATCCACGACGTCCCACCGACTTAAGGCTGCGCCAGCAATCCGGTCGATGCGGTTAGTCGGTGCGGATGTGTCCGCCTGAATCTGCTTCTCTGCCAATCACATCCTGCGGACCGAGGGCCGAATGGACAGGAGCGTGAATACGGTGTTAGCTGATGTTGCTGTCATCCTGAACTACCTAAAGGTACTTAAACGTTTTAAGTGCTCTTAATGTTGAATCTAAAAATATCTTTCTTTCCATATGGAGATCCTTATTAATAATTTGCAAGCAATCATTAATAATTGTATTACCCACTCCTGTAAATTCTTTAATAATATCTATTGTTATTCCTTTTTTCATCATTTCAATAATTACGAATCTTATGATTCCTTGAATATCTGTTCTTGATGTCAAACTTCCCAAAAAGGTTGCTGTGAAACCTGTAATTTCGGCTAACTGCTCACCATTTGATTTGATGAATAGAATGTTTGACTCTGTTCTTTTGTTTCTTAAAGACGAATAAAGTTCAAATTGATCTATAAGCATGTGTGGCAAATGTATTTCATAATTATTGATTGTTAATGTTCCATATCGTAAGTTCACATCTGCTAGTTTTAATTTTGGGATAAGTTTATATTTTATTCCAGTTAAAATTATTAATTTAATAATCAGTGCCGGTACAAATTTCTTGTCAAAGTATTCATCATCCATTGATTCGACTTTAAGGGTATCATTACATAAACCAATTAATTCTTGTATTTCTACTTCATTAAAAACTCTAGTGCTTTCTTTATCTTTTAAATTCTTTGAAATCCAAGTATTAATCCGTGCCCGATATGACCTGTCACTATATATTGGTGCATGCATTTCTTCATATAATTCTTTATTTGAAAAATGTTTTTTTTCGTAAGCGTACTGAAAATATTCAGTAAACACAGAGATGAAACGATTTGCAGTAGACATAGAAGTTACCTTACTATGATCAACATAATATTTAAGACTTTTGATTATTAAATCTGTATTAGCGCCACCCAAAACGTGTCTCCAGGTTGACTCACTTACTTTTTCTGTCTCAAGAAACGTCCAAAATATATTTAAATCTTTTTCATATCCTTGGACTTGAGCGGAAGCTTCTTGCTTTGCTGCGATAAAATCCTTCACTGAATCACTAAAATTCATTTGTATTTTCCTTTCACAGTAATTTCAGCCAACGTTCCCGTATCCACGACGTCCCACCGGCTTAAGGCTCCGCCAGGATCCGGCCGCGATGCGGTTAGTCGGTGCGGATGTGTCCGCCTGATTCCACTTCTCTGTTTATCCCCTTCAGGCTCCGATGCGTGGATATGATGTTATCGGATGCTTCTGCCTTCCTTGATAAACCCACGTTCGAGTCTTTAATTTCAGTCTTAATTATTTATTAATTTTGATCACTATTCTTCATACTCTTTATTATCTATTTTCATTACATTCTCTATCCATTCTTCAAATGAATAGTATATTATTGATTTTGGCCAATCTGGACTTAATTCTTTACTCATCTTCCATATTAAATGCACTTGAACATATTTATCTTCTGACCTTTTGAATTTAAATAATACATCGTCATTATCGATCCTTCTTGAAACTACTTCTAGTTCTTCACCAAATAGAATATGTTCAATTGATACTTCTTTAATAAGCTCTTTAATAAATGCACTTGATGTTTCTTGAATCCAAGGTTCTATGAATTGACTATAGGGTTCGTTCATACTAGCCCCCCTTATGCTCTAATAATATATAAAGCAGAAGTTTCCGATAACGTCTTTTCTACGATCTTCATAAATCACTTCATTTGAGCTGATTTACGAAATTTATGTGTCCCCCCTCGAACTATCCTTCGCAATATGTGCTCTTTACTGTAGTGATTACGAACTATCTATTTGTCAGTTATTGTATATTATAGTCTTTAAAATCATCATATGCCATGGTTTTTCAATGGTCATGCACAAGACCGCCCACCTAATCGATAAATCCCCACTCCGCATTCCGCCCCCCCCCTACGAATCAATCAAAAGGACTACGAATATTCCCTATGTCCTTAACAGAGATATGGGTGTATCGTTGTGTGGTACGCATGCTCCGATGAACGGATGTCGATACCGCCTTCAAGAAGGTGGGTGGCGAAGCAGTGCCTCAAAGTGTGGACGCTAACTTTCTTGGTTATTTAACGTTGCGAACGGCTTGCTTGAATACTTTCTGAACGGTGCGTTCCGTCAGGTGGTCTTCGGGTGATTGGCCGGGAAAAAGCCATTGTCCTTCTCCGGCTAGACCCGATTGACTATAGTGCTTCACGACCTCAAAGGCAGTGTCCGATAGAAGCGTATACCGGTCCTTCCTCCCTTTTCCTTGGCGGATATGCAACGTCTTTCTCTCCGGATCGATATCCATCTTTTGCAAGCGAACCGCTTCGCCAACTCGAAGTCCGGAGGAATAGATGATATAGAGACAGTTCATTGGGAAGCTTATTTTCCTTCTTAGGCCGTGGTATCTTCTCAGAGACAAACATTCCGCACACATGTCGCAAGTAAAACTGTATCGCGCTAATCGCTTGGTTAACGTAAGCGTGGGACTTTCCTTCTTCAAGCAGTTCCACATTATACAGAGTTAGGCATGAGGGATCGGGTTTTCTATCGTTGCTTGAGCAAAAGCGGAGGAAACGTTCGATATGGCTTCGGTAAGTACGGTTCGTTTGAAAACTGTAGCCCTGCAGTTTGAGTTCTTGGAGGAGTTTCTTTCTATCGACAGGCAGTTGCACGGCGTTTGGTCTTACATTAGAAAATAATGAAGGAAAAAGGTCCAATAGCTCGGGTGACCAGTCTAAGTCGCTATGCTTAAACAATTCTATGATCCGTCGCACCGTATCCATGTCATTAGAGACAACCCAAGCCCGTAGCTCCCGATCGAATCGGCGAACGGGTAAACTTCGAAATCGAGCCAGTTGAATGTCGAATTCGAAGTCCTCCGCGATCGTTACGTGAACCGCAATCTCCTTTTCATTTGCCATGGTTACGTTCAGCTTCATTTTCAGCCACTCCTCCCATCCATTTCGCCAGAAAAGACAAAAAGCCCGCCAGCTCCCAGCCGGATTCATCATCCGGAGAGAAGCGGCAAGCTCTCGATGCTTTCGGAGCTTCGAAGAAACGCGAAGATGCGTTCTTCGACCTACTTTGCTCTAACGATATCATTCCATAAACGGTTCGTCCATAGTGGAGACTAAATGCGCCTCAAGCCCCCAACCCGCGCACCAACCACAGAACAAGCGACAACAGCAAAACAACAGCCACCAATGCCGTATCTCGCTTGCCCCAACTACTGAGCTTCAGAAGCGTGGGATATTTCTGTCGGCCGACGCCCCGGCTCTCGAGCGCGACCGCCGCTTGATCTCCCAGCCGGAACAGAGAAAGCAGAAACGGCTGTGCGGTGCGGCTGAGCCGTCGGACCGACCCGCCTAGCGATTTTCGCCCCGCTTCTTTGCCTCTCGCGATGGCATATCGATTGAACCTCTCCCATTCGTTCAGGAAAATCGGGATAAACCGAAGCATAAGAGTGACCGTCAGAAGGAACTTCTGGAAGGCAGGCGCGATTCTCCCCCGGAAGCCGAGCACGCTCTCCAGCGATCTCCGCAGCCTGATCGGCGTAATCGACACCGCCAAGCCGAGCCCCAGCAGGAAAACGATAAACGTCCGCGCCATCGAATGAAGCGCCGTCAGGAAAGCCTCCCCTTGGAAGCCCCACTGGCCGCCCGCGTCCCGACCGATGCCCGCCACGACCGACACGGTAAGCGTGAAGACGAGGAAGCTGAGGATGAACCCGCGCCACCTTCCGATCGGAATTCGCCCTCCCCAGATGGCCGCCGCGGCGATCGCTCCTCCTGCCGCCACCCCCCACCAGCTTTGCTGGGCGAGGATCGCAACAGATAACAGCACATAAGACAACCATAGAGCCCGCGGGTCAAAAAAAGCGATCGAGGAACGCGACCCTTTCTGTCGTTCTTGCCTAGCAGAGGCGTTATCCATTCGGTAGACGACTGAAGACTCAGGCGGAGACTCGCCCGCCTCTCGCACCAGCCTCCCCCATTGTCTTGCCAGCTCGGACGGCTTCCAGACCGAGGAGATCGGAATTCCCGTTCGCAGCATCGGCTCAAGAACCTTTAGCCAAGCGGGAACCGCCATGCCCGCTTCCTCCCACCAATCCGGGTGATGAAGAAGCTCCTCCGGCGAGCATTCGCGCAGACTGCCGCCATCAGCCGCCAATAGCAGTACCTGATCGGCCAGAGGAAGCGCCCATTCCGTGTCGTGAGAGATAAGCAGCACTCCCTGCCCTTCTCGCGCAGCCCTTTCCGCAAGTATCTGTCGAAGCTGCTCCTGACCCGGAGCATCCAATCCGGCCGTCGGCTCATCGAGCAGCAGCCAATCGCTCGGCGCTACTAGCAAGCAGGCGAGAGCGAGCCTTCGTCTCTCCCCGCCGCTAAGACGGTATGGCGAACGAACAAGCCACGACTCCTCCCAGCCGACCGCTTCCAGCGCAGCCAGCATCCTCCGCCTACGCTCATCCGAAGAAAGCGAATAAGGCTTCAGCGTCTCCAACAGCTCTTCTTCCACGGTACGGCCGACAAGCTGCTCCTCGGGAGCTTGGCTCGAATAAGCGTACGCTTTGAGCGCATCCGGATTTCTCGCTTTGCGCCCCCGGCGTCCTTCTTTCCACAGCGGCAGCGAGCCGTAACGAACCTCCGCACCGGTCCCCGGATGCAACCCGGCCATACTTTCCAGCCAATACGTTTTGCCGGCCCCGTTCCTTCCGAACAGGACCGTAATGCTTCCCGAGCGCAGGAGTAGGGGATTCGCGTCATCCCGGAAGCGAACGAGGAGATCCGACTCTCTAACTAACGTCATCTCGCGAACCCTCTCTCCATCGTGTTCGCCCATTCCTCCGGCGTCATGGGAAGAGGCCAATCCACCCGGCCGGCCCGATGCAGCTCGAATGCCAGCTCCGCCAGATAGGGAAGCCTCAATCCGCATTCCTCGCATGGCGTTCCAACTCTAGCGCGATCGTCCCGCCTCTCGCCATAGAGGAACTCTCTCCCGGAGCCGTCGAATCGGATCTTACCTTCCGATAGGGCAACGACTCGAACATCGGGCTCCAGCTCCTCCAGCCTCTGAGTCAACCAGACGACCGCGGTTCCCTGCTCGTGGAGACGCTTGGCAAGAGTTCGAACCCGAAGTGCCGTCTCTTCGTCCAGCATCGAAGTCGCTTCGTCGAATACGATGAGCGGGGTTCGGCAAGCCGAAGCGGCGACGACCGCGGCTAGCTGCCGCTGCCCGCCCGACAGCTCGGCCCAAGGCGAATCCGCGAGCTCGAGCAGCCCTGCTTCTTCTAGCGCGGCCTCCACTCGAAGCGGAATCTCTTCCGCCGGCACCGCCTGCCACTCGAGAGCGAAGGTAACCTCCTCGCGAGGCGTATCGGCGAACAGCTGGGCATCCGGCTGCTGCATCACATAGGCGGCTGCGCCCTCTCCCGCGAATCCCCGCTCCATCGATCCGACGGCGCCCTCTTCATAGATTCCCGCAAGGATTCGTCCGAGCGTCGATTTGCCGCTGCCGTTCACGCCGACCAGGTAGAGCCATTCGCCTCTATTAAGCTTCAAGGAGAGGTCGTCCAACCGGGCGGTGGTCTCCCCTCTCTCATCCTCCGTAAGAACCGATAGATGGTTAACTCGTAATCTCTCATCCATCCGACCGCGAATTCCCCTCTTCCCAATCCGTCTTTCCCGTGCTACAATCCAAATTGTTAACCACACAACCACATTTAGGTTAACATTAACGAAGGAGTTTTGACAATGACCATTTCCGATTCTGCATCCGAACAGCCTTCATCGCCAGACTCTAATCGCAAGCTTGAACCGCTTAAGCCGATACGATCGAATTCCGCGGGCTGGATTCGCGGCGTCGTGTTCACCGCGCTTTTTGCGGCGTTGTTCATTGCGTTCAGCGCCATCAAGTTCTCCATCGGCATCTCTCCGGTCCCGATCACGCTGCAGGTGCTTGCCGTCATGCTGGCCGGCGGGTTCCTCGGCGCGTTCTACGGCTTCTGGAGCATCGCCATCGTCCTTCTGCTGACGGCCACCGGTCTCCCGCTCCTTCATGGCAACGGAGGCTTCTCCTTGATCTTCGGCCCGACGGGCGGCTTCCTATGGGCGTTCCCGTTCTGCGCTCTCTTCATCGGTTGGATAACCGATCTTCTGCTGCGCAACGGGCAGACAAGAACGATGAGCGTGTATCGTTACATCGCTCTCGCCGTCGCGATCTATATCGGCGGATTGATATCGTACATAGGCGGAGTGCCTTGGCTCGCTTACAAGCTGGATTATTCGTTTGCGAAGGCGATCTCCGTCGGCATGACGCCTTATCTGGCCGTCGACGCGGTCAAAGCGGTCGTCGCCGCGCTGCTCGTCGGCGCCCTGCGTCCCGCTTTCAAGCCTCTGCGCAGAGGCTCCCGCAATTAGCAATTAGCAATTAGCAATAGCAATTAACAAGAAGAAGGCCTCCCGAGCGTCGATCGCGCGACGCGGCGGGAAGCCTTCTTTGCCTTTACAGCGCGCGGCGGTAGATGTCCAGGACGTCCTCTTTCGTTAAGGACAGGAAGTGCCCGCGAGGGCCGTTCGCCGTCACCTTGCCCGCCATGAGCTCCAGCTTGCTGTCATCGATTCCGTAATCGCCAAGGCGAGTCGGCGCTCCGAGGGACGACCAGAAGTCCCTCAAGGCCGCGATGGCGTCTTCGGCCAGCTTTTCCACCGGTCGGCCTTCCCCGTTCACTCCGAACACGTTAACTCCGAGCTGCGCGAACTTCTCCGGATGCTTCTTGGACGCGACGTCCATCCAGTGCGGGAACAGAATCGCCAGACCCCCGCCATGCGGGATATCGTAGACGGCGGAGACGGCATGCTCCATGTCGTGATTCGCCCAATCTCCCCGAACCCCCATCGAGAGCAGCCCGTTCAGAGCCATCGTTCCGCAGTACAGAATCGTGCCGCGGTGCTCCAGATTGCCGAGATCCTTCACCAGCTTCGGAGCGGTCTGAACGATCGCGCGCAAAATCGATTCGCAGAACCCGTCCTGCACCGGGGTGTTCGAATCCTGATGAAAATACTGCTCGAACACATGGCTCATCATGTCGACGATCCCGTAAACCGTCTGGTCCAGCGGAACGGACGCCGTAAACGAAGGCACCAGAATGGAAAACTGCGGGAATACGAGCGGGCTGCCCCAGCCGTGCTTCTCTTCGACCTCGAGATTAGAGATGACCGAGCCCGAATTCATCTCGGAGCCGGTCGCGGCCAGCGTCAGAACGGCGCCAAGCGGCAGAGCGTCCTTAACGACCGCTTTCTTGGTTACGACTTCCCAGAAGTCCCCGTCGTACTTCGCCGCCGCGGCGATCGCCTTCGTGCAGTCGATGACGCTCCCGCCGCCAACCGCAAGCACCCAATCGATCTTGTGCTCCCGGCATAGCTCGGCTCCGCGCCGAACGGTCGTGACTCGCGGATTCGGCTCGACGCCGGAGAGCTCGAACACCTCGGCCCCCGCTTCCCGCAGCTCGCCCATGACCGCGTCATAGACGCCGTTGCGGCGGATGCTTCCTCCGCCATAGACGAGCAGGACCCGCGTACCCAATCTCTTGCCTTCCATGCCGAGCTTGCTTAATTGATCTTCTCCGAAATAAAGCTTCGTCGGGTTCGAGTAAA
The DNA here is from genome assembly GCF_014212135.1 of Cohnella thailandensis. Taxonomy (GTDB): domain Bacteria; phylum Bacillota; class Bacilli; order Paenibacillales; family Paenibacillaceae; genus Cohnella; species Cohnella thailandensis. The sequence goes on from NZ_JACJVQ010000013.1 coordinate 56,281, forward strand.
CGAACGATTTCATCCGGAACACTCCTTTGTCTGGCGGATCTGTGCTTATTCCCTCGTGGGACGACCGTACAAGCAAGCCAATGTCCTTGAGCATAAAGTGAAAGGTACCCGAAGACATCCTTGCTCGCAGGGTTACACGAGGAGCGTGAATCGGCTTCATGTCAAGCATACGGTTGGACATTTATCATTCGCAAATACCGAATAACGCCGTCTATCTTACCTTCAATGGACTTGGCAGCGGCGAGAATACCTTGCGGTCCATAGGAAGCGGCAAGCAAGTGACCCTTAGACGAGGCACCGTGCGCCGGAATGCCATCCTCCTCTTTCGGGAGAACGGCGAGAGCTTCACGAACGAGATGGAGATGAGCTCTAAGCTGGCCGCCGCTCTCAGCCTTCGTTCTCATTTTCGCTATCTCGTAACCTATGATTCGGTGGCGAACGTCCTTGCCTTCGTCCCTTCCCCGATCAGCATCGCTCAAGCCAAGCTTAAGAGCAACTACAAAGCCAATTTGAACCGAATTTTGATCGGCTACGAGCTTCTCTCCAAGCTGGGCATTCCCGAGAATCGCTCGCAGAGCGTCGTGTGCCGAACGCAATCCGCTTCCATACGGCTGACCGTCAGCACCCCGTCGAACCTGTTCGACAACGGCCTCGGTCTGGATCCGGCGGTCATCCGGGCCCTGCATCTGGTTCCCGACTCCCATGTAACGCTCAGCTACAATCAGAACACGAAAGTACTGGCCTTCAAAGCGGCGAAGCCGCCAAGCTCATCGCAGAACAGAACGGGCGGAGCCTCTTAGCGGCTCCGCCCATCTTCTGCCTCTATCCCGATGGAACGAGGAGCTTAATCGCAATTTTCCGGCGCTTCCGGCTTCGAGGCGGCTTCCAGATCCAGCTTCTCGGCTACCGTATCGCGGATGATCGATACGATCGATTGCAGCAAGTAGTTCACGTCCGTCTGGCTCTGCTGGAACTGCTGCACGACCGGCATCTCGTCGAGCTCGTCCTGGAGAACGGCGATTTCCTGCTCGATTTTGTCCACCATAGCCGGGTTCTTGAACGTATTCTGGAAGGCGACAAGCTCCTTCTGTTTCTTCTTGATCTGCGCGATCAAGCCTTGGATCTTCTCATGCGATTGAACCAGTCTCTCGGACTTCTGGTAGAGGGAGACCTCTTCCGTCGTCGTGATCAGCTGGGCCAGCTCGCGCGCGCGAGCCAGAATGTCCTCCCGGACGATCAGCTCCCGGTTGTCGAAGCGAGGAATGCCTTCTTCATCGTGATGGCAATGGTCATAAGGATCATGGTCATGCGTATGGTCGTGAATTGAATTCGTTGCGGACATGTCGATAAGTCTCCTTGTATCGGCGAATAGCCCGGCTATTCGGCATCAGTATTGTGGTGAATCCGGTTAAGCTCCGTGAGACAAAGCGGCCAATTGCGGAGGCTCGACCGCTTCTGCGTTCAGATACCAGGTCATCGGCTTCGTGATCCGAACCTGCATGAAGTGCCCGACCCAGTCCTTCGGTCCTTCGAAGTGAATCAGCTTGTTCGAACGGGTCCGTCCGGAGAGGACGTTCGGATTGTTCTTGCTCTGGCCTTCGACGAGAACCTCGACCGTCTCCCCGACGAGCTGCTGGTTGCTCTTCAAGCTCATCTCGGCAATCAGCGCGTTCAGACGGCTCAGGCGCTCCTGCTTCACGGACATCGGAACGTTGTCCTCCATCGCGGCAGCCGGCGTGCCTTCCCGAGGGGAGTAGATAAACGTGTACGCCATGGAAATTCTGGTTTCGCGCACGATGGACAGCGTCTCCTCGAACTGCTCCTCCGTCTCGCCAGGGAAGCCGACGATGATGTCGGATGTTAGAACCGCGTTCGGGATCGCCTCTCGGATCTTGCGTACCAGCTCCAGGAACTGCTCTCTCGTATACTTCCGGCTCATCCGCTTCAGCACCTCGGTGCTCCCCGATTGGAAAGGCAGGTGAATCGCCTCGACCAGATTGCCGCCCTTCGCGAGCACCTCGATCAGATGATCGTCGAAGTCGCGGGGATGCGAGGTCGTGAAGCGAACGCGCGGAATGTCGATCGAACGGATGTCTTCCATCAGGTCGGCGAACCGGTATTGGCGATCCGCGAAGTCTTTGCCGTAGGCGTTCACGTTCTGTCCCAGGAGGGTAATCTCCTTGAAGCCTCGTCTAGCCAGGTCCCGCACTTCCGCGATCACGTCCTCCGGAAGCCGGCTTCTCTCCTTGCCTCTCGTATACGGCACGATGCAATACGTACAGAATTTGTCGCAGCCGTACATGATGTTGACCCAAGCTCTCATTCCGTCGCGTTTCTTCGGCAGGTTCTCGATGATGTCGCCTTCCTTGGACCACACCTCGATGACCATCTCCCGGGAAAAAACGACGTCGCGAAGAAGGTGCGGAAGCCGATGGATGTTGTGAGTCCCGAAGACGAGATCCACGTGCGGGTGCTTGCTCATCAGCCGGTTCACGACCGCCGCCTCTTGGGACATGCAGCCGCAGACTCCGAGAATCAAGCCCGGCTTCTCCTGCTTTAAGGTCTTGAGATGGCCGAGCTCTCCGAACACCTTGTCCTCCGCGTTCTCGCGGATCGCGCACGTGTTCAGGAGGATTACGTCCGCCTGCTTCCGGTCCTCGGTAGCGGCGTAGCCCATCTCCTCGAACAGGCCCCGCATTACCTCGGTATCGTGCTCGTTCATCTGGCAGCCGTAGGTCATGATGTAATAAAATTTATCCCTGCCGAAGTCCCGCATGTCTTCGGGAATGGCATTATCGTAATGAATCCGAATCTCTTCCTTGCCCCGCTTCTTCTCATCCTTGTAGTCAGGGGCGGACTGGATCTGGATATGGCGGCCGTTCAGTCGGAGTGTCGTCTTGCCGTCCTCTTCCCGAATCACCTTGGCATCGCTGAAGTCGAAGTACTTCGAATAATCCTTGGTCTCCTTCTTCATCTCGGTTACGCTTCCCCCTCATCAAGCTGTCAGCGTTGTCATCCTTGCAAAGCGTTGCTCCGAAAAATTATACCATTAGAGCGGCGCGATTGCCATTGCCTGCCTTCTATTTGACGGCAAAAAGACGAGCTCTCGCTCGCCTTGACCGTTCTCTGCGTCGGTTCGCTGCTCCGATTACTCGATGATCTCGCCGAAATCGCCCGTCGACACGCCCGCCGCGTTGCCCTCGTCGGTATCGATATGCATGTCCAAAGCGAAATCGGGCGATACGCGCGCGATGACGTTCTCGAACACTAAGCCTCGCTCTCCGCCTACCCTGACTTTAAGCAGCTGCTTGTCCGAGATGCCCCAACGCTCGGCGTCCGAGGTGTGGAAATGAATATGCCTTGCGGCGATAATGACGCCCTTCTCGACCGTCACTTCCCCGGCGGGACCTACGATCCGCATGCCGGGGGTGCCTTCGATATGGCCGGATTCGCGAACGGGCGCGGGAATGCCGAGCGAGAACGCGTCCGTCTTGGATACTTCGAGCTGGGTTGCCTTTCTGGCCGGACCGAGAATCCGTACCTTCGGGAAGGAGCCCTTCGGTCCATATACCGCTACCGTCTCGTTCGCGGCGAATTGACCGGGCTGGGAGAGAGGCTTCATCTCCGTCAGCTTGGCGCCTTGGCCGAACAGAATCTCGATATGCTCCTGGCTGAGATGGATATGGCGCGCCGAGACGCCTACGGGTATTTGCCGGGTTTCGTTCATGGTAATCCTTCCTCTCTTCTGTCGATACGCTAGGAATCGTCTATACGAAGCCATTATAACCCAAACGGCGGGCTATGGTTCAAGCGGCGACAACTATTCACATGCCGTCCATAGAGTTGTCGGGGATTTGCCTTATTCTCCGCAAAAAACAGAGGAAGGATCGCTCCTCCCCCTCGGTTTCTCGGTCGATTCGATTATTTGAATTCCGCCAGCAGCTTGTCGAAGTCGCCCGCGGACAGCTTCAAATCCTGCTTCGCCAGCGCTTCCTGCCTGAAGCCGACGGCCAGATCCTCGTACGATTTGCGTCCCTTGTCCTGATAGATCAGACCGGTCAGCATGCCGCCCGTCTCCATGATCTTGTTCATGGCGGCGACGCGGTTCGACGGGTCGTAATCCTCGAATTGGTCGAGGTTGACGATGTTCTCCTTGAACCAGTCGTACGTGTTGATCTTGTTGAAGGTCACGCAAGGGCTGAATACGTTGATCAGCGAGAAGCCCTTGTGCTGCAGCCCGGCTTCGATCAGAGCCGTCAGCTGCTTCAGATCGCTCGAGAACGACTGGGCGACGAACGTTGCGCCCGCGGACAGCGCGATCTCCAGCGGAGACAGCGTGGACTCGATCGAGCCCTCCGGCGTCGACTTCGTCTTGAAGCCTTCGGCGCTGCGCGGGGACGTCTGCCCCTTCGTCAGGCCATAGATCTGATTGTCCATGACGATGTAGGTAATGTCGAGGTTCCGGCGGATCGCGTGAACCGTGTGGCCCATCCCGATCGCGAAGCCGTCTCCGTCGCCGCCCGAAGCGATGACCGTCAGCTCGCGGTTGGCGAGCTTGACGCCTTGGGCGATCGGCAGCGCGCGGCCGTGAATGCCGTGCAGGCCGTAAGCGTTGATGTAGCCGGAGATCCGTCCCGAGCAGCCGATGCCGGAGATGACCGCGAGCTGCTCCGGCTCTAGGCCGACGTTCGCCGCCGCGCGTTGAATGGCCGCCTGAACGGAGAAGTCTCCGCAGCCCGGACACCAGTTCGGCTTGACGTTGTTGCGGAACTCTTTGAATGTCGCCATTTTATCTCAACTCCTTGCAGGCTTTTTCGATCTCGGACGGCAGGAACGGCGTCCCGTCGTACTTGAGCAGGTTCTCGATCTTGTCGTGATAGCCGACGTTCTGCTTGATCAGGTTCGCCAATTGGCCGGTCGCGTTGTTCTCCAGCACGACGACCTTCTTCGCGCTCTTCAGATGCGGCTCCAGCAGATCGGAAGGGAACGGATGCAACTGGCGCACCGTGACATGATTCGTCGAGATGCCTTCCCGATTCAAGCGGCCGCGCGCCTCGTCGATCGTGCCGCCGGTCGAGCCCATGGCCACGATCAGCAGCTCCGGAGCTTCGTTCGGCGCATCCGCCTTGACGGCGTTCGCGATGCGCAGGTTGGCGAGCTTGCCGAGGCGCTTCTCCATCATCTTCTTGCGATTGATCGCGCTCTCCGACGGACGTCCTTCCTGGTCATGCTCGACGCCGGTCACGTGATGAATGCCGTTCTTGGCGCCGGGAAGCACGCGGGGAGATACCCCGTCCTCCGTGAATTCGTAACGTTTGAACAGCGCGTGCTGCTCCAGCTGCGGGAGCTCGTCGGTCACGAGCTTGCCGCGCTCGATTTGGATCTTATCGTAGTCGAGCGGTTCGCACGATTGCTTGCCGAGCGACAGCTGCAGGTCCGTCGCCACGATGACCGGAACCTGGTATTTCTCCGCCACGTTGAACGCCTCGATCATGTCGTAGAAGCATTCCTCGATCGTGCTCGGGGCGATGACGACCTTCGGAATCTCGCCGTGCGTCCCGTAGATGAGCGCGTTGATATCGGATTGCTCCTGCTTCGTCGGCAGGCCCGTCGAAGGGCCGCCCCGCTGCGTATCGATAATGACGAGCGGCGTCTCGGTCATGCCGGACAGGCCGATCGCTTCCATCATCAGGGACAGGCCGGGTCCGGCGGAAGCCGTCATCGTGCGCACGCCCGCATAGTTCGCGCCGATGGCCATCGTCACCGCGGCGATCTCGTCTTCCGTCTGCACGACCGTGCCGCCGAACTTCGGCAGCTTCTTGATCAGATACTCCATGACCTCGGACGCCGGCGTGATCGGATAGGCCGACATGAGGCGGCAGCCTGCCGCGAGAGAGCCCAAGCCCATCGCTTCGTTGCCGATCATGAACAGCTTCTGCTTGCCGTCGGCCGGCTCCAGACGGAATTCGTCAAGCGGTCCTCCCGCTTGCTCCAGTACGAATTCCGCTCCGCGTTTGACCGCTTCGACGTTCTTCTCGACGACGGCCGGACCCTTGCGTCCGAATTCCTCTTCCACCGCTTTATTGAATACCTCGAGCGGCAGCCCCAGAAGAGCCCAGGAAGCGCCGGAGGCGACCATGTTCTTCATGAGCGAAGTGCCCAGCTCTTCCGCGATCGCGGTGATCGGAACGGCGAACAGCCGCGCTTCGACGCCTTCGGGAACGGTCGGCGAGAACTTCGCGTCCGCCACGACCACTCCTCCGGGTCTAAGCTCCTTAGCGTTCAGATCGATGCTCTCCTGATCGAATGCGACCAGGATGTCCAGATCGTCCGATATCGCCCGAATGGGCATCGTGCTGATCCGGATCTTGTTATTTGTATGTCCGCCCTTTATACGCGAAGAAAAGTGACGATACCCATAGAGGTAATAGCCAAGCCGATTAAGCGCGGTCGAGAAAATCCGGTCCGTACTCTCTACCCCTTCCCCTTGCTGGCCGCCAATTTTCCATGACAATTGACTGATCACAGTGTCATCTCCTCTTGAACTCTGCTTCGACAACGGATAAATAAATATTTTAATCGATACTTAAGTTTGTTATCAACCAAATAAATTTTATGATTCCGTCCCATAAATTGCAAGCGTTTCGATGGAAAAGCAACGATAGCTCTTTCGCATGAAATCCATGTATTTGCGGTATGAATCAAGCCTGCAATCATTACCTTTTCGGTAGATTGTCGCTCAGATATCGAGTCGCGTTCCCGCTCAAGAATCCGTTTACAAGAGACTCCGGATATCGCTTCAAGAGCGCGTCCGCCAGATCGGGATATTGGCCGGGATGGGCTAGTCCGTCTACGTAAAGCTCGATCCCGTCGAAATCGGATCCGAACGCGAGATGGTTCGCTCCGCCTAACCCGCAGATATGCTCGACATGCCTCAGCACGTCGTCGATGCGAGCCACCGGCTCCTTCGTGAGAAAATAAGGGACGAACGTGACTCCGATCAGCCCGTCCGCTTCGATCAAGGCGCGAAGCTGCTCGTCCGATAGATTCCGCGGATGGTTCAAGATGGCTTTGGCGTTCGAATGGGAGGCGAAGAACGGCTTCGTCGCAAGCTCCTTCAGCTCCCAGAAGCCTCTCTCGGAGAGATGGGACACATCTATCAAAATGCCCAAACTCTCGCATTCTTTAACAAGCTGCCGGCCCGCCTTCGTCAATCCTCCGCCGCGGGGCTCCATCGCTCCGTCCGCCGCCCAATTCGCGCGATTCCAGGTCATCCCGAGCAGACGCACGCCAAGGCGGTGAAGAAGCCGCAAGCTCCACCATTGCCCTCTTAAACAGTCTACTCCTTCGAGGGATAGCAGGGCTCCCATGGCCCCCGTCCGGCGAGCCTCCTCCAAGTCCGCCGAGCTGCGAATCAGCTTAACTCCCGGCTCCGTGAGCACCTTAGACCAGAACAGCTCAGCCTGATGAAGCGCGGTCTGAGGCTCCATGGGCTCGTCCTCCGGAACGAAGATAGCGAATACCTGCGCGGCTACGCTCCCTTCCTCCAATCTAGCCCGCGTTACATCCAGCTTGCCTTGCCCCTCGGGATGCATGTTCAGCTTCGGATCCTTCTGAAGTTTATACAACACGTCGCAATGCAAATCCAGCACTCTAGGCATTTTTCCATCCTCTTCCTTCATCTTACGGATAAAGTGATCAACAAAAAACCTGTTGCCATAGATCCGACCGCAAGGAATCCGTCTTCCTTGGATCGTCTCCTCTAGAACAGGTTGAAAAAGCAGCGATCTTCATGGACTTAGCGAGGTTCTACGATCAGCTTGATTGCCGTCCTGTCTTCTCCGTCGATTACGATATCCGTAAAAGCCGGGATGCAAATCAGATCCACTCCGCTAGGAGCGACGAATCCGCGTGCGATTGCGACCGCCTTGATCGCCTGATTAAGCGCACCTGCACCGATGGCCTGCAATTCCGCGCCTCCGCGTTCGCGTAAGACGCCGGCCAGAGCGCCTGCAACAGAGTTTGGATTGGACTTTGCGGAAACCTTAAGAACTTCCATGACGAGTTCCTCCTCAGGCATCAAAGGATGGGCCCACTAACGGATACATATTCGGTGGAGATGACAATAATTCCTGCTGCTTAAGAACCGCATCGGTCACTAATATGCGAATTATTCAGAATGTTTGCACGAAAGTCCTAAGCGATCCTATGTTCTCCATGACCCAAGACCCCCTGAAACGCCAAAACGCGATCGCTTTCGCGTCGCGTTCTGCTTGCTGCCTCAAATAGAGGGATTCGTTATTCGGCAATCCAAGTATCCTCGTCCACTCGGATCTTCTGGATCTTCGTCGCTTTGCCCGTGGTTTCGTCGATCTCCACGCACAGGCCGCTCAGAATCCACTTCGTATCGGCAACCTGGAACCTCGTCGGAAGGCCGGTCAGGAATTTATAAAGCACGTTCTCCTTCTCCATTCCGAGAACCCCGTCGCGAGGTCCGGTCATACCGGCATCGGTCAGATAGGCCGTCCCCCCCGGAAGGATGCGATCGTCGTTCGTTTGGACGTGGGTATGAGTTCCGACGACAAGCGACGCCCGTCCGTCCAAGTGCCAACCCATCGCGATCTTCTCGCTCGTCGCTTCCGCATGGAAGTCGACCAGGACGCACTTCGTCTTCTTGCGTACTTCTTCGAGAATCTCGTCCGCCGCGCGGAACGGGCATTCGGACGGCGGCAGGAAGGTGCGGCCGATCAGATTCACGATCGCCAGCTCCTTGGAGCCTGCCTTGATGTAAGTATAACCTCGTCCGGGCGTTCCGGGAGCCAGGTTCGCCGGACGAATCATGCGCTTCTCGTCGTCGATGAATTCGAAAATCTCGCGATTGTCCCAAGTATGGTTGCCCATCGTGATGCCGTGGACGCCCCAATCGAACAAATCTCGCGTGATCGAAGCGTTGATCCCGCGCCCTCCGGCCGCGTTCTCTCCGTTCGCGATAATGATATGCGGCTGGTATTTATCTTTTATCCAAGGCAGCAGCCGCTTCACCGCGTCGCGGCCGACATTGCCGACAATATCGCCTATAAATACGACTTTCATCGCTTACTCTCCTCCATTATCGGGTACAAAAGGGAAGAAGTGGCCGCGCTGATTGCCGCAGCCACTTCTTCATCCTTCCCGAAACTTACTTGGCGTACTCGACCGCACGCGTCTCGCGAATAACCGTTACCTTGATATGTCCCGGATAATCGAGTTCTCCCTCGATCTTCTTCGTGATGTCGCGGGCGAGTCGGAACGCTTCCGCGTCGTCGATCTTCTCCGGCTGCACCATGACGCGAACCTCGCGTCCGGCCTGGATGGCGTAAGATTTGTCTACACCCTCGAACGATTCGGAGATCTCCTCCAGCTTCTCGAGTCGCTTGATATACGTCTCGAGCGTCTCGCGTCTTGCTCCCGGCCGGGCCGCGCTAAGCGCGTCCGCGGCGCCGACGAGCATCGCGATAACCGAGGTCGCTTCCACGTCGCCGTGGTGCGAGGCGATACTGTTGATGACAACCGGGTGCTCCTTGTACTTCTTCGCCAATTCGACGCCGATCTCGACATGCGAACCTTCCACTTCGTGGTCGAGAGCCTTGCCAATGTCATGCAGCAGGCCGGCGCGTTTGGCTAGCGTGACGTCTTCCCCGAGTTCCGCTGCCATCAATCCCGTCAGATAAGCGACTTCCATCGAGTGCTTCAGCACGTTCTGTCCGTAGCTCGTCCGGAATTTCAGTCTTCCCAGAATCTTGATCAGGTCCGGGTGCAAGCCATGCACGCCCACTTCGAACGTCGCTTGCTCTCCATACTCCCGAATTCTCTCGTCCACTTCCTTGCGCGATTTCTCGACCATCTCTTCGATGCGGGCCGGATGGATGCGTCCATCGGCAACCAGCTTCTCGAGAGAGGTGCGGGCAATCTCGCGGCGGATCGGATCGAATCCGGACAGAATAACGGCTTCCGGAGTGTCGTCGATGATAAGATCTATCCCCGTCAGCGTCTCCAGTGCTCGGATATTCCGTCCTTCGCGACCGATAATGCGTCCCTTCATCTCTTCGTTAGGCAACGATACGACCGAGACGGTCGTCTCCGCCACGTGATCCGCGGCGCAGCGTTGAATCGCGAGAGAGATGATATCGCGGGCTCGCTTGTCGGCCTCTTCCTTAGCTTGCTGTTCAATATCCTTGATCAGCTGCGCGGTCTCGTGGCGCACTTCCTGCTCCACCGTCGAGAGGATGAGTTGCTTGGCATCCTCCATCGTCAGGTTCGAGATTCGCTCCAGCTCGCTGATTTGTTGCTTATGCAGCGTTTCGATCTGATCTTGGATCTCTTCGACTCGTTTCTCCTTGCTGGCGACTTGCTCCTCCTTACGTTCCAAGGCTTCGATCTTGCGGTCCAGGGATTCCTCCTTCTGCACCAGCCTTCTCTCTTGGCGTTGGATTTCGTTGCGCCGTTCGCGAATATCGCGTTCGGCTTCATTACGGAGCTTGTGCACCTCGTCTTTGGCTTCCAGCACCGTCTCCTTGCGAGCGGCATCCGCTTCCTTCTTCGCATTGTCGACGATCTGGCGGGCTGCCTGCTCAGCGCTGGAAATCTTCGCTTCCGCAATGGATTTGCGTACCGCATAACCGATCCCAAAGAAAAGCGCGCCAACAACGATGACGATCAAGACCCAAATCCAGCTTGGCATGGTCTTCACCTCCTCGTTGCATCACCAAGGCAAACGCTTGGGATACTTATGAAATTGTTGGCCGGTTTCTAAACCGAATTAATCTTGTGTCGGTAAAAAAGTCGAAAATTCGTGCTCCGAATCGTTTTTTGGAAGGAAAAAGGGTTCGGAAAAAGGATATGGAATACAGCTTCATTGTATCTTTTGTGAAAATGGATTGTCAAGCAAAGCAAAACTAGCCGTGCCTTATCCTTCCAGTTCCGTATCTCTTCCTTCTGCAGACCTATTTGACAAGCGTACGGGCTTCGTCAAACAGCTCTTACCCGCCCCGGATTCCTACAGGTCCTCGTACGAATCTTCGAACGCCGAGTCCAGCTCGCCGCCGTCCTCTTCATCCCAGGAAGAGGCTCTTCCGCGGGCGTTGTCTTCCTCTTCGAAGTGCCGGGCCGCATGACGAACCGCTTCGACCGCGATCGACGTCGGATATCCTCTGCGCAGCAGCATGCCGAGCAGCTTATGCTCCCTTTCGCGTCTCCGCTCTCCTTTGACGCTTGGCCACTTCTTAAGCGCGAATTCCATGGCGGCGTTGCGCTCCACGCCGGACTCCAGAGAGGAGATAGCCGTATCCACGTCCTGCTTCGCCACTCCGCGGCTTCTCAGCTGCTGCCTCACGAGCCTGCTGCCTTTGCGCTGATTCGCCACCTTCTGCTCCGCGAACCTTGCGGCATAGTTCGCATCGTCGATCAGACGGTGCTTCGCCAACCGGTCGATGCAGCCGGCGATCGCTTCCGCTTCGAAGCCCTTGCGCTTAAGCGCTTGTTCCAGTTCTTTTCTCGTTCGGGCCTTTCTGTCCAGAAGCAAAAGCGCGGAACGGTACGCCTGCTCCAATTGCTCCGTTCGCTTAAGCCCTTCCCATTCCTCAAGGGTCAAACGCCTTCCCTTCAGCAGCCTCCAGGACACCATCGTATCCTCATGTACCTGAATAAGCTCGCTCTCTCCGCCATTCTGCGGGACGACGGCGATTCGGTACATCGAGGATCTTCGGGCATCGGCTTCGATCCCGACAACGACGGCATGGACGGCGGAAGACTTCTCCCCATTATTCAGGTTGCCCTTCCTCCCTGCATGCTCATCCATCCCTAATCCCTCCTGTGCACGATCGGCAACCCGGACGGAATGCACGAAGGGCATCCGCCGGTTAGCGGATGCCCCTCTCCCATTCTTCTTAGCCCAGGTCGCCGAACTCGGTATCCTCTTCCTCGTCGTCTTCGGCAGCAAGCGCCGCTCCGGCCGCGACGGATTTGCTGATCGCGTCCGAATTCAAGGTTTGGTTACGAATCTCCTGCTCGATCTGCAGAGCCAGAGCCGGGTTATCCTTCAGGAACTGCTTGGAGTTCTCGCGGCCTTGACCCAGCCGCTCTCCGCCGTACGAGAACCAAGCTCCGCTCTTCTGGACGATGTCCAATTCGGTTCCGATATCGATGATGCTGCCCTCGCGCGAGATGCCGGCGCCGTACATGATATCGACTTCCGCCTGCTTAAACGGAGGAGCTACCTTGTTCTTCACGACCTTGATGCGGGTCCGGTTGCCGACCACGTCGTTGCCTTGCTTGATGGATTCGACGCGGCGTACGTCGAGGCGAACGCTCGCGTAGAACTTCAAGGCGCGTCCGCCCGGAGTCGTCTCCGGATTGCCGAACATGACGCCGACCTTCTCGCGAAGCTGGTTGATGAAGATCGCGATGGCCTTCGACTTGCTGATCGCCCCGGAGAGCTTGCGCATCGCTTGGGACATCAGTCTCGCCTGCAGTCCAACGAAGGAATCGCCCATGTCGCCTTCGATTTCGGCCTTCGGCACGAGAGCGGCTACGGAGTCGACGACGATGATGTCGACCGCTCCGCTGCGTACGAGAGCTTCGGCGATCTCGAGGGCTTGTTCGCCGGTATCCGGCTGGCTGAGCAGGAGCTCGTCGATGTTGACGCCCAGGTTGCGGGCATAGATCGGATCCAGCGCATGCTCGGCGTCGATGAATGCCGCTTGGCCGCCGGCCTTCTGCACTTCCGCGATCGCGTGCAGTGCGACGGTCGTCTTACCGGAAGACTCCGGTCCGTATACTTCGATAATACGTCCCCGCGGAAAACCGCCTATCCCCAGGGCAATATCCAACGCAAGCGCTCCGCTTGAGTAGGTTTCTACTTGAAGCTGAGCTTGCTCTCCCAATTTCATGATAGAGCCCTTGCCGAATTGCTTCTCAATCTGGCGCAGTGCCATCTCTAATGCGGCGCGACGATCGGACAACACACCCACATCCTTATCTCTTTGATAGTTTTATCATACCTTTTTTTGATCCGTTTGCCAAGCATTTTGCGAACATTCGTTCGATTAATCTCTATAAAAAAACCGCAGCAAAGTAATCTTCGCTACGGTTCTTCCGCAACTTTCTACCTCAATTTATCATATGAGACGAGCGTTGGCAAGACTTTTTTAACGGAATTTGTATGGAATTCGATTGGATTCGACATGTATCGTCATACATTTTCCCCAAAACCCAGTTACTAAGACTCAAAAAGCGGAGAACGTTCGCCCTTCATGTTCCTCCAGCGAGAATCCAAGCGCGATTGCGGACTAGTCAATCTATTCAATCTGGCCAAATCAAGCCGAACTTGCTGAACATGAATTTTCATGTTCATTTAGCGTTTTACGGCCGAATCGAGGTAATGAACATGAATTTTCACGTATAATTAAACACTTTCGACCGAAACGGCGCGAATAAGCATGAAAAATCATGTACAACGCAGTAAAACGATTATTCAAGTCGTCATGTACATGAAATATCATATTTATGAACCGTTTCTCTGCAACAATTCGAACAAGCTCGTCTATCCAGCCTCCGCTTGTTTGCTCATTGGTTGTTATTGTCCCAAACATTCGAGCGATGTTGAATGACAGAATCAACGATCCTTCAATCCTTCAATCCTTCAATCCTTCAGTCCACCAATTCTGCAATCCTTCAAATCCATCAACGCCGCATTCACGCGAAAGGACCTCGCCTTCCGCCGCCAAGCGGAAATCGAGATCCTTCTCCTTTGCCTTATTTCAGCCCGTAAAACGTTACCGCTCAAACCCGTTCATATTCAGCCACAGAAAATATAAGGCCCTTTTGGTAGCGCGAATGCGGATGCCTTCCCGGTCTCCCGACAGCTGCAGCTTCTCCACCTTCGCCGGCTTGCCCTTCTCGGCCAGCCCGACGTAGACGAGCCCGACCGGCTTCCCTTCGGATTCCGCGGGGCCCGCCACTCCGGTTACCGATACGGCGAAGTCGCTGTCCGCGGCGCTCCTCATGCCTTCCGCCATCGCGGCGGCGGTCTCCTCGCTGACGGCGCCGGGCGCTCCCGGCCCTTCGAGAAGCTCCATCGGCACCCCGAGCTGCTTGTGCTTAACGCCGTTGCTGTAGCTGACCACGCCGCCAAGGAACGCATCCGCGCTTCCCGGCACCGTCGTCAGCGCGGTCGCGATCATCCCGCCGGTGCAGCTCTCCGCCAGCGTCACGGTCTGCCGCCTGCGCGTCAGCAGGCGGATGACGGCCGCCTCCAGGGGAATATCCTCTTCCGCGTAGAGATAGCGCTCCGTGCGCGCCCGAATCGCCTGCAGCGTCGGCTCCAGCCTTCTCGCCGCTTCTTCCCCGGAGCCCGCCTTCGTCGAAACTCGAACGCACACTTCCCCTTCCTTCGCATACGGGGCGATCGTAGGGTCCGTCTGCTCCCGAATCAGGTCGATCAGCAGCTCCTCCAGCGCCGATTCTCCGATGCCGGCGAACTTCAGCATGACGGAATGTAGAACGTCCGCTTTGCCCATCAGCTTGCGCAGCCAATCGGACGCGTCGTTGTCGAACATCGGCTTCATCTCCCGCGGCGGTCCCGGAAGAAGCAAATAATGCGTGCCGTTCACGGACAAGGCGTTGCCGATCGCAAGCCCCGTATCGTTGCGGAGCGGCTGCGCTCCGTCGATCAGCATCGCCTGCTTGCGGTTGCTCTCGATCAGGGCGGCTCCTCGGCCCGCGAACATCTCTTCGATTTTGCGCAGCGTAGGCTCGTGAAGGCCGATGCCCAGGCCGAGATCCGCCGCCAACGCGTCGCGGGTCAGGTCGTCCTGCGTCGGCCCCAAGCCCCCCGTGAACACGAGCAGATCCGCTCGGCTCCGCGCCGTTTCGATCGCTTGGCGGATTCTCGTCATGTTGTCGCCCACTACGGTCTGATAATAAACGTCAATGCCCAGCTCTGCCAAGCCTTGCGACAGATACTGGGCGTTGGTGTTTACGATCTGGCCGAGGAGCAGTTCGGTTCCGACTGCTATGATCTCAGCTCTCATAACGAATAAACGCTCCTCTTATTTCCCGAGATTTTGAGGTTGGTTCGGCGTTTCGACGATCAGGCTCTTGTTCTTGACGAAGTAGTCGATGCCGGAGTAGACGGTAATAATCGCGGCCGCCCATACGACGATCGTATCGACCGGAATATGGAGATATTCGAACGGCAGATTGTTCAGCAGGAGCACCACGATCATGACGATCTGAATCGTCGTCTTCCACTTGCCCCACTTGCTGGCCGCCACGACGACGCCGTCTAGAAGGGCGATCTGCCGCAGGCCCGTTACGGCCCACTCGCGGCTGATGATGACGATAGCCACCCAAGCGTCAAGCTTGCCCATCTCGACCAGAGAAATCAGCACGGCTCCGACCAGAAGCTTATCGGCCAGCGGGTCGAGCAGCTTCCCCAGATTCGTGACGATCTTGCGCTTCCGCGCGATGTAGCCGTCCAGGCCGTCCGTGCTGGCCGCTAGAATGAAGAGCAGTAGGGCGAAAATCTGGTTGTACGAGATCGAATAGCTCCCCAGCGTCAGCGGATTCACGTCCAGCTTGACAAGAAGAAAGAAAGCGACGATCGGAACGAGGAAAATACGCGCCAGCGTAATGCGGTTTGCAAGATTCACGCGAATTTCCCCCCGATCCGTCTGTGGCCGTCGCGCGGACCGAATCCGCTTGATACCCGCGAACCCCGGCCGCCGTAAGATGGAATAGAGCCGTTAATCACAATCATCGGTGCTTGCCCCCAAAAAGTTGTCCGGACCATCCCCGAATTGCGGGACGTGATTGGAACCCAGTATATTCGAATCGCCGTGATAGTGTCAAAAAAACCCAGTCGTTCTTAGCGATAATTGACGAACTGCAATTCGAGAGGAAGACCCGCCCCGCGAAGCAGATTCATCGCCGCTTGCAGATCGTCCTTGCTCTTGCCGGTTACCCGCAGCTGGTCGCCTTGGATTTGGCTCTTGATCTTCAGCTTGGAATCGCGTATCAGGATGTTGATTTTCTTAGCGTTGTCCTGATCGATGCCTTGCTTCATCTTAATGAGCTGGCGAACCGTGCCTCCGGAAGCCGCCTCTACCTTGCCGTAATCCAAGTTCAGAATCGGCACGCCTCGCTTGATGAGCTTGGTCTGAAGAATGTCGATGACGCTCTTCAGCTTGTACTCGTCGTCGGAAGCGACATTTATCGCTTCTCCCTCGAGCTTGATGCTGCTCTTGCTTCCCTTGAAGTCGAATCGCGTTTCGATCTCTTTAATGGCTTGCGTAACGGCGTTGTTCACTTCCTGCATGTCAACCTTGGATACGATGTCGAACGAATATTCCGATGCCATATGTAAAAGTCATCCTTTCCGACGAATTATCATTTTTTATTATAAACATTTTCCTAGCGCAAGTAAAAACCTGCTTCTGTCCATTCGGCTCGAACCCGGGCGACAAACGACGAAAGCCCCGTCGCGGGGCCTTCTTGCTTGAAGCATTTAGCGGATACGGGCCGGCGAGCGGAACATATCGAGAATTCCCAGTACGATCCAAGCGAGCCCGAATCCCAGAATGCCGTAACCATACGCATGAGGCGTCATGTACCAGCCCAGCAGGCTGACGATGATGCCGATCGCGCACACGATCCAGCTTGTCGCCATTTGCTTAAATCGCCCCTTCGGTCAGATGATGTCAGCCGTCTCATCTTGCCCAAGTCGGGAGATCCTCATACAAGCAGGTTGCCCTTATTGCTGCTCGGTGGTCGAGTCCGTCGTAGTGTCCGAAGAAGCCACCGGAGTGAACAGGAACTTCTTCGACCCGCCCTTGTCGCCGTCCTCGACCGGAATGCCGTCGATCGTGATCTCGATATTGCTCGCGTTGCCGACGTTGACGTAGAGCGGCTTGTCCTCCAGAGTAAAGGTCAGCTCCTCTTTCGTCTGCGGAGTTCCGTTATAAATATACTTGCCGGACCTGCTTCCTTCATTGACGCCGACCCAGCTCTTGTTCGACACGATCACCAGCTCATGGGCGCCCGCGGGCGAAACATCGTAGTGCGCCACCCCTCCCGACGTCGTCTCGGTCAACGTCAACGTAGTAGCCGGAGGAGTCTCGCTTGCCGGCGGCGTGGAAGAAGCGGGCGGCGGCGTAACCGTAACGGACGAGGAGGGAGACGGAGTCGGGGACGGCATCTCCGTCTCGTTCGTGATATCGGTATCCCGGTCCGAATCCTGCGCCTTGGAGTTGCTATTCTGGTCGATAAAATAATAAATCAGCGCTATGATAAGGAGCGGGAATAGCCACATCAGCAAATTGACGGCAAGCTTGCCCCACTTATCGTTATGCTGGACCGAGCGGCTCTTGGGTTTGATCATCGCTTCCGGAGCGGCCGTCTCCGCCGCCGTCGGCTTGGGCAATTCCTTATGATAGAGGCGAAGAACTTCTTCGGCATCGAGGCCGACGGTCTCCGCATAAGTCTTTACGAACGCCCGAACGTAGAAGGAGCCCGGAAGAACTTTGTAATCCCCGGTCTCGATCGCCTCCAAGTATCGCTTGCGGATCTTGGTCGCTTCCTGGATATCGTCTAGCGTATATCCCCGCTGCTCCCTTGCCTTACGCAGCAGCAATCCCAAATCCGACATCGGTCCCACCTCCTACAAGGGCTTTATCTCTAAGGATGTATTCTTGGCGCATGTTGACTTCCACGGTTCAACTTCCTATCTTCGATATTCATAAATGATGGCCGTTCAGAAATCCCCGTCAAGGCCGGCGGTCGTGAAATTCTCGTATGTAATTTCCTCATCCGGAGTGTTGCGCAGTTCGATGATGCAATCGAAAACGTCATAGTCGAATTCGGATTCCCGAACGAAAATATCCGGGTGCTCGATCACCTTCGTCGACGGCATCGACATGATGTCCTGCAGCAGCATGTGGTGTTTCTCGTTCGATCGGATCGTGCTGACGATTCCGTCGATAATGAACACGTTGTTCGCGTTCATCTCTTCTTCGGATAGTTGGCTGCGCACGGTCTGCCTCAGCAGAGTGGAAGAAACGAACGCCCAGCGCTTGTTCGCGCATACGCTCCCCGCGATAATGGACTCCGTCTTGCCGACGCGAGGCATCCCCCTCAGCCCGATAACCTGATTGCCTTCCTTCTTGAACAATTCGCCCAGGAAGTCGACAAGCAAGCCGAGATCGCTCCGTGTGAAGCGAAACGTCTTGCCGTCCGAAGAATCCCGCTCGATATAGGTTCCGTGCCGGATTGCCAAAATATCCGTTAAGCGAGGCGGTCTAAGCGTAATGATGGAAATATTCTCGACCTTCGTAAGCATCTTACCCAGAAGCTCGATTTTCTCATCGTCGTCCGTCTGAAGCAGAAGGCCGCGCGTCCGGTCCTCGACGCCGTTGATCGTAATAATATTGACTTCAAGCATCCCGAGAAGGGACGCTAAATCGCCAAGCAAGCCAGGGCGGTTCTTATGAATCTTATATTCCATGTACCATTGTTTCTTCTCCATTGCGCACCTCGATAATCGGACCCTTAGCCTGGCTGCCCTGAAAATTTACAGTCCCATAATTCATTCTACAAAACTCTTCATTATCCTGCAAAAAATTATGGGCAGTTTCCGACTTAGGACCTATATTTTCTTTTTCATGCCCAAACGGCTCCGCCTTGGATGGCGGAGCCGCCGACGCCGGATGAGCGCGTGACTCGATTATGATGAGCGCTAAGTCGCTGCGAACTAGGTGCGCTGAGCCAGCTTAACCATAAGGCCTGCGATCGTTTTGCGTTCGCTTTCGTCGCCCGCGTCCCAGAGCTCCTTCAAGACCCGCTCCTCATCGTTCTGAGGGTCGACCTTGTTGTCAAGGAACTCGCCGATCTCGTAAGCGAGCTTAGAGATCGCGTCCTCGCCGATTCCTGCGCTCTTGGCGGCTTCCACTCGATTGCCCAGAAATTTTTTCCACGTGTCGAAATTGCTCAGTACGTTCGACATTGAGCAGCCTCCTGCCTGGATTGGGATTGTGCTACGAGGATAATATGTCCCATAGGCAAAAAGGCTATTCGGCATCCGGACGAACGAGCGCTTGGATAATAATTGCAGTCAGATCCGCCATCCTCCGGTCAACTCGACGATCTGTCCGGTTATGTAATCGGCCCGCTCGGAGGCCAGGAAGGCGACCAGCTCCGCCACTTCCTCGGGCCTCGCGAAGCGGCCTAGCGGGATTTCTTCCAGCAGCTCACTGCGGTCCTCGGCGGAGAGCGATCTCATCATGTCGGTATCGACGGCGCCGGGAGCGACCGCGTTCACCGTGATTCCGAAAGGCGCAAGCTCTTTGGCGAGCGCCTTGGTGAAGCTGTTCAGCCCTCCCTTGGCGGCGGAATAAGCGACTTCCCCGGCCGCGCCGACGGACCCCCACACGCTGGAGATATGAATGATCCTTCCCCATCTCTCCCAGGACAAACGGGGTCCGAACAGCTTGGCCAATCGATACGCGGCGGTTAAGTGAATCTGCAGCTGCGCGTGCCAGTCCTCCTCTTCCGTCTCGTCGAGCAAGCCGTAGTGGGCGGTGCCCGCGCTATGGACGAGGATCGATGGGCTCCATCCCTTCCGGTCCAATTCTTCCTTAAGGCCCGCGATCGAATGACCGTCCAGCAGATCGGCCCGGATGCGAAGAACTTCGGGGGCTCCCGCATCCAGACATTGCCGCTGAACGGCTTCGGCGGCCGCCTGGGAAGCGCCGTAATGAAGGACGATGCGATTCCCTTCCGAAGCGAAACGCAGCGCCACGGCGGCTCCTATGCCCCTGGATGCTCCGGTAACGAGCACCGTCCGGGGCGAAGGCGAAGTCTCGCCCACCGTCAATCTCCCCGAACGATCGAAGCCGACATCCGGGAAGGATTGACATGCTCCCGCAGCCTGGCGTTCAATTCGCCGATCGTCAAGCTCTCGTACGCTTCGACCAGCTTGAACAGATCGCCGCCCCGGCTTCGGTAACGGGTAAATTCGCCCGCGATCGCCTCCGGGCTGTTCAGCATCCGCAGATAGGAGCCGATCCGCTTCCGCCTCGTCCTCTCGAAGATGCGCTCGTCGATGCCGCTCTCCGCAGCTTGGCCGAGCGCTTCGGTTACTCGCTTGATCAGCTCGTCGGGATCTCTTGTCTCTCCCCCGATTACGGAGAAAGAGTACCCCGGTCCGGTATTGTATTCGTAGCCGAAGCCGTCCGAGATCAGGTTGTCGTCATACAATTCCTGGTACAACGGAGAGCTTGCGCCGAGCAGCGATTCCAACATGAGCTTGCTGGCCAGCTCGCGGCGAATCGCCTCTTCCCCCCGTTGCGGCCCCGGAATTTCCTTGTAGCCGAACATGCACTTCGGCAGGGATACCGGAAGCTTCGTCTCCAATCTTGGGGTGCGCACCGTTTCCGGCTCCTCGTCGAAGAACCGTTCGATCTCTCCGCCCGGACCGAAGGTTTTCCTTGATTGATTCGCCTTGATCCGTTCCATCATCGCTTCGGCATCTACCCCGCCCACCAGGAACAAGCTCATGTTCGACGGATGGTAGAACGTGTTGTAGCACTCGTAGAGCATCTCCTTCGTAATGGAGCGTACCGATTCCGGAGTGCCCGCGATATCGATATGCACCGGATGCTTCGTATACAAAGCTTCGATCAAGCCGAAGTACACGCGCCAATCGGCGTTGTCCCGGTACATATTGATTTCTTGGACGATAATGCCCTTCTCCTTCTCCACGTTCTCGTCCGTAAAGTAGGGGTTCTGGACGAAATCGAGCAGCGTCTCGACGTTCTTCTCGATCGACTCGGTCGCCGAGAACAGATAAACCGTGCGGTCGAAGCTCGTGAACGCGTTCGCCGACGCGCCCTGCGAAGCGAACGTGGAGAAGATGTCCCCTTCCGGTTCTTCGAACATCTTGTGCTCCAGAAAATGGGCGATGCCGTCCGGGACCCGGACTTCGTCATGCCCTGCCCGCTTAAAGCGGTTGTCGACGGACCCGTAGCTGGTGGCGAAAGTGGCGTACGCTTTCGTGAATCCGGGCTTAGGCAGAATAAACACGTCCAGCCCGTTGTCCAGCTTCTCGTGAAGAAGGGTTTCCTGAAGCTGAGGATATTCTTCTTTAGCCATTGGCAGCCGCCTCCTTCCGATCCCTCAGGAAGTAGATCGTATCCAATCCGACTCGGTTAGCGGCAGCCGTCACTTGCTCGGGGGAGACGGACGTCACGTCCCGCAGCAGGCTCTCTCCCGTACGGTTCGAGCCGGACAGCACGTTGTTGAAGTCGAAGGCGATCCGTTCGAACGCGGAATCCTGAAGCTCCCGCAGCTGATTGGAGAGCATCGCTTTCGTTCTCTCCAGGTCCTCCGGCGCGAAGCTTCCTTCCTTCATGGCGGCAAGCTGCTCCCGAATGATACGGACCGCTTGCTCGTAATTGTCGATCTCGATGCCCGATTGAATCGTCAGAAGCCCTTTGTGGCCGTCCAATCTGGAGGACGCATAGTAGGCCAGCGAGGCTTTCTCCCGAACGTTGATGAACAGCTTCGAGTGCGGGAAGGCTCCCAGAATGCCGTTGTAGACGAGCAGCGCCGGATAATCGGCGGAAGCGTAGCCGATGTCGGTTCGAAGCCCCATGTTCAGCTTGCCCTGAGCGACGTCAAGCCTCTCCACGATAGTCTGAGGCTCGGCGCGCGGAGCGCGGAATTCCGGTTCGGAATAAGCGACCGGACTTCCGCCGGGAAGCTGGAAGGAATCCTTCGCCAGCGATTCGATCTCTTCCAGGGTCGTGTCCCCGGAGACGTAAAGATCGATGACGGCTTCGCTCAGCCAGCTCCGGTACTCCGAATAGAGGGAAGCGGCATCGATGCCCGCCAGCTCCTCTTTGCGGCCCAGCGCGAGAAGCCGGTACGGTTCGTCCTTGCACATCTCCTCGGTGCACCGCTCGCTGGCGTAACGAATCTTATCGTTGATGATCGCTTCGATTCGTTTGGCGATCGTGCGTTTCTCCGCTTCCACGTATTTCTCGCGGAAATGGCCGTTCTCCAGCGCGGGAGACGTCAAAGCTTCTCCGAGGAACTTGATCGCCTCCTTCAGAAGCGGCTCTTCTGAGGAGACGAATCGGTCGTTGATGATGTCCAGGCGCATCTGGACGATCTGATAATCGCCTCTCTTGTACAGATCGAAGCCGAAGCCGGCGCCGTACAGATCGTCCAAACGTTCGCGGAAAGAGATCGTCTCCGGATAGGAGCTCGTTCCCCTGCGCAGCACAAAAGGAGTAAGAGCGACGGAAGTCGCCCTCGATTCCGTTAGAGGAATCCCAACGAATAGGGATAAAGAGAAGGTCTTAAATCGTTTCGTCGGCAAGACATGCAGCCGCATGCGACCGATGGAGCCTCGCTCGAATTGTTCCGTTATCAAGGCATCATACCCCTTCGAGTCATTTCCAATTCAGCCCCATTCTACCCCATGGCCAAGCATGAAGCAAATGCTTTAATCGACGAGGCGAATCCTTCCGCGTGCATTCTCTAGTCGCAGAATATATGCTTGCCGATCGTCTTGCGCTGCGGACGCGTCCAGATCCACTTGGAGGTAGCCGTCTCCGGATTGAAGTAGTACAGGCAGCCGTCGCTGGGATCCCAGCCGCTTAGAGCGTCCTTCACCGCTTTGTAAGCCGTCTCGTTAGGCGTCAGATAAATCTGGCCGTCGGCTACCGCCGTGAACGCGCCCGGCTGGAAGATGACGCCGGTGACCGTGTTCGGGAACTGCGAGTCTCTTACCCGGTTAAGAATGACGGCGGCCACCGCAACCTGTCCTTCGTAGGGCTCGCCCCGGGATTCGCCGTACACGGCGTTCGCCATGATCTTCATGTCCGCCGCGGTAATGCCCGCGTGGTTCGACGCCGGCAGCTCCTCGTTGCCCGGCGCGGCGGCGCCCGCATTGCCGGCTCCCGCTCCGGCGCCCGCTGTGCCGCCGCTGGACGGAGGAAGCTCTTCGGCCGTCGGCTTGTAATCCTTCGTCGCCTCCCAGAGCTTCAGCTTCGTCTTCCCGCCGACGACCCCGTCCGCCTTCATGCCGAACTTCCATTGGAACCATTTGACGGAATTCAGCGTCGTCGCTCCGAATTGCCCGTCCACCTTGCCGCTATAGTAGCCCAAATATTTAAGGCGCCCTTGCAGCTCGTAAATATCTTTGCCGGAAGCCCCCTGCTTCAGAATCGCGTTGCTGAAGGTTGTCTCCGAATGCCGCACTCTCTCCAGGGAGTAGAGTCCAAGCAATCCGATGACGAGACACACGGATAGAATAACCAACCGATATCTCACGTATAGTCACGCCTTTCCCTGTCATGTAATGAGCTTGGCCGAATGGCTTAGCCGCATTCATGAACATTAGTATGAGAAAGGGAATCAAGGCTTATTCAAGCGATTCGGGGGATAAAAACAACGGCACAGGGACGCATATTCCCTGTGCCGCCAGGCATCATGACGAGATTCGATTGTTGGCTTGGTACTGCTCGAGCGAGACGAGCACTTCGCGAGGCTTGCTTCCCTCGTAAGGCCCGACGATTCCGCGCGCCTCCATGGAGTCGATCAGCCTCGCCGCGCGAGTGTAGCCGACCCTCATTCTGCGCTGCAGGAGCGAGACCGAAGCCTGCTTCGCTTCGAGCACGATCTGGACCGCTTGATCGTACAGCTCGTCCAACTGCTCGTCCCCGCCCGCGTCCGCGTCTTCTCCGACCTCCGGCACGAGCTCCTCGTCGTAGATCGCTTCCGCCTGTCCGCGAACGTGGTTCACGACCGCTTCGACCTCGGCGTCGGACAGGAACGCTCCCTGCACGCGAATCGGCTTCGAGGAGCCCATCGGCAGGAATAGCATATCCCCTCGTCCGAGCAGCTTCTCCGCGCCGACCATGTCGAGGATCGTGCGCGAATCGACCTGGGAGGACACTCCGAACGCGATGCGGCTCGGGATGTTCGCCTTGATGACGCCGGTGATGACGTCGACCGAAGGACGCTGCGTGGCGATGATCAAGTGGATGCCCGCAGCGCGCGCCATCTGCGCCAGCCTCATGATCGCATCTTCGACGTCGTTGGCGGCAACCATCATCAAGTCGGCAAGCTCGTCCACGATAACGACGTAGTACGGAAGCACTCCGTCCGGATTGTCTCCGCTGATCATCAGGTTGTTGTAGCCCTCGATATTTCTCGTTCCCGACTTGGAGAACTTCTCGTACCGCTTCTCCATCTCGACCACGACCTTCTTCAAGGCGAGAGCCGCCCGTCGGGGATCGGTAACGACCGGGGACAGCAGGTGCGGGATTCCGTTGTATACGTTCAGCTCGACCATCTTCGGGTCGATCATGAGGAACTTCACTTCGTCCGGCTTCGCTTTATACAGGATGCTAGTGATGATGCCGTTGATGCAGACCGACTTCCCGGAACCGGTCGCGCCGGCGACAAGCAAGTGAGGCATGCGGGCCAGGTTGCCGACGATCGGCTGGCCGGAGATATCCCGGCCGAAAGCGATCGACAAGCGGGCCTGCGCGTCATGGAACGCTTGCGTCTCCAGCACCTCGCGAAGAGTAACGACGCTGACCTCGGAGTTCGGAACCTCGATGCCGATAGCGGACTTGCCCGGAATCGGCGCTTCCATCCGAATGTCCTTCGCGGCAAGGGCGAGGGCGATATCGTCGGTCAAGCTGACGATCCGGCTGACCTTTACGCCGACGTCCGGCTGAAGCTCGTACCGGGTAACGGCAGGGCCTCGCGCCACGTCGAGAACCTTGGCGCGGACGCCGAAGCTCTCCAGCGTCGCTTCGAGCTTGCGGGCCGTCTCCCGATTGTCGGCGATCGAGCCGCCTTTGCCGGAGCCTTGCGGCTTGCTCAAGAGATGCAGCGGCGGCAGCCGGTAAGGCTTCTTGGGTTTATGTACGGGCTTCGGCGGCGCAGCCGCCGCGGAGTCTTCGTCCTCGCCCGGTCCATGCGTCTCCGCGTTATGCGCATCCGGAGAGGGTGCCTCATGGTCATACCCGGAATCCGAATGCTCCTCGTCCGCGTATTCCTCCATGCCGTCATGCGGATACGCGTAAGGCCCGTCTTCCGCTTCCGCCGATGGTTCCGCTTCGTGGAGCGGGATATTCAGCGGATTATCGTCATATTCGTCTTCATGGGCCGGCTCCGCCGCCGCGGACGGCTGCGCCTCCTTCTCCTCTCCTCTAGTGAAGAGGCTCGAGAGCTTGCCCGTCGCCTTGCCGGGGTCCTTATCGGACTTCTTGAGATTAACCTTCGGTCCTTCGGCCGCATGATAGAGGATCGGTTCGTCCTCCCACTCTTCTTCCTCCGGCCGAGCGGCATTCGCCTCTCCGGGCTTGCCGTGAAAAAACTGGAAGAAGATCGGCTTCTTCTTCTCTTCCGAGGACGACGGACCTTCCTCCATCGGATCGTCGTCATCGGGCACCGCGAGCACGGGCTTGCTTTTCCTCGTTTCCTTAACGGGAATTGCCCTTGCGGAGACGGATTTGCGCCCCGTAGACAGACGAGCGACCAGAAGCGGCGCGAACCTCTTCAGGAGATTGCGGATCCCGCGAACCATATCCACGTAGGACTTGTTCGAAATAAGCATGAGCGCGATCGCGAACTCGATCAGCAGGACGAACTTCGAGCCGTAATTGCCGAATAGCCAATACAGGATCGAATATTGAATGGCGCCTACGAGGCCGCCTCCGATATCCATCTCCCAGATGCGGACGTCTTGCTCGACCGGCCCGCCCCAAATCTGGTCGTAGAGCTGATGCAGCGTCTGGCTGAAAATCGAATTCGGCGTCACCGCCCCGATCGGCCGAAGCCTCGAATCGATAAAGCTGATTCCGCTCCAGAGGGCCAAGGCGCAGCACAGCAGCACGAAGCCGCTTCTCCTCGACGTCCACCCCTTCGGCCAGGACCTCTTGATCATGACGTACAAGCCAAGCCATATGCCAACCAAAGCTAATAAGAAATAAAATTGCCCAAGCAAATAGCCGAACAGCTTGGATAACGAACGGCCTCCGGCCGCTTCCCCATACAGAGCGATCACAGAGAGGGTAATGAGGAGGATGCCGTAGATTTCGTATTTAAGGCTTGTTCTGGCCGAGGCCTTCTTGCGTTTACGCTTGGCCAAGCATGCCACCTCCCGACACAACATTATACCACAGTTGGTCGGGCTTTACATGATAGAGGAAGTTTGGTAATCGCTTGGGGCCAGCTCCCGCCGGCTTAGGGCTTCGGCCCCATAATAGATCAAGCTGCCGGGCGCATAGCTCGGATTCAGATACGTTTCGAGCGGAGCCGACACCAGCCGAACCAATCGGCCCACTCCGGGCGACAGCGGGGAGAGCAGCATCGTCATTCCCGTATGCTCGATCTCGATCAGCGGTCCGGGCCCGTTCTCCCATCCCTCCATCACTCTTTCGATCGGCATGCTCGTATAAAGAATCATGCTCCTCCCTCCCCTATGGCAGCCTCGACGCCGGCGGGAACGGGTTGCGAACCGATTGCGAAATTCGATGCCGCCTTGCGTTCGGCGATGCGTTTGTTAAGCTCCTTGAGGGCTTCGCCGATCCCGCCGATCTCGTCGATCAAACCGTCGTTGACCGCTTCTTGGCCGATGACCGTCGTTCCGATATCCCTGGTAAGCTCACCCGTCTTGAACATGAGCTCCTTGAACTTCTCCTCGGAGATCCTCGAATGGGACTTGACGAAGCGCGTGACTCTTTCCTGCATTTTCTCCAAATATTCGAACGTTTGCGGAACGCCGATGATGAGCCCGTTAAGCCGAATCGGATGGATCGTCATCGTCGCCGTCTCGGCGATGAAGGTATAATCCGCGGATACCGCGATCGGTACTCCGATCGAATGCCCTCCCCCTAGAACCACCGCGACGGTCGGCTTGGACAGCGAGGCGATCATCTCCGCGATGGCAAGCCCCGCTTCCACGTCTCCGCCTACGGTATTGAGCACGATGAGCAGGCCTTCCACCTTGGGATTCTGCTCGGCTGCTACCAATTGCGGGATGACGTGCTCGTACTTCGTCGTTTTGTTCTGCGGCGGAAGCATCAAATGCCCTTCGACCTGGCCGATAATCGTCAGACAGAATACGTTCGATTCCGCCGGGGGAACCGATACCTGTCCCAACTGGACCAAGCTCTCCGTAGCCGCTGCCTGCTTGCGCGCTTCCTCTCCCGTCGCCGGCTGCTCCGCCTTCGTTTCCGGCGTTGTTTTCTCGCTCATCTGTCTATCCCCTTCCCGTCCATGTCCTCGATATTTCGAAGATTGACATAGTATGGACGAAGGTTCGCCAAATATTCGGGCCGCCCGCGACCGAATCCGCGCGTTCCTGAGCGAGAGGGAGAAGCGGAATAAGGATATGCGCGCAAAAAGCAACCGCCCCTCTTCCGGTAAGAAGAGAGGCGGTTGCCCGTTGCTTGAGTGTGGGGTGTTGCAGATAAAGCTTATACTTCCATAATGATCGGCAGGATCATCGGTCTTCTTCTTGTTTGTTCGAATAAGAAACGGCCGAGCGAATCCTTGACGTTGGTCTTCAGAGACGCCCATTCGTTGACGTTCTCGCTCATAAGCTTCTGCAGCGTACCCGTCACGATACGGTTCGCTTCTTCAAGCAGCCCTTCGGATTCCCGTACGTAGACGAATCCGCGGGAGATGATATCCGGTCCCGACATGATGGCGCCGTCTTGCTTGGAGAGCGTAACCACGACGACGAGAATTCCGTCTTGCGACAGCAGCTTGCGGTCGCGCAGCACGATATTGCCCACGTCGCCGACGCCCAAGCCGTCGATCAGCACGTTGCCGGAAGGAATCTTGCCGGCCTTGCGAGCGACCCCGTTCTGGATCTCCACGGTGTCCCCGTTGTCCACCAGGAAGATGTTCTCCTTCTCGATGCCCACGGATTCCGCCAGCAGGCCGTGGTGACGAAGCATCCGGTATTCCCCGTGGATCGGGATAAAGAACTTCGGACGCATCAGGTTAAGCATCAGCTTCAGCTCTTCCGCGCTGCCGTGACCCGAGACGTGAACGCCCGTGACGGACCCGGGCCCGTAAATGACATGCGCGCCCAGACGCATCAGCTCGTCTACCGTACGGCCGACATAACGCTCGTTGCCCGGAATCGTGTTGGCCGAGATGATGACCGTATCGCCGGGGAGAATGTCCACCTTGCGATGCGTCGATCTCGCCATTCGGGTGAGCGCCGACATCGGCTCGCCTTGGCTTCCCGTCGAGAGGATCGCCACGCGATCCGCCGGGAGCTTGTTTACTTCTTCGGGCTCGATCAGCATGCCTTCCGGAATGTTCAGGTAACCCAGCTCGGAAGCGATGCTGACCATGTTCACCATGCTTCTGCCGATGACCGTCAGCTTGCGGCGGGTTTCCGCGGCGGCGTCGATGATCTGCTGAATCCGATGCACGTTGGACGCGAAGGTCGCCACGACGACGCGCTGCTTCGCGCTGCGGAAGATGGCGGTCATCTCCGAACCGATGCTGCTCTCCGACGGCGTAAAGCCCGGACGCTCGGCATTCGTGCTGTCCGAGAGAAGAGCCAGGACGCCGCGGCTGCCGATCTCCGCCATGCGCTGGATATCCGCATGCCGATCGTTCACCGGCGTATGGTCGAACTTGAAGTCTCCCGTATGGACGACGACGCCTTCCGGAGTCTCGAGGGCAATGCCGACGGAATCCGGGATGCTGTGGTTCGTCCGGAAGAAGCTTGCCTTGATCGTCCCGAATTGAATCTCCGAGTCGGGATCGATCAGGATTCGTTTCGTTTCGCCCAGAAGTCCCGCTTCCTTCAGCTTGTTCTCGATCAGGCCGAGAGTCAGCCTCATTCCGTACACCGGGACGTTCAATTGGCGCAGAACGTACGGCAGCCCGCCGATATGGTCTTCGTGACCATGGGTTACCAGTATCGCTCTTACTTTCTCGCGGTTCTCCGTCAGGTAGGTGATGTCGGGAATGACGACATCGATTCCGAGCATCTCCTCCTCCGGGAATTTCAGGCCGGCGTCGACGATGACAATGTCGTTGGCATATTGAACCATGTACATGTTCTTCCCGATCTCGCCGGCGCCGCCTAGCGCTGAAATGATTAATTTGTCTTGGTTGTTCTTCTTGGACAAGTCTAGTACCTCCTACATTAGTTCGACGATCCCGCTCCTATGGAATTGTCAAGTTGCAAAATATGGCCGCACCCAATCACTCATTGTTTATTATACATGAAGGGAAAGATTGAATTCAACCGCCGTTTCCGGCGTCCAATCCCCTGTGTATTCGAAGTTATAGGCAGAATGAAGCCGCCTTCATGCTTATTTATTATTCCGCGATAAGCTTGCGAATGAACTCCGCTTCTTCGTCGGTAGGCCCGGCAAGCGGGAGACGCACTCCTCCGACGGCGATTCCCTTCAGCTGAAGGGCATACTTGACCGCGACCGGATTCGGTACCGGATGAGGGCACTGGAACAAGCCTTTGAAGATAGGAAAAAGACGGTTGTTGAGGTCGACCGCATCTTTTACGCGGCCGTCGAGGTAGGCGGAAATCATCTGCTTCATGTCGGCTCCGACCAAATGACTCGCGACGCTGATAATGCCATAGCCGCCGACGGCAATCGTCGGGAGGGCAATCCCGTCGTCCCCGGAATAAACGGCGAAGCCTTCCGGAGCCCCGATCACCAGCTCCGTAATCTGCTCGATCGAAGCGCATTCCTTCGTCGCGACGATGTTCGGAATGGCCGCGAGACGAAGGGTGGTCGCCGCGGACAAGCTGGCGACGGTCCGGCTCGGGACGTTGTACAGAATGACAGGCAATCCCGTCGATTCCGCGATGGCTTTGAAGTGCCTGTACATTCCTTCTTGGTTAGGCTTGTTATAATACGGCACCACAAGCAATGCGCCGTCCACTCCGGCCTTCTCGGCAATCTTCGTCAGATGAATCGAATGATCGGTGTCGTTGCTTCCCGTACCGGCGATAATGCGGCAGCGTCCCGCCGCGCGCTCGACCGCGAAGCGGAACAGCGCTTCCTTCTCGTCGTCCTTAAGCGTAGGGGATTCGCCGGTCGTTCCGCATACGACCAAGCTGTCCGATTTCTGTTCTTCGATCAAGTAATCGATCAGACGACCCGTCTCTTCCCAATTGATCCTCAACTGCTCGTCGAACGGGGTTACCATCGCCGTAATCAGCCGTCCAAAGCTCATTGTCCTTCCTCCTCTAGGATGGTTCCGTCACTTGAATGAATTCTCTTTTCTGAAAAATACGCAAAGTCTAAATCTTGTCTATCCTTGTCTATTCATATAGCTCCCGCATAGGCTTACGCTCTCTGCCGGTTATAACACGTCGTTCAAACACGCAGCCGCATTCGGCGAACTCGCCCCTATCGGGTAGGGGCGAGATGCAGGCCGAACGCGGCGTGCAGCGCCTGCAGGGCAGGCACCATATCGTCTTCAGCCACCAATACCCAGATCGTCGTATTGGAGTCCGCCGATTGCAGAATGGGAATATTGGCCGCCGTCAACGCTTCCACGATTCTCGCCATGACTCCGGGCTCGCCGTTCATTCCGCCTCCGATGACGGAGACCTTGGCGCACCCCGAACGGACCCTCGCGCTGAACCGCATCTCTTCTAGAAGCCGTACCGCCTGAGGCGCGTCTTGATCCGTCACCGTATACAGCACTCCGGCAGGAGTGACGTTGATGAAGTCCACGCTGATCCCGCTCAGCGCCATCGCCCGGAATACGCGCAGCTGAACGTCGGACGGACCGTTATCGGTCTCCACCGCAAGCTGGGTAACCCCCTTGACGTGAGCCAAGCCGGTTACGGTTCGATCGGTCCACCCGCCTTGCCTGCGGACGGAATCGGCATGCGTGACGAGCGTTCCCAGCCCTTCCGAGAAGGTCGAACGGACGCGGACGGGCACCCCTGCCCTCATCGCGATCTCGACCGCGCGGGGATGGATCACCTTGGCACCGTTATAGGCCATGTTGCAGATCTCTTCATAACTTACCATGGCGAGCGGCCGCGCTTCGCTGACCATCCGCGGATCGGCGGTCAGGATGCCGTCGACATCGGTATAGATATCGACGATTCCGGCCGGAAGAGCCGCTCCCAGGGCGGTTGCGGAAGTATCGCTTCCTCCCCTGCCCAGCGTCGTGACTTCCCCGTCTTCCGTCGCGCCTTGGAATCCGGCGACGACGACAACCTTGTCTTCTTCGAGATACTCCAGAATTCTCGCGCTATTCACGTCGACGATCCTGGCAAAACCAAACCTGGCATCCGTGCGGATTCCCGCTTGGCCGCCCGTCAGGGCGACCGCCGGAATGCCTTCGCGATTAAGCAAGCTGCACAAAGTAGCCGCGGAGATCAATTCGCCGCAGCTAAGCAGCAGGTCCTTCTCTCGATCCGGCAAAGAATTGCCGTTCTGGGCTATCCAATCCAGAAGCGTATCGGTGGCGTACGGCTCTCCTCGCCTTCCCATTGCGGAGACGACGACGACAAGCCGGTGGCCCTCCGCTTTCTCGCGCCTGATATGACGGAGGACGTGCTGTCGACTGTATTCGTCCGACAGCGACGTCCCTCCGAATTTCTGTACGATGATCATCGCTCTCATCTTCCTTCCAGACAGCCAGAGTGGAAGTCCAAAGCAGCGAAGAGAGTCGAATCTTTATCCCTAGCGTTCAATATCATATGGCTCAAGCGTACAAGAATCGCTCGATAAGCATCGGTTGGAGCTGTTTGCCTTGCAGAGCCGCTTCGCAGGTCTCCATGACCAAATCCATCCTCGCCACGAGGGAGTTCGGCTTGGCCTGCGGATTATCCTGACCGAACGGAACGAAATAAATGTTCTTGGCGACAAGCAGCTTCGCGATGTTCGCGGCATTGAGGCCAAGTCCGTCGTTCGTCGAGATCGCGAGCACGAGCGGACGCAAATTGCGCATCTGCGCCTTGGCCGCCATAAGGACCGGGCTATCGGTCAACGCGTTGGCCAGCCGGCTGGTCGTGCTCCCGGTGCAAGGCGCTATGGCTAGCACGTCTAGCTTCTTCGAGGGTCCGAGCGGCTCCGCGTCTACGATGGATGAGATAAGTTCGTTGCCCGTTATTCGCCGCAGCTCGGATTGCCAATGCTCCGAGGTTCCGAAGCGCGTATCCGTCGTCATGATGGTCGAACTGACGATCGGAACGACGTTCGCGCCCGCATCCGTGAATCTCTGAATCTGAGGCAGCACTTCCTCTAGCGTGCAATGGGAACCGGTCAGCGCGTAGCCGACGGTCACTCCCTGCCAATTCATGGTTCATTCCCCCGTAGTCGTTGATCTTCCAGCAACATCTGGATAAGACCATTCGCGATAATTCGACCGGCAGTCTTCGGAGCGACGATTCCCGGCAATCCGGGAGCGAGCATTGCCTTGATTCCGCGCTTCTCCGCGAAGCGAAAATCAGTGCCGCCCGGCTTCGAAGCAAGGTCGATTATAACCGCGCGCAGGGGGAGTCCCGCGATCACCTGTGCTGTGACTATCATATTAGGTATCGTATTAAAAAGCAAGTCGATATTCCCCGCCTGACGCGCCAAATCCGCCATATAGAAGGGCTCGAAGCCCATCTCGAACGCCCTTGCGTAAGTCTCCGCCCGCCGTACTCCGGTCTTCACGCGAGCGCCCAGAGCTTGCAGCGTCCGGGCCATCGTCAGGCCCGTTCTGCCGAGTCCGAGCACCATGCAATTGGAGCCGTGGATGGTGATATCGGTATGCTGAATCGCCATCATCAAGGCGCCTTCCGCCGTCGGGATCGAATTGTAGATGGCCACGTCGTCCCTCTCGAACAATTCGACAAGCCCGAGCTGATGGCTGGCGCATAGCTTCTTTAAGTACCCTTTCGCCATGCCGCAATAAATCCGGCAGGCCGGGGGCAGATTGCCGATGAACGCTTCGGTCAGCTTCAACTCCTTATCGGTAAAGATCGCGGAGATCGTCCCGTCGTCCTCCGTCCCTACCGGAGGCAGCACCAGCGCATCCGCGTTGCGCAAGGCTTCCTCGGTCCACTCCGCCTTCGTTACGCCCGGAAACGGAGTATCCAAGCGGTCGAATCCGATGATCGTCACCGTCGCGTCAAGCTCCGTCAGGCGGCGGATGACCTCCAACTGCCGAGCGTCGCCTCCCGCGAGAACAACGTTCACTCCCGTAAGCATGACGTTCCTCCCTTCAAGCCGCCAGTATCGCAGCACATAGCTATCTTATGCGTCCGCCCATCGCCGGGTGCGCGCTCTTCCAGACAACAAGAGCCGCGCTCCCTCCTTTATCGGGAAAGAGCGCGGCTCTCGATTATCGCGGAATCCAATCTTATTCGAATTAGCGGCCGGTACGGAATTTCTGGGCGTGAGCCCTCGCGTCGTCGACGCTGGTCACGCGGTTGCGGCTCCATTCCAGCAGAATCCGGTCGATGTAGCGGAAGTGAAGCTTGCCGGCGAAGACGGATTCCTTGAGGGCGAACAGAATCAGCTCGTTCGGGTACCCGTCGTTGTCCATCCAGCCGTTGATCGTCTCGACTTCCATCGGAGTGAGCGGACGCCCGAACTCCTGCTCGAAGACGCTGAACAGATTGGGCTCGGCCGTCGCCGCGGCCGGAATCGGCCGGTCGGACCCTCGCCTCGGCGCGGAGGAATCGTCCGGCTCCGGTCCGCCTAAAGGCAATTCCCCGGCCGCGAGCAGCGCGGCGATCTTCTGGTACAAGCCGTTTAGATTGTATCTCTCCGCTTGAACGCCGGTATTCGGATCCACGACCTCGTCGATGCTGACGAAGCCGTTCTTGACCAGCTTCTGCATCGCATGGCCGATTCCGTCCGGAGAAGCGCCGAGCCTGACTTGCAGCTGCTCCATCGTCGGGAATTCATTCTGCTCGAGCTGGCGGTACGCCATAAGCTGAATGATCATCATGCACTCCGTATCCGTCAGTTTCAAGGAGCGATAACTGCGCAGAAGCGCATAAGGCAAGCTGACAGCGCCGTCCGTATACGCGGCGGCCAAACCTTGCGCAAGCGCGTTGCGATCGTTCAAGGACAAGGGCTCATCTCCTCCTTACGTAGTTGACGCGCCGTAACGACGCTTAAGGCTCTCTCGTCTATTCGGCTTTCAGAAGGCTGTACGTATCGCGAGCGATAAGCAGCTCCTCGTTCGTAGGAACGACAAGCGCTTCGACCTTCGAGCCGTCTCTCGTAATCCGGCGAGTCTCGTCGGAGCGGACCTGGTTGCGTTCTTCGTCAAGCTCGACGCCCAGGAACGTCAGCCCTTCGCATACCTTCTTGCGGAGCGGGGCCGAATTCTCGCCGACGCCTGCCGTGAACAGGATGACATCGAGGCCGTTCATGGCCGCCGCATAGGCACCGATGTACTTGCGGATGCGGTAGGTATACATCTCGAACGCCAAACGGGCCGACTCGTTGCCTTCCTCCATCGCTTGAACGACCTCTCTCATGTCGCTGCTGATGCCGGAGATCGCCATGAGTCCGCTATGCTTGTTCAGCATGGAATTCACTTCGTTCAAGGTCAGATCCTCTTTGCCGATCGTATAGGGTACGATAG
Organism: Cohnella thailandensis; assembly: GCF_014212135.1. Lineage (GTDB taxonomy): Bacteria > Bacillota > Bacilli > Paenibacillales > Paenibacillaceae > Cohnella > Cohnella thailandensis. The sequence goes on from NZ_JACJVQ010000013.1 coordinate 90,940, forward strand.
CCGGATCCAGGTCGCCGCTGCGCGTCCCCATCATGAGTCCCTCGAGCGGAGTCATGCCCATGCTCGTGTCGAACGATTTGCCGCCCAGAATCGCGGTGCAGCTGGCCCCGTTGCCGATGTGGCAGCTGACGATCTTGAGCTCTTCGATCGGCTTGCCCAGGAACTGCGCCGCCTGCTTGCTCACATAATCGTGCGAAGTGCCGTGGAAGCCGTAGCGGCGGATTTTATGCTTGTTGTAGAGCACCATCGGAATAGCATATAAATAGGAAGACTTCGGCATCGTCTGGTGGAAAGCCGTGTCGAAAACGACCGCCTGCGGAACGTCCGGCAGGTTCGCCTCTACCGCGAGTATGCCCATCATGTGCGCCGGATTGTGAAGCGGAGCCAAATCGAACAGCTTCTTGATCTCCAGCTTCACGTCCGCGTCGATGAGCACCGACTGCTTAAACGACTCCCCGCCGTGAACGATCCGATGGCCGACCGCTTGAATGTCGTTGATGGATTTAAGCACGCCGAACCGTCGATTCGTCAGCATGTCCAGCACCTTGCGAACCGCCGTCGTATGCTCCAGAATCTCGCTGACCTCGCGGACCTCCGGCTTCCCTTCCACCTCGTGGGTGAGAATGGAGGAGTCCATGCCGATCCGCTCGACCCTTCCTTTGGCCAGAACGGACTCGTCGACCATATTGTAAAGCTGATATTTGAGGGAGGAGCTTCCCGCATTGATGACTAACACGTTCATTTAGAGGCGGCCCCCGTCCTTATCGTATTGGAAAAACCCTTCGCCCGTCTTGACCCCGAGCTGACCCGCGCGCACCTTCTTTTTGAGCAGGATGGAGGGTCTGTACTTGAGCTCGCCGTATTCCCGGAACATTCTCTCCAGGGCGGCCAGTACCGAATCGAGTCCGAAGCGGTCCGCCATCTCGAGAGGCCCGTGCTCGAACTGGTAGCCGATCCGCATGGAAGCGTCGATATCCTCCGGCGAAGCGACCCCTTCCTCCAGAAGATGGAGCGCCTCGTTGATTAGAAGGCAGATCAGCCTTGTCGTGACGAAGCCCGGCGATTCGTACACCATGACGCCCTTCTTGTTCAGTACCCGCTCGACGAAATCCTTCGTCTGCTGGAACGTCTCGTCCGACGTCTGCAGCCCGCGGATGATCTCGACCAGATCGATGCGGAGCGCGGGATAAACGAAGTGCATGCCGATGACCCGCTTCGGACGGTTCGTCTCCGCGGCAAGCTCGGTCAAGCTCAGCGTCGACGTATTGCTCGCCAGAATGGTATTCTCCGGAAGGATCGCATCCAACTGGGCGAAAATCTGCTTCTTGCTCTCCAGCTCCTCCGAGATCGTCTCGATGACGAGATCGCACTCGGCCAAATGCTCGAGCGACGGCTCGGTATGTATGCGATTAAGAATTAATTTCTTCTCGGCTTGGGTAATCGCCCAGCGCTCGATCTGTCGATCCAAGCTGGCTTCGATGGCTTGCATGGCCTGCTCCAACCGCTCGTGCGTCTTCTCCGCCAGATGCACGTCCAGTCCCTTGACGGCAAGCATCTCCGCGATGCTCTGCCCCATCGTGCCGGCGCCCACGACTCCAATGTCACGAAACATATGATTCCTCCACCCGTGAATCTCTATTTTTCTCTAGTAACGCTTCATGGCTCCCTTCCATCTTATCATATTCGACCATCTTCACGAAATCGACGAAGTCAAGGAGATCTCGTTACATATCTTTGAAAAGAATGCCTTTCGTGATCGAAATTACATACAGCTGCTCCAGCAAGAACGAGTTCTCCTCTTCCGTCCCGACAGACAGCCGCAACCATCGATCGAGCCCCCAGCCGTGGCCGGGGCGAACGATGACGCCGCGTTTGAGCAGCTCCTCGTAGACGACGCCCGCTCGCTCTCCGATCTCGGCAAGAACGAAGTTGCTCATGCTCTCCACGTACGGAATCGATAACCGCGCCAATCCTTCGTACAGCTGTCTCCTTCCTTTTTCGTTAAGCCGGCGAGAGGCTTCGATGTGCTCCTTGTCTCCTAAAGCGGCCAGGGCGGCCGTCTGCGCGAGAGCGTTGACGTTAAACGGTTCTTTAACGCGAAGGATCGCTTCCATGATGCTCTCGGACGCCGCCGCGAAGCCCACGCGGATTCCCGCTAGCCCGTAAATTTTGGAGAACGTATGCAGCACGACGACGGGGTAACCGGCCGCGATCAAATCCATCCCGTCCGTATAGTCCGCAGCCGAGGCAAAATGCGAATAAGCGGCATCGATGACGAGCAGCACTCCTCGGGGCAACCGGTCCAGCAGCCTGGTTAGCTCCGTTCTCGGGAGGTACGTGCCCGTAGGGTTGTTCGGCGAACAGAGATAAACGAGCTTGGTTCGTTCGCAGACCTGCTCCAGGATGTCGTCGACGGAGTAACGGAACCCTTCGCGAAGTGGAACCTTAACGATAGCGGCCTCCATCAGAATGGCGCCGAATTCGTATTCGCTGAAGGTCGGGGAAGGAAGAACCACCTCATCGCCCTTCTCCAGATAGGCTTCGGACAGAAGCTTTATGAACTCGTCGCCGCCGTTCGTCGCGATAAAATGGGATTCCGGCAGCCGATAATGCTTCGACAGAGCGCCCACCAGCTTGCGCGCGCGATCGTCCGGATACCGGTGAAGCTCAGGCAGCAGTTCCCTCATGGCTTCGAGCGCCTTGGGAGAAGGCCCGAGCGGATTCTCGTTGGAAGCCAGCTTGACGATTCGGTCGAGACCGTATTCGCTTTGCACTTCCCATATAGGCTTGCCCGGCGTATAGGGCGTCATTCGGTCAAGCGCCGCTCTCGCGGAGATGGGATTCGGATTCGGGTTCGGATTCGGTTGCATGGTCATCGGTATCGGATCCTTTCTATTCGAAAATCTGGTTAAAACCTTCATCACTATAACTCGATAATATAGTAATGCGTTAATTTAGTAAAGTGTCAATGTAAAAAAGCGCGGTAGCCTGGATGCCACGCTATCCGGCTCGGGGAATCGTTTCGTCATATCCGCTTGCTCACTCTTTCCGACAAAACGCAAAATGGCGGCTAAGGGAATCAGTCCCTATAGCCGCCATTCCGGTATTGACGCTTACTTCAACGAGGAAGCCGCCTGAAAAATCTCGTTCACCTTCGTTACCCACTGCTCGGTGTACTTCTGCTCGACCGACCATTGCACCATGACGACGGACTCCCCGGGCTCCAGTTCGATATCCAGGGCGCCAGCCGCCGCGTTCTCCCGGCCGTAAGGATAAACCTTGACCTCCCGATCCAGCACGACGGCGAGCACCTGCCGGTTCGACGACGTATAAGCGTCGCGCGCCGATGGCTCGAGGCTGCGAATATCGTTCCAATCGATCGCGAGGGAATTGTCGCGCGCCACCGATTCGGGCAGCTCGAGGCTGCTCTCCTCTTCCGTTGTCGTATTCAGCGCGCGGAATTCGGACGAGCCGCGATAGACGGTCCCGATCCAAGCGCCCGCTTGGCGGACGATGGACCACTGCTCGTTCCCGGTCGGCGAAGCCTCCGTCTCGCTATCCTGGTTCAGTACCTGCTCCAGAGTCGTATGCGGCTCCGTCGCAGGGTCAAATGGAATGCCCATCGATTCGCTTAGCTGTTTGACGCTCTTCACGAAGCGGAATTCCGAACCGCCTGCTCCCGAAGTCGAACCGACGGCCTCCGGGGAAGCCTCCTGAGCGACCGCGACGTACTCATGTCCTACGTAGAGCAAGCGCTCCGAGCTCAAGCCTTCGCGCATCGGCGCTTGTTCCGGCACGGCAAGCAGCTTCTTGCTGCTGTACGCTTCGTAAGCGGTAATGTTCTGCATCGACGAGCTGCCGTCATCCGCCGTGCCGTCGAGAAGCCAGAACGATTGGTTGTAAGGCATCACGATGCCTTCGCCTTCCGCGGCGACCTCCAGCTTCTCCTCCCCTTCCGGGGCTACGAGCAACGTGCGGTAGGAGCTGACGGTTCCTCCGTCCGGCGTGTCTACGTCCTTGCGAAGGCCGATCAGCATGGCCGTCTCCAGCGGCTCTTCTTTCTTGGCGAGCTCGGAGACGCTCATCTGCGAAGCCGAAGAGGGCTCGTTCAACCGATTCGCAAGCCATTGCTCCTTGCCGGCTCCCGAATCGGACCATTGCCAGATTCCCAGTACCATGGCGACGATCAGAACCGCCGCCGCGCTCCCGACCGCCCAGAAGCCGCGCGGACGAGAGCGGCGGCCGGGACGGTCGAGATTCGCCTCGATCCGCCTGCGCAAGCGCTCGTCGAAGCCGCCTCCCGGGAAAGGGCCGTCGGCCAGCTGCTCCCTAAGCTCTTTATCGGTTGGATCCATGATCGTTCTTCTCCTTCAACTTCGATAATTTCTTGCGGGCGTGGAACATGCGCGACTTGACCGTTCCTTCGGTTACGTCCAGCATATCCGCAATCTCTTTGAGGGTTAACTGATTATGGGCGTATAAAATAATGACCTCCCTATACTTGGCCGGCAGTTGCAGGACCAGCTTCCACATGTCGCTTAGCGCTATGTTCTCCATGACTTCTTGTTCGGCCGACCGCCGTTCCCCGGTTTCTCCCACCCAATCCGTCAGCGTCACCTTGCGGAAAAACGCCGAGCGCTGGAAGTCTATCGCCGTGTTGCGGGTGATCGTGAGCAGCCACGTCTTGACCGAAGCGTCGCTTCGGAAGCCGTGCAGGTTCTTGAACACTTTGATGAAGACTTCTTGCGTGATATCGTCGGCCATTTCCCTCTTGCGGGTGATGCTATACGCGTAGTTCCATACTTCCCGTCCGTAAGCGGTCATCAGATCGCTAAGCAGCGCTTTCTTGTCCGCGTGGTCGGTCATGTATTTCAAATAATCGAAGTTCGCTTCGGAATTCAAAACCGTCCCACCTCTTTGTTTGACGATACGATTGCTCTATCGGTTCACTAAATCTAAAATAATTCTAAAATTTTTATGAAGTCGATTAAGATAATTGCGTTATTCTCTATTTATGCTAACACAATTTTCCATCGCTTGGTTGCGAGCCGCAGGAAAAAACCATTAATATTTGACGATTTAAACCGACTCGAGGTTCCATTATCCCGCAAAATTCCCGAATATAAAACAAGCGCCTCCGTCCGCGTGCGATCGGAAGCGCCAAATTATTCGAATTTACGCGGCGACAGCTTTAAGCTGTTGCCTTAATTGTTCGCCGGACAGCGTCTCTTCGCGGATTAAGATGTCAAGCATCTTGCGGAAGGTGTCCATATGTCCTCCGAGCAGGCTTCTCGTTCTCTCGGTAAGCTCGTCGAGAATGGCGGCGTTCTCCTCCGCCCATTGCTCGGTCGTGATCGCTTGCGGATGAACGATGCCCAGGCTCGACATCCCGGATTCGATCAGCGTGCGGGCGATATTCGTCGCTTGCTCGAAGTCGTTGCGCGAGCCCGTGCTTCTTCCTCCGTAATTCAGCTCCTCCGCCACCGCTCCGCCAAGGGCGATCATGATCTGCTCCTCCAGGAATCTCTTCGTATAGAGATAGCTGTCCTGCTGCGGATTGTGCCGGACGTAGCCGAGCGCTTGTCCGCGAGGCGTAAGCGAGACTTGAGCGACGCTGCCGGGCCGAACCGTCTCCGCCACGATCGCGTGTCCGAGCTCGTGCAGGGCTACCCGCTCCCGCTCTTCCTTCGTCGTCTCGCGATCCATCCGCTCGCCCATCATGACCTTATCGATCGCCTGCGCGAGGTGGGACGCGAGGATCTCTTCACGGTTGTCCCGCATCGCGTATATCGCCGCTTCGTTCATGACGCTCTCCAATTGGGCTCCCGAGAAATTAAACGTCTCGTCCGCCACCTTCGCGAGCGACACATCCGAAGCGAGCGGCTTGTTGCGGGCGTGAAGCTTAAGGATGTGTTCGCGGCCGGACTTGTCCGGAAGGTCCACCTGGATGTGCCGGTCGAACCGTCCCGGACGCAAGAGCGCGGGATCCAGCAGCTCCTTGCGGTTCGTCGCCGCGATGAGCAGGATGCGCGGAAACTCGCTGCCTTGAATGCCGTCCATCTCCGTCAACAATTGGTTCAGCGTTTGATCGTACTCCCGATGCTGGCCGCCATCCCGCTTGCCGCCGATCCCGTCGATCTCGTCGATAAAGACGATGGCGCTGTTCAGCTTCTGCTTGGCCGCTTGCTTGCGAGCCTCTTGGAACAGATCCCGAATGCGGCCGGCGCCGACGCCGACATACATCTCGACGAACTCGCTGCCCGATGCGGCAATGAAGGCCGAGTGCGTATGCTGGGCGGCAGCCTTCGCAAGAAGCGTTTTCCCCGTTCCAGGAGGGCCCGTTAGCAGGATGCCCTTCAAGGGACGAATTCCGAGCTTCGAAATCCGGTCTTGCTTGACGAGAAAGTCGAGAGCTTCCGTCAGCTCCCGTTTCGCCTGCTCCTGCCCGCCGATATCGTCGAAGCTCAGCGTCTGCGGAGCTCTGGACGGAGCTTTCTTGGCCGCGGCGCCCATCGCCAAGCCGCCTTTGGAGCGGGCAAGGAACAGAAGGCCGGCAACCAGCAGCACGCCGAGAAGCAGCGGCATGGCCGGCAAGCCGGAGAAGATCAGAAAGATAAACAGAATGGGGAGAAATCCGACGGCGATCTCTTTGCCGTAGTTACGCAAGTTACGCATTCGGCCACACCCCCATCTCCTGGGCCTGGCGAGGAAGAATGACGTACTTCGCCGCGTCGCCCAGCTTTAGGCTGACGTAGACGTTCGTGTCATCCATCTCGGTGACGGCGGTCAGACCCGGGACTTTCTTCGCCAGCGAATCCATCGCGTCCTGAACGCCGGAATATTCCCGATGTTCCATCGATTCGGCAACCCCGAACAGCGCCGATCTCCAAGCCTTCTCCAATTGTTCGTTCTCAGGCTCGCTTACGACCAGCTCCAGTTTCTTGCCGCCGATCGATCCGGAGCCTTCCGTTTCCACTTTATGATAAATATCCGCCAGGTCCGCGTCCGATGACAGCTCCAGCTTCAGAACGACTTTATTCACGGAATTGCTCGTTTCTGCCGATACCACTCCGGGCAGCGAGGAAGCTACCTTCTCGAGCGGCTTCTCCACTCCGTAATGTCCGTAAGCGTACCATCCTCCGAACAGCAGAGCCGCGGACAAGACGGCAGTAATCGCAACCGGCAAGATTCTCAATTTCATACCGCAATGCCCTCCTAATAGGTACGTATTATTAGTTGTATATCATGGAATCCATACTCTATGGCGACAACTTCGTACAACAAGAATTATATCATGATCGGATGGACAATTCGTCCGCTAATGGTTGGCAGGACTGCCAGCGGCATAGCCTCGAATAAGAAAAAACCAGAGCCGCGGCAGCTCTGGCTAATTCGATTCATGGTTATTTGCCCGGAAGATCGTACGTCTTCAGGTGCTTTCCCGACTGGAATTGATAGAAATCGATCGCTTGCCTCTTCGTTTCGGGATCGCTGACATAGCGAATCTCCCATGCCGGTTGATTCTGGAACCATCCGGGGAGAATTCGCACGATGTTCGTCCCTGGATGCTGAAGCCGGAATTGGGAGACGATCTGGTTTTCATTATAGCCGCCGGAGAGCTTCTCTTTGACGACTTCGTTTGCTCTCTCCCAGACCATCCACTTCTCCCCTTGCTCATCGGTCCCGGCAACGACCCATACGGTTTCTTCCCATACGTGCTTGTACGTTCCGTCGATCTCCTTAAGGCCGGCTTCCGTCTTCGCTATTCGAATCGCTTGGCGCTCTTCCGCGGTATAATCGGAATCCGCCGATCGAACGTAGACGAAGAAAGCGACGCAGAGGAATACAAGAAAGCCGATGATGAGCAGAGCCCAGCGCCAAGGGGGAATCGCATGCGATCGGCGTCGATTCTCGGTTCGGCTCAGACTCATGTTCATCCGCGAAGCCTATCGAAGCAGCGCTGCGCTTCATATCGAATCCGTTCGACGTCCAGCGTCAGCAATTCGCGATCGCGAAGCAGCTGCTTCCCGTCGACCCACACGTGGGCCACGTCTGCGCCGGATGCGGCATAAACGAGATGGGACACGTAATCTGTCGCCGGCACGAAGTGCGGCTTGCGAATGGAGACCCCGATCAAATCGGCTTTCATGCCGCTCTTAAGCATCCCCGTTACGCCTTCGAGACCGAGCGCCTTGGCTCCGTATACCGTCCCCATCCGCAGCGCTTCCGCCGCGGGAACGGCCGTCGGGTCGCCGGAGACGCCTTTGTGGAGAAGCGCGGCAAGGCGAATCTCTTCGAACAGGTCCAGGTTGTTGTTGCTCGCCGCGCTGTCCGTTCCCAGAGACACCGTTACGCCCGCGCGAAGCAGCTCCGGCACGCGGGCGACGCCGCTCGCCAGCTTCAGGTTGCTCACCGGATTATGGGATACCGCGACGCCGCGTTCCGCCAGAAGGGCGATCTCCTCATCGGTCAGATGCACCGCATGGGCCACGAGCGAAGGTCCCGAGAACAGGCCAAGATTGTCGAGATGCTCGACCGGACGGGTACCGTAATCCTTCACGTTGGCGGCCACTTCGGCGGCCGTCTCCGACATGTGGGTATGAAGCGGCAGATTCAGCTCGCGCGCGGCGGCGACGATCCGTTCGATGTAATCCGGCGGGCAGGTATAAGGGGCATGAGGCGACATCATGACTTGAATGCGTCCGTTCGCCCCTCCATGCCACCGCTTCGCGAAGCCGACCGCTTCGTTCAGCTTCGCCGTCTGCACGTCCGGCGGACACAAGCCGATGACTCCGCGGGCGAGCGTGGCGCGCAATCCCGACTTATCGACAACCTCGGCTACCCGGTCCATATGATCGTACATGTCGAGGAAAGTCGTCGTGCCGCTGAGAATCATCTCGGCGGCCGCCAGCGAGGTTCCCCAATAGACGTCGTCTCCGGTAAACTTGCCTTCCATCGGCCACATGTGGTTTTCCAGCCAGTCCTGCAGCGCCAGATCGTCCGCCAACCCTCTTAAGAGGGACATCGCCGCATGACCATGGGTATTGATAAGACCCGGCAGGAAGAGGTGCCCCGTTCCGTCGACTTTCTCCGATGCCTGGTCGCGGATCTCCGCCGGAGCCTCTCCTTCGCCCATCGCCGAGATGACGGTTCCTTCAACGGACAGCCACCCTTTCAAGATCGGCTGCTCCGGATTCATCGTTACAAACAACCCATTCTCGATTAACCAACGCGTCATTATCCTCTGTCCTTTCGTCCTCAACCCTGATCGTTGTCGCTTACGTTCTCGTCTTCATTATCCATGTAATAAGCCAAGCTGAGCAAGTCCGCCGTAAAATCCGTATGGTGAATCCGGACTCCGTCGGGAGTTCGAAGCACCGTGGGGGCAAAATTCAAAATTCCGCGGATCCCGGCCGAGACGAACAGATCGGATACTTTCTGGGCTTCGCCGGCGGGAACGGTGATGATCCCGATGCTGATGTCCTTCTCCTTAACGGTTTCTTGCAGCTCGCTCATCGGCTGTACCGTCAGACGATTCATCGTCATGCCGATCTTGGAGGGATCGGAATCGAAGACGGCGACGATCTTGACGTTCTCCTTCATATTGTAATTGCACAGCGCCCGGCCCAGATTCCCGGTGCCGACCAAAGCGACGTTCCGCGGCTGGTCCAGCTGCAGGATCTGGCGAATTTTCTCGATGAGATAAGAAACGTTATACCCGACGCCCTTGCGGCCGAAGTCCCCGAAGTAAGCGAGATCCTTCCGGATCTGGGCCGGGTTCAGGTCCAGCTTCCGCCCCAGCTCCTGCGACGAGACGGTCTGGATGTCCGTGCTGTTTAATTCGCTTAAGTATCTAAGATAAACCGGCAGTCTCCGTACGACCGCCTCGGATATTTTTTCCGGCTTCATGACGATTTGCCCTCCTGAGACTTCGGCTGCGATTCGGCAGGCTTATCCTCCGAGATGTCCAGCCATTCCTTTACTCTTCCTGCCAGGCCGGCATTCGGCAGATGCTCCATCTTGGGACCCGGCAGCGAATAGAGAAAATATTTGCCGTAGTTCGTGTCGATCACCCGGGTGTCGTAAATAATGACGATGCCTTTGTCCGTGGCCGTCCGTACGAGCCGTCCGAAGCCTTGCTTGAAGCGGATGACCGCTTGCGGCAGCGACAGCTTCATGAACGGATTTTTCTTCTCCGCCGTAAGGCGCTCCGACTTCGCTTCGTTCACCGGATGATTCGGCGGCTGGAACGGAAGGCGGACGATAGCCAGGCAAGTGAGGGCGTCGCCCGGCAGGTCCACTCCTTCCCAGAAGCTGCTTGTCCCGAGCAGAACGGAGTTCGACTGCTCTTGGAATTGCCGTGTCAACCGGCTTCGGCTGCTGCCGTCGATCCCTTGCCCGAGCACTTCGATCCGACTCGGCGAGAGCATCTCCTTAAGCGGCGCGTACACCGTCTTCAGCATCCGGTGGGACGTGAAGAGAACGAGCATCCGTCCTCCGGTTACCGAAGCGACTTCCGCAATGGACTTCGTCAGTGCCTCTATGAATTGCGGATCTCCGTCTCTCCCCCGAATGTTCGGAAAATCGCGCGGGATCAGCACGAGAGCCTGCTCCCTGTATTTGAAGGGCGAAGGAACCTGCGCGGACTTAAGACGGCCTTTCTGCTCGGCTTCATCCAGTCCCAGCTGCTCCTTCACGTAATTGAAGGTCTTGTCGACGGTGAGCGTTGCCGAGGTCAGGACGACGCTTGCCTTGCGATCGAACATGCCCTCCTTGAGAAGGCCGCTGACATCCGCCGGCACGCCGTACATGACGACGGAACGGCTCCGGTACTGCGTATGGCCCTCTACCCAATAAACGAAGTCTTTGTTCCCGAACGTGACGAACGATTGCAAGTCCGCCCTTGTCTGAGCGAGTTCCTTGACGCTTCCGCTCATGTCGGTCAAGACGCCTTGGACCGTCAGCTCGTCCGTTCTCTCCCGGATGTCTACGATCAGCTTCTCCATCGGGCGAATCAGGTCGCTGAGCAGCTGCACGACGTTGTTCCCGTCCACCGACAAGGCATCCCATCCGTCCGGAAGCTGATCCGGCTTAAAGCGGTAGGATAAGCTGCCGCTTTCGTCGGAAGAGGCATGGGAATAAAGAAAGCCGAACAGCCGGTCCATCCAGATCTCCCAAGCTTCCCGGATCGAATGAACCTTTGTCGCCGCCTCTTCGAGTTTCTCGGTCCATGCCGAAGCGTACTCGTCGCCGGAGCTGGCCATGAGGCTCATTAAATGAGGGATCTGGCCGTTGCGGGCATCCTTCCACAGCCTTAGGAGCGGCGCGAGCAACGCTTGATAATTCGTCCTCTGTCCCAGATGGTGGCTGGCCACCTCTTCCAGGTGATGGGCCTCGTCCACGATCAACCGGTCGTAGGACGGAAGCAGACGATTCTCCGCGCGCATGTCCGTGAATACCATCGCATGGTTCGTGATGACCAGATCGGCCTTGTTCGCGTCCTGTCTGGCCCTATGGTAGAAGCACTTGCGGAACCAAGGGCATTGCCGGTTCAAGCAGGAATCCGCATCGCTCGCCACCGAGTTCCATTCGTCCTTGGAACGGCCGCTTAAGTTAAGCTCCTCCGCCTCGCCCCGCTCGGTCTCGCTTAGCCAGACGGTCATCTGCCCGCGCGTGACGAGATCGTCTTTCGACAGGGCTGTCTCGGGAATCTGCATCTGCTGCTCGAATTTGCGCAGGCACAGGTAATTGGATCGCCCTTTAAACACGGAGGCCTTAAAGGGAACCGGAAGCACCTGCTGAAGCAGCGGCAGATCGCGCTGCCTGAGCTGTTCCTGCAATTGGATCGTGTGAGTGCTGACGACGATTTTTTTGGATTCCTTTAATCCATAATACAGAGAAGGAAGCAAGTATCCGAGCGATTTGCCGGTTCCCGTCCCCGCTTCGACCAGCAGGTGGGAATCCTCGTTCAGCGCGCCGAACACTTCGCCGAACATCAGCTCTTGGCCTTGGCGAGACTCATAGGAAGGATGGAGCTCCTTCAGCCTCTCCTTGACGCCGCTTAGAAAATCAGGAAACTCCGTCTCGGCGAGCTGTTTGACCGTCTCTTGCTCCTGCTCGGCGGCCGCCCCGCGAGCTTCTTCGTCTTCCGTCCAATCGCCGACGCTAAGCGCGAATTGCCGGTAATATTGGTAGTCTCCTTCCGCGAGAAGAGGATTCATCTCCCGGAACGCAGTCGCTTCGGCGATCAGCCAGCCCAGATCGTTCCGGTCCGGATCGAACAGCGTGGCCAGCCGTTGCAGCGTAAGAAGGGGAAGCGTACGAAGCCGCTCCAATCCCTTGAGGAACAGCTCGGCGGTCGAGACGGCGTCGCTATCCGCCTGATGCGGCCGATCGTGCCCGATTCCGAGGCTCTGGGTAAGAGCGCCGAGCCGGTAGGACGGCATCGAAGGGAACATCAAACGCGATAATTCGACCGTATCGAGCACGCGCCCGGCAAAAGGCAAATAGCCGCTCTTATCCAGGGCGGCTTGCAAGAAGGAGACATCGAATTCCGCGTTATGGGCGACGATGACGGCATCCTGCAGCAGCGGGACAAGAGCGGTCAGCATCTCGTCTATGTCCGGCGCATCCTTCACGGTCTCGTCGTCGATGCCGGTCAGCTTCGTGATCCATTCCGGAATGGGCTTGGACGGTTTGACGTAGGAAGCAAATGGTTCTCCGATCGTTCCGGTATCGTCTATGAGGGCTAACCCGACTTGAATAATTTCGTCTTGCTCGGGAGAAGTTCCCGTCGTTTCAAAATCAAGAACGGCGTATATCATGCCTGCCTTCCTTTCCTGGCGGGTCATCCGCGCAGAGGATCGGTGCAGCCGCAAGTTCAAGCCTTCACGAGCGTCTGCATCTCCAGGGTTCCGAATTGCAATTGCAATTGGCCGGAGCGATTCCTGCACGATTCCAGATTGCGGCGAGGATCCTCGAAGCTCGGATCGGCTTCGACCGCCTTCCGGAAATAAGTTTGAGCTTGGTTCAGATTCGCGTATACCGCTTGAACGCACCCAAGCGCATTGAACGCGATCGCCTGCAGCTTAGGTTCCTCCGTTACGGCGGCGATCCATTGGAAATGGCGCTGGGCGTCCTCGAATTCGCCTAGGTGCATGCGGCACATCGCAAGGAAAAGCCTGGCGACGTGAAACTCGGGCTCCAGCGTCAACGTCTCCTCGAAGTGATGGGCTCCTTCCCGGAACATCTGCAGCTGGAAATATCCTTGTCCCTTCGTGTACGGCCGCCACATCGGAAGGTTGTCCAGCTTGCTTGGGCCGGGGGACGCGGAAGCTCCATGCTTCAGATCCCGATACACGGACATCTTGTCCTCGAACTGAAGCCATAACTCAATAATATCATCACTTAGCGCCTTTAACACGTTCCACTGCTGCTCCAGCTCATTTTTTTGTTCGGGCGAGGCTTCCGGATAACGTCGAATAAGATCGTCCAGAGTGTCGTTCAAAGCGGCGAACCATTGCTGGATCATTCGTTATCTCCCCCAATCGCTTCGGCTATGCTCATTCTGCGTTCCGAGCGGGGGTTTCATACGCTTTACATGACGGTCGAATGAGGCTCTTCCGCCAGCAACTTAGCCATTTTGTTGCCTTCGTCCATAATCGCGATCTTCGGCCGATGTTGCCGGGCTTCCTCTTCGGTAACGAACGCGTAGGCAATGATAATAACGATATCTCCAGGTTGAACGAGCCGGGCCGCCGCGCCGTTCAGGCAAATCACGCCCGATCCCCTAGGTCCGGGAATGACGTACGTCTCGAGCCGGGCTCCATTGTTGTTGTTGACGATCTGGACCTTCTCGTCGGGAAGAATATCGACCGCTTCCATTAGATCCTGATCGATCGTAATGCTCCCGACGTAATTCAAGTTCGCTTCCGTAACGGTCGCGCGGTGGATCTTGGACTTCATCATTTGGCGAAACATGGTCGAGTTCCCCTCTCAGGCTTGTGGTAACAGAATGTTGTCGATAAGCCGCGTCTTGCCGAATCGCACGGCCAGCGCCACGAGTACGGGACTTGTTGCGGCGAGTTCCTTATTCTCCTCGATGGCCGTCAGGGAAGGATAATCCACGACCTCCACATATTCGATATCCGCCAGAGGCTGACGGGAGATCGCATCGCGAATTCGTCTCGACAGCTCCGCCGCGGCGATTCCGCTTTGTACCCACTCCGGCACTTGCATAAGAGTCCGGGAGAGTACGAGCGCCTGCTCTTTCTCTTCCGGAGACAAATACACGTTGCGCGAGCTAAGAGCGAGACCCGAAGCTTCCCGCACGATCGGGCAGGGAACGATTTCCACCGGAAGGTTCAAATCCTCCACGAGACTTTGGATAACCGCTACTTGCTGCGCGTCTTTAAGGCCGAAATAAGCGCGATTCGGCTGCACCAGATTGAACAGCTTCGTGACGACGATGGCGACTCCGTCGAAATGTCCGGGCCGGGAAGCGCCGCAGAGACGCTCCGTTACTCCCGACAGGCTGATCGTCGTAAGAGGGCGCTTCGGGTACATCTCGGCAACGCTCGGCATGAAGATCAAATCCGCTCCCGCTTCCGCGGCAACGGCCCGGTCTCTCTCTTCATCGCGAGGGTAACGGTCAAGATCCTCCGTCGGTCCGAATTGCAGCGGGTTCACGAACACGCTGAGCACGGTAAAGCCGTTCTCGCTTGCGCTGCGGCGGATCAAGCTCGCATGTCCTTCATGCAGGTAACCCATCGTCGGCACGAGGCCGACCTTGCCTGCCGGAGCTTGCTTGCGGTATTCGTCCAAGCGAGCGCGCAGCTCGGCGATCGTACGTACGACGGTTGGCGCGGATAACGTGGCTCTCACTTGGCTCCACCTCCATATAATTTCTCCGAGATAAATCGGCTTGCCTCTTCATCCAGCGGGAAAGCATGCTTTTCTTCCGGAAAAGCCTGATTCTTCACGTCCTGAACGTACTCGCCGATGGCGGTACGGATCGTATCCCCTACATTGGCGTAGGTCTTGACGAACCGCTTGTCGCGTATATTCGATCCATATCGGATTAAGTCATGAT
The DNA here is from genome assembly GCF_014212135.1 of Cohnella thailandensis. Classification (GTDB taxonomy): domain Bacteria; phylum Bacillota; class Bacilli; order Paenibacillales; family Paenibacillaceae; genus Cohnella; species Cohnella thailandensis. The sequence goes on from NZ_JACJVQ010000013.1 coordinate 106,031, forward strand.
AAACGATAACCTGACCGTCGCAGCCGCGTCCCGCCCCGATGCCGATGGTCGGAATGTTGACGGAACGGGTGACCGCCTCCGCGATCGGCTCCGTTACGAGCTCGAGCACGATTCCGAACGCGCCGGCTTCTTCCAAGGCTTTGGCATCGGACAGAAGACGCTCGATCTCCTTCTCGACCTTGCCTTGGATCTTGTAGCCGCCGATCTGCAGCACCGATTGGGGAGTAAGCCCCAGATGCCCCAGAACCGGAATGCCCGCGGAAGTCAGCCTGAGAACCTCTTCGGCCAATTCGGCGCCGCCTTCCATCTTCACCGCGTGGGCGCCTCCCTCCTGCATGATCCGGGCCGCGTTGAGCAGCGTATCCTGAGGAGTCAGGCGGTATGTGGCGAAAGGCATGTCCGTGACGATCATCGTATTCGGCGCGCCCCGCACGACGGACTTCGTATGATAAATCATGTCGTTCAGGGTGACCGGTACGGTCGTATCGTAGCCGAGAACGACGTTGCCGAGAGAGTCGCCGACGAGAATGAGGTCGACTCCCGCTTCTTCGGATAACTGGGCTGCCGGATAATCGTAAGCGGTCATCATGGCAATCTTGGTTCCTTGCTGCTTCATCGTCTTCAGACGAGGCGGAGTTAAGGCGTGCTTGGTCATGTGTGATATCCTCCTTATAAAAACAGAAAAAACCTGTTATTCGCCCATGAGCAAACAAAGGTTTCCATTCAGCAGGAGCGCTTCACGTCCTTCTGTCTCGGTCCCTTGGGCTCAGAGCAGAATCCGCCGCGAATCATCACGGTATTCACTTGGTTCTTCCATTGGCGGGCAATGATCGCCCATCATGCTTGTATCGTATCCGCAAGTGCAATTCGTTAACCGATACCGCCTTGCGCAATCGATTATAACAGAAAATCTCAAGTCCGTCCATGAGGCAAAATGGTTAGAAAGAACTAGGATGGGCTTTCCTTCCTTGCTTAAGCCTTCTGCTGCCCATCCTGTCCCGCCGCGGGTTCCCACGGGTTGATCTCCGCCGAATAGACCGTCTGCATGCCTCCGTCCGGCGTCTCCACGATCAAAGCCCCCGTCTCGCTGATGCCTCGCGGAATTCCCTCGATTCGCCCGCCTGCGGTCATCAGCGCCGTCGGCTTGTTCAAGTTGATGGAGCGGGCCTCCCATAACAGCCTTATCGGCTCGAAGCCGCTGGCGTTAAACACGGAATAAAGCTCCTCGAATTCCTTCAGAATCTCGGCGATCAGCTCGATCCGGTCCAGAACCCGTCCGCTTGCCATGCGCAAGGACACCGCTTTGGCCGCGACTTCCTCCGGGTAGTCGGTCTCCTCGAGATTGACCGAGATGCCCATTCCGACGACGACATACCGGATCCGTTCGTCCTCCGTTGCCGATTCCAGCAGAATCCCGGAAATTTTGCGGCCGTCTATGAGCAGATCGTTCGGCCATTTGATTCCGATGTCAAGCCCCGTTACCCGCTCGATCGCGCGATTCAGCGCCACCGCCGCGAGAAGCGTGAGCTGCGGAGTCTGCAGCAGCGGAACGTTCGGACGAAGCAGCAGGCTCATCCAGATTCCTTTGCCGGGCGGCGATACCCATGACCTTCCCATGCGTCCCCTTCCCCGGTTCTGCTGCTCCGCGACGACGAGCGTCCCTTCGGGCGCCCCGGCTTCCGCCAGATCGCGCAGCACGTCTTGCGTGGAGGCGACGACCTCGTGCACGTGAACGTTCCGCCCGAACGTATGGGTCTTTAGCTTCAAGGAAAGCTCGACCGGCGAGATTCGGGACGGGCGCTCCAAGATCCGATAGCCTAGACGGTTAACCGCCTCGATCGTGTACCCTTGAGCCTCCAGCTTGCGGATTTGCTTCCAGATCGCCGTTCGGCTTACGTTTAACTTCTGGCTGATCTCTTCTCCCGAGACGAAGTCCCCTTGCTTCTCTTCCAATAGGGATAACAGAGTCGGCGCTTCGATTCCCATCCTGTCTCCTCCTTTCCTGTTAAATTAGACATTCTGATCCGTCCAATGCCGTTTGGCTTCGGCTTTCAACGCTTGCGCTTCGTTCTTCAGCTTGTTCAAGGCGACAAGCAGAAGGAGCCGGTTCAGCTCCTCGGAGATCCACGGCCCCGCTTCTCTTCCGAGAAGACGAACCAGCTCATCGCCGCGAACGGCAAGCTCCTTCACCGTGGCAGCCGACATCTCCCGCAGCCAAACGTCGGCCCGCTCGATACCGACTCCCGAATCCCATTGTGATCGATCGACAGAGGGAAAAGCCCTTGCGATCGCGATGTAGTCGGCCGCCGATTTTACGCCGTATCGGAGAACGGCGGCCGTCCATCTCTCGCGATCGATCGGCTTTCGCGATTCATCCAGATAACCTCTCAAAGCGGCGATCGCAGACACTTCGGCAACGCGCCGCGAGCTGAACTTCAGCTTGCGCAGCCAGTCGTCGGCTTGGGCGGAATCCGCCCCCGCCAGCAGCAGGACGGCCGCCCAGCGAAGCTCGACCCTATCGAGCCTATGCCAGCCGGCTTCCGTCCCTTCTATCGCCGGCAACGGAGGATACAAGCTTTCCTTCGCATGGGCAAGAAGGCCGCTTGTCCGAAGCAGACGAATCGCCTTGGACGGGTGGAGGCCGGCCAGCATCTTGTCCAGCTCCGAGCCCACTCGTTCCATCGCGATCCGTTGTAGTCGCTCTCTTTGGCTAAGGATGCCTCTCCAAGCTTCCTCGTCGATCTCGAAATCGAATTCCGCCGCGAAGCGGATTCCTCTCAGCATCCTCAGAGCATCCTCGCCGAATCTTTCCCCGGCGGCGCCCACGCAGCGAACGATTCGGCGCTTCAAATCCTCTTGTCCCCCGAAGGGATCGATCATGACGCCGTTCGTGCCGTACGCGATGGCATTGACGGTAAAATCCCGGCGGGCAAGATCCTCCTTCACGTCCCTGACGAACGCGACTTCATCCGGATGCCTGGAATCGCTGTAGGACGTCTCATGCCGGAATGTCGTCACCTCGAAGGCGGACTCTCCGATTAAGACGGTCACCGTTCCGTGCGGCAAGCCGGTCGGAACGACCTTGGGGAAGAGAGCCATGACCTGCTCGGGAAGCGCGGAAGTCGCGATGTCGATATCGTGGAGCTCCCGGCCGAGAAGCCGATCCCGAACGCAGCCTCCGACCAGATAAGCCTCGTGGCCCGCCGCCTCCAAAGCGGAAGCGACGCGAATCCCTTCCTCCCAAATCGCCTCTTGCCGCGGCATAGAACCCGCTCCCCGTCCATTACGCATTTAAGCCTCGCACAACGGTACCGGAACGTCCGCATCGACGCCCAGCACCCGGTAATAGATTCGCTCGTATTCCGCCGTGATCCGGTTGTTGCAGAAATCCGTCCGCGCCCTATGAAGGCAAGCCTCGCGGAAGTCCGCATACAGCTTCTCGTCCGTAAGCAGACGCACGGCATAGTCGGCCATCAGATCCGTGTTGCCGATCGGCGCCAGATAACCGGTCTCGCCATGAATGACCAGCTCCGGGATCCCGCCCGCTTCCGAGCCGATCGTCGGCACGCCGCAAGCCATCGCTTCCAGCGCAACGAGCCCGAAGCTTTCTTTTTCCGAAGGCAGCAGCATTAAGTCGGCTAGGGAAACGACCTGAGCGACGTCGTCCTGCTTCCCGAGCAGGTGAACCCGGTGGCTCAGTCCCATGGCATCGATCTTCGCTTGGATCTTCGGCAGGTCCGGGCCTTCTCCGACGAGAAGAAGGCGGCTCGGAATGCGTGCCGCGACCTTGGCGAAGATATCGACCACGTCCCCCGTCCGTTTGACCGGCCGGAAGTTCGAGATATGCATAAGGATTTTCTCTCCGGGCTCCGCGAATTCGGGTCTAAGCTCGGAAACGTCCCTCGGATAATAAATTCTCTTGTCTACGAAATTGTATGTCAGATCGATCGGCTCCTCGATGTCGAGAAGCTCGCGAGTCTCGCGGATCAGATCCCGGCTGACCGCCGTCACCGCGTCGCTGTTGCGAATGCCGAGGCGGATGATGTCCTTGAGCGATTCGTCCTGGGCGAGCACCGTGATGTCCGTGCCGTGAAGCGTCGTCACGACCTTCAGATGATCCCCCGACATCTGCTTGGCGAGCAGAGCGCAGATCGCGTGCGGGACGGCATAATGAACGTGAAGAAGATCAAGCTGCTGGTTCCGGGCAACCTGATGCATCTTGCTCGCCAGCGAGAGGTCGTAAGGAGGATACCGGAACACGTAATAATCCGACACTTCGACTTCGTGGTAGAAAATGTTCCGGTGGAACTTCCCTAGCCGGAACGGGATGCTATGGGTAATAAAATGAATCTCGTGACCTTTCTCCGCGAGCAGCTTGCCGAGCTCCGTAGCGACGACGCCTGAGCCGCCAAGCGAAGGATAACAGGTAATTCCGATCTTAAGCGGTCGGTTCATGCGAACTCCTCCTTCCTACATCTTATTCCCCGGATGCTTGCGTTATTTCCCTCGGTTCGACAGGAGGAATCAGAAGCGTTCGACGACCGCCGGTCCTTTGGCGATGAAGCCTTCCGCGTAACGGAACTTCTTGGGCTGTCCGAACAGGCGGTCCCTGGCTTCCACGTTCTCCAGATAGCCTTGAGTCAGAGGCGTTGCCACCCAATCGCTCTCGCGGGAGGAAGGCTCGAATTGCGAACGATAAGCCCTTAGCGCCGCCATCTTCTCCGTCTGAACCTCGCTGATATCGACGACGAATCCGGGAGTATGTACATCGTTGATAAAGTAATAGTAGAACATTTCGGGAGTCCAAGCGGGACTCTCCGGCAAGTATCGCCTCAATTTGGCGTTAAAAATCGCTTCCTCGACCATCCTGCCGCACTGGATATGATCCGGATGGCGATCGATTAAGTAAGGGGCGAACACGACCCTCGGCCGCAGCTCGCGAATGGAGAGGACAAGCTTGTCCAATTGCTCGGGGGAGCTCGCAAGCCCGCGATCCGGCAAGCCAAGATTGCGCCGGACCGTTAAGCCTAGAATCTCCGAGGCGGCTTCGGCTTCTTGCTGCCTTGTCTCCACGTCGCCGTTCGAGGACATCTCCGCATAGGTAAGATCGATCAGGCCGACCTTCTGGCCTGACCGGGCCGCCTTGATCATCGTTCCGCCCATGCCGATCTCGGCATCGTCCGGATGGGCGGCGAAGACGAGCAAATCCAATCCGTACTCGCTCATTCTTCGATTCCCGGCTTGTATTTATGGACAAGCTCGCGCCAAGCGAAGTCGCCTCTCTCCAGGCACTTGACGAGCAGCTCGGCCGTCGCGACGTTGGTCGCGACCGGAATCCCCTGAACGTCGCACAGCCGGAGCAGCGCCGTAATATCGGGCTCGTGCGGCTGAGCCATGAGCGGATCCCGCAGGAAAATAATCAGGTCCATCTCGTTGGTCGCGACCAAGGCTCCGATCTGCTGGTCTCCCCCGAGCGGTCCCGACATGAAACGGTTGACGTTCAGCGAAGTGCTCTCCATGATGCGCGTTCCGGTCGTGCCGGTCGCGTAAAGCTTATGCGGCTTAAAAACATGCTCGTAAGCGATCGTGAAGTTCACCATCTCGTCTTTTTTACGATCGTGAGCGATTAACGCAATCTGCAGCATAAATGGCATACTCCCTTCCCCAAGAAGAAATTAATCTAGAAAATGCTCGAAGCCGTATACCATGCCCGTCGTGCTCATGACCTTCTTGACAGCCGTATTCACTCCCGGCATATAGCCGGCTCTCTCGTAGGAATCGTGCCGAATCTTCAACGTCTGCCCGTGTCCGCCGAAGACCACCTCTTGCTGGGCGAATACGCCCGGCAATCTGACGCTATGTATGCGGAAGCCGTTATAATAACCGCCGCGGGCTCCTTCGATGACTTCCTCTTCGTTCGGATTGCCTTGCCTGAGCTCTTGGCGCGACTCCGCGATTAATTCCGCCGTCTTAATCGACGTTCCCGACGGCGCGTCCAGCTTCTGATCGCCGTGGTATTCGATAATTTCGACATGAGGTAAATATTTCGCGGCCGTTGCGGCAAACTTCATCATAAGGATGGCTCCTATGGAGAAGTTAGGGGCGATCAGCCCGCCGATTCCTTGGTCTTTGCAAAGCTTGTCCAGCAGCTCGATCTGCTCCGGCGTGAACCCCGTCGTTCCCATGACCGGGCGGACGCCGTGCTTGATGGCAAGCTCGGTATGCGGAAAAGCCGATTGAGGGTTCGTGAAGTCGACAAGAACGTCCGGGCGGGTTCTGGCAAGAGCCTCCTCCAGATCGGGCGAGACGACGACTCCCGTGTCCGGCTTGCCGACGAGGGAACCCGCATCGACCGGTCCGCACGATCTGGCTACGGCTGCCGCGAGCTCGAGCCCGGAATCCTCCAGCACCATTCTGACCACTTCTCGACCCATGCGGCCGGATGCTCCTGCCACCGCTACTTTGATTCGTTGCGACATCTGGTTCACCAATCCTTCTTGTCTTTGTTGAGAGAATAAGTCTGTTTCAGCAGCAGGCGCCGCTCCGTTCTCGTTTCTCTTAGAATCCGCTTCGCTTCTTCATTATTCGGTTGCAGGTGAATAAGCTCTTTAAACGTCTCTATGGCGATGCGATACTGTCCCGAATACCGGTAGGCCAACCCCAGGAGCAGCTTGGCTTCGCCCGACAAGGGATCCAACCGGACCGCTTCCTTCAACAAGGGAACGGCCGCGTCCGAATCCGGCGGAGCTTGTTCCAGCAGCTCCTTGGCGCCCGCGGACAGCTTGCGCGCTTCCAGCGTTCTCAGATGCAGGACATAGGCGGACTCGTCCGGCGCCAATTCGACGGAACGCTTGGCATAGCTCAACGCTTGTTCCAGCTTGCCGCTTCTCGCCAGGGTAATCGAAGCCCGGTACCAATAGGAAGGTTCGTCCGGCTCCGCCTCCACGGCTCGGCGAAACCATTCCTCCGCCGCTTCGAAATCCCCGGTTAGAATATAATGGTATGCTTGTTCCAGACACTCTTCCCCGTTCATGCCGACCATCCTCCTCTCCGCTCGGGGATGGTACAGCATATGAATGCTAAGGTTCTACGGTGTCCTTCTTCGTCCACCTATTCGCGTCCCGGGTATTGAATTTATGCATGACGCGGTTATGCGCCTCGGTCAGATCGATACCGAGCGAATTCGCGAAGCAAAGCACGATGAACAGCACGTCTCCCAATTCCATCTCGACGGAATTGTCGGCCTCATCCGCTTTTTTGGGCTTCTCCCCATAGGTATGATTGACTTCGCGCGCAAGCTCGCCGACTTCCTCGGCCATGCGGGCCAGCAAGGCTAGCGGCGAGAAATATCCTTCTTTGAATTGCGATATGTAAGCGTCGACTTCCCGTTGAATGTCGGCGAGCGACTTCTGTGCCAGTGGCTTGCCGGCAATCTTCGATTCACCCATAGGCTTCTTCCTTCCGAATAAAGTCGAATTGAACTTGTATCATTCCTATGTTAGCTTAAGATGCAGGCAAAGACAAATGCAATTTCGGATGAGGTGACCCGTTAAATGAAGATGGGAACGTGGAAGGAAATGTTGCGCAGATGGTTGGGGTTGATCGCGGGGACCGCCCTGTATGCCTTCGGAATCGAATATTTTATTCTTCCCAACACCCTTATGGAAGGCGGAGTTACCGGGATTACCGTCCTGCTCCAATACGCCTTCGGCTTTGCCCCGGCCATTACCTCTCTCCTGTTGAACATTCCGATCTTCATCCTGGGCTGGCGGCAGCTTGGCCGCGAATCGACGCTGTATTCGATTGCCGGCACCGTTCTCCTATCTGTTTTTCTATGGCTGTGGAGCTTCGCGGTGGATCAAAAATGGATCGTTCCGTTCGTCTCCGAGAAAGACTTCATCCTCGTCGTTCTCTATGCCGGCGTGACGCTCGGATCGGGACTCGGGCTTGTGTTTCGTTCGGGGGGAACGACGGGGGGCGTCGACATCATCGCGCGTATCGTGCATCGTTGGCGCGGATGGAGCATGGGCCAGATCATTCTGGCCATGGACGTCGTCATCTTGGGCTCGTCGCTGCTCGTCATCGAGACGGAGAAGGTGCTGTACACGCTCGTCAGCGTCTTCATCTCCTCCAAGATCATCGACTTCATTCAAGAAGGCGCCTATGCGGCCAAGGCCTTCACCGTTCTCTGCTCCGAGCCGGAGAAGCTGGCTTCCAGCATTACCAAAGAGCTGGATCGAGGGGTGACCTTGCTCCCTGCCGTCGGGGCCTATTCCGGCCAGAACAAAATGATGATCTACTGCGTCGTCAGCCGATTCGAAATCCGCAAATTAAAAAGCCTTGTCCGCCAGCACGACAGAAAGGCTTTTATCATCATTACGGATGTGCATGACGTTCTCGGCGAAGGCTTCAAGGAAGATTGACGGCAAGCCGGCTCCGGTTATCGAAACCACCTGTTGGCGGCGTCCGAGCGGTTCTTGCTCGCCTCGCTCCTCCTGCCGGGATGCATTCGTTCGAACCGGAACCTTCTCCAGCCCGCCCAAGATAGTATCGTTATAATGAAGGAACCGATCGTAGCCGTGATGCCCCAGGAAGGCGGCGCCAGCGGAACGACGTTCGTCGGCGAGCCTTCCGCCTGCGGAAACAAGCCCGCGATAGCGTCCTGGATATGCCGGCCCAGATCGTTCGCCAAGTCGGACTGCGGCTGTCCGGAGGATAGAAGCCTATCGGCGTAGCGCAGGACCGAATCCATCCGTTCGACGGCGGAAGGCTCGGCTTGAAGCGAGGCGGCCGCACGGATGATTCCGTAATGGCGGGATAAGCGTTCCAACGCGTCTTTCGGAGAATCCGCGTCTTCGATCGCTTCGATCAACGCTGCCGAGTCTTGGCTAAGCACCGTTTGGTATTGATGCCACAACGGACGGGTAGGGTTCGCCAGAGCGTCGGCGGCCATACGAACCGAACCGGCGGCTTGCTCGATTCTCGCCTCGTCCGGAGACACGGCTGTCCACGCCCTCTTCATCTCCGCGACGCTCGCGGCCAGAGAGCTGATGCCTTCGGCGTTGGGGATCCGGCTCATCGGAAGCTTCCTCAGGCTTCTCTCCACTTCCTGCAAGGCCCTTGTCCCGCCTAACCGGTCTCCCTTGCGGACCGAATCGTACAGCGCCTCGGCTGCCGAGTAGAAGGCTTGAACCGCCGCGTTCGAAGGCTCGGCTTGAGGCTTGACCGCTTCTGGCTTGACGGCTTGCGCCTCGCCGCTCCCGCCTCTCATGACCGTCGCCGCGACGGGAAGACCCGCAAAGAAGAGAGACAAAGCCGCCGTAAGCAGGCTTGCCCATTTGAAGATGCTACCCTTAGCCGCTTGCTTGCCCCGCATCGAAGATCCCCTCCTGCCTAAGCCTATGAGGGGTTGTCCGGCATTAGAACCGCTTGTCTTGAGACAAGCGGTTCAGCTTGTTCAACGGCAGGTTGAATCTCACCGCCGCGGCGACGAGGACGCTGAACGCCGTTAGCAGGAAAGTACACCATGCGACGACGGTCACGTCATCCTTCAATTCGAAAGGAAGATAAGGGTAGACGTCGAAGCCGTAGTCGATCGAATCGTTCAGGAAGGTCCACGCAGCCGCGATCGTCAGGGTGACCCCTCCATAGTGGAAAAATCGGCCGTAGAGCACCGCGCATACCGCCATCGCTCCATGAGAAGCGACCAGCATCCAGCTGGAAGGCTCGATCGTGTCCCCTTGAGCCGCTCCCGCGAAGATAATGGCGCAAGCCCAGATGCCGTACTTCACGCTCGTCACGACGGCCAGCGCTTCCAGCGTTCCCCGTATTCCGCGAACCCAGCCGCGTTCGGAACGTCCGGGCTGAATCCATAGCCATAGCAGCGCCAGCGCAAATAACAGCGATGCGGTCGGACTGTCCGGAACGAACGGAAGCTGCCAATGCGGATTGTTGCTCCACGTCTCCCTCAGCTGGTTCTCGTACCAGTAGTAGCCGTAGATCGTGCCCGGTATGTAGAAAATCATGAGAAGCGACATCAGCGCCCGATGCGTCAGCGTCTCTCGAGAGAGCAGCTCTCTCCAAGTCATTCCCGTATCCCCCAATGCTCCGTATCTGTAACTCGCTAGAAAGAGCCTGACCGCATTCGGCCAGGCTCTCTCATTATAACCTATTTATTCGGCTGCCGCCGCTTTCTGTTCGGACAGCCACGTTGCGATCTGATCGATCTCGGCTTCGGTCAGCTGGCCTTTGAAGGCAGGCATTCCCTCGTTCTTGCCGTTCGTGATCGTATCGACAAGCTGTTCCTTGCTCAGCGCGTCTCCGATTCCGCGAAGCGAAGGTCCGTTCGCGCCCTCGAGCTCCGCGCCGTGACAAGCGATACACTGGGCTTGTTGCATGATGGAGAACGCGGGATCGTCCGCCTTCACCAGCGCGACGACGTCTTCCTTGCCCGCGATGTACCGACCCTTGCCCGCCTTGATCGATTCCTCGGACTTGATCTCGCGCTCGATATGCTCCGGAATGACTCCGTTCTTCTCGAGCTCTTCGGTGTAGTGATGCCAAGACACCCAAGTCAGGTAGATCGAAGCCACGAGCGAGACGATCATCATCGACGAAGCGATCGGACGGCGGTAGAAGCGGCGCTCCTTGCCCGTATCCAGGAACGGCGCCAGCAGCAGCGCTCCGAAAGCCAAGCCCGGAATCCCGATCGTACCGAGGATGATGTAATCCTCGGAAGCGTACGGATACTTCAGCAATTGGTAGATAAACAAGAAGTACCAGTCCGGCATCGGGATGAACGAACCGTTGAGCGGATCCGCCGGATACCCCAGCGGCGCCGGTTCCGCGATCGTGAGAACGAGGAAGCCGACCAGGATGACGACGCCCGCCATCCATTCCTTCAGCAGGAAGTTCGGGATAAACGCTTCCGACTTGCCCGGGAAGGAAGTATAGTCCGGAGGCGTAGGCTTGTCTGCGCTTCTTTGGCGAATTCGAGAATCTCCGACATAGACGATCTTCTCGTCCGATTTATGACCGTGTGCCATTACTTGCCACTCCCCTCTCTGTTACAGCGGCCCGGATATGCCCTGTTTACGAATCATGAAGAAGTGTGCGGCAAGGAGCGTAAGCAGCACGCCCGGCAGGAAGAATACGTGAATCGCGAAGAATCGCGTCAGCGTCTGTGCTCCTACGATGGTGCCTCCCGCCAGTAACTCCTTAATGTAGCCTCCGATCCAAGGAACGGAGCCGGCGATTTCCATGCCGACCTTGGTTGCGAAGTACGCTTTGTTATCCCATGGAAGAAGATAACCGGTGAAGCCCAGACCGAGCATGACGAAGAAAATCAGCATGCCTACGACCCAGTTCATCTCGCGCGGCGCTTTGTAAGAGCCCGTAAAGAAGACGCGCAGGGTATGTAAGAACATCATTACGATTACCAAGCTCGCGCCCCAGTGGTGCATGCCGCGAACGATGACTCCGAAAGCAACTTGGTGCTGGAGGTAATCGACGCTGTAATAAGCATTGGTAATGTCGGGAACGTAGTACATCGTCAGGAACATCCCCGAGAGGATCTGAATGACGGTGATGAAGAACGTCAGGCCGCCGAAGCAATAGACGAACGCGGAGAAGTGATGAGCCGGATTGACGTGCTCGGGAACTTCGTGATCCGCGATGTCTCTCCACATCGGTGTGACATCCAGACGTTCGTCGATCCAGTTGTACATTGATTTGAACATTTGACGAAACGCCCTCCTTCTAAACCCGTGTGTTCGCTTGCAACGGTCCGAGGTAAACCCAGCCGTTCTCGATCTTCACTTCGTATTCGTCCAACGGCTTCGGAGCTACCTTCAGGTTCTTGCCGTCTTTGGTGTACCGTGCCCCGTGACAAGGACAATGGTATTCGTTAGGCGACTCCCCGCCCCAGCCGATCGTGCAGCCAAGGTGCTTACAAACCGGAGACAGGGCGAATACTTTGCCATCCTCGCCTTTAGCGATATATGCTTCCATCTTCGGATCGCTCTCGTACCATCCGTCTACCTGATGAACCTTGAAGCCGACCTGCTGCGGTTCAGCGGTAACCTTGGACTCCTCGATTACTTTAACGAAACCGCCTTCTTCCTTCTTAACCAGAATGGGATCGACGGCGAATCGAAGCATCGGCAAAACGACTCCACCTGCCATGAAAGCCGTTGCACCGCCAAGCGTGTATGACAAAAATTGTCTTCTAGACATCTCTTTGCGCTTGACAGGCTTGTGCGCGGATTCTTGCTGTTCGTTGTGGCTCATTTTCTCAACCCCCTCTGCCCACCATGTCGCGTCCGTTACGGACTTCATTCACTTTTTGTTCACAAAGACATTAATAATAATAGCCCAGGCACTAAGGACAGTCAACAATTGCCATCGTCTATTCACTTGTTGACACGAATCGCAGGTCTAAATTGTTCTCAAATTGTCACAATTACCCTTCGTTGCCTCCCGCTTATTGTTTGCAGGAATACGTATCGATTATGCGCGATATGGAAACTTCTCCAAGGAACGCTACCGGGAGCGCCCCTCTTGCTTCCATAGCTCCGTTATCGCCTGGCGAAGCTTGTTCGTATCCGGCTGCATGCCGCTCTCCTCGGGTTTAAGGATCAGATCCGCCCCAGCCGGAGCTTCCGCCCAATCGGCTCTCCCCGACACGACGACGATATATTTGAAGCCCAATTGCTTCACTCGGCCGCAGATCGCGCCGATTCGCTCGATTTCCGCTTTCTCGGCTACATTAATGTAATGATAGGCAGGCATCGTGACGGTCCTCCCCCGGAAGGCCGTCTCGAGCGGCTGCAGCCAATCTCCCGTCTCCGCGATCCGTTCCGCGGCCTCGTGCGGCGGCTCGTCGCCGACCAGTCCCGATACGGGGATCAGGCAGGTGTCGAGATAAGGCAATAGATCGTACCACTGGTCTGAGGTCAATTCGCTGAATTTCATTCGAACAACTTCCTTTGCTGCCGGAATTCTCGCTTGCGCTTGCAACCGGTATGATTCTTATAATTTCTCCTGGAAAAAGCTGATCGTCTTGTCGTCGTTCCCCGGCAAATGCTCGTGTCCGAAATCCGGGTACACGACCAACCGCTTCTTGGCGACGATTTTATTGTACGCCGCGAATTGGGTCGACGGCGGCGTGACCGTATCCATCAGCCCGACGGCCATCATGACTTCGCCTTGAATTCTCGGAGCCAAATACTGGACGTCGATGTAACCCAGCTTGCGGAAAATCTCGTCTTCGCGCTCATGAGTCGGATCGAACGAACGGAAGTAGAGTCTCAATTCCTCATAGGCATCCTTAGCCAGGTCCATCTCCCAAACTCTCCGATAATCGGACAAGAAGGGAAAGACGGGCGCGAGCAGCTTGATTCTCGGCTCCAGCGCCGCGCAGGCTAACGTCAGGCCGCCGCCTTGCGAGCCTCCCATCGCCGCGACCCGAGCCGGATCGACCTCGGGCAGGCTCATGACGATTCCCGCCAGCTGCGCCGTGTCCAGGAAGACGTGCCGGAAGAGAAGGTTGTCCGGATGGTCGCTAAGCCCGCGAATGATTTGACCGCGAAGGGTATTACCCTTCACTCCGCCGGTGTCTTCGGATCGCCCTCCTTGGCCCCGCACGTCCATCGCGATGACGGAATACCCGAGCGCCGCCCAGCCGAGCTTGGAGGTCCAATCCCCGGAATGGCCGGAGTATCCGTGGAATTGAAGCACGGCCGGATGGGGCCCGGGAACGTTCTTCGGCTTGACGTATTTCGCATAGATGCGGGCGCCGCGCACTCCCGTGAAGGTTAGGTCGTAGCATTCCGCGAACGGAACTTGGAAGGAAGAAGGCGTGATCTCCAGCTCGGGGTCCACCGCCTTCATCTCTTTGAGCGCGCGCTCCCAATAGTCGTCGAAATCGTCCGGTCTCGGATTGATTCCTCGGTATTCCTTAAGCTTCTCCATAGGCATATCCACTAATGGCATAGCTAGGTTTCCCTCCCAAAGAAATGATAATCAGGATTGGAGATGATTGCCGATCATTCTTCCATGTCCCATCCTACTCCAAAAATCCGTTCCGGAAAAGCGTTTTCTTTTGCTAACAAAAAATACCGCATGGCGCCGGAAAGCTCGGGCTCTCCGTTCCGCCATACGGTCAGTCGGTACGAGACGATCGAACGGCATGCCGTTCTCTCGATCATTGAATCGTCTTCAATTCGTCGGTCAGACGACGGAAGCTTTCCGCGTCCCCTTTCGCCAGCGCAACGTCGATAGCTTCGTAAATCTTTTCCGTCCGGTGTTTGCGCAGCGCGTCGTCGAGAACCATTTCGGCCGCCAAACCCAGCATGGTCTCATAGGCGACTTTCATGTCCATCCGTTGCACCTCCAAATATCCGGCGTAAAGGGTTCCTTGGGGTTGGCGTCCGTTCGATTACGAGCGCGCCTGCTCCCACTAAAGCATATTCACCGATGTCGGCCCCGTTCGGGACACTGGCCCCCATGCCGATCAATGTATTCTTGCCTATCGTTCCAACGCAGGCCGGTATCAACCGAAGTCGAACGAGCCCCCTATCCAACTCAAATGATCCTCCGACCCGACCTCGACCCCGGCGATCAGCTGCCTTCCTTGCGGAGTCATCCGGATGACGGCTTCCCTCGATTCGGTTTCCCCTATTCGAAGCAGGCCTAAATGCATCATGTTGCCGATGACCCGTTTGCGAAGCACGTCCGAGGCGCTGTCATAGTAGTACTCCTTCACGAAGGGCAGCAGGATTCGCTCGACGGAGTCCACGGTCGTCCATTCCGCGGACAGCAAGGAGATCCATTGAACCAGGATGTTGAGATTGGGAATCGGGCTCTTGTACAGCCTAAGCCAGAACCGGTACAGGTCCGCCGGATCGATCGTTTTCTCTCCCGAGGCATATGCGAAGCCTTCCTCGCTCAGCTCCAACCGATCCAGCTGCTCCTGAAGCCAACCTTTGAAGCAGCCGTAGTCGTAAAGGAGCGAGAAGCGGTCCGGATAATCCCGGAATCTCCGGCCGTAACCGAACCTCCATCCGCTTTTGCCCGGTATCTCCTCGGACACGGACAAGACATCCAGCAGCTGCTGCAGCTGCCTCTTATAGAGAACGCTGTCCGTCGTGAGCGGCGTGTCGTTATCTCTAATAAAACGCAGCACCTGGCTCATGTCGGCAACGGCCAATCCTCTCTCGTCCCGGTATACGGACGGTTCTCCCCGGAGCTCCAGCTTGCCTCGGAACTGTCTGGCCAGCGCGTCCTTAAGCCTGCTTCTTACGTCCTCGGGAACATGATAGAGGAATCGGGTCTGGTGGGAAAAACCGTTAAATAACCACCCGAATCGCTTGAACCTAGCGATCGCGCTTCTCGCGGCCGAATCGGGATCGGGCGGCGCTTCGATAGAAGCGGACGCCTTCGATTTCTTGCGATTCTTGACCGGCGGAGGCGGCGCTTCCTCCCGTTCCCGCTGGCCCGGATCCGCCGGTTCGGCGGTTCTTGCCCTGGCCGTCAGCTCTTCCAAACTGTAGGAGGCTCGCTGATCGAAAAGAAGAGAGTTGAGGAAACGAATATCGCCCACGCTCATGTCTTCTACCCGAGACTCCAGGACATCGCGCCGCTGAACGGCGATCAGGATCGATTGAATCAAGTCGTTCTTCGAATGGCTGCTGCACTCGCATCGATACGTATCGGCGATTCGGGTCAACTGTTCGATATCGGCGTAGCAGAGCATTTCCGCCAAGTTCATCGGCATTCCCCGTTTCCGGACGATTTACATGTCATTATCGGTGCATGTTCGTCCGTTTAAACGTTGCCCCTGCCTCCAAAACGCAAAAAAAAACGCCGGCAAAAGCTGCGGGCGTTCCGTTGGATGCTAGAATTCGATTCTAATATTACGTTTAGGGTTAAGGAAGATTAAGATGCTCGGTGCAGTTATGAAGGATAGGAACCCACCTATCGCCTTCCCGATCCAGAATCGTCAGCGACAGATTGGAGATATGATGGTCGTCCACTCCGGTCTCAAGTGCCTGAAGCATCTGACCGATGAAGCTTCCGTGGGTTACGACCAGCCAGCTCTCTCCGGCATGCTTGTCCGAGAATTCTTCGACGAAGGCGAGGCCGCGCGAACGCACCTGTTCATCCGACTCCTGGCCGGGAACCTTGCCTCGCCACCCGCTTCCCCACCTGGCGACGCGTTCCGCTTCCGTCGTTCCTTCCGCTTCGCCGAAGCCCCGCTCCCGAAGGCGGACATCCGTCAGCAGCGGAATATTCAGCCTCTCCGCAACGATTCTGGCGGTCGTCTCCGCTCGCTGGAGATCGCTGCATACGACGCCATGCCAGACTCTGCTCTCGATAGACAGCCGATGAGCGAGGCGATGGGCTTGCATCTTCCCTTCCGCGCTAAGGGGAATATCGGTCGTCCCTTGAATCTTGCCGGCCTTGTTCCATGAGGTAAGTCCGTGCCTGACCCAGCCCATTCTCATGTATCCGCTCATGCCCGCACCCTCGCGAACCAATTCATCGTCAGCAAGGACATCAGTACCCCAAGAAGCGCGAAGGCAATCCAATATTCCGGCACGGCGGGATCCACGCGAAGCACGATAGGATCGCTTAGACTGGCCACGGGGACATCGACGATCATCCCGCTGGGCACCGAATCTCCCGGGTTGAACGCGCTGGCCGTATCCATCACGCCCGTGTAAGGGGTATCCGGGCTATGCGTTTTCTCATAAATGGCATATACCAACCTGCAGAAAAAAATCGCCAATAGCGCCGCGATCAAGCTTCCCATCCTTCTCCGGAAGCCGCTGCCGAAAGCGTACAACCGTCTCGACGCGGGCAGGAACCAATCCTGTTCGGCATAGATTCGGTTCATGACGTTCCGGTTGATCTCCTCTACCGTCGCCGTATCGATATCGAGAGCGTCGCTCTGCCCGATTTCCCGAATCAGCGCGGAGCTTTCTTCCCAGAATCGATACTCTTCCTTGCAGGCGGGACAGGAAGCGAGATGCAATTCGAATTTGATTCTCTCGTGAGAGGGCAACGCTTCGTCCCAATAATCGCTGAATTTCTCCTGCTGCAGGTCGCAGTCGCTTCTCATCGATACTTCAACTCCTCGTACTCCTGAATGATGGCTGGTTCGTTGTAGTAAGCTTCCATCTGCGTCTTCACGCTGGCCCTGGCCCGGAACAGCAGCGACTTCACGGCGCTGACGGTCTGTCCTAGAATATTAGCAATTTCCTGGTAGTCCATTCCGTCGTATTCCCGCAGGATCAAGGCGGAGCGCTGCTTCTCCGGAAGGTTGTTGATCGCCGCCCTCACCAAGGATACCTTCTCGCTGCGAAGCAAGGTCTGTTCGGGAGCCGCTTCGGCCGGAGCGGCAGGTATGTAGGTTGAATCATCCAAGGATAGATGAGTCGCCTTGTTCTTGCGAAGCTCGCTCAGCACCGTATTGCGAGCGATCGTGTACAGCCAGGTCGAGAAGGAAGCGTCGACCTCTCGGAAGGAGTGCAGGCTTCGGTACGCTTTGTAGAAGGTCTCGGAGCAAAGATCCTCCGCCATGAGCTCCAGCTTGGCGCTTCTTAGCATTTGATATATAAAGGACAGAATTTTCTTCTGATATCTCGACATTAAGGTAGAATATAAATCCACATTGCCGTCTTTGATTTCCCGAATCAATTGGGAATCGGTCATCGGTTCCGCGATCCTCCCCCCTGGACAGGGTGATCGTTTGAGGCCGGATAATGGTTATACCGACCATAAACGCAAAAGTTGCGCACGAAGGCGCATTCGAATAAGATGTCCCCAGTATTTTACATAACTAATCGTATTGTAACATAGGACAGGTTGCCCATATCTTAAAAAATTTTAAAATTATGCAGGCAATGATATCCATTACGCCGCTGCATGGGGCAAAAAGAACAATTCATAATGAAAAAAATAAATCGTAAACGCTCTCATTTTTTTGTAAGCGCTTATTGACAAAGTGGAAGCGGATACATATAATAAAAGTACAGTATGGTTTCTCTCCACTCCTATCCAATACTTGCACTTTGTGCGACCGCCCTTCGGGCGGTTTTTTTTGCTCATTTAAGAAAATAACGTTACTCTCTGCCCCCTCCTCCGTTTTCGGGTTCGTGCGCGTAGTTTGGTTGCCCTCTTTGACGCGCTGCCGCGTAATCGCCTGCAAAGTACAAAGGGCTTCTTCTTTCCCGATCGCAACGCGATGAGGAAGGAAGAAGCCCCGGCTAAACGACCCTTCAAAAATAGACCTCGTACTTCATTCCGCGGATAAGCTCGACGGCTTTCTCCAGATCGTCCGCTTCCTTGAACGACAGGCGCAGCGTTCCCGGCACGTCCTCTCGGCTCTCCACGATGTGAAGGTTGCTGAGATTGATGCGAGCCTGCCCGAGCTCCGTCGCGATCCGGCCGATAATGCCCGGATGGTCGGGAACGTCGACATAGCATTCGTGAAGCGATTGGATCATGCCTTTGCGGCGTTCCGGCAGCTGGTTGCGGAACCCGTTCGCCAGGCGGAACTGCTCGGAGATGCCCTCTCCGTCTTCTTGCTTCAACAGCTCGGCGAACCGGTCCATCTCCGCCTTCCAATCGTCCAGAAGCGTCAGCAGCACGTCCTTGTTGTTCACAAGAATATCCCGCCAGACGATAGGGTCGCTCGAAGCGATCCGCGTAATGTCGCGGAAGCCGCCGGCCGCCAGGCTGCGGTACAGATCGTTCGTCTCGTTGTACCGGGCGATCTGGTTGACGAGACCGACCGCGATCAGATGCGGCAGATGGCTGATCGCCCCGACGATGCTGTCGTGAAGGACCGAATCGGTCAGCACGACCTTGGCTCTCGTCCAACGCAGAAGCTCCTGCATCCTCTCGACCGCATCTAGCGGCGTGTCGTCCGTCGGGGTCAGCACGTAGTAGGCGTTCTCGAACAGATCGATGGTCGCCGCTTCGACTCCGGAGCGCTCCGAGCCGGCCATCGGATGGCCGCCGAGGAAGACGGCTCCGTTCAGATCGAGGCCTCTCGCGTGAGCGACGACCGACGCCTTCGTGCTTCCGACGTCGGTGATGATGCAGCCCGGCTTCAGAGGAAGCTTGGCGAGCTCATCCAGATAGTCGTTCAGTCGGCCTACCGGCACGCACAGGAAAATAAAGTCGGCATCCCTTGCCGCTTCCTCGAGGGAAGTCGTGCCTTCGTCCACCACGCCGAGCGAGACGTACTTGCCGACGGAGGACGGATTGACCGAGTGCCCGACGATTCGATAGCCCGGCTTGCCCTTCCAGCAGAGCGCGAGCGAGCCCCCGATAAGGCCGACTCCGAAGATCGCGATCTTCACGGAGGGCGCCGGAACGGGGGAGGTTGGCTTAAAGTCGCTGTTGTCTACGGTCATCCCTCACACCTGTACCGGAATTTCTTGAAGTACGGCTTCCAGAGCGGAGATAACCTTCGCGTTCTGCTCGGCGCTGCCGACGGTGATGCGAATATGCGTCGGGTAGTACTTATGCCCGCCGCGCACGATAATCCCTTTGCGCAGAAGCGCGTCGAACACTTCTCCGGCCGGTCTCTTCACGTCGACCATGATGAAGTTGCCGTAAGCGGGGAAGGCCGGGAGACCGAGACGGTCGAAGGCGGCGCGGAGCGTCTTCAGCCCTTCCGCGTTCGCCTTGCGGCAGTAATCGATGAAGTCCTGGTCCTTAATAGCGGCAAGAGCGGCCGCTTGCCCCATTCGCGACGTGTTGAACGGCTCGCGGACTTGATTGATGGAACGGATCAGCTCCGGACGGCCGATGCCGTAGCCGATTCGCATGGAGGCTAAGCCGTAAATCTTCGAGAACGTGCGCAGCAGCACCAGGTTCGGGTACTTCTTCAGCAGGGCCAGACCATCCGGGAATGCCGGATCGTCGATGTATTCGCAATAAGCTTCGTCCAGCACGACCATAACGCTCGAAGGCACCTTGGCCAGGAAGCTCTCGACCTGTTCGTGCGTGACGATCGTTCCGGTCGGATTGTTCGGATTGCAGATCCATACGATCTTCGTCTTCGGGCCGACCTTCGCCAGCATTCCGTCCAAGTCGTGGGTGCCGTCCTTCAGAGGCACCTCGATGACGACTCCGTTCTCGATCTCGATGTTATGGCGATACTGCGGGAACGTCTGGTCGGCGGTAATGTTCTCGTCGCCCGGCAGCAAGAACGCGCGGGCGATCATCAGAATGACCTCGTCCGACCCCGCTCCGAAAATGATCTGGTCCGGTTCGACGCCGAGATGCTCGGCGAGCGCGTTCGTCAGATCGACCGCGGCTCCGTCCGGATAGATGCTGATATTCTCGAGCTCCTGCTTGGCCGCTTCGATCGCCTTCGGCGAGCTGCCGAACGGATTCTCGTTGGAAGCAAGCTTGATGACTTCGGTAAGTCCCAGCTCGCGCTTGACGTCGGAGACGGGCTTGCCCGGTTGGTAAACCGGAAGATGAACAATATTCGGTTTCGGTTGCATGGAATAACCTCCTGAATAGACGCGAAGCGGTTGCTTTCGGCGAATGCAAACGGAGCGCAGGACACACGCTCCGTTTGAACTGTTATGTTCTATTGTGACATAAGGACAGGAACCTGTACAGATAAAATGTCGGCAAACCGAAAGCTTCGACAGCGGCAAATTCGGCTCAAGACCGAACCGCGCGGGGTTTCAGCTCCGTTATGAACGTCTTAACTTCCTCGACGCCTTGGCGGCGCTTGTCGGCATCCCCGTCCTGAAGCAGCGGGAGCGATTCTTCGACCTTGCGGACGATCGCGCTTCCCACGATAACGCCGTCGCACTTGTCCGCAAGCGACTCGGCCTGCTCCCTCGAGGAGACGCCGAAGCCGACGCAGATCGGCACGCTCGCCGCCTTGCGAACCGTCGCCAGGAACTGGTCCAGCCCGGAATGGAAGCTGCTGCGCACGCCCGTGACTCCGAGCGAAGAGACGCAGTAGACGAAGCCGCGAGCCCGGGCGGCGATTCTCTCCACGCGGGCTTCCGAAGTCGGCGCGACGAGAGGAATGAGATGAACGCCCGTCTTCTCGGCAAGCCCGCGCACCTCTTCGTCTTCCTCGAGAGGCAGATCGGGAATGATCGCTCCGCTGAAATCATGCTCCCGCATGAGATCGAAGAATTTTTCCAATCCCATCTGAAGTACCGGATTAAAGTAAGTAAACAGGATAAACGGCATCTTCACTCCTTGCCTGCGAGCTTCGGAGGCGACCTTCATGCAGTCCAGCAAGGAGATCCGATTCTTCAGAGCCCGCTCGGAAGCCCGTTGAATGACTGGCCCGTCCGCCAGCGGATCGGAATAAGGAACGCCAAGCTCGATCATGCTCGCTCCCGCGGCTTCCGCCGCTTTAATGAGCTCCACGGAAGTGCCTAAATCCGGGTCGCCCATCGTCATGAAAGGAATAAGGGCGGTTTCGCCCTTCTCCTTCAACTCCGCGAATGCCGCATCGATAAGATTCGTCTGGTTCAGGCTCATTTCGTTTCTCCTTCGAAGTACGGCATGATGGCCTCCACGTCCTTGTCCCCGCGTCCCGACAGGCAGACGACGAGCAGCGAATCCTTAGGCAGCGTCGGCGCGAGCTTGATCGCATGCGCGATCGCGTGGGAGGATTCCAGCGCCGGGATGATTCCCTCCTGCACGGACAGGAGCTTAAGCGCGTCCAGAGCTTCGCGGTCCGTAGCCGGAACGTATTCGGCCCGCGCGGAATCCTTCAGATAAGAGTGTTCCGGCCCGATTCCGGGATAGTCCAAACCGGCCGAGATCGAATGGGCTTCCTGCACTTGTCCGCCTTCGTCCTGCAGCACGTAGCTCATCGAGCCTTGGAACACGCCCGGACGTCCCTTAGTCATCGTCGCGGCATGCTGCTCCGTATCGACTCCGCGGCCGGCGGCTTCGACGCCGATAAGGCGCACCGAGGCGTCAGGAATGAAATCGTGGAAAATGCCCATCGCATTGCTTCCCCCGCCGACGGCGGCGACGATGACGTCCGGCAAGCGGCCTTCCGCCTCCAGGATCTGCTCCTTCGTCTCCACGCCGATAATGCGCTGGAAGTCGCGAACCATCATCGGATAAGGATGCGGTCCCGTAACCGATCCGAGAATGTAATACGTATCGTCCACGTGGCTGACCCAGTACCGAAGCGTCTCGTTGCACGCGTCCTTGAGCGTTCTCGAGCCGGAGGTGACCGGAATGACTTCCGAGCCCAATAGCTTCATGCGGAACACGTTCAGCTGCTGGCGCTTCGTATCCTCTTCTCCCATAAATACCTTGCATTCCAGTCCGAGCAATGCCGCGACCGTCGCGCTGGCGACTCCGTGCTGCCCCGCGCCGGTCTCCGCGATCACCTTCGTCTTGCCCATTCTTTTGGCCAGCACGGCCTGCCCGATCGCGTTGTTGATCTTGTGCGAGCCGGTATGGTTCAGGTCTTCGCGCTTCAGATAGATCTTGGCGCCGCCCAGATGCTGCGTAAGCCGCTCCGCATAATAGAGCGGGGATGGTCTTCCCGCATACTGCTTCAGCAGATAGCGGATCTCCGCCAGGAATTCCGGATCGTTCTTGTAACGGTTATATGCTTCTTCGAGCTCAAGAAGAGCGTTCATCAGCGTCTCGGGAACGTAGCGTCCCCCGAACGCGCCGAACCGGCCGTACGAATCGGGAACCTGTGTCTGTGTCATGATTTGCTCCTCACCTTCTGCGCGAACGCGGCGATCTTGGCGTTGTCCTTCACGCCGTCGGTCTCCACTCCGCTTGAAATATCGACGCCTTCCGGCGAATACTGCTCTACGAGGCCGTCCACGTTGTCGGGGCTGAGTCCGCCGGCGACGAACAGCTTGAGGCCGTTCGCGGCGGCAGCCTCCTGATAGCCGGGAATGAGATCCCAGCGGAACGTCTTCCCGGTGCCGCCGCCCGCCGTATCGATCAGAATCGCTTCGGCTATTCCCCGGTATGCCTCCAGCCTGGCCGGTCCGGCGCCTTCCGGCTCGACGGCTCCTACCGGGTCTCCCGCGCTCTCGACAATGGGCAGCGCTCTCCAGACCTTGACTCCGAACCGGTCCGCTACCTGGCGAGCGAACGCGGGAGTCTCCTCCCCGTGAAGCTGGACGACATCCAGCTTCGCGACGGACAGCGCCCGCTCCAATTCCTCCAGAGTCGGATTGACGAACACGCCAACCGTTTGAGGCGGCGCTTCTCCCGCCATCTGAGTCCTGGACGCCGCCGAGATCAACTCGGCCGCCCGCTCCGGAGTCACTTGCCGCTTGCTCTTAGCGAAGACGAATCCGATATAGTCTACCGGGAGCCCCTTCATTCCGTCAATCGTCGTTTCTTCCTTGATTCCGCAAATTTTGACTAGCGTCGCCGCTTTCTTCGCCGCTTCGGCCGTCGTCCCGTTCATCGGCCAACGCCTTCTCTCCCGGGGATGACGGGGCCGAGCAGCGTATGAACCGCGTCGCCGACGTCCTTCTGGCGCATGAATTGCTCTCCGACGAGCACGGCCTGCGCTCCCGCGCGGCGAACGAAGTCGATGTCCGCCGGAGTCGAGATCGCGCTCTCGCTGACCGTCGTCACTCCCGCCGGCAGCAGGGAGATCAGCTCCTCCGTTACCTTCAGGTCGGTCTCGAACGTATGCAGGTTCCGGTTGTTGACTCCGATCAGCGTCGCCTTGCCGATATCGAGCACCGTATCCAGCTCTTCGCGATTGTGCACTTCGACCAATACGTCCAAGCCAAGGCTGCGCGCAAGATCGTGGTAGCCAGACAGCTGCTGCTTGCTAAGAATAGCCGCGATAAGGAGAATCGCGTCCGCGCCGATAAGGCGCGCCTCGTAAATCTGGGATTCGTCGACGGTAAAGTCTTTGCGCAGCAAAGGCACGTCTACCGCGGCTCTGATCGCCGTTAAGTATTCATTGCTTCCTTGGAAATAATCCTTATCCGTCAGAACGGAGATGCAATCGGTGCCCGCCGCTTCATAAGCTTGCGCTAGCGCCACCGGGTCGAAGTCCGGGCGAATCAGCCCTTTGGACGGACTCGCCTTCTTCACCTCCGCGATCAGGCCGACCGGGCGACGGCGATTCCCGTCCTTCAGCGCTTGCTCGAAGCCGCGGCACTCCGGCATCGCCGAGATCGTTCTCTCCGCGTCCGCGATGACCAGAGTCTCTTTTAACCGTTCTACTTCTATCTTCTTGGTGGCAACTATCCGATCAAGAAACATGGCTCATTTCTCCTGTCGTCGCAATCCATTGCTTTAGTTTGTCCAATGCCTTGCCCGAGTCTATCGTTCCGGCGGCAAGCTCGACCCCTTCGCGAAGCGATCCGGCGCGGTCGGCAACGTAGAGGCAGGCTCCCGCGTTCGCGAGAACGATATCCCGGTACGCGCTGCGTTCCCCCCCGAGCACCCGGTGAATGATCGCCGCGTTCTCGGCGGCGTTTCCTCCCTTGACCTCGCCGAGCGGAAGCGTCGTTAGGCCCAAGTCCTCCGGCGCGATGTCGTAGGTCGAGACAACGCCGTCCTTAAGCTCCGATATCCGCGTCGGAGCGGAGATGCTGATCTCGTCGAGTCCGTCGTGGCTGCCGACAACGAGCGCGCGCTTCAGCCCCAGATTCCCCAGAACCTTGGCTACCGTCTCGGTTCTCGAGCGGTCGTAGAGACCCATCATCTGCCGATCGGCATTGGCGGGATTCGCGAGAGGGCCCAGCAGGTTAAAAATCGTACGGACCCCGAGCTCCTTCCGGGGAACGGCCGCGTGCTTCAGAGCCGGGTGATAGAGCTGAGCGAACATGAAGCAGATGCCGGTGCGCGTCAAGCATTCCGCCGCTTGCTCCGCCGTCAGCCCGATTCCTACCCCGAGCGCCTCCAGCACGTCCGCGCTGCCGGACTTGCCGGACATCGCCCGGTTGCCGTGCTTCGCCACGCGGGCTCCGGCCGCCGCCGCGATGATGGCCGACGTCGTGGAGATGTTGAACTTGTGGATTCCGGAGCCGCCCGTTCCGCACGTATCGAGCAAATCGCGGTTTTCCGTCTTCACCTGGCCCGCGAAGGAGCGCATGGCTTCCGCGAATCCGGTAATCTCCTCTACCGTCTCCCCCTTCATCCGCAGGCCGATCAGCAGTCCCGAGATTTGAGAAGGAGTCGCCTCGCCCGACATGATCAGCCTCATGACGGAACGGGCTTGCTCGACCGTCAGATTCTGCCCGCCCGATACGGTCGAGATCGCCTGGGGCATCGTCAATTCCGCGTTCATAATCGTCATCTCTATCACCTCTCTAAGCTTAATAATCCAGATTCGTGCGTCGGTCTCCCGCCAGCGAATGCGCGGGCTTGTGAGCCGGGAATACCGCTTCGGCGGCGCGAATCGATTTGAGCAGGGCCTTCGCCTTGTTGACGGTCTCTTCGTATTCCATCTCCGGAACGGAATCGGCCACGATTCCCGCTCCGGCCTGAACGAACGCGCGGCCGTTCTTGAAGATGATCGTGCGGATCGTGATGCACGTATCCAGGTTGCCCGAGAAGCCCAGGTATCCGATCGCTCCCGCGTACGCTCCCCGCGCTTCCTTTTCCAACTCGGCGATGATCTCCATGGCCCGCAGCTTCGGCGCTCCGGACACCGTGCCGGCCGGCAGGCAAGAGAGGAAGGCATCGTAGAAATCCTTATCCTCGCGAAGCTTGCCCGAAACGTTGGAGACGATATGCATGACATGGGAATATCTTTCGATCTCCATGTAGGAATCGCACTTGACCGAACCGAATTCCGAGACGCGACCCAGGTCGTTGCGGCCGAGGTCGACGAGCATGACGTGCTCCGCCCTCTCCTTCTTGTCGGCCAGCAGCTCTTGCTCCAGCTTAAGGTCGTCTTCCGGAGTCTTCCCGCGCGGGCGAGTGCCGGCGATCGGCCTCGTCTCCACTCGGTCTCCGTCCACCTTGACAAGCAGCTCGGGCGAGGTGCCGACGATCACTTCTTCATCGAACTTAAGCACGTACATATACGGCGAAGGATTCATCGTACGGAGCACCCGATACACGAGCAGAGGATCGACCTCCGTCTCGATGTGGAAGCGTTGGGACAGCACCACCTGGAAAATATCGCCGGCGCGAATGTATTCCTTCGCTTGCTCCACATTGGCGATAAACTGCTCCTTCGTCACGTTGGACTCGATGCGTCCGAGATCCGGGTCCTGGGGAGGAGCTCCCTTGGCGACGGCCGCCGGCTGGCTTGCAGGCTGCTGGAGGCGGCGGATCAGCTTCTCGATCCGGCTGCAAGCCTCGAAGTAGGCTTGCTCGATGTCCTGCTCTTCCGCGCCTTCCTTCACGTGAACGTTCCCGATGACCAATACTTGCTGCTTCAAATGGTCGAAGACGATTACTTGGTCGCAGAACATGAATTGCATGTCGTCCATCACCAGATCGTCTACCGGGTGAGCCGGCAGCTTGCGCTCGTAATATTGGAGCAGATCGTAGCCGAAGAAACCGATGGCTCCGCCCGTAAAAGGCGGCAGCTCCGCCAGCTGCGGGCTTCGGTAGCCGCTCAGCTTCTCGCGCAGCAGCTTCAAGGGATCGTTGGTCGAATACGAACGGGTAACTCCGCCTTCTTCGAGCGTCACTTTGTTCTTCTTAAGCTTCAGCAGCAAGAAAGGATCGGTGCCGATGAACGAATATCTCGCCCATTTGATGCCGCCCTCTACGCTCTCCAGCAAAAATGCCCGGCCGTCCAGGCTTAATTGCTGAAACACTCGAATCGGGGTCTCCGTGTCCGCCATCAGCTTGCGGACGACCGGGATGACGTTGTAGCTCCCCGCCAGACGAATAACCTCTTGAAGTTCCTGCTTACGATTCTGCTCCATGTTCTCCTTCTCGCTCCCCTCCGAGCCGCCTCTCGTGCGGCTCGCCGATCCGCTCTCCGTTCCTTGACGGAGATGCGGCATTGCCCTTGCCGTATTGCCTCTTGCCCCGAGCCGATCTCTTAAGAGACAACAAAAAAAGCATCCCTGAGAAAATCAGAGATGCTTGCGCGATCAAAAGGTAAGGTTCGGCCATGGCGCGAGGAACTAGTTCCCGCGAATAAGCCTTCCCGCCGCCGACTGCCGCCCCGGTTCTTCGTAAAGCCTAAGGGTGGTTCGACGCCTCTTCTCGACTCGACTCATCTCTTCTCCGCTCGTCGACTCTCGCGTAAGTTGCCGTCCCTCCGGACGACCGTTCCGCTCCAAGTCATGACATCACTATATCATTCTATCGCGCCGCGCGTCAACGGGCCGCCGACAAATCCGGACGAAGCTTGACCGCTTCGCCAAGGTACACATGCCTCATATCCGACTGCTTCAGGTCCGTATTCGCGAGAACCATGAAGCGGATGCAGCGCTCCAGGCTTCCCTCGACCGCAATCTCCAAGGAACACATGAGCGGCACGAATTCCCAGCCCTCGAGCTGGCGAATGGACTTCGCCGGGAAAGCCGCGTCGAGGTCTTGCGTTACCGTAATCATGATTCCGGCGATATCCTCCGGCAAGATGCCGTTCACTTCCACGATCGCGTTCAGAAGCGTAACCGACGCGTCCAGAATTTGTTTGCTGTCATTGGCCTCCACCGTAATGGCGCCGCGGATCCCTCTTACGCTCATTTCCCGCTCTCCTCCTTAAGCCCTTCGACGATGCCTCGCACCCATTCGACGGGAACGTCGCCGCGAATCTCCACTTCCCCGATCGCCTTCGGAACGACGAACACCATCTTGCCTTCCGCGAATTTCTTGTCGTGCATCATCGCTTCCATGATCGAATCGGTCGCATAATGAGCCGGAATGCGAACCGGCAAGCCGAACTTGCGGAACAGCCTCTCCGTTTCTTCGGCGATTCCCGGATCGTAGCCGAACTTCTCCGCCAGTCTCGCGGAACCGACCATGCCGATCGAGATCGCTTCCCCGTGAAGGAGCTCGTTATACCCGGCAACGGCTTCCAGAGCGTGTCCGATCGTATGGCCGAGATTCAAGATCGCTCTCAGATCGTTCTCTCTCTCGTCCCGGGATACGACGATAGACTTCACCTTGCAGCCTTCGTACAAAGCATGTCCAAGGGAATCCGAATCGAGGGCGAGCAGCTGCTCGGCCCGTT
The DNA here is from genome assembly GCF_014212135.1 of Cohnella thailandensis. Taxonomy (GTDB): domain Bacteria; phylum Bacillota; class Bacilli; order Paenibacillales; family Paenibacillaceae; genus Cohnella; species Cohnella thailandensis. Next base: position 134,184 of record NZ_JACJVQ010000013.1, read on the forward strand.
CGTCGCACCAATTCACGAACTCTTCGTTCCAGATCAGGCCGTGCTTGATCACTTCCGCGTAACCGGCTCTCACTTCGCGCATCGGCAGGCTCTTCAGCGTATCGAGGTCGTAGAGCACGAACTCCGGCTGGTGGAACGCGCCGATAATGTTCTTGGCGAGGCGGTGGTTCACCGCCACCTTGCCGCCGACGCTGCTGTCGTGCGCCAGAATCGTGGTCGGGATCTGCACGAAGCGGATGCCTCTCATGTAGGCAGCCGCGACGAAGCCGGCGAGATCGCCCACGACGCCGCCGCCGAGCGCGATAACCGTCGACTTCCGATCCAGCCCCGCCTCGAGGGCGGCCGTGATCAGATCGTCGAAGACGCCGAGCGACTTCGACTTCTCTCCGGACGAGACGACGGCTCTCGTCACGTTGTAGCCCGCTTGCCGCAGCGACTCCTCGACCGTCGAGGCGTACAGATGCTCGACGGCGGAGTCGGTCACGAGCAGAACCGGTGCCTTGACCGGGAACCCCCGCTTCAAGAACAGGTCCCCGGTCCGCTTCAGCAAGTCCGTCCCGATGAGAATCGGATAGGATCTCTCCCCGAGCTCCACCGTCAGTTCGCGCAGTTCGGTAGAAGCAGCCATCAGTATTCCGCCACCTGTCTCAGGTAGTTGTCGTAATTCCGCTTGATCTCTTCCATCGAATCCCCGCCGAACTTCTCGAGGAACGCCTTGGCGACTTCCCATGCCACGACGCTCTCCATGACGACGCTTGCCGCCGGAACGGCGCAGGCGTCCGAACGCTCGACTTGAGCCGTGAACGCTTCCTTCGTATCGATATCCACGCTGCGCAGAGGCTTATACAGCGTCGGAATCGGCTTCATGACGCCGCGGACGATAATCGGTTCCCCGTTCGTCATGCCGCCTTCGAAGCCGCCGAGGCGATTGCTCGCGCGATGGTAGCCCTTCTCCGGCGTGTACAGAATCTCGTCATGGACCTGCGATCCCGGCAGATCGGCCGCTTCGAAGCCGATTCCGAATTCGACGCCCTTGAACGCGTTGATCGAGACGACCGCTTGGGCGATGCGTCCGTCCAGCTTGCGGTCCCATTGGACGTGGCTTCCGAGACCGATCGGCAGTCCGGTCACGATGCATTCCACCACGCCGCCGATCGAATCGCCGTCGGCCTTCGTCTGATCGATGAGAGCCGTCATCGCGGCTTCCGTCTCGGGATCCGTCACGCGAACCGGCGATTCCTCCGTTCTGGCGATAAGCTCGTCGATCGGCAGGTTCGGAGCCGGCGCCTTGATGCCGCCGATCTTGACGACATGACCCGCGACGCGAATGCCGAAGGCGGCAAGCAGCTGCCGCGCGACCGCGCCGACCGCGACGCGGGCCGCCGTCTCGCGGGCGCTTGAACGCTCAAGCACGTTGCGCAGGTCCGTGTGGTTGTATTTAATCCCGCCGTTCAGGTCCGCATGGCCCGGACGCGGGCGATGGATGCGGCGCTTCGACTCGTCGCTGCCTTCGATCGGCTCGATGTTCATGACCGAAGTCCAATGCTTCCAGTCGTTATTCGCGACGATGAGCGCAACGGGCGCTCCCGTCGTGCGGCCATGGCGGACTCCGCCGGCGATCTGAGCCGTATCCTTCTCGATCTGCATGCGGCGGCCGCGGCCATGCCCCTTCTGGCGGCGCAGAAGCTGGAAGTTCAATGCCTCGAAATCAAGCTCGAGGTTGCTTGGCAATCCTTCGATAATAGCGGTAAGCTGTGGCCCGTGAGTCTCCCCGGCGGTCAAATAACGTAAACTCAAGTGATGGTCCTCCCTTATCTCATTCCGAACGCTTTAAACGCTTTATTGCTTCAACCCGATAACGTATTTCTCATTATAGCTCAGGCCTCGAGATTTTGACAAGAAAACAGCCCGTCAGCTTCTGACGGACTGTTTCGAGAGGGCTAGCTTGGAATCGATGGCCGTATCGCGTACGAAGCCTAGCAGATCGACGTTGTCGAGTCCAAGGATCTGTGCGCATTCTCGCGATGAGATCAGGCCGCGCTTGTAGGCGGCAATCACTTTGCGCTTGTCCATGGAGATCCTCCGTAATATGGATGGGTATCTCTAGTATCGCGCGGCATCGCTCAACTCATACGGTGCGGCGATAGAAAAAAGTATCCGCCGTCTCAAGCCCGTACTGTCCGGGCGAGAAAATTTGCTCCGTGCTCCCAACGAATAGCAATCCGCCCGGCTTCAGCGCCCGCGCGAACTTGGCGTACAGCAGCTGCTTCGCTTCCTCGGTAAAATAGATCATCACGTTGCGGCACACGATCAGATCGTACTTCTCGCCGAACGGATCGGTCAGAAGATTTTGCTTTTGGAAACGAATCGCCCTCTTCAGCTTGTCCGACACGAGATAAGCCCCGTCCGACTGCGCGAAATAGTCCGCCTGGAAGCCGCGCGGCACATCGCGAAGGGATCTCTCGAGATAAGAGCCGACCTTCGCCTTCGCGAGCACCCCTTCGTCGATGTCGGTGGCTAGAATCTTGGAGGAATTCAAAACCCCCAGCTTGTCCAAAATCATCGCGATCGTATAAGGCTCTTCGCCCGTCGAACAAGCCGCGCTCCAGACGTTCAGGGAGGTGGATTGCTTGATCATCGCGGGGAAAAACTTGTCCATCAGCAGCTGCCAACGGTTCGGGTTGCGCCAGAATTCGGATACGTTGATCGTCATCCGGTCCAGAAATTCATTCTTCAGCCTCGGATCCGACGTCATGGCTTCGAAATACTTCGCGAACGTCGGAAATCCGTGTTTCATGCGAAGCGTCGTCAGCCGACGCCGCATCTGCGTCTCCTTGTATTGGGACAGGTCGATAGCCGTAGCCCGGCGGATGTCCGCGACGAACTTGGCGAAATCCTCGTCCTCCGATCGTCCCGCCGTACGGCTTGCACCAAGATCCGTCATTCCGATTCCCTCTCCCCCATGCTGCCTTGCGTTTCGTTATGTTTTTAAATCCACGCTTGAATCGTTTTATCGTAGCCGACCAATTCCGACTCTTGGAAAAAGATCCCGAGCTCCCGCTCGGCGCTCTCCGCGGAATCGGAGCCGTGAATCAGATTGTAGTTCGTATGTAGCGCGTAATCGCCGCGAATCGTTCCGGGCGCGGCTTCCAGCCCGTTCGTCTTGCCGATGATCTGCCTGGCGGCCGCGACGGCCTGGTCTCCTTGCCATGCCATGGCGAATACGGGCCCGGAGGTGATGAAGGTCATCAAACGGTCATAGAAGTCCTTGCCCTCATGTTCCGCGTAATGCCGCTTGGCTTGCTCTTCGGTCACCAGCATCAGCTTCGCGCCGATGAGCGTAAGTCCTTTGCGTTCCAGCCTGCCGACGATTTCTCCGATCAGCCCCCGCTGAACCCCGTCCGGCTTGACCATTAAGTATGTCCGTTCCATAATTAGACCTCCTTCTATTCCCGTAATGCTCTTATCTTAACATAATTAATAGCTTCTCTGCGCCACAAACTTGGCGATTTCCGCCAGATTCTTCTTGGCCGGGATGTCCGGCAGATTATCCAGCTCCCGCAGAGCCTTGGCGATGTAGCGGTCCGCCAGCTTCTCCGCTTCCGCGATGCCCGCGCTGGAGCGAACGAGCTTGACCGCCGGCGCCGATACCGCCGTGCCGTCCGCTTCGCGAATGGCGGCGATCTCCGCCAGAAGCGGCTCCCGCAGCTTCTCCTCGCGAAGCGCGAACAGGACCGGCAGCGTGATATTGCCTTGGCGAAGATCGCTTCCCGGCGGCTTGCCGATCGCCTTCTCGGTGCCGCACAGATCAAGCAGGTCGTCGGTGATCTGGAAAGCCATCCCGACCTGGTAGCCGAACCGGTACAGGGCGCTGCTCACCCGGTCCGGCGCTCCGGCGGCGATCGCGCCGAGCTGGCAGCTGATCGCGATCAGCAAGGCCGTCTTCCGGCGAATCCGGAGCAAGTAGTTGCGGGTGGTCTGCTCGGTATTGAAGAAATCTCGGATCTGTTCCATCTCGCCGATGCACATCTGTACGATCGCGCCGGATAGGATCCGATGGATGCGAGGGTCCTCCAGCTGTCCGGCCACGACGAGCGCCTTGCCGTGGATATAATCCCCGGTGAACATGGCGATCCGGTTGTCCCACTTCGCCTTGACCGTCGGCTGGCCCCGTCTCGTATTCGCGTCGTCGATGACGTCGTCGTGAACGAGCGATGCCATATGGATCAGCTCGAGCGGAACCGCCACCTTCTTCAGGCGCTCCAGGTCGTAATGGCCGAACTTGCCCGCCAGCAGCACGAATACGGGACGAAGCCGCTTGCCCCCGGCTTTAAGCAGATGCTTGGCCGAATCGTCGAGCAGCTCGAGCTCCGAGGAGACGCTGTCGGCAAGGGAGTCTTCAATGGATTGGAGCTCCGGCTTCAAGGATGCGTACAGCTTCAATAATTTCATAGGTTCACCTTCGGTAACAAGGATAACGTGCTAGGCGTGAACGGATTCGGGCCAACGCTCCAGACCGACCGGCCCGTCCAGCAGGCCCAGCTCTCGCGCATATTGGAAGTAGAGGTTCAAGCCCGCTTGCTCCGAGGGGCCGAAATCGTGGCTCAAGCCATCGAAATACCCGTTCCAATAATCCGGGGTGCCGCCGATCCGGCGAACGGCTTCGCGGACGATAGGTTCCCTGTCCGCCAGGTTGCGCCGCTTGCAGGAGGCAAGCTCCCGGTAGATCGAAGCGATCGCATCCGGATGCCGCTTGGCGGCGTCGCGGCGGACGGCCCATACGGCGAAGGTCATGCCAAGGCCCGTCCACAATCTCCAAATCTCCCCCAGATCGAGAACGCGGTAACCATGGTTCTCCCAGGAAGCGCGGATCGCATGGTCCCCGATCAGAAGTGCGGCGTCCGCCGACTCCAGCATCGCGTGAAGGTTCGGCTCGGCCGCCTCGTATTCGGGCTTGCCTCCGTAGAACCTCTCCATCACGATCTTAAGCAGATTCACCGTCGTTGCCGAAGTGGACGACATCATGATTTTGCCGAATCTGACTTTCTCGAGCGGCGACTTCAAGAACAGCAGCAGCGATTGGACCGCGCCCGCCGCGCTGACCGACAGGTCCGGCAGAAGCAGGTAGTCGTCGCTATTCATTCCGTAAGCGAAAGAAGAGATGGCCGCGACGTCGATCTCTCCCTCTCTCAGCTTGCGGTTAAGCTCCGCCGGCATGCCATAGACGACCTCCGCATCGCAGTCGAGCTTCTTCTCGTCGAAGCCGTGGAAGACGGGCCACACGTTCGCGTAATCGATTCTCCCGATACGGATAAGACGGGAATTCTCTTCAAGTGTTGTCATCGGTCTCTCCCCATCTTCTGAATAATCGGTGAGGAACGTTCATTCCGTCCAGGACCTTGCCGACGACGAAATTCACCGCATCCTCGAGCGTCTGAGGCCCGTGATAGAACGCGGGCATCGCCGGAATCATCCTGACGCCGAGACGCGCAAGCTTAAGCATGTTCTCCAGATGTATCGCGTTAAGCGGCGTCTCGCGGGGCACGAGCAGCAGCGGACGCCCTTCCTTCAGCGTCACGTCGGCCGCCCGCGTCAGCAGATTGTCGGCCGTTCCGTGAGCGATAGCCGCCAGCGTTCCCATCGAACACGGAACGACGGCCATTCCTTCGCAGCGGAACGAACCGCTGGCGATGGCGGCGCCGATATCCCCGTTCGGATAATATCGAAGACGGGATTCCTCGGCCAGTCCCAAACCCGCGGCCAGGGAATCCTGCCGCCTCGCGGCGTCCCACCCCAGCTCTTCCTTCAGCACGCGCCATCCGGCATCGCTGACGACCAGATGGACCTCGATGCCGGCGGCGAGCAATTCCTTGCACAGTTTGACCCCGTATACGGCACCGCTGGCTCCCGTCCAGCCCACGACCCAGCGCCTGATCCCGGTTCCGCCCCCGTTCACCACGATCTCACCAGAACCAAATCAATGAACGTAAAGACGAAGACGACCGAGCTTAACACCCCGTTCATCGTGAAGAAGGCGGCTTGCAGCTTGCTCAGATCCTCCGGCGTCACCAAGCGGTGCTCGTAGAAGAGCAGACCGGCCGCGATTACGGTGCCGACCAGATACCACCAGCTTAGATCGGTTAGGGCAAGCAGCACGACGAATCCGACGATCGTAAGGAAATGGAAAGCGCGGGCGATTCTAAGCGCTCCTTTGATTCCGAAACGCGCGGGAATGGAGTTCAGCCCTTCCTTGCGGTCGATCTCGATATCCTGGCAGGCATAGATCACGTCGAAGCCGGCGGTCCACAAAGCGACGGTAGCGAACAGGACAAGCGCCGGAAGGGAGATCGTTCCCGTTACCGCAACCCAGCCTCCGAGCGGAGCGAGCCCCAGCGTGATTCCGAGGAAGATATGGCACAGCCAAGTAAATCGTTTGGTATAAGAATAGAAGACCGTAAAAAACACCGCGATGGGAAGAAGCTTGACAGCCAGGCCGTTCAATTGAGAGGCGGCCCAGAACAAGATGGCGAAGGAGATAACAATGAAGAGAACGACTTCTCCCGCCTTCAACAAGCCGGCGGGAATCGCTCTCTTCTCCGTGCGAGGGTTTCGGGCGTCGATCGCCCGGTCGATGACGCGGTTAAGTCCCATGGCGGCGCTTCTGGCGCCGACCATCGCCAGCAGGATCCATCCGCATTGGGCCCAGGAAGGCAAAGCGTGATTCTCGGTGACGGCCCCAAGGATCGTCCCGACGTAGGCGAACGGCAAAGCGAAGATCGTATGTTCGAACTTGATCATTTCCAGGAAAATTTTAATTTTGCGAATCATGAGTCCATTGTCCCTTTCGTCCCGACGTGCAGCGCCGCTACTCCGCCCGTAAGCGGATAAGCTCTAACGTTGCGCATGCCCGCTTCCCGGAACATCTCCGCGAGCTGCTGAAGATCGGGGAAGCTCGCTAGCGATTCCGGAAGCCACCGGTACTGTTCATAGCTTTTGACGAACCATTTGCCCATCAGGGGCATGATTCTCTGGAAGTAGAGATTAAAGAAAAACTTGAAGGGCTGCCAGCTCGGCTTGGAGCATTCCAGGCAGACCACCTTCCCGCCCGGCTTCACGACCCGCCTCATCTCGCTCAGCACCTGATGGATGTCCGGCACGTTGCGCAATCCGAATCCGATCGTGACGTAATCGAACGAGTTATCCGCGAACGGGAGCGCCATCGCGTTGCCCTGAACGAGCTCGATCCGATTCTCGAGGCCGAGCTTCTTCACCTTGCTTCTGCCGATCTCGAGCATGTTGTGGCTGAAATCGAGTCCGACGGTACGGCCGTCCCCGTTCGCCCGGGCGATATCGATCGTCCAGTCGCAGGTGCCGCAGCACAGATCCAGCGCGCTGTCTCCCGGCTTCATGTCCATCTTCTTCATGGTGAACTTGCGCCACGCTTTGTGCCTTCGAAAGCTGATAATGTCGTTCATCATGTCGTACTTGGGCGCGATGCTCTCGAATACGGAATGAACGTGGCTCTTATCGGAATTGGTTGTCATCTGTTCGGCTTCACCCCGGTTCTTTGATCCCGGCGGCGGGAATGGGTCCCAACCGGCTCAGGAACGGCTCGAGAAGCTGTTGCAGCTCCTTGATCAACTTGTCCGAGGGCAGACGCTGGATCAGTTGCTGCAGCTGGCTTATCGCTTGCAGCAGCAGGTCTCCCAGCTTCTCCACCACGGAGTACTTGCTCATCAGCTGCGCTTTCGAACTCGGATCCGCGCGGTCGTCCATGATCGCGCGCCTGTCCTCTTCGTTGCCCTCCTGAAGGATGTGCCAGACGCCCCATCCTCTCGGGGACGGGCTCGGCTTCTCCGCCCGGGCGATCTCCTGGACGAGCAGCTCGCATCTTGTGAAACGCTCGATCATCTCCGGCCATACGCGTTCGTAGAGTCCGGTCATGAGATGGGTGAAGGAGAGGAAGAGGCCGGATTTGATCTCCGAGCCGTGGTGCAGATACTCCTCCGCGTTCAGCTTCATCTGCTTCATCTTCGAGTAGAACAGAACCTTCACGCGGTTCAAGTCGCAGATCGCTTCCCCCATGCGCCGGATCATATCGATCTGCCCCGCTTGAGCCAGAAGATGATAGAAGCGCCCGCTGAAATAATCTCCGGCCAGCACCTTGAGCTGGCGGGAGCGCATGCCTTTCATACCGCCGCCGGATGCGCCGGTTTCATTGTCTACCTGGTCGTGAATATCAAGACCCATTTGGACGAGGGAGGTGACGACGGCGAGAAGATCCTTATGGGTAACTGCCGAAGGCTGATGCGAGAGCATGGCGTGCAGCAGGCGAATCCGTCCTTCCGGCATCTCCGGAACGTCCGTGTGAAGGGTAATCATATCGTAGTCCATGTACTTCTGGGCCATTTGAGCTAAATGGTTACGTGTCATTATTCAGCCTCCGAGCAATAAACGAGAGCGGCAGGGTCCGTTTGCATGGCAACAATTATACCATATCCATACGTCGTCCGCATAAATGTCTGCTTGATTTCATGAATTCGCAAAATTTCTTCTCCAGGCGGCTCCGGCCCTCGTCCAATCGGGTCTTATTTTGGGCGCCCAGACGGGCTCGGAGCCCGCGATCGGATCCTGCAGGGCGGCGAGACCCGAGGATCTCCAGTCGGCCGCCCGAGAGTCCGCGGAGAATAGCAAGAGCCTTTTGCCCTGCTCCTCGGAGAACACCCGGATCAAGAGCTGCCGAACGTTGTGCACCTTGCCGAAAGAGAGCTCGACCAGGGCCGCCGCGTCCTTCCATACGCCGGCGGCGCCGCCCCGTTCCCGGGAAGCCGCCAAGTCGACCGTCAGAATGCCCTGCTCCCAGGTGAGCCTTCGGATGGACGACTCCAGCCTCATTCCGGCGAACGCGTCCACCATGTTCTCCTCGGACAGCGTCTGCACGGACATCGGCGCGAACACGGAAGGAGCCGCGCGCGTCCCGTTCATTCGTTCGTTCAGATTCGGCAGCTGGCCGAACGCGACGACCGCCACCGCGCCGGCGACCGCCAGCGCCAACCCCGCCTTAGCGAAGGACATCGTTATCCCGCCTTTATCCCCTTTGTACCTTCCTTATCATTGTACAAAGAAAAAAGGCAGGCTATGCCATCGCCTGTCCTTCCTCGTCCGCTTCTTCGACGCGCAACCGCGTCACCGGTCAATCGTCCGTTTCGATCGTGCCGTACTTCGTTAAAATAGTAGCCTTGCCTCTGATTTTGATAGCCGAGGTGTGATCGGTGAACTGGGCGATCATCACTTCGCCGCGATCCAGCTTCTCCGTATGATGAAAGCGAGTATCGTGGCCGCGGGTGAGTCCGATCACGTTCACTCCGTTGTCCTTCGCTTTGATGACGATATATTCCCCGCCAGACGGCATGGTATCCATTGCTCGTCCACCTCCTCTGTAATCTCCACTATGAAGGAAGATGCCGCGTCATGTCAATCGAAAGGGCTGCCCCAAAGGTTCTATAACCTTAATGGAACAGCCCCTTCTCTCGGGAACGGCCTGCGAACAGGTCCGCTATGCTTATGTAATGGTCGGAGTAGCGGGATTCGAACCCACGGCCTCATCCACCCCAAGGATGCGCGCTACCAGGCTGCGCTATACCCCGAAACAGGTTCGAGAGCCATTATAGCACAGGGCCGGAGAGCAGCGCAATCCTTGAATCCTCACAATACTAAGCAAATATCCGATTTTATTTAATGCCTTCCTTAAGAGCCTTGCCCGGCTTGAACGCCGGAATCTTGCCTGCCGGAATCTCGATCTCTACGCCGGTTTGAGGATTGCGGCCTTTGCGCGCGGAGCGCTCTCTAACTTCAAAGTTGCCGAAGCCTACGAGTTGGACCTTGTCTCCGTTCTGAAGAGCTTCGGAAATAACGTCAAAGACGGCATCAACCGCTTGGGTCGCATCCTTCTTGGACAGATCCGTCAATTCGGATACTTTGGTGATCAGTTCAGTCTTGTTCATGACATTCACCTCCTAGGCGGAAACTAGCTTGTTAACTGTTTATCCGTTTCACCAGAAATTATACACAGAGACGGCTCGCGGTTTCAAGCGGAGATGGGCATTCCCGCTCCGCAAGGCGGATTCAGGCCGTTTTTTTGCGGTGGCTGTTCATGAAGGTAACGGCTAGCGCCAGAACGAGAACGCCGCCCTTGACGATATCGTTCACGTAGTATTGCACGTGCAGCATCGTCAATCCGTTAATGAGAACGCCGGTCAGAACGGCGCCGACGAACGTTCCGACGATATTCGGACGTCCCGCTCCGAGCACGGAATAGCCGACGAATACGGCCGCCACCGCCTCCATCAGGAGCGGAGAGCCCGCGTCGATCTGCCCGGAGCCTACGCGCGCCGCGAACAGGATGCCGCCGATCGCCGCCATGACGCCGGAAGCGATATAGGCGTACATGCGGACCCGTTTCACGCGGAGACCCGACAGGCGAGCCGCCTCCTCGTTGCCGCCGGTCATGATCATCTGACGGCCCCAACGGGTGTACTTGAAGAACAGATGAGCTCCGATTACCGCGATAAGCATCAGGATAACGGGGAACGGAACGCCGAGGAGCTTGCCTTGCCCGATCCACAGGAAATCCTTCTCCATGACGCCGGGAGCTTTCGTCCCGTCGGACATCTGCATGTTGCTGTAGATCGCGTACCCCTTCGTATACGTCTTGTGAATCCCGTTGATGATGTACATCATCGCCAGCGTCGCGATCATGTCCGGAATGCGGACCTTGACGATGAGGAACGAATTCAAGAGGCCGACCAGGGCGCCTACGAGCAACGGAACGATAATCGTGACGACGAGCGGCATCTCGAACCAAACCATCATCGTGGCGGTCACGACGGTCGTCAGCGACACGGTCGCTCCCACGGACAAGTCGAAGCCGTCGACCGTAAGCGAGATCGTCACGCCGATCGCCACGAAGGTCACGATGGAGATGGAACGCAGAATATCCGTCAGGTTGCCGTAAGTGAAAAAGTATTCATTGTATAACGAAAAGAACAAGAGCACGACCCCGATAAAAATCAGAGCCCCGTACTTGTAGGTGAATTGCATCAATTTGTTCAAGCTAATTCCTCCTGACCTGCGCTCGCGTAGTATAACAGATTCTCCTGCGTGGCTTCGCCGCGAAGGAATTGTTTGACGATCCGTCCGTCGCACATGACGAGAATGCGGTCGGCCAGCCCCAGAGCCTCGGCGAACTCGCAAGTCAAGTACAGAATGCCCTTCCCCTGTGCCGCCAGCTCTCCGATAATGGTGAAAATATCCCGTTTCGCCCCGATATCGACTCCCTTGGTCGGCTCGTCGAGCACGAACACTTCGGCGCCCGTGTTCAGCCATTTGCCGATCGCGACCTTCTGCTGATTGCCGCCGCTCAAGAATCCGGTCAGCTGGCCCGCGGAGGACGTCTTGATCCCTAGCCGGCCGATGACGCCGATGGCGTTCGATTTCTCCTTGGATCCCGACAGGACTCCCCACTTGCTCAATTGGCCGAGGATCGGAAGACTCAGATTATGCAGCACCGATTCCTTCACGAGGATGCCTTCCTTCCGGCGTTCCTCGGGAACGAGCACGATACCCGACTCGACGGCTCCGGCAGGCGCTCTGAGATCGGCTTGCTTGCCCGCGATCCGCACCGTTCCCCGTTCCGCCTCGTCGGCTCCGAACAGGAGACGGGAGAGCTCCGTCTTGCCCGCGCCGACAAGACCGACGACGGCCACGATCTCTCCGCGCCGCACCTCCAAGTCGACTCCCCTTACCCGGTTGCCCAGCGTAAGATCGCGGGCGGATAGAACGACCTCTCCGATCGGAACCTCTTGCTTCGGGTACTCGTCGTCGAGGCTGCGGCCTAGCATCGCATGGATGATATCGGACGTGTCGATCTTCGAAGTCGGCTCCGTCAGGATCATCCGTCCGTCCCGCATGACCGTCGCGCGGTCGCAGATCTGGAACACTTCGTGCAGACGGTGCGAGATAAATACGAGCCCGATGCCGGCCTTCTTCAGCTTGTCCATGATGCGGAACAGCTGATCGGTTTCTTCCAAGCTAAGCGGAGCGGTAGGCTCGTCGAAAATGACGATCTTCGCTTCTTCGACCATCACGCGCGCGATGAGCACCAGCTGCTTCTCGGCAAGCGTCAAGTCCGCCACCTTCTTGCGGACCGGCACGTTCAAGCCTAGATCCGCGAGGAGCTTCTCCGCTTCCGCGTAGAGATCGCGCCATTTCAGCCAAGCGCGCTGCTTGGCCGTCATCATCCGATCGAGGAAGATATTCTCCGCGACCGACAGATGCGCCACCAGCGAGGTATCGACCTCCTGATAGACGCAGTGGATTCCTGCCGCCTTGGCATCTGCGGGGGAACGCAGGATCAGCTCTCGGCCTTCGATCCGTATCGTTCCTTCGTCCGCTTCATAGGCCCCGGACAGAATCTTCATCAAGGTGCTTTTGCCGGCGCCGTTCGCCCCGAGCAGTGCATGAATTTCCCCCGCTTCGACCGTAAATCTGGCATCGTGCAAAGCCTTGACCCCGGAGAACGATTTGCCGATCCCCGACATCTCGAGCAAGATCCCTTTATCCATACGCTAGATCACTTCCCTTATTGGCAGATTGCTATAGACAGCAGGAAACGGCGCGGCTATATTGCCCGCGCCGTGCCCCAGCCGTCGGTTTCGGTGTTGCTTCTTACTTCGCTCCGACAGCTGCCTCAAGCTCTTTCAGGTAATCGGTGTTGCCTTGGTCGCTCTCGCCCCAGCCTTCCACGTACTGGGACAGGTCGGCCGTCGTGACTTGCTTGTCCGTCGGAAGCGCGTCGCGGCTAACGTAGACGGAGTCGATCTGTACGGTCGGTTCGATCGTATCGCCGTGCAGAGCCTGGTACAGGTAACGAACGTGAACCGTTCCGATCGTCGTCGGGTCGACCGCCGCGGAGGCGATCCATGGGCTCGTCGGATCTTGGATCATCGCCAGGTCCTCGTCGCTCATGTCGATGCCGTAAACCTTGATTTCGTCGCGGCCCGCTTGCTTGATCGCGTTGGCCGCTCCCTTCGCGAACTCATCCCATGCCGCCCATACGGCCGTGATGCTGCCCTTCTCGGGATATTGCTTCAGGATAGCTTCCATCTTCGTTTGCGCATCCAGCTGCGGGTTGCTCGCATCGCCGAAGGAAGTGATCTCCTTGATGTCCGGATACTTCGCTTGGAATGCGGCGTAGGATTCTTGGCGTCGTTCCATCGGAGCGAAGCCGGCTACCCATACCTTAACGATGTTGCCCTTGCCGCCGGCATCCTTAGCCAGCTGCTCGAGCGTTTGTTCCGCCATCTTCTGGTCGTTCTGCGACAGGTCCGTCACGCCTTCGATTCCGAGCGCGGCGTCGAATGCCACTACCGGAATGCCGGCAGCCTTAGCCTTCTCTACGCCTGCGGCCAGGGCGCCGTTGTTGCCGTGGTCGATCAGGATGCCGTCGAACTTCTGGTTGACGGCCGCGTCCAGGTTGGACGCCATCTTGCTCAGGTCGTTCTCGGAAGCGAACACCGTCACTTCGCCGCCGAACTTCTCGACTTGCTTCTTGACGCCGTCGATGTATTGCGCGGAGAACGTACCCGTGTTGAACTGCATGACGAGCGCGATCTTCTTGCCCTTCAGCGCTTCGATCGAAGAATCGCCGGAAGCTTCGGGAGAAGCGGATTCGGAAGCCGGCGCGGAGGCCGACGGCGATGCCGATTCGCTGGCCGTTCCGTTATTGTTGCCGCCGTTGTTGTTGCCGCATGCGGTCAGCGCGAGCACCAATACCATCGCAAGCGCGAACCAGACGCCCCATTTTCTCTGTTTAACCATTTCTCTTGCCTCCTATATAATAGTGCTTGTCAAAATGAATATAGAGTAAATATAACCTCCATTACCCACTATGTCAATTGGATTTGTAGATTTTAGATGAATTGGTTTGCCAGAGTACATTGTAGGATATTCTTGTCGAATTCACAATTGTTTTGTCGTTTTTCTCGCAAAAAAAAACCTACCGGACAATAGAGCCGCACGGGCGAGTCATAGACTCAATAAATAAAAAACGGCTTCGGAAACGATCCGAAACCGCTCTTTATACAGACTGTTAGAGGATAATGGCGATAAGTCCGCCCGAGCCTTCGTTGATGATGCGGCCGAGCGTTTCTTGAAGCTTGTATCGGGCGTTGTCCGGCATCATCGCGATCTTGCCTTGGATGCCTTCCCTTACGATCGAATGGAGAGAGCGTCCGAAAATATCGGATTCCCAGATCTTGATCGGGTCCTTCTCGAAATCCTGCATCAGGTAGCGGACGAGCTCCTCGCTCTGCTTCTCCGTGCCGATGATCGGGGCGAATTCGGATTCGACGTCCACCCGGATCATATGAATGGACGGAGCGGTCGCTTTGAGGCGAACCCCGAATCGGGAGCCTTGGCGGATAAGCTCGGGCTCGTCGAGCACCATCTCGGTAAGAGAAGGCGCGGCGACTCCGTACCCGGTCGTCTTGACCATCTCGAGCGCCTCGGCGAACCGGTCGTACTCGCGCTTGGCATGGGCGAATTCCTGCATCAGCTGCAGCAGATGATCCTTCCCGCGGATCTCCGTCCCGACGACTTCCTGCAGGATCCGGTCGTACAGCTCATCCGGGGCGTACAAGTCGATCTCGGCGACTCCTTGCCCCATGTTCATGCCGCTTAGCCCGGCCTTCGCGATGAATTCGTACTCCAGGAAGTTGGACACGATGCGATCGACGTCTCTCAGCCTGCGAATATCCTTTACCGTGTCCCGAACGGAATTTTCATAGCTGGAACGCAGCCAATGGCGTTCGTTCAGCACCATGACCCAGCTCGGAAGATTGACATTGACTTCGTGCACGGGGAACTCGTAGAGCACCTCGCGCAGCACGCTCATGACTTCTTCTTCCCCCATCGTCGCTACGCTCAGCGTGATGACGGGAATGTCGTACTTGGCGGCAAGTTCGCTGCGGAGCGCCAACGTCTCGTCGCTGCGGGGGCGCGTCGAGTTGACGATAAGAACGAACGGCTTGCCGACCTCCTTCAGCTCCTGAACGACTCTCTCTTCGGCTTCTACATAGGCGCTTCGCGGAATTTCCGCGATCGTGCCGTCCGTCGTCACCACGACGCCCAGCGTGGAATGCTCCTGTATAACCTTCCGCGTTCCGATCTCCGCCGCTTCCTGGAACGGAATGGCGTCCTCGAACCACGGCGTAGTGATCATGCGGGGACCGTTCTCGTCCTCGTAGCCTTTGGCGCCTTCGACGGCATAACCGACGCAGTCGACGAGACGGACGTTGACTTCGAGCCCTTCCGCCACCTTGATTTGAACCGCGTTATTCGGTACGAACTTCGGTTCCGTCGTCATGATCGTCTTGCCGGCCGCGCTTTGCGGAAGCTCGTCGATCGCGCGTATCCGGTCGGATTCATGAGCGATGTTCGGCAGCACGACGGTTTCGACGAACCGCTTGATAAAGGTCGATTTGCCCGTCCGGACGGCGCCGACGACCCCGAGGTAGATATCGCCGCCCGTGCGTTCGGCGATATCCTTGAAAATGTCCACTTTTTCCAATGAGATTCCCTCCCCTTCGTAATCGCGAAGCCTGCGTGGTCCGTCAGCGCGACGGAACTCGTACACGAACTTGGACTGCTATCATTCTATGACCGAATGGACGGATTATGACGCAGCCTGATAATTATGTTAGAGATTGTTCCTACCCTTCCGCGCGCCTCCATACCCCAAGAGCATATGAGCCTTTTCTCCGTCCTATGTCGGCCGCGACAATAAAATAACCGCCCTTCCCCTAGGAGAAGAGCGGTTCTATTCATGAAGCTATTGATGAGGAAACGGCAAGCGGCTGCTCGTCCTTCCAGCGGTATTCCGGCGACTTAACCGGCACGTAATAGGATTCGGATACGAGATACTCCCGAAGATCCTCATCCGCCGCGGGAGACTTGCCCGCCTTGTCGATGGCTGTCGCGATATCGAGAGCGTAATCCAGGTAGACCTCGCCTTGCTCGTCCACCATATATTCCAGGCTTTGCCCGGAATACATGCTTTGCGATTCGTCCAGCTTAGCGCCGAGCTCGCCCGAATCGAGCGCCCAGAATCCGGGATAGCGCTCTTCGCCGGCCGGGATGTCCCCGCCATGGGAGTCCATATAGGCGTCGACCTTCTTCTGGATGTCGGCCGCCTGTTGATAGATTACGATATCCAGAAGCTTCACCTCCGGATTCGTCTCCTCGTTGATCAGCAGGAATTGATCCTTCCCGCCGTTCTCGAACGCGACCTTGGGAATGCTGCCCAAGTAATTCATTCTCTTCAGCTTGGCCAGATCGATCTTGAACTTCTCGTACTTCGGAACCGTCTCGTCCGCGCTCACGATCGGCAACAGTCCGGTTCCCTCCTGGTATTGCTTCACGGCGTCCTGCACGATCAGAACGGCTTGTCTGGCGGACGAGCTGTCGCCGGGCGTCTGCTCCTCCGGATACAAGCAGCCGGATAGCGTCAGGGCCGCCGCCGTCAGAATGGCTGCGGATGCCGCCCTTCTGCCGGTTCTAGCCTTGAAGATCCTCTTCCATTCCATTTCGGTTTTCCCTCCGAATTTATTTCACCATAATTCTTCTTCCGCCTGCTCCGCAAGCTTCCGCCGGATCGCCGCCTTCAGCGGATCCTCGGGCACGGTCACGACGACGTCGCCGCGAACCCTGGCCTGGCAGCCCAGCCTTATCCCTTCGTCCAGTTGCGGTCCGAGCTTGCGCCGCTCCGGCTCGGTCGGATCATTCAGACGTAAAAGCGCTTCCGCATCCGCGCTTACCTTGCACATGAGACAGCCGGCGACTCCTCCGCAGCGGGTTCGCAACGCCGCGTTCGCCCGGCGCGAGGCCTCCAGCAGAGTGACGCCCGAACGAACCGTTACCGTGCGGTTGTCCGGCAGGAAAGTGACCTTGCACGTTCTCGCATGCCCCCCTGCGTGAGACATCCGCTCCGCCTCCTCTGTCTTGACGGTATTAGAAATACGTTTTATTTCTCGCCGTCAGCTTCCCCGCGCGCTCCACGACCGCTTGACAGCCAAGACGGTAGCCTTGCTCCAGCTCGTCGTCGCCTAACCGATCCCACTCGGCATCGGTTACCTCCGCCAGCAATTCCGCTCCTTCCGTCACGATGCAGCGGCACCTGGCGCACGTTCCTCTCGAACAATTGAACTGCCAGTCGATCTTCGCGTCCTTGGCCAGCTGCAGCAGGCTGACGCCGGTGCGCGGTTCCACGGAGGCGGTCAGGGTTCTTCCGGTTAACGTAAACATATGTGTCTCCCCCGAATCGTTCGCAACCTATACGATGGCTATAAATCCGCAGAGCATGCCGGATAGCAGGAACATAAATGCGATAAACGACAGGATAAATCGAAGGATGCCCTTTGTCTTCGCCCTGGCGAACATGACGACTACCGCTGCCAATACCATCAAGCCGATCCCGACAAACGAGACCCACATTTTCATCATCGGATCCATACTCGCGACTCTACCCCTTCTGCGCCACCCTTATAAAAATCCTGAATATTATACCATTTTCGCTAACCGAATAAAAGAAAACCCCGTCGACGATTCCCGTCGACGAGGTGGATAATGCGGCTCGGCGCAGCGCATCACTTCTTCATCATCATCTTCATCAAGCTTTCTAGGCTGTCGATGTTCATTCCGCTTTTTTTGACGGCTCCGACAATCTCTTTTACCGTATCCTCGGTAACGGGCACCCCCGCCATCGTCGATACCTGCTTGATCAATTGGCGAAGCTGCGTTTCGCTTTGCAGCGTGGTCGGCGTCACGTTCCCCGCGATTTTTTTGATCGAGTTTTCGGATATCGTTTTGCCCGTTTTCTTATTGACCGCGCCAAGAATATCCTTGGAAAATTTCTTGTCCATGTTCGCCCTCCTCCGGAATCCTGCCATGTATCCTATGAAGCGGAGGGGCAAACGGTGTAGGCTGTCAACTTGCGGGACAACTGTGCTTCTATAAGTTTAGATTCTCGTTCTCGTGCGTGCGGACCCGGCCCATGAGCGCGCCGACCGCTTCGGAAGGAGATTTGCCTTCGAAAAGCACCTTGTACAGCTGCTGCGTAATCGGCATCTCGACGGAATGGATCTCGGATAGGCGCTGCGCCGCCTTCGTCGTGCGAACGCCCTCGACGACCATCCCCATCTTCTCGAGAACCTCTTCGAGCGCAAGGCCTTGAGCCAGCATGGAACCGGCTCTCCAGTTCCGGCTGTGCCGGCTCGTGCAGGTCACGATAAGGTCGCCGACGCCGGCCAATCCGGCGAACGTCAGCGGACTCGCTCCCATCGCATTGCCGAGCCGAGCGATCTCGGCAAGACCGCGCGTGATCAGCGCGGCTTTGGCATTATCGCCGAAGCCTAGCCCGTCGGACAATCCCGCGCCGAGAGCGATGATGTTCTTGATGGCTCCCGCCGTTTCTACGCCGATAATATCGGAGTTCGTATAGACGCGGAAATAAGAGTCGTTCATGAACAGATCCTGAGCCGCTTCCGCGCGATCGAGGCGGCTCGACGCGACGACGACCGTCGTCGGATGGCGATCGATGACCTCCTCCGCGTGGCTTGGGCCGGACAGATCGACGATCTCTTCGGTCGGGCGGTTCAGCTCTTCCGAGAGCACGACGGACATTCGTTTCAGCGTGTCGGTCTCGAAGCCTTTGGTCGCATGGACGATAAGCGCGTCGCGGCGAAGATAAGGACGTGCCGCTCGCGCCACCTCCCTCGTTGCGGAGGATGGAGACACGAAGACGACGGCGTCCGCGCCCGATACGGCCGCTTCCATATCCGTTACGGCCGTGATCCCCTCCGGAAGCTCGGCTTCCTTGAGGAACCGGGAATTGCGCCGCTGCTCGTTAATCTCCTTCGCTTGGGCTTCGTTGCGGGTCCAGAGAGTAACGGCGTGGCCGTTATCGGCGAGGACTCTCGCCAGAGCGGTGCCCCAGCTCCCCGCCACGAGCACGGTTACGGATTTACGCGCCATGAGGTTCACCTTTCTTGCCGCTGCCAAGCTTGTTCTCGGTACCGTTCAGGAGCTTGACGATATTCTTGCGATGTCTCGCGATGGCAAGCACGGCGATAATGACCGCGCCCCAGATGTAAGGAGCGCTCCATCCGCCGATCGCGAGAATGATCGGCACCAGGACGACGAGCAGCATCGAACCGAGGGACACGTATCTCGTAATGGCGATGATAAGGATGGCGATAAGGCCGGCGATGAGAACGGGAACGAAGGAGAGAGTCGCCATGACTCCTACCGTCGTGGCGATTCCCTTGCCTCCTTTGAAACGGAAGTAGATCGGCCAGTTATGTCCCGCGATCGCGGCTAGCCCGCATAAGACGGGCACCCAATCGGAATCGCCGCCGAGCCAAACGCCGAGAAGCACGGCGACGACGCCTTTGGCGATGTCGAGCAGGAAGACGGCGATGCCCGGTCCCTTGCCGAGAACGCGCAGCGTATTGGTCGCGCCCGCATTGCCGCTTCCGTGATGCCGAATGTCGATCTTCATAAGCCAACGGGCAATAAGGATGCTGAAGGATACGGATCCAAGCAAATAGCTGATCGCGATCGCGATGATTGAAGCGGTCACGGATGGGTCTCTCCTATTCTTGGTCGGACTTGCGCCGAGTAAAGAGCCTCAGCGGCGTCCCCTCGAAGTCGAACGCAGCCCTGATCTTATTTTCAAGAAAACGCTCGTACGAGAAGTGCATCAATTCCGGATCGTTCACGAATACGAGCAGGGTCGGCGGCTTCACCGCGACCTGGGTAACGTAATTGATGCGCAGCCTTCTGCCCTTATCCGTAGGCGGAGGCGTAACGGCTACCGCATCCGACACGATATCGTTCAGCACGTGCGTCGGAATTCGCATCGCATGCTGCTCCGCGACGCGGTTGATGACCGGGAACAGCTTTTGCAGCCGCTGCTTCGTCTTCGCGGACAGGAACACGATCGGCGCGTAGGACATGAACAGGAAGTGATCGCGGATCGAGTTCGTGAAGTTCTGCATCGTCTTCTCGTCCTTCTCGACGGCGTCCCACTTGTTCACGACGAAGATAGACGCCTTCCCGAGCTCGTGAGCGTAGCCGGCGATATGCTTATCCTGCTCGATGATTCCCTCTTCCCCGTTGATCACGACGAGGGCGACGTCCGCACGTTCGATCGCCTTCATCGAACGCATGACGCTGTACTTCTCGGTCGTCTCGTACACCTTGCCGCGCTTGCGCATCCCCGCCGTATCGATCAGCACGTACTTCTGGCCGTCCTTCTCGAACGGAGTATCGATCGCGTCCCGGGTCGTGCCGGCCACTTCGCTCACGATGACGCGGTCTTCCCCCAGGATGGCGTTCACCAGAGACGACTTCCCTACGTTCGGCCTGCCGATAAGCGCAACCTTGATCACGTCGTCGTCGTATACCTGATCTTCCTTGACGGGAAGCAGCTTCACGGCCGCGTCCAGCAAATCTCCGATCCCGATCCCGTGCGAGCCCGAGAGGGCGACGGGGTCGCCGAAGCCTAAGCTGTAAAACTCATAAATATCGTCCATCCGTTGAAGGTTATCCACTTTGTTGACCGCAACGACGACGGGTTTCCCCGAACGGAAAAGAATTTGAGCCACTTCTTCGTCCGAATTCGTCACTCCGGCTTTGGCATCTACCATGAAAACGATGACATCCGCTTCTTCGATCGCAAGCTCTGCTTGCATGCGGATAAGACGAAGCATTCCGTCTTCCCCGTCAATCTCGATACCGCCGGTATCGATGACGCTGAATGCGACGCCGTTCCATTCTCCGGTTCCATAGATACGGTCCCGGGTCACCCCGGGCTTGTCCTCCACGATGGCTAGCCGGTCGCCGATGATCCGGTTAAAAATCGTGGATTTGCCGACGTTCGGCCTCCCCACGATGGCGATTACGGGTCTTGCCATGGTTTCACTCCTCAATTAACAGCATCATAGTAACAACCTTCATCATAACAAAAAATGCTTGGAATGGCTAACGGTTCTTCAATGACGATCCACGATGATAAACAAGTCGTCGCCGAGGCGATGAGCCGCCGCATCCAATATCTTCTCCAGAAGCTTGGCGATATGCGTCATTTCCCCTTCATCCGCCGTCAGAAATGCGGGAAGCCCTCCCTTCACCTTGTCCGGTTTGACGGTCACGACCGCGATTATCTTAGCCATCCGGAAGCATCCCTTCCTTGCGATAATTCGCTTCGGTCGGCATTCGCACGGCCGCCTCGAGCAGAGGGACATTGCTGACCGCTCGAAGCGCGACCTCTCGGTCATGCTCCCTCGGGAGCAGTAAAATCCCCAGCTTGCCGGATTCAAGATCCAGCTTCGCGAGCGGCAGCAAAGCCGGTTCTCCGTCATCCCGATACACGCCCAACCGAACGGAGACATCGTGAAGAATCGCTTGTCTCTGCCCGAGATTCGTGAGGGTCACCTTCGCGTCGTCGCTTCGCGGCGACAGCACGAAGCCCATCCCGATTCTCCGGATAATCTCCTGGTTCTCCGGAAGCCCTACGTTCATCATGTAAATGTCTCCGACATAGGCATCGGGACCTTCTACCCGAACAGGCGCGAATTCGATCAACGCCACGTCCTTGATCGTCTTCCCCTTCCGAAACCGAAGCACGACTCCCAGGCAGACGATCCCGATCGCGAGTCCGACTATCCATCCGAATAAAGAGACGCCCATGCTCGTCAAGAAGGCCGCCAGGATGGACAAGTAATTTCGGCCTTCGAACACGACGGCCGTCCCTTCTATGTAGGTCGTTCCCCGCGGCACGAGCTCTTGCTTATCGATGGCGCTTAGCGTGTTCCGCTCCATATTCCGCACGTCCCGGAATTGCTGGGCCGCCATTCCGAGAAAAGTGATTGCCGTGAAATCCTTCTTCAGAAGCGCCGGAACGGCGACGGAGCCGAGCGCCGCGGCTATCGTGCCTAACGCCAAATGGATGATCTTGCCGTGCGGGTAGGCGGGATATTGACGGTAATCGCTTTTCAGCATAAGAAACCGGGAAGCCGCGCCGACTACCGTACCCATGACTACACCCGTCAGATCCGAATGATTGAACACCCAAAACGCGTTCATGTGCGCTCTCCTCCTTTGCGTAAGTTTAATCGGCTCCAGACCGCCCCGACTCGCTGCATCAAGTAGGACAGGCTTCTCGAGCATCCGACCGCAAGCCACCAGCCCGCCATCCATTCGGAATCGCCGAGCAAGGAAATGCCTCGAGGTTCGGTCCGAAGCCATGCGTCCGCGAACGATGAGAGAGCAAGTCCGGCGGTAATGGCGAGCCATTGCTCCAGCGGGCAGCGAAGAAGCATAACGGCGATGATTCCGATCAACCCGGCCAAGTACCAGCGCGGGTTAGCCGCCAGCAAAGAAGGGATCACCAGCGTCAGCTTGCTCATGAACAAGGAGATCGATCCGATCAGCAGTCCTGCCGCAAGCGAAGTCCAGCGGCGAATCTTGGGCAACGTCAAGGAAGCGAGCAGGGCGGCCAGTACGATAAGAACCAATCCGAGATTCAGTTCCCCAAGAGCTCCCAGGGAATACGTTCGGGCATACGAGAAAGGCCATAAGACAAGGAACAGCGTCACTCCCCACTCCGGCAGGCCGGCGGACAGCTCCTTGCGCCATCCGCTCCACCATAGAATGACGACCGCCAACCATATGACGATACTGATTAAGCCGGGCTGCACGTAAAGTTCCTCTCCCCGTTCGAAACGTCTTCGGCGCGGGCGCCGGTTGCGACATTAGTATTCGCCTTTAACGGGAGATTCCATGCCCTTCCTTCGCTCCGCAAACGAAACAAATCCCCTCATCCACAGGGAATCGCTTCGAATAATTTCCGATGCATGAAAAAAGCCTCCGGAAGCAACGGCTTCCGGAGGCTTTTTCCCAAGCGATATCTTATTTGAACTTGCTCAGCTTGTCACCGAACTTCTCGCCAAGCGTGAAGCTCATCGATTCCGTAGGAGGCAGGTCCACGTTCTCGCGAGGTGCGCGCGGGCCGCGCGGTGCGCGATCGCCGCGAGGCTCTCTCTCTTCGCGAGGAGGAGCTTCTTCCGTCTCCTTGATGGAGAGGGACACGCGCTTCTCCGCCGGGTTGAAATCCAAAATCTTGGCCTTCACTTCTTGGCCTTCCTTGAGGACTTCGAACGGAGTCGCGATGTGGCGATGAGCGATTTGGGAGATATGAACAAGGCCTTCGACGCCCGGAGCGATCTCGACGAACGCACCGAAGCTTACGAGACGCTTAACGACGCCCGTTACGATCTCGCCCGTCTGGAATTGGCCGGCAGCCGTCTCCCAAGGGCCCGGCTGAGCCGCCTTGATGCTAAGGCTGATCTTGCCGATCGAAGGATCGACCTTAAGGACTTTAACCTTTACGCTTTGACCTTCGGAGACGACGTCTGCCGGATGGGCGACGTGCGACCAAGCGATCTCGGACACGTGAACGAGGCCGTCGATTCCGCCGATATCGACGAAAGCGCCGAACGGAGTCAGACGTTGAACCGTTCCTTCGATGATTTGGCCCGGCTCGAGGCTCGCCATGATTTGTTGCTTCTGGGCTTCGTATTCCGCCTCCAGAACTTCCTTCTGGGACAGGATGACCTTGTTGTTCTCGCGATCGATCTCCTTAACCTTGACGCGAAGCGTGCGTCCCTTGTAGCCGGAGAAGTCTTCCACGAAATGACGCTCTACCATGGATGCCGGGATAAAGCCGCGAACGCCAACGTCGGCGACGAGGCCGCCCTTCACGACGTCGGCAACCGTTACTTCGAACGCTTCGCCGTTGTCGAATTTGGCTTGCAGATCGTCCCAAGCGCGGGTGCTGTCGATTTGACGCTTGGAGAGGACGAGGCTCTCCTTCTCGTCGTTGATGCTGACAACCTTCGCTTCTACTTCTTGGCCGACTTGAACGGCATCCGAAGCGCTTTCCAGGTTTACGGAAGACAGTTCGCGAAGCGGAATGACGCCGTCGTATTTATATCCAAGGCTTACGAACGCCTTGTCATCATCGATCTTGACGATCGTACCCTTCACGGTGTCGCCCTTCTTGATGGATACGACATTCTCAAGCGCATCCTGGCTTACCGCTTCGGAAGCCGATTCCTGAACATTGATTTCTTCAGACATGAAAATACCTCCTCAGTTCTACCCCAACTTTATTTAAACCCGCTTCGAAAGGCGGCGTTTAAATCGCTCAAATACGACTTGCGACTTACGATCGATCCAAATAATACCTGTAGTATGATGGAAATCCGGATAAATCATTCATGGCATGCGTACGTCTGGATCAACCCGTAGGCTGACCGGTACGTATCATCTCTCGAATCCTCGACATCAGCTCGTCGGTGGCGGCATCCAGGTCTTCCTCGCCCTTCACCAGGTAAGGAGAGAGGTCCAGCGGCGCTCCGTAAACGGTCACCATCTTGCGAAACCAACGATAATCCCCGACGATAGCTACCGGAACGACGGTCGCTCCCGCTCTGACCGCCATGCTGACGGCTCCGCGCTTGCCCATCGCCACTCCTTCGATTCGCTCTCCCTTGCGGGTGCCTTCGGGGAAGATCCCCATGACCTTGCCTTCGCGAAGAAGAGTTATCGCCGTCTTGATGGCTTCCTTGCTGACTCCGCCTCGCTTCACCGGAAACGCGCCTACCGCTCGGATAAGAGATCCGAAGCCGGGAATTCGGAACAATTCTTCCTTCGCCATGTAATGCACCTTGCGAGGGACCGCAATGCCTATCGTGATCGGATCGAGTACGCTTAAATGATTGCTGCACAGCACCGCCGCACCCTCTGCAGGGATGTTGGAGACGCCTCTCGCTTCGAATCGAAACGCCGCCTTGAAAAAGGCGTGAAGCAATACCCTAGCAAACCCATATAGCATAATTTACTTCTCCCTCGCCGAAATGGTTCTTACCGCCGATCGTCCCCATTCCACGATCTGGTCCGCGATCTCATCGATAGACCTTCCCGTCGAATCGAGATATCTGGCATCCGGAGCTTGCAAGAGCGGCGCAAACTCCCGTTCTTGATCCTTCCGGTCCCGCTCGGCGATATCGAGCTTCAGCTGGTCTAGCGTTATGCCCGGGTTGTCCCCCAGCTCCTTGTATCTCCGCTCCGCCCGTTCGCGGGGGGAAGCCGTGAGAAACACTTTAAGCTCGGCATTCGGAAGCACATGAGTTCCGATATCCCTTCCATCCATGACGACGCCTTTGGCATCGGCCATGCGTCTCTGAAGATCCGCCATCTTCCGGCGAACCGATTCAATCGCCGCTACCGCCGAGACGTTGCGATTGACCTCGAGCGACCGGAGCCGTCCGGTGACGTCTTCGCCGTCCGCCAGGACTCTCTGTCCGTCTTCTCCGGGGAGAAGCTCGATCTCGAGCTCGTTCGCCAATCTTCCGATCTCCGGTGCATTGTCCGAAGACAATCCGCGTTCCAAGGCTATCGCGGTGACAGCCCGGTACATCGCTCCCGTATCGACATAAACATACTGAAGCGCGTTAGCGACTAGACGGGCTACGGTGCTCTTGCCCGCTCCGGCAGGCCCGTCGATCGCAATATTGATTCGGTGACTCGACTGAACATCCATCTGTAAGAAAAGAGCCTCCTAATCAACTACCGTTAAGAAAAAAGCAGGCAGGCGCTGCCTGCCGCGGATGAGAAAATTATACCACAGCCCGCCCTGCGAATGCAAAATCAAGCAGAATCAGCGGACGCCCGCGCTAGAAACATACGGGATCCCTTCCCATTCATCCATATTCGTCAGATGATGCCTGAAGAAAGGGAAGTGCAAGGCGATCTGCGCGACAATAAGGAGAATCGCCAGCGCGGCCGCCGCTTTGATCAGCCATCTTTCCGCTTTATCCATCCAGCTTCCGTTCCATCCGCTAGCCTTTGGGCCGGTTCTCATTATTCATCAATCCCTGCGCATGTCGATTTGTCTCTCGAAGCAGTAGCGAATGACCTTCTGCTGCTCGGAGTCTTGAATCTCGTCGAATTTCATCATGACCACGTAATGGTTGGGTTCAACCTCGTTGACCCGTACGACCTCTCCGACGAATTGGGCGTGGGTCACGGTATTCGCCCGGAACGGAATGAGCAGCCAGCAATTCAGCTTCATTCCTTTGACGATCGGCCACTTGCGCTCGCACCGGAACGATACGCCGCCGCCGCCGACATCCTCCGTCAAGGCGACGAACCGGGTTTTCTCCCCGATCCGCACGGCGATCTCCAGCTCCGTCTCCACCCGGAGAAAGCTGCGCCGCTGCTCCTTCGTAATTTCGTCCGGCTGGGGCATTTGGATTTCCACGAGGTTAACGATGTCTTTTCTTATGCCCTTGACGACGGTATGGAATTGATGTTTGACGCCGTCGGCGGTAAAATAATTCGCTATCAATCTCTCTCCCGCATGGGTTCGGTAATATCGCTTGGTCTGCTCGTCCATCGGAATTTCGATGAAGACCGACTCCGCGTTTAAATCCGCTATTCTGGATCGATAGGTGGGCGCCTGATCCTGGCCGGATTCGCTTGCTAATTGCAAGAACATGGTTTGATTCACTTTCGGAAGCACCCGGAACCCTCCAACTCGCACGGCATAATCAGTGCGAAACCGCACTGTTTTCGACCAATTATACCATGCGAATCCGAAGATAGGCATATCGGCTGAAGAAAAAGCCGCCTCGCGCTTGGCAAGCGGCGGAGGCAGCCGTTCTTATCCTTTATCCGGTCACTGAAGAAGCGCTTTGGCCGACTCCGGAATCTTCTCGATCGTCTCCTCGACGCCCGTATCGGCATTGATGTACATGCGATATCGGGAACCGTCGATCTTGCCGACGAATTCATGGCACAGCACCTGTTTTTTCATTTCGTTCTCTATGAGCGACAGGCTGTGGCCTTGAACCTTGAAATTCGGATTCAGAACCTTCTCGGCTTCCTGCTTGCTGATCTTCGGAGCCGGAAGCTTAACCGTCTTCTCTGCGAACACGTGATCCTTCGCCTGCAGGCCGACCGCTTCCCCGTTGTCCATGGCGATCCGGACGGTGACTTTGTCCGGGTAGATGCGAACGTTATCCTGCTGCCGGACGAAAGTAAACACCGACACATGGTCGTATTGATCGTAAGTCACCGGCGTCATGTCCTTATAACCGTGACGCAGAAGAAATTGCGAAGCTTTGTCTCTCGTCGCGGCCAAGTCCAGCTTGCGCGTAGTCACGGTCCGAGGATTCATATACCAGAGCAGCTCTCCGCCCTTGCGGGTATAATCCATCTCGATCCGATCCCCGTTATGGCCGTTGATCGATACGGAGTAGATCGGCATCTGGGTCGCCGCGCCGTTCTCGGTGACCTTGACCTCCGCCTCGTTGCCGGAGAACGTCCGGGTTCCGAGGAAAGAGAGCGCTTTTTGCTTGACTTCCTCCGCCGATACATCGGGCCCGGTCAGCATCTGAACCGACTTCCGGCTCTTCGTCGACATGGAGGAAGGTCCCCAGTCGTTCTCCGGGTAGGAGCCGATCTTCTTATCGACCGCCTTGAAGCCGTCGATGATCGTATTGCCTCCCGGCTCGTCCTTGCTCGCCATCGCCACCTCGACATCCATCCAGCGGAGGTGATCGCTCATCACGGCGTCTTCCACCTTGCCCAGATCCTTGTTGATGTCCGTCGCTTTGGCGTAGAGAGACTTCATCGTCTTCAACTCGTCGTCCGACAACGGCTGTTTGGTCAAGTCCCGCACCGAAGCGGAATAAGCGAAGTCCGAGATTCGGGACAGAAAGTCGCTGGCCTGGTTGAACGGAAGCAGCGCCAGCGGCAGCTGATTGACCTCGTTCTGGGCTTGGCTAGTCAATCTCCACACCTTGACCAATCCCTTGCGCTGAGCGGCTTGGGAAACGGAATTGACGGCGAGAGTCTGGCCCAGCTCATCCTGCAGGCGGTTCATGTGGTTCGTTAAATCGTGGAACGCACGCTGATACTGATTCTCCGCCTTGATCAGAACCGAGTTTTTCTCCTGATGCTCCTGGTAACCCCAAATCAGGGAACCGACCAACAAAATCGTTGCGATTGGAAACAAAACCGAGCTTAGTCGCGCATACATGAAAAGCCGACCCCTTTCATTCCCATACTGCCGTTCGGCGTTAGTGTGGGATGAGGAGGCCGACTTTATGCAAGCAAATACGACTTCGCCGTAAGCTTGCGCAAGGCTATGCTTTCTCTTCGATCGCGAAATCGTCCATGTTGCTGCATACGCACATCTTAAACCCCGTATCGATGCGGCCGCGATCCCTTCGCCCTCTAAGGACGAACTTCTCTCCGCACCAATTGCAGCGTATCGTCACTTTGACCCTCAACGACGACATCCTTTTCCCTCCAACCGTAATCCGCTTCGCCGCCAAGGCGAGCCTGCTTACTTGGAAGTATAGGCACGTCGGTCAAAATTTAATCTCTTCTTCCCGTTTGACCCAGCGGAAGGGCGATCTCGCATTCGCGTGATTGACGCTCCGGATGCCTCGCAGCCAGAGCAGGAACATAAACGGAACCATCACCCAAAGCCATTCCGATGGGATGGTTTGCATGAGGTAATCGTACAATCCGTGCGCGAAAAGCGGCGTCAGCAAGGCAAGCGCGAGATGAAGCTTCACCGCTCGTCCGGCGGAAAATTTCGCCTTGCCAAGGGAATATCCCATGAAGACGCCGAACAAAGCATGCCCGGATACGGGGAGCAGCGCCCTCGCCAGCAGCATTCCGAAGGTTACCGGCTCCGTAAAGGCGTACAGGACGTTCTCGACGGTCGCGAAGCCCAGCGACACCGCCGTCGCGTACACGATGCCGTCATAAGGCTCGTCGAATTCCGTATGGTTGTATATGATGTGGTACAGCACGAACCACTTGACGAATTCTTCTACCCCCGCCGAAGTGATAAACGAGAAAGCTACCGGCGATTCGTCTCCGATCCACAGCAGCAGCCCTCGTTGTATGATCATGACGGGCAATACGATCAGCACGCCGGCCAGGAACAGCTTGATGACGACGTGCAAGGGCTCGGCGTCGTAGCGGTCCTTCCAATAAAAGTAAGCAAGCAAGGCGATCCCAGGAGCGATGGCCGCCGCGAGCACTGAAAAGAGTAGCACCCTGCGCCCTCCCCCCTTTCTCATAATCCATTATACAACGGCTTGGCGTTCCCGACACCCCCATGGAACCAAGTTCCTGCAATCGATAGTGAACAAAAAACGAACAAATCGCGGCAGCGGCTTGCGCGCGCTGGGCGATCTGTTCGCGTCGTACGATCCTATGTTGCTCAACTAAAGCTCTCCGCGAGCACTTTAACCGCGTTGGATGCGATGATCAGCTTGCCGTACTCCTCAAGAACGGCAGGAGTGACCGAAGTGGCTTCCCCGTATTCCGCCAGCACGGCGATCAGCGCATGATAGCCGCTGCTCTCGAGGCTGGCCGGATCGAAGCATAGAATCCACTGGTTCTGGTACCGGTACATTCGGCCCTCATCCGTCAAGCGATTGTTCAGCATCTTAGCCGCGCCGATGGCGTCTTCAATGTCGCGAAAACGATATATGATGGCTTCGCTCTGTTCGAGCGTTACTTCCATTTCGTACACTTCTTCGTCCAGCTCGTCATCCGAGGACGAATCCGCGTCTTTATCGATCTTGCCTCTAGTGACGATGACAACCATGCCTTGAGCGGGCATGGCGAAGACTTCGACCGCAAGCGGTCCCGAAGCGTCGAACCCCAATTCGCTGTATGCTTGATCCATCATCTCGCTAAACAGCTCGTGAACCTTCGGAATTTCCCGCCACATATCTTCTTTTTGAATTCCGCGCTCTGTCAAATCGTCAAAGGTAAGGAAAATCCTAATCTTGTCTTGGCTAAGCCGCTCCATCCTCATGACAGGATCCTCCCTTCTGCACACGATGGGTGATATCAGCGTATGACGTGGCATATAATGTGTGAGTGTTTTTTGCTTTTAAAGCATTTTATCACTTCTCCATATGAAATGCACTAGGGAAAACCAACGAAATGAAAAAATCGGCACCCGTCTTCCTATTTGGGAAGGAATGGATGCCGATTTTTGTGGTTACCCGGGGGCTCCCCCATAAGTGGGGGAGTTAGATCCGGTGCTCGCCGCTCTGTTCGAGAATTTCGTTGATGCTCTCTTTAACGCCCGAATCTTGAGCGGCCAGATGGGCGACTTGGGACAAGCCCGCGCCGTTATCGGACGAATGCTTCCGATCCGGGGATCGGCTCGAGTAACCGGACGATTCGCGATGGCCGATCTTGTCGCTGCTTCCGAATCTTCCTCCGACGATGCGGCCGATCGTATCTTCCTTCATTCCGTTCCATCTGCTCTTCATCCGCTCTCCGACCATGCCCGCCGCGGCGCTAACCATCCGATTGCGCCTGGCAATCATTACGACGGCCGCTCCCGCCAGCGCGCCCATCAAGAATGTCGTCGTCTTCATCCTTACGCCTCCTGCTCGTGGCAAAGATTCAAAATCCATATTGCCTTCAAGCAGTAGTTTGGCCCTTAACGCTCCGGTCATCCCCCAACAAATTAAGGAAGACGTACCAGTGTGACGGCGATGCGGTTATGCTATGATCAGCATAGATTAGCCCAATACCTATACATAAGGAGCAAGATGCTACATGCGCCGCCTAACCGCCGCTGCCACGATCCCGATTCTGCTTATGTCCTTGACCGCTTGCGGCCAGTCCGATTCTCCCGAACCTGCCGTTCCGCCGGCGAACGCCTCTCCGACGATCGCGGCTTCCGGCTCCCCGAGCCCGTCCCCTTCCGTCTCGCCGGCACCTTCGCAAGAAGCTCCGTCGGAGGCGGCCGAAGCGTCCGAAACCCCGGAGAAGCTCGCTCCCTTATACCGGATGAACAAGAACTACGACATCGTCCCTATCGACAAGGAGAAAACGGACCGCAAGGTCGTCCTTCTCACCTTCGACGACGGTCCCAAAAAATCGGAAACGCTGGATCCTATACTGGATACGCTAGATAAGCATCGGGCGAAAGCCATCTTCTTCGTGAACGGCTATCGGGTCAAAGAGCATCCCGAGTTGCTGGAAGAGATCGCGAATCGCGGCCAGACCATCGGCAATCATTCCTGGGATCACATTCAATTGGGCAAGGAATCGGCCGATACGATCCGGAAGCAGATCGGAGACGTTCAAGATTTGGTGAAGGAGATTACCGGATCCTCTCCCGTCTTTTTCCGTCCGCCCCACGGTTCCGGCAACGAGGATGCCCATCGGATCGCGGCGGAATACGGCCTCCTCTACATGACCTGGTCGAACGGCTCGCTGGATTGGGAGATGACGGGAGACAAAATCAAGGATAAAACGGCGGCGATCCTTACGAACATAACCGACCAGCTGCATTCCGGAAGCAATATCCTGATGCACGAGCTTCCTTGGACGGCAGAAGCTCTGGACAGCATACTGTCGGCTTTGGAGGACAAGGGATACTCCTTCGTCGACCCGGCTTTGATCGACGTTGCGGCGCAGCCCTGATCTCCGCCGGATCAGGAATTGCCCGGGGTTCCGCCATGGTTCTGATTGCCCCACCAGATGAGGCCGGCCACCAGGCAGAAGAATATCGCCACCAGCGCGCGGTAGAACCACCGGCTCCAGGAGCCGCTGCTCGACGGGTGAACCGTCGAACGAGGCGGCATTCCCGTCTCCGGAATGCCGGAGAACTCCGCCGCTTTGGCGATGGCTTCTTCCAGCTCCTCGAGAGTCCGAGGCTCCTCGGCCGCGGCGGATTCTTCTTCCGCGAATGCTCGCTGCTTCGCCGCGACGTAACGCTCCCAAGCGTTCGTACGATCGTTCGGGCTCATCGTTCGGCCTCCTTCCGGAAGCGGATGATCAGTCCCATGATGAGATCGAACGCGAAGTGGGCCGCGATCGGAGCCCATATCGTACCCGTATGCTCTTGAATCCATCCGAGCGAGTAGCTGATGCCGAACACCATTCCCGTGGGGATCCAGTGCTTCAAGTAGCGGACGTGGATGGCGGCGAAGAGAATGCTTGTCCAATAAGCGCCGACAGCGTATTGGATCGCTCCGCGGAACAGAAGCTCCTCGCAGATGCTGACGATCAGGCAGATGACGACGATGTGCCAGATCGGCCGCTTTTTGAACATTTTCTCGTTCACGCCGCCGTCATCCATCGCTTGCTCGGGCACCCATCTGGAGACGGCGATTTCAAACAAGACGATCAGCGCCGCCAAACCGGCGCCCCAATAAAGAAAATCGAGGGAATCGTTAAAGCGAAACAAATTTATGACGCTTCTGCCCTGAAAAATCACCCATAAGAAGCCGATAATGAAAGTAATCAGTTGCGTCAAATACAAATTGATCAGCAAGAGACGATCGTCAAGCTGTCCGATATCGACCTTGCGAACCTTGACGTTGCGGATGTTGAATTTTTTCATGTTCCCTCAGTTCGTTCCGTGATTTGTTGTTTGCACTGCCTGTTCAATCCCAGCCTAAACCTACTAAATGACAGTTAAGAGGAGTTACCGATGGACAAACGCCTAGCTCGCACCGATATTTTATTCGTATTAGGATTTCTTTTTATGCTCGTCGTAGCGGTAGGAGCTTTCTTCTACGGCGTTAAAGTCGGCACCGAACGGGCGGAATCGGCTCAAGCGCAGGAGGAGAAACCGGCAACGGCCGGCGCGGAAACTTCCCCGAACGCTTATTCGCTTCAAGATTTGGTTTCCTTCTATCATACCGTATTTTTGCCTTATCGGGAATTCATGAGCGAATGGCAAAGCGCCGAGCAGAAGTGGCTGTCGGTCGAATCCGCGGACAGATCCTCCTCTATTAAAGAGCTGGTAAAGCTCGCCAACGCTCAATACGAATCGGCGAAGATCGCATACATACCTCCCGTTTCCCCTCTGCTTCAGGAGGCCCAGGACAGTTACCTGAAGAGCCTGAAGCTTTATACGAACAGCCTCTCGTCTTTCGCCGCCAGCGCGAACGAAGGAACGGGCTCCATCCTCCTCGGCCAGATTAGGAAGGACGCCTTCTATAAGGAGGCGGTCAACATGGCTCTCGAGGGACAAACCGAATATTATAACGCCATGGCCAAATGGGCCGCGATCGTGGATATGACGGTTCCGTACGATGCGGAGTACGAGACGCTGGTAGAGCTGTCCAAGTGGAAGACTCTCCCTCTTATCTCCAAGAATCTCCTGTCCGCGAAGTATTTGCAGGAGCAGGCGTTGTCGGAGAGCTTCCTCCCTCAGGATCTGACCGCCCGGATCGACAGCTTCCTCGCCTCCGGGCAAGCCGAGACGATGAAGCTCAAGACGATGGGCTCCGTCGCCGATATCCTTACCCGGACGGACGCCGTCCGCGACGGGGATTTCCTGCAGCTCAAGAGCCGGTTCTACGGGAGCCAGATGCTGCCTCAGCTCCCCTTCTTCTCTCCCGACAAGTAAATGGACATAGACGACAAAAGCAATGTGCTATTTTAGCCATTGCTTTTGTCTGTCTTATTGCTATAAAATGAGTAACGTTATGGAAAGAGAAACAGGCTTCTTTCGGGCACATTTGCTAAATGCAGAATATTTCAAACGTTCACGGCATCACTCTCGGCGTATCGTTCTATCGCTTGGATGCGACGACTACGCCCGGAGTGATTTCTACATTTATTAGCTTAGGGGGCTTACAAATGTTTAAAGTGTTGGTATCGGACCCGATCAGCGATCTGGGCATTTCGCTTCTCGTCGAGGCGTCCGACATCTCCATCGACAAGAAGACCGGACTTACCGAAGACGAGCTCGTTCAAATCATCGGGGAGTACGACGCGCTTCTTGTTCGCAGCCAGACACGAGTGACCGAACGTATTATGACTGCAGGCAAGCAATTGAAAGTAATCGGACGCGCGGGCGTCGGCGTCGACAACATCGACCTGGAAGCCGCCACGAAGCGCGGGATCGTCGTCATCAACGCGCCGGACGGCAACACGATCACGACATGCGAGCATACTTTCGCCATGATGATGGCGCTTGCCCGCCACATCCCTCAAGCCTATCTGAAGACGGTCGGCGGCGAATGGGACCGCAAATCGTTCGTCGGCGTCGAGCTTCGCAACAAGGTTCTGGGCGTGCTCGGCATGGGCCGCATCGGCAGCGAAGTGGCCGCTAGGGCGAAAGCGTTCGGCATGAGCGTGCTCGGCTACGATCCGTTCCTTACCGAAGAGAGAGCCGAGAAGCTGGGCGTGAAGCTCGCTTCCGTAGAAGACGTCATTCGCGAAGCCGACTTTATTACGGTTCATACCCCGCTGACTCCGGAAACCCGCCACATGATCGGCAAAGAGCAATTCTCGCGAATCAAGAAGGGCGTTCGCATCGTCAACTGCGCCCGCGGCGGCATCATCGACGAACAAGCTCTCGTGGAAGCGATCGACGCCGGCATCGTAGCCGGAGCCGCGTTCGACGTCTTCGAGGAAGAACCTCCGACGAAGGAGCACCCGTTCCTTTCGCATCCGAAGATCATCGTAACGCCTCACCTTGGCGCTTCCACCGTCGAAGCCCAAGAGAACGTCGCGATCGACGTCTCGGAGCAATTGCTGCACATTCTGCGCGGCGAACCGTATAAGAACGCGGTCAACATGCCTCCGGTACCGGGCGACGTGCTGGCCAAGCTCGAGCCTTACTTCTCGATCGGCGCTAAGCTCGGAAGCTTCGCCGCCCAAGCTGCGGACGGCCCGGTCAAGGAGATCGTCGTTTCGTACTCCGGCGAGCTCGCGGACGTGGATACGCAGCCGCTTACGCGTTACGTGGTGCAAGGCGTGCTGGCTCACCACCTCGGCTCCGACCAAGTCAACGCCGTTAACGCGATGCATCTGGCGAAGACCCGCGGCGTCAACATCGTCACCAACAAGTCCCAAGCCAGCAAGGGCTTTACGAACCTTCTATCCGTGACGCTGCGCACGGGCAAGGAAGAGCGTACCGTCGCGGGAGCCCTGCTGAACGGCTTCGGGCCACGCATCACCCAGATCGACCAATATCCGGTCGACGTGGCTCCGGAAGGCCACTTGCTCCTTATCTCGCACAACGACAAGCCGGGCATCATCGGACGCGTCGGCACGCTGCTCGGCAGCAACGACGTCAACATCGCGACGATGCAAGTGGGCCGTAAGCTCGTAGGCGGCGCCGCGATCATGGTCCTGGGCGTCGACAAGGCCGTTCCGAAGGACGTCATCTCTCAAGTCGCCGGCTTGGCGGACCTGGTAAGCGCGAAGGAAATTCAATTGTTCTAACATAAAATCGAAAGCGGAGCTAGGGGTACTTCCCAGCTCCGCTTTATTAGTACCAATCGCTATTTACGCGTTAAAAATGCCCCTGCTCGATGCGAAGCACGAGGGGCATGCAAAATCGGTAACGAGAATGGCGGCTTCCGGGAACGTATCCCGAAAGCCGCCTTTTCTCTTGCCCTCCCGCCGTACCTTGGCTAGCAGTTAGTCGTGTCAAGCCGCGAGAGGCGAATCCAGTCCGTCCGTCTCGACAGCCTTGATGCCTTCGAGCCGGCCGACCTCCCCCACCGCCTCCAACAGCTTCTCGAAGCGGATTCTTTTGACTTTGAACTCCAGCTTCATAGCCCCTTCCTCGGACTCGTCCGGATGGATTCGAAGCTGCGAGATGTCCATCTGCCTGCGAATAAACACCTCGGCGATCCGCCCAACGATTTCGGGGTCGTTCGAGAACGTAACTTCCAATTTATGCGTTCTGCGATGCCTCAGAAGCTGCTTCTCCCACTTGTTCAGAACGTACAGGCTGACCAGGACAAGGAACGTGCAGAGGAACGCCGCGGTTAGAAAACCGGCGCCTACGCATAATCCGATCGCGGCAACGGTCCAGATGGAGGCTGCCGTCGTCAGCCCTTTGATGCCGCTCCCGTTCCGGAGAATGGCGCCCGCTCCGAGAAATCCGATCCCGCTGATGACCTGAGCGGCCAGACGCGCCGGGTCGACCTGCACGTTCGGCTCGTTCACGAATTGCGAGAAGCCGTAAATGGACATCAGCATGATCGTGGCAGCACCCAAGCATACCAGAATATGCGTACGGAAGCCGGCAGCATGATTGTTCCACTCTCTCTCGATGCCGATGGCTCCGCCAAGCGCCGCGGCAAGCACCATTCGGACCGCCAGCTCCGCTTGAGAGATCTCCCAGACGCTTCCCGATGCGGCGAACATGGCCGATCGCCCTCCCTTGCCGTTTACCGGCTCAACTGGTTGATGGCCTTGCCGAAGTGCCCGTTCGACAATCGCAAGGCTTCGATGGCTCTAGTAGCGGTTACTCCGAATTTGATCATTAGAATGGCGACCCTTGCGTCTCCGCCAGCCTCGAGGACGTACTTGCTGGCCGTCTGTTCGTCGCAGTCGGCGCCTTTCGCAACGATTCGGACGACACGTTCTCTCAACTTGTCGTTCGTAGCCTGAACGTTGACCATCAAGTTGCCGTACACCTTGCCAAGGCGGATCATCGTCGCGGTCGTGATCATGTTCAAGACCATCTTCGTCGCCGTGCCCGCCTTCAACCTCGTCGATCCGGTAACGATCTCGGCTCCGACCGGCACCTCGATCGGATAGTCCGCCTCCTCGCTGATCGGCGAGTCCGCGTTGCAGCTTAGGCTTGCCGTTAAAGCTCCGATTCGAGCAGCTTCTCTCAGAGCGCCCATTACATATGGCGTTCGTCCGCTGGCGGCGATTCCGACGACGGCGTCACGGGACGTAACGAGCTTCCCGATATCCGCGATTCCCGCCTCGGTATCGTCCTCCGCATTCTCGATGGCCCGAGTGATGGCTCCTTCGCCGCCGGCGATCAAACCGACGACCATCTCCGGATCGACGCCGAAGGTCGGAGGACATTCGGAGGCGTCCAGAATGCCCAGACGTCCGCTCGTTCCGGCTCCGATATAGAACAGCCGCCCTCCTCGCTCAACGACAGCGGATATCGCTTCGATAGCGGCCGCGATGCTGGGCAGAGCCCGATGCACGGAATCCGCGACCGTTCGGTCTTCTTCATTCATCAGCTCGACAATCTCCCGGACGGTCAACCGGTCCAATTGCTTGGAGCGCTCGTTGGCCTGCTCAGTTGTCGGCATCTCGTCAGCTGAACGTATCATGGTTGCATTCCCCTTCTGTCTTGCATTGTAATTGTATCCGGCGAATCATATCCGACGTCAGGCGTAAGCCGGCTTGCCTGACCGCCATGTAATAACTCCCCGTTACGGGAGGAACGTTCAGTACCCGGATGTCCAGCGGAAGCGACTGAATGTCG
Source organism: Cohnella thailandensis (assembly GCF_014212135.1). Classification (GTDB taxonomy): domain Bacteria; phylum Bacillota; class Bacilli; order Paenibacillales; family Paenibacillaceae; genus Cohnella; species Cohnella thailandensis. The sequence continues at coordinate 171,625 of NZ_JACJVQ010000013.1, forward strand.
GAACGATTCGAGAATTCCTTAAGGAACAGCGCATCGCTGAACACGCCGCCGCTCAGCACGAGCGGCATTCGGCGACGTTCGGGGCTGAACCTTGCGTAAGCTGCCGCGACAAGCTCCGCCAACTCCCGGACGGCCTCCTTGACGATCGCTCGTCCTTGACCGTCTCCTTCGCGGGCGGCTTCGAATACGGCCGGTGCCAGCGAAGCGACCTTTGCCCGCATGTACGGCGCTTCGTAAATGGCGGTAACGAGCTGCTCGGGTTTGCTCAGCTCAAGCTTCGCCAATACTTTATCCGTCAGGCTCGTGCCCGCCGCTCTGCCGTCGAACGCTCTCACGACGGCTCTAAGGGCGGCGGCTCCCAGAGCGAAGCCGCTGCCTTCGTCTCCGAATACGTATCCCCAGCCGCCCGCTCTTACATAGGTGCCGGCGGCCGGATCGAAGCCGCAGCAGATCGAACCCGTTCCCGATATCAATACCATTCCTTGCTCCCCGAACGTTCCGGCCGCAAGCGCCGTTATGGCATCGTTATGCACGGATATGACCGACTCAGGGAGCATGGAGGACATATGGGCGACGACGCGGGACTTATCCTCAAGCCTGTCGCTTCCCGCCAGTCCGAGGACGGCGGCGTCGACCTGCTCCGCGGTAGAACCCGAGCTTTCTAAGCCTTCGAGCACCAATCGGGCCAGCTCCCCGGCAACGTCGCTCCACGGCCTTGATTTCAGATTCGTCGATTCGCCTTGTATTTTAGCTAGAATCCGGCCTTCCCCGTCTCCTACCCACAGCAAGGTCTTCGTTCCGCCTCCGTCAACGGCGAGGAGTCTCTTATCCCGTTTATGCGTCATTTCTCGGCCTCCTCTCGGTGCTTTACGGGGTATCTTCGGACGAATCCAAGCACTCCAGAAGCTCTTGCAGTTCGCCGATAACATAAGCCGGACGGAACTTCTCCGTCAACGATGCGAAGACTTCCCGCTGCTTCTCGTTCGCGGCCAGCTCGTGCAGAACCGGCTCAAGCTCGGGACAGCACGCTCGCTCCTTAGGAGACAAAGACATCATCGACGGCGGCAATCCCCGATGAATAAGCACGCCCGGGACCTCTAATCCTCTTGCAAAAATCATATCGTGATCAAGCCGGTCTCCCACGTGCGCCGCGATTTTGCCGTCCCGCAGCAGCCCGTCGGCCATTCGAACGTCGGGCTTCGAGCAGCCGACCCGGTCCGGAGTCACGATCTCGTCCAGCCAATCCGTCAAGCCGAGCTTCTTCATGACCGGATATTGATATTTGTAGAATCCGTTGGTTACCGCCGCTAATGAATAACCGTTCTTTTTTAAGCGTTCAAGCGTCGGCAGCACCGTATCGTCTAGCAGGAATATTTTGGGCGCGACAGAATGACGGTTCACCATCTCGAGAATATCGACCGTGCGGTTAATCCCTAATTCTCTTATCAACCTGCCGCAAATCTCGTCCCAATCGTAAGCTGCGACGATTTGCTCCTCGGACAACAAACGCTCGTGTTCGTCCATCAGTTGCCGCTTGAAGGCATGGCTCGATTTCAATTCGGCCGACACGATCTCCTCCAGCTCGGGGAAGATCCATCCTGAGAACGGATTCTGCATGAGAGTGCCGTCCAGGTCGAACGTAATCCATCGCTTCATGACTTCACCGCCCCGGCGGTCAGTCCTTCGATAAACTGCCTGGACGCGAACAGGAAGGCGATGATCATCGGCAAGGAGGACAGCGTTAACCCGCTGAACAGCAAGTTCCATTGCGTGTCGAATTCGCCGAAGAGGCTAAGCATGCCGAGCGGGATCGTTCCCTTCTCCGTCGTCTTGATGAAGATAAGCGGATAGAAGAAATCGTTCCATACTTTGATGAGATCCGTGATCGCGACAGTGGCCATGGCCGGACGCATAAGCGGCAGGATAATCTTGTAATAGACTTGAAAGTTATTGCAGCCGTCAATTCGGGCGCTCTGATCCAGATCCTTCGGCAGCGTCTTGAAGAACCCGAAGAAGAGAAACACCGCGAACGAGATATGTCCCGCAACGTAAACGATAATAAGGCCGGACAGCTTGTCGAGCAGGTTCAGCTTCAACAGCTGCATATAGAGCGGCGATATCGCCAGCTTCATCGGAAGCATCAGCCCCAGCATGAAGAAGAACAGGACGATGCCGTTCCAGCGGTAGTTAAACCGGGCCAGATAAAACGCCGCCATCGAAGAGATGAACAGGATGATCAAGACGGAGATGACGCTTACCCAGACGCTGTTGCCCAGGAACTTGGCAAAGTTCACTTTATTCCAAACCTCGACGAAATTATCGAACGAGAATCGGTGAGGAAGCCCGAGCGGCGAGGTCGTAATCTCTTTCTTGGTTTTGAAGGAAGACATGATCATTAGGAAAATCGGATACAGAGAAAGGAAAGCGAACAAGCTGACAAACGCGTATTTAAAAAATGACTTCATCAATAATCCACCTCTTTACGCTTGAAGAAGCCCATGGAGATCGCGGTCGCGCCCGAAATCAGGAACAGCAGCACGACGGCCAATGCGGAGCCCAAGCCAATGGATTCTCCTCCGCCGGCCGAGCCGAACATGAGCCGGTAGAAGAACAAAGCCAGAACGTCCGTCGAATAATAAGGACCGCCGGAGGTTCCCTCCATGGCATAAACCAGCTCGAAAGATTCAAAGGCGGAGATGAAAGTCAGAATCGTCATGATCATGATAGAAGGCATCGAGAGAGGAATCGTAATCCGGAATAGCAGCGTAAGTCCGGTAGCTCTATCGATTTTGGCCGCTTCGTAAATCTCGCTCGAGATGGACTGAAGGCCAACCAGGAAAATCAAAACGGCAAAGCCGAATTCGTACCAGCTGTCGATGAAGATAATGGACAGCAGAGCCGTTGCCGGCGAACCGAGCCAGGGCCGAGTCCAGGAATCGAGACCGACGGCATCCAGAGCGGTGTTGAGGGCACCGTAGCTGGGATTCAGAATCAAGCTGAATAGATACCCGACCACGATGACGGACAGAAGCTTGGGGAGAAAAAACACCGTCTTGTAAAATTCCTTGCCCTTCAATTTGCCGTGCAGCACAAGCGCCAGCGCGTAAGCGACCATCAGCTTAGCCGGAATCAGAACGATAAAGAAAACGACGTTATGCTCTAAAGCATTAAAGAAGGTCTCCTGGAACGGCGATTCCGTAAACAAGCGAATAAAGTTTTTGAACCATACGAAATCCCCGCGTAGAAATCCATTCCACTCGAAGAAGCTGTTCAATAAAGCGGATGCGATCGGATAGATCATGAATCCGACGTAGAAAACAAGCGCTGGAAGCAAAAACAAATGAATCATGTGTTTGGAATAGGTTTTTTTCATCGGCTTCGCCTCCTTATGTGCGATTCATTGGATCAGATCCCGACGGATCTGATCGTGCAGCGTTCGGCGAAGCGACCGAATCGGCGTGTGCCTGCCATAATGGACGGCATTGGTCAGCCATACGACGCTTAGCTCCGTCTGCGGTTCGATCCATAGGCTCGTTCCCGTAAATCCCGTATGCCCGAAGCTTCCTTCCAGCCAAGTCGAACCGCAGCCGAGCGGAATTTGGTCTCGATGCCGTATTTCCCAACCCAGCGCTCTTCCTTCGCAAGGCTGTTCGAAGCACTCGGAGACAAGTTCTTGCGATAAGACGGGGGATCGTTCCGGATTCATCCACTGTTCCGCGTAACGCGTCAGATCCGACGCAACGGAGAATAAACCCGCGCTTCCCGACACGCCGCCGAGGGCATACGTTTTCTCGTCATGCACCTCGCCGACGATGTACCTGCCGTTGACGTTCTCCGTCGAAGCCGCCCGATCCTTGAGATCGGGCAAGTCGGCGGCGAAACCGGTCCGGCTCATGCCTATCGGCCCGAATACTCTCTTCGCCGCCGCCCGATTAAGCGGTTCTTCCGCGACACGTTCGATCAACAGCCCCAGCAGGATCATTCCCAGATCGCTGTATGCGGCCCGAAAGCCGGGTGGGCTCTCCAGAGGAGACTGATAGATCGAGTCGAGAACGACCTCGGCTCTCCGAATTCGCGGAGGTTGAGACATGTCCGCCGGAAGTCCCGACGTGTGCTGCAGCAGGTGCCGGATCGTGACTTCTCCGTGGATGAACTCAGGCAGATGCTCCCGTACCGGATCGTCCAAGGTCAGGCGTCCTTCCTTCGCAAGAGACAAAACCGCAGGCAGAGTGGCGACTACCTTAGTCAGCGACGCGAGATCGAACCGGGTTTGCAGTCGAACCTGGCGCGAACTCGAATTGTCGTGATAAGAACCATAAGCTTTAGAGAACCGGAAGCGGTCTCCGATTCGAATATCGAGCACCGCTCCCGGGATGTACCTTTCCCGGACCCAGGCTTCGACAAGTGCATCGAATGCATGCATTCCTGTCAGCTCCCTTGACCGATTTCTGTACGATGCGAAAGGATTAGGATTTCGGTTTGAACCACTTGTCGACCGATTTCTGGAATTCGGAAGCGACTTCTTCCGGAGTCAGCTTGTCGAAGTACATTCCTTGAAGGGAGTCCTCGAACGTCGTCTTCGATGTCGGCACTCCCATATTGAAGTTGGTGAGAATCAGGTAAGGAGTCGACTGATCGACGTTGCTTTTCGCCATGCGTTGCAGCAGCGGATCCGCAGGCTCGACACCCGCAATCGGGCTGACGCGAGTCAGCTTCTCGCTGAACGCTTGACCGAACGACTTGGAAGCAACGAACTTCAGGAAGGTCAGCGCTTGCTCCTGATGCTTGGAGCTCTTGGCGACCGCATAAGAGCCGTCGACCCACGTCACGATATTCGGCGTCTCTCCTTTGTTCTTGGCGAACCCGGTGAAGAAGTCCACGGTAAAGTCCAGATCGTTCGCCTGGAACGTCTCGAGGCGGTGGCTGCCGTTGATGTACATGGCCGCATCGTGGTTATAGAACAGCGTTTGAGCGTCTTTGTCTTCCATGGCGATGAAGTCCTTAGGGAAATACGCGGTCAGGTCCTTCATGCGTTGGATCGATTCGACGAACCTCGCGTCGTTGAAGTTCGTCTTTCCCGTCAGCACTTCGCTCGCGAAGTCGTTGCCGCCGTACGCGTCCACTCCGATGACCGCATGCGTCATGGACAGAAGGTAGCCCGCCTTGCCCGACTGAGCGATCGGGGTAATCCCTTTGCTCTTCAGCGCTTCGCATACGGCGAGGAACTCTTCGTACGTCTCAGGCACGCTCAGGCCGTTCTCCTCGAACATCTCCTTGTTATAGAAGATGACCGCGTTGTTCAGCATGAACGGAACGCCGTACACGTTCCCGTCGCTGCCTCTGGCGGCGTCCAGGTAAGTATCCGGAATTTGATCCAAGCCCTCCAGGCCGTCGATCGCCGTCAGGAAGTTCGAATCCGCCAGCGCCGCCGCGACGTCGTAAGGACGGAGCTGCAGGATGTCGACTCCCGTTCCCGAATTCAAAGCATTGTTCAGGATCGTATTGTATTCCGTCGATTTGAACGGCTTGAATTCAACCTCGATATTCGGATGCTCCTTGTTGAATTCCTCGATGAGAGCCGCGTAACCGTCCGCATCCTCGGGACGCCAGCTGTACATCGTCAGCTTCGCGGGCTCGTCGCCGGCGCCGACGGATACCTCCGCGCTGCCGGATGCGCTGCTCGAAGGCGATGGAGAAGACGTATTCGACTCGTTATTGCCCCCGCACGCCGCCGCGACGCTTGCCAATGCCAGAAGGCTTGCTCCAACCAACCACTTTTTGTTCACCATAAGACCCTCCCGTAATCTGTTGTCCTATTCGATAGATGGGCAGTTGCCGATAATAAGCTAGCTTTTGTTCCGTACCGCCTTGCGCGTCTTCTCCAGAAAACGGACGTGACGTTCGTGGTTCTTCCTGGCAATGCCGACATATAAAATGTCGATTACGTTAAGTTGAGCGATTCTCGATGCCATGGCCCCGCTGCGAATGCTGTTCTCCAAGGAACTCGTAAACAGATTGATGTCCGCCGCCGCCGCAACGGGATTGCTTCCGAGCCGGGTAAGCGATATCGTCGCTGCGCCGTTCTCTCTCGCAAGGGCGAGCGAGTCGATGACATCGGTCGTTTGCCCGGAGTACGAGATACCGAACGCGACGTCCCTCTCGTCCATATTGGCCGCGAGAGTCGTCTGCTCGTCCAATCCGAGTCCCGTCTCGCACCAATAATTAATGCGAGTTAACTTCTGCTTGAGGTCCATTGCGATGACGGCCGAAGCGCCTACCCCGAAGATCGCGATCTTCTTCGCTCGGCTCATGACGTCGATCGCCTTCTCGAGCTCCTCGTTCGACAAGACCGACAAGGTATCCTGAATCGACCTCATGTTGTTGTGGGAGATCGAGGCGACAAGGTCGGCAATCGGACCTTCGATCTGGATTTCCTGATAAGAATCCTCCATCTCCGAATGATCCGACAAGTCCGCCGCGATCCTCAGCTTCAATTCCTGGAAGCCTTTGTAATTGAGGGATCGGCAAAGCCGAATAATGGTAGCTTCGCTCACATCGGCCAAAGCCGCAACCTTTTGTACCGAAGAGTTAACCACTTCCTCCGGATGCTCGACGATGTATTGAGCCGCTTTCTGTTCCGTCGGCTTCAAGCTGGATATGGCCGTCTTAAGGCTAATGAGACCGCCTTTCAGCAAAAGAACTCCCCCCCTTTCTTTTCGTTTTGATGTCTAGTTGTAAGTCCTGTTGCATGACAGCTTAGTTTACTTTTTTCATTATACAATTTTATTTCACGATGTAAATACATTTTTGAAATATTATTTCACAGCATCCCTAGCCTCTTTATTCCGAATAAACGCGCTGAATAAGAAAGAGCAAAAGTATGGCGGGTTCCGCCGTTAAAAGAACAGGGGCCGTCCCCTAAGTCAACTCGATGACTTAGGGGACGGCCCTCTCTTCGGCTAACGCCATACTCCAAACGAACCGATTATTCGACGGGACGCCAGTCGTAGTACTTCGTCGTTTCATCTTTTTGCTCCGGCATGCCCGGAAGAATTAAACCTCCGTCTACCTTCAACGTCGTACCCGTTATATAAGAGGCGGCGGACGAGGCTAGCCACAGCACCGCTTCGCCGATATCTTCCGGCTGTCCGACTCGGCGCAGCGGAATTTTTCTCCCCAGCTTCTCATAGAAGTCCTCGCTACCTTTCTCCACTTCCGTCGCTCCCGGCGCCACTTGATTCACCCTTATACCGTGCATGGCCAGCTCAATCGCGATCGATTCGCCGGCCCTCTCCAGCGCGGCCTTCATGCCGCCGTACAGCGAATCGTGCGGATAGGCCCGCTGCGCCCGCGTCGAAGTAATATTAATCAGGCTCCCTTTGATCCCGAGTTCGATCATGTGACGGCCGACGGCCTTCATCAAAAGGATCGGTGCAACGAAGTCCACGTTAATGAAGTTGAGCATGTCTTCCGATTTCATGTCGATCAGCTTCGACGCGTAACCGGCGCCGGCGTTATTCACAAGCAGGTCCACTCTTCCGAGCTCCGCAATCGCGTCGGCCGCATAGCTCTCCGCGGCGGCGGGGTCGGCCAAGTCTGCCTTGACCGCGTGCAGCTTTCTTCCGTATTTGCCGATCACCGTTTTCTCCAAGTCGCGAATCCCTTCGTCGTTGGAACGATATACGGTGGAGATATCGTAGCCTTCTCTGGCAAGGACGTTGGCAATGCCTTTGCCGATTCCGCTGCTGGCTCCGGTTACGATCGCTGCCTTCCTGAACGGCGCAAGTGACTCGTGATTCGTTCTCATGTCCCCGTTATGTCCCTCCATCGCAACCGACGTTGAAGTCCGCTTGATTTCTCCATGATTTTCTACAGTCTGCCGGCAAATCATACATGCTTCCATTCTTCGCTTATCCCTAGCCGCTTGTCCTTTCGCTTATCCTCCGTAGATTCTTTACCTCGTTTTAAGCCTATTGACGCGTATTAAATCACTCTCTTGTACCTAAGCGAGAGATATCCATGCTCCTCCTCTTCCTCGCCTTGCAATTCAAACCCTCGCGCTTCGTAGAAAGGGATTCCTTTATGGTTGCCTTTCTGCACGGAAATCCATTGCGCGGCCGCTCCGAATTCCTTCTGCTGAGCCGTTATCGCTTCGATCAGAAGACTTCCGATCCCTTCGTTGCGTCTATCGGGGCTCACGTACAGGGCAAAAATCTCGGATTCGGCATCCCCGATCATTCCGCCGCCGCCCGCTCCGATCACTCGGTCCTTTTCCACGGCGACCCAATATCCTCCCCAAGCTCTCGTCGGACTTCCGACTTCCTCTGCGATTCTCTCGGGGGTATAATACTTGGCGATAATTTCTTCTAAATATTCCTTCGCGTAGATCTCGCCGTAGGTTGCCCGATTCGCTTGCGCGCACACTTCGGCGATCCCTTGCACATGCGTTGAATCGGCTCTCTTTATCTCGATCATAGTCTCTATTGCACCTCTGCGCGCTTCTGGACTAACGGAAGAATGAGCATATGCAGCATAGCAGCAATGACGAGCACGATTGGCATCGCCGGGGAATCGGGATCCTCCGCGAACAAGATGAGGAACAGGATCGACAGGACGCGGCCGACGTTCAGGAACAGCTCCTTGATGACGACGGATTCGATCCGAAATTCCCCTTTGAGCGGCAGAAAGTCCATTAAGCGGTAATTGTAAGACGTCAACGTATTGACCGTCAGCGGGTTGAAGAACGAGAAGATCGACATGAACAGAAGCACGCTCCACCAGCTGATGTCGATCAGCAGCAAGCAAGCGGCCAGCGTCACGAGCGAGCTGCTCAGAGCCAGGCTTCCCCGAACGGAATCCCTATTGTTCCGGCGCGATATATAGAGTCCCATCGAGATCGTAAGCATCGAGAAGAAGACCGTGAGCAGACCGACCCACTGCTCGCTGCCGACCGTTTGATACAGCAGGATGTTCGGCAGGAACAGCATGATTCCTTGGAAAGCCCCAAGCAGCAGGAAGCCGAACAAGCCTCTCAGCCAGACGGGCTCTTTCTTCAACACGGATAAGGTGTATTTCAAATAATAGGTTCGGTGATGCGAGGTTTTCTTCGGGATTCTCATGCTGAATAGAGCCGCGATCATAAACATCAAGCAAGCGACGGAGAACATGACGATATAGCCCTGCAGCCCCGCGAATCGGCCGATCAGGAAGCCTGCCAGCGCCGGCCCGATCAAGCCCGCCGTATTGAACACGACCATGTTGATCCCGAGATAGCGGCCCCGGCTTCTCGAATCTACCACATCGTACATGAGCACGAGATACCCGTTCCAATAGAGTCCTAGAGCGAAGCCGTTAAAGAACGCGTAAAGCATGTAAAAATCGACGACGCTGTCCCTTGCGATGACGACGACAAGGTAGAAGCAAGCGATCATGACGATGCCGACCCGGTACGTGACCATGCGATCCTTGCGCTTCGCGATGTACCCGCCGACGGCGAACGCGAGCGGCGTCACGCCGTAGACGATCAGGTTGAACATGCCGTTAATCCACAAATCCTCGGTCAACCGCCATAAGTATAAGTTCAGGAACAGCCCGGACATCGAGGCGCCGAATTGAAAACAACCATGGATGAATAAAGACACGATGGCTTCGCCGTTCAGACCGAGCATCTGCTTCAGCCGGTCTTGAGCGTTCTGTAATCGTTTCCAATGGAACATGCCGAATCCCCGCCTCATTCTCGAAGAGGGCGATGAGAGCCTCACCGCCGCATTCGATATCTTATGATGTTAGGCCTTGCCGTGTACCGGAAGATGAATGGTGAAGGTCGTTCCTTTGCCTACCTCGCTCGCCGCTTCGATGCGTCCGCCGTGGGCTTCGACTATGTTTCTGACGATGGCAAGCCCCAGCCCCGTTCCCCCGCTTCCCCCGTTGGAATCCCGCTTGCGGGCCTTATCGGCTTTGTAGAACCTCTCGAAGATATACGGGAGATCTTCCGCCGGTATTCCCTGGCCTTCGTCGGAGACGGTAATCCGCACTTCGTTCCCTCGCTTGTCGCGGACGAGCTCCGCGTTTAATCGGATCGAGGCTTGCGGAGGCGTATGCCGGATCGCGTTGTCCATCAGATTCGTCAGCACTTGCTCCAGCCGATCGCCGTCGGCTTCTTGAAGGATAAGCTTATCCTTGCTTTCTTCGTAAATCAGGTTTAAGCCCTTCTCCTTGGTCAGCACCGCGAATTTGCGATAGACGCGGTTCATGAGCAGCTGAACGTCGAGTACTTGGGCGTTGAGCTCCAGATGTCCCGCTTCCATGCGCGCCAGGTCGAGCAGGTCCTTGACCAGCCTTCCCATGCGCAGCGACTCGTCGTGAATGACCTGCACCAGCTCTCTCCTCTCTTCCGGAGAGGTGGCGATCTCGTCCAGCAGCGCCTCGCTGTAGCCTTGAACCATTGAGAGTGGAGTTCGGATCTCATGCGAGATATTCGCCACGAAGTCCGTGCGAAGCTTCTCGACCTTGAATTCCTCGGTTACGTTGCGGAAAACGGCGACGGCGCCTCGAACCCCCTCCGTGGACACGAGAGGGGTCATGACGACGGAGAACACCTCGTTCTTCACGTACGCCCTGCTCGTCATGTCCTGTCCGCGGCGAATGACTTCGTGGAACGTCTCCTGAATCGGGACGGGCACCTCGCCTTCCCCGTACGCTTCCTCCTCGCTCCAATCGGTCGTGATCCAATCGTTCAGCAGGTTCTTGCCTTGCGGGTTGGTGAGGATCACTTTGCCTTCTGCGTTGAACGAGATGACCGCGTCCGTCATGCTTCTCAGCACGCTGCTCAAATGGTCCCGTTCATGCTGCAGGATATGGATGAGCGAGTCGATCTCCGAGGACATGGAATTGAACGTGTTCGCCAGCTCCCCGATCTCGTCGGAGGAGCGAATCGCAACCCTCGTCGTGAAGTCGCCTTGGGCGATCAACACGGCCGCTTCCTTCATCTCTCTGAGCGGCTGGGTTATCTTCTTAAGCAGGAAGAACGCGAAAAAGGTTGTCAGTAAGAAACCGACAGCCCCTGCGTAAATGAATAAATGTTTGACTTTGCTGGAATCGACGAACGTCAGGTCGATGTAATTGAGCAAGAACAATCCGATCACGATGATGACTACGGCGACGAGCGCAATGATCGTCAGCCACATCTTGCCGACGACGGTTCTCCAGATTGCCATCGATTACTTCGCCACCTCTAGCTTGTATCCGACGCCCCAGACGGTCGTAATCATCGAAGCCGCCTCGACCGATACGCGATTCAGCTTCTCGCGAAGACGCTTCACGTGCGTATCGACCGTACGAAGATCGCCGAAGAAGTCGTAGTTCCATACATCCTTAAGCAGTTCTTCGCGAGAATAGACCTTATCCGGCGAGCTCGCCAGGAAGTGAAGCAGCTCGTATTCCTTCGGGGTCAGGTTGACCTCTTGCCCGTCCGCCGTCACCCGGTGAGCGTCATGCTCGATGACCAGATGCGGGAAAACGATGTTGTTGCTCGTTGCGAGCTCCTTCGAGAGGAACGCGGTCGCCGACGATCTTCTTAGGATCGCTTTGATCCGGAAGATGACCTCGCGAGGGCTGAACGGCTTCACGACGTAGTCGTCCGCTCCGACCTCGAAGCCTTGCACGCGGTTGACTTCCTCGCCCTTCGCCGTCAGCATGATGACCGGCGTCGCCTTGCTCTGTCTGAGGCGAGTGCACACCTCCATGCCGTCGATTCCGGGCAGCATGAGATCGAGGACGATCAAATCGTAGTCCGTCTGCAGCGCCTTGCGCAGAGCGGTTTCCCCGTCTTCCGCTTCCTCGATGACGTACCCTTCCTTCTCTAGATACATCCGGAGGAGACGGCGAATTCTCTCTTCGTCGTCTACCACCAGAATGCGATTGCCTGCCTCGTTCAAACGAATCGACTCCCTTAGCGTATATTTACACTCCTGCGTACGAATGCAAGCCTGCAATAACCAGATTAACCCCAATCAGCGTAAACAAAACGACGATGAAGCCGATAACGGCGAGCCATGCCGATTTCGTTCCCTGCCAGCCGCGAGACAGCCGAAGATGGAGATACGCGCTATAGAAAAGCCATGTGATAAGCGCCCATACTTCCTTGGGATCCCAGCCCCAGAAGCGTGACCAGGCGATCTGCGCCCAGATCATCGCGAAGATCAGCGCCCCGAGCGTGAAGACCGGGAAGCCGATCGCGATGGCGCGATAGCTGATCTCGTCCAGATCCTCCGGATCGATCCCGTCCAGATGCGGATGGATCACGGCTGCCAGCGGCTTCCGCGCGATCAAGCGGGCGATGCCGTACAGAATCGCTCCCGAGATGATCGACCAGATAACGGTGTTGAGCTTGCGCCCCGCGTTGACGCCGTTCATCCACGACGGAGCTTCGAACAGCGGCTGCTCCATTCCCAAGAAGGAAGTCATATGAACCGTCTCGCTATTATACGGAGCCACGATCGGCGGCAGGTCGTATTTGACCGATTGCACGGAGTCCAGTTCCTGCCCCTGCTGATCGATCTCGAAATTCTCTTGCCTGAATTCGGCCGAGTATCCTCCGGCGCGGAAGCCGAAGACGGATACCAGGAATCCTATGATGACGATGATAAAGATCAACACCCATTCCACGCCTCGTTGCTGCCTGACGGCCGATTTCTCTTTGCTGGAGAAGTCGACCACCCGCAGCAGCTGAACGAGCGCCGCCGCGAAGCTGACGGCGAAGAACGCTTCGCCGGCCGCGGCCGTCGTCACGTGGACCTTGAGCCAGATGGAATTCAGCGCGGGAATGAGCGGCTGCACTTCCGACGGGAACACCGACGCATAAGCGATGATGATGACCACGAGAGGCGTTGCGAACGCCCCCAGAAGCGCAGTTCGATAGATTAAGTATACAACAATAAAGGCGAACATGATGGCCATGCCGAGGAATGTCATAAATTCATACATATTGCTGGTCGGGATGTGGCCGCCGCCCTTCCAGCGGGTGAAGAAGAAGACGAGATGGCTGACCCAGCCCAGGATCGCCAGGACGAAGCCGATTCGAGCCCATCTCTTCTTATGGGCCTCGACATCGCGATTGCTCCAGCGCCTGCCTCCGATCGCGATGCAGAACCCTATGAAAGAAAAGCAGTAGAGAAAGAAAGCGATAATAAAAGCGTTGCTGCTGATCGATAGCCAATTCAACGTGTATTCCTCCTGTTATCGAGTGCCTTGGGATCCACTTCGATTCCTGTTTTCTTCAGAGCGCCCGCCACTTCGGAGCGAATGCCGAACGTATTCTTATTCGTATGGGCTCCGAGCGTCAGGATGCCGTCGTCGATCCTCAGCCACACGCGGCGATGATGCCAGTAAAAGCCCATCACGAGACCGATCATCGAGATCGCGGCCCCTACCCAGATGTACGGCATCGCGCGGTCGACCCGAACGTTCAGATAGGTCGTATATTCGGAGAAGCTCACGTTCTCCATCTTGCCTACCTCGAAGGAGAATCGGCCCGAATTGTTGCCGCTCTTCTGGAAGCTGGCGTTGATCATCTGCTGAAGCTGCTTGTCCTCCGCGTTAGGCAACGGGAAGTAGATGTAGATCTCGCCGCTCTCGTCGAGCCCAGGCCCCGTCACGATAAAGACGAACGCCGGATTGTTCGGATCGCGGGACTTGGTCATCGGGCGGTTCTGCTCGTCCATGCCGAAATCCGGATAGACGTCGCTTAATTTCAAAGTATAAGGACCTGCCGTATAAGTCAATGGCGGATTGCTCATCGGCAGCTCGAAAGGTCCGTACTTCTCGCCCGTCCGCGAATCGACGAGCATCGGCTTGACCGTGATCAGGCGGATCCGCTGCTCGTAATTGTATTGATAGAGCTTCAGGCCCTTGTAGGACAACGGACTGTTCACTTGAATGTCGTGGCGGTCGACTTCCGTCAGCACCGGCTCCTTGATCGGATCGTCGCAGTCGGCCGTGCACTCGTAAAGCACCGCCTTCGTCTCGTACAGCTTGGCCCGGGCCGTTCCCTTGAGATTGTCCGGGAGCTCTTCGTCCTTATAATACTCGACGGTGAAATCCTCGTTCTTCACGTAATAATTCGTGTTCGGAATCTGCTTGGTCTGCCCTTCGTCCATCGACACGTACTGGTCCATGTGCCAAGCGGGCACTCCGCGCCCGAGCACGGCAAGCAGGAAGATGATCAGGCCGATATGGTTGATATACGGTCCCCAGCGGCTGAACCGGTTCTTCTCCGCCAGGAGCGCCGTCCCCTCGATCTTGACCTTGTAGTGCTTGCGTTTCAACTGCTTGGCGAACGACTCGGTCCATTCTTCCGGATTCTGCTCTAGCTTCGCCTTGTAGACCGTCTGCTGCCGGTTGATGAACGTAAGATGCTTGCGCACCTGCTGCTTGGAGAGCGCCTTGTAGAGAGGCAGAACCCGGTCCAAGCTGCAGACGACGAGCGAAGTTCCGATCATGACCAGGAGGCCGATGAACCACCAGGATTCGTAGGTTCTCGAGAATCCGAGAGCCTGGTAGACCGCCCCCCATGTCCCGTAGGTATCGCGATAATATTGCGCCGGGTCGTCCAGATTGATGAACGTGCTCTCCTGCGGGTAAATCGTCCCGATAGCGGCGCCTATCAAGGTAATGACAATGAGATAAACCGCGATCTTAACGGATGAGAAAAAATTCCACACTCTATCGATAAGAGCGGGATTGTCCTTCTGTGAGCGGCGCGCGACTCCGTCGTAACGCATCTCCAGAGGGCTATCCAGCGGCAAGTCCTCGACCAGCGGCTTGCCGCAGTATTCGCAGAGCACGGTGCCCGTCGGATTCTGGTGCCCGCATTCGCATTTGGTGTTCTGAAACAACCTCGACAGCCTCCTCAGCTCCACTTATTCCCCAAACAGTCGCCTAATGCGAGAATCGATATCCTCCTCGCTCATAGGTCCCCCTATCACGATATCTTGAATCTCTCCGTCCGGCGTAATGAAGAACGTCGTCGGATACTCCTTGAGTCCGTACTTTTTCTCCGTCTTTTTATTGCGGTCGAGCAGAATCGGGAAGTACGCGCCGACGCCCTCGGCGAATCTTTGCACCGAAATCCGGTCCTCGCTCAGGTTGATTCCGACGAGTTCAAGGCCTTTGTCCTTCCATTTGTCGTACTCGTGCTGCAGCGCGGGCATCTCGTTGCGGCAAGGAGGGCAGAAGGTGCCCCAGAAGTTCAGCACGAGTGGCTTGCCCTTATAGGACTCCAGATCGTGCACGTTGCCCTCCAGATCCGCGAGAACGAATTCCGGCGCGGCTTGTCCGGGCTTCAGAACGGGCGAAGTCGTGAAGAAGGAACGCCCGACGGCATAGCCTCCGATCAAGATGACGAGCGCCAGGATGACGTATTGGATAGGCTTGCGATAACGCTTCACTTTTTCACCACCGAATGGATATGTATGGGCTTTCGCAATTCGCCCCTATCGGTCATTATCGGCAACACGAAACGCCCCATACAGGGGCGGCTGCTTTAGGTGACCTAATTAGTTCCATTATAACGAAAACACCGGGGCCAAGGATAATCCCTTAACCTCCGGTTATGAACATTGTGTGACGTCAATCCTGCAAGGATGACGATTCTGCGTCTTGCAAGAGCTCTTGGAGCTCCGCTTTGGACAGCTTTCGGTGCTTGCCCCTCTGAAGATTGTCCAATTGAAGGCTGCCGAAGGAGATTCTCTTCAGCCGGATGACGGGATGGTGGATCGCGTCGAACATGCGCCGCACCTGGCGATTGCGTCCCTCGCGGATCGTGATGCGAATGGTCGCCTGCTTGTTATCCGGGTCCACGTCGTGGTATTCGACCTCTGCCGGAGCCGTCATGCCGTCCTCCAGCTTGATGCCCTTGGCCAGCTTCTCCAACGCCGAGCCGTGCGGAACCCGCTCGACGGTGGCCAGGTAAGTCTTCGGCACGTGATGCTTCGGATGCGCCAGCTTGTTCGCCAGCTCGCCGTCGTTCGTGAGCAGAAGCAAGCCCTCCGAATCGTAATCCAGCCTTCCGACCGGATACACCCTCTGCTTGACGTCCTTCAGATAGTCGGTGACGACGGAACGGCCTTTCGGATCGCTGACCGCCGTGATGACGCCTTTGGGTTTATTGAATACGATATAGACTTTCGATTCCTTGAGAATCTTCTTCCCGTTAACCGCGATCTCGTCGACGGCCGGGTCCGCTTTGACTCCGAGCTCCGTCACGGTCTCCCCGTTCACGGTCACCTTGCCGCTCGTAATCAGTTCCTCGCACTTGCGCCTGGACGCGATGCCGGCGTTCGCGAGAATTTTCTGCAAACGTTCCAAGTTGGTTCACCTCATCCCCCATCATACCCTCAAGACGGGCTTAAAACAACAGCAAACATACCGCCACCGCCGCGAAAAAACCGACCGCGTCCGAGAAAAGGCCGACTTTGAGCGCATAGCGGGCGTTGCGAATGCCGACGGCTCCGAAGTATACGGTCAGAACGTAGAGAGTCGTGTCCGTGCTTCCTTGGATGGTCGCCGCGATTCGGGCCGCCAGGGAGTCCGCGCCGTGCGTCTTGATCAGATCGGTCGCGTAAGCGAGAGATCCCGCGCCGGTAATAGGACGAAGGAGTCCCAGCGGCAGCACGTCCCCGGGGACTCCGAATTTCTCGAACAGGGGCCGGACCGCTTGAACGAGCGCATCCATGGCGCCCGACGCCCGAAACATGCTGATCGCCGTCATCATGCCGACCAGATGAGGAATGATGCCGACGGCGGTCCCGAAGCCTTCCTTGGCTCCGTCGACGAAGCTCTCGTAGACGGGCACCTTGCGGAACGCCGCGTAGAGAGGGATGAGCACGATCATCATGGGCACCGCCCAGGCCGATACCTGATGAAGGAAGGCGATCATCGGTTACCCTCCTTTCGTATCCGCGGCCTTGCCGGCTTGCAGCGGCGGCAGACGGTCCCGGCTGCGGTACCAGCGATCGGCCGCGATCGCCGCCCCCGTCGCGACGATCGTGGCCAGAAGCGTGCTTGCCACGATATCGGTCGGATGGGCGGAGCCGAAGTTCATCCGGATCGCGATCATCGTCGTCGGGATCAGGGTAATGCTTGCCGTGTTCAACGCCAGCAGCGTGCACATCGCCGGAGTCGCCGTGTCCGGGTTGGGATTCAGCTTCTGGAGCTCCTGCATCGCCCGGATGCCCATCGGCGTGGCGGCATTGCCGAGGCCGAGCAGGTTCGCGCTCATGTTCGTCAGAATAAAGCCGAAGGCCGGGTGATCCGCCGGAACGTCCGGGAACAGCTTGCGAACGAGCGGCGCGACCAGCCGGGCCAGCTTGCTCACGAGGCCCGCCTGTTCCGCCACCCGCATGAGGCCGAGCCAGAAGACGAGAATGCTGATGAGGCCGATGCATACCGTCACTCCGGTTTGAGCTCCTCCGAAAGCCGCTTCGGTCACCTCCTGCACGCGACCGTTCACCGCGGCGAACGCCACGCTGATCACCATCATCCCCAGCCAGATCCAGTTGACCATTCCGACCTCTCCTTCCGTAGCTCTAAGGGAAAACCTTCGATTTGATCCAAGCCAAGATCGATTTCATTCGGGCTTGCTCGTCCGGCGGAGAGCCGTTCGCCTTCGCTTCCGGATTGTTCGGAGCCGAGTCGTTCGAAGAAGACGGCGCCGCCGCAAGGCCCACCGTTCCGATCTCTTGATCGCCCAATCTCAGCGCCAGCTTGCCTCGGGCTCCGAATGCGTAATCGATCGAATCGGACGCGATCGGCACGATCCGCAGCCTCAGCTTCTCCCGTTCCCCGTCCGCGAACGGATAACGGAAGTCGTTGACGGTCACGAACGGGTATCCGGCGACCGTCTCGCCTTTTTTGATCACCGTCTCCAAGGGATACTTCTCGAAGCCGTAATCCAGCAGACGCCGGTGATCCTGCCAATCGTTCCGGTCGTTAAGCGTAACCGCCACGAGCTGCTGCCCGTTCCTCGTCGCCGAGCTGACCAGGCACCTTAACGCTTTTTTGGTATATCCCGTCTTGACTCCGTCCGCTCCCTCGTACTGCAGCAGCATCTTGTTTTTGTTGATCCATTTGTACTCCCACTTCTCGTTCGGATTCGGCGCCGTCTTCACTTTCGTTCTCACGATGGAGCGGAACGTATCGTTATGCAGCGCGTAGGAGGCAAGACGCGCCAGATCGTTCGCCGAAGAGTAATGCCCTTCTTGATCGAGGCCGGACGGATTGGCGAAGCGGCTGTGCTCCATGCCCAGTTCCTCCGCCTTGAGATTCATTAAATAAGCGAAGCCTTCGACGGAGCCGCCCACGTGCTCGGCAATGGCGGTAGCGGCGTCGTTGCCGGAGCGCAGCATCAGCCCGTACAGCAGATCGACGAGCTTGATCTTCTCCCCCGCCTTCAAATACAGCGACGACCCTTCCTTGCCCGCGGCTCTAGGGCTTACCGTAACGACTTCGTCCAGCTTGCCGTTCTCGATCGCGACGATCGCCGTCATGATCTTCGTCAGGCTCGCGATTCGCAGCTCCTTATCGCCGTTCTCCTGGGACAGAAGCCTTCCCGAAGCAACGTCCATCAGCGAGGATGCGACGGCCTGCGTATGAAGGACGGCAGGCGAGCCGACCGCCGGCAGCGACGCCGGGCCGGAAGGAGGCACGGCCGCCTCGGCCGTCGAAAGCTCGGTCGATATCGCTAAGACCGCCGCAAGCAACAAGGTTGTCCGAAGCAACCGGTTGACCGTATGTCTCATAGCTGTCTGGTTCCTCCTCGGGTAGATGCGGACAACCTATGGCGAAGATTCTTCTACCAATTTATGTAGGCATGTCCGGATTGATTCTTGTCTAGTTTGCTTGGAAAAGCAAAAATTCCGGCCTTGCGGCCGGAATGGCGTGATCGACTGCAATTGGGCCAATAGAACAAAGCCTTCAGGCGAACGCGTTCCTTACATGACATTATCGTTCGACGAATGAATCGAGATCCGGTTCGTTTCGACCGATTCGCCGGGCCGGCGGAAAATATTCTGAATTTTGTCGACCCATTGCGGCGCTTCTTCGATGATTCTCTCGAAAATGTGGGTTTGATTATCCAACGGCACGACCTTTACTCCTTGCGTACCTACGACCAGGAACGCGATCGGAGTGATCGATACCCCGCCGCCGCTGCCACCGCCGAACGGAAGGGACACGGAAGCGTTGTGGCCTTTGGTTTCCCCGTTGCCATGGTTGGAAGAATCGGAAGCCGACCTCGTGCCGTTCTCGTCGACCTGAAACTCGCTTCCTCCCGCGGCGAACCCGAATCCGACTTTGGAGATGGGCATAATAACGCTCCCGTCCGGAGTTTGAACGGGCTCGCCTACGATGGTGTTGACGTCCACCATCTCCTTAATGTTCTCCATTGCCGTTTGCATAAGGCCTTGAATTGGATGTTCGGACATAATGCGCATCCTCCTTTCTCCCGATAGCTTGCCCTTCGCCCAGCCTCGTTTATTCGCCTCGCGGATTGAGGTTTCTTGGCCGTTCAGGCATGCTCCGGCCCCGCGTTCCATGTCTTCCACGCCCGAAGCGCTTGCCGGACGCGAACCGTTCGCGTGCCGAGTCCGATCATGGACAGCGCCAGCTCGGAAGCGCGGATGCGAAAGTCCGCTTCCCATACGAAAGTGAATTCCTTGCCGTTATAGACAGGCTCTACCTTGCCGTGCGGATGGGTCCTCAGACGTATGTATTGGCTCGCCATGCCATTGACGCATCCCATCAGCGTCCAGAACAAGCCGGACAGCACGGCCGTCATAGCGGCGTCTCCCGTACCGATCCTAACGTCCATTCTCCACCGGGTGCATTCCACTCGCCGCAGCGTTCGAATGGACCATTCCTTAACATGGTCGATCGACAGCTTTAAGCTTTTGGTCGCGTTCCACAGCCTTCGGACGGTTCCGTTGTCGATGAATCTTTTGTCTTGCCCGTCCTTATTTTGCCCGGCCATGCTGCTCTTGGCCTTCTCCTCATAGAAGATTCCCCAGCTCCGCAACGTGATCGTAGGAATCGTGCGCTGAGTCTGAACGACCCCGTACAACGCTCGGATAACGATGACGAGCTGATCCAGCTGGCCGCTGCGCCAGTATCGAACTCTTATCCGGATAGACGACAACAAGGCTGCGATCAGGAGAATGATGACGACGGCCGCTGCCCCTGTCCAAAACCAAAAAGCCATACTCCCCCCGCCTTTCGCTAAAGGGTAGTATGGCCTTCTGTCTTCGTTCTTCATTCGGTTGGCAGGGCTTCATTTCGCTTCCAGGGCTTTCAGGTCGTCGAGCGAAAGCTGTCTGCCTTCGATCTTCTCGAACAAAAGCCGGGATTGCTCTTCGATCTCGTCGTCCGTCTCGTTGATCATCGGATCCGGCAATTGATCGAGGCTCGCCAGACCGAAATAATCGAGGAACGCCTTGGTCGTTCCGTATAGAATCGGCCGGCCGAGCGCTTCGGCGCGCCCGACCTCTTCGATCAGGTCCTTGACGACCAGCGTATGGATCGCCCGGTCCGCCTTGACTCCGCGTATCTCCTCGATCTCGATCCGGGTAATCGGCTGTCGGTAAGCGATGATGGAGAGCGTCTCCAACGCGGCTTGGGAGAGCACGGCGCGAGAAGGGTTATACGCCAGCTTCTCGAAGTACGGCGCGTGCTCGGGCGCCGTGGTCAGCCGGAAGCTTCCCGCTACTTCCGCGATGCGGATTCCCCTTTTCTTGCGCTTGAGGTCCGTCTGCAGGTCCTTCAGCACGTCGCGCACGACGTCGACGTTCATCTCGACGACCTCGGCGATCGTCTTCGCGTTGATCCCTTCGTCGCCGGAAACGAACAACAAGCCCTCAATAACTGACTTCAGGCTCGAATAGTCCATCCCCAACCTCCTCTCTTCCCGTCCAAGACAACACGATTTCGTCGAACAATTGATTCTGATAGCAGGTGATCCAATGCCTTCTCATCAGCTCGAGGATGGCGAGGAACGTCACGACGACCTCCTGACGGTCCATTTGGTCGCCGATCAGTTGAGAGAACAGAACCTTGTCCTCTCCCTCTTCCGATCTGCCCCTCAGAAGCCCGACGATGTCTCGAATGCGATCCATAATCGAGATCTCGTCGCGTTGAATCGCCGAGATGCGATTGCGGCCCTGCACGCGCCGGAGCGCCTTCCGGAAGGCCCGGACGAGATCGTCCACGTGCAATCCTTCGACCGGATTCTGCGGAATATCCGGAACGAACGGCTCCAGGTCCGCCGGCTCGCGCGTATAAGTCTGGCTGCGTTCGAACTCGTGCTCGCGCAGCTCGCTGGCGATCGCCTTGAACTTGCGATACTCGATCAGCTTGCGGATCAGTTCTTCGCGAGGATCGTAGCCTTCTTCCTCGTCGAACGACACCCAAGGCTCGTCGGTAACCGGCGGCTTCGGCAGCAGCTGCCTGCTCTTCATCGCGAGCAGCGTCGCCGCCATGACGAGAAACTCGCTCGTGACGTCGAGCTCCAGCTCCTGCATGGCTTCCAGATAAGCAATATATTGATCGGTGATCTCGCTGATGGAGATATCCTGGATGTCGATCTCCGCCTTATCGATCAAGTGAAGCAGCAGATCGAGCGGTCCTTCGAACGTTTCCAGCTTGTAAAGCACCGTCACGCGGATCCCTCACCCTTCCCAGACTCTTAAAAGCTTATCATACTACTTATCCTTTAAGAGCGCTAGTCAGGTTCGCCATCTCGATAGCCGAAACAGCCGCTTCCCAGCCCTTATTGCCGGCCTTGGTGCCCGCCCGTTCGATCGCCTGCTCGATGCTGTCGACGGTCAGCACGCCGAAGATCGTCGGAACGCCCGTCTTGAGTCCCGTCGCGGCCACGCCCTTGGCGACTTCGTTGCACACGTAATCGAAGTGGGGAGTCGATCCGCGGATAACCGCTCCAAGCGTAATGACCGCGTCGTACTTGCCGCTCTCCGCCATCTTCTGCGCGATCAGCGGGATTTCGAATGCGCCAGGCACCCAAGCCACTTCCACCTCGTGGTCCTCGGCTCCGTGACGCTTGAAAGCGTCCAGGGCGCCGCTAAGCAGGCGCGTCGAGATGAATTCATTGAATCTTCCCGCGACGATTCCGTATTTTAATCCTTGGGAAACCAAATTACCTTCATAATAAATAGCCATTGTCCTTCATCCTCTCATTAAGTTCAAACGCTGCTGCCAGCCGATTAAACTCCCAGTTTATTGTCGTTGTCCGCCGATTCCTTCTTCTCTTCGCCGGAGAAGCCCAGCATATGGCCCAGCTTCGCCTGCTTGGCGCGCAGGTAGCCGGTATTCGTCTGATTCGCCTCGGTCTGGATCGGGACGCGCTCGACCACGTTAAGCCCGTAGCCTTCCAGCCCTCGGATCTTCCGCGGGTTGTTCGTCAGAAGCCGGAGCCGGCGTACGCCGAGATCCTTCAGTATCTGGGCCCCGATGCCGTAATCCCGCAAATCCGGCGCGAATCCGAGCTTCAGGTTCGCGTCGACGGTGTCCAAGCCTTCTTCTTGAAGCTTATAAGCTCTGAGCTTATTGATCAAGCCGATACCGCGTCCTTCTTGTCTCATATACAATAGCACGCCGCTTCCCTCTTCGTCGATCTGCCTTAAGGCCGCCTCCAGCTGAGGTCCGCAGTCGCAGCGATGGGAATGGAACACGTCGCCCGTCAAGCATTCGGAATGCACGCGGACGAGCACGGGCTTCTCGCTGTCGATCGTTCCTTTGACGAAGGCGACATGCTCCTTCGCATCCACCAGATTCGTATAGGCGATGGCGTTGAACTCGCCGAAGTCGGTCGGGATGGTCACTTCGACCTCCCGCTTGACCAGCTTCTCCTTCTCGTTCCGGTAACGGATCAGCTCTTCGATCGTAATCAGCTTAAGAGAGTGCTGCTTGGCGAACTCGATCAGGTCCGGCAATCGGGCCATCGTTCCGTCCTCTTTGACGATCTCGCAGATGACCGCGGCCGGAGTGGAACCGCACATCCGGGCGAGGTCGACGGCGGCTTCCGTGTGCCCCGATCGGCGCAGCACGCCGCCGTTCTTGGCAATCAACGGGAACATGTGGCCCGGTCGGCGGAAGTCGGAAGGCTTCGCGTTCGGGTCGATCAATCCCCTTACCGTATCCGCTCTCTCGTAAGCCGAAATGCCCGTCGAAGTGGATGCATGATCGACGGATACGGTAAACGCCGTGCCATGGTAATCGGTATTGTGCGTAACCATGGGAGGAAGGTCCAATTGCTCCGCCCTCTCCTGGGTAATCGGCACGCAGACGAGTCCTCTGCCTTCCGTAATCATGAAGTTGATAATCTCGGGCGTCGCTTTCTCGGCAAGTACGATCAGATCGCCTTCGTTCTCGCGATCCTCGTCGTCCACGACGACGATCGCTTTGCCTTCCATCAGATCCTTCAGCGCGTCTTCGATCCGGTCGAACTCGAAAGCTTCCGGGCTTCCACCCGCATTCCGCCGTTCATCGTTCGTGCTCATGCTCGTTTCCTCCTCTTCCCTTGTTTCTGCTCTATCCATTCTTTACTATCTCGATAATCCGAAACATCGATTCGGATCGATTCGGATCGTCGCGGCCTTCCTATCGGCCGGATGCTCTCACCCTAAGGTTAGAAGCCTAATTCTCTGAGCTTCGCTTCGGTTAGGCCGCCGCCCTTCGGACTTCCGGAGGACTGTTCTCCGAGCCTCTGCGCCAACAGATGGTCCACGTACTTGCCGAGAATGTCGCATTCGATGTTGATCGTTTCGCCCGGCTTCTTGTACTGCAGCGCCGTCTCCTGCAGAGTGTGCGGAATAATGGATACCGTGAGCGTCCCCGCTTCCCGGTCGACGAGCGCCACCGTCAGGCTGATGCCGTCCAGCGTGACGGAGCCTTGCGGCACGATCTGGCGCAGCGTGCTTGGGTCATGCGGCTTAATCGTGAACACGACCGCGTTCGCATCCTCTCGGCGATCCGCGATCGCGCCCGTCCCGTCCGCGTGGCCTTGGACGATATGGCCGCCGAACCGTCCGCCCGCCATCATCGCCCTCTCCAAATTAACCGGGTTGCCGGGCTTCAGCTCGCAAAGGTTGGAGTGCCGGAACGTCTGCGGCATGACGTCGGCGTTGAAGCTTCCGCCGTCGTAGGAGACGACGGTCAAGCAAACTCCGTTAACCGAGATGCTGTCGCCGAGCTTGACGTCTTCCAGCACCTTCTTCGCCGCGATCGTCAAGATCATCGCTTCTCCGCGCTTCTGTACCCGTCGGAGCACGCCGATCTCTTCGATGAGTCCTGTAAACATGGAGCGCACTTCCTTCCTACTCCGGTTTCGCCCGGTTGCTCGGATACCCCGTCACGCACCAGTCGCGACCGAAATGTTCGACCGACACGTTCTCAAGCTCGAGAGCGTCGCCCATCCGATCGGGACCTTGAAAGGCGAATGCGGACGGAGCTTCGGAGCCGACGAGCTTGGGCGCGTAGAACAGCATGATCTTGTCGACAAGACCGGCTTCCAGCAGCGATCCGTTGATCGTTCCTCCGCCTTCCACGAGAATGGAGCCGATCTCCTTCTCCCCGAGCTTCTTCAGCGCCAGAGCCAGGTCCACGCGAGGTCCCGGACCGCACGCGATCACCTCGGCTCCTTGCGCTTCCAGCTCTCGCGCTCGTTCTGCCGGCGCGCTCTCCGTCGTCAGCAGAATCGTGGGGGCTTCTCCGTTCAGCACTCTCGCGGAGACCGGCGTGCGAAGCTTGGAATCGACGACGATTCGGATCGGGTGGAGGCCCGGTACCGATAATCGGGTCGTCAATTCGGAGTCGTCGGCCAGAATCGTGCTGACTCCGACCAGGATCGCGGCGTTCCGATGGCGGAGCGTATGTACCGCTTCGCGGGCTTCGGGCCCCGTGATCCAGCGGCTGTGGCCCGTTCGGGTCGCCACTCTTCCGTCCAGCGTCGCCGCCGTCTTGATCGTCACGAAAGGAAGCTTCGTCATAATGTACTTGTTGAAAGCTTCGTTCAGCTTGCGGGACTCTTCTTCCAGCAAACCGACCGTGACGTCGACCCCGGCTTCCCGCAGCCGCTTGATGCCTCTTCCCGCGACAAGCGGATTCGGATCCGTCGCCGCGACGACCACCCGCTTGACGCCCTCTTGGATAAGTCTCTCGCAGCAAGGAGGCGTTCTCCCATGGTGGCTGCAGGGCTCGAGCGTGACGTAAGCCGTCGCTCCCTTGGCGTAATCGCCCGCCATGTTCAAAGCGTGAACCTCCGCATGTCCTTCGCCCCGCTTCAGGTGCGCGCCGATGCCGACGACCCGTCCCTCGTTCACGACGACGCATCCCACCACGGGATTGATGCTCGTCTGTCCGGCGGCGCTGGAGGCCGCTTGAAGCGCAAGTCTCATGTAGAATTCGTCATTGATGACTTCCATTTCTCTCTCACTCCCTTGACGTCCGGCAATGCAAACAAATAAGCCCCCGGAGAACATGTCCCCAGGGGCAGATGGCAGTTACACAGCGTAAGACAGACCTATTGCGTGCGCGTCCGAAACCGGCGGCAATCGACCAGGCCGAGCAAGAATCGCCAAAGCAAGCTGCGAGGCAGCCGCTATTAGACTAAACGAAAGTCGATGTTCTCTACCGCGAGCGACGACGATAGCATAGGTCCCTATCGACGAAGCCGCGCGAACCCAGACACCGCAGCTTTCATTTGTTGGCGCGAAAACGACTGATTTGTGAAAAAAAGGACAAAGCAGGTCGTTTCCCATCTTGTGCCGGTAACCCGATTGTTCGCTGCATGTTGGACGCGGCAAGGCCGCGCTGCGCTCCTTCTCCCATCCAGACTGTAACTGTCGGTCCCGGACTCTCACCGGGTCAGCCGCCTCGCGGGCTCCGGTTGACCGGAAGCTGCAAGAACGGGTCACGGACTGACGGCGGACGGATCCGCCGAACACCGCCGGTGGGGAATTGCACCCCGCCCCGAAGGTAGACGCTTGAATCAATGACTTTGTAAATCACCGTTAACCGTAAGAGAACTCTCTTAAAGCTTACGTTGATTGGAATAGTAACACTACGGCGGCAAAATTGCAACCACCTTTCCATTCGTTTTCAAAGGTAAACGCATTCAATTCATCGTTTTAGTCGGAATTGCTTTCTTCGACCTCACGAATTCCTCGAACAAAAAAGGGCTGCCACTCTTCGACACACATTTCGGTTCGCTCCTTATATAATGAGAACCGAGTTATTATTTTTCAATTATGGATGAGGAAGGGATTAAATGAGAAAAAAAGGGTTTTCGCTGCTGATCGGGATCGTCATGTTTCTCTCGCTTTCCAGTCAAGCATTCGCGGCACCGTCTTCCATCGCTACCTCGTGCGGAGTCGCCAAAGGAACGGCATCGTCGCCTATCCGGATTTGCAGCTCGGAAGACTTGAAGCTGTTGGCCTCGTATCCGAGCTCCCACTTCTTATTGAGAAACAGTATTGCGGTCGATGATGCCTGGATTCCGGTCCCGTCATTCTCCGGTACGTTTAACGGGAACCATCATACGATATCCGGCTTGCAGGACAGCTTGATCGATCAGAACTACGGGACGATCAGAAACCTGATCTTGTCGTCCTCCGTCCTCCATGACCAAAGAGGAGCCTTGTCGATCGCCAATTATGGATACGTATCCAATCTTAAGGTTTATGGCGAGGTCTACGGCGATAACGCGGGGGGAATCGCGAGCCTCAACGAAGGAACCATCGAGTACTCGTCTTCCTTCATGGAGATCGGCGGCAAGTCCGTAACCGGAGGGATCGCGGCCCGGAACGGGAAGAACGGCATCATCCGTTATTCGCATTTCAGCGGAGAAGCGGGCGCATTCGCCCAGAGCGGCGGAATAACCGCCTTTAACGAGGGATTGATCGCGAATTCCTTCTCGTGGGGGAAAGTTTCCGTGGTGAGCGGAGGCGCGGGAGGCGTAGTGGCCCACAATTATCCCGGAGGCGCGATCCGAACCAGCTGGTCGGCGGGAGAAGTTCATTATCTGTACGAGCCGCGGCTCGATGTCGGCAAATTCGCGGGCAAAAACAGCGGAATTATCGTCAACCCGATCATCACGAACCACGTTTATGCAGATGGCGTTCTGGTGGAGTAAGACCGAAACGTTGCTCGCGAATCGAATGAAATAAAGCAAACCCTCCGAACGTTGCGAATAACGTCGGAGGGTTTGTCGTTTGGCCCGAGGGTCGGAATTACTCTTCCCACACCTTGACTTCGTTCATCTTGCTGCCGCCGCGAAGCTCGTCGACATGCTCCATGCCCGAAGTGACCTTGCCGAATACCGTGTGCACGCCGTCCAGGTGCGGTTGCGGAGCGTACGTGATGTAGAACTGGCTGCCGCCCGTGTTCGGACCGCGGTGAGCCATGGCGAGAACGCCGCGCTCGTGCTTGTTCGGATTGATTTCGCAATCGATCTCGTAGCCAGGGCCACCGGCACCTGTTCCCTGTGGGCAACCGCCTTGAGCGACGAAGCCCGGGATGACGCGGTGGAACGTCAAGCCGTTGTAGAAGCCGCTGTTCGCCAGCTTCTCGAAGTTCGCGACCGTATTCGGCGCGTCCTTATCGAAAAATTCAATCTCAATCGCATTGCCGTTCTCCAGCGTGATCGTGCCTTTCTTCATTCCCTGTCACCTCGTAAGCGTAAATGGTTTGCGGCCGATAGAATTCTATCTTACTTGGCTACCGCCTGCTTGCGCAAGCGCGCCGGAATCAAGTCGTTGCCTACGATGTTGTCGTAAGTCTCGCGAGCAACGACAAGGTCGGCCTGTCCGTCGCGTACGAAGACGACAGCGGGACGGCGAATCCGGTTGTAGTTGCTGGCCATGGCATAATTGTACGCTCCCGTGCAGAAGACCGCAAGCAGGTCGCCCGTTTGCACCTTCGGCAGGTTCAGATCCCAGATGAGCATGTCGCCGCTTTCGCAGCACTTGCCCGCGATCGAGACGACCTCGGAGACGGCTTCGTTCGCGCGGTTGGCGAGAACCGCTTCGTACTTGGACTCATAGAGAGCCGGACGCGGATTGTCGGTCATGCCGCCGTCGACGGCCACGTACTTGCGCACGCCCGGAATGTCTTTGCTCGTTCCGACCGTGTACAGTGTCGTGCCCGCGTCGCCGACGATGCTGCGGCCCGGTTCGACCCAGATCTCCGGAAGCGGATATTCCGCGGCCGTGAACTCGCCGATGATCGCGTCGGTAATGGCCTTAACGTAAGTCGCGACCGGAAGCGGAGTATCTCCTTCGACATAACGGATGCCGAAGCCGCCGCCGAGGTTAATGACCGGGAACGTCGCGTCCAGCTTGTCGCGCACGTCGATGGAGAACGCGGCAACCTTCTCGACGGCCATGCGGAAGCCTTCTACCTCGAAGATCTGCGAGCCGATGTGCGAGTGAACGCCGAGCAGCTTCAGCTGAGGAAGCCCCAGCGCCGTCTTCACCGCTTCGAACGCCGTGCCGTTGCCGATGTCGAAGCCGAACTTCGAATCCTGCTGGCCGGTGGAGATGTAGTCGTGAGTATGCGCTTCGACTCCCGGAGTCACGCGCAGAAGGATATTGACTTGCTTGTTGTGATCGACAGCGATCGCGTTCAGAAGCTGAAGCTCCACGAAGTTGTCCACGACGAAGCAGCCGATATTCGCCTTAAGCGCCATCTCGATTTCTTCCGGCGTCTTGTTGTTGCCGTGGAAGTGGATGCGCTCCGCCGGGAAGCCGGCTTGCAGAGCGGTGTACAACTCGCCGTCGGAGACGACGTCCAGGCTCATTCCTTCTTCTTCCGCGAGTCGGCACATCGCCATCACGCAGAATGCCTTGGAAGCGTAAGCGACCTGGAAGCGGAGTCCCGTCTCGCGGAACGCCTCCATGTACTCCCGGGCGCGTTGGCGCACGAGCGCCTCGTCCACGATATAAAGCGGAGTGCCGAACTCCTTGGCTAGATCGGTGACGTCGCAGCCTCCGATTTCAAGATGTCCTTTGTCATTAATGCGGCTGGTTCCATGCAGGTACATTCCCATTATCCCCTTTAACGAATATTCTCGGATTCGGACGACCGACGGCCGATCGCGGTCCGGTCATTTGCACGATTTATCCTAGTATATCCGATCCTGTCCGCGCGGGAAATGGAGGATTTAGAAGAACATTTGCATTCGTTCCTTCGCTACCCGTGCCGCTCGCTTTCTCCGGCTCCTCTTTCCGTTGTCGCGAGGGGCTGCTTGACGTTCTGTTTCGTTCGGTTGATCGAGGGTCTAACCTTGTTCTTGGGCCGCGGCCTGCGCAGGATAACGGCCAGCAACGCGCCCGCGTTGAACGGAATGAACGGCCACAGGTACGGGGAGTTGAACGAACGGGTAAGCGACAGCCAAATGACGATAATCGTCGTGGCGGCGATCAAACCCGGCGCTTGGAACGCGAAAGCCGCAAGCAGCAGCACCAGCCGTACGATCCGGTTCGCCAAGCCGAGCTCATAGCTGGGGGTGGCGAACATTCCGATCGCGGCAACCGCCATGTACAAAATAACCTCGTTGATAAAAAGCCCCGTCTTCACGGCGATATCGCCGACGAGAATAGCCGATACGAGCGACATCGCGGTCACGAGCGGAGACGGGGTATGGACGGCCGCCAGCCGCATCAGATCGACCCCGACCTCGACCAACAGGAATTGAAGGACCAGAGGCAGGTCCCCCGTTTTGTTCGCTCCGAGAAACCAAAGCCAATGCGGACGCAATTCCGGATGCTCGGCGAACAAGAACCAGAGCGGCAGGAGGAATATCGAAGACAGGATTCCGAAAAAGCGAACCCAGCGCAAATACGTGCCGATGAAGGCGTTCTGGCGATTTTCCTCGGCATGCTGGACCAGATCGAAGTACGTCGTCGGAAGCACGATAACGCTAGGCGATGTATCCACGATGACCGAAACGCTGCCGTTCATCATATGCGCGGCAACGACGTCCGGCCTCTCGGAATACCGAACGAGAGGGAACGGATTCCAGTCCGTCTTGACCGTCAGTTCCTCCAGCTGCTTGTCGGCGAGCGGGATTCCGTCGATGTTGATGGCTTGAATTTTATCGCGGAGCGATTCCACCAGCTTCGGGTCGGCAATGTCCTCGACATAGCCCATCGCCACGTCGGTCTGGGTGCGGGTTCCCACCTTGAGGATCTCGAAACGGAGGTGGGGATCCCGCAGTCTCCGGCGCACGAGCGCCACGTTCATCAGCAGCGTCTCCGTGAAGCCGTCCTTGCTTCCCCGCACGACCTTCTCGAGAACGGGCTCGTCGGGCGTTCGGGTCGGGTACTGCTTCGCATCGATAATCAGGGCGGTACTTTCTCCATCCACGTAGAAAGCGGTATTGCCGATCATCACTTCCTCGATGAGCTTCTGCATGGAATTCGTCACGGTCACCTGTACGGCCGGCAAATAAAATTCGAAGAACGTCTTTAAGGCGCTGCTGCCCTGGCGAAGCGACTCCGGATCCAGATAGCTCAGCCTTTTGATAACCTCCGTCAAGGAGACGTCTTTCGTAAAACAGCTCAGGAAAAGCAGGCCCGTGCGTTTATGGCCGAAGGTCATCTGCCGTACCTGCACGTCGAAGCTGGACTCCAATCCGCTTTTGCGCTTCAGCTCTTCCAGCCAATCGTCGATATCGGGAGGAATCCGATCCTCGGGCTTGAGATCGTCCGGATCGGAGACGTTGAAGCCCCCCGGCTCTTGCCTTCTCTCGGACCGGTCCCGCGAAGAAGCTTCCCTGCCTTCCCGCTCCCGATCGGCATGCGCCCGACCCTCTCGCTCCGATCGCTCCTTCTCCTCGCGTTTACGGTTCACTCCGACAGGCTTCGGAACGATCATCCCGTTCTCGTTTCTGCCTTCATCCTGCAGGGGTGCCATCGTCTCGGCTGCCGGTTTTCTCTCGGCGGTGGATAGGTCCATGCTGCCATGCTCGTTCGTTTCCATCTCGAACCCCTCCTTTTTCCAAATCTTATCTAGGTTGCAATATCAGCCAATCCACGAGCGATCCGGTTGTCTTCCCTAGAGCCAACGCGATCAAGAGAGCGAACAAATATCTTTTGAGGCCCAATTGCTTCGTCAGAATGGGAATGACGTTCAGCACCTCCGTCAAAGCGGCCGACATCATGCCGACGAACACCCCTTGGAACACCGCCGGGATGAGCAGAATCGCCTGGGGAAGAACAAACCTCCAACCGAAGAAATCCGCGCAGCACCAATAGACCGCCCCCGCCAACAGAGCGGACTCGAACACCCAAGAGCGCCGATGGGCGCGGGTAAGCTGGACGAGCCGGGGGATCAGGTCCAATACGATCAGCAGCGCGATAAAAGCGCTGCCCACGGCGAACCCGCCGGCCAGAGCGACGACGGAGACGAGAGCGAACCCGGCCGCCTCAATCATGGCGCGCCTCCCGGGCCCGCTCTTGCTTCTTCCGGAATTCTTCCGTTATGACGTAATGGTTGACGTTCTCCTGGTACATGAACATCTCGACCTCGAGCGGATTCGGTTCGTCGCTTCGGCGCTTGCGGAACAGCCGATTGAAGAACAGCAGCATGCCGAGCCCGACCCCGATGGAATACGGAATCTGGAACAGCCAAGGGTGCCGGTCGCCGCTTCCGGTGAGCAGCTCGACCACCCTTCGCTGCACCAAAGGCATATTCACGTCGGCATGGAAGTTGACGATCGTCATCCCGGAACCGAAGAACAGAAGGAGCCACGCAAGCACAAGCGCGACTCTCCTCGGCTTCTGCTCCCCGTTCTTCGTGATCTCGACCAGCACATGCGGTTCCCCGTAAGTCTCGATGACGATGCCCGGAGCTTCTTCGCGAATTCGGCGAACGATGTTCAGCATATCGATAATAAGCCGATCGCCGTCTTCCGGCTTCGCCCGGACCAGCTCAAGCTCCGACAGCCTCCTCTCGACATCCGGTTCCGAAACGATCCGCGCGATGTCGCCCAATCGAACCGCTTCGCCTTGTTTCATGACAATTCTGCGCCTAAGACGCAGGTAGACGGTCGTCTCCACCGGCTTCCCACTCCTCCCGCAGCGTTACCCGCCTAAATCTCGATTGACGCCGATTCGCACCATCCTTGCCAGTAGTATGAAACAAATGAACGGAACAAATCCCCCAAAAATCGCCTCCGATAGACGAAAAAACGCCCGCGCCTGGAAGCCGGGAGGCTTGGCGCGGACGGTTCGGGATTCATTGGGCGATTTGCTCTTTGATGCTTTGCAGTATTTTTTTCTCCAGACGGCTGACTTGAACCTGAGAGATTCCGAGCCGGCTGGCCACCTCCGATTGGGTCTGATCCCGGAAATAACGCAGGAATACGATCAAGCGCTCCCGATCGCTGAGCCCCTGAATGGCCTGCGTAAGGGCGAGCTTGTCGAACCATTTCTCCTGGGATTCGTCCGCGATCTGATCCATCAGCGTGATCGGATCCCCGTCGTTCTCGAACACCGTCTCGTGAATGGACGTCGGCGGCTTGTTCGCCTCTTGGGCGAAGACGATCTCCTCCGGTGTGACCCCCAGCTCCTCCGCCACCTCGCCGATGGTCGGCTGCCTTCCATGGCGCTTGGAGAGCTCGTCCTTCGCCTTGCGAACCCGGTTCGCCATCTCCTTGAGAGATCGGCTTACCTTGAGCGTTCCGTCGTCCCTCAGAAATCGTTGAATCTCTCCGATTATCATAGGGACGGCATAAGTAGAGAACTTCACGTCGTAGCTAAGATCAAATTTATCTACCGCCTTCAGGAGACCGATGCAGCCGATCTGGAACAGATCCTCCGAGTCGTACCCTCTGCCCGAGAAGCGCTGAACGACGGACCAGACGAGCCGAATATTGCTCGACACAAGCGTCTCGCGAGCCGTCCCGTCGCCGGATTGGCTTAACGCGATAAGCCGCTTGACTTCGGAATCGTCCAGATACCCCTGCGGCGACGATCGCTTCCATTCGATTTCCATTGCTCCAACCCCTGCCGCGCGGTATTTAGTTGAACAGCGCCTTCTTGGATTCGATTCTTTTCTTCATGCGAAGACGGGTTCCCTTGCCGGGTTCGCTGGACACGTCCAGCTCATCCATGAAATTCTCGATAATCGTGAAGCCCATGCCGGATCTCTCCAGCTCCGGGCGCGAGGTGTACAGCGGCTGCCGGGCAAGGTCGATGTCCTCGATGCCCCGGCCTTCGTCCGCAACGGTAATCGTGACGGTGTCACCGTCGATCTCGGCTTCCAGCAGCACGACTCCGTCCGGCTTATTCTCGTAGCCGTGGATGATGGAATTCGTCACCGCCTCCGACACGACCGTCTTGATATCGTTCAGCAGCTCCAGCGTAGGATCCATCTGAGTGACGAACGCGGCTACCGCCACGCGGGCGAACGCCTCGTTCTCCGAACGGCTCGCAAAGCTAAGCTTCATGAAATTGCCTGCGCTCATGATACGACCTCCAATCCGGCTAGAGCCGAACGCTCCGTCTCGTAGAATGAGATAATCTTGAACAAGCCGGACAGCTCGAACAAGCGTTTTACGCCCGAATGAACGTCGCACACGACCATTTTGCCCCCGCGGCTCTTGATCAGCTTGTATCTTCCGAGAATGACCCCGAGACCCGAGCTATCCATGAACTGCAAGTCTTTCAAACTGAGAACGACATGCTCCACGCGACCTCTTAGAATCGCATCTTCCATCTTGAAGCGGACGATATCCGCCGTATGATGGTCCAATTCCCCTCGCAATCTGACAACCAAGACATTCCTATGCTGCTCCAATTCCACCTGCAAGCTCACGCCGATCCCTCCCCATCGTGTACCAACGGCTGTGCCACTTTTCCGGATTACTGCTTAACTCAATTCTACGAACCGGATTTCCATTCCTGCCCCCCGACAAAACTAGAAGCTAGCTTCTTCCCCCCGACAAAATACAGCAAAGAGGCGCAAGTCTGCCGCTTGCCGCCTTCTTTGCCCATCTTCGGTTAATCGTTCAGGAAAAGCTTGCCCGCCGAGCGCTTGAACAGAGTCCACCAGCCCGCCCGATCCACGGAAGCCGGAGCTTCGATCGGGAATTCGTTCATCACCTCGTTGCCGCGATAAACGATCAGCTTGCCGACCTGTTGTCCGGCCTTCACCGGCGCCGTCAGCTTTTTGTCCAGAACAAGCTCGTGACGGATATTTCCTTTGGAATCGCCTTTGCGCACGAGCACGCTGTACGAATGCTTCGCGACGATCGGCAGCTTGGCGGTTTCGCCCTTCTGCACCTGAAGCGAGCCGATCGTGTCGCCCTTCTTGTAAATAGGGACATTCGTGAATTGAGCGAACGCGTAATCGAACAGCTTCGACACTTCCGCGTTGCGCGTTTTCGTATTCGGCTCTCCCATCACGACCGCGATCAGCCGCAGATTATCCCGCTTGGCCGTGGCCGACAGGCAGAACTTCGCTTCCCCGGTGAAGCCCGTCTTCAGCCCGTCCGCGCCGTTGTAAAACCTCACCAGCTTGTTCGTATTGACGAGCCAGAACGGCTTCGGCTTGTCCTTGCGAAGATAATCCTGGTAAAGCCCCGTGTACTTCGTAATCTCTTCGTGCTTAAGCAGCTCCCGCGACATCAGCGCGATATCCCGAGCCGAAGAGACGTGCCCCGAGGCCGGCAAACCGTTGCAGTTGACGAAATGCGTGCTCGTCATGCCGAGCTCCTTCGCTTTCTCGTTCATCCGCTTGACGAATTCCTCTTCGCTTCCGGCCAGCTTCTCGGCCAGCGCGACCGAAGCGTCGTTCCCGGATGCGAGGGCTACGCCCTTCAGCATATCCTCGACGGTCATCTCTTCCCCCGGTTCAAGGAAGATCTGCGAGCCGCCCATCGATGCCGCGTATTCGCTGGTCTGCACTTTGTCCGTCAGCTTGATTCGGCCTTCGTCAAGAGCCTCCATCACCAGCAGCATGGTCATGATCTTCGTGATGCTCGCCGGAGGCAGAGCCGCCGAGCTGTTCTTCTCGAAAATAACGGTTCCGCTGTCCGCATCCATCAGGATGGCCGAACGGGCGGAGCCGGTCAGATCGGTTTGCGGTGCGATCGATTTGGAATGGCCCGAGGAGGCTTCCTCCGCCAGAGCGGGGGACGAGGCGGCCGAGGCCGCAATCGCGGCGGTCAGGGCAAGAGTCGTCAGAGGACGAACCCATCGGCGGTATCGCATGGTGTGCATGAGTGTTTGGTTTTCCCCTCCAGATGCCGGTAAGGCAGGCTATGGTGTCTTCTTCCAACCATTGTTCCCTGGGGAAAAGCAAAATATTCCACTATGCGAGAGTATTGCTGCTTGATCGGGCGGCTAGACGCGGTTCCGTTTGCGATAGGCGGATGGCCGAATGCCCCGAACCTTGAGGAACACGCGGCTGAGGTAGAACCCGTTCTCGTAGCCGCATTGCCTGGCGATCTCGTCCAGGCCGAGGGACGTATCCCGGAGGAGCCGGCATGCCCGATCCAGCCTCGTCTCCGTCAAGAACGCCGACGGAGTAAGCCCGAACGCGGAACGAAACTTCCTCGTCAGCTGCACCGGGGTCAATCCCAATCGCTTGGCCGCTTGTGACAAGGAGAGAGGCTCCATTCCGGAATCGGCCAATAACCTCTTCGCCTCCAGCATCTTCTCGTCCCCGGTTTCGGGAGGCTGCCCCGACCGGACTTGCTCCAGCTCCAGCATCCGCAGCAGATCGTTCAGAAGATGCTGCTTCAAGCGCATGCTCCGAGGTTCCGTTGCGGCCTCCAGGCTCCGCAAGTAGCGGAAGGTCGAAGCCAAGCGTTCCCGGTCGGCCGGGGCGAACTTGCCCATCCATTCCTCGCGGGTCGCTTCCGCATCGGTTCCCTCTTCTAACGCGGCGGAATCCGCTCCGTCCGCCTGACCGATACGGAACGCTAAATAATGGAACGACAATGGCGTCACCGTTTCCCGGTAAAACCACGTTCCGGGCGGGCACAGTACGAGTTCGCCTGATCCCGCCTCCCCTTCGAAGCGGCCGACCTTGTAGCGGAACCGGCCCGTCTCTACCGCGAACATCGTCCAGAAGGCGTGCAAATCGCGGTCCAGCGCGAAGCGCTCCTTCCGATGCCAGTAGACGTGAGACTCCAACCGCGCTTCCGCGGAACCGAGCATGGCTTCTTCCTCCTTCATGTTGAAAAAAAGGATATTCGATTTTGAAATAGGGTGCATGTAATTAAATAATATGATGGATTAATATGAAATCAAAGATATCCCTTTCGAGGTGACCGATGATGAGACAGGAAATCGCGCAAGCGGATATTACGGTCGTGGGAGGAGGGCTGGCCGGCGTCAACGCCGCCATCGCGGCGGCCAGGCTCGGCCGCACGGTGGCCCTGGTACAGAATCGCCCCGTCCTCGGGGGGAACTCCAGCAGCGAGGTCCGGGTCTGGGTGTGCGGCGCGACGGCGCACGGCACCCAGCGATATGCGAGGGAAACCGGCATCATGGGCGAGCTCTTCGTGGAGAATCAATTCCGCAACATCGAAGGCAATCCGTATTTATGGGATTTGACTCTGCTCGAAGCCGTCCGGGCGGAGCCGAACATCCGGCTGTATCTGAACACCGACGTTCACGAGGTTGAAGCCGACGGCGACGAACGAGACCGCACGATCCGGTCGTTGACCGGATGGATGATGGGCTCGGAACGCCGGATTCGGTTCGAGAGCCTCTTCTACCTCGATTGCACGGGGGACGGCCTGATCGGCTTCCTGGCCGGAGCGAAGCACCGGATCGGACGCGAAGCGCAGCATGAGTTCAACGAGAGCTGGGCACCGCTCGTCCCGGACGATATCACTCTCGGCAGCACGCTGCTGTTCTACACGAAGGACGCGGGCCGGCCCGTTCGGTTCGTTCCTCCCTCCTTCGCCGTCGACATCGCGAAGACGACGATTCCGGTGCGCCGGATCATCCGCAGCGGCGACAACGGCTGCGCTTACTGGTGGATCGAATGGGGCGGGGAGCTCGACACCGTGCACGACAACGAACGAATCCGCGACGAGCTGTGGGCGGTCATCTACGGAATCTGGGATTTTATCAAAAACTCCGGCAAATTCGACGCGGACCGGATGACGCTCGAATGGGTCGGCTCGATCCCCGGCAAGCGGGAATACCGCCGGTTCGTCGGCGATTACGTCTTGAACCAGAACGACATCCTGGAGCAGCATCCGTTCGAGGATCGAGTCGCGTTCGGCGGCTGGTCGATCGATCTTCACCCGCCGCAAGGGGTTTACGCGAAGGAAAGCGGCTCCAAGCATCTGTATCCGGACGGCGTCTATCATATTCCGTTCCGCTCTCTCTATTCGGTCAACGTGAACAACATGCTTATGGCGGGGCGCGACATCAGCGCTTCCCACGTCGCTTTCGGAACGACGCGGGTGATGGCGACCTGCGCCGTTATCGGCGAAGCGGCCGGCACGGGAGCCGCGTTGTGCGCGATCAAGGGCGTCTCGCCCCGTGAGCTGCACCGCCGGCACCTTCGAGAGCTGCAGCAAACGCTGCTTCGTCAGGACGCGTCCGTCATCGGCATCCGCAACGAAGACGAGGCCGACGCGGCGCGCCATGCGGACGTAGCCGCCTCCGGCACGCTTCGGGTTCTCGCCGCCGAGCAAGCCGACGAAGCCTATTCGCTGACGTCCGACATCGGCTTTATCGTGCCGGTCGATCCCAGGCTGGACGGCATCGAATTGCTCGTGAATGCCGCGGACGATGCCGTGCTCCAGGTTGAAGCGTGGAGCACGGGACGCCTCGAGAACTACGTCCCCTTCCGGCTGGAGGCTTCCTCGGAAGCTTCCGTGAAGCGAGGCGAACGTCAATGGGTCGCTCTCCCGCTTGCCTGGAGCCCGGATACGGCGCAGAACGCGTTTATCGTCGTGAAAGCGAACGACCGCTTATCCGTCCATCTTTCGAACCGTCCGCTTACGGGCGTATTGACGTTCAAGGACGGCGGCGAACCGCCGGTGCCTTCGTCGCTCGAGGAGAAGCAGGTCGACCAGCCGCTCGTTCGGTGGCGTTCCCATCCTTTCGAACGGAAGACCGTCTGCTTCCGGCTAGCCGGCGAGACGAACGCCTTCCTTCCGTCCAAGGTCGCGGACGGCTATCATCGCCCTTACGGCGGCCCTCATCTATGGTCGTCCGAAGCCGATCCGTCCGAGACGCCGCAATGGCTGGAGCTCGCCTGGCCCCAACCGATCGCGGTCGGCTCCGTCCACCTGACGTTTAACGACGACGTCAACGAGGATTTGATCAATTTGCATCACCATCGCACTCCGTTCGAAGCCATTCCAGAGCTCGTCAAGGATTATCGCGTCGAAGCCTGGCTGAACGACGGATGGGAGACCGTGGCGGAATGCCGGAACAATCACAAGCGCAAGCGCGTTCATTCCCTTGGCGCGAAGATCGAAACGAATCGCCTTCGCGTCGTCGTCGCGGCGACGAACGGCTGCCCTCGCGCCGAGATCGTGGAAGTGCGGGTATACGAATGCAAGCGCGAGAAGCCGCTTGGTTGATAGTCGGATTTTCGAGCATATGAAGAATAGGAGATAGACTCGGATGAGTCTATCTCGCCGGGAGTATGGTGGGTTGGGGCATCCGACGCTGCCGCCCGGTCGACATCCTTCCCGCTGGTCATGCGGCAAACTCATTGTCCCGCGCCGCCGCCGATCCACAGCTTCTTGAGCGGGACCATCGCTTCGCCCGGCACGTAATAGTGAAAGTAGTTATCGCTAATGTCTCCGAGCAATTGACGGCGAACCGGGTCAGCCCCTTCCAGCAGCGAAGGCGATGCCTTGTGATAGTCGATCGGCCGCATCCAGATCGGGCTGTAGCCGATGAACAGCTGCCGGCGGGTAAACTCGGAACGGTTCGGCGCTCCGGCATGCCACAGGTTCTGCGAGAAGATAAACGCGTCTCCCGGTTTCCCGCAAAGCTGCACCTCGCCTTCGAGCGGGACGTTGACGTCCGTCTGGACCGGCCGAAAATCGGGCTGCGAATGGCTGCCCCGGATAACCTTCGTATTACCCCGGTTCGGCTGCGACATATCGCTCAGAATGTAACAGACCTTCAAGTAGTAAACTGCAGTCAACCCGCGAATACTCGGGAACTTCGGATTCGGACCGTCCTGATGCCAATCGATGAAGCTGTTCGTCTCGGTCTTCAAGCGGTCGGGATTCGGCTTCCGGACCGTGAGATGGGAGATGTGCAGCTGAATGTTATAACCGAGAAGGTTTACGATCAGCGGAAGCAACGAGGGATGGTCGATCAGCGACAGAATCGCCGGGTCCCGCTCCACGCTGTTGTAGACATTGTAAGCGAGCGATTCTTTTTCTTGGGCAAGGATTCGGTCGACGGCCCCGTTCAGCTCCGCTACCTTCTCTTCTTGCAGGGCGCCGGGCACGATTAAGTAGCCGTCCCGCTCGAACTGCCGCGCGAGTTCCGGAATATCCAGCTTAAGGTGATCCATTCGAATAAGTCCTCCCTTAATGTCTCGTGTATATTTTCGCGGTAAAGGAGGCCGGGCTCGGCTAAGCGCAGGCGGCGTTTTCTCTGCCGCCAGGCTCAGCCGCAACCCGGCTTCTTCTCCTCTTGATCGCGTTAATCTCGTCTCGCGAGCGTAGTTCCACTAATCCGATTGTCCCGCTGGATGCGCGTTGCCGTCAGTTGCCGTACCCCAGCTCCTTCAATTGCTGGAACGCCGAATCCAGGAACGACTTGTAGTTCATCGAGGTCTCGAGCGTGCTCAAGAAGGCGTCATACTCCGATAGCGGTCTTTTGCCATAAGCGAACTTGACGGTCTCCTCCTCGATGTACCGGTTCGCATCGGCCGCATTGTATCCGTCCGGCGTCATCAGGAACCCGTTCAGGGTCTGGATGCGCGGCTGCTTATCGGCGAAATCGATGAAGGACGCCTGCTTCTCGAACTTCACCTGCAGATAACTCTTCTCGGGACGGCCGGTGAATTGATATAGCCAGGTAAAGCCCGCTTCCTGCGCCATCAAATCGGTCGGCACGACCTTGTCGCCTTCCAGGTTGAAATGCCGGCCTTGAACGCCGAATTGAACGAGATTGGAGCCATCCTTCGTCGATACGTAGTTGAGCAAGTCGAAAACCTTCCTCAGTTTCTCTTCGTTCTTCTCCAGCGCCTTCGGAATGGCGTAGATCCCCGGCGAGCCGCCGATGTCGAACGATCCGTCGTTCTGTCCGCCCGGCCCCTTCGGGGGAGCGAGCTGAATCCATTCCGCGTTCGGGTTCACCTTCTCGATCTGTTCGGTGAACTGGTCCTTCGACAGGTTCGGCCAATCGATCCAGACGATGCCCGCCTGCCCCTTGATCGCCTTCTCCTGATGCTGCAGCCCGGTGTTCGCCATGAGCTCCGGATCGACCGAACCGCTCGCGATCATCTTGTTGATGAACGCAAGAGCGTCCTTCATTCCCGGTTCGTAAAGGGAATTCATCAGCTTGCCGCCTGAGAGGTAGAAATCCCCGGGGTTGCCGACGCCGAACGCCCCGAATACCGGCGCGAACGCGGACAGCTTGCTGCCCGTCAAACCGATCGTATCCTTCTTGCCGTTGCCGTCCGGGTCCTGCTCCGTGAAGGCGACCGCCGTGCTCAGCAGCTCGTCGATCGTCTGCGGCGGCTGAAGGCCGAGCTTATCGAGCCAATCCTTGCGTATCCAGTAGGTGTTGTACGGAATGTTCGGCGCCTTCGGGATCGCATAGACCTTGCCGTCGAACGATGTCTTCTTCAAGCTGTCTTCCCCGACGAAATCGACGGCGGCCTTCAACTGATCCTTATACGGAGACAGGTCGAGCAGAAGCCCTTGCTGCACGTATTGTTTGAGGGTGGAGCGATCCGGGACCATGAAGAGGTCGGGAAAATTGCCGGACGCCATCCGAACGTTCAACTGGTTTTTGTAGTCGTCGCCCGAGGCGTAGACGGTCAGGGAGATGTCGGTATGAAGAGCTTTGTCGAGCTCCCGCTTGATGAAGTCCTTATCCGGAGGGGGCAGGTTGTTGCCCGTCTCGATAATGTCTAGCTTGACGACTTTGCCGGAGTCGGCCGATGGCGAAGCCGAGTCCGAAGGCGCCGACGGAGAGGGGCCGGAGCCGGAGGCCGGAGCGTCGGACGAATCGCCTTCGTTCGAGCCGCAGGCCGTCGTCAGGCCGCTTGCGAGCAGCATAACGGCCATTAGGCGGAACATTCGTGGAGTTCGAATCAAACAATCCCCTTCTTTCTTGTCGTATGATCTAGATATGGCACCGCTTAACCGCTCCTGCAGTAGCGGCTTGGCGGAATCACCCTTTGACGGACCCGAGCAGCATGCCTTTCGTGAAGTGCTTTTGCAGAAACGGATAAACGACGATGATCGGCAGACTCGCCAGAATGACCGACGCCATCTGCAGCGTCTCGGTCGGCGTCATGTTCTCGGCGTTTTCCAGCGGCTGCTGGGTTTGAATCAAGATCTCGCGAACGATGACCTGAAGCGGGAACAACTCGCGGTCCGTCACGTACATGATCGCTTGGAAAAATTCGTTCCAATGGCCGACGGCGTAAAACAAGCCGATCGTCAACGTGACGGGAACCGATAGCGGCAGAACGATCCGGGCCAGGATGCGGAATTCCTTCGCCCCGTCCATTCGAGCGGATTCGAAAAGCTCCTCGGGCAGAGTCTCGTAGAAGCTTTTCATGATAAGCACGTTGAAGCTCCATACCATGTTCGGCAGGATCATCGACCAGACCGAATCGAGCAGTCCGAGCGATTTCACTACCAGGTAGGTCGGAATGATGCCTCCGCTGAATAGCAGCGTGAAGACGATCAGCATCAGGAACAGGTTCCGACCCGGCAGCTGTTTGCGGCTTAGCGGGTAGGCCATGAGAGACGTGACGGCAAGATTGAGAAGCGTGCCGACGACCGTGATGAAGGCCGTGACGCCGAACGCTTGCGGCACGTTCGATTCGGTCAGCAGCTTCCGGTATGCGTCGAACGTGATCGATCGCGGAATGAGGATGAAGCCGCCGTTGCGGAGCACCTCGCTGAACGGCGTCAACGACACGGACAGCACATAGAGCAGGGGAAACAAAGCCGCCAGGCCGCATAGGGAGAGAACCGCCGCGACGACGATCTGGAAGACGCGTTCCTCGGTCCCTCTCACCATATGCCTTCCCCCCATCGCTTAGCGATCCTGTTCGATACCAGCACCAGCACCAGGCCGATCGCCGCCTTGAACAAGCCGACCGCCGAAGCCAAGCTGAAGTTGAGCTGTTGCAGACCGGTGCGGAACACCCACGTATCGAGGATATCGGCGACCGGATAAACCTGAATGTTGTACATGATGTAAATTTGTTCGAAGCCGGCATCCAGCATATGGCCGAGCCGGAGGATGAGCAGCATGACGATGACGCTGCGGATGCCCGGGAGCGTGATATGCCAGATCATCCGCAGCCGGCTGGCACCGTCGACTCTAGCCGCCTCATACAGAGTCGGATCGATTCCGGCCATCGCCGCCAGGTAGATGATGGCTCCCCACCCCAGGTTCTGCCAGATCTCCGAGGAGACGAGCAGCGAGCGGAAGTACGTCGTCGAAGTCAGGAACGGGATCGATTGTCCTCCCGCTTCTTCGATCCAATGATTGACGAGACCGGAGTTCTGCGACAGCAGCGCAAGCACGATGCCGTAAATAATGACCCAAGACAAGAAATGCGGCATGTACGTAAGCGTCTGAACGAGCGATTTGAACCACCGGATCCGGCACTCGTTCAGCAGAAGCGCCATGAGGATCGGCGGCAGCATGCCGAACAGCAGCTTGTAGACGCTGATGAGCAGCGTGTTGGTAAGCAATTGCCCGAAGTAAGGAGAATGAATGAACGTCAGAAAATGCTTGTTCCACGGATCGGCCCAATAGCTTCCCAAGATGCCGTCGTTGAAGCTGTAATCCTTGAAAGCGATTACGACTCCGTACATCGGAAAATAGCGGAACACGATAAAATACAAGGCGCCCGGCAGCAGCATGACGTAGAAGGCGCGGAATCGCCATATCCTGGCGGCAAGGGTGCGGAGCCGGTCGGGGCGGGTTCTTGCGGACGGCCCAGTGAGCTCGGTCGGTTGCTCCAGCTGTCTTCACCTCGATTCGGTCGATAGGGACTGCGCGCGTTCAGCCCCGAGAAGAATGATTGCGCTTGCAAATTGTTCGGGCAATCGAAGTATATCAACTCCCGAGGCGAGCGCGATATACAGCGAATTTGCGAAATTGTCCGAAAACTCGCAATGCCGTTTCAGAGCGGCAGCTGGATGCGGACGATCGTCCCGATTTCCTTTACGCTCTTTATGCGCAGCCCGTAAGGTTCCCCGTAATGAAGCCGCAGCCGATC
The DNA here is from genome assembly GCF_014212135.1 of Cohnella thailandensis. Lineage (GTDB taxonomy): Bacteria > Bacillota > Bacilli > Paenibacillales > Paenibacillaceae > Cohnella > Cohnella thailandensis. The sequence goes on from NZ_JACJVQ010000013.1 coordinate 215,107, forward strand.
GTGCACGTTGGACAGGCCGATGCCTGTGAACCTCTCTTTGGGCGCCGGATTTAAAGGATCCCCGAGCAGACGGCGCGCCGCTTCCGCGTCCATGCCGACCCCGTCGTCCCTTACGTAGAACCTCAGAACGCCGCGCCGAATCGTAGCCCGGATAAAGATGGTCCCGTTCCCTCGCCGAGGCATGATGCCGTGGAAGATCGCGTTCTCCACGATCGGCTGCAGCGTCAGCTTCAGGATCGGCGCTTGCGCCGCTTCGGCAGGAACGTTCGTCACGCATCGGAATTTGCTGCCGTAGCGAATGTTCTGGATTTGCAAGTACATGCGCAGCCCTTCCAGCTCCTCGGCGACGGTGACGAATTCGTTCGTCCGGTCGAAGCTGAGCGACAGCAAGCCGACAAGCGAACGAATCGTCTCTTTCACCTCGTCCGTCTTATGCTGGCGCGCCAAGCTGCCGATACAGGCCAGCGTGTTGTATAGGAAGTGCGGGGCAATCTGGCTCTGCAGAACTTTCAGTTCGAGTTCCTTCTTGCGCTGCTCCATCTGCTTCGTCTCGTTCAGCAATATGCGGATCCTCTCCATCATCGACTGGTAGCTTCTCGCCAATCGGCCGATCTCGTCGCGACGGTCGACGGTGATGCGCGGCAGAACCTCCATGTCCCGCACGCGGTCCATCTTGGCGGCGAGAATCCGAATCGGCCGAGTTAAATACTTCGACATGGCGAAAGTCACGATGAGCAGCACCGCCGTCCAAATGACCGCTGCCGACTTATAGTTGTCGTATAGACGAATGATGGAGGCATGGAAGTAGCGGTCCTTGATGAACACGATAAGGCTCCAGCCGAGCCGGTTCATGCCCGATTTGACGACCGTTAGGCGGCCGTCCGCGCCTTGGCTGTCCGACGTTCCCGCCGGCAGCGCGAACATGGCCGCCGCGAAGTCGTCCGGCAGCTCCGGCATGTACGTCCGGGGCTTGTGCGGGAGCATGTCGCTATCCGGATCGAACGTCACGACGTTGCCTTTGTCGGACTGCAGAAGGAACGCCTGATAGCCGCCCGACGTGAGCTCGGCCAGCTTGCTCCTGAGCTTCTCCAGATCGAGTTCGACGACCGCGACGCCGACCACCCCTCTCCCCTGTTCGGTCATCGGCCGCGAGATCGCGACCGTACGGCCGGACAGCGGCGACGGATAGGGCTGGCTGACGGCGGACGCCCCGTAATTTTGCTGGGATTGCTCGTAAAGCTCGGGCAAAGCGGGATTGCCCACGATATCGTAGGTCAACTGCGCGTTGGAATACACCTTTCCGTCGGAACGGATCATGTATAGGCTCTTGACGATCGTGCTGTTGTAGCCGGCGACGGAGCGCAGGTAATCTTCCGCCTCCTTATCGCCGGCGGTCAGCAAGTCCGTGCGGTCGGACAGCAGCAGTAGAATGTTCTGTCCGTTATCCAGGTAGCTGTCGATGTAATCGTTCGTGCGGGCGATGAGCTTCCATGAATCGTCGAGCATCTGCTCCCTGAACAGGGTCGCGGCCTTCTGGTAATTGTCGTAGGCCAGGAAGCCGAGCATCAGGAACGTCGTCAGAAACAAAAGAAGGAACTGTCTTGTCGCCAAGCTCCAGCTCCCGATACCAAACGATATCCTTCTCATTCGAATCATCCCTTTTTATATTCGGAAGGAGCAACGCCCATCCACTCACGGAACATCGCGGTGAAATAACGGTAGCTCGGAACGCCGACGGCGTTCGCGACCTCGTAAACCCGCATGGTCGTCGTCTGCAGAAGCTCGGCCGCTTTCTCCATTCTCTTGCGGGTTATGAAGTCGTTAAAAGAAACTCCGGCCTCTTCGCGGAACAGCCTGCTTACGTAGTGAGGGCTGAGTCCGACCCGATTCGCGACGACCGGCAGCGTAATCGAACTCCCCAGATTCTCTTCGATGAACCGCATCGCTTCCGCGATCTCCTTGCGCGGTTTCTTCTTCCCGCCGGCCTTCTCCGCTTCGTGCACAAGGGCCGAGATCAACTCGGCGAGCGACGACGCGTCCGCGATCGCCTCTTCTAGGTGAACATCGTCTGTCTGGCCGGGTTCTTCGTCCGTCCCGGGAGCCCATTCCCGGCGCCATTCCGTCAGCAGACGCTTCAGCCTCTCGGGCGGGAGCCGATGCTTAAGCGCCCACTTCGGCAGCTCGTCGCCAAGCCACTCGAGCAGCCCGGCTTGGTCATGCTTCGCCCGGCGCATCCTCGCCTCCATCGTCCGAATCTCCGCTTCGCCGGGAATCGCGTGCGATTGGGAACGAGCATACAGAATCCGGCTCGTCGAATCGTAAAATCGTTGAGGCTGCTCGCCCGCGACCGACGATAAAAGCTCGCTCCATCGGATGCCGTCCCGAATCGGCTCGCTGACGACCGCATACAGGCGAATGGCATCGCTCAGGAACGACAGCTCCTTCTCCAGATGCTCCGACAGCGACTGCAGCAGCGTATCGAGACGCGCTCGGAGCGAGGAAGAAGGGCCGGCCGAGCGGTCGATCAGCAGCAGGTACGTTCCTTCGCGCGCCGGGATCCAGCGAAACGGCGCTTGCAGCAGTTCGGATCCGGACAGCCGTTCCTCGATCTCCCGTCCGACCAACCTTCTGTTCTCCTTCTTCGTGTCCGCGTGAAGCGCCGTCAGGCAAGGGGGCATTCCGCCCAACGCTTCGCGGAAGATCGATTCGACCGTCTCCTCCCGCGAGTTCGGAAGCGCCAGCTGAGCCAGCTTGCGCGACAACGCCCAGCGCCGCCGCTCCGTCTCGCTTCGGCGGATCGACCGTTCGCGGTCGATGGCTTCCTTCGCCTTCAGCAGCGCCCGTTCCAAGTCCTCCTGCTCCATGGCGACTTTGACCAAGTAATCGACAGCTCCGAGCCGAATCGCTTCCTTGGCGTAGGCGAAGTCGGAGTGGCACGTCAGCAGGATGACTTGCGGAGATAAGCTTTCGCGCTTCAAGGCGCGGAAGAGATCCAGTCCGTTCATCACCGGCATCGTAATGTCGGTAATGACGATATCCGGAGAGAAGTTGCGGCAGAAGAACAGCGCATCCTCGCCGTTCTCCGCCTCCCCGACCAGCTCGGCGCCCAGTTCGCCCCACGGGACCAGCCGGAGCTCCTGGCGAATCGGCAGCTCGTCGTCTACGACCAGCACCGTCAACGGTTCTTGCTTCATGATTTACCACCCCGCTCGGTAAACGCTTACATCTATTCATCATAACTCGATCGCCCGGATCCGAATATGCAGAGATTCGTAAATTTGGTAGCGATTTATTGCACGGTTTAAACGGTAAGGAATCGAAGAAAAAAACGAAGGGGAGCAGCTGTGGTTCTAATCGAAATATATCCGTTCGGGAAATGGTTAGACTATTCGAGTTTACCCTCGGGGAACAAGATCTGGTGAATAATAACCTTCGGCGCTTTCAGTTGCAGGGCAATAACGACACAATCGGGCTGAAATCCCCGGCATAGGCGAAACAGAATAAACTGGTTACTCTCTTGAGCGGATAATCGAGACATTCGGCCAAAGAGGGTAACCAGAGTACTCTCTTGGACGGATATTCAAGACATTCGGTCAAAGAGCGTAACCAGACTACTCACTTGGGCGGATAATCATGAGATTCAGCCAAAGAGTGTAACCAGACTACTCTCTTGAGCGGAAATGAATTGGAGTCAGCCGAACTCGCCATAAAGCCCCCGTGCGAGCGGACTGCTGCTTCCTCGCACAGGGGCCTGTCTTCTTGTTTACCGGCGTACGCCATCCTTGCTCACGATCGCATAAATGAGCGGGTTGGCGGCGGGAGCCTCGTCGCCTAGCTCGTAGGCGCCGACGATCTGCTCGGCCGCCGAGCGCGCGGCTTCGTCGTCGCCGCGGGTGTGAAGGATGGCGAGCGTGTCGCCCTTGACCACCTTGTGCCCGCGTTTCGCGATCAGCTCGACGCCGACGGCGTAGTCGATCTTGTCTTCCTTCGCGGCGCGACCCGCTCCGATTCGCATCGCGGCGAGGCCGATCTCCTCGGCATCGATGCCGTGAACGTAGCCGTCCGCCGCGGACAGAACCGGAATGCGCGCCGCCGCTTGGGGCAGCAGCCCCGGCTGCCCCGCGATCTTGGCATCGCCGCCTTGGGCGGCGATCATCTGGCCGAGCTTGTCGAGCGCGGCGCCGGAATCTATCGCCGACTTCAGCTTGTCGCGCGCCTCCGCTGCGTCTTTAGCTTGCCCGCCCAGCACGAGCATTTGGCTGCCGAGCTCCAGGCATAGCTCCCTCAAGTCCTCAGGCCCTTCGCCGCGCAGAATCTCGATCGCCTCGCGCACTTCGAGCGCGTTGCCGATCAAGCGGCCAAGCGGCTGGTCCATGTCGGTGATGGCGGCTACCGTCGTTCGCCCAACCTCGGTGCCGATGGCGACCATCGCCTTGGCGAGAACGATCGCATCCTCCGCGGTCTTCATGAAGGCTCCGCTGCCGAACTTGACGTCGAGCAGAATCGCGTCGGCTCCGGCCGCGATCTTCTTGCTCATGACCGAGCTGGCGATGAGCGGGATGGACTCGACGGTCCCGGTCACGTCCCGCAGCGCGTACAGCTTCTTGTCGGCCGGCGCGATATTGCCGCTCTGCCCGATCACGGAGACCCCGATCCCGTTCACTTGGGCGAAGAACTCATCCCTGCCGAGCTCGGTCCGGAAGCCGGGAATCGACTCCAGCTTGTCGATCGTACCGCCCGTATGCCCGAGTCCCCTGCCGCTCATCTTCGCGACGGGAACCCCGCATGCGGCGACCATCGGCGCCAAAATGAGCGTGGTTTTGTCGCCGACGCCTCCGGTGCTGTGCTTGTCCACCTTAACGCCGCGGATGGCGGACAGATCGACGACGTCGCCCGAATGCGCCATCGCGAGCGTCAGCTCGGCCGTCTCCGCGTCCGACATTCCGTTAAAGCAAACGGCCATCGCCCACGCCGCCGTCTGGTAATCGGGAATCGAGCCCGAGACGACTCCGTCGATGACGAAGCGGATCTCTTCCGCCGTCATTTCTTCTCCCGCTCTTTTCTTGCGGATCACGTCCACCATGCGCATCTTCGTCATCCTCCTTCTATGTCGGGTCGTTACAGCTTCGGCAGCAGAGCCAGCACGAGAGACACGAATTGGGACTTGACCCTCTCCGTCGTCTCCATCACTTCCTCATGCGACAGCGGTTGATCGAGGATGCCCGCGGCCATGTTCGTGATGCAGGAGATGCCGATGACTTCGATTCCCGCGTGACGGGCCACGATCACTTCCGGAACGGTGGACATCCCTACCGCGTCGGCACCGATGACCCGCAGGTAGCGGATCTCCGCCGGCGTCTCGTAGTTAGGGCCGAGCAATCCGGCGTATACGCCCTCCTTGACCGGTACGCCGAGCTCCGCCGCCGTCTCCTTCGCCACCTGGCGCAGACGCTTGGAGTAAGCGTCCGACATGTCCGGGAAGCGAACGCCTAGCGCATTGTCGTTCGAACCGACAAGCGGATTGCGGCCCGTCAGGTTAAGGTGGTCCGAGATGATCATCAGATTGCCGGACGCGAAGTCCAGGTTCACGCCTCCCGCGGCGTTCGTCACGAGCAGCGTCTTCACGCCGAGCCGCTTCATGACGCGGACCGGCAGCGCCGTCCGTTCCGGCTCGTAGCCTTCGTACATATGGAAGCGTCCGCGCATCAACGCGACGGTTCGCCCTTGCAGCCGGCCGATGACGAGCTCCCCAGCATGGCCTTCGACCGTAGATACCGGAAAGTGAGGAATGTCCCCGTACGGAATGGTAACCGCGTCTTCCACTTCGTCCCCGATCACCCCGAGCCCGGAGCCTAGAATAAGACCTACCTCCGGGACGTGCGACGTAAGCGATTGAATATAGGAAGCCGCCTCTTCGATCGTTTGCTTCGTCTGTTGCGCCATGATTATCTCTCCCTCTCTTTATTTAAGCTCGGACAAGAAGCTGCGTCCTTGGCCGGTCGCCTTGACTTGGAAATTGTCCGAGATCGTCGCGGCGAGATCGGAATACGTCTCCCGGACGCCGAGCTCTCCCCCGGATAAAGAAGGCGAGAAGACCAGAATCGGAACGTATTCCCGCGTATGGTCGGTACCGCGATGAACCGGGTCGTTGCCGTGATCGGCCGTTATGACGAGCAGATCGTCCGGCCCCAGCTTCGCAAGGAGCGACGGCACGGCCCGATCGAATTCCTCCAGAGCCTTGGCGTAGCCCGCCGGATCTCTCCGGTGGCCGTATAGGGAATCGAAATCCACCAGATTGGTAAAAAGCAGCCCTTCGAAGTCTTTGCCCAGCTCCCCGAGAGTTACTTCGATCCCGTGGGCGTTGCTCTTCGTCGGAAGCGCGCGGGTGACGCCTTCGCCGTCGAAAATATCGTTGATCTTGCCGACCGCGACGACCTCGAGACCGGCATCCTTAAGCGAGTTCAGCACGGTCGGCTGCGGCGGCTTCAACGCGTAATCGTGGCGGTTCGGGGTGCGCCGGAACGCTCCCGGCTTGCCGACGTAAGGTCTGGCAATGACCCGGCCGACCGAGTATTCGTCCGCCAGCGTCAACCGGCGCGCGATGCGGCAAGCGTCGTACAGCTCCTCGAGCGGAATGATGTCTTCATGCGCGGCCAGCTGGAACACGCTGTCCGCCGAAGTGTACACGATCCAGGCGCCGCTTTTCATTTGCCGTTCGCCGAGCTCGTCCAGAATCTCCGTGCCGGATGCCGGCTTGTTGCCGATCACGGGACGTCCCGTCTCCCTCTCGAATTGTTCGATCAGCGCGCTCGGGAAGCCGTCCGGGAACGTGCGGAACGGCGTTTCGATCTTGAGACCCATGAGCTCCCAATGGCCGGTCATCGTGTCCTTGCCCGCGGATACCTCCGCCATCTTGCCGTAATGGGCGGACGGAGAAGCTTCCGGCGCCCACTTGCCGAGTGGAGCGATGTTGGCTAACCCCAGCTTGCGAAGATTAGGCAATTCCATGCTAGGCACCGATTCCAGAATATGTCCCAAGGTATGCGCCCCGAGATCCTGGTAGCGGTCCGCGTCCGGCAGCTCTCCGATGCCGACGCTGTCTAATACGATCACGGTAATGCGACGAAATTTCATCGAGGTTAGTCCTCCATTCTGATCTTGCGGGCTCTGGGATGAGCGTGCTCGTAAACTTCCTTCAGCCGGGCCTTGACCGGCGGCTGGTAAATCTGGGTCGTGGCCGGATCCTTATGCCCCATCATCTCCTGGACCGAACGCAAATCGGCTCCTCTCTCGAGCAGATGGGAAGCGAAGGAATGGCGAAGCGTATGGGGAGTAATATCGTCTTGAAGACCGGCGGCGGCGGCATGCTTCTTGATCAGCTTCCAACAGCCTTGCCTCGTCATCCGGCTGCCCAGATGATTCAGGAACAGCGCAGGCTCCGCCTTCTCTCCCCGAAGCAGGCTCGGCCTGGATTCTCGCATATATTTTACCATCCAATCCAAGCAGAAGGAACCGATCGGAACCATTCTCTCGTTGCCGCCGGGACCCACGCAGCGCAGCAACCCCAGCTCCGCATGGATATGGTCCGTGTCCAGCGCGAGCAGCTCGGATACCCGAAGGCCCGACGCATAAAGCAGCTCCAGCATCGCTTTATCCCGAAGTCCGGCCGGAGAATCCCCGCCCGGCGCGTCCAGCAGCCTTTCGACCTCCTGCTCGGACAGGACCGAATATGGCTTCCTCTCCAAACGCGGCGACTTCAGCGTCAAAGCCGGATTGTCCGTTAGAATCCGATTCTGGTGAAGATAGTGACAAAAGGAGCGGATCGATACCAGTCTTCTGGACAATGTCGAACTGGAACGCGACATTCCCCGGAGCTTCAGCAGATAGGCGGAAAGATGGCGGGAATGAATGTCCCGGGGCTCCGCAATGCCGAGCTCCTCCAAGAATTGCAGAAAGTCGGCCAAATCTCCGCGATAGCTGTCCAGCGAATTGCGCGCCAAGCCCCTATCGTGCTCGAGATAGCTCAGAAAAGCGTCCAAATGAGTCTTCATCTTGATCTTCAAGCTCCTTTATGCATTCCCTCTCCAGCTGTCGGATAATGTCTTTCTTTAATGATTTCCCCATCCCGCGGCCAACTCCTGCTTCTCCCTACTCCCCCAGCCACAAGAACAGCTTAAGCCTGTCCTTGGCGCTCTCCGCGCTGATTTCGGGAACGGGATCGCCCGCTTGGAAGACCTTGGCGGAGCCGCCTTCCGGAACCTTGTACGGATCGATGGGCATCATCCATCCTTGCAGCCACCCGAACACATGGTGAACCATGACCGTGAGCACCAGGAACAGCAGGGTGAACTGCAGCCTCTCCAACCATTTTCCCGTCCATTCCCTCATGCCGCATCCGCCTCTCCGAACGATTTGGAAGCATTTTATTCGGACAAGAACCGTTTCATGCCCTCTCTTCTGGGCGAACCTTCCCGCTCATTCGTCCATACATTGGCTAAGGGATGGCCAAGACCGCCCAATCCGTCTTCTTCCGAGGAGAGTCGTGCGAATGAAATCCGTTGAACATGTTCTATCCTTATCCGTTCGTTCCAAGCCCTCGAGGTCGACCGAACGCCGAATTGTCGCTTTCAAGAAAAGCGGCGATTATCGCAAATGCCTTCATAAGCTTTCGGCATCGGGCTTAAAACCCGTCAAAAGCTCCAACGCGCTTCGGATGATCTGCTGTCACGCGGACAAAAAGAGCCGCTGGAGCGGCTTGCGCCAAAATCCGCGAATCGCCTTCGTCGAGAAAGACGGGAAGGTATCCGCCCACGCGATCTCCCTTGCTCCCCGGAAGAGCCGTGTTCTCAATAAGCGCCGGGCGTGCCAGGCCAAGGTTCCGTGGAACGTCTGCCGCGTCAAATCTCCGCCGTTATGGCCGAGATCGAAAGGGCAGGGCGTGCGGGTCGCGATCATCGACACCGGAATCGCCGCCCATCCCGATCTTCGGATCGCTGGCGGAACCAATACCATCGTCCCGGGCGGGTCGTTCGCCGACGACAACGGCCACGGCACCCACGTGGCCGGAATCGCCGCCGCGACGGGGCGCCGCCGGATCTTCGGCAATGCTCCGCGAGCCGTCCTATATGCCGTCAAAGCGCTGGACCGCAACGGCGAAGGCTTTATCTCGGATATCGTTCAGGGGATCGATTGGTGCATCGCCAAAGGAGTCCGCGTCATCAACATGAGCTTCGGCATGCCGGATAACAGCCTTGCGCTGCATAACGCCGTCCGCAGGGCCCGGCGCAAAGGAATCGTTATCGTCGCTTCCGCCGGCAATTCCGGCCGGGCTGCCGGACGGATCGACGTTCCCGCCCGATTCCCGGAGACGATCGCCGTCGCGGCCACGACCCGAAGCAACCGCGTCGCTTCTTTCTCCAGCCGGGGCAGGGGCATCGACGCCGCCGCGCCGGGGGTCAACATTTTATCGACGGGGCTTAACGGCACCTACGTCCGAATGTCGGGCACTTCCATGTCCGCTCCCCACGTCGCCGGAGGTGCTGCGCTTCTGAGAGGCGTTGCTCCCAAGCTGTCGGCAACAGCCATAGGCAAACGAATCCGCAGATCCGCTCTTCCGATTCCGGGGGGAGCGAATGCCGTCGGTTCCGGATTGCTTCAAGTCGCTCCCGCCGCCGGCCGACGTCGGCGTTGACCTCATAGAGAAAGCCGTCCGGCTTCCGTTATCGCGGAAACGGGCGGCTTCTTGGCTCTTACGCTAGCGGCTGCGAATCGCCGCCCCGATGAATCCTCGCCAGCATATCCGTCATCTGGCTGCGGATGGCCTCCAGCTGCTCGGCGCTCATCCCCGATTGCAGGTAGAGCCGCTCCGGAATCGTACAGGCCTTCGCCTTCAGCGCCCTTCCCTGCTCCGTCAGAACGATGCGAACGCTTCTCTCGTCGACGGGATCGCGCGTGCGCGTTAGATAGCCCGCCGCTTCCAGCTTCTTCAAGAGCGGCGTCAACGTTCCGGAATCCAGGTAGAGACGTTCTCCCAGCTCCTTGACGGTGACGGCGTCGCGCTCCCAAAGCGCCAGCAGGGTAATGTATTGGGTATAGGTCAGGTTCAGATCCTTCAGCAGCGGATGATAGAGCTTCGTTATCTCGCGGGCGCAAGCATATACGGCAAAACAGAACTGATTCTCCAGCTTCATCAAGTCGTCGCTCACGGTACACTCCCCTTGACTTTCAAATTGTATTTTATAAAATTAAATTGTATCACTTAATTGCCAAGGAGGGAAATCCGGATGACGGTTTACGATTATCGAGTGAACACGATCCAAGGCAAGGAAGAAAGCTTATCCAAGTACAAAGGCCAAGTTCTGCTTATCGTCAATACCGCGACCAAATGCGGCTTCGCCCCGCAGTTTCACGGATTGCAGAAGCTTCACGAGAAATACTCGGGCCGCGGTCTGGCCATCATCGGATTCCCCAGCAATCAGTTCATGAACCAAGAGCCGGGCGAGAACACGGAGATCGCGAGCGCCTGCGAGCTAAACTTCGGCGTGACCTTCCCGTTGTACGCCAAGATCGACGTCAAGGGCCAAACCGCTCATCCCCTTTACCAATACTTAACGAAGGAATCCCCCGGGGTGCTGGGCTCCAAGAGCATCAAGTGGAATTTCACGAAGTTTCTGGTCGACCGGAACGGCCGCATCGTCAAACGCTTCGCGCCCACGGCAACGCCCGAGAAGATCGAGAGCCATATTCAATCCCTTCTCTAACAGGCAAACGGTCCTTCATCGCAAAAAGGATGCCATCCGAGCCTTCCGGCTTCTCTGGCATCCTTATTTCTCTTGTTCTATACGTTGGTCGGAGCGGCGCTGCCCGAATCGTTCTTGCTCTGTTCTTCCTCTTTGGCGCGGCACTTGGAGCATATGCCCGTAAAATCCAAACGGTGGTCGAGCACCGTGAAGTTGTATTCGGCCTCAAGCTTCTCCTCCAGCGGAGTAAGCCAATCTTCCATAATCTCCGTCATGGACCCGCATTGCACGCAGATAAGATGATGGTGATGGTGCTTGTTGCTCTCGGTTCGAAGGTCGTACCGGGCCACTCCGTCCCCGAAGTTCATCTTCTCGACAATGTGCATCTCGCTCAGCAGCTCAAGGGTACGGTATACCGTGGCCAGCCCGATCTCCGGAGCGATATCCTTCACCAGCATGAAGACGTCTTCCGCGCTGAGATGATCTTCCTCGTTCTCCAAAAGCACGCGCACCGTCGCTTCGCGCTGCGGGGTCAACTTGTAGCCCTGGGATTGCAATTGCTGCTTTACTTTCTCGATTCGGGCTTCCATGATTCTCCCCCTTAACCCGTTCAACACACTTGCTTCCATTATAGGGGGAGGCACTTTAGGAAGTCAAACCCTAGCAGCGAATTGAAGGTCGAAATTTGCCCTTTTCGCTATTTTTCGAGTTTCGGAAGCTGGGCGGCAAGCCCGGGATCGGGGGCGATTCTCTCAATGACCAACGGAGATACATAGGCTTCGTACAAAGAGGCGGCGCACAGGACGACCAGCATCGCGCCCGCAACTGCGGTATGGGCGACAAAGGGAGGCAGCATGTTCCCCTTCCGCCGGAACAGCCGTTCCCGAACGACGAAATAAGCGAAGCGGGACGCCGATACGCTGGCGATAATAAGCGCGGGGATCACGAGGAGATTCTGGGGGGCGACCGCGGCCAGCGACAGCCCGACGCCATGCCAGCTCATCTCCCGCACGATCAAGCCGACCGAGAAGCCGAGCAGCACCCCTTTGAGAAAATCGAGAGCCATGACGAACGGCAGACCGATGACGGACAAGCCTAGCATCCAGATGAGGAACAGCCACTTGGCATACAGGAAGAATCGGTCCCGGAACGCGGCGCCCGCATCGAGCGCTTCGGCGTTGCCGAACGTCTGCCAATACACGTCGAGCCTGTCCGCGAGATCCTGCTGCTGATCCAACGTCAAGGCGCCCACGAGCACGACTCCGAACACGGTGCCGGACAGCAGGAGCACTCCCATGAAAATGTACATATTGCGATTATCGCGAGCAGACAGGTTCCACAGCCGCAGGTTCACCGGACTTCGCCTCCTCGTCCATCAGCATCCTTTACCCGGTGCCTATGTGTATGATGGACGAGCCGCGATTATGCGTCGGCCGCTCACGGATTCCGGCGAATGCGTCCGTAGGTTCCCCCGCTGCCGGGCACGAGCTCAAGCTTCTCTTCTCTCGCCTCCAGGATGAGGTTCGCCAGCTTTTCTCCCGCGACGGCGGCGATTCGCTCGAACGGCAAGCGATGAAGAATCTCCATCTCCGTCCCGACTTCCGTAAGCAGTCTATGCCTCATTCGCGGTCCCGCTCCCGGGAAAAAGGAAAGAGGGATCTGACGGATATACGGAGGACGCGACTCCATTCCTTCTCCCGGTTCCCGGTCCGCGAGCTCTTCGATCCTGCCCGCTACTCCCCTTACCAGCTTGCGGCTGCCGCAGCCCGGACAAACCGCCGTCTTGCCGCCATCCTCGCGAAACGGCTGCTTGCAGGAGGCGCAGTAGGCGGTATGGTACTTGCCAAGAAGCGGATGAAGCCCCAGATTGGAGACGATCCGCCGCCCCTTCTCCCCCCGAAGCGCCATGATCCACTCTTCGAAGGTAAGCTCCCGCAAGAGCAGCTCGTTGCACTCCCGGCCGATCATTCCGGTCGAATGGGCGTCCGAGTTCGTGACGTACGGGTAGCGATCCAGCTCGGACAGGCGGGATGCCATCCGGGTATCGGCGCTTAGCCCGAGTTCGACGGCGGCGATGCCTTCCGGATCCAGGCGATCGGAGAGTCGATCCGCCGAACAGCCCAGCAAGCCGCGATGCGGCGTAAACGCGTGCGCGGGAATGACGATGCCGCCTCTGGCGATCGCTTCCGCCTGCAGCTCCCTTGCGGTCGCGCGGATTCTCTGGGAGCTCAGCCTCACGTTCTTCATCCTGGGCTCCATCCAGCCCGTCCATCCCTTTATCGCCTCGAGCGTCGGAAAATAGACGAGCAGATGGAACGGCCCGCCGCCTTCCTCCTTGACCTCGACCTCGCAGCCCGGCAGGATGACGGTATTGCGGAAGCGAATGCCTCCTCCGCGAACCTCTTCCATCTCCCCGGACTCCAGGCAATCCTCGATATCCCGCTGGACAGGCGGAGAGTGGCAATCGATCACGCCGACAAGGCCGACGCCTTTGCGCTCGGACGCCTCCTCCGCGATCGAACGGAACGTGAGGGCGTTGCTCGCGCTGATCTTCACCGCTTCGTTGCCGCTCGTGCGGCCGATATGAACGTGGAGATCGGCGAAGATCCTCGCGCCTTCTTCCAAGCCGCTAAGCTCGCGGTCCTTCATTTATTCGTTCCCCGCGAGCTGTCCAAGCCGCCAGTAGGCGACGGCCAGCAGCGTCTTGGCATCGTAAATCCGTCCTTCGCGGATGTAGGCATCCGCCTGCTCCAGCGTGATCGCTTCGCAGGTAAGGAACTCCTCTTCGTCCAAGTTGACTTCTCCCGCTTCGAGATCGTCCGCATAGTAGAGGTGAATGACTTCCTCCGCGAACCCGGGCGACGTGGAGAACGTCTGCAGATGCCGGATCGTCTTCGCGCGGTAGCCCGTCTCCTCCTCCAGCTCCCTAAGCGCCGCTTCCCGAGGGTCCTCTCCCGGCTCCAGCTTGCCCGCCGGAATCTCGACCTGCGCCCGCTCCAGCGCCTTGCGGAATTGCTCGACGACGAGCAGCTTGCCGTCCAGCAGCGCGATGACGGCGACGGCGCCCGGATGGCGCACCAGCTCGCGGGTGGAGGTCTCGCCGTTAGGCAGCCGCACGGTATCCACTTGAACCTTGATTATTCTTCCGTCGTAGATCGGCTTCGACTCTATCGTTTGCTCGTAGAAAGCATGCTTCTTTATATCCGGTTGGCTCATGATTAGGTCCTCCAGTCATGTTTTCGCCCAAGGGGTCATAGGTTCAAGATATAGGCTTGTCCGCGAGAATGCAAGCGGCAACGCCTTTAGAGACCGCGATCTTCGAAGGGGGAAAAGGCCATGTTGAAGCGTTATGCCGACGAGAGCCGGGTGCAGTGGGTGGGCAAGGCTTGGGAGATCCGCAGCGCGATCCGCCGCCTGAAACAAGAACAAGGCGGGAGCGCCCGCCTTGCCGAAGTGTTGAATCCTTCCCCGCGCAACAAGCCCGTTCGCTGAGAGTTATCGTTCCATTACGGTCTCTCGACCAGACGAACGGCGACCGTCTCCGGCGTTGTCGGCGCAAGGCTCCCGCCTTTCGGCTCCAGCGTCAGCGCCAGCGACTCCCAGCCCTCCGGCCATACGTTGCGGGAATACAAATGCGCCAGGTTGTCGTTGAATTGCAGCAGTCCCAGATTGGACGCGCGGCCGTCCGCGAACGCCCAAGCCTGTACGTCCAGATCGCCGGAGGGAACCATTCCTTCCAGAAGAACGAAGATCTCATGGGTTCTTTCGTTGATCCAGACGGTTTCTTTCGCGAGCGGAAGAAGCGAGCCCGCGGGAAGCGGCCCGTTCGCGCCAAGCGAATAGACGACCGTGTCCGGACGGCTCAGAACCAGGGCGGCGTCCGGTTCGTGGCGCTGCGCGTAATCCTGGGGATCGACCGCCTTCGTCTCCGTCCCGATGCTGTCGTAAGCGTATGCGGCCAAGGCGATCGCGACGGCCGCGAGCGTCGTCGCAACCGCCGCTCGGCGTTTGGCGGATACCGACGCATGCCGGCGAGCTCGATTCGCGGCGCCGCGCAGCCTTGCCAGCGCTCTTAGCTTAAGGGGCGCACGAGCCGGCGCCGCGCTCTGCCGCAGATCGGAAGGCGTTACAAGCAGCGACTCCCACTCCCGGCTGGCGGCGGAGCATGCCGCGCACGAGTCGCGATGGCGCGTTAAGGCTGCCGCTTCCGCAGCGGGAAGCTTGCCCAGATGATAATCGACCCAGGCCGTCTCCGGAATGTAGCAGTTCCGATTATCCACGCTCCTCCGCCTCCTCTCCGTTCGCCCAGCCCATTCGCTCCAGCGTCTTTTTCAGATGATTCAGCCCGTACCGCATCCTCGACTTGATCGTGCCGAGCGGCAGCCGCCACTCCTCCGCCAGCTCCCGCTGGCTTCTGGACGAGTAGAAAGCCGCCGCCAGCGTCTGCCGTTGAAGGCCCGGAAGCTCCTCGAGCGCCCGCCGGACCGCCTCGCCCTGCAGCTTGGCCATCACCGTCTCCTCCGGCTGCGGAAGCGATCCCGCCAGCGGCCGTTCCTCCGTCTCCGCCTCCCGCAGGACCAGCTTCTTCCGCTTCCGAAGCCCGTCCAGGCAGCGGCTCTTCGTCTGGATCGCGAGCCACGCCTCGACCGAGCCGCGCGACGGATCGTACCGCCGCGGATTGGAGATCACCGCTAGCAGCACGTCGTGGCAGGCGTCCTCCGCCTCCATTCGATCCCCCAGCAGTTGAACGGCGATCGGAAGCATGAACGGCATCGCCTTCTCGTAGAACCGGTCGAACGCCGAGCCCGAGCCTTCCGCCATGCCGCGCAGCAGCTCCGACAAGCTCTCGTTCCGGTTGTGCGCCGTCGTGCGCATATCGTATCCCCCGCTTTTCCCGTGAATGTGCTTTGTTGCCGACGAATTTATTTAAGTCATAAATAGCAGAAATCGCCCCGGCTGAAAACGGCCTCTTCCGCGTTTTTATCTGTTTTTAAGGTTCTATTAAGCGAATTTTTATCCGCCGATTCGGCCGCGAAGTAAATCCGCTCCCCCTTCTCAAACGTAGGTCACATGAAACCAACTTATTGCCTCGGGAGGGGTCTAACGTCATGTTCAAAACCGTTCGCAACAAAATGGCCGCGCTTGCCCTCGCGCTATGTCTCGGCACTCTGGCCGTCTCGGCTTCGGCTTTCGCCGCCGGCGGAGTCAAGCTGTACACGCCGTACACGAGCCTGTCCGCCGCTCCGGGCGAGACGCTGTCCTACGACGTCGAATTGATCAACGACGGCGATTCGATCCAGACCGCCGATCTTAGCTACGAACCGATCGGAACCAATTGGACGACCGATCTCTCGGCCGGAGGCCATCCGATCCGGCAGGTGTCGGTGAAGCCGGGCGAGTCGCAAAACGTCAATCTGACCATTCAGGTGCCGTATGAAGTGAATAAAGGGGACTATGCGTTCCGGCTGAACGCGGGGACGTTCGGGGCGCTGAACCTCAAGATCAACGTCACCGAGCAAGGGACGTACAAGACGGAGCTCACGGCCGAGCAGCCGAACATGCAAGGGAATTCCGATTCCACCTTCACGTACAACCTGACCTTAAGCAACCGGACCGCGAGCAAGCAGCAATATGCTCTCTCCGCGGATGCTCCCGACGGTTGGACCGCCCAATTCGCCGTGAGCGGCAGCAACGTAACGTCCGTCGATATCGATCCGAACGGTTCGCAAGCGATCACGCTGACGCTCACGCCGTCCGACAAGGCGACGGCCCAAACGTACGATATTCCGATCCAGGCGTCCAACAGCAGCACGAACGCCAAAGCGACGATGCAAGCCGTCATTACCGGCACGTACGGCCTGAACCTGACGACGAGCGACCAGCGGCTTAGCGCCGACGTGACCGCGGGAGGCAAGAAGAACCTGGAGATGGTCGTGCAGAACACGGGCAGCTCGGAGCTGTCGAACGTCAGCCTCACGAGCACGGCTCCGACCGATTGGGAAGTCACGTTCGAGCCGAAGACGATCGCTTCGATCAAGCCGGGAGAATCCGTGCCCGTCACCGCGACGATCCAATCGAGCGGCAAGTCGCTCTCCGGAGATTACGTCGTCGGCATGACCGCGCAATCGTCCGAGAAGTCCGCCGATGCCGCGATTCGCGTCACCGTGAAGACTTCGGTCTTCTGGGGCTGGATCGGCGTCGTGATTATCGCGGCGGTGCTTGCGGGAATTTACGGCCTCTTCCGCAAGTACGGGAGGCGGTAAGCGATGGAAGCGGGAGTTATCGAGCTTAAGCAGCTGACCAAGAAATACGGGGAATTCACGGCGGTCGACCGGCTGGATTTGACCATTCGGCAAGGGGAGATCTTCGGCTTGCTCGGACCGAACGGCGCGGGCAAAACGACGACGATCCTCATGATGCTCGGCTTGACCGAACCGACCTCCGGCAGCGCGACCGTCTGCGGCCTCGACGCGACGCGCCAGCCGATGCTCGTCAAACGCCGGGTCGGCTACATGCCGGACGATATCGGCTTCTACGACGACCGGTCGGGGCTCGACAATCTGGTCTATACCGCAAGGCTGAACGGCGTGCCCGAGAAGGACGCGCGCGAGAGGGCCATGCTGCTTCTGGAGAAGGTCGGCCTAGCGGACGCGGCCCGCAAGAAAACGGGTGCTTACTCGCGCGGGATGCGGCAGAGGCTCGGCCTTGCCGACGTGCTGATCAAGCGGCCGGACGTCATCATTCTCGACGAGCCGACGCTCGGAATCGACCCGGAGGGGGTGCGCGAGCTGCTTGTGCTGATCCGCGAGATGAGCCGGACCGAAGGGCTGACCGTCCTGCTGTCCTCTCACCATCTCCATCAGGTGCAGCAGATTTGCGACCGGGTCGGCCTGTTCGTCAAGGGACGGCTTATCGCCGCGGGCGATCTCGACACGCTGTCGCGCGAGCTGGACGGCGGTCCGACCCACCTTGTCGAGATCGACGTGGGCGGCTGGGACTCCGCTCTCGAAGAGACGCTTCTGTCGCTGGAAGGAGTTCTTGCCGTCAACCGGTGCGAGACGGATGCGCTCTCCGGCAGCGGAGCGGGCGACGCTTCGTCGGACCTCGCGACGATCCGGGTCGCCAGCGGCGTCGACGTGACGGCTTCGCTCGCTTCCGCCGTCGTCTCCTCCGGCGCTTCGCTGCTCGGCCTGAGGCCGACCCGATACGGGCTGGACGATATTTATCACCGTTACTTCGAAGGAGGGGATTCCCATGAGCGGACTTCTTGAGCGGCTGCGCTTGCCGTTGGCGAGGCTGCGGTCCGGCGACGGACCGGCCGCGAGGACAAGCGGCTTCGCGGACAGGGAACGCGGCCCCGGCGGCTCGGCATTCTGGGTCATGGTGCAGAAGGAGTTCGGCGATCACATTCGCAGCTGGCGATTCATTATCCTGCTCGCCATCGTAACGCTCGCCTGCATCGGTTCGATCTACGCGTCGATCACCGCTCTGAAGGACGCGCAGGAGGCGGCGACCGGGAGCGGGACGGAGATCGACTCGTCGTTCCTGTTCCTCAAGATGTTCACGGTGTCCGACGGATCGCTGCCGAACTTCCTGACGTTCCTGTCGTTCCTGGCTCCTCTCATCGGCATCGCCATCGGCTTCGACTCGATCAATTCCGAGCGGAACAAGGGAACGCTCAGCCGAGTCATGTCGCAGCCGGTGTACCGGGACGACTTCCTGAACGCCAAATTCGTCGCCGGCCTGCTGCTGATCGCGGTCGTCGTTTTCTCCCTGGGCTTCCTCGTCATGGGGATGGGCTTGCTCACGATCGGCTATCCGCCGACGCCCGAGGAATTCTGGCGCGTCGTCGTCGCGCTCGTCATCACGACCGTCTACGTCGGTCTATGGCTTAACCTGTCCCTGCTCTTCTCGGTAAGGTTCAAGCAGGCGGCCACTTCGGCGCTAAGCGGCATCGCGGTGTGGATCTTTTTTCTCGTCTTCTACGGGATGATCGTTAACCTCGTCTCGAACGCGACGGCGCCGGGAGATGCCGCAGACGCGGCCGCTTACGTCAGCCAGCAGAACTGGATGATGCTGCTGCAGCGCCTTTCGCCGGCCTACCTGTTCCAGGAGGCGGCGTCCACGCTTCTCTTGCCGGACGTTCGGACGCTGAATCCGTTCGTGACGCAGGACCAGGCGTATCTCGCGCTCAACGCTCCGCTGTCGTTCGGGCAGAGCCTGCTGCTCGTTTGGCCGCAGGTCGTCGCGATCGTCGCGGAGACGGCCGTCTCGTTCGCCGCTTCCTACGTGGCGTTCATGCGGCAGGAGATCCGGTCTCGGTCTTAAGCCGAGCGGCACGGCGAGTCCATGCTAAGACGATGACTTCTAACGGAAGCAGGAGACCTTATTTAGCCGATAATTCGAGTTTTTGAAATCTAACGGAACTAAGCGACGTTAGTTGGATAAAAACTCCGTCATCCATGTTTATTCTCAATAAATAAGGGCTTGTATTTCCGTTAGATCGGAAAAGCGGCGTTTTGAACCTATATAGAGGCTGTCCGTTCCGTTAAAAATGAAGGTAGTCGCTCGGAGCGTATGTATCATAGCGAGTAGTCTTGCGAAGGAGCTGTCCCGACAGTCATGAAATGACTAGGGACAGCTTCTTATTGGGGTTAAACGTGTCTGAAAGTCTCCCCGGACCATACTCGGGCCAGAAGAATCAAAACAAGGCCGCAAATGCACTTCGTACAACTCCGAAAGCCAGAAGCTTCCCCTCCTACGTGCGTAGTATGGTTACCTTCTTTAGACTTCCGGCGTCTCTTCCCCTTCTATTCTGCTTCTCTTCCTCATCAACGTGCGTAGTTAGTTTACCTTCTTTGGATCCGGCGCTCTTTCCCCTCAGTGATGGAGCTAGGCGGACGACCCTACCCCTCGAACATCCCGCCCGCCTCTTTGACCTTGGCGATGGCCTCGGCTCGTCCGGTAACCTGTAGCTTGTTGAAAATATTAGTCAGGTAATTCGAAACCGTCTTCTGGCTCAGCTCCAGGCGCGAGGAGATCTCGGCATTGGAGACGCCGTCCGCGACCATGCCCAGAACCTCCCGTTCCCGATAGGTTAGCTCGGCGAACGCGTCCAGACGATGCATCGGCTTCGTGACGAGGTCGACCATGCGGTCGGCGACGTCGCCGCTGAAGATGGCTTCTCCGGACGCCGTGGCCCAGATCGCCCGAAGGATGTCGTCCTTGTCCGAATCCTTCAGAATGTATCCGCGGGCACCTGCCTTCATGGCCGTAATGACGGAGACGTCGTCCTTGAACATCGTGCAGATCAGAATGCCGATCGCCGGGGCGGCCTCGCGGATTCTCGCGGTCGCTTCGATCCCGTTGAGGCCCGGCATGCGAATGTCCATCAGCACGACATGAGGCTTCAGCTCCAAGGCGAGCCGCACCGCTTCCTCTCCCGTCTTCGCTTCGCCTATGACGGTTAAGCCCTCTGTATTTTCCAAGATGCTTCTCACCCCTTCCCGGAACATCGGGTGGTCGTCGGCAAGCAAAATACGCAGCATGTTTAATCGATTCCTCCTCCGAATAGTTGCGTCCGCAGCGGCAGCGCGGCGGACACTCGCGTTCCACCCGATTCGCCGCTCGTCACCGTGCAGCCGCCTCCCAACTCCTCGGCCCGTTCCTTCAAGGAGAACAGCCCGAGACCGCCGTCCGACGGCTTAGGACCGGAGCCGAGTCCGATCCCGTCGTCGACCACGTCGATTTGCATCTCGCCCGCATCCGGCCGAAGGGCGATTCGGACTCGGCAACGGCTCGCCTTCGCGTGTTTGACGACGTTCAGCAGCGCCTCCGTCACGATCCGGTAAGCGCCGACCTCGACCGCGGCCGGCAGCGGGGGAAGCTGCTCCGGCAGCTCCAAGTCGACCGATAAGCGTACCGCGGTCTCGAAATCCTTCATTTTCTGAAGCTCCAACAGCTGCCCCACCCGCTGCCGGATCGCGCCGCTCAATCCCAGCTCGTCAAGCGCCTGCGGCCTTAAATCGTAAACGATTCCTCTTATTTCGTTAACGGTGTCGCCGATATCCTGCTTGAACTTGTTCATGATGCCGATCGCCCGGTTCGGATCCTTCCGGATCCAATCCTCGACGAGGGAAGCGGTCAAGCGCATGGCCGCCAGCCTCGGAGCGATATCGTCATGAAGATTCTTGCGCATCGATCGGCGTTCCTCCTCCCGGGCAAAGACGAGCTTCTCCCGGGTATCCTGCAGATCGTCCAGCAGCATCCGAATGTCCATCGCCTGCTTCACGGCCTGAACGACGGTGCCCGCTTGCCGCGCCAGCACGCGAAGCAGCTTCCAATCGGCTTCTTGGAAGCTCTCGTCCGGTCCGCGCGTGCTCACGAATAAAGTCCCGAATTCTTCCCCGCCGGCGATCAAAGGCAGCCTCTTCACGTCGCCCCCTTCCTCGTTCCCCGCCGAGGCGACCCGAAGAGCTTCCCCTTGATGAGTCACCTGAATCGCCGCGTAAGGAAGCCGAAGCGAGTCCTTTACCGTCCGAACGACGATGTCGAGCACCTCCTCCGGCGAGCTTGGCTCCTTCAGCCTGGTGCCGAGCTTCTCCAGAACGGAGAAGGGATCGGATTGAACCCCGTAAACGACCCGGTTGATGCCCCGCTGAAGCTTCTCCTTGAGAGGGGCGAACACGACGGCGACGAAGCCTGCTCCGATAATGGAGAAAACCATGTTCGGACCCGAACGGAAGAGAATGGAGAGGTACCACACGGTCAACGAATACAGCGTAATGACGACGGCGCTTAAGCAGCCGTACACAAGCGTTCGGGTAACGATCGGGTCGATATCCCACAGTCGCCTTCTCAGCATCGAGATTCCTAAAGTCGCCGGAATCGGGAGCATGACGAGAAGGACCGCTACGTCCAGCGCGAACATCGCTTCGGGTGACGCCGTATAGTAGAATTGCCGATCGTAGAGCAGCGGCGCGGCCGATAGGGCAAGCAAGCCCGAGACGGACAGAAGAAGGCCGTACACCACCCATTTGGTCTGCTGCTTCTCCGAAACCTCCGCATAGCGCCGATATCGAATAAATTGATTCCAGATGATCGTTCCGTACAGCAGAAGCATCCAGAGCAAGGTCGCCCAGATCGGCCATTGCGCCGCTCCCCACGGCTGCTCGGGAAAATACCAGGCGACGCTTCGGACCAAGCTCAGCGCGACGATGGCCCCGAACATCGGCTTGATGACGACTTTGCCGTTCGGGAACAAGGTCAGAAACAGCACGAAGATCAGCGACGACAAATCGCTCATGAGATCGGCCAGCCAGCCCAGCCGGGTCCATTGAACGACTATGAAGCTGGAACTATGGAAGGAAACGAGCGCGGAGGCGGCTAGCCAAGAGATCGGTTCCCTCGGTCTCTTGAACAGGATGATGGCAGCCGTCGCGAAGTAAACGGCGAAGTCGGCCAGACTGATTCCCGTATACAAACCCGCGAACCCTCCGGGCGACAGCCCCATTCTTGCCGCGGTTTCCGCCGGAAGCGGAGTCAATACGCTGAGTTCGCAAGAGCCCTGCAGGCACTGTTCTCTTAGATACACATAATAAGCCGGGATTCTCCACAGAAAAAGCCCGGCGTAAGCCGCGCAGACCAGGAACGCGCTCCAACGCAGGAGAGACCGCCACCCTCGAGGGTAGCGGCCGTCAAGCGGATTGCTCGGCTTCCATTCGGCATTCGTCATCGGATTATTTTCCCGCCTTACAGGATTGGCGTTCATGAAGGAACGGATTCAAGGGCCTTCCAAGAAGATTCGGACGACAGCTGCTGCAGCACGAGCGCGCCGTAGACGAGGCCGTAGACGATCGCCGCCGTCCCTCCGAGGACTCCCCAACTGCCCGGATAGTGTGGCAGCGTAATCGAAGCGAGCCCCATGTAAATATAAGCAAGGCTTTGAAGAATTCCGAGCGTTCGGGCGCCCGGACGCGAGGTTGCGGTCAAGTAGCCGGAATAGGCAAGCGTCAAGCCAAGCGCGGCCCCTTCGCCCCATCGGAACTGCATGTCGCCGTCGTCGATCTGTCCCGTGATCCCTCGAATAATAAAGGGAAGCAGCCCCAAAAACGCGATTCCGGACATGATCAGCAGCGGCCGGTTGAGGACTCTCGATTGCTGAGGGCGAAGCATCTCGCGCCGCTTCGAATAAACGGCGAACAAGACGCAGAGCACGACCGCGAACAGAATAAAGACGAAGAACGATTGCTTGGCGAGCGCCGGATCGGTCAGCAGCAGAGTGCCGAGGAAGATCAGATGGCCGATAAAATAAAAGTGAAGCAGCATCGGCTTGTCGAGAGGCTTCCGCAGCATCGCCAGCAAGCTGAAGCTGAACAGAATGCCGATCAGCGCCCCGTGGGAAGCGGCATGGAACCGGATGTCTTCCTCGAGAGGAGTAGATGCCAGGAAGGAACGGACCCACGGCTCCAGCCCTTCGGATAATCCCTGAAGCATGAAGAGCCCCGCCGCCGCGAAAACGATGGCAAAAAACCGAAAAACAATTCCCGAAATTTTTCCTTTACCGCTTGATTCTGTACTCATTTTACGCCTCCTCCAAAATTTTGAATAGCTTTTATTTGTTCTCAGCGTAACAGAATCGATTTCCCGGTTTGTAGAGAGGAATTCCCGAATCCTTGGGAAAAGCGTTCGGGAAAAGGGACGAGAACGGGCATTGAGACGGAGGTTGAGACGGGGATTGAGACGGGGGTTGAGAACGGAACCGCGCGCGAAAAAAAACGCTCCCGGACGGAGTCGAAGGCATCGTTGCCTTCCCTCTTCCGGGAGCGATTGCTTCCTTCTTTATTTGACCGTTTCGCGAACGATCGCGAGGACAAGCTCGGCCGCCTTGACGAGGTCGTCGGCCTTGATCCGCTCCTTCGTCGTGTGGATATCCTTGTAGCCGACGGCCAGGTTAACGGTAGGCACGCCCTTGCCGTTAAAGACGTTCGCGTCGCTTCCGCCTCCGGAGACGAACGGGCGTGGCGTCAGGCCAAGGCTCCCGATCGCGGCCTTCGCGATCCGGACGACCTCGTCGTCCTCCCCGAAGCCGAACGAAGGATACGCGATCCGGCTGTCGAATTCCGCTCGGGCTCCAAATTCGCCGGCCGCTTGTTCGAGCGCTTCCTTCATCGCCGCGAGCTGGCGGTCCAGCTTCTCTTGAACGATGCTCCGCGCTTCCGCTTCGAGCGTGACGAGATCGCAAACGACGTTCGTCGGGCCTCCGCCTTCTATGCGGCCGATGTTGGCGGTCGTTTCCTTGTCGATCCGTCCGAGCGGCATGCGGGCGATCGCCTTGGAGGCGACCTCGATGGCGCTGATGCCGTCTTCCGGATTGACGCCGGCGTGCGCCGAGCGGCCGTGGATCTTCATCGTGATCTTCGCTTGGGTCGGCGCCGCGATCGCGATGTCTCCGATGCTGCCGTTGGAATCGAGCGCGAAGCCGATCTTGCCCCGAAGCCTCGACGCATCCATCGCGAGCGCTCCGAGCAATCCGGACTCTTCGCCCACCGTGATGACGAATTGGATCGGGCCGTGCTCGATGCCGTGCTCGCGGATCTGGCGAATCGCCTCCAGCATCGCCGCGAGTCCCGCCTTGTCGTCGCTGCCGAGAATCGTCGTTCCGTCGCTTCTTATGTAGCCGTCGTCATCCAGACGAGGCTTGATTCCCTTGCCGGGAGTCACGGTGTCCATATGGGACGTGAAAAGCAGCGCCGCCGCGTTCTCCCGTCCCGGCGTCGCCGGCAGCCAAGCGAACAGATTGCCCGCCCCGTGTCCCGTCTTCTCCGCCGCGTCGTCCTCCGTCACCTCGAGTCCCAGGTCCGCGAATTTCTTTTTTAACGCCGCGCTGATCTCCTGCTCGAACCTGGTCTCGCTGTCGATCTGAACCAGCTCCATGAATTCGGCCAGCAGCCGTTCTCTTTGAATCATGGGTTTTCCTCCTCCGTTCGGATACGGTACAATAGGGTATGGCAGTCGCTCTCATTCTCAAGGAGAAAGGATCGAAATCATGAACAACAGACGTTGGTTTAAAGTCGTCGTCTACCTGATGCTCTTCGCCATTATCGCTTCTGCGGTGCTAGGCGCGATCGGATCTCTGATGTAACCGCCGAATCGTAGCCGAAGACACGGACAACATGCGGCAGCAGCTGCTGCCCGATCCGTTCCACCTCCAGAGTCCGGCCCGTCAGCGATTCCAGCGAAGTGACTCCGTACTCGGAGATGCCGCACGGAATAATGCCTTGGAAGCCTTCCTGCTCCACTTCTTTCTTCACGTTAAAGGCGAAGCCGTGGCTCGTGACGAACCCGCGGCTGTTCCGGGCCCGGTTGAATTTGACTCCGATCGCGGCGATCTTCCGGTCTCCTACCCAGACGCCGGTATACTCCGGCTTTCTTCCTCCTTCGATCCCGTACTCCGCCAGCAGGCCGATAATCGCCTCTTCCAATGTTCGCAAATAAGCGTGCAGGTCGAGCCCTTCCGCGGCCAGGTAGATAAGAGGATAGCCGACCAATTGACCCGGCCCGTGATAGGTAATGTCTCCTCCGCGGTCGATCTGGTAAACCTGAATTCCTCTTCGCTTCAGCTCTTCTTCTCCGTAAAGCAAATGTTCCGGATGCTTATCCGTTCCGATCGTATAGGTAGGCGGATGCTCAAGCATCAGCAAGGTATCCCCTTGGCTGCCTTGATCGATCGCGGCCACGATGCCCTTCTGCAGCTCCCACGCTTCTTGATAATCGATGCGGGATAAATACTCCGTCGTCAGTTCACGGCTCATGCGTCTGCCTCCTCTGTTCCATGCCATTCCAAGACTCTTCTTATTCTAGCGCATCCGGTTCCCCGTCTCAACGAGGCGGAGCGGCGGGGCCGCAACGGACAAGGACCGTCCCCTCCGAGACGAATCGGCGGAACGGCCCTTGCTGCGAGGCTTAATAGACCTTCGTATCCATGTTGTAGCTTTCCAGGTTCTCCTTCACTCTCTGAAGGAAGCGACCGCAGATGACGCCGTCGAGAATGCGGTGGTCGAGCGACAGGCAGATGTTGACCATGGAGCGGACGCCGATCATGTCGTTGATGACGACCGGCTTCTTCACGATCGATTCGAACGTCATGATCGCCGCCTGCGGGTAGTTGATGATCGGCTGGGACAGGATGGAGCCGAAGGCGCCCGTGTTGTTCACGGTAAACGTTCCGCCCTGCAGGTCGTTCAGCTTGATCTTGCCGTCCCGCGTTCTTCTCGCCAGATCGTTGATCTCGTGCGCGAGACCGGCGATGTTCTTCTGATCCGCGTTCCGGATGACCGGCGTAATGACGGAGTCTTCCGTCCCTACGGCCAGCGACAGATTGATATCGCGCTTCACGATGATCTTGTCCGTCGCCCAGACGGAATTCATGATCGGGTAATCCTTGATAGCGTTGACCGTCGCCTTGCACAGGAACGGCATGTAGGTCAGGTTGATGCCTTCGCGCTTCTTGAATTCGTCCTTCAGGCTGTTGCGAAGAAGCACGAGGTTGGTCACGTCCACCTCGATCATCATCCAGCCGTGGGGAATCTCGCTGACGCTCTGGCGCATCTTCGTCGCGATCGAATTGCGAACCGGGGTGACGTCGATAAAGTATTCTCCGCGGCCTGGCAATTCGTGCCCTTCCACCTCGATGGTCGGAATCCGCGGCTCCTCGGTCAGATGCAGCCCCGTCGAACGGACCGGAACCCGCGGATCCATCGGCGACTTCGGCGCTTCTTTCTTCGGAGCTTCGGGCGCGGGAGCCGAGACGGCGGCGGCGAAGCCCGCCGTTCCGTTCTGCGCGGCGTCGAGCACGTCCTTGCGGGTGATGCGGCCGCCCATCCCGGTGCCGACGACGCGGCTCAGGTCGATGCTGTGCTCGGCGGCGAGCTTCTGCACGGCCGGGGAATACCGGTGGCGCATCGGCGCGTTCGGGTCGAACGCGGCCGGCAGCAGGGGCGCCGCGGGACGCGCATCGCCCGCTCGGCTCTCGGTGCCGCTACCGGCCGCCGCAGCCGCCAAAGGCTTGTCGGCCGGTTCGTTTGCCGCGCTTGCGCCGGCAGCCGCCTCCGTCTCGATCAAGCACACCGGAGTGCCGACATCGACCGTCTCCCCCGGTCCCACGAGAATTTTGACCAGGACGCCTTTGGCCGTCGACGGCAGCTCCGCGTTCACTTTATCGGTAATGAGATCGCATAAGGGCTCGTACATGTCCACTTCTTCGCCGACTTGCTTCAGCCAACGATCTATCGTTGCGGAGACGAGAGACTCCGCCAATTGCGGCATTATGATCTCAACGACTTGCTTGGGCATCGAACACAATCTCCTTCCGAAGGACCTGGCCGGTTATTCCGGCCGTCCCGAACCCATCGGTTCTGCTCTATTCGCTTGGCCGGCTCGCTTGCTTAGAAGCGGGCCAGATCCAGCATGGCTGCTTTCAACTTGTCCTTGTTCAGCAGGTAGTGCTTCTCTCCGGGCGGGTTGATCGGCATCGCCGGCACGTCCGGACCGCAGAGACGGCGAATCGGAGCATCCAAGTCGTAAAGCAGCTCTTCCGAGATGATCGCCGCGACCTCCGCGCCGACTCCTCCCGTCTTGTTGTCTTCATGGACGATGAGCACTTTGCCGGTGCGGGAGACGGCTTCCAGGATGCCTTCCCTGTCGAGCGGCTGAATCGTTCTAAGGTCTAGAATATGAGCCTCGATGCCCTCCTCGCGCGACAGCTCCTCCGCCGCCTGCATCGCGAAGTGCAGCGGCATGCTGTATCCGATGACGGTAATGTCGTCGCCTTCGCGCATCACCTTGGACTTGCCGATCGGCACGGTATAGTCGCCTTCCGGCACTTCGTCGCTGATCAGGCGGTAGCACTTCTTGTTCTCGAAGAAAAGGACCGGGTCCGGATCGCGGATCGCCGACAGCAGAAGTCCCTTGGCGTCATAGGCCGTGGACGGAGCGACGATCTTGAGCCCCGGGGTGCCGAAGAACACCGATTCCGGGCATTGGGAATGGTACAGCCCGCCGAAGATCCCTCCGCCGATCGGGGCGCGAATGACGACCGGGCAGTCCCAATCGTTGTTGGAGCGATAGCGGATCTTGGCCGCCTCGCTGATGATCTGGTTCGTGGCGGGGAACATGAAGTCCGAATACTGCATCTCGGCGATCGGGCGCATGCCCGCCATCGCCGCTCCGATGGCGACGCCCGCGATCGCGGATTCCGCCAGCGGCGTATCCAGAGAGCGAAGCTCCCCGAACTGCTGCTGCAGCCCCTTCGTCGTGCCGAACACGCCGCCCTTCAGACCGACGTCCTCGCCCATCACGAACACCCGGCTGTCCCGTTCCATCTCGTCCTTCATCGCCGTGCGGATCGCTTCGATGTATTCCATGACCGGCATCTTATTGTTCCTTCCCTTCTGCCGTGTTCTCCGCATAAACGTAGCGGAAGGCGTCTTCTATCGATTGGAACGGAGCGTTCTCTCCGTATTGGGTCGCCTCGTCGATCTCCTTGCGGATCCGCGCCTGCAGCTCTTGCTCTTGCTCGTCCGACCACAATCCCAGATCGGTCAGATATTGGCGGAAGGCCGGAATCGCGTCCAGCGCCTTGAAGTGGTCGACCTCTTCCTTCGTCCGGTAAACCAGATCGTTGTCGGAGGTGGAGTGCGGCGTGACGCGGTACGTCATAATCTCGATGAGCGTAGGGCCTTCTCCGGCCAGAGCGCGCTCATGCGCCTCGCGGAATACGCGGTATACCTCGAGCGGGTCGTTGCCGTCTACCCGAATGCCCGGGAAGCCGTAGCCGATCGCGCGGTCGGCGATGCGGCCGGCCGATTGCTTCGAGAACGGAACGGAGATCGCGTAGCCGTTGTTCTGGCAGACGAAGATGACGGGCAGCTTCATGACTCCGGCGAAGTTGCAGCCTTCATGGAAGTCGCCTTGGTTGCTGGAGCCTTCGCCGAAGGAGACGATGGATACCGATTGTTCTCCTCGCATCTTGGCTGCCAGGGCGAAGCCGACCGCATGCGGGACTTGCGTGGTGACGGGACTCGAGCCGGTCACGATGCGCAGGCGCTTGCTGCCGAAGTGGCCCGGCATCTGGCGCCCCGCGCTGTTCGGATCCTCGCCCTTCGCGAAGATGGAGAGCATCAGCTCCTTGACCGTCATTCCGACGGACAGCACGAATGCGTAGTCGCGGTAGTAGGGAAGGAACCAATCCTTCTCGAGGTCCATCGCGAACGCCATGGCGACCTGGGAAGGCTCCTGCGTAATTCCGGAGATGTGGAAGTTGACTTTGCCTGCACGCTGCAGCAGCTGTCCCCGTTCGTCGAACTTGCGGGCCAGCTGCATTGTTTCGTACATGAGAACGGCTTTCTCGTCCGACAGGCCGAGCGAGGCGTGTCTGGACGCGTTCTTGACGGAACCGGTATGGGTCAAGGTGCGTACCTCCTGCTATGGGGTAGTATTATAACCTGGTCTTAATACTTGAGCTTAGTCCTTATTATACTCCGGTCTTCGCCAAAAAGAAACGTCCGAACCGAGACGATCTTTCCGTACCCGGTTTGGACGTATGTTTTGGCAGTTTTCAAGGCAGGCGCTCAGCCGTGCGAAGCCCCGCCGTCAAGTGCGGCCATGACTTCTTGCAGCGCTTCCGACAGCGTCGGATGGGGGTGAATCGCCGACGCGATCTCCCAAGGCACGGCGTCCAGAAGCTTGGCCAGCGACGCTTCCGCGATCAGGTCGGTTGCGTGCGCGCCCACCAGATGGACGCCGAGCAGGTCCCCCGTTCGCTTGTCGGCTATTACTTTCGCGAAGCCTTCCGCTTCCCCGTATACAAGCGCTTTGCCGAGAATCCGGAGCGGGATCTTCGCCGTCTTCGTCTCGATGCCCTGCGAAGCCGCTTCTTCCTCCGACCATCCGATCGCCGCCGCTTCCGGCCTGGAATAGATGCATCTCGGAATGTCGCGGTCCGCCGATCTCGACGCCGCTTGCGCGCGTCCGAGCAGATGATCGACGGCCACGGCCGCCTCGTGCATGGCCGCATGCGCCAATTGAATGCCGCCGATGCAATCCCCGATCGCGTAAATATGCGGTTCACCGGTCTGAAGCGTCTTCGGGTTCACCTTCACGAAGCCTTTCTCGGTCTTCACGTCCGTGTTCTCGAACCCTTGGTTCTCGACGTTGCCTTGGCGTCCGACCGAGACCAGCATGCGCTCCGCGCTTAGCGGGACGACGCCGCCGGCTTTCTCGATATCGACTTTCACTTGATTGCCCTCCGCTTGGCAGGAGGATGGGAGCAGCTTCACTCCGGTATGGATCTCCACTCCGCGTTTCTTGAGAGACTTGGCCAGCTCCGCCGAGATCTCCTTATCCTCCGACGGAACGAGGCGGTCGGCCGTCTCGACGAGGATCACCTTCGCGCCGAAATCGCTCAGCAAGGAAGCCCATTCCACCCCGATGACTCCGCCGCCTACGATAATGACCGAGGACGGCAACGTCGGCCATTCCAGCGCCTCGTCGCTCGTTACGACGTTGACTTCGTCGTACGGCAGTCCTTCCAATCTCCGCGGGCGGGAACCCGTCGCGATAATGACGTTGCGCGGCACGACCGTCTCCGATTCCCCGTCCGGCAGCTCGACCGCGATGGCTCCACTGCGCGGGGAGAAGATGGAAGGCCCGATAATCCGGCCCGAGCCGTGCACGACCTGAATGCGATGCTGCTTCATCAGCGCTTGCAGCCCCCGATGGAGCTGGTCGACGATCGCCCCCTTGCGCGACATGACCCCGTCCCAAGCGACGGACACTCCTTCTTCCGGAACCGAAACGCCGTAAGACGCGGCATTTCTAACCGTGGAGTATACTTCCGCGCTTCTAAGCAAGGACTTCGAAGGGATACACCCCCTATGCAGGCAGGTTCCGCCCAGCTTGTCCTTCTCTATGATGACGACGCTGCGGCCGGCCTGCGCGGCGCGAATCGCCGCGGTATAGCCTCCGGGTCCGCCGCCCAATACGGCAACATCAACCTCAATTGGCATGGTAAGAATCCTCCGATCGTCATTTCCACGGGCCCATTGAACCCACACTCTCCTATTCTACCTTCTTTTGGGGCCGGGAACAAAGGCTAACCGCGCAAAACTCTGGAGATACCGGATCGAACGCCGTACCCACGCCCCCGGAAAGCCATCGAACCTCGTTCGAATGATGGACAAATGTAAAAAAACTCGTTATGATAAAAGGAATGGAAGGAGGGCCGATACGTGAAGCTCGTCATATCCCGCCTGATCGCCATTCTTATGTTAGTGATTCCTGGGCTTGCGGCAGCATATGGCTTCCTTCTCATGAAAGACGCCCTGTTCGACTACTTCGCGCAGCTCGGCGACGTCGAGCTGAATACGCCTCATTTCGAGTGGCTGCCTTTCGTACTCGGTTTTATTTTATTTTTATTGGGCGTCGGGTTTATCGGAGGATGGATCTTCTTCCGGGACCGCAAGCACAATTACGTCGCTTCCCGCTTTAGACCGAAGCGTCCGCGTCCGCCAGCTTCAAGAGGCAGCAACGGAAGCCAAGCCGAATAGCCGGCAATCAGGCCATTATCGCGAAGCCCCTTTCCGACGTCAGTCGGGGAGGGGCTTCGCCATTGTTGTATAGGAAATTACTTTCGGGGAATTTGTTGTCCGCGTCAGGTACCGCCGCCGTGCCTCCTCCGATAATCCGAAGGGCTGCAATGGTATAACGCCTTAAACATTTTGCTAAAATAGCTGAAGTTGTCGAAGCCCGATTCCAAAGCGACCTCGCCCACGGTCAGATCCGATTCGCCGAGCCGGAGCGCCGCGTGCCGGAGCCGATAGTGGTTGATGTACTCGACCGGGGTTTTGCGCATGAATTCCTTAAAGACGCGGCTGAAGTGGCCTTCGCTCATGCCCGCGATCTCGGCGAGCTCCCCGACGGGCAGCCTGCGGTTGAAATGGAGCTCGATATGCGCCATCGCTCCTTTCATTCTCTCGATCGTCTTCGCGTCCTGGGAGTCCGCGCGGCTTCTCGCCTTCCATTCGCCCGACGTCCAGAATTCGGCGAGGAGAAGGTAGAGCAAGCCCTTCACTCTCATCTCCTTGGCGGGGTCTTCGGAGACCTCCATGTCGGTTATCGCCCGAAGGGATTCCAGAACGCGTCTCCCCCACTCGGAGGCAGAACCGAATGGGGTCGCGAGCGCGATGCGCCCGCGGCTGAGAGGCTGCAGAAACCTCGAGGAGATGCCGTCCTTCGGGTCGATAAGCCAATTCAAATCGAAGACGACCGCGCGGTAGGAGCATCCGGAACCGTTCAGGGGAAAAGCTCCGTGCAGCTCGCCGCCGTCGATGAACACCGCGTCGCCTGCCGCCAGCTCGTATTCGTCATAGCCGATTCGGAAAGTCGCTTGTCCATCCTCGACGAACAGGAACTCGGCCTCTTCGTGCCAGTGATTTTCCAGGATGGGTTGGCCGGCCTCTTGCCGCATTTCATAGATCCCTACCGGAAATCCGGGGGTTCCGTGGCTCCTCGTTTCACGCAAATGTCTTAAATCCATCCTCCGGCTCCCCGATATAGCAGAATTGTGTTAGTAAATCACGATTTTATGCAAGATAATCATTCTAGGTGTCATTATAATGTTAATGAGGGCAAACGACAACGTTTATTCAGGAAAGGACGATTAACCGATATGAAGTTCAGCAACGGCTATTGGATGACCCGCGAAGGGTACGAGGTATTGAGTCCTTATGAGATTCACGATGTGAGGGTCAGCGGCAACTCGATTACGGTATTCGCGACCCATCGCCATCTGGAGCATCGCGGCAACACCTTGAACGAGCCGCTGATGACGATGGAGTTCTCTTCCCCGATGAAGGATATTATCCGCGCAAGATTCTATCATCATAAAGGCCGCAGAAGAGCGGCTCCGGATTCGTTCGATCTGCTGGCGAACGGCAACGCTCCCGTCGTCATCGACAACAACGACGAGTTCGTCAGCCTGACCAGCGGAGACACGACGGTCAAGATCACGAAAGCGCATCCGGTCGTCATCACCTATACCCATAAGGGCCGAGTCCTGACGGGCAGCGGCACGCGTCAAACGGCGTTCGTTCGCGCCCAGGACGGCAAGCACCACTTCCGCGAGCAGCTGAACCTTGCCGTCGGCGAGACGGTTTACGGCTTGGGCGAACGCTTCTCCGCCTTCGTCAAGAACGGACAGGTCGTCGATATCTGGAACGAGGACGGCGGCACCGCTTCGGAGCAGGCTTACAAGAACGTTCCTTTCTACGTGACGAACCGCGGCTACGGCGTCTTCGTCAACCATCCGGAGCTCGTCTCGTTCGAGGTCGCTTCCGAGAAGGTGTCGAAGAACCAATTCAGCGTGGCCGGGGAGCAGCTGGAATATTACCTGATCGGCGGCGATTCGCTGAAGGACGTGCTCGGAGGCTATACCAGCCTTACCGGCAAGCCCGCCCTCCCGCCCGCCTGGACGTTCGGCCTGTGGCTGACGACTTCGTTCACGACCAATTACGATGAAGAGACGGTCAACAGCTTCATCGACGGGATGGCGGAACGCGATCTTCCGCTCGCCGTGTTCCACTTCGACTGCTTCTGGATGAAGGAATACCAGTGGTGCGACTTCGAATGGGACGAGCGCGTCTTCCCGGATCCGAAGGGCATGCTGGAGCGTCTCAAAGCGAAGGGGCTCAAGATCTGCGTCTGGATTAACCCGTACATCGCTCAGCGTTCTCCGCTCTTCGACGAAGGGATGGAGAACGGTTATCTGCTTAAGCGTCCGGATGGAAGCGTCTGGCAGTGGGACATGTGGCAATACGGCATGGGCATCGTCGACTTCACGAATCCGGCCGCCTGCAAGTGGTTCGGCGACAAGCTCCGCGCGCTCGTGGACATGGGCGTGGATTCGTTCAAGACCGACTTCGGCGAGAGAATCCCGACCGACGTCGTGTACTTCGACGGATCGGATCCGATGCAGATGCACAACTACTACACCCAGCTTTACAACAAGGTCGTCTTCGAGGTGCTCGAGGAGAAGCTCGGCCAAGGACAAGCCGCTCTCTTCGCCCGTTCCGCGACCGCCGGCGGCCAGCAATTCCCGGTACACTGGGGCGGCGACTGCGAAGCGACGTTCGAATCGATGGCCGAGAGCCTTCGCGGCGGCCTGTCTCTAGGCTTGTCCGGCTTCGGCTTCTGGAGCCACGACATCGGCGGCTTCGAGCAAAGCGCGACGCCGGACCTCTACAAGCGTTGGGTCGCGTTTGGCCTGCTCTCCAGCCATAGCCGGCTGCACGGCAGCACTTCCTATCGCGTGCCATGGCTCTTCGACGAAGAAGCGGTCCACGTTCTCCGCCGCTTCACGAAGCTGAAGCTCAGCCTGATGCCTTATCTGTTCGGCCAAGCGGTTCAGTCTTCCCGTCTCGGCCTTCCGATGATGCGCGCGATGCTGCTGGAGTTTCCGGGCGATCGTACGGCCGATTATCTGGACCGTCAATACATGCTCGGCGACAGCCTTCTCGTCGCCCCGATCTTCAACGAACAAGGCCAATCCGCCTATTACTTGCCGCAAGGACAATGGACTCACTTCCTCACCGGCGAGAAGGCGCAGGGCGGAACGTGGCGCGACGAGACGTACGACTACTTCGGCTTGCCGCTCTTCGTCAAGGAGAATTCGATCATTCCGGTCGGAGCGACGAACGATCGCCCGGAATACGATTATTCGGAAGGCGTCGCCTTCCACGTCTTCGAGCTTCAAGACGGCGCTTCCGCTTCCGTTCGGCTGCCGGATCTTCAAGGCGCGGATAAGCTCCAAGCCTCCGCTTCCCGCAGCGGCGGCACGATCGCCTTCGAGGCGAGCGATTCCACGGGCTGGAGCGTCGTGCTTCGCGGCGTCTCGTCCGTTGCCGGCGTGACGGGCGGTACGTTCGAAACCTCCGAGCAGGGAGTCGTCGTTCGACCGGAGAGCGGAGCAACGAAGCTGTCCATCCAGCTATAAGATAATTAGCAAAGCCGACAGGGTTCCTGCGAACCTTGTCGGCTTTTTTCGTGCAGCGTCGGCATATTTGCGTAGAATTATTAAGCAGCGGCGGCGAATCGGGGAGCTTAACTCTTCTTCATCCTAGCCATTAAATATAAGAAATACGGAGCGCCGATGATGGCCACGACAATTCCGGCGGGGACCGAGGTCGGCTGAAGCGCGATGCGTCCGATCGTATCCGCGGTAATGAGAAGCAGCGCACCGGTTATCGCCGATGCCGGAATGAGCACTTGATGCTTGGAGCCGACCAGCTGGCGCGCCACGTGCGGACCGATCAACCCGACGAAGCTGATGCCTCCGCCGAAGGCGACGCTTACGCCCGCGAGGGCAACGGCCGCTGCGACCAACAGCAGGCGGTCGAGATTCGTGCGCGCTCCGAGACCCGTCGCCAGCTGCTCTCCTAAGTTAAGCACGTTCAGCGTCCGGGCTTTATACAGCACGTACGGAATAAGCACCGCGAACCAAGGCAGAACGGACTTCACATCGCTCCAAGTGGAGCCGTTGATGCTTCCGGCGAGCCACGTTTGAACGAACTGATATTGCTCGGGCGCAATCCTTACCGATACCGCCAGCATGGCCGACGCGATGCCCGAGCTGACGGCGATCCCCACAAGCACAAGGCGGGATGGCGATAAGCCTTCCCCTTTCTTATAGGAAAGGACGACCAGAAGGACAGCCGTCGCGATAGCTCCGATAAACGCCATAAGAGGCAGGAGATAGACCGGCGCGGCGGCTTTGTTCGGATAAAAAGCAACGAACAGCACGACCATGAAGCCCGCCCCGGAATTGATGCCGAGAATGCCCGGGTCGGCGAGAGGATTGCGGGTTATCCCTTGAAGAAGGCAGCCGGACAAAGCCAAGCCGGCTCCGATCAGAATCGAGAGAATGATCCGGGGCAGCCGGAATTCGAACAGCACCAGGTTCTGCCGGTCGGTTCCGAGTCCGAAGAAGCTCTTGATCACGTCAACCGGCGCGAGATGGATGACCCCGGTATTCATGCTGACGAAAAAGACGACGACGACGAGAACCGCCAGCAGGACGACGATCGTCCAGGCTCTGGCATCGCGACTCTTGGATGAACGTGAGGATGATGCCGGCATCAGGCGACCTCCTTCTTCGCGCGTCTGATCAGGTAGATGAAGAACGGCACGCCGATGATCGAGATAATGACCGATACCGAAGTTTCGAACGGTCTATTGATGATTCTGGCGATAATGTCCGCCACGACAAGCAGCAGGCTGCCTAGAATCGCGGAGCAGGGAATGATCCAGCGGTAATGGACGCCGACGAGAGACCGTGCGATATGGGGCACGACCAACCCGATGAACGTAATCGAGCCGGCGGCCGCCACCGAGGTTCCGGCCAGCAAGAGAACGAGCAGCATACCGATTCCCTTGAACAGCCCCGTCCGTACGCCCAGCCCCGCCGCTACTTCGTCGCCAAGGCTGAGCATCGTAATCTGGGAAGAGATCGCTATCGCCCCGATCAGACCGATCGCCACCCACGGCCACATGTACTGCAGCTGATCCCATTTGGCGCCGGCTACGCCGCCGTTATACCAGGCCGCGATATTCTGGCCGACTTTGAACTGCAAGGAGATCCATTCGCTAAGCGAGCTTAGCAGCGCGGCAACGGCCGAACCGGCAAGCGCCAGCCGCACCGGAGACATGCCGCCTCGGAATGCCGCTCCGATTCCGAAGACGAGAAGCGCTCCCGCGGCCGCGCCCAGAAACGATATCAAGATGATCGTGTTAAAGGAAAGACCCGGATAAAGCGCGAAACAGATCGTCAAGGCGAAGCCGGCGCCCGCATTGATGCCGAGCAGTCCGGGATCCGCCAGAGGATTCCGGGTTAAGCCCTGCATGATCGAGCCCGATGCGGCGAAAGCGGCTCCCACCAATCCTCCCATAAGGACTCGGGGAAGCCTGATCTCGCGAATGATCTGATGCGAAGTTTCATCCGCGTTAAATCGAAATATCGCTTCCCACACCGTTAGGAACTTGATGTTGGCGGCTCCTAACGAGATCGATACGATAAAGGACAGGGCAAGAACGATCAAACCTCCGACGATAATGATACCCGCCACTTTGGGACGCGTTTGCAGCTTTGGGACCGACGATGGAGCCGGATTCGGATTCAAGGATTCACCCATGGCGCTTCATACCTTCTTCTCTCTGCCGTCTCATTGAGAATCGTTATCAAACAATACTAAAGTAGGATAACTTATCCGTAAGGTTCATGTCAAACCTTATTTCGGCAGGACGCCCTCTCCTGCCGGCTCCCGTTAAAGCGAAGAAGGTTGAACAGAGGATTCCTGTCCAACCTTCCCGTTACCCGTTAATGTGCGCCGAATTGAGCTTGATGAAGCCTGCTGTAGACTCCGCCTTGGCCGACCAGCTCTTCGTGCCTTCCTTGCTCGGTAATGCCCTCTTCCGTCACGACGACGATGCGGTCGGCATTCTTGATGGTCGCCAGGCGATGAGCGATCACGAGCGTCGTCCTTCCTTCGGACAGCTCCGCCAGAGACTGCTGAATCGCCGCCTCGGTCTCGGTATCGAGAGCGGAGGTCGCTTCGTCGAGAATGAGGATCGGCGGGTTCTTCAGGAACATCCGCGCGATCGCGAGGCGCTGCTTCTGTCCTCCGGACAGCTTCACGCCGCGCTCCCCGATGACCGTGTCCATTCCTTCCGGCTGGGAGCGGATGAATTCCTCCAAGCGGGCCCGGCGCGCCGCATCCCAGATTTCTTCTTCGGTTGCCCCGAGCTTCCCGTAGGCGATATTCTCCCGGACCGTTCCCGAGAACAGGAAGACGTCCTGCTGCACGATGCCGATCTGACGGCGTAGCGATTCGAGCTTGATGCCGCGAATGTCCATTCCGTCGATCGTGATGCTGCCTTCGATCACTTCGTAGAATCGGGGGAGAAGGCTGCAGAGCGTCGTCTTGCCGGCTCCGGAAGGTCCGACGAAGGCGACCGTCTCTCCCGCCGCGATGCCGAGATTGATATTCCGAAGGGCCAGGCTCTCCTCCTCGTATCCGAAGGAGACGTTCTTATAGCGAATATCCCCCTTGAGATAATTCACTTCCACGGCATCCTTCGCGTCCTGAATATCGGGATCGGTCTCGAGCAGCGTGATGTATCGCTTGAAGCCGGCAATCCCTTTCGGATAGCTCTCGACGATGGCGTTGATCTTCTCGATCGGCCGGAACAGCACGTTGACCAGCAGCAGGTAGGCCACGAACTCGCCGTATTTAAGCTCCCCGTCGATGACGTACCACGCGCCGCAGATCATGACGAGCAGGGACACGAGTCTCATCAGCAGGTAGCTGATCGACAAGCTTTTGCCCATAATCTTGTAGGCGACGAGCTTCGCGAACCGGTACCTTTGATTGTTCTCCGCGAACAGCTTCTTCTCGTGCTCTTCGTTGGCGAAGGCTTGGACGACGCGAATGCCGCCGACGTTGTCTTCGACTCTCGCGTTGAAGTCCGCCATATCCGAGAACATGCGATGGATCGCTTTGGTCATGCGGCCGTTGAAAATAATAGCAAGCACGATGAGTACGGGAACGGTGGCGAACGTGATGAGGGCAAGCTCCAGATGAATATTCGCCATGAGCACGAAGGCGCCCGCCAGCGTCATGACGGCGATAAATAGATCCTCCGGGCCGTGGTGGGCGACCTCCCCGATCTCGTTCAAGTCGTTCGTCATCCGGGATATGAGGTGTCCGGTCTTGTTGTTGTCGAAAAACCGGAAGCTAAGCTTCTGCACGTGATCGAACAGCTTCCGGCGCATGTCCGTCTCGATGTTGATCCCCAGCATGTGCCCCCAATAATTGACCACGAACTGCATGAACGTATTGATCACATATACCGCCAGCAGGCCAAGGCAAGCCCAGACGATAATGTTCCAGTCCCGCTCCGGCAGCAGATCGTCGACCACCTTGTTGACCGCGATCGGGAACCCGAGCTCCAGAAGCGCGACGAACACCGCACAGAGAAAATCGAGGAGAAACAATCCTCTATAAGGACGATAATAAGAAAAGAAACGACGAATCAAAGGGTACGTTGCACCTCCGCTAGTTCTATTTAGAAACAAGTGCCGATTGTACCGGCAAGGAATCGAGAATGATTATCAATTAGCACAACCCTTAGCCATTGTACCTAATCTCGAGACGAGCGGCAACAGATTTTGGCTATTCTATATAGAGAAAAAGCCATCCTCCTCCCGAATCGGGACAAGAATGGCTCTGAATGCTAGCTGACTTCGCAGGCGAATCGCAGGATTGCCTTATTCCGAAGCGGACGCGGATGCCGACGCCGAGGCTTCCGGAGATGCCGATGCGGATGCCGACGGTTCTTCGCTCGCTTCGGGGGATGCCGCCGCGGCGTCTTCGTCCGTCAGGAAGTTCTTGTAGCCGTTGGACTTCTTCGCTCCCTCGTACCAGTCGCTGAAGCCGTCGTTAATCTTCGAATCCAGGTACTGGTTCTTCACTTCCGCTTTCACTTCTTCGTATGCAGGGGTGACCGCGTCCTTATGATCGGCTACCTTGATGATATGATAGCCGTTCGGAGACTCGACGACGTCGCTGAGCTCGCCGACCTTCAGCGCGAAGGCGGCCGTCTCGAACTCTTCGTTCATTTGTCCTTTGCCGAAGTAATCCAGATCGCCTCCGTTCTCCGCGGAGACGGTGTCGATCGATTTCTCCTTCGCCAACGTAGCGAAGTCGGCGCCTTCCTTCAATTGCTTCAAGACCGCTTCCGCTTCTTCCTTCGTGCTCAGAAGAATATGGGAGGCGCGAACTTGCTCGGGGGTACCGAAGCTGTCCTTGTTCTCTTCGTAATAAGCCTTCAATTCGTCTTCCGTAGGAGCTTGCTTATTCTCGAAAATAAGGCGAAGCTTGAGCTGGGGAAGCACGTTCTCGCGGAAGCTTTCGACCGTCATGCCGCTCGAAGCCAGAACGGATTCGAATTGCTCGTCCGACGTAATGCCGTTTTGTTCGCGAATGTTTTTGATGTAAGCATCGACATCCGCATCGTTGACTTTCTTGCCCGTCTTCTCGTACTCGGCATCGATCACCTCGTACATCATGACTTGATCCAGCTGGGAGCCGATCGTCGCTTCGCCGGATTGCTTGATCAGCTCGTCCATCAGCTCGGCCTTCGTAATCTTCTTTCCGTTAAGCTCGCCGACGGCTTCGCCGCCTGCTCCTCCGGTATCTCTCACAAGGACAACGATAAGGGCAATGACCGCGATGACAGCTATGGCAATCCAAGGCCATGGAGCCTTGGCGACGGGGGCAGCCGCAGGTTTCGCTTCCTTTTCTTGCTCGGTTGCTTCATTCTCGTCGTAATCGGCGTTCGATTCCGTTGCGGAGTCGTCGAAGCGCGCGGCCGGAGTCAGCTCCTCCGCGGGCTTGTCCGCGTCCAATTTCTCGTCCGCCGGATTTAATTCGTCTGGTTCTTTGCGAAACTCGCTCATTCTTGTAAGACCCTCCTCTAGTTTTAAAAGCACTATTGTTCCACTATATCAAACTTTCCTCATAATACATTAAGCTAAACTTAAAAAACATAAAAAAACGGGCTGACGCCCGCAATTTTAATGTCCGTTTAAGCTTTGGGATCAAAGAACGGGATTGCTTAAAGGGGACAATCCCGTGATTCGGCACTCGACTTTGTCTCCGGACGCGATGCGAACCGAACCCGGAGTGCCGGTCATGATCACGTCTCCGGGAAGCAATCTCATTACCTTGGACACGAAGGAAACGATATGCCACGGATTGTACCGCATCATCGAGACCGTATTGCGGTATGCCGCAGAGCCGTTGTGAACGGTCTCGACGACGAGCCGGTCCCGTTCCGGAAGCTCATCCGGCGTCGCGAGCTCCGAGCCTAAGCTAAAGAAGGTGTCGAACGATTTGGCCCGGAACATGTATTTCGCATTCTGAGCCAGAAGATCGGCGGCGGTCATATCGAGCGAGGCGGCATAGCCCGCAACGGCTAACGGCGCCTCGTTCTCGCCGATATCCTTACACTCCCGTCCGATAACGATCGCGAGCTCGGCTTCGGCCGTTACCCGCCGGGATTGGGAAGGAAGCACGATCGGCTCTCCGTCTCCGATAAGGCTCGTATCCGGCTTCGCGAAGAGCACCGGCGCATCGTCGGCGCTGCCCTGCAGCTCGATCAGCTTCTCCATGTAGTTCATTCCGAGGCCCAGGATTTTACCCGGCCGCCTTAAAATCGGAACCAA
This sequence comes from Cohnella thailandensis, assembly GCF_014212135.1. Lineage (GTDB taxonomy): Bacteria > Bacillota > Bacilli > Paenibacillales > Paenibacillaceae > Cohnella > Cohnella thailandensis. The sequence continues at coordinate 256,183 of NZ_JACJVQ010000013.1, forward strand.
CTCCGCTTCGTCGACGGGTACGGCCGGCAGCTTGCCAAACCCTGCTCGCCCCTCCTCTTGATACCAGCGATGCAGCTGCTCCCATCGTCCGGATTCCAGCAACTCCCTTATGGTCAAGGGCCAGACTGAGTTCGATGCTTCATTGATCGTTTCTATCGGAACGTACCCGTGCGCCGCCCGGATTGCCGCCGTCTCCCGCCCTTCGCGCCGCAGCATGACCACTCTCATCGGTCCGCCGCCCCTTCCCTCGAATTCTCGTACAGCCATTCGAGCAGCGCCAAGTCCTGCCCTCTGCCCGCGATAAAAGAAAGTCCGATCGGGTTGCCGCAAGACGAAGCGAAAGGCACCGTTACCTGGGCGATTCCCGCCAGTCCCGCGATGCAGGTCAGCTTCATCGTAGCCGTTCTTTGGAGCTCGGCTTGCTCCCCGGTCATACGCAATACAGGGGCTACCCCCGTTACCGTCGGGATGGCGATCAGCGAGCTCTGCCCCAGCAGCGAGTCCATCCGATTCTCCAACTCTCTCTTCTTCGCCATAAGACCCGGCAGGGCTTCCGGCGGCAGCGTGCTCGCCCATTCGAAGCGATCGGAGACGCCGGGACCGAACGCCGGCGCTTCCCGGCGAATCCATTCGCCGTGCTCCTGCCAGATCTCGGTTCCCTGAATGGTCCGGAACGTGTCGGCCCATTCCTTCAGATCGTTTCCGGGCAAGCGTACCCATTCGGAGTCCAGGCCGTTCTTCATGAACGCTTGAAGCTCGTTCAACAACAGGTCCCGGACATCCTCCTGGGCCTGGGACCAGGCCTCTTCGGGCAGCAGCAGCTTGCGGAAGCCCGGATGCTTTGCGCCGCCCTTATTCAGCAGCACCCGTCCAACGTCCAGCAGCGTCTTCGGGCGGCGGCTCATCCATCCCACCGTATCGAAGCTCTTCGCGAGCGGAATGACTCCGTTCATCGATACGGCGCCGAACGAAGGGCGGAAGCCGTAGATCCCGCAATAAGAGGACGGAACTCGCACGGAGCCGCCCGTATCCGTTCCGAGCGCGAAGTCGACGAGCCCGGCTGCTACCGCGACGGCCGATCCGCTCGAAGAGCCTCCCGGGACTCTTCCCTCCGCTTTCGGGTTAACGGGCGTTCCGTAATGAACGTTTTCCCCGAGAAGGCTGTACATCAGCTCGTCCGTAACGGTCGTTCCTCTTAACCGGGCTCCGTGATGAAGCAGCTTCTCGATCGTTTGCGCATGGCGGTCCGCGGGACCATGCGTGCGAAGCCAATCCGGATTGCCGGCGCTGTTCGTGTAATTCGCAATGGCAAATACGTCTTTAACGGCAAAAGCAAGCCCGCTCAGGCTGCCTTCGCTTACCGGCTCCAGAGCCAGATCCGATCGGATGTAGGCGTTCCATTCGTCCATGGTCTCCTCTCCCTTCTTTCTCTCTGCTATTAGCGTACTTTCTTTCGTCACCAGCCGATCGCCGCGCCGTCGCAGCGCGGATCGGTGCCCCCCGAACGGATTCCGTTCTCCTCGATCCGGATGGCATGGGCATGGCCGACAATTCCGTCATACTCGCCGACGATTCGCACCGCGTGCCCGGCATTCCTCAGCGCAGAGGCGACTTGTTCGTCCACTCGCGCTTCCAGCTTCAGCTCCTGCGTCTGCTCTCCCCACGTCCTTCCCCATACCCAACGCGGAGCCGATACGGCCTCCTGGGGATCCATTCCGTAATCCACCACTCTCGTGAGGAGCGCCGTCTGCGTCTGCGGCTGTCCTTCTCCGCCTTGCGTACCGTAGAGCAGATAAGGCTTGTCGTCCCTCATCGCCATAGCCGGCATCAACGTATGGAACGTTCTTTTGCCCGGCTCGAGCCGATTGACATGGGACGGATCAAGCGAGAAGAAGGACCCTCTGTTCTGCAGAAGAATGCCGGTCTCTCCGGCGGTAACCGCCGACCCGAATTCGAAATACAAGCTCTGGATAAAAGAGACCGCGTTGCCGTCCCCGTCCACAACCGCCGCGTAGGCCGTATCGCTTCCGACCGGGCTGGTCGATACCGAAGAAGTCCTCTTGCGGTCGATAAGTCCGGCGAGCTCCGCCGCATATTCCTTCGAGAGCAGCTTGGCGAGCGGAACGTCGGCGTATTCGGGGTCCGTCAGATAACGATCCCGGTCGCGGAAGCTGAGCTTCAGCGATTCGATCAGCAAATGGTAATAATCGTACGATCCGTGAGGGATATTCTTAAGGTCGAAATTTTCCAGTATCTGGGCCGCCATAATCCCGGCGAAGCCTTGCGAATTCGGCGGAACCTGGTAAAGGTCATAGCCCCGATAAGAGCCGGTTACCGGTTCGGCCCAATGGCCCGCATGCGCCGCGAAATCCTCGAGCGTCAGCAGGCCGCCGCTCTCCCCGAGAAAGCGGGCGATTTCTTGGGCGATCTCTCCGCGATAAAAGGCGTCTTTTCCTTGACGCGCGATTAACTCCAGCGAGATCCCCAGATTCCGTTGATAAAATCGGCTGCCCGCTTGCGGAACCCGACCTCCCGGAAGATAGATCTCCGAGGTGATGGGCTGCTCCCGCAGAACTTCGAACTTCGCCATGCTGTTCTCGTGCTGATCCGGAGAGAGCGGGAACCCGTTCTTCGCATAGTCGATGGCGGGCTCCAGCACGTCCGCGAACGTCAATTTGCCGTAACGCTTCAGAACGGCGTCCCAACCGTCCGCCATTCCGGGAACGGTGACCGCGCTGGCAGGGCCGCGTTTCGGAATCTCAGGCTCCTTGAACCAGTCTCTCGCAGCCAGCCTTCCCGCTCTTCCGCTCGCGTTATAGGCGGAGACGCCTTCGCTTGCATGATGCATAAGCCAGAAGGAATCTCCTCCCAGGCCCGTCATATGAGGGTAGACAACGGCTAAGCAAGCGCTGACCGCCACGGCCGCGTCGAAGGCATTCCCGCCTTTTAGAAGAATGCGCGCCCCCGCCGCGGTGGCAAGATGATGCGGGCTGACCACCATCGTCTTCGTTCCTGTAATCTGCTTAGACAAGCGCCGTCGACTCCCTTCCTGAAGAAACGTCTTTTTCTAATCCGGGTTGAATTGCGCAAAAAAGGTATCCTAAATTTAATCAAGTTCGCAGACAGGGTCAATTCAATTAATCGGTATTTGACACCATCACAACTGAAAGCGCATTCATGTATGGCAAAAAACAAAAACGGACGAAAGGAGTCCGTTTTGCGCATAGGCTTATTAACTTGCTCTACCTGCCGAAACGATGAGGAACATCGGCCTCCGGGCTTCGTCGGCCATCTCGGGCTGCGCCGCCAGCATGGCCTCGGACGGCATCGGCTCTGCCACCGCTTGGACGAGGAATCCCGCGGAGATTAATCCATTCAAGTAAGTCGAGAGAGTACGGTGATACTTGATGACGTTCTCCGCAAGAAACGAAGTCGTGCGAATCCCTTCCGATTGATAACGGTCCACCGGCCAGAATACCCGATTGCCTTCCCGATCGACGTGCCATTCCTGCTCTTCGCGGGAGGTAAAGACCGGGTGCTCCACCGAGAACAAAAACGTTCCTCCAGGCTTTAGAAGCCGATAGATATTAGAGATAACGTTCTGGTACGACTCGATATAGTGCAAAGCCAAGGAGCTGAGAACGAAATCGAACCGCTCCTCCGGGAAGGAGATCTCTTCTATCGGCAGCCGAATGTATTCAATGGCCGTATCGTTCGTCATGGCGCGAGCCTTGTTTAGCATGTTCTCGGATAGATCCACTCCGATAACGGAGCTTGCCCCCCGCTCCCTGGCATACCGGCAATGCCAGCCGAAGCCGCATCCGAGGTCCAATACGCTCTTGCCTTTGAGGTCCGGCATCAACGATTCAAGAACATGCCACTCTCCCGCCGCTTTCAACCCGTGAACGGAACGAGCCATTTGTTCGTATTGAGCAAAAAAAGCCGGATCGTCGTATTTGTTCTGTTTCATGGTTTTCCCCCCTGGCGGCCTATATCGCGCGAACAATCCCCACCCGAACCTCGGATGGGGATTGGATAGTCAGCTTACCTTATGCTCGATCCGCAATTTGTCCGCCACCATGGCGATGAACTCGGAGTTCGTCGGCTTCGACTTGGCGATGTTGATCGTGTAGCCGAACAGGTGGCTGATGGAATCGATGTTGCCGCGCGTCCAAGCGACTTCGATCGCATGGCGGATAGCGCGTTCGACGCGGGATGGCGTCGTCTTGAATTTCTCGGCGATCGCCGGGTACAGCGTCTTCGTGATGGCTCCGAGAATCTCGATGTTATTGTAGACCATCGTGATCGCCTCGCGAAGGTATTGATATCCCTTGATATGGGCAGGAACGCCAATCTCGTGGATGATGCTCGTAATATTCGCGTCCAGATTCTTCGGCTTGCCGATCGGAACGATCGTCGCGGAGCGCGTGATCGTCGACGAGGAGGAAGCGCTGATGGCCGGGGTGCTGACCGCGGCTCCGGCAAGCTGGCGGATGCGGTTCGCGAGAACGTCCATATCGAACGGTTTCAGTATGTAATAAGATGCTCCAAGCTGTACCGCTCTTTGCGTGATCGTCTCTTGGCCGAATGCCGTCAGCATAATGATCTTCGGCATCGGGGACAGATTCAGCTCCCGCAGTTTCTCCAATACGCCAAGGCCGTCCAGGTGAGGCATGATGATATCGAGGATCATCACGTCCGGAACGATCCGGTTCTCTTCTAACTGGCGGATGACTTCTTCTCCGTTGTAAGCTACGCCTATGACCGTCATGTCATCCTGCTCTTCAATATACTCAGACAACAAGTTAGTGAATTCTCGGTTGTCATCAGCAAGGAATACTTCTATCCGCTGCAAGGTCTGGTCCTCCCTTTCTGTACAGATAAAATTGAGGTCAAGAAACGTTCTATCCGTTTCCTCTGGAATACGAAATTCGACACTTCAGCTTCAATTCCTTCTTAACCGAAAATCTTTTCTTTATTTTTTTGGCAAGATGGAATATAATAAATAATTTTGCTATTTGGCGTGTTTTTCCGCTGAAATTCGACAAAACATCTAAGGCGTTAAATCGCCTTAGATGTTGTCTGAAGAGGCTCGAGCATAATGCCGGCATCCTGAAGCATCCATTCGATGAAGCAGCCGTAACCGGATGTCGGGTCGTTCACGAATACATGGGTTACCGCGCCGATCAGCTTGCCGTCCTGAATAATGGGGCTTCCGCTCATCCCTTGCACGATTCCTCCCGTGCGTTCCAGCAGCTTGGGATCGGTAATCCGGATCACCATTCCTTTGGTAGCGGGGCTGGTCTGCTTGGAGACATGAACAATCTGGATCGAGAACTTCTCTACCTTCTGCCCGTTGACGACCGTAAGGATCTCCGCAGGCCCTTCCTTGACCTCCTCCGCGAACGCGACGGGAATCGGCTCGGAATGCATGGCGTGTTCCGGAAGCTGATCCATCTTGCCGAAGATGCCGAACGGCGTATTGCGTTCTACGTTGCCGAGCGTCTTGCCTTCCTTGACGATCGATGCTCTTTTCTCCCCGGGCTCCCCGTTTTGGCTCTTGGAGATCGACAGGACGTTCGACTGCAGGATTTGTCCGCTTCCTACGACGATCGGCGTCTGCGTATCCATATCGGTTATGACGTGTCCTAAGGCGCCGTAAACGCCTTGGTCCGGAGCGTAGAACGTCAGCGTTCCGACGCCGGCGGCCGAGTCGCGGATATAAAGCCCGAGTCTCCATGCCCGATCCTCTTGGTCGAAGGCCGGCGTCAAGTTCGTCGTAAACTGCTGCTTGCCCCGTCTCACCTCCAACTTAAGAGGAGAACCGGTGCGCCCGGATTCTTCGGCCAATGACGCCACTTTGGTCACATCGTTAAGCGGCTGGCCGTTAATCGCCACGATCAAATCGCCAAGCTTCAGCTTCGCGTCCTCTCCCGGCGAAGACCGCTTGTTCGGACCCGTCTGGACAAGATGATGGCCGACGACCATGATGCCCGCGGCTTTCACCTTCACCCCGATCGTCTGGCCGCCGGGGACGACGCGAAGATCGGGAACGACCTGCAGCTTAACCGTCTTGAACGGAATTCTTCCGAATAGCTTAAGCTTTAGCTCCGTGACGCCGCTTTGCTTCGGAACGATCGATAAGGGCCGATTCAGATTCACCGGAAAGGAAGGGGCTTCTTTGCCGTTTACGACGGCCACGCCGTTATCCAAAGTTCCTCTGGCATGAACCGGCATCGAGTAATCCAGGTGCCTCGCTTGTCCTTGAAAAAGCCGTAATTCATTGGGAAAAGCGGCATAATGACGAATCGGGGCCGAGGTAACGGTCAACCCTAAGATAAAGACCAGTAGCATTCCGAAGCTGCGTCGTATTGAGGGCCAACGGTTCAAAGTCTCACGCTCCCTTACAGTCTCTCCAGTCCGTGTGACGAACCGGCATCGTAACTATAAGGTAACCGTGGCCTCCTTGTTTTATGTTCCCAAAAAGCTTCCTTGAAACGCGAATTCAGGCGTCCTTACGCGTTTTTTTGGCGATTCGCCAGCACCAGCATTTCCTGAGCGTGATGGCGGGTTTTTTCCGTGACTTCCACGCCGCCAAGCATCCGCGCGAGCTCTTCCACCCGATCCTTCTCCGCGAGCTCGCGAACCGAGGTGGACGTACGCCCGTCCGGCGTGACCTGCTTGCGGATCTCGTATTGCCGGTCCGCCATGCAGGCGACCTGAGGCAGGTGGGTTATCGCGAACACCTGGCACTGCCCCGCGAGGCGCGACATCTTCTCCGCGATGGCTTGCGCCGCGCGACCGCTGACGCCCGTGTCGACCTCGTCGAAGACCAGGACGGGGATCTGATCGATTCGGGCGAAGATCGCCTTGAGGGCGAGCATGACGCGCGACATTTCGCCGCCGGAAGCGATCTTCGAGAGCGCCTTCGGAGGCTCACCCGGATTCGGGGAGAGCAGGAATTCGGCCGTGTCCGCCCCGTTCGGTCCGAGGTCTCCGGATTCGAGGCTTACCTCGAACACGGTTCGTTCCATCTGCAGCTCCTTCAGCTCCGTCTCGATCGCGCGCGAGAGAACCTTGGCGGCATCCTTGCGAACGGCCGATAAAGCGGCCGCTTGCTCGGCAAGCTCCGAACGAAGCTTCCGTTCCTGGGTTTCCAACTCCTTCAGCTTTTCTTCCCGGTTGTCGAGCTTCTCGGTCTCCGCCTGAATTTTGTTCTTATAGGCAATAATATCTCCGACGGTCTCGCCGTATTTGCGCTTAAGGCCGTGAAGAAGATCCAGGCGCAGCTCGATCCGCGCCAGCCGGTCGGGATTGAATTCGATGCTGTCCCGGTAATCGCGCAGCTGGAAGGCGGCATCCTCGGCGTTGTAATAAGCCGACTGAAGCTGGTCCACGATCGGCTGAATCGTCGCCGTGTCGTACTTGACGATGTCCTGCAGCCGCGTAATCGCGCGGGACAGCGCGGCCAAGCCCTTGGAGCCGTAAACAAGCTCGTAGGCCTCCGACGCGGATTCCGCCAGCTTCTCGGCGTAGGCGAGCTTGCTTCTCTCTTCCTGAAGCGTTTCGTCCTCGCCCGGCTTCAGCTTGGCGGCCGCGATCTCTTCCAGCTGATAACGGTACATGTCCAACATCTGCATCTGCTGCCTCGACGTATCCTCCAGCTCCTTGCGTTCCCGCACCAGTTGCTGATAACGCTCGTACTTCTCTCGGTAAGCCTCCTTTATGGCGTTAAGGCTGTCTCCCGCGTATTGGTCCAGCCATTCCAGGTGCCTCTCCGAACGAAGCAGGGACTGAGGCTCATGCTGACCGTGTATGTTCACGAGATGCTCGCCGACTTCCCGCAGCATCGTCAGAGTGACGCTCTGCCCGTTGATTCTCGCGTGCGATTTGCCATGCAGCAGCAGCTCCCTGCGAATCAGCAGTCCTTCTTCGCGATTCGCTTGTACCCCCAACTGCGCAAGCGTATTCCAAACGGGATGGTCGTAGGGAAGATCGAACACGGCTTCGACGTCCGCGCGGTCGCAGCCGTGCCGAACCATGTCCGTAGAACCGCGATTGCCGGCCACGAGTCCCAGCGCGTCGATGACGATCGATTTGCCCGCGCCCGTCTCGCCCGTAAGAACATGGAACCCGTTATAGAAGCGCACCGTGATCTGCTCGATTACGGCCAAGTTATGGATCGACAGCTCTTGAAGCATTCTTTTCTCCTCCTGTTCCGCATCGTCAAAGCCCGGGGTTAGCGCACCATCTGTTGGATGCGATCGACGAGAATAGGGCCTTGATCCTTGGATCGGCAGATGAGAAGCATCGTATCGTCCCCGCTGATCGTCCCCATGATCTCCGACCAGTCCATTCCGTCAATAAGGGAAGCGATCGCGTTCGCCGTTCCCGTCATGCACTTGACGACGACCAGATTCTCGGCCGCTTCCGCTTGAACGAAGTGATCCTCCAGCGCGCGCTTCAGCTTCATCGCCGGATTAAAGCGTTGATCCAAGGGCATGGAATACTTGTAGCGTCCGTCGTCCAACGGCACCTTGATCAGCTGCATCTCCTTGATATCCCGGGAGACGGTCGCTTGGGTGACGTTGACTCCTTCCGCCCGCAGCGCCTCGACGAGCTCCTCCTGGGTCTCGATTTCCTTCATTCCGATCATCTCTCGAATTTTCCTCTGCCTCTGGCCTTTCATCCGTCTTCATCCTCCACTTTGAATCGCACCGTATGTATCGATTGTCCTTTGGGATCGGCAATGATGATGCCTTCGCACTCCGGGAACAGCAAGGCGTAGGCGAGCAATCTCTCGCGCAGTCCCGATGCCGTCCACTCGATCGGCTTGCGGGCGCGGTCCATCTTGACCAAGTAATAAAGCTCTTCCTTCTGAACCAAATAATCGAAATACAACCTAGTGGCTTGCATGGGACCTTCGTCGACGGCTACCCCAAGCGGAATGCGATGCTTGCCGGAGAGCACTTCGTAGCCGCACGCTTCCAGCCATTCCACCTGCTCGTCCCGCTCGACCGATCCGTCCTGCATGAGCCTTCTTAACCGCAAGCTCGGCGGCGCGTGCAGCCAGCGAGCGAATTGAAACCAAAGCCACCATAATAGCAATAGAATAACCACCAGAAAAACGAACCAATCTCCGATTTGGCTCACCGGGACGATCCCCTCTCCCTAAGCAGAAGGCCTATCGGCCATTGTAACCTAGTTCGAGGACTTCCCTCCGTTCTCCTCTCGCGAAGAACAAAAAACCGGAGCTGGACGGGGAGAAGCGGTACCGTTATGGACGGGCCGTTCTTCGGCAGCTCCGGGATTGGTTACCCAAGCAAAAACACCTTCGGCGTCTTGGGACGTCGATGCAGCTCAGTAAATCGCGACTTTATGCGTTCTTTAACGCCGAGAAGCTCTTCATTGACGCGAATGGAATAGTTTAGCTTCCGCCTTTGCGGAAGGTAGCCGCGGCTTCTTGAGCCGTACGCTTGGCCAGCTGGGCAAGCTCCTCCTCAACCGGATGGGCGGCTAGCTCGCCCCCCGCGGCAAACCGCCGCCAGTAAGCGAGAAACTCAATGTTGCCTTCCCCGCCCGTAATCGGCGAGTAAGTCAAGCCCTGAAGCTCGAAGCCCAGCTGGCTCGCGAACGTCAGAATCTCCTTGATCACCGCTTCGTGAACGGAGGAATCCCTCACCACTCCCGACTTGCCGACCTGCTCCCTGCCCGCCTCGAATTGGGGCTTGATCAGAGCGACGGTTCCGCCGCCATCCGCGAGAATAGGCGCCAGTGCGGGAAGGATCAGCTTCAAGGAAATAAAGCTGACGTCGATCGTCGCGAAGGTAGGGACGGGGCCCTCCAATTGCTCGGCGGTCACGTTGCGGAAGTTCGTTCTCTCCATAACGCGAACCTTCTCGTTCTGCCTAAGCGACCAGTCGAGCTGGTTGTAGCCGACATCGATCGCATAGACAAGCGAAGCTCCGTTCTGGAGCGCGCAGTCGGTGAAGCCGCCCGTCGAGGCCCCGATATCGAGCATGACCGCGCCGTTCAAGTCGATGGAGAAGTGCCGGATCGCCTTCTCCAGCTTCAGCCCTCCGCGGCTCACATAGGGATGAGGGGCTCCCTTCACCGTCAAAGCCGAGTCGCGCGGGATCTTGGTCCCGGCCTTATCGACCTTCTCGGAGCCGACGAGCACCAATCCCGCCATGATGGCGGCTTTGGCCTTCTCTCGGCTCTCGAAGTATCCCATCTCCACGAGGAGAACGTCCAATCGTTCCTTAAGCGTCGCCGTCATCGCCTAAGTCGCCTTCTGACGCACGCGCAACGCCTTGGAGCGCAGCTCCCCGGCGACATGCTCCGCCGTCAGGCCGGCTTCGACGCGCTGCTCCTTGATGCTGGCGTGCTCGATGAAGAGATCAGGAATCCCGATGAGAGACACGGACACGTTATGGAGATGCTGAAGGGCGTAGAATTCGAGAACGGCGGAGCCGAGACCGCCCGCCACCGCCGTCTCTTCCAGCACGAGCAGCGGGATATGCTCCTGCGCCAGCTCCTGAAGCATCTCTTCGTCGAGCGGCTTGATAAACCGGGCGTTGATGACCCGCACGTTAAGGCCTTCCCTCTTCAGAAGGTCCGCCGCTTCCTCGGCGACCTGCACCATCGGACCGATGGCGAGCACCGCCGCGAAGTCTCCTTCGCGAGTCTTCTCCCACTTCCCGATCGGAAGCGGCAGCGGATTCTCATCCATCGGGACGCCCAGTCCGTTCACGCGAGGATATCGGACGGCGATCGGACCGTCGTCGTAATCGACCGCCGTCTTCATCATCCGGCGCAGCTCGTTCTCGTCCTTCGGCATCATCAGCACCATATTCGGGATATGTCGCAGGAACGCGATGTCGTAGACGCCTTGATGCGTCTCTCCGTCCGGTCCGACGAAGCCGGCTCGGTCGATGGCGAAGATGACGTTGGCGTTATGCCGGCAAATATCGTGAACGACTTGGTCATAGGCCCGCTGAAGGAAGGTCGAATAGACGGCGAACACCGGCTTCATCCCTTCCAAGGCCATTGCGGCGGATAGGGTAGCCGCATGCTGTTCGGCGATGCCGACGTCGAACATCCGGTCCGGGAACCGCTTCGCGAAGCCGAGAAGACCCGAGCCTCCCGGCATGGCCGGCGTAATGGCGACGATCCGCTCGTCCTTCTCCGCAAGCTCGATAAGCGCGTTGCCGAACACCTCGGTATACATAGGCGGTCCGACCGGCTTCACGACCTGGCCCGACTCGATCTTGTACGGCGTAATTCCGTGCCACTTGTGGGAATCCGCTTCCGCCGGGGAGTAGCCTTTGCCCTTCACCGTCAGCACGTGGACGAGAACGGGTCCGTCTACCTTGTCCGCTTGGCGGAGAGTTTCGATGAGCTTCTCCGTATCGTGGCCGTCTACCGGTCCTAAGTACTTCAGGCCGAATTCCTCGAACAGCATTCCCGGCACGACCAAGTACTTGATTCCGTCCTTGAAGCGCTCGGCCGTCTTGGCAAGCTTCCCTCCGACGGCCGGTATCTTGCGCAGGAACGCTTCGAACTCTTCCTTCGCCTTACGGTAAGTCTTATCCGAACGAACCTTGCCCAAATAATTGTGCAGCGCGCCGACGTTCGGAGCGATCGACATCTCGTTGTCGTTCAGAATGACGGTCAGCTTGCGCTTCTCATGGCCGATATGGTTAAGGGCTTCCAGAGCCATGCCGCCCGTGAGGGCGCCGTCGCCGATGACGGCAACGACCCGGTTCTTATCGCCTTTGAGGTCCCGCGCGAGAGCCATGCCCGCGGCGGCCGACAAGGAAGTGCTGCTATGGCCGGCTTCCCATACGTCGTGCTCGCTCTCGGAGCGCTTGACGAAGCCGCACAGCCCGTTCTTCTGACGGAGGGTATCGAAGCGATCCATCCGTCCCGTCAAGATCTTATGAACGTAGGCCTGGTGACCGACATCGAAGATGAACTTGTCTCTTGGGCTGTCGTACAAGTAATGCATGGCGATCGTAAGCTCGACGACACCGAGATTCGGAGCCAAATGGCCTCCGGTTGCCGAAAGCTTCTCAATGAGAAAATGTCTGATTTCTTGAGCCAACTGCGAAAGCTCCGGCATGGAGAGTTTCTTCAGATCAGTTGGACTGTCGATATGATCGAGCAGCAAGTAAGTTCCCCGCTTTCCCCGAATTTGACAAAAGCACACCGTATCCAATATCTCTAAATGAATAAGCGTAGCGGCTCAAGCCAACTTCTTGTGTGCATGCGTTCAACAGAATAATACGCCCATTATATCATAACCGGAAATCAAACCCCAAGCTTAACCCGAAGGAATGGTTCCTTTTTCGACGAAAAGCGATCGTCTTGATCAGGCCATAATGCCTACTTTTCGGCCGCTTCTCGTAAAAACAACGCCTTTCCCGCGAGGCACTCCCGACGGAAACGGCGTTGCGAAGGGGATGCCGAGCGGCTCGCCCGGCAATAAACGACTCAGTGATCTCGCCTCATCATGACGTCCGCAATGTCGGTCAGCAGGTCCGTTCGTTGCAGGCCCGCTTGCCGAATCGCCCTTACGGCTTCGTTCGTCAGCGATCGCACGCGTTCTCGGCTCTCTTCAAGTCCGATGAGGTAAGGATAGGTGACCTTGCCTTGTTTCTCGTCGCTATTCAGCGGCTTGCCCAGCTTCGTCTCGTCGCCGATCAAGTCCAGAATGTCGTCTTGAATCTGGAAGGCAAGGCCGATGTTGCGCCCGAACAGCTCCAGCGCGGCGAGCTGATCCGGCGTCGCTTCCGCCGCATGCCCTCCTGCCCGAAGCGAGCATGCGATCAGATCGCTGGTCTTGTGAAGATGAATGTTCTCCAGTTCTTCCATGGAAGTGATTCCTTGCTCGCCTAGCATATCGTCGGCCTGCCCGCCTACCATTCCAGGCAGCCCGGCAAAGCGGGACAGCTCGGACACGACCGCCAGCACCCGCTCCGCGGGCACTCCCTTCCCCGCCGCCAGGGACGCGACATAGAAGGCGTGGGTGAGCAAGCCGTCTCCCGCCAGGATCGCCATCGCTTCCCCGAACACCTTATGGTTGGTCGGACGGCCCCTGCGGTAATCGTCGTTATCCATTGCCGGCAAGTCGTCGTGGATCAGGGAATACGTATGAATCATCTCGATGGCCGCGGCGAACGGAAGCGCCCGTTGACGCGCTTCTTCCTCGCCGGACACGCTCTCAGCGGCGGCAAGCGCGAGAATCGGCCTGAGCCTCTTCCCTCCCGCGTCCAGCGAATATCGAATCGCCTCGTTCAGGCGAGAGGGCACTCGCCAATGGACGGGAACGATGTCCCGCAGAGCCGATTCCGTCAGATCTCTTAAGCCGTTCATGTAGGTATGAATATCGATCTTCTGAGCCAATCCCGTACCTCTCCTTTATTCCGCTCCCGATTCCTCGCGCCCCGGAGCGAAGGGCTTGCGCTGAAGCCCGTTCTCGTCTTCGACGAGCATCTCGATTCGTCGTTCTACCTGTTCGAGCTTCATGCCGCATAAGCGCGAGAGCGCGATGCCCTCCTGATAAAGCTCGATAGCCGTCTCGAGAGGCACGTCGGTGCTCTCGAGCTGGGAGACGATTCTCTCCAGCCGGTCCATCGCTTCCTCGAAGGTCAGAGCGATGTCTCCGTCTCCCGTCTTGGCCTTCTCCTCCGCTTCCGGCCGTTCGTTAGGGTTGGCCATTCGCGATCTCCTCCTCCTGCAGCGCCCAAACCTGGCAATCCATTCGCCCGTCCCCCAATCGGACTTTGACGATATCGCCGGGCTGAACTTCTTTAATCGTACGGATGAGCGACTTCTCCGTTTCGTCGTATACCAAACTGTAGCCTCTGGACATGATCTTCAGGGGGCTAAGCGCATCCAACTGGCGCACCGCCAATCCGAAGCGTCCTTGCTTATCCCGAAGCGCGTTCTTCATCGCGAGAGTCAACCCTCTCGCGGCCGCGTCCGCGCGTTTTCGGGCATAGGCCGCCTGTTCCGCCGGACTGGCCGCGGCGAGACGCCCTTCCAGCTGGGACAGGCGCTGCCTCGCCCTGGCCGCATGTCCCTCCGCTCGGTACCTTAAGCGTTCTCTCAGCCGGTCAAGCTGCTCCGCTCTCGCGAGCAGCGCTCGCCTCGGCTGAGTGAAGAAAGGAGAACGCGCGGCATGCCGCCAGCGCTCGCGAGACTTCGCGACCGTCAGCTTAAGAGACTTCGCCATTCTCGTCTCCAGCGATTGGAGCTGCTGCCTCAGCTCGGCCGCGTGAGGCACCGCGAGCTCCGCCGCCGCGGTCGGCGTGGCCGCTCGCAGGTCCGCCGCGAAGTCCGCGATCGTGAAGTCCGTCTCGTGGCCGACCGCCGAGATGATCGGGATCGCGGACTTGCGGATCGCCCTCGCGACGGCCTCCTCGTTAAACGCCCACAGCTCCTCCAACGAGCCGCCCCCGCGTCCGACGATCAAGATGTCGGTTTCCGCCAGCCGATTCATCGCGGCGATCGCCTTCACGATGGAAGGAGCCGCGGCCGTTCCTTGTACGGAAACCGGATAAAGGATGACGGGAACGGAGGGATGTCTGCGCTGAAGCGTAATAAGAATATCCCGAACCGCCGCTCCGGTCGGGGAAGTGATGACGCCGATGGCGCGAGGGAACCGGGGAATCGGTCTCTTGAGCCGTTCCGAGAAGAGCCCTTCCTCCTCCAGCTTGCGTTTAAGCTGTTCAAAGGCGAGGTATAAGCTGCCGATCCCGTCCGGCTGCATCGCCGTCACGTAGAATTGATACTGCCCGTCGCGCTCGTAAACCGAGACTCCGCCTCTCGCAAGAACCTTCATGCCATCCTTCGGCACGAAAGGCAGACGCTGGTTATGGGAAGAGAACATGATGCTCTTGAGCCGCCCGCTCTCATCCTTAAGCGTGAAATACATATGTCCGCTGGAATGCCGCGTGAAGTTCGAGATCTCTCCGCGCAGCCAGACGTCTTGAAGCTGGCGGTCTCCCTCCAGCTTCATCTTGATGTATCTATTGACGTCGCGGATGCTAAGCACTCGTGATGGTTCCATCTCTTCGCCTCCGCTCCGCGATATTCGTTGCCGTTAGCTCAAGCCGTGCGTCTTCTTGGCGGCTTTAAGCGTATTGGACATAAGCATGGTGATGGTCATCGGGCCGACGCCGCGGGGAACCGGAGTGATCCAGCCCGCCGTGTCCAGAACGTCCTCGTAATCGACGTCGCCGCACAGCTTGCCGTCCGGCAGCCGGTTGATGCCCACGTCGATGACGACGGCTCCCGGCTTCACCCAGTCGCGCTTGACGAGCTTCGGCACGCCGACGGCGGCCACGAGAATATCGGCTCCTCTCGCCACTTCCGCTAGATTAGGAGTGCGCGAATGGCAGACCGTGACCGTCGCGTTCTCTCTCAGCAGCAGCAGCGATACCGGCTTGCCGACGATATTGCTGCGGCCGATGACGACGGCATGCTTGCCCGCGGGAGCGTTGCCCGTTCTCTTCAGCAGCTCGATGCACCCCGCCGGAGTGCAAGGGAGCAAGGAGTCGTCCCCGATCATCAGGTTCCCGACGTTGATCGGGTGGAACCCGTCGACGTCCTTCTCTACCGAAATGGCGTCGATGACCGGCTTCTCCTCCAGATGCTTCGGCAGAGGCAGCTGAACCAGGATGCCATGGATAGAAGCTTGTTCGTTCAATCGGTCGATCAGAGCGAGAAGCTCCGCTTGGGTCGTCTCGGCGGACAGGCGGTGGACCTCCGAATAGAAGCCGAGATCCTCGCAAGCCTTCGCTTTGTTCCGAACGTATACCTGAGAGGCTGGGTCCTCCCCGACGAGGACGACAGCCAGCCCCGGCCGAATTCCCCGCTCCAGAAGCGATTCGACTTCCGCCTTGATCTCTTCGCGAATCGTATCCGAGATCTTCTTGCCGTCGATTACATGTGCGCTCATGCTTGTTCCCCTTCCTCCGCATTGCTCGCGGCCGGCGAAGCCGGCTCGTCGTTCTTCGACTGCTTCTCCCGAATCATTCGGCCGAGAACGCCGTTCACGAATTTGCCGGACTCGTCGGTCCCGAAGTGCTTGGCCAGCTCGATAGCTTCGTTCACGACGACCTTGGCAGGCACTTCCGTCCGGTACTCGAGCTCATAAGCCGCAAGCCGCAAAATCTGGCGATCTACTCTAGACAAGCGGTCGACCTGCCATCCCGTCAAGAAAGCGGCCAATCGGCTATCCAATCGTTCGCGCTTCTCGGATACTCCGCGGACGAGCTCGCGCGTAAAGGCGTCGACGGCGATTACGCCCTCGACGTCCGCTTCGAGCTCATTGTCCTGACGGATCTCTTCCATCACGGTATCGACGGCCGCTTCGGCCCCTACGCCGTTCATTTCCATTTGGTACAAACATTGCACCGTAATTTCTCTTGCCAATCTTCGCTTCATGAATCCTCCGATCGAGTTCCGAGAACTTTGCTTCCATCCCTTATTTCCTATCCCCGTTTGGAGCTAGCTTCATACCCATCCTTATGCCCTTGGCTCTTGGACGCCCGGATTTGCTCGCGGCGCACCCTTCCTTACCCGTTAGGGCCGGGCTGAAGTTCGAACTATCGAGTCCAAGGCCAGCGATCGTTCATCCATTCCGTCAGCCGTTCCCAACGCACGAGCGGCCCTCGCTTCAAGTCCTTGTTCTTGCCTATGGCGTACCCCACGCCCAAGAGGAGAGCGAAGAAGAGCATGTCCCAAAATCCGCTGATCAAATAGATGATTCCAAGCAGAAATCCCGCCGCTATTCCGACCGAGCGTCCGCCGTAGGTGTCCCACCAGTCTTTCCACATCGGTGGCGTTCCCTCCCTCTATTCCACGCGGCTCTTGTAGGTGGTAGGCGCTTGAGTCACGTTGGCTATGTAGACGGAGACCTCCGATACCGGAATGCCCGTTGTCTCCTGAACGAGCTCGGATACCGTCTTCTGCATCTCTTCCGACAGCGCGGGGATCGGAGTATCTCCGTCCACGAAAGCGCGGATCATGATTTGCAGGCCGGAGTCCGCCGCGCGAACGCGGGCCTTCAGATCCTTCACACCGCGTGTGCGGGAAGCGGCTTTAAGGGCGAGATTCTCCACCGTGTCGACCGAGATGCGAATATCGCCGTGTTCGGTCCGTTGATTGATCGAAGGCGCTTGGCCTCCCGAACGCTTGAACGAGACGATAAAGATCCGAAGGCTCAAGAGAAGCAGGACGACGCCTATCGCGATAACCAACGTTTGAACGAGGGCGTCTTCCCCGATAATATCGTCCACGGCATTTTTGAGCCAATCGGCATCGAAGCCTCCCGCGGCCATCACGATCGCGAATACGGATGCCGCTCCGACCGCCAAGCTGTACACGAACAAGAGCAGCCTGTCCATTACTTTGATCAACTTGAGTCTCCTCCAGTCCTGGCCAGCACGAAACTCTGGCTTCCTATCAACCCTGCATGATGGAGAAAAAGCGCCTAACAGCCGACCCTCGCGAGGAATCGGCCGTCACGCGCCGGCAGTCGCAAGCCGAAATGGGCGTCCGCCTTGAATGTCTCCTAAGCGGATGCTTTATCGAACACGCGCATGCGTCTCTTCTTCTTCTATCTTCTCGGCAGCCTTGAAGTGCACGTCGTGAATCTGCACGTTCACTTCCACGACGTTAAGACCCGTCATGACCTCGATCGAGCGCTTCACGTTGCGTTGAATTTCCGAAGCGATCTCCGGGATTCTTCTGCCGTATTCTACGATAATGTTGACGTCGACGGCCGCTTCGCGTTGGCCGACTTCCACCTTCACGCCCTTGGACAGATTCTTGCGTCCGAGAAGCTCCGCGATGCCGGAAGAGATGCCGCCGCTCATTCCCGCTACGCCTTCGATCTCGACTGTCGCCAAGCCCGCGATAACTTCAATGACTTCCGGAGCGATCTGAATGGTTCCCATCTCGGTCCTTTCGTAATCGGGTACCAATGTTTCCATTCTTCAATCCACCTCCTTGATTCCGATAGAGCCGCGCCAGAGCGGCTAATCCGATTCTAATTCATACTATAGCATTGCCGCAGATTTATGACAAACTCCTTCGGACTTGCTTACTCTTCTTCCGAGATATAAGGAGAATTGATGTCATGCTCTTCCAAGAACTTGATATCGAAGGTCCCCTTGTGGAAAATCGGATGCTCGAGCAGCTTCAGATGGAACGGAATCGTCGTCTTGACGCCTTCGATCACGAATTCGCTCAGCGCGCGGCGTCCGCGAGCGATCGCCTCCTCGCGGGTCGGAGCCCACACGATCAGCTTCGCCACCATGGAATCGTAGTGAGGCGAGATCATGTATTGAGGGTAAGCGCCGCTGTCGACCCGTACTCCGGGTCCGCCGGGAGGAAGATAGAAGCCTATTCTTCCGGGCGAAGGCATGAAATTGCGGTCCGGATCTTCCGCGTTGATTCGGAATTCGATTGCCGCTCCTTCGAACTTCACCTGTTCCTGCGTAAAGGACAACGGATTGCCTTCCGCGATGGAGATCATTTCTTTGATCAGGTCGATATTCGTAACCATTTCGGTGACCGGGTGCTCGACTTGAATCCGGGTGTTCATCTCCATGAAGTAGAATTGGCCGTCCGGACCGAGCAGGAACTCGATCGTGCCGGCGCCGGAATAGTTCACGGCTTTGGCCGCGCGGACCGCGGCTTGGCCCATCCGCTCGCGCAGCGCCGGCGTCATGACCGGGCAAGGAGCTTCCTCGACGAGCTTCTGGCGGCGGCGCTGCACGGAGCAGTCGCGTTCGCCAAGATGGCACACGTTGCCGTGCTTGTCGGCGATGACTTGGATCTCGACGTGCTTCATCCCGGTCAGGTACTTCTCGAGGTAGACGCCGGCGTTGCCGAACGCCTTCTCCGCTTCCTGCTGGGCCGTCGTGATCTCGCGCACGAGCATCTCTTCGTCGTCGGCCAGCCGGATTCCCCGGCCTCCTCCGCCCGCCGTCGCCTTGATGATGACGGGATATCCGATCTCCCTGGCGATTCGCACGGCTTCGTCGATGTCCTCGATCAGCCCGTCCGAGCCGGGAATGACCGGAACGTCGGCTTCCTTCATCGTCTGCTTCGCGACCGATTTGTCGCCCATGCGGGAGATCGCCTCGGCGGACGGCCCGATGAAGGCGATGTTGCAGCTCTCGCTGATCTCCGCGAAGTCCGCGTTCTCGGACAGGAAGCCGTAGCCCGGATGGATGGCGTCGCATTCCGTCAAGGTCGCGACGCTCATGATGTTCGTAAGGTTCAGATAGCTGTCTTTGGAGGCTGTGGGACCGATGCAATAGGCTTCATCGGCCAAGCGTACGTGCAGCGATTCGCGATCGGCTTCGGAATAGACGGCAACCGCCTGAATTCCCAGCTCGCGGCAGGCGCGAATGATGCGAACCGCGATCTCTCCGCGATTGGCCACCAAGATTTTGTTGATTTTCAAGAGCTGAAATCCTCCTTTGTTGGAACCGGCGCATGCAATGGCCCAGTGCGTTTGGCTATTATTCCGGTTTAACGAGGAACAACGGCTGGCCGTATTCGACGAGCTGGCCGTTCTCGGCCAGGATCTCGACGATCTCGCCCTTGACTTCCGCTTCGAGCGGATTCATCAGCTTCATGGCTTCCAGAATGCACACGACGGTCTTCTCGGTGACGCGGTCTCCCGTGTTGATGAATGGAGGCGCGTCCGGAGAAGGAGCGCGGTAGAACGTACCGACCATCGGGGAGACGATCGAATGCAGGCCTGCGCGGCTGTTCGCTTCGCTCTTCGATTCCGCTTCGGGCGCCGGAGAGGCCGGGGCGGCGGCGATCGCTTGAGGAGGCGCTTGCACGTATGTATGCGCGACAGGCGCGGATTGCACGTTCACGACTTCCGTCTTGCCCGGCTTGCGAATCGCAAGGCGCGCGCCTTCGTTCTCGATCTCTAGCTCATGTACGGAAGTTTGATCCACTAATTTAATCAATTCTTTAATCTCGCTTAACTTAAACATATGTTCGGACACTCCTTGGTTTCGGGGGTTCCCCGTCTTCGGCATCTACTATCGTTCCGATAACGGAACTATTATATCATAATCGAAAGAAATGGAAAGAGCCCGGCCGGAGGCCGAGCTCGCCCTTGGCTCGCTCTTACGGATTCGGAATGTACTGAACCGTCAGCTGGTTCGGCGTGACCTCAAGCTCCTTCGCCGCCAGATCGAGGATCGCGACCGCTTGGGCCTTATCCAACTTGTCGGCCTGGACGACCACCTTGAAGTTGCTGTTTTCTTCTTCCACGACCGCATTCTCGTAGTCGGTGGTCAGCTTCTCCTCCAGGCTAGTAATCTTCTGTTCGACGGCATCCAGCCGGCTGAGATCCTCGACCGCCGCGGACGTCTCTTCCGCGCTGTAGTTCTTGTTGTCCGCGATGATCGCGTTAAGCCGCTCTTCTTCCTTGTCGTAGAACTCCATCCGGCGAAGCTGCGCGTCGTCGAAGTATTCGCGTCCCGTCAGAGAGGTCATGCCCTGAATGACTTCCTCGTCCGACTTCGTTCCGGATTCCGCCGGGTCGGCCGTCGCGGATTCGTCTTCGTTGTCCGCGCCCGCGACCGCATCCTCTTCCTTCGTCGCCGCTCCGTCCGTCGTCGGTTCGTCCGTCGCCGTTCCGTCCGTCGCCGTTCCGTCCGTCGTCGTTCCTTCCTTGCCGGGAGCCGTCTCGATCTGCGTGATGGTCACGCCCGACGATTCCCCCGCCGCCTGTTCCTCCGTCTGCGCCTCCTGATGGACCGGCTGTCCCGCCGGGTGCACGTCTTCGGTGAACAAGTAGTAGGCGGACAGAATGACCATCAAGCTCAGCATCGATACCAGCCAGATCGTTTGTCTTCTGTTATTCATAGTTCTTAGCCTCCCATTTCGTTATCGATCGTTGTTTATTGCTTGCGGGGGACGACCGAAATCCGGTGCAGCGGAACGTCCAGTCCCCGGGCTACCGCTTCGGCGACGATGCGATGGACGGTCGCGTTCTCCGCCCCTTTGGCGACGATCAGGACTCCCCTGATCTTCGGCTTGAGAATCTTGACCACGATCGGCGTTTCGCCGCCCGACACTTCGTACAGGACGACCTGTCCTTGGCGATCGACCTCCGTGATATGCCTCTTGGCGCCGTTCCGGTCCTCTTCGTTCGTGATGCGCGACTGATAATTCTCGTTCTGCTCCACGACTTTCTCCTCGGTCGAATCGACCGTGATCAAGACGTCGACCGTGCCCACGCCGACGACGTTCTCGAGCATGCTCTTGATTCGGCCCTCGAGCGTTTGTTCGATATCGAGAAAAGGGTCCTTATCGCTCTGGTCGCCGCCGATAAACGCTTCCTGCTGCGGAACCTCCTCCGCGTCGCCCGGCGGCGAGAGCCCGGGGTCCCGGGACGGATCGAGCGTCTTGACGTTCAAGTACGAGGCGGCGAGCAGCAAGGCTGCGCCGACGAGGCCGATGAGCACCAGCCAGCGGAACGCCTTGATCCGCTTCGGGCCGCCCGGCCCCCCTCCGATGAACGTCTCGAGCTGCTGCAGCCACTTGGCCATCCGCTTCGCCTCCTCGCGTCAGGATTTCGTTTGCTCCGTTCCGCCGTTCTCGAGCTCGACGTCGATCTGTTCCGTTCCCATTCCGTATCTTGCCGATACAAGAGAAGCGATTCGCCGCTTCAATTGCTTCTCTTCTTCCGTCTCTTCCTCCGACATGGCGGGCAGCTCCTTCTCTTGCGAATCGTCTTCCTTGCCTATGGAATCGAGGTCGATGACGACCGGCTCCACTTCTCGAATCGGGGCCGTTTCTTCGCGATCAGACTCCGAATCCGATTTGTCGCCGGCCGCGTCCCGGAGCACGATGCTGACCGCCTGCACCCTCGCGACTCCTTCCGCGTCCGTCTCCGTTTGCACCTGAACGTCCCGCACGCCGGCTCCCGCTTCCTTCTCCACCGTCTCCTTGATCTGGGCAGCCAGCCCGGCCGACGCCAGGCTAGCCGCCTGCTCTTCCCTCGACATCCGCAGCTTCGACGCGTCCTCCTCGATCTGGGCCAACTGCTCGGCGGCGTTCTCCGGGCGCTGCCTGACCGCTTCGAGATCGGCGGCCAGCTTCGTTCCGAAGTCCGACTTGATCCACGACAGCATGGGGCCGACCAAGGCGAGAAGGATGAAGAGCCCCGCGATCAGGCGAATGTACCTCTGCATCGTTTGATTCGGCAGCAGCAGGTCGACCAGGGAAGCCAGCAAAATGACGGCGATTATCTGCTTGAGCCATTCGGTTAAAGCCGCCATCATGGCGGACGCCTCCTTCCTACGCTATCGGATCATGATGGAGGCGCTGCCCGCGGTCAGGATGATGGTCACCGCCAGGAAGAACATCAAGCCCACCGCGGCCAAAGCCGCGAAGACGAACACGAGCGTTTTGCCGATGACTTGCAGGCTGTGCACGATCGGCGTGTCGCCGAGGGGCTGGAGCACGGCCGCCGACAGGTTGTAGATGAGCGACAGCGTCAGGATTTTGATGGCCGGGAAGGCGCATAGGAAAAGCAGGATGACGACCCCGGCCAATCCGACGGCGTTCTTGACGAGAAGGCTCGCCGAGAGCACGGTGTCCGCGGCGTCCGAGAACATTTTCCCGACGACGGGCACGAAGTTGGAGGTGACGAATTTGGTCGTTTTGAGCGCGATTCCGTCCGCCACCGCCCCCGTCGCCCCTTGGATGGACAGCACGCCCAGGAACATGGTCAGCAGCACTCCGAGCAGACCGACGCCGACGGTTCGAAGCAAATTCGCGAGTTGCGTCACCTTGTAGCGATCGCTGATCGTGCTGACGAGATGAAGCACGGCCGAGAAGAAAAGCAGCGGGAACACGAACAGATGGATCAGCGTTCCGATCATATGAATCATGAACACGATGAGCGGATGAAGCACCGCGACCGTCGCGAAGCTTCCCGAGCTCGCCAGCAGCGTGAGCAGGAGCGGCACTGTAGCCAGCATGAACTGAACCATGGTGGAGATGGCGTCCGCCGCGTACTTCGTCGCGCTGTGAAAGCTGTTCACGGCGATGATAAGCAGAACCAGGTAGGCGATCGCATAGGCGACGCGGCTTACCGTGTTGCGTTCGAAGGCGTTCTGCATCGTCTCGAGGATCATGGTGAACACGGCGAGCATCACGATGGTCACGATCAGCTTTCCGCTGTAGAGCAGCTCATGCAGGAAAAACTTCGCGAGACCGAGCAGGACCGTCTCCACGCTGAACCCTTCGCCTTCCGGGAACATCAGCTGCTTCAGCTCCGGCACCTTGCCGTCCGGAAAATAACCGCCGTAATCGTCCTTCAATTGCTTCCAATATTGCTCGATCTTGCTGAAATCCACGTCTGCCGCCTGCTGCTCGGCCAATTCTCCCGCGAGATCTCCGCCGTTCTGCGCCGGCTCCGTCCCGATTGCCGTCTCCGAATGAGAAGGCGTCTCCGACACCGCATGGGCGAAAGGCAACGGGAACCAGGAGAGCAGGAACGCGGACAGGAGAAGCACGAGGGACAGGAAGCCCGGCCGCCGGGTCGCGATTAGGATGGGTGGTGGTGGCACGAGACTTCTCTCCCTTCCGGACCAACCGCGGCGCCATCGGCGCCCTTGTACGCCTATACAGCCTATGCGGGCAGCAGGTTGAGCACCGTTTCGATGATGACGCTGATAATCGGAACCGCCATCACGAGGATCAGCATTTTGCCGGCGAATTCCACCTTGGAAGCGACGCTCTCCATCCCCGCGTCCCGAATGATCTGGGCGCCGAACTCGGCGATGTAGGCGATTCCGATGATTTTGAGCATCGTCTTCAGGTAAACCGACGGAATGCCGGACCGGTCGGCGAGCTGCTCCAGCACGGTGACGACGCTGCTGATCTTGCCGATCATCGCCAGGAAGATTCCGATGCCGACGAAGGCGGACAGCAGGAAGGCGAACATCGGCTTCTGCTCCCGGATGACGAGGATGAGAATGGTGGCGAGCAGCGCGACGCCGACGATCTGCAGAATCTCCAAGGCTTTCACCCGCCTGTCCGTCGCTACTGAAACAGGAAAATCGACTTGATCTCCTGGAACAATTCATTGAGCAAGCGCACGACCATGAACAGCACCACGACGAAGCCGATGACGGTTACCCAATGCGCCATGTCCTCCTTGCCCATCTGCTTGAGAACGGTATGAATCATGGCGATAATGATGCCGATTCCGGCAATTTGAAAGATCGTGCTGACATCGATGTTCATCGAATCGGCCCCCTACTTACATCATCAGGATGACGACCAGGGCCGCTCCCAGAACACCCAGGCTTCGGCTCAGCCTCTCGTACTTCATCTGATCTTCCCGCGCGGACGTCTCCTCGGCTTGCAATTGAAGAACGGCCAGGCGGACATGCTTGAGCTGATCGTCTCTTCCGCTGCCGCCCAGGGAGGAGCCGAGCCGAAGCATGGCTTCCTTCTCTCCCGCCTTCATGGCGGTCGTCGGCCACCCCTCGCTTAAGATTCGCTCCCAGGCGTTCTTCACCGTCTCCCCCGAGGAGGAGCGAAGCTCGTCTGCGATGCGCCGGAACAGAACTGCTAACGTCTCGGGAAGAACGCCCGCCATTCGCGCGAGAGCTTCCGGCAGCGGAGTCTGTCCGTAACCGATCTCCGTCTCCAATCGCTGCAGCGCGTGCAGCAGGTGGCGAATCTGCTTCGGCCGCTCCGCAAACCTGGCCGCCTGAAGGAAGCCGAGCATCGTTCCGGCGAACAGCACCAGCGCCGCGCCGACCAGCTTGATCACGGCGCTTCCCCTCCCTCGCGGGATGCCGGGGAGCGAATGAGCGGGAGCGCCCTTGCCTTGATCGCGAGTCCCGGCGTCCCTTCGGGCCTGTCGGCGCCCGGATCGCGATCCCCTGGAGTCGAACGAAGCTCCGACCGGGGCGCGTCCCTGGGCACGCCGTTCCAGCTTCCCCTGCGGCGGCGAAGCCCTTCCTCCTCCGCCTCGCGCGACCCGATCACCCGATGCCGGACTTCGCTTCCGGAGCGCGAGAGAAGAACGTACGCTCCGAACATTCCTTCTCTGGCCAGGGAAGACAGGACCGGCCGCTCGAACACGTCCGCAAGATCGGAAGCGTGGGCCGTCGCCAGCACCCGCACCCCGGCGTGAAGCGCCTCGCGCAGCGCCTCCGCATCCTCCGGACGGCCGATCTCGTCCACCGCGACAACCTCCGGAGACATCGACCGAACGAGCATCATCATTCCCTCCGCCTTCGGGCAAGCGTCGAGAACGTCGGTTCGCGGACCTAGATCGAACGTAGGGACGCCGCGCTCGCACGCGGCGATCTCCGATCTCTCGTCGACGATGCCGACCTTCCTCCCTCTCCAGCCTCGCGCCGAGGGGTGATTCCATTCTCCGGCGCTGATCGCGCGAGCCAAATCTCTGAGAAGCGTCGTCTTGCCTTGCTGGGGCGGAGAGACCAGAAGCGTATGGCGGATCGTTCGGGCGATCGGATCGAGCAGCTCGGGAAGAACGGAAGCGGCGCTGCCGATTCTCGCCCTGGCGATCCGCACGTTGAAGGCCGCCACGTCCCTTAGATGCCGGACATGGCCCCCGTCCAGCACGGTTCGGCCGGCCAGTCCGACTCGATGCCCGCCCGCGACGGTGACGTACCCCCGTCTCAGCTCCTCTTCTACCGCATATAAAGAATGGTCGGTCAGCTTTTCCAGGAAAGCCCGGCAATCCTCGCGATTCGGCCGAAAGCCCGCCTCGTGCTCGTCCGTCAGCGAGCCGTCCGGCGTCAAGAAGGCGAACCGGCCTCCGTAAGAGATCTCGAGCGGTCTCGCTTCGCGGATTCGCACTTCCTCGAGCGATTCGATCACGCTGACGGGCAGCTTGTTCAACGGCGTTCGCAAGGACGGCGGAAAAATCGCAAGCCACGCGGGAAGCATATGGAGACCCCCTTTCCCGTGTTTCAAGTCTATTACTGATTCATGTGTATGCTTGGACGAACCTTTTATTCCTGCTTGGCCTATCGTGAACGGGCTTGTCACTTCTTCAGGATGCCGACGAGCAGGCAGCCGACCCCTACGGTCACCCACACGAAACGCATCGGAGAAAGCTTGTCCGCCAGCCCGACAAGCCCGATCGTCGTCGTGGTAAGCAGGACAAGCGGCCCAACCATCGCCAGCATGGAATTGACCGCAAGCGCCTTCTGCACGTCGTTCAGCTTCAGCATCACGATCGCGGCCGTAAGCTCGATGCTCCCCGAGAAAATCCGGAGTATCGCCATGCTAAACACAGTCTTGTCCACTCGGTATCCCTCCTTCTATCAATTGGTGCCATATCCTACTCTATGCGGCTGTCTCGGACAACTTGCTAGGTTTGCCATTTTAATATTCGGTTTCCGTCTCCCCGCGCTCGGGCACCCGCCCACATCCCGCTGCATATATTGATCAGGCATGAACGAATCCCACTCAACCTTTACATGAGGAGAGCTGTCTATGGAAATCAAAACCGGCCCCGTCTGGCCATGCTCGTTGGAGGACCCCACCGACCGGAGAAGCGGCAAGCCTCGCCAATCGGGGCTGTCCATGGTCATCGACAAGGGGCTAGGGCCTGCGGCCTTCAGCGACCTGCTCCTGACCGCAGGCGAATACATCGATCTTCTGAAGTTCGGCTTCGGAACGTCTCCGCTCTATAAAGACGAAATTCTGCGCGGCAAGATCGCCATGGCCAAACAGCATAAAGTCGCGACATTTCCGGGAGGAACGCTGCTGGAGGCCGCCGTCCGGCTGGAGGTGGTAAGCGAGTTTTTCGACATGGTAGGGGATCTCGGCTTCGACGGGGTCGAGGTATCGGACGGCACGATCGAGCTGAGCCGGCGCCAGAGGGATAGCTTGATCACGGAAGCGACTCAACGAGGGCTGAGAGTATTTACCGAGTACGGCAAAAAACAGTCGGGATCGAGAATCGTTCTGGAGGATTTGCGGAGAACCGTGGAATTGGATAAAGGAAGAGGAGCGGAGCTTGTCACCGTCGAAGCCCGGGAATCGGGTGTAGGCGTCGGATTGTTCGACGATAGCGGCAATTGCCGCGAGGATGAGCTGCGTCGGCTTCGCCAAAGCCTGCCGGAGCTGGACATCTTGTTGTGGGAGGCGCCGAGAAAGGACCAGCAGGCCGCCCTTCTCCGCATTCTTGGAACGGAGGTCAACCTGGGCAACGTCGCGCCGTCCGACGTCATGTCCCTGGAGACGCTGCGCAGGGGCCTGCGCTCCGATACGTTCGCGCTTCATCGGCTGGTTTCGGATTATATGATTTAAAACGCCCGGAGAAAGGAACAGGTCCTCCCGCTATCGTTCTAAGCGGAAGGACCTCTCCATAAACATATAGTAGCGGTATGCCCGTCCGACCGCGTTCTCCTCTGGAAGGCGTGAGAGAATCATGAACGGCGAAATCGTGCTAGTCGGCTTGATCGTGATCGGCTTGATCGGCCGATCCCCTATCATAACAACCGCAGCCTGCCTTCTCCTGATCGTCAAGCTGGTTCACCTGCAGCGGTACCTTCCGTCCATCGAACGAAGAGGGCTCGAGATCGGGCTGCTGTTCCTCACCCTGGCGGTACTCGTTCCCTTCGCCTCGGGCAAGGTTCAGCTGAAAGACGTGGCGCATGCCTTCACGAGCTGGACAGGCTGGGTCGCCCTCATCGGAGGAGCCGCCGCCACCTACATGAACGGCAAAGGGCTGGAGCTGCTGAAGGTGGACCCTCAGCTTATCGTCGGCCTCGTGATCGGCTCTATCATCGGCATCGTCATGCTTCGCGGAATTCCGGTCGGCCCCCTGATGGCCGCGGGAATTACCGCCTTTATCTTAAAGGTGCTGCAGCTGTTTACGGATAAGTGAATCTTGCCCGGCGTCCGTCAGGACATGGTGATGACGATCTTCCCCGCCTTCTGCTGCCACTCCACCTTCGCCCCGAGAGTTTCGCTGATGAAACGAAGCGGCAGATAGGAGGTTCCGCTCGCGCCGAACGGATCGTTCTGAAGCTTGACGGTCTCTCCGTTCAAGGTGGTCGTTCCGTCCTTTAAGTTAATCTTCATCGCGACGGCTGCGGTCTGACCGGTCGCTTCCCGTTCGAGAGTCGCGATCTTGCTCTCCGCTTCCCAGGAGATCCTCGCGCCAAGCTTCTCGAAGATCGAGCGCAGCGGAACGAAGGCTTGCCCGTTGCGCGTTATAACCCCGTTCGTAAGCGCGATCGATTCTCCGTTCAGGACGACCTCGATCGGCGTTTGCAATTGGACGGGAGTTCGAATCTCGACCTCTTTATCCTCGCCGATGCCAAGGCTCCCGTATTTATTGAGTCCCCATCCCCATAAAGTGCCGTCGGTCTTCTGCATAAGAAGATGCTTCGATGCCGGCTTCATGTTGACGACATCCGATGCAAGCAGCTTAAACTCGGCGTTGGCCGGCATATCTCTCAACTCGATGGAAGCTTCGTAGACTTTGCCCGATTGGGTTAGCGCGAACAAGGAACGCCCCGCCACATAAGCCTCCTTAACGTCCTGAACTCCCGTTAAGCGAATGGGCGCGGGCTGCGAGTTCATCGTAGTTCCGTCCGACCATCCCGTGATCGTCGCGCCCCAGAACCAAAGCCGGCGCTGTTCGTCTATCGCCACGTTGGAAGTGCCGTTTCTCCAAGCGAAAATCAAGCGTTCCGGTAGCCCCTTGACCGGAATGGAGGACGTGCTCGCCCAATCGCCTTTGACTTTGTCATACCCTGCGACATTATAACTGCTCGGCCACTCCCTTATGGTACCGTCCTTCAGGTAGACGCCATCGGCTTGGACGCGTTCGGCTCCGACGATCTCCTGCGCCTGCACGAAGGTCGAATACGTCGCATCGGTCCGCCACACGGTCCCGTCTTTTTTGAGAAAGACGAATATCGTCTTCTGGGCAAGAGAATCGCCGTATAGAGAGACCTCCTTGACGTTGTCGATTCCGGCCAGCTTCGTATAAGGGCCGGGAATATAATCGGGATAGGATTGGCTTCCTTTATACACGTCTCCCTTGGCGTCAATGACTATCGCATTATCGCCGTAAACGAAAGGAACGTCGACCGGATCCTGGATTCCCTCGATCTTGTAAAGATTCATTCCCGTCGATTGGGTCGCCTTCGACCAGTACCAGAGTGATCCGTCCGTCTTCTTCAGAAAATTGTCGCCGAACGTCGCCGTCACATCCGTCAAGCCTTGAAGCTGGGTAGGGACCGACGGCAAATTGGCCATGCCCCATATCCAGTACGTGCCGTCCGATTTGACCAAGGAAGAATGACCATACTCCGTTTCATAGGAGGAAATAAGAGGCTCCGTCTTCGCATCCGCTCCCGACGCCGCGCTCGGCGCGAGGCTTCCCAGCAGCATGCTGGACAATAAGGCATATCCGATAGATTTCTTCATGTCGATCTCCTTCGCCGTTTCGAATGGCTATTATGACATTGCGATCTGAATCTTGCCTTCCTTCTGCTGCCAATCGACCTTAGCTCCCAGAGACTCGCTGATGAATCGAAGCGGCAGATAGGAGCTTCCCGCCGAGCTGAACAACTCGTTCTGAAGCTTGACTTCCGATCCGTTTAAGGCGGTCGTTCCTGCTTTGAAATTCAGCCGTACCGTAACGGAAGGGTTCCGTTCGGTCGCCGGCCGTTCCAAGGTCGCAATCTTGTTCGTCCCATCCCACGAAATCTTCGCGCCAAGCTTCTCGAATATGGAGCGCAATGGGACGAAAGCTTGCGAGTTGCGCGTAATGACCCCATTCTTTAGAGGGATGGATTCCCCGTTCAGCTCGACCTCGATCGGAGCCTGCATCGGAAGCGGAATATCCGTCGTGAACTCCTTGTCGTCGCCCGTTCCGAAATTTCCGTATTTGTTGTGTCCCCATACCCAAAGCGTACCGTCGTTCTTCTGTAGGATCGAATGACTTAATCCGACGGCATTCGCGGCCAGCAGCGTAAACTTGGCGTCCTTCGGCATCGTCGTCCATTCGATCGAAGCCTCGTAAACCTTGCCCTCTTGCGTCAGGACGGATATCGAACGGTCCAAGGCATATGCGGTCTTCACATTCTTCGCATTCGTAAGAAGAACGGGAGCAGACTGCTCATGGCGGGCTGTACCATCGGAAAAGCCTGTGACCGTGGCTCCCCAGAACCACAGGCGCAGCTCGCTGTCGATTCCCAAATTCGCCTTGCCGTTCGACGATACGGACTTGAGGGCTGGCAAGCCTTCGACGCGCTTCGCGGTTTCCGTCTTCCAACTCTCTTGCGAATAGTCCGGATCGTATTCGACCGACCATTCGCGGACGGAGCCGTCCTTCAGCAAGACGACTTCTTGTTGGATATGGACCGCATCGCGAATCTCCGCGGAAGGTAAGATCGACGTCAGCGAGATATCGGAACGCCATACGCTTCCGTCCTTCTTCAAGAAGACGATGATCATTCCCGTTGGATATTTATAGTAATAGGTTAGTTCCGCCACGCCGCCGATTCCTTCCAATGGGGCATAATGATAACGGCTTGGGTCTTCTTCCAAGCGCGATCCTCTATAAACGCGGCCCTCTTCGTCCAAGATAAGAGCGTATTCGTTGGAGAACGCCAGAACGTCGATCGGTTTCGATATCTCTTCGACTTTATGGAGATCATAGCCCGTCGTCGTCTTCTTATTCTCTTCCCACCTCCACAAGGAACCGTCCGTCTTCCGGACATATTGGCCGTCGAACGATTTCTCCACATCCGTCAAGCCTTGAATCTGCGTCGGCACCGTCTGCTTCTGGAAACCGCCCCAGACCCAATACGTGCCGTCTGTCTTAATAAGAGAGTGCCCGTCATAGTCGGCGATGAATCCGTTCTTCGTCGCCGAATCAGCCCCTGACGCCGCGCTCGGCCATAGACTCCCAAGCAGCAAGCCGGATAAAATAGCGTACGTTAGCGTTTTTTTCAATGCGCCAATCTCCTCTTTTTCTATCGTTTTCAAAACCGGAGCGTACTCATGCCTTCCATCCATGAAGCTGAGTCGGCACCGACGGCATCCCGTATCCGCCCCCAGATCCAAAGTGCTCGTCATTTATGTATCCGAATAGTAGACGTACGTTCGCAAGGCAAGGTTTCGGGGCTTAGGAAAATTGAGGTTTTCTTTAACTTCGTGCCATGGCGGCTTAAATATGACTATCTTTAGACGATTCATGGGAATCCATGCCGCTCCAGAGGCAGCTTCCGAGTATCCTGAGCGAATGGGAGAAGAGACATAATCCTATAATTCTTAAATAGTCACAATCGGTGCTCCCGTCTAACCGACCCAAAAATCCACGCAAAAAAACAAACAAGCCCGGCTGCATAGCCAGGCTTGTCGAGATGCAACAATCTATTAGCGGCGATCCTGAGGTCCGCCGACGAAAGCCGCATCGGCCGTATCCAGGCCGTAAGCGGTGTGCAGCGCGCGCACGACGTCGTGAAGCGGCTCGGCCGCGATGACGCAGGAGCACTTGATCTCCGACGTGCTCACCATCTTGATGCTGACGTCCAGCTTCGAGATGACGTCGAACATCTTGGCGGCCACTCCAGGGTTGGACACCATGCCCGCTCCGACGATGGATACCTTCACGAGGCCTTCCTCGAAGGTAGCTTCGCGGTAAGAGACGACGCTGCGGATGTTCTCGATAACGCCGAGAGCC
Organism: Cohnella thailandensis; assembly: GCF_014212135.1. Taxonomy (GTDB): domain Bacteria; phylum Bacillota; class Bacilli; order Paenibacillales; family Paenibacillaceae; genus Cohnella; species Cohnella thailandensis. The sequence goes on from NZ_JACJVQ010000013.1 coordinate 287,939, forward strand.
TTGGCGCGGTCCGTCAGCGATACCGTGAAGGAGAAGTCCGCCTTACCGTTCTGGACTCCGCTCTGCACGATAATATCGACGTCGATCCCCTCCGCCGCGAGCGCTCCGAATACGTTCGCCAGCACTCCCGGAACGTCTTCTACCCCTAGAATGCTGATGCGGGCGACGTTCTTGTCGAACGCGATTCCGCTGACGACGACTCCTTGTTCCATTGCTGCTTCCTCCCTTACGAGCGTACCTTCATTCTGAGTGAAACTCGACCGTACCACGAGATGAACCTTGTTATGCTTGGCGTATTCGACGGCGCGCGGATGAAGGACGGCCGCTCCGAGATGGGCAAGCTCCAGCATCTCGTCGTAAGAAATGACGTCGAGCTTGCGCGCGTTCTTCACGACGCGGGGGTCGGTGGAATAAACGCCGTCGACGTCCGTATAAATCTCGCACACGTCCGCGCGGATGGCGGCGGCAAGAGCGACCGCCGTCGTATCGGAGCCTCCGCGGCCCAGCGTCGTAATCTCTCCGTCTTCCGTCATGCCTTGGAAGCCGGCCACGATCGCGATATTGCCGTCGTCCAACGCCTTGAACAGCCGCGCGGGAGCGATATCGGAGATGCGAGCCTTGCCGTGCACCGCTTCGGTTACGATGCCGGCTTGCCAGCCGGTAAACGATTTGGCTTCATGACCTAGCTTGTGTATCGTCATGGCCAGAAGGGCGACGGAGATCTGCTCTCCGGTCGTCAGCAGCATATCCATCTCCCTGGCCGGCGGTTTGTCGTTGAGCTCCTGGGATTTATCGATCAAATCGTCCGTCGTGTCTCCCATCGCGGAGACGACAACGACGACGCGGTGGCCTTGCAGCTTCTTGTCGATGATTCTCTGAGCCACGCGCTGCATCCGTTCCGCCGTTCCGACGGAACTGCCGCCGAACTTCATTACGATTAAGGACAACGCAGTTTCACTCCTTGATCATGCATCTGGTTCAATCTTCGGGATTATATATCTGCATACAGCAGTATATTATAGCACAACTATTTGGGCCCAGAAATACAAAAAATCCTTGCCCCGCACATTTCTGTGCTTGGGGCAAGGACTTGGAGACGGCTCTTACGCGCGGGAGACGTATTTGCCTTCGCGGGTATCGATCGTCAGAACGTCGCCTTCGTTGATGAAGAGAGGCACTTGAACGTTCAGCCCCGTCTCCAGCTTGGCGTTCTTCGTCGCGCCGGTAGCGGTGTTGCCTTTGATGCCCGGCTCGGTCTCGACGACCTTCAGGTCGACGCTGTTCGGAATGTTGATCCCGATGATTTCGCCCTGGTAGCTCTGAATGTTAACGTTCATGTTCTCGAGAAGGAAGTTGATTTCCCATTCGAGCTGCTTCTTGTCCAGCGTGAACTGGTCGAAGGTTTCGTTATCCATGAAGGTATACTCGCTGCCGGAATTGTACAGGTATTGCACCTGGCGGTTCTCGACATGCGCGCGTACGACGTTCTCGCCGGCGCGGAACGTCTTCTCGATGGCGTTCCCGTTGCGGAGGTTCTTCAGCTTGGTGCGGACGAACGCCGCGCCCTTGCCCGGTTTAACGTGCTGGAAGTCAACAACGGAGCAGAGGTCTCCGTCCACTTCGATGGTAAGGCCTGTCTTTAAATCGTTAACGGAAATCACTTTAAAAATTCCCTCCTGTGGAAACGTGGTTCTCCGATACGGCAGCTAGTCCAGAACGATAAGCTCCTTCGGCGAACGAGTAAGTATTTTAATCCCGTCATCCGTCACGACGACATCGTCTTCGATCCGCACGCCCCCGAAGCCGGGGAGATAAATGCCGGGTTCGACCGTGATGATCATGCCGGGGGTTAAAATCGTGTCCGAATTTCGAGCCAGGCGAGGCGCTTCGTGCACCTCCATACCGATGCCATGTCCGGTACTGTGGCCGAAATATTCACCATAACCATACCTTGTAATGATATCTCTCGTCAAGGCGTCTCCTTCATGTCCCGTCATTCCGGGACGAAGATGCTTCAGCGCGTTCAGCTGGGACTCCAGCACGATATCGTAGATTTCCCGATGGCGGTCGGTCGGCCGGCCGACGACGACGGTGCGCGTGATGTCCGAGACATATCCTTTGTAGGAGGCTCCGAAATCGAGCGTAACGAAGTCTCCTCGCTCGATCAGCTTATCGCTCGCTTTGCCGTGCGGCAGGGAGGAGCGTTCGCCGGACGCGACGATCGTCTCGAAGGAGACTCCGGACGCGCCTTCTTTTCTCATGAAGAATTCAAGCTCCAGCGAGACCGATGCTTCCGTTACTCCCGGCTTGATGAAGCCGAGAATATGCTCGAACGCCCGGTCCGCGAGGTCCGCCGCTTCCTGGACGACGGCGATCTCTTGCTCGTCCTTCACGACGCGAAGCTTCTCGACGGCCCCTTGCGAGAGGACGAGCTCGATGGGATCCAGCTTCTCTTGAACGGACAGGAAAGTCGCGTAACTCATATCCTGTTCTTCGATTAGAAGCCTCTTAACTCCCCATTTGCTTAGCAACGCGGCGACGTCGCCGTAGATGCCGGGGCCGTGCTCGACGATCTCGAAGCCCTTCGCTTGCCGAGGCGCCTGTTCGCGGTAGCGGAAGTCGGTCAGCAGGACGGCTTGCTCCGCCGATATCAGAACGACGCCGGAGCTGCCGGTGAACCCCGTCAAATACCGGCGGTTGATCTCGTTCGTAATAAGGATGGCATCTCCGCCAAGCTCCTGAACCAAAGTCCTTAATTTGCTTACTCTCTCGTTAGGCACTTGTCATCATCCCTTTCTTATCGGTCCGTCTTGACGCCGAGGTGATCGCACAGCGCGAGCAGCCCCATCTCGTAGCCGTAAGAGCCGAAGCCCGAGATCTGGCCGACGCAGACCGCCGCCGTCATCGATACATGGCGGAACGGCTCCCGCTTATGAATGTTGGACAGGTGCACCTCGACGGTCGGAAGTCCGACGGAAGCGATTCCGTCGCGAAGCGCGATGCTCGTGTGAGTATACGCTCCGGGATTGATGACGATTCCATCCTGTTTGCCGAAGGCCGAATGGATCTTATCGAGCAGATCGCCTTCGTGGTTGGATTGGTAAAATTCCAATTCGACGCCCAGGCGTTCGGCCGCCGCAAGCAAATCCGCCTCGATCTGCTTCAACGTCTTCGAGCCGTAAATTCCGGGCTCCCGAATGCCCAGCATGTTCAAATTCGGTCCGTTCAACACCAAAATACGGGTCATGATTCGCGCTCCTCAATGATTCCGGTTGATCTGCGGGAGCCGCAAGCTTGCCGGCCGTCGCCGCAGCGTTAGACTAACACTCGGAAATTATTGTATCATAGCGCGATCCCGATCTACCAGACCGGCGAACTCTTCACCCCCGTCAGGAGGCCGGCTGCGCCTTTCTGCCGCCGTTCGCTTTGCCGGCAGGTTCTCGAGACGCTTCGTCATGAAATTCGAAAGCGATGCTGTACCCGATAAACAGCCCCCAGCATAAATAAATGCCAAGCTCGCACGCAATGCTGTTCCATCCGATGGTCCGAACCGGCTCCGTCATCCCGGTCAGCGGCCCGATCCAAAGAAACAGCAGCGCCCACCAGGCGCCTCCGAAGAGAATACCCGGCCATGGCCCCCGTAGATTTCCCAGAACGAGCAAGTAGACCAGCGCCGCGACCAGCGACATGCCGATAAACAAAGCCAAACCCGTTACGTGCCAGACTATGCTGTTCAGAGCCTCCCTTCGCACCCAAGGGTCCGCCAGGAACGCTTGCGGAACTCGAGTCAAATTAAGGCTTACGGCCAGCCAACGCATCAATCCCCAGATCACGCCCGCAAAGAAGCCTATCTGCAAGGCGTATAGAACGGCCCTTCCTATCGAAGGCCTATCCCGTTCCGCCGAAGGTTTATCCCGTTCTTCGTTCTTATCCGCCATGGCTTACCCTCCCATTCATGGACATCGCCTGACTAGTATGGGCCGCGGAACGTCGCCCTACTCGGCCGCCTTCCTTATTGGAACGCCGAGCAGCCGTTCCCTGTGGCATTGTAAGCCGGATTCCTGTAAAATAAACGTAGATCGGAAGCTTCGGCTTCCTTAGTTCTAGACAGAGAAGGTGATCGCTTGGCTCAGCAGCCGAACACAGCATACGGAGGACAGGCCGTCATTGAAGGAGTCATGTTCGCGGGGCGCCACGTCAATGTCACGGCCGTAAGACGCAAGAACCAAGAAATCGCTTTTTACGAGGTACCCAGGGGATCGACCCCGAATATCGTAAAATGGTTAAAAAAGATCCCGTTCATACGCGGACTGGTCGGCATCGTCGAGTCTTCAGCGAAGGGCTCCCAGCATCTCAACTTCTCGGCGGAGGCGTATGCGGAGGACGAATCGACTCCGGAAGAAGCGGCGAAGGCCAAGGAGAAGGAGAAATGGAGCCTCTCCATGATACTCGGCGTCGCGGTCGTCGGCGTTCTGTCCTTCGTTTTCGGCAAAGTCATTTTCGCGGCCGTTCCCGCTTTCCTTGAAAGCGAAATTTTCGGAAGAGCCTTCGACAATAAGTTCCTGCATAACATTCTGGAAGGCGTTATCAAGATCGCCCTGTTGCTTTTCTATCTCTGGATGATCTCCAAGACGCCGATCATCAAGCGCCTGTTCCAATACCATGGCGCGGAGCATAAGGTGATCAGCGCCTACGAAGCCGGCGACGAATTGACGGTCGAGAACGTTCAGCGCGCCAGCCGTCTGCATTATCGTTGCGGAAGCAGCTTCATCATCTTCACCGTCATCGTAGGCGTTATCCTGTATTCCTTCCCTATCTTCCATTGGGATTCCGTATGGGAGAGAATCTGGATCCGGATCGCCTTGCTGCCCGTCGTGATCGGCATTTCCTACGAGGTTCTGAAGTGGACGAACGCCGTTCGGGATATTCCGGTGCTTCGTTTCCTAGGCTACCCGGGCTTGTGGCTTCAGCTCTTGACGACCAAGGAACCGAACGACGAGCAAGTCGCCGTCTCGATCGCTTCCTTTAACCGAATGATGGAGCTGGATCGCGAATACAGCCATCAGCCCGCAGCCGCGACCGTCTCCGCTTGATTCCGGCGCATTCCTGTAGGCGCCCGCTATACACCTTGTAACCCAGAGGGGGACAACGCCATGCGCAGACGTTTCGGACCCGTGGCCATCCTTATGATCGCCTTGATCGCCGTCGGGATCGTCGGCCAAATTATTAGAGGCGCAACCACGCTGTTGATCCCTATCATCCTGGTTGCGATCGTGTTCTTGCTCTACAAGTTCCCGCCGACCCGTTGGGGAAGAAGCTCCTCTGCCGAGAAGTCCAAGTACCGGCAGGCGGCCATCAAGAGCCAGCGCCGCAACCTGGCCAAGGAACGCGAGGATAAGAACGCCAAGCGTCGAACCGCCAACTTTCGAGTGATCGAAGGAAGCAAGAAGCGCGACGAAGAACCGCCAAGGTATCATTGACGCGAATAACAGACCAACCCCCGACAAGCCGCGGCCTGTCGGGGGTTTCTTTTGCTAAGCATCATTGCTTCGGTTGGCCGATTGTATCCGTACGGACACCCCTTCTCCTCCCGAAGGCTTCGTCTCTATCAATCCGGTCCTGCGGTCGCAGTGCTTGAAGTACTTCTCCCCGGCTTCGAGACCCGACCGGTATAAGCTTTCGCTTTTTTCCGCGGTTAAGTTGAAGTCGGTCGTCCGAACCCCCAGGGTAGGAATCTTGATCGTGCGAATCCGGTTATTCTGTTCGATATAACGTTCGTCGTGGGCGCTGAGCATCGTTTCGAACATCGCTTGGAACATCGAGATCGGCCCGACGATCCGATGAGCCTTCATGTCGTTGCGGCCGACCATCTGGAAGCCGATGACCGGAACGGGCCCTCCCGGTTCTTCTTGGTCGCCTTCGAAGATCCATAACGGAAAATTGCTCAAAACTCCGCCGTCGACGATATAAGAAGAGCGGCCTGCCGCGATCTTGCGCCTGCGTTGCCCTTGCTTTGCCTTAGGCATCGGAATGAGCACCGGATCGAAAAAGTAAGGGATGCTTATGCTCATCCGGATCGCTTTGGCGACTTCCAAGCTCAGCGGATCGATTCCATACTCGGCGATATCGTCGGGAAGGACGAGCAGCCTGCCGTTCGTAATATCCGAGGCGGTAATCTTCAGCTTGCCGAGAGGCAAATCCGCGAACGTCTTCACTCCCCTAGCCGCGAGCAGCTCGCGAATCCACGCTTCCAGGGCGTCTCCCGAATACAGGCCTTTCTTCAGAAACAATCGAATCGCCGGACCGACGACCTTCACGTTGTAGAACGGGGACCTCCGCAGGAACCGGGAGAACGGAGCCGACTCGATTATGACCTTCATCTCCGACGCCGTATAGCCGGTCGCCAGCAGCGCGGCTACGATGCTGCCCGACGAGGTGCCCGCCACTTTATGGAATTGCACGTCGTTCCTCTCCGCCGCGCGCACGGCGCCGACCAGGGAGATGCCTTTGACGCCGCCGCCCTCGAACACGCCGTTCACCTTCATCGGACTCCCCCGTTCTCGTCTTGCGGGTTTCGGTGAATCCTCCGATGACAGCTTATGCGGCGCCGCTTGCGGGCAGTACATAAAGCAAGAAAGCTACCCGCGGATCCAATGGATCCTCCGGATAGCCTTCGCTTGGCTTAGTCCTTATCCAATTCAGCACGAACGCCTTGAAGTTCTTCGATCCTCTTGGGATCTTGGTTGAAGTACTCGACTAGCGTCTCGATGCAAGTAATCGAATCCCAGCTAAGGTGATGCTCGATGCCTTCCACGTCGCGGTAGATGTTCTCTTCCTGTACGCCGATCGTCTTCAGGAACATCTCCAGCAGATGATGCCGGTCAACGAGTCTTTTGCCGACTTTCTTGCCCTTAGTCGTTAATACGAGTCCGCGATACTTCTCATAGATGAGGTAATTGTCCTTGTCCAACTTCTGTATCATCTTGGTTACGGAAGAAGGATGCACCTCCAGCCCTTCGGCGATATCCGAAACGCGAGCATAGCCCTTCTCATCGATAAGGCGATAGATCCGTTCCAGATAATCTTCCATACTTGGGGTCGGCAATGCGGCTCCCCCTTTCCCGGCAGTCACTAACTCTTAGTATCATACACCAGCGCAAACTTCAGGAGCAAGTCTCCCCTCGCGAAAATCGTCCGAATTCCAAGCCCGCGCCTGCGCACAATAAAGACATTCCGAAGGAGGCTTCGCCGATGACAACCCCGATCGCAGAACGCCCTCGCCAGACGAGGGAAACGCCATTGTTCGTGCCCGAGCTCGTCTACTTCGAGCCTGCTTCCCTGGATTATCCGAAGGGCCGAAGAATCTTGGATTGGGTTCAAGAAAGAGGAATTCCTTACCGAACGACGACCTCCCACAATCGGATCACCGGCTTGCCCGGGGAGACCGAGCTGGAGCGATACAAGGCGGCCAAGCGAACGCTCGTGGTCGGCATCCGCAAGACGCTCAAGTTCGACACCTCCAAGCCTTCCGCCGAATACGCGCTTCCGCTGTCGACCGGCTGCATGGGGCATTGCCATTATTGCTACCTTCAAACGACGCTGGGTGCCAAGCCCTACGTCCGGGTTTACGTGAATACGGAAGACATCCTGGGCGCCGCCAAAACATACATCGAGGAGAGAGCGCCGGAGATTACCCGCTTCGAAGCGGCATGCACGTCCGATCCGGTCGGTCTGGAGCACTTGACCGGCTCTTTGGCGGATGCTATCACGTTCATGGCGAACGAGCCCCTCGGCAGGCTTCGGTTCGTGACCAAATATCACCATGTCGAACCCTTGCTGCATCTTAAGCACAACGGGAACACGCGCATCCGGTTCAGCGTCAATTCCGACTACGTCATCAAGAACTTCGAGCCCGCCACCTCTCGTTTCGCGGAGCGGATAGAGGCGGCCGGCAAAATCGCCAAGGTCGGCTACCCGCTCGGGTTCATCATCGCGCCGATCATCTGGTATGACGGCTGGGAGGACGGCTACGGCGAGCTGCTCGCGAAGCTGGGCGCCGCTCTTCCGAAGGAGGCGACGTCGGACCTCACGTTCGAGCTCATTCAGCATCGCTTCACGAAGACGGCGAAGAGCACGATCGAGAAGCGTTACCCGAAGACCAAGCTGGAGATGGACGAAGCGATCCGCAAGAAGAAATGGGGACGTTGGGGTCAACACAAATACGTCTACCCGGACGAGCAGGCAGACGCATTGAGAATGTTCTTGACCGAGAGAATCTTCGGGGAGTTCCCGATGGCCAAGATCGAATATTTCACATAAATAGGCCGAGCCGACGGTACCGTCAGAACTTCAGCCACTCCGGCGTGATGGAATTCAGCCAGATCGTGATGGAAGTCATCTTGTCCGTAAACAGGAGAATCCCCATCACGATCATGAGGGCTCCCCCGATCTTCATGAGACGATTGGAGTACTTCAGGATCCATCTCGTCGATCCGATGAAGAACGCCAGCACGAAGAACGGAACGCCGAAGCCCAGCGAATAGGCGGCCGTCATGCTTGCCCAAGTACCGGGTTCGCTGGCGGCGAGAGCGAGAATCGAAGACAGGATCGGTCCCACGCACGGGGACCAGCCCGCCGAGAAGCCGACGCCGAAGATGAACGAGCCTAAGTAGCCCGCGGGCCTCCAGCTCATGTTCATTTTCCGCTCCTTCATCAGAAGCTGCGGCTGGAAAACCCCGAGCAGGAACAGACCCATCAGGATGATCAGGAGCGCCGAAATCTGACGGATCGGGTCCTGGTATTCCCGAAACGTCGAAGCGAACGCGTTCGCCGTGTAGCTAAGCGTAAAGAAAACGAACGAGAAGCCCAGGATAAAGAAGAACGTGTGGGCCATCGTTTTCGTTCGCACGCTTCGGCTCGTATCGGTCTTCAGCTGGGTGACGGTCATTCCGGTTATGTAAGATAAATAGGACGGATATAAAGGCAGACAGCACGGGGAGATAAAGGAAGCCAGTCCCCCCGCGAATGCAATGCCGATATTGACTTCATTCAATGTGGGCCACGCTCCCGCTTTATACTCGGGCTCTCCTCGTCATGACCAAGGAGGCCAGCAAAATGGCGATCAACAGCAAAACGACGGTGCCTCCCGGAGCCAGGTTCCAGATGCCGGCCATCCATAAGCCGCATACCACCGCTACTTCGCCAATAAGGATGACAAGAATGATGGATTGGCGGAAGCTCTTGGACAGCACCAGGCTGCAGGCGGCCGGGATCATCAGCAGCGCGGACACGAGCAAAGCCCCGACGATCTTGATCGAGGCGCTGATGACAAGCGCGGTCATGATGCTGATCAGAATGTTGAAGTAACGAACCGGAAGCCCGCTGACCGAAGCGGCATCCTCGTCGAACGTCAGAAGGAACAATTCCTTCCTAAGGGCAATAACGACGGCGAGAACGATAACGGTAATAATCGCGATAATCAAGATGTCCGCATTGTTCAGCGTGTAGATGCTCCCGAACAAATAAGAGTTTACATCTAAGTTATACCCTTTGCCAACCGTAAACAAGAGGGAAGCGAGTCCGATGCCGCCCGACATGATGATCGCGATGGACAGCTCAGCGAAGGAACGATACCTCCTCCGAAGGACTTCGATCCCGAACGAGGCCAGAATCGCGAACGCCAGTCCTACAGCAACCGGATACACATTAATAAGAAAACCGAGAGCCACACCTGCGATGCTGACGTGGGCGAGCGTGTCGCCGATCATGGCCAATCTTCTTAGAACGAGGAAAAGCCCCAGCAACGGGGACGTAATGGCAATGAGGGCGCCGCCGATAAGCGCCCGTTGGAAAAACTCGGCCGATAAAAGTTCCAAGCGCCGTTTACCCTTCTTTCCGCAAGGAGTGCAGCAGATCCGTCTCCCCGCAATCCTCTAAATCGTGAGAATGCCGGACGTGGAACGACAGCTTGCCGCTCTTGGCTCTAGGGATCTCTCCCAGATAAGAGCGAACCATCTCCATGTCGTGCGACACCATCAGAAAAGTAATATTGTGTTTCTTGTGCATATGAAGCAGCAGATTAAAGAAGTTGTTCTGCGTCTCGGTATCGATTCCCGACATCGGTTCGTCGAGAATGAGCAGCTTCGGATTGTTGATCAGAGCTCTCGCCAGGAACACCCTCTGCTGCTGTCCGCCCGACAGCTCCCCGATCCTCTTTTCCGCCAGCTCGCGGATCTTGAGGGTATTCAGGGCATCCTCCGCCCGCAGATGGTCTTCCTTCGTTATTCTCTTCAGCAGCTTGCGCCGTCCGTAGAGACCGGAGAGCACCACTTCCCTGACCGTTGCCGGAAAAAGGGGATTGAAGTGGTTCCGCTGGGGGACGTAGCCGATGAGCTGCCAATCCTTGAACTTCGACATCGGGGTTCCGAACAGCTTGATCTCGCCGGAGGTCGGCTTGAGCAAGCCTACTATCATCCGCAGCAGAGTCGTTTTGCCGGCGCCGTTGGAACCGATCAGCCCGATAAAATCCCGCTCCCGCACGACGAAGCTTACCTTGTCCAGTACCTGCTGCGCTCCGTAGGAATAAGAGACATCCTCCAGCGAGACGATCTCCCGATGGCAGGAGGATGAAGCCAAGACGCCTGTCTCGATCGGCGCGTCCGTCGCGGTTGGGGCAGTGCTTATCATGGATATTGCTCCTTCCGTTGAGCCCGGTTCATGCTTCTCTATTGTAATGCCTTCACCAGGTTTTGCAAATTTCTCTCCATTAGAGAGATGTAGGTCTCCCCGTCCTTCTCCTGCTTGGAGGTCAAGCCTTCGATCGGATTCAGAACGTCGATGTCCGCTCCCGTCTCGCCCGAGATCGTCTTGGCCATCTGGTTGGATACGAGCTCCTCGAAGAAAATCGTCCGAACGCCGTTGTCCTTCACGAACTTCGCGACATCGAGCAGATCCTGAGCGCGGGGTTCCGCTTCCGGGGACAGCCCCATGATCGCGACTTGATTCAGTCCGTAATCTCTCGCCAAATAGCCGAACGCTTGATGGGTCACGACGATGTCTTTGTTAGGCACCGCCTGAAGCTGCTCCGTAAATTGTTCGTCGAGCGTCTTAAGGCGATTTTGAAGGTCTTCGTAGCGGGACTCGTAAGCCGCTTCGTTCGCCGGATCCGAATCGACGAAAGCCTTGAGTATGTTATCGGCCATGACGAGCGCGGATTTCGGGCTGACCCACGTGTGCGGATCGACATCGGAAGCGTGCTCGTGTCCTTCTTCTCCCTCATGCTCGTGTTCCTCTTCCTCCGGATTGCCGGAGATGAGCGCGATTCCCGAGCTCGCCTCCACGGTCTTCAAGCTGCCGTTGGAGCCGGCCCCGTGCAGAAAATCGTCGGCCCAGCCTTCCAGCCCCGCTCCGTTGTAGATAAACAGCTGCGCTTTGGAAGCCGTCTGCAGGTCCTTGCTCTTCGGCGTCCAATCGTGGGGTTCGACCCCCGCGGGGATCAGGTTCACCACGTTGGCGTCCTCCCCGCCGATCTCGCTTGCTAGGTAATAGAGAGGATAGAAGGTCGTCACGACGTTGACCTTGCCCTCCGCGAATGTGTTCTTGTCGTTGCCGCAAGCCGATAGAACCGTGGCTGCCAAGAAAATAACCGCCAGTAAAAGTCCGCTTCTCCGTTGCATTCCCGTTTCCCAACTTTCTCTTCCAGACTCTTAATCGTATAATTTACGCTTTAAGGAGTATACTTCGAGACGTTCGCCCCTGTCAACACAATGGCCCAAAACCAAGGATAATAACCTCCTTTTTACTCGCTAATGGAATTGACACCCATGTTTTTCCTAGTAGAATCTTGAAATAGAGGATCGAATACATGAAATGAGGGAAACGCTTTGCACAGCTGTCATCCGCTTCCGATTGAAGTCACGAATTACGGCGAAAAGCAGGTCATCACGCCAGTCCTATTAAGCAACGGCCATGAACGAATTCTCGTCGATTGCGGGTATCCCGGATTTATTCCGCAGCTTCGACAAGCCTTACTCAAAGAAGGTTTCGAGCTTGAATCCATTACGCATATTATCGCAACGCATCATGACATGGACCATATCGGATCGCTTGCGGCTTTGAAACGGATGCTTCCGGGGGCGACCCTAATCGCGCATGAAATCGAAGCTCCGTATCTCGACGGGAGCCGAAAATCGCAAAGATTGGAGCAAGCCGAATCTACGCTGCATTTGCTGCCGCAGGAGGCAATCACGGGCGCCAAACAGTTCATGGAATTGCTGGCGTCCATTGAACCGGCAAGCGTAGATCAAAAAGTCCGTCACGGCGACATCCTGCCGTGGTGCGGCGGAATCGAGATCATCCATACGCCGGGGCATATGGCCGGGCATATCTCTCTTTACCTGCGCGACAGCCAAACGTTGATCGCCGGCGACGCCGTCGTTGTCGAAGATGGCGAGCTGGACATCGCAAACCCCCAATATGCGTTGGATTTGGAGGAGGCCGTCGCATCCGTTCGGCGGCTGATGTCTTATGAGATCGAAACTTTGATCTGCTATCATGGCGGACGATTTCAAGGCGACATACGCGGCGCTTTGGATAAATTGGTTAAGCGATACTGAAGTCAAAATAGAAGAAACGCCCCGCAAGGTCGATTCCTTGCGGGGCGTTCTATTATTTCACGATTGCGCCGTTCGGCATGCCTTCCGGAACGGTCGCGAGCGTGAGCTGGTCGCCATGCGAGGCGGCCAGGATCATGCCGTGGGACCATTCGCCGCGCAGCTTGACGGGCTTCAGGTTCGCGACGCAGATCACCTTGCGGCCGACGAGCTCCTCCGGCTTGTAGAACTTCGCGATGCCGGAGACGACCTGTCTCGTCTCGAAGCCGAGGTCGAGCTGCAGCTTAAGCAGCTTATCCGCCTTCGGAACCGGCTCGCAGGCGACGACTTGGCCGACGCGAAGCTCGACCTTGGAGAAGTCGTCGATCCCGATCTCTTCCTTCCGATCGACCGCTTCCTCCGAAGGAGCGGCCGCCGCTTCGGCAGGCTTCGCCGCGGACTCGGCAGGTGCCGCCTTGCTTCCGCCCATCATGTCGACGATCCAGGCGATTTCTTCCGCCATGTCGAGTCTTGGGAAGATCGGCTCTCCCTTTGCGACCTTCGTGCCTTCCGGAATGCCGCGGAAGGCGCGGATGCTCTCCCATTCGGTTGCCGTTCCCTTGGAGAGGCCGAGCTGCTCCCAGATCTTGCTTGGCGTATGCGTCAAGAACGGCTGCAGCAGGATCGACGCGATGCGCAGCGAATCGGCGAGATGGCCCATGACCGACGCGAGCTGCTCCCGGTTCGCCTCGTCCTTCGCGAGCGCCCAAGGCTTCGTCTCGTCGATGTATTTGTTCGTGCGGCTGACCAGCTGCCAGATGGCGGTCAGGGCAACGGAGAACTCCATCGTCTCGAGCGCCGCTTCCGTCTTCTCGATGACGGACGAAGCGACGGCCTCCAGATCCGCGTCGAACTCGGTCGCTCCGGAGCTATACGCCGGAACGACGCCGTCGAAATACTTCTCGATCATCGCCACGGTACGGTTCAGCAGGTTGCCGAGGTCGTTCGCGAGATCGTAATTGATCCGCTCGACGAAGTTATCCGGCGTGAACGTGCCGTCGGCGCCGAACGGGACCTCGCGAAGCAGATAGTAGCGAAGCGCGTCCAGGCCGTAGCGGTCGATCAGCTTCACCGGATCGACGACGTTGCCCTTCGACTTGGACATCTTGCCGTCCTTCATCAGCAGCCAGCCGTGTGCGAATACCTTCTTCGGCAGAGGAAGATCGAGCGCCATCAGCATGATCGGCCAATAGATCGTGTGGAAGCGGACGATCTCCTTGCCGACCAGGTGTACGTCGGCCGGCCAGAACTTCTCGTACAGCGAGGCGTCTTCCGAATCGTAGCCGAGAGCCGTGATGTAGTTGGAGAGCGCGTCGATCCATACGTAGATGACATGCTTAGGGTCGCCCGGAACCGGAACGCCCCAGTCGAACGTCGTGCGCGACACCGCCAGATCCTCGAGACCCGGCTTGATGAAGTTGTTGATCATCTCGTTGCGGCGAGACTCGGGAAGAATGAACTCCGGATTCTCCTCGTAATAAGCGAGCAGCCGATCCGCGTACTTGCTCATGCGGAAGAAGTAGCTCTCCTCCTTGACCAACTCGACCGGATGGCCGCTGTCCGGGCTTTTGCCGCCGATGATCTCGCCCTTGTCGTTCTTGATCGGATCCGCCAGCTGCGTCTCGGTGTAATACGTCTCGTCCGGAATGCTGTACCAGCCTTCGTATTCGCCCTTATAAATGTCGCCGGTCGCCAGCAGCTTGTCGAAGATCTTCTGGACGACCTTCTTATGGCGCTCCTCCGTCGTGCGAATGAAGTCGTCGTTGGAGATCTCCAGCTTGCGCCACAGATCCTGAATGCCGACCACGATGTCGTCCACGAATTGCTGAGGAGTTTTGCCCGCCTCCTCCGCCTTGCGTTGGATTTTCTGCCCATGCTCGTCGGTGCCCGTGAGGTAACGGACCTCGAAGCCTCTAAGGCGCTTGTAGCGAGCCATCGCGTCGCCCGCGACCGTCGTGTAGGCATGACCGATGTGCAGCTTGTCGCTTGGGTAGTAGATCGGTGTCGTTAGGTAAAAAGTTTTCTTCTCCGCCATCTGTCCGTCCGCCCTTCTTCATTGTGAATTTGCTCGATAGAACGCAAAAAGCTCCCGCCCGTATGGGACGAGAGCATCGCTCACGTGGTACCACCCAATTTCCCTTCCGCCAGCTTGCCGCGAAAGGCTCCTTGAGACCGACTTCCGTCGGCCGATCCGTTATCGCCGGACGCGCGTCGTCCCTTACCCGGACCATGACGGCCCGCGGCTCGAGAGCGATTCCTCCAAGACCATGTTCCCAAGGCGCCTGTACCGGTTCGCAGCGAACACCGGCTCTCTGGGACAGACCGTCCTTCGTACTTATCTCTTCATCGGAGACTCTATTCGACTATTGGCACCATCTTACGGAAGTTCGCCGCCGCTGTCAAGCCCGACGCTTCGGCTTCTTGCGTTCGGGGACGGGATCGTAACCGCCGGGGTGAAAAGGATGGCACTTGCATATGCGCACGACCGCCAGTCCGCTCCCCTTCAGGACTCCGTGCACTTCGATGGCTTCCAGCGCGTAAGCGGAGCAAGTCGGCGCGAATCGGCACGTCGGCGGCTTGAGCGGAGAGATAAACGTGCGATAGAAGCGAATCGGCGCTTGAGCCACTCGGCGCAGCATTCTACTCATCTCCCTATGGCCTTCTCTACTCTATTCTGAACCTTGAAGAGTCGAGAGTCAAATCGGACGAATAAGGCGGACGGATATGGAGAAAACTCCCAAGAGCGATTCCAACCCGTAGGAAAAGGAGACTCTCATGCCCCGAACGCACCGCAAAAAATCCAAGTCCGCTTACTTGATCAATTTTTTCTTCGTCACCGTAGGAGCCGTCGTCATGGCGCTTGCGCTCGAGCTGTTTCTCGTTCCGAACGACATCATCGACGGTGGCATTACCGGGATCTCGATCATCTTGTCCGAGCTGACCGACTTGCCTTTAGGCATCTTCCTCTTCTTCATCAACCTTCCGTTCCTGTTCCTCGGCTATAAGCAGATCGGCAAATCCTTCACGTTCTATACTCTTTACGGCATTGCGGTCATGTCGGTCATGACCCAATTGCTGCATCACGTCCATCCGGCGACGAACGAGAAATTGCTCGCCGTCGGATTCGGGGGCGTGCTGCTGGGCGCCGGCGTCGGTCTCGTGCTTCGCTTCGGCGGCTCCCTGGACGGAACCGAGATCGTCGCCATCATCCTGTCGAAGAAGCTCCGCATGTCGGTCGGCCAGCTCATCATGATCATCAACCTGTTCATCTTCACCGCCGCCGGCTTCGTCTTCGGCTGGGACTCCGCGATGTACTCCGTGTTCGCCTACTACCTGGCGGCAAAGCTGATGGACATCGTCGTCGAAGGGATCGACGAATCGAAGTCGGTCACGATCATCTCGGTCGAGCATGCCGAGATCGCCGACGCGATCATGCAGCGGCTCGGCCGAAGCACTACGCTGCTCTATGCCAAGGTAGGGTACAGCCAGGAAGATACGCAGATGATCTACTGCATCGTCACCCGATTGGAAGTCGCCAAGCTTCGGGACATCGTCCAAGAGATCGATTCCAAGGCGCTAATCGCCATTCAAGCGGTGTCTGAGGTCATGGGCGGAGATCTTCAGAAGAAGAACGTCCATTAAAAAAGCGGCTAGCCGTATCTGCTGGGCAGATAGGCAAGCCGCTCTTGCTTTAACCTTGTTTCATCGGGATAAACAGGACGTTCATCGGCAGGTTGGAGCCCAGCGCCGTCATAAACGACAGCTCGACGAACTCTTCATAAGGTCCCGTTCGATAGAGAACGCATACGTCGCTTTGCTTCTGCAGCAAGCTCGAGTTGGAGACCATGACCGGGATGTCGTTGATCTTGAACACTCCCGACCACACTCCGCCGCGGGCATTCGCCGCAATCAGCGTATTCGGCTTCACCCGGACCGTCATCTTGTAGACGACGCCGAAGTTCCCCCAGTTGTTCTCGTAAACGCCGTTCAGCATATCGCGGCCGTCCAGGGAAGGATCGTTCACATGGTCGCCGAACAGCACGCGCTGCGGTTCATCGCCGAGAACCTCGTCAATATGGATGGTGCGATCCGCGCCATCGAACGTTCCGCGGATATGCTTGGCGTCGCGCGGCAGGTTGCCGAACGTCTTCAACGTCTCCAGAGGAGCCTTGTCGCCTTCCTTGACCGCGAACAGCGTGAACTCGACCGCCGAGCTCGCGTTCAGGTCGGCGTAAGCGGAGAAGACGTCATAAGGCTTCAGCGCCTGATTGCCGAGCTCCGGCATGATCAGCTTCGTCTCGCCCGGTTGGAGCGACGTCAAAGTCGTATTACCCGTCGCGTTCGAATCCAGGTACCGTTCCGAAGCCAGCTTCCCCGTCCACAGGCCGAAGTAGTTCGGCCCCGCCTGACCGGAAGCTCCCAAGCTGACGTTCGCCACTTCCGAGCTCTTGTTGGTCGCCGCCAGGTAAATCTTCAGCTTGTCGGTGCCGATGTTGAGGTGATAAACGAACAGGCGGAAATCTCCCGTTACCGTATCCCGGTAAAGCAGACCTTGCTTCGTCAGGTTCTCCGGGCTGTTGGAAGCGAGCAGCTTGCGGTCGGAGCTGGAGAACGTATAAGGGACCAGCGAATAATTCAGGATCGCTTGGCCGTCCGTGGTGTACATCTCGCCCGGCTCGATGAATTTCTGATTATATTCCTCTTGGGTGTACATGATCTCGTCCGAGATCGTAACCGAGAGAGAGTAATCGGAATACAACCCGTGCTTGTCGAGGACCCGCAGATTAATCATTTGTGGGCCCGACGTGAAGAACGCCGGATCGTTGTTGCTCCATACCCGTTCGACGATCGCATTCTCGTCATCCGTCGACAGGTCGGTATACGTGATCGGCTCGCCGATCTTGTAAACCGTCTTGTCGGTCGTAAACTCCGCGACCGGCGCTTGGTTCGGCGGAAGAACGTTGATCGTGACCGAATACGGCTCGCTCCATTCCCCGTTCGTATCCATGACCGTGCGCGTAATGGTATAGGAGCCCGGTTCGTTGAACGCCGGATCGTTCCCCGTCCATTCCTCTTGGACGATGAATTCCGGATTTTGCGACTTGCTCGTATACGTGACGTTCGTCTGCGTCGCGTAGATCTCCGTCTGATCGACGACGAATTCCGCCGTCGGCTTCTTGAAGGAGTTCCAAGCAAGAACGATTTGACCTTTGGAAGTCGTCAGAGTGGATCCTGTCGCAGTCGCCCAGGCGCGAACCGGAACCATCAGGCTGCCCTTCAGCACGTAGGCTTTACCCGCGAAGGTCGAGCTGACTCCGTTCAAGGTATACGTCGACGTGTTCATTTTCCAGCGCATCTCGAGATTGTTGCCGGTAACGATCGATTCCTTGGTCACGCTATTGAAGCTGATGCTGTAGCCGTAGCGGGCAACGAGCATGCTGAGCGGAGCGTAGGAAACCCCCTTGACCGCCGTCGTCGGCTGAACCGAAGGATACTCGACGCCGTTAAGCGCGACTTTGGCCTTGTCTAAGTACAGGCTGAGCGTGTTGTCGCCCGGCTTGGCCTCCGCGACGTTCGAGAAGGGAATAGAACTAAATACTAGGGATAATAGCAAGAGTGCGGCAAACCATTTTCTCATACGTGATCTCCTTTGCTTCGACAGAAATGCGATGGATGGGATCGACTGCAACTGGGCCAGACGTATAACACGATAGGAGTACGTCTTTTCGATACCTTTAATAAGACGCCCTCTATACCGATAAAGTTGCGGTGCAATTTTTAATCCGCCGGCTTAAGAGCCCGGCAAAAACGAACAGCCGCCTGGGCTCTGAACCCTGACGGCTGCTTAGGCTCCGCGCGAATCCGAAACGGCAAGCTTAATCGAACCAAGTAAGCACGACGAAGAGCATCAATCCGAAGGACAGGACCGAGCCTCCGAAGTAAAGGGTCCCCTGGCGCTTCTTGCTCTGGAAGAACTTTAGAACCCCCATGCTGAAGAGCGAGCCTACCAGCAGAATAAAGATGATCCCGATAACGAACAACCCCGCCGATACATCCGATACGTCTGTAATTTCACCCACGAGTCGAATCCTCCCTTTGAACGCCAAGAAAGTCCTATCCGGCCGATCCCGGGACAGGCTTCTTTTGCTCTTATTATAGCGGATTCACTCGGGAATGAACAATTCGACTTCTTGCCGGTCCCCCGGCCTTCTTTTGAAGCGAATAGTCAGTCGCCTGTTGTTCCAGCTCGCTCTCCCCGTTCTCGCATAGACAAGGCACGGAAACCGGACGATATGCTTGCGATTGCCGGGCAGGCCGACGATCTTCAGCCTCTCGGAGGTGGCGTGCAGCCTGAGATCCTCCGGATGTACCTGAGAAGAGAAGAGGATCGACACGTTCACGTACTTCTCCCCTCTCGCGGTTTCCGCTTTCACCACCGCTTTCTCTTCCGCTTTGGGAGCTTGGGGAGGCAGCTTCGCCTTCTGCAGAATCTTGTTCACGTATTCGTTCAGCCAAGCGCTGTCGTTCGCCTTGTCCCACTGTTCCACCAGCTTCCAGGGCAGCTCCCTGCCGAGGAATTTCTGGATCTCCTTAAAGTCGGGGAGCGGTCCGCTATCAAAGAAGGATGCCACTTTTCCTCTCCTCCGTCGCCTGTTTTCCAACATCATATGCCTATTTCCTACGTCGGGTGTACTCTCTCCGGATTAAGACCGTTAACGAACCTCTGGGCATTCGCCTTCATACACTGAAGCATGATCCTATGCCAAGGAGCTGATGCGCCCATGCCCTGCATCATCGGTGCCGTAAAAATCATTAGCGTAGGCTCCAGCGCCGTCGTCCAATTCGGGGATTCCATTCAGATCACTCCGTCCAGCACGAGCAAATCGTATGCCGGAGCCGGCTCGTTCGTCACCGGCGATCTGCCGCGGACGAACAACTTCATCAGCGCAACGAACACGAACGATCCGGATGTTCAGGATTCTTCCGAAAATACGGTAGGCAATGCCGGTGTCGTATGATCCAGTGGAACGTAAACCAGACCATCACGATAAACCAGCTTCGGGTCGATGCCGTCACCAACTCCTCGGTTCTTCAGATCGGAAGCGCGGGCAGCATCCAGTCTCTGTCTCAACTGTACAATAGCGGCGGCTTCACCGGGCCGGCGCCGCCATTGGCGCCGGCTGCGCCCGGGGCGGCAGCTCCGCCCGGGATGCCGTCGAACGTTCAACAAGAGGTTCAAGAGGAAAATCAATTGCTCTCTCTCGTGCCTCTTCCGAATCCCAGATAATTCGAGCATTCGCCGGAGGAGGGATAGACGATGAACTCCCCATGGTACGGAACGCCTCAACCCGCGGTCGATTGGCAGGCTTGGTTCCAGAAGTGTCAATATTTAGAACAGCAGCTTCAACAGGCGCTCCTCCGGATCGAAGCCATGCAGAAGGAAATCAACGATCTGAAGAGCCGCCCCCCTATTCATGTCGAATACAATTTCGACCAGCTCAAGGTCTCCAGGCTGGACGGGACGCTGAACATCGGCCTTACCCCGCAGGCGATGCAGGGGGTGGATTCGTTCGAGGTACCCGCGCCAGGCATGTGGAGCGCGCCCTCGCAGCCTGAAGACGAGGCGGCCCCGCGCATCCGGGAGCTTCAGCAAGAAGCGGCCGCGTACATGGAACGGGAGGCTCCCGCCGTTATCGCCAGGATGTCCGAGGAGATGAACGCCAACGTCGACGTCCAGCATAGCAGGATGATCATCGACGACGTCAAATCCCAATTGAACGAGAGAGTCCATTATTACGCAAGAAAGGCTCCTTATCCGGCGACGGGCACCGAGGAGGAGCGCAACAATTGGAGAACGGGGATTATGGAGAAAACGATGAAGGATGTCGGAACGGCGATCCGCCGTTACTTGGGCAACTTCGCCAATCCCCCTTCCCCGGGAGGAGGAGTCGACTAGTGACCCGTTCAATAGAGATGAACGTGAATAACGGTCCCGTCACGGTAGGCTGCATTCAAGTCCGAGGAGTCGCGAGCTCCTCGTCCATGCTTATCGGGGACACGGAATCTTACTCGCTGTATTCTTATTTCGATACGCCGGCGGAGTCCGTCATTATCGGTCCTTTCGTACCGCTTCCCGAGCTGGAAGAGGAGGAAGAATGAGCCTTGCTTGCCGATTGACAACCGCAGGCTATGTTTACCTTAACACCGTATCCTCGTCCAGCGTAACGCAGTTCGGAGACACTCGGGGTTCGACGAAACAGAAAAACCGAGTCATTGCCGTTCAGAGGGCGATTCCCGATTCCTACAAAGACGAAACCCGGTTTGCGTCTTACCCGCTATTCTTCAAGACCCTCTTGAACCCGGGCAGCGAGCCGCCGGTTCGGATGAACTCCGCGTCCGGCGGGGCTCCCATCCGGATCGGCAGCGTTTACGTGCTGGGGATTACCGCCTCCTCCGTCATGAGGTTCGGCTGCTCGGGCCCCGTCCAAGGGGAATCGCGCATCGTGAATATCCGGCAATTCAACGATCCGGAAAGGGTGCCGGAAGAGCTCTGGAACCAAAGGCGGGGCCGACCGGGATAAACGCTGAATTTAGCCCGTAGGTTAATGCAATAGGTATAAACGCACAGGAATGCATTCGCCTTCCGCATATGCTGACATTGTGATACGACATCACAATCACGGATTTCGGGAGGGTTGCACGATGGGTTATCCGGTTGCAGGCACGGGCTGCGGACCAGTCTACGGCGGCATGGGCGCCGCCGCCTTCGCTCTTGTACTCTTCATCCTGCTCGTTATCATCCTTCGCGCCGGCTGGGTCTAGGATAGAAGGAATCAGCCCCCGCATGTCGCCTTGCCGGATCGCCGGCAAGGCGGTTTTCTTGCTTGTCAGGCCGACCCGGAGGGTCCGGGAGTGATCTGCCCCAGCTTAAGCGACAACTGAAGCTGCAGCCGATCCTCCGGATCGTCGAGGGAAACGCCGAGGATGCTTTGAATCTTATCCAGACGATAGACCACCGTGTTGTAATGGGCGAACAGCTTCTCCGAGGTCAGCTTGATGTTCCCGTTGCAGCGGAAGAACATCTCCAGCGTCTCGACGAGCCGGCCCCCGCCCTTGCGGTCCGCTTGCTGCAGCGGGACGGAGAAGCGCCCCAGGAATTGCTCTCTCTCTTCGCTGTTCGGAATCAAATAGAGCAGCGAATAGACTCCCAGCCGGTCATAGGTCACCACTTCCCCCTGAAGCCCGCACACTTCCGCCACTTGCCGCGCGCGTTTCGCTTGGGACAAGCTGGCGGGAAGCTGTTCCGTGCGATCCGACACCCGCCCCGA
This sequence comes from Cohnella thailandensis, assembly GCF_014212135.1. Classification (GTDB taxonomy): domain Bacteria; phylum Bacillota; class Bacilli; order Paenibacillales; family Paenibacillaceae; genus Cohnella; species Cohnella thailandensis. The sequence continues at coordinate 309,918 of NZ_JACJVQ010000013.1, forward strand.
GTAGAGCTTCAGATCGGGGTCGCCGAGCAGGGGGCGCAGCTCGGCAAGCAACCGCTGCAGCATGCCGGATGGCGATGCCTCGGCTTGCGGATCCAGCCTCATCGGCTCCGGCACGGGAAGGATCAGCGCGAGTTCGCCGCCGATAGGCGCCGCCAGAATCGCGTCGACGACGCGGAGCCGTTCGGAACGAAGCCTGCGGGCAAGCTCCCGCAGCCTATCCGCCGAAGGCTGTTGCTCCGTCAACCCGACGATAACGGCGCAGAGCGGCGTTTGCTCCGGAATCGCGCAGCCGCACACTTCGGCGCGAAGCTTCCAATCGCTCTCCGAAACGATCTTGCCTTGCAGCCAATCCTGGAGGAATTGATCCAGGTATTTGCCTTCCACCTCGCGCACCGCCTCGACGTTCGCGAGCTCCAGGCCCGCCAGCGAGGACAAGCGTTCGACGCTCAGCGCGTCGAGCGGCAAGATATCCCGATTCCGTTCGAGCAGGACGAGGCAGGCTTGCTTCGTTCTTCTGGCCGGGATCGGATGGACATAAGCGCGACAAGCGTTCTGAAGCTGCACGAAGCCGTTGCTTACTCCTCTTCCGACGTGACGATACGTAAGAGATTGCACGAGCGGCCACGCTTCGACCGGATCCGCGTTGCGAAGCCCTTCGGACAGCCATGGCTTCTCCTGCTCCCGGACAACCGCGACGGGGTTGCCGAGCATCGACTCCATGGCGTCCAGAAAAGCATATAGGCCGCTTCCGTCGAGAAGCAGTCGGGTCATGCTCTGTATGCGGTTCTGCAGATCCGCGAGAAGCGCCGTTTCCTGCGCCAGGACGCTCTCCATGACCGTTCGCACGACGTCGGAGAAGCTCGTCTCCGGAGGCAGCTCGATTAGCGGGACGCGCTGGCGGTCCGCCTCTTCCATAACCTCCTTCGGCACGTCGTCGACGAATCGCTTCGACCGGATCCCTAACGCCGCAACCCCTCTTTTGGCCAGCTCGGGAATGAGCTGCCGGAGCTTCTCGGGCTCTTCGCGGAACGGATATCCCGCCGTGACGAGCAGCTCGCCCGCGCGAACCCGGGACTCGGTATCGGGAACCTCCATGACGTTCACTCTCGTTATCGCGGCATGAATGCCTTTCTCCCCGGCCATCAGGCGCGCTTGCGAGAACAGCGGCAGACGAAGCAGGTCTTTGACCGTGAACGCGGCATCTTCGGGGCGGTTGTCGGGATTCGGTTCCTTGCGAGGTATTGCAGCCATATCCATTCCTCCTAGTCGTGCGCATTCGCATAAGCTCGCAGGTTCGGCTTCCTTGGCCTTCGCATCAGCTTTGCTTGCGTATTGGTGCTGTGAATATCCGGGTTACCGCTTAATTTGCGTTAGGTATCGTAACGACCGTCATTGAATTGCGAGACTTCGGCATACTTTGTGTTATATTTTATAACATATTTGGGCAAATGTCTTTAGAGACTTCCTCCAATAATATGAAAATTACACTGCACCCATTTAATAAAAGCCTGAATAAGACCGAATTTCATGTTATAATTAGTGACACTTGCGATTTATCCGACTTTTATAAACAACGCAAAAAAAAGAGCGACTCTTCCCCATCATCGCAAGATGACGCGAAGAATCGCTCTTTTCGTAAACCTTTAAGCATTTATGCCGTCCATCGATCAGGTCGGCAAAACTCCCTTTTTGAGGATCAAGTTCGCATACAGCGCCCCTTCCCCCGTCGCCACTATCGCATACGCTTGCTTGGCCCGTTCATAGAACGCGAACCGTTCGATCTCCTCGAAAGGCTCCGCCGGCGCTCCGCTCTCCTTCAGAATGTCTCCGTAAACCTTCCAAATCGGCGTCTCCGTTCGATCCCCGGGCATTACTTGCATAAGCGCGGCCGGCTTCTCCACGTAGGAATCCAGCGGCATAAGCTGCACGATCGCCTTTAGCAGCTCCGGCACGCCGTGCCCGTCGGCCCGAACGAGCCGACGCGCGTGGCTGGCGGACGGAAAATTGCCGTCGGCCAGCACGATCTCGTCTCCGTGCCCCATCTCCATAAGAATCTTAAGAAGCTCGGGCGAAATCAGATTCGGTATTCCTTTTAACATCGCTTTACCCTCCCACTACGGCTCGTTCATAGCCGAGATAACGCTCGTAAGCCTCCGGCCAGCCGGCCGTCTCGTCCGCCGGGTACGATTCGACGGGGAACGACACCCCGACGAGCCTGCGAGCTTCGTCCAAGTCCCGGCACTCGCCGGTCGCGATGAATTGCACGAGCAGATTGCCGATCACGCTCGCTTCGACCGGCCCCGCCCATACCGGCCTTCCGATCGCCCGGGCCGTGAACCGGCACAGAAGCTTGTTCTGGATGCCGCCGGCAACCATGTGCAAACCCTCGTATTCGCGCCCCGTCAACCGCTCCATCTGTTCCAAGGCTTGCCGATAACGCAGAGCCAAGCTCTCCAGAATGCAGCGGGCGAACTCGCCGGCTTCGCGAGGAACCGGTTGACCGGTCTCCTCGCAGAACGTCCGGATCCGCGCCAGCATGCTGCCCGGCCCGAAGAAGCGGGGATCGTCCGGATAGATCAGGCTGCGGAAAGGCTCGGCTTGCTCCGCCATCGCCGCCAGCTCCGCGAAGCCGAGCTCCTCCCCCCGCTCCTCCCACTCCCGCTTGCATTCTTGCAAAATCCACAAGCCCATGATGTTCTTAAGGAGCTGAACCGTATCGCCGACCCCGCCCTCGTTCGAGAACTCCAGCTTCCGAGCCTCCGGCGCGAGGATCGGCTCCGCAAGCTCCGTCCCAAGCAGAGACCAGGTTCCGCATACGAGATAGGCGAACGGCCCGCCATGCGCGGGCACGGCCGCGATGGCCGACTCCGTGTCATGGGTTCCGACCGCTACCGCCTGCATCGCCGGCACCCGCAGCTCTTCCGCGACCTCCGCCGTCAGCGGGCCGATAATCTCGCCCGGCCGAACGGGCCGCAGAAACATTCCCGACGGGATTCCGAGCAGCTCCATTAGCGGTTTGTTCCATTCCTTTCGGACGGGATCGTACAACGCCGTCGTCGTCGCCATCGTATACTCGCAGCTTCGGACGCCGGTAAGCATGTAGGCGAGCAAATCCGGAGTAAGCAGCAGCGTGCGGGCAATCTCGAGCTTCGGGGAAGCCGCTTTGGCCATCGCGTAAAGCTGGTAGATCGTGTTGAACGGCATGAACTGCAAGCCGCTCTCCCGAAACAGCCGTTCCTCGCCGACTCTCGCGTTCACTTCCTCGATGAGACCTTCCGTCTGGGGATCGCGATAGTGGTACGGATTGCCGATCAGCTCGCCGCTAGCGTCAAGAAGCCCGAAGTCCACTCCCCACGTATCGATGCCGAACGTCGTCGGAGCATAGCCTTGCTGCCACGCCGAGCGGATTCCCTTCTTCATCTCCCGCAGCAGCCGAAGGATGTCCCAGTGCAGGTGCGCCCCTACCTGAACCGCTTCATTGGGAAATCGATGCACCTCCGTCACGTCGAGCCGCTTGGAGCCGTCTTCCTTCTCCGACAACCGCCCCACGAACGCCCTGCCGCTACCCGCTCCCAAGTCGAAGGCCAGCGCCGTCCTCCCGTCGCCCATAGCCAAGTTCCCCCTTTCGAACGCGCGAGCTTAGCTCACTTCATCTTCTGAAGCAATTGAATGCGATACGCTTCGCTTTCGAGCGAGGCGATCTCTTCGGTTTCTTCGGCCGTCAGAACCTTCGGCTCCTTGATCGCTTTGGCGATCAGGAAGATCTTCGCGCTCTCCTCGACGACCTCCGTCCTGTAATAGGCTTCTCGCAGGTTGCGCCCCGTCGTGACGAGACCGTGATTGCCGAGAAGAATCGATGAAGAGTTCGCCTTCTCCACGACAGCATCCGCCAGCCGGTCCGTCGTCGGCAGCACGTAATCGACGTATACCGTCTTCCCGACAAGCGCGGCTTGGTCCGGGAACATGATCGGCAGCTCCTTCTCCACCAGGGTAAAAGCGATGCAATACGGCGGATGCGTATGCACCATGGCGCCGATGCCCGGGTTCTCGCGATAAGCGTACAGATGCATCAGCACCTCCGACGACGGGCGAAGCCCGATATCGGTCACTTCCCCCGTCCCGATGTCCACCTCGACCCATTGCTCCGGCTCGATCTCGTCCAGAGCGAAGCCGCTCGGGGACAAATACATCTTGCCTTCGTGCCGGGCGCTGATGTTGCCTCCCGGTCCGACGACCAGCTTGTTCGCGACGGTCTTCCTGGCATACTTGCACAATTCCTCGCGTATGGCTTGACTGCCCATCCTTTTCTCCCCGCTTTCCGGGACGGAGAACCGGCTTGCGCCGCTCCCCGCCGCCCCGATATCCGTAATCGTCAATTGTTATTTATACAGCGGTCCGAAATTCGAGCATGCGCGATAATCCGCGCCTTCCGATTCCGCCGTTCCGAACAAGCCCCACGCGCGAGGGCGGAACAGCTTGCTCTTCGGCACGTTATGCATGCTGACCGGAATGCGCAGCATCGACGCAAGCGTGATCAGATCCGCTCCGATATGGCCGTAGCTGATCGAACCGTGGTTCGCTCCCCAGTTGTCCATGACGTCGTACACGCTCGAGAACGCGCCGTCTCCCGTCAGCGTCGGAGCGAACCAAGTCGTCGGCCATGTCGGATCCGTCCGCTTGTCGAGCGTCTCGTGCACGTCCGCCGGCAGGTCGACGGAGTAGCCCTCCGCGATCTGAAGGACCGGGCCCACGCCCTTTACCATATTGAGGCGGGACATCGTCATCGGCATGCCGCCGCGCGTCAGGAAGTCCGAGGAGAAGCCGCCCCCGCGGAAATACTCGACCGAAGCCGGGCGCCAGGAGGTGGCGTCCAAGCACTTCTGCGCTTCTTCCGGCGTGATCTCCCAGAACGGCTTCATGACCGGCCGGCCGTCCTTCGTCTGTTCGCCCGTGCCGTCCAGCGTCGCCGCGCCGGAATTGATCAGATGCAGCATGCCGCCCGCGGCGGCTCCGCTCAGCTTATGTCCGGTGACGCGCTCGACGGCGTCCGGGCTCCAGTACGTGCGGACGTCCGCGAAGATCTGCGCCGTGTTCGTCAAGAGGTAGCCGAACAGCATGACGACGCCGTTCAGGCTGTCGTTCTCCGTCGCCACGATATATGGAGCGCGGATGCCGTTCCAGTCGAACGACGAATTGAGCATCGCCTCCATGAAGTCGCCGTTAGGCATATGGTCCGTCCATTGCCGCTGCCCCTGGAAGCCGGATACGATGGCGTTGTGGCCTTGCGCCTCTTCCGCGAAGCCGAGCTCGGCAAGGCGAGGATTGCCGACCATCAGGTCGCGGGCGATGATCGCCATCTTGACGACCGTCTCCCATTCGCCGTCCTTGCGTTCTCGCGAGGATTGGAGATGGGCCGGGTTATTGTCCGGACCTTCCTTGCAGTTCTCCTTCACCCAGGCAAGCGCTTTCTCGTATTCGACCGGATCGAAGATGCCTTCGTTCATGCGGCGGTTGTATTCGCTCATGTCGATGTATTCCGTTCTCATTCCCAAGTAGTCCTGGAAGAAGGAATCGCTTACAATCGAACCCGCGATGCCCATCGAGACGGAGCCCATGGACAAATAGGATTTGCCCTTCATCAGGGCGACCGCGAGACCGGCGCGCGCGAAGCCGAGCAGCTTGCCCTTCACGTCCTCCGGAATGTCGGTCGTCCCCGCGTCCTGCACGTCCTCGCCGTAGATGCCGAATGCCGGCAATCCCTTCTGAGCGTGAGCGGATAGCACCGCCGCCAGGTAAACCGCGCCCGGACGTTCCGTGCCGTTGAAGCCCCAGATCGCTTTCGGAACGCTCGGATCCATGTCCATCGTCTCGGTGCCGTAGCACCAGCACGGCGTTACGGTTATCGATACCCCTACGTTCTCGCGGGCGAACTTCGCGGCCGCCGCGGCGGATTCCGCCACGCCGCCGATCGTGCCGTCGGCGATCACGCACTCCACGGGAGAGCCGTCCGGATAGCGAAGATGGTCCTTAATCAGCTTGGCGACGCCGATCGCCATGTTCATCGTTTGCTCTTCCAGCGACTCGCGCACGCCTTTGCGCCGCCCGTCGATCGTCGGCCGGATGCCGATCTTGGGGAATTCGCCTTTCCATCGGAACGCTTGCTGTGTCATCCCTCGCACCTCCAAAAGGTTATAAAAAATGTTATCGATAACATCAAATTAGCAGGGATAATGCTTGCTGTCAATCCATAACTTCGTTAAGATAAAAACAAACAAAGACAAGTAAGGGGCTCTGCATGTGGTTACGATCTATGATATCGCCGCGCAAGCGGGCGTATCCGCGATGACCGTGTCCAGGGTTATCAATAACACTGGCAAAATCAGCGACAAAACGAGGGCGAAGGTTCGAAGGGTCATGGAGGAGCTGAATTACGTTCCCAACCATATGGCCCGCAGCCTCGTTCTTCAACAGAGCAAGCTGCTGTTCCTGCTGATCACGGATATAACGAATCCGTTCTATACGACGCTGGCCAGAGGCGCGGAGGATGCCGCCAAGAAGCAAGGCTATCGCCTGCTGTTCGGCAACTCCGACGAGAATGCCGAGAAGGAGAAGGACTACGTCGACACGATCCTGTCGACAAGGGCCGACGGCGTGCTCGTCGCTCCCGCCGGCGACGCGTCGCTGTCGCACCTGGAGAGCCTTCGCCGGCACAACGTCCCGTTCGTGCTGCTCGACCGCGAGGTACCCGGCATGGACAGCGACGTCGTGCTGGGAGACACGAAGGAAGGAGCGCGCAAGCTGGTCGACCACCTGACCTCGCTCGGGCATCGCCGGATCGCGTTGATCAACGGCCTGCCCGCGATTTCGAGCGCGCGCCTGCGGCTCGAAGGCTATCGGGAGGCGCTCAAGCTGAACGATCTCCATTACGATGAACAATACGTGCTGGAGTCCGCGTTCGAGCCGAAGAGCGATCTCTCGGATATCGAGAGCTGGCTCGATTCGATGGATCCGCCGCCGACCGCGATCGTCGCCGGCAACAACGTGCTCGCCGTCGAGGTGATCCGCACGCTGCACGGCCGCGGCATCCGCGTGCCCGACGACCTCTCGGTCGTCGGCTTCGACGATCTCGGTCCCTATTCGGAGATCGATCCGTTCCTGACCGTCATCTCGCAGCAAGCCTATCAATTCGGCTATCTCGGCATGCAGATGCTCATCGAGCGAATCGAGGAGCGGGATAGCTTGCCGCAGCCTTGGCGACGCATCGTCCTTCCGGCCGAGCTGATCGTGCGGAGATCGGCCGCTCAGCTTCCGTTCAGTTGAACTCCGGCTTCAAGGCAAGCTCGCGAAAGTCGATCCAGCCATACGGATTATAACGGTTCGTCCCCAGCAGCTTCGGATGGTAGAAGGCCGTCTGCTTCAAGTGGTAGAGATGGAGGAGAGAAGCGGAGGCTTCAAGAACCTCTTCCATCCGGCGAAGATGACCCATCCGAGCATCCGGGTCCTGTTCTCCGGACAAATCCCGGCCGAGCTTAGCCAAGATCGCCTTTGTGTCCGCGTCGAAGAATGGGGATAAGCCAATGCGAGAATCGAACAGCAAGCGAAGCAGATCCGCCTCGCGATTGGTCGTCGTAACCGCATTGAAGAGCAGCAAATCCGCCTCGGCGGCAAGACCGGCGAAGTCGTCCCACCTCTCGTCCGGCACGACCCGCACCTCCACCGGGATGCCCGAAGCCGCGCATTCCTTCCGGATCCAACCGGCCGTCCGTTCAAGCGAATGGTTAAGCACGGGGTGGGTCAGCAGCAGGAGAGGCTTTGTCCATTCCTCCGATGACGCTTCTTCCTCCGCGCAATCGCAGCCGAAGTTCCCGATACCTCTTGCGTCCTTCGACCATTCCGGAAAAAAGCTGCGGGACGCGCCGATCCGGCTCCCTCCCAGCTCCTCCACGCATTTGCCGGGATCGATCGCCCGAGCCAGCAACCGGCGCCGATCCGCTCGGCCGAGCTCCCTTCCCCCGCTCCCGTTCATGCAAAGTACCGTACTGCCCCCCTCGACGATTTCGCTTCCTTTGCGAACCGCCTGCCTTCTCCCATGAATCTGAAAAGGGTGCTCATACAAAATAGGCTGTCCCTCCAAGGAGTCGTCGCCGATCCGATCCGCGATAAGCTCCTTGAGAATCCATATCTCGACCGAATCGAGCTGCGCCCTCTCCCGGTAGTAGTCCTCGAACGCTTCCATGACGAGAACCTCCGAATCGTTGCGCGCCAGCTTAAACGGCCCAGTCCCGATCGGCGGCTTGGAGCCGCTCTCCCTCGAGCCGTCGGGTACGACGGACGCTTGCGGGGAAGCCAAGAGATGGAGCAGCACATGGCACGGAGTTCCCGTTCGGACGACGAGCACGTTCGGATCCGGCGCTTCCGCGCCGATAATCCCGGCCCATTCCGCCATCGGAGCCAGCCGTTGAATCGTATATCGGGCATCCGCCGAAGTGAATTCCCTCTTATCGTGAAATTTCACCCCTTTGCGCAGAATGAACCTCCATTCCGTCCCCTTCCTTTCCCAATGGATCGCCAATGCGGGAAGGAACGTTCTTCTTTCCCCCTCCCATCGAACCAGGTTATCGTACAGCTGCCCCGCCATATGAAGCTCCGTTCGCCTTGACGCGTGCAAGGGATCCAAATTCGGCAGCTCCCGATAAAACGGCAGCACCAGCGAATCCGAGCGTCCTCCCGCTTCGGAGCGGCTTCGGAGATCGGGCACCAGACGACGCCCCAGCAGCTCCGCCAGCTCCGTCCGCAGTCCCGAATCCGAGGGCAGGCTGCCCAGAAGCCCGATAGCCGAGCTAAACCCTCTTGCCCCTTCCTTCTCCTTCAACGCCGAAGACACGACCGCAGACAGCTCGGCCAGCAGGGTTATCTTCGAATAATGGCCTCTGCCTTTGCCCGGCTTCCATTCCACCCACCCTAGCCCGGCAAGCTGTTTGACGATGAGCCTCACGTTCCTCGCGGAGCAGCTAAGAACGTCCGACAGCTCCTCCAGAGTCACCTCTCGGTCGCGCTGAGGGAACCGATCCAACAATCGCACATAATGATAGGCCGCCTGCATGAAGCGATTCTCCCTCCGCCCCTTTTTTAATAAAAGAGGAAGTCTTCTTCCTAGAACCTACCCTTTTTGTCCTCTTTTAGCAACCTTAAACTAGTTCTATTGGAAAATGAAGATGACGAGAAAGGCGGAACGAAAGTGGACATTACATTGGGTACGTGGAATCCCGGAAAGGTCGAATGGATGTCGCGGGGCTTGGCCGGAACGGGCTTGCCGATACGCCGTTTGAAGGAAGGCCAGGTTCCGGAAGCGGAGGAGACCGGAAGCAGCTGCGAGGAGAATGCTTTGATCAAAGCTCTTGCGGTCGCCAAGCATGCGGACGGGCCAACCATCGTCGCGGCGGAGGATTCCGGCTTGTTTATCGAAGCTCTGGACGGATTTCCGGGAGTCCGAACGGCAAGGTTCGCCCCGGGGAGCGATGACGATCGCAGCCGCCTTCTGCTGGAACGGCTGAAGGGAGTTCCGATGGAGCGCAGGCATGCCGTCTTCGTCAGCGCGGTAGCCTTGAAGATGCCGGGAGGATTCGGCAAGGTCTTCCGCGGCGAGCTTCGCGGACGAATCGCCATGGAGCCCGTCGGCGATAAGAGCGAGGGGTACGACCGGATCTTTCTGCTGCCGACGGGAATATCTCTCGCTTCTCTTCCTCTCGAGGCCGGTGAAGTCAGGGATCACCGCCGCAAGGCGTTAGCGCTCGCCTCGGAAGGAATCCTCTCCTGGCTGGATGAACGACGAGGCCTCATATGATTTCGGATCGGGCGCTTGCGACGTCGGCGGCCATTTTCGTCACGTTGCTATGGGCTTCCTCCTACATTCTGAACCAATACGCGTTCTCCTCCGGCATCGGACCGTTTACGCTCGCCGGCCTTCGTTACGGGGTCGCGGCATTGGCCTCGGCCGGCGTCGCCGCGCTGCGGCCGCCTCCCTCCGGCGGCGTTCAGGACCGTAAGCTCTCCTGGAAGCTGGCCGCCGTTCTCGGGCTGACCGGCTTTCTGGCCGCGCAAGGCCTGCAATACGCCGGCCAATCGTACGTGTCCCCTACCCAAGCCAGCATGACGCTTGCCATCGGCAACACGTTGATGCTGCTCGCGGCGGACGCGATCTGGCTTCGAGAGCTGAAGAGCCGCCTTGCGCTCGTCGGCGTCTTCGCCGCCCTGGTCGGCATCGCCCTCTTCTATTATCCTTGGCGATTCGATTCCGACAGCCGGGCGGGCCTTCTCTTCCTCTTGTTCTCGTGCGTCGGCTATGCGGTTCACTTGACCTTAAGCCGCTACTTGCTGACCAGAACGCGTCTCCCCGCATCCGCCCTGGTGACGAAACCGATGATTCTGGGCGCCGCCGGAATGCTCGCGGTGGGACTGGCGCTGGAGCCACTCCCCTCTTTTTCGCTCCGTCTTTGCCTGCTCGTCCTGTGGCTGGGGGCGATAAACGGTTCGCTAGCGTTTACCCTTTGGGCATGGTCGCAGCGTCGCTTGCGCGCCTACGAGAGCAGCCTGATCAACAACCTGATGCTGCCCGAGGTTACGGCGATGGACATGGCCGCCTTCGGCAGAAGCCTGTCCTTCCTGCAAGCCATCTCTCTCGGACTCGCAACCGTCGCGATCGCGTTCGTTCAGCTTATTCCGGGGCTGAAGCGGCGCTCGCCGCGGGAGAGACCATAACGGAAGCCGCCGGCTAGCGGTTCTTCCCGCATATGCCATTCGGCTCTATCTCCCAGCCAATTGACCGGGTCCTCCGGAATATTGCCGTTGCCGTACGTCAAGCTGCGCCTTCACCCCTTTCCGGAATTGATTTCTTTGACTCAAGTAAAATAATTTCGGGACTTTCTCGGCGTTCGCCGTCTAGGAGATTGCGTCCATATTTTTGATCGTGTTTATTAAGATGAATCGATCGTAGGGGGGGATCGTTCCTGAGCAAATGGGAGAAGCGGCATAACACGAAGAGGCGACTGATGCTTCAAATCGACATATTGCTTGTAACGGAACTGAGAGCCGTTATTGCGCCTAAAATACGCGTTTTCAAATTCTAACGGAACTGAGAGCCGTTATTCCGAGAAATTACCCCTAAACTAGCCTATTGGATCAAAATAAGGCCCCCCATTTCCGTTAGATTATAAAATAGCCGTTTCGCCCCCTAATAACGTCCGTTAGTTCCGTTAAAACCGGTACGACGCAACAAATGGGGAACGCATATAAAAACAAAGGATCGACGGACCCCAGTCCGCCGACCCAACGTAACCAATATCCTCCTAAAACCCAACCGAATGCCCGGTCAGTCCTGAGCCGGAGTGCCGCAGCTCGGGCAGAACTTCGCGCCCGGAGCGAGCTCCGCGCCGCAGTTGCTGCAGAACGCCGTTGCCGTCTCGGCTTCCGGTTCCGTATCGAGGTCCGGCGCGCCGACGGTTTCTTCCGCGTCCACGACCTCGGACTCCGCCGGGATGTTGTCTACGGGCACCGCAGGGACCGGCACCGGATCGAACTTGTGTCCGCACGACGGGCAGAACTTCGTGTCGTAGGAGACCGTGTTGCCGCAGACGCATTCCTTCTCGTTGCGAAGCTCGCGGATTCGATCCTCCAGCGCTTCGATATCCTTGCGGATGCCGCTGATCGCTTCGCACTCCGGAATGATCTGGCTCTCCGCCTGGGACAGGTCCTTGGCCAAATATGCGTTATATACAGCCTCGCCGATATGCGCGAATCGCTTGTCGATATCCTTGCGCTTGCCGGAGATCTGGGTGTGCAGCTTCGTGATCTCGACCGTCTGCTGCGCCTTCTCCGTGGCGGTCGATACGCCCTTGCTGACCGTCTCCGTAAACTTCTTCAGAAAACTCATCTTCATCCGCCTCCAATTCGTTACTATTATCCCATACGCAGCCGGCCCCGTCACGGTTCCGGAAGTCTCCATTGTTCAGGGATTCAAGGTTCTCGCGGGATCCTCCCGCTTCCCCGTCCTGCCGGATGAGACATACCTCAAGCTTATGATCGACAGGTATACGATAAGAATAAGCAGAGCGAACAAGATTGTAAAGATAAAGCCTCGATAATTCAGCCCGTCCTTTACGCCTTCGATCAACCGGAACGGAGAGAACAGAACGTCCCAGCTGTTCAAGCGAATGACCCTTCCCAGGTATACTCCGAAGCCGCCGAGGACGGAGACGACGAGGATGAACAGCCAGCCCGCCGCCGCTCCCAGATAGCTTTTGACAAGCTCATGGAATTGGTACATCGATAAATACCCGAGCATCAAGCCGCACCAGGAGAAAAGGAAGTACGTGATCAGGTCGAACCACAAGATCAACGAGCGCGAATCCCAACCAAGAGAATGCTCGATAAAGACATGAATAAGGTCCGTGACCAGGTAGGGCGCGTTCGGATAGAACAGCATCCAAGCGATTCCGATCGCAACCAGCGAGGGAATCTTGACTTTCTCGCTCAGGACCTTATTGGAGCCGATCAAGACGGCCGTCATGGAAGCGATCAACGGCAGCCAGGCCAGAAACAAGTTCCAGAGCAGGAACCCATGGCGGAATACCTCCGTTTGGTAGCCGCGAACGACGAGAAGAGCAACGCAGAGAACCGTCGTTCCGCATAAGGCGAAGAAGGCGGGGACGAACGGCGTGGAATCCGACTGGGCATAAGATCGTTTCAAGCTCATCTATTGTACCTCCTATTGATCCGGCTAGAATGGAACGATTTGATTTTCGTTGGCCTAACCTTCGATTCGTTTATCTCTTATTAAGTTCTTCGTCAATCGGGCTCCACCTTCTTATGCACGCTGATAGAATGAGAAGAAGCTAGATAACGATCACGAGGAGGTAGAGCGAACTTGTCCCGATTCAAGCTATCCGTATTCACTGTTTCTACTCCGGAACTTACCCACGCGCAGACATGCGAAGCGGCCAAGGAGGCCGGCGTTGAAGGCATCGAGTGGAGATGCAAGGAGACGCCCGCAGCCGCCCTTAGCGAATCCCCTTCGTTCTGGGGCAACAACCGCTCGACCCTTGCGCCGTCCGCAACCGCGGAAGAGTTGACTTCCGTTCGGGAGTCGATCGCGAAGAACGGCCTTCGATCCATCGCGCTCGTGCCGTATCTGACTTGCGGTGACCTCGAAGGGACGGAAGCGCTGTTCCGGCTGGCGAAGTCCATCGGGGCATCCATGATCCGGGTCGGAGTTCCGGGCTATCAACCCGAGATCGGACACGGCAAGCTGTTCGAGAGCGCCGTCCGCTACCTGGACAAGGTCGAAGGCATGGCCGGCGAGTTCGGAATCAAAGCCTTGATCGAGATTCATCACGGCACGATTCTCCCGAGCGCGTCCGCGGCCTATCGGCTCGCCTCGCGGTACTCCCCGGAACGCATCGGCGTCCTGCTCGATCCTGGCAACATGATCTATGAAGGCATGGAGAACTTCCGGATGGGGATGGAGATTCTCGGCCCTTATCTTGCTCACGTGCACGTGAAGAACGCGGGCTGGGAGCCGAAGAGGCTGCTTCCGGACGGAAGCGAGCACCCCAACGCCGCCAAGGCGTTCGGCGCGCCCGGACCGGATGGCGACCCGCTCGCTCCGGTCGAATGGACGTGCGGCTGGCGCTCTATCGCCAGCGGAGCGGTCCCATGGAAGCAAATTCTGCGCGACCTGGACGCGGTCGGCTATGACGGCTGGCTCGGCGTCGAGGACTTCAGCAATACCTACTCCTCGCCCGAAATGCTGCGCACCTTCGTTAAGCAGATTCGGACCTGGGAGGACGAGCTCGGCCTTAAGAGCTCGTAACGCAAGAACCGGCCGGGCGCCAATCGCGCCGGCCGGTTCTTCGTTTCTCCCGAGGGTATTTCCGAGCTTAAGAGATGGCGCCTTTACGCTCCCAATCCAGCGAAGACGCCGTGGATACGAGCTGCTCCCGTTTGCGCAAGTACTTGCAAACCGAGCTGATATAGGTGGCGTGGGACCAAGTGAGCGGCGCGACGGACAGCGGGGTGCCGTCGAGCGGGTGCAGCTGCTCGGGAAGATTGCCTCCCTGCAGCGTTCCCCCGCACACCTTCTCCAGCGTCGCCCGGGGAGCTTCGAGATCCTCCAGCCTCTTCGCCGTCTCGATCTGGAAGTTAGCCACCCAGAGCGTGCAGATGATCCACGGATTGCCGGGAACGTGCTCCACGTCGTCGCTCTGCTGGAAGTAATAATCGTCCGTATACCTCGCGATGCCTCCGATGTCCGTCTGAATGGCGAGCCCCGAAGCGATGGCGTTCATCGTCTTGGCGACGCGCTCGTCATCGGCTGGAAGCACCCCGAATTCGAAGAGGCCGAACAAGCTGCTCTCCAGCGTCATATCCTTGACCCAGACGCCGTCCCGCTGCACCAGCCCTCGGGCGAAACGCCCCTTCTCCTCGTCCCACAGATGGGTGATCATCCCCATCTTCATCCGTTCCGCCACGTTCCGATAACGGTCGCTCCGTTCGTAGTCGCCGAACAAGTCCGCGAAGTACGCGGCGGCCATCAGCCCGCCGTAGACCGATGCCGTCGTATACGTCCAGATGCCGTAGCGCTCCTCCCACAGGTCGTAGCTCGGAAGCGGCAGCCCGAGCGACGGCTCGATGAAGTCGCACAGGAAGGACGCCGCCTTGCGCACCAGCGTCGGATACAGCGCCTGGGACAGCTCGATCTCCCCTTGCCGCTCGTAATCCTTCCACAAGGCGAACAAGACGAGAGCCGTCTCGTCCTCTTGGATCGGCAGCCGCGGACTGCCCTGAACCACGTACGGGTGCCAGCTCGAGCCGACCGTTCCGTCCGGATTGTACTTGTGATACAGATAGCCTTCCGGCGATAGGGCGCGGTTGCAGAAATCGAAGAACGGAGCGATCGTGCCGTGGTAGCCCGCCAGGCTCATCGCGTCGGCGATCAACGCGCCGTCCCGCGGCCACATGTAGCTGTAATGGTCGCGATTGTATTGGAGAATGTCGGTATCGTTCGCGGCCAGGATCGCCCCTCTCTCGTCGATCTGGGTCCGCACGATGAGGAGACTGTGCTTGAACAAGCGAACGACGGATGGCGGCAGATCCCCGAAGTCATCGCCCACCTTGGACAGCCAATTGTTCCAATAAATGACGATGCGGCTGAGCAGCTTCTCCGGATGGCTCTCCTGCACGTATTGGTCGAGACGCTTCACTTCCTCCAGGTCGCTGCCGACCGACATCCAATAATAGAAGGTGCTCTCGCTGCCTCCCGGCACGTCCGCCCGGAAGCTGATCGTGCTGTCCACCGAGCCTTGCGCGATGGCGTTGCCCATCAATTCCCCGTCCTCCGCGTCCCGCCACGTGCCTTCGGCCGATTGGAATCGTTTGATCCCCGTGGAGAATTGGAAGATTCCGCCGCCTTGGGAGCGGCCGTTGAACATGAAATAGGAAGAGCGCTTGTAGTGGAAAAGCGTCCGGTTCGCCGGATAATAGGCCGCCGTATCGCCAACCTCGTTGCCGTCGATCATCAGGTCGTGGTGGTAGAACACCCGGACTTCTTTGGCCTCCGCCGTCAGGTTGCGGACGACCACCCTCTTGATATAGATGCATTCCCGTTGGTGGATGCCGTCGTTGATGTGCAGCTCCAGCCCAAGTCCCTCGTGCCTTGCCGTCACGTTCGTCACGAGCGAATTGTCGATGTAGCCCAGCTCGATCTTCCAGCCCGCATCGTCGAGCCAGACGAACTTGCCGTTGCACCAAACCCCGAACCGGCATGTCTGGCCTCCGATATGATTAAGCTGGCCTACAAAGGGGAAATACAAATCCCTCATGTATCCGTTTCTGTCCAGATTGATCAACATTTTCCCGTTCCCGATAACCAGATGGCGTGCCATGTCGTAAGACCCCTTCCTTAGTTAGCAAGTTCGCGATAGAGTCGGTTGTATTCCTTGGCCGAACGTTCCCAGCCGTAATCCTTCTTCGCGCCGTTCGCGACGATCTTCTCCCACTCCTCGGGACGCCGGTAGAACGACAGCGCGCGCCGCACCGTATAGATCAAGTCGTGCGCCGAAGCCGGGCCGAAGCTGAAGCCGTTGCCCGTTCCGGCAAATTCATTATATGCCTCGATCGTATCCCGGAGCCCGCCGGTTTCCCGGACGATAGGGACGGTACGGTAGCGCAGGGAGATTAATTGGCTGAGCCCGCAAGGCTCGAACCGCGAAGGCATCAGGAACATGTCCGAGCCCGCGTAGATCCTTCTCGCGAAGCCTTCGTTGAAGCCGAACCAGACGTACAGACGGCCCGGATACCGGTCGATGGCCCGGCGGAACAGCTGCTCGAATTTGGGATCCCCCGACCCGAGAATGACGAGCGCCAGGTCTTCTTCCATCAAGGCGGGCAGCGCCTCCGCGATCAGATCGAAGCCTTTCTGGTCGACCATGCGGGACACGATTCCGATAAGCGGCCGATCCGCGTTCTCCTCGAAGCCGATCTCCCGCTGCAGGGCCAGCTTGTTTTGCCGCTTCTTCGCAAGAGAATGGCGATAGTGCGTCTTGACGTTCGGATCGGTCATCGGGTCGTAGCTCTCGGTATCGATCCCGTTCACGATGCCCCATAAATCCCACGACCTCATTCGCAGCACTCCGTCCAGCTTTTCCCCGTATTCCCAGGTCTGAATCTCGCGCGCGTACGTCGGGCTGACCGTCGTCAGCTTATCCGCGTATCGCAGGCCCGCTTTCATGCAGTTGCCGTCGCCGTAGAACTCGATTCCGTCCTCGGTGAACAAATCGTCGCCGGCCGATAGCACGTCCTTCAGCTTCTCGCGGGAGAACACGCCTTGGTATTGCAGGTTGTGAATCGTAAAAACCGTGCGAATGTGCCGAAGCGCCGGATAATGGGAATACCGGGTGCGAAGCAGCATCGGAATGAGACCCGTCTGCCAATCGTGGCAATGCAGGATGTCGGGAAGCTTGTCCTTCGCCGAACGCGCGAGCACCTCCAGGACGGCGAAGTTGAAGAAGGCGTAACGCTCGATCTCCTCTTCGCCGTATCCGTACAGATAATGCCGGTGGAAAAAGTACTCGTTGTCGATCAACAGGAACCTCACCCCGTCCAGGGTCACCTCGAACAAGCCGCAGTATTGAAGCCGCCAGCCGAGCGAGACGTTAAAATGCTCCAGGAACGTCGCTTGGTCCGCGATCTCCTTCGGGATCGCTCCGTACTTGGGCAGCAGCACCGTCACTTCCGCTCCCAGCTTGCCTAACGCCTTGGGAAGCGCTCCGACGACGTCCGCAAGGCCTCCCGATTTAACGAGAGGCACCGCTTCGGACGCCGCGAACCAGACTTTCATGGAATTCCCCCTTGAATTAAATAACGTTGCGTTTCAAGGCCAGAAACGGCATCTCCGACGTTCCTTTCAGCTGCTGCAGAGGGCGAATCTCCACTTCCTTGTCGAGAATGCAATTCTCCAGGGATCCGTTCTCCCCGATGACGCCGTTCTGCATCACGATGCTGTTGCGGACGACCGCGCCCCTGCGAACCTTCACCCCGCGGAACAGGATGCTGTTCTCGACCGTTCCTTCGATCTCGCAGCCGTTCGCCACCAGCGAATGGATGGCGTTCGAGCCGGAGCGGTAACGGCTCGGCGGCTCATCCTTGACCTTCGTATAGATCGGACCCGGACGGAAGAACAGCTCGTTCCAGACGTCCGGATTCAGCAGCTCCATGTTGTGGCGATAGTAGGCCGGAATCGTG
The DNA here is from genome assembly GCF_014212135.1 of Cohnella thailandensis. Taxonomy (GTDB): domain Bacteria; phylum Bacillota; class Bacilli; order Paenibacillales; family Paenibacillaceae; genus Cohnella; species Cohnella thailandensis. The sequence continues at coordinate 327,714 of NZ_JACJVQ010000013.1, forward strand.
TTGACGACCCCAAGGTAACCGTCGTGCAGATAGGCGTTCACCTTCAGCTCGGTCAGCCTCGGAAGAATCGCATGCCGGACGAGATGATCCTTCCCCTGCGCCAGCGAGGTCGCGACCAGGTCGATGAGAAGATCCTTGCGCATGACGTACATCTCCATCGAAACGAGGTCGCTGGTCAGCCGTCCGAAATGATCCTGCATCTCCACGACTCGGCCGCTTGCGTCTAGCTTCACCTTGCGGGTCAACCCCGTCTGCGCGTGCGGCCATTTTTTGCACACGACCGTGATATCCGCATCGCGCTCCCGGTGCTGCTCCAGAATCGCCGCGAAATCCACGTTGCAGGCCATGTGGCTGCGGGCGATGACGACGTATTCCAGCGAGCTGCGCGCGAAGTAGTCGCGATTGCGGTAGAACTGGTAGAGATCGCCCTTGCCGAAGTCGGTCATGTCCTCCATGGCGGGAGGCAGCACGAACAGCCCGCTCTGCTTGCGATGAAGATCCCAGTTGCCGCCCGAGCCCAGATGATCCATCAAGGAGCGGAATTTCGTATGGGCGAAGACGGCCACCCGGGGCACCCCGGAATTGACCATCGAAGAGAGAACGAAGTCGATCAGCCGGTAACGGCCGGCGAACGGAACCGTCGCCAGGCAGCGGTTCGCCGTCAAGGAGCCCATCTCCTCCGTCTCGTGAATCAGGTTGATGACGCCCATCATCGGGAGCTTCATATCGGATTCGCCTCCTCTAGCGGCTTCTCGGCATTCACGACGGCTCCGCTTCCGACCACGGCGATCTCTTCGGAATCGACGCTGCCCACCTGGCAGCCTTCGCCGACGACGGCCCCTTCCCCGACGATCGCGCGGATCACCTTCGCCCCCCGCCCGACGATCGCGTTCGGCATGATGACGGAGTCCTCGACCACGCTTCCTTCTCCGATTTTGACGCCGTGGAACAAGACGGACCGGTTCACCGAGCCTTCCACGACGCTTCCTTCGTTGATCATCGAGCTTAGAACGGTCGCTTCCGGGGACAAGTACTGCGCCGGTCGGTTCGGGTTCACCGAATAAATGCGCCAGTCCCGGTCGTACAGGTCCAGCGACGGCTCATCCTCCAGCAGATCCATGTTGGCCTCCCACAGGCTCTCGATCGTCCCGACGTCCTTCCAATACCCTTCGAATCGATAGGAATGCAGCCTCGATTGATCCGCGAGCAGCTTCGGAATGATGTCCTTGCCGAAATCGTGGGACGAATGCGAATCCGCCTCATCCTGAATAAGAGACTCTCTCAACACTTTCCACGAGAAAATATAGACGCCCATCGATGCTAGATTGCTCTTCGGCTGCTTCGGCTTCTCGGCGAATTCGACGACTCTGCCTTCCTCGTCGACGCTCAGGATGCCGAAGCGGCTCGCATCCGCCCAAGGGACCGTAATGACCGCGATCGTCGCGTCCGCGCAGGTTTTTTTGTGCTGCTCCAGCATGAGTCCGTAATCCATCTTGTAGATATGGTCGCCCGAAATGATCAAGACGTACTCCGGTTCGTATCTCTCTATGAAACCGATATTCTGATAAATGGCGTTCGCCGTTCCTTTATACCAGACGCCGCCCTTCTGGCGAACGTAAGGGGGAAGGACGTGCATGCCCCCCTCGCGGCGATCGAGCCCCCACGGACTTCCGATTCCGAGATAGCGATTCAAGACGAGCGGCTGGTACTGGGTCAGCACCCCCACGGTCTCGATGCCGGAATTGACGCAATTGCTAAGGGTAAAGTCGATAATGCGGTATTTGCCTCCGAAATGCACGGCCGGTTTGGCCAAATCTTTCGTGAGCACGCCCAGTCGACGTCCTTCCCCTCCGGCTAGAAGCATGGCGATGCATTCATTGCGGCTCATAGGCACAACTCCTCTCTGTTCGATGGCTCCTTGCCTGCTCACGGGCTGTTACTCTGCCGCGATTCGATCCGGCTCAAGCAATAGGAATGACAACGAAGGCAATGGAAGCTCTATGCTGAACGGCTGCCCGTGCGAAGCCTTGCGAGTTGCCCTGATCCTTCTAGGCATTCGGGTTCCCGATCCTCCGTAGCTGGCGACATCGCTGTTCATGATGATTCGGTAGGTAGTACCGGCAGGCACTCCGATCCGAAACGAAGGATGGGCTTGACGGGAAAAATTGCATACGACGATCAAATGATTTCTTGCGTCGAAGCCTCGGCGAATGAAGGCGAGCACGCTCTGTCCGGCATTGTCCGCGTCGATCCATTGGAAGCCCTCGTAGCCGTGATCCCTCTCCCACAAGGCTTTCTCTTCCAGATAGAGCGCGTTGAGATCGCGGGAATAGCGTTGCATGCCCGCGTGAAGGGGATAGTCCAACAGGAGCCAATCCAGCCCTTCCGCGTCTTTCCATTCGTCGTATTGGCCGAACTCGCCGCCCATGAAGAGCAGCTTCTTGCCGGGGTGCGTCATCCAGTATCCGTAGAAAAGTCGTAGGTTGGCGAATTTCTCTTCGTAGGTTCCGGGCATCTTGTTCAGCAGGGAGCGCTTGCCGTGAACCACTTCGTCGTGCGAGAGAGGAAGTACGTAGTTCTCTGAGAAGGCGTATAGCAGCGAGAAGGTAATCAGATGATGCTTGGCGGGCCGGTCGTTCGGATCGGTCTCCATGTAGCGGAGCATATCGTTCATCCAGCCCATGTTCCACTTGTAGTTGAAGCCTAGGCCGCCCAGATAGGTCGGCGAGGTGACGGCCGGCCAAGCGGACGAATCTTCTGCGATCATCAGAGTATCCGGATGATAGCGGAACACCGTCTCGTTCAGCTTGCGGAGAAAATCGAGGGCTTCCAAGTGCTCCGTGCCCCCATGGCGGTTCAGCGTGTGCATCTCCGGCGGCTTGTCGAAGTTCAGGTCGATCATGCTGGCCACCGCGTCTACCCGGAGGCCGTCGATGTGGAAGNNCGAGATCAGGAAGCTTTGGACCTCGGCTTTGGCGAAGTCGAAGGCGAGCGTTCCCCAGAGCGGCTTCTCCGCGACGCGGGGATCCGAGTGCTCGTAGAGCGGCCCGCCGTCGAATTGCCTTAGGCCGTGGTCGTCCTTGCAGAAGTGCCCGGGCACCCAATCGAGAATGACTCCGATTCCCCGCTGATGGCATCGGTCCACGAGCTCCTGGAGTCCTTCCGGCGGCCCGTATCGGCTTGTCGCCGAATAATAGCCGGTCGCTTGATAACCCCAAGAGGCGTCCAACGGATGTTCATTCAGAGGGAGAACCTCAATGTGGGTGTAGCCCATCTTGACTACATAATCGAGCAGCTCATCCGCTAGCTGCCGATAGGTGCGGAACACCTCGCGTTCTTCCATCTTCCAAGCGCCGAGGTGAACCTCGTACATAAGGATCGGGCGCGTGTAGGGAGGGTTCTTTCTCTTGTGCTCCATCCAGGCTTGATCCTTCCATACGTGCCGGTTCAAATCCGCGACGATGGAAGCCGTGTGGGGGCGAAGCTCGGAACGGTAGGCGAACGGGTCGGATTTCAGCTGCCTGCGGCCGCTTGAATCGATGATTTCGTACTTGTAAGCCGTCCCTTCGCCGATCCCGGAGACGAATCCGGCCCACACGCCGGTCGAACCGACCAGGTGCAGCCGATGTCCCTGCCCGTTCCAGCCATTGAAATCTCCGGCGACGCGCACCTCCCTGGCTTTGGGCGCCCAGACGACGAATCGCACTCCCGCAGCCCCGTCGTACTCATGCTTATGTGCTCCAAATGTACGATAGGCGTGAAACAAGTGACCATTGTTAAACAAATACAACAATTCCGGAGCGAGAAGCGGGGCACTTACGGCCATTGCTTAGAGGCACCTCCTTAGACGGGGATCAGCCAAACGGCAGTTGACAATCGGCTAACATTTTGTCATTTTTCCTTACAAATCACACGGATATTACATTCATTATAGAGGAATAGATCACGATTTTCATCCGTATTTTCATTAATTTTTTGAGATTTCTGTCATTTCGGCAAAAAAAGAGCTCCCTCGCGGAGCCCCTTACACGGAATGGCAAATTTCATGTTAATTCTCTGTTAACTTCGACATTTTCGGAGCTTTTTTTTGCTTACTTGAAAAACGCGATTTTGCGCATCAACTCTTGCGATTCCGACAAAAGCGCTTCCGAGGAAGCGGCTATCTCCTGCATGACCGCCGTCTGTTCCTGCGTCGCCGAATTCACCTCGAGCGCCCCCGTACGGATCGAATCGGCGATCCGCGAGACTTCGTTCGCTTCCCGGAGCGTCCCGCCGGCCTGCTCCGCTTGCTCCGACATCTTGAAGGCGATATGGTCGATGATCTCGCTGACGCGGCGCGCCTCCTTCGCGATTTGGCTCAAGGATGCCGCGGAGGCTTCCCCGTTCTTCGCCTCCCGGTCGGCGACGACGTATTGGCGGTTCATATGGTCCACGACGCCGCCCACCTCGGTTTGAATCTGCGCGATCAGCTCCCGGATGTGGCGCGCCGCGCTTCCGCTCTGCCCCGCCAGCGACTTCACCGCGTCGGCGACGACCCCGAAGCCTCTTCCCTCCTCGCCCGCGCGGGCCGCTTCGATGGCCGCGTTCAACGCGAGAAGCTGCGTTTGGTCCGCGAATTCGCTCACGACGGACGAGATCGTCCCGATCTCTACCGCGTAATCGTTAAGCCGGGCGGCGATTCCGAGCGCCTCCTGGTTCATATCCGAGAGATTCCGCATCCGAACGACCATCGTGCGGAACACCTCTTCGCTGTCGCGAATAGAGTCCATCATCCGGTCCGTCAGCGCCCTTGCGTCCTCCGCTTGCTCGTCCAATTGCTTGGATGCCCGAGACAGGTCCTGCACGGAACGCGTCATCCCTTCGGCGGAAGAAGACTGGCGGACGCTGCCGTCCGAGATCCGTTCCGCTTGATGCGAGATCTGCTCGATCTGGCGAGCGGCCTCGCCGATCGCCCCCTGAAGCTCCGCGACATGGCGGCTCGCCGTCTGCGAATGGTCCTTGATGCCGCCGATGATCGAAGCGAGCCTTGTCTGCATCTCTTCGAAAGAACGTCCGAGCCTGGACAGCTCGTCGTCCGAATCGCGGACCATGACCCGCTCCGCCAGCTTGCCTTCCGCCGCTTGCTGCGTGGCGGCGGTCAGAGCCAGGAGCGGCCGAAGCAGCCATTTGGCGAACAGGTAGCCGAACAAGGACGTCCAGAGGATGCCAAGCACCAATGTGATGACGATGAACCACTCGTTGGAGATCGCGTCGAATCGTTTTTCCAATACCAATAAACAGAAAGCGCTTGTCCCATAAGTGATCATGGAGACGAGCGTGATTCCAAGCACTAATTTCTTGACGATTCCGAATCTGATAGCCATGCCGCAGCCCCCGAGTCTCTTTTGTACGTTGGAATGGCAGAGCCCGATTTCCGATGCCGAAGTCCTATCGGTTCCTCCAACTATACCCATCATAACGATCCGCGGCAGGTTTAGGTGTGATATAGATCACAGGGCTCGTTATTTTGAAAAATGGGGGATCGGCGGGTGAAAGCTCTCGTGCGTGAGGTCCGAATTGACGCCGATGGCCGCTCGGCTCCCTTCCGCCGCCGCGACGATCAATTGGGCCGGCGCGACGATCGCCGCGTCTCCCGCCGCGAACACTCCCTCGACGCTCGTGCGGCAAGCTTCGTCCGTCTCGATCCCGCCCGCTTCCGTCAGCTTGCAGCCGAGTTCGAGGTGGAGGTTGGCCGCTTGCGCCCAATCGGCGATGACGATCCCTCCCGTTCTGGCGGTTTCGGTACCGTCGGCGAACCGAATGGCTTGAAGATCGCCCTTCTCGCCTTCCAGCGACAGGATGGCGGACTCCTGGTAAGGGATATCGTTGTCCCGGAGGAAGGATCGGAGATCGGGCGAAAGGCCGTGCCCGTTGGTGCAGACAAGCACGTCTCGGCTCCACTGGGACAGCGTTTGCGCCATATGCGCCGCCTTGTACGGATCGTCCGAGATAACGGCGAGAGGCCGGTCTCTCATCTCATATCCGTCGCAATAGGGACAGCTGAACAAGCTCTTTCCATAATAGGACGCAAGTTCGGGTATGCCCGGAAGCGTCTCCGCGAGCCCGGTCGCGAGGATGATCTTGCGCGCCGAGAAGCCGCGACCCGACTTGGCGGATAGGCAAAAGCGATCGCCGTCCTTCCGGACGGAAACGACGATATCATGGCGATACTCGAGGGTCGGGTATTTGCGAAGCTCCTCATGGGCAAGCTCCCGGAACTCCGCCGGAGTAACGCCGTCGCGGGTCAAGTAACCGTGCGAATGCTTCGTCACGCGGTTGCGCGGCTTCTCGCCGTCCAAGAGGATCGTCCGCCTTCTCGCGCGGCCCAGCACGAGCGCCGCGCTCAACCCGGCAGGTCCTCCTCCTACTATCGCGCATTCGAACTCGTCATTAGTGCTCATCGTCATGGGACGGCGCTTGCCTCCTTGATGGGAAAAGAATGGGATGGAATACCTGAACCTGCGGTACCGGAACCTTTACAGTATGGACGAGTTCCGGCCGGGGTAAGCAACTCCTAGGGTTGGCGCCCGAAGCTATATTTTGTAGATGATCTCCATAATTCCGACGGGTTGCATACGAAGCTGCCTAGTTGTTTAGGGTTTGATCGGCTTACGGACATGAAAGACGCTTAAAGGCGCAAAAAAACAGGCATTCGAACCTAACGGTCATACGAGACTCTTATTTCTAGTTTTCTAGCTTAAGAGGATGGATATACGGAAATAAGGGTTTCTCATGTCCGCTAGACGTCGGCGGCCGGTTCCTTTCTCGTTTCTCCGGATACCCTCACAAACCAAACTTAGACATTAAGGCGCTATCCTGAAACAGATGAAGCCGCGCATTCGCGCGGCTTCTGCCGTTACATTGCAAGATTCCGTTTTCCGATAATGCTATGCCGCCTTTGTCGTTCTAGCCATTCTAATCATTCTTGCCCTTACCCGGTATTTTGTCTTTCTTGCCGGTATCCTTCATCACCACTTCGTACTGGTATGGCACGCTGTTGTTGGTGCCTTCGGGAGCGGCGAACGTCGTCATCATGAGAATTCGTTCGTATTTCGAGCTGCGGAGCAGGTCCGCAAGCTCGACGCGATCCGATTCCGACATGTTGATCAGGTCCCGCAAGCGGATGACTTTGACTTGGTTGTCGTTCCCTTTTCCCTTCTGCTTGTCGTAGTTCTTCATAAAGCCGATGAACTGAACCTGATAATTCACGTACTGGCCGGTCGCCTGCTCCAAGCTTACGAATCCGGAGGCGTCGGTCATCGGATCGATCACGGTTCCGTTCAGCCGCAGATCGGACAAGTACCAGCCGGCTTCGTTATAGCCCCAGTCCGTCAAGTAGCGGAACCCGAGCAGAATCTTCTTGCCGGCATAGGCGGACAGGTCGAACGTCTCCGTCTTCCAGCCTCCGGAGCTGCCCGTGAAGCCCGGCAGATTCGCCGCGATCTTCGGATAGCCTTCCTCGACCAGATCGCCGCGGGTATTCTCGTTGGCCAGCGACGTCCATGTTTGCCCTCCGTCCGCGGACACTTGCACGACGCCGAAGTCCCACTGCTCCTCGATATCGTAGCGGGTGTCGAAGCTGAGCTCGGGCGCCGTCTGTCCGGTCAGATCCAGCTCCTTGATCAGGAAGTTGTCGGCCAAGTCGCCCTGATTGCCCCACAGAACGGTACCGCGTTCGGGGTCCTCCGCCGGCGTCCAGTTCGTCTTCAGGAAGTCGAGACCTTGGAAATACAGGTGATCGATTTTCGAATTCGGGGTGATGACCTTGAAGTCGGTCCCCCATGCGGGAGTGACGTTGTCCGCAAGAATAGAGGAAGCGAAGTCGGGAGTCACGTCGATCGAGTCGAATTTGTAGGTGGAGGAATCGCCTTTATACCCGCCGTCCAGAACGACGGCCGTCATATAATCGGCGTACAGCTGGGCGAAGGATTTGCTAATGCCCGCCTGCGCAAGCGTATCCTCCACGCCGGTAATGCCGGTGGCCGGATTATGGAACAGGGACCGGATAAACGATTCGCCGAAGTGGTCGTACAGATACAGCTGGAAAAGATAAGCGTTGCCGTAATCGGCAAGGATCTGCAGATCCGACTGGTCGCCCCATAAGGTAAGGGAGTTCCGCAGGTTGGCAAGGAAGTTGTTCACGTGGTCGACGGAGTGGCCGTACCCGACCATGTATTGGGCGAAGTCCGACAAGCCTTCGTTGATGAAGTTCTCTTCGCCCGAGTCGGCATCCCGGTGCAGAAGATGCTGGAACTCGTGAGCGAATACGCCTTCGTAGAGATACGGCTTCGCCGCCGTCGGCCCCGTCCGGTTCGCCCAGTCGTACGCGTCGATCGTCATGACGTTGCGATCCGCAAAATCGCTGATCGTCGGAGAGAAATAGCCGGCGATATAGCTCGGATAAGCAGCGGTATAATAGCTTTGGTCCTTGATGTTGTCGATCAGGATGACGACGCGCCCGCTGTCGTCCTTGTACAAGCCGCCATAGCCTTCTTCCCCATTGCGCTCCGCCGGAGGCGCGAAGTACTCGATTTCTTGCGGGTAGATGCGCGTCTCGAATTCGTTAAGCAAATATCGGACCTGTTCGTCCGTAATTTGAACGGATCCGTTCCGCGGGTCTCCGTCCGGGAAGCTCAGATCGTTCGCCACCCACACTTCCCCGTTCTGCCCGACGGCTCGCAGAGTGAAGTTCGTCAGGGAATACTGGCCCGTGACGTCGTTGTTCGTCAGCCACGGCTTGACGGTGCCGACATCCGCTTCCGTCAGGCCGGCCGCGCCCAAGGCAGAGCGGGCCGCCGAAGCTCCGACGCCCGACAGGTCGAGCCGTCCTTCGGCCGCGACGCTCTCGAGAGTATCGGCCCTCAGCTTCGCGCCGACGTCCAGCACGCCGAGATTCCCGCTCCTGTCCTCCGCGGATACGGCCGGCGCCGCAACCGGCGCCAGCAAGCCGCCGACCAAAACCAGCGACGAAACCAGACCGACAAATTCGCGTTTACCCAAATCCAACTCCTCCTCTGATCGATTGGACTCGCCCTTAAAGGGCTATGTCACCAATCATAGCAAGGTGGGAATGATTAGGAAGTGCCTTCGTGACCAGAAGTCATAATTCGGCGATTACTCGAGCCGCATATCCTTTGGCCTAATCTTTGTCGGATTCGGTCGCGAAAGGATATCGGAGCGATGCCATTCGGAGTTGAATTTTCTCTCAAACAATCAAAAGCCCGCGAAAGGCGGCTCGAGAAAATCGAGACTCGACCTTTGCGGGCTAGAGTAATGAGGACTTGAGCATTCGGCCTAGAGAATCACGCGCTTGAGTATTGCGCGCTTGATTATTTCGAGCTTGAGCATTGCGGCTTGTTAACGATGCGCCCAGGCGACTTGGCCGAAGCGCAGCTCGTTCTTCAACTGGCGCGTATTCGTGTCCTTGTCGATGACGACGGCTTCGATGTTGAACAGCTCCGCCAGGTCAAGCATCTGCTCGGTCTTGACGACGAGCGAATAGACGGTGTGGTGAGCGCCGCCGGCCAGGATCCAGGCTTCGGCTCCGGCGTGAAGCGAAGGCTCCGGCTTCCACAGCACGCGCGCGACCGGCAGCTTCGGCATCTCCTTCTCGACGGCGACGCCTTGAACCTCGTTCACGATAAGGCGGAAGCGATTGCCGAGGTCGACGACGGAGACGTTGATCGCGGAGCCCGCCTTGCCGTCGAACACGATGCGGGCCGGATCGGCTTTGCCGCCGATGCCGAGCGGGTGAACCTCGATCCGGGGCTTCGTCTCCGCGAGCGTCGGGCACACCTCGAGCATGTGGGCGCCAAGCACCATCTCGTTGCCCGGTTCGAAGTGATAGGTGTAGTCTTCCATGAAGGACGTCCGCACGCCTCCCGCCACGATCTTCAGCAGGCGAGTGAGGGCAGCCGTCTTCCAGTCGCCTTCGCCCGCGAAGCCGTAGCCTTGCTCCATGAGCCGTTGGACCGCGAGACCCGGAAGCTGCTCCAGTCCGTGCAGATCCTCGAACGTCGTCGTGAATGCCGTGAAGCCGCCCTCGTCGAGGAACCGTTTGATCGCGATCTCAAGGCGAGCCTGATAGGCGATCGCGTCGCGAACCGGACCTGCCGCGCGGCCGGCTTCCGCGATCTCGTATTTCTCCGCGTATTCGCCGAGAAGCTTCTCGACTTCCGCTTCGGACACCGCGTTCACGTACTGGACGAGGTCGCCGACGCCGTACGTATTGACGGACCAGCCGAACTTGATCTCCGCCTCCACCTTGTCGCCTTCGGTGACGGCGACTTGGCGCATGTTGTCGCCGAAGCGGCAGACCTTCAGGCCGCGGCTCTCGTTATAGGCGACGGCCGTACGCTCCCATTCGCCGATGCGGGCGCGAACGGAGGAATCGCCCCAGTAGCCGACGACAACCTTGCGGGAGATGCCGAGGCGGGCGCCGATGAAGCCGTATTCGCGGTCGCCGTGAGCGGCTTGGTTCGTATTCATGAAGTCCATGTCGATCGTATCCCATGGAATGTCGCGGTTGTATTGCGTATGCAGGTGCAGCAGCGGCTTGCGAAGCTCGGTCAGCCCCGTAATCCACATCTTGGCCGGGGAGAACGTATGCATCCACGTGATGACGCCGGCGCAGTTCTCGTCGGCGTTCGCCGCGTTCAGGATGGCGCGGATCTCGGCGGGAGTCGTGACGACCGGCTTGAAGACGATAGGGAACGGAATCGCGGCATCGCCGGACAGGCTGCTCGCGATCTCGCTTGAATGCGCATTCACTTCTTCGAGCGTCTCCGGGCCGTACAGATGCTGGCTGCCGGTAATGAACCAGAACTCGTATGGTTTCAATTGAATCATCGGGATGCCTCCTGATAAATGAGTTAACTTGTACGTACATAATTTCAATCTCAGTTTACTCTGAATAGGCCGAATGATCAAGGTTTTCCGTTGTATTATTCCGAGTTTATGGACGAAACTCCGCAAAAATCGCTCAACTTGTACTTACAACACGAACAACCAAAGTCTGCAACCCGTACACGCAACGCCTGCAACCCGTACAAGCAAAACCTGCAACCCGTACAAGCAAAACCTGCAACCCGTACAAGCAAAATCGCCTCCCTCCTCGCCGCAAGGGCGATTCGAAAGGCGATTCGTTGCATTCGTCAGAAACTCGGCAGGTTATCCAGATTGTTCTCCTTGATGCCGTCGGCATTGGAGCGAAGATGCTCGTCACCGTCGCGTCCCCGGAAGACGTTCACGTTGGCGATTTGGCCTTGCTTCGCCATGGCCTGCGCTTCTTTGTAGCCGACGACGGTGCCGGATGAAAGCTGCAGCTCCACGATGTCCCCGTCCCCGTTCTTGCGGACGGCGACGACTTGTTCCGGATTCGAATCCATTGGCAACACCTCCTGTCGCAAGCTAGTATGCGACCAGGGAGGAAAAATCATGCAAACAGCGGAGAAATCGCAAACGCCGCTTCGTATCCCCGATCGGCCGGGAGCGTAAATTCCTCATGGACGGGAGCTCCCCAGCTGTCGTCGCCGCCTACTCCCATCTGTCTGCCGACTCGAACGACCGTGTGCTCCGTCTTCGGCAGCAGATGATGGTGGGTGGCGTTCTCCAGCTCGAACGGACTGTACGGCAGAGCGCTCCATTCGAACGCCGGTTCGCCGACGAACGCGAGTCCAACCCCCGCTTCGTTCCTGACCTCGGCAAACCGGACGTCCGTCTTGTTGCCGTGCTCCTGAGGCCGGAGGTAAGGCACGACCTGCCCGGCGACCGTTCCTTCGAACAAGCCGAGCCGCGCGCCGGTATGGCGATCCCGGTAGCTCTCGTGCGGACCGCGTCCATACCATCGGATCCGGTCGAAGCCGGAGCGGAGCGCCATGCGGACGCCAACCTCCGGAATCTCCGGCAGGCCGGCTCCCGGCTGCAAGCTCAGCTCGATCCGAACGGAACCGGAGGCGTCTACCTTGTAGATCATGCCGCAGTACGAGGCAAAAGGCGTCGTCGGAAGCTCGAACTGGGCGGAGACCGCAAGTTCCCCGGCCGTCTCCTTCCAATCGAACGAGACGAGCTTGCGGTTCAGGCTGGCTTCCCGCCAAGTCGCGCATCTCTCCGGATGCTTGTTGCCTATGTCGTTATCGGTGATCGCCCGCCAGAAGTTCGGTTCGACGGGCTCCGTAAGCAGCTCGGTTCCGTCGACCGAATAAGAGGCCAAAGCTCCCGACAAGCGATCGAAACGGACGGCGAAGCGGTCGGATTCCGCCGCTAGGAAGCCCGGCTCCTCCCGAACGGTCAAGTTCGCATGGCTTGCCGGAGCAGCGGCGCGATCATGACCCGCCCGAACCGGCAGAACGAATTGCCCGAAGGCGATCTCGTGTCCCGCTTCCGCCCAAGCCGTCGGTTCCCTGAGATAAACGCCGATCGTCAGCGCATACTCGATTCCGGCTTGAGCCTGCGCCGGGTAGGCTTCGCGCAAGTCGATTTCCGCCGTCTCGCCCGGAGACGCGCTCAGCTCGAACGTCCCTTCGCGGATTGTCTCGCCATTCCCCGTCAGCGTCCAGCCGAAGCGGAACTCGTTCAGGTTCGTAAACAGGAACCGGTTGATGGCCTTGAAGCGTCCTTTCTCCAGGTCGACGGAGTCGAACCGGACGTTCTGGTAACAGGCTTTGGCTTCCAGCAGCTTCGGCGAGACGGAACGATCCGCGAAGATCAATCCGTTGCCGCAGAAGTTGCCGTCGTGAGGAGACTCTCCGAAGTCGCCGCCGTAGGCCATGTGCCAGCCGCCGTCCTCATCCCGTACGCGAATCGCTTGATCGACCCAATCCCAGATAAAGCCGCCTTGCAGGATCGGGTGCTTGTCGAACAGCTCCGCGTACAGGTGCAAGCCGCCGCACGAATTGCCCATCGCGTGGCTGTATTCGCACAGGATAAACGGCTTCTTGGAGCCGGCGCCGTTCTCGGCCGCGACCGCGTACGCTTCGACGTCCGCCGGCTTCGTATACATCTGGCTCTCGATGTCGGAAGCCGCCTCCGACTTGCGGCAATGGAACACGCCCTCGTAGTGAACGACCCGGGACGGATCGCGTTCCTTGAAATAGTCGTGCATATGAAGGAAGTTGTCTCCGCCCCAGGACTCGTTGCCTAGCGACCAGATGATAATGGACGGATGGTTTTTGTCCCTCTCCAGCATCGAGGCGCTGCGATCGAGCACGTTCGCCTTCCACTCCGGCTTGCTCGCCGGCACCGTGTCGCCTTCCTCGTTCTGGTCCTGACCGTACTTCCAGCTGCCGTGCGTCTCCAGGTTCGTCTCGTCGATGACGTAGATCCCGTATTCGTCGCACAGCTCGTACCACTTCGGATGGTTAGGATAATGCGACGTGCGCACGGCGTTGATGTTGTGGCGCTTCATGAGCAGGACGTCCCGCACCATGTCCTCGTAGCCGAGCGCCCTGCCCGAATCGCAGGAGAACTCGTGGCGATTGACGCCCTTGAAGACGATCCGCTCCCCGTTGATCTTCATCAAGCCGTCCTCGATGGCGAAGCGGCGGAAGCCGATCCGGCAGCTTACCCATTGCGCTACCTCGCCGCCCGGCTCCTTGAGTCCGAGCACAAGCGTGTACAAATTCGGATTCTCCGCGCTCCACTTCAGGGGCTCCGTCACCTCGACCGCTCCGTCAAGCAGGCAGATCCCCTTTTCCCCGAATCGCCCTTGCAGCTCCAGAGGCTCCTCCAGCACGGCCGCGCCGTCCCGATACAGCTGGGCGATAACGCGCGTCTCGGACTGCTCTTCCGGGTAATCCTCTACTTTGGCTTCGATTCGCAAACGGCCGTTTCGAAGCTCCTCGTCGAGCTCGGGACGGGCGAAGAAGTCCACGATGCTCGTCGCCCGGGAAGAGTACAGATAAACCTCGCGGAAAATCCCGCTTAACCGCCAGAAATCCTGGTCCTCCAGCCAGCTCGCGTCGCACCAGCGGTACACTTCGACCGCAAGCGTGTTCGTCCCCTCGACGAGATAGGGGGTCAAATCGAACTCCGCCGGGGTGAACGTGTCCTCGCAGTATCCGACCAGATCGCCGTTAAGCCAGACGTAGAAGGCCGATTCGACGCCCTGGAAGCTGATGCGAACGGGCTGTCCCTCCCAATGGCTCGGCACCTCGAAAGTCCGCAGATAGGAGCCGACCGGGTTGTACTTCGTGGGAGCGAACGGCGGGACGAGCTCCTCTTGGCGAATCCAAGGGTAATTGACGTTCGTGTATTGCGGGTAGTCGTACCCTTGCAGCTGCCAATGCGACGGAACCGGGATGTCGTCCCAACCGGAATAATCGAAGCCTTGCTCGTAGAAGTTCCGGACTCTCTCTTCCGGATTCTTCGCCCAAGAGAACTTCCAAGTGCCGTTCAGCGACAAGTAATAGGGAGATTGCTCCCGTTCGCCTCGCAGCGCTTCCTCCAAGGTGTCGTAGCTGATCAGGGTGGCATGGGCCGGAAGACGGTTCAGCTGGAAAATGTCCGGGTTGTTGTTCCATTCCGGGTACCCGTTCTCGGGCGGCGTGTAGCGGAATTTCGGTCGAGTCATGGTTATCTTTGCCCCGCTTCGCTTAAGATTGTCGTGCTTTACCGGTTCGTGCGAATCTCGTAGCATAAGCCTGCTTCGGTCAGCCATGTCGCATAGCCTTCTTGATCGCTGACCGCAAGCAGTCGTCCGTCCTGCGAGAATGCCGAGATGGACGCCTTGTCGCTTGCTCGCGCTTTAATCGTGCCGCCGAGCAGCGCACGGATCTTGGCGGTCAGCAGCCGTCCGTCCTTCCATTCCAGATCGACTTCGAACCCGCCGCGCGCGCGCAGACCGGAGATCGAGCCGTCCGGCCATGCGCTCGGAAGCGCGGGCAACAGCTCCATGCAACCCAAATGGGATTGCAGCAGCATCTCCGCGATTCCGGCGGTCGCCGCGAAGTTGCCGTCGATCTGGAACGGCGGGTGGGCGTCGAACAGGTTCGGATAGACGCCTCCGCCTTCAGGCTTCTCGCTATTCGAGCGAACGAGCGTCAGCAGGTTGGAAACCAGCTTCAGGGAGCGGTCTCCTTCCCGGAACCGGGACCAGAGGCCGATTTTCCAACCGAGGCTCCAGCCGGTGCCGGCATCCCCGCGGCGCTCCAGCGAGCGTCTGGCGGCCGCGAACAAATCCGGCGTCTCCTCCGCCGTCAGCTGCCTGCCGGGATAAACGCCGAACAGATGGGACACATGGCGGTGATGGACGTCCTCGTCCTCGAAGTCTTGGGACCATTCCTGAAGCTGGCCGTACTTGCCGATCTGAAGCGGAAGCAGCTTCTCCAACGCATCCGCCAGCTCCTCCCGGAAGCTCTCGTCGATTCCAAGGTCCGAGGCGGCCTGACAGCAGTTCGTGAACAAGTCCCAGATGAGCATGAGATCCATGGTGGAGGCGATGCTCAAACTCGTCCGGGGTCCGTCCGGATCGTGAGGATTGACGAATCTGTGCTCCGGCGAAGTTGACGGCGCCGTGACGAGTCGGCCTTCTCCGTTGTCATATAGCCAATCCAGGCAGAACAGGGCCGCTTCCTTCATGATCGGATAGCCCTTCGCTCGCAGCCACTCCTTATCCGGATGGAAGGCATAATGCTCCCATAGATGCTGCGAGAGCCACGCTCCGGCCATCGGCCAGAAAGCCCAGGACGGATCGCCGTGGCCGAAAGCGCCGACGGGGTCGGAGTGGGCCCAGATGTCCGAATTGTGGTGGGCGGTCCAGCCTCTCGCGCCGTAGTTGACCTCGGCCGTCCGGGCTCCGGTTACCGACAGGTTGCTTATAAAATCGAGCAGAGGCGTATGGCACTCCGCGAGATTGCACGTCTCCGCCGGCCAATAGTTCATCTCGGCGTTGATGTTCAGCGTCCAGTTGCTGCTCCACGGCGGACGGGTCTCCTCGTTCCAGATGCCCTGCAGGTTCGCGGGCTGGGTCCCGGGCCTGGAGCTGGCGATCATCAAATAACGCCCGTATTGGAACAGCAGCTCGACCAGCCCCGGATCGCCGGCGCCGAATCGCTCGATTCGCTCGTCGGTCGGCAGGTCCGGCTCGGCTACGGAAGGTCCCAGGTTCAGCTTCACCCGGCGAAAAAGGCTGCCGTAATCGGCTTGGTGGCCGGCCAGCAATTGCTCGTCCGAGCGGCTCAGGGCAGCCCGCAGCGCCGATTCCGCCTTGCCGAGCTCGTCGATGTCCGTCCGCCCCGGGACGCGGTCGAAGCAGCCGAAGCTTGTCGCCGCCGTCAGGATCAGCGTCGCGTTCGTCGCTCCGCATACGTACAGTCCTCCGGCATCGACTTCGGCTTGCCCGCCTTCCAGACGCACGCCCAGGAGAGCGGCGAAGCGCATTCCGTCCGTTTCTCCGGCGGCGTCATAAACGAACGGGGCATCGCTCGGATAATAGTTCGGATCGGCATGCTTGGGCGCGACTCCTCTCAGGACGAGATGGGAGCCCGGCGCCGACGTTCTCGAACGAAGCAGACTGTCCAGTCTCGCCGCGAAGCTCAACGCTCCGGGTTTGCTGCAGGACAATTTCAAGACGATTGCCTGATCGGGATGAGAGGCGTAAATCTCCCTCGTATACGTCGCGTCCCCGAGATCGTACTCGACCCGTACGACAGCATCGTTCAGGTCGAGCTCCCGCGTATAACGGGAGCGCGCGAAGTTGCCGTGCTCGAAGCTGATCGTCAGATGGCCGAGGGGCAAGTAAGATTGGGCATACGGGCCGAGCATCTCGCTGCGGCACCGCTCTACCGCCTCCGCGTATTTCTCCTCGGCGAGCAGCCTCCGGATTTCGGGCAATGCGGCCTTGGCCCGAGGGTTCGTGCCGTCCTTCGGCCCTCCCGACCACAGCGTGTCCTCGTTCAATTGAAGCTTCTCGGTCTCGATTCCGCCGTAGACCATCGCTCCCAACCGGCCGTTGCCGATCGGAAGAGCTTCGGTCCATTCCTTGGCTGGTTTGCGATAATGGAGTTTCATCGGTTTAGAGCACGGCTCCCTCTCTCTCGATAATCAGAACCCCTCTTGCCGGCACGACGACGGTGCCGGAAGCCTCCTTGCCCGTCAGCAGATCGACTCCTCCCGCGTTCGGTTCCAATTCGACCTTCGAATCCTCCGCGTTGTGGTTAAGCAGGAACAGGAACGACTTGTCTCCCTTGACTCGTTCGGCGGCTTCGACGCCGGAAGGAACGTTCGCCAGCGGCCTGATCCCCTTGTCCGCGCACAGCTTCGACATGAAGTCGACCATGAAGCGCTCGTCCGGGCTGGTCGCCACGTACCAAGCCTCGCCTTGGCCGAACTTGTTCACCGTCAGCGCCGGCATTCCCTTGTAGAAATCGGAGCCGTAGGAGGCCAGAACCTCCGCCCCTTCGGAGTGGATCAAGTCGCACAGAAGGCCGCATTCGTACGTTCCGTTAAGGGCGCCGTTCGATCCGTTCATGACGACCTGGTTGGTCGCTCCCGGGAATAGGGCATCGATCTCTTCGGCCCAGATTCCGAGCACCTTGCGAAGCTCGCCCGGATACCCGCCGACCGTGACGAGATCGTTCTCGTTCACGATGCCGCTGAAGAACGTCGTGACGAACGTGCCGCCCGCTTCCACGAACTTCTCGATCCGCTTGGCGTAGCCTTGCTTCACCATATACAGAACCGGAGCGATGACGATGTCATAGCCGGACAGATCCGTCTCGACGCCGATCATGTCCGCTTGGATGCCGAGCTTGAACAAGGCGTCGTAGTATTTGTGGACTTCGTTCTGATACTTCAGGGCGACCGTCGGACCGCTCGTCAGATCCGTCGCCCACCGGTTCTCCCAGTCGTAGACGAGCGCGACGCGCGCGTTGGGACGGGAATCGAGCAGGCGGTCTCCGAGCCGCCGAAGCTCGCGGCCCAGCTCGGCGGATTCTCGGAACACGCGGGTATGCTCGTGGCCGACGTGCTCGATCACCGCGCCGTGGTACTTCTCGCAAGCGCCGATCGAACGGCGGAGCTGGAAGAACATGACCGTGTCCGCGCCGCGGGCGACCGCTTGGTAGCTCCAGAGGCGCATGACGCCCGGGCGCTTCAGGGAATTGTACGGCTGCCAGTTCTGTTGGCTCGGCGTCTGTTCCATCAGCATGAACGGCTGGCCTTGCTTAAGCCCGCGCATCAGGTCGTGCGTCATCGCCGTCAGGCTGACCGGCGTATCGAGAGACGGGTAGTTGTCCCAGGAGACGACGTCCATGTGCTTCGCCCATTCGAAATAATCGAGCTCCGGATAGAAGCCCATCAGGTTCGTCGTGACCGGCACGTCCGGCGTATGCTTCTTGATGGCGTCGTATTCCAGACGGTAGCAGTCGAGCAGGCTCTCGGATTGGAAGCGGCGGTAATCGATCGAGATGCCTTGGAAGTTCGTGCGGTTGCCGTCCCATTCTTCCGACAGGGCGTTCGGAGGCACGATTTCGTCCCATTCGTAGAACGTATGGCCCCAGAAACGGGTATTCCACGCTTTGTTCAAGGCGTCGATCGAGCCGTAACGCTTCCGAAGCCAGACGCGGAACGCTTCCGCGCAGTTGTCGCAGTAGCAATAGCCGCCGTACTCGTTCGAGACGTGCCAGATAAGCAGAGCGGGATGATCCTTGTAGCGCTCCGCGAGCTTATCCGCGATTCGGGCGGAATACTTGCGGTAAACAGGGCTGTTCGGGCAGGAATTGTGCCGGCCGCCGAACTTGCGCTTGCGTCCGTTGTAGTCGACGCGCGTCACCTCCGGGTACTTCTTCGCCATCCAGGCCGGATGGGCTCCGGTGCTCGTCGCGAGGCAGATGCCGACTCCGTTCTTGTGGAGACGCTCGATAGTCTCGTCCAGCCATGCGAAGTCGTACTCGTCTTCGCTAGGCTGGCTCAGCGCCCAGGAGAATACGTTGATCGTCGCGACGTCGATGCCCGCGAGCTTGAAGAGGCGATCGTCCTCCGCCCATGTATCCGCTTCCCATTGTTCCGGGTTATAATCTCCGCCGTACCAGATTTTCGGCAATTTGTCGTTTATCAAGATGGACACTCCTTCGAAGGTAATGAGGATGATATAAGGATATCTCTATATTAATTCATGCCGGAGTGCGCTAAAATATAATCATCTTGTAGGCGAATATAAGAATATGACAAAGGAGTCGGAAGCCATTGAGAAGATTCGTGCTGACGAACGGACAAGGGCATACCCTGCCGATCTTCGTCGAGACGGTCGGATCGGCCAGGGAAGCGGACAAGATGATCCGCAGCGACGGATATCCTTATTATCACTGGCTTCAGACGGTCGGAGGCGAGGGCGTATTCAGCGTCGGCGGCCGAAGCTTCTCCCTTCCCGTGAACAGCGGCATCCTCGTCCAGCCCGGAGTCCCTCATTCGTACGAGACCAAAGGCAGCTCCTGGAATACCGCTTATCTCACGTTCGGAGGTCCTACCGCGCGCGAGCTGCTTCAATCCCTCAATCTGCTCGAGACGGCGCCTTTGCACTGGGAAGAGGACTCTCCCCTTCCGGACTTTCTCGAAGGGATGCTGGACCGGCTGGAGGAAGGCAATGACCTGTTCGGCCTCTCCGCTTCGGCGGATGCCTACCGCTTCCTCATCACGCTGCGTCAATACGGCTCGCTCGACAGCCGTTCCGCGATGATGCGCAGCTCCGAGAAGCTTCGTCCCTTGCTGGAATGGATGGAACGCAGCTACGTCAACGCCGATATCGGCCTCACCGAGATGACCGAGGTGCTGGGCATGCCCGCCAGCACGCTTAACGTCTTGTTCCGCAGCACGTTCGGCGTGTCGCCGTACGTCTATCTCATTCAGCTCCGCCTTCGCAAGGCGAAGGAGCTGCTGATCAACGAGCCGGGCGCCGCCGTGAAGCAGATCGCCGAGCTCGTCGGCTTCCGCGACTCCAGCCACTTCGTGGCCACGTTCAGACGCAAGACCGGACTGCCTCCGGAGCAATACCGCCGGCTGTACGGAAGTTAAGATGAGGAGGCCGATTCGGCAAATGAACGACGACAACCGAACGACAAAGACCTGGGCCGAGGAGATCTCCGCTCACTTGAAGGACCGATTCGGCTTGAAGGTTCTCGAAGCGTTCCCTATCGACAAGGGATGGATCAACGTGAAGTGGCGGATGATGACCGACGACGGTCCTCGTTTCGTTAAGTTTTATCATCCGGACCGGTACAAGCTTCATCTTCGGCCGGAACGCAGAAGCGCGATGGAGAACACTCTCCGGCTTCAGCAAGGCCTGCATTCGAACGGAGTGCCGAGCCCCCAAGTCTATCTGCATGAAGGGAAGGCTTTACAACAGACTCGCTCCGGGCTGATCTATACGTTGCAAGGATGGGCTGACGGCGCGACGCTCGAAGCCGGCGCCTTCAACTGCGCTCAGATGGCCGATCTGGGGGAAGCCGCCGGGCGAATGCATCGTTGGCTCGCTCAGGTTCCTCCCGCGGACAAGCCGGCATGGCAGCCGGACAAAGCCGCTTATCTGGAAGAATGGAAGAACAATTGGCGCAAAGCAGCCGAGGCGGGCGACCAAACGGTGCTGGGGTGGCTCGAACGGTCGCGAGCGCGGGTAGCGGCGATGGATTTCTCGTTGTTCGAGAACAGTCCGACCGGCTGGCTCCATTGGGACCTCTGGTCCGACAACCTGCTGTTCCGGGATCAGCGCCTCGCCGGCATCGTCGATTACGACCGCATGGCGATGGCTTATCCGGAGATCGACGTCGCCCGCGCGATTTTGTCCGGCGCCTTGCAGCGCGGCGAGCTTCGTTCGGACGCCGTTCAAGCTTTCATGGAGGGCTACCGCGCCCATCATCCCGCCCCTCCCGGCATGGTCTCGCGCGCGATTCGGATGCTCTACCTAATCGAATCCATCTGGTGGCTTCGCGCCGACGTCCGGCAAGAAAGCGAGCTGACCGGCTTGCTTCGGCGATTCATCGAAGAGATCCAATGGATCGAGGAGCATATGGACGAGCTGGCGGAGATGCTGGATGGAGAGTAGAAAAGAAGGAGATAGACGGAGGCGCCTCCTCCCAGATTGAATCGTACGCCATACGTTGTAAACAGAAACAGCGCAAGGATCGCTCCCTGCGCTGTTTCGATATTCTTATCGCGTCGTCTCACGGCCGCCGGACAGAAGCCTCTCGACTTCGGCCAGCTTCGGCAGCCCTTCCCAGTCGCCCTTGTATTGGGTAGCGAGCGCCCCCATCAGATTCGCTCGGTTAAGCGCATGCTGCAGCCGTTCGGCATCCTCGCCTTCCGGATCGCGAGTGAGCCAGGAGGACAGGAAGCCCGCGGCGAACGCATCCCCCGCGCCGACCGTGTCCACCACATGCTTGACCTTGCGCGGATTGGCCCGGTAGGCGGCCATCGGCGTGAAACCGATGGAGCCTTCTTCTCCAAGCTTGAGCACGACAGCCTTCGCTCCGAGAGCCAAAAAGTGGGCGCCGTAGCCCTCCTCCGTCATCTCGCCGACCAGGAATTCGGCTTCTTCCAGTCCCGGCATGAAAACGTCGCACAAGGGAATCAAGGAAAGAAGCGTTTCTCGGGCCAGCTCCTCGCTCCAGAGCTTGCGGCGCAGGTTCGGGTCGAAGGAGACCGTCAGACCTTGCTTCCGCGCTTCCTTCATCGCCGCTCTTACCGCATCGGCCGTGCCGTCTCCGAGAGCCGGGGTGATTCCGGTCACGTGAAGATGGCCCGCCCCTTCGAACCATTCGGCTTGGACATGGTCTGCCGTCAGCTTGCTGGCAGCCGAGCCTCTGCGGTAGTAATAGACGTTAGGATCGCCGTATCCTTTGAATTCCTTGAAATAGACCGCCGTCGGGAAAGCGCCGTCTCTCTCGGCCAAGCCGACGTCGATTCCTTCGCCCGCCAGCGTCGAGAGGATCAGATCGCCGAACGGATCCGTGCCGAGCCGGCTGATCCAGCGCACCTTCAAGCCCAGTCGGGAAAGGCCGATCGCCACGTTGGATTCCGCCCCCGCAATCGAACGGGTAAATAGCGGCGCGTAGGCAAGAGGCCCCTCGTTCATCGGCTGAAGGAGCACCATGCTCTCTCCGATCGTAACTACGTCCACGCTCCGTCCGTTGCCGTTGGTCATTTTGTCCCCTTAACCTCCGCAACGAACGCTTGGGCCAGCTTGGTCAGCTCGTCGAACTTGCCGTCCTTCACGAGCTGCTTGTCCACCAGGTTGCCTCCAAGACCGACGGCGATGGCCCCCGCATCGAGAACCGTCCGGATGTTGGTCAGATTGACGCCGCCCGTCGCCACCATCGGAATATGGTTCAACGGAGCCCGTACTTCCTTCAAATAATTCACGCCGAGAGCCCCCATCGGGAAAACCTTTACCGCGGACGCCCCCGCCTTATAAGCGCGAACGATCTCGGAAGGCGTCATCGTTCCCGGCCAGACGTCGACTCCCTGCTCCACGCCGTAATAGACGACCTCTTCATCCAGGTTAGGCGAAATGATATATTCCGCGCCGGCCGCTACCGCTTCCTTGGCTTGACCGAGGTCGAGCACCGTGCCCGCTCCGATTCTCATGCGTCCTTCATACTTTTCCTTAAAACGGGAGATCATGCCTAGCGCGCCGTCCGTATTGAGAGTGACCTCGAGAAAAACGATCCCCCCTTGGTACAGCGCCTCCGCTGTCGCGTCTCCGGACTCGGCGGAGATTCCGCGGATGATGGCGACGATTTTCTCTTCGGACAAAGCTTGCAATAAGTTCGTGGACATTGGATCAGATACCCCTTTCGGCCAAGTCTTGCGATAACTCGACCCTCGCTTTATTCTTATGTGCTCGCACTGTCAAGCCTTTCGTCAACAGTTTACCACTACCTGCGGAAGATTGGGAAGAAAATAAACCGAGTTCATCCATCACTTTTCCGCGTAAGACGGCCTATTCCGGACCGAGTAGCTTCATTGTAATCCGGCCTTGCGCAAGACGAAATAGCTCCTATTGACGCGAAAGTACTCTTTTTTAACCTAAAAAAGGCTCCCGCTCCATAGCAAGAACGGAAACCCGGTCATGATTCGTTTGGCGATTACTGGGCGGCTGACGAGCCCGAAGCGGCGGCTTGCTCGCCGGCTTGTCCCTGGCCTTGTCCTTGAGGTCCGCCTTGGCCGCCGCGCCCCATGCCCCCGCCGAAGCCGCCGAGCTTGATCGTCGCCGCTTCCTGCGTTCCTTCGGTCAGCCAGATCGTCAGAACATCGTCCGCCTTAAGTTCGGATAACGCCACGTCCGTCGTCGTCACTTCGTTGTTCTCGAAGGAAGTCTTCTGGATGACGGTGGCGTCGGTCACCGCGATGTCGACCGTCTCCTCCGTGAACATGTTCGCCATCCCGCCGCCTTGCGGGCGTCCTCCGCCGTTGCCGCCGTCCGGCGCTCCGCTCGGAGCCGCCTGTCCATCCGCCGCGGCTTGCGCGTCTGCCGAAGCTTGCCCATCGGCCGGAGCTTGTCCGCCGTTCGCGTCCGGAGCGCCGCTTGGCGGTTGTCCCCCATCGCCTCCCGGACCGCCCTGCCCTCCTTGGCCTCTCATGCCGCCGCCCATTTGGCTTGGATCGATGCTGGACTTATACACCGTGATCGTGTTGCCGTTGATGCTCTTGATCTTGCCCAGCATGTCCGCGGCATTGCCGTTCTCGTCGACCATGCCCCCGCCGAAGCCGCCGCCGGGTCCGCCTTGGCCTTGAGCCTGTTGAGTCGCGCCGGCGTCCGCCTGTACCTGGGCTCCTTCGCTTGCCGCGTTATCCGTATTGTTCGATCCGCAGCCGGACAGCAAGGCCACCGCGAGCGCGCCGCCAATCGCCAGATTCCATTTCTTGATCGCCATAGATTTATCTTCCTCCCATTTCGCTAACTAATAGGGAAGGTACCACGCTTGTGTGAACGGACGATGAATGGCAGCTTAGCGGCGGCTAAAAAATCTTCCCGCATTTGGCGGCGCCTGCGACGAGAAGTCGAGGGGGACGCGCTAGCGCGATGAGCGGGTCGGCGGCACTTGACGGAATCTCGCCTCAAGAGCCGTGCAGCGTTACTGCGAACATCGCCTCAAGAGTTGTTTAGCGATACTGCGAACATGAAATTTCATGTTTATTAAGCCCCCGGCACCCGATTCCGCCCCGCTGGACATGAAATTTCATGTTTATTTCGTTCCCAGCCTCCGTATTGCCTCGCTAGACATGAAATTTCTTGTTTATTCAGCCCCCGGCACCCGATTCCGCCCCGCTAGACATGAAATTTCATGTTTATTCCGTTCCCAGCCCCCGTTTTGGCTCGCTGGACATGAAATTTCATGTTTATTCAGCCCTCCCGCACCCACTCCCCCTCCATTCCCCCTTCATTTAAGCGTACCCCCGTCACAAAGCAAAAAAAGCCTCCCGGCCCTAAATCAGCCGGGAGACCCCGAATCCTTCTGCTCTTACATCGCGCCGGCGGCGCTCGCGGCCGCGCCGCCCGTGAACTGGCTGTTGTAAAGCTCCGCGTAGAAACCGCCTCGCGACAGCAGCTCCGCGTGCGTCCCCTGCTCGATGACCGTTCCCTTGTTCATGACGAGAATGAGATCGGCGTCGCGGATCGTCGAGAGGCGATGCGCGATGACGAAGCTCGTACGGCCTTCCATGAGACGGTTCATCGCCTGCTGAATGTGAATCTCGGTCCGCGTATCGACGCTGCTCGTCGCCTCGTCGAGGATAAGAATGGCGGGATCGGCGAGAATCGCGCGGGCGATCGTCAGCAGCTGCTTCTGGCCTTGGGAGATGTTCGACGCTTCTTCGTTCAGAACCGTATCGTAGCCGTCCGGCAGCGTGCGGATGAAGTGGTCGGCATAAGCCGCCTTCGCGGCCTGCACGACATCCTCTTCCGTCGCCCCCTCGCGTCCGTAGGCAATGTTGTCCCGGATCGTTCCGTTGAACAGCCACGTGTCCTGAAGCACCATGCCGAACAGGCTTCGCAGATCTCCTCTCTTGAGCTGCGCGATGTCCCGGCCGTCGATCGTGATCGAGCCCGAGTTTATCTCGTAGAACCGCATGAGCAGGTTGACGAGCGTCGTCTTGCCCGCGCCCGTCGGTCCGACGATCGCGATCGTCTGCCCGCTGCGAACGTCGATGCTCAGGTCGTCGATCAGCGGCTCTTCTTCCTTATAGCTGAAATTCACATGACGGAAGCGGACGTCCCCGTGAACCTCGGACGACTTCAATCGGCCCTGCTGCTCCGGCACCTCTTCCGGTTCGTCCAGCAGCTCGAACACCCTCTCCGCCGACGCGATGGTCGACTGGATGATGTTGGCGATGTTCGCCGTCTGGGTGATCGGCATCGTGAACTGCCTGGCGTACTGGATGAACGCTTGGATATCGCCGACCGTGATCGACTGCCTCGTGACCAGGATCCCGCCGACGACGCTGATGGCGACATAGCCGATGTTGCCGATGAAGCTCATCAGCGGCATCATGACGCCGGAGACGAATTGCGCCCTCCAGCCGGCTTGGTACAGCCTGTCGTTGATCTCGTTAAACTTCGCCTTGGACTTCTCCTCGTGTCCGAACGCCTTGACGATCGCATGTCCGGTATACATCTCTTCGACATGCCCGTTCAGCTGCCCAAGCTCCGCCTGCTGGTTCTTGAAGTACGTTTGGGAACGGCCGGCGATCGCCTTGATCACCAGGAAGCTCAGCGGCAACGTGAGCACCAGGATGAGCGTCAGAAGCGGACTGATCGTCAGCATCATGACGATGATCCCGACCAGCGTGACCACCGAGGTGATCATCTGGGTAAGGCTCTGCTGGAGCGTGTTCGCGATGTTGTCGACGTCGTTCACGACCCGGCTCAGAATCTCCCCGTGCGTCTTCGAGTCGAAGAATTTCAACGGAAGGCGATTAAGCTTCGCATTCACTTCGTTGCGAAGATGATACACGGTACGCTGAGCGACGCCCGCCATCAGGAACTGCTGAACGTAGGTGAACAGCGAGCTGACCACGTACAAGCCCGCCAGGAGCACGACGATCTGCCAGATGCCGGCGAAGTCGATGCTCGCGCCCGCTTCGCCTTGGATCTTGGCCATGATTCCGTCGAATAGCTTGTCGGTCGCTTGGCCGAGAATTTTGGGGCTGAAGATGGAGAAAACGGTACTTAAGATGGCGGTAATAAGCACGGCGAGCAATTTGAAGCGGTATGGACGCAAATACCCGAGCAGCCGCCGGAACGAGCCCTTGAAGTTCTTCGCCTTCTGGCCCGGCATCATCATTCCGGGAGGGCCGCCGCCGAAGCCGGGACCGGGACCTCTAGGTCCTCCATGCCCCTTGCCGCCCGGACCGCCGGGAGGACGGTTGTCGTGGTTGCTCATGCGATCTCCTCCTCCGACAGCTGCGAAGCGACGATTTCTCGGTAAACCTCGCAGGATTTCAGTAGCTCTTTATGCTTGCCGATTCCGACGACCCGCCCCTCGTCAAGGACGATGATTTGATCCGCGTCCATGATCGTGCTGACCCGCTGCGCGACGATCATCACGGCGGCTTCCGTCGTCTCCGATCTCAGCGCCGCGCGCAGCTTGGCGTCGGTCTTGTAGTCGAGCGCCGAGAAGCTGTCGTCGAACAGGTAGATGTCCGGCTTGCGGACAAGGGCTCTCGCGATCGAGATCCGCTGCTTCTGCCCTCCGGAGACGTTCGAGCCGCCTTGCGCGATCGGCGAGCCGAAGCCTTCCTGCATCTCCTCGATAAAGCCCGAGGCCTGCGCGATCTCCGCCGCGTGCCGGACCTCATCGTCCGAGGCGTCTTCGCGGCCGAACCGGATGTTGTCGGCGATCGTTCCCGTGAACAGCACCGCTTTCTGGGGGACGAGACCGATCTTGGCGCGAAGCTGCTCTTGGGTATAGTCGCGCACGTCCCTGCCGTCGATCCGGACGCTTCCGGAATCCGCGTCGTAGAAACGGGGAATCAGGTTGATGATCGACGATTTGCCCGAGCCGGTGCCGCCGATGATGGCGGTAATCTCTCCCGGATTCGCCTTGAAGGATATTCCGCTGAGCGCGGGCTGCTCGGCGCCCGGATAACTGAACGTGACGTCAGCGAATTCGATCGTGCCGCGTTTGGACTGAAGCGATCCCGCTCCGGCCCTGCCGGCGCCGTCCGTGTCGCGAATGACCGCCTCTTGCTGCAGCACTTCGTTGATGCGCACGGCGGAAGCGGACGCTCTCGGCACCATGACGAACATCATCGACATCATGAGCAGCGAGAACATGATCTGCATGCCGTATTGAAGGAACGCCATCAGGTCGCCGACCTGCATATGTTCGTGGCTGATTCGGATGCCTCCGAACCAGATGATCGACAGCGATACGAAGTTCATGATGAGCATCATGAGCGGCATCATGAACGCCATGATCTGATTTACCTTGATAGAGGTATCCGTCAACTCGGCATTCGCCGCCTCGAACCGTTTCTTCTCATGCTCCAGCCGATTGAACGAGCGGATGACCCGGATGCCGGTCAGCCCTTCCCGAAGCACCAGATTAAGCTTATCCAACCGTTTCTGGATGGATTTGAAGTGCGGCATCGCCTTGCGGACGATCAGGTAAATCGTCAGCGCGAGCACCGGAATGGCGACCGCCAGCACGAGCGTCAGCTTGGCATCCTTGGATAAAGCCATGATAAGTCCGCCTATGGACATCATCGGCGCCATGATCATCATCCGCATCATCATGATGAGAACCTGCTGGACCTGGTTGATGTCATTGGTGGTGCGGGTAATGAGCGAAGCCGTCCCGAGCTTGTCGAATTCCTGCAGCGAGAAATTCTCCACGTGGGAGAACACTTTGCCGCGAACGACGAGGCCGAAGCCGGAAGCGACTTTGGAAGAATAGTAGCTCGCCAGAATGGAGAAAGCCGTTCCTCCCAGCGTCACGAGAAGCATGAACCCTCCCATTTTCCAGATGTAGCCCTGATTCTCTCCGATGACCCCCTTGTTAACGATATCCGCCATCAGAGTCGGCAGATAAAGCTCCGACAGAGACTGCAGGAGAACCAGCGCCATGACAAGAGCGACGCCCCAGCGATAGGGCCTCAGAAACCGAAACAGCTTTAGCATTTGATCACACTCCAATAGGTTCGATCCTCTTGATCTCAAAGCAATAAAGTAACCCGAAAATATGAACTGAATATGAACTGGGCTTGCGGAGAGGATCTGCCGGGAATACGGCTGACGTTGAGGCTACTTTTGCTTCGTCTTGATGTAGCCGTCGTTCTCTATGTCGACGCGGGCACGAAAGTCGACCTTCAGGCGGCCGTAATCCTCTTCCCTCCAGTCGCGCAGCCGTTCCCTGGGAATGCAGCGGCGGAAATCCTGCCCGAAGGCGAAGATGTCGGCCTTCTCCTTGCGGACTTGCTCGAACAGGCGGTCGAAACGGCTCTTGAACTGCTCGGACAGCTGCCTCATGACCTGATCCTCGGTCATCTCTTCCTTCAGCTCGATCAGGTCCACGGATAGGTTCAAGGTCGCGGCCAGGCGGGGAGTGTCGCCGTCCATCCATCCCCTTCTCTTCACGCGGGTGCCGCTGATCATGACGCTCGCGTTCTTCATCACTTCGATTTTACCCTGTCCGCTCTCTCCGTTGAACACGTTGAACAAAAGAGTTTCGTCGGGGCTGATCCGGCCGACCATTCTTCCGTTGCGGATGACGGCGGAGCCGATGTGCTCGATGGTCGTTCGGCCGCCGGACCGGATGATCGGAACCACGACGTCCCGGGTATACGAATGAACGCTGCGGTACACCTGCCAGACCCGGGACAGCGCGATCTGCGGACTCCAGCCGGCGTTCTTCTCGAAGAAGTCGAACAGGTTGCTGACGTTCGGATCGGCCCGCTGCCCGATCTTCCGGAAGAACGGCTCCAGCTCTTCGTCGCATATAACGACGAGAGCCTTCGGGGAAATGTCGCGCGCCCGCATAAAAAATTCAAAAACGTCGCCCATCCCCATCTGCGCCAAATTCACGTGGACCAGGATGATTTTCAAATGAAGCAGATCCACCTCGGACTCCAGATTCATCGCCATCTGGTCGATCGCTTTCGTAATCGTATGCCCCTCCGAAGAAACGACCTTGACGTCGGTCCCCTTCTCCTTGGGCTCCGGCAGCTTGAGAAACACTCGGTACCCCTCCTCCACCGTCTGCAAGCCGAGCACGACCGGAAGCGACCTGTGGTTGATGTCCTTGTAATCCCAGCAGCCGGTGCCGGCTGCGACCGTCAAGCCTAACGCCGCGGCGAGCTTAAGAATTCGTTGGAATGCTCTCATAGTCCGGTTCCTTCTTCGCCCGTCTCCCGATCCAGTATACCGTAGCCGGGACGACAAGCATGATATAGGCGCGAATCCAAGTGTTCCACATGAACAGGAGCTCGATATCGTGCCAGGATCTGATTCTCAGGCAGCATCCGAAGACGATCGCCGACAAGACGAGAAGCGTCCACCCCCTGTTCATCCTCGGAAAAAATCGCACGGCAAGCTCGACGGACTGCCATAGCACCAACGCGACCAGCAGCATGACGAACGTAAGCAGGCTCATGAGAAAAAACACGGTGACCCGCTCGAACATAAGCCAGTTGATTTGGAGCGTATCGAGGGTGACGACGAACGGATAATGGAAGTTGGAAGCGGTCGCCTCCCCGAACGTAAGCACCGGTATGTAGACGGAGAATAGGAAAAACGGGACCAACAGGACCGATGCCCACATCAAGCCGCGGATGCGAAACGTAAAGTACGGCTGCACGAAGCCGAGGAACAAAAATACGCCGGCGAACGCGAAAAAGCTTTTGTAGAACGACGAATCCCATAAAAAACCGTAATGGCGGTCGAACAGCGGAAAAAAATAACGCCAATCCACGCTTTGGAACGAGGCGGCGAATATAAACAGAAACAACGGAAGGCAGACGATGGCGACCAGCGCCGTCGCATAGAAGATCGGCCGAATGCCGGCGTTCGCCAGCCAGACGGGAATCAGGAAAAGCAGCGCCATGACCGCCCATAGCGGCGTTTTCTCCAGGAAAACGATCGAGACGATCTCGGAATAGGCGCGAACGGTGATGACGTCGACCATGGCGTAATAGACAAAGACGGGCAAGAGCAGCAGGACGGCCGGCGCTTTGCCAAGCCCGAGGTATAGGCTCACCATATCCCGATTGCCGCCCAAGCTTAACCCTTTAACGAACAGCCAAAGAAAAAAAACATGCACGGCGAAGCCGACCAGGATCGGAACCCAGTGGCCTTCTTCCGCGCACGCGATAATATCTTCCGGGTAGATAAAAAAAATCAATCCCAAATGAGCGACGAAGTAGAACAGCAGGACGTGAACGCTCCTACTCATGGCGAACCTCGTCCTTCCATCCGGGAAACTGGAGGTAGTTGACGCCGTACGTGCTCTGGCTCGCGAGGTAGCCGCAGATCGCCAAGAACCCCGCGAAGATCCCGATGATCCCGAAGATCGCCGACAGGACTAGCGTCACGTACTTCAATACGCGAATCGCATACGAATTCTGAAACCCGGCGATCGTCGAATTCGCGATCGTCGTGGCCGCAAGCACGATGATGAGAAGATTGCTGACCAGCTTCGCGGAGACGACGGCTTGTCCCAGAATGATGCCTCCGACCATCGTGATCGTCGGGCCGACGCTCTTCGGCAGCCGGATGCTGCCCTCCAGTATCAATTCGAGGACAAGGAGCATCGTCAACGTTTCGAGGAAGGCCGGATAAGGGACGCCTTCCCGGCTCTGCGCGACCGACAGGGCGAGCTGAATGCGAAGCGCCTCGGGATTGATCGCCACGAGGGCGACGTATAGCGCGGGGAGAAGGATCGTCATCAAGGCGCCGATGACGCGTATCGCCCGAATTCCGTACATGATGTAGACGGGGAAGTTCTGATCGCTCTCCAGGGCGAACAGATCCCATAGAAGCGTCGGCATGATGAGCGCGTAAGGCATCCGGTCGACAAACAAGATGACCTTGCCCTTGCGCAGCATGCAGGCCGCCTCCGACGGCAGCTCGGTCGAATTCAGCTTGGTGATGAGGGAACGCTTGGGATAGCCGAGCGCCGCGATCAGGCCCTGCAGCGTGGATACGTCCTCGATCTTGTTCGTCCTTAGGTTCTCGTCCAGCTTGCGGACGAAATCAGGATCGGCTCGGCCCGCCATGTACAGAATGGCGACTCTCGTCGGGGAGTCGCGGCCTGTTCGAACGACATCGACTTTGAGCATGGCGGATCGAAGAAACTGGCGGGCGATGCCGATGTTGGTGTCGACGTTCTCGGTGAAGGCCGAGGCGGGACCCCGGATGACGTTCTCCAGATTCGGGCTGCTGACGGGCCTCTCCAGCATTCTTGCGACGGGTGTCAGCACCCAGCAAATTCCGTTCTCCTTCTCCGGAACGACAAGCAGCTTGCCGTCCAATACGGCTTGAACGGCTTCCTTGGAATCGTTGGCCGAGCTCTCGAAGCCGAGCAGCCGCTTCTCGGACAGGCCGTCTCCGGGCGTCGACGCCGCGAACTTCCAGACGGCGGATTTGGTCTCGGCCAGATCGACGAGCGAGCCGAAACCGAGCAGCCGTACCGTTTCCCCGAGCAAATCGTCGCGTTCGTCCAGCCAATCGATATCGTCCTTAAAGCGCCGCGACAGCTCCTCGATCCAATCCGCCATGCCCCGCCCTCCGCTTTGTGGGTTTTCTTCCAGTTTCTGCAGAGGGTGCTCTTTCTATTCGGCGGTTGCGGGAGGGCGTGACGGATCGCAACGAAGAGGCGGATCGCAGCGAAGGGCGGTAAAAAGAAAACGGGGCGTAAATCTCTCCGGAAAATCGATCGTCAGGCCAGGATCTTGTCGATCAACCCGTACTCGAGAGCTTCCTCGGCCGACATGAAGTTGTCGCGGTCCGAGTCCTTCTCGATCTTCTCGATCGGCTGCCCCGTACGTTCAGAATAGATCCGGTTAAGCCGGTCGCGAGTCTTCATAATATGGCGGGCGCGGATCTCGATGTCGCTCGCCTGCCCTTGGGCGCCGCCGAGCGGCTGGTGGATCATGACCTCGGCGTTCGGCAGCGCGAAGCGTTTGCCCTTAGCGCCGGCCACCAGCAAGAACGAGGCCGCGGAAGCCGCTATGCCCACGCAGATCGTCGAGACGTCGGGCTTGATGAACTGCATCGTGTCGTATATGGCGAACGCGGCCGAGACCGAGCCTCCCGGAGACTGAATGTAGAGGCTGATGTCCTTCTCCGGATCGTCCGCGGCCAAGAACAGCATCTGGGCGATAATGGCGTTGGCGACGTTGTCGTCGATCGCCGTTCCGAGAAAGATGATTCTGTCCTTCAGCAGGCGGGAGTAGATGTCATAAGACCGTTCTCCGCGGTTCGATTGTTCGACGACGATTGGCACAAAGCTCATGGGGATTCCCTCCTTTGGTTAGTAAAACGTTCTTATGCGGCGCTGCGAAGGCTCGCGATCGGGCCGCTTCCAAGCTTGCTTCTTCCCGCAACCGCTTGACCGAACCCGGATGCATGCACGCGCAGCAACGGAGCGTTAGGCTCGCCTTGCTCCCCTAACGGGACGACGGCGAAGGTCGCCTCCGATTCCCAGATCACGATGCTTCTCTTCCCTTGCGGCGCCGACTCCCTCGGCTCCGCTTCCTTGACGGCATCCTCTTGCTTCGTCTTCACGCTGTCGCTCATGGTTTGCTTCCTCCTTGATCCAATTGGGGGTAAACGGCGAGAATCGCCTTGAAGCCGCCTTCCTGCGCGCCTTGCGCCCGATACTTCCGGACGACCGACCGGACCGCTTCCTCGTAATCGCGCAGGAACTGCTCTCTCGTCTTCTCGTCCGGAAGGCTGAGGTCCGTCTCCAGCACCGCGCTGGGAACCTCCTCTTCGGAATCCGACACCTCCATGAGCCGCAGGGCATCCGTGCGGATCCGTTCGGATACGTTCACCAGCTGCCGCAGCGCCCCTTGATCCTTCATCCGTTGCGTCAGATCCTCGGACCATCCGAACGAATCCGGGATGACGTAGGAGCGCGCGATCGCTTGGTACAGCGCCTCGATGAGATTCTTCACCTGGCGCGTCCCGCTTCTTCGGATCAGGCCGACTTTCTCCAGGCTCTTCAGATGGTAATTCAGCTTCTGCGGCGTCTGGCTCATCTGCCGGGCCAGCTCCGCGGCGGAGGCGGGTTCCGCCAGCAGCTGAAGAATCTCCGCGCGCATCGGGTTCAGCAGCGCCAAGGCTTGCTCCGGAGTTTCCAGCCGGTATACGTCCGCAATGGGACTCGAGTTCGTCTTCGACATCCTGCTCATCACCATAAAAATTAATTTTTACGTAAATTCATTTTATTGCGACTCTCCCGGAAAGTCAAGGGCATGAGTCCTGCGCGCCGCCCATTTGTTCTGATTCCCGTCCTGGCGTAAAATAGAAGCATCATCGCTAATTAATCGCCCACAAGAAGGAGGAAGCTACGAGTTGTTATACGTCGATAACGGCAATGGGCACGACCCTTCTCTGAATCTGGCGTTGGAAGAATACATCCTGCGCAAGCTGCCCGCGGAGAACGATTATCTCTTGTTCTATATTAACGAGCCGTCCATCATCATCGGCAAAAATCAAAATACGGCGGAGGAAGTCAATTCCGAGTATTTGCGCGAGAACGGCATCCATGTCGTTCGCCGCTTAAGCGGAGGCGGCGCCGTTTACCACGACCTGGGCAACCTGAACTTCAGCTTCATCACCCGGGACGACGGCCAATCGTTCCATAACTTCATGAAGTTCACCCAGCCCGTCGTGAACGCGCTGCGCAAGCTCGGCGTCGATGCCGAGCTGAGCGGCCGCAACGACCTACAGGTAGGCGAACGCAAAATTTCCGGCAATGCTCAATTCTCTACCCGCGGACGCATGTTCAGCCACGGCACGCTCCTGTTCGATTCCCGGATGGAGAACGTGGCCGCCGCGCTCAAGGTCAACCCGATCAAGTTCGAGTCGAAGGCCACGAAGTCCGTGCGCAGCCGGGTCGCGAACATCGCGGAGTTCCTGAAGGAGCCGATGACGATCGAAGAGTTCAAGCAATTCGTGCTGGAATCGATCTTCGACGGCCAGCCGATCGAACGTTACGAGCTGATGGAAGCGGACTGGGCGGAGGTGCGCAAGCTGGCCGACGAGCGGTACCGCAGCTGGGACTGGAACTTCGGGCAATCCCCGGCCTTCAACGTGCAGAACGTGAGAAAGCTGGCGGCAGGATTGTTCGACGTTCGTCTCGAAGTGGTCAAAGGGGAGATTCGCGGGGCCGCTGTCTTCGGCGACTTTTTCGGCCGCGGCGAAGTGTCGGAAGTGACGGACAAGCTGATCGGCATCCGGTACGACAAGGAATCGATCGAACGGGCCATCGACGGCATCGACCTTGCCTTCTACTTCGGTCCCGTCGAGAAGGAAGAATGGCTCTCCCTGCTGCTCTAACTCGACCATAGAAAGTACATATCGAAGAGATCAAGGAGGAGAAAAAATGAGTTTGACCATCAAAAGCACGACGACGCTGAACAACGGAGTTCAAATGCCTTGGCTGGGCCTTGGCGTATGGAAGGTAACCGCGGAAGGCGAGGCGCGACGCGCCATTCATGCGGCTCTCGAGGCCGGCTATCGAAGCATCGACACCGCTCGCATCTACAAGAACGAGGAAGACGTCGGCGATGCGATCCGCACGTCGGGCGTCCCCCGCGACGAAATCTTCGTCACGACGAAGATTTGGAACGAGGACCAAGGCTACGACCGGACGCTGGTCGCCTTCGAGGAGAGCCGCAAGCGGCTCGGCCTTGACGTAATCGACCTCCTTCTCATCCACTGGCCGGGCACCGACAAGTTCCAGGACACCTGGAGAGCGTTCGAGAAGCTGTACAAGGATGGCTTCGTCCGCGCGATCGGCGTCAGCAACTTCAAGGTTCATCATCTGAAGAAGCTGGCCGAGACGAGCTCGATCGTTCCCGCGGTCAACCAGGTCGAATACCATCCCCTGCTTACGCAGAAGGAGCTGCTCGCCTACGCGAAGCAGAACGGCATCCAGCTCGAGGCCTGGAGCCCGCTCATGCAGGGCAATCTCGACCAACCGGTGCTGCAGGAGCTTGCCGCCAAATACGGGAAGACCGTCGCGCAGATCATCCTTCGCTGGGACATTCAGAGCGGAGTCGTGACGATCCCGAAGTCCGTGACTCCTTCCCGCATCGCCGAGAACGGCAACCTCTTCGACTTCTCGCTGTCGGACGAAGACATGGCGAAGATCGACGGCTTGAACCAGGATCATCGCTTCGGCTCGGATCCAGATAAGCTATTGTTCTAAAACAAAAAATAAGCGCCCTCCGTTTGGCTTTAAAGGCCGACGGAGGGCGTTTGTTTTATCTTGCTAAGTGTTGCCTATTTTGACCCGTGATCGTCTCGGCCGAGATTATCCACTTAGAGCCGACTTCATAAAGCCGCGGAACCTTAGCAGCGCGATCGCGATGCAGGCGACGGCGAAAGCCGCGAGCACCGCGAGAGACGGCAGGATGCCTGACAGATGGTCGCCCCGCACCATTATGTCCTGGAACGCTTTCTGCGCCCAATATTGCGGGATGAAATGGCTGACCGTCTGCATCGCCTTAGGCATATATTCGAGCGGGAACCACAGCCCGCCGAGCACCGCGCCGCCCATCGTGATCAGCTGGACGAACGCCATGCCCTGATTCTCGCCGCGCACGACCATCGACAACGCGAGGCCGATCCCCGTGCCGCACAGCGCCAGCATAAAGACGAGAGCCGCGATAGCCGACAAGTCGCCAAGCTGTACGTCGTACGCATAGTGACCGAACGCAAGCAGTACCGTGCATTGAACGAGCGCGACGCCCAGGTAGGCAAGCCACATGCCGAGCAGGTAATTCAGCGGACTCATCCGGGTCGTGCGAAGGCGAGCGGTCATTCCGGTGGTCTTATCCGTGACGAAGCGGCGAATCATGGAGATCATGACGAAGAAGACGAACATCACCGTATATCCCGGCACGACTTGGGTCACCGTGTTGCTTTCCGTCGAATTCTGCGGCTTATCCTCGATCCGAAGCGGCGATTGAAGCGCCTGCTTGCGCGACTCCTCATTCGCGCCAGCCGACTTCAACGCATCGTCGATCCGCTGCTCGCGATAATCGCTCGCCACGTTCTCGAGGGTGGTCCTCAGTCCGGCGACCGTGTCGGACGCGGCGTCGCTGTAGAGTACGACCGACGCTTGGCTGTTGCCCCCCTCCGCCAGCGCGCCGTCGAACCCCTTAGGGATAACCAGCAGGGAGCTCAGCTTGCCTTCGCGGATGCGGGACAGTTCGTCGTCCAGCGTTCCGGCATCCTTGGCCTCGAGCTTGTAGCCGCCCTTTGCTTCCAGTGAGGCCAACAAGGCTTCGGAAGCGCTCGAGCGATCCATATCGATGTAAGTCAACGTTTGAGGAGTGCTGCCGAGTTGGCCGAGCACGGTGCCGAACAGGACGATGAACATGACCGGCATCAGCAGCAGCCAGAAGAACGTTCCTTTCTCTTTAAGAAGCAGCTTCCACTCTTTCGTCGCGATACTGAATATCATGTCGTTAATCCCCTTCCGTAATCGATCGTCAATTGTCCCTTAGGGTCGTGCCGGTCAGCGTCAGGAAAACGTGTTCCAGGGACGGACGAACCATCTCCAGCCGCTTGACCTTGAGCGATCGCTCCTTGCACACTTCCGCCCAATCGGCAAGCGCGTCGAGCGGCGTTGCCGTCTCCAGAATCCAACCGCCGTCCTTGGCTTCCGCCTTGCCGTATTCGGCCAATGCCGGAGGCGCCTTCCCGTCCTGAAGCTCCAGGTACACGGCTTGCGTGCCGAATCGATCCATCACCTCGCCGAGCGTGCCACCCGCGATGACCTGGCCATTATCGACGATCGCAAGGCTGTCGCACATGGACTCGACTTCTTCCATATAGTGGGTGCTGTACAGAACGGTAACGCCCGATTGCTGCAAGGAACGGATCATCTCGAAAATATGATTGCGGGACTGGGGATCGATGCCGACGGTCGGTTCGTCCATGATGATCAGTTTAGGCCGGTGAAGCAACGCGGCCGCGATGTTAACTCTTCGCTTCATCCCGCCGGAGAATTTCTCGACTGCGTCCTTCGCCCGATCGGCAAGGCCGACCTGCTCCAAAACTTCATCGATTCGGCGCTTCAGCTCCTTGCCCTTGACACCGTACATTTCTCCGAAAAAAACCAGGTTGTCGGCGGCGCTCAGTTTCTCGTACAGGGTGATGGATTGGGGAACGTAACCGACCTGTTTTCTCACTTCGTTCGCCGCCGTGCCCAGATCGTTGCCGAAGATGCGAGCTTTGCCCTGATCGGGCTCAAGCAGTCCGGACAAGATTTTCATCGTCGTCGATTTGCCCGCCCCGTTCGGGCCGAGCAGGCCGAAGCAGCTCCCGGCTTCCACCTTGAATCCGATTCCTCTCAAAGCCGCCTTGTTCTCGTAAGATTTCGTCAGCTGCTCGACTTCGATCGCGTAGCTCATGATTGGCTCTCCCATCCGTCCTTTACAGGACCAAATATTTCTTGCAGACGTTCACGGCTCCCGCGAACAGCAGCGCGGCAACCAACCAGATTACCGGTACAGCCAGCCAAATCCAGCCCGTCACGGAACCGCCGAACAATCCCCAGGCTTCGCCGTGCTCGATGTCGGCTGGTCCGTTGAGATAATTCAACACGTTGCCGAACAAGCCGAACGTGATCCAGAGCAGCGGAGTCAGGGGCCTTAAGCTCGACTTGCTGACAGCCGCGATCAACAATCCCAAAGCCTGCATTATTGGAGTTATGACGACGAGAATCAGCAGGAAATGCAGTTCAAGCTTGACGAACTTGCCGAAGCCCCCGAAGCCAAGCCGGTGTACGAGCAGGTTGAACGTCTCGACGATCGCCACGCCCGCGAAGAACAGAACGGAGATCCCGACAGCCAGCCCGAACGAAGCGGCAAGCTTGGCCAGCAGAAGCCGCGAACGCGGATACGGCAGCGCGAGCCACCAGCCTAGCGTGTTGCCCGTCCATTCCCGCTTCAGCTTCTGGAACGCGATCATGCAGAAGACGAACGGAAGCCCGAAGCTAAATAACAGCAGATATTCGGACTTTAAGCCCTCCGCTCCTCCCCATATCGCTACCGCGACAAACAGTACGACCGCTACTGCCGCTATATAAATCCAGTACCAGGATCTCGCGAATCGCTTGCACGATTCGAGCTTAAGTTCATGCCGGATCAAAAAAGCAAATTGCCCGTTGTTCATCGAATCCTTCTCCCCCTATCCGTAAATGCGGCGGTAGATGTCCTGCATGGATCCCCGTTCCGCGCGGAGATCTTCGACGCTTCCGGCCAAGGCCGTCCTGCCGTCGTTGACGAACACGGCATGGTCGAACAAGCTTTCCGTCTCCGCGATCTCGTGCGTGCAGATCAACACCGTCTGCCTCCGCGTCGAGAACGAATCGATCAAGGCCGCCACGATTTTCTCTCTTGACAGCATGTCGATGCCGGAGAAAGGCTCGTCAAGGATGAGCAGAGGCACTTCCCGGGCGAGGCACAGCGCCAGCATGAGCCGGGCTTCCTGCCCCTTGGACATGCCTTCCGTCTCCAGATCGGCTTCAAGCCCGAGCGAGCCCGCAAGCTCCCATGCCTCGTCCTTCCGGAACTCCGGCAGCAGCCGAGCTCCCCATTCGATCGCTTTCTCGACCGTGTGTCCCTGATACCATCGGGCCCGGTCGGGCAAATACGAAATACGGCGATTATTCTGCCAGGACGGCCGTTCGCCGAGCACCGTCAGCGTACCGGAGTCCGGTTCGACCATGCCGGTCAGCATCCTCATGAACGTCGATTTGCCGGCTCCGTTCGGGCCGAGGATGGCCGTAATCGCGTACTCCGGCACTTCGATGTCGAAGCCGTCCAGCGCCCGCCTCTTGCCGTAACTCTTCGTGATTCCCGCTCCCTTGATCGCGACGGTCATTATCCCTCGCCCCCTTTGGCTCTCAGAATGTTAGCGATGTCCGCCGCCGTGAAGCCGAGGCTGCTCATCCTTGCAAGGAATTCTTCGACCGCCTCTTCGGCAAGACGATGCCGGATATGGCTCACTTTATCGGCATCGGTCGTGATAAACGTTCCCTGTCCCCGCCTTGTCTCTGTCAATTGATCCCTCTCCAGCTCCTGATAGGCTCTCATAACCGTATTCGGATTGATCTTCAGCGCCTGCGCCATCTCCCGGACGGAAGGTATTTTCTCTCCCAATGCGATCTCACCCTTCGCGATCGAACTTCTCACTTGCTCCAATACTTGTTCGTATAGCGGCTGGCTCAGATCGAGCGCGAACCGCATCCCGCCGACTCGTATCTCATTCAAGCGGGCACCTCCTCGCTCACGTATATCACTTGACTTAAGTGTATTATATCACTTAATACACTTAGTGCAATAGGAAGCCATAAAAAAACCAGCCGAATCCTTCGGCTGGCTTAACGATCATTAAAGATGATCAAGATTCATTTTGGAGAGACTGCATGGACAGCCCCGCCCGCTCCATCGTGGATCTCATGAGAGGGGGGACGGGCGCGCGGAATTCTCGCCCGTCGGGAAGCTTGACTCTCCAGGCGTGAAGCAGTTGATGGTTGACGCCGCCGAACGGCTTGCCGCCGTACTTCACGTCGCCCAGCAGCGAATGGCCGATGCTCTGCAGGTGGGTTCGGATCTGGTGGGTACGGCCGCTGACGAGTTCGACTTCGATCAGCGTGTATCCTTTGCCGTGCTGCAGGACCCGATAATGCGTAGTCGCCGATTTCTCCTGCTGCGGAATGACGCCGAGCCGCTTGCCGTTGTCGGGGCCGGCCACGATCGTCCGATTGCTTTTCTCGTCGCGGATCAGGCTTCCGGTTAACGTTCCTTCCCCTTCCAGACGTCCTTCCACGATCGTTATGTAATACTTCTCCATCTCGTGCTTCTGAATCCACTGATTCAGCTGATGAAGCATGCCTGCCGTCTTGCCCACGAGCACGATGCCGCTCGTGTTGCGGTCGAGCCGGTTCGCGGTTGCCGGCATGAACAATGCGCTGTCGAGTTCTCCCTTGCGGTACAAATACGCATGCACGCGGTTGACGAGCGTATCCTTCTGGTCCGAGCTGTCCGGATGCGTGAGCATCCCGGCCGGCTTCAATACGACGAGCAGCTGCTCATCCTCGTAAATGACGTCGATGTTCGCGTTGACGCCGATGTACTTCGTTTTTTTCTGCCCCTTGGAGGCCTCTTCGTACTGGGATTCCTCCACGTATAAGGTCAGCTCGTCACCGGCGGCGAGCTCGTAGTTCTGGTTCTTGCGCTTGCCGTTCACTTTCGCTTTGCCTTGATCGATCATCTTATAAATCTGCCCTAACGGAATGTTCGGCATCAAGTTGCGCAAGTAACGATGAAGCCGCTTGCCGCTCTCCGATGCGGTAATCTTACGGGTAATCATGAACGCTGCCACTCTCCATCCTATCGCTTAGCCTGACAACAGATTATCAACAACGAAAGGAATGTTCAAGTCGCCATGCAGAGCACACTAGGCATAAATATCATAAACGAAGCTTTTCGCGCGACCTCATTTACTTGCTATAGCAATATTGACAATTGAAACTATCGGATCTAAAATTAATTGCTATGACAACTACTTTGGAAGGAGGCTTATTCACATGCTGCTTGACGACTCCATCGGCTTTCTCATTAGCCGCACCGGCCGAAGAGTAACGCAATTGCTGGCTTTGCATCTGGCCTCCACCGGCATTACGACCGAACAATGGTCGGTCTTGGCCCGGCTATGCGAGGAAGACGCCCTCAGCCAGAAGGAATTGGCTTCGAGAGTCAGCAAGGATCAGACGAACGTCACGCGAATTCTGGATCAGTTGGAGCGCAAGGGATTGATCGTTCGCGTCGTGAACCCCGAGGATCGCCGTTCCCATCTGCCTTCGGTAACCGCGGAAGGCCGGGCCGCCTACGGAGAGATCGCTCCGCTGGAGGAG
Organism: Cohnella thailandensis; assembly: GCF_014212135.1. GTDB lineage: Bacteria > Bacillota > Bacilli > Paenibacillales > Paenibacillaceae > Cohnella > Cohnella thailandensis. The sequence goes on from NZ_JACJVQ010000013.1 coordinate 368,840, forward strand.
AACGTCATCTCGCTTGTCACCGAAGGACTTACCCCGGCGCAATTATCCACCCTCAAGGAGCTGCTGAATCGCATCGCCGATGCTGCCGGCCGCCATCTTAATGACAACAAACCAGAATAACAGCAAAGAAGGCGAATACATCTTGGACAGTAAGCAAAGTTTATGGACACGCAATTTTTTCAGCATCTGCTTCAGCAGTTTTTTTATTTTCATTACTTTTTACGCGATGACGGCCACCCTTCCGACCTTCGTCACCGACGAACTGGGGGGCAACCAGCAGCAAGCGGGCTGGGTGCTTACGTTTTACGTCATCGCAGCCGTCATCATGCGGCCGTTCGCGGGACGTTTGATGGACGGTCCGGGAAGAATGAAGCTGCTCTTGATCGCGACGGCGCTCTTTATGGTCTGCAGCTTTTTCTACCCGATGATTGCGGGATTCGGCATCCTGCTCGTCCTGCGTTTCATCCATGGGCTTAGCTTCGGAGCCGCGACGACCGCCAACGGGACGATCGTGGTCGAATATATCCCCGCCAATCGCCGGGGAGAAGGAATGGGGTATTACACCTTGGCCATGAATCTGGCGATGGTGCTCGGGCCGTTCATGGGTCTCCTCCTCATTCAGAATGCCAGCTTCGATCTCTTCTTCTACGTGCTGATGGTATTATGCGTGCTGGGCATGATCCTCGCCGTCGTCGTTTCGAGAAGCCGCCGCGACCGCGCTGACGCCAAGCCGGCGCAGGCAGCCAACGAAGTTAAAGCGGCCGGGCAGAAGCCTCGTTTCTCATGGCGCAGCTATATCGAACCGAAGGCGATTCCGATCTCCTTCGTCGCCATGTTCCTGTCCATGGCATACGCAAGCATTCTCTCCTTCGTTCCCAGCTTCGCGAAGGAGATCGGCTTGGAATCGTACTCGAGCTACTACTTCATCGTCTATGCCGTCATGATCGTCGCCGTCCGGCCGTTCACGGGCAAGATCTTCGACCGGCTGCACCGGAACTACATCGTCTACCCGACCTTGCTCTTGTACGTTATCGGACTTATCGTTCTGGCGACCGCGCATTCCGGATTCATGTTCCTGCTGTCGGCCGCCATCATCGGCCTCGGCTTCGGAAGCCTGTCCCCGTGCCTGCAGACGATCGCCATTCAGATGGCGCCAAGGGAGAAAGTCGGGCTGGCTACCGGAACGTACTTTATTTTCTTCGACGGAGGCGTCGGCATCGGCTCCGCCGTGCTCGGCAGCATCGCCGCCGCGACGAACAATCGCGTCATGTATCTGTGCAGCATGGTATCCGTTCTGCTCGGCGCCATCGTTTACTTCTGGCTCATGCATCGCAGGCCTTCCCATCAAGCCGAAGCCGCCGATGCCGCCTGACGCCTGACGCCGGTTACCCGCATCGACAAACGCAAAAAAAGCTGTTCCCGCCCGGCTGGGCGAAGGAACAGCTTTTTTGGTATTTTGACCTCGCTAACGCTTGGATGGATCGTAGGCCTCGCCGGCTGCGGCCGGACCTTTGACTCCCTTGCCGACGGCTCCCGCAAGCACGAGAAGCGTTAGTAAATAAGGAAGCATGTAGAGGAATTCCATCGGAATGTCCTTCGACCAATCATAAAGCTTAACGAAATTGCGAAGCGCTTGAGCCATTCCGAAGAAGAAGGTCGCCCCAAGCACTCCCCAAGGATTCCAGCGCCCGAAGATCATGGCGGCCAGGGCGATGAAGCCTTGACCGGAGACGGTGGTGTGCGAGAAGTTGCTCGTTGTCGTCAATGCGATTGCGGCGCCGCCTATGCCGGCTAGCACGCCGCTGATGATAACGCCAATGTAACGGTACTTTATGACGTTGATGCCGACCGTGTCCGCCGCACCCGGATGCTCGCCGACCGAACGAAGACGAAGGCCGAACGGCGTCTTGTACAGCAAGTAAGCGCTGATCGGAATAAGCAGGTAGGCGATATACGTCGTCGGATACGTGTTGAACAAAGCTTGGCCGAGGAACGGTATATCCGAGAGAAGCGGAACCGGCCACTTCTTCAACACTTCTTTAAGAGTTTCCGTATCGCCCGCGCCGTCAAAGATGACTTTTACTAAATACAGAGTGATCGCGACCGCCAGAATGTTGATGACGACGCCGACGATAGCTTGATTCGCCTTTAATGTGACGGTCGTATAGGCTAGCAGCAGCGAGAAGAGGACGCCGCACGCAATACCGGCCAAGATCCCGATCCAAGGCGACACCCAGCCGTAGCCAGCGTTCTCCGCGTAATAGGTCGCGATGGCCGCTCCGAACGCTCCTCCTGTCATCATCCCTTCCAGCCCGATGTTGAACACGCCGGACCGTTCGCTGAACAATCCGCCCATCGCTCCAAAAATGAGAGCCGTCGTGAAGACGAAGGTCGAATTGGTAAGATTCGCGATGTCGTTAAGCCAATCCATCTTACGCCGCCTCCTTCCGCTTCGCTTCGCGTCTCGCCATGAACGGCTTGTACAGCATCTGAATCAATCCTTGGGAAGCGACAAAGAAGATGATGCAGCCGATGACGATTCGCACGATCTCTGTCGGCACGCTAGCCGAGAAGTTCATACCCGCAGAGCCGTAAGTCAGAACTCCGAATAGGATGGAGCTGAGCAGAATGCCGACCGGATGATTCCCTCCGAGAAGCGCTACGGCGATACCGTCGAAGCCGTATCCGGCGGAAGCCGCGCTGATGACTTGGTAATGGAAAACGCCAAGCACCTCGAAGACGCCGCCGAGCCCAGCAAACATGCCGGCGATCATCATCGACTTCAACATGTTCTTCGGCACGTTGATGCCGGAGAAACGCGCCGCTTCCGGATTGAAGCCGACCGCGCGAAGCTCATAGCCTTGCTTCGTGCGCCACAATATGATGTAGAAGAGGCTCGTGCAGATCAGACCGATGACGATACCCCAGTCCATCCGCGCATTATCCATGAACGTGGACAGCCAGCCGATGGACATCGACGCGGATTCTTGAATCGTCTCAGAGCGCTGGGTCCCCGGCTTAAGCACCACGGTGCGAATCAGATAATTGGATAGATAAAGGGCGATCCAATTCAACATGATGCAAGAAATAACCTCATTTACTCCACGGCTCGATTTCAGATAGCCGGCAAGAGCCCCCCAGAGTCCGCCGATCAGCATTCCGCAGATAACGGTTAGGGGAGCGTGCACGATCCATGGCAGGAAGTCGATCTTGACACCGACGATCGTCGCGCCTGTCATCCCCATGATGAGTTGGCCGTCGGCGCCGATATTGAACAGGCCTGCGCGGAAGGCGAAGCCTACCGATAAACCGGTGAATAACAGCGGCGTAATCGTGCGGATCGTCTCTCCGATGTCATATTTGGAACCGAACACCTTATCGAATAACGCTTGATACGCCTCCATAGCGTTGAAGCCCCCGATCCACATGACGATGGCTCCGCAGATGAGACCAAGGACGATCGCGATGATCGGCACCCATATGTTATTGGCGACGAAGATCCTGCTCCACTTTTTAACGCTCTGGTTGTCGCTCATGCCGCACCTCCGTCTTTTGCGCCTAGCTTGTTGCCCGCCATCATGAGACCGAGCTTCTCGTCGTTGACTTCCTCGCGGTCGAGCACGCCCATGATTCGTCCTTCATTAATGACCGCGATTCGGTCCGACATCTTGTACAACTCGTCCAGCTCGTAGGAGATAAGCAGGATCGCCTTGCCCTCGTTCTTCGCTTGCATTAAGCGCTCATGGACGAATTCGATCGCCCCTATATCGAGCCCCCGAGTCGGCTGTACGGCGATCAGCAATTGAGGATCGCGCGTCAGTTCTCTCGCGATAATCGCCTTCTGCTGATTGCCCCCGGACAGGGAACGCATCGACACTTGAATGCCGGCGCTTCTCACGTCGAACTCGCTCGTCAAACGGGAAGCGTGCCGTTCGATCTCCTTATCGTTAAGGAAGCCGTTCTTCCCGAATCTTGAGTCTTTGTAGGTGGTCAGCACCATATTCTCGCTGACCTTGAAATCGAGAACGAGACCATGCTTCTGCCGATCCTCCGGGATTTGCGCGATTCCAGAGACCATACGCTCGCGGATGCCGACCTGCGTCAAATCGGCGTTGCCGAGCATAACGCTTCCGGAATGAATCGGGCGAATGCCGGTGATTGCTTCCACCAGTTCTCTCTGCCCATTGCCGTCGACCCCTGCCAAGCCGTAGATCTCCCCGGAACGAATCACCATCGAGATATTCTCAAGAATGTTCTTGCCCTTGTCGGCTCCTTGTACCGTCAAATTGTCGATCTTGACGAGAGGAGATCCCGGCTCTTTACGCTCCATCGCCAATTCGAACGATACGCGGCGTCCGACCATTTTCTCGGCCAGCTCGTTCTCGTTCGTCTCGGCGGTAACGAGCGTATCGATGACCTTGCCGCGCCGAATAACCGTGACCCGGTCCGACACTTCCATGATTTCCTTAAGCTTATGCGTAATGAGAATGATGGACTTGCCTTCGGCTGCAAGGCTGCGAAGGATTTGCATAAGCTCCTGAATCTCCTGAACGGTAAGAACCGCGGTCGGTTCGTCGAATATGAGAATTTCCGCGCCGCGATACAACGTCTTCAGAATTTCGACCCGCTGCTGCATGCCGACGGTAATATCCTCTATCTTCACCTTTGGATCGACCTTAAGTCCGTATTGCTCGGACAGCTGCTGCACGCGATCGTTCGCATTGCGGTAGTTGATCGAGAGCCCTTTCTTCGGCTCGATCCCGAGTACGATGTTCTCGGCGACCGTGAAGTTCTGCACCAGCTTAAAATGCTGGTGGACCATGCCGATGCCGAGTTTGATCGCCTTGCCCGGACCGTCGATCGTCTCTTTAGCTCCGTTAATATATATTTCGCCTTCGTCAGGCTGATACAGCCCGAACAAAATACTCATGAGCGTCGATTTGCCCGCTCCGTTCTCCCCCAGCAGCGCGTGAATTTCCCCTTTGCGCAGTTGAAGGCTGATGCTGTCATTGGCAACGATGCCCGGGAAGCGCTTCGTGATCCCTTTCAACTCGACAACCGGTACCGCTTGGCCCACGGCGTGTCAACTCCTCTCCGAAATGAAGGCAAATCATCAATGAATTCGATCCTTCAGGAATGGATAAGCCCCTGCTCGTTCCTTACCCATTCGTGAAGGATTAAATGGAACAAGGACAAGGCGAATGGCTGCCTTGTCCTTGCGGCTGATCGGCTGCGAATTATTCTGTAGGAACAGTGATTTCACCGCTGATGATCTTCTGTTTGTACTCTTCGACCTTGTCCAGAACGTCTTGCGGAACGTTCGGGTTCTCATTCGGCAGGCCTACTCCGCCTTCGGCAAGGCCAAGTTCCGTCGTCGTGCCGCCTTGGAAGTTGCCGGCAAGCGTATCGGCCGTAACCTTGTAAACAGCCTCGTCAACCTTCTTCATCATGGAAGTCAGGGTGATCTCGTTACCGAATTCAAGAGCCTGGTCTTTGTCGACGCCGATAACCCATACCTTCTGGCCGGCGCTCTGACGATCCTTCGCTTCGGTGAACACGCCATTGCCGCTTCCGCCTGCAGCATGGAAGACGATATCGGCTCCGCCGTCGTACAATGTGGCGGCAGCAAGCTTGCCCAGGTCAGGCTTGCTGAAATCGCCGACGTAGTTGCTAGTGACGACAGCATCCGGGTTAACGGCCGCTACGCCAGCCTTAAAGCCCGCTTCGAACTTCTTGATAACCGGCAGCTCCATGCCGCCGACAAAGCCGATCTTGTTCGTCTCGGTCATCAAGCCCGCAACGACGCCAACCAGGTAGGAGCCTTCATGCTCCTTGAACAGAACGGATTGCACGTTCGGCATGTCGACCGTGGAGTCGATCAGCGCGAGCTTCGCATCCGGGTTCTGTTCCGCGACGGTCTTCATGGCTTCGTCGAACAGGAAGCCGATGCCCCAAGTCAGCTCGTAGCCATCCTTAACGAATTGGTTCAGGTTCGGTTGATAGTCGGCATCCTTCTTGGATTCCAGATACTTCTCTTCCGCGCCGGTATCCGCAGCTACCTTCTGGAGAGCTTCCCAAGCTTGCTGGTTAAAGGACTTGTCGTTTACGCCGCCCGTGTCCGTAACCATGCCGATTTTCTTGCCTTTGCCGTCGACGGTTCCCGCGCTTCCGGAATCGCTTGGCGAAGCGCTCGGAGACGCGCTGGCGGACTCGCTTGCAGGTGCGCTCGCGGACGGGCTGGCCGCGCCGTTATTGTTGCTGCCGTTGTTGCCGCAACCCGACAACACGAGACCAAGCGACGTAACCACGCTTAGAATCAGACCCGCGGACTTCAAACTTTTCTTTTTCATTCGACAATCCTCTCCCCACATCATTCATATCATGTATTTGGTGCGCTCCGCGCAAACCGTACGATGACGGCTTGTCCGGAACGCTTAATACCGAGCAGTTAGGCTTGCTTCATCAATTCTGTAATGTAATCGAAGAACGCGTCGCGGTCAACATCGTAAATAAGATTGACCGGTCTGCCTTCCGGCGACTCCTGCGTGCGGCCTTGGCGGACGCCGTCCGTATAAACGACGCTGTTCACCGTCTTCACCTTGACCAGGTCGGGCTTGCCGATGTAAGCGGCGGTCAGCACGTCCCACAAATAATAGGTGGAGTTCGTCTCGAAGAAAATGAGCGGCGGTACCAACGCATAGCATTGTCCCACGAAATCTATCGCTTCATACTTGCGCTGTTTAGCCCAAGCGGCGCGAACGTCTAGAGTGAGTGGAACTTGATTGGTGCTCTCCAGAGCGACCATGTCGATGCGCAGGGAGCTCTTCCAGACGCGATCGACGGCTTCCGGGTCCCAGAAGGCGTTCCACTCCGCGGTTCCGTCGTGCTCCGGCTCCATCACGTTGCCCTTCGGAAGGAAGGTGCCTCCCATCCAGACGACCCGGTCGATCTTCTCTTCGATGTCCGGCGCCTCGTCCAGCGCTCGGGCCAGATCCGTCAATGGTCCCGTCAGAAGCATCGTCGTCTTGCCTTCCGTCGCCCTTACCTTCTCAATTAGGTGAAGATGGGCGGGAAGCTCGGATACCGGGGCTTCCATCTTGCCCGATTCATTCAGGATCGGGAACGCATCCACGTAGAAGCTGTGAAGCCTCCATTCCTTCGGGAACGGATTTTTGCCTCGCGAATTGGATTTGGCGACCTCGACGGTTTGCTTGCCGAAGCGGTCGATAATCTTGCGGCTGGCGTCGAATGAAGGCTCAAGATAGCCGTCCGCCGCGATAACGGATACTCCCGTCAATTGTACGTCCTGCATCTGAAGTAGGAGCAGCAAAGCGATAAAATCGTCGCCGCCGCCGTCATGGTTGAAATAAACGTTCACGCTGGACCTCCGACCTCCGTTAATACCTCACATTGAATTTACACAAATTCCCTTTTTGCTTACATAATTTCAAAATCGAATTGCACATTTGTTAAAACACATTGAGTCTATTATCTATTCATTGTGAAAAAAAATCAATTCATTTTTTAAACATGTTAGGGAATGTGACATGTTTTTGAACGTACAGCGGCATTCCGCTTTATTCGGACCTTTTCTCGTGCTACAATCCTATAAAAGCTTTATAACGCACCCGTCAATTTGTGCCGAAAGGAGGACGACGTCATGGATTGGGCGACTTCCATCGCGGAACAGCGAATCCGCGAAGCGATCGAGAGCGGAAGCTTCTCCGATCTGCCGGGCAAGGGCAAGCCTCTGCCGAAGGACGAACTGGAAGGCGTTCCGGAGGAGCTGAGAATCGGATATCGGATTCTTAAGAACGCCGGCGCCCTCCCGCCCGAGCTCGAGCTTCGCAAAGAGATGGTCTCCCTGGAGCAGCTGATTCTCGCTTGCGACGACGAAACCGAGCGGGCGAAGTATCGCGAACGTCTGACTCCGATCAAGCTCAAATATCAGAGCCTGATGCGGGAGCGAGGCTGGACGGGACTAAACGCCTTCGAAAACTATCGTGGTCAAGTCGAGCATAAATTAACCAAATAAATAGGAGGGCGGATCGCTTATGCGTCGTCTCCTATCGAGGAGGGGTGCCGCATGCATCTTATAAAGGAACTGCCGAAGGTCGATCTGCACCTGCACTTGGACGGGGGCATTCTGCCGAGCACCATTCTGGAGTTAGCCGCGGCGAGCGGAGCGTCCCTGCCGGCTTCCGGAACGGAGGGGCTTCTCCCCTACATGCAAGTGGATGCGAATTGCGAGAGCCTGGTCGATTATCTGGAGAAGTTCAATTTCGTGCTTCCGTTCCTGCAGGATCGCGAATCGCTCAAGAGAGCCGCATTCGAGATCGTCGAGAGCGCGGCGGCCGACAATTGCATTTATATCGAAGTGCGCTTCGCCCCACTGCTGCATATTCATAAAGGCTTGACCGTCCCGGACGCTATCCGGAGCGTCATCGAAGGCTTGAATGAAGGCGAGGCTCGATACGGCGTCAAAGCGCGGGTCATCGCCATCTGCATGAGGCATCAACCGATCGACGACAATTTGGAGGTCGTGCGGGCGGCCGCGTTATTCCTGGGAAAAGGGCTGGTAGCCGTCGATCTGGCGGGAGACGAAGCGAATCACCCTCCCGCCCGATTCCGCGAAGTGTTCGCGTTGGCGCGTCAGCTCGGAATTCCGTATACCATCCACGCCGGGGAGGCCGCCGGAGCGGACAGCATCGAGGAAGCGATCGAGGGCCTCGGGGCGGTCCGGATCGGGCACGGGGTTCGGCTCCGGGAGAATCCCGCGCTGCTCGAGGTCGTTCTAGCGCGCCAGATTCCGCTTGAATTATGTCCGACCAGCAACATTCAGACCAAAGCCGTATCCGGCTGGGCCGATTATCCGATCCGGGACTACTGGGATCGCGGCCTGCTGCTGACGGTCAACACCGATAACCCGACGGTCTCCGGCACCTCGATGACCGGGGAATGCGAAGCGCTCGCGGAGCGCTTCCGATTCACGATCGAGGAGCTCGCGTCGCTGATGCGCAACGCGCTGAACGTCGCCTTCCTGCCGGCGAACGAGAAAGCCGCCTTGCGGGAGGAGTTCGACCGAAGGCTGTCGGCTCTGGGGATTGCCATATGAGCTTCTAAATACGTGAAAATGGCGGCATTCGGGAGGTGATCCCGGCACCGCCATTCTTCATTTGGAGACATTGCAAAAAAGTAAGATTTACCAGCCCATCCGCTCGCGAAGCTTCGCGATATGCGCCGTGTGATGGCGTCCATGCCAGGAGTACATTCCTGTTGCCCGCTCCAAAGGCACGGTCTCTTTGCTTCCCGGATGATAGAACGTGCGGGCGAAGTCCGCATCGGTCATCGAGTTCAGCAGCGCGACCCAGCGGGTATGCATCGCTTCCAGCCAGACGAGCGACACCTCGACCGGCAGCGACTTGCCGTCCGCGAGCTCGGCCCAATCCGCTTCCTCGTACGGCTTGATGGTCGGGTTCGGTTCGGTCAAAGCCAGCTTGAACCGGGTCAGGCTGTTCGAGTGGGAATCGGCCACGTGGTGAACGACCTGGCGCAGCGTCCATCCGCCGTCCCGGTACGAAGTGTCGAGCTGCTCGTCGGTCAGACCCGCGACGGCCGCGCGCAGCTCCGCCGGCAGTCTCTCGATGTCGCCGATCCATTGCCGCCTCAGATCCGCGCTAATGGCGCCTTCATGTTCGAACTTGCCGATCGGATACTTAGATGAGTCCATGTTCAATCGCCCCCGTGCTTAGGATGCTTCGTCGGGCGGGGTCAGAACGATCCTTCCGTCCTCGAGCTCCACCTTCACTTTATTGCTGTTCTTGATCCCGATTGATTCGAGATAGCCCGTCGGCACTTGAAGCCTTCCGGCTTTATCCAGTATAGCATATTCGACGTGGGAATCTTCCTCTTGTTCGATGCCTCTCTCCAGCTCCGCCAGCTCTTCCGCATACGACTTGCGGCGCAGCATCTCGGAGGAGATCTTGCCGTCGCGGATCGCCACGACGCGATCCACCTTCTTCGCGAGCAGCGGATCGTGCGTGACGATGACGATCGTGATGCCGAGCGTGCGGTTCAGCTCCCGGAACAGGTCGAGAATCTGGTCCGCCATCCTCGAATCGACGGAGCCCGTCGGCTCGTCGGCCAGCAGCAGCCTCGGCTGGTTGGCGAGCGCGATCGCGATGGCCACCCGCTGCTGCTCGCCTCCGGAGAGCTGGTGCAGCTTGTTGTTCGCCCGATGGAGAAGGCCTACCGCCTCGAGCAGCTCCAACGCGCGCATGCGCTTGCGGCGCCCGGACAGCAGAATGGGCAGCTCCACGTTCTCCAGCGCGGTCAGGTACGGAATCAGGTTACGCGCGTTGTTCTGCCAGACGAACCCGACGCTTCGGCGCTTGTAGCGCACGAGCTCCCTCTCGGTCATCTTCAGCATATCCTTGCCGTCCACGGTCAGCACGCCCGCCGTCGGGCGGTCGAGTCCCCCCAGCATGTTGAGCAGCGTGGATTTGCCGCTTCCGCTGTTCCCGATGATCGCCATCAGCTCGCCGCTCTCCACGTGAAGGTCAAGCCCCTGAAGCGCGAACACCTCGAGATCGTTGGCCTTGTAGATTTTGACCAGTCCGTCGCAATGAATCATTCGTTCAATCCTCCCCTAGCTTAAGCGCTTGATGGATTCTCGTACGGGACACCATGGCACCTAGGATGATCAAGCCGATAATCAGCATGATCGCCACGACCGAATAAAGCCTCGCGAAGTCCAACGTCTCGAAAATCACCGCGAAAGGGGGAACCATCGTGCTCGGATTGAAGGCGACCTGGAAGTTCGGCACGTACAGCAGGCTGGACAGATTGCCGACAAGAACCCCGATGAGGACGGCGATCCCCGAAGTCAGAACCTGCTCGGCGACCAGCATGCCGATCATCTGGCGGACGGACAGCCCGATCGCGCGCATGACCCCGTTCTGAAGCGTCCTTCCTCTCAGCGACAGAACCCAATAAAGCAGGAACCCGCAGAAGCTGACCGCGATCGAGATCAGGAACCCGAGCGTCAGAATGCCGTTGATCGCCATGAGGAACGGGTCGTTCTTCGCCTTGTTCCAATCGATCGTCGCGTTCACGACCTTCGTGACGGGAAGCGATTGATCGGAGATGGCTTGGTAAAGCTCCTCAGAGGAAAAGCCAGGCTTCATCTTGAGCCACACGTCGTAGGGCTCCAGCGACAGCTGGAATTGAATCCGGGGCAGATGACCGACGATCAGCATCGGAGCGTTCGCTTTCGTCTCCTCGTTTCCGGCGTCCACGGAGCCCGCCGGAGGAAGAGGATTGAACGTCGGAAAATAATCGACGATTCCGTAGACCACGAAAGAAGTCGAACCGACATCCGTCCAGCCGACCCAGATCGTATCCCCCACCTTGACGTTTTTCTGTTCCGCAAGGGTGCGGGAGATCAGAACCGCCTTCGAGTCCGGAGCGATCAGGTTCAAATAATCGTTCAGCGGATAGCTGAGCAGGCTGTCGCGGAACCAGGTCGTCATGCCGAACTCGTCCGTGTCGATCCCCATCAGGGTCACGCTGGCCGATTGGTCTCCGAACGAGAAGAAAGCGTCCTTCTTCGTGAATACTTTGGCCGCATGCTCGACTCCGGGCAAGTTCGCATAGGGCTCGAACGCCGGTTCCAGATAGTTGATTTTCCCCGACGCGCCGAAGCTTGCCGTCTCCGAACCGCCGGGCGGCCCGCCCATGGAGGACGCCGGCGGAGGAGCGTCGTTCGGCCAGGAGGAGGCGAGCACGATATCCGCGCCGCTTCCGTAGCGGATTCGGTCTTCCGTGTTGCCGTTGATCGTCCTTGCCGCGCTGGCGCTGAACACCCCGGTCGCGATCGTCAGGATGAGAAAGACCATCAGGAATTGATATTGGCTGCTAGAGCGGCTGACTTGGATCAAGGTGGCGTACATGGATGGCTTCCACCATCGTCGGCCGAGCCAATAGATTAAGCTTAGAAGATAGGGATAGAGCCTTAGCAGCAATAGGCCCGAGCCCACGATAAATAGCGCCGGGACGACGAATTGCAGCGGATCGAGATTCAGGTCCGTCTGGTTGAGCCCCAGGCTCTGCAGATTGTCCAGTCTCTCGCGGAAGCTGAACAGTCCGTAGACGGCGACCGCGACGAAGAGGACATCGAGGAACAGCTTGTGCCAGAGCGGCGTCTTCGCTTGCCTCGCAAGCTGCTGCTTGTGGCCGACGATGCTGACACGGGTGGCCAGCAGCACCGGGATCAGAAGCAGAACGAACGATACCGCCGCCGCAGCGGCTCCGTAGAGATAGGCTTCGCGCGTGATCTTGACCGGAAGAGCCGCGCGGGACACGAAGGACAGGAAGCCGCTCGACGCGCCGAGCATCTTCGTGAAGAAGAGCCCGATCGCCGGTCCCGCCGCCAGCGCCGCAAGGCTCAGGATCACGCCTTCGACCGCGAAGGAGGCGACGATCTGCCATCTGGCGGCTCCCCGGCTGCGCAGCACCGCGATCTCGTTCTTCTGCCTGCCGGCGATCAGGTTCGCGACCATGAACATGTAGAATCCGAGCATGATCAGAACGGGAACGTAAAGCGACCACATCAGCGTCCGAAGCTTGTCGGCCCTCTGCTCGTAGCTCTCGATCGTGCCGATGGCGGGCGCCTTGAATTCGGTCTGGAACGACCCGACGTAGGATTTGACCTTGTTCTCCATGTCCTTGCTCGCTTGGACGAAGCTGTCCACTTGGCTCAGCTCCATCTTCGAATAATCGAGCACGGTATACCAGATGCTGTTGGTGATCGTCACTTTGTTGCCTTCGAGGAAATCCTTCGCGAACAGATCCTCGTCGATCAGCAGCGTATTGCCCAGGCCGGATAGTCCGGGGTCGTAAAAATAAGGGTCGTCGTCGCGAAGCTTCTCGAACACTCCTACCGGCTTGAAACGAAGAACCCCCGATACCTTTTCCCCTTCGCTGATGAATACGGAGTCGAGCACGGTTCTTAAATTATTGAGCCCGACATCGGTAACGAGCACCTCGTAGACGCCGTCGACCGGTTCGGCAGCGGGCATTCGGCCGTCGGTCAGCTTGATATGCTCCTCCAGACCGGACATGGACGAGAGCCGGAACGAGCGGACCTTCTTCCGGTCCGAATCGCTCCCCGTCTCGGGAACGGAATCGAACGATTTGGTGTTCCGGTGGACGACCGTCTCCAGGACCGGCAGCGTCGAGGCCGCCGCTCCTTCGCCGAGCATGTAGGAATCCAGGCTCTCCGCGATCATTCGGCGCTTGTCGGGCTCCTCGTTGGAGAAGGTGGCTTTGGCGTAGAGGGAGGCGGGATAGACGTTCTTCTCCTGCTGCATCGTCTCGAGATCCTTCACCAGCATGCGGGAGAGAATCGCCTCGGAATAGATGGGCATCGTGCTGATGAGCGCCACGCTGATGACCATCCCCAGGAACAGACTGAGGACGAGCCACTTGTTTTTGACCATTTTGCGCAAAATCATGACGAACAAGGCCACGGACATAGCCTCCCGTTAATAGGATGACGACCTAGCTATTGAAGAACGACCACGTCGCCTTCCTTCAAGCCATTAAGGATTTCGATCTGGGTCGAGGAGGTCAGGCCGACTTCGACGTCGACCTCGCGCAGCTTCGTGCCGTCCACGAGCGTTCGCACGAAGGTCCGTCCGAGCGAGTTGCGGAGGCCGCTTCTCGGAATCTTGACGACGTCCTCCTTCTGCTTGGTGACGATGGTGACGTCCGCCATCATCCCGATCTCGACGTTCTCGGGAAGCTTGTCGGGCTGGATATAGAGCGTGCGCGCGTATTTCTCGGCCAGATCCTTATTCAGCGTCTGCGGAGCGGAGGAAGGCGTCTGGACCACCTTGCCCGTAAAAGCGGACGATTGGCCGTCGCGGCTTACCCTCACTTCCGCGGGAAATCCGACGCTTACGTCCTTGATGTTATCGGAGCTGTCCACGCCAAGCGTCAGCCGAAGCTGCGTCGGGTCCGCCACGATGACCAGCGTCTGATACGTATCCACGTAATCTCCCGGCTTCAGGTCTTCGACGAAGGTAACGACGCCGTCGATGGCCGAGACCAGCTGCTTGTTGTCGTACTTGTCTTTAAGGCGATCGTATTTGAGCTGCTCGATCTGGGTCTGAAGAATGGCCATCTGCAGTACCTCGGGTTCGGTCGACGGATTGGTCCGCACCTGCTTCAGGTTGTACTTGGCCTTCTCCAAGGCGAGCTCCTGCTCCTTCAATTGAAGGTCCAGATCGTCCATCACCAGCTGAACGAGCACGTCCCCCTTCTTCACTTCCTGTCCGGAGCTGACGAGCAGCTCCTGCACGCGGCCTCCCGTGCCGGTGAACTGGGCGACCTCCGTATGGACGGACTCGAAATACGCCGAACCGTTGATCGACACCACGATATCGCCCTTCTCGGCGTTTACCGTCTGGTAGCTCTCCTTCGCGGGCTTCACGAGGGGCGGAGCGAGCGCCTCCTCCTCCTGGGGAAGCAGCGAGCAGCCGGAGACCGCAGCGGCCAGAACGAGGGATAAAGCCGAGCAAGCGATTCTTCTATTTAGAAGCGGCAATTTGTCCATCCTCCAATTCGTAGACTTGATCGACGATCTCCATGATGGCCGGATCGTGCGTCGTCAGCACGACCGAAATTCCGTGCATCGTGACCAGATCGCGAAACAGCTTAATGATATGCAGGCCGGTCTTGCTGTCCAGCTCCGCCGTCGGCTCATCCGCCAGCAGCAGCTTCGGCTTGTGGGCGATGGCGCGCGCGATCGCCGTCCGCTGCTGCTCACCGCCCGATAGCTCGAAGGGACGGTGATGCATGCGGGCCTTCAGCCCCACCTGCTCGAGCGCGAAGACCGCCGCTTCCTTGCGTTCCTTGGCCGGATAGTCGCCGACCCGCAGAACGAATTCGACGTTCTCGTAAGCCGACATTAGAGGAAACAAGGCGAAGGATTGGAAGATCAGCCCCATCTTCGTGCGGCGAATCCGGTCCCGCTCCCGGTCCGTCAAGCTCGTCAGATCGCTTCCGTCGAACTCCAGCTTCCCTTCCGTCGGCCGATCCAGCGCCCCCAGCAGGTTGATGAGCGTCGTCTTGCCCGAGCCGGAACGCCCTTTAAGGGCGATCAGACGCCCTGCCGAGATCTCCAGATCGACGCCCTTCAGCACGGTAACGGAGCCGCTCCCTCGCCCGAAGGTACGAACCAGGCCTTGAGCGCGGATAATGCTTGAATCCAGTGCCTCCATCAAGCTCTCGTTCCTCCTTGCAAGCATAGTTTTGCAAGAATAGTTGTAAGCGCATTCATTTGGTTTGGACGCTAACATTCCATTCGGTTGTTATGAGATGCTCCGCGCTATTCGGCAAACATAAATCTAACATACCCGCTCCCCGACGGACTTGTCAATTTAATCCTGAACTGCCTATAAAATCATTCGATCGCCTAAGCAGCCCATGTTAAAAATTCGTTAAATTTTTCTTACAAAAAGGGATTGCCGGCGCCCCATAATATGTTATACTGTAAGCGCTACCAAGCAACCTTTCTGAAGGGGGATTTGGAAAGATGGACGTAGCCTCGAATCTTTACGACACTTTCGAGCCGCAAAAGGATTCGCTTTACTTCAAAGTAGGAACGCACGGTCTTATCAGCTTTCACGGGCGCAATTACAACATCAAAAAGAGAATGTCCCCGGAACAGCGAAACGGCCTCTTGCGCGACGATACCTTCTTCCGGTTGACGTCGGATTGCTACGTGAACGTCGATAAGATCTCGGACATCGCGGAGGATTGCCTGATCTTCGGAGACCGCTCCGCCGGCTCCAAGAAGCTGCCCGTCTCCAAACGCAAGCAGCAGATCATCAAGCAATTGCTGAGCGAACGAGCAGGCAAGCCGCACTGATAAGAAAATACGCAACGAGGCGGAACGGGAGAACCTCTCCTGCTCCGCCTTTTTGTTATGGTATAGTGGGTAGAAAAGGAAACCGAAAGCAGGCGATAACCTATGAATTACCGGAAGCTGGGCTGCAGCGGCCTCAAAGTATCCGAGCTTGGACTCGGCACGAATTCGTTCGGCAAGCGCGCCGATCGGGAGGAGTCGATCCGGATCGTTCGCGAAGCGATCGATCTGGGAATCAACTTTATCGACACCGCCAACATTTACGCGGGTACTGCGTCCGAGACGATTATCGGGGAAGCGCTCGAGGGCAGAAGGAATGAAGTCGTCTTGGCCACCAAGGCCGGACTCGTCTTTGGCCCCGGACCTAACGACCGAGGCTCCTCCCGGTTCCACTTGCAGCGTCAGCTGGACGAGAGCCTGAGACGGCTGAGGACGGATTACGTGGATCTTTATCAGATCCATACCTTCGACCCGGACACGCCTCTGGAGGAGACGCTTCGGGCGTTGGACGACATGGTGAGAGCCGGCAAGGTTCGGTACATCGGCGCTTCCAACTATGCCGCATGGGAGCTGATGAAAGCGATCGGGATCAGCGAACGGCTCGGACTGAACCGCTTCGTCTCCACCCAGGTCAGCTATTCGCTCGCCGATCGGACTCCCGAGCGGGAACTGGTTCCGATGTCGCTCGATCAAGGAGTCGGCATCATTCCGTATTTTCCTCTTGCGGGAGGCATCTTGACGGGCAAATACGGCTCCGACCGGGCGCCCGCGGGCTCGAGAGCGGCAACCGATCCGAACTTCTCCCGTTTCTTCGACGATGGGCGCCTCGAGCTCGGACGCCGGGTCCGGCAGCTTGCCGGGGAGGCAGGCGTCGCTCCGGGCGTGCTGTCGATCCGCTGGCTCATTCGCCGGCCGGCCGTCGCCACGGTAATCGTCGGCGCGACCTCGGCGGCGCAGCTGAGAGAGAACGCCGCTGCCGTCGGGCTCGACCTGAGCTCCTCCCAGCTAGCCCAGTTGGACGAGGCTAGCCGACCCTACAAGCTCGGCGAACCGTTCGCGAATTACCGTTTAACCTAATAAAGGAGCTGCTCCCGCGCAGGGACAGCTCCTTATCTTTATCGCTTATAGAATCGGAGACAACAGCCGGGTGACCGATTCGCGCAGCCTGTGCATCCATGGGCGCTTCAGATACTCCTCATAGGTCCACAGGCGGGAATGCTCGATGTCCCTTAAGTAATTTTGCTCCAGCTGCTTAACGATCTCCCTGTCGTAGAGGAAGGCATTGATCTCGAAGTTCAGCTTAAAGCTGCGGATATCGAAGTTGGCCGTTCCGACCGATGCGACCTTCCCGTCGATGATCAGCGTCTTGGCATGAAGGAATCCGTTCTCGTACAAGTAACACTCCACGCCGAGCGGCAGCAGATCGCCCACGTACGAATGAGTCGCCCAATACACCATCTGATGATCGGCTATCGCGGGGATGATCATTTTCACATTGACGCCGGACAGGGCCGCGGTCTGAATCGCGTTGATCAGGCTCTCGTCGGGCACGAAGTAGGGAGTTTGAATCCAGACGCTTTCCCGGGCTCTGTGGATCATCTTGATATAAGCGTTGCGGATGTGTTCGTAGCTTTGGTCCGGCCCGCTGGCCACGATCTGCACCCCGATGCCGCCTTTCTCTTCGTCCCTGACGGGAGGAAGGAAAAATTCCGTCTCGACCAGCTGACGCTTGGACGCCGTATTCCAATCGCGGATAAAATGCCCCTGCATCATCCGAACGGCGCTGCCCGTCATTCTCAGGTGCGTGTCCCGCCAATAGCCGAATTTGGGCACCAGCCCGAGGTACTCGTCCCCTACGTTGATTCCGCCGATGTAGCCGATCTCCCCGTCGATGATCGCCAGCTTGCGATGATTGCGGTAGTTCACACGGAAGTTCAGGTAAGGCACCTTGGAAGGGAAAAACGCCGCCACCTGCCCGCCCGCCCGAATGAGAGGCTGAAACACCCGGGTGGACAAGCGATGGCTGCCGATCGGGTCGTAGAGGAACCGCACTTCGACTCCCTGCTCCGCTTTCTCTCGCAGCAGCTCCAGAAGCCTGCGGCCGGTGCTGTCGTCGTTGATAATGTAATACATCAAATGAACGTGGGTTTTGGCGGTCCGAATGTCCTCGTACAAGGAATAAAACTTCTCGTTGCCGTCCTTGAACACCTGCACGGAGTTGTCCTGCGTGAAGAGCGCCTTCGCGCTAGACAGGTTCATGTAGATCAGGTCCTCGTAGGAGGACATCGAAGGGTCGTTGTATTCGATCCGGTGCTGCCGGAACTCCTTCTTCTGATGATCCGTCATCTGCTGATGGAGCTTGCGGCTCCACTTCTTGTCTTTATAGATTTTCAGCCGGCTCAGGTTCTGCCCGAAAATCAAATAAATGATGAATCCCCCTACGGGGAAGAACAGGAAGACCATGAGCCATGCCCAAGTCACCCCGACGTTGCGGCGTTCGATGAAGATAACGCTTATGGCCAAGATCATATTTATAAGCGTAATAACCGTATAAATATTTTGCGTGATGGACGACACTGACATCCTGCTGCGACCTCGTCTCTCTGAATTGGCGGGAAAAATGGCGGGAAAAAGGCGGAAAACAAACTACAACCCCAATCCTAGCATAAGGTCGCGATTTTAGCGATCCTTAAGAGGAATGGGGCTGACAGGATCCGGCGGATTCTGGCGAAATGTCGCGTAAAAGATGAAAATGCCGGGCTGTTTACGGAAGTTCGACGATCTTCTCCGCGATGGAGATCCGTTCCTTGGCTTCCGGGACTTCCTGAGGATAGCCGACCCCGAAAATCCCGATCACGACGTCTTCGTCCGGAACTTCGAGGATCTCTCTCATCTTGGGCGCGGCGGCGAGGGACGACCAGAACGTTCCGGCTCCTTCGCTGGCGGCGGCCAGCATGAAGCTCTGCGCGAAGCAGGCGACCGCGTACGCGTTCTCTTCCTTCTCGATCGGCATCGCCGAGCCTTTGGAGGTGAGCAGCAGGACGAGCGGAGCGCCTCCGAAGTCCGTTTTATGGTTCAGCTTGGCTCTCGTCTCCGGGCCGACGAACGCGACCTTCCAAGGCTCGGTCATCCGGTGGTTCGGAGAGAAGGTTGCCGCCTCCAGCCACGAGATCACCTTGTCTCTATCGATCGGGTCCGCCTTGAATTGTTTAATGTTGCGGCGAGTCTTAATCGCTTCGATCGTATTCATGCGTGAACTCTCCCTTGCTAACGATAATAAACGATATATCGTATTTATTGGATTTAGGTTGCATTGTATACGCGCCCCCAATCTTTGTCAAGACTTCTAATCCGAAGACACCGACATCCCGGGAGGCCGAATGCGCCTATGAAAAAAGAAATCGGAATCCGCGAGGTCCCGCCTCTCGGACAGAGCTTTATGCTCAGCCTGCAGCATTTGTTCGCGATGTTCGGTTCTACGGTGCTCGTCCCTAACTATCTTGGCGTCGATCCCTCGATCTGCCTCTTGATGAACGGGATCGGAACCCTGTTGTATATCGCGATCTGCCGCGGAGGCATTCCCGCCTACCTAGGCTCCAGCTTCGCCTTTATCGCTCCCGCGGGGGCGGTCATCGGCGCCCATTCGGACATCGGGGACGGCTATGCCGCCGCGCTCGGCGGCTTCATCGCGGCGGGCATCGTCTTCACGGCGGTCGCCCTCCTCGTTCAAGCGGCCGGAACCCGCTGGATCTATATCGTCTTCCCTCCCGCGGCGATGGGAGCGATCGTCTCCATCATCGGGCTCGAGCTCATTCCTACGGCGGCCGGAATGGCCGGATGGACGTCGGGCGGCGCGGCCGATTGGAAGCCGGATGCCGATTCCATCCTGCTCTCGACCGTCACCTTGCTCGTTACCGTTCTCGGTTCCGTGCTGTTCCGCGGCTTCCTCGGCATCATTCCCATCCTGATCGGAATCGTCGTCGGTTACGCCTTGGCCGCCGCCATCGGAGTCGCCGACTTCTCCGCCGTCCGGGACAGCTCGTGGTTCGCATCGCCGCAATTCGCGTTTCCGATCCTCGAATGGAGCGCCGTTCTGACGATTCTTCCCGCGGCGCTCGTCGTTATCGTCGAACACATCGGTCATCTCGTCGTTACCGGCAATATCGTCGGCAAGGACTTGTCCAAGGACCCCGGCTTGCACCGCTCCATGCTCGGCAACGGGCTATCCACGATCCTGTCAGGCTTCGTCGGCTCCACGCCCAACACGACCTACGGCGAGAACATCGGAGTCCTCGCCATTACGAAGGTGTACTCTACTTTCGTCATCGGTGGAGCTGCCGTTATCGCCATTCTTCTGTCCTTCCTGGGCAAGGTGTCCGCCTTGATCGCCAACATCCCCGTCGCCGTCATGGGCGGGGTCTCCCTGCTGCTGTTCGGGGTGATCGCGGCTTCCGGCTTCCGGATGCTGGTCGAAGCCGGAGTGGACTACAGCCGTCCGACGAATCTATTCCTCACCACCGTCGTTCTGGCTACCGGCTTATCCGGCGCCAAGATTACCGCAGGCGATTTCTCGTTGTCCGGTATGGCGCTCGCCACCGTCGTCGCTATCGCGATGAGCTTGCTTTTTAAACTGTTCGAAGCGATGAGATGGTCTAATGATGCCGCTGCCTCCGAATGAGGACTGGTTTACACTCCATTAACGCAGTTTAGGATCCTCGTTTACGTTCCTCTGCTAAGCTCAAAGCGGCCCCCTTCATTTTAGCGAAGCGAGAGGAGAACGAGATGTCCTTTAACGCCTTGGGAGAATTCGCCGACACTTCTTCGTCTACCCGATTCGTGCCGCACCTGCCGGCCAAGATGTCCTGCCGCGAGGCTCTGCGAACGATCAACGGTTACCCGGATGTCGAATTCTTTATCGTGTGCGACTCCTCCTCCAAGCCCCTAGGCTACCTGGAGAGGAAACCATTCCTGCTGGCGTTGAGCGGACGCTTGGGCCTTGGCTTTTATTCCTCGAAGCCGGTGCGCCTCCTGATGATCCCGTTTAAAAAACGATAAAGGCAGAAGGAATCGATCGACAAGCGATTTTCCTATCTGCCTTTTTGATTTAGACCCCGAATCCCGCCCGATATAGCAATCCTCCGCAGCTTGAACCTCCTAGCCCGTCAATTGATGCCCATAGCGCTCCCAATGAACCTCGACGCTCGCCCCGACTCCTGTCAATAGCTGACTGAGCTCCTCCTTCTCCTGCGGCGCGCAGATCGGATCGTTCGTTCCGGCTCCGATGAAGACCGACACTCCGCTTAATTCCGGCAGCTCCAGCCCGCGCATCGGCACCATCGGGTGATGCAGGATCGCCTTGCGGAACGCGTCCGGGTAGTGGAACAGTAGGCTTCCCGCGATGTTCGCGCCGTTGGAGTAGCCGATCGCGATAAAGTTATTCCGATCCAGGTTGTATTCCTTCGCCGCTTCGCTTAGGAAATCGTACGTCTCCTTCGTGCGGAACTTGAGGTCCTCCTCGTCGAACACGCCTTCCGCCAGGCGCCGGAAAAACCTCGGCATGCCGTTCCAGAACATTTCCTCTTACCGACAAGACGGCGGCGTTCGGATCGATCCTCCCCGCAAGAGGGAGGAGATCTCTCTCCGTCCCTCCCGTGCCGTGGAACAGCACCAGCGTCGGGGCATTCGGCGTCTTGGCCGGCTCGAAAAGATGCTTCATGCTCATGCTTATCGATCCTCCTTCAGCACGCGGACTTCGATCGGAATCAGGTTGTCTTCGATCAGCTGGCGGTGCTTCTCGTACCAAGCCGGAAGCTGCAGCTTCTCGCCCAGATGCTCAAAC
>NZ_JACJVQ010000014.1 GCF_014212135.1 Cohnella thailandensis
GGGACTGCCGGATGTGAGAAAAAGGTAGTTTGAATGCGCACATCAGCATGGAAGAGTGTCGCTTGGCGGAAGAAGGTAACCAGACTGCCTACATGAGCGCAGGGGACTGGCGAATGTGAGAAGAAGGCAGTTTGAATGCGCCTATGATCAAACAACTAACAAACAAGTCAAGTCCCCCACTGGCTTCTAGAGGGGGGACTTGAATATCGATCAATAAGGATTCTTCTTCGAATTAAGAATCTCCGCCAGGAAGGTCAAGGTCAGGCCTTGGCCCCAGCCCTGGATGCGCTTGTCCGGGACGCCGCGGTAGCCGTCGGCGTTCTGCATGACGGCCGTGCCGGCGGAGACGCCGGTGACGGTGCCGTCCTCGGTGATGCGCGCGAGGATGCCGTCGATCGCCTTCTGCGAGTACTTGTTGTACAGGCGGCCCTTCGCGAGGACAGCGGTGGCGATGCCGGCGGAGCCGGACGTCTCGAGCGGCGAAGAAGGATCGTTCAGGATCGTGTGCCACAGGCCGGACTCCGGATCCTGCAGGCGGACGATCGAGCTGAGCTGGTCGCGCAGCGAGCACTCGATGATCATGAAGTTCGGCAGGTCGACCGGAACGAGGTCGAGCGCGCGGGTCATGGTCAGCGCGGCCCAAGAGTTGCCGCGGCACCAGTGGACGCCGGACATGTGGTTGCCGGCGATGTTGTCCCAACCGTGGTAATACAGGTTGTTCACCGGATCCTGCAGCACGTTCTCGTGGCCGTGGTACTGGCGCAAGCCGTCTTCAAAGTAATCCTTCCGTCCGAGCAGCGTGCCGATGCGAAGCAGGAAGTAGCCCGCCATGAACATCGTATCGACCCACGCTTGCTCCGGGAAGTTGTACGTCTCGGAGTTGACCGTGTGCTGGAAGATGCCGTCGCCGAAGCGAACCGCTTCGTGAGTCAGGTACTCGGCCATCTCCTTGGCCGTGTCCATATATTTTTCTTCCTTGTAGACTTCGTACAGAGTGAGCAAGGAGTGACCGATCGAAACCCCGTTAACCGACAGCTTAGGCAAGCCGTCCTCCATATTCTCGTCTACCCACGCTTTTACCTTTTCCAAATACTCGATCTTGCCCGTCGCCGCATAAGCCTCGCAAACCCCGTAGAACGCGACGCCGCCCGGCCAGTCCCAGCTGAAGTCCATGCGGAACGTGCGATCCACGACTCTATCGATGACTTTCTTAATCTCATTCTCGTCAAAAACCAATGCCGGCATATCGTCTGCCCCTTCCGGAATGTCTAGATTGTTGATTTGGTCCCTGTTTTCCATAAGCGTTATTTCAACCCGCTAGTCGCGATGCCTTCCACGATATAACGTTGGAAGAGGAAGAAGATGATGAACACCGGAAGCAAGCTCAGGATGGACATCGCGAACATGCCGCCCCAGTTGTTCAGGGATTCGCCGTCGAGGAACAGCTTCAGCGCCAGCGATACCGGGTACAGGTCCGGCTTGTTTAAGTACAGAAGCGGGTGGTAGAAGTCTTCCCAAGTCCAGTAGAAGGAGAAGATCGCCGCGGTCACGAGAGCCGGTACGCACAGAGGCAGGATGACCTTGAAGAAAATGCCGTACTTGGAGCAGCCGTCGATCTTCGCCGCCTCGTCCAGGTCGAGCGGAACGGTGCGGATGAACTGCATGATCAGGAAGATGAAGAACGGTACGCCGAAGAACTGCGGAACGATGATCGGCTTGAACGAAGACAGCCAGCCGAAGTCGGAGAACATGATGTATTGCGGGATGATCGTGACGTCGCGCGGCAGCATCATCGTCATCATCATGGCGCCGAACCAGAACGCGCGGCCGAAGAAGCTGATCCGGGTGAACGCGTAAGCGACGAGGCCGGAGCTGGCGACCGCTCCGATCGTGGAGAGGATCGCGATGATGAACGAGTTCTTGAAGAAATTCGCGAACGTGTTGCCGGCGAAGCCCGCCCAACCCGTCTTATAGTTCTCCCAAGCGATGCGGCTCGGGATGAGGCTATTGGCGGTAGTGAACACTTCCTGGCTGGGCTTGAAGGAGCTGACGAACAGCCAGATGAGTGGGTACAGCATCACGAGAGCGATACCGCCGATGAGGATATGGTAAACGAGGTTGCTCCAGCGTCTCTGAATCGCCATTTTAGTGGCCTCCTTTGTTCTCGTAATGGACCCAGTACTTCGAGGTTTGGAACAGGATCAAGGTCATGATGCCGATCACGATCAGCATGACCCATGCCATCGCGGACGCGTAGCCCATCTCGTAGTATTCGAACGCGCGCTTGTACAGGTTCAGCGAGTAGAGCAGCGTCGAATCCAGCGGACCGCCTTCGCCGCGGGAGATGATGTAGGCCGGCGTGAACGTCATGAACGAGGAGATCGTCTGGTTGATCAGGTTGAACAGGATGATCGGGCTGAGCATCGGGATCGTGATTTTGAAGAACTGGCGTACCTTGCCCGCGCCGTCGACGCCGGACGCCTCGTACATCTCCTTAGGGATGTTCTTCAGGCCCGCGAGGAAGATCAGCATCGAGGAACCGAACTGCCATACCGCCAAAGCGATGAGCGTCCAGATGGCCGTCTCCGGCGTTCCGATCCAGGACTTCGTGGACTCGATGCCGATCAGGCCGAGCGCCGAGTTGATGATGCCTTGGTCGCCGAACACTTGGGTCCAGAGAATCGAGACCGCGACGCTTCCGCCGATGAGCGACGGCAGGTAGTAAGCGGAACGGTAGAAGCCGACGCCCTTGATCGAGCGGTTGAGCAGCATCGCGACCCCGAGGGCGAACGCGAGGCGCAGAGGCACGCTGGCGAATACGTAAGTGAAGGTAACCCGAACGGATTTCCAGTACTTGTCGTCATCCGTGAACATGCGCGTGAAGTTGTCGAAGCCGATAAAGTTCGGTTTGGTCAGCATGTTATAGTCCGTGAACGAGTAGTAGAGGGAGGAGGCCATAGGGAACAAGATAAAGACCAGGAAGCCCAAAATAAACGGGGCGGAGAAAATATAACCGACAATATGGTCATTGTGGCGAAGCTTCTGCTTCATGACTTCAACTCCCTTGTATGAACGCGTTTTCTTTATGCTTTAATTATGCAATTTCAAGCGAACCTTCTGAAGGCAAAAAACCGTGGTTTTTGTTCAATTAGCCGACTTGAGGGTGCGGGTTGACGCGGATTTTTAAGGGGAAGCGAAACGCGGTTCGGGGGAAAAGGAGCACCTGATATCGAAAGGAGTAGTAACGCGGGCGGATAGGGATCGGTTATCGGAGGGGAGCCGGAATTGCGAGACTGCATGGGCGAGCGACGCGGCGAGAGCGGTCGAATCGGGATGGAGCGGCGCCCGCGCAACGAAAAGCCGCCCCGCGAGCATCGATCTGACGATCGAGGCGCGGGACGGCTTGGTTGACTCGAATATTCGCGTTAGTTTAAAGCTTACTTGCTCAGGATCTTGGTCGCTTGCTCGCGGAACTTCTTGGCCGCGTCTTCGACGGAGATCTTCTTGTACATGATCTGCTCGGCCGTTTCCTTCAGCAGCTTGTCGACTTCCGTCGCGCCGGCAGGGTTCGGAGGATCCATCTGCGTGCTGTTCTCTTCCGCCCATGCGACGTACTCGAACACCTTCGTTTGCTCAGGCGACAGGGAGTCCTTCAGAGCGTCCTTGACG
Organism: Cohnella thailandensis; assembly: GCF_014212135.1. Taxonomy (GTDB): domain Bacteria; phylum Bacillota; class Bacilli; order Paenibacillales; family Paenibacillaceae; genus Cohnella; species Cohnella thailandensis. The sequence continues at coordinate 3,670 of NZ_JACJVQ010000014.1, forward strand.
GCGGAGGATACCGGCACGCCGCGTTCGCCCATGATGATCTTGTTCGCGTCGACGTTGTTCACCCAGAAGTCGATGAACTTGGCCGCTTCTTCCTTGACCTTGGAGTTCTCCGCGATCGAGAAGAACATGGAAGGCTTGAGGAACAGCGCGCCGTTCTGGTTCCAGCCCGGTACCGGCAGGATTTCGAGCGGACGGTTGGCGACTTGGGAGGACAGGATATATTGGTTCGACCAGTTCCACGTGCTGACCGCGTTGCCGAGCTCGAGCTCGCCGTCTTCCGGCGTTCCCTTCTTCTGAGCCAGCTTGTCGAGGGAGAGCAGGTAGCCGCTTTGGTACCAGTTGTTGTACATGTTGTAGAAATCGACGAAGTACTTGTCGTCGGTATAGCCGAGGCCCTTGCCGTCGGCCGCGTACATGTGCTGGCCTTGGCTTCTCAGGTAGAACGGGAAGAAGACGTCGTGGCGAAGGTCGCCGGCCAGCAGCTTGCCTTGGGACTTCAGCTTGTCGCCGAGAGCGGTGAAGTCGTCCCAAGTCCATTCTTGAGTCGGCATCGTCGCGCCGGCTTTCTCTACCATCGCTTTGTCGACCATGGCGAGGAGCGCGTTGTTGCCGAGGTTGAACGCGTACAGCTTGTCGTTCACCTTGCCGCCCGCGATCGCCGTTTCGCTGATGTTCGTCGTGTCGATCGCCTTGCTGTCGATGTACGAAGTCAGGTCGGCGATCTGGCCTTGGGTCGCGTATTGATTCAGGTAAGAGATATCCATCTGAATGACGTCGGGAAGGTTCTTCGCCGCCGCTTGCGGAGCGAGCTTCTTCCAGTAGTCGTCGAAGCTGGCGTATTCCGGCTCGATGGTGACGTTCGGATGCAGGGACTCGTACAATTCGATAACTTTAAGCGTATAATCGTGACGGGATTGGCCGCCCCACCAAGCGACGCGCAGAGTAACCGGTTCGTCGTTGCCCGTAGAGGCGGAGGCGGTTGCCGAGCTGGTGCCGGAAGCCGACGGGCTTGCGCTTGCATCGGAGCCGCTGTTGCCGTTATTGCTGTTTCCGCAGGCAGCGAGACCAAGAACCAGGGAACTCGCCAGCAGCGTAGTTAACGCTTTCTTCATTTCTTTTTCCTCCCCGTTTTGCATGTGCTTCGTCGTTATTTGTAACTGCTTACATTGTCTATTATCATGATTTCGACAGGAGAGGGTAAGGCAAAAATCCGATATGATTGTTCAAAAAGCAGAGTTCTCGGTTCCTTTCATATACTCCGACGGCGTGCAGCCGAACTGTTTTTTGAACACTTGGCTGAAATATTGCGGGTTGTCCCCGAAGCCGAGACGTTCGGCCAGCTCGAAGATCTTGATGTCGGGCTGCGCGGAGATGAGCTGGGTCGCGAGCTTCATTCGGGCTTTCATGACGTAGTTCGAGAATTTCTCCCCGGTCTCCTTCTTGAACAGCTTGCCGAGGTAGTCGGCGTTCATGTAGAGCATCTCGCCGGCCACGAAGTTGAGGGACAGATCGGGATTGCCGAGCTGATCGTCGATGATGTCGATGACCTTGCGGACGATGCTCGTATGCTTCACGACGTTCTGCTCGTAGTACCTCTCCGCGATCTCCCGGACCGTCGCCGACAGAAAATCCTGCATCGCCTGCAGGGTGTTCATCTCCAGAAGGAGCGGAAGCTTCTTGTAATTTTCGTTGATCCTTTGGGGATCGTCCAACCGGATCAAGGAGATAAACTGCTGGATCGCGTAGGTTTTGACCATGCCGATGTCGAGCTGCGCGCTCTTAAGAGGAGCAAATAGCTCGCTTAAAACCTCTTCGGCTTCCTGCAGGTGCCCGGAACGGACCGGGATCAGGATTCTCTCCTCGTCGAACTCGTAATCGTCCAGCGGCTGAGGAGACGGCGCCAGAATGTCTTTGGCGGTGATGATGCCCCCCTCGCCAAGATAGAAACGATAGTTCAGGCACTGCAGCGTCTCCTGATAAAGCGCCCTGGCGCGGATCATCTCGCCCAGGCTGCTGACGGCGATCGTCACGTCGTGCTTGTAGTATTGAAGGAAGGTGAGCCGGATGTCGGCGAGCTGCTCTTGTAGCGCTTCGGCGTCGCCCGGCTCTTCGATCAGGATAAGCACGTGATTGCCGATCGTCGTGCTGAGAAGCGTGGACTCGAGAATGTCCTCCGCGATGTTCTTGATAGCGAACAGATACTCGAACTCCGCGGGTCCCTCCAATTGGAAAAGCAGCAGCTGAACCGGACGGTCGAAGTCGTATTCGAATAAGCTGCGGTAGTAGTTCAGGTCTTGCGCGCCGTACGTTTTGTTCGTGACGAACTCCTTAAGCACCTGATCCTTGACGTGAGGGACCATCCTCTGGAACCGCTGCTTCATGTTCGCGATAAAAGCCTGCTGGTCCGAAGCGGCGTCCAGCTCGGCCACGATCTCGTCCAGCGCGGCGGCGATCTTGTTCTCGTTGGTCGGCTTCAGCAGGTAATGCTTCACGCCGTACTGCATGGCTTTGTTCGCGTATTCGAATTCGCTGAAGCCGGACAGGATAATAAAACGAATATGCGGATGCGATGCGTACGTCTTGGCGACCAGCCCGAGCCCGTCCAGGCCCGGCATGCGAATGTCCGTAATGACGATGTCCGGGGATTCAAGGACGATACGTTCGTAGGCGGCAATTCCGTTCTGCGCGGTGCCGATGAGCTCGGTGCGATGCCGCGGCCAGTCGACCATGCTCGATATGCCGTCCAGGATAATCCTCTCGTCGTCGACGAGCAGCGTTCTATACATGCCTTATCCCTCCAGTTCCTTCGGTATTCGGACGATGACCCGCGTGCCGTGACCGGGCCTGCTCTCGACCTGCACGCCATAGCTGTCGCCGAAACTCAGTTTGATCCGGTCGTCGATGTTGAGCAAGCCGATGCCCTTGCCGTTCGTTTGAAGCTCTCCGCTTCTCAGCTTGGCCAGCGTATCGGCCGGCATGCCGGGTCCGTCGTCCTCGACGGTCAGGTTCAGGCCGCTCTCCGTCTCATAGGAACGGATCGTAATCGTGCATACGCCGATAGACGGCTCCAAAGCATATTGTATCGCATTCTCGACAAGCGGCTGAAGAGTGAGCTTCGGAATGCTTAAGCTTCGGTAGCGCTCCGGAATCTCGAGAGAGAACGCCAGGCGCTCCTCGAAGCGGAATTTCTGGATCGTAATGTAGCTTTGCACGATTTCGATCTCGTCCGCCAGGGTGAGGATCGGGTCGCGTACGCTGACGGAATTGCGCAGCAGCATGCCGAGCGCTTCGACCATCTGCGAGATCTGGGTCTGCTTGTTCATCTTCGCGATCCAGTTGATCGATTCAAGCGTGTTATATAGAAAATGCGGGTTGATCTGAGCCTGGAGCGCCTTGAACTGGGTCTCCTTGATCAGCAGCTGGTTCGAGTAATTTTCGGTGATCAGGATGTTGATTCTCTCCACCATCAGGCGGAAGGTTCGCTGCAGCAGCCCGATCTCGTCCATGGTGACGTTGGCGTCGTCCGTCGCCGAGAGATTCGCTTCGACGAAATTCCCTTTCTCGGCGAGCTTCATCCGTCCGATCAGTTCTTCGATCGGACGCGTCAGGCTGCGGGCGAACCGGATTCCCCACAGAATCGCGATGGCGAAGATGCCTATGAATACGTAAACCACGATTTTCTTAATCAGAAGGATTCGCTCGAAAATCTGGTTGTACGGAGTCAGGTTCAGATAAGTCCATCCGCTCGAGGCCGAACGGTTATGCGAGATAAACATCGTTTCGTCGTTGATCTTCTGCGTGAAATAGCCCGTCCGGCTCGTCAGCTTGCCCGAGAGCTCGGTCGGGTTGAGCGAAGGCTTGCGCGGATAGATCACGTCCGTTCCGGATAGAATGTAAAGCTCTCCGTCCCCGACGGCCAGCTTGTGAACGATGGAATCGAGATCGATCCGGATGATCAGCGTTCCCAGGTAATCGAGATCGAATTTGGTATTCGAATAAGAGCGAATATCGCGCGCCAGGATAAGGGCGGAATCCTGCGCGTCCGGGTAGAACCAGACGACGCCGCCCCCGGCATCCCCGGCCCGCTGCATGATCCGGGCGCGTTTGCCGGAATCGATCGAGGCGGGATTGCCCGAATTCGTCTCGGCTCCCCGCGAGTCGATCAGTTGAATGGAACGCATGTAAGGCTCCGTTCCGCTGTAGCCGATCAGAAGATCGACCAGATCCTGGCGAAGGACGAGATCGTCGTAATCCGACGCGCTGCTGCGCAGCCGGCTAAGCACGTTCTGGAGCTGAACGTCCGCCACGATGTTGAAGGACGACTGCTCGATCTGCTTCAGCTGCGATTCGATCGCGGCCGAGCTTAGGTTCAGCACCTGCGAGGATTTGGAGTGAAGCTGCTTATCGTACTCCGAGAACGCGTACTGTTGGGCGATCAGGATGAAGGCGAAGGCGAAGATGACGATAAGCGCGATGACGATAGACAGCTTGTTTCTTATCTTCATATGACGGAACTTGCCTAACCACTTCTCCATGCTCACATCTCCAATATCGACGTTCGAAACGAATGGTCAAAACCGCTAAGATACTGAAAAGTATGTCACTTAGGTGGAAACGCTGTCAATGGAGAGGGGTGGAAGGCAGGAGCGAGCTTCAACATCGATCAAGTCAGGTTGACAATTATTTTTTGCTTGCCTAAAATTATTTTGTAAATATAACGTTCGATTCATCGCTCTTTTGCCAACAATAGAACCCAACCGCAGGATCGGATAATGGAATAATCCCATAAGGAGATCATTTAATGATTATCATTAAGCATGTAGACGAGTTTTTTGAAATGATGAAGCCGATGATCAGGCTGATTTCATCCGCTCTCGGGGCTAATTGCGAGGTCGTCCTGCACGACATGCGCAAGCCCGAGCACTCTATCGTGGGGATCGAGAACGGACATATCACCGGGCGAAAGGTGGGAGACTCCAGCACGAATCTGGGGCTGGAAGTCATTCGCAAACCGGAAGAGGAAGGCGATCTGCTTAATTATCTAACCTCCTCCAAAGACGGCAAGGTGCTTAAATCTTCTTCGCTTTATTTTTACGACGAGCAAGGCAAAGCGATTTCCTCCGTATGCATCAACTACAATATTACCGACTTCATGATGGCGGCGAACGTTCTTAACGAGTTCATCCGAACGGCCAAGAAGGTCGACGAGACGTTTACCGGCGACATCAACGACGTCATCGAGGGCTTGCTCGAGGAGGCCGTCGAGAAGGTCGGCAAGCCCGTGCCTTTCATGCAGAAGGAAGACAAGCTTAAGCTCCTTAAATATTTGGACGATAAGGGCGTATTCACGGTCAAACGTTCCATGGAACGGGTGGCCATGTTCTTGGATATTTCGAAATTCACCGTCTACAACTATTTGGAGGAAATTCGCGTAAAATCCAATTAATATTGATTTATTTTGGTTCAATCAATTTTTTTGTGTAATAAATATCAAATCATTTTTCAATGTTTACAATTAATTTAGAAGTATTTCATAGATGTCAACAATGTTTACAACCATAAATGTAACAAGAAGGTCGACTTCCGAAGTCGACCTTTCTTTGTTTTTATCAGTCTTTTCCAATGAAAACGATTCCCATTTCATGTAAACGCATTAATTATACGATGAAGTAAATATTTAAAAAAATTTTTTAATAGATTGACAAATATTTTTATGGATTATAAAATTATTTTGTAATTATCGGGTCAGAAAATATAACATCTAGATCTAGCTAAAAGGAGTGGGAATCTAATTTGTCTCGAATCGAGCAGAAGTTAATGGAGATGGGAATCGTACTGCCGGGCCCTATCGAGCCGAAATTCTCGTACGTGCCCGCCAAGACATTCGGGAATTTCGTTTACACCTCCGGTCAAGATTGCCGAATCAACGGGGTTCTGATGTACGAAGGCAAGGTAGGAGCGGAAGTTACTCTCGAGCAAGGACGCGAGGCGGCAAGGCAAACCGGGATCAATCTGCTGACGGTTCTAAAGCATCATCTCGGAGATCTGGACCGTATTAAGCAATTCGTGAAAGTGCTGGGCTGGGTCAATTCCGCAGAAGGGTTCTCGAATCAGCCCTTGGTCATTAACGGCTGCTCCGATTTCTTCGAGGAAGTCTTCGGAGAGAAAGGCAAGCATGCGCGTTCGGCGGTCTCGGCCAACGAACTGCCGTTTAATACGCCTGTCGAGATCGAAATCATCGTAGAAATCGAAGATTGACGATCGATTCTTGAGAGGGGGAATGTCTCCCAATAGCGGACGAGCTTGCTTGCAGTGTGAGGATTAGCTTTTTCGATCAAACCAAGGAGGGCACTTTAGATGAAGACAAAGAAAATCAAAGGTTTAGCATTCCTGCTCATCGTATCGCTTTTCGTATTTCTGGCAGCTTGCGGCAACTCGAACGGGAATGAAGGCTCCGGCGCCTCGCCGAGCGGCAGCGCTGCCGCGGACTCGGGAGACAAGCTTAAGCTTGGAGTCGTCGTTATCGATTTGACGAACTCCTTCTATGTAAGAATGAAGCAAGCCGGCGACGTGGCGGCAAAGGACTACGGCGTCGAAGCGGTCTGGCAGAGCGCGGACAGCTCGTTGGAGAAGCAAATCTCGATCGTCGAGAACTTCATCCAGCAGGGCGTCGATGCGATTCTGATCGATCCGATCGACGCGAACGGAATCGTTCCCGCGATCACGAAAGCGAAGGAAGCGGGCATCCCGGTCATCACGATGGGCAATAAGGTCGAAGGCGACTGGAACTACAACACGCTGTATCCGGACTACGAGAACATGGGCGCCGTAGCCCGCGCCATAGGCACCAAGCTGGGAGGAGAAGGCCAAGTCGCCTTGCTTACCGGAACGGCGGGGAACTACGTGTCCGATACTCGCGAGAAGGGCTTCACCGACGTCATGAAGGCGGAATTCCCGAATATCGAGATCGTGGGCGTGCAGCCGACAAACTTCGATTCGGCGGAAGCTCAACGCGTAACGGAAACTTGGCTGAACAACTATCCGGATCTGAACGCCATCGCCTTCATCAACGATCCGCTTGGCCTGTCCGCGATCTCGGCTGCCGAAGCGAAGGGCAAGAAGCTTTATTACGGCGGATATGACGGGGATGCGGAAATGTCGACGTTCCTGAACGACGGCTCGATGCTGATAGACGTTCTGACAGGAGCTGAGCGCGTGGGCTATTGGAACGTTGCCGCGGGCGCGCGTATCGCCAAGGGAGCGAAGTTCCCGACGGACCTGTTCATGCCGACGCACTTCGTATCCAGCGACGCTGTCGGACAAGAGCTGAAGGGGAACGGCTTCGACTACGAGTACATGACTCCGGAAGCGGCGGCGGAATTCTCCAAGAACTATACCGAAGAGATGGGACCGGATCAACCGGATGGAAGGATTAGTGGACAAGAATGACATCGGCGGGGACAAGCGTGAAGCAGCAACGATGGATGACCGGTCTTCTTAGAGACCGTTCTGGCAGAATTAATCTCACGCTGGTCGGAACCAATCTCCTGTTTATCCTCGGATTCGGTTTTATGCTGGATCACTTTCTGGCTTGGGGCAACTTCATCAACATGGGGCATCAAATGGCGATTACCGCGCTTATCGCTTTCGCGATGACGGCCGTCATTCTGACTAAAGGAATCGACCTATCGGTCGGTTCCGCCCTTGCTTTATCCGGCATTGTCGGCGCTCAAGCTTATGAAAGCGGCGTCCCTCCGATCCTTGCCTTGCTTATCGTCGTGTTGACGGGAGCGGCCGTTGGGGCGCTGAACGGGGTGTTGGTCACGACCTTCAAGATCAGCCCGTTTATCGCGACATTCGGAACGATGGCCATGTGCAAGGGGGCGGCGCTCAGCCTCTCCGATTCGAAGAGCATCCAGGTGACCGACCCGGTTATGACATGGCTGGGCTCCAAGTCGTTCGGATCGATTCCGGTGTCCATTTTTATCGTGTTTCTACTGCTGGCGATTTGGTGGGTGACTCTGAATCGAACCGTTCTCGGCCGTTATATCTATGCGACCGGGGGCAACGACGAGACGACTCGCGCGTCGGCGATCAGCAGCAGGAAGATTCAGTTCCTCGCGTATCTCCTGTCGGGAGCGTCAGCGGGTCTGGCGGCCATCCTTCTGATCGGCAGAGTGCAATCCGCTCAGCCGCTGGCCGGGAACAACCTGCAGTTCGACGTCATTACGGCCGTCGTCATTGGCGGTACCCTGCTCAGCGGTGGCGTCGGCAGCGTGATGGGCACTTTCTTAGGAGCCATTCTGGTAACGATTATCCGTACGGGCTTGTCCTTCTACGGTGCGAGTCAAGAAATTATCTATATGGTTACTGGCGGAATGATATTGCTCTCGGTCATTCTCTACCAGCCTAATATTCTTAAGAGTCTGAAGGTGTCCTTCCGGAAGTCTGCGGGAGTTTCACCCCCCGATTCTCGGACCGTCCCGATCGGCGGAGCCGCAACGGATTCGCGCGGGCGGCATACGCTTCGCCTTAACGGCATCGGCAAGCTGTACTCCGGCGTTCGCGCCTTGCAAAACGTGTCGTTCCATATTTCGTCGGGCGAGGTCGTTGCGCTCGTCGGGGAGAACGGAGCGGGCAAGTCGACCTTGGTCAAGATCATGACCGGCGTCATTACCCCGGAAGAAGGTACGCTCGAGCTTGACGGCAAGGAGATCCAGCTGCGTTCGCCGAAAGCCGCGAGAGAGGCGGGAATCGGGGTTATTCACCAGCATTACAGCTTGATTCCCGAGCTGTCCGTCTATGAGAACCTGTTTATCGGCCGGGAAGAAACGACGGGCGGCGTGCTGAACAAGTCAGAGATGAAGCGCGTCGCCAGGGAACTGCTTGACGAGTTCGAGATCCCTCTTCAGCCGGAGAGCAAGATCAGCACGCTGACGGTCGGCCAGATGCAACTGATCGAGGTGCTGAAGGCAACTTTGGGTAACCCGTGGCTTATAATCATGGACGAGCCGACGTCTTCCCTATCCAAGAGCGAAAGCGAGAAACTGTACGAGCTGATCGGCAAGCTTACCGCCAAAGGAGTGGCGATCTTCTTCATCTCGCACAAGATGGAGGAGCTGTACAAGCTCTGCAGCCGCGCGATCGTCATGCGGGACGGACAGCATGTCGGCGACGCAAGCTTGCCGGAGACCGGGGAGCAGGAGATCATCGCGATGATGGTCGGCCGCAACATCGACAGCATCTTCCCTTATCAAGAAGCGATCCCGAAGCAAATCGCGATCGAATTGGATGGCATTGGCGACGGAGAGAGGCTGAAGGACGCCACCTTGCGGGTGCGGGAAGGCGAGATCGTCGTGCTGGCCGGTCTGATGGGAGCGGGACGGAGCGAAGTCTTGAACGCTTTGTTCGGCATCACGAAGCTTCGCCAAGGATCGATCCGCGTCTTCGGGCAGAAGATCGAAAGGCCGAATCCCAAGAAGATGGCTGCCCTCGGACTCGCATACGTGCCGGAAGATCGGCATAAATCGGGCTTCGTTCCGATGTTCTCGGTACGCTATAACATGTCGCTGGCCTGGCTTCGGATGCAGAACCGGTTCGGCTTCGTTCCCCTGAAGGAAGAGAAGCAGTTGACCGACGACTTGATCCGCAAGCTTAACGTCCGCCCGGCGGATCCGAACAAGCATACGATCAACCTGTCGGGAGGCAACCAGCAGAAGGTCGTGCTCGGCAAGTGGCTCGCGGTCAATCCGAAGATTCTGCTTCTTGACGATCCGACCCGAGGAGTGGACGTCGGAGCGAAGTCGGAAATCCACCAGTTGATTGCCGGATTGAAAGCGCAAGGCGTGGCGATCCTTATCGTCTCGTCGGAGCTTCCTGAAGCGCTCGGCGTGGCGGATCGGATCGTCGTGATGCACGAAGGGCGTTCGGTGGCGGAGCTTGCGCACGGCGCTTCGGAGAAGGAAGTCATGCACTACGCTTTGGGCATGCATCTGTCTGCACGTTAACGGAGTACCGTGAAGAATGATTCCGTTCCTAAATAGAAGGGAGAACGCTCAAATGCAAAGATTAAAAATGGCCGTTGTCGGCGCAGGGGTTATGGGACAAACGCATGCCCGGACGATCGCGGAATGCGATTCCGCTGAGCTGGTTGCAATCGTGGACGTGAACGCGACGCTTGGGGCTCAGGTGGCGAACCAATTCGGAGCGAAATATATTTCCAGCATAGAGGAAGCGATGGAGGACGGCTCGATCGACGCGTTTACCGTAGCTCTCCCCGATCGGCTCCATGTTGACGCCGCTTCGAAGCTTCTATCCGGAGGCAAGGCCGTCCTTCTGGAGAAGCCGATGGCCGATACGTTGGAGGGCGCCAGGAAAATAGCGGAAGCGGCCAAGCAGGGCAACGCGCGATTGATGGTCGCCCAATTGCTCCGGTTCGACCCGCGTTACGCGACGGCCGCCGCCCGGGTTCGAAGCGGAGAGATCGGCGACGTCGTTCACGTGAACGCGAAGCGCTTCTCCTATCAGGACGTCGGCATTCGCATGAAGGGCTCGAGCTCGGTCATGTTCTATCTCGGGGTTCACGACGTCGACGCCATGCAATGGGTCACCGGCAAAAAGGTGAAGAGCGTGTTCGCGCGCGCCGTCTCGAAGATCATGCCTTTGAACGGAGTGAACTCCGAAGACGCGATCTTCGCGACGTGCCTGTACGAAGACGGCTCGATCGGCAATCTGAGCGTCTCCTGGGGCATTCCGTCCTATGCTCCTTCGGGCATCAACGCGGGACTTGAAATCGTCGGCACGAAGGGGATCATCAAGGTCGATACGGCCGATCACGGCATCAGCGTCATGAACAGCGACAAGATCGAGCTGCCGGACGCGCTTCATTGGCCGGAGGTGCACGGCCTAATCACGGGCGATTTGAAAGACGAGGTGCTGCACTTCGTAAGGGCGGTACGCGACAACAAGCCGTTCGTTATCTCGGTGGAGGAAGCGATGCAGGCGGTCGCCGTGAACGACGCGATCCTTAAGTCGGTGGAGACCGGCGGCATCGTCGAAGTCGAAGCGCTGTAACGCAAAGCCAGTGGACCCAAGGGAGGCTAACATCATGATCTACCCTATGCTTATCGATGGAGAATGGTATACCGGCAGCGAGAGCGCGCTTAAGGACGTCATCAACCCGGCTACGGGAGAGGTGCTCGGTCAGATCCCGCTCGGAACGAGGGAGGATGCGGGCAGGGCGGTCGAAGCTGCTCATCGCGCTTCCAAGCAGCTCGCGAGGATGACCGTCTTCGAGCGGGCGGAGCTGTGCGTTCGGATCGCCGATGCGGTCGAACGCAACCAGGAGAAGCTCGCCCGGCTGCTGGCGATGGAGAACGGGAAGACTTACTCGGACGCGTTAGGCGAAGTGAAGGGGGCGGTCGCGGGCAGTTTCCGCGAAGCCGCCGAACAGATCAAGTGGATGAACGACGCGATCATCCCGCTGCGGGACCGGAACATGAGGTCTTACACGTATCGCAAGCCTAGAGGCGTGTACGGCATTATCTCGCCGTGGAACTTCCCGCTAGGCAATCCTTCCGTTTATTATCTGGCTCCGGGACTGGCGGCGGGGAACGCGCTCGTCTGGGTGCCTGCCCTGACGAGCGCGGCGGTCGCGAGCGAGTTCATGCGCGTGCTGGAGGAAGCGGAGCTGCCGAAGGGCGCCTTGAACCTGGTGATCGGGGAAGGTCCGGTCGTCGGAGACGCCGTCGTCGTCCACGAGAGGACGAATGCGATCGGATTCACCGGAAGCACCCCGACCGGCAACACGATCGCGGCCCGGGCGAAAGGCAAGCCATGCCTGCTCGAGCTGGGCGGCAACGGCCCTACGATCGTGCTGGAGGACGCCGATCTCGATCTGGCGGCCGCGGCGCTCGTGCGCGCGAGCTTCGCCAATGCGGGCCAAGTGTGCACGTCCACCGAACGCGTGCTGGTTCACGACGGCATCGCGGACCGTCTCGTGAGCAAGATCGCCGAATTGACGGCAGAGGTGAAGCTTGGCGATCCGTTCGACGGCGCCACGACGATGGGCCCTGTCCATACGAGCCAAGTGGCGGATAAGGTGCTCAGCCAGACGAAAGACGCCATCGCCAAGGGCGCAAAGCTGATCGCCGGAGGCAAGGCTCAGGAAGGACGGCCGACCGGGCAGTATATCGAGCCGACCATCCTGGACCACGTGACGGTCGACGCCGACATCAACGTCGAAGAGACGTTCGGTCCGGTTCTTCCGATCCTGCGGTTCAATGACGAATCCGAGCTGCCGGCCTTGATCGCCTCGAGCCCGTTCCGTCTGGCCGCCGCCATCTTCAGCAAGAACATCGACAAGGCGATGATGATGGCCGAACAGATGGACTTCGGCTACATCAACATCAATGAAGGCAGCAATTATTGGGATACGATGATTCCGGCGGGAGGCGCTTCCGGAAGCGCCAGCGGAGTCGGGCGCAGCGGAGGCAAGTGGTCGATCGAAGAGATGACCGAATTGCGTACCGTCAACGTCCGCTTCTCGGGAGTATAAAGCGATGAAGAAGGCCAAAACAACCCAAGTGAGTCTCGCGCGGCTGCTCGATCTCGCTCCTCTGCTTTTGCTGATCGTGTTCCTCGTCGTATTCGGACTGATGGACAGCCGTATCGTGTCGGGCGCGAACCTGCTTCAGACGCTCGTGACCGCAGCGCCGATCGCGATCATGGGCATCGGAGCGATGATCGTGCTCATCTCGGGCGGTATCGACCTGTCCGCAGGTTATGGAGTAAGTCTATGCGCCGTCGTGGCGGGAGTCGTTCTCCGGGATTCCGGATCTCTGATCGTATCGGTCCTGGCTACTCTCCTCGTCGGCGCGCTGGTCGGAGTGTTCAACGGATTTTTCGTCGGCAAGCTTAAGTTGCAATCGTTTATCGTTACGCTGGGCTCCATGTCGGTTATCCAAGGGGTAACCTTGACGCTGGTGACGGGCGGAGTCATTCTGGTCACGGATCCGACTCTGAAGACGATCGGGATCAAAAGCACGTTCGGGATTCCGAACATTCTGATGATCGCCGTCGTTCTCGTCGTTCTGGCTTCCTTCCTGATCAAGCGGACGACGTTCGGGCTGCGCACGTACGGGATCGGAAGCAGCGAGGAATCGACCCGCATGTCCGGAGTGCCGATCGTCCGGCAGCAATATTTGATTTATATCTTCAGCGGAGTATGCACGGCGCTTGCGGCCCTGATGCTTATCTCCCGGGTTTCGATCGTTTCGCCGAACATCGGCGGCACCACGCTGCTTATGGATGCCATAACGGCTACGGTCATCGGAGGAACGAGTATCTTCGGCGGCAAAGGCTCCATAGCCGGCACTCTGGTCGGGGCGCTGATCATCAGCCTCATCTCGCAGGCGATGTCGACGTTCGGCGTCAGCGCGTCGAGCCTGGACTTCTTTAAGGGCTTGATTATCGTGCTTGCTCTTATCCTCGATATGGTAATTCGGGAATCCAAGGTGGTACTGAACAAACGCCGGTTGACGGCATAATTCAACTCGCAAGGTCGGGAAAGGCGTGGACATCTTATGAGCACTATGGAACCGAGCGGCCTTGCCGACCGCTTCGAGGAAGAGGAACTGCTTCGAATCGTCCGGGATTTGGTGAGAATCCGCACCGAGAATCCCCCGGGCGGCGAAGAAGCCGCCGCTTTGTACATTCAGAGGATTCTGAAAAAGGAAGGCATCGAGGCCCGGCTTCAGTCGGTAGCCCCGGGCCGGGCCAACGTAACGGCGGTTCTGGAAGGGATTAGGCCGGGGCCGACGCTTCTCTATAACGGCCATCTTGATGTCGTGCCGGCGGGCAACGCTTGGACCAAAGAGCCTTTCGAGGCGCTTATCCAGAACGGGAGATTATATGGAAGAGGGGCGTCCGACATGAAGTCGGGCGTTTCCGCCATGCTGTACGCCGCGATTCTGCTGAAGCGGATGGGCTGCCCGTTCGACGGCAAGCTGATTTTGTTCTTCAATGCGGACGAAGAAGTGAGCAACAAGGGCATGCTTCGCATGATGGAAGATCCGCTGAAAGCCGATTTTGCGGTCGTGAGCGAGCCCAGCGATCTCGATATCTGCGTTTGTCACAAGGGAGATGCCCGTATTCGCGTAACGACGACCGGCACGGCCGGCCATACGGCCGTCGTTCAGAACCCGGACAACGCGATTACGAAGATGATCCGGCTGGTTCAATCGCTGGAACGGCTGGGAAGCCGAATTCGGGAGCGCAAGCACGAGCTGTTGGGCACCGCATCGCTTACCGTCGCCCAATTTAACGGGGGCAGCGCGCCGAATATGGTTCCGTCCCGCGCGGTTATCGAGGTGGACCGGCGAATCGTCCCCGGAGAGAATCGGGAAGACGTTCTGGGCGAGATCGAGTCGGCGCTGTCAGACTCGGCGAATCAGGAAGACTTCGACTACGAGAGCGAGCTCTATTTGTACCTTCCTCCCCACGATATTCCGGTCCAGCATCGGCTGACGCAGACGGCTCTCCGCATCGCGAGCGAAACGACCGGCAAGGAGAAGCGAGCGAAGCCGTTCGCGGCGACGGCGGAATGCCCGTTTTTCTCCCAACGTCTCGGAATTCCGACGCTTATTCTCGGCCCGGGAAGCTTGCTTGAGGCTCATACGGCGGACGAATCGGTCGAAGTTTCGGAGATTGCGGATGCTACCAAAATATTCGTTCGGCTTGCGCTCGAGCTGCTTCGATCGGAGGAGGGAATAGCGTGAGCATTCATATGATGACGGGACTAAAGTGCGTTCGATGCGGCTCGGAGCATCCGCTATGCCCGATTTATTCCTGTCCGGCTTGCGGGGGCATTCTTGACGTTGTCTACGATTACGAGCGCATCGAGAGCAAGTGGCGCCGGGGAGAAGTCGAGGAAGACGATCTCCTCCCCTTGCCGGCGTCGGAGCGGGTGACGATCGGAGAAGGGAACACGCCGCTCGTCAAAGCGGATCGGCTGGCTCGCAGGCTCGGTCTTGAAACGCTTTATCTAAAATGCGAATTCGCCAACCCGACCGGTTCATTTAAGGACAGGCCGGTATCCATGGGCGTCTCGATGGGAGTCCGGTTTGGACAGAAGCGGATCATCGTCGCCTCGAGCGGCAACGGAGCCGCGGCGACTTCTGCTTATTCGGCGAGAGCCGGTCTTCAGGCCGTCGTCCTCGTTCCGGAGTCTACTCCCGCCGAGAAGGTGAAGCAGTCGCTCGCTTACGGAGCCAAGGTGATCCGGGTCGGGGGGCCTTACAGCAACTCGTTCGCATTGGCCAAGGAGGTCGGCGAGAAGTACGGCATGTTTAACGTGACTTCGACCTTCATTAATCCATATACGATGGAAGGCGATAAAAGCGTAGCCTTCGAGATGCATCGCCAATTGAACGGACGCGTTCCCGGTCTCGTCTACGTTCCGATCGGGGCAGGTCCGCTCCTCGTCGGCATTCATAAAGGATATGAAGAGCTGAAGAAGCTTGGGAGAGCATCCGCCGTGCCCCGAATGGCGGGCATTCAGGCCGAGGGCTGCAGTCCGATCGCGCGAGCTTTCCTTGAGAACCGATCCGAGGTGGAGTCCGATCCGAATCCCTCGACGATCGCAGGCGGCATAAGCGACGGGCTACATGGGTACGCGCAAGACGGCACGTACGTGTTGGAATGCATCCGTCGTTCAGGAGGCTACTCCGATTACGTGAACGACGACGCGATTCGGGAAGCGCAAGGGTGGCTGGCTCGGGACGAAGGCTTGTTCGTCGAGCCCTCGTCCGCGGTATGCATCGCGGAGCTGAAGCGCAGCCTGGAATCTGGTCGGGTATCGGCGTCAGAGACGGTAACGGCCATTCTGACGGGGCACGGGTTAAAGGATATGCAGCGGGTCGAGACGGGTGGCGAGGCTCCGCTTATTCCGAAAAGGGCGGAGTCTCTCGTTGATCTTTTGGAACAGGACTCGCGAGAATAGCCCCCCGGAAGTCATAAACGGAGCTTCCTTGGGCGGCGGTTCGCCGATTGCGCGTACCGACCGCCTTTTTGCCGCGCGCAGGCAGGTCGGCTCCTATTCCATTTTGAACGGAGAAAGGGGTTTCCCGTTGAACAACATCTCTTTAAAAGCCAAGCTGAGGTTGATTTTATATTTGCCTATCGTTCTATTCATCGGTACGACCTTGTATTTGTTATCGCAAAATATCGCCAACATCGATCGATTAAAAAATTCGTTGTACGAATCGTCTTACAAAATCACCTATCAACTGCTTACCGCCGAGCGCGACATGTATCAGGCGAACGCGAATTATCAGCGTCTGCAAGGCGGTTCGCTCGATGCGACGACCCGTTCCCGGGTATCCACGGATCTGGGCAACAAGATCAGTTCCGTGGAGAGCCGTACCGCCAGCCTTCTCGAGCTGATCAAGAAGAACCGGTTGGAAAATCTGGCGGATGCCCGTTCCGGAGAAACCGTTATCGAGATGTACGACTCTCTCGTTCGCAGCTTCGGCGAATGGTCTGCCCTGGCTCAAGGCAACGTACGTTCGGGATCCGGCGCGAACGGTTCCGCGGGAGCCTCATCCTCCGATCAGTCCTTATTCGATCAGGCGAGCTTGAACCTGAATTCCATGCGCACGCTGATCGAACAGTTTGCCATTCAGGAGATACAGGCCGTAGAGAATGAGAAGTCGAAAGCCATCTGGACGAGCGCGATCCTGCTCGCGGCCGAGGTGGCGATCCTGTTGGCTATCGGAATCGTTCTTACGGAGCGGATTCGCAGGACGATCAAGCGCGTTCTGGCTAAGCTCAAACAGGTGGCGGCAGGCGATCTTCAATATGCGCCCGCGGCGAAGTACGACAAGGACGAGCTCGGGCAGATCATCGAATCCACGGACCGGATGACGCTTAGGCTGCGCGAGCTGATCGGCGATATTACGGATCATTCCAGTACCGTATCGGAGTCGGCGGAAAGCTTATCCGCAAGCGCGAAAGAAGCGGCGGACGGTTCGGAGCACGTCGCCCGCGCGATCCAGGATGTCACCTCGCAGGCGGACACCCAGACGAGCATCGTGGAGGAGTCGGGCCGGGCGATGGCCGAGACGGCGATCGGCATTCAGCGCATAGCGGAGAATACGAGCGCCATAGCGGAATCCTCCCAGACGACTTCGGAACGAATCGATCGGGGAAGCGTTCGCGTCCGGCAGATGAACGATCAGCTGGGAGAAATCCTCGCCTCCGTTCACGAGCTTTCCCGCGTCGTCTCCTCCCTTCAGCTTAAATCGGAGCAGATCGGCAAGATCACCTCGGAGATCGGCGGGATCGCAAGCCGCACCAATATTTTGTCCCTTAACGCAACGATAGAGGCGGCAAGGGCCGGCGAAGGAGGCAGAGGCTTCGCGGTCGTCGCCGGAGAAATTCGAGCCCTTGCGGCCGGGTCGCTGGAATCGGCCGAAGCGATTCATTCTCTCATCCGGGAGACGCAGGAGGAGATCGTCAACGCTTCGACCTCCATGACGAATACGCTGGAACAAACGGACAAAGGCTCCCGGCTTATGAACGAGGTCGATAACGATTTCCAGGCTATCCGCAAGTCCGTCGAGCAAGTCTCCCAGCAGGTTCACGAAGCTTCGGCCGTTACCGAGCAGATCGCGGCGAGCTCCGAGCAGGTGGCCGCGGGCATGGATCAGACGGCCGCGGCGGCCCGAGAAGTTGCCGTTCAGGCGCAGTCCGTGGCCGCCGCGACGGAAGAGCAAGCGGCTCTGGCCGATAGCATTCGCGGCGCGACGGAACGACTTCAAGAGGTGGCGGAACGCCTCAATCGGCAAATCTCGCTGTTCAAACTTTAATTTCCCTAGGAAGCCGCTTTCGACCGGAAGCGGACGTTCCGTAAGGAGCTCATCTATGATATCTCAACTGGTGCAAGAACTATCCGAACATAAAATCGTCGCTATCCTGCGCGGCATTCGGAAGGAGGACGGGGATGCGACGGCGCACGCTTGAGGAAGGCGGCATCGTCTTCCTGGAAGTAACCCTGAATACGGATGGAGCCCTGAATATGATTTCTCGGTTTCGCGAGACCGGCGGAATTCATCTGGACAATATCCGCAACGTGCTCGATGCCGGAGCGGCGGCTGTCGGTCTCGGCGGCAACCTGGTGGACAAGGAGCGGATTCGGCAGGGCGACTTCGATTGGTTGACGCGCAGGGCGCAAGCTTTCCGGGAGAAAATCGGGGAGACGCCATGACGGATCGTATTAGACCCGCCGAAGTCGTCACCTTGGGGGAGAGCATGGTTCTTTTGCAGCCTCTTAACGAAGGGCCTCTGGCGTACGCTCCCCTGTTCGCCCGGTCTGTAGCGGGAGCCGAGTCCAACGTCGCGATCGGATTGTCGCGTCTCGGGCTTCGCGTTCGCTGGATCAGCCGACTCGGAGCCGATCCGTTCGGCGATCTGATCGTTTCGACTTTGGCGGGAGAAGGGGTTGACATCTCTTTTGCGACCCGAGATGAGACATCTCCGACGGCCGTTTATTTTAAAGAGTTCAAAGGTTACGGGGATCCGAACGTTTACTATTACCGGAGACACTCTGCCGCGAGCGGGTTGAAGCCCGAGCATATCGAAGATCGCTGGTTGGCCGATGCCCGGCATCTGCACGTAACCGGGATTACGCCGGCGTTGTCCAGGGGAGCGGCCGAGACGGTACGCGAGGTTATGCGGCGTGCGAGGGAAAAGGGAATGACGGTTTCGTTCGATCCCAATCTGCGCCGGAAGCTATGGAGCGAAGAGGAGGCGCGGGAAACCCTGCTGTCTCTCATTCCGCTCTGCGACGTGTTTATGCCAGGAATCGAGGAAGCCGAGTTTCTTGCGGGAGATAGGAGCGTCGAAGAATGCGGGAGCTATTTTCTCGGAATGGGTCCGCGGACCGTCGTCCTGAAACTGGGTGCGGACGGGGCGATCGGTTTCGACGCATCGTCTACGGTCAGAGCGGAGCCTTGCCGAGTCAGCCGGGTCGTCGACACGGTCGGAGCGGGAGATGCATTCGCGGCCGGGTTCCTGTCGTCCTGGCTGCCAGAAGGCTCGTCTGCTTTGTCATCCTCGCTAGCGAAGGGCAATCGAATGGGGGCTCTCGCCACTCAGTTCCGAGGCGATTGGGAAGGGCTGCCGAAGCTCAAGGAGCTCGAGCGACTGCTAGCCGGACAGAGGGAGACTACACGCTAATTATAGAGGGCCGATCCATAAGATGGCCTCGTTCGAGGTTGGGCTGTTTATATTGGAAATATCGGTTCACCGGATGTGCCCGCCGCGAACCCAAATGGGAGGCTGTCTGCTTTTGAGACAGCCTCTTTCTTAGTTGACAAGGGTTTAAAGCCGCCAGATATAGTTTACATAATTCCGCTTCACCGCCGGCCATCCGCGCGAGTTAGCTGGATAGTCTGTACAATTTCTCTTCCCTCAGAGCCGCTTACGGAGCCAATCGACACCCGTTAACCGTTGAGACGACGAAAAATCGCATATAAAAGCGCCGTTACAGGGGCTTTTTGGGTAAATATAGGAAAGGGAGGCTTTCAGCGCATTAGAGGCACTTGCTTTAGGGCCGATGAACGCCGTCACCATCGGCTAAGCCGGTGGTGACGGCACTTGAGGCTGAGATGCCGAGCTTATCGGGTCTCCATGTAGAGTCCGCCGCTTCTGCTGACTTACCTTATATACATCGCCAATGGCCAGAGCCCGATCCTGCGGATCTCCTCCACGACGAGTCCCGCGATTCGGATGGCGCCTTGCTCCTGGAAGTGCGTATTGTCCTCGATGCCGCCGGGGAAGTTGGCGAACTCGCCGCGGGCTCCCCACATGAAGAGCTGCTTCGAATCCTCGGGGCCAAGCTCCTCGAGAAGCGTCTTGGTGCGGGCGGCGAGGTCGATTAGCGGCGTTCCCGTCTCCTCGGCCAGCTCGCGAACGGCGTCCAGGTAGCTGCCGTGAGTATTCTGGAGCGTGCCGTCCTCGGCGAAGAAGCGGCGGTGGACGGAGGTTACCAGCACGGGGTGAGCCCCGCGTTCCCTGGCTCCGTCGATGTAGCGGCGAAGATATTCCTTATAAGTAGTCGAAGGCTCGGTATGCCTCTCCTCGTCAGGCTTCTGGTCGTTATGGCCGAATTGGATGAACAGGAAATCGTTCGGCTTGATCTCGTTCCAGATGACGTCAAGCCGGCCTTCTTCGATGAAGCTCTTCGAGCTTCGGCCCGAGGCCGCCTCGTTCGCGATGATGACGTCGTGCTTGAGCATCGAGGCCAGCATCTGTCCCCAGCCGGCATAGGGATACCCGTCCTCCGGCTGATCGGTGACGGTCGAATCCCCGGCCAAGAACAGGCTGAGCGCGTGAGGCGCCGCGTTTATCTCCAGGGCGTTGATCCTCGGAGCTTGTCCGGAGAATTGCAGGCGAATGTAGCCGCCGCGAGCCCGCACGGAGACCGTCTCCCGAACGAATTGTCCCGGAGAAGTTCGGAGCCCGTTTATGAGAAGCCTTCCTGGGGAAGCTTTAACAGTGGTGTGAGAAGGAAGGATCCAATCGCCGATCAGCAGGCTGAGCTGATAGCTGCCGTCGGGCACGTCGACGCGAAATTCCGCTTCCGCCGGAATGCACAAATCTTGCTTTAAGGGTTCCGGTTCGCGCCGATCCCTTGCGGCGACCGCGGACCCTTCGGCGAAGCCGAAGCCCGCGGACGGGTTGTATACGGTTGCGGGAGTCACCTTGGCGTAGCCTTCCGCGGCATCGCCCAGGCCGAAATCGAACCTCCACGAGGTAGAGGACATAGCGGGAGCACCTCCGATTGACGATTTTACCTTCCTTTAAGAATAGCTCGTTAACCCGTCTCCCGTACAGATAAATAACCGAGGTTCTTGTTGAAAAATCAGGCGGGACAAGGATTTTCGCGAATTATGTCGAATGGCGAGACGGTTATTGTCGTCCCGGTTGGGCCAAACTTTAAGGAAGGACTTGGCGAAGCTTAAGAAAAGCCCTATACCATGCGGACGAGCGCTGTGATAATATATGGAATGGGTTTGTCATGCAAATGTAAAAACAATGTTTGTCGAATGTAAAAAAGGCAAGTCGAAAACAAAGCAGGCAAGGCATCTTTATATTTGGGAAAGAAGGGCTATTGGTGTTCCGAAAAAAAGACATTTTCTTTAAGACCCTCGAGGAGCTGGCGGACCTGATCCAAGAGACGGTCGACAGATTCGCTGCCGCTGTAAACAGCGATCTGAACGATGTGACAGAATTCGCCAAAGAGATGAAGGTGTACGAGCACAAGGGAGATCAACTCGCGCATATGATCTTTACGGAATTGAATAAAACGTTCATCACCCCGATCGAACGGGAGGATATCCTAGAGCTCACCAAGCTTCTGGACGACGTGTTGGACGGTATCGAGGCATGCGCTTCCCGTTTCGATATGTACCACATCTCCAAACCCGACGCGATCATCCGCAAATTCGGCGACGTTCTCCGGCGTTCGGCCCTGGAGATCAAAGCCGCGATCTACCTGCTCACCCAGAAGAAGCTGCTTGCCATGCAAACCCACTGCGTCAAGCTGAACGAGCTGGAGAACGAAGGGGACGACCTGATGCGCGAAGGCATCAAGAACCTGTTCCAGAACGTGAAGGATCCGATCGAGCTCATCAAGTTCAAGGACATGTACGAGCGTCTCGAGGAAACGACCGACGCGTGCGAAGACGTCGCAAATACCTTGCAATCCATTATCATGCGCAACTCTTAATCGCGCGGAATAGGAAAGAGACGATACACGCATGGATCACATGACACTGATGGTTGCCTTAATCGTAGTCCTGGCGCTCGCCTTCGACTTTATCAACGGATTCCACGATACGGCCAATGCCATTGCCAGTTCCGTATCCACCCGGGCCCTGACGCCGAGAATGGCGATCATTCTAGCGGCGACGATGAACTTCGTGGGCGCCCTGATGTTCACCGGAGTAGCCAAGACGATCGGCGGCAAAGTAACCGACCCTTTCAAGCTCGAGCACGGCCTTACGGTCATATGCGCTACCCTGGTCGGAGCGATTATCTGGAACCTTATCACCTGGTGGCTGGGAATTCCGTCCTCCTCCTCCCACGCCCTGATCGGCGCTCTCGCCGGGGCGGCGATCGCTTCGGAAGGATGGGACGGCATCAACTACGGCGGCTTCTCCACCATACTTATCGGCCTTATCGCATCTCCGATAATCGCCTTCATTCTAGGCTATATCGTGATGTTCATACTTAAGCACCTGTTCGCCAACTCCAATCCGCGCTACGTGAACCGCATGTTCCGGACGGGCCAGATCATGACCGCCGCCCTGCAGGCGTTCACCCACGGAACGAACGACGCCCAGAAGGCGATGGGGATCATCACGATGGCGCTTGTCGCCGGAGAATTCCAGGATCATCTGGACGTGCCGCTCTGGGCCAAGATCGCGGCGGCGACGGCCATGGCTCTGGGAACCTCGATGGGCGGCTGGAAAATCATCAAGACGATGGGCACGAAGATCTTCAAGATCGAGCCGATCAACGGCTTCGCGGCCGACCTCAGCGGCGCGGCTGTCATCTTCTCGGCGACGCTGACCCATCTTCCCGTCAGCACGACCCACGCCATCACGTCCGCGATTCTCGGCGTCGGTTCCGCGAAGCGGTTCTCCAGCGTCCGCTGGAATACGGCGGGACGGATCGTCGTCTCCTGGATCGTCACCATCCCGATCTCCGCGGTTCTTGCGGCGATCCTGTACTGGATCTTCAGTATTTTTCAATAAATAGCAGGTCTTTCGCCTCTCACCATTTGACATCGGAACTTCTACAATAGGAATGAAGATAGTGGACGATGCCCGCATCGTCCGTACGAAGTTTGGGGGACCGTTATGCTGACATCTATCGGGCAAGCCAAGTCGTGCGCCGTCCTATTCGCAGAATTCAAGCAGACACGACCGGATCGCCGGGGAGTAAAGTTGATTTTCTCGGGCATCGGCGACCGGGATGTCTATAATATAACGGCACCGTTCCCGGACGACGGGGAGCTGGTCATCGCCGGCCGGGTGGAGGATCGTTCCAGCGAGCGTTCCCAGGTCATGTTCTTCGTGGAACGCGACGGACAATGGGTGCCTCGCCAGAACGCTCCCGTGTTCGAGCTGCAGGATCCGTTCTTTTCCTTTATTCATGGCGAGCTTATTTTCGGCGGGGTCGAGGTTTACTTCGATGGGGACGATCCCCATTATGTCACGTCTTGGAGAACCGTCTTCTATCGCGGATACCGGATTGCCGATCTGGAACCTTTCGCGAAGGGACCTCTGACGATGAAGGACGTCCGGCTGGTCGAGCTCGCCAGCGGCCGAATCGGAGTGTTCACCCGGCCGATGCCGGTTGGCGACGCGAGAGCGATGATCGGCTACACCGAGATCGGGGCGCTGGAAGAACTGACGGAAGAGCGAATGGAGAAAGCCGACGTCATTCCGGACCAGTTCCTGAAGGTGGAATGGGGAGGCGGCAACGAAGCTCACCTGCTGCCTAACGGCATCATCGGCGTGCTGGGCCATATCGCCCGCATGGACGACGGCAACATCCGCCATTACTACCCGATGGCGTTCGGCTTCGATCCGGAGAAACGGGAGGCGACGCCTCTCAAGATTATCGCCTCCCGCGACATGTTCCCGGACGGCCCGGCCAAGCGCCTGGATCTGGAGGATGTGCTCTTCAGCGGAGGAATCGTCCGGAACGGAGACGGCACGGCGACTCTCTATTCGGGAGTGAGCGACGCGGAAGCTCACCGCATCGTTATCGACGACCCTTTCCTTGAATACGAATCGCTCTAGAACGAAACGGCCTTGGATCCCGGTTTTCGCGGGAATGAGGCTGTTTTTTTTTGCTTTGCTTGCCAAGAGGGGGGAGACCTGACCAGCACCCCTTCGTCCCGGCTCACATAAACTACCTTGTACGATAAGACGAGCTGGAGGTACAAATGTGGAGCACACGAGCGAGCATATCCAATGGCATCCCTCCAAAATCGCCAGGCAGGATCGCCATCGGTTGAACGCCCATCGAAGCTGCGTGCTGTGGCTTACCGGATTGTCCGGATCGGGCAAATCTACCTTAGCCTACGAAACGGAGCGCAGGCTCCACGGAATGAAGATTCGAAGTTACGTGCTGGACGGCGACAACCTTCGCCATGGTCTGAACGGCGATTTGGGCTTCTCCGCCGAGCATCGCAAGGAGAACATCCGCCGGACGTCCGAGGTTGCCAGGCTGCTGGTAGACGCGGGAATCATTACGATAATCGCGTTGATTTCGCCTTATCGGGCCGACCGCGAGCTGGCCCGCAGTCTCTTCGGCGAAGGCGAGTTCATCGAGGCTTACGTGGACTGCCCCTTGCAGGTATGCGAGCAGCGGGATCCGAAAGGCTTATATAAGAAAGCGAGGGCGGGAATCATCCCCGGCTTCACCGGAATCTCAGCCCCCTATGAGGCTCCTCTGCACCCGGAGATCGTCATTCCGTCCGCCCGGCAGTCTCTCGCCGAGTCCGTCGATCAAATCATCGATTGCCTATTATCCCTTCGCATGTTTCCTAGCGGCATGACCCGTTAATCGTGACGCCGGCCCATGAACGCGGGACATCCGGCCGCATAATATGGTTATAAACCTACTCGCCAAGGAGAAAACGTCGTGGTTCTTGCGTTTGTCCTGAATGCTTCGAATGCGGCCGAAGCCGAAATGACAAGGTCGAATTTGGCTCGATATGCTCCCGAATGGGAGGTGGAGCTCATTCAACGCATGCCCGCCAAAGCCATGAATGAGCTTCTGGAGCCTTACGATCAGCCGTTCTTCCTTACTTTGCAGGCGGGCGACCGGCTTCGGCCCCCGTTCGTTGCCGAACTGGCGGACCGGCTCGCCGGTCTGCCCGCGAATGCGGCGGGACTTATCTATTATCGGGAACAAGGAAGCCCCCTTCACGAGAGCCCGATCCCGGAGCCGCCGCCTCATCCATTGGTTTGGAGAACGGATGCGGTTAAGCTTGGCGGGGAACCGTATTTGGCCGAGAGGGAGCTGCTGCCGTTCGAAGCATATGTACTTCATGACAAGATGTTCCGGCTTGGCGCCGGCTGGAATTGGCCGGTTGCCGGCAGCTCGATGTGGGAGCCCAGCCGAACTCGCAAGCCCGCTTGGCAGAGAGTCGAAGAGGAGTGGGAATGGGTATGCCCCACTCTCGAGGCGGGGAGAGGCCCTGCCGGTTCTCCCGGGCCAATCGAGCTTCTAAAGCCTCTTGAGTCGCCGCTTATCACGATCGTCATCTGTTCGTACAACAATGCCGAATACTTACTGTGGGCCATACGCAGCGTATGCTCCCAAACCGCGGACGTCTGGCAGCTGATCGTCGTGGACGATGCCTCTACGGACGACACTTGGACCAAGCTCCAAGCGCTTCCGCAATCTTCAAGAATCGCGTTGATCCGCAACCCGGTCAACAAGGGCAAGTCGCATTCCTTAAACGCCGCTTTGGAGGCATGCGGGACGCCTTGGCTGCTCGAGCTGGACGCGGACGATTGGCTGCCTCCCGACTGCTTGCAGAAGCTGCTTCCCTCTATTCGGAGCGCATCCCCGGATACGGCTTGCTTGTATGGGGACCACTGCCGCTGGACGGAGAGACCGCGCAAGGAGCTCGTGTATAACGGCCGGCATCCGGCTCTGGCAAGCTGGAATCCGGAATCCCTGTTGGAGGAGGCCGCCCCCCTAGCCCCTCGTTGTTACCGGACGGAGGCGTTGAGGAGGCTAGGAGGTTGGGCCGTTACGGCTCTCTACGACGGTCGTTTATACGAGGATTTCGAGATTCTCCTTCGATTGGCGAAGAGCTTCCGCGTCCGCCATGTTCCGGAGATGCTGTATCATCGACGAATCCGGTCCTCCAGCATAACGCGCCGAAATTCCGATAAATACGCGGCCTGGAAAAGGTGGATGCTGCGAAAGGCGTCCGTCGCGGGGACGGAAGAAGCTCCGGGATGAGTCCGGGTTCCGGGGCGGGCGCGCGAACAGGCTTAAGCGGCCAACACGCGAACGAACTGAACGCTATCGGCAATGACGGTTACGGTCATGGACGGACCGTAATAATAGGTATCGGAAGTCTGAAGAGTAAAATAGCATTCTTCCACTTCTTGCAGCTCGCCGATATAAACCTGATTGGCCAGAAAAACTTCTACCGTTCGTCCGATGTAACCTTCCAGCGCCTCATAGTAATTCATGTAAATTTCCCCCCTTAGCGTTGAAACGTGCCGCAGCCGTTTCATTAGATAACGGATTCGATGCTGTAAGCAGGGATCAGCAGGACATCGCCGTTGCTCTCCAGCAGTTGAACGTAGTCTTCGCCGACGTAGAGCAAGGTGCCGGTCTCCGTGCCGGCTGCCGTCGTGACGGTCACCGTCGTATTCAGGCGGCCTTCGAACGGTTCCAGGGGGCTGCAGGTCGGCGGTACAACCGATTGCCTGGTCAGCAAGTAATTCGTCACGTTCCCGTTCCCGCCGTATTCGATCAAAGTAAATCCGGCATCGATCATGCTTGCGACGACCGGCGCGGGGCGGGCTCCGACCACCAGGCCGGGAAAGGCGATATTGCTGTCGATCACGTGGATATAACTGGCGCGGGTCGAATAAGAAATCCCGGCCACTATGCTAACGATATCTGCCATCTCCTAGTCCTCCTTCGTTTAGTTGGCTTTGCGGCGAGCGAGCGGCCGCTTCAACTTGCGGAATCGGTTAACGGGCAACGAAGCCGATGATTTGACAGATGGAATAGTAGACGAGCGGCGTTCCTTCCGTCGTGCCTCCCCGTTCCGAACGAAGGGCGAAAGTGCCTCTTCCGACCGATTCGAGAACGCCCATCCGGTTCGGAGGCTCTCCGCCTCCGCCCGCGCCGCCGGACGTTATGACTTCGATCTCTCTGCCGATGTGATCCGACAATTGCTCGCGCATCTCGCGGCAGTTATCGTAATCGTGATCGTGATTGTGATTGTGATTGTGATCGTGTTCGTGATCGTCCTTATCTACATGAACGTTGACGACGGGAGCGGGAGTCGTTACGTTGACGACGGGAGCGGTGGCATCCACGTGAACGGTCGGAGGCGGCGGCGTTACGTTAACGGTCGGCGGGGGCGTGGAGACGTTGACGACGGGAGCGGTAGAGTCGACGTGCACCGACGGGGCGGAATGCCTGCGGATCGGTTTGCGTACCCGTTTTTTAAGCCTTCTGACAACGCGTTTTTTCTTCTTTCTCTTGCAGCTGGTCGCATGCTCGCCGCAATCGTCCGGACAGACGACGCGGATCGTTTTTTTGACGACGCAACGCTTCTTGACAACGCAACGCTTCTTGGTCATTGTCATGGTACACCTCCATAGATGTCTCGCTCTTACTCCAAACTATAGTACTCACCTATGGGTAACCTCGTCCTAGACAGTTACCTAAAAATGGCAATCTAATTGTTCAACCTTTCTGCACGAAACTCCGCACGGCTCGTTCGAAGGCGTCCGTGCTCCGTTCCCACGTCCACTTCTTCGCCTCTTCCTCTCCGGCCGCGGCCAGCTTCCTGCGCAGCTCGGGATTCTCGATTAAGCGAATGATATCCTGAGCAAGCCGGTTCTCGTACCGGTAGGACATCAGCCCGTTCTCTTCGTGCCGGCAATAATCGCTGTTGCCCCCGGCGTAAGTCGTGACGAGCGCCGCCCCGCATTTCATCGCCTCCAAGCCGGGGATAGAGGCCGTGTCGTAGGTCGACGAATTGACGAAAATATCCGTCTCGTTGTAGTGATAGCACAATTCTTTATCGTTGCCCGGGGTCAAATAGCGGAACGGGTGGCTTGCCTTGATGGCCTGAAGGCTTGGCGAATTCGCGAATTCGTGCGGCGGCGTGAACAGATTGATCTGCACGTTAGGGTATCGGGATTTGACCTGCAGCAGCTGATGGATTAAATAGGGCTGCTCCCGGTGCCAAGCCTGGCCTCCTTCCGTCCGGCGAAGGATGGCCGAGATCTGCAGAGGTCCCTCCGGCTTGCGAATGCGCATGTTGTAGAAGGCCGAACTGACCCCGACGGGCACGATATGGGCCTGGACTCCGTGATTCAGCCGAATGAGCTGCTGCTGCCAGTTCGATAGGACAAGCAGGTTCTTGGTGACGTGATACGTGGGAAAAGTAACATGGTTCTCGGGCAGGAAGGTAGGCTCGTAGCAGAGGCTGAGCCGGATGTGAGTCCCTTTGCCGTTCTGGCTGGCTTGCTCGGCTCCCGGAATAAGAGTGAAGTAGTTCGAAATAATGACATCGCCCTGCGGATAGTCGTGTTCTTGAATAAGGTACCTCGAGTCGGTCCGTACGATCCTCGCGTTCACGGGGTAATCCACGACTCCCGCCTGCGGCATCAGCACGGTAACCTCATGGCCTCTAGCGGCCATTCCGTTGACCATCTCGGCCAGCATGCGCTGCGCTCCGCCGATGCAGAGCGTGATGATCGGAAAAGTAATTCTCAGCTTCTCCCGCCGAACGATCTCGTCGAGCTTGCGGCGGTAAGTCTGCTGCACTTTGTGAATCTCCTTTGCGATGAAGGGTTCGAACTTCTTGGTGCCCATCTCCTCGTGAACGCGATAGTGGACAAGCGGCTCGTCCAAGTAGTAGAAATCGTGCTTCTGCAGAACGCGCATCCACAGGTCGTAGTCCTGCGTATACTTCAAGGCTTCGTTAAAGAGGCCGACTTCTTGGAACACGCTCATCTCCAGCATGACCGTACACCCGTTGATGAAACAGCCCCTCTGCATGGTCTTGACGAACTGCAGCTTATTCGGATAGCTGATGCCGATTTTCCCGCCGATCCGGTTATGATTCGAATCCATGGAGTAATATGCGCCGTAGCTGACCGTCGCGCCGTTCTTCCGCATAAAGGCGACTTGCTTCGCCACCTTCTCCCGGTCATATACGTCATCCGAGCTCAGCCATGTAAAATAATGCCCGGAAGCGTGCGCGATACCGGCGTTCAGCGCGCTTCCGGTTCCTCCGTTCGGTTTCTCCAGATAGACGATTCGCCCGAAATACGGACGGATCTTCTCCGCGTGGCGCGTCGATCCGTCATTGACGACGATGACTTCGACATTCGGATAGCTTTGGTTAAGCGCGCTCTCGATGGCATGCTGCACGTAAGCGCAGTTGTAAAACGGGATCACGATCGACACCAAGGGCAAGCCGCTCACGTGCGCTTCTCCTTTCCTGATTTCCGGACTATTTGGTTGAGATATATGGTTTCGAGCGCTTCGCCGATCCGCGTCTCGAAGTGCCGGGAGGTCATCGACGAGGCGCGCCGCAGGCCGGAAGCGATGAGTTTGTCGGACAACAGCCCGTCGTCCAGCAGGGCGCAGATCCCCTCGGCCAACGCCCGGGGGTTCTTGGGCTGCGTTATATAGGCATTCTCCATATGCTCGCAATAATCCAGCACGCCTCCCGAATTCGTCGTCACGACCGGCGTGCCGCAGGCCATCGCTTCCAAGGGGGGCAGGGAGAAGGCTTCGAACCAGGAGGAGGACACGAACACGTCGGCGTCGCGGTACAAGTCGGCCATCTCCCGCTCGCTCTTGGGGAAAAAAATCCGGTGCGGGATATCCGGAAGAGGAAGAGCGCGCTCGGGACAAATCAGATGAACGATAAACGGGCCGGACCATTCGTTCTTGATAATGTTCATGCACTGCTGAAAATCGCGGAAGCCTTTGAATTCATATCCGACATCGGGGTTGCGGGCGATGTACAGAATGACTTGAGGCTTCTCCCCCTTCCGCCGCTTGGGATTGGAACCCGAAGCGTTAAAGACGGCCGGATCGATTCCCAATGAGACGATTTCGCTTCTTCGGCCGGCATGCTCGTATATTCGATCGTCCAGCCAGCGGGAGATGCTGACGACGGGAACATCCTGCCGGTACGTCCATAAGGCGAGCTCTCGCTCGGGGGACCATAAGGGCTCGAAGCCCAGGCTGATGCGCACGCATCGGTCCGGCCACGCTTCGAAGGCGGGCCGGAACGTCGTATAGTAATTCGGCAGCACCAGGTCTCCGTAAGGAATCGTCGACTTCGTCAAAGCCGGAACGACGGTCAGCTTGCAGGGAAGCTCATAATGAACGGAGCTTCCCTCGGGCAAGACGATTTCGACGTCATGACCGCGAACGGTCATCGCCCTGGCGATATCGACCAATGCCTTGCATCCCCCGCCTTTATGCAAGTCCGCGGCCGGAATCACGACCTTCATACCATCTTCCCCCCTTTCCAGTGGAAAAGCTTAGTTATTTTATTGAGCGGAAACGGCGGACGTTCCTCCGGAGAGGACAAACGGGCTTGCGAAGCCCGCCGCAAAAATAGGTGATTGGCAGATGCTGCTCCCAAGCTTCGGTAATAAGATGGAGAACGATGATTTTGGGAGGAAGCCGATAATGACCGAATGGAACCAAGCGGATCCGTTGCCCCCGTTTCTCGTCACGTCCGTACCGAAGAGCGGAACCCACCTGATGCATCAGATCCTCACCGGAATGCCCGGTATCCGGCATGAGATCGCGAATTCGGAAGCCAAGTTTTTTATCGATCACCATACGACGAACATGGAGCTTTTCAAGGATCATATGTACCGGCTGGGCCAAATAAAGCCGAATCAATTCGGGCTTGGCCATGTTTTCTACTCGGAGACGTACGCCGGCATGATCGATCGCCTGCGGCTCAAGCATATCTTCGTGTACCGCGATCCGAGGGACGTGCTGGTGTCGCTTGCCTACTTTATCCCCAGCAAGTGGAACGAGCATCCGTTATTCGATTTGTTCCGGAACGAGATTACCGATACCAAAGGCCGAATGCTTGTCCTGCTGGAAGGAGTCGGCGAGCGCTGGCACGATTACGACGCCTGGAACCGGCCTTTCTATCATTGGATTCGCGACCGGAACACGCTGCCCGTGTCCTTCGAAGAACTAATGAGCTCCGAGAAATCGCGCAAAGAGGCGCTTCTATCCGTCGTCCGGTACCTATGGGATGGGCTAAAGCCGCCGGCGCCCCATTCCCGGATGGTCGAATTAATGGAAGCGAATATCGCGCCGACGGAGTCCCGTACGTTCCGGAGCGGGCGGATCGGGTCCTGGCGCGACGAATTCGACGAAGAGGTGACCCGCAAGTTCAAGGAGATAGCCGGGGGACTCTTGATCGACTTCGGCTATGAGAAGAACAACGATTGGACGTAACCGAGAGAAGAGAAAAACCATCCGGATGACCGCGGTCGTACAGAACGGTTTTTCTCCTATGCCGCTGCTAGACTAGGGCCGTACCGGACATGACGATCGGCCCCACGATCTCCGCATTGTTCAATAGAGGAAGAGAGCTCTCCGCCTCGACGGTGATCGAGTATCCGTAATAGCCTTGAGGGACGTTGACGTCGACCATATGGAAGGTGGTCGTGCCTTGTTCCAGAACGGCAACCGTCGATACTCTGGCGGAGTAGATGACGCCCGTCCCGCGGAAGATGCGGAACAAGAGAACCGGCGTGCCCAGAACGTTTCTCCATCCTACGGTTGCGGTAAGCGCGACGTCGGTATTCGGTTGAATGACGGCCAGTCCGAATGAAGCGAGCGTGATCGCCGCCGGCGAGGCCGGCACCGGCCTAACGACTCCGCCGCTGGCCGAAGTAGGAATGCTGCTGTTGAAATCCGTTATCATTACCAATCGGAACCCCTCCTTTCTTATGAGACAAGGTAGCATATGAGAGCGGGAGAGGCCGTGATTGGAGGAATTCCCCTGCCCCGAATAAACAGATGGTTGTCCCTTGGCGGAATGCCTAATTTATGCGTTCTTTAAGGGCGGTCCAAGAGCATGCGCGTGTATGGAATATAATGTAAACATCCGTAGAAAGGACGTGGTCAGCTTCATGTCTAGCGACAAACGGGTGCTTGTTACCGGTGCCGCGGGCTTTATCGGCAGCCACTTGGTTCATCGGCTCGTTCAAGACGGCTTCGGCGTTCGCGCTTTCGTCCGCTACAACTCCGCGGACTCCCGCGGGTTCCTCGACACGCTCCCCGCCGACGTTCAATCCGAGATCGAAGTCGTGAAGGGAGACCTGCGCGATCCTCATGCCGTCTACAACGCCGTCAAGAACACCGAAGCCGTCTATCATCTCGGCGCGCTTATCGCCATTCCCTATTCGTACCGGCATCCGACCGATGTCGTGCAGACGAACGCCATCGGGACGCTTCACGTGGCGCAAGCCGTATTGGAGCTGAACATTCCCCGGTTGATCCATACTTCGACCAGCGAAGTGTACGGCAGCGCCCGGTACGTTCCGATGGACGAGAGCCATCCGCTGCAGGGCCAGTCGCCTTATTCGGCAAGCAAGATCGCCGCGGACAAAATCGTGGAGAGCTTCCATTGCTCGTACGGACTGCCCGCCGTGACCGTTCGTCCGTTCAACGCTTACGGACCTCGCCAATCGATGCGCGCGGTCATTCCTACCATTATCAATCAAGCGCTGCACCGGTCCGAGATCGTGCTGGGCAACCTGACCGCTACGCGCGACTTCACGTTCGTGGAGGATACCGCGCGCGCCTTCATCCGCGCGGCGGGCAGCGAGGAGGCGATCGGGCAAGTCGTCAACGCCGGATCGGGCTTCGAGATTTCGATCGGAGAGCTGGCCGATACGATCAAGCGCCTGATCGGGCGGGACGTTCCGGTCCGCGTTGACGACGAACGCGTGCGGCCCGAGAAGAGCGAAGTGGATCGGCTGTTCTCGGACAGCGGCAAAGCCTCGAGGATGATCGGCTGGAAGCCTGCCGTATCCCTGGAGGAAGGACTGGCCAGAACGATCGAGTGGATCCGGGGCCATAAGGAATTGTACAGACCCGACGAATATGTCGTGTAACGAGGTGATCTACTAGCAAGCGAAAGGTGCGTGAAGTCGTTGGAAGCCGTAGTGATGACGGGCGGCAAAGGGATGCGAATGGCTCCTTATACGAAAGTGCTGCCCAAAGGACTGTTGCCGGTCGGCGAGCGGCCGATTCTCGAAATTATCGTCAAGCAGCTCCGATATTACGGATTCACCTCCATTACGATGGCCTGCGGCTATTTGGCTCCGCTGATCCAGACTTACTTCGCCGACGGCAGCCGCATGGGCGTTGCCATTCGTTACGAGGTGGAGAACGAACCGCTCGGCACGGCCGGACCGCTGCGAAGCCTTACCCATATCGCCGAGCCTTTCCTGTTGATCAACTGCGACGTGCTTACGACCCTGGATTTCCGGAGGTTTCGGGAATTCCATCTGGAAGGGGACAGCCTCCTGACGATCGCCTCGCAGAATAAGGCCGTCCCTATCGAGCTGGGCGTCATGGAGACGGAGGCCGAGTACGTGACGGGCTTCGTCGAGAAGCCGGCCCACTCCGCCCACGTAAGCATGGGCATCTATATGATGAGTCCGGATATCCTCCGGTACATTCCCGGCAATCGGGCATTCGATATCCCCGACGTCATTCAATCGCTGTTAAAGGCCAACCAGAAGATCCGGCATTACGAGAACAGCAGCTTCTGGCTCGACATCGGGCGCCCCAGCGACTATACGCGGGCCAACGAGGAATTTCAGCGCCTTAGGCCGATCCTGCTGCCGGACGACCCCGGATGACCGAAGCTCCGCTCGTTCTCGTAACGGGAGTGTCCGGCTTCGTGGGCAAGCATATGGCCGCTTATTTATTGGGGCTCGGCGCCCGCGTCGTCGGAATCGGCCGCAGGGCCGACTCCCCGCTCGCCCATCCGCTATTCCGGTACGGCCGCTGCGACCTCTTGAACCCCGAGGACGTTCGCCGGCTGCTGGAGCGGAATCCTGCGGATTATATCGTCCATCTGGCGGGGGAGAACGACGTCGGCTCGTCCTTCCTTCATCCCGTCACCGTCATGCAAGCCAACGCCATCGGAACGATGAATTTGCTGGAAGCGGCGCGCGTCGTCCGACCGGACGCGTTAAAGGCGTTCCTGGCCGTAGGCACCGCGTACGAATACAAGAGCAGCGCTTCGCCCATCAGGGAGAACAGCCGGATCGGGCCGAGGAGTCCATACGCTTGGAGCAAGCTGGTCATGACTTCCGTCGTGCAGATGTACGGGCAGCTATTCGACATGCCCGCGATCGTCGCGCGGACGTTTAATCTCATCGGACCCGGCGGGTCCGCGGGTGTCTGCGGGCAGCTCGTCCGGCAGGTCGTACGGATGGAACGGGGGCTGCTGCCGCCCAAGCTGACGATCGGCAACGCCGCGTCGAGAAGGGACTTCCTCGATGTCCGGGATGCCGTCAAGGCATACGGGGCTTTGCTCGGCATGCCCGCCATCCGGCCCGGGAGCGTCTATAACCTGTGCAGCGGCAGAGCCCGTTCCATCGCCGATATCGTGGCGTTGCTGAAGAAGCATGCCTCGATTCCTTTGGAGGTCGTCACGGATCAAGCACTCTTCCGCCAAGGAGAAGCTTCCGTCATGCGGGGAGATAATTCGAAGCTGCGACGGGATACCGGCTGGAGTCCCGGCATTCCGTTCGAGCAGTCTATCGTGGACGCCTTGAACGAGCAGCGCAGCCTGCGCGAGGAGGGAACCGACGAATGAAAATCATGACCGTTCTGGGCACGCGGCCCGAGATCATCCGGCTCAGCCTGATTATCCCGAAGCTGGACCGGTTCGCCGACTCGCACGTCCTGGTGCATTCCGGCCAGAATTACGACCGCAACCTTAGCGACATCTTCTTCGAGCAGATGGGAATTCGCAAGCCCGACGTTCATATCCGCCTGCACGCCCGCACGTTCGGGCAGCAGCTCGCCCAGATGTTCGCCCAAGTCGAGGAAGCGATCCTTCGGGAGAAGCCGGATCGGCTGCTGGTCCTCGGGGATACGAACAGCGCGCTGTGCGCGTTGATCGGAGAACGCATGGGCATCCCGGTCTATCACATGGAGGCCGGCAACCGTTGCTACGATCGGGCCGTTCCCGAGGAAATCAACCGCAGGGCCATTGACTCCGTCTCCTCCTGCAACATGCCCTACACGCCGGGCTCCCGGGAGAACCTGCTGCGCGAAGGCATGGATCCGCAGCGGGTGTGGATGACGGGGAACCCGATCTATGAGGTGCTGGAGCATTACAAGAAGCAAACGATGCAGAGCCGCATTCTGGATGAGCTCGAATTGCAAGAACAGAACTACGTGCTGGTGACCGCCCACCGGGCGGAGAACGTGGATAACGAACGGCGCCTTCGCCAGATTGTCCAAGGGCTTCACCTTGTCGCCGACCGGCTTCAGCAGCGAGTGATCTGCAGCATTCATCCCCGCACGAAGGACCGCCTCGGCCAATACGGCGTCACGCTGGCTCATCCGCTCGTGGAGTATCGGGAGCCGTTCGGCTTCTTCGACTTCGTGAAGCTGCAGCGCCACGCTTCCTGCGTCATTACCGACAGCGGAACCGTTCAGGAGGAGAGCTGCATCATGGGCGTTCCGGCCGTCACGATCCGGCAGAGCACGGAGCGGCCGGAGACGCTTGCCTGCGGCAGCAATCTGCTGTCGGGCCTGGAACCGGAGAGAATCGCGGCAAGCGTAAGCCTGATGCTTGGCAATCGGGGAGGCTGGGTATGTCCCGAGGGATATCTGGATTCGTTCGTGTCGACCAAGGTCGTCAATCTGGTGCTGGGAGGGCAAAGCTTTGTTTCATGACCAAACGATTCTCATTACCGGCGGGACCGGCTCGTGGGGACAGGAGCTGACGCGCAAGCTTCTCGAGTCCAAGCCGAAGCAGATCCGGATCTTCTCCCGCAACGAGTTCACTCAGGTGCAGATGCAGCGGGTCTTCCCTAACCACGAATCGCTCAAATTCATAATAGGCGACGTGCGGGATGAGCTGGCCGTCGACGCCGCTTGCCGCAACGTCGATTACGTGTTCCACTTGGCGGCGCTGAAGCACGTGCCGATCTGCGAATCGCAGCCGGAGGAAGCGCTCAAGACAAACGTGCAGGGAACGGAGAACGTCATTCGCGCCAGCATCCGGCATCGCGTGAAGAAAGTCATTGACGTGTCTACCGACAAAGCCGTGGATCCGATCAACTTCTACGGGATGACGAAGGCGTTCGGCGAGAAGCTCGTGCTGCGCGCCAACGACCTGAGCGATACGACGAGATTCGTCTGCATCCGGGGCGGCAACGTGCTGGGAACGAACGGAAGCGTGGTGCCTTTCTTCAAGAGCTGCGTTCTTCGCGGAGACGACCTGCCGATCACGTCCAAAGAGATGACGCGCTTCTTCCTGACGATATCGGAAGCGATCGACCTGCTGCTGAGCGCGGCGCGCGTCGCCATCGGCGGAGAGACGTTCGTGATGCAGATGAACGCGTGCCGCATCGTCGACGTGGCCAACGTGCTGATCAAGCGGCTGGCCAAGAAGGAGATTAAGCTTAAGGAAGTCGGCATCCGTCCCGGCGAGAAGCTGCACGAGGTTCTGGTCTCCGCTCACGAGAGTCCTTACACCTACCGCTATAGCGAGCAATATTTCGTTATTCTCCCATCGCATGCGTCCACGGAGCTGAATGACCGCTACTCCCATCTGCCGAAGACCGAGAGCGTCGAGTACGCATCCAACGATAAGCTGATGACCGACTCCGAGATCGAGGCCATGCTGGAAAAAGGAGGCTTCCTCTGTTGAAGCTGCTGATCATAGGCGGCGGAGGGATGGCCGGGCACATGCTGCGTCAATATATGGAGCTGCGAACGGATTGGGAGATTTGGACGACGGTTCGAGCCGGGGCGGCGGAGTCTGCCGCCGGCGGGACCGGCGTCCGCCAGCTGTCTCTGGATGCGAGGGACAGCGCGGCGTTGGAGCGGATCTTGACCGACATCGCGCCGGACGTCGTCGTCAACGCGGCAGGCCTGTTAAACGACAACGCGGCTAACAGAAGGGTGGACGCGATCGTCGTCAACAGCCTGCTTCCCCACTCGTTGGCGCAGCTTGGCGATCGGCTCGGCTTCCGGCTGATCCATATCAGCACGGATTGCGTATTCTCGGGCAAGCGGGGGGATTACGCGGAGAGCGATCCGTCCGATGGATGGACGGTCTATGCCATGACCAAAAGCTTGGGCGAGGTCGCCTACGCGCCGCATCTGACGATCCGAACCTCCATCATCGGCCCCGAGCTTAAGGACGACGGCATCGGCCTGTTCCATTGGTTCATGCGGCAGCGCGGCGAGATCGAGGGCTACAGCCGGGTGTTCTGGAACGGAGTCACGACGCTGGAGCTGGCCAAGGCCGTCGAATGGTGCGCGCTTCGTCCGGCCGTATCCGGTCTGGTCCATCTGGCCGCGCCCGGCAAAATATCCAAATTCGAGCTGCTGAAGCTCCTGCAAACCGCGTTCGCCAAGGAGGACGTGACGATTCGCGCCTCCGATGTATTCCATTCGGATAAGAGCCTGGTCTCCACCCGGTCGGACTTCCTTTATTCCGTCCCGACTTATCCTCTTATGCTGCGGGAGCTTAAGGAATGGATGGATTCCCGTTCGCCCGGAACCTATTCGTATAGCTAGGGAAAAGAGAACCCCGCCGCCTCTCCGGTCGAAGCCGGGAGGAACGGGGTTCTCTTCTCGCATGCGCTATCTGCGCCGTTTGGCGGAGGAGCGTCTTCTCCTGCGGCCGGAGCCGGTACGACGGGCCCCGTACCGGGAGGAGCCGCGGCGACGGCGGCGTCTCCGGCGCGGGCGGTACGGCGCGCCGGACGAAACGTCGTCGTCGTTAGAGCTCCCCTTCTTGCCCATGAACAGCTTGAGGAGCGGTGCCATCTGCTGAACGGTGCTCATGAATTTCTGCACCTTGCCCATATTGGAGATGAGTCCTTCGATTCCGCCCATCCGTTCGACAATGTTCTTGAGTTCGTTGATGTTGAAATTGCCCAGCAGGCCGCCGGCCTTGGCGGGAGCCGCGGCGGCGGGCGCCCCCGGGGGGATGACCTGCACCGGGCTGAACGCGGGGCTCGGCGGACCGGCAAGCTCGCTCGGGCTCGGGGAACCGACGAGCGCATTCGATGAGGCCGTCTCTCCGCCAAGGCCCGGAAACCCGCCCCCGGGACCGGCGCCAGGCCCGATTCCGCTCAGAGGCGAGTTCATCCAGCTGCGCACGGGCGGCTCTCTTCTTGATTGATCCATACCTTCGCCTTCCTCCTTCCGAATAAGGAGTCGGGCAATCGCTGCCTTCGACTCGATCCTCTTCGGACGCCATTGCAGACGTTTTGCTATAGGGTATGCGCGGAGGGGCGCTCGCGTATGGACGTTCGCCCGGTCGTCCTCCGAATTCAACCCTCTGCCGCGTGACCACTGTAAAGTTTGAAAAATCAAGAGAAACGAAGTACAATACAGGGGAATGAGCAATTTCGATATTGGCAAAGGTGGCCTAGCTATGCAGTTGAAGAAACTGAACGATAAATCCATCGACCAGCTCTTCGAAGCGATCCTGACCTTGAAGGATGTCGAGGAATGCTACGTCTTCTTCGACGATCTGTGCACGGTCAACGAGATTCAATCGCTGTCGCAGCGATTGGAAGTAGCTCGAATGCTGGGCAAGGGCAATACGTACAATCAGATTGAATCCGAGACGGGGGCGAGCACGGCGACGATCTCCCGCGTCAAGCGCTGCCTGAATTACGGCAACGACGGTTATAAACTCGCGCTTGAGAGACTCGGCCGGTTCGGAGCCGATATCGCGCCGGACAAGGGTTAACGCAAAGCGGTCTCATCTTCATTCACGATTCGATAAAGCTCCCCGCGGGGAGCTTTATTTAGTTATCCGCCTATTAATCTATTGCATAGGAATAAAAGCCTACGTTATGCTAGGAACGAATTGGAAGATGTCCCCAAGGGGGAGAGAAGATGGGTTTCTGGCAGTCGGTGCGATTCCGAATCGTATTCGGGTTTATTCTTATCATAGCTCCGCTCGTTCTGTTTCTTTTCTACAACAATCTGTACGCCATGGAGGTCGTCCGGGGCCAAATCTCCTCCCATTACAACAAGCTGCTGATGGCCAACGTCCAAGAGAACGACAAAATCCTGGAGGAATACAAGAGGTACCTCATCCGTCTGGAGCGCAACTCGGACATTCCGCTGCTTCAATCCCTGAAGCCTCTTGACAGCGATTACAATCTGGCGAAGATCCGGCTGAACAACCAATTCGTCCTGGACTCCGGCGGAATCTATTACAGCATGGATACGCTCTTCATCTATATTCGCGGCAACGACGACCTGTTCTTCGCCACCTCGGACAACACGAACAACACCGAGAAGCAAGAGATCCTGATGAAGTGGAGCCGGGAAAATCTGATGTCCTCCAAGCTGATCGATCCCGCCCTGGCGGAATCCAGCCGGTGGAGCTCGGTCGAGCTCGACGGGATGAACTATCTGCTGAGCACCTACGACCTGGGCTTGAACGTGTACGCGGGGGTATTGGTCCGGACTCCGTCCTTGCTCCGCGTTCTGGAGAACTTCTCCGTCGGCCCCGAGGGAGGGGCTTTCCTGATGAATTCGAAGGGCAACCTGCTCGCCGACAGCCCGTCGCCGCTCATTAAGGAACGGGAATTCCGGGACAAGATCGCGCAGACCTCCGGAACGTACGGGGAGATCCGCCAAGGCGGCAAGTCCTACCTGGTGCTGTCGCGGCCGTCGGCGAGGGCGGACGTCAACTACGTCATCGTCATGCCGGAGTCGTCTCTGCTGCAGAATCTGCCCTCCTTCCAGAAAATCCTCTACTACTGGATTCCTCTCATGGTGGCGGTGCTGCTGACCTTCTATTTGATTTTCCTGCAGAGGATTATCTTTAAGCCGCTCGTCAGCCTCATCCGAGGCATGCGCAAGCTGGGACAAGGCCGCTTCGACATCCGGTTGCCCGCCAACGCGAGCAACAATACGGAATTCGCCTTCCTGTCCCGCACGTTCAACCAGATGGCCGAGCAGATCGAGTCGCTGAAGATCGACGTTTACGAGGAGCAGCTGCGCGTGCAGCGGGCGGAGTACAAGCACCTGCAAATTCAGATCAATCCGCACTTCTATATGAACAGCTTAAACATTATTTATAATCTCGCGGCGCTGAAGGACTACAAGACGGTCCAGAAGCTGTCCCTTCATCTGGCCGACTACTTCCGGTTCCTCATGCAGAGCAACCGGACGGTCGTTCCGCTCGAGGAGGAGATCAAGCATATCCGGCATTATCTCGAGATTCAGAAGCTCCGTTACGTGAACAAGCTCGATTACGAGCTGGCTATCGACGCGAGGCAT
Organism: Cohnella thailandensis; assembly: GCF_014212135.1. Classification (GTDB taxonomy): domain Bacteria; phylum Bacillota; class Bacilli; order Paenibacillales; family Paenibacillaceae; genus Cohnella; species Cohnella thailandensis. The sequence goes on from NZ_JACJVQ010000014.1 coordinate 44,026, forward strand.
CAGGCCTGCCCGATCGCGCCGCTCATGATTCAGCCGTTCGTCGAGAACAGCGTGATCCACGGCTTCAACAAGCGGCCGCAGAACGGAACGCTGTTCAGGATCCGAATCGCGTCGCGCGAGGACGAGGAAGAGCCGGGCCGTTACGTCGTCCTGACGATAGAGGACAACGGCTCGGGCTTCCCGCGGGAGATGCTGGACGATCTGGAGAGCGGCCGTTACGTGTCGGAAGGCGGGGACCAGCATCTCGGCATCTGGAACATTCTTCGGCGATTCAAGATGCTCTACGGCGATAACGGGGGAATCCGGTTCTACAACCTGCCGGAAGGAGGAGCCGGGGTCGAGGTTCGGCTCCCGACGGACGCGCCGATTCGGCTGGATAACGAATAGGAGATTAGAGACATGGAGGAGGGAACGAAGCATGCTGACCATGCTCGTGGTGGACGACGAGATATATGCGCTCAAGGGGATCACGCAAGGAATCGACTGGTCGGATCTGCCGATCGGAACGATTCTGGAGGCGGAGAACGTAGACGAAGCGAAGAGATGCCTGAAGGAGCAGGCGGTCGATCTGGTGATCTCGGATATCGAGATGCCCGGGGCGAACGGCATCGAGCTGCTGAAGCATATTCGCGAAATGTCGCCGAATACTCTCACGATCTTCCTGACCGGGCACGCCCGGTTCGAGTACGCGCAGGAGGCGCTGCAGAACGGATGCTTCGACTACGTGCTCAAGCCGGTCGATCACGACGTGCTGAAGGAGATCGCGCGCCGGGGCGTGGCCGAGATCGTGCGGAGGAAGGAGCAGGCGAAGTTCGAGGATACGCTGGAATCGTACCGCCGGCAATGGGCGAGCCAGCTTCCGATTCTCGTCGAGCGCTTCTGGCAGGACGTGCTGGCCGGGCGCATCTCGATGACGAAGGAGCGCCTGGACCGCGAGCTCGCGCTTTACGGAATTCCGCTCGCGGCCGATCAGGAGCTGCTTCCGATCCTGCTGAGCATCGAGCACTGGGAGATGGAGATGGACGCCCGGGACGAGAGCATCATGGAATACGCCGTCCGGAAGGCGGCGGCGGAGATTCTCCTGGGCGAGCGGATGCAGGGGGCCGTGCTGCAGGATCGAGGCGACTTGAATCTGGTCCTCCTGTACATCGGAGCCGAAGACGGCGGGCTGGATCGGGAGGAGCTTCTCGCCCGCTGCCGGCGTTACGTGCAGGCCTGCCAGGACTACTTCCACTGCCGGGCGAGCTGCTATGTCGGGGAGAACGTGCCGATCGGCGGGCTGGCGGCCGCGCTGGAGAAGCTGTCCCAGCTCGAGCGGGCGAACCTCTCGGAGAGCCAATCCGTCATCGACATCGGCCGGAGAGGGACGGAGGCGGCCGCGGGGGCGGGAGCGGGAGCCGGGCCGACGATGCCGTCCTTCGTGGAGTGGGGCTTGCTGCTCGACCGGGGAGAGGTCGGCGAACTGGCCAAGGAGCTGGAGACGACGATGCAGCGATTCCAAAGCGAAGGGGCGAGCCGGGAGCATCTGGAGCTGTTCTACTTCGGCTTCGCGCACCTGCTGCTGCAAGCCTCTTCGCGCAAGGGGATGTCGATCTACGACGCCGTTACGGCGCAGGAGCTGGCGGAAGGCCAGACGGTCCGGAGCTGGGCGGCGATGCAGGCTTGGGCGCTTAAGCTGACGAACAAGCTCGGCGCGGCCTATCCCGACGGCGGCCGGGACACGTCGGCGATTATCGCCAAGGTCCATTCCTACATCCAAGAAAATCTGCATCAGGATCTGAGCCGCGACGACATCGCCCATTCCGTCTATCGGAATCCGGCGTACCTGTCGAGGCTTTTCCGCAAGGAGACGGGCCTCTCGCTCACCGATTACATCGCCCAGGTGAAGATCGAGAGGGCGAAGAAGCTGCTGACGGACACGAACGACAAGATCAGCAACATCGCGGAAGGGCTCGGCTACATGCACTTCTCCTACTTCGCGAAGCTGTTCCGCAAGGCGACCGGGCTGACTCCCCAGGAGTATCGTAAGAAGCATCAGACCATTTAGGGAAAACGTTTTATAAAAAGTCACCAAAGTGCTATGTCGGTCATCCCAGTAGATAGATGGGCCGCCTCAAGCCGCCGTACAATGAGATCACAAGCTAACCTTAGAGACAAAGGATTGTGATGGAGATGGAACAGGCGACCCAGGCGGCGATCCCCAGGGAGAAGCCGAAGAAGGCCAAGCAGGAGAAAACCCTGAACCAGAGCTATTGGTCCAAGTACGGCATTTTCTACCTGATGATGGCTCCGGCGCTTATCGTGCTTATTATCAATAACTATATCCCGATGGTTGGCGGTCTGATCGCCTTCAAGAACATGACGTACTCGTCCCCGAGCTTCTTCCAGAACTTCGCGGACAGCCCGTGGGTGGGCTGGGACAATTTCAAGTTCCTATTCCAGACGAGCGATGCCTGGCTGATCACGAGAAACACGCTTCTGTACAACGTCGTCTTCATCGTGATGAACCTGATCTTCGGCGTCGGCTTCGCCCTCCTGTTCAACTCGCTGCGAAGCAAGCGGCTGGCGAAGTTCCACCAGACGACGATGTTCCTGCCTTACTTCCTGTCGATGATCATCATGGCGTACCTGGTGTACGCGTTCCTGAATCCGGAGATCGGAATCGTCAACAAGGTCATCTTCCCTTGGTTCGGCTGGGAGCCGATCGATTGGTACACGGAGCCGAAGTGGTGGCCGGTCATCCTGCCGCTTATCAACATCTGGCGGAACGTCGGGTACTACGCGGTCATCTACCTGGCGGCGATCATCGGCATCGACCACGAATATTACGAGGCCGCCACGATCGACGGAGCCAGCAAGTGGAGACAGATCTGGAGCATCACGATCCCTCTTATCCGTCCCGTCATTATCACGATGACTCTTCTGCAGATCGGCCGGATTTTCTACGCGGACTTCGGCTTGTTCTTCCAAGTGACCCGCAACGCCGGGGCGCTGTACGACACGACGCTCGTTATCGATACTTACGTCTACCAAGGCTTCATGGTCATGGGGGATATCGGAATGTCCTCGGCCGCAGGGCTCTACCAAGCCGTCATAGGCTTCGTGCTGGTGCTGGCATCTAACCTCGTTGTCCGTCGAGTCAGCCGAGACGACGCCCTGTTCTAGACCAACCGAAGGAGGCCACATTCCATGACCACAACGACATTGAAGAGAAAGCGCGCCAAGGCTTTCTCGGTGAGCGAAGTATCCCGAGGCTCCAACCTCGCGATCAATATATTCTTCTGGTTCTACACTCTGCTCTGCGTTATCCCGCTGCTCCTGATCCTGGCGGTATCCTTCTCGGACGAACAGAGGGTTCAGCTTAACGGCTACAAGCTGTGGCCGGAGAAATTCAGCCTGGGGGCGTACGACTTCCTCGTCAAGGATTGGAAGCCGATCGTCGAATCGTACGGGGTGTCGCTCTTCGTGACCATCGTCGGCACGCTCGTCGCCCTCACGATCATGACGCTGTACGCGTATCCGATCTCCCGCCGGGACTTCAAGCATCGCGGAATCTTCACCTTCATCATGTTCTTCACGATTCTGTTCAACAGCGGACTCGTTCCCTTCTATCTGACGTATAAGCAAGGGCTTCACCTGCAAGACACGATGCTCGTCCTGATGATGCCGTTCTTCGTTCAAGCTTTCTTCGTTCTGTTGATCCGCACGTTCTTCCAGAACTCGATCCCGCCGGCCCTGATGGAATCGGCGAAGATCGACGGGGCGGGCGAGCTGAGGACGTTCTTCCAGATCGTTCTTCCGCTCTCGCTTCCGGTGCTGGCCTCTGTCGGCCTTCTCTGTACGATGAACCTGTGGAACGACTGGTTCAACAGCCTGCTGTTCATCACGCCGGACGGCCCGATGAGCATTCAGTTCCGGATGTACCGGGCGCTGCTCGACATCCAGTACCTGAGCTCGAACTCGCAGGCCTACTCGGCCATCATGCAGGCGAACCCGAACTTCCAGATGCCGAGCGAGACCGCGCGGATGGCGATGGCCGTCATCGGGATCGGACCGATCATCTTCGTCTACCCGTTCTTCCAGCGGTACTTCATTACGGGACTTACGGTCGGCGCCGTCAAGGGTTGATCGAATGGGAACAGGCTTCTACCGGTTACCGGCCGGTTGAGCATATAGTTATTCATTTTAGAAAAGGGAGGCAACACCACCATGCTCCAAACGAGCACAAAGATTAAGAAGTCATTCGCGTTATCGCTGACGGCAGTAACGGCCTTATCGCTTATCCTTGCTGGCTGCGGCGGCAATAACAACAACGAAGAGGCATCCTCCTCGCCGTCCGCGTCTCCGTCCGAGAGCGCATCCGCTCCGGCATCCGAGAGCGCTTCGCCTTCCCCGTCGGAATCGGCCGCGGCTCCGGAGCTCAAGGAGTACAAGCTGAGCTTCTTCCTTCCGGGAACTCCTCCCAAGGACGAAGTGAAGGTCGAAACCGAAATCAACAAGTACCTTAAGGAGAAGATCAACGCCACCCTGGACATCAACTTCGTCGACTGGGGACAATGGGATAACAAGATGAACCTGGCGATCGCTTCCCGCGACCCGATGGACATCATCTTCACGGCCTCCTGGAACGGCCACTCCGCCAACGTGGCGAAGGGCGCCTTCCTGCCGCTGAACGACGCGAGCGGCAAGTACGGCAACCTGCTGGAGCAGTACGGCCAAGACATTCTGTCCAGCCTGCCGGAAGCGTTCCTGAAGGGCGCGAAGATCAACGGCTTCAACTACGGCATTCCCGCGAACAAGGAGTTGGCCGAGCAAGGCGGGATCGTCTACCGTAAGGACGTCGCTGACGAGCTGGGCCTGACGGACAAGATCAACGCGGTCAAGACGATCGCGGACCTCGAGCCGATCCTGGCCGAAGTCAAGGCGAAGAAGCCGGACATGATTCCGATCTTCATGCGCGACGGCGAGAACTTCAACGCTCACTACTTCGCGAAGTACGATTACCTGGGCGACACGACGATCGACGGCGTTATCATGAAGGACGGCACGGATACGGTCGTCAAGTCCCGTTACGACCAGCCTCGTTACCTGGAGACGCTGAAGATCACCCGCGAATTCTTCGAGAAGGGCTATATCAATAAAGATGCGGCTACGACGCAGCTGGGCGTGAACGACGCGCTGAAGAAGGGCAACGTGTTCATGGTTCCTTCCCCGCTGAAGCCGGGCAAGGATGCCGAGCTTGCTTCCGCGACGGGTCTGTCCGGCAAGCTGGCTCAAGTCGCCATGACGGAACGCACGGTCGCGACGAGCGACACCGCCGGTTCGATGCTGGGCATTTCCACGACCTCCGGCGATCCGGCCCGCGCGATGATGCTCATCAACCTGCTGCACTCCGACAAGTACCTGAACAACCTGATCAACTTCGGCATCGAAGGCGATCACTATTCCCGCAACGGAGAGATCATCTCCCTGACGGACAATACGCCTAACTACAGCATCGGCGCCGCTTGGATGCTCGGCAACCAAATGATCAACTACGTCTGGGATACCGAAGCTCCGGACAAGTGGGACCAATTCAAGAAGTTCAACGAAGGCGCGCACAACTCTCCGGCTCTCGGCTTCACGTTCAACGCCGAGCCGGTGAAGTCGCAAGCTTCCGTCATGAACAACACCCGCCGCCAGTACGATCCGGGCCTGGACACGGGCTCCGTCGATCCGGCCAAGGCAGAAGAGTACTTCAAGAAGCTGAAGTCCAACGGCCTCGATGACGTCATCGCCGAGAAGCAAAAGCAGCTGGATGCGTTCCTCGCATCCAATAAGTAAAGGGAAGTGTGAGAACCGCCGGGCGCAGGTGCGCTTGGCGGTTCTTTTGTTCGCGGCCGATGAATCCTAATTCCTTCCAGCGCGTATAGTTTTTTTGAGGTGATCCGCATGAAAAAGTGGATTAAAAAGCGGTATGAGGATTTCTCTTTGGAAGCTGCTTTTGAAGTGACTTTGGAAGTCGCAGCGAGAGTCATTAAGACGATCCTTACTAAGTGAGAATACTTCTGTATTCGCGGGTCGCCGGGTTTGGGGAGGGAGCAGGCGCCGTTACGGCTAGGTCGCCTCTCCCTCTTGCTCAGGTTGCGCCGCATCTCCTATCTGCTCAGTGGATTCGCTCCTCTATGGGTGGCAGGCTGCACGGCTTTCCTTTTTTACATAGGCTATGTCTCTTCTCCCCTTCGCTCAGGGAAGTTAAAGATTTGATTAGGTCGGTTGGGTCACGTTGACATTGGGTTGGCGTTTCGATAGCATGAATGTATTAGCGTGAATCGGAGCGGATTGGGAGCGCAGGCGCGGAGGGGGAACGATCGTGAAACCGGGCATTCTGGTCATCAGCCACGGGTCGAGGGAAGAGATGTGGGTGACCTCGGTGGAAGAGACCGTCGCCGCCGTCAGGGAAGCTTTGAGTCCCGTTATCGTGGAGTCCGCGTATCTTGAATTGGTGGAAGGCCGCCTTATCCAAGACGGAATCGATAGGCTCGAGGCGGCGGGGGTGACGCACATTCTGGCGATCCCTCTGTTCGTGTCGGCCGGAAGCACGCATGTCGACGAGATCGGCTGGGCTCTCGGAGCGTACGAGGAGCCTCGCCGCCCTACGGATCTGGAACGGATGCGAGTGCGCGCGAAGCTTGCCTATGGGAAGCCGATCGCGGACGATCCGGAGATCGCGGACGTGCTCCGGGACCGGGTTGCCGCGTCGATGGCGGGAGATGGGCGTCGGGCGGACGAGATCTCGCTGCTGCTCATCGGCCATGGCAGCGAGGACGCTTGGTTCTACGAGGAATGGCATCGCGGGCTGGAAGGGCTGGCTGCTCTAATGAAGGAACGCGGCGGCTATGCGGATGCCAAGGTGGCGACGCTCCGGCCGGATGAGGTCGCGGGCCGTGTGAGTGAGCTTCGGGAGAGCAACCCCGGGAGCTTCGTCGCGGCGGTTCCGGTCATGATCAGCGAAGGGTATTTTACCTCGGCGGTCATTCCGCGCAGGCTGGAGGGGCTCGGCTGCGGCTACGCGGAGAGCTCGCTTCTTCCGCATCCCAAGCTGCAGGAATGGATACGAAGGCAGGCCGCGCAGTGGCTGCAAGAGTTGTTGGCGAAGGGCGAAGAGGGGGAGCAAGTTGGAGAAAATTAGAGCTCGGTTGATCTATAACCCGACATCCGGACGGGAGGAGATGCGGCGTCGGCTTCCATGGGTGCTTCAACGGTTGGAGCAAGGGGGAATCGAGACGTCCTGCCACGCCACGGAAGGCAAGGGAGATGCGGCTCATGCGGCGGCGGCGGCGGTGGAGCGGGGCTACGACCTGATCATCGCGGCCGGGGGAGACGGCACGCTGAACGAAGTCGTGAACGGCATGTCCAGGCACGAGAACAGGCCGATGCTCGGCGTCATGCCGATGGGAACGACGAACGACTTCGCCCGGGCGCACGGCATTCCGAGACGCTGGCAGGAAGCGGTCGACCTGATCGTCCGCCGGTATACGCGTCCAGTCGACGTTGGCTACGCGAGCAATGACAAATACTTCATTAATATCGCGGGCGGAGGCTTCCTCACCGATCTGTCGTACGAGGTGCCGAGCAAGCTGAAGACGATGATCGGCCAGCTCGCTTATTACGTCAAGGGCTTCGAGAAGGTCGTGAACGTCCATCCGACCAAGCTGAATATCACGGCCGAGGGCGTCGGGGATTTCGAGGACGAGTACATGCTCTTCCTCGTGGCGAATAGCCAGTCGGTAGGAGGCTTCGAGAAGCTGGCGCCGCAGGCGAACACGAACGACGGCCTGTTCGATGTCGTGCTGATGAGAAAATGCAACCTGGCGGAGATGATCCGGATCGCCACTCTCGCCATGAGAGGCGAGCATCTGAACGATTCTCATATCGTGCATTTTCAGACGTCGAAGCTGACCGTCACGACGGAGGACCGCGTGCAGCTGAACTTGGACGGCGAACTGGGCGGCGCCCTTCCGATCGAGCTGTCGGTGCTGAAGGGGCATCTGTCGGTTATCGTGGACGAGACGGGGATGACTTCTTATAAGTAAGAAGCGCGGAGAACTGGGAAAGAGCTTGAACAGCAATAGGCTAGGGCAAGGAAGGTTATGAGCTAGAGTAATGAAGGGCAAAGGGAAGAAATAGAAGAGCAGTTCAAGAAAATGGGGCGGGGGCGACGACGGCGAACGGAGGCTGTCGGATCGTCCTTCTGCGCTTTATGGAGCGGGGTAGGAATTGATGCAATCACGGAGAGGCTCTTCCGGTAAGCGGAATGCGGGACGGCAAGGCTCGAACGGGCGCGGGAAGGTTGGTGCCGAGAAGACTGTACGTGAAAAAGGCGGTCGCTTCGGCGGGGGACAATCGGGAGCGGGCGCGAGTAAGAGCGTAGAGGGATCCGGTGCGAGAAAGAGTATTGCGGGAGTCCCCGTCGAAGTAGGGCAGCAGGTGACGCTCGAGATTGTTGGGCTCACTCATGAGGGCGAAGGGGTTGGCCGGGTGGAAGGCTATACCCTTTTCGTGCGTGGGGCTCTTCCTGGTGACCGCGCTCAAGCGGAGGTCGTCAGCATCGGCAAATCGTTCGGCCGCGCTCGCATGACGGAGTTGCTCTCGCCAAGCGCCGACCGGATTGCCGCTCCATGCCCGATCTACGACTCGTGCGGCGGCTGCCAGCTCCAGCATTGGAGCTACGAGGCTCAACTGAGGTGGAAGCAGCAACATGTGATGGACAACCTGGCTCGGATCGGGAAGCTTCCGGTTGTTGCGGCTGGTTCCGTTAACTCTGATTCGCCTGCGTCGGAAGAATCGAATGAACGGCCTCCCGTTATCGTGCATCCCGTCATCGGCATGGAAGAGCCTTGGCGTTACCGCAACAAGGCGCAGGTTCCGATCGGTTTCGATTCGGAAGGCGGGCTTGTCGGCGGCTTCTTCGAGCAAGGCACCCATGACATCGTCGACATGGACGCCTGCCTCATCCAGCAAGAGCAAAACGAAGAGACCGTGCAGCTCGTGAAGCGCATTGCCCGGTCGCTTGGCTACAGCGCCTACGACCGCGAGACCGGGCGCGGCCTGCTGCGCCACGTCGTCGTCCGCCACGCGGAAGCGACCGGCGAGCGCATGGTCGTCCTCGTGACGAACGGCAAGGATTTGCCCCACGCGGACGAGCTCGTGGGGCTGATAAGGGACGGCGTTCCCGGCGTCAAAAGCATCTGCCAGAACGTAAACACGGACCGCTCGCCGGTCATCTTCGGCGAGGAAACCCGCGTCTTATGGGGGAGCGACGTCATCTACGACGATATCGGGGACATCCGCTTCGCCATCTCGGCTCGCTCCTTCTTCCAGGTCAACCCCGTGCAGACGGAGCGCTTATATCGCTCCGCCGTCAACTACGCCGCCCTCACCGGCGAGGAAACGGTGATCGACGCTTATTGCGGCATCGGAACGATCACCCTGTTCCTCACGAAGCACGCTCGCCGCGTCTATGGCGTCGAGATCGTTCCTGAGGCGATCGAGGATGCTAAGCGGAATGCGGCATTGAACGGAATTAAGAATGCTGAGTTTGAGGTTGGCGATGCAGGAGTTGTTATGCCTCGCTGGCAAGCCCAAGGAGTGTCTCCCGACGTTATTGTGGTGGATCCTCCTCGCAAGGGTTGCGATCCGGTGTTGCTGGAGACGATGCTCCAGCTTCGCCCGGAGAGGATCGTTTATGTGTCGTGTAATCCGAGCACCCTCGCGAGAGACTTGAGGGTGCTAGAGGATGGGGGCTACCGGGCGGTTGAAGTTCAGCCGGTGGATATGTTTCCTCATACGGGGCATGTGGAGTGCGTGGCCTTACTGGTTCGTGAATGAATCCCATAGAAACGACGAAAACCCTTGGTACACAAGGGTTTTTATCATCTTACTATGAAATTGTAATGACCAGGATACCCTTGGGATTTGCTATTGACCACGGATTGACCACATGGAAATCATGCTCTTTTGGTAGCTTTCGATTTCTTCATTATTCGCTCGAAATGGTCGACAGCTTCCTGTTGCATATCGATAGTAGCATGGGCGTAAACGTTGAGGGTCATTGCTGCGTTTGTATGTCCTAGGCGATCAGCGACAACCTTAACATTCTGCCCCATCCGCAACATAAGCGTTGCATGTGTATGTCTAGTATCATGGAATCGTATGATGGTACCCCAGCCAGCTTCATCATTCTTCTAAAGTGGCCTGTCAGACTCCGTGGATTGACTGGTTGTCCGTCTTCCCTGGCAATAACCAGATCAAAATCATCTTTGTAACTTTCTCCAAGAGCCAATCTGTGCTTGTTTTGTTCAATGCGATGTTTGTTAATCTCGCTAACGACAGATTCAGGAAGGGAGATCATCCGAATGGAGGATCGAGTTTTTGGAGTAAGGAAAGTGAAGCTTCCCTTAGCCCAATATAGGGACTGGCGAATGCTTAATTTTCCGTTCTCAAGATCACAATCTTTCCATCGAATCCCAAGGATTTAGCCTCTTCTCATTCCAGTAAACAGAGCTAATAGGTTTACTTGGAATGACTCCCATGGACGCAAGTAGTATTTTTGTTTCTACAGGTGGTTATACCACTTCAGCAAGATCGGTTGCACAACAGAATGGTGTGAAGCTATTAGATCTTGGAGAATTTACACAATTAGTATACACTTGGTATGAGAAGGTACCTATTGAGGCTCAACAACTAATCCCTTTGCAAAAGATTTATGTGCAATTAAATTAGTGATAAGAATTTACTTTCAGAAGCTACATGGTTTCTATATAAGGTACACTGTATGGAAGAGGTTATATGTCATGGCGATTTCTTCAAGGACCAGAAAAATGCTTTGGGGTAGAGCTGCAAACAGATGTGCAATCTGCAAGCTTGAAGTAGTAATGGATGAAACTGGAAATGATGATGAGTCTGTTGTTGGAGACGAGTGCCATATCGTTGCAAGAGAAGTGGAAGGTCCCAGGGGGTTATCCCCTTTAACACAAGAACAACGTGATAGGTATAATAACCTTATATTACTTTGTAAAATTCATCATAAACAGATAGACGATCAACCCAATCATTTTTCAGTTGAACGACTTCATGAAATTAAGACCGAACATGAGCAGTGGGTCAGAGGCTCACTTCAAATCGATGCAGAAAAACAACGTGATGATGAGCTTACTCTGACCATCATAGATAAATGGAGTGAGCTAGCTCAGATTGATGATTGGCTTTCATGGACTTCTTGGATTATGGGAAGCGGACAACCCCATATGGGTAAAGAAGTTGATGCTAAATTAAAAGAGCTGGTGGAATACCTTTTTTCACGAATATATCCACAGAGATACCCTGAAATAAGGCAGGCTTTAGAGAATTTCAGGTTAGTGCTCTCTGATTTTTTACGTGTGTTTCATAAACATAGTATAGTGCTTGGTGGCGACTCTTACACAACAGAGAAGTTCTATCGACATGCTCGTGGGTATGCAGAAGAACGTAAAAAGCTTGAATGGGAGTTTGATTTTCATGTAGACTTGGTTCAAGATTTACTTCTAGAGCTAACCAGAGCGGCGAATTACATATGTGATATGGTACGGGCCTATGTAATGCCATCATACAGGTTACATGACGGACTACTCATTGTTGAGTCAGGTCCTCATATGGACTTTACATTTCACAGGTACAGAACTGAGTACCGTGACGAACAAAGGACAGCTATCCCATACCCTGGGTTAACAGAGTTTCTAACGATTAGGAGTTTGAGGGATCATAAGTTTGGTGCAGGAGTGTCGATCGAAGATCCGTTGTTTATTGAAAGACAACGGGAGTTAAACAATTTTTGAACCTTAGACTACAATATTACTGAAAGTTTTAGGGGTGATCAAAGTGCTTGAACAATTCATAAGGCAAACAGTGGCATTGTTGAAATATTCAGATGTAAGACTTCGCCTTGTAGAGACTCGACAGGTGAGTTTTAATGATGAAGAAGAGGGGACAACAGTCTATATAAGTGGTTCTGATCATTTCGGTGGATCCAGACTCGAAGATAGTACAATTGTTCAAATAATGCTATTCTTTGGAATACTTGATGCAAAAGTTGATCTAAATTTCCCAATGCTTGAAGGAAAAAATTTTACGGAAAAATATCGTTCATTGCCTCTTAATACAGACGAAAAAATTATATTTAGCCAAGCTTATAGGATAATGAGAATATTAAGGAACAATGCCATTCACTCCATGTCTTCAACGAAGATCGAAAATGAGGTTATTATTAGTGACGGCAGAGATAAAATGGAGATAACTAAAACAGGGTATGAAATATTATACTCCTTAATATATCAATTGAGCGTTTGCTCAAGTAGCAATAAGAATATGTTCAATGGATTAATTAGGAGTTATTATGATGATCTCATTCATGAAATACGTCTCCTGGAGGATAAAGAACAAGCAGGGGGCTTAGTTAGCTTCTCAAATGGCATTCGATTAAAAAGGTTTGTTAGGTACGAGGTAATGAACGCTGAATATTTTGTTCAAGATAGTGAATTGATTCTTAAAAAACTATATGTATTGCCCGAGGAATTTTATAATTGGTGCGGTATAGATTATCAAATTGAGTTTAATGGAAGTAGATATTTAGTGCCTATCGAAGATATGCTAGATCGTTCAAAAGTTAAGATAGCAAAGTTAGAAGATTGGATAATTTAATTACGTTAGTGAATGATAGATTTTTTTGATAGTGAGTTCCAAAGATCTTACCTATCATTCCACCGAATACTTTTCCATTCTTACACTAAATACGAAAAGTGATTAGTGTCCGAAAACCCGCATCATTGCAGGTCTTCGGACACTTTCTTTTTTGATAAAAGTGACCAAAATTTGTACTATAATTTCTATGATCATCAATGATTCACTACTGTATAAACAGTGGAGCAAAAACGTGCTACTATGCATTTTTATTACCTGCCGTTTATGTTAGTCAACTGCTTTGGGAAAGGGTGTGTTTTTTTCTTATGGGAGGAAAAAGTAGGTATTTGGCGAAATATGTAAGGAACAAAAATGTGCGGAGGTAATGTTTATGGCAGCAATAAATTATATAGTTGATTGGGCATCTGAATCTAATTGGAAGAAACACTTAATAAATAAGATTTTTTTAAATGACTCTGATGACTTTGAAGATGAGACTCTTCTTAAAGAGATTATTGATCTGATTACCTCAAAAGAGGACGTGGAGTTGAAATTATTAAAACAAACCCAAGAGGAAAATGATCTGCGCCTTGTTATTAATGAAATAAAAAGACCTGTGAATATTAACGCATTATCTAGCGATACTGCTTTTAAACTTGGGGGGAAACTAAATGTTTTTTACGGAGAAAATGGTTCTGGAAAGTCTTCTTATGTGAGAGTGTTTCGTAAGTTAGCAAAGAACTATCATACATCCTCAAAGGATATTAGGTTATTACCTAATGTCTATTTAGTTGGGTCTCAAGGTAAGGGTACAACGCTAAAACAATCTATAGATGTATCCTATACCTGTAACGGTGCCATTAATCCGATCAATGAAGTTGATATTAATGAAGAACACTCTCACTTAATGCAAATGAATGTTTTTGATAGCGATTCTGTAGTGCCATTGTTGAACAGTAATTTGACCTTTTCTGTTCTTCCGCAAGGTTTTAAGTATTTTAATAAAATTGTTGCGATTTTAGACTCTTTAAGAACAAAAATGGATTCTAAGATTGCTAGTGTACGTACAGATCAGGGGAATATTTTCAGAGATTCGTCTTTTGAAATCATTAGGTCTGAAATAAAATATATAATTCAGAATGAAAAGCGATTTGACAAACTTAAGGAATTCATTAGTAAGACATATCCATTTAATGAGACCATGGAAACTGAAATAACCCAATTAGATTTTAAGATTAAGGAATCAGAAGGTAGTAACGTTAGTGATAAACTAAAAATACTTCGTTCACAAAAAGCAAAGCTAGAGAGTTTAGTTTCAGGAATCTCAAAATTATCGAATAAACTAAGTGGTGAGAATATAGAATTTGTTAATCAATTAATAGATGAATATGCTGGTAAGGTTCGAGAGGAAAGAAAGCAAAATGAGGATTTTTCCAAGGGCGTATCCTATTTAGAACACGTTAATGAAGAATGGTACTCAATAATCCGTAATACTAAAGAGTATTATCAGGCCCTTAAAAAAGACGGCCCAAAGGTTGGCGAATGCTGCGTATTATGCAGTCAAGAATTAACGCAAAGTGAAGTTGAAATTATAAACAGTAGTATTGTACATGTTTGTTCTGAACTACACTCGGAGAAAGCAAAACTTATAGAACATTTGGATAGGAATAAAATTACCGATGTTATTGATTTTAAGAAGGAAGACGAAGAAATATTTGAAAAGGAAATATTAGTTGAAAAGATTAGGGCAATAATTAGCTTATTACATACAAATATAGAATTATTTAATGAAAGCATTAGTAGTCGCAGGAGTCTTGGTCTGGATACAATGGTAGATTTTACCGATGTTACCAAGGAAATTGAAGCTGAATATCTCGATCTTGGCGAGAGAATCCAGTCCCTAAGCAAATCAACTAATGAGATGCAAGAACTATTAAAAACATATAAAACAAAAAAACAGAATTTGGTCAAGGCAAAGCTAATTAATGATTCACTCAGTATGTTCGAAAAATATTACTCGCTTGAAGACTACATACAAACTCTTGCATCCATTAAATCGGGGTTCGCTACAACAGCGATTACAAGAAAAGCAAAGGAAGCCTTCTCATCAATTGTAGAACAAACATATACAACAACCTTTAACAATTTTTGTGACGAGTTGAAAGTGAAAAAAGTAGATATCAAGCTTACACCTCAACGTGGACAGACGCATCGAAGTAAATATGTAATTAATGAGGGATACAAAGTAACAGATATTATGAGCGAAGGCGAACAAAAAGCAATTGCAATGGCTGAATTTGCAACAGATTTAACTATTAGACGGAACTTCAATACTGTTTTATTCGATGATCCTGTTACTTCACTTGATTATAAACGGTCTGAGCTTTTTGCAAGACTTATATATAATTTGTCTAAGGAGCGCCAAGTAATAGTATTTACTCATAATATTATGTTCTATTATTATTTATACAATGAATGTGCAACTGACAAGGATAAAGAAAACAAGTTCTTTATAGTTGATGAGTTTGACAAGGATAATAAAGGAATTGTATCAGAATCATTTAGTGGCAGGCTCGAGAATCTGAGTGAGGTAACAAAAAAAATAAAACAATATCATCAAAAAATAAATAGTAAATCATGTACTGGAGATGAATTGGAGGAATGTTTAAAGGCATCCTATTCTAATATTCGAACATGGTGCGAATTGATTGTCGAAGAGGGCTTTTTTAAAGATTTAATAAAACGATATGAACCTAATATCAGGTTCACAGTAATAAACAAAATAAACACTGAGTTTGTTGGTGAGTTAGAAACTGTAGCCAGCCTATTTGATAAAGCATGTAGATGGATGCTAGGACATAGTCAACCAACAGAGACACAGAATTCAAAAGCTACAAGACAAGATTTTAATGTCGATTATGAATATATTATTTCAATTACAGATAGGTTTAAAACAAAATAAAAGGTTGACTATCCAGAATACTTTAGGATTTATTAGTCTGGTAACAGCTTCTGTGGGTCTGTCAATAATTCTGTGTAAACTCATTTATAGAGAAATCTCCCCCGAGGGGGAGATCGGCCCTCATGGCAGGTGCTGGCCGATGCGCTCCGGAAAGAAAACGGAGAGCTGCAGCAACATTTGGCACCAGTTTTGGACACGGCCTGTCCATTTGCGAGTGACGTCCATCGTGACGAGATACAGCATCTTTAATAGTGCTTCGTCTGTTGAGAAGATGCTTTTTCCCTTGGTTACTTTGCGTAACTGACGATGGTAGCTTTCGATCATATTCGTGGTGTAGATGAGCTTGCGGATCTCCGGCGGATACTTGAAGAACGTCGCAAGTTCGTCCCAGTTGGAGCGCCAGGAGCGAATGATGAGAGGATACTTGGCTCCCCAAATCTCTTCGAAACGGTCTAGCTCCACAAGCGCCATCTCTTCCGTCGTGGCTTTGTAAATGGGCTTCAGATCCGCCGTCACCTTCTTGAGATCCTTATAAGACACGTAGCGCGTCGAATTGCGGATTTGGTGGATGATGCACTTCTGGATCTCGGTCTTCGGATAGCATGCAGAGATCGCTTGGGAGAAGCCTGTCAGGTTGTCGACACAGGTGATGAGGATGTCTTGAACGCCGCGGTTCTTGAGATCGTTCAGCACGCTCAGCCAGAACTTCGCAGACTCGTTCTCACCAATCCACATGCCCAGTACGTCCTTGTTGCCGTCTAGATCGATGCCGATAACCATGTAGGCCGCTTTGTTTACAATGGCGCCGTCCTGCTTCACTTTAAAGTGAATGGCATCCAGGAACACGACGGCATATACGGCTTGCAGTGGGCGATTCTGCCATTCCTTGATCAGCGGCACAATCTTGTTTGTCACGTTCGAGATCATAGTCGGCGAGACGTCAATGCCGTACAACTGATGAAGATGATCTTGAATTTCACGGGTGCTGACGCCCTTGGCATAGAGCGCGATAATCTGATCCTCAATACCGGTTACGTTTGATTGATGCTTCCGAACAACCAGCGGCTCGAACTCACCCTGCCGGTCCCTTGGAACTGCGATCTCCTGCTCACCGTACTCGCTCGTGATCTTCTTCTTACTTTTCCCGTTGCGGCTGTTGCTCGTCTGCTTGTTCTGCACGTCATGCTTCTCATAGCCTAGATGTTTATCCATCTCAGCCTCGAGCATCTCCTGCAACGTTTCAGCAAACAAGTCTTTCAATGCATTCTGAGCGTCCTGAGCGGTGACAAGGTTATTCTCCTTGATAAACGCTCGTAGCTGCTCCTTCGACCACAATCCCATGTGTGCTCCCAACCTTTCTAATAAACTCATTTTAGCAGGTTTGAGAGTTTACACATTTTATTTTACAGACTCGCTTCTGTTCAGCCTAATGAGGGGATGCTGATGGGGTCGCAGGCTTCTGATAGCGTCTCTCTTGGAGATCATGTGGGCTACAGTGAGCAGCACACTACAGGAACACTTCTGGCTTTGTAAACCAATTCATCAATGAGTGTGCGCAACACGGAATGAATGGATAAATAAGTATTGGCTTATGTATAGTCTCTAAGGAGGGATTTAATGAGCTATAACAGTATATATTATTCAAATAACTTTAACTCATTGGACGAATGGATAGAGCTTGTTGTCAGCGGGAAGGAGTCTGTTTATCCATTTTGTCGTATACCCTATGATGACTGGCTAAATGATTATATCGAAAACATTGCAGTTCAGCCTGTGAGTAAAGTGAAAGATTTGATTAGGGCGCTTTTGGTTCCCATTACTCGTCCTCTCGATATTTCGAATTATACGAACTTTGTTAAAATGAGGGAATCTGGTATTGATGAGTTTGTGGAGAGGGCTAGTGCTGTTTTGGAGAGTGAAGTTTATAGAAGAATTGAGAATGAGCAAGAAGCGTGGGAAGGGCTTACTTGGATATTAGAACTCCTTCCTTCAAAACCGTATAGAGCAATTCGTGCGCTTGAAAGTTATTTGCTAGCACAACCCAATTTGCCAGATGACAGAATTACTGGTATAGAACAATGTTGTGAGATAATTGAGGCTAAATTTATTTATTTTGAGAATCCAATAGACGAAATCATTCAACTAAAGCCAGTAGAGTTTGAGTGGTTAATTGAAGATCTTTATGAAAGAATGGGTTATGAAACAGAATGGACACCAGCCACACGTGATGGTGGAAAAGATATTATTGCCCGAGGAAAGCGACCAGATGGTGAAGAGTGTGTATACGTCGAGTGTAAGCTGTACAAAACAACCAAGTTAGAACCTGAGCAAGTTAAAGCGTTTGGTTATGTTTTGATGAAACAAGAAGTAAATCGAGGAGTTGTATTTTGTACTGGTTATGTAAATGAAAATCTTAAAAATTTAGATAAGAGAATACAAATATGGTCATATGAAGATATTAACTTTCTTCTTAATGCTCATTTGGGCAGTGATTGGGTGAAGGATTTACCTAAAATTATTTCCCACAAAAGAAGACAGTACAGGAATGAGTGAGCCAGCATCCTAAAAGCATCTCTAGCCCCACCGCTGCAGATGCTTTTTTCATTCCAATAAATACAACTAAAACATAAGAATACCTCGAAAAATTTCGTGAACCAAGTTAAGCTACATCAAACTTTTCAAGTTATTGGTATGTAAGTTTCCTGCGGATTATTGTTTAAACAAAGCTTGTATTTCTGTGGGGCGAGAAATGTTTTGGGAAAGACAACGCAATCTTGAATTAAGGAATTTTAAAATATATGGTAATAGTCCTAAAACGAGGTATGTATCGCGGTGCACTCAGTGTAATCTGTGTCTACTATTCAGTCTACCACTCAAATGTTTCTACGAGATACGTGAACCTAGGTGGTAACAGAGGTAGCCCTCGTCTAATTTTATCTTCAGTCTTCTCCCTTAGTAGGTGGAGACCTTGCTTATCAGGAAATAGACTATTGGAGCCACATTTACCTATAATGTATCAAGTTGAGCGCCTTTTGGCGCCTTTTCTTTTTCTCTAAGCAGCACGAGGACTCTGTAGTCATTTCGAGTAAGCTGTAGCGTTTAGTTAATTCTGTTGCGTAGCAACACACATTGACGGGTGTAAACAAGAGGTGTATGCTGTATTTGAAGCTTATGGAAGGTTTTGGTGATAACTATGGAGGGAAATCCGTTCAAGAGATTTTTAGCGAGGAACGTGTTACTTACCCATGAAGTTGCTGAAAAGTTAAATGTATCGCGTCAGCGCATTTCCGTTTTACATAAAGAAGGTGAGTTGGTACCTATCAAGAGTACAGCAAATGGTTCTGTATATCTTTGGCAGGATGTTTTGCAATTCATGGAGACAAAGGGGATGCTCCCTCGATATGAAAATCCGACTCCCCCAAAGTATGCTTGTGAGACTTCTGGTACTCATGAAAATGTGGCATACGCTAAGAAACATCTAGACCAGTTAAACTCAATTGAACGAGTATCGATTTATTTCGAGAACATTGATGCTGCTGTTGAGAACCACTTTCTCCCACTTGAGAAATACAGATACGGTGATCTGATAAGTTTATCAATTCCACACATGGTTATTAGTGATTCAGATGGTAATGAGATGTGGCTGCCAGGGTGCAATTGTGGTTATGGTGGAACTGGGCCTCATGGAAGTGAAGAGGTACTTCAATTAATAGGTGTACCTGAGGATTTAAGGAAAAAGGTGTTTTACCACCCTGTAGTAAAATATGTGAAGAATGAAAATGGTAATTGGGAAGTTAACGCTAGACAGAGTGATTTTGATTTTCGCTCAATATCTAGTTTTGATGACTTTAGAGATGCTCGAGCCAGTATGTATTGGCATCAAGGGAGATTAACGTTATTGCAAGATAAGCGATACAGTAGAAGCAAGCCTCAGCATGTACTAGAAAAATATTGGGCGTTTATTCCCCATCCTATTGAATACATCTTGTTTTCAAATGATGAGCAGGCGATTGATTATGGCTTCTTTGATCCATCTACTCAGTATGGACATAAGCATGGTGCATATAGGTTGATTATTCGAGATTACTCTGGAAGGCAGCTATGGCTAGACCCTTATATTGAGAAGAATAAGTCCCTAGTCAAACAACCCGAGTTGAAAGACATTCTTGAAGTTTGCGGTTTTGATATTGGAAAGGGAAGTTCAGATCAAACACTGTCTCGATGGTTGGGACTTTTATTAAAGAGGGTAGAGCCAAGTGAGCCAATGATCGGTCGAAGATCTCCTTTTTAAAGCAGCATTGTAATGTTAAATCGTAACGTCTTCTTTAGGCATCATAGGGCGATGATTGCAGAACTGTAGAGCTAACTGAGCAAATTACAAGGAGACAGCCCATGTCTATATTTAACTTTTTCAAAAAGAAGCGTCAGGTTGAAAGCAAACCAGCCGTAAAACCTATCCCGGAAGTTCCCTTTAAATTTGCCAAAACGAATGCTACACCAGTTATCACTGTATCAAGTGAAGTTCGCTCGGAGGCAGATGATGTCGTTCCTACAACGATAAGGGTAAAAACCGCTATTCCAAGTAAACATGGATTGTACCCGCACGAGTTACTAATGCTTGACTATGCTGCCTCGTTCTACACGGAAGATAATAATTTTCAAGGGTTCTGGTGGTACAGATATGGTGTAAGAAGCGTTGTGGACGGTCTGTATTCCCTGCTTGAGAGAGGCTTTTTGCAAATCGGTGATTTACAAAGCGCAGTCGAGAAAGAGTATGCCACTGTTCTAAAGGAAGAGTTGAAAAAACGCGGACTCAAAATAACCGGGAAAAAGACGGATCTGGTTAAACGTCTGTTGGAGGAAGTCTCGCATGAAGAACTTAATCGACGATTTACTAAAAGAACCTATCAGTTGACTGAACTCGGAAATCAGGCGCTTGCTGAGGGAAGTTATGTTCCGTACATTCATCGTCACCAGCATGAGGACTTGGATATATGGTCACTTAATAAGATTGTACATACCCCACCACAAATGTCGTATCGCGATAAAATCTGGGATCATCTAAATAAGCGCAGTATGGAGCATGCTGCAGCCAGAAACTTTGGACTATACAGGAACTGTCGTTATCATATGCATTTATTTCTGATGGAAGAAAAGCGCAGCAAGGATGCTCTTGCAATGTTGGCGGAAGTTGTATTTTACGATTTAAGCGGTCTTGGGAATGGGTATAACCCACAATATCTGCATATTACGGCTGACTATTTCTTTCCATACACGAAATCAATCGTAAAAACGGCTCCGGGCATAATCAGTGCCTTAATGATATGCCAAGAAGAGATTGGGCTTACTGATGAGGAATTTAGAGAAATGTTACTCGATCAAATGAGTAGGCTGAGTGCACCGTTACACCTCTTTACTCCCGAAGAGTGCGTAGATATTGTGTTTATGGAAGTTCGTCAGGACGAAGAAGCTCTAAATAAAATTTATACAAAAGCAGAACGACGATTCAAGCAGAAGCATAAAGCACATTTAAAGTAAGCCTAGGGAGGTGTCTGTATCCTTGAGGGGGATCGTATTACTAGATGAAATTAAAGCGTTGATCTGCTCTAACCGTGAAGATGATTATTGGGACTTTAAGGAGAAGCACCATTCTAATAAGGCCAACCTGTTACACGATATCATCTGCATGGCAAATAACCGAGTCGATAGGGACGCCTACATCATTTTCGGTATTGCGGACGGAACTTTCGAAGTGGTTGGGGTTGAGAATGACGAAAAACGAAGAAATCAACAGCAGATGATCGACTTCTTAAAATCCAAAAGATTTGTTTCTGGCATCCGGCCGCGAGTAGAGATGCGAACTTTAATGCTCATCGGTCACGAAGTAGATGTCTTGATCATCAAGAACAGCACTGATACGCCCTACTTTCTTACTGAGGACTTCTCTGACAACGGCAGAAAGGTTCGTGCGAACTATATCTACACCCGCGTTGGCGATACCAATACCGACATCGATAAAAGTGCAGACAT
Organism: Cohnella thailandensis; assembly: GCF_014212135.1. Taxonomy (GTDB): domain Bacteria; phylum Bacillota; class Bacilli; order Paenibacillales; family Paenibacillaceae; genus Cohnella; species Cohnella thailandensis. The sequence continues at coordinate 65,714 of NZ_JACJVQ010000014.1, forward strand.
CAATAATATCGAGTACCTCTGGAAGAAGCGCTTCCTACTGATTCGTTCCCCTTTTGAGCAGATCATCAAGCGCCTTGAGAACAAGGGCGAATGGAAAAGTGATGAATATGTCTACTACAATGTCTTTAATCCCGAGTTTACAATCACACTTGAAGATTACGATGAAGGACCAGAATTGATACCCGAGTTCTATGCGTATGCAATGAGCAACTCGGCAACCATGTATCAATTGTTAAGCATCAAATATTTTGGGACGCAACTATACGGTAAACAAATAGTGATTCTGGATAGCGGTAGATATACTACGCCTACTCCTGAATGGGAGTTCCTTTATTTTGGAGAGTACAGAGTCCATGCTGATTTTGCCTTGAAGTATTTTACGAAAGACAGCCCATCATACAAGTTGAATGAGTTTCTTTATAACGAGGATAATCAAGAACAGGGGTATGCCCGAAGGCGTTTCTTCGAGATCATTCTGTTGTTTGATAATACCCTTGAGAAGGATGCATTTCTTGAGTATATCCACTCTCATAAAGAAGACTTTCTGAATAGATTGTCAGCCCTTGATGGCGAGTGGTCATGGATTGAGTCTAATACCAAACGTCAGCAGGGGCAAGTTGTGATACGCTTGAAAACAGGGAAAGTATTGAATCAAATGCTTGAGGAATTTCGACAGAGTTGAATTAGGCGTTAAGGATGTGATTAGTCTTAGGAGGGGGATCATGCAGTTAAGAGCTTTAATCCGCTATGAAAGACAGGTTTTACAGGAGTCCATGCGGAATAATGAGGACATTCTTGATAATGCCGAACAGTTAATAGCTCTGCTTTCAGACACTATAGTCTCAGACGATAGGAGGTCGTTAAGCTTCCTCATATTAAGTAACCAAGTGAGAAATGATTTAACACTTTGTTTACTTTCATCGTTAAGATATCATGAGACCCAATCAAAGCTGATGAAGCGCCAAGCGATAGAAAAAGCCTGTTTGGCAACATATGCATTAATCGAACCTGATATAGAGAAGTTTCTTACACACGATGAAAATGGGTCAAAGCCTATTCAGAAAACATTAGAGCGCTCGTTCAAATATGTTGATAGAGAGTTTTCTAGCCATTCCCTCAGACTTAAGCAAGTGAAAGATATGATCAATAATTACTATGCCCACGGAAATATGTTCAACTCGTTAAGAAAAGAGGAACACCTCGGTTTTTTTGATAAGCAAGACGAACTTATGCAGAGAACGCTTATTTGGGAAATTGGCTATCTCTCAAGCGTAATCTTTGACTTATGGCATCATGCTGCCGATCAATGTTCTTTCGCCAAAAAGAATGAGCAGAGTTATCAAAGGTTTGTTCAAGCTGTCGTAATTAGCCAGGAGTTCCGAGAAGGTTTTGTCAGCCATGAACGATTCTCCAAGTTTAGGTCGTTGTCATAGTACTCATAGGCCTTCATTCTTCTGTTGAGGCTTAAAGCAGCAACATAAACGAGTGTTTAAATGCGTAGTATTTCGATAACGTTCTTGCATAACCCTCCCGTGCAAGGTAACATGCACCAAACATGTTTTTTTGGGAGGTACTTTACATGACGGTCGTTTCTCAGAATTGCTGTTAAACACTACATGCTACCCGCGTACGTTCTTTAATAAGTAATTGGAAATGGAATATAATGAGGAGGGTGTAGCCCAAGCGAAGGCGCGGGAGCGTCCTTTTTATTGAACTAACGGGCAGGATGCGTCAATGTATTCAGTTCCTTTTCCTGGACATACGGGGAAAGGGACTGACCCCCTAGTGTAATATAAAATATGCCAATGCAGCCTACTTTTCCTTGAAAGGAATAGTAGGCTGCATTTTTTAAATCCATGTTATATGTCCTTAGTTGAGCTAGTTCAATTATATGGGAATTGTGGGGAGCTTAATGTGCCAGTGTATGATGCTGCTACTCCCTTATCGAAAGCTGCTTTAGTATCCCAAATTTCATATTTAATATGCACATAGCCATCACTTGTATACCAAGAAGTTGTTTTATAATATTGCCCAGCTTTTAGCATAGGAAAAGTGTTAGCTAGGCCTGTAGAATTAGAAAATCCATCATAGAGAGACCAACCTAAATATGCTCTGCCAATCCATTTTAAAATTTTCGATCCTGGATTAAATTCAAATGCAAGGGCAGGAGCACCTACAATAAGTACATAAGCCGCACCAGCTTCCGTTGCAGTTACAGTGTGATAAGTTACAGTATTACCGGCTGGAAAGTTAAAGATAGTGCTTATTTTCTTTGCTTCTTGGTAAGAACCGGTTAGATTATAGTTAATTTCAAATGTAAGTTGGCCAATGTAGCTTGCTGGTTTTGGTATGTAGTAAGTATAAGTCCCCTTTTTTTTCGATAACTCTTGTGTACTTCCTGCGACGGGATATTTATTTGGCCAGTGGTACCCGAAAGTCATCTTTTCATAGCTTGGGTTAACAAAATCTTCTTTAATTGTATACGTGACTAGGAATCTGCCGTCTGACTGCTTTGATGCCGTAATACTTCCAAGATACTTATTAATTTGTGTGGTATCTGCGCTTGCTTTCTGACCCAAATCAGTGATAGTAGTTGTTGACACTAGAGAGAAGCAGAGCAGTAAAGATAGTAGAATCTTTTTCATTAGTAACCAATCCTCCTTCGAAATGTATTAACAGTGTAATATAATTAACCATATTAGGGAATTGTTGCATGTTGTTGATATTGTCGTTATAATTAATACAAATTATAGTAGAAAAGGTGATCATTATTAGTGCATCAATTAATCCAAATATAAGGGACATTGCTATGAAAATTGTTAAATCTATCGGTTCACTCAATTTTATAAATGGATCGTTCAATAAATGTGTTATATTGGTAACGGACGCGGATTTAAATGTATTATTTAATTACAACTCTTATCCATTATCTAACTCAGATTTATTCAGAGAAGGTTCTACCATCACCGAAGATCTTTATGGATTTAATGCTTTGCTCGCTGCTAGAGATACGAATGGTATTGCATTTGTGGATGAGGAGGAGCACATAGGAGTCCCACTAGTAGAAGAATTGTGTTCTTGTGCTGTTCCTTTGTTTGATTATGAGAATACTATTATTGGCTATATAGGGTTATTCTCTAGAAGTGGGGGATTATTGCCTTGGGGACTTTCTTTTGTAGACACTTTATCTAAACTTATAGCAGAAAGATTAAATAAAGGTAACAAACAAATAAACAAGTGGTATATGCACCTTTCATCAAGAGAAATTGAAGTGTTGAATCTGGTGGTTATTGGAATAACAGACGGAGAAATTGCGAAAGAAGTGAGCATAAGTAAGTCTACTGTTCGAAGCTATTTGACAAGTATATTTGAGAAACTAGGTGTGAAAAATCGTTTTGAATTGATGTTTAAATATTATCAAAATTGAAAAGGTGAATTTATGTTAAGTAAAAAATTTAAAATAGTAATTTCAATTCTTAGTTTATTGCTTATATTTGCTGGAATAGGTTATCCAATGGGGTATATTGAATCTAAAAATGTATTTTATACGTTAGTATTTTCTGGAATAATTCTGGGAGGGGTAGGTGAATTACTGAAGCAGAAGAAAAAATAGGTGACACTTGGCACAAGCGAAGAATTGAACTTGTACTCGTTTTTAAATTCCCTCGGTAAAATGTAATTTTCTCACGAATGTTCGCTTATTTGCAGAATTTGACCATAGGAGTAATTGCACTTTGAACAGTAGGGACCATATGCCGTCAACTCCGGTAACCAGAATGCATGCGGGAACAGAAGGGGCGAGATTTCGCTCCGAGTCTGTAAAATACTTTGTGTAAACTCTCAATCCTACTAAAATGGAATTACTAGAAAGGTTGGGAGCACACATGGGATTGTGGTCGAAGGAGCAGCTCAGATCGTTTATTAAGGAGAATAACCTGGTCACCGCTCAGGATGCACAGAATGCTTTGAAAGACTTGTTTGCAGAGACCTTGCAGGAGATGCTTGAAGCCGAGATGGACACCCATCTGGGCTACGAGAAGCATGACATGCAGAACAAAGAGACGAGCAACAGCCTATTATATCAGAGCTCACGCGAGAATATCGTGTGAGCTATTTTATTTTTGTCTAACTACTCAGAGGAATACCATTTTGATATAATTTACAATATTTCGGAATATTAAGGCTGGTAGGAATTTACGGGAGGCTGGGTATGTCCGCTGAGTTAAAGAATGTGCTGCAATATTTTATCCGGTATGAGGATTACTCCAGGTTCCTGAATTCGTCTCTGAGCTCCGTAAATGGAGACCATCTCCCGGAGTCAGCTTTCAACGACATGAATGTCATGAAAGACATGTTGACCCACAAACAGAAGAGTGCCATTCTCCAGAAGTTGTTAAGCTACCCGGACATTAAGAAAGCTCCAAAAGACGTCCAAGGCAAGTGGGGGCTGTGGATTGACGAGGTGCTATCTAGAGACGTAGACGTTGAGGAGTTTATTAATAAGCTGCCCTTCGATTATACGGAAAATCGTGACAATGCCAAGGTGTATGTTGAAAAACTATTGTCTGAGGAAGAGTTTACGGTCTGCTACCCTTTGTTGATGAAGGATCTGCCCAATGCCAAGAAGGAGAGAATCGTCAAACCGATTCTCACTTGCAAATGCAGGTTGACGGACAATGGGCTGCAAGTTGATTCTTTTGTCATGAATAGGGCTAGTCTAGAAATTATCCTAGCGGAAGCATTCGAATGTCCGGTTGAAGACGTGCGGATGATTGCCACTGAAGTCTACAATAATCTGTGCACCAAAATTGACAGCATCGAGTCACCACGGCTTCCGCTAATTATCGAACTGATTGACCAGTGCCTGCGCGAGGGAATTTCGGATTGGAAGCATTCAAGTCTGCTGGATTTTAAACAGTATCGCGGTTGGTTAATGTCAAGGCGACTGTTCGTAACCATAGAAAATTTGAATGAATTGCAGGAGTCCATTTTCCGAAGTGAACTTGAGCGTTTATTGTCGAGAAACGCACATTCCCCATCCACGCTACTAAGTCAGTATATTTTCGGCACCAAAGACGCTGTTGACTATTCATTGGAGATGACAGAGGCAGGTTACCATCTTGGGAGTTATACGGCCGATTATCCGGTTAATCCTAAGCAGTGGAGAATTATGCAGTCCTTCCCCAATGCGGCTTTACTTACAGTGAACGGCCCCCCAGGAACTGGAAAGACGACGTTGATTAAGGAAATCATTGCGGATTCGATGGTCAGGAAAGCCTGTTTGTTGCTGGAGGTGTGGGACCAACCTTGGAATCACGAGGATAAAGGGACGATCCGATCATACTATCGCTCCCCTCTAGCGGGAAACAATCCTTACTCCATGGTCATTACGAGCACGAATAATAAAGCGGTAGACAATATCGGGATCGAGTTGATGAATGAGGTTCAATTCTTGAATGCCGTGTTAGCCCTAGCCGACAGCAAAAAGTTAGAAGAAGCCTTAACGCTAGAGAGTGAAGAGAATATTGCAGCTGTAGTAGAGAATGAAGAGGAAAAATTTATAATCGGCCTAGAGGACGAAGGTTCAAATCCGACAGGTTTTATTAATGATGCACACCCAGCGATGGAGGCGATTAAACAAGGAGTCTTCTGCGCTCGGTTAGGAAATATGACGAATATGACCGAGTTTCGAAACCAGAAATTCGATGGAATCGTGAAGGGGTTGCGGCATGCAGATGTGCAAGCTCTGCAAAATACGGAGGTTCGGAATTCGTTTGCCGCCTGTTTATCCAGTCTTGACGAGATTCATCAACAAATAAATTTGTATTGGGAGCAGTTTCAGCTGTGCCTGGAGAGAAGAGATTTGGGCGATCAGAGAGACATTCCCGTTGCTATAGCAGGGCGGGAGAAGGAGATCGTGATCCTAGATGGCAGTATTAATCGTCAAACGCTTATCCAAGAAGAGTTAACTCTGAAAAAGCAGCAAATAGAGGGGGAAATAGACAAGCTGGAGAAGCTGATCCCTCAGTCGGAGTCAGAGCTGCAGAGCGGTGAAGTAAAGCTGCGTCAGGCGTTTGTGGATAAGGAATTGTTCGTGAAATGGAATAAGTTCCCTCAGAGCCTGCTTCAGTTTCTACCCGAGCGTAAACGATTTTTGAAAGACAATCCGTCATTGGCCTATATTCAGGAGATTCGTATCGAGAGGCTCAAACAAGAGACCCATAATATACGGATTAGATTACTTGAGGCTAAGGAGTTGCTCTCCCAGTACCGGACTGACTTGTCTTCCGTCATCGATCAACTTCATACGATTGACCATGAACTGCAGATGCTGGTAAGCAGCCGTGCAGAGCTTCAGCAGAGTTTACACCAATTGCAGGAGTTGCAAGAACGAGAAGCTGTTATAAAGAACGTGCTGCAAATTAAGGAGCCACTAACCGCAAGCTCCTATTACGATCTAGCCAACGCCCCTGTCATTGTTCGGTTGAGAAAACAGCTATTCGAACTGGCGCTTCTTGTGAACGAACAGTACGTGATTAAGTACCGCGTGGAAATTGCGCATAACCTGGAAAAATTGGGGGAGGGTCAGAAGTGGTTTAAAGCTTTTTACAGCGAGAACGGTAAAAGGTTAGATCAGTATCAGAACGGCATACGCGCCATCTGGGAGTCGTTCTTCCTGTGTTTTCCTGTGGCTACTACAACTCTGCACTCATTCTCAGAGCAGTTGTTCCAACCTCTCCTCAGCTTAATAGACACGTTATTCGTGGATGAAGCGGGGCAAATTATGCCTCATTACCTGTGCGCTCCGTTATATCGATCACAGAAAGCGGTTATTGTAGGCGATCCCGAGCAGCTCGAGCCGGTTCGTCCATTTACCCTGAACCTGATTGAAGAAAGTGATGTTCAGAAAGAACTTCATGACCGCATCTGTGTTCTGCAGAATAGTGCCCAAGAGTACGCTGACCGCGGAAGCGAGTTCTATGAGTTCATGGGAACAAAGAAGAAGGGGATTATTCTCACCGAACATCGTCGTTGCGAGGCCGGTATTATGCGGTTCTCCAACTTCCATGTATATGAGAATATGTTGGTTCTGAAAAAAGAGGACAATCCGAACAAACTCTTCGGCGCAAATCTAGTAGCTTTTGATATTCGCGGTGTGAAGGAGAAGGGCTCACATCACAACAATGCGGAAATCGCTGCCTGCAAAAAAGTGGTGAGTCTGCTCGTCGAGAGATATGGGAAGGAAGTGCTTCAAGACATCGGGATCATTACTCCCTTTTCTTCCCAAGCAAAGCAACTTGCTATGGCCATCAAGGGCGTTGAGGTGGGAACGGTTCATACTTTTCAAGGGAAAGAGAAGAGATTTATCCTCTTTAGTTCGGTCATTGATGGGGTTCATCCGAAGAACAAGGGCCTCTCCTATGTCATAGGTAATAAACCGAATTTACTCAATGTCGCATTCTCCAGGGCCAAGGAACAGTTCATCTGGGTGGGCAATATCGAAGCGGGACTGGCAAGCGGGAATTACGTGGAGAAAGCGATCCGTATCCTTCAGGAGCTTGGGGCCCTCTACAGTCTTTACAACGAAGAATATGAGAATCCAGAGTTTTCGGAGAAACGTCAAGAGGCGTATGCGGTTTATGAGGATAAACACAATTTGGGTGGAGTGGACGCTAGGTTCATTGGTTATATGAACGATCTCCTTCATGCCAATGTTCTTCTGAATCCTAAACGGCACCATTTGTTGATGTTGAAAGCGATGGAATACTGCCAAAACTCGCTTGGCATTGTATCTCCATGGGTGAATAGTAATGTCATGGATGAGAAGTTCTTCTCCCTATTAAGTATGGCAATGGATCGGAAAGTCGATATAAAAGTACGGATCGGCTATAACAGCTCCAAGCTGACTCTTCAAGAGATCGACAAAATTGTCGAGAGGGACAACTACAGTTTCAAGAACAAGGAGGCCATTAAAATAGCTCTCAAAGAGCTGCACAACCGGTTAGAATCCAATCTAGTCTACATGCCGCCGCTTCATACTAAAGTATTGTTAGTAGATGATAAGATTCTGTTCATCGGCTCGCACAATTGGCTATCCAATCACGGCAAGCTGGCTAGAGAGGAGATCAGCTATTTGATTACAAACAGTCAGACAATCGAGTATGTTAAAAAGAGGTTTGAGTTGTAAAGGGGATTTTTGGCACTCTAGTTTAGTGTGGGAACCTATCAAACATGAATGTCAGATCCAAGGCACCTGGACGGGTGTCTTTCGTCTTTAATTCCTGGTCGAGATTTATTTGAAAAGGAGAATAATGGATACACAACCCAAATTTAATATATAATTTTAATGTACCAGACTAGGAGGCTACCAATGAACGACGACATCGTCAGACAAGTCCTTAACTTCCGACAAAGCCGGAATTGGGAACAGTTCCACAACCCGAAGGATCTAGCTATTTCGCTAAGCATCGAAGCATCCGAACTCCTAGAGAATTTTCAATGGAAGACCTCCGAGGAAGCGCTGGACTTGAAGAAAGAGAATATTGCGGATGAGCTGGCGGATGTTCTTATTTATTCCATTTATCTGGCCGATGCTTTAGATTTAAATATAGAAGATGTCGTTTTGAACAAGCTGGCGAAGAATGAGAGGAAGTATCCGGTCGACAAGGCATTCGGCAGGAAGGACAAATACACAGACTTGTAGAGGTGCGGAACTTGATTATTTACAGCAGCAGCGCTCGTGAATTTCGGGAGAAAGTTGATAGCAATCTGCTTACGGTAACGATCGAAGAAGCCTTCGTGAGAAAAATGGGAATGCAGCCGGGCCTCGGGGAGATTCGGGCATGGAATAATTCGATGCAATTTATGGAGCGAGTCATTCGTAATTCCAAGATTGCGGACGACTGTGGAATCCTGATCGAATACAACATTCCGTCCACAAGCAAAAGAGTCGATTTTATCGTAACGGGGCAGGATGAGAAAGGTAATAACAATTTTATTATCGTGGAACTGAAGCAGTGGGATTCGGCCAAAGCGACGGATCGCGAGGATGTGGTCCTGGCCTGCGTGGGAAGCAGGGAGAGAGAAATGCCGCATCCTTCGTATCAAGCATGGTCTTATCGGCAGCACCTGGAGGATATGAACGAAGCGGTTCACTCTCATAAACTCCGCAGCTATTCCTGCGCCTATCTACATAATTACAGAGCTCGGCAGCCGGATCCGCTCCAGAGCGAACAATATCAACCCATTATCCAAAAAGCACCTTTATTCCTATCCGAAGATACGTTGAAACTCCAGGAATTCGTTCACAAGCATACCGGCCAGGGCAATGGAATCAATCTGCTCTACCTGATCGAGAACGGGAAGATACGCCCTTCCAAGAAGCTTATTGAACATATCGATGGGTTGTTTAAAGGCAACTCCGAATTCACGCTGTTGGATGAACAGAAAATTGCCTACGAATCCATTATGAGCGAAGCGAAGGACATCTCCAAGAAGAAGACGATCATCGTGAAGGGCGGCCCCGGAACCGGAAAATCGGTCATCTCGATGAATGCGCTAGGCGGCCTTCTTAAGAAGAAACTGAATGTGAAGTTCATCGCCCCCAATGCTTCTTTCCGATCGGCGATGGTAGAAACTTTGGTTAAACAACAATCCAAAAATAAAGCGAGGGCTCGAATTTTATTTGCTGGCTCTGGCCAATTTTATGATGCTCCTGCCGATTCCTTCGACGTTCTGATCGTGGATGAAGCCCATCGGCTCAAAGGCAAAGGAGCCTATATGTACCAGGGTCTAAATCAAATCGATGATATTATCAAAGCGTCCAAGGTTAACGTTTTCTTCATCGATGACTTCCAGCGAATTCGTCCAGACGATATAGGAAGCATCGAGGAAATCAAACGAATCGCACGCATGAACGGTTCAGAAGTCTTTGAATACGCTCTGTCCGCGCAATTCAGATGTTCGGGGGCGGAAGGGTTCCTGAACTGGATCGATCATATTTTTCAGATTCGAGAGACGGGAAACTTTAACGGTTGGGATCAAGATGCTTTTCAGTTCGTCCTCTTGGATAATCCCCATTCCGTTTATGGGCATATCAAGCAGAAAGTGAATGAGGGCTACAAAGCCCGCATGCTGGCTGGTTACGCGTGGAACTGGACCGACGCCAAAGACGGCAACCCTAATGGGGAAGTTGAGGATGTACTTATTTCTGAGCATCAGTTCAGCATGCCTTGGAATGGGCGAGCGCTATCCACCTGGGCGATCGACGAACGAGGAGTGGAACAGATCGGATGCGTGCACACTTCTCAAGGACTGGAGTTCGACTATGTGGGTGTCATCATCGGCAACGATCTGAAGTATGACCCGGATACGAAGCGGATTTACGCGGATTATGAGGAATATAAGGACAAGATGGGGAAAAGAGGCCTGAAAAACGATAACGAGCAGCTGACCAAGTTGATTAAAAACATATATAAAGTCCTGATCTCCAGAGGCATGAAAGGGTGCTTCCTCTATTGTCGTAACCCGGAGCTTCGGGATTATCTGAAGAATCAATTAAACCGGATCTTTTTGCTGGATGCAGCATCATCACAAGACATAGAAATGTAGGGAGTCACCCAATGAACACAAGTAAAAACAAATCCGCTTACAAGATAACAATTGAGTTCAATGAGGAAGAGAACAGAACTCTTTACTCCGGCGATGTTATTTATGACATGAATTCAAATCTTTTCGACCATGCTACGATCTCAGCGAACCGAATTGTTCTAGAATGTGTTCGAAACAGCAATGGACACATTGAGAGGGTCCTGACGGATTTGAACAGCACAATGAATAAACAGATAACGAAATGCATTGCTTTTCTTACAGCCACTAGAGGTAAAATCGGCAATATAACGAAAATCGAAATCGAAAAGCGCCGTGGAAGTAGTGTCAAAACCAAAACCTACAACGATTCGGAAATTAATAATCCAATCAACGTAGCAGGCCGTATCAACTTGATTATTCCGTCTTCGGATTTACAACCCTTGTTTACTTCGAAGAAGTCTGAAGTTTTAATGATAGCCTTAAGCTTCTGGTTGAGAGCCATGTCCGAGACGGAGGCCGGAGCCAAGTTCGAAGCTTTCTGGCGTAGTTACAATGCTTTGTATGGATATATTGCCAATAAGCCTAATGAAAATGAAAGATTAAGAGTCATGAGAGCGTTTATACTGGCCAATCCATCGAGCTTTCCGCAATCTTTATCGAAAGTATCGGTTTTAACAAAGGAACAATTGAGAAAGCTCCAATGGAGAAACATGATTCTAAACAATCATGATATAGAATCCAAAACGGAGCAATTCGCCGATTTTATCCTTAGAAATCATGATGAGAGATTGATTCAAATTTTCCAAGAAACTCTGGTTTATCGTGAGGAGTATTTAAAAAGAAACTATCGAAGAAGTGTAAATCCGCGTACGAACACCCTGTACCAAGAAGTAACTGCGCACATTGCGAATTGCCTGGCTGCCAAAGGGATTAGGGATGATGAAGTGCTGTCTTTCCTGATGAACAAATATATTTACTTCGTCAGAAATAAGCTGTTTCACGGAGAGAAAGTACATCCTACTTTTAAAGTTATTAAAGACTATGAGTCGGAAGAAATTCAAGAGTTGAACGATATCCTCTCCATCTTTATTTATGAGTTAATAAGAGCTAATCATCTTTACTAAAAGTGCTCTAGTTAAAGGATTCAAGGAACAATCTCAAAAACAGTACCTTGGTTTAACTCGGCCACTCTCATAGAGCCATAAACCCCTAAATATAGCCGGGTTTGATTCAGATTGGCTCCCAAACTTACATAATAAGCGGAATTCGACCCGAAATGATGATCAACTTCTATAATTTCGTAATCACTTGGTCTACAATCCGCTTTTACCTTGGCATAAGCTAAAACCCCCTTTACAGGAGTCGATTGAATCCGAGCAAGATCGGTAAACACGACGCTTCCCATTAAATCAGGGATTTCGTTCCCGCTATAGGCCTGAACTCCTGTGAGTGCGGTTCCTCTAAACTTGTTAGGGCGAGGATCTTCATGATAATAACTGGTCAGAGGCTGAAGTCGCAGCACTGAAGTTTTTACGGCTTCATCGAAGTAGGCAATGTTTTTCTCTTTCAATTCCGTATTTGCAGGGCAGTCTCTTGGTACAGCGGTGGGTAAATCACCCTCCCATCCTCGCCAGCCAAAGTTAATGAACCCTTCTTGGTCAGGGGCTGACGACATCCTAGAAGCTTGAATAAGCTGAGTAACCGGTATCGGTTTATATGGAATGAATGAGAAAATCGTTTCTACCAGCTCTTGTCCGACATTGCCTACGTACTTCCTATACCCATTATGAAACCTTTGGAAGGTAATGCCCGGAATATTGCGTACCCCTTTGGCGATGACCGTAAGCATAGACTGAACGGGTTCGGGCAGCTCATTGAAACGTGTGACTACGGGCGGATTTTCGATAAAAATATTCATTCCTACGTCTATTTCAATGATTTTACCCGCGATCTCCATCATATCCTGGCTTAAATTGAATGGGTCATAGGCGGATCCGCCATCTCCGGTCGTTAAAACAAGCCTTCCTGTTTCAGGCGAGAAGTTTAAGCTATTGACGCCGTTATGATTCAGAAAGGGCCTTCTTAGATTAAGCAAGGTACGCCGTTTTTGAAGCTGCCCGTTCGATTGCAGGATCCATTCTTCTACGGTATCGATATGATCGTATTTCGTTTCTCTATTTGTCCACTTCAGGTTTAAAGTTTGGGGGTCGCACGGGTTAGGGTTAAAAGATTCGGAGAAAGCAACCGGACCTTGGGTTCCGGCTACGGAATAATGGAGATAAAACAAACCGTTATAGTAAAATCCGGGGTGAAAAGCCAGCCCCAGCAGCCCTCGTTCATCGTATCCTCCACTGGAGCCGCCTATTTTTAAGATTCGTGCGCGAAGGTCTATAAATGTCCCTGCAGCTCCGTTCCTTATGCAGTAAATTTCCCCGAACTGTGTGGCAATAAAGAGGCTTTCGATGGTGTCGCCCGGAAGGATAGCTGTTTTTATAACGGTAGGTAAATTGATCCCGCTGATGAAAGGCCGAAGACGGACTTTAACTTTGTTCAACGAAATAACCCTCCTAGTTAACGTTATCTTTTTATAGAATATGAGCGGGAGTGTTTGTTAATACCAAATTGAGGTTTTTTTAGGGGTAGATGATATATTTAATTCGAAAGAGTCATCCTATAACTAGGAGGAAAAGAAGTGAAGAAGATTGTAGTATTGATTCTAATTTTAATCATTGCAGTTCCGTAGGCGCATCTGTTCAATATGATGCCAAGACGAAGATTATACAGTTAACAAAGTCCGACAAGTCTGTTGTAGTGGTCGTCGATAGCAAGACCATGAAGGTAAATAATGTTGCGTCTACGTTAAATGTAGCCCCAGTTGCCTATAAAGGAATTACTTATGTTCCCGTCAGAGTATTTTCATCAGGACTTGGTATTTCAGTCTCCTATGACTCTTCTTTAGATCGAATCAGTATCGAGATCTGACAATTTATGAAGCAGATCGAAGTCGAGAAGGAATCGATAGGAAGGACAGAAAGGAGTAGATCAATGAATTTCAATATGAAAGAAGCGATTGAGGTTCTGGAGCGTACGCCGCAATCACTGGACTATTTTTTATCCGGTTTATCCAACGGATGGTTACAATGCCATGAAGGCGAAGGAACATGGAATGTCTCCGAAGTGATCGAACATCTGATTGAGGGAGAGAAAAATAATTGGATACCCAGACTGGAGCTTATCCTTAAGGAAGGTGAAAGCGCCTCTTTCCCGCCATTTAATCGGTATGCTCACATAGAAGCAAAGACCGAACGGCCCATAGAACAAAGCTTGTTTGAGTTTAAAGAGATTCGATTCCAGAATATAAAAAAGCTTAAGGATCTGATTGATCCTGAATGGCATCTCGAGTTGACAGGAACGCATCCTGCGTTCGGGGTGGTCAAGGTAAAGGAATTGATCTCAGCGTGGGTGGTGCACGATTTAACACACATTGCGCAAATCGTACGGGTAATGTCCGAAAGATACAGAGCGGATGTTGGACCTTGGAAAGAGTATTTAGGTATCCTTAAAAAGTAATCGTCAATATGTTCTGCAACGAATCACGCTTCAGAGATTATCTCTGAGGCGTTTTTTATGTCTGGGGAGAATATTGTCGAATTTTCAGGGTTTGTTAAGGGGCTATTAGGTATAATGGCAGGGCAAGTTACCAGCTTAGAGAAGGAGATGCACAATTGAACGCTAAACGATGGAACCGATTACTACTTATGACGCTGATTGCGTCGCTGCTTGCCGGTATGGGATGGTTTCCGCAAGCCGCTCAGGCGGAGCCCGCGTACGAATTTACTAGTCCTTATGGCATAAGCGCCGATGAAGACGGATTCTTGTATGTTACGGATATTGGTAAACACGCCGTATTTATACTAGATTCAGACGGGAACCAGATTATGACGCTGGGGCAGCCGGGAGAACCCGGAAACGACAGTTCGTCTCTAAACTATCCCATGGGCGTTGCGGTCCAGAAGGTAGACGGGAATCACAAGCGGATTTACGTCCTGGATGCAGACAACAAGAGAATTCAAATTTTCGATGAAACGGGCGCCTACCTGGATACCTGGGCTATTCCGAATTCGGATGGCGGTGTCGAAGATATTAAGATTGGGAACGGGAAAGTTTATGTCGTTTCTCAAAATTACAATATTCATATTTTTAATTCCGCAGACGGAACGGCCGTAAGCAAGAGTATATATAGCCTTATGAGCGGGCGTCGTCCGGTCGGACTGGCTATCGGGGCAGACGGAAGATTGTACATTACGGGAGCCAAAATCAGTACGTCGACTTTGAATAGCGGGATCTATATTCTAGATAGTAACGCTAACAATATTGTGGAGACCATCGATATCGATAGCATGACGGACTCTTCGAGTCGATTGGACATAGACAAGGACGGGAAGTTCTATGTGACAGATATGTTCTCTTATGCCGTGAGAATATACGGAAGCGACGGCACGCCTCTGCTGACGCTAGGGACGCCGGGAACGAGCGGAACTGCCGATAATGCTTTTAAGCTTCCAAAGGATACGGCGGTCGATCAAGACGGCAAGATCTATGTGACGGATTGGTCGGCGCATAAGGTGAAGGTTTTCGCTGCGGACGGCACCTACATCACCTCCTATCCTCCTTCTCCGCAACCATCAGCGTTGCTGAATGCAACAGCCTCCCCGGGTTCGACTACGGGGACGACTGCTGTAACGATATCATCCCCATTGGGCACGAACAATCACTGGGTCGTGAACGTATCATCTTCCAGCCTTGCCACGCCAAACGTTGGAGACGCTGCGCCAACGGGAACGGGCGTCACGAATCCGTTCACGCCGGGAACGGATATCAGCGGAGTGGACGCAACGACGAACAAGTATGTCGGCGTGTATGAATTGGACTCGGACGATAAGATCGTGAGCTTCAAGCTGATTACGCTGACGGAAAATGATATCAAGAAAGAGGTTCCGGCGCCGGTATTGGATAGTGCGGTAAGCCCAGGCAGCACGGTCGGAACGACCAAGGTGACGGTAGATTCTCCTGCCGCTGGCTACACGTACGCCGTCGCCGTCTCGGATAGCCCGCTAGCCACGCCGAACGTTGGAAACGCTGCGCCAACGGGAGCGGGCGTCACGAATCCGTTCACGCCGGGAACGGATATCAGCGGAGTGGATGCAACGACGAACAAGTACGTCGGCGTGTATGAAGTGGACTCGAACGGTAAGATCGTAAGCTTCAAGCAGATCACGTTGACGGAAAATGACATCAAGCAAGAGGTTCCAGCGCCGGTGTTGGATGCCGAAGCAAGCCCCGGCAGCACGGTCGGCACGACCAAGGTGACGGTGGACTCTCCTGCCGCAGGCCACACGTACGCAATCGTCGTCTCGGATAGCCTGCTCTCCACGCCGAATGTCGGGGACGATGCGCCAACGGGAACAGGCGTCATGAATCCGTTCACGCCGGGAACGGATGTTAGCGGAGTGAACGCAACGACGAACAAGTACGTCGGCGTGTATGAATTGGGCTCCGACGATAAGATCGTGAGCTTCAAGCTGATTACGCTGTCGGAAAATGATATCAAACAAGAGGTTCCAGCGCCGGTATTGGATAGTGCGGTAGGCCCCGGCAACACGGTCGGCACGACCAAGGTGACGGTGAACTCGCCTGCCGCAGGCAGCACGTACGCAGTCGTCGTCTCGGACAACCCGCTCGCCACGCCGAACGTCGGGGAAGCTGCGCCAACGGGAACGGGTGTTACGAATCCGTACACGCCGGGAACGGATGTTAGCGGAGTGGACGCAACGACGAACAAGTACGTCGGCGTGTATGAATTGGACTCGGACAATAAGATCGTAAGCTTCAAGCTGATTACGCTGACGGAAAATGACATCAAGCAAGAGGTTCCAGCGCCGGTACTGGATAGTGCGGTAAGCCCCGGCAACGCAGTCGGCACGACCAAGGTGACGGTAGACTCTCCTGCCGCTGGCTACACGTACGCCGTCGCCGTCTCGGATAGCCCGCTAGCCACGCCGAACGTCGGAAACGCTGCGCCAACGGGAACGGGCGTCACGAATCCGTACACACCGGGAACGGATGTTAGCGGAGTGGACGCAACGACGAACAAGTACGTCGGCGTATATGAAGTGGACTCGAACGGTAAGGTCGTAAGCTTCAAGCTGATCACGTTGACGGTAAGCGACATCAAGGAAGAGGTTGTTATTCCTCCGGTTGCAGCCCCGGCATTGGATGCTGAAGTAAGCCCCGGCAGTACGGTCGGCACGACCAAGGTGACGGTGGACTCTCCTGCCGCTGGCAGCACGTACGCAGTCGCTGTCTCGGACAGCCCGCTCTCCACGCCGAACGTCGGAGACGCCGCGCCGACGGGAACGGGCGTCATGAATCCGTTCACGCCGGGAACGGATGTTAGCGGAGTGGATGCAACGACGAACAAGTACGTCGGCGTGTATGAATTGGACTCGGACGATAAGATCATGAGCTTCAAGCTGATCACGCTTACGGAAAGCGACATCAAACAAGAGGTTGCACCTTCATGGCCAACGACTACGCCAAGCAGTATTCCGGTAAACCTTTCTATCAAGAATGCGGATAGCCCACTGCTCACTCAACTGAACAGCAAGCTGGGTTCTTCCGTCAAGATAGAAGGCGAGCTGTTAACGGCCGATGGCAAGACCATTCCCGGATCAAGCATTAAATTCGACCAAAATGGTGCAATCACCATGACTTCGGTTGAACCTGGCGTGTACAAAGTCGTGTTAAGCACCGTTGCTCCCGACGGCCGGAAGCTTGTCGGCAATACTGCAACGATCACCGTCGACGCCAACGGCAACGCCAGAATGGAATCGGATCTGGTCGATCCCTTCGGTGTCGCATCGGACCCGATAACCGGCGAGCCGATTGACGGTATGCGTATGACCTTGTACTGGGCGGATACCGAATTGAACAGAAGCAAAGGCAGAGCTCCCGGCACGGTCGTGAATTTGCCGCTGCTGCCCGATATGTCGCCAAACCAGAACAACAATCCGCAGGTAACGAGGGATGGCGGTCAATATGGCTGGATGGTATACGCGGAGGGAGATTATTATTTCACTGCCGAGAAGGACGGCTATGTAACGTACGATAGTCGCAACGACAAACGGAACGAGCTTCATGGCGACACGAGTTACATTCGCGATGGCATCATCCATGTCGGTCAATCCATCGTGCGAGTAGATTTCGGCGCAGACGCTGCAGTCGTAGGAACGGGGGTTCATACGCCTTACTTGTATGGATATCCCGATAAGCAGTTTAAGCCTGAACTCCTGATAACCCGGGCGGAAGTGGCAGCCATTCTTGCACGAATATTGCCGCAAGTTGATGCGTCTGCTATCATCCAGCCATACTCCGATGTATCGGACAAGCATTGGGCCTACAAAGACATTGCCTATATTCGCCAGCTTGGCATCATGAACGGAACGCCGGGAAATCGGTTTATGTCCAACCAATCGATAACTCGTGCGGAGTTCGCCCAAATCTTATTCAAATTAAATCCATCCCTTATCGCCAAAGGTAACGTTTATTCGGATACTGGAGAGCATTGGGCGAGAGAGGCCATCGATCGGGTAACCGGCGCTGGACTCATGCAAGGTTTCGGAGATGGAACCTTCAAACCGAATGCACAGGTGACACGGGCAGAAGCGGCAACGATCATCAACCGATATTTGCAACGCAAGCCGCTGAACGCGGATACGTCGATATGGCCCGATGTCCCCCAAGGGCATTGGGCAGCCTCCGACATCGCGGAAGCATCGTTGTCCCATTCGTACTCCTTGTTGTCTAACGGTTGGGAAGTATGGGAACTGGAATAGGGTAACATTAACTGAATGGTGTTGAAAATAAAGCAACGCGGCGCTTACGCCGGCGTTGCTTTATTTCGTAGCGAGGGATTTTTGGATTCGCTTAAATCTTTAAGGTTGATTAAAGTTTTCTGCATTAGGATTTAAATAGGAATTGAGGCGATAACGTCATCTGATAAACAAGCCAAGGTTTATACCTTACTATTCGAGGAGTGTTCATTTATGAAACGAAAACAATTGAAAACCATAAGCACCCTTACGCTAGCCCTATTACTCAGCGCATCCGTTGTGGGATGCTCGAACGCACAAGACGGCAGCGAGGAGGCAGCCACTCAACCGGCAACCGCCCAAGCATCGCCCTCGCCACTTGCAAGTACACCTGCAGCAAGCGAGACGGAGTCATCTAGCGCTGCGACAACAACGGAAGCTTCCGTGCAAGACACATCGGAATTGTTCAGCGATCGAGACTTGGAACAAACGGCCGATCTTACATCGGCTACGCAAATTCAATTGGCAAGCGGTCAAGACGTGACGCTGAATACCGAAGGCGTCTATGTCTTAAGCGGAGAGGCAAGCAACGTGACGGTTGTGGTGGAAGCGCCTGAGGATGCGAAGGTTCAAATCGTTCTTGACGGCGTCAGCATAACTAATGTAGATTCGCCTGCGATCTATGTGAAAGAGGCGGATAAAGTGTTCGTTACCTCCACGGACAGCGAGAACTCTATGGAGGTCACCGGAACCTATGTGGCGGATGGCGATACCAACTTGGACGCGGTTATTTTCTCCAGGGCTGACTTGACCTTGAGCGGAACCGGAAGTCTGGACATCGTATCGGCTCAAGGCAACGGGATCTCTTCGAAGGATGATCTTAAGATCACCGGAGGCGTGTATAACATCCAATCCTCCTTGGATGCCTTAGAGGCCAATGATGCGATCCTTATCAACGACGGAACGATGACGATCGATGCGGGCAAGGATGCCTTGCATAGCGAGAACGAGGAGGATGCTACTCTTGGATATATCTATATTGAAGGCGGCGACTTAAAGATCAACGCGGCCGAAGATGCCATCCAAGGCAACCGCTTCGTTCAAATCGATGGCGGCACCATTAACATCGAATCCTCCCAAGAAGGCATCGAGGCGACTTCGGTCAAGATTAATGACGGTCAGATCACGTTATATGCGAGCGACGATGGCATTAACGCCGCTCAGAAGGTCGATGGGAATGTGGCTATTGAAGTGAATGGCGGCACCATAAACGTAACGATGGGCAGCGGAGATACGGACGCGTTCGACTCGAACGGCGATATCTCCATTAATGGAGGAACCATAACGGTAGAAGCGCAGTCCGCCTTCGACGCGGATGGCACCGCTCAGCTTAATGGCGGCGATGTCACGGTAAATGGGGAGAAAATCACGGAAATTACCGTGTCTCGCGGAGGACCAGGCGGAGGCGGCGGAGGTTTTGGCGGCGGTGGCGGCAGAGGAATGGGCCGTCAATAGTTTATAATCGAATCGTCTCTTCTACTACATGTAGGGAGGCGATTTTTGTATTTATATTGTATTATTCCGTCAGAAAATATCACGAAAAATACTTTCTTCCACTTTGCATAAAAGCTATAATCTGATAGGATAGATAGAAATACGATGGATTTAGTGAGGATTATAAGGAGGCCGCCTTTCCATGCAAGAATTAACGCATCTGGATCAACTTGAGGCTGAAGCGATTTATATTATCCGAGAAGTAGCGGCGGAATGCGAGAACCCCGTGATGCTGTATTCGATCGGGAAGGACAGCTCGGTCATGCTGCATCTGGCGCTCAAGGCGTTCTACCCCGAGAAGCCGCCTTTTCCGTTCATGCATATCGATACGACGTGGAAGTTCAAGGAAATGATCGAATTCCGCGACCGCAAGGCCAAGGAGTTCGGCATCGAGATGATCGTTCATTCGAATGAGGAAGGCATCCGGCAAGGGATCAACCCATTCGATCATGGCTCCGCGTACACCGACATCATGAAAACCCAAGCTTTGAAGCAGGGATTGGACAAGTATGGATTCACGGTTGCGTTCGGCGGCGGAAGACGGGACGAGGAGAAGTCGCGGGCCAAGGAGCGGATTTTCTCCTTCCGGAATAAGAATCACGCGTGGGACCCGAAGAACCAACGTCCGGAGATGTGGAAGCTGTTCAACACGAGAATCAACAAGGGCGAGAGCATTCGCGTCTTCCCGTTGTCCAACTGGACCGAGAAGGACATCTGGCAATACATTCGCCGGGAAAATATCGATATTGTCCCTCTCTACTCCGCAGCCGTCAGACCTATTGTCAATCGCGACGGGCATATCATCATGGTGGACGACGAACGGATGAAGCTCGAACCGGGCGAGAAGATCGAGATGAAGAAGATCCGCTTCCGCACCTTAGGATGCTACCCGCTTACCGGCGGGGTTGAGTCGGATGCCGTAACGCTGGATGAGATTATCGAAGAGACGCTGGGCGCGGTATCCTCCGAGCGGACTAGCCGGGTTATCGACCAAGAAGCGGCCGGCAGCATGGAACGACGCAAACGGGAGGGCTATTTCTAAGATGAAGAGTCTGCTTAAATTCATTACTTGCGGAAGCGTAGACGACGGCAAATCCACCCTGATCGGACATATGCTTTATGATGCCAAGCTCCTGTTCGCCGACCAAGAAAGAGCGCTGGAGCTCGATAGCAAGCTCGGTAGCCGCGGCGGCAAAATCGACTATTCGCTGCTTCTGGACGGACTCTTGGCCGAACGCGAGCAAGGGATCACGATCGACGTAGCTTATCGTTATTTTACGACGTCTCATCGTTCCTTCATCGTGGCGGACACGCCGGGACACGAAGAATATACGCGCAACATGGCCGTAGGCGCCTCGTTCGCGGATCTGGCCGTCATTCTGGTGGACGCGACCAAAGGCGTCATTACCCAAACCAAGCGCCATGCCCGGATTTGCGCTCTGATGGGGATTAAGCATTTGGTATTAGCCGTGAACAAGATGGACCTGGTGGACTTCGACCGGAAGAAGTTCGAGGCCATTAAGGAAGAGTTCTTCCAAACGACGGCCGAATTCCAAATCCAGAGCATCCAGGTCATCCCCGTGTCCGCTACGGAAGGGGACAACATCACGACTAAATCCCCGAATACCCCATGGTACGAAGGACTTGCCTTGCTGCCGTATTTGGAAAACGTGGATGTGCATACGTCTAACGACTCGAAGGCGTTCATGATGCCCGTTCAGCGCGTGTGCCGGCCGGACCACACGTTCCGCGGGTTCCAAGGCCAGATCGAAGCGGGGAAAATCTCGGTCGGAGACGAGCTCACGACTCTGCCGAGCCGGGAGAAAGCGAAGGTCAAACGGATCCTCGTGACCGACCAAGATCGGGATACGGCTTATGCCGGTCAACCGGTGACCATTCAATTGGACCGCGAAGTCGACGTATCTCGGGGCAACGTGCTCACGACGGATAACGAAATTCAAGAAGCCGACAGCTTCGCCTCCACGATCCTGTGGATGGACGATTCCGTCCTGACTCCCGGCAAGCATTATTGGGTGAAGGTAGGAACGAAGACCCTCCCAGGTACCGTGACGGCGATTACCCATAAGATCGACATCAATACGGGCAACACGGTTCCGGCCGATCGGATCGTTAAGAATGAATTGGCCAAGTGCGAATTTTCTTTGTCGGATAGCATCGTTTTCGATTCCTTTGAGGAAAATAAGAGCATCGGCGGCTTTATTCTGATCGATCGCGTCACCAACATGACCTCCGCTTGCGGAGTCATCGATCATGCGCTGCAAAGCTCGAACCGATTCGCGGCGCTGGATACGGAGATTACGAGGGAAGTTCGCGCCCAGCAGAAGGGACAGACTCCGCTCACCGTCTGGTTCTCCGGTTCGCAATCGGATCAATCGGCTCTTGCGAAGGAAGTCGAGAAACGGCTGGTCTCCTCCGGATACCATACGATGCTTCTCGAGAACAGCCAAGGAGAATCGTTGCGCCGAGTGGCCGAGATTGCCAAGGTGTTGAACGATGCGGGACTTATTGCCTTGGTATCGTATGATTCCTCCAACGCAAGCGACCTTGAAGCCGCAAGAGAGATCATTGGCAAAGAATATATCGAAGTGAACGCGGACGATGCAAGCCGCTCTTCCCTCGAAGAAGCCGCGAATGCCGTGGTCAAACGAGTCGTCAAAGACGTGATCGCTCAATATCCGAATTCGGTCTCCTACGATATTTAATTGCTAGCTTCCCGCAAATGACGAAAGGCGCAAACCAAGTTCCTACATTCTTTGGATGTAGGGACTTGTGCGTTTTCAGGGTAATAGCCTATTTTCCGGACCTTATTTGACTATCTCAACAATAAAAGTTTATACTTTGTATATACTTTATTGTGGGGTGATTCTATGTTTCAGGTTCAGAAATGGGGGAACAGCTTGGGCATTCGCATCCCGAAGTCCCTTGCCTTGAAAGTCGGGCTTGAGGAAGGCTCCGAGGTCGATCTTGACGTAGAAGATGGCCATCTCGTCATAAAACCCAAGAAGGCAAAACTGGATGAGCTCCTTGCCAGGGTCACTCCGGAAAACCTTCATAAAGAGGTATCGACCAGTGAACCGCAAGGGCGGGAATCATGGTGATCCATAACTATGTACCGGAACGCGGCGACTTAGTGTGGTTACAATTCAACCCCCAATCAGGTCATGAACAAGCTGGAAAGCGTCCTGCCTTAGTCGTTTCACCTGTCGCTTATAACGGTAAGGTCGGGTTGGCTTTGCTTTGTCCGGTATCCTCTAAGGTAAAGGGTTATCCATTTGAGGTTATCATTCCGAAGGATTCCCCCATAGAGGGGGTAATTCTATCCGACCAGGTGAAAAGTCTCGACTGGCAATCCCGACAGGCAACTTTCATCTGTAAAGTTCCTGATGAGACGATAGCTGAGGTGATTTCTAAGATTGAGTTACTGATTCGATAAGGTAGCGGTTGCCCAAGTGGCAGCCGCTTTTTTGCGCTTAAGTTCCATTAAAGGTTTCCCTTTTAAGATAGGGACATGGGAACGAGAAAGGAGGTGATTGCAGTGAAACGATCTACCCTTCTCATCGGCATCGCGATCGTTTCGGTCTCTATTTTCGCTTTAATTTTACTGGCCCATATTTGGGGACACTCGGTCCACGAAGCCGCCGGCCATCGCCAGTCTTGGCATGATTTCGCAAGACAAGCCCAACAAAGGTATCCGCAATTCTTGGAATCGAGCAACAGCGAGGCGACCGGAGCAAACTCCACTTGGCTAGGCCTGCTTCGACTGGCCGTTCTAACAGGAGGCGCGCTTCTCTTCTTAAAGGCCGGCGGCTTGCTCCGATGGATCGGCGCCGTATTCGCCGCTCTGGGAACCTGGAGCTTGCTCGGTCCTGTCTGGGGCTCGCTCGTCCTGATCGCCGTTTTCTTGTTCTACAAGCGAATGAATACCAACTCACCGTATACAGCCCCTCAGGCAGCCGGCGTCTACTCTTCGCAGCCGGACGTCCATGTCAGCCGAGGTCAATTTTTAGATGAATGGGAACGCAGACAACATAAGGAGGAATAACCATGGGAATCTTCACGAGAATCAAGGATATTGCGGCCGCCGACGTACACCGTCTTCTGGATCGGGTGGAGGACCCGGTCGGCATGGCCCGGCATTACATCAGGCAGCTAGAGGACCAGATGGACAATGCCCGCTCGGCGCTGGAGATTCAGATCGCTGCGGAACAGCATTATGACGTACTTATCGCGAGGAATGGCCAGTTCATCGACAAGCGAGTCCGCCAAGCGGAGCTGGCCGTGGACCGCAATCAAGACGAGATCGCCGCCATGGCATTGCAGGAGAAGCTGCATCATTCGAAGCTTCAGGAGACTTATCTGGAACAGCGAGAAGTGATTCGGCGACAGACGCAAGCGCTTCGCGACGAGATCGGCCGGTTGCAGGAGCTTCACAAGGACCTGAGCGACAAGCTGACCTTCCTCTTGGCACGTACGAACGCTGCGGCCGCGTTGAAGGCGACGGCAGCCGTCTCTTCCCCGGGCGATACCGGCAGGATTTCGCGAGGGTTCGAGCGGATGGAGCAGAAGATCTTTCGGTTCGAAGCGGGAACGAAGGCATACGGGGCAATCGGCTCCGAAGCCTCGCGCCTGAGCAACTGGTCGGATCAGCACGAGGTGCAGTCGGAGCTGGAGAAGCTCAAGGCCGCCCGCCGAAGCTCCTGAATGGATTCTATTATCGAGAATTGCGGCCTATCGGAGTTAGCCGCCGAGGTGGAAGCCGCCCGGGCGGAAATGATGAAGCATGCGGCTGCGTTTCTCGCGCCCGGAGGCAAACCGAGCGAGGAGCTTATCGCCGTCTCGCAAAGGCTGGACAAGCTTGTCCTGCAGTATATGACCATGAGATTCTCGGCGGACCTTCGGCACCCATACTCTCGATAACATGGCGCTATGACCGCGAAACCGAATCGATGCCCGATTAAAGGACACACGAAGCCGAAAAAAAGGAATCACCAGGCCAGTCTTAAGAAACCTCTCCTTTCGGGGAGGTTTCTTTGTTAGGGGATTATCGAGCTAAGAAGGAGGGCTTCCCTCTTTACTTTAAAGCACCCGACGAGCCGTTACGTAATGATTGGACCAATAGCCGGAAGAAAGCGAGCTGATCGCGAGCCCGTCCACCGAAGGCGTATCGTGGATGAACTGGCCGCCGCCCATGTAGATCCCGACGTGATTGATGACTTTGTTGTTGCTGCCGATCGTATCGAAGAAGACGAGATCTCCTTTTTTGAGATTGCTCTTGCTGACATAAGAGCCCGCGCTCTTCTGGTACTTCGTGCCCCATTTCAGATCGACGCCGACCTTGGCGAACACGAACTCGGTGAACGAAGAGCAGTCGAAGATGAGCTTGGACGGGTTGCGCGTGTTGAAGTCGTAGCTGACGCGGCCCATGTAGCTTTTGGCGATTTGAATGACGCGGTCGGCCTTGGAGCTCGTGCTTCCCGAAGAGGAAGAAGAATCGCCGTAGGTCGTATATTTATCGCCAGCGGATACGTATCCGGTATTGCCCTTCTTATCCTTAACCTTCAGCCAATAGCTGTTTACCTTGCTGATGACATGGATCGACTCTCCGGTCGGAATCAGCCGAATCACTTTCCCGCTCGTGCTCGCGCTGGCGCGCAGGTTCACGCCGTATGTGACTTTAGTTTCGTAGGCGGTCGCGGCGGACGCCTTCGAGATCGTCGAGGCTTGTCCCATATTCAAGGCTCCCAGTCCGATAGCGGAGCATAAGCCGACGGCCATCATCTGACGGAAGATGGATTTGGTTGCAGACATGTGAATCCCTCCGGTAAATAAAATAATGATCGGTACCGGATTTCACGTTAGCATACATGGAGAGGCCTAAACTTTTCCACGAAGAAAAAATGGACCGCCGTGACAGGCTATAATTCGCATTATTAGAAAAGAATGAAAATTTTCTAATCCTTAGAACGGGCGTCCATGAATGGAATAACTTGCGTTTCGAGGGAAGATACTACGTCATACAGAATGGATGGAAGGGGGATAAGCATGTCATCTCGGAAACCCGAAGTAAAACCAACCAATATCGAGCTAAGCTGCACGGAAATCGGGGGACTGTGGGGCATTTACCTCCAAGAGAGCATGACGGTTTGTTTCTTAACCTACTTTCGGCACCATCTCCAAGACGGGCAGATCGTTCCGCTGGCGGACGAAGCCTTTCAAATAGCGAAGAACCGGATGGACAAGATAAAGAAGTTTTTCCAGGCGGAGAATTTCCCGATCCCCGCGGCGTTCTCGGAAGGGGACGTGAATTTAACGGCTCCTCCGCTGTTCCACGATACGTTTACCCTAAGCTTCCTCTACATGATGAACCGGCTGGGGATGATCAACTACGCGTTTACCGCATCCAATAACGTTCGGCTCGACGTGCTGGATTTTTTCAACGAATGCATCCATACGACGACCGAGATGTTCGGCAAAGCGGTGCGAATGATGCTGGAGAAAGGAATATACGACCGCCCGCCGAAAATGAATTATCCGGAAAAGGTGGAGTTCGTGGAGAAAACGTCCTTCCTGGACGGTTTACTCGGCGCGAAGCGGCCTCTCAATGCCATCGAGTTATCCGAGATTTTCTTCAATATCGAACGCAATTACTTCTCCGTGATCGTTATGCTGGGATTCGCGCAAGTCATGGAAGACAAGAAATTGAAGGAACACATCCTCAGAGGGAAAAAAATCAGCGAAAGCCAGATCAATCTCTTCAACAATCTGCTGATGCAGGAGGATCTGCTCGGAACGGTGCCTATAAGCATGGAAGTGACGGGTTCGACGGTGTCGCCGTTCTCGGATAAGTTAATCCTATCCATGATCAATATTCTGAACTCGGTGGACATCATGCTGATTTCGCATGCGCTGTCTTTATCGATGCGGCTCGACCTCACGGCTCATTACACCAAAATCATCGCTAAGGTGATGTCATACTCCAAAGATACGTTCGATATCATGGTGGAACATAGATGGCTCGAACAGCCGCCGCTTACGATCGATCGCAAGCAGCTGCTTCAATCCTAAGAAGAGGAATCCCGCAGGCCGCGTGACGGCGCGCCTTGCAGGATTCTTTTTTTATGGCCGCCGGCGGGGCGCAATGTTCGGAATGGAGATTGAATGTTAAGAATATGGAGTTAATCCTATAATTTGTTAGGTTTTTGTGTATGCGCTTACAATCTATAATCTAGCTGGAAGGAGGTGGAAGGGGTTTTCTCGGAAAAGGACGCGATGTTTCGTTTTGTTCCGCAACGAGAATCAACCGGCCGCAGCATGCATTCGAGCACTCCCAATCTATCCATTCTGAGGAGGTATGATGATGTTGAAGTTTAAGAAGAAGGTTCTGCCGGCCATTCTTGCAACCGCAATGGGGTTAAGCTTGTTCGCGGCGACGTCGAGCGCGGCCACGGACTATTGGCAGAATTGGACCGACGGCGGCGGCACGGTCAATGCCGTCAACGGTTCGGGCGGGAATTACAGCGTGAACTGGTACAACACCGGCAACTTCGTGGTCGGCAAGGGCTGGAACACAGGATCGCCGAACCGGACGATCAATTACAACGCCGGCGTCTGGGCGCCGTCCGGCAACGGGTATCTGACCCTCTACGGATGGACGAGAAATTCGCTCATCGAATATTACGTAGTCGACAGCTGGGGCACTTATCGGCCTACCGGAACGTATAAAGGCTCCGTGACGAGCGACGGAGGCACGTACGACATTTATACGACCATGCGCTACAACGCGCCTTCCATCGACGGAACGCAGACGTTCCAGCAGTTCTGGAGCGTCCGCCAGTCGAAGAGACCGACCGGAAGCAACGTCTCGATCACGTTCAGCAACCACGTCAATGCGTGGAAGAGCAAAGGGATGAACCTGGGCAGCAGCTGGTCCTATCAAGTGCTCGCGACGGAAGGCTACCAAAGCAGCGGAAGCTCCAACGTAACGGTGTGGTAATTCGCCGAGGGCTGCCGGCCGCAAGGCCGGCGGCTTTCTTCTACAAAGGAGGCCTAATGATGAGAAAGCCGGTGGCTGTCCTTCTGCTCGCGGCAACGGTCTTGATGGGGGCTTGTTCTCATGCAGAGACAGGTAAGAAAGCGCAGGCCGCCGAGGCCGAGAAGCACGAACCAAGCGATAGCCTTGTCTTCGTCCAAGGCGGAAGCTTCGTCCACCCCAAGTCGAACTACTCGGGCAGCAACGTTACCCTAAAGGATTTTTATATCGGCCGATACGAGGTCACTCAGCAAGAATGGATGGAGGTCATGGGCAGCAATCCTTCGGCTTTTCAAGGCGATAACCTGCCGGTCGAGATGGTAAGCTGGTACGACGCGGTCGAGTACTGCAATAGGAGGAGCCTGCTAGAGGGCTTAACCCCCTATTACCGTATAGACAAGAGCAAGCAAGACCCGAATAACAAAAGCGAATACGACACGGTCAAATGGACGGTTACGATCGACGAGGAAGCGAACGGGTACCGGCTGCCGACGGAAGAGGAGTGGGAATATGCGGCCGGCGGGGGCCAACTGAGCAAGAGTTATCTTTATAGCGGCAGCGACGAAGCGGACGAGGTCGCCTGGTATTGGAGAAACTCCGGGAAGGAGTACTTAACCGGAGACTGGACCTGGCCGGCCATCGAGAACAACCGCAACCGCACCCAAGCCATCGGCAACAAGAAAGCGAACGAGCTCGGACTCTACGACATGTCGGGCAACGTGAGAGAGTGGACCTGGGACTGGTACGGGGAAAATGCGGGCAGCGTCGCCGGCTCCGGCTCCTGGCGTGTCGTGAAGGGCGGCGGCTGGATGGGAGACGTCAGCAACAACGAGGTTTCTTTTCGGGGGAAGTTCGAGGCGAACGGCTTCGGCCCCGACCAAGGGTTTCGCGTGAGCCGCGGGGAATGACGATAGGGTCACCGCTGCCCGACGATGGATCGCATTGCCGGGGCGCATTCAAGAGGTTAGGGAGTCCGATGCCAGGGCATTAAACGGCAAGTGGACCGTGAATACCGTGCTTATATTCGGAACGCTCCGCACGGTAATCCGCCCGCCATGCCGAAGCGCGATTTCTTTGCACAGGGAAAGCCCGATGCCCATCCCGTTGCTCTGCCTGCCTTTGTCGACCCGATAAAACCGATCAAAAATGCGCCCTAGCTCATCCGGCGGTATTCCTTTTCCCCTATCCTCGACTTCAATCCGCACTTCGTCGGGGTCCACGAATAACCGAATTCCCAAATATTTGCCGTCTCTCCCATGCAGAATGGCGTTGTCGATCAAGTTGCGCAGCGCTTGCGCTATAGATTCGCGGTCGTAATCCAAATAGACGATCGTTTCCGGCAAGTCCGCCTCCCATTTAAAACCGTAATCCTCCAACAAAAGCACGTACTCCGAAACGATCGACTGCAAGAGATAATGGGTGGAACTTCTCTCCGCATGGAACGAGATCGACGGATCGTCGATCTCGGCAAGCCGGAACAACCGGTCCAGCAATCCGTTCATATATTCCGATTTCTGCAAAATAATCGTCGCATGCCGAACCCGGATTTCAGGAACATGGCTCGAGCCCCGCTGCAACGTTTCCGCATAACCATGGATGATCGAAAGGGGCGTCCGCAAATCGTGGGATAAGTTGGAGATCAGCTTGGCGCGTGCCTGTTCGATTCGTTGGGTATGCAGGTACTGCCTGTACAGCTTGTCGGACATTTCGTTAAATAATCGGGTTAGCGCTCCTATTTCGTCTCCGGAACGATCCTGCAATCGCACAGGCTCCTTCCGCAAATCGGCATGCCGCATCGCCCCATTCAATCGGTCTAATCGCCGCGTGACAAACAGGATGAAGAATACCGCAATCAAGGAAGGCAGAGCGATGATCAAGATCAGAGGGGCAAGCAGAAACGGCAAGGCGGAATACTGGTTTAAATAGAGGAATAACTGGACTTGCTGAAACGCATTCCCTTGCACGTCGAAGACGACAAAAAAGCGTTCGCCGTTGGCGTCTATATCAAAAAGGAAGGCCGAATCCTGACCTTGAAACATACGGCCGGGCTGATCGGTGAAACGCGCCATTATCTCCGGAAGAGTGTACGGCCGGCTTCGGTTCGCGGATGAATACAGAAGCGTTCCGGCGCTGTCGAATAACTCCATTCCAACCCCCTCGTATTGTCTGCCGAACTTTTGCAGAACTTGGGCGAAGGGTTCTTCGTTCCTCGCCATCGCCTGTTCGAGTCGACCGGCAAGCCGTTCGCTCATTTCCTGAAGCCTGGCATGATTGTACCCGGACACGAACCAGGAGTTGAATCCGACAATCATGGTCGTCATCAAAATCAGCGTGAGCAGGACGGAGCACGCGATGATCCACGCCATCTTGGCCATCAGTTTCATTCCGCTTCCCCCGTCAACAGATATCCGAGACCCCACACCGTTTGGATGTAACGGGGTTGCCTGGGATCATCCTCGATTTTTTTCCTCAGAAAATTCATATAGACGTTAATCGAGTTCTCGTCGTAATTCGAATGGCCCCATACTTCCTCGAACAATTGGATTTTAGGAACCGTTTGGTTGGGGCGCTTCATCAAGGCGAGCAGCATCTTGGTTTCCGTTGCGGAGAGCGGAATGGCTTGATTGTTTTTATATAACATTTGCGCCGCCGGGTTAAGCCTCATATTCCCATACGAGTACGAAATCATTTGTTCGATCGAAGCCGTTTTATGGGTGCGGCGCAGATGCGCCTGCACTCGGGCGACCAGCTCGGAGGGGCTGAACGGTTTGGTGACGTAATCGTCCGCTCCTAGCCCAAATCCGCGTATTTTGCTGTCCACTTCGTGTTTGGCGCTGAGCAGAATGACCGGCATCTCCATCGCGCCGTTGCGTATCCGCTCCAGCACCGAGAATCCGTCCATTCCGTCCATCATGATGTCCAGAATGACAAGGTCGAAAGTCTGCTCGTTTAGATGCTTCAACGCCTCGAGTCCGGAAATCGCGCAGGTAGCGCGCAGATCGGCTTGCGCCAGATTATAATCGACAAGCTCCAGCAATTCCGGCTCGTTATCTACAACAAGTATGTGATGGAACATGGAAGCAACCCTTTCCCCGGCTTGCGTTCGATTTCGGATTCAGTATACGCGAAAATAGTCAATTTTTGTATGATTTTAAGAATGCTTTAAGAGAATTCCGCGATTCTCTTTGCTACTATGAAGAAAACGATATGCCGCGAGAATGGAGATTGATGTTCATGTTGCTTAAAGGGCGAAAGTTCGTTCACCTCGTATTGTCCTTGGCACTATTGCAGGGCATTGTCATTCCTTACGGCTCTCGGCCGGCGGATGCTGCGGAGACGAGAATGGGAAGCGAAGCGGAGCAAATTGCCGCGGGAGTCGGCCATTCGCTCGCGCTCAAAGACGATGGCTCCGTCGTTGCCTGGGGTCATAATTTATATGGCCAATCGACCGTCCCGGAAGACGCTCAAAGCGAAGTCGTCTCGATCGCCGCGGGCGGGTTCCATACGCTGGCCCTCATGGAAGACGGATCCGTCAGGACTTGGGGCAGCGATAACCAGGTAATCGCCCCGGAACGGGAAGATGCCCCCTTCGTCGCCGTCGCAGGCGGTTACTTCCATTCGCTGGCGCTGACGAGCAACGGCTCTGTCGTTGCTTGGGGAGATGACACGTACGGCGAAACGATCGTTCCTGCAGACGCCGAGAGCGGAGTCGTCGCCATCGCGGCGGGGTGGAACCGGTCGATGGTGCTCAAAGACGATGGCTCCGTCGTTGCTTGGGGATTCTCTTCCTCAACCTTGCCTGTAGACGCCAAAAGCGGGGTCGTCGGCATCGCTGCCGGATTTACCCATTCGCTGGCGCTCAAAGACGATGGCACCGTGGTTGCCTGGGGAAGCAACGCCAATGGTCAAACGGACGTGCCGGCAGATCTTAACGATGCGATTGCAATCGCTGCAGGATGGAACTTCTCGCTGGCGCTCAAAGACGACGGCTCCGTCGTCGCTTGGGGAGACGATTCGTATGGTCAAACGGACGTGCCGCCGGAAGCTCAAAGCGGAGTCATCGCCATCGCTGCGGGACCGGATCATGCGCTGGCGCTCAAGAACGATGGCGCTGTCATCGGTTGGGGAAACAACATTCATGGCCAGATTAACGTACCCGGCAATGACAACCTCGGCGATCTGAAAATGGATGAGGGGGAGTTTGCCGAGCCTTTCTCTTCTTCCAACACGTCTTATACGTCCTATATCGGCCCGTCGGTATCGAGCGTGCATGTAACGGCGACGCTGGCGGACACGACTTACGCGTCGCTATATGTCAACAATCAGCCGCAAGCAAGCGGCAGCGTCGCGACGGTCGGCGTTTCGGGCCCGTCTGCCGTTATTCCGGTTCAAGTAGAACCCTATTTGAAAGCAGTCAAACGATATACGATTACGGTGATCAGGGACTCGACACCGCCCGAAGTTCGGTTCGACCTGAACGGCAATGCGCTTCCGGCCAAGACGGCAACAAGCAAGGTAACCGTGACGGATACGGAGAGCGGTCTCGTCGCAGGTTCGCTGCAATATGCGTGGACGCAAAGCACGGCAGCGCCGACCGGCGGATGGACGGCATTCACGAACGGCGACAGCTTGGGACGGACAAGCGGAGACGGCGACTGGTACCTGCATATTCGGGCTTCGGACAGGATCGGCAATGTCGTCGACGCGGTTTCGAACGCGTTCGTGCTGGATAACGCAGCTCCGGACATTGCGCTCGCCGGCAGCAACCCGATGTACGTCCCGCAAGGGGGAATCTATGCGGAACCGGGGGCGACCGCAACGGATGCGATTGACGGGAATATCCCGGCATCGTCGATCGGGATTTCGGGCACGGTCGATACCGCCAGCTTCGGGACCTATCCGATCCGATATTCGGTTGCGGATCGCGCAGGGAATACCGCAACGGTGACCCGTAACGTGTATGTATACGACGGAGATGCGCCGACAATCTATCTGAATGGAACGAATCCGATTACGGTAGAGGCGAACGGGGTATTTACAGATCCCGGCGCAACGGCGCAAGACGCGCAGGACGGCGACTTGTCTGCCTCCATCGTTGTAACCGGAACGGTGGATACGCGCGTTCTCGGAACGTATAGGCTCGACTACGACGTCTCCGATTCCGCCGGCAACGCGGCGCATACCGTGACGCGCAGCGTCTACGTGCAAGATACGCAGCCTCCCGTCCTCGAATTGCTGGGAGATCCCGTGATGAGCGTGCAGCTGGGAGAGACGTTTACCGATCCCGGAGCGAAAGCGACGGATGCGTATTACGGCGATATCTCCAGTCGCATTGTCGTGACGGGAACCGTGAATATGCGGCAGCCGGGCGATTATACGCTTCGTTACAACGTTGTGGATCCTTCTGGCAATGAGGCTTCGGAAGTGAGCCGCACGGTGCGCGTTATAGGGACGACGATCGTTCCGACAAGCGGTCCGGTGCAAGATACAAGGCCGTACATCGACCTGAACGGCAATCGGTTCGATCCCTCCCAGATCGACGCCACGAAGCAGTCGATCACGCTGAACGTGATGCCGAACGATGCCGGATCGGCGTATGCCAGCATCCCGGCTTCCGTCCTGGCCGATATTGCGGACATTAACGATGCCTTCACAATCGAGATTAAAGCCCCTTACGGAAGCTATCGGGTGCCCGTCGATCTGGCCTCTATCATTATTGGATTAGAAGACAAGCTGGCAGCGTTAAAATCGAAAGCCGAGGATATCGGCTTCAAGATCAAACTGACCGACTTGTCCGGCAGTAAGGAGATGCAAGAGGCGGTTGCAAACCATTTGCCTAATAGCGAAGTCCAAGGAGCCATTGTCGATTTTGAAGTGGATATCGTTGACGCCAATACAGGGAAGGAGTTCGCATCTGCTGACCGGTTCTCCCGAATGGTTGAACGAGTAATCTCGCTTCCAGACCCTTTAACGGAATATTATGGAGCATTTCTCATCAATCCTAGCGCTGCATCGTTTGTCCCCGCCCGGGTAGGGGGACTCCATCTTGAACCGGCCGTGACGATTCAATCCTATTCGAACAGCGTGTACGTCGTCGTTGAGAATGCCTTAGAGTTTGCCGATGTGGACAATCATTGGAGCAAATCGTACGTGGAGCTTGCCGCAGCGAAGGGCTTGGCCGAGGGAATGGGCAACGGCAAATTCGATCCCGACAAAACGGTGACGAGAGCGGAGTTTACCGCTATGCTGGTTCGTGCGTTGGGACGCGGTGCCTACGCAGGCAGCGCTGCTCGTTATGACGATGTAAAGCCTGATGCGTGGTATTACGGCGCGGTGACGCATGCGAAGGAACTCGGCCTGTTGGACTTTGCCCGCGGCACGCACTTCGCTCCCGAAAAGCCGATCTCCCGAGAGGAAATGGCGAGCATGCTCGCGGCCGCCATTTCCATCGAAAAGCCGCCTGTCCCCGAGGTGCCGGCTCGTTTGGATACCTATAGGGATATGGACAAAATGGACACGGCTTATCGAGAGGATATTCGGTTGATGGCCGGACTGAACATCATGACGGGTACTGCAGTCGATACGTTTGGCCCGAAAAGCGAAACGACGCGCGCGCAAGCGGCGGTCGTTCTAATCCGAATGCTACGAACGCTAGAGTGGATAAACTAATGGTCTGGTAGATTTCGCTTAAAGCGGCAGAGATGCCGCTTTTTGTACACGTGAGCCCGGTGACGATCCGTCGTCATCGGGCTGCTTGGCGTTTTCCCCCAATCCGCCTTCGCTCCTTGAGAAGCTTCGAGGACAAAAATATATAAATAGATGAAAATCTCACACGGCTGACCCAAGAAATAAGAGAGTTCATGAACTATACTGGTAAGGACTGCCCCTGAACGCGAGATAAAGGAGAGCGAAGAATGAATCTATCCGCGGAAACTTTAATGTATTTCGAAGAGCCGGCAAACGACTGGAATTCGGCGTTGCCCGTAGGGAACGGCCGATTAGGCGGCATGGTCTTCGGAACGGTTGAGGAAGAATTGATTCAATTCAATGAAGATACCGTCTGGTACGGAGGGCCGAGAAACCGGGTCAATCCCGACGCCTTGGCCCATCTTCCCGAAGTGCGGAGATTGGTGTTCGAAGGCAAGCTCAAGGAGGCTCACCGGCTGGCCGAGGCGGCTCTATCCGCTACGCCGCGAAGCGAGCGGCATTATTTGACGGCGGGCAATCTTGTCCTCTGCTTCGATCATCCCGAAGACGAGGTCTCGCATTATCGCAGAGAGCTCGATCTGGAGAAAGCCATCGCGTCGGCTGCTTACGAAATCGGCGGCGTGAAGTATCGCAGGGAAGTCTTCTGCAGCTTTCCGGATCAAGCGATGGTCATCCGCCTGGAAGCGGACCGTCCCGGCGCTTTATCGTTCAATGCTCGTTTCGAGCGGAATAAAGGGAGATATATGGACCGGTCCTCTAGGGAGGGGACGGATACGATCCTGATGAGCAACGACTGCGGCGGGAGAGACGGGCTTGCCTATACGGCCGCCGTCAAAGCGATTCCAACCGGAGGCAGCGCAAAGGTCATCGGAGAACATCTCTTCGTGGAGTCGGCGGACGCCGTTACGCTCATCCTTGCCGTCGCGACTACGTTTCGCTTCGAAGAGCCCGAACGTCAATGCTTGGATATCTTGAATCGTGCCGCGGGTCAGCCGTTCGAAGGGCTAAGGAAGAGACACCTTGAGGATTATGCGCCTTTGTTCCGAAGAGTAAAGCTTGAACTGGCATCGGCAACGGGATCGGAGAACGAACGATCCGTTGCGCGGCGTCTAGAGAAGGTGATGCAGGGGGCGGAGGATGCCGGGCTGGTCACGCTGTATTTTCACTTCGGAAGATATTTGCTCCTCTCCAGCAGCAGGCCGGGCTCGCTTCCGGCGAATCTGCAGGGCATCTGGAACGACTCCATGACGCCGCCTTGGGACAGCAAGTATACGATCAACATCAATACGCAAATGAATTACTGGCCGGCGGAGACCTGCAACCTGGCGGAGTGCCACGAGCCTTTATTCGAGCTGATCGAACGCATGAGGGTTACCGGAAGGGCGACGGCTCAAGAGATGTACGGCTGCCGGGGTTTCGTGGCGCATCATAATACGGACATCTGGGCGGATACCGCTCCGCAGGATATCTATGGTCCCGCGACGCAGTGGGTCATGGGAGCAGCCTGGCTTACCTTGCATATGTGGGAGCATTATCTGTTTAATCCGGATGAACGGTTCCTGCGGCGCGCTTACGACACGATGAAGGAAGCGGCATTGTTCTTCTTGGACTTCCTGGTCGAGAGTCCCGAAGGGTATCTCGTCACGAATCCGTCCGTCTCGCCGGAGAATGTCTATCGCCTTCCGAACGGGGAATCCGGAACGCTGTGCTACGGACCCGCGATGGATACGCAGATCATCACGGAGCTGCTGAACGCCTGCATTCGATCCAGCCTGATTCTGGATACGGACGAGGAAGAACGCAGCCAGTGGGAAGAGACGTTGGCTCGCCTTCCCAAGATGCGGGTAGGCAAGCACGGCCAGCTGCAAGAGTGGCTGGAAGATTACGAGGAGATGGAACCGGGTCATCGGCATATCTCCCACTTGTTCGCCTTGCATCCGGGCACCGCGATCAGCCCTGACGCGACTCCGGAGCTCGCGCAAGCGGCCAAGGAGACTCTCGTGCAGAGATTGGCCAACGGCGGGGGGCATACGGGGTGGAGCCGAGCCTGGATCATTAACTTCTGGGCGCGTCTTCTTGACGGCGATCAGGCCTACGACCACACGATGGCGCTGCTGAGCAAGTCGACGCTGCCTAACCTGTTCGACAATCATCCGCCGTTTCAGATCGACGGCAACTTCGGCGGCATTGCCGGCATAGCCGAGATGCTGCTCCAAAGCCATCTGGACCATATCCATCTGCTTCCGGCTTTGCCGAAGGCTTGGCCGAGCGGACGGGTTTCCGGACTTCGCGCGCGAGGCGGCTTCGAAATCGATTTGGAATGGAGCGAGGGCTGTCTGGCACGGGCGCGGGTAACGTCGACTAACGGTCATACGCTTCGCCTGCAGGCGAGCATTCCCGTGCGAGCGGTTCGAGAGGACGGGAGTCCGATTCCAGCGATTCGGAGCGACAACGGAAGGATCGAGCTTCCTACTAGCGCAGGAGAGATTTTCCTCATTCTGCCGAACTGAAAAAACGCTCGTTCCGGGTTATCCCGGAGCGAGCGTTTTTTTGGCTTGCTTATTCAGCTTTGCTGGCGTACCAAGCGGAGAACTGCTTCTGATATTCGGCGATGTACTTGTCGAGACCGGCTTCCTTCAGCTTCTGGAGCGTCTTAGGGAAGTGGGTGTCGTAATCGACGAAGCCGCTGGCGATCGGCGCGACCAATTCCGTGAAGACGCCGTTGAGCTTGGACTCTTCGTTCTTGACCGCGGTGTTGTCGAAGTTGAAGCCGGCGGTCTTGGACAGGATCGCGTCGTCGTCCCAATGCTTGTACTGCTCGATGAAGTCGTCCGGCACGCTCTTCTCGAAGCGCATGAATTTATCGTTCATCATCATCCAGTCGTCGAAGAACAAGTCGGAGGTCAGCTTCGTGACGCGCCCGTTCTCGTCCAGCGTATAGTCCTTGTCCTTGATGCCGTAAGTGAAGAAATCGTACAGCTCTTGGTTCTTCTGCAGCAGGTTGAAGAAAGCGACGTACCGCTCGGGGTGCTTGGCGTTGGCCGATACGAAGTAGGCGGTGTTATACGTGCCGCGGCTGATCTTCGGACGGTCGTTCTTGCTCAGGAAGTAGTTCTGAAGCTTGGCCGTCGGAACCGCCTTCGTAATCCCCGCGATGCCTTCGATCGGACGGGTGGCGGTCCCGGTGAAGAACATGGCCTTGCCCGCGTTCCAGTCGGACATCAGCTGCGGCTGGTTCGTGACCGCGTACTTCGGAATGATCCCCTTCTTGTACCAGCCGTTCATTAGATCGGCGTATTTCTTGAACTCGGGCGATTCGTACCAGCTGATCAGCTTATCGTCTTGGTCGGCTTCGTTCACTGCGATAAAGTTGTTGATCCAATTCAAGTTCTTGTCGGTGTATTCGTACATCAGCATGTAGGTGGCGTCCGCCGACGCGAAGCCGATCATGTCCGGGTACTTGGCATGGACTTTGTCGTAGTATTGCTCCAAGTCCGCAAGCGAGCCGATCGACGTCATGCCGACTTCCTCGAGCAGGTCCTGGCGAACCATCACGCTGTAGAAGGCGGCCGAGCTCGCCCGGTTGCCGACCGGAATCGCGTATTGCTTGCCGTTCAGCTTGAAGGCGTCGAACGAAGCGGCCGCGACGTTGCTCTTCAAATCCGGCGCGTAGGCGTCGACGTACGGCGTCAGATCCGCGTACAGGCCTTTGGACACGGACTTCGATAGGTAATTGATGTCCGTGTAAGCCGCGAACTCTTCGCCGGAGGAGAGCATGAGATCGGTCTTGCCGCCGCCGTATTCGGACCAAGGCAGGTACACGAATTCCAGCTCGGCATTGATCTCCTTCTTGACGAGATCCTTCAGCTCGTTGCCGGCCAGCTCCGCCATCCGCTTGGATTGGCCGGTGTAGAACACGAGCTTCAATTTAACCGGCTCGGAGAAGTCGGCCTGGGTCGGATCGCCGGGCGTTGGCGATGCCTCCGAGGAAGACGAGCCTGAGGGAGAACCAGAGCCTGCCGAACCTCCGTCATTCGAATTCGAGCTGCACGCGGACAGGAAGAGAACGAGGGCGAGCAGCGAGAACCAGGTAATGCGACGTGCCATAATGCATGACCTCCTAAGTTTTATTTGTTCTGGGAAAGCGATTTCAGAATACGCTTTCAGCCGTGCGATCGCTATCTCAAGAATCTTAAAAACATTAAAAAACAAGGGATCTGCGGCCTTAAAAAACCTGAAAACGCTTAGGTTTTATTGAAAGAAGACGCAATGCTCAGCCTTTGACGGAACCGACGATAATGCCCCTGACGAAATAGCGCTGCAGGAACGGGTACAGGATCGCGATCGGCAGCACGGTCAGGCAGGTCATGGCGAGCTTGGCCGTTTCCAGCGGCGGAGCGATGATGGCTCCGCTGATTCGGGATGCGGCGCCGGAAGCGAGGAACTGAATGTTCGCCATCATATAGTACATCATATATTGGATCGTAAATAGCTTCTCGTCCGTTACCAGCATAAGAGGCAGGAAGAAGTCGTTCCAGAACTGCAACGCGTAGAAAAGCGAGATGGTGACGAGCCCGACCTGGCCGAGAGGCAGCATGATGCGGAAGAAGATCAAGTAATGCCCCGCGCCGTCGATCTGGGCCGACTCGACGACTTCATGGGGAATGCTCTTGAAGTAGTTGGCCTGCAAGTACATCAGGAAGACGTTGAGCAAGTACGGAACGAAGAGTCCCGCCAGCGTATTGTCCAAGTGATAATATTTCGTCGCCAGAATGTACCACGGCAGCGTTCCTCCGCTGAACAGCATCGTAAAGTAAGCGAAGAAAGCGAACACGTTGCGGTGACGAAATCCCTTGGCGGTAATGACGTAGGCGTAAGCGGACGTCACGATCACGGCGGATGCGGTGCCCATTGCCGTTATCATGACCGAGTTCAAGTATCCGCGAACGATCTCCTCCGACTTAGAGCCGAACATGAACTTGTAGGTGTCGAACGTGAAGCCTTGCGGGAGAAAAGAGTAACCGTTCGCCGCAATCTCAGTCTCGGTCGAGAGCGAGCCCGACACCGCGAGGACGAACGGAACCAAGCAGACGAGAGCGAACAGACCGATGAAGACGTAGAAGATGATCAGCAGCGTTTTATTTTCCCGGATCGCCATGTTGCACTCCTCCTAGAATAGTTTGCTGTCCCGGTCGTACCAGCCGGCCAGCTTGTTGGCGATCAGCACGAGCAGGAAGCCAAAGACGGATTGATAGAGCGTTATCGCCGAAGCGAAGCCGAACTCGCCGGAACGGATAGCCGTCCGGTACACGAAGACGTCGATGATGTCGGTGGTCGGCAGAAGCAGCGGATTGAGGAAGGTCACGCCCATGATCATGCTGAGGTCGCCCTTGAGCATCCCGCCGATGCCGAGCAAGGTCAGCAATATAATAGAGGGAATCAGCATCGGAAGCGTAATCCGGGTAATCAACTGCCACCGGGATGCGCCGTCGATCCGAGCCGCCTCGTAATAGGACGTATCGATCCCCTGCAGCACCGCGTAGTAAATGATGGCTCCGTGCCCCGCGCTTTTCCAGATATTCGCAAGGACGAGAATGACGACGAACAGCCAGGGATGCGCGTACCAGTCGACGGCCTGCAGCCCGATCGCTTCCAGCAGCTTATTGACGATCCCCTTCTCGAAGTCGAGCAGCGAGAACAGGATGGCGCCGATGACGATCCAGGAGATAAAGTAAGGGAAAAACATGACGCTTTGCGTAACCTTGATAAAGCCTTTGCTTCTCAGCTCGTTAAGGGCGATGGCCAGTGCGACCGAGAAAAAAGTGCCGGTGAGCATGTACAGCACGTTCAGCATGACCGTGTTGCGCGTCGCCCGCAGGGCGCTGTCCATGCTGGAGAAGAAGAAGTCGAAGTTATCGAAGCCCGCCCAGGGGCTCCCGAAGATCCCGCCGTTGTAATTGTAATTCTTGAACACGAGGATGAGGCCGCTCATCGGCAGATAAGCGAACAGGATCAGCGCGATCACGCCGGGCAGGGCCAGCAGGTAAAGCGAGCTGTCGTTGCGAAGCGTTCGAAGCCATTTGGACTTGGCGCGGCCTTTCGTTCCGGACAGGCGATAAGCTTCTTCCGACATCGAGATTCACTCCTTATTCGTTAAGTTGGTTGATAGCGCGGAAGCCGCTTCGCATCGATGCGGGGCCGAAAGCGCTGTGCTGCATCAAGCTTATTGAACTCGCCGTGGAAGCGCCATCATAAAGAAATGAAATCGCTTAAAAAATCAAGCGGGAGCCGACCTTCAAAAAACTGAAAAGGCTTAAAAAAGCAAAATGGCCCCGAGTCCGCTGACTCGGGGCACGTCTTATTCACCGTGCTGCACGATATGATTGAGTCTCCACTTCGTCGGCGTCATGCCGTACCGTTTCTTGAACAAGGTCGTAAAGTACGTGCTGCTGCCATAGCCCGACTTCTCGGCGATCGCCCGGATGTCCATCTCGAGCTCCGACACGAGCAGCTCGCGCGCATGCTCCAGCCGGACCAAATTGACGAAGTCGGGGAAGCTGCTGCCGGTGGATTCCGTAATCAATCGGCTTAGGTAAGGCGGGCTGATCGCGAGCTTGTCCGCGAGCAGGTTAAGGGAGAGCGTCGGGTCGGCGAAGTGCTTACGAATGTAGGCGATGGCTTCCCCGGCGACGTCACGGGTCTGCACGGCGTTCCGCGCCTTCAGCATCTCGTATGCCCGGAAGCAGAGCTGCTCGAACCAAGCCCTCAGCTCCTCGTAGCTGGAGAAGCTCCAGATTCGCTGATAATGCTCCAGGAAATCCGCGTGTCTCGAGTGGCCGCCGGCCACTCCGCTCTCCGCGATGGCGGAGAGATCCGAAGCGAGGCGGGACAGCGCGACCGTCGCCTTCTCCGCGCGGTAGCCGCCGGCTTCCGCGAGAACGCGTTCCACCGCGCGAGGGATCATCTCGTGCTTCTGATCGCGAACGACTTGAAGGACTTTCTCCAGCGCGTCGTCCGGCATGGCCTCATCCGATAGAAGCGCGGCTTCTTCCGCGTAGACGATAGGGGTCCCGTATTGGAACTTCAGGTACTGCATGCCGTCGCGGGCTTCCTCGTACATCGCCTTCAATTGGGAAGGATCGTCGGACAGCCGGCTGATGGCGATATGGCATCGCGTCCCCGGCCATGCCCGGACGGACTGCTCCAATTGCTCCCATCGTTCGCGAGAGATGCCTTGATCTCCGAAGCTGCCTTCCCTCGCTTCGCTGACGATCAGAACGGCGGTTCCCGGGTTGGGGAAGAAGCCCCGGCATGCGCAAGTTCCTTCGAACAGCCCTTCGATTACCCGAGGAAGGCCTTTAAGCCCGTCTAACCGATCCGCCGCGTCCGAGCTCGTTCCGCCATCGCCGTAAGCGGCTTCCAACTGCAGCACCGCGACGAAGAAGGCGGCATGGCCGGAAGAGTTCTTAAGGAGCGGAAGCGCGGACGGCAGCTCCTCGCCGGAACGGTAAGGCGTAGTAAGCCATGAGAGCAGCGCGCTGTCCTCGTTCTCGCGCTTCAGCTCGCCGAACCGGCCGGCGATCCGCTCCAGCTCCCGGTTCGCTTCCTCGAAGCCGCCAGCGCTCGTTAGAGAGAGGCGCTCGCCGGACAAGCTCCGAATATGGCCGAACAAGGTGCCGATCGGCTTGTACATGCGATGCGAGACAAAGGCGGCTACGCCGGAAGCGACGGCGGCCAGACCGACGCACAGCGCGATCATGAGCGTCATGGCATTGGAGATATCGCGGACGCTGTTCCGGTAAGAGGTCTCCGAGAGGAACCAGAGATTCTGTCCCGGGGACAATCGATACGTGATCAATTCCTTGCGGCCGTCATCGGTTTTCCAGATCAGGGTCCCGGATGGACGGCTCCCGCGGACGATCCGCTGCAGCAGCTCATCCTCGTATTCGGCGCCGAAAGGATTGCTCTGCATCAGAACGCCCCCTTCCGAGCTTAGGACGGCATAACGCGTGTCTCCTCCCGCGACGTTCGTGAAGATATTTTCCTGCAGCTTGCCCAGATTGGTCATGATCGCGATGGCGCCGGTATATTCGCTGTCGGCGTACACCTTGTCGTTGTAATACGTCATCATGACGGTAACCGGAGCGCCGTTGTTGAGGGTAGCGTTCCAGACGAACGGAGACTCCTTGATCAGGCCGTCCCGGACCCGCTCGAACAGCTCGCGTTTCGAGGCTTCGCTGAGCGGACTGTTCTCGAACATCATGACCGGTCCGTCTTTTCCCATAATATAAGCGTTTTCAAGATAAGGGTTGACGGTAAGAGTTCCTTTGATTTGGCTAAGCGCGCTGAACAGCTGGTCGCTCCAGCTGCTGTCGCCGCTCTGCATGACGGAGTTGATGTTCGGATGACGATAGAAAGCCAACGTATAGTTCTGGACGGACTCCATGTATTTCGCGAATACCGTCTCCGTGTTCAGCAATACGCTGTCGTTGGCTTTGTTGACGTAATCGACGGTTTTCCCGCGGAACCAGAAAAAAAGAGCGGTAGCCAGCACGAGCACCGAACAGATCGAGATTAACGTCAAGCTCATGAAAAACCGGATTTTTAACCGTCTTTCCCCATTCATGACCATCGCTCCTTTGTAGATTTACTATACATGGAGACTCGGAGAAAGTTAACTGTAAATTGAGAGGGAAAGAGAGTGAATCGGACATATAAATATAAAAAAACGAAAAATGGGCATAGAAGTGTCAGCATTTTAGCGTTTTCATGAACTATACTTAAGCTGCTTCTTTACATCAGGCAATGGAGGCGGCAGCATGCGAACGTTCCGAAATCCCATACTTAGCGGATTTTATCCGGATCCTTCGGCCATCAGAGTCGGAGAAGACTACTATCTGGTTACCTCGAGCTTCGAGTATTTTCCGGGGGTGCCGATCTTCCACAGCAAGGATCTCGTCAACTGGCGCCAAATCGGCCATGTGCTGGACCGGCCCTCTCAGCTGGATCTGGACGGCATCCATCCCTCCAGAGGCATCTGGGCGCCCACGCTTCGTTATCATGACGGCGTGTTCTATATGATCACTACGTTCGTAACCAATGAGACGGAGTGCCGCAATTTCTACGTCACGGCGACCGATCCCGCGGGCCGTTGGTCCGACCCGGTGTGGCTGGAAGACGCGCCCGGCATCGATCCGTCGCTGCTGTTCGACGAGGACGGCAAGGTCTACTACACGGGCAACCGGGTGCCGCCGGAAGGCCAGCTTTATCCGAAGGAGATGGACATCTGGCTTCAGGAGCTGGACCTGGCGAGCGGCAGGCTGGTCGGGCCGAAGACGAGCCTCTGGCGCGGGGCGCTGAAGGTCGCCCATGCCCAGGAAGGGCCGCATTTGTACCGAATCGGCGACTATTATTACCTAATGATCGCGGAGGGAGGCACGGGCCATACGCACGCGATTACCATCGCGCGCAGCGCTTCGCCGACCGGACCTTACGAGGCCTATAAAGGCAACCCGATTCTGACCCACCGCCATCTCGGCCGGGGCTATCCTATCGTCAATATCGGCCATGGCGAGTTGATAGAAACGCAGAAAGGCGACTGGTGGATGGTGTGCCTCGGGTCTAGACCCTACGGCGGCTATTATCGCAATTTAGGACGGGAAACGTTCCTGGTGCCGGTCGCTTGGGAGGACGGATGGCCCGTCGTCAATCCGGGCCAAGGAAGGGTGGAGCTCGAAGGAGAGGCGCCCGATCTGCCGGAGACGCCGTGGCCGCAGCCGGCGGCACGGGACGACTTCGACGAGTCGGAGCTCGCGCCGTGCTGGAACTTCATCCGGACGCCGCGCGGCGACTTCTGGTCGCTCTCGGACAACCCGGGTTCGCTAAGGCTGCGGCTGAAGCCGGAATCCATCGCGAAGAACGAGAATCCGTCCTTCGTGGGCCGCAGGCAGCAGCACATG
The DNA here is from genome assembly GCF_014212135.1 of Cohnella thailandensis. Classification (GTDB taxonomy): domain Bacteria; phylum Bacillota; class Bacilli; order Paenibacillales; family Paenibacillaceae; genus Cohnella; species Cohnella thailandensis. Next base: position 110,446 of record NZ_JACJVQ010000014.1, read on the forward strand.
AGCTTCCGCGCCGAAACCGGCATGCGCTTCGCGCCGGCAAAGGACGGGGATCAGGCCGGTCTCGTCCTGCTGCAGAACGCCGATTTTCAGCTTCGGATGACGTATGGACTTTACGACGGCATATCGGAAGTCCGATTGACGGAGCGGAAGCGGGGAGAAGAGAAGGTGCTGGCGTCATCCGCCTTCGAAGGTGACGAGCTGGAGCTGAGAGCGGAGGCGCATGGCCAATCTTACTCCTTCTTCTGGAAGGAGCGGGGCGCGCCGCAGTGGCGGGCCTTGTACGAGGGCGCGGACGGCACCCTGCTGAGCACCGATGCGGCGGGCGGTTTTACCGGAGCCTACATCGGAATGTACGCGACAGGCCGGGAAGCGGGGAATGGCCGTCACGCGGATTTCGGTTGGTTCGCCTACGAGCCGGCGGAAGCGTAAGGGAGGGGAGAAACCGATGACCAAGACGAACGAAACCGCGTATCCGACACCGATGCTGCCGGACATTCCGGACAGAAGCTTCTCTCTATCCGATTATGTGAACGAACCCGATCCGTTCGCTCTCTGCACGGACGCTATCCAGAGGGCTATCGACGATTGCGCCGAGGCGGGAGGGGGACGGGTCGTCATTCCGCCGGGCCTATGGCGCACGGGTTCGATCCGGCTTCGCAGCCGTCTGGAGCTGCATGCCGAGGAGGGCGCGATCGTGCGCTTCGAAGCGAATCCGGTCCTCTATCCGCTGATCGCTTCCCAATTCGAAGGACAAGCGGCCGTCCGCTGCCAATCTCCGCTCGACGGACAAGAGCTCGAGGATATCGCGTTCACGGGCAAAGGCGTATTCGACGGTTGCGGAGAAGGCTGGAGGCCGGTTAAGCGCTTCAAGATGACGGACGACCAGTGGCGGAAGCTGACGCAGTCCGGCGGCGCGTTGAGCAGCGACGGAGAGATGTGGTGGCCTTCCTCGGAGGCTATGGAGGGGGAAAATCTCGTACGGAGCTTGCGGGAGCAAGGAGTGACGGATCCCGAGGCTTACGAACCGGCGAAAGCATATTTGCGCCCGGCCATGCTCAGCCTGCGAAGCTGCAAGCGCGTCCGCCTCGAAGGACCGACGTTCCAGAACTCCCCGGCTTGGTGCCTCCACTTGATGGACTGCGAGCAAGTGACGGTTCGGGACCTCCGCGTGCTGAATCCTTGGTACTCGCAGAACGGGGACGGATTGGACCTGGAATCCTGCCGGCATTCGCTCGTCGAGGGCTGCACGTTCGACGTCGGCGACGACGCGATCTGCCTGAAGTCGGGCAAGGACGAGGAGGGTCGGCGGCGCGGCTTGCCTTGCGAATATGTCACGGTCCGGGGCTGCACGGTCTATCACGGGCACGGGGGCGTCGTCATCGGAAGCGAGATGTCGGGAGGAGTCCGGGCGGTCCGCGTGTCGGACTGCCGGTTTATGAATACGGACATCGGCATCCGCTTCAAAAGCGCGCGAGGCCGCGGCGGAGTCGTGGAGGATATCGTCATCGAGCGGATCCTCATGTCCGGCATCCCTCTCGAAGCGGTATCCTTCCATCTGTTCTACGCGGGCAAGGAAGGCTCCGAGGGGCATGACGATCGGCCGCAAGAGGTATCGGAGGCGACGCCGATCTTCCGCGACATCACGCTGCGCGAAATCGCCTGCATCGGCGCGCAGACCGCGCTGCTGATCAACGGGCTGCCGGAGATGCCGCTCAGCAACCTGACCGTGGAGGATTTCGCGGCGGAATCGGTTAACGGCGTAATCGCGCGCCATGCCGACAAGCTGACGCTTAGAGGGGTACGGCTCCGCGTCGAGACCGAACCGGACATCCGGCTCCATGCCTGCACGGATACGGAGCTTCGCTAGATATCGGTTTGGCCGCTTGGCTCCGATTTCGCCTTCTTGCGGTACTGCATGGGCGTCAAGCCGCATGCCTGCTTAAACGCTTTGTTGAAGTGGGACAGATGCTCGAAGCCCACGTCCAGCGAGACGTCCGATATTCTCTTGCGGGAATGGGCCAGCAGACGCTGCGCCTCCCGGATGCGCAGATGGAGAATGTACTCGCGAAAATGAAACCCGGTCAGCCGATGAAACACCCTGCTCAGGTAGGAGCTGCTTAAGTAAAAGTGCTTGGCCGTATCGGCCAAAGTCAACGATTCCCGGTAATGCAGTTGCAGGTATTCGGCGATCTCCGATACTTTGGCGTGCAGGGAATCGCGGGGAGAGCTGGCCGCCGCCCGGTCGGAACGCCCGAGCAGAATGGCCAGCTCCGCGAGCAGCGACAAGCAGCACGGCTCGTAATAGGGCTTCGCGAGCGCGCATTCCTCCAGCATCCTTCGAAGCAGCCGCTCCGCTTCCTCGCGTTCGCGAAGGTTGAGCGCGAATACGCGAAACGGCTCGCCGTCTTCGAACAGCTTTAACCCTTGAAGAGATTCGGGGAGGGCCGACAGGTCGCAATGGATCAGCACCCGTTCGAATTCGGCGATCTCGGAGCTTGCCGTCGAATGAATGACGTTCTCGGCGATCGCGATCAGCTCGCCCTTGCGCAGGGTGATCACCTTTCCGTCCACGAAGTACACCCGTTCGCCGTCCAGCAAGTAGTACAGCTCGACGGACTCGTGGCTGTGCGGCCGCGGCATCGCCGTCGCTCCGCGGCGCTTGATGCGCTGGAGGCTGATCCTTCCGCCGTCGAGGTAATATTTAGGGGGCTCTTGGTCGTCCAATATAGAAGACATGTCGTACCTCCGAATCCGGCCACTTGGTCTTGATCCTAGATTATAATGAATACCGTTCGTATTGGGAAGGAGAGCAGCCGTGTTGATCACCGTATCCGTTCAAGGAGATGCCGATTTTAGCCGCTTGCAGGACGCCGTCGACTCGATTGCGAAGGAAGGAGGCGCCCCGGCAACGATCCGAATCAAGCCCGGCGTCTATGAAGAGAAAGTCACGATTCCGGCAACGGCCCCGCCGATTCTGCTTCTGGGGGAAGACCGGGACCGGACGATCCTGACCTGGTCGGATAACGCCCATACGCTGGGCGCGGACGGTCAGCCGCTCGGAACGTTCCGCTCCGGCACGCTGAACGTATTCGCCGAGTCGTTCACGGCCGAGAATCTGACGATCCGCAACGCGTCCGGACCGGGCACCGGCCAGGCCGTGGCGGCCTTCGTCGATGCCGGCAGAGCGGTCTTCCGCCGGGTCGCGCTGCTGGGCGATCAGGATACGCTTTATACGGGCAAGGGCATGCAGTACTACAACGATTGCTACATCGAAGGGGACGTCGATTATATTTTCGGCGCCGCGACGGCGGTGTTCGACCGGTGCAGGCTGCACAACAAGCGCTCCCGCGGTTATATTACCGCCGCATCGACGCCGGAAGGAACGGCGTTCGGCTACGTGTTTCTCGATTGCGAGATTACGAGCGGAGAAGGCGTGCGGGACGTCTACTTGGGCAGGCCGTGGAGGCCCTATGCGCACGTGGCGTTTATCCGGACGCGCATGGACCGGTCCGTCGCGCAAGAAGGCTGGCACAACTGGGGGCAGCCGGACCGCGAGGAGACCAGCCGGTACGAAGAGTATGCCAGTGCCGGTCCGGGCGCCGACGCGAAGAGCCGCGTCCCCTGGTCGAGGCAGCTGTCCGACGAAGAAGCGGCAGCCTATCGGATCATCGAAATCTTCGGCGGCTGGCACCCGGAAGGGTATTGAGCGCCTAGACGCTATAGGAAGGAGAGGCGAATCGCAATGAAGCTGGAGAATTACCTGGACGAGTTGAAGCGGCAGGCGGCGGAAACGAGACAAACTCGCGGCCTGCCGGTTACGGAGGAAGCAAGAAGCAGGCTGACCGCCGCCTTCGGCCGTCTGCTCGGAAGCTTCCCGGAAGCCGCGAGCGATCCGGAGCCGCAATTGCTGGAACGGAAAGCTTGCGAAGGGTACACCCGCGAGCTCGTGGAGATCGGGACGGTCGAAGGGCTTCGGATGCGCGTCTACGTTCTGATACCGGCGAAGGGCGAGGCTGAAGGTCCGGCACCGGCCGTAATCGCGCTTCACGGACACGGCTACGGAGCCCGCGAGATCGTCGGCCTGGAGCCGGACGGGACGGAGCGGGCGGGAGAGCCCGGGCTGCACAAGGACTTCGCCGTATCGCTGGCGCGGGAAGGCTTCGTCGCGATCGCGCCGGAGCTGATCGGCTTCGGGGACCGAAGGCTGGAGGAGGATATCCGGCAGGGGCCGGGCCAATCCTCGTGCTTCCGGCTGGCGGTTCATCTGCTGATGACCGGAAGAACGATCGCCGGCTTGCGGGTGCGCGAGACGTCGGCCGCCGTCGGTTACGCGCTTAACAGGCCCGAAGTAGACCCCGACCGAATCGGGATCATGGGCATTTCCGGCGGCGGCCTCGTGGCCGGCTTCGCGGCGGCGCTCGATCCGAGAATCCGCTGCGCCGTCGTCAGCGGGTACGCGAGCCTGTTCGAGGAGAGCATCCTGGATCGCAACCACTGCCTCGACAACTACGTTCCCGGCATTCTGCCGGAGGCGGAGATGCCCGAGCTGTTGGGACTGATCTCGCCCAGAGGATTGTTCCTGGAATCGGGAGACAAGGACCGCGTATTCCCGCGCGAGCCTGCCGTCAAAGCGCTCGAGCAGCTGAAGCGGATTTATGCCGAGGCGGGAGCTCCTGACGCGGTTCGAGCGGACTTCTTCGAGGGCGGGCACGAAATCAACGGGGGGCCGGCTTACGCCTGGCTTCGGGAGCAGTTGGCGGCGCCTTCAGACACGACAAGAGGAGAATAAGGATGGGAGCGGAAAAGATGACGAAGCAAGCGGCAAAGTTATCGACGAGAATAGCGGACACGATCATGAGGCAGTGCCGGGAAGACGGCTACCATCCCTATCCGCTCGAAAGATGGGCTTATGTTCCGGGGATGCTGCTGATGGCGATGGCGCGGGCGGGCGCGCAGCTCGGCGACGACCGCTATTTCGATTTTATGCGCCTGCACATGGATTACTATATTGCCGAAGACGGCACGATCGGCACCTATTCGCTGGAGGAATACAATCTCGATCAAATCAATCAAGGCAAAAACCTGTTCATGCTTCTGGAACGCGGCGGAGACGCACGCTACGCCAAGGCGGCCGATACGCTGGCCGCCCAGTTGATCGGCCAGCCCCGCACCTCGGAGGGCGGCTTCTGGCACAAGAAAATATACCCCTTCCAGATGTGGCTGGACGGACTGTACATGGCCTCCCCGTTCCTGGCGGAGTACGCGAAGACGTTCGGACGGCCGGAGCTTACCGACGAGGTCGCCCATCAGCTGCTGCTGATCGAGCGCCGGGCCCGCGATAAACGGACCGGTCTCCTCTATCACGGCTGGGACGAGTCGCGCGAGCAGGAATGGGCGGATTCGACCACGGGCTTGTCCAAGAACTTCTGGAGCCGGGCCATGGGCTGGTACGCGATGGCGGTCGTCGATTGCCTGGACCATATCCCGGTCGCTCATCCGAAGCGCGGCACGATCATCGGCATCTTCGAGCGAATGTGCCACGCGCTTGTCCGCGTCCAGGATCCGGCCAGCGGCTTGTGGTACCAAGTCCTCGATCAAGGGGACCGCAAAGGCAATTATTTGGAAGCCTCCGGCTCCGTCATGTTCGTCTACGCGATGGCCAAGGCGCTTCGCCTAGGTTATCTGAGCGGAGGTTTCCGCGAGGCCGTGCTGAAGGGGTGGAACGGGATTCTGGAGCGGCTTGTCACGGAGGACGCCGACGGCGTTCATCTCCATCATATCTGCAACGGAGCGGGACTAAGCAAGGATCGGAACGGCACCTTCGATTACTACATCTCCGAGGCCGTCGTCTCCGATCATTACATGGGAATCGCTCCATTGTTACTGTGTTCCCTCGAGATGGAGCGCCTTCTGGAGACTCCCCAAGGAGAATTCGCATGACGCGGCATCCGTGGGTTCCCGACCAGGGCGACGGCACTTACCTCAATCCGATCGTGCACGCGGATTATTCGGATCCGGACGTCATTCGGGTCGGTTCCGACTTCTATATGACGGCATCCAGCTTCGGCCACTTGCCCGGCTTGCCCATCCTGCACTCCCGGGACCTGGTCAACTGGAAGCTGATCAATCATGCCGTTCCCCGCATGCCGCTGGACGGGTACGACCTGCCCCGGCACGGGAACGGGATCTGGGCACCGAGCCTGCGCTACCATGCCGGGAAGTATTGGATCTACTACGGCGATCCCGACGTCGGAATCCTGATGACGACGGCCGACGATCCTGCCGGAGAATGGTCGCCCTTGCATCTCGTGAAGCCGGGCAAGGGGCTGATCGACGTCTGCCCGTTCTGGGACGAGGACGGCCGGGCTTATCTCATTCACGCCTATGCTCACAGCCGGAGCGGCATCAAGCACAAGCTGAACCTGTGCAGCATGTCGGCCGACGGCAAACGGCTTCTGGATGAAGGCCGGATCGTCTTCAACGGCACGGAGAACCACCCGACGCTCGAAGGTCCCAAGCTGTACAAGCGCAACGGTTATTATTATATCTTCGCGCCTGCCGGCGGCGTAGCGACCGGCTGGCAGACCGTGTTCCGCTCGACGAGCATCTGGGGTCCTTACGAAGACAAAATCGTGCTTCATCAAGGCCAAACGCCGGTTAACGGTCCGCACCAAGGCGGGTGGGTCGAGCTGGAATCGGGCGAATCCTGGTTCGTTCATTTTCAGGACAAGGGACCTTACGGTCGGGTCGTTCACCTTCAACCCATGCATTGGGACAACGACTGGCCGGTGATGGGAGAGAGGCGACAAGGAGAAGCGATCGGAGAGCCCGTGCTCCATTGCCGCAAGCCCGACGTAGGACGCATTTACCCGGTAGAGGTACCCGTGGCCTCCGACGAATTCGACTCGCCGAAGCTCGGTCTGCAATGGCAATGGCAGGCGAATCCGCGGGAGAGCTGGTACAGCCTCTCGGAGCGTCCGGGCCGCATTCGGCTGTATGCCGTGCCGGCGCCGGCGGAAGCAAGCGGCCTATACCTGTCGCCGAACCTGCTGCTTCAGAAGTTCCCGGCTCCCGAATTCCAAGCGGAATGCGAGGTGGACCCCGCCGGCTTGAATGCCGGGGACAGCGGCGGCTTGATCGTATTCGGCTACCGATACTGCCGTCTGGCCGTTCGCCGATCGACCGGCGGCGATGCGAACGGACCGCTTACCCTGTTTCTCGCGGAAGGAGACAAGACGGGAGAAAAGGAAATCTGGTCTTCGAGCCTGCGCGCGACCGAATCCCTTCGCCTCCGGGTCGAGGTACGTTCGGATGCGAGCTGCTCGTTCGGCTACGGCTTGGACGGCGGCTCCTGCGCCGCGATTCCCGTATCGGCCTTCCCGGCTTCGGAGGGCCATTGGGTCGGCGCCAAGCTTGGGCTGTTCGCGACCGGAGCCGGCGGCGGCTATATGGAGTCCGACTGGTTCCGCCTCTCGAAGCGGACCGGCACAACGGAATAAGGAGGCGCCCGAGCATGACGGAGCTTCCCTGCAATGGGGTTGATTCGCTCGGAGAAGGGAATCGCCCGGGGCAGGATGATGAACGGCTCGGAGTTCGAGCCCAAGCTCGCCGTGACCCGAGCGAAAGCGTCCAAGGCGCTGTACTTCATGTGGGTTCTCGGGCAGAACGTACAGGAAGAAAACCACGTTTCCCTAATTGGATAGGTCCGCCCGCTTGAGGATTCCCGTTCGCTTCGGGAGTTCTCTTTTTTTCCTCCGGGAACGAAAGGATTTCGGGGAATGAACATCCAATTATTAATGGTAAAGTCAATTCCCTCATATAAAAGTAAAGCCGACGGTTTTTCCATGAAGATTTAATTAAGGCTATTGCTTTAAATTAAGATTGAGTATATATATTAGATTGTAGTCATTTTAATTAACTATTAATTTTAAAATGTTGGGAGAGGTAGCAATGGACGCTTTGGTAAGCGGCAACGCGGGAAAGTGCCCGGTTATGCATGGAAGCGCTACAAGTCACAAGTCGAGCGGTACGTCGAACAAAGACTGGTGGCCAAACCAACTGAATTTGAACATTCTTCATCAACACGACCGCAAGTCGAACCCGATGGGAGAAGATTTCGATTACGCCGAGGAGTTCCAGAAGCTGGACTTCCAAGCGCTTAAGCAGGATCTTCGCGATCTGATGACCGACAGCCAGGATTGGTGGCCGGCCGATTACGGACATTACGGTCCGCTCTTTATCCGTATGGCTTGGCACTCGGCGGGTACATACCGCACGTTCGACGGACGCGGCGGGGCCGGATCCGGCTCGCAGCGCTTCGCGCCCCTGAACAGCTGGCCGGACAACGGCAACCTGGATAAAGCCCGCCGATTGCTGTGGCCGATCAAGCAAAAGTACGGCAATAAGATCTCCTGGGCCGACTTGTTCATCCTTACGGGCAACGTCGCGATCGAATCGATGGGAGGCAAGACCTTCGGCTTCGGCGGCGGGCGCGAGGACGTCTGGCACCCGGAAGAAGACATCTATTGGGGCGCGGAGAAGGAATGGCTCGGAGATAACCGTTATACCGGGGAACGCCAGTTGGAAAATCCGCTTGCCGCCGTTCAGATGGGCCTTATCTACGTAAACCCGGAAGGTCCGAACGGCAAGCCGGATCCGCTCGCGAGCGCGTTCGACATCCGCGACACGTTCAAGCGGATGGGAATGAACGACGAAGAAACCGTCGCTCTCGTGGCCGGCGGCCACACGTTCGGCAAGGCGCACGGAGCGGGAGACGCCTCGCTGGTCGGAGCGGAACCGGAAGGGGCGCCGATCGAAGCGCAAGGCTTGGGCTGGATCAGCTCGCACGGCTCCGGCAAGGGTCGCGACGCCATCACCAGCGGCGTGGAAGGCGCTTGGACCGCGAATCCGACCCAGTGGGACAACGGCTATTTCGATCTGCTGTTCGGCTATGAATGGGAGCTCTCGAAGAGCCCGGCGGGCGCCCATCAGTGGGCTCCGGTCAATCCGGCTCCGGAGCATCTCGCGCCGGACGCGGAGGATGCGTCCATTCGCGTTCCGACGATGATGACGACCGCGGATATGGCGCTGCGCATGGATCCGGAATACGAGAAGATCTCGCGCCGTTTCCATGCGAATCCCGAAGAGTTCGCGGATGCGTTCGCTCGCGCTTGGTTTAAGCTGACGCACCGCGACATGGGCCCTCGCGCGAGATACCTCGGACCGGAAGTACCTTCGGAAGAGCTGATCTGGCAAGACCCTATTCCTGCCGCCGGCTACGAATTAACGGATTCGGAAGTCGAAGAGATCAAAGCGAAGATTCTGGAATCGGGCCTCACGATCGGCGAATTGGTCACGACGGCTTGGGCTTCGGCGAGCACCTTCCGCGGCTCCGACAAGCGCGGCGGCGCGAACGGCGCCCGCATCCGTCTGGCTCCTCAGAAGGACTGGGAGGTCAACCAGCCGGAGCAGCTCGCCAAGGTGCTTCCGATCCTGGAAGCGATCCAAAGCGATCTGGACAAGAAAGTCAGCTTGGCCGATCTGATCGTCCTCGGCGGCAGCGCCGCGGTAGAGAAAGCGGCCCGGGACGCGGGCTTCGACGTCTCCGTTCCGTTCGCACCGGGACGCGGCGACGCGACCCAAGAACAGACGGATCCGGAAAGCTTCGCCGTTCTCGAGCCGATATCCGACGGGTTCCGCAACTACCAGAAGAAGCACTACGGCGTCAATCCGGCAGAGCTTCTCGTGGACAAAGCGCAGCTTCTAGGCCTTACCGCTCCGGAGATGACCGCGCTTGTCGGAGGCATGCGCGTTCTGGGCACGAACTTCGGCGGCACCAAGCACGGCGTGTTCACCGACCGCGTAGGCACGCTGACGAACGACTTCTTCGTTAACTTGCTGGACATGGGAGTGCAGTGGAAGCCTGCGGAGGGCGGCGTATACGAAGGACGCGATCGTAAGACGGGCGAGGTCGTCCGCACGGCGACGATTTTCGATCTCGTGTTCGGTTCGAATTCCGTTCTGCGCTCCATCGCGGAAGTTTACGCCCAACACGACAATCGGGAGAAGTTCGTTCGCGACTTTATCTCGGCTTGGGTGAAGGTCATGAACGCGGATCGCTTCGATCTGAAATAACATAAAGACTAGTCAAGCGAAGAGCGGTATTTTTGCATCATTGGAAAATACTGCTCTTAGTCATCGAAAGAAGGGGACGGGTTGAGCAAGGAGACGGTATTGGGCAGGATGAAAGAAGAAGGTTTGCGCCTTACTCCCCAGCGCGTTCATATCGTTGAGCTGCTATTCGAATTGTCCCACCCGACCGCGGACCGGATTTATGGCAGGCTGGCCGAGAAGTTCCCCTTTGTCAGCCCGGCAACCGTGTACAACACGCTCAACAAGTTGAAGGAGATCGGCATCGTGAGAGGGATCGCGAACGGCGACAAGTCCGTTTACTTCGAATGGGCCGGTTCGGATCATTGGCATTTCACTTGTCAGGCATGCGGCACGATCTACGATTTGGAACCGAATGGCGCGGAGTCGATGCTAGCCGTCGGCACCAACCGCGGCGCGTTCCGGGTCCATAGCTATCAGGTCGAGTTTCATGGCGTCTGCTCTGCGTGCAGCGATAAATTGTAAGCGTTTAACCTCTTGGCAGCCCGGGGACGATTCGTCTGCGGGCTATTTGCGGTATCCGCGCGCTACTCTACGTTAATCAAGTCATTCCACCTTTTCGCGATTTTCCCCCAATCTCCTTCCCTCTGATCGTTAGCTTGCAGCAGCTCTTGAAGTTTCTCATTAACGGCAGGGTCGAGAACGGATTCCCGTTGGATTCGGAGATCGAGGGCAACGAGCAGGAGCTTGGCCAGATCCAACTCCGCTAACCGGATCGACGCGAGATCGGAAGGGAAAAACTTCTCCAGCATCCGTTGCGCGGAATGGAGATCTTCCTTCGAATACAACAGATCGTAGAGGGTCTCGAAGCGTTCGGCATATTCCTCGCTCTCGATCGTCCGGTAGAAGACAGGATCGGCCAGCTTGGAGCACGGGGTCCCGATGAAGAGCGTGTTGCCTCCCGTATCCGTAAGGATGAATCTTCGGTCGTCCGCGAGGTCCTTGATTTTGGAGATTCGGGGAATGCCGGTGCGGGGGATTCTTCCGGAAGCCTCTTTTACTCCGTTAATAAAGGCTTCATAAACGCGGTCCACGTCCGCCGCTCCGATATAGCACATTTGGGGATTCTCGTTCGGAACGGTTTTTTTGCTCCCATAGAAGTGAATCTCGATTGGACCGTAACGCACGACCGCATAGGGATTCGGGCGACTGTACACGCTGACCGTTTGAAATCCCAAACTCTCGTAGAAGGCAATCTGGTCCTTGATGGACGGACACGGCAAAATAGGGATGATTCGATTCAAGCTTCTACCACTCCCTTCGGTTATACTCAAACTATACAACATTCATGCAAATGCTAAGGTTGAATGAAAGGAATCGGTGCAAGGCTTGAGCTTTTCGCTATAAAGTCGTCATGTAGATTAACACTAATTTGTAGAGTTGGCGGCGGTGGAGACAAGATGAACGGAATTGAAATTGCCCGAAAATTAAACGTCAGCACTAGCGCGTTAAGGCATTACGAGGCGTGGGGACTTGTGCCCGAGGTCGAGAGATCGGCCAACGGATACCGGATTTACGGGAAGAAGCACGAGGCGTATTTTCAATGCATTCGCGCACTGCTCCCCGGTTTCGGAATGGGCTTGGTCCGCCAAGTCATGCCGCTTGTCGTTAAAGGAGAGAAGCTCGAGGCTCTATGGATCGTCAATAAGGCGCAGGTCGATCTCCGGGCCGAAAGGGACACGGCTCTTAGAGCCATGGAACTGATGGAACGGCTGGGAGAAGCCGAGCTTCCGCCGTATCTCGACAAGAACGCGTTTACGATCGGAGAGGCGGCCAAGCTGGCTAACGTATCCGCTTCGGCCATTCGGTACTGGGAGAAGGAAGGGCTGATCGAGCCCGAGCGGCACGGGGAGAGCGGCTTTCGCCTGTATACGCAATCGGACATCCGCAGCCTTCTGATCATCCGCACCGTTCAGAGGGCGGCTTATTCCTTGGATATCGTCCGGGAAGTGCTGTCGGGGCTTCGGCGCAATCATGTCGCTCAGGCGAAAGATATGGCTCGACAATCCCTCCAATACATCGATCAAGCCTTGATCGAACAGGTAAAAGGGATCGCTTCTTTGCAAAATCTATTTGACTTGTAGACTTTAATCCTGAAGACCATCTTGTCAGGATTAAAGTCGTAAGATAAATACCGGATGAGCCGATCGTTCATCGACCGAGGAGAGATGCCTGTGAGACTGGACCGATTGCTCGGCATTACGCTGGAGCTGATGGCCAAGAGAAGAGTGACCGCCACGGAGCTGGCCGCCAAGTTCGAAGTATCGGCGCGCACCGTCTATCGCGACGTCGACCTGATCAATCAGGCCGGCATCCCGGTCGCGTCCTTTAGCGGCGCCGACGGAGGCTTCGAGCTGATGGGCGGTTTTTTCCTGACGCGGCAGCAATTCTCGGTCGACGACTTTACGGTGATCTATACGCTATTGAAGGCGATGGAAGGGACGATAGGAAGCGCGGCAGCTTCCCCGATGCGGAAGCTGGCGAGCCTGCATCCCGCTCTGGCGAACGATGGAAGCCGGGAAAACCTCATTCTTGACATGAGCGCTCCGGAACGGGAACGGGAGCTCGTGCAGGAGCTTTATCGGGCGATCCGGCAATCTCGCGTCGTGCGTCTGGCTTACGCCAGCGCGAACGGCACGTTCTCAGAACGCAGCGTGGAGCCGTTAAATCTGCTGTGGGAGAAGGGTGCCTGGTACCTGGAAGGCGACTGCAGATCGCGCAAGGCGAGGCGGTACTTCCGCTTATCGAGGATCGCCCGAGCCGAGGCGACGGAGGAGACGTTCGTCCCGCGACGCCTTCCGGAACAGGCGGATCCGCCGGAAGCGCAAGGGATTCGAGCCCATCTTCGCTTCGATCCGTCGGTGCGCACGCGAGTGCTCGAACAGTTCCCGGGCGAATGCGAATACTTAGGCGAACGCATCGAAGTGCGTACGGTCTTTTATACGAAAGAGTACGCGCTGTCGCTTATCGCGAGCTACGGAACGAAGGTCGACATCCTGGCGCCGGACGAGCTGCGGGACGATGTGATCGCCCATATCGAAGCCATCCGCCAACATTATGCGAGTAAACGAGAAGGAGATTCGACATGACGATTTTGGTGACAGGTGCAACGGGAACGGTAGGACGGCATGTGACGGAGCTGCTCGTGCAGCGGGGAGCTTCCGTGCGAGCCTTAACGCGAGATCCGGAGCGGGCGAGAGAGATACTGCCGCAAGGCGTGCAGATCGCGAAGGGCGATCTGATGAAGCCGGAATCGTTAAGGGAGGCATTGGAAGGCACGGAAGCGATGTTCCTGATCATCTCCAGCGATGAGCCTCAAGCGGATCTCAACACGGATCCCCAAGCGGTGGCGCTGGCCGAAGCGGCCGGCGTGAAGCGGGTCGTCGTGCTTGTCGGCTATGAGGAGGGGCCGGTCGAAGCGGCGCTTCGGGCAAGCGGCATGCGGTGGACGCTGGTGAAGCCGGCCGAATTCATGGCCAATGCGCTGGCGGATTGGAGGGATTCGATCCGCGAGAACGGCATCGTGCGGGAATTTAACGGGGATGCGCCGAGCGCGAGAGTGCACGAAGGCGATATTGCCGCCGTAGCCGCAGAGGCGTTGTTGGGCGACGGTCATCATGGCCGAAGCTACCCGCTGACGGGGCCCGAAGCGCTTACTCGCAAGGAAGCGGTGGCCGCGATCTCGGCGGCAATTGGCAAGGATATCCGGTTCGTCGAGCTGACCGAAGAAGAAGCACGGCAGCAATGGCGGGACCAGGGGTATGACGAGGACGGCGTCGAGTTTTTCGTGCAGATGGGGATGCATCCGCCGGAGGCCGGCTATACGGTGCTGTCGACGGTCGAGGAAGTGCTCGGGCGGCCGCCCCGCACGTTCGCCGATTGGGCGATCGAGCATAAGCGGGAGTTTCTGTAAGCGGAGAAGGGGGAGCGAGGATGGCCTACGTCATTGAAGCGCATGATTTGCGCAAATCGTTTCGGGGGCAGGAGGCGGTGCGCGGGGTGGATCTGGCCGTTCGGCGCGGAGAAATCTTCGCCCTGCTCGGGCCGAACGGCGCCGGCAAAACGACGACGATCCGTATGCTGGCAACGCTGCTGCGGCCGGATGCGGGAGCGGCGCGCGTCTGCGGATGCGACGTCGCGGCGGACGCGGACGGCGTGCGAAGCCGTATCAGCGTCACGGGCCAATATGCGGCGCTGGACGAATCGCTGACAGGCCGGCAGAACGCGACGCTGTTCGCCAGACTCCACGGCTACTCCCGCAGAGAAGCCCAAGCCCAAGCAGCAGAGCTGCTCGAAGCGTTCGGCCTGGCGGATGCGGGAGGGCGTACGGTCGCGACGTATTCCGGCGGCATGCGCAGAAGGCTCGACCTCGCCGTCGGCATCCTCTCGCGTCCCGAGGCGATGTTCCTCGACGAGCCGACGACCGGGCTCGACCCGCAGAGCCGTCGAGAGCTGTGGGAAGCGGTGCGCCGATTGGCGAAGGCCGGGACGACCATCCTGTTGACCACGCAATACTTGGAGGAAGCAGATCAGTTGGCGGATCGCATCGGCTTTATCGCGTAAGGAAGGATGGTCGCCGTCGGCACGCCGGATCAGCTCAAAGCAACGAGCGGAGGCAAGACGCTGACGATTTGGCTGGCAGCGGGGACCGATCCGTCGGAAGTCTGCCGCTTGCTCGCCCGCGAACACGGGCTGGAGGGCCAGGCGGATGCGGACGGGCGGGTCGTAAAGGCGGCGGTGCGGGAAGCCGCGCAAGCTCACGCCGCCGTCGGCACGCTGCTGGACAGCGGTGCGTCCATCGAAGACTTCGCGCTGAGCGAGCCTAGCCTTGAAGACGTGTTCTTCGCGTTAACCTCCGCAAGCGGCAAGGAGGCGGCAATATGAACTTGTCTTTATTGTCAGAGGAGCGGAAGCCGGCAATGCGAAGGCCGGGGAGCCTGACCGCAACGGCGCTGTTCGCGCAAAGAACGCTGTATCATATGAGGAACAACGGCTTTGGCCTAGCCATTGAGGCGGTTGTATCGCCGATCGTTTTGCTTCTTATCTTCACCTTCCTGTTCGGAGGGGCGATCGAGGGCTCCGTCAGCGGGTACATTCAATATCTTCTGCCGGGAATTCTCGTGCTGACGGTCGTCCCGATGTCGGTATACAGCGGCACGACGTTGTGCAACGATCTCGCCAAAGGCGTTTATGCCCGATTCCGCACGATGCCGTTCTGGCAGCCCGCCGCGGTCTTCGGCTCGGTCGTCGCCGAGGGCTTGCGCTATGCGGCGGCGCTGCTTGTCGTTCTGACGGCGGGACTCGCGCTTGGGTTCCGTCCGGACGACGGCATCGCGGGCGCCGCGCTTTCAGGGCTGTACGTTCTGTTTTTTGCTTATGGCGCCAGTTGGGTGTTCGCCTTCATCGGGACTGCGGCCAAGAGGCCGGAGACGGTATCGGGCACGAGCATGATGATCGTCTACCCGCTGCTGTTCGCCAGCAACGTGCTCGTCGACACGTCGACGATGCCCGGATGGCTGCAGGCGGCGATCGACGCGAATCCGATCAGCATTGCCGTCGAACTTACGAGGGGATTGATTCACGGAACGGCGGATGCGCTGGATATAGCGGCGGGCCTCGGCGTCGGCTTGTTGCCGATAGCCGTCTTCGCTCCGTGGACGGTGCATGCTTATCTGACAAAGGGATTGCGTTAGGCGGGGCTGGATATCCTCTTCTGATCGATAATCGGATCCGCCCGTGAATCTATTTGGAGAGGGTAATCTTTCGGGTTATAATGAAAGGACTCTGTTTACCAACCGCGCCCCCACTAAATCCACTCTTGAAGGAAGTGCGTGCCAATGAATCTAGAGACCGTCATGCAGGAGCTAGAAGCGCTAGGCAAGGAAAGACTCAAGAAAATGTACATGTCCAACGGCGCTCATGAGCCGCTGTTCGGCGTGGCGACGGGCGAGATGAAGCCTATTGCCAAGAAAATCAAGAACGATCAGGCCTTGGCCGATCAGCTCTATGCCACGGGGAACTACGACGCCATGTATTTCGCCGGAGTCATCGCGGATCCGAAGGCGATGACCGAGACGGACTTCGAGCGTTGGATCGATGCGGCTTATTTCTACATGATCACCGACTATGTCGTTGCCGTGACTCTGTCCGAGACGGATATCGCGCAAGAGGTTGCCGATAAATGGATCGCCAGCGGCGATGAGCTGCGCATGTCGGCGGGTTGGAGCTGCTATTGCTGGCTTCTCGGCAGCCGCAAGGACGCCGAGTTCGACAAGGACAAGCTGTCGGGCATGCTCGACTTGGCGAGAACGACGATCCACGATGCTCCCGAACGGGCCAAATACGCGATGAACATGTTCATTTACACCGTCGCCGTTTCATATGTTCCGCTGCACGACAAGGCGGTTGAGACTGCCCAAGCCGTTGGCTCGGTAGAGGTCGACAAAGATAAAAAGAAAAGCAAGTTCATAAGCGCCTCTACGAATATTCAAAAGGCCTTGGACAAAGGTCAAATCGGATTTAAGCGCAAGTATGTGAGGTGTTAGTAGCATTCCGATAACTAAGTCTGCTACAATATACACAATATTCCAGAGGTGAAGCACACCCTGGCTCTCGTCTATTAAGGACGCGGAGCCGGGGTTTTTGTTTTTCCTAGGGAACCGAATTGGAGGGAGAAAACGAATGGGAGCGGTTCGTTTGTACGACAAGCCGGAACAGTTCGCGGAGATGATGGCACGCCAGCTTAGCGAGAGCATGGGATTGAAGGTTCGATCGAAGCGCGGGGAGCCTCTCCTGCTGGAGATTCTGCTTGACGATTCCGATCGGCAGGACGGCAAGGTGGAGATCAGCCTTCATCAAACTTACGACACGTACATGGCAGGAGGAGACTTGAATACGGCGGTCGATTATATGAACGATATTGCCCGGATGACGGTTCATATGCGCACGGAGAACGAGATGAAGAAGATCGATCTCGCGGGGGTTTATCCGGCCGTTCGGGACGAGCGGTACGTGAAGGAAGCGGGCAAGGAGTCGCCGATGGTATCGGATCCGTTCCTGCCCGGCTTGCGGATCGTTTACTTGGAGGTTCATGAGGACTTCTGCAAAATCATCACCCGCCAGTTGTTGAACGAGAATCCGGAGCTGGACGAAGAGAAAGTCAAGAATCAGGCTTACGCCAACCTGAAGGCTTCCGGTTGGGTAGAGCCGACTATGCGCCTTCCCGATCCGAACCGTCCTACGTGCGTGCTTCAGGTGTTCGCCGAACCTCCTCATCCGATCGATTGTCAGTTTCTTCTGCCGGAATGGACCTCGCGCTATTTGCCATCCCAATACCTGATCGCTTATACGAATCGCAAGACCGTCCTGCTCCTGCAGACCGGCGAACAGATGGACTCGGCGCATAAGGCAAGGGACGTGGCCGTGAAGAGCGCATTCAAGGAGATGGTAGAACGAAGCCACCGATTGATGCCGAGTCCGGTGTCCGACCGCATCTATTGGGTGAAGGACGGGAAGGCAAAGCTGCTTTAAGGTAGAGACAGGTTCCGCAATTCTTATGCTATAATGGTAAAAAATGTTCGTTGTCGGGAGGGATCGCGGTGGCGGATGATTCGTCGAAAAGAAATCCTCGTTTCCTCATCGACGAGAGATACGAGATTATAGGCGGAATTAGATACGATTTTCTATCCTCCCCGAAGTACGTTCATCAGCAGATTCTAGGAGACTTGCATTTGGCCTTTCGCGATTCATGCGGAGCGGAAGGGAAAATCTTGCTGGCCCCATTGGACGTGCATTTCGACGAGGATAACGTATTACAGCCGGACATTATTTATATCGCGAAGGATAACGTAGGAATCATCAGGGACGGGTATATTTACGGCGCTCCGGACCTCGTCGTCGAGATCCTATCCGACGCGACCGGCCGACGGGACAAAACGATCAAGAAAGAGACCTATGAGAGGTTCGGAGTACGGGAATATTGGCTGGTCGATCCTGTCTATCGGGTCGTGGAGCAGTTCGTGCTCATTGACGGGAAGTACTCCCTTGCGGCGACGCTTACGGAGTCCGATCGGGTCGTCTCGCCTACGATCCCATGTCTTGGCATCGAGCTGAGAGATATTTTCTCGGTGGAGGACCTCTAACCAAGCAAAGAAGCCTGCGGTCGGCACCACCAAACCGATCGATGGCAGATTAAAGGACGCACGAAGCCGAAAAAAGGAATCACCACGCCTTCAAACGAGTCAACGGACATGGAAAACCCTTAGAACGGTAAAAGCGCCTTTTCATGGTCATATTCGAACGCTAAAGGACTGTATGTCCGTAACATTTCCAATGAGCGATAAATCAGCGTTTAAGAGTCGTCGGTGTTCGTTAGCCGATACCGGGCATGAAATCGCCGTATGACTTTCTCAACAATCTTAAGCCTGCTTCTCACGCTTCTTTCTTACGCATCGGCGGAAGTCTCGTTTAATGGAACGTAATCGTATAGGACACCGACGGATACGCGGTTGTCGTTCCCGGTACCCGCTCCACGACCGTAACCAGGGTGCCGGGGCTGTCATAGCTGACGATAGGGGGATTCGCCGAAGCGGTAAGGCTGTACAGTAGAGAGGCGGCCAGTATCACGACAAACAAAGCGCTAATACCTTGCAAGACCGATTTCGCTATATCCGCGTTCCTAACGGGCACCATACGGAAGAACCCCCAACGCCGGCAGCGGCGCGGGGGTTCTTCCCATTCTTATGAATAAGCATGATTCTCCCGCTGCCTGAGCTCGATGCGGCGGATCTTACCCGAGTTGGTCTTCGGCAAGTCGCTTACGAATTCGATCCGGCGAGGATATTTGTAGGGAGCCGTAAGAGCTTTGACGTGGTCTTGGAGCTCCTTCGCCAGAGCGGGGGACCCGGCGGCGCCGTCCTTCAGCACGATGAACGCTTTGACGACGTGGCCGCGGATCTCGTCCGGACTGGCGACGGCCGCGCATTCCTTGACGGACGGATGACGGAGCAGCGCTTCCTCCACCTCGAACGGGCCGATCGTGTAGCCGGCGCTGATGATAATATCGTCTCCGCGTCCCTCGAACCAGAGGTAGCCGTCCTCGTCCTTGCTCGCCCGATCTCCGGTAATGAAGTAGGAGCCGATCATGCTGGCGCCTTTGCGTTCCGGGGCTCGATAGTACTCGCGGAACAAAGCCGGCATCTCGCCGTGCACGGCGATGTCCCCGACTTCTCCGGGAGGCAGCGGCCGTCCGGCTTCGTCGATGATCTCGACCAGTCCGGGCGCGATGGACTTGCCCATCGAACCGAGCTTGATCGGAGCGTCCTTCAGGTTGCCGATCAGGAGCGTGCTCTCCGTCTGCCCGTAGCCGTCGCGAATGGTGAAGGAGAACAGATCTTGGAACTGTCGGATTACCGCTTGATTAAGCGGTTCCCCCGCGGATACCGCGCTTCGTATAGAGGCCAAGTCGTAATCGGCCAACGAATCGGATTTGGCCATGATTCGATACTCGGTAGGCGTGCAGCAT
This sequence comes from Cohnella thailandensis, assembly GCF_014212135.1. GTDB lineage: Bacteria > Bacillota > Bacilli > Paenibacillales > Paenibacillaceae > Cohnella > Cohnella thailandensis. The sequence continues at coordinate 130,139 of NZ_JACJVQ010000014.1, forward strand.
AGGACGTCGATCCGGTTCGTTTGGATGAGCTCCAGATACTTCTCCGCCCGGAAGGAGCCGTGATAGATGAAGCCGGTCGCCCCGTTGCCGAGCACGGACAGGAACGGGGTCCAGATCCATTTCTGCCAGCCGGGAGCCGCCGTCGCCCAGACCAGATCCGAAGGGCGGATATCCAGCCACGAGGAAGTGATTCGCAGATGCGCGAATCCCCAGCCGTGGCTATGGGCGACGCCCTTCGGATTGCCCGTCGTCCCGGAGGTGTAGGCCAGCAGCGCCAGGTCGTCGCGGCGGGTCGGCGTCGCTTCGCGTGTCTCGGGTTGACCTTCCATTAGCGAGCCAAGGGAAATCCAGCGCGAGGTTCCTTCTGCTTGTCCGCTCGCGTCGATCAAATACTTCAGGGCGGGCAGCTCATCGGAGATCCGATCTACCTCCGCAGCCCCTTCGCTCCAAGCGATGACGGCACGAGCCTCGGAATGGGCAAGCCGGTACGAGATGTCCTTCGCCCGGAGCATCTCCGAGGAAGGGATGATGACAAGCCCCAGCTTGAGGCATGCGACGTAAATGAAATAAGCCTCGATCGTTCTCGGCACCATGACCAGAACGCGGTCTCCCTTGACGAGTCCCAGGCTATCCAATCCGCCGGCCAGTCGATCGACTTGCTTAAGAAGCTCGGCGTAGGTTATTTGGGCGGTACGGCCCTGCTCGTCCTGCCAGCGCAGGGCGATCTTATCCGAGCGGTGACGCTCGATCTCCGAGCTCATGTTGTAGTGTTCCGGGGCGATCCATTGCTGAAAATTCAAGCTAACTTCTCCTTTAACATTGCGTCACTTCTTGTTGTAAGGACAAGTATAGCATAGCCTGGCAAAATGAAAGAAACCCCGCCGCATAAGCGGGGGGGTTCCATGGCGCTGTACCGTATTTTGCGGAATCAGAACGCCCAATTACCCTTGCGGAATACCGGTTCCGCTCGGCCGTCCTTCGTGATGCCGTCGATGTCCATCTCGGCCGAGCCGACCATGAAGTCGACGTGCAGGAAGCTCTGGTTCAGGCCGGCCTGCTCCAGCTCCTCGCGGGACATCGTCGTGCCTCCTTCCACGCAGGTCGGGTACGCGTTGCCCAAGGCCAGGTGGTTCGAGGCATTCTCGTCGTAAAGCGTGTTGAAGAAAATGATGTTCGATTCCGAGATCGGCGATTGATGCGGAACGAGCGCGACTTCCCCGAGGTAGCGGGAGGTGGCGTCCAGATCGAGCATCTCCTTCAGGGAGTCGTAGCCCTTCTCGGCTTGGAAGTCCACGACTCGGCCGTTCTCGAAGGTGAGGCTGAAGTTCTCGATCAGGTTGCCCTGATAGCTCAGCGGCTTGGTACTGCGGACCACGCCGCTGGTCCCCAAGCGATGCGGCGCCGTGTATACCTCTTCGGTCGGAATGTTCGGGTTGAAGGTGCCGCCGCGCTCGTTCTTCGAGATGCCACCGTTCCAGAGGTGATTCTCCGGCAGCTCGATGATAAGGTCCGTGCCCGGAGCCCGGTAGTGAAGCTTCTTATATTGCTTTGCATCCAGATAAGCGCGCTTGGAGAGCAAGGTGTTGTTATGCTCCTCCCAAGCGGCGACGGGATCGTCCCGGTCGACGCGAACGGCGCGGAAGATCGCCTGCCATAGCGCTTCGACGGCGGCTTCCGTATCCAGTTCAGGGAAGACCAGCTTCGCCCAGTTGTCCGACGGAGCGGCCGCGATCGACCAGGACACTCTCTTCGAAGACGTGTAATTCCGCCAATTGACGAGGGCGGCCGAGGAGACGCGGGAGTAGTCCGCGATCCGCTTCGGATTGATTCCCTTCAGGAGCTCGGGATCGTCGGACTTGATCAGCAGATAGGCTCCGCCCTTCTCCGCCAATTCGTCCATGGCCTGCACCCGCCAAGCCGGATAGCTCTCGAACGCTTCGTCCGGGGCGAGACCGTAGGTCAGCTTGCTGATATGTTCATCCCGCCATTCGACGTGAACGTTCTTCGCTCCGACTTCGTAAGCCCGCTTGACGACAAGGCGCGCGAGCTCCGGCTGGTGGATGGGGGCATTGATCCACAGATCTTGTCCCTTCTGGATGTTAACGGCCGTCCGTACGATAAGGTCGGCATATTTCTCTAACTCTGTTGTTGTAGGCATAGGGTCATTCCTCCTGTTCGATGTAAGTTTACCATTTACCGATTACTTAATCTAATCGCGGCTTGGGCCTTCTTATACCTTGAACTTGCCGACTAGCGATTGCAAGGATTCCGACATGCCGTTCAGCTTCAGCGCGGCTTGGCGCATCTCTTCGCTCGTCGCGGTCTGCTCTTCGGTCATGGCGGCTACTTCTTCCGAGAAGGAGGCGGTCTCTTCCGTGATCTTGGCGATCTCCTGGATGGCGGCTTCGACGGACTTGCTTCCGGCCGACATCTGCTCGATAGTCGAAGCGACGTCTGTCACTTGAGCGCTCAGGCTGTCGATCTCCTCCATGATCGTACGGAAGGACTTGCCCGCGCTCCACATTGCCTCGACGCCGTTCTTCACGTCCGCGCCGCTCTCCCGAACCTTCTTGGCGAGCCCGGAGATGCCGCCGAGCATGACTTCGATCGTGTCCGCGATCTCGGTCGTGGAGCGAGCGGCTTGGTCCGACAGCTTGCGGATCTCGTCCGCGACGACGGCAAAGCCCTTGCCATGCTCTCCGGCGCGGGCCGCTTCGATCGCCGCGTTCAGGGAGAGCAGATTGGTCTGTTTGGAGATATCTTTGATGCGGTCGACGACTTCTCCCACTTGCCCGGACAATCTCGACAGCTCGGTCGCCGAAGCGTGGATATCGGAGAAGGTCGACTCGATTCGCCTGATGTTGTCTACGTTCTGCTTCAGCTCATTAGCGCTCTCGAACGCGACGGACTGCGTTCGTTGGGCGAGGAGGGACACTCCGCTCGTCGTAGCCGCCACTTGCTCCAAGCCGGATACCGTCTCTTCGATGATCGCGGAGATTTGCTGCGTCTGGGAGACCTGCTGCTCCGTGCCTTGGGCAACTCGTCCGACGGATTGGGCAATTTGATCCGACGCGCGCGAGCTCTCTTCCGACCCGTTCCGCAGCAACGCCGAGGACCGTTCGAGCTCCTTGGTGCTCGCTTGAATATCGGAGATCATGCCTTGCAGGCTGGAGAGCAGCAAATTCGCCTGATCGGCCAAGTCCTTCGTCTCATCCTTCGTCCTTAACCGGATTCGTTTGGTCAGATCGCCTCCGGATGAAGCGATCTCGGCGATGGCGGCGCCGACCTTGCGTACGTTGCGGACGGTGATGTACCCGGTCAGATACCCGGAGACGGCAGAGACGGCAACGACAATCGCAAGAGCGACGTACAATTGGACGCGAAGCCGGTCGTTCTTCTTCTTTAACTCCTCCACTCTCGCCGCCGATTGCTTCTCTTCCGCGTCTTTAAAATTCGAAAGAAGAACGCGGATGGCGGACTCGTACTTTTTCCCCGGATCGTCATGGACGTATTTGGCTAGACCTTCGGAATCGTTCGCTTGCTTAAGCGCGATGGCGACCTCTCCTGCATCCTTCACCCAGCCTTCCACGTTCTCCTGAATGACCTGCAGTTTTTTGACAGGGTCGGGATTGTCCGCGATAAGCTGGGTTAAGGCGGCATAATTCGTTTTCCAGCTCATCTGCCCGTATGTATAGGGATCCAAGGAATCCTTCTCGCCGGAAACGACGTACGCGAGAATCCCTTGCTGCATGTCGACGATATCTTTCTCCAAGGACTGGGCCAGGCTGCGAACTTTCATATCATGATTCGTAATATAATCGGTCTCTCTCTGGAACTTCGATAATTGGTCGGTCACCAGCAGGATCACGATTATAAAACAGAGGATAACGATCAGAAAACCTAGCGCGATCTTGTTCTGGATACGATTCAGTCGGATTGCGGGGAGCTTCATTTCATTCTCTCCTTGTGTAAGCTATTCTTACAATCCAACATTATCCTATGTCGCAGGCTAGATTTCAACACAAAAGTAAAAAAGGGAATGAAAAAATGTTTAAGTGGATTCGATTTTGCCGGAATCGAACGTTAAAGCGAGAGCGATCGCTTCCGCCAGACGTCTTATAGCCGTCCGGGTATGCCGATAAAACGTCGTTCTGCTCATATAGAAGGCGCCGGCGAGCTCTTCCTTGTTTCGGGCTTTCTGCACGTAAAGCTCCCTTAAAATAAGCTGATCCTTCGTCGTCAACGGAGGCATGGGAAGCTCGGCGGTTAGCAGTTCCAGCACCTTGCTCCGCACGGGGTCTTCCGATTCGAACAAATGCTCCAGGATGCGCTTCATCGCGACGAAGTCGATCTTCGGGACGCTCTCGCTCGCATGAGGATAGATCGTGGCGGCTGCCGTTTCACCCGTTTGCCGAATGATTCGCTTCACCCATTCGTCAAACGAAGATTGCCGGAAATCGAGCTCCCATACCGTCAACTTATCCGCGAAGGGATCGACGGAGCCCCGCTCCTTGAACCCGAGCGCCGGCAGAAGGGACTTGAGATTCGGATCCGCCGTCACCGTGATTCCGCGCAAACCGCTCGTCATCATGATCAGCCATTGCTGCATCAGAAGAGCGCCCAGCTCTTCCGGACGGTAGATGGACTGCCGGACGTCGACCGCGGCGAGAAGGATGCATAACGTATCCGCGGTCTCCGGGGATAGAGAGGGCGAACGGTCCGAGTCTTCGTTCAGGATCGGGAGGAACCCGGGCGCGTATCGCTCGAGAATCGGCAACGTCATGCCGTTCAGCCACACGCCGGCACAGAAGGCCAGCGGCACCCCGAGCTCGTCCCGCACGACGCAGATTCCTTCCGGGCAGCTTTCGGCTATGCTGGCGAGAAGCGATGGATAATCCTCCGCCCGAGCCAGCTCCGTCTGCCAATCCGTCGGCGCGGCAGCCGCCAGGAACCGTTGCAGATGGGGCAGGTCCTCCGGTCGATAAGGCCGATATTCTCCCGGTCTCAGATTGGAAGAGAAGTTGGCGTAAGCATTGGCGATAGGCAGGAATTCGCGATACAGCTCCAGGATATGGGCGGCGTAACGCATTTGCAGCCTCTTGTCCGCGGCATGGAATTGTTCGGTCAGCAGACGAATGATCCTCTGCCGGAGATCCTGGAAGAGCAAGGGGGACTTCGCCGCGTATTCTTCCCGAAGGAGACGGGACGCCACGTGATGCATGGACAAGCCATAGGGAGTCGCGCGGATGAACGATAAGGTTCCGAGATCCTTATAACCGGCAGGATCGAGAGGGATCTCCAGAAAACGGTTCAGAAGCGCGTGGTCGGCGGCCGGGAGCAGCGACAGTACCGTCAATGCGGGATACAGAGCCGGGGAAACGACTTCCCGGAGCAGCTCGGCGCTTAGAATGGCGGGGATTTCGAGAAGCGCTCTTCGTTCCTCTCCCTGCCGGGATTTAAGCCAATCGACCGTCAAAGCAAGAAGCAGGGGATGGCCGTCCGTTCGCTGTGCGACTTCGATTTGCAGCTCCGTGCTAAGTCCGCTATCCCGCAAGTAGGCAACGACTTCCTCGCGCGTAAACAGCCGCAGATGCAACGAGCTGAAGCGGGGGCCCCAGTACGGGTTCGTACGCCATTTGACCGACAATTCGTTCCGGGAAGCGACGACGATGAGCACGCTTGCGGACTCGAGCTTCGGCAGAAAGCTGGAGAGAAGCCAGCCCTCCAATCTATCGAGGCTTTCGCCATTGTCGATGAGCAAAACCGTTCGCTGCCGGGACAATTCCGACACGACAAACGTCAGCAGAGGCGTGTCCGGCGACCGTACCCGTCCGTATTCGCTAGCAAGACTAGCTTCCAGACCGGAGAGAAAGGAGACGGACGTCAACAGCTCGCTTTGTCCGTCCAACCAGAGCGTAGGCAGGGACGATTCCCTGGTCTTGCGGGCCATCTCCGTCAGAAGCGTTGTTTTGCCGATGCCTCCGATCCCCGATACGGACAACAGCCGCGTCCCGGCGCCGGGCTCGGCCATCCACTTGGCCAAAGCCTCCAGTTCGTTATCCAAGCCGATTACGCGGGAACCGAGGCCGTTCCCGATCCCATTACCGTTAAGAGTTAGCCGTTCCATCTGTCACTCTTCTTTCCCGATAATCAAATATGAAACAAAAACGAAACGTTGATAGAGTAGTTTTTATTTTACACTATAAAATAAACTCTCTTAAACTCATTGTTTTTAGCGACGGAGGTTTCTTGACATGAAACGCATCTCGACTATTATGATTTGGACCTTGGCCATCCTTCTGATGCTCCCTTCGGGGTTCGGCGCTAAGGCCGCGTTCGCGGACTCGAGCGAGGCGCCGCCCGTGATCGACGGTTGGGTTCAAGTCTCGACGGCAGAGCAGCTGCTGTACATCGATCGGAATCAAGAGCTCTATTTATCGGAAAATATTCGGTTGGCGAACGACATCGATTTATCGGGAAACGAATGGGTGCCGCTCGGAGGCAACGGGCTGGCCGCCTATAGCGGCACTTTCGACGGAAGAGGGCATGTCGTCTCCGGGATCGAAGTAACGAGCGACACTCTTGAAGTTGCCGGCTTCTTCGGTCAGTCATCCGGCATCATACGGAATCTGGGGGTGGAGGTCGAGATCGATGGCGGGATTCGAGCGGGAGGGATAACGGGTTCCCAGTCCGCGGGCCGCATCGAGCATTCGTATTCGCTCGGAAGCGTGTCCGGGCGCGCGCCCGTGAATCTGTACTATTCTTCGGCCGGCGGGCTCGCGGGAGAATCGACTAACGCCGTCGTAACGGAGTCTTATTCCGAAGCGTCCGTCTCTGTCTCTCCTTCGGCGAATCAGTACGCGGGGGGATTGGTGGGATCGGGCAACGGTTCCATCCGCGATTCTTATGCGAGGGGCCCGATCTCCAATCAACCGGTCACCGGCATAGGTTATGACTTGAGAAACGGCGGCTTGACTTCCTTTCTGATTAATGGCTCTATCGAGCGCACCTATGCAACCGGACGCGTCGATACCTCGAACGATGCGGGCGCTTTCTTCGCGTATTATGGAGGGCTTATGACCGACTTGTCAGGAAGCGCCGCCGTTGTCTCCTCTTACTTCGATACTCAAACGACGGAACAGGCGTCAGGTATCGCTCCCAGACAGAATTCGAGCGGAATCGTCGGCTTGACGACAGCGAAGATGAAAGATTCGTCTTCCTACGTAGGGTGGGACTTCGACGGGACTTGGGCCATTAGCCCGGCCGTTAACGATGGCTATCCCTATCTGCGTCCGGTTATTTTGACGACCATCTTGACGGACGGAGTTAAGGATGAAGCTTACCCGCCGCTCCGGCTGGAAGCATGGGACGGGGCAAGGGGAGGCATCGCTTGGAGCGCGTCGGGCCTTCCGGACGGCATGACGATGGACGCTTCCGGGCTTCTGCGCGGAACGCCCGCGGAATCCGGCACGTTCGTCGTCGAAGTCGCGGGAACGGATGCCGGGGGCGCGGTCGCGTCGGAGGCCCTGCGGCTAACCGTGGCGGAACGGGCGCCGGATACTGCCGATATCGATATCGGGCCGGGTGCCGCATTCGGAACGACGCGCGTAACGGCGGAGCCCGCGGACTCGGCGCATACCTTCGCCTATACGCTTGGCGATGCTGCGGCGGAGCGTCCTCTGGCCGGGAGTCCGCTTCCGGCAGACGCGGTCGATTATACGCCCGGCGATGATATTGCGGGCGCGAGCGCGGGTCAATATTTAACCGTCTACGAGGTCGATGCCTCTTCGAGGATTCAGGCATGGGGCGTTATTCAGCTGTTTGACGCCCATTTTCAAACGAAGATCTCGGTTACGGGAGTGAGCCTCGACAAGGCGGAACTGACGCTGACGGTCGGGGATCCTGCTGAGCGGTTGATTGCAACCGTCGCGCCTGCGGACGCGACGAACAAAGCGGTGGCTTGGAGCTCGAACAACGCTAACGTGGCTATAGTCGATCCGACGGGCGAAGTGACGGCGGTCGGCGAGGGAATGGCGACGATCGTGGTAACAACGCAGGACGGAGGGTTTTATGCGAGCGCGGTCGTAACGGTGCTGCCCGCGCTGCCGGTTATCGTGCCGGTTACGGGAGTGAGCCTCGACAAGGCGGAGCTGACGCTGACGGTCGGGGATCCTGCTGAGCGGTTGATTGCAACCGTCGCGCCTGCGGACGCGACGAACAAAGCGGTGGCGTGGAGCTCGAGCAACGCTAACGTTGCTATAGTCGATCCGACGGGCAAAGTGACGGCGGTCGGCGAGGGAACGGCGACGATCGTGGTAACAACGCAGGACGGAGGGTTCTATGCGAGCGCAGTCGTGACGGTGCTGCCAGCTTCGCCGGTTATCGTGCCGGTCACGGGAGTGGCTCTCGACAAGACGGAGCTGACGCTGACGGTTGGGGATCCTGCTGAGCGGTTGATTGCAACCGTCGCGCCTGCGGACGCGACGAACCAAGCAGTGGCGTGGAGCTCGAGCGACGCCGATGTTGCGACGGTGAGTGCGACAGGCGAAGTGACGGCGGTCGATGAGGGAACGGCGACGATCACGGCGACGACGCAGGACGGAGGGTTCTATGCGAGCGCAGTCGTGACTGTGCTGCCGGCGCCGCCGGTTATCGTGCCGGTGACGGGAGTGACCCTCGACAAGGCGGAACTGACGCTGACGGTCGGGGATCCCGCACAGCGGTTGACGGCAACCGTCGCGCCTGCGGATGCGACGAACAAGGCGGTGACGTGGAGCTCAAGCGATGCCAATGTTGTGACGGTGAGTGCGACAGGCGAAGTGACGGCGGTCGATGAGGGAACGGCGACGATCACGGTAACGACGCAGGACGGGGGCTTTTATGCGAACGCGGTCGTGACGGTGCTGCCTGCGCCGCCGGTTATCGTGCCGGTGACGGGAGTGACCCTCGACAAGGCGGAACTGACGCTGACAGTCGGAGATCCCGCGCAGCGGCTGACGGCGACTATCGCACCTGCGGATGCGACGAACCAAGCGGTAACCTGGAACTCGAGCGACACCGACGTCGCAACGGTAACCCCAACGGGCGAAGTGACGGCAATCGGCGAAGGAACGGCAACGATTACGATAACGACGCAAGACGGCGGGTTTGAAGCGAGCGCGGTCGTGACCGTGCTGCCCACGCCTCAAGTTCCTACCGTCGGATCGATTGCCGGAACGGTATACGGAACCGGAGGCGAACCTCTTAATGGCGCGACGGTCACGGTAGGCGAGCATACCGCTGCTACGGATGACCAGGGTTCTTTTACGTTGGAGAATATCGAGCCGGGCAGTCAAACGATCACAATCACGGCCTCCGGATACCAAGCTAAAGAAATAACCGCAACCGTCCTTCCGGGGGATACGGTCGACGTTGGCCGAATCGATCTCATTGCCGAAACCACGACCATTCCTGGGACACCGGTACCGATTCCGGACCCCATCTTCAAAATGACCGTCAAAATCAACGGGCACGATATTGACCTTACCGTCGTCAAAGAACGGACAAGCGACGGAAGGGCCGTTACGCGGTTGATCGCGGAAGCTTCGCAGCTTCAAGCCTTATTTGACGCGAATCGGATCGTGGAAGTGGACGTAGGCGATTCCGATCCGGTCGTCAAACTCGATTTGCCTGCGAACGCTATAAAGGAGATTTTAAACGCGCAACCGGACGCCGCAATCCGGCTTAAGGCGAACGGCGCAAGCTTCAGCCTGCCGCTGGCCGTATGGAGAAACATCGACGGAAGTTCGGTCATTACGATAGCCATCGGGATGGAAACGGAAACGAGCGGCCAGAGGTGGAGAACCGAACTGGGTGAACAGGGTCTTGCGCTGCTCTCGACACCTACCGACTTCTCCATCTACATCGACGGCCGAGAGATGACTTCCTTTGGCAACGTTTATACGGAACGGACGATAACCCTCGATCAAGAAGTTAACCCTGCGCTGTCTACGGTCGTTTGGCTGGACGCGGACCGCGTGCCTCATTTTGTTCCATCGGTGTTCCAGTCGGCAGACAACGCGACGCAAGCGACTTTCTACGCGCCGCATAACAGCTTGTACGCCGTCGTTCAATCCGGGCATTCTTTCGACGACGTGCAGGGACACTGGGCTCAAAAAGACATCGAGCTGCTCGCAAACAAGCTTATCGTGAATGGAACCGGAAGAGGGACATTCGCTCCGAACGAACGCGTAACCCGCGCCTCGTTCGCCGCCATGCTCGTACGCGCTCTCGGGTTGACGGAGGCATCCGGCGTGTCGCTCCTCTCGGACATTCGCCCGTACGACTGGTTTGCGGGGGCGGTGGCGACCGCCTACGATGCGGGGCTGATCCTGGGAGACGAGACCGGAGCGTTCCGGCCGAACGATCCCGTCACCCGCGAGCAGATGGCCGCCATGATCGCAAGGGCAATCGCGTTCGCCGGGCTAACGCCGGAGACGAGCCGATCGGCCTTGGATCGCCTCTCCGATAAACAAGAATTGGCCGTCTGGGCTAACGAACCGATCGCTATATTGCTGCAGACGGGAGTGATGGAAGGGAATGCTCAAGGTACCTTCGCACCTAGAGCGCCCGCTACGCGCGCGGAGTGCGCGGCCGTTCTCAGCCGCCTGCTTCAATATCTGCAATGGATGAACTAATTCGAAATTCGAAACGAACGAAACGAGGCCCCCTTCTTCCGGAGAAGGGGGCCTTGCGTCGGTTTAGCTTAATTGCGCGATGAGGGCGCGGCTGACCGCCAAGGTCGATTGCGGGTTCTGGCCGGTAATCAGGTTGCCGTCGACCTCGTGATGGGCCGTCCAGTTCGGGGCGGCGACGTAGATCGCGCCGAGGTCGCGAAGCCTGCTCTCCAAGGTGAACGGGAGATGCCGATCCAGCGAGGTCTCCGCTTCTTCCCGGTCCGTGAACGCGCTGACTCTCTTGCCCGCCACCAGAGGCGCCCCGTTGGACAGTCTAGCGCCGACTAGCCCCGCGGGTCCGTGGCACACGGCCGCCACGATTTTGCCGGCTTCGTAGAAGTCCCGAAGCAGCTCCTGAAGCTTCCGGCTGTCCGGAAGATCGTACATCGTGCCATGACCGCCCGGCAGGAAAATCGCATCGAACGCGTCCGCGCCGACCTCATCCAGCTTCACGGTATTCTCCAAGTGCTTCCGGGTGTCCAACAGGGATTGGGGCGTATTGGAATCGAAGCTTCCGGGGTCGATCGGGGCGCTGCCGCCGAGGGGGCTCGCGACCGTCACTTCGTACCCTTGGCCGATAAATTCCACGTATGCTTCCGCGAATTCCGTAAGCCAGATTCCCGTCCGCCTGCCTTCATGAATCTCCGAGCGGTTCGTTACGACGATCAATACTTTCTTCTTGGTCATTCCAGATCAACTCCTTAATGGGATTGAGCTCAGTTTAAGGTCGATCCGGATATAAAACAAATTATGAAATAGCGAAGAAACTATAAATAAATTTATATCGGTTCCGACCCGGGGAGCGTGCTTGGCCGATCCATTCCGCGCAGGAGGCGGACGATCTCATGGATTTCGGGCAGATGTTTGTGCTTCGAGGGATAGGCCGCGAACAGCTCGTTGGCGACTTTAAGGTTCTCGAAGATCGTTCTCGAGCGACCGTCGCTTCGATTCAACAGATATGTAGGCACCAGGCTGATGCCGGCCCCGTTCCCGACGGCTTCGAGAATCATGTGAAGGTTAGGGATGACATGAACCGGCCTGATCAGCGGGCGCTTCCGGAAGTGTTCCCGCCATAGCCTCCTAATGATCGGCAGCTCCAAGCCGTAGCTGATCCAGTTCTGCTCGGCAAGCCATTTCTCGATGGCGGGGAGCCGATCGGTTTCCGGAATCTCCATGGATGCCGGAGCGACGATCGCGAATTCCTCCCGGTACAGCTTGTCGTATTCGATTCCGGGCGCGGCGACTTTCTTCGAAGTCACGATAAGGTCGGCCCGATCGTCCTTCAGCAGCTCCAGCAGCTCGTTCGCCGTTCCGAAGACGTTGACGGTGCGCATCCCTATCCGGTTTAAGTTCGGAAGGACGTTCTCGCGAAAAAACTCAAGGGCGGAGCCGATCCGGACGACTTTAAGTGTAGGAAGAGACGCGGCCTTCAAATTCAGGGTGGCGGTCTCCAGATGCTCGATCAAGGGGGCGAGCTCCGAATAAAGCTCCTTGCCTCTCTCGGTAGGAATCAGCTTTCTGGGGGTCCGGACGAACAGCGGCTCACCGGCCTCGGCCTCCAGGGCGGACAAATGCTGGCTCATGGCCGGCTGCGTCATCATTCTCGTTCTGGCCGCTTCCGACAAGGAGCAATGTTTATAGATGGCCATAAAGCTTCGGTACCATTCAAAGTCGACCATATCTCAGCCTCGCTCCCGAGAAACCATCGGTTGAATGCTCTCCAGAAGCGAAGCCGTCGGACGACCCAGAAGCCGCTCGAGATCGCCGGAGACGGAGGACGTATCGATTCGGCTCAAGAACCCGTAAATCCAACTCTGTACTTCGGGATCCCGGCGCAGGGTAATCGGCTTGCCGGCAATCTCGGCGAGTGCGTCGGCCAAGTCTTCGAATGTCCAGGTCCGGGATGCCGTAAGCTCGTAGCTTCGATTCAGATGAGCTTCCGAATTGGCGAGAACGGCCGCGGCGGCTTCCGCCAAGTCCGGCCGGATCACGGTGTTGAACGTCCAATCCCCCGCGCGAACGACAAGCTCTCCTTGGGCGATCGCGCCCGGAAGCCCGAGAGCCCCGACGATATCGGTGTACAGAGCATTCCGGAGAAAAGTATAAGGAATTCCCGAAGCGAGAATGGCTTGCTCCGTCGCCAAGTGGAGATGCGCAAGAGGAACGGATCCGTTGTCCGCGTAGGCGAAGCTCGTGTAGAGGAGATGCCCGACTTTCGCTTTCTTGGCGGCTTCGATGACATGGGCGTGCTGGCGCAGCCGGACCGTGTCGTCTTGGTGGGAGCTTGAGATGAGCAGCAGCCGGGAGACGCCGGCAAACGCTTGTTCCAATGCGTCCGGTTGATCGTAATCGCACGGCCGGACGGAGACTCCCCGTTCCTCGAACCATCCGGAGGCATCCGGCCGCCGCACGCACGCAAGGATCCATTCGGCAGGAATCCGGCGCAGGAGCCCCTCGACGATCAGATGTCCCAATTGACCGCTGGCCCCCGTTATTGCGATTGACATGAAGTCCACCCTTTCGGTTTTATTTTCCCCGCAACTTCGTTAATAGCTTGAGCAGAAGCCTCAGTTCGTCTTCTTCCAACGCTTGCATTCTCTCCGCGATACCCTGGCGGTTCTCGGGCAGATGCCTCAGAAGCAAACGCTGTCCTTCGCCCGTAATCGATACAACGGACTTTCTGCCGTCCTCCGGATGGGGCTCTCTCCGAATCCACCCGTCCTTCTCCAGAGGGCTGAGGAGCAGGCTGACGTTCGCCTTCGTCACTCCGATTTTACGAGCGAGAGCGGATGGCAGAATCGTGCCGCCTTCTTTCATGATTTCGACGAGGATGCGGACGCGGGCGCCGTTCATCCCTTTGGACTGCCAATATTTCTCCGACACGTCTACTAAACTTGCCGTCGTCTCTACAAGAGCGAAGAAAACGGAAACCGGAAGAGGTAGGTCCCTCACGTATTGCTGCAATTCTCCCATGAATATCTCCTGGCCTATATTCTATATAGTTAAGCTCTTAACTAAATGGAATGGTACCAGAAAATGGAGCGGTCGTCTACCTAAGCTTAAGAGAATGAATTGACTTTGCCTCTTCGTCGGTATATCCTATTATTGGAATGTTAGTGATCACTAACTATCTTCTAGAAGAAGCAGGACGGAGTGCGTTGCCGTGGATAGCAGAACCAAACTTATGCTCGCGGCCATCGATCGGATGGCGGAGCGCGGCTACAAAGGCGTGTCGACGAAGGAGATCGCGGCGGCGGCGGGGGTTAGCGAGATGACGTTGTTCCGTCAGTTCGGCAGCAAGATGAATTTGCTGGAGAAGGCGATCGAGCGCTATCATTACGCGGCGGAGATGACGCAGGTTTTCGAAGAGAGGTTGACCTGGAACCTGAGAGAGGACCTGCTCCTGATCGGCCGGATGTACCACGAGACGATGGATCGCAACCGCAAGCTGTTCCTGATCGTGCTCGGCGACAACGAGCTGGCCGGTCTTCGCGAGCAAGCGCAGAAGCATCCGCGGAAGCTGTTGGAGCTTCTGACCGGGTATTTCACGGAGATGCGCAGCCGGGGCAAGCTGATCGAGACCGATGCGGAGGCGCAGGCGATCGCGTTCATGTGGCTCCATTACGGGGCGTTTCTCTCCCGGCTGTTCGCTCCGTCTTCGATTACGAGCTTGCCGTTCTCCGAGGTCATGGAATCCAGCGTCGAGCTGTTCGCCAGAGGATTGACCCCGTGAGCGTATATGAAGAATAAGAGGAGGGAAAGCGATGAACAAGCATGGCAGGCAGGTCGGTCAGACGGCCGCGACGGGCTTTCAGATCGGCGTTCGGAGAACGCTCCCGATCTCTGCGGAAGCGGCCTGGGCTTATCTGGTCTCGCCAGAAGGGCTTGAACTGTGGCTGGGGAACGTGCCGAATCTCTCGATTCGAGAGGGAGAAGCCTTCGGTTCGCCGGAGGGCATCTCGGGCGAGCTCAGAGTCGTGAAGCCGGAATCTCAGCTCCGCCTGAGGTGGAAGAAGAACGGTTGGGAGAAGCCCTCTACTTTGCAGATCCGGCTTCTTCCGGGCAAGGCGGGGCAGACGACGATCAGCTTCCATCAAGAGAACCTGGATCATCCGAACACGCGGGAGCTTATGAAGATGAGATGGGAGAGCGTCCTGAACGAAATTCGACACCGGACAAGCTCCGCCAATAACCATGCAGAGGAGAGGATTAACCCATGAATCGATTCGGCCATATCGACCTTCGGGTAAACGACCTGGAGCGGGATCTGCCCTTCTACGAGAAGCTGCTTCCCGAGTTGGGGTTCACCCGGACTTTTCACAGCGCGAATTGGAAGGTGTTCGCCGCGGACGGTGAGCTTCCGAGCGCCGCTTATTTCGCCATCACGGAAGATCGGGAGCATCGGCCGAACGCCAATCTGATCGGATTCTGGGCGCAGGACCGGGAAGAAGTCGATCGGCTCGCGAAGCTTATCGTCGAGATCGGAGGCGCTGTTAACGACGGGCCGAGGCTTTTTCCCATCAGCCCCACCTACTACGCCGTTTACTTCGAAGATCCTTGCGGCAATAAATACGAACTGCTTCATCGTCTGAATTAGTCGAATAGTTGTGGGGATGTCGACAAGAATCGATTAGGAATTACAGAAGCGAAAGCTCTCGGCCCAATTGGACAAGCTGAACCCGCCTGCCACCGTACGCAGATCAACAAGCTCACCGAGCTGTTCGGGAGATGGAAGAGTAAGGGACGGGCTTCGAAAGTGAGCTCATTATGCATGAAAAATCATCTACAATCATCCAATTTTCCGAAATGAAGCGGATTCTAGATGATTTTTCATCTATAATTCCCGATTTTGTCCCTCTGGCGAAAAATGAACATGAAATTTCATGCACATTCGCTTTCGCTTATTCAAGCTTCATCCCTTTGTTCGAGTCATTTGTCCGCGAATGCAGCCTTCCGTTAATTACTACAAAAAATATAATTCGTTACAATAATATTGATATAAATAGCGCTTTCCAGTAGAATACTTTCAAGTAGAATGATTGTAATAAAAAGGAATGACGAAAGGAGACGTACGAGCATGCTCGAGCTTAGCTTTCAGGATCCGGATAGGCTGGTCGCCGTCGCGCACGCTCTGTCCACTCGTGCCCGCGTCGATATGCTTCAGCTACTTAGCACGAGAAACATGAACGTCATGGAGATCGCGGAAGCGCTCAAGCTGCCCGTGTCGACGGTGGCGAACAACGTCAAGGTGCTGGAGGCGGCGAAGCTGATCAGCACGGAGCTGGTTCCGGCTTCGCGCGGGGCGATGAAGGTATGCACCCGGAATTACGACGATATCCGCATCGCGTTTAATGTCGAGAAGACGGTTCCCAGGGGAAGGCTCAGCACCTACGAGATGGAGATGCCGGTCGGCCATTACAGCGACTGCGAGGTTCATCCGACCTGCGGGATGGCTAACGTCGAAGGCATGATCGTGAAGGAGGACGAGCCGGCCAGCTTCTATCATCCTAAGCATATCGGAGCCCAGATGATCTGGCTGCGCAAAGGGTATCTGGAGTATCTTCTTCCCCTTGAGATTCCGGCCAATGCCCGCATCGACGCGCTGGAGATTTCCATGGAGCTGTGCTCCGAAGCGCCGAACTACGACAACAACTGGCCGTCCGATATTACGCTATGGATTAACGGAGTGGAGATCGGCACTTGGACGAGCCCGGGGGATTTCGGAGATCGCCGCGGCAGGCTGAACCCGGCCTGGCTGCCGGACTGGTCGACGCAATACGGATTGCTTAAGACGTGGCGAATCGACCGCCACCTGACAACGCTCGACATGGAGAAGGTGTCCGAAGTGAGGGTCGACGACCTGAAGCTGATCCATCGGCCGAACATCCGGCTGCGAATAGGGGTGAAGCCGGACGCGGTCCACCAGGGCGGATTGAATCTGTTCGGCAAGCAATTCGGGGATTATGAACAGGACATCAACGTTAAAGTTTATTATGCTACCGAATAATGATGTCGAAAGGCCTATGGTTACAAGGAATTTGTAACTATAGGCCTTTTCCAACTATTTAACTACATAAATATTGTATGAAAGCGTTGACAGACATCAAAATCTGGAATAATATTGCCTCAAAGGTACAATAAACTTGAAATAAAACAATAGTTTGGTGCCTTGAGTAGAGATTTCATTACATGGGGAGGCAAATATGAGAAAAAACATTGGTTTGACTCTGGCAACCCTGATGTCGGCATCTCTGGTATTAAGCGCATGCGGCGGGAACAACGGGGGCGGCAACGCGAGTCCGGAACCTGCGGACAGCTCCAGCCCCTCTGCGGAAGCAAGCTCTAGCGCGCCTGCTTCCGATTCCGGAAGCGGCAAGCAAGTTTCGCTGTCCTTCTGGACGCTCTTCAGCGGCGGCGACGGCGACAACATGCAAGCCATGATCGACGAATTCAACAAGACCCACCCGGACATTCAAGTCAAGAACACGAAGCTGGAATGGGGAGAATATTACACCAAGCTGATCACGGCGGTCGGCAACGGCAACGGACCCGACGTCGGAATCTCCCATACGTCCCGTCTTCCGGATCTGATTAACCAAGGCGTCGTCAGCGAGCTGGACGACGTGGCGGAAGGGGCCGGCGTCGATTGGGGAACGTACAACTCCAACCTTCTGAACGCGACCGTGGTGGACGGCAAGCATTACGCGGCTCCGC
The DNA here is from genome assembly GCF_014212135.1 of Cohnella thailandensis. GTDB lineage: Bacteria > Bacillota > Bacilli > Paenibacillales > Paenibacillaceae > Cohnella > Cohnella thailandensis. Next base: position 147,568 of record NZ_JACJVQ010000014.1, read on the forward strand.
TCGATACGCATCCGTTCATCATGTTCTATAACAAGAAGCTGCTGAGCGACGCCGGACTTCTCGGCGAAGACGGCAAGCCGGTCATGGAGCAATCCGCGGACGGGTTTGTCGCTTTCCTTGACGCGCTCAAACAGAAGCTTCCGGAGAAAGTAACTCCTTTCGCCCTGTCCAACTCGAACGACGACCCGTTCCGCTTGTGGTGGGCGCTGTACCATCAGCTCGGAGCGAGCGACGTCATCTCCGACGATCTCGGAAGCGCGGCCGTCGATGCCGATAAGGGAGCGAAGGCGGCCGACTACATCCAGAAGCTGTATACGAACGGCTACATCAAGAAGAACGATCCGGACTTCTACAAGAACTTCCAGAGCGGTACCGCGGCCATCATGATGACCGGCGTCTGGGCGACCGGAACGTGGGAAGCGACGAAGGACTTCGAATTCGGCGCGATGCCGATTCCGCAGATCTTCGATCAGCCGGCCACATGGGGAGATTCCCATACGGTCATCCTTCCGGTAACGAAGAAGGAGGATCCGGATAAGCGCAAGGCGGCGATGATCTTCGCCGACTGGCTGGCCAGTAACGGCCAGATCTGGGCCAAGGCGGGACACATTCCTTCCAAGCCGTCCGTTCTCGAGAACGCGGACTACAAGGCCATGCCTTACCGCAGCGACTACGCTTCCGTCGCCGATACGGTCAAGTTCAGCAAGCCTTCCACGAAGAATTGGCAAATCCGCGACAACGCCTTGTTCAAGTATTTGAACGAAGTGTGGGCCGCCAAGATGACGCCGGCCGACGCGATGACGAAGATCCAAGCCGAAGTCGAGAAGATCTTAAAAGAATAGCGCCGAATGAGAGGAAGCCGGCAAGCCCCGAGGCCTCGGCCGCAGGCTTGCCGCGCTGTCCGGCGAGGGGTGCGTGCATATGAGAATCAGCAAATGGAGAGCGGACTTGCTGGCGCTGTTGTTCCTGCTGCCTTTTGTCCTCATCTACGTTCTGTATACGATCTGGCCGATGATCAAAGGCGTCGAGATGACGTTCTACAAATGGACCTTGATCAAGAAAATGTCCTACGTCGGTTGGGACAACTATAACAAAATGTTCCACGACCGGGAAGTATGGGAGGCGATCTGGCACTCGACGCTGTTCGTCATCCTGACCACGCCGACGATGGTCGTGCTGGCCATCGTTCTCGCTCTCATCGCCAACCGCAAATCGCGGCTGCGCAAGCTGTACCGGACCGTGTTCTTCATCCCGAGCGTTCTGTCCGTCGCCGTCGCGTCCTTCCTCGGCCTGTTTATTTTCCAACCGTATATGGGCTTCGTGAACACGTTCCTGCACTTGATTCGCATTCTTCCCGAGAATAGCGAGATATTCTGGCTGACGGAGGTCGGCTTGTCCTGGATCGCGGTTTCCGCCATCACCCTGTGGTGGACGGTCGGCTTCAACTTCATTCTCTACCTGTCGGCGATGCAGGAAATCCCGGACGAGATCGTCGAGGCGGCCCGGCTGGACGGAGCGAATAACTGGAACGTTTTCTGGAACGTTACTTTGCCGCATTTAAGCCCGATCACCAAGACGATCACGATGCTCCAGATCATCGCTTCCTTCAAGGTGTTCCTGCAGATTTACATCATCACGGGCGGAGGTCCGCTCGACAAGACCCGGCCGATTATCCAACTGATCTATCAGACGGGCTTCCGCGAGAACGATCTCGGGTACGCGGCTACCATGTCTTACGTGGTGTTCGTCATCTTGCTCGTTCTCTCGGCGATCCAATACTGGCTTAACAACCGGAAGGAGGCGCGCGCCTGATGAAGTGGGTATATCGGATCCTCTCGCTGATCGCGGCATTCTTCTTCCTGGCCCCGCTCGTGTGGATGCTGATCGTCTCCATCAAGCAGGAAGGCATGAAAATCGTGACGCTCGTCGACTGGTTCACGCCGCCTTATTCCTTCGCCGTGTATGACGAGATCCTGAGCACGACCAAGCTCATGAACTGGACGTTCAACAGCTTCTTCGTGGCGGTGTGCGTCACGATCCTGACGGTGGCGGTCGCGGCCATGGCCAGCTTCGCCATCTCGAAGATCCCGTTCCGTTACCGCACGGCCATGTTCTTCTTCGTCCTGGCGGGACTGCTCATTCCGGGCGAAGCGGTCATCATTCCCCTGTACCAGGTCGCCAAGGACATGAACATTCTCAACAGCTACCAGGGCCTGATCCTGCCTGCGCTGGCCTCTCCGGTCGCGGTCATCGTGCTCAAAAGCTTTTTCGACGGCGTGCCGAACGAGCTGGTCGAGAGCGTGCAGATCGACGGAGCCGGGGTATGGCGGATCTTCTGGTCCATCATGCTCCCGTTGACGCGGCCGGCTCTCGCATCGATGGCGATTCTGACGTTCATCGGCTCTTGGAACAACTTCCTGTGGCCGTTCCTGTCCGTGACCGACGATAACCTGTTTACGCTGCCGATGGGGATTCCGACCTTGATGAACCAGTACTCGGAGGATTACGTCAAGCCGATGGTCATCAATACGCTTTCTTCCCTGCCGATTCTGCTGCTGTTCATCGTCTTCGAACGCCAGATCGTGAAGGGCATCAGCCTGACGGGGATCAAGGGATGAGCGCGGCGCCGGCCGCGGCTCCTGCGCGGGAGAGGGCGATCGACCTCTTCAAGGGGCTGCTCGTCATCGGGATGGTTTACTGCCACGCGCTTCAGTTCTTCAGCGATCCGCTGGTATACCCGGACGGGCAGCGCTTTATCGACGTCATCAACCTGATCACGTTCTCCGGATTCGTCTTCAGCTTCGGGTACGTCTCGCAGCTGGCCTACTACTCGAAGCCGTTCCGCCGGGCGGCTCCCCGGATGGGGCTGGCCGCGCTCAAGACGCTGATCGCTTTCTACGTATCGGGGACGGCCTTCCGGATTTTTATCGACGGACGTCCGCTCGATTGGAGCACGATTCGCCCGATTCTGCTTATTCGGGATATGCCGGGCTGGTCGGAGTTTCTGATCTCTTTTACTTACCTGATGGTTGTCGGGCTTGCGTTGTTCAAGCCGCTGCGGTGGCTGGCCGAACGCCAATGGCTTGGCTTCGCGGCAGCCCTCGCGCTGCTTGCCGCCACGTTCCTCCCCTACGGTTCCGTCCACGTTCCCGAGCTTGGGCCGCTGATCGGAACGCGCGACTTCGCGTCGTTCCCCGTCCTTCAGTATTTGCCTTATTATTTGGTCGGCGTTTTGTTCGCCAAGCATCGGATCGCATGGGACTTGCGGGCGCTTGCTGCGGCCGCCGTCGCGTCGGGGGCCTTCCTCTGGAGGTGGCTCTCCGCGGATGACCAAGCTTTGCCCGAACGGTTCCCGCCTTCCGTCTGGTGGATCGTCGGTCCCGCCCTGATCCTCTACGGCTATTATTCGCTCTCTCGCCTGATGGAACGTTATCCGGCGCCGTTCGCGCCGCTGGAAGCGATGGGGAGAAACGTGCTGTGGTATTTGGTTCTGACCAACGTGCTGATCTTTGCCCTGGAGAGCAAGCAGCCGAGTCTGATGCTAAGCGAGCGGGACAGCTTCGGCCTAGCCCTCGTTCTGCTCGGCATCGCGGCTTTCGGCTCGTGGATCGTCACGAAGCCGCCGAGGACAAGCGGAACGGCGTCCCGGTCCGACAGCAAGCGCGGTTTAAGGCCATTAGATGCGGAAGGGATCGATGTTAAAGCAAGATAGGCGGCCGAAGATTCCGCCAATGACCGGCAAGCAGATCATCCGAGGCGAATAGACAGGCCGGAATCGCGCCGCTTCCATATCCCCAAGGAGAGAGGAGATCGCCATGATAAAAAAATCGGTCAGTTTCTTACTGGCTCTTATTCTGATTCTATCGATCGGGGCCCAGGCTTTCGCGGAAGGAGGGCCGGCGACGGTTCAAAGCGAGGTGACGGTTCATAACCAGCCTACGTTCACTGACGCCGGCACGGACGCGAGAGGCTTCTCGCCCGGCACGTACGGCTCCGAATACGGGCGCATGCTGAAGCTGGCTAACGGCAATTGGCTCGCCGTTTATACGATCTACGACAACAATGGGTATACGCGCGTCTCGACCGGCGGCACGAAGCTGCAGGTAGCCCGAAGCACGGATAACGCCCGGACTTGGACGGTTCTGAACACGATCGCCGATCCGGGACGAGACTTGGACAACGGGCAGATGATCCAACTGGAGAACGGCGACGTCCTGCTCGCGGCCCGCTCCGTGCGCTGGCAGGAATCGTATACCTTGCCGGTCTATAAAAGCACGGACGGGGGCTCGTCGTGGACGTTCCTCAGCACCATCGACAGCAACATCGGAACTCCGGGAAGCCTGGGCAGTCCGGATCGGGGCATTTACGAACCGCACATGGGCTTGCTTGGCGACGGGCGGCTCGCCGTCTTTTACGCCAACGAGAAATACGCCCTGAGCTCCCCGGCCTACAGCCAAATCATCTCGATGAAAGTGTCGACGAACGGCGGCTCGTCGTGGGACAGCGAGATCTTCGCGGCGTGGGACCCGGCGAATTCCGCTTCCCGACCCGGCATGCCGGTGTGGACGAAGATGACTAACGGCAAGTATTTCTTGACCTACGAGGTGTGCGGTACGGCCGGCTGCAACGTCTATTATAAAATCTCGAACGATGGCGTCACCTGGTCCAGCGGCATCGGAACCCCGATTCCGGGCCAGAACGGAGCGCCGTACGTGCTGTCCTTAAGCGACGGGCGGCTGGCCGTGACGAGCAACGGCAGCGCGCTGTCCTTCAGCAACGATTACGGCGCGACCTGGTACGCCAACGACCAGGCGTTATGGCCCGGCGCCTTCCCGGATTATTACTGGGGGAGCCTATATCAGACGGGAACGAACGAGATTGCCGCGATGACGTCCGCCAAGCGCACGGTCGGAGGCCACAACGTCAAGATCAAGTTCTTGACGCTGCCGACGGGCTTCTCGGACGGTTTCTCCGGAACCGACTCGAACTGGACCAAGTACGAAGGTACGTGGACCGTCTCTGGCGGAGCTTACAACGTAAGCTCGACGAGCGCGGCCAAGGCGATCGCGAATCCGTACGTCTCGCTGGTCAATTACGCCGCCGAAGCCGACATCACCCTGACAAGCGCCGGCCAGGCGAGCCTGATCTTCGACGTGACGAGTCCGGGGAACGGTACCGACGCGTTCAAGGGCTACGGGGCGGGCATCGATTCCGGCGGCGTTCTCTGGCTCGGCCGCTTCAACAATAATTACACGCAGCTGGCTAGCGCATCCGTCGCCATCTCGATGAACGTGGCTTACAAGCTCAAGGTCGTCAAGAATTTCGGAAGAATCCAGGTGTTCCTGGACAATGTCCTAAAGATCGACTACACGGATACGACGTATAACCGCGGCACGATCGGCCTTCGGGGAGGCTTCGGCAACACCGCCAGGTTCGACAACGTGACGGTTACGCCTCACACGTACTCGAACGGCTTCGACAGCAATACCGACAGCGAATGGACGCGCTACGGAGGGACTTGGTCGCTTTCGGGCGGCGTCTACACGGTCGCTTCGCCGACCGCGTTCGCCAAGTCCGTTCTGAATCAGAGGACGACCGGAGAGAAGTACACGCTCGAAGGCCAAATTCGGCTTAACGACAGCGGGGAAGGCAGCCTCATTTGGAACGTGCAGAATCCGGCCGTCGGAACGGACTCGTTCCAAGGCTACGGAGCGGGCATTTTCGCAAGCGGCAGCGTATGGCTGGGCAAGTTCAACAACAATTTTACAAGCCTGGGCAACGCGACCCTCCCCATCTCTCCGGGAACGTGGTACACGCTCAAAATCGTCGTCGCCGGCTATCGCATTCAGGTTTACGTGAACAACACGCTGTACATCGACAGGACGGACTCTTCCTACACGAACGGTTCCGTCGGCGTTCGGGCCGGCTATAACAACAACGTCAGCTTCGACAGTATCAAGATCTATTAACTCGAACAAGAATGACGCAAAGGATGATGAAGATGAGCATTCGCAGCTATCGTAAAGAATACCCGAGGCCGCAATTCGTCCGCGCCGAGTGGCAGAATTTGAACGGGGAGTGGGACTTCCGCTTCGACGACGGCAACGTCGGGGAGAACGAGCGCTGGTACGAGAATCTCGAGACGGACGTTCGAATTCAAGTTCCATTCGTTTATGAGACGAAAGCAAGCGGCATCGGGGAATCCAAGTTCCATCCGTACGTCTGGTATCAGAGAAGCTTCTCCGTTCCCGCGGATGCTCTGGGCAAGAGAATTCTATTAAACTTCCAAGCCGTCGATTACGCGGCCAAGGTGTGGGTGAACGGCGAATTCGTCGGGACTCATGAAGGCGGTTATGCGGCGTTCTCGTTCGACATTACCCGGTTCGTAAGCGCGGAGGGCGAGAACCGTATCGTCGTTAAAGCGGAAGACAGCGACGACGTTACGCAGCCTAGAGGCAAACAGCGTTGGAGAACCGACAACTTCGGCTGCTGGTACGTGCAGACGACGGGGATCTGGCAGACGGTATGGCTGGAATACGTAAGCGATCGTCACCTTCAGTCGGTCAAGATGACTCCCGACCTCGATACGAGCTCGGTTAAGTTCGATTACCGGCTCGGCGGCGGGGGCGCGTTCGACGGTGTCACCCTCACGACGAAAATCACGCTGGACGGCGAGCCGATCAAGCAGACCAGCATCGCGGTCGACCGTTCGAGCTTGAGCGCAACCGTGGAGCTGATCAGCGATAAGCGAGTATGGAGAGTGGAGGCCTGGAGGCCGGCGAATCCGAAGCTTTACGAAGTGGAGTTCGTCCTTGCGGATTCGTCGGGCGCGGTCCTTGACGAGGTTCAATCCTACTTCGGCCTTCGCAAAGTGTCGATCCAGAAGGGCAAGGTTCTGCTGAACAACGAGCCGATCTATCAGCGCCTGATCTTGGATCAGGGCTATTGGACCGACAGCCATCTGACGCCTCCTTCCGAGGAAGCGATCCTCGAGGACATCGACCGAATCCTGGAGATGGGCTATAACGGAGTCCGCAAGCACCAGAAGATCGAAGACCCGCGGTTCCTGTATTGGTGCGACGTGAAGGGGCTGCTCGTCTGGTCGGAGATGGCCGCGGCTTACGAGTTCAACGACCGGGCCGTCGACCGGTTTACGAGAGAATGGCTGGATATCGTCCGGCAGCAGTACAATCACCCGAGCATCGTCACTTGGGTTCCGTTTAACGAGTCTTGGGGCATCGCCAACGTCTTCGCCGACCGGAGGCAGCAGCAGTTCACCGAATCCATCTACCATCTGACGAAGGCGATCGACCCGAACCGGCCGGTTATCGTCAACGACGGTTGGGAGCATACGGTCTCGGACATTCTTACCCTGCACGATTACGAGGAATCGGGCGAGCGGTTCTTGAAGCGATATGCCGACAAGGACGCCATCACAAGCAACGAAATCCCGCATTCGAACTTCAAGTACGCGATGGCCCAAGGCTATGCCTACCGCGGCCAGCCGATTATCATCAGCGAATTCGGCGGCATCGCGTTCAAGTCCGAAGAGGGATGGGGCTACGGCAACCAGGTCGATTCGGAGGAGGCATTCCTGGATCGGTTCGCGCGAATCACGCAGGCGATCAAGGACACGGATTATATCTGCGGCTATTGCTACACGCAGGTTACCGACGTTCAGCAAGAGGTCAACGGCCTGCTCGGCGAAGACCGGCAGCCTAAGGTTCCGCTCGACCGGATCCGGGCGATTAATATGGCATGATAGAGCAAGCGGATGAACTCAAGCTCCTTAGGGGCTTGAGTTTTTTTGTTGGACGAATTGGATAAAATTGCGACTTAAGAAACAGGAGTTTGGCGGAAAGTGTCGAAGCCCATTAGGACAAGGAGATCGAACGATATGAGCCTGTTAAAAGATTTTCTGCTGCAGCTGGCGCTAATAGCCGTTATCACGCTCTCTTATCAATTGTTCTCCACGGAGAGAGCGGATCGGACGAGGCACGCCAAGCAAGTCGTCACCTTCCTGTTCGGACTGGCCGTTCTGCTGTGCATGACGTTTCCCGCGCACTTGAGCCCCGATGTCCGCATAGATATACGGGTCGTTCCCTTGCTGCTCGGAACGCTCTATGGAGGGACGACCACGGGGATATTTTTGTCCGCGCTCATTATGGTGTACCGGCTTTATCTCGGAGTCGATCCCGGCCTCCTTACGACGGCATTGACGCTGCTAATCAGCATGCCGGTCATTTTATACTGCCGAACGCTCTTCCTAAAGGCGAATAAGCCGAAAAAAGTCGTTATAGCGGTATCGCTATCTCTTTTCTATTGTCAGGTGGGCTTCATTCTCTTGTCCATCGTCCGGGATATGACCGTTTCCCTGTTGCAGACGAATCTGCTTTATGCGCTCGTTGCCTCGGCATCGATGCTGCTGTTTACCTCCTTGAACGAGTCGATCCGCGAGATGCTTGCTAGAAATAGCAAACTCCAGGAGGAAGCCAAGGAGGCGGAGATCGCCTTCTTGCGTTCCCAGATCAATCCCCACTTCTTGTACAACACGCTGAATTCGATCGCCATTCTATGCCTGAAGGATCCGCGCAGAGCGGAAGAGCTGACGTTGGAATTCTCGCGTTACTTAAGAAGAAGCTTCGACTTCAAGCCGATCGGCTCGCCGACGACTCTCGAGCACGAGCTGGAGTTGATACAAGCATACCTGACGATAGAGAAGGCTCGTTTCGGATCCCGGCTGAACGTGGAGTACGAGGTGGATGCGGCGCCCGGCACCCGGGTTCCCCCGCTCGTTCTCCAACCCTTGGTGGAAAATGCCGTTCGGCACGGCCTGATGTCCAATCTGAGAGGCGGTACCGTCAAGATTACTATTCGGGAAGAGGAAGATGCCTCCATCCGGTTCGTCGTGGAAGACAATGGCCGCGGAATGGACCGGTTCCAGCTGGAATCCGTTCTTGTTCCCGGCGAATCCAGGAAAGGCATCGGACTCGCGAACATCGGCCAACGGATCATGCTTTTATACGGCAACAGCCTGCAGATCGAAAGCGAAGAAGGGCGCGGCACGAGGGTCAGCTTTCGCATTCCTGCGGATCGGACATTTTAGAGGGGGAGAATGGATGCTTAGAGCCATGATCGTAGACGATGAGGAGCTGGCGATCGAGCGGCTGGAGATGATTCTCTCGGAGGTCGGCGGAGTCGAGATCGGATATTCTACTCTCGATCCGAGAGAGGCCTGCGAATATGCGAGAACGAACCCGGTCCAGATCGCCTTTCTGGACATCTCCATGCCGGAGATCGACGGAATGAGCCTGTCGGACCATCTGCGCAAGCTGGATTCGTCCATCGACGTGGTGTTCGTGACCGGCTATGACTCCTACGCGGTTCAGGCCTTCGAGGTTAACGCCTCGGACTACTTGTTGAAGCCTGTGAGCTTGGAACGGATGGCCAAGACGCTGGAGCGGATCCGCGAGAGGCGGCGAAGCGCGGAACCCGAATCGAAGGTGCTTCCGGAGCTAAAGACTATCTTGACCGAACAGGAAGCGAGGGTCGTCGGCCTCATCGCGGAAGGGCTGCCGAACAAAGAGATCGCGAGCCGCCTGAACATCACGGCCGAGACGGTCAAGACTCATCTCAAGAACTGCTTCCGCAAGCTCGAGGTTAACAATCGGGTGCAGCTGCTTCGGCGGGCTCACGAGTTGAAAATAAGGATATAGCGGTTGAATTTCCCCCGTATGGGGGATTTTTTTATGCCATTTTTAAGATTAGAATATTCGACATTAAGGGACAGGAAGATCAGCTTCGGGAGGAGAAAAAAAGGATGTTGGCAATGAGGATTTTGAAGAGGAAAACGGGCTGGTTGGCGGCGCTGCTGCTCTTGCTGCTTGGGCTAAGCGGGTGCATATCGACTTCGGAAAGCGTAACCATCAATATTAAGGATGAGGACACGCTGGAAGCCAATGAGCAAATCTATCTTCTTTTTAACGATGGGACAACCGCGACAACGGCCGGGCAGGAGGGCCTGTCGTCGATTACGATCAACAACCCTGACGTCAAAACAATCGTGGGCGCTTGGGTGTACGATTCCGTTGCCGGAGTAAGCTGGGTTCCGGATTATTATTATGGCAACAGCACCATTGATGACTTTAATAGTGTTTACATTTCGAACATAAGCGGTACCAAGCCTCAAATTCCTGCGGCCTATGCCGTTTTACAGGGGGAACCTAAGCTCTTTACGTCGACCGATGGTAAGGTATTTTACGACGTGACGTTTGCTCTGTACGGGGCAGGCGAGAACGCTCCTTTGGTTGACGGCCGCACCGGGGTATTCGCTCAGACGACGGATCAGGTAACCTTCATGGATTTAGATCCTCAGAATACTCAGAATCAGGGAAGTACGGTGACGGAAGGACTCGCTTCTTTTACGCAGAACGGTCTTGTAACTTTCCGGGTGAAATCGGCTGCTTTCGATCCGAACGATCCGCAGATCTCCTCGATTCCGTTTGCGCTGAAGACGGCCTCCGGGTTTATTCCTATCTACACGCAAGCGGACCTTTCCGGTTTGACATTATCGGAAGGGGAATTGAGTCCAAGCTTCGACCGTTCCGTCACTTCTTATACGGCTAACGTAGCGAACGATGTCGAGAGTCTTATGGTCACTGCTTCCGTCTACGACAGCGTGTCCACGATTATCGTTAACGGTGAAGTCGCCGACAACGGAACGGCCAGCGGAGCGATCGATTTGACGGTCGGTGCTAATCCGATTGAAATTGACGTTACCGCGGAGGACGGTACGAAGAAGACGTACACGGTAACGGTAACCCGCGAGCCGTACGTGCCAAGCAGCGATGCGACGCTGTCCGGCCTTAGCGTGTCGGAAGGGACGCTGACTCCGGGCTTCGACGGCGAGGTTGCGGCGTATAGCGTCGATGTGGCGAGCGACGTGGAGAGCCTGACGGTGACGCCGACCGCTACGGACAGCAAGGCGATGATCATCGTGGGCGAAGAAGAAGTCGACAGCGGAACGGCGAGCGGAGCGATCGATCTTGCAGTCGGAGCCAACAAGGTCGAGATCGTCGTGACCGCGGAGGACGGCACGAAGAAGACCTACACGGTAACGGTAACCCGCGCGGAGCCGTACGTGCCAAGCGGCGATGCGACGCTGTCCGGCTTGAGCTTGTCGGAAGGGATGCTGACTCCGAGCTTCGATGCCGAGGTGACGGCATACAGCGTCAATGTGGCGAGCGACGTCGAGAGCCTGACGGTGACGCCGACCGCTACGGACAGCAAGGCAAAGATCATTGTGGGCGAAGAAAAAGTCGACAGTGGCGAGGCTAGCGGAGCGATCGATCTTGCGGTCGGAGCTAACCCGATCAAAATCGTCGTGACCGCGGAGAACGGAACGAAGAAGTCGTACACGGTAACGGTAGTCCGTGCGGAGCCGTACGTGCCAAGCGGCGATGCGACGCTGTCCGGCTTGAGCTTGTCGGAAGGGATGCTGACTCCGAGCTTCGATGCCGAGGTGACGGCATACAGCGTCAATGTGGCGAGCGACGTCGAGAGCCTGACGGTGACGCCGACCGCTACGGACAGCAAGGCAAAGATCATTGTGGGCGAAGAAAAAGTCGACAGTGGCGAGGCTAGCGGAGCGATCGATCTTGCAGTCGGAGCCAACAAGGTCGAGATCGTCGTGACCGCGGAGAACGGAACGAAGAAGTCGTACACGGTAACGGTAGTCCGTGCGGAGCCGTACGTGCCAAGCAGCGATGCGAAGCTGTCCGGCTTGAGCTTGTCGGAAGGGACACTGACTCCGAGCTTCGATGCCGAGGTTGCTTCGTATAGCGTCGATGTGGCGAGCGACGTCGAGAGCCTGACGGTGACGCCGACCGCTACGGACAGCAAGGCAAAGATCATTGTGGGCGAAGAAAAAGTCGACAGCGGCACGGCTAGCGGAGCGATCGAGCTGGCGATCGGCGCCAACGAGATCGAGATCGTCGTGATGGCGGAGAACGGTACGAAAAAGACCTACACGGTAACGGTAACCCGCGCGGAGCCGTACGTGCCAAGCGGCGATGCGACGCTGTCCGGCTTGAGCTTGTCGGAAGGGATGCTGACTCCGAGCTTCGATGCCGAGGTGACGGCATACAGCGTCAATGTGGCGAGCGACGTCGAGAGCCTGACGGTGACGCCGACCGCTACGGACAGCAAGGCAAAGATCATTGTGGGCGAAGAAAAAGTCGACAGCGGCACGGTTAGCGGAGCGATCGATCTTGCGGTCGGCGCGAACCCGATCAAGATCGTCGTGACCGCAGAAGACGGCACGAAGAAGACGTACGCGGTAACGGTAGTCCGTGCACAGCCGTATGTGCCAAGCGGCGATGCGACCTTGTCCGGCTTGAGCGTATCGGAAGGGAAGCTGACTCCGAGCTTCGACGCTTCGGTTACGTCCTACGCGGTTGACGTAGCCAATAGCGTTACGAGCCTGTCGGTCACGTCAGCCGTCTATGACAATACGGCATCGATCTCCGTGAACGATGTGGTCGTCGACAGCGGCACGGCCAGCGGAGCGATCGATCTTGCGGTCGGCGCGAACCCGATCAAGATCGTCGTGACCGCAGAGAATGGCACGGAGAAGACGTACACGGTAACGGTAACCCGCGCGGAGCCGTACGTGCCAAGCGGCGATGCGACTCTCTCCGGCCTTAGCGTGTCGGAAGGGACGTTGACTCCGAGCTACGATGCCGAGGTTGCGACGTATAGCGTCGACGTGGAGAGCGGCGTTGAGAGTCTGACGGTGACACCGACCGTCTCGGACGGCAAGGCGACGGTAACCGTTGACGACGAAGAAGTCGACAGCGGCACGGCCAGCGGAGCGATCGATCTTGCGGTCGGCGCCAACAAGGTCAAGATCGTCGTGACCGCAGAAGACGGCACGAAGAAGACGTACACGGTAACGGTAGTCCGTGCACAGCCGTATGTGCCAAGCGGCGATGCGACCTTGTCCGGCTTGAGCGTATCGGAAGGGAAGCTGACTCCGAGCTTCGACGCTTCGGTTACGTCCTACGCGGTTGACCTAGCCAATAGCGTTGCGAGCCTGTCGGTCACTGCAGTTGTCTATGACAATACGGCATCGATCTCCGTGAACGATGTGGTTGTTGCAAGCGGCACGGCTAGCGGAGCGATTGATTTGAACGTAGGTGCAAACGTGATACGGGTGGTCGTGACCGCCGAGGATAGCTCGACGAAGACCTATACCGTCACCGTCACGCGAGCTGCCGGCGGAGGAAGCGGAATCGTTGTGACAGTGCCCAGCACGGAAATAATCAGCTCTGCGAATGGTAGCTTAACCCTTCCAGCAGGGAGAGTAGGCCAAGTTAGCTTGGATGAGACAATTACGATCCAGATTCCCGCCAACGCGACGAACCGCGAACTGAAGCTGATCATCGAGAAGGTCGCGGAAACGCAACCGCTATTTACGAATAAAGAAGTTCTGGCCAGCTCGGTCTATGAGATTCTGAAGAACTTCCCCGAGAACTTCGCGAACCCGGTAACGCTGACCTTCGTCTTCGACCCTTCGAGCTTAGAAGAAGGACAAAAACCGTCCGTCTTCTACTTCGACGAGACCAAGAAGGAATGGGTGGAAGTCGGTGGCAAGGCGGAGGGAAATCGGATCTCGGTCGAGGTCGATCACTTTACGAAGTACGCGGTTCTGGCCGTCGGAGGCACTGGCGAGACTGAAGCACCAGAAGTCTCCTTCGGAGATATCTCCGGTCATTGGGCCGTAGCGCAAATCAAGCAAGCAACAAGCCTCGGCATCGTCAGCGGCTATGAGGACGGAACGTTTAAGCCTGCCGCGACCGTAACCCGCGCGGAATTCGCAGTTATGCTGATGAACGCGCTGAAGCTGGATAGCGCAGCTGCGGAACTTTCTTTCTCTGACGCCGCCAAGGTCGGAGCCTGGGCGCGAACGGCCGTCTCTCAAGCCGTTCAGGCCGGAGTCATTACCGGCTACGCAGACGGAACCTTCCGTCCGGATGCCAAGATAACCCGCGCCGAGATGGCGGCAATGATCGCTAAGGCGCTGAAGGCAAGCTTCGAATCGAACGCCTCGACCGGATTCAAGGATGACGGCAGCATTCCGGCATGGGCTAGATCGGCTGTGTCGGCAATCGAGAAGCTTGGCCTGATAAAAGGCAACAATGATGGGCAATTCCTCTCGAATGCCCAGACGACAAGAGCGGAAGCCGTAACGGTTCTGCTGAGGATGTTGGAGCTATCGACTAAGTAGAGGGAAGATTTAAAGGTTGCCTTGGGGGGCGGATTGCCGCTGCCGGGGCAGCCTTTTTATTAACGATACGGAATGAATAAGTTACACGCTCCCCTTATCTGTACCACCTCCGCAAAGCTTATCCGGCATCCAAGGATCGCCGGAGGCGTTTTTTTCTTATGTTTAGACACCTGGAAGTAGGGAATCCAGTATGTAGCGAGAAGAAGGAAGAGCGTCGGCTTGCGCCCAATCAAATAACGCAAAGGAGTGTTCGGCGAATGGCTAAACTAACCCCCTATTTTTATTCCGAGGACGCCAGAACGCAAGCGCAGTTCTACGTGAATGCACTCGGAGGGGAAATCCAGCACCAGATGACTTACGGACAAGCGCCGGGCACGGAAGAGGAGATGAAGGATAAGATCATTCACATGATCTTCACCGCTGCGGGAGTGACCTTCTATATGGCCGATACGATGCATCGCGAGCCCCTTGGCCGAAGCAACAACGGGTTCGACCTAAGCCTGGAGTTCGCTACGGAAGAGGAAGCCTGGGAAGCCTTCTCCAAGCTGTCCGAAGGCGGCAGGGTAATCATGCCCCTAGAGAAGCAATTCTGGGGCAGCCTGTTCGGCCGGATCGAAGACAAGTTCGGCATCAAGTGGCAGGTGACGACTCCCCAGGCTTAAGCGCGCCAATTCAGTAGAAAGCCCCTCCGATCATCGATTAGATGAGAAGAGGGGCATTGGCTTTTTTAGACTTACGGAGTTTGAACGGGCTGTTGGCTTTGAGGCATCGCGTGCTGCCCCTGCTGCATGGAGTACGGCACCTCGAGATAATGCTTCTGGCAGATCATGTTGGAGATCCTCGGGATCGAAACGACTTCTCCGGCATTCAATTGCGAGGGATTCAGGTGCGGGTTGGCCTCTTCCAGAATGGAATGAGGGATGTTGTACCGGTGGCATACCGAGGCGAAAGTGTCGCCCGGCTTCACTTGATGCTTCGCGAACACGGCCTCT
This sequence comes from Cohnella thailandensis, assembly GCF_014212135.1. Classification (GTDB taxonomy): domain Bacteria; phylum Bacillota; class Bacilli; order Paenibacillales; family Paenibacillaceae; genus Cohnella; species Cohnella thailandensis. The sequence goes on from NZ_JACJVQ010000014.1 coordinate 162,847, forward strand.
TCCGCTTGCTCTTCTCTCACGAACGGGAAGAAGAACGGGGAGAAGAAGAAGAACGGGAACAAGAACCGGTTAGGGAAGAACGGGTGGGGAAATGGACGGAAAAAGGGGCGGCCGAATCCTCCTCCGAAGCCGGCGCCGGGGAAAAAACCACGCTGCATTTCAATACCTCCATATCGAATAGTCATTCGTCTATTCAGGATATTTCCCCGGCGGCGTTTGGTGACAGTTTTTTGCTGCCGTCCGTCCGGTTATTGCCCGGTACGGGCGTAACGGTTAGCCGGAACCGGAAGACCGAGATGCTCTCTTAGAGTGGATCCTTCGTAGTCCGTACGGAACAAGCCTCGTTGTTGCAAAATAGGAACCACGCGATCGACGAAGTCTTCCAATCCGTCCGGCAAGGAAGGAGCCATCAGCATGAAGCCGTCCGCGGCTCGACCCTTGAACCAGCGCTCCAGAGTGTCCGCGATCCGCTCCGGCGTGCCGACCAGATCGTCGCCGCTGAACGATCCGGTGAGCAGGGAATACACCTCTCGCAGAGTCGGGTTCTCCCGGGCGATAACCGGCCGATGCTTCAAGTAATCGGTCTTCGGCATCTCCAGCCGGTCAAGCCCGGCGTCGCGTGCCCGGTCGTCCAGCGTAACGCCGGCGAAGTCGACGTATCCCCGGAAGTAATCGGATAGGAACTCAACGCCCGTCTCCTCGGGGATGAGCGCCTCCAGCCGGTTTCTCTTGTCTCTGGCTTCTTGTTCGGTCGATCCGATAATCGGCATGATTCCTTGAAGAACGTGAACCTGTTCCGGGTTCCGTCCCGCGGCCGCTACCTTGACCTTATAGGAATCGTAGAAAGCCTTCGCCTCCTCGAAATCGTACTTGATCGAGAAGATCACTTCCCCTACCTTCGACGAGAAATCCTGTCCCGATTCGGATACGCCCGCCTGAACGAGAACCGGCCTTCCTTGCGGAGAACGGGCGATATTCAGCGGACCCTCGACCGAGAAGAACTCCCCTTGATGATGGAGCCGATGAAGCTTGCCGCGATCGAAAAAGACGCCGCTCTCCTTGTCGCGAACGAAGGCGTCATCCTCCCAGCTATCCCATAACCCCAATACGACTTCGACGAACTCGTTCGCTCTCCGGTACCTGTAACCGTGCTCGAGGTGCTCTTCCGCGCCGAAATTCCTTGCCGTATTGCCGGACAGATCTCGGGTCGTTACGATGTTCCACCCGACCCTTCCTTTGCTGATATGATCGACGGACATGAGCAAACGGGCCATGTTGAAGGGCTCGATATAAGAGGTGGATGCCGTGGCGACGATGCCGATCCGCTCCGTGGCTCCGGCCAGCGCGGCGATGAGCGTGATCGGCTCGTAGCGGTTCAGAATGTTCGGGTGAGAGAATTCGTTGATGGCGAGGCTGTCCGCTAGAAAAGCGATGTCGAACTTGCCCCGTTCGGCCGTCCGGGCAAGCTGCTTATAGTAGTCGATGTCGATGCTGGCCGCGGCGTGCGCCTGCGGCAGTCTCCATGAAGCGACGTGCATGCCCGTGCCGACGAGGTAAGCCGATAGTTTCATTTGGCGGGAATCGATACTCATTCCAATCCTCCTAAATATAAGAATGTCTATTGGAAAAGTATTATAATTTACCGATTATGTTTTGGGAAGACATTGACAGCGCCGAGGAAATCGATTAAATTAATTAAAGTCAATCGGAATTATATGAATTAAATACGCGTCACTAAGTTGACCAGTCCACTGGAAACTAAGCGCTTGTCCCGGAACGAAGGGCGAGAGACTTAGTTTTTTTTGTTTTGGTCCTGGGAGAAGGGGGCGATAGCTTGATAGTCGTCGAGCAATTGACCAAGACCTATCAGACGACGAAAGGCAGCGTCTTGGCTTTGGATCGCATCGACCTGCAGGTACGCAAAGGGGAAATCTTCGGCGTCATCGGATTCAGCGGAGCTGGCAAATCCACGCTGATTCGATGCTTGAACCGGCTGGAGGAGCCGGATTCGGGACGGATCCGGATCGGGGGCGACGACATTACCGGGCTGAGCGGAAGAAGGCTCCGGCAGGCAAGGCAGAAGATCGGCATGATCTTTCAGCACTTCAATCTGCTGGATGGGAAGACGGTGTATCACAACGTCGCGTTTCCGCTAGCGGTCGCCGGGCACCCCAGAGACCGGATCGGACGGCGGGTAAGGGAGATTCTCGATCTGGTCGGCTTGGCCGACAAGGAGGGGGCATACCCGGCGCAATTAAGCGGGGGGCAGAAGCAGAGAGTAGGAATCGCGAGAGCTCTCGCGAACGATCCGGACGTGCTTCTTAGCGACGAGGCGACCTCGGCGCTCGATCCGCAGACGACCTATTCCATTCTGGAGCTGCTGAGGGACATCAATCGCAAGCTGAAGCTGACGATCGTGCTCATCACCCACGAGCTGGAGGTTCTTCAGCACATCTGCGACAGCATGGCCGTCATCGAGAACGGGAGAATCGTAGAGACCGGTCCGGTGGAGAAGCTGTTCCTGAATCCGGAGAGCGACACGGCGCGCAAGTTCGTCGGCGTCCTGGAGCAGTACCGGGCCAAGCGGGACTTGATCGAAGGGATGGGAGCGGGAATATGAGAGACGATCTGTTCGATCTGCTCTGGGAAGCCCTTCGCGAGACCCTTTATATGATAGCTTGGTCGTCCTTCTTCTCCCTTCTGCTAGGGCTGACGCTAGGAATTCTCTTGGTCGTTACCGACAAAGGGCATATCCTGCAAGCTTTGCCCGTCCAGAAGACGATAAGCCTGCTAATAAACGGCGTACGATCGATTCCGTTCATCATCCTGATCGTGATTCTGCTTCCCTTGTCCCGTCTGATCGTCGGAACCTCGCTCGGACCGACGGCGGCCATCGTCGCGCTCTCGATCGGCACGGCTCCGTTCCTGGGACGGATAATCGAGAATTCGCTCAAGGAGGTAAGCGGGGGCAAAATCGAAGCGGCGATCGCGATGGGGGCTTCTCCGCTCGCGATCATCTTCCGGGTGCTGATTCCCGAAGCGCTTCCGGCGCTCGTGCGCGGCGTCACGATCGCGATCATCGGCATCACCGAGTGCACGGCGGTCGCCGGGGCGATCGGAGCCGGAGGTCTCGGAAGCCTGGCGATCCGCTTCGGCTACCAGCGCTTCCGGGAGGACATCATGATCGCCACCGTCCTCGTGATCGTCCTTCTGGTCCAGGCGATTCAGTTGACCGGGGATTTCATCGCCAAGAGCATTCATAACAGACGCTTCAAGATCGAATAAGGGTTCCATGCATCACCACATATAAAAAAGGAAAGCGGGAGAGAACATGTCCAAGAAAAATCTGATCGTCGTTGCCGCACTGCTATTCGTATTGAGTCTGGTAACGGCCGCTTGCGGTTCGAACAACAATGCTTCTTCCGGTTCAAGCCCGTCCGCATCCGCCGCAAGCCCGAGCGAGAGCGCAAGCCCAAGTCCGAGCCCGAGCGAAAGCCCGTCGCCGTCGGCCTCCGAGCCGGCGCAGGAAGTCACGCTCAAGGTCGGCGCCGCCCCCGTGCCGCATGCCGAGATTCTGGAGTTCGTCAAGCCGAAGCTTAAGGAAGAAGGGGTCAACCTGGAGGTCGTCATTCTCGACGACGAAGGACAGCTCAATCCGGCGCTGCAGGAGAAGCAGATCGACGCCAACTACTTCCAGCACGTGCCGTACCTGGATTCCGTCAAAGGCGAGAAGGGCTACGACTTCGCCGTGACGACGAAGGTGCACGTCGAGCCGATCGGCTTCTATTCCGACAAGCTGAAGTCCAAGGACGAGATCAAGGAAGGCGCCACGATCGGCATTCCGAACAACCCGTCCAACGAATACCGCGCTCTCGTTCTATTGCAGCAGCAAGGGCTGATCAAGCTGAAGGACGGGCTTACGACTTATGAAGCGACGCCGAAGGACATCGTCGAGAACCCGAAGAAGCTTAAGTTCATCGAAGCGGACTCGGCTACGCTGCCTAGATCCCTGCCGGATCTGGACGGAGCGGTCATCAACACGAACCTGGTCCTGGAAGCCAAGATCGATCCGCAGAGCGCGCTGTTCCGAGAAGACGCGAACTCCCCGTACGCGAACGTTATCGTCGTAAGAAGCGGGGACGAGAATCGGGAGGAGATCAAGAAGCTGGATGCCGCGTTAACGTCGCCGGACGTGAAGAAGTTCATCGAGGAGAAATACGGAGTCGCGGTCGTGCCCGCCTTCTGACGAAGCCATACGCGAAAGCGCCCTTCAACCGGATAACGGTTCAAGGGCGCTTTCGCTCTATTTTGGCCGGTCTCAGTCGTTCTCCAATAGCTCGAGAATGAGCTTCAGAGGGCCTTCCGTATCCATATACGCATATCGGCCGCCTTCGTACTCGCCTTTCTGAAGCAGCGCCATTCCCTTGCCTTCGAGCACGGCAATCTTCTCTTTCATTCCTTTAATGACGAAAGCGATGTGGTGGAAGCCTTCGCCGTTCCGGTCGAGCGACTCGCGCCACGTGCTCGGGTGATGGTCCGGCTCGATCAGCTCGAGCTGAAGAGAGCCCATGTCCATGAAGGCAAGCTTAGCCCGGGCTTCGGAAGGGGAGCCGCGATATTCCGTCTGCGCCTTCTCCGGGACGTCGGTCCAGAACCAGTTCGGCTTCTCGATGCCGAAGAAGTCCGCGTATGCCCGGGAGGTTCGTTCGATGTCGTTGACGAGCAATCCGATCTGGGTGATGACGTTGTTGCCGAGCAAGCCGTGATCCATAAGGCATTCCTCCTCATTGTAAACACGCGTTCACAACGAGAGCATAGCACGGGTTTGAAAGCGTTGTCAACAAGAAAAGACCGATCGTGCAGTTTTCTACAGATCGGCGAATTTACGGGAGCGGCTTTGCATGCCTACGATAGAAGGCAAGGCGATCAAACGGGACTTGCGCCCGGAAACGAGAGGAAGAGATCAAGATGTGCGCGAACAAAAAAGAAACCGAATGTTCTCCAGCCTCGATAACGACAATGGATGACGGATGGCCGGACGAGGTGCTGCGGAACGCCAACATGCCGTTCCGTCCGGCGGACGGCCTCGCGACGACGCAGAATCCGCCGGACTTCAGCTGGCCGTATCTTCCGGACGCGTCGGAATATCATCTTCAGCTGGGAAGGACCGCCTCCATGGACGGCGAGCGGGTGGAGGTCGAAGGGCTGAGGACGAACTACTATAATTTCGACCGGACGCTGGACGAGGGGGCCTGGTTCTGGCGGGTCCGCTATCGCCTGTCGCCGGCGGAAGGCTGGTCGACGTGGAGCTCGGTCCGCCGGTTCCGGATCGCGGAGGAGAACGTGCCGTTCCCCGTGCCGCCGATCGACGACATGATGGCGCGCATGGAGAAAGGCCATCCTCGGGTATGGACGAATCCCGGCGATCTCGAGGCGTTCCGAAGCCGCCGGCTGTCCGGCAGCGGCAAGGCGGTGTTCGATCGGGTCTATGCGTCCGTTCAGGCCGATCTGGGACAGCCGCTGCCTCCCGATCCTCCTTTTCCGTACATGGACTTGAACATTTCTTCGGTCTCCCCCGAGTTCGTCAAGGCGCTGCAGGAGCTGCGGGCTTATGCCGACAAGACGCTCGATCGGCTGCTGAACGCGGCGTTCGTCTATCTGTTGACCGGAGAGGAGAGGATCGGCGCGTTTGCCAAGGCCCATCTGATGAATGTCGCGGCCTGGGATCCTTCCGGCTCGACCCAGTTCGGCATCAACGACCAGGTGCACCGCGCCGTCGCCTACCGCTCCGCGATCGCGTACGACTGGCTGTACGATCTGCTGTCGCCCGACGAAAGGAAGGCCGTGCAGGAGATGATCAAGACGCGAGTCGCCGATCTGATCGACAAGTACCTCGTCAGCCAGCCGATTTACCAATATCCGTTCGATTCCCACGGCTGGACCATCATCGGCTATATCGGTCTCATGGGGACCGTGCTACTGCACGATATTCCCGAAGCGGAGCAGTGGATACGCCGGTCCGTTCCCGCCTTTATCAATCTGCTTCCTCCATGGGGAGGCGAGGACGGCTCCTGGTCGCAGGGAACCGGCTACTGGCAGTGGTCCTCCGGCTCCAACAAGGAGCTGATGGACATTCTGCTCAGCGCGGGAGCCATTAATTTGTACGAGAAGGCCTTCTCGCGTCACGAGGGCTTGTACCCGATTTACATGTTCCCTCACGGCAGCCCGACCGGCGTCTTCGGCAACGACAGCCATTACACGCCTAGCGCCTATAGCACTCGCCTTCTGAACCGGATGGCTCAGGCGTACCGCGATCCCCGGCTGAAGTGGGCGGCCGAAGCGATCGGGGACATGCCCCGGGCCGCGCTGCAGGATTATTTCTACCGGGACGACGACTTGCCCGCGATTCCGCCGGCGGACCTGCCGGAGGGCCGATGGTTCCCCGTGACGGGACTGGTCGCGATGCATTCCGATCTTCTTGATAGGGAGCGTATCTCCCTCTACTTCAAGTCGAGCCCATATGGCAGCTACAGCCACAGCCAGGCGGACCAGAACGGCTTCATTCTTCATGCATTCGGGGAGGCGCTCGCGATCAAGAGCGGCGTCTACGACTACTACAACAGCGTGCATCATCGCGGCTTTACGAAGCGTACTTACTCGGCGAACGCGATTACGTACGACGGAAGAGAGGGGCAGCCGATCGACGACTTCGACGCGAAGGGACAGGTGCTCGGCTTCGTCCATCACCCGATCTTCGACGCGGTCAGCGGCGACGCGACAGCCGCTTACATGGGGGGATTGACACGGGCGGTACGGCACATCGTGTATGTCCGGCCGTCGATGTACGTCGTGATCGACGAGCTGGCGGCGGACCGTCCGGGCGGCTCCGAGTTCGAGTGGAACCTGCATGCCGACGACAAGCTCGAGTTCGACGCGGACGGACTCGGCGCGACGATCGAGAAGGGCGGGGCCGGCCTGCGGGTACGCCTTCGCGGCAGGCAGGCTCATGATGGGCGGACGGTTCTCGAGAAGGCCTATCTGGACCCGGAGGGAGCGGAAGTGCCGCCGGTCGCGGGCTTCGTAGGCAAGCGGCAGGTTCACGCCGCGTTCGTGACGCCGAAGGCGAACGCCGCCGTCATCGCGGCGACGCTGGCGCCCTATCGGCTTGGCGGCGACATCCCGCAGGCGATGGAGGAGGAGTTCGAAGGCGTCCTGAAGCTGACGTTCGGCCAGGGAGCATCGCTTTATGTCCGCACGGCAGCCGGCGGAACGGCGGAAGGCGCAGCGTCGTCGGCGGCAGTGCCGGATGACGCAGCATCCGTAGCCGGGGCGGATGGCGCAACGCCGGTAACCGGGCCGGACGGAATCCGGTTCGCCGGCGCGGCGGCCGCGGTGAAGGGAGACACTTTCCTGCTGGTGAGCGGAACCTTGCTGGAGAAGGATGGAGTCGCGCTCGCGCGGTGCGACGTCCCGTCGACGATCGTCCTGGGAGATGGTATGCTATCCATATCCGCCCAGGGCGACGCTCGAGTCGTTCTTGATGCGCCGAAGCCGATCCTTCTGTTCGACGCGGACGGCGGCAAGGCGATTCAGCCCGGCGGAGAGGCCGAGGAGAACATGAACCGGCGCGGAGTCCACTGGACGCAATCGGCCGGCCGGCTGACGATCCGCACGGAGCGCGGCCAGCGCACGTTCCTTATCGCCGATATGCCGGACGGGGAGCAGGCTTAAGCGCCGCCGCGGCAACATAGACCCTTGGCTTCCTATGGGAGTCGGGGGTTTTTTGGCCGTTAGCGGCTGTTACGGCGGTTGATTGACCCTCTGTATCCCTTCGGAATCTTTTGAACGGCTAACGGACATGAAAGACGCTTAAACCGTGATTTTTCTCGATCTGAAGATGTAACGGACACACTGTCCGTTAGCGGCCGGAACGGGCTCGAGATGGACGTTTTTACCCTTCTAAGGGTCTCCTACGTCCATTAGAAATTCCAAAATGTCGGTTTTAACGGTTTACCGGACTGTATGTCCGTAAGAGCGAGAGCTCCCATCTCGAAGCGGATAAACGCAACACAGTCGCTGGAATCCTCGCATTTAGGGTTTAGGGAACAGTCGACAAGCGAAAATGGGTCCGATAACGATAGAATCATCGACGGGAGGCGGTTCGGTTGGCCAAATGGCATGGAAGCGGAGCATCTGTACAAGATAGAAAGCGGGCAAGCAAGCGTTCGGCGTTAGCGGCAAGAGCCTCGACCGGAGCTACGACCCGGCGGATTCTGCTCGCGGCTTTCGGCATGCTGACGGCGGCCGTCCTCGGAGGATGCTCCTCGGCGCTGTTCGGCTCGGATATGGAGGAGTCGGGGGAGCCCGGCACGGCGAAGCCGGTCGAGCTGGTCTGGTATTATCCCGAATATGAGGCCAACGCCGATCTGGAACAAGTGAACGAGGCGGTCAACCGAATCGTCAAAGCGAAGCTCAACGCGACCGTCCGGTTGATGCCGATCGAGTTCGGAAGCTATGAGCAGAAGATGAACACGTTGGCCGCATCGAACGAGCCGGCCGACATCATCTGGACCTCCAATTGGCTGTTCTCTTGGACCGACAATGCCAAGAGGGGCGTCTTCCGGCCGGTGCAGGAGCTGCTGCCCGAATTCGCCCCGCGGCTGCTGGCTTCGCTGCCCGACCGATTCTGGAACGACGGCAAGCTAAACGGCAACCAGTACGGGATTCCGAGCTACCAGATCGCCGCCATGAGGCCGAGTCTCGTCATCCAGAAGCGGTTCGCCGACAAGTACGGGCTCGACGCCGGTTCCATTCGCAAGATCGAGGATATCGAGCCGTTCCTGAAGCTCATCAAGGAAGGGGAGCCCGGCATCGTTCCCTTCGGAACGACTCGCGGCTTCTATATGAACACGCTGTACGGCATCGATTGGCGCGTTCCGGTTTACCTGGACGATCCTTCCCATACGGTTCTCCCTGACGTGACCGAGGAGATGAAGAGCAATTTCGAGCTGGTTCGATCCTGGTACGTCAAGGGATATATCAATGAGGATGCCGCTACTCTGCGCGAGGCCTCGGATGCCTACTCCAAAGGAAATGCGGCGGTATGGTTCGATCCGACGGGCAAGCCCGGATCGGAAGCGGAGTTCAAGACGATGGGCGGAGGCTATGACGTACAGCTGGTGCCATTGGTTGCCCCGTATTTTACGGGAGCGGTCAGCTCGATGAACGCCATCTCCCGCACGTCGAAGAACCCGGAGAGGGCGCTGATGTTCCTGGAGCTCGTCAATACCGACAAGGAGCTGTACAACCTGCTCGTATACGGCATCGAGGGCAAGCATTACGTGAAGACGGTCGGCAACTTTATCCGCCTCGATCCGGATGCCGGCTATTACACGAATACCGATTGGGTGTTCGGCGATATCCGGAACGAGTACTTGCCGGAAGGATCGCCCGCCGACAAGCTCGAGCAGACCGTACGGATCAACGAAGAGGCCAGGCTGTCCTCCTACGCCGGCTTCGAATTCGACGGAGAATCCGTCAAGGCGGAGCTGGCCAACGTCCGGGCCGTGAACGAGGAATATTACGGCGCGCTCGCGACCGGAACGGTCGATCCGGACGAATATCTTCCTATTTACGAGGAACAGCTGAAGAAAGCCGGCAGCGACGTCATCGTTGCCGAGAAGCAGCGCCAATTGAACGAGTGGCTGGCCTCCCAAGGGCTGAAATAGCCTCGAACGGCATCCAATCACAACCGAAAGCAGCTTGAAACTCGGCATCCGAAAGCCGGGAAGAGAGGGGATCCATCCCCGATCTTCCCGGCTTTTTTGGCGTGTAGGCGAACCGAATCCGAATTCTGCACTTAAATGCTCATCGAACAACGCAGGAGTGGAGTAAAGTACGGTTTTTGCACTTTATCCGCTCCCGCATGGGCCGTTATCGTGAATGGCAAGGCACCGCAACCCACTTTACCGGCAAGGAGGAATGGAGCATCGTGAGGCGAAACCAAGTATCCCGATTCATCGGCAGAAACATCGAACTCTTCACCTTTTCGCTTCCCGCTGTCATCTACATTTTTGTCATGGCGTACGTCCCCATGTTCGGGGCCGTCATCGCCTTCAAGAATTACGAGTACGACAAAGGCATACTGGGAAGCGACTGGGTGGGGTTCCAGAACTTCGAATTTCTATTCAAAAGCGAGAACGCCTTCCGAATCACCCGCAACACCATCCTGTATAACGTCAGCTACATGCTGATGACCACGATCTTCGCGCTGCTCGTCGCCATTCTGCTGCACGAAATATCGAAGAAATGGCTGAAGCTGTACCAGACCGCGATGATTCTGCCGTTCTTCCTGTCCTGGGTCGTCGTGAGCTACATCACGATGGCGTTCCTCGACCATCAGAACGGCTTCCTGAACGGCTGGCTGACCGCGCTCGGCTTCGAGAAGGTGCAGTGGTACTTCGACGCCCACGTCTGGCCTTATATTCTGAACGTCGTCCACCTCTGGAAAAGCATCGGCTTCTCGGCGCTCGTGTACTTCGCCGGCATTCTCGGGATCGACGCCGAGCTGTACGAGGCGGCCCGGATCGACGGCGCCCGCAGGTGGCAGATGATTTGGAACGTCACGATTCCCCAGTTGACGCCTTTGATCATCATCCTGCTGATCCTCAGCATAGGGAACATGTTCCGCGGCGACTTCGGGCTTCACTACTTTATCCCGAACAACAACGGCATGACGTATTCCACGACCGACATCATCGACACGTACATTTACCGGGCGCTGAGCACTCTCGGAGATGTCAGCATGGCTTCGGCCGTCGGCCTGTACCAGTCCTTCGTCGGCTTCGTTCTCGTCGTCGCGGCTAACTTCACGGTTCGCAAGATCAACGAGGAGAACTCGCTCTTCTAGAAAGGAGAAGATTCCATGCCCGCGCAAAAAGGGTTCCGATGGTCGACGCTGTTCATTCACCTGTTCTTCGTGTGCCTGACGCTGTCGATGCTGATCCCGCTGGCCCTGATCATTATCGTCTCGCTGACGGATGAGCAGTCGATCCTGCACCACGGCTTCCGGGTCATCCCGGACAAGTTGTCGACCACCGCCTATCATTATTTTCTCAAGACACCGGATACTCTTCTCCGCGCCTACGGAGTGACGATTCTGGTCAGCGTCATCGGCACGACTCTCAGCCTGATCCTCACCTCCACGATGGGCTACACGTTATCCAGACGGGATTACGGCCTGAACCGGGTGACGTCGTTCTACGTGTTCTTCACCATGCTGTTCAACGGCGGACTGGTTCCGTTCTACATCCTGATGACCCGGGGCTTGCAGGTAAAAGACACCCTGTGGGCGATGATCATCCCCGGCCTGCTCAGTCCGTTCTACGTGCTCATCATGAAGGGCTTCATGTCCAAAATCCCGTACGAGATCATCGAATCGGCCAAGGTGGAGGGAGCTCGCGAATGGCGGATCTACGCCCAGCTTATTCTCCCGCTGTCGAAGCCGGCGCTGGCGACGCTGGGGCTGTTCATCATGTTCAACTTCTGGAACGAATGGTTCAACGCGCTGTTGTTCATCGACAACCAGAAGCTGGTTCCGCTGCAGCTGCTCTTGGTGCGGACGATGAACTCGCTTGACTTCATTACCTCGCGGCCCGAATTCTCGGCGGCGATGGTCAGCTTCGACATGTCGAAGTTCCCGAGCACTTCCGCCAAGTTCGCGATCGCGATCATGTCGGCGGGGCCGATGCTGCTGGTGTTCCCGTTCTTCCAGCGGTTCTTCGTCAAGGGGCTGACGGTAGGGGCGATCAAGGGTTAATCCGGAAAAGAGAGCTTTAGGCGCGACGAGGAGAGGAGGTGACGGGGAGAGACGATCCGAGCGCTTGCCCATATAGGAAGTCGCGGTTCCAACCATCATTCAGGGAGGGTTTTTACCATGGAGAAAACAGAGAACAAGAGAAACGGTTTACGCTTCGCGATGGCGCTGGCCTTAGGTTCCGCGCTTGCCCTGACATCCGCCTGCGGCAACGACAACTCGAACTCGAACGCTTCCCCGAGCCCGTCCGGCACGCCGTCCGGCGCCTCGGCCTCCGCGAGCGGGTCGGCCTCCGCCTCTTCCGGGACCGAGCTGAAGCCGGTCGAGCTGACCTGGTATTACCCGCAGAATGCCGAGAATCCCGACCTGAAGCTCGTGAACGACGAGGTCAACAAAATCACGCAAGCCAAAATCAACGCTACGATCAAGCTGAAGCCGATCGACTTCGGCAACTACGAGCAGAAGATGAACACGATCGTCGCTTCCGGAGAGGCGTTCGACCTCATCTGGACGTCGAACTGGCTGTTCAAGTTCGACACCAACCAGAAGAAGGGCGTCTTCGCTCCGCTTGACGATCTCTTGAACACGGTCGGCAAGGATCTGTACGCGACGATGCAGGAGAAGTTCTGGAACGATGCCGAGCAGGAGGGCAGCATCTATGCCGTTCCGAATTTCCAGATCTCCGCAAGCCGGCCCAGCTTCGTCCTTCAGAAGCGGTTCGTGGACAAGTACAACTTCGATACCCATTCGATCAAGAAGGTCGAGGATCTCGAGCCGTTCCTGAAGACGATCAAGGAGAACGAGCCGGGCATTACGCCGTTCGGCACGACCCGCGGCTTCTACAGCGGCCTGCTCTACGGCATCGACACCAAGGTGCCGGTCTATTACGACGACAAGACCTATACCGTCCTGCCCGACATAACCGACGAGCTGAGGGAGTACTACAAGCTGGTGCGGTCGTGGTATACCAAGGGGTACATCAACGAGGACGCGGCCACGCTGAAGAGCGCCGCGGACGCCTACAACAAGGGAACGACGGCGGCCTGGTTCGACGTGACCGGCAAGCCGGGCTCCGAGGTCGAGTTCAAGGCGGCGGACGGAGGCTACGACGTCGTGCTGGTTCCGCTGGCGCAACCGGTCTTCACCGGCGCGGCGAGCACGATGAACGCGATCAGCCGTACCTCCAAGAACCCCGAGCGGGCGATGATGTTCCTTCAGCTCGTCAATACCGACAAGGAGCTGTACAACCTGCTCGTCTACGGCATCGAAGGCAAGCATTATACGAAGATCGACGATACCTACATCAAGATCGACCAGAATGCGGGCTACTTCACGAACTCCGACTGGGTATTCGGCAACGTGACGAACGGCTACCTGCCGGAAGGAGCGCCGGCCGACAAGTTCGAGCAGACGCTCAAGGTCAACGATGAAGCGCGCGTCTCGCCGTTCAGCGGATTCTCGTTCAATTCGGAGCCGGTCAAGACGGAGATCGCCAATATGCAGGCGGTCCGGGACGAATACCAGGCCTCGCTCGGCACGGGAACGCTCGATCCCGAGAAGTACCTGCCCATCTACGAAGAGAAGCTGAAGAAGGCCGGCAGCGACGTCGTCGTCGCCGAAACGCAGAAGCAGCTGGACGAATGGCTTAAGCAAAAAGGCATGAAGTAACATCGAATTCGGCCGAAATAACCGCCCAAGCCGAGAATAGACCGGGTTCGCCCGGCTATTTTCGGCTTGGACGCGGGTTGCCAGAGAGAGAGGAGGAATCGGATATGGCGAAGCCCGTCACGATCAGCTGCCTGGGGCCGCGCCCGCTGGCGATCGCGTCCGGAACGCCCGCGACGGAAGCGACGGACCGAATGATCCGGCATTGGCGGGATCAACTGGAGAAGGTCCTGCCGGATCGGCCGGATCTGATCGTCCTGCCGGAGGCGTGCGACCGGCCGGACCCGCTCGGGTTCCCCTTGGAGGAGCAGCTGCCGTATTACCGCGCGCGCGGCAATCGGGTTCGCGACTTCTTGGCCGACGTCGCCAAGCGGCATCGCTGCTACATCGCCTATCCGGCCCTATCGGAGGCGGCGGACGGCGGCTGGCTTAACGAGATGCAGCTGATCGACCGCGAGGGCCGAGTCATGGGAACGTACCGCAAGAACTACCCGACGCCGGACGAGTCCGGCAGGCGGAACGTTCGCTCCGGCACGGAAGCGCCGATCTTCGAGTGCGACTTCGGCCGGGTGGCGGCGGCGATCTGCTTCGACTTGAACTTCGAGGAATTGCTCCGTCGTTACTCCGCTTCGAAGCCGGATCTGATCGTCTTTCCCTCGATGTACCACGGGGGACTGATGCAGAGCCACTGGGCTTATTCCTGCCGAGCCCATTTCGCCGGGGCGGTGGCCGGAGGTCCTTGCACGATCCTGACGCCGCTCGGGACGGTGGCCGCCAGCAGCACGAACTACTATTCCTACGTCACGGCCACGGTCAATCTGGATTGCGCCGTTCTGCACATCGACGGGAACGAGGCTCATTGGCCCGCGATCAAGTGGAAATACGGCCGCGAGGTGACGATTTGGGAGCCCGGGTATTTGGGGTGCGTGCTGCTGACATCCGAGTCGGAGACCTTCGGGGTGGACGAAATCATCGACGAATTCGGGCTGGAGCGGGTCGACGACTATTTTGACAGAACAAGGAATTCGAGGATAGAAGAGGGTTATGCGGGAAAATAGAAGGGCCGATCCGGGCCTGAATCCATCGCTATAATGGAGAAAAGTGCAGTTATTGCACTTTTTTTTGTTTTCTATTCTTGCTATGTTAGCTTATAGGACACGATCCGAATCCCATCCGGTCTCCGTTATCGGAAAGTGAGGGTGTTATGAATAAATACCTTCGCAAGTACAGAGAACGCAAGTACCTGTTCCGCATCATGCTCTCGATCAACATGCTGATCGTGGCCGTCATGCTGGCTTCGCTGGTGTCGGCTTATTGGTACTCGAAGAAAATCAGCCTCTCCTCCCAGCGGGAAGCCAACGAAAAGGTGCTTTCCCAAATCAATTACAACATCAGCTACATGAACGAAACGGTGAAAAACTTCGCGATCTCCCTTTTCTACGACAACGATATGGCCCATCTCCTATTCAGCAGGGAAGAGGACCGCTTCGAGGACACGACGCGCATCAACAAGCTGAACAAGACGATCGCCTACAACTCGTATATCCATTCGATCGTCTTCTACAACAGCAAACGCCAGCAATACTTTACGGGCGGGGACTCCGACATCGTAAGCGAAGGCAGCAATCTGATGCCGCTGATGGAGGACTATCTGTCCGGCAAGCATCCCATCTACAAAATGCAGCTAATGCCCGTCGAGTTCATTCCGGATTCGAGGCACCCGGAACGGACGGAGGAGGTATTCTCCCTGTTCTTGTACGACTCCCTGGACTCCTACTCCAAATCGGAGAGCGTGCTGATCGTCAACATCCAGCCGGAGTGGCTGTTCGAGAAGCTGGACCTTCTGAGCAGCCGAACGGACGGTTCGTCCAATCGGATCTTCATCCTCGATCAGAACAGGGAAATGTACAGTCCGTCCGGCGCAGAGAGCGCCGAGCTTGCCGCCATCCGGAACGAGGTCTATCGGCAGTTGGACTCGTCGCAGCGCGAGGTCGCGCAGTTCACGTACAGCTACCGGGGCAACAAGCAGATCGTCAACTATATGGTCAATCCCTCCATCAACTGGGTGATCGTCGACGTCGAGCCTTACGCGCACGTCATGGGCTCCGTCGAGCAATTGAAGGCCGTGTTCTTCACGGTGGCGGTCGTCTGCTTCGTCCTTGCCGCGTTCGCCTCCTTGTTTATCACGAAGCGGCTGTATTCCCCGATCAACGTCCTGCTCGAGCAGACGCAGCGGCTGCCGGGAGACGGCGAAGGGGCGGATCCGCTGCCCGAAGAGAAGGACGAACTCGGCTATATCTCCCGCATATACAACCAAATGATCGAACGGATCATCGGGGACAAAATCCGGCAGGAGGACAACGAGAACATTCTCAAGTCCTATTATCTCCGGAAGCTCATTACGGCCAGCTCTTCGTTTACGCCCGAGGATTGGCAAGAATGCGTCCGCGGATCGTACGTGTTGCCGGATTTGACCCGGGAGAGCGTGATCGGGGTGCTCAAAATCGACCAGTACGACAAGCACAAAGCGAGAATGAGCGTTTCCGATCTGCAGCTGCTGCAATACGCGATCTCCAATATCGCGCTCGAGATCCTGTCGGAGGAGCTGCGCGCGGACGTCGTCAACTTGCGCGGAGAGCATCTTATCCTGCTGGCCGAGACGGGCGAGCTCGGAGACGGCATCTATCCGCGCCTAACGTCGCTGCTGAACAGGGCGCAGAAGGCCGTCAGGGAGTATTACGGAATCACGTTCTCGGCCTCCCTGAGCGATCGGGTCCCCGGGTATGGCGAGCTGACCCTTCACTACGAGCGGGCTCTCGATTATCTGCTGTACAAGATGAACTTCGGCTTCGAGTCGGTCATTACCCCGCGGATGGTGCAGCGGATATTGGACAACGGCGAATCCCAGATCCCTCCCGCGCTGGAGAGGAAATTCATCGAGGCCGTTCGGTCGAACAAGCGGGAGCAGGTGCTGCGGGAGCTGGACCGCATTCGCGAGGCAGTCGCGGGGATGAGCTACGACGCGGTCGTCCAGGCGGTCATCCACCTTGGCGTTCTCATCAAGCAGACGGTTCGCGAGATCAACCAGAACAAGCTGTCGCCCGTTCTGGTCGACCTGCGCCAGATCGACCGGCTGGTGTTCGAGAACGAGACGCTGGACGAGATCTTCGGGGCCTACGGGACGATACTGGGCGCGCTCTTCGTCGATCAGAAGCAGCTGGCGGAGAACAAGTTCCAAGTCATTCTGGATACGATCAAGGAGGTCGTCCAAGCCAATTATTCGAACCCGAACCTGAGCCTGCAGGAGATCGCCGATCTGCTGAAGATGTCTCCGGTCTACGTGGGGAGAATCTTCAAGAAGTACGAGACGATCTCCGTCGCGGACTACATTAACGAGGTTCGGATGCTGAACGCGGTCGTCCTGCTGGAGAACGACAAGCTGCAAGTGTACGAAATCTCGGAAAAGGTGGGCTTCAGCTCGCAAAGCTATTTTTTCAAACTGTTCAAGAAACGGTTCGGCACGACTCCCAAGGATTACCGGATCAAGAAATCGGTAGGCTCTTGATGGCCAAACTTCAGAAATGTTCGCATTGTGGAGCGCCGTAATCGGGTAAAGTATCGATTTTGCACTTTCGGTTCGAAGCCTTCCTGATAGAGTTAATAGTGTGGCTAAGCCCACTATTCCCTTAAAGGAGGTATTAGCTTGTACAAGAAGCCGAAATGGATGTTGAGTCTCGCCGTTGCCGTGGCATTGCTATTGCTTGCCGGTCTGCCTCCGGCGCCGTCCGCCTACGCGGAAGGCACCACCTATCATGTCGCGACGACGGGGAGCAACTCCGCGGACGGATCTGCAAGCGCCCCTTTTCAAACCATCAACCATTGCGCGCAGGTCGCGCGGCCGGGCGACACCTGCCTGATCGAGTCGGGCACCTACCGGGAGACGGTCAAGCCGGCGCGCAGCGGCACCGACGGACTGCCGATTACGTTCGCGGCCGCGCCGGGCGCGGACGTCACGGTCAGCGGCATGGAGCCGATCGGCGGCTGGACTCCGTATTCCGGTTCGATCTACGTCGCCGATCTGAGCTGGGATCTGAAGGAGCAGAATCAATTGCTCGTGAACGGAAGCGGCGGCATCGAGCCGCTGTGGGAAGCCCGCTGGCCCAATATCGGAGCTCACAGCCTGCAAGCGCTGCAGCAAGGGGTGGCGACGGCGACCGGCGGCTCGGCGACGACGCTCGTCAGCACGGCCCTGACGGAGCCCAGCGGGTATTGGACGGGCGCCACGCTCTGGGAGCGGGGAGGAGATGCCTACGTCGCGCAGACGACCAAGGTCACCGGCTACGACCAGGCGACCCATACGCTGACGTTTAACCCGATTCCGAACAGCTACGATTACATGGATCCCGAAGCGGGAACGACCTTCTACTTGAGCGGAATTTTCGGCGAGCTGGACGCCCCGAACGAATGGTACGTCGACGGCGAAGCGGGGAAGGTTTATCTCTGGGCTCCGGGAGGCGGCGTTCCGACCGGCATCGAAGCGAAGAAACGTCTGACCGTCTTCGACCTGAGCGGCTTGTCGTATATCCATCTCACCGGGCTTAGGACCGTCGGCGGGAGCATCCATATCGACAACGGAGCCAGCCACAACGTCCTCGACCGGATGGAGGCGCTGTATCTGTACACCTCGACCGAGTCTCACGGCACCTCCGTTCAGCATCAATTGACGAACGGCATCAACATCTCGGGCAGCAATAACGAGATCAAGAACAGCGAGATCGCTTACTCCTCCGGCACCCTGATCAATATCGACGGCTCCGGCAACCGGATCGTCAACAATATCGTCCACGACGGCAGCTATATGGCTTCCTACGATCCGCTTATCAAGCTGTCGTACGGCTCGGAAAATCTGATCAGCCACAACGACATTTACAACTCCGGACGGTACAACATCTATTGGAGAACCGGAAGCGCCAAGATCCAGTACAACGACATCTACGACGGCATGTGGCTGTCGCGGGACGGCGCCCTGATCTACAGCTGGGGCACGGACATGGGCAACAGCGAGATCGCTCGCAACCTGATCCACGACAGCAGGGGCACGGACATGAGCGTCGGCCTGTACTTCGACAACTTCGCCAACAACGCTATCGTGCATCACAACGTCATCTACAACAACAACGTCGGCATTCAGTTGAACACGCCGGGCAATTACCGCTTGATCTACAACAACACGGTCGCGAACAACGATCTGACCAGCGTCGGCTATTGGGGGAACGCTCCGTACAGTCAAGAGCTGTACGGGACGCGGGTCTACAACAACATCTTCACGGGCAGCGTCTCGCTCACGAGCGACGCGGAGAGCGGCTTCAATATTTTGTCGGGCTCCGGCGTGGGCTTCGCGAACGCGGTCGGCGGAGATTACCGGCTGACGGCCGGTTCTACGGCCATCAACGCGGGAGCCGTCATTCCCGGAATCGCCGACGATTATGCCGGATCCGCCCCGGATGCCGGCGCGTACGAATACGGCGGCGCGGACTGGACGGCCGGGGCGGACCTGAACAATCCGCCGAATCCGCAGTACACAGCGGTTAATACGCCTTATATGAACATGGTCAAGAACAACGGGTTCGAGAGCGGCGGCACCGGATGGCTATTATGGTCGACCAGCGCCTCCGCGAACACGTTCGGCGACGTTCCGAATTCTCCCGCCGACCAGTTCAGAGGGAAGAACAGACGTCTGGTGCTGGGACCGGGAGGCGGCATCGAGCAGAAGGTGACGGGGCTTAAGCCGGATACGGATTACGTGTTCGTAGCGTGGGTCATGAACGCTCCGAACTCGACGAACGAGAGAATCATCGGCGGCGTCCTGAACTACGGCGGCACGACAACCGATATCCAGACGACCAGCACGACCTATACGAGGCTTGAAATCCCGTTCCGCACGGGAGCGACGAACACGGACGCCCGCATTCGCCTCTACAAGCCGAGCAATGCCCAAGGCGTCTCGTACGCGGACGATACCGGCGTCATCGAGACGACGGAGTTCGATCCCGGCGTCGACTTGTCCACGTTAAAGGAAGTGCGGATCGAGGCGCCTAATCCGGTCTATACGGAAGGAGATCAAGGAACGCTTCCCTTGACCGGGGTTCTGCAGAACGACCAAGCAGCCGACCTGTCCGCCGCGGACATCCAGTATACTTCGAGCGACGACGGCGTGCTGCGCATCGACGGCGTCGCCGATTCCGCCGCCTCGTTCACGGCTCTCGCTCCGGGGCAGGTTACGGTAACCGCCGCGGCGACGCTCGGCGGAGTCGTCAAGGCCGCTTCGCAGGTCGTGACCGTCTTCCCGCAAGGGACTCCGCAGGAAGCGAACGGTTGGTCCGTGCGAACGTACGGCGCGAACGGACGCGGCTTCGCCACCGAGAATAACGGCACGATATCCCTCGTCGGCAAGGGCGATAACGTATGGAATACGTCCGACGACTTCGTCTACCTCAGCCGAAGCTACTCGCTCAACAACCCCAACGCGAAGGTGACGCTGACCGCGACCATCGACTCGCTTGGCGCGGGCGATCCCGCCTCGGTCGGGCTGATGCTGAGGGCGCAGGATACCGCCGATTCCAAGCACGTGCACTTCCGCACGGACGGCACCGGCAAGGTGCTTCGGTTCGTATTCCGCAACGAGGAGAGCATCCTCGACGCTCAGAAGCCGCCCGCCCAGCAGAAGTACTGGGGATCGGCGACGGGACTGGCGCTGGACTACGCCGGCAAGAGCATCGAGGCTCCTTTCCGAATGAAGCTCGTCAAGGAAGGCAACTCGGTCACCGGCTACTACGATAAGGACGGGCAATGGCTGACGATCGGATCGACGACCGTCGAGTTTAACGGCGGCGGCTTCCTCGCGGGCATCGGCCTGTTCTCCGGCGCGGGCAAGCTTCCGGTCAAGGCCGTCATCTCCGGCCTGGACGTGCAGATCGAAGGCGAGACGGCGGATGCCGAGCCGCCGTCCACGACTGCGGATGCGGCGTTGCCGGCATCGGGCGGCTGGGCCGCGTCGGACGTGGCGGTGACGCTGACCGCGATCGATTCGGATTCCGGCGTGGAGCGCACGGAATACCGGCTGAACGGCAGCGGGGACTGGCTGCCCTACGCCGGGCCGGTGCTGCTTGATCGGGAAGGCGGCAACCTGCTGGAATACCGCTCCTTCGACAAAGCGGGCAACGAGGAGCCCATCCGCTCCTTCGAAGTCTCGATCGACAAGACCAAGCCGACGCTGAGCGTGCAGCTGGACCGGACCGAAATCTGGCCGGCTAACCACAAGATGGCGAAGGTGAACGCGACCGTCGACGCGAGCGACGGGGGAGGCTCGGGGCTCGCTTCCATTGTCTTGACCTCTGTCGCCAGCAGCGAGCCGGGGACGGAGGGAGACATCGACGCGCAGATCGGCACCGACGCGCGATCGTTCTCCCTGAAAGCCGAGAAGGACCGGACCTATACGGTCACGTACACGGCCGCGGACCATGCGGGCAACCGGACGACCGGCACCGCGACGGTTACCGTTCCACATGATCAATCCGGGAAGTAAAGGTAACGAGCGTTCTAAAAGAGCGATTCAGTAGGGCAGGCCCTTCTTCAACATGGCGTATCGGTGATACAATTGCTTGTCGGAACAAGCAATCACCGTCGCCTAGGGGGCTTGCCCTCTTTTGGCATGGAGAGAATTCGCGCACGAGGATGGAGCTCAAATGAAATACAGAATAAAGGCGCTCAAATACGGCAATATCCCGCATTACGAGTGGGACGCCCAGGAAGTGAAGACGACCGGCGACTACGTGCTCGTGAAAAGCGAGCGGGGCCGCGCGTTGACGCACCATACGAAGAAAAAAACGTTCGTCATGAACCACAGCTCGCTGGAGCTGTTTTCCTTGACGCATGGATTTACCGTATCCTTCGAGATTAGGGAAGGGAGAATGGCCTCCGTTTATTGCAACGTGGCGCTTCCATCCGTCTTGATTGGGGGAGAGCTGTCCTTCGTCGACCTGGACCTGGATCTGCTGTTCGACGGAGAGCGCTGGTTTGTCGTCGACGAGGAGGAGTTCGAAGAGAACCGGCGGAAGTATGCGTATCCGGATTCGCTGGTCGAGTACGCGATCGAGGCGCTTCGGGAGCTTCGGCAGAGAGTCGAGGAGTGCCGGTTCCCCTTTAACGGAGAGCTGGACGACTATATCCGCGAGCTGATTCAGGAGAGCTTAAACGAGAGCCGGTGAGGAAGCGAGCTGAGAATGAGGGCTGTAAGAACACTACAATTGCTTAATAGCGAACAGTCGGGGCAACGTGCGAAAGTATGGTATGGAGTACCTTAGATTGGCGAACAGTCGGGCAACGTGCGAAAGTATGGTATGGAGTACCTTAGATTGGCGGACAGTCGGGGCAACGTGCGAAAGTGTGGTATGGAGTACCATAGATCGGCGGGCAGACGGGGTAACGTGCGAAAGTATGGTATGGAGTACCATAGATTGGCAGATAGTCGGGGTAACGTGCGAAAGTATGGTATGGAGTACCATAGATCGGCGGGCAGTCGGGGCAACGTGCGAAAGTATGGTATGGAGTACCATAGATCGGCAGATAGTCGGGGTAACGTGCGAAAGTGTGGTATGAAGTCCTATAGATTGGCGAGCAGTCGGGGGAACGTGCGATAGAGTAGTCCTCCAGGTTCTAAGCAAGGCTTTTGCTGTAAGCCGACATTGTCGGCTTACAGAGCAGACAAGCCTTCGAATGAATGCTGTAAGCCGACAATATCGGCTTACAGAGCGAGCCAGCCTTCGAATGAATGCTGTAAGCCGACAATATCGGCTTACAGAGGAGACAAGCCTTCGAATGAATGCTGTAAGCCGACAATGTCGGCTTACAGAGCAGACGAGCCGCCGAATGAAGGCTCCCGCCAAAGTTACGCCATATCGCCGGCAATTCTTTTCCGAGTTACCTCTAGCGCCCTGATCTTAAGCTCCCCGATCTCCTGCGTTAAGGCCGATACCTTCTGCTCAAACGAGCGCTTCCGCTCCTCATCCTTGAACGAGGCCAGGTTGATCTCGACGGTCAACAAGGCGGACTGGGCCGCCGCCTCGAACAGGATGACTCCGATGCCGAGGTCGGAGATGACGTTCTTGTTGCACTCCTCCGCGATGGAGGCGGCCTCCGCTAGTCCGTCCCGGCACGATTCCATCAGACGAAGCGGAACCTCGATCGCATGAAGGGCGGCCTCGTGAAGAGCCGCGCGGCGAAGCGTTTTCTCCTCCTCCGTGTTCTTGGGAAGCTTTAGGGCTTCCAAATACGCGTTAAAGGAGGAGATATCCGCGTGAAGCAGCTGCTCGTACTCGCCGGTCAAGCGGTTCATGCGGCCGATGATTTCGGCGATTCGCTCATGAATGGCGGCGAACTTATCTCCTTGGGAGAGATTCCCGACCATGGAGGTCATGGATGCGCCTAACGCGGCGACGATGGCGGCGACGCTCCCGCCGCCCGGAGTCGGAGAGGAGCTCCCCGCTTGCTGCAAAAACAATCGGATCGAGTTGTCCCAGGAAACCGCGTTGTTCGCCCTATCGATGTTCTTCGGGTTTTCCGCGCTATTGTCATGGCTCATCCTTTATCCGCCTCCCCGAATTGGATTTCGATAGCCTTCAATAAATTCTCGTACAGGATGGCCGTCGTTAGCGTGCCGACGCCGCCCGGCACCGGAGAGATCGCTTGAACCTTCGCTTCCGCGGCGACGTCCGCCGAGACGTCCCCGACGATTCTGCCGCCCTCGGTCTCGTTGATCCCGGCATCGACGATCGCGAGTCCTTCGTGAACCATGTCCGGCGTCACCGTCCCCGGCCGGCCGACGGCCACGAACGCGATCTCGGCAAGGGCCAGATGCGAGGCCAGATCCGGCGTGCGGGAATGGCACACGGTGACGGTGGCATTCTCCCGCTGCAGCAAGTGGAAGAGAGGCAGCCCGACCGTCTGGCCTCTGCCGACCAAAGTGACATTCTTGCCTTCCAGCGTATAGCCGTAATGCTTCAGCAGCTTGATGCAGGCTTGCGGAGTGGCGGGATACAGGCCGCGCTCTCCGGTTACCGTAGCCAGCTTGTTGCTCGGGGTCACTCCGTCGACATCCTTCTCCGGCGAGATGGCCTTCTCGATCTCGCCGGCGGACAGATGCTTCGGCAAGGGCAGCTCCAGCATGATGCCATGAACGGAAGTATCCCCATTCAACCGTTTAATCAATCCAAGGATTTCCTCCTGCGAGACGCCGGCCCGGAACGAATGAAGGTCGAACTCGACCCCGAGCTTCCCGGCGATCTTCCGTTTGGCCTGAGCATAATAGGCGGAAGCGGGATCCCCCTCGACCAAGATCGTCGCGATTCGAGGGAGGACCCCCTTTCGCTTCCAATTCTCCGCCTTCGCCGCAATCTCCTCGTACACCCGTTCCGCCGCCTCTTTGGCTTTCATGAGCACCGACATTCTTTTTCCTCCGCATCCCTTAGGGTCTTAGAACGAAAAAAAGCATCCGCGAGAGCGCGCCGAAAACGACGTGATCGCAGATACTTTTCCCAGGCGAACGGTCCGTTCCTCCCGCATGCTCCCTCGTGGTTCATTCCACTTAGCTTCGCCAGTCACATGCGGGGTTTATTTCCTCCATCTTAGCAGAGAATCGCTTATCGTCCAACCCCATCTTTGCCCGCTGCGCTAGACGATAATCTCCCTACGCCGGACATTTCTATCCCTCCTGCCTTCCCGGGCTTCCGATATGATGAGAGTGAAGTTGACAGAACAGGGCTCGCCGGGAGGGGTAAACCGTGTACAAAGTCATTATCGTGGACGACGAATCGGTGGTCAGGGAAGGACTTCGCCGGACGATTCCGTGGAACGGGCACGGCTTCGAGCTGATCGGGGACTACGAGAACGGGCGGGACGCTTGGGAAGCGATCGAGGCCTCCAAGCCGGACCTCATCATATCCGACATCAGCATGCCCTTCATGGACGGACTGGAGCTGGCAAGGCTTGTATCGACCAACTATCCGTATATGAAAATGATCATCCTGACCGGGTACGATCAGTTCGAATACGCCCAGCAAGCGATCCGGCTCAAGGTGACGGACTTCATCCTGAAGCCGATCACAGCCAGGGAGATGAGGGAGCTGCTCGATAAGGTCCGTCTCGAGATGGACGAAGAGACGAGACGACGCGAGGATCTCGGACGATTGCGCCATCAGCTCCATCAGAGCTTGCCGCTTCTAAGGGAGAGATTCCTGGAGCGGCTCGTCGTTCTTGGGCTTGGACGGCCGGAGATCGAGGATCGCTTTTCCTTTTTCGGCCTGTCCGCTCTGACCCCGCCTTTCCTTGTGATGCTGGCGGACATCGATGACTTCGGCGAGCGCGAGGAGTGGATGGACGACGTCCACGATGCGGAGTTTTTTCGTTTCGCCGCTTTTAATATTTTCGAAGAGGTGGCGCGGGGGCGATCGGACGCTCTCTTGTTTCGCACCCGCGAGGAGCGTCTCGTCGTCGTCCTCCACGGAGCGGAGGAAGAGGACGAGCTTTACGTTCGGGCGTACGGCATGGCGGAGGAAGCGAGGCACCATGTCGAGAAATATTTGCGGTTCACGGTGACGATCGGCATCGGAAGGGCCTGCTCCTCGCCGGAGCGGCTTCCCTCCTCCTACAAGAGCGCCCAGTCCGCGCTCGACTATCGCTTCCAGCTCGGCAAAAACCGGATTCTGAGCATCAACGATCTGGAAGGAAGCCAAGTCGCGAGTCCGCCGATCGCGCTTCACGCCGATTGGGATCGCAAGCTGTCGAGCTCCGTGAAGACGGGGGCGGCGGAGGAAGCGAACCGGCAGATCGAGCGTCTGATAGAAGAATTCAAGCGCTCGCGGCTGCCGACGGAGGCGCTCGTCCTCCATGTGCAGAAAATCGCGCTCGCCCTCATGAACGCCATGCAAGAACTCGGAGGGCATGATGCGGAGGAGCTGAAGAGGCGGCAGCTATGGCTGACCGAGGTATCTCGCTTCAAGACGCTGGACGAGATCGGCGACTGGCTGAAGGGAATCGCGAGCGAGCTCGCGGCGTCCGCCCAAGCCAACCGCAATCTCGTCTCGAAGGTTCAGATCGCCAAGGCGACCGACTATATCGAAGAGCACTATGCCGAGGAGAAGCTGTCGCTGCAAGACCTGTGCCGGCACACGCTGATGAGTGCGAGCTATTTCAGCCTTTTTTTCAAACAAACGACCGGAGAGACCTTCATCGAATACTTGACCCGCGTCCGGCTGGAGAAAGCGAAGGAGCTGCTCCTGACAACCTCCCTCAAGTTCTACGAGATTGCCGCTCGGGTCGGATATGCGGATCCGAATTACTTCAGCATCCTGTTCAAGAAGCATACGGGCTCGTCTCCTCGGGATTACCGGGAGAAGCAGGCAAAGGAGAGCGCGCGCTGACATGCTGGAACGGTTCCGAGATCGCCGGGCGTTTTTTCCGATTTTCCCCCTGAAGAGCATCCAATCGAGCATCGCTTTCGCGTTCTCCGTGCTGATCCTGCTGACGGTCGCGGCGACGAGCTTGATCGCCTACCGGCTCTCCGTCAGCGCCGTCGAGAGGAATTCGAAGGGCTACATCCGGGAAGTCATCAACCAGGTGAACACCAACATCCAGTCCTACGTCGACAACATGGAGAACATCTCGCTGCTCGCGATGACGAATAAGGACGTCAAGTACTACATCTCCGGCAACAGCTTCGTCGGGAACGGGAACGAAGAGCGCCGGCCCTACGAGAAGCGGATCTCCGACCTGTTCCAAGCCATTCTCTATACCCGCAAGGACATCGCTTCCATCATGGTGTTCGGCTACAACGGCAGGTTTGTATCCGATCGGAGGATCACGACCCTGAATCCGAACGCGAAGGCGGAGGAGCAAGCCTGGTACAAGGATGCCCGGAGGGCAAGCGGCAAGTCGGTCATCTCCGCGCCCCACGTTCAGAACATCCTGCAGGACGAATACCGCTGGGTCGTCTCGCTAAGCCGGGAGCTGAAGAACTCGGACGGGCTGACGGCGGACGGGATTTTCCTCGTGGATTTGAATTTAAGCGTCATTAACGACTTGCTCAGTCAAATCAACCTTGGCAAAAAAGGCTACGTCTTCATCGTCGACCGGAGCGGCAACATCGTCTACCATCCGCAGCAGCAGCTCATTTACAGCGGCCTTCGTTCCGAGAAAATCGCCGAGGTCGGCTCCGCGCCAAGCGGAACCGCGTTCAAGGTGGAGGATGACGAGGGCAAGCGGTTCTATTCGGTTCAGGACACGAGCTTCGGGTGGAAAATCGTCGGGGTCGCCTACGCGGGGGACCTGATCGGGTACCGGAGCACGCTGATCAACTTCCTGCTCATTACGCTCGGGGGAGTGGCCGTCTCTCTCGTCATCTCCGTGCTGCTGTCCCATCGCCTATCCCGTCCGATCCGGAACCTTCAGCGGAACATGCGGAAGGTGGAGAAGGGCAACTTCGACGTTCAGGCAGAGGTTGCGCAGATGAACGAGATCGGCCAGCTGGCGCGAACGTTCAACATGATGGTCGGGCAAATCAAGAACCTGATGCAAGAGATCGTCGTCACGCACGAGAACAAGCGGAAAAGCGAGCTGCAGCTGCTGCAGGCGCAAATCAATCCCCATTTTCTCTACAATACGCTGGATTCCATCGTCTGGATGGCGGAGACGAAGCAGCACGAGGAAGTCGTTCTGATGACCTCCGCTTTGGCCAAGCTGTTCCGGGCGAGCATTACGAAGGAGCAGGAGCTCGTCCCGGTCCGGATCGAGGTCGAGCATATTACCAATTACCTTCTGATTCAGAAAATGAGGTACAGCAGCAAGCTGGACTACCGGCTCGAGATTCCCGACTCGATCCTGGAGTACGGGACGCTCAAGATCCTGCTCCAGCCGTTCGTCGAGAACGCGATCTATCACGGGATCCGGAACAAGCCGGGCATCGGGACGATCGTCGTTCGCGGGATGGAGACGGGAGAGGGGATCGTTTTCGAAGTGGAGGACGACGGGCTCGGCATGACCGAGGAGCAGCTCGAGAAGATCTGGCACGCGCCGGATGGCGAGCGGCGAAGCGGGGGCATCGGCATCCGCAACGTGAACGAGAGAATCCAGCTATACTTCGGGCGATCCTACGGCATCGCGATCCGCAGCGAGCTTGCGGAAGGCACCGTCGTGACGATCCGGATCCCGAAGACCAAGGGAACGGGGGAGCCGGACGATGCGGGGCAGAGAGCCGAAGGGAGTGCGAGCTGATGCGAGTGAAGGGAGCGCGAGTTGAAACGGGGCAAAAGGCGGAGAGCGGCGGATCGAGCAACTTCGTTTCTAGGAGAGCGACCGAAGGAGAGGCGGGCTAATGCGGGTGCAGAAGGTGGAGAGCGGCGGATCGAGCAACTTCGCCTCTAGGAGAGCGACCGAATGAGAGGCGGACTGATGCGGAGCAAAAGGCGGAGAGCGGCGAATCCGGTCGCCTTCTTCTAGGAGAACGATCGAAGGAGGGGCGGGCTAATGCGAGTGCAGAGGTTTACGGTTGGGCTGGGGGTGCTGCTCGTTGTGGCCGTTCTGTTCACCGCGTTCTACTTTCAATTGTACCGGGTCGGAACTTCGAACGACCGCGCGATCGCGGTCATGCTGAAGTCGAGCAACGTCCGGTCGGATTTCTGGCAGACGGTCCGGGACGGCGCGGAAGCCGCGGCGAAGGGGAGCGGCGTTCGGCTCGAGATCATGGGCTCGCTGCAGGATACGGACGCGGCGACCCAGGTCCGGCTACTGGAGGATGTCTTGATACGGCGGCCGGAGGCGCTTGTCGTGGCGCCGATCGAGGATGCCGGCGTGGCGGCGATGCTGGACCGCATTCGCGAAGCGGGCATCAAGCTGGTCGTGATGGACACTCCGATGCAGCTGGATTTCGATGCGGTAACGGTGTCCAGCGACCATACGGAAGCGGGCCGTCAGGCGGGAGGGGTCGCCGTTAAGGAGGCTGCCGATGCTCCGCGCGTGGCGGTTCTGAGCGACTTCGCATCCTCCGGCGTGTCGGCCGAGAGAGTGAAGGGCATTCGCGAGGCTATCGAGCCGTATGGGGATAGCTACGCGGGAACGTTCTACGGCGAGAATTCGGAGGATAAGGCATATGCGGCGGCGGAGCGATTGGTATCGAACGAGCCCGGGGTGAATGCGATCATCGCTCTGAACGAATCCGCGGCGCTTGGGGCCGCCAAGGCGTTGGAGGAGACGGGCAAGCGAAATTCGGTGAAGCTGATCGCCTTCGACAGCTCGCTCTACGAGATCAAGCTGCTGGAGGAAGGCAGCCTGGGCGCGATGATCGTCCAGCGGCCTTTTAACATGGGATATCTCGGGGTGCGAGCCGCGCTGAAGCTGATCGACGGGAGGGAAGTTTCCAGGCTGACGTACATCGATTCCATCGTCGTGACGAGGGACAACATGTACTCTCCGGAGAATCAGAAGCTGCTGTTCCCGTTTAGGTGAGGCGGCGGCCCTGGGTTCGCGCGGGATTTGCTCCTCTGCGATGCCGGCTGGTTATGGTTTAGTTTACTTGGGACTTAGGAGGGACGGGAATGAAGCGAAGCGCCGGTTGCGCGTTGTGGCTAGGGGTGATGTTGTCGGCGGCGACGCTGGTCGGGGCGTGCTCGAACGACGAGGCGGAGCCGATCGTCCCCGAGGAGGAGAAACAAACGGTCATCCGCTTCGTCGCCGCGGAATACAGCACCGAGAGCAAGCCGTTCCTGGAGAAGCTCGTCCGGGAGTTCGAGATGAGGAATCCGGAGATTATCGTCGATCTTCAGGTCGCGAATTGGAACGTGCTGGACGGCATTTACACCTCGATGCTGAGCAAGAACCAGCCGCCCGACCTGCTCATCACGAACGTATACGCCCACTTCGCCAAGGCTGGGAAGCTGAACGATCTGAACGGGATCATCTCCCCGGAGCTCAAAGGCAAGCTGTATCCGAATCTCATGCAGATGGACCGGATCGGAGACAAGCAGTACGCTCTTCCGTACGTGTCTTCGATTCGGAACTTGTATTATAACGAAGCTTTGTTCGAAGGGGCGGGGATTGAAGAGCCGCCGAAGACGTGGAGCGAACTCATGGAGGACGCGCGCCGAATCAAGGAGACGAGCACGGCGCACGGCTTCGGCGTCGACCTCACCGACGACGAGATTCAGGCGTACTTGTCGTATTTCTTCTTCGGCTCCGGAGGCGGTTGGATCAAGAACGGCAAGTGGACCATCAACTCGCCGGAGAACGTGCGGGGACTGACTTATCTGAAGGAGCTGTACGATCAAGGGCTGACCGACTCGGAGCCGACCGTCACGACCCGCGACGAGAAGCAGCGGATCATGGGCGACGGCAAGCTCGGCATGATGATCTCGGGCAACTATTTCGCCTCCGTCGTCCCTCGAGAGTCGCCAGGCCTCGCGTGGGGAAGCGGCCCGATCCCGGTAAGGGACGGCACCCAGCCGATCTCCTTCGGCGTGCAGGACGTGCTCGTCTCGTTCCAGACCGACCACACGGACAGGGCGGCGCTGTCGAAGTTCTTGGACTTCCTTTACGAAGACAAGAACTACGAGGACATGGTGACGCGGGAAGGGTTCATTCCGGTCACGTCCACCGTCGGCGGCAAGCTGTCCCGGTCCGACCCGACGATGAGGAGGTACCTGGAGGAGCTCGGTACCGCGAAGTTCTACCCGATCCAGGAGCCGGCCTGGCAAGCCGTCATGGACACGAGCCGCAAGATGGGCGACGCCGTTCTCTACGACAACCTGTCCCCTCGGGAAGCGCTCGATCAGCTGCAGAAATTCGCGGAGACCCGGAGCGGGCGGTAGGCAGCGGACTTCGGGCAACTGCGCGCGGATATCTAGGATGGCTGCCGGGAGGGTGTGAGCGGGTGAGATAGTCGAAAAAATCGACTAACGGCGGGCTCCGGAAGGTGTGAGCGGGTGAGATAGTCGAAAAAATCGACTAACGTCGGGCTCCGGAGGGTGCGAGCAGGTGAGATAGTCGAAAAAATCGACTAACGGCGGGCTCCGGAGGGTGTGAGCAGGCGAGATAGTCGAAAAAATCGACTAACGGCGGTCTCCGGAGGGAGCGAGCGGGTGAGATAGTCGAAAAAATCGACTAACGGCGGTCTCCGGAGGGTGTAAGCGGGTGAGATAGTCGAAAAAATCGAC
Source organism: Cohnella thailandensis (assembly GCF_014212135.1). Taxonomy (GTDB): domain Bacteria; phylum Bacillota; class Bacilli; order Paenibacillales; family Paenibacillaceae; genus Cohnella; species Cohnella thailandensis. The sequence goes on from NZ_JACJVQ010000014.1 coordinate 193,585, forward strand.
TAACGGTGGTCTCCGGAGGGTGTTTGAAGGCGAGATGCACGGAAAAACCGTGCAACGGCGCCCGAATGGGGCCGAATCCGAGGGAGATGCACGGAAAAACCGTGCAACGGCGCCCGAATGGGGCCGAATCCGAGGGAGATGCACGGTTTTTCCGTGCAACGGCGCCCGCATGAGGCCGAATCCGAAGGAGATGCACGGAAAAACCGTGCAACGGCGCCCGCATGAGGCCGAATCCGAAGGAGATGCACGGAAAAACCGTGCAACGGCGCTCGCATGGGGCCGAATCCGAAGGAGATGCACGGAAAAACCGTGCAACATAAGAGAATACTAAAGATTGTTTGGAAGATATTCGATAGAGACGCGAAGCCCTCCCCACTATGATGGTTACAGGCGCCGGACAACGGCGTGAACCAGCATAAAACGGGGAGGGTTTTGCATTATGGCGTTTAACAAGAAGATGGCTGCGCTCGGCTTGGCGGCCGCGATGACCATCGTTCCGCTGGCAGGCTGCGGCTCGAACGACAATAACGAAGGCGCGTCCGAATCTCCTGGCGCGAGCTCGGCCAGCCCGTCCGCATCCGCGAGCGCTCCGGCCGGCGAATCCGCAAGCCCGAGCCCGAGCGAGTCGGCGGTCAAGCTCACCGGCGACTTCGAGATCCAGTACTTCGTCGGCGGCTACGGCGACAAGTGGTGGAAGAAGGTGATCGCCGACTTCGCGGCGGCGAACCCGGACCTGAACGTCAAGGAGAGCGGCGGCCCGAAGATCAACGAGCAGAACAAGCCGCGCTGGATCGGGGGCAACCCGCCGGACTTCGTCTACATCGACGGCCCGAACCTGAACGACCGCCAGATGGTCGAGGACGGCCAGCTCGAAGACCTGACCGACTGGCTGAAAGACGCCAAGAACGTCGACGGCGACAAGATTCTCGACATCCTGGCTCAACAGCCGCAGCAGTATGACGGCAAGATCTACAACATCCCGCTCGTCCTGAATTCGTGGGGCGTGTTCTGGGACAAGGCTCTCTTCAAGGAGAAGGGCTATGCGGAGCCGACCGACTTCCAATCGTTTCTCGACGTAAGCGAGAAGATCAAGGCCGACGGCATCACGCCGTACATCCATACCGGCAAATACCCGTATTACATCAACGGCTCGATCCTGTACCCGGCTATCGTCTCGAACAATAACGACGACTTCACCATCCTTCAGGACATGGCGGCCAACAAGGTCGAAGCATACCAAAGCCCGGCCGTCCTCGCGGCTCTGAACCAAATCGTCGAGATGCGCGACAAGGGCCTTATCGACAAGGCCTCCATCCAAATCAACCATACCGACTCGCAAATGATGTTCCTTCAGCATAAGGACGCGTTTATCTCCAACGGCCTCTGGCTGCCGAACGAGATGGCGAAGGACGTGCCGGAAGGCTTCGACTTCGGCTTCATTCCGTCGATCACGCAGAAGCCTGGCGGCAAGGTCGTCGCGAACACCTCGACCGCAACAGTCGCCGTCGCGAAGAACGGCAAAAACAAGGAAGCGGCCAAGGCGTTCCTGCAGTTCATCTTCTCCAAGGCACAAGCTTCGCAATGGGCCGAGCTGAGCGGCGCTCCTTCCAACATCAAGGGAGACATCAGCAGCTCCAACGCGCCTAACTTCGTTAAGGACGCCGCAAGGTTCCTCACGGATCCGAACACGGTCGTCATCCCGACGATTACGTTCAACGCGGACGTCGATACCGAGATGCAGAACGCGACCGACGCCTTGACGATCGGCAAGATCACTCCGGAGGAGTGGGTCAAGCGCGTCACCGACGTCGTGGCCAAGGTGAAGTAACCCTTTTCCCTACCGATTCGCCATTTCGCCAAGCGGAGGAGGATCTCGGGGCAAGAGCCCGGGGTCCCCTCCGCGAATTTACTTAATAGAAAGGGGAGGGTCGCATGAGGTCGGTATCGGAAAAGCGGCAGCGTTATCTGTTCATCGCCGCGTTCATCGTTCCCACGCTCGTCTTTTTCTGCGTTTTCACCATTTATCCGGTCATCCAGGCGCTCTACTATTCGTTCTTCGATTGGTCGGGCATGTCGGATACCAAGGAATTTATCGGAATCGACAACTTCAAGGAGATGTGGAACGACCCGATCGTTCTCAGGGCCGTCGGCAACGACTACTTCCTTGTCGCGGGCAAGATTGTCGGCATCATGATTCTGGCCACGTTCTTCGCCGTCGCGCTTACTCGCTTTAACTTTAAGCTGGCGGGCTTCTTCCGCTCGATCTTCTTTATCCCGAACGTGATCTCGGTCGTCGTTATCGGCGTCCTGTGGAACTTTATCTACAACCCTCAGATCGGCTTCCTGAACGCGTTCCTGTCTCTGTTCACGGAGGAGAAAGTGACCATCACCTGGCTCGGATTCACCTCGCATACGATCTGGATGCTGCTTCCCCCGGCCATCTGGGCGGGAATCGGCTTCTATATGATTCTGTTGATCGCGGCGATTCAGAATATACCGGAGTCCTACTACGAGGCGGCCGAGCTGGAAGGCGCGGGCCAGTGGACGCAGTTCCGGAGCATTACCGTCCCTCTTATCTGGGAGCAGATGAAGGTGTCCATCATCAACATCATGATGACGACGCTGAACGGCTCGTTCGTCATCGTCTGGATCATGACCGAAGGCGGGCCGGACAACTCCACGCAGGTCATGGGCTCGTACTTGTATCAGATGGCGTTCCGGCAATACCACTTCGGCTTCGCGGCGTCCATCGGGGTGCTCATTCTCGTTCTGTCTCTGGTCACGACGGTCGTCATGCAGCGGCTGCTCCGTCATGAAGCCGTCGAACTGAGCTAGCGGATGTCAAAGGGGGACAACGGAATGAACTTCGGAATCAAAAACCCGGTCGTCAAATTCATCTTTTACGCGATTCTTCTCTTATGGAGCGTCTCGGTGCTGTACCCGCTGCTGTGGACGCTGCTCGACGCTTTGAAGGACAACGAGCAGTTCTTTTTCCGCGCGCCTTGGGCTCTGCCGGACTTCCCGCTGCTATGGTCGAATTTCTCTTACGTATGGGACAAATACCACTTCGACTCTTATTTCCTCAACTCGATCGTCGTGACCGGCGGCTCTACGCTGCTCGGGCTGCTGCTGTCCGCTTCGACCGCGTACGTGCTGGCCCGGTACAAGTTCAAAGGCAGCAATGTGCTTTATCTGCTTTATATCTCGTCGATGATGGTACCGTTCATCCTGGCTCTAATCCCGCTTTTTTTCCTGATGAACTCGATGAATCTGATCAATACCAAGATCGGCCTGATCTTCGTTTATGCGTCCAGCGTCATCGCCTTCGGCGTGTTCGTGCTGGTCGGCTTCTTCAAGTCGCTGCCGAAGGAGCTGGAGGAGGCTTCGATTATGGACGGCGCGTCGTATTACGGAACGTTCTTCCGCGTGATGCTGCCGCTGTCGCAACCGGGTCTGATCACCGTCGGCATCGTTAACGTCCTGAACATCTGGAACGAATACATCGTCGGCACCATTCTGATCAACGATCCGGCGCAATACACGCTGCCCGTCGAGATCGGGGTCATGCAGGCGGAGATGCAGTACCGTACGGAATGGGGACCGCTGTTCGCCGCGCTTCTTATGACCATCGTTCCGGTGCTTATCGTCTATATTATTTTCCAGAGGAAAATAGCCAGCGGAATCACGGCAGGAGCGGTTAAGTAACCGAGAAGTATCGGGGAGCGACAAAAATCGGTATACTGGCAGAGAGAGAGAACGGGAGGGATGCGGAGATGGAAGGGTCCCCAATCGGGTTCGCTTCGGTAGACGAATACATCGCTGGTTTTGCCCCCGAGATTCAAGAGCTGCTGCAGAAGGTGAGACGGACGATCCGGGAGGCGGCGCCGGAAGCGAAGGAGAAAATCAGCTACCAGCTGCCGACGTTCGACCTGCACGGCAATTTGGTGCATTTCGCCGCGTTCAAGAATCATATCGGCTTCTATCCCGGAGCGAGCGGCGTGGCGGCGTTCCAGCAAGAGCTGTCGGCGTATAAGGGAGCCAAAGGATCGGTTCAGTTCCCGTTAGGCCAGCCGATTCCGTATGAACTGATTACCCGGATCGTGAAGTTCAGAGCCCGGGAGAACCTGGAGAAGGCGGCGAAAAAAAGCAAGAAGACGGTCGAGAAAACGGGTAATCGCACGGGCAATCCGTAAATCGAATAGGCCGAACGAGAAGGGGGCAGCCGATGCCTCCTTTTTGCCGTTAGCCGCTTGGCCGCAAGAATGATATACTAGCAAGAAACGATTCCTACGTTATTTACTTTTCATTAGGAGGGAAGGCTCGAATGCAGCCCATAGACACAGCTGACGTCCAGCGCAGAATCCATGAATTCATCGATCAGGATATTTATGTTCATATGGAAATGACGACGGGAGCCTATACGTCCCATCACGATACGACGAAGCATCCGGCGGCGAACTTCATCAGCAATGCCGTCATCCGGTTCTCGCTCGGCTCGATCTCCGGAATCGGCCCTTATCGGGTCGGGTTAAAAATGGGGAAGGGTTGGATTTACACGGAAGGCTTGACCCATTACGACGCGGCGGAAGAAGACCGGCTTCTGATGTCGGGCCATGACGGCACGGGCAAGCTGGTCGTCGCCTTGCAGCTCAGCCGGGAGCCTTTCTAAGAGAGGAGAGATTCGCATGTACCAATCCATCCTAGTCATACTGCCGCATCCGGACGACGAGTGCTTCGGCCTGTCCGGGACTCTGGCTAAATATATCAGTCAAGGCGCCAAGGTGACCTACGGCTGTCTGACGCTCGGCCAAATGGGGCGCAACATGGGCTCCGCTCCTTACAACAGCCGGGTCGCTCTGCCTTCCGTTCGCAAGAAGGAACTGGAGGAATCGTGCCGGGCGATCGGCATCCAGGATTTAAGGCTCATGGGCTTCCATGACAAAACGATCGAGTTCGAGGATCGCGAGCTGCTGGACGGAGCCATCGAGGACCTTATTCGCGAAGTAAAGCCCGATGTCATCTACACCTTCTACCCCGATTACGCGGTTCATCCGGATCACGACGCGACCGGGGCGGCGGTTGTCCGGGTCGTCGAAAGAATGCCGAAGGGGGAGCGGCCGCCCGTGCTCTGCATGGCATTCGCGAGGGATCTCGAGAGCTCGATCGGCAACCCCGACGTGTTCGAGGACGTGAAGGACTTCCTGAAGCCGAAGATCGCCTCCATTCTGTCGCATCGCACGCAATTCCAGGTTCCGGGACTCGACGGCGCGAATTCGCATAAGTCCAAGGAGCTTCAAGAGAGGTTCGGCACCGAGCGGTTCTGGACGTACCCGTTCGGCGGATAATACAAGAGAAGACGAGAAGAGGGCGGCAGTCAGCCGCCCTCTTTCCGTTTTATGGCATGTTGGGTTACGACTCCGCCGGTACCGCCCGAACCGAATACCCCGCCGTCCGGTACACCTCCAGCTCGTCCTCGTCCAAGCCGTCGTCGGTAATGATCTCGTCGAAGGAGTCGAGGCTGGCGAAGATCGCCAGGGAGTTGTAGCTGAATTTAGTCGAGTCGGCCAAGAGAATATTGACTCCGGCCGCGTTCATGGCGGTTTGCCTTGCGCCCACCAGCACGGGGGACCAGGCCATCGCTCCTTTGGCATGGGACACGGCTTCGCACGTGAGGAAAGTGACGTCTACGGTTAGCGAGCTTAGCATCTTCTCCGCATAAATTCCGTCCAAGCTGTACGCCCACTTGCTCAGCCGGCCTCCCGTGCAATACACGTCGAAGCTGCCGAAGCGCTCTTCGTTCGAGAGAAGCAGCGCCGTGTGCAGATCGCGCGTGATGATCTTCAGCCCCTTGAACTTCTCCAGCTCGTCGACCATCGCCGCGACGGTCGTGCCCGCATCGAGAATGATGCTCATGCCGTCCTGGATATGCTTGGCCGCTTCCTTGGCGATGGCGAGCTTCTCCGCTTTATTCTCGCTGGCCCGCTGATCGTAATTGGATCCCATGAATCTCTTCACCTTGACGGCTCCGCCATGAGACCTCTGGATTTTCCCCTCGGATTGCAATTGATCGAGATCCCTGCGAATCGTCATCTGCGAGACGTTGAATTTCTCCGCCAATTCCCCTATCGTCATCTGCTGGTTGAGCTCCAGCAGCTTCAGGATTTCGTGCTGACGCGTACCCATGAGCATGCGAGAAGTCCTCCTTGATTCGGCTGTTCCGATAATTCCCGTTCACGTTATGGTAGACATTATATCGTTAGCCGGACATCGTTGTCAGCAAAAAAATGGGTGGATATGTTCATTTCGTGTGAAAAATGTCTTTTCAAAGTTTCGTTTGTGTGATATAAATGTGACAAGAATGTTATTATTGTGTGAAAATAGTTAACTGAAAATTTTGAAAAGTTGAGCATTTACGAGCGTGTTCGTCCCTTTTAGCACCGTTTTCCGTTTATTATGTTATGAATAATGACATAAAATTCAATCGAACGAGGTGAGCGCATGGGATTCCGATATTCGGGCAACGCATACAACCGTCGTTTTCTCCCGAGCCTGACCACGAAGGAAATCGAGGCTCTGCCGAAAGAAGATGTCTTGATCGTTCTTCCCGTCGGAGCGATCGAGCAGCACGGACCCCACATGCCGGTCTATACCGACACTCTCATCGGCGAGGCTTTGATGGCGGAAGCGTTCGAGCATCTGCCCGACGACGCTCCGATCTGGCTGCTGCCCTCCCTTGCCTACGGCAAGAGCACCGAGCATCTCGAATTCCCCGGCACCCTCACTTTATCCGCCCAAACTCTCATGATGGTTCTGCAAGACATCTCGGCTTCGCTTGCGCGCAGCGGCTTCAAGAAGCTCCTTCTCTTCAACACCCACGGAGGCAACGCCGATCTTCTCGGCATGATGGCCAGGGAGATTCGCATCTCGACCGGACTTCAGGTTTACCGCCTCGATCCCGGAGCGGTCGGCTACAGCGAATCGTTCACGGACGACGCGGAGAAAGCGAGCGGCATTCACGCCGGCGACGTCGAGACCTCTCTCGTGATGGCGATTTGCCCGGAATGGGTTCGCCCGGAGCTTGCGGTTCGCGAGATGCCGAGGTTCCCGCAGGCTCCCTTCTTCTCCTTCCGGTCCAAGTCGTTCGCTTGGGTCACCGACGATATCTCCGAGAGCGGAATCGCGGGCGACGCGACGAAAGCCGCGCCGGAGAGGGGCGAGGCGATGCTGAAGAAAGCCGGCCCTCTTCTGGCGGAAGCCCTTCTCTATATCGCCTCGTTTCGGATGGAGTCGCTTAAGGAATAAGACCAAAGGAGGTACGAACATCCATGGAAGCAACGGCAAGCACCAAAGAATGGGTTCGCATGGAGCGCTTGTCCAAGGTGTACCCGAACGGGACCGTCGCCGTGCAGGACGTGAATCTCTCGATCCGCGAAGGGGAGTTCCTCTGCTTCGTCGGACCGTCGGGTTGCGGCAAGTCGACGATCTTCAAGATGATAACCGGATTATCCGGCCCGACGGGAGGAAGCTTGGAGGTCATGGGCACCTCTCCCAAGCAAGCCCGCAAGCAGAGCGATACCGCGTTCGTTTTCCAGGATCATACGCTTCTGCCCTGGAGCTCGGTTATCGACAACGTGGCGCTGCCTCTGGCTATTCGAGGAGTGTCCCGCCGAGAGCGCAAGGAAGAGGCCGAACGCGCGCTGGAGCTTGTAGGCTTGAAGGATTATGCGAAAGCGATGCCGAGACAGCTGTCCGGGGGCATGAAGATGCGGGCCTCGATCGCCCGGGCTCTCGTATCCAGACCTAAGCTGCTGCTGATGGATGAACCGTTCGGAGCCCTGGACGAGATCACGAGACAGACGCTGCAGCTCGAGCTTCTCGACATCTGGAACCGCAACAAAGAGATGACGGTGCTGTTTGTCACTCATAATGTTTTCGAAGCCGTCTTCCTCTCCACCCGCATTGTCGTGATGACGCCCAGACCCGGCAAGGTCGCCGCCATGATCGACGTTCCCGTTCCTTTTCCCCGCGATGAATCGTTCCGCACCACCCCCGAGTTCGGACAGATCGTTCGTTCCGTATCGGATGCCCTTAAGCATTGACGACCCAAACGAAATCAGAGAGAAGAGTGGAGGAGATGGGCCTATGAATGCAGCTTGGCAGAAAGAACTGGCGGATGTCGTCGGCGAAGAGGGACTGCTTCTCGGCGACGAGCAGAGGGAGAAGCTGTCCAAGGATTATTACTGGTATTCCCCCGTGCTGGAACCGCTGCTTAGGGACAAACGAGCCGACGGAATCGTCGTCCCGGAATCGGAAGAGCAAGTAGCCGAGGTGCTCGCCTTCGCTTACAGGAATAGCATTCCGGTGACGACACGCGGGGCGGGCACGGGCAATTACGGCCAGGCGGTTCCGCTGGAAGGAGGAATCGTGCTCGATATGAGCCGACTGGACGCCGTGCTGGAGGTAACGGACGGATACGCGAAAGTGCAAGCGGGAGTTCGGCTCGGCGCTCTGGAGAAGCGGCTCCGGGAAGAAGGCAAGGAGCTGCGTATCTATCCGAGTACTTACATGAAAGCGACGGTCGGCGGCTTCGTCTGCGGCGGATCGGGCGGAATCGGCTCCATCACGTGGGGCAACCTGTGGGACGGCAACGTGCTGGAAGCGGTCGTTCTTACAATGGAAGAGAAGCCCAAGCGGCTTGTCGTCAGCGGTTCCGAGCTCCTTGCTTATATTCATAATTACGGCACGAACGGGGTTCTGACGGAACTGACGATTCCGGTCTCTCCCAAGGTCGAATGGCGTCAGACGGTCGTCCAATTCGACGACATCGAATCCGCCTGCCTGTTCTCCCATTCGGTAGCGATGGACGATTCCATCCGCAAGCGTCTGGTCACTCCGGTCGAATGGCCGATTCCTTCTTATTTTAAGCCGATCGTCAAACGCCTCGAGGAAGGGGCGAGCGCCTGCCTTCTCGAGACGGAGGACGGCACCGAAGAGAAGCTGGCCGAACATGCGGCCGCGCATGGAGGTCGAATCGGCTATACGATTCCCCCTTCCCAATACCACCGTACCGTCGGCTTGTCCGATTTTGCCTGGAATCACACCACTCTCTGGGCGCTCAAGACGGATCCGACCCTTACCTATCTGCAAGCCGGCTTTCACCCTGCGGAATTCATGTCGCAGATCAAGCAAATCAAAGACAGGTTCGGCGACGAAGTGCTGATCCATCTGGAGTTCATGCGCTCGGCGGGCGTTGTCGTTCCGGCATCGCTGCCCATCGTCCGGTACACCGCCCACGAGCGGCTCTATGAAATTATCGCGTTCTTCCGCTCCATCGGCGTCGGCATCAACGACCCGCATACGTGGACGCTGGAGATGGGGGGAAGAGGACAGCTCGAGGCGATGCTGGCGGCGAAGCGAGCGAACGATCCGCGGGCTCTCCTGAATCCGGGCAAGCTAAGCGTTCCGGTGGGGGAAGCGGCGGCTAGGGGGAATGAGAGATGAGCGAGAAGGCATTATCGGAGCTGTCTGCGGGACCCGGGATGACTACCAGAACGGATAACGCTAAACCGGTCGTCACGGGCGGGAAAAAACGGGAGGGAATTCGAGTCGGCAGGGCGCTGCCTCCGGTCGTGGCGTTTATCCTCTTCATCGGCGGATGGGAGCTGTTCTGCGAGCTGGCGGACATGAAGCCGTATTTGCTGCCCGCGCCGTCCGATATCGTCAGGGCCGCGACGGAGAACGCTTCTAACCTGTGGGTGTCGGTGTATACGACGATCTCGGAAGCGGTGCTGGGGTTCCTGCTCAGCATCGTTCTCGGAGTCGGCCTCGCGATCGTTCTCGCCAGCTCCAAGCTGGTGGAGAGAAGCGTTTATCCTTACGCGATCATCATGCAAACCATCCCGATCGTCGCCGTCGCCCCGATCATCGTCATCTGGTTCGGCGCCGGGATGAACGCGATCGTCATCATCGCTTTTCTCATCGGATTTTTCCCCATGCTCTCCAACACGCTTATCGGCCTCAACTCCACCGACCACAACATGAAGAACCTGTTCTATCTTTATAATGCGTCTCCGATCCAAACCATGTTCCGCCTTCGCCTGCCCGCCGCTCTGCCCTACATCGTTGCCGGTCTGAAGATCTCCTGCACGCTCGCGGTCATCGGGGCCATCGTCGGGGAATACATCGCCGGGATCGGAGGAGGCAAGGGAGGACTTGGCTACGCGATTACGGTTGCCGCTTCGCGCCTGCATACCGCCTATTTGTTCGCTTGCGGATTGTCGGCTTCTTTGCTGGGCATCGCCTTCTTCCTGCTCGTCAACGCGTTCTCCAAGTGGATGCTCAGTTCCTGGCACGAATCCGAGATGAATTCGTCGGAGGGATAGGAACCATTCAAAAAAGGAAGGTGGAGCCATGAAGAACGCTTCGGTCGAAGTCGAGGCCGTGAATGCGAGATTGCCTTTATCCGGAGACGACAGGCTGTACACGTTGCGAATCGCGAACGGCGAGTGGATCGGAATCGAACCTCAAGAAAGCGCCGTGTCCGCGGAGGGCCATGTCCCAATAGCCGAGCTCGGTCTGCAAGAGCTGGCTGAATCTCCCCTTCTCGATCTTCAAGGACGAGTCGTACTGCCGGGCTTCGTCGACGCCCACATGCACCTGGACAAAGCCTACACCGTCTCCAAGGTGAGAAACGTATCGGGGACGCTGCCGGAAGCGATCGAGAACTACCGCTCCTTCGCTCCGACCTTCTCCAAGGAGAATATCCGCGAAAGAATCGTCCGAGCCGCCCTCAGCGCCGCATCCTATGGCACCTTGACCTTGCGCAGCCATCTCGACGTCGCCTTCCATCTGGGGAGGGACGTAGCGATGCGCACGGTAGAAGCGGCGCTGGAGGCTCGCGAGCGGGTAAAGTCCTTCGTGGACATCCAATACTTCCCGATGTTCTTCTACGATCCCGCGAACGAGCAAGCGCTGACCGAGTTCGCGGAGGAGACGCTGCGCATGGGAATCGACGGGGTCGGAGGGGCGCCTCATCTCACTCCGGATCCCGCCAAGAACATCGATTGGGCGTTCCGGCTGGCAACGAAGTTCAATCGTCCGATCGACCTGCACGCCGACGAGACCGACGATCCGAACATGAAGACGATCGACGTCATCTGCGATTACGTGCTTCGCCATCGCTATCGGGGCAGGGCGACGGCCGGCCATCTCTGCTCCTTATCGGCCATGGAGCAGGAAGAGGCGGACCGGCTGATCGCCAAGATGGCCGAAGCGGGGATCGGAGCGGTCACCTTGCCGCCGGTCAATCTCTACCTTCAAGGCCGCGGCGACAAGGGCAACGTGAGGCGCGGCGTGACGCGGGTGAGAGAACTGGCGACGGCCGGGGTGCCGATCGCGGCCGCCTCCGACAACATCCAAGACCCCTTCCATCCTTTCGGTCGGGGAGACCTGCTGCAGATCGGGCTGGTGACCGCCTATGCGGCCCATCTGGCGAAGGAGGAAGACATTCCGACCCTCCTCCGCATGCTGACGTCGCTTCCCGCGCAAATAACCGGCACCCGTCCTTACGGCATCGAGCCGAATCATCCCGCCGGCTTCGTCGTCTTCGACACCCAATCCGGAGAGGAACTGTTCCAAGAGCTTCCCGCGACGAGATGGGTATACAACAGGTCGAGATGGATCCATGCCTCCAGGTTGAATAGGCAGTGGGCGCAAGCTGGGCAGCCTCTCGGCATGGAGCCGATCGGGTGAGGTGCCTATCCGCGCAAAGCGGGTACACATAGAGATTTAAATCGAACAAGGGAGGAAAACAAACATGAACGCAGAGAGAGTGGAGAGAGCGGCTGGCAAGAAGATCAGGCACGGAGCAATGGCATTCCTAATGGCGGGCGTAATGGCTTTATCCGCATGCGGCTCGAACGACAATGAAGAGGGAGCTTCGCCCTCGACCGGCACGCCAGCAAGCGAATCCCCATCGAATTCTTCTTCGGCTTCCCCATCGGCATCCCCTTCGGATTCGCCGTCCCCGGCCGCTTCGGAGGTCAAGCTGACCAAGGTGTCGCAGGTGACGAACTGGTTCGCGGAGCCGGAGCACGGCGGACAGTACGCGGCGCTCTCCAAAGGCTTCTACGAGGAAGCGGGTCTCGACATGACGATCCAGTCCGGCGGCCCGGGCATCTCCTCCACGCAGATCGTCGCCTCCGGCAAAGCCGAGTTCGGCATGGGGCAAGCGGACGAGATTCTGCTGGCCCGCGAGAGCGGCATCCCTCTCGTTGCGGTCGCGGCCATTTTCCAGAAGAATCCCCAAGGCATCATGTATCACAAAGGCAAATACAAGGACATCTCCGAGCTGAATGGGCACAAGGTTTACGTCGGCAGCGGCGTTGCCTACTGGGAATATCTGAAGAAAGCCTACAAGCTCGATAAGGTCGAGGAGATGAAGTACACGGGCTCGCTCGCGAACTTCGTCGCGGATCCCGAAGCCGCCACCCAAATCTACGTGACGTCCGAGCCGTTCACGATGCAGCAGGAAGGAGTCGACGTCGAATATTTCCTGAATTACGACCTCGGCTACAAGCAATACGGCAACATTCTGTACACGACCGAGGATTACCTCGAGAAGCACCCGGACATCGTGAAAGCGTACGTCGAAGCTTCCATTAAAGGTTGGAACTACTACAAGGACAACTCCGAAGAGATCAACAAGGTCATGCAGGAGAAAAACCCGGACCTGAAGCTGGAAGCGATGGCATACGGGGCGCAGGCCCAGGAGCCTCTAATCTACGGCGGCGACGCGGAGGCGAACGGAGTCGGCTACATGAGCAAAGAGATCTGGGAAGGCCTTCAGAAGCAGCTCGTCGATATCGGAATCCTTAAGTCGGCCGAACCGATCGATCAGGCGTTTACCAACGAGTTTTTGCCGGCCAAATAAGCTAAGAAACGGGGCGCAGGAGGGTCGTTAACGCAGCATCGGCACGGCCCTCGCTCCATCCGAACTCAAGGAGGGAAGAACGGGATGGCGAAGCTGCTCGTCGCGTACTTTAGCGCGTACGGTCATATCTTCCGGATGGCGGAAGCGGCGGGGAAGGGGGCGAGCGACGAAGGGCACGAAGCCCGGCTCGTCCGCATCCCGGAGTTCCGCTCCCCCGACAATATTACGGCGCTGCTGGACCATCCGAGCCGAAGACGCCATCGGGACGAGGAAGGGCTGTCCGGCACTTTCCGGGTCGGGGCGCGCTGGGAGAAGTACGAAGCCGCGTTGGCCAAGCAAAAGCACGTCCCCGAAGCGACGGCGGACGACTTAAGGTGGGCGGACGGGATCGTGTGGGGCTATCCGACTTACTTCGGCTCCATGCCCGCGCAGGTCAAGTCGTTCCTCGATATGTCGGGAGGCTTATGCGCGAGCGGGGAGCTGGAGGGCAAGCCGACGGGAGTCATGACGAGCGCGGGCTCGATTCATACGGGGCACGAGGCGACGATACTGACCTCGATCGTTCCGCTTCTGCATTTCGGATTGATCTATGTCGGCCTTCCTTATTCCCAGAACCCGGAATACCTGACGGGCGATGCGATCGGCGGTTCGCCGTACGGTCCTTCCACGCTTGCGGGACCGGACAGCTCGAGAAGTCCGGACGAGCGGGAGTTGGTTATGGCAGGAAGGCTCGGCGCTCGGGTAGCGCGGTTCGCCGAAGCGACCAAAGGCATCAAATGACGGGCGGAGGATTGCGATGACCATTCCGTATGATCTGATCGTAAAAAATGCTCGTCTTGCGGGCAGCGGCGAGAAAAAGGATATCGGCATTAAAGAGGGCAAGATCGCCGGAATCGGAATGCCGCCTGGCAGCGCGTCGACACGGACGTTCGATGCCGAGGGAAGGCTGCTCACGGCGCCGTTCGTCGAGGCGCATGTTCATCTGGATACGGCGCTGACGGCGGGCAACCCCGTCTGGAACGAGAGCGGAACGCTGACGGAAGGAATCGGAATCTGGGCTTCGCGCAAGCAGGCTCTCACGAGAGAGGACGTTCTCGACCGGGCGGAGCGGACGCTTCGGCTCTTGATCGGCTACGGCGTTCTGTACCTGCGGACGATGGTCGATATCGGCGATCCCAAGCTAACCGCGTTAAAGGCGATTTTGGAGCTTAAGGAGCGATATCGCGACAAGCTGGATATGCAAGTCATCGCTTTCCCCCAAGACGGAATCGTCTCCTGCCCGGCGAACGCGGAGAGGATGAAGGAGGCGCTGAAGCTGGGTGCGGACGGGGTATCCGCGGTGCCTCATTTGGAGCGGACCCGGGAGGACGGAACGCGGTCGCTGCAAATCGCGTTCGACATGGCTAAGAGCGGCGGGGCGTTCGTCCACGTGTTCTGCGACGAGACCGACGACGGGTCCTCGCGTTTCCTGGAGGTGTGCGCGTCTCTTGCGATCGAGACGGGACTGAAGGGCAGGGCAGCGGCGGCTCACGCGAACGCGGCGGCATACTATAACGAACCGTATTTTAGGAAAATCGCGGCTCTCGTCAAGGAAGCGGAGCTTTCCATCGTGGCTTGTCCGCTTATTAACAGCGTGATGCAGGGACGCTACGACGCTTACCCGAAGGGCAGGGGAATTACGCGCATCAAGGAATTCCGCGACGCCGGAGTCAACGTCGCCCTGGCCCATGACGATATTCTGAGCCCTTTCTATCCGCTCGGAACGGGCAATCCGCTCGATGCGGCCCATATGGCCGCTCATCTCGCCCATATGAGCGGGCGCGCCGAGCTCTCGGCGCTTCTTGGAATGATAACGGAGGGCGGAGCGTCGGCGATGAACTTGGGAGAGCGATATAGCGGCAAGGACGGGGATCTCCGGCCGGGAGCGCCGGCTTCCTTCCTGCTGTTCGACGCCCGGGACGCGCAGGAAATGATCCGTTTGAGAGCGGCTCCGCGATTCGTGTTCCGTAACGGACGGATCGTCGCGGAGACCTCTCCCGTCCGAACGCTGCTTCCGGCGGGCAACGAGGTTCCTCTTCATTAAGAAGGGTTGCTCATCGTTAAGCGAATGCCCCGGATCGCCCGATCCGGGGCTATTCCTTTTTCCTTGATGCGGAAATTCTCGGATTTTGTCATAATGCTTTTGAGAGAGTTTTGGGAGCGGCTTCGGGTAAGCTGTCGGAGCGGAATCAATCCGGGAGAAGGGCGAGTAGAGAAGGATGGGCGAAAGGTCTGCGCAGATGGGCATCACGGGCGGTTCAAAGTGGTGGAGACGGGGATACCGGGCGATCGGGATAATGCTGATTCCGATCCTGTCGTTCGCGTTGCTCGCCGCCATCAACGAATACACGGTGCCGGACAAGTCGGCCCCGGCGGCCAAGCGGGGAGTCGTCGACCTGAGCGGCTGGCCGTTCGGCCCGATGAGAACCGTTCTGCTGGACGGCGAGTGGAGCTTCTATCCGAAGAAGCTGTACGAGCCGGCCGACTTCGAAGCGGGACGGGTTCCGGCTCCGTCCGGGCCGTATGCCTCCATTCCGAACGCCTGGTACGGAGGAAGCCCGGCGGACGAAGCGAGCGGCACCGCCTACGGCACGTATCGGCTGACCGTGAAGGTGAAGGAAGAGGACGTCGGCTACGGCATCCGCCTTCCGAACGTAAACGGGGCGCACAAGCTGTACGTGAACGGCCATCTCGTCGGCGGTCAAGGAGTCGTGGCCGATAACGGACGGGATTACGTGAAGGATAACAAGCCGTATCTCACGTTCGTCAGGCCGGAGGGCGGACGCCTCGACATCGTGCTGCAGTCGGCCAATCTGGAGGAGCCGATGCTCTGGGGAGGCTTCGAGGACGTGCAGCTCGGGCTCCAGACGGACATGCTGCTGATCGAGAGAATTCACTTCGCGATCGAATTCTCCGGCGTGTTCATTCTGCTCCTGTTCGCCGGATACCACATGACGATTTACGTGCTGCGTACGAAAGACAGGGCTTATCTGTACAGCTCGCTTTATTTTCTGACGATGCTGATCCTGATGGCAACGGGCGGGGAAAAGCTGACGCTGCAGCTCTTGCCGGGGTTGTCCTACGGAACGTTGACCAAGCTGTACGATCTCGGAGGGTTTCTCAATATCGTCCTGCTCGGGGGTTTTCTCCATACGCTGGACGGGAAGCTTCTCAGCCGCAAGCAGCTGCTTATCGGCGTTTCGCCTATTCTTGTCTATCTGACGGCGGTCGTCCTTCTCCCTTATCCGGACTATCGTTTGCTGGGCAATATGCCTTGGTATTACGCCACCTTCCTTGTCGCTTTCTACTTATGCCGCGCCATTCGGTTGTTCGCGAAGCGAGACGGAAGGCTTCTCCGCCAGGAGTCCTTGCTGCTTGTCGGGGTTCTCGTCTCGATCGCGCTGATTCTGCTGTTCGGAATGCTGTACTCGCTTAGCTTAGTGCAGACGGAGATCGGGCGCCGGATTTCGTTCCTCTCGGTGCTGGCGTTCATGAACGCCTTGCTCGCCCTGCGGCTGGCGAACGCGACGGACCGGACCGAGCAGCTGACCGAGCAGCTCGTGAAGAGGGACAAGCTGAAGGACGAGTTCCTCGCGAACACGTCGCATGAGCTGAAGACGCCGCTTCACGGCATTCAGAACATCTCCTCCTTCTTGCTGGAAGAGAAAGCCGGCACGCTGACGGAACGGCAGCGGAGCGAGCTGTCGCTCATTCAGGACACCTCGACGAAGCTGTCGGCGCTCGTGAACGACCTTCTGGACGTCGTCCGGCTGAAGCATGGCGACCTGCGCCTTCAAGAAATGGCGCTCGATGCCCGGGTGGCCGCCCAGACGGCGTTCCAGGTGCTGGAGTTCGAGCTTGCCGGCAAGGACGTGCGGTGGGAGAACGAGATCCCGCCGGACACGTTCGTGCTGGCGGACGAGAACCGGCTGCGGCAGATTCTGTATAACCTGATCCACAACGCGATCAAGCATACGAAATCGGGCCGGATCTCGGCAGGCGCGGCGACGGCGGGAGCTCAAACGACTCTGTGGATCGAGGACACGGGAGTCGGGATTCCGGAGGAGAGCCACGAAGCTATATTCGGCTATTTCGAGCAAGCGGACCGGGAAATCCCGCAGGACGGATACACGGGCATGGGTCTCGGTCTTTACATAAGCCGGCAGCTGGCGGAGAGGATGGGCGGCCGAATCCGGGTGGACCGGTCGGCGCCCGGCCAAGGAACCCGAATCGCGTTCACGCTTCCTTCCGCGGAGCCTGCCGGTTGGATGTCCGCGGAGCCGTACGTCGCGGCCGCCTCGGAGAACGGCAGCCGGAGCCGGGCGACGGAGCTGGAAGCCGTCGGCGAAGGCCGCCCGCACACGGTCCTCGTCGTCGACGACGAGGCGTCGAACGTGCGCATCCTGCTTAATCTGCTGGGAGACGAGTACAACGTGCTGACGGCGTTCTCCGCGAAGGAAGCCCTTCGCAAGCTGGAGCTGGATCCGCGGATCGACCTGCTTATTCTCGACGTCATGATGCCGGAGATGTCCGGCATCGATCTCTGCCGGGCCGTCCGGGAGCAGCGTTCGGTGCTGGAGCTGCCGATCCTGTTCGCGACGGCGAAGGATTCGCTGCACGACATCGAGCTCTGCTTCCGCGCGGGAGGCAACGACTTCATCGCGAAGCCGTTCGACCAGAAGACGCTTGCCGCTCGGGTTCGCACGCTGCTCGCCATGAAGACCTCGATGGACCAAGCGGTCGAGAACGAGATGGCTTTCCTGCAGGCGCAGATCAAGCCGCATTTTATTTACAACGCGATCAGCAGCATCGTCTCCTTCTGCTATACCGATTCGGATCGGGCCGCTTATCTGCTGACGATGCTCAGCCGCTACCTGCGGATGGTGTTCGATCGCGACGGCCGGACGCCGCAGGTACCGCTGAGGCAAGAGCTCGACTTGATTAGGGCGTACGTGGAGATCGAGAAAGCCCGGTTCGGCGACCGGCTCGTGTATCGGCTGCAAGCGGAGCCGGAGCTTGAGGACTACTACGTTCCTTCTTTGGCGATTCAACCGTTCGTGGAGAACGCGATCCGGCATGGGCTTTTCGAGAAAGAGGGGATCGGCACCGTCACGCTGACGGTATCGGACGGAGACGGCTATCTCCGGATCGATATCGACGACGACGGAGTCGGCATGCCGGACGACTTGCTGTACCGGCTTCGTTCCGGGGAACGACCGGAGAAGGCGGGCATCGGAATGACGAACGCTCGCAAGAGGCTCTCCGCGCTGCCCGGGGCGAGCATCGCCATCGAGTCCGAGCTCGAGCGGGGAACGAAGATCGTTATCTACCTGCCTAAGCTGGGCGGATAAAGGGCAAGGCAGGGGAGAGGAGGAACGACATGCTACGCGCGATGATCGTTGAAGACGAGCTTCCGACCTTGGAGCTCATGGAGAGACTGATCGGCAGGCATCCGGCGTTCGAGGTGGCGGGGGCTTTCGCGAATCCGCTCGAGGCGCTGGACCGTTTCGGGGAATTGAAGCCCGATGTGGCTTTTCTCGACGTCGAGATGCCCAAGATGGGAGGTCTCGCTTTGGCGGATAAGCTTATGGAGCTGGACGACGGGCTTCAGGTGGTGTTCACGACGGCGTACCCCGGCTATGCGGTAGACGCTTTTCGGGTGAACGCGGCGGATTATTTGGTGAAGCCCGTGCTGCTGGAGGATCTGGAGAGGGTCGTGCCCCGGGTCGTCCGGAACCGCAGCCTGCATGCCGCCTTGCGCCAGCCCGCCGAGGCCGGGGAACCGCCCGTGCGATGCTTGGGAACGTTCGAGACGCGAACGGCGGAAGGCAGCCTCGTCAATTGGCCGACCCGGAAGACGGAGGAGCTGTTCGGCTACCTGCTGGCCCACCCGAACCGACTGACGGGCAAGTGGCAGTTGGCCGACCTGCTGTGGCCGGACGTGGAGGAGAGCCGCTCTCTGCACAACCTGCACAATACGATCTACCGGCTTAAGAAAACGCTCAAGGATGCGGGGCTCAAAGCGGAGCTCACCCATACGAACGAAGGCTATCTCTTCGCGATGCCCCCCTCCGATTCGGATCTGGGCAGGCTTCGGGTTTGCCTGTCGGGCGTCTCCAAGCTGGACGGAACGAACGTCTCGGAGGCGGAGGAACGGTTCCGTTCCGTCAAGGGAGCTTTGTTCGGCGGCAAGGATTATGCCTGGTGCGCGGGGGCCTCCGCGGAGGTCTCCTCTCTCTATAGGACGCTTGCGCGAATGCTGACCGATTGGCACCGGGAGCGTGGGGATGCCGCTTCGGCGAAGGAGCTCCTTAGAGCGTACCTGGAACAAGCGCCGCTGGACGAGGAGATGCACAAGGAGCTGCTTCGTCTCTATGCGGAGGATGGGGAAACGGGGCTGTTCCGGCGGCAATACGAATCCTATGAGCGGATTTTGGAGGACGAGCTCGGTATCGAGCCTCCGGAGGAAATACGGCAGTTGGCGCAAAGGATGAAGCGAGAGAGGGAGAGAGACGGAGAATGAGGACGAACGAGTACTATTTGCCGACGGAATGGCGAGTGAAAGGCAGCATAAGGGAGATCTACGAGATCTGTTCGGACTTTTACGACTACCAGCGGTGGTGGCCGGAAGTCTATCTGAACATCCGCAAGGAACGCATCGACGAGGAAACGGGCAACCAAGTTTACGCTCTTCTCACGAGAGGCAAGCTTCCCTATAAGCTGAGATGGAATTCCTGCAAGACGTCGGAGGACGCTCCCCGTTCGGTGTCGCTGAAGGCTTCCGGCGACCTCGCCGGACGCGGCACGTGGTCCTTCGAGCAGGACGGCGAATACGTGAAAATCCGCTTCGACTGGTACGTGAATGCCGAGAAGCCGGTCCTGAAATACCTGTCTTGGCTGATGAAGCCGATTTTCCGCTCGAATCATTATTGGGCCATGGGCAAGGGGCTGGACAGCTTGGAGCGGGAGCTGGAACGGCGACGCGCTGCGGCGTTGAATCAAGGATGAGCTTTACCTGTGCAAATACAATCGATTGGTTGGAGCGCCTGATTTCGGGTGCTCTTCTTTTTTTGCGGCAGCGGATTTGGGAGAGATTTGAGAGAAGGGCTTGCTATTCTTCGACATAGGAAAATCAGGATGCCGAAGGAGAGTCGAGCGATGAACGGAATGGGCAAAAATCGATACGCGAGGAGGCTGCGTCGGAGACGAACGCTGCTGATCGCATTGGCTTGGGTCATGGCGGCGACGCTAGCGGCATATGCGGGGCCGAGCAGGGCGAGCGCCGCGGTGGGCAATGCTACTTTCGTCAGCTCCACCCCGGCGGACGGGGCTTACGTGAATCAATTTTCCAGGTTGGAAGCTGCTTGGTCGGACCCTCTGGGGGACGAGTTCCATAATGGCGGATACTTGTTGCGCCGTGTCAATGATGGAAAATATATGCAATTCAGCACCGATCCGAACGAGGTATGGAACGGCAACGCGGATTCATGGCTCACTCTGCGGATCGACACCGGAGGAAGGTACCACTTGGATTTGGAACCGTGGCAGCACGAGCCTCTGCAGCAGGACGGGGCTTACGAGATCACCTTTTTCGCCAACGATTACGACGGGATCACTGAGAACTCGAATTTTCATACGATCCGGTTCACCTTGGATAGGATTGCGCCCGGCCTATCGAATGCGGTCATTAACAAGGAATACTTGACTTTCGATTTGTCGGAACAGCCTGACGGCAAGAGCTGGCAGACGACGGACTTCGACGTTCGCGTGAACGACGTTTCGGTTCCGCTTGAATACGTGGCACCGGACTCGAATTCGAATTCGGACATGATCTCAATAAAATTGATCACAGCCGTAACGAAGGAGGATGCGGTCACGGTCGCTTATGCGGGATCTTCTTTCGCGGATGCCGCGGGGAATTCCGTGATAACGGATCCCGTCTCCGCGAGCAATGTGACGCCCGGCAGCTTTCAGGAGCCGCCGGCCATGCCATTTCGGATGCAGGCGGGCTATACCCTGAAGGCTGGAGAGCCTATCGTGCGGTTCACGCCTTCGTCGAGCGGAGCGACCGAGATTCTGTTTACGCCGCCGAACGAGCCCGGCAACCCCCCGACGGTGAATACGGCCGCTATTAGAAAAACGGACTTCGTCCTTAGGGATCTCGTCAGCGAGGAGGCATTTATTCCGGCAACAGCGTGGGGAACGAACGATGCGGAAATTAACGTTTATCGGATTTATTGGGGGCTGCCTTTGGGCGTCACTTTACAAAAGGGGCATACGTACGAATTAGCCTTCTCGGACACGGCTGGAGGCAACGAATTGACGCTGCCTCTTAACCCGACGACCGAGGCAAGCGCTTATTTCTCCTTGGAGCATTCGGCGGTGCTCATGGACGAGTATTCTTTTGCGGATCTGGGGATTCCGGCCGCTCCTCCTGTCGACAAGTCGAGATTGACCGATACTGTCAACGACGCCCAAGCGGAACATGACGCGGCCGAGGAAGGCGAAGCGCACGGTCAATATACGGCCGACTCGAAGGCTGCGCTGCAAACGGCGATCGACGAGGCGGCAGCGATTTTGGACGATGGGGGCGCAACGCAGGAGGAAGTGGACGCGGCGGCTGCGGAGCTGGAGGAAGCGCTGGAAGAGTTCTTCTCCAAAATGGTGGTCGTGGATACGTCCTCGCTTGAGGAGGCGATCGATGAAGCCCAAGCTTTGTACGATGCGGCGGTAGAAGGACCCGGGGACGGGCATTTCCCGGAAGGGGCGAAGGAAGAGCTTCAAACGGCGATCTTGGCGGCATGGGGGGTACTGGATAGCCGGGAATCGACGCAAGCGCAGGTGGATGCGGCTTCCTCGGATTTAGGATTAGCCATCGCCGCTTTTGAATCGCAAAGGATCGTTGTAGATAAGACTCAACTGACGAACGCGATCAATGAAGCGCAAGACGAACACGATGCTGCCGTAGAAGGCGAGGCGAACGGCCAGTACGCGGCAGGT
Source organism: Cohnella thailandensis (assembly GCF_014212135.1). Taxonomy (GTDB): domain Bacteria; phylum Bacillota; class Bacilli; order Paenibacillales; family Paenibacillaceae; genus Cohnella; species Cohnella thailandensis. The sequence continues at coordinate 215,555 of NZ_JACJVQ010000014.1, forward strand.
GCGAAGGCTGCGCTGCAAGAGGTTATCAACGCGGCGAGAGTGGCGTTCAACTATGCGGGTTCGACGCAAGCGGAAGTAGACGAAGCTCTGGCGGATTTGGAGGACGCGCTGGCCGAGTTCTATTCCAAGCGGGTAATCGTGGACTTCTCGGAGTTGCGAACATGGATCGGTACCGCGCAAGCGAAATATGCTGCGGCAGTCGAAGGCGAGGCGAACGGCCAATATGCGGCAGGGGCGAAGGCTGACCTGCAAGCGGCGATCAACGCTGCTCAAGATGTGTTGGACGATACGGGAGCGACTCAAGCAGAAGTGAATGCTGCTCTAACCGCATTGGAAGAAGCCATCGCCGCATTCGAAGCAAAAAAGGTCGCCGTGAATCTGACAGAGCTGACGAACGCAATCCGTGAAGCACAAGACGAACACGACGCGGCCGAGGAAGGCGAAGCGAATGGCCAGTACGCAGTCGGTGCTAGGGCTGATTTGCGAGCGGCGATCGACGCTGCTCAAGATGTGTTGGATGATGCAGGAGCAACTCAGGCGGAGGTAGACGAAGCGCTGTCGGCTCTGGAAGCTGCGCTGGTCGAGTTTTACTCCCGAGTAGTAGTCGTGAATACATCGACGCTCGAGGAGGCGGTTGAAGAAGCGCAATCGTTGTTCGATGCAGCGGTAGAAGGATCCGGGAACGGACAATTTCCTGAAGGAACGAAGGAAGAGCTTCGGGCGGCGATCTTAGCGGCATGGGCTGTATTGGACAGCCGGGAATCGACCCAAGCGCAAGTGGATGCGGCGGTCACGGATTTGCGGTTAGCCATCGCCGCTTTTGAATCGAAGCAGATCGTCGTAGAGAAAAATCAACTGACGAACGCAATCCGTGAAGCACAAGACGAACACGATGCAGCTGTAGAAGGCGAAGCGAACGGCCAATACGCGACAGGTGCAAAGGCTGCGCTGCAAGAGGCGATCGACGCTGCTCAAGATGTGTTGGACGACGCAGGAGCAACTCAAGCGAAGGTAGACGAAGCGGTGTCGGCTCTGGAGGCTGCGTTGGCCGAGTTCTATTCCAAGCAGGTGTTCGTGGATACATCTTCGCTCGAGGACAAGGTTGAAGAAGCGCAATCTTTGTTCGATGCAGCGGTAGAAGGAACAGGGAACGGCCAATTTCCTGAAGGAACGAAGGAAGAGCTTCGAGCAGCGATCTTGGCCGCATGGGCTGTTCTGGATCGCAGGGATTCGACGCAAGCGCAGGTGGATGCGGCTGTCACGGATTTGAGGTTAGCCATCGCCGCTTTTGAATCGAAGCAGATCGTCGTAGAGAAGTATCAACTGACGAACGCAATCCGTGAAGCACAAGACGAACACGATGCGGCCGAGGAAGGCGAAGCGAACGGCCAATACGCAGTCGGTGCTAAGGCTGATTTGCAAGCGGCGATCAACGCTGCCCAAGATGTGTTGGACGATACGGGGGCGACTCAAGCGAAGGTAGACGAAGCGGTGTCGGCTCTGGAGGCTGCTCTCGACGAGTTTTACTCCCGAGTAATAGTCGTGAATACATCGACGCTCGAGGCGGCGGTTGAAGAAGCGCAATCTTTGTTCGATGCAGCTGTAGAAGGATCCGGGAACGGCCAGTACCCGGAGGAAGCGAAGAGAGAACTGCATACGGCGATCTTGGCCGCATGGGCTGTATTGGACAGCCGGGAATCGACGCAAGCGCAAGTGAATGCGGCTGTTTCGAATCTGGAGCAAGCGGTCGCTCTGTTCGAATCGAAACGGGTTGTCGTAGACCTGACCGCGCTGACGAATGCCGCACATGAAGCCCAAGCGGAACATGACGCCGCAGTGGAAGGCGAAGCGAACGGCCAGTACACTGCAGGCGCTAAAGCCGCGTTGCAAGCTTCGATCGACAAAGCGGCGGCCCTCTTGGACGATCCGGGAGCGACACAAGCGGAAGTAGACGAAGCCGTAACGATCCTTCAAGAAGCATTAACGGCATTTCACGCTAAGAAAGTGAACGTGGACTTCTTCGAGCTTCGGACTTTGATCGAATCCGCGCAAGCGAAGCATGACGCGGCGCTCGAAGGGACGGCGAACGGTCAATACGAAGCCGGTGCTAAAGCTGCGTTGCAAGCGGCAATCGATGACGCGGCAACCGTCAAGGATCGAGCCGACTCAACGCAAGCGCAAGCGGCTGCCGCAGTCGCCGCATTGAAGGCTGCGCTCGACGCCTTCGAGGCGAAGAAAGTGACCGTCAGCGTTACTCCCGGCGGAGGCGGTGGGGGCGTCAGCATTCCAGCTAGCTCGGCGACTTATACCTTGGAGGTGTCCCTAGGCCAAGGAGTAATGGGGCAGTTGCTCGTTAAACAAACGAAAAACTCCGACGGCAGCATCAAAGACTCGCTCGAGCTGACGGACAACTTTATCGAACTTGCGGCCAAACGGTTGCAAGAAGCAGGACAGCAACGTTTAACGATCGAACTGACCGATAAGCTGACGGCAGCAAGCGATTACGCATTCCAATTATCTTCCCAAGCATCGGCTTGGTTGGAGGCGGCAGGAATCGCGCTGGATATTCGTACGCCGGCGGCGAACGTGCTTGTCCCTTCTGCATCGGTTCCAGGATCGAATGCTCCTCTGACGATAGAGATCTCTACCGTTCAAGACCTTTCCGATCAAGCGGCTATTGAGCAGCGGGCGGAACGTTCGGCTGAAGTGCGGAACAAGGCCGGAAATGGCGAAGTGTCGCTGATCGGAAGACCGGTTCGGATCGTTACGAATCTGAAAGGGATCCCTCTTACGATCGGGATGCCGCTTACAGGGCAGACGGGTACGGACGACATTGGCCTTTACATGGAGTTAGAGGACGGGACGGTACAGCTTGTTCAAGGACTTGGGTCGGAACTCCTTCCGTCTGCTTCCGGCACGTTCGCGATCGTCAACATCGCGGGATGGTCGGATATCGGCAAAGCGCAAGAAGCGGAATGGACGCTGCAAAGCCTTCCTTATATGTCCGGCTATGCGGGAGGTCTGTTTAAGCCGAACGCGAACGTGACCCGAGCGGAGATGGCGGCGATTTTATCCCGAATTATTACCGGAAAAGCGGCAAGCGAGACGTTCTCCTTCACGGACGTTCCGGCTTGGGCGAGCGATGCGATCCGATTGGTGGCCGGTCTAGGGATCATGAGCGGCTCGCCGAATGGGAATTTCCGTTCGGACAAGCCGATCACGCGAGCGGAGATGGCGACGATTCTGTCCAGGCTGCTGCCGTACGCGGCTGTCGATAACGAACCGGCATCGGCTTCGGCAGGCTTCACCGATACGGCGGGCCATTGGGCGGAGGCTTTGATCCGACAGGCTCAAGCGGCTGGCTTCATGAAAGGTTTCGCGGACGGCTCCTTTAAGCCGAATCAAGCGCTTAGCCGCGCGGAAACGGTCGCCATTCTGAACAAGCTGATCGGTCTAACGGCCGGAAGCGGCGAAGCGCCTCTGTATACGGATGTGCCGCAGGCCCATTGGGCATATAAGGATATCCAGGCTGCTGCCAGAAGCTAATTTTTCTATATTAAGAGACCGTTCCTGTGATCGTAGGACGGTCTCTTATCATGTAACGGAAATGAGAGACCTTATTTGGAGCAAATCTGCCTCTTCTGAATTCTAACGGAAGTGGCAGCCCTTATTTTGGGAAGAATGACCACAATCGAGGCTTATAATCAGGAATAGCGTCTCTCATTTCCGTTACAATTCAAAGAAGCTCTTTTTTGACTAAATAACGGCACTCATTTCCGTTAGCTGTAGTTGCGGACCAAATTCCTGAGCTTACGACCTCCGCGTTGCCATAAGCCATTATATGACGGTCGACGGATCGGATTCCGGAGATCGATAATATATATAGGTAGAAACTCGACAGAAATCCGCTGAGCCTTAATGCTCGGCGGATGATTCTTTTCCGGGGGATCCGCTGTATCTCCATTACCACTATTTACCGATCGATCTAGGCTAAGAGACAGAGATCCAAAGTATGTGCCATTCCCGAGCGATACCCGGATGACCGCGTTTTCCTCTCATTTTTCTCATGCATGTCAGGTTTGGCTTCTCATTTTCGAGAATGGGCTGAGGAATCCCTCAGAATGTAAGCGCTTCGAAAACCGATTTCTTCGATGGGATTTCTAAAATCTTAATAAAACTCATCGATCTCGCCGGCGGTGCTTCTGAGACATAGGTCCCATACAGATATCTTCTATATAGGAAGAAACGCGAAAATTGGAACGGATGGATACTCCTCCTTTTTGTACGGAATTATGACATCCGGCAGGACTGAGATGGATAAAGTTGGGAAAATTTACTGAAAACCCAAGTTGTTGCCATGACCAAGGACTCAACTGCTCTTATCTAAGTACCACTCGTTAAATCGGTACTCCCGGAGTATGGGCATGTCGATTTCGGCAGGGTATGTTGAAAATAGCCACCATTTTCAGAAATGAGGGAAAATGAGGAGTAGATTGGAGTATTCTCATAATTTGCGCGGGAAGGGTGATGAACGGAATGGCTATTCAGGGTGAGTTGCAGTTCGAACCTTATGTTCTCTTTGAGGAGCGAAACCGAATCGCAGAAGAACTTCATGACCGAATTTGTCCGCATCTGTTCGGAATCGCCTGTGCGGTTCATTCCGTCGAGCAGGAATGGAGCGCTTTGTCGGAAGAGCAGAAGCTGGAGCAGCTGCGGGAGATCCAAGCCGCCGCCGCGACGGCTTCCCGCGAGATGCGGGCCACGATATACGATCTGAGCGCCCAGGAGCACGGGGGCTCGTCTTGGCTTCGCAGCATGGAATCGCTATTGACCAGCTTGTCCAAGCTTAACGGCGTCCGGATTCCGTTCCGCGGTCCCGATTCCGACTGCCGCTTGTCTGTTCATCATCGGAAAGCCCTATACAGAATCACCGCCGAGGCGGTCGGCAACGCGATACGCCATGGCGCCAGCAGCGAGGTGGACGTCAAGCTGACGATCCTGCGCTCTTCCGTTATGCTTCGAATCTCGGACAACGGGAAGGGCTTCGATGCCTGCTCTCGTAAGCCCGGACGCAAGGATTCCGGTTTCGGGCTGCGCAACATGAAGCTGCTGGCTTCTTCGCTTGGAGGAACCCTGCAGATCTTCAGCCAACCGGAGAGCGGCACGCGCATAGTCGTTCGTCTTCCTCTGGCCGGCCGGCAAGAGGATCAAGGCCAAACTTTAAAGAACGGGTGATTGCATGAGAATCGTCATCGTGGATGACCATCCTCTGGTTCGTAACGGACTCAGAGCCATACTCGACAAAGAAGAGGGAATGGAGCTGATCGGCGAAGCCGAGTCGATGCGCGAGGCGGTATCGTTGATCGAGAAGACGAAGCCGGACGTGGCCGTCGTCGATATTAAGCTGGGCGGAGAGTCCGGTTATGATCTGGTGAAGAGACTGCGGCACCTGCCATGCGCGTTCATGATGCTGACCTCTTCGGCATTGGAGAACGATATTCGCATGGCGCAGGAGAGCGGAGCGTCCGGTTACGTGCTCAAGGAAGCTCCGCCGGAGGAGCTGCTTCTGGCGATCAAGATGATCGGCAAGGGACGCAGCTACTTCGACCAGAGTCTCTTGGGCAACCTGCTGCGCAAAGACCCGGACGATCCGATCGAGAAGCTGACTCCGAAGGAGAGAGAGGTACTCAGCGCTCTTGGGGAAGGCTTGTCGAACGGAGCCATGGCGCGCAAGCTCGTGATCAGCGAGTTTACGGTCAAGAAGCATGTCAGCCGTATTTTCCAGAAGCTGAATTTGAACGATCGCACGCAGGCCGCCCTGTTCGCGCAGGCGCAGGGGATCGGCAGCTATTCGCTGCCGGATAAGCAAGAGGATGGTTCCGGCGTCTCGTATGGCACTAAAGTAGAATAGCGATACCTCCAACGCGGCAGGGTGATGGCTTCTGAAGAAGAAGCAAAATCATCCTGCCGCGTAATAGTTTTGCGACGCTTTGTCGCTTTAGAATTTAATTAACGGAGCCGACGCGGCAAACGTTAAGCGGATTTTCTGTAATTAATCAGAATATTGCGACGGGAATTAGCCATTGCGAAAAACGAATTCAGCATCGGAGGAAACGGTTTGGAGATTCAAAGGTATTGGAGCGTAGTCCGGAAGAGACTATGGCTGATCGCCTTGCTCGCGATCATCGGTTGTACGTCGGTCGGCTATTACACCAGTCACCATGTCAGACCCGATTATCAAGCCGTAACGAAGCTGATGGTGTACCAGAAAGAAGCCTCGAGCGATGCTCCGTCGGTTCTCGACCCTGGCGCGATCAATTCCAGCATCCAGTTGATCAAAACCTACAAGCAGCTGATCCTCACCCCGCGGGTTCTGAACCAAGTCGCCGCGCAATACCCCGAGCTTCGCACGACGGCCGGAGAACTCGCCGCCAAGCTCGGCATCTCCTCCGTAAGCGAGACCCAGATCATGACCGTCATCGTGTCGGACGAATCCTACCCGCGAGCGGCCCAGATGGCCAACGCCGTATCCAAGGTGTTCCAAGAGCAGGTGCGCGAGCTGATGAATCTCGACAACGTGTCCGTTATCGATTGGGCCGACCCCTCGGAGACCAGGCAGCCGCCTTCGCCGCCGACCGTCAAGAACGTCGCGATCGTATTCGTGCTCATGACGATGATCGGCATCGGACTTGCCTTCCTGCTGGAGCATCTCGACGATTCGGTCAAGAGCGAGCGGGACGTTCGGGAGAGATTGGACATGCCGCTGCTCGCGGATGTTCCGAGAATCGAGCGGAGGGATCTAAGGAGCCGGGACAATCGCTCCCACACGACGATGACGCCAAGGAGGAACCCAAATGTCACGATGGATGCGTAACCGAGGGCTGATCACGAGCCGCAATCCGAAATCCAAAGCTGCCGAGAGCTATCGCAGGCTGCGGACCAACATCGAGATTCTGGGAAGGGACGGAGCCCTGAAGACCATCGCGGTCGTCTCCGCGGAGTCGGGCGAAGGGAGAAGCACCACCTCCGCCAACATCGCGGTCGCCTATTCGCAGGCCAATCGCAAGGTTCTGCTGCTGGACTCGGACTTGCGGTCGCCGACGCTGCACCAAATCTTCGAGCTTCGCAACGACAAGGGATTGAGCTCCGTGCTGGCGGGCCAAAGCGGGATTCGCGAGGTTGCCCAGAAGACGGAGATCGACAATCTCGAAGTGGTGTGCGCGGGACCCGTGCCTTCGAATCCTTCGGAGCTGCTCGAATCCGAAGCGATGACCGCGCTGCTGGAATCCGCGAAGAAGGATTTCGACATCGTCATCCTCGATACGGCCGCCATGAGGAGCACGTCGGACGCGCTCATCGTAGCCGATAAATGCGACGGCGCCGTGCTCGTCATCCGCCGGGGCAAAACGAAATTGGAGGCGGCCGCCAAGGCGAAGGATACGCTGAAGGCGAGCCGGACCCGAATGGTCGGAGCGATCTTCAATCAGATCGGCCGCTAAGGCTTAACGACTCCCGAACGGGAAGGAAATGTCTCCTGCTCCTTTATCACCGGAGGCACTCGGCCATGCTGTGGGTCCTTAGGGCCTTAGACGTTCATCGTCAAGGGTGTGGCGAGAGGTTGGGTTCGATGCCCATTTTTTTGAATGGTCATGAATGGGTTTTAACAGACACAGATGGGGTGAGAGCGAATGAAAAAAGTGAGAAAAGCCATTATTCCCGCGGCCGGACTCGGTACCCGGTTCTTGCCGGCGACCAAGGCCATGCCGAAGGAAATGCTGCCGATCGTCGACAAGCCGACGATCCAGTACATCGTGGAGGAAGCGATCGAGTCCGGAATCGAGGACATCATCGTCGTTACGGGCAAGGGCAAACGGGCGATCGAAGATCACTTTGACATCGCCTTCGAGCTCGAGCAGACGCTGGAGGAGAAGGGCAAGCTCGACATTCTGGACAAGGTGCGCAAGTCGTCCAACGTCGAGATCCACTACATCCGGCAGAAGGAAGCCAAAGGGCTTGGCCACGCCGTATGGTGCGCCCGCAACTTTATCGGCAACGAGCCGTTCGCCGTGCTGCTGGGCGACGACATCGTTCAGTCCGACACTCCTTGCACCGGCCAGCTGATCAAGCAATACGAGAATACCGGCAAGTCGGTCATCGGCGTTCAAGCGGTCGGAACGGATCAGACGAGCCGCTACGGCATCCTCGATCCGTACGAGAAGAGCGGCCGTCTCTACAAGGTCCGCCGCTTCGTGGAGAAGCCGCCGCAAGGGCAGGCTCCGTCCAATCTGGCCATCATGGGCCGCTACGTGCTGGCGCCCGAGATCTTCGAATTCCTCGGCAGGCACGAGATCGGGGCGGGCGGCGAGATTCAGCTGACCGACGCGATCCAGAAGCTGAACGAGGAGATGGGCGTCTACGCTTACGACTTCGAGGGAATGCGCTACGATGTCGGCGAGAAGCTCGGCTATATCATGACGACGGTCGATTTCGCTCTGCGCAACGAAGAGCTTAAGTATAAGCTCATGACCCAGCTGGAAGAGCTGCTCTGGCGAGAGAAGGTGAGTGAGAGCCATGGCCCTGCGGTATGATCGCGAAATCGTCGCGAGGATGACGGAGTTCGAGAGGAAACGGATTGCCGAGCGCAACGGGGACAACATGGCGTTCTACATGGCCGCGAAACGGGCGATCGACGTCGCCGGCGCCTCGGCCGGAATCCTGCTTCTCTCCCCCGTCCTCGCCGCCGTCGCTCTCCTGATCAAGCTGGACGATCCGAAATCCCCCGTGCTGTTCGGGCAGACCCGGATCGGGAAGAACGGAGTCCCGTTCCGAATCTTCAAGTTCCGCACGATGGTGCCGGACGCGGAGAAGAAGCTCGCGGAGCTTATCTCCCGGAACGAGGTCGAAGGCGCGATGTTCAAGATGAAGGACGATCCCCGCGTCACGCGCGTCGGCAAGTTCCTTCGCAAAACGAGCCTCGACGAGCTCCCGCAGCTGTTTAACGTCCTGAGAGGGGAAATGTCGCTGGTCGGTCCCCGGCCGCCGGTGCCGAGGGAGGTGGAGGAGTACACGGAATACGACAAGCTTCGCCTGACCGTCGTTCAAGGCTGCACGGGCTTGTGGCAGGTGAACGGCCGCAGCAACCTCAGCTTCGAGCAGATGGTGGAGCTAGACCTGCAATACATTCGGCAAAGAAGCATTCGGGGGGATCTGAAGATTATTTTCCGTACCTTCAAGCTGCTGCTTGGAGCCAAGGACGCATATTAACCGAAGGGGTGGCGAAGGATGAACAAAATCGTCTTTATAACGAATCGGCTCCCCTTCCCCGGAACGGACGGCCGCAAAAACATGCTGCTCCAGTACATCCGGGAAATGAAGGAAATCCATCCGGACAGCGAGATTATCAATCTCTCCTTCGTGGATGATCCGAAGTATCTTAAGCGGCAGCCGCCGGAGCTAAGCCGAGTGGTGGAGCTCAAGCTGCCGGGCATGGCGGAGAAGCTGTACAACGTGATCGTTCATTCCATTCTCCGCCGGAAATGGCCGATTCAAGTATCCGCCTACTACAGCAGGAAGACGCACCGGCAGATCCGCGAGTTCATGAAGGAGGAGAAGCCGGACTTCGTCCTGTACGATATGGTCCGGGTGGCCGAATACTTGTCGGAAGGGACGGGGCGCCAGGTGCTCAGCTACGACGACCTGCTCTCTCTGCGATATCGTCGCCAGCTCGACTGGTTCCACTACATTCCTTCCGTGCTAGGAGGCTTCGCGGACAAGCTGCCGGGAGCCTTGAAACGGTTCGCCGATCTGAAGTTCGTCCAGAAATGGCTCATCTCCTACGAGAGCAAGCTGCTCGCCTCCTACGAGAAAACAGTAGCTCCCCGCTTCGATCATCTGATCTTTACGTCCCCCGCCGAGGCCCAGCTTTTCCGCCAAGAAACCCGCCACGAATCGTGCCACGGAATTCCGATGAAGGTCGAGCCCGAATCCCAGACGAGAGGCTCCAGGCAGTACGACAACAACAAGCTTGTCTTCGTGGGCAAGATGGACATTCCGCACAACTGCTCCGCCGCCGTCTACTTCTGCGAGAAGGTCTGGCCGCGAATCAAGCGCCAGATGCCGACCGCCGTCTTCTACATCGTCGGCAAAAATCCGACCGCCGAGGTGCGGCGCCTGCAGGACAACTATCCGGGCGTTATCGTCACCGGAGAGGTGGACGACGTGAAGCAGGTCGTCGGGGATTCCGCCGTGATGGTCGCGCCGCTGCTGTTCGGCACGGGCATCAAGACGAAAATCCTGGAGGCGATGGCATGGGGCGTTCCGGTCGTGACGAACCGGATCGGCAGCGAAGGACTTGACGCGAACCATGGGGAGGAGCTCTTCGTCTGCGAGTCGGAGGACGAGATGGTGAAGGACGTGCTGCTTCTGATGGGCGACAGGGAGATGAACGACAGCATGTCGGGCAATTCGATCCGCTACGTGACGCGCCGCTTCAGCGGCTCCGCCACCCGCAGCAACATGGAGCTGATCTTATCGTAACGACCGAACGCGCAGAGCGAAGGGACGCCGTCCGTTGGATGATCGTCGCTCTGTTCCTGTTCTCGCTGGCGGTCATCACTTACGATAGCCTGCCCTACATCCCGTTCTCGGTGTACCGTCCCCTGGCCATGTTCCCGATGCTCGCCGCGTCCGCGCTGCTTCTGCTGACCGATTTTCGGTTCAAGCCGGCGGACATGCTGCTTACGATCTTCGCCGCATACAGCGTCGGACATTCCCTGCTCGTCTCCATAACGGGCGGGGATACGGGAAGCAGCGTCAAGCATGCGATCACTCTGGTCTTCGGGCTGTCCATGTACAGAGTGTCCGTTTATATCGCGGGGGAGGCGAAGCGGGATCCCGTCCTGCGCAAGCAAATCGCCATCGCGCTGACGATCGGCATGGGACTTCCGCTGGCGATCGGCCTTCTGCAGACGCTGGACGCGTACCTGGTACGCAGCGGCTTCTCGATGACCATCACCGGCTTGTTCTCGGAGAAGGTGTACAAAGGACGGATCCAGATGCTGTCGGGAGAACCGTCCTGGGCGGGCATTCATCTCCTGAGCTGCGGGCTGCTGATGCTGTTCCTGTACAAGGAAGGGTTCAAAAAGCTGATGCTTGTCCCGCTTATCGGCTGCGTGCTGCTGCTCGTGCTGTCGTTCTCCGCGTACGCCTACAGCGTGCTCTTTACCGCTTTGCTGATTTACGTGCTGATTGCGAACAAGTATCGCGGGCGGATGCTGCTCGCACTCGCCGCGATTGCGGCGATTATCGGAGTCGGGGTTCCTTTCTTGCTGGAGACGCTCAAGGTAAGCGGCTACTTTACGGATCGGTTCCAATTCGATTTCGCTCATTTGTTGAAGGCGGACAATTCCTTCTTCGTCCGGGTCGTATTCCCGGCAATCGGGTTTATGGAGTTCGGGCAGCATCCGATCTTCGGCGTCGGCGGCGGTTTTTATTACAAAGAGTTCGCGGACTTATTGCTTAAGCATTTCGATTACGGCATGAAGTTCACCGAGGTGAAGCTCCTCGTGGAGCAGAATCCCGATATGGCTACCTCCCGCAACCTGTGGGCGAAGCTGTTCGCGGAAGAAGGCCTGATCGGCGCATTCCTGTTTATAGGGTTCATGGTCGCGGCGCTGCGCAGCTCGCGCAGCAATCCCTACGCCCAGTTCGCGTTCGCGTTATGCGTGTCGCTGGTCATGAACTTCGATTCCTATTCGTTTGTGAACTTCTGGCTGTTGATCGGCTGGATCCGGGGCGGATTCTTCGAAGATCGGCTGGCTGTCCAAGCGGCAGAATGGGATAAGCCAAACGAGAAGGAGTTGAAACGTACCGCATGAGAGTCGTCCTCATCAACAGTCTCTATACGCCGCATATCATCGGCGGAGCGGAGATCTCGACGCAGATTCTGGCGGAAGCGCTGGCGGAAGCGGCCGAGGTCCATGTCCTGACCCTTGGCGGACAGCAAAGGAGGGAGGGCATTACGAGAGAGAAGATCCGAGGCGTTACCGTCCATCGGCTTCCGCACAACAGCCTGTATTGGATCGGCCAGGCGAAGCGCCGTTCGGTGCTTGCCCGCACCGCCCGCAGGCTGACCGATCTGTACAATCCGCTGCAAATCAAGGCGGTGAAGGAGCGGCTCGAGGCCATTCGACCGGACCTGATTCATACGCAGAACCTGTCCGGCTTCGGAGCCGCCGTCTGGACGGCGAACGCCTCGCTCGGCGTGCCGATCGTGCATACGCTGAGGGATTATTCGCTGCTGTCGCCGGTGAGCTCGCCGATCGGAAACCCGGCTCTGGCGCGGCTGTATGCCATGACCTCCTCGGGCTTCAGCCGCAAGGTATCGGCGGTCGTCGGCATCTCTTCGCACATCCTGAAGCGGCATACGGATGCCGGACTGTTCGCGGATGCCGCGGGCCTTGTCATCCCGAACGCGGTGGAAGGAGAGATCTCCGCCGCGGAGCGGGACTTCGAGCGCAAGCCGCTGCGAATCGGCTATTTCGGCCGGATCGAGCCGGAGAAGGGAGTCCGCGAGCTGGTGGAGGCGGCTCTTCCGCTTCCTCCAGCCGTCGTCGAGCGCATCGTCGTTTGCGGGGAAGGCAGCCTGAAGCAAGAGCTGCAGGACCTCTGCCGCGACGATCCTCGATTCGTCTTCCCGGGCAAGGTCAAGCCGGCCGAAGCGAGGAGCCTGATGGCCCGGACGGACGCGAACTTCGTTCCTTCGATTTGGGAGGAGCCGTTCGGCCGGGTCATCATCGAATCCTACCAGGTCGGCACTCCGGTTTACGCTTCCGCGGTGGGAGGCATTCCCGACGCCGTCTGGAACCCGGATGAATTCCTGTTCAAGCCGGGAAGCGCCGCCGCCATCCGGGCCAAGATCCTGGACTTCCACGATCTGTCCGGCGAGGAGAAGCGAAGGATCCAGCAGCAATGCGTTCGGCATTGCCGGAAGTTCACCCAGGCTTCGCTTCTGGAGAAGCATCTGGACCTGTACGGCCGGATGCTGTCCGGCAACCGCGAATTCGCGGCCAGGGCCGTCTACGGGCAGGTGAACTAGATGAGCGAGACCATCGTTTATATGGGTCCGAAGAAGAGCCCTCACAACAAGTATTCGGAGCTGCTGTCCGAATCGATCGAGCGCCGGGGATTGCGCGTCGAGCATTACGACCGCAGGGCGATGTTCAAGCCGAGAAAGGGCGACATCGTCCATTTTCATTGGCCGAGCAATTCGTATACGGCCTCCTCGTTCCCGATGACGGTCGTAAAGTCGATGCTGTTTCTGCTGCTGCTGCTTGCCTATAAGGGCATGGGCGTAAGGCTTTACTGGACGGTCCACAACATCTGGCCCCATACGGGCAAGTCGCGGTGGGACGCGTTCATGCGCAAGCGGATCCTGCGCCTGTGCGACTCGGCGTTCGCGCTGAGCGAATCGGTCCGGCAAGAGGCGGCTTCGGCGTTCGGGATCGGCCAGGACAAGCTGGTGGTCACGCCGCACGGCCATTACGCGGGCGCCTATCCCGTCCAAGGGACGAATATCCGGAAGCGTTTCGGCATCGCGGAGGACCGCTTCCTGTTCCTGTTCGTCGGGAGAATCAATCCCTACAAGGGAGTGGAGCAGCTCGTTGCCGCCTATCGGTCGCTGGGCGCCGAACGCTGCGCCCTGCTGATCGCGGGGCTGCCCGACAAGGGCTACAGCCTCGACTTTATCGACGAGGCGAACGACGGCACGATCAAGGTCCATCCGAGCTTCGTGGACGACGGCGAGCTGGCCGATTACCTTCGGGCCGCCGACGCGGTCGTTCTGCCCTATCGGCAGATCACGACTTCGGGCAGCGCGATTCTGGCTTTGTCCTACAAGCGACCGGTCGTCGCGCCGAGAATCGGCTCGCTCGGAGAATACGTGTCCGAGGGCTGCGGGGTCCTGTACGACCCGGACGATCCGGACGGGCTCCGGCAGGCGCTGCTCGGCTCCATGAGGCTGGATAGGAGAGCAACGGAGGAACGGATGACGGACAAGCTCGGGGAGCTGGATTGGGATCGCATCGCGGAACGGATGGTTCGCGTGTATTCCGGCAAGGCAAGGCAAGAACGCCAAGAGGTGAACGCATGAGAGCGACGGTAGCCATATGCACGCACAATCGGGCTTCAGACCTGCAGGAAGCGCTGCTCAGCCTTCTGCACCAACGCTTCGGCGAACCCTTCGAGGTTCTCGTCGTCGATAACGGCTCCACCGATCGGACCGAGCAGACCGTGCTCGATTTTCAGCGGTCGGTAAGCTTCCCGGTACGGTATCTATACGAGGAACGGCTCGGTCTCTCCGTCGCCCGGAACCGGGCGATCCGCGAGGCGAAAGGCGAGTATATCCTGTTCCTGGACGACGACGCGGTCGCGTCGGGCGATTGGATCGGCGGGATCGTCTCCGTGTTCGACGGCAATCCGAGAATCGGCTGCGTCGGCGGCAAGATCGAGCCCGCTTGGGACGGAGAGGCGCCGTCTTGGCTGCCCCCGGAGAACCGGTCGCTGTACACCATACTCGACTACTCCGACGACATCCGGGAGATGCGCGGCGCGATTCCGTTCGGGGCCAACGTCGCTTTTCGCAGGTCGCTGTTCGACTCCATGGCGATGTTCCGGGAGGACCTCGGCCGGGTGGGCAGCAACCTTCTCTCGAGCGAGGAATCGGAGCTGATCGAACGCATTCGCGCCGAGTTTCTGGTGTATTACACGCCGCACGCTTCGGTTCTGCATAAGATTCACCGAAGCCGGATGAGCCGGAAATGGCTGCTGCGCCGCATTTATTGGCAGGGCGTGAGCAAGGCGGTCAGCTCGAAGAGCAAATCGCGCCTGTTCGCGGAATCGCTTCTGAAGGTGCCGACTTTCGTCCTGCTGTCGATCCCGGTGCTGTACGACAGGCGGCGCCTGTTCCGCAACGTCAGCCGGATCGCCTACAACAACGGCCTGATCAGCGGCATTCTGAAAACCTACCAGTAAAGGAATTAACTCCATGATAAGAACCGTAATCAAGCCGATAGCGCGGGGGCGGGCCCTGAGCGGCAGAGGAGCCCTCTCCGCGATCATGAGAACGAGCGCCGCCAGCACGATCGTCATGCTCGTCAGCATGATCAGTTCGGTCGTGACGGCTCGTTGGTTCGGCGTCGAGGGCAAAGGCGAGTTCTCCGCGATCGTGTTCTGGCCGACGCTCCTGGCCGGAGTGCTCAGCTTCGGGCTGCCGACTTCGCTCATCTACAATCGGAGGTCGAATCCGGAGCAAGGCGCGGACGTCGTTCGGGCGGGCTTCCTGTTCCAGCTGCCCGTCTGCTTGTTGGCGGGGGTCGTCGCTTGGTACGGGCTTCCCGCGTGGATGGGCAACTACTCGGACGGAATCGTCGGCATCGCGCGGTGGTACACCGTGCTCATGCTTCCGATGCTGCTGGCGATCGGGCTGCTGACGGCGCTCGCGCAGAGCATGGAGAACTTCAACCTGTACAACGGGCTGCGGCTGTACGTGCCTCTGAGCAACCTGCTCGGGCTGGCGGCGCTATGGGCGATCGGACGGCTCGATCAAGCCGCCGCCTCGCTGATCTATCTGGGGACGAGCTTGATCGTCTTGGTCTGGTCCTTGTATCGTATGCGAGGAGAGCTGTCCGTCGGCTGGTTCGGGAAGTTCTCGGATCGGGGAGCGGTTAAAAAATTGTTCGGCTACGGCGGCAGGGTATACGGCGTCGAGCTGCTCGGCACTCTGTACGGCCAATGCGACAAGCTGATCGTCCTTGCGCTTCTGTCGCCGAGAGCGTTCGGCCTGTACACGGTCGTGTACACGCTGTCCCGGGTGTTCAACATCGTGCAGACGGCCATCTCTAGCGTCGTGTTCCCCAAGGTGACGGGACAGGAACGGGAGCTGATCCTCTCGAAGGTATGCCGGGCGTTCCGGCTCAGCTTCGCGCTGATGCTCGTCGCCCTCGTTCCCGGGCTGATCGTCGGCCGATGGCTGCTCGGCCTGCTGTACGGGCCGGCGTTCCTGGAATCGAGCGCGGCGTTCGCCCTGCTCTCCCTGGAATGCATCATCGGCGGCGGCTCGTGGATTCTCGCGACCTCGTTCAACGCGATGGGCCGACCCGGCCTGGTGGCCGTCCGGCAAGCGATCGCGCTGGCGATCACGATCGGGATGCTCTTCGCGCTCGCGCCGGCTTTCGGTCTGAACGGCATCGCGCTCGCCATGCTGATCGGCGCATGCGCCCGGCTTGCGATCACGATCGCCGCGATGAAGCTCGTGTTCAAGACGCCGATCTCGGGCGTGTTTTTCGACAAGGGCGATTGGCGCTTCCTTCTGGGGCGCCTGTCGCGCCAAGCCTAAATTGGATTCCGACGGAAGGACGGCAAGGCGAGGATGCAACTAAGAAAAAGAAGGGTAAAGGATTATGGGAAGCATGCCTACCGGCTGTTCCTGGGCGCCTTGTTCCGAAGAAAGACCGATCGCTGCGGCAAGCTGCTGAGAGTAGGCGGGGGAGTGACGGTATCCAAAGCGAAGCGAGCCAAGCTTCGCATCGGGAATTACGTCATCCTGTACCGGAATGCCGGCTTGTACCTGGATTCCGACAACGCCGTTCTCGAGATCGGGGATCACACGTTCCTGAACCGAAGGAGCGAAGTCATGTGCAAGCAGCACGTCAAGATCGGAAGCCACTGCGCCATCTCCTGGGACGTCACCATAACGGATACCGATTACCACGCGCTCGAGGGCGCGGAGACGACGAAGCCCGTCGTCATCGGCGATCACGTGTGGATCGGGTGCCGGGCGACCATCCTCAAGGGGGTCACGATCGGTCCCGGAGCGGTCGTGGCGGCCGGAGCGGTCGTATCCAAGGATGTGCCTGCCGGTACTCTCGTGGCGGGAGTGCCGGCTAAACCGATACGAGAGGGCGTACGCTGGACCCTGTAACGGAACCTAGAATGCAACGCTCGGAGAGGAGATTAACGGATGGAGATCGTACGGAGCGCGCATCCGATGGATGAGCTCAAGCAAAAGCTGAGTCAAATATTGAAGGTGATTCCGCCCGGATCGGACATCTTTTACCTCGATTATCCGGTTCACGCGAACGGCGGCGATCTGCTGATCATGAAGGGAACCGAGGCCTTCTTCAAGGAGCACCGCATTCGGGTTAGGGCCCGGTACAGCGTCTTCGACTTCCCGGACGGGCTGTCCATACCGAAGGGCCATATCCTCGTGCTGCACGGGGGAGGCAACTTCGGCGATCTGTACCCGGCCCATCAGAAGCTGAGGGAGAAGGTCGCGGCAGACTATCCCGGCCACCGGATCGTTATCCTCCCGCAGACGATCTATTACAAGGACGTGCGGGAGTTCGAGAAATCCGCCGACATCCTGAATCGTCATCCGGACATGCATCTGTTCGTCCGGGACACGGTGTCGCTGGACATGGCCAAGGATAAATTCCGGCAGGTGAACGTATATCTGTCGCCGGACATGGCGCATCAGCTCTGGCCGATTCGCAGCCGAACCGCTCCCGGCAAGGAACTGCTTCGCTTCCTTAGGACCGATATCGAGAAGACGGCGGGCCAGGAGAGCCTGGAAGCGGGCCAAGCCGGGGATTTCCTGGACTGGCCGACGCTGTACAGCCGTACGGAGAAAAGGTCGATCCGGCTCTTCTCCGACATGTTAAGGAAAGGCAAAGGCAAGCTTCCCGTGGGTTCGATCTGGAGCAAGTATACCGACAGGCTCGTGAAGAAGGCCGTCGACCGGTTCGGCGACTACCGGGCCGTTCAGACCTCGAGGCTTCACGGCCATATCTTGTCCTGTCTGATGGACAAGCCTAACGTGCTGATCGACAACGCTTACGGCAAGAACGCCAGCTACTACCGCACCTGGACGCAAGGAATCGCGTCCGCGAAGCTGCTGGCGGAGCCGGCGAACAAACAGAGTGGAGGGATGGCATGAGAATCGTTCTATTATCGGGAGGCTCCGGCAAACGATTGTGGCCGCTGTCCAACGATTCCCGTTCGAAGCAGTTTCTGAAGGTGCTCAAGGATCCGCAAGGCAAGCCCGAGTCGATGGTGCAACGGGTGTGGCGCCAGCTCGGCGAAGCCGGGCTGCGGGACCGCGCTTACGTGGCGACGGGCAAAGCCCAGTCGGAGATCCTCTACGGACAGATCGGCAACGATATTCGCCTGATCGCCGAGCCGGAGCGAAGGGACACGTTCCCCGCCATCGCGTTGGCGGCGACCTACCTGTACGCGATGGAAGGGGCTTCCCTGAACGAGACGGTCGTCGTCATGCCGGTCGATCCTTACGTGGACGGAAGCTTCTTCCGCCAGCTAAGCCGTCTCGAAGGAGCTCTTGACGAATCCGCGGCGGATCTGGCCCTCATCGGGGTTCAGCCGACGTATCCGTCCGAGAAGTACGGGTATATCATGCCCGGCGCGGGACATGACGCCGGACTTCCGTACATGAGCGTGAGCGGCTTCCGCGAGAAGCCCTGCCGGGAAGACGCGGAAGAGATGATCCGCCAGGGGGCGCTCTGGAACTGCGGCGTCTTCGCCTTTAAGCTGGACATGCTCATCAACATTCTGATCGCGTACGACCTTCCGATCCATTACGAGGAGATGCTCAAGCGATACGGCTCGCTGCCGAAGATCAGCTTCGACTACGAGGTCGTCGAGAAGGCGAACCGGATCGCGGCGGTGCGTTACGAAGGGGACTGGAAGGACCTCGGAACGTGGAACACGCTGACGGAAGAGATCGACTCCGCACTGATCGGCAAAGGAATCGTCTCCGACCAGACGAGCAACGCGCACGTGATCAACGAGCTGGAGATTCCCGTCGCGGTGCTCGGCTTGTCCGACGTCATCGTGGCGGCCAGCCCGGACGGCATCCTCGTCGCCGACAAGGCGCTGAGCCCGCTGGTCAAGGACATGCTTAAAGCCTCGGACCAGCGTCCGATGTACGAGGAACGGCGCTGGGGACGCTACCGGGTGCTCGATTACCGGCGATACCCGGACGGCAAGGAGGTTCTGACCAAATGGATCTTCATCGCGGCCGGACGCAACCTCAGCTATCAATACCATAACCTTCGGGACGAGGTTTGGACGGTCGTATCCGGAAGCGGCACCGTCATCTTGAACGAGCGCAAGCTTGCCTTATCCGCCGGCGACGTGTTCATCGTGCCGAAGGAGAGCAGGCACAGCGTGCGGGCGGATACGGACCTGGAGATCATCGAGGTGCAGACCGGAGAGCTGCTCATCGAAGAGGATATCGTCCGGCTGGAGCTGCAATGGCCCGAGATCGTCCAACTTTGCCCGGCATCGGAGGGATCCTATTGAATATCGCGGTTATCGGTACCGGCTACGTCGGACTCGTATCGGGCATTTGCTATGCCGAGCTGGGCAATACGGTGATCTGCGTCGACAAAGACCCGTTCAAAATCTCGACCTTGCAGAACGGCGGAATTCCGATCTACGAGCCGGGCCTCGAGGAGCTGTCGGCCAAGAACGTCGCCGCGGGACGCTTAAGCTACACGAGCGACCTGCAGGCGGCCGTCCGCGAGGCCGAGCTCGTCATCATCGCGGTCGGAACGCCTCCGCTTCCTAGCGGCGAGGCCGATCTCGCTTATATCGACGCGGCCGCCCTGGAGATCGCGGAGGCGCTGCCGGCGGGCGCGATCGTCGCCGTGAAGAGCACCGTCCCGGTAGGCACGAACGAGCGCGTGCGGGATCTGATCCGAAGCCGGACGGACGCGCCGTTTAGCAGCGTCTCGCTGCCGGAGTTCCTGCGGGAAGGCTCGGCCATCCGCGATACGATGGAGCCGGACCGGGTCGTGATCGGCTCGGAGTCCCGCGAAGCGGCCGAGAAGGTCGCGGAGCTTCACAGGCCGCTGACGGACAAGATCATGATCACGGACCTGCGCAGCGCGGAGCTCTTGAAATACGCGTCCAACGCTTTTCTGGCCACGAAAATCTCGCTGATCAACGAGATCGCGAACATCTGCGAGAAGGTGGGCGCGGACGTGACCCAAGTCGCCGAAGGGATGGGCTTCGACCGGAGAATCGGCCCGGCGTTCCTTCAGGCGGGAATCGGCTACGGCGGTTCCTGCTTCCCGAAGGACACGCGCGCGCTCATCCAGATCGCCGGCCATGTCGAGTACGACTTCAAGCTGCTCCGGTCGGTCGTCGAGGTGAACCGCGAGCAGCGCTTCAACGTCATCCGGAAGCTGGAGACGATCTTCGGCGGGGAGCTTCGCGGGAAGACGGTCGCGGTCTGGGGCCTCAGCTTCAAGCCGAACACCGACGACGTCCGCGAGTCTCCCGCTCTCGAGATCATGCGCCATCTGGTCGACGTAGGCGTTCATGTTCGGGCATACGACCCGGTCGCGACGCCGAACTTCCGGAGCGCGTTCGGGGACAAGGGAGTCGTCTGGTGCGAAGGGGCCTTGGAAGCCGCGGCCGGTGCGGACGCCTTATGCCTGCTGACGGAATGGGAGGAATTCGCCGGGGCGGATCTGCGGCAGCTTCAGTCGGTCATGAGCCGGCCGATTCTGATCGACGGCCGCAACGTGTTCCGGGAAGAGGACTTGGCGGGAACGGCATTCATCTACTATTCCATCGGCCGTCCGAGCCTGAATCAGGGAGTCAGGGAGAAGATTCCGATCCTTCAATACTGACGGACCGCCCGGAAGGAGTAGAGGAAAGTGAAGAAAAAACCGGTATTGCTCCTCGTGTTCATCCTGTTGTTCCTCTTAGCCTCGTCGCATACGCTTGGAGACAGTGCCGACAAGTATTCTCTGGAAACGGACGATCTGGGCGACTGGAGCAAAGTCCACGCACGTTCCAAAACGGTCTCCCTTAAGACGATCCAGGGAAACGAGCTGGATCCGACCCGGGCGTTCGGGAGCGGCGGCTCCGGGGAGTATTTGATCTACAAAGCGAAGGTGAATTTGCGATCCTTCGAAGCGGTGGTCTACGGAATAGAGGGCCAAGAGTTCAAAGCTCCGCAATTCTCGATCTCCCCCGACGGCAAGACCTACCGCGCCGTGACGCCGGATTCGCACTCGACGGGGGGCGATCCCGCCGTCGTCTCTTATGAATCGAGGGATTTTCCGGGCGGGACGAAGTACTTGAAGATCGTATTCCCGAGCGGCAAGATCAAGTCTCCCGTCTCGATCGGGCGAGTGACGCTGAACGGGGGCGGAAGCGCGGGAGCGAGCAAGCCCTCGGGCCCGGTTCTGTACGGCAGCATGATCCGGCTGACTCCGGCCGCCGGCGAATCGATCTATTACACGACCGACGGCAGCGACCCTCGCTCCTCGCCGACGCGCAAGCTCTACGGCTCGCCGATCGCGATCGTCAGTGAGACGCTGCTGAAGACGACCTCTTCCTCGGCATCGGCATCGGCGCCGGCTGCGGATAAGGGGACGGGCGGCGGCATATCCACCTACTCGTTCACGCCGTACCCTCAAGCTCCCGCGGCGGCCGGCCTGCACGATCCGCTCGACGACTTCGGGCTGACCGCGCTTCGTTCGAACTTGTACTTGGCGAAGGAGACGCCTAACTACTTCGACAACGATTTAAGCCGCGCGGTACGGGCGACGACGGCGCCGGGGTCCTTGATCTACGTCGCGAGCGAAGACATGAAGTCGTTCGCCGTGCGCAGCTTCTACTTCTCCGGGCAGCCGTTCGAGAAGCTCAAGTTTTACGCGTCGGCCGACGGAGTCGCGTACGAGGAAGTGGACGCGGAATCTTATCCGTCCGGTTACCCGGTCAGCAATTGGCAGCCTCAGGCTTACGAGAACATGGCCCTTCCCGCGAACACGAGGTATTTGAAAATCGAGCTGGTCGGAACGGCCAAATCGTGGACGCCCCAGGTGTCGGAGGTGATCGTCAACCGCAATACCTCTTCGGCCACTCTGACCACGGTCAAGAGCGGCGACGGGATGCTGGCTGCAATCGCCTCGGAAACGCCCGGCGCCCGCATTTATTACCGCTTGAACCAAAGCGTCGACTTCGTTCCTTACGTCTCGCCTATTAAGCTGAAGGGCTACAATCAGCTCGAGACCTACGCGGTGAAGGAGGGGCTCCTGACCAGCCCGATTCGCAGCTATTCGGTCAATGCCAACAAGGACGTTCAGGTCGACCGGTTCGGCCAGATGGAGACCGCGAAGTTCCAGGGCAAGGTGACCGACGAAGGGCAGCTGGCGGACGACGCGAAGGCGGACGACGAGTATTACGGAAGCTTGAAGGCGCCGGACGAACGCGATCGTTACGGAGGCCTTGCCGGAAGCGCGGACGAGTACGGGCTCAAGGCGACCGGCCATTTCGCGGTTCAGAGGATGAACGGCCGGCCGGTCCTGACGACTCCGGAGGGGAATCTCTTCTTCAGCCTCGGAGTCAACGGCGTGACGGCCCAAGAGACGTATACGCTCGTCAAAGGGAGAGAGTCGAAGTTCGAGTACGTGCCTCCTTATGCGGGAGAGTACAAGCCTGCCTATATCAACACGGACGGCTTCTCGTTCTATATCGCCAACAAATACCGCAAGACGGGGCGCTTCTTTACCGAGCACGACGTCTACATGGAGGCGATCGAGCGGATCCGCAAATGGGGCTTCAACGGCATCGGAGCTTATTCCCCCGAGAAGTACGGCGAGGAAGGACTCTTCCCGTACGTGCGAATGCTTCCGCTGGAGGGAATGAGCTGGGCGCGGATCGGCGGTCTTTCTCTTTTCGACATTTACGCACCGGACGCCGAAGCGAAGCTGGATCAATCGTTCGCCCAGACGGTCGCCCCGTACAAGGACGATCCGATGCTGATCGGGACGTTTATCGGCAACGAGTTCGATTACCACAAGTTCTTGACCGAGGTGCCGAAGCTCAAAGCGAGCAAAGCCGCGATGAAGGGGGCGCTCGTCGACATGCTGCGGACCAAGTACGCGACGATCGAGGCGTTCAATTCCGCGTGGAAAATGAACTACAAATCGTTCGACGAGCTGAAGGAAGCGCAGCTTACGCTCAAGGCTTCCCCGGCCTGGCGGGACATGGAGGCGTTCTTCGCGGACTATCTCGACCGGTTCTTCGGCACGGTGTCGCGCTTGTACCGCAAGTACGATCCGAATCATCTTCTGCTGGGGGACCGCTGGATCACGACGACCTTCCACAACGAGACGGTTCGCCGGATGCTCTCCGAATACGAAGGCAAATACGTGGACGTGATCAGCATCAACTACTACACGTACAAGCTGGAGACCGACCTTCTGGAAGAGGTGCACGAGCTGTCGGGCGGCAAGCCGATCCTGATGAGCGAATTCGGCTACGGAACGACGGAGCAGGGACTGGAGCCGCTCATGAAAAACTCCGCGGTCAACCAGTTCCAGCGGGGCATGAGGTACCGGAACTACGTCGAGGGAGTGGCGGTGCTGCCGTACGTGGTCGGAGCGAACGTCTTCAACTACGTGGACCAAGCGGGACTCGGCCGTTATTGGCAAGGGCTGTGGGGAGAGCATTACAACTCCGGCCTCGTGAACGTCGCGGACCGGCCGTACAAGGACTACGTCGGAGCGGCGAAGGCGACGAACGACGATATCTACAAGATCATGCTCGGCGAGCGGAAGAAATTCTATTACGACTTTAGCCAAAAGTGAAGGAGGCGGACGAATGGTCGGCGCCGACGGCAACAATCTGGTTTTGCTGCTGAGCACGCCGCGCAGCGGGAGCTCCCTGGCTACCGCGATGCTGCAGAACCACGGCAAGCTGTTCGCCACCCAGGAGATGTGGTTTCTGATGAGCCTGCTGGAATTGAAGTCGGCTCGGAAGCGGCCATATGGCGGGGGGGCGATTCTCGAACGCTTCTATAACGGCGTTCTGCCCGAAGAGGCGTTCGAGAGCGCCTGCCGATCGTTCGCTCTCCGGGTTTACAACGGTCTCCTCGGCAGCGGCGCGGCGGAGATGGTTATCGACAAGACGCCTCGCTATTACGGCGCGCTGGAGTTTCTCGACGGCTTGTTCCCGCGCTCCCGGCGCATCTGGCTGCTCCGCAATCCGTTCGCGGTGCTCGCTTCCTACAAGAAGCTAGGCTCCGCGAGGGGAGGCTCGTCCGATCTCGAGGCGATGCTGGCCGGCTTCGCCTTCGACCTTAAGGCGGCCGATCTAACGGTAGGCTTGCTCCGTTACATGCGGTACTTCTCCCGGGAGGAGGAGCCTCTCGCTTATCGTCTGCGGTACGAGCGGCTGGTTGCCGATCCCCGGGCCGAATTGGCGGAGGTCTGCCGGTTCCTCGGCACCGAATACGAGGAAGGAATGGAGAAGTACGGCGACCGGATGGATTCCCCGAAAGCCGGGCTTTATTACAGTATGGGAGTCGGCGATCCGTTTGTCGCGGAGCATTCGGCTCCGCACGAGGATTCCGTCCATGCTTGGAAAGAGCTTCTGACGAAGCGGGAGATCGCGGCGTACGGACGGCTGCTCGGAGCGCGCCTGTTCGCCGAGCTCGGGTACGGCGAGGAGCTGGAGCAGGCGGAGAAGCTGGCGGGCATCCGCTTCGATCCGGAGCCGGACGGCGCCTGGATGGCGCTGAGAGCGAAGCAATGGATGGAAGCGACCGGCTTCAGCTGGACGGAGAATTATCGGATGCGAACCGAGCTTGCCGCAAGCTCGGAGCCGGCCTTCGCCGAATTTTTGGAATCCGCCGAGAGCGGGGAAGAGGAACGGGGATTGTATCGGGATCGCTCGAACCCGGCCGATTCGGAGACGCTGCAGCTTCGAAGGACCGTTCAAACGCTGGAGCAGCGTCTCGAGAAGGGACTGCAGGAGCAGAAGCGCCTGCGCTCCCAGCTTGCCTCCATGAAGCGCAAAGCGGACTGGCTGAAGGCGGCGATTCCGTTCGGCTCCCGGCTGTCGCGGCTGGCCTCGTCTTATATGGCCGGATCGGGAGGGAAGAAGTGAGCGCGATCGCGGGCTTCGTCCGGTTCGACGGGCAAGAGGCGGGCATCCGAGACGGCGAAGCGATGATGGAGGCGATGCGGGCGTACGTGGCCGACGATGTGCGAATGAGGCGCGCGGGTCCGGCGTTCCTCGGCTGCCGGATCCGGTGGATCACGCCGGAGTCCAGGGGCGAGCGGATGCCGGAAGGCGACCCGAACGGCCGCCTGCTCATCGCGGCCGACGCCATCCTTGACAACCGCAAGGAGCTGTTCGGGCGGCTGCAGCTCCCGCCTGCGCGCTTCGCCGGCATGACGGACAGCGAGCTCATTCTGCTCGCCTACCGCAGATGGGGGCGGAGGTCGCCCGAGTATCTCGTCGGCGACTTCGCCTTCATGATCTGGGATGCCGACCGCCGGGAGCTGTTCGGGGCAAGAGACCTGTTCGGAAGCCGCTCGCTTTACTACCATCGCGATAATCGGCGGTTGGCGTTCTCC
Organism: Cohnella thailandensis; assembly: GCF_014212135.1. Lineage (GTDB taxonomy): Bacteria > Bacillota > Bacilli > Paenibacillales > Paenibacillaceae > Cohnella > Cohnella thailandensis. The sequence continues at coordinate 241,009 of NZ_JACJVQ010000014.1, forward strand.
ACGACGATAGAGCCTCTGCTCGCGTTGCCGGACACCTCGAGGAAGCTGAACGAGGAGTGGCTCGCGGAATTCATGGCGATTCCGGAGATGTTCGAGTCGACGGACGCGGAAGCGACGCCCTACCTTCAAATCCGGCAGGTGCCGCCGGGTCATGCGATCGTCGTTTCGGAGGGACAGGTTTCGGTGGCCTCCTACGGATCGCTGGAGCCGGAAGAGCCGCTTCGGCTGAAGTCGGACCGGGAGTACGAGGAGGCATTCCGGGAAGTGGTCGGGGAGGCCGTCCGCTGCCGGCTCCGCACCTTCCGGGAAGTGTCGGCGACGCTTAGCGGAGGCCTGGACTCCGGAACGGTGGCGGCCTTCGCCGCGACGGAGCTGCGGAAGGAAGGCAAGACGCTGCGCTCGTTCAGCAGCGTGCCGGCTCCCGGATTCGCCGATTGGACGTCCCGCGGCACGGTGGCCGACGAGCGGCCCTACATTCGGGCAACCGCCCGCCACGTCGGCAACATCGCGGAATCCCACATGAGCTTCGAAGGAATCAGCCCGCTGTCCGAAGTGGACGAATGGCTGGACCTGCTCGAGACTCCTTACAAATTCTTCGAGAATTCGCACTGGCTCAAAGGGATCCACGAGCAGGCCGGCAGGCAGGGAGCGGGCGTGCTGCTGACCGGAGCGCGCGGCAACTTCACGGTGTCGTGGGGTCCCGCTCTCGAGTATTACGCGCTGCTGCTGCGGCGAATGAAGTGGCTGAGCCTCTCGAGGGAGCTTCGGGCTTACGGATCGAACAAGGGAATCGGCAGAAAAAGGCTCCTGTCGGCCATTGGCCGATTGGCCTTCCCTTCCCTGGCGCAACGCGGACGATCCGAGCCGCGGCCCGAGCTTCCGGCGATGCTCATCCATCCCGACTTCGCCGCCCGGACGGGCGTGTTCGCCCGGCTGAGGAGCGGGGAAGCCTCCGCGGCCGATCCGCTCGAGCTGCGCAGGTCCAAGCTCGGGAGCCTCGCCGCCGCGAACAAGAACGGCGCGACGGCGTCGAAGCTGTCGCTTCGCTATGGGGTGTGGGAGCGCGACCCCACGTGCGATCTTCGGGTCGTCCGTTTCTGCCTGGCCGTTCCGTTCGAGCAGTACGTGCGAAACGGCCAGGACCGCTCCCTGATCCGCAGGGCGACCGCGAGCGTGCTGCCCGACGAGGTTCGGCTGAACCAGCGGGTCCGGGGCATCCAGGGCGCGGACTGGGTTCATCGCGCCGCTCCGATGTGGCCGCGCCTGCTCGAGGAAGTGGGGAGACTCTGCAAGGATTCGCGCGCCTCCGCCTACCTGCACGTCGACCGGATTCGGGAGGCCGCCGCCGGAATCGGGCGGGAGCCGCGGCCGGAGCTCGCTTTTCACCCGGAGATGAGGCTGCTCATGCGCAGCTTGATTATATACCGATTCATCCAGAGATTCGCCTGACCGCCGTCTCATCGAACAAGCCTATCGAAAGGAGGTGAATTCAATGGAGAAGAAGCAATGGATCGAGCCGACGCTCGAAACGCTGGACGTCAGCGAGACGATGTACGGCAAAGGAATGACGCACATCGATTTCGTCACCACCGAGGACATGGACATCTATGCACCGAGCTGAGCTGAGTTTCTATAGACGCGAGTCCTTACCCGATCCTAGTCGGATTGGGTAAGGACGCTTTCGTTTCTATAGGGATGTCGCCGCTTGGCGTGAAGTCCCTGATTTTGCCCTGTAACCCGAAAAATTCGGGTTAGAGCTGCATGGAGTCTCTGAATTTGCCCTGTAACCCGAAAAATTCGGGTTAGAGCCGCATGGAGTCTCTGATTTTGCCCTGTAACCCGAAAAATTCGGGTTAGAGCCGCATGGAGTTTCTGATTTTGCTCTGTAACCCGAAAAATTCGGGTTAGAGCCGTATGGGGTTCCTGTTCTACTCACTACCCTCACAATTCTTAGATCAATCTATCTGAGAAAGGAGATGGCCAATGAACGACGCGTTACTTGCCGTAAGCACGGCCACTCTTTACCGGGCATTCGGCTTGCGGATCTCCAGCCGGATTCCTCTTCCCGAATTGCCGCCTGCAACTCTTGCAGGCTCGATCGACGGAAGCTCGCAGAGGGCGCCGCAATCGGCGGACATCGGGATCGACTGGGCCGATCCGGGCCCGCTGCTCGCCGAATTAAAGGCATGCGGCAGCAACTTCTCGTACGCGCGCGCGGGAGAAAAAGCGAGCGGGAAGCGGTTCCTTTTTCTGATTCCGGACACCGCCGTGTACGCCATCGAGGACGGAAGGACGATTCTCGTCGCTCCGCTGCCCGGCGCCGATCCGGAGAGGGTGCGCGTATATCTGCTAGGCACCTGCATGGGCGCGCTGCTTCTGATGCGGCGGGTGCTGCCGTTGCACGGCAGCGCGGTCGTCATCGACGGCAAAGCCTATGCGTTCCTCGGCGATTCGGGCGCGGGCAAGTCGACGCTGGCCGCGGCTTGCGCTTCGCTGGGCCATCGCCTCGTGAGCGACGATGTCGTCGCGGTAGCCCTCGACGGGGAGGGCAGGCCCTTCGTTCAACCGGCTTACCCCCAGCAGAAGCTGTGGCGCGAGAGCCTCGAAGGGTTGGGAATGGACGGGGGAGCTTATCGACCTATCTATCGGGAGACCGAGAAGTTCGCGGTTCCGGCGACGGGCAGCTTCCTTGCGGAGGCCGTTCCGCTGGCGGGAGTGTTCGAGCTGGCGAAAAGAAGCGACGCCGAGATTAGCGAAACACACAATAGCACTGCGGACAATAGCGCTGCGGACAATAGCAATGCCATCAATAAAATTGCCGCCTTTAGCGAAGCCAGCGGCCCGAGCCGGGCACCGGAGCCGGAGCGGATCGCCGCTACCCCGGTAGCGGGGCTGGAGAAGCTGCGAGTTCTGATGCAGCACACGTACCGTAACCGGCTGATTCCCCGGATGGGGCTGGAAGGCTGGCATTTTCGCGCGTCGGCCGCCGTCGCGGCGCGGATCGAAGCGAACCGGCTGCGGAGGCCGCGGTTCGGATTTACGGCGCTTGACCTTGCGCAATCCGTCATTCATAACGCCAGAAGAAAGGAATGGGAGCCATGATTCAGACGATCGACGCCGGACATTCCATCGTCCGCAAGGAAGGCAATCTCGTAAGCGACATGAAGGGGGAGAAGGTCATGTTCAGCATCTCCTCCGGCAAGTACTACAACCTCGGCCTGATCGGGGGCCGAATCTGGGAGCTGCTCGCCGTTCCGGTCGGGATCGGCGGGCTGGTCGACGAGCTGACGGCGGAGTTCGAGGTCGACCGGGAGACGTGCGAGCGGCAGGTCGGCGAATTCCTTCGCCATCTGATGCAAGAGTCGCTGATCGAGGTTCGCCGGGCATGATCCGCGGGCTGAGATCCGTCTTGGCCTGGCCGCCGGAGAAGCGCCGCCTTATGCTGGAGGCGCTGATTTATCTCGCGTGGGCTCGCGTCATGAAGCTGCTGCCGTTCTCGCGGCTGAAGCTGACGTTCGGCAAGCCGATGACCGAGACGCCGCACGTTCACGATCTGGCGCAGGAGCGCTTGATTCGCCGGATCTCGGAGGCGGTTCGGGTCATGAGCCGCCACACGATCTGGGAGAGCCAATGCCTTGTTCAGGCGTTGGCGGCCAGGAAGATGCTGGAGCGTCGCAGAATGGACAGCACGCTTTATCTAGGCACGGCCAAGGACAAGCAGGGCAACCTGGTCGCGCACGCCTGGCTCCGCAGCGGGCCGATCTATCTGACCGGAGATCAAGAACGGCGGCTGTTTACGACGGTCGCTTACTTCGGGACGGATCTGACCGCCCCGGAGAATAGAAAAGAGTAAAAGGAGCAATCAAATGGACAAGCCATTCAGCCTGGATTTAAGCGACTTGCCCGCGGAGCTTAACGCGATGCTGGAAGCGCTTCGAAGCGACGCCGGGACCGAAGGGCTCCGGCGCGAGCCGTTCTTGCCGGACATCGATTGGAATCAATTCCTGAAGCGGGTCCGGCATCATCGCGTGTATCCGCAGCTATATGCCTGCGCGGCGGGCGAATTGATTCCCTCCGATGTTCGGCAAGCCATCGAACGGGATTGCCGCCTGAACGCGCTGAAGATGCTCCGCTTAAGCGGGGAAATGGAGCGGGTGTGCCGCTCGCTGGCGGATCAAGGCGTCCGTTCGCTCGTCCTGAAGGGACCGGCGCTGGCTCAACGCCTGTACGGAGACGTGTCTCTGCGGACGTCCAAGGACCTCGATATCCTGATCCCGATAGAGGAGCTCGCCACGGCCGAGAAGCTGCTGCGTGAGCTGGGCTATCAGCCGGAAAGGCCTCTCCCGAGAGGGCTGGGCGATTGGAAGTGGAAAATCCACCACGTCGCCTTCATGCACCCGCAGCTCGGAATCGAAGCGGAGGTTCACTGGCGGCTGAACGGGGAGGGCGGCAAAGAGCCGTCCTTCGAGGAGCTATGGAACGGAAGGCAGCCCAGCGGACTTTCCTCTTGCCTGTTCATGCCGGGCGACGAGCATCTGTTTCTCTATCTCGTGACGCACGGCGCCCGCCATGGCTGGTTCCGCCTGCGCTGGCTCGCGGACATCGACAAGCTGGCGAGAAGGAAGCTGAATTGGACCGCGGTTCTTGCCCTATTGAAGAAATATAAAGCCGTTCATCTAGCCGCCCAGGCCCTCGCCCTGGCTTCGGCTTTGCTCCATACCCCCATTCCGCAGGCTCTGAAGCCCTTTGTCTACGCCGGCCGCGGGCGGGAGCTGGCGCAGCGGGCGCTCGGCTTCATCCGGGACGACATCGTCCTGTCTACCGACCCGAGCACGGGGGATGTGGCCAAAGCGTACAAGAGCTACCTGTTCGACTTGAAGACAAGACCGCAAAAGTGGGCTTACGCGATCAGCCGGCTGTACCCGAGCTTTCGGGACGCCGAGACGCTGCCCCTTCCCAGGCAGCTCTATTTTCTCTATTTTCCCCTGAGACCGTTCGTTTGGCTGTGGAGGCAAGTTCGTCAGCAAACTTAAGAGATGAGGAATCCGAATGACGGATCTGCGTTATTACCTTGGCAAGCTGCGGAGGTACGCGGGCGCAAGGCTCTACGGCCAGCTTGCGGCGATGGTGGCGCTCGGCTTGTTCGACGGCGTCGGGCTGTACATGCTCGTGCCGATGCTCGGGCTGCTGGGCTTCCTCGGGAACGGGGCGGGAAGCGTTCCGTTCGCCGAGGAGGGCTTGGAAACGCTGCGGGAATTGCCGGAATCGCTCGCCTTGCCCCTCTCGTTGGCGGTTTACGTGCTCATCGTCGCCGCCCAGGCTTTCTTTCAGCGGGAACAGAGCGTGAGAGGTGCCCGCCTGCAGCAAGGCTTTATCCGCCACCTGCGGCTTACCCTGTACGATTCCCTGCTGCATTCGAACTGGCCGTTCTTTATCCGCCGCCGCAAGTCGGACTTCCACCATCTGCTCACGTCCGAATTGGCGCGGGTCAGCCAAGCGACTCACCTTTTCCTGCAGCTGACCTCTTCGCTCGTCTTCACGATCATTCAGATCGGGATCGCCTTCTGGCTGTCGGCCGAGCTCACGGCGGTCGTTCTCGTCAGTGGAGCGGTTATCGCGCTTGCCATGCGCGGCAGGATTCGCCGGGCGAAAGAGGTCGGGAACCGGAACAGCGAGCTGTCGCTAAGCTATTACGCGGGGCTGAACGATCACTTCAGCGGAATCAAGGACATCAAGAGCAATCGGCTCGAAGCCTCGTACCTCGATTGGTTTCGGGCGCTGACCGGGCGGATGGAGGCCAACTTCACGGCGTTCGCCCGGCTTCAGGCCTCGACCCAGAGCTTGTACCGGATCGCGGCGGCGGCGCTGATCGCGCTGTTCGTTTATTTGTCGTTCGAGGTTTTGCGCGTCGGGGCGGGGCAGCTTCTGCTGATCGTGATCCTGTTCGCCCGCTTGTGGCCTCGATTCACGGCGATTCAGGCAGGAGCGGAACAGATCGTCTCGGCCATTCCGGCTTTTCAAGGGCTGAGGCGGTTGGAGCGGGAGTGCGGAGAAGCCCGCGAGCCGGAGGAGGAGCGGACGATCGAAGATGAGCGGGTCCGGTTCGCCCATGCGGAGATCGAATGCCGCGGCGTTAGCTTCCGGTACGGAGGGGGTTCCGACTACGCGCTGAGAGACGTCACCGTGACGATTCCGGCGGGGAAAATGACGGCGATCGTCGGCAAGTCGGGAGCGGGCAAAAGCACGCTGGCCGACGTTCTGATGGGGCTGCTCGAGCCGGAGAGCGGATCGGTGCTGTTCGGCGGCCGTCCCGCGACGGGAGACGCCAGGGTCGCCCTCCGCCATGCCGTCAGCTACGTGGCGCAGGATCCGTTCCTGTTCCACGCCAGCATCCGGGACAACCTGCTGTGCGTTCGGCCGAACGCGGGAGAAGAGGAGCTGTGGGACGCGCTGCGCTTCGCCGCCTCGGACGAATTCGTGAAGCGGCTGCCCGAGGGACTGGACACGATCGTCGGCGACCGGGGAGTTCGGCTGTCCGGCGGAGAACGCCAGCGACTCGTGCTGGCGAGGGCGATCCTGCGCAAGCCGTCGATCCTGGTGCTGGACGAGGCGACGAGCGCGCTCGATACGGACAACGAGGAGAAAATCCGGCAAGCGATCGATCGGCTGAAGGGGACGATGACGATTATCGTCATCGCCCACCGGCTGACGACGATCCGGGGAGCGGACCAAGTCATCGCGATGGAGCGGGGCGAGGCTTCGGTCCGGAAGGACTACCGGCAGGATCCCGCTTAGACGGCGGACAAGAGAGACGGAGGAACGATAATGAACAACGACGTCGGCAACGTGACTTGGCAGCACTCGAGGATCAGCCGCCCGGACCGGGAGCGGAGGAACGGGCACAAGAGCCTCGTGCTTTGGTTCACCGGCTTGCCGGGATCCGGCAAATCGACGCTTGCTTTCGCGTTGGAGCAGGAGCTGGACGCGAGGAGGATCTCCTCCTACGTCTTGGACGGAGATAACGTTCGGCACGGACTCGGCCGGGACCTCGGCTTCTCGGAAGCCGACCGGAAGGAGAATATCCGAAGGGTCGGCGAGGTCTCGAGGCTATTCGCCGATGCCGGTCTCGTCGTGCTGGCCGCGCTGGTCTCGCCGAACGAGGCCGACCGCCGGATGGCCAGGGAGCTGTTCCCCAAAGGCGAATTTATCGAGATCTACGTCAAATGCTCGCTCGAGGAGTGCGAGAGGCGGGATCCAAAAGGTTTATATAAGAAAGCCCGGGACGGCGAGATTTCGAGCTTTACCGGAATCAGCGCGGGATACGACGTTCCCCAAGCCCCCGAGCTGATCATCGATACGGAGAAGCTGACGGTCGAGCAAGCGATCGACATCCTGATCCGTTACTTGGACCATCGCGGCTGCCTTCGGCGGCACTAATGGAGGAGGAGAGTCTAGCATGACCTACAAACCGATCTGGAGCCGCTTCGTCGCGCTCGCGCTGCTGGGCGCCGTCGTCGCCGCCATCTTCGCCCTGTCCTCGCAGCCGTTCAAGGCCCAGACGATCCAGCCTTTCCTGCAGAAGAACCTGTCGGTTCAGACCGCGGAGAGGGTGCTGCCCCACCTCGATATCCGGTATGACGGACACGAATACCGAAGCGACGCCAATCCGCTCGGCTTGATCGAGTTCCTGTTCCGCAAAGGCGCCCACATGTTCGTCTACGGCGTTCTCGCGGCCGCGGCGGCGCTCGCGCTGCGAATGTACCGGCTGCCCCTTCCCGCCGTTGCCGGGCTGTCCCTTGCGGCCGTCTTTCTCGTCGCGATGCTGGACGAATGGAACCAGCGCTACTCGCAGGACCGGACGCCTGCCTTCCAGGACGTGCTCGTCGATTTGACGGGAGGCGCGATCAGCCTTCTCCTGTGCTACGGAATTTCGAGACTGTACCGGCGGCTCAGACGTTAATTGTCCTGGAAGAACGAAGCGGGTATAGTAGAAGGAACGATAGGTTCGGAAGGTCGGTCCCGGACTATTGAATCCAAGACGCTTCGGAAGGGATAAACGATGGGGAACTATTTTCCCGTACAGCCGCCGCTTGTGCAGAGAAAGTCGGAGGATTCCCGTTATCGGTACCGGGAATTCCGGCCCGGCGAGCTATTGGCTCCCTGCATCGCTTGTTATTGGACCTTGGACTTCGAACCCGACGGGGGCTTAAGCAAGCTCCACCGGATCGTTCCGGACGGCTGCGTCGATATCATTATCGACCGGAAGGCCTCGTCCTTCGGCAAGGCCGCTTTCGTGACGGGGTTGATGACGGCATACGAGACCATGGACCTGACGAGCCGGCATTCGCTGATCGGAATTCGTTTCTACGCGGACAAGGCGCGGAGCTTCCTGCGCTTCCCCGCGGCGGAGTTCGGAGGCTATCGCGCCTTTCTCGAAGACATTTGGGGAACGGAGGCCGCGTCTTTCGCGGAGCAAGTCCAGTCGGCGCCGAACTCCGCGGAGGCCATCCGAAGGATGGAGGCGACGTTGATCCGGCAGCTGCCGCCGGGATCGGACGCGTCCGGCTCACCGCTTCATTCGGCCATGGAGCACCTGTACGCAAGCCGGGGCAGCATGACCGTCCGGGAGCTGGCGGAGAAGCTCAGCTACAGCGAGAGGAACGTCAGAAGGATTTTTCGCGGAGAGCTGGGCGTCGGTCCCAAGGAGATGCTGGACATCGTCCGCTTCCAGAGCGCCTTGCGCGGAATGAGGGCATCCCCCGCGACGCCCCTTACGGACGCGGCCTTCCGGTACGGGTATTGCGACCAGCCTCATTTTATTCGCAGCTTCAAGCGCTATTACGGGCTCTCCCCGCACCAAGTTTTCCTCTGAACGTGTCCGTTTTATACAAGCCTTCGAAGGCGGAATAAGAGATGCTAGAGGCGGAAAAGAAAACGTTAGGAGGAGGACGAATAGATGAAACCTCGCATATCCGTGCTGACTTTGGGAGTGGACGATCTGGAGAGGTCCCTTGCGTTTTATCGCGACGGGCTGGGGTTTCCGACGGAAGGGATCGTCGGACGGGAATTCGAGCACGGTGCGGTCGCTTTCTTCGACCTGCAAGCCGGCTTGAAGCTTGCGATCTGGAGCCGCCAGGACCTGTCGCACGAGGCCAAGGTCCCGTTGTCGCCGCCCAGCTCGACGGAGCTGACGATCGGGCACAACGTGGGCAGCAAGGAAGAAGTGGACCGGATCGTGGAGACGGCCCGCAAGGCGGGGGCGATCGTCACCGATCCTCCGCACGATGCTTTCTGGGGAGGCTATTCCGGACACTTCAAGGATCCCGACGGGCATCTCTGGGAGATCGTATGGAATCCGGCCTGGGAGCTGGAGGAGTAAAAGGATTTGTACAAGGCGGCGTCAGGGAAATCCCTGCGCCGCCTTTTTCGCGTTCCCATTCGTATGGTTGCCTCCGTCCTTGACGAAACTGTAGGCTGAGGTGATCCCATGACGTTCCATGTTTTAGTCGGTTTCGTTTTGCCTTGGCTTGTCGGAGTCTTCTTTATCAAGAAAGCAAGCAAGACCATGCTCCTGGTCTTCGCCGTTACGGCTTTTCTCGCCTTGCTGTTCAACGATATCGGTGCTTATGCGAAATGGTGGGAAATGACCCCTCACGAGATGGAATCGATCACGACGATACCTTACAGCCTCGGAGTCTATCCCATTATCCTTACTTTGATGTACCGCTACGTTCTGCCACGGATCCATCCCGTGTGGTTCGTCCTCTTAACGGCTCTGGTATTGACTCTTTTCGAATCGGCTTTGGTTCTGAGCCGCCGCATCGAATATCACGACGGCTGGAACGTCGGCTGGACGTACGTTTCTTATGTTCTTTCCGTCAGTATCGTGTTTATCTATGCAAGACTTCTGCTCAAGGCCTTCGGGATCCCGAAATCGGAGGTTTCGTCGAAATGATGCGGCCGGTTGCCATTCGCGAAGAATAAAAAAACGGCAGCATCGCATGAATACGTAGTATAATAAGAAGAAGCATTTACTAAACTCAAGGGGTTGCCAATTGAAAAAACATAAGCCGATGTCGTTCGATGAGCTGTTGAAGGATCTGCAAGGCCAGAAGTCGGTCCAGGAGGATCCGAACCGGATCTCTCTGGAGAAGCTGTTTAACGAATCGTTCATGAGCAAGCATTCCGCGTTCGCGAGCTTCGACGAGTTTATGGAGAAGGGCAAGTTCCAGGCCAAGACTCACGACGATCTCAATAACGTGGTAGGAGAGCTGTTCGACCGCCATATCGCGAGGGAGACCGATTTCGCCGATTGGGACGCCATGCTGGATGCCGCCAACAAGGAATACAAGTCGAACGAATAGCGAAGAAGACGCCGGGGCCATGCTGCCCGAGGCGTCTTTTTTTATGCTTCTCTAGCAAAAAATTGCGCTCGCCTGCAATCTTTTGCGATTGGCCGGCGTACCCGTTGAACTGGCCCGAAGGGATGTTATGATAGTTTTATCCTATTCAATACATTTAACGGGGAAACGGAGAGCGCCGACTTGAGCAAAGCGTTCAGCTTCGCGTTTGGAATTGTATGCGTTATCATGCTGACCTTCACTTTGATCTCGGCGGATAAAGTGTTTCGCGCAGGTCCCGAGCTGCCGAAGACCGTAGACCGGAAGCAGGCGGAATATCATCTCGTGCTCATCACGCAGGAGCTGGAGACGCCTTTCTGGGACAAAGTGGCGAAGGGCGCGAAAGAAGAAGCCGACAAGAGAGGCTCCAGCGTCGAGGTATGGGGGAGCTACGGCAAGGATCAGGAGGATTTTCTCAAGAAGCTCGAGATCGCCATCGACTCCAAGGTGGACGGGATCATCGTTCAAGGACTGGATACGCCGGATTTCAAGGAGCTGACCAAGATCAAGGCCGCATTCTACGGCATCCCGATCCTTACCGTGGCGAACGACGTGCCGATGGCCGATAGCCTGAGGAGAACGTACGTCGGATCGGATCAATTTCTTGCGGGGCAGATGATCGCGAAGCAGCTTCTGTCCGACATGGGCTCCTCGGGCACCGTCGTCCTGATGGGAGACAGCCGGGAGGAATATTACCAGCAGCAGCGAGTAAATGGAATCATGGACGTCTTGAAGCGCTATCCGGACATTAAGACGGAATACGCGGAGACCATCGAATCGCGGGAGATGATCATCGCGGCGACCCAAGACGTCTTGAACCGGCAGCCGGACGTGGACGCCTTCATCGCCGTGAACGCGAATATCGCGGACGCCATGGTCCAGGAGATCGGGAGACGCTCCCAGGTCGCGCCATATCATATCTACTCGTTCGACGACAGCAAGGACACGATGTCGCTGCTTAAGGCGGGGAAGCTTGACGGCATCATCGAGCAATCGCCCGAGGAGATGGGCCGGCTCGGCGTGAAACTCATCATCGAATGGCTGCGGGGCGACACGGTGCCGCTCGATACGGACGGCTATCTGACGGATATTCGGTTGCTGAAGGCGACGGACGCGCCATGAACAGCATCCAGAGGAAAATATGGACGCTAGCCGCCGCCGTCCTGTTCGTCATGGCGACCATCTGGATTGCCCTTACCTACTACAATCAGAAAACCCAGGACCAATACAACGCGATTCTGCAGCGCTATCTGCACATGAACGAAGTGACGAACGCCAGCCAGCAGACGATCGCCGCCCTTAATAACTATCTGCAGACGCCGACGCAGGCGAACCTGCAGCAGGTGGACAGCAATAAGATGAGGCTTCGGACGGCCAGATTGGAGGTCATGGACCTGAGGAACGCGGAGAACGACTTCGCGCTCGCGAGCTACATGAACCTGATCGACAGCCTGGTCGAGACGACGGACCGGTCGATCCTGTTCCTGTCCGAGAAGGAGACGGAGGAATCCACCAGCGCTTTCTCGGAGGCGACGCGTATCTCGAAGTACATCTCGGAGATGACGCTCACCTTGCTCGACACGGAGCTGAAGACGTACGACCGGTTCTATCGCGGCATAATCGAGCAGTCCACGGAGCTGAAGAAGTTCGGGATTTGGATGCTGCTGTCGATCACGTTCCTGCTTCTGTTTTTTACGTACTGGTTCTCGAAGAGCATCACGAGGCCGGTGCTTAAATTAACGCAGGCGGCGAAGGAGCTGTCGCGAGGCCGGTTCGACCTTCAAGTCGAGGTGACCTCCAACGACGAAATCAGCTTCCTCGCGAAGATGTTCGAGCGCATGCGGGTCAACATCAACAACCTGATCCAAGAGATTCAGCAGAAGGCGCAGCTCGAGAACGAGCTTCAGCAGAACAAGCTGATGCTTCAGGAGAGCCAGCTGAGGAGCTTGCAGAGCCAGATCAATCCTCACTTTCTATTCAACACGTTGGACACCCTGTCCAAGAAAGCCTACCTGGAAGGCTCCGAGGAGACCAGCGACCTGCTGGCGAACGTGGCGGGGCTGCTGCGCTACAACCTGAAGCGGTTGGATCGCTCCGTCACTCTCTACGACGAAGTGAAGGTGCTCCGTCAATATATGGAGATCCAGAAAGCGAGGTTCACCGACCGCCTCCATTTTCATGCGGACATCAACGAGTGGTGCCTGTACGTCGAGCTTCCCGGCATGACGCTCCAGCCGATCGTCGAGAACGCGGTCATCCACGCGGTTGAGCCTCTGGAGGACGGAGGAACGATCGAGTTTACGATCGCGGACTACGGCGAACGGGTGAGAATCGAGATCTCCGATAACGGGCCCGGAATGCCGGAGAGCAAGATCAAGGAAATTCTGGAGGAGCGGGCCGAGCAGACGGAAGGACACTCGACGGGCATCGGCTTCAGCAACGTCGTCCGCAGGCTGCGGATTTTCTACGGGCGCGAGGACATTATCGAGATCGAGAGCGGCCCGGGCCTCGGAACGAAGGTTATCTTGTTAATTCCTAAAGCAAGGAGGAGCGGGAAGGATGACCAAACTTCTGATCGTGGATGACGAGCAGATCGAGCGGGAAGGGCTGCAGGCGATTCTGCGCAAAGGGTTCCCCGACCTGATCGTCGAACAGGCGAAGAACGGCAAGGCGGCGGTGCAGCTGGCGGAAGAGCTTCGTCCCGATCTGATCCTGATGGACATCAAGATGCCGGGAATGGACGGATTGGAAGCCATCGAGATCATCGGGCAAAAGGATCCCGGCATCAAGTTCGTCATGGTGACGGCGTACGACACTTTCGAATATGCGCAGCGCTCGATCAAGCTTGGCGTCATCGATTATTTGCTTAAGCCGAGCAAGGCGAGCGAGATCGTGGCCACCGTCGGCAATGCCTTGAAGAGAATCGAGGAAGAGCGGATGAGCCGGGAGGCGAGCCGGCTTCAGCGGGATGCGCTGCGGAAGGTGCTGCCGGTCGTCGAGACCGACATCGTCACGCAGCTGCTGTTCGACCACGTACACGAGGTGCATCTGGGCGAGCTGGTCGGGCTGCTCGGGGCGAGCCCCTCGAACGGGAAGTTCGCGATGAACGTCTTGCTTCCGGCGGGGGAAGAGGGCATGTATTCCGCGATCAAAGGGAAGATAAGGTCGCTCGGAAGCGGCTGGGTCGGCGCCTTGTACGGCCGGCAAATTCCGATCATCGCGTTCCGCGACCCCGGCAGGTCGTTCCGGGCCCAAGCGATGTCGATCGCCCGCGAGCTGCTCGGCCTGGCAAAGCCCGGGGCGGAGGCCGGCTGGTTCGTCGGCATCGGCAATGCCTGCGAATCTCTCGGGCAGATTCGTCAGTCCTATCAGGAAGCGCTTGTCGCTTCGATGGATCCGGCTCTCCCGGTCAAGTACCGTTTCTATGAAGATACTCCGGTTCTGGAAGTCGCGCGGGACGGATACTCGGCGAAGCAGCTGGAGAAGCAGTTTTTCGATCGGGTCAGGCTCGGCGATTGGGCAAGGATGGATGCGGACGTCACGGAGTTCATCCGTCGTTACGAGAACGAGGGCGCCGACTTGCTGCAAGCGCAGCAGCGAGTGCTGGAGCTGCTTTGGATCGCCTCGCGCGCGTTGCTCGAGCTCGGAGTCGAGGTCGATACTCCGCTGTTCTCGTTCCAGTCGCGGGATTATCGCCAGCTGCGTTCCGAGACGCGCCTGCTGCTCGATCGGATGAGGGAATCGTTCGAGGAGCATCCCGGCTTGCTTAGGCCGGACACCATCCAGCAAATCAAGAAGTTCGTGATCGAGCATTCTTGCGAGGATATCTCCCTGGAGCTCATCGGCCGGAAGTTCGGATCCAGCCCGTTCTATATCAGCAAGCTGTTCAAGGAACAGCTCGGCGTCAATTATATCGATTTTCTGACCGAGTGCCGGATCGAGCACGCGAAGAAGCTGATGAGCGATCCGGAGAAGAGCCTGAAGGAGATCACGTTCGAGGTCGGCTATCATGATCCCAATTATTTCAGCAAGGTATTCAAGAAGACGTGCGACGTCTCTCCGACGGAGTTCCGCCGGACGCTTCTGGGGCAGAGGGGATAGGGAGACGTTATGCAGAAGGAAGCTTCGGGGATGAAACTGGTTTCTGGAGGCAAAAGGAGACTTGCGAGCCTGAACGTTCACTTGCTGCTCCTTCTCCTGGCCTTCGTTCTCGCCGCGTGCGAGGGCGGATCGAACGGCAAGACGAAGTCGATTGCTTCGCCAAGCGCGACGGAGGGCGGCGGAGGCGGGGAAGAGGAGCCGATCACGATCGGCTTCTCGATGGATACGCTTCTGGAGGAGCGATGGCTGAAGGACCGCGACATGTTCCGCGCCGCAGGAGAAGCGCGGGGCGCGAACGTCGTGATCATGGAAGCGAACGGCGACGACGCGAAGCAAATCTCCCAAGCCGAGACGATGATCAGCCAGGGAGTCGATATTCTGGTCATCGCTCCGCACAACGCGGAGGCGACCGCGGCGATCGTAAAGAAGGCGCATTCGGCCGGCATCAAGGTGCTCGCTTACGATCGGCTGATCAAGAACTCCGACGTCGATCTCTACGTCTCGTTCGACAACGAGATGGTAGGCGAGCTGCAGGCTCGAGCGATCACTCGCCTGGTTCCTAAGGGCAAGTACGTCTATATCGGAGGCGCGGACACGGACAATAACGCGCACCTGTTCAAGGCGGGCGTGTTCAACGTGCTGCAGCCGCTGATCGACCGGGGAGACATCACCGTCGTCTACGACCAGTGGACGAAGGATTGGACGCCCGCCAACGCGCTGGTCAACATGAAGCAGGCGCTTGACGCCAGCGGCGACCAGATCGACGCGGTCATCGCGGCGAACGACGCGACGGCGGGCAGCGTCATCGAGGCCTTGGCGGAGGCCGGGCTGGCGGGCAAGATCCCGGTCGCCGGGCAGGATGCCGACCTCGCCGCCGCGCAGCGAATCGTCGCCGGCACGCAGACGATGACCGTCTACAAGCCGATCAAGCTGCTCGCCGACAAGGCCGCGGACCTCGCGGTCAAGCTCGCCCGCGGCGAGGACGTTCAGGCGGACAAGAAGCTGAACAACGGCAAGATCGAGGTGCCGTCGGTGCTGCTCACCCCGATCGCCGTCGATCGGTCCAATCTCGAGGACACGATCATCTCCGACGGCTTCCACTCGCGGGAGGATGTTTATAAGAAGTAGAGGATCGCGGCTGCCGCCGGCGTTTCGCGTGGCTAGCGGCACGGTTGAGGAGCCATCCCGTCTTGCGGACGGGGTGGCGTTTTTTTTCTTTGGGTTTCTGGAGCGAGGGGAAAGGCAGGCAAGATGAGTAAGGATGACTCAACTGGGTGCCGAACGAGGGGGATGGCAGGTAAGCTGAGTAACCAAACTACACACATCCGCCTGCAGCCTCGCAAATCCACCACAGAGAGTAACCAAACTACACACATCCGCCTACA
>NZ_JACJVQ010000015.1 GCF_014212135.1 Cohnella thailandensis
GCAGGCACCTGAGCGAAGGAAGCGTCGGTTCTCAGCAGCTTGCCGAGGGCAGCGTAGACGGTTCGAAGCTAGCGGCAGGCAGCGTAAATAGCTTGCACCTGAGCGAAGGAAGCGTCGGTCCGCAGCAGCTTGCCGAGGGCAGCGTAGACGGCTCGAAGCTAGCCGCTGGCAGTGTGAGCGGCTGGCACCTGAGCGAAGGAAGCGTCGGTTCTCAGCAGCTTGCCGAGGGCAGCGTAGACGGTTCGAAGCTAGCGGCAGGCAGCGTAAATAGCTGGCACCTGAGCGAAGGAAGCGTCGGTTCTCAGCAGCTTGCCGAGGGCAGCGTAGACGGTTCGAAGCTAGCGGCAGGCAGCGTAAATAGCTGGCACCTGAGCGAAGGAAGCGTCGGTTCTCAGCAGCTTGCCGAGGGCAGCGTGAACGGTTCAAAGCTGGCGGCGGGCAGCGTAAGCGGCTGGCACCTGAGCGAAGGCAGCATCGGCCCGCAGCAGCTTGCCGAGGGCAGCGTAGACGGTTCGAAGCTAGCCGCTGGCAGTGTGAGCGGCTGGCACCTGAGCGAAGGAAGCGTCGGAACGCAGCAGCTCGCGGATGGCAGCGTCGATGGATCGAAGCTGGCAGCGGGCAGCGTAAACGGCTGGCACCTGAGCGAAGGAAGCATCGGCTCGCAGCAGCTAGCGGACGGCAGCGTGAACGGATCGAAGCTGACGGCAGGAAGCGTAAGCAGCTGGCACCTGAGCGAAGGCAGCGTAGACGGCTCGAAGCTTGCGAACGGGGCGGTCTCCAGCGATAAGCTCGCAATAGGTTCCATACGGGAAGAGCAGCTCGGCGACGGAAGCATTACCGTAAATAAGCTCTCTCCCGAGCTGCAAGAGCTCATCATTGCCTCGCAGAATCCGTTCGCGGACGGAGTCGTTACTTCGGAAGCATTAGCAAACGAAAGCGTGACGAACGACAAACTGGCGAGCCGGAGCGTCGCCTCGAAGAATATCCAAACGTTCAGCATCGGGTCAGAACATCTCGCGACGGGCGCCGTCACGGCGGAGAAACTCTCGTTCAACAGCGTCAGCTCCTCCCACATGATAGCCGGTTCCGTTCAATCCCAGCATCTCGCCGCCGGCAGCGTCGGCCAAGAGCAACTGGCGGCCGGGTCCGTAGGAGAGGAGCAGTTGAACGACGGCGTCATCACCGTTCAGAAGCTTGCTCCGAGCGTATTGGATCTCTTGGCCGGAGCCGCCGCTTCGAACGCGGCGGAACCTCAGCCGATCGGAGTCCTTGAAGCGGATAAGGCCGCGCCAGGGAGCATCGGGTCCGAACAGCTTGCCGACCGCAGCATCGGTCCGGAGAAGCTGCAAGAAGGCAGCGTGGGAGAAGACCAGCTGGCGGATAACGGCATCACCGGTTCGAAAATCAGGGAAGGAAGCATTCAAAGCGCTCATCTGGCTTCCGGATCGGTTACGAGTTCCCATCTGGCCATTCTTCCCGTGCTAGCCACTCAGCCGAACGTAGCTTTGCTGTTCGGCAACGAGCGGTACGAATTCCAAGGGGTAACCGAGAGCATAGAGTTGACGGTACAGCTTGAGCAGCCGTTCCCGAATGCGTCGTACGCGATCGTCGCCATGTCGGATCATCCTTCCTGCGCTTGTATCCTGAAGAGGAAGGAACCCGAATATGCCGTGATCGAGGTCGTTCGCACCCGGTTTGCGCCGGAGCCGACGGGCTGGATCCAGTGGATCGCGGTCGGCAGCAGAGGGTAGTACGGTTGCAGCTTGCCAAACAACGGAATCGAACGAAGCGGCGGTGCGGGAGTTCTCTCCCGCACCGCCGCTTGATTGTTCCGCCGGCAATGGACAATGGTCTATCCGGCGAGCTTGCAAAGGCGTACAGATGCCGTTACGCATGTACACGTCATACATACTATGAGTTGTAAACACTTGCCCTAGCTGAGGGGAGGGATTGGTTTGGCTGTCCGAACAGGCGGCAGCAAGAAGACGGTCCGAACTCGAGCCAAGTCCCGCCGGAGGCATGTTTTCATTAGGAAGAGCGGCGCAGCTTCGGTTGCAGAATCGAAATCGGCCGCAGGCGATGCGTTTCCGTCCGATCCTCTTGTCTCGGTCATCGTTCCCGTCATGAACGAGAGAAGAACCCTGGCGAGGGTTATTCGCGAAGCGAAGAAGGTGCATCCCGGAACGGAGGTCATCGTCGTGGCGAACGGTTCGACGGACGGCTCGCTGCAGATCGCCCGAAGAAGCGGAGCCAGGGTGATCGCGTTTGACCGGCCGCTGGGACACGATGTCGGAAGAGCGGTCGGAGCGAGGGAAGCGCGGGGCCGGATTCTGCTATTTATCGATGCCGACATGGTCATACCGGCATTTAAGCTGCGTCCTTTCGTCCATGCCGTGAAGAACGGAACGGACGTGGCTCTTAACGATTACTCGGGACCGACGAGACTGGCGAGGGTTCATGGCGTCGTTCTGGCGAAGCATGTCTTGAATTCGTTGCTGAACCGCCCCGACTTGTTGGGAGCCTCGATGACCGCCGTACCTCATGCGATTAGCCGAAGGGCGCTGGAGACGATCGGGGCAGCCTCCTTATCCGTTCCTCCGCTTGCTCAAACGATGGCCGTTCATTCCCAACTGGTCGTTAAACGAGTCAAGCATGTGGACGTAGGAGCGATCAATCCGATTCGGACCAGAAGAGAGCGCGTCCGATCCCTGGAGCCTCTAATCGTCGGAGACCATCTGGAAGCCATTCATTGGTGGATAAATCAAACGGATGAACGAGGCGGCTACGAGGACGGAATCAGGCAAAGATGGATGGTGAGCAGCTGAAATGTCGAAATGGCCGCGCCGAAGATCGCAGGCGACTCCTCGGAGACTAAAGTCCGGCGCAACGTCCAAACGAACCTTCAGGAGAAAGTCAAAGGCGGATAGAAGAAAGCGGGCCGGAGGCAAGCGCCGATCCGCGCGAAGGCCGCTCCGCAGAGCCGTTCTTCCGATCATTGCGGAGAAGATTCCGCAGGAGGCGGAGGAGCAAGCAACGGATCGATATGACGAAGGGTACAAAGAGGGCTTGTACGCGGGGGGAGAAGGCTTGCTCGAGAAGCGCTTGCCCCCGAACCTGATATTCCCGGACTTGACCCTGGAGGATTTTTTGGCGGAAGGCATAGCCGCTTTGCGCTACAGGGGAATTCCGATCCTTCAGCCGGTTGACGTCTATGCGGAATTGGAGAGAATGCTGACGGCCAAGCAGCCTTATTCGCTGGTCAGACTGGGCGACGGAGAATTGCTGACGCTTGCTCAAGAGAAGGTAATGACCATTGAAGAGGTTCGCCAAAAAGGGGCATTTCTCGTCTATGCGGGAATCGACGTTCCGGATCTTCAGGCGAGCGAGGAGCTTGCGTCTTGTATCCGATCGGCTTCTCTGGTCGGCGTTCCGTTATCGAGAAGCCCGCATTTTCAACCCCTGCTGTTCGCCGTCTGGAGGGCTTACGGGATTCATCCCCATACGCTCCGGTTGACTTCGTCCACGGTCAACTATTCCTTGAACGACGAGGGGTATATGATGCGGCTCTTGACGGGCCGACGAGTTCTGGTCATTGGGGACTTGGCGGATCCGCTCGCCCAGAGCTTGATGGGAAGAGGAGTCCGGATAGCGGGGACGGTCAGTCCCGTGAGAGGGGTTTCCGACTTTCCCCGGGTCGTGGATATCGCGGCCATGTACGAGTTCGACTTGGCGCTGGTCTCCGCCGGAATCGCCGCCGTTCCCATATGCGTTCATCTTGCCAATCGGACGGGCAAGGTCGCGATCGATTTCGGACACTTGGCGAACCGGATTACCGGCTTGACGGGTCCATTCGTTCGACACCCATTGCCTGCCGCGGCAATAGAATGATGGGGAGGTGATGGCATGAAGCACGCTGCGGCGAGATCCAAACGCGTTCGACGTCGCGGGAAAATCCGCACAGCCCCCCGCTTGCGCCGCAGATTCGTCGGGAAGAGAACCGGCAAACCGGAGCCCCGCAAGGCGAGCCCGTATGACGAAGGGTACGAGGAAGGGTACCGCGAAGGCATGCAAAGAGGAGTTCAAAGCTTCTCTACTCCTTTCCCGGGAACAAGCATCATTATTCCCACTTACAACCAGATCGATTTTCTCAAGCAATGCGTGGCCAGCATCATGGAGCATACCGTTCCTCCATACGAGATCATCGTCGTAGACAACGCTTCGACCGACGGAACGGAAGCTTACTTGAAGAGCCTGGGCGGACAGGTGCGGCATCGGATACTGGACAGCAATAAGGGCTTCTCCGGCGCGATCAATGTCGGCATGATGATGGCCAAGGGCGACACTCTTTTGCTGTTGAACAACGATACGCTCGCCACCGAGCGTTGGCTGGATAATATGCTGGAGTGCTTGAATAGCGACGAGAGAATCGGCATCGTCGGGCCTGTCACGAACTATATCGGCGGAGACCAGCAGATTAACGTCCCTTATAAGGATGTCAAGGATATGCCGGCCTTCGCCCGGGAGTTTAATAAGCCCGATCCCGGCCGTTGGCGGCGGACGGATCGTCTGGTCGGGTTCTGCCTGCTCTTCAAGAGATCGTTATTCGAACAGATCGGCTACTTCGACGAAGGGTTCGAGATCGGGAATTTCGAGGACGACGATTACAATATTCGCGTTCGAATGCTGGGAAGAAGTCTGGTCGTGGCGGGGGACGCGTTTATCCACCATTACGGAAGCGTCAGCATGAAGGCTTTGGGGGATCAGGCGAAACCGATCAACGACAAGAACGAGCATTATTTCAGGGCAAAATGGGAGAATCCGTACGAATCCGTCCATCAGGTGCTGCAGCTCATAGCGGAGAATGACGATCCGGTTCAAGACGCGGGGAAGCTCTACCCTAGCGGCATTCTCGTCAAAGGGTTAAATTCGACGCCGTACTGGGTGGAGGATGGCGTGAGAAGGCCTGTCGAAGGAGAGCTAACCCTTCCTGTCACCCGAGTCTCGCAGGTCGATCTTAGAAGATGGCCGATCGCAAGTCCGATCTCCGCGGGGGAAGCGGAGCAGCGGTATGTCGGGTTGGCGAACGAGACTTCCTCCGCCCTGGCGAAGCTTCCGGACGAAACGTTCTATGTCTTGGAAGGAGCCGTCGCCAGAAAGGTGGTCAGCCGCGCGGCCATGGAGGCTTGGAAGCTGAATCGGCGCCCGATTCGTGCCATGACGCCGGAGGAACTCGCGCTTCATAAGGAAGGTCTGCCGATTATCGCGCCTCCGCAATTGCGTCAAGCTTTGTAATTCGCTTGCTAATCAGATTATCTCTTGCTGTGCGACATTCTCTGCCCTATCGGGGCGGGAATGTCGCTTTTTCCGTTGGGGCCGGGCGAACGCGGAGCTTCCGGGAAACAGCGTTCATTTGTGGCAAGCGCCGCATTGCGGCATATGCTGTAGAGGATCAGGCGAATGCCGAAATCCGTGCAGACATCGCCGTGGAATGGAGGGAGACCGTCGCGGTGCAGGAACTATTGACAGAGATCATCGTACATCTATCTCACTCTCATCAGCAGATGGCGCGAATAATGGATTCCAAGCGGCAGATCGCTGTACGCATGGCTCATATGATTCAGCTATTGCCGGATGAGCATCCGGAGCTGGATGGACTTAAGGGGCTGCTGAGCAGCTCTTCGCAAGTATCCAAGAGCGTTATCGCTTATCTGAACAGCTTGGCCGAACTCGAGGAAGCGATGGCGGACAGCTTGACGCAATTGATCAAGGCGAACGACGATTCCGATGAAGAATAGCCGGATTAGCTGAAACCAACATTGGAATTCCTCCTACCCATAGGGATTTCCGAATCGAAGGGAGGGATAGGCTTGAATAGAGAGCAAGCTTACCATCTGGCATTGGACGCGTTGGCCAAAATGCAATGGAATACGGCCATCATTCTGGAGGCTAAAGCCGCCGAAGCGGAGAAGGTGCGCACATGGCTCCTCACTCATTTTACCAATGACACGCACTTGGATCAGAAGGATCGACTGTCTACCTCTCTGCAATTCCACGACCAAACCGTGGAAGTGATCGATAGCCTGTCGAAGCTATGCCACGGGCTGAACCGCAACATGAAGGCGATTCTCGAGCCGGAAGGGGAAGGCGCCGGCGAGATGGGCGCGTTCTTCGGTGGCATGAATGCGGGAGAAACGGAAGCATGAGCAAGCTCGGCAAGGAATGGGAGGTGAAATTAAACCTCCTTCGGTCCATCACGAGAAGCCAGGAGGCGCTGGCTCGAATATTGGAAAGCGTGGCTGACGTTTCGGCGAACAGCGAGACGTCAGCGGCCGAATTTCGCGAACACATTCGGGTTTTGTCGAATATGCAGAAGGCTTTGCTCGGCGCGGTTACGGGCATGGGCTGGCAGTCTCCGAAGGAGGGAGTTCCGTCTCCCCCATGGCTGGCGAAGCAAGTCGCAACTCTATACAACGGCATGAGCGCGCGGGAGGCGGAGCGGGGTGAGTAGAGCGGGAAGGCGTCGGTCGTCGAGTCGGCCGGCCGGTTCCAATTCATCCGTCAAGAACCGCAGTCGCCGAATCGTGAACCGGCGGACTCGGAAGGCGACGGTCACGAGACGAACGGCTTCGGGGTCTCGGAATAAGCCCGTCAGGGGACGAAGAGCCAATAAGCAAGAAGCCGTCCGAACCCTTGACTACAGGCGAATCTATAACGATGGTTATAATGCGGGTTTCGCCAAGGGGTTCGAGGATGGGCACCGGCTTGCCTACGAACAACAGATCTGACGATCGGAAAGGCTGGGATCGGGCGATGCGAAGATCACGTCGAGCTAAACGCCGCTCCTATCGGGGGGGAAGGACGACAAAGCTTTCCTACCGGAAGCGGCAAACCAAAGCCAAGCGCCTCCGGAAGCCGTCTCCTCGAAGGAGCTCTTCCCCGCGCGGGAAGACGGCCGCAAGACGGAGGCGGATTCCCCGCGGACGCCGGTATCCGAAGGAGAAGAGCGTTCCTTCGGATAATGGACTTACTTACAGCGAGGCTTTTAATCAAGCTTATAACGAGGGGTTCAATGCCGGCTTCGCCCAAGGCTTGCAGGACGGGCAAGCGATGGCGATATGATCGAATTACGGCAAGCTCTAATCGAATCGGCAAGCGCCCGACGGTAACGGAAACCGTCCGGGCGCTTGCCGTTTAAGGGGAGGATCGAAGCGACGGGCAGCCCGCGGTTCCTTATATACGCTCTAGCGGACGGGCAAGTATCCATGTCCATCAGACCAGGGGCGCATATATTGAACTTGGGTGATGAACATGAGGTACCGAAGCAGGGAAAAGCTGCGAGCGATCGCCAGAAAAGAGGGCTTCGGCGCGGGTTGGACGGAGGGCTGGAGGGCGGGGGCCTGCCAGGGGATCGTCGATCGCACGCCGAATCCGGATCTCGTGCGCAGCGGACTGCGCTTGATGTACGTGCCTCAAGGGTTTCCGGCGATCGACGAAGGGATGATCTGGGCGCTGGGGCAGCTCGTATCCGAATTGATCGTCGCTCCCGCAGAACGAATGAGGGAGGCGGCTGCCGAATCCATGCCAGATCTCGTCCTGGTCATGAACGGACTGCACGTCTTTCCGCCGGATCATCTGGAGCAGGTCGCCGCTATACGGGCAATGGGAATCGCGACGGGGATCTGGTTCGTGGACGATCCGTACGCGACGGACGAAACTCCGCAAATCGCTCTCCAATACGATAAGGTATTCACTCACGAGAGGTCGTGCGTTCCTCTCTATCGTTCCGCCGGATGCAGGCAGGTTTACCACATGCCGCTAGCCGTTCATCCCGAAGTGTTCCGTCAGATGCACGTCCCGTCGGAATATCGTTCCGACATTTGTTTTATCGGCGTCGCTTTCGAGAACAGGGCGAAGCTGTTCGACGAGCTGGCCGATTTTCTTCAAGACAAGAAAGTATGGATCGCGGGAAGCCTCTGGGACCGAATGCTTCGATACGAGGACTTGTCCCGCTTTGTTCATGACGGCTGGACCCCGATCGAGGAGACGGTTAAGTACTACAACGGCGCCAAAATCGTCATTAACGTTCATCGGACGACCGAAGCCGGAGTCGACAACCGGAATGCCTTGAACTGGGGAGCGGAGTCTATCAATCCCCGAACCTACGAGATTGCGGCCTGCGGAGCCATGCAGTTGACCGATTACCGCAGCGAGCTTCCCGAGAGGTACGACGTCGGCTCGGAGATCGCCGTCTTTCGGAATGCTTCCGAGCTCATGGCGCAAATCGATTACTATCTGAACCATGAAGAAGAACGGATGAAGATGGCGGTGCGCAGCTTCCGGCGGACCAGGCGGGAACATACTTTTCTTCACCGGATCGCCCAAATGATCCCGTTGCTCGAGCAAAATCCAGAGGCGCCTGGCGAATAAGGAGGCCGAACATCGGATGGCAAGAACGAACAGGAAATCCGTTGCATCGTCATTAAGGAGACCCGACGTTCCCCACCTCGCCGAAGCAAGGAGAGGCGGCTCGGAGCTTGGGTTCAAGCATGGCCGCTGGCTGGGATTGTGCGAAGCGGTGCTCCAGAAGGCGGCCCCGGCTTTCCAGAAGCTTCCCATTAAAGTTCTCTACGTGACGACGGGCAAAGGCTTCCCTTACAGCCCGCTTGACGAAGGAATCCATAATTCCCTGACGGCATTGGCGGAACGCGTCGTGCTGGCCACTCCCAAAGAAGACGTCGTCTCCATCGCCGCATTCGAAAGGCCGGATCTCGTTCTGGCGCTGGACGGGATGGATTTTGCCGTCGATCAGGTGAAAAGGCTGCGCGATATGGGCATCCATACGGCAATCTGGTTCACCGACGACCCCTACTATACGGATATTACGTCTAAACTGGCTCCTCACTATGAAAGTGTCTTTACTCTGGAACGCAACTGCGTGCCGTTCTACCAACAGCTTGGCTGCAATCGGGTCTATAATTTGCCCCTGGGAGTCTACCCGGGGTATTATCGCCCCCGCAATCCCAGAATCAGCCTAAGAGGAGACGTATGCTTCGTCGGCACGGCCTTCTGGAACCGGGTACAGGTATTCCATGAGCTGCTGCCCCGATTGGAGTCGAGGGTCTTCCGGATCTCCGGAATATGGTGGGATCGCCTGCCCGAGTACAACAGGTGGAAAAATCGCATCGAGCTGGGGAAATGGATGGCGGCGGTGGAGACGGCGGAATATTACAATGCGCACCGCGTCGTGATCAACGTGCACAGAGCTCCTTACGACGAGACCTTCAATCAGAATTCGGCGCGCGTGTCCGCGGTCTCCCCCAATCCCAGATTGTTCGAGATCGCCGCTTGCGGCACGCTTCAGATCGTCGATCACCGGGACGATATCACCCAGTATTACGAAGCGGGATCGGAAATCGTCACCTATAGCTCGCCCGAACAGCTGGCGGAGCTTATCGATTATTACTTGGACCACGAGCAGGAGAGAGAACAGATCGCCTTGCGAGCCCTGCACAGAACGATAAGGGATCATTCTTACGAGAGCCGGCTGGCCCGTCTGCTGGAGTTGGCCTTATCGCCGTCGGGCTCCCAGCCGGAAGCGGAAGCAAGCTTGAACCCTTGACGTACAAGCGCCGTTCCGGTCATTCGCGGCCTTCATATAATGTCGTGTAAGGTAACTACCGATCCGAGTCTAGGGAGGGAAATCGTTGAAGGCTATTATCTTAGCCGGAGGCAAGGGAACAAGGCTTCAGCCCTTGACTAATTGGACGAACAAGCATTTGCTTCCCGTAGGATCCTATCCTATGATTTGCTACGGCGTTGCCAAGCTGTCGGAAGCGGGCATAAAGGATATCGCTATCGTCACCACAAGAACGGCGCTAGGCGATTTTGCGGAAGTGCTCGGAAGCGGCAGCGATTGGGGAGTATCGATCGTATACCGCGTTCAAGAAGAAGCCAGCGGAATCGCAGACGCGCTCGAGCTTGCGCGTCCCGTTATCTCCTCTCGCGATAAATTCGTCGTGCTGCTGGGAGACAACTTGTTCGAGCAGCCGCTGACTCCGTTCGCCGAAACCTTCGAGCAGCAGGAGGACGGCGCGATGGTTCTGCTGAAGGAAGTCGAGGATCCGAGAAGGTACGGAGTTCCCCGGCTGGACGAAGAGACGGGACGCATCCTGCACATCGACGAGAAACCGGACGACCCGGCGTCTTCTTACTGCGTGACGGGATTGTATTTCTATCACGCCGACGTTTTTGAAGTCATAGGGCAGATGTCGCCGTCGCTTCGGGGAGAGATGGAGATCACGGACGTGAACAACTACTATGCTCACGCCAAGCGGTTGCGTTACGGCGTGATCGACAAGTGGTGGACCGACGCGGGCACCTTCGAATCTCTCGAAGAAGCGGCGCTCAGGCTGAAGGGGACGCTTCTGCAGCGATGAACGCCGATTAATCGCGCGGATAGACGGAGAGAAGGAGTCGAGGCTATCCAAGCAGGACCGATGGAAGGATAGCCTCTTTCTTCTGCCGCGATTTCGCGAGGGGCGGTACATATTCCTTCTACATGCAGGAGTCGCGCTCGACCGATTCAACGCGAGGAGGAGCGTATCATGAGTCGCAACCGCGTCAGGCGAATCGACAAGAGATTGATTCGCAGGGTATGGAGAGAGAGAAACTTCGCCGATCGCTTCAAGGAACTGCTTCAAGGAGAAGCCAGGCTGGAACGTCGAAGCATGACTTGCCTTAAGGATTCTTACAAGAGCAGCATATGGAAGCTCGTCGTCAAAAGCGACGCCAAGAGAATACGGGTTATCCTGAAAATATCCAAGCAGCTGCGCAAGCCGCGTCCCGAAAGCACGGTGGAGAGGAACATCTACCGGAAAGCGCGCAAGATCCTGCAGCCGTTCATGCCGCAAATTTATTTGACCAAGCGCAACATAAACGGGCGCGACCTATGGGTGTTCATGGAGCATATCGAACCCATTCATGGCCGCGTGGAATACGGTCCCCAGCATTTCAAACAAATCATTCCGCTGCTTGCCAAACTCCACGCTGCCACGATGAACGAACGATTCGCCAAACAGGAGCGGGTCTTCCGCGATTGGCTTCCGCACCATCAATCGGACGAGGCCAAAAAAGAACGGCGGAGAATCAACAGAGAGACGCGCTCGTACCTCCGGCAAGCGATGAAAGTTCCTGAGCTTCGCGGCCTGTTGAAGCCTCATGAGGCTTTATTGCGCAAGCTGCTCGCCAAGGGCCCCGGGTACTTTCCCGAGGTCACCCGGGAGGGATTAAGCGTCACTCATGGGGATCTTCATACGGAGAATATCGCCAGCAATCAGTTGAACAATCCGAATTGGCAGATCAAGCTGATCGACTGGGAAGGAGCGAAATACGCCCCTTGCTGGTACGACCTTGTCTATTTGGTCGGCATCTTCTTAGCCTACAGGCGGGAATGGCAAGAGGAAGAAGAGGCCATCACGGAGCGCGCCGTCCGATTGTACGTGGACGAGATGAAGCGACATGGCATCGAGTTCAAGACGGACGGAATGACCTTGTACCGAATGGCTTATCTGAAAAGAATATTGGAGCGGGGGCTTTACCTGCAACTGAAATGGGCCGTGACCGGCCAGAAGGAAGCAAAGCTGCTTCCGGTCTATCTCCAGAAAATCAAGACCTTAAGCGGCATGCTGGTTAAATAGTCAAAAGGCTCCCGATCCGTTCGGAGCCTTTTGTTTTTAGAATCGCTTCCCTTAGCCTCTTCTCCTGCAGGGGAAGCTGCCGAGCCGATGTCACGGCAATGAGGAGCTGCATAAGATGCAGTATCAGCCTTGAGGGGGAGGATTTCGACTGTGCATTTGAATCGAGAGGGCTATGAGAAAGGCCGTGCGGACGGGTTCCAGCGAGGCAGGCAAGAAGGGTACGCCAGAGGCCTCGAAGACGCCTCCCGCATGAGGAACGCCGCGCCCGTGAGCCTGATAAGCGAGAAATGGCGGGATTATCGATTCTCCGAGAAGCTGGCCGGCCATTTCGGTTCGTCCGTCGCCTTGGTCGAAGAAAATCAGGAATGCTTGAAGGAGACGGACAAAAGCGCCATTTGGAAGCTTGAGATCCGTACCGTAACGCAGAGCGTTCCCCTCATTCTCAAAATATTCAAGGCTCCGATCGAAGGCCCGAAATGGATTGAGCTGAATACGTACCGCAAGGCGAGCGTCCTACTCTCGGATTTGATGCCCGCGGTTTACTGGACGGAAGACGTTCCGAATACGAACGAGGTTTGGGCGATCCTGGAATACGTGCCTCAATTGAAGGGACAGATCATTTTCACGCCTGACAGCTTCGACAAGATCATCCCCAGCTTGGCGAAGCTTCACGCGAGAACCCATAACGACCGTCTCTTCGAACGCTGGGACCTATTCTCGGAGTGGCTTCCCCTCTATCATTCGGATACCGCCATCGCCGAGCGCGTTCAAACCCGGGATCGGACTTTGGAGTATCTTGACAAGGCGATGGAGCATCCCGAATGGAGACAGAAGCTAAAGCCCCAATACGATAGGCTGCAGCGCTTATTAAGCAGCGGCCCGGAGTATTTCCCCGAGCTGGCCCAAGCGGGCAAGAGCGTCATTCATAACGACTTGCAGACTCCCAACATCGGCTGCGGCAACGTGCAGGAAGAGAGCTGGAACCTTAAATTCCTCGATTGGGAAGGCGCGCGATTCGCTCCTTGCTGGTTCGATATGTTCAATCTGATCGGTATCTTTTTCGCTTACCGCAAAGACTGGAGGAGCGCGGAGGAGGAAGTCGTCGCCCGCTGCGCCCCGCTTTACGCTTTGGAGATGAGCAAACACGGAGTCCGGTTCGAAGGGGATCCCGTAAGGCTGTACAAGATGGCGTACCTTCAGAAGGTATTGGAGAAAAGCTTGTTCCTGCAGCTCCAATGGGCGGTGGAGGGGCAGAAGCCGGCGTTCCTGCTGGACGGCTACCTGGACAAAATCAAAGGTTGGGGCAAGGAGCTCGGACTTCATGTCAAGTGATTCGGCTAAGATCCGGGACGGGAGAGATGCGAGATGAACGATGTATTGTCCTATCTGGATTCGGCCGATATCCTGCTCGGAACGCTTCCCTCCAGAAAGCAATTGACCGGAATTCCCGAAGCCGGGGCATCGCATACCGTCCGGATCCGGGTGAACCGAACGATGCCGTTTGAATTCGTCGCGAATTTAATGCCTCCGTTCAGCGGGCTGTGGGGAGCAGGCGTTCGCTTCGACTTCTCCGACTACGATGCGGCGCTGTCCGGTCTTGGAGAAGCGAGGGACGCGGACTTGCACATCTTCTGGATGGATTGGCGGATTTACTCCGGATCGATGGCGGCATCGGATTGCGCGAGCTGGCTGAAGGAGCGCATCAGCCGATTGCGCGAGGTAACGGACAAGCCGATTTGGGTGAACAACTGGGCGGAGAGCGGCGGAGAAGGCGAATGCCTCTACAGCGACCGGGCCAGCGATCGAGGCTGGTTTCGCTCCTTAAACGCGGCATTGTCCGAACTTGCCTTCGGCGAGCCCGGGATCGAGCTGATCGATCTGGCCTTGCTTGCTCAGGAAGACGCTTCATCCTTCTACGACGATCGCAACGACGCTATCGCCGGATATCCGTTCTCCGACCGGACGACGATCCGGATTGCCCGGCATCTTGGCGTCCATCTGCTTCCCGCCTCCCGCAATCCCCGTCTTAAAGCGATCGCGCTCGATTTGGACGACACGCTGTACGGCGGCGTTCTCGGCGAAGACGGCGCGGCGGGAGTAAGATTGACGGAAGGACACCGCCGACTGCAGAAATCGCTGCTTAGGCTCAAGCAATCCGGAATCATGCTGACAATCTGCAGCCGCAACGAAGCGAAGGACGTCGAAGATCTTTTCGAGGCAAGGGACGATTTTCCGTTGCGCTTGAAGGATTTCTCCGTTATCAAAGCCGATTGGCAGCCCAAAGCGGGCAATCTGAACGAGCTCGCCCGGCAATTGAACATCGATTGCTCGGCCATGCTCTTCGTCGACGACAATTCGGTCGAACTGCTGAAGGCTGCCGAGTCCCTGCCGGAGCTTCATCTGCTTCGGGCAAGCCGGGACGATGCGTTCGAGACCTTGCGCAAGCTTCTGCATTATCCGGGATTGTACCAGCTTCGCCGGGACAGCGAAGCGCGCAATCGGACCGCCGATATTCAAGCGGGCGCATCGCGCGAGCGGCTACGGCGGGAGTCCTCGGACTTCAACTCTTATCTGGCCGGGTTGAAGATGGTCGTTCGCCTCCACGTGAACGAGATGGCCCATGCGGATCGCTTGTACGATCTTAGCCGCAAGACGAACCAATTCAACTTGGCCTTGCGGCGGCTGACGCAGGAAGAAGCCCGGGCCGCCTTCCGCCGGGAAGAGCATCTGACGGTTACGGTCGGCCTAAGGGATAAATTGGCCGACAGCGGAATCGTCGGCGCGTTCGTCATCCGGCTTAAGGGAGAGGAAGCTCAATTGATCGAGACCCTGTTCAGCTGCAGGGCCTTGGGACGCGACGTGGAGACGCTGTCGTTCGCGCACGTACTGGAGATGCTGGCGAACAGGGGAGTCAAGCGGCTGCGGATCGACGCGAGGACCGGTCCGAGAAACGCTCCGTCGCTGGAATGGCTCGGGAGATTCGCGGATGCTCCCGGCGAGGATTGCCCCCTGCCGGACCTGAGATCCCGAGTGGCCGCGGCCTGCGGCAATCACCCGGCACAAGTGGAGGTGGCGACATGAGAGAGGAAGCAAGGGAGCAGGTGAGAGCCATCCTGTCCGAGGTTCTGGAGACGGAGGTTCCGCCGGAGGAGAATCCCGTTCGGAACGAGACTCCCGGCTGGGATTCCCTTACGCATATAGAATTGATACTTCGGCTGGAGGAGCAGTTCCGGATTCGCTTCTCCGCCGGGGAAGTATCGGACGTCCAAAGCATGGACGATCTCGTACGGTTAGTCGAGGTGAAGTCGTGAACCATCGGATCACGGTCGAACGATTCGGAGTCCGGTTGAGGCCGGTCGAGCTATCCGATGCGAGGTTTATTTACGAGCTGCGAAGATCGCCCGAATTGTCCCGCTATATCGGAGAGCTGAACGAAGACTTCGATCGGCATCAATCGTGGCTGGAGGACTACATGCATCGGGAAGGGGATTATTACTTCTGCATCGAGACGTTGGCGGGCCAACGGATCGGAACCATCTCCGTTTACGATATTGCGGCCGGCACGGGCAACTGGGGAAGATGGATCATCTCCCCGGGGTACCCGGCGGCGCCTGCCAGCGTATGGCTCATCTTCCACGTCGCGTTCGACATTCTCGGATTATCCGGCGTGTATTCCAACACGGTTATCGACAATGCCAGCGTCGTATCCTTCCATGACCGGTGCGGACTCGTTCGGAAGGGAGTCGAGCGCGGGGGATTGACGATCAAGGGAGTCTCCTACGATATGATCATCCATTCCGCCGGCAAAGAAGATTGGCCGGCCATCCGGAAGAAGCTGGAGAGGCCCGCCGCTATGGCGGAGCGGTTCCTTCTGGAGGGAGTCGAAGGTTGATCGGCTGACCGTTACCGGTAGCCGATTCCTTGATAATAGAAGCCCATTGCTTTCATATGGTCTGCATTCATCATATTTCTTCCGTCAAACAGGTTCGCCTGCTTCATGGCCGACTTTATTCCCGGCCAGTCGAGGTGACGGTACGCCTTCCATTCCGTGCAGAGGAAGACGGCGTCCGCGCCTTGCGCCGCCTCCTCCGGAGTGCCGCAAGACGTTAGGGGCTGACGCGCCAAATCCGGCGGCAGCTTGGCGATCGGATCGTGAACGCGAACGTCGGCGTTCTCGGAGAGAAGGCTGCGGATGAGCCTCAGGGAGGGAGCTTCCCGGATATCGTCGGTATCGGGCTTAAAGGCAAGGCCTAGGACGGCGACGGTTTTGCCCTGGAAGCCCCCGAGGCGAACCCGCGCCTTGTTCAGCAAATGAAGGTATTGCGTCCGGTTGATCTCCGCCGCCTCTTCGAGCAAGCCGAGCCGGGCGCCGTTCTCCCGCGCGGTCTGCAGCAACCCGGCGATGTCTTTGGGGAAGCAGGAGCCGCCGTATCCGATGCCGGCTCGCAGGAATAGAGCTCCGATTCGGGGATCGAGCCCGATCCCGCGAGCGATTTCGTTCACGTCGATGTCCAGGCTGTCGCACAAGCGGGCCAATTCGTTGATATAGGAAATCTTGGTGGCCAAGAATGCGTTAGAGGCGTATTTGATCATCTCGGCGGTACGGGGAGTCGTGACGACGAACGGGCAATTCAGCGATGCGTACAGCTTGCGTACCGCTTGGACCGCCTCCTCGCCGTCGGCTCCGATAACGACCCGGTCCGGTTGGAAGGAATCGGCCAGGGCGCTTCCTTCCCTCAGAAACTCGGGATTGGAGGCGACATCGAACGGATGCGGAGAGGGCTGAGCGGAACGGATCCACTCGGCCACCTTGGCATGCGTTCCGACCGGGACCGTGCTTTTGACGATAACCAGCCGATACCCGTCGGCATGACGGCCGATCTCTTCGGAGATTTGGCGGATATACCGCATGTCTACGCTGCCGTCCGGAAGCGGAGGGGTTCCGACGCATATAAAGATAGCGTCGCATTGCCGGATCGCCTCGGAAGCGTCCGTCGTGAACCGAATGGAGGCCTGCTGCAGATGCTTGCGAAGCAGCTCTTCCAGTCCGTCTTCATAGAATGGGATCGAACCTTGCAGGAGCGTGCGGATCTTCTCCGCATCCGGATCGAGCCCCGTGACGTTCCAGCCCATGTCCGCCAACACGAGCGCGGTCGTGGTGCCCACGTATCCGGTGCCTGCGACCAATATGTTCATTTGCAATCATTCTCCTTCCAGAGGGAATCCGCTCGATCCTCCGCCGAAGCCGATCGGCTTGCCGCGCCTATTTGCCCTGCCTATTTGCCCGGTTTCGGATGGCGACCCTTGCATCGTTGCCGATATCTCGATAGATAGGATGAAATAAGGAATGGCGCGGCTTCTGGCGAAGGGTTCGTTTAACTTCGCCGGCGGTGAAGTGGGGGCGGTATCGAATCGAACCGTCGACGGAGGAAGGATACCGCTTGATCCGGGCTCCCAGCTTGCGGGCGAGGGATACATATAGAATCTCGACGATTCCGTTGGACCGCGTACGCAGCAGCTTATCCCTGACCCGAAGAGATTTGCTGACCCGAACGATCTTTTCTACCAATCGCCTTCTGTAGATTTGCCCTACGTTAAAGCAGCATAGAAGATTTTCTTTCTTTTTGAATACCGGCTTCCAGATGGCCCATTCCTTCTTGAAATTCCGATAGGGCAGCCAATCGTCCGTAGGAGGCCGAACCCTGACCCCCATGTAATCGCATTTTTTCATTTCTTTCTTGACGAACGATTCAAAGCCTTTCCTCGCAAACAAACAGTCCGAGTCCAGATTGATCAGATAGTCGAATTTATAATCCGTGTCCACCAGCCAGTCCATGACTTCCAGCATGTAAGTAGAGATAGACGTCGGGTAAACGAGTTTTTTGCTGGTCGGACAAACAGGCACTCCTAGTCCTCGGCAAAGCTTCGGATCGTCGCCCCCGTTGTAAAGAACGATGGAGCTGTGAGGGCAGAAGCGGCGGATATTGTCGATCATGTCCTTCAAGGACTTTTTGTTGTTATGGACAAGGATGGCGAAGCAAATCTTGGACATGGCAGGCTGTCACCCTTCCGGTTAGAACTGAAGACTTCCTCTGCCAATCATTGTATTGACAAGCTTCAAGGAAAGTTCCGGACAGAAGTCTCCTCCGCGTATAAATCCCTCATTTGCAGAGGGACCATTCGCCCCGGTCATGCCTCAACCAAACGAATGTACCTTTCCTTTTACCGGGACAGCTCATAAAATACAGGACCTGACTTGATAGAAGCCGGTCGAACGCTCTCTTGACCCAGGCAGACAGGCTTGTGAACATTCGCTATACAAGGAGGAGTAGAAAAGAATGCGCCCAAGCATGGTTACGGTTATCGTCCCGACCTATAACAAAGCCAAGTTTATCGCCCGAACCTTGCGATCCATACGCGATCAAACCTTTAAAGACTGGAAAGCCATCGTCATAGACGATCATTCGACGGACGATACCGTTGCGGTCGCTAAGAGACATATCGATCCCAAGAAGATGAAGATCATCCGGAGAAAGAAGAACGAAGGGATCTGCCACTCCCTTAACGACGTGCTAAAGCACATCGATACCAAGTACTTCATTCAAGTGGACGGAGACGATTGGATATCCCCCAATACCCTTGAGATTCTTGTCAATCATATGGAGAAGAAGCCGCCCACTACCGCGCTGGCTTACGCCAATTGCGTTCATTGGAACTATAGGAACGGGAAGAATCGCTTCCGTAAGGTCGTGAAGGCCAAAGCTTTCAAGAATCGCTATGCGTTCGTCACTCATCCCGGAATGGTGTTCCCGCGCTTCTACCGGACCGAATGCGTGAAGAAGGTCGGCGGTTGGGAACTGGATAAGCTGACGAACGGCAAGCTGCTCGAGGATCGGCGAATGCTTCTAAGATTGTTGGATAAATATTCCTTTACTTATGTCGACCGGAATCTTTATCACTACCGGTACCATGGGAAAAACTTGAGCCACGTGAAGAACGCCGGATTGTACAACAAACTGGTCAAGCACTTCACGGACAAGGCCCTGAAACGATGGGGAAGGTCTTACCGTGCCGTCTACTCGGTTCCCTCCGATTGGCTGCGAATCAAACTCGTGCCGCGAGGGAAAGGAGGCAAAAAATAATGGCAAAGGTAACGGTCGTCATTCCTTTTCTGAATCGCCAGAAGCTTCTCGTCAAGGCTCTTCGCAGCGTATTCCGCCAGACCTACAAGGATTGGAAAGTGATTCTGGTCGACGACGGGTCCAAGGAACGATATTCGCAGCGCTTAAAGAGATACTTGAGGGATCCCCGGGTGAAACTAATCCGAAATCGGAAGAACCTGGGCCAATCCCGGAGTTTAAATGCCGCGTTGGCCGTCGTCGACACTCCCTATATGATTCAATTGGACAGCGACGACATGTTTTTTCCGAATACGTTGGAGCTTCTCGTCAAGGCGGCGGATAAGCTGCCTAAGAACGTGGCGGTCATTAGCGGGAACGTGCTTGTCGTCTGGGAGAATGAAAAGGGAAAAGTTATCCGCAAGAAGCTAAAAAAAGGCCGTTCCTTCTCCGACCGTTACGAATTTCTTATCGCGAACCGAAATCTAATTCCCCGATTCTATCGAACCTCCGCGTTGCGGAAAGTCGGTGGCTGGCCGATCAAGGATCCGTACAAAGGCCGATACCGGGAGGACATGTTAATGCTCTATCGGCTTATCGGTCGGTTTCGTTTCCATTGGATCGATAAAAATCTTTATATTCAGCGGGTCCATCGTTCCAACCTGACTCTCAAGAGAAAAGAGCTGCACCGGACCGTCGAATGGTCGGTGAACAACGCTTTGAAGAGATGGGGAGGCCAATATCGGCCGGTGTTCACGGTGACCAAAGACGGTTGGAAGAAAGTCAAAAAGCTGATTCCGAAATGGAAGAAACAGTGAGCCGGCTATCGAATCTCTCAAGGGAGGGAGAAGACGGGATGGTCTCCATTATTACCTGCACGATGAGACCTAACTACATGAATAGAATATTCCGGAATTACGAGAGGCAATCAGCCAAAAACAAAGAACTGATCATTATCCTTAACCGGGATAGCATGGACCTAGCCAAATGGAGAAAACGCGCGAAAAATTACCAAAATGTTAGAGTCTATCAAGTGCCTGAGAAGTGGAAATTAGGCAAATGTTTGAACTACGGCATTAGGAAAGCGAAACACAGGCTCATCGCCAAATTCGACGACGACGACTATTATGCCCCCGCTTATTTGAAGGAATCGCTTCGCGCGCTCGCCAAAAAGAAAGCCTCCATCGTCGGAAAGAACGCCTCGTACGTTTATTTCGAAGAAAAAAAAGCTCTGATGTTATATAGAGAAGGGGGAGAGAAGAAGTATCGCAAAAGGCTCAAAGGAGGCACGCTCGTCTTCCGAAAGTCGGTATGGGAAAAGGTGAAGTTCGACGAAAGGCAACCGAACGGAAGCGATCAGGACTTCTTGAGAAGGTGCAGAAAAAAGGGCTACCGGGTCTACTCCGTTTCCAAATACAATTATGTTTGCATTAGAAGAAAAAACATTCGCTCGCATACGCAAAAAACCAAAACGAGGGAATACATGGCCAGATGCAAAATGATCCGCCGCACCCGAAACTTCATCCCGATCATAACCCGCAATGGATAATAAAACGACCTTTCCGCCTTACTGAAGCGGAAAGGTCGTTTTTGCGTCACTTTAGGGGGATTTGTTCTTAGGCCCCGTTGTTATAATGCCTGCCGCCGCCTCCGAATCGAACGACCTTGGCCTTGCCGTTCAACCCTTTGGTGAGGTTGCGTGTGTCATAGACCAACGGAGCGTGATCGAGAATGAACGGAATCGGCAGCTTGGAATGCTCGGTCGCGAGGATTACGCAATCGGTATTCTCCAGAATTTGTTCGGTTAGCTCTACGCTGCGAAGCTCAAGCCCGTTTAAGGCGAGAGAGGGGACAAAAGGATCGTAATAGGATATCCGGCTTCTTTGTTCCGCTAGCAGCTGCAGGATTTCGACGGCGGCGGATTCCCGCACGTCGTTAATGTTCTTTTTGTAAGCGACGCCGACGACCAGGATCCGCGCTCCTTCCAAGCTAGCTCCCGGCAAGCAGTCTTGGACCTGCTTCACGATATGGGAAGGCATCCTGCCGTTCAGGTCGGTGGAGGCTTCGATAAAGATGCTGCTCATGCCGATCTCTTTCGCCTTCCATTGGAGGTATAGAGGATCCACCGGAATACAGTGTCCCCCGATGCCGGGTCCCGGATAGAACGCCGAGAACCCGTATGGCTTCGTCCCGGCGGCCGCGATGACCTCCCAGACGTCGACGTTCATTCGATCGCACAGGATGGCGAACTCGTTGATAAACGAAATATTGATGAAGCGATAGGAGTTCTCCAATAATTTCGCGAGCTCGGCCGCTTCGGTCGACGATACGGGAACGACCTGGTCGAACACGCGCTCGTACACCTGGGAAACTCTCCGCACGCAAGCCTCCGTAACTCCGCTTACGATCTTGGGAACCGTACGGAAGGGATGGTCTCCGTTGCCTGGATCGATACGCTCGGGCGAATAGCCCAGATAATAATCTTCGCCGACCATCAAGCCTTTCTCTTCGAACATCGGCCTTAAGATCTCGCTGGTCGTGCCCGGGTAGGTGGAGCTTTCCAGCACGATAATATGCCCTTGCCGAACGTATTCGGCGATTGCCGTTCCGGCTCGAATCAGGTAGCTCAAATCGGGAGTATGCTGTTTGTTGAGCGGAGTAGGAACGCAGATGACGATGACGTCGACATGGGCGATCGAAGCAAAATGCTCCGTGACGTCGAATCGGCCCGAATTTACGGCTTTGCTAAGCAGTTCATCCTCGATATCCGGCAAATAACTTTTCCCCCGGCGGATCGAATCGAGCTTTCTCCTATCCAGGTCGATTCCTATTAACGAGTGGCCTTCATGGTGGAATGCCAATGCCAGAGGAAGCCCGACATATCCGAGCCCGACTACAGCTATCGATTGAACCAATTGAGCACCCACCTTTATTTTCCATATTGCTATATGGTATGCAGCCGAGAAGGACTTGCTCTGGGCATTCTTGTCCGAAATGGATGAATCGCCTTATGAAGAAGTCCAATCCTCGCCTGCTAGTCCACATAAGCTGAAGGTATCAAAGCTTAATTCGAAAGAGGGATGACCGTGAAGGTAGAATACCGATTCGCCCCGGGCTTACTCGGCATGACTTTCCGTCCGGAAGAGGGAGAAGGGATGGATTCCTCGCAAAAGGTGAAGATGGGCAATCGAACGTGCACGACCTATTTGCCCGACGGACTTAACCTACGTACCTTGCATCCGGACGTGTTGGGCTTGGTTGCCTTGCTTATTGCCTATCCGTATACGAAGTCAAGAATGACCTTGCCTTACGGCGTCAGCCAAGCCTTCCACAATGAAGTGAAAAAGACAACAAACATAAGCATGCTTCCGATAGATGCCGGATTGAAACCGAGAAAGGCAAGCGCAAGTTCCGTCCCGGCCTTAGCTTACAGCGGTGGCATCGATTGTACGGCTTGCTTAGTGGTTATGCCCTCCAATACCTGTTGCGTATTCCATGAACGTACGTACCCGAAGGGCCATGCGCATAATATGAAAGCTGCGATTCATGCTTGCCAATCGCTGCAGCAGTCCGGACGCAAAGTGTACAGAATCAGATCCGACTTTGACGATGTGCGAGACCCGAAAGGATTTGCGGTCGAAATGTCGACCGCGATCCCGGCATTGCTGTTGTCGGACTTTCTCGAGTTTGATAGCGTCGCGATCGGATCTCATTTGGAGTATTTTATCGACCACTCTCGTTTTTATGAAAATAGAACGTACTCGATCCAATGGGAAAATCTTTTCCGCGCGGTGGATATTCAACTGAATCAGCCAATGGGAGGGGTTACCTCAATCGGGACTTACAAAATCGTGATGAAGTCGCCTTACATTCGGTTCGCGGAATCTTGCACGAGCGGATCGGTAGGGAAGCCGTGCATGAAATGCTTCAAATGCTTCCGCAAGCAGTTGATCAAGCTGGCGCTGCAGAGAAAACCCGTCAGCGATGCATGGTTGGATCAATGCTTTCAAACCAAGGGCATTCGCGACAAACTGCAAAAGTTTCCGATTTTCTTCGAAAACGTGATGACTTACAATACGGCTCACTACAGCGGAAACCATCCGTTAATGATCTTGCTGAAGCGAAAAACGCGGGGCGACATTACGGATGTAAGCTGGATGGAGAAATGGCATCGTCCGAGCGGGAAGCTTATTCCGACCCGGTATCGGCCGGAAATAGACAAGAACATAAGGAGATATTTGAAGGTAATGACGGATGAGGACGAGATGAAAGTGGCGAAGTGGAAACGAGATTTTGAACGACTGCCGGAGATGCCCGCGATCAAAAAACATCATAGCGCATTTGTTCATGCGATTCGTAACTTCAATTGCTAGCATAGACTGCTTTCTAATCGTGGGGGTTTTATTTGGTCATATGGAGGAATGCCGTGGCAAATCAACCGTAGGCCAACATAATTTATCTTGACATTCATTCGCAAGCGCCTAGGGGGTGTCAAGATGAATAAAACTTCGCAACTTAAACAATCCATTGTATCGAATCGTTTGGAATTTCTCATGGAAGCCCATGATGCCTTGTCGGCCATCATAGTCGAAGAAGCCGGATTCAAAGGCATTTGGGCCAGCGGATTATCCATGTCGGCGGCGATGGGCGTTCGGGACAATAATGAAGTTTCCTGGACACAGGTTATTGACATTCTGGAATTCATGAGCGATGCGACTTCCATTCCAATTCTGCTTGACGGCGATACGGGATACGGAAATTTCAACAACGCCCGGCGTTTGGTCAAAAAGCTCGAACAAAGGGGAATTGCCGGAGTCTGCATAGAAGATAAGCAGTTTCCGAAATCGAATTCGTTTATCGAAGGAAAAGCGCAGCCGCTTGCCTCCATAGAAGAATTCAGCGGAAAAATCAAAGCGATGAAAGACGGGCAACAGGATGAAGATTTTGTCGTCGTAGCCAGGGTGGAGGCGCTGATCGCGGGCCTCGGGATGGAGGAGGCGCTGCGGCGTGCGGAGGCCTATCGGTTAGCGGGGGCCGATGCCGTTCTCATTCACAGCAAAAAGTCGGATGTCTCCGAAATAGAGGCGTTCATGAAGGAATGGGGCGGCAGGCATCCGGTCGTCATCGTACCGACCAAATATTATTCTACCCCAACTTCCCGCTTTCGCGAACTAGGCGTGAATGCCGTTATCTGGGCGAACCACAATTTACGTGCGTCGGTTGCAGCCATGCAGGAAGTATCCCAGCGAATTTTTCGGGAACAAAGCTTGATTAGCGTGGAAGACGACGTGGCAGCCCTGGAAGAAATATTCCGGTTGCAAAAGATGGAAGAATTGCAGGCGGCAGAAGAAAGATATCTTCCGAAGGGGGATAGAGAGCGGAAATGATCGATACGAGAACATGGGGACGGCAATTGCTGAATTTGGGCTATTCCTTATATGTCGGAGTTCCCTGTTCTTATCTGAAAAGCCTTATTAACTACGCCATCAATGAGTGCGAATATATCGGCGCAGCCAATGAAGGAGATGCCGTAGCTATAGCATCCGGCGCCAGTCTAGGAAGTCGTAAAGCGATTGTTCTTATGCAAAATTCGGGCTTGGCGAACGCCCTCTCGCCTCTGGTGTCGCTCAATTATCCGTTCCGGATTCCCGTACTCGGATTTATCAGCCTTCGGGGAGAGCCTGGTTACCCCGACGAGCCGCAGCATGAGCTGATGGGACAAATCACGACGCAAATGCTGAGCTTATTGAAGATTCGTTGGGAGATACTGTCGGACGATCTGGAGCAAGCGAAGCGGCAACTAATTGAAGCTGACCGAGAAATCGAACGCGGAGGTTCCTTTTTCTTTGTCGTACGCAAGGGAACATTCGCGGATGAGCCTTTGAAGAAACAGGAAGTATCTACCGGCCGAAACGCCGCAAAGAAGAGGAAGGAAGCGCCGGATCAACTGCCTTCCCGATATGACGCGCTGACCGTTATCGCTAGCCTGGCAGATAGCAGCACGGTTCAGCTTGCCACAACCGGCAAAACGGGAAGGGAGTTGTACGAGATCGAGGATGCTCCCAATCGGTTGTACATGGTCGGTTCCATGGGCTGTATCGGTTCTCTGGGTCTAGGACTGGCGGTAAGCGCTCCAGAATTCGATGTGGTTACGATTGACGGGGACGGCTCGCTGCTAATGCGGATGGGAAGCTTGGCCACGATCGGGTACTGCCATCCGAGTAATCTGCTGCATCTTGTTTTGGATAATAACTCGCACGATTCGACCGGAGGTCAACGTACCGTTTCCCATCAAACGGATTTTGTAGAGATCGCGGCCGCTTGCAAGTATGAAACTGCCCTCTACGTGCATAACCTGGACGAATTGAAGTCTGCTATCCTCGAATGGAAAAGGACAAAAGGGTTAACGTTCATCCATATGCGGATTGCCAAAGGCTCCAAGTCTCCGCTCGGTCGCCCGAATATCAAGCCTCATGAAGTGAACCAGAGGCTGCGAAGCTTTATTGAGCGGCGCCGCCTCGCAGGGAAGACGGAGAATTCGCCATGAATCCTGTTAAACGAAATATATTGCTTAGTCCCGGACCCGCGACAACGACGGACAGCGTAAAGCGGGCGCAAGTGGTTCCCGACATCTGTCCTCGGGAGGAAGAATTCGGCAGTCTGTTGGCGGGCATTTCTGAAGATTTGACCCGGATCGTTGCCGATCCGCAAACTCATACCGCCGTCTTGTTTGCAGGTTCCGGCACGGCGGCAGTGGAATCCATGCTTTGTTCATCGGTCTCCGCGGATGGCACTGTCATCATCGTCAACAACGGCGCCTATGGAAGGCGAATGTGCGAGATTGTCCAAACCTACGGCATCTCCTATCTTGAGTTCACCAGTTCCTCGACGGATCCTATCGACCTGGAAGCGCTGGAAGCATTCATAGCCGCCTCCCCTCGCAAGGCATCTCACCTCGCTGTCGTCCACCACGAGACGACAACCGGACTGCTGAACGACATCGGTTCCCTAGGGGAACTGTGCCGTAAATACGAGATCGAATTTATGGTCGACGCCATTAGTTCGTTTGCAGCCATTCCGATTCGAATGGAAGACTTGCACATCGCCTACTTGGCCGCAAGCTCGAACAAGAATATTCAAGGGATGGCCGGCATCTCCATGGTCGTAGCCGAGAAAAAACGGCTGGACAATATGCGCTGCAACAAGCCTAGAAGCTACTACTTGAATTTGTATGCGCAATACGACTATTTTGTCCGAACGCGCCAACTGCGCTTCACTCCGCCGGTACAGACGTTTTACGCCCTCCGTCAGGCGATTGACGAGCTATTCGTCGAAGGAATCGAAGCCCGATACAAGAGGTATACGAAGTCATGGACAACCTTGATCGAAGGCATTGCCAAGCTTGGGTTAAAGCATCTCGTCAACCCTCGACATCACTCCAAAATCGTCACTTCGATTATCGAGCCCGATTGCTCAGGATACGATTTTCGGAACATGCACGATTTTTTCTATGACAAGGGGTTCACGATTTATCCCGGTAAGCTGGAACGTCTCAACACGTTCCGGGTTGCGAATATGGGGGACATCACAAGCGAGGATATGGAAGCCTTTCTGAGGTTGCTGGCTGAGTATTTAGACAGCATCGGCTATATAAAATCCGTATAAAAATGCACCCCCTAGAATACATCGGATAACCCCCGGGGGTTTCTCCAATGTCTATTCTAAGGGGTGCACTTAAGCGGTCTCGCGATATTATTGTGCTTTTTTGATTTTCGCGAGAATGGCCAAGTATCTGCTTACATATCCCGAATCCCGGAAGTGCTTGTTTATCGTTTTGATGCCGTTTTTGATGACTTTTCTTCTCCATTCCGTGTCGTTGAGCATTTTTTTGACCGCGTCGGCTCCCTGGCGGATATCGCCAAGCGGGTAGAGCGAGCCGTTCTCCCGGCCTCTCGTAATCACTTCGTTCTTGCCGGGGATATCCGAGCTGACGACGGGCAGTCCGCACGCCATCGGCTCCAGAACCGAATTGCCCAACCCTTCCCTGACGGATGTGGTCAGCAGGCAGCCGCCGGAGCTTTTGATCGCGGAGTAAATCTCGGGCATGAGAGTGTTGGGCACGAACCCGACCATTCTCGTTTTGCGCTTCATGGGACCTAAGGAGCAGACCTTGACGAGTTCGTTATAATCCGGCGAAGAGCTCGGATGGAACATAAACCACATTTCGATGTTTTCCGTCTCGGCTACGCGGG
This sequence comes from Cohnella thailandensis, assembly GCF_014212135.1. Classification (GTDB taxonomy): domain Bacteria; phylum Bacillota; class Bacilli; order Paenibacillales; family Paenibacillaceae; genus Cohnella; species Cohnella thailandensis. The sequence goes on from NZ_JACJVQ010000015.1 coordinate 27,067, forward strand.
TGCAGATTTTAACGAACTCCCTCCAGTTTTTATTTTTCTCGATTCTGCCCACGAAGCCGATCGCTTTGACGCCCGCTTGCGGTTTCGGGACCAGCTCGCTCGTTCTCTCGGCTGGCGGAACAAAACGAAACATCGGGTGCACCGTATTGCTGTCGACGTAAACCGGAATCGGCTTATTCATTTTCTTTTTGCACAGAGGCACCAAGTACTTGGCAATGCAAAGAACGGCGTCCACTTTCCCGTCTTGTCCGATCCGCCTCATTTGTTCCTTGACGTATTTGCTCCACCCGCGCACTTCGAACAGGATCTTGCCTTTATAGGAGCTCGGGACATGAGGGATATATTCGGTCGTAAAAATAAACGAGATATAATCGTATTTTCCGTTTTTAACGATAGACTGGAAATGCTCCTTGCTTTTTACGTAGCGGTGGGGGATTTTCTCGAAAAGGTATTCTCCGTCTCCTTTCTGAACAAACAAGAGATCCGCCTGAATCCCTGCCGCCCTCAAAGCGAGGATTCGGCTGCGCAAAGTGGTGGCCAAACCGCCCGTACCTGATTTCCACGCTACATAAAGGATTTTCAAATGTACGCGCTCCTTTAGGACAACTTTAAATAAATTTGCTTTAACTCCTCGGCCAGCTTTCGGGAATCGTAGTATTTCTCCACGTATACGCGGCTTTCCATGCCGATTCGGCGCCTCGCCTTCGGATTTCGGACGAGCCGCTTCAGCGTGTCGTAGCAGGTATCCGGATCGGCGCTCACGATCGGCAGTCCGGGCGGGTAGGTCTTGCGCAGATCGTCCCGGATGTGACAGACGACGGGTTTGCCGAGCGCCATTCCTTCCAGGCTGAACACGCCGAAGGAACCCTGGAGCAGCTGATCGATAATGATGTCCGCCTCGCGATAGCAGCGGATCGCTTCCTTGTGGGTCATTCGCTCGATTTGTCGATATTCGAAAGGAGTGCCTTTCCTGGAGAGCCTGTCGATCGCGCTTTGAACATACTCCGTGCCTTTCAGATACGGATTGGTAGGCGCGTGAACGATCAGCGGCTTGCGGTTTCGTTCCGATGGATAGGAAGGTTCGAATTTATTCAAGGTAACGAATTGCCTAAGCATATGAATCTTTTTGTAGAATCCGCGGATGTAGCTTCTAAGCTCGTGATCGGCCACGATAGCATGATCGATATAAGCGGACAGAATTTTCAACTTGCGCCGAATCTGCCTCTCTTCCCGCCTCTCGCCCTCTTTGACCCGGACATGGGGATTGCCGGCGGTTCTCGCGACGGAGAGCATGCGAACGTCGGAGCCGCGATGCTGAACGACCAGCTTTTTGCCGTGTTTCTTGAGTATGGCCAGATCGGAACGGTCTTTAAAGAACGTTTCGCCAAAATGAAAATGAAAGACGTCGTAGCGTTCGATCGCCTCTTCCAGAAATTCCTCCCTTCGCTTTTTTCGTTCTTCGCCGTTCAATCGTTCCAGGTGTAGGCAAAGATCCGGCTTTAACGGAACGGAACGCTCCCTGAAGTGGCACGATGTCGCATCTACCCCGATCTGACGCAGAGCGGAGCACATCTCGATCATTTGCCTGCCCACCGGCAGATGCAATACTCTCATCGCCATCTCGCTCCTCACCCCGGCAACGGCTATGATTCCTCTCCATCATATGTACATGTTACAGGGCGGGAATGGGTGAACGATGGATTCGGGAGATGTATTCACTAGCCGTGTCCACCGCAGAAGGGCGGCATATAATGTCCATACATTTACGGAGGTGGTTATGTGCGTATTATCGTCACTGGCTGCGCCGGCTTCATCGGCTCGCACGTAGCCAGACGATTGCTTGACGAAGGGCATTTCGTGATCGGTTTGGATAACCTGAACGATTATTACGATGTCTCTCTCAAAAAGAGTCGGCTAGCATGGATCCGTCACGAACGCTTTATATTCGTTAAAGAGAGCTTGGAGGAACGGGATAAGATCGACAGCCTGTTCGGACAATGGCAGCCTAACGTCGTCATTCATTTGGCCGCGCAGGCGGGCGTCCGGTACAGCCTGGAGAATCCCCATGCCTATATCGATTCGAACCTCGTCGGATTCACCAACGTTCTGGAAGCGTGCCGCCGCCATCCCGTCGAGCATTTGATCTACGCTTCTTCCAGCTCCGTTTACGGCTTAAACGACAAGCTGCCGTATTCCACCTCGGATGTCGTCGACCGTCCGATCAGCCTCTACGCGGCAACGAAAAAAGCGAATGAGCTGCTGGCGCATACGTACAGCCATCTATTCGGCCTGCCGACGACGGGGCTGCGTTTTTTCACCGTCTACGGTCCGTGGGGAAGACCCGATATGGCGCTCTTCATTTTCACGAAAGCGATTCTGGAAGGAACTCCGATCAAGCTTTATAACAACGGCAAGATGAGACGGGATTTCACGTACATCGACGACATCGTGGAGGGCATCGTCCGCCTGATTCCGCGGGTCCCCGATCCGCCCTATAAGATATACAATATCGGCAACAACAGCCCCGTCGAATTGACGGCCTTTATCGACGCCATCGAGAAGAAGCTTGGCAAGACGGCGGAGAAGCAGCTGCTCCCTCTTCAGCCCGGCGACGTGACGGAGACGTACGCGGATGTCGGGGATTTAATGAACGACACGGGATTTCGCCCAAGCACGCCGATAGAAACCGGGATCGGCAATTTCATCGATTGGTATCGAGCCTACTACGGCGTCTGACAACGATGTTAGGAGCGGTGACGAGATGAAAGTGCTGTTGGTTCCGGATCGTCCCGGTTGGGCTTTCGATAACCGGGCGAAAGACCTGATGTCGTTCAAGTGGAACGGCATTCGTTTATATTTGAAATACTTGCCGGAGGTTACGGCAAAGGACCCGAACAAATACGACTTGATCTACCCGTTGTCCCTCTCCGTTGCCAGAAGGCTGAACGAGCAAGGGATTCCGATGAGCAGGATGGCAACCGGCATTACCTCGATCCGGGTCTACGAGAATAAGATGATCGGGAAACGGAAGTTCCGGCCGGACTTCCTGCAATTCGTCAAGAGCTTGCGCGGGATCAACGCATGGTCGGACGAAATCGTCCGAACCTTCAAGCCGCATTGCCGGATATCCAAAACAAGGATCGGGATCGATGAAGAGCTGTTTAAGCCCGGCGAAAAAAAGAAAAACGCCAAGTTCACGGTCGGCTGGGTCGGGCGGATCGACGAGCCCAAGAGCCGGGAGCTTAAAGGATACGACATCGTATTGAACGCGCTGAAAGGACTGGACGTCAAGCTCGACATCCGAACGTTCAAGGAAAATTACGTGCCTCGGCATAAGATGGTCGACTTCTATCAAGGAATCGATTGCTATATTTGCTCCAGCCGTTCGGAAGGGCTTCCGAATCCGCTGCTGGAGGCGGCGGCATGCGGAGTTCCCGTGATCACGACGAAAGTAGGCATCGTGCCCGAGCTGATCGAGCATCGGAAGAACGGCCTGATCGTATCGAGAAACGCGGAAGCGATCCGGGATAAGGTAGTTTACTTGTTGAACCATCCGAAGGAACGCGAATCGTTGGGCAGCAGCATCCGGGATACGATCGTAAACGGCTGGACCTGGGACATCTGCAAGCGAGACTGGGAGCGTTATTTCAAGTCGTTGGTTTAGGGCGGAGGGGATCACGTGAACATTTTACTCGTTCCCAGCACACCGGGATGGGCATTCGATCACCGCGCCAGGGACCTGATGTCCCTTCGGATGAGCGGGATCCGGTTCCGTTTGAAATATTTAAGCGAAGTCGAACCGAAGGACCGGCTCCGATACGACTTGATTTATCCGCTCACTCTCGACGGGGCGAAAATTCTCAAAAGCCGGGCGGGGATTCCCTATCATAAGATGGCGGCCGGCATTACCTCTCTGCGTTCGATCGAGAGTTACCAAAAGGAAGGAGGCGGGTTCGACTCCGACTTCATCAGGTTCGTTAAACGTTTGCGGGGCGTCAATACCGCATCGGACGAAATCATTCGCTTGTTCGACGGCCAGTGCAAAGTTCACAAAACGCGAGTGGGGATAGACGAGAAGATGTTTAGGCGTTCCGGCAGCTCTCCCGGGAACAAAACGTTTACCGTCGGGTGGGTAGGGAGAATCGATAAGCCGGAGTACCGGGAGTTGAAAGGGTACGATATCGCGTTATCCGCGCTAAAAGGACTGGATGCCAAGCTGAAGATCCGAACGTACAAAGAAAATTACGTTCCTCGGCATAAGATGGTGTCCTTTTACCAGGGACTGGATTGTTTCCTCTGCACGAGCCGATCGGAGCATATTCCGCTGCCTATCCTGGAGGCAGCCTCATGCGGGGTGCCGATCATAACGACGAAGGTAGGCATCGTTCCGGAGCTGATCAGGCACAAAGAGAATGGACTCATCGTCTCGAGAACGCCCGATGCGGTCAAGAAAGCCGTGCAGCACTTGAAGGAGAACGAGAAGGAGCGCAGGGCTATGGGACGCAGCGTTAGGAAAACCATTGTTAACCATTGGACATGGGAGTCTTGCAAAGCCGATTGGGAGGCTTTCTTTAAATCGATGGCGCAAGAAAGGTGATCCGAAATTAATATCTTGTATGTGCTGGCACGACCGAACGTAGGCGGATTGCAAACGACGCTGAGGAACCGAATTCGGGCGCTCGCGGACCAAGGCGTCCGATCGGAGGTGGCTTACTTTGAACAAGGGGAAGGAGAATATCTGTTCGATCGGATTCCGCATCGGTTGATCCTATCTCCTTCGGATTTTCAAGAAGTCGTCCGCAACGGAAGGTTCGATTGTTTGTCCTTTATTTATACAACGGAGTATATGGAGCACGTGCCCGACGATTATGCCGGTAAAATCCTGTATGAGGTGCGCGGCTGGAACAAGCAGGTTGCCCTAAACGTTAATGGCCTCGGGCAAGTCCGCAAAGTGGACGGAGTCTTGTGCATCGCAAAATATTTGAAGCCGGTGGTGCTGAAGCACCTGAAAAGGCACATCCCCGTGTATGTCGACGGCAACGCGGTCGACCCGATGTTTCGATTCATCCGGCATCCGAACCGCAGCTGGGACGACTGTCCCGTTCCGGACAAGAACCGCAAGGTGATCGCCTTCGTGGGAAGGCTGGACCGAAGCAAAAATTGGAGGCAGTTCGTTCGGATCTGCGGGAAGGTGAACGAAACCGAGCCGATCGAACCGTGGATCATTTGCAACCGGAACGACGCTGTCGCCATGGCGAGCCTGTTTCGAAGGCTGTCCCGCAAAGGGCTTTTGGATGTCGCCAAGGTCATCGTTCACGTGCCGAACCATCGCATGCCGGAGCTGTATTCCGCCGTCCGGCGTTCCGGAGGCTGCCTTCTGTCCGCTTCCGAGCGCGAAGGATTGGGCAATCACGTCCTCGAACCGATGGCCTGCGGCCTTCCGATCGTCAGCTCCAACGTGCCCGGGAAGAATGAGATCATCAAGCATCGGCACAACGGCATGCTTTACCGATTGAACGATACGGACCAAGCCGTTCGGTATGTCAAAGAATTGCTCCATGACAAAGAACTGAGGCGCAGGCTTAGGAGCAACGGGTTGAACACGATAAGAAGGGACTTTAATCCGCCTCGGTATGCGGTGAGATTCCAGAAGATCCTGTCCAAGTTGTGAGCCTGGGAAGCATGGTCTGCCATGCTTCTTTTTTTTGCGCGGCAGCTTCTTTAGCTAGATTCATGCAGCGAGTTTCATATAGGTACGAATGCCGTTGCAATTCATTAACCCACACATAAGATGACTGAAGATAGAAACCTAGAATATTCCTGGCAAGGCTCGATTAGCCGCGGCGTACACGATGCGGAGGTGGGAAGAATGAATCCGGGACGAGTGAGCGCCAATGGCTAGGGCGGCGGTCAAGAGAGCGGGACGCGCCGGAAGGGTTCCCGCCAGAGCCCCTTCGAGAAGAAGGCGAATAGCTGCGAGAGTCCATTCGGGCAAATGGCGGAGATGGAACCGTTCCCCGATCAAAGTCAAACGTTCGCCTAATGTCAAACTCAAGAAGCGTATGGAACATGATTGGTTGAGGAGGGCTTACGATGCGGGAGCCCATTCCTTATCCGCCCAAGCCGAGTCCGTAAAGGAGGATACTCCGGAATCGGACTTTACCGAAGCTATCCGAAAGGCCGCGAACGAGGACTGGTACCGCTGGTACAGCGCCGTCGGAGGCGTGCCCAGATCCGTTTACCCTGCGGCCTCGGCCAAGTTCGTCGAAGGATACGCCAAGCGATCCGGCAAGTATCTGGGCCATTTACTGACGATCCCCACGGTTCGAACCGTCGCCGCCATCGTTACGGTAATGAATGAGAAAGGCACGATAGCGGGAGTCATTCAACAGTTGGAGCGGCTTCCTCTGCATGAGCTGATATTTGTCGTGAACGGCTCTACGGACGACAGCTTCGAAATCATCCGCAACCAATCGCGCGCCGCCATCCTTCATTATCCTCATCCCCTTGGACATGACGTGGGCAGGGCCATCGGCGCCAAGTTTGCCGAATCCGAACTTTTGCTTTTCCTCGACGGCGATTTTGCAATTCCCGCCGAGAATCTCATCCCGTTTATACAAGCTATCGAACAGGGGATGGATATCGCATTAAATAATATCGATCCTTATATCGGCCTATTCCATCGAAGAGACTCCGTTACGAGAGCGAAAGAATTCCTGAACCGTTCTCTTCAAAGGGCGGATCTCGGCTCCAATTCGCTTACGGCGGTCCCCCATATGATGACGAAGCTTGCCGCGGAACGCATCGGCTATTCGAATCTTGCCGTTCCCCCGAAGGCTCAAGCGGTCGCGGTGGAGCAGCGAATGAAGATAGGCGCGCCCGCCAGCATCGACGTGATCTCCGCCAACCGTCTTCGGGATTTGAATGTCGGCAACGGCAACAAGACTGCCCGGATGATCATAGGCGACCATATAGAGGCAATACAACTGGCGCTCAAGGCGCGGGGGTCTCGATTGACGTTTCCGGACGGCATCCGGAAACGGCTTTAATCTTGCCGCAGCGGGTGAAACTCATGAGGAGAACCAGCATTATTATCCCGACTTGCAACGGTGCGGATTTGCTCAAGGATTGCTTGTATTCGATCAAGAAGCATACCGAGGAGCCTTACGAGATCATTGTCGTCGATAACGGCTCTACGGACGGCACGCTGGATGTTTGCCGGCAGGAGCAGGTCGCGTTCGTCTCCCTGCATGCCAACGCCGGATTTCCGGCTGCCTGCAACAAGGGGCTTCGGATCGCGACCGGCAGCGCTCTGCTTCTGCTGAATAACGATGTTATCGTAGCGCGTAACTGGCTGCGCAACATGCTTGACTGCCTGGATAGCCGGCAGGAGATCGGCATCGTCGGCCCTATCACGAATTATGCCAGCGGCAAGCAGCAAATCGACATGCCGTTCACCCATATCGACGAGATGGCGGCGAAGCTGAACGTCCCGGACCCCGGCAAATGGCAGCCGGTCGATCGCCTTATCGGCTTCTGTATGCTCTTCAAACGCGAAGTGATGGATCGAATCGGATCGCTCGACGAGCGCTTCTCTCCCGGACACTACGAGGACGACGACTACTGCTTGAGAGCCCGAAACGCCGGGTACCAGCTGCGGATCGCGGGAGACGCGTTCGTCTTCCATCATGGCAGCAGCAGCTTCGGAAGGCAGGAGCGGGACAAGGTCAAGCAGCTGATCGAGAACAACCGGCGCAAGTTCATGGAGAAATGGGGGCTTGACCCCGGTATTCCCGTCTAATCGGAGGGTTCAAAATGGATGGATGTCCCGTTTCCGAACCCCTGCCGGCGAATAAACTGTTTGGTAAGTCGGCTGGGGGGATGACCATTTGTCGTTGAGGAGGCGATTAGAGTTGAAGAGAAAATTCGGCGGAAAAACGGCCTCTCGAAAAGGCGTAGGAATCGCGAAGAAAAAATCGGCGGCCGTCCGAAAGAGAACGGGGGCCGTTCATAGAAACAAAGGCAGATACAAGGGGAAGCGGGCAGCCGGGAAAACCTATTCTGCCGAGGCGTATAACAAGGCCTACGATGCCGGGTTCGACGAAGCCTACAACAACGGGTACAACCTCGGCTATCAGGAAGGATTGAACGCGGGCCATCAAGATGCCATTTAAAGGAGAATGAACGACGATGGCCTTGAACAAACCTAGGGCAGCCAGTCAACGAACGTCTATCCGTCAAATCGCCTATCTGCAAGGACAGCAGGATGGCTTTAAGAAAGGGCATCAAGACGGTTTTCTTAGAGGCAAGGAAGACGGAGCCAGACGGGGCGGGGAAGCCGCCCGGCACGAGCCTCAAGGGCAGCCATTGCCATCTTACGCCGAAATTCTGGTTATCTCCGCGAGCATCATTCCCTCTCTGGAGATCGGCGTTATTCAACCCTTGGAAGCTTTAAGCAAACTTGAGAATCTTCGTTACGATGTCCGTTTGGAGCACGAAGTCACCGAAGAGATGATTGCGGCGTCCCGCACGGTTTTGTTCGTAAGGAACGTAGAGCCCGCGGCTTATGCGTTGCTGGAGAAAGCGTTGCAATTGGGCAAACGCACCGTCTACGTGATCGACGATAATTTCTTGGAGCTCAATCCTGCCGAACCGATAGGACAGTACTATTCCGACCCGGCGCGGAGAGAGACGTTTATCCGGTTTCTGAGGGATGCTCATATGGTCAAGGTGGATGCGCCCGATCTTGGCAACGTCATTCGCGAGAAATACAATTCGAACGTCGTCTATTTCCCTGCCAGCGTGGATTTCGAATGGCTGGACCGGAATCCGAAGCCCGAGAAGCTAAGCGGGCCTATCGTCATCGGCTACGAAGGCAGTCCCAAAGAGGAGGACTTCGTTCCCGTCGTGCCGGCCCTGAAGAAAATCCTGTATTATTACGGCGGCTTCGTGCGGTTGGAGTTCATGGGATTCGTGCCCTCCGCCTTGGCCGATCATCCTTGCGTCATTTATGAGGACGGGGGCATGGACTACAAGAGTTTCATCGGCAAGCTGAACCAGCGCCAGTGGGATATCGGGCTGGCTCCGCTTGACGACAATCCGTTCAACAGGGGCAAGACGAACAATAAATATCGGGAGTACGCGGCCTGCGGGATACCCGGCATTTATTCCTCGCTGCCGATTTATACGTCATGGATCGACCACGAGCAAACGGGGTATCTCGTTAAGCATACCGAAGACGGCTGGTATGAAGGAATCAAGCGCTTGATCGAAGACGTGCCCTTAAGGCTTCGCATTCAGGAGCAAGCGTATCAAGCGGCACGGCAGTCGTTCTCGCTCGAAGCATGCGTCGACAATTGGAAGAACCGCGTTTTGAACTAATGAACGCAAAGGGCAAAGCGGGAGAGGAGGAAGGCGCGCATGAACGTTCTTATCATCGGATCCAACCGAATCCCTTCCTATAAAATCGGAATCGAACAGCCGCTCCGTCACCTGGCCAAGTCCGGGGATTGCCGATTCAGCGTCAAGAACGACGACGAGGCCCAAATTTCCGATCTGTTGGCGGCGGATATCGCGATCTTCATCCGCACCGTGAGCGAAGAAGCGTATCGATTTTTGGAGCTGGCCCGAGAGATGGGCAAGAAGACCGTGTACGTGATCGACGATCATTTTCTGGCTTTGTCGCCCACGACCGATGTCGGCAGGTACTATAACGATCCCGGCAAACGGAATGTCTATATCCGGTTTTTGAAGAACGCGGATATCGTCAAGGTTGCTTCGGACTTCTTCGCCGAACACCTGAGAAATCACTTCAATCCGAATAAAATCGTATGCTTTCCGGGCAGCGTCGATTTCTCCATTCTGTCCAAGTCGGAGAAGACCGAAGAGGTTGAGAAGGATGGGAACGAGGACAGGATCGTCATCGGCTACGAGGGCGGGAGGAAGCAAGCGGCCTTCGAGCCCGTATCCAAAGCTCTTCGCAGAATCATTCGAAAGTACGAGGACCGGATTCGCATCGAGTTTTACGGCTTCGCTCCCGAAGGCTTCGAGAATAAACCGCATGTCCGCGTCTATCCCTACGAGAACGATTATCCTCGTTTTCTTAAGCGTCTTTACGGCGCCAATTGGGACATCGGGCTTGCTCCTCTCGAGCCGACTCTCTTTCACGACTGCAAGAGCAACAACAAGTTCCGGGAATACAGCGCATGCGGAATCGTCGGAATATACTCCGATTCTCCCGTCTACAAGAGTTGGGTGAAGAACAAGGAGAACGGGCTGCTGGCAGGGGCAAGCGCTCGGGAATGGCAAGAGGCAATGGAAGAATTGATCGAGCGGCCGGAACTCCTCAAGCGGCTAAGAAACAATGCGATGCGCACGGCTAAGGAGAATTTTACCGTCGAGACCTGCGCGGAACGGTGGCGGAAGCAAATCCTGCAAGGCTGACTCAACAAGGCGTTTTTTAAAAGGAGAGGTTCCTTTGGGGGAAAAACACATTCCCGTGCTGCAGCCTAGTATCGGAGAAGAAGAGATAGAAGCCGTAGCCGAGGTGCTTCGCTCCGGCTGGCTCGGGCTTGGACCCAAGACCGAGCAATTCGAACAGCAATTCGCAAGCTATGCGGGAAGCCGGTTCGCCGTCGCGCTCAACTCGGGAACGGCCGCCCTGCACTTGGCGCTGGAGATTCTGGGGATCGGACCGGGAGACGAGGTTATCGTTCCGTCCATCACTTTTATATCGACCGTTCATGCGGTCAGCTATGTCGGAGCCACGCCGGTCTTCGCCGATATCGATCCGATTACGATGAACTTGACGGCAGAGGAGATCGAGCGGAAGATCACGAATCGGACGAAAGCGATCGTCGTCGTCCATATGGGTGGCCATCCCTGCGACATGGATGCCATTCACGAGCTGGCTCGGACGAGAGGAATCAAGGTCGTGGAGGATGCGGCGCATGCGTGCGGCGCCGAGTATAAAGGCAAGCTTATCGGCTCGATCAGCGAGCTGACCTGCTTCAGCTTCCACGCGGTCAAGAACCTGACCAGCGGCGAAGGCGGCGCCATCACCTGCAACGTGGAGTGGATGAATCGCAAGCTGAGAGAGAAGCGTTGGGTCGGCATATCGCGCGACACTTGGATTCGATCCTCGTCCGAGAAGGTTTACGCTTGGCAGTATTTCGTCGATCAGGTCGGCTATAAATACCATATGAACGATCTGCAAGCCGCCATCGGGCTTGTGCAATTAAAAAAACTGAAGCGGTTAAACGAGCGGCGCAGGCAAATCGCGGATCGATACATCTCCGAATTAAGCAGCTTGGATTGGATCGAGCTGCCGCGGGAGCAGTCTTATGCCAGAAGCTCCTGGCACTTGTTTCAGATCAAGCTGAAGGATCAAACGGCAAGGGACCGCCTCATCGCCCATTTGCAAGAAGAGAATATCGCTACCGGCGTCCATTACTATCCCTGTCATCTTCATCCTTGCTACATTGACCTGAAGGCCGTCGTGCCGATCTCGACGGAGATTTGGAAAAGAATCCTGACATTGCCCATTCACCCCAATATAACGGAAGACGATCTGGATCGGATTATCACTCGGATCTGGGAGTTTCGGCCATGAGCAAGCTGATGGTTCTTGGCGCCGGAGCCGCTCAGCTGCCTCTGATCGAGACCGCCAAACGAATGGGAATCGAAGTAATCGTCGTCAGCAGAAACGGGAATTATCCCGGATTTGCGGCGGCCGATAAGGCCTACTATGTGGATACGACGGATTCGGAAAGCGTCCTGAAGATCGCCAGGGAAGAACGAATCGACGGCATCTGCACGACCGGAACGGACGTAGCCGTCAAGACGATCGGCCGAGTGGTCGACGCGCTCGGGCTGAAGGGAGTCGGCTATGAATCGGCGATGCTGTCTTCGAATAAGTGGGCCATGAAGCAAGCCTTCATGGATCATGGAGTCAGAACCTCGTCCTTCATGAAGGCCAGAAATGCCGAAGAAGCCAACCGCGCCATGGAGCTGCTTAAGCCTCCATACGTATTCAAAGCGGTGGACAGCGGAGGAAGCAAAGGCATCGTCAAAGTGAGCGATGCCTCTCAATTGGATTACGCGGTTAACGCGGTCTTGCAAGCGACGAAGCATGATTACTTTATCGTGGAAGAATTCGTGGAAGGAATCGAATTCGGAGCTCAGGCGTTTATCTACGACAATAAGCTTCGCTTCGTCATGATTCACGGCGATCTTATGTTCTACGGGGATGCCGGAGTTCCCATCGGCCATTATGTTCCTTATGAGCTTTCGGAACAAGCGGTCCAGGACGCCCATTTGCAGCTGGAGAGAAGCATTCGGGCGCTCGGTCTCGACAATTGCGCGATCAATGCGGATTTTATTCGGCAGGACGATAAAGTATTCGTTCTTGAAATCGGAGCCCGCGCCGGTGCGACATGCTTGCCGGAGTTGGTTTCTACTTATTATGGATACGACTACTACGAACAGATGGTGAAGGCGGCGCTCGGCCTCTCCCCCGAATTTCCCACCTCGCTCTCGCAGGCGTGCGTTTGCGAGCTGCTGCTGTCGGGCGAAGAAGGAGAAATCATCGGACTGGATAACGACAACGATGTCGGGGGAGACATTATCCAAATCCTGTTCGATTATCGAATCGGGGATTGGATTCCCAAATTCAAAGTCGGAACGGACCGTATCGGACAGCTCGTCGTTAAGGGAGAAAATTTGCAGACGGCCTTCCGGCAGCTGGAAGAAGTCAAGAAGAAGATCCGAATAACGGTATCGCGCAAAATAGACAGCTAAGGGGACGTCCCGAAAGTCATCCCGAATGACTTAGGGAGGTCCCCTTCCTATTCTAAAGGCTCCAACGAAGCAGCAACCCCGCTTGGCTGAGGCCGGATCCGAAGCCGTAAAGGGCGATCAACTGATCGGGCTTCAATTTGCCTTCCCGCACCGCTAAGTCCAAGGCAAGCGGAATGGAAGCGGCCGAGGTGTTCCCGTACCCCTCCATGCTGGTCAAAGCTTTCTCCGCCGGCAATCCGATTCTTTCGCACATCGCTTCCACCATTCTCATGTTGGCGCTATGGGGAACGAACCAATCCAGCTTTTCCATCGTCAGGCCGGCTCTCTCCAGCAACCGCCCGACGCCTAGCGGAACTTGGGTCACCGCCCATTTATACACCTCGCGGCCGTTCTGAACGATTCTTCCATCGCCGGATAAGGATTGATCCTTCCACTTGTCGGACATTCCCGTCGCATAGACGAGCGGTCCTCCCGACCCGGTCGTATCGGCGTCGGAGGAGAGGAAGTCGCCTCTTCCGGTTTCCTCGACCAATACCGCTCCGGCTCCGTCCCCGAATAGGATGCACGTAGAGCGATCCGCATAATCCGTAATTCGGCTTAACGTCTCCACTCCGATAACGGCGATCTTCCGATAGGCTCCGGTCAGCACGAGGCCGTTCGCGACCTGAAGGGCGGAGACGAAGCCCGCGCATGCCGCATTCATATCGAAGGCAAGGCTTCCGCGCATCCCGAACGCTTCCTGAACGCGGGAAGCGACGGACGGGAATGGCGAGTCCGGGGTTGTCGTAGCGACGACGATGCCGTCGATGGAAGCGGCGTTTACCCCGAAACGGTCGATCAGATTGCGCAGAGCGTTTATGGCCAAGTCGCTGGAGTATTCGTCGGAAGAAGCGATTCGCCGTTCTTTGATGCCGGTGCGTCTTACGATCCACTCGTCGTTGGTGTCTACCATAGAGGAGAGATCCTCGTTCGTCAGGCGACGTTCAGGCACATAACTGCCGATTGCCGTTATCGAGGCTTGGGAGGACATAGCTGCTGCGTTCATGAGACGCCACGCTCCTTATATAGTTAGATACTAGAACCAGGTACTAAAGTCATCTTACGAGCATTTATTGCTACTGTCAAGGATAGCATCTCCAAGCATAGGCCGACTTACGGGGGGCAACCTAATTCATGGCGCGACGGCGACCACTTTGCACGAAGGAGGAATCACTTTTGAGTAAAGGCTTGATCTTCTCGACGCTTGTTCTCTCCACCGCTCTTGTCGTAACGGGTTGCGGTACGAACGCGAAACAGGGCATGAATGCCAAGAACGTTCGGACGAATCAATACCGAATGAAGTTCGCGAATGACGGAGCCAAAGAGCATTACCGCACATATGGCACTCAGCATATGGACGGCAACGTGGTGGACGGCAATACGAAGGTGGAGATGAGTCAGGAGATCGCGGACAAGCTGGCCGCTTTGCCTGAGATCAAGTCGGCGCATGTCGCTCTGACGAACAGGAACGCTTATGTAGCCGTCGTCCAAGAAAACAATCGCACCGGCCAAGTCACGACCCGTTCCACGCGTACTCATTCCGTTACTCCGTACAATTCCCGCGGATTTGACTCGGTCGACCGCGGAGCGGGTCCGAACAACCCTCGTTCTTTCTCGGGCAGCCCGTCCGGCTATGGCTACAATGCGGGGAACGCCGTTCCTCGAACGGGAATGACCGGCATGACCGGCAATGGCCGTATTCGCGGCGGAGTAGGAACGATGAGCACGAATCGCGCCCCTGCGCCGTTCACCGCCACACCGACTCCGGGGACAACCGGAATGAATGGGACAGGGACCGCCGGAACCGGCTTGACTGGAACCGGGACGACCGGAACCGGTACGACAGGAACCGGTACGGGGTATACGAGCAGCGAGCTTTCGGATGCTCTGAAGAATCAAGTGGCCGACATCGTCAAAGGCATGAATCCGAACATCGATAATGTTTACGTCACCGCGAACGCGGATTTGTTCGGACGGCTGCAGAGCTACGCTAGCGACGTGCGTGCCGGACATCCGGTCAGAGGCTTCGTGGACGAGCTCAACGCCATGGTCTCGCGGATCTTCCCGCAGGCAGCAGGTCACGGCACCAGGCAGTTGACCCGAACCGCGCCTTCGTATTATTCACCGACCGGGGTTCCTTCGAACCGAGACGGCATGGCTACCCGCTAATCCAATGAACTTATTTTTCGGCTTTGAGCGATGCGCCATCGCTCAAGGCTTCTTTGCCTATCGGTGGCGATATAGGACAAAAGGGCGGATTGCGCGGGGTGATATACTTAAAAATAGGAAAATGATGCTTGGCATCCTAGTGCGGAGGAACGGCATTGCGCAAATATCAGGACACTCTCATTCATTCTTTACATAATCAGTTCCAGCTTTGGTTCGAGGAGCATGCGTCCGTCACGGCCGAAGAAATCGCCCTTTTCCTGCACTCGGTCAAAGGAACGGCCGGAACGATCGGGATGGCCGATGTCTCGGAGGTTGCCGCCCTGCTCATGGAAGACGCCCGGCTGAATGGCCCGGCGGAAGGGGAATGGACCCGGGACGAGCTTAGAGCTTTTTTATTCCCGCTTATGAGAATCAGCTACGAGTCCTCGCAGGAACGGGACGGTTCGGAGCCGCTCCTGCTGGCGAACGACTTCGACATTCCCATGGATCAGCCGCTGGTGCTGATTCTCGATGACGACGTCGCCATGCTTCGCTACTTGAAGGAAGAGCTGGAATCCCACGGATATTTCGTCATCGCGACGGTAAACCCGGATCATGCCATTCATTATTTTCACGATTTGATGCCGGATTGCTTTATCTTGGACCTTATGATTCCCCAGATCGACGGGTTCCAGGTCATGGAGACGTTAAGCGGGCGCATGAGAAACCGCTTCGTCCCCACGACCGTCATCAGCGTCGTCGACAACAAGGAGAACCGGCTGAGGGCGTTCCGCCTGGGAGCGGACGATTTCCTGAGCAAGCCGCTCGATATGGAGGAGCTGCTTGTCCGGTTGGAGAGGCAGCTGAAGCGCAAGGACCAGATCGACCGGCTGCTGTACGTGGACGACCTGACCGGCGCCTTCAACCGCAAGTCGTTCGCGGGCGCTTACCGCCGTTTATGCGTGGAAAAGCAGCGTTCGGGCACGAACTTCGCCATCGCGGTCGTCGATCTGGACCGGTTCAAAGCGGTGAACGACAGCTACGGGCACTCGACCGGAGATCGGGTTCTGTCGCGTTTCGCCGAATATGTTAGAGACCATACGCGAGCTTCGGACGATCTGTTTCGCTTCGGAGGAGAGGAGTTCGTTCTGCTTCTGCCTCATACCGGCTCCAGGGAAGCGGTCGTGCTTCTCGAACGCATTCTGGAGGAGTTCGGCAAGGTGGACTTCGGCACGGCGGAGCAGGCGCTGCGGGTGACGTTCTCCGCCGGCGTCGTCGAGGTGTCCGACGCGAACCCGGAGCGGTACGAGGAATGGCTCGAAGCCGCGGACCGCGCCTTGTACCGGGCGAAAGCGTTCGGCCGATGCCGCATCGAGACCGGTTCGCTCGAACAGGCGGCGTTCGAGAGGAGCAAGAGGCTGAACATCGCGATCGTCGACGACGACGTCATCATTCGGACCCTTCTTATGGAGCTGCTGAACATGACGCTCGACGTATCGATCTGCGCCGACATTCGGGTTTTCCGGGACGGGGAAAGCTTCCTTGCGGACGAAAGGCACGAGGAGCGTCATCCTTATCTCGTTATCCTGGACGGCATGATGCCGGACATCGACGGCTTGGAGGTGCTGGCGGAACTTCGCGCCAAAGCGGATTCCGACCGTTACTCCGTCATTATGCTGACCGGAAGAGCCGGCACGGACGACATCAATCGCGCGCTGGAGCTCGGAGCGGACGACTATTTAACGAAGCCGTTCCGGATTCAAGAACTGGATGCCCGAATCAAAAGACTGCTTAGAAGAATCCGGTGACCGGAAACGGAGGATAAGGAATGTTCAAATTGCTGCTCGCGGAAGACGAGCCCGCCCTTCGCATGCTCGTCAGCGATTCCCTGGAGGACGAAGGCTACGAGATCGATGCGGCCTGCGACGGGGAAGAAGCCATCGGGATGATCAAGCGCGGAAGCTACGATCTGCTTATTCTGGACTATATGATGCCCAAATTATCGGGGCTTGACGTTATCGTTCAAGCAAGAGCGCTGCCCGGAGGAGAACGCTTCAAGATCCTCATGCTTTCGGCCAAAAACCAGCTGACGGACCGGGAGAGAACGGCGGCGGCGGGAGCGGACGAATTCATGGCCAAACCCTTCAGCCCGATGGCGCTCGTGGACAAAGTAAAGGAGATGCTCCATGCATAGGTTCTGGAAAGCGCCCCAGCGCAGCATGCTGTGGCGCTTGTCTTTGCTGCAGCTAAGTTTTATGGTGATCTTTATTCTGGGAGTAGCCCTGATGAACGTGAACGAGCATCGGGCGCTTCGCAACTTCCAAAGCCAGGCGGACGAGCTTGCGCTCAAAGAGCGCATGGTCATTCAAATCACGCAGCATATCAACAATATTTTTGCAAGCTCGCGGGACTACATCGAGAACTCGAAACCGGACGACTTCAAGTACGATCGGATATACGACGAACAGGATAAGTACGAAGAAGCGGTCGAGCAGTATCGCAAGCTGGAGCTTAGGAGCGAGGAGAAGGAGTGGCTGGATTCGCTCGACGGGTTCTTCCATACGTTCTTCGATGAGCAGCTGCCGGAGGCGAGAGAACAAGCCCAGGAGAACGGCGGAGCACCGCCCGCTTTGAACGGCAGGTTGAATAGTCTCTCGAACGAGGTGCTCGATAACTCCTACAAAGTGATGGCGAGCAACCAAGCGGAACTGGAGAAAGCGCAGACGCGATTAAACGAGCGGCTGTCGGGACAGGCGACGAGATTCATGCTGTACGGCTTGGCGGCTCTTCCGCTTGTCGTCTTCCTGTATTATCGCATGGTCAGGGATCTGAGCATCCCGATCCGCAAGCTCTCCCGGAGCGCGAAGGCGTTCGCCGCGGGACGAATCGATCCGCCGCGATACTCTTGGCGGGAGGACGAGATCGGAGAGCTCGCCCGTTCCTTGGATTCGATGATGCATCAAATCCAGAGCAAAGAGGAGGAGCTTCTCGCCCAGAACGAGGAGCTTATCGCTCAGCAGGACGAGCTTCAGATGCAGCAGGAGGAGCTGACGACGGCGCTCGCGAGGATGGAAGCGAACGAGAGAATCCTGCAGCGCCGCAATTCTCTTGTCGAAGCGCTCTCCACCACCTTGGAGCGGCGGGAGCTGCTGGACAGCATCGTGTATAACCTCGTCATGCTTACCGAGACTGACAAGGGTCTGGTGATCATGCTGGACGGTAGCCGGGATTATTCGTCCTTCGGTTTATCCGACGCGGCCATCTCCCAATTGATCGAATCCCGGGACAACGGAATTCTCGCGAGAATTTTTGCTTGCAAAAAGCCCTATACGATCAAGCGCCAAGCCTATGGTTCCGAGAAAGGATATGTAACGGAAGAGATCGAAGCCAGCGACATGTACGTTCCCGTTCTCGGAGCGGACGGCAAGCCGTTGGCTTTGATCGGCCTTACCAGCGTAGGCCGCCGGTTTACCCCAAGCGACGAGGAAGAAATCGTCTCCTTCGCCTTGCAGGCGTCCCTCTCCCTGGAGAAGCTGAAGATGTACGAGAACGCGGAGAGCCAGCGCAGGCTGACTCAAGACATGCTCGATACGATTCAAGAAGGCATTCAACTGCTGGATGCGTCCGGAACGACGATTCAGGTAAATCGCAAATGGTACGAGATGATGGGGCTCCCCGAGAAGGAGGAGCTTGAGCTCGACCTGAAGGCTTTCGGTCGTATCGTCATGCCGCTCGTGGACGAGCCGGAGAAGCTCCTGGATTTTATCTCCGCGATCGTGGAAGGAGAAAGGGAGATGGGGGCCGAGCTTGTCTACCGGATGACGGGCCCCGAGCCCAGGTTCATTCGGATGTATTACGAGCCTCTCATGGAGAACAAGGTGCAGCTCGGCTACCTTCTCGTTCATCGGGACATCACGAAGGAGCATGAAGCCGACCAGTTGAAATCCGAATTCGTGAGCACGGTAAGCCATGAGCTGCGGACGCCTCTGGCCAGCATCCTCGGATTTGCCGAGCTGCTGCTCTACAAGCAGCTGACCGAGGAACGGCAGCGCAAATACGTCACAACCATCCATCAGGAAGCGAATCGGTTAACGTCTCTGATCAACGACTTCTTGGATTTGCAGCGGATGGAATCCGGCCGTACGACCCTGCATCCGAAGGAGCTTGAGATCGCGAAGCTCGTCCGGAATGCCATGGAGATTCATGCCGTGCAAGCGAAGGGCCATCGGTTCTCTTTTACGGACGAATCGGAGGGCGCCATCGCCAAGGTGGACGAGGACAAGATCAATCAGGCTCTGACGAACGTGCTTGGCAACGCGGTCAAGTATTCTCCCGAAGGCGGCGATATCCTAATCGTCTGTTCGCTCCGGGAGAACCGAATCCAAGTCAGCGTCGAGGATCGCGGCCTCGGCATCCCGAAGGAATCGCTTCCGAAGCTGTTCGAGAAATTTTATCGGGTCGATAACGGAGATCGGAGGAAGATCGGAGGAACCGGACTCGGCCTCTCCATCGTCAAAGAGATCATGACGCTGCACGAGGGCGAAATCGAGGTCTCCTCCGAATATGGCCAAGGAACGACCGTCACCTTGTCGTTCCCGCGCATGGTCGAGAGGACGGAGGCAGACCGGGGGACTCTTGATTCCGAGGAGTCGGCCAATGGCGAGGGCCACGCAACGATTCTGCTCGTGGAGGATGACGCGAGCATGGCCGAGCTGCTCGCCGGGGAGCTGAGGGAGAACGGGTACCGGGTGATCGCCTGCGACAGCGGAGAGGCGGCGCTGGCAAGGATGATCGAGCGGCTGCCGGACGCGGTCGTGCTGGATCTTCTGCTGAGCAAAGGCATGTCGGGTTTGGATTTCTTGGAGCGAATAAGGGCGGATGAACGGCTGTCCGGCGTTTCGGTTCTCGTCTCCTCCGCTTTCGAGGAGGAGGAGCGAGCCCGGCAGCTCGGGGCCAAGGGCTATCTGGTCAAGCCTTATTATCCCAGCCAGCTCGTCGAAGCTCTGGGCGGGCTTCTGTCCGGGAAGAATAAGGTCTGAACGGAGACCCACTAAATAGCTTTGATAATCAACGAATGGTAAGTTCGCGTGATTAACGCGCGCGTATGGCCCGGCGGCATCTAGGGAAGGATGACCATATCTTCATTATTCTTCCTGAGGTGAACGACATGGGCGACAGCGCGCAGCTAGACAAGGAGCTAACGGCAAAGCCGACGATCGCAACTATCGAGGCGCAGTTCAAGGACTGCGCCGATTTCGTTAAGCGGGAATTCGCGAACGGAATGAGCGTCTTCTATATGGTGCCGCTCACCGGCAACAACAATCTCCACCGGGACATTGTCCAGCCGTTCGCGGACGCGAGCCGGGAAGAAGCGGCAGGCATTCTAGGCCGTGCCCCTTATCATCGAGTTGCCGAGACAGGCGATTGCGTTGACGGCATCCTGACCGGCAGCGCGGCTATCTTCCTGGAGGATTATGTTTGGCTTGTGGATCTGAGCGAGCAGCTCGGCCGCAGCATCGAGCAGTCCGAGACGGAGACGGTCATCGCCGGCCCGCACGACGGCTTCGTCGAGAATCTGTTCCAGAACGTCGCCGTCTTGCGCATGAGGGTGCGCAGCTCCAAGTTAAAGACCGTCCTTCTGTCGGTCGGCGAGATCTCCAAAACGCAAGTCATGATCATGTATATCGACGGAGTCGTTAACCGAGAGATCGTCGACAATCTGATTAACCGAATAAAAAGCATCGAGATCGACGCGGTCGGCGAAGGCAACATGCTCGTGCAGCTGATCGACGAGAACCCGAATTCCGTCTTCCCGCAATTCATGACGACCGAGCGTCCGGACGCGGCCGCTTCCAAGCTGACAGGGGGCAAAATCATCGGCATCGTCGACGGAAGCCCGTCCGTCTTCAGCTGTCCGACGGCCTTCTTCGATTTCTTCGCGTCCCCGGACGATTATTACCAAAGGTGGCTGCTTGGCACCGCGCTCCGTCTGCTCCGGATCATCGGTTTCGTCATTACGATCGGCTTCACCGCTTTCTACGTGTCGGTGACTACTTTTCATTACGAGATGATTCCTCATACGATGCTCCTGAATTTGACGGAATCGCGCAGCAAAGTGCCTTTTCCCCCTCTTTACGAAGCTCTTCTCATGGAGACGACGATCGAGCTTCTTCGGGAAGCGGGAGCGCGTTTGCCGACGAAGATCGGACAAACGATCGGCATCGTCGGCGGTATCGTTATCGGCCAAGCGGCCGTGCAAGCCGGCTTCACGAGCAACATCCTGATCATCGCGGTCGCCACGTCGGCCATCGCTTCTTTCGTCATTCCCAGCTATATCATGAGCGCTTCCTTGCGCCTGATCAGGTTCGGCTTGATTATCCTGGCCGGCCTGCTTGGCAATCTGGGCTTGTTCCTCGGAATCACGCTGATGATCATTCATCTGTCCGGAATAACCAATCTCGGAGCTTCGTATTTAACCCCGGTCGCCCCGGTCAACTTCAGGGATATGCTGGATACGTTCGTTCGCGGCCCCTTCTGGGCCCTGACCCGTCGTCCCACCATCTCCAGAACTCCTAACAGCGTCCGGGTCAAGAAACGGATATAGCGGCGGTGAGAACATGCAAGGGATGACCAAAGAGAAGATCAACTCGTTCCATCTCGCGCTGTTCGTTTACATGTGCGAGCTCGACGGGACCGTCTTCAGCCTCGCTCGCACCATCGCCGAGAATGTCGGGACGAACGGCTGGGTCGCTATCCTGTTGCTTTCCCCTATAGCCTTAATAAACATTTTCCTCTATCATATTCTCTTCCGCGCGGGGGAAGGCCGTTCGGCATTCGAGCTGCTGGAGGGGACTTTCCCCAAGTGGATACTTTCCCCATTCTACATAATCTTAGCTGCATACTGGGCATGGCTGGGGGCGATCATCGGCAAACACTTCCTGCTCATCTACCAAACGTTCGCCTTTCAAACGACAAGCCCGACGATGTTGTTAGCGCTCTATTGTTTGATCGTCTATACTCTGTTGATCAAAGACATCTACAGCATCCTTAAAGCCGTCACCGTATTTTTTATTTTGACCTGCTCCCTGAACATGCTGATTCCTTATTTTTTCAGAGAATGGAAACTTGTCCGTTTAACCTCCTCTTTCTTTCAAGGAGCGGAGAACGGACATACCTTTCATGGTTGGTTCGAGGTGTACCTCGCGTTTGTGGGTTTCGAGGTGCTTCTGTTCTTGTTCCCTCAGATGGACAAGAAGGGAGTCGCCTTGCGAGGGGCGTACTACGGTCACTTAATGATCACCGTCATCTATATTATCTCGGTGATCATCGCGTTCGGTTTTTTCAGCTTCAAGGAAATACAGAGCTTGCAATATCCGTTGATCAATACGCTGGAATATATCGAACTTCCGTTTCTTAACCGAGTGGAAAATCTGATCTTCACGGTTTTCTTATTCGCGAATCTGGTCTCTACAATAGGTTACTGTTATGCGAGTAAAGTGACCCTGCAACGGATCGTTACCAAGGCGCCGGACAAGCTCTTCGCTATCCTAATTATCGCGGGAGTCTTCGTCTTCGGATGTTTCCTGCAGATTCTTCGCGATACCGAACAGTGGCTGGATATGGGCTTAATGACGGAAGCCCTGCTTTCATTCGCCATGCCGCTTGTCCTGATTCCGGTCGCCTTGCATCAGAAGAACAGCAGGAAGAAGAAAGAGAGAGGATAAGGATGACTCTTCGGAAGCTCTCGCTTGTCATTCTGGCACTCGCGCTGCCGCTGATCGGTTGCTCGGATCAAAGAATCATCGAGAAGCTGGGGTTCATTCGGACGACGGCCTATGAGCTTGCCGGCGACGGCGAAGAAAACCAGGGGAAAATCAAGGTCACCGTAAGCATTCCGAAGACGACCCAGAAGGAGGCGGTCCAATATTCGGCCGTCGCGAAGACGGCTAGGGAAGCGCGAATCGTATTCGACCGGCAGAACGACCGTCGACTCGTGAACGGCCAGATGCGGCAGGCTTTATTCGGAGCGAGCCTGGCGCGGGAGGGAGTATGGACGCACATCGACTCCTTGATGCGCGACCCGTCCGTCGGCAACCGGGTTCACTTTCTTGTCGTCGAGGGCTCGGCGGAAGAGCTACTGAAGAGGAAGTACCCACAAGGCGGTACGGCGGGAGAATATATCGACAATCTGATCCGGGTCGAAACGGGAGCCATGAACATGCCGGATACGACCCTTTACTCGTTTGCCCGGGACTATTACGACGACGGCATCGACCCCATCGCCGCCATCATCCGGGGGCAGCCTGAAAGCATTATTTTCGACGGCATCGCCTTGTTCGAGAGAGACCGGATGACGGGCAAGGTGGAACCCGACGACTTGCCTTACTTCGGAATTCTGTACGGCAAAGTCAAATCCGGCGATCTGTTCGTCGATTTCACAGGAGACGACTATTCCTCCGACGTGGCATCGATGCTTTACTTCTCCAGCCGTCGCAAAATCAAGGTTCGCTCGTTGCCTTCTCTCTCCCGAGGGACAGGCCCGAAGGTGACGGTGAAGGTATCGCTGAGCGGCTCGCTTCTGGAGTACGTCGGGACCGTGGAAGTAAGCAAGCGGGCGGAACAAGCTAAACTGGAGAAGGAGATCGCGAAATTCGTCAAGCTGAGGTGCGAAAGACTAATCCGTCGCATGCAGGACGCCCGCGCCGACGCGATCGGAATCGGCCAATACGTCCGCAACTCCATGCGTTACTCCGACTGGGAGAAGCTGGACTGGGCGGAGACGTTCTCCAAGGCGGAAATCGACGTGGAGGTGGGGGTTCGGATCCGCAACTTCGGCAAGCGGCAGTAGCCGGGAAGCCGTCGAATCTGCATTAACCACAATGGAATAACAATAAAACAACAATAAGCAATAAAATATGATTGACTATAACAATGAAACAATCGATAATATTTTATGTCAATGGATTCCTAGGCAAAGGGGTATCACGATGGATGACATAACGTATTATCGCCCTATAGTTGGAAAGCGCTATCTTGACGAGCTGCAAGACGAAGCGTTTCGCCGATCCGCTCTTTATGGAGATTCGCTGACGGAAGCGGCGATCCGTCTTCCCGTTCGCGAGGCTCTTGCCCTGCCTTCCGATATTCCCGTCATCGATTGGAAGCGCGAAGAGCTGAGCTTGTCCGGAACATGGAGAATGAGAGAATGCGAACCGGCGGATCCGGGCCATCCGGCCCCGGCTACCGGGTGGTTCGGAAGAAAGGCTAAGGACAGTCCGGGTCTAATCGAAGGCTGGCATAAGCCCGGCTTCGACCGCGGCGAATGGCGCGAAGTAACGGTTCCCTCTACGGTTCAGAAGGCGTTGACGATGCTCGGGGAACTGGCGGATCCGCATTGGAACGCCAACATGCTGGATGAGCTGGAGGAGTTTGGCGAGCCGAAGGAGACGCCGCTGTGGTTCCGGCGCACTCGCGCCGAACGAATGGACTGGTGGTTCGCCCGGACGTTCGAGGTGCCGGACGGCTGGCGGGGGAGAAGGCTTACGCTGCGGTTCGACGGGCTCGATTATTCGGGGACGGTATACTTGAACGGACAATCGCTCGGCCACCATAAGGGGATGTTCGGCGGCCCGTACCTGGACGTGACGAATTCGCTTCGCTTCGGCGAGCCGAACGAGCTTGTCGTTCGAATCGATCAGGCGCCGCAGTCGTGGAACGGCCTGTTGAAGGGAAGCCCGAGCTTCGGCTGGCATTACGGTCACCTTATCTCCTTGGGAATCTGGAAAGACGTATGGCTGAGGGCGGAGCCGGACCTCTCGCTGTCCGATGCGTACGTCGTCACGCGGTCGATCGCGGACGGCGAAGCGAAGCTTCTCGTGGAATATGGGCTTGAGAGCCGCCTCCCTGCCTTCGCGAAGGCTGTCGTTCATGGCGAAATTCGCCTGGAAGGAAGCGAAGAAGCCGAGCCGGCGCTGCGTTTCCGCAACGAGGTCGAGCTCGCGAGCGGAACGAACAAGTTCCGCACCGATATCGGGCTGCCGGATCCGGAGCTGTGGTGGCCGATCGGATACGGCGATCCGGCTCTGTACCGATTGTCGCTTCAAGTGAGCTTAGAGCCGGGCAGGCCGATCGATGGCGAATCCGTCGTCTTCGGCGTGCGTACGCTGGAGATGGCTCCTCATCCCGGCGCGGCCGAAGAGACCGAGTACCGCTGGCAATTTATCGTCAACGGAATACCGATGTTCGTCAAGGGAGCCAATTGGTGCTGGCCGGACCCGATGCTGGAGCGGGAGGAAGCCAAATACGAACGGTTGCTGGAGCTTGCCCGCAGGGCCAACGTGCAGATGCTGCGCGCCTGGGGAGGAGGAATCGTCGAGGATGACGTCTTCTATCGGCTGTGCGACGAGAAAGGCATCATGGTGTATCAGGAATTCCCGCTCTGCTGGGGCCCTATGGACGCGCCGTTTACCGATCTCGGCGTTATCGACCGCCAAGTGACGCTCTCGGTCAAGCGGCTTCGCTCGCACCCGTCGCTCGTCATGTGGGGCGGAGGCAACGAGAACGGCCCGCACGGCGGCGCGGATGAAGGACTGTTTCTCGTCGGAAGGCGCTGCCGCCAGCTTGATCCGTCGCGGCCGTTCCACCGGACCGATCCTTGGGGCGGAAGCGCGCACAACTGGAACGTTTACCATGGCGGGGAGCCGTTGGACGCGGCCACGCTGGCCATGCCCTCGGTCTTCTACGGAGAATTCGGCATCCCGAGCTCGGTCAACCTCTCGAGCTGCGCCCGTTACTTGCCGACGGAAGATTTGTCCTCGTGGCCGCCGACGGAAGAGAGCCGCGGATGGTTGGCGCATTCCCACCAATTCAGCCTTAAGGATGTCATCAAGGTGATGAGGTACGGCGCCTATGGTCCTATCCGAAGCCTGGAAGATTACATTCTCTATTCACAGACCGCCCAAGGAGATTCGATTCGCTTCACCGCGGATAGGCAGCGATCCCAAGCGGGAGTGGGAGCGACGGGGTTCTGGTATTACAAATTCACCGACCTCTTCCCGGGGCATTCCTGGGCCGTCGTCGATTTCTACGGGACGCCGAAGCTGAGCTATTACCGGGCGATGCAGGCGTGCCGTCCGCAAGCCGCATTCGCGACGGCGGCGAAGCTGAACGGCTGGCTGGAGGGAGAGACGTTCGAGGCGGAGCTATATGCCGCGAACGATACGCGCGAAACTCTGGGCAACGTCTCCGTGACCGCCGTTATGTACGGCAGCAAATTGAACGTGCTCTGGTCGAAGCGCTATGCCGGGCTGGAGCTTAAGGCGAACGAGACGCGAGGGATGGGCAAGATTGCGTTCCCGCTGCCGTCCGCCGCGGAGATTTCCCCGTTCCTGCTCGCGGTCGAGCTGCGAAGCACCGACGGAACGCCGTTATCCGACCAATGGTACTGGTTCAACGCGCAGCCCAAGAACG
The DNA here is from genome assembly GCF_014212135.1 of Cohnella thailandensis. Classification (GTDB taxonomy): domain Bacteria; phylum Bacillota; class Bacilli; order Paenibacillales; family Paenibacillaceae; genus Cohnella; species Cohnella thailandensis. The sequence goes on from NZ_JACJVQ010000015.1 coordinate 53,521, forward strand.
AGGAGCTGCTCGACTTCGAGAAGAACCACGTCCATAACGGGAACGAATATCCGGGCGAAGAAGCGAAGAAGGCGTTCGGGCTGTATGGAAGCCTGGGCGATGCCCCCATGCGACGCCTGCCGGAAACCCGGTTGGAGTGGTCGGTCGAGCGCGAAGGCGACGAAGGCGCGATTATCGTCCGCAATGCCGGGGACGTGCCGGCCGTGAGGGTGACGGTCGAAGGCTTCCCGGACGACTGGGATTGTTATTTGGCGGACAATGATTTCGGCCTGCGCCCGAACGAAGCGCGGCGAATCCCCTTTCTGGCGCGAAGCGGGGATTCGCTCGGGGAACTGACGGTCGGCGCATGGAATGCTCCGGCTTCGGGCGGGGGCGGCCCTCGCATCGATGGCGAACAAGCGGGAGGTCGACCGAGATGACGGAAGCCTTTAACGCCAGACCGGATTTCGGCCTCGAGCATGCCCGCTGGATAACGAGGCCCGTTGCCTCTCATCGGGAATGGGAGCGAATCGCCGTGGAAGCCGATGTCGTCATCGAGTCGGGCGGCGCCGCTTTGCTGTTCGGCGTTCGGGACGAGAGAAATTATTACGGCATCGAGCTGATCGCGGAGCAAGACGCCGCCATCCTTGTCGAGGTGGAGGACGGCGTTCGCCGCGAGCTTGCCCGAGCCGAGGCGGCGGCAATGGCCGCTTCCCCCGTCGCCGTCTCCATTCGAATCGAGCGAGGCGGGGAGTATTGCTCGCTCCATCTAAACGGGAGAAAGGCGTTGACCGTTCCGGCGCCTTCCTTGAAGCCGGGAACGATCGGCTTTCGGACCGGTTCGGGCCAGACGGCCGTTATCCGGAAGCTTCGCGTATTCGATGAGGACGGCCGCGCCCTGTATGTCAACCGGTTCTACGATCCTTCCGCGGTCCAATTCAGCGCCGGGAACGTCGACTCTTCCGGCAGCGGGCTTCGGCTCGGCGAGAACACCTTTTCCTTATGCGAATCGCCGGTACCCGTCGACAGCCCTCTCTTTCGCAAGAGCTTCGAGTTGGAAGGAGAAGTCGTACGAGCCATCGCGAGCGTTTATGCCCTCGGTTGGTACGAGCTGCGCCTGAACGGCCACAAAGCCGATGCGCGCGTTCTCGCTCCGGCCAATTCTCCGTACGAACGGCGCCTCCTCTACGACACATATGACGTGACGAGCGCGGTCAGGCAAGGCGGGAACGCGATCGGCCTGTGGCTGGGCAACGGCTACAACCTCAACTATTCCCGTTGGGGCTGGAAATGGAAGAGGGACAAAGCCGTAATCGCGTCGCTCGAAATCCGGTTCGCGGACGGCCGCGCGGAGCGGATCGTCACGGATGAGACGTGGCGGACATCGGACAGCGCGCTGCTGCTTAACGATATCTACGACGGAGAGACTTACGACGCCCGCAGGGAGCCGATCGGCTGGGACACGTTCGGTTTCGAAGCGGAGAGCTGGAGGCAGGCGAGCTTGGCGCAGCCTCCGGAAGGCCGGCTGGAGCCGAATTCGCAGCCTGGCGTCTTCGCCTGGGAGCCGTTGGCGCCCGTTCGAGTCCTGCATCCGCGCGAAGGCGCTGCCGTTTACGACTTCGGCCAGAATATCGCCGGTTGGGCGAGGATAGAGACCGTCGGCTCGGCGGGCAGCCGAGTCGAGCTTCGATACAGCGAGCTGATCGACGAGGCGGGGAACATCGACCCCTGGACGAACCGCAACGCCGCCGCGACCGACGTTTACGTTCTGTCCGGCTCCGGAACCGAGAGCTACGAGCCGCGTTTTACGTACCACGGATTCCGGTATGTCGAGGTTACCGGAGACGCGGAACTGCTCGACGTTCAGGCGGTGCCCATTCATGCGGACGTACGGGAGACGGGCCGGTTCTCTTGCTCGGACGAACGGTTGACGCGCCTGCAGAGCAATATCCGCTGGTCTTTCCTGAACAACCTCGTCAGCATTCCGACCGATTGCTGCCAGCGCGACGAACGCACTCCTTGTCTGATGGATTCGGCGGTCGTCGAGGAGGCCGCCATTCATAACTTCGACATGCGGCTTTATTACCGGAAGTGGCTGGGCGACATCGACGACAGCCTGACGAATCCGGACTGGAGCGGGGACAAAGTGACGCTTCCATGGCACTTATATTGGTATTACGGCGATGTCGAAGCGCTCGAGCGGCATTACGGGGCCATGAGCTCCTATATCGATCATCTGGCGGAGAAGTGGCCGGAAGGCATCGCGGAGGAGGGCTTCGGGGATTGGTGCCCGCCGAACGAGGACGGGTGGGAGAATTACTTCGGCGAGGTAGCTATCGTCAACACTTCTCTTTATTATCATCAGGCTTCCGTCGTGTCCAAGGCGGCGGGGGCGCTTGGTCGGCGCGAGGACGAAGCCAAGTACGCCCGGCACGCCGAAAGCGTAAGGCAGGCGTTTCTCAAGCGCTTCTACCAAGGCGAGGGAGTGTTCGGGAGCGGCTCGCAGACCGCGCAGCTGATGCCTCTGGCCTACGGCATGGCGCCGGACTCCGAGAAGGAAGCGGCCGCTGCCCGATTGGCCGCGGTTATCGAGGCCAAAGGCGGCCATCTGGACACGGGAATCTACGGGACCCGTTATCTGATGGATGTACTGGCGGATCATGGCCGCATCGACCTCGCCTATGCGATCCTGAAGAAGGATGAGTATCCCGGCTTCGGCTGGCAAATCGCGCAAGGAGCTACCACGCTATGGGAACAGTGGAGCTTCAAGGGAGGAATGCATTCGCACGACCACGCGATGTTCGGAGGCATCGGCGCGTCCTTTTATACTCGGCTTGGCGGCATTCGGCCGCTTGCTCCCGGCTACGAGAGGATCGAGATCCGTCCGTGTCCGCCGGTCGGGCTCGAATGGGCGGAGGCTCGAATCGATACCGTCCGGGGGACGATCGTCTCGGCGTGGCGCCGCGAAGGCGGGAGGCTGATTTTGGACGTCGAGATTCCGGAAGGCGTCTCGGCGGTCGTTCATCTGCCGTTCGGAACGGCGGCCTCTCCGGATCCGATTGGGCATGGGGTCGAAGTCGGGGCGGGCCGCTACCGATTCTAGGAAGATAAACCGTCAGGGCAATCGCCTTGGCGGTTCTTTGTTTGCAAAACCATAAATTCAAAAAACCGATTGACGCAACACTATTCAATAAAATATGATAATAAACGATAATATATAAAATCATTCGTTAAAGGTGGGAGCAGAGTGGCACCCGACATCATCAACGTTTGCGTCATAGGCGCGGGACGGGCGGGCCTGATTCACGCGGCCAACTTCCGCAAGAGCGTGCCTTACGCGAGATTAGCGGCGTTCGCCGATCCGAACCGGGAGGCGGCCGAGCAGGCGGCGCGGTCGCTGGAGGTCGAGAAGGTGTATGCCGACTACCGCGATGCGCTGGCGGACGAGACGATTCACGCCGTTGTCGTCGTGACGCCGACCGCGTACCATCGCGATATCGTCGTCGATGCGGCGGCGGCGGGCAAGCATGTGCTATGCGAGAAGCCGATGGCAATGAACGAGGCGGAGTGCGCGGAGATGATCGAGGCTTGCGAGCGGGGCGGCGTGAAGCTGCAGCTCGCGTTCATGCGCCGCTTCGACGAGAGCTTCCGGGACGCGAAGCGGCAGATCGAGGACGGAGCGATCGGAGACGTCGTCCTGGTCAAGTCGCTGACCCGCGGGCCGAGCACGCCGATGCCGTGGATGTACGACATCCGCAAGAGCAACGGACCGCTGGCCGAGGTGAACAGCCACGACATCGACACGCTGCGCTGGTTCGCCGGCTCGGAGATCGCGGAAGTGCACGCCGTAGGAGGGAACTTCCGCTGTCCGGACATTCGAGGCCAGTATCCGGACTTCTACGACACGGTCGCGATGACCGCCAAGTTCGCGGACGGCAAGCTCGGCAGCATAGATGGGGCAATGGGCGTCCAGTATGGCTACGACAGCCGCGTGGAGATTCTCGGCACCGAGGGCGTCATCTATCTGGGACAGACGCACGAGAGAACGATCGTGACCGCGCGAAGGGACAAAACGCTTCATCGCCCGTACATGAACAGCTGGAGGTCGCTCTTCAAGGATGCTTACCTGGCGGAGGACACCGACTTTATCGCCTGCATCCGCGAGGATCGTCCGCCCGCGGTGACGGGGCATGACGGAAGGATGGCCGTCCGCATCGTGGAGGCCGGCAACGTTTCGCTTGCGCGAGGCGAGCTTGTGAGGCTGGCGGACTGATGCCGCGAATCGTCGTCGTTTGCCGGGGCGCGGATTACGATTAAGCCGAAAATAAAAAACCGGTAGGCCCACAGGGCCAACCGGTTCCAACGCTTTTGCAGGAGCTTGTCCGCACTCGTCCGAACTTGCTCGCCGATTATCTTGCGATTTTTACGTCCACGCCAAGCTCGTTAAGTTCGTTGCGGTCGAGCTCGCCGATGCCCGCGTCCGTGACGAACGTGTGGATCTCCCCGGCGGGAACGAACTGGAGGAACGAGCTCTTGCCGATCTTGCTGCTGTCGCATAGAACGATGACTTGCGTGGCGACTTTAACCATGATCTTCTTGATCTCGGCCTGGTTGATATCCGGCGTCGTGCAGCCCTTCTGCACGCTGAACGCGTTCGATCCGAGGAACGCCTTGTCGACGTTCAGCTCCGACAGCAGATTGTTCGCGAAGGGGCCGACCGTGCAATGCAGGTTCTTGCGCAGCGTGCCGCCGAGGATGATCACGTTGATGCCGTCGAATTGCTGAAGGCACATCGCGATGTTCAGATCGTTGACGATGGCGGTCACGTTCCGCTTGTCGCGGAGCAGCTTCGCCATCTCCAGCGTCGTCGTGCCGGCGTCCAGGATGACGATGTCGCCGTCCTCCACCATCTCGGCCGCCGCCTGCGCGATGAGCCGCTTCTCCGCCAAGCGGCTGACGTTCTTCGCGGACGTGTCCGGCTCGAAGCCGACCTTGGAGAAGCCGCTCGGGATGGCGCCGCCGTGCGTGCGCTTGATGAGCCCGGCCGCCTCCAGGTCGCGCAGGTCGCCGCGGATCGTCGCGGGGGACACCTTGAAGTGATCGATCAGGTCGGGGACGAGCACCTTCTTCCGCTCGTTGACCAGCTCGACGATCTGCGCCCTCCTCTCCTCGGCGAATAGCACTTCGGTAGTTTTGTCGCTCATGGTAACGCTCCATTTTCATATGAGATGAATTTGATATCTCTAAGTATATCATTTGTTATTGTTTTCTAACAATCGGTTTCATCCTTGCTTCTTCGCGATAATTGTGCATTGACATTCGGCCGTCCTGCGCCTATGATTCAAATATAATAACAAATAACAATAAAAGATATTAAACAATGGTGGGATGACAACGATGATGATTGCGGCTCAAATGCACGGGATCCGCGACGTACGCGTCGCGGAGGTTCCGAAGCCCGCCATAAAGGCGGGGGAGATTCTTCTTAAGGTCAAGCGGGCCGGCATCTGCGGAACGGATCTTCGCATGATCGCGAACGGCTTCGCCGGCATCGGTCCGGAATCGCCGCGCACGCTCGGCCACGAGATCGCCGGGGTCATCGACGAAGTCGGAAGCGAGGTCCAAGGGTATGCCGCGGGGGACCGGGTCGCCGTCGCTCCCAATATCGGCTGCGGCATCTGCGACGAGTGCGTGAAGGGAGATTACCACTTATGCCCGGATTATCGGGCTCTGGGCGTGCAGCTCGACGGAGGTTTCGCGGAGTACGCGGTCGTTCCCGAGCAAGCGGTCCGCTTCGGCAACGTCGCCAAGCTTCCGGACCACGTCACCTTCGACCAGGCGGCGCTGGCCGAACCGCTTTCCTGCGTTTACAACGGTCTGCTGGTCTGTCCGGTCTCGCTCGGCGACGACGTGCTGGTCATCGGGGCCGGGACGATCGGCATCATGTACGCGCAGATGGCGAAGCGGGCGGGGGCGGGGCGCGTTTTCCTCGCCAACCGTTCGGCCGGCCGGCTCGAGCTGGCGAAGCGGATCGACGAGTCGTTCATCGCCCTTGCGGCGGACGGACTGAAGGAACGGATCCTGGAGCTCACCGGGGGGCGGGGCGTCGACGTGTGCGTCACGGCCAATCCCTCCCCCGAAGCGCAACAGCTTGCGGTCGAGGTCGCGGCGATGAACGGGCGAATCAACTTTTTCGGCGGGTTGCCCAAGAACGCGGTCCCGGTCGGGATCGACACGAACCGGATTCATTACAAGCAGATCCTTGCAACCGGTTCCACCAAGGCGAACAACCATCATTTTCGCAAGACTCTGCAATTTATCGCCAGCGGTCTGATCGATGCCGACAAGCTCGTGTCGAACCGGTTCCCGATCTCCGAATTCGGGCAGGCGGTCGAAGCCGCGTCGCGTTCGGTAGGCATCAAGACTCTAATTACTTTCGATTGAGGGAGCGGGTGACATCCGTTATGCCATATCTCGTTACGGCCGATATCGGCACGCAAGGCACGAAGGCGGCGATCGTCGGCGCAAACGGCGAGATCGCGGGAACGGCGTTTCGGCCGTCCCGGCTGATCCGGGGGGCGCGGGGCAGCGTCGAGCAGGACCCGGAGGAGATGTTCCGCTCCGTCGTCGAAGGGATTCGCGAAGCGCTGGAAGCGTCCGGCGTCTCCGGAGGCGAGGTGGCGGCGATCGGATTGGACGGCCAGATGGCCGGCATCCTCGGCATCGACCGGGAAGGGAACGCCGTTACCCCTTACGACTCCTGGCTGGACACCCGCTGCGAGTCCGCGATGCCCGAGATTCGGGCCTGGGGGGAAAAGGAAGTCATCCGTCTCACGGGAGCCCCCGTTACGTATGCGCACGGCCCTAAGAAGCTGTGGTGGAGGAGCGAGCGTCCGGACGTCTACCGGAGAATCGCCAAGTTCGTCGTGCCGAGCGCTTTCGCCGCCGGACGGCTGGCCGGCCTCTCCGCGGACGAGGCGTTCGTCGACTACACGCACCTGCACTTCACCGGCTTCGCCGACGCGAAAGGCAATCGCTGGTCGCCCGAGCTGATCCGGGCGTTCGGCCTGGACGCCGACAAGCTGCCCAGGATCGTGAACCCTTGGGACGTCGTCGGCTATCTGACGCCCGAATATGCCGCGCTGACCGGCCTAGCCGCCGGAACACCCATCGTCGCGGGCTGCGGCGATACGGCGGCGGCATCCCTGGGAGGCGGACTCGTTCGCCCGGGCCAATTGCTGGACATCGCCGGCACGGCATCCGTGCTCGCTTGCGGCGTAGACCGTTATAGTCCGGACGTCGAGACGAAGACGCTGATCTTCGCCCGTTCCGTCATCCCTGGGCTGTGGGCTCCACTCGCTTACATCAACGGCGGAGGAGAATGCCTTTCCTGGTACCGCAAGCTTATCGGCCCGGACGAAGCCGGGGCTCCAAGCTTCGACGAGTTGAACCGGATGGCGGAGAGCGTCCCTCCGGGAAGCGACGGGCTGCTGTTCGTGCCGCACTTCGGCGGCAGCGTCTGCCCGAACGACGCGGACCTGCGCGGCGCCTGGCTCGGCCTCAACTGGTCGCACGGCAAAGCCGCGATGTACCGCTCGATCCTCGAATCGATCGCCTACGAGTACCGTTCGTATCTCGACATTCTGGAGCGCTTGTCCGGCTCGATTCCTTACCACGAGGTCAACGCGGCGGGTGGGGGAGCGAAGAGCGGCCTGTTCAACCGGATCAAGGCGGACGTGCTCGGCATTCCGGTGCGGACGCTGAAGAGCGTCGACACGACGATCTCCGGCAGCGCCGTTATCGCCGGGTACGGCGTGGGGCTGTTCGACGACCTGGCGAAGACGGCCGAATCGTTCCTCGCGTTCGGCGACGTCCACGAGCCGACGCCCGAAGGCCGCGAGAGCTACGCCGCCCCGGCGCGGCGCTACCGGCAGGCGGTCGAGGGGCTGTCGGCATTGTACGGGCGGTTGAAGGGTGAGGATTAAGAGAGTAACCAGACTGCGTACAAGAGGCTAGTGCGCCTCAAGTTAGCTGAAGAGAGTAACCAAACTACTCACATGAGGCTAGTGTGCCTCAAGCTGGCTTAAGAGAGTAACCAAACTACGCACATGAGGCAGGTACGCTTCGAGTTGGCTTAAGAGAGTAATCAGACTGCGCACATGAGGCAGGTACGCTTCGAGTTGGCTTAAGAGAGTAATCAGACTGCGCACATGAGGCAAGTACGCATCAAGTTGGTATAAGAGAGTAACCAGACTGCGCACATGAGACAAGAACGCTTCGAGTTGGCTTAAGAGAGGAACCAAACTACGCACGTGAGGCTTCTTTCCCTACCGACAGACTTCCCAATGGTCGCTCCACCTCGGCTAACGGACACCAGCGACGCTTAGACGCCGAAAAATTGCATTCCGGAATTCTAACGGACATCCAGTCCGTTACGAGGCCGAAAAAGCCTCCCAAAAGCGATTTCTCCCTTCTAAGAGTCTTCTATGTCCGTTAGAAATTCATAACGGTCGTTCAGCGGCTCTAACGGACTGGATGTCCGTTAAGGCGCCGAAAGGCCGCCTACTTACGACTAGAAAGGATCGACTGCCATGCCATACGAACCGAACGACCGGCCGACCTTCTACTTCATCGGCGTGACGACGGGCTCCTCGTCCATCATGAAGCTCTTCCCGCTCTGGGCGGAAGCGCTGGGCCTTACGGACGCCCGCATCAAGGGAATGGACCTGCCGATCCACGCGTCGCCGGAGCTTTACCGCGAAGCCGTCGGCTTCCTCAAGAACGATCCGAATTCGCTCGGAGCCCTCGTGACGACGCACAAAATCGATCTTTTCCATGCGGCACGCGACCTGTTCGACGAACTCGACCCCTACGCGCTTCAGTTCGAGGAGCTCTCCTCGATCTCCAAGCAAGACGGACGCCTGCTCGGGGCGGCCAAGGACCCGATCTCCAGCGGTCTGGCGATGGAGGCGTTTATCCCGCAGAACCATTGGGCGCGCGGCGGCGACGTCTTCCTCATGGGAGCGGGAGGCAGCGCGCTGGCGATCAGCTCGTACCTGACTAGGCCGGAGCATGGGGACAACATTCCGTCCCGAATCGTGATCAGCAACCGCAGCCAGGCCCGGCTCGATTCCGCGAAGGAGCTGCTCGGCCGCCTCGAGACGAAGACGCGCTTCGAGTACCGCCTCTGCCCCGAGCCGCGCGACAACGACGCCGTGCTCGCCGGGCTGCCGGAGCATTCGCTCGTCGTCAACGCCACGGGACTCGGCAAGGACCGCCCGGGCTCTCCTCTGACGGACGCAGCGGTTTTCCCGGCAGGCAGCCTCGTCTGGGAGCTGAACTATCGCGGCGATCTGCTGTTCCTTCGCCAAGCCGAAGCGCAGCGCGAAGAACGCGGCCTCCGCGTCGAAGACGGCTGGATCTACTTCCTGCACGGCTGGACGCAGGTGATCCAGGACGTGTTCCAAATTCACATCGACAAGCCGACGTTCCGGCGGCTCGAGCAAATCGCGCTGGAGCTGCAACGGCAAGGTCAGCAACAGCAAGGTCAGGAACGGCAAGGTCAGCAGCAGCAAGGCCGATAGCCGCAAAATCAAAAGCCGCAAGATCAAAAGCCGAAGGAGGAAGCCCGATGAGCTCGACGATCCCGAATTCCGCACTGCCGATGAATCCATTTTCCGTCTACTTCAGTCTTAATAACGGCCTATCCGATACGAAGCCGTCCCTCAAGCGCTTCTTAAGCCAGATGAAAGGAATGTACGCCGACGACGCGGCGACCGCCGCTCTGCTGGAAGAAGGCAACCCGCTTCTCTACGAGTTCCACGAGCTGGGCGTGACGGAGACCGACGGCAACCTCGCCTTCGGAACGAGCATCGTCTATCCGGGCAAGGTGGGCGAGGAGTATTACATGACCAAGGGGCATTTTCACACCATTATCGATACGGCGGAGGTGTACTACTGTATCGGCGGCCGCGGCCTCATGCTGATGGAGAATCCCGAGGGAGAATGGGACGCGCAGGAGTTCACCCCCGGCAAGGCGGTCTACGTGCCCGGCCGTTACGCGCACCGCAGCATCAATACCGGAACCGAGCCGCTGATCACGTTCTACGTGTTCCGGGCCGACGCGGGGCACGACTACGGCAGCATCGAGACGAAGGGGTTCCGCAAAATCGTTGTCGAAAAGGATGGCAAGCCGGTCATCCTCGACAATCCGAAATGGGCGTAAGGAGGGACTCGCGATGGGCTTGAACGTGCTGGTGACGCCTCGCTCCTTCGCCGCGCACAGCTCCGAGCCGCTCGATCTGCTCTCGGACGGAGGGCTCACGGTGCTGCGCAATCCCCACGGCCGCATCATGGCCAAGGAGGAGATGATCGCGCATATCGCGGAGGCGGACGCCGTCATCGTCGGCGTCGATCCGCTCGACCGGGAGGTGCTGGAGAAGGCGCCGCGCCTTAAGGTTATTGCCAAATACGGCGTGGGCACCGACAATATCGATATGCGCTTCGCTCAGGAGCGCGGAATCAAGGTGACGACGACGGCGGGCGCGAACACCGAAGCGGTGGCGGACTACGCGTTCGCCCTCATGCTGGCGGCCGCGCGGCGAGTGCTGCCGATCGATAAGGCGTGCCGGGAAGGCGACTGGACGAAGCGAACCGCCGTCGACGTGAACGGCCGCACGCTCGGGCTGATCGGGCTCGGCCAGATCGGCAAGGCGGTCGTGCGCCGGGCGCAAGGCTTCGGCATGCGTGTTCTCGCTTACGACGCGGTGCGCGACGAGGCTTTTGCAAGCGCTGCCGGGGTGCGATATGCGGAGTCCGTCGACGACCTGTTAAGGGAAGCGGACTTCGTCAGCCTGCACGTCCCGCTCACGGAAGAGACTCGCCACATGATAGGGGAGCGGGAGCTTCGCCTCATGAAGCCGACCGCCGTCCTGATCAACACGGCGCGGGGCGGCCTCGTGGAGGAGAATGCTCTCTGCGAAGCGCTAAAGAACGGCACCATCTGGGGAGCCGGCATCGACGTTTTCGAGAAGGAGCCCCCGGACAACCCGGAGCTTCTCTCGCTGGACCGGCTCGTCATCGGCTCGCACTGCGCCGCTTCGACGGTGCAGGCCGTCGACAAGATGGGGGTCATGGCCTCGAAGCAAGTCCTGAATCATCTACAACAGCTGAACGGGGTGGAGACCGAATGAAGCTTGGCATTCATGCATACGCGTGGTGCTCCCAATGGAGCAACGGCACGCTCGACCTGATCGACCGGGTGAAGAGGCTCGAGCTCGACTTTATCGAGATTCCGCTCATGACGCTGGATACGTTCGACGCCGTAGCGGTGAAGAAGCGTCTAGAGGATGCGGGGCTGGACGCTGTCACGTCGACAGTTCTGCTGCGCGGAACGGACATCGCGAGCCCGGATCCGGCCATTCGCGCCAAGGGCATCGAATACTTGAAGGACTGCGCGCGGGCGACGGCGGCGATCGGCAAAACGAACCTCTCCGGCGTCGTCTACTCGGAGCACGTCAAGAACGCGAAAGCGCGCCCTACGGAGCAAGAATGGGATTGGGCGGCGGAAGGCCTTCGAGAAGCGGCAGTCTATGCCCGCGAGCTCGGCGTGCAGATCGGCCTGGAGCCGGTCAACCGCTACGAGTCGAACCTGATCAACACGTGCGAGCAGGCGCTCAAGCTGAAGAACCTGGTCGGAGAGCCGAATATCAAGATCCACCTCGACACGTACCACATGAACATCGAGGAAAAAAGCTTCTACGAAGCGACGAAGGCGGCCGGAAGCGACCTGATCCATTATCACATCTGCGAGAACGACCGGGGCATTCCGGGAACGGGGCTCGTGGATTGGGACTCGATTTTCCGGGCTCTCTCGGAGCTCAACTATACCGGATACGCGGCGCTCGAATCGTTCGTCGACGTCACCGACAACATGAACACCTGGGTATGGCGGCAGCTCGCCCCGAGCGGGGACGTTCTGGTCGCCGAGGGAGTGCGTTTCATTCGCGGCAAAATGGCCGAGTACGGCTTGGCATAGGAGGAGAGAGCAACGGTGGCGGACAAGGCGCATCGCTATGAGAACGGTTTTCCGAAGATCGGCATCCGGCCGATTATCGACCGCCGCAAGCTGGTGAAGGCGGCAACGAAGGACATGACGATGGAGCTCGCCCGCGCGGCGGCGAAGCTTCTGTCGGAGACGCTGCGTTACCCGGACGGATCGCCCGCGGAGTGCGTCGTGAACGACGTCTGCATCTCGGGGTTCAAGGAAGCGTCGCAGTGCGCGGACCGGTTCGCGAAGGAAGGGGTCGGCGTCATCGTGACTGTCGCTTCCGGCTGGTGCTACCCGCTGGAGACGATGGAGACGAACGCTCAGCTGCCTCACGCCGTATGGGGCTTCAACGGCACCGAGCGGCCGGGCGCGGTGTACATGGGGGCGCTTCACGCGGCCCATAACCAGAAGGGATTGCCGATATTCAAAATCTACGGGAAACACGTCCAGGACCTGGACGACCGATCGATTCCGGAGGACGTGCAAGCGAAGCTGCTTCAGTTCGGGCGGGCGGGTCTGGCGGCGGCGCTGCTGCGCGGCAAGTCGTACCTGTCGATCGGCTCGGTGTCGATGGGCATCGCGGGCTGCATCGTCGACGATTCGTTCTACCAGCGCTACCTTGGCATGAAGAACGCCTACGTGGACATGACCGAGGTGACCCGGCGGATCGAGCGCGGCATCTACGACGAGAAAGAGTTCCGGATCGCCCTCGCCTGGGTGAAGGAGAAGTGCCGGATCGGCCCCGACCCGAACCCTGCTGAGCTGGTCATTCCGGACGAGAAGAAGGAGCGGAATTGGGAGACGGTCGTGAAAATGGCGCTTATCGTCCGAGACCTGATGATCGGCAATCCGAAGCTGGCCGAACGGGGCTACGAGGAGGAAGCGTACGGGTACAACGCGATCGCCTCCGGCTTCCAGGGGCAGCGGGAGTGGACGGACCACTTCCCGAGCGCCGACTTCCTGGAGGCGGTGCTGAACAGCTCGTTCGACTGGAACGGGGTACGCGAGCCGTATATCGTCGCGACGGAGAACGACAACCTGAACGCCGTGACGATGCTGTTCCAGCATTACCTGACGAACACGGCCCAGATCTTCGCCGACGTCCGGACCTACTGGAGTCCGGAGGCGGTGGAGCGGGTGACCGGCCACCGGCTGGAAGGGCGCGCGGCGGGAGGAATCTTGCACCTGATCAACTCCGGTCCGGCCGCCCTGGACGGCACGGGAGAGATGATGCGGGACGGCCAACCGGCGATGAAGCCTCACTGGGAGATCGGCGAGGAGGAAGTCGAGCGCTGCCTGGCCGCGACCTCGTGGCGGCCGACGTACATGGACCAGTTCGCGGGCGGCGGCCATTCCACCGATTACCTGACGAAGGGCGGCATGCCGGTCACGATGGCGCGGGTCAACCTCGTCGAAGGGATCGGTCCGGTTCTGCAGCTGGCGGAAGGCTATACGGTCGAGCTGCCCGAAGATGTTCACGCGAAGCTGGACGAGCGGACGACGCCGACGTGGCCGACGACTTGGTTCGTGCCGAACCTCGTGCCGGGCGATCCCGTCTTCGACGACGCCTACTCGGTGATGGAAGCGTGGGGCTCCAACCATTGCGTCGTCAGCTACGGCCATATCGGCGCGGATCTGATTACGCTGGCGAGCATCCTGCGCATTCCGGTGAACATGCACAACGTCGGCTCCAAGCGGCTGTTCCGCCCGAGCGCGTGGAGCGCGTTCGGCACGAAGGACGCAGAGAGCGCCGACTTCCGGGCTTGCGCGGCTTACGGGCCTTTATACGGATAATTTTATAGGCAGCGAAGGCCAAACCGCTCCCGCGCGACGCGGTTTGGTTCTTTGCGATGCGCTTAAACGGCGATAGGAGGGGTAAACATGTCCGATAACCAAACGAGCTCGAGTGAAGACCGATCGGTGCAACGCCAATCGGATTTAAGAGGACTCGCGAACCTGGAGCGCTTCGATCTGCTGCCGCTGCTGCGGGACGGCGTTCAGGTGCGGTACGAGGGCAGTATCGACAAGCAGGGCTATAACGCGGATTGGGACTGGTGGCTGTACCGGGAAGGAGACGAATGGGTCATTTTCGACGTCGACGGACCCGGCTGCATCTATAACTTCGTGCAGCATCGCTACCCGGAGAGCGCGGAGCCGACGTTCCGGTTTTACTTCGACGGGGAAAAGGAGCCCAGGTTCGCGATCAAGCCGTCGGAGTTCGGGACGAAGCCGCCGTTCCTGAGTCCGCTCGCGGACGCCTACCTGGGGCCGGAGGACAACGGGCGCGGCCCGATCCGCGTCGTGCGCAGCTTCGTGCCGATGCCGTACGCGAAGTCGTGCCGGATCACGTCGGACCTGCGGCTGAAGGGAGCGGGAAAGGGCGACGGCGGCTGGGGTCATGTCGTCTACCACTCCTACTCCGATGCGGAGGGAGTCCGCACGTTCACGGGCGCGGAATCGTACGAACGCGTGCTGAACATGTGGAGCCGGGTCGGAGAGGACCCGAAGCCCGCGAAGCCGGCCGAGGCCGAGCTTCGCTCGGAGCTGACGATCGAGCCGGGCGAGACGAAGGTCGTGCTGGACGCGCGGGGAGCGGGGAGCGTCGCCGCCGTCCTAGCGGAGCCAGATAGCGGGGGAGACGAGTCCTGGCTGCGCGAGCTGTGGATTCGGGCGACGTGGGACGACCATTCGAAGCCCGACGTCGAGTGTCCGGCGGGCCTCTTTTTCGCCAACGAGCTGGGGTACAACCCCGTCGGCGTCCTCTCGCACGGCCGGAGACCGGACGGAAGCTGCTACCACTACTTCCCGATGCCATTCTGGCGAAGCGCGCGAATCGAGCTTGTCAACCAAGGAACGGCGCCGGTGCGGTTCGCCCGGTGGGAGACGCGATATACGGCATCGGATCCGCATACGTATCCGGAAGGCCGAGCGGGCTACTTCCGTTCGTCCGCGTACTATGAGCCGAAGGCGACGCCGGGTGCCGACAGCGTCATCGGGCGCATCGAGGGCCGCGGGCATCTCGTCGCCGGCCACGTGACCGCCCGGGCCCGCAAGCCCGGCGTTATCAGCTGCGAAGGGGACGTTCGCGTGCTCATCGACGGCATCGCGACGCCGCAGGTCGAGAGCGACGGCTCCGAGAGCTGGGCGTGCTACGGCTGGGGCTTCCCGACGCCGCCGGAGTCGAATCCGTCCAGCGCGTACGACGGACTGCCGGACAATCCGTGGTCGATGGTCCGGCTGTGCGGCGGAGACTGGTACCCGTTCCGCAAGGAATTAGTATTCGGAATCGAGTCGGGAGAGTTCAACAATCAATATCTGAGGCACTCCGGCATTCTGTTCTACTATGGAATCGACGAGCCGGGACTTCTGTTGACCGACGAGCTCGACATCGGCGACAAGGCGTCCGAAGGCGTTCACGTCTACCGGTCGACCGGAAGTCGAGGGCATTACGAGGTCGAGAGCGAATACGAGGACGGAACCGGGCGGGTCTTCCGCGACAAGGGACACGAGACGGAGGGCGACAGCCGGTTCGTCGTCTCGGTCGATCCTCGCAACCGGGGCGTGCGCCTGCGCCGAAGATCCGACCAGATCGCGGGGCGGCAACGGGCGAACGTATACGTCGACGGCGTCCTCGTCGCGGAGCGAAGCTGGTACTTCGCCGATCGGAACCCGTACAAGCGCTGGCTGGAGGACGAGTTCGAGATTCCGGCTTCCTACACGGCGGGCAAGACCGATATCGAGGTTAGGCTCGAATACGTCCAGGAAGGCGAAACGAGGGCTTGGAACGAATTCCGTTATTGGATATACTCGATTATCTAAAGACACGAGGCGGCAAAAAAAGGAGCGGGAAGCGATGAGCTCGATAGATCCGAATGTAACGATCCCCTGGAATAGAGAGGCCGAGGAACCGGCAGGCCGAATCCGAACCGTGCTGGGGGACATCGAGCCTAGGCGGCTCGGCTTCTGCCATAGCCACGAGCATCTTTTTCTGGCTCCCGGCTTCCCTCAGACGGTGAACAAGGATCTGCTCATCGACGATTATGCGCTGACGCTGCGGGAGCTCCGGTCGTTCCGGGAGATCGGAGGAGAGGCGATCGTGGACGCCCAACCGCTCGCCTGCGGACGGATGGAGACCGAGCTCCTGCGCGTCTCCGAAGAAGCCGGCATCCATGTCGTGGCGTCCACGGGCTTCCACAAGCTCGCGTTCTACCCTCCGGATCATTGGATTCGCAAGCTCGGGGAGAAGGAGCTGACGGAGCTGTTTATCGGCGAGCTGGAGGACGGCATGCTGTCCGGCACCGACTGGCTGGAGCCGGAAGCGGCGGAACGCGTCCAAGGCCGGGCCGGCCAGATCAAGACGGCGGTCGACGCCGAGCGGATGGCCGATCCCGACAAGCGGTGGTTCGCCGCGGCTGCGAACGCCTCGCTAGAGACGGGCGCTCCGATCATGTGCCACACGGAGAGCGCGGCGCAGGCGAGGTGGCTGCTGAGTTTCTACCTGGAACGGGGCGTTCCGGCCGAGTCGGTCATCCTTTGCCACTTGGACCGGACGCTGGACGATCCGGACGCGCACCTCGAACTTGCGGGCCAAGGCGCCTATCTCGAATACGATACGATCGGCCGCTTCAAGTACCATTCCGACGAGGAAGAGGCCAAGTGGATCGCGCGGATGCTCGCGGCGGGGCTGGAGGACCGGCTGCTGCTCGGGCTCGACACGACGCGTGCGCGCCTCGCCGCTTACGGCGGCTGGCCGGGCCTGCGGCACATCGCGCAGAGATTTCTGCCCCTGTTGGCTCTGGAAGGAGCGACAGGACAGCAACTGGTCAAGCTGATGGAGAAGAATCCGGCCAAGGCGTTCTCTTGGCGGAGCCGAGCGGGGTTGAACTAAGCATTGGAGAAGCCGCGAGCGGATGGTTTGAAGCTGTAACCCGAGGATATCGGGTTACAGGAGGCGCGAGCGGATGGTTTGAAGCTGTAACCCGAGGATATCGGGTTACAGGAGGCTTGAGCAGTTGGTTTGAAGCTGTAACCCGACGATGTCGGGTTACAGGAGGCGCGAGCGGTTGGTTTGGAGCTGTAACCCGACGATGTCGGGTTACAGGAGGCTTGAGCGGTCTGTGATGTCGAGTTACGGGAAGCGCAAGGGCCGTTTTATGCAGTCTCTGTCGTAGCAATTTACGATACAACGCCGATTCGAATTATGCTATGCTTAGATTATCATTAACTGTTATCTGTTGTTGGATGCTATTGGGAATGGCATGGGGGTGCGGCGAAATGATCCAAACGAGAATGCAGCGTCTTCGCGTTAACGACGGAGGCCGATTTTTGGAGAAGGAAGACGGAACCCCGTTCTTCTGGCTGGGAGACACCGCGTGGGAGCTGTTCCACAAGCTGAACCGGGAGGAAGCGGAGCATTACCTGCGCACCCGGGCGGAGCAAGGGTTCAACGTCGTTCAGGCGGTAGCGCTGGCCGAGTTCGAGGGCGTCACGACGGGCAACGCGTACGGACGGCTGCCGCTGCTCGCCGATTCGTCCGGGCTTCCCGATCCGTCCCGGCCCGATCTCGCAGGGCCTAACGGCTACTGGGATCACATCGATTTCGTTCTGGATACCGCCGCGGCTTACGGCATTTATATCGCTTTGCTGCCGACGTGGGGAGACAAGTTCAACAAGCTGTGGGGCAAGGGGCCGGAGATTTTCTCCCCGGAGAACGCGCGGACCTACGGCCGCTGGCTCGGAGCGCGCTATCAGCACCGGCCGAACCTCGTCTGGGTGCTCGGCGGAGACCGGCCGCTGCAGACTTCCCGGCACTTCGCCATCGTCGAAGCGATGGCCGAAGGGCTGACTGAAGGGGACGGCGGCGCGCACCTCCGGACGTTCCACCCGAAGGGGGCCGAGTCCTCGTCCCATCACTTGCACGATGCGGATTGGCTGGACTTCAACATGATCCAGTCCGGCCACGGCGAAGCGGCGATCGCGAACGACCTGCGGGTCGCGGCGGACTACGCCAGGCTGCCGGTCAAGCCGACGCTCGACTCGGAGCCTTGCTACGAGGACATCCCGATCGGCTTCGATGCCGCGAACGGCTACTTCGACGAGGCCGACGCGCGGCGGGCCGCGTATTACGCCGTCCTGTCCGGCGCGTGCGGCCATACGTACGGGCATCACTCCGTCTGGTCGATGGCTGAAGGCGCTTACGCGAACAACGAGATGACCGAGCCCGGCGCCTATTTCCTCATGGACTGGAAGACGGCGCTTCGCCGGCCCGGAGCGAACCAGATGAAGCACGTGCGCGCCTTGATGGAGACTTCGGGGTTCGCTTCTCTCCGTCCCGACCCGCAACTTCTCGCCCGCAACTTCCCCGGCTCGAACCGGATGGTCGCGGCGCGAATCGAGGCCGGAGCGCTCGTCTACTGCCCGAACGGATTGTTCGCGGAGATCGATCTGGGGCGCTTGGAAGCCGCCGCGGTCGAAGCGTCCTGGTTCGATCCGCGAAGCGGCGAATACACGCAAGCCGGAACTTGCGAGGGCGAAGGGGTACGGCGCTTCGACGCCCCGTCCAGCGGACGCGGCAACGATTGGGTGCTCCGGCTGAAGGAGGTTCCCCATGCATAAAGTTCTGATCGTCGAAGACGAGATGCTGGTCAGGCTCGGGCTCAAGAACTCGGTCGACTGGAGCCGGTTCGGCATGGAGGTCGCGGCCGACGTGCCGGACGGCCAGGCGGCATGGGACTTTATCCAGCGGGAAAATCCGGACGTCGTCATCACCGACATTCGGATGCCCCGGATGGACGGCATGGAACTGATCGAGCGGATCCGGGAGCGCGACAAGCGGACGCGGATCGTCGTGCTCAGCTGCCTCGAGGAATTCGACCTTGCCCGCAAGGCGATGACGCTCGGCGTCTCCAACTACATCCTCAAGCTTACGATGACCGAGGAAGAAATCTCGAACGTTCTGAACGGCGTCTCCGAGGAACTCGGCCGGTTAAACGGCAAGAGCGAGACCGCGGGGGGAGCCGGAGACCTTCCGGCGAACCTCGAGCTCGTCAAGGAGAAGATGCTGAAGGACTTCCTCTTCTACGGCATCTTCAGCCCGGACGAATTCGGCTCGTTCGTCCAGCGAAGCGGCATGCGGCTCTCGCCGGTCCGGCTCCAGGCTTGCGTCATGGAGCTGGACCGGTATTCCCGCATCAAGCAGAAGTTCAAGGACGAGCACGGTCACCTCGTGAAGATGTCCCTGCTCAACGTCCTCAGCGAGATTCTCGCTTCTCGCAAGCGGGGAGAGGCGTTCCACCTGGACGACAACCGGTACCTGCTTTTGTTCTCCTACGGGGATCTGCACTCCGAGCAGAGCATCCAGGCGGAGACCGGCGCGATTCTGCAGCAGATCCAGGACGTCATCCGAACGTACTTCAACGGGACCGTCTCCTTCGGAATCAGCGCGCCGCGCAGCGGCTACGCTTCCTTGCCTTCCTCGCACGCGGAAGCGCAGCAGGCGCTCGGCCGCAAGTTTCTCGCGGGGCCTGGCCAGCTGCACGCAACCGGCGGTAAGAGGGAGACCTCCGGCTACCGCGGCCGTTTGGCGGCCATGCGTCGGTACGAACCGATTCGTTCGCTGCTGCCCAAGGCTAAACAGGAGGAGTACGAGAGATACCTCGAGCTGATCGAGGAGCAGGCGGGCGACCGCAAAGCGGTGACAAGCGCGCTTTTCCAATTCGTTCAGTGGATCGCTACCCAGATGTACGACAGCAACCAGAACGAACGAGCGCTGCTCTACAATATCACCGAGCGGCTTGAGGACAGCGATACGCTGCCCGGCATGCTCGACGAGACGGCGGCATACGTGGCCGAGCTGGCGAAGCAAGCGCATGAACGGCTCCAGATGAGCGACGAGATCGCCAAAGCGATCCAATACGTGAAGCTGCACTACGCGGACAACATCAGCCTGCAGACCGTTGCGGACTACGTCGACTTGAGCTCCGGATACCTCAGCAACCTTTTCCGCAAAGAGCTGCAAATCACGTTCATCGACTACCTTAACCGATACCGGATCGAGCGGGCGAAGGAGCTGATGGCGACCACTTCGAAGAAGTCGTCCGACATCGCCGTCGAGGTCGGCTTCTCGCCGGAATACACGTACTTCAGCAAAGTGTTCAAAAAGGTGACGGGACTTAACCCGAACGAATATCGGCGGGAATGGCTGGCCGGCGCCAAGGCGGACACATGAAAAGGGCGGGACGCCTTCGCATGAACAGCCTGCGCGCCCAACTGATCCTTTTCTTCATGATCATCAGCCTGGTCGTGCTGTCGGCGGCTTCTTACATCATCTATACGTTCATGCTGAACCAAATCAAGGGACAGAACGAGAGGCTGATGTACCAGCAGTTCCAGCAGGCGGACCATAACATTCACGGGCTCGTCGCGGACGTGGACCGCCTATCCAAGCTATTCCTGCTCGACGACCAGATCCAGGAAATCCTGCTGCACCTGTCCGACAAGAGCGAGCTCGAATTCCTGGCTTACAAGAACCTGCTGCACGCGCAGATCGAGAAGTTCATCAGCAATTACGGCTACGTCCACTCCGTCTACCTGACGACCGAGAACCTGGGAGCGATGGGCGGAAGCGGGGATACGACTCTCGTCCAGTCGCAAGAGGAATGGAACAAGAGCTTCTTCGGCTCGGACGTGTTCCGGAGGTCGGTGGAGGCTTTCCCGGAGATGATCATCCAAGGCGGCCTGAGAAAATCGTACTTCAATCCCTACATGACCGGGACGAAGGACGGCTCGGTCGTGAGCATGATCCGCGGCGTGCGGGCCATTTACGATCCGAAGACGAGCGCCACCTTGATTTTTAACGTGGATGAGCGCTACCTCGCCTCGCTCTATTCGGCCGATCTGAATCCTTCCGACGGGGACATGTACATCGTCGACTCGCAGGGCAGCATACTGTCCGGCAGCCGTCCCGAGCGGATCGGCACCACTAGCGCGTTCCATCCTTCGGAGGCGGGGCAGGAAACCTATGGGAGCATGGACGACCGGACGGGAGACGCTTCTTACCAGCTCGTCTACTACAAGCTTCAGGATGCCGGCTGGTATGCGGTGAAGGAGATCCCTCTTCGGATGTACTCGGGGCAGATCCTGACCGTTCAGCGCACTCTGATTGCCGTTTTCCTGTGCAGTATCCTGATTATTTTCGCCGTGTCGTACTTCTGGTTGAGGAAAATGATCAAGCCGCTCCATCTGCTGGCCGGCAAGATGAAGGACGTCAGCCGCGGGGAGCTCGGGGTCACCTTCGATCGGATCCCGAACAACGAGCTCGGCATCGTCGTGAGGCGGTTCAACGAGATGTCGCTCAGCATCGTTGACCTGCTCGACAAGAACAACCGCATGCAGGAGAGCAAGCGGGAGCTGGAGATCGAGGCGCTTCAGTCGCAGATCAACCCTCACTTTCTCTACAACACCTTGAACATGATCCGCTGGATGGCGACCATGATCAAGGCGGACAATATCGTGGGCACGATCGTCGCGCTCGGCAACATCCTGCGGCCCGTCTTCTCGAGCAAGGACCCGATGTGCTCGCTGCGGGACGAGCTGAGCTACCTGGAGCACTATATCAAAATCATCAACATGCGCTTCAACAACAGCATCCGCTTCGAGATCGAGGTGGAGGAGCCGGAGCTGGAATGCCGCGTCCCGCGCTTCCTGCTGCAGCCGCTGGTGGAGAACTCCATCGCCGCGGGGCAGCGGGAGGAGGAGCCGGTCATCTTCATCGGCATCCATGCGAAGATCGAGGAGGGCGAGCTGCGCATCCGCGTATCGGACTCGGGCATCGGCCTCGAGCCGGAGCTTCTCGAGGAGCTGAACCGCAAGCTCGAATCCGGCGAGAGCCATGAGTCGTCCGGCGGAGGCACCGGTATCGGCCTGAGCAACGTGAACAAGCGGATCCGACTCTACTTCGGGCCGGAGTACGGGATTCACTTCGAGCCTAGGGAGAAGGGGGCGGAGGTCGTCGTTCGGCTTCCGGCCGGCGAGGCTTAATAAGCGATTTTGGAGGAACGGCGCTTTGGCGCTGTTCTTTTTTTGCTTATAGGGGGCGCGTGCTGGAGTCTTTAGGCTCGAGTGTGGGATGTAACCTCGGTGGGCCAGCGTTGAATGGCTTCCATCGAGATGATCTCATCCGAGACTATCTCCGCTCTCAAAGTACCTCAATTCCGTCGAGATGATCTCAACCGAGACTATCTCCGCTCGCAAAGTGTCGCGTCCTCGCCGAGATGGTCTCATCCGAGACTATCTCCACTCGCAAAGTACCGTATCCCCGTCGTATCACCTACAAAAAACACACAGCCTCGCAACATAGCTGGAGTACGTTCCAGATGAGTAGCCACGACTCAACTGAGCGCAAGTGTCCTCACGAGGAAAGCCAGATGAGTAGCCACGACTCAACTGAGCGCAAGTGTCCTCACGAGGAAAGCCAGATGAGTAGCCACGACCCAACTGAGCGCAAAGTGTCCTCACGATCAAAGCCAGATGAGTAGCCACGACCCAACTGAGCTCGGATTTTCCCTGCGAATCGCTAAGAAACTCTTCCGAACGCACGGAGGGCAGCGCGGCAAATTCGCCAACGGAGCCTCGTCGCATCCCCACAGTCAAAAAGCATCCGGCGGGAGTATGCGAATCGTTCAACCGAATCGTTAAATCGTTCAATCCCGGGGGAGACTCCGAGCCGTTTTTTTCAAACAGATCGTCAGATCCTTCATTCGAAGGCGCGAATTGAAGCGCTATCATTAAGCCATAGAGACAGACAGACATCAAGCAAAGGAGAAAGACCATGGCCCTAACCCTCACGGCAAAAAAAGGCAAGGAGTCCGGCAGATCGAGGCACTTCCGCAAGGACGGCGTCAAGCTGCTGCTGATGGCAAGCCCTTTTGTCCTGTTCGCCTTCGCCTTCAGTTACGTACCGCTGTTCGGCTGGATTTACGCTTTCTTCGATTACCACCCGGGCATTCCGCTCAACCGTACCGAATTCATCGGGATTCAGAATTTCCGAGACATGTTCAGCGATCCCCGTATGGGACCGGTCCTGATCAACACGCTTGCCCTCAGCTTCCTCTCGATTCTGACCGCGCCGATCCCGATGCTGTTCGCGGTGATGGTGTCGGAGGTCAAGAGCGGCTGGTTCAAGCGCCTGGTCCAGACGGTATCGACGCTGCCCCATTATATTAGCTGGATCATCGTGTATGCGCTCGCGTTCAGCATGTTCAGCACGGAAGGGGCGGTCAACACGATCTTCTCGCATCTGGGCATCAGCGACACGCCGGTCAACGTGCTCGGCAACTACGACCGGGTATGGACGGTGCAGACGCTGCTGCTGCTCTGGAAGGGAGTCGGCTGGAGCGCGATCATCTACCTCGCCGCGATCGTCAGCATCGACAGCGAGCAGTACGACGCCGCCAAGGTCGACGGAGCGGGAAGGCTTCGGACGATCTGGCATATCACGGTTCCGAGCATCATGCCGACCTTTATCGTTCTGCTGCTGCTGTCCATCAGCAATCTGCTGTCCGCCGGCTTCGAGCAATACCTCGTTTTCAACAACGTTCTTGTCGCCGACCGGATCGAGGTGCTCGATCTTTACGTATACCGGCTCGGCCTCGTAACGGGAGACTATTCGTATTCGACGGCAGTCGGCATGTTCAAGTCGGTCATCAGCATTCTGCTGCTGTTCACCGTGAACTTCCTCTCGAAGAAATTCCGCGGTCAAGGCATCGTATAGAGAAAGGAGCTCGTCCCATGAACACTCAAGCAAGCGCGCAACCGGCCGGACGGACGGAGACGAAGCCGGCCCGCCGCCGGCGGAAGATCGATTGGAAGGACTTCTCGTTCAACGCTATCAACTACTTTATCTTGACTATTCTCATCCTGATAACGATCTATCCGTTCTACTATATCTTCGTTTACTCGATCAGCGATTCGATAGAAGCCCAGAAGGGCGTCACGTTCTGGCCGGCCGGCTTCTCGCTCGAGGCGTACCAGAAAACGCTCACCCTGCCCGGCATCAAGGACGCCGCCATCGTCTCGCTCTCCCGGACCGTATTGGGGACCATCCTCACCGTGCTCTGCTGCTCGTTCTTCGCTTATTTGATCACGAAGGAAGAGATGCTGCTGCGCAAATACGTCTATCGCTTCGTGCTCATCACGATGTACTTCAACGCCGGATTCATTCCGTGGTACCTGACGATGAAGACGTACGGCCTGCAAAACAACTTCCTCCTGTACATCGTGCCGTCCGCTCTCGCCGGCTTCAACGTCATCTTGATCAAAACGTTCATCGAGCAGCTGCCGGCCTCGCTAGAGGAATCGGCGAAAATCGACGGGGCGGGATACATGAGGATCTTTACGAGCATCATTTTCCCCCTGTCGATGCCCATTATCGCGACCATCGCGGTTTTTGCGGCGGTCGGCCAGTGGAGCACCTGGTTCGACAATTGGTTCCTTGTGGAGAATCCGAAGCTCCAGACTCTGCAGCTCGTTCTCTACACGTTCCTGAACCAGTCCAGCAACCTGGCGAACGCGACGACCGAGCAGCTCAATCGGGGCGACCTGGTCCGCACGCTGACTCCGCAGTCGATTCAGATGACGATCACGATGCTCGTCACGCTGCCTATCGTTCTCGTCTATCCGCTTCTGCAGCGCTACTTCGTCAAGGGCATCATGATGGGCGCGGTGAAGGGATAAGCCTCCGGCTGATGGGAAGGGTTAGACCTCGGAAGTTTAGCATTCTACCATGGATTATCTGGCTATAATCGCCGATAATTATAGATCATTAAGGGAGGTTCACCGAATGAGAAAGAAAGCGTCATTGAAAACGGCAGCGGTCATGATGATGAGCGCGGCGATGCTGCTCTCGGCCTGCTCCAACAATTCGGGTTCGAACAATACGGCAGGGGAGAGTCCGAGCGCGACTTCGGGCGCGTCCCCGTCCGGAAGCGCCGCGGCGACGGAATCGAGCAAGCCTCAGGAGCTCGTTACGCTGCGCGTCCTCGTCATGGAGCCGGGTACGAAATGGAACAAATACCCGGACAGCAAGGTTGCCCAGGACATCGCCGAGAAAGTCGGCGTCAAGATCGAATACGTCGAAGCCGACGAGAACAAATTCAACGTTCTGCTGGCGAGCGGCGACCTGCCGGATATCGTCCGCACGGACGTCAACAAGTATCAGAAGCAGCTCATCGAAGGCAACCTGATCGTCCCGATGGACGATATGCTGGCCGACCGCGGCAAAGACATTACAGCCAACATCGCTACGGTCGTCGACTATAGCAAGAAGAACTGGAGCAACGGCACCGGCAGCTTGTACTTCCTGCCGCCTCAAGTTCAGCCGAAGCCGGGCACGGCGGTCAAACCGATCACGATCGGCCCGACGATCCGCTGGGATTGGTACAAGGAGATCGGAGCTCCCGAATTGAACACGATGGACGATCTTCTGAACGCCGTCGAACAGATCGTCGAGAAGCACCCGACGACCGATGACGGCAAGAAGGTTTACGGCGTGTCGATGTGGCAGGATTGGGGACTGTGGCCATATTTGATACCGCCTCTTACGTTCACGGGATTGACCGGAGCGACCAGCGACCTGACGGCATCCCAGATCGGGGGCGCCGAGTTTATCAGCACGCTGACGGACGAGAATTCCAACTTCTGGACTGCCATGGACTTCTATAATAAAGCGCAGCGCAGAGGACTGTTGGATCCGGACTCGCTGACGATGAAGAACAACGATTACATGGCCAAGGCGACGGCCGGCCAGATCGTGGTCGGACCCGCTACTTGGGCGATGGGCGACTTCAACGCGCAGCATACGAACGACGGCAAAGGCTTCCTCGTCGTCCCGGCCGGCAAGGTTGCCTGGACCGGCGGCGTCAACCCGCTGGGCTGGCAGGATAAGGCGTACGCGATATCCAAGAGCTCGAAGAATCCCGAGAAAGCGATGGAGTTCCTGAACTACATTTTCTCTTACGACGGCGCGAGAACGATGTACAACGGCGTGGAAGGCAAGGACTGGACCCTGGTGGACGGCAAACCGACGCTGACGGAAGAAACCCTGGCGCTTAAGGCGACGGGCGGCGTTCCACTGGAATCGTCCGGCCTCGGACTCGATCTCAACATCATCGGCCTCGGCGGCGACTTGATCAATCCGGAGGACGGCCAGCCGGTCAACTTGTTCAACACGGAAGAAGCTCTGGCCAAGGCGGCGACGCCGCTGGAGAAGGACTTCGCGGAGCACTACGGCGCGACGTATTCCGGCCAAGTGTTCGAGAAGCTCATCGACGAAGGCAAGCTGATCACGTTCACGACTTGGATGGACGGCATGTCCGACGACGAGATTCTGAAGCGGAACACGGTTCCGGGCGTGACGCTGAACGACGATTGGAAGAAGAAAGAAGCGGCCCTCAAGGAGCTGGCGACCCGCCAAGCCGCCAAGATCGTCCTGTCGAAGGACGACGCCGCGTTCGCGAAGAACAAGCAGGAGGCGCTCGACGCATTCAAGAAAGCGGGGGCCGAGGAATTCACGAAGTATTACAACGACGAAGTTACTCGCCTGAGAACGGAGCACGGGCTGTAAAGTTCGGCAAGGTTTGTTAGGTAAAAAAAGCAAGCGGGTCTGCGCTATCGGGCGCGGGCCCGTTTTTAGCGTGCGCGTGAAAAAGAGGGAGGCCGAGTTAGGAGGAGATACGCGGATAACCCGTGCAACGGCTCCCTCATGGGGCCGATTCCGGAGGAGTTGTACGGAAAACCCGTGCAACGGTACCCGAATGGGGCGAAGTCCGCAGGAGATGCACGGAAAAACCGTGCAACGGCGCCCGCACGGGGCAAAGTCCGCAGGAGATGCACGGAAAACCCGCGCAACGGCGCCTGTTTGAGCCAAAACTTTATCCGCGTTTGCTGCCTTGTTGCCCTTCCCTTTTCCATATCTGTTTGCCCCTAAGGAATGTTCAACCGAATCGCAAGATTGTTCAAATCCGGAAATAAGGGAACGAGAATATCGCTATTTCCTTTCAAGCGTTTCCGTAGATCGTTCATTTTGTAAACGCTTTCCTGGCTATATGATGAAGATGTTCAGGCGAGGAGGTGAGGCTGGGCCGCTAAAAAAGGCCGAAGGAGCTTCGATTCACTAGAAACGCTATGAGTCGAAAGGAGAATCGGAATGAAACGAGTAAAGCAGTTTGCCAGATCGGCGGCGGCGTTCGCGCTGGCCGTCTCGCTTGTCCTGCCTGCTTCGATTCCCGCTATAGCGGCCGCGGAAGGCACGGGAGGTTCAACCGCGCCGACCCCGGTAACCGTGTCGATTCACCCGGAGCAGATCGTCCAGAACGATTGGCTGGGCGTCGGCGTAAACGTCATTCCCGCGAATCTCATGAAGGGCACGACTCAGTTCGGGTACACCGAAGCGCATTGGGAGATGGATCGCAAGAGGATCCTGACCGTTCGTCCGAAGGTGGCGCGGCTCTGGTTCCAGATCGATTGGATGGAGCCCGAGAAGGGAGTCTACACTTGGGAAAGTCCGGAGATGAAGGGGCTATACAAGTATCTCGACGCGTTCAAGGAAGCGGGAACCGAGATCGAGCTGAATTTCGGCTGGAAAAACGGCTCCGCGGTGCACGACTGGTTCACCTTCCCTGGCGTGTCCCAAGCGGAGAGCGCGCCGGCGGACCTGGACGCCTTCGCGGCATCGGCTTCCGCGCTGCTCGAGGAGCTGCTGGACGGACGCGGTTACACGAACGTTAAATACTTGACGTTCTATAACGAGCCGAACGGCAGCTGGGATTACGAGCTGCCCGGCGACCAGCAAGCTTATTACGCCGATATGGCTCGCAAGGTAAGCGACCGGCTCGAAGCGGACGGCCTCCGTTCCCGCATTCAGATCTGGGGACCCGAGGAATCCGGAGCCCCGGCGTGGACGCAATACATGAAGGACCATGCCGACGACGTGTTCGATGCCTACACCTTCCACGTGTACGGGGAGAGCTATGACGGGTTGGGCGGCCAGATCCAAACTCGCAAGAATGCGGCGCAAGGCAAGCCGGTGCACCTGACGGAGTTCGGCTGGTCCGACGATAACGCCAGCAATTGGACGGCCGGATACGCGAACAGCGTTATCCAAGCGGCGAATTCGGGGGTCGGTTCCGCGCTCATCTGGCAGCTCAACGGCACGTGGAGCCCGGATCCGTTCGGAGGAACGAACGGCGGCTATACGATGTGGGACTCGCTGCTGCTCGGCGTTCAGCCCCGCAAAACGTTCTACATCGGCGGTCTCTTGACCCGCTACCTCCCTACGCATAGCTCCGTTCTCCGGGTCGAGACGGACTCGCCGGACGTTCGCGCGGCCGCCTTCAAGTCGCAGGACGGCAACTATACGATCCTGCTCGAGAGCAAGGAGGGGGCGGCCAAGGACGTCACGTTCGACTTCGGCGATGTCGCCGTGAACAAGACCTTCGTCAAGCACGAGTACCGGAACGACGTGGAGCTGGAAGGCAATGCCGTTCTGCCGCCCGCCTCCGGTTCGTTCGAAGCCGGGACCTCGTTCCATGACGCGTCCGTGAGCAGCGATTACGGCGTAGCCGTCTACACGACGGCGCCTTCCGCAACGCAGGTGAAGGTAACGCCCCTAACGCCGACCGTAAATTCGGGCGACAAGCTGAACCTGAGCGCGACCGTGATCGACAATACGGGAGGCGTGAAGTGGAGCATCGTCGGCGACAAGGAAGGCCAACCGAAGGACAAGGGGCAAATCAACAAGAACACGGGCGTTTATCACGCGCCGAAGGTCGAGGACGAGACGTATATCGCCGTCATGGCTACGAGCGTGAACGATCCGTCCGCTTACGGGATCGCGCTCGTCAAGGTACTTCCGAAGTCGCAGCCGAACACGGTCGAAGTGCCGCAGTTCAGCCTGGCTCCCGGCGTATATCCGTCGGCGGAGGCGCTGTTCCTGACCACGCCGACTCCGGGCGCGGAGATCCGGTACACGACGGACGGCAGCACTCCGACGGAATCCTCCGCCCTGTACGAGAAGCCGATTATCGTGCCGAATGCATCGCTAGCCCTTTATAAGGCCAAAGCGTTCAAAGCCGGGATGAAGCCGTCGGGGACGACCTCTTCCCTGTACCAGATGGGGGACGTCAGCAACTCGCCGGACGGCTATTCCTTCTGCATGTACGAGGGGCAAGGCGTTTGCAACTTCCAAGGGGAAGCGATCGTCGCCTTCGGGGCCGACGGCCTGTTCAACTACAAAGTCATGACGGACGGAGCGGTTTGCAGCGCGGACGTCTTCGGGGATCCGGCGCCGGGCGTGCCGAAGCGATGCTTCTACAGCGCGGACGTTCCGGAGGAGCTTCCGGTCGTCACGTTCTATAACGCGGGCTTCGAGAAGCCGGCGACGGCCTCGGCAAGACCGGGGCCGATGACCAACGGCTGGACGTTCTCGGAACGCGCGGGGGTTCAGCATAACGGCGGGGTATTCCAAGCGCCTGACGCTCCGCAGGGCGTTCAAACCGGCTATCTGAAAACGGACGGCGGCATAAACGGCGTGCTCAGCCAGTCGATCAACTTCAAGCCGGGAACCTACCAGGTTGCGTTCAAGGCTGCCAAGCGCATGAGCTTCGGCGGTACGCAGACATTCGACGTGTATATCGACGATACGGCAATCGGTTCGTTCGCTCCGACAACGGGCGAATACGTCCAATACCGGACCGAGCCTTTCGAGACGGAAGGCGGACGTCACACCCTCAAGTTCCTGGCTACCTCGACTACCGGGGACAACACCGCATTCCTGGACGACGTCCGGATTACGCCGCCTGTCGAGCCGGAGGCTCCGTATTTGGCGAATCCGAGCTTCGAGACGCCTGCCGCGGTTAGCGGGAACGGGGTTCTGATCGGCCTGACGGCGGGATGGAGCTTCGACGAATCGTCCGGCATCGTCCGCGGCAGCGGAGGGCAGGGCGCCCCGAATGCGCCTCTCGGCGTTCAAGCGGCCTTTGCCTCGGCGGGCGGGACCTTCCGTCAGAGCGTCGATTTCCCGGCGGGCACTTATGTC
Organism: Cohnella thailandensis; assembly: GCF_014212135.1. Classification (GTDB taxonomy): domain Bacteria; phylum Bacillota; class Bacilli; order Paenibacillales; family Paenibacillaceae; genus Cohnella; species Cohnella thailandensis. The sequence continues at coordinate 83,640 of NZ_JACJVQ010000015.1, forward strand.
GTTAACTTCCGGGCAGCTGCCGACGATGTTCAGACCGTTAAGGTTTATATAGACGATCAAGCTCTCGGCGAATTCGCGCCGACGCAGGGCGCCTATAAGGCTTTCGGCACGAAGTTCTTCACGGTCTCCGCGGGAGAGCACGAGGTCCGCTTTGAAGCCGGCATCGGCGAGGGGATGCTCTGGATCGACGGCGCGTCGCTTGAACGCATCGCCGTTCCGGAGCAAGCCGCTATCGCGAACGGCGGGTTCGAAACCCCCGCCGTGACGAGCGGCAACGGAGTGAAGGTCGGAGGCAACGCCGATTGGGCGTTCAGTCTCACGTCGGGCATGATCCGCAACGGCAGCGTGTTCGGCGCGGCCGACGCGCCCGAAGGAACCCAGGCAGGCTACCTGCAGACCGTGAACGGCAACGCGGGCGAATTCAGCCAAAGCGCGATTTTCCCGGCGGGGACGTTCGCCATTACGTTCCAAGCGGCCAAACGAGCCGGCTTCGGCGGGCAGCAGAAGTTCGATGTTTACGTCGACGAAGAAGTCGTGGGCTCGTTCGAGCCCTCGTCAGGAAGCTATGCCGCTTTTTCGACCGAGAGCTTTACGTTCTCCGAGCCGGGACGGCATAAGATCCGCTTCGTTGCGACCACGACGACGGGAGACAACACCGCCTTCGTCGACGATATCGCGATCGAGCCGGCGAACGCTCCGGTGACGGAGACGGAAACAAGCGCCGCAGAAGTCTAGTCGACTGTCCGAAGCGTGACGAGGCCGTAATCGAAAAGTTTCATAAATATAAATGAAGAGTCCCTTCCGGGGCTCTTCATTTTTGCGATCGAAGGGTAGAAAATGGGCGGTACTCCTGCGCCATACAGGCTCTTGCCCGGTTGCGCGCCCCGGATGCGATTGCATATATTATGTTGAGTCCCGGAAATCCATGACAGGCCGAGTAAGCTTCTGGACGACATGGCTGCCGCAAAATCAGACATGGTCGTACGCCCAAAATTACCGGGTTACCGCACCAGCATCTAGAGCTATTCATATGATAAAGTTGACTGTATCCCTTAACCTTGTAATCATTCCATTCCCGGGCAAGGAGGGGTGACACACTTGAAAGGCAACGACCACAAAAGCAAATTCCTTCTAACCAATCGGGAACGCGAGGTATTTGAACTGCTCGTTCAGGACAAAACGACTCGCGACATAGCCCAACAGTTGTTTATAAGCGAGAAAACGGTCCGCAACCACATCTCCAATGTGATGCAGAAGTTGAACGTCAAAGGTCGTTCGCAAGCGGTTGTCGAGCTAATCAAGCTCGGGGAGCTCAAGATTTAACGCGGCATGCGAGGCGGTACGCGGATGCAGCCGGCCTTCTTTTTCGTTGCTTGTTCCAAGCGGCGGGAGAGGAGGCCCTTTGGTTTTATTGAAGATAATCGTTTACTTCGAGAAGTTGATACGCATCGTGTCAAAGTCGACAACTAATTTTGCCTTTCTCATAAAATCGATGCCTAATATTCCGTCAAACCCATAAGGCTCTTGTACGGACCCTAGTTGGATGGGGAAATTATCAAATGAAACATGTTGTACTCGCAAGCCAGGAATCATTTGTTCATAACAAAGCTCGCCTGTTCCCCCAATCCCATACATACGCTTGGCCGTGCCATGGATAAAATCAATTTGAATGCCTAAATGCGCTAAAAGATCGGTATCAAATACGGTAGCACCGCATCCCGTATCGAATAATACGTTTGGTGCGTTTATCGAATCTTCTCGATAAGTCAACGTTAACGACACGACGGGAAGTCCATTTAACAGGCTGATCTTCATTAGAGATGGCGCACACCCGTAAAAAATTCTTCCACCGTCTCCACGTCGGAGCGACTGGTATGAAAAATATAAAGTTCTCGGGAAGGATAAAGTTTACGGAACTCTTTATAGCTATTCCATGCTTCTTGCGGGTTGTCGTAATCTCGAATGACCGCCATGTCTTCAAGTTTGCGCACGCGGTTATTGGAGTTCGCTTTAATTGCTTCAACCAACACCAGACGATCCGGATGCCGCTCTGCGATTTCAGTCCATTTCATCGTCCTCACCCCGCAAGATCATTTTGCACCTATTATATCACAAGTAAGAGGAGCGATTTAATCGTGTCCTATTAAGTAGTGCAATTCGCAATCGTATCAGCGAAAAAAAGGATCGTACATTGTCGGTTTCCCCAAATTATTGGAACTTCCGCGCCTGCCGTCTCGTTTGATAGAATAAGAGATTGAAAGTTTTCATTCTTAGTCGAACCAAAGGACGGTGTAGCGAATGAAGCTCATTCGAGAATTTGCAGCCAGCCACCCGATTTGGAATATGGCCCTCCTTATCGCAACAGCCGTCATGTGTTCCGCTTTCCTGTTGGCGGAGCCGGCGCAAGCGGGGCTGATCGATCGTCTCCAAGACATCTATAAAGCGCCGGACAAGCTGGAAGAAATCCAATCCGAATATAACCAAGCGAAGGAAGAGCTGAACCGGCAGACCGAACAGTTCGCCGCGGAACGGGAAGAAATGCAGCAGCAAACCGAGGCGCTGATGGGCCGGAACGAAGCTTTGGCTGCCCGGAACGAGTCTCTCGCGTCGCAGAATGCGGCCTTGCTCGAGCGGTTGGACCAAGCGGAACGGGAGAAGGAGAAGAAGGCGGCTCTTACGCGGAAAATCGTCCTGACGGCCGTGACGATACTCGGTCTCGGCATGGCGTACTTCTTATCGATTCGAATGTGGCGGTTTACGGCATGGCGGCGGCATCAGCGGCTTACGGGAGGGCAGAGCCGATGAACATAACGGCGCCTCCGCCGCAGGATCACGTTCGAATCGAGCTGGAAGCCGGCGAGGCAATGCACGTTCTGCATCCGAAGTCCATCGTGGCCTTCCAAGGCTCTCCCCGGAATCGGGAAGACCGGGTGATGGATCTATCGAACGCCTACCGCAAGAAGAAGTGGATCCGTTCCAAGCTGACGGGCCCTGCCGAAGCCGTGCTGGGACTGCCGGCCGAATGCTCGCTAACGGTCGTGGATATCGAGGCGGACAGCGATCTGCTGTTCAACTTCCGCCACGTTCTTTTTTACACCGACGGACTTCAAATGAAGAGCCGCATTCAGAAAATCAAAACCGCCTGGATAACAAGAGAATGGGTGAGGATGCGCTTCGCGGGACCGGGGAAGCTGGGACTCGTCACTTCGGGTGCGCTCGCCACGATGCCGCTCCGTCCGGAGATGCCGATATTCGCCGAAGCCGGCTCGCTCGTCGCCTATCCGGAGAAGGCGAACGTTCAATTGTCCGTTTACGGGAACACGTTGGCCAGCCAGCATATGGGAGTTCAATGGCAATTGACGGGCAGCGGGCCGATTCTGATCCAGTGCGGAGCGGCCGATTCCGGCTTAAGCGATCACCTTCAAGGGGACGGCCTTATCAAACGCCTGCTTAGGGAACTGCTTCCGTTCGGCAGCGTGTATATTAAGTAGTAGGACTTTCAGGGCAAGCGTTTTCCCGGATTCGACGCGATTCGGAAGATCTGCCGCGCAAATCGACTTTTCGGCGTTTTTTCGAGCCCGTAATCCATCGGCATGATCCCTTGGAAAGTAAGCTTATAACACGGCTCGGCCCTTGCGGGCCGGGCTTTTGCGTTGCTCGGACAAATTTTTTTGCCCGAATGCGCATCCGACACGACGAACTGACAGCATCCGCGGAAGATGGTGTCTATAATGAAGGAAATTCCGCTTAATTGCTCTACAAAATGCAAATGGAGGGATTGGACATGGAAAACGTGAATATCGAGACGAATTTTGAGAAATTGGCCGAGAAGCATCGTTTGACTCAGAGGGAGAAAGAAATTCTCTCTTACTGGATGAGAGACTACGATTACAAGCACATCGGCATTCTCCTCGGCATTAGCCGGCACACCGTCAAGGTCCATATCTCCCGCATTAATCTGAAGCTGCAGGTGAACTCCAAGGCCTCCCTCATTCTGAAGCTGATCAGCGCCTAGAGCCGGTCGGAACGATGTTATCAAGCCGTTATCGCCAATTCGGATCCGTTGCTTTAGTCCGTCTTGCTTATATTTGTCTTATCTTCGGTTTGCTGCCGGTCCCCGCCGCTCACGGACAAGCTTCGCCTTCTCTCAGGCAGCTGATCTACTTGGACGATTCCAAGCGGAGCTCGGCGCTGATGGAGCTTAGCTTCGACGTCCGGAATTGGACCGTCGGCCAAGTCATCTCGCATAAGCCGTATGCCGTCGTGAACGAGGTCGGGGGAGAAGCGGGCAAGTTCGCGTACGAGCTCCAAGTGTGGCGCGGAACCGGCGTGCGCGAAGGCAGCGACCTGATGACGGAATGGGATGTCCTGGATATCTCCGGGCAAGGCTCCGTCATCCAGGTGTTCGTCAACTATGCCCGAGTCGCCCCGAATTACTTCGCCGCCGCCAGCCAGAAGGAATTCCGAACCTTATCGGGAACGGAGACGTATCCTTGGGCGGATCTGCCGACGGACCCGGAAGCACAGGCCAGGGGCGTTCCGGCGCTTCCGGCGGACGGCTTCTTCGATGTCTACGGGATTCTCCCGCAGGACGGATCCGTCGCGCTCTCCAGCGTTGCCCATCAAGTAAGGGCTTTGCCCGACATCCCGTCGCAACTTAAGGAGACGGCCCCGCAGCCAGTTGCGCTGCCGGCCGGGCCGGCGACGGCGGTCCCCTCCGACCTGAGCGGCCACTGGGGCGAGGCGTACGTGCTCGATCTGATGGGCAAGGGCATGATCAAGGGCTTCGAAGACGGAACCGTTCAGCCGGATCGCGAGCTGACCCGGGCCGAGTTCGTCGCCATGCTTATTCGTGCCCTTCAGGTCGAGCCGCTCTCGCCGCCGGCCGTCGTTTACTCGGACGTGCCGTTGACGCATTGGGCGAGCAAGGAGATCGGACTCGCCTACGAGATCGGCGTTATCGATACGGACGGCACGGGTAGGCTCCAGCCTTCCAGGTTAATCACCCGAATGGAGATGGCCCGCGTGCTGGCGGCGGCGATGCCGTCCTTCGCTCCGCCTCAAGAGAACGGAAGCGCCGCGTTGAAGGACGTGGACGCGCTGAAGCCCGCCGATCGGAGAGCGATTCTCTCGCTTGCCGAAGCCGGCATCGTAGGCGGCAACGACCTTGGCGAATTCCGTCCCGGGGATTCGCTGACCCGGGCGGAAGCGTCGAAGGTGTTGTCGCAATTTCTGAAGATCAGGCAAGCGCTGTAACTTTTAGTCCAAAGCCCCTGTGTGCGCCATTGATGGCGTGCCGGGGGCTTTTTGCCGCGATCATCGCTTGTTGGCGAATAGATGACTATTCAAGTGTAATACCGAGATATCCTGGTATTAACGCGGGTTAACCGGACGACAAGGCTGATTATCGCCGAATGGGATAGCCGCTCCTTGATTTCCGCGGTTTACACGAAGCCCGATTTGCCCGACAATGATGAAGTTGGATTTTTGTGAACACGCGTTTACTGAGGGGGATCATCATGAATACCGCGGCGGCTTCCGCACAGGAAGCGCTCAATAGGAAGCTCGGAGCCGATGCCAGGGAAGGCGGGGCCTCTTACGGCATGGAGCATTTATTCGAGAACGAATCGCTGACGGATCGCCGTCCGGCCCGATTCTTGTCTCTCTTGTACAAGGACCACTGGACGAAGCTCGCGATTTCGGTTTTCTTTTTCCTGATTAAGCATTCCCCGGTTTATGTGCTGCCGATCGTCACGGCCAACCTCATCAACATGGCGACGAAACCGGAGGAACATGGCCGGACGGAATTATGGTGGAACTTCATTCTGCTCTTCGTCGTTATCGTGCAGAATATCCCGACCCAGGTGCTGCATATCTCCTACATGAGCAAAGCGATCCGCTACGTGGAAGCGGGCCTTCGAAGCACGCTGGTGCGCAAGCTGCAGCGGCTCTCGATGGCGGCCCACGGGGAGCTCGCCGCGGGCAAGCTGCAAGCGAAGGTGCTGCGGGACGTCGAGGCGATCGAATTCCTGTCCCGCCAGATGATGCTCTCGGTCATTCCCGCCATCGTCAGCGTTATCGTCGCGATCTACATCACGGCTTCCCGCAGCCTGCTCGTCACGGGATTTTTCGTCCTGACGATTCCGGCCGCGCTCGTGGTCATCTCCTTTTTCCGCAAAAAGATTCAAAGAACGAACACGGAGTTCCGCAAGCAGATCGAGTCGATGTCCGGCCAAGTGTCCGAGATGGTGGGGATGATGCCGGTCACCCGGGCTCACGGGCTGGAGCAGACGGAGATCAACAAGATCGATTCGACGCTCGGCCGCCTGCGCAACAAGGGCTATCGCCTGGACATCGTGGAAGCCTATTTCGGTTCCTCGGCATGGGTGACGTTCCAAGTGTTCCAGGTGCTCTGCCTGGCGTTTACGATCCTGCTAGCGTACCGCGGGACGATTCCGGTCGGGGACGTGGTGCTGTACCAGTCCTTCTTCACGATGATTCTGAACTCGGTGAGCCAGCTGCTTAACGTGTACCCGAACATCGCCAAAGGCTTCGAGTCGATCTACTCGGTGACGGAGATCTTGTTCTCGAAGGAGGAAGAGGAGTACCGGGGCAAGAAGAAGCCGGAGAACGTATCGGGAAGCTTCAAGTTCGAAGGCGTTCACTTCGGCTATCCGAACTCGGAACGGCACGTGCTGAGCGACTTCAACCTGGACGTGAAGGCGGGCGAATGCATCGCTCTCGTCGGAGCGTCCGGAGCGGGCAAGTCGACGGTGCTGAATCTCGCGATCGGCTTCAACCGTCCGACCAAGGGGCGGGTCCTGCTCGACGGCATGCCGATGGACGATCTCGACATGTCCGTATACCGGCAGAGCTTGGCGGTCGTCCATCAGAGCACGGTGCTGTTCTCGGGAACCATCCGGGAAAATATTACGTACGGACTGCCGACGGTGAGCGAGGAGAAGCTGGAGGAAGTCATTCGCATGACGCATCTGCAGGACGTGATCGCCATGCTTCCGCAAGGGCTGGACACTCCGGTCGGCGAGCACGGCGGCAAGCTGTCCGGCGGCCAGCGGCAGCGCATCGCGATCGCGCGGGCGCTGATCCGCGATCCGAAGATCATCCTGCTCGACGAAGCGACGTCGGCGCTCGACAACGAGTCGGAATACTTCGTGCAGCAGGCGATGCAGCAGCTGATCAAGAACCGAACGACGTTCATCGTCGCGCACCGGCTGTCCACGATCCGCGACGCGGACCGCATCGTCGTCATGAAGCAGGGCAAGTGCGTCGAGATCGGCACCTACGAGGAGCTGATGGCGAAGCAAGGCGAATTCTATCAACTGAAGCAGCTTCAGGCTTAAGCGGCTTGGAGGAGAGGAGGGCCGTCCGCGAGGGCGGTCTTTCTTCAATTCTTGAGTACCGTCGTTCTGGAGACGCGCCCTTCATTTGTAGTATGATGAAAGGACAAGAATCGCAGGGGGCGGAACGATGTCGGGCAAGGGCATAGAGGAAACGAACGGGGAACTGACGAAGCACGAGCTGCTGCTGCAGTACATTAGGGAGCTGCCGGTCGGCACGCGGATCTCCGTGCGTCAGGTGGCCAAGGAGCGGGACGTGTCGGAAGGGACGGCATACCGCGCGCTGAAGGAAGCGGAGCAGCTCGGCTACGTCAACACGAAGGAACGGATCGGGACGGTGCGCGTCGACCGGAAGCGGCGCGGCCAGCCGGAGCAGCTGACGTTCGCCGAGGTGCTGGAGATCGTGCAAGGGGAGCTGCTGGGAGGCAAGGAAGGCCTCGGCAAGACGCTCCATAAGTTCGTCATCGGCGCGATGGAGCTGGACGAGATGATGGGGTACATCGATGCGGGAAGCCTGCTGATCGTCGGCAACCGCGCGAACGCTCAGCGGGTCGCGCTGGAGCAAGGTGCGGGGGTTCTCGTGACGGGGGGCTTCGGAGCGAGCGAAGAAGTGCGGGCATACGCGGACGATAGGCAGCTGCCTATCTTGAACTGCAAGTACGACACGTTCACCGTCGCTTCGATGATCAACCGCGCGATGTACGACCGGCTGATCAAGCGCAAAATCATGACGATCGCGGACCTGGTCGAGCCGCAGGCGAGGACGGGCGCCCTGAAGCAGAACGCTTCCGTGGCGGAGTTTCTGAAGCTGAGCGAGGAGACGGGCTACTCTCGGTTCCCGATAACGGACGATTGGAACCGGGTGGTCGGGATCGTCACCTCGAAGGACGTCGTCGGATCTCCGGGAGCCCAGACGCTGGACAAGCTGATGACGCGCAGGCCGATGACGGTGACGATGGCGACCCCGATCGCGTCGGCCGCTCACCGGATGGTATCGGAAGGCATCGATCTGCTGCCGGTCGTCGACCGACAGAGAAAGCTGATCGGAGTCGTAAGCCGCGCGGAAGTGCTTCGCGCGATGCAGTTCTCCTCCAACAATCAGCAGCAAGGAGAGACGTTCGACGCGCTGATCTGGGGAGGGTTCTCGGAGAGAAGGGACGAGGAGAACCGGCTCGTATTCACGGGACTGGCCACTCCTCAGATGATCGGATCCTTCGGCACCGTGTCGGAGGGAGTCCTGACGATGCTGATGCAGCAGGCGGCGGCCAGGGCTGCGAACGACCTGCACAGGCGCGACCACGTGCTGCAGAACATGACGACTTATTTTCTCCGGACGGTGCCGATCGAAGCCACGCTCTCCATCCTGCCGAGCATCATCGAGGTAAGCCGACGCCATCTGATGATGGAAGTGACGGTGCTTCAGGACGGAGACGTGATGGCCCGGGCTCTGCTTACTGCGCAGACGATCGATGCTTGGTGAAGTGGGAATGGTTGCGCATTCCCGCGAACAGGTTGAACAGTCCCAGCACTAGGAAAACAGCGCCGACGATGACGCGCAGCGTCGAGCCGCTGAAGAGGAGCATCTGGATCAGGGCAAGCAGGATGAGCGTCGAGCCGAGGCAGATGTTCATCCGGGCTCCGTACAGGCCGCGCAGAACGGCGTTGGCGGTTCTCCGCGAACGATAGCTGAAGAAGACGGACAGGACGGACGACAGAATGACTAGCGCGCCCAGGATCCATTGAAGTGCGGATTCCATAGTTCGAGTTGCAGCTCCTTCGGTTGAAGAATTTGTCCTCTATTGTAGCATAATCGTAGGGAATCCGCTTCTAGGCGTTTCCATTTCCGTCGTATCCGTCAAATCCTTCGTACTCGCTATTCTCGCCAGATTACTTGGTCAGAACCTGCTTCGCCTCCACCCACACTTGGAGCACGGAATCGGCCAGAAGCATCGTCCGGATGCTGACGGAATAGTTTTTGCTCTTCACGTCCGTGTACACCTTGCCATTGATCAGCTTGCGCACGAGCTCCGCATCGGAGCCGATGTCGTAGATGCTGTTCCCGATCAGAATGGAGAGGTCCTTCTCCACCTTTTTCTTGAGCTCGGCCTCGGCCACTTTATCGACGGGGGGCTTGCCCTCCGGCTCCAGTACGAACGCGACGATTTCGCGAATCTTCGTCACCTGCTTGTTCGCCTTCAACTGCGCCTCGGTCAGGGTGAGCTGCTCCTTCAGGTCGTAATTTTGCTCGATAATGCGATGCGATTGGTCCGCCACCATGCTGTTAAAAATCGCCGCCCCGACGATCATCCCGCATAGGAAGAACGCCATCGAGTGCATCCCCTTGCGATAGCGTTTAAAGTCAGGTACCCTCACCGTGCGTCACCCCGCGCTCCGGCACATCCATTGAATCAGCTCGCCGGCCAGATGAGCCCCCAGAAAGGCAAATAGAATATAGGCGATCTGCATGATCGCGGGAGACAAATAGCCCTCCGACACGTTCCATTCGATGACGCGGATGGGGTCGATCGATCCGCCGATGGCGACGACGACGGCCCATATCTTGATTCGCGCCGCGATATCGAGCATCGTCGTCTGCGGGGACTGCCAGAGGAACAAAGATGCCATCCCCGCGAGCATCGAAGCCCCCAGCACGACGCCGAAAGCGACGAAGAAATCGAGAGTCGCTTGGGTGAAAAACCGATTCATATTGCTCAGATCGTTCATTCCGATCCCCTCCTTTAACATCTATATGGGACGGGCTTCGCGTCATATGATACAATTAAAGAAACAAACATATGATCGTATGTTAATCGGACCAAAAAGAAGGGATTTCCATGTGCGGTTTCGTTCATTTGCATGTTCATAGCGAGTACAGTCTGCTGGACGGGGCTTCCCGCATCAAGGAGATGGCGGCCAAGGCGGCCGACCTCGGCATGAAGGCGCTCGCGCTGACCGACCACGGCGTCATGTACGGGGCGATTCCCTTCTACAAGGCCTGCCGGGAGCGCGGCGTCAAGCCGATCATCGGCATGGAAGCGTACGTCGCTTCCGGCTCCCGGTTGGAGAGGGTGTCGCGCAAGGAACAGCCCATCTATCACCTGACGCTGCTGGCGAAGAATTTGACGGGATACCGGAACCTGATGAAGCTGAGCTCGATCGGGCACCTGGAGGGCTTCTACTATAAGCCTCGCATCGACTTCGAGACGATCGAGAAGCATGCGGAGGGACTCGTCTGCCTGAGCGGCTGCCTGGCGGGAGAGCTGTCCCAGCACCTGGCGAACGATCGGTACGAGGAGGCGAAGAAGACGGCTCTTCGTTACCGCGGGCTGTTCGGGGAGGACTACTTCCTCGAAATTCAGGACCACGGGATTCTCGAGCAGAAGAAAGTGGCCGCGGGGATCGCGCGCCTCGCGGAGGAGACCGGCATCCCGCTCGTCGCGACGAACGACTCCCATTATTTGAGCGAAGAAGATTCCTCGCTTCAGGACGTTCTCATCTGCATCGGCACCGGCAAAACTCTCGAGGATCAAGACCGACTGAAGATCGAAACCACCCAGCTCTACCTTAAGAGTGAGGAGGAGATGCGCAGGCTGTTCCCCCATCTTCCGGAGGCCATCGCGAACACGGCGCGGATCGCCGACCGCTGCGAGCTGGAGCTGGAGCTCGGCGGCCACATCCTTCCGGCGTATCATCCGCTTCCCGAAGGAATGTCCGCGGGCGCCTATCTCGAATCGCTCTGCCGCGCGGGGCTGGAGGAACGCTATTCGCATCGGCCGGACTGGAACGACCCGGCTCCGGCGGCGACCGGAGTCCCCTCCTTCCGGCAGCAGGCGGAGGATCGCCTTAAGTATGAGCTTAGCGTCATCGGCCGGATGGGGTTCGACGATTATTTTCTGATCGTATGGGATTTCATTCGGTTCGCCCGGGAAAACGGCATCGCGACCGGGCCGGGACGAGGCTCCTCGGCGGGGAGCCTCGTGGCCTACACGCTGCGGATTACGAACGTCGACCCGATCGGACACAAGCTGCTGTTCGAGCGGTTCCTCAACCCGGAGCGGGTGACGATGCCCGATATCGACATCGACTTCAGCGACGAGCGCCGGGACGAGGTCATCCGCTACGTCTCGGACAAGTACGGCAACGGTCACGTGGCGCAGATCATCACGTTCGGAACGTTAGCGGCGCGCGCTGCCGTGCGGGATGTCGGGCGCGTCATGAATCTGCCTTACGGCGAGGTGGACAAGGCGGCCAAGCTGATTCCCGGTGCGCCCGGCATGTCCATCGAGCGCGCGATGAAGGAGAACCCCGACTTCAAGGCGCTCGCGGATAAGGGAGGCCAGATCGGGGACCTGATCGCGATGGCCCGCCGGGCGGAGGGCATGCCGCGCCACGCGTCCACGCACGCCGCCGGAGTCGTGATCTCCTCGGAGCCGCTAACCGATTACGTTCCCCTGCAGGAAGGAACGGGAGGCGTGCCGCTCACGCAGTATTCCATGGAGCATCTGGAAGCGGTCGGCCTCCTGAAGATGGATTTTCTCGGGCTCCGCACGTTGTCTATCATCGAGAGAGCGATGGGGTGGGTGAAGGAGAGAGAAGGCGCCGAGCTTCGCTGGGAGACGATTCCCTTCGACGATCCGGCGACGTACGGGCTGCTGGGCAAGGGCGATACGATGGGCATCTTCCAGTTGGAATCCGCGGGAGTGAGGCGGGTGCTGAAGGACCTGAAGCCGAGCTCGTTCGAGGACATCGTGTCGGTCGTCGCGCTGTACCGGCCGGGGCCGATGGAATTCATTCCGCAGTTCATCCGCACGAAGCACGGGGAGATGGGGAGCGAGTATCCGCACCCCGACCTGGAGCCGATCCTGAAGGACACGTACGGCATCATCGTCTACCAGGAGCAGATCATGCAGATCGCCTCGAGCATGGCCGGGTTCTCACTTGGGGAAGCGGATCTGTTAAGGCGAGCCGTCGGCAAAAAAAAGCGGGAGGTGCTGGACGAACAGCGCGCGCATTTTGTCGGGGGGAGCTTGAAGCAGGGGTATGGCGAGGAGGAGGCGAACCGCGTCTACGACATGATCGTGCGGTTCGCCGACTACGGGTTCCCGCGCGCGCACGCGGCCGCCTACGCGGTGCTTGCGTTCCAGACGGCCTACCTGAAGGCCCACTACCCGGTGTTCTTCATGGCGTCGATGCTGACGGCCGTCATCGGCAACCAGCGCAAGACGGCGGAATACGTGGACGAGTGCCGGCGGATGGGCATCGCGGTGCTGCCTCCCGACGTCAACGAGAGCGGAGTGCTGTTCACGCCCGTTCAAGGCGATTCGCCCGCGATCCGCTACGGCCTGGCGGCGGTGAAGAACGTCGGCACGCAGGCGATCGAGAGCATTCTGGCGGCGCGCTCGGAGGGGCCGTTCGAGAGCCTGACCGACCTATGCCGCCGAGTCGATCCTCGCGTCTGCAACAAGCGCGTCCTGGAGTCGCTGCTCCTGTCCGGGGCGTTCGGCTCGCTGCCCGGCCACCGCGCCCAGCAGCTCGCCGCGCTCGACGAGACGGTCGAAGCGGCCGCCGCTTGGCGCAAGGAGAAGGAAGAGCTTCAGCTCGAGCTGTCGCTGGATCTGTCGGATCTGGGGGAAGCGCCGAATTGGAGCGTCGACCTGCCGGACATCGCTCCGTTCACGCAGACCCAGACGCTTGAGCTGGAGAGGGAACTGCTCGGCCTTTACTTGTCCGGGCATCCGCTGGACGAATACGAGCCCAAGTGGGAGGAGCTCGGCCTGGACCGGCTGGTGGAGCTGACGGAAGCGGCGGACGGCGCGTCCGTCGTCACGGCGGGGATGGTCGTGTCGGTGAAGCAGATCCTGACCAAAAGCGGGCAATCGATGGCTTTCCTGGAGCTGGAGGATCGCATCATGGGCGCGGAGCTGGTCGCTTTCCCTTCGGTATGGAAGAGCGCGGCCCAGCATGTGAGCAAAGGCTCCTTGCTGCTCGTGAAGGCGAAGCTGCAGCAGGGCGACGAGGACTTCAAGCTGCTCGCGGACGAGCTCGTGCCGCTTACGGTTCCGGATTTGGCCGCGCAAGCGGCGCGTTTGAGAAGAGCGCGGGCGCCGATATACGGGGCCAATCGCCCGGGAGGCGGAAGCCCGGGAGGCGGCAAGTCCCGCGAAGGAGCGGAGAAGCCGCCGTATTCCCGGCCTGCCGGGAAGGCGTCTGCCTCCGGGCGGCCGCCGCAGCCCGCCGGATCGGGCGTCGCGGCATCCGCGGACTCGGGCCCGGCTGCGCCCGTCAAGCCGCCGATCCCCAGCGACCAGAAGGTGTACATTCGGATCGATGCCGCCAGCGAGAGGCCGAGCACGTTGAACCGGCTGAAGACGCTGCTCGCCGAGCATCCGGGCAACCATCCGACCCTGCTCTTTTACGAGAAGCAGCGCCGAACGGTCGCCTTGTCCGACGAGCTGATGGTCCGGCCGTCGCCGGAGCTGGTCCGGCGCATCGAGTCCCTTCTCGGACCGGGAAGCGTTCGCGTCAAATAAGGGAAACGGAGATGCCCTCCGCTTGGCCGATACGGTCCAAGGAGGGCATCTTCGTCGGTTCTCCTGTCCGTTCTTAGACGAATTCAACCGGATGGCGGGCGCGGCGTCCGGCGGGTAGGCCGCATTGCTCGGTTGCTAGCCTCAAGCCATGTGTGCTATCATTTCATTAATGTGGAGGTCCTTGACTTCCATCGATTAGGACAGGCTTTGAAGAGCCAGAAGCCGAAGATTAAGCCATCCATTGGGGGTCCCGCTTCATGTGGACGGTCATTTACATTGCGCCGACCGCCAAGATTGCGGAGCGGATCCAGAAGCGTTTGACGGAGGAAGGATTCCTCGTTCGGATACGCCCCATCAATCTGACCAAGCCTCAATACGAGATTTTGGTTCCGTCCGGCGAAGTTCAGGAAGTGCAAGAGGTTCTCGGAAGCATTTTGCATCTGTAGCCGATTCCGTAGAGGGGAACAGCCGTCCGGCTTTCCCTTGGATCGGCATCCGATTGAGTAGCAAGCCCTGAAGCAGGGCAGCGAAATCGTTGATCGGACGATAGGGAGTTCGCCGCAGGCATCGGCGGACGGCCCTGCGCACGTCACGCCTGAACGCTGCGGACCGTTTCGATTCGTTCGGACGGACCGCCATTTTTGTGCCTTGTGAGGTGTCGCTGTGTTCAAGGATTTTTTCCAGAAGAAGAAATACGCTGTCGTTCCCATGGGGACGAACGCCGCCCCTAATAAGACCGAGAGCGGAGCCGAGGAACGTCCGAAGCGGGAGATTCCCGAAGGACTCATGAACCGTTGCTCCAAATGCGGCAATATCCAATTCACCAAAGAGCTCGAGAAGAACCTTAAAGTATGTTCGACCTGCGGGCATCATTTTCGCTTGAACGCTTGGGAACGCATCGCGATGACCGTAGACGAGGGAAGCTTCGCGGAGATCGACGCGAACCTCGTCTCCGAGGATCCGCTCGAGTTCCCGGGCTATAAGAAGAAGCTGGCGCAGCAGACGGAGAACTCCGGGCTGAAGGACGGGATCGTCACGGGCACCGGAGAGATCGGCGGATTCCCCGTCGCGATCGGCGTCATGAGCTTCGACTTTTTCTCCGGAAGCATGGGCTCCGTCATCGGGGAGAAGATCGCCCGCGTGATCGAGCTGGCAGGCGAGAAGAGCCTTCCGCTAATCCTGTTCTCCACCTCCGGCGGAGCGCGGATGCAGGAGAGCATCCTGAGTTTGATGCAGATGGCCAAGACGAGCGCCGCGCTAGCGAAGTTCCAGGACCACGGCGGATTGTTCATCTCCGTGTTCACCGACCCGACGATGGGCGGCGTCTCGGCGAGCTTCGCGAGCCTGGGCGATTACAATCTGGCGGAGCCGGGAGCGCTGGTCGGGTTCGCGGGACGCATCGTTATCGAGCAGACCATTCGCCAGAAACTGCCGGATAACTTCCAGACGGCCGAATTCAACCTGAAGAACGGCCAGCTGGACAAAGTCGTTCATCGCAAGGACATGAAGTCCTTCCTGACGAAGCTGCTGGATATGCATGCCGGGAAAGGAGTGCGCGCGGATGTCCGTTGAATTGCCATTCGAGAAGCCGCTGGAAGATCTGCGCAAGAAGATCGACCATCTGAAGAAGGTCGGCCAGGATCAGCAGATCGACTTCACGGAAGAACTAGCCAGGCTGGAAGAGCGTTATAAAGAGCTGGAAGACGAGATTTACAGCAACTTGAGCGCGGCCAATATCATGCACCTGGCTCGCCTGCATCAGCGGCCGACGACTCTCGATTATATTCCATTGGTGTTCACCGACTTCATCGAGCTTCACGGCGACCGGCTCTTCGCGGACGATCTGGCGATCGTCGGCGGCTTGGCGAAGCTGAACGGAGTGCCGGTTACCGTCGTCGGCCACCAGCGCGGGAAGGATACGAAGGATAACATCCAGAGATTCTTCGGCAGTCCGCATCCGGAAGGATTCCGCAAGGCGCTGCGTTTCATGCAGCAAGCGAACAAATTCGGCCGGCCGATCATTACCTTCATCGATACGAAGGGGGCTTATCCGGGCGATACGGCCGAAGCCCGCGGACAATCCGAGGCGATTGCCCGCAACCTTCGCGAGATGGCGCTCTTCGGAGTTCCGGTCATCTGCGTGGTGATCGGAGAAGGCGGAAGCGGAGGCGCTCTGGCGCTTGGCGTCGGCAACCGCGTGCTGATGCTGGAGAACTCGATCTACTCGGTTATCTCGCCGAACGGAGCCGCTTCGATCCTGTGGAAGGACGCCTCGAAGGCCGATCAGGCGGCGGAAGCCATGAAGATCACCGCCAAGGATCTCAAAGAATTCGGAGTCATCGAGGAGATCATCCCCGAGCCGAAGGGAGGCGCTCACCGCGATCCGGCCGTTCAGGCCGAGTCGATCCGCGACGCTCTCTGGAGACATCTGCAGGAGTTGTCCGCGCTTGAGCCGGAACAGCTTATCGAAGATCGTTACCGGAAGTTCCGCGCGATCGGCAGGTTCGCCGAGCTGGCGCCGGCCATGAGCGAGACTCCTTGACATAAGCCGATTTCCCCGAAGTTTATCGTTGTCCTCCGGACGGCGAGGCTTCGGGCTTCAAGCATGTTAACGTATGGACAAAAACGGAGGAAAAGAAATGGTACGCAAAACAAAAATCGTATGTACAATCGGTCCCGCAAGCGAATCCCTCGAGAACACGAAGAAGCTGATCCAAGCGGGCATGAACGTCGCGCGTCTGAACTTCTCGCATGGCGACTACGAGGAGCACGGCAACCGCATCAAGACGATCCGCCAAGCCTGCAAGGAGCTCGGCAAGACCGTCGCGATCCTGCTGGATACGAAGGGGCCGGAGATCCGCCTCGGCAAGCTGAAGTCGGAGCCGATCGAGCTCGTGCAAGGCGAGCGGATCACGCTGACGACGGAAGAGATCCTGGGCGACATCGACCGCATCCCGGTTACGTATAAGGATCTTCCTAGCGACGTGAGCGTTGGCTCCACGATTCTGATCGACGACGGTTTGATCGGCCTGAACGTTCTCGAGGTCTCCGGAACCGAGATCAAGTGCGAAATCGTGAACAGCGGCCAGATCAAGAGCAAGAAGGGCGTCAACGTTCCGGGCGTCGCGATCTCCATGCCGGGGATCACCGAGAAGGATGCCAGCGACATTCGCTTCGGCATCGAGCAAGGCGTCGACTTCATCGCCGCTTCCTTCGTTCGCCGCGCCAGCGACGTGCTGGAGATTCGCGAGCTGCTCGAGCGTCATGACGGCCGCCATATCCAGATCATCTCGAAGATCGAGAACCAGCAGGGCGTCGACAACCTGGACGAGATCCTGGAAGTGTCCGACGGCCTCATGGTCGCCCGGGGCGACCTCGGCGTCGAGATCCCGGCCGAAGAGGTGCCGCTTGTCCAGAAGCAAATGATCGAGAAGTGCAACCGCGCGGGCAAGCCGGTCATCACCGCGACTCAGATGCTCGACTCGATGCAGCGCAATCCGCGTCCGACTCGCGCCGAAGCGTCCGACGTCGCGAACGCGATCTTCGACGGCACGGATGCCATCATGCTGTCCGGCGAGACGGCGGCGGGCAAGTATCCGTCGGAATCGGTTCAGACGATGGCGGCGATCGCCGTTCGCGCGGAATCCGCTCTGAACTACCGCGAGATCTTCCAGAAGCAGGCGCTGGCCCAGCAGACTTCGGTAACCGAAGCGATCAGCCAAGCGGTCGCGAGCTCCTCGCTCGAGCTGGATGCGAAGGCGATCGTGACCTCGACGGAGAGCGGCTATACCGCCCGCATGGTATCCAAGTATCGTCCGAAGTCCCCGATCATCGCGGTAACGCCGGAAGAGCAAGTGCTTCGCCGCCTGCAGCTCGTATGGGGCGTCGTGCCGGTTCAAGGCACGCTCGTCGGCACGACCGACGACATGTTCGACGTTGCGGTTGAAGGCGCGCTGAAGACGGAGATCGTCCGCCTGGGCGACACGGTCATCATTACGGCCGGCGTGCCGGTCGGCCGCTCCGGAACGACGAACCTGATCAAGATCCACCATATCGGCGAGCTGATCGCCCAAGGACAAGGCATCGGCTCCCAGAGCGCGACGGGCAAGGTCGTGACCGCCCGCACGCCGGAGGAAGCCGTCGCCAAGATGACCAGCGGCGCCATTCTGGTCGCTCCTTCGACGGACAAGGACTACATGCCGGCGTTCGAGAAGGCGGCGGCCGTCATTACCGAAGGCGGCGGCATCACGTGCCACGCGGCCGTCGTCGGCCTCAACCTGGGCATCCCGGTTATCGTCGGCGTGGCAGACGCGGTCGACCTGCTCAAGGACGGCACGGAAGTGACGCTGTACGCGGAGAAGGGTGTTATCTACTCCGGCCAAGCGAAGGTTCTCTAAGTAAACTGTTTCGGTTAATCCACGAGGAAGTAGCGGCTTCTAGACGGCCGCTGCTTCCTTGTTTCCTTAGGACGGGAGTGAAAATGAAGTGAGCCAGTGGTTTATGCACCCGATTCGGGTACGCTATCAGGAGACGGACAAGATGGCTGTCGTGTATCATACCAATTACATCAATTGGTTCGAGATCGGACGGACGGAATGGATTCGGCAAGCGGGAGTCTCCTTCCGCGATATCGAAGAGAAGGGCCTGATGCTTCCGGTCGTTCATTTGGAAGCTTCTTACCTGAAGCCGGCCAAGTACGACGATTGGATTACCGTCTGCACCCGGGTAACCGAATTTTCCAAGGTGCGCTTGCGCTTCGAATACAAGGTTCTGCTGGGAGACGTTACTTCCGAAGGCCGGGTGACGGGCGAAGCGCCGGAGGCTCCCCTGCTGACGAGCGGGAGCTCTCTTCACGGGTGGATCAACTCGGACTGGAAGGTCGTCGGAATCGACAAGAAGGCGCCGGAGCTGTACGAGCTGCTGAAGAAGCTGGCCGAATAGGGAGAAGCTCGCAATCGCGAGTGGCTCCCAACGTCTCGTTTGACGCAGGGGGCTTGGCCGGAATGCGGCCTCATTCGTGAAACGGGGCCTCCTCCTTGTCCGTAGTAAAGGAATACGAGGAGGGGATGACGATGTGGATTCGCAAGGCAGGGCTGTTCCTCCTGATCGCGATTATAGCGGAATTGGCCGGCATCATTGCGATGGGCAGCTGGATCGGTGCCTGGCCGACCTTCGGACTCCTTCTAATCGGAGCGGCTCTTGGAGGGCTGCTCGCTCAGACGGAAGGACGCAAGAGTTGGATCGAAGTGAGAAGCTTAATGCAATCCGGACAGCCGCCGGGACCGGCGGTATTGAACGGAATTTGTGTCATAGCGGGAGGATTTCTGCTCGCGGTGCCCGGGTTTCTCTCGGACATCGTAGGCATCACGTTGCTGCTTCCTTTTACCCGCCCGTTGTATAAAGGCTTCATGTACGTATGGCTGGAGCGCAAGTTCCGCTCGGGCCAGGTCCGCGTGTTCCGCGGTCCGTTCGGGCGTTGATCGCGCCATGACGCAAGGCCTTCGCCGCCGCAATCCCGCCGGCAGGACGCCAGAGCCCAAACCTCCGGTCTAGTCGAACCGACTAGATTCGGAGGTTTGTTTAGTTAAAAAGCTTATTCGGGAGCGGAACTGAGCCAAAGGGAGAAACGGCAAAGCCGATTTTGGCGGATTCCTGCGAAGATGAAGCTGAATCGAGCGCTTGTCCTGTATAATAAACATAAGTTACAGAAACTTGTTGCCGTGCAGGATGTACCGCCCGATATCCCGGAAGAAGCCTGCCTTATGGCACGTAGTCAGGATAACGATGGCGACGGGACCGATGATAAGCCCCAGGAACCCGAACAGCTTCAGCCCGACGAACGTGGCGATCAAGGTGGGCAGCGGATCGAGACCCACGCTGGAAGCGAGCACTTTGGGCTCGATGACTTGCCTTGCGATCAAGACGATTCCGTATAGGAGGGATAAGGCGCCTCCCATTCCCCAATCTCCGACGATGAACCGATATGCGATCCACGGCACCATCGCGGCGCCTACTCCGAGATAGGGGAGAAGGTCGACGAAACCGATCACGAGAGCGACGGACAACGCATCCTTGACGCCTATGACCAGAAGTCCGATAAACACGACGATCGCCGTAATCGAGATCAAGATAAACTGAGCCCGCACATAGCCGAAGAGCGCTTGGCGAATATCCTTCCAGACCGCGGAGGCGCGCTTGCGGGTTCTCTCCGGGAACCAGCCGACCATGCGCGAGGCGTACCGGCTCCAATCCTTGCCGATAAAGAAGGAGGCGAGAAGCACGACGACGGCGATGGTCGCGACCTGCGGCAAGGAAGCAAGGACGTCGACGACCCCGTTGAGAAACGCGCCGGCCAAATTCGTCCCCGCCTCGGCGACGGCTTTGGCCGTGTCGGAGATCCGGTTGTTGATCGTCTCCTGATAATTCGGGTTCTCCTGATAGAAAGTATTGATTCTCCCGATCAGAAGCTGAATGTCGGGACTGGCCAGGAATCTCTCGATGGTGTCCTCAGCCCATGTGACAAGCTGCTGCAAAGAACCGGATAGATTCATGATCTCCCCGACAAGCCGAACGACAAGCGCGGAGATGACGGTCAGCATGGATGCGGTGAACAGCAGCAGCGTAAGCGTGACGGCAAGCCACCTTGGCATATGCAGCTTCAGATGAAGGCCGTTCACGATCGGGTTCAGGGCGTAGGCCAGCAGCCAGCCGAGCAGGAAGGGATAGACGAGCGGCAGAGCCCAGCCCAGTACGAAGACTCCGCCGACGGCAACGACGAGCAGGATAAGAAGGCGAAGCCATTGACCACCGATCCGTCGATCCACTCCGGGCGCCTCCTCTTCTGGAACATAACGCGATGAATTCATTGTAGTGGATCGGCATTAAGCTTCGCTTATGGCTTGCTTCCCATTTCGCCGAGCAAATTCGACTTCCGCCGCCCGCGGCGATTCGGATTTTACACCGAGTTAACAATTATCCGGCATAATGGAGGGACAAGGGATCATAGCGAGAAAACTAGGGGGAACTACGGATGACAGCATCCAAAAAGTACATCAATAGGGACTTAAGTTGGATCGAGTTCAATCGTAGAGTGCTTGAAGAAGCGGAGGACGTTGCGACTCCTTTGCTGGAGAGAATGCAATTCCTGTCCATCGTGTCCAGCAATCTGGACGAATTCATGAGCGTGAGAGTAGCCGGCTTGAAGGATCAATTGAAAGCGGGGTTCCTGAAAGCCGACTTTACCGGATATACGCCGCACGGACTGCTTAAGAGAATCATGAAGAGAACGAGCCAGATGGTGCGCAGGCAGTACAAGGTTTATCGGGAGCTGATGCGCAGTTTGGCGAAGGAAGGCACGACGCTCTTGTCGTGGGGGGATCTGAACCGCGAACAGGCGGAGGCGATGAGCGAGTACTTCCAGAAGATCGTTTATCCCGTGCTGACGCCGATGGCGGTCGACAGCAGCCGGCCGTTCCCGCTCTTGCACGGCAAGGAGCTTTATCTGGCGGTCGTGCTTAAGGCGGACCCTGCGGATGAGAAGCTTAAGGGCCAGACGTTCAGCGCCATCGTCCAGGTTCCGTCGATCCTGTCGCGCGCCGTGGAAGTGCCCGGGCGACGCAATTCCCGCAAGATGACTTTCTTGCTGCTGGAGGACCTGATCAAGGTACATATCGGCCAGCTATTCAGCGGTTACGAGATCGAAGGCGTTCACGCGTTCCGGGTTACCCGCAACTCCGATCTTGCGATCAACGAAGAAGGGGCGGAGGACCTGCTGCAAGAGATCGAGAAGGAGCTGCGCCGCCGCAGGAGAGGGTTCCCGGTGCGCCTCGAGGTCGAGACGGGAATGCACGGGGACGCGCTGGAGCTGCTGAAGGATGAGCTGGAGGTGACGGAGGACGATATTTTCGAGATCGAGGGCTCTCTCGATTTGACGTTCCTCTCGAAGTTCGCCTCCTCGCTTCCGAATTCGGAGCATTTGCGGTACCCGCCGCTCGATCCGGTTTACCCGGTGGAATTCGAGGAGACGGAGCAGATGATGTCGGTCATCCGCGAGCGCGACGTGCTGGTGTACCACCCTTACGAATCGTTCGAAGCGGTAAACGATTTTATTTACGAGGCGGCCGTCGATCCCGACGTGCTGGCGATCAAGATGACTCTCTACCGGGTCAACGTGAACTCGTTGCTCGTAAAGGCTCTGGCCCAGGCGGCGGAATCCGGGAAGCAGGTAACGGTCGTCGTGGAGCTGAAAGCCCGGTTCGACGAGGAGCGCAACATCGCGTGGGCGAGGCAGCTGGAGAAGGCGGGCTGTCATGTCGTCTACGGCTTGGTCGGTCTTAAAACGCATGCGAAAATTACGCTGGTCGTACGCCGAGAAGAAGGTTCTCTGCGGAGGTACGTCCATGTGGGAACGGGGAATTACAACGAGAATACCGCGAAGGTATATACGGACGCCGGCCTGTTTACTTGCCACCCCGATATCGGCACGGACGCTTCCGCCCTGTTCAACGAAATGACGGGCTACTCCACGCCGCATGATTGGCGGGCCTTCGCGGTCGCTCCGGCCGGGCTCAAGCCGAAGCTGTTCGATCTTATCGACCGGGAGATCGAGTTCGCGAAGGCGGGCAAGCCCGCGCGCATCGTCGCGAAGCTGAACTCGCTGTCCAACCAGTCGATGATCGACAAGCTATACGAGGCTTCGCAAGCGGGCGTCTCGATCCATCTGATCGTGCGAGGGGTTTGCTGCCTTCGTCCGGGCGTTCCCGGGCTTAGCGAGAATGTCAGGGTCATCAGCATCGTCGATCGCTTCCTGGAGCATTCCCGGATACTTGCCGTATCGGGAGGCGGGGAAGAAGAGGTCTACATCTCGAGCGCGGATTGGATGACGCGCAACCTGAGCAGGCGAGTGGAACTGCTCTGCCCGGTCTACGATCCGTCCATCCGGCAGATGCTGCTGAACCTGCTGCAGATGAACCTGTTGGATAACGTGAAGGCCAGGGAGCTGGAGCCCAGCGGCAACTACTCCCGAGTCGCCGGCGCCGAACAGCCGCTCCGAAGCCAATTCGGCGCCGCCGACATTCCGCTGTGGAAGACGGTCGCCATCGCCTCGATGGAACAGCTTTAAACGAAGTTTGCTTTTCCGGCGCGAATCCGATCGTTTTCACAAAAAGTTGACTTTTACCTAATCTCTGGCTAATAGTAACTTCCTACAATGAAATCAACAGCCAGGGAGATGGGAGGGAACGTTGTGGTCGAATTCGACGTCATTGTGGACGGCAAGGTGCAGGAGACGATTCGCCCGAAGACGCAGAGGCTAAGAGACATTTACGAGCTTCTGAACCGTCGGTCGATGGGGGCTCTCAAGAGGAAATACGGCTTTAACGTGCAAGTGAGAAGAAGAATGGTTTACTAAAGATAAGGTGCAGGAGAAGCACCTTATCTTTTTTTAATAGGGGAGCGACGCTTGTCTAGACGAACTTCGCGATTTGGACGACCGGGGTTAGCCCCCAGCTCTTCTTGAAATCCTTCGCGAGCGTCTCGACTTCCATTCGTTCGACTTGAAGAGGATGATTGGCGGCAGCGCTTAACACGAGCTGCTTGCCTTTGTGAATGGCAATCTCGAGTTCGGCGATGCCTTGGGACTCGCTCCGGTCGAGCGCCGCGGCAAGCTGGAGCAGCATGCCAAGCTTCCCGATGCGTTCGAAATCGCCGTCCGTCAGGAGAGAACGGTAGGGCGCCAGCTTGTTTCTCATGGCTCCGGTGCCCTTGAACGAGGCGATTGCGGCGGTCAGCAGCATCTCCCGGTGCCCCAGCCCGTTCCAATGGGCATGCATCAGGATATAGAAGGTGTGGTCGGCATTGTCTCCCACGTCGATGATCGATCCGATCCTGAATAGCCGGGAGGCGGAATCGAGGAGCGGCCGGCAGGAGGGCGGAAGTCCCGCATCCGGGGCAAGGCTGTCGTACAGCCTCAGGGCAAGCCGATTCACTTGATCCAGATGAACTTGCGGAACGGTTGGATATAATGCGGTTAAATTGCGTATGCTGTCTTCCAGAACTTGGCGCGAAGCAAGGCGCACTTCCTCCGAAGGAAGACAGGTTTCGAAGAAGATTCCGTCCCTAAGGCCTGCGCCGCAGACGATCAGGCGAGAGGCCTGGCAAGCTTGGAATACGGCCTGAAGGATCAGCAGGCCCGGGATGATGACGTCCGCCCTGTCCTTGGACAAGCCGGGGATCTTGCGTCTCCTCTCGACGTTAAGCGGCGCCAGAGCCTGAAGCGTGTCGGAGAGCGCGTTCGGCGGGAATTCGTAGCCGTGAAGGTTCGAGATGGGATAATCGACGCTTCTTTGGGCAATCTTGGCAAAGGAGCGAATCGTACCCCCCAATCCGATCAAGGGGAGTCCGGCATGGGAACGAATCCAGGGCTCCGCGCGAAGCTGAGCCGCCAGATCGGCGGTTATCTGCTCCATGGCGGCCGAAGGGACGGCGTCGTCCTTCAAGCCGTAACGTCTGGCCGTATTTACGCACCCGAAGGGGAACGATATCGAAGCGACGATCTCGCGCTTCCGCAGCAGGGTAATCTCGGTGCTTCCGCCGCCGATATCCACGACGAAGCCGTCCTCGACGTCCATCGTGCGCAGCATGGCGACGCTGCCGTATCGCGCTTCGTCCTCGCCGGAGAGGAGCTCGATGGAGAGGCCGGTCAAGGAAGACAGCTGCTCCAGCGCTTGCTCGCGGTTCGTCGCTTGGCGAATGGCCGCCGTAGCCACGGCTTTGATTCTCGTCGCTTGATGCATATGGCAGATGCGTTTGAAGTGAAGGAGCACCTCGGCGAGCTCGCGGATCGCATCCTGCGGAAGCTCCCCGTCCTGAGTCAGCTTCTGGCTGAGCCTGGCGGGCCAGCGGCCCTGGTCGATGACGCGGAACGCGCCGTTCGCGGTCACCTGATAAACGGCAAGTCGAACGGTGTTCGAGCCGATATCGATCATTCCGGTAATTTGGTCTATGTTCAAATCGAGGCACCTCCGGTTAGGAACTATTCTATCATTCCGCACGGCCTGACAAAAGAACCTTTATACCATCGATAAAGCATTTTTATGTCCCGTTTTGTTCCAATCGAGTTTCAAATCGTTTATCATTAACTATGACTTAATTTCGTAACAATTCTCGATTTCAGCTAATAATAGGCCGAATGAGGTCGCAATATCGACGATTTCGGGAAAATGGGATCATTCTAGCGGTTTTACGCTATTTCCGGGTGATTTCTTTACTTTTACGAACAAAGGAGAGATATCCATGACAGCAACGAAAGGCCTGGAAGGCATCGTAGCTGCGACATCTTCGATCAGCTCCATTATCGACGGAGTGCTCACGTATCGCGGCTATAACATTGATGAACTGGCAGAGAAGGCGTCCTTCGAGGAAGTAGCTTACCTGCTCTGGCATGGCAAGCTGCCGAATCAATCCGAGCTCGACGGATTGAAGGCTCAACTGGATGAATACGCAGCGGTACCGGAAGCGGTTATCGCAGGCCTTCGTCTGTATCCTTCCGGAAGCAACTCGATGGCAGCTCTCCGCACGGCGATCTCCAGCCTCGCGCTGTATGACGCGGAAGCGCAAGACATGAGCCGCGAAGCGAACGTCCGCAAGGCGATCCGGCTCCAAGCCCAGCTTCCGACGGTCGTCGCGGCATTCGCCCGCATCCGCGAAGGCAAGGAACCGGTTGCTCCTAAGAAAGGCGTAAGCGTCGCTTACAACTTCCTGTACATGCTGACGGGCGAAGAGCCTGCAGCCGTAGCGGTAGAAGCATTGGACAAGGCTCTTGTTCTGCATGCCGACCACGAGCTGAACGCATCCACCTTCGCCGCCCGCGTAACGGTCGGCACCCTGTCGGACATCTACTCCGGCGTTACGTCCGCAATCGGAGCCCTGAAGGGTCCTCTGCACGGCGGCGCCAACGAAGCGGTTATGGTCATGCTGGACGAGATCGGCACGCTCGAGAACGTAGAGCCGTACGTTCAAGCCAAGCTCGACAAGAAAGAGAAGATCATGGGCTTCGGCCATCGCGTCTACAAGAACGGCGACCCTCGCGCGAAGCATCTTCAAGCGATGTCCAAGTCGCTCGGCGAACTGAAAGGCGACATGAGACTGTACGAGATGTCCGTCAAGATCGAGGACATGGTCGTCGGACAGAAGGGCTTGAAGCCGAACGTCGACTTCTACTCCGCTTCCTGCTACACCATGTTGGGGATTCCGCGCGACTTGTTCACCCCGATCTTCGCGATCAGCCGCGTATCCGGCTGGACGGCGCACATCCTCGAGCAATACGAGGACAACCGTCTGATCCGTCCTCGCGCCGAATACGTCGGTCCCGTCGGCCAACACTACGTGGCCGTAGCCGATCGCGCTTAAGAACGAGTCGGTTCCATCTCCGGCGGCTCGTCTTCCTGTCCGCTTCGTTAGCGGGAGAGGACGAGCGCCGGTTTTTGCGGTAAAATACACTTATTCGATATTTAGGAGGAGAAACATTCATGGCACAACTCGAGAAATTCGCGCCGCCGGTTTCCGGCGAAGCTATTACGGTTCAGAACGGCGTTCTGAACGTCCCTAACAATCCGATCATCCCGTTCATCGAAGGCGACGGAACGGGCCGCGACATCTGGCGCGCTTCCCAACGCGTTCTGGATGCAGCCGTAGAGAAGGCATATAAGGGCGAGAAAAAAATCGCTTGGTACGAAGTGTTCGCCGGCGAGAAGGCATTCAATACTTACGGCGAGTGGCTGCCGGCCGATACGCTGACGGCAATCCGCGAATACATCATCGCGATCAAGGGACCTCTGACGACTCCGATCGGCGGCGGCATTCGCTCCCTGAACGTTGCTCTTCGCCAAGAGCTCGACCTGTACGTCTGCTTGCGTCCGGTTCGTTACTTCAACGGCGTGCCTTCCCCGGTTAAGCGTCCGGAGCTGGTCGACATGGTCATCTTCCGCGAGAATACCGAGGACATCTATGCAGGTATCGAATACCAAGCGGAGACGGCTGACGCCAAGAAGGTTATCGAATTCCTGCAGAAGGAAATGGGCGTTAAGAAGATCCGCTTCCCGGAGACGTCCGGCATCGGCATCAAGCCGGTATCCTCCGACGGCTCGAAGCGTCTCGTTCGCGCCGCGATCGAATACGCGATCAAGCACAAGCGCAAATCCGTTACCCTCGTGCACAAGGGCAACATCATGAAGTTCACGGAAGGCGCGTTCAAGAACTGGGGCTATGAAGTAGCAGAGACCGAGTTTGCCGGCCAAACCTTCACGTGGGGCCAATACGACAAGATCAAAGCCGAGCAAGGCGAAGAAGCGGCTAACGCGGCTCAGAAGGCTGCTCTTGCCGAAGGCAAGATCCTCGTTAAGGACGCTATCGCCGACATCGCTCTGCAACAAGTCCTGACTCGTCCGACCGACTTCGACGTTATCGCAACGTTGAACCTGAACGGCGACTACCTGTCCGACGCTCTGGCTGCGCAAGTAGGCGGCATCGGCATCGCGCCGGGAGCGAACATCAACTACCTGACGGGCCACGCTATCTTCGAAGCGACTCACGGCACGGCTCCTAAATACGCCGACAAGGACGTTGTAAACCCAGGTTCCGTTATCCTGTCCGGCGTTATGCTCTTCGAGCACCTCGGCTGGCAAGAAGCGGCTGACCTTATCTACAAGGGTCTTGAAGATTCCATCAACAGCAAGGTTGTTACTTACGACTTCGCTCGCCTGATGGAAGGCGCAACCGAAGTCAAGTGCTCCGAGTTCGCGGACGAAATCATTAAGAACATGTAAGGGCTGGCCCTTACGAATCCCTGTTAAACTCCCTATTTCCAGCAATCAACCCACTATTCCGCGACCCCCTAAATCCCCCTTCCAAGGGGGACTCCGAGGGCTCCGCCCTCTGGACACCCGACGAATAACGTCTGAGTGACAGAGGTGCGGGGAATAATGGGAATGGAAGAGGGAGTTTATTTTTATTGGAGTTGCTTGCATACCCGAACAGGAGGGAATTAACGAATGGCGATAAAGCGAGCGAAGATTACGGTAGTCGGGGCGGGGTTTACGGGGGCGACGACGGCGCTCATGCTGGCGCAGAAGGAGCTGGGGGACGTCGTTCTGCTCGACATTCCCCAGATGGAGAACCCGACGAAGGGCAAGGCTTTGGACATGCTCGAATCGACTCCGGTGCAAGGCGTTGACGCCCGCATCGTCGGGACGGCCGACTACGCCGATTCCGCCGATTCCGACATCGTGATCATTACGGCCGGGATCGCCCGCAAGCCGGGCATGAGCCGCGACGACCTCGTGAACACGAACGCCGGCATCGTGAAGTCGGTATGCGAGAACGTGAAGGCGACGAGTCCGAACGCTTACGTCATCATCCTGTCGAACCCGGTCGACGCCATGACCTACGTGGCGAACAAGACGCTCGGCTTCCCGAAGAACCGAATCATCGGCCAATCCGGCGTTCTCGATACGGCCCGCTACAATACGTTCTTGGCGCAAGCGCTGAACGTATCGGTAGAAGACGTTCGCGGCGTCGTGCTCGGCGGCCACGGCGACGACATGGTTCCGCTCGTTCGCTATACGACCATCGGCGGCATCCCCGTCGAAAAGCTGCTTCCGAAGGAGCAGATCGACTCGATCGTGGCGCGAACCCGCGTCGGCGGAGGCGAGATCGTCAGCCTTCTCGGCAACGGCAGCGCGTATTACGCCCCGGCGGCTTCGCTCGTTCAGATGACCGAAGCGATCCTGAAGGATAAGAAGCGCATCCTTCCGGTTATCGCGCTGCTGGAAGGCGAGTACGGCTATCAAAATCTGTTCATCGGCGTCTTGGCCATTCTCGGAGGCGACGGCATCGAGAAGATCATCGAGCTCGAGCTGACGCCCGAGGAGAAAGCCGCGCTCGACAAGTCCGCGGATTCCGTTCGCGGCGTCATCAAGATCGTCGAGAACGCGTAAGGAACCGTGTCCTGCGCAAAGCCCTCTCATTAAGGCGGGGAACGCCTTGAAGAGAGGGCTTTTTCTTCAATTGTCACCGATTGTTCAAGACCCAGCTTAAAGGATGGAAGGTTTTGTTTTGTTTGTCCGGCGAATTGTGTATACTGGACATGGTATGTCTTTGTACTTTTTTGCCAAAGGGGACTTGTGACAATGAATACGGTAATGTTGTTTCTACATGTCGTCGGCGCCGTCGGAATGGGAATCTACGCGATTCTGCCTTTCCTCGTCGGGAAGTTCAAACAGCTGTCGACGCCGGCCCAAGAGGGCCTTGCAAGCGGTCTTCTAGGGGCAGGCCGCATCGGCCAATTCTCGCTCGTGCTTCAGCTTCTTACGGGCGGTTACCTGATCTCCAAAGCCGATTACACGGTAGCTTGGATGGTCGTCGTTATCGTTATTTTCGTCGCGATCGGCGCCATGGCCGGAATGGTTCAAGGCCCGCTTAAGCGGATCCGCGCGGCAGCCGCAGGCAATCAGGATGCTTCCGCCAACGTGTCGAAGGTTCAGACGTTCAGCGCGATCGCGTTCGTTCTGTTCCTCGTCATTATCTGGCTCATGCAGGATCCTTGGTACGCGTAAGCGTCGCCTCAACTTATCCCGTACCTAACGCGCCCCGAGCAGGCTCCGGATGGAGTCCGCTCGGGGCGCGTTGCGCGTGTCGGATTACGCTTCTTCCTCCGCGAGCTCGTCGACCGTTCTCTCGAAGCTTGCGGTCAGGCGGTCGAGGAACCAGTCGACCTCGGGCAGATTCATGCCGCGAAGCCTCTCCTCCATCTGGCGGCGGGCGGTCGCGAATTCGCGGTTGCCTGCGGACATCTCGCTGACGCACTTGAGGTAGGCGTCGAGCACGTCGGCCGCTTTGACCAGCTTCGCGAGCTCCGGCGATTCGGATCCGCGGTGGAGCAGCGGGCGATACGCCTCCTGAAGCTCCTCCGGGACGGTGGCCAGAAGACGGTCGGCCGCCAGCGCTTCGATCTGCCGGAAATTCGAGAGAATATCCGGATTATGATGCTTGACCGGCGTCGGAATATCTCCCGTAAACACTTCCGTGGCATCATGGAACAAGGCATAGGAAGCCGCTTGGTCCGGATCGATGTCTTTGCCGAAAACATGCCGGGAAATGCTGCCGAGCAAATGGGCGATCAGAGCCGTATGGAAGGAGTGCTCCGCGACGTTCTCTCCGTACGTTTTGCGCATGAGGCTCCATCGTTCGATATTTTGCAGGCGATATAAATAAGCTAGAAACGGATTGGACATGGGAGCTCCCTTCTCATCCACCATCGATAGGAAATAATAAGAGATTATATCATACCTCCAAGACGATATTGCGAACGATTCTCAATTGGAATGGTTTTGTGGCGAATTGTTCTCATTCCGTGAAGGATTTCGATTCCTTTATGAATCGATGATTGGAAAAGCATGTGCTATGATAGAGAGGTTGAGGAAAAGCGAAACGAGAGGAGAATCCCGCAATTATGTCCGCATTTGAAGAAAGTATTTACAAGCTTGTCGTCGAGACGTCTACCAATCTTCCTGCCGATGTGCGCAGAACGATAGCCGCGGCCAAAGCGGCCGAAGACAGCGCTACGCGCGCGGGCTTGTCCTTGTCTACCATCGTTCAAAATATCGAGATGGCCGAATGCAACGTGTCTCCGATCTGCCAGGATACGGGGATGCCTACTTTTATCGTTCATACGCCTGTCGGCGCCAACCAAATCGTCATGAAAAAAGAGATTCGCAACGCCGTCGCGCGCGCGACGAAGGACGGCAAGCTGCGCACGAACTCCGTCGATTCGCTCACCGGAGCGAATACCGGGGACAACCTGGGACCGGGCACGCCCGTCATCCACTTCGAGCAATGGGAGAAGGACGAGGTCGACGTGCGCCTGATCCTGAAGGGCGGCGGCTGCGAGAACAAGAACATCCAATACAGCCTCCCGACGGAAATCGAAGGATTGGGCAAAGCCGGACGCGACCTGGACGGCATTCGCAAGTGCATCATGCACGCGGTTTACCAAGCGCAAGGCCAGGGCTGCAGCGCGGGCTTCATCGGCGTCGGCATCGGAGGCGACCGCACGAGCGGCTACGAACTGGCGAAGCAGCAGCTGTTCCGTCATATCGAGGACGTAAACCCGATTCCGGAATTGGCTAAGCTGGAAGAGTACGTGCTCGAGAACGCGAACAAGCTCGGCATCGGCACGATGGGCTTCGGCGGCAACGTCACGCTGCTCGGCTGCAAGGTCGGAGTCATGAACCGTCTGCCGGCAAGCTTCTTCGTCTCGGTAGCTTACAACTGCTGGGCTTACCGTCGCCAAGGCGTTCTGCTGGACGGCAGCTCGCATGAGATCAAGGAATGGATCTACGAGAGCGGCTCCAACCATCCGATGAACGCTTTCGAGGAGAAAGCGGAGGTCGAAGCGGAGAAGGCGATCGGCGAAGGGCGCCGCGAGGTCGTGCTGACCGCTCCGGTGACCGAAGAGCAGATCCGTTCGCTGCGCGTGGGCGATGTCGTTATCCTGAACGGCGAGATGCATACGGGACGCGACGCGCTGCATAAGCACCTGATGGATCACGACGCTCCGATCGATCTGAACGGCGGGGTTATTTACCACTGCGGTCCGGTTATGCTAAAGGACGACGAAGGCTGGCACGTGAAGGCGTTCGGCCCGACGACGAGCATCCGCGAGGAGCCGTACCAAGGCGACATCATGAAGAAGTTCGGCATTCGCGCCGTCATCGGCAAGGGCGGCATGGGGCCGAAGACGCTCAAGGCGCTCCAGGAGCACGGAGGCGTCTATCTGAACGCCGTCGGCGGAGCCGCCCAGTATTACGCGGAATGCGTTAAGAAGGTCAATGGCGTCGACCTGCTGGAATTCGGCATTCCGGAAGCGATGTGGCACCTTCAAGTCGAAGGCTTCGCCGCCGTCGTCACGATGGATTCCCACGGCAACAGCCTGCACGCCGAAGTCGAGCGCGACTCGAAGGAGAAGCTCGCCCAATTTAAGGATCCCGTTTTCGCCTAATAAAATTGCCGTTATCCCAAGTCCATCCGCTTGCGGGGCCGAGGAGCACATTCGAACATGCACAAATTCCGGTTTAAGCTGACGGCGCTGTTTATGCTGCTCATCGGATTGACCGTGCTGGCCGCGGGGATCCTGATGAGTACCTCCTATAAGAAAAACCATCTCGGCTCTCTTAAAGACCATATGCTGTCGGAGATACGCGTGCTGAACGAAGCGGTGCCTTGGCCGGAGGGCCAGTCCGAGGAGCGGCAGACCGCTTTCTTGCAGGAGGCCGCGCGGCACTTCAAGGACATCGCCGACATGCGCGCGACGTTTATTCGGCCCGACGGAGTCGTTCTCGGGGACTCGGACCACGATCCGGTTACGATGGAGAACCACGCCAATCGCGAGGAAGTGGAGGAAGCGCTGGCGAACGGCATCGGAAGCAGCGTTCGCAAGAGCCCGACGCTCGATCAGAACATGCTCTATGTCGCGATGAAGGTGCCCGCCCAAGGCGAGCCGCAAGGCATCGTTCGGCTGGCCGTCAGTCTGAACGACGTAGAGAGAAGCCTCGGCAACATGTGGATTGCTCTCGTGTCCGGTTTGCTGATTCTCTTCCTGTTGGCGACTGCGGTAAGCTACCGGATCGCGCTCAGCGTAACGCGTCCGCTGGAGAAGATGACGGCGGCGGCGAAGCGAATGGCGGACATGGACTATAAGCTCCGGATTCCGGACAGCGGCAAGGACGAGGTCAGCGAGCTGGCCCGCGCGCTGAATGCGATGGCGGGAAGCCTTCAGCAGCAGGTGAACGAAATTCGGTTGAACGAGGTTCGGCTGCAGTCCGTTCTCGATAACATGACGAGCGGAGTCATCATGATCGGAGCGGACGGGCGTATCCGGCTGTACAATCGCGGGGCGGAAGGGCTGCTCGGCAGCACGGCAGCCGAGAGAACGGGGCGCAGCTACAGCGAGATCAGGCAGCAGTACGAGCTCGTCCAGCTCATTCGCGAAGCGCTCCAGGTTCACGAACCGATTCACGAGGAGCTTACTGTCTATTATCCGGAGGAGAAGCTGCTGGAGCTGAGCGCGATTCCGATGAGCATGAGCGAGGAAGAAGAGCCGGGCTTGCTGCTCGTTATGCAGGACGTCACCGCTATTCGGCGGTTGGAGAAAATGCGCAGCGAGTTCGTCGCCAACGTGTCCCATGAGCTGAAAACGCCGGTCGCGGCCGTCAAAGGCTTCGCGGAGACGCTTCTGAACGGGGCGATGGACGACAGGGAGACGGCTCAATCGTTCCTGACGATCATTCACGACGAGAGCGATCGGCTTAATCGGTTGATCGGAGATATCCTGGAACTGTCCAAAATCGAGTCGAGACGTTCGCCGCTCCAGTTCTCTCCCGTCGATCTTTACGCCTTCCTCGAGCGGATTACGGAATTCATGTCGACGGAAGCGACCAAAAAGAACATCGAGCTGGAGCTTCAGGCGGAAGAAGAGCTGTTCATCGAAGCCGACGAGGATC
The DNA here is from genome assembly GCF_014212135.1 of Cohnella thailandensis. Classification (GTDB taxonomy): domain Bacteria; phylum Bacillota; class Bacilli; order Paenibacillales; family Paenibacillaceae; genus Cohnella; species Cohnella thailandensis. Next base: position 117,084 of record NZ_JACJVQ010000015.1, read on the forward strand.
GTCTGGGGCAGATTCTGCTCAATCTGCTGCAGAACGGAATCAACTACACCCCCGAAGGGGGCAAGGTTAAGGTGAAGGCCGAGTTCGTTCCCGGGACGGATAAGGAGGGGCTGGAGGATCGGGTGCGCATCACGGTGTCCGATACCGGAATCGGCATTCCGAGGAAGGACCTGCCCCGCATCTTCGAGCGCTTCTATCGGGTGGACAAGGCCCGATCCCGAAGCTCGGGCGGGACGGGGCTGGGGCTGTCGATCGTGAAGCACTTGGCGGAGCTGCACCATGGCACCATTCGCGTGGAGAGTACGGTCGGAGTCGGCTCGCAATTTATTTTGGAGCTTCCGCTCTTGCAGCCTTGATTGTCATCATCGCCGCTATTTTACGTTCCGATAACAAATCGTTAACTTAAGATTAACAGTGGCATGATATATTGGCAAAGAGAGCATGAGCACAATACGGCTTTCCTGCCGGACCGGAGGTACCCATGTCGGACAAAGTGCTAATCATTGAAGATGAGCCGACGATCGCTCGACTCGTTACTTATAATCTCTCCCTCGAGGGCTATGAAACGGAAGTCGTCGGCAACGGGGCGGAAGGGCTGCATAATGCGATTCACGAAGATTATGCGATCATCTTCCTGGATCTGATGCTTCCGGGGATGAACGGCTTCGAGGTGCTTCAGAAGCTGAGACAGAACGGGGTCAAGACGCCGGTCATTATTCTGACCGCACGCAATGCGGAAGAGGAAGTCGTTCAAGGGCTGAAGCTCGGCGCGGACGATTATATCACGAAGCCTTTCGGCGTGGCGGAGCTGCTCGCGCGAACGTCGGCGGTTCTCAGGCGCACGCGCAACGAGGGCGATACGGAAACGGCCCGCGCGCCGGGAGGGGAAAAGGTGCTTACGCTGGGAGATCTGCAAATCTTCCCGGATAAATACGAGGTCCACCTTAACGGCCAATGGATCTCTCTTCGGCCTAAGGAATTCGAGGTTCTGCTCTATCTGGCGGAGCGGCCGGGGATCGTCATCACGCGCGACGACCTGATGAACGTGGTCTGGGGCTTCGATTATATCGGCGGCCAGCGGACCGTGGACGTTCACGTCAGCTCTCTGCGCAAGAAGCTGGAGCTCAATCAGCAGACCGTTCAGATCGAGTCGATTCGCGGGGTCGGCTACAAGCTGATCGTCAATCGCAAGTCAGGCTTATCCGGGAAGTGATCCGGGTAAGTCTTTTTTATTTTGCTCGATAAGCTTGACGGACGCGGATAGGGAGAATTATACTAATTTCAACTATTTAACAAGGAGGCTGATGTCGTATGCGCCAATCGATCATGAACGTCACGGGATTCACAGCAGCATATGCATCGGTCTCTACGGGATGAATGTAAGCTAACCGTTCCAGGTTGGTTTATTTTAGGACCGCGAGGGACCGCACAGGTTTCTCGCGGTTTTTTGTATTTGCCGCAGGGGGATCCTGCGGTTTTTTTGCGTTTAATCGCAACATTAATCAGGACAATAAAGGAGCAATCGAATGAATCCAATATCGAAGTACGTGAAATTAATCGAATGGGGCTGGAACGAGTCTTGGCAAGCAAGCTTCGACGCACTCGCTGCTTCCAGCTTCGTTAACAAGCGCCTGGAACCGGCTCGAGTAACGGCTCCGTTATCTCAGCTGTATCAGATCGTCGCCGAAGACGGAGAGAGGTACGCGGAGGTATCGGGAAAATTCGAATACGAAGCGAGTTCGCGGGGCGATTTTCCCGCGGCGGGAGACTGGGTCGCGGCCGAACTGCTCGAAGGCGAACGCCGCGCCGTCATCCACGCCGTTCTTCCGCGCCGATCGGCCATGATCCGCAAGTCCGCGGGGAACACGATGGACGAGCAAATCATCGGAGCGAACCTCGACTACGTGTTTATCGTTAATTCGCTCAATCAGGATTGGAACCCGCGGCGCTTGGAGCGGTACTTGATCGCGGTGAGGGAAAGCGGAAGCCTTCCGGTCGTGCTGCTCACCAAATCCGATCTGTGCGACGATCCGGCCGCGTTTATCGCCGAAGCGGAGCAGATCGCTTCCGGCGTCCCCGTCTTCGCCGTCAGCGCGATGCAGGAACGGGGCAGAGAGCAGTTGGAGCCGTATTTGGAGCCGGGGAGGACCGTTGCGGCCGTCGGGTCTTCGGGCGTCGGCAAATCGACGCTGCTGAATTGGCTGGCAGGCGACGATCTTCAAGCGGTTCAACGAATCCGCGAGGACGACGCTCGAGGCCGCCATACGACGACCCATCGCGAGTTGTTCCTGCTGCCGGGAGGCGCGATATGGCTCGATACGCCCGGCATGAGGGAGCTGCAGCTGTGGGATTCGCAGGGAGGCTGGCAGATGACGTTCGCGGACATCGAAGCGTTGGCTTCGCAATGCAAGTTCGGCGACTGCCGGCATGAGTCGGAGAGCGGCTGCGCCGTTCGCGCCGCTATCGAGGAGGGCGAGCTGGAAGCGACAAGGTACGCGAACTATCGGAAGACGGAGCGCGAGCTAGCCCGCCTGGCGCGCAAGGAGCAGTCCGCCGCCGCGCGGCATAAGAAACACGGCGGAGCTCGCGATAAGGAGTACGGGAGGAAGCCGAAGCACCGGTCCGGCACTGCGGACTTGGAGGATTAAGGCGCATCAACCAACCTTATCCCTGATTGGGGTACTAGGTGCGCCACATTGGCGGAAAAGTGAGATTGCGAGCGAAACGAGCGAAAGAGGTGCACTGGGTGCACCACATTGGCGGAATATCGAGACCGCGAGCGAAAGAGGTGCACTGGGTGCACCACATTGGCGGAAAGCGAGATTGCGAGCGAAAGAGGTGCACTGGGTGCACCACATTTGCTAATAAGCGAAGCTGCGAGCGATAGGAGGTTCACCAAATAAAAGGGCCCTCGCCCAAGGTCATCTAACATGACAATGGGAGAGGGCCCTATTCCTGTTACTCCTCAACCGCCCACTTCACGTCGTTCCGGTCGATCGAAATGCGGATCTTCCGCCCGGCCGCCGAATAGATGACAGAGGCCGATTGGCTCTCCGCGTCGATGGACAGCTCCTCCAGCCGGGCAATCGGGGAACCGTCGGCCGCGAGCTGCGGCAGAACGACGCAGGCGATGCCTGCCGTTCCGTCGACGGACCCGCCCATCGAGAGGACCTTATTAGGCTCCTTCTCGCCGTAGAGGCGCGAAATCCAGCCGTCTTCTTCGGAGGCGACGAAGCCGGAGCCGGGCCCGGCGTCATTGCCGAAGCCAGTACCGGTACGAACACCGCCGCCGGCCGTCGCCCAATGCATATCGACAAGAACTCCCGTCGACGGATAGACGATTCTGGCCCAAGGCGACGCGGTGCCATTGCTTGCAACGCCTTCCGAGCCGCCAAGCTCGACGGAGGCGTCCGGATGCAGCTGGAACCGCTGCTCGATCGTCCGCTCGCCGTCGCCTTCCAGCCAGTCCACGATGACGAGGACGCCGGCTTCCTTGCCGACGAGCGTCCATCTCCGGTGCAGGACGGGACGGTCCAGCCGGAGGTATCCATCGTGGGTCGCTTCGAGGAAAGCGAAGCTCGGGTTGTCGATCCAGCGCAGCGTCTCGCATTCCGCGACGGGCTCGCCCCAGCGCTGCGTCGCGACATACGGGGTCTGGTCTTCTCCGTCTACCGTTACGGTGTTGTGCGCCCGGGTGCTTTTGAAATAACGCCGCCATTCCCCTTCCTCGTACGTGTACCTTCCAGGATCGGCGAAGATAAGCTGGCCGTTCCACATCCATTCCAGGCTAAGAGCGTCGGCATGGCCGTGGGCGCCTCCCATCCCGGCCGCGTCGAAGAACAGATGCTGGCCTTCGCTCTTGACGAAGTAGTAGCCCGTTTGCTCGAAGGCGCAGCTCTCCGCGGAAGGGGAGAAGGCGGATTGGCTATCCCGCATCCGGCGATAGACGTCCGCCCCGAAGTGCCACAGCAGCTCCTCGCTGACCTCTCCGGCCGCAAGCAAGCCTTCGTCCCCGAGAATCGCTCCGAGAAGGCCGAGCGGCTTCCGGCCGTGGCTGACCCAATCCGAATCGCCGATCGGCGTCGCCTGTCCGTCGGGACGGATGGCGGCTTCGGTGAACGCCCCCATCCGGGCGAGCTTGCGGCCATACCACTCGGGGAACTCGAAGCCGGTCTTCAGGGCGAGCAGATAAGGCGTTCCGAACATGCCGATGCTGCCGTTATGGTAATGCGTCGTCAGCTCGCTCTGTACGCCTTCGTCCCCGACCTGGCGCAGCATGCACAGCTCCAGCCGCTCGGAGGCGAGCTGGCGCCATAGAGGCGAACGCGGATGGCCGGCGTGGAAGACGCCGATCATGAACAGCCCTTGCATGTGCATGATCGCGTGGTTGATCTCGGCGCTTCCCAGGTACCGGACCAGGTAATCCGCGTGCTCGGCGAGGGCGGAGAAGAAGCGTTCGCGAAACGATTCGGACAGCCGGGGGCTCGATTCGACCATGCGGTACGTCCAGATCCACGACTGCACGCGAAGGCCGGTCTCGAGCAAACGCCATGGGCCCGGTCGCTGGAAGTACGTCGCTTCCTCATAAGAGACTTCCGCGGGAGGGGAGTTCTGCGCGAGCCACTCCTCGAAGTGCCGGACGAACGTATGGACGTAATCTTCGCGTCCCGTGAGCAGGTAAGCCTTGCCCAGATCCTCCATGTGCCAGTGGCGGTTCAGAATCCAGGTGTATTCGAGATCCTGCGTCGGGTTGTACAGCCAGTCGATCGGCGCCCCCATGTCGACCCAGCGGTGCATCGCCATCGTGAAGGGAAGGCGGAATTCGTTGCGGCCCGCATGCTCGGCGACCTCGACGGCTTTCTTCGCTTGGTCGGGATAGGCTTCGGCGAACACTTTGGCGGCTTCTCGCAGTTCCTCGTGCGTCAGGAAGAACGGATTCATTCGCCCACCTCGGCTTCCAGGAAGTCTTGGCGCAGCGGCGTGAACACGTCCAGAATGATCGAATCCTCCAAAGCCACGACGCCATGGGGGACTCGGAGCCCCGCGTAGAAGCTGTCTCCGGCGCTCAGGATCGACTTGACGCCGTCCACGGATACCTCGAATTTGCCTTTGACGATGTAGCTGGTCTGTTCATGCGCCTCGTGGAAGTGAACTTCGCCGATGCCGCCCTTCTTGAAGCGGACTTCCACCATCATCAGGCTGCCTCCGGTACCGAGGATTTTGCGGGATGCGTAGTCGTCCACCTTGCGGCTGGGGATATCGTTGTTATGAAGAATCATGACGGGGGTCCTCCTCGTTCGTTGTCGGTCATAGAGGGCAAAAAAGGGCGCCGAAGAATCTCGGCGCGCGATAAATAACGTTGCGATAAAAGGGAATCGGCGATTATTGAGCGAGAGCGCCCTGAAGCTTGGAGGCGTCGAAGTCTGGGTCGGCCTCGATCTTCGTGGTGCCGTCCGCGCGGGCTTTGGCGAGCGCCGCGTTGTAGCGGGTATTCAGGTCCTCGATCAGCTTGTCGAGGTCCCCGCCCACAACGACATACTTGGTAAGGACGTCGCCGTACTTCGTGCCTTCGAGAGCGGCCTCCGTCGCGGTAAGCGGGGTGTCCGGGTAGAGGGCGTCGTACTTCGTCGGCAGGAAGCCTTCGATGCCGGGGGTTGAAGGGGAGGAAGCCGCTTCAATGACATCCGGAATCAGCGAGACGCCGTAGCCGTTCTCGTAATATTCCTTCTGCAGGTCGAGGCTGTACAAGTATTCGAGGAACTTCCAAGCCTTCTCCTTGTTAGGGGAGTCGTTGCTGATTCCGACGTACCAGCCGCCGACGACGTTGATCGCGCCATGAATCGTTCCGTCCGCGGTCGGAGGCGGCGCCGCGGCCCAGTTGACGGTCGTCGGGAATTGGTCCTTGTACACGGAGGGCTCGCCGGAATGGTTGATGTACATGCCGATCTTGCCTTGAGCGAACTGCGCGCGCAGCGGGTCCATGTCGAGGCTCTCGACGCCCGGAAGCATGCTGCCGTCTTCCTTCATCTGGCGAAGGGCGAGGGCGATATCCTTGACCGAATTGAAGTCGAACTGTCCGGTCTGGAAGTTGTAGCCTTCCGCGCCGGTCGTGCCGCTTGCCGTCGATACCGTGATGGAAGGGCGCCAGAAGCCGGACGAGCTCTTGAAGTTGCTGGCGAAGCCGTAGGCGCCTTCCGCCTTGCCCGCCTCGGTGATCTTCTTCGCGTATTCCACGAGCTCGTCGAGCGTCTTCGGAGCCTCGGTAAGGCCGGCCTTGGCGAACAGGTCCTTGTTGTAGATGAGCCGCCACGTCTGGCCCGTGTTCGGAAGAGAATAGATCTCCCCGCCGATCATATTCTTGTTCTCGATCAGGACGGAGGAGAAGCGCTCCTTGGTCGCGTCGTCCATGTAGGAGTTGAGAGGCGTGATGTAGCCCTTCTTCACGTATGTCTCCAGGTTATTGATCCGCAGCACGTCCGGCGCCTGCTTGCTCGCGAACGCGATGTCGACGGCATCCGGATAGTTGTCGGCCATGACCGTCATCTCGACTTCGATGTTGTCCGTGTTCGTCTTGTTGAACTCGTCGATCTTGGCTTGCATGAACACCGCGTCGTGACGGTCCGGCGTCCAGTACGCGATTTTGGTTTTCTCGCCGGCGTTCTGTCCGGAAGCGCTTGCAGAGGCGGCCCCGCTATTCGAGGCATCCGGAGAAGCGCCTTCGTTGCCGGAAGAAGAACAAGCCGTTAGTCCGATGACCAGCGTCGCGCCGAGCGCCGCGTAACCCCATTGCTTTACCACGTAGAAAAACCTCCCTTTGTCATGTGCGTTAGCCTGACGAGAGCCCGGTTAACTGACTCGATTATAGGACGGAACCCGCGAAGGGGGAGAAGGACATTCCTACTGTGCAGGGAGGAGGAAATCACTTTTTGTTCCGGTATTCCGTCGGCGTCAGTCCCGTGTGCTTCTTGAACAGCTCGCTGAAATAAGGCCGGTCCTCGTACCCGAGGGAGGCCGCGATCTCCTGCACCTGGAGCCCGTCGGCGAGCATCGCCTTGGCCTTCTCCATCCGCTGTTGGGTGACGTATTGCATCAGCGTCATGCCGGTCTCCTTCTTGAACAGATTGGCGAAGTAGCTCGGGCTGAGGTGAACCGATCTCGCGCAATCGTTCACGGTCAGGCTCTGCTCGATGTTCTCCTCGATGAACGTCTTGGTCCGCACGATCAGCTTCGCCGCGTCGCGGTTCTGGCGGTTCTCGAGCATGCCGCAGCCGAGTTCGCAATAGTCGTGAAGCTTCCGCTGCCAACCGCCCAGCGACAGGGAGGAGAACTCCTTCATCTCGGCCAGCTTGGTCTCAAGCTGTTGCCGCTCCCCGTCCTGAACTTGCTCCGACAAGGCCCGGAACATCGAGAACGCGAGGCCGTACAACAGGTTCGTCATGATGGCGGGCTCGGGAGGGACCGGGTACTGCGAGCATTCCATGAAAATATCGTCGAGCATCTTGCACGCCTTCTCGAGGTTGCCCGACCGCAGCGCGAACAGAAGCTCCTTCTCCTTGTCGGCCGAGAAGCGGGGAGAGATGAACCCGCTCTTCTCGGTGTAGGGAAGAACGCAATTGCCCCCGCTATAGAACGAGTAGGACAGCGCGGCCTTCGCTTGCTCGTAAGAAAGGTAGACGCTCTGGATCCCGTCCACCTGCGAGCCGATGCCGATCGAGACGGACTGCGACGTCCAGCGGTCGATATTTTCCCGGCAGCGCTCCAGCAGCTCCGATGCGTCGAGGTCTTCCGGAGGGTTGAGCACGGCGACGAATTGGTGCACGTTCTCGCGCAGCAGGATGAACTTCGTATGGGAGGAGAGCGTCTCCTCCAGCACGTTCTGCACGGCGAACCGGCCCAGTTCGACCTCCTTGATCGGCAGGACGCGGGCCTTCTCCTCGAAGTTGTCGATCTCCGCGACCATGACGAGAAGGGGCGAATAGGCCATCTCCATCTGGAGGAAGCCCCATTGCCGGTTCAACGATTCCAGGCTGGAGTCGTAGCGGAGGAGGCGGCGGCAGAACTCCTGCCTGAGGTGGGGCATGCTCTCGGCGAGCTGCCGCTCCATCTCGCGAAGGACATCGTGGCGCGACAGCTCGCTAAGCACGGCTTCCTTGGCCTTCGTCACGGCGTCGATCACCTGGCCGGGGGTAAAAGGTTTAAGCAAATAATCGAAAGCGCCGAGCTTAACCGCTTCCTGCGCGTAAGCGAAGTCGGTATAACCGCTGATGAAGATGATCTTGGACGGGATGTCCCCGTCCGCGACCAGCTTCACCATATCGATTCCGCTTAAGCTCGGCATGCGAATATCGGTCACGACGATGTCCGGCTTCTTCTCCCGGATCAGCGCAAGACCTTCCGCGCCGTCCAGCGCCGTCCCGACGACTTCGATTCCATGCTGCTCCCAAGGGATGCGGGTCGCGATTCCGTTCACGACCGTCTTAATATCGTCGATGACGCACATCGTTACGATCCGTTCCATCCGTAAACCTCCTTAGGCAAGGGGATAAGCAAAGTAACGGCCGTCTCCCGGCCGGGGTCGCTCTCCAAGGTCATCGACGCCTGAACGCCGTAATAAAGCGTCAGCCGCGCCCGAACGTTCGCAAGAGCATAGCCCTTCAAGGACGAGTCGGGATCGTTCATTCTCCGGAGCACCTGCTCCACGTCCATGCCGCTGCCGTTGTCCGCAACGCGTAGACGTAGATGGGCTCCTTCCCTGCGGACGTCGATCCGAATCATTCCTCGCTCCCTGGCGTGCTCGAAGCCGTGCAGGATCGAATTCTCGACTAGCGGCTGAAGCAGGATCTTCAGGATCGGCAGGGGGAGAAGCTCTCGATCCTCGAGCGAGATCGAGAAGTCGAAGCGGTCCTCGTAGCACTTCTGCTGGATAAGCAGGTATTGCCGGACGTGGTCGAGCTCCTTCTCGAGCGTCGTGATCTCGTTGCCGTTGTTCAGGCCGAGCCGGAACAGAAGGGACAGGGAGACGATCATCTCCTGCACGTCGGCGTACTCCTCGCTTTCGCTTTTCCAATAGATCGTGTTAAGGGTGTTGTATAGAAAATGCGGCTCGATCTGCGACTGAAGCGCCTTGATCTCCGATTTGCGCTTCTCCTGCTCCGACGCTTTGACCTCTTCGATCAGAGTCTGGAGCTGCTCAAGCATCCGATTGAACTTGTGTCCGACATGCCCGACCTCGTCCTCGTAGGGACTCTCGAAGCGGACGTCGAGGTCGTTCTTCTCGACCTTGACCATCAGGCGGTGCAGCTTGTAGAGAGGCTTCAGCAGCACGTCCGACAGCAGCTTGGAGAAAAGAAGGGCGATGACGACGCAGGCCGCCATAATAATCAAGATGAGCCAACGGATGTTCTTCATCGGCCGCAGAAGCTCCGCCTCGGACTGGATTCCGACGAGCGTCCAATCGCCGTTCATCGTCAGGTTGGCGTAATTGACGAGCTGCCGGTTCCCTTCGCGGTCGGTAAAACGGAAAAAGCCCTTCCCGGTGCTCTGGGACATGGCCGTCATGAAGCCCGGCTCATCGCCGAACGAGAGAGTCGATCGGGTGGGACGCACGATCTCCGAGCCGTCCGAAAACAGCAAGTACAAGCCAACCTTATCGTCAATCAAATTCTCTTCGACGATCTTCTTCACGAGCGACTCGTTCAAGTTGACGGTCAGGAAGACGTCGGGAGAGTATTGGCTGCTGAGCGGCCTCAGCAGAAGGGACAGCACTCGTTTGTCGCCGAGAAAAAGCGGGTCGTCGTGCGCGCCGATCCATTGAACGCTCCACGAAGGCCGATCGAGCCAGGAGCCGAACTCTTGACGGAAGTCGGACTTGGCGGAGCGGGTGTCCTTCGTGGAGTAGAAGTCGCCGATCGGCGTGTTCAGCAGGACGGATTCCACGAGCGGCTCGTTCAGCTTCAATTGCACGAAAGGAACCTGCAGCGCGGACAGGTTCCGGTAATAGCTGGCGTCGTTCTTCGACTGGACGTCCTTCATCGTCTGGACGAAGGCGTCGCTCAACATAAGGGTATAAGAGGATACGATGACGTGGCGGAGGTGCTCGTCCAGCACCTGGGCGGACTTGTTCAGCGTGTTCTGGCTGAGGCCGAGCGCGTTGCGCTCCATGACCCGGGACGCGAAGTAATCCGATAGCATCCCGGTCACGAGAATGCAGAAGACCGTCAAGAGGATGTAGAACAGCTGGATTCTTTTTTTCAGGGATAACCGGTAGTAGGCACGCTTCATGAGATCTCACTCCCCGCCTCCCATTATAACGCAACTCGTCATCCCTTCACGGCCCCGGCGGACACCTGCATGAACGACTTGTTGGCGAAAATATATACGATCAGCATCGGAAGGATCGACAGGCAAGCTCCGGCGAGCATGAGCTGCGTCTCCGAAGCGGAGCCGATGCTGTAGCGAAGGCCGGCGAGGCCGACGGTGAGCGTCTGCAGCTCGGGTCTGGTCATCGTGAACACGAGCGGCAGGATGTACTCGTTCCACGCTCCGCGGAAGACGAACAGGCCGCAGACGGCGAGAGCCGGGCGAAGCAGCGGCAGCACGATGCGCCAGAATACCGAGTAGAAGTTGCAGCCGTCGATCAGAGCGGCTTCGTCGAGATCGCGGGGGATGCCGCGGAAGAAGCCGATCAGCATGAAGAAGATCGAAGCGTGGGCGCTGATCAGGATGATCACGACGCCCCACAGCGACTTCTGCAGGCCGAGGCCGATCATCATGTCGAATTGGGGACGCAGCACGACGGCCCCGATCGTGATGAACAGCGTGCTCGCTTGCAGGACTACGTAGAAACGCTTGCCGATGAAGTTGGCGCGGTCGATCGCGTAAGCCGCCATCGTCGTCACCAGGAGCGTTCCGACCGTCGTGGCTACGCTTACAAAGGTACTGTTCCAAGTAAACCGCGAGAAGTTGGCCGCCTTCCAAGCGGTCGTATAATTGCCGAACTGCCATACCTTGGGGAAGATCGTCGCTCCGGTCGTGACCTCCAGGTTCGTCTTGAAGGAGCCAAGCACGGTGAGCGCGACGGGGAAGAGCATCAGGAAGGCCGTGAGGAGCAGGAACAGCCAGAGGATCGTTCTCGGCACCAAAGCCAGCATTTTCGCCGATGACATGGGGAGCCGCCTCTCTTTCTTAGTAGATTTTGTCCATTTTTCGAGAGAAGTAGAAGTACAGGGCCGTCACGGCGCCGACGATGACCGCCGAAGCGAAGCCGACCGCGCTGCCGTAGCCGAAGCGCTGCATGCTGGCCGTGTCCGCGGAGATGGGGAAGAACTGCTTGAACACGTAGAGGTACATGACGTCGGTTTTGCCGTAAGGGCCGCCGCCGGTGAACACCATGATGCTCTCGTAGCCCTTGAGCGCGACCGTGATGGCATACATGACGATCATCTGCAGGACGGGACCTAGCATCGGGATCGTGATCTTGAACAGCTTCTGCGACGCGTTCGCCCCGTCCAGCGAGGCGGCTTCGTACAGGTCGTTCGGGATGCCTTGAAGGCCCGCCAGGAACAGCAGCATGTAGTTGCCGACGGCGCCCCACACGGCGATCAGGATCGTGGTCAGCATCGCGTAGTCCGCGCCGAGCCAATTGACCGGGGAAGAGATCAGATGGTACTTCATCAGGAATTGATTGGCCATGCCGTTGTAAGCGTTAAAGATAATGAAGAAGACGATGGACATGACGGACGCGCTGATGATCGTGGGCAGGAAGTAGATCGCCCTCAGCAGCTGCCGGCCGCGGAACGCCTTGTTCAGGATGACGGCCAGGATCAGGGAGATCGGAAGCGTCAGCACGAGCTTGCCGCCGGCGTAGATGAACGTGTTCTTCACCGAGTTCCAGTATTCGGCGTCCCGCATCAGCCGGGCGAAGTTGTCGAAGCCGACATAAGTGGCGGCACCGTAGCCCGGATAGTCGTAGAACATGTATCTCAGAGCCCACAGGATAGGGTAAACCCCAAGCGCCAAGGTCAGCAGCAGACTCGGCATGACGAATACGTACGGTTGGATTTTTCTCATGGTCCGCAACCCTCCTCGAGTAGATAGTAACGATTATAGAAGAGGGGGACTTGGCGGCGGGACGGACGATTCCACTGTCTAGAGGGGAGAAAGTGACTGTGATGGGGAACAGACTGATGGGATGGGGAGTTGGCTGAATGGCCGGCAGACCATTACGAAGGAACGAAGTTCGTTTCTTGACGCAGAAAAAAAGCCGCATAAGGAGGAAGCGAAGCTTCCGAGTCCTATGCGGCTTCTTGCCGTTAAAGCACTTGCTCCAAGAATCGAGCGGCGCGTTCCGTCTGCGGCTTCGCGAAGAAGGCTTCGGGCGAAGAACGCTCGAGAAGAACTCCGCCGTCGAGGAAGTAGATCGTGTCCGCGGCTTCGCGGGCGAACTTCATCTCGTGGGTGACGATCAGCATCGTCAATCCGGAATGCGCAAGGTCGCGGATGACGGCGAGCACTTCCTTGACCATCTCCGGATCGAGCGCCGACGTCGGTTCGTCGAACAGGACGACGTCGGGGTCCATCATGAGGCATCGCGCGATAGCGACCCGCTGCTTCTGGCCTCCGGACAGCTTCGACGGATAAACGTCGGCTTTGTCGGCCAGCCCTACCCGCTCGAGGAGCTTCATTCCTTTGTCGCGGGCTTCGGCTTTGGCGATTCCCTTCACCCGGGTGGGGGCGAAAATCAGGTTGTCCATCACGGTCAGATGAGGGAACAGGTGAAAATGCTGGAACACCATTCCGATCCGCTGGCGAATCCGGGTAATGTCGGTCTTCGGGTCCGTCAGCTCGACGCCGTCCACGACGATGGTTCCGCCGGTAGGCACTTCGAGCAGATTGAGGCAGCGAAGGAAGGTCGACTTGCCGGAGCCGGACGGCCCGATGATCGCCACGACCTCTCCGCGCTCGACCGTCGTCGAGATTCCTCTCAGCACCTCCAGCTTGCCGAACGATTTCGTTACGTTTTCCACTTTAATCACTGCGGCGCATCCTCCTTTCTAGCAATCGGGCAACCGAGGTCAGCGCGAGCACCAGCACGTAATAGATGGCCCCGACGACGAGAAGCGGCTCGAACGCTAGGAACGTGTTCGCCTGCACGACGGTAGCTCTTCTCATCAGGTCCGCCACCCCGATCACGGAGACGAGGGACGACTCCTTGACGAGCGCCACGCATTCGTTCACGAGCGCGGGCAGGATGTTCTTGACCGCTTGCGGCATGATGATGCTGAACATCATCGTCCGGTAAGGGATGCCGAGCGACAGGGCCGCCTCCCGCTGCCCCTTGTCGACCGCCAGGATGCCGCCCCGGATCGTCTCGGACAGATAAGCGGCGGAGTTCAAGCCGAACGCGAGTCCGGCGGCCAGCAGGGGCGGAATGTTGTAGCCGGTCAATTGAGGAACGGCATAATAAATCAAGGCCAGCTGCAGAAGCAAAGGGGTTCCCCGGAAAATAGACGTGTAGACGGTGGAGAAGCCGCGGAGCACGGCCACCTTCGACAGCTTGAACAGAGACAGGATCGCGCCCCATACGAAGCCGAACGCCGCGGAGACGAGCGTGAACAGCAGCGTCACATAGACGCCGCGGAGAATATACCCGAAGTATTTCTCCAAACGTTCGAAGTGCAGGCCGCCTCCCTTGCCCATGGTGCCGGCGGTCGATTCCGTTCCGAACCACTTGTCGATCATCTGCTGAAGGGTGCCGTCGTCTTTGAGCTCCTGAAGCGCCTTATTGAACGGCTCGGTCAGCTCGGAGCCCTTCGGGAACGCGATCGCGTAGCCCTCTCCTTCGTCGCTCGCAGGAATAGCCGCGATCTTCAAGTCCTCGTTGGCCCCGGCATACCCGGCGGCGACGGCATCCTCGACGATGACGGCGTCGACCCGGTCCGCCTTCAGCGCCTGGATCAGGTCGGGAATCTTATTCAGCTTCAGGACGTCCGGCTTCTCGATCCCGGAGACGACGTTCTCTTGAGTCGAGCCGAGCTGCACGCCGACCTTCTTGCCGGCCAGATCGTCGAGGCTATCGTAGCCGGAATCCTTCAAGCTGACGATCATGTTGCTCGCGACGTAATAAATATCGGAGAAATCCACGCTCTGCTTCCGTTCTTCGGTGACGGACATGCCGGACATGACGAAGTCGACCCGCTCGGATTGGAGGGCGGCGATCAAGCCGTCGAAGTCGGAAGGAGCGATCTTCAGCTCGTACCCGAGCTTGTCCGCGATCGCGAGGGCGATATCGATGTCGAGCCCGACGATTTCCCCGCCAGCGGCGGCGTCGATGTTCTCGTAAGGAGGATAATCCGGCGAAGTTCCCATCGTGATCGTCTTCCCCGCGGCGGCGGCGGACGGGGTCGAGGCGCCGGGAACGACCAAACAGCCCGCAAGCACGCAGAGGCAGGCAAGGGCGACGAGCGCCCGGCTTATTAAAGAATCCAATGCTTTCAACTTCCTACCCACTTCCGGCGCATAAATTAGGCGGCTGACAGAGCAGCCGCCATAGTTAATATACCCAAAAGCAACCAATGGTCACAATGCAGAAAATTATCCAAATCCAATCCGGAAGAAGTCATTCCCGTCCCCACGCCAGCATTTTTTTCTGAAACTCCTTCGGGGAGCAGTGGTTGAATCGCTTGAACATCTTGTAGAAGTGCGCCATGTTCGGCATGCCGGTCAAGTCGCCTACCTCGCTGATGCTCAGGTCTCTCGTCAGAAGAAGTTGCTCCGCCCGTTTGATTTTGCGAAAATTTACATATTCCGTGAAGGATAATCCCATGTTCTTCTTGAAGAATTTAACGAAGTAATAATAGCTCATGTTGGCCAGCCGGCAGGCGTCCTCCACGCTGATGCGGTCGCCTATGCTGTCCTCGACGTAATCGAGCACCGGCTTCAGGCGGATCCGTTCGACGCGGTCCTGATTGGCGAGAAGCCCCTGCGTATCGCTTCGGATCAGAACGAGCAAGATCTTCTTGATCAGCAGATTAACCGCAAGCTCGTATCCGCTGTCCTTGGTCAACGTCTCCCGATAGATCTCTTCGATGCAGCGGGCCACCTCTTGCCTGGCGGACGGATTCTCCCGGAAAACGTAGTTCATCGTGCTGAGCGGAACCTTGGTCTCGTTGAAGTATTGCAGGTAGGGGATCGTGCTCTGGTCGAAGAACGTCTGCAAATCGAATTGCAGGACGGTATATTGAACCTTCTCCTCGTGGCTCCGGTCCCGGTGCAGCTGCGAGCTTCCGAGCACGATGACGTCGCCCGACCGCAGGGAATGAATCTCGCCCGCCGCTTCGACGTCCAGTTGACCGCTTTGTATCAGCAGCAGCTCGCATTCCGGATGATGGTGCCAGTCGTAGAGGATATGGGGAGCTCTCGTCGCCTGCCATATCTTAATGGAGAGCAGCGGGTTCTCGTATTGGATCTTCTCGGGTAGGACCTGCATGTCGAAAGTAGCCCCCTAATGACAAAATAGCATAATGCCGTCCCATCATTGGCAATGGGAATCCATCGGAAAGTTGCTATACTTGAATTGTAGAAGAGAACAAGCATCCATGCAAGGAGGACACGATTGTGAGCGTAGTTCATGTCGGCATGATCGGCTGCGGCGGGATTGCCTATGGCAAACATTTTCCATCGCTGGCCAAAATTCCGGAAGTTCGCTTGACGGCGTTCTTCGATGTTTCGGCGGAGAGGGCCCACGATGCCAAGGAGAAATTCGGAACGCCCGATGCCAAGGTTTATTCCAGCGTGCAAGACCTCCTGAACGATCCTGACGTCCAGGTTGTACACGTGTGCACTCCGAACGACACGCATGCGGAGATCTCGATCGCGGCGATGGAAGCGGGCAAGCACGTGCTCTGCGAGAAGCCGATGGCGAAGACCTCCGAGGACGCCCGCCGAATGCTGGAAACGTCCGAGAGAACGGGGCGCAAGCTGAGCATCGCCTATCAGAATCGTTTCCGCGCCGACAGCCGCTGGCTGAAGGAAGCCTGCCGCAAGGGCGAGCTCGGCGAGATCTACATGGCCAAGGCGCATGCCGTGCGCCGTCGCGCGGTTCCGACTTGGGGCGTGTTCCTCGATAAGGAGAAGCAGGGCGGAGGACCGCTTATCGACATCGGGACCCATGCTCTCGATATCGCGCTGTGGATGATGGATAACTATGAGCCGAAGAACGTTCTGGGCACGACCTACCGCAAGCTGGCGGAGCAGGGCAGCCCGGCTAACGCCTGGGGCAATTGGGATCCCGCGAAGTTCACGGTCGAGGATTCCGCGTTCGCCATGATTACGATGAAGAACGGCGCGACGATCTGGCTGGAATCGAGCTGGGCGCTTAACACGCTCGACGTGGACGAGGCGAAGGTGACGCTGTCCGGAACGAAGGCGGGAGCCGATATGAAGAACGGCTTGCGCATCAACGGGGAAGAGCATGGCCACCTGTATACGAAGGAGATCGTGCTCGGCGACCAGTGGAACAGCGCGCCTCCGAACGATTCGGCCGAGCGCGAGGCGCGGGCTTGGATCGATTCGATTCTTAACGATACGGAGCCGGTCGTAACCGCCAAGCAAGCTCTTGTCGTGCAAGAGATCCTGGAAGCGATCTACGAGTCCGCGGAGAAGGGGCAAGCCGTATCGTTCGTCTGACATTGCCCGGGCAATGACGGCAGGGCCGATCGGGCCGGAATCGGATCGCGGGTCCCGTGACAGCGCTTAAGACTAATAGTAAACTAGGCTTGATGCCATGCCTATCGAGGGAAGGAGGTCGAGGCGCCGCGTCGCTTCGATCTTCCTCCGGCTGGCAAGCCAAGACGCTGTACCCATCATTCCATAAAGGTAAGGTGAAGGTAATGAAGCTTGGAGTATTTCTCGTTTTATTCGGCGAACAATCGTTGGAACAAGCGCTCGATACGGCGAAGGCCGCCGGCATTCAGACCGTCGAGCTCGGCACCGGAGGGTTTCCGGGTACCGCGCACGTGAACGCGGCGGCCGTTCTGAATGACGAAGCCCAAATCGCAAGAATCAAGGATGCGGTCGAATCGCGCGGCTTGTCCATCAGCGCGCTCAGCGTCCACGGCAACCCGTTGCACCCGGATGAAAGCGTAGCCAAAGCGCATCACGACGACTTCGTCGCCACGGTGCTGCTCGCCGAGAAGCTTGGCGTCGATACGGTCATCACGTTCTCGGGATGCCCGGGAGAATCGCCGAACTCCAAATATCCGTCCTGGGTGACCTGCCCATGGCCGCCGGATTTCCTGACGGTGCTCGAATGGCAATGGAACGAGGTGGCCATTCCGTACTGGAAGGAGCAATCCGAGTTCTGCCGCAAGCATGGCGTAAGGGTCGCGATCGAATCCCATCCGGGTTTCCTTGTCTACAACACGGAGACGGCGCTGAAGCTTCGCCGCGAAGCGGGAGACAATATCGGCGTCAACTTCGATCCGTCCCACTTGTTCTGGCAGGGAATGGACCCGATCGAGTGCGTAAAGGCGCTTGCCGATTCCATCTACCACGTGCATGCCAAGGATACGAAGATCGACGCGCGCAATACCGCGCTTAACGGCGTTCTCGACACGAAGCATTACGGCGACATCCTGAACCGCTCGTTCGTGTTCCGCACCGTCGGGTACGGGCATGACGACGAGTTCTGGAAGTCCCTGATCAGCACGCTGCGCGTAGTCGGCTACGACGGCGCGATCAGCATCGAGCACGAAGACGGCATCATGAGCGTGAACGAAGGGTTCACGAAGGCCGCTAACTTCTTGAACGGACTCATTCTGAAAGAAAGCGCTGGTGAGATGTGGTGGGCGTAAACAATAAAATCAACGTCGGCATGGTCGGCTACAAGTTCATGGGCAAAGCCCATAGCAACGCTTATAAGCAAGTGAACATGTTCTTCGATCCCGACGCGGAAGTCGTCATGAAGGCGATCTGCGGCCGCGACGAGCAAGGCGTCAAGGCCGCCGCCGAGAAGTTCGGCTGGGAAGGCTACGAGACCGACTGGCGCAAGCTGGTGAAGCGCGACGATATCGACTTTATCGACATCAACGCGCCGAGCGACGCGCATAAGGAGATCGCGCTTGCCGCGATCGCCGAAGGCAAGCACGTCTTCTGCGAGAAGCCGCTTGCTCTTAATCTATCGGATGCTCGCGAGATGCTTGCGGCTGCGGAGAAAGCGGGAGTGAAGCACGGAATCTGCTTCAATTACCGGTTCCTGCCGGCGGTTCAGCTGGCGAAGAAAATCGTCGACAGCGGCAAGCTTGGCGAGATCCATCATTACCGCGCGACTTACCTGCAGGATTGGCTCGTCGATCCGGAGACTCCTCTCGCATGGCGCCTGAAGAAGGAGATCGCCGGCTCCGGCGCCCACGGCGACATCAACGCGCACAGCATCGACCTCGCTCGCTTCCTGATCGGAGAGTTCGACCGCGTAATCGGCCATAATCGCACGTTCGTCAAGGAGCGTCCGGTGCTCGAGAGCTCCAGCGGCCTGACCGGAACGGGTTCCGCTACCGAGAAGGGCGAAGTAACGGTGGATGACGCGACGGCGTTCCTGGCGGACTTCAAGAACGGCGCGATGGGCATGTTCGTCGCCAGCCGCTTCGCGACGGGCCGCAAGAACCACAATACGTTCGAGATCCATGGCAGCAAGGGAACGATTCGTTGGGATCTCGAGAACCTGAACGAGCTGCAGGTGTACTTCCGCGAAGACGAGCCCGAGCTGGCCGGCTTCCGCCGCGTGCTCGCGACCGAACCGGAACACAAGTACGCCGGCAATTGGTGGCCGACCGGACACATCATCGGCTACGAGCACGGCTTCGTGCACATCGCTTACGAATTCGTTCAGCATCTGGCCAGCGGCTCTCCGTTCGCTCCGACTTTCGAGGACGGAGTTCGCTGCCAGGAGGTTCTGGAAGCCGTCGATCTGTCTATCGAGCGCGGAACGTGGGTAAGCGTGGAAGAGGTTTAAGCGAAAATAATAAAGAGCGGATCCCGGGGTCGTTCCGACCCTGGGATCCGCTTTGTTCTTTTAGGTTTCGGTTACGGTAAGCTTGCCTACCATGTTATCGTGTCCCGAGCCGCATTGGATGGAGCAATTGAAGTCGTAGGTGCCGGCTTTGTCCAACGTGACCGTCGCGGATTCGCCGTTCTTGAGGTTGACGCCCAGTTCCGGAATGGCCAGCCCGTGATTGCCGGCCGTGTTGTTGAGCGAGATCGTAAGCTTATCGCCGACTTTGGCTTGGAATTCGGCGGGTTCGAATTCGAAATTTTTCGCGTTGACCGTTATGGATTTGGCTTCGCCGCCGCCGGCGGCAGGAGTGCCCGCGGGAGCCGTTCCCGTTGCGGCGTTCCCGGCATTGTTAGCGTTGTTATTTGTCTTGTTTCCGCATGCGCTCAGCGCGATTAGGGCGGCGATCGCTACCAACGCCAGAAACATTATGGATTTTTTGTTCATCTTTTTGGACCCTCCTGAATGGTTGCTATACGTCATGTCATGAATAATATCCCCAATTTGAGACATTTCATTCTTGCGGACGGGATGCCATTAGACAAAAAAATTGCCCGCTTCATGGACATAAAGACCATGCAGAGGGCAATTCCTATTGCGGAGTCGCTTTATGATTGCAGGAATACTTAGGTGATGCTGGCTAGCGGATTAAGATACCGTGATCGTACCGGTCATGTTATCATGGCCGGCTCCGCATTGGATGGAGCAGTTAAAGTCGTACTTTCCGGCTTTATCGACCGTGAAGGTAGTCGATTCGCCGTTCTTCAGGTTAACGTTCAGGTCCGGAATGGCCAGTCCGTGGTTGCCTTCCGTGTTCGTGTAAGTCAGCGTTACGGTATCTCCGACATTCAGTTGGATATCCGTTTGGTCGAATTCGAAGCTCTTGGCGCTGATCGTAATGGCCTTGGCTTCGCCGCCGGCAGCCGCGGAAGAGCTTGCGCTAGCCGAAGGAGAGCTGGATGCGCTCGAGTTGTTATTGTTGTTGTTGCCGCATGCGCTAAGGGCGATTACGGCAGCGATAGCGACGAGTGCCAAAAAGAGATACGATTTCTTGTTCATTATCTTGCCTCCTGATGATAGACTCCCTTGTTTGTATCTTACCAGTAAGTATCCTGTCGATGGATCATTATACGCTTCTCTTCTTTAGATCGTCAATATGAACACCGCCTTCTCGCGTTAATTAGTCCTTATTACCCTAACAACACGAATTTGTCACATTACGCCAATGTTCGGACATAATTTTGTCAAAAAATCATTGACGGAGTGCACTTAGAGGAGTAACATACATTTTGCTTGTGAGTATCTTATTGGTAAGTCGAAGTTCCTGTCGCCATTATTTTTTTGCTTTGAAGTTAAAGGGTTAGGGTCTTTAGGCATGTCCGCTGCTGTTGAAGTAGCGGGTTTTTGGTTCGTCTTTAGACATGGGTAGTCATTAAGTAAGGGGACTAAGAGAGCTAAAAATTCAGACATCAGGAGGAATCGACTGTGAAGAAAACTTCTTTCGCGGTTATCGGCGGCGTACTGGCTGCCAGCCTCGCGCTTACGGCGTGCAGCAACGACAACAACAACAACTCCGGCGCCAGCGAGTCGCCATCGGCGTCTCCGTCGGCATCGGCATCGGCTTCCGCGTCCGCATCGGCCAGCGCCCCTGCGACGGTTACGGGAACCAGCTTTGAGAACTGGGGCACGTACGGATTCGATCTGAACAACACCCGTCATGCGCCGTTTACGGAGATTACGGCCGACAACGTGAACGATCTGGGCGTCGTTTGGTCCGCCGACCTGAAGACGCTGGATGCCGACGTTAAGAACGGCAACCAATCGTATCCGGTCGTCGTTGACGGCGTCATCTACATCTCGACGTCCGGCAACCAAGTATTCGCGTTCGACGCGGTAACCGGCAATCAAATTTGGCATTGGAAGCCGCCGGCAGAAGAAGCCGCCAACTACAGCAAGGCCGGCATTATCGCGAACCGCGGCGTAGCGGTAGGCGACGGCAAGGTGTTCATGCTCACGATCGATTGCCAGCTCGTCGCTCTCGATCAGAAGACGGGCGAACTGGTCAAGAAAGTGAAGCTGAGCGATTACTATCCGGACGTCACCATGGAGAACGGATACTACGAGACAACCGCTCCGCTGTTCTACAACGGCATCGTCTACGTAGGCAGCTCCGGCGGAGACAACGGCGTGCGCGGATTCGAAGCCGCTTTCAAATCGAGCGACCTGACGCCGGCATGGGACAGCCCGTTCTGGACGGTCCCGCCGAAGGGCCAGGATTGGCTCGCGAACAGCAATTTCCAAGGCGGCGGCGCCGTTTGGAACCCGCCTGCGATCGATACCGAAACCGGAATCATGTACTTCGCCGTCGGCAATCCCGCGCCGGACTTCTACGGGGAATCCCGTCCGGGCGACAACCCTTATACGGACTCGGTCGTCGCGGTTGAAGCGGCGACGGGCAAGCTCGTATGGGCGAAGCAAGAAATCAGCCACGACCTTTGGGACTACGATGCCGCGGCATCCCCGATGATCTTGAACGCAACGGTGAACGGCAAGCAGCAGAAGATCGTCGTCGAAGGCGGCAAATCCGGTCAATGGTTCGCATGGGATGCGGCTACGGGCGATGTCGTATGGGACGGAATTCCGTTCGCGAGAATCGACCACCCGACTCCGACTCCGGAAGGCGTTCTGGTGTATCCTGGCGTTCTCGGCGGCGAGAACTACGCTCCGGAAACTTATGATCCGGCAACGAATTACGTACTTATTCCGGGCGTCGAGCAAGGCGTCGTCATCAAATCCGCCAAGAGCCAAGAAGAATCCAAGACCGAATTCCCGGGAGCGATGGCATTCGGAACGGGTTACGAAGCGGCCGAGAACGAGGAAACCGGCTACGGCACGATTACCGCGATCGACGTCAACACGGGCAAGCAAGCATACCAAATCAAGACGACGAGCCCGCAGCGCGGCGGCTTGAGCAGCACCGATTCCGGCCTTGCCTTCTTCGGAGAGCTTGAAGGCAAAATGAACGCTCTCGATATCAAGACCGGCAAGATTCTGTGGACCTTCCAAACGGAAGGAGACAACATCCAAGCCGCTCCGGCTATCTTCACGGTCGACGGCAAGGAATATATCACGTTCACCTCCGGCGGCAGCAAGCCTAAGGTTTACGTGTTTGCGCTTGGCGGCAACAAGACTCAAGGAGCGGCAGGAACGGCCGACACCGGCAGCGCACACTCGAAATAATAGATAGAAGCGACAGTCGGGAGCAGGCTTCTTCTTGAAGCCTGCCCCGACTTGCGTTTAGGAAAGGAGCAGAAGCATGAAACAGTGGGGAGCCTTATCCGTATTCGTTCTCCTCGCCGCCGCGCTCGCGGGATGCGAGAGCGGCTCGAACGAGACTGCGCCTTCCCCCTCGGCTACCGTCAGCGCCATGCCGTCGGCATCGGCATCGCCATCGGCTTCCGCTGCTTTAAGCGGAGACATTCGCTTGGATATTAGTCAAACCTCCTTCGATCTTAAGCAATGGGAGCAAGATGGAACTCATAATACGACGGTAGAGGGGAAGCTGGTCGTCGGCGATTCTCCCGTGCAGAACGCCATTCTTCACGCGGGAGAGAACAAGAAGGATATCGTAACGGACGAAACGGGTTCCTTCGAGCTCATCGTCGACCAAAGCCTTCTGAAGGATACAGAGGTTAAAGTCGTATCCTTGGACAATGCGACGATCGGAGGCCGACCGATCGACAGCTCGGCTTCCGAGGAACTGCTTAAAGCCTCCACCTTCATCACGGTGAACTACCCGATCGAGATCGGCAGCGTTCAGCCTTCCGCCGCCGACGCGAGCAAAGTGGAAGTGAATGCGAGAATCAAGTCGCAGGAAGGCGACGTCATTTCGTTTTTCCAAGTGGATAAATATCGGATCGGCGGCGTCGTGAAGGATGCCGACGGGAATCCCGTTCCGAACGCGGTCGTTTGGATCGACCGGGACGAGGGAGAAGGATTCGGCAAGTCGACTCCGACGAACGAGAAAGGCGAGTATCAGCTGTTCTATCTCCCGGAGGCGGATGAAGGAACGAATTTAACGGTTACGATCGGAACGACGCGCTACACGTTGCCTGAAGGGAAGGTATTCCATATCCCCGACGAAACGAGCGTGTTGATCAATATCACGCTTCCTAAAGAAGGCTACGAGATCGTCGACAAGCCTCCTACCTTGGAAAGCGTAACGTCCGACGGAGCGATGTACACGGGGATTCTGGCCGGGCTTAACGTTCCTTCCGACGTTGCCTATACCGTTACCATTCCGGATAAGGAAGGCAATTTCAAAGTGACGGTGGATAAAGAAGTCTGGGAGCGGCACCCGACCTTCTTCGAGACGAAGCTGACCAAGTTCGTCGAAGATCGCGAATTGACCTGGGGAGATACGCTGGATTCCAGCTTCGTGGAGCCGGGAGCGAGCGATCCGAAGCACATCGTTGCCGAGTCTCTTGGCGCATAAGCGCGAGTCGTACTATTCTCCTATATAATAAGAAGAAAAAGCTGATCAGGCGATGCGGGATCGTTCCCGCGTCGCCTTTTTGTCGTTCGTTGATTAGTTCTTAAAGACTAAAGTTTACATAGAAGGAACATTCCTCGAACGGTCGGTTGACAACCCTTTGCTAGCATCAAGGCATACATACCCAAACAAGGGGAAAAGGAGGGACTGCCATGAGTCTGCTTTTGGACAGACCGCTTGTTGCCAAGAAACGCGAGTCCTCTGATAACGTTCCATTGAATCCGACCCAAGCCGAGCCGAGACTATCGATGCCGGATGCCGAACCTGCGCCGAGAATGGAAGAGCCCGCTTGGACTCAGGTGCGTCTTGAAGATTGGATCCGTACCTGTCCGATCGTGAATCGGAATCAGACCTGCGGGCAAGTAGAGGCGTTATTCCGGGACCGCAAGGACTTGGAATGCGTGGTCGTCTCGGATGACGAGCAGCGCCCGGTCGGACTGATGATGAAGCATAAATTTTTTCGTTCGCTCGGCTCCAGGTTCGGTCCATCGCTATTCGGGGATAAGTCGATTTCCAAGCTTATGGAAACGAATCCCATGACGGCGGAGGCGGATACGCTGCCTCAGGCTTTAATTGACGGCGCGATGTCGAGAAGCGAAGACACCTTATACGATGCCGTGATCATGACGCGCCAAAGCAAGACGGCAGGCATTCTGACCGTCAGCGATCTGCTACAGCTGTCAAGGCTCCTTCAACGAGAAGCGTCCGAGCGTCAGATCCAAACCGTTCGCGGCACGGAGAGAATGATCGCTAACATTCACGACGCGGTCATGAAAGTGACGGAGACGTCCCGCCGCTCCCGGGAGAGCAGCGACCGAATCGCGGAGATGACCGAACGCGGCCGAAGCGAGCTGCTTAGAACGCTGGATCTATTCCAGTTATGGAACGACTCGGCGAACCGGCAGGAGAAATCGGCCGCCAGTCTGCTCGACAAGGCGAATGAAGCGTTCGGCATTACGAAGCTGATCTCGGAGCTGGCCGACCGATGCAATCTGCTTGCCCTAAACTCTCAGATAGAGGCGGCCAGAGCCGGCGAGCATGGGAGAGGCTTCGCCGTCGTCGCTTCGGAGATTCGCGAACTGGCGAATCAAACGAAGCAATCGACCGTTCGGATCAACCGCCAGCTGACCGATATTGCCGAAGCCGCCGAAGCGACGGCCGCCGATGTCCGCGAAGGGCGGACGGGCGCGGAAGAAGGAGCGCGAAGCGTGCGCAGCACGGAAGCGACCTTCAATCAATTGTGGACGATCAGCTCGGGACACGCGGCGGATACCGTTAAACTGACCGAGGCTTCCCTCGAGGCCGGCTCGATCACGGAGCAAATCCGGCAGCAGCTGCTGAGACTCGCTTCCGAGCTCAACGGAACGAACGTTTAAAATTGATTGTAAAAGGAATTGATTTTTTACATTGCGTTAACAAAACGAAAACACGCTATTTACGCAGGGAAGTTAGAATCAAAAACGTAATCACAAGCAAGCCAAATGTCGACACGTCGCTCAAGCCGGAATCATACTAAAAAAAGGTTGGCATTAGGAAAGGGGATTTCTTGAAATGAAGATGAAGAAAACATTGCTTACGACTCTCGCGCTGGCGTTCGCCTTCTCGCTCGCCGCTTGCGGAAACAACAACAATAACTCCAACTCGGGTTCGAGCAGCTCTCCTTCGGCTTCCCCGTCCGCTTCCGCTTCCGCGTCGGCTCCTGCCGAAACCGTCAGCGGTTCGGTTATCGCGGTAGGCTCCTCGGCGATGCAAGGCCTGGCGCAAGCCGTAGCCGATGATTTCATGGCACAGGACGCTTATAAGGATGTCTCCGTAACGGTTCAAGCCGGCGGCAGCGGAACGGGACTCTCCCAAGTGTCCGACGGACAAGCCGACATCGGGAACTCCGATATCTTCGCCGAAGAGAAGCTGGAAGCCGACAAGGCAGCCGAGCTGGTTGACCATAAGATCGCCGTAGTCGCCATGGCTGCGGTTACTCATAAGGACGTAGGCGTCGACAACCTGACGAAGCAACAGCTGGTCGACATCTTCACGGGCAAGATCACCAACTGGAAAGACGTAGGCGGCGCCGATCAAAAGATCGTTATCGTGAACCGTCCGTCCAGCTCCGGTACTCGCGCCACGTTCGAGAAGTTCGCTCTCGGAACGACGACGGAAGACCTGCAAGGCTCCATTCAAGAAGATTCCTCCGGTACGGTTAAGAAACTGGTTAACGAGACTCCCGGCGCGATCGGTTACCTGGCGCTCTCCTACCTGGACGATTCCATCGTCGCTCTGAAGTATGAAGGCGTTGAGCCGACGACCGAGAACGTTGCGACGAACGCTTATCCGGTATGGGCTTACGAGCACATGTACACGAAGGGCGAACCGACTCCGGCCGCCAAGGCTTACATCGACTATGTAATGAGCGATGAGATTCAGAACGGCTTCGTTATCGAGGAAGGCTTCGTTCCGGTCTCCGCGATGAAGGTTGAGCGCGACGCGGCGGGCAACGTTACGAACAAGTAATCATACGACAACGGAATAAATATCCCTGAAGATCAATCGATCTACTGCGGCGAGAGGCGGACGACAAGTGCGCCTCTCCTTGCCGTTAAAGGAGAGGCATGCATGAATTTACCAGCACCTAATAGCCGCGAAGATCTCGCGACCAAGCCAAATAAATTCAGAAAACACGTGATGGAGGAGCTGCGCGGCAAGGCGTTCGTCTATTTCTGCGTTCTCCTGCTCGTCATTACGATATTCTCGATCGTTTACTTTATCGCTTCCCGGGGATTGACTCCGTTTCTCTCGCAGGGAGTCAGCATCAAGGACATGCTGTTCGGCTTGAAGTGGAAGCCGGAAGGGAATCCGCCTCTATTCGGAGCGTTGCCGTTCCTGTTCGGCTCCTTTGCGACCTCGATTCTTGCCGCGGTTATCGCGGCGCCGCTCGGCTTCTGCGCCGCCGTCTTCATGACGGAGATCATGCCGAAGTTCGGCAAGAGCGCGCTTCAGCCGGCGATCGAGCTGCTCGCGGGCATTCCTTCCGTCGTTTACGGCTTCGTGGGCCTGTCCGTCGTCGTTCCGTTCTACCGGGATACGTTCCCCGGACAAGGCATCGGGATCATGGCCGGCGCTACCGTCCTCTCCATTATGATTCTGCCTACCGTCACTACGATCGCGACGGATGCGCTCCGAAGCTTGCCTAACGGTCTTAAAGAAGGCTCGTATGCCCTTGGGGCTACGCGGTGGCAGACGATCTACCGAATGATCCTGCCGACGGCGCTTCCTTCGCTGCTAACGGGCGTCGTCCTCGGGATCGCGCGCGCGTTCGGCGAAGCGCTCGCCGTGCAGATGGTCATCGGCAACGCGCCGCACATTCCGCATTCGCTGTTCGAATCCGCTACGACGTTAACAAGCATCATCACGCAATCGATGGGGAACACGACAAGCGGCTCGCTGCATAATAACGCGCTGTGGAGTCTCGCGCTTATTCTGCTTCTGATGACCTTCCTGTTCGTCTTTATCGTTCGAGTACTGGAAAGGAGGGTCAAACGATGAGAGCCAAGACAGTCGACCGAATCGCGACGGCCGTCATCGTGTGCGTCGCCGGATTTATCATTCTATTGCTGGCCGCCTTGTTGGGCTACTTGCTCGTTCGGGGCCTCGGCCATATCAGCTTCGACTTCCTGACCTCCGCGCCGCAAGCCCTTAAGGCCGGGGGAGGTATCGGCCCGCAGCTGTTCAATTCCGTTTTCTTGCTGGTTCTGACCATGATCATAACGGTGCCGCTCGGGATTGGCGCCGGCATCTATATGAGCGAATACGCGAAGGACAACAAGCTGACCGCCTTCATTCGCCTTATCGTCGAAGTGCTGTCCTCCTTCCCGTCCATCGTTATCGGATTGTTCGGCTTGCTCGTTATCGTAAACACGTTCGGCTTCGGCTATTCCTTGCTCTCCGGAGCGTTGGCACTCACGATATTTAATCTGCCGATGATGGTTCGCCTGACGGAGCAATCCCTTCGCAGCGTCCCGAAGGAGCAGAAGGAAGCGGGGCTAGCCCTCGGTCTGTCCCGATGGAAGACCATCACCTCCGTCATGATTCCGGTCGCCCTGCCATCGATCGTGACCGGCTCGATTCTGGCGGCCGGACGGGTGTTCGGCGAAGCGGCGGCGCTTCTATTCACGGCGGGGATGAGCTCCCCGCGGCTCGACTTCTCGAACTGGAATCCGCTGAGCCCGACTTCGCCGCTTAATCCGATGCGTCCCGCGGAGACGCTGGCGGTTCATATCTGGAAGATCAATAGCGAAGGGCTTGCGCCCGATGCGCCGGAGATCGCGGCCGGAGCTTCCGCCGTCCTCGTCATCATGGTGCTCTTGTTCAATCTCGGCGCGCGCTGGTTAGGCCGAGTCGTCTACCGCAAGCTGACCGCGAGCAAGTAGGAGGGATAACGAATGTCTGCACAAAGCTTAACTACCAAAGATTTATCTGTCTTCTACGGCGAAAAGCAGGCGGTCAAAAAGGTCAGCATGGACTTCCCAGAGCGGGAAGTCGTTGCGCTGATCGGGCCGTCCGGCTGCGGCAAGTCGACCTTCCTTCGTTCGCTCAACCGAATGAACGACTTGATCTCCGGCGCCCGCATCGAGGGAGAAATCTGGATCGGGGATCAGAATATTTGCGATCCGGGCACGGACGTCGTTTCTCTGCGCCAGAAGATCGGCATGGTCTGGCAAAAGCCGAATCCTTTTCACAAATCGATCTACGAGAACATCGCCTTCGGGCCGCGGTACCACGGAATCCGGAACCGCAAGCAGCTCGACGAGATCGTCGAGACCAGCCTGCGGAAGACGGCGCTGTGGGACGAAGTGAAGGATCGCCTGAATCAATCGGGCTTGGCGCTGTCCGGAGGACAGCAGCAGCGGCTGTGCATCGCCCGTTCGCTTGCGGTGCAGCCGAACATCCTTCTTATGGATGAGCCGGCGTCCGCGCTCGATCCGGTCTCGACGGCGAAGATCGAAGAGCTGATCGCGGAGCTGAAGAAGGATTACACCATCGTCATCGTCACGCACAACATGCAGCAAGCCGCCCGGGTGTCCGACCGCACCGCGTTCTTTTTCCTCGGGGACCTGGTGGAGTACGACGATACGCAGAAAATGTTCACGAACCCAAGCAAAAAGTCGACCGACGATTACATCTCGGGACGTTTCGGCTAAGCCGCGGCGGAAGGAGGATCCCCCATGATTATCGAAATTGATAAGCTTCAATTGTATTACACCGATTTCCACGCGCTTAAGAACGTGAACCTGTCCATTCCGGAACGGAGCGTCACGGCCTTCATCGGCCCTTCCGGCTGCGGCAAATCGACGCTGCTTCGCACTCTCAACCGGATGAACGATACGATTCCCGGGGTACGGATCGAAGGCAAGGTCGACATTCAGGGAAGAGACATCTATTCCTCGGATATGGAGGTCGAATTCCTTCGGAAGAAGGTCGGAATGGTGTTCCAGCAGCCGAATCCGTTCCCGAAGTCGATCTACGACAACGTCGCGTACGGTCCGCGTTTGCACGGAATCTCGAAGAAATCGGAGCTGGACGCCATCGTCGAGAAGAGCCTGCGCTCCGCCTCGCTCTGGAATGAAGTGAAGGACGTTCTCAAGAAGTCGGCTTGGAGCTTATCCGGCGGGCAGCAGCAAAGGCTGTGCATCGCGCGGGCGCTGGCGGTCGAACCGGAAATTCTGCTGATGGACGAGTCGACGTCCGCCTTGGACCCGATCTCGACGACGAAGATCGAAGAGCTCACTCGCGAGCTTTGCCAGAATTACACGATCGTCATGGTTACGCACAACATGCATCAAGCGGCGAGAATCTCGGACCGGACGGTGTTTTTCTTAAATGGCGAGGTGGTGGAGGCGTCGGATACGCAATCGTTGTTCTCCAACCCGGTCGATCAGCGCACGGAAGATTATATCTCGGGAAGATTCGGTTAAGGAGGGCTTAGCGGCATGGTGACTCGCAGAGAATTCGACATAGGCCTCGAACAGCTCAGAAACATGCTGGTCGAGATGGGAACGAAAGTGGAGCGGGCGCTCGCGGATGCGATGAACGCTCTGGAGACGCTTAACGTAGAGGCGGCGCGAGCCATCGTCAAGGACGATCCCGTCATTAACCGGATCGAGGAGAACATCTCCGATTTGGGAGCGAAGCTGATCGCGACGCAGCAGCCCGTAGCCAAGGATCTGCGCCGTATTCTGGTCGCGCTGAAAATTTCTTCGGATTTGGAACGGATGGGTGATCTCTCCGTAGATATAGCAAAGGTTGTCATCCGGCTGGAAGGGCAAACGTTCCTGAAGCCGATTAACGATCTTCCGCAGATCGCGGTTCTCGTACGGACGATGATCATCGAATCGATTCAGTCCTACATCGACGAGAACGTCGATCTGGCTTACAAGATGGCCAAGGACGACGATCAGGTCGACGCGATGTACTCTCAATTCCTCCGGGAGATGTTCACGTACATGGCGGACAACCCGAAGTCGGTGGCGCAGACGATGCACCTGAGCTTCGTCGGCCGCTACATCGAGAGAATCGCTGACCATGCGACGAACATCGGCGAGAGCGTCGTTTTCCTCGTGGTAGGGAAGCGGCCGGACCTCAATCAATAGAAGTCCGATAGACGTTCTGAGAAATAGATTGACAAGCGTTCGGATCTCTTTTATGATTCCGATAGAGCTTGGGAGGCAAATCTGCCTCCTTCCAACCGAATACCCTTAAAGGGGAGTAGCTGCTACAATAAAGTCGTCATTACGAGACGCGAAGTCTCCGGCTTTATTGGCAATGTAACTATTGTTGGCGAGACCTTTACCATGGAACGTTAGGCGTCCTTCCGGGCGTACCTAGCTTCAATGGTAAAGGTCTTTTTGCATAGATACGCGTTCGCTACGCAAGTTAAAGAAGGAGGAATTCCAATGGATATGTCTTTGTTTATGGAGTACGCTTGGGTGCTCGTCGTTCTGGTCGCTCTGGAAGGCCTGCTCGCGGCGGACAACGCGCTCGTGCTGGCCGTCATGGTCAAGCATCTGGACGAGAAGGAACGCAAGAAGGCTTTGTTCTACGGGTTGGCCGGCGCCTTCATTTTCCGGTTGGCATCGCTCTTTATCATCTCGTTCCTCGTCGACGTGTGGCAGGTTCAGGCGTTGGGAGCTCTTTACCTGCTGTACATCGCGATAAGCAACATCGTGAAGTTCGTTCGAAGAAGGGGCAAGACGGAGGAGGAAATCGCCGCGGCCAGCGACAAGCCGGTCAAAAAAAGCGGCTTCTGGGCGACCGTCGTCAAGGTCGAGGTGGCGGATATCGCGTTCGCGATCGACTCGATCCTCGCCGCCGTCGCGCTGGCCGTCGCTCTTCCTCCGAGCGGAATCCGCGAGCTTGGCGGCATGGACGGCGGACAATTCATCGTCGTGTTCCTGGGCGGCTTCATCGGTCTGGTGCTCATGAGGTTCGCGGCGAACTTCTTCGTGAAGCTGCTGCATTCCCGTCCTTCGCTGGAGGTGGCCGCATTCGTCATCGTAGGCTGGGTCGGCGTCAAGCTGGCGGTTCACACGCTCGCTCACGAGAACGTGCACGTTCTTTCGCACGATTTTGCGGAGAGCGGCGCCTGGAAGGCGACATTCTACATCGTGCTCGTCCTTATCGCCGTATGCGGCTGGTTCTTCTCGAGTCCGAAGAAGTCGAGCGGCGGCGCTCACGGCGGAACCGGCGAAGGCGATCGAGAGAGCAAAATCAACCGGCTGGAGAAAAGCGGGGGCTGACGCCCTCGTTTTTTTTGTCTGCGCGGAATAGAGCTTGCCATGAATCGCCTCGCCTGCTTCGATGTGGTATGATAACACTGGAAAATAGTTACCGGACAAGGTGGTCGTTGAATGATGGGAACCGACAGGCAGAAAGTTCTGCTGATCGATGGGAACAGCATCGTAAACCGGGCTTTTTACGCCCTGCCGCCGCTGACGAATAGCAGCGGGGTGCATACGAACGCCGTTTTCGGCTTTACGACGATGCTTCTTAAGGTGATAGAGGAAGAGAAACCGACTCATTTTCTGGTCGCCTTCGATGCCGGCAAGGTAACGTTCCGTCACGAAGGCTACGCGGAATATAAGGGAGGACGCCAGAAGACGCCGCCGGAGCTGTCGGAGCAATTCCCGCTGCTCAAGGAGCTGATCGGCGCGTTCTCGATCCAGCAATTCGAGCTTCCCGGCTATGAGGCCGACGACATTATAGGCACGCTTGCAAGGATGGCGGAAGAGCAAGGCCAGGAGGCGGTTATCGTCTCCGGGGACAAGGATATGCTCCAGCTCGCTTCCGACGGCGTGACGGTGCTGCTCACCCGCAAAGGCGTCAGCGAGGTGGAACGCTACACCCCCGAGGAAATCGCCAACCGCTACGGCCTGACGCCCGCCCAGATCGTCGATCTGAAGGGTCTCATGGGCGATTCTTCCGACAACATTCCGGGAATCCCGGGCGTCGGCGAGAAGACGGCGCTGAAGCTGCTGGCCGATTACGGCACGGTGGAGAACGTACTCGACCACCAGGGCGAAATCAAAGGCAAGCTGGGCGAGAACGTGAGGAACAACGCGGATTCCGCCCGGATGAGCAAGAAGCTGGCGACGATATTCCGCGAGGTTCCGATGGACTGGACGTGGGACAAGCTGGCGTGGAGCGGGTATGATCCTTCCCAGCTCGAAGCCGGGCTTCGCAAGCTGGAGTTCAGGTCGCTGATCGAGCGCTTGGATCTCTATGCCGCGGGAGCGGGCGGCGCGGCGGAAGAAACCGAAGCCGTGGAATACGTAGCCGTTCTGGAAGATAAGGATTGGGAGGCTCTGAACCGCGACCTGCGGAAGGCCGACCTGTTCATCGTCGAATCGCATGGGGACAAC
The DNA here is from genome assembly GCF_014212135.1 of Cohnella thailandensis. GTDB lineage: Bacteria > Bacillota > Bacilli > Paenibacillales > Paenibacillaceae > Cohnella > Cohnella thailandensis. The sequence continues at coordinate 149,596 of NZ_JACJVQ010000015.1, forward strand.
CCCCATCAGAGCGAAGGAATCGCCATCGCCGTAGCGACGCCGGAGCAAATCTACCTTCTGACGTATGAGCAGCTTCTGTCCCAAGAGGCCTCGGAACTGAAGGAATGGCTGGCGGATGCGTCCAAGGGCAAAACGGGCTACGATCTGCACCGAGCCGAGCTGGTGCTCGCAAGGTCGGGAATCGAGCTGAGAGGGCAGGAGTTCGACGTTCAGCTTGCCGCCTACCTTCTCGATCCGACCGAAGCGGATCCTTCCTTGACGGGATTGCTGCAGCGTCATGGACAACGCGCCATTCCTTCCGACGAAGCGATCTATGGCAAAGGAGTCAAGTTCAAGCTGCCCGCCCGAGACGTTCTGTTCTCCCATCTCGCGGCGAAGGCCGATGCGGTTCGGAGGCTGGCGGGGCCGCTGGCTAAGGAATTGGACGAGACCGGAATGAAGACGCTCTATTACGAGCTGGAGCAGCCGCTGGCGGGCATTCTCGCCGGCATGGAGAAGCAGGGCATCCGGACGAAGGCGGAAGCGCTGGAGGAGCTCGGCAAAGAGTTCCAGACCGGCATCGATCGCATGATGACGAATATCCACCGTCTCGCCGGAATGGAGTTCAACATCGGCTCCACCAGGCAGCTTGGCGAGGTCCTGTTCGATAAGCTGGGGCTGCCTTCGGGCCGCAAAACGAAGACCGGGTATTCGACGGACGCGGAGGTGCTCGAGCGTCTGGCGCCGTACCATGAGATCGTTCAGCTAATCCTGAACTACCGGACGCTGACCAAGCTTCAATCGACCTATATCGAAGGCCTGCTGAAGGAAATCCGTCCGGAGGACGGCAAAATCCACACGTACTTCCGCCAGACGATCGCCGCGACGGGACGCCTGAGCAGCCAGTTCCCGAACCTGCAGAACATCCCGATCCGCTTGGAGGAAGGCAGGCAGATTCGCAAGGCGTTCGTTCCTTCGGAGGAAGGCTGGCTGATCCTGGCGGCGGACTACTCCCAGATCGAGCTTCGCGTGCTGGCCCACATCTCGGGCGACGAAGGGTTGAAGGAAGCGTTCCGCAACGAGATGGACATCCATACGAAGACGGCGATGGACGTGTTCGGGGTAACGGCGGAGCAGGTCGATTCCAACATGCGCCGCCAGGCGAAGGCGGTCAACTTCGGCATCGTCTACGGAATCAGCGATTACGGCCTGTCCCAGAACCTGAACATTACCCGCAAAGAAGCGGGCGACTTCATCGAGCAGTATCTAAGCGCATTCCCGGGCGTGCGCAAGTACATGGACGACATCAAGGAGCAAGCGAGGATAGACGGCTACGTCACCACGCTGATCGGAAGACGCCGTTACCTGCCGGACATCAAGGCGTCGAACTTCAATATCCGTTCGTTCGCCGAGCGCACGGCGATGAATACTCCGATCCAAGGGACGGCGGCCGATATCATCAAGTTCGCGATGGTTCGGATGGACGAAGCGCTTAAGGCCCGAGGCCTCCGCAGTCGCATGCTGCTGCAGGTGCATGACGAACTGGTCTTCGAGGTTCCTCCGGATGAGCTGGACACGATGAAGGAGCTGGTTCCCGCCATCATGGCGGAGGCGGTTCCGCTGGACGTTCCGCTCAAGGCGGAAGTGAACGTCGGCTTGAATTGGTACGAGGCCAAATAAAACCATTAGAGGACAAGCGGTTTGAACCGGGTGGTTCAGGCCGCTTGTTTGCGCTATAATTGATAAGATATAAAAAGTCAAGAGAGGGGGAGCTATTATGCCGGAGCTGCCGGAGGTCGAGACGGTATGCCGCACCTTGAACAGCCTAATCGCCGGGAAAACGATCAAGCAAGTGACGGTAAGCTTGCCCCGAATCATTCAGAAGCCCGACGATCCGCAGCTGTTCGCAGCCTTGTTGGAAGGAAGGACCTTCCAAAGCGTCGAGAGGAGAGGCAAGTTCATTCGTTTGCTCCTGGACGGAATCGTGCTGGTGTCTCATCTGCGAATGGAAGGCCGCTATGGATTATACCGGGAGGAAGATCCGGTCGAGAATCATACCCACGTCATTTTCCACTTTACGGACGGTACGGCATTGCGATATAAGGACGTTCGCCAATTCGGCACCATGCACTTATTCGAGCCGGGCATGGAATTTCAATCGGCTCCGTTGAAGAAGCTGGGGCTCGAACCTCTTAGCGATACGTTCACGTTCGCCGCCTTCGACGAAGCCATCGGACGAAGGTCGACGAAGATTAAGCCGCTCTTGCTAAACCAGGAAGTTATCGTAGGGCTCGGCAATATCTATGTGGACGAAGCTTTGCACGAAGCGGGAATCCATCCGGAGAGAACGGCGGACAGCTTAAGCCGCTCCGAGAAGAAGCGTTTGCACGAGTCGATCGTCTCGACGCTCGGCTCGGCGGTGGAAGCCGGCGGCTCTTCGATCAAGTCCTACGTCAACGGACAGGGCGAAATGGGAATGTTCCAGCATAAGCTAAGAGCATACGGACGAACGGGGGAAGCCTGCCGCGAGTGCGGAAACGAGATCGTGAAGTTCGTTCTCGGCGGACGTGGCACCCATGTGTGCCTCCGCTGCCAGAAGCCGCCGAAGGGAAGTTCGGTCGCTCCGGCCATGAAGCGCCATTCGGCAGGCAAATCGGAGAGCAACGCGGTCAAGCGCAGACTGGACGGCGCGGTCTCGAGAGGAAGCAAGCCGAAGGAAGGCAAAGCGGAATAACGCCGCGGGGGCATTCCCGCCCGTAGCTGCATAGGATGGAATGAAGTCGATACGGCATGCGTCCGCAATCGATCAGGTTTCGCTTATGCAGGAGGAACGGCGAATGCACCCTTACGGCTTGCTATCACTCTTATTGCTATCCATGGCGGTCAGCTTGGATGGCTTCGGAGTCGGGATTACGTACGGTTTGCGCAAAATTCGGATTCCCGTCGTCTCGGTTCTAATTATCTCGGTTTGTTCGGGACTGATTATTCTTCTGTCGATGATGGTCGGCGTCGCGCTGTCTTCTTGGCTGTCGCCGCGGGGGGCTTCCGCTCTGGGAGCGGTCATCCTCATCGGAATCGGGGGTTGGGCGCTTATCCGGTTCCTGCAGAACCGGCAGAAGGACAACGAGGAGCCATCGGCAGGGGCGCCGGAGGCGGAAGCTCAACCTTCTCCTCCGATTCAGAAGCGCGCTTTGATCACGCTGGAGCTCCGAAGGATGGGCATTATCATTCAAATTCTCCGCACCCCTTCCGCCGCCGATATGGACCGCTCGGGCATCATTACGACGGGGGAAGCTTTCCTGCTCGGGATCGCCCTGTCCCTGGACGCGTTCGGAGCCGGGATCGGGGCCGCGCTTGTCGGCTACTCGCCGGTAATCACGGCGGTGCTGATCGCAACGACGAGCGGAATCTTTCTTTGGCTTGGAATGAGGGTCGGTTTTCTGGTCGCGGGGATGCAGTGGGTACGGCGGTTAAGCATACTTCCAGGCATTATCCTCATTATTATGGGAATCATGAAGCTGTTATAGACAAAGTCGAGGTGCCTAGAATGAATATGGGTTTAACGGGAGGGATCGCCAGCGGCAAAAGCACGGTCAGCCGGCTGCTTGTCCAGCGCGGTGCCGCTCTCGTGGATGCGGATAAGATTGCCCGGGAGGTCGTGGAGCCCGGGCAGCCTTCTCTCCGGCTTATCGCCGAGAGGTTCGGACAAGCCGTCCTTCTGGAGGACGGTTCCCTCAATCGCAAGAAACTCGGCGAGATCGTGTTCTCGGATCCTTCCGAACGCGAGGCTTTGGAGCAAATTACGCATCCGGCGATCCGCGGGATCATGAAAGACAGGATGGCCGACTTCGGGCGGGAGAACCCGAAGCGGCTCGTCGTGGTGGATGTCCCTCTTCTGTACGAATCGGAGCTCGGCTCTCTTTTCCACAAAGTCATGGTCGTTTATGTTCCCCGAGAGGTTCAGCTGGCCCGATTGATGGAGAGAGACCGGCTCGGCCTGGAAGCGGCGCGACGCCGATTGGATGCTCAGATGGATATCGAGGAGAAGCGTAAACGGGCGGATTACGTCATCGATAACAGCGGGAGCTTGGAAGACACGATCCGGCAAATCGACGATTTCTGGCGGGAGCACGGACAGCTATGAAGAAGGGCAGAGCCAAACGCAGAAGAGGGCTGGTCCTGCTGCTATTCCTTGTCGTGGTCGGCCTCCTGTTCTTCCAGTCGGAATGGCTTGGCAGAACGATTTATCCGATATACTATAAAGATGAAATCCAGCGCAGCGCGCAAAGGTACCAGATCGATCCTCATCTGATCGCCGCCGTTATTCGGGTAGAATCGAACTATAAAGCGGAAGCTGTATCCGCCAAGGGCGCTCTCGGAATCATGCAGGTCATGCCGGATACGGCCCAGTGGATTCTCAAGAAGGAGGATTTCGGAGCGATCACCGTGGAGGATATCGGCCGGAATCCGGAAGCCGGCATTCGTATCGGAACCTGGTACATACAAGAGCTGCTAAGGCAGTTCGACGGCAATTTGAACCTGTCGCTCGCCGCCTATAACGCGGGACCGGGCAAGGTGAAGCAGTGGGTGGACGACAACGTTTGGGACGGCACCGAGAAGAGGCTTGGCGATATTCCTTACGGCGAGACCAGGCATTACGTTAAGAAAGTGTTGTATTATTATAATAAGTATCAAGAAGTGCATAAGGACTTATTCTAACAAGCCAAAACGCATCGGCGTCCTTGGGCGCCTAAGAAGCTATGCGAAGACGTTAATCCCGGCTGAAACGTGCATGAAGAAAGCCTTGAAGCCGGGTTGGCTTCAAGACTTTCCGATGAAGATTGCTTCTAGGCCTTACTTGAATTGACCGGCAAGTTGCTGCTCGGCGATCTGAACCAGACGTTTGGTGATGTTACCACCGATAGCACCGGTGTCGCGAGTTACCATGTTGCCGTAGTAACCGTCTTGAGGGATAGCGATACCGAGTTCTTGAGCCACTTCATACTTCAGCTGGTCCAGCGCGCCGAACGCTTGAGGAACGACCAGCTCGTTGCTGCTGCGGGATCCTTGACCCATTGTTGTTCACCTCCTTGCGGTTGGTACAAGTATTATGTGCAGGAACGATCGCATCATGTAGAATTATCGTTGGGAATTATCGGATAAGGTCGAAAGATCGGACGTAAAAACGAATTTATAGTTGGAGAGGAGATGAAGCGACAAGTGAAATGCCCATTCTGCGATTACAATGGAACGAAGGTATTGGACTCTCGTCCCGCTAACGACAACAAGTCCATCCGCCGGCGGAGAGAGTGCGAGTCGTGCAGCAGACGATTCACCACCTTCGAGATGGTCGAAGAGACCCCTCTGATCGTCATTAAGAAGGACGGGGGGCGCGAGGAGTTCAGCCGGGACAAGGTGCTCAGAGGGCTGCTGCGTTCCTGCGAGAAGCGTCCGGTATCGATCGAACAGCTCGAGGTCATCGTCTCGAACGTGGAGCGGGAGCTGCGCAATACCGCGAATCCGGAGATCGAGAGCCGTATCATCGGCGAGCTGCTGATGGAACAGCTGTACAACGTGGACGAAGTCGCCTATGTTCGCTTCGCTTCGGTTTATCGACAATTCAAAGATATCAATATGTTTCTCAAGGAATTGAACGTATTGATCAACAAGCACGGCATTTAAGCTCGGGCAAGAGGAAAATCGGACAAGCTAATTCGATTGACATCATATACCCGATCGGGCAGAACGCCTTCGGCGTCCCTAGTGACTTCGGAGGCGTTTTTGCACGATAGTAGCTAAAGTGCGGGATTCCAGAAAAAAGTTCGTTTGACCGCGTCAAAAGCCGTTGACACCTCCTGTTTGCTTGTGTTACACTCATTCTTGTCGCCAAGAGAGACAAGACGTTCCGGGCCCATAGCTCAGCTGGGAGAGCGCATCGCTGGCAGCGATGAGGTCAGGGGTTCGATCCCCCTTGGGTCCACCATAATATGGGCTCCTAGCTCAGTTGGTAGAGCAGTTGACTCTTAATCAATTGGTCCAGGGTTCGAGTCCCTGGGAGCCCACCAGTCTTCTCTTACGGCGATACTTGCAGGCATAATGTGGAACGACACGTTATCCAATATGGGCTCTTAGCTCAGTTGGTAGAGCAGTTGACTCTTAATCAATTGGTCCAGGGTTCGAGTCCCTGAGAGCCCACCATTCTTCTCTTGACCGAAGAACAACTTCATAATATGGATTCTTAGCTCAGTTGGTAGAGCAGTTGACTCTTAATCAATTGGTCCAGGGTTCGAGTCCCTGAGAATCCACCAACTTATGAAACGGAAACGGCAGCGATGCCGTTTTTTTGTTGTTTGTAGGCTTAAGCCTGTTGAGAGCGTGAAACGCGCGAAACATAAAGCTACCCGCTATGCGGGTGGAGGGATCGGGGGTTTGACCGCCAAGACCATTCCAATTTCGCGTGACAAAAGAACGCTCCGTCCGACGGGAAGCCCGAAGACGGAGCGTTAACAGGCGCGTTTCCTATATGATGTTGGGTTAACTTGCAGCCGAGTCAGGGGAGCTGCCGCACTCTCCGGAAATGCCAAACGAATTATGCGCGCTTGATGAGCCAACGGTTGAGGCGGCGGGCTGCGGATCTGCCCTTTGAGTTCTAACGGACACCAGAGACCCTTAAACGGCCGCAAACGCCATTTCTGAATTGTAACGGACATTAGAGCTTCTTAAACGTTGGGAAACGCCTAATCAACCGAGAAAAGAGAAGGTAAGCGTATCGTGTGTCCGTTAGAATTCGAAAAGCTTCTTTTTACTCTTCTAAGTGCTTCAGATGTCCGTTAGACGGCGAAACGAGTACGCTTGAGTGATCGCATACAAAGAAAAGGCACTCTCGCCGACCGGATAGTCGGAGGAGAGTGCCTTTTGCATTTGCTGTGCTTATTGGAGTCGGCAAACGACTAAAGAGGAGGGAGCAAGACGGACTTCATACCGAGAGGAACCGTCCGCATCGGTGCCCAGCCTTCTCGGCGCTTCCCGCCCGGCGATTCGGCCGAGCTCGGAGCCTTCCGGCACCGCGATCTCCCATCGCTGCGGGATCGGTGCGAAGTTCTCGAGCACGAACGTTCCGTTGTCGTAAGGGAACCAGCCCGCCTGGCCGGGGCCTTCGATACGGTAAGGGTGCGCATCGCCAGCGAGGACGGAGCGCAGCTTCGAAACGACCGCCTCCGGCAGCTTCCACAGATCCGCGTAATCGTCCGGGATGACGAGCGTGTGGATTCTGCCTTTGCCGTAATTGTCGTACATCAGGATCGGGATGTTGTTGTGTCCCTTAAGCGCGACGACGGATTGCCACGTGCCGTTCGTGCTGTAGTCGAGAATCGGGAAGCTGAGTTCCTCGGAGGACTCGGAGAACCGGTCGAACGTGCAGCTGTGCGTGTCGATCGCGAATCGGCGCACCGCCAGCTTCTTGCCGGTCGGATGCAGGGTCGTGAATTCCTCCGCTCCCTTGCCGCTCAAGCGCTCCACGAAGCCCGACGTCATGACGATCTGTCCGCCCGCTTTCAAGTAGCTTTTCATCCGATCGATAATGTCCTTATCCCGCGCGGCGTTCGCGGTGACGAGCAAGGGCCGGGAGATGTCCGTCGGAAAATGAGGCGTGAGCTCGAACGAAATCGCGAGCATTCCCAGGTAATCGTACAGATGATCCTCGCCTTTGGCGTGGTGCGGCTCGTATACCCAAGCGCCGACCGGACGGCCCAGCGCCGCCGCTGCCGCGTCCAGCTTATCCAGCTGATAGCCGAGTGCCGGAACGTGCACGCTGTCCTTCAGTAGGGAGTAGCAGAACAGCGTCAGCTCCTTGGCTTTGCCGAAGACGCTCAGGTTCGCTTGCTCCAGATAATAGTCGAGATAAGTGCAGTCCAAGCTGTCGAACCAGGCTCCGTTGTTGCGCCCCGGCGCCAGGTTGTCCATCCAGCGAAGCAGCGAATAGGACGCGTACCTCGGAATGTGCTGCTGGCTGATCGCCGGATCTCGCGTCTCGGTTCCGGTGTAGAGGAAGTCGAAGATGTCCGGCTGCTTCTCGGTGTTGTAGCCGGACGCCTGATAGGCTTCGTTCCAGTTCGGGTACTTGATGACCATGCGGGACTTCGGATTCGCGGCGCGGGCCGGCTTCATGATGAGATTCTCGGACACCTCGGCCATGAGCTCCAGCCGGAATTCCTCCCAGGTTCGGTCTCCCTTGCGCGCCAGGCAATCGTCGCAGGCGCAGTTCGTGAAGAAGAAGTCGTCGAAGATGACTTCGTCGAAGACGGAAGCCGCGGTCTCGACCGCTTCCCGGAACTTGGCGCGGGACGCCTCCTCGGTATAGCAGATGCCCCCGAATAGCCGATTGTAACCGGGCCGATAGGCGTCTCCGAGCGTGGGAGTGATGCCCCCGGCCGTCTCGATGCCGCGTTCCTCGTAAAATCGTTTCAGCTCCAGCAGCCGTTCCCGGCTTAAGCTGACGTCGCCGCGGTGATTCTCGATGTATACCTTGGACAGCTTCAAGTGCTTGCGGAAGAAAGCCAGCTCCTGCTCCAACTGATCGAAGCTGCCGGAGAGGCAGCCGGCCGTGCAGTAGATGGCTAGTTGGAATTGGTCGTAGGACTTGTCGGACATGGGTATCGCTCCTTCGAATAGGGATGAGAGACGATGAAGAAAACGTTTTACAAAATCATTATACACGGGATTGAAAGCCGGGAACAGAGCCGGAACGATAGGCTGCGCCGCATGTCCCGCTATTCCGGCGGCCAGCGGCCGAGTTGACATTTGATGTGAAATGTTCGAGAATATAAGCTGATGTTTATGCCGCGAGAGACAGGTGAATTATACATGAGTTATAAATCAGATCGTCCATCGTTCCAGGAGCGGCTAGATCACTTCGTCAGCGTCATTCGTACGGAAATTATAAACGGCATCCGGCAGGAGGGCACTTATCTGCCCGCGGAGAGCGCCCTGGCCAAGCAGTTCCAGCTCAGCAACAAGTCCATTCGCAAAGGGCTCGAGCAATTGGTCGAGGAAGGCTTGATCCAGAAGATCGACCGGGTCGGCAGCATGGTGACGCCGCGTCCGAAAGAGTCCATCACGCTTAATTTCGGCTGTCCGATCTCCCTGACGACGGACTTCCTGATCGACGAGCTTATCGCGGAATTCGGAAGGCGCAACCCGGGCATTCACGTCCGGAGAATTACGCTGAACCATTTAAGCTACGCCCAGTCGGCTCAGGAGATGATCTCCAACGGGCTGCTCGACGTCGTCGCTTTCAATAGCCCCCAATTCCAGGAGTGGACGGAGGAAGGGCTGACTTCCCTTCTGGAAGGATTGGATTCGGATCCCGATATCTATCCGATCGCCGAGGAGGCCTTCCGGGTGGACGGGGTGGGCTACGCGAAGCCGGTCTCCTTCTCGCCGGTCGTCCTCTGCTATAACAAGCGGCATTTTCAAGAAGCCGGCATTCACGAGCCCGACAGCTATTGGACCTGGAGCGACCTGATGGCGGCCGCCTCCAAGCTGTCCAAGTCCCGCGGCCGCCACGGCATCTACTTCCTGCCCGCCTCCGAGAATCGTTATCCCGTGTTCCTGCTTCAGGGATTCGGCAACCGCCCGAAGGGAATCGGCGGCAGCGGCCTGAACGAGAACGTCCAGGAGGGGCTGCGCGCGCTAAACGAGTTGATCTCGAGCCGCGAGGTGTTCCCGAATTATTGGGCGCAAGGCAACGACGAGACCGTCCAGCTGTTCGCGGAGGGCCAGGTTTCGGTCATCCTGTGCACGTACTTTAATCTGAATGAATTCGCGCATTTGCCGCTGGAATACGACATTTGCCCGCTTCCGAGCCTGCAGAGGGGCGATCCCCAGAAGACGCTGCTGCTGTCCATCGGCATGGCGCTCGTTCGGCATTCCAAGTGGAAGGAGGCGGCTAGAAGGTTCGTCGACTTCCTGGCGTCCGAGGACGCGCAGAACGTCATTCGGGATCGCACGGTCAGCATTCCGGCGCGCAAGGCGTCGGCGGAGAGAGCGCCGATGGACGGCTTGAAGCGCCCGTCGCGCTATTGGATGTTCCGGGAGATGTTCCCGTCGTTCTCCTATCATCGCGACCTAGGCCTGCAAATAAAGGATTTAAGGCAGTTCACGAAGTGGCTCAAGGAGTATTGGTCGGACATGATCGACGAGGAGACGCTGCGACGAAAGTTGGAGGAGCTATACCGGACAGGTCTAAAACCGGGCGAACGAAGTACAGCAGCTAATGAAAATGGGATTCCTTGATCCCCGATTTTCGTACATCACATATCCGTTTCTGATGTCATTTTGAAGACATCGGAGGCGGATTTTTTGTTGTTTCAAGTCGATTTGGGGACGAAAAAGCAGAGAGAAGCGGTGGCTGAGGCAGGGCGCACCTTCCGTTTCCGGCAAACGAAGCAATGGGGCAGAGGGGGGTGGCGTGGCAAATATTAGTGGGTTTTCTCTAAAATCTGATAGCGATTTCATGCTTGATCCCCTTGAATGTTAGCGTATTCACTACAACTCGCTTGTTTGAAAAATGTAAGCTGCTAATAAAAGGCCGAAAATCGCTTATTTAGGGTTGACGGTCTTTTTGTTAGCTGTGTATAATCAGTACATCAGTTGTACATCAAAAATCATCTAAATTATTTACAAATGATGGAATGTAAATCAGTTATAAATCAGGAGGCGCGTATGCGAGCGATTAAAAGCCGGAGCGGCACTGCGGAAATCGTAGATTTACCCGATCCCGAGATCAAGCCGCAGTATGTCAAAGTCAGAATCGATCATTCCTCCGTCAGCATCGGCACGGAGCTGCTCATGATTCGCACCAACCCGGGGGCGCCGCTTGGCTACAGCGCGACGGGAATCGTCTTGGAAGCGGGCGAGGGAGTCACCCACGTAACCCCGGGCCAGAGAGTCGCTTGTTACGGAAGCCCGGCGCACCGGGAAGTGATGCTGTCCCCGAAGCATCTGACCGTTCCCGTCCCGGACGGAGTGGAACCGGAGGAAGCGGCGTTCTGCGGGCTGGGCGCCATCGCGATCCATGCTCTCCGGCAAGCGGAGCTGGAGTTCGGGGAAACGGTACTCGTCGTCGGAGTCGGCATTCTCGGACAGATCATCGCGCGGATCGCCCACGCGTCCAATTATCGCGTCATCGGGCTGGAGCATTTCGAGGAGAGACGGCAGATGCTCCTGTCCTCCGGAATTCCATACGCCTGCAAGGATGAGGAAGAGGTAGCGGAAGCGCTTCGCTCGACGACCGGAGGCCTCGGAGCGGATGCGGTTCTGGTTTGCGCGAGCAACCGGCAGGTCAGCCTGATCGATTCCTCCCTCCATTGGCTCCGGGATCGCGGCCGGGTCGTCATCGTCGGAGACACCGGCACGGAGTTCGACCGGGACCTGCTCTTCTCCAAGGAAGCGAGCGTGCACATCTCGAGGGCCGGCGGACCCGGACGCTACGAGCCGGATTACGAGCAGCTCGGCATCGACTACCCGATCGGGTTCGTTCGTTGGACGGAAGGCCGCAACGTGCAGGATTTCCTGAGAATGGTCCAGGAGAAACGAATCGACATCAAGTCGCTCATCTCCCACCGGGTCAAGTTCGACGAGCTGCCGGAGCTGTACCGGCAAGTCGAGGCGACTCCCCGGAAGATGATGGGAATCGTCGTTCGGTTCGATTAAGACGTCAGAAGAGGAGTGATCGGCATGGCGAAGGGTTCCGCAAGGGCGGCCCTGGAAGGCGGCGGCGTCCCGGACGTTCATAAGCCCGGCTTAAGAAGCAAAATGTGGCGTTACCGCTGGCTCTACCTTTTTATGATACCGGGCATTCTCTATTACCTTATCTATCATTACGTGCCGATGTTCGGCCTGGTCGTGGCCTTCCAGGACTACAACCTGATGCAGGGCGTCACGGGCAGCCCGTGGGTCGGCTGGGATAACTTCAAGGCCGTCTTCGAATCTCCCGACTTCCCTCAATTAATGAAGAACACCGTCATCCTCAGCTTGTACCGGCTCGTCTTCGGCATGCTGCCCGATCTGGTTCTGGCGCTCATGCTGAACGAAATCCGCGTCCGCTGGTTCAAGAAAACGATCCAGACGCTCACCTACGGACCTCACTTTCTATCGTGGATCATCGTTTACGGCATCATGTTCTCCTTTTTCGCGCCGGGCTCGGGCCTCGTCACCACGTTCTTCCGCGACATGGGCTGGGGCAACGTCGACGTCCTGACGAATTCGGATCTGTTCCGGCCGATGCTCGTCATGACGGACATTTGGAAAAGCACCGGATACGGCGCCATCATCTATCTAGCCACTCTAGCCAGCATCAACAACGAGCAGTACGAGGCGGCCGCGATCGACGGCGCCGGGCGCTGGCGCCAGCTGTGGCACGTGACGCTGCCCGGAGTCCGGGACGTCTTCATGCTTCTCGTCATTCTTCGCCTCGGCAGCATCCTGGATGCCGGTTTCGAGCAAGTGTACATCTTCCTGAACGTCCGCGTATACGACGTCGGCGACATTCTGGACACGTGGATTTTCCGCCGGGGCATCGAGGAGATGAACTACAGCGTGCCGGCCGCGGTCGGGGTGTTCAAGTCAGTCATCGGCTTCGCGCTCGTGCTCGGGGCGAACCGGCTGGCGAAGAGGTTCGGCGGCTCCGGAATCTGGTAACCGCGTAGAAGAATCGAACGGAGGTGGCGCAAGTGCCCTATATATTCAAGAAGTCGATTCCGGACCGCATCGTCGACACCGTCATTTACGCCGTTCTGGCCGTCTTCGGCCTGGCGACCCTATTCCCTCTCTATTACGTCGCGGTCGTCTCCATCACGCCATACACGGAAGTTCTTCGCAACGGCGGATTCCTCCTCATCCCCAAGACGTTCACCTGGGATGCCTACGAGGCTATCTTCACGAGCGGCGTCGTTCCGAAGGCGCTTAACGTCACGATCCTTATCACCCTGCTGGGCACCGCCCTGAACCTTCTGGTGACCACGCTGCTGGCTTATCCTTTATCGAAAAAGTTCCTGCCCGGACGAAATGCGGTGCTGATGGGAATCGTGTTCACGATGCTGTTCTCGGGCGGTCTTATCCCGACCTTCCTCACCGTCAAAGCGACGGGGCTCATGAATACGATCTGGGCTCTTATCATTCCCGGACTCGTGTCGACCTTCAACCTGCTCGTCATGAAGACGTACTTCGAATCGCTTCCGGCGGAGATCGAAGAGGCGTCGAAGGTGGACGGCTGCTCGGACGTCGGAACGCTCCTGCGCATCGTGCTTCCTCTCTCCATGCCGATCATGGCCACCCTGGGGCTTTTCTACGGGGTCAACCATTGGAACGCGTACTTCGGCGGCATCATGTACTTGAACGATCGGGACTTGTATCCGCTGCAGGTCGTGCTCCGGAACATGATCATTACGCCGAGCGTCAGCCAGGAGCTGTCCGTTCCGCAGTCCCAGCTCAGCTCCCTGCCGCCGGAATCGATCAAGATGGCGACCGTCGTCGTCGCGATCGTTCCGATCATCGCCGTTTATCCTTTCCTCCAAAAGTACTTCATCAAGGGCATGCTTCTCGGAGCCGTGAAGGGCTGATCCATACAAACGGAAGAAACAGTGAATGACATGAAGGGGGTATGCGCGAGCCCAAGCGCCAAGCGGCGCCGGCGACCGATAGGGGGGACAGATAGGCGTTCAAGGCAACCGCGTTGCGGCAAGGCAAGCTCGACAGGTTCAACCAAACCAAGGGAGGTCTACACATGAAACGATCAAGCGCACTTCTGGCAAGTCTTACGGCCGTAGCCGTTCTGGCGACCGCCTGCAGCGGCAACAACAACAACGGCAACGGCAACGAAGCGTCGCCCGCTCCCGGCTCCGGCTCGTCCGCATCCGGCTCTCCGTCGGCGTCCGCGGCCCAAACGGAGAAGCTTAAGCTCAATTGGTACGTTATCGCTTCGGCGGACGCCCAGCTTCCCAAGGGAGACGCCGACTTCGTCAAGAAGGCGATCGACGAGAAGTTCAACGTCGACCTGGTCGTCGACTACATGCCGCTCGGCACCGACTTCCAGAACAAGTTCAACTCGCTCGTCGCCTCCAACGACATCCCGGACGTCTTTTTCTCCGAAGGCATTCCATCCAACCAGTACATCAAGGACGGCGTCGCCCGCGAGATGACCGGCCTCGTCACTCCGGAGAACATGCCGAACTACTTCAAGTATTGGATCACGGAAGAGGAGCTTCCGAAGTATCAGGTCCAAGGCAAGTTCGCCCGCGCCCCGATTCCGTACGAGAAGAACTACTACCGCTCTTATTACATTCGACAAGATTGGCTGGATAAGCTTGGCCTGTCGGTTCCGAAATCCTACGACGAGATGGTCGAGGTCATGAAGGCGTTCACGACGGGCGATCCGGACGGCAACGGCAAGAACGACACGTACGGCTTCTCCGCGTACGGCAACGGAACGAACATGTCGCTCGAATTCCCTACTTACGTCAAGAACGGACTGTTCGGCGACTTCATGGTCGAAGGCGATCAGTTCATCGACACCCGCACCGATCCGCGCATGCAGCAAGTTCTGACCGATACCCGCGCGCTTCTCGACCTCGGCGTCGTCGATCCGGATTGGCTGCTGAACAAGAACGGCCAGCAGCTCGAGAAGGCGGAGCAGGGCAAGGTCGGCATCGTGCTCGGCTTCGGCAAGAACCTGGCGTTCGACAACAATCCGGAAGGCCTGCAGGCGAAGACGAAGGAGATCACCAAGGTCGAGACGGCCAACTGGGCGGCGTTCGATCCGTTCGCCGAGACGGGCACCTACCTGACTCCGGTGCCGGGCAACCCGTTCCTGTTCAGCTCCAAGTCGTCGGACGAAGAGATCGACCGTTCCATGCAGATACTCGACTGGCTCGCCGGCGAGGAAGGCTTCCTGATGACTCACTACGGCCGCGAAGGAACCGAGTTCACCCGCGACGGCAGCACGATCGCGCTGAATCAGGAAGCGTTCAAGACGAACGTCACCGACCAAGGCAACTTCCTGTCCGTCTACCAATGGTTCACGCCGATCTCGGGTCCGGAAGCGTTCGGAATCGAAGTGTTCGACCCGAACGTCACCGAGCGCGACAAGCAGATCCTCGAGACGATCAACTCCTACAAGCTCGTGGACAGCGTCGGCACCAGCATGGTCGTCAAGGAAGGCATGGATCTGGCCGCGCTTCGCAAGCGCATGAACGAGCTGCAGGTCAAGGTGCTCTACGACGACAAGAACGCCGACAACTGGCCGAAGTATCGCGAAGAGCTGATGACCAAGTACCAAGGCAAGGAAATCTTCGACTATTACGCCCAGCAAGTATCGGAAGCCCGCGGCACGACGATTACGTTCAATTCGGGCAGCTGATCTCCGGGATTGATGAAGCGAGGCAATAAGAGTTGAAAAAGGCGGAGAGACGGAACGCGCGGCTCTCCGCCTTATCTAACCATCTTAGCGAAGGGGGGAGCCGTCATGGAAGGTTGGGACCGGCAGGAGATCGAAAGGGCGAAACTCGAAGCGATCCGGCAGGTAGATAGCGTTCCGGCGCTTAGAAGCCTGCCGTCCGTCGGTCGGCGGGAAGGAGAGGCGATTTGGGTTCGCGGATTCGCAGCTCCCGGCGACGGCGGAGCTAAGCTGGTGTCGTGGCGAGTCGGGTGCGCGCTTGCCGATAACGGAGGGACGATACACGCTCCGGTCGACGGAGGCAGAGGAAGATGGGTCGTACAGCACGGAGGAGTCGGAAGATTCCGTTTTTTTGGCGTGTTCGGGCCCGAGACGGCCGCGGATTCCGCGCTCGAAGCGATGCTGGCCGACCCTTCGGTTCGCCGGATCGAAGCGGATTCCGATCTGAATTTCACGCGCAGGCACCGCATTCATCGCAGCTTTATCGATCTGGATTTTAACGGCTTCGCGGTTACGACGGAAGGAATCGAGCCCGCGCCGCCCAACGATCCGTTCGCGGCGGTCTTCTTCTTCCGCGGCGAGGAGACGGAAGACGAGCAAAGCGTCGTTCTGTCGGAGGAGCTCGCGGAGTTGGAAGAGCGCTTCGAAGTGGCGGACTCTTCGGCGTTTAAGGTTGGAGAATGGTGGCTGGTGCGCGGGGATCGGCTGTCCGGCGGCGCGGAGAGGGAGCTGGAGAAGCTCGTCAAGGTGACGGAGGTGCTGGATTCGACTCGCGTCCGTTTCCAGTATAAGAACGGATGGACTATCGCCGCGGGTCGTACGGTGACCTACCGGAGGGTGAACCCCGTCGTTCAGGCTTGCGTGAGGAACATGAAGTTCGTGGCTGACGGGACGACGGACGTGAAGGGCTCGCATCCGCTCGCGTTCGAGTTCGCGGTCGAGTGCGACGCGGTCGGCATCGACGCTACGGGCACGTTCTGGCCGGTCGTCATGCGGCGTTACAACACGAACTACGTCACCGAGCGCTGCCAGCTTCTGAATCCGACCGAGGTCGTGGTCGGAGGAACGGGGTACCTGACGCAGCAGATTTACTGCCTGTACGGACATGTTCGGGATTGCCTGACGAGCAACGGACGGCACCTGAACGACTTCACCGGCTCGGCTTACTGCCACGTCGAGAATTGCCACGCGGACGGGGATGACCTCGGCGCGTTCGTCACGCATGGACAGTACGAGCACGACCTGACGTACGTCGGCAACTCCGGGCTCATGTCGTTCGCGAACAGCGGGCCGACTTGGGGCGAGAGCGCGAAGCGAATCACCGTGAAGCAGCACGTCGCCTCGTGGTTCCTGGCGTTCCGCAAGGTAACGGACCTGACGCTGGAGGACGTTCACGTGCGGTATCGCGCCGGGGTCGACAATTCCGAGAACACCGGCTCGTTCTGGCTGAACGCGGACGGCGTCCAGATGAAGAACTGCACGGCGGATCGACTGGTGAAGTTTAAGCAGGCGTCCTCGCGCTCCAGCCGACCCAACGTGGCGGAGAACTGCTCGTTCGCGCTGACGGCGGGGCGCCGCGTCTCCCATGAGGAGGTATCGGCGGAGCTGACGTTTCGGAATTGCCGGTTCACCGGCGCCGACGGCAACTCGTTCGCGGGTCCGGGGGGCGTGCGGTTCTCGGATTGTCGTGTGGAAGGTGCGGGCTCGGACTCGCTGCCGCTCCGCATTCATGGGGGAGAGTTGGTATTCCGGGGCGGGGAGCTTCGGAATACCGGATTCCGCTTCCTTGGAGAGGGCGAGCTTCGGGTGGATGTCGGCTCGGGCGCCCAGGTGTCGGGGAGCAATGGGGAACAGGCTTTCTTCCGGCGGAGCGGGGCGGCCGGATGCGGGACAGGAGCAGGAATGTCGGCTGCCGGAGAGGGAACGGAGAAGACTGGAGCAGGAACGTCTGCGATTAATGTAAGAGCAGGCATAGCGGCGGTTGAAGCGGGAACGTCATGGGAAAGTTTGGCCTCGCAGGCGACGACCCGCTGGAGATTCGACGGAATGACAAGCCGCGCGGCCGATCCGGCCATGGCGCATTACGCGATCGGCGGCCGCGGAGTATCGGGCAGCTACGAAGGCTTAGGCGGCTCCGGCGGCTCCGGCGGCGCGAACGAATACGTCGCGACCGGCTCGACGTTCGAAGGCGGCCGGTTCGAGATTGCCGACGGGGCTTTCGGCGAGGGGAGTTTGATGCTGCACGCCTCCAACGTGGAGCGCGGCGTGGACCGAAGCGAGCTGCCGGAGGAATCGGCGGCGGTCCGGCACGTGCAGGGGAATTTGATCCTTCCGGCCCGGCTAACGGACACCGGCGACTCTTAAACGCCGATAAATCTTGCTTTGGAAACGTAACGGACATGGAGTCCGTTAAGCGTCAGAAATGGCTCTGTTACTGGCGACTTTCCCATTCTTAGAGTTTCTCTTGTCCGTTAGAAACCGAAGCAGGCCATTTAGAGGCTCTAACGGACTCTATGTCCGTTAGAAAATCAACGCAGAAACGGAAACGAACGAAGGGAGTCCTTCTGACATGATAAAAGTAGCGGTAGTCGGCTGCGGCGGCATGGGCAACATTCATGCCGACCGCTATGCGTCGATGCCGGAGGCTTCGCTCGTCGGCGTCTGCGACGTGAACGAAGCGGCGGCGAAGGCGCTCGGGGACGCCATGGGGGTTCTTTGGTTTACCTCGATGGCGGAGATGCTGAAGGAGGTCGGCGCCGAGGCGGTCAGCCTGGCGGTTCCGACGTATTTACACGTGCCTCTTCTGAAGGAGGCGGCGGATCTCGGCGTCCACGTGATCTGCGAGAAGCCGATCGCGCTGTCGTCGGCGGAAGCGGCGGAGGCCATTCGTTATTGCGAGGAGCGCGGGGTTCGGCTGTTCGTCGGCCACGTCGTGCGGTTCTTCCCGAACTACGAGCAACTCGCGGGCAAGGTGCGCGAATTCGGCGGCGAACGCGGCGGCGTATACCACGCGAAGCGGGCGGGCAGCCATCCGGCTCTCGTGCAGCCTTGGTTCAAAGATGCGGCTAAGAGCGGAGGCGTCGTCTTCGACCTGATGATTCACGACATCGACTACGCGCTTGGAACGTTCGGCGAAGCGACGGAGGTGTTCGCTTTCAACAAGGTGACCGACGACATCGACTATGCGACGGCGACATTCCGCTTCAAGAACGGCACGATCGCGCAGATCGAAGCGTTCTGGGGCTACCCGGGGCCGTTCTATACGTCGTTCGAGTACGCCGCGGCGGGCGGCATCGTTCGCGGTGCGAGTTCGGATTCGGAGAGCCTGAGCGTGCGCGTCGCCGCGCCTCCGGGATCGGCGGCCGGGTTCGTGGAGACGCCGCAAAGCGTGCTCCTTCAGGATCCTTATTATCGGGAGCTGGCGCATTTTCTCTCTTGCATTGAGAGCGGCGGCGAACCGATCGTTACGGCGAAGGATGCGCTGCTGGCTGTGCGATGGGCGGAAGCGGCGCTGGAATCGGCCCGCACCGGCCAGCCGGTCAAACTCGGAGAGGGGGGCGCGCGATGAGAAAGTTGAAAATCGGAATGCTGAGCTTCGCGCATAGCCATGCGTTCGATTATTTGGACAGCCTGCTGCGGATGCGGAACGTCGAGGTCGCCGGGATTGCCGACGAAGCGCCGGAGAGAACGAAGGAGCTGGCGGCGCGCCACTCGATTCCATACTACGCGGATTACCGCGATCTTCTGGCGGACGCTTCCGTGGAAGCGGTCGTCATCTGCTCGGAGAACGTCCGCCACGCGGAGCTGACGATTGCTTCCGCCAAGGCCGGCAAGCACGTGCTGTGCGAGAAACCGCTCGGCCTCGGCGCGGAAGAGATGGAGAGCATGATCGCCGCGTGCAAGGAAGCGGGAGTCGAACTCATGACGGCGTTCCCTTGCCGCTATCTGACCCCGGTCGTCCGGGCGAAGGAAGCGCTGGAACGCGGGGAAATCGGCGAGATCCTCTCGTTCAAGGCGACGAACCGCGGCTCGTTCCCGGATGTCCCTTGGTTCTCCGACAAGTCGCTCTCCGGAGGCGGCGCGGTGCTGGACCATACGGTTCACGTCATGGACCTGATGAACTGGTTCACGGGCTCGAATCCGGCGAGCGTATACGCTTATGCGGCTACCCTGTTCGATCCGGAGGGCAAGCGGACGATCGACGACGCGGGCATGGTGCATGTCACATTCGAGAACGGGGTCAGCGCCGTGCTCGATCCGAGCTGGTCGCGCAATCCCGGCTTCCCGACGTGGGGCGACGTCACGATGGACATCATCGGCACGAAGGGCGTCATCTCTATTGATGCTTTCAATCAGAAAAACAGCGTCTACAGCCGCAAGTCCGGCAAAGGCGACTGGGCGTTCTGGGGCGATGACATGAACGCGCTCATGCTGGAAGCGTTCGTGACGGCGATTCTCGAAGGCAAGCCGGTCCCGGTGACGGGAGAAGACGGCTTGCGCTCGGCTCGCGTGGCCCTGCGGGCATACGATTCCGTGGAAGCAGGCTCGCCCGTTAAGGTTTGAAGTTCGCGTTACCGCTTTTTGAGGCCATTCTACTAAACTACCTTTTCCCCTATGGAGGATGACAACGATGAACGATCAACAACTGTTCGACCGCATGACCGAATCACTCTACGCTGCGGTGATCTCCGACACGCTCGACGAGCTGGGCTACCGCGATCAAGTGATGAGGGAGAACATCAATCCGATCGATCCGAACTGGGTCGTAGCCGGCCGCGCCAAAACGATTCTGTCGGTCGACGTCCACTACATCCCGGAGAACCCGTACGAGCAGGAGATCGCGGCGGTGGACAGCATCAAGCCGAACGAAGTCGTCATCGGCTGCACGAACGAGTCGCTGCAGAACGGGCTGTGGGGAGAGCTGCTCTCGACGGCTTCCAAAATGCGCGGGGCCCGAGGGGCGATCGTCGACGGCCTGATCCGGGACACGAAGAAGATTCTGGAGCTCGGCTTCCCGGTGTTCGCGACGGGCACGAAGCCGGTCGATTCGCAGGGGCGCGGCCTTGTCATCCAGTATGACGTTCCGGTGAAGTGCGGCGGCGTTCTGGTTAATCCGGGCGACGTGATTTTCGGGGATCGGGACGGCATCGTCGTCATTCCGGCTGCGATCGTGGACGAGGTGGTAAAGCGCGCGCTGGACAAGGCGACCCGGGAAAACCATACGCGCGACGAGCTGCTGCAGGGGCGGACGCTTCGCCAGGTTTACGACAAGTACGGGGTTCTGTAAGGAGCAGGCGCATGCCGAAGGCGGATTTGCGAGATGCAGGATGGAGAGGCTCTGCGGAATTCGACGGGATTGGAGAGGGTGGATGGTGAGGCTGAAGGGCAAGCGCGCGCTCGTGACGGGGGCGGCGAGAGGCATCGGGCTGGGCATCGCGAAGCGCTTCCTCGAGGAGGGAGCCGGCGTCGTGCTGCTCGACCGGAGCGAGGCGGAGCTGATCGCGGCGCGCTCGGAGCTGGAGAAGTTGGCGCCGGGACGTGTGGCGATGGAGGTGTGCGACCTGCGGGACGTAGACGGCTTGGAAAAGAGTGCGGAGAGCGCGTTTAACCGCTTCGGTGGCGTGGACGTTCTGATCAACAATGCCGGGATCGCTTTTCGCGAGCCGTTCCTGTCCATCACGCGCGACCATTGGGACGCCGTGTTCGACATCAACGTGCACGCGACTTTCCGGCTCGGGCAATTGGCGGCGGAGAGGATGATCGCGCAGGGGAGCGGCGGCTCGATCGTGAACATGAGCTCGAAGAACGGCCTCGCGGCGAGCGGCGAGCTGGCGCATTACAACGCGTCGAAGGCGGCGGTGGTGCTGCTGACCGAGTCGATGGCGGTCGAGCTCGCGCCGTACGGCATCCGCGTGAACGCGGTGGCGCCGGGCTTCGTCGACACGCCGCTGGACCGCAAGCTGCGGGAGGAGTCGAACCTGCCCGCCTACTCGGAGCATACGCCGATGAAGCGCGGCGGCACGATCGAGGAGATCGCGAACGTGTTTCTTTTTCTCGCATCAGAGGAGGCGTCGTACGTCACCGGCTCGACGATCCGCGTCGACGGCGGGCACCTGGCGAACGGGAGCGAGCTGTAGGGTGGCGTTTGCTTGCTTCGCGGGCTTGGCCGGAGATGCATAAAAAACCGTGCAACGCCGGGCTTGAGTGAATAATGAGTATCCGATAGTCGAAAAAATCGACTAACGGCGGTCTGTAGGGCATGTGCAGTGGTGAGTTAGTCGAAAAAATCGACTAACGTCGGACCGGAGGGCGTGTGTAACGGCGAGATAGTCGAAAAAATCGACTAACGGCGGTCTGTAGGGCGTGTGTAACGGCGAGATAGTCGAAAAAATCGACTAACGACGGCCCGGAGGGCGTGTGCGACAGCTAGATAGTCGAAAAAATCGACTAACTCCCTTTTTAAGCAGGAGAGACGGTAGCGAGAGGATGGAGCGAGATGAGCATTCATTGGGAGCGAGTCGGTACGGTTAACGCCCAGTTAGGCGAAGGCCCCCACTGGGATGCGGAGTCCGGGCGATTGTACTGGGTCGATATCACGGGGCGGAAGCTGCATGCCTATCATCCGGAGAGCGGCGCAGAGACTAGTTACTCGTTCGATAGGATGGTCAGCGCCGTTCTCCCCGACTCGGACGGAGGCCTTCTGCTTGCGATGCAAGACGGAGTCTATCGGTTCGATGAAGAGTCGGGAGAGTCGGGCACTCTGCGGAAGATCGCACCTATTGAATCGGAACTGCCTCGCAACCGGTTGAACGACGCCAAGTGCGATCGCGCGGGAAGGTTGTGGGTCGGTTCGATGAGCATGGACAATGAGCCGAATGCAGGCGGGCTGTACGTGCTCGAGACCGACGGGCGGCTTCGCCAAGCGCTCTCGGGCGTAGGCTGCTCCAACGGTCTTGCATGGGATGGGGAGCGGAAAACGATGTACTACATCGATACGCCGACCCGCCGGGTGGACCGATTCGCTTATGATGATGCGACAGGCGAGATTGATCGAAGAGAAACGGTCATTCGTTTCTCGGAGTTCGAAGGCTTGCCCGACGGAATGACGATCGACGCGGAAGGCATGCTTTGGATCGCCCATTGGGGAGGCGGACGCCTCTCACGCTGGAACCCGCAATGCGGGGAAAAGCTGAGCGAAATCGAGCTGCCTGCTCCTCTTGTTACTTCCTGCGTTTTCGGCGGGGAGGAACTGGATGAACTGTATGTCACGACGGCGCGCGAAGGATTAAAGGAAGCGACACTTCAGAATTATCCTTTATCGGGCAGCTTGTTCAAGTTGCGCCCCGGAGTGAAAGGAACGGCTTCTCGGCGTTATGGTGCATACAACGAGTGAGGGAGGATGGGTAGCGATGCGCCTTGAAAATAAAGCAGCAATCATTACCGGAGCGGGCTCCGGAATCGGCAGAGCATCCGCGCTTCTGTTCGCCGAGCAGGGTGCGGCGATCGTGATCGCGGACGCCGACGCGAAAGGAGGAGCGGATGCAGCCGATGAGATTCGCGAGTCCGGCGGCGAAGCGATCTTTGTTCACGGCGACATCTCGGAGCCGGATGGAGCGAACGAGATGGCACGCAAGGCGGTCGAGCGCTTCGGCAAGATCGACGTGCTCTTCAACAACGCGGGCGTCAGCGGAGTCGGCGCGCTGCACGAGATCGAGCCGGAAGCTTGGGACCGGGTCATGAAGGCGAACGTGCGCGGCGTGTACCTCAGTTGCAAGGCGACGATCCCATATATGATGGAGAAGCGAAGGGGCTCGGTCATCAACATGTCTTCGAGCATCGCGGAGATCGGCGTCAAGGAGCGCGCGTCCTACACGGCTTCGAAAGGAGCTGTTCTTGCGCTGACGAAAGCGATGCAGGTCGATTACGCGCCGTACGGCATTCGCGTGAACGCGCTGCTTCCCGGAACCATTCTGACGCCGTTCGTCGAGGGCTACCTCGCGAAGTCGCCGGATCGCGAAGCGGCTATCGCCTCGATCAAGAACCGGCAGCTCAGCGGAGAGCTTGGCCGCCCGGAGGATGTCGCCGCCGCGGCGCTTTTCCTCGCGTCGGACGAGTCGCGCTTCGTGATGGGATCGCCGTTCTATGTCGACGGAGGGCTGATTCACGGGAAGAACGCTTAACGCCTGCAAGCCGAATCGTCGCGAGAATGGCCACAACGGACCTCGCACAAAGGGTTCGAAGGGCGAAATGTGGCGAGATCGCCACAACGACCGTACGGTCGTATTCAAGTCAATTCATGCACCCACAGGAGGGACCACGAGATGAAGTTGCTTAACTACTACGATAATGGACTTCGAATGGGAGTCGTGACGGACAAGGGAGTCGTCGACGTCGAGCTGGCGCTGCGGGCGAACCCGACGAGCCTGCAGGTGCCGACGACGGTGCGCGAGGTACTGAACGGCGGACCCCAAGCGCAAGACGCGCTGTCTCATTACATCGCCAACCTGCCGCCGACCGATAACGCCAACTACTTAAAGCAAGAAGACCGACTCACCCTCGCCCCCTGCGTCGCCGACCCCGGCAAAATCATCTGCATCGGCCTCAACTACCGCCGCCACGCGGAAGAGACGAACATGCCGATTCCGGCGTTCCCGATCCTGTTCAACAAATTCGAGAATACGCTGAACGGCCACGGCCACACGGTTCCGCTGCCGAGCAACTCCAGCAAAGTCGATTACGAGGCCGAGCTGACCGTCGTCATCGGCAAGAACGCCAAGAACGTAAGCGAAGCCGACGCGCTCGACTACGTCTTCGGCTACTGCAATGCGAACGACCTGTCGGCTCGCGACCTGCAGTTCCGCACCAGCCAATGGCTGACGGGCAAGTCCTGCGACGGCTTCTCGCCGATCGGCCCTTACCTGGTGACCGCGGACGAAGTCCGCGATCCGAACGCCCTTGACATCCGCTGCATCGTAAACGGCGAGATACGCCAGAACTCCAACACGGCCGACATGATCTTCGACGTCAAGCAGATCGTCAGCTACGTGTCGCAGGTCATGACGCTCAAGCCGGGCGACCTTATCATGACGGGTACGCCTGAGGGCGTCGTGATGGGCTATCCGGAAGAGAAGCAAATCTATCTCAAGCCGGGAGACGTCGTCACGATCGAGATCGAGAAGCTCGGTTCGATCACGAACACGATGGTCTCAGAGGAGGCGGGCGCATGATTTTCGACAGTCATACTCATCTCTTCGGTCCGGGCATGGTGTCGGGTCCTTCCGACGAAGCGATCAAGCGCGCCTGGGGCCCCAACATGAACATTATCGCAACTCCCGAGCAGCACCGCGAGAACCTGGAAGGCTTCCGCGGCTCGATCGTGCTCGCCTTCGCGGGCAACGCGACCGGCATGGTCGTGCCCAATGAGTACGTGGCAGACTACTGCGCGACCGATCCGGACCGGCTGTTCGGCTTCGCCAGCGTCGACCCGAATCATCTCAATTGCGTGACCGAGTTCGAGACGGCGATTCGCGAAATGAAACTGCGAGGCCTCAAGCTCGGCCCGATCTACCAGAACTTCTATCCCGACGCCAAGGAGCACTTTGCGCTGTACGCCAAGGCGGACGAGCTGAACGTTCCGATCCTGTGGCACCAAGGCACCTCGTTCGTGCCGGAAGGCTATCTGGATGCGTCCCGTCCGGCGATGCTGGATCCGATTGCGCGGGCTTTTCCGAATTTGAAAATGATCGTGGCGCACATGGGCCATCCGTGGGTGGATGAGTGTATCTCGCTCGTTCGCAAGCACCCGAATCTATACATGGACCTGTCCGCGCTCGGCGGCCGTCCATGGCAATTCTACAACGCTCTCGTGTCGGCACTTGAGTACGGCGTACAGGACAAAATCCTGTTCGGCTCCGACTACCCGTTCTTCACGACCAAGCAGACGATCGACTCGCTTATGCGCATCAACGATCTGGTCGAAGGAACGAAGCTGCCGCGCGTGCCGGACAGCGTGATCGAAGCGATTCTTCATCGGCCGACTCCGGAGCTCTTGGGACTAGTCAAATAATCGAAGTAGCAGAAGGGAAGAGAGCGGGATGGCATCAACGGGAGAGGAACGCGGACCAACGGAGCAAGCGGGCCGCAAGCTGAAGAGCGAGAAGTATTTTCAGGAGAAGGATCTGTGGGGGTTCATTCATCGCTCGTTCACGAAGTCGATGGGCTACACCGAGGAGGATCTCCGCAAGCCGGTCATCGGCATCTGCAACACGTTCAGCGAGCTGAACAAGTGCCATTCGCACTTCAATGAACTGGTCGACTATGTCAAAAGGGGCGTCTGGCAGGCGGGCGGGGTTCCGATGGAGTTCCCGACGATCTCGATTGGCGAACCGTACATCAAACCGACGTCCATGCTGCTGCGCAATCTGATGGCGATGGACACCGAGGAGATGATGAAGGCCCATCCGATAGATGGCGTCGTGCTGATCGGCGGCTGCGACAAGACGGTTCCGGCGCAGCTCATGGCGGCGGCCAGCGTCAACATCCCGGCGATCGTCCTGACCGGCGGTCCGATGCTGAACGGGCGGAAGAACGGCCGCTCGCTCGGCGCCTGCACCGATTGCTACGGCTTCACGCTGGAGCATAAAGCGGGCAACATCACGGACGAGGAGCTGGCGAGCGCCGAGAATTCGGTCTGCCGAAGCGACGGCCACTGCCAGGTCATGGGAACGGCGAGCACGATGGCTTCCATCGCGGAGGCGATCGGCATGGCGCTGCCGGGCAACGCGGCCATTCCGGCTCCGGACAGCCGCAGGCGGCACATGGCGGAGAGGACGGGCAAGCAGATCGTCGAGCTCGTTCGCCGGGACATCCGTCCGCGCGACATCATGACGGCGGAAGCGTTGGAGAACGCGATCGCGGTCACGATGGCCAGCGGAGGCTCGACGAACGCGATCATTCACCTCGTGGCGATCTCCCAGCGGCTCGGACGCAAGCTTCCGCTCGAGAAATTCGACGAGATCAGCTCGCGGACGCCGTTTATTCTGAACTTGCGTCCTTCGGGCAAGTATCAGATGGAGGAATACTTCGAGGCGGGAGGCGTTCCCGCGCTCATGAAGGAGTTGGAGTCGAAGCTTCATCTCGATTGCTTGACGGTTACCGGACGAACGATCGGCGAGAACTTGGAGCAAGCGATGACGCTGGACCGGGACGTGATCCGGACGGTGCAAGAGCCGCTGGGCAGCCAAGGCGGAGTCGTCGTGCTGCGAGGCAACCTTGCGCCGAACGGCTCGCTCATCAAGCAGACGGCGGTGTCCGAGCATCTGAAGAAGCATACGGGGAAGGCGGTCGTCTTCGATAGTCCTGCCGACATGGAGGCGCGCATCGACGATCCGGATCTGGACGTGGACGAGAACAGCGTGCTCGTGCTGAAGAACGCGGGACCGAGGGGGGCGCCGGCGATGCCGGAGATCGGGCAGATCCCGATCCCGAAGAAGCTGCTCCTGAAGGGAGTACGCGACATGGTGCGCATCTCGGACGCCCGGATCAGCGGCACGTCCTACGGCGCGCTCATCGTACACGCGGCGCCGGAAGCGGCGGTCGGCGGGAACCTGGCGCTCGTGCGCGACGGCGACGAGATCGAGCTGGACATCGCGGCGCGAAGGCTCGAGCTTAAGGTGGACGACGAGGAACTGGCGGAGCGCCGGAAGGCGTGGAAGGCTCCGGAGCCTCATTACGACCGGGGCTATGGGCTGCTTTTCCACGAACGGGTGCTTCAGGCGGATCTCGGCTGCGACTTCGACTTCTTGCTTCCGAAGGAGCTGCGGCAGGAATTGCTTGGGGGAAGCGGAGAATAAAGAAGGGACGGCAGCAAGCCATCGAGAGGAGGTGGCAACATGAAGAAGACGATTCGGCTGGCGATCATCGGTACCGATTCCTCCCACTCGGTCGCTTTTGCTCAATTGCTGCAGGACGAGGCGCATCCGTATCATGTCCCGGGGGCTCGGGTGATCGCCGCATATCCGGGCGGCTCGCCGGATTTCGAATTGAGCCGGTCCCGAGTGGACGGCTTCGCGAAGCGGCTGCGGGACGAGTTCGGCGTCCGGCTTGCGGCGACCCCGGAGGAAGCGGCGGAGGGAGCCGACGGCGTTCTGCTGCTGGCTGCCGACGGACGGAAGCATCTCGAGCTGTTCCGGAGGGTCGCGGAGCCGGGACGGCCGGTCTTCATCGACAAGCCGCTCGCGACGACCTACCGGGAAGCGAAGGAGATCGCCGCACGGGCGGAGCGGCTTGGCGTGCCGTTCATGACCGGCTCCTCCCTTCGCTACGCCGAGGATCTCGTCGCGGCGCTTGCGGCTGCCGAGGGCTCGAATAACGAGGGCTCGGATGTCGTCGACGGCGCCGATTGCTTCGGCCCGATCTCGATGGAGCCGACTCAGGGGGGCTATCTCTGGTACGGCATCCATGCGGCGGAGATGCTCTATGCGGCGATGGGAACGGGCTGCGAGCGGGTGACCGCCGTTTCATCGCCCGGGGGCGAGCATCTGGTCGGCGTTTGGCCGGGCGGGCGCGTCGGCACCGTACGCGGCAGCTTCGAGGGAAGCGAATTCGCGGCGGTGCTTCATCTTGGAGCGAAGAGCGTCTATGTCCCGATCAAGCCGGAATCCAAGCCTTATTACGCAAGCTTGCTAGAGAGGGTTATCGGGCTATTCCGCGACGGACGGGCGGATAGGCTGCCGACAACGGACGAATCGTTGGAGATTATCCGTTTTCTGGAGGCGGCCAATCGAAGCCGCGAGAGCGGCAGAGAAGTGCGGCTGCATGAGATCGAATAAACGCGGAGGCGAAGCATGAACGGAATCGTCAGTAGAGTAGACCAGGGTCGTTTGGAAGAAGCCGCCGCTCTCGCGGATCGCGTCTTTAGGGAAGGCGAGACGTTTATGGGGGCGGCTTTTCCGTCCATTTTCTCCGGCAGCTTTCCTTGTTCCCACGGGGTGTACGAGGAGGATAGGCTCGCCGCCTTCGTCGGTCTTGTCCCGGCGGTTCTTCGGATCGGCCCGGCGCGCGTCCCATTGTTCTCCATCGGCGCCGTCTGCACGGCTCCGGAGTCCCGCGGCAGGGGATACGCAAGCGCGCTGCTGCGCGAGACCTTCCGCCACATCGAGGACGCCGGCGGCTCGCTGCTGTTCGTCTCCGGCACGCTCCCTATCTATCGCAGGAATGGATGCCATCCGTTCGGTTCCGTCCGGCAATACCGGCTATCTCCCGAAGAGGCATCCGTTCAACCCGAAGATCCGGCATTCGAGTGGAGCGAATTTCGGGCAACGGATCTGCATCGGCTTCAGGAGCTGTCCGAAGGCCATGAGGTCCGCTACGACAGGAGCCTATACGAGACGGCGGAGCTGCTTCGCACGGCGGCTCTCGCGGGAGTTTGCCGCATGAAGCAGAAAGTTCTGCTAGGTCGCAGGGGCGGCCAAGCCACGGCCTTTCTGGTACTGGCCCTTCCCGGGGAAATCCCCGCGGAGACGCGGCCGTTCGTCGTGGAGTGGGGAGGGGACGCGAAGGATGCCGCCAAGCTGATGTCGGCTGCCGCGGTCCATTTCGAGCTGAAGGAAGGACTGGACGCATTCGTTCCTTGGCAGGAGCGCAAGCTGATGCAGGCTCTCGAGGGGTTGACGTATAAAGAGGTCCAGCACTCCGGAACGGTCAAGGTCGGGAACCCTAGCCGATTATGGGAGCAGCTTCGGCCATATCTGGACAGTCTCCATCCCGGTGCCGCCCGGCAGGTCGCGATATCCGACGTACGAGAGGAGCCGGGCACCGCGGACGTGTCGATCGACGGGGAGACCAGACGTCTAGCCGCGGAGCAGCTGATCTCCTTTCTGTTCGACCCGGCATCCGGCCCGCGGGAGTCCTTCCGTCGAGCGGACTTGCTAAACGCGTTACTGCCGATACCGCTGCCATCTCCTTCCGGTTTAAACTTCGTATGACCTTACGGATTCCTGTTCTTTCGGACAGGAATTCTTTTTTTTGCGAAAATATTCCTTGAACTAGGACAAATGGAGCGAAATGTGGCAGTTTTTGTCGAATTGTTTAGTGTTTTTTAAGAGCTCCTCTATATACTTGGGTCGGAAGAACCGGTCCGCTGAGCGGAAAGGACTAGATTCCGAATTCCGCAGGGAAAAGACCGGATACAGAAAAAATCTATCTATCAGGAAGAGGGACAAAATGAGGAGCTCGATCAAGAGGCTGTTCAGTCGGCAAAGGATAGCCGCGGCGCTGGCGTTTA
Organism: Cohnella thailandensis; assembly: GCF_014212135.1. GTDB lineage: Bacteria > Bacillota > Bacilli > Paenibacillales > Paenibacillaceae > Cohnella > Cohnella thailandensis. The sequence continues at coordinate 179,310 of NZ_JACJVQ010000015.1, forward strand.
CGCTTGCCCTGCAGCTTGTCCTGTCAGGTTACTCGTCGATCATCGGCGGGGCGGGCATCGCGAGCGCGGTAAGCGAGACCAAGTACATTACGTTCTTGTACCAGGATTTCGCGAAGGCGTCCAGCCGATTGCAGTTCAACGGCAATGCGGATTATCTGGATTCAGGCGCCAATCAAGGCGATCTTCGCTTGACTCCTTCCGCAGGGAACCAATTCGGCACCGTTTTTAATAAAGAGAGAGTCTCTCTGCGTGCCGGTACCGGCTTCAGTACTTATTTTACCTTCAACATGTCCAGCCCCGACGGATCGGGGACGACGCCGAAGGGAGCGGACGGAATCGTGTTCGCTCTGCAGACGCGCTCGAACAGCGCCGGCAGCTTGGGCGTCGGCATGGGATTCGAGAACATCAAAGACAGCGTCGGCATCGAGTTCGATACGTTCGATAACGGCAGCGCGACGTGGGGCAGCAACGGCGACCCGAGCAATAACCATGTCGCCGTCGATTATGACGGCGTCGTCACCCATGGCAAGAACGGGAACCCGGCAGCCGTCAACGTGCCCGGAGTCGATTTTAATTCCGGACAGGACGTACACGTCTGGATCGATTACAAGTCGACCGAGCAGAAATTGGAAGTGTTCTTGAGCTCTTCAAGCAATCGGCCGAGCTCTCCGATTTTGACCGAAACCGGCTTAAATCTTGCGGAGCGTCTTAAACAAGACGACATTTACGTCGGTTTTACCGCGGCGACGGGAGCCGCGTGGCAAAATCACGACATCAAGCAATGGTATTTCACGAATCGATACGATCCGATCGATCTCTCCAGCGCGACTTACGTCGAAGCTCCGAGCATCTTCTCGGTAGCGACCTCCGTCTATGGCAAATCGTCGGTCACCGGAGCGACTTATTACCAGAGCGACGTGACGCTCGTCAATTCTTCCAACGAGCCGGGTCCGGGCGTAAGCTTGATCGCGGAGAATCTGGACAATACCGCCTTCCTGGATCCGGCCAACGAGATGGCGCCGCTGGCGTCGCCGCCTGCTCTCGTAACGGATGCTCAAGGCAAGGCGACCTACTACTACACGGCCGTCGATGAGACCCAGGCGATTCCGAACTTCCGGATATCCACGGAATACGGGGCCTATTACGATTTGAGGTTCACGGCTCCCCCAACCGTAGCGACCGGGGCCGCCAACCCGCAGTATGTGCCTAACGCTCCGGCGAACCAAGGAGCCTCCATCCCGGTCCAAATCGTCAACACCGGCGGCGAGAACGTGAAGTGGGGCGTCGAATACCGGGAGAAGACCGCCGACGGCAACGGGGAATGGAGCCCGACCGTCTACGGATCGGTTCCTCAGCCCGTCTTGACGGCATCCGGAACGTATTACGTTCAATTGAACGGACTTAAGGAAGACACTTATTACGAAGCTCGGGCATACGCGAGCAACTCGAAGGGCGCCGTTCGCGGCGAGCCCGTCACGTTCGCCGTGCAAATGCCGATGCCGGCGGACGGCGTTAAATATACGAATGCAGGTCCTTCCAAAATTTATCGCGACGACGCCGAGAGCATGCAGGTCGTAGGCGAGAATTTGTACTGGCTCCTTAAGCGGCTGCCGCATGAGGATCTGAGCGTGAAGCTAACCAGCGGAAGCGAGGAGTACGCGATCCCGCGCTCCGACATTCAAGCGGTCTCCAATTCGACGCTTAAGCTTAAGCTGCCGACCCCGGGCGGGGCCAAGCTTCCTCTCGGCAAGTACAATCTGGTCATCGAGCACGAGTTCTTCGGCGACAAGACGTTCCTAAGCGCAATCGAATTGACGGACGATCCGTCTTACCGTTCGATCAATTACGAAGAAGTAGTTGTAACGGATACGCTAAATCATAGACCGGATCCGAACGACTTGGATTCGATCGCGGTCCGCGGCCCGTTCGTCGTCCAGGCGTCATCGCCAGGCATTTACCAACAGCGGGACTCGAACGCCGTCTTTACCTTTAACGACAACCTTCTGTTCAAGGGATCGCAGTTAACGGTCGACACGAACGCGGGCAAGATTACCGGCAGCGGCCGTTTCTACGTGAACGGCAAGAACACGATTCCGATGCTCGCGACGTACACGGTTTACGAAGGCGAGTTCGAATTCACGACGGATAACTTTGTTTTTAATCTGAAGGGCGGGCTTGCGGGAGCGGCTTCCGACCTGACGGGATTGAACGTTCCGGTCAACGTCAATAAATTAGTCTTTATCCCGGGCGGAATCCGTCTCGCCGGCGAAATCAACCTCGGCTTCAAGATGGGAAGCGCGACCATCGGAGGCAAAGCCAACCTGGACGCTCTCGAGTTTAAGAAGAATCGGTTCGATCTGGATGCCGACTTCGAGCTCAACGCGGACTTCAAGTCCGGTCCTCTGGAAGCGGGCGCGCTCCGCTTCTCGCTCGATACCCGCGTTCCCGAATACGGGGCGGGAGCTTCCGCCGAGCTGAAGAAAGCGAAAATCGGCTTCGATATCGACCTGCTTATCGTCGACAAGAAGCTCGATTCGCTCAGCTTCGCCGTGGTCAAAGAGATGAAGCTCGGCTCCACGGGCGCCCAGCTGACCAAGATCGGCGGCGGCGTGTCCAACATGACAAGCAAATCGGAGGCTCCTCTGACGTTCTCCGTGCTGGGCGGCATGTCGGATTACATTACGCCGAAGCTAGCCAATACGTATATGGTGAACGGCAACGATCTGAAGATCGAGCTGTCCGCGAACCACTTCGGAGCGTCGGGCAAGCTGGCCATCTACAAGATCAACATCGCGGGCGTCGACATGTTCGTCGTCTTCAACCCGACCGGCTACAAGGGCTACAATAAGGCCGGCTTCGACTTCAACGCGTCGATCAACATCATCGACGTTATCGTCGGCAAGGTGATGGCGAACTACTTCCAAGGCTCCTCGTTCACGGGGTACGCCAAGACGGCCGTGCAAATTCCGGGCAGCGTTCCTCTCGTCGGAGGCAAGAAGCTGACCTCGGCCGAAGTCGGCGTCGACTCTACCCGCTTCAAGGGCGCCCTGTCGGTCATCGGCATCGGCTTTACGGTGAAATATCCGTTCTCGACGAGCAAGTTCGATTGGGACGTCGACATGAGCTCGACGATCAAGAACGTGGCGAACGCGGTCGTCAACGTGGGCAAATCCGTCGTGAAAGCCTTCACGAGCTGGATCTGGTACGACGATCCGAGCAAGGCCGGGGAATGGACCGCCGCGGATTCCGTCGAGGCCGTACCTGGTCTTGTCGGAGAGAAGCTGTTCTCCGCAAGCGGCATTCGCGCGACGGAAGTCGGAACGTATTCGTCCGGCAAGCTGGCGACCGTCGTTACGGAGACGAACCCGAATATGACGAAGTCGGGAAGCGAGATCAGCCAATCCTTCGTCGCGGAAGAAAGTTATCCGGCGCTGATCAAGGTCCAAGGAGACGCTTCCGGCGTCCGATTGACCCAGCCGAACGGAGCTCTTTACGAGATTCGATTCGCGGAAAAAGACAACAAGACAATCAATGCCTACTATGACGCGGCGAACGACGAGACGATTCTGGAAGTCAATCTGACCCCGGGAACGTGGAAGCTGACCTCGGGCAGCAGCTTGGCCTTGTCGGTAAGCAGAGAGCTGTATCGGAATCCTTCGCTGACGTTGGAAGCCGCGGCAACCGAACTCGCCGCATCCGACGTTCAAGCGTACGTTCCGCTCGAGTTCCAGAAACGAGGAACCTATCTGGTCGAAGTCGGCGAAGGCGCCGCGGACGCCAAGCTGATTAAGGCGGACGGCAGACCGTATGCGACCGAAGCCGATTCCGTAAGCGATGCCTACAATACGTATTGGGATTCGGCGGACGGCAAGCTTTACATGCTCGTCGAAGTTCCGGATGCAGGCGTCTGGTACGCGATCGCCGGCGCGGACGCTCATGCGAACCTGTACCGGATGGCTGTCGGAACGACGATGGGCGATGCCCTTGCCTGGATCGGCGGCGACGAATTCTCTTCGGCCGCGAAGTTCACCGGGCTTAAGGGAATGCAGGTGCTGCTCGAGATTCAAGGAGCAACCGAAGCGACCCGCCTCTATCGTCCGGACGGAACGCTTTATCCGTTCGACTTGAACCAAGCAAGCTCGAACTGGAACGCCAGCTATGACGCTGCTCAAGGCGTAATCCATGCTCTGGTCGATGTCGACCAAGACGGCATTTGGTTAATCAAATCGAACGGCTTCACCGATTCCAACGGCTTGACGTTGTCGCAGAAGTTAACGATGGCGGAGCTGTACGGTTCGGATACGACGATTACTTACGATCTGCAAATCCAGGAGAAGGGCAAGTATCTGTTCGATATCGCCGGCGGCGACGCAACCGCGAAGATCAACGTGAACAACGCGGCGGCTACTATCAACAGCACGGAAGGTTCTCCTTCGCAGAACGCGATTATCGACGATAAGGGCTTGATGGTGACCCTCGACGTTCCCGCTTCGGGAATCGTGAGCATTACGACGAAGCCGGGCGCTTCGATCAAGCAATACCTGCTGACCCCGATTCCGGAAGTGACGAAGCTCTCGGCGTCGGCTCAGCTTCAACGCAATACGTACGAGGTGGAGTGGAAGGTCGAGAACGCCAAGCCGGACACGAAGGTAAGCTTGCTTCTGGCTAATGGCGATAGAGACGAGGAAGGCCAACTGATTCCGGTCGGCGACACGATCGCATCCGATCTGCCGGCGGCGGGCATTCGTACCGTAACCCTGCCGGAAGGTTATCTGCCGGGCGATTATTACCTGGCCGTCGTGGCCGACAGCGAATCGTACGGACCGGTATTCAAGACTTTGAACGACCCGCTTACTTATCAGGCGGTGAAAATGCAGCCAAAGCCGACCGGAGTTCAAGCGACGGCAATCGGCAACGGCGAGATCAAGATCGGCTTCAACGATCCGGGATACGCCGAGACGACGTCTTACCGGATTTATCCGGCCGACGCGGCCGGCAACGTAGACTTCAACGGAACCTCCTACGAAGGAGAAGTCGTTCCGGCGAACGGCGCGAACCAAAGCGTCACCCTGTCGGGACTGGAGACGGGACGCGATTACAGCTTCCGCGTGATGGCTATCCGAGCGGTATACGGATCGATTCCGGGAGTCAACGACGATGCGCTGGCGAACCTGTACGTCAGCGAGTTGTCCGATGCGGCTAGCGTCAGCCTGCCGGTGCCGAATCCGGCGAAGCTGAACGTGACTTACCTGACCGGCGACGCGCCGACGGTCACGCGCTCTTATTATCCGTACAACGTGACGGAGGAGAAGCTGGCCGGTTTGACTGCCGAAGAAAAACAGAGCTTGCAGCAAACGATGGCGATTACGGCTTCCGACGACGTCACCGTTAAGGTGGAGAGCGATCAGAATGTAACGCTTAAGCTGTTCGTAGACGGAGTCGAGGCGCAGGCGGCAGACGGAGCTCCGAACGAGTTCCATCTCGGTTCTCTCGCGGAGAAGGACTATACGATCGAAGTCGAGGCTGTCAATGCCGAAGGCGACATCAGCTCGTCGGTCGGAAGATTGTTCGCCGATAGAACCGCTCCTTACCTCTACTTGAAGTCGGCAACGAACGGACAAGTCGTGGAAGACGACCGCATCCTCCTGGAAGGCGTGTCGGAAGCGGGAGTTGCGCTGACCGTTAACGGCGTAACCGTGCCGGTCGACGCGATGGGGCATTATGCTTACTACGCTTCCATTCCGGAAGCAGGCGTGCTGCCGATCGAGATGATCGCGGTCGACCAAGCCGGCAACGAAACCGTTCACCGTCTGGAGGTGTTCTCCTCGGGCGACGGCGAAGGGCAATCCTCCTCCGAACTGGTAACGCTTGGAACGGACGACGGTGTCTTCACCTCGGCATTCAAACCGGACGTTGCGAACTACGAGCTTGCGCTCGACGTGCGCACGAAGCAGCTCCGCGTGACGGCGGTACCGGCCGACCCGTCCGCTGCCGTGACGATCGCGGGCCAAGCGGCGGACGAGCACTATTCCGCCGAGATCAACGTAACGCAAGGCACGGAGATCCCGATCTCCGTAACGAGCGATGGTAGCGCACCGAAGAAGTATTCGATCGCCGTTAAATCCGAATCGGATCTGGCGAGCCTGAGCGGGCTTCAGCTTACCGGGGTTCAGACGGACGCTGCCGAGGTGCCGATCGAGCTGTCCCGCTCCTTCGGAAGCACGATCGAGAGCTATGAAGCCGAAGTCGAGTCGAACGTTGCATCGGTGAAGGTGAAGCCAACGGCTTCGGTAAGCGGTTCGTTGATCCGAGTGAACGGCACGCCGGTTGCGTCCGGCCAACTGTCCGGAACGATCGCGCTAGATGCCGGCAAGAAACCGGAGATCACGGTAGAAGTATTGTCTCTAAGCGAGGCTTCCGCGTCTTCGCCGGATTGGAGCAAGGCCAAGAAGTACGAAATCTCGATCGCTCGCAAGGCAAGCGGCGATGCGACTCTCTCGCAGCTTCAGCTTGCGGGTACGACGATGACGCCGGCCGAGTTCAATGCCGAAGTGTCCGAATACACGGCTCGCGTCGGAGCGAATACCACCTCCGTAACATTGAACTACGCAGCCTCCGATGCGGGAGCCGTGGTTACCTTGAACGGAGAGGCGCTGAGCGCTTCCGGCAGCACGGACCGTACTTTGATCGAAGGCAATAATCGATTCATCCTTGAAGTCGAGGCCCAAGACGGAACTTCCCGCGAGTATACGATCGTCGTGTACCGGGACAAGCCGTTGTCCGAAGCGCTGCTGCTGAGCGAGCTGTCTGTCGAAGGCTATGAGCTGACGAGCGAATTCAATCCGCTTGTAAGAAATTATAATGCGAAGGACAGCACGTTAGGCTCCAGCGTTAAAGTTACGGCTAAAGCGGCGGACGCAGATTCCGTCGTGAAGGTGAACGGACAGGAATTGAACGGTGAAGGTACTGCGATTGCTTCGCTCAACGTAGGCGACAACTCGGTTCTCGTTCAAGTCGAATCTCCGGACAAGTCCGAGACGAATACGTATTCGATCGGGATTACCCGCGGTTATGTCGGCGGCGGAGCTCCGACGGACAAGTTCGAAGTGAAGGTGAACAGCAACTCCAACGATAAGATCGCAACGGGCAAGAAGACCGAAGAGAACGGGCAATCGCTTCTTAAGGTATCCTTCCTAAGCGACGAGACGAAGAAGCTGCTCGAGAGCGAAACCGCGAATCCGGTCATCACCATTAACGCAGGCTTCTCTCCGGATCGGATGACGACCGAGCTGACGGCCGATCTCGTTCAGCTGATGCAGCAGAAGAATGCCGTTATTCTCATCGAGGCGGGAGATTCCTATTACCTGCTTCCGACAGCGGCGATGAATCTGGCTCAACTGAGCAGCACGTTCGCTCCGAAGACCTTGGAGGAAGTGACCGTTCGCCTGGATATTCGCCTTCTGGGAGCCGATGAGCAGCAGTCCATCGGCAAGCAGGCGGACAAGTCCGGCGCGACGCTCGTCGGTCAAGCGATCGACTTCAACGTCAACTATACGTATGAAGGACGGACGATATCCGCGGATCGCTTCTCGCAATACATCGAGCGCGGCATCGCCCTGCCGGAAGGCACGGACGGTTCGAAGGTGACGACCGGAGTCCGCGTTCTCGAAGACGGCACCTTGTATCACGTTCCGACATACGTGAAGCAGGTCGGCGATCGCTACTTCGCGGTCATGAACAGCTTCACGAACAGCGTGTACGCGGTGATCTACAACAAGGCTACGTTCAGCGACATCGCGGGCAAGTGGTCTCAAGCCGCCATCGAGAACCTCGCGTCCCGCAAGATCGTAACGGGACAAAGCGACGGAACGTTCGCGCCGACGCGCAGCGTCACCCGCGCCGAATTCGCGGCCATGATCGTCAGGGCGCTCGGTCTGCCGGCTCAGGCGGACTCCAGCTTCGGCGACGTGAAGGCGAAGGATTGGTACGCTCCGTTCGTGGCGACGGCGAAGACTTACGGTCTCATCAATGGCTACACGGACGGAACGTTCCGTCCGGCTCAGACGATTACCCGCGCGGAAGCGGTAGCCATCCTTAATAAGGCGTGGGTGCTCGCCGGCAAGACGGCGATCGGCGAGACGGAATCGGCGCTTACTCTCGAGAGAATCGCTGACCAATCCGAGATTCCGGCTTGGGCTCGCGCCTCCATCGGTTCGGCCGTGCAGCTGGGACTTCTCACCGGCTACGTCGACGGCACCGTGAAGCCGCTTCGCACGGTATCGAGAGAGGAAACCGCCGCGATGCTGCAGAACCTGCTCATCCGCAGCGACTTGATTCAATCGAAATAAAGAAAGAATAGGAACACGACATCCTCTTCCTTTCCAAGGGCGTGGATGTCGTGTTTTACTTAATAGGGATTCAAGAATCGGATATAAGGAGATGTAAGCCCGTGCCGACCGACAAAATTACTCCCTTTTTGTGGTTCGACGACAACGCGGAGGAGGCTATCGATTTCTACAGCTCGGTGTTCAAGAACGGAAAAACGTTAAACGTTACCCGTTACGGAGAGGGAGCGCCGTTCCCGAAAGGGACGCTGATGTCCGCCACTTTCGAGCTGGAGGGACAGCGATTCATGGCGTTGAACGCCGGTCCGCACTTCAAGTTCAACGAGGCCGTTTCGTTCTTCGTGAACTGCGCGACGCAGGAGGAAGTCGACGAGCTGTGGGAGAAGCTTACCGCCGATGGAGGGAAACCCGGCCGGTGCGGCTGGCTGAAGGACAAATTCGGGCTGTCGTGGCAGATCGTTCCCGCCCTCCTCGGCGAGCTGCTGGCGGACAAGGATGCCCGGAGAGCTCGCAACGTATCGGAAGCTATGATGCGGATGGACAAAATCGATATTCAAGCTTTGAAGGATGCTTACGAGAAATGAGACAGATTAAAGAAGCTGCCGACGCGATCGGCAGCTTCTTCGCGTTAACCTTTGCTTGAACTCGGCTCCCCGATCCCGACCGCCTTCCAAGCGTCGCTTACCAGCGAGGCGAGCGCGCTCTTCTGCTCGGCAGTCAAGCCGGAGAGCCTGGAGGCGGCGGCGACGTAGCCGTCGCGCGCTTCCCGGAAGTCGGCCGTCGGCGAGAGAAGACGATCCCGAAGCAGGACGTAGGTGAGACGGCCCAGCGTGTCGCGGCCCTTCAGGCCGATGTCGGCGTTGTCGATCTTCAGCGCCGTCAGGTAAGCGGCCCGGTTCGGGATTCCGCTGTTGAGATGGACGCCGCCGTTGTCGTGCTTCTCGTCTTCGGGAAGCTCGACGTATTCGCTCATGTTGGCCGGCTGCCCGTATTTGGCCGGATCGGCCAAGCTTCGCGAAGCGGCTCCGGTATCCTCGCCTATCTCCCAATCGTCCGAATCCATGACGGCGGCCATGACGTCCGAGATCGATTCGCTTAAAGCGCCGGACTGGCCGCGATATTCGAGCCCGACCGTGTGCTGCGTCACGCCGTGGGTCATCTCGTGGGCGACCAGGTCGAAGGCGCAGGACGTGCAGTCGACGCCGCCGTTCTTCAGACCGGTGGCCTCGCCGTAATACATGGCCCAACCGGTCCATACCGCATTGTTTCGCATCGCGGCGCTGTCGACGTGCACGAACGAAAGGATGTCCATGTTCTTATCGTCGATGCTGTTGCGTCCGAAGCGGTTTTTGTAGAACAAGTAGACCCGTTTGGCATGGACGGTCGCATCCACGGCCGCCGCATCCCCGAATGTCTTGGAGCCGGACGCGATATAATCGAAGCCTTCGGGTCGGGACTTGCTTTGGACCGCCTTGCGGAAGTCCAGCGTCTTGATCGCCGCCGGCCGGGTATCGTCTATCATCTGGTAGACGGTCTTCCCCGAGGTTTTCTCCGACTTTATGTAGAAGGACTGCTGAACTCCGTTATAACCCTTGCCCCAACCGACGAGAGGAGCGGGAGAGGCCGAGGCTTGGGCTCCGCTTAACCGGCTGTATTCGTCGATTAGGCGCCCCGTATGCGCATCGATGTAGCCAACCCAGTCTCCTAGCTCCGGCAGCGTGAACCGAAGCTCTACTTTATAGGCAAGATACGCTTGACCTTCAAATGGATAAAGGAGAAGAGTCGCCGACGGCTCCGGTACATCGCCATCCTGCGCTCCGACGCCTATTTTCCCGCGAAGCTTGCGTTCCAGGGCCGCCCGATAGAGGGAGATGGCTTCATACCCCGTCATCTCGGGCTCGACGTTCACCTCGGATAAGTCAGGAGTCGGCTTCGGCTCGCCGCGAATCTGAATGTCCGCCGAACCTGCTTTCCGATCTAGCGAGAGGTAGCTGCCGTGAATGGGGACTCCTCGATAGATAGACTGCAGCAGATAGCTGACGCTCCCATCGGAGTTCGCGCTCTTATGGAGCACTTGGTAGTTTGCGTCGTCTTCGTAAGGTTGGGGCAAAGCCGGGAGAGAGACTGCGCTTGCATGCAATCCGGAGGAAAAAGAGGATGGCGCCGCCGCCGCGGCGAGCAGGAGAATCGCTGCCGCGACGATCATCGTTCGGGCTATAAAAAGAATTGTCGTTCTTAAACGGTGCTGCCGCATGTGGACCCCCTGTTATCCGAACGATGCCTCCGGCAAGTAACGGCCGAAGGCGTCGGGACATGTTCCTACTATTATACTATAGTCTCTATGAACAGGGGGATGATCGTTTAGGACCGGATCAGCTCGTGCGCTCCTGCTCCTTCAGGATGACGTCATGGGCGCCGCCTTCCACGATGCTGGTCGAGGAGACAAGCGTGATTTTCGCTTTCTCTTGGAGCTCCGAAATGGTCAACGCGCCGCAGTTGCACATCGTGGATTTGATTTTGCTGACGGTGATGTCGAGGTTGTCCTTCAGCCTGCCGGCGTAAGGGATGAACGAATCGACGCCTTCTTCGAATTCCAGCTTCGACTCCTTGGCCGCGCTGCCGAAGTCGTACCGCTGCCAATTGCGCGCCCGGCTGGAGCCTTCGCCCCAATATTCCTTCACGAAGTTGCCGTTCACGAGCAGCTTGCGTCCCGGCGCTTCGTCGAAGCGGGCGAAGTAGCGGCCGAGCATGACGAAGTCGGCTCCCATGGCGAGCGCCAGCGTAATGTGATAATCGTGCACGATGCCGCCGTCCGAGCAGATCGGGACGTATATGCCCGTCTTCTCGTAATATTCCTGTCTCGCGGCCGCGACCTCGATCACCGCGGAGGCTTGCCCTCGGCCGATCCCCTTCTGCTCGCGGGTAATGCAGATCGATCCGCCGCCGATGCCGACCTTGACGAAGTCCGCCCCGGCCTCCGCCAAGTACAGGAACCCGTCCCGGTCGACGACGTTGCCGGCTCCGATCTTCGCCTTAGCCCCGTAAGTTTCCTTCACGAAGCGAATCGTCTCCGCCTGCCATTCGGAATAGCCGTCCGAGGAATCGATGCATAGAATGTCCGCCCCCGCGTCCAGCAGAGCCGGAACCCGCTGCGCGTAATCCCTCGTGTTGATGCCCGCCCCGGCGATCAGCTGTTTGTTCTCGTCGTGCAGCTCCAGCGGATTTTCCTTCTGGCTGTCATAGTCCTTGCGGAAAACAAGATAAAGAAGGCTGCCGTTCTTATCGACGATAGGCAAGCTGTTCAGCTTATGCTCCCAGATCATGTCGTTCGCTTCGGAGAGAGTAATGCCTTCCTCCGCGTAGATAAGGGAAGAAAACGGCGTCATGAACTCGGACACCGGAGAGGAGAGGGGCGTGCGGCTCTCGCGATAATCGCGGCTCGTGACGATCCCCATCAGCTTGCCGTTCGGAGCTCCGTCCTCCGTAATGGCGATCGTGCCATGGCCGGTTCGGGCTTTGAGCGCGAGCACGTCCTTTAACGTATCCTCGGGACGCAGGTTGGAAGCGCTCATGACGAACCCGGCCTTGAACTTCTTGACCCGCCGCACCATCTCCGCCTGCTTCTCGATCGACTGCGAGCCGTAGATGAACGAGATGCCGCCGCACTTCGCCAGCCCGATCGCCATGTTCGCGTCCGAGACGGCTTGCATGATCGAGGAGGCGATCGGCAGGTTCATCATAAGAGCAGGCTTCTCGCCCTTCTTGAACCTCGTAACGGGAGCTTGCAGATTAACGTTATCCGGAATGTTGATCTTCCGCGTCAGTCCGGGAACCAACAGATACTCGTTAAATGTCCGGGAGGGCTGCTCGTAGTAAAAAGCCATGCTTTTTCTCTCCTCTCTAGCGTTAGATTAACTTACACGTAAGTCAGACAACGAACGGGAACGCCGAGATCCGTCTCGAGCTTGCGGTAATGCTCGCCCTTGGCGATGATCGCCTGGATGCCGGCCATCTCCACGCCCATCTCGAGGAACTGGGCTGCGATGCACCGGATAGTCGCTCCCGAGCTGATCACGTCGTCGACGAGCAGGATGCGGTCTCCCTTCTTGAATCCGTCGAAGTACAAGTAGTTCTCGTTGTAAGCCGTCTCGCGCTTGATCCGTACCTCGTATTCCTCATACAGCTCCGTGCTGAGGCGGAGGATGTTCATCGGCTTGCCTAGCTTGTAGGCGGCGAGTATTCCCCAAGTGTGGCCGCCCGGCTCCGGCGAGACGATATAATCGTATTCCCCGAAATGCTGCCTGGCGCTCTCCGCCAAGCTGTCGGCGATCTCCGCCATCAACTCGGGCGCGATGTACGTGCCCCGCTCGCCGAACGGATACAGCTTGAAATCGTAGGCTGTGGTCGGCGTCTTCATGATGCGGACGCTTCTCGCGTCGCGGATCGACCGGTCGAGCTGCGCGTAAACCTTGGTCATCGTTCTCACTCCTTGAGGGTAGGGAATAGGCCGAATAGCCCCGAGCGAAGAGGCGCCGCCGGAGCGCGCCTTCGTTCAGCCGAGGCAGGGAGCATGAAGCTGGCTCGGGGCAAGAACGGGCAGCGTCTCAGAGCGATGCGCCTCTTGTAGCTGGGGCAATTATCGGTTGCCTGTAGATACGCCCGCACCGTATTAGCGGGCTTATACAAGAGATTGCAGGTTGGTGTTAAGTTTTATTACATAGAAGGATTTTCCCAATAGTATCATCGCGGAAAGGGGCTGTCAATCGGTTCGTTGCCGCATGGATTCATAAAGGCGAGTGCCCGCTGATTCCGAAATCCGTTCGCTGCGAGGCAAGAATTGGGTGGTATGAGCTCATAATAACAGAGGTGATTGCGCGACAATAAGTAATCAAAGGGGATTTGGAGATGCTGCTGAGAACATACTTTCCGTAGGCGCCCCCTTTTGCTGGCGACGATACTCTGTTTACCGAAGTGAAGACGGGGACCCATCGACAGGAGTTCCCGGATCGCTTGCAGTAAAAATAACGCTTCTCCGTCCTCGTCCCGTCCTCGCTGCTTCGTGGTACAATGACAAGAAAAGAGAAAGACAGACTTCTCTTGGATGGCAGAGGTACCTCGGATGGTCTATTTCATCAAGTTCGTTTATAGCTTCGTGCTTCCTCCCGGCCTTTTTATCGTGCTCCTGCTGGTGCTGTCCATTTGGCTATGGCGAAAAGTTCGTCGCGCGTCGCTCCTGCTAGCCGTTCTGACGATCCTGTTCTATTTAAGCTCCACAATGCTTGTCTCGGGAGCCTTGATCGGCGCGCTGGAGCGCACTTACGTTCAGCCTAGCGATCCCCAAGGAGATGTCATCGTCGTCTTGGGAGGAGGGGCGACCCGCGCCACTCCCGACCTCGACGGCCAGGGCAACCTGTCCGGCGGCGCTGCGAACCGTCTGCTTGCGGCGGCCCGCCTGCACCGCGAGACCGGGCTTCCGATACTCTTCTCCGGCGGTCAGGTATATTCCGACAGCGGCAACGAAGCGGACATCGCCCGCCGTCAATTGATCGCGTTGGGTATTCAGGAACCCTCCATCCTCGTCGAGAATCGTTCGCTCAATACGGAGCAGAATGCCGAATACTCCGCCGAGCTTCTGAAGCAGAAGGGACTCGCCCGACCGATTCTCGTCACTTCCGCCTTCCACATGGCGCGGTCCGTGCACGAATTCCGGCACTTCGGAGTCGACGTTCTGCCTTATCCCGTCGATTACCGGACGGACGAGGATTGGAGCTTCTCGGTCTCCAAGCTGACTCCGAACGCGGACGCGGTGTCGACGACCGGGACCGCCTTGAAGGAGTATTTGGGGCTGCTCGCGGCCAACATTCTTCGTTAACGATGCGAGAAGCGGCGTTCGGGATTTATCCCGGCGCCGTTTTTTCCGTTAATTCGTCCTTCAGGGCTTGATATAGCTTGCGGCTGGCTAGCGGCAACGGATCGGATCGCTTGCGGAGAATCCCGATAGGCATATGGATGAGGCTGTCGCCGATAGGCCGTATTGTCATTCCGTTAGTCAGAGGCTCCGCGGCGATGCGGGGGACCAGCGCCATCCCTAATCCGCTCTCTACGTAAAACTTCAGCGCGGTCATGCTCCCGATCTCCATCGTGTCCAGCTTCACGTTGCCCTTCTCTTGCATCGCGCTCTCGAGTTTTCTCCGGTAAGGGCACGTCGCGGACGTGATAAGCAGCCGGTGTCCCTCCAGATGCTCCGTTTCAACCTTCTCCCGATCCGCTAACGGGTGGTCTTCGGGCAGGAGCAGGACGAACTCCTCCCGCAATAGAGGCTCGAATTCGAGCTCCGTTCCCAAGCCGGGAGCCGTAGAGACAGCGAAATCGAGCTCTCCTCCGATAAGACGTTCGCATAGATAAGGGGTGCCCGAGATCTCCAAGGAGATTCGGATGTGGGGGGAGCCGCGCATAAACCTGCCAAGGACGGCGGGGAGGCGATAGCTGGCCGTCGGCTCCGTTACCCCCAAGCGGACATGTCCGGCATCGCCCAATCTCATATCCGTTATGCTTGTCTGAAGCTGCTCCATCTGTTTGACGATCTGCAGGCTCTGCTCGTAGAACAAGCGTCCGGCTTCCGTGAGACGGAAGTCTCTCCCTCGTTCGATTAAAACGACCCCCAGATCGGCTTCGAGCTTCTGGATCTGCATGGTGACCGTGGATTGCACGTAATTCATTTCTTGCGCCGCGCGGTTAAAGCTTCGATGCTTTACGATGGACTGAAAAGTTTTGAGCGTTTTAAGATCCATCCCGGTCCCTTCCGATCGAATTCAAAATTTTTGAACAGAATACTCATTTAATTCAATTATACGGAACGGACTCTGCCGATTACAATGAATTCAACGAAGCAGAGGGAGTGGTTGCGGGATGACATGGCTCGGCAAGGTGGCGCTTGTGACGGGCGGGGGAACGGGAATCGGCCGAGCGACAAGCTTGGAGCTCGCCGAAAGGGGAGCGAAGGTGATCGTGAATTATTCGCGTTCCCATAGCGAAGCGGAGGTTACCGTAAGGCTGATTCGAGAGAGAGGGGGACAGGCCCTAGCGATCAAGGCCGACGTGTCGCAAGACGCCGACGTTCGCGGGATGATGGAACTTGCCGTTCGTTCTTACGGTCGCATGGATATGCTCGTAAACAATGCAAGCATTACCCGCCATATCCCGATGGAGGATTTGGATTCCGCGACGGAGGAGGCTTGGGACGAATTGTTCGGCGTGAACGTGAAAGGCATGTTTTATTGCGCGCGAGCGGCCGCCCCCTGGATGAAGGCGGGCGGACAAGGCGCCATCGTCAATCTGGGAAGCATCGCCGGCCAGACGGGACTGGGTTCTTCTCTTCCTTACGCCGTGACCAAAGCGGCGGTCCATGGCCTGACCAAATCGTTGGCGCGAGCCTTGTCGCCGCATATTCGGGTGAATTGCATCGTGCCGGGGGCGGTAGCGACCCGGTGGTGGGAAGGCAGGGAGGAGCAGATGAAGCAGCTCGCCCCGAATCTTCCGCTGCGGCGGATTTCGACGCCCGAAGATATCGCCGCCATGATCTGCTCCGCCCTGGAGCAGGAAGCGATGACCGGGCAGATCATTACCGTAGACTGCGGGCAGACGTTATAGCGGAACAAGGCGGCGAAGGGATGAACCCTTAAGCCGCCTTGGCCTTGTTGTCCTTAAACGCCGGAATAAGCCATGAACCCGCCGTCGACCGGAATAACCGCGCCGGTAACGAAGCCCGACGTGTCGTTGTCCAGCAGCCACAGCACCGTGCCTAGCAGATCCTCCGGCACGCCGAATCTTCGCATCGGGGTGTGGGTCAGGATTTTGTTCGAACGGGCGGTCAGGCTTCCGTCCGGGTTGCGGAGCAGCGTCTTGTTCTGCTCCGTCTCGAAGAAGCCGGGAGCGATCGCGTTCACGCGAATGTTCGATTCGGCGAAGTGGACGGCCATCCATTGCGTGAAGTTGTTGATCGCGGCTTTGGCCGCGCCGTAGGCTGCTACCTTCGTCATCGGGCTGTATGAGCTCATCGAGGAGACGTTCAGGACGACGCCTCCTCCGCGCTCGGTCATGGACCGGGCGAAGACCTGAGACGGGATCATCGTTCCCATGAAGTTCAGGTCCAGCACGTTGCGGAAGCCCGGGATGCTGAGATCGAAGAAGGAAGTGATGCCGTCTTGGGCCAGATCCTCGGGCTTATAAACCTCGTTCGTCGTATTCGCGCTCGGATGGTTGCCGCCGGCTCCGTTCAGCAGGATGTCGCACGGGCCGAGCTTCTCGCCGACGACGCGTTCCGCTTCGCGAACGCTCTCCGCGTTCGTCACGTCGCAGGCGACGGCGATCGCCGTTCCTCCGAATTCGCTAATCTCGCGAACGACCGCCTCGCCCTTTTCCAATGTACGGTTTAAAATGGCGACCTTGGAGCCTTGGCGGGCGAGCTCGATGGCCATCGCTTTGCACAGAACACCGGAGCCTCCGGTAATGACGACGACTTTGCCGCTTAAGGAAGAATGAATAGGAAGTCCGCTCATGCCGCTGCCTTCTTTCCGTTATTTTTGAGCGCTGCGCTCGGCAGCGTCCCACAGTCCCCACAAGTACATGATTCCGAGAGCGCGATCGTACAGCCCGTAGCCGGGACGGCACTGCTCGCCCCACAGGTGGCGGCCGTGGTCGGGCCTGGCGTAGCCGGCGAAGCCGATATCGTGGTAAGCCTTCACGATGCCCGCGATGTCAACGCTTCCATCTTGCGTCCGGTGAGAAGACTCGATGAAGTCGCCGTTCTCGTAGCGCCGCACGTTGCGGATGTGCGCGAACGGGATGCGGTCCGCGAACTCGCGGATCATGGCGACGATATCGTTGTCCGGGTTCGCCCCGAGCGAGCCGCTGCACAGCGTGATGCCGTTATAGGGGCTGTCGTGCAGCTTCAGGAACCGGCGGAAGTTCTCCTGGCTCGTCATGATGCGGGGAAGCCCGAAGATGGACCAAGGCGGATCGTCCGGGTGGATGGCCATCTTGATGTTGTGACGGGCGGCGACCGGAATGATCTCGTTCAGGAAGTAGCGGAGGTTCTCCCACAGATTCTCGTCTGTGACGCCTTTGTAAGCTTCAAATAGAGAAGTGAGGCGGGCAAGCCGCTCCGGCTCCCAGCCGGGCATCGTCAGAGCCGAATTCTCATTGATCTTGGCGACCAGGTCGAACGGATCGATGTTCTCGATGCGGGCCTTCTCGTAGAAAAGGGCGGTGGAGCCGTCTTCCATCTCCTTGTGCAGGTCCGTCCGGAGCCAATCGAAGATCGGCATGAAGTTGTAGCAGATCACCTTGACGCCGACTTGGCCCAGCTTCTCGATCGTTCTCTTGTAATTCTCGATGTAACGGTCGCGGCTCGGAAGCCCCAGCTTGATGTCCTCGTGAACGTTCACGCTCTCGACGACGTCGATGTTGAAGCCGGCCGCTTCGACCTCGTCGCGGAGCGCGAGGATTTTGTCCATCGGCCATTCTTCTCCCGCCGGAACGTCGTGGAGCGACCAGACGATCGTCTCCACGCCGGGAATTTGCCTGATCTGGCTTAAGGCAACGGTATCGTTCCCCTCGCCGAACCACCGGAAACCCATCTTCATAGCGAATGTGTCCTCCTTATTTGAAATAATGCGGGAATTTCTCGCGCAGGACGACCTGATCCTTGACGCTTAACAGCAGATGCTCCTGCATCGTGCTCTCCGCCAGGCCCGCATCATGCGCTTCGATCGCTTGAACCATCGTCTCGTGCTGCTCGTACAGATGGTTCCATTGGTGATCCGAGACGAGCCGCAGCAGCCGGGTGCGGTTCAGATGAACGTTCATCTGTTGAATGACCGCCCACGTGTTCAGCTTGCCGCAGCCTTCGAACAGCGTGCGGTGGTAGATCTCGTCCAGCTCGAACAGCCGCAGGTCATCCTTCCTCGCCATGCTCTCTTGCTGCTCCTTCAGGTTGCCGCGCAGCTCTTCGAGCTTATCGGAAGGGAAGCTCTCGCAGGCAAGCCGAATGACCGCTTTCTCCAATTGCTCGCGCATGAACCGGGCTTCCTCGACCAGCTCGGGATCGATGAGAGAAACGAAGGTGCCGCGCTGCGGAAGCACCTGCACAAGACCTTCCTGAGCGAGACGAAGGAAGCTTTCCCGAACCGGGGTGCGGCTCACGCTAAAAGCAAGCGAAGATTCTTTCTCGGATAAAGCGGTGCCGGGAGGGAGCTCCAGGCTGAGAATCTGGCTCTTGAGCTTCGTGTAAACGAAGTCTCTGGCGGATGGGGTCGGCGACGGTCCGATAAAGGTCATGGGCAAATCTACTCCTTTCGGTTCCATACTACCACACTTGTATGGTAGTATGGAACTGCCAAGGAGATTATTTTAAACGGGGGGATCTAACGGAATGATAGCGTTTTCGACGGAGAATCTGCTGTTGACGAACAAGAGTGCCCGTATTCTGTACCGCGATTATGCGGCGGAGATGCCCATTTACGATTATCACAGCCATCTCGATCCGCGCAGGATCGCGTCCGGCCAGCCGTTCCGCAACCTGACCGAGCTGTGGCTGAACGGGGATCATTACAAGTGGAGAGCGCTGCGCTGGCTGGGAGTGGATGAAGCCTACATAACCGGTTCGGCCTCCGACAAGGACAAATTCCTCGCCTGGGCGAAGGCGGCTCCCGCGATGGCGGGCAATCCGCTGTACCATTGGACGCACCTGGAGCTGTCGCGTTACTTCGGCATCGGGGACCGTCTGTCGGAGAGCAACGCGGAGGAGATCTGGAATCGGGCGAACGAGCGGCTTCAGGAACCGGACTTCGGCGGTTCGGGCATTCTGGAGAAGTTCAAGGTTCGCGTCGTCTGCACGACGGACGACCCGATCGATTCCTTGGAGGACCACGCATCCATCAAGGCCAATCCATCGATCCGGGCGAGAGTGGCTCCGACCTTCCGGCCGGACCGGATTCTCGATATTCGGAGAGAGGATTATCGGGACTATATCGCTAAGCTCGGAGAAGCGGCGGACGTTGCGATAACGGGATTGGCGGATTTGCTGACGGCTATCGGCACGCGGATCGACTTCTTCCACGCGAACGGCTGCCGGCTGTCCGATCACGGCTTCGGGGAACTGCCGTATACGCCGGTGCCCGAATCGGAGATCGCAAGAATCCTGAAGCGAGCCTTGGATGGAGGATCGGTAACGGAGGCGGAGGCCGCGGAGTTCCAAACCTATATGCTTCTGCGCCTCGGGGAGCAGTATCATGCTCGCGGATGGACGATGCAGCTTCACATTGGGGCGATCCGCAACAACAACGACCGAATGTCTTCGCTGCTCGGCAAGGACAGCGGCTACGATTCGATTCTCGATTATCAGCTGGCGCGCTCCCTGAACGGGGTGCTGAACGCGCTGGATCAAGCGGATCGCTTGCCGAAGACGATCGTCTACTCGCTGTATCCTTATCACTACGAGATGATCGCGACGACGATCGGCAACTTCCAGGGAGGAGGACATCGGGGCAAGCTTCAGCTCGGCTCCGCATGGTGGTTCCACGACCAGAAGGAAGGGATGATCCAGCAGCTCAAGGCGCTGTCCAGCATAGGCCTCATCAGCACCTTCGTCGGCATGCTGACCGATTCCCGCAGCTTCATGTCGTTCCCGCGCCACGAGTACTTCCGCCGGGTGCTGTGCGGCCTGTTCGGAACGTGGATGGAAGACGGCGAGCTTCCGATGGATTACGAGTATATCGGCGAGATGATCCGCGATATTTGCTACCGTAACGCGGAGTCTTATTTCGGCATTTAATTGGGATCGCCTAATTTTGAAAATGACTCTTTACTTTCTTTAATTTTGGAATTATTCTAATGTAGAAAGATACAAGTTCTATATCCAATTCAACGAGAATGGCCTCGTTCGTCATGCAGCTCCCTTTCCTGGGGGGCTGCATGTGTCATTTTAAGGGCCGTAATAATGGGATTCATTCTCACTAAAAGGGGGAAACATTATGAATCATGCGATGACTAAACAAACGGAACGCGGGATCGAAAAAGCGGCGAATCCGGCCGGGAGCCGGCTTAAAGCGGATCTGGAACGCTACGGGGAAGGGATCGCCGCTCTCGCGAGCGGCTTGCTGATCGGCGTTGCTTGGACGCTGTCCGGGTATTCGGAGCGGGCTTCGATCGTCTTTTATGTATTGGCGTTCCTCGTCGGAGGTTTCGCCAAAGCGAAAGAAGGATGGGAGACTCTCATTCAGGATAAAGAACTCGACGTGAACCTGCTCATGATCGTCGCCGCCATCGGGGCCGCCAGCATCGGCTATTGGACGGAAGGCGCCGTCCTTATCTTTATTTTCTCGCTGAGCGGAGCGCTTGAGACGTACACGATGAACCGCAGCAGCCGGGACATCTCTTCTCTGATGGGGTTGAAGCCCGAGACGGCCGTGCTTTATACGGACGAAGGAGAGACCGTCGTTCCGATCGAGAGCTTGAACGTGGGAGATGTCGTACTGGTGCGTCCGGGCGAGAGGATTCCGGCGGACGGCTTCATTCGCGAGGGAACGTCGTCCGTCAATCAGTCCTCGATCACGGGAGAATCGCTCCCGGTCGATAAAGGAGCCGGGGACGAGGTGTTCGCCGGAACGCTTAACGGCCAAGGAGCTTTGTTCGTCGAAGTGTCCCGGAGAAGCGACTCGACGCTGTTCGCCAAGATGATTCGTCTCGTCCAGGAAGCCCAGAGCGAGAAGCCGGCGACGCAGCGGTTTATCGAGAAGCTGGAGCGCGTCTACGTACGTATCGTTCTGATTGCCACGGCCTTATTGATCGCGGTTCCGCCGCTTCTGCTCGGTTATTCTTGGGAGTCGACCTTCTACAAAGCGATGGTGTTCCTCGTCGTCGCTTCGCCTTGCGCGCTTGTCGCTTCCATCATGCCGGCCGTGCTGTCGGCGATCTCCACGGGAGCGCGCCATGGTCTGCTCTTTAAGGGCGGCGCCCATGTCGATCACATCGCGGGAGTCAAGGCGGTCGCTTTCGACAAGACGGGGACGCTGACGGAGGGCAAGCCGGTCGTTACCGATCTCGTCGGATGGGGAGAGTTCTCCGAGAAGGAGGTTCTGCGCATCGCCGCCTCGATGGAGAGCCTGTCCGAGCATCCGCTCGCCCGGGCTATCGTTAAGGAAGCGGAGGAGAACCGCGTGGAGCTTCGGCGTCCGTCGGACTTCCAGGCTCTGACCGGATGGGGCGTTCAGGCGGAGATGGATGGCGAAGTCTGGAAGCTGGGCAAGGCGGACTACGTCGAAGAACGGCTCCGCACGCCGGAGCTCGCGGACCTGGTCTCCCGGCTGGAGGGGCAGGGCAAGACGGTAACGGTCCTGCATCGGGAGAGCGGAGTCGCAGGAATCATTGCCCTGCGGGATGCGGTGCGTCCCGAGGCGAAGAGCGCCGTCGCCAGGCTTCGAGGAATGGGCATCGAAGTGGCGATGCTGACCGGAGACAGCCGTAGAACCGCGGCGGCGATTGCCGACGAGCTGGGGATCGAGCGAGTTTATTCGGAGCTGTTGCCGGAAGACAAGGTCGCGAAGGTGAAGGAGCTCGGGGCGAGCCGCGGCTCCGTCGCGATGGTCGGCGACGGCGTCAACGACGCGCCGGCCTTGGCCGTCGCATCCGTCGGGATCGCGATGGGCGGAGCGGGCAGCGACGCGGCGCTGGAGACGGCCGACGTCGTCCTGATGAACGACGATATCGGCCGGATCGCGGACGCCGTCGAGCTGGGGCAACGGACTCGGAGAATCGTCAAGCAGAACATCGTCTTTGCTCTAAGCGTCATCGTGCTGCTCATCGTCGGCAATTTTGCCCAAGGGATCGCTCTTCCGCTCGGCGTCGTCGGGCATGAGGGAAGTACCATCCTCGTCATTCTGAACGGGCTGCGGCTTCTCGGCAACGGGAGGATGCGCAGGGCGGAGAGAACGGCGGCCGTTAACGTCAAAGGGTAAGGGATGGGTGAGGGGGGGCTTCTCTTAGCTTCGCAGCTTGGCTTTGGCCTCTTCTCCCCTTCGCTCAGGCGCAAGATAGCGGAAACAAGACCAACATGATAAACGCCAAGTCTCGATAATGGCTCGAGCTTGGCGTTTTTTTTGGTTTCTCGAACTCTAACGGAACGCACAGCCGTTATTTGGGTTCAACACGGCTGGTTTCCATTTTAACGGAAATCAGAGCCCTTATTTTGGAAAAACAGCCCGTTTCATCATCATTTCGTCAAAATAGAGGCTCACAGTTCCGTTAAACTTCAGAAGTGGGCGTAGGAAGACAAATAGCGGCTGTCAGTTCCGTTAGAAGGTGAGACCTCAGCAAGTCGTGCAGTTCCAAAGCTAGACCAAAGCTAAGACCAAAGCTAAGACCAAAGCTAAGACCAAAGCTAAGACCAGACCTAGGATTTTCGACGAATAACTTGAAATGCAAAGCGAGAATGCCGCAAAATACAGGTTGCGAAATCCTTCGTTTCCGTTATAATTATGATAATGATTATCATTAACGTGAGCGGATGAGGAAGGGGCAAGAAGATGGAATTCTTACTGCCGGCAACGACGTTCGTGCTCGTGATTCTGGGCGCTTTCTGCCTGTTCGCGGCGATGGCGAACGATCGGCGCAGCCGCGAGATGCAGGCGAGCGAATAAAAGCGGAGCTTTTCCGATATCCTAGAGATAACAGAGAGGCTCTTTTTTTACGTTTGCCAAAATTTCGATCTCCGCGAAAAACACGGTTGACATTCCGGAATCCGGAGCGTAGAATTGCACTTAATCAAGTGATGAATGAATCAAGCGACAACACAATACGCTAAATGTTGTGATTAGAAATAGTAGATGCGATATGACCTTTCAGAGAGCCGTTGGTTGGTGCGAAACGGCAGCGTCGATCCCATCGAACTCGTCTATGAACAGCTGCCCGACAATGTAGGGTTAGACGGAGTTCCACCGTTACAGGGATAGATGGTGATGGCCATCGAAGAAGATCATTTCCACATGGGAATGAATTAGAGTGGTACCGCGAGTTCAAACCTCGTCTCTATGCGTAGAGACGGGGTTTTTTTGCATCTTCGAACAAGTTGCGTCTGGTGGGTTAAAATCCGGATTTAACCGACCGCGCTTCACATATAATCGTTCGTCGTCTTTGCCGCATTACCCTAACCCATTCCGCATCCTACAGGAGGCCAACCATATGAGCAACCGTAAAATTATCGTTTTGGACACCACGCTGCGCGACGGAGAACAAGTGCCCGGAGCCAAGCTGAACGTGCAGCAGAAGCTGGAGGTCGCGCAGCAGCTCAAGCGGCTGAACGTCGACATTATCGAAGCGGGGTTTCCGGCCTCGTCCTTGGGCGACTTTCAAGCCGTGCAGCAGATCGTAAAGAGCGTCGGCGACAGCGTGTCGATCACCGCCCTGGCCCGCGCGGTCAAGAACGATATCGATTCCGTGTACGAGAGCATCAAGCTGGCGCAGAATCCGCTGATCCATATCGTGCTGGGCACGTCGAACGTCCATGTGGAGAAAAAGTTCAACCGTTCCAAGGACGCGATTTTGCAGATGGGGGTCGATGCGGTCAAGTATGCGAAGACGCTGCTGCCTAACGTGCAATACTCCACGGAGGACGCGTCCCGTTCGGATTTCGAATATTTGTGGAGCACGATCGAGGCTGTGGTCAAGGCCGGAGCGACGATGATCAACGTGCCCGATACGGTCGGCTACGCCGTGCCGGAGGAATTCGGCGACCTGATTCGCCGGATCAACGAGCGTTTGAAGAACTTGAACGACAAGGTAATTCTGAGCGTTCATTGTCACAACGACTTGGGCATGGCGACGGCGAATACGCTTAGCGCGGTGCGTAACGGAGCCGACAAGGTGGAATGCACGATCAACGGCTTGGGCGAGAGGGCCGGCAACGCCTCCCTGGAAGAAGTCGTCATGGGCATCAAGGTGCGGGAGAATTTCTACAACTGCCGCACGGATATCGAGACCAAGGAGCTGCTGCGTTCGTCGAAGCTGGTCAGCCTGCTGACGGGCTTGGACGTACAGGTCAACAAGGCGATTACCGGAGACAACGCGTTCGCGCATTCGTCCGGCATTCACCAGGACGGCTTGCTGAAGGATAAGAACGTATACGAGATCATGTCTCCGGAGGACATCGGCGGCGACAGCATGGAGCTGATTCTTACGGCCCGTTCGGGACGCCACGCGTTCAAGAACGCGGTGGAGAAGATGGGCTTCGAGCCGGGAGAAGGAGACGACTTCGAGCAGCTGTTCCAGCAGTTCCTGGCGCTGGCCGACTCGAAGAAGGAAGTGTACGACCACGACGTGTTCTACCTGCTGACGAAGCATCGCGACATTCCGGCGGCGGACCGGCAATTGTTCGAGCTGGAATCGTTCCAGGTGATCAGCAACGAGCTGTACCCGACGGCCACGGTGCAGCTCAAGAAGGGGACCGAGACGTTCACGGGAACGTCGGTCGGAGACGGCCCGATCGACGCTCTGTACGGCGTGCTGAAATCGCTGACCGGCTTGGACGTGGAGCTGAAGGATTATAAGATTAACAGCCTGTCGCGAGGAACGGAAGCGGTCGGCCGGGTGAGCATCCGCCTGGAATACCAGGGCAAGATTTATTCCGGCCGCGCGATGGATACGGACATTCTCAAGGCCAGCGCGCTTGCTTTCTTGAACGGTATCAATGCCGCCGTGTTGGATGAGCAGCCCGTGCTGAGGTGATTCGGCATGAATTCGACATCATTAAAGCCTTGACGACGGGAAGCGATCAGTCGCTTATAAAAGGGAGCATGCTGCCTGCAATCAAGTGGCCACGGTACGGAGACCGAGGATTTGAAGGTGAGATGTCCATCTACGTTCGAGTATTGAGCCATGAAGCGTCGGAGACAGATTTCTGTCTTTGGCGCTTTTTTTTAGGGGCGGCAACAAGACTCTGTCAAGACCCCAAATCGCAGACATTGAAAATAGCCATGGCCAGAAGAAGTCAGGCACGGATCCAAAGGAATATTCAAATAATCCTCAAGAACCTGGGGAACATAACAAGAGTGTTTTCAAGCAGGGAGAGGAATCGCGCAGCATGACATTAGAGCGGCTTGTACTCATAGTAATTTGGATTGTAAGCATCCTTGCAATCATTTTGTTTATTCCAAAAAACAAGCGAAGAGAAGCCATATTATCTTTTCTTGCGTGTCAAGCGATTACATGGGTGAACAGCATGCTTCACGTTAAATATGGTTTGCTTGAGTTTCCTGTACGAGAATTTCCGAAAGCGACCGATCTTTTATTCACTTCGGAGTACATGATGTATCCTTTGATGTGTTCCCTTTATTTTATTCATGAACCCGGATCAAGTAACCTGCTGCGGCTCTTCTATCTAGCCGGGTGCATATCCTGTCTAACCCTCATTGATGTAATTATTAGTACATACACGAACCTTATTAAATACACAAACTATTCTTGGTATTGGACATGGATCGATTTCTTCTTGATATTCTTGTTAACCAACGTTTATTGTAAATGGTTTTTCAAACGTGGAGTATTATATCAAGAACGGAGAACGGCTCGATGAGTAGGGAATGGATGATATTGGTTGCTGTATGGGTAACGGCGTTCTCCCTGTTTTTCTTCATTCCTCGCAAAGCATTTCGGTTGGCTCAATTGGCAATATTGTTCAAGCAGTTGATTACATGGATAATCGGTCTTGTCGTGGTAGAACTCGGCTTGATCGAATACCCGGTACGTGAGTTTGCATCCGAAAACAGATCAAGCTTCACTTTTGAGTATTTAGTTTACCCCATCGTATGCGGGCTTTTTAATGCTCGTTATCCGGAGAATAGAAGCTTGGGTTTTAAGCTGCTTTACTACTGCTCGTACTGCAGTGTAATAACCGTAATAGAACTGCTGATCGAAATAAATACAGATCTAATCAGGTATCTTCATTGGAACTGGTACTGGACATGGATAACGCTGTTTGCCACCTTTCTTATGTCCCGTAAATTTTGCAAGTGGTACTTTAGCATCAGCAAAATAGCCAGCGATTAGCCCCGAAGCGACACTCAAGCTCAGGGCTTTTTTTCAATACGATCGGAGCAACTGAACGCCCGGCTTCTTAGAAACCGGGCTTTTTTGTATTCGGCAGCAGCAACAAGCTCGAAAAATGTCGAAAAAAGAGAAACAGTGGCATAATTTACCTCAGTTTTACACTTCCCGAACATACCCCGTACTCTCAGAAACTATAATCGATCGGGTTACGAGACAAGAATCAACCGTTCAAATGAATGAACGGGAAGGAAACGGGAGGAATCGTAGTGAAAAAAGCAGTCAGTTCTCTAACCGTGCTCTCTATGCTGTTAACTCTAGTATTTACGTTGGGAGTTTCAACGGATAGAGCGGCCGCGGAAGAGACGACAAGCAACGTCATTCTCGCGCGTGACAGCGAATGGACGTATCTGGACGACGGCACCGATCAAGGCACCGCATGGCGTTCGGCCGCATTCGACGACAGCGTCTGGAAGCAGGCGGCAGCTCCGCTTGGCTACGCAAGCAGCGGCAAGGGGCTGGACCTTAAGACGTGGATCGGATACGGCTCCGATTCCAACAGCAAATATATCACGACTTATTTCCGCAAGGAGTTCGAAGTGACCGACCTCGCGGCGATCAAGCAGCTGGCGGCCACGCTCGTCCGCGACGACGGAGCCGTCGTTTACTTGAACGGCCGGGAGGTTTACCGCACGAACATGCCAAGCGGAACGATCTCCTACGCTACGCTAGCTTCCAGCGCCGTCGGCGACGAGCGGACGAACGACGACTTCAGCATCGATTCGTCCCTGCTCGTAAACGGGACGAACGTTATCGCCGTCGAGGTGCATCAGAACGCGGCGACCAGCTCGGATTTGTTTTTCTCGCTGGAGCTTGCGAGCTCGGATACTTCGCCTTACGCGCCGATCGCGATCGCGATGTCGTTGTATGGCAACGCGAAAACGAGCCGCTCCTTCGCTTGGTATACCAATTATGCGAATCCGCAGAACGCTCCCGCGAACGTCATGGATAGCATCGTCGAAGTCGTGCCGGCAGGCGAGGGGTTCGACTCTCCGTCCAAGCTGCGCTTCACGGGAGATCCGGAGGATACGAAGGCTTTGACCCTTAAGGTGACGAGCTCCACCACGGGTTCTTTTATCAGCCACAAAGTCGTCGCCGACGGATTAGCTTCGGGAACGAAGTACGAATACCGGGTCGGAAGCGACGGTCTTTGGAGTGAAACCGGAAGCTTTACGACGGAAGCGGAAGACGAGAAATCCTACGATTTTCTATACTTGACGGACTCTCAAGGAGCGAATTCGGGAGATTACGAGGTTTGGGCGAATACGCTGAGAAACGGGCTGGAGGATTACCCGAACGCCAAGTTTCTGTTGATGCCGGGCGACCAGGTCGATGCGGGAGCGCTGGAATCCCAATGGCTCGATTACTTCGGCAAGCCTCAGGACATGCTGCTGAACCTGCCGCTGATGGCAGCGATCGGCAATCACGAAGGGCCTTACAATCCGAACTTCTCCTATCATTTCAACTATCCGACGAACGCGATCGATAGCGAGCTGCCGCCGGGCACCGTCTATTCTTTCGATTACGGGGATGCCCACTTCATGGTTCTGAACACGATGGACATCAATTGGGACAGCGCGCAAAGCGAATCCTTCGAGCAACAGATCGAATGGCTGAAAAAAGAAGTGGCCGAAACGGACAAGAAGTGGAAGGTCGTCGCCATGCACAAAGCGATCTATTCGCTTGGCAACCATTCGACGGATTCGGATATTATCGCGCTCCGGCAAAAAATGTATCCGATCTTCGACGAGCTTGGCATCGACGTCGTCCTGCAAGGGCATGATCACACGTTCATGAGATCCTATCAGATGTATAACGGCAAGCCGGCGACCGACATCGAAACCGATGATAATGGCAATGTCCTGAATCCGGACGGAACGCTGTACATGATCAACAATGCGTCGGGAAGGAAGTTTTACGATCTCAAGAGCGGGGTCGACCGCTATTACGCGGCGGTATACGAGCAGCCGTATGTCGCGATATATTCGGGCATCCGAATGACCGAGAACAGCCTCACGATCGAGTCCTACAGATCGGGAGAAGCGGATCCGTTCGACACGTACACGATCATCCGAAACGACAGCAAGCCGGAGCCGGTCGTGGGACTAACCTCCGAGAAGACGGGCGACGGGAAGACGGTGATCTCCTGGACGAAGCCGAACGATTCCGATTCCGAAGATCAAGTGAGAGGCTTCCGGATCTACGAGGCGAATGGCAAGCTGGGCGCGAACTGGAGCCAATACGTTCCGGCCGTCGAAGGACAAACCGATTATCGATTCACGGTGGAAAGTACCGGCTCCGACGAGGTCTATGAATTTGCCGTGAAAACCGTAAACAAGAGGGACAATTCGGAAGCCAGCTTCGTCAGCACGGCGGACATCAAGACGGCGGCGCCGACCTCCCCCGTAGTGGACGACGGCCGCAACACGTTCGGCTGGACGAACGTTCCCGGCTACGACAACCCGGCCGACTATGAATACAGCGTCGACAACGGCGCAACTTGGGAGCCGGTAGAGCAGAATCCGCAGCAGCTCGAAGCCGGCGATTATCCGGCAGGGACCGTTCAGGTTCGGGTTAGGGCGAACGAAGCGGAAGGCACGCCGGCAGGCAACGCTCTCGCGTCGAACGCCGCTTTTACCGCGAATAACGTTCGCGATACCTACGAGCTTGCCGGAACGATGACCCGCGGCGATCAGCTTCGAATCGACGTGTCGGCGGAACAGGTCGCGGATTACGGCGGAGACGCCTACCTCGTCTTCGAGCTACTGAAGGGCGACGAGCCGGTTCTCATCAACGCGGTCTCGGTAAAGCAGGACAAGCTGAGCCTTTCCCAGTACTTCAACGTCAGCGGCGAAGAGTACCGGGTCAAAGCGTTCGTCTTCGATAAATTCGACGGAGAGTTAGCCGTTCCCGTTCAGTTGGCCAGACCGATCGAGCTCCAGTAACGGATAGAAGAAAGGAAGGAATCCGGTGAAGAAAACTATCGCGTCGCTTTTGGCGCTGCTGTTCGTCTTGGCGCCCTTGTCGGTTTATGCCGCATCGCCGCTTACTCTCCAATTAAGCGCGACGGAAGTACAGCGAGGAGACTCCCTCGTCCTGAAAGGTACCGCGGCGGCCGAGAACGGCGATATCGTCGTCAAGATCGTCAAACCCGATAATGCGGTATTCCATATCGACGTCCTGACCGTCTCGGACGGTCAATTTTCGGCGCAAGTCGCGATTCCGAGCGACGCGAATTCGGCCCCGGACGGTACCTATACGGTCGTGGCCGGCAACGGCGCCGAGTCGGCCACGAAGACCTTCGCGGTCGTTCAGGGCGGCGGCACCAATCCGCCTGTCGATCCAACTCCGACGAATCCGCCCGTCGTAACGCCGCCGGCTTCGTCCGGCAAGGACATTCCGAGCGGTTCCGGGTCGGCCAGCGGATCGGTCGTCACGCCGGAGCTTGCCTCGGACGGACGATATCTCGCGGGCAGCGAGACGATGAACCGGGCGATCTCGCAGGCGAACGGAGGCTCGGTTACGATCGAGCTTCCGGCTTCCGCGGCGGAAGCCGGCTCCGCCCTGGAGCTCCCGGCCGGTTCGATTCAAGCCCTCCGGGACAAATCGCTCGATTTGATCCTGACGTCCGGCAACCGGACGGTTCGCCTGCCGGCGGGCTCGATTCCGGCATCCTCCGGAGACAATTCGAGATTCCGCGTCGTTCTGCAAGCGGCCTATTCGGACGAGGCGCGCAAGCTGGTCAGCCAGTCGCTTCAATCGTCTTCGGACTATAAGCCGACGGGCGTCGTTCTGTCCGTCGTGATCGAATGGATCTCCGGCGATAAAGTAACGAACGTTCATCAGCTGAACAAACCCGCCACCGTTGCCATTAAGCTGACGGACGATCAGGCGAGGCAAATCATGGCGAACTTGGCGGGCGTGTACTACATCGACGGAGGCGCGCCGCAATACGTGAAGGGAACCGTCAGCGGCGGCACGTTCACGTTCCAGACGGATCACTTCTCGCTTTATTCCATTCTCGAATTCGCCAAGACCTTCGCCGATTTGAAGGGGCATTGGTCGGAGAATTCCGTTCTGTCGCTGGCGGCTAAGCATATCGTGAACGGCGTCGACAACTCCCATTACGAGCCGAACCGCAGCATTACCCGGGGCGAGTTCGCGGTTGCGCTGATGAGGGCGGTCGATTGGACGGGCAAAGCCTCCATTCCGAACGCGGCGAATCCGTTTAAGGACGTACCATCGGATCGTTATTACGCGGAACAAGCGGCGCAATCGGCAGCCCTCGGCATTCTGAACGGATACGAAGGAGCCTTCCGCCCGAATGCCCTGATCACGAGAGAGGAAGCGGTCGTCGCGCTGATCCGCGCGGCCAAGGTCATCGGACAGGAGATGACGGGGTCGGCCGAGCTTAGCTTCAGCGACAAGGGCAGCATTTCTTCTTGGGCGTTAGAAGCGGTCAGAGCCGCTTCGGCGAACGGGCTGATCGAGGGCGACGGAACGCGATTCCATCCGGGCAACCCTCTGACCCGAGCCGAAATCGCCGTCATGATCGAGCGTTTATTGCCGACAGGCGCTTAATAACCTTCCCCTGGAGGAGCGAATCGAATGAACAAAAGCCTGACATCCCTTTTGATGGCGATCATCATCCTATTCCTGACGGTTTCCCCGTCAGGCTGGATGACCGCTTCGGCCGCCGGCGCCGATCCCGTCACGTTTACGCCGACCTGGAACGTGGCCTTGAACGCGACGGCTACCGCGTCGGGACAGTGCAACAGCAACGAGAGCGCGGCGAACGCCGTGGACGGCAGAACCGATACGAAATGGTGCGACAATACGGCCAAGAACAAAAAGTGGCTTAAGCTGGATTTGGGCCAGGTGTACAACATCAACGAATGGGTCGTGAAGAACGCCGCGATCGGCGAATCCTCGAACAGCCCTTTTTGGAACACGAAAAACTTCCGTTTGGAGAAAAGCGAGGACGGGGTGACCTGGGAAGACGTCGATGTCGTTCGGAACAACGCGCAGACGATCGTGGATCGCTACGTCCCGACCTTTTCCGCGCGGTATGTTCGCTTCTATGTCGATAACGGCGCGTACGACTCCAACACGGTAAGGCTGTACGAATTCGAGGTGTACGGGGTAAATGCCGATCAGACGCCAGCCGTGCCGATCATTAACCTCGATCCGGTCGATTACGTCGATCCTTTCATTAATACGTTAGGGGACAACGGGCAGACGAACCCTGGACCGTCCACTCCGTTCGGGCTCGTCTCGCTCGGACCGGATAGCGACGGGGGAGCGTTCAGCGGTTATTACTACCAGGATAAATCTTTGAAGGGATTCTCTCATCTGAGATTCAGCGGAGTCGGCTGCAGCGGCGCCGGCGGCAACATTCTGATGATGCCGGAGACCCGCGCGTTCACCAAGAACAGCAACGAGTACAAGCAATCGTACGACAAGTCCAGCGAGCTGGCTTCTCCCGGCTATTACGCCGTGGGACTTGCCTCCGGGATCGGAGTCGAGCTGACCGCTTCGGACAACGTAGGCTTCCACCGTTACACGTTCCCGAGCTCGGGAGCGGGATCCGTTCTCGTCGATCTGTCCAATTCTTATGCCGGCATGATAGATGCCAATCTTACGGTGAACGGCAGCAACGAGATTTCGGGCATGGTGCAATCCAAGAACGTATGCGGCAACGGCTACTACAAGATGTACTTCTCGATTCAGTTCGACCATGACTTCGATTCCTACACCTCTTGGTCGGGAGATTCGGTCGGCACGGAAGCAAGCCGCAGCGGATCCAATAGCGGCGTTTGGGTAAACTTCGACTCGATCGACGGCGGCGTGGTTCAGGCGAAGGTAGGCCTGTCTCCGGTCAGCGTCGAGCAAGCGAAGTACGAGCGCGATCACGATATCGAGGGCTGGAACTTCGAGGCGCAGCGCGAGAAGGCGAGAGGCGTCTGGAGCGATCTGCTGAACAAGGTCGAGATTACCGATTCCGACGAAGAGAACAAGACCGTGTTCTACACCCAGATGTACCATTCGTTCCTTCATCCGAAGAATGTCACGAGCTCTCTCGGCACGTTCAAGGCGGGCAGGGACGAGGACACCGTCCGCAACGTATCCGAGATCGGAGACGACTTCGAATATTACAACGGCTGGACGACCTGGGACGATTATCGGAAATACTCCCTGTTCTCGCTGTTCGAGCCGAAGAAGTTCGAGAACATGGTGAAGTCCCTTGTCGATCTGTACGGCACGAGAGGTTCTTATACGCAGTGGGGAGACGGCTACTGGCCAAGCCCTACGGTACGCAATGAATTCAACGGAGCGGTTATCCTCGACGCTTACGCGAAGGGCTTTACGGACTTCGACGCGTACAAGGCGCTTCAAGGAATGGCGGTCGACGCGGACAACTTCTCTATCAGCGACGGGGAGATCTCCGGGAAGCTGGAGAAGGCGAACAGCGCTTCCTTCCCGATGAAGCTCGCCCAGATGCTCGGGGATCAGGCAACCTACGAGAAATACAAAAAACTCGCATTGTCTTATAAAGACCTCTGGAATCCGAGCCAAGTCGACGAGACCGGGACGGAGCGCGGCTTCTTCACCCCGAACGGATCGACCGTCGCCCAAGGCGACGTGACGGCGGTAGACAAGTACGCTTACCAAGGCAACCTGTGGACGTATCGCTGGTCCGTTCCGCAGGACGTGAACGGGCTTGCCGAGCTGATGGGCGGCAAGACGGAGATGGCCAAGCAGCTGCAGCATTTCTTCGAGATCGGCGAATACGTCGCGATCAACGAACCGGATCTGCATGCGCCTTATCTGTTCGATTACTTGGGCTATCCTTACTTGACGCAATACTATGCCAGAGAGTATACGACGGAAGTCGTCACTCAGAATTATCATAATCATGGCAGATACAACTATCCGATCAAATCCCGCGTTTACCGCGACGATCCGGAAGGCTATCTTCCTTCGATGGACGACGATGCCGGCGGCATGTCCTCCTGGTTCGTGTTCAGCGCGCTGGGTTTATTCCCGGGCTCCCCGGGAGATCCGTATTACTTGATCGGCTCGCCTATCTTCTCCGAGGTGAAACTGCATCTGGACGGAGGCAAAACGTTCACGATCAAGGCGAACGGAGTGTCGAGCGACAACCGGTTCATCCAGTCCGCTCAACTGAACGGACAGAACTTCAATCAGGCGTGGATCGATTACTCCGACATTATGGACGGAGGCACTCTGGAGTTCCAGATGGGCGCCGAGCCGAATGCGGCATGGGGCGCCGTCGCAAGCGCCGCGCCTCCGACGACGGATTACGATACGGAAGTGGACGATTCCTTGACCCGCCAAGAGCTGATTGCGGAGCAATCGACCTGGAAATATTACGACAAGGGCCAATACTCCGGCGAAGGCTGGACGTCCCTGGACTTCGACGACAGCGCATGGTCCTCCGGGCCGGCGATGCTCGGCTACGACAAGTTCGGCAATCCGGCAACGACGGTCAGCTATGGGCCGGACGCCAACAACAAGTACCCGACGACGTACTTCCGCAAGACGTTCGAGGCGGAGAACGCGGACCGTATTCTTCAATTAGACGCCAGCCTGATTCGGGACGACGGAGCCGTCGTTTACTTGAACGGGAACGAGATCATTCGCACCAACATGCCTTCCGGCAGCATCGGTTACGACACGTACGCGAATGCGACCGTGAACGACGAGAGAGACCGGAACGCGTACTCGATCGATCCCTCCTATCTGGTAGAAGGAACGAACGTGTTGACCGCCGAGGTCCACCAGTCCGGCGGGACGAGCTCGGACATCGCTTTCGAGTTCAGCCTGGCAGCGGTGCGCCAGTTGGACAAGCCGACGGCTCCGACGGAGCCTGTCGTCGATGACGAGGCGAACACGTTCGGTTGGACGAACGTAGCGGGCTTCGAAGAACCGTCCGACTACGAATTCAGCACGAACGGCGGCGCGAGCTGGACGACGGCCACCGCGAATCCGCAGCCGGTAGGCCCGATGGCTTACGAGGAAGGGCAAGTGCAAGTGCGGGTGAAGGCGAACGCGGAGCAAGGCCATTCCTCCAGCGAAGCTCTTGTCTCGGACAAGGCTTACACGCCCGACATTCTGGAAGTGTTCGATCTTGACGTCGACGTAAAGGGCAGCGGCAACATGAACGTCGCCGTTCAAGGCAAGCTGAAAGGCGCCTATAACGATACGGCCGTTGCGGTGTTCCAATTGATGGACGGCAGCGATAAGGCTTGGATGACCAGCGCGGTGCCCGTACCGACCGGGGACTTCGATCTGACGCAGCTGTTCAACGTGAATGCCGACAAGTATGAGGTAAACGTCTATCTCGTTGATTCGTTCAACGGCAACATCTACGATTCCCTATGGCTGGCTCAGCCATCCGTCTCTAAGCCGGAGCCGAAGCCGGCGCCGGGATCGGGAAGCGATCCGGATCCGGAGCCTCCGGTCGAGGAGCCGTTGCCGGAGTTTATTCCTCTGCCCGATAAGGAACCCGAGGAGCCGATCGATCCGATCGAGCCCGACGAGCCGGAAGTACCCGGCGTACCGGGCGCTCTGAACTTGCAATTCGAAGAGAACAGCTCGTGGTCGACGGAAGTTAATAGCTTCAATAACAGGCCGATGCAGACCGAGGATGGAAATAAGGGCAAGGTCGTCGCGAACACGTTCGACGGCGCTTGGCTTGCGTTCGAAGGCGTCGACTTCGGAGACGAAGGAGCGAACCGCCTTACGGTCGAGTACGATGCGCCTGCCGCGAAAGTACCGGCCGGCAGCTCTCTTGAGGTCCGGCTAGGCAGCGTCGACGGGGAGCTCGTCGGCACGATCGCGCTGCCGTCGACGGGCAGCTCTTGGGGAACGTATGGCACGGCGACAGGCTTGCTCGAGCGCACGATTGTCGGAACTCAGAACGTCTATATCGTGCTGAAGGGCAATACGAGCAGTTCTCTTCCGTATATCGGCAATTTCGACTGGCTTGCATTTGACAAGGTGGACATTCGCAGCGACTATGCCGATTTGGAGCTGGAAACGTACGACGAGTGGTCGACGGCCGTAAATCCGGTTAACAACGGCCCTCTGAAGACCGAGAACGGCCAGAGCGGCAAGCAGGTCGCCAATACGTTCAGCGGAGCATGGCTTGCTTACAAGAACATGGATTTCGGAAGCGAAGGCGTGAACCAAGTATCCATTCTTTATGCAGGCAACAGCACGAACACGGCGGCCGATTCGGCAGTGGAGGTCCGGCTCGGCGGAATCGACGGGGAGCTGGTCGGAACGATCGCCGCGCCTCCGACGGGCGGAAACTGGAGCACGTACGAGACCGTGACCGGCACTCTGACGCGAACGGTAACGGGCATGCAGGACCTGTACCTCGTGCTCGTAGGTTCGACGGATTCGACTTACAAGTACATCGGCAACTTCGACAAGGCGAGTTTCGCGTTCGCCGCGGAGGAACCGGATCCGGAAGAACCGGAGAATCCGGATCCCGGCGAGGATGCCCGCAGTGACTTCGCGGCTCTGGAACTGGAAACCTATGACGAGTGGTCGACGTCCGTGAATCCGGCGAACAACAATCCGCTCGGCACGGAAAAGGGCCAAAGCGGCCAGCAGATCAAGAATACGTTCGACGGCGCATGGCTCGCATACAAGAAGATGGACTTCGGAAGCGAAGGCGTGAATCGGGTATCTATTCTCTATGTGGGCAACAGCACGAACACGGCAGCCGATTCGGCAGTCGAGATCCGGCTGGGCGGCGCCGACGGAGAGCTCGTGGGAACGATCGCCGCTCCTCCGACGGGCGGCAACTGGACCACCTACGCCAACGTAACGGGCGATCTGACCCGCACGGTGACCGGCGTCCAGGATCTGTATTTCGTTCTCGTCGGAACGACGGATTCGACCTACAAGTACATCGGCAACTTCGACAAGGCGAGCTTCTCTTTGCTTGCGCCGGAGCCCGACGTGACCGTGGAATTCGAAAATCGCAGCTCCTGGTCGACGGACAACAATACCTTCAATAACCAGCCATTGAAGGCAGAGAACAACAATGGCGGAACGACCGTCTCCAACACCTTCAACGGAATGTGGCTGCTTTTTGACAGCATCGACTTCGGGGTTCAGGGCAAGAACCGGGTCTCTATCGTGTACGACGCCCCTTCCGATAAGGCTCCGGCGGACGTCGTCGCGGAGATCCGACTAAACGACAAGGATGGAGAGATCATCGGAACCGTCAATCTTCCGAATACGGGAACCGGTTGGGGAACGTACAAATCGGCCCAAGCCGACCTGAGCCGGACGGTCGCCGGACAGCAGAAGCTTTATGTCTCCTTCCGCGGCACCACGACATCGAGCCTGAGGTATGTCGGCAACTTGGACCGGATAATCTTCTCTAAAGGATAATAGGATTTGCACAGCTCTCGGCGAGCCAGCCGGGAGCTTTCTTATTAAGGTAAGGAGTAAGGCTGAGCGGATAGTCTTCTTCAATCCCATCTGTTTTTATGTTGAATTTTGTTGCCGAGCCTCGCGACTTGTGGTTCAATCGGTGTAGGAAGCATCTGACAAAGTCGACTCACGCTAAGCGGGCCATGGAGGTCTAGAGGGGGAATTAAGCTCATGCATATGGGACATGTCCACGGCGATCACGATATGCTTCTCGTTGTTTTCTCGTACCTTGTCGCTGCGGTATCCTCCTATACGCTTCTCGATCTGGCCGTACGGGTTAGCGAGGTGAAGGGAAGAAGCCGTCTCCTGTGGATTCTTTTCGGAGCCGTCACGATGGGAATGGGAATCTGGTCGATGCATTTCATCGGGATGCTGGCATACCGGCTTCCTTTCGAGGTTTCTTACGATATCGTCGTTGTCGTTATTTCCGTATTGGTAGCCATAGCGGCTTCCGCGGTCGCCCTTCGTGTCCTTAGCCGGGAAAACGTATCTTTAATACGGTTGATTAGCGGGGGCGTTATGCTCGCGATCGGCATCTCGGCGATGCACTACATCGGGATGGCGGCCATGATCGCGGATATCGATTACCATCCGTTTTTCTACGCGCTATCGATCGTCATTGCGCTCGTCGCCTCCATCGTGGCGCTATGGCTCGGGCTGTACTTCCGGAAGGCAAGCGGTTCGGGGGCCATTTGGAAAAAGCTCGGCAGCGCGCTTATCATGGGCGCCGCGATCGTCGGCATGCATTATACGGGAATGTGGGGATCGACCTTCCACCCGGGAGGGGATTCCATTCTGTCTACCGGAGTCAATCTGAACCACAAGTGGCTGGCTTTCTTCATCGGTTTCGGAACGCTGATCACGTTGTCGATTTCGCTGATCGGAATCGTCATCTCGAAGAGACTTTCGAATAAAGACTCGGAGATCGAGGAGAAGAAACTGGAGATTCAGCTTATCAACGAAGAGCTCCGCGAGATGAACGAGCATCTGGAGGAGCTTGTGGCGAAGAGAACGGCCGAGCTGGAGAAAGCCCACGACGAAGCGATCCGCGCCAATCTCGTCAAAAGCCAGTTTCTCGCGAACATGAGTCATGAGCTGCGGACTCCTCTTAACGCGATCATCGGGTACAGCGAGATGCTCGCCGAGGATGCGGAGGAGAACGGACACGACGATTATAAGGACGATCTCGCCAAGATCGCGAAGTCGGGGCGCCATCTGCTGGAGATGATCAACGACATTCTCGACATTTCGAAGATCGAAGCGGGGAAGATGGACGTTTATTACGAGAAATGCCGACTGCCCGATATGGTCCTGGACGTGAAGGCGGCGGTGTTCCCGCTTGCCGAGGCGAACGGGAACCGGCTGCAGGTGCGTTCCGAGGACGGCATCATGACGGTGGACGCGGTCAAGCTCCGGCAGATTCTCATTAATCTGCTCAGCAACGCCTGCAAGTTCACCAAGGATGGAAGCGTCGAACTCGATGTCGAACGGATGGACAGGGGAGAACGCCAAGGCTATGTATTCCGGGTCAAGGATTCGGGAATCGGCATGACGCCCGAGCAGCTCCGGAACCTGTTCCAGCCGTTCACGCAGGCGGACTCGTCGACGACGCGCAAATACGGCGGGACGGGGTTAGGGCTGGCGATCAGCCAGAGATTCTGCGGGCTGATGGGCGGAGACATTCGCGTGGAGAGCGAGTTCGGCCGGGGAAGCACGTTCTCCTGCTGGCTGCCCGCCGAGCCGGAGGCATCCCGCCGTGCGGATGACGGAAGGCTGGACACGACCGCATAAACAAGCAAAAGGGCTGGACCCGAAGCAAGTTCCCGATGGACTTGAATTCGGCTCCAGCCTTTTTCTTCAGGTATCAGAGGGTAAGATCGTCCCATTTCGGTTGAGGGAATCGCAGCGAATACGGCTGCGAATTTCCTGGCGCTTCTCCATGGCCTTGAGGAGCGGCGTATCCTTGAGGTACCGCGTAACCTTGCGGAATGGAGTAGACTTGCGGAGCCGAATAGCCTTGAATTGGGACATGGCCCTGCGGAACGAGGCTGCTCTGCGGAGCCCCATAACCCTGCGGAGCTCCATAACCCTGCGGAGCTCCATAACCCTGGGGAGCCGCATAACCTTGGGGATACCGTTGCTCGTATTCCGCCGAAAACGGAGGACGCTTCGGGCAATTCGCGGGCGGACCGATAAAGACGGATGGCTCGATCGGCGCGAACGTCTCCGATACTTTTTTCTCGTCGAGGCAATACGTATGCGCCCAGACGTTCGCCGGCGTCAGCCGCAGAATGTCGGAGCCCAGAATGACCTCCGGCGTCGGCGCGTCGAAAATGGCAAGCAGATGCGTATTGTCCACAGAAGCGATCTCGTAATGCCACCACGCTTTCGGGACGTTGGCGACTTGGCCGGGCTTGATCGGAATGTTTAACAGCTGCTTAGAGAACGGATTGAGGATAGAGACGACGGCGGCGCCCGAGATGCAGTACACGAGCTCGCAAGCGTTCTGGTGGTAGTGAGGCTCGACGACGTTCCCGGCGCTTAAGTAGATATCCAGCAGCGAGGAGTTGCCGAGCGTATTCAACTGTTGAATCCCCAACGCGTTGATG
Organism: Cohnella thailandensis; assembly: GCF_014212135.1. Lineage (GTDB taxonomy): Bacteria > Bacillota > Bacilli > Paenibacillales > Paenibacillaceae > Cohnella > Cohnella thailandensis. The sequence goes on from NZ_JACJVQ010000015.1 coordinate 218,896, forward strand.
AAATTTCGATCGTCTTTTTTGAAAAGCGTATTCGTATTCACGTCGAAGAAAAATTGCGTGTCCGGAGAACCGAATCCCAGATCGTTGTAAGACACCGGGCGTTTTCCCTGCCTTTCGTTAAGCACGCGGCGCGCGTGCGGTTCTGCGGCAATATATGCGATCGCCTATCCGCTGGTTCTCGATTTTTCGGCTATTCTTTTCGGCTATCCATAGTATAATGGCACTATCGACAGGGGGAGGAAACGCACATGACGCAAATCAAGCAATTGAAGCCGCAGGACGAATTCGAAGGCTTCTATTTATTGAAAGAATTAGAGGTTAGGCAGACGAACGCAACGCCCCCCAAAGATTATTTCGATATCGTGCTTTGCGATTCGAGCGGTCAGCTGCCGGCGAAGTTCTGGGACGTGTCGCCCGCGGACAAGGAGACGTTCTTTCCGATGGGGCTCGTGAAGGTTCGCGGACTCGTTCATTTGTATAGGGAGAAGCCGCAGATCAAGATCGCGAAGATCCGTCCGGCTAAGGCGGAGGACGGCGTGTCCTTGACGGATTTCATCCGTTCGGCACCGATCGACTCGAACGATCTCGTGCAGATCATCAAGCGGACGATGGAGAGCATCTCCGACGAAGAGACTCGCAAGATCGTTCATTATTGCATTAATAAGGTAGAGGAGCGACTTCCGAGCTATCCGGCGGCGAAGACTCACCATCATGCTTATTACGGCGGTCTCGCTTACCATATGGTGCGCATGCTGGAGCTCGGCGAATTCCTCTGCAAGCAGCGGCCGTTCCTTAACGCCGATCTTTTGAAGGCGGGAATAATCCTTCATGACATTGCAAAGCCTGAAGAAATGAACGCGGAGATGGGCATCGTATCGGACTACAGCAATACGGGCAAGCTGATCGGGCATATCGCGCTGGCCTCGGGCTGGATCGTCGAAGCGGCCGTACGGCTCGGCATTCCGCTGGAATCGGAGAAGGTAGTCGGCCTCCAGCACCTGGTTCTGTCCCATCACAATCTCGGCGAATGGGGAAGCCCGGTGCAGCCTCAGACGGCGGAAGCGGTGGCGCTGCACTTTATCGACGCGATGGACGCGAAGCTGCAGATGGTGGAGGACGCCCTGTCGACGACTCCGGAGTCGGAGGAGTGGACGCCTATGATCCGCGGCCTGGAGAACAAGGCGATTTACCGGTTGAAAATATAACTGCGAAAGCGACGCAACTAGAGCGGACAAGAGAGAATGCGAGATGGAAGAACATTCCTGTTGCGTTCTCTCTTTGCTTTATGGTACATTATTTCTCGCGCCGCTGAAGCGAACGCGACCGACAAACTCCAAGATCATCGGTAAGACGACAACTTGGAAAACATTGTGGGTTGCAAGCGAAGGCGGAATGCGGTAAGATGTAATTCCTGCTTCGGTAACGGGGCAGCGAGTTAAAAGAATAGAATCGTTAAGATTCGACTTGTTCCTTGAAAACTGAACATCGAGCGTAATGAAATA
>NZ_JACJVQ010000016.1 GCF_014212135.1 Cohnella thailandensis
CTTTAGCTCGTTGCCCCGACTGCCCGCCGAAGGAGGGAACTCCATACCACACTTTTGCTCGTTACCCCGACTGCCGGCCGAAGGAGGGAACTCCATAAAGTTGTATCTTGGTTAGAGAGCAGAAGGAGAGCGCATGGAAGGCTGTAACCCGATAATGTCGGGTTACAGAGCAGAAGGAGAGCGCATAAAAGGCTGTAACCCGACAATATCGGGTTACAGAGCGAAAGGAGAGTGCGTCGAAGGCTGTAACCCGACAATATCGGGTTACAGAGCGAAAGGAGAGTGCGCGGAAGGCTGTAACCCGACAATATCGGGTTACAGAGCGAAAGGAGAGTGCGCGGAAAGCTGTAACCCGACAATATCGGGTTACAGAGCGAAAGGAGAGTGCGCGGAAAGCTGTAACCCGACAATATCGGGTTACAGAGCCACCCGGCTGCGGCCCATGCCCAAAAGGCCTCGATTCCGACAATCGGAACCGAGGCCTTTTGCAACCAACTATTCTATTCGAACCGGAATTCCGCCACGCGAACGTCGCGGCTCAGCTTAATCCGGATGCCGACGACTCCGGACGGAGCGGCGATCGAGCCGGAGATCGTCCGCCACGCCTGCGGGCCGCCGGTGGCGATAATGTCGAGGCTGCCGAGCGTTGTCTCGCCGTCCGGACCGACGGCGCAGACTTCGAGCTTGCCGCCGCGGGGCGAGGATACCTTCGCGGCGAACGTTCCGACGCCGCCCGCCGCGAAGTCCGCGTCGGCGTAATACGCCCACGCGCCTTCCCGCACGGCCGCGACGCTGCTGCCGCCGTCCTTGCACTCGTCGATGACGACTCCCTCGTAGTCGTCGTAGTTGCAGGCGGACGTCGGCCGGCGAAGATCGCGCGGCGGCACGGTCTCGCCAACCGCCTCGAGCGAGCACGAGCAGGCGACGTCCGCCGAAGAGCGGCCGACCGCGAGAGTCCACGTTCCGCTCTCGAGGCACCAACGGTCGCGCGTCACGTCCCAGAACGCCAGCTCGGAAGCGGGAACGGCGAACTCTACCGTCGCCGTCTCGCCGGCGGCCAATCCGATCCGCCGGAAAGCGAGAAGTTGCTTGAGCGGACGCTTGACGCGCGAAGCTCCGGCGGTGCCGTACAGCTGAACGACATCCTCGCCGAACCGGTCGCCCGCATTGCGCACGCGAACGGAGACGTTAACTTCCTCGCCCGCGGAGATGGAAGAGCGGCTCAGATTTACCTCTTCATACTCGAACGGAGAGTACGTCAGGCCATGACCGAACGGATATAGGACGGGACCGCGGAAGTAACGGTACGTACGCTCTCCTTTGATGATGTCGTAATCCATGAAGTCGGGCAGCTGATCGGCGCCCCGGTACCAGGTCATGTTCAGCCTTCCCGCCGGCGCGTAGTCGCCGAACAGGACGTCCGCGACCGCGTTGCCGAGCTCCGGTCCGGCATGGGACGTATACAGGATGGCCGGCACGTGCTCGTCCGCCCAGTTGATCGCGAACGGATAGCTGCCGACGACGACCACGATCGTGTTCGGATTGGCTTCGTAGACGGCGCGGATAAGCTTCTCTTGCGCTTCGGGCAGCGTCAGGTCCGGGCGGTCGATCGTCTCCTTGCCGTTGATCAGCGGATGGTTGCCGACGAAGACGATGGCCGCGTCGGCCTCGCTCGCCGCCGCGACGGCCTCGCGAACTCCATCCTGCACCACATGCACGTCGTACGGAGAGACCGTCACTCCGCCTTTCGCGCTGCCGGAAGCCTTGCGCTCCTCCGGAGAGCCGAGGGAGGAATGCTCCACCGCCAGCTCGGGGTCGACGGTCAGCAAGCCGTCCTCGCCGATGCCGATCCTGGCGTTGTTCCAAGCCGAGAGGTTCAGCTTGCCTTGCTCCATCCGGTCGATCAGAAGGGCTTCCTTCGTGAACCAGCCGAATATCTCCTCGGAGTCGGCGGTCGCGTGAACGTCGTCGGCCGTCGCGACGTATTTGCCCGTGCTCTCGGCGACGAGGGAGTGGGCTCTCCAGCCCCAGTCGGTCAGCTCGAACGTCTCGGCGCCTTCCGCGGAGTCGAGCGAGGCTTCCAGCTTGCCGTCCGCTCGGGTCGTCACGAATTTGCCGGAGGCGGCCAGCTTCACCCGGTCGTTCCCCGTGGCGTGAAGGACTTCGCCGCCGGAAGCGTCCGCCTTGGAGCGGATAGCGTCCAACGGCGTGACCGAGTAAGGAAGGGAACCGCTGTACCAATCGCGGTAGACGATGTCGGCCAGCGGGCCGACGACGGCGACCTTGCGCGAACGGGAAGCGTTCAGCGGCAGCGCCCCGCCTTTATTCTTGAGCAAGACGACGTTCTTCCGGGCCGCGTCCAAGCTCGTCTTCTTGTGCTCGTCCGAACCGATGACGTCCTCGCCGATTCCGGAGTACGGATTGCGCTCGTCCGGGTCGAATTCCCCGAGCCGGATCCGGACGCGGAAGGTGTTGAGAAGCGCGACGTCCAAGTCGTTCTCGGTCAGAGTCCCGTCCGCCAGCGCATCCCGAATCGCCTGCTTGGAGATCGGATGATCGTCGGTGATGCTGTCGATGCCGCGTTTGATCGACGCCGCGACGGCGTCCTTATAGTTGTCGAAGTAGGCATGCTCGTTGACCGTTCCGAGCACGTCTCCCGCGTCGCTGACGACGAAGCCGTTCATGCCCCATTCGCCCTTCACGACGTCGTTCACCTGCGGGTTCAGGTTGGCCGGCACGCCGTTCACCGAATTGTAGGCGGTCATCATCGATTGGGCGCCGCCTTCCTTGAACGGAATCTCGAACGCCTTCAAGTAATATTCGCGCATGTTACGGGGATCGATGCTCACCGAGCATTCGCCGCGGTCGACCTCGTTGTTGTTGCCGATGAAGTGCTTCAGGCTGGCGACCGCGCGGAGATAGAAAGGGTGATCTCCCTGAATGCCTCGCGCCAGAGCGGCGGTCAGCTTGCCGGCCAGGATCGGGTCCTCCCCGTACGCTTCCTCGTTGCGTCCCCAGCGCGGGTCGCGCTCCATGTCCACGGTCGGCGCCCATAACGTCAACCCGTTGCGGTCCGGATCGCGGCGGAAAAACCCGCGGGCCTCGGTTCCGATCGCTTCGCCGACTTGGCGGAGCAGCTCCTCGTCCCAAGTGCAAGCGAGCCCGACGGGCTGCGGGAACATGGTCGCTTCCCCGAGCCAGGCGATGCCGTGGGCGGCTTCGGTGCCGTGCTTGTATTTCTTGACTCCCAGGCGGGGAACCTCGTCCTGATATTGGCACATCAAATTGATTTTCTCGTCGAGCGTGAATCTCGAGACCAGGTCGTTCACCCGGGTTTCGAGCGGGAGGTCGGGATTCTCGAACGGGAACGTTCCGGAAGCTTTGGTCACTCGGGTAGCTCTCCTTCCATGCGCCTCCTATTGCAAGCGCCTTCAATAATAGATATGATTTTTATTCTAATACGAATGCGCCTAGGAGTTATACCCCTACAATTGCACCAAAAATACGGCACATTCCCGAGAGAGGACTTGCAAGTTCTCCGGGGGTTGCTTCAAAATAAGGTCGATCGACGAAATTTCCGTCCGTTCGACACGTCGGCGCGAGGGAAGGAGGGCTTCCGATTGAAGCGCATTATCGCCGGCTTCAACGACTTGAAGCTTCGCAACAAGATCGTGCTGGCTTATATCCTGTTTCTGCTGCTGCCGATCGTCATCGTAGGGAGCTACGCCGTTCGGGAATACCGGGACTCGACGCTGGACAAGGCGATCGAACAGACCGAGAACTCGGTCGAACGCGTCAAGGCTCGAATGAACGAGACCCTGTATACCGCGAACGATCTGTCGGCCAGGCTGTTGATCGACAGCGATCTGGAAGAGATCGCCACGAAGCGTTTCGCGAGCCCGAGCGAAGTCCTGGACGCTTATTGGGAATACGATACGATCAAGCTCTATCTCACGTTTAATCCGGAAGTATCCAAAATCCAGCTGGAAGTCGACAATCCGACGCTGCTGAATAACGGGGAGTTCCTTCCGTTAAGCTTCAATACGAAGCAATCTTACTGGTACAAGGACGCGATGAATAATAAAGGGTTGATTGGGTGGTATTACCTGCCGGACGAAGCCGAGAAATCGGAGAGCATGCTGAGCCTGGTTCGGTCCGTCTTTTTCCGGGAAAATCAATCCTACGGGCTGCTGACCATAAACATCAATTCCGATTATTTGAACACCGTGCTGAATCAAGAGGATTCGGAGACGATTGTTCTCGATCCTACGGGAATCGCCGTCGCTTCCAACCGTCCGAATATCGTCGGCAAGCGGCTGGAGGACTCGTTGTACGGAGCCACTCTCTCGGATAGAGAGCCGGGGACTTACGAATTGACGGTGAACGGGGTTCGATCCAAGGTCGTCATCGATCAGATTTTGCCGGATAACAGCTTTTCGTACCTCAAGATCATCTCGATCTTCGCCGTGGACAGCATCATGAAGGATGCCAACCAAATTACCCGGATCGGCGCGCTGGTCATCGTGCTTTTCGCGGTGTTGTCGATTCTGATCATTTACCTGATCTGCACGGTCGTCACGAACCGGCTGCGTAAGTTCAGCAGGCAGATCAGCAAGGTATCCATCGGCAACTTCAACGCGGCGGAGCTTAAGGTCGGGGCCAACGACGAGATCGGGCAGATTACCCGCCAGTTCAACCAGATGGTCTCCAACATCAAAGAATTGATGGAGGAGCTGAAGGAATCGCACCAGCATTCGAACGAGCTCGAACGCAAGCAGGGCGAGATCAAGCTGAGGATGCTGGCCAACCAGATCAATCCCCATTTTCTATACAACGCTTTGGAATCGATCCGGATGAAGGCGCACATAAGGGGAGAAAAGGACATCGCCCGAACGGTCAAGACGCTGGGCAAGCTGCTGCGCAAGAGCCTGGAGATCACCGGCAGCAAGATCAGCTTGAACGAAGAGATCGAGATGGTTCGATGTTACTTGGAGATTCAGAAATTCCGGCATGAGGACCGATTGAATTACGAGCTCGAGATCGCTCCCGAAGCGGAGGGCGTCAAGCTGCTGCCGCTGTTGATCCAGCCTCTGGTGGAAAATTCCGTTATTCACGGACTGGAGCAGAAGGTGGAGGGCGGATGGGTCAAGGTCAGGGCGGAGCTTAGCCGGGGCGGATTGGACGTCGTCGTCGAGGACAACGGCGTCGGCATTCCCGCCGGCAAGCTGAAGGCGATCCGCCGCACGCTGGCCGAACAGGAATCGACGCGGATCGGATTGCACAACGTCCAACAGCGGCTGCTTCTCACTTACGGCCAGGTATCGGGGCTGCGGATCGAGAGCGAACAACAGGAGGGAACCCGGATCGCTTTCTGGATTCCTTTGGAGGAGTGACATCATGTACAGAGTCATGATTGTAGATGACGAGCCCTTGATTCGGGAGGGGCTTCGCACGATCGTGGAATGGGAAGAGTGCGGATTTCAGGTCGCGGCGGTCGCCGTCGACGGGATGGATGCGTTGTCGAAGATTCCCCAGGCGAAGCCGGACCTCATGGTGATCGACGTCCGGATGCCGGGGATGACCGGTCTGCAATTGATGCAGAACGTTCAGGAGCAGTATGATCCCGCGCCCCTGTTCATCGTCCTGAGCGGACATGCCGACTTCGAGTACGCGCGCCAAGCCCTGTCCATGAGAGCGGAAGGCTATATTCTCAAGCCGGTCGACGAAGAGGAGCTGGAGGACGCCTTGAGGAAGGTCAAGCTTACGCTCGACAAGCGGAGATCCGAGGGAAGCTCTCCGTCCGGCCAAGCCTGGAGCCGGGAGCGGACGGTTCTATCCTTGCTCTCCGTCGAAGGCGAAGAACCTCCGGAGGAGGCTCTTGGCACGATCCGGCTCGGGGGCGCTCCCTACTCCGTCCTGCTGATCAAATTGCAGAATAGGGAAGAAATCGATGCCGCGACCGCGACCTCCGTCAAAACCAGACTTTCCGACGCGTTCGACGCATCCGGCAAAGGCGTCGTTTTCTCCCTCGAATCGAACCTGGGACTTGTCCTGTCGGCTGACGAAACGGATATGCCGCATGTTTACCGCGAGATTCGGCGTGCTTGCTCGGAGTCCGGGTTGGATTTTACGGCGGTCGCGGGAGACGAGGCGGACGGGCTTGCCGGTCTGAGCCAATCCCTGCGGTCCGCGGAAGAGGGGCTGAAGAATCGCTTTCTGCTGGAAGGGGACCGGATCTACCCGGCCATGGAAGCGGCAGCCCCCGCGGAGCGGCAGAGCGACGCGAAGGTCCTCGGCGAGTCGGAATCGGAAAAGCTTCTGCTCGCGCTCGACCTCGGCAACGCGGAGGCGGCCGCCTCCTGGGTCAGGGGGACGGCGGACGCTATGCGGGCTGCGCGGATGGGCGAACCGGAGGTAAAATCCGCGTTCGCGCAATCGTTTACGGCCGCGCTCGCGAAGCTGGAGCAGAGGCGGCCGGAGCTGAAGGAACGTTGCCGCGCGTTCGCCGCCGAGGTGCTTAAGCTGTACGGGGAATATCGGCTCTCGGGACTGACCGAGGCGCTGACGGAGCTCGTCGCCAAGATGGCCGATTCGTTCCGCGGCTACGGCAGCGACCAGCAGATGCAGAAGATGATCGAGCTGATCCGCCGCAATTACGCGGATAATCTGAAGCTGGAGTCTCTGGCCGAGGTGTTCGGCTACAACAGCTCTTACCTAGGCAAGCTGTTTCGAAATTACACGGGAGAATCGTTCAACGCCTATCTGGACAAGGTTCGGATCGAACAGGCGAAGGAGCTCCTCGAGCAAGGCTTGAAGGTTTACCAGGTAGCGGAGCGCGTCGGCTATTCGAATGTCGATTATTTTCATGGAAAATTCCGCAAATACGAAGGGGTTTCTCCCTCCGCTTACCGCAAAAAATAGAAAATCCTATGAAAATCCGCAACTCTCCGTTTCCCGACCTCTAATTCTTACATGGTTTTTGCTTCAATCTTCCTCGTATTTTTCCGTCCTCCCCCTAAGCTATCATAGCAATATAGCAAAAGGGGGAGCGACACGAATGGAAACGCTAACAGCTGCTCAAGCATCCCAAACGAAAAAAAGACCGAAAAAAACCAAAACGAATAAGCGGAGCTTCTTGAAGGATCTCATCCAGCAGAAGTATCTATATCTGATGTCCATCCCGTTCGTGATTTGGCTATTCGTGTTCAACTATTACCCGATCTGGGGCTGGACGATGGCGTTCCAGAACTACAAGCCGGCCCGAACGTTCGGGGAACAAGAGTGGGTCGGCTTCGACAACTTCGTCCGGCTCTTCCACGACGACCAGTTCTATCTGGTTCTCCGCAATACGCTCGCGATGAGCGGAATGGGGCTCGTGGCCGGACTGATCTTCCCGATCCTGTTCGCCGTCCTGCTCAACGAAGTCAAGAGCATGCCGTTCAAACGGATCACCCAGACGATCTCCTATCTGCCTCACTTCGTCTCCTGGGTCGTCGTCGCCGGCATCGTGACCAGCCTGCTGTCGCTTGACGGCATCGTCAACGATATTCTGATGTGGCTTCACTTGATCGACGAGCCGATCCAGATCATGGCCAAGGAGCATTGGTTCTGGGGCGTCGTGACCGGGTCCGACATCTGGAAGGAAACCGGGTGGAACGCGATCATCTACCTGGCGGCCATTACCGGTATCGACAAGGAGCTTTACGAAGCGGCGAGAGTCGACGGGGCCGGACGTTTCCGGCAAATCTGGAACATTACGCTGCCCGGCATTCGTTCCACGATCATGGTGCTGTTCGTCATGAACATCGGTCACCTGCTGGCCACCGGCTACGAGAAGCAGATGCTGCTCGGCAACGACCTGGTATCCGATTATTCGCAAGTGCTCGATCTGTACGCGCTCGATTACGGAATCAAGATCGCCCACTTCTCCTACGGTACCGCGATCAGCATGTTTACCTCCGTCGTCAGCATTCTTCTGCTGTTTACGGCTAACGGCCTGTTCAAGAAATTCGCGAAAGAAAGCATCATGTAGGGGGCGGGCATATGTCCAGCAAAGCATTCAACTTGACAAGAGGAGAACGGGTTTTCAGCATCGCCAACTATGTCGTACTGACCATAATCGTCATCGCCACGGTCTATCCGTTCCTGAACGTGCTGGCGATCTCCTTCAACGATTCCGTCGATACGGTTCGCGGAGGCATCTACCTCTGGCCTCGCGAGTTTACGCTCGAGAATTACGAGACGATATTCGGTTACAAGTCCCTGCTTACGGGCTTTAAAATCTCTATTCTGCGTACGGTTATCGGCACGGTCCTAGGGTTGCTAAGCGCTTCGATGCTGGCGTACGTCTTAAGCCGGCCCGACTTCCGAAGCAGCAAGTTTCTCTCCACGTTCCTCGCGCTCACGATGTATTTCTCCGGCGGCATGGTGCCGATCTACATCCTGTTCCGCGACCTGAACCTGCTCGGGACGTTCGCCGTTTACGTTCTGCCCGGCATCGTCAGCGCCTTCAACGTGTTCGTCATCCGTTCGTTCATGGACGGCTTGCCTTACGCGCTGCAGGAATCGGCCAAGCTGGACGGGGCTAACGATTTCAAGATTTTCTACAAGATCATTCTCCCGCTATGCAAGCCGGTGCTTGCGACGATCGCGCTCTTCCTGGCGGTCGGACAATGGAACTCTTGGTTCGATACGTACCTGTACAACGGCAACAAGCCGTCCTTGACGACCTTGCAGTACGAGCTGATGAAGATTCTGGACAGCACGCAGCAAGGCAGCGCGATGACCAATGCCAACGACCTGGCGAACAAGATGGCGCAAGTCTCTCCGGAGTCGATCAAGATGGCCATCACGATCGTCGTTACCGTTCCGATCCTGGTCGTGTATCCGTTCCTGCAGCGGTACTTCGTAGGCGGAATGACGCTCGGGGCCGTCAAGTCCTAAGCGACTGTCAGACATTACCGGTACACCCAGGCCGATAGCCTGTGTACAATAAACGATTGACCAATTCATCATCTAGGGGGAAGTTCCAAATGAAGTTGCGCTCCACTCAATCGCTTTCCTTGCTGACATTGTCCGGCGTGCTGCTCCTCAGCGCTTGCAGCAGCAATAACAACAACGATGAAGCTGCCGGCAATTCGGCAAGCGAAGCGCCTAGCACGTCAAGCGCTTCCGCATCGGCCGATTCCGGCGCGATGGACACGACGCCGATCACGTTCTCGTTCTTCGGCGCGGACGCCAGCCCGAACTGGAACAACATGCAGGACGAAATCGGCAAGGTGATTACCGAGAAGACCGGCGTCACCATTAACGCCGAATACGACATCGCGAGCGGCGGCGGCGAGAACAAAATCGCCCTGATGGCGGCCAGCGGCCAATATCCGGACATCATCTTCGCCAAGGGCGAGCTCGGCAAGCTGGTTGACGCCGGAGCGATCATCGACCTGACCGACCTTATCGATAAATACGCGCCGAACCTCAAGAAATTGATCGGCGAGAACACGAACCGCCTGAAATACAGCCTGGACGACCAATCGATCTACTCCATCCCGACGAACGGAGGCGTCGATCAGCAGTACTTCGACGCGACGGGCGGATTCGAGGTTCAGCTTCGCGTGCTGGAAGAGCTCGGTTATCCGGAAATCAAGACCGTTCAGGATTTTGAAAACGTACTCAAGGAATACGTGGCCAAGCATCCGACGACGGACGGACAACCGACCATCCCGCTGCTGCTTAACGCCGACGATTGGAAGAGCATGATCACGGTCACGAACCCGGCGTTTATCGCGACCGGCGCTCCTGACGACGGCGAATATTACGTCGACCCGACCACCTATGAAGCCAAGCTTCATTATAAGCGTCCGGAAGAGCGCGAATACTTCAAATGGCTGAACCATATGTACAACGAAGGCCTGCTGGACAAGGACACCTTCGTCCAGAAGGACGACCAATACCAAGCCAAGATCGCAAGCGGACGCGTACTGGGCCTTATCTCGCAAGAATGGGAATACGGCAACGCGGAGAACGCGCTGAAGGCAGCCGGCAAGCACGAATACACGTACGGCCACTTCCCGGTAACGCTGAACGATCAGTACCAAGACCATGAGCTGGTGTCCGCCGGCATCGACTTCTCCGGCATCAGCATCACGACGGCGAACAAGGATCCGATCCGCACGATCAAGTTCCTCGACTGGCTCGCTTCCGACGAAGGCCAAGTTCTGCTCAACTGGGGCATCGAAGGCGTTCACTACAACGTAGAGAACGGCAAGCGCGTCATTCCGGCCGACGTGCTCGACAAGAAAGTAAACGACAACTCCAACTTCATGAAGACGACCGGCATCGGCCTGTACACGACGTTCAGCATGCACTACGGCGACGGCGTGCAGGATTCGACGGGCAACTACTACACGACGAACTTCCCCGACCAAATCATCGCGAGCTACTCCGATGCCGAGAAGGCAGCGCTGAAGGGCTACAACGCGACGACCTGGAAGGACCTGTGGCCGACCGATCTGCCGGTCAAGGAGTGGGGCGCGCTGTACAACATGCAAGCTCCGACCGACGGCGACTACCAAGTCATCTACCAGAAGACGCAGGACATCATCCGCAAGAGCATTCCGAAGGCGATCCTGGCGAAGCCGGAAGAATTCGACAAGACGTACGATCAATTCCTCGCCGATCTGGACAAGGCGGGCGCGGAGAAGATGGAATCCATCTACACCGGTCTGGTTAAGAACAGAGTCAAGCTGTTCACCGGCAAGGACATTCAATAGTAGGAAGGACGGCATCGTCCGGATTGCTTCATAGCCAAGAAACCGGCCGCCTTCGGGAGACGACCTCGTCTGCCTGTGGGCGGTCGGCCTTTTAGGGAAAACGTTTTATGTCTGGCGAGCCCTTGTGTTAAAATGATGGGGATAACCGGAGATAAAAAGACGGTTTAACCGATTAGTCGATTAAGCTTGAGGAGTGAGAGGAAGCCAATGACGATCTACCGATTTAAGGAAGGCTTCGCCTGGGGAGCGGCAACCGCTTCTTACCAGATCGAAGGAGCTTATGACGAGGACGGCCGGGGCTTGTCCATCTGGGATACGTTCTCCCATACGCCGGGCAAGGTCAAGAACGGAGACAACGGCGACGTCGCGTGCGACAGCTACCATCGCTACAAGGAGGACGTGCAGCTTCTCAAGGAGCTCGGCGTTTCGACCTACCGGTTCTCGATCGCTTGGCCCCGCATCTACCCGAAGGGACGGGGAGAGGCGAACCGTCTCGGTCTGGATTATTACCATCGCCTGGTCGACGAGCTGCTCGCGAACGGAATCGAGCCGTTCTGCACGCTGTATCACTGGGATCTGCCGCAAGCGCTGGAGGATGAGGGCGGCTGGAACAACCGCGGGACGATCGACGCGTTCGTCGCTTTCGCCGAGACGATGTTCAAGGAATTCGGCGGCAAAATCAAAAAGTGGATTACGTTCAACGAGCCGTGGTGCAGCTCGTTCCTCTCGAACTACCTGGGCATTCACGCGCCGGGCAACAAGGATCTGCAGCTCGCCACGAACATCGCCCATCATATTCTCGTCGCTCACGGACGCACCGTCAGCCTTTTCCGCAAGCTTGGCGCGGAGGGCATCATCGGCATCGCGCCGAACATGACTTGGGCGGTTCCATACGGTCCGAGCGAAGAGGATCGCAAGGCATGCCTGCGCAACATCCAATGGACCGGAGACTGGTTCAAGGACCCGATCTTCTTCGGCAAGTATCCGGACGAGCTTCGCGAATGCATCGAAGGCGCCGGCGCGACGATTCCGATTCTGGACGGCGATATGGAAGACATCCGTCAGCCGATCGATTTCCTCGGCTTGAACTATTATTCGGCCAGCATTAACCGATACAATCCGGAAGCCGGGCTCCTCAAGAGCGAACCGATCGAGTCCCATTACGAGAAGTCCGATATCGGCTGGCCTTACGACGCCGTCGGCTTCTACGACTCCCTTCGTTACGTGAAGGACAAGTACGGCGACATTCCGATCTACATCACGGAGAACGGGGCTTGCATCAACGATGCGCCGGGCTTGGACGGACGGGTTCGCGACGATCGCCGCATCGATTATTACAAGCAGCATCTCGTGAGCCTGTCCCGCGCGATCGATGCCGGAGTGAACGTGGTCGGCTACATGGCATGGTCGCTGCTCGACAACTTCGAGTGGGCGGAGGGCTACGATATGCGCTTCGGGCTCGTCTATGTCGATTTCCGCACTCTTAAGAGAACGAAGAAGGACAGCTACTACTGGTACGAGAAGGTAGCGCGGAACAATTGGTTTGAAGTGAAGTAGGAAGCGGAATAGGAGCGAGCGGTCCCCTCCGAATGTCGGAGAGCGCCGCTCGCTTATTTAATCGAATAAATCCGCATATTCCGAATATGTCAAAATCCGAACATTCGTATTTTCACGTTAATTAAGCGTTCGTCTTTCGATTGACATCCATGGGAGGTTGGGGTAAACTTAGAACCGTAAAATAGCTGATTTGCTCGTATATAGTCGGGGATACGGCCCGATCGTCTCTACCCGGAAACCTTAAATTTTCGGACTACGAGCCCTAGTTCTGGATGAGCAGGCGGATATCGGAGAAAGCGGCGGCGGAATGCCGGAATCCGATGTTGCGCCTATATGGCGTCCGGCGAGGGCGGAAGAACGAGAATAAGGTGTTTCGCAAGAGAGAAGATGGGGTTGATGGGGAATACTGACAGTATACCCATCGGCCTTTTTGTATGTTCGGGCACGATTTTACGCGGGGAAAGGGTGGAATTATGTCGGCACTTGTCGGCGTCATCATGGGAAGCACGTCGGATTGGGAGACCATGAAGCGAGCGTGCGAGGTACTGGATGAATTGAACGTTTCCTATGAGAAAAAAGTCGTTTCGGCGCACAGGACGCCGGACCTGATGTTTGAATATGCGGAGAGCGCGGCAAGCCGAGGGTTGAAGGTGATCATCGCGGGCGCCGGCGGCGCCGCTCACCTGCCCGGCATGGTCGCGGCCAAGACCGTTCTTCCCGTTATCGGAGTGCCCGTCAAGTCGCAAGCCTTGAACGGGCTGGATTCGTTGCTGTCGATCGTTCAGATGCCGGGAGGCATCCCCGTCGCGACGGTCGCGATCGGGACGGCGGGGGCGACGAACGCGGGCTTGCTCGCCGCGCAAATGATCGGAGCGTTCGACCCTTCCGTTCAAGAGAGAGTAGCGGCTCGCCGCGATCGGATTACGGCGGAAGTGCTGGCGGGAGAATTGCCATGAGCGAGCCGTTTAAGCTGGTTAACCTGGGTTCGGCGGACGGCTTGGTATGCGAGGACGGCTACTGCGCGGTGCCCGGGGCCTCGGAAGCGCCGGGGACGGAAGCGGGGGCTGCGGCAAGCACGGATGCGGCGGGATTCTCCGCGGGCAACGGAGCGGATGCGGGCGCTGCGGCGCAGCGTCCGATTCTGCCGGGCTCCACGATCGGCATTCTCGGCGGCGGGCAGCTCGGACGGATGCTGGCCCACTCGGGCAGCCGCCTCGGCTATCGATTCGTGACGCTCGACCCGACGCCGGATTCGCCTTGCGGCCAGACGGCGCAGCAGATCGTCGCGGGCTACGGGGACCGCGAGGCGGCCCGGGAGCTGGCTCGCCGTTCGGACGTGATCACGTACGAGTTCGAGAACGTCGACTCGGACGTGGCGGCGATGCTGGAGCGGGAATCGTACGTGCCCCAAGGCAGCGCGCTGCTGCACACGACGCAGCATCGCCTGCGCGAGAAGCGCGCGATCGAAGCGGCGGGAGCGCGGGTCGCTCCTTACGCGGAGGTGACGAGCCTCGAGACGCTGCGCGGCGCGGCGGCGCGGCTTGGATTGCCGGCCGTGCTCAAGACGGCGACGGGAGGCTACGACGGCAAGGGCCAATGGGTGCTTCGCTCGGAGGACGAGCTGGCTCCCGCTTGGGCTGAAGCCGAGAAGGCGGGAACGGAGCTCGTGCTCGAGAAGTTCATCGCCTTCGAGAAGGAGATCTCGGTCATCGCGGCTCGTCGGCCGTCGGGAGAGATCAAGACGTTCCCTCCCGCGGAGAACGTGCACGTTAACAATATATTGCATCTGTCGATCGTTCCGGCGAGAATCCCGGACGACGTTCGCGCCGAAGCGGAGCGCCTCGCGGTTTCGATCGCGAAGACGCTCGGAGCGGTCGGGCTCATCGCGGTCGAGATGTTCGCGGGGGCGGACGGAACGCTTTACGTCAACGAGCTGGCGCCGCGCCCGCACAACTCGGGACACTACACGATGGAAGCCTGCCGGACCTCGCAGTTCGAGCAGCACGTTCGCGCGATCTGCGACCTTCCGCTCGGAGATACGTCCCTGCTGTCGCCGGTCGTCATGGCGAACATTCTCGGCGAGCACGTTCCGCCTCTGCTGGAGTGGATGAAGGAGAAGGATCCGGAAGCGGAGCGCCTCGGCGTCGAGCCGAAGGTGCATCTGTACGGCAAGGCGGAAGCCAAGAACAAGCGCAAGATGGGCCACGTGAACGTGCTGGCGGACGATACGGAGTCGGCTCTCGCGTGGATAACCCAATCGAATATATGGAGGGTTTGATTTTACGATGATCGATCGCTACAGCCGCCCGGAGATGCGGGCCATCTGGACAGAAGAGAACAAATTCAAAGCATGGCTGGAAGTCGAGCTTTGCGCCTGCGAAGCATGGGCCGAGCTGGGCCACATTCCGAAGGAAGACACGGTGGAGCTCCGCAAGAACGCGAAGTTCGATATCGATCGCATCTACGAGATCGAGCAGGAAACCCGCCACGACGTCATCGCCTTCACCCGCGCGGTATCCGAGAGCCTTGGACCGGAACGCAAGTGGGTTCACTACGGCATGACCTCGACGGATGTCGTCGATACGGCGCTCGGTTATCTGTTGAAGCAAGCGAACGAAATTCTCGAACGCGACCTGGTGAACTTCGTCGAGATCGTTCGAGCACAAGCGATCAAATATAAATCGACCCCGATGATGGGACGCACGCACGGCGTTCATGCCGAGCCGACGACCTTCGGGCTGAAGCTGGCGCTGTGGCACGAGGAGATGAAGCGGAACCTCGAGAGATTCCGCCGCGCGGCCGACAACGTCCAATTCGGCAAGATGTCCGGAGCCGTCGGCACCTACGCGAACCTCGACCCGTTCGTCGAGCAGTTCGTCTGCGACAAGCTCGGCATCAAGGCGGCGCCGATCTCGACGCAGACGCTGCAGCGCGACCGCCACGCCGAGTACATGGCGACGCTGGCGTTGATCGCCACGTCGCTGGACAAGTTCGCGACGGAGATCCGCGCCCTGCAGAAGAGCGAATTCCGCGAAGTCGAGGAGCCGTTCGCGAAGGGCCAGAAGGGCTCGTCCGCGATGCCGCACAAGCGCAACCCGATCGGCTGCGAGAACATCAGCGGCCTCTCCCGCGTCATCCGCGGCCATATGATGACGGCCTACGAGAACGTGCCGCTGTGGCACGAGCGCGACATCTCGCACTCCTCGGTCGAGCGCATCATCCTGCCGGACGCGACGATGCTGTTGAACTACATGCTGAACCGCTTCGGCAACATCGTGAAGAACCTGACGGTGTTCCCGGAGAACATGAAGCGCAACATGAGAAGCACGTACAACGTCCCGTTCTCCGGACGCGTCATGACGAAGCTGATCGACAAGGGCTTCAGCCGCGAGCAGGCGTACGATACCGTTCAGCCGCGCGCGATGCAAGCATGGGAAGAGCAGCGCGACTTCCGCGACATCGTCTCGGGTACGCCGGAGATCACGAACGTTCTCTCCGCCGAGGAGATCGCCGACTGCTTCGATCCGAGCTGGCACCTGAAGCACGTCGATACGATCTTCGAGCGTTTGGGCTTGAATTAAGCGGAAGACGCCGCGGAATAGCCAGAACTGCCGTAACCCGAAATATTCGGGTTAGAGGGCCGCAAGAGCGCTGCAAGGCTGCCGTAACCCGAAAAATTCGGGTTAGAGGGCTGCAAGAGCGCCGCAAGGCTGCCGTAACCCGAAATATTCGGGTTAGAGGGCCGCAAGAGCGTCGCAAGGCCGCCGTAACCCGAAATATTCGGGTTAGAGAGTAGCAAGAGCGCCGGAAGGCTGTCGTAACCCGAAATATTCGGGTTACAGAGTCGCGAGAGCGCCGGAAGGCTGCCGTAACCCGAAATATTCGGGTTAGAGAGTCGCGAGAGCGCCGCAAGGCTGCCGTAACCCGAAATATTCGGGTTGCAGCAATCGCAATCGAAGAAATCACCGCCCCATCTAAGGAGGCTCTCATGTCCACCGAAACGTTGTCCACCGCAGAAGGGATGACCAAGGCTCCCCTCATTCATAAAGGCAAGGTGCGCGAGCTCTACGACCTGGGCGACCGGCTCCTGATCGTCGTCACCGACCGCATCTCCGCTTTCGACTACGTGCTGGATCCTCCCGTCCCGGACAAAGGGAAGGTGCTGAACGGGCTGAGCTCGTTCTGGTTCGAGCAGACGGGCGAGCTTCTCCCGAACCACGTCATCCATACGGACGTGAACAAGCTTGGCGACCTCGTTGCAGATAGCGACAAGCCGAAGCTCGAGGGCCGCATCATGGTCTCCAAGAAAGCGAAGCGCATCGACATCGAGTGCGTCGTTCGGGGCTACATTACCGGCGGCGGCTGGAAGCAGTACCAGAAGTCCGGCGAGGTGAACGGGATCAAGCTGCCGGAAGGACTTCGCAAGAACTCGAAGCTCGAGCAGCCGATCTTCACCCCGGCAGGCAAGAACGACGTCGGCCACGACGAGGACATCCCGTTCGAGGAGATGGCTCGGCGCGTCGGCCGGGAGCTGGCGGAGAAGCTTCAAGAGCTCAGCCTTAAGCTATACTCCTTCGGGCGCGATTTCTGCGCGAAGAAGGGCATTATCCTTGCGGATTGCAAATTCGAATTCGGACTTATCGATAACGAGATCATCCTGATCGACGAGCTGTTCACCCCGGACTCCTCGCGGTTCTGGGCCGACGAGAACTACAAGCTCGACGTCGAGATCGACAGCATGGACAAGCAGCCGGTCCGCGCCTATCTCGAGAACTCGGACTGGGACAAGATCAGCCCTCCGCCGAGATTGCCGGACGAGGTCGTGGCGGCGACTTCCGCCAGGTACCGGGACATCTACCGACGCTTAACGAATAGCTAACCCCGCCTTTAAACCTGGCAGTACGGATAAGACCAAACCTTTTTCCCCTACAGGAGGAGAATCAATCATGAAAGCAACGGTTTACGTAACGATCAAAGAGAACGTGCTCGACCCGCAAGGCAACGCCGTCCAAGGCTCCCTGCAAACGCTGGGCTTCGGCGAAGTGTCCAAGGTCCGCATCGGCAAGTACCTGGAGCTTCAGCTCGACACAAACGACCGCGCGGAAGCCGAGAAGCGCGTCAAGGCGATGTGCGAGAAGCTGCTGGCCAACACCGTCGTCGAAGACTATCGCTTCGAACTGGAGGGCTGAGACCTCATGAAATTCGCGGTTCTCGTGTTCCCGGGCTCCAACTGCGACATCGACATGCTTAAGGCGGTCGAGGACGTCGTGCAGCAGCCCGTCGATTACGTCTGGTATACGTCCACCGATCTGTCCCAATATGATGCGATTCTCGTTCCCGGGGGCTTCTCTTACGGCGACTATCTGCGCTGCGGCGCGATGGCCCAGCTCGCCCCGGTCATGCAAGAGGTTCGCAAGGCGGCCGAGGAAGGCAAGTTCGTTCTCGGCGTCTGCAACGGCTTCCAGATCCTCACGGAGGCGGGACTCCTTCCGGGAGCGCTCATCCGCAACAACTCTCTGAAGTTCCGCTGCCATCCGGTCGACCTCCGCGTCGAGAACGCCGGCACCGGCTTTACGAAAGACTACGAGCAAGGCGAAGTCGTCCGCATTCCGATCGCGCACGGCGAAGGCAACTTCTATTGCGACGAAGAGACATTGGCCAGCTTGCGCAAGAATAACCAAATCGTGTTCCGTTACGCGGGAGACAACCCGAACGGCTCCGTCGACAACATCGCGGGAATCTGCAACGAGAAAGGCAACGTCGTCGGCATGATGCCGCACCCGGAACGCGCGGTCAGCGAGCTGCTCGGCTCCAAGGACGGCGCCCGGATGTTCACGTCAGTACTCAACGCTTGGAGGGAACGCAATGGCGCAGCAAGTGTCCGCTAAAGAACCGACGATCGAGCAGATCGCCGAGCAGAAAATATACAAGCAATTCGGAGTGTCCGATTCCGAATACGAACTGATCTGCGGGTTTCTCGGCCGCAAGCCGAACTACACCGAGATCGGCGTGTTCAGCGTCATGTGGTCCGAGCACTGCGCGTACAAGAACTCGAAGCCGCTGCTCCGCCGCTTCCCGACGACCGGCCCTCGCGTCCTGATGGGACCGGGCGAAGGCGCCGGCATCGTGGACATCGGCGACAACCAAGCCGTCGTGTTCAAGATCGAGTCGCACAACCATCCGTCCGCGGTCGAGCCTTACCAAGGCGCGGCCACCGGCGTAGGCGGCATTATCCGCGATATTTTCTCCATGGGCTCCCGCCCGATCGCGCTGCTCAACTCGCTGCGCTTCGGCAAGCTCGAGAACGACCGAGTGCGCTACCTGTTCGAGCACGTCGTCAGCGGCATCGCCGGCTACGGCAACTGCATCGGCATCCCGACCGTCGCGGGCGAAGTCATGTTCGACGAATCGTACGAGGGCAACCCGCTCGTCAACGCGATGTGCGTCGGCCTTATCGACCACGGCCAAATTCAACGCGGCGTCGCCAAGGGCGTCGGCAACCCGGTATTCTACGTCGGACCGGCAACGGGACGCGACGGCATCCACGGCGCGACGTTCGCTTCCGAAGACCTCACCGCGGAGTCCGAAGCGAAGCGCTCGGCCGTCCAAGTCGGCGACCCGTTCATGGAGAAGCTCGTCATGGAAGCGACGCTCGAGCTGATCGCTTCCGGCATCGTGCTCGGCATCCAGGACATGGGAGCCGCGGGGCTCACCTGCTCCAGCGCGGAGATGGCGTCCAAGGCCGGCAACGGCATGGAGCTCTACCTCGACGAGGTTCCGCAGCGCGAAGAGGGAATGACGGCGTACGAGATGATGCTGTCCGAGTCCCAGGAGCGCATGCTGTTCGTCACCGAGCCTCAGCACGAGGCTCAAGCGAAGGCGATTTTCGAGCGTTGGGGACTCCACTGCGCGAAAGTGGGCAAGGTAACCGACGACGGCCGCCTGCGCCTGTTCCACAAGGGCGAGCAAGTCGCCGACATGCCCGTCAAGGCGCTCGTCGACGATTGCCCGGTGTATAACAAGCCTTCCAAGGTGCCGGACTATTACTTGAAGAACGGCTCCATCGATACGAACCGCTACGAGCAAACGATCGACCTGAACGATGCGCTCAAAAAAGTGCTCGGATCCCCGTCGCTCGCGAGCAAGGAGTGGGTGTACAGCCAATACGATTACCAAGTGCGCACGTCCACCGCGGTCGTTCCGGGCTCGGATGCCGCCGTCGTCACGATTCGCGGCACCCGCAAGGCTCTTGCGATGACGACGGATTGCAACGGACGTTACGTCTATCTCGATCCGGAAGTCGGCGGGCGCATCGCGGTCGCGGAAGCGGCGCGCAACATCGTCTGCTCCGGCGGCGAGCCGCTGGCGATCACGGATAACCTGAACTTCGGTTCCCCGGAGAAGCCGGAAGTGTTCTGGCAGATGGAGAAGGCGGTAGACGGCATGGCGGAAGCCTGCCGCTTCCTGGAGACGCCGGTTATCGGCGGCAACGTCTCTCTCTACAACGAGAATGCGAAGGGCGCCATCTATCCGACGCCGGTCGTCGGCATGGTCGGCCTCGTTCACGATACGGACCACATCACGACGCAAGAATTCAAAGCCGAGGGAGATATCATTTTCCTTCTCGGCGAGACGAAGGCGGAGCTCGGAGGAAGCGAATTCCAATACGCCGTTCACGGCGTAACGGAAGGACGTCCTCCGGAGCTCGACCTCGAGACGGAGCAGCGCCTGCACAAGGCGGTTCTCGGCCTGATCCAGCAAGGGCTCGTCGCCTCGGCTCACGACCTGTCCGAAGGCGGCCTCGCGGCTGCGCTCGCGGAATCCGGCTTCGGCCGCGGTCTCGGCGCCACGGTCGACTTCCAATCGAACCTGCGTCCGGACATCGCGCTGTTCAGCGAATCGCAATCGCGCATCCTGCTGTCGGTCAAGCCGGACAAGGCGGACGAAGTCGCCGCGGCTCTTGAGGCTGCGGGAGTGCCTTCGCAGCGTCTCGGAAAGGTTGGCGGCGAGAACCTCACCATCGCGATTAACGGACATACCGCCATTTCGGCGCCACTCAGCGAATTCCGCAAGGAATGGAAGGAAGCGATCCCATGCCGGATGAAGTGAAGTCCGGGACAGCCCGCTTGGCGTATCCGCCAAGCGGACAGGCAATAGGAGGGTTGGCTCCTTCCGAAGCCCGTTTCTGGACCGGCGATTATTACAACGAAGGCAACGGTCAGGAAGAAATCTTCGACAAGGCGAAGGAAGAATGCGGCGTATTCGGCGTGTTCGGTCATCCCGACGCGGCCAATCTGTCTTATTACGGTCTTCACGCTCTTCAGCATCGCGGCGAAGAAAGCTGCGGCATCTGCTCTTCCGAGGACGGGACTTTCCATTACCATCGCGGAATGGGGCTCGTCAAGGAAGTGTTCGATCGCGAGCGCCTCGGTGCGCTGAAGGGCGACCGCGCGATCGGCCACGTCCGCTATTCGACTTCGGGCTCGAGCAAGCTGGCGAACGCCCAGCCGCTCGTGTTCAAGTACCGCGACGGCGATCTTGCCGTCTGCACGAACGGCAACCTCGTGAACGAGCCGGTCATCCGCCGCGAGCTCGAGGAGCAGGGCTCGATCTTTCAGACGTCCAGCGACACGGAAGTCATCGCCCATCTCATCGCCCGCTCGCCCAAGGATCTGGTCGAAGCGGTCAAGGACGCGTTCGCGCGCCTCATCGGCGGCTACGCGTTCCTGATCATGACGAAGGACCGCCTGATCGCGGCTTGCGATCCGAACGGCTTCCGTCCTCTCGTCATGGGCCGCCTCGGCGACGCTTATATTTTCGCGAGCGAGACTTGCGCGTTCGAGACGATCGGCGCGGAATACGTTCGGGACGTACAGCCCGGAGAGATTCTTGTTCTCGACAAGAACGGCCTCCGCGAGGAGCGCTTCGCTCCGATGGAACGCCGCGCGGTCTGCGCGATGGAGTACATCTACTTCGCCCGTCCGGACAGCGACATCAACCAGATCAACCTGCACTCCTCCCGCAAGCGGATGGGACGGCAGCTCGCGCTCGAATCGTTCGTCGACGCCGACATCGTGACCGGCGTTCCGGATTCGAGCATCTCGGCCGCGATCGGCTATGCCGAACAGACGGGAATTCCTTACGAGCTCGGCTTGATCAAGAACAAGTACACCGGCCGGACGTTCATCCAGCCTTCCCAAGAGCTCCGCGAGAAGGGTGTCAAAATGAAGCTGTCCGCGGTGCGCAAGGTCGTCGAGGGCAAGAGAGTCGTCATGATCGACGACTCGATCGTGCGCGGCACCACTTCGCTTCGCATCGTCAACATGCTGCGGGAAGCGGGAGCGACCGAGGTTCACGTAAGGATCTCATCTCCGCCGTTCATGAATCCTTGCTACTACGGCATCGATACGCCGAATCCGAAGGACCTCATCGCCAACACGAAGACGGTCGAAGAGATTCGCAAGGCGATCAACGCGGATTCGCTGTACTTCTTAAGCAAGAACGGTCTGATGGAAGCGGTAGGCGGGCATGAGAACGAGAAGAATCGCGGTCTCTGCCTCAGCTGCTTCGACCACGACTACCCGACCAAGGTGCAGTTCGAGCTCGCGAAGGCGACCTCCTGCAGCTGCGATTAACAGGGAGCGGCGGCGCGGACACTCGCGCCAGCCGACAAGAAGAACTTAGAGGGGGACCTACCGTGTCCGAAGCGTATAAACAGGCCGGCGTCGACATTGCCGCGGGCAACGAAGCCGTCGAACGGATGAAGAAGCACGTCAAGAAGACTTTCCGTCCGGAGGTTCTGACCGGGCTCGGCGGCTTCGGCGGCTTGTTCGGCCTGAACAAAGACAAATACGAGGAGCCCGTGCTCGTCTCCGGCACGGACGGGGTCGGCACGAAGCTGAAGCTGGCGTTCTCGCTCGACAAGCACGACACGATCGGCATCGATGCCGTGGCCATGTGCGTGAACGACGTCGTCGTGACCGGCGCCGAGCCGCTCTTCTTCCTCGATTACCTGGCTTGCGGCAAGCTCGTCCCGGAGAAGATCGAAGCGATCGTCAAGGGAGTGGCGGAAGGCTGCCAGCAAGCGGGCTGCGCGCTTATCGGCGGCGAGACGGCCGAGATGCCGGGCATGTACCAGGACGGCGAATACGATATCGCCGGCTTCACGGTCGGCATCGTCGATCGTCCGAAGGCGATCGACGGCTCTAAGATCGCCGCGGGGGACGTCGTCATCGGCCTCGGCTCCAGCGGCGTTCACTCGAACGGCTACTCGCTCGTGCGCAACCTGCTGATCGACAAGATGGGTTACTCCTACGTGGACGAGCTGCCGGAGCTGGAGGGCAAGAAGCTCGGCGACGTGCTGATCGAGCCGACCCGCATCTACGTCAAGTCGATCCTGAAGCTTCTCGAGAGCGTGAAGATCAAGGGAATGGCGCATATTACGGGCGGAGGCTTCATCGAGAACATTCCGCGCGTGCTGCCGGAGAACGTCAACGTCGACATCAACCTGGGATCGTGGCCGATCCAGCCGATCTTTAAGCTGATGCAGCGAGACGGGGCGATCAGCGACCGCGACATGTTCACCACGTTCAACATGGGCATCGGCATGGTGCTCGTCGTGCCGGCGGACCAAGCGGACCAAGCCCTCGCTCTGGCGAAGGAGAACGGAGAACAAGCTTACGTGATCGGCCAAGTTACCGCGGGCAGCAAGATCGTCACGTTCGGAGGAGTCGAACTGTAATGAAGGGAGCTCCACTCCGAATCGCGGTATTCGCCTCCGGCAGCGGGAGCAACTTTCAGGCGTTGGCCGAGGCCATCCGGGATACCGGCATTCCCGCCGAAATCAAGCTGCTTGTCTGCGACAAGCCGGCGGCCAAAGTAGTCGAGAGGGCGGAGAAGCTCGGCGTTCCGACCTTCCTGTTCCGGCCGAAGGAATATCCCTCCCGGGAAGCCTACGAGACCGAGATCGTGAAGCGTCTTACGGCCGAGGGAGTCGAGCTGATCGTCCTCGCGGGGTACATGAGGCTCATTACGGATGTGCTCGTGAAGCCTTACTACGGTCGGATGATCAACGTCCATCCGGCTCTTCTGCCCGCTTTTCCGGGCGTTCATGCGATTCGGCAGGCGTTGGATTACGGCGTCAAGCTGACCGGCGTCACGGTTCACTTCGTCGACGGAGGCATGGATTCCGGCCCGATCATCGCCCAACGGTCGATCGAGATCGGGGAGGGCGAAACGGAGGAGGCCTTGACGGAGCGAGTTCATGCGGTCGAGCATGAGCTGTATCCCCAGGCCGTTCGCTGGATCGCCGAGGGACGGGTCTCTTTGGACGGACGACAGGTACGGATCCGCGGGTAAGCCGATTGATGAATGGGCATCGAGCATGATATTTCATGTTTAATTGCGCCGTAAGAGGCATTATCGATAAATAAGCTTGAAATTTCACCTTTATTTTGCTTTCGGAGTGGGAAAGGCACTTATTAAACCTGAAATATCATGTTTAATTCGCCGTTAGTGGGCCCTATCTCGAAAATAGAGTTGAAAATTCAAGTACATTGCTTGTAGCAGAAGGCATGAGGCGCTTAACCGCTAAGAAAATAAGAAAAAGGCTCGTTCCGCACGCTCCGGCGGATGGGACGGGCCATCATTATTGTATAGGAGTGGGAACCATGGCAATCAGAAGAGCGCTTGTGAGCGTCTCCGACAAAACGGGGATCGTAGAGTTCTGCCGCGAGCTGGCGAACCTGGGCGTCGAGATCATCTCGACCGGAGGGACGAAAACGCTGCTGGAGAAGGAGAACGTGCCGGTCATCGGCATCTCCGACGTAACGGGCTTCCCGGAGGTGCTGGACGGACGCGTAAAGACGCTGCATCCTGCCGTTCACAGCGGGCTGCTCGCGATTCGCGACAACGAAGAGCACGTCGAAACGATGCAAAAGCTCGGACTGGACTATATCGATATCGTTATCGTCAATCTGTATCCGTTCCAGCAAACGATCGAGAAGCCGAATGTGAGCTATGAGGACGCGATCGAGAACATCGACATCGGCGGTCCGACGATGCTCCGCTCCGCCGCGAAGAACCATGCGTTCGTTACCGTTGTCGTCGACGCGGGCGACTATGCCAAGGTTCTCGAAGAAGTTAAGGCGGGCGGCGACACGACCCTCGACACGCGCAAACGCCTGGCGGCGAAGGTGTTCCGCCACACGGCCGCCTACGACTCCCTGATCTCCGACTACTTCGCGAAGGTGCTGGACGAGCCGCTGCCGGAGCGTCTGTCCGTTACCTACGAGAAGGTTCAAGAGCTTCGCTACGGCGAGAATCCCCACCAGAAGGCGGCCTTCTACAAGAAGCCGATCTCCTCGGAAGGCAACATCACGAGAGCGGAGCAGCTCCACGGCAAGGAGCTCTCTTACAACAACATCAACGACGCGAACGCGGCTCTCTCGATCCTGAAGGAGTTCGAAGAACCGGCCGTCGTCGCCGTGAAGCATATGAACCCTTGCGGAGTCGGCATCGGAGCCGACATCGACGAAGCGTACCGCAAGGCTTACGAAGCGGATCCGACGTCTATCTTCGGCGGAATCGTCGCGGCGAACCGCACGATCGACGTACCTACGGCGACGAAGCTGAGCGAGATTTTCCTCGAGATTATCATCGCGCCTGACTTCACGCCGGAGGCTCTCGAGATTCTGCAGAAGAAAAAGAACATTCGCCTCATGAAGCTCGGCAACCTGACCGCGGGCGCTCAGCGCCAGTCGGAATGGCTCGTAACGAGCGTCGAAGGCGGCATGCTGGTGCAGGAGAGCGACGTGCACTCCCTGACCGAAGCGGATCTGACGGTCGTGACCGACCGCGCCCCGACGGCAGAAGAGCTGAAGCAGCTCCTGTTCGGCTGGAAGGTCGTCAAGCACGTGAAGTCGAACGCCATCCTGCTCGCTGCGGACAACATGACGGTCGGCGTCGGCGCCGGCCAGATGAACCGCGTGGGAGCGGCGAAGATCGCGATCGAGCAAGCGGGCGAGAAGGCGAAGGGCGCCGTTCTGGCTTCCGACGCGTTCTTCCCGATGGGCGACACGCTGGAGCTGGCCGCGAAGGCCGGCATCACGGCCGTCATCCAGCCGGGCGGCTCGATCAAGGACGCGGAATCGATCGCCGTCGCCAACGCGAACGGCATCGCGATGGTCATGACGGGCGTCCGCCACTTCAAGCACTGATTTCGGCTTACACATTAAGGGGGATTCGGAAATGAATATTCTTGTGATCGGGCGAGGCGGACGCGAGCATGCGATCCTCTGGTCGCTCAAGCGGAGCGACAAGGTGAAGCAGCTGTACTGCGCTCCCGGCAATGCGGGAACGGCGCAAATCGCCGAGAACGTGGACATTGGCGAGTTCGAGTTCGACAAGCTCGTCCAATTCTCGCTCGACAACGCCATCGATCTCGTGGTGGTCGGGCCGGACGACCCTCTCGCGGCGGGCATCGTCGACGTCTTCGAAGCGGCGAAGGTGCCGGTGTACGGGCCTCGGAAGAACGCGGCCGAGATCGAAGGAAGCAAAATTTTCATGAAGAACCTGCTTAAGAAATATAACATCCCGACGGCGAAATACGAGACGTTCACCGATTACGAGACGGCTTTGGCTTATCTTCGCGAGCAGCCGTTGCCGATCGTCATCAAAGCGGACGGGCTTGCGGCGGGCAAGGGCGTTACGGTCTGCTTCACCCGCGAGCAAGCGGAAGAAGCGCTTCGCGAGACGATGGTGTCGAAGTCGTTCGGCGCGGCGGGAGACAAGGTCGTCATCGAGGAGTTCCTCGAGGGCCAAGAGATGTCGATCCTCGCGTTCGTGGACGGCGAGACGGTTCGTCCGATGTCCGCGGCGCAGGATCACAAGCCGGTGTTCGACGGCGATAAGGGTCCGAACACGGGCGGCATGGGCACTTACTCGCCGCTGCCCCACATCCCTCAATCGATCATCGACGAGTCGATCGAGAACATCATCAAGCCTACCGCGAAGGCGATGGTCGCGGAAGGCCGTCCGTTCCGCGGCGTTCTGTTCGCCGGGCTCATGATCACGAAGGACGGCCCGAAGACGATCGAGTTCAACGCTCGCTTCGGCGATCCGGAGACGCAGGTCGTTCTTCCTCGGCTGAAGACCGATCTCGTCGATATTTTCCTCGCGTCGATCAACGGCCGCCTTCATGACATCGAGATCTCCTGGAGCGACGAGGCGGCGGTGTGCGTCATTCTGGCCTCCGGAGGCTATCCGGGCTCTTATCCGAAGGGCTTCCCGATCAAGGGGCTGGACAATGTCGGAGACGCTTTGGTGTTCCATGCGGGAACCGCCGAGAAGGACGGGGAGATCGTGACCAGCGGGGGGCGCGTGCTGGGAGTCGTCGGCCGAGGAGCGGATATCGCGCAGGCTCGGGCCAAGGCGTACGAAGCCGCCGATCGCATTCATTTCGAAGGCAAACAGAATCGAACCGATATCGCGGCTAAGGCGCTTGTGCAAGCCTAAACTAATATCGGCAAGGAAGAGCCGCCAGGCGATCTCCAACGCGGAGAACGCTTTGGCGGTTTTATTGTTTCCAGAACAGGGCTTTGCGGTTCGAAATCACGTAAACGACGGCTAAGATTGTTCCGACGATAAGGATCGTCGTCAGCACGTGATGCTCAAGCCAATTTACGATAGGTTTCATGGCGATCACCTCGGAGGTTGTGGTAACGGTCGAACAGGTTTCATTTTCCACGGGTCGATTGGTCTTAGAATGTCCTTATTCGATGCAAATTAGTAGAGCGTCCCGCGATCTCTCCCTTGACAGGCGGGTTGGGAACGTGTAAGATTCAATACATACTAAATTAATCGGAATTAATGGAAATAAGGAGGGCGACTCTATGCAGCGCGCATTGACCATCCGGCACGAAGGACTGAACCTGGCCGCGACGATTCATTATCCTAGCGGGATTCATCATCATAGCGGCGAGAAAAAGTGGCCGGTTATCGTCATTACTCATGGCTTCGTAGGCAGCCGCGTCGGGGTGGATCGATTGTTCGTTCTGGCCGCTGCGGAGTTGGCCGATCAGGGCAATCTCGTGATCCGCTTCGATTTTGCGGGATGCGGGGAGAGCGACGGAGTGTATGGGGAGCACGGCATCGATTCGATGATCGAGCAGACGAGAACGGTTCTGGACTATGCGCTCGCGCTCGATATCGTCGATCCTTGCCGGGTGACGCTGCTCGGGCACAGTCTGGGAGCATCGGTCGCGCTGCTGACGGCGGTGCGAGACCGCAGGGTTAAGTCCCTTATCCTGTGGGCTCCCGTCGGCTACCCCTTCAACGATATTCTTCGTATCGTGGGACGCAGTACGTACGACGAGGCGGTGACCAAGGGGTCGTCCGACTATCTGGGCTATGAGCTGAAGCCGCCGTTCTTCGATGCGCTCCTGAAGCACCAGCCTTTCCAAGAGACGCAGAGGTTCCTTGGCGACGTCCTGCTCGTGCACGGAACGGGAGACGACACCATCCCGGTGGACTACACGTTCCTGCTCGAGAAGACGTTCTGGCTACGGGGTGAGGGTCGCTGCGAGAAAGTGATCATTTTCCAAGCGGACCATACGTTCTCACGGGGGGAATACAAGAAGGAGCTGTTCAAGGCGACGACCGACTGGATCGCGAGCTACGAGCAGCGCCAGACCGACTGGCAGCATTGGAGCATTTAAAGTTTCGCTCGAGCTGGGGGAGCCGACTGGCATGGGGAAGGGCTGCGGCGCTTCTCCCGCTCGTTCAGTAGGATTGGTTGGTGCGTGGATCGTTGTGCTATGTCGCCTCTCCCGTTCGCTCAGGGGCCAAGAAGGGGGCAGTTGGTGGTATACCGCCTCTCACGCTCGTTCAGTGGGAGCTAAAAGGGGAGCGCCGATCGTTATGTCGCCTCTCCCACTCGCTCAGGTACGAAAGCTCTTACCTCGTTTCATATCTTGAAGCCAAATTTGAGAATTTCCGCTGAAATATGTTTTTGGTTGAATCCTCTTTGCCGAAAAGGAAGCGAATCCGCTATAGAGCGGTACCCCGTCAGGGTATTAATAAACCTCCACTCCTCGCGCCATATCTTCGAAAACATGGCGCTTTGACCACCAAACCGAATCGATGGCAGATAAAAGAACGTACGAAGCCAAAAAAAGGAATCGCCACGCCATAAAACGGGTTGACCGCGATTCTTACGGACATACAGTCCGTTAAAAACGTCGAAATGGCCTTTATAAAATGTAACGGACATAGAAAACCCTTAGAAGGATAAAAGTACCATTTCAAGGCCGTTTCCGAACGCTAACGGACTGTGTGTCCGTTACAATTCCAAAGAGCGATAAACCAACGTTTAAGAGTCGCCAGTGTCCGTTAGCCGATAACGGGCGTGTACCCCGTACCTACAAATCGCCGAGACTAGAGTTACTCCGCTAAAGTGGGTACCCGTACTCTACATTCGCCGAGACTAGGTTACCTCGTTAATGTGTGGTGCCCTTTACCCTACATTCGCCGAAACCGGAGCAACTCCGTCAAAGTGAGGTACAGCGTGCACCAAATGTGCCGAGACTGAAGACATCGAAAAGCCCCTCAAGCTAGCAAAGCTTGAAGGGCTTGTTTTTTACATCGCCAGGTCAGCGGACAGCTCGCTCCGGGAACGAGCCTCTGCGATCAGATGCACCGTCAGGATGAACATCGCGTGAGACCAGGTGAGCGGGACGACCCAGGCGGTCTCGCCGGTGCTCTTGTCGACCTGCTCGGGCAGCAGGCCGCTAGGCGTCCGGTGCTGAACCGCCCAGTCCAAGTGCCTCATGGCTTCGTCGAGCTGCCCGTTGCTCGCGCGGTATTGGGCAAGCCATAACGTCGTCAGAATCCAAGGGTTGCCGCCGATATAGTTGTCGTTCTCGTAGCGTTTGATCCCGCCGACGCCCGGAACCGTCAGTAAGCGTTCGATGGCGTCCGCGGTACGGAGCGCCTGAGAATGATTCGGCGGAATAACGGCGAACGGGACGGAAACGCCGAGCAGGCTGATGTCGACGACCGGGTCGAAGGATTGACGGTGGCGCGCGTAGCCCTTATCGTCGACGGAGCGGGAAACCGCAAAACCGGCGTGCTCGGCTTGCTCAACCTTCCAGGCATCGATCGTTAAGTTGACGCCCCGGTAGAAAGCGCCGCTTTCTTCGTTCCAGCAGAGGGTGACGAGCTTCTCCGCGATCCGATCGGCAACGGCGTTCCAGCCGTCCCGGAGAGCAATCTCTCCCTTCAGCTCCGCGAAGGAAGCGGCCGCCTTCAGCCCGGCATAGACCGCGGCGGAAGAATACGTATGCTGGCCGACGCGCTCCTCCCACAGGTCGTGGCTGGCCATTGGGAGATCGTTCGATTCGTCGATGGAACGAACGAGGAATTCGGAGCCTTTCTTCACAGCCTCCCATACCAATCCAAGAAACGCCGTCCGGCTCTCGTCCTTCAATGCCAGATAGTGCTGATGCATCCCCCACAGAATAGAGGAGCCTTCGTCGATTTGCAGTCCCCAGGACGGCGCGAGCGTGCCGTCGTGATAATGGCGCTGCTGCCAGGAGCCGTCCGGGTCTTGGGCGGTCAGCGTCCATTCGTAGAAGCGGGTCGACATGTCGATCAGCCCGGCTTTATCGAGAGCCGTCGTGATGAAGGCGGCGTCGCGTCCCCAGCAGTAGGCATACCCGCCGCAGCGGGAGAAATATTCGTCGAATTCCGGAGCCGCGATAATGCTTCCCGTCTGCTCGTCGGTCATCAGCTTCATCGCCAGCAAGGAGCGCTCGTATAGCTCGTTCAGGTCCGGACGATCGATAGGACAGGCGGCTACGGAGTCGAGGTATCCGCTCCAATAGTCGACCGTACGGGCCCGAAGCTCGGCGGCGCCTGCCGATTTGGCCGTTGCCAGCGCCGATAGCGACTCCTCTTGGCGACGTCCGGCAGCCAGATAAACGGTCATGCGGGCGGTATCGCCCGGAGCCAAGTCCGGGAAGGACCACTCCATCGCGCCTTCGGGAGACATCTGGATCCGATCCCCGTTGAGGCCTCCCGAATGGGCCGCCTCCCAGGCATATCCGGATTGATACTTAGTGCATACGTTTGCACCCGAGACCGCAAAAGAATAGTCATGACGGAAATGAACCAAGGCATCCGAAGGCGAAACGAACTGCGTCGTATGGTAAAACGGATTCTCCGAGGCTTGAATCGACGTGTAGAAGAAGAACGAGAAGGAGCGGTTCTCGTTGCCGGTGTTGGTGAACCGGTAGTCGAACACGAGAACGTCTTGGCCGGGAACGGCGTAAAGCTCGGAACGAACGCCGATCGGATAGTTCGGCGAAGCGGCCTCCACCGCGAATATATTCGTTCGCGGAACGTAGGAGGAGCGATGGCTCCAGCCGTCGTCCGTGCCGTCGAACCAGGTCGTGCGCTCGGCGCCTGCCATGCGGATGCCGCCGCGAATCGAATCCGCATGCTGCGGAATGTCGACGTGCGGCCACCAGAGACGGACGAGCCTGCCCGTCTTAAGAACGGATGCGAGATAACGCGAGTTGCCGATAACGGCATCGATCAGATAAGGTTTCTTGTCCAGGTAGGAGGACATGGGCTTCAACTCCGTTTGTTTTTTTGGTTGAGGGAGGATTCGCGCACGATCAGGCGATGCGGCACGATGACGCACGTCTGCTGCGGTTTGTCTCCTTGGATATGCCGGATCAATTGCTGGGAGGCCATATAGCCCAGCTGATAGATTCCGATGTCGATGCTGCTTAGAGGCGGCGTGGACAGCTCGGCCAGCGCGATATTGTTGAAGCTGACGAGGCTGAGGTCCTCGGGAACCTTAAAGCCCAATTCGTTCAAGCCGCGCAGCACCCCGAACGTGACCAAGTCGTCCACGACGACGAGAGCGGTCGGCCGCTCGGGCAGGTTCATGAAGAAGGACATCGCCCGGTAGCCGCTCTCCTGAAGGAATTCGCCCTCGACGATCCACTCCGGCTGCACGCGCAAGCCGCTTAAATCCATCGCTTTCCGGAAGCCTTCCAGCCGATCCACGGATACCGTCAGGTTCGGCGGGCCGCTGACGAAGCCGATGCGCTCGTGTCCTTGAGAGATCAGATGCTGGGTCGCGTCGAACGCCGCCTGCACGTTATCGTTGTCCACGCACAGAATGTCGTCGTCCTCCCGGTTGTGGCCGATAAGGATGAACGGGAACGCTTCTTTTTTCAGAAATTCGATGATCGGGTCGTTCTTGCGGGACTGCAGCAGAATGATTCCGTCCACGCGGCGGCCCTTCACGAGGCGAGTGACCGCCTCCAGCTCCCCTTGCTCCGAGTTGCCGGTCGTCATGAGCAGATCATAACCGTTGCGCGAGGCTTGCGTCGTTATCCCTCGGATGTTCTCGGCGAAAAACTGGTTCTGGAACAGCTCCTCCGCGGGTCGCGGAAGGATCATCCCTAGCGTGTATGTTTTATTGGAGACGAGACTTCTTGCCATGATATTGGAGTGGTAGCCCAGCTCTTCCATGATCTCTTTGACCTTCTTCGTCGTCTCCCGGCTGATCCGCGGATGATTCGACAGGACGCGGGAGACGGTGGACGGCGAAACTCCGGCTTTCTTGGCGACGTCTTTGATGGTAACGGACATAAGGTACCTCCATGCAACAGTGCAATCGTTTGAACGAGAGCTGCGAATACCTTCATGTTACATGAACGTAAAAGCGTTGTAAACGGTACCTAAAGGGCCTCTGGATGCCAAAAGAAGGAGAAAACCGAAGCAGCGGCGACTATTTATAATAGTAAGGAAAGGAAATTCCATTTTTTGATTTGCTAAGGAAATCGAAGAAAAGAAGAGAAATCGGAAGATAGCCCTCTTGAAATATAAGAAAAATGTTTGTGCAAACGTTTTTGCAACGCAGGCAAATGATGTATAGTGAAGATGCGAGTATGAAGCGCTTTCACCTATTTGTAAGCGATTAATCTCGTGAATGAAGCCGAGACAAGGATAAGATTTGTCCACTTTCTCGGCTAAACTCGGCAGGTTAATACAAACGTTTGCACAAGCTGAGTCGATCAGATGCCGAACAAGACTCAAGCAAGACTCGAACAAGACTCAAGCGAGACTCGAACAAGACTCAAGCGCGACCCGAATCGAGGAACCAATCCAGACAACGATCAAGACGAATGAGAGGGGAAAAGAAAAAGTGAAAATCAACAAAACGCTTTCCATGATCGCGGCGTTGACCCTGATGGCCGGATCGCTGGCCGCGTGCGGCGGCAACAACAACGGCAACAACACGGCATCTCCGGAAGCCTCCGGCTCCGAGCCGGCGGCAACGGAGTCCCCATCCGCATCCGCGTCCGCCCCGGCTTCCGGGGAAGCGGGCTCCGACGAGCTTGCGCCGGAAGAAGGCGCGTCCCTCGTCGTGTGGGAAACGAAGGAAATGATCCCCCGCATGGAGGCGATCGGCAAGGAATTCACCGCGCAGTACGGAATCCCGGTCAAGGTCGAGGAAGTCAGCGAAGCCGACCAGATCAACAAGCTTATCAACGACGGTCCTGCCGGAATCGGGCCGGACATCGTCATCTATCCTCACGATAACCTCGGCAAAGCGGTAGCGGCCGGCTTGATTCTTCCGAACGACTTCTTCGAGGAGGAGACCAAGGCGGAGAACTCGGAGGCTTCGATCGCGGCGTTCACGTTCGACGGGGTGCTCTACGGCTATCCGCGTTCCGTCGAGACCTATGCGATGTTCTACAACAAGGACCTCGTTCAGACGCCGGCCAAGTCGTACGACGAAATCCTCGAATTCGCGAAGACCTTCAACGATACGCAGAACGGCAAGTACACCTTCCTCTTCGAACAGAACTTCTATTACCAGTATTCGTTCCTTGCCACTCCGGGCGGCTATGTGTACGGCAACGGGGGCGTGGACAAGAACGATATCGGTTTGAACAACGAAGCGGCGATTACCGGCGCGAAGATGTATCAGAAGCTCAAAGAGATCATCCCGATGAAGACGGCCGACGCGACGTTCGACGTCAAGAAGGGCTTGTTCTTAAGCGGCAAGCTGGCCTACGACGTCAACGGTCCGTGGGCGATCGCGGAATACAAGAAGTCGGGAGTCAACTTCGGCATCGCTCCGCTGCCGTCGATCGACGGCAAGCCGAACGTCAGCTTCTCCGGCGTCAAGGGCTTCTCGGTCAGCGCCTTCTCGCAATATCCGAACGCGTCGAAGCTGTTCGTCCGCTTCGCGACGTCGAAGGATCAGCAGCTCAAGGACTTCCAAGAGCTCGGCACGCTGCCTTCCAATAAGGAAGCGGCCGCGGATCCGACGGTAACGGCCGATCCGCTGCTGGTCGGCATCCTCGAGCAATTCGCGAACTCCACCCCGATGCCGGCGATTCCGGAGATGGGCAACGTATGGACGCCTGCCCAATCGGCGATGGCCGACATCTGGGACAACAACAAGGATCCGAAGGAAGCGCTGGATAACGCCGTCAAGCAAATCCAAGACGCGAACTCCGCGACCCAGTAACGGATATCGAAGGACGAGGGGCGCTTACCCGCAAGGCAGGTGCCCCTCCTCCGTTTATGATACGCCTTTCTACTTGGACGCCGAAGGCGTTATTGCAAGTTTGGCAGGAATGGGGAGGTTCCGAATATGCAGCGCAAGAGCATTCTAGCGGCCATACTGTCGCTCATCGCCCCGGGGCTTGGGCAACTCTATAACAAACAATGGATCAAGGGACTGATCTTCCTGGCCATCGACGCGCTCGGCATCTGGTATTTCGCCGGGCATCTCTATCGGGCGGTCTGGGGAATCGTTACTTTAGGTGAGAAGAAACAGCAGCTCGTAAAGGTAGGCAAGGTTTACAAAAACGTACCTGGAGACCACTCCATCCAATTGCTCG
This sequence comes from Cohnella thailandensis, assembly GCF_014212135.1. Classification (GTDB taxonomy): domain Bacteria; phylum Bacillota; class Bacilli; order Paenibacillales; family Paenibacillaceae; genus Cohnella; species Cohnella thailandensis. The sequence continues at coordinate 34,262 of NZ_JACJVQ010000016.1, forward strand.
TCGAAGGCTTGATCATCCTCATTATCTTTTTTATTTTCGTATGGCTCTATGTTCTCGTCGTTCGCGATGCCTATAAAACCGGCTTGATTAGGGAAAAAGGCGGCAAGATCGCCCGATTCTCCCAATCGGTGAACGCCTTGTTCGAGAAGAACTTCCCGATTACGATGCTGACGATCCCCGCGATCGGAATCCTGTTTCTGACCGTTCTGCCGATTCTGTTCGGCGTTCTCATAGCGTTCACGAACTACTCCGGCCCTTCGCACGTGCCGCCGAAATCTCTCGTCGACTGGGTCGGCTTCAAGACGTTCGTAGATCTGCTCACGCTCAAAACCTGGAGCCATACGTTCTGGAACGTGCTGCTCTGGACGATCGAGTGGGCGGTGCTCTCTACGGTAACCTGTTACTTCGGCGGGCTGCTCGTCGCCCTGCTCATCCAACAGAAGGGCATTCGTTTCAAGAAACTATGGCGGACGATTCTGCTGCTGCCGTTCGCGATCCCGTTCCTGTGCTCCGCTCTCATCATGAACAACCTGTTCAACGGAGAGTTCGGTCCGATCAACCAGTACCTGGGCTACTTCGGCATCCCGAAGATCGGCTGGCTGTCCGACCCGAGCTGGGCGAAGCTGACGGTCGTGCTCGTCAACGCCTGGTACGGAATACCGGTCACGATGCTGCTTATGCTGGGCGTCCTCACGACGATCCCGCGGGATTTGTACGAAGCGGCCGACGTCGACGGGGCGACGGCTTTCCAGAAGTTCCGGAGCATCACGCTGCCGCGAATTCTATTTATCACCTCTCCGGTGCTGATCACGAACTTTGCCGGCAATATCAATAACTTCAACGCCATCTACCTGCTTACGGGCGGAGGACCGATGACCGGGGAATACCAGTTCGCGGGCCACACCGACCTGCTCGTCACGTGGCTGTTCGGCCTAACGTACGCCAACAACAAGTTCAACTTCGCTTCCGCCATCGGGATCATCGTCTTCCTGATGATCGCGACCGTGTCGATCCTCAGCTACCGGCAGACGAAATCGTTCAAAGAGGAGGATCTCGTCCAATGAGAGCGTCCCGCATCGGTTTGACTTTAAGCTACATTCTGCTGATCATCCTCTCCGTCGTGAGCCTCTATCCGGCGGTCTGGATCATCGTCTCCTCCTTCCGGCCGGGCGGAGCGATCTACAGCCCGACGTTCCTTCCGGAGCGCTGGACGACGGTGCACTTCACCGAGCTGTTCACGGACAAAAGCTTCATGTTCGGCCGCTGGTACTGGAACACGCTCAAAATCGCCGTTTTCAGCACCATCTTCGGAACCCTGCTCGTCACGCTCGTCGCCTATTCGCTGTCCCGGTTCCGCTTCAAGGGAAGACAGAAGGTGCTGTCGCTGCTGCTCGTGCTGAACATGTTCCCGAACCTCATGGCGCTCACGTCCGTGTTCCTGCTGCTTAACCAATTCAATCTGCTGGACACGCATCTGGCGCTCATCATCATTTATTCGTGCGGAGCTCCGGTGCTGGGCATGTTCGTGGTCAAAGGGTACTTCGATACGCTTCCGCTCAGTCTGGAAGAATCCGCCCGGATCGACGGGGCCAGCCACATGACGGTATTCATGAAAATCATGCTGCCGCTCAGCAAGCCGATTCTCGTAAACTCGGCGATCGGGCTGTTCGTCGGCTCCTGGATCGACTTCATCCTGGCCCGCCTCGTGCTTCGGGCCCGCGAGAACTGGACGGTCGCCGTCGGGCTGTGGGAGCTGGCGACGAACTTCCGGACGGCCAACTTCACGATGTTCGCGGCCGGCTGCGTGCTCGTCGCGCTTCCGATCACGCTCGTGTTCGTTCTCCTTCAGCGCTACATCGTCGAAGGACTTACCGCGGGAGCGAACAAAGGATGAGCAGGAGGCATTGGCGCCTTCAGGCCGTTCGGGCGGCAGCCCTGCTGCTGCTCGTTCTCGCTCTGGCTTCTTGCTCTTCCTCCGAAGACGAGCAGGAGCAGATGACTTCGAACGTCTTCTACGAGATCTTCGTCCGGTCGTTCGCGGACTCGAACGGGGACGGCATCGGCGACCTGAACGGCGTGACGGAGAAGCTCGATTACGTGAAGTCGCTCGGCGCGGACGGGATCTGGCTGATGCCGATCAACCCGTCGCCCAGCTACCACGGGTACGACGTGACGGACTACTACTCGGTGAATTCGGATTACGGCACTCTGGACGACCTTAAGAAGCTTCTGGCGGAAGCCCATAAAAGGGGAATCCGGGTCATCATGGACCTCGTCGTGAATCACACGAGCGTGGAGCACCCATGGTTCAAGGAGGCTTCGGCTAGCGAGAATAGCGAGTACCGCGATTGGTATGTCTGGTCCGGCGACCGGGGAGGCCGCATTCCGGCCGACGGGGCGGCGGGCGCTCCCCCGTGGCACGCTCTGGGAGGCGACGATTACCTCGGCATTTTCTGGGAAGGGATGCCGGACCTTAACTTCGACAACCCGGCCGTTCGGCAGGAGATGATCAAGATCGGCCGGTATTGGCTGGAACAGGGAGTCGACGGCTTCCGGCTGGACGCGGCCAAGCATATTTACGGCGATTTTACGTCCACCGCCAGCACGCCGGAAGTGAAGGGTGACAACCAGGCATGGTGGCAGGAGTTCCGCGCCGGGCTGAACGAGGTCAACCCGGACGCTTATCTCGTCGGGGAGGTGTGGGATTCCACGGCCGTCATCGGTCCTTACTTGAACAAGGCGTTCGACTCCGCGTTCAACTTTGATCTTGCCAGCAAGATTCTGGGAGCCGCGCAGAACGAGAGAGCCTCGGATCTCGGCTTTACGCTCTCTCGGGTATACGAGTTTTACGCCAAGTCCGCGGAAGGGTCGGCTTACCTCGATGCTCCGTTCCTCTCCAACCATGACCAGAACCGCGTCATGTCTGCGCTCGGGGGCAACGTCGACCACGCCAAGACGGCGGCGGCGATGCTGCTCACGATGCCGGGCAATGCCTTCGTCTACTACGGCGAGGAGCTGGGCATGAGCGGCATGAAGCCGGACGAGAACATCCGCGAGCCGTTCCCTTGGAATCGGGAGCCGGGCGCTCCGGGCGAGACGACTTGGATGGCGTCCAAGTATCGAGCGGGCGAATCGGTATCGGCGGAAGCCGAAGAGGAAGCGGAAGACTCGCTGCTCCACCGCTACCGCCTGCTGATCGAATGGCGCCGGATGGATGCGGCTCTTCGCGAAGGCTCGATCGGTTCTTACGAGAGCGGAGTCGATTCGGTGATGGCGTACGAGAGGACCTCGGGCGACGAACGGCGCCTTGTGCTGCACAACCTGTCGGGGCAGCCTCAGACGGTGACTCTAGAAGCGACTAAAGCTCAGCCGATCGAATATGAGAAGATCGCCCAGACGACGGACGAGGCGGCGAAGCTGAAGGAAGGAAAGCTCGAGCTTCCGCCCTATTCGACCGTCGTTCTGAAACCATAAATACATCGCAGAGAAAACCGATTGCAACGAAGCTTGCCATTCGGTTTTTTCCAGTCCATTGATTAAACGTTTCATCAAGCAACGGAGGCTGCCCGAATGAGCGTTACGAGAGTCACGATCAAGGATGTCGCCCGATCGGCGGGAGTGTCAATCGCGACCGTCTCCAACGTGCTGAACGGCACGGGAAGGGTATCGGCGGATACGGTGCGAACGGTGCGGAGAGCGATTCAGGAGCTCAAATACTCGCCGAGCCAGGCGGCTCGCAATCTGAAGGATAAAAAGTCGCGGCTCATCGCGGTGATCGTTCCTTTGTTGCATAAAGGTTTTCTGCACGACAATCCGTTCTACTGGCAGCTGGTCGGCGGCATCGAAGAGGGAGCGAGAGCCCATCGGCTGCATATCATGCTCGTCGGAGCCGATTCGGAGGAGTCGTACTCGTTCGTCAAAGAGCGTCACTTGGACGGCTTGATCGTGATCGGGGCGTTCGAGGGGTCCGAAGCGCTGGAACGAATCGTTCAGTGGGGCGTTCCGTCCGTCTTCGTGGACAGCTATCTGGCGGATCCTAACGTCTATCAAATCCTTAGCGACGACGAGAAAGGCGGTTACCTGGGCACCAAGCATCTGATCGACCTGGGCCACCGGAATATCGCGCTGCTGACGGGCGAGATAGAACCGAACGGCGTTCACGAAGCCCGGTTTCTCGGATACCGGAGAGCGCTGAAGGAAGCGGGAATCGGCTACCGTCCCGCTTGGGCGGTCGAAGAGCCTCCTACGATGGAAGGGGGAGCGCGGTCGGTACCGAGAATTCTTGCCCTGCAAGGCGTCAGCGCCGTATTCGCCACGTCCGACGTGGCGGCGATGGGCCTCTTAAGCGGCTTGTCCGAACGGGGCCTCTCCGTTCCTCGGGATCTGTCGGTCGCCGGCTTCGACGATCTTCCTTATAGCCGGTTCGCGACGCCGCCCTTGACGACCGTGGCGCAGGACATCGGGCTGAAGGGCAGGGAGGCCGTTCGCCTGCTGCAGGCTCATATGGATAACAAGGAGCCGCCTTATCGCAGGAAGCTTATTCCGGTCGAGTTGAAGGCAAGGCAGAGCACTCGTTTTTTGGAAGAAGGAGAGGGGGAGCCAGTCGATGCAAACGAGATCCGGAAGGGAGGTGATGGATAACGAGTTGAGGTACGGAACGTTCATCTTAGACCAATCATCATCGCGGATCATCCAATCGAATTGGAGGAGATGAGAAGATGGGCAAGAGGAAAATGGGCATTCGTATCTGGGCAACCGCAATCGCGTTGACGCTGGCATTCGGCGGAGGAATCGTTCCCGCGCAGCAAGCATCGGCTTTGACGGCTTCCGGCGCTCTCGGGCCGCTGACGCCGAAGGACGTCGTCTATCAGATCATTACGGACCGCTTCGTGGACGGGGACACTTCCAACAACGTTCCTTCCGGTTCCAGCAGCGCCTTGTTCGACGATTCGAATTCCGACGGCATCGGCGACGGGGACGATCTGAAGCTGTACCAAGGCGGCGACTGGCAGGGCATCATCGATAAAATCCCTTACCTGAAGGACATGGGCGTAACGGCGGTATGGATCTCCGCTCCCTACGAGAACAGGGACACCGCCATCAACGACTATCAGAGCGGAGGCGGCGTGAACGTCTGGACCAGCTTCCACGGGTATCATGTCCGGAATTATTTTGCGACGAACAAGCACTTCGGCATGATGCAGGAGTTCGAGGAGCTGCGCGACGCCCTGCACGACAACGGGATGAAGATCGTCATCGACTTCGTCTCCAACCACACGAGCCGTTGGCAGAACCCGACGAGCGGCTTCTCGGCGGAGGACGGCAAGCTGTACGAACCGGATAAGGACGGCAGCGGCAATTACGTGTTCGACTCGAACGGCAACCCGGTCGATTACAATAACGACGGCAACCTCGAGAATCTGCTCGCGGATCCGAACAACGACGTGAACGGCTGGTTCCACGGGATCGGCGACCGCGGCTCGGACTCCTCCCGGTTCGGCTACCGGCATAAGGACCTCGGCTCCCTGGCGGACTTCTCGCAGGAGAACGGCGCGGTTGCGGCTTACCTGGAGAAGGCGGCGCTGTTCTGGAAGAGCAAGGGGGTCGACGGCTTCCGCCACGACGCCACGCTGCACGAGAATCCGGCGTTCGTGAAGGGCTTCAAGGACGCCGTCGATTCGGCGAGCGGGGGACCGGTCTCGCACTTCGGCGAGTTCTTCATCGGCCGTCCGGATCCGAAGTACGACGAGTACCAATCGTTCCCGGACCGCACGGGCGTGAACAACCTGGACTTCGAGTTCTTCCGCGCGGCGACGAACGCCTTCGGCAGCTTCTCCGAGACGATGAGCGCGTTCGGCTCGATGCTGACGGCGACGAGCGCGGACTACGAGTACGAGAATCAAGCGGTCACGTTCCTCGATAACCACGACGTGACGAGATTCCGCTACATTCAGCCGAACAATAAGCCGTACCATGCGGCGCTCGCCGCTCTTCTGACGAGCCGCGGCACGCCGAACATTTATTACGGGACGGAGCAATACCTGACTTCGGCGGACAGCAGCGACATCGCCGGACGGGTGTTCATGCAGACGGAATCGACGTTCGATACGACGACGACGGCCTATCAGACGATCAAGAAGCTGTCGGCGCTGCGCCAGGCGAACGAAGCGGTCGCCTTCGGGACGACGGACATCCTGTACAGCACGAACGACGTGCTCGTCTACAAGCGCCAGTTCTACGACAAGCAGGTCATCGTCGCCATCAACCGCCAGCCGGACCAATCGTTCACGGTGCCCGCGATCAATACGACTCTGCCGACGGGAACCTATTCCGATACGCTTGACGGACTGCTGTACGGCTCTTCGGCGACGGTAAGCACGGTGAACGGGCAAAACCGGATCGCCTCGTTCACGCTCTCCGGAGGGGAAGTCAACGTCTGGTCGTATAACCCGGACCTCGGCACGTCGGTGCCTCGCCTCGGCGACGTCGTGTCCACGATGGGCAGAGCCGGCAATACGGTGTATATCTACGGCACCGGCCTTGGCGGAACCGTGTCGGTGAAGTTCGACACGACGGCCGCGACGGTCGTTTCCAACAGCAACAACGTGATCGAGGCGATCGTGCCTAGCGTCGCCGCCGGCGTTCGCCAAATCACGGTGACGAAGGGCTCGAACGTCAGCAACCCGTTCCGCTACGAGGTGCTGTCGGACGATCAGGTGCAGGTGATCTTCAAGGTGAACGCTTCGACCGCCTTGGGGCAGAACATCTACGTGGTCGGCAGCATTCCGGAGCTGGGCAGCTGGGATCCGGCCAAGGCGTCGGAGGCGTTCCTCAACCCGAACTATCCGGAATGGTTCCTGCCGGTCAGCGTGCCGAAGGGCACGACGTTCCAGTATAAGTTCATCAAGAAGGACGGCGCGGGCAACGTGATCTGGGAGGGCGGCAGCAACCGCACGTTCACCTCGTCCTCGTCTTCCGCGGGCTCGTCGGATACGGGAACGTTGACTTGGCAGTGAGAATTAAGCGGATGAGAGTCTGACAAGAAGCGCAAGGCTGCCCGGAGGGGCAGCCTTGTTGCCGTTCGTTCTTTATCTATGCGGAATAGCCGGGCGCTAGTCACGCACGAGAGTTTCTTTTATCAGGCGTTCCCGCCTATGTGGGCAGTTTGGTTACCTACATTGGCGTCACATCGAGCGTTCCCGCCTATGTGGGCAGTTTGGTTACCTACATTGGCGTCACATCGAGCGTTCCCGCCTATGTGGGCAATTTGGTTACCTACATTGGCGTCACATCGAGCGTTCCCGCCTATGTGGGCAGTTTGGTTACCTACATTGGCGTCACATCGAGCGTTTCCCCCCCCATGTGGGTAGTTTGGTTACCTTAGCCAACTATGGTACTACCCTTTCTCCTTCAAACTCTGATTGATCTCCTCCAACGTTCGCTGGATGGCGTCCATCTTGCGCAGACCCGAGTATTGATTGCCGATGATGCCGGCCAGTCCGACGAAAAGGAGAACGACAATTAAGAGTTCCATGATTATCGCATCCTTTCTGACATACAAAGCTACTCCTTAGGCAGGAACGATCGATTCCCGAACGTTCTCCAAATAGTTTTCAATGATAGCACGCTCCTGCTCTCCACTTGCTTGAAAAGCATAATGGAGATTCCCTTTGCTGAATTGGATGACCGGACTCCGATTATTCTCCGGGAACGTGACGGGGCTCGTCGACAGCAGCAGCTCGATGCCGTTGGCGAAGGTTACCGTACAGGTCGGGGAAGCGAAGCGATCGTCGTAGCGCTCGATCTTCCCGATCTCCCAATCGGGGAGGTCGGGCTGGTAGGGAATATGCAAGGCGGCGGGAACGGCGAATAACGGAATGAGTTCTCTGACGGTATCGTCCTTAAAAACTCCGATTCGAAACAAACCGATTCCGACAAGAACCAATAGCAGGACCGCTCCAGCCGCGATTCCGACGATTCTTTTTCTCATAGGCACCTCGAACGAATGGATATAATTCTATATTTTACCTGTTGGGTGTTGGAGTGACAAATGATAAGTGCTTCCAATATCGGGAAATTGACGGTGAGAATGATTATCAACTAAAATCAAATAGATAAATATAGAATGGGGGGACGAATGATGGAAAACCGGAAGGGAAAAGGGCTGCTCCTGAGGTACGCGCATACGAGAGAGATCGGGCTTGAGCCGGACAAAGAAGTTCGATTAACGGCCGAGCCGCTTCATCGTTTCGTCGTTTGTCCGCAGCAGAACCTGCGATTCCGGATCGAGGGGGAGAACACGCCGGAGATGCCGGTGGAAGCGGGAGAGATCGTCTACGTGCCGGCGGGAACCGATTTCGTTCTGAAAGTATCCGGAGGACTGGATCCGAAGGCGGCGGCGGTCTCGTTCCGTATCGAAGGAGAGGGAGGACGGGCGCTGGCGGAACCCGATCGTCCGCGGGTCTTCCGAATGCCGCAAATCCGCCATTGGCTGGCCGAGCTGCAGATTATCGACGAGAGCAGCGAGCTCGCCGATTATTGCCGCGCGCAGTCGCATCTCTACTCCATCGCCTCCGCATATATGCAAGCTTCTTCGGAGACGGGAGCATCGGAGGAGACGGAGCTCGCGCGGTTCGTTCTGAACGCCCGCAGGCGAATGCTGGAGAAGTTCGACCTGTCGCACGAGATCGAGAGTCTCGCCAAGAGCTCCGGCACGAGCCGATTCTACCGGGCATTCCGGGAGCATACGGGGCTAAGCCCGCATCAATTCCTGACGGCGACGCGGCTCAAGGCCTCGCTCAAGCTGCTCGCCGACCCCGGCGTCTCGGTGACGCAGGCGGCCCATTCCGTCGGCTACTCCGACGAATTCTACTTCAGCCGGCTGTTCAAGAAGCGGATGGGGCTGGCGCCGACGGAGTACGCGTCCAGAGCCAGAACCAGGGCGGCGGCTCTCTGCGGGGTGTTCGCGGGAGATCTCGAGGCGCTCGGGATGACGCCCTGCATCACCCTCAAGAAGGATTGGGACTTGGACGTCTCCCGGAGAGAGAGCTACCTGAGGGAGATCCGCCAGTCCAACCCGGACTACATCTTATCCGGCCCTATCTCGGAATCGCTTCAGATCGAACTGTCCGCGATCGCCCCGGTGAGGGTCTACAATTGGCACAAATATTCGTGGAAAAAAAGGTTCGCCCAGTTCGGCGAGCTGTTCGGGCTAACCGGCATCGCCGAGCAATGGCTGGCGGACTTCGAGAGCAAAAGCGCGAACGCGAGGGCGCATCTGCGGGAGCGCTTCGCGGACACGCCGTTCCTGCTCGTCGGCGTAAGGGAAGGCAACTTCCGCGTGTACGGCACGCAAGTCCGCAAGCTGGCGGATTTGCTGTACGACGAGCTGGGTTTTCAAGCGCCGAAGGCCGCGGACGACATCGGCTTCATGGACGCGTCTTCCTTATGCGAGGTCGCGAAGCTTCATTGCGATCATGTGCTTTTCCTGGTCGAATACCCCGCATCCGATCGATATTGCCGTCAGCTCGAGGAGGAGTGGGCGAAGCTTAAGGCCGACGGCAGACCGAAGCGAAGCTTCTGCATCCGCCTGGACGAGCCGTTCAACTATAACGCGGCGATGCACGAGGCGCTCGTCGACCAGACCGTCTATCATCTCCACACCAAACGCGAATACGCGCAGAAAAATCCATGAGGGAGCCGGAAAGTCCATTCCGGTTTCTTTTTTTTGCCGTTAGAATGGAAAAGTCGCAAATGATAATCATTATCATAGAAATCATTATCACAGAAAGATGATCATATGAAACTCCGGTACTTGGTTGTTCTGTTAGTCATCCTGTCCTTTATCTCGTTGTTCGTAGGCGTGTCGGATATCCGTCCCTGGGATCTGTTCCGGCTGACGGAGGATCAAGCCGACGTGATGATGATCAGCCGGATTCCCCGGCTCGTCAGCATTCTGATCGCGGGAGCGGGAATGAGCATTATCGGCCTTATCATGCAGCAGCTGACGAGGAACAAGTTCGTCTCGCCGACGACGGCGGGAACGACCGACTCCGCCAGCTTCGGCGTTCTCATCTCGATGGTCGTCTTCCCCGGCTCCGCCCCGCTCGTCAAGATCATAGTCGCATTCGTCTTCGCGATGGCCGGCACGCTTCTGATGATGCGCATCATGGAACGCCTGCGTTATCGCGATCCGGTGCTCGTGGCGCTCGTCGGGCTGATGTTCGGCAGCATCGTCGGTTCGGCGACCACGTTCCTGGCGCTGAAGTACGATCTGATCCAGAGCGTGTCCAGCTGGATGAACGGAAGCTTCTCGACCATCCTGAAGGGGCGGTACGAGATGCTGTACGTGAGCATTCCGATGATCGTTCTGGCTTACCTGTTCGCCGACCGCTTCACGATCGCGGGGATGGGAGAGTCGTTCTCGGTCAATCTGGGCCTGAACTACCGTCAGGTGATGAGGATCGGGATCGTCATCGTGGCGCTTGTCTCCTCCGTCATTCTGCTGACCGTCGGCTCGCTGCCTTTTCTCGGGCTGATCATTCCGAACCTGGTGTCCTTGTACAAAGGCGACAACCTGAGAAGCAGCTTGGGGCACACGGCCGCGCTCGGGGCGGTCTTCGTGCTCGCATGCGACATCATGGGAAGAATCGTCATCTACCCGTTCGAGGTTCCGATCGGATTGGTCGTAGGCGTGTTGGGAAGCGGCATTTTCCTCTTCCTGCTGTTAAGGAGGCGAGCCGCTCATGAGTGACAAGCGCAAGCTGCTGCTGCTCGCGATCGTCGCGATCGCCCTGATCGCCTTGTTCATGACGATCGAGGCGAACGGGATCTGGGAATACGTTCTACCGCGCCGGGCGAAGAAGATCGCCGCTATCGTGCTTACGGGCACCGCGATCTCCGTCTCGACCGTCGTTTTCCAGACGCTGACGAACAACAAGATTCTGACGCCGAGCCTGATCGGCTTGGACTCGCTGTACCTGCTGCTGCAGACGGCGATCGTGTTCCTCTTCGGCTCGACGACGCTAACCGCCATGAACAAGAACGTTCAGTTCGGGATCTCGACGATCGTCATGGTTGGGTTCGCCGGAATCCTGTACAAGCTGCTGTTCATGAGAAAAGGCTCCGGGACGATTTACTTCCTGCTGCTTGTCGGGATCATCTGCGGCTCCTTCTTCTCCAGCATCTCGGAATTCATGAAGATGCTGCTCGATCCGAACGAGTTCATGGTCGTCCAGGACAAAATGTTCGCCAGCTTCAACAACGTGAACGGCGATATTTTGATTCTGGCGGCGCTGGCGGCGTTGGCCGCGATTGGCTTTTTCTATCGGGACTTGAAGTTCCTCGACGTGCTTGCGCTGGGCAGGGAGCATGCCGTCAACCTCGGCGTGCCGTACGATCGGGTGTCGAAGCGGCTGCTCGTGTTCACGGCATTGATGGTGTCCGTCTCGACGGCTCTCGTCGGCCCGATTACGTTCCTCGGGTTCCTGGTCGCGAACGTGGCGTACCGTCTCATGGGCACGTTCAAGCATTCCGTCGTGCTGCCGGCAACGTCGCTCATTAGCTTCGTAGCTCTGATCGGCGGGCAGTTGATCGTCGAGCGGGTGTTCACGTTCTCGACGTCGCTAAGCGTTATCCTGAATTTTGCCGGAGGAATCTACTTCCTATATTTGCTGCTAAAGGAGAATCGATCGTGATCGAAGTGAGCCGACTATCCAAGCGTTACAACGGGAACCACGGCATTCGCGACGTCTCGCTGACGATAGGCAAAGGGGCGATCACCTCGTTCATCGGGCCGAACGGAGCGGGGAAAAGCACGCTTCTGTCCGTGATCAGCCGGCTGCTGCCGATGGACGAAGGCACCGTGCGAATCGGGGGGATGGACGTAAGCAAGTCCGACAGCCGGGAGCTGGCGAAGGTCGTCTCGATTCTTAAGCAATCGAACCACCTGAACGTGAAGCTCACCGTCGGGGAGCTCGTCGAATTCGGGCGGTTCCCTCATTCGGCGGGACGGCTGAACGCGGAGGATCGCCGCCAAGTGGACGAAGCGATCCGTTACATGGAGCTGGAGGAGCTGCGCGGGAAGCATCTGGATAACCTGAGCGGCGGACAGAGACAAAGGGCGTTCATTGCCATGGTGCTCGCCCAGGACACCGAGTACATCCTGCTCGACGAGCCGCTCAACAATCTCGACCTGAAGCATTCGGTCCAGATGATGAAGGTGCTTCGCAGGCTGACCGACGAGCTCGGCAAGACGATCGTGCTCGTGCTGCACGACATCAACTTCGCCGCCGCGTATTCCGATTCGATCGTCGCGCTTAAGGACGGCCGGGTCGCCCGGCACGGCGCCGCGGACGAGATGATCGACCCCGCCGTGCTGCAAGGGATTTACGACATCGACATTCCGGTCCATGAGCTAGGCGGCCGCAAGGTATGCGTCTACTTCCGTTAACGATCGATCGGCGGAAGAACCGCCGGTTCTTCGATAAATAAACAAACATTATGCTAAGGAGTGGTCTATCGTGTTCAAGAAGTTTGGCAAAATCGGGTCTCTCGCCGCGGTCGCGGCGCTTTCGCTGACGGTGCTGTCGGCGTGCGGCAGCAACAACAATAATGAGGGAGCGGCAAGCCCTTCCGCGTCGGCATCGCCGTCGTCTTCCGCAGCCGCCTCCCCGTCCGCTTCTCCATCCGCGTCCGAAGCGGCGGCTCCGGCCGAAGTGACGATTACGCACGCGCTCGGCACCGCGACCGTCAAGACGAATCCGGAGAAGGTCGTCGTGTTCGATTACGGCGCTCTCGATTCGCTAGACAAGCTCGGCGTCGAGATCGCGGGCCTGCCTAAGGCTTCTCTGCCTAGCTACCTGTCGAAATACGAGGATGCCAAGTATGAAGACGTGGGTACCCTGTTCGAGCCTGACTTCGAGAAGCTGGCCGCCATGAAGCCGGATGTCATCTTCATCGGAGGACGCACCGGCGAAGCATACGAAGAGCTGAACAAGATCGCTCCGACGATTCAATCGGCGGTCGACCAAACGAAGTATCAGGAGTCGTTCAAGGAACTGGAAGGCTGGTACGGTCAGATTTTCTCGAAGCAGGCGGAGGTCGACGCCGCGCTGTCCGAGATCGCGGCGGCTCAAACCGATCTGAAAGCCAAGGCCGAGGGAGCGGGCAAGGCGCTTATCGTCCTGACGACCGGCGGCAAAATCAGCGCGTACGGATCGGGCTCGCGCTACGGAGTCATCTATGACACGTACGGCTTCACGGCGGTCGACGATTCGATCGAGTCGGGCACGCACGGCCAGAGCATCTCGAACGAATACATCTCCGAGAAGAATCCGGACGTCCTGTTCGTCATCGACCGCGACGTCATCGCGGGCGGAGAAGGCGCGAAACCGGCCAAGGAAGTCATCGAGAACGACCTCGTGAAGAAGACGAACGCCTACAAGAACGGCAAGATCATATACCTGGATCCGGAAGTATGGTACATCTCCACCGGCGGCCTGACCTCCGAGCTGAAGATGGTGCAGGAAGCGTCTCAAGCGGTTCAATAACAATGACAAGGTTCAGAGAGGAGTGACGGGCATGTTCGTCATGATAAGAACGATCGCCGTCGAGAAGGGCCACGCCGACAAGGTCGTCGAGCGCTTCAGCCAGCCGGGCAAGCTGGACGGGAGGGAAGGGCTTATCGACGTCAGCGTTATGGTGAACAAGCGGGCGAAGGAGAACGACGAGGTCGTCGTCCTGATCCGTTGGGAGTCCGAGGAGGCTTGGAAGGCTTGGGAGAAGAGCCCCGAGCACATCCAGGGCCACCGCGACAGCAAGGGCAAGACGCCTCCGGAATACGTGCTGAGCACGACGGTGAATTTGTACGACGCGAAGGCGGTCAAGAAGGGACCGGCTTCTCGGCAATAGAACATGAAGAAAGCGCGGAGGTACGGCTCCGCGCTTTTTTTTTAACGACAAATCATGAATCGCCCCGCTTAGGAAGCTATAACGGACATGGCAGCCCCTTAGCCGCACGTTAACGCCCATCTTGAATTTTAACGGACATGAGAGACCCTTATTCTTTAAAAATCGCTTTTTCAAACGAGAAAATCATTTCTAACGGTCTCTTATGTCCGTTAAATTTGGCCTTCAGAGACAAGGCATTTTATTTGATCGACTGACGATTTATTGTCCTATTCGAACTCTATCATCAGGTCGGGGAGCGCCGTTTCGGAGTTCTCCAGCAGCTTGAACATCATGGCCGAAGCGGCCTCGGCCTTCGAGACTTTAGGCACAAGGCGGTTGATACGCTCCGGCAGGTACTCGGGACAGCCGGAGGTACAGACGACGAGCAAGTCTAGCGAAGGCCGGTACGCCAGCAGCCGCAAAGCGAGAAATTCGCCGATCACGACGACCGGACTGTCCCGGTGCCGATCCGCGAACGCACGCAGTCCCTCGTCCCCGTCGTTTGTTTGTTTGATTTTCCCCGGGTCCAATCCGCTTGCGCTACGAATCGCCTGAATCGCCGCCTGATTGTGGTAGTCCTCATGGACGACGGCGAACGTGCTTGTCTCGCCCAGGCGCGCGCGAACCGTTCGGAAAAGCTGCCCGTAATTCGGAGTCAGCTTGCGGAACAGAGAATCCTCGATCGATCCGTCAACGAGGAGGAGTGGGGAGCCGTACGGGAATTTCTCCGAAACCCGATAAAAGGAGCTCTCGCGGGCATCGATCAGGAAGACGCCGTCCAGCTTCCGCTCGGCGATGATCGAGAAATCGGGCTGCTTTGGGTCGATGCGCGTCACCATGAGATGATAGCTTTTGGCGCGGCAGCTTCGCTCGAGCTCATCGAGGAATTTGCCGTAGCTTACGTATTTGGAGACGAGATCGGATTCCTCTCCGACGAGGAGAACGCCCAGAAGGTTCGTGCGGCCTGACGATAGGGAGCGGGCAGCCAGATTCTGCACGTAGTTCAGCTTGGCGGCCGCGTCGAGCACGCGCCGCTTCGTCTCTTCGGGAATCGTCTGGTTAGGCGCCTTGTTCAGCACGTAGCTCGCCGTCGCGATCGACACCCCGGCTTCCTTGGCCACGTCCTTCAGCGTCGTTTTCCTCATTGCAGGTTCGCCCCTTTCCGCCTCATCATCCATTAACTGTATGCTATCATAATCGGGCAACGGACGGGTGTCAAACGATTCCAAAACAGGATTGACAAGGAACCCGATCGTTTCTATACTGAAATCACTTAAACGTTTAAGCGAAGGTGTTGGCGAGAAATTCCATCTTGTGAAAAGTCCAATGAGGAGGTGAGAGGATGGAGGCGCCGCTTCAGGGTCAGCCGAGGGAGAACGATGCCGTAAGGGCGGGGCTCCCGGAAGCCGCTGCGGATCGCCCGGTTTGGCGCAACCGTCGGTTCCTGTGGCTGTTATCGGGGTTCACGGCTTCCATCTTCGGAGACAGCTTCAACGGCATCGCGCTGAGCCTATGGGTGCTCCAGACGACGGGAAGCGCCCAGCGCATGGCGGCCGTTCAGATCTGCACGATGGCGATCGCCTTCGTGTTCGGCTCGTTCGCCGGCACGATAGCGGATCGAATGGATCGCAGGAGGCTGATGCTGTTATCCGATTGGTCGAGGTGCGTCACGGCGGCTTTGTTGGGGGTAAGCTTGTTCGTGGTCGAGGCGCCTTTTGCCGTTATGCTCGTTCTGGTGTCCTTGGCGATGTTCGCGGGGTTATTCTACGGGCCGTCCTTCCAAGCGGCAACGACGCAACTGGTCGGAGCAAGCCGAGTCCAGCAAGCGTCCGGCTCGATCTATCTGTTCGACAACGTCGCCCGAATCTCGGGGCTGGCGCTGGCGGGCGTCGTCGTATCGGCGTTCGGAGGATTGGCGGCGATCCTGACGACCTCCGCGGCGTATTTGATCTCTTCGATTTGTACTCTGGCGGCAGGTAGATTTTCTTCAGGGGAACGATTCCCAGCAGGAGAGCGATCTTCTTTGGAGAGAAAGAAGCCGTCGTTCCTCCAGGATTGGCGAGGAGGGCTCTCGTACATTCGCCGAAACCCGTTGATCCGGTCGGTCGTCCTGCTGAGTCCTCTTCTCTCCGCTTTCTTCCTGACGGCCATCATGCTGGTGCAGGTCATCGCCATAAACGATTGGAAGGCGGGACCGATCGAGTTCGGGCTGATCGAGATGTGCGTTCCGCTCGGCTACGTGACGGGAGCGAGCTTCCTGATCGCGTTAGGACAACGGTTAACCCGGCGCGGCAGGCTTGTCTTTCTGGGACTCCTTCTTCTTGGCCCGATGTACTTGCTGATCTCCTCGCTTGATTCGCCCCGGCTGGCGATTCCTTTCGTTCTGCTGGGAGGACTGCTTTTCTCCTTCTGCTCCATGCTGGCTCAAGTCATTCTTAAGAGCGAAGTGGCTAGCGAATGGCAGGGAAGGGTGTTCGGGACGGTCGGGGCGATCTCGAGCGTGGCTCCTTCGTTGGGCCTTGCGATCGCCTCGGTGTTGGCGGACCGTTGGGGCGCGGCGACCGTCTTGGCATGGGAGAGCGTCGGATTGCTCGTAGTCGGCATTGCGGCGGGGATGATATTGAAGCCGATTCGGGAGTATCGGTGATTGAGGGCTATCACCTCGGCATTTACCGTGAGGGCCAGTCTCCCCTTCGGGAGAGATTCTCAATAATTGAGTCGTAGAGTGGAAGAGCGCCTTTCCTCATGGGATTGTTCGCTCCTCCCTCGCAGTACCGTGCTTGCGCTATTTACGCAATCGCTTCTGTCCTATCATGGGTGCTTGTGCTCCAAATTGTAAGATTCGGCAACGGGCGTTCCAGGCTCGGGCAGCTTCTTCAATCCGGCCGCATACAACGGACCGTGCACCAGAATGGTTGTCAGGATGCGCGCCATTTCCTCGGGCGACTCTTGCCTGCCGCTCTCCAGCCATTGTTGAATCACGCCGAGGTGCGCCGATCCCACGTACGTAGCAAAATACTTTGCCGGAACGAGGCATTCTTCTTCATTGATCAGCACGTCCGGGCTTTTCCCCAGCATCGTCTCCCGAAAAAAATCTTTAAACCTGGTCTGGAACGTCATGTCTCCCTTCGGTCCCAATGCCGCTCTCATAAATCGGCTGTGCTCGTTCAAGAACTCGAAGATGGCTACAACAAGCGGATAAATCTCCAATCGGGGCGGCGAATGCCGCATCTCCGCTGTCACCGATGGGACCGTCTTCTTCACTAGTTTGGACAGCCGGACCATGATCTCTTCTTCGCATTTGGCCATCAGATCGTATTTGTCGTGATAATGGTCGTAGAACGTGCCGCGGTTGATTCTGGCCCGCGTCGTAATGTCTTTGACTGTAACCGTTTCGAACCCCTTCTCTTCGATCAATTCCACCAGCGCATCCCGAATCGCCTGTTTGCTGCGGACCACCCGCAGATCGGTCGTGTTCCCGCTCATCCGAATCTCCCCCCGTTTTTCCCGGAAAATTTTACCCGACACCTTGGCCAAACGTGTTCGTTAACCGACACATTCGCCATTATTGCTCGTTGAAGCCTTGCTTGTCCCGCATAATAATAATCTACTAGATGCTCATTAAATTATAAATCCGTAGTTGGAGGAGAGCCAATAATAGACGACAAAATTCGGGAAGGCAGAATTATGACGAAATAGATCGTATATGTAAATCGAGTCGTAGAATGTGGGAGTGTTTATCATGTTATTCATGAAAAGGCGAAGTATCATTCCTCTTGTTCTGTCTTTCGTGTTGCTGCTGGCTGCGGCGGTTCCTTACGGCTCCGGGAAGGCGAATGCGGCGCAAACGGGAGCGGGAAGCGGAATCGTAAAAATCGCCGCGGGAGCGTATCATTCGTTGGCGCTGAAGTCGGACGGCACCGTTGTCGCCTGGGGAAGCAATAGCGCTGGTCAAACGGACGTGCCGGACGAGCTTGCCGGGCCGGGGAAAGCGATCGATATCGCGGCGGCAGGGAATTATTCGCTGGCGCTGAAATCGGACGGCACCGTCGTTGCCTGGGGTGATAATCATAATGGGGTAACGGACGTGCCGGCCGGACTTACCGGGGTTGTGGCGATCGCAGCGGGAGGCGCTCATGTGCTGGCGCTGAAATCGGACGGCACCGTCGTCGCCTGGGGAAGTAATACGTTTGGTCAATCGACCGTGCCGGCCGGACTTACCGGGATCGTGGCGGTCGCGGCGGGAGAGATTCATTCGCTGGCGCTGAAGTCGGACGGCACCGTCGTCGCCTGGGGAAATAATGATGAGGGTCAAACGAACGTGCCGAACGGGCTTGCCAAACCGGTCAAGGGTGGCGCTGTCGCGGCGGGATCGATTCATTCGCTGGCGCTGAAGTCGGACGGCACCGTCGAAGCCTGGGGAGGCAGCCCGGGAGAAGTCTGGGGAGACGGCGACCCGAGAATTGGTCAATTGACCGTGCCGGCCGGGCTTGCCGGGGTGACGGCAATCGCAGCGGGAGCGTATCATTCGCTGGCACTGAAGGCGAACGGCTCTGTTGTCGCTTGGGGAGATAACCGTTACGGTCAAACGGACGTGCCCGGGCTCTCCGGCGTGAAGGCCGTCTCGGCGGGAACGCAACATTCGCTGGCGCTGACAGCGAACGGCACCGTCGTCGCTTGGGGAGATAACTATTATGGTCAAACGACCGTGCCGGCCGGACTCTCCGGGGTGGTGGCGATCGCGGCGGGAGGGTTTCATTCGCTGGCGTTGAAGGCCGACGGCACCGTTGTCGCCTGGGGAAGTAATGCCGGTGGCCAAACGAACGTGCCTGCCGGACTCTCCGGGGTGGTGGCGATCGCGGCGGGAGGGATACATTCGCTGGCGCTGAAGTCGGACGGTACCGTCGTCGCCTGGGGCGGCGATTTTCATGGTCAATCGTACGTTCCGGCCGGGCTTACCGGAGTGGTGGCGATCTCGGCGGGAGGGCTTCATTCGGTGGCGCTGAAAACGGACGGTACCGTCGTCGCCTGGGGTGATGATTTTTATGGTCAATCGGACGTGCCTGCCGGACTCTCCGGGGTGGTGGCGATCTCGGCGGGAGGGACTCTTTCGCTGGCGCTGAAGTCGGACGGCACCGTCGTCGCCTGGGGGGATAACTATTATGGTCAATTGAACGTGCCGGGTAATAACCGCCTGAGCGGCCTTACGGTGCAGGAGGGCGACCTGGATCCCGATTATTCCTCTTCGGTCACCGCTTATACCCTCGACGGCCCATTGGTATCGAGCGTGCATATCAAGGCAACGCTCGCCGACCCGACTTACGCCCAGCTTTATGTCGACGACAAGCCGGTAGCCAGCGGGAATACCGCTACGGTCAGCGTCTCGGGAGCGTCGACGGTCATCCCGATTCGGGTGGAACCGTATTTGAAGCCGCCTCGAACGTATACGATCACCGTGCATGGAGACGGAGAGCCTCCTGAAGTTCAGTTCGCCGCGAACGGACATGCGACGCCTTCGCACACGGCGGAGAGCACCGTAACCGTGACGGATGCGGAAAGCGGCGTCGACACAGCCTCGCTGCAATACGCATGGACGCAAGACACGGCCGTTCCCGCAGACGGCTGGACCGATTTTGCCGACGGCGACACGCTGCGGCAGACGAGCGGGGACGGCAACTGGTACTTGCATATTCGCGCGCATGATCTGGCCGGGAATGTCGCCGACGCGGTATCGAATGCGTTCGTGCTGGACAATACGGCACCGGAGCTTGCGTTGAACGGCAGCAATCCGATGAATATCCCGCAAGGCGGGGCGTATACGGAACCGGGGGCGACCGCGACCGATGCGATCGACGGAAATCTCTCCTCGTCCGTCGTCATTACGGGCGACGTCGACACGACACGCCTTGGCAATTACCCGGTTCAATATGCGGTAACGGACCGCGCCGGGAATATCGCTTCGGTCATCCGCAATGTGTACGTGTACGACGGAGACGAGCCGGCGATTTATTTGAACGGAGCGAATCCCATGACGGTTGAAGCGAACAGCCCGTTTGTCGATCCCGGCGCAACGGCGCAGGATGCGCAGGACGGCGATCTTTCCGCTTCGATCGTGGTGACCGGAACGGTGGATACGTCGACACTCGGCACGTATACGCTGACCTATAACGTTTCCGATGCCGCAGGCAATGCGGCTGCGACCGTGACGCGCACGGTCTATGTGCAAGATACGCAGCCTCCCGTTCTCGCGCTGCTCGGCGATCCCGCGATGAGCGTGCCGCTGGGCGCAGCGTTTGCCGATCCCGGAGCGCAAGCGACCGATGCCTATTATGGCGACATCTCCGATCGCATTGTCGTGACCGGAACGGTAGATACAAGCCAAGCGGGCGAGTATACGCTGCGGTACAGCGTGGAGGATCCATCCGGCAATTCCGCCTCAGTCATCCGCGATGTGAACGTGTACGACGGAGACGAGCCGGTCATTAATTTGAACGGACCGAACCCCATGACGGTGGAAGCGAACAGCCCGTTTGTCGATCCCGGCGCAACGGCGCAGGATGCGCAGGACGGCGATCTTTCCGTTTCGATCATGGTGACCGGAACGGTGGATACGTCGACACTCGGCACGTATACGCTGACCTATAACGTTTCCGATGCCGCAGGCAATGCGGCTGCGACCGTGACGCGCACGGTCTATGTGCAGGATACGCAGCCTCCCGTTCTCACGCTGCTCGGCGATCCCGTGATAAGCGTGCCGCTGGGCTCAGCGTTTGCCGATCCCGGAGCGCAAGCGACCGATGCCTATTACGGCGACATCTCCGATCGCATTGTCGTGACCGGAACGGTAGATACAAGCCAAGCGGGCGAGTATACGCTGCGGTACAGCGTGGAGGATCCATCCGGCAATGCCGCCTCGGTCATCCGCGACGTGTACGTGTACGACGGAGACGGACCGGCGATTTATTTGAATGGATCGAATCCCATGAAGGTGGAAGCGAACAGCCTGTTTGTCGATCCCGGCGCAACGGCGCAGGATGCGCAGGACGGCGATCTTTCCGCTTCGATCATGGTGACCGGAACGGTGGATACGTCGACACTCGGCACGTATACGCTGACCTATAACGTTTCCGATGCCGCAGGCAATGAGGCGCAAAGCGTGACGCGCACGGTCTATGTGCAAGATACGCAGTCTCCCGTTCTCACGCTGCTCGGCGATCCCGCGATGAGCGTGCCGCTGGGAGCAACATTTGCCGATCCCGGAGCGCAAGCGACCGATGCCTATTACGGCGACATCTCCGATCGCATTGTCGTGACCGGAACGGTAGATACAAGCCAAGCGGGCGAGTATAAGCTGCGGTACAGCGTGGAGGATCCATCCGGCAATGCCGCCGCGGAAGCGACGCGCACGGTGACGGTCACGGCTCCTGATGGTTCCAATGGCTCCGACGGCTCCTCAGGCAGCGACGAGCCTGCGGTCATCCACCAGGTGAGCGTCAAAATCAACGGCGTGGTCAAATGGGTGGGCGCATCGTACGAAACGTCCGGCGGTAAACGCATAACCCGGATTTTCCCGACGGCGGGGCAATTGTCCGAAGCGTTGGCAACCGAGCCGAACGGCATTCGGATCGAAGCGCAAGACATCGGAGACTCGATCAAGATGGACCTTCCGGCCGCTCCGCTGCTTCACGCGCTGGAAGTTCGTCCCGACGCCCTGCTGGAATGGCGCGTTAACGGAAACGGCCTGCTCATTCCGCTCCGCGTCCTGCAAGGAGTTCCGA
This sequence comes from Cohnella thailandensis, assembly GCF_014212135.1. GTDB lineage: Bacteria > Bacillota > Bacilli > Paenibacillales > Paenibacillaceae > Cohnella > Cohnella thailandensis. The sequence goes on from NZ_JACJVQ010000016.1 coordinate 55,990, forward strand.
AGGAAACGGTCGTTACCTTCGGGATAGCAGAGGCTGCGGGTTCCGTCAGCGACGCCGGGAACGGAGCGATCGCAAGAGCGGGGGGAGAGCCGCTGCTCCCTTATCCGGTCGTGTATTCGCTCCAGGCCAACGACGGCAGCAGCATCGATTGGGGCCGAACGTACGCGACTCTGACGGCCGCTCTGCCCGAACCGGCCAATCCGGATCAAGCGACTGCCGTACGCATCGACGAAAACGGGCGGATGCGGTTCGCGCCGGCTGTCTTCTCGAACGACGGCTCCCCCCTGGTGACGATTCGTTCGCTTTATAACGGCGCTTATTCGGTCACCCGATCGGATCGTTCGTTTGCGGATTTGAACGGGCATTGGGCACAAAAGGATATCGTCCTGATGGCGAATAAACTGCTTGTCGAAGGAAGAACGCAAGACCGATTCGTGCCGGACGATCGCATCAGCCGCGCCGAATTTGCCGTCATGCTCGTGCGCGCTCTCGGCCTGGACGATGGACCAAACGATTCGACGACTTTCCGGGACGTGGCGCCGGGAGCGTGGTATGCGGGGGCCGTTCGGGCCGCTCAACAACATCAGCTCATCAACGGCTTGGGGGACGGGACGTTCCGGCCGGAGGCTCCCGTTACCCGCGAACAAATGGCGGTCATGATCGTCAGGGCGATGGAGTACGCCGGACATGCGCCGGATGCGAACGGGGCGATGGCGAGAACGTTCGCCGACGCGGCGGACATCGCGCCATGGGCGGACGCCGCGGTGGAGCGGCTGACCGAAGCCTCCATCATCCTCGGGTTGACCGAAACGAAGTTCGGCCCCGGGGAATATGCGTCCCGCGCGCAAAGCGCCGTCCTGTTGAAGCGGATGCTGCAGGCGATGCAATTTATCAATCCGTAAGCTTTAAGGATTCGAGTGGAAATTCAAACAATCTGCCCCAGGCGATGCCTGGGGCAGATTGTTTACAAAGCTCCTAGCGATTAATATCGCGATCAACGGCCGTCGTTCCGAAGCGGGAAGGTCGGCCATACCTCCTGGTTTAAGCTTGCTTTAGCACCATGAATCCATAACCCGGAAGCCGAACGTCGATCTTCCCCTTGGACGAACGGACCGGCTCGCCGGAGTAGGCGTTCACCCACTGGCCTTCCTCTTCCACCGAGACCTTCGCTTTGCCCTTGCCGGCGTTCATCGCGACGATCAAACGGTCCCCGTCCTCGGAACGGCGCTCGTAGACGAGCACCTTGCCGCCTTCCTCCGCCCGAAGGAAGCGAAGGTCGACGCTCCTTAACGCCGAGTGCTTGGCGCGCAGCGCGAGGGTGCTCCGGTAGAAGTCGAGCATCTCGGCGTCCTGCTTCTCTTCGTCCCATTCCATGCACTTGCGGCAGTCCGGATCGCCTTCCCCGGTCATGCCGATCTCGTCGCCGTAGTAGATGCAAGGCGTTCCCGGATACGTGAGCTGGAATAACGCGGAGAGCCGCATCCGGTGCCCGTCCTCCTTGCAAAGCGTGAGCAGGCGAGGGGTATCGTGGCTGCCAAGAAGATTAAACGCGGCTTCGTTCACCTGCCGCGGGTAGGAGGCGAGCTGCTTGCCGATCCGGTTCGCGAAGGCGGCGGCATCGATCTTGCCCTTGGCGAAGAAGTCGAGCACGGCGTTCGTTAACGGATAGTTCATGACAGCGTCGAACTGGTCGCCCTGAAGCCAAGGCATCGAGTCGTGCCAGATCTCCCCGAGAATGTAGGCGTCCGGATTGACGGATTTGACCGTCTTGCGGAATTCGCGCCAGAATTCATGATCGACCTCGTTCGCCACGTCCAGCCGCCAGCCGTCGATGCCGATCTCCTCCACCCAATAACGGGCCACCTCGAGCAAGTACTTTTTCACCTCCGCGTTCTCGGTATTCAGCTTGGGCATGATCGGCTCGAACGCGAACGTCTCGTACGTCGGAATGCCGTCCTTGATCGTCAGCGGGAACTCCCGCACGTGGAACCAATTCGCATAGGGAGACTCCGCTCCCTTCTCGAGAACGTCGACGAACGGAGGGAACGTCTTCCCGGCATGGTTGAACACCGCGTCCAGAAGCACCCGAATGCCGCGCGCGTGACAGGCGTCGACCAGCTCCTTAAGCTTCTCGTTCGTTCCGAAGTGAGGGTCCACCTTCAGATAATCCCGGGTGTCGTACTTGTGGTTGGTCGTCGCTTCGAACAGCGGGGTGAAGTAGATCGCGTTAACGCCCAGCTTCTCGATATAGTCGAGATGGTCGAGGACTCCCTGCAGGTCGCCTCCGAAGAAATTCTTGGGGGTCGGCTTGCCGCCCCAGGGCTCGGCGTTCTTCGGGCTGATCGAAGGATCGCCGTTCGCGAACCGCTCGGGGAAAATCTGATAGAACACGGCGTCCTTCACCCAAGCCGGGGGCGTAAACACGTCTACGGGATTGATAAACGGGAATTCGAACATGTTCTCGGAGTCGGACGGCGCTTTCGTGCGGAACTCCTTCTCGTTCAGGTAGAGGCTGTCGGCCCCTTGGCGAAAATGAAAAGCATAACGCAGGCGGCGGTACGGAGGCCGGACGGCGGCTTCCCAGTAATCGAACCGGTCGTCCGAAGCGAAGCGGCGCATCGGCACGCTGTCTTTCGTTTCTTTCCAAGCGTACTTGTCGCCGACGATGGCGTGGACGGAATCGACGTCGTTCTTCTTGGTGCGGACCCTCAGGTGCACGGTTTTGCCGTCATACGCATAAGACCAGTTCTGCTTCGGACGATGATAGATCGCTTCTTTTAACATGCTCTTCGCTCCTCTGATTGAGATGGACTCCGACAACCGGCGAACAAGAAGAACGGCAAAAAAGGCACAATCCTCCCGCCAACTGCCTGCGCGCCGAGGTTGTACCTTGAAGGTAGCATTGCCTTTGAATTGTCATCGTTTACATTTCCAATTATAAGCGATCCCGGAAGGGCCGCCAAGCCCGGCTTTATCGGAATTTTGTATGTTTTTTTGCCATCGTTCGAGCGATTCGGAGCCCGTCGGCCAAGACAAGTCGAAAGAGGATATGGTTTAATAAGGGAGTAGGTTGAAACCAGACGGGACCAATACGCGATTGACGGAGGATTCGAGACATGGACGCGACTAGTAAAAAGACCCTGCGCTACCCTATCATTCTGGCATTGGCGGCAAGCCTGCTCGTCCTGCCCGCTTGCGGGGGCACAGACAAGCCTGCGGAGGCGAATCCATCCGGAGAGAGCTCGCCAAGCGCTTCGGCTTCGGCCGGCCCGGACGCGTCCGAGGCGCCCGTTGCCAACTTTCTCGCTCCTCTGACCGGCTTGCCGTCGGTGGAAGAAGTGACGAAGCGGCCGCTTTCGGTCATGATCAACAACTACGCGGCGGCGCGTCCCCAATCGGGGCTGACTCAGGCGGATACGGTGTGGGAGGTGCTTGCAGAAGGCGGCATTACCCGGTTGGTGGCTATTTTCCAAAGCAAGAGCTTTACGGATCCGATCGGTCCCATTCGCAGCATTCGCCCCTACCTGATCGACATCGGAGAAAGCTACGGCGGCGTTCTCGTGCATGCCGGAGCCAGCAACGACGCCCTTGCGCTCCTTCAGCATTCCGGCAAAGCCGATCTCGACGAGATCAACAACGCGGGCGCTTATTTCTATCGGGAGAAGTCCCGCAAAGCGCCGCACAACCTCTATTCGACGCTCGAGATGCTCCGCGAGGGAGCGGCCAAGCGCAAGTTCGACGAGACGGCGGACGTGCCGCTCGTGACGTTCAGCCCGCAGCCGGACGCAGCTTCCGCGGCAACCGCGTCGCAGATCGAGGTGAAGTTCCAGCTCTCGGACTACAAGGTCGAGTACGCGTATGACGCGGCGACGGGGCTATACGCCCGTTCGATCAACGGAGAGCCGCACATCGACTTGAACAACGGAGAGCAACTCAAGGCGGCCAACCTGGTCGTGTTCTCGACCAAGCATCGGGCTTACGACGACGTCGGGCGGCTGGAGATCGATTTGAACAGCGGCGGCAAAGCGTTGTTGTTCCAGCAAGGACATGTCATCGAGTGCACGTGGGAGAGAACGAAAGGGGACATCGTCCGGCTGACGAAGGACGGAAAGGAGCTTCCGTTCGTTCCGGGCGTGACTTATTACCACGTGGTGCCGAATTCGGATTCGCTGGAGAACCATGTGACGTACCGGTAGGGGAGAGACGGGTGGACAGAGCATGGGATACGGGGAGCCCGGCTGCCGAAGTAGGCGGTCGGGCTTTCTCCATGGGGAGCGGCTGTCTACGATTGCTTCCGATACTCGCTCGGAGTCATGCCGAACCACTTCTTGAACGACTTGGAAAAGTAAAGCGGATCCGCGTACCCGACCGAGCGGGCGACTTCTTCGACGGAGAGCGGCTCAAGCAGCAGGAGCTTGGCTCGGTCCATCCGAAGCTGCTGCAGGTAACGAACCGGCGACACGCCGATCTCCTGGTGGAACAGCTTCGTCAGGTAGGTGCGGTGGTAGCCGAGCTCCTGCGCCATCCGCGCGATCGAGACGGAGGAGGCCGCCTGGGCTTGAAGCCAGCGGGCGGCCCGGTCCGCTTCGGCCGCGGCGATGCTTTTTTTGCTTGCGGTGACGGGCGGTCCGTCCGGACGGTTGGCCTTCGCCCAGGCGGAGAAAGCGAGCTTCAGCCACGCCTCGGCTTCCCAGTCGGCGGTCCATTCCTTCTTGCGGAACGTCCGCTCGATCTCGTTCATCGCCTTGAGCGCGACGTCCGCTCCTCCGTTCAGAATGGGATGGTCCGCGTCGATCCCGGCGGCCGCGAGCCATCGTTCCGCCTCGCTCCCGCGAAAGGCGACCCAGCGGTAGCGCCAGGGGGTGCCGGCGGACGATTGGTAGCTGTGCATCTCCCCCGGCAGAATGACGAAGCTGTCGCCCGGCCCTAAGTCGTAATGGCGGTCGCGGCAGCGGAACCAGCCGGTTCCTTCCATGACCGTATGAATGAGGATATAATCCAGCCGTTGAGGCCCCATCCGATGCTCCGGCTCGGTCTGCGAATGCCCGGAGAACAGGACGGAGAGCGGCCCGCCTTGACGGGGAGACGGGTGGACGGCGGTGATGGAGACCGGTTTTCTGCGCATGGATGGACCTCCTCGAATAGAAACGACAAAAGTACATATATCGCATTTTTTCATCCATATGGTTGTAAGCGTTGCCTCTTTATTATAGAACGCAGAGAGTCTTTATTCTACCTACACTTTAGGAGGTCTCTGCCCATGTCCAAAATCACGTTCCTCGGAGCCGGAAGCACCGTCTTCGCCAAAAATGTACTGGGAGACGTCATGCTGACGCCGTCGCTTCAGGAGTTCGAGCTCGCCCTGTTCGACATCGATCCGGTGCGGTTGAAGGATTCCGAGAACATGCTGAATAATCTTCGCGGCACGTCGGGGAGCCGTTGCAGGGTGGTCGCTTATTCGGACCGCAAGGAGGCGCTGCGCGGGGCCAAGTACGTCGTGAACGCCATCCAGGTCGGTGGCTACGAGCCGTCCACGGTCATCGACTTCGAAGTGCCTAAGAAATACGGCTTGCGCCAGACGATCGCGGACACTCTGGGGATTGGCGGGATTTTTCGCAATCTTCGCACGATTCCGGTCATGCTGGACTTCGCCCGCGACATTCAAGAGGTATGTCCCGACGCTTGGTTCCTTAATTACACGAACCCGATGGCGGTGCTGACGAACGTCATTAACACGTATGGCGGGGTCAAGACGGTCGGGCTGTGCCATAGCGTGCAGGTGTGCGTCTCCCATCTGTTCAAGGATCTCGGGATGGATGCGACCGGCGTGCAATCGAAGATCGCGGGCATCAACCACATGGCATGGCTGCTCGAGGTGAAGAAGGACGGCGTGGATCTGTATCCGGAGATCAAGCGCCGCGCGGCGGAGAAGCAGAAGGAGAAGCATCACGATATGGTTCGCTACGAGCTGATGAACCGCTTCGGCTATTACGTGACCGAGTCGTCCGAGCACAACGCGGAGTATCATCCGTACTTCATCAAGCGCCAATATCCGGAGCTGATCGAGAAGTACAACATCCCGCTGGACGAATATCCGCGCCGCTGCGTGAACCAGATCGAAGGCTGGGCGAAGATGCGCGACAGCATGGTGAACAACGTGGATCTGACGCATGAGCGTTCGCATGAGTACGCCTCGTATATTTTCGACGCGATGGAGACGAACACTCCGTTCAAGATCGGCGGCAACGTGATGAACTCGGGCGGGCTGATTTCGAACTTGCCGCGCGAGGCGTGCGTCGAGGTGCCATGTCTGGTGGACGCGTCCGGCGTGACTCCGACGTACGTAGGCGCTTTGCCGCCTCAGCTCGCCGCGCTCAACCGCACGAACATCAACACGCAGCTGCTGACGATCGAAGCCGCGATGACCGGCAAGAAGGAGCACATCTATCACGCCGCGATGCTCGACCCGCACACGGCCGCCGAGCTGTCGATCGACGACATCGTGTCCCTGTGCGACGACTTGATCGAGGCTCACGGGGATTGGCTTCCGAAGTTTGTCTAAGCGCGAGAACGCGAATATAGCAACCCCCGGCGCAACGATGCGCCGGGGGTTGTCGTCTTCAGGTGCCGCCTAATCTCTTCAGAAGGAGCCGGCCTTGGCTTTGCGGTACGCGCCGGGGGACATGCCGGTCTCCCGTTTGAACAGGTTGCAAAACTGTGCGTCGTTCGTGAACCCCGTCTCGGAGGAGACTTCGGAGATGTGCATGCGCGAGTGAATCAGCAGCGACTTGGCGAACTCGAGCCGCTTCATGAGCAAATAGCGGATCGGAGAGTCGCCGTACCGATCCCGGAACAGATGGCGGAACCGGTCGTAACTGTAGCCGGACATCCGAGCCAGCGCTTCGATCGACAGCTTCTGGCGGTAATGCTCGTCCATATAGTTGCGGACGTATTGAACCCGGTCGGCGGAAGCCTGCGCCGTCTTGCCCCGGCCGAACATGCGCAGCATAAGCGGAGCGATCTCGCTGGCCATCAAATTCAGCAGATGCGCGTATCCCTCGCGCCGCTGCGAGAATTCGGCTTCGATCCGGCGCATGAGCTGCTCGATCGTGCGGTCCTTGTCGTCTTCGTAGACGCCGCTTAGGGACCGCATCTCGGGGCTTGCGCACTGGAAGCCGACGAACAGAATCCTCGCGTCTTCCTGATGGTTCTCGTTATGCAAGCAGCGGGGCGGAAGGAACGCGAACGTGTTCGCCTGGAACGGATAGCTCATTTGACCGATCGTCGTCGTCCCTTTACCTTCGAGGTAATAAACAAGCTCATAGCATTCATGTTGGTGAGGGGGGATGTAAGTGTTTCTGCCATGATCGGCGCTGACAATATATAGGAAGCGATCCATAAGCTCACCCTCGTTTTCCAAGAAATTAGCCAGATCGTGCAAAAAGACGGCCAGATCGCGATAATGTAGAGCGCATCAATTTGCTATGATCGTATCAATAAAAAGCGAAAACCGCAACCGGATGCGAAAACCATTTGTTCCGCCTCAACGCGTGGACGAAGCGATGAAAAGCGACTCTTCCGGCCATGTGAAAACGCTTTTTGTGAGGTAAGCTGACGTGTCGGAAGGGGTCTTAAGCATTTGGGCAGGGATAACATCGGGGGAGTGATCGGGATGAAGAGGAAGAAGGGTCTACTGTTGGCAACGTTGGCCGTCGTTCTGCTTTTATCGGCTTGTTCGGGGGGCAACGGCGGCGGCAACGCAAGCGAGAGCGCGGATTCGGGCGGAGCTTCGAGCCCTGCCGAATCCGGCAAGAAAACGAAGGTTGTTCTGCTCGTTCCAGGCAATCTTGGCGACAAGTCGTTCTTCGACGCGGCGAACCGGGGAATGGATTTGCTGAAGGAGCAGCTCGGCGCGGAGACGAAGGTGATCGAGATGGGTACCGACAAGACGAAGTGGGAGCCGACGGTCAACGATATCGCTTCGCAGGATTGGGACTTCATCCTATCCGGGGGAGCCGACATTACGGAAGTTTTCAACGCGGCGGCCGAGGCGTATCCGGATAAGAAGTTTATCGACTACGACACGGAAAATCCGGAGGTGCCGGACAACGTGTACGCGATGTCGTACGCGACGAACGAGGTTTCGTTCCTGGCGGGCGCGGTGGCGGCTCTAACGACGAAGTCGAGCATGCCGCAAGCCAATCCGGACAATGTGATCGGCTTCCTCGGCGGGATGGACATTCCGGGCATCAACACCTTCCTGGTCGGTTATATCGAAGGCGCCAAATACGTCGATCCCGACGTCAAGGTCGCCGTCTCGTATGCCGGAAGCTTCTCCGACCCGGCCAAGGGCAAGGAGCTGTCGCTCGTCGAATACAACTCCGGCGTCGACGTCATCTTCAACGTGGCGGGCGGGACAGGCCTCGGCGTGTTCGATGCCGCGAAGGAGAAGAAGCAATACGCGATCGGCGTCGATTCGGACCAGGCCATGCTGATGAAGGACAGCGACAGCGAGAAGGCGAACCTGATCGTCACGTCGGCGATCAAGAAGATCGATACCGCCATTCTCGGCGCGGTTAAGAAAGGCCAGGAAGGCACTCTGCCGTACGGAACGCTTGAACGGATGGGCTTCGAGCAGGACGGTGTCGGACTCGCCGACAACGAGATCTACAAGAGCGTCTTCCCGGCGGATCTGCAAGCGAAGATCGAGGACATAAAGAAGAAGCTGGCCGCTAAGGAAATTACAGTGACCGATGCGTCGGCAATGGAGACGTCGAAGGTCGAAGAGATCCGCAACTCCGTCAAACCTTAAGGCGCCGGGGAGCCGATTTCGGCCAAAGTTGGATACTTCTCCTTCCGGGGCGGGTATCCAACTTTACTTTTAGCAGACTTTATGGGGAATGGGGAGGGCGAACGAGATGAGCGGGGCGTTGCTTGAAATGCGGGACGTGACAAAGGTGTATCCGAACGGCGTCATGGCCAACTACAAAGTCCGATTCTCGCTGCGGGAAGGAGAAATCCACGCGATCGTGGGCGAGAACGGAGCCGGCAAGTCGACGCTGATGAAAATGATGTTCGGCATGGAAGAGCCGAGCGAAGGTGAGATCCTGCTGCGCGGCGAGAAGGTGAAGCTGGCTTCTCCGCAGGATGCGATCGACCGGGGCATCGGAATGGTGCATCAGCACTTCATGCTCGTGCCGTCGTTCACGGTCGCCGAGAACATGGTGCTCGGGATGGAGCCGAAGAAGGGGCTCGGCATCCACTTCGCCGAAGCCGTGCGGATGACGGAGGAGATGTCGCGCAAGTACAACCTGGCCGTCGATCCGAAGGCCAAGGTCGAGAATCTGACCGTCGGCATGAAGCAGAAGGTCGAGATCCTGAAGGCGCTTCTTCGCGGCGCGAAAATATTAATCCTGGACGAGCCTACGGCGGTGCTGACGCCTCAGGAGACCGAGGAATTGTTTCGCGAGCTGAGGCTGCTCAAGGACCAGGGCCATACCATCGTTTTTATTTCCCACAAGCTGAAGGAAGTGAAGGCGATCTGCGACCGGATTACGATCATGCGGGCCGGACGCAGCGAAGACGCGTTCCGAACCGCGGACGTTACGGAACAAGAAATTTCCCGCCTGATGGTCGGCCGCGACGTCGTGCTCAAATACGACAAGGAGAAGAGAGAGGCGGGCGAGACCATTCTCGCCGTCCGCGGCTTCTCGCTCGCCGGCAGCGCTGGCAGTCGGCTGCTGTCGGACGTCGGCTTCACCGTCCGGGCCGGGGAGATCGTCGGCATCGCCGGCGTGGAGGGCAACGGCCAGACGCCGCTCGTCGAGGCGCTTACGGGAAGTTTGGCCGGGACTGCGGTCGGCGGTTCGGTCACCGTCAAGGGAGCGGACATCCTGCGGGCCGACATTCGCGCCATCCGGAAGCACGGCGTATCGTACATCCCCGAAGACCGAATGAGGCAGGGGGCGGCGGGCGAGGCGAGCATCGCGGACAATCTCATCTCTACGCAATATGCCTCCGGGAAGCTTGGCGGGGGGATGTTCATGAACGGCGGCAAGATCGAACGGCTCGCGGCCTCGCTCATCGAAGCGTTCGACGTCCGGTGCTCCGGTCCGAAGCAGCCGATAGGCATGCTGTCCGGAGGCAATATGCAGAAGGTCGTCGTCGCCCGCGAATGCTCGACCGAGCCGGATCTGCTTATCGCCGAGCAGCCGACGAGGGGCGTCGACATCGGCGCCGCCCAGTTCATCCACCGGAAGCTTATCGAGCTTCGCGACCGGGGCTGCGCCATTCTGCTCGTATCCGCGGATTTGAATGAAATTCTGGAGCTTAGCGACAAATTGCTCGTCCTGTACGAGGGCCGAGTGACCGCCTACTTCGAAGAGCCGTCCGCTGTCGGCGAGGAGGAGCTCGGCTTGTACATGCTGGGAATCAACCGGCAGGATCCGGAGCAGATCGGGAGGGCCGTCCATCGATGAAAGCCAAGTACTTCGAGCCGTTCCGCACGTTGGCGGTTATTCTGATTGCTCTTGTAATCGCGTTCGTCATCATCTCGCTCGTCAGCGATCGTCCGCTGGAGACGATTCTCATCTTCCTGTGGGAGCCGCTTGCGACGAAGGGTCATATCGGCAACCTGATCGAGATGGCGATTCCGCTCATGTTCACGGGACTGTCGGTGTCGCTGCTATTCCGCGCGAACCTGTTCAACCTGGGCGCGGAAGGCATCTTCTACTTCTCCGGCGTCGTCGCCGCGGCCATCGCCATCCACGCGAGTCTGAACGGCTTCCTGCATCCGATCGCCGCGATCGCCGCGGGATCGGTCGTCGGAGCGCTGCTGTCCGCCATTCCGGGCATTCTGAAGGCGAAATGGAATGCCAACGAACTCGTCACTTCGCTTATGTTCAACAACATTCTGTTCGGCGTCGGCCTGTATATCCTGAACTACCAGCTGCGGGACGCGAAGGCGTTCTCGTCGGCTTCGTACAAATTCGAGCCGACGGCGCTCTTGAGCCGCATCTGGCCGGGTACGCGCGTTCACGCCGGGCTTATCATCGTGCTCGTTATGATCGTAGCCGCGCATGTTTTTCTCTATAAGACGAAATGGGGCTACGAGCTCAGGATGACGGGAGCGAATCGGGCATTCGCGGGCTACTCGGGCATCCGGACGGCAAGGGTTATTATCCTCACGCATCTAATCGCCGGGTTCATCGCCGGCATGGGCGGCTCGGTCGAGGTGCTCGGCATGTACACGCGCTTCAACTGGGTCTCTCTGCCGGGCTACGGTCTGGACGGGGCGCTCGTGGCGATGCTGGCGAAGAATAACCCGTTGTCCGTCATCGGCGCGGCGCTGTTCCTCTCCTATATCCGCAACGGGGCCGATCTGATGGCCCGGCTGTCGGACGTTCCGTCGGAGATGATCTCCATCGTGCAGGCGATCATCATTCTGCTGCTGTCGGCCGAACAATTCCTGAAGTTCTGGAAAAACCGAATGTTGCTGAAGGAGGCGCGGAAGCATGGATAGCTTGTGGAGCGTGATCTGGTCGACCGATTTCGCCTTCTCCATCCTCCGGGTGACGACGCCGATTCTGTTCGCCGCGCTCGGGGCGCTCATCTCCAACCGCGCGGGCATCATCAACATCGGGTTGGAGGGCATCATGCTGGTCGCGGCGCTGACAGGCGTCGTAACCAGCGCTTATACGCACAGCGCATGGGTCGGTCTCTTGTGCGCCGTTCTCTCGGGCGTTATGATCGCCGGCATTCTGGCCTTCTTTACGCTGCAATTCAAGACGCATATCATTCTCGGCGGCATCGCGATCAATATGTTTGCGTCCGGGGGAACCGTATTCTTCCTCTATCTGCTGAGCGGAGACAAGGGCGCCTCGAGCTCGCTGCAAAGCAAGGTGCTGCCGAACGTCGACATTCCGCTGTTGAAGGACGTTCCCGTGCTCGGCCCCATTCTGTCGGGGCATAACGTGCTCACGTACGCGTCGATCGCCGCCGTATTCGCCGTGTACTACATGATGAAGCGCACGCCGCTCGGGCTGCGCATTCGTTCCGTCGGCGAGAATCCGCATGCGGCCCAGTCGGTCGGCGTCAGCGTCGTCCGAACCCAATATACCGCGCTCCTGCTCAGCGGCCTGCTGGCGGGACTCGGCGGAGCGTACATGTCGATGGGCTATTTGTCGCTGTTTACGAGGGACATGACGGCGGGCAGGGGCTGGATCGCCATAGCCGCGGAATCGATGGGACGAAGCACGACGGTCGGCACAACGCTGACGTCGTTCCTGTTCGGAGCCGCCAACGCGCTCGCGAACGCGTTGACCGTGCTCAAAATTCCGTCGGAGCTGATCGCCACGTTCCCATACGCCGCGACCGTTATCGGTCTGCTCGTTTATGCGATCGGCGAATCGCGGAAGAGAAAAAAAGCGGCCGTAAAGCCGAACGAAGGATGAGGAGAGTCGGACATGACATTGGAGTTGGCAAGACCGATCATCATCGACTGCGATCCGGGGCACGATGACGCGATTGCGATATTGCTCGCGCTCGCGAACCCGGAACGGCTGCGAGTGCTCGGCATTACGACCGTCGGCGGAAACCAGGTGCTGGAGAAAATAACCGACAACGCCCTGAAGCTGCTCAGCTTCGTGGACGCGGACATCCCGGTCGCCATGGGGGCGAAGGGGCCGTTGCTGGGCAAGCTGGTGACGGGCGCGGAAGCGCACGGAGAATCCGGCATGGACGGGCCCGTTCTGCCCCCGAGCAAGTTCAGGCCGGTGCGGCAAGGCGCCGTCGAGTTTATGGTCGAGCGGATTCGTTCGAGCGACCGCCCCGTAACTCTCGTGCCGATCGGCCCGTTGACCAACGTGGCGATGCTGCTTGCCGCCTACCCTGATGTGAAGGAGAAGATCGAGCGCATCTCGCTCATGGGCGGCGGCCTGGCGTACGGCAACGTCACCGCCGCGGCGGAGTTCAACATTTACGTCGACCCGGAGGCGGCGCGCATCGTATTCGAATCCGGCATCCCGATCGCGATGAGCGGTCTGGACGTCACCGACAAGGCCATGATCTACGAAGAGGAGATCGCGGAATTGAAGCGGCGCGGCAAGGTGTCCGTCATGGTCGGGGAACTGCTGGACTTCTACTCGATATACAGCCGGAAGCTGGGCTTCGACGGCAGCTCGCTGCACGATCCGTGCGCGGTGGCCTGGCTATTGCAGCCCGAGCTCTTCGAGTCGAAAGCTTATTGCGTGACGGTGGAGACGAAGGGGGAGCGGACGCGGGGCATGACGGTGGCGGACATGCGCCGCAAGCCGGGCGACGCTCCGAACGCGCACGTGCTGCTGGACGTGGACCGGGATGCGTTTATCCGGCTCCTCTTCGACGCGCTGGAGCGGTTGGACCGGCAGGCGGCGCTGCGACCCGCGGAAGGGGAGTGATCGCGTGGCTGGATGGGACCGCTTGCGGGAGCTGGTGAGGCTGGAGATTGTCCAACGGATGGAGGAAGGCTGCGATATCGCGGGGTTTGACGAGAAGCTGGCGGAGGCGGACGAGGACGAAGAGCGGCTGATGCGTGTTTACGAAGAGCTGATTGGGCTGGGCGTGCGCGATGATTATCCGTTCGAGGAGCCTTCTGATCTCGAGAGCATTCGCCGGCTCCGTCCCGACGGGCCGAGGCGGATGGATGCCGGCTGGAGCGAGCCGGAGTGGCTCGATAAGTTCTACGGCGCCTGGCTTGGGCGCTGTGCCGGCTGCGTGCTCGGGAAGCCGCTGGAGCACGCGGATTACCTGTACGGCAAGGACGGGCGGCCCGGCTGGGCCAATGTCGAGCTGTGGTTCCGCGGCGCGGACGCTTGGCCGATTCGCGGTTATACGCCCGCGCGTTCGCGAGCGGAGTCGGAGTATGGGCTGGCGCTCAACGATTGGTCGCCGATGAGCGTGCGGGAGACGATTCGTTATGCGGAGAGCGACGACGACATCCGTTATACGGTGCTTGGCCTTCTGCTGTTGGAAGAGAAGGGGCTCGACTGGGACTCGTGGGACGTCGGCAAGCTGTGGCATAGGCATCTGACTTACAGCCAGGTATGCACGGCGGAGACGCAAGCGTATATGAACTTCGCACGCGAGACGTCGCATCTGAACGGCGGGAAGACTGCGGATTGGCCGGTTCGCGGGGAGCGCGTTCGCATGTATCTTAATCCGTACCGCGAATGGATCGGCGCGCAAATTCGGGCGGACGGACTCGCTTACGGGGCTGCCGGGCATCCGGAGCTGGCGGCCGAACTCGGCTGGCGCGACGCTTCGTTCTCCCACGTCAAGAACGGCGTATACGGCGAGATGTTCGCGGCCGCGATGATCGCCGCGGCGTTCGCCGAACGCGACAGCGGGCGCATCGTCGAGATCGGCCTGAGCGAGATTCCCGCGACGAGCCGATTGGCGAAGGCTGTGCGAGAGGCGGTCGACATCGCCGGGCGCGCGAAGGACGAGCGCGAGCTGGCGAGCGCCCTCTGGGACGCGTTCGGGCAGTACGACGCGGTGCACGCGATCAACAACGCGGCACTGGTTGCGGCGTCGCTCGTGTTTGCGGGCGACGACTTCGAGAAGGCGATCGCGATGGCCGTTTACGGCGGGTGGGACACCGACTGCAACGGGGCGACCGTCGGCTCCGTCATGGGAGCGAAGCTGGGCGCATCCGGGCTGCCCAAGGCGTGGATCGAGCCTCTGGGCGACACGCTGTACGCGGAGGTGCACGGGTTCCACCCGATCGCCATCTCGGCTTGCGCAAGGCGGAGCTATGAGGTGTTCCTCAAGCTGAGGGCGCGCTTGCCGGAGTGAGGGCGTCGCGGAGTGCCGGGATGACATCTATCGCGCGAAATCGGGTAATCGCATAATCGAACATAAGCTGCTCCTCCAAGTGCGCAAGAGCGCCTGGGGAGCAGCTTTGTGATCGATGGGGGGTGGACTGGCGCTAGAAGCATTCCGGAATCCAGAACCGGCTCATCGGAGGCTTGCCCTTCAGCTCGTCGATCATGTTCAGAACGAGCAGGTTCCAGTTGAGGAAGCCGCCGTTCATGACGGGCTCGCCCGTCTGCGGGACATAGTATTCGTGCAGCGTGCCGGTACGCTCGAGATCTTCTCCGAGCAGCCGGACGGTTTTCTCGCACAGCTCCTCCGCTTGCTGTCGGTGACCATAGTTCATCAGCCCGCGGAAGACGACGTAGTTCGAGACGATCCAGATCGGACCGAGCCAGTTGGACGGGTTGTTCGTCGCGCGGCAGTCGAACATCTTCTCGTCCATCGCCAGAGTAGCAATGCCGTAAGGGCTGTTGAACGTGTTAGCGTCCGCGGCGTGGGTGTTGGCGAGATAGGCGGCCTGATGCGGCTCCGCCGCCCCGGACCAGAGAGGGATAAAGCCGGTCCAGGCGCGGATCTTGATCGGGAGCGTCTTCCAGAAGACGCCGAGCCCTTGATGGAACCAATCGAAATGCCTGGTCTTGATGTCGACGTCCGCCGAGTAGAAGAATTTATCCCGGTTGTCCCAGCCCTCCTCCTTAATCGCTTGGACGAGCCGGGCAGCCTTCTCGCGGTAATGCGAGGCTCTATTCACGCCCAACCGCTGGGCGATCGTCGCCATCGCGTTCAGCTCCGACACCATGAAGCCGTTCAGGAACATGTTCGCCGTGGAGTAGCGTGGACGGCCGAACGTCGCGGGATCGTTGTCCATGCCGATCATAATATCGTCGGCCCAGACGTACAAGCCGCAGTTGTCGTTGTAATAGAACCGATCGTAACATTCGAAGTAAACTTCCAGCTTGGCGAAGTCTTCCGCGATCCAGGAATAATCCTCGCCGAAGCCGCCGATCAGCGCGATCTGTTGGCACAAGAAAGGCTTGTGCATGTTGGTCACGACGCCCTCGCGCCGCTTGAGAATCAGATAAGGCTCGGGCAGCTCGGAATTCAAGTCCAGCGTGGCGATCATCATCGGAATGTAGCCGTCTTCCATCTGGTAATCGAGGAAGTTGCGAATGTTGCCCTTCGCATGGCGAATGTAGCGATCTCTCCGATCGGCATCCTCATCGCCGTCCGCGAGGTTGAACAACGCGTATACCGCCCAGAAGGAGTCCCAATCCCACAGGTTGCCGTCGTAGATCGATCCCGGATCGACGAACGGATGCTTCAAATAATGAACCGGCTGCTTCAGGATCGTGTCGACCTGGGACAAAATGTATTTTCGAAGCAAAGGCTCGTAATGGGTTATCGTAGGTGTCAATGTTCTCTCTCCTCTCGAGGGAAGTTGCGGTAACCGGTCGTTATCCCTTCATCGCTCCCGCCGTCATCCCTTCGACGATGTATTCTTGCAGCAGGAAGTAGAGGATCAGCACGGGCAGAATGACGACAAGGATGTCGGCGAAGATCAGGTTCCAGTCCGAGCTGTACCGCCCGACGTAGTTGTAGACGGAGACGGTTACCGTCCACTTATCCCCATCGGTCAGCAGATAGAACGGGCCCATGAAGTCGTTCCAGACGGAGACGATTGTCAAGAGCGACGCGGTCACGATCACCGGCTGCATGAGCGGCAGCGCGATGGAGAAAAACAGGCGCAGAGGCCCGCAGCCGTCAATGATGCCGGATTCGTCCAGCTCTCTCGGAAGGGTCTTCATATACCCGGTCATGAGGAAAATCGTAAACGGAAGAAGAACGGCCGAATAGTACAGGATCATGCCTTGGTACGTGTTATGGATGCCGAGTCCCATCAAGAGCTTGATCGTCGGAACGAGCGAGACGGGCATGACGAGTCCGACGATAAAGAAATAGTAGAGAAAGTTCGTCAGCCGGTTGTTGTTCCGCTGAATGCTGTACGAGGCCAGCGAGGCGAACAGATTGGTGACGACGAGAGCGCCTAGCGAGATGAGCGCGCTGTTGAAGTAGCCCTTGACGATCTTGCCGCCCGAGAAAACCTCTTTGAAGTTGTCGAAGCGCCAATCGGAGGGAAGCGTAAGCCTGAACCGGGCGGCTTCGTTCACGTCCTTGAACGAATTGACGGCGATCATGTAGAACGGAATGACGACGACCGCGACGAGCGCGAGCAGAAGCGCTTCGCGTCCAATGCGACGCGGTCGAAGCGACGAGAGTCTCATAGCTCCACCTCCCTTTTCCGCAGAATTCTTAGGAACGTAACCGCGATCACGGAGACGATAATGGTCAGGACAAGGCCGGATGCGGTCGCGTACCCCCAGTTGCCGCGGGAGAAATTCCGGAAGATGAGCGTGTTGAACACCTCGGTGTCGTAGCCCGGCCCGCCGTTCGTCAGCACCAGCACCGTCTCGAACACCTTCAAGGAGTTGATGACGGTCAGAAGGAGGTTGACGGTGAACGACGGCGCCAGCAGCGGGAACGTGACGTTGCGGAATTTGCGGAACGCTCCGGCTCCGTCCACGCTTGCCTGCTCCAGCAGGTCCTGCGGAATCGTCTTGAGGCCGGCCAGGTAGATGACCATCGCGAAGCCCGAGCTGCGCCAAAGCTCCGTCAGCATGATCGAGAACAGCGCGTAGCGGGAGTCGTTCAGCCAATCCACGGCGAAGCGTCCCAGTCCGAAGAAGCGCAGCGCTTCGTTCAGGATGCCTTGCTCGGGATTATAAATGGCGGTGAAAAGGTAGCCGACGATAAGCGGGGCGATGACGACCGGCGTGTAGAACGATGTTCGGTAGAACTTCCCCAAGCGGCTGTTCCGGTTGAGCAGCAGCGCCAGAATCAGCCCGAACAGGTTGACGAAAATCGTTACGACGAGCGCGTAGAGCAGCGTGTTCTTGATCGCGAGGCCCAGCACGCCTTCGGAGAAGAGCTGCCGGTAGTTGTCGAGGCCGATCCACTTCGTTTCCTCGCTGTAGGCGCTCCAGTCCGTGAAGCTGTAAGCGAAGCCGGACAGCGCGGGGAAGACGAACAGCGCGAAGTAGACGGCGAACGCCGGGGCGATGAAGTAGAGCGGGTAACGAACGTGTCGTTTCATGGTTTCGTACCTCATGGTTTGTTATGGCCTTGGCAGGCCTGAGAGAAGGGGGCGGCCGCTCCCCCGTGAGCCCGACTTCCGGGTTGCCCCGGGGGCGGGTTCACGGCCGATTAGAAGCCTGCAATCTTCTTGTTCTTGCCGTCCTGCTTGTAGTTCTTGTCCATCTGCTCGACCGCCTTCTGGGCGTCGCCCTTGCCGACCAGCTCCTGCGTGATCTTGTCGAAGTCGATGATGCCCGCCGGAAGGCGAAGCTGGATTTGGATGATGCCCTTGCCTTCCTCGATGTACTTATAGATGTCCTGTTGGCCGGCGAACAGGGAAGCGTCGACGCCGTTGTAGACCGGAATGCCCGGATTGTATTTGTACCACACGGCGAGCGAATCCGGCTGCGTCATGAACTCGGCCAGCTGTTTCGCGGCTTCGACGCGCGGCGACGTCTTCGTCACGAAGATCTGCTTCGGCGGGTAAAGCGAGACAACGCCCGCGTCCCGCTCCGACGGCAGCGGGAAAAACCCGATGTCGTTCACCTTGTCCCCGAACCGCTTCGAGATCTCCGGCAGCATCCAGTCCGCTTGGAACGCCATCGCCACCGTTCCGTTCGCGAGCGCCTCCTGCTGATTCTCGTACGTGCCCGCTAGCAGGTCCTTGTTGTAGTAGCCTTTGGTCTTCAACTCGAATTGGCGCTCGAACACTTTCTTCATCTCCGGGATCTCGGCGAAGCCCAGCGTGTTCGACACCAGCTTCTGCACGCCTTCCTCGCCGCCGATCGTCGGCATGACGAACGACTGGAACGCGGACAGCGGATAAATCTGCGTTGGCCAGCCGGTCTTGACCGCTTCGTAAAACGGCGTGACGCCCGCTTGCTTCAGCTTCTCGGCGTTGCTCAGCAGCTCGCCGTAGTTGGTCGGGATGGACAGCCCTTGCTGCTCGTACGTCTTCTTGTTGTAGAGCACGCCCATCGCGTTGTACGAGCCCCACGGAATGCCGTATATTTTCCCGTCGACCGTGTAGAAGTCGCGAACCGCGGACGTGAGGTTATCGACATAGGCGGAGCCCGTCATCTCGACGAGGTTCTTCTCCGCCTGCATCGTGACGTATTCGTTCGGTCCGGCGAAGAAGTAGAAGATGTCCGGCGCGTCCTGCGTGGCAAACCGCGTCTTGATGATGTTCTCGTACTGGTTGACGTCCGGCAAAATCTGTAGGTCGACCTTGTTGCCCGTCGCTTGCTCGTAATTGGCGAAAATCTCCTTGAACGCCTGCGACTCGGAGTCTCCGTTCGCTACTGTCGCGAACGTCAGCTTGACGGGCTCCTTGTTCGCAGAGGCCGAAGCCGACGGAGAAGAGGATGCATCCGCCTCCGAAGAGGCTGGCGATGACGAGGTCCCGGCGGAGCCGGAGTTCGTATCGTTCCCTCCTCCGCAAGCGGCCAGCGACCCGGTCAATAAAGCGACTGCCGTCAAGCCAGATAAGCGCTTCCAATTCGTTGTCATATCGTTCCCCCCGCATGTGCTCGATATCGTCTTACATCCCGTATTATAAGAAGCGGCCAAGAGGCGGTTATAGGCCGATCCGAAGCAGTTTATAGGGCATAATCGCTCAGTATCCGCCGTTCTTCTTGAACTCCCGGGGAGTCAGACCGGTCCACTGCTTAAATAGCTTGCTGAAGTAAAAAGGGTCCGCGCAGCCCACCATCTCGGCAATCTCCCTGAACAGCAGGCGCGGCCGTTCGAGGATGAGCTTCTTCGCGCGGTCGATGCGGATTTGGATCAGGTTGTCGATCGGACTCTGGCCGTATTTGCGCTTGTAGACCCGGCCGAGGTACGAGGGGTTAAGGCCGAAGCGCTCCGCCAGCTCGGCCAGGGTGATGTTCTCCATGTAGCGGTTCTCCAAGTACAGCTTCAGTTCTTCCGTCCATGAGGCTTCGGCCTCCTGCTCCATCTCGTCGAAGAAAGTGTCGAAGAACTCCCGAATGCCCTCGATGATGCCGTCGCGGTTCGTCGGCCGCCAAACGGCATCCTCCAGCTCATGATGCCACCTGGCGGTCGGCGCCTTCGGAGAGGAGGCTTCTTCGTGAAGCAGCAGCGAGTTCGTCAGGAAGGTGAGCGTTTGCTGCCATTGCGCCCGCGTCGCGTTCGACCAAGCCTCCGTCAGCAGCAGCCCTTCGAGCTTGCGGACGAAGTCGGATTTGCGCTTCTTTACCCATAGAGCCGCCAGCTCCTGTTCCAGGCTTCCCGGAAGCGGAAGCGGAGGAATGTCGTAAGGGCGATCATGCGGGCCGCGGAACGAACGGACACGCTTGCCCTCCAGAGGAAAGCCCGCGCGCGAAGCGCGGCGAAGCAGCTCGAGAGCCGGATGCAGATCGTCCTGCAGCTTCGCCGCGGCGACGGCCGTTACGCAGGCGGCGGAAGCCTGCAGCTCGGACCGGGCATACTCGAGAAGCTTTTCAAGCCGGGCTTCCGTCAGGTTGTGGACGCCGATGACCGAAGCTCCTTCATACGCGCCGATCGGAGGCAGCGCGTATTGCCGTTCGCCGTCCTCGAGCACCGGAAGCAAGCTGGGAATCTTCGCCTGGGATTCCGGGGAACCCGCGACGCGGGCATACAGAACCAAGTAGCGAGAATGATAGAAATATTCCTGCGCGAGCCGGCGAATCTCCTCCGAGCCGCCTCCTTCCTCCTTGCGCAGCATCCATTGCTGAAGCAGCTCCGCTTCGACCAGTGTCTGGTTGCGGGACAGCCGCCGCTTCGTCTCCGCGAGGAACGGACCCAGAATGTCGGCTGTCGGAGGCTTGAGAAGCAGGTCGGAGACGCCCAATTGGATGGCCTGGCGTGCGTACTCGAAGTCTCGATATCCGGTCAGGATGGCGCAGATCGTGGCCGGCGACCGTTCCCGGACGTGGCGAATAAGCGACAGCCCATCCATGACGGGCATGTAGATGTCGGTCAGGACAACGTGCGGTCTAAGCAGATCCAGCTCGAGAACGGCGTATTCGCCGTTCTCGTATTCCCCGACGATCTTGAAGTCGGGATCCAGTTGCCGGATTTTATCCGCGATGCTCTTCAGCAGCAACGGTTCGTCTTCTGCGATCAGGATGCGGAACATCCGTTAGCCCTCCTTGCCGATGGTGATCAGAAGCTCCATGCCTTCTTCCAGATTGCGGACGGAGAAGGCGACGTCGCCTCCGTAGAACAGGTGGAGGCGGGTCATCGCGTTCTCGATGCCGAGTCCGCCGAAGCCTCTCGCCGCGAGCCGCTCGAGCCCGTCCGGTCGGCCGGCCTTCAGCTCCTCCGCGAAAGAGCGGACGCGGTCCAGCGCTTCGGGGGAGAAGCCGCTTCCGTTGTCGGCGATCCGCAGCGTCCAGACGCCATAGGAGAGAGGCACGCAGTCGATGCGGACGACCCAGGGAGGGTAGACCTCCTTGAAGCCGTGGGCGAACGAATTTTCCACGAGGGGCTGAAGCACGAACTTCGGGAAGGAGACGCCGAGCAGCGAGTCGTCGGTCTTCACTTCGTAGCGGAAGTTCTCTTGGTACCGGAGCTTCATCAGCTCCAGGTAATTTTCCGTGAAGCTCAGCTCTTCGGCGAGTCGTGTCGTATCGTCTTCCTGGCGGCTAATGTACTCCATCATTCTCATCATCCGGAAAGTCATGTCCGCCGCCATGGGCGCTCCTTCGTTCTCGGCGAGGATCCCGATCGAGGACAAAGTATTATAGACGAAGTGAGGCTGAAGCTGCCTGCGCAGGGCTTGAAGATTCGCAAGACTCTCCCGTCGTTCGGCTTCGATCCGCTGCTCGATCGAGTGGTGCAGGCGCTGCTTCATGGAGACGAAGCCGTCATGCAGCTCGCGGATTTCGAACGAGGCTTTGGAATAGGCGCGCGACCGGTTGTTCTTCAGATGGAATTGCTCCAGGTCCCAGCGTTTCATATCGCGCAGGATGAGCCGAAGCGGGGAGGCGATCGTCGAGGCGACGGCGTATGCGACGAGAAGGGCGAATAACCCCGCCGCGATCGTTACGGTGAGCACGACGTTGCGCAAGTCTTTGACGGGGCTCAACAGCACATGACGGGGCTGCGCGGCGACGATCGTCATGCCGAACGGGGCGGAGCGAAGCCAGCCGAGCACGTAGCTCTGGCCGTTCTTTTTCTCGGTCATGCTGTGGAAAACGCCGGGCGAGAGGTTCGGGATATCCGCCCAATCGAAGGGGAGGCTGCCCGCCTTCTCCGCAGCCGGGTAGAACAGTCGTCCTTGATCGTCGAAGATGTACAGCTCGTTATGGGTTTGCGACAGCGCGTCTCCGACGATTTCTTCCAGCTTGTCGTATCGCTGCTGCACTTCGACGAATTGGGGAGAGTCCGAGGAGGCGTAAGGGAACAATCGGGACAGGGAAAAAACGAGTTCCCCGGATTTGAACCACGTGTCGCGGTGGGGAGGATTCAGGATCTTGTCTCCCCCCTTCGCTTCCGTCGGGCGAACCCAATCCGTTTCAAGGATGCGATCTTTAAGGTCGGGATAGGGATCGATCTTCAGGCCATAGGAGATCATATCGCCTTCCAGGTTGAAGACGTTGATCTGCTCGGCGATGAAGGAGGGGCCGTTCAGCGTGGAGAGCGTCGTTTCGAACGATTTTTTGCGATCCAGGGCTTCGAAAGACTCCGGTTCGACGAATGCTTCCTGAAACCGATTCTGGAAGTCCGGGTTGTAGATGACCTGGGCCGAGATGCGATCCAGATCGCGCAGCGCCTGCGTCAAGGAGGCGTCCACCCGCTGCAGCATTTGCCGGGACGACTCTAGCGACCGCTCCCACAGAATGCTAGAGAGCTTGTCGTAGAAGAAGACGCTAAGCGCGGCGATGACGAATGAGACGACTAGCGTGATGGAGAAAAATAGCCGGCTTCGGATTCCCAGTCGCCGCATCTCGATGGCCACCCTTTCCTAAAGGACGCGCGAACGCTCTCGCTGTTACTCTTAGAATACCATAGGAGGATTTAGATTTTGGGGAAAGGTAGACATTATACAAAAACGGAGGTAGAGATCTTCCATGTACAAAGGCGGGGCTTCGCTTTAGAGTACTTAACAGAGTCGCCCGAAACGGCTGGGAAGAGGGCGTCGAGGGGCTCGGGAGAATCATGCGAATTCGCATTCGGGGAGGAATTGGACATGGCGGAGCTGCTGCGGGGAGAGCGATTCTTCGAGGAGGATTACCGAATCTTCCTTAACCGGGAAACGGAGGCGTTCGCGACGGGCATGCATCGGCACGACTTCGTCGAGCTGAGCTTGGTCGCGGAGGGAAGAGGCTTCCACTACGTCGAAGACCAGCTGCTGGAGGTGGCCAAAGGCGATCTGTTCCTGCTGCCCGTCGGCACCTCGCATGTATTCCGTCCGGGCTCGACCGACAAGACGTCCCCTCTCGTCGTGTTGAACTTCATATTCGATCCGTCCGCGCTCGATATCCCTCCCGAATGGCTGACGGAGCAGACGGGCATCGCCGATCTGCTGCGGAAGCAAGGGCTGCCCGACGGAGGCTGGTACCGGTGCGCAGATCGGCAGGACCGCTTCCTCGCGTTGTTTACGCAAGCTTACCGCGAATATACGGAGCGGTCGGCGGGCTTCCGGACGATGGTGAAGGCGCTGCTTGTCCAGTCGCTGCTGCTGCTCGGCAGAACGCTGGAAGAGGAGCGGCTTCGCCAGGGGAAATCGGCTTCGGACTCGTTCCCGGCGTTGGTCAACGAGACGCTGTCGGCGGAGAAGCTAGCGGAGGCTCTCCGCTATATCGAGCTTCATTATGGCGACCGGGTCACGCTCAAAGACGTCGCCGATCAAGTGTATATGAGCGCCGGGCACTTCCAGAATCAGTTCAAGAGGCTGACCGGCCAGACGTTTAATCAATACTTGCAGAACGTGCGCATCCAGAAGTGCTGCCAGCTGCTGAGAACGACGGACAAGACGGTCCAGCAGACGGCCAACGAAGTCGGGTATTCGGACATGAAGTTTTTCCACTCGCTGTTTCGAAGGATCACGGGCAGCTCTCCTCAGCGGTATCGAAGGGCTTGAGGGGGGGGCTGAAGATAAAACTAGAGTCAGCGTGGACCACTTGAGTCCCGATTAGATTCCGGCTATTGCTATTTTGTTTGTTGTCAGGTATTGTAAATTTATTAAGGTCCTGAAGCACAGGCCGCTCGTTCCGGAGATAGTCCGGGGTGGGCGGCTTATTTCATTTTCCGGAGGGATGACGATGGAGGCAAGAAGGGTTAAGGAGCGTCGTTTGGACGATAGGGATTTTAAATTCGACCCAGCTTTCGAGAGGGAGTATCGGCAGATGATGGCGGAGGCGATCAAATCGAGCCGCGGGGAAAGGAAGAGGCGACTTCAAGAGGAGCACGGAATAGCGGAGAAAATTCTCGCCTACGTATGGTGGCTCGCCATGGGTAGCCTAAAGCATCTGCACCCGGAATACGAAATAATCGACTTACGTGGCGGAACCCGGTTCGCCGATTACGCTTATCTACCTTCGCGAACGTTTGGTTTGCTTCTGGAGGTAGATGGCTTTGGCCCTCACTGGCGTGAAATCAGCCGATGGAAATTCGACGATAACGAGGAGCGCCAGAACTTGCTGTTGATCGACGAGTGGAAGCTGCTTCGCTTCTCGTATGACGGGCTCAACGAGAAGACGGCCAGGTGCCAGCAGACGATCCTAATGGCTATGGCAAGATGGGGACGAGCCGTTGGCGTAGAACAAGTGGAGCTGAATGTTTATGAGCGGGCAATTCTTCATTACGCGATGACCGCGGATGAACTTAAGCTGACAGCAAAATTAGTAGCATTAAAGCTTCAAATTAACAGACGGACAGCTCTACAATATATGGACTCTTTGGCGAATAAAGGACTATTAACTCCTATTGTTTCGCAATCAGGAAGAAAAATGGCATACGAGTTAGTTTCGAAAAAACAATTCTTGGGAAGAAGGTAACTAGACTACCTACATGAGCGCGGGGGACTGGCGAATGTGAGAAGAAGGTAGTTTG
>NZ_JACJVQ010000017.1 GCF_014212135.1 Cohnella thailandensis
CACACAATAATGGACTTGACCGCAGAATCGGTAAAAATTCCGAAATATACATGAAAATTCATGTATATCGTGCGGATGCGAAAGGGGCTAGAAGCCCAAGTAAAGCAAGCAGCAAGCAGGAGGCAGGAAGCAGCAAGCAGCAAGCAGGAATATCAGTGCAAGCAATATAAAAAGGCTAGCGGCAAGCGGCAAGCGGGTCTGCAGGGAAGGGAACTATCCCTCACCTCAGCCGGGCAACGCTCTCCCGAAACAAAAAAACGGCGTCAGGATTTCCCTGACGCCGTTTTTTTATCAGTGCGCCCGGCATGGGCGATAACTAGGCGGTGAAAGTCCGCTACAGGCTTGGCAGTAGGAACTGTTAGCTAAAGGCAAGGGTGTCCGTCGCGAGGCGGAATCTGAAGGAAGCCAGAGGCAAACCCTCGGTCTGACGTACAGAAATCACATATAAGGCATGATGGGACGGACGAGCTTGCTGAACAAAGCAAAGTCCAATACTGCCCGAATCCCATCATGTAAATGTGGCAGATGGATGAGGGGAAAGTTATCGCTCTTACCCGGGGAGGTCTCACAGACGTCGAGTAGGAAAAAAAATCCGAGAGATGGAGTAAAGCTTGCTGTGAGAAGTCAGCAGACGCCATAGTACGCGCACCGGAGGAAAAAAAACAGTGAGCGGAAGGGCTGAACAATCGTAAGTCTGGAGTACCTACAGGAAGGAGAACCGGTGCATTGAAAGCAGAATACCGAAAGGGCTGCCCTCAAAGGGATAGTGTGGAACACGAAGAGTATGCGGGAGCGCGGAGTGCCGGAGCTCGGGAGAGTAGAGAAAGAGACGGTGCAGACGACCTGCTGGAAAGGATACTAAACAGAGACAACCTGAATAGGGCCTACAAGCAGGTCAAAAGCAACCATGGAGCGCCAGGTATCGACGGAATGACGGTCGAGGCGACATTGCCGTGGCTGCGAGATCACAGAGACGAACTCCTGCAAAGCATTCGGGATGGCAAATACAAACCAAGCCCAGTGCGGCGCAAGGAGATTCCCAAACCAGATGGAAGCGGCGTGCGGAAGCTTGGCATCCCCACAGTCATAGATCGCGTCATCCAACAAGCCATCGCCCAGCAACTGCAACCCTTGTTTGAACCGCTCTTCTCAGACGGCAGCTATGGCTACCGTCCGAAGCGGAGCGCGCAGCAAGCGATTCGGAAAGTGAAGACCTACGCGGAACAGGGATACAGCCATGCAGTAGAGATCGACCTCTCGAAGTACTTTGACACGCTGAATCACGAGCTATTGATGAGCCTGCTCCGTAAACAAATCCAAGACAAGCGCGTCACAGACTTGATTAAGAAATACCTGAAAAGCGGGGTCATGGAGAACGGGGTGCGACGAGAGATAGAAGAAGGGTCGCCGCAAGGCGGTCCGCTGTCACCGCTACTGGCCAATATCTATCTGAACGAATTCGATCAGGAGATGGAAAGCCGAGGTGTAATCGTCATCCGCTATGCAGACGACATCGTCGTGCTGGCGAAAAGCAAACGGGCAGCAATGAGACTTCTAGAATCCTGCCGGAAGTACTTAGAGGGCAAGCTAAGGCTCAAGCTGAACACGCAGAAAAGCAAGGTCGTCAGCGTGGTTGCACGGAAGCACTTTAAATTTCTCGGCTATGCGCTGGGAAAGAACGGGAAAGGCGTATACATTCGCACCCATCCGCAATCTCTCGCCAAAGCAAAGAAGAAGCTAAAAGAGCTGACGAGCCGGAGTCAAGGCAGAAACGCTAGGCAAGTGATGGAGGAAGTAAAGGTCTACATTCGAGGATGGCTGGGTCATTTCTACGTAGCCGACATGAAACGAATTCTGCAGGATTGGAATGAATGGCTCCGAAGGCGGATGCGCATGTACATCTGGAAGCAATGGAAGAAGCCGCGAACGAGGGTAGGAAACCTGCGCAAGCTGGGGATACCGGACTGGCAGGCTTACCAATGGGGAAATACAAGGCTGGGTTACTGGCGTATCGCCGGAAGCGCAGTGCTGAATCGCTCTGTAACAAACGAAAAGCTCGCACAGGCAGGGTATTATGACTTCCCTGCTCGGTACGAGCATCTTCGCAAATTGCACTTAAACGGTTGAACCGCCGTATACCGAACGGTACGTACGGTGGTGTGAGAGGTCGGCTACTCAGCTAATGGGTAGCCTCCTACTCGATTTTCGTAATCGCAATCTCTGTCGTCTTCTCATCCGCTTGAGTGACGGCCACCTTCCAGCCCATCTGCTCGAAGACGAAGCCTACCGGTACGAGAGCGGTGCCTCCGACCAGCTTCGGCGCGAAGGCCATGTCGACCTTCTCGCCGCCGTTTACGGTAGCGACCGCGGAATCGACGATCATGCGCAGCTCCTGGCCGTCCTTGCGCAGCGCCAACGTTTTGGTCGGCTGATCCCAGCTCAGCTCGGCGCCTACGGCCGCTGCCGCCTGCTTGGCGGGAACGAACAGCTCGTTGCCGTTCTCTCCCTCGGCGAGCACTCGGTTCGTGAAGACCAGCGACTCCCCGTCCAAGGTGACGCTAACGTTCACGACGTCGTTGTTCTTGTTCAGGATGGCGGTCTCGGCGTCTCTCTCGATCCGGTCGTTCAGCTCGTCGATGTTGGCGTCCGTGACGCGGTACGCGGGATCGTCGCGGCCGATCGCTTCGGCGATCCACGTATTGACGTCCTGCTTGTGGTGAGACAGATCCTTGTACAGGTCGAGGTCGTACGTCCACTCGCCCGCGGCCTGGAAGTCGTACAGCTTGACGTTCGGATACTGGGAGAACTGCTCGTACATCCACTTGCGCATCTCCACTTGATTTTCGAAGCGGGCGGGGTTCGTGTTGTACCAAACAACCTGTCTCAGAACGCTGTAAGGAGGGTAATAGATGTAGAACTCAACGTCCGGGTTCTCCTTCACGAGCGACAGGATATTATCGTTGAAGCTTTTCTTCACGACGTCCAGGCTTTCTTCGTTAATTCCGAAGTAGGCTTCGCCCTCGTTGGCCGTCGCGTAATTTTTGGCCACCCGGTCCTTGCCGAACGTGACCGAGCGGTTCCAGTTGTACATGTACTCGAGATTCTGCTGCCCGTAGCCGTCCATTTTCGCCTTGATGCTCGTAATGAACTGCTCGAATACCGAATAGTTGAACAGGTAAGGATAGTCGTTCCACAGCTTGTCGTCGTACATGTAGGCCGGGAACTTGGAGCTGTTGTCGTACGAATTCGCCTTCAGGGAGAAGTAGTCGAGCCCCCAGAGAACCTTCTTCACCTTGCCGGTGCGAAGGGCGACTTTGGCCATCTTGTTGTGCTCGTCCGCGGTGGAGCCTTCGATGGACAGCTTCATCACGGTACCTCCGAGCTCCTTGCCGACTACCGACGGCAGGAAGTTCTCGGTCATGGACGTGCCGATGATGATCGTGTCGTAATCCCAGTTCTTGGCGAGGCCCGGGTTCTGGTAGCGCTCTTCGGTCGAGAAGCGCGCCGTGTACAAAGTGACCTTATGGTAGAACTGAAGCGGATCGAGGATCACCGTCAAGGAGACGACCGCGCCGGCCGCAAGCAAAGCGAACAGCAGGAACCAGCCTACCATGCGCCGGGAACGTCGCTTCAGGGACTTGCCGCGGCCTGCACGGGGAGCGGATTGTTCGATTGTAGTCATGGGTACAGGACCGCCTTTCTAGAAGTTGAAGTACAGGAACGTACTGATCCGGTTCAAATAGAGCAGGGAGATGACGAACAGCACGGCGATCCATAGCGCGGTCTTGAGGCTTGGCCGCATCGTGGCTTCCTTCTCCGAGGAGTTCTTGAGCATAAGCACGAACGGCAGGAAGAGAACGATAAGCACGATAGGAGTTTTGAGGTTCGCGATTTGATCGAAGCCGAAACCGTTCAAGCCGATCATGCCTTTCAGAATGCGCAAGGCCTGATGGAAGTCTTCCGCCCGGAAAAATACCCAAGTCGCGTTGATGAACATGAACGTGATGAACCAAGCCAGCCATGTCGGGAGGGGCTTGCCTCGGCGCGTCCACACGCGCTGAATGGCTTGTCCGACGCCGTGCATCGCTCCCCAGATGATAAAGGTCCAGCCGGCTCCGTGCCACAAGCCCCCGAGCAGGAACGTAATGATCAGGTTGCGGTTCGCGATGGAGAAGCCCCGGCGGTTGCCGCCGAGCGGGATGTAGATGTAATCGCGCAGCCAGCGGCTCAGCGTCATGTGCCAGCGTCTCCAGAAGTCGGTGATGCTGACGGCCTTATACGGCGAGTTGAAGTTCTGCGGCAGCCGGATGTTGAACAGCAGGGCGATGCCGATCGCCATGTCCGTGTAGCCGCTGAAGTCGAAGTATAGCTGGAACGTATAGGACAGCGAGGCCACCCAGGAATCCGCGAAGGTGGACGCTTTGGCGAAGCCGTCGTTCGCGTAAAGGGCGAACGTGTCCGCGATGACGACCTTCTTGAACAAGCCGATGCAGAAGATGTAAACGCCCTTGGCGACGTTCGGCCAGTTCCATACCTTGTTGCGCTTGCGGTCGAACTGCGGCATCATCTCGCCGTGATGCAGGATCGGTCCCGCGATCAAGTGCGGGAAGAAGGTGACGAACAGCGTATAGCTGATAAAATTGAACTCCTTCGCCTTGCCCTTGTACGCGTCGACGAGGAACGCGATCTGCGTGAAGGTGAAGAAGCTGATGCCGAGCGGCAGAATGATCTGGAGCGTCGAATACGTATTCCCGGTCAGCTCGCCGAGATTCTCCAGGAAGAAGTTCGCGTACTTATAATAGCCGAGAAGCCCGAGGTCCACGACAAGGCCGAAAATCAGCACCGCGCGGCGTTTGCCGACGCTTCGGTCGGACCATCTCGCCAGCCACCAGCCGATGAGATAGTTGAATACGATGGAACCGAGCATGAGCGGCAAATATTCGGGATCCCAGTACCCGTAGAAAAACAAGGATGCCAGGGTCAGCGAGGTTTTGGCCGCGATCGTCCAGCGAAGGCGGTTCAGCACGAAATACACGATCAGAGTGACGGGCAGGAACATGAAGATGAATGGGTAAGAATTGAATAACATGACGTCCCTCTTTCTTCCTTCAATGGTTTAGCTGCTCAGAGACTATTATCTTCGACTTTAAGCGAGATTAAAATACAAATTTATGCATTTGACCTAAAAGTCTCATTAACTTTTGTCCCGCAAAAAATCGGATTATGTAGATTGGCGCGGAGAGAGGCGTCATTCGCAAAAGAGAAGCGGCGTCGAAGCGGGAAGGCTGCGACGCCGCGTTCCGAAATGCCGATTATTCGTTCTCCTCTTGATAATTCCCGTCCCGGTTTAATTCGCGAAGCTTCGGAACCAGGTCGTGCTCGACGACGAGGTCGGACACCCGGAGCTCCTGCTTCGCCGATTCGGCTCCCGGCTTGCAGAGGGAGATATCGGCCTTCGCTCCGTCCGGCATCGTATAGCACGATCCGTTCTCCGTCACTCCGTCGCCGGATGGAATGTAGTAGAGGCTGCTCGTGGCGAAGCCGCCGTTGCGGAACACGACCTGGCTCTCGGCGGAGGAGACCATGCTGACTCCCATGAGCGGGTTGCCTTCGGCCTTGATTCCGAGCAATTGCAGGATCGTCGGCGCGGTATCGATCTGGCCGACCGCCTTCTCGCTCACGCCCGCGTTCTCATCGTTAGGGAAGTGGATGAAGAACGGCACCTTGCGCACGATGGCGTCTTTCTCCTGATCCGTCAGCGTCCGGCCATAGAACTTCTCGTAGACGTCCATGTCGTAAAGAGAGTTGTCATGGTCCCCGTAGAACATCAGAATCGTGTCGTCCCACAGGCCTTCTTCCTTTAATCTCTCGACCAGCTCGCCTACGGCCTCGTCGACGTAATGCATATCCTCCAGATAATCTCCGAACGTCGTGCCTTGGAATTCCCCGGCATCGAAGTCGACGGCGGAGGAGCTGATGTTGAACGGATGATGGCCGGAGATCGTAATGGCCATAGAATAGAACGGCTCTTGGCCTCTTGCCTTGATCTGATCGATCGTCTGGCGGAAGAACGACTTGTCTCCGAGCGACCAGCCGAGCGGCTCGTCGTTCTCGTAGTCGTTGATCGTATAGAATTGTCCGTACTCCATGCTTCGGTACATATTCGTCCGATTCCAGAAGCTTCCGTCGTAAGCGTGGTGGACCGTCGTGTCGTAGCCTTCCCCGTTCAGGATCTGAGGCAGGCAGTTCCACTCATGGTCCGCGAACCGGCTGAAGACCGAACCCGAGGTCATCGGATGCAGCGAGCAGCTCGTCAGGAAATCCGCGTCCGACGTACGGCCCTGCGCCGTCATATGATAAAAGTTCGGATAGTAAAGGCTTTGGCCGATCAGCTTGTTCAGATTCGGCGTGATCTCGGCTCCGTCTACGGATTGGTTAAGCACGAACGATTGGAACGCCTCCGCTTGGATGACGAGAACGTTTTTCCCCTTATAAGCCCCGAACAGCGGCTCGGTCTCCGCCGTCTTCCGGAGCTCCGCCCGGTCGGCGAACCATTCGGTCGTCTCCGCGAGCTCGGCTTCGCTCGGTCCGCTTCCGATCCAGTGCTCCTTCGCGTACCGATAGGCATCGTACCCATGGAAGCCGAACAGACCGGTCACGTTGTATATGGGAATGTTCCACCAGTTGCCGACGAACAGTCCGCGCGCCCAGCCGTTCTTCTGTTCGTTGACCGGATTCGCGATCATATAGATCCCCGCCATGAGAAGGACGACGCCGAGCGCGAGGCGGGCCCACAGCGACTTCCGCTTGAGCAGCGGCTGCCGTTCCTCCCTCCCGTAGGAGAACCCCTGCCGCTTCCTGCGGCGAACGAGCCAGAACACAAGCACGGTCAGCAGGATGGCTACCGGCAGATCGGCGAACAGGATCCAGTCGCCCGGCTCGACGAGATCCTTGATGCTGTCTCCGAGCTCTCCGACTTGTCCGGCCTGCGTCAGAACGGGAATCGAGATAAAGTCTTTGAACGTTCGGAAGTAGATCAAATCCGCGAACATAATAAAAGAAAGGACTAGATCGAGAAGCGCGAGCGCAACCGCGCGTGCCCGCCGGCCGAGCCACACGGTCCAGAACGTCGCGATCACCATGGCGCCCACGTTGACGGTCCGCTTCCAGTGGTTCATCGCTCCGACGTCGAATTGGCGGTCGAGCCAATTCAATTTATAGGCCATGGACGCGATCAGCAGCATCGCTCCCCAGTAAGGCCATAAGCGGATGCCTTCCCAGGACAGCCGAACGCCCCTGCGAGCCGCGGTCTGCAGCATTGTCATCATGGGAATACGCTTCCTTTCGACCCGAACCCGAGACGAGCTCGAATAAGGGCATTTGTTAACGAATCGTAAACAAAACTTCAATAAGTATATATCGAATAAGGCTTGCTTTTCAAACCCGCGCGGGCATTTGGGACTATTAACCTTTGAGGGGGCATAGATGATTTCAACGGCTCAAATCGGCTACAATGGAGGGATGAGAGAGGCTGCGCTTGCCGCAGCGCTTAGGGAGGATGAGCGAGGCATGAACGAAGAAGCCCTGTCCGGGATGACGCCGGAGGCCTATTTCGATTCGTTATACGAGCAAGACGCCGAACTGGCGAAGATCGAACGGACGATTCGAGACCATGATATGCCGGAGATCTCCGTCGAGCCCGGCTACGGGAGGCTGCTGACGCTGCTCGTCGGAGCGACGGGCGCCCGCAGCCTTCTGGAGATCGGAGCGCTTGGCGGCTATAGCGGCGTGTGCTTGGCTCGCGGCCTGCCGGAAGGGGAAGGGCGGCTGACGTCGCTCGAATTGAAGCCGGACTTCGCCAAGCTGGCTTCCGCGAACCTGGCGGCGGCAGGCTTCGGGGACCGCAGCGAGACGATCGTCGGAGCGGCGGCGGACAGCCTCGCCAAGCTGGAGGCGGAAGGGCGCAGGTTCGACTTCTTCTTCATCGACGCGGACAAGGAGAATTACCCGGTCTACCTGGAGTATGCGATCCGCCTTGCGAACCCGCGAGCCGTTATCGCGGCGGACAACACCTTGCTCCGCGGGCGAACGCTGAACCCGAGCAAGCAAGGCCCCGCAGTGGTCGCCATCCGCGAGTTCAACCGGATTATCGCGACGGACCCGCGGCTGACGTCGGCCCACCTCCCGTCCTATGACGGTTTGGCCTTGGCCATGGTGAAAGAAGGCGGATTTTTGGGTCAAAGGAATCGTTGACGTTAGGAATTATCCGTGATACCATCATAACAAATTAAACCAGTAGGAATTAGTGGGATACCGGACAACCGGAGACTCTACTTTAGACGAGTAGACGTTTTCCGGTTTTTTGGCGTTCCGGAATTCCTGCTGCAATCAAAGGAGGGGTACATACGGTTAATTCGAGCAAGCCCAAACAATTGAAGCTCGGCGCGTTCCTCATGACTCCCGGCCATCACGTCGCGGCTTGGCGGTATCCGGATTCGGAAGCTTCCGAAGTGCTGAAGTTTCGGTTCTACAAGCGATTGGCGCAGATCGCGGAGCGAGGCAAATTCGATCTTCTGTTCCTGGCCGACGGGTACGCGGTATCCGAGGCGTTCCCGGAGGCGGTCGCGCAGACGGTGGCGGTGCGGCCCGAACCGATTACGCTGCTATCCGCCTTGTCCGCGGTTACCGAGCATGTCGGCCTTGTCGCCACGGTGTCGACGACGTACAACGAGCCGTTCCACGTCGCGCGCAAGTTCGCTTCGCTCGATCATCTGAGCGACGGGCGCGCCGCCTGGAACGTCGTCACTTCCAACCACTCGGCCGAGGCGTACAACTTCGGCAGGGACGAACATCTCCTGCATTCGCTTCGGTACGAACGGGCCCGGGAGTTTATTCAAGTCGCGAAGGGATTGTGGGACAGCTGGGAGGACGATGCATTCGTCTATGACAAGGACAATGCGATATTCGCCGACCGCGGCAAGCTGCACACGCTTAACCACCAAGGCGAATGGTTCTCGGTACGCGGCCCGCTCAACGTTGCCCGTCCCGTTCAGGGCTATCCGGTCATCGTTCAAGCGGGGGCTTCCGAGCCGGGCAAGGAGCTTGCGGCAAGCTCCGCCGAAGTGATTTTTACCGCCTGGCAGACGCTCGAAGAAGCCCGACGCTTCTATGCCGACGTCAAGGGGAGACTCTCCAAGCACGGGAGAGCTCCGGAGGATCTGCTCATCATGCCGGGGGTATTCCCGATCATCGGCAGGACCGAGGAGGAAGCGGCGGAGAAGAAAGCCAGCCTGGAGCGTCTCATCCCGGCGGAAGCCGGGGTAAGTTTGCTTTCCAACCTGATCAGCTTCGATCTGTCTACTTATCCGGTTGACGGTCCGCTTCCGGATTTGCCGGAGCTCGCGCAGGTCAACGGCGGCAAGAGCCGATTCCAGCTGATCAAGGATTTGGCGGAAAGGGACAATCTGACGATCCGTCAGCTCTATCAACGCATAGCGGGCGCGCGAGGCCATCGCGAGATTCTCGGCACGCCCGTGCAAATCGCCGACCAGCTGGAGGAATGGTTCGTCGGCGGAGCGGCCGACGGCTTTAACGTGATGCCTCCGTATTTGCCCGGAGGACTGGAGGATTTCGTAGAGCTGGTCGTTCCGGAGCTGCAGCGCCGGGGATTATTCCGCGCCGAGTACGAAGGCAAGACCCTGCGCGAACATCTCGGGCTCTCCCGTCCGCCCCACCCGGCGGCGCTCTCCGGTTCGCCTCGAATAAATACCGATACCGTCCGGACAGCCGGAGGCCTTGAACACCCCGAAAGGGGGAACGAGGCCTCTTTGCATTATACGAACCGATGACAGGAGGAGGCCACATGGGAAAAGTCGCTAACCGACCGGCGCTGGAAGCGTCGGCGGACGTTCTCGTGATCGGCGGGGGACCCGCGGGAACGTGGGCCGCTCTGGCGGCCGCCGCCAAAGGGGCGAGCGTGGTCCTGGTAGACAAGGGATACTGCGGCACGAGCGGGGCGACGGCGCCTTCGGGAACCGGGGTCTGGTACGTCGAGCCGACAGTCCGCGAGCGCGAAGAGGCGATGGGAAGCCGTGAAGCGCTCGGAGGCTACCTCGCGGATAGAGGCTGGATGGCCAGGGTGCTGGACCGAACTTATGCGAACATGAACGAGCTGGCGCTTGCCGGCTATCCTTTTCCGCTCGACGAGGATGGCCGGCCGTACCGTCGCAGCCTGCAAGGGCCGGAATACATGAAGCTGATGCGCCGGCGGGTCAAGCAAGCGGGCGTGCTCGTCTGGGATCATTGCCCGGCTCAGGAGCTGCTGACCGACAGCTACGGCGTCGGCGGAGCCCGGGGCATGCAATTGCGAACGGGAGAGCCTTGGCTCGTCAAGGCGGGCGCCGTCGTGATCGCTTCCGGAGGGTGCGCGTTCCTGAGCAGCGCCCTCGGCTGCAACGTGCTTACGGGCGACGGCTACTTATTCGCGGCGGAGGCGGGGGCGTGCCTGTCCGGCATGGAGTTCTCGAACGCCTACGCGATAAGCCCGACCTTCTCGACGATTACGAAGACAGCTTTCTATACGTGGGCGAGCTTCTATCGCGGGGACGGAACTCTTATCGAAGGAGCCGGATCGCAGCGGGGGCGCTCCGTCATCGCGCGTACGCTGCAGACGCAGCCGGTGTATGCCTGCCTGGATCGGACGACGGAGGAGATGAGGCGCTGGATGAGGCTCGCTCAGCCGAACTTCTTCTTGTCGTTCGACCGGCTTGGCATCGACCCGTTCACGCAGAAATTCCCGATCACTCTTCGTCTGGAGGGTACCGTGCGAGGGACGGGAGGCATTCATCTGATCGACGAATCGTGCGCGACGGCCGTACCTGGCTTGTATGCGGCAGGGGATGCGGCGTCCCGCCAGTTCATCTGCGGGGGCTTCACGGGCGGAGGGAGCCACAACGCGGCTTGGGCGATGTCTTCCGGCTCCTGGTCGGGCGAAGCCGCGGCCGGCTATTCGTTCGGATTGGGACGCTTGAGCGGGAAACGCGAGTTATCGGGACTTCGCCCGACGGGTGAATCGGCCAGCGTTCCGGTGAGCCATGGCGACGTTCGCGACTTGGCCGCCGGCGTGAAGCGGCAGGTCGAACCGTTCGAGATCAACCTGTTCCGAACGGAGTCCGGGCTCAAGCAATCGCTTGCCCGATTGGACCGAATATGGCTCGAAGCGCGCGGCGGCTTGGCTGACTCGGCGGCCGATGCCGTCAAGCTGAGGGAGGTTCAAGCAATGGCCTCCACGGCACGATGGATGTATGCCTCCGCGTTGGCCCGGAAGGAGACGCGCGGCATGCATAAGCGCCTTGATTATCCCGATACGGATTCGGCCCAACATTATCGGCTGCTCTCCGGAGGCTTGGAGGAAGTCTGGGTGAAGCCGGAATCCGCCGCTCGCCAAGCGGCGGGGGAGGTGCAAGCGGGATGATCCAGCTGGTCAGCCGCGAGCGATGCGTCTCCTGCAGCCGATGCATCCAAGTTTGCCCGACCCGCGTCTTCGACGAGTCGCCCGAGGGCTTGCCCGTTATCGCCAGGCAGGAGGATTGCCAAACCTGCTTCATGTGCGAGCTGTACTGTCCCGTCGATGCCCTTTACGTCTCCCCCCACGATCATCCGGTCGAGACGCCGGGGGAGCGGGAGCTGGCGCAAGCCGGGCTGCTTGGCAGCTACCGGGAGCATGTCGGCTGGGGACGAGGGCGCTCTCCGGGCGCGGCGAAGGATGCTTCTTATTTAATGATCATGGAGATGCGGAGAACATCAGGGAATTAAACCGAATCGTCAAGGGGGAATGAAAGGTTGCCAATCATTCAAGATCCGAAGGCGCCGCGGCCGGATCCGAAGGCCGGGGAAGGTGAACGGCGAGGGGAGCTAGGACGGGATCATGGTCTTAATGTCAATCGCCCGCTCCGCGAGCAAGCGTACCTTCTGCCCCGCACGGCGGAGGAGTTGAGGCGGAAGAGATCGGGTTTGCACGAGCTGGAGGACGGAGCTTCCGTCTTCGCGGCCGGCTGGGCCGATTACGCGCATGCTCTTTTTGCCGGCTGGCAGGCGCACGAACGGCACCTGCACGCGTCCGGAATCCCAATCGCAGCGAACGGAGACCGCTCCTTGCAACGGCTCTATCGGCTAAGCGAACAACGGCGGGCGCTGATCACGACGTCCTTCCACCCGCTCGCCGGTCATGGCAACGGCCAGCCTGTCTTGCGGTTCGCTCCGGAGGGAGGCGTCAGGCTTAGCGGAACGCAAACGTTCGGCGAGGAAGCGGCGTTCGCGGATGAGCTGCTCGTATTCGTTCGCGGGAACGACCCGAAGGAACCGGCAGCCGCGGTTCTCGTGTCGACGGCGACGGAAGGGCTTCGGCTGCTTCCCGCCGGAAGCGGGGAAGCCCGAGCCGAAGGCGCGCAAATCGATCCAAACGCTTCAAACGTTCAAATCGATCCAAACGATCCAAACGCTCCAAACGATCCACAAGCTCCAAACGATCATAACTCCTCTAACGTTCAAGTCCCTCAAGGATCGTTTTCTCTCGTTCAAGCGCAATACGACGACGTAAAGGTTCCGCGGGAAAGGCTGTTGTTCGAGGGGGATACGGAAGCCCTGAACCGGCTGCTGAACCATCCGCTCGTCAAGTCTCTCGCCGATTACCAATGGGCGTCCCGGCAGCTTGCGGCTCTGGAGCTGATCGGCGGCACCGCCTTCGCGCTCGCGGAGCAGACCGGCCTAGGCCGGGAGCTTCACATTCAAGGGGAGCTAGGCGAGCTTATCCAGCGAATAGAGACGCTGAGAGCGCTTCTGCACGCCGCAGAGCTCGGGGCCGAGGCCGGCCCGGAGGGCGTGCTGCTGCCGGCGCCCGTTCCGCTGCAAGCGGCGCTGAAGGCGGGAGGCGATTATTACGGCAAGTCGGTTCTGACGCTTCAGAGGATCGGAGCAGGCGCGTTCCTGGCGGATCCGAGCGTCCCGGCCGCCGCTGCCGGCAAGCCGACGTTGGCGCAGCTGGCGTGGCAGCTAGCCGGAAGCGGCGCTGCGGCGCGAAGGGCGCTGCACGAGCAGCACGCCTTAGGCGATTCGCTGGCGCTGTCGCAGGAGCTGTATCGGAATTATCCCGTTCGGCTGTTGAGAAGCCGGTACGCCGAGTTCTGGCGGAGCTTGTCTCCGCTTGCCCGGGATGGAACCCACGAATCGGAGGTGCGGCGATGACCGTCAAAATAACGGCTAAGCAAGTCGAAATGACATTCCAGTCCAAGAACGAGACGGGGAAAAAAGAACCGATCCGCGTGCTGGACGGCTTCGACCTGGAGGTCAAGGAAGGAGAGTTTCTCGCCATTCTCGGTCCGAGCGGCTGCGGCAAGTCGACCTTCCTGAACCTGTTGGCCGGTCTAGCCAAGCAATCGTCCGGCGAGATCGCCGTCGACGGCAAGCCTGTCCATGGCGTCAACAAGAAGCACGGCGTCGTGTTCCAAGGTTACGCGCTGTTTCCGTGGCGCACGGTCCTGCAGAACGTCGAGGTCGGGCTGCAAATACGCGGAGTCCGCTCCAAGGAGAGAAAGAGGATAGCGCGGGAGTATATCCGGCTTGTCGGTCTCCAGAGCTTCGAGAATCGCTATCCGCACGAGTTGTCCGGCGGGATGAAGCAGAGGGTGGCGATCGCCCGCTCGCTTGCGTACGATCCGGACGTCCTGCTCATGGATGAACCGTTCGCGGCGCTGGACGCGCAGACGAGGGAAATCTTGCAATCCGAGCTGCTCCGCATTTGGGATTCGCAGAAGAAGACGATCGTGTTCATCACGCACAGCCTGGACGAAGCGATCTTCCTGGCGGACCGCGTCGCCGTCATGACGGCCCGGCCGGGCAAGGTCAAGGAACTGATCGACATCCCGCTCGAGCGGCCGCGTTCGGCGGATATCCGCAATTCGGAGCGGTTCGTCAAGCTTCGCCAGCAGGCGTGGGCGATCCTGAAGGACGAAGTGGATAAATCTCAGCAGTTGGGCCAGCGGAGCGCCATTTCGGCGAGCGAGACCGAGCACGGATCGGGCTTCCCGAAGCAGGCCCATGCGGGAGCGATCGCCGAGCTGCTGCCGGACAAAGCGGCAAGCCATGGCTGACCGGAGGGAGGACGAGACAACCGATGACGTCAGGCGCTAATTATTACGAACGGCTGAACGACGGCCGCCGGGTGTGGCTTGACGGGGGCATCGTCCCCGACATTCGCAGCCATCCCGCTTTTCGCGGCACGGTCCGATCCGTTACGTCCCTCTTGGATCTGCAGGACGATCCGGAGACGGAGGCGGAATTAACCTACCGGACGGAATCCGGGGCGAAGGCTAACATCGCTTACCTCGTTCCGGAATCGAAGGAGGACCTGTTCCGTCGCAGCCGAGGGCTTAAGAGATGGTCGGACGCCACCTTCGGCGTCATGAGCCGGGTAGCCGGATTCTATCGTTCCCAGCTCACGGGGTGGTACATCGCGCGGAATTCGATCCAACGGGAGCAGCCGTATTTTCCGGGGAAAATCGCCGCCTATTACGAGCATGTCCGCGACCGCGATCTGCTGGTGACCGCCGCCGGCCACGATCCGCAGATCGATCGTTCCAAGCTGGCCCATGAGCTGGGGGATTTGCATACGGCCTTGCGGATCGTGCGCGAGACGGAAGAAGGCGTTATCGTCCGGGGCGCCAAGATGATCGGGACCGGCGCTCCTTACATGGACGAGATCGTCGTCTCCCCTCACGGCAAGAAAACGGACGACGAGCGGCGGTACGCCGTCATGTTCGCCATACCGGCTTCTTATCCGGGATTGCACTTGATCTGCCGGGAGTCGTTCGCCTCCGAGCGCGAGGAGGATCATCCGCTTAGCTCCCGCTTCGACGAGATGGATGCCGTGCTCGTGTTCGATGACGCTCTCATTCCGTGGGAGAGGGTGTTTATCAAGGACGATCCGGCGGCCATCTGGACCGTCCGTTCGGACCGGATGGCGAGCGCGCTCAGCCTGCACGAGAATATCGTCCGGCTGGCAAGCAAGCTCGAATTTACGGCGGCCGTCGGCGTAGAGATGGCCGAATCGATCGGAATCGCGAAGTTCGCTCACGTGCAGGAGAAGCTTGCCGAGCTTATTTTCCAATGGGAATCGATCAAAGCGCTTCTCCTGTCTGCCGAGCACGGGGCGACACCGCACCCGTTAGGCGTGTGGGAGCCTGCGCTGCAGCCGATAATCGCCGCCAAAAACCTAGGCAACCGGTATTATCCGAGGGCGATCGAGATCCTGCAGCAGCTTTCCGGAGCGGGCATGCTGCAGGTGCCTTCGACCCTTGCGGAGCTGAACGGTCCGCTCGGCGCTCGTCTCCGGAACGTCTACCGAGGCGCGGACCGGGACGCGGAGGAGAGGGTTAAGCTGCTCAAGCTAAGCTGGGATCTGGTAGGCAGCCGCCTGGGGGCCAGGCACGAGCTTTACGAGAGGTTCTACGCGGGCGATCCGGTGCGCACCTATGCCGCACAGTACGTCGACTACGACAAGCGGCCTCTTCTCGAGAAGGCGGCGCGCCGGACGGTATGAGCGTATCCGCTCGCCGTCGGCTGGCTCGCCTGGCTGCCGCGTTGGCGCTAACGGCCGTCGTTTGGCTGCTCTTGCCCGGGGGAACCGGCTCCGCGCATTCCACGCTGACGTCCGCTTCTCCCGCCCCGGACAGCCGGGTGTCGACCGCGCCGGGCGAGATCGAGCTGGCGTTCAACGAGCGTCTGGAGAACAAGGGCTACGCCATCCGGGTTTACGACCGGAAGGGACTGCCCGTCACTCGCAACGAAGCGGAATTGGATCCGGGCCGCCGAGTCATCCGTCTTGCCCTTCCGCCGCTGGAGGATGGCAGCTACACGGTCACCTACCGGCTGCTCTCGGCCGACGGCCATCCCGTGCGGGCGTCCTACGTGTTTACGCTCGGCCTGCAGACGGAGGCCAACATGGGCTACGCCTCGGCTTCCCGCCTTCATGAAGAGCACGACCTCGGCAGGAACGCTCCCTACTGGATCGTTCGCGGCTTATACTATCTCGGCTTGCTGTCGGCAACCGGATGGGTCGGCTTGCGAGTGTACGCGGCTCCGCTCGTCGCGGCGAACCGACGTCGTTACATCCTCGTGCGGAAAATTCTGCTCGGCTTTAACCTGGCCGCGCTGCTGCTGCTCGCATGGAACGACTACGTCCGGTTAAGCGACAGCTTGGAAGCTTCCGAGCTTCCCCTGCTGCTCGACACTTCGATCGGACTCTCGTATGCCATCGCGATCCCGGCGGCGGTTGCCGGATTGCCGATCGTCGGCAGATGGCGGACGGCGGACGCGGCTTGGGTGCTGCTTCTGTTCGCGGCCAAAGGCTTAAACGGGCACGCGATGGGCTACTCGGTTCCTTGGGTCACTTATTTGCTCGACGTGCTGCATCTGGCTGCCGCCAGCCTGTGGGCGGGCGCGTTGCTCGCATTCGCCGGTTTAGGAACGAAACGGCTGATCGGGCAATACGGTTCCGAAGCGTCGCGGTTGTCGAATGCGGCATTCCTGGCGGTACTTCTTCTCGCCGCGAGCGGCTTGTCCGCCGCCGCGCTGTATACGGACGGATTCGGCCGTCTCCTCGATACGCAGTGGGGCAGGCTGATGGTCGCCAAAAGCTTCGCGGTCATGCTCGTCCTCGCCGCCGGAGCGGGTCTGCGAAGGAGGATCCGCAAGCGCAGGCCGTCGGGGAGCCCGGGATGGCTGGCTTGCGATATCGGACTGCTGCTCGTCATTCTCGGGATCACCGCGGTGTTTACTTATCTGAATCCGCTCGCGGCGACCGGTCCTCTTTTCTGGCACGAGAACGTCAAGGGACTTCACGTCGCCGCGATCATTACCCCGAACCAAGCGGGCGAAATCAATCAATTCAACGTTTCGATAGGAGGAGGCAGCGAAGCCGACGGCTCGAAGACGCAGCCTAGACGCGTTACGCTTCGGCTGCAACCGATCGACCGGCCGGACGTCGCCCCGATCGATGTGCCTCTTGCCCTCGTGAGAACGAACGGCAGCCCGCTCAGCCTATACGACTACCAATACAGCGCAGAAGGACGGTACTTATCGCTGCCGGGCAAGTGGAAGCTGGAGGTCCGGGTCCTCGGCGCGAAGTCGAACGAGTACGTCACGGCCACCGCCTTTTACAGCGAGAACCCCAAATAGGGAGGTTATTCATTTGTCGAGAATTTATTCGGGGGCGTTTGTCCTCTTCGCCTTGCTCTTGGCCTTCGCCGGAACGGCATCGGCGCATGTGACGGTCCTACCCGCGGAGACGAAGCAAGGGAGTTATGAAGTGTTTACCGTTCGGGTGCCGACCGAGAAGGAATCGGCGACGATCCGGGTGGAGCTGCTGTTCCCCGAGGGGGTCGCGATCAGCCGCGTGCAGCCGCTGGCCGGCTGGAGCTACGAGTTCGGCACCGACGCGGAAGGGAAGAAGACGTCGATCGTATGGACGGCGGACGGAGCGGGACTGTCGGACGGCGAATTCGGCGAATTCAAGCTTCAGGGGAAGGTGGCCGAAGACGCCGAACGGCTCGAGTGGAGCGCCGTTCAGACGTACGCGGACGGTTCCGCAGTGGAGTGGGCCGGAGGAGCCGAGTCGGAGACGCCGGCTTCCGTGACGAAAGTGCAGCCGGGCGCGGGGGAAGCCGATTCCCACGCTGCGGCGGCCGGACATCAAGCGTCCTCGGCTTCCGTAGGCGCCAATACCGCAAGCGCCAATACCGCAAGCGGCGATGGCAGCTTGCTGGGCTCTCCGGTTTTCTATATTTCGCTCGCCGCCCTGGGAGCGGGAGTGATCGCTTTGACGCTGGCTCTGAAGCGCCGCAATCAAATCGCCTGAAGGCAAATTAACGTTGCGAGGAGAGATGAACGAATGAAGATTCTCGAGAATATGCGGTCCGGGAGGCTCCCGAAGGCTGCCGCCGCTCTTACGCTTGCCTTAGCGCTGGCCGGCTGCGGAAGCTCCGGCAACGGGGGAACGGCGTCCGAACAAGGAGCGAAGGGCGAAGCAAGCGGGGAGGCCGGCGTCGTCGAATTCAAGTATCCCGACAACCCCGGCTTCGATCTCGTCTACTTGGCCGACGAGCTAGGTTATTTCGAGGGAATGAGCACGAAGCCGAAATACGTCGGCAAAGTAGCCGCACCC
Source organism: Cohnella thailandensis (assembly GCF_014212135.1). Lineage (GTDB taxonomy): Bacteria > Bacillota > Bacilli > Paenibacillales > Paenibacillaceae > Cohnella > Cohnella thailandensis. Next base: position 18,218 of record NZ_JACJVQ010000017.1, read on the forward strand.
CAGATCATTCCGCTCGTCGGAACGGGAGACATCGACTTCGGCTCCCGGATGGTTCCTCTCGTCATTTCGGCGATCGCCAGCGGCGCCGACATTAAAGTCGTTTCCGCGGGCGGCAAGACGCTGGAGGATGCCCCGCATATGAAGTATTTCGTGCGCAACGACGGCAGCATCAAGACTCCCAAGGACCTGGAAGGCAAGACGATCGGCTTCAACAGCTTCGGAGCTTGCGCCGAGTTCGTCTCGAAGAAGTGGTTCAAGGAGCAAGGCGTCGATATCGACAAGATTAAATTCCTCGTCGTTCCGGACGACAAGCAGGAGCAGACGCTGGAGCAGGGCGGCATCGACCTCGCCATTATCCATGCGCCCTTCTCGGGCAAGGCCGAGCACAACGACAAGCTCGTCAAGCTGTGGAGCGACTACGATCTGGACGGCGGACTCGGCGGCATGGCGCCTTACAGCGTCAACGGCAAATTCGCCCGCGAGCACCCGGAAGCGGTGAAGGACTTCGTCTCGGCGATCGCGAAGACCGCGAACTGGGTCAACGAGAATCCGGAGGAAGCGAAGGAGATCATCGCGAAGCGGTTGGGCATGGACGTGAAGTACATCGATCGCTTTGCCTACGTAGAGAATCTCGTCGTGACCGAGGAGCCGATCCAGTACTACATCGACATCCTCGAGGAGTACGACAAGATTCCCCAAGGCAAGGTGACGGTCAAGGACGTATATACGAACGAGTTCAATGAATTCGCGGGGCAATCGGCATGAGACGGACCCTCGCATGGTCCCGTAAAACGGTCGACCGAAGCCTGGCCATCGTTCTTTTTTTCGTCGTCTGGGAGCTGCTGCCTCGGCTGGGCATCGTCAATTCCGCCTATTTGAGCCCTCCCTCGCAAGTCGTGCTCGCCATCGGCGATCTTGTGTCGAACGGAGAGCTATGGACTCACGTGTCGGCAAGCTTGCGGCGATCCTTAAGCGGCCTTCTTCTAGCGATAGCGTCCGGAACGGTTCTCGGCCTTCTTCTAGGCTGGTTCAAGCGCTTCGAGACGCTTCTCGATCCGCTGCTTCAACTGGCTCGGCAAGTGTCGGCGTTCGCCTTGTTCCCGGTGTTCATCCTGTTCCTCGGCATCGGAGAATCCTCCAAGACCGCGATCATCTTCTGGGCGTCGTTTTGGCCGATTTTGCTTAACACCGTGAGCGGAGTCAAGCATGTCGAGAAGCTGTTGATCGATTCCGCGAAGTCGATGGGAGGTTCCCAGCTCTTCCTGTTCCTGCGCGTCGTCCTGCCGGCGGCCGCCCCGAGCATCTTTACCGGAATCCGGTTGGGAGGAGCTTACTGCATAACGGCTCTCGTCGCCGCGGAGATGATCGGTTCCTCGGAAGGGCTCGGATTCTACATTCTGAACTCGCAAGAGATTTTCCAGATTCCGGACATGTATGCGGGGATATTGCTGCTCGCCGTCCTCGGCCTGCTTCTGAACTATGTGCTGGCTCTGATCGAATCGAGAATGACCCGGTGGAAAAAGGGGCTGTCCAACAATGGGTAAGCGGAGGCGCGGCGAGGGATGAGGAAGTCTGGCGTTCGGTTCGGTCCGGCCGTTCGGTTGGCCATAGCCCTGCTGCTCGCTTTGCTGTTGGCCGGCTGCGGAAGCCAGGACGGCAAGGAGGAACGAGCGTTCCGGCAGCCGGTCGAGCCCGGCAAGCTGAAGGTCGGCTACGGCGGCAGCAGCGCGTTGATCGGCTTGCAGAAGAGAGGGGATCTCGAAGCCCGGCTCGCGGCGCTGCCTCAAGCGGTTGCCGTGGAATGGCTTCGCTTCGACGACGACGCCTCGTTGTTTCGGGCGATCGAGGAAGGGCGCGTCGATATCGGCTCCGTCGGCGATGCCGTACCCGCGTTCCTGCATCGGGAGGAGGCTCCGCTCGTGTATTTGGCGGCAGAACCGGCCAATCCGTCCGCTTACGCGATCGTCGTTCCTCTCGATTCCTCCATCTATGCGGCGGCGGATTTGAAGGGCAAGCGAGTGGCTTACGCGAACGCTTCCAACGAGCATTTGCTGCTGCTGGAGGCTCTCGATTCGGCGGGGCTGTCGGCTGCTGACTTGAAGCCGGTCGAACTGGCTCCCGCCGATACGTTCCGGTCCGTCGAAGGGCGCAAAGCCGATGCTTGGGCGATCGGAGAGCCGGAACTGAGCCGAACGGAGCCGCTAGGCGTCCGGATCATCGCGACCGGCGAGCTGTCCCCGGCGATTCGCGACATCTATATCGCGACGCCGGAGAGCATGGAGGGGAGAGAGGAGCTCTTCGGGCAAGCGTTGGATGCGATCGGCGCCTATGACGACTGGCTGAACGAGCAGTACCATGACGCGGCCGAACTGCTGTACCAAGAGACTGGCATCTTGCATGCAAGCTGGCTGAGCGCGTTCGAACGCAAAGCATACGGAACCGCGCCGATGCTCGCAAGCATCGTTCGGGAGCAGCAGCAAGTCGCGGATACGGTTCGTCGACTAGGCGGGAGGCAAGAGAGTATTGACGTCAAAAGGTTCATAAAATAACGGAAGTGCACCCATTCGCCCTCTTCGGTAAGGATAGAGGCCGGGAATGGGTGCACTTTCTTTTTCGGGCCGTTTTTAAGCTGATTTCGCCGGCACGGGTACGGTATCGCGCACCCTTCAGCCTGTTCTGCCCTCCGCCCCCATTCCCGCGCGCCGGAGGGAGCGATAGGTCCAGAGCGAGGTGAGCAGCAGGCTTGCGGCCGAGACGATAAAGATGCCTTCGATTCCGATCAGGCCGGACAAGGCGCCGCCGGTGATCGGGCCGATCATGTTCCCGAGCGCCAAGGAGCTGCTGTTGAAGCCGAACGCCTGGCTGACGCTGCTGTCGGGCGTATAGCGCCGGATCAGCGAGTTGACGGTCGGCGTCAGTCCACCGATGAAGCAGCCGAGCAGGAACCGGTAGACGAGCAGCTCCGGCACCGAGCTCGCGAACGCTTGGGGAACGAACATGATTCCGGCCCCGAGCAGGCAGATGACCAGGATCCGGAAGGATCCGATCCGGTCGCTCAGCTTGCCGAGCAGGGGCGCGGCGATCATGTTCGACAGTCCCGTCGCCGCGCTGACGAAGCCGGACCAGAAGGCGAGATCCTCGCTCGTGCCGTGCAGCCTGGCGACGAACAGCGGAATGAGCGCCATCGGGCTCAGCATCGCGAATTGGATCAGGAACGTGACGGAGAACAGCGCCGGCAGCTGCGGAATCCGCATCAGCTTCTTCAGATTGCCGAGCATGCTCGTTTTGGCGCTTAGCGCCGCGGCTTTCTTGTCGAACTTCTCCTTCACCATGATCCAGGAAAGCGTGGAAGCCAGGAACAGCAAGCCGCCCGTTATGTAGAAAATAGGCCGGTATCCGAAGTGGTCCGCCATCAAGCCACCCAGCAGGGGCCCGAGAATCGTCCCGGCGATCGATCCGGATTGAACCGTTCCGAGAGCGAAGCCCATCCGCTCCTTGGGCGTCGACGCGGAGACGAGCGATACGGCCGCCGGGATATAGCCGGAGATGACGCCGTTGAGCATCCGGAGAAGAAGCAGCTGCCAAGGCGCCGCCGCGAACCCCATCAACACCATGACGATGGACATTCCGAAGCCGGAGCGCAGCAGCATCATTTTCCGCCCGTAGCGGTCGGACAGCTTGCCCCACAGAGGTTGAAAGAAGAACGAGGTAATGAAGTTCGAAGCGAAGATCAGCCCCGCCCACAAGGCGATATTATGTTCTCCTTCGACTCCGAGGTCTTCCTGAAGGTACAGAGAGAGGAACGGCGTGATCATCGTCATCCCGGCGGAGACGAGGAAGCAGCCTAGCCATAAGACCGAGAGGTTGATTTTCCAACGTTGCATGCAGGCACCTTCTCTTACTGGTAAGATAAAAACATCGACCAGTATAGTATAGTCCATTTTGCCGAGGAAGGGCGGGCTTTGTCATACTTTTGTCAAAGTAACTTCGAAGTGAAAGGTTGTGACCTCCTCCCAAAAGGGGCATAATGAAGTCAATGTAACCCATTCCAAGACTAGAAGGGGACCGAATAGAATGAACGACCGATTCTTGAGCGCGTGCCGAGGTGAGCCCGTCGACCGGGTTCCGGTATGGTACATGCGCCAAGCCGGAAGGTACGACCCCGATTATCGCAAAATCAAAGAGAATTATTCCTTGCTTGAAATATGCCGACAGCCCGAGCTTGCCGCCGAAGTGACGATCATGCCGGTGAAGAAGCTCGGCGTCGACGCCGCCATCCTATATTCCGATATCATGAATCCCGTCGCTTCGATAGGAATCGATTTCGACATCGTAAAGGACGTAGGGCCGGTCATTCATAATCCCGTGCGCACGGCCGCGGAAGTCGATAAGCTTCGTCCGATCGATGTCGAAGGTGATCTGCCTCACGTTCTGGAGACGATCCGCATCCTGCGCCGCGAGCTGAGCGTTCCGCTTATCACGTTCGGAGGAGCGCCGTTTACGCTAGCCAGTTACATAATCGAAGGGCGGCCGTCCAAGTCGTACATCCGCACGAAGACGATGATGTACTCGGAGCCGGACGTCTGGCACCGCTTGATGGGCAAGCTGGCCGACATGGCGGCTTCCTATTTGCGGGCGCAGATCGGAGCGGGAGCCCAGGCGGTGCAGCTGTTCGACAGCTGGGTCGGCTCTCTGGCTCCGCAAGATTTCGCGCGGTTCGTGCTGCCCCACGTCGAATCTATCTTCGAGAAGCTGGCCGATCTCGACGTTCCGAAGATTTACTTCCCTGGCGTCAGCTCCGGCGAGCTGCTGCCGCACTTGACCGGGCTGAAGACGGACGTGGTCGGCCTCGATTGGCGCGTGCCGATCGCCGAAGGACGCCGCCGTCTGGGCGGACGCTTCGCGGTGCAAGGCAACCTGGACCCGTACGTGCTGACCGCGCCGCAGAGCGTGATCCGCGAGCATGCCGCCAGATTGATCGACGAAGGCGTGAAGGAGCCCGGCTATATTTTTAACCTGGGCCATGGACTGTTCCCGGAAGCCTCGTTGGATAAGCTGAGAGAGTTGACGGAATTCGTGCATGAGTATTCGGAGAAAAAGTTGAGAGAAGGGGTGGCGGGATGAGCGCGATCGGCGTATTGGTCATGTCATATGGAACTCCGGAGAGCCTGGACGGCGTCGAGGCGTACTACACCCACATTCGTCACGGGCATCCGCCGACGCCGGAGCAATTGGAAGATTTGACTTCCCGTTACCAGGCGATCGTGGGCGGGGTTTTCCCGCTTCGGGAGAATACGAACCGCCAGGTAGAAGCCTTGCAGCGAACGCTGGACGAACGGGCGGGAGCGGGACGCTACCGCTGTTACCAAGGCTTGAAGCATGCGGCCCCGTTCATCGAAGACGGTGTGGCCGCGATGGCCGCGGACGGCGTGAAGGAAGCCGTCGCGATCGTGCTGACGCCGCAATTCTCGTCGATGAGCGTGGGGGGCTACTTGAAGCGGGCGCGCGAAGAAGCGCGGAAGCACGGCATTCGCTTGGCGGAGGTCGAGAGCTACCACCTGCATCCCGAGCTGATCGACGCGCTGAACAAGCGCGTGACGAACGGGCTGGAGAAGCTTGGCGACGATAAGGAAGGGGCTCTCGTGCTGTTCAGCGCCCACAGCCTGCCGGCGAAGATCGTCGAGATGAAGGATCCGTATCCGGAGCAGCTGCTGGAGACGTCCAAGGCGATCGCCGATGCGGCCGGCATCGGGCGTTGGCAGTTCACCTGGCAGAGCGCGGGACAGACCGGCACGCCTTGGCTCGGGCCGGACATCCTCGAGACGCTGGACGCGCTCGCTCGCGAAGGAACGAAAGCGGTGCTGGTCGCGCCGGTCGGGTTCGTGTCCGATCATCTGGAGGTTCTGTACGATCTGGATATCGAAGCAAAGAAGTTCGCGGCGGAGAAAGGCATTCATCTCGAGAGAATCGACATGCTTAACGACGACTCCCAGTACATGAACGCGCTGACGGACTCGATCGCTCATGCGGCCAATAAATAAGATAAAGATGGAGAGTGGCGATATGGGACGTAATGTCAAACGGGTGGCGATACTCGGGGGAGGCATTACCGGCCTCAGCGCCGCTTTTTATTTGAAGCGGCAAGCCGGAGAGCGGAACCGGGAAGTGGAAGTGACCTTGCTGGAAGCGTCCGGCCGTCTCGGAGGCAAAGTGAACACGCTGAGAAAGGAAGGGTTCGTCATCGAGCGAGGCCCGGACTCGTTCCTGGGTCGCAAGCTTCCGATGCTGCACCTGGCGCGGGATTTGGGCCTGCTTGGCGAACTGACGGGCACCAACCCGCAGGCGGTGAAGACCTACCTCGCGCATAACGGATTAAAGCCGATGCCGAAGGGAATCAACCTGGGCATCCCGAACAACATCGGCTTGTTCGCGCGGACAAGCCTGATCTCCCCGCACGGCAAGCTGCGGGCGCTGGACGAGATGAGAATTCCTCCGCGTGAAGGGGAAGAGGACGAGAGCGTCGGCGACTTCCTCGAACGCCGGTTGGGGCGCGAGATGGTGGAGAGGATCGCGGAGCCTCTGCTCGCGGGCATTCACGCCGGCGACTTGTACAAGCTGAGCCTTAAGGCGACGTTCCCCGAGTTCCGGGAGATGGAGCTCAAGTACGGCAGCGTCATCCGCGGCATGATGGAAGCGAAGCGGCGGGCCCCGACCGCGGGCGCCCAAGCGGCCAAGGCTAGGTCCGAGGCGGTCGGTGGCTACCCGATTCCGCCGACGGCGTTCCTGACCTTCCGGAACGGATTGTCCACCGTCATCGAAGCGCTCGAGAAGCGGCTGCGGGAAGACGGCGCCGAGATCCGTCTCGGCGGCGAAGTGGTCCGGCTGGAGCGGTCGCCGGCAACCGAAGGCTCCGGATCCGTTTATCGCCTAATCTTGCGGGACGGTTCTTCCGTCGAAGCGGATTCCGTGCTGTTTACGCTCCCGGGCTACGCGATGACGCCGCTGCTTGCGCCCCATATGGAAGTCGGCCCGCTCGGCGAGATGGAATACGTCTCCGTGGCGAACGTCGTGCTCGCGTATGACGAGAAAGGCTTCAACCACAGGCTGGACGGATCGGGCTTCCTCGTCCCGCATTCGGAAGGACTTACGATCACGGCCAGCACGTGGACGTCATCGAAGTGGGGCCACACCGCCCCCGCGGACAAGCGGCTTATTCGCTGCTACGTCGGCCACGCCGGCAACGATGCCGACGTGGAGCTGAGCGACGAGGAGATGACCGCAAGAGTCCGTCGCGATCTAAAAGCGCTGATGGGCCTAACCGCCGAGCCGCGGTTCGTCGAGATAACTCGTCTGCGCCGGGGCATGCCGCAGTACGGCGTGGGCCATAGCGAGCACGTCGAAGCCTTCCGCGCCAACCTCGCCGCCGCGCTTCCCGGCGTCTTCGCGACGGGAGCCAGCTTCGATGCCGTCGGGCTGCCCGACTGCGTCCGCATAGGCAAGGATGCGGCGGATCGGATTTTATCGTTCGGTCAAGCATAAGGATTAGCGAGTTCCATTCAAGCCTGTCTTCCTCGATCCGACGAGCGAAGATGGGCTTTTCTATTTTTTAAGTTATCTTTAGAAAATTATCAAATGTTCGTGACAGAATATGACAGCCTTCCGTGGAAGAGTAGTGTAAGATCATAAAAGTGTGCATTTATCTTAAAAGAAGATAGGATGGGATTTTTTCATGCGTAAGTTTTGGATTGTTGTTTTATCGGCTGCACTCTTTTTCGCGTATTCGGGAATGGCCGGAGCGGCATCGCCGCAGAAGCCGATCCAGGTGCTTCTGAACGGATCGCCCGTTACGTTCGCCGTTGAACCGACGGCTATCGAGGGGAGAACGTTCGTCGAGTTCCGCTCGCTGTTCGCGGCGCTGGGTTATGAAGTCGCCTACGATACCGCAACCAAGAAAATCAACGCCGTATCCGGCGATCGCGCCATTGATCTGACGGTCGGGTCGAAAGTGGCGCACGTGAATGGCGAAGAGGTCCAAGTCGACAACCAACTGAAGATCGTAAATAACCGAACGTTGGTCGGAGTGCGCTTTATCGCGACATTGTCCGGTAAGGACGTGACCTGGGATCCGACGACGAGCACGGTCGTTATCATCGATAAAGGACCTACTCCGGAGCAAGAAGCCGCGGTATACGAGCTGCTTAATAAGATTCAATTGGTTGAAGCCGCGCATGATGCGAAGGGCATGATCGCCCTCTTTGCCGAAGACTCCCCGATAAAGGAAGCCTACGGCGAACAGCTCGCCGCGAATTGGGAACGGGTTCAGACCAAGACGACGATCCTGGAGAAGGCGATCGTATCTTATTCGGCCGAACAAGCGGTTCTCGAGACGCTCGAAGAGAACGTCAAGACGGGTGGCAAGGGCTTTGCCCCGAATTACCAAGGCAAATTCCTTTACACGCTGCAACCGGACGCGAACGGCGAGTGGAAAATTTACAATCTTGAGATGACCGATTACAAGATTTTGAATGTCGCGGATCTGTTCAATCAAGCCGCCGATATTCCGGCCGAAGAGGCGAAAGCCTTAAGAGCCGTTCTCGATGCGCAAATCAAGGCTACCGTCGACGAAAATATCGATGCCTATATGGCCACGATGTATTTCGACGACGAGGACTCGAAGAAGGCTTCCAGGGAGCAAGTCCAGCAAGTCCTGGATACGACCGACTCCAGCTTGACCGTCCATAAATTCGCCGTCGTCGACTACTATGACTCCAACAAAGCGACGATCCTATTCGAAGCGACAACGGAAGTGAAAGTGTCGGGGCAAACGATCAAAGTCCGCGCGACCGTCTTGAACGATGCCGAGAAACGGGACGGCAAGTGGCTGCTCGATCCATCCGCGGTGCAATTGGAGAGCGAACAGCTGTAAACCGTCTTTCACGCTCGGAGACCTCTATTCGGAATCGCGAGACGGCAGGGTCTATCCCTGCCGTTTTTTTGTGTTCATTTTTATCCCTCGATAGTGAGAATACGCTCTTATGGCTTCCTGGCCGCGCTTATATAATGGGAGTGTAATCGGTGATCTTCCTGCTATAATCAGAGCAACGAGTATGCGAGGGGAAGGACGTTCGGCCGATGAGCTTGGGAAGACGGGTATTCACCGCTTTTGTTGTCTTTATCATTGTTCCCTTATTCGTTCTTGGGGCCGTCTCGTATCTCGTCTTCCAGCACATCACGGAAGAGAAGTACACGGAGCAGCTGGAGCTGTCGATGAACGCCATCGGACGCAACATCAACAATATGATCAAGGAAGCGAACTATTTCTCCGATTTTTGGGTCACGACGAAGGACAGCGTACAGAGCGTGGAACAGTCGATCGGCGGCATCTCCCAGTCGGCTTCGCCGGACGCTTCGACCGACGACCGGTATATGGAAGAGATGCTGGAACGGCAGAAGCTAAGCCAACGCGTGCTTCTCACTTATCCCGGGATCAAGTCCGTAACCCTCTATCCGAACGACGGTCGGGTCGTTAAAGTCGGTTTTATCCCGGATAAGCCGATCGATCTTAACGTCCTGAAGTCGAAAGCGATTTATCAGGAGGTACTGAAGAAGAACGGGGCCCCGGTGTGGATCGGTCCCAACGAAGATAAGGAATTGACCGGAGAGAACAATTTGTTCACCCAAATCCGGGTTCTGCTCGATATCGATACCTTGCAGAGCAAGGGCATTCTTGTCATCCGGTTCCAGATGAACGAGCTGAACCACACGTTCGACTTCTATAATACGGCTGCCGGCGACACTCGCCGTTATTTGATCGTCGGCCGCGGCGGCACGGTCGTTTACGACAGCGCCGAGAGAATGGAAGGGCAGAACTTTTACCGGAACGTCGATCCGAACGGCAAGCTGGATCTCGCAAGCAACTTTCAGAGCGTCAAGATGAAGTTCCTCGGAGAGAAAAGCCTTGTCTCGATCCACAACCTGGGCGATATCCAAAGACTCGGAGTCGGCGATTGGTCGCTGGTCACGGTGACCGATTGGAAGTATCTCTCGGGCGGCCAGACGAAGATTCTCAGCTGGCTGGTCGGGATCACGCTGGCGTCGGTTGTTCTGGCCCTCTTCTATAACTTGCTGTTCGTTCGCCGTACCGTTCGATTTATCGTGAAGGTCGTCAGCGCGATGCGCAAGGTGGAACGAGGCGATCTGACCACGAGGGTGTCCATCTCGGGCAATGACGAGACCGTTATTCTCGCCAAAGGCTTTAATAGCTTGGTAGAGAGAGTGTCCGAGCTTCTGGAGGACGTAACCCGGGAACAGAAGCGCAAACGCAAGGCCGAGATGATGCTGCTTCAAGCGCAGATCAAGCCGCACTTTCTGTTTAACGCCCTGGAGTCGATCAACATTCTGGCGGTACAGAACGAAGGACGCAAGGTTAGCAAAATGGTGCAGCGGCTTGCGAACATCTTCCGGATCAGCATCCAGCAGAAAGAAGAGATTCGGGTCGACCAAGAGCTTGAGCATTTAAGAAGCTACCTGGAGATTCAGAAGTTCCGGTTCGAGGAGCTTTTCGAGTATGAGATCGACGTGCCAGACGAGCTGTTTTCCCGCAACATCCTGAAGCTGACGCTTCAGCCGCTCGTGGAGAACAGCATCCAGCATGGCTTCGAGGGCATCGATTACCTGGGCCGAATTATCGTTCGCGGCCGGGAAGAAGAGGACCATATCGCGTTCTACGTCGAGGACAACGGGATCGGAATCGATCAGGAGCAGCTTGCCAGGTTCGCCACCAGCGGGGTTACGACCTTGGAGGAGCTCTACGAGGAATCCTCGGAGACCGGGGAGCGAAGAGGCCTTGGCGTCGGCAACGTCGCGGACAGACTGCGCATTCATTATGGAACGGGCTATGGATTGATTCTGTGCAGCGCGCCGGGCCAAGGCACGATCATCAAGTGCGTCATACCTAAGACAACGAGGGGTGAGTCTCATGATGCTGAAGGTCCTATTGGTGGATGACGAAATCAACATTCTCAAAAACCTGCAAGCCGTCGTTCCATGGGAGGAGCTCGGAGTCGAGGTCGTAGGCGCGGCCAAGAACGGGGAAATCGCGTTGGAGCTGGCGCGCGAGCACTCTCCGGATCTTATTCTGTGCGATATTCGCATGCCCGTCATGGACGGAATCGAGTTTCTGGGCGCCCTTCGCGAATTCAATGCCGAATCGGAAGTCATCATGATGACCGGGTATCAGGATTTCAGCTATGTTCGTTCGGTTATTCGCTATGAAGTTCGGGACTATATCCTGAAGCCGATCGACTACGACGAGCTCGCTCAGACGATCAGCCGGCTGGCGGACGGCATTCGGGAACGCAGAGCCGAGCAGCAAGTCATTCAGACGGAATGGCGGCAGATGTTCAGCTTGGCTTACGAGAAGGTGCTTTACGACCTCTTGATCGATATCGGAGGAGGCGGGGCTTCCAAGCCGTTCCTCAAATTCCATGAAGTAACCGGAGAAGACCTGACCTTCGCGATGCTTCTTGTCGACGTGGAGGAGTATTCCCGGAAGGAGTGCGTCTGGGACGAGAAGGAGAGGAAGCTGTGGAACTTCGCCATTCATAACATCCTCTTGGAAAATCTGGACAACTTCGCGGTCCCCCATTCGGTGCTGCAAGTAAGAAGCGGCGAGTGGTGCGTCCTGATCGAGAGGATCCCGCCCGAGTCCTTCGACCGCGAGGAATGCTTATCTTGGGGGACAAAGCTTAGCCAAGCTGTCCGGAGCTACCTGAAGCTGAATATCCGCGTCGTTCTCCATCCGGCGCCGGTCAAGCTGGAGAAGCTGTCCAAGACGTATAAATCGCTGCAGAGATCCCTGCACCTTGGAAGCACGGGTTCCGGGGGAGGCTCCGTACTCGTCCCCGAGAAAAACCGGGGCATCCAGGACGAGACGATCGGGCTGTGGGACCGGATCGAGGAGATGGTGACCGGCCTGAAGAGATGCGACCGCAGGAAGACGGAAGCCTCTCTAAGGGAATTGAACGAGAGCTTTAAGCGCCTTCCGGAATCGTCCTTCGAACGGGTCGAACCGATCCTTCATTACGTTTGCCTTCATCTGTTGCGGGAGATGAGAGCGATGGACGTGATCGGCCGCGGCGAAGAGCTCAACTATTGGAACCAGATCGATCACAGCCCGGGCATCCGGGATACGCTGGCGGTGATCAACCGATTGGTCGATCAATCCATCGATAACGTGATGAAGAAGAAAACGAGCGACGTTCTGATGCTCTCGGCCAAGGACTATATCGAAAGAAATCTGTCCTCGGACCTCAGCATCGACATGTTGGCCGAATACTTGGGAATCAGCGGCAGTTACTTCAGCTTGCTCTTTAAACAGCATTTCAACGAGACGTTCGTGGAATACGTCACCCGTCAGCGTATGGAAATGGCCAAATCCCTGCTTGCGTTGAGCGACAAAAGCGTGACCATGGTCGGGCAAATGGTCGGTTATGCGGAACGCCGGTACTTCACTCGGGTATTCAGCAAGTACACGGGAATGCTGCCTTCGGAATTTAGGGAGAATTCCCATCGACAGTCCAATGACACGATTCTTTCCGGTTGGTCGGATCGCGAGGATCGCCGGTGAAGATATGGAGAGGAGCTTGCAAGGGATGAGCCTTGGCGCTTGGAACGCCCTCAGCTTAAAAGAAAAAGTGGGACAGCTTTTTATTTGCGGTTTCGATGGACGGGAGTCCTCGGAAGGCATTCGCAAGCTAATCGAAGAGTATTCGCTCGGGGGCGTCATCTACTTCCGACGCAATCTTAAAGACGCAAGTCAGGTAGAAGCGCTGTCCAAGTCCCTTCAAGAGCGGGCCAAGATTCCTCTGTTTATCTCCATCGACCAGGAAGGCGGAATGGTCGTACGGCTGGAGGAAGGAGTCTCCGTCATGCCGGGAGCCATGGCAATCGGAGCCGCCGGCCGGCCGGACTGGGCCTACGAGGCCGCCTATTTGTCCGGCGCGGAGCTCCGCGAGATCGGAATCAACATGAACTTCGCCCCCTGCCTGGACGTCAACAACAACCCGGCGAACCCCGTCATCGGCGTACGCTCTTACGGAGAGCGGCCGGAGAGCGTCGCCGCTCTGGGAGTCGCGGCGTTGACGGGCTACCAAGCGAGCGGCGTCGCCGCCGTCGCGAAGCATTTTCCCGGTCATGGCGATACGGCCGCCGACTCCCATCACGAGCTTCCCGTCGTCCCTCACGGAAGAGACAGGCTGGACGCCGTCGAACTCCTGCCCTTCCGTTCGGCGATTTCCTCCGGGGTAGACGCCATCATGACCGCTCACGTCGTCTTCCCCGCCTATGAGCCGGACGGAGTTCCCGCGACTCTGTCCCGCCGCATCCTGACCGGGCTGCTTCGCGAACAGCTCGGCTATGGGGGCGTCATCGTGACGGATTGCCTCGAGATGAACGCGATCTCCGAGACGATCGGCGTCGCTCGCGGAGCCGTGGAGGCGATCAAGGGCGGAGCCGACCTCGTCCTCGTCAGCCATCGGCTGGATCGCCAAGTGGCCGCTCTCGAAGCGGTATACGACGCGGTTCTGGCGGGGGAAATCCCGGAGTCGCGCGTCAACGAAGCGGTGGAACGCATCTGGTCGCTGAAGCATTCCAGAGGATTATTCGAGAGCAAGCTTCCTGCCGCTTCCGACCGGAAGAAAGCGCAGGAGACCGCATTGCGTATCAGCGAGTCGACGGTAACCGTCGTCAAAGGGCATGACTTCCTTCCATTGTCCCGTTCGGTGAATGTCCTGACCGTCTGGGCGGAAGCGAGAGTGGGAACCGAAGTCGTGGAGGTCATCGAGCAGCATCGAACGCTCGGAGCTGCGCTGCAGGACGAAGGATATTCCGTCACCGAGCTTCGAGTCGGCTTGACTCCGGACGAATCCGAATTCGAGGCGGCGTTGGCGGCTGCCGACGACAAGGACGCGATCCTGTTCGCTTCCTACGACGCCGGCTTCTCTCCGCCTCAGTCGGAGCTCATCCGCCGTTTGGCCCAACTCTCGGACCGCCCCCGCGTCTTCGGCCTCATCGCGACCCGTACGCCGTACGATCTTCTTGCGGTCCCGGACGTCCCGCTCTACGTCTGCACGTACGAGAACAAGCCGACCATGATGAACGCCTTGGCCGGCGTCCTATCGGGACGAATTCCCGCTCACGGACGCCTCCCGGTTACGATCGGCTCCTTTCCTCGCTATTCCTCAGCTCCTTAAACGGAAGCTCCTCGAACCGACGTCTCTTGGCGTTCGGTTCCTTTTCTTTTCCGTGCGCTGTCCTTTCCTAACTTCTTCCTCGCACTATCTTCGCCATCTCTTTGGTGCGGCTGAGACGCTTATCTCTTTTTCGTCAAACAGTACCTTATCCCTTCCGCTCATGTTGGGGGCTAGTCGGGAGCCAATCGGAACTAATCGGGAGCTAATCAGAATCTAATCAGAATCTAATCAGAATCTAATCAGAATCTGATCAGGAGCTAATCAGGAGTAATGTCGGGAGCTTGTTGGGTGCTAGGTCGATGAATTCATGTAGACCAATAGGTTCAAGAGGTTCTTTCGGAAGGAGATTTGAGGTTCAAAGAATTGGTGATCGCACCTTCAAGCGGATAATACACGGAGCCAGCGGCCTCTCCACTTGGCTTTGCTTTCGTACTTTTTCCATGGGGGCTGCAGAACGGGTTTATAGCGAGTCAATACAGGATAGGGAAGGACGGGAGAAGTCGAACACAGCATTAAAATGCCGGGAAAAAGAGAGCAGGGTTCAAGATCGACGGTTTGGCGATTGGAGCGAAAACAATACTCGTTCAAGTAGGCTTGAAGGTGCTTCGGACCGATTCCGCAGAACGTCCCGTTGAGCCATTGGCGGATGTTGATTTTGTGAAGGCGCAGGGTGGGCAGGGATTTGCCGGCTCTCGGGATTAGAACAACGTTGGTCCCATCCGTGCAAGTTGACTGGCAGACTTCCAATCCATCCTTCGTTATTCGCCTCTCTTCATCAATGACATGCTCGGGAGAAGGCTGAAAAACCCGGATTTGCTCGAGCTGGTGCCGATCGTTCATGGCAGCGACTAGGAGAAGAGGATGCCGGGCGTCCAGATAATAAGAGGGGCCATAGTCGAAATGCTCGATTCTGACGTTGCCGCTAAGAACCCTTTTCTCTATCTCGAGGGACATGGCGTGTCGGATCTTGTGGCTGATGAGCCATGCGGTTTTGTAGGTGACGCCAAGAATGTCGCGAAGGTCCGTCGACGAGATGCCGGAAGGCTGCGAGAGCAAATAAATGGCCCGAAACCACCGACACAGGGAGGTGGAGCTGCCCTCCATGACCGTGCCCGAGATAAGGGAGGTCTGACGATGGCAGAAGGCGCACTCATATAGGGGAAGCCTGCGAGAGCGCGTCACATAAAAACGAGAATGAGAGCAATGGGGACAGCGGAATCCATTCGGCCACCTTGCCGCAAAAAGCGCATCGACGCAAGCTTGTTCGGTAGAAAATCGCGCGGCGAATACCTCGTAGGAGGTCGGATCATCGATCATTTTGTGCACCTCTGGACTGCGGGATTTTCTTTCATTTTACCAAACATATGTTCCTATTTCAATGACTTATGGATAATTTTATGAATTTTTCGCGACATGACCGAAGGGGATAAGGTACTGTCTGTCCTGGAGCATGAGCGGAAGGGATAAGGTACTGGTACTGGTTCCACATGCGGCATGAGCAGAGGGGATAAGGTACTGTTTGCGAGAAAAGGAAAGGGCGAGCTCGAACGCAGGGCGACAAAAGGAACCCGAGACCGTTCAGTACGTACAACGCAATCCGAGTGCGGAGCTCCCCTGAGAAGCAGCAAAGCATTCGTCGAGACTCTCGTCATGATCGGCGTTCGGATCGCTGCTTCGATTTTCGTCGTCTCGTTTAAAAGAAAGAGAATCAAAAAAGAGATATAAAAAGGTTAGAAAAGGCCGTTTCGCATCGGATTCTGTCATCCGAAGAAACGGTCTTTCGACATTTCCGGAATGTGTTGGCAGCCAGCTTATGCTATAATTACGGGCAGGAAACGGATAGGGAGGACCGCGCGTAAAATGACTTATTCCCGTACACAAAGCCGCCGGAAAACCCGAAGGCGCGCCCGCATTCTTTTCTACGTGAACTTCATGCTGTTGGCGGTGGTCCTTGGGGTAGGAGCTCTCGTCGTTTATGAACTTATGGACGGTTCGGACGGGGATCAGGCTTCGCAAGCTCCCGTCGAATCGGCTCCGCAGACTGCTCCGGCACAGGGACAGGATCAAGATCAGGAGCCATTGCCGACCGCCGGCGAGGAGCCGGACGACAGCGCGGCCGGTGGAGTCGAAGCGCCTTCGGAAGAAGCGTCGGAAGAATCTTCAGGCGAGCTCCCAGCGGATACTTCGAGCAACGGGGACAGCCAGGCGGTGAACCTCGCTTTCGTCGGGGATATTCTTTTGGCGGCTCGCGTAGAAGAATACATAACGAAGAACGGCGTCGATTATCCTTTTCTCAAAGCTTCCAGCCTGCTGCAGGCTGCCGATATTACGGCGGGGAACTTGGAGAATCCGATCACGGAACGGGGGACTCCTGCCGAGGACAAAACGTACGTGTTCAAGGGGAAGCCGGAGTCGCTGCAAGGAATCAAGAACGCCGGAATCGACGTGCTGACGCTCGCGAACAATCATACGCTGGATCAAGGCTGGGAAGGCTTAAGCGACACGATGGACTATCTGGACGATACGGGAATCGATCATGTCGGTTCTGGCAACGATGCTACGGAGGCCTATACGGCCGCTTTTCGGGAGCATAACGGCATTCGCGTCGCCTATATCGGAGTGACGAACGTCGTACCCGTTACGGAATGGAAGGCGGACAAAAATCATCCCGGGGTTGCGGAGACCTACGATACGACCCGGGCGGTACAGGCGATCAAGGACGCCAAGGAGCTGGCCGACATTGTCGTCGTCATGGTGCACTGGGGGAAAGAAAAGGTTCAGCAGCCGATCGAGAAGCAGACCACGGTCGGTCATACGTTCATCGACGCGGGGGCGGATTTGGTGATCGGAAGCCACCCGCACGTGCTGCAAGGCTTCGAACGTTATAAAGGCAAGTGGATCGCATACAGTCTCGGCAACTTCGTCTTTACTTCCGCGGGAGACCGTCTCACGCAAGAAACGGGGGTTCTCGAAGCGGCTTGCACCAAGCAAGGGGAATGCAGCATGAAATTTAACCCGATGCTGTCCGCTTATGCTCAACCGGCTCCCATGGATGCGGAAGAGGGAGCGGCTCTGCTGAGCAAGCTGTCGGAGCTCTCTGCTCCTTATGGCGTAGCGGTGAAATCGGATGGTAGCATCGTCCCGGGCGAAGGGGCTTCATCTCCGTAACGGTCTACCAAGAAAGGGAGTGGATTCATGGAATCGAGCGAGCGGGCGCGGCTGCATCCGTGCGTCGCGCACCGGGGGTGGTCCGGCAACGCCCCCGAAAATACGCTGGCGGCATTTCGCATAGCCGTCAGCGAAGCTTCCGTACATACGATTGAGATGGACGTGCATCTGAGCAAGGACGGCATCCCCGTTGTCATCCATGACGCCAAGCTGAAGCGGACGACGAACGGGAAGGGTCTCGTTCGCGATTATACGGCCGCGGAGCTAGGCCGGTTGGATGCGGGCGGCTGGTTCCATCCCTCTTTCGCGGGGGAGCCCGTACCGACTCTTGAACAGGTCCTAACCCTTGCCGGCGGCAAATGCAAGCTCAATATCGAACTGAAGGAAGGCAACAACGACGAGCAGCTGCTCGCCGGCAAGGTTGCCGAGGTCGTCCGTCGCTTCCGGCTGGAGCCGGATACGACGATTACGTCCTTCGAGCAGTCGCTTCTCGTCGCTTCCAAGAAGGCGGCTCCGGAGCTGCGGGTCGGATGGATCACGAAGAAGAAGCTGAGCCGGAAGATGATCGACCAATTGCGCCGAATAGGGGCCACGTTTCTCTCTATCGAGCAGTCCGCCCTCAAGGAGGAAAGTCTGAAGGAAGCGGTCGAAGCCGGAATCGAAGTGATGGCTTGGACCGTAAACGAGCCCTGGGAGCTATCCCGGCTCGTAGAATGGAAACAACCGCTCCAAATTTGCACCAATTATCCCGATCGCTGGGCGATCGCCGTACAGGAAGGAAGGCAATCAACATGAATATCCCCGAGATTCGCAATATTTACTGCGTAGGACGCAACTATCGACTCCATGCCGCCGAGCTGGGCAATGCCGTTCCGGAGAAGCCGATGATTTTCACCAAGCCGACTCATGCGGCCGTAGCTTGGGAGAGGCAGGTGGAGCTTCCGGGCACGCAGGGCTCGGTTCATTACGAAGCGGAGCTCGTGCTGCTGTTCTCCAAGCCGTACAAACCCGGCGATCCGTTAGACGAAGCCGTGTCCCATTTTACGGTCGGGCTTGATTTCACGCTTCGGGACGTTCAGGACGTCATTAAATCGAAGGGCTATCCTTGGCTGCCTGCCAAAGGCTTCCGCAATTCCGCCGGTCTCGGGGAATGGAAAGCTTACCCGGGAACCGGGATCATCGCGGAGAAGCCATTCGCCTTGGACATCAATGGCAAGGAAGTTCAACGCGGCAACGTCCGGGACATGGTGTTCGATATTCGGCAACTGGCCGATTTCGTTGCGGCTAACTACGGAATCGGAGCGGGAGACCTGCTGTTTACCGGAACGCCTGCCGGAGTCGGCCAGGTAGCCGACGGGGACGAACTGACGCTGACCTGGAACGAAGAGAACGTGGGAAGCGCCAAAGTCTCGCTGTCGAAGGATTAAGAATACGGACTATTATCCGCATACGGATGCTCCATTTTCAGACATTTGGGAATGGGGCGTCCTTTTCTTTTTTTCAAGATAATTGTATCCCTGTTTTAGGGGAATGAGGCCCTTACGACTAGTCGTTTACGCCTTACAATAGGGATGTAAGCAACGAACAATAAACTTATAGGAGGGTCTTACGAGTGCAAAAGAAACTGGTTTCCGTCCTGGCCTTATCGGTCGCTATGTCCGCGTTCCTCGCCGCTTGCGGCAACAACGAGAACAACAATACGGCGTCCCCGTCCGCCAGCGAGAGCTCGAGCCCGAGTCCGAGCCCGTCGGCTTCCGAATCCGCACCGGCTTCGGAATCGGCATCCCCGGAGAAGGTCGAGAATTTTACCGTCTCCCTTCGCCACATCCAGATCGGAGATGCCCAGAAATTCCGCAAGGCGATTCTCGACGACGTTGTGAAGAAGACCGAAGCCGAAGTTCCTGGGCTTAAGATCGAGCTGGACCCGGTCGAAGACAGCGTTAACCGCTTCACGAAGCTCCCTGCGGAGATGGCCGCGGGCAACCCTCCTAAAATTTTCTCCGTTTTCGGCGGGGCAGGCGACACGCAGAAGTATGCCAAAGCCGGCCGCATGCTGGACCTGACTCCGATCATCGATGAGCTCGGCCTCAAGGACAAGTTCCTGAACGTGCTCGAGCCGTTCTCCGTGGACGGCAAAGTTTACGGTTTGCCGATCGGCGGCAACACCGAAGGCATCTTCTACAATACAGAGCTGTTCGCGAAGTACAACCTGAACCCTCCGACCACCTGGGACGATCTGATCAAAGCGGCGGATACGCTGAAGCAGAACAACATTACGCCGTTCGCGGTAGGCTCCAAGGGAGCTTGGGTGCCGAACATGCTCGTCAACACCTTGATCGGCCGCATCGCCGGGGAAGGGGCGAACGCCGGCTTTATCACCGGCGATACCAAGTGGAACTCCCCCGACGTCGTCGCGGCTTACCAGCTGTTCGCGGATTGGGAGAAGGCGGGCTACTTCACGAAGGGCGAGCTGGGCAAGGAATACGCCGACATGTTGAACGATTTCGTCGCGGGCAAGGCCGGCATGATGTTCGACGGCTCGTGGCGCTCTTCCGCCTTCAAGAACGACGCGATCGGCGCTGCCGTCGCCGGCAAGGTGGCTTTCGTGAACCTTCCGGCTGTTCCTAACGGCAAGGGCGACCAAACGTCCGTCAACGCGAACTACGGCGAAGGCTACGGCTTCTCCGCCGACCTGAACGAGAACGAGAAGAAGGCCGTCAAGGCGTTCATCAAGAACATGTACAGCGACGAAATGCAGTTGAGAGGCTTGCTCGAGGACGGCGTTCTGCCTTCGATGAAGCTGACGGACGCTTCCCAAGTAACCGATCCGATCGTGAAGCAAGTGCTTGACGTTCTGAACGGCGCCGGAGCCAGCTTCCCGCACTTCGACTCGATCGTGACCTCGAAGGTTTACACCGAGACCGAAACCCAGCTGCAGAAGCTGATCGCCGGCAAGGCGACTCCGCAAGAGGTCGGCGACGCGATCCAGAAGGTGCAAGACGCGGAGAACGCGGCCGCCGCGAAGTAAGCAGAATGAAGCGCGTTATCTAGCCAAATCAGATGAGCGGAGGCACCGCCCGCCCAAGCGCGGGGGTGCTTCTCCTCTTAAGAAGGGAATCGCCCATTACCGATGACGGCGGGGGAGGAACTATGAGAACAACGTTGAAAAATCCCTATGTCTACTTTATTTTCGTCGTCCCAACGATCGCGTTATATTTCCTCTTCTTTATCTATCCCATGCTGACCTCGGTCTACTACGGATTTACGAATTGGAACGGTCTCGACACGAAGGACTATATTGGCTTCGATAATTTCGCGAACGCGTTTAAGGACGAGGATTTCCGCAATTCGATCCTGAATAACTTGTACATCCTGCTTTTCTCTTGCTGCGTGCAGGTTCCGCTAATCGTCGTTTTCTCCTTGCTGATCAGCGGCGTAAAGAGATTCCAAGGCTTCTACAAGACGACCGTCTTCATGCCGTCGATCCTGTCGACCTCGGTCATCGGGATCCTGTGGGGCTACATTTACGATCCCGACGTCGGTCTCATCAACAATATCCTGAAAACATTCGGTATGGACCCGATTTATTTCCTGGCCGACACGAAGTGGGCGCTCGTGTCCATTCTGATCACGAACGCTTGGCAATGGATGGGCTTCTATATCGTTCTTATTTTGGCCGCTATTCTGGCCATTCCGAGGGACATCGACGAAGCGGCGATGATCGACGGGGCGACGGGAGTGCAGCGCGCCTGGTACTTGACCGTGCCGCTCATCAAGCCGATCATCAACGTGGTCATTATGCTCTCGATTGCCGGAGCGCTTCGGGTCGTCGACATCGTCCTCGTCATGACGGACGGAGGGCCTGCCGGAGCGACGGACGTGATGGCATCCTACATGGTAAACAAGGCCATCAAGTTCGGCGATTACGGCTACGGTACCGCATTGTCCATCATCATTTTCATATTCGCGCTCATTCTGACGGCTCTCTATCAGATTCTTATCGTCAGAAGACAGGAAAAGGTGGAATACTGATGGCGATCAACCTGCGAAAATCCGTTCCTCATCTCGTCATGCTCGTCTACGTGGTCGTCATCCTCGTTCCGTTCGTGTTCATCCTGTTCTCCTCCTTCAAGGCGAACAATCTGGAGATCGCGACTCATCCGTTCGGCCTGCCGAAGTCGTGGGAATTCGGCAACTACAAGGAAGCTTGGGTCAAAGCGAAGATCAACGTCTATTTCTTCAACAGCCTGTACTTGGCGTTCACGGCTGCTGCGGCAGGGGTTCTGCTCGCCGCGGCGACCGCGTTCGCGATCACCCGAATGAAGTTCCGCCGGACGAGCAACTGGATCTACCAATTCGTGCTGATCGGGATGCTCATTCCGGGCAACGTGCTCTTCATCGCGCAGTATCTGCTCGTGCAGAAGTTGGGCATCCTGGATACTCACTGGTCGCTGTTCCTTCCTTACACGGCCGGCGCTCTTCCCTTCAGCGTTCTGCTCGTCTCGGCCTTCATGAAGGCGATCCCCCACGAGCTTGAAGAAGCCGCGGTCGTGGACGGAATGGGCGTGTTCCGGATGTTTGTCCAAATCATCCTGCCGCTCACCGTTCCGGCGCTCGTCACCGTATTCATCGTCAATTTCTTGGGGAATTGGAACGAATACTTGCTGTCGTTCTTCTTTATCAGCAAGGATGCTCTCCGCACGCTTCCTTCGGGAATGGTGCAATTCCGCGACGCGTTCCAGACGAACTACGCTCTCGTATGCACGGGCATCGTATTCAGCGTCGTTCCGGTTCTCGTCATGTACGCGTTTCTTCAGCGCAAGATCATCGAAGGATTGACGGCGGGCAGCGTTAAGGGATAATCGGGAAAAACAACGGCAGCTTTGGGACAAAAATATGTCCTGGGCTGCCGTTGTTCTGTTTGGACTAACACATCTGTTTTCTCCAAACAGTGCCTTATCCCATTCGCTCATGGTGCCCATTGTTCTCTCTCTCAAACGGTGCCTTATCCCATTTGCTCATGGTGCGGATTGTTGTCTCTCTCCAAACAGTGCCTTATCCCATCCGTTCATGGTGCGCATAGTTGTCTCATTCCAAACAGTGTCTTATCCCATCCGCTCATGGTGCGCATAGTTGTCTCATTCCAAACAGTGCCTTATCCCATCCGCTCATAGAGGAGAGGGACGGGAAGAACTGAGCCGAAGGGATAAGGCACTGTTTGAGGCAAAAGAGAAGTTTACCCGGGCGCCGCCCCCGAAGAGTTTGCTAATAAAGAAGGGGGAGTGGGATAATGAAGCCATTCAAAAAATTTTTAGGAGGAGGTTACGACACATGGATCATGTCCCGCCTGATGCTCCTTCCGATATCCTGCCAATTACCAAACGAGAAACCATGCGGGAGGTTTCGCGAGAAGCTCCGCGAGAGACCCCGAATGAAGCCTCGAGAGAAGCGCCAAGAGAAGCTGCGCTAGTCCATTCGTTCCCGCCGTTCGCGGACGAGCAGTCCCGCTTGCTGATTCTGGGAAGCATGCCAGGAGTCCGCTCCTTGGAGCTGAGCCAATACTACGGCAACCCTCGCAATTTTTTCTGGCGGATCCTGTACGAGTTGTTAGGCGAGGGGGCGGATCGAGCGGCGGAAGCTAGCTATGAAGAACGCCTGGCTTTCGCCAGGCGTCACGGGATCGCTATGTGGGACGTTATCGAAGCGTGCGAGAGGCCGGGGAGCCTGGACAGCGACATCCGCAACGCGGTGCCGAATGAGGTTCCCGGCCTGCTTCGCCGATATCCGGGCATCCGGGTTATCGCCTGCAACGGCACCAAGTCCCATTCGGAGCTGCTGAAGCAATACGGAGACGCTCCGGAGCTGAGGAGCCGGACCGTCATCCGCTTGCCTTCTTCCAGCCCGGTGCCGACGCCCAAGTTTCGCGGCCTGGAAGACCGGCTGGCCGTCTGGAGGGAGCTTCTTTCTCCGTATATTCCAGCGAGAGACTGAAAGCCGATTAGATCGCCCAGTCGCCTTTGCGGAAAATTTGGATCTCTTGGCCGTCCACGGTAACGCCGTAGATGTCCATCTTGTCGGAGCCGATCATGAAGTCGACGTGCGTCATGCTGTGGTTGAGGCCCTTCTCCTTCAGCTCCTCTGGGGACATCTTCGTGCCGCCTTGCAGATTGAAGGCGTACGCGCTGCCGATCGCCAGATGGTTCGAGGCGTTCTCGTCGAACAGCGTGTTGTAATAAAGGATGCCGGACTGGGAGATCGGCGAGAAATGAGGAACGAGCGCCACTTCTCCCAGGTAGTGAGAGCCTTCGTCCATCTCGACGAGGTTCTTCAGCGTTTCTTCTCCTTGCTCTGCCTGCACGTCCACGATGCGTCCGTTCTCGAACGTCAGCTTGAAGTTGTCGATCAGGTTGCCGCCGTAGCTGAGCGGCTTCGTGCTGGAGACGTAGCCGTTTACGCCCGTGGCTAGCGGAGCGGTGAATACCTCTTCGGTCGGCAGGTTGGCGACGAAGGGAACGCCGGCTTCGTTGTCGCTGTCCGCGGCGAGCCACAGATGGCCTTCCGGCAGCTCGATCGTAAGATCCGTGCCCGGAGCGACGTAGTGCAGCTTCTTGAACTGGGTCTTGTTCAAGTAATCGGACTTCTCGTTCAGCTTGCGGATATGCTCTTCCCAAGCGGCGAGCGGATCCTCTTGGTCGACGCGGACGGTGGACAGGATCGCTTCCCACAGCTTGTCGACCTGCTCCGCTTCCGGAACGTCCGGGAACACCTTCGCGGCCCAAGCCTTCGAAGGGGCGGCGACGACGCACCAGCTGAACTTGTTGGACATCGTGTATTGACGGAACTTCGCCAGCGTCTTGCCGTAGGTCTTCTGGAAGTTTACGATCCTCTCGTGCGCGACGCCCTTAAGCAGATCGGGATCCGAAGAGACCACGCTGACGAGAGCGAAGTTGTTCTCGGCAAGCTCCTCCATCTCCGCCGCGTACCACTTCGGCTCGTCGAAGAAGGACTCGTCCGGCGCCAAGTCGTAGCGAAGGCGGGAGACGACGTCGTCGGTCCAGTTCACCTTGACCAGCAATGCGCCTGCTTCATATCCTTTCCTCACGATCGTGCGAACGAACTCGGCCGCTTCGGTCGTGGCGTTGATGACCAGCTTCTGGCCTTTTTGAAGCTTGACTCCGATTTTGACGATCAGCTCCGCATATTGATCCAACTGCTGTTGTTGTACGCTCATTTGCCTCTACCTCCGAAAGATTCGATAACTCGTACCTAATGCCAAATTAGGGGAACACCTTATTTTAACATAGCCAGGCCGGCAAACATTCATCTCCAGCACAAAAAAGATCGTCCCGGCCCCGCGTCCGCAAGGAAGGAACGATCAATCCGCTGTATGCAGCTTTAGATATCATCCGAGAGCCGATCCCGGATCTCGACCAGCTGCGGCAAGAGATCGAAGAACACGTCTACGATCGCCGGATCGAAATGCCGCCCGCGCTCTTCGCGGAACAGCTTCTCGATTCTGTCCAGAGGCCACGCCGGCTTGTAGACCCGCTCGGCGCTAAGGGCGTCGAACACGTCCGCGACGGCCGTGATGCGGCCGTAGATATGGATCTCTTCGCCTCGAAGCCCCTTCGGGTAGCCGCTGCCGTCCCATTTCTCGTGATGCTGCTCCGCCACGATGGAAGCCGCGAGCAGCAGCTCTCGCCGGGAGCCGCGAAGGAGCTGGTGGCCGATCTTGGTGTGGGACTTGATCGTGTCGTACTCTTCGTCCGTCAGCTTGCCGGGCTTGTTCAGCACCGAATCGGGGATGGCGACCTTGCCGATGTCGTGCATGGGGGAGACGGTCCGGAGCACGTCCGCTTCCCTCTCGGACATTCCGAGCCCAAGCGCCAGCGCGTAGGAATATTCGGCCACGCGCCGGACGTGATTGCCGGTTTCCTTGGAACGAAGCTCGCCGATCTCGCCCATCGTCGAGATGATCTCCCGCTGCGTGTCGATGATCTCCTGATGAAGCATGACCGATTCGAGCGATTTGCCCGCGTACGAAGCGGCGAGAGACAGGAGCTCCATGTCCTTGGTCGTGAACGTTTCGGCGGCGGTCAGCTTGTTGATCGCCTGATACGCTCCGATGATGTTGCCGTCGTTGTTGCGAAAAGGAATCGTGATCATCGATTTCGTCACGTAGCCGGACTTCTTGTCGTTATCGGAATTATGCCTCGGGTCCGCGTAGGCATCCTCGATTATGATCGGTTCTCCCGTCGCGATGGCATGCCCGACGACGCCGCTTCCCACGGGAATCCGAATTTCCTTCACGCCGTGGGCGACCGTCGTAAAGAGCTCTTGGTTCACTTCGTCGATCAGCCAGACGGTGCAGCGGTCCGCGACGATCATTTCTCTACCCATATTCGCCATTAGGACGAGCACCCGATCCAATGACGTCTCGCTCGAGATCTTTGCCATGTAATCGAAAATAATCGATAACAGCTGATCCGAGGACAAATCCGTTTTGAGCAACCCCCATGCACTCCTTTGGTCCTGAAACCTTCCTCCCGTATATTCGCGACGCAGAAGTCGAATCCTGCCAAACCTTGCCGGGAAATTGCAAAAAGGTATCCAATTGAATACCGACCGCGTGCGCAAGAGGGGGAAAAGGCGAAAAAACTCCGCCATCTTCTGCCTCCGGGGCAGAGATGACGGAGTTTTTTCGCTAAAGTTATGCCCGATCCGCCGTCAGCTTCTCCATCTGCTCGATCAGATCTTCGAATACGCTCATCGCTTGGGCGATCGGTTCCGGGGTGGACATATCGACGCCCGCTCTCTTGAGGATTTGGATCGGATAGTCGCTGCCGCCGCTCTTCAGGAAGCCGAGATAGCGGTCGACCGCCGGCTGGCCTTCTTCGAGGATCTGCTTCGCGAAGCTCGTCGCGGCCGAGAAGCCCGTCGCGTATTTGTACACGTAGAAGCTGGTGTAGAAGTGGGGGATGCGAGCCCATTCCATCTCGATGTCCTTGTCGACGACCATGCCGTCCCCGTAATACTTCTTGTTCAGGTCGTAGTAAATCTCGCACAGATCCGCCGGAGTCAGCGATTCGCCGCTCTCCGTGCGCGCGTGAACGATCTTCTCGAACTCCGCGAACATCGTCTGGCGGAACACCGTCGTCCGGAATTGATCCGCGTAATAGGTGAGCAGGTACATTTTCTCCTTCGGATCGGTCGACTTGTTCAATAAATAATCCATCAGAAGCGCTTCGTTCAGCGTGGAAGCGACCTCGGCGAGGAAGATCGGATACTGGGCGTCGCGATACTCGTTGCCCTCGTCCGAATAGTAGGAATGCATGGCATGGCCCATCTCGTGCGTGAGCGTGAACATGCTGTTCAGGTTATCCTTGTGGTTGAGCAGCACGTACGGATGCGTGCCGTAGGCTCCCCAACTGTAGGCGCCGCTGCGTTTGCCTTCGTTCTCGTACACGTCGATCCAGCCGTCGCCGAAGCTTTGCTTCAGTACGGTGCGATACTCTTCCCCGAGCGGAGACAAGCTGTCGTATACCGTCTTTTTGGCTTGATCGTACGTGATCTCCATATCGAAATCGTCGACGAGCGGCGCGAACAAGTCGTACATGTGCAATTCATCGACTTTGAGCAGCTTTTTGCGCAGGGCCATGTACCGGTGCATCAGCGGCAGGTGGTCGTGAATGGTGGAGATCAGATTGTCGTAGACGCTCTGCGGGATGTTGTCGCCGAAAAGCGACATCTCGAGGGCGGACGGGTAGCTGCGGGCATGCGCGTAGAAAATGTTCTTGTTCACGTTGGCGTTAAGAGTGGCGGCGAGAGTGTTGCGCAGCTTGCCGTAGGTCTCGTATACCGCCTTGAAAGCGTCGCGGCGGACCTCCGGGTTGCGGCTCTCCAGGAACTGAATGTACCGGCCGTGGGTGAGCTCGACCTCTTCGCCTTTCTCATTCTTGACCTTCGGGAACTTCAGGTCCGCGTTGTTCAGCATGCCGAAGATCGTGCTCGGCGCTTGGGAGACGTTGCCCACTTGGGCGAGCAGCGACTCCTCGTTCTTGGACAGGACGTGCGGCTTCTGGCGCAGCATCTCTTCGAGAGTGCGTTTGTATGTAGGCTTCAAGGAAGGATCCGCGATGAGCTTCTTCAGATCTTCTTCGCTGAGAGAGAGAATCTCGGGAGTAATGAAAGAGAGCGCTTCGTTCACTTCGACGCTGAGCCGCTTCGTCTTCTCGGCGAGCGCCTGGTATTTGCCTTCGGCCATGTCCTCGTGGTGGTGCATGTTGGCATAGACGTACAGGCGTTCCGCGAGCAAGGACAGTTCGTCCTCGAGCTCGAAGCAGCGGTTGATGGAGGCGACATCGTTCAATCGCCCCTCGAATGCCGCGACTTCTCCGATCTGCTTGCGCGCCTTCTCGTACTCGCCGTCCCAATCGGCTTGGCTGGCGTACAAATCCTCCAGGCGCCAATGGAAGGCGGCGTCCGTCTCGCTGCGTTTAGGTAGTTGGTTCATGTCAGATGACCTCCTCTGAATTATAGAATCGCGGGGCTTCGCGTGGGCGGCGCGCATAAACTGCGGCGCTGCCTTCAAGCTCGGCTCCGCGGCGGTGCACCATAAAGACAAAGCCGCCAGAACGGCGGCGGACGACAGGACATACGGCTTCATGAACGGACCTCCCGTTACTGGAAAAGGGTGGATGCCGTTCTAGTATGTCCAGGCGGTCTGCAAATATAAGGGGATTCCGATTGGCTTGCCGCGCTTAAACCTTTAGATCAGCCGCCTGCCGTAAAGACGGTGT
Organism: Cohnella thailandensis; assembly: GCF_014212135.1. GTDB lineage: Bacteria > Bacillota > Bacilli > Paenibacillales > Paenibacillaceae > Cohnella > Cohnella thailandensis. The sequence continues at coordinate 46,437 of NZ_JACJVQ010000017.1, forward strand.
AAACGATCAGGAAAAAGGCGAAGGCAACGAGGAAAAGAGAGACGATCGCCATTCCCCGCTTGAGCTTCTGCGGAATGTTGTCGCGCTGCCAGATGATCACGGCGGCGAGAACGAACGCGGCCAGGGCGAAAATAAGAGTCGGATTGTCTTTCAAGCGGCTGCTGACCTCCTGCGTTTCAACGCGTTTAGATGGAACGGAGCGCTTGCAGCGTCTCTTGAAGCTGAGCTTCCCCGCCGGGAAAATCCTTCGCTTCGAATCGCTTCTCGGCCCAGTTCATCAGCTCGGGGCGGCTGAGGAACTTGTGGCATTCCTCTCCCCATTGGTCGGAAATCTCGCGGACGACGATCGTCTTCCCTTGGATCTCGACGGTGAGCATGTTGTAATTGTCGTGCTTATAAATGACGTGTTTGGCGAACATGGAATCGATGCCTCCGTTTAGGCGTTTTTGCATGCCTTAATCATAGAAGAGATGGGCCGAGAAATCAAACGAACGAGCTCCGGGAGGAGGAGCGCTTCCCGCTAGAGTCCAAATGCCTGTTTACATAAGCTTATTTATCCAATAATAGGAATTATATTGGGAGAAATTAGGTGTCTGGGAGTAGGTGCGAAAAAATCCGAGAAAGCGCTGTTTTTCCCCATGCAGAGCCGATTTCTTGTCTCTGGCGACATGCCAAAACACAACGTGGAACAAAACGTTCACATATTGCGTCTTGACAATGAATCAGTTATAATAATCTCATTCGCCGACCGACGGCGAGATTTTAGGAGGTTTTTCATTTGAGAGGAACAGTTAAGTGGTTTAACGCAGAGAAAGGCTACGGCTTTATCTCCGTAGAGGACGGCAACGACGTATTCGTTCACTTCTCTGCTATCCAAGGCGAAGGCTTCAAGACCTTGGAAGAAGGTCAAGCGGTTGAGTTCGAAATCACTCAAGGCAACCGCGGACCGCAAGCATCCAACGTGGTGAAACTGTAAGTCTCGCTTTAAGCGAAGACTTATCGCATATCACGAAAGAGCGCTAAAATAAAAACGGCTACGAAGTCTTTGCGGACGGAGGAGGCCGTTTTTATTCGGAGAAGATTCGCAAGGGGAAGGCCCGCGCCTTCCTTGCGAATCGGGCAAGAGACCTCCGCATCTAGCCGGAGGTTTTTTGCTGCGCTCGATCGAACAAGAATCGCCCCGCTGCGGATTCGCAGCGGGGCGATTCGGCGAGAAGTGAGCGGAATCAGAAACGGGCTTCGGCGGCGGCGGCTTGATGAACCCGTTCGATGGTGCCTCCGCCGAGGCAAACGTCGCCGTCATAGAAGACGACGGCCTGGCCCGGGGTGATCGCCTTCTGCGGAGCATCGAAGACGACCTTGAAGGTCTTGCCGTCCGCTTCCGGATAAAGGGTGACTCCTTGATCGGGCTGGCGGTAACGGAACTTCGCGACGCAGCGAAGCGGCTGTCCTTGCTCCGGCTTGTCGGGGCTGATCCAATTGACCGATCCGGCCGTAAGTCCTTCCGAATAGAGGCTCGGATGAGCGTCTCCTTGCACGACGTAGAGAATGTTGTTCTCCAGGTCCTTGGCCGCCACGAACCACGGCTCTCCCGTGCCGGAGCCGCCGATGCCGAGGCCTTGGCGCTGGCCGAGGGTGTAATACATAAGGCCGTCGTGCCGGCCTTTGATCTCGTTCGTTCGAATGTCGACCATGTCGCCGGGCTTGGCCGGCAAGTAGTTGCCGAGGAACTCCTTGAAGTTCCGCTCGCCGATAAAGCAGATGCCGGTGCTGTCCTTCTTCTTGGCGGTGTAGAGGCCCGCTTCCTCCGCGATGCGGCGAACCTCCGGCTTGGGCAGGTGGCCGATCGGGAACAGGGCCTTCGACAGCTGCTCTTGATTGAGAGCGTGCAGGAAGTAAGTTTGATCCTTATTGCCGTCGACTCCGCGCAGCAGACTGTACTCGCCGTCTATCAGCTCGACGCGCGCGTAATGGCCGGTCGCGATGACGTCGGCGCCAAGGTCCAGCGCCTTCTGCAGGAATTCCCCGAACTTGATCTCCCGGTTGCACATGACGTCCGGATTCGGGGTTCTTCCTTGGCGATACTCTTCGAGGAAATATTCGAATACCTTGTCGTAATATTCGGCCTCGAAGTTGACTGTATAATAAGGGATTCCGATCTGATCGCAGACGCGGCGCACGTCTTCGGCGTCCTGGTCGGCGGTGCAGACGCCGAATTCGTCGGTATCGTCCCAGTTCTTCATAAACACGCCGATGACGTCGAAGCCTTGCCGCTTAAGCAGAAGCGCCGTCACGGAGGAATCGACGCCGCCGGACATTCCGACGACGACCCTCGTTTGCGAAGGATCGGCGAAACGATTATTCATTGGAAGATCATCTCCTTGAACCGTAAAACCCGGGGACAGGCCTCTCGGGTACCCTACATTGTAGCATAATCCGGCGTTGTTCTCATCTGGCGCGCTTATTGGCGCCGGATATGGGCAGAAATCGATTTGTAATGCAATTGACATGAATACCTTGTCTTTTTCTGCCCACAATGCTTAATGTTATGATAACATATATCTGATATGGGGATACTGTCCCTTTGGCATACATGACGAACGATTCCGCATAAGCGCAAATAAAATGGCAAGAGATGAAATCGCAGTTGACGAGATGAGGTGCGAGAGTTATGAAGATTTCGACGAAGGGCCGTTACGGCTTGACGATCATGATGGAGCTGGCGGCCAAATTCGGCGAGGGTCCGATCTCCCTGAAGAGCATCGCGGAGAAGAACGGGCTCTCCGAGCATTATTTGGAGCAGTTGATCGCGCCTTTGCGCAACGCCGGCCTGGTGAAGAGCATTCGCGGGGCGTACGGCGGCTATATCCTGTCGAAGGAGCCGGAAGGCATCACGGCGGGCGACGTGATCCGCATTCTCGAGGGGCCGATCAGCCCTGTCGATTTTACGGAAGAAGACGATCCGGCGAAGCGGGATCTGTGGCTGCGCATTCGCGACAGCATCGCGAACGTCATGGATTCCACGACGCTGTTCGACCTGATCAACTTCAAGGAAGAGGAAACGCAAGACAGCTACATGTTCTACATTTAAAACAATGTTATTTAAACAGCCCCGGATGCCGGCGGCTGCATTCGAAGAAAGAAGCGAAGCAAGATGTCCATTATTTATTTCGATCATGCCGCGACGACTCCGATGCGTCGGGAGGCGATCGAGGCCTATGTGGACGCGGCCTCCAAAGGACCGGGCAACCCATCGAGCCTTCATGCCGGAGGCCGCTCGGCGAGGTCCGGCCTCACCGCGTCGCGGGATACTCTCGCGAGAATATTGAATTGCGATCCCGGCGAGATCGTCTTCACCGGCGGCGGTACCGAGAGCGACAACGCCGCTCTCTACGGAGCCGCGCACGCGCAGCGCCTGAAGACGGGGAGGGATCGGATCGTCACGACCGCGATCGAGCATCACGCGGTCCTGCACGCGTGCCATAAGCTTGAGGCCGAAGGCTTCAAGCTTACCGTGCTGCCCGTGGACGAGACTGGGCGCGTCCGGCTGTCCGCAGCCGAAGAGGCTATCGGAGACGACGTCGCCGTCGTCAGCGTCATGTACGGCAACAACGAGGTCGGCACGCTGCAGCCGATCGCCGAGATCGGCGCTCTCGCGAGAGAGCGCGGCGCCGTCATGCACTCGGATGCCGTTCAAGCGTTCGGATACGAACGCTTCGATCTGCGCCAGCTTCCGGTCGACCTGCTCAGCCTGTCCGCGCATAAGATCGGCGGTCCTCAAGGGGTAGGCGTCCTTTACGTGCGCAAGGGGACTCCTTACGAGCCGACCGCGCGGGGCGGATCGCAGGAGAAAAGCCGCCGCGCGGGTACCGAGAATGTCGCCGGCATCGCCGCCTTCGCGAAGGCTGCCGAGCTCGCCCATTCCTCCATCGAGGAACGGAGACGGGAGGCGGAGGAGGTCCGGGCGAAGCTGCTGGCCGATCTGACCGAACAGCTCGGTGAGGACGCCGTTCGGATCAACGGAGCGATCGATCCGAAGCGCCGTCTTCCCCATATCTTGAACGTGAGCTTCCCCGGAATCTCGAACGAGACGATGCTGATGAATCTCGATCTGTCCGGGGTAGCGGCGTCGGCGGGATCGGCGTGCACGGCGGGTTCGCTGCAGCCCTCCCACGTTCTGATCGCCATGGGACTTGAGACTCATTTTTATCAATCGGCGATCCGATTTAGCTTCGGAATGGGCAATAATACAGCGGAAGCGGAAAAAACCGCAAAAATCATTGCAACCATTACGAAGCGTTTGCGTAATAGATAACAAGCGCCTCGAAGTGCGGGGTGTCCAACCATAAGAAACGTGCAGCAACTGATCGGATTGCCCGTGTTTCTGGCTAACGGCAAGAAGGCCGGGCGAGTCCGGGATGTCGGTTTCGACGAATTCTGGCAGATCTCCTGCATCGTGCTTGACTCTCAGGTTTGGTTCCGAAGAGCCGTAAGAATCGTGCGGTGGCCGGATGTGACGAAGTGCGGCTCCGACGCCGTGATCATCCGCGACCGGCAAGCGATTATAACCATAAGAGCGAACGAGCTGCTGCGCTCCTTCCATACCGGCGTTGTGCAACTGAAGGAGCTGCCCGTATTCACGGAAGATGGACAAGAACTCGGCAGAGTGTCGGATGTTTATTTTCCCAAGACCGAGGGTACACAAATAATAGGTTACGAATTGACGGACGGATTTCTCGCGGATGTGTTCGAGGGCCGGCGGAAGCTGCTGCTTCCGGAAGGGCCCGAGGGCGTGACTCTGGGCGAAGACGCCATCCTGGTTCCTGCTTCCTGCGAGCGGATCTTGGAGAGGGATCCCTAATACGGAAAGATTAGGTGATAAGATGATGAGATGCCCGAACTGCAACTCCAAGGATATCGGCAAGATCGGTTCCCACCAGTTTTATTGCTGGAGCTGCTTTATCGAATTAACGGTGAACGGAGATAAAATGTCGGTCTATCAAGTGGAAGAGGACGGAACGCTAAGCTCCTTGGACGATTTGTTCTTCAGCGAATCGATTCCGAGCCAGGTTCAAGCGAACGGCTTGCAAGCTTGACAATCGTATCAATCGCAACACGAACGGGGGCGAAGCCGGTCAGCGGCTGACGTCCCCGTTTTTGTCTCCGGGAGGTTTACGGGCGCGGACAAGTACATATACTGAGTAGCAAAAAGGCCTTGAACGGCGGCCGAACGATTCGGGGTGGACACGTTGAACCGGTTAACCCAAAGCCGGCTGTTCGCGGTGCTCGTTCTTGCGATCCTGGCGCTTCTTGCTCTCTATATGCTTATACTCGTCCGTCCGCTGCTCGCCGCCGTCTACGATTTTCTCAAAGCCGTGCTGGCTCCGTTCCTCGTCGCCATGATTATCGCTTACGTGCTCAACCCGGTGGTCAGTCTCCTTAGCGAGCGCAAGGTACCGAGGACGGCCGCCGTTCTGCTCATCTACGCGATCTTCGTGTTCAGCTGCGCGGTCATCTTCGTCAACGTGACGCCGATGTTCGCGGGACAGGTTCGCGAGCTCAACGAGCACGTTCCCGAGCTGACGATGAAGGCCCAGAGCATGATCGATCACTTCAACAACAACGAATCGTTTCCGGAGAGCGTCCGCAAAGGCATCGACCGGGCGATATCGGGCGTCGAGAAGAAGATCGCCGACCGCATGGCGGCTTTCACGAACAATATCGGAGCCGTGATCAACGTCTTGTTCCTGGCGATGATCGTTCCTTTTCTGGCGTTCTACATTCTTAAAGACATGCAGGTCATCGAGCGGACCGTCTTCCGGTACGTGCCGAGGGACAAGCGGCAAGGGATGTCCCGAATGCTGAAGGAGATCGACGAGGCGCTCGGGAGCTACATTCGCGGGCAGCTGCTCGTGTCGGTGTGCATCGGGGTTCTGGCGTACATAGGGTATCTCATCATCGGCATGCCTTATCCGCTGCTTATGGCGTTTTTCGTCGCGCTGTTCGATATTATCCCGTACCTGGGTCCTTACTTCGGAGCCCTGCCGGCGCTGGTCATGGCGATGACGATCTCTTGGAAAATGGCGCTGCTCGTGGCGATCGTCAATACGGCGTGCCAGTTCCTCGAGAGCAACGTCATCAGCCCGCAGGTCGTCGGACGGACGATGCACGTGCATCCTCTTACGATTATTTTCGTCCTGCTCGTAGGCGGCGAGCTCGCGGGCATCGTCGGCCTGCTGCTGGCGGTGCCGTTCTATGCGGCGATGAAGGTCGTCGTGCAGCATCTGTTCGCCTATTACGTAAGGCGAAAAACCGTTTGACAGTAGGGAAACGGCTTGACTATAATCAATTAAGATTGCTCATAGTTATCAAAGCGCTGACAAGACAAGAGTACGTCGCAGCCCGCATGGCCAGAGAGAAGATTCCTACGTATTTCCTTAGTCGTTCACGGATGTGGACTCCGGCGGAAATACTTGGCTGAGAGAACTTCGATGCGAAGAACGACGGAAGCCGGTCTTGGAGCTCGATACATCGACGGTTGGGCCCGTTAACGCCCTTCTAAGGCGATTGCCGCGCTTGAACGCGAGGCGATAACCAGGGTGGTACCGCGAACGATTCGTCCCTGATTTTCAGGGGCGTTTTTTATTTGTTCGGGGGGTTAGGAAGGTACCGGTCGTCCACTTTATTCGAAAATAGGAGGTTGTTTCGCAGTGAAACCGATGAAAGCCGCGGAGATCCGCGAGAAATGGCTGCAATTCTTCGCCAGCAAGAACCATCACGTCGAGCCGAGCGCCTCGCTCGTGCCGCACAACGACCCGTCACTGCTCTGGATCAACGCGGGAATGGCTCCGCTTAAGCCTTATTTCGACGGACGCGTGAAGCCGGAGAACCCGCGCATCACGAACTCGCAGAAGTGCATCCGCACGAACGACATCGAGAACGTCGGCAAGACCCGCCGCCACCATACGTTCTTCGAGATGCTGGGCAACTTCTCGATCGGCGACTACTTCAAGGAAGAAGCGATTACCTGGGCATGGGAGTTCCTGACCGGTCCGGAATGGATCGGCTTCGAGCCGGAGAAGCTGTCGGTCACGATTCACCCCGAGGACGAAGAGGCGTTCCGCCTCTGGAACGAGAAGATCGGCATTCCGGCGGAGCGCATCGTGAAGCTGGAGGACAACTTCTGGGATATCGGCGAAGGTCCTTGCGGCCCTTGCACCGAGATCTTCTACGACCGCGGCGAGAAGTACGGCGACCTGTCCGATCCCGATTGCACGCCGGGCGGCGAGAACGAGCGCTTCCTCGAGGTGTGGAACCTCGTGTTCTCGCAATTCAACCACAACAAGGACGGCAGCTATACGCCGCTGCCGAACAAGAACATCGACACCGGCGCCGGCCTCGAGCGCTTCGCGTCGATCGTCCAGGACGTCGATTCCAACTTCGACACGGACCTGTTCCAGCCGATCATCGGCCATGCGGCCCGCATCGCCGGAATCGAGTACAAGGACAATGCCGAGCATGACGTGGCGCTGAAGGTCATCGCCGACCACATCCGCACGGTAGCGTTCGCCGTCGGCGACGGCGTGCTTCCTTCGAACGAAGGCCGCGGCTACATTATCCGCCGCCTGCTGCGCCGCGCCGTCCGTTACGGCAAGGTCATCGGCATCGACCGTCCGTTCCTGTGGGAGCTCACTCCGACCGTCGGCGACATCATGGGCTCGCACTACGCGGAAGTCGTCGAGAAGCGCGAATTCATCGAGAAGGTCATCCGCACCGAGGAAGAGCGGTTTCACGAGACGCTGAGCGACGGCCTGTCCATCCTCGCCGATCTTGTCGGCAAGGCGAGAGCGCAAGGCGTCGGCCGAATCTCCGGTCCGGATGCGTTCAAGCTGTACGACACGTACGGCTTCCCGTTCGACCTGACGGAGGACTACGCGGCCGAGCAGGGCATGACGGTCGATCGCGAAGGCTTCGACGCTTCGATGGAAGAGCAGCGCGAACGCGCCCGTTCCGCCCGCCAAGAGACGGACAGCATGAAGGTGCAAGGCGGCGCGCTCTCCGAGCTGACCGAGAAGAGCGAATTCGTCGGCTATGACAGCCTCGTCGCCGAAGCGCGCGTCGTCGCCATCGTATCCGGCGACAGCTTCGTCGATGCCGCCGGCACGGACGAGAGCGTGGCGGTCATTCTGGACCGCACGCCGTTCTACGCCGAGAGCGGCGGCCAAGTGAGCGACACCGGCGTGCTGGCAGGCGCCGGCGGCGCGACCGCGGCCGTGAACGGCATGAGCAAGGCGCCGCTCGGCCAGCCGGTCCACCACGTGACGGTGACGTCCGGGACGCTGAAGGTCGGCGACGTCGTTACCGCCAGCGTCAACGCGGCGGACCGCGGCGACATCGTCCGCAACCATACGGCGACGCACCTTCTGCACAAGGCGCTGAAGGAAGTTCTCGGCCAGCACGTCAACCAGGCGGGCTCGCTCGTCGAGCCGGAGCGTCTGCGCTTCGACTTCTCGCACTTCGGCGCGATCACGGCGGAAGAGCTCGCGGACGTCGAGCGCCGCGTCAACGAGCAGATCTGGATCGGCACGGAGCTCGACATCGGCCTGAAGCCGATCGCGGAAGCGAAGGCGATGGGCGCGATGGCGCTGTTCGGCGAGAAGTACGGCGACATCGTCCGCGTCGTCCGCGTCGGCGACTACAGTCTCGAGCTGTGCGGCGGCTGCCACGTCAAGAACACGTCGCAGATCGGCCTGTTCAAGCTCGTGAGCGAGAGCGGCATCGGCTCCGGCGTTCGCCGGATCGAAGCGGTCACCGGGCGCCACGCTTACGCCTACCTGGACGACCAGCTCGGCCTTCTGCGCGGCGCGGCGGCCTTGCTCAAGAGCGGCGTGGCCGACGTGCCGAAGCGCGTCGAGGCGCTGCAAGCCGAGCTGCGGCAAGCGCAGCGCGACGCCGAATCCCTGCAGGGCAAGCTGAGCCGCCTGGAAGCGGCCGACCTCGCGAGCTCCGCGAAGGAAGTCGGCGGCGTCACGCTGCTGGCGGCTCAAGTGAACGCGTCCGGCATGGACGCGCTCCGCGGCGTGGCGGACGAGCTTAAGGCGAAGCTGGGCTCCGCGGTGCTCGCGCTGGGCGCGGTCGACGGAGACAAGGTGCAGCTCGTCGTCGCGGTGACGCCGGACCTGATCGGCAAGGGCCTGCACGCGGGCAAGCTGATCAAGGAGCTGGCGGCGATCTGCGGCGGAGGCGGCGGCGGCAAGCCGGAGCTCGCGCAAGCGGGCGGCAAGGACCCGTCCAAGCTGCAGGAAGCGCTTGAAGCGGCGTCTTCCCTCGTATTGGGTCAATTGAAGGGCTAATCTTTAATCGCGAACGCAAAGCTCCTTCGGCGTCATCGGGCGCAGAAGGAGCTTTTGCTTGGCGGGAGCTTCCAATCGTCCGTAGGAGGGTCTCCGAAGGCGTTTTCGGCATGGGACTAAGGTCGCTGACGCGCTTCCATTTCCTGTCCGTCCGAGAATGTGTTATGATGGATTGTATCGAGAAAGCGAGGTGCTGGAGATGAGCTCATCGGACAAGAATTACATGGATCAGACGGTGAAATTCGACGTCGTTCCTGACCCTGAAGAGGTATCTTCCAAAGATATCTTTCTGTCTGTGTACGACGCGTTGGTGGAGAAGGAGTACCATCCCATCAACCAGATCGTAGGCTATCTTCTCTCCGGTGATCCGGCCTACATCCCCCGCCACAAGAACGCGCGGAGCCTGATTCGGAAGAAAGAACGCGACGAGCTGATCGAAGAGCTGGTCCGCTTCTATCTGGAGAAGAACCGATAATGCCAAGAATCATGGGATTGGATTACGGGGACAAGCGGATAGGGGTAGCCGTCAGCGACGCGTTCGGCTGGACCGCGCAGGGCGTGGAGGTTATCGTCAGGAAGACGGAAGGCGATTATCTCGAACGGATTCGCGAGCTCGTCCGCGAGCACGAGGTCGAATCGATCGTCGTCGGATTGCCGAAGAACATGAACGGAACGATTGGTCCGCGAGGAGAGATTTGCCAGGCATTCGCGGAAGAATTGAGGCAGACGCTAGATATTGCCGTACACATGTGGGATGAGCGGCTCACGACCGTCGCCGCTCAGCGGACGCTGCTGGAAGCGGACGTCAGCCGGGCGAAGCGCAAGCAGGTCGTCGACAAGATGGCGGCGGCGCTGCTGTTGCAGAACTATTTAGACTCCAAGACGAGGTGAGAGACGAATGGCAGAGATCAACCGCGAGGAAGAAGCGGAAATCATTTATATCCCGGACGAGGACGGCAACGACGAGGCTTTCGAAGTCATTATGAAGTTCGAGCCGGACGACGGGACGAACCGCAAGTACATGATGATCGTCCCCGCCGACGACGAGGATGAAGAGCAAGAGGTTCTTGCCTTCCGTTACGAGGAAGAGAACGACGAAATCCAGCTGTTCCCGATCGAAGACGAGGAAGAGTGGGATATGGTCGAAGAAACGTTCAACACGCTGACGGCCGAGTTCGGCGCGGATGAAGACGATAAATAACGACCCGCCGGAGCGGATGGAGGGCAAGGGATGAGCGAAGCGAATTCGGCAAGCGGAGGAACTCCCTCGCTTAAGGAATTGTTCGGCCGTACGATAGAGCTGGAGGGAGAGGACGGCGCATCCGTTCTCTGGACGCTTCTGGCCGAGCTTCAGGTCGAAGGACGGAGCTATGCCGTGCTGCAGTCCGACGCCATGCGCAAGGACGGGGACATCGAGATTTTCCGCGTCGTTTATGACGGCGCGAACGCCCCGCAGCTGGAATCCGTCGAGGACGACGAAGAGTGGGAGAACGTCTCGGAAGCTTACGACGATCTCCAGTTCGGCAGCGACGATCGTCCGTAAGCGGCTCCGCGGCGGCCGGTCCTCATACTCGGCTTGAGAAAGCAGCGGCAAGTCAGGATCGTAGAAGAGCGGGCGACCGCTCTTTTGCTTGAGTAAGCATCGCCCGGAATGACTTCATCGGGTAATCGCTGACCGCATGGGGAGATTTCGATGACCCGTGCACGCAGACTTGCGATAAGTCTCGCGCGCTAACGGAAGCGGACGGGCAAGCATGCTGGCTTGATAGAATCGGCAGGAGGGAAGGGAATGAGCAAAGAGCACGACGGAGCTCCGGAAGGCTGGAGATCGGTCTACTCTGATCGACAAGAAGAGAAAACGGAACACGACGAAGATACGAAGCCGGTCCGGGGGGAATGGAATCGCTCCGAGCTGCGCAGGGGGACGCCGTCCCACGAGGAACCTGCGACAACCGATACGCAGCGGGCGGCACCCCTATCGAACGCCGAGCCGAATCGTCCGGATGTCGGGTATCCGCGCGAGTTCTTGAACGCGGAGGAGGAAGCGTCGAGGGGGAAGAAGCCGAAGGCCGACGACGCGCCATCCGCTTCCGCGCAGAAGGAGACGGGAGCTAAGACGGGATCCGGAGGGAAGAGAAGGAAGAAGGCCAGGCCTTTGCTTTGGTCGTTCTTTATCGCGTTCGGACTCGTGCTGATCGCGGTATGCTCCGGCCTGTTCTACTTATGGAACGGCTTCCGGACGCCATCCGCTTCCGATATTCCCGTGAAGGTTACGATCGCGAAGGGGATGAGCGCGAACGAGGTAGCCGAAGAGCTTAAGGAACAAGGTCTTATCAAGAACTCTTTCCTATTCAGCATGTGGCTTAAATATAAAAACGAAGGCTCCCGCTTCCAGGCGGGGGACTACGAGATGAATCCGGGCATTACGCGCGAGCAGATCATCGCGAAGCTGAACGCGGGCGATACGGTCGCCGCCGCAACGATCAAGTTCACGATTCCCGAAGGCTTCACCGTCGTTCAAATGGCGGATCGGCTCTCCGAAGCGGGTTACGTGGACAAGGCGGCCTTCCTGGAAGCGGTGCGGAATCCGCAAGCCGTAACGGGTTCGACGTGGACGAAGCAGATTCCGGACGATTCGGATCTTCGTTATCCGCTCGAAGGCTATCTGTTCCCGGAGACGTACGAGATGAAGCAAGGCTCTACGCCGGCCGACGTCGTCAACCGGATGGCCTCGGAGCTGGATCGCAAGCTCGACAGCCTGCCGGAGGATTGGCAGACGGTGCTCGAGGAGCGCGGAATGACCGTTCACGAGCTGCTGACGATGGCGTCTCTCGTAGAGCGCGAGGTCGTTCTCGACGAGGAGCGTCCGATCGTCGCCGGCATCATCAAGAATCGGCTCGACAAGAAGATGCCTCTGCAGATCGACGCGACGATCCAGTATCTGCTCGACAAGCAGAAGGAGAAGCTGAGCACGGACGATTTGAAGGTGGACAGCCCTTACAACACCTATCAGAATCCGGGCTTGCCGCCCGGACCGATCGCCAGCCCGAGCCTCAAGTCGATTCAGGCGGTCCTCTATCCGGAAGAATCGGATTACCTGTACTACGTCACGAAGAAGGACGGCTCGAACAAGCATCTCTTCGCCGTGACCTATAAACAGCACCAGAAGAATATTCAAACAAGCGAGCAAAACGCGAAAAAATAAGGTTTGCTCCGGCGGCCCGGCGATCGTTCTTCCTACCTCCAGCAGGAGTCGTCGGGAGCGGTCGCCGGGTCGTCATGATTAGAGAAGGGACGATTATCGCTATGAGAACGGAATTGCTGGCCGCCGCCGGCTCGATCGAACAGATGGAACGATATATCGAAGCGGGAGCGAATGCCGTGCTTATCGGCGAAGCGCGCTTCGGAATGAGGCTGCCCGGGAACATTCCGGAGGACCGGATCGCCGAAGCGATAGACCGGGCCCATCGGGCCGGCGCCAAAGCGTACGTCTCCGTGAACAAGCTCTTCCGCAACTCGGAGCTTCCGGCGCTGCCGGGCTATCTGAAGCGGCTGGCGGAGGCGAAGGCGGACGCGGTCGTCTTCGGCGATCCCGCCGTTCTTCTGAACGTCAGGGAGGCCGCTCCGGAGCTTCCCCTGCATTGGAACGCGGAGATGACCGGCACGAATTCGGCAACGTCCGCGTACTGGGGACGGAGAGGCGCCGTACGTTCCGTGCTGGCGAGAGAGCTCAACGAAGAAGAGATCCTGGATCTGAAGGGACGGTCCGGCATGGAGATTCAAGTGCAGGTCCACGGGATGACGAACATCTACCACTCCCAGCGCAATCTGCTCCAGAGCTATATGGATCATCTGGGACGGGAAGCCCGGCTTGTCGAGCAAGGCCCCGATCGCGGCCGCTTCCTGGTCGAGGCGGAACGTCCGGAGGAGAAGCTTCCGGTCTACGAGGACGAGAACGGCACCCATGTGATGAGCGCCGACGATATCGCCCTGCTGGAGGCGCTACCGGAGCTTTTGAACGCGAGGGTGGACAGCTTGTACATCGAGACGCTGCTTAAGCCGGAGTCGTACAACCTGACGGCCATACGGATTTATCGCCAAGCGATCGAAGCCTGGGAGCGGGATCCGGAAGGGTACGAATGCCTCGAGGAATGGCTGGACGCCTTGCACGGGCAGCAGCCATCGGACCGCGAGCTTAGCTTCGGCTTCCTCTACAAGGAACAGGTCTATTGATCGCATTCGGCGACAAAGGAGGAGAGAACCATGAACGGCACGATAGAGAGAACGGCTAACGGCGGCAAGGGCAAACGATACCGGCTGGACAAGCCGGAGCTGCTCGCTCCGGCGGGCAGCCTGGAGAAGCTGAAGATCGCCGTCCACTACGGGGCGGATGCCGTCTATATCGGCGGGCAGAAATACGGGCTTCGCTCGAATGCCGACAACTTCAGCTTCGAGGAGATGCGCGAGGGAGTCGAGTTCGCCGCCCGGTACGGGGCGAAGGTGTTCGTCGCGACGAACATTTACGCGCACCAGGAGGACCTCGAGGGCATCGAGGAGTATTTGCGACGGCTGGAGGAGGTCGGGATCTCGGCGATCATCGCGGCGGATCCGATCATCGTCGAGACGGCGATGCGCGTTGCTCCGGGACTGGAAGTCCACCTGAGCACCCAGCAGTCGACGATGAACTGGCAAGCCGTCGACTATTGGAAGCAGGAGGGGCTGCCGCGGGTCGTCCTGGCCCGTGAGACTTCCATGGAAGAGATCCGGGAGATGAAGGAACGCGTCGACATCGAGCTCGAGGTATTCATCCACGGAGCGATGTGCTCCTCGGTCTCCGGTCGGTGCGTGCTCTCCAACCACTTTACGGACCGGGATTCGAACCGCGGCGGCTGCTGCCAATCCTGCCGCTGGAAGTACGATCTTCACGAAGGCGGAGTCTCCGTCATGGAAGAAGGAGACAATCCGTTCACGATGGGCAGCAAGGATCTGTGCATGATCAAGCACGTCCCGGATCTTATCGAAGCCGGAGTGGACAGCTTTAAGATCGAAGGCAGAATGAAGAGCATTCACTATGTCGCCTCCGTGGTCAATGCCTACCGCCAGGCGATCGACAGCTATATGGCCGATCCGCAGCGCTACGAGCTGAACCCCGCCTGGGTAGAGGAGATCGGCAAGGCGGCGAACCGGCCGCTGAACACCGGGTTCTTCTATTCGACCCCGGGAGCGGAAGAGCATATTTACGAAGCGGAAGAGAAGCCGGCGCCGTACGATTTCGCCGCCCTCGTGCTCGATTACGACGAGAGTACCGGAATCGCGACCGTTCAGCAGAGAAGTCCGTTCCGTCCCGGAATGGAGGTCGAATTCTTCGGTCCGGGCGGCCGAAGCTTCAAGCAGAAGCTCGGAGAGCTGACGGACGAGCAAGGCAATCCGCTCGACGCGGCGAGGCACCCGCTGCAGGCGATCAAGCTTCGCACGGACCATCCCGTCGAACGGTTGGATCTGATGAGAAAACGTATTATGTAAAATGTTCCAACGACTTTTGTAAAATGCTCTAAAAAAACAAATTGAACCCTAAACGAACAGGATATCCAAACGGACTTGTCGAATTTTCCAGTCGATGAAGAATAATCATTGTCAGAACAAGGCAAAGATTGTATCTTTATTGGGGGAATATTTGACAAGTCTTTTTTTCTGCTTCTATTCGTCACATTGAGCCGGAGGGGTTGCATCAGATGAAAAAAACAACATGGCGCGAGCGAATGAATGCCGTGAACTGGAAGAAAGGATCGGAGACCGTCGGCGGTCTTGCGCGAAGCGTGAAAGGGCAGCTCAAAGAGACGAAGTTGTCGAACCCTGTTCGCTCGGTAGGCATGAAGCTGTTCATCCTTATTTTCTGCGGGATTCTGGTGTGCGTCGTTTCGCTAGGAATCTTCTCTTACAATAAGTCGAAGTCGATTATCGAGTCTAAGATTTCCGAAGCCAGCCTGGAGACGGCCTCGCAGACGGCGGGGCGGATCGACCTGCTGCTCAGCAACTACGAACGCAAGACGATGGAGTTTCTCTCCGACCAGGAATTTCTTTCCCTTATCAGCACGACCTTGACGACGTCGGACGATTACGAGAAATTCGACAGCCAGCGGACGATCTCGACGAAGCTGAGCTCGATCATGCTGTCCGACAATATGCTGACGGGGATCTACCTTCTTCCGACGACTCCGGGGATGGACGTGATCGGAACCTCCTCTTCCGGCGGCATGCCCGACATCTCCGAGGAAGCTCCGGCGTTCGCCCAGAAGATGCTCGAAGCCTCGGGCAAGGTCGTGTGGGTGCCGACGATGACGGGCGGCATCTCGGGCAACCAAAGCGTCCAGACGATCGCGGTAGGCCGGGCGCTTCTGAACGTGGGCAGCGGCAAGACGCCGTACCTGCTCGTTCTGGAGATCAATCTCGAAACGCTGCAATCGGTGCTGAGCACCGTGAAGTTCGGCGAAGGAAGCCAAGCGTACATAGTGGCGGAAGACGGCACGAACGTCATTTCGCCGAATCCGGAGGAGCTCGGGCAGCCGTATAAATACGATCTGCCGGGCGAGAGCGGCTCTTCCAAGATCAAAGCCGACGGCAAGTCGACTTTGTCCGTAGCGGCGATAACGGGCACGGCCGGCTGGAAGGTCGTCGGCAACATTCCGGTGAGCACGCTGGTGGAATCGGCGGGCGCCATCAAGACGCTGACGATCGTCATGAGCATCGTGTCCGCTCTGATCGCGGCGGGAATCGGAATCCTGATCGTGTGGAATATCGGGCGTCCGCTCGGTCAAATCCGCACGCTCATGAACGAAGGGGAACGCGGCAACCTGACGGTTCGCTCCCGCATCAAGCGCTCGGACGAGATCGGGCAAGTGGCGGACAGCTTCAACCGCATGATGGAGCAGATCACGGGACTCGTCATGCAGACGACGTCCTCCGCCGCGGAAGTGCTGGCGACCTCGGCCTCGCTGTCGGACGCGTCGCATAAGACGGCCGGCTCCGCGAAGGAGATCGCGGTCGCGACCGAAGAGATCGCTTCGGGCGCGACGAACCTGGCCGTCGAATCCGAGCGCGGAAGCGAGATGACCAGCTCGATAGGCGAGCAGGTGCAGTCCGTTATCGCGGCGAACACCGAGATGGGCCAATCCGCTTCGGAAGTCGAAGAGGCGAGCCGCAAGGGTACGGATTATATGGCCGCGTTGATGGAGAAGACGAGCCAGACCGAAGAGATGACCCGATCGATGGTCGAGAAGGTCGACAAGCTCAAGGACAGCACGGGATCGATCCGCAAAATTCTCGAAGTGCTGGGCAACCTGACGAAGCAGACGAACATCCTGTCCTTGAACGCGACGATCGAGGCCGCCCGGGCAGGAGCGGCGGGCAAAGGCTTCATGGTCGTCGCCGACGAAATCCGCAAGCTGGCGGACCAATCGAGACATTCCATCGGAGTGGTCGGCGAAGTCGTCCAGTCGATCCAGAGCGAGATCGACGAGACGGTGCACGTTCTCTCGGACGCGTACCCGCTCTTCCAAGCCCAGATCGAAGCGGTGCGCGACGCGAACCAGATTTTCCAGAACGTGCAGTACCAGATGAGCGGGTTCGTGCAGAAGCTGGACTCCGCGACCGAA
The DNA here is from genome assembly GCF_014212135.1 of Cohnella thailandensis. Classification (GTDB taxonomy): domain Bacteria; phylum Bacillota; class Bacilli; order Paenibacillales; family Paenibacillaceae; genus Cohnella; species Cohnella thailandensis. Next base: position 63,442 of record NZ_JACJVQ010000017.1, read on the forward strand.
TCGATCAACCACCTCGAGGGCGCCCAGTCGACGCTGTCGCTCGCCATGACGAACGTGAGCGCGGTCGCGCAGCAAGCCTCGGCGACATCGGAGCAGGTCGCTTCTCTCAGCAACGAGCAGCTTAACGTCAGCGAAGGCCTTGTCGAGCTGTCGAACCGCTTGGAGCAAGTATCCAAGGAGCTGAAGGATTCGCTGTCCCGGTTTACGGTGGCGTAATTCCAGTCTTTATTGCAAAGGGCTTTTCGCCGGAACCTACGAGTCGGCGAAAAGCCCTTTATTCCTTCATAAGACTAAAAAAAGAGGTGAGAGACACACAGATGGATATCCGCTTAGGCACCCCTGGTTTGCAGGATGAAGTCCAGCGCCTTCATCATATGAATCAACTCATTCTGAATTCGGTCGATCAAGCGATTTACGGGGTCGATCTGAGGGGCAACGTTATTTTCTGGAATGCCGCGGCCGAGAAACTAACGGGATATTCCATGGATGATTTTAAAGATAAACGCATCCATGATCTCATTCACCATACGAACATGAACGGAGAGCGGGTTCCGCTGCAGCATTGTCCCATCAATCACGCTCTCGCCGGCGGCCATAGATTGACCGTTAGCCGGGATATATTTTGGCGCAAAGACGGGGCTTGTTTTCCGGTGGAATATTCCGTTAACCCCATGATCGAGAAGGGAGTGCATATCGGCTGCGTCCTTACCTTCCGGGACATGACCGAGAAGGATAAAACGAACGAGCTTCTGATGGGATGGGAGAAAATGACATCGGTCGGCCAGCTCGTCTCCGGAATCGCCCATGAGATCAAAAATCCCCTTACGGTCTTGAAGGGCTTCTTGCGGCTTATCGCCCATTCGTCAACCGTGAACGACCAATACATAGGAATCATGAACGGCGAATTCGATCGCATCGAGGGGATCGTTCAAGAGCTTCTGACCTTCGCCAAGCCGGAAAGCACGCTGTACGAGAATAAAGACGTTCGGAAAATCGTCGAGCAGACCGTCGTGTTGATGGAGCCGCAAGCGTTGGAGAAGAGCATCCAGCTGGTCGCGTTTAACGACAGCGAGCCGTTGACCGTCCATTGCGTGGAATCCCAGATCAAGCAGGTGCTGATCAATCTCATCAAAAACGCCATCGAAGCGATGGACAACAAAGGAACTATCGTCGTTAGAACTTTTCTCCGGGATCGCATGGCGGCCATTCAAGTCTCGGATCAGGGCCCGGGCATACCGGAACCTCAGCTCCAACGTATCGGAGAGGCCTTCTACACGACCAAGGAGAACGGAACGGGCTTAGGTTTAATGGTGACGAACAACATCGTACGGTGCAATCACAATGGATACATAGAGGTGCGCAGCCAACTAGGCATCGGCACCTCGTTTACGGTCTTTCTTCCGGCGGCGGAAACGGATTCAACCGGCTAACGCTTCCGGCGTTTCCTGGGCCGCTCCATTCTGCTCCGATCTCATGTACAGGATGAGGCCGACGATCACGCAGGCTCCGCCGGCCAGCTGCGCCGCTCCGAGATATTCCCCGAAGAGGAAAATGCCGAGAATCGAAGCTCCGACGGGCTCGGCGAGCACGGTCATCGAGATCGTCGTCGCTTTGACATGCTGAAGCAGCCAGTTGAAGATCATATGCCCCAGCACCGTGGGAACGACGGCCAGGAGGACGAACAGCAGCCATTCTCGGGCCGGATAATCGAACATGGGCGTCCCCGTCGCCAGATTATAAAGGGCGAAGCACAGGAACGTGATCGCGAACGCGATCAAGCTGTACAAGTATGAGGGGATGCGCGACATCAACCTCTTGGCGATCAGCATGTTCGCGACGATAGCCAGGGTACCCAGGAAGCTAAGCAGGTCTCCGAGAAGCGCGTCGCCGGATCCCCCGGAATCCCCCGAACCTACGGTGACCACGCCGAGAATCGCCAGCAGCATGCCGAGCAGCGCGCGGCGGGACGATCGCTCCTTGAACGCGAAATAAGCGCCGATCATGACGAGCACGGGCTCGAGCGACAGAATGATGGTCGAGCTCGCGATGGACGTATAGGTCAAGGAGGCCATCCAGAGAAGGAAATGCAGAGCGAGGAAGAAGCCGGCCAAGCCAAGGAGCAGCCAATCCTTCCCGGAGATACGGCGTGCCGCGCCGGCCTGTTTGGCTCCGAACGGGAGCATGACGAGGATGGTGAACAGCATGCGGTACATTCCTTGGACGGATACGGGAGCGTCGGAGAAACGGACCAAGATAGGGGCGAAAGAGATCGCGACCATCCCGATGATCAGCGGAATGGCCGGCGAGAGACGCGGCGCGGAGGATGTTGCGGATTTCACTTTTGATGTTCCTTCCCGGAATTCCTAGTCTAAGTAGTTCGAATGTCTTGATGTATTGGCGGAATAGCCTATAGCATTCTACCGGAGTCGCCCGTTTTTTTCAATATGCCGGACTGCGGAACGGTCCGATTCGAACGCCCGCCTAAGAGGGGAATAAGCTGGCAATACTATCCACTAAGACTAGCGGAAAAGAGGGCTTCCCGTGGATAGGCGAATTTCGGCGCGGCTCGTTCAGGTTCTTCTTGTGTTTGCTATCGCTTTCGGCACGATCGAACTCCGAATGGCTTGGATACAGTTGCGAGCCGGGCGGCAGCACTCCGTTCCGACACTGGAACGGAGCGCCGCGCTTCAACGGTCGGACAGCCTGGAGCTGGATACGGGAAGGGCTCTGTTCCTGGATCGGACGGGGGCGTCCTTGACCGGGGAGACGGTCAAGGCGCTGGCGGTTTATCCCGCCGGCGGGATGCCGAGAGGAACGGAGCCGTCGGTCGAACGGCTCGCCGCCATTCTTAAGCAGGACAAGGGGAAGCTCGAGGCTTGGATGAACGGGCTGCGAGCCGCGGACGTGTGGCGAGCCGCGGACGGCAAACGCGCTTACGCCCTGACAGACGAGCAAGCGAAGGAGATCGGCAAGCTACGGCTTGCCGGCGTCGTCGTGCTTCCTTATCGCAACCGGTATCCGGCGCAAACCGCGCTATCGGCCCTTCATGCGATCGGCTACGTCTCGCAGAACCCGGAGAGAATGAGGTCGCTTTACGGCGAAGCGTTAACCAAGCGCAAGCTGCGGCTATCGGATTCGATCGGCGGGGCGGGGCTGGAGCTGAGCCTGGACCGCTGGATCCAGGGAGTCGGGAGAACGGAAGCGATCGTCGTGACCGATGCGGCCAGAAGGCCCCTAAAGGGACTGGGGCTGCGAATTCACGGGCCGGATAATCTCCATTATCCGCTTCAGGTCCGAACGACGATCGATTCGCGTATTCAAGAAGCGGCCCAGACGGTTATGGAGAAGCATGGGATCAAGCAGGGAGCGGTCGTCGTGCTGGATGCGGACAATGCCGACGTGCTCGCCATGCTGTCCTACCCCTCCTACGACCCGAATCATATCGGATTGGAGGGCACCGACGAGAGCAATCACGCCCTTATCGCCGTTCCGCCGGGCTCGATCTTCAAGACCGTGACGCTGGCCGCGGCGCTTGAGGCGGGCGTAACCGACCTGTCGGAACGGTTCCGCTGCCAAGGCCATTACGGACGATATGGCCTGAAGTGCTGGCGAGAGAAAGGCCATGGAGTGATTACGCTGGAGGAGGCGTACGCCGAGTCGTGCAACGTCGTATTCGCGGCGCTTGCGGAGCGCCTTCATCCCGCGGCCCTGCAGAAGACCGCCGACCGTCTGGGCATCGGGAGGCAGGTGGGTTGGCACGCGGACGATTTCTTGAACGGGGGACCGCTTCGTCTCCTGCAGGAGGAGCAGGCGGGAACGGTGTTCGAGAGCGTCGACGCCGGGAAGGACGGCGGTGTCCGAACCGGGACGGGAATCGGACAGCGCGACGTCCGCGTGACGCCGCTTCAGGCGGCGAACCTGGCGGTCACCCTGCTTCACCAAGGGCGCGTGCTGGCGCCTCGCATCGTGAGCGAGCTTCGATACGCGGACGGCGACGTGCTCACCAAGCTGCCTTCACAGGCGTCCCCGTCCGCGTACGGAGCCATCCAACCGAAGACGGCTTCGATCCTCCGGCATGCCATGCGTTCCGTCGTGCTGGAGGGCACGGCGGAGCATACGCTTGGCGACGCAAAGCGGCCGCTGGCGGGGAAGTCGGGAACCGCGGAGCTGGGAGGAGCGAAATCGTCGCACAACGATCACTGGTTCATCGGCTACGGACCCGCGGAGGGCCAAGCCCGGTACGCGGTCGCCGTGCTGATCGAGAACCAGCGGGCCGGGTCCCGCAACCGGGCTTCCGAGCTGTTCGGCGAAATCATGGAACGGCTGCTTGAGCCGCCGGCAAAGAAAACCCCTTCCTCCGGAAAATAAGAGGAAGGGGTTGCTAACGTTACGGCTTAGGCGGCTTCTTCGAGCGCCGCCAGAGCTTCTTGCGCTCGGCGGAAGGCTGGGCCGGGAAGGCGGCTTCTTCGCCGCCGGCGGCGGTTGCCTGCTGGGGAGCAAGCGGCGAGACGTCGAACTCCTCGCGGGGAAGCCGGATCCATCGCTGCAGGTACCCTTGATCGTACAGGGCTTTAAGCAGAATCATCAGCACCGGCGCAAGGATCAGGCCGATAACGCCGAAGAAGGATAAGCTCACCATCATGAAGGCCAGCATCGTAAAGGCGGAGACGCCGACGGTTTGACCCGTGATCCGAGGCTCCAGGAACTGCCGCGTGAGCGTGACGACGATCAGCAGAACCGCAAGCCAGATGGCCAGCACGGTTTTGCCGACGATGAGAAGGTAGATGATCCAAGGGATGAACAGCGTGCTTACCCCGAGCAGCGGGAGCACGTCGAACACGCCGGCAAGCAGCGAGATAGCGAAGGCGTTGTTCACGTTCAGCAGGAGCAGCGCGATAAAGATGACGATGAAGGTAATCGAGATCAGCTTCGCCTGGGCGGAGAAATAAGCCCCGATTCCGCGAAAGACGTTGGCGCGCAGAAACTCGGAGGAATTCTTCAGCGTCTTGGGGAAGCGGTCTTTGGCGAATCGGCGCCAGCTGTCGATCTCCACGCTCAGGAAGTACGCCAGGATGATCGCGATGCCGAAATTAACGAGAAACGAGGAGAACGAAGTGACGAACGACACGAGCCAATTCAAGAAATCGACCGCGAGATCGGTGCCTTTTTGCGTGACCCACTCGATCGCTTCGTTCGCTTTCTCGGTGATGTCCGGCGGAAGCCTGTCCGAATGCTCTTGAAGCTCATGGGTGAGATAATCGATTTGCGCGGTAATCTCGTCCTGATACTGAGGCAGCTTCGCGCTCAATTGTTCGATCTGCGAGTAGAAGATAAAGCCGAGCCCGGCGAGAGCGCCCAGAAGAACCAGGACGAACAGGAGAACGCTGATCCCCGAGGCGATGGCCTTGCGGATTCCGATCCGGTGAAGCCTCTTGGCGAGCGGTTCGATGCAGAAAAAGACGACGAACGAAAGAAACACGGGAGTGGCGATATGGTACAAATAGCTGAAAATAAACATGACTAGCCATACGGTCACCGCCAGGACCGCGATGTCGAAGGCGGTTCTCCAATACTTTTGATACAAGGACAACATCCGATTCCAACCACCCTTGCCGAAATATACGTGCCCGATCTAACTCCCATTGTACACGATCGAAAAAAAGAATTCTCCCCGGCCTGTCTATTTCGGCGCCCTATGATAAAATAAGAGACGAACAGATAAGATAATTCCACAGATGGGTGAAATGGTGAGTTGAGATGGACAGAATCGTTTGGTGGCTTTTTTCTTTTTTGACCTTATACGACTTTATTCCGGGGTTGATCAGCCGCGTATTCGGGTTTCGGGTGTTTCGCCGGGGGCAAGCGGGGCAAGAAATCGCCATTACGTTCGACGACGGGCCCAATCCCGAGTATACGCCCCGATTGCTCGACCTGCTGAAGCGGCATAACGCCAAGGCAACCTTCTTCGTCGTAGGCGCCAAGGCGGAGAAGCATCCGGAGATCATCAAGCGCATGTACGACGAAGGGCATTCGATCGGCATCCACAATTACGTGCACCGCAGCAATTGGATCATGAGCCCGCGCACGGTGAAGCGGCAGGTGCAGCGCACGTCGGATATCCTTTACGAGATAACGGGCCGCCGCCCGATGTTTTACAGGCCGCCATGGGGCATTCTGAACCTGTTCGACTTCGCCCAGCTGCGCCACTATCAAATCGTGCTCTGGTCGGGGATGTTCGGCGATTGGAAGGTAAAGACCGGCGAAGAGAAGCTGTATCGCCGAATGAGAAAGCAGCTTGCTCCCGGAGAGGTATACGTTCTGCACGACTGCGGAACGACGTTCGGTGCGGACGAGCGGGCGCCCGAGATGATGCTCGCCGCGCTGAGCCGCATTCTGGACGACGGAGACCGGATGGGCCTGCGCTATGTCGGAGTTGGGGAGCTGATCGAGATTACGGAGACGATCAAGGCGGACGAGAAGGAGCGCCGGGCCGCGGGCGGCAAGCAAGAGGGGCGGAACGGACGAAGCGTGCCCAAGCCCGGGCCGATGAAGAGGCTCGTCGTTTGGCTCTGGATGCAGTGGGAGAAGTTGTTCCATGTAATCTTCCGGGTGAAGCCGATCGGGGACGGCGATTTCATGCATTACCGAATTGTCCGTTATTCTGGTAAAGAGCTCAGATTCGATAATGGATCCGTACTGAAGCGCGGGGATAAGGTACTGGAGATGCACTTCGATAACGAGAAGATGTATGAGGTTGGCATGAATGCGAAGTCCTCCGTCCACATCGCGATTCGGGTCATTCGAGAGGTTCAGCGCGCTTTGCCCGACATGGCCAAAGAGATCAAGAGGATCGACAAGGACGAGAGCATTAAGGCGCTTTATGGAGTATCCATGATCAATCGGGGCGCGGAGGGGCTAGGCTTCGAGACATTCGACCTGCCGAAGGGTCTTTTCTCCATAATGACACAGTGGTACTTAAAACTGCTGATGAGTATCATCCATCCTGAAGGCGGAGGAAGAGTACGCAAGCACAGGGACACGATCGAGCCACGCATTATCGCCATGGCTCGAGAACGGGCGCTCTCTTGGGAGAGCGGCGAGAAGTCCGCCGAGATCAGCGAGGCTTATCGCTCGAAGCGGCCCGGCTTGGCGGCGAAGGAATAATAGCATGTATTGTCAAAACAAACGGCTGTCCCTCGGAGGGACAGCCGTTTGTTTATGATGGAGGAATTGTCTTACAGCTTCATGACGCCGCCCTTGGAGGCGTTCGTCACCATCGCCGAGTAGCGGGCGAGGTAGCCGCGCTTGATCTTCGGCTCGAAGCCCTTCCAGTTGGCGCGGCGGCGCTCCAGCTCTTCGTCGCTCACTTCGAGCGTGATCGTGCGGTTGTTCATGTCCAGCTCGATCATGTCGCCGTCTTCGACGAAGGCGATCGGTCCGCCTTCGGCCGCTTCCGGGGAAACGTGGCCGATCGAGATCCCGCGGGACGCGCCGGAGAAGCGGCCGTCGGTGATCAGGCCGACCTTCGTGCCGAGGCCCATGCCGACGATCTGCGACGTAGGAGCGAGCATCTCCGGCATGCCGGGGCCGCCCTTCGGTCCTTCGTAGCGGATAACGACGACGTGGCCTTCCTTGACCTTGCCTTCGGCAAGCCCTTGAAGCACTTCGTCCTGGGAGTCGAAGCAGATCGCCGGTCCGCGGTGGTAGCCGCCGACGGACTTGTCGACCGCGCCGACCTTGATGATCGAACCGCCCGGAGCCAGGTTGCCGAACAGAACGGACAGTCCGCCTTCCTTCGAGTGCGGATCGTCGATAGGACGGATGACGCTGTGATCCTTGATCTCGCTGCCGGCGACGTTCTCGCGAAGCGTCTTGCCGGAAACGGTCAGAACGTCGCCGTTCAGCGCGCCTTCCTTCTTGAAGAGCTCGTTGATGATGGCGCTGACGCCGCCTGCCAGGTGCAGGTCTTCGATGTGGTGGTCGGAAGCCGGAGCGAGCTTGGACAGGTAAGGAACGCGCTTAGCCACTTCGTTGATGCGCTCGATCGGATATTCGATGTCCGCTTCGTGAGCAAGCGCCAGCGTATGGAGGACGGTGTTCGTCGATCCGCCCATCGCCATGTCGAGCGCGAACGCGTTGTCGATCGAATCCTTCGTCACGATGTCGCGAGGCTTGATGTCGGCCTTGATCAGCTCCATCAGCTGCTTGGCCGATTGCTTCACGAATTCGCGGCGTTCCGGAGCGACCGCGAGGATCGTTCCGTTGCCCGGCAGGGCGAGGCCGAGAACTTCGGCGAGACAGTTCATGGAGTTCGCGGTGAACATGCCGGAGCAGGAGCCGCAGGTCGGGCAGCCGTATTGCTCGAGCTCGGTCAGGCTCTTCTCGTCGATCTTGCCGGTCATGTACGCGCCGACGCCTTCGAAGACGGAGGTCAGCGAGATCGCGCGGCCGTCGCTCGTGCGGCCGGCCTTCATCGGGCCGCCGCTGACGAAGATCGTCGGGATGTTGATGCGCAGGGCGGCCATCATCATTCCGGGAGTGATCTTGTCGCAGTTCGGGATGCAGACCATGCCGTCGAACCAGTGGGCGTTCACCATCGTCTCGACGGAGTCGGCGATGATCTCGCGGCTCGCGAGGGAATAACGCATGCCGATGTGACCCATGGCGATGCCGTCGTCGACGCCGATCGTGTTGAATTCGAACGGAACGCCGCCGGCCTCGCGGATGGCTTCCTTCACGATCTTGCCGAACTCCTGCAGGTGGACGTGTCCGGGAACGATGTCCAGGTAGGAGTTGCAGACGGCGATGAACGGCTTGCCGAAATCTTCTTCCTTCACGCCGGCAGCGCGCAGCAAGCTGCGGTGCGGAGCGCGGTCAAACCCTTTTTTGATCATATCGGATCGCATTTTTTTGGGTGCGGGCATAACGAGAGTTCCTCCATTCGTGTAGAGACGATGATATTTTTAAGAATAATTCTAACATATTATTATAGAGACTTGCTATATGGGATAGGCAGGGAGATTGGCGGCTAACGTATCATTAGACGTCGAAAACCGACATCTTTCTACACTAAATTCTCCTATACGGATGAAAATGAACGGGGAGCAGGGAATATCGAATGCGGCGGGGGCGATATTATGGTAACCAAAAGAAACCTCCAAAACCCTTTTCAGGGCTTGGAGGTTTGTTTGCCGTCGGGAAACAACTTCGCCAGGGCGGCGAAGGGCAGGTTCTCGTAATGCTCGGTCTTGTACACGATCTCCGATTCCAGCTTAGACTCGTCCGACAGCTTGTTCCGGCGGAATTGCAGTTGATCGAACAGCTTCACGAGAATTTGGGCGGTGTTGACCGCATCGTCCATCGCGCGATGATGGGAACCGACGAACGGAATCTCCAACAGCTCGAGCGCGTTTTTTAACCCCATCTGCTGATGCTTCTCCAGCTTAAACGTCTTGGACAGCATCTTCTGCAGGTTGTTGTGGTTGAGAATCCATGCCGTGGACACTTTCTGCTCGCGGCATTCCTGAACGAGCTGGCGGTGGTCGTCCGGTCCCCAGGCGCAGAGAAAATACTCCTCGGGGCCGATCCATTCCACGAAGCTGCGAATGGCGCCCTCCAGCGTGTTCGCTCCGGCGACGTCCTCTTGCCGAATCCCCGTGAAGGAGGTCGTGTCCTCGGTCAGGATCGGCACGACGACCGGCCTTACGAACGTCTGGAAAGTATCGACGATCGTCGGGGTCCCGTCCTTCGCTTGAACCTTGGCGGCCCCGATCTCTATGATTTCGGCTACTTGGCCTTTTTTGCGGCGTACGGTCATTTCCAGATCATAAACGATATAAGTCAAGATGGTCACACCTCATCATAACCTAAAGCTCCAAAAACATGCTTTCGTTATTATAAGCTTCCGCCCGATTTTTGTCATGGTTATGCGATGGGAGAAACGAAAAAAAAGAAAGGCAGTCCGTCGCTAGGGACAGGCTGCCTTCCGAATAGCTCCGAGCCCTATTAACCCGGGCGTTTCCAAGCTTAACCGAGCTTGACGAGGCTGTATTTCTTTTTGCCCTTGCGGATGATGATGAAGCGCCCGCCGATCGCGTGCTCCTCCGTCACCTCGAGCTCGAGGTCCGTCACGCGGTCGCCGTTCAGGTAGATCGCGCCGGCGGCCAGATCCTCGCGAGCCTGGCGTTTCGACGGCACGATGCCCACGTCGACGAGCCATTCCACGATATTCTTCGGCTCTCTGCCCGCGGTAAACGTCGGCATCTCCTTGAAGCCTTGCTCGATCTCGTCCGCCGTCAGGGAGCGGATGTCTCCGCTGAACAGCGCCGCCGTAATTCTCTTAGCCTGCTCCAATGCTTCCTCTCCATGGACGAAGCGGGTCATCTCTTCGGCCAGCGCCTTCTGGGCTTCGCGCTTATGCGGCTCCGTCTCGACCTTCCCGGCCAGCGCTTCGATCTCTTCCTTGCTCAGGAAGGTGAAGTACTTCAGGTATTTCACGACGTCGCGGTCGTCGGTGTTCGCCCAGAACTGGTAGAACTCGTAAGGGGTCGTCTTGTTCGGATCGAGCCAGACGGCGCCGCCGGCCGTCTTGCCGAACTTGGTGCCGTCCGCCTTCAGCATCAGCGGGATCGTCAGGGCGAAAGCTTCGGCTTCCGGACCTTCCTTCTTGCGGATCAGGTCGAGGCCGCTCGTGATGTTGCCCCATTGGTCGGAGCCGCCGATTTGCAGCTGAACGTCCTCGTTCCGGTACAGGTGCAGGAAGTCGAGCGATTGCAGGATCTGGTAGGAGAACTCCGTGAAGCTGATACCGCTCTCGAGACGGCTTGAGACGACGTCCTTCGCCAGCATCGTGTTGATGCTGAAGTTCTTGCCGTAATCGCGCAGGAAGTCGATGACGTTGATCTTATGCGTCCAATCGTAGTTGTTGACCATGCGCACTTGGCTCGCGTCGTTGTCGGTGACGAACAGCTTCTTCATCTGCGCGGTGAGCGCGTCCACGTTCGCTTGAACCTGCTCCATCGTCTGCAGCGTGCGCTCGGACGCGCGGCCGCTCGGATCGCCGATCGTTCCGGTCGCCCCGCCGATCAGGATGACCGGTCGATGGCCGGCCAATTGGAATCTCTTCAGCACGATGAACGGGATGAGGTGGCCGACGTGCATGCTGTCGCCGGTCGGGTCTACGCCGCAGTATAGCGATACGGCTTTCTTGTTCGTCAGCTCGCGAAGCCCCTCCGCGTCCGATTGCTGGTTGATGGCGTCGCGCCACTCGAGTTCGTCGATAATGTTCAATGGATACAGCCCCTCTTCTTAGAAAATAAAAAAACGCCCCTCGTCTAATCGTAGACGTAGGGACGATTGTTTAACCGCGGTACCACCCAGATTGCACCAACAGCTCATCGGAGCCGCTCGTGCCGCTTTAAGCGAGGTATCGTTCGCTTCTTCCGCTTGGGGTTACCCAAGCGCTCCGGAGGCGTATTTCGCAGCCGCTGTGTGTGTCAGGTCGCATCGACCCCTGACTTTCTGGAACAGGGACAACGCCGCTACTGGTCTCCATCATCGCCGTAATATGAAGAAATTACAGCTAGTATAGCGATCGAGTTATTTCTTGTCAACCAGCTTGGGGGAAAAGGGTATGTTTCCGGGTTGCGTCAAACAGTGTCTTATCCCTTCGGATCATGTTAACGGTTTCGGTTGCGTCAAACAGTGTCTTATCCCCTCGGATCATGTTACGGTTTGGGATCGCGGCAGACAGTGTCTTATCCCCTCGGATCATGTTACGGTTTGGGATCGCGGCAGACAGTGCCTTATCCCCTCGGATCATGTTGCAGTTTGGGATCGCGGCAGACAGTGCCTTATCCCCTCGGATCATGTTACGGTTTCGGTTGAGCCAGACAGTGCCTTATCCCCCCGGATCATGTAACGGACGTTGCCGCTCCGAACGCTCGCGTTTCCTCGTCTTTTTGGTTTATTTTCGAGAGCTGCACATACACATGGAATACGAGGAGAGTGAGGCAGCGGCATGGACAAGATCTTGAAGCGCTATTATCAGCTGAAGCAAAAAAGCAAGGAGATCGAGCAGGAGTTGGCGGAGCTGAGGACGTCTATCTTGACTTACTGCTCCGAACGGGAGCTGAGCGAGCTCGAGGCCGGAGGCTATCAGGCGAAGCTCGTCCAGCAGGAACGCAAGGAATTCGACGGCAACAAGCTGTACGAGGCGCTGCCGGATCCGCAGGTGTGGCGCTTGCTCTCGAAGCCGGATCCATCGAAGATCGGAAGCTTGATCAAGCTGAACGTCATCTCGGAGGATTCGGTCAAGAACACGTTTACCGTCCAGAAGGTGACTCTGCTGCAGGTCGAGAAGAAGTAACGCGTTGCCGGTATGGCTTCGCTCCGGCCCGGAAATCGGGCTTGGGGCGAAGCCATTTTTTTGCACGAGGACGATTTAGACCCAACCTTGCTATAATAGGGTCAGGATGCGATCGGTTGAAAGGAAATTCAATGGGTTGGGAGTCGATTTGGCGATGAGCAAAAAAACTCGTGTCCCGCCAATGACGGAACGGGAGATCCGGGCCATTCTGAGGGCGGCGGACGACATTATAGCCGAAGGCGGCCGTACTCTATTATCCCGAATATTAAAAGGTTCCAAAGAGAAGAAGCTGTTGGAGCTGGGCTTGGATCGCAACCCGTCTTACGGCTTCTACAGCGATGTTTCCTTGGATGAGATTATGGAGAAAGTCGATCGAACGCTGCATTCCGGCTACTTGGAGATCGAGATGAACGGCAAGCTTCCTACGATTGTTTTTACTCCGCTGGGATGGGTTATCGAGAGAGAACGGCGTGCCGAAGAGTTTCTGAGGGAGTGGGACCAATGGCTGGAGAACGGCGTCGTTCCGATGAGCATGGAATACCTCAAAGACAGAAACAGGGGAATGATCTTCCTGTTTCTATACAAAATCGTCTGCACGGGCGATCCCAAATATATTCCGTTTCTTAAGCAATGGGAGAGCGTCGATTACCGCAAGGTGCGAGAGGAGATTCGCCATACGATTAAATCCCTTATGCTTCGAGACAGCTTAACCGACGAGGATTGGGACAAGCTGAAGCGCGAACGATTCGAAGCTTTGACGATCCGCTCGAAGAAGCCGGTTTTCCTCCATTGCAAAGGCTGCGACCGGTATTTCGTGCTGGACGAGCTGGATCCCGAGCTTTACGAAGGGGATGGCTTGAAGCTCCCCGAGGCGTGTTGCAACTGCGAAGATAAAAAGAAAGATTCGAGATCATAGAGAAGAGGTGGATCGATTGAAGCTGTTCCATACGGCCGATTGGCACTTGGGCAAGCTGGTGCAGAACGTCTACATGACGGAGGATCAGGCGTACGTTCTCGAGCAGCTGCTGCGGGACATCGAGACGGAGAAGCCGGATGCGGTTATCATCGCCGGCGATCTGTACGACCGCGCCGTGCCTCCTACCGAGGCGGTCCAATTGCTGAATCGAATTCTGAAAACGGTCGTCGTCGATTTGCGAACGCCGGTGCTTGCCGTATCCGGCAACCACGACAGCCCGAGCCGGCTTAACTTCGGCAGCGACATCATGAAGTCGGCGGGCTTGCATATGTGCGGAGAGTTCGATTGCGCTTTCGAGCCGGTCGTGCTCCGCGACGAGTTCGGCCCCGTTCATTTCTATCTGGTGCCGTTCGCCGATCCGGCGACAGTTCGCCACGCGCTCCAGCAGGAGGACATAAGCTCCTATGACGATGCGATGCGCGCGGTCGTCGAGCGGATCAAGCCGCGGATGTCCCCTGGAGCGAGGAACGTGTTCATCGGACATGCCTTCGTGACGAAGGGCGGGGGAGCGGAGCCGAACACGAGCGATTCGGAGCGCCCGCTGGCGATCGGGGGAGCGGAGCACGTGAGCTCGGCGCACTTCGGCTGCTTCGACTACACGGCGCTGGGGCACCTGCATCAAGCGCATCACGTCGGAGTCGAGACGGTTCGATATTCGGGGTCGCCCCTCAAGTACTCGATCTCGGAAGAAAAGCACGACAAGGGGTACCTGATCGTGGAGCTGGACAAGGACGGCAAGGCAACGTTTACCAAAAAGCCGCTGGCGCCCCTGCGCGACATGCGGACGGTTGAAGGGTACATAGAGGAAATCGAACGGCAAGAACGCAGCGACGACTATATTTACGTCCGGCTTTTGGACGAGCTGCCCGTGCTTTCTCCGATGGAGCGCGTGAGAGCCGTTTATCCGAACGCGATGCACGTCGGGCAGAATTCGGTCCTGCAGCACTTAAGCGGCTCGGCGGAGCAGGCGGAGGGGGGCGGCAAGGCGGGCATGGACATGCTGTCGCTGTTTCGCTCGTTCTACAAAGACGCCAAAGGCGCGGACGTGTCCGAGGAGACGGAGCAGCTGTTCCTGCAGGTGCTGCGCGAGATCGATCGAGAGGAGGGGGAGCGTCATGAAGCCCATCAAGCTGACGATGACGGCGTTCGGGCCGTATAAAGACAAGGAGACGATCGATTTCTCCGAACTGAACGGACACCGCCTTTTCCTCGTATCCGGCAACACCGGCTCGGGCAAAACCTCGATTTTCGACGCGATCTGCTTCGCCCTGTACGGAGAAGCGAGCGGGGAGGACCGCAGCGATTCCCGGAATTTGCGCAGCCAGTTCGCGCCGGACGATACGCACACCTCGGTCGAGTTCGAATTCGAGCTGAAGAAGCGCACGTACCGGATTCTCCGGCAGCTGTCCCACGTGAAGCAGGGCAACAAGAACGCGACGGGGGAAAAGTACGAGTTCGTGGAGACGACCGGCGGCAAGGAAACGATGATGGTCGACCGGTACATGGTGCGACAGATCAACGAACGGATGCAGAGCCTGATCGGGCTCACGAAGGACCAGTTCAGCCAGATCGTCATGCTTCCCCAGGGGGAGTTCCGCAAGCTGCTCACTTCGGATACGGAAAATAAAGAGGAGATCCTGCGGCGGATTTTCCGAACGCACCTCTTCAAGTACGTCGCCGAATATCTGAACGAGAAGCGCAGAGGGGTTCAAGCCGCCTGCGAGCTCGCCAAGCGCGACTTGGACATGCAGATAGTGAATCTGCGGCTCGCTCTCGCGGAGCGGGAAGGCTCCGAGCTTCGCCGGGTGCTGGACGAGGAGCATTACAACGCGTTCCAGGTGCTTGAGGCTCTCGACAGCGAGATTCGGTACTATGAGGAAGAGAAGCTCTCGCGCAAGGCCAAGCTGGAGGAAGAGACGAAGCGCCAGAAGGAACGGGTGGAGAAGCTTCATCAGGCTGCGGCGCTGAATGCGCAATTCGACGAGCTGGACGCGAAGCGCAGCGGGCTCACGAGCTTGGAGGGGCAGGTTCCGGAGTTCGCGGGGCAACGGGAACGTCTGGCTCTGGCCGAGAAGACGCTGCCGCTCCAAGTTCAAGAGAAGCATGTCGCGGGCGCGCAGGCAGAGGTTATGGCGAAGGAACGGCAGCTTCGGGAGGCGAACGAAGCCCATAAGCGCGCGGAAGAAGATTACCGCCGAATGGAGGAGGCATACCGCCTCGAGGAGAGCAGGGGCGATCGCCGGGAGCAGCTCGTTCGGGAGCTGGAGCGGCTGAACCGGGATCTTCCCGTCGTGCGCGAGCTGGACGCGAAGCGCGCTCAAGCGGAGCGCTTGAACGCGACGGCCCAGCGCGCGCAAGAGGAGCTGAAGGCGATCGAGGCCAAGGCGGCCGCCCGGCAGGAGGAGAAGAAGGGACTGGCGGAGCGGATTCGCGCCTTGGAAGAACGCTTTCTTGCTCTTCCGGAGAAGGGCGAGAAGCTGGAGCAAATGCGCTCGGACGCGAAGGTGCTGCAAGAGAGCCTTCAGCTCTCGAAGGAGCTAGCTAAAGCAGGAACGGAAGAGCGTTCCCAGCAGGAGCTGTTCGACGCCGCGGCCCGGGAGTATTCCCGGCTCGAGGCGGCTTGGCTGGAGGGGCAGGCCGCCCGGCTGGCCGAGCATCTGCACGACGGGCAGCCATGCCCCGTCTGCGGCAGCGCCGAGCACCCCAGGAAGGCGCTCGCGGCCGAGGACGCGCCGACGCGCGAGACGCTGGAGGCGCAGCGAAGCCGCCGGGCGGAGCTGGAATCGGGTTATCTGGCGGCCAAGGCGAAGCGGGAGCATCTGGAGGCGCAGCTGCGCGCGAAGGAGCTGGAAGCCCGCTCGCTGGGTTACTCCGACATGGAGCGGGACTATGTTCAGCTGGTCGAAGCGGGCAAAAGCCTGAGCGCCGAAGTGACGCGAATGCGGGCGGACCAGACCGCGGCAGGGGAGCTTAAGCAGCAGCTTGAGAAGACGGAGCAGGCGCTGGAGGCCGAGCTTCGGGAGAGAGAGGTGAAAACGGAGGCCTATCAGAACGCCCGGACTTCCTCCGTCACGGAGAAGGCGCTTTATGAGCAGGCGTTAAGCAGCGTGCCGGAGGAGATTCGTTCCTTGGAGACGCTCGAGCGGAGGCTGACGGAGGCGACAGCCGAGAAAACGAGGCTGGATACGGCTTGGCGGGCGGCTCAAGAGCAGTTCCAGCAGGCGAGGGAGCGGCAGGCGGCCGCCGCGGCGAGCTTGACGGGCGCGGAGGCGCAGCTGGCCGAAGCGAGAGCTCGCTCGGAGCAATTAAGCGCCGAGTTCCGGTCCGAGCTGAGCGCGGCGGGCTTCGAGTCGGAGGAGGCTTACCGGCAGGCGAAGCTGTCGGATCCGGAGCGCGAGCGGATCAAGCGGGAGATCGAGCGGTTCGATGCCGAGCTGGCGACGGTTCGCAAGCAGGTGGAAGAGCTCGAAGCTCGGCTTCAGGATAAGGGGCGTGCCGACTTGGCCGCGCTAAGGGAAGAGAACGAGAAGCAGGAGCAGCAGCTGGAGCATACCCGCCAGTCGCTCGCGCAGGCTCAGGACGGCTACGACAAAGCGCTGGGCGGCAAGGAGAAAATCATCCAGGCCGAGAGAGTCTACCGAAATGCCGAGAAGGAGTACCAGCTGGTAAAGGATCTTTACGACGTCGTTCGCGGAGAGAACAAATTCAAGATTTCTTTCGAGCGGTATTTGCTGGTCGAGTTCCTGGACCGCATTCTCCAAGCCGCGAACCTCCGGCTGCAGACGATCTCCGGCGGACAGTTCTACCTGGCGAGAAGCGACCGGCGCGAGAAACACGGCAAGCAGAGCGGACTCGGCCTCGACGTGTTCGACAACTACACGGGCCAATACCGAGACGTGAAGACGCTGTCGGGCGGCGAGAAGTTCAACGCCTCGCTCTGCCTCGCGCTCGGGATGGCGGACGTGATCCAGACTTACGAGGGCGGCATCTCGCTCGAGACGATGTTCATCGACGAAGGCTTCGGCTCGCTGGACGAGGACTCTCTGAACAAAGCGATCGACACGCTGATCGAGCTGCAGCAGACCGGCCGCCTCATCGGAATCATCTCGCACGTGCAGGAGCTGAAGCAGGCGATCCCGGCCGTGCTCGAGGTCAAGAAGTCCGCCGAGGGCTGCAGCCATACCCGGTTCCGGGTGAGTTGAGCGTACAAGCCTGTAAAGCCTCGGAACGGGGGAGATGTGCGGAAACCCGCACAACGGAGCCCGCGAAGGTCTTGGGGCGGGGGAGATGTGCGGAAAACCCGCACAACGGAGCCCGCGAATGTCTTGGGGCGGGGGAGATGTCCGGAAAACCCGCACAACGGAGCCCGCGAAGGCTTCGGGACGAGGGAGATGTGCGGAAAAACCGCACAACGGAGCCCACGAAGGCCTCGGGACGAGGGAGATGTGCGGAAAACCCGCACAAGGGAGCACGCGAAGGCCCCGGAACGTGTTAGAAGCACGGGAAAACCGTGCAACGCAACAAGGCGGCGAAGGGATTTCTCCTTTCGCCGCCTCTTCTGTTGCTAGCGACTTAATAGTCAAGATTAAACTCCCTGAGCTTGTTGTATAGCGTGCCTCGCGAGATGCCGAGCAGCTTCGCGGCCGAGCTTTTGTTGCCCATCGCTCGAATCAGCGCTTCTTCGATCAGCGCCCTCTCCTCATCCTCCGTGTTCTTCGGCTTCAGGATTCTCATCCCGCCGAAGGCCGTGCTTGGCTCGTTAGCGGGCACGATCACCTTCGGCTGCTCCTTCTGCAGGTGCGGAGGAAGCTGCTCCATCGTAATCCGCTCTTCTTCGCACAGGATGAGGCAGCGCTCGACGATGCTCATCAGCTCGTTGATATTGCCCGGCCAGTCGTAGTTCGCGAACGCGAGCATGACGTCCGGGTCGATCTGCGGAATCGGCTTCTGATATTGGAGCGCGTACTGGCGGGCGAACGATTGGACGAGAATCGGAAGATCCTCTTTGCGGTCCCGCAAGGCGGGCAGCGCAATCGAAATGGCGCTCAGCGCGTAGTACAGATCGGAGCGGAAAAGCTGTGCCTCGACCAGCTTGCCGAGATCCTTGTTCGTTCCGGCAATAATCCGGGTTCTCGCCGAGAGCGCCTCGCTCCCGCCGACGCGAGAGAACGTTTGCTTCTGCAGGAACAGAAGCAGCTTGGCTTGGACGTCTTGAGGCAGATGCTCGATATCGCTCAGGAACACCGTTCCGCCGTCGGCTTGCTCCAGCTTGCCCGGACTGCCCTCCCGGGTGCCGGAGAAGGTGCCGCCCTGAAAGCCGAATAGCTCGGTTTCCACGACGCTAGCCGGGATCGAGCCGCAATGAACCGTCAGGAAGGGCTGCTTCGCTCGCGCGCTCGCCTGGTGAATGGCCAAAGCCAACTGATGCTTGCCCACTCCGGCTTCCCCTAGAAGCAAGAGCGGGATTTCGGCGTCCGCGACCTTCCTGCCGAGTTGAATCGCATTGTCGATTAGCTTGCCTTTGCCCTTTATGAAAGTAAACGGATCTTCCCGAGGCGACTGCTCTTCGAGGATCGTCCGGGCGGACATAAGCTCGTCGTTCAGCCGCACGAGCTGGGTAATATCCTGCTCGGTCGCGATTCCTCCGACGATTCGGCCGTCGTCGAAGATCGGGGATGCATTGATCAGCACGTGGTAGCCGGGGCGGGGGCGATGGTACGTGTTGCGTACCCTCCGTCCCTCGTCGAGCGTCCGAAGCACCATGAGCTCATCGGGATTGAAGTGCTCGCCGATCCGGCGTCCGAGAATGCTCTCCTTCGGAATGTCGTAAGTCTCCACGGCGACGTCGTTCCAGCAGATGACGCATCCGGTCTCGTCGACGACGGTAACCGCGTCGGTCACGGTTTCCACCAGAGTCGCGAAGTACGTCTCCATTCGCTGGCGCTGCCTAAGGGCGAAAGCGAGCAACTCCGCGAGTCTGCCGTAACCGGCGATCGAGCCGTCCTTGCGACCGAAGACGATCGGTCTGTGAAGGTCGGGCGGCAAGCGCATCAAATCTGGAGCCAATGCTTCGACGCTGTCCGAATAAGGAAGAATCGGAGACAGCAAGCTGCGCATTTCTTCTAAGGATGCGGAGACGGCTTCCGGAGGAAGCTTCCCGAGAATCCCGATATCCTCCGCGCAGAACAGGATTGCCCGAGAGTCGTCTAAGCGGACAAGGACTTCGGTCTCGCCGGCCTGCAGCCTCGAGAGGATGTCTCGCACCGTCGAAGGGGCGGACTGGTCTTCAGTCAGGATATGTATGGGGAATGGTTCATTATTGAACATAAGCTGCCCTCGCTATCGGGCTTGGTACAAGCCTTTGTCTAATGCCTACAATGTACCATGAAGCAGGAAGGGATACAATCCAAGTCGAGAAGAGGCTGAGGCGGAGCAATCGTTCCTTCACCCGAATACGCTGAATAATGAATCCATAAAACGCTAACCTCTCCGTACTTAAAGGCACGAAGAGGCTAGCGTTAGTCGTCGGTCCGGGCTGCCGCGGTCAAGATTTTTCTTCGGCTGCCGCTTCCAGCATGGTGACGATTCCACCTAGGCAGAATAGGGCATGCTCGAGCAGGGTGACGGATTGCAACAGGGTATTCGCCACGTAAGGACTGGCTTGGGGAGTCCCCGCGGGAAGAAGGGATGCCGTCGCCACGATCCGATGATTGCCGGCCAATTGCAAAGCGACCTGCCTCAGAGTTTCCAGCCGTTCGGGCATCGTTTCGCCGTCCTTTGCAAGCGGCGCCCGCAGCAGCTTGGTGCACAGCTTTGCTAGAGCGGAGGATAGCTTGCTCAGAGAGGCGGAGAGCTCCGGCAAAATTCCGTCATCCGCCGCTTCCGCAGGTTCGCGGATTAGACGAAGATCCAGCTGCAGGGACTCGGACAAAAGAGAGAACATTCGCGGGAGGAAGGCATCGTCCAGATAATCCTCCAGGAAAACCGGCATAACCCGAACGCCAAGCAGCCTATCGACCGGCGCTTGAAGCCGATCGCGATGGGCGCGCAGATTCCGGACGACGCCGGCGTAAAGACGTTTCTCTTCGGAGAGAATCGACCTTCGCTCCAAGCGGGAGAATCTCGCTTTCAGCTTCTCGAGCTCCCGCGCCAAATGCGCGACTTGCCGATGCAAGGCGACTCGAATCGCAAGCGATACGGTACACTCGGCGGACTGAGACAGATTGACATGCTCCTGCGGGCTGCAGAGCCTGTAATCCCCCTTGTTCTCGAGAAGCAATTCCAGCGCGCGATTCGCGATGACCTCGTTCATGTTGGCGTTGAAGGCTTCGCTGGAGCCTCCATGCAAGGAATCGAGAATAAAGTTCTGCGTATGAAGGCCTCGAATGACCTCGTCCGTCGCCAACACCATGACGCCGCCGAGCTTCCGGGGCAGCTTGCCCATGCGAATGTTGGCAACCGCGGCCGCTTTCTTAACCTGGGCTAGAGTGACGATCAATTCTTTGTGCAGCGGGAGCGAAACGCTCGGAAAGCTCAAATGCGCACGCATCGTTCGGATTCCGTAATAAGCATAAGAAGGAATGTTAAGAGGGCCCAGGGAATCGATCTCTTTTCTCATCGAGATGGCCATAACTTTCACCGCCCGGCATGGTTTGTTCAAAAATGAACACTTTCTGTGTTCGGCATGAATGGTTGTGAGCATAAATTAACACATAACTAAAAATTCATCAATGTTTCTATGAGGAAAACAGAAGGAGCCAGGTTGTTTTTGTTTAGTATTCCTGTTTAATCTGCTTTGGATTTATATGATTTAAACAATAATTCGAAACTATCTATACAAATATGTGTTCAAAATGTATATTGAATGTACATTATCGGATTGGGGTGCGGCTATTTATACACCTCGTAATCGCGAGAGGAGAGAATAAAGATGAGCATTGCAACGACTATCAGCCCTTTTGCCAATGAACCGTTCGTCGACTTTAAGCTGGAAGAGAACCGGCAAGCGATGGAGGCGGCGATAGCCAAGGCGAAGGCGTCGTTGAACGCCGAATATCCGCTGCGCATCGGCGCGGAGAAGATCTTCACGGAAGACAAGATCAAGTCGGTCAACCCCGGCAATCTGGACGAGGTCGTCGGATATGTCAGCAAGGCGAACCGCGAGCTGGCCGAGAAGGCGATGAACGTCGCTCTCGAGACGTTCGAGACGTGGAAGAAGGTCCCGGCGGCCGAGCGCGCCGGGTATCTTTTCAAGGCGGCGAAGCTGATGCGCGACCGCAAGCACGAGTTCTCCGCGACGATGATTCTGGAATCCGGCAAAAACTACGCCGAAGCGGACGCCGATACGGCCGAAGCGATCGACTTCCTCGAGTTCTACGGCCGAGAGATGCTGCGGCTAAGCAACATCAACGAGACGATGCCGCTGACGAAGGTGGCGGGCGAGGACAACAAGCTTCGATACATTCCGCTCGGCGTCGGTATCGTGATTCCGCCGTGGAATTTCCCGCTCGCGATCTGCGTAGGCATGACCGCCGCGGCAATCGTATCCGGCAACACGGTGCTGCTGAAGCCGGCTTCGACGACGCCGGTCATCGCCCATAAATTCGTCGAGCTGATGGAAGAAGTCGGCCTGCCTCCGGGAGTCATCAACTACATTCCCGGCAGCGGCGCGGAAGTGGGCGACTACCTGACGGGCCATCCCAAGACCCGCTTTGTCAGCTTCACCGGCTCGAAGGAGGTCGGCCTGCACATTAGCCGTCTGGCGGCGGAGACGGCTCCGGGACAGATCTGGATCAAGCGCCTCGTCGCCGAGATGGGCGGCAAGGACGGCATCGTCGTCGACGAGACGGCCGACCTGGACGCGGCCGCGCAGGCGATCGTCGCGTCGGCGTTCGGCTTCCAGGGTCAGAAGTGCTCCGCGGGCTCCCGGGCGTTCATCGTCGAGTCCGTGTACGACGCCGTCGTGGAGAAGGTGGCAACGCTGACGAAGCAGCTTGAGATCGGCCTGCCCGAGCTGAACTACGCGGCCGGCCCGGTCATCGACCAAAGCTCTTATCGCAAAATTCTCGATTATATCGAGATCGGCAAGGAAGAAGGGCGGCTGATCGCTGGCGGGAGCAAGGCGGATGGCAACGGCTATTACATCCAGCCGACCGTGTTCGCCGACGTGGACGGCAAGGCCCGCATCATGCAGGAAGAGATCTTCGGGCCGGTGCTGGCGATAGGCAAAGCGAAGGATTGGCGCGAGGCCATTGCTCTGTACAACGACACGGAGTTCGGCCTGACCGGCTCGTTCTTCTCGAAGGAGGAAGCCCGAATCGAGGAAGCGCTCGAGACGATGCATTGCGGCAATCTGTACGTGAACCGCAAGTGCACGGGCGCCTTGGTCGGCGCCCATCCGTTCGGCGGGTTCAACATGTCGGGCACGGATTCCAAGGCGGGCGGGCACGATTATTTGCTTCTGTTTACTCAAGCGAAGGCGGTTTCGGTCAAGGAATAAGCCTGTAATCGAAGCAAAGGGATCCCCCGGTCATCGGAGGATCCCTTTTCTCTATTTGTCTAGCCGCGCGGCGCCCACAGCATGATCTTTATAGACAGAACTATATAGCGATGGCGGAGGAAAGTAAATGCGTTTGCGGAAAACAGTACCTTATCCCATTGCCTCATGGACTGGGCGGGGGCGGCGGTCAGGAAGGGGACGAATACTCGTAAACCGTCTCGTACATCGGCGAGGAATGCATATGAGTTCTCATGAGCACGAACCGATCGGCTAGCCAAGAGGCTCCGGAAGGCATCGATTCCAACAGGCCGGGCGGAAAAGGGAGCTTGGCGTCGGCGGAGTAGTTTCGCGCTAATGTGATATGAGGTGAGTAGGGACGGGCTTCCGGCAGGAAGCCAAGCGGTTCGGTGGATTCAAGGACGGATGCGTGCAAGGCTTTGAGCCCATCCCGATCGCCGGTCACCGACCCGTACAGTACGCGCGGCGAGCTTGTCTGTCCGAAAATTCCTCCTCCGTTCAGTGCCAGGGAGATGGGCTGGACTTGAACGCTTTTCAGAGCGATATGCAGTTCCTCCAGCCGATCCTCGGTCACCTCTCCCAGGAATTGAACCGTGAGGTGGTAATCCTGCGGATGCGTCCATTTGCGGAATGGCAGCGAGGGGCGATGCTCTTGAACCCACCGGTGCAATTCGTCGGCGACGGCTTCTCGGATCGGGATGGCGGTGAACATTCTCATGCGGGTTCCTCCTATAAGGGGGGGAGTATCGTTCCGTAGATCATATGGCATGTTCCATTATTTTATCTAACTGTCCCGATAGTTGATACATGAATCCGGTCGCCCTTCGGATGGGACCAGTAGATCGTTCAAGATCGACTCGTCTGCGCCATACGAATGAGGCGTATCCATCGGAATACAGACGGAACTCTGCGCTGCCACGCTAACCTCCTCGCTCCCTTCGCGCCTTCGGGAAACAGCCGATGTCCGTGACCTAAGCGTCGGAGGTAAGGGGATGCGATTTTAGTTCATCCTACAGGTATATGGGGAGGACGAAGAGCTTCTCCGAATTGAATCCCGCCGCATTGTTATCCAAATATACGACTCCCTCAGCCATGCGGCTGGTTCATTTAAACAAGAATATAATCCATCAATATCCGCACATTGTCAATTGCAGGGAACCCATGGCGACTTGTAAGCTGAAGAGGATGAAGCGATTATGAAGTCTAGGAGCTCGCGGCCTTCGGCAAAGCCGCGCAAGGGCTGGTGGAGTTTTATACTTCGAGCAAGTGTTGAAACTGGCGATTCTGCATCGGAAGGACGCAAGCCGATAGAGAAGGAGTGAACAGAGCATGAGAACTGCTATTCCCGATTCCCTGCCTCGCAAGTTAACGATCACGATGTGGGACTTCTCCTGGTACACGATGACGCTGCCGGGAGAGCCCTACCACGATCTTGGCGCCCGGTTCCGGGAGGCGATCGACAGGGGTTACAATACGATCCGCATCTGCGCGATGCCGTACATGCTGTTCACGGCGGAAGGGAAGCGGCCGGGCCCGCTTAAGCTGGGCAATCTCGGAGAAGTAGGCCAACGAACCCGCTGGTATAACTGTCGAGGAGGAGCCGAGCTGGACGGCCACGTCCATCTGCTGGAGCTGTTCCGCCAGGCGAAGGAGCATGGCTGTTACATCATGCTCTCCTCCTGGGAATACCAGCAAAGCCCGAGCTTCCTCGCCCATCCCGAGCTGCGGGACGAGCTGGCATCCATCCCTCCGGAAAAGAGGTTCATGGCCATCGCGAGGTCGATGGACCAGCTGATCCGCTTCGTCAAGGCCGCCGGCTACGGCGACCGGATCGTCTACGCGGAGCTGCATAACGAGGTGGAGTTCGGCCAGTTGACGGCCGTCGGAACCGCCCGCGGCATCGCCGAGAACGACACGCCGGGACTGGTCGAGGCGATGCAGCCGTTCATTGAAGAGGCGGTCGGTTACTTAAGGGAGAGCCATCCCGATATTCTCATGACGGCCAGCTATACGCTGAACGAGGCCTACCCGAAGGCTTATCTCGCTCGCAACATGCAGGTCGGCCACTTCCATCTGTACATCAAAGGCGTGCTGAACGAGCTGATGGCGAACGCGGGCCTCAACGACGAGAGCGTTCCTTTTCCCAATGCGTTCGTTCAATCCCTGCTGAGGGAAGAGGCTCCCCCGTTCGAGCAGTGGACGCTGCCGCCCGGCCAGGAGTGGCGGATGGAGGGCAACCCGGTAGGCATGAAGCTGATCTATCTGCACGATTGGGCCGATCCGGACAAGTGGGATCTTTTCCTCTACGACCGTTATTCCGATCATAAGCTCGCCATGCTGCAGAAGGCGGACGACCGCTTCGAGGAAGTGGACGTCTGGAATCGGCATGACGGCCTGCCGATCGTGATCGGGGAAGGCTATGTCGGCTATACGCCGCTCCATGCGGGCTTCGAGGAGGGGCCGGTCGGCAAGTTCATCGCGGAGTATTGCTTGCGCAAGGGAATGAAGCTCGGTTTCTGGGGAATGACGCTATGCTCGAACTGCGCTCCTCACCATCCGTTCTGGAACGACGTCTGCTGGCAGCGCAAATGGAACCGGTTTATTTTGGAGTCGGAATAAGAAAAAAGCCGATAAGGACGCCGCTTAGCAGCGATCTTATCGGCTTTATTTATGAGGCCGCGATAAACGATTGCTCTTACTCTCCGAAAGTTCTGCCGCAGGAAGGACAGAAACGCGTGTCCAAGGGAGATGCCTTGCCGCATTCGCATTCCTTCTCGTTCGACAGCTTCATGATTTGCTTGGCGTTCTCTTGAATTTCGTCTTCCAGCCTGTAAATATCGTTGAATAGAGGCTGAAGCTCCACTTCCGTAACCGGAGGCCGGCGTCCCGCCTTCGCGAGGAAGGTCCGCTTGCCGATCTCTAGCCATTGCTTCTCGATGTCCTTCTGCTTGCCGCCGTTCTGCAGCTTCAGCTTGTTCACTTCAACCAAGACTTTGGCTTTGTTGCCTGCTTCCGTCATGCCGGATTTGACTTTGTCCATGAATCCCATTCAAATCCCTCCAGTAAACAACATTTGCCGTCAGGGAAATAGTACTATAAATTTCCGTTAATTACCACCGAATGCGGAGAATCCTGTCGGGACAGCTCGTTCGATGGAGGCGGAGTTCCCGGGATCGTGCTATCATCACAGCCTTATGTCAAAGGTTATATGAAAATCAAAGACGTGATCATGGGGATCGAAAATGCTTATCGGTCGTACGAGACGGAAGCGCTAAAGATGGAATATGTATAATAGCAGGAGGTGTCCCTAAGTCGTTGACTTGTGGGACACCTCCTTTTCGCTTGATGCCGTCGATGTTACCCCTTCACCGCCCCTGCCGTCATCCCCTTCATGAACGTGCGGGAGCCGAGCAGGAACAGGATGAGGAGAGGGATCGTCGTCATCGCGAGAGCGGCCATGCGGGCGGCATAGTCCGTCCGGTGGACGATGCCCAGGTTGGAGATGAAGACGGGCAGCGTATACCAATGAGAGTTGTTGATCGTCACGAGCGGGAGCAGGTAGTTGTTCCACGACCAGATAAACACGAGCGTGGACAGCGTGGCAAGTCCCGGCTTAATGATCGGCATGACGATACGGAACAGGATGCCGGGCTCCGAGCAGCCGTCGATCCGGGCGCATTCGAGCAGGTCGTTCGGGACGGAGTCTCGCATGAATTGAATCATGAAGAACGCGCCGAACGGGAACGCCGCCCACGTGAGAATGACTGGCCAGAGCGTGTTGCCGAAGCCGAGCTGGCGCATCTCGATAATGTAGCCGATGAGGCCGACCTGCGTCGGAACCATCATCGTCACGACGACGAACCATTGCAGCGCCCGGCGGCCCTTGAAGTTGAACTTGGCGACCGCATAGCCGATCGTCGTGCTGGTCAGCAGGGCGAGCAGGACGGCGCCGACCGATACGAGCAGGCTGTTGCCGTAGACCCGCGCGAAGTTGGACTCGAACACGGTACGAAGATTCTCGGCGACGTAGGAGCCGGGCAGCAGCGGAATGCCCTTGAACAGGTCTTCGTTGTAATGGGTTCCCATGACGAGCATGATGTAGAACGGGAACAGCGACAGAACCGACAGGACGATCAGACAGATCCACTTCAGCGCTCTCATCGTCCATCCTCCTTCGGAGCGGTGATTTTGTAGCTGATGATGGAGAACAGCACGATCAAGACGAACAGCGAATAGGCGATCGCGGAGGAATAGCCGAACCTCGTATTGGAGATGAACGAGTCGTCCACGAACTTCCAGATAACGGTCAGGGCCGTGTTGTCCGGACCGCCGACTTGAGCCGAGCCCGACCAGCCGCCGTACAGCAGCTTCGGTTCGTCGAACAGCTGCAGGCCGTTGATGACGGAGGTTACCACGAGGAAAACGGTGATGTTGCGCAATAGAGGCATCGTGATCCGGGTAAACGTATGGAAGCCGGTCGAGCCGTCGATTTTGGCCGCCTCGTAGACGTCTTGCGGGATAGCCGTCATGCCCGCGATGTAGATGACCATGAAGTAGCCCAAGTTGCGCCAGACGACCATCAGCGCGATGATCATCCGGGACGTCCATTCGCCTTGGAGCCAATAGATGCCTTCCGTCAACCATCCGAACTTAAGCAGGACAAGGTTGATCAATCCGGTCTGCCAATCGAACAGGTAAGAGAAAATAAAGCCGATGGCGACGGGAGTCGTGATGTATGGGAGGAAGTTGACCGTCTGGAACAGCTTTCTTCCCTTGTTCAGCTGGAACGTCCAGTAGGCGAGCAGCACCCCGACGATCAAGGTGGCCGGGATGGACATGAGCATCATGATCAAGGTATTCGACAGCGACTTGAAGAACAGCGGATCGCGCGTCAGCAGGTCTTCGTAATTGCGGAAGCCGATATAGGTCTTGGCTCCGATCCCGTTCCAGTCATGCAAGCTGAGAATAAACGAATAGACGACGGGGTAGAGTTGGAAGGCCGCATACGCCAGCACGAAGGGCAGCGCGAAAAGATAGGGCCACGCGAGTGGCCCCCATCTTCGTCTGCCGAGCATGCCGGTCGATGTCCGGGCCTGTTGGTTCGCTTGCATCGGCATCCCTCTTTTTAGGCTTTTATTTCACGGTGGCGTCGTTGGCCTTGTTCTGAACCTCGGTGACGAATTTCTTGAGCGCCGCGCCGGAGTCGATCGAGGTATCCTTCGTCCAGAGCGGATACAGCGAGTTGAAGACGCCGTCCACGATGGAGTCGTATTTCGTTTGAGGTTCGCCCTTGACTCCCGGAACGATGGTGTCCATAAAGTACTTCGCCAGGTTCTGGCCGCCGAAGAAGTCGTCGTACGCGCCCTTCTCCGTAAGCACTTGCGGGTTGTTCTCGTAGAACGACTTGACGCCGGGCATATTGCCGAACGTCTTGAAGTTGAACAGGCCGCCGTCATCGGACAAGTAAGCGAATTGAATATAGGCCCAAGCCGCTTCTTTCACTTTGCTGTCCTTGTAAATGCTGACCGAGGTGCCGCCGCGCGTGAAGCTGCCCTCCGGCGCTTTGACGAGGCCCCAACGGCCGCTTCCTTCCGTGTCGTTGGCGGAGATATGCCACTTCGGTCCCCATGGCGCCATCGGATAGAAGAGGAATTCGCCCTTCGCCATGGAGGAGGCCCAAGCCGGCGTCCACAGCTCGTTCTTGCCCAGGATGCCCGCGTCGCGCATCTTGAACAGCGTCTCGACCGGTTTCTGCATCTTCCCGGTCAGGTTAATCTCGGTTCCGTTGATATAGGAATCCGCATTCTGGCCGCGAAGCACGAGGAAGGCGTCGCCGAGGCCCGGGAACATGAGCACCTTGCCGCCGCTCTTGTCCTTGACTTCCTTGCCCTTCTCGATGAAGGAGTCCCAATCCGACAGCAGCTTCTCCAGCTCGGCCGGATCGTCCGTTCCGAGATATTCCTTCGCGAGGTCGCGGCGGAAGGCCAGGCCGGCCGGGGCGATCGCTTGGTCGACGCCGACGAGCTCGCCCTTCGGGTTGCTTAGCAGCGGCGGGAGGTAATCGAGCAGCTCGCCGCGGTCGAAGTCGTATGGAGCCGCTTCCAAATTGTCGAGCACGTCGAGGTCGAACAGCTTGCCCCGGTAAGCCATCTCGCCGAGAATGATGTCCGGCACGTCGGACCCGGAGGCGATTCCGCTCTGCAGCTTCTGCAAGTAATCGTTCGGGTTGACGACGGTCACTTCGACCTTGATGTTCGGGTACTTCTTGTTGAACTCCGGAATCATGCCCTTCTGGAACGTCTCGTCCCAGTCCCAGATCTTGACGGTCCCCTTCAGGTCCGCCGGATTCGAGCCGGCGGCCGCGCTCGCGCTCGCCCCTCCGGACGGTGCGGGAGATTCGGACGCCGCGGACTTGCCGTTGTCGTTGCTTCCGCAAGCGGAAAGCAATCCTGCGAGCATCACGGTCGCGGAAGCGGCCGATGCCCACTTCTTCATGGTGGTCAATGCCAAGTGAAACCCTCCTTTTTCTATGTGGAAAGCGCTTTCTGTATTTCATCGTAACAGCGGAGCCGGGCGGGCAAAACGAGTCAAAACGGTTATTTTGTATAAAATCCGGCGATGGGTTCGATTTTTAGTTATGCCGGTAAGGCAGACGAACCGCGACAATCGTGCCTTGGCCTTCCGCATTGCCGATATGGATGCCGTACGGCTCGCCGTAATGGTAACGAATCCGTTCGCGAATGTTCTTCAGTCCGATTCCTCTCGTTCGTTCTCCCGCAGCCGATTGTGCCGTATCCGTCGGGGAGTCGTTCCGCTCGTCTTCCGCGGCCGGAATGCCGGCGCCGTTGTCCTCCACCTCCAGAATCAGCACATGAGGCTGCTCCAGATAGGCCCGGATGACGATGAGGCCTTCTTCTTCGCGCTCGACGGGGAACAAGCCGTGAAGAATCGCGTTCTCGACGAGGGGCTGCAAGATCATTCGGGGAAGGATAGCATCCGTCAGTGCGGATTCGATCTCCCACTTCAGGTCGAACTTGCCGGGATAGCGGGTCTGCTGAATGGCCGCGTAGCGATCGACGATACGCCGTTCTTCCTCCAGGGTGGCGAACACGGTGCCTTCGCCGGTCTTGACGGTGTCTTGCAGGATGGCGATGAGCGCTTGGGTCATCTCGACGGCTTGGCGATTGCGCTCGGCATGGGTCAGATAGATGACCGTGTTCAGCGTGTTGTAGATGAAGTGCGGATTGATCTGCGCCATCAGAAGGTCGATCTGCATTCTCCGCTTCGTCTCCTCGTCCCGGAGCGAGGTCTCCATGTTCCGCTTAAGATCGGCGACCATGCGGTTGAAGCCGTTTCCCAGAATCTCCAGCTCGTCCTTGCTGCGGATCGCGACGCTGGTCTGCAGATCGCCGACGGACACCCGCTTCATGGCATGAGTAAGCCGGGACAAGGGCTTGGTCAGATTAAGGACGATAGGCAGCATGATGAGCAGGCTGATCAAGAAGCCGATGCCGATCATGGCGATGTAATAATAAAAGATGTTGTTGATCTTGGCGAAGAGGGCGGACTTGGAGAGCATGGCCGCCTGAATCCAGCCTTGGCTCATCGAGTCGTTGACGAGAACGATTCTGCTCTTGTCTTCCAGGTAGTAGTCCCCGTTCTCGATCGCCCGTCTCATGAAGCCGTTCTGTTCGGTCGAGGCTTCCGACGGAGACCGATACAAGACCCCGCCCGAACCGGACAACAGCTCGATACCGGCGAAATCTCCCGAGCTCTGGGCGAACGCCTCGTCGATCTCGGAATACGCGAAGTCGAGGATCAGGTAGCTGTCGCTCGTCTCGTTCATGCCGATAGGACGGTATTTGAGCACGTAGCTGACCGTCTGGCGGTTGCCGCTGAGGAAGAAGAAGGGGTGGGGATCGGAGAACCCGCTTCGCATCTGCTTCTGTTTCTCGAACCACGGCTGCTTCAGGTACTCCGCGAAGTAATCCTCGTAACCGGAGTTGTTGGAGAAGGTCTCTCCGTCCGGACGGACGATCAGGGCGTTAAGAATAAAGTCGTTCAGCGCGGTAAACCTCTTCAGCTTCTCCTGGACCGTATTTTTGCGAAAATAGTTCTCTTCGTAGCTGTTACTAGGGGGATCGTAGACAAGCTCGCGGATCTCTTCGTCCGAAACGATGTATTCGGCGGTCTTGACGACCTGATCCTGAAGCCGTTTCAGCTGGGAAGAGATCTGGGCAAGCTTCGTCTTGCTGTCCTTTATCGATTGGTCGCGAATGATATCGGTTGCGTAATCGTAAGTCAGAAACCCGCTTAGAAGCAGGGAGACGGAGACGACGAGCAGCGTGCTGGCGATGATTTTGGTTCGGATCTTCATTCTCGGCATCATGGATTTCGCCCATCCACATATTCAAGAGGAGTCCGTCCGGTGGCCTTGCGGAACACCTGGCTGAAGTATTGGCTGTTGCGGTAGCCGACCTTCTCCGCGATCTCGTATATTTTGAGGCGTCCCTCTCTTAGCAGGCGCTTGGCCTGTTCGATTCGGACCTGGGTCAAGGCGTCCAGGACGGTCTGCCCGGTCTCCTCCTTGAACACGTGGCGCAGATGGTCCCGGCTGATGCCGAGCTTCTCGGCGATCGCATCGGCGGTCACTTCCTCGGAATAATGCTCGCGTATGTGCTCGAGCGCCTGTCTGACCTTGCGGGAGTAATTAGCGGAACCCTCCGGCGCGGCGAGCCTTTGAGCGAATTGCCCTCGAAACCAGTCGCGAATGCCTTCCAGCCGGATCCAATCGTCCGGAATGCCGCCTGCTTCGAACCAATTGCGGTCGATGGCAGGGAGCCCGGAGGAGATTCGCATCCGATTCAGGATCAAGGCCAGTTGCCGGCAGCACTCGGCCAGGCCGCGAACATCCCGCGCGCGCGCGGCCTGTTCGAACAGGCGAACGAGAATTCCGTCGAGCGCGGCGAAGTCGCGCGCCCTTGCGGCGTTCTCCAGCTCGGCGATGCTTGGCTCCCAGTTCAGGCGAGCTTCGTCGAACGAAGAGGAATCGCTTTCAACGAAAGAAGTGATCCTTGGCCCGTCGAATACGGTTCTCTCCAGCGTTCTTAGCGCAGACGCATAAGCGTCGGGAAGCGATCTCCATTCTTGCAGCTTCTCAGAGACTGCGACGGATACCGTGCCTCCGTTCCGCTGCTGGATATCGGAGCGTATTCGTTCGATGGCCGCGAGCAGGCGTTCTCTCTTGCGGCCTTCGCTCACTCCGCTCTCCCGATAGAGAACGCAGAGAGCATCGCCGATCGCAACCGAACATACAAGAGTCAGGAACTCGTCGTCGCGTTCTCTTCCGGCGATTTCGGGCGGGTTCGGCGCCGGGGACTCCGTGCCTGTGGAAGTATCCGCCAGGACGGGGAATGGCTTATCCGGACGGAGGACGGCAAGGCGATACGCTTGTCCGTCCGCCATCGTTCCCGCAACCGTTCTCCATTGCTCGACAGTTAATCTTCTATGGGCGAGGAGCTCTCCGAACAGCTGTCGGCGCACCGTATCCTGAAGGGTGGAGGCGCTCCGAAGCTCGTCGCGAAGACGATTCAGCTCCGGCGTTAAGCTATCCGAATCCATCTCGTGCTTCACCCAATAATCGAAGATGCCGAGCTTCATCGCTTCCTTGGCGTACTCGAACTCTTTATGCGAGGTCAGCAGTACGATACGCGGTTTAAGACCGGCTTCCATCACGGATTTGGCGAGCTCGAGACCGCTCATGATCGGCATCCGGATGTCTACGATCATCAGATCGGGCTGCAGCTCCAATGCGACTGACAGCGCTTTCTTCGGATTGGAGACGCTGTCCTTTACTACGAAGCCGAGAGAGTCCCAGTCGACCAACCGTCTCATGTGCTCCATAGCGAGAATCTCGTCGTCGACCATCAATACGGTAATTTTTCTCATGGGGAAGCACCTACTCCAGCAAAATTCGTTCTACTCATTGTGAAGGGAGCGGAGGGAAGGCGTCAAGAAGGGAATCCAGTACGATGGACAAGCGCTGAACGAAGAGGAACCGGCCTCGATCATTTCGACGGCGCGTATATGTCTCTTCAGAGACGATCGAGTGGGTAAGACGGAATTCAAACGATTAAGATACGATAAAAAGAAGGCGGCCGGGGAGAGACTCCCAAGCCGCCTTCTTCCACTTACAACAACACCCCGGCCAACATCCTAAGCGACCGCAGCCGAATCTCCTGGCTCGGTCCCGAGGCGACGATCATGACTTCGTCGAAGCCGTACTTCGCTTGATCGGCGCGAAGCTGGTCGGCGATGTCGGAAGGGGTTCCGACGAGATGGAGACCACGGTCCCGGTTCGACTGGATGAACGAGCGGTCCATCTCGGTGAGCGGGTAGTCGCGGGCTTCTTCGGGGGTGAGCTGCTGCTGCAGGCGGCCTTTCATGAGGAAGAGACGTCCGAGATCGACGGGCAGCGCGTTGAATTCGGCTTCCTCGACCGTATCCGCGACCGTGACGGCATACGTGACGCTGATGACCGGCTTCTCCATGAACGCGGAAGGCATGAAGTTTCTCTTGTACGTGTCGAAGATCTCCTTCGACATCTCCCCGTTGAAGAATTGCGCGAACGAATAGCCGACGCCCATGCGACCCGTGCGGATGGCGCTGTTGCCGGTCGAACCGAGCAGCCAAGCCTCCGGCAAGACGACGTCGGTCGGCGTCGTGACGATCTCGTCGTGAAGCGAATCTTCGACGGCCTTGTCGTTCAATAACTCCAATATCGTATGGAGCTTATCGTAGAGATCCGTAGGAATGTAAGGCCGGCCAACCGCCAGCGCTTGGGTAGACCGGTGGTCGCCTCCCGGAGCCCGTCCGACGCCGAAGTCGATGCGGCCGGGCGCCAGGGCGCTCAGCGTCTTGAACACTTCCGCCAGTTTATATGGGGCGTAGTGCATCATCATGACGCCGCCCGTTCCGATGCGGATGCTCTTCGTCTTGGCCGCGAGGAACGAAGCGGTGATCTCGGGAGCGCTGCTCGCGAGGGTGCGGAGATTATGGTGCTCGGCCATCCACATGCGGTGGTAACCCAATTCGTCCGCCAATACGGCCGTCTCGACGGCGTTCCGAAGCGCTCCCGTCGCGGTATTGCCCTTGGCGATCGGGGCTTGGTCCAGGATGCCTATTTTCATATCGGTAACCTTCCCTTCCTGTAAGCGATGGCTTCTCTTATACTGTAATATTTATTATCACAGATATCGCGGCCATACGCAATGAAGAAAGCCGACGAGGCTGCTTTACCCAAGCGAACTCATCGGCTTTACATCCAATAACCGGTTACTTTACGATATCGACGGCATCCAGCCGCTTCTCCATCACGAAGTCGTCCATCACGTACCCATTGCCGATGTCGGCGACTTGCGTACGCACGGTGCGAAAGCCTTTCTTCTCGTAGACGGCGATCGATCCGTCGTTGCGGCGGTTGACCGTAAGCCAGATGGCCGTTAAACCGCGCTCCTTGCAGATCTCCTCCAAATACTCGAACGCTCGGCTGGCGTAGCCTTTTCCCCGATGGGCCTTCCGAATGTAGAACTTGCTCAGGAACAGCTTGCCCTCCTCCGGCTTGACCGCCATATAGCCGACCGGCTCCGTCTCCGAAATAAGCAAATAGTAGGAATATCCGCCTCTTCGCGCTTGATCCGCGATGGCCGCGGGAGATTGGAACCGATCCACCATGTATTCGATTTGCGCTTTGGCGAGGATCGCGCCGTAATGCTCGTTCCAGATCTCGTCCGCCAGCCGCGCGACCAGCCCGATTTGTTCGTCTGTTTGAATGAGGGAGAAAGTTAAGGACATGGACGGAAGTCTCCTTTGTTTCGGACGTTCTTCGTTCCATTCCTATGATAAATGAATCCTCCCGTTTTGCAAACGGCTCAACTCTTCCGGTTAACCTGCTCAAACGTCTGAACGAGCATGCCGTCCCCCTCCAACCATTCGGCGAGAAAAACGTCCCGGACATCGGTTACTTTCTGCGCATGAAGCTGATTCTCCAACCATTTTTCGTTTCTGCCCATGTCTCTCAATTCATCGAGCAGCAGCTCCCCGTCCCGAATGACGGTCACCGGAACTTGAACTGCCTTCTGGGGGAGCTTAAAGTCTTCCTGGGTCGTTTTTTGATAGGGCGATTTTTTGAGGATGCTGATGGATCCGTTGGATTCCAGATAGCAATAGGCAACCTCCCGGATGGAGAACGTCTCCGATTGCCGAAGAAGGCTTTGGAGCTGGTTGAGGTTCATCCGGCTTTTTTTGAGCTGCTCCCGGTTCACGATGCCGTTATGGATCAGGACGGTCGGCTTCCCTTCGAAAATTTTGCGCAAGCGAAGGAACTTCTGTCCCAGAATCTCGACGGCTAACAAGAGCAAAGCCCAGAGCATCATGGAGTAAACGATGTAGAGAACGCCGATTCTCTCATCGTAAAGCGCGTTGCCGAGCAGCTCCCCGAGTACGATAGCCGCGATGAAGGTGAAGGGGGATATTTGATTGATGACTTTTTTGCCTAATATCTTCACGATTAGAAACAACAAGAAAAAGCCGACGACAATCTCGATCGTCAAATGCCAAACGCGCAATTCTACGGAGACCTCCAATGAGCGATGCTATAGACAGTATTAACGGCAGCGCAAGGGTTGAAACCACCCTCCCGGAATCCCGTTAAGATGCCGTCGAAGCCATGGCCAGCTCTCTGCCCATTCCGCGAACCCGATTCGAGTCCAGTAGGGGATAGTCGTACAGATTCCCTTCATAAACGAGCTCGAACGATTCGTGGCGGAGGAAGTCGTCCGGGGTCACGAGAGCCGAGGAACGGTTCCATAAAGACAGTCCGGACCGGTTCAGGGCTTCGGCCACGAACTGGGAGCAGAAGAACGCGTTCTTCCGCCGCAGGTCGTAATTCACCATCACCCCGAACAAGCCGATCAGATTGTAGCGATAAGAATCGCGGTTCTGCTGGAAGGAACGGATCGTCCGCCAGGCTTCGTCGCGCTGCTCGTCCGAAACCCGAAGCCTCAGCAGAGCGCAGCGGGTATTCGGGTAGCGGCTGAACGTTCCTTCGTAAACGTCCTCTTCGACGAAGCCCGCGGACAACGGGTTGGTCGGTTTTTTGCGTCCGAAGCTGAACAGCTGGTTTAATTCCGCGTCCATCGCAAGAGAAGCGTGGTTATAGGGAGCGGAGGTTACGTTTTTAATCAGCGTAGTGAATAAAGTTCCGGTATGGGTCAACAAGACATAGAGATCTTTATTTGAACGAATCATCGTATCGATCATGGCGGAATGCCCTCGCTTTCTTCGAACGGAGCCTCGCGCGAGCCGCGTTTGGCTTCTGTCCAAAGATTAACAGATAAAGCAGGCGAAGGGACCGACCGCGGGAACAGTTTGAGACTGGACTAGGGTCTTGGTAAGGAATTGGACCTTGGGACGGATTCAAGCTAAGCCGCACCGCAAGAAGATGATTTCCACATCTGCCTTTATCCCCTTTTAACATTTTCGGCGTATACTGCCTTTACGGTATCCTACTCCAATCACAAAAAAGGAAAATCGACCTATGGGAATTCATACGTATTTTCAGTCGCTGACCGACTTGGAGCGAATCATCCGATGCCCGGGCAAATTCAAGTTCCAAGAACATAGCGTTTCGGCCCATTCCTGGAAAGTCGTTCAATACGCGAAGACGCTGGCGGATATCGAGGAGGCTGGCGGCGTAGCCGTAGATTGGAAAAAACTGTACGAGATCACGAGCAGCCACGATTACGGCGAGATTTTTATCGGGGACATCAAGACGCCGGTGAAGCATTATTCGCTGGAGCTTCGCGCGATGCTGCAGCAGGTGGAGGAAGGCATGGTCGCCCACTTCATCGACGAGCATATTCCGGATGAATTCAAGCCGATCTTCCGCAGGCAGCTGCGCGAAGGGAAGGACGATTCGGTCGAGGGCCTTATCCTCGAGGTGGCCGACAAGCTGGATCAAATCTACGAGGCGTTCGCCGAGCTGCAGCGGGGCAATACCGAGAAGGAATTCGTGATTATGTACCGATCCGCCCTGATCAAGATCAAAGGGATCAAGCTTCATTGCGTGGATTATTTCCTGGAGCATATCTTGCCCGACATGGTCAGCGAAGGCTCCAAATCCCCGATCGATATCGCCCGAATTACGGACGAGGCTTTGGCTTCCTGAGGTTGAAGCGATCGCGTAAACCGTCGCGGCTATCTCGACAAACTCCTCTAATCTCCTATAACTCCCGCAACTCCGCCACCTTACCCCCTTCTCACGCGGCTCCTGCCCCCGCCCGCAATCGCTAACGGACACCTGCGACTCTTACGCGGTTCCGGACGCCCTGAACGAATTTTAACGGACATGAGAAACCCTTAAATCCCCGAAATCGCCTTTACAGGCGAAGTAACGGGGAATAAGGGTCTCCTGTGTCCGTTAAATTTGTTTTGTTCCCTTTTTGGGTTTCTAAGGGTCTCTCAGGTCCGTTAGCGGCACGGCGACGGAAAAGTTAACTGAGCAGTCGAAGCGGTTCCGCCGGGACAATGTAATCGATGAGTTCAAGTAATAAAAGATGCCATATTGATTTGTTGAACGGAAAATGTTATTATTTTCCTCGGAGAAGTGGCTGAGAGGCTTAAGGCACCCGATTGAAAATCGGGCGAGCTCCTGAATAAGGGGCTCCGAGGGTTCGAATCCCTTCTTCTAAAATGATAATAATTCCGTTTAACGGTTGAGCAACTCTGAGCGAAGTAATCGCCAGAGTTGTTTTTGTATCCGCTTTGCAACTTTGGTGCGAGCTCGGATGTTTGCGAATAAGGTACAGCTCTTCGTGATTTCGAGGAGTCTGTACCTTTTCTTATGCAAGCCAGCCTCACCGCTTCGCCTTATAAAACTCATGATATAGCTTCATGAGAGCCCGCTTCTCGATCCGCGACACGTAGCTGCGGCTAATTCCGAGCTCGCGAGCGATCTCGCGCTGCGTCCGTTCGTCGCCGCCGCCGTCGAGGCCGAAGCGGCCGCGGATGACTTCTTGCTCCCGTTCGTCCAGGATGTCGAGATTGCGGTAGATTTTGCTTTTCTCGATCTTGAGCTGCACCTTCTCGACGACCTCGTCGGGCTCGGTGCCGAGGATATCTTGAAGGGTAATCTCGTTTCCTTCCTTGTCCGTTCCGATCGGATCGTGCAGAGAGACGTCCTTGCGAGTTTTCTTAAGCGACCGGAGATGCATAAGGATCTCGTTTTCTATACAACGGGCAGCGAAAGTAGCCAGCTTCGTCCCCTTGTTCGGCTGAAAGCTTTCGATCGCCTTGATCAGGCCGATCGTGCCGATGCTAATCAAATCCTCCAGGTCTTCGCCGGTGTTGTCGAACTTCTTGACGATATGGGCAACCAAACGAAGGTTGTGCTCGATCAGCAGATTGCGGGAGCGAGGGTTGCCCTCCGCCATGCGCGACAGGTGCAGGGCTTCCTCTTCGTCGGTCAGGGGCTGGGGGAACGCGTTGTTCTTGACGTACGAAACGAGCAGGCTGAGCTGTTTGATAAACAGGGCTACGGCGGTAAAAAGTCCAGGCACGGGCAAGCCACCTCCGGCTAGTTGGTCGGGAGCGCACGCGGAAACATTACTATTCTATGTGGGTGGAAGCCCATACGTGCCTGTACGCCCGCTGTCAAGCGGTTCTTATTGTCTCCGCCTTATTTGACCGCACCCTCGTCGGTGATCTTGACGTCTACGGCGACGTTGACGTCGGCCTCGGAGAAAGCCTCGCCCCAATGATCCTTTACCTTCTGAAAATCCCCGTAATGATAAGCTCTGGCGTAAATTCCGAGCCCGATCGGGTCGACCTTGTTCTCCCGAAGCTTGTCCAGAAGCTTTTCGAACTCCTTCTTCACGTACTCCGTGCAAGCGGCTTCCAGCTTTCGCTTCTGCTCCGCTTGGATATCGGCAGGGAATTGCTTCTCCATGAGGCCGGCGGCCATGCGGACCCGGATGTCGAAGGAGAAACGTCCGCCCTTGACGGCCGTCCGGATTTTGACCTTGATCTTCTCCGCCGTAAAGCTGATCCATCGGCTTCCCTCCGGATCGGTGACAAGCTCTTTCGGAACCTCGAACGAGAAACCGACCGTGCGGGTATTCTTTTTCTTCAGAATAAGGAGGAGGGCGCTCTCCTTCGGATCCAGCGACGCGACATAACGGCCGTCATGGGCGAGAAGGGCGCTGCCTTTGACCCTCAAATCCTGCTTAAGCTCTACTTCCGTAACCGCGGGCGTCTGCCCGAATTCGTACATCTGCGTGTGAAGCTCCTGTAGCGTCGTCTTGACCGATTCGGAGCGGGAGCTCGTCGACTTGACGACCCCGAGAAGCGCGATCGGAAGGATCGTTTGATTCGTCGGCGTATATTCGTACAGCTGGGATAGAGGGCCGTCGAAGACGATCACATGCGATGTGATGGGATTTCTGCCGTCCCGGAAATAGACGTCCATGAAGCGAAACCAAGCATGCTCGGTTTCGATCAATCTTTTGGAGACGACTAGCACTTGGATTTTGCGGCCGTTAAAGACGCCGACGGTATAGTTGTCGAATTTGCCTCGGCCCTGCCTCAGAGAGGTAGATTGGACTTTATAGGACTGACTCTTCCTTTTGGAGTTTTTGGCGAAGATCGGAATCGACGTGTACTGATACAACTTTCCGTTCTCTTCCACGTCAATGCCGGCTACAAGCGACATGGAGGCGTCTTCCATGTCCAGTCTGTCGAAGCACCCGGTTAACAGGAGCAATAACGCGAGCGGCGGCAGCAGCTTGCGCGCGGCGGTCATGCTTGCTTAACCTCGGTCCGATAACGCTTCGACAAAGAGAGGAGCGCAAGCAGCACGAGAGGAAGGACGTATTCGACGACGAAGCCGAATCCGCTCAGCCACTTGTTCAGGCGGATCAGTTGCCAATAGTCCGGCACATAGAAATAGGAAGAGACGATAATCGTTCCGATAAGCAGCCTCAGCGGCAGTCTGGGATCCGTGCGGCCGAACGTCCAATTTACGCTGTACGAGAAAAAGTAGAGCGACGGAATCCAGGCGATGGAGAAAATCATCAGGTACATGACGATGAACATGCCTTCGACCTGCTCCAGGAACGGGAGCCGAACGGTCTTCAGCAGATAGATGGCCGGCTGGTAGATGGTACCGAATTCGTCCGGACTCAAGAAGACAAAACAAACGATCGAAATGAACAGGAAGGATAGCAGGGTAAGCGTCAAAGCGATGACGATGGCCATGCCGGCCCTCTCCTTCTTCTGAAGATAGGGATAAAGGAACACCGAGGCGAAAAAACCGAGAAAGTAATAGATCGTGTGCGGGACAGTGGAGAAGACGGGGCCCCATCCTTCGGGAAGAACCGGCAGCAGATAAAGCCAGTTGGCATGACGAAGAGTGAAGCTGAAGATAAAGGGAATCCAGAGAGAGGCGAGCAAGGCGAACTCGGAGTATCGCCCGATATTCCGGACTTCGTTTCTAGCTACCATATAGGCGGGAATCAGAATGAGAAACAAGGTGATAAATATAGGCGTCTCTTGGAGAATACGGGACTTGATCACCCGCGTCGAATAGATGAGACCGTCGTATGAGAAAATGGCAAAATAACAGGCCAGAACGCACGCGACGGCTCTCCCGGCCCATCTGCCCCCGTATTTGGCGAGCAGGTCCAGCAGCGTGCCTTGGCGATACCCCTTCATGAGGCGAATCGCGACAAGGCTCGCCGCCGTCGTGACGAGCCATCCGATCACAAGCGATATCCAGCCGTCGCTGCCCGCATGCTCGTGAAGCTCGTAGGGGATGTCGATAAAGCCGAAGCTCACTTGGGTGCCGGTAATGATGGCGATGAATTGCAGGGTCGTGATGGAGTTGTCGGCATACCGGTTCATTTTCCTTCCCCCTCGGTGCGATGGGCGACTTGGCGATCCAGTTCGGCCGGTTTGGTGCTGACGGGACGTTTTCTCATTCGCCATAGCGGAATCCGCACCATCGTGTCCTTCCAATCCGCGAAGCGGACGGGAGCGAACGGGCTGCCGAACGGGGTGCCGAACGACTCGAGCGATATCAGGTGCGCGATCAGAATCATGAACCCGATCATGATCCCGAAGATGCCGAACAGGGCGGCCCCGATCATCATGAAGAAGCGAAGGAGCCGAACGGCGGCGACCATGTCGAAGTTCGGCAGAATAAACGAAGCGATCGCGGTGAAAGCGACGACGATGACCATGATGTTGCTGATCAGGCCGGCCTGAACGACGGCTTGGCCGATGACGATGCCGCCGACGATGCCGACGGTTTGGCCGACGGGCGCGGGCAGCCGGACGCCGGCCTCCCGCATCATCTCCAGCGTCAGCTCCATGAAGATCGCTTCCAGGAACGGCGAGATCGGAACGATTCCCCTGTACTCTCCGATCGTCAGCAGAAGCCGAAGCGGAATCAGCTCGAAGTTAAACGAGATGACGGCGA
Organism: Cohnella thailandensis; assembly: GCF_014212135.1. Classification (GTDB taxonomy): domain Bacteria; phylum Bacillota; class Bacilli; order Paenibacillales; family Paenibacillaceae; genus Cohnella; species Cohnella thailandensis. Next base: position 104,837 of record NZ_JACJVQ010000017.1, read on the forward strand.
TATAGAACGCCGGAAGGAAGATGGCGACCAGCAGGGCGAAGAATCGCAGAAGCCGGATGAACGTCGCGATCGACCATCTCGTGCTGTAATCGTCCACGCTCTGGAAGAACGAGGCGAACGAGACGGGGGCGACCAGAACGCTGGGAGAACGATCGACGACGATGACGAAGCGTCCTTGAATGATCTGCGAGGCCGCGGTGTCCGGTCTCTCGGTCAGCAGAATTTGCGGGAACGGGGAATACGGATCGTCCTCGATGAGCTCGGAGAGCTCGCCGGAGTTGATGATGACGTCGATGTCGATTTTGCCGATCCGTCCCTCGATTTGGGCAAGCGTATCCATGTTCGCCACGTCGTCCAAGTAAACCGTGCAGATCCTCGTATCGCTCCTTCTGCCGACGCGCTGCTCTTTGATTTTTAAATTGCGGTGGGGAAGATAGCGGCGAATAAGGGCGATATTCTGATCCAGGGTCTCCACGAACCCTTGATGGGCGCCTTTGAGGGAAGTCTCGACTTGAGGATCCTCGATCGCGCGCTGCGGCCAGCCTTCGGTGCCGTGAACCTGCGCGTCGGCAGCGCCGTCAACGAACAGGATGCTGCTTCCTTGAAGGACGGCGCTTTGAATATCGATCCAGCGCCTCATCCGGTTGAGCCTGCCGACGGTAACGGACGTCGTCTCGCATCCGTCCTCTACGTTCTGCAGAAGCGGCTTCAGAATATCGTTGTTAATGGAATTTTTGTCGGTCAGCCCTTCCAGATAGACAAGAGCCGCTCTGCGCCCGGTAGCTCGGATCGTCAGAGGCCGGACGTTCAAATCGGGCGTGTCCGTAAACAGGGCGAGCATAAGCTTCAAATCGTTATCCAGGTTGCCCGAAATGCAGTCGGAGGAGCCGTATCCGTATCCCGACTTGCGCTTGCCGAAGCCGGAAGCCGTATTCGCGATGCGTCTTCCGATCCCCAGCAGGCGGAGCAGATCCATCCTTCGTTCACCTCCTTTTCAACTATTTCCCAACCTCGATTCGTCTATTCGGCCGGGGTTCCCGCTTCGCCGGAAATAAAAAAGAGGCCCGAAGGCCTCCTACTGGACGTTCAATCGAAGTCTCTCATTAAAAGAAAGCTGTCGTCCGCAGCTCAATCCCGTATGAAATCCGCTGTGGTAAGCCCATTGGGCCAGCGTCTCGATATGGCTCAGCTGAGCGTCGGTCAGCTCGAGCCGTTCTCCAAGGTTCGTCAGCTCCAGCTTCAGATCCCTGGCGAAATAATGTTCGGCGTCCGCCCGGAGACGTTCCGCGTCAAGCATTTCCATCCCCTCCTTATTGTTCATTCTTCCCGCAAGCACGCCTTTTCAACCCTTCCGGGAGAACCATAGGCGTTCGCTTGAAGGCGATGTCCTCGTTCGGGGGCGTAACATTGGCGACGTTCCCTATATTTTATGCCGAATGGCCGTTGCAAGCGCTACATTTCAGCCGGATCGGGCTTATTTTAGCCGGCGAATCCCGCGGCGGCCGACGAGGCGGTTTGCTGCCGAGGGCCAAAATTGCCAATAATAGTTTCCGCGTCGCGGAGAGATACTGACCTAGACGAAAGATGCAATTCTGGGAAGGAGGTACGCCCGTCCGTGACCGTCAAAGATACGAGCAAGGGCCGAATCGCCTACAAGCCGATGTCGATGTCCGCCAAGGAGTACAAGCAATTCGCCAAGAACAGGGAGCCGGGCCGTTCGGTACTGGCCAACTGCGTCAGGGCTTTTCTGGCCGGGGGATTGATTTGCTTGATCGGTCAAGGGGTTCAGGAATTCTACAAAGCCGCGTTCGGCATGTCTCCGTTGCAAGCGGGAGATCCGACCGTAGCGACGATGGTTTTGCTGTCGGTCATCTTAACCTCGGTCGGGATATATGACAAAATCGCCCAATGGGCGGGGGCGGGCTCGGCCGTTCCGGTCACCGGATTCGCCAATTCGATGAGCTCCGCCGCGATCGAGCACCGCAGCGAAGGGCTCGTGCTGGGCGTGGGGGCGAATATGTTCAAGCTGGCCGGATCGGTTATCGTGTTCGGCGTCGTGGCCGCCTTCTTCATCGGGATCGCCGCTTGGCTGTTCGGCGGAGCGGGGAGATGAAGCCATGAAGCAAGGAGAGCGAACATGGGCGTTCCCGAATCCTCCGGTCATTATCGCCACGGGTACCGTTGTCGGTCCCGACGAAGGCGAAGGGCCGTTATCCGCCGACTTCGATCTGGTGCATCCCGACATGGAACTGCAGCAGCCTTCTTGGGAGAAAGCCGAGCGGGCGCTGCTGGAACAGGCGACGGATATCGCGATCAGCAACGCCAAGCTCAAGAAGGACGACATTGAATATTTCGTCGGCGGGGATCTGCTTAATCAAATCATCAGCAGCACGTTCGCTGCGCGTACGATCGGGGCGCCGTATATCGGGGTTTTCGGAGCCTGCTCGACCTCCATGGAGACGCTGGCGCTGGCTTCGCTCATGGTCGCGTCCGGGGCGGGAGATAAGGTGCTGGCCGGGACGAGCAGCCACAACTGCACGGTCGAGAAGCAATTCCGTTATCCGACGGAATACGGCTCGCAGAAGCCGCCGACCGCCCAATATACGGTGACCGGAGCGGGCGCGGCGGTCGTCGCGAGAACGGGGGACGGCCCGAAGGTGACGGCGGCGACGATCGGCAAGGTCGTCGATCTGGGCATCAAGGATCCCTTCAACATGGGCGCGGCCATGGCGCCGGCCGCCGTCGATACGATCCAGGCCCATCTTCAGGATACGGGAAGGGAGCCCGGCTACTACGATTTGATCGTGACGGGCGATCTGGCGGGTGTCGGCCATCCGATCGCCCGGGAGCTTCTTCTGCGCAACGGCGTGCCGCTTCAGCAGACGACCTTCAACGACTGCGGCTTGATGATTTACGACGTCGCTAAGCAGAAGGTGCAAGCGGGAGGCAGCGGCTGCGCATGCTCGGCGGTCGTTACTTACGGTCATCTGCTCAGGCGGATGAAGAAAGGGGAGCTGAAGCGGATCCTGGTCGCCGCGACCGGAGCGCTGCTCAGTCCCTTGTCGTTCCAGCAAGGGGAATCCATCCCGTGCATCGCGCATGCCGTTTCCATTGAAGCATAACCCGTAAATGCCGATGGCAGCTATATTTGAAGGAGGGGCGAAACATGCAATATTTATGGGCTTTTCTCGTGGGGGGAGCCATCTGCATCATCGGGCAGCTGCTGTTCGACGTTGCGAAGCTGACGCCCGCGCATACGATGGCGACCTTGGTCGTGGCGGGGGCGGTCCTGGACGGGCTCGGCTTGTACGAGCCGCTCATTAATTTCGCGGGAGCCGGCGCGACCGTTCCGATTACCAGCTTCGGCAACGCTCTCGTGCACGGCGCGTTGACGGAGCTGAAGGAGAACGGCTGGATCGGGGTGCTGACCGGCATCTTCAAGGTGACGAGCGCGGGCGTATCGGCGGCGATTATTTTCTCCTTCCTGGCCGCATTGGTCGTCAAACCGAAGGGCTAAAGACGGGGGATTGAATTCTAAAACTTACCTAAAGACGCGAGCATGTCGAAAAAAGCCTGCCGTTATGCGGTTTGGCTTTTTTTCTATTATTATTTGTAGGAACTCAAAATTTACGGCCTTCTCCAAAATCAGGTATAATAAGTTAGGTTCATTTTGCGCGATACTGGCCACTCATGTCTCAAGATTCCATAGGAGGAGACCGGCATGGAACACCAACAAGCGATTCAAGTATTAGAACTTATTAAACGTAATATGGAATCTTGCATTTTCGGCAAAAAAGACGAAATCATGTGGCTTTTGACCGCGATCGCCGCGGGAGGCCACGTTCTGATCGAGGACGTTCCCGGCACCGGGAAGACGCAGATGGTCAAGGCGCTGGCCAAATCCATCGGCGGAGAGTTCCATCGAATTCAGTGCAACCCGGACCTGTTGCCTACCGATATAACGGGCGTATCGATCTATCATCCCAAGCAGGAGCAGTTTGTCTTCCGTCCGGGACCTATCATGGCGAATATCGTGCTCGCCGACGAGATCAACCGGGCGACGACGAAGACGCAATCCGCGCTGCTGGAAGCGATGGAGGAACGGCACGTGTCGGTGGACGGGGTCACGTACCCGCTCCCTAAACCGTTCGCTTTGTTCGCGACCCAGAACCCGATCGAGTTCGACGGCACTTATACGCTGCCGGAAGCCCAACTGGACCGCTTCATCATGAAGATCTCGATCGGCTACCCGGACGAGGCTTCCGAGAAGCGCCTGCTGACGGAGCCGAACGCGCATCGTTCCGCCGATGGCCTGAGCGCCGTCGCGTCCATCGAAGAGATCAACGACATTCAACGGATCGCCGAGGGCGTCCATGTCGATTCGAGCGTCGTCGACTACCTGCTTGCCCTGATCCGCGGAACGAGAAACCATGCCTCCGTGCTGCTGGGGGCGAGTCCCCGCGCGGGAGTGGCTCTCGCGGCGTGCGCCAAAGCGTACGCGCTTCTTCAGCGCAGGACGTTCGTCTTGCCGGACGACGTGAAGACGGTAGCTCCGCTCGTGCTCGAACATCGCCTGCACCTTCGTTCGGAAGCCCGGATGCAGGGGGCTACCCCGTCCAGCGTTCTTCAACAGGTGCTCCGTCAGATCCCGGTCCCGGTCGGAATGGAGCGGTAGGATGAAGAAGATGTCGAAGGCCCGTTTCGGGGGGCTTGCGGGAGCCCTTTATGCGGCATCTCTTCTGTTCCTACTATTCCAAGGGGGCAAAACCTCCTTGATGCTGTTCGTCATGCTGAACGCGCTCGGCCTCTACCTTCTGCTCGGCAGGTGGAGCGGGATCGGCAACGTTCAAGGCACCCGCGCTCTCGAGACCGGGGCGGAGAACGACGCCGTCATTCCGGCGGGCTCGAGGCTTCGCCTGAAGCTGTCCATTCAGGTTCCCGGTTATTGGCCTCTTCCCTACGTCATCGTAAGAGAGAGATTGGCCAGGAAGTCGAGCCAGGAGCTGCAGAACTACGAGCTAAGCTTTGTCCCCGATTACAAGAGAAGGGGGACTCTGGTCTACGAGACGGCTCCCCTTAAGCGCGGGCGGTATCAATTCCGCTCGACCGAATGCTCGACCCGCGACATCTTCGGCTTATTCGAGCATCGCGGATCGTTCCATGAGGACCAAGAGATCCGGGTGAGCCCCCGGACCGTGAACATTCGCGATTGGCGCTTCGTTCGAATCGCCAGGTCCGGCGCCGCCGAGCAGCGGGCGGCCTCCTCTTGGACGAGGGAGACGACCCAGATCGACGGCGTCCGGGAATACATCCACGGCGACCGCATGTCCCGCATTCATTGGAACGCGACGGCTCGCACGGGAGAGTGGAAGTCGAAAGAATACGAGAGAGAGGCGCTTCCCAGACTCGTGATCGTCCTTGATCGCAGGGCGGCTTCTTACCGGACGAACGAGCAATTCGAGCTGGCGGTTTCCGTCGCCGCATCGCTGCTGGACTTCGCCATCCGCCGGAACATGCCGATCGGTCTCGTATCCGCGGGAGCGGAACGCATCGTTCTCGGGGCGGGCCATAAGGCGCTTGCCCGCGGGGAAGCGATGGATCATCTGATCGACGCGGAAGCCGACGGAACCTCGCCTTGCCATGAAGCCATCTATGAGGCTTCGGAACGGTTCGAGCTCGGGGCTTGCCTCGTCATGGTAACCCCGGAGACCGACGACGGCTCCGCGAAGGCGCTCGCGGCGCTCGCTTCCCGGAGGCAAGCGGCAAGCCATATCCGAATCGCGGCAAGCTCCTCGAAGGGCAGCCCCGAAGAAACGGGCCGGCTCCAGAGCTGGAGCCGAATGTTCCAATCCAGAGGTTGGAGCTTCAGCAACCTGTCGAGCCTGGAGGAGCTGCAGCAGGCACTGGAGGTGGGATCCGCATGAGCATCGCTCTTGCCGAGGCTAGGCCGAAGGAGAACGTTCTTTGGCGAAGAATGGTGCTGGAGAGGCTGCACCGGATCTTCGCGCTCATTCTCGTGATTCAACTGATTCAGCCTTTTCAGGAATACTGGTGGCCGGAGACTTATCGGGTCATTTATTGGGCCTTAGCCGTTTACGGGGCGTCGGAGCTCGTTTTCTCCCGCATGCTGTGGCTCAGGTTGGCCATTCAAGCGGCGGGAGCATTCGGCTTTACGCTGGCGTTCGCCAGAGCCGAATGGCAAGGCTGGCCGCAGACTCGCGACTGGTCGGTCTGGCGAGGCTTTCTAACGCACAATGCCGAAGAGATGCATCCGTATATCGAGCTTGCGCTGTTTGCACTGCTCGCCTGTCACGCGCTGGCTCATTGGGCGATCACGAAGCGAAGGGCGGTTCTCGTCACGATAGCGGCGGTAACGATGCTGGCCGCCATCGATTCGTTCTTTCCTTTCGAGCTGTGGCGCAGCATTATTTGGACGGTAGCCGCCGGCTTGGGCTGGCTGGTCGTCCTGCACCTCCGAATGCTGCGGGAGATGCATTTCGACAGCTGGAGCTCGTTGGCCGAGAGGCCCTTCGAGCTTATGCTCCCCGCGCTGATCGTGATCGGCCTCTTGGTCGCGCTCGGGATTCTGATGCCGAAGGCGCCGTCTCTGCTGGAGGATCCCTACACCCTCTGGATGAGGGCTCAGGACAAGGAGATTCCGAGCTTCTCCGGCGAAGGCGGGACGCTGATTACGAACTCTTCCGTCTCTTCGGGAGGTCAATCCTCCTCGAAGTCCGGCTACGGCCGCAACGATTCCCAGATCGGCGGGGGCTTCCAATACGATTACTCGCCGGTCATGCAGGTCGTCACCAATCAGAAGTCTTACTTGCGAGGAGAGACCAAGGCCGTCTACACGGGCAAAGGCTGGAGCGATCGCAAAGGACAGTCCAGCCAGCAGGTCGCCGCCGGAGGGGACGAGGAGCGGAAGCTTCCGCTCGAGCCGGAGCTGACCGACGAGACGGGCATCCGCAAGGTGGAGCAGACGATCACCATGGTGAAGAAGGATAGGCTGTCGGTCCTGTTCGCGGCCTCCTCCGCTTCCAACCTCGTCGAATTGGAAAGCTCACGGAACGCGCAGCTGTTCTGGAATCCCGAAGAAAGGGAACTCCGCTTCCAGCGTCCGGCGTCGGTCGCGAGCTATACCGTCGTCTCCGAGGTGCAGGAGCTGGACGAGGAACGGCTTCGGACGCTCTCGGCCGGTGCGGGGTCGGATTCGCTCGGGGCCGTTTATCTTCAGCTTCCGGACGCGCTGCCTCAGAGAGTCAGGGATTTGGCGCGATCGGTGACGACGACGGCAACGAACGATTACGATCGGCTTAAGCAGTTGGAGCAATACTTGAGCTCGACTTATCCGTATACGAACACTCCGGATCTCTCGAAGCAGAAGAGCAAGGATGTCGTCGACGCGTTCCTGTTCGAGATTCAGGAGGGCTACTGCGATTACTTCTCCACGGCGTTCGTCGTCATGGCCCGTTCGCTCGGCATTCCGACCCGTTGGGTGAAGGGCTATACCGCCGGCGTGAATCCGTCGGAGGATCAGCAGGAGCGCTACGGCGGGTACATCCCGGATCCGAACGGAGCGGGTTCTTATACCGTTCGCAACTCCGACGCCCACTCCTGGGCGGAAGCCTACTTCGAAGGCTACGGATGGGTCTCCTTCGAGCCGACCGCGGGCTTCAGCATTCCGCTGCCGGTACCGGAGCGGGCGCCCGAAGAAATCGACGTTCCGGTCGTCGACGCGAGCACGACTCCGGAAGCACAGCCGGAGGAGCAAGAAGACGGCTGGAAGCTCCCGACGATCGTATCGGTAATCGCCGCTGCCGTCGTGATCCTCTTCTTGGCAGGTTGGCTCGTCATTCGCCGGCGCGGCGGCTGGCGGCTTGCCATGCGGAAGCTTCGGCATCTCGGCACGACGCCGAACCAGCGGATCGTGAAGGAGATGGAGAGCCTCGTGCGCTTCATGCAGCGAAGAGGCTTCAAACGCGACAAGCACGAGACGCTTCGAGAGACGTTCGACAGCTGGGGAGGACGCTTCCAGTCGCTCAAGCCGGATTTGGAAGGGGCGCTTGCCCAATTCGAATGGGCTCGCTACGGCTCGGGCCAAGGAGAGGAAGCGGCTTACGCGGAGTTCTCGAGAACGACGGAGAGAATTCGCAAGGCGCTGTAGCCGGGTCGCAAGAGGTGCAAGAACGATAGGTCCCGTGCGGGAAAGCCGAATGCTTAAGCCGGCTTTCCCGTTTTTTTGCAAGGATTCACGGGGTGTGGTATATTTTGTTCACGATGCAGAGTTTTCTTGGAAACTCGTTAGATTATTTCGTAAGAGACAGGGGATTATTCGGGAATGTTCCAACGATTGCTGCCGGATCAGATCGTGAGCACCGTGTTCGACATCGACTTGCAAGCTTTGAAGAAGCGAGGGGTCAGCGGAATCATTACCGATCTGGACAACACGCTCGTCAGCGCGAAGACGCCTTTGGCGACGCCGGAGCTGGCCGCCTGGCTGGAGAAGGTCAAGCTGGAGGGCTTCCGCGTCGTCGTTCTATCCAATAATAACGAAAGCCGGGTATCGACCTTTTCGAAGCCGCTGGGCATTCCGTTCATTCCGGCCGCCCGCAAGCCGTTCGGAGCCGCTTTCCGCCGGGCGCTGTCGCTGCTGAAGCTGAGCGCCGACCAAGCGGTCGTCGTCGGAGACCAGATGCTGACCGACATTCTGGGCGGGCGCCGCATGGGTCTTCATACGATCCTCGTCACCCCGATCGCTGTAAGCGAAGAAGGGTTCGGAACCCAGATCAACCGCAAAATCGAGAAAATCGCCCTGTCCCGGCTCCGCAAGAGAGGCTTGTGGCCGGAGAAGGAGGAACGTTAATCTTGACCGATTCGCGAGTAGAGAACAGCCGCTGCGCGGGATGCGGAATCGCCCTGCAGACGATCGAGGCGAGCCGGCCGGGCTTCGTGCCGGAGTCCGCCAGAGAGCGCGAGCCGATCATCTGCCAGCGCTGCTTCCGCATCAAGAACTACAATGACGCATCGTCCGTCGCCATCGACCAGGACGATTTCTTGCGTTTGCTCGGAGGTATCGCCTCGACGGACAGCCTGGTCGTCCATATCGTCGACCTGTTCGACTTCGAAGGCAGCCTGATCTCCGGCCTACAGAGGTTCGTCGGAACGAACCCGGTGCTGCTGGTCGTGAACAAGATCGACCTTCTGCCGAAGGTGACGAACTGGAACCGGCTGCGCAACTGGGTGCAGAAGCAGGCTCGGGCGAACGGCCTGAAGGTTGTCGGCGTGCTTCTATGCAGCGCCAGACGGAACATCGGCTTCGAGAGGGTCGTCGAGACGATCGCGGAGCTGCGCGGCAAGCGCGACGTTTATGTCGTCGGAGCGACCAATGTGGGCAAAAGCACTCTGGTAAACCGTCTGATCTCGGATTACAGCGATCTGGAGCGGGAATTGACCGTCTCGCGTTATCCGGGAACGACTCTCGATGCCGTCCATATCCCTCTGGAGGATGGACGCAGCATTATCGACACGCCGGGAATCGTGTACCGCTCCCGTCTCTCCGAGGTTATTCCGAGGGAGAGCCTGCACGCCGTGCTGCCAGACAAGCCGCTTAAACCCGCCACTTATCAGCTGGACGCCAAACAGACGCTTTTCTTCGGGGGAATCGTTCGGTTCGACTTCGTGGAAGGCGAGCATCAATCGTTCACGGCTTACGTCTCGGGCGGGCTTCCGATTCATCGGACGAAGCTGGAGAAGGCGGACGCGCTGTACGAGGAACATCGCGGCGTCATGCTGGCCCCTCCTTCCCGGGAAGGGCTGGAGAGCATGCCTCCTTGGACGCGCCACTCGCTGCGGGTGCAGCCGGGCACGGCGGTCGACGTCTTCGTCTCCGGACTCGGATGGATCAAGGTGAACGGCAAGTCCGGGGCGCTGATCGAGGTTCACGCTCCGAAGGGCGTGAAGGTCATGCTGAGAGAATCGATGCTGTAAAAAAGGGGAATGGGATTCATGGACAGTCATACGGTGCTCTACGGGGTGATCGGAGATCCGATCCGCCATTCCAAATCGCCGATTATGCTGAATAGGGCCTTCCGTGAGGCGGGCATCAATGGAGCCTACGGAGCCTTCCACGTAACGCCGGATCGTCTGGGAGAGGCGATCGCCGGAATTCGCTCGCTCGGCTTCCGGGGGCTGAACGTCACGATTCCGCACAAGATCGAAGTCATGAAATTCCTGGACGAGATCGACGAAGGAGCCCGCGCCATCGGCGCGGTGAATACGATCGTCAACGAAGCCGGACGCCTCGTCGGCTACAACACCGACGGCATCGGCTACGTGCGGTCGCTGAAGGAAGAATCGGAGCCGGAGCTTGCGGGCAAACGAATCGTCGTGCTCGGCTGCGGAGGCGCCTCCCGCGGAATCGTCTGGGCGCTCGCCCGCGAGAATCCGGCGGAGATCGTCCTGACGAACCGAACGGCGGAACGCGCGGCCGAGCTGGCCGATACCTTCGGGGCGGAGAAGGGCGTGACCTCCGCTCCGTGGGAGTCTCTTAAGGAGCTGTGCGCGGAAGCGGACGTCGTCATCAATACGACATCCGTCGGCATGTCGCCTAACGCGGAGGCGACGCCGATCGACCCCGAGTGGCTTCGCCCGGGGGCCGTGGCCAGCGACCTCATTTACAATCCTCTCACGACCGCCTTCCTCAAGGGGGCCGAGAAGAGAAGCTGCCGCATTCACGGCGGTTTAGGTATGTTCGTGTATCAGGGCGCCTACGCCTTCGAATATTGGACGGGGCAGCCCGCGCCGGTCGCCGCCATGCGAGGCGCCGTGCTGGAATCGTTCGGGGCCGCCGTCCCGTCCTGATCATTCAAGACCGATAAGGAAAGCAGGTAAGCAACCATGTTGACAGGCAAACAAAAAAGATTTCTGCGTTCGCAAGCGCACCATCTCGATCCGATCTTCCAAGTGGGGAAGGGCGGAACGAACGATCACCTCATTCGCCATATCGAAGAGGCGCTGGAAGTTCGCGAGCTGATCAAGGTGAATATTCTGAACAACAACGACGACGACCGCCACGAGGTGGCCGAGGAGCTCGCGGAACGCTCGGGAGCCGAACTCGTACAGGTCATCGGGAAGACGATCGTGCTGTACAAGGAATCCAAGGACAACAAGCAAATCGTGCTTCCGCACTGAATGCGAGGTTGCGCCCCGACATGGACAAACGTTCAGACAGCGGCAAAATCCGGACGGGACTCATGGGAGGAACGTTCGACCCCATTCATATCGGGCACCTGATCGCGGCGGAAGCGGCGATGGAAGAAGCGGGCCTTGAGGAGGTCTGGTTTATCCCGACCAACACGCCTCCCCATAAGCCCCAGCCGGGAGCGGACGGAAGCCGGCGGCGCGCCATGGCCGCGGCCGCCGTCGCGGACCGCCCCGGATTCCGGGTCGAGGCGCTCGAGCTGGAGAGAGGCGGAGTCTCTTATACGATCGATACGGTAATCGCGCTTCAGGAGCGAGAGCCGGATCGGGAGTTCCACTGGATCGTCGGCACCGATATGATGAACGATCTGCCGAACTGGCGCCGAATCGAGGAGCTTGCCGAACGGATCTCCTTCATCTGCCTGGGACGGCATGGCGAGGAGAGCGAGGAAGCGGACTTGCCCGATTATTTGCGCCGCAAGATCGTTCCTGCCCGCATGACTCCGATCGGCGTTTCGTCGACGGACATTCGGGAGCGCAAGCGGAGCGGACGCTCGATCCGCTATCTCGTTCCTCAGGCTGTGCTGGATTATATTGAGGGGAATGGATTATATGAATCGTGAAGCTTTGATCGAAGCGACCCGGAGCCAGATGCCGGAGAAGCGGTGGCGACACGTTCAAGGCGTCGTCGATACGGCGGTTGAGCTTGCCGAGCGTTTCGGCGGAGACAAGGACAAAGCCTGGCTCGCCGCCTTGCTTCACGATTATACGAAAGCATGGGCGACCGATCGGATGGAGAAGCTCATTCGCGAGGAAGATCTGCCGAAGGAGCTGCTTGAGCATGACAAGGAGCTCTGGCATGCGCACGTCGGCGCCTGGGTCGTCCGGCGGGAGCACGGCATCGACGACGAAGAGGTGCTGGACGCGATCCGCTATCACACCTCCGGGCGGGAACGGATGACGCTGCTGGACAAAATCGTCTGCCTGGCCGATTATATCGAGCCGGGACGGGATTTTCCGGGCGTGAATCGAATTCGCGAGCTCGCGCAGAATAATCTGGAAGAAGCGCTGCTAGCCGGGTTCGACGGAACGATCAAGCTGCTTGTCGATCAAGGGAAACGAATTTTCCCTCTGACGGTGCTGGCTCGCAATGATTTGCTGCTAACGATAATCAAGAACAAAGGGTAAGGATATAGAGGAAGACGCGATAAGGAGGCTAATGAATGGCTTTATCTTCGGACAAATTGCTTCAAGCAGCCGCGCTGGCGGCGGAAGACAAGAAAGCGAACGACGTGGTGGCGCTTAATCTTCAAGGAATCTCGCTGGTGGCCGACTACTTCTTGATCTGCCACGGCAATTCGGACACGCAGGTGCTGGCGATCGCCACGGAGATCCGCAAGAAAGCGGAGGAATTGGGCGCCAAGGTACGCATCGAAGGCATGGACACGGCCCGCTGGGTACTGATCGACATGGGCGACGTCGTCGCGCACGTCTTCCATCGCGATGAGCGCGAGTACTATCACCTGGAGCGGCTGTGGTCCGACGCGAAGGCAGTGACCTTCGCATGACGCTGGCCGCGGGTACGATCACGACTCTGCTCGCCCGCAGGGAGGTTGCGCCTTACGGGTGGTTCCTTGCGGAGGAGGAAGAAGGCGGGCTTGAGGTTCTGCTTCCGTACGGCGAAATTCTCGGCGAAAGGCCGGAAGCCGGCGACGAAGTGGGCGTGTTCCTGTTCCATGACGACAAGGGGCGCATTACCGCCACGACGAGAGAGCCTCTCATTACGCTCGGCGAGATGCGCAGGCTGAAGATGGCGGACTTTCATCCGCGCTTCGGCTGCTTCCTCGAGATCGGCATCGGGCGGCAGCTGCTCCTTCCGATTAAGGAGCTGCCGGAGAAGAAGGAGCAGTGGCCGCAAGAGGGAGACGAGCTTCATGTCGTGATGAAGCATGACAAGGAAGGCCGGATGCTGGCCCGGTTGGCGAAGCTGGAAGACTTCGAGACGGCCGTCTTTCGCGCGCCGAGCTCCTGGCACCACGAAGAGAAAATCGCCTGGGTCACCGATACGTTCCGCGACGGCGTGTTCGTGCTCGTCGACGGCGGCGTCATTGGTTTCGGCGCGTTAGGCTACATACCGACGGCGTCGATGACGAAGCCTCTCCGCCTTGGCGAGAAGGTTCTCGCCCGGGTCACCCAGGTCAAGGATGACGGCCGGGTGACGCTGTCGATGCGCTCCTCCAAGGAGAAGGGACGGCTCGAAGACTCCGATCGGCTGCTGGAATTCCTGCGGGCGCGCCCCGGCGGCTCGATGCCCTACAGCGACGAGTCCCCGGCGGACGCGATCCAACGCCGTTTCGGCATCAGCAAATCCGCCTTCAAACGGGCGATCGGCAAGCTGATGAAAGAAGGCCTCGTCATCCAGCAGGGGAGCTGGACCAAGCTGACGGAGGCGGGAGGCTCCCCGGCTCCGGACGCGGGTAAAGATTCGGAGAAGGAATAGGTTCGACCCTGCCAAAGGGAAGCGTCTTCGGACGCTTTTTTTATCATCTATCGACTACGAGGGGGAGACTTGGGTGAGATCCTATCGGCAATTCGCCGCGGTTTACGATCGGTTGATGGAGGAGATGCCTTACGCGGAGTGGCTTAGCTTCGCCAGGCGCTGTTGGGATCGATACGGGATGCCGGCGACGATCGTCGATCTCGGCTGCGGAACGGGCAATATCGCGATACCATTGGCGAAGGCGGGCTTCCGGGTGTTCGGAGTCGACCTGTCCTCGGACATGCTGGCCATGGCCCGCAACAAATGGGAAGCAGGGGGCGGGCGCAGCCTGATCGCGTCGGCGGAGAACGGCTCGATTCGATGGCTTCAGCAGGACATGAGCGATTGGGAGCTGCCGGAGCCGGTCGACGCGGTCATCAGCTTCTGCGACAGCCTCAACTACTTGACCGAACCGGAGAACATCGTCTCGACCTTCCGTCGCACCTTCGAGGGGCTGGCTCCCGGCGGCTTGTTCCTGTTCGACGTCCATGCCCCGAGCCAGCTCGAGAGGTATGCGGAGGAGCAGCCGTTCGTGCTGGACGAGAAGGACGTCGCCTACATGTGGGTCTGCGATTACGATCCGGAGCGAATGGAGATCGAGCACGACCTCACGTTCTTCGTTCGCGAGGAATCGGGAGCCGGCGGCCCGAATTCCGGCTTGTACTACCGCTTCGAGGAATCCCACGTCCAGCGCGCCTACGATCCCGATTGGCTCGCCGGACAACTCGCCGCCGCCGGCTTCGAGGTGCTCCATCGCTTCGCGGACTTCAAGTGGGCCGACGCGAACGAGGAGTCCGAGCGGTTATTCTTCGTGGCTCGGAAGCCGATGGCGAATGCATAACTCAGCGGCTGGATTGTAAGGTGACCGATACACAAGCCGTCCCATAGACAGTTGGCAGTAAGCCCAGAATGAGTAATGGTTGGGTTCAAGTCGGCTAACCAAACGTTGCGTAAAGCGCCAAGATGAGTAATGGTGCACGTAGAATAATCAGTGGACACTCGTTAAGAGAAACCCAATAATAAAGCTTAACGGGAGGTGTTCACATGGGCGGACAACGGGTGCATCACAATGAGGAGTTCAAGCAACGCACGGTAAAATACATCCAGGAACAGACTAAGTCGGTGGTGCAGATTGCACAAGAATTGGATATTCCAGAAAAGACGCTTTACAGGTGGATTGGAAAGTACCGTCAGTTTGAAAATGAGCCTGTGAATAGCGCAGATCGCATTCGTGAGCTTGAACAGCTTCTCCGCGAGAAGGATAAGCAGGTTTCGGAGCTCGAACAGGAGCTTGAAATCGTAAAAAAAGCAGTGCACATCTTCAACAACCCAAGAAAGTAAAATTTCAATTCATTGAAGATCATAGCTCCGACTTTCCTGTGGAGAAGATGTGCATGATTTTAGGAGTTTCTCGGAGCGGATATTACAAGCGGAAGAACGCGGAGCCTAGCGCTCAAGCCCTCAAGAAAACCGAGATAATGGAACGCATCTCTTATCACTTTTATGATAAGAATGAGCAATACGGCAGCCCGAGAATTACCCGGCTGCTGCACGAGGAAGGCTACAATGTTACCGAGCGGACGGTCAGCATTTACATGAAAGAACTGAATATCAGAAAGCGATACGGCACTCCAAGCGGTGCGGATCGAAGCTTATAATCTGTTTCCAAAAAAGGAGCAAGCCCCGCCGGGCTTGCTCCTTTTAATGCTAACTTTTATCCGGCAACGCTCTTGCTCTCTTCCACCGGCTCGTAGCGGCCCGGCCAGAAAGCGGCGCGGCCGAGCAGAGTCGTGATCGCCGGAACGAGGAACGGCCGGACGACGAACGTGTCGAGCAGCACGCCGATGGCGGTCACCGTGCCGAACTGGACGAGCACCTGAATCGGCAGCGTGCCGAGAACGGCGAACGTTCCCGCCAGAATGAGACCGGCGGACGTGATGACCGAGCTGGTCTCGCCGACACCTTCCTTGATCGCTTGCTTGAGCGGCATCGTTCGGCGTTTCTGCCAGATGCTCGAGATCATGAAAATGTTATAATCTTCGCCGAGCGCGACGAGGAAGACGAAAGCATAAAGCGGGATGGAGCCTTGGATGGCGTCGGCTCCCATGAAGTGATGCAGCACGAGCCAGCCGAGACCGAGCGCCGAGAAGTACGACAGGATTACCGTCAGAACCAGATAGACGGTGGCGACCGCCGAACGCAGATACAGCAGAAGCAGCAGCGTAATCAGTCCGATGACGACCGGGATGATGACTCGCGTATCGCGTTCTCCGGTTGCCTTGTTGTCGTGCTGCTCGGCCGTCTGGCCGCCGACCCAGACGCTGTCCTCGGCGTTAGAGACGCCGGCTTGCGCAAGCGCGTCTTCCGCGGTCTCCCTCAGATCGGGAATGTGGCCCATCGCTTCGAGAGAATAGGGATTCATGGCGAACTGAATCTCGTACATTACGATATTCGGATTGCTCCGGCCGGTTTGGGGCTCGCCGACGACGCTGATATAGTCGAGCGACTCCAGTCTGTCGGCCAAGCCGGATACGTCCTTGCCTTGCGAGTCGACGATCACTTGAGCGGGGGCGAGCTCGCCCGGCGTGAATTTATCGCCGATCGTAGCGAACCCTTCGCGGGACTCCATATCCTTCGGGAACGAGGACAGAATATCGTAGGTGAATTTGACCTGCGTGCTGGCTCCTGCCAGCGCGCCGAGCACCACGACGCAGACGATGACGATCGTCCACGGCTTTCGGACGACTAGCGAGCCGACGCGATTGCGGGCAGGCTTCTCCGGAGCGGGAGCCGGTTTGCCGCGGCGGGCGGCCCGCTCGGCCTGCTGCTCCCGCGTGCGGGGAACGAACGGCCAGAACGAGGCGCGGCCGACGATGGCGAGCAGCGCCGGAACGAGCGTCAGCGAAGCGATGCCCATGATCAGAATGGCGATGCTGAACGGGGCGGCGAACCGCTGATAAGCACCGTATTCCGCGAGCAGCAGCGCGAAGAGCGCGAGAACGACCGTGATGCCGCTCATCGCGATCGCGCCCGACGAATCCGTAATGGCGGCGCGAAGCGCGGCGAACCGGTCGGATTCGGTCTTGAGCAGTTGGCGGAACCGGGCGATCAGGAACAAGCAATAATCGGTTCCCGCGCCGAACAGAAGCACCGTCATGATGGAGATGCCTTGCGAGTCGACGGTAATCCAGCCTTCGCGCGCCATCCAGCCCAGAATGGGACTGACCGCCAGATAAGCGAACCCGACCGCGACGATCGGGATGATCGCCAGAATCGGAGAACGATAAATAAGAAGCAGAAGAACGAGAACGAGCAGGACGGTGGCGACCATCAAGGCGAAGTCCGCATTTTGGAACAGGCCCGTCGCATCGATCTGAATTCCTACCGGTCCGCTGACCCTGGCGCTTAACTCGCCGGAATCGGCGGCGGCCTCGAACGGATCGGAGCCGAAGAGAGCCCGGACCTCCTCCTTGATCTCATCCACGCTATCTTTGAGTTGATCGGTGTCGGCGGCTTTCTCGAACAAAACCGGAGATACGAAAGCGGTGCCGTCTTCGGAAAGCTGCGACTTAAGAGCTTGAAGCGGCATTTGGTGCAGCGGCGGAACCGTTGTCTGATGGGGGACGGGCTCGGCCGTCAGCTTCTCCGACAGCTTCTGGATGTTCTGCAGATCGGCATCCGTCAGACCGCCGCCGCGATGCCAGACGAACAAGGCCGGGACGTCGGCTCCGCTAGGGAATTGCTGCTCCGATACGGCCTCCGCCTGTACGGAGGGCTTGGAATCGCTCAGATTGGGAGCGTTGTTCCGCTCCTGATCGCCGACCGCGGGAAGCAGGACGTTAAGCAGCGCCGCCGCGACGATCCAGACGAGCAGCGTGATCCACCGGCTTCGCTTGCCCGCGACCCATCGGCCTAAGAAGGTATTTTCTTTCATCCTCATTTTCTCTCCCCAGCTTCTATTTTGGACGATAATGGGCTATCACGGATAATTATATATACCGGAAGGTTAATTATCAAATGTGGCTCGCAAAAAAAATTTACGGTATGATGTTTGGAAGGTTTAACGTATGCGGAAAGAGGTATTCGGAATGAACAAGTCTAAGCCGAAAAGAGCGCCCGGGCGGCCCAAATTCGCCGATCAAGCTTCTCCGATGCGCGACACGGTGCTGAACGCGGCTTCGCTGTTGTTCATGGAATTCGGGTACGAGCCCGTCTCGATCAACCAGATCGCGGACAAGGCGGGCGTGACCAAAGCTTCGGTCTACTACTACTTCTCGAACAAAGCACAGCTGTTTACCGAGGCGATCTCCGAGATGATGAAGCGTATCAGCGTTTACTCGTCCCGGATTCTTAAGGAAGAAACCGATTTTAAGACCCGCCTTGCGAAGCTGGCCCGCGTGAAAATGTCTTCGACCCACGTCGAATTCGAAACGATGATGAGAGAGGCGCTCGCTTCCCTGTCCAAGGAGCAGCACGAGCAGATCCGGCAGGCGGAATTCGGCATCCATCTGGCGCTTGCCGAAGCGTTCGAGCAGGCCCTTAAGGACAAGGTGATCGAGTCGCCGCTCAGCCCGCTGCTGCTCGCCCATTCGTTCGCCGCCCTGCTGATGCTCGGCAACCGGGAGGCGGAGCTGACGCGGGAGACGGACGGGGAGGAGCTCCCCAAGCTGATCGTCGATCTGTTCTGGAACGGGATCGGGTCTCGCGCTTGACAGCGTTCGCGCGGTTTGGCTATAATCAGGGCATAATTATCGGCTGGGAAAAGGAACAGTAGCCGCAATCCGTCATTCAGAGAGCCGGCGCTTCGGTGCGAGCCGGTTGGCGGTAGCCGCGAACTCGCCTTGGAGCCGCCCGCGCGTAATCCGCTTCCGGCGGCAAGCGCGGCGTCGCCTTCTCGTTACGAAGGTAGAGTGGACGCGATGCCCAAGCAGGGCAGCCGTCAACTAGGGTGGTACCACGGGAATAATCCTCTCGTCCCTAGCGTGATTTTTGACGCTGGGGCGGGAGGTTTTTTGCTATCTGAGAGGGGTTATCCGACAATGGCGCAAGACAATCCGCACGGCTATAAGCCGCAGACGATCGAACCCAAGTGGCAGGGCTACTGGGACGAGAACAAGACTTTCCGCACGACGAACGATGCGGGCAAACCGAAATTTTACGCGCTCGACATGTTCCCTTATCCTTCGGGAGCGGGCCTTCACGTCGGCCATCCGGAAGGCTACACGGCGACGGATATCGTAAGCCGCTTCAAGCGGATGCGCGGCTTTAACGTCCTGCACCCGATGGGCTGGGACGCGTTCGGCCTGCCGGCCGAGCAGTACGCCATCCAGACCGGACGCCATCCGGCCGAATTCACGAAGATCAACATCGACAACTTCCGCCGCCAGATCAAGTCGCTCGGCTTCTCGTACGACTGGGATCACGAGATCAGCACGACCGATCCGGACTATTACAAGTGGACGCAGTGGATTTTCATCCAACTGTACAAGAAGGGGCTTGCTTACATCGCCGAGGTGCCGGTCAACTGGTGCGAAGCGCTCGGCACGACGCTGGCGAACGAAGAAGTCATCGACGGCAAGAGCGAGCGCGGCGGCCATCCGGTCGTGCGCAAGCCGATGCGCCAATGGATGCTCAAGATCACCGAATACGCGGAGCGCCTGCTGAACGATCTGGAGGAGCTGGACTGGTCCGAGAGCATCAAGGATATGCAGCGCAACTGGATCGGCAAGTCCACGGGCGCGGAAGTGACGTTCGATATCGAAGGCCATGAGGGGCAATCGCTTACCGTGTTCACGACGCGTCCCGATACGCTGTTCGGAGCGACCTACTGCGTGCTGGCTCCGGAGCACGATCTGGTAAGCGCGATTACGACGTCCGCGCAGAAGGCGGCCGTGGATGCGTATATCGAGCAGTCTTCGCGCAAGAGCGATCTGGAGCGCACGGAGCTGGCGAAGGAGAAAACCGGCGTCTTCACCGGCGCTTACGCGGTCAATCCGGCGAACGGCGAGAAGCTGCCGATCTGGATTGCCGACTACGTGCTCGGCGGCTACGGAACCGGAGCGATCATGGCCGTTCCGGGCCATGACGAGCGCGACTGGGAGTTCGCGTCGAAGTTCGGCCTGAGCATCGTCGAGGTCGTAAGCGGCGGCGACGTGAAGGAAGCGGCGTTCACCGGCGACGGCGAACACGTGAATTCGGGCTTCCTGAACGGCCTGTCCACGCCGGACGCGATCGCGAAGATGATCTCCTGGCTCGAAGAGAACGGCAAGGGCAAAGGCAAGGTCACCTACCGCTTGCGCGACTGGCTGTTCAGCCGCCAACGCTATTGGGGCGAGCCGATTCCGGTGCTGCACTTCGAGGACGGCACGATGGAGACCGTTCCGGAGGAGGAGCTTCCGCTGCTGCTGCCGGAGATGGAGAGAATCGAACCGTCCGGCACGGGCGAATCTCCGCTCGCGAACGCGACCGAATGGGTGAACTACGTCGGCAAGGACGGCCGCAAGGCGCGCCGCGAGACGAACACGATGCCGCAATGGGCGGGCAGCTCGTGGTACTACCTGCGGTTCATCGATCCGAAGAACGACAAGGAGCTCGTCTCCTTCGAGAAGCAGAAGGAATGGCTGCCGGTCGACCTGTACATCGGCGGCGCCGAGCACGCGGTGCTTCACTTGCTGTACGCGCGCTTCTGGCACAAGGTGCTGTACGACATCGGCGTCGTCTCGACGAAGGAGCCGTTCCACAAGCTCGTCAACCAAGGGATGATTCTCGGCACGAACAACGAGAAGATGTCCAAGTCCCGCGGAAACGTTATCAACCCGGACGACATCGTGAACGAATTCGGCGCGGATACGCTCCGCCTGTACGAGATGTTCATGGGGCCGCTGGAAGCGACGAAGCCGTGGAACACGAACGGGGTCGAAGGGATGTACCGCTTCCTCGGCCGCGTATGGAGACTTTTCGTAGACGATAACGGGAACTTAAACGAGAAGATCCAGGACGTGCCGGGCGACGAGGCGTTCCGCCGCACGTGGCACCGCACGATCAAGAAGATTACCGAAGACTACGAAGGACTGCGCTTCAATACGGCGATCAGCCAGATGATGATCTTCATCAACGAAGCGTATAAGACGGACGTTCTTCCGAAGCAAGCGATGGAGAACTTCGTGCAGCTGCTGTCTCCGTCCGCTCCGCATATCGCGGAAGAGCTCTGGGAGCGCCTCGGCCATTCCGGTTCGATCTCCTACGTTCCTTGGCCGGAATTCGATCCGGCGCTCACAGTGGACGCCGAGGTCGAGATCGTCGTGCAGGTGAACGGCAAGATCGCCGAGCGCGCGATGGTCGCGGCCGACCTGGACGAAGCGGGATTGCAGGAGAAGGCGCTTGGTCTGGAGAAGGTACAGTCGCTGATCGCCGGCAAAACCATTCGCAAAGTCATAGCCGTCAAAGGCAAGCTCGTCAACATTGTAGCCAACTAACTAGGAAGGGGCGGCCTCTCTCATGGAGAGGTGCGCCCCTTTGTCGTCTCCGAATGCCGCTAGCCGTCGCTGTTTAATGAAGCATCGACTTTGTCCAGGTCCTCCGCAAATTTGGCGTGCGTCGTGCGGAGCACCCGCAAGAAAGCTCCGTCCGTCGCCTGCTTGAGCTCTTCGAGGGCGGCCGCCGTAATCCCTCCGGGCACGGACACCCGCTTCTGCAGCTCGGCGGGAGAGCAGCCCGCGGTTTGCAGCAGACGGGCGGTGCCGAGCAGCATATCCCTGGCGAGGACGGAAGCGGTCTCGCGGGCGATGCCCGTCGTCGACACGGCTGCCTCGATGAATTGCTCCAGCAGGTTGGCCATGAACGCGGGACCGCAGCTTGCGATATCCGACGCGACCCGAACCTCCTCCTCGGCGACCTGGATCGGACGGCTGATCGAGGAGAATAAACGGAAGAGCAGCGCACGGTCCCTCTCCTCCAGGCGGCTCCCGAACATGACGAGAGACGAGCCCGCGAGCGTCTCGTTCACGATGCTTGGAATGATCTTGGCCACCTTGCAGGGAAGATGCTCCTCGAGCGACGAGATCCGAACGGGACTCGTAATGGAGACGACAATCTGCCAAGGCTGCACGACCGGAGCGATCTCCTGTAGAACGCCGCGGAAGTCCATGGGCTTTACGCATAGGAAAACCAGATCGGAATCGAGAGCCGCGCTTGCGTTGGAAGGGGCGATCTGGAGTCCGGGATACCGGTTAGCTAGCGCATTCGCTTTGGACAACGTGCGCGAAGACAGGAGGATGTCCGCGGGGCGCAGCGCCCCGGAACGAATGAACGAACCCGTCAACATGCTGCCCATGCTGCCAGCGCCGATGAAGCCGACCTTCATCTTCGACCCCTCCCCTTTAGACGCTTTAACTTCTTCACATTGTATGTGGCAGGGCTTGGCCGTCATTCTTATTTTCCGACAATTATCCAATAGGGAGGTAATCAAGATGAATAGCAAGAGCAGCCGATCCATTCCGGATAAGAGAGGGCTGGCCGCGGGGGCGACGGCTCTGGCAGGCTTGGCGCTGCTCGGCTGGGCGTTTCTGCAGCCGCCTAAGGAGGCTGGGGTTCCCGGATGGACTCCGGTGAACGAGCAGGTGGCGGAAGCGCTGCTTCCGTTCTCGGAGACGGAGCCCGCGCCTAGTCCCGCGGCCCAGCCTTCGGCTGTCGAGCTTCAGGCTGCTGCGGGGACGGCGCCGGCCTCGTCGGGCGCGTCCGAACCGTCTCCGGCCTCGTCAGGCACTTCTGAACCGTCTCCGGCCTCGTCAGGCACTTCTGAATCGTCTCCGGCTTCGTCAGGCGCATCCGAATCGTCTCCGCTGCCGTCCGCGCCCGAATCCGCCGTTACCGAATCCGTTCCGGACGGCCGCTTGAATCTTAACGCGGCGACGGCCGAGCAGCTGGACGAGCTGAAGGGAATCGGCCCCTCCAAAGCGCAAGCGATCGTTGCTTACCGGGAGGAGCATGGGGCTTTCAAGAGCGTGGAGGAGCTTCTTCAGGTGAACGGAATAGGCGCCAAGGTGTTCGCGGCTATCCGGGATTCGCTTAAAGTATAGGTTCCTTTTTAATTCCTATCTTTTCACTTGGATAAAAGTGTGAGACAATAGGCGGGAATTAACAATTCGTGAGAGGCATGGGAGGAGTAAGAAGATGACAACGAATCGTGAATTATCTTTGGAAACGCTTGCCGTACATGCGGGCCAACAGATCGACCCGACGACGAATTCGAGAGCGGTGCCCATCTATCAGACCAGCTCGTATGGCTTCCGGGATACCGAGCATGCGGCGAACCTGTTCGCGCTGAAGGAATTCGGCAACATTTATACCCGCATCATGAATCCGACCTCGGACGTGTTCGAGCAGCGGATCGCCGCTTTGGAAGGCGGAGCCGCTGCGCTAGCCGTGTCGTCCGGACAAGCCGCCATAACGTATTCGATCCTCAACATCGCCCAAGCGGGCGACGAAATCGTCTCCTCTACGAACTTGTACGGCGGAACCTACAATCTATTCGCGATTACGCTTCCGAAGCTCGGCATACACGTCAAATTCGTCGATTCCTCCGATCCGGACAATTTCCGCGCCGCTATTACGGATAAGACCAAGGCGCTGTACGCCGAGACGATCGGCAATCCGAAGGGCGACGTGCTCGACATCCAAGCGGTTGCGGACATCGCTCATGAGCACGGAATTCCTCTTATCGCGGACAGCACGTTTTCCACTCCTTATCTGACTCGCCCGATCGAGTTCGGAGCCGACATCGTCGTGCATTCCGCGACCAAGTTCATCGGCGGTCACGGAACGTCGATCGGCGGCGTCGTCGTCGACAGCGGCAAATTCGACTGGAAGGCCAGCGGCAAGTTCCCGGGCCTCACGACGCCGGACCCGAGCTATCACGGAGTGGTGTATACCGAGGCGGTAGGGCCGATCGCTTATATTATCAAGATGCGCGTTCAGCTGCTTCGCGACATGGGCGCGGCGTTGTCTCCGTTCAACTCGTTCCTGTTCCTGCAAGGGCTGGAGACGCTGCACCTGCGGATGGAACGCCATAGCAGCAACGCTCTCGCGGTAGCGAAGTTCCTTCAAGAGCATGCGGCCGTCGAGTGGGTCAGCTATCCGGGCTTGCCGAATCATCCTTCCCATGAGCTGGCCAAGAAGTACTTGCCGAAGGGACAAGGGGCGATTCTTACGTTCGGCATCAAGGGCGGGCTTGAAGCGGGGAAGAAGGTCATCAACTCGGTGCAGCTGTTCTCCCACCTTGCGAACGTCGGGGATTCGAAGTCGCTCATCATCCACCCGGCCAGCACGACTCACCAGCAGCTCTCGGAAGAAGAGCAGCTTTCGGCCGGCGTCACGCCGGGGCTGATCCGGCTGTCGATCGGCACGGAAGGCATCGACGACATCCTGTACGATCTGGACCAAGCGCTGGCCGCTAGCCAAGCGTAACGGAACAGGGTATTCTAGAGGAAACGGCGCTTAGTCGCGTTTTCCTTGCAAAGAAGGCAGTTGGAGGTTAGGAATAGAATGGCACAGACGGTGCGCAAAGACTGGGATACTTACTTCATGGATATGGCCTTTATGGCGTCGACCCGCTCGCGTTGTCCAAGGCGGCATGTCGGCGCGGTGCTCGTGCAGGGCAAGAAGCTGCTGGGAACGGCGTACAACGGCGCCCCGATGGGCGTTCCGGATTGCTCCGAGGACGGCTGCATGATCGTGGAAGAGTTCGAGGCTCCTCCTCCGGGAGGCGAGGCATCGGGACTGATCAAGAAGCAGCGCTGCATTCGGACGATTCACGCGGAGCAGAACCTGCTGCTCTTCACGGACCGGATCGATCGGGAGGGCTCCTCCGTCTACGTGACGGACCAGCCCTGCTGGACCTGCTCGAACATGTTGGCGAACAGCGGGGTCAAGGAGATCGTCTACCACCGGGCGTATCCGAAGGATCAGGAGAAGGTCACGGGCTTGATGCGGCAGCGCGGCATTCTATTCCGCCGGATCGACGGCTACACGCCTCCGCCGGATACCGAAGTACAGGATGTTTCGGTCGGATAAGCAAGTTCATATTGCGAGAATGAGGAAGAACCTCGTCACCTTTGCGGGCGGCGGGGTTCTTTTGTCGTTATGGCGCTCGAGGCGCAAGGACGTTCGAAGAGCAAGCCGATTTTCGGAGAAAAGGAGAGGAGCGACTTGAGCAGACGGCCGCTGGTGGCATTTATGGCTTGCTGGACGTTGGGCGCATCGATTTATTCGCTGTTTCAAGGGGCGTCCGCGATCGGCGTTTTGTTCGGTGCCCTTCTGCTTCTGGCGGCGTATGCGCTCGCCGTTCCCGCCTCCCGGAGGCTCGTCGCGGCATGTGCCGCGGCGCTCTTGTTATCGGCGGGAGAGCGCGTATGGATGGACGCCAGGCACGGCTCCGATATTACGCCGCTTCTCGGCGGCCGGGAGGAGCAGCCGGCCATCGTGAGGGGACGTCTCGACGCCCCGGCTGCCATCGACGGCGAAGTCGTCACGTTCGAGCTCCAAGGCGAATCGATTGAGCTAGGGGAGAACGGGGCGGACGGCTCCGGAGCCTCTTCCGTGCCGATCCGAGACAAGCTTCTCGTTCGGATATGGCTGCAGGAAGAGGAGGAGCAGCGAATCGCGGCTTCCTGGAGGCGGGGAGATGAAGCCGTCATTCAAGGAGAGCTCCAGCTGCCGGCGGATGCGGGCAACTTCGGAGGCTTCGACTATCGGAGTTATCTCCGAAGTCTGGACATCCACTGGTCGCTCACGGCAAAAGGAGCTTCCGCGGTCTCCGTTCAACCCTCGGATCCGCCGTGGAGGCTGCTTCCTCTTCGCCTGGCGGACTCTTGGAGAGAGAAGCTTGGCGGCTGGATGGACAGGCTTTACGAGGGGACGGATCGGGGCTATATGAAAGGTCTCGTGCTCGGAATCGAGGACGATCTGGATCCCGAGCAGTTCGCGGCCTTTTCCCGTCTGGGGCTGACCCACGTGCTTGCGATTTCGGGACTTCACGTCGGCGTCGTCGTTTATATTTTGCTGCAAGCGGCATCGATGCTCAGGCTCCCTCGGGAGCGGGGGCAGGAGCTGGCGATCGCGGCCCTTCCGGCTTATATGCTGCTTACCGGCGCTTCGCCTTCCGCGGTGAGGGCCTGCCTGATGGCGATGCTCGCTCTCTATATGGCCCGCCGGAATCAATTGAAGGACGGCCTGCATCTTCTGTCCGCGGCGGCGCTTGTCATGATGATGCTGGAGCCGCGTGTCGTCGAGAACGTCAGCTTCCAGCTGTCGTTTGTCGTGACCGCGGGGTTGCTGCTGTTCGTTCCGGGCGTAAACGATTGGCTTGCGCCTCTCGTCCGCTGGAAGTCCATGAGGGGAGCTCTCGCTGTCACTCTAACCGCGACGGCGGTCTCTTTTCCCATCTCCATCTATTATTTTCACCAATTCCACTTGCTCTCGTTCGCGGCCAACCTTCTGCTCGTTCCGTTCATCAGCTTCGTCATCATGCCCCTCGGCATGGCCTCCTTGGCGCTCGCAGGCTTGTGGTACCCGCTCGGGAGAATGACCGCGCGGATCGCTTCGTGGGGCAACGGGCTGACGGATCTCGCGATCGCGAAGATGGAGAGCATAAACGGGCTTCAAACGTATTGGCCGCAGCCTTCCCTACTATGGGTGTTCGCCGCTTATGCTTTGCTTTTCGCGACTTTCGGAGCTCTGAATCGTTTATATACATGGAAGCATGAAACGACGGAATTAAGGGATAAGGTTCAGATCGAGCTTAGAGCTCTGCGGGTGCCGCCGCGTTCGGGCACGGATCGGATAGGGGAGGATACGGTCCCGTTGGCGGAGGCGCTTCCCCATCCGCTTGCCGCCAACACTAAGCAAGGCAAGCGAAAGCTTCTGCTTCTCATGGCCTGTTGGGGAGTATGGCTCGCTTGGGGCATTCAGCCGGCAGCCCTGGATCGCGATGCGAAAGTCATGTTTCTCGATGTCGGACAGGGGGACTCGATTCTGCTTCGTTCCGGCACGGGCAAGTTCGGCCTGATCGACGCGGGGGGGACGGTACAGTTCGGCAAGAAGGAAGAATGGAAGATGAGGCGCGACCCGTACGAGGTCGGGCTGAAGACGGTCGTCCCTCTGCTCAAGCAGCGCGGAGTGCGCAGCCTGGATTGGCTCGTTTTAAGCCATCTGGATCAGGATCATATCGGGGGAGCTCTCGCCGTGCTGGAGCATTTTCCGGTCAAAAGGCTGTTTTTTAACGGTACGGTGAAAGAGGACGATACGGCGCGGGAGCTCTTCGAGCTCGCGGAACGGCGAGGAATTCCGATGTTCTCGCTTCGCCAGGGAATGAGTTGGGCATGGGATCGCTCCTCTTCCTTGCAGGTTCTTTACCCTCCGAATCGTGGGGAAGCCGGGGTCGAGATCGAGCCGGAGCAGAACGATCGCAGCGTCGTCCTCCTTCTGACGATGTACGGGAGGACTTTTCTGCTGCCGGGAGACCTGGAAAAGAAGGGAGAGGCCGAATTGCTCGTCGCGGCCGCCGGCGATACGAAGTCCGTCGACGTCTTGAAAGCCGGACATCACGGAAGCAAAACCTCCACGACCGAACCGTGGCTGAGAGAATGGGCTCCGGGCGAGGTTGTCATATCGGCGGGACGCAACAACTTGTACGGGCATCCCCATTCCGACGTCCTCGGGCGGTTGGAGGAGCTTCGGATTCCTTATTACCGGACGGATCTGAACGGGGAGATCCAATACCGGGTATCGCCCCGGGGAGAGCTGATCCGGAGGACGAAGCGGGAACCCGAATCCGAATCCCGATTATTCTATCGATTGACTTGAAATATAGGCATTGCTAGACTGTGAGAAGCGTAAACAACCAGGCCGCTAAATTTCCTGATGTTAGCATGGAGCTTGGTGCAACTTTTCGACGCTCGTTTGCGTTAAGGGAAGTGCAGAGGGGAGGATCTTCTGTGGTGGAGCTGGATCTTATCAAAGCTGCGCAAGCCGGCGATCGCGACGCCCTTGTGGAGCTGCTCCGCGGAATAGAGAATCAAGTATATCGCACCGCATACTACTTGCTAAACAACGAACAGGATGCGCTCGACGCTTCTCAGGA
The DNA here is from genome assembly GCF_014212135.1 of Cohnella thailandensis. Classification (GTDB taxonomy): domain Bacteria; phylum Bacillota; class Bacilli; order Paenibacillales; family Paenibacillaceae; genus Cohnella; species Cohnella thailandensis. The sequence goes on from NZ_JACJVQ010000017.1 coordinate 132,715, forward strand.
AGCCTTGATTAAAATTTATACCAAAATTCATACTTATGAAGAGAAGGCCCAATTCCGGACATGGGTTCAGCGGATCGTGACGAATCTGTGCATCGATAAGTTTCGCCGAATCCGTCCGTCGGTGTCCATCGACGAGCACGAGCTCGTTTTCGAATCGGCGGACAACGTCGAGGACGAAGTCATGTCGGCCTATGCCTCGGAAGAGATCCGCGAAGCGATCGGCAAGCTTCCGGAGCATCATCGGACCGTCATTATTCTTAGGTATATGCAGGACTTCTCGTATAACGAGATCGCGGATTCGTTGAATCTGCCGCTTAATACGGTGAAATCTTACTTATTCCGGGCAAGGCAGCAGCTGCAGACGCTGCTGCGAGATTATCAGAAAGGAGGTGTTCGGGGATGACTTGCGATGAAGGAAGGGAGCTTATCCAGCATTCGATCGACAGCGATCTCGATTCGCAAGAAACCGTGCTAATGAACGAGCATATTCGAACTTGTCCGGACTGCGCCGCTTTCCTCGAACGTATGACCCTCCTGTCGAAGAACCTCGCGGAGCTTCCGCGGGTCGCTCCTCCTTTCAGCTTGGTGGATGCCATTCTGCCGAAGCTGGAGATCATCGACGCGGAGGCTCGCGTTGCGGAGGCTCGCGCCGCGCAAACGGGGAACGCCGTTTCGGAAGAGTCTGCGGTACCAGCCGAGCTTCCTCGCCGACGGAACCGATCGACGCTGCGGCGCGTTGCCGGAGCGATCGCGGCGGGACTCGTCGCCGGACTGGTCATCGTGACGGCGCCGTCGTTGTTCCATTCGTCTTCGAACGACAGCGATTCGAAAGATTCGGTCGCTCTCTCGGAAGCGCCGGCGGCCAAGTCGGAGGCCAGATCGTTCTCAACGGAAGCTTCGCAAGACTCGGCCGGCTTCTCCGCGAATTCTTCCCAGAGCGAAGATGACGCGGAAGCTCCTTCGGAGACGGAATCCTTAGGCACGGAACCGACTGCGTCGGTTAAATTCGCCGAGCCGGCGCCGTCGGTAGGCGAGTCGGCCGCACCCGCGGCGGATAGCTCGGATACGGCGGGCGCGGGGGAAACGAAGGAGACAACGGGATCGATCGAGAGCGGAGCGGTCGCGCCTTCGAAGGGAATCGCTCCGAGCGCGACTCCATCGCCTTCGGCCGAAGCGACCGGCAAGTCGCTGGCGGGAGAATCGGGCGGGGAGGGCTTGGTTCCTTCCGAGGGCGGAGAGACGAGCGGCGCTCTTGAAGACGCGGAGATGAACGGGGCGTTAAGCGTACCGTTCCCGGCGCTCGAATGGATATCGCCGGACCAGAAGCTTAAAGCCGTCGCCGAGGAGCAGAGAATCAGCGTCTATTCCAATGAAGACCATTCGTTGATTTTCCAAAGCGCGTTGCATGAAGGAGAGTCGCTTAGCAGCGTTTATTGGGAGCAAGATTCCTCCTTGCTTCATTACTCCTGGAAGGATTCGGAGGGCAACATCAAGGATATGGTTTGGGACGCCTCGGCCAACGTCGAGAGCCCGGCAAGCGAGTCGCCGAACGAAAGCTCCGGCGAGTAACGTTCTTCCGCGATGCTGCGTATGATGAAGCATAAACGTTGGAGACGTTCGGCAGCTATGGAACGTCCAAGGACTTTAGGTCGCGGTCGTTCGCGCACGGTTCCATGGGCCGGGCCGGCGGACGTTGACATAGATGTCCACATGCGAAGAGACTGTCTCGGAAGGTTCCGTCGGAACCGGAGGAGGCAGTCTCTTCGTTTCGATCGGCGGCGGAGATCCTGCGTTCCTGCCGGCGCTCCCTGGCGCTAGTTGCGGCTCGGCCTCCACATTTGATAGACTTTGAATGACGCAGGCATTCCATGCCTGCAGGAAGGGGAAGCATACGATGGAGGCTAGGAAAGCTCTGCGGGAAGTGAGAGAAGGCAAGATCAAGCCTTATTACATACTGTTCGGGCTGGAATCGTATCTGGTCCAGGAATTTACGGAGAAGCTGACCGCGAAGCTGATCGAGGCGGAGCACAGGGACCTCGGCGTCATTCGCTTCAGCACGGCGGAGAGTCCGCTCGACGAGATTCTTGACGAAGCGGAAACGATGCCATTCCTCGTGCCGAGCAAGCTCGTTCTGGTCCGGGACAGCGTCGTCTTCGGAACGGGCCGCGAATCGGCCAAGATCGAGCACCGCGCCGAGCGGCTTCTCGAGTACATGAAGCAGCCGATGGACAGCACGGTGCTCGTCTTCATCGTACCGCACGAGAAGCTGGACGAACGAAAAAAGCTCGTCAAGCTGGCGAAGGAGAAGGAAGCGGTCGTGTCGTTCACCCCGCTGCCGGCCGAGGAGCTGATGCAGTGGATTTCGAAGCGGATCGAGTCCCAGGGACGCCAGTCGGATCCCGGAGCGGTAGAAGAGCTGCTGCGGAGGGTGGGCCCGGACATGAGCTCGCTCGCGGCCGAGACGGACAAGCTGTGCCTGCACGCGGGCGAATACGGCAAGGTGACCGTCGATTCGGTCGCGACTCTTGTGCCGGCAAGCACGGAGCAGAGCGTATTCAAGCTGACCGAAGAGATCGCCTCCTTGCGCACGGATCGGGCTCTTGCTTTGTACTACGACCTGCTGAAGCAGAAGGAAGAGCCGATCAAGCTGGTCGCGCTGCTGGTCAGGCAATTCCGGCATATGCTGTTCGTGAAGGAGCTCGGCAAGCAGGGGTACACCCCGCAGCAGATGGCGGGGCAGATCGGCCTTCACCCCTACGCGGTGAAGGTGACGGCCGACCAGGCGAAAGGGTTCTCGTCGGAGCGGCTGTCGTCGGTGCTGGAGCGGTTGGCGGAGCTGGACTACGAGATGAAGACGGGGCGAGTGGAGAAAACGCTCGGACTCGAGCTGTTCCTGCTGAAGACGGGCTCGGAGGGCGGCGGCTGACGGGCGTGGAGGCTTGCGGGCGGTGGAGGCTGATGGATGACTTCCGCCTCCTGGCAGGAAGGTCAAGAGCGACTGGCGATGGTCTACAGGCTCAACTGAATAAAATCTACTCAGGCAAGCCCGCGACCGACCGAGCAGTTGGCTCAGTTGAGTAAAAAATATACTCAAGTAAGCCCTCGCCCGGCCGAGCAGCCGGCCAAATGGAGCCTTATTTACCCAATTGGCCTTACAAGCAAATAAAAAAGGTTGACCTTGGGAACGAAATACTTCGCGACCACAGTCAACCCTTTATTTGTTTGAACGGTTATTAAGCCTTAGGCTTGAGAAGACAACGCGTTCAACTTCTTAGCCAGACGGGACTTCTTGCGGGCAGCCGCATTCTTATGAATAAGGCCTTTGGTTACCGCTTTGTCCAACTTCTTCTGAGCGAGTTGAAGCGCTTCTTTAGCAACGTTCACGTCCGTTCCCACAACGGCTACGTCAGCTTGCTTGACAGCCGTGCGAAGCGCGGACTTCTGGGAAGCGTTGCGCTGACGACGCTTGTCGTTCGTCTTCGTCCGTTTGATAGCGGATTTAATGTTCGGCATTGATTTCACCTCCTGGCAAAGCAACAAGTATTTCTCCAGACAACTTGTAACATTCTATCATGGAGGGGGGCAAAACGCAAGCAAAACAACAGGCGAAGCGCTCGGCCAAAAAGCGTTAGCCCGCGATTTTGGCCCGCTGCCAGGCTTCGGTCTCTGCAGAGGAGGAGAGAGATGATGAACGAGCAACAACTGGATTTAAGGGAATACGAGGTTCAAATCGACTTGGCCGTCGAGGCCAGGGAGCTGGCGGGCTCGCCGGACAGCCAGATTCCCGGAGTTTGGTCGGAGACCGAGAAGGCGAACGGGATTACCGTTACCCGCATGCATATCCAGTCGGACGAGGGCGCGAGGGCGATCGGCAAGATGAAGGGCCATTACGTGACGCTCGAGGTGCCTCAGCTGAGAAACGGGGACTCCGATCTGCAAGACAAGGTGGCGACCACCTTCGCGAAGGAGTTCGAGGGCTTCCTGAAGCGCGTCGGCATCGGAAGAACGGCGAGCGTGTTCATCGTGGGGCTGGGCAATTGGAACGTCACGCCCGACGCTCTCGGCCCACTGGTCGTCGAGAATATCATGGTGACGAGGCAGTTTTTCGAGCTGATGCCGGACCAGGTCAGCGAGGGCTATCGGCCGGTCAGCGCGGTCGCGCCGGGTGTGCTCGGAACGACGGGGATCGAGTCGAGCGACATCGTGCAGGGGATCGTGGAGAAAGCGAAGCCCGAGCTGGTGATCGCCATCGATGCGCTGGCGGCCCGGTCGCTGGAGAGAGTCAACACGACGATCCAGATCGCCGATACCGGCATTCATCCGGGCTCCGGCATCGGCAACAAGCGCAAGGGGCTTACGCAAGAAATTCTAGGCGTTCCCTGCATCGCGATCGGCGTTCCGACCGTCGTCTACGCGTCCACGATCGTGAACAACACGATGGATCTGGTCCTGCAGCACATGGAGAAGCACACGCCGAATACCGACAAGCTGTTCGGCGTCTTCGGAACGATGGAAGGCAACGAGCGGCTTCAGCTCGTCAAGGAAGTGCTCGACCCTCTCGGCCATAACCTGCTCGTGACGCCGAAGGAGATCGACAAGTTCATGGAAGACACCGCCAACGTCATCGCGAGCGGTCTGAACGCCGCGCTTCACGAAGCGGTGGACACGGACAACGTGGCGGCATATACGCACTAGCCGACAAGATAGCCGAGAAGGCCTCGAGAGCGAGCGGACAAACCGCCGCCTTCGAGGCCTTTTCGGGATGATGGCCAAACATGGAATATAAACGCAATGAATCGTAATTTAGCAACATGATATCTTTGTTAGTCCATGTTATGATGTCACATAGCTAACATTTTGCCGATCCGGCCCTGCGCCGGACCGGACAAAGGAGATGTGAGAGATGGGCATCCTTGTAAACGAGCAATCGTTGACGTTCCATTTGCAGGCCAAAGACTCGAGCTACGTCATTCAGGTGATCGACGGCTATCCCGTTCATCATTACTGGGGCAAGAAGCTTCGTTCGGACAGCAATCTGAACAACCTGGCGAACTATCCGGAGAACGCTTTCCTGGATCGCCTGCCTCAAGAATACGCTCAATTCGGCTCGGGAGATTTCCGCCAGCCGGCCTACCAGATTCAATTGGAGGACGGCTCCCGCGTAACGGAGCTCGTCTACAAAGGCTACCGGCTCCTTGCCGGCAAGCCGCCGCTCGACGGTCTTCCGTCCGTCTACGCGGAATCGGACTCCGAGGCTCAGACGCTCGTACTGGAACTGGAAGACAAGTATTCCGGGCTGACGGTTTATCTGAACTATACCGTCTTCGAAGGCTTCGACGCGATCGCCCGCTCGGTCCGGTTCGCTAACGACGGCAAGCAGCGGCTGCGCCTCATGCACGCCTTCAGCGCGAGCGTGGACATGCTGAACAAATCGGACTACGAGATGGTGTATTTGGCGGGGGCTTGGTCCCGCGAGGCGCACGTTCGCCGCAGGCCGATCGGCCCCGGCGGCTCCCGCATCGAGAGCCGCAGAGGAATGAGCGGCCATCAATTGAACCCGTTCGTCGCGCTGGCAAGCCCGAAGGCGGACGAGGATCAAGGGGAAGTGTTCGGCTTCAGCTTCATTTACAGCGGCAACTTCGCGGCGGACGTCGAGGTGGATCCGTTCGGCTCCACCCGCGTCTCGATCGGCCTCAATCCGTTCGACTTCGCTTGGAACCTCCCGGCCGGCGAGTCGTTCCAGACGCCGGAAGCGGTCATGGTTTACTCGAACGGCGGCCTGGGCGACATGTCCCGCACGTTCCATAAGCTGTATCGCACCCGGCTGTGCCGCGGCGCGCACCGCGACAAGGAGAGGCCGATTCTCGTCAACAACTGGGAAGCGACCTACTTCGACTTCAACGCGGACAAGATCGAGTCGATCGCCGAAGCCGGAGCCGAGCTCGGCATCGAGCTGTTCGTGCTCGACGACGGCTGGTTCGGCAAGCGCAACGACGACACGACGTCGCTGGGCGACTGGTTCGAGGACCGGAACAAGCTGCCTAACGGCCTCAAGGATCTGGCCGAACGCATCAACTCCCGCGGCCTCAAGTTCGGACTCTGGTTCGAGCCCGAGATGGTTTCCCGGGAGAGCGAGCTTTACCGCGCCCATCCCGACTGGTGCCTGCATGTCGAAGGACGCCGCCGGACCGAATTCCGCACGCAGCTCGTGCTCGACTATTCGCGCCAAGAAGTCCGGGATTACATTTACGGATTGCTCAGCCGGATTTTCCGCGAGGTTCCGATCTCCTACATCAAGTGGGACATGAACCGCTGCCTGACCGAGGTCGGCTCGGCCGACGCGCCGCCGGAGCGTCAGCTGGAGATCGGGCACCGTTACGTGCTCGGCTTGTACGAGCTTCTGGAGCGCCTCACGGCGGAGTTCCCGCATATCCTGTTCGAAGGCTGCTGCAGCGGCGGGGGGCGTTTCGACCCGGGCATGCTCTACTACATGCCTCAGACGTGGACAAGCGACGATACCGACGCGGTGGAGCGGCTCAAAATCCAATACGGGACGAGCCTCGTTTACCCGATCAGCACGATCGGAGCCCACGTCTCCGCCGTTCCGAATCACCAGGTCGGCCGCTATACCCCGCTCGAGATGCGCGGCGACGTCGCGATGTCGGGCAACTTCGGCTACGAGCTTGATCTGACCAAGTTCACCGACGAGGAGAAAGAGGTCGTCAAGAAGCAGGTCGCGACGTACAAGGAAATCCGTTCGCTCGTCCAGCAAGGGGACCAGTACCGGCTCATCAGCCCGTTCGAAGGCACGGAGACATCCTGGATGTTCGTGTCCGAAGACAAGAAGGAAGCTCTCGTCTTCTACTTCCGCGTGCTGGCGGAGCCGAGCGCGCCTCCGAAGTCGGTGCTGCTCCGGGGCTTGGATCCGAACCTCGATTACCAAATCGACGGAGAGGGCGAATGGCTCGGCGGCGACCGGCTGATGCAAGCGGGCCTTAAGATCGAGCATCGCACGGGAGATTACTTAAGCCGGATGTACCGTCTGCGTTCGCGCGCCTGAGGATTGAAGTCCACGATTCCGAATGGATAAGCAGCATAACGATATCGGCAAGCCCTCTGACTTTGCGAAGCAGGGGGCTTTCCTGCGTTCGGGGCTCCGAAAACGTTTTTTGCTCTTGATCGAGGATAATCGAGTATAATAGAAACAAGGTGAAAGATGGCTAACCGTGTCCGCGAACCGCGGACGGCGCCGTCTTTTCGTTTGAACAAAGGGGAAAAGCACGCCATGAAAAGACGAATGCCGCGACTGCCGAGCAGGCTGGCGATTCCGGCGAGCCGGATGGAGACCAAGCTTGCGATCGTGTTCCTGTTCCTGATCATTCTGCCTATCGGACTTATCAGCTATATCTCGTCGATACGGTATTCGGATACAATCGAGAAGAACACCGTAACCTATGCGACGCAATTGACCGACCGAATGATGAGCAAGCTGGACGATTACATGCTGGACATGAAGAAAATCTCGATCCTTCCCTCTTATCTGGCGGAGCTGAAGGACGGGCTCAAGATGTCCAACAACCTATACGACGGCAAGATGAACAGGAATGAGGACCTGACCGACCTATCCCCGGAAGAGCAGACGAGAACCATCGAAATCCAGCGCAAGATCGGCAGCAACGTCAATCTGCTCAACAACATCAAGAGCGGCACGAATTCCTTTTACATGTTCGACCGTTACGGCCATGTCTATTACGAGACCAAGAACCAACGGATTCGGGCGGATCTCTCGACCGTCTATGCCGAGTGGAGCGAGAAAGCCTACGCAGCCCACGGAACGCCGGTCCTGCTTAGCACGCAGGAGGTCGCGAACTCTCCGAACGCGAAACGTTACGTCTTTACCGTCGTGCGGGAGCTGATCGACCCGGCTTCTTACGCGCGGCTCGGAGTGATCGCCCTGGACGCCAACATCTCGGTCATCGAGAACATCGTCAAGGATCTCGATACCGCGACCAAAGGGCAGACGATGATCATCGATAACGACGGTAAGGTTATCTACGACAGCGAGAAGAAATACTTGACGCAGAATTGGACGAGAAACGATCTGATGGAGCTGACGAACAATTCGCACGGCAGCTTCCATTCGGACATGGACGGCGAGCCTTCGCTGACGATCTACAAGCAATCCTCGGAGACGGGCTGGCGGGTGCTAATGACGATCCCCCAGGAGCAGCTGATGGAGGATGCGACCCTCACCCGCAATTTCACGATCATATCGGCGAGCGTGATCATGATTTTCGCCCTGCTTATCTCGCTCGTTCTCGTGTTTGCGCTTACCCGGCCGATGAGATCGCTGGTCAAGCTCATGAAGGAAGTGCAGACCGGCAACATGGACGTCGTGTTCCCCGTCGTGCGGCGCGACGAGATGGGGCTTGTCGGCAGCGCCTTCAATCGGATGATCGACCGCGTCAAGACGCTGATCTCCGATATCGTCGTGATGGAGAAACGCAAAAAAGAGGCGGAGCTGCAATCGCTGCAAACGCAGATCAATCCTCATTTTATCTATAACACGCTGGAATCGATTCGGATGACCGCCGTCCTGAATGACGATAATGAGGTTGGCGAAATGACGAGGCTGCTCGGGAAGCTGCTGCGCTACAGCATTCATGCCGGAACCGAGACGGTGCCTCTCGAACAGGAATGGGATCATCTCCGGATGTACGTTCAATTGTTGAATTACCGCTACGGGAACCGGTTCAAGCTCGAGCTTCCGGAAGACTCGGAGATTCGGATGAACGTCATGAAGCTGCTCTTCCAGCCGATCGTCGAGAACGCCGTTTACCACGGAATGGACGAGGACAAGACCGGCATGACGATAAAGATCGAGCATCAGCTGGAGGGCACCGATCACCTTTTCCGCGTGATGGACGACGGGGTCGGCATGGATGAGGACAAGCTGTCCCAGCTTAGAGCGGGTCTTCGGGAGGAATTGGCGGAATGGGACGGACACGGAATCGGACTCCGGAACGTCAACGAACGGCTTAAGCTCCGGTACGGGGAACCGTACGGCATCGGCATCGAGAGCGAGCCCGGCGTCGGAACGACCGTTATCGTCCGGATCCCGCAAGCCCATATGAAGGAGGAATAGCAAGTGCTTCGTATCGCGATCGTAGACGACGAAGAGAGAATCCGGCTTGGCCTGGCCAAGCTGATCCAACAGGCAGGAGAAGCGTACGAGGTCATCGGTTTATATTCAAGCGGGCAAGAGCTGCTCGACGCGCTGTCCGAATCGCAGATCGATCTGATCATCACCGATATCAAAATGCCGCAAATGAACGGGCTCCAACTGATCGAGAAGGTGCAGCAGCGCAAGCCGAAAATCAAATTCGCGATCGTCAGCGGGTTCAACGACTTCGCGTTCGCCCGGCAAGCGCTTCGCAACGGCGTCGAGGACTATCTGCTCAAGCCTGTCGATCAGAACGAGCTGTTCCAATTGCTGCAGCAGGTCAAAACGCACGTGGAGCTGGAGCGGTACCGGAAGACGGTAGCCGTCGACGAGCATATCCGGCTCCTGCTTCGCAACGACATCGAACAGCTGCCTTCCCACATGATTCAGGAAGCGAACCGGGAGCTTAGCCAGACCCCGCTGCTCAAGGACCATTATGCCGTCATGATTCTTCACGAAGAGCAGGAAGTGAGCGCCGGGCGCGTCGAGAAGCTGATCTCGGGCTGGGCGAGGGAGTTTCGGATCTTGAGCTGGGAGCCGCGCCAGACGGTCATTGTCATCGCGATCGGCTCGTCGGACCACGCGGATACCGCGAAGGAGCTGGGAATGACGCTTCTGCAGAAGCTGCCCGCCTTCTCCAAGGCAAGGTTAGGGATCAGCGCGATCAATCAAGGCGCCTTGAAGCTAAGGGAGACTTATCGCTCGGCGCTCGGGGCTCTTGAAGCGGCTTGGTACGAATCGGGCACCAGGGCGTTCGCCGACGCGTCCCACGCAAGCAAAAGAACCGAAGAGGGACTTCAACTGCAGCGTTATTTGGACAAGGAGCTGAGCCCGGCGCTGCACCTGCTCGATTTCGAGAGGGTGGATGCCATCCTTCAAAGCTGGAAGCAGGATGTTCTCAAGCACCAATTACCCTGGTTCTCCTTGCGGGAGAGCTGCTCCTCGATCCTGGCGAAATTACGCGACGAAAGAAGGGCTCGCAGCCTCTCTTCCTCGGATTCGGAGGAGGAAGCGGAGAGATGGATTCCGAGCCGCTTTCTGGACTGGCAATCGTTCGCGGCCGAATTCCTGGCGGCCGTAAACGAGCAATTGCAGCAGCTTAAAGACGAAGGCAAGACGAATCGCGTCGTCGAGACCGTCAAAACCTATATCGACAAGCATTACAAAGAAGAGCTGGAGCTCAACCGGCTGGCGGAGACCGTCTTTTTGACGCCGAGCTACCTAAGCAAGCTTTTCAAGACCGAAACCGGCGAGACGATTACCGACTACATCATCTCCGTCCGCATCGAGCATGCTAAAGACCAGCTCAGCAAGGACAACGGAATGAAAACGTACGAGATCGGAGAATTGGTCGGATACCCCGATCCGGCTTATTTCAATAAAGTGTTCAAAAAAATAGTAGGAATGACTCCCAAAGAATACAGAGAAAGGGCAAGACGCTAACGAGAAGCCAAGTTAGGTTGCAGTTATCTAAAATCAAGACAAGGAAAACAAACAGAAAACATTAAAAAGATAATCTTGAACCATTATAATGAACGTAACAAGCTTGAAAGCGATGCCACTTGTCGGTGCTTCGAGCCAAGGAAGCAGGAGGTTGTTATGTTCAATTTAAGCTACAAAACACAGCGGATTCTTATTTTATTCGGATTCCTTCTGATTCCTGTCCTCCTCTCCTTAACCTTTACTTACATTCCAGCCGCGTCATTGCTGTACTTCAGCTTTACGGACTGGACCGGTTTGGGTTGGGAGATGAACTGGGTCGGTCTGGATAACTATAAGGAAATTTTTAGCCGTCCCGAAATTTTCGGCGTGTTCAAGAACAACGCCTATTACTTCGTCGGCGGTCTGATCCAGACGGCGATCTCGCTTTATTTCGCGGTTATCCTAACCAATCGCCTGAAAGGCCGTAACTTCTTCCGCGTCATGCTGTTCCTTCCGTACGTTCTCCATAGCGTGGCGGTCGTTATCATGTTCCGGAACGTTTACCATGCGGAATACGGCTCGCTGAACATTTTCCTGGACGCGGTCGGCCTGAACTCTTGGCAGCAGGAATGGCTCGGCAATCCAAGCCTCGTCAACATCTCGCTCGCGTTCATCTCGATGTGGAAGTTCATGGGCCTTAACATGGTCATCTTCATCGGCGCCATGCAATCCATCCCGAGCGACCTTTACGAAGCGGCCAAAATCGACGGCGCGAATTCGTGGCAGAGCTTCCGGTTCATCACGCTGCCAAGCATCAACGGCGTCGTGCAGCTGATGCTGATCATGTCGCTGGCCGGCTCCCTCGAAGCCTTCGATACGCCTTATATCATGATGAAGGGCGCCAACGACACTTCGACGTTCGTCATTCAAACCGTGGAAATGGCATTCAAATTCCAGAAGGCGGGTCTCGCTTCCGCCATGGCTGTTGTCCTCCTGATCATGGTGTGCATCTTGATCGGCATCCAAAAACTCATCTTCAAGGAGGAGAAATAATCATGGAAGTCCGCCCTCCGTTATGGGTCACCCTGGCCAAATACATTTCGCTTCTCGCCGCCATGTTCGTGGTCTTGTTCCCGATCTACTCGATCTTCGTCGGGGCGTTCAAGACCAAAGAGGAATATTACCAATCCGGCCTCGGCTTGCCGCAGGATTGGTTCAACTTCGATAACTTCTCTCGGGTATACGAAGTAGGCAAGCTCGGTCTCGGCTTCAAGAACATCCTGATCATCCTCGTGATAACGCTTATCGGCAACATCATTCTCGGAACGATGGTCGCCTATGCGCTCGGACGCTTCGACTTCAAGCTGAAGAAGCTCATCATGGGCATGTACCTGATGGCGACGTTCATTCCGATGGTCACGACTCAAGTCGCTACGTTCACGGTCGTTAAAGAGCTCGGCCTGTACAACAACCTCGGAGCCCCGATCCTGATCTATCTGGGAGCGGACGTCCTGCAGATTACGATCTACTTGCAGTTCATTCGCAATATCCCGAAGGATCTGGACGAGAGCGCGATGGTCGAAGGAGCTTCGCTGTTCAAGATCTATCGCTCGATCATCTTCCCGCTGCTGACGCCGGCGACGGCTACGCTGCTTATCCTGAAGACGATCAGCGTTTACAACGACTTCTATACGCCTTACCTGTATATGCCAAGCCAGGATCTGCGGGTCGTATCGACGGCGCTCTACGCCTTCATCGGTCCGAACGCCGCCCAGTTCAACGTCATCTCCGCAGGCATCCTGATCATCTTTATCCCGACCGTTATCGTCTTCCTGTTCATGCAGAGATACATTTTCTCGGGCGTAACGAGCGGAGCGGTCAAGTAAGATCGGCTATGTCCGGATAGGCTCGCGATGAGTCGGCTATTTCCTAACGCAAACGAGTGTGTTATGATAACAGATAATTTGTTATCGACTATTCGACATGCGTGGGAAAGGGCCGGCTCATTTTATGTCCAAAAAAGTAACGATGCAGCAAATCGCGGATCACGTCGGAGTGTCCAAGTTCGCGGTCTCCAAAGCTTTAGCCGGCAAATCCGGAGTAAGCGCTGACACGAGAGAGAAAATCATCGGGGCGGCGACGCAGCTCGGCTATTTCGTGCAGAAGAAAGCGAAGCCGGCTAACGCCCGCGCGCCGCTTCCGGAATCCGCCGGCAAGTCTCAGCGGGATACGATCATCGTTCTTATTCCCAACGTTAGATATCAGAATCGGCATTCCTTCTACTGGGGCCGAATCATCGACGGCATCACGAACGGCTTGGAGGAGCACCAGATCGGCATCATGATCGTGACCGAGCATATCACCGACAACTTCGCCAAGCTGATCAATCCGGACGGCGTGCTCGGCCTGATCGGGGTCGGATTGATCTCCAACCAATTGCTGCTCGAGATTCGCAACCTGGGCATTCCGTTCGTCATGGTCGACCACGAGGATCCGCTCATTCCGTCGGATTCGCTCTTCATGAACAACTTCGAATGCATGCGCAGGGTGACGAATTATTTGTTAGGCAACGGTCACGAGCGCCTGCAGTTCGTCGGCAACATCCGGTATTCGAAGAGCTTCTCCGACCGTTGGCTCGGCTATCGCTCCATGATGGAGGAGATGAACGTCGAGCTGGATCAATGGCCGGAGCTGCTGACCTTCGAAGGCGACAACCGTTCGGAGATGACGGAGACGCTGGAAGCGATCATTCATCGGTATATGGAAGAGAAGGAGCTGCCGACCTCGTTCGTCTGCGCGAACGATTCGATCGCCTTATGCGTGATGACGGTGCTGATGAAGCTCGGCGTCGACATTCCCGGGAAGTGTACCGTAACGGGCTTCGACAACATCGAGGATGCCGCGCTCTGCAAGCCGACGCTCAGCACCGTTCACGTCAATAAGGAAGCTCTCGGCCAACGCGCCGTCGAGACGCTGCTCTGGAGAATCGCGCACCCGGACAGCCCGAAGGAGAAAATTCTGCTCTCCGGAGATTTCGTATTGCGGGAATCGACGGCCCCGGCTTCGGCGGCGGCATCGATGTAGTTTAGTTAGGCGCTTAGGCGCAAGGACTGCAACGCTTCTTCGGAAGGTTGCGGTCTTTTTTTCGTTTAAATGGGATTGCGGCTTCGCAGCTTGTATTTTCGCCCATCCTGCCTGCTTGTTATTGACTTCTCACCCTGGGGTGATAAAATGCTGATTGTGAGATGTTATTAAAATAGAGAAACAAAAGTCTAACAATAATAACATTTTGGTTTACAAAAAGGAGTGAGCAACATGAACACGTGGTCGGAGACGGTATGCGGGATGACCTGGGGGTGGACCGGCGTCCGCGGCACTTGGACGGGCGAGGCCGCCGATCGTTCGATGGAAGAGATGGCGAAGCTCGGAGTCAACTGGGTGGCGATCGCGCTCGCGGCCCTGCAGGAGCATCCGCAATCGACGGCGATCCCTTTCCGCGAGGAGCCTACCGTGACGGATGCCGAGGTTCGCCTCGCGATCCGCAAAGCCAAGTCGCTGGGCCTCAAGGTGTGCCTGAAGCCGGTCGTCAATTGCGCGAACGGCACGTGGCGCGCTCACATCGGGTTCTTCGACAACGACATTCCGGGAGAGCCGACTTGGCGGGAATGGTTCGCTTCCTATGGCGAGTTCATTAAGCACTACGCGGCGATCGCCGAAGAAGAGGGCTGCGAGATGTTCTGCATCGGCTGCGAGATGGTCCAGACGGACAAGCGGGAGGCGGAATGGCGCCGGCTTATCTCCGAGGTTCGCCCGATCTATGGCGGGCTGATCACCTACAACTGCGACAAGTATCAAGAAGGATACGTCGCTTGGTGGGATGCGGTCGACATTATCTCCTCCAGCGGCTATTACCCGATCGGCGAATGGGAGGAGCAGCTCGATCGCATCGAAGGCGTCGTGAAGAAGTGGAACAAGCCTTTCTTCTTCATGGAAGCCGGATGTCCGAGCCGCGAAGGCTCCCCGAGCCGTCCGAACGATTGGTCCCTTCCGGGCGGCCCGTCCGAGGAAGCGCAGAAGCGGTACTACGAGGACATGTTCGCTGCGAACGCGAAGCGCGACTGGATGAGGGGCTTTATGCTCTGGGACTGGCCGGCCAAGCTGTACGACGCTTCCGAAGCGGCGGCCAACGACGATTATTGCATGTACGGCAAGCAGGCGGCGGACGTCGTGCGCGATCATTATACGAACCTATTGAAAAAATAAACGAGACCATAGACTGGAGGAGACGGGTACATGAGCGAACTCGCTACGGCGCAATGGCGCGAGCAGCTGACGTCCGAGCTCAAGGACAACATCCTGGGCTACTGGATCAAGAACACGGTCGATAACAAGCACTTCGGCTTCATCGGCGAAATCAAGAGCGGCGGGGAAGCCGTGGAAGACGCGGATAAAGGGTTGGTGCTTCACGCGCGCATTCTGTGGACCTTCGCGTCCGCCTACCGCGCTTATAAAGATAATGTTTATCTGGATATGGCTAAACGCGCCTACGAGACGTTGCGCACGAAATTCTGGGATTCCGAATTCGGCGGCCTCTATTGGATGATCGACGTGAACGGCAAGGCGACGGCGGACAAAAAGCAAGTGTACGGCCAAGCGTTCGTCATTTACGCTCTTGCCGAGTTCGTTCGCGCGACGGGCGACCAAGAGGCGCTCGCTTGGGCGGGCGAGATCTACAAACTGCTCGAAAAGCATGCTTACGATCCCGTGCACCTCGGCTACGTCGAAGCGCTGGCGCGCGACTGGACCGAGACGGCGGAGCTGAGCCTGAGCGGCAAAGACCTGAATGAACGCAAGTCGATGAATACCCATCTGCACGTGCTGGAAGGCTACACGAACCTTTATCGAGTATGGAAGCCGGAAGGGCTGCGCGCGAAGCTGAAGGAGCTCATCGAGGTTCATTTGGACAAAATCATCGATTCGAGCACGCACCACTTCCTGCTGTTCTTCGACGACGAGTGGCATTCCAAGACGCCTCACGTGTCCTACGGCCATGACATCGAAGGCAGCTGGCTGCTCTGGGAAGCGGCCGAAGTGCTCGGCGACGAGGAGCTCCTCCCCCGCGTGAAGGAAGCGGCGCTTCTGATGGCGCGCGCGACGCTGGAGCAGGGCGTCGACAAGGACGGCGGCGTATACAACGAGTTCGACGGCGACAGCCATCTGGACGACTCGAAGGATTGGTGGCCGCAAGCCGAAGCGATGGTCGGCTTCCTGAACGCTTATCAGCTGTCCGGAGATTCCGTTTACCTGAACGCCGCCAAGAAGAGCTGGACGTTCATCCGCGATTGCATCAGCGACCGCGAGGGCGGCGAATGGCATTGGCAGGTCACGCGCGCCGGGGTTCCGGTTCGCTCCGAAGATCAACCGAAGGTCGGGGCATGGAAGTGTCCTTACCATAATAGCCGCGCATGCTTCGAGGCGCTTGAGCGCATCAATTTCTAAGAGAAGAGGGATAATGGAATGAGCAATTGGATGGAGCAATTGAAGAGCTTGGCCGCTAAGCAAGAAGAGTTGATCGCGAGGCCGAACCCGGCCGTCGTGCCCGGCAACGGAATCTTCTACCGCCACGAACACCCTGTCGTCACCGCCGAACACGCTCCGCTGTACTGGCGGTACGACCTGAACCCGGAGACGAACCCGCACCTGATGGAACGCATCGGCGTCAACGCCGCTTTCAACGCGGGCGCGATCGAGCTGGACGGCAAGTTCTACCTGATGGTTCGCGTAGAAGGCGCGGACCGCAAGTCTTTCTTCGCGGTAGCCGAGAGCGATTCCCCGACGGAAGGCTTCCGCTTCTGGGATTATCCGGTTCTTCTTCCGGAGACGGAAGATCCGGACATCAACGTCTACGACATGCGTCTGGTGAAGCATGAAGACGGATATATTTACGGCCTGTTCTGCTCCGAGCGCAAAGACCCGGACGCGCCTAAGGGCGATACGTCCAGCGCGGTCGCCCAGGGCGGCATCGTCCGCACGAAGGACCTGAAGACATGGGAGCGCCTTCCGGATCTGAAGACCCCTTCCCCTCAGCAGCGCAACGTCGTGCTTCATCCGGAGTTCGTGGACGGCAAGTACGCGTTCTACACCCGTCCGCAGGACGGCTTCATCGATACCGGCGCGGGCGGGGGCATCGGGTGGGGCTTGTCCGAGAGCATGAACCCTGCGGTCGTTCCTCGCGAATCGATCGTCGACGAGAAGGTATACCACACGATCAAGGAAGTGAAGAACGGCCAAGGCGCGGCGCCGATCAAGACGCCGAAGGGCTGGCTGCACATCGCCCACGGCGTTCGCAATACGGCTGCCGGACTTCGTTACGTCATCTATGCCTTCATGACCGACTTGAACGATCCGAGCAAGGTCATTCATGCGCCGGCCGGTCACCTGATCGCGCCGGAAGGCATGGAACGAGTCGGCGACGTCTCGAACGTCGTGTTCACGAACGGACTGATCGCGCGCGACAACGGCGAATTGTATATTTACTACGCTTCCTCCGATACTCGCCTCCACGTGGCGTCCACGACGATCGACAAGATGGTCGACTACGTGACGAACACGCCGGAAGACGGGCTCCGTTCCCGCGCGAGCGTCGAGACGCGCTCCGCGCTCATCTCCAAGAACCTGGAGCTGATGAACCGTCCGGAGTACGCTTTCCTGAAGCGCCAAGGCTGATTCGGTTAGGTTTTTCCATTAGCTAACAATTTGGCGAACGGAACGCAAGAAACGAATAGAAATGAATAGAAACGCCTAACAACCCTCTGTAGCAGCGATAAATCGCTCAATTACAGGGGGTTGTAAACTAAAATTATTTGTTTGTTATCATAAATGATGACAATAAAAACAAAATGGTTGCCTGTTAACCTAGCTAGAAATGCTTATAATTAAGAAATGTAAGCGATGCCAAGTCGTTTTCATAACGGGTTGGCAGACTCGCGAAACCAATTTTTTGGGGGTAGTGCTTAAGATGAAAAAGAGTTCTTTGACAGTCCTGTCCTTGATTCTGTTGTCCTCCGCCCTTGCGGCTTGCGGCAACAACAACAATGAGAACGGCAACGCTTCTTCTTCTCCGTCGGCATCGGCATCGGCTTCCGCATCCTCGGATGCAAGCGGTTCCGCTAACGCCGAACTGTCCGGCAAGATCAAGGTTCTGACACACCGCACGGACCTTGTCGACGACGGCACGATGGCTAAATACGCCGAGAAGTTCAAAGAAAAGTATCCGAACGCCGAAGTGGAATTCGAAGCGGTAACCGACTACGCGAACAACATTAAAGTTCGCCTGACGACCGGCGAAGCCGGCGACGTCAACATGATCGATTCCAGCCTTCCTCCTTCCGAATTCCCGAAATACTACGAGCCGCTTCCGGACTCGATGTTCGAAGACGTGTATTTCGCGGACTATGATGCCTACGAAGGCAAGCGTTACGGCATCACTTCCGGCGTGAACACGACCGGTATCGTCTACAACAAGACGGCGTTCAAGAATGCCGGCATCGACAAGATCCCGACGACTCTCGACGAGCTGTATGCTGCCGCGCAGAAGCTGAAGGACGCCGGCATCACTCCGCTGTACATGAACTACGGCGCTCAATGGCCGGTCTCGAACTGGGGCGAAAACTTCTACACGACCCCTGCAGGCGATGCGAAGTGGACCGACACGCTGATCTCCCAGGACGCTCCGTTCACGGTTGACGGACCTTGGGGCCAACTGATCAGCATCGCCCGCACGTTCGTCGAGAAGGGCTGGACGGAGAAGGACCTGTCCACGGACAACTGGGAAATGTCGAAGGGCGAAGTCGCCAGCGGCAAGGCCGGCATGTACTTCCTCGGCAACTGGGTTATCCCGCAAGTCATCGGCGCGGGCGGCACTTCCGAAGACATCGGCTTCTTCCCGCTTCCTTACGACAACAGCGGCAAGTACAACGCTCCGCTGGGCGGCGACTACTATGTCGGCGTAAGCAAGGACAGCAAGAACAAGGAACTGGCTATCGCATGGGTCGACTTCTTCGTTAAGGAGTCCGGCTACTCCGCCGATTCCGGCATGATGTCCGTCCTGAAGTCCCAGGAATCCACGATTCCGCAATTCGCCGAGTTCCAATCGTTCAACCCGACCTTCATCGAATCGACGGCCGTCGATCCTCGTTACACCGAGATCGCGAAGAAGGCCGAAATCGATCTGGGAACGGGCAGCGTCGACCAAGAGCTGATCGTCGCCAAGGATCTGCAAAAGGCATTCGACGAGCTGAACGCGAAATGGGCTAAAGCCAAGAAGGATCTTGGCTACTAAGATCCAATCAGCCCCTGCATAGAATAACCAGAACCAGCCTCCCGGCCAACCAGGCCGAGGAGGCTGGTTTTTTTGTGTTTCCGTAAGGATTCTCCAATCTCGTTCTATCAGATTGCTCTCTCTCATACACTTCACTATCAAGCCAAATAATAGAGAGACTCCTTCTACAGGGAACATAGGGAGGCAATCATGAAACGAATCGTCGTCGTACGCCGCAAGCGACCCGGCCGCCATCTACGCCGCATTCTCTCGACCGGCAAGGCTTTTCTCCTCTTAAGCTTCAGTTCGATGCTCGTTTTCCTTATGCTCGGGTTAGGTGGCATGCTGCAGAATACGTTGTCTTCCAGTCCGATTCAAACGATGAAAGGCTTTGCGGCCTCCTTATCCAGCGATCTATTCTCCTCTCTGTTAGGTATGGAATTGCCTCATATGGCGAAACAAGAAGATAGCGACGCGTTTTCCGCGCAACGGATGGCGGCATTCCTGGTCCGGTTCCTGACCGATCTGAACCCGAACGACCCGAAGAGCCTGCTGGAGCTCGGAATGCCCGGAGTCGCCCAAGACAAGGCGGTTCTGCTCCGGCCGGGCTCGGGCGGCAACGCGGACGACGCGCCGCTGGACCATGCGCCGGAGATCCAAACCGAGGACGCTCCCGGCGTGGAACCGGACGGAGAGGAAACCGGGGAGCCAAGCGAGCCTCCTGCGTCCGAAGCGCCGCCACCCCCCGGGGACCCCGCCGGTACTCCGGCTCCGGAGGACGGGACCGAGGCTCCGGATTCCGGCGAGACGGAAGGCCGCAAAGTCGTCTTCGTCTATCACTCCCACAATAGGGAATCTTTCTACCCGGAGCTTAAAGCCGGAACGAAACAGCCGGATTCGGGCGCGGTGAACGTGACGCTTGTCGGCAAGCGGCTCGTCGGCCAGTTGGAGAAATTAGGAGTCGGCGCGGTACACTCCAACGACGACTACGCGAAGACGATCAAGGATTACAACTGGAACAACTCCTATAAATACTCTCTCCAAACGGTCAAAGAAGCGATGGCGGACAACAAGGATTTGCAAATCTTTTTCGATATCCATCGCGATTCCCAGCGCCGAAGCAAGACGACGACGACGATTAACGGAGTCGATTACGCGCAGGTGTACTTCATCATCGGGCATCGGAATCCGAACTGGGAGGAGAACGAGAAGTTCGCCAATTCGATCCATCAGGTGCTGGAGAAGGAATATCCGGGCCTCTCCCGGGGAATTTGGGGCAAGGACAGCACGACCGGCAACGGGGAATACAACCAATCGGTGTCTCCGGACAGCGTGCTTATCGAAATCGGCGGCGTGGACAACACTCTCGCGGAATGCTACCGGACGGCGGACGCGCTGGCCAAGGTGGTCGCCGAGCTTTATTGGGAGCGGCAGGATGCCGTGCAAGTGAGCGGCCGGGCCGCGGACACGTCAAAACAATAAGGAGCGGAGAGCTATGAGAAAGGATCTATTTAAATTGATGATCGTCGCGGGGGCCATTCTGTTTGCCGTCCTGTTCGGCATGGAGCTGGCAAGCAGCGGCATTCAATCCGTATACGGGCCGGTAGATTCGGGCGGCTCCGCTTCAAGCGGCGGCAACAGGAACGAAGCCTCTGCCGATCCGGTAGCCGACAACCCGCGATACCAAGACTCTTACGAAGAAGAGGCTCCCGAGAATGCGAGATACGGCAACGAGCCTGAAGGCATCTCTTATGATTCCGAAGCGGCCGCCCAAGAGGGGGAGGCGGTCATCCCGCGGCTCGACCGTCCGTCCATGGTGGATCGGCTCGCGGGCAAGACGGCGGAAGCTCTGCAGAGCGCGTCCAAAGGCGGAATCCATTTTATCGTGAACCTGTTCAATCGGACGACCGAGTGACGGATAATGTCTAAAAATAAGACAAAAGGCCGTAGAAATCCTCGGATTTTGTAGTAGGGGTTACAGAAATGGTCCTATTTCCTGTGGTAGTATCTTCATGGGAATAAAGTTCTAAGAATCATAGAGATAGAGAGAATGGATAGTGGAGCGGGGACATGAGGCTAATACCGGTTGATGAATTAGTGGCAGGGGATCTGTTGGCAAAGGGTTTATTCGACGAACACGGGCGGTTGGTCCTTCAATCAGGAGCCCAATTGAACGATAAATTAATAGAAGGCATTAAACGCTATGGACACCGGTACATCTTCGTCGACGTTGCCGGGGACAGAGTCGGAAGAAGGGACTATGGCTTCAAGAGAAGCATTAGAGGCTTGACGAAGGATATGCTTCAGAGGGTATTCGAGTCCATTCGGACGCAAAGCCCCCTTCCCGACAGCCAATTGATGGAGTGGGCGGACCATATCTCCGATGCGGTTCTTCAGGAGCAAGAAGTCCACGTCCATGTCGGCGATTTGGAATTGGACAAGGAAGAGGAGCTTATCTCGCACAGCGTGAACGTGACGTTCCTCTCCTTGCTGACGGCCAGAAAGCTCGGCTACAAGCATAGTGCGCTGCGCGAGGTGGCGATCGGAAGCCTGCTGCACGATATCGGCCTCGTTCGTCCGATGGATACCGCGGTGGTGATTCGGCATCCGGTCATCGGATTGGAGATGGCTCGCCGGATCAAAGGAATTCCGGAAGCGTCGCTTCGCATGATCGCTCAGCATCATGAGCAGGTGGACGGCAGAGGATTCCCGCACGGCTTGGACGGCGGGCGGATCGACGAAGCCTCCCAGATCGTCGGCCTTAGCAGCGAGTTCGATCTCTTCCTGAGGGACGGCGCCCGCAAGCGCCTGCCGTGCGAAGGAGTCGACTTCATCATGTCGAAGATCGATACCTCCTTTTCCTATGGCGTCGTGAGCGCCTTCGTGAAGTCCTATCAGCCTTATCCGACAGGAACGCAAGTCCGGCTGACCGGGGGCTTGCTCGCGACGGTGTGCGAGCAGAACAAGGGACATTCCTGCCGCCCGGTCGTCAAGCTCGCCCAATTCGGCACCCGATTCGACCTGCTCTCGCATACGACCTTCCGGATCGAAGAGGTTCTGGCGGAGCCGGCATTTTCGCTAGGGGGAACAATTGCATGACGGTAACGTCCGCGAAATTACGGTCCACGTTTCCTTTTTTCAAGGATACGCCGACCGAGCTGCTCGACAAGATCTCGCCGAACATCGTCGAGAAAAGCTTTCGGAAGGGAAGCGTCATTTTCCTGGAAGGGAGCACGGGGGAAGAAATTTTTTTTATCGCTTCCGGAACCGTGATCGTATCGACCTTAAACAATAGCAAAAAAGTCGTATTAAGCATTCTGAGAGAAGGGGATTATTTCGGCGAGATGGCCCTCGTCATGCCGGGTCTTGCCCGTTCGGCGACGGTAGAGACCTTGACGCCGACCAAGCTGTATTCCCTTCGCAAAAGCGCCTTCGAGCTGCTGTACGACCAGGATAGAGCCATCCTGGTTCACCTGCTCCTAAGCTCGATGGAACGGCTCAACCGCGCGAATCAGCAGATCTACGACATGACTTTTCTCAGCGTTCGGGCGAGAATCATCAAGCGGTTGTTGGCCCTTTACGACCAGTACTCTCTGGGCGATTCGAAGTCCGAGGGGCCGATTCCTATGAAAATAACGCATCAGCAGCTGGCGGACATGGTGGGGGCGGTCAGGGAGACGGTGTCCAAAATCGTTCAGGAGCTATGCGACGACGGATTGATCGCCATTCGCCAGAAAATGGTTTATATCGCCGATCCGGCCCTTTTGCGAAGAAGGCTGGAGAAAGAAGCCTAAGCCGATTGACAATCGTTGGCAGAGTCTCTACAATGAGGTCATATGCTTAACAAAGGGGCAATTTTCATGTTGGTCTTGGTTCTTAACTGATCAATTGGATAAACCGTTTTTTCGATGCGATATGCGGCTGCTGCAGGCAGTCTATTCCTTTGCGTCGATTAACGGTTTCTGATTGCCAGGGAAGAACCGGTCAAGCACGCCCCAGCCGTTAAGGCAACGTTCGGGCCATTGACCGTGCTCATTCGGGCACGGTCTTTTTGCGTCTATTTTAAGCCCTAAGAAGGCTTATTTAAGCGCAGCTCCGACGTTGCTCCATACAGGCCGCGCGCTTCGCCGATCTTGGCGAGCCGCGGCTTTTTTGCCGTTCGGTAAATTTCGAAGAAGAAAACGGAGGCACGTCCCATGAGAGAACATTCGTTAATCAAACTGGAATATCATAGAGCGCTGGATACGGTTAGGCAATACCTCGTCACGTATCCGGGAAGGAAGCTGGCCGAGCGTCTGCAGCCTTCGACGGATCGGGTGACGATTCGGGCCCGCATGGCGGAGACCGAGGAAACTAGGAAGCTTCTGTCCAAAGGAGCGCAGCCGCCGCTGCCGTCGCTTGAAGGGGTGGAGGAGGTCATGGCGCTTCTCGGCACGGGGTATATTCTGTCCGAGCAGCAGCTGGGCTGCCTGGCCCGGTTTATTCGCAGCTGCGGGCAGCTGATGAAGTTCATGGAAGCCAAATCCTTGGAGGCGTCCGTCGTCGCTTCTTATTCGGCTTCCATGTACGAGCTGGACGGCTTGCTCCGCTCGATCGAGACCAGCATCGACCGGGGGCGGATCGTCGACGGGGCGAGCGCGGAGCTCGGGAAGGTCCGCAAGCGGATCCGGATCGCGGAGGAGAAGCTTCACCGGAAGCTGGAAGCGCTGATGGCGAAGCATTCCTCCCATCTGCAGGAGAGGCTGGTCAGCCAGAGGGGCGGCCGATTCGTTCTTCCTATTAAGAAGGAATACCGCAAATTCATCCGGGGAGCGGTTCTCGACGAATCGTCCAGTGGCCAGACGGTGTTCGTCGAGCCGGAGGAAGCGAGTTCTCTGGCGGAAGAGCTTCAAATGCTGCGTTCCGAAGAGAATCGGGAGGAGATGCGTATTCTGGCGGGCTTAACGGAAGAAGCCGAGACCAACCGGCAGGAGCTGTCCGTCAACATCGAGACGGTCGGCCACTACGACTTGCTGATCGCGAAGGCGAGATGGGCGCTCGCGATCGACGGGCGTCCCGTCGAATTGAACGAAGAAGGAATCATCGAGCTTAAGGGAGCGAGGCATCCTTTCCTCGGCGCGAATGCCGTTCCCTTGAACGTGAAGGTCGGGGACGATTACCGCTCGCTGCTCATAACGGGACCGAATACGGGCGGCAAGACAATCGCCCTGAAGACGGTCGGACTGCTGACGTTGATGGCCCAGACGGGGCTCCTCGTTCCCGCGGAAGAAGGCAGCCGATTGGCCGTTTTTCGCCAGGTGGAGGCGGATATCGGGGACGATCAGAACTTGGATCGTTCGCTCAGCACCTTCTCCGCCCACTTGACGAACCTGATCGGCATTCTGTCGGAGGCCGGCCGGGCTACGCTTGTCCTGCTTGACGAGCTCGCGACCGGAACCGATCCGGGCGAAGGGGTCGGGCTGTCGATCGCCGTGCTGGAGGAGCTCCATAGAAGAGGAAGCGTCGTGCTGGCCACCACCCATTTTAACGAGATCAAGCAGTTCGCCCGGGTAACTCCGGGGTTTCGCAACGCCCGAATGGCATTCGACGAGGAGTCGCTGCGTCCTCTTTACCGGCTGGACATGGGAGAAGCGGGCGACAGCTACGCTTTCGTGATCGCGAGGAAGCTCGGGGTGGAGGAGAAAATCCTTCGTCGGGCCAAAGAGATAGCGGAGCGGCTTCAAGCGGGACGGGGGAAGACGGAGGACGGGGCGCTGTTCGAAGGCGCGGAGCTTCCCCCGGCGGAAGCGAAAGGGAGTTCAAGAAGCTCCGGAGATCCCGCGCGGCGGCCGGCTGCGAATCGCGAGGAGGCCGAGGAACCGGCCTTTAAGGTCGGAGACGTCGTCTGGATTCCGAACCTGAAGGTGACGGGAGTCGTGTTTAAGCTGCACGACGAGCGAGGCAATATGATCGTTCAAGTCAAGGGACAGAAGCTCCGCATCAACCGAAAACGCGTCAAGCCTTATATCGACGGCTCCCGATTGTACCCTCAGGATTACGATATGGATATCGTCTTCGATACGATCGCCAACCGGAAGCTCCGGAAGCAGATGGGCAAGCGCCATGTCCAAGGTCTCCGGATCGAGAGGCCTCCCGGAGACTAAACGATCGCGGCGATTGATGACCTGCCGATCCGTTGCTATAATAGATTGGATAGCCTCATGATTCGAGGATCCGGTGGAGGTACTGATGGCAGACAATCAACGCAAACAGAGCCATATTCGCAATTTCTGCATTATCGCGCATATCGACCATGGCAAATCGACTTTGGCCGACCGCATCTTGGAATATACGGGAACGCTGACGTCCCGCGAGATGCAGGACCAAATACTCGATTCTATGGATTTGGAGCGGGAGCGGGGCATCACCATCAAGCTCCAGGCGGTCCGGCTCCAATATAAGGCCGACAACGGCGAGACGTACACGCTTCATCTCATCGACACGCCGGGGCATGTCGACTTCACGTACGAAGTGTCGCGCAGCTTGGCGGCCTGCGAAGGAGCGCTGCTGATCGTGGACGCGGCCCAGGGCATCGAAGCCCAGACGCTGGCGAACGTCTACCTGGCGCTCGACAACAACCTCGAGATCCTTCCGGTCATCAACAAGATCGACCTGCCGAGCGCGGAGCCCGAACGGGTGAAGCAGGAGGTCGAGGACGTCATCGGCCTCGACGCCAGCGAAGCGGTGCTCGCATCCGCGAAGAACGGCATCGGCATCAAGGAGATTCTGGAGCAGGTCGTCCACAAGATCCCGGCTCCGCAAGGGAACATCGACGCGCCGCTCAAGGCGCTGATCTTCGACTCGCACTATGACGCCTATAAGGGAGTCGTCTGCTACGTCCGCGTGATCGACGGAAGCATCCGCGCGGGCACCCCGATCAAGTTCATGGCGACGGGCGCGACCTTCGACGTCGTCGAAGTCGGAACGTTCAAGCCCCGCGCGACCGTCGTCGACGAGCTCGGTCCGGGCGACGTCGGCTTCGTGACCGCCTCGATCAAGAACGTCAAGGATACGCGCGTCGGCGATACGATCACGAACGCGAAGGCGCCGACCGCGGAGCCGCTGCCCGGCTACAAGCGGATCAATCCGATGGTCTTCTGCGGCCTGTATCCGATCGATTCTTCGGACTACAACGACCTGCGCGACGCTCTAGAGAAGCTGGAGCTGAACGACGCCTCCCTGCGATTCGAGCCGGAGACGTCCCAGGCGCTCGGCTTCGGCTTCCGCTGCGGCTTCCTCGGCATGCTGCACATGGACGTCATCCAGGAGAGAATCGAACGCGAGTTCAACATCCCGCTGATCACGACGGCTCCGAGCGTTATTTACAAGGTAACGCTGACGAACGGCGAACAGCTCGACATCTCGAACCCTTCCGAGTATCCGGATACGGCGAAGCTCGACTTCGTCGAAGAGCCGTACGTGAAGGCGTCGATCATCGTCCCGAAGGATTACGTCGGCGCGATCATGGAGCTCTGCCAAGGCAAGCGCGGAGAGTTCATCGACATGCAGTACCTGGACACGAACCGGGTCACGCTCAAGTACGAGATCCCGCTCGCCGAGATCGTTTACGACTTCTTCGACCAACTGAAGTCCAGCACGAAGGGCTACGCTTCCTTCGATTACGAGATCTCCGGCTATCGCCAGTCCAACTTGGTGAAGATGGATATCCTGCTGAACGGCGAGCAGGTCGACGCCTTGAGCTTCATCGTTCACCGGGATCGCGCTTATCAGCGCGGCCGCATCATCTGCGAGAAGCTCAAGGACCTCATTCCCCGCCAGATGTTCGAGGTGCCGATCCAGGCGGCGGTCGGGCAGAAGATCATCTCCCGCGAGACGATCAAGGCGATGCGCAAGAACGTTCTCGCGAAGTGCTACGGCGGGGACATCTCGCGGAAGCGCAAGCTGCTCGAGAAGCAGAAGGAAGGCAAGAAGCGGATGAAGCAGGTCGGCAACGTCGAAGTGCCTCAAGAGGCGTTCATGGCCGTCCTGAAGATCGACGAATAGATGATTGGAGACGAGGAATGAACCGGGAGACCGGTTCATTCCTTGCTTACGGATAGAAAGGAGGGAACGCCGATGTCCGTCGGTCCCTTAATGAATCGTTCCGCGGAAGGGGCGGCCCGGGTCCCCTTGCACGAATGGACTCCCCGCGCGCTCTATATCCATATCCCCTTCTGCACGAATAAGTGCTTTTATTGCGACTTCAACTCCTACGTGGTGGAAGGGCAGCCGGTCGACGCTTATCTGGACGCGCTGGAGCGGGAGATGGAGCAGACCGTGCAAGCTCTTCCTCCCGAAACGATCCGGAAGGTGTTCGTCGGAGGCGGGACGCCGACCGTGCTGAACCCCGTTCAGATGAAGCGGTTCCTGGATTCGGTCTCCAGACACTTCCCGGTGGCTAGGGATGCCGAATTCACGATGGAGGCGAATCCCGGCACGACCGATCCGGCGAAGCTGGAAGCGATGCTGGCCGGCGGAGTGAACCGGATCAGCTTCGGCGCGCAATCGTTCGACAACGAGCTGCTGAAAGCGATCGGCCGCATCCACGAAGCGGACGACGTCATTCGCAGCATCGGCAATGCCCGCGAGGCGGGCTTTACGAACTTGTCCATCGACCTGATGTTCGGCCTGCCGCGGCAGACGCTGAAGCATCTGGCGGACAGCGTCACGACGGCGCTTCAGCTCGACCTGCCGCATTATTCGCTGTACAGCCTCAAGGTGGAGGAAAATACGCTTTTCCATCGTTTGTACGAGCGAGGAGAGCTGCCCCTGCCCGAAGAGGATCTCGAGGTGGAGATGTACCGGCATCTCCGCGACCGGCTGGGCGCGGCGGGCTACGCGCAGTACGAAATCAGCAACTTCGCGAAGCCCGGACGCGAGAGCCGCCACAACTCGACCTATTGGCATAACGAGCCTTATTACGGGCTCGGCGCGGGAGCGCACGGGTATGCCGGAGGAGAGCGTCATCTGAACATCAAGGGAGTGCAGGCCTACATCGACGCCGCGAACGAGGGTCTCCCTCGGAAAGAAACCAATCCCGTCCCGGTCCGGGAGGCCATGGAGGACTTCATGATGGTCGGATTGCGGTTGCTGGAGGGCGTTCGGGGGGAGGAATTCAAGAAGCAGTTCGCCGGCGCTTCCCTGGAAGACGTCTTCGGGCCGGTGCTCTGGAAGCTGCGCGGCCAAGGCCTCATCGAGCCGTTCGGAGAGGGAGTCTCCGCGGGATACCGTCTGACGGAGACCGGCATTCCTCTGGGCAACGAAGTGTTCGGAGCTTTCTTGGAGTGAAGCGATAAGCAAATGGTAAAGCGGCGGCTGGAGAGTTCCAGCCGCCGCTTTACTCATTCGAGCGATCCGCCATCTTCTCGTTAAAAGCCCGAGACTGGCCTTTGGCGATGCTCAAGGTGTTCCAGCTCGCGGAACGAGCGGCTTTGACGAGATAGACGATCTGGCCCGTGTGATAGGACAGATGCGTAATCTGGCGATGGATTGCTTTAAGCACGGTATGCGGTTCCCCGCGGATGGTCACCGTGCGCAGCAGATCGTCGGGGCGCAGAGACTCTATCGCGTCAAACAGCGCCTTCCAGCCACGCTCCCATAGCTCGATCAGCGTTTCCCTCGTCCACTCCTTTTCCTCGAATTCCGCATCGCGGTTCCGATCCGGCTTCTCCCCGTCGCTTGTCAGAAAGTCCGTCCATCTCGAGAGCATGTTGCCGGCCATGTGCTGGACGATGACGGCGACGCTGTTGCTCTCCGGCTCGGGCTTCCAGCCGATTCCCTCTTCCGAGAGTTGCTTTAAGGCCCCGTCGCCCAGCTTCTTCGTTCCGCGGAAGTCGGCAATGGCCAACTCCAGCGCATAAGCGCCGATCGATTCCGTTTTGTCCATGCGATCCTCTCCTTTCCTTCATTATAAGAAGAAATGCATAACGGAGGTTAGTTGATTTTTTTATAACACGATCGCGCAACTTGCGTAAAAAACACTATTGAGTTATCATTCGCTCTGTTGTATATTTATTCACATCGATTGATTTCGGATTCAGGGAAAGAAGGGATACGCGTGAACATGACCATTACTTGCCGCAAGGCGAATCCAACAGACGTGGATGCCTTGCACGAGCTCATTCAAGGATACGCAGCCAAGGGGATCATGCTTCCGCGATCCAGAGAGGCGCTGCTGCGCCACATCGATTCTTTCTTCGTTGCGGAAGAGGGCGGCATGCTCATCGGGTGCGGTTCCTTGTTCCGTCTCGGGGCCGATCTGGTCGAGATTCGCTCGCTCGGCATGGCCGAGGGCTACAAGGGCAAAGGGCTAGGAACGATGATCGTGAACGCGTTGATAGAAGAGGCGCGCGCGATGAAGACTCCGAAGGTCATGGCGCTTACGTATGCGGTCGACTTCTTCCTTAAGAACGGATTCAAGGTCGTCGACAAGGAGATTTTCCCTGAGAAGGTATGGACCGACTGCGTTCACTGCAGCAAGCGGCATGCCTGCGACGAGATCGCCGTCGTCCGCGTGCTGAACGAATCCGTTCCATCCTGATCGGCATTCATACGCATAACCATTGCAAGCAGGCGCCAAACCGTACGGAACGTTCTTGACAACGACCGGAACGGTTTGGTATTTTTGTAGTAGTGATTAGCACTCAACCACATTGAGTGCTAACGACAAAACAGGGAGGGGACGCGGAGTGCTAAGCGAACGTCAGAGAATGATCCTTAATGCCATAGTCGACGACTATATCCGTTCTGCTGAGCCGGTCGGTTCTCGCAGCATATCGAAACGATCGGACGTAGCCTTCAGTCCGGCTACGATTCGGAACGAGATGGCCGATCTGGAGGAGCTGGGCCTGCTGGAGCAGCCTCACACGTCCGCCGGGCGCGTTCCCTCCATTAAAGGCTACCGCTATTACGTCGACCACCTCATTCAAGTAGGCGGAATCGGCGAGCAGGACATGCGGAAGATCCGGGGCTTTTTTGCCGAGAAGATGATCCTATGGGAAGAAGTCATCGGCCACGCCGCGACGATTCTGTCGCAGCTGACGAACTACACCTCGATCGTGCTTGGCCCGGAGACGTTCCAGGCGACGCTGAAGCATTTTCAGCTCGTTCCGATCAACGAATCGTCCGCCGTCGCGATCATCGTGACGAGCACGGGGCACGTGGAGCATCGCACCGTGAGCATACCGGAAGGAATCGGCATGGACGACATCCAGAAGATCGTGAATCTGCTCAATCATAAATTGAGCGGAATTCCGTTCATCAAGGTGAAGTCGGTGCTCCACAGCGAGATCGGCAAGGAGCTCAGCCGGATCGTCGATAGCTGCGAGCAGATTCTCGACGTGCTGGAGACGACTCTGGCCGAGAAGACGGAGCCCAAGGTCTATCTCAGCGGAACCACCAATATTCTGACCCAGCCGGAATTCAAGGATTTGGGCAAGGTCAAGGATATTCTGGATATGCTTGACGAGACGCCGAAGCTTCTGCGGCTTTTCCATTCCGTTCCGGAAGGCATTCAGGTTAGAATAGGCACGGAGAATGCGATGGAAGCGATCAATCAGTGCAGCTTGATTACGGCCACTTTTTCCTTTGAAGGACAATCCCTCGGATCGATCGGCATACTGGGTCCTACCCGTATGGATTACGTGAAGGTACTGAGCTTGCTTGACTATTTGTCCAAGGATATGTCGTCGTGGTACGCCAAGCAGCACAAGTAAAAGGGTATATCCCGATTAGTCGAGTGGTACGGTAAGGAGGTGATCCCTGCGTGAGCAGTCCAGAAATGAAGGAGCACGAAGAGATGGAACAAGAGCGCAACGCCGCTTCCGAGGAAGCCGTTCAAGAGACGACGGAGGAGCGGGCGGATTCGAACAACGAGATCGAGGCGGAGGACGCCATTCAGGAAGATCCTCGCCTTGAGGAGCTCCGCAAGCAGGCGGAGGAAGCGAACGGGCGGTTTTTGCGAGCCCAGGCGGATTTCGATAACTATCGCCGCCGTACGCTTAAAGAGAAGGAAGAGCTCGCCCAATACGCATCGATTAAGCTTATCGGCAGCTTGCTTCCGGTCGTCGATAATTTCGGCCGGGCACTGGCGACAGGCGGCGAGTCCGCCGACGTCCAGTCCTTCGCTAAGGGCGTGGACATGATCTACCGTCAGCTGTGGCAAGTGCTGGAAGGCGAGGGGCTTAAGGAGATGGAGGCTGTCGGCCAGCCGTTCGACCCCGAATTCCATCAAGCGATCATGCAAGTGGAATCGGACGAATACGAAGAAGGCACGGTCGTCGAGGTCGTGCAGGCCGGGTACATTCTTAAAGATAAAGTCATTCGCCCCGCGATGGTCAAAGTCAGCGGGTAACGATAGAACAACGTTAACCTAGCGAGAAGGAGCTGTTTATAATGAGTAAGGTAATTGGTATCGACTTGGGAACGACGAACTCATGCGTAGCGGTAATGGAGGGCGGCGAAGCCGTCGTTATTCCGAATCCGGAAGGCAATCGCACGACCCCTTCGGTCGTAGGCTTCAAGAAGGACGGCGAGCGCACGATCGGCGAAACGGCGAAGCGCCAGGCCATCACGAACCCGGACCGCACGATCATCTCGATCAAGCGCCACATGGGAACGAACCACAAGGAGACGATCGACGGCAAGGATTATACGCCGCAAGAAATCTCCGCGATGATTCTCCAGAAGCTGAAGTCGGATGCCGAGGCTTATCTCGGCCAACCGGTTACCCAAGCGGTTATCACGGTTCCGGCGTACTTTAACGACAGCCAGCGCCAAGCGACCAAAGACGCGGGCAGCATCGCCGGTCTCGAGGTGCTGCGTATCGTCAACGAGCCGACGGCTGCCGCGCTTGCTTACGGCCTCGAGAAGCAAGAAGACCAAACGATTCTTGTCTTCGACCTTGGCGGAGGCACGTTCGACGTCTCTATCCTGGAGCTTGGCGACGGCTTCTTCGAAGTTAAGGCGACGAGCGGCGATAACCACCTCGGCGGCGACGATTTCGACCAAGCGATCATGGAATATCTGTCCGCCGAGTTCAAGAAAGAGCACGGCGTCGACCTGCTCAAGGACAAGGCGGCCGTTCAGCGCTTGAAGGATGCTGCCGAGAAGGCGAAGAAAGAACTGTCCGGCGTCCTCAGCACGACGATCTCCCTACCGTTCATCACGATGGTCGACGGCGTTCCCCAGCACTTGGAGCTGAACCTGTCCCGCGCGAAGTTCGACGAGCTGACGGCTTCCCTGGTCGAGCGCACGATGGCTCCGACCCGCCAAGCGATGTCCGATGCCGGCTTGTCCGCTTCGGAGATCGACAAGATCGTCCTGGTCGGCGGTTCCACCCGTATTCCGGCCGTTCAAGAAGCGATCAAGAAGCTGACGGGCAAAGAGCCTCACAAGGGCGTTAACCCGGACGAAGTGGTCGCGCTGGGAGCAGCCGTGCAAGCCGGCGTATTGACCGGCGAAGTCAAGGACGTCGTGCTTCTCGACGTTACTCCGCTGTCTCTCGGCATCGAGACGGCAGGCGGCGTCATGACGAAGATGATCGACCGCAACACGACGATCCCGACGAGCAAGTCGCAGGTGTTCTCCACCTTCGCCGACAACCAAACGCAGGTCGAGATCCACGTTCTGCAAGGCGAGCGCGCGATGGCGAAGGACAACAAGACGCTCGGCCGCTTTATCCTGAGCGACATCCCGCCGGCTCCTCGCGGCGTTCCGCAAATCGAAGTCTCTTTCGACCTCGACGCCAACGGCATCGTGAACGTCTCCGCTCTCGATAAGGGAACGGGCAAGAGCCAGAAGATCACGATCACTTCCTCCAGCGGCCTCAGCAAGGAAGAGATCGAGCGCATGCAGAAGGAAGCCGAGCTTCATGCCGACGAAGACGCGAAGCGCCGCGAACTGATCGAAGCGAAGAACTCCGGCGACCAGTTGATCTACACGGTAGAGAAGACGATCAAGGACCTCGGCGACAAGGTTGACGCCGGCGAGATCTCCAAGGCGGAAGCGGCGAAGGAAACCCTCAAGAAGGCGCTCGAGAGCGAGAACCTCGACGAGATCAAATCCGCGACCGAAGCGTTGACGGAAGTCGTTCAGCAGCTCTCCGTCAAGCTCTACGAGCAAGCGCAAGCCGCTCAAGGAGCTCCGGGAGCGGAAGCCGCCGGCGATGCGGGCTCGGCTCCGAAGAAGGACAACGTCGTCGACGCCGACTACGAAGTCGTGGACGAAGACAAGAAATAAGATTCCGAATAGTTAACGAAAGTCAAAGCAGCTTCGGTTAGCCGAGTCGTCCAGCCGTTTTCTGAATTTCCTCTAAGGTCTATATCTCCCTGGAATATTTATGTCCGCCCATCGAGCCCCTTTGCATTCGCGAAGCAACCGTTCCGAACGAAGGGGCGAGGTCCGGCGGCCGGAAGGAGATATAGACCGGCTATCGGGGGAAATCCGTTCAGTGAACGATAGGCGCTCTCCGGCCGCGAAGCCCGCTTTGACTTTCCTCATGAAGATGGAGGTGGGGAAGTGGCCGACAAGAAAGATTACTATGAGGTGCTTGGCGTAGGCCGAAACGCCTCCGCGGACGAAATCAAGAAGTCCTACCGCGGTCTCGCGCGCAAATACCATCCGGACGTCAACAAGGAAGCGGACGCGGAGGAGAAGTTCAAGGAAGTCAAGGAAGCGTACGACGTCCTAAGCGACGATCAGAAGCGGGCGCGCTACGACCAGTACGGGCATGAAGACCCGATGGCCGGCTTCGGCGGCGGCGCGGGCGGAGCGGACTTCGGCGGCGGCTTCGGAGACATCTTCGACATGTTCTTCGGAGGCGGCGGCGGCCGCAGGGATCCTAACGCCCCGCAGCGCGGCAACGACCTGCAGTACACGATGACGATCGAATTCAAGGAAGCGGTATTCGGCAAAGAGACCGACATTACGATTCCGCGGACCGAGACGTGCGACACTTGTCACGGCAACGGCGCGAAGCCGGGCACCAAGATCGACACCTGCTCCGTCTGCCATGGCTCCGGCCAGCAGGAAGTGGCGCAGAACACGCCGTTCGGCCGGATCGTCAACCGCCGCGCGTGCTCCAACTGCGGCGGCCGCGGCAAGATCATCCGCGAGCGCTGCACGACTTGCAGCGGCAGCGGCCAAGTGAAGCGCCAACGGAAGATCCACGTGAAGATTCCGGCCGGCGTGGACGACGGCTCGCAGCTGCGCGTCAGCGGCGAAGGAGAAGCCGGCGTGCGCGGAGGACCTAACGGCGACTTGTACCTGGTGCTCCGGGTGAAGTCGCACGACTTCTTCGAGCGCGAAGGAGACGACATCTACTGCGAGGTTCCGCTGACGTTCGCCCAAGCGGCTCTCGGCGACGAGATCGAGATTCCGACGCTGACGGAGAAGGTGAAGCTGAAGATTCCGGGCGGTACCCAGACCGGTACGTTCTTCCGCTTGAAGGGCAAGGGAGTGCCGAAGCTGCGCGGCTACGGCCAAGGCGATCAGCACGTCAAGGTGACGGTCGTCACCCCTACTCAGCTGAATGACGACCAGAAGGAGCTGCTCCGCCAATTCGCCGCCAAGAGCGGAGAGGAAGCGAGCAGCGAGCATCATGAATCGATTTTCGAACGCATGAAAAAAGCCTTCCGAGGCGACTAGGCGATCGGCCTTGACCATGGAAGCCGGACGGAATCCCGGAGCGAACCTCCCCGCGGATCCGTCCGGCTTCGTTCGTTCGTACAGCCTGCCATGAATGAGCCTCCCTGGTTCGGAGCAAGCTAATGCAATCATCGGCATTGATTTTATCTGCCGTGAACCGAGGGAGGCTGATCGGAATGACAGATAACGGCAATGGACAAAACCTAAGCTCTTACGACGCCGAAGCCGGCTCCTTGCCCACCGCGAAAGCGGAGGACGTCGAGTTCTCCGGCGAGCTGGCGGACGAAGAAGACCGGATCGCGCAGCAGCGCGCCCGAGAGGCGGACGCCCGGGCGGCCGAATACGAGGGGGATTAGCCAAGTGGACATGCAATCCCTTCAGGCAAGCTTCCATCATCAGGAACAGGCCGAGGAAGCGGTTCGCAAGCTAGTCGCCTTAAGAGCGAATCGTTTCCGCATGGAGAGATCGGGGGGAGGCGCCGACTTCGGCTCCAAGCAGGCTTCCGCGGATTCCAGCATGAGCGAGCTGTCCGCTTCGCTGATCGGAGCTTCCCGGACCGAGGCGGCTGCCGAGCTCGGAACGGACTCCGCCTTAGGGCAGCCGGACTTCAACCTGACGGTTGACGTTCCCGCCGAAGCGGTGGAGATGGCTCGCAAGGTCATCGAGTCGGTCGGAGGCCAATGTCACTGAAGACGACGCTTCGTCGCAGCCTTTATGCTCGCGGCGAAGCGTTTTTTTGCGTCCGGGGAAACGTTGCGTGTATAATGAAGGACATCACGGGCGCGACGAGCGCTTTTTAGAGTTTGCGGGGAGGAACATAAGTTGCGTTGGTTCGAATTGACCGTGTTTGCGACGGAACCGTCCCAAGAGATGGTTGCGCATTATTTGACCGAATTGGGCGCCGGGGGAGTCTCCATCGAGGAATCCTGGTCTCCGGATAAGCCGAGGGACACTTCGCTGGGGCAATGGTACGACAAGCCTCTGAACGATATTCCCGCCGGTTACGCCTACATCAAAGGGTACTTCTCGGAAGATGCCGATATGGACGGCATCGCCGCCGAGATGAACGAGCTGCTCAAGGGGCTTCCGGAGTTCGGCTACGATGCCGGCGACTTCGAGATCAGCCGGGCCGAGGTGGACGAAGAGGATTGGGCGCACGCTTGGAAAAAGTATTTCAAGCCGATCGCCGTCTCCGAGCGTCTCACCATCAAGCCGACTTGGGAGGAGTACGAGGCGAAGCCGGACGAGCTCATTATCGAGCTGGACCCCGGCATGGCCTTCGGAACGGGGACCCATCCGACGACGGCTCTTTGCCTGCGCACGCTGGAGGGGGCGATCAACGAAGGAGACAACGTGATCGACGTCGGCACGGGCTCCGGAATTCTGGCGATCGGGGCGATCAAGCTGGGCGCGAACCGGGTGCTGGCGCTCGATCTGGATCCGGTCGCGGTGTCCAGCGCGACGGAGAACGTCAAGCTGAACGGACTGGAGGACCGGATCGAAATCCGGCTGAGCGATCTGCTTGGCGTCCTTCAAGACAGCGGGCGGCAGCCGGGAGAGGTCAGCAGCGTGCGTCCTCCGGTCGATCTCGTCGTCGCGAACATCCTGGCGGAGATCATCCTACTCTTCATCGGCGACGTATACGACGTGCTGAAGCCGGGCGGCATTTATATCGCCAGCGGCATTTACAAGAATAAAGAAGATGACGTGGCTTCCGCCTTGCAGGCCGCGGGCTTCGAGATCATCGACCGCGTTCGCCAGGACGATTGGATCGCGTTCGTATCCGGCAAGCCGAAAGGGGAGGACGAATGAACTTTTTCGCGTATCCCTTAGAGCACATGCCCTTCGTCGTCGTGACGATGCTGGTTGCTTTTACGATACACGAATTCGCGCATGCCTGGACCGCATGGAAGTTCGGGGATTCGACCGCTTACGAGCAAGGCAGAGTCACGCTGAACCCGGCGGCCCATATCGACTGGCTCGGCGTGATTTTTCTGCTGATCGCCGGATTCGGGTGGGCGAAGCCCGTCCCGGTCCGCCGGGGCCGATTCAAGCATCCGCGGCTGATGAGCGTTCTCGTCACCGCGGCGGGGCCGATCAGCAATCTCCTGCTCGCTTTCGTCGGGTTGGCGATCATGTATCTTCTCGTCAACCTGGGCGTGCTTAACGATCCGTCGGCGGCGGTGCGGGAGAACGTAGGCATGTTCATGGCTTACTGGCTTCATATCAACGTTATTTTGTTCCTGTTCAACCTGATTCCCTTGCCTCCGCTGGACGGTTACCGGATCGTCGAGGAATTCGTTTCCGTGAAGCTGAGAATCCGGATGGCCCAGAACGAGCAATGGGGCATCTTCGTCTTTATTCTCCTCGTGTTTATACCGCCGCTTCGGGACGCGACGATCGATCCGCTGTTCTCTCTGGCTCTGCCGATCGTGCAGGGCATGCATGAGATTACGGGGGCGATCTTCGGCCATCACGCGGATTCTTCCATTATCCCGAGCCTATACGGGTGGAGGTTCTGACGGAAGAGGAGATAGAGCTGGTCAACGCGGAATGAGAGCGGAATCTCGTTGGCGTCTAGAACGCCGAAGAAGCCGTGCGTAGACGTTTCGGATAAGGATCGAGTAAAATAGATTCTCCGAAACGTTGAAAAAAGGAAGTCCTTCGGGTCTTCGGGAGGATAGATGGCATGCAGCGTTATTTTGTCGGGCCCGAGCAGGTCGGACCCGATCAAGTCGTCCTGGAAGGCGACGATGCCCGGCATCTGGCTACGGTTATGAGGGCTAGAGCGGGCGAGGAATTCATCGCCTGCGACGGTTCGGGAAGCGAGACGCTCGCGAAGATCGTCTCCATCGAACCGGGGCGCATCGCGGCGTCGGTCGTGGAGCGAAGGCCAAGCTTGGCCGAGATGAGCTGGCGGGTGACGGTCGCCCAGAGCTTGCCGAAGGGCGACAAGCTGGAGACGGTCATCCAGAAAGGAACCGAAGCGGGAGCCGCCGCCTTCCGGCCGTTCCTGTCGAAGCGCACCGTCGTTCAGTACGACGAGCGCAAGGAGGCGAAGCGCCTCGAGCGATGGCGCAAAATCGCGAAGGAAGCGGCGGAGCAGGCCCATCGCGGACTCGTTCCCGAGATCGCCGCGGTCTGTTCCTGGAAGTCGCTCGTCGAGAGCATGACTCGTTACGACCTGACATTGATATGCTATGAAGAAGAAGGAAGACGCGGGACGGGACTTCGAACCGCGCTCTCTTCGTTTCGACTAGGATTCGCGGGCGACGCGGAACGATCTCCGCGGGTGCTGCTGGTCGTCGGTCCCGAGGGCGGCTTCGATCCCCTTGAGGTGGAGCAAGCCGTAGGGGCGGGGGCCGTCCCGGTCGGCCTGGGAAGGCGAATTCTTCGCACGGAGACGGCCGCGCTCGTGGCGCTGGCTTGCGTCGCTTACGAATCCGGGGAATTGGGAGGTTGAAGAACGATGCCTTCGGTGGCATTTTACACATTGGGCTGCAAGGTGAATTTCTACGATACGGAAGCCATGTGGCAGCTGTTCAAGAAAGAAGGCTACGAGCAGGTCGACTTCGAGACGACGACCGCCGATGTCTACGTCATCAACACGTGCACGGTCACGAATACGGGCGACAAGAAGAGCCGGCAGATCATCCGCCGCGCCGTTCGCCGCAATCCGGACGCCGTCATCGCGGTGACGGGCTGCTACGCGCAGACGTCGCCGGCGGAGATCATGGCGATTCCGGGCGTCGACCTCGTCGTCGGAACGCAGGATCGCGACAAGCTGATGTCGTTTATCTCGGACATCCAGCGGGACCGCAAGCCGGTCAACGCGGTGCGCAACATCATGAAGACCCGCGAGTTCGAGGAGCTGGACGTTCCGGCGTTCGCCGACCGGACGCGCGCTTTCCTTAAGATCCAAGAGGGCTGCAACAACTTCTGCACCTTCTGCATCATTCCTTGGTCCCGCGGGCTGTCCCGCAGCCGGGCGCCCGAGAGCGTGCTGTCCCAAGCGAGACAGCTCGTCGCCGCGGGCTATCAGGAGATCGTCCTGACCGGCATCCACACCGGAGGCTACGGGGACGATCTGGAAGGCTACCGGCTGGCGAACCTGCTGGAGGATCTCGACAAGATCGAAGGACTCGAGAGAATCCGCATCAGCTCCATCGAAGCGAGCCAGATCGACGACGAGATGATCCGGGTGCTGAACGGCTCCAAGAAGATGTGCCGCCATCTGCACATCCCGCTGCAAGCCGGGGACGACGCGATCCTGAAGAGAATGCGCCGCAAGTACACGACGGAGGAATTCGCCGGGAAGATCGCCCGAATCAAGGAAGCGATGCCCGGCGTCGCCATCACGACCGACGTGATCGTCGGCTTCCCGGGAGAGACCGAGGAGCAGTACGAGAACGGCTACCGGTTCATGGAGCGGATCGGCTTCTCCGAGATGCACGTGTTCCCTTATTCCAAGCGAACCGGAACGCCGGCGTCCCGCATGGACGAACAGGTGGACGAAGAGGTCAAGCATGCCCGCGTCCATCGGCTCATCGAGCTGTCGGAACGTCTTCAGGGCGAGTACAGCCGCCATTGGGTCGGCGAAGAGCTGGAGGTCATTCCGGAGCGGGTGACGAAGGGCGAAGACGGCAAGGTGCGGCTGGCGGGTTATTCCGACAACTATCTGTCCGTCGAATTCGAAGGCGACGAGTCGATGTATCGCAAGCGCTGCCTCGTTCGGGTGACCGAGAGCGGAGCGAACGAGAATCGGGGCGAGCTGATCGCCGTGCTGAGCGACGTGCGGCCGATGGCCATGCAAGCGTAGAAGGACCATGAGGTCAGCGAGAGATTTCATAACGACGGATCGTTCGCAGGAAAGCTCCGACGGTATGAAATCTTTCTGCTGTCTACCTATCGGAGGAGAGGCCCGGGTGAAAGAGATATCGGCAGGCGGGGTCGTCTACCGCAATCGAGACGGCAGGCTGGAGATCCAGCTGATTCGTGACCGGTTCGGCAAAATCACTCTGGCGAAAGGCAAGCTGGAGGCGGAGGAGACCGAGCGGCAGGCGGCGTTGCGCGAGGTGGAGGAGGAGACGGGAATCAGGGGCGCGATCGTGGCCCCGTTGTCCGTCATTCGTTACGAATACGAGTCCTCGGAGCGCGTAACCGTTCAGAAAGAAGTTCATTATTATTTGGTCGAAGCGGGAGAGGGCTCGCATAGGGCCCAGACGGAAGAGATCTCCGGAGTGGATTGGTTCAGCCCGGAGGAGAGCTGGAGGCTTCAGCTGGCGGAAGGCTACGACACGAACGACGAGGTGCTGCGGCAAGCGTTGGAGAAGCTCGGCATCTCGACGCTCGGCCATTCCCGTCCGGACGCGGCCGGCAGATTCCCGATCTGGCTGCCGGGAACGCCGATCGCTCCGTTCATCGATCATACGCTGCTTAAAGCGGAAGCAAGCTCCGCGGACTTCCGGAAGCTGTGCGAGGAAGCGCTTCTGTACGGCTTCTATGGCGTCTGCGTGAACGGCAGGTGGGTTCGCCAATGCCGCGAGCAGCTGAGCGGCACGAACGTGAAGGTATGCGGGGTGGTCGGCTTCCCGCTGGGCGCCGGCGCGACCCGCGCGAAGGCTTTCGAGGCGGCTGCGGCGGTCGAGGACGGAGCCGCGGAGATCGATATGGCGCTGTCCGTCGGCAAGCTGCTGGAGGGGGACTACGCTTCGGTAGAGAGGGACATCTCCGCCGTCGTCCAGGCCGTACAGGGCGGAGCGCTCGTGAAGGTCATTCTCGAGACGGGCATGCTGACGTCCGATCAGAAGCGCGAAGCTTGCCGACTGGCGGAAGCGGCCGGCGCGGATTACGTGAAGACGTCGACCGGGTTCGGACCGGGAGGTGCGACGGCGGACGATATCGCGCTCATGAAGGCGAGCGTCTCTTCCCGAATGGGCGTCAAGGCGTCGGGAGGCATCCGCGACGCGGCCAAAGCGCGGCAGCTGCTGCTCGCGGGCGCGAGCCGTCTCGGCACCAGCTCGGGCGTGGCGATCGCAGCCGGCGCCGCCGGTTCGGCGATGGGCTCGGAGAGCTGCTGAGCCGCTTTAAGCGGCGGGCGGAAGTCCGCTGCTCTTGCCGGCCCCGCTGCTTCCGCGGCGGTACATCAGCTGGGCGAACGGAAGAACGAGCAGGGAGCAGGCGATGTTGAAGATCGTCTGGCCGTGAGCGATCTGCGCCGCCGGATCGTCGGGGGCGAACGCGGAAGCGGCGGCGAGCAGCTGGCTCATGAACGGGTAGAACAGGGCGGCTCCGGACACGTTCAGCGCGATCTGGGCGAGGGCGACGAAGCGGCCGCCTTTGCCCCCTCCGAGCGAGGCGAGCAGGCCCGTGAAGCAGGTTCCGACGTTGGCGCCGAGCACGATGGCGATCCCCGTCTCGGGAGAGAGGGCACCGGAGTTCGCGAGGCCCATGGACATGCCGATGACGGCGGCGCTGGAATGAACGGCCGCGGTGAGCGCGGCTCCGCCCAGCACGCCCCAGATCGGCTCGGCTTCCGCTTTGGACGTCAGCTCGAGAAAGCTGCTGCTCTGCAGGAGCTGGGGCCCGATGGATTGAAGCACGGCGAAGCCGATCAGCAGCAGGCCGAAACCGGCGAGCGCGGCGGCCCCGAACCGCATCGGCCCGATCCATCTCTTGGGCAGCCGGGGGAGAAGCTGCATCTCGCCGGCCAGCGCCGTCCAGCCCCACGCGGCGAGGGCGACGAGCAGCACGGGAATGCCGTAATCGTGCAGGCGAAGGCTCATCAGCTCGGTCGTCAAGCAGGTGCCGACGTTCGTGCCGAGAATGATGCCTAGAGTCTGGCCGAGCGGGAGCAGCCCCGCGTTCACGAGCCCGATGGTAATGACGGTCACGGCCGTGCCGCTCTGGAGCGTCGCGGAAGATAGCGTGCCCGTGAGGAAGCCCTTCAGCGGAGTCGAGGTCGTCCGGCCAAGCACCTCGGGCAGGCGGCTTCCCGCCCATTGGCGAAGAGCGGCTTCCATCAGCTTCATTCCGAAGAGCAGGAGAGCCAGTCCGAACGTCGAAGCGAACACGATATTGGCGATCATCGGGAAGACCAGCTCCTTTCTGCGTCGAACAGGTTCGCGAATTTCTCTGCCAAAAGGGAGAAAACGCGTTACAATAAGGTTGCTATAGTCGATATGACCGACTGCCTCTCCGCCGAGAGCGTCAAAGAGGCGTGCAATAGACGATAACGTTTTTGCTTGCCCAGTAATATATGTGATGAACGGACAAGTCATGATAGGAAAGGTGGAGCTAGCCATGGCAAGCTCGAATCAATCAGGAGATCAAGCTTCTAACCCGGCTTCCGCGCAGACGCCCGCGAAGGCGCGAGTCGTGCTCGCCCGTTCGCGGCGTCCGCGTCTGGAGCAGGGCCATCCTTGGATCTATGCCAATGAGATCGAACGTACGGAGGGAGAACCGGTCCCGGGAGATCTCGTCGAGATCCATAATCACAAAGGCCAATATTTAGCGACGGGATATTGGAACCCTTCCTCCCAGATCACCGTCAGGATCGTCTCCTATCAGCCGCTGCAGGCGATGGACGAGGATTGGTTCCGGGACAAATTCCGGCAATGCGCCGCTTACCGGGAGCGTTTCGTGGGCGCCGAGAGGTCTTGCCGGGTCGTTTTCGGAGAAGCGGACTTCCTCCCCGGCTTGGTCGTCGATCGCTTCGAGGACGTCCTGGTCGTTCAGGTGCTGACTCTCGGCATGGACGTCGCCCGGGATAGCTGGCTTCCGGCGCTTGTCGATACGTTTAAGCCCAAGGGCGTTTACGAGCGCAGCGACGTCGGCGTCCGCACGCTGGAAGGGCTGGAGGAGCGCACCGGCGTCCTCTACGGCGATTGCCCGCGGCATATCGTCATCGAGGAGAACGGCCTGAAAGTGGAGGTCGACATCGAAGGCGGCCAGAAAACCGGCTACTTCTTCGATCAGCGGGAGAATCGCGCCGCCATCGCGCCGGTCGTGAAGGGTTGGGGCGCGCGCAGCGGAATCAAGCTGGAGGAGCGGGAGACGGAAGATGGCGTTAAGCTCGTCCCCGTCAATTCGAAAGGCAACGAGGTCACGTTCCCCTATTGGGACGGCGCGACCGTGCTCGAATGCTTCGCGCACACCGGCAGCTTCACGCTTCATGCGTGCAAATACGGCGCGAAGAAGGTCACTTGCCTCGACGTTTCCGCGCACGCGATCGAGACGGCGAAGCGGAACGCCGAGCTGAACGGCTTTACGGACAGGGTAGAATTCGTGACGGCGGACGCTTTCGAGTATTTGCGCCAGCAGGTCAGCGGCAAGGAGGAGCGGGCGGCTCGCAGCGAAGGCAAAACGGACACGTCCAAGAAGCTGTCGGGGGAGGCCCGCACCTGGGACGTCGTCATTCTGGACCCTCCGGCCTTCGCCAAGACCAAGCGAGCCGTGCCGGGGGCGATCCGCGGCTACAAGGAGATCAATCTTCAGGCGATGAAGCTGATCAACGAAGGCGGCTACCTCGTGACGGCGAGCTGTTCCTACCACGTCCGGCCGGACTTGTTCATGGAGACGCTTCTCGATGCGGCTGCGGACGCCGGCAAGACGCTCCGGTGCATCGAATGGCGCGGGGCCGGCAAGGACCACCCACAGCTGGGCGGCGTCGAAGAGGGGCACTATTTGAAGTTCGGCATTTTCGAGGTTCGGTCCCGGAAGCAGCTGTAGAGCAAACTGTCGACAATTGTTAGGAAAATGTTAGTGTCAAAACCTGTAACTTTCTTAATCTCTCTCTTGTAATCTTAAGATACGGTTACGACGATGAGGGGGATTAAGATGACGGACATTCTGCATTTCGGCAGTCGCACGGTGCCGTTGCTGAATAGAGCCAAACGTCTGGAGAGCAGGCGGCTGCTGCAGGAACGTATGAAGGAAATGACGCTCGACCTCGAATTCCGGCGGAAGTGGAAAAAAGTGACGAACGTGGAATTGTGGTCCGATGCGGCGATCTTCAAGTTCTCGGACGGCACGAAGCTGTATCTGAACATTTCTTAAACATATAAGCTAACAATTAGTGAATCGACGGGTGCCGGGGCATCCGTCGATTTGTTTTTTTCTAAACGGAGGCTAATAGCCGACGGATGCAATCGAACGTGTGTGCGCATGGTCTCCTTGTGTTACAATAGAGTCTATCAGGTTGACCGACAAGACCGGGAGGTAGAGGAATAGATGACGCTTCGGCTAATAACGGGACGTTCCGGAAGCGGCAAGACCAGGGCGTGTCTCGACGAGATTCGCGAGCGGCTGAAGGAGAACCCGGACGGCCCTCCCCTCCTGTTGATCGTGCCCGAACAGGCGACGTTCCAGGCGGAATCTGCCATGGTGGCGACGAAGGGACTCCATGGCTTCCTGCGGGCGCAGGTGCTTAGTTTCCGCCGGCTGGCTTTTCGCGTCATGCAGGAGACGGGCGGGCTGGCGAATATACCGATCAACGAGAACGGGAAGGCGATGCTGATCCACAAGGCTTTGCAGCGGCGGCGCTCCGAGCTAAGGCTGTTCCGTTCGGGAGCCTCGGCCGGCGGGCTCGTCTCCAAGCTGGGAGATCTGTTCACGGAGTGGAAGAGATACGGCAACGACAGCGGGAAGCTGCTGGAGTCGACGAGGGCGGAGGGGAGCTTCGCGCTGGACGAAGCGCCTCTGCTGGAGGACAAGCTCCACGATTTGACGCTGCTGTATCGGGAATTGGAAAAGGAGCTGGCCGGCAAATGGATGGACGGAGAGGACGCTTTGGCCCGGCTGGTGGAAGGAGCCGCGAACGCGCCGCTTCTCGAAGGCGCCGAGGTGTGGCTGGACGGCTTTCACGGCTTCACCGAGACCGAGTACGAGGTCGTCGGGGCGCTCCTTCGCCGGACGAAACGCGTCTCCGCGGCTCTGTGCCTGGATCGCCCCTACGAAGCGGGCGAGCGCCCGGGCGAGCTCGAGCTGTTCCACCCGACGGCGACGACGTCCGCCCGGCTATGCGAGCTGGCGGAACAATCCGGCGTCGCGATC
The DNA here is from genome assembly GCF_014212135.1 of Cohnella thailandensis. GTDB lineage: Bacteria > Bacillota > Bacilli > Paenibacillales > Paenibacillaceae > Cohnella > Cohnella thailandensis. The sequence continues at coordinate 177,417 of NZ_JACJVQ010000017.1, forward strand.
GAGGCGCCGCTCGTCCTGAAGCCGCCCGTGCTTCCGAGGTTCGCGGGCAGCCTGGTTCTCGCCCATCTGGAGCTGTCGTACGGCGAGCGCCTGGCATGGAACGGAGATAGAAGGCTTCTGCAGCCGGACGGGGCGCTGTCGGTTCACGCGGCGGCGAACCGAAGGGCGGAAGCGGAAGCGGTCGCGAGGGATATGCTTCGCCGAAGAAGGGCGGGCGAAGTCCGGTGGCGGGACATGGCGGTTTTCGTTCGCAATATCGAGGATTACGCGGACCTTCTCGGACAGGTTTTCTCCGATTACGAGATTCCGTACTTCCTCGACGGCAAGGCGGCGGTCGCCCACCATCCGCTCGTCGAGTTCGTCCGTTCCGCCCTCGAGACCGTCTTGTCGGGCTGGAAGTCCGATCCTCTCTTCCGCTGCGCGAAGACCGATCTGCTCCGGCAGGCGGGAGAAGCCGTAACCCGCGAAGACGTGGACAAGCTGGAGAATTACGTGCTGTCCGCCGGCATCGAAGGCTGGAGATGGCACGACGACCGGGTCTGGCGGCCGCTAAGCGGCTCGGATCTGGAAGCCGAGGAGCAAGGCGGCGGAGAAACGCAGATGGAGCGGTTGATCAAGATTCGCGACGCCCTGCTGGCTCCTTTGCGCCGAATGGAGCAGAAGCTGAAGAAAGCGGCCACGGTGACGGAGCTGTGCGTCGCGCTATTCGAGCTGCTCGAAGAGACGGAGGCGGCAGACCGGCTCGAGCGCTGGAGCGCCCAGGACGAAGCGGCCGGGCAGCCGGGCAAAGCGAGAATGCATCGGCCGCTGTGGGACGGCGTCATGGAATTGCTCGATCAGCTCGTCGAGATGACGGGAGAAGAGCGTCCGGATCTTCCGCTGTTCGTCGGAATGGTGGACGCGGGGCTGGAGCAGCTCAAGCTGGGGGCGGTGCCTCCGGCGCTGGACGGCGTCCTGATCGGCAGCCCGGAGCGGACCCGCTCCGATCGCATCTGCGTGCTTTACTTGCTCGGGGCGAACGACGGCGTCATGCCGCAAACGATCCGCGAGAACGGCTTGCTCTCCGAAGAAGAGAGAGAACGCCTCGGGGATTCGGGAGTTCGAATGGCTCCGGGCGCCAAGCGCCGGCTGCTGGACGAGAGATTCCTCGCGTACTGGACGCTGACGACGCCTACCCGCCATCTCTGGATCAGTTATCCTATGGCGAACGAGGAAGGCCAAAGCTTGCACCCTTCGGAGATCATCCGGCATTTGAGAAAAAGGTTCCCGGGCTTGCCGGTAGGCTCGCTGTCCGCCGAGCCCGTTGCCGGCGACCCGGACTCCAAGCAGCTGGAGTTCGCCGTCTATCCGGGGCGCTCGCTCACCTACCTGGTCTCCGCGTTCCGCCACTGGAGACAAGGGGGGGAGCTTGCGCCGGGCTGGTGGTCGGTCTACCGCTGGCTGAGCGAGCGGGAAGAATGGCGCCCGAAGCTCGGGAAGCTCCTGTCCTCCTTGCTTTACCGGAACGACGAAGAGCCGCTGACGAAGGAGACAAGCCGTCTGCTCTACGGAGACCGGCTGCTCGCGAGCGTCTCGCGGATGGAGCGGTTCGTCTCCTGCCCGTTCCGGCATTTCTCCTCGCATGGGCTGCGCCTGCGCGAGAGAAGGCTGTATCGGATCGATGCGCCCGACATCGGGCAGCTGTTCCACGCCGCGCTCCGGCAAACGACCGAGAGGCTGTTCGCGGAAGGGCCGGCGGCCATGGACATGGCCCGTTGGCAAAGCGAAGCGGCCGCGGCCGTGGAGCGGCTGCTGCCGAAGGTCCAGTCGCAGATCCTGCTGTCCTCGCACCGGCATCAAGCGATGGCGCGCAAGCTGAGGGACATCGTCTCCCGGGCTTCGGCCATGCTCGGAGAGCAGGCCAAATGGTCGGCATTCCGTCCGGTCGGCCTCGAGGTCGATTTCGGGCCGACGGGAACGCTGCCTCCGCTCTCCCTCGACCTGGGCAACGACCGCTGGATGGACATCGCGGGACGAATCGACCGGGTCGACGCGGCGCCGTCCCAGGACGGGGTTCTGCTCCGTATCATGGACTACAAGTCCGGCGCGGTCAAGCTGAAGCTGGACGAGATCGCCTACGGGCTATCCCTGCAGATGCTGACCTACCTGGACGTCGTCGTGTCCCACGCTCCGAGCTGGCTGGGGCTTCAGGCGAGCCCGGCGGGCGTGCTTTATTTTCACGTGCACAATCCTTTGATTCATACCTTGAACGGATTGTCGCGGGGCGATGCCGATCAAGCGATGAGGAAGGAGTTCCGCATGCAAGGGCTCGTGCTCGCCGACGGGGACGCCGTCACGCTGATGGACGAATCGCTCGCGGACGGGGGCAAGTCGACGATCGTGCCGGTCGAATTCAAGAAGGACGGCTCCTTCTCGTCGCGTTCCCAGGTGGCGGACGAACGCCAGTGGGGAGTGCTGCGGAGATCGGTGAGGAAAAGCATCAAGACGATCGGCAAGCGGATCGTCGAAGGGGACGTCTCGATCGCTCCCTATCGGCTTGACAAGCGCAGTCCGTGCCAGATGTGCGAATTCCGGCCGGTCTGCCAATTCGACGGCCAGATGGAGGGCAATTCTCTCCGCCAGCTGCCGAAGCCCGGCAGCAAGGAGCAGGCATGGCAGTGGCTCGAAGGGAACGGAGCGGCCGAGGAAGAAGGAGGAAGGACATGAGGAACGCCCGATTGGAGGCGACGTACAACAAGCCGGAGGGAAGCCGCTGGACGGACGAGCAATGGGCGGCGATCGCGGCCGGCGGCACGAACATTCTCGTCGCGGCGGCGGCGGGCTCCGGCAAGACGGCGGTGCTCGTCGAGAGAATCATCTCCCGGATCGCCGACGAGCGGCGGCCTCTCGACGTGGACTCCCTTCTCGTCACCACTTTCACCAAGGCGGCGGCCGCGGAGATGAAGGAGAGAATCCGGCTGGCGCTCGAAGAAGCGCTCGACCGCGATCCCGAGTCCGAGCATCTGCGCCGGCAGCTCGCGCTGCTTCCGCGCGCCTCGATCACGACGCTGCACTCGTTCTGCATGGAAGTGATCGAGAAGTACGCGCCGCTTATCGGACTCGATCCCGGCTTCCGGATCGCCAACGAGACGGAGGCCGAGCTGCTGCGGATGGATACACTCGACGCGCTGTTCGAGGAACGATACGAGAGCGAAGGGGAGAACGGGCCGCTCGCCCGGCTGGCCGATCAGTACGGCGGCGAGCGAAGCGACGAGCCCCTGCACGGCCTCGTGCTGGAGCTGCACGAATTCGCGCGCAGCCATCCTTGGCCGGAGTGGTGGCTGAGGGAGACGGCCGCCGGCTTCCGGGTCTCCGGCGCGGAGGAGCTCGCATCGTCCGTTTGGGCGGCCAGCATGAGGCAAGCGGTGGAACAGGCGCTAGAGGGGGCGTTGGCGCTGCTCGCGAGCGGCCGGGAGATCGCGGACGGTCCGGCGGGCCCCGCGCCTTACGCGGAGACGCTGGCGAGCGACATGGATGCGGTCGCCGGGGCTCTCCGGGCGGTTCGAGGCTTGCCGTGGGAGAGCTGGAACGCGGCGTTCGCGGCGATCTCCTTCGGCAGGCTGAAGCCTTGCCGCGGAGAAAGCTACGATCCCGAGCTTCAGGAGCGGGTCAAAGGGCTGCGCGACGAAGCGAAGAAGACCGTCGCGAAGCTGGCGGAGGAATGGTTCGTCCGCACGCCGGAGCAGTATGCGGAGGAGCTGAACGCCATCGCGCCGGACATGGCGGAGCTCGCCGAGATCGTCATCGCCTTCGGCGAACGCTACGAGGAAGCGAAGCGGGAGCAAGGGCTTCTCGACTTCGGCGATCTGGAGCATTACGCTTTGCGGGTGCTTCGGGACGAGTCCTCGTCTCCGGAGAGAACGATCCCGTCCGCGGCGGCGCTCGACTATCGCGAACGGTTCGCGGAAATTCTTCTGGACGAGTATCAGGACACGAACGAGGTGCAGGAGGCGATCGTCTCGTTGATCGCCAAGGAATCGCCGGGCAACGTCTTTATGGTAGGGGACGTGAAGCAGAGCATTTACCGCTTCCGCTTGGCCGAACCCGGATTGTTCCTCGCGAAGTACAAGAATTACGACGTATGGACGCCGCGCCGGGAGGACTTGCACGCCGTCCTGCCGGAGATGCCGGAGACGGTGGAGTCGGCGGAGTCGGCTGCGGCATTGGAGGCGCCGGAAGCGGCGGATTCGGCCGAGAGGGCAAGGGCGGCAGCGACGGTCGTTCTGGGTGAAGGGGACTCGGAGGAAGCGGCGGCCGGCGGGATCCGTCCCGCTCTCCGCGGGCTGCGGATCGACCTCGCCCGCAACTTCCGCAGCCGAACGCGGGTCGTGGATGCGGTCAACCATGTTTTCCGCCTCATCATGCGGGAGAAGGTCGGGGAGATGGATTACGACCGCCGGGCCGAGCTGATTTACGGCGAAGGATATCCGGCGGATGAGGAGACGGACGGCTCGCCCGGGTCCCCGCATTCGGTCGAGATGATCCTGCTGCAGTCCCACGGCCAGGTCGGCGCCGGAGAAGCCTCGGAAGAGGAAGCGCCGGAAGGGGCCGCGGCGGACCCGGAACGGGAGGCGGGGATTCCGGAGGAAGAGCTGGAGACCGTTCAGCTCGAAGCCCGCTGCATCGCCTCCGAGATCAAGAGGCTGATGGGCCATTCGGGAGAGAAGCCGTTCACCGTCTATGACGGCAAGAACAAGCTGTACCGCCCGCTCGCGTACCGGGATATCGTCATCCTGCTGCGGGCGGCGACTTCGCTGTCGCCGGCCATGCTCGACGAGCTGAAGGCGGCCGGCATCCCCGCGTACGCGGATCTCGCGACCGGCTATTTCGCCGCTACGGAAGTGGACGTCATGCTCTCCTTGCTGCAAGTAATCGACAACCCGGACCAGGACATTCCGCTCGCCGGAGTGCTGCGCTCGCCGATCGTCGGCCTGTCCGCCGAGCTTCTGGCGAAGATTCGCATTCAGGATCGCCGGGGCACGTTCTACGAAGCGGTCCGAGCGGCGGCGTCCGAATCGCCGGAGGCGGAGCTGGCCGAGCGTCTAACCGACTTCCTTGCGTCGGTGGACCGCTGGAGGAGCTTCGCCCGCAGAGAGGCGCTGGCGGAGCTGCTCTGGCTGCTTTACCGGGAGACGGGCTACTACGACTTCGTCGGCGGTTTGCCCGGAGGCGTCCAGCGCCAGGCGAACCTTCGCGCCCTCATCGACAGGGCACGCCAATTCGAGACGAGCTCGAGCTCGCGGGGGCTGTTCCGATTCCTCCGCTTTCTGGGGCGAATGCGGGATACCGGAGCCGATCTCGGCGCCGCCCGCGCCCTCGGCGAGCAGGAGGACGTGGTCCGGATCGTCTCGATCCACAAGAGCAAAGGGCTGGAATTCCCGGTCGTGTTCGTCGCGGGCTTGGGCCGCTCGTTCAACAAGCAGGATCTGAACGGCCTATTCTTGAAGCATAAGAAGCTCGGCTTCGGCCCGAAGCGGGTGGAAGCCGAGACGCGCGTCGCGTATCCGACGTTCCCGCAGCTGGCCATACGCCGCAGGCTGAAGGCCGAGATGCTCGCGGAGGAGATGCGGGTTCTGTACGTGGCGCTTACACGTCCGAAGGAGAAGCTGATCCTGATCGGAACGACGAAGGACGCGGACAAAGAATTGAATCGCTGGCGGGAGCTTGCCAACTCTTCGGAGAACGGGCTGCCCGACTATGCGGTCGCCTCCGCCAACCGGTACTTGGACTGGGTCGGTCCGGCCGCTACGCTCGCCGCCCGTTCCTGGAAGCTGCCCGGCGACGATAGAGGAGAGGACGGAGAAACGGCGGGGCCGACCGGGTGGCATTGCCGGGTCGTTCCGGCGGCCGCCTACATGCGCGCGCCGGAACCTCCGCCGACGCCGGACACCGGGGAGCAATCGGCCTGGAATCTCGTCCTGGAGCTGAAGCCCGTTCCGGTTCCGGCCTCGGAGGCGGGAGAGAGAGCCTACGAGGCGCTGTCGTGGGTCGACCCGCATCGCGAAGCGACGCAGCTCGCGGCGAAGACCTCGATCACGGCGCTGAAGCGTCAATTGCTCGAGTACGACAGACCCGGCTCGGCAGCGGAAGCTGCGGAGCAAAGCTTATCCGAGCAGGACGAGAGCGAGGAGCTGCGCCTGAACGCGGGAGAAGACCTGCCGGCAGTGTCGCTGACTTATCGCCTGCGAAGGCCGAAGTTCCTTGGCAACCGTTCCTTGACGCCCGCCGAACGCGGTTCCGTCGTCCACCTTGTCCTTCAGCATCTGCCGCTGAAGCCCGGAACGGACGCTTCGGACATCGAACGGCTTCTTGAGCTTCTGATCGAGAGGCGGATCGTAACGGACGAGCAGCGCCGGGCCGTCGATCCCTCGATGATCGCCGCCTTCTGCCGGACGCCGCTGTACGAGCGGATGTGCCGGGCCGGCAAGCTGTGGAGAGAAGTGCCGTTCAGCTACGGGCTGCCGGCTCCGTCCGCCTATCCGGCGGCAGGGAGCGGAATCGAGGAGGATACCGTGCTGATCCAAGGCGTCATCGACTGCCTGTTCCCGGAGGAGGACGGACTCGTTCTGATCGACTACAAGACGGACAACGTTTGGAACGGGGCATGGGAGGAAGCGGCGGAGAAGCATCGGTTCCAGATCGAGCGTTACGCGGAAGCGATCGCGGCGATTCTCGGCCGGCCGGTCAAAGAAGGCTACGTCGTCTTCGTGGACGGAGGCGAATGCGTGCGATTGCTGTAAGCGATCGCGGACGGGCGCCGTCCGGCTAGCCGAACGTACCTTGAAGCGCTATAATCCTTACTAGTAGATGAACCAAGCCGCGCGCAAGCCGGCTCGGAAGGAGAACCCCATGTCAGGCAAGAGAAAACTCGCAGTTCCGATTCTTCTTATCGCGATGACAGCGATGGCGATTTTGATCGTTCTGCTGTTCTCCAAGGTGCTTTTAAACGATCAAGCTTCATCGACCGACCGCGGCATTCGGCTGGCCGAGCAATACGAGCAGTGCCAAGCCTATGCGGCCGCGCTGCAGGGCGGAACCGAATCGCTAGCCACGGCGGATACGGCGGCGGACAGGCTTCCGGCCGCGGCGCAGCTGGGGCAGCTTGCTCCGTTGGAAGAGGGATGCGCGGAAGTGCTGTCGCGAAAAGCCGTCAATCCGGAAAATGACGAAGAGGCGGCCAAGCAGTCGATCTTGGCGGATTTGGAGAAAATCCGCGCCGCCGCGCAGCAAATCGGTCTTCATGAAGGCCCCGCAACCGATGAGGAGCAAGCGGCGTTGGCCAAGCTGCGGGCAGGCGGAGAAGAGCTTGCCGGAATCTTGGGCCAATACACGGTTCCGGCGGAGGGAGACCGCTACCGGCAGATGGCGGCCGGCGTCGATTGGACGAAGCCGGCGGCGGACGCGGCGCTTCGGATTCGTGAGCTTGCGGAATCTCTTCCCTCGAAGGGATAATCCGGAATTCCCGCCGAAGCCGCAGCCCCGTCCGTTGGACGAGCGGCACCCGATTGCGATATGATGAGGGCAAACGATGGAACACAGATGGAGGTTAGAAGCGTGGATTGCCTTTTCTGCAAAATTATCGAAGGATCGATTCCTTCCCGCAAGGTTTACGAAGATGAATTCGTGTATGCTTTCGAAGACATTCAGCCTCAAGCTCCCGTTCACCTTCTCGTCATTCCGAAGAAGCACATCCCCTCGATGAACGAGGCGGAACCGGAGGATGCGGAGCTTCTCGGACGCGTGCTGCTGGCGGCCAAGAAGGTGGCGCACGACGCGGGACTGGCCGACAGCGGCTACCGTTTGATCAACAACATCGGCAAGGACAGCGGGCAAGTCGTCTTCCACATTCACGTCCACGTACTCGGCGGCGAGAAGCTGGGCGCCCTGAACGCGTGACCCGACGATCGGCTCGAATCGTTCCAGGCCAAAAGGAAATAAAAACGAAATGGGCGAAAGTTGACACCTCTACTTTTCATCACCTATAATGAAGTTTGATAACCGTGTGTTGTGGTCTGTTCCGGAGGGAGGGATAACTGGTGTCCGAAACAAAAGTTCGTAAAAATGAAACACTCGACGCTGCACTCCGCCGCTTCAAGCGTTCAATCGCCAAAGATGGCGTTCTCGCGGAACTGAAAAAACGCAAGCACTACGAGAAACCAAGCGTTAAGCGGAAGAAGAAGTCCGAAGCCGCACGTAAACGCAAGTTCTAGGAGGAATCCGCATCATGAGTCTCGCGGAACGTTTGAACGAAGACATGAAGCTGGCGATGAGAGCGCAGGATAAATTCAAGCTCTCCACGATTCGAATGGTTCGTGCGGCGGTCAAGAATCAAGAAATCGATTTGCGCCGCCCGCTTGAAGATAGCGAAGTGCTCGACATATTGAGCCGCGAAGTCAAACAACGCAAAGATTCCCTCCAGGAATTTCAGAAGGCCGGCCGTGATGATTTGGCTACCGACTTAGCCGCAGAAATTGACATTATCGCTCAATATCTTCCTCAACAGCTGACCGAAGAAGAAATCAAAGCTATTGTTATGCAGACCATTCAAGAGACCGGTGCTTCTTCCAAGGCGGATATGGGGAAGTTGATGGGAGCATTGATGCCGAAGGTGAAAGGACGCGCCGACGGCAAGCTTATCAATCAGCTCGTCCAACAATTTCTGCAGTGATTTCTCGCAAACAAACGAAGCACTTCCTAGCGATAGGAAGTGCTTTTTCCATGTCTTGGATGTGTCCAAATTGTGAAAATCGTATGGAACCAAGGCGCTCTAATGTTCGTATACCTTTGTAATGTCGGAAAAAAATACATAGGCAGAGGGAGGGGTGCGATTGCTAAGGAAGATAAGGCCTGCGATTGGCGGACGGAGTCGAACATTCGCGCTCGCGTTTATGCTGTTGCCGCTGCTGCTGCTTATGCTGCCGATTTTCGCATTAAGCGAGGCGAGCGCGTCCGAAGGAGCGGCAACGGCGGAGTCGAAGCTCGTGCCGGAGAATGACGGCACGGGCACCGTCTACGTCGTTCCCGTCCATTCGACAATCGAGAGAGGGATGGCGTCATTCCTGGATCGGGCGATCGCCGAAGCGGAAGAGGCGAAGGCCGCTCTGCTCATCCTTAGGATCGATACGCCGGGAGGAAGCTTGCTCAGCGCCGACGAGATCGGCAGAAGAATTTCTTCCGCGAAGGTTCCGACCGTCGCGTTCGTGGAAGCGAAAGCGGCCTCGGCGGGAGCCTATCTGGCGCTGAATGCCGATCGAATCGTGATGGCGCCGGGCTCGACGATCGGAGCGGCGATGGTCGTCGACTCCAACGGCGACGCGGTCGAAAATCCGAAAACGGTGTCCTTCTGGGCCAGCGAGATGAAGTCGGCGGCGGAGAAGAACGGACGAAACGGTACGATCGCGGTCGGCATGGTCGATCCCCAGCAGATTGTCGAGATGAAAGAGATCGGCCGAACCAAAGAGAAAGGGCAGATCATCTCGCTGACGGCCAACGAAGCGCTTCAGGTCGGCTATGCGGATAAAATCGCCGGTTCGGTTCAAGAGGCGGCCGAGTGGGCCGGCATGGATCAATTTACGACGGTGAACGTGAACCCGACTTTCGCGGAGAAACTGTCCCGCTGGCTAACCTCGGATTTTATCTCGACGGTGCTGATGATCGTCGGGCTTGCGGGCATCTTCATCGAGCTGTTCGTTCCGGGCTTCGGGGCGCCCGGCATTACGGGAATCGTCGCCTTCGCCTTGTATTTCTTCGGACAGTACGTGGCGGGCTTCGCCGGATCGGAAGCGATCGTTCTCTTCGTTCTGGGTCTTCTGTTCCTTCTGCTCGAGATGTTTATTCCGAGCTTCGGAATCCTCGGCATTCTCGGCGTGGCCGGCGTCGCGGCGGGAATCGGGATGGCCGCTTACGACACGGGGGACGCGCTCCAGTCGCTTGGAATCGCCGTTCTGGTCGCCGCCGTCATCGTTGCCGTTGTCTCCTACCTTTTCCGCAGAAAAGGAATTTGGAACCGGCTCGTGCTTCGCGAGCGGTTGACGAGCGACGAAGGCTTCATCCCCGACGCGGGCCGCGAGATTTGGGTCGGCAAGACGGGAGTGGCGGTATCCCCGCTGCGGCCGTCAGGCACGGCGGAGGTGGACGGAACGAGAATCGACGTCGTCTCTTATGGAGATTATATCGAGCCCGGAACGCGAATTCGGGTTATGGAGACGGACGGGACGAGAATCTTGGTCAAAAAAGAATCGCCGGAGTAAACCGGTCGCGGTATGCTAAGATGGACGTAAAAACGAACGAACCTATCGGAGGGATCCTATGGATTGGAATATCGAACTTCTCGTAATCATCGCCCTGGCTTTTATCGTGCTCTGCGTGTTCCTGAGCTTCTTCCCGTTTATGCTCTGGATCTCGGCCTTGGCGTCCGGCGTGCGGATCGGAATCATCACGCTAGTCGCGATGAGGCTGCGCCGCGTTACCCCGTCGCGGATCGTCAATCCGATGATCAAGGCGACCAAGGCGGGATTGGGACTCTCGATCAACCAACTGGAGAGCCACTTCCTTGCCGGAGGCAACGTGGACCGGGTCGTCAACGCCCTGATCGCGGCGCAGCGCGCCAACATTCCGCTTGAGTTCGAACGCGCGGCGGCGATCGATCTCGCGGGGCGCGACGTGCTGCAGGCGGTGCAGATGAGCGTCAACCCGCGCGTCATCGAGACGCCGGTCGTCTCCGCCGTGGCGAAGGACGGCATCGAAGTGAAGGTCAAGGCGCGGGTGACGGTTCGCGCCAACATCGACCGCCTCGTCGGCGGCGCCGGCGAAGAGACGATTATCGCCCGAGTCGGCGAAGGCATCGTCAGCACGAACGGTTCGGCCGATTCCCACAAGGACGTGCTCGAGAATCCGGATCTGATCTCCCGCACCGTGCTGGCCAAGGGGCTGGACGCCGGAACGGCGTTCGAGATTCTGTCCATCGATATCATGGACGTCGACATCGGCAAGAACATCGGCGCCAATCTCCAGACCGAGCAGGCGGAAGCCGACAAGCGCATCGCCCAAGCCAAGGCGGAAGAGCGCCGCGCGATGGCCGTCGCCCAGGAGCAGGAGATGAAGGCCCGCGTCGTCGAGATGAGGGCGAAGGTCGTCGAGGCCGAGTCGGAGGTTCCGCTCGCCATGGCCGAAGCGCTTAAGGGCGGCAATCTGGGCGTCATGGATTACATGAACTTGAAGAATATCGAAGCGGATACCCAGATGAGAGGCTCAATCGGCAAGTCCGACCCTAGCCGCGGTGACGGCAGAGAAGGTTGATCGGGATGGAGCGGCTAATCGAGTTTCTCCTGGGCAACATCTATTACGTGGTCGTGGTCGTCGGGTTGATTTACGCGATGTTTTTCCGCAAATCCCCCGACGACGCCAAACGTCCGAACCGCATGCCGGACTTCGGAGGGGGAGGGCAGCGCCGGGAGCGCCCGCAGGGGCCTCCTCAGCGTCCTCGGAGGCCGGGCGAAGCGCCGGCCGGGACGAAGCCGCAGGGGCGGCCCGCGGCGCGTCCGGAACGCGAAGAGCCGCGCGGCGGGCTTCCGGGCCGGCAGGACGCGCCGGCTCCCGCGCGTACGGCCGAGCCGGCTTATGAGCCGGCGCCACGGCCCGCGGCTTCGCCGTTCGAGGCGCCCGCCTACGGGGAGCCGGCTCCGGCCGTGCCTGCGGCGCTCGCTGCGGCTCACGCGTCGCAGGCCCGCGCTGACGGCCCGAGTCCGTTCGCCGAGGAGCGCCCGGCGGCCTCGTCCGCGAGCCCGGTTTACGCGCCGTCTGCGGGCGGGCTGCAGCCATCGCGCGAAGACTTGGCCCGGGCGATCGTCTGGTCCGAGATTCTCGGACCTCCTCGCGCCCGCAAGCCATTTCGCCGATAACCGGTGAGAATTGGCATCGCATCGTATCCCTGCCATGCCAGGAATTGTATTTGGAAGTCCGGCATAAGCGGGACCGGTTCGCGGATATTTACTATCGAGCAGAGCTTCTACTGGGAGCTCTGTTTTATTTGCGATAGAACCTATTGCCGATCACCGACGCGCCAAGCGCCGCAAGATCGCCCGCAGTAGAGTCGTGGTTACCCAAGTGACGAGTAACTTTCCTCCAACTTTTCCGCCAACCGCCGAAACTAACTCGTCTATATAAGTCCTTTTTCCCAATCTACCGTCCTTCCAATCCTCTATTCGACTCCCCTGAAGGTACGCAAGCCGCTTCGATCCAAGGGTAGTTCCCCATTGGTCATTTTTGCCATGCGCAGGCCGAGGCCGGAGCATGATCCCGCATAAAGCCGCATAAGGTGTAAGGTAAAGGAGGGAGGCGCGTCATGCCGCGAGTTGTCCGCAAGCTGCGCAATTGGACCGCGCGCATCCTCGACTTACCGCAGGACGTCGTGCTGAACCTGCCGCGGATCACGATGATCGGCGGCATTCAGATGACCGTGGAGAATCACCGGGGCGTTCTTCATTTCTCCCCCGAATCCCTCCGTCTAGCCATGGAGAAGGGGGAATTGGAGATCACGGGGAACGAGCTGGTCATACGCAACATCGGAGCGGAAGAGGTTTTCGTAGAGGGGACGATAACCGGCGTCAAGCTCAGCGCGGGAAGCAAGAAGAATCCCTGAGCGGCCTGACGGCGGACGACTTGCTTGATAGATTCCAGCGGGCAGAGGAGATCGGCGCCGGAAGCGAACAGGCTTGCCGGCCCGTTCGATTCGAATGGCATGGGCGGAGACGACCTCCGGGCAAGAGGCGGAAGTCTCGCTTCCTTCCATGACCGGACAAGCCTCCCGGCCCGATCTCGATAAAAGGATGTGGGAGCGATGAAAGGCAGCTGGTTTCAATACGCGAAGGGCTTTGTAAGGGTCAAGCTGTACAAAGGGGACGCGGAGCAATTCCTGAACGAAGCGGTCAAGCAGCGCGTGGAGCTGTGGGACCTGAGCTTCGAGCGAGAAGGCAAGCTGATCTTCTACGTGTCGATTCCCGATTATTTCCGACTGAGGCCGCTGCTGCGGGCCGTGCGGGGGCGAAGCCGCGTTCTGGAACGGCACGGGCTGCCCTTTCAGATGGCGCGACTTGCGCGGCGCAAAACGTTCGCCGCGGGAATGCTCGGTTTCGTGGTCGCCTTATACTTGATGTCGACGCTCGTCTGGGACGTCGAAGCCGAAGGAACGGCGACCATCTCGGAGGAGCAAATCCTTGCCGCGGCCAGGGCGGAAGGGGTTCGCCCGTTCCAATGGTCGTTCCGCCTGGGAGAAACGACGGAGCTGGCCGATCGGATCGCCCAGCGGCTTCCGAACGCGACTTGGGTCGGAATCGATAAGCAGGGCACCAAGCTCGGCATAACCGTGATCGAATCGAGCCGCCCCGAGCAGACCAAGCTTCAAGGGCCTCGCGATCTGGTCGCAAGCGCGGACGCGGTCGTCACGCGGATCGTCGCCGAGAGCGGCCGTCCCAAGGTCGCGAGGAACGACCGCGTGCGCAAAGGCGACGTGCTCATATCGGGCATCGTCGGCGAAGGCGAACGTACGCAAGCCGTTATCTCCAAAGGAGAGGTGCGCGGGCTGGTCTGGTACGAATTCAAGATCGAGTCTCCCCTCGAGCGGGAAGTCAAAGCTTACACGGGAGAAGAGATCACGAGAAAATATTGGCTTATCGGCAACAGAGCGCTCCAGGTAACCGGATACAAGGGGCCGACCTTCGCGATGTCGGATACCCGCGCGGCTTACAAGAAGCTGAGGCTGGGACCTTGGACGCTGCCGTTCGGAAGCGGAATCGAGAAGGAGAAGGAAGTCGTCGTCTTGAGCGACCGCTTGTCGGAAGAAGAGGCGAAGAACGCGGGTTTGGCGCAAGCCAGGCTCGAACTGTTGGCGAAGTGCGGCGAAGGGGCGGTCATCAAGGCGGAAAAACTTTTGCATGAACAAACGGAGAATGGTAAAGTGGTGATAAATGTTCTGTTCGAGGTGGAACAATCCATCGCGCTCGAACGTCCCATAATCCAATATAACGTTCCACAGATGAATGTCGAGCAGGGGGAATGAGGCTTTTTGTCGGACACCAAGCAAATCATCGCGATACCACTCCGCAACGCGGCGGAAGGGCTGGCCCTATTCGGTCCCCAGGACAAGTTCCTGCGGATTATTCAAGAGGAATCCGAATCGCTCATTCATTCTAGAGAAGCGGAGATCATGATCGAAGGTCCCGAATCGGAGGTCCGATCTCTCCAGCAATTGTTCGACACCCTTCTTCAGCTCATCCGAACGGGTCTGCCGCTCGGGGAGCGGGATGTCAGATACGCTTACGAGCTTGCGCGCGAGATGAAAGCGGACGAGCTCCTGTCCTTGTGGAGCGGCGAGATCGCCACGACCTACAAAGGCAAGCCGATAAGCCCCAAGACGCTGGGACAACGCCATTACGCGACGACGATCCGCAAGAAGGACATCGTGTTCGGCATCGGCCCCGCCGGCACGGGCAAGACGTACTTGGCCGTCGTGTCGGCGGTCGCCTCGCTGAAGGCCGGCAAGGTAAAGCGAATCCTGCTAACCCGTCCGGCCGTCGAGGCGGGCGAGAACCTGGGCTTCCTGCCGGGAGATCTTCAGGAGAAGGTCGATCCGTATTTAAGGCCGCTGTACGACGCGCTTAACGACGTGCTTGGCGCGGACGGCGTGGCGAAGGCGATGGAACGCGGACTGATCGAGATCGCTCCGCTCGCCTACATGCGCGGCAGGACGTTGGACGATTCCTTCGTCATTCTCGACGAGGCCCAGAACACGACTCCCGAGCAGATGAAGATGTTTCTGACGCGGCTGGGCTTCGGCTCGCACATGGTCATAACGGGAGACGTCACGCAGATCGATTTGCCGAAGGGCAAGAAGTCCGGACTCATCGAAGCGCAGAGAATCCTGCGCAATATTCCGGATATCGGGATCGTGACCTTCTCGGAGCAAGATGTCGTTCGGCATCCGCTCGTCCAGAAGATCATTCTCGCTTACAACGAGGATCATCAAGAATCACAAGCGTAAAGGAGAGGAACGCCGGATGAATCGGAAACGAAGCGGCCCGGCGGGCATGCCGTCATCCTTTAAAGCGGGGGGCTGGAAGCACAGCGGGGCAGTAAGGATCATCTTGCTGCTTCTGTTCGTGCTGCTTTTTTACGTGAGCTTGGCTCCGCGCCTTGTCCCCGAGACCTACGATATCGCCTTGAACAGCAAAAGCGAGCACGAGATCAAAGCGCCTCACCAGATCGTAGACGAGAAGGCGACGCTCGAAGCGCAGGAGAAGGCGGCGGAGAAGGTCGATTCCGTCTATTCCAACGTAGGCCTTCATAACGAGCTGCTTATCGACGAGATCTTGATCCGGATCGACCAGTTGAACCAGGACGACCAGGTCACGACTCAGGACAAGGTCGATATCTACCGCAGGGAAATTCCGGAGAGACTCGACCAATATATCAGCAGCTTCATTCAGTCGAACTCCAATTCGACGGCTTATTCCGCCAATTTGCTGGCGGAGATGAAATCAGTCGTCGAGGAGCAGCAATACAGCATCCCGGAAGAGACCTTCTACAAGATGCCGAAGCTGACTTCGGAGCAGATCTCCGAGATGCGGACGGTAAGCCGGGAGATCGTGCGGAAGGTGTCCGGGGAATCGATCGCCGACGCGGAGACCGCCAGAATCACCGTACCGGAGCTTGTCAACGCAAGCTCCTTGTCGCAGAGGGCGGAGCGGGAGATCGTGCAGGAGCTGGCGCGCTTCGTCATTACTCCGAACAAGTTCTACGACAAAGACGCCACCGAGGAGGCGAAGGTCCAGGCGAAGCAGAATACGCCGGCCGTCGTCATCAAGCAAGGCGACCCGATCGTCAAAGCGGGCGAGGTCATCACGCAGGATATTTACGACCGTCTGGACAGTCTCGGCTTGCTGAAGGAGGAGAAAAACTATCTTCCGCAGCTAGGCGTCTTCCTATTGTCCCTATTGTTCGTGTCGGCTCTCGTCGGCTATCGGGAGTTCATGGCGGCGCTTGCTTCTTCTTCGTCCCCGACGACGGGCAAGCGCAGCAACGTGCAGTGGCTGATGCTGCTGCTGATATTCGCGCTGAATCTACTTTTGATGCATCTCGTCGCGCTGGCGCATAGCGAGAGATGGCCGTATATCGCATTCTTGGCTCCGGTAGCGCTGGGCAGCATGCTTGTCACGCTGCTGCTCGACATGCATCTCGGCATCGTGAGCGCGATATTGTTCTCTTGCCTTTCCAGCATCATTCTGAACGTAGGGCAGGAGACCGTATTCGACTTCCAATACGGCTTCGTTACCGCCGTCGTCTCGTTTGCGTCCGTGTTGGCGATCCATCGCGCCAGCCAGCGCTCCTCGATCCTGAAGGCCGGCGTCATGGCGAGCCTGTTCGGGTCCATCGCCGTCGTCGCCCTGCAGCTCGTCCAGTCCGACGTCGAACAGGGACAAATGCTGCAGACGGTCGGCTTCATGCTCGTCAGCGGGCTGTTTACCGCCGTTCTGGTCATCGGATTGATGCCGTTCTTCGAGCTTACGTTCGGCATTCTCTCGGCTCTTAAGCTGGTGGAGCTGTCGAATCCGAATCATCCCCTGCTCCGCAAGCTTCTAACGGAGACTCCAGGCACCTACCATCACAGCCTGATGGTCGGCAACCTGTCGGAGGCGGCGGCCGAGGCGGTCGGCGCGAACGGCTTGCTCTGCCGGGTAGGCTCCTTCTACCACGACGTCGGCAAGACCAAGCGGCCGTCGTATTTTATCGAGAACCAGAACGGCGGCGCGAATCCGCACGACAAGCTGGATCCGAAGGTGAGCGCCTCGATCATCATCGCGCACGCCAGAGACGGGGCGGAGATGCTCCGGCAGCATAAGATTCCGAAGCCGATCCGCGATATCGCGGAGCAGCATCACGGAACGACTTTCCTTAAATTTTTCTACTACAAGGCCGTCAAGCAGGCGGAAGCCCAGGGAGTGGAGAATCAATGGACGGAGGACGATTTCCGCTATCCGGGGCCGAAAGCCCAGTCCAAGGAAGCGGCGATCGTCGGCATCGCCGACAGCGTCGAGGCGGCCGTCCGCTCGCTCGATCACCCGACGGTGGATCAAGTCGAGGCGATCATCGCGAAGATTATCAAGGACCGGCTGGACGATCAGCAATTCAATGAATGCGATTTGACCATTCGTGAGATGGATAAGATCGCGGAGACGCTCAAGGAGACGGTGATCGGCATGTTCCATTCGCGGATCGAGTATCCGGACGATAAATCGCTCAAATCACGCGGAGACGCAAAGGAGCAACAGGAATGACCTTAACTTTGGAATGGTATGACGAGAGAGAAGGCTCCGACGAAGCGAAGGAAGCCGGCTGGAAGGAATTGCTGGAGCGGCTGCTGAAGCTGGCCGGCGAGTCCGAAGGGGTGGAGGCGGGCGTCGTCTCGCTCACCCTGACCGACGACGAGGGCATCCGCGAGCTGAACCGGGAGCATCGGGGGCTCGACAAGCCGACCGACGTCCTGTCGTTTCCGATGAGGGAACCGGGCGCCGACGAGCCGGAGATTCGCTACGACGACGACTACGAGACGGTCGAGGAAGAGCTGGACGGGGACGACGGGTTGGAAGCGGACGGCTTCGATCCTTTCGCCGAGATGCTCGGCGACATCGTGATCTCGGTGCCGAGAATGCACGAGCAAGCGGAGGAGTACGGGCATAGCGCGGATAGAGAGCTCGGCTTCCTCTTCGTCCACGGCTTCCTGCATCTGCTCGGCTACGACCACATGACCGAAGAAGAGGAGAAGACGATGATCGCCAAGCAGGAAGCGGTCTTGTCGAAAGCGGGGTTGTCCCGTTGAACGGGAGACGTAAATGGAATCGGAATGAGCGGGAATCGTTCCGCCATTCGATCGAAGGCATTGCCTACACGATGAAGCATGAGTTCCATATGCGCGTTCATGCCGCGGCGACGGTCGTCGTTCTCCTGGCGGCCGTCGCTCTTAAGCTGCGATCGGAGGAGTGGCTTTGGCTGCTCTCCGCCGTTGCGGCGGTTTGGGTGACGGAGCTGATGAATACGGCGATCGAGAGAACGGTCGATCTGGCGTCGCCCGGCGAAAGCGAATTGGCTAAAATCGCCAAGGATACGGCTGCCGGAGCGGTGCTCGTTGCTTCGATTTACGCCGTTGCGGTAGGGTCGATCGTTTTGGGACCGCCGTTGTGGGAGAAGCTGTTCGGTTGAAGGAAGACCCCGGGATGCCAGGATTGAAGTAATTATACATAATTATCGCGCGGGATCTCGTCTTCAAAAAACAAATAGATTGATAAGGGGAGGAATGGGAGAAAATGAGCTGGAGCGGTTGGACGCAAGAGAAGCTGCTGGAGCAAGCGGCCGAGGCGATGAAGAGAGCCTACGTCCCTTATTCCAAATTCAGGGTAGGGGCGGCGCTTCTGGATGCCGACGGGCGCGTGCATTACGGCTGCAACGTCGAGAATGCCGCATACTCCCCCTCGAACTGCGCGGAGCGTACCGCCCTGTTCCGCGCGATCGCGGACGGCCACGCGGCGCGTTCCTTCCAAGTAATGGCGGTCATCGGCGATACGCCGCAGCCGATTACTCCCTGCGGAGTATGCCGGCAAGTGATTTCGGAGCTGTGCTCCCCGGAGATGCCGGTCGTGATGGGGAACCTGCAAGGAGACATCCGCGTGACGACCGTGGCGGAGCTGCTTCCGGGAGCGTTCGGGCCGAGCGATGTGGAATACGGAAAGAAGGACTGACATGACGGACAAAAAAGACAAACCTAAATTCAAATCGGGCTTCGTGGCTATCGTGGGAAGGCCGAACGTCGGCAAGTCCACGCTGATGAACCAAGTGATCGGACAGAAGATCGCGATCATGTCCGACAAGCCGCAAACGACGCGCAACAAGATTCATGGCGTTTATACGACGGAAGAGATGCAGATCGTTTTCCTCGATACGCCCGGTATCCATAAACCGAACTCCAAGCTCGGCGATTATATGGTCAAGTCGGCCGAGGGAGCGCTCAGCGAAGTCGATGCCGTGCTGTTCCTGACCGACGTGTCCGAGGAGCTCGGAGGCGGCGACCGTTACATCATCGAGCAGCTTAAGAAAATCAAGACGCCGGTCTTCCTCGTGCTCAACAAGATCGACAAGGTGCATCCGGAGCAGCTGCTTCCGGTCATCGAGAAGTACTCCAAGCTTCACTCGTTCGCGGAGATCGTGCCGGTATCGGCGCTTCTCGGCAACAACGTCACGACGCTGCTGGACCAGATCGGCCGTTATCTGGAAGAGGGCCCGATGTATTACCCGGCCGACCAAATCACGGACCATCCGGAGCAGTTCGTCTGCGCGGAGCTGATCCGCGAGAAGATTCTGCAGCTGACCCGCGAGGAGATTCCCCATTCCATCGCCGTCGAGATCGAGAGCATGGGCAAGGGAGATAACGGCGTCGTGAATATCGGAGCCGTCATCTACGTGGAACGGCCTTCGCAGAAGGGCATCGTCATCGGCAAGCAGGGCGCGATGCTCAAGCAGGTCGGCAAGCTGGCCAGAGAGGACATGGAACGTCTGCTCGGCTCGAAGATTTTCCTGGAGCTGTGGGTGAAGGTGAAGGAAGACTGGCGGAACCGCGAGAGCGTGCTGAAGTCGCTCGGTTTCCGGCACGACTGACGGGGCGCAGCGGGCTCCCCCGCGCGACTTCTCTGCCGAATGGCTGATGGATGGCTAATGTTGTTAAGCATGCGGAAGCCCGGGCGGTGGCATCCTAACGACGGAATACGGGGCAAGTCATTTCCGGCGGAGAGGATGAGGCATTGTGCGGGACTTCACGTGGCACGTGTTTACGCAGACCGGCGATATCGAAGCCTACTTGCTGTATAAGGAAATGATCCAATTGGGGGCCGTCGGCCAAGGGCCGGAATCGGCGCCCGAAACAGCCTTGGGCGAGCCCGAAGGCGAACCGGCTTCGCCGTAAGGCGGAGCCGTCTCGATAAGTCCCGCCGGCGCTTAGAGCGGCGAGGCGGGGGTGGCGGAGGAGAGGCCGATGCTGTATCGCATGGAAGGGATCGTAATTCGCGGTACGGATTACGGGGAAGGCAATAAGATCATCACGATATTCACGCCGTCGCACGGCAAGCAAGGAATCGTGGTCAAGGGGGCTCGCAAGCCCAAGAGCCGATACGCTTCCTTAGCTCAGCTGTTTACGTACGGCGATTTTTCATTTTATAAGTCCGGCAATCTGGGCTCCTTGAACGCCGGGGAGATTCTCGAATCGTACCGCGAGCTCAGGGAGAATCTGGACCGATCCGCCTATGCCGCTTATGCCGCCGAGATGTGCGACCGGGTGGTCGGCGAGGAGGATGCCAGCGGGTACCTGTTCCACCAGTTCAAAGCGTGCCTGACGGCGCTGGCCGAAGGGAAGGACCCCGCCATCGTCATCCGAATCTTCGAGATGAAGGTCGTCCATGCGGTAGGCTATGCCCCGATGCTGGACGAGTGCGCGGCGTGCGGGCGAACGGAAGGCGGCTTCCGGTTCAGCGCCCATCTGGGCGGCGCGATATGCGAGCGGTGCCGGCATCAGGACCCGGGCGCCCTCGAGCTGGCGCCGCAAACCTGGAAGCTGCTTCGGATCTTCTCGAGGATCGATCTCAGGCAGCTCGGGCAGATCGACGTGAAACCCGCGATCAAGGCGCAGCTTAAGACGGCGATGAGGCGCTGGATGGATCACCACCTCGGGATGAAGCTCAAATCGGTTCATTTTCTGGACCAATGGGAGAAGCTGGACGAGCTGCCGCTTCCCGTTCGGCGATCGCCTCCCGGCGGACAGGAAGAGCAGTCAGAATGATTCAACGTTTCGCAACATATCCAGTACATAATCGGCGCTAAAGTATGTTATTCTGAGTACGGCACTTATTTGTATACGGCAAACGATCGCAAAGCTTCTTCCCTGTCCCACGGGCGGTGAAGAAGCTTTGCTTTGGCCATGGAAAGGGGTCGAACGATGGACAAGCTTAAAGAGAAATGGCTCGAATTCCGCAAAGCGTCGCGCTTCAAGGTCATTCCCGTGATGCTCATTCCCGTCGCTCTCGGCGCCTTGGGCGCTTACGTTTGGGACGGCGACTTCAACCTGTGGCTGCTGCTGCTCACGCTCCTCGGTTCGGGTTCCGCGCATCTTTTTTCCAACATGATCAACGACCTGTGGGACTACAAGAACGGCACCGACAAGGAAGCGCATGAGATGCAGGACGCGATCTCGACGAATTCCGGCTTCCTGACCAAGGGGATCTGGAGCGCGAAGAAGTTCGCGTTCGTGACGTGGATCCTGTTCGGAATCGCGGCTTTAAGCGGCATTATCCTTAGCTTTATCAGCGGATGGTGGGCATTCGTTTTCGGAGCGCTCGGCGGCTTGATCGCTTATTTCTACGTCGCTCCTCCGATTCGGTTCGGCTATCTGGGCAAAGGCTACAGCGAGATCGCGATTCTGCTCTCGTTCGGCGTCCTGCCCGTTGCCGGGTCGTATTACGTGCAGACGTCCCATCTCGATTACCGGGCTCTGCTGCTGTCCCTGCCGATCGGACTGCTGACGACGCTTATCCTGTTCAACCACCACTTCTTGCATTGGCAGGCGGATCGTCAGGCGGGCAAGAGAACATTGGTCGTCGTCTGGGGGGAGAAGAGGGCGCTTCGCTTCTCGCGGGCCTTGCTGCTGCTTGCCGTGCTTAGCCACCTTGCGTGCGCGGCGACGGGCGTCGTTCCGATCTACGCGCTGATCGCCCTGCTGACCGCGATTCCGTTGTATTCCGCGTACGGCAAGCTGAAGGAAAAGAACTCCTCCGTCGCCTACGCGCCGCTGATGGGCGCATCGGTCAAGATGACGTCGCAATTCGGAATCATTCTGATTTTATCGCTCGTCATTCAGGGGCTCATCCTTTAAAGCTCCCAATCTATACAACTGGAGATGAAGGTCATGGAGAAGATTTACGGAGATTTCCATACGATTCTGGACGAAGGCAAAGTGTGGAAAATGGGCGGCTTCAAGCTTCCGGACGGCTCGTTCTGGGAATATCGGGAGCCGGACGCCACCGTTATCGTTCGTAACGGGATGCTGTACGTGCGTGCTCCGCTGAGCCGCGGCCACGATCGCATTCAAATCCTCGACAACGCCAAGCACATGTACTACTCGGTCGAAGAGGTGGAAGCGCCCGAGCGGGGCGAGCTGACCTTCGAGTTCCAGCTTCGCTGCCGCACGCAAGGCACCGCGCCCGGCGACCTGTACGACGGGTACGTCTCGCTGAACCTGCTCGACTTCACGACGGGGGCCGCGCTCGACTTCTTCGCCGGCGACGATAAGTACGCTTCGGTTTACGCGGTGCTTCCGTTCCCGGGCGTCGCGGTGCCGCCTTCGGATAAAACCCGCTACTTCTGCGTCTTTAAGGAAGACACGAACTTCAAGGCCCGCGAATTCAACGATTACAAAATCGTCTATAACCGCGCGAAGGACGAGGTCGTTTTCTACGTGAACGGGGAAGAGGTACGCCGCGAGAAAAACGTTCCGATCAAGTTCAACCGCTTCACGATCGCTCTCGGCATCATGACCGAGAAGGATTTGTCGCCGGAAGGAAGCGTGTCGGTCCACGGCCAGACGGTTATCGCGGAGTATTCTCCGGTCAAGGTGACGATCAAGGAGCAGGCGGGAGAGTAATTCGACGAAATTCGTTTGACACGTCCCGGCAGCTTGAGCTACAATGTACTTTACAAATGGATTGGCGCTCGAAGAAGGAGAAAGTAGCCGGTTGCCTGTCGGCAGCTGCAGCGAGTCGGGGGATGGTGCAAGCCCGGCGCGACGGATCGGCGAATGGCGTCTCCGGAGAGGCATCCATTATGGTGTGAAAAAGCGGGCATGCGCTCGGATTCCATCTGGCCCCATCCTCGGATCGAGGTTGGCCGGAGCAATGGGGAACGACGCTGCCAAGTAGGGTGGAACCGCGGGAACGCAACGCTCCCGTCCCTACGTCTGCAGGGGCAGACGTAGAGACGGGAGCTTTTTGTCGCTTCCTCTCTCGCAGGCCCGCCAATTCAGCCCGTTTTGAGGGATAAGGAGCGATTGGGAACATGAATTTTCAGCAAATGACATTGACGCTGCAGCAGTTCTGGGCGGAACAGAACTGCATCGTCGTCCAGCCGTACGACGTCGAGAAGGGCGCCGGAACGATGAACCCGATGACCTTCCTGCGAACGATCGGACCGGAGCCGTGGAACGTCGCGTACGTGGAGCCGTCCCGCCGTCCGGCCGACGGACGCTACGGCGAGAATCCGAACCGTCTCTACCAGCATCATCAATTCCAGGTGATCATGAAGCCGTCTCCGGACAACATCCAGGAGCTGTACCTGGAGAGCCTGCGCCGTCTCGGCATCGATCCGCTGCATCACGATATCCGGTTCGTCGAGGACAACTGGGAATCCCCGACGCTGGGCGCCTGGGGCCTGGGGTGGGAAGTTTGGCTCGACGGCATGGAGGTGACGCAGTTCACGTACTTCCAGCAGGTCGGCGGCATCGACTGCCATCCGGTCGCGGTAGAGATAACGTACGGCATGGAGCGTCTCGCTTCCTATATTCAAGATAAAGAAAACGTGTTCGATCTGGAGTGGGTCGAAGGGGTCAGCTACGGCGACGTCTTCAAGCATCCGGAATACGAGCATTCCAAATATACGTTCGAGGTATCGGACGTGCCGATGCTGTTCCAGCTGTTCTCCACCTACGAGGCGGAAGCCAAGAGAGCGATGGACGAGAACCTCGTGTTCCCGGCGTACGATTACGTGCTCAAGTGCTCGCACGCGTTCAACCTGCTCGACGCGCGCGGCGCGATCAGCGTGACGGAGCGGACGGGCTATATCGGCCGCGTGCGCAACCTCGCCCGCTCGGTGGCGGCGACGTTCCTGCAGGAGCGCGAACGCCTCGGATTCCCGCTGCTGAAGAAAGGAGAGGAGCAACATGGCTAAGGATCTATTGCTCGAGATCGGCTTGGAAGAAGTGCCTGCCCGCTTCGTGCGCGGAGCCATCGACCAGCTGAAGGATAAAACGGAGAAGTGGCTGGAAGGAAGCCGCCTCGCCTATGAAGAAGTCAAAGCCTATGCGACGCCTCGCCGCCTTGCGGTTCTCGTGATCGGCCTCGCGGAGAAGCAGGCCGACGTCAGCGAGGAAGTGAAGGGACCGGCGCGCAAGATCGCCAAGGACGCGAACGGGGAATGGACGAAGGCGGCGCTCGGCTTCGCGAGAAGCCAGGGAGTCGAGCCGGAAGACCTGTTCTTCAAGGAGCTCGCGGGCGTCGAATACGTCTACGCGAACAAGTCCAGCATCGGCGTCGAGACGGCGGGATTGCTTCCGGAAGCTCTTCCCGCGCTGATTACCTCGCTGACCTTCCCTAAGAACATGCGTTGGGGAGGCTACGAGCTCCGTTACGTTCGGCCGATCCGCTGGCTGGTCGCTCTGTTCGGCTCGGATGTCGTACCGTTTGAAATTACCGGCGTGCATGCGGGCGATACGACTCGGGGGCATCGTTTCCTGGGGACGGACGCAAAAATCGTCGAGCCGTCGCAATATGTGGAGAAGCTCCGCGAACAAAGCGTCATCGCGGACATCGAGGAGCGGCGCAAGGAGATTCTGGACGGCATCGACCGGCTGGCGGAATCGCGCGGCTGGACGATCGCGGTGAAGGACGACCTGCTGGAAGAGGTTCTATTCCTGGTCGAGACTCCGACGGTGCTGACCGGCTCCTTCGATCCTTCGTTCCTCCATATCCCGCAGGAAGTGCTGATCACGTCGATGAGGGAGCATCAGCGCTACTTCCCGGTGCTGGACAAGGCGGGCAAGCTTCAGCCTTACTTCGTTACCGTCCGCAACGGAGACTCGGCTTCCATCGAAGTGGTGGCGAGAGGCAACGAGAAGGTGCTTCGCGCCCGTCTGTCCGACGCCAAGTTCTTCTACGAGGAAGACCAGAAGGTTCGCCTTCCGGACTTCCTGGCGAAGCTGGAAAATATCGTTTACCACGAGGAGCTCGGCACGGTGGCCGACAAGGTCCGTCGGATCTCGGCGGTGTCCGGCAAGCTGGCCCGCAAGCTGAACGCGGACGCTTCCGCGCAGGCGGACGTCGGCCGGACGGCGGAGCTGTGCAAGTTCGACCTCGTGACCCAAATGGTCTACGAATTCCCCGAGCTTCAAGGAATCATGGGCGAGGACTACGCGCTGAAGGCCGGCGAGAGCCAAGCCGTCGCCAAGGCGATCAACGAGCATTACTCGCCGCGCAACGCGGGCGATACGCCGCCGGCTTCGCTCGTCGGAGCGATCGTCGGCATCGCCGACAAGATCGACACGATCGTCGGCTGCTTCTCGATCGGCATCGTGCCGACTGGCTCTCAGGACCCGTACGCGCTGCGCCGCCAAGCGGCGGGCATCGTCGCTACCCTGCTTGCCCACGAGCTGGATTTGACGCTTCCGGAGCTGTTCCGGATGGCGCTCGAAGCGCATGCCGAAGCTCGTCCGCTCAAGCGCGAAGCGTTCGATATCCTGAAGGATCTGGGAGAGTTCTTCTCGCTGCGCGTGAAAAACGTGCTGACGGAGCAGCACATTCGCTACGACGTCGTGGACGCCGTTCTCAGCGCGGGCTCGGATGACGTTCGCCGGACGATTCTTCGGGCGAAGGCCCTGCAGCGGCATGCGGAAGATGGACGCTCGGAAGCGTTCCGGCCGACGGTCGAAGCGTTCAACCGCGTCGCGAACCTGGCCGCGAAGGCCGGGGAGTCCCGCCAAGTGATTCCGGATCTGTTCGAGAACGCGGCGGAAGGAGCGCTTTACGAAGCGTGGCAGAAGGCGCACGGCGAGTACGTTCTCGCCTGCGCGGAAGCAAATCTGGCCGACGGACTCGGCGCGCTCGCGGCCATGACCGGCCCGATCTCGTCCTTCTTCGAAGCGGTCATGGTCATGGCCGAGGACGAAGCGATCCGCAACAACCGGCTGTCGCTGCTCGCCTTGATCGCGGACGACGTTCGTTCGTTCGCCGATTTCTCCAAATGGGTAGGTTAATCCGATAGGAGGTGCGCGGGATGAGCGCCGAGAGCGTCACCGTTTACGTGGTGTCCGATTCCGCCGGCGATACCGGCGAGCTGGCCGTTCGCGCGGCGGCCGCCCAGTTCCATCCGCTGCAGGTGCAGATTCGCCGGATCGGCTTCATTCAATCCTGCGAAGCGATCGATGCGGTTCTGGCCATGGCGGCCAAGGATAGCGGCATCCTGTTGTTTACCCTCGTCATTCCGAATTTGCGGAATCACATGGTCGAGCGGGCCGCGAACGAGAACATCGTCGCGATCGACCTGCTCGGCCCGCTGATCGAGAACATGGAGAGAAGATTCGGGCGTCCTTCCCGGCATGAGCCCGGCTTGAACCACGTTCTGGATGCCGGCTATTTCCGCAAAGTCGAAGCCGTCGAATTCGCCGTCCGATACGACGATGCGCGGGATGTCACCGGCATCGGCAAGGCGGATATCGTCCTGACCGGCGTGTCCCGCACTTCGAAGACTCCGTTGTCCATGGTCCTCGCGCACAAGACGTTCAAGGTCGCGAACGTTCCGCTCGTTCCGGAACTGACGCCGCCGCGGGAGCTGTTCCTGGTGAATCCGAAGAAGGTCATCGGCCTTACCATTCGGACGGAAGCGCTGAACGCGATCCGGAAGGAGAGGCTGAAGGCGCTCGGATTGCCGGATTCCGCCTCCTACGCCACGCTCGCGCGAATCGAGCAGGAGCTGGAATTCGCGCATCGGATCATGAAGAAGATCGGCTGCGTCATCATCGACGTCTCGAACAAAGCCGTCGAAGAAACGGCAAGCCTCATCCTGGAACATTTCCAAAAGTGAGGCGTGGCCGGCGACCGGGCCGGAATCGCGCGCCGTCTAAGCATAACCAGCCATTCGCGACGCGGAATGGCTGGTTATTCGTTGAGTAGGACTAAAGGGAACATTTGACAAAAATTCGACATATTTGTGGCCGAAGTCTTGACAGCGGCGGGTATTAGGTATATCATTTGAAAATTTAATGGGACGCAGGCAGGATTTTGAACCGGATTAGCGTATATAATATTACGGCAAACTTTGGCCCAGATCATGTGGTGATGTCGGATGATCCCGTTTCGGAATCGGGTTGTGGTGGATGGAGACGCTTGTCCGGTCAAGGCGGAGATCGCCCAGACGGTGCGCAGCTGCGGCGCGACGGCGCTGCTGGTGTCTTCCTATGCGCATCATCTCGTCAGCGAGCCTTCGGTAGAAGTCGTGACGGTGGATTCGAGCGATCAAGCCGCGGATTTGTACATCGCGAACGCCTTGAAGCCGACGGACGTGCTCGTTACCGGAGATTACGGCTTGGCGGCGATCGGTCTTGCGCGCGGCGCGGCGGTGCTGACGCCGAGAGGACGGCAGATCTCCGAATCGGATATCGGCGGCCTGCTCGAGCAGCGTCATCTGTCGGCCAAGATGCGGCGCGGCGGCGCCCGCACCAAAGGGCCTCGCTCGTTTACGGACGAGGATCGCGACCGATTTCGGCATAAACTGACATTTCTCCTTCGGGATTTGCAGGAGAATCCGAATCGTTAGCGAATTATACTATCGGATCGAATCAAAAGCTGTCGCCTGCAGATCGGGAGAACGAATGTTCGAAGCCGTCGGTTCAAATCGCGAATCGAACCGTTTCGCGGTCGGGTCTCGTATAAGAAGGTGAAGCCAGAATGAACAACGGAATGATCCCGCAAGAGGCGATCGACGAGGTGCTGAGGCGCTACGATATTGCCGAAACGGTCGGTCGCTATGTTCATTTGACCAAGCAAGGGAAATATCTTAAGGGACTGTGTCCGTTCCACTCGGAGAAGACGCCTTCCTTCACGGTGACGCCGGAGAAGCAGATCTATCACTGCTACGGCTGCGGCAAGGGCGGAAACGTCATCAAATTCGTCATGGAGATGGAGAACGAGACGTTTCCGGAGGCGGTCAAGCGGCTGTCGGAAGAAGCCGGGCTCCCGGTTACGTGGACTCTCTCTAAGGAAGCGGAGGAGATATCCCCCAGACAAAGGGAGAAGGATACTCTATTCGAAGCGAACGCCTATGCAACGAAGCTGTACCATTATATCCTGCGCAACACGGCCGCCGGAACTCCGGCGATGGATTACCTGAGGTCGCGCGGCTTTACGGACAAGCTGATCGAAGAGTTCGGGATCGGCTACGCCCCCTCCAGATGGGATACTCTCACCCAGGCGCTCGCCCGCAACAACTTCGGGCTCGACGAGATGGAGAGGGGCGGCCTGCTGCTGAAGCGCCAAGAAGGTGAGGGCTTCGTCGATCGGTTCCGCGATCGGGTCATGTTCCCGATTCACGGGTCGGACGGCAAGGTCATCGCGTTCGCCGGCCGATTGATGTCGGCCGGACAGCCCAAGTACATGAACTCCCCGGAGACGCCGGTCTTCAACAAGAGCCGAACGCTTTACCGGCTTCACGAAGCTCGGGGACCGATCCGCAAGCTCCGGCAGGTCGTTCTCTTCGAAGGGTACGTCGATGTCATCAAGGCCTGGTCGGCCGGCGTCCACAACGGAGTAGCGACCATGGGAACGGCGCTTACCGCGGAGCATGCTTCCGTGCTGCGAAGGTTCGCGGACGAAGCGATTCTCTGCTACGACGGAGACGATGCGGGTCAGGCGGCCGCCCAGAAGAGCATTCCGATTCTGGAGGAGGCGGGGCTTCGGGTTCGAGTCGGCATGCTGCCCAAGGGGAAGGATCCGGACGAGTATATTTCGGAGAACGGTCCGGACGCTTTCATGAGGGAAGTTATCGAAGGAGCCGTATCGACCGTTAAATTTCAGCTCATCTATTTGAGGAAATCCCATATACTCCTAGAAGAAGAGGGGAAGATCCGCTATCTGCGGAGCGCGGTCAAGCTGATTGCCCGCAGGGAATCCCCGACGGAGCGGGAAATGTACCTCAAGGAACTGGCGCAGGAATTCGGCGTCTCGATCGATACCCTCAAGCAGGAAGCGTCGGAAGTGCGCCGGCAAGAGAAATTGGGCGCTTCTGGGGATATTCCGGACGGATCGTGGAATAATGTATGGAATGACAAGAGAACTTCGTCCAGGCATCCCGCGCTGGAGCCGGCCTACGTTCAAGCGGAGAAAAGGATCCTTTCATGGATGATGCTGGATTCGGAAACGGCCTATCTTGTCCAAGAAGAACTGGGCGATCGGTTTCATATCGAGGATCACGCAGCGATTGCTGCTTATTTATATACTTATTATTCGCAAGGCAACGATCCGGATGTTGGCAGGTTCATCGCGTTTCTGCAGAATGACCGGTTGGAGAGATTGGCTAGCGCGATCGCCCTCGAAGATACTCCATTCGACGAGAGGGTATTGAAGGATTGTCTGCGCACGATCGGTCAGGCTTCATTATCTCGTGATATCGACCGGCTTAAGGAAGAGCTGCTGCGTGCGGAGCGCGCTGGCGACATCATGCTTGCGGCAAAAATTGGAACAGAGATTATCGCCCTGGAGAAACAGTTGAAGTAGCAGTCGGCTGCTTAAATTCCGGGGAGGAGGGAGTCGGTAATGGCGAACGATCAACACACTGGGCTGGAGACGGAACTGACGCTGGAACAGGTCAAAGCCCAATTAATGGAGCAGGGGAAGAAGAAGGGTTCCCTGACCTATAAAGACATCATGGAGAAGCTCTCTCCTTACGACCAAGACACGGACCAAATCGACGAATTCTTCGAGCAGCTTGCGGACATCGGCATCGAAGTCGTGAACGACCATGACGAGCTCGGCCGCAGCAACGACGAGGAAGGACACGACGAATTCAACTTCGACGACGACCTGTCTTTGCCGCCGGGGATCAAGATCAACGATCCCGTTCGCATGTACCTTAAGGAAATCGGACGAGTCCCGCTGCTCGGCGCCGACGACGAAGTCGAGCTCGCCAAGAAGATCGAAATCGGCGGCTACGACGGCGAAGAGGCGAAGAAGAGACTGGCGGAAGCCAACCTCCGTCTAGTCGTCAGCATCGCGAAGCGGTACGTAGGACGAGGCATGCTCTTCCTGGATCTAATTCAAGAGGGCAACATGGGCCTTCTGAAAGCGGTCGAGAAGTTCGATCATACGAAGGGCTATAAGTTCAGTACGTACGCGACCTGGTGGATTCGCCAAGCGATCACGCGCGCGATCGCCGACCAAGCCCGGACGATCCGGATTCCGGTGCACATGGTCGAGACGATCAACAAGCTGATCCGCGTATCGCGTCAGCTTCTTCAGGAGCTGGGACGCGAGCCGACGCCGGAAGAGATCGCCGAACAGATGGAGCTTAGCGTCGACAAGGTTCGCGAGATCATGAAGATCGCCCAAGAACCGGTCTCCCTCGAGACGCCGATCGGCGAAGAAGACGACTCTCATCTCGGAGACTTCATCGAAGACCAGGAAGCGCTGGCCCCTGCGGACGCGGCCGCTTACGAGCTGCTGAAGGAACAATTGGAAGACGTGCTGGATACGTTGACCGAGAGAGAAGAGAACGTTCTGCGGCTGAGATTCGGCCTTGACGACGGCCGTACCCGCACCCTGGAGGAAGTAGGCAAGGTATTCGGAGTTACGCGAGAACGGATTCGCCAGATCGAAGCGAAGGCGCTTCGCAAGCTTCGCCATCCTAGCCGGAGCAAACGACTAAAAGATTTCCTCGAATAAGCCGATACAGGTATTAGCCTGTTTAGGAGACCTTCTACCGAGACGGTTGGAGGTCTTTTTGTTCCACAAACGGGCGAGAGGAGCGGTCGTTCATGCCAGCGTTGGATGAAGATAAGAAGAAGCTGATCGTCAATGAGATCGAATATTGGCGCCGAGGGAAGATGCTGCCCGAGCAATATTGCGACTTCCTGCAAAATTTGTATTTGGATGATTTGGCAGATCGGCCTAAGAATATGGTTGGAGCCGCGATTCGAAGAATAGAAAGAGCATCGCGCAAAGAATGGTTCCTTGTTATTGGAATTTTTGTAAGTGTTTGTTTGATCGTACTTCATTTTAGCGTGTTTCCCCTCCTATTGCAAATCGCTTTGATCGGCCTTGGCACCTGCGGCTTCGTGGTTGGAAGCGCATGGTGGAGGGAGAAGCTGCCCAAGCGGTCGTACTTGCTCGCATTCGGCGGCGTCCTCTATTTGATCGTTACCGGCATCTCCCTGCTGGAGCTTCATGATTGGACGCAAGGCTCGGGGCCTTTGCTGCTGATAGGCATATGCGCGCTCGTTTGGATCGTATGCGGGATCGTCATCCGGATCGGCTTGCTCCATTGGGCGGGCTGGATGGCCGTCGTGGCCCTATATGCGAGCTTGCTCTGGAAGCACACATCCGATCCGTCCTGGTTCGAGGTTCAGCTATATTGGCTTCCGGCTTCCCTGCTGTTCGGCTGGCTGAGCTGGTTCGCTTATGCTAAGATCAAATCGGCGGGCGGGGTGCTGTTCGGAACGGCGCTCGTGCTGTGGTTTATGCCGGAGCTGTATTCCGCTTTGCTCGGGGTTAAGGGCGGCTTTATGATCGGCGAATGGATCGTTAAGACGCTTCTGCTGGGCTTGCTGCTTTATCGATTTAGAAAACAATGGATGGAATGGGTTGTTTAACGAATGACGGATACGAAAGCGAATGCAGCGAACATGAAAATATCCCGCCGATTGTCGGCGCTGGCGGAATGGGTTCCCGAGGGAGCCCGTTTCGCCGATATTGGGACCGATCACGCGCTACTGCCCGTCTATCTGGCGAGCTCCGGACGAATTCGGCTGGCCGTTGCCGGAGACGTGCACAAGGGTCCCGTGGAAGCCGCCAGAAGACAGGTCGCTTCCGCCGGGTTAGCCGACATTATCTCCGTTCGTCACGGCGACGGCCTGTCCGTACTGCGCCAGGGCGAAGCGGATACGGTTTGCATCGCCGGCATGGGCGGAAGCTTGATGGTTCGCCTGCTCGAGGAGGCGGGACCTCTTCTGGACTCGGTAACTACGCTGGTCCTGTCTCCCCATGTGGCCGAAGAGCAAGTGCGTCGTTGGTTGAACCACAACGGCTTCGTGCTCGCGCGGGAGCGAATCCTGTTCGAGGACGGCGAATATTATACTTTGCTCAAGGCGGAGCGGGACGAGAGCGGGAGGGCGCGGGAGAGAATTGCCGAGCTCTATTCCCCTGCCTTACTGGCCCCGTGCTGCGCTGTCGTGCCGGAGGAGCTGCTCCTCGCGATGGGACCTCTCCTGCTGCGCTCTCCGTCGGAGGAATTTCGCGGCAAGTGGGAGCGGGAGCTGGCCAAGCGCGAGATGATTCTCGGTCAGCTGCGCAAGTCGAGTCAGCCGGAATCCGCCGAGAAGGCGAAGGAATGGGAGAGCTTTAACCATCGTTTGAAGGAGGTGCTCGCGTGTTTGCCCGGGGAGAAACGATAATCCAATACATGGAGAAGCTGGCGCCCAAGCATTATGCGGTGCCGGACGACCGAATCGGCTTGCAGGTCGGCTCGCTTCGCAAGGAAATCCGGAAGGTCCTGATCGCTCTCGACGTCAACGCGGAGGTAGCGGAAGAGGCGGCGTCGCTGGGGGCGGAGCTGATCATCGCTCATCACGCGCCGATCTATCGTCCGCTTAAGCACCTGCAGACGGATACGCCGGCAGGCGCGCTGATGGCAAGCCTTCTCCGCAACGATATCGCCGTTTACGTCGCCCATACGAACCTGGATACCGCCGACGGCGGCATGAACGACTGGATGGCCGAAGCGCTCGGCCTGGAAGGGCGCGCCGTGCTGGAGGAGGTTCATACCGACAAGCTGTTCAAGCTGGTCGTATTCGTGCCTAAGGACCATGCGGAGAAGGTCAGGGGCGCGTTATTCGGCGCGGGAGCGGGCTGGATCGGCAATTATAGCGACTGCAGCTTCAACGTAGACGGAACGGGCACTTTCCTGCCTCGCGAAGGCTCGAATCCGTTCATCGGCAAGCCCGGCAAGCGGGAGGAAGCGGAGGAGGTTCGGATCGAGACGGTCGTGCCGGACAGCGTCCGCAAGGCGGTTATCCAGGCGATGCTGAAGGCTCATCCTTACGAAGAAGTCGCGTACGATCTTTACCCGATGGACCTCAAAGGGAGGACGTTCGGACTGGGCCGCGTCGGCGCGCTGCCGGCGGCCGAGAGCCTGGACGAGTTCGCGGAACGTGTCAAGCGGGCGTTCGACGTTCCGTTCGTGCGCGTCGTCGGAGACGCGGGACGATCGGTCCGCAAGGTGGCCGTCCTGGGCGGCTCCGGCTCGCGCTACATTCGCCATGCGAAGTTCGCCGGGGCGGACGTGCTCGTCACCGGCGACATCGATTACCACACCGCGCAGGACGCGGACGTAATGGGCCTCGCCATCGTCGATCCCGGCCACAACGCGGAGAAGATCATGAAGCCGAAGACGGCGGAGTGGCTGCAAGCCAAGCTGCGCGAGCAAGGCTACGAGACCGAGGTTATTCCTTCGTCGATCGACACGGAGCCGTTCCGGGTCAAATAAGCATCTTTAAGTCCGCATGCCGTTCCAAGCGGAATATTCGCCACATGCGGAACTCATTTCCGTTTGTATTCCGGGACGAATCCATGTATACTAGACGTTGCGCATCGGAAAGTTTGACAGACAATCGCTGGCGGCGCGAGCCGCGAGAGGAAAGTCCGGGCTCCATAGGGCAGGATGCTGGATAACGTCCAGTCGGCGCGAGCCGAAGGATAGTGCCACAGAAACGGACCGCCGATGGACTCAATCCCCAACCGGTTTGGGGGCCTCCGCAAAGTAATCGGATTAAGCTTCGAAGCTTATCGTCACTTTGTGGGGATGAGTATCAGGCAAGGGTGGAACCGTGGTGTAAGAGACCACGAGGGGCATGGGCGACCATGCTCCTGGTAAACCCCATCTGGAGCAAGACCGAAGAGGAACGCGGCAGCCTTCGAGGCTGCAGCCCTAGCCCGGGGCGCGTTCGGGTTGGTCGCTTGAGCCGTTCGGCAACGGACGGCCTAGAAAGATGATTGTCGCTTCCATCCGTGGGAGGGCCGCCCGGCCCGCGATACCACCGGAAGTACAGAACCCGGCTTACGGCAAACTTTCCGGCAAGCAAGAACCCCCGCAAGGCTTAGGCTTTGCGGGGGTTCTTGCATTTCTTTTAATCTTCGATTTCAACGTCGGCCGTTTCTTCTTTCTTGCTCGTAACCTTCAGTGTGATCAGGATGGCCGCGATCAACGCGAAAGCGATCAGCGCGAGGAGCGGGATCGTGATGACCCCGAACCAATCCAAGTAATCCTTGTTGCAGGGCACCCCGGAGCGGCAGGGGACGACGCCGCTGAAGCCGGGGACTTTCTGTTCGGCATAGTGGTAGATGGAGATCAAGCCACCGATGATGCTGAGGGGAAGGACGTACCCCGCGATTCGCCGATCGTCCTTAAGGGCGGCTCGTCCTAGCAGCAGCACCTGCGGATACATAAAAATCCTTTGGTACCAGCACAGATCGCATGGAACGTAATGCATCACTTCGCTGAGGAACAAGCTGCCTCCGGTCGCGACCAACGAGACGACCCAAGCCATGTAAAGCCCGTAATTGCGAATTATTGCGGACACGCTTCATTCCTCCGTCAGGCGTTCTCGGCGCTTTCTTTCTCCGCGTCGGCAACCGCCTTTTCAATTCGTTCCAGGAACTTCTTCGGATCGAGCGAGACGCTGTCGTCGAGCCGCTCGCCATTCACGAGTACGGCGGGAGTGCCGGGGAATTGCTCGGAACGGGCTAACTTGTTCTGCTCATCGATCTCGTCTTGGTACGTTTTGTTCTCGATGTCGCTTCTGAGCTTGTCGTAATCGATGTCGAGCTCGAGCGACTTCGCGAGATCGACCAGATAGTCGGTCGTTGCCCAAGCGAGCGATTCGTCCGGCTGATTCCGATACAACGCTTCGTAATATTTCCAGAATTCCTCGTTGCTCTGATGGTACACCGATTGGGCGGCTAGAGCGGCTGTATTCGAGTCCGCGCTAATGATGGTGTAGTTAAAGAACGACAAGGACACTTTGCCGGTGTCGATGTATTTCTCTTGAATCTCGGGCATGACGTTTAAGGTGAAGTATTGGCAAGCCGGGCACTTGAAATCGCCGAACTCGGCCAGCTTGACGGGCGCATCCGCCGAACCGAGCAACGGCGCGTTATCGTAATTCAATTCAACGGGCTTCTCCGCGGGCTTAAAAATAATTAGAAGGGCAATAAGGGCAACGAAGACGACGGCGGTCGCCCACATGATGATTCTCATTCTTCGCTGTTTCTGCTTCTTAATCTGTTCTTTTTTGAGTCTTTCTTCCGCTTTTCTCTGCGATTTCTGCTGCAAGGATCCTCTTCCCTTCTTTCTACATATAGCCATAAGGACATAGCTTATTCCATTGTACAAGCAATAGCTTAAAAAAGCATGAAAAATCGCGACAAAAAAGCCCGAGGCTGGAGCAATAGCCTCGGGCTTTGACGGTTTTTCGAATTTTGTCCGATTTTACTCAAGAAGATGGATATCGTCTTAATAATTCTTCGACCGCCCGCCGGATCCGCTCCGGATAGAGCTGAAGCGATCCCCTCGTTTCGGGCAGCGTTCCGTCGGCCTCGGTCCCCGCGGTACCCGCGGTCCCGGCAGCGGCGCCTTGTTGAGAGCTTGCCGCGGCGACGGCCGAATTCACGTCGATCTGTCCATAGCCGAATTCGACATCCCTGCCCGCCGCCCCAAGGTCCTTCGCCGTGCCGCGCAGCAGCTCCATCACTTGCTCGTTGGACAGGGAAGGGTTGGCGGCTCTCACCAGCGACGCGGCAGCGGCCACATGCGGGCTCGCCATCGACGTTCCGGATAAAGCGGCATAACGGCTTCCCGGGTAGGTGCTGGCGATCGAAGTTCCGGGAGCGGCGACATCGATGTAATCCCCGTAGTTCGAATACTCGGCTTTGGTTTCGTCGTCGTTCGTGGCGGCCACGGCGAACACTTCCGGGTAAGCGGCGGGATAACCCGGCTGATCGGTGTTGTCGTTGCCGCTCGCCGCGATCAGAACGACGCCCTTGTCATGCGCGTACTTGATCGCATCGTGAAGGAATTCCGCGGAAGCGTAGTTGCCCAGGCTCATGTTGATGACGTCCGCCCCGTGATCCGCCGCCCAGATGATTCCTTCGGCTACGGAATAAGTCGTTCCGGCGCCGGAGCTGTCGAGGACTTTGACCGGCATGATCTTGGTGAACCAGGTCATGCCGGCGATGCCTTCGTTATTGTTGACATGGGCGGCAATGATGCCGGCCACGTGGGTCCCGTGTCCGACGTCGTCGGTCGGCTGCTTCGTAGGATCGATGATGTTTTTGCCCTCTACGAGCCGCCCTTTCAGATCGGGGTGATCCAGCTGCACTCCCGTGTCCACGACGGCCACCACCATGTCCTCCTTGCCGCGGGTGACGCTCCAGCCTTTCTCGGTCTCGATCACAGGCAAATTCCATTGGTATTGGGAATACAGCGTGTCGTTCGGCACGACCTCGGCTCCGGTACCTGTCCCCGTACTCGCGCCTGTCCCTGTTCCCGCGTCGTTGCGTGGAAAGCCGTTCCCGTTCGTGAGATACAGGTAATGGGGTTCGACGAAAATCGGATTCCACTTGGCGAAATAATGCTTAAGCTCGTCCATGCTGTGACTGCCGGAGCGGAACAGGTACGTCTGGCCGCGATGCCTCACGACCGATAAATTCAGCTCCTTGCGCAGCTTCAGCAGCTCTCTATCGTCAAGCGGCTTGCGGAACTTGACGACGATCTCGTCGACCGCGTAGTGGCTTGCGTTGCCGTTATCCTCGCCGGTGCGCACCGTCTTGTCTTTATTCGTGTTGGGAACGACCGATTCGACGCGATAGCGGCCTTCCGCCGGAAACGGGACGACGCGCAGGTTGCGCCGTTGATGCCGTTCCACCTCTTGGACGACATCCGTTCGCACGAGCGCGATGACCCCGTCTCCTTTTTTAGCGTCCGGGTGGGCCATGACAAAATGGGTTTCGCCGTCGTAACGGAACGAAGGCGACTCGTAGCTTCTGCCTTCCTTAAGCGCCTTCTTCGCTTGCGTCAATCCGGTGGAAGCCAGCTTAAGCAGCGGTTCGGGCGCTTTCCCTTCCTGAACGGGAACGCCGCCTCGAATCCAAATGACTCGAACCATGTGCGGATGAGACCGGACGACATCCTTCAGATGAACCGAACGCTTGCCATCGGGGATACGGTTATGCTCGTCCACGAATTTATGCATATCCCTGGAGCAGTCGAGCCGGCACAGCTTCTCCGTGGCGGCCATATCGCGCAGGATGCGTTCCTGCTTGTACGATTGCTCCTGGTTCGGCGTGATTTTCCACGGGGTGCTTTGCTGCCGGATAACCTGCTTCTGCTCCGAACGGTAAGAGGCGGGACTCGGGGCGGGGGACTTGGCGGTCTTGGGCGGCGCGATGAGCGGAACCACGAACAAGGCCACCCCTGCCGTGAATAATAAGCCAACGATGGCGTAGCGGCGCACTTGGTCATTTCCTCCTTTTTGAAGAAAAGCTGATGATGATATTCTAAGGTTAGCTTGGATACCGGGGGCAAAAATATACGGCTATTTTCTGCCTCGACAGTACCGTTTCCCTTCGATTTGTGGTACTATGATTTTGATTTTCGTCACCTGTCCTAGAACCGACGACGCGTACGCTTGTGGATAATGAAAGGGGAAAGCTAATCATGCCAACCGCCAACATTAAGGCGATTGCCGAATCCAGCCGAGAAAAATTGAAATTCGCGATCGAACTGCTTGAGAATTTTCTTAACAATTACGCTCTTCCGCAGCTGACAGAAGGCGCCAGCGACGAATCGGTCAAAGTGCACGCAGGCCTGCTGTCCGATCTTCGCCATCTGCTCGTCTTCTCCGAAGTGGCCTACGAGAAGCTCGGAGCGCTGCTGCGTCGCCCCAACTTCGATAATGACGCCGCTGAGCGGGTTCTATATGACGTATATCATCATTGCGTAAACAATTACTTCTACCCGAAGAACGAAGCTTATTCCGAGGATGGCCGTTACGCCTACACGGGGCAAGACGCGATTCGTTTCCGGGCCAAGCCTTCCCGCGCCGTACGCGATGTCGTGCTCGGCATCTCCCGCAGCTACGAGGAGCTTCGCGACGAGCTGTCGTATTACGAAAGCGAATACTTGACACACCGCAGAATGCAAGGACAAGCGAAGTCCTAGCTTAGCGAAAGATAACGAAGCTTCCTTCATCCCCCACCCTCCGATTCGCATACCGCGCCTAAAGCGGGGTGCACACTAGAACCGGGGGGTGATTTGTTTATGCCGAATGGCGTAGCTTGCAGCGTTAGCAACTGTTCGTTCTGGGGGGAAGGCAATCGATGCGCGGCCAGCGAAATCACGATCGAGATCGACGCTCATTCGAAGCAGCGGTTCGGGGACGCCGAATTCGCCGAAGAAGGATTCGCGGAACATCAGGACACGGCGAGCAGCTCCAAGACGACGTGCTGCCTAACCTTCCGACCGAAGGATTAACGGAATAAACCGGGACTATGGAATCGCTTCTGGCGACAAGCTGGGCATTAAGTCCGACTGTTCATGTCGAACCCTGATGTTGTACAATATGGATAAGGTTTGTACAACGGACAATCTCGGGAGCGACTGCAATGACGGATACCAGAGTAACCATGGACCCTCGAATGATGAAGGAATTGCTGCTTAGCCAATTTTTAAGCGGAGTGAATCCTTTCGATACCCAGACGTCCTATGTTTCTTCCACGGACGGCGGAGACGATTTGTTCTCCCAGCTGCTGGAGCAGATGCTGTCGGCGGACTCGGATTCCTACGGGGATGCGTTGGCGAACGCGGATTTTTCCAGTCTAAGCGGCTCATACGGACTCGGCCTTAGCGGTCTAAGCGGATTGGGCGGACTCGTCGGCTATGGGGCTGGTCTTGACAGTTCAAGCACGCTAAGCGGCTTATCCGGCTATGGCGGCCTCGGTCTCGGCTATTCTTCGGGAAGTGCCGTAACTTCCCTTCTTGGCGGAATTGCGGGAGGCGGACTGACGAACGATACCGGCTTTACCTCGGCATATGACAGTCTCATCCTGCAAGCGGCGAACCGATACGGGGTCGACCCGGCCCTGATCAAGGGAGTCATTCAATCGGAATCCTCGTTCCGGGAGAATGCCGTATCTTCCGCGGGCGCCAAAGGGCTCATGCAGTTGATGGATGCCACGGCTCAAGGCCTGGGCGTAACGGATTCCTTCGATCCGATGCAGAACATCGATGCCGGAACGAGATACCTGAGCTATCTGCTTCGCAAATACAACGGCAACGAAGCGACCGCCCTTGCGGCTTACAATGCGGGTCCGGGACGCGTCGACCGGCTCGGGATCACGACGAACGAAGAGCTGGCCGCGAGATTAACGGAGCTTCCCGAAGAGACGCAGGCATATATCCAGAAGGTTCTCTCGAACCGCAATATTTGGAGCTCGGCATTATAGTACGGTCGATTTGGCCTTTATAACCTTTCTTGTGATAGGATCGAAGCAGGATGCAAATCTTGCTTTGATCTTTTTTTGATTGCTTAATCGGGTATATAATAGATGTCCAGAGAGGAGAGTCAACTTGAGAACCTTTTATTTCGATCATTGCGCTTCGACTCCTCCTTACGAGCAGGTCGTTCAGACGGTCGGCGAGCTGATGCGTCTGCACTATGCCAACGCGACGGCTTTGCATCGTTCCGGCCAGGAAGCCGCCAAGCTGGTGGAGAGGGCCAGGCAATCCGTGGCGCAGTCGCTGGGAGCCAAGCCGGAAGAGGTGCTGTTCACCTCGGGAGGCACCGAGAGCAACAATCTGGCGCTGAAGGGAATCCTGTTCGCGGGAGGAAGAAGAGTACCCAAGCATTTGATAACGACTTCCATCGAGCATTCTTCCGTTTACAATACAGCCAAGCAGCTTGAGCGATTCGGAATCGAAACGACGATTCTGCCGGTCGACCGGACGGGAAGGGTGTCGCCGAGCGACGTGGAAGCGGCCATCCGCCCGAACACTTCCCTCGTAAGCGTCATGCACGTGAACAACGAGACCGGCATCGTTCAGCCTATCGAAGAGATTGCCGAGCTTCTGGCCGCGTTTCCGCAGGTTCGTTTCCACGTGGACGGCGTTCAAGCCGTCGGCAAAGTGCCGATTCGTTGGGCGTCGGTCAAAGGCATCGATCTGTATTCGGGCTCCGCGCATAAGTTCCGAGGTCCCAAGGGAGTCGGGTTCCTTCTCAGAAGGGAAGGAATCGAGCTTGATCCGCTGCAGGAGGGCGGAGGGCAGGAAGAAGGGATGCGGGGCGGCACGCACAATCTGCCGGGCATCGTCGGAATGTCGCAAGCGCTGCGGCTGACGATGGAATCGATGGAGACGAGACGGGGCAATATGTTCGCGCTAAGACGGCAATTGATCGACGCGATCCGGGAAATTCCGGAGCTTGTGCTGAACGTGCCGGAAGATGAGGAGCTTGTGTCGCCGCAGGTCGTGAACCTGAGCTATCCGGGAATGAGGCCCGAGGTGCTCGTTCATATGCTGGAGAAGCACGGAGTATACGTGTCCACCCAATCGGCCTGCTCCTCGAAGAGTCTTAAGCCGAGCCGCGTGCTGCTGGCCATGGGCATGGGCGAGGAGCGCGCTTCGGGCAGCCTTCGGATCAGCTTCGGGGACGAGCATGATGCGAAAGACGTCGGCGAGCTGGCGGAGCGATTGAAAATGACGGTTGCGAAGCTGAAGCCGCTCGAGAGGAGCCGAGGATGAGTTACGAGCTGATATTGGTACGATACGGCGAATTGACCCTCAAAGGTCGAAACCGCAAGAAATTCGAGGATCTAATGTTCCTCAAGCTGAAGCAGGCGCTTCGTTCGTTCGAGGCGATCGGATACGAGAAAAATTTCGGCCGGGTCTACGTTCAATTGAACGGGGAGAGCTACGACGAGGTGGCGGCCAAGCTACGGGAGATTTTCGGCCTACACTCCTTCAGTCCCGTGCTCCGCGCGACTCACGACCTCGAGGATATTAGGGCCAAGGCTCTTCAACTGATGCGAGCGGAGAGACCCGTGCCGAGGACGTTCAAGGTAACGGTAAAAAGAGCGTGGAAAGAGTATCCGCACGACTCCCAGGAGATGAATCATCTCGTCGGCGCCCACGTGCTGCGAAACTCGCCCGAGCTGAAGGTAGACGTTCGCCAGCCGGACGTCGAGCTGAAGGTGGACATTCAACCGCAAGGCGTATTTCTGTATTCCACGATGATTCCGGGCGCCGGGGGGTTCCCGCTGGGCATGAACGGCAAGGCGATGCTGATGCTCTCCGGCGGGATCGACAGCCCTGTCGCCGGCTGGATGGCCATGCGCAAGGGCTTGGAGATCGAAGCGGTGCATTTCCACAGCTACCCGTTCACGAGCGAGCAGGCGACCGAGAAGGTGATCACCCTCACGCAGAAGCTGGCCCATTACGGCGGGAAAATCAAGCTGCACCTCGTTCCGTTCACGGATCTGCAGACAAGAATGGCGCAGAGCGGACACGATCATCTGATCATCACCTTCATGCGGAGAACGATGCTCCGAATCGCCGAGAAGCTCGCCGAGCGAAGCGGGGCGCTCGCGATCGTCACGGGCGACAGCTTGGGACAGGTAGCGAGCCAAACTCTCAGCAGCATGAACGTCATCGGACGAACGATCTCCATCCCGCTGTTAAGGCCGCTTGTCATGATGGACAAGCAGGATATCATCCGCTACGCGGAGAAGATCGGAACGTACGAGACGTCCATCCTTCCGTTCGAGGATTGCTGCACCCTGTTCGTGCCGAAATCGCCGGCCACGAATCCGAATCTCCGCATCGTGGAGAAAGCGGAGGCGGAATGGGGAGAGGAGCTCGAGCGCATGATCGACGAGGCGGTTCAAGGGACCGAAACGATCGTCATGACGCCGAACGGCCGCCTCGTTCGCAAGAAGGAAGCCGAAGCGGCGGCGGATCGGTGGTTTTAAACAAAAAGCTCCTAACGACTCTAAATGTCGTTAGGAGCTTTGTGTTAGCTGGAAGTTTAGTGGGATTCGCGGCGCTTGGCGCCGGAAGCCTGCTTGTCTTGGCCGGACGCATTGGCTTTGGCCAGGGCTTTCTGAGCTTTGATCGAGTTGGTCCAAAGTCCGCCGACGACGATCGCGACGACCATGACGGCGATGAACGTATAGGTCAGCACCGGATTGCCGTGGAACAGATTGTCCAGCTTCGGCTCGTGGGTGACCATCTTCGCTGCCGTGTATGCCAGAACGGCGGAGCCGATATAGACGATCCATGGGAACCGGTTCAGAAGGCCCACGAACAAGGTGCTTCCCCAGACGACGACCGGAATGCTGATCA
The DNA here is from genome assembly GCF_014212135.1 of Cohnella thailandensis. Lineage (GTDB taxonomy): Bacteria > Bacillota > Bacilli > Paenibacillales > Paenibacillaceae > Cohnella > Cohnella thailandensis. Next base: position 219,969 of record NZ_JACJVQ010000017.1, read on the forward strand.
GGAGGCCGATGATAACGAGCAGCGTTTCGCCTTGGGCCGCTCCGGCGACGGCGATGACGTTGTCGAGGCCCATCGCGGCGTCCGCGATCACGATCGTCCGGACGGCCGCCCAAAGCGAAGAGCCCGCTTTGACTTCCTCGTGGTGCTCTTCCTGCACCAGCAGCTTATAGGCGATCCACATGAGAACGACTCCGCCGATAGCCTGCAAGAAAGGTATTTCAAGCAGATAGACGACCAATAGGGTCGCGACGACCCGAATGACGATCGCTCCGCCGGTCCCCAGCCAGATCGCTTTCTTCTGCGTCTCCTTCGGCAGATTCCGGGCGGAGAGTCCGATGACGATCGCGTTGTCTCCGGCCAGCAAGAGATCGATAAAGACGATGGTAAGCAACTTTCCTAGAAAATCCAAGCTAAAAATATCCACGGTGATCTCTCCTCAAACAAACCTCTATCCTAGTTAGTACGGGGCGCCTCGTCAATCGGATTCATTTTCTCATCATAACGAACAAAGCTTGTACATACACCTGATTTAAGGGGGTGCAGTATGGGACTCGGGGAAAGCTTTATGGTGTTCGTCGAGATCGTTCTGATCAATCTTCTGCTCAGCGGAGACAACGCGATCGTCATCGCGATGGCTGCAAGAAGGCTCCCGCCGGCTCAGAGACAAGCCGCCGTCTGGTGGGGAACCGCGGCCGCGGTCGTGCTTAGATGCGGGCTTACTCTCGCTGCCGTGGTTCTGCTTAGCATTCCGTTCATGCAAACGGTCGGCGCCTTGTTTCTGTTCGCGATCGCCTTGAAGCTGCTGCTGGATCATGGCGGTCACGAAGCGCAGACGCAGGCGGCATCTACGCTGGCCGGAGCGGTCTGGACCATCGTGGCGGCCGATTTCGTCATGAGCCTGGACAACGTGCTGGCCGTAGCCGCCGTAGCCCAAGGCGACGTCGTGCTCCTGATCATCGGGATCGCCTTAAGCATCCCCATTATTATCTGGGGCAGCTCTTTCATTATTCATCTGCTTGATCGTGCGCCCTATTTAGTTTACATCGGAGGAGGGCTGCTTGGCTACGCTTCCGGCGAGATGTTATTGAAGGATCCCGGCCTTCGGAAGATTCTCCCGTTGGCGGCGGAAGGGGTTGCCGAGAGCCTGCCGTTCATCGCCGTAGCCGTGCTGCTGGCCGCCGCGCTGTTGCTAAGACGCAGGAAAGCCTCTTGAATGCCGCCTTATAACCGGGGACTTCATCGTCAAAATTCACTATTTTTTCAACTCGGGAACTGGTATTTTGAGATGATTTCCAGTACACTTAGGGTTAAAAAGAGGCTTGTCATTCTCGTTCGATAGGTTCGGGTCAAACAGGCGAAGATTGGCAGTCTTCAGACAAAGTGGGGGAACATCGTGAACAAGCAATCCGCCGCGGTAGGGGTATTGGCACTGGCTGCGGGATTGGTCATTCTGCTCGGCAAGCTAGGGGTATTCGCCTTCATTGGCACCGTTTTTTGGCCGTTGTTAATTCTAATCCCGGGAATTTTGCTTCATGTTCTATATTTCGGTCGAATGCTTCCTGCGATAACGCTTGTCCCGGCAGGAATTCTTACGGTGGTCGCCGTCCTGCTCGTCATCGGCAACTGGTTCGGCTGGCACTCGATGAAGTACCTTTGGCCGTTCTTCATTCTAAGCGTCGGAGTCGGTCTTTACGAATATTACGTATTCGGACCGGATCGTTCGAAGTCGCTCTGGACTTTATCCCTTGCGTTAATCGCGGTATCCGTTCTGCTGTTCTTCATGACCCTGCTGTGGTCGTGGGGCGCTTATCTGCTCGCGGTCATTCTGATCGCGGTCGGCGCGTGGATGGTGCTGAAGCGCCCGCGGTTCCGATAACCCGCTTGCTAATTGATTGTTTTGGCGTATAATAGAAGGGATGTAGGTGGAACGTCGGCCTTGCGTCGACGTTTTTGTTTGTTCGCGTAACCAAGGGCCGAACTTCCTTGGGATCGACCCTTTATATAAAGATAGGAGTGGAACTATGCATCCAAGAGATCGCATTCGCAATATTGCTATCATTGCGCACGTTGACCATGGCAAGACCACGCTGGTAGACCAATTGCTTCGCCAATCCGGCACGTTCCGGGAGAATGAACAGGTTCAAGAACGGGCGATGGATTCCAACGATCTGGAACGGGAACGCGGCATCACGATCCTCGCCAAGAACACGGCAGTCCATTACAAGAATAACCTGATCAACATCGTCGACACCCCGGGACACGCCGACTTCGGCGGCGAAGTGGAACGGATCATGAAGATGGTAGACGGCGTCCTGCTCGTCGTCGACGCGTTCGAAGGCTGCATGCCGCAGACGAAGTTCGTGCTTCGCAAGGCGCTCGAAGCCGGCCTCACCCCTATCGTCGTCGTCAACAAGATCGACCGTCCGGCGGCTCGTCCGGCGGAAGTCATCGACGAGGTGCTCGAGCTGTTTATCGAGCTTGAGGCGAACGACGACCAGCTGGAATTCCCGGTCGTCTACGCTTCCGGCCTGAACGGCATCGCCGGCATGTCCCCGGATAACCTGACCGATACGATGGAGCCGCTGTACGAGACGATTATCGAGAAGATTCCTTATCCGAAGGAAGACACCGAAGCTCCGCTGCAGTTCCTCGTCACCCTGCTCGACTACAACGAATACCTGGGACGCATTCCGATCGGGCGCGTCAACCGCGGCAAGATCCGCCAAGGCCAGCCGGTCGCCGTTCTGGACCGCGAAGGCAAGGTCCGCCAAGCCCGGATCGAGAAGCTGTTCGGCTTCCAGGGGCTGAAGCGCGTCGAGATGGAAGAAGCCGCCGCGGGCGACATCATCGCGATCGCCGGCATCAAGGACATCAATATCGGCGAGACGATCGCCGATCCGGCGAATCCCGAGGCGCTGCCGGTCCTGAAGATCGACGAGCCGACGCTGCAGATGACGTTCCTCGTGAACAACAGCCCGTTCGCCGGACGCGAAGGCAAGTTCGTCACCTCCCGCAAGCTGCGCGAGCGCCTGTTCAAGGAGCTGGAGACCGACGTATCGTTGCGAGTGGACGAGACGGACAGCCCGGACGTGTTCGTCGTCAGCGGCCGCGGCGAGCTTCACCTCGGCATCCTGATCGAGAACATGCGCCGCGAAGGCTACGAGCTTCAGGTCTCGAAGCCGGAGGTCATCATTCGCGAGATCGACGGCGTCAAGTCCGAGCCGATCGAACGCCTGCTCATCGACGTGCCGGAAGACAGCATGGGCAACGTCATGGAGAGCCTCGGCACGCGCAAAGCCGAGATGGTCAACATGATCAACAACGGCAACGGCCAGATTCGCCTGGAGTTCCTCATTCCGGCCCGCGGGCTGATCGGCTACCGCACGAACTTCCTGACGCTGACCCGCGGCTACGGCGTGATGAACCATGCGTTCGACAGCTACGGACCGGTCGTAGGCGGACAAGTCGGCGGACGCCACCAAGGCGTTCTGATCGCGAGCGAATCCGGCACGTCGACGTTCTACGGCATGATGGGCGTAGAAGACCGCGGCATTCTGTTCTTGGAGCCGGGCACGGAGGTTTACGAGGGAATGATCGTCGGCGAGCATACCCGCGACAACGACATCGTCGTCAACATCTGCAAGGAGAAGGCGCTCACGAACGTACGCTCCGCGACGAAGGAAGACACCGTTCGCTTGAAGACGCCGCGTCTCATGTCCATGGAAGAGGCGCTGGAGTACCTGAACGACGACGAGCTTTGCGAAATTACGCCGAAGTCGATTCGCTTGCGCAAGAAGCTCTTGGTCAAGAGCGAACGCGAGCGGGCGGAGAAGCAACGCAAAATGGCGGAATCCGGCGTATAACGCCGGATTTTTCCCGCACATCACGGAGGGACCGTTTATGCAGACTTGGTTCGCAGATCATCCCTTGGTTTCCTATTTGCTAATTCTCGCCTTTACGATATATATTTTTAACGCGGTCTTCCGCATGGGGAAGCTCCCGATCCTGAAGGAGATCCTCGTTTACATAGTGATGGCGATCGGATGCCTCGTGCTGCTCGTTCTTCAGATCGACAAGCTGCCGATCATCCAGTGCATGTCGGTCGCGGTCATTATGATGCTGATGCTTAGGATGCGCCAGCTCTACGACAAATGGCGCGGCAAGCGCTCCGGAACGGGCGCGTCGGAGTCGACCAACCAGCAATAGTATTCGGAGCAAGAGCGGAATGCTAACGATTCGTTATCCCGCCGATCGGTCTCGTGGAAGGCTTCGGCGGAGTCGAATGGGGGGATTCTATGCGACTTACCGACACGTTGTTCTATTGGCTGCAGACGAAGAGAATGACCGAGCTTCGCCCCGAGGACGAGGCGGCGAGGGATTCGCTTCGCTTTTTCGCGCAAATTTTGTCGGAAGATCACGATCTCGCAGAGTTTGCTGTCGCATCCAAGGACTCGGCGAAAATTTACGTCGTCTACACCGTTCGCGGTGAAGCTCCCAAGACGGTTTGGTTCGATCGCGAGGCTGCCGAGCAGTTGGCGGTCGATCTGTACGGGAACGGAGAAGGGGCAGAGGACGACCAACCCGAGGTGAATGAATGAGCACTCCCGCACCGTTGCCTCCTCGAACCAGAACGAAACCGCAGGCAACGAAGAAAAAAACAAAACGGCGTCCCCGTCGTTTTCTAGTCTTCCTGTTCTCATTTCTTATCGTTGTTATCGTTGCGCTTGCCGTGTATGTAGGCGATTTGTGGAGAGATACGAACGCCGCGCTCGAAGACATAGCCTTGCCGGCCGGCAGCGCCAAGCCGATCGCTTCCGAAGATAGGGCCCAGGTCAAGCCGTTGTCCATGCTTCTGCTGGGCACCGATTATCGCAAGGAAACGGGCAGCATGAACACCGACGTCGTCATGGTCATCGCGATGAACCCGAATTCGAATACGGCCACCGTCGTCTCGATTCCTCGCGATACGAATCCGGAGCTTGAAGGCTATCGAACGCAGAAGATCAATGCGTTCTATGCCGGGTTCCATCGCAAGGCCAAGGAGGGAGAAGATGCCGACGCTTATGCCCGCAGCAAAATGCGGGAGATGATGAGCGAGTTCTTCGGCATCCCGGTCGACTATGCGGCGGTCGTGAACTTCCAAGGCTTCTCCGACGTCATCAACGCGCTTGGCGGGGTCAAGGTTTACGTCGACCAAGATATGAGATACACCGATAGCGCCGACGGCACCGACATCAACCTGAAGAAGGGCGATCAGAAGCTGGACGGCAAGGAAGCGCTCGACTTCGTTCGTTACCGCAAGTCGAATCACGGCACGGCCGCTTCGAGCGACTTCGACCGCAACGACCGCCAGAGCCGGGTGCTTGCCGCGATCATCGACAAGATGAAGTCTGTCGGCGGCGCCACTAAGCTCGGCAACGTCATCGGCGCGGTCGGCGACAACATGCGGACGGATATCCCGAAGGACCAGATTATTAACATGTTGAAAGCCTATTACGATATCAATAAGGAACAAGTGCGGTTCATCCCGCTCGAAGGAGTATGGGACAGTCCTTACGTCTATCTGAATGACGAAAAGCTGGAAGAAGCGAAGCAAGCCCTTGCGGAGGAACTTACGACCGAGGGCCGCAAGGTGCAGGCCGCCGCTTCCCCGTCCGCATCCGACTCCAAAGAATAAGCGAAGCCGCCCGGCTTCTCCGGCTACCTGGAATGCAGCGGGCGTTTGTGCTTGGAATGTCGGACTCCCATATGCTATAATGAGGCCAACCAACCTTGAAGGAGGCCCGCGGATGGCGATTGCGGAGAGGGTTTTTCCCGATCATCTGAATATCCGTCTCTCCGAGGACATCTTCAAGGCGGAACCTGCCCGGCTTCATGTTCTCATGAAGAGAGGTGCCGAACGTAACGGCGCCCGTCTGGCAGCGTGTCCGGAATCTCCCATCCATCATGACTTCATAGCCGCAGAACGTCCGATTGGACAACTGTTCGCGGCCGTTAAGAAAGCCCAGTGAGCGATCACTGGGCTTTCTGTCATTTTCCGGAGGTGTTCGAATGGCCGGAGCGGCCGTCCAAATGAGTCTGCATCTTTTGAATCGTACCCGTTCCGTCCGGGGAAGCCGGGGGAACGACGCTGCGCGGCATTTGCGGGACGAGGCGGCCGACAATGTCCGCCATCTCTTCCGCGAAGCCCGCGATCGGCCTTCCGTTGTTCACGTCGGTCCGGATTTCGCGCAGCCGTTGGGCCATGTCGACATCCGCCGTCACGACGGCATCGATGCCGTAAGGGTCCTTGCGGAAGGCTTCCGCCACCGCGTACTTGATCGTACCGACCCTTGACCGCTCCATGGTGCTCTCGACGTCGATTCCGACGACCGCGTACTTGCCGAACACGACGCAGTTCGCCGCTTTGACGCCTCTGACGCTCGTGGCTAGCTGCTCGAGGTGTCTGGCTACCTCGTTCGCGTTCGCCTTCGTAATCACGGCGGCGCCCTGATTCTCGCTTTGAGCCCTTAGCCGGTTGCCCAGTTCAGGAGGGCTTGACTCGTTCCTAGCGTTGCCGCAGCCGGCCGAGCCGAAGGCTAACGCGGCAATCAGAAGTCCGGTGCCGATGCCTCCGCCGATCGATGTAAGTTTCATATCCAATCACCGTCCCAATGTGAATTCTGTCTGGAGGGGATGCCCGGAAAACGAACCCGATGCCTTCGCTTTCGATATCCATCGCAGGAGCCTGCTCTCATTGTTCCCCGTCGGCTGTCAATGATTCAACCTTTGTCTCCATTCGCCAAAATCCGTCGAACCCGGGAGGGACCACCGTTGAAAAAAATTTATGTGCTCGATACCAACGTGCTTCTTCACGATCCGAATGCGATGTTCTCTTTCGAGGACAACGAGGTCGTCATTCCTTCCGTCGTGCTGGAGGAGATCGACTCCAAGAAGAGGCTGGCCGACGAGATCGGACGCAATGCCCGGTTCGTATCCCGCGAGCTCGATCGCCTGCGGGAGAACGGCCATCTTCACGACGGCGTCTATCTGGAGAACGGCGGCTCGCTTAAAGTCGAGATGAACCATCGACGCTTCGTCCGGGTGCAGGAGCTATTCGGCGAAATGACGAATGACAACCGCATTCTGGCGGTAGCGCTGAATTACCATATGGAGGAGCAAGAGAGGGAGGGCGGGGGCAAGCCGGTAATCCTGGTCAGCAAGGATGTTCTCGTAAGGGTCAAGGCGGACGTTCTCGGCATCCAGACCGAGGACTACCTGTCGGACCGGGCGGTCTCGCCGAGCGATCAATATACCGGCCATTTGACGCTGCACGTTCATCCTTCGGTGATCGACGAATTTTATACGTACCGGTTTCTGGGCATTAACCACTTGGGATTGAACGCGAAGCTGATGCCGAACGAATTCGTCATTCTCCGGGATGAGCTCGGGACGTCCAAGTCGGCGCTGCTGAAGGTCAGCGCCGACGGCCATCGGCTGGAGCCGCTGCACTTAAGCAACGACCCGGTCTGGGGCATCACCGCGAGGAACGCGCAGCAGCGCATGGCTCTGGAGCTGCTGCTCAACGACGAGATTCCGCTCGTCACGCTGTCCGGCCGGGCCGGAACGGGCAAGACCCTGCTGACGCTGGCGGCGGGGCTGATGAAGGCGGAGGATGAGCACAAGTACAAGAAGCTTCTCATCGCCCGTCCGGTCGTGCCGATGGGGAAGGATATCGGCTATCTGCCCGGCGAGAAGGAAGAGAAGCTGCGGCCTTGGATGCAGCCGATTTACGACAATCTCGAATTTCTGTTCGACACGAAGAAGTCCGGAGATCTGGATAAAATTCTAATGGGGCTCGGAAGCATTCAAGTAGAGGCCCTCACCTATATCCGGGGCCGTTCCATTCCGGGACAGTTCATTATCATCGACGAAGCCCAGAACCTGAGCAAGCACGAGGTGAAGACGATCGTCTCCCGCGTCGGCGAGAACAGCAAGATCGTCCTGCTCGGAGATCCGGAGCAGATCGATCATCCGTATCTGGACGCGATGAGCAACGGGCTTACTTATTTGATCGAGCAGTTCAAAGGAGAAGGAGTCAGCGGACACGTGACCCTCGAGAAGGGCGAACGCTCCCGTCTGGCTCAGTTGGCCGCGGAGAAGCTGTAACCGCCGCTCAATTCTCGAAGCGATGCCAGCGAACTCCGCAGCGGTATGCTTCCGCGACGCGCTCCGCCCATTCCTCCGATTGGGCGTCGACCGCGAGCAGGCGGATTCCGGGCGGCTCGAGCCGAACGATCAATTCTTCCTCCAACTGCGCAAGGGCCGGGGCGGTTTCCGCTTCCGGCCTTTCCTCCGTCAATTCGAAGAACCGGACTTCCGACAGCACGGCGTATCGGTTCTCTTGGTTAGTCTCCACGATGTAGTCCTCGTAGCGCGGCCCTCGGCGGATGCCGTCCTCCGGAAGGAGCAGCAAGTCCAGCAGGTCGGATTCGACTTTATAATGCGCCAGCAGGTCGAGCACTGCGGGAAGCTCCTCCCGGGAACGGAAGATCAGCAGCTCCTTATGGCGATCGAACAGCTCGGCGCGGTCGGCGATTCCTTTGACGATCTGCGCATAGAAGCCGGGAAGCTTGCCGTCCGGCAGCCTCATTTCGACGCCGATCAGCTTTCTCATGTCCATCTCCTCCAATCGCGTCCTTATCGTTATCAACCAGTCTACCGAATCGCTCCAAGAAACTCCAGTCTCGCTCCCGCGATGCCTTTATTCTAAAAGCGGTTACAAAGAATTGCGCGACAATTCCGTTCTTAACTGCTATCATTAAAAGATAATGTTCAATTCGTAACGGACATCCGATTGGGAAGGGAGGAGACGGGTACGCGCCCCAAAACTTTGCTAGTCATCCTGTTGCTAGGGTTGATGGTGCTGTTCGTGTCTCCTCTCGCGACGTCGCCTTATTCGGTGTCCATCCCTTCCGCGGTGCCGGAGGAGCCGGATGCCGTGCCTGTCCTTACGCCCGTCGATACGTCCGCGGATCCGGCAGAGCTCGTCGTTTCGGCCGTCATTGACGAGAAAGGGTTCGAGCTGCTGCAGAAGCAAGACGAGGAATACCGCAGGATGCATCCGGAGCTTACGGTCAGCTGGAATCGAATCGATCCGGCGGCGGCGGATACGGAGGAGGAGCGGCTGGCGCTCGCCGATCAAGCGGACATTCTGCTCGTGCCGAACGAATGGATACGAAGGCTGGCGGTCGCGGGCAAGCTTAGTCCGGTCGATGCCGCTTTCGTGGGAGAAGCGCTGTCGGAGCAATTCGATGCCTTGATCTCGCAGATGAATTGGAACTTATATCTATGGGGAGTTCCGAGGGAGTTCGATCCTTACGTCCTGGTCTGGAACCGGAACGTGCTGGAGGCGGTCAAGACGGAGACGGACGGGATGGAGCTCCCGCTGAATCCGGAGCAGTGGCAAAGTCTGCCCCAGAAGCTCAGGGATGCAGGCTTGGTCAGCAACTGGCTGGCCATCGACCGGCAGGATCCGTTCGCTTTATTGGCGTGGCTCGGAGCGGTAACCGGCGAGAGGGAGGACGCGCTGTTCGAAGCGGGGGAAGACCTTTGGGGCGATTCGACGCTGGAGCCCGCGCTCTCTTTGCTGGCCCAAGAGCAAGCGGGGGTCGCTTGGCTGGAACCGGCGAAGGACGCGAGCTTCTGGCCGGCATTCGCCGCGGGCCGCTACGCTGCCGCTATCGCGCGCAATTCGGAAGCGGAGAGAGCGCTTCGAGAGCTGCCGGAAGCATCCGCCGCCGCGCTGAAGATCGACCGGGTTTCCTGGAACTCCGAATTCGTTTGGCCCGGCGGTTCCAGCTTCGCTCTCGCATCCGGTTCCGCGAACAAGGAAGCGGCTCTGGGTTGGATCGCCGAGATGACGAGCGAGGACAATCAATGGGAGAATTATCTCGCGACGGACAGGCTTCCGGTCTATCGCTCCTTATTCGAAGGCGGCAAGGGCGTTCGTCCTCCGGTGTCCGTGGCGGTCGCCGGGCGGTTCCCGAACCAGACGACGACCTCCATGGAGCCGGAGGTTCCCTCCCGGGCCAGCCTGCTGAAGAGCCTATGGGAGGAATGGCTGGAGGGCGGCATTACGCTGCCCGAATGGAGAGACAGCTGGGAGGACTCCAGAGGGTTACTTGCCGAGCCGGAGTCCGACGACTAGTTTCCCGTCCTCCATCTTGACCGAGTCCGCTTTTATATAAGAGATGAATTGCTGAGGATAGAAGCCGAGGTCGAACTCGTTCTCCAGATCGCGCCTTGTCGTATCCGGAAGCTCCAGATCGTTGAAGACAAGCTTATCCACGTGAAATAATATGGCGTTCTTCGGTTCGTTCTCGATCGTATAATGGCCTTCGATTCTCGCCTTGACGTCTCCGCTGCTTCCCTCGAGGATCATGAGGTCCGTCGCGAACGAGATGGTAAAATCGCGCAGACGGTCGTCCTGGTCGCGCAGAAATTCATTCAGCTGATCGTCGGTGATGGTCAGCTTCGCTTTGAGTCCGTTCGTCTCCAAGGCGTCCGGATGCTCCTTCAGCCAGTCGGGCAGCTTGGACATCGCTTTGGACAACGCCCGGAACTGCTGCCTGACCTCGTAGATGCCGACATTTTGCCAATAGGCCTGCATTTCCTCCATCATCCTGCGAAGCCCTTCTTCGTCTCCGCTGGCGGCAAGGAGCGAGTCGAGCTCTCGCTGAAGCGTCTCGATTCTCTGTCTTTGGGCAATGAGTTCCGATTCCACCCGGGCGAGCTCTTCCTTGCTTCGTTCCAACGACCGATATCCGTTCTGCAAAGCCTCATAGTCGTCTTCGTAGCGCGAAAGAATCTCATGGTCGGACTTGAACAGCAGGTCCATCAGCTCCCAGGTGACGAGAAGCTCTTTGAGGGAGCGCGCTTTGAGCAGGGCGGACCACATCGCATCCTTCTGCCCCATATAATAGGTTCGCAGGACCCGTCCGGCTTGCTCGCGTTTGGCCGCGATCGCGACCTCCTGCCGGACCAGCTTCTTGGACGCCTGTTCGATGCCGATCTCCGTATCCGCGCGAAGGCCGGCGATCCGTTCGATCTCCCGGTCGATCTCGACGACGGTAAGGCCTTTTTCGAGCAGCTTTCTCGTTTCTTCGCCATAGCCGGCCGGCGCGGCATACGCGGGCATCGTCAGCAGGTTCGTTCCGGGCATCAGCAGCAATGAGGTTAAGGTCAGCCCCAAGGCAAGGATCAGGGAGAGGCGACGTAGCATGGCAGGGACCTCCCTTTCGTTCGAATGGACATGCGCCGGGTTGATCCCATTCTATGAGTCAGCCGGTCTCGTCATGTCTCTGACCATTATAAATCATCCGGCCGGAATAAGTTTCGATAATATTCCATCCGCGATTGCCAGAAGGGAGCCGATAGGGTGACAGAGCCGATCGTTCGCGTTCTGCGGGAGAAAATAAAGGCTTCGGAGCATGTCGGGGTTACGGAGGAGGGACGCGAGGCTCGCGGAATATCATTCCGGGATTATATGGACGTCTGCCTGTACGATCCCCTTCACGGCTATTATTCCGGGGGCAAGGCAAGGGTGGGCAGGGAGGGCGACTTCTACACGAGCTCTTATATCGGGGAGGCGTTCTCGGAATGTCTGACCCGCCGATTGGCCGAGCTTGCGGACGAGCATTTCGGCGGCGAGGAGCCGGTTCGCGTCATCGATTGGGGAGGAGGAACGGGGTGGCTTGCGGCGCAATTGCTCTCGGCTTGGGAAGCGGGAGGAGAGCGGCGGTTCGAGCTTACGGTCGTGGACGGCAATCCTTCCCATCGCGAGCAGGCCGTTAGGAGCTTGGAGCCGCATATCGGGCAAGGACGGGCGTTCGTCCTTAGCCCCGAAGAGGCGGAAGGCCGGGATTGGAGCCGCTGCTGCGTCATCGTCATCGGCAACGAATTGCTGGACGCGATGCCCGTCCATCGCGTCGTTCGCAAGGAAGGGCAGCTCCGGGAATGGGGAGTGTCATGGGACGAGCTCCATTGCCGGTTGATTCCCTGCTTGCTGGAGCTTCCGGCCTGGCTTGCGGAGAGGATGGACCGGGACCGGATCCTTGTTCGGGAAGGGCAGACGGCCGAAGTAGGAGCGGATGCCGGGCGTTGGCTCGCGAAGCTCGCTTCTTCTCTCGGCAGGGCGCTGCTTGTGTTCATCGACTACGGGGACGAATCGGAGGAATTGACGGCCGAACACCGGATGAACGGGACGCTCGTCTGTTACCGCAATCATATCGCCCGCGATAATCCGCTCGAAGCCCCGGGGGAACAGGATCTAACCGCTCACGTGAATTTTACGGGCCTGAGGGCGGCGGCTAGGGAAGCGGGATTGAAGGAGCTGTGGTACGGGACGCAGCTTCGCTTCCTGATGGAGTCGGGAGTGCTCCGATCGCTGGTTCCGCTGTCCAGCGCCGACCCGTTCCATCCGGACGCGCGGCGGAACCGAGCCATCCGGCAGCTTCTGCTCAGCGACGCGATGAGCGAGCTGTTCAAGGTCCAGATTTTCCGCAAGGGCTTGGCCGAATAACAATTCCCCCAAAAGTGACGCAAAACTCTGTAGTTGATTCCGATTACTTTTGGGGGAGCCCCCGGTTATCCATAGGAAAATGCGTTGTCTAATTTCCTGATCCATAAAAAAACGCCGGAGCATGGCGCTCCGGCGTTCTCTCTTGTTTGTATTAAGCGGGAAGTCCCATCTCGAAGACACTCCAATAAGTGAACCCGAGGAAGGCGATGACCATATAGCCCCAGAACATGTAGATATAGGTCTTCTCCGTAAAATTCAGGTAACCGAACAAGAAGAACACTGCCGATTGGATAAAGAACAGCAATGCCATCTCCCACATATCGCCCGCGAACGACATCAAAGCGATTAGCAGCGTAAAGAGCCCCAACACCCGGAACATGCGTGCCATAATGAAATCTCCTCTCTGTCTAACCCCGTTTACTCATGCATATTATACCTGTTGTCCCAGCATAGTGTAAACCGGAAGAAGTGACGAATTGGCAAACTTTTCGTCCATAGCTTCAAGGTTCCGTTTTTTTCGCTCTTTTATTCATAAGGACCGGGCTCTTCTTCGCGGGAGGTATACCAAGACGGAAAATGGATATACATAGAAGTAACCGATAGATTCTATGAACTCTACTACGGGCATAGAAATGAATAAAAACACTAAAACAACGATGGAATATCATCCTTGACGAGGAGGGAATGTGGGCATGACGGCTGTCAGACAGGATGCATGGAGTCCAGATGACGATTTGATTCTGGCCGAAGTTACGCTCAGGCATATTCGAGAAGGAAGCACCCAACTAGCGGCATTCGAAGAGGTCGGCCAACGAATCGCCCGTACGTCCGCCGCATGCGGTTTTCGCTGGAACAGCTTCGTTCGCAAACGGTATGACGAAGCGATCGGATTGGCGAAGCAGCAGCGGCAGAAACGTAATTATCTTAAAAAGCAGGGACTCACTTCTTCCTTGGCGAACTCGATTTCGGAGCGGCTTCCGGGAGAAGACGCGGATTCATCCAAATCCGAATTGCTGACCGCGGATTCATTATCTATGGAAGCGGTTATCCGCTACTTGCGGCAATGGAAGAATTCGGTACAGGAATTAACCCGCCAGGTGAAGGCGCTCGAGAAGGAATTGAAAGAGAAGGAAGAGCTGCTGGCGGAGCTGCGGGACACGAACAACCGTCTATCCAAAGAAGTGAGCGAGGTCCAGACCGACTACCGCGTCGTCAACGACGATTACAAGGCGCTCATCAAAATCATGGACCGGGCAAGAAGGCTCGCCTTCCTGGCCGAAGATACGGAAGAAGAGAAAACGCGCTTCAAGATGGACGCCAACGGCAATCTGGAGCGAATCGAATAGATCCGCGAGCTCCCGAAGCATGAAGACGGGGGCCGCCCGCTTGGTCTCGCAAGACCGGGCGGACGGCTCCCGTCTTTGCTTCGTCTTCATGCTAAGCTATGATAAAGGGAAGAGTTGGTAAGCCATCGAAGTTTTAAAGCCTTCGTTAATAAGGCTGTCGAGAGGAAAATCAGATGACGAAAATATCCATAGCGGTGTTGGGAGGCGGCTCTATGGGTCTCTTGCTGGCGGCCAGGATCGGCGCCGCCGGCTTCGGGACGTCCGTCTGGACAAGAACCCGCGAGCAAGCCCATCTTCTGGCGGAGCAAGGAATCCTTCTTAAAGACGCGCAGGGAACGGCGATCCGGCGGGTCTCCGTTCAAGCGGCTCCTATCGAGGAGGCTCCCGCGAATATAGACGGCCTTATCGTGTTCAATGCCCTTAAGCAGACCGGGCTGACCGAGCCGCTCCTTCGGCAATTGGATTCCGTTCTGGCGAAGAACGCGGCGATCGTCTCGTTCTGCAACGGAATCGGGCATATCGAACGGATCGCCGCGGCCGTTCCCGGCCGGCCGCAGCTGGCCGCGGTGACGACGGAAGGGGCGCTTCGGACGGGGCCCGCGGAGGTCATGCACACGGGAACCGGCGGAATTTGGCTGGGAAGAGCCCCCTTATTTGAAGGGACTTCAAGCGATTATGTCCAAATGCCTACGGAAGATAGGATCAAGGGTATGGCAAACGTTGTCCGGGAGGCAGGATTCTCCATTTTCTTGTCGAATAATATGACAGAACGCATTCTCCGGAAGCTGCTCGTCAACTCGGTGATCAATCCGCTTACCGCGGTGCTTCGGGTACGCAACGGAGAGCTGCTTGCGACGGAGGACCGGCTTCGCCTGATGAGATCGTTGTTCGAGGAGACGCTGTCTATCCTCCAACGGAGCGGGCTTCCGAGCTCGGAAGGGCTATGGGAGGAGCTTCTCGACGTCTGCGCCCGAACCGCGCGGAACGAATCCTCCATGCTTCAGGATGTCCGGAACGGCCGGGCAACCGAGATCGAAGCGATCAACGGAGCCGTGGCGCGGCTCGCGGCCGACAGAGGGCTGCCAGCGCCCAGGAACGAGACGATGGCTGGATTGATTAGATCCCTATCCGGCGAATAAGGAGATGAGAACGGTGTCCGTGATCTGGGATGCATTGGTGTACGCATACGCTTCCGTGGCCGTCATTCCCGTTATTCCGTTTCTCATCGTCTTCTACTTGGCAAGATGGCGAGGCCAAGAGCGCAACCGGGCGATCAAGCTGTCGATGGACATCACGACGGTCTTCCTGATCGGCTGCGTTTCGATGCTTCTGAACCGATTGGGAACCTCTTTCGGCCCATATATTTTATTGTTGTTCATGCTCGTCGTCGGCGGTTTGCTCGGTGGCGTGCAGAACCGCGTACGAGGCAAGGTAGACGCGCGCAAGCTGGTCCGGGCGGTCTGGCGGCTCACCTTCTTCTTGACGACGCTTCTGTACGTGCTGCTGACGATCGTCGACATCTCGATTCGGGCGTTCGGGAAATCGGCCTAATGCGACAACGAACCCGTTAAGCCGTGCCGCGGACCGCGAATCCTCGCGACGCCGGCGCGGTTTTTTTCGATCCGAAGAGAAGGGCGCCCGGTTTCCGCAAGCCGTTGCGGATGACGCGGGTTGGCGGCAGATCGCGAGAGCGCCCGTTCTCGCCAACCTTTCTTTGACGCCAACGAACCCCTTCATGTACAATCTAGTGGACATGATATTTATCGGGGGGACTCTTCCATGAACTTGACTCCCTTACAAGGGGTGTCTTCCCCAGCTCTGGCGGAACGATACCGGCAGGGAGACGCACGATTGCGAGATCTATTCGGCTCTCATCCCTCTATCGCCGAAGACTGGCGGAAACGCGCACAATTATTGGACCGGACGGAAGCCGGACGCATAGAGAAGTCCGAGCTCGCCTCCGTCCTTCGAGATTACCAAGCCCGGCTCGTTCCAAGCGAAGCGGTCGACCGCTCGATCGAAGAGCTGGCGCGGCCGGGCAGCCTTGCCGTCGTCGGCGGCCAGCAAGCCGGCCTGTTCGGAGGAGCTCTCTTGATCGCCTATAAAGCGATCTCCGTCATTCAGGCGGCGCGGCATGCGGAGAGCCTGCTCGGCCGCAAGGTCGTTCCCGTCTTCTGGATCGCGGGAGAAGACCACGATTTCGACGAGGCGAATCATCTGTATGTCGCGAACGCGGAAGGCAAGCCGCGCCGCGTTCGGCTGGATCGCCCGGATGGCGCCCGCCATTCGGTCAGCCGGACTCCTCTTACGGAGGAACAATGGACGGCGGCGATCGAGCAGCTTGCCGAAACGCTG
The DNA here is from genome assembly GCF_014212135.1 of Cohnella thailandensis. Lineage (GTDB taxonomy): Bacteria > Bacillota > Bacilli > Paenibacillales > Paenibacillaceae > Cohnella > Cohnella thailandensis. The sequence continues at coordinate 236,232 of NZ_JACJVQ010000017.1, forward strand.
CCGGACTCGGAGTTCAAGCCGGGGCTGCTCGATCGGCTTCGCGGCTACTCCGGGGACGCGCCGACCTTGACTCTTGCCTTCGCCAGGCTGTTGTCCGAGTGGTTCGGCCCGGAAGGACTCGTTCTGCTCGACGCCGACGACCCCAAGCTTCGCCGGCTGGAAGCGCCGATGTTCCGCCGGCTCATCGAAGATAACGAATCGTTGGAGCTCGCTCTTAAGCAAGGCGAGGAGAAGGTCGGCGAGCTGGGCTATTCCGTTCAAGCGCCGTTGGCGCAATCGTGCGCGAACCTGTTTCTTCATTCCGAACACGGCAGGCTGCTGCTGTTCCGGGAGGAGAACGGCTTCGCGGACAAGAAGAAGCTTCGGGCTTACAGCCGCGAAGAGCTGCTCGCCCTGGCGGACCGTTCGCCCGAGGCGCTCAGCAACAATGCCCTGACGCGGCCGATGATGCAGGAGTATGTCCTGCCCGTGCTGGCCACCGTGCTCGGACCGTCCGAGATCGCTTATTGGGCGGGCCTGGGGCAGGCGTTCGGGCAATTCTCGCTCGAGCTCCCGATTCTCGTTCCCCGGCAGTCCTTCACCTACCTGGAGCCGGGAATCGACAAGCTGCTCTCGAAGTACGAAGTGACCGTAACGGACATCATGTCCGGCGGCGAGCGGCTGCGGGACGAATGGCTTCAAGCCCAAGACAAGTGGAGGCTGGAGGAACGCTTCGAGGAGGTTCGCGCCGGAATCGCGGCGCTCTACGCGCCTCTGCTTGATACGCTTGCGGAGATTCAGCCCGCATTGGGCGATCTCGGCGGCGTTAACCAAGGCCGGCTGATGGAACAGATCGCCTACCTGGAGAAGCGGGCGGCGGATACGGTCGCCAAGCAGCATGACGTATCGCTGCGGCAATGGGACCGAATGCGGGAATCGCTGTGGCCGTTAGGCAAGCCGCAGGAGAGAACGTTCGGCACCCTTCATTTCCTGAACCGCTTCGGCCCGAATTGGCTGAAGGAATGGCTGAACGTTCCGTTCGACGTAACGGGCGGCCATCGATTGGCCGATAAATAACATAGCGTTTCGATAACGCAGGAGGAATCCCGTCTTGAAGACAACTCTCAAGAGCATTATCCAAGATCCGTCCCTAGCGCCGGAAGGCAAGCTGAAGATCGATTGGGCCGAGGCCCATATGCCGGTGCTTAACCGGATCCGCGAGCAATTCGAACGGGATCAGCCGTTCAAAGGGCTGAAGGTGGCGATCTCGCTGCACCTGGAAGCGAAGACGGCTTATCTCGCCAAGGTCGTTCAAGCCGGCGGCGCCGAAGTCGCGATAACGGGCAGCAACCCGCTGTCGACCCAAGACGACGTCTGCGCGGCGTTGGCGGAAGACGGCATCGCGGTGTTCGCCAAGTACAACCCGACTCCGGAGGAATATCGCGAGCTGCTCGTGAAGACGGTCGAGACGAAGCCGGACCTGATCATCGACGACGGAGGCGACTTGGTCACGATTCTCCACACGGAGCGCCAAGACCTGCTCCCGAACGTGCGCGGCGGCGCCGAAGAGACGACGACCGGGATCCTTCGCCTGAAAGCGATGGATAAGGAAGGCTCGCTGAAGTTCCCGATGGTCGCGGTCAACGACGCTTATTGCAAATATTTGTTCGACAACCGCTACGGAACCGGACAATCGGTATGGGACGGCATCAACCGTACGACCAATCTGGTCGTCGCGGGGAAGACGGTCGTCGTCAACGGCTACGGCTGGTGCGGCAAAGGCGTCGCCATGCGCGCGAAGGGATTGGGCGCCCATGTCGTCGTGACCGAAGTGGACGCGATCAAGGCGGTCGAGGCCTACATGGACGGCTTTACGGTTCTGTCGATGGAGGAAGCGGCCAAGGTCGGCGACTTCTTCGTTACCGTCACCGGCAACAAGGACGTCATTACCGGCGAGCATATCGCGAAGATGAAGGACGGAGCGATCCTGTCCAACGCCGGCCACTTCGACGTCGAGGTGAACCTGGTCGAGCTGGCGGAGATATCCGTCTCCAAGCGCACGGTTCGCCGCAATATCGAAGAGTACCGTCTGAAGGACGGCCGCAAGATCTACGTTCTGGCCGAAGGCCGCCTCGTGAACCTCGCCGCCGGCGACGGACACCCGGCCGAGATCATGGATATGACGTTCGCGCTGCAGGCGCTGTCCCTGAGATACGTCAACGAGAACTATCGGGAGCTCGGCAACCGCGTCGTCAACGTTCCTTACGAGCTGGATGAGCAGGTGGCCCGCACGAAGCTGGCTTCTCTCGGTATCCGGATCGATTCCCTTAGCGAAGAACAGAAGGCTTATCTCGATAGCTGGGCGGCGCACTGAGGAAGATACGCCCTTTTATAGCAAATCATAAAACGGCTTCGCCCCGATTCGCCTCGGGACGGGGCCGTTTCTGCTTGCGTCGGATTGCGATTACTCGACAAAGAACCGCTGCAAGTTGCTTTAATTTTTTGAATATTATGAACGAATATCGTCCGGTGCCGTTGACGCCCTATGGGGCATGTGCTACTTTAGGGGCAATTAAATTAACTAAACATTTAAATGAATTTACTGTTTAGTTAATACGTACTTAACCAAACGATGAACAGGAGAGATGGACCATGAGCTCAGCTTCCAAAGAGGTCGATTTTAACAAACGGGATTTCGGCGTGTTTCTTCCGGTGGCGAACGGAGGTTGGATTATCTCCGACGCGCAGCCCAGGCCGGACGGAAGCTATGCTCTCAACCGGGAAGCGGCGATTCTGGCCGAAGAGCTGGGCTTCGACTTCATCATGTCGATGGCCAAGTGGAAAGGGTACGGCGGAGAAACGAATCATTGGGGCGTCTCCCTCGAGTCGATGACGATGATGGCCGCGCTCGCGGAAGCGACGTCCAGAGTGAAGGTGTTCGCCACCGTCCATACGATTCTCTATCATCCGGCGGCCGCGGCGAAGATGTTCTCGACGCTCGACCAGATCAGCGGCGGGCGCGTCGGAATGAACATCGTCTCCGGCTCCTATGCGGGAGAGTTCCGCCAGATGGGCACATGGCCGGAGCACCTGGACCACGATGCCAGGTACGATCTGGCCCGCGAATGGATCCAGGTCGTAAAGCGGCTGTGGAACGAGGAGCGGGTTACCCATAAGGGGCAATTCTACCAATTGGAAGATTGCGAGTCGAACCCGAAGCCGCTGCAGCGTCCGCGTCCGCCGATCATCTGCGCCGGCGCCTCCGATAAGGGGATGGGCTTCACGATCGACGAGGGCGACGCATGCTTTATCGGGGGCCGCGATCTGGAGGAGCTGGCCCGGGTGAGCGCCCGAGCCAAGGAGCTGGCGGCCGAGCGGGGCAAGACGATCAAGACGTATTCGATGTTCGGCGTGCTGCCGGGAGACTCGGAAGAGGAAGTGCAGGCGAGGCTGCAGCGCTACCGGGACGGAGCCGACCTCGAAGCGATCAAGGGCCTGCTTCGCAGCTACGGCTTGGAGCCCGACGGACGGGAAAATTCGATGCAGGCGCGCGCCCGCAACGTGTTCATGAACGAGATGCTGACGGGCGACGCGGAGAGCATCGCGCGGCAAATCAAGCACATCATGGAGATGACCGGACTCGACGGGATGATGCTGACGTTCGCCGACTACATCGGGGATCTCCGCTACTTCGGCGAGAAGGTGCTGCCGCTGCTTCGTTCGGAGAAAGAAGCCGGCTGACGGCCGGTACGCGAAAGGGTGACGGAGATGGGCGTTCCAAGCGAGAATACGGCTTTGCTGGTGGTGGACGTGCAGAACGACTTCTGCGCTCCGGACGGGATGATGGGGCGGCTCGGCGCGGACCTGTCGCAGGTGGAGCCGGCGGTGGGCCGGATCGGGCGATTGATCGAGGCCGCTCGCGCCGCTGCCGTCCCGGTCGTCTTCGTGCGGCTCGTCACCGCGGCGCATACGGATTCCAAGGCGATGCTCGCCTGGTATTCCAGGCAAGGAATCGATGCGTCCGCGGCGGCGGTATGCCGGGAGGGCACGGCGGGGGCGGAAGGATACAAGCTGTTCCCGCAAAAGGGGGATTACGTCGTCGAGAAGCAGCGCTACAGCGCGTTCATCGGCACGAATATGGAGTTGGTGCTGCGCCGTCTCGGCATAGACAAGCTGGTCGTTACGGGAGTGACGACGGAGTGCTGCGTCGAATCGACGGTCAGGGACGGGTTCATGCTCGATTACGAGACCTTCGTCGTCGCGGACGGCTGCGCGGCGTACGAGTCCGGCCTGCATGACATGTCGCTGAAGCTGATGGGTCTTAATTTCGCCTCGATCGTAGAGACGGAGAGCGTGCTGGCCGATTGGGCCGAGCCGAAGGGGGGACTTAGATGACGCAGGGAACCCCGGACGGCTTCGAAGCCTTGAAGTTAGGAGCGGGAGCGTTCAAGCCGAAGGACTTGACTCTCGGCGAGGTCGTCGCGCTTATTCGCGCTAACGTCGATCGGCAGGAATTGATCGATCTGATTCTGGAGCTGTGCAACATCCGAAGCTTGCCCGGCTTCGAGAAGGACGCGGGAGACTTCGTCTATGCCTGGATGGAGAAGGAAGGGATGGCTCCGAAGCGCGTCGGCATGGTGCCCGATCGCTTCAACGTGATCGGAAGAATGGGCGGGGCCGACCCGGCGAACGGACGCAACCTGCTGTTCACGAGCCACCTCGATACGGAGGCTCCGCAGTACAATTGGCGCGACAGCTGGAAGTACCGGCCCGGGGGCGCCGTGTGCGATCCGGGCTGGATTCGCGCGGAGCTGAAGGACGGCGTCTTCCTGGGCCATCCGGTCGAGAACGACCGGGGCCCCATGGCCTGCTTCCTGATCGGCGCCAAAGCCCTGAGGAAAGCCGGCCTGACCCTGAACGGCCATCTGTATTTGACGGCATGTCCGGCGGAGATCGGCCCTGAGCACGTGGAGGAATTCCAAGGGCCGATCTATCACGGCAAAGAAATCGGCGCCCAATACATGATGACGCACGGAGGAGTCGCTCCCGACTTCGCCGTGGCGGCGGAGGGGACGGACTTCGGCATCTCCTGGGTCGCCTGCGGGTATGCGAATTACCGCATCGATATCTACGGGGAAGACGTGTTCACGCCGCTGCTGACGCATCCGCCGAGGCTGAAGGATCATCCGAGCGCGCTCGTGCTCGTCGCTCCGCTTATCGAAGCGGTACAGCGCTGGGCGGCGGATTACGAGAAACGGCACGTTTACAGGGGCGCCGGGGGGACGGCGGTGCCGAAGGCGCAGATCATCGCCATCCGCGGCGGAGATCCGCACATCATGGGCGGCGGCAGCGAGGTATGCTCGCTCTACCTGGAGGTCGGCCTGACGCCTGCCCAGGCGATCGCGGACGTGCAGCGGGAGCTGGAAGCGGTGCTCGCGGAGGAGCGGTTCGAGGGCAAGGTCGAACCGCTCGTGTACCGTCAAGGCTTCGCGGCGGAGGAGGGGAAGGTGAGGCCTCTGGCCGATGCGATCGACGCCGCCGGCCGTTCGAGCGGCAAGGGAGCCTTGGAGCTCGGCCATTCCGTCTATTCCAGCATGTGGCGGGATCATAACGTATTCAACATGTTCGGCATCCCGGCGGCGACGTACGGGCCCCGGCGCTTCAAGCCGACGGTGGACGACATGGCGGATGCCGCCGTTATTTACGCGGCGGCCGCTTGGCTCGTGTGCAACGGCATTCGGGAGGGAATAGAGTGACCGATAACGCGGATTCGCATGACGGCAAATCCTCCGTGAGAGAGCGCATCCTGGCGGCCGCGGTGGAGGCGTTCGCCTCCAGCGGCTTCGCGGGAACGCGGGTCGGGGAGATCGCCGTGAAGGCGAAGGTCAACCAAGCGCTGATCTATTATTATTTCGAGTCCAAGGAGCGGCTTTACCAGGAGGTCTTGAACGGCTTGTTCGCGCAGTGGGAGGCGATGCTGAGCCGGCTCGACTGGGAGGGCAAGGACGTGACGGCCTTCGTCCGCGAGTACATTCGCGCCCAGTACGAGATGAAGGTACGTATGCCGCACCTGTACAAGATCTTCCATTGGGAGACGCTCGAGGGCGGAGGGCTGTTCGAGAAGTACGCGTCCCCGGTGTGGACGCAGGACTTCTATGACATCGCGGGCAAGCTGGCAGGCTGGAAAACCGAAGGCGCGATCCGTCCGCAGGCGAACGAGAAGGTGCTGCTGTTTCTGATGTTCGGCATGATGGACCAATTCTACTTCCGCCGGGCGGAGGGGCTCGCTTCGATTCTCGGCAAGGACGGAAGCGAGGAACGGCTGCACGCGGACGTCGTCGAAGAGATGGTCGCGCTGACGCTGCACGGCGTGCTGCCGAAGGCCGAGCCGCCTCGGCGGGGGAGCGGGCGGCCGATCGTGACCGTCCTTGCGGAAGGCGAAGCCGAAGTACCCGAGGCCAGGCAGCTGCTGGAAGCGCTGAAGGATGCCGCGGGAGCGGAGCTGCGCGCGGTCGACGTTCGCGCTCCGGAAAAGGCGCTTGCGAACGATAGCGGGCTTGTTCTCCTTCTCGCGTCCACGTCCGTCGGAGAGATGCCGGCTTGGATTCGCGATTGGCTTGCGGCGCTTGCCCGCAACCGGTCCGCCGCGGAGGGAAGAGCCTTCGCGATCTGGACGATCGGCGAAGGAGCGGCGCCGGAACGGCTGCAGAGGCTGCTCGAAGAAACGTTCAACGAGCTCGGCGGCTTCGCGGTGTCGCGGCTTCGGGGGCAATCGCCCGGGGATTATGCGAAACGATGCATGAGTTGGATCAAGGCTCATTAACGAGAAAAGAAGGGTTCATGTAAAGAAAGCGTTATTTTATTGTCAGATAATTGATGGTTTTTGGGAATAGTTCTGATTTTTTATGATTGAAACGTGATTATTGTTGACGGAATTAACATGCAATTCTATAATTGCCCTAAAGTCACTTATTTAAAGTTAGTTGCGAGTCATATTTCCTGACGCGAATTGCGACAGGGTCGCGCGAAAGCGTACCGCTCGCGATTCCCTGTCGATCCCGAGCCGAGATTAAGGAGGAGCCGGAATGTCTACTCTGCAAGCCGAAGCGTTGACCGAAGGAAAAAAAGAAAAGGCGGCGAGATTCCCGATTATCGATACGGACGTTCATGAGCGCATGGTGTCGATCGAGGACTTGCTTCCTTACATCAAGGAGCCTTTTCTCAGCTATATGAAGCATTGGACAGGCTGGGGCGAGTTGAAGTACACCCATCCGATCGGGGGCTCGCGACTCGATTCGCTTCTGCCAAGCGGCAATGTTCCCGGCTCGGATTACGGCGTGCTGAAGGAGCAGCTGCTCGACAAATACGACATCGATTATGCGATTCTGACGGGGTTGTTCTACCCGGCGACGATGGAAGCGCAGTTCGAACTGGCGGCGGAGCTGGCGTCCGCGTACAACGAATGGTACGTGCGCAATTGGCTGGAGAAGGACGACCGCTTCCTCGGCTCGATCCACGTCGCTCCCCAGATGCCGGAGACGGCGGTGCGCGAGATCGAGAAGTGGGGCGACCACCCGAAGATGGTGCAGGTGCTGCTTCCGATCGGAACGGCTCCGCTGGGCGATCCGTATTACCACAAGATCTACGAGGCGGCCCAACGCAAAAACCTGGTCATCGGCATGCATCAGGGCAATTCGGTGACGACGGGCTTCGGACAGCCGAGGTATTACGTGGAGTGGCACACGATTCTCTCGCAGGCGTTCATGGGCATGGCGGTCAACCTCATCCTGAACGGGGTGTTCGACAAGTATCCGGGAACCCGGGTCGCGATGATCGAAGGGGGCTTCACCTGGGTTCCGTCGCTCATGTGGCGCATGGATCACAATTACAAATCGCTTCGCTCCGAGGTGCCGTGGGTGAAGCGCCTGCCGAGCGAGTATATCAAGGAGCATTTCCGGTTCTCGACGCAGCCGATCGAAGACCCGAACCCGCAGCACATGCTCCGAATGGTGGAGATGATGGAGAGCGACGAGCTGCTCATGTTCTCGACGGACTACCCTCACTGGGATTTCGATTCGCCGACGCGCAGCCTTCCGACGACGTTCTCGGCGGAGCTTAAACGCAAGATTTTCTACGACAACGCCAAAAATTTCTATCGGTTGCCCGATTCTCCCAAGGCTGCGAGGTGACGGAAGAATGAATCGAATGGTGGTTTGCGGCTCGGAGGAGATGGCTCCCGGCCAGAAGAGGGCGGTGCAGGTGGGCACTCGTTCCGTCGTGCTGGTCCGGCTGGGCAGCGGCGAATACTGCGCGCTGATGAACGCTTGCCCGCATCAAGGCGCTCCGCTGTCCGACGGGGAGTTGACGGGGACGACCTTGCCCTCTACAGTAGGAGAATACGTGTACGGCAAAGACGATCAGGTTCTTCGCTGTCCTTGGCATCGCTGGGAATTCGACGTGACGAGCGGCCAAGCATTGTTCAACGATAGACGGGCTTGCGTCAAGCGGTACGAGGTGACGGTCGAAGAAGGGAACGTCGTCATCCATTATTGAAGCGGAAATCGGAGGGCGTTATGTCTCGTAACAGGGAGAGCGAAATTCTGAGGTATCTGAGTAAAAAATCGCCGATTACGGTCGAGGAGCTCGTCGGCTTGTTGCAGGTGTCGGAGGCGACGGTTCGCCGGGATCTGGTGCAGCTGGAGAATCAGGGGCTTATCTTGAAGCGCCGCGGCGAGGTGTCCTTGCCGGGACTCGGCGTGGAGCCCGTGTTCAATCAGCGGTTGAATCAGAACGCGGTGCCGAAGCAGAGGATCGCTCAATACGCGGCGGGGCAGATCGCGGAAGGCGAAGTGATCGCTCTCGACGTGGGCACGACCACGGCCGCGCTGGCCAAGGAGCTGCTCAAGCGCAAGGGCATGACGATTTTTACTTACTCCCTTCAGATTGCCTCGATCCTGTCGCGGAGCCAGCACAACGTTTACGTCATCGGCGGCGGCTTCCGCAAGCAGGAGATGTCGATGGTCGGCTCGCTCGCGATCGAGATGATCAAGCAATTCCACTTCGATCGATTCTATCTCGGGCTGGGCGGCTTCTCCAAGGAGGAAGGGCCGACCGACTACGCGATAGAGGAAGTCGAGATCAAGCGGGCGCTGATCGAGCGTTCGAAGAGGGTCGTCGCTCTCGCCGACGGCTCAAAGTACGGAATGACTTCGCTGGTGAAGGTGTGCGAATACGACGACATCGACGAGCTGGTGACCAATGAGCCGGACGGCGTGTCGCTTGCCGACGAGCTTGGGCTTGGCGATAAAGTTACGCTGGTGTAAAGAACGGCCTTTCCGTTGCGCGCGGAAGAGACTTGAGGCTCCGTTGGTTCGGGGGAACGTCTCGGTTCGGGTGGCGAAGGGCTTTTTTTACAGCCTATGAATGTTAGGTATTCGTTAATTAATGTAACTCAAAGTATCGATATCCCTCGCTATCCCCGATTTTACGTCATTTAAATTAACATTTCTTATCGACTTGACTCCATATGCCGGGGGTGATGGCTGCCATGAGGAAAAGTTTGTTCGAAGCGATCCGTCAGACCGTATTTATGGGTCCCGCTGTCTTGGTGTACGTAACGATACTCCTGATTCCGCTCTTGCTCGGCTTGTATTATTCGATGACCGACTGGGACGGAGCCTCCTCGTCTTATTCCTGGGTCGGCTTCGGCAATTACAAGGAAGCGCTGCTTGACGACCCGGACTTCGTTTATTCCTTCTGGTTCACGATCAAGATGACGCTCGTCATCGCCCTGCTCATGAATCTGATCGGCTTCGGCCTCGCCTTTCTCCTGACCAAGAAGCTTCGCTTCCGCAATCTGTGGCGAGCCGTCTTCTTTCTTCCGAACGTGCTAGGGGGACTGATTCTCGGGTTTCTATGGAACTTTATCTTCACCAAAGTCTTCGAAGCCATCGGAGAAGCGACGAATTGGCCCCTCTTCGCCATCGCTTGGCTGGGCAACGAGCACACCGCCTTCTGGTCGCTCGTGATCGTAAGCGTCTGGCACGGCCTCGGCTACGTCATGATCATCTATATCGCCGGCTTGGTCAATATCCCGACCGAGATTCGGGAGGCGGCGCAGATCGACGGGGCGACCGGCTGGCAATCGCTAACCCGGATTACCTTGCCTCTCATCATGGCTTCCGTCACGATCTGCCTCTTCTGGACGATCAGCTCCACGCTGCGGATTTTCGACCTCAACTATTCCCTTACCGCGGGCGGTCCGTTCGGCTCGACCGAATCCGTCGCGATGAACATTTATTACGAAGCTTTCCGGGATAACAACTTCGGCCTGGGCTCCGCGAAAGCCGTCATCTTCTTCCTGGTCGTCGTGGTCATTACGGCCGTGCAAGTGATCCTGACGAAGCGCAAGGAGGTGGAGGCATGACCGGACGGCAATCGCGCAAGCGGCTGATCGCCGCGGAGTGGCTGCTCCTCGCCGTCTCCGTCGTCTTTCTCTATCCGTTGGCCCTGGCGCTCATCAACTCCTTAAAGACGATGAACGACATCCTGATGAACATGGGGTCGCTGCCGAAGGAGTATGTCTGGTCGAATTACAAGACGGCCTGGGAGGTGCTGGATTTTCCCCGCGCCTTGACGAATTCGCTCGCGATCGACGTCTTCAGCGTCCTTGGCGTCACGCTCATCTCCGCGATGTGCGCTTACCAGATCGTTAGGCGTCCCGGGCGGTTCAACCATGCGATGTTCGGTTTGTTCGTCGCGTCGATGGTCATTCCCTTTCATGCGATCATGATCCCCCTTGTTCAGGTTCTGCGCGAGCTCGGCATGGTCAACAGCCTCTTCGGCATCGTTTACGCCTATTGGGGCTTGAGTCTCGCTTTCGCCATCTTTCTTTTCCACGGATTCGTCAAAGCATTGCCTTATGAGATCGAAGAAGCGGCTCTCGTCGACGGGGCAAGCATCTACAGCGTCTTTTTCCGGATCGTGCTGCCGCTGCTGAAGCCGATCGCGGCGACCGTCGTCATCATCAACGCGCTGTGGATCTGGAACGACTTCCTGCTTCCGATGATCGTGCTTCAAGGACCGGATAACCGCACCATCCAGGTGGCGATCAATACGATGTTCGGCCAGTACATGAAGAGATGGGATGTCGCGCTTCCGGGAATCGTCATGTCGCTCGCTCCGAGCGTTCTGTTTTTCCTTCTCATGCAGCGCCAAATCGTCGAGGGTATATCGAGCGGGGGAATCAAGGGCTAGGCGGACGCGCCTCTCTCTTGCGCTCTTCTTCTCTGGATATATAAATGAAAGTCGGTTTTAGACAAAGAGAGCAGACGAAAGAGTAGATGAAACGGAGGAGAAAAGGATGGGAAAACGGAAAAAGGCAGTTGCATTCGCGGTTTTGGGAGGATCGCTTGCTTTGGCGCTGGCCGGTTGCGGCAGCTCGAACAACGACGGCGGCTCGGGGGCGGCTCCGGCCGAATCGTCTTCGTCCTCGGCTTCGGCTTCGGCGGAGAAGGCGACCTTGAATTTGTTCTTGAACCGTTCGGAGAGCGTCGACGCGTTCAAGAAGCTCAAAGAGATTTACGAAGCGGCTTACCCGAACATCACGCTGAACATCGAGACGGGACAGGGCGGGGAATTCAACACCAATCTGAAGACGAAGTTCGCCGCCGGCGCGGGCCCGGACATCTTCACGAACTCGGGCTTCACGGATCTGGATATCTGGGTCGACAAAATGGAAGACCTGACCGGCTCGGCCTGGGAAAGCGAGGTGCTGGACCGTTCGCTGGACGGCATCACGAAGGACGGCAAGGTTTACGGCTATCCGCTGTCGATGGAAGGCTACGGCTTCATTTATAACAAGGATTATTTCGCCAAGGCGGGAATCGCCGAGGTTCCGAAGACGATGACCGAGCTGAAGGAGGCGGTCGCGAAGCTGGAGGCGGCGGGCATCAAGGCGTTCGTGCCGGATTACGCCAACTTCTACGTGCCCGGCGTGTTCGAGACGAACAACGCGGTGGCCAAGCAGCCCGATCCGGATCAGTTCCTCGCCGATCTGAAGTCGGGCGCCGCGAAAGTTACGGATAATCCTCTCTTCTCGGACATGCTCGATTTGGTCCAGCTGCAGGCCGACCACGCCAGCAAAAACCCGATGTCGATCGACTACACCGGAATGGTCACCGACTTCGCGGCCGGCGAGGGCGCGATCTCGTTCGGCTGCTCCTGCTCGCAGCCGCTTCTGGACCAAGCGCAGCCGGGCTTCGAGATCGGCGTGTTCGGCACCCCGCTGAACGACGATGCCGACTTGAACGACCGGGTGTTTGTCCAAGTCTCCTCGTACCTGGCGATCAACAAGGATTCGAAAGTCAAAGAACAGGCAAAGCAGTTCATCGATTGGCTGTACAGCTCCGAAGAAGGCCGCGAGTGGTACGTCAAGGACTTCCGCTATCTTCCCGTACTTAAGGGACTGGAGACGGACGCCGCCAGCCTGGGCACGATCGGAGCCGGAATCAAGGCCTATATGGACCAAGGCAAGTATTTGGCCTACGAGTATCCGAAATATCCGGAGGGCCTGACGACCGAGTGGGGCGACACTCTCATCAAGATGATCGCGGGCAAGCTGGATAAGCAGCAGACGCTCGAAGAGCTCCAGGCGGTCTGGGAGAAAATGTCGAAGTAACGGGGTTGATCCGGTCGCCGGGACGGCGCGCATGCCGCATTCGGCGACCGGATCGGAATACGCATGCGATCGGGAGGAGGCTAACCTAATGTTGTCGCAAGAAGATAACGAGTTGATCACGAGAGTCGGGGCCGGAACTCCGCTGGGCAATTTGTTCCGCCGGTATTGGCTGCCGGCCTTTCTCTCCGAGGAATTGGAGCCGGGGGGAGCGCCGATGCCGGTCAAGCTGCTAGGCGAGCGCCTTGTCGCCTACCGGAACAAGGAAGGGAAGCTCGGGCTGCTCGGCGAGTTCTGTCCGCACCGCGGCACGTCCCTGACGTTGGCCCGCAACGACGATTGCGGCCTGACCTGCATCTATCACGGCTGGGCGTTCGATACGGACGGCGCCTGCGCCGATATGCCTTCGGAGCCGGATTTCAGCCGCTTCAAGGAGAAGATCAAAGCCAAGAGCTATCCGGTCTACGAGGCGGGAGGCGTCGCCTGGACGTACATGGGCGAGCCGGAGCATCAACCGGCGCCTCCGAAGTACATTTGGACCTCGCTGCCGGAATCCCACCGGATGGTGGCGAAGGTGTACCAGGAATGCAATTACCTGCAAATCTGGGAGAACGAGATCGACTACATGCACGCGGCGTTCGCCCATCTGGCGTTAAAGGAGCAAGACATGAAGGAGGGGGCGCTCAGCACGGAGCTCGGCATCAATCCTTCGCATCCCCTCGTCACCTCGCGCAATCCTCTGCTTAGCGTACAGCCGACGACGTACGGCTTCCGCAACATGTTCGTCGGCCAGGCGGACACGTCGGAGAACGCCGATCAATTCATCCTGGACGCGCCGATTCTGATGCCATCGTTCGCCTTTACGCCCCGAGTCAAGGAAGAGGATCACCTGTTCCACGCCTACGTTCCGATCGACGATACGACGACGTGGTCGTACGACGTTCACTTCACGCTCGACCGCCCTCTGAATCACGAGACGCAGAAGGAGCGGCGGGGGCTCTGGGTGGACGAGAACCACAAAAAAATCTACAACCGCGACAACAATTACAAGCAGGACCGCTCGCTGATGGAGAGCGGGAACTTCTCCGGCATTCTCGGCATCAGCAACCAGGACCACGCGGTCACCGAGAGCATGGGGCCGATCGTCGACCGTTCGAAGGAGCATCTCGGCACGAGCGACGTCGGGGTCATCGCGCTGCGGCGGATGGTGCTCAAGTCGATCAAGCAGCTGGAGAAGGGCGAGGTTCCGCTCGGTCTCGATCCCGGCATTCCGACCGACCGAATCTACAGCGAAGGCGTTATCGCCCCGCGAGGAATCCCTTGGAAGGAAGCGTGTCCGCTAGACTCGGCCTTCGAGCCGGCCAAAGCCGAGAAACCGGTGAAAAGTTGATTCGATAAGGGGGGGGATTCCAGGTGGTCCTGCAGCCGACAGAGCTTAAGCCGTCCGGCAAAGAGGCGCACGCCGGCACCGAGATGGGGGCGGTCCATCTCAAAGTGAGCGATCTGGAACGCTCGACAAGCTATTATACCGAGGTGCTTGGCCTCTCGGTTCTGAACCGCTACGCCGGTCTGGTGAGGCTGACGGCCGACGGCGTTCATCCCTTGATCCTGTTGGAGCAGATCCCGGGAGCGCTCGCTCTGCCACCCGGCCGGCACAGCGGCTTGTACCACTTCGCGCTGCTTGTCCCGAGCCGCCGGGATCTCGGTAACGCGCTGAGGCATCTAATCGGCCGGCAGGTTCGGCTCGGCTCGTCGGATCACGGCGTCAGCGAAGCGCTCTACCTGTCCGATCCGGACGGGATCGGCATCGAGATCTACCGGGATCGCGATCGCTCGGAATGGACGTACCTGCCCGGCGGGCAAGTGTTCATGAGGACCGATCCGCTCGATGCCGCGGGCTTGCTGAGGGAAGCGGAAGTAAGGGAGTGGGAGGGGCTTCCCGTCGGAACGAGGATCGGCCACGTCCACCTTCACGTCGGCGACCTGAACCGGGCCGAAGCGTTCTACAGCCGCCTGCTCGGCTTCCGCATCATGCTCCGCTACGGACCATCCGCGCTGTTCGCCGGCGCCGGGGGCTATCATCACCATCTCGGGCTCAACGTCTGGGCGGGAGAGGGAGCGCCCGCGACGCCGGATCGGGCGACCGGGCTGAAGTATTTCACGATCGTCAATCCGGACCCCGACCACATCGAGTGGCTGCTGGAGGAGTTCGCCGCCCGCTCGATTCCCGTGGACGCCCGCGGCGACGGCTGGTACTTCAAGGATCCGTTCGGAATCGGAATCCGCTTGACGACGTGCGGGATTTTATGACATTACGGCGAATCTATCAGCGATTTTATTGAGGGGAGCGAGCTACGATGGCAAAGCTTCATCGGCTTGACGCATCCGCGGATACGGTCGTCTGGGGCTACATCGGGGGCCGGCAGCGGCCGGTTCTGACGATCGAGCCGGGCGATTCCGTCGTATTGCGTTCCGTGTCGGGAACGCCGGACGACGAGGTGCCGCGGGAATGGATTCCGGACGCGCTGCGGGAGATCTACGGCAAGGTGACGGACCGCGGACCCGGCGTTCATCTTCTGACCGGCCCGATCGCGGTCAAGGGGGCGATGCCGGGAGACACGCTGGCGGTCGAGATCGGGAAGATCCGCGTCGACGCCGATTACGGCTTCAATTATATGGGGCCGATGTCCGGGCTTTTCTATAACGAGATGGACGACGCCGAGATCGCGATCGTCCCGTACGACAGGGAACGCCGTTACGGGAGCCTGGGACGGGCTTCGATCCCGCTCCGCCCTTTCTTCGGGATCATGGGGGTGAATCCCCCCGAAGATTGGGGCCGGATCACGAGCGTGACCCCGGGACGTTACGGCGGCAACATGGACAACAAGGAGCTGGTCGAAGGGACGACTCTCTACTTGCCCGTCCTGCGCGAGGAGGCGCTGTTCTATGCGGGCGACGGGCATGGCGCGCAAGGCGACGGAGAGATCGACGTGACCGCGATCGAGACTTCGCTCGAAGGACGATTCAAGCTGGATCTCCTTAAGGGGACCGGCCAGGAATGGCCCTACGCGCGAAGAGGCTCGACCCTGATCAGCATGGGCTTCGACGAGGATTGGGCGGTGGCCCTCAAGGCAAGCGCAAATCAAATGATCGGGCTGCTCGGGGAGCAGTACGGACTGAGCCGGCGCGAAGCCTACCGGCTGTGCAGCATCTGCGCCGACTTCCGCATCACCCAGGCGGTCAACGGCATCAAAGGCGTTCACGGGCTGTTCGACACCTCCGTGATTACCTCGTGAAGCGTCGGCGTCCGACGAGGAGCCGAAGGATAACGACAAACGAAGAAACCGAAGAAGTAACCTCGAATAAACGACGAAGCGACTAACGAAAAAAACCGACTGGAACGACGATCGGCTAGCGACATCTAAGAGCGAGGTGAGAAGCATGTCCTCCTATTCCTTGGGGATCGATATCGGCACGACGGCCGTCAAGGCGATCCTGCTGTCGGAGGATCGCATCGTCTATCAGACGAGCGCGGCGCATCACCTGCTGTCCGAACGCCATGGCTGGGCGGAGGAGGATGCGGGCGAGTGGTGGGGCAACGCTGTTAAGGTCGTCCGCGAGACGCTCGCCGCGGTTCCGGACGCGCGGGACGGCATCCGGGCGATCGGGGTGAGCGGCATGGTGCCCGCTATCGTCGTGCTGGACGAACGCGGGGAGCCTCTGCGCAACAGCATCCAGCAGAACGACGCCAGGGCGACCGAGCAGATCGAGCGGCTCAAGCGGGAGCTCGATCAGGAGCGGCTGTTCGCGGCGACCGGCGGCTTCACGAACCAGCAGCACGTTCTCCCGCGGCTGCTGTGGCTGCGCGAGCATGAACCGCGGCTGTGGCCGCGAATCTCCGCCGTGCTAGGCTCCTACGACTACATCAACTACAAGCTGACGGGCACTCTTGCGCTCGAGATCAACTGGGCGGTCGAGAGCGGCATGTTCGACATCCGGAAGCGGGAATGGATCGGCGAACAGCTTAAGCTGCTCGGGCTGCCCGAGAGCGCGTTCCCTCCCGTCAAGGAATCGGCGGAGAGAATCGGCGTCGTTTCGGAAGAGGCGGCGGCGATGACCGGCCTTCGGCCCGGAACCCCGGTCATCGCCGGGAGCGCGGACCATATCGCTTCCACGCTGGCGGCGGGCATCCTCGAGCAAGGCGAGCTGCTGATCAAATTCGGCGGAGCGGGCGATATTCTCTACTGCATGAACGAGATCCGTCCGGCTCCGGAGCTGTTCTTCGATTATCACGTATATCCCGGCAAGTACCTGCTGAACGGGTGCATGGCTTCGAGCGGCTCGCTCGTCAAGTGGTATTCGAACGAGCTGCTGCAGGACGATTCGCCCGATCTGTTCGCCCGGCTCGACCGCGACGCGGAGCGGGTGCCTCCGGGCTCGGACGGGCTGATCATCCTCCCGTACTTCCTGGGGGAGAAGACGCCGATCTTCGATCCCGAAGCGAGAGGAGTGCTGTTCGGGCTGAGCCTCGCCCATAAGCGGGAGCATCTTTTCCGGGCCATTCTCGAATCGGTCATTTACGGGTTTCGCCATCATATCGAAGTCATCCACGGCCTCGGCTACGAGCCGCAACGAATCTTGGCCACGAACGGAGGCGCGAAGAGCAAGTTCTGGTGCCAGATCGCGGCGGACGTTCTTAACGCCGAGATTCGATCCTACCCTTCCCATCCAGGCTCCGCGCTAGGCGTCGCGTTTCTGGCGGGCAAGTCGGAGGGCGTGTACGGGAGCTGGGAACAAATCCGAGATTTTCTCGTTGATTACAGAGATTTTAAGCCGGACCCTTCGCGGGCGGCTGTCTACGATAAAGCTTATGCCATTTACCGCAAGCTGTACGCGCAGCTCAAACCGTTATTCGCCGAAGTCGGCGCGATGTACGGGGATTCGGCGGACCGACAGGAGGAGCAACCCTTATGAGCAATCTGCACGGCAAAGTAGCCGTCGTCACCGGAGCCGCGAGCGGAATCGGCCATAGCATCGCAACCAGGCTGGCATCCGCCGGAGCATCGGTCGTCATCTGCGACCTGAACGGCGAAGCGGCCAAGGAAGCCGCGGCGGCGCTTCCCGCGAGCGGCTCGGCCAAGCACGGCTTCGCTGCCGTCGACGTGACCCGCAAGGAGCAGGTGCAGGCAGCGGTTCAAGACATTATCGCCGATTACGGCGCCATCGACATTCTGTGCAACAATGCTGGCGTGTCCACGATGAACCGCATCGAGGACCTGACCGAGAAGGAATGGGACTTCAACTTCGACGTGAACGCGAAGGGGGTATTCCTGTTCACGCAAGCGGTGTTCCCATATATGAAGGCTCGCGGCAGCGGCAAAATGATCAACACCGCGTCGATGGCTGGCAAGCGGGCGACTCCGCTGCTCGCGCATTATGCGGCTTCCAAATGGGCGGTCGTCGGCTTCACCAAAAGCGCGGCGGTCGAGTTCGCTCCCTTCGGAGTCACGGTCAATTGCGTCTGTCCCGGCTTCGTCCGGACGAGCATGCAGGAGCGGGAGCTGGAATGGGAAGCGGAGCTGCGCGGCATGACGCCGGAGGAAGTGAAGGACGAATACGTCAAGCTGACGCCGATGGGACGGATCCAGGAGCCCGAGGACGTGGCGAAGGCCGTCTGCTTTCTGGCTTCCGAGGAAGCGGACTTTATCACCGGCGAAGCTCTGGACGTGACGGGCGGGGCGCACCTGCTGTAGGAGGGAGGAACGATGGCCATCGAATTCGACGCTCTGAGCTACCCGAACGCATCGAGAAGAACGACGGTATACGGGAGAAAAGGCATGGTGGCGACTTCGCAGCAGCTGGCGGCGCAGGCGGGGCTCGATATTCTCAAGCGGGGCGGCAACGCCGTCGACGCGGCGATCGCGACCGCGGCTTGCCTCACCGTCGTGGAGCCGACCTCCAACGGCATCGGAGGGGACGCCTTCGCTCTCGTGTGGATGAAGGGAGAGCTTCACGGCCTTAACGCAAGCGGCCCCGCGCCGATGGGCATCTCCATCGACAAGCTGAAGGCGCAGGGCTTCGCCGAGATGCCGAAGTACGGCTGGCATCCGGTCACGGTGCCGGGCGCCCCGTCCGCCTGGGCGGCGCTGGCGAAGCGGTTCGGCCGCCTGCCGCTGGCGGAGCTGCTGGAGCCGGCCATCCGCTACGCCGAAGAAGGCTATGCGGTGTCGCCGACGCTCAGCTCCTTCTGGCATCGCAATTACGAGAGACACGTAAAGGAATTCCCGAAGGTGCTGCTCGATCAATGGAGCGAGCTGTTCATGCCGGAAGGCGCGCCTCCCAAGCCGGGGGACATCTGGCGCTCGCGACGGCACGCGGAGACGCTGGCCGAGATCGCGGCCACGGATGCCGAGTCGTTCTACCGCGGGGCGCTGGCGGATCGGATCGACCGTTTCTCCCGGGAGACGGGGGGCTATCTCCGGAAGGAGGACCTGGCTCGCTTCGCCCCCGAGTGGGTGAAGCCGATCAACTCAAGCTACAAGGGCTGCGACGTGTGGGAGCTCCCGCCGAACGGTCAAGGCATCGTGACGCTAATGGCGCTTAATATCTTTAAGGGCCTGGACACGAGCGGGGACGATGCGGCGCGGTACGTCCATCGCCAGATCGAAGCGATGAAGCTGGCTTTCGAGGACGGGCTGGAGGAGATCGCGGATCCGTCCAGGCTGCGCGAAGGCGTTGTCGCCGAGCTGCTCTCCGAGGAATACGCGGACCGGCAGCGCCGGCGCATCGGCGAAGAAGCGATCGTGCCGCGCACGCCTCCCGTCCCGACCGGAGGCACGGTCTATCTGTGCACGGCCGACGGCGAGGGCAATATGGTCTCGTATATCCAGAGCAATTACATGGAATTCGGCTCCGGCTTGGTCGTGCCGGGAACGGGCATCGCCCTGCACAACCGCGGACATTCGTTCTCGCTGAACCCGGCGCACCGCAACGCGCTGGAGCCGGGGAAGCGGACGTACCACACGATCATTCCGGGCTTCCTGTCGAAGGACGGGGAAGCGATCGGACCGTTCGGCGTGATGGGCGCGTTCATGCAGCCGCAAGGGCACTTCCAAGTCGTGCTCGGCGCGCTGGACCGAGGACTTAATCCGCAGGCGATCCTGGATGCTCCGCGTTGGCGGTGGGACGAAGGCAGGAAGGTGCTCGTCGAGCCGTCGTTCCCGCGGGAGTTGGCCGAAGCGCTGCGCGACCGGGGCCACGAGATCGCCGTCGGAGACAACCCCGGCCTGTTCGGTCGGGGGCAGATCATCTGGCGGAACCCCCGTACCGGCGTCCTCAGCGGAGGAACGGATCCGCGAACGGACGGAGCCGTCGTCGCCTGGTAAGCGGCGAGTCGGCGGCAAGAGAAGACGAAAGCCTACCCCATTCGAAGTTGAGGAGCGTGCCAATATGACCTGGTTAAAGGATGTTATCGGGACCGAGAAGGCCATTATCGCCATGTGCCATTTCAACGCGTTGCCGGGAGACCCGAATTACGACGCGGACAAAGGAATGGAGGACGTCCTCGATTGGGCGAGAAAGGATCTGCTCGCGCTCCAGGAGGGCGGCGTGGACGCCGTCATGTTCTCCAACGAATTCAGCCTGCCCTATCTGACGGACGTCCGCACCGAAACGGTCGCATCCATGGCTCGCATTATCGGCGAGCTGATGCCGGATATCCGGGTTCCCTTCGGCGTCAACGTGCTGTGGGACGCCAAGAAGTCGCTGGATCTCGCCGTGGCGACGGGAGCGAAGTTCGTCCGGGAGATCTTCACCGGCGTGTATGCCAGCGACTTCGGCTTGTGGAACACGAACGTGGGCGACACGGTCCGCCATCAGCGCCATATCGGCGCCTCGAACGTCAAGCTGCTGTTCAACATCGTGCCCGAGGCGGCGCAGTACGTCGCCCACCGGGAGATCGAGAGCATCGCGCGCTCGACCGTGTTCAACAATCGCCCCGACGCGCTCTGCGTGTCCGGCTTGACGGCGGGCGCCGAGACGGATTCGGCCGTGCTGAAGCGGGTCAAGGACACGGTGCCGGACACCGTCGTGCTGGCCAATACGGGGATGAGGCTCGACAACGTCGACCGGCAGCTGGCGATCGCCGACGGCGCGGTCGTCGGGACGACCTTCAAAGCGGAAGGGAAGTTCGAGAACCACGTCGACGTCAAGCGGGTGAAGGCTTTCATGGACAAGGTCAAGGAGTTCCGGGGAGTGCTCGTTCCGTGAAGAGGCATTTAGAGGATTTAAAGAACGGAACGTCGTTCAAGGAAGGAAGCGGCCTCGTCTGGATGAACGAGCCGGGCGAGTGGAGCGTTCGGGAAGGCCTGCTCTCGATGACGGCGCCGGCGGGCGGAGATTTCTTCAACGACCCCGGCTCCGATTCCGTCGTCGCGACGGCTCCCTTTCTGCATGTCGTTCTGAAGGGCGACTTCGTCGCCGTCGTTCGCCTTAGCGTCGAGATGGCCGCCCAATGCGACTCGGGCTGTCTGATGGCGATGGCGGACGCGTCGAATTGGGCGAAGATTTGCTTCGAATACATGAACGGGGCGCCGACGATCGTCACGGTCGTGACGAGGTCGAGATCCGACGACTGCAACTCCAAAGCGACCGCGGCGGAAGCCCCGTATCTGCGGCTGGCGCGCTCGGGAAGCCGTTTCGCCTTCCATTATTCCGAGGACGGAGAGAGCTGGGAGCTGGTGCGCTACTTCGCGATGGACGTGCCGGATGAACTGAAGGTCGGCCTCGTGGCGCAAGCTCCGTTCGCCGATCGGTGCCGAGCGACGTTCCATTCCTTCGATACGTCGGAGGAGGCCGTAGCGGACGTCAAGGCCGTAACAATCGTGAAGTGACCCATTCCGGAGGTGAAGAGGCTTATGGAAACATTCGTGCATATGAACCCGACGAAGCTGATTTTCGGCCAAGGAACGTTAATGAAGCTAAAGGATGAATTGAAGCCGTTCGGGCGCAAGGTTCTCCTCGTTTACGGAGGCGGCAGCATCAAGCGCAACGGCGTATATGACGGCGTTAAGGAGCAATTGACCCTGGCCGGTCGGGAAGTGTTCGAGCTGGGCGGCGTGGAACCGAACCCGCGCCTCTCCACGGTGCATAAGGGAGTCGATATCTGCAAAAGGGAAGGGATCGACTTCGTGCTGGCCGTCGGCGGGGGCAGCGTTATCGATTGCGCGAAAGCCATCGTCGTCGGAGCGGTTTATGACGGCGACGTCTGGGACATTATCTCCAAGAAGCTCTACGCTCCGGGCGCGCTTCCGTACGGCGCGGTGCTGACGCTGGCGGCGACCGGCTCGGAGATGAACGCGGCTTCCGTCATTACGAATTGGGAGACGAAGGAGAAGAACGGCTGGTATGCGCACTTCAATCATCCGCAATTCTCGATTCTCGACCCCGCGTTCACGTACACGGTGCCGCTCGACCAGACGATCAACGGAATCGTCGACATCATGACGCATATTCTGGAGCAGTACTTTCATCATACGCCGAACGCTCCGGTACAGGACGCGTTCTGCGAAGCTCTGCTGCGGACGGTCGTCCGTACGGCGCCGAAGCTGGCGGCGAATCTCGAAGACTACGATTCCCGCGAGACGATCCTGTACGCCGGAACGATGGCTCTCAACGGAACGCTTGCCATGGGAACGCCCGGCGATTGGGCGTCCCACAACATCGAGCACGCGGTCAGCGCGGTGTACGATATCGCGCACGGGGCGGGGCTTGCCGTCCTGTATCCTTGCTGGATGGAACACGTTCTGGACGACGGCGTCGCTAAATTCAAGCAGCTGGCCGTCGAAGTGTTCGGCGTCGATCCGTCCGGGAAGGAGGACCGGGAGACGGCGCTTGCCGGGATTCGCGCGCTGCGCGAATTCTGGACGTCGATCGGAGCTCCGAGCCGGCTTAAGGATTTCGGCATCGGCGACGAACGCTTCGAGGAGATGGCCGACAAGGCGATGGCGAGAGGGCCGTTCGGCACGATCAAGACGCTCGGCAGAGAGGACGTTCTCGCCATCTACAGATTGGCCGTTTGAGCGAGGCTATTTTGCGGCCGGCAAGCCGCAAAAGCGCGGGAGGAGGACAAACGAGGTGGCGAAGCTTCAAACGAACGGGCGGAATCTGGAGGTGGAGGTCGCCGTCTTCGACAAGGACGGCCTGCTGTTCGATTCCCAGCACTTCTGGAAACACCTGGCGGAGGCGAGGCTTCGCGAGCTGTCGCGGCTTCTCGAGCCGGAAGCGCTGTGCGAATGGGCGGAATGGTTCGGCGTCCGCCAAACGGACGGAGAGATCGACGGGGCCGATCCGAACGGCATCCTCGCGCTCGCTTCGCCCCAGGAGGAGATCGCGATTACCGCTTCCTTGCTGAAGCGGCACGGCATCGGCGATTGGGGGCGGTGCCGGCGGGCGGCGGCCGACGCGTTCGACCGTTCGGATCGCGACTTCTCCCTCTATGAAGCGCTGCTGCCGAAGCGGGGCTTCCCGGCCGTGTTCGACCGGCTGAGGGAAGCCGGGGTGACGATCGGCATCGCCACGTCCGACGACCGGAGCCGGGCGATCGATTCGGTGGCCCGATACGCGCGGGCGGACGATTTGGCTTTTATCGTCACGCCGGCCGACGTTCGCCGCGGCAAACCCTACCCGGACATGCTGGAGCTGATCGCCGAGCGTACGGGCGCAAGGCGGGAGCGTATCGCCATGATCGGCGATTCTTTCGTCGACGTGCAGATGGCCAGCGAGGCGGGCTGCATCGGCATCGGCATCCCCGACGACCCGGAGATGCGGGAGAAAATGCGGCCCTTCGGGGCCGAGATCGTCGATTCGCTGGACGACATACTTGTGGTTGGAGGGTAACGGAATCGTCATGAGCATCGAGAAGGATATTGTCGTTATCGGCGGAGGTCCGGCCGGATTGTTCGCCTGCTTCTACGGCGGAATGCGCAACGCGTCCGTCGCCTTGGTCGACAGCTTGCCGCAGCCGGGCGGGCAGCTGTCGGCGCTGTACCCGGAGAAATACATTTACGACGTGGCCGGCTTCCCGCGGGTAACCGCGCAGGAGCTGGTCGATCGATTGGTCGAGCAGATGTCTTACTTTCCGATCGATGTCCGGCTGAACGAGCAGGCGTTGGCGGTGCGCAAGCTGGACGAGCGGCTGTTCGAGGTCCGATTGGCCGGGGAGACGCTGCGCGCGAAGGCCGTTATCGTCACCGGAGGCGTCGGGGTGTTCAGCCCGAGGCGCTTGGAGATCGAAGGGGCCGAGAAGTACGAGCGGACGAATCTCCACTACGCGGTGACGGATCTGGAACGGTTCCGGGGGAGGAGGGTGCTCGTCACCGGCGGAGGGGATTCCGCCGTCGATTGGGCGCTGATGCTGGAGCCGGTCGCAAGCCAAGTGACGCTCGTTCATCGCAGGGACAAATTCCGCGCGCATGAGCACAGCGTGAACAAGCTGCGGGAGTCGGCCGTCGACATCAAGACTCCTTGGGAGATCTTCGCTCTGGAAGGGCAAGAGCGAATCGAACGGGCGACCCTGCTTCATGCGGCCGGAGGCGAGCGGACGGAGCTCGAGGTGGACGACGTCATCGTCAGCTACGGCTTCCTGTCGCAGCCGGGACCGATCGCGGAATGGGGCTTGCGGATGGAGGGCGGTTCCATTCTCGTCGATTCCCGCATGGAGACGAGCATTCCCGGCATATTCGCCGCCGGCGACATCGCTTCCTACGACGGGAAGGTCAAGCTGATCGTCGTCGGATTCGGCGAAGCCGCGACCGCGGTCAACAACGCGAAGGCTTACTTGGATCCGACGGCCAAGCTGTCGCCCGGGCATAGCAGCAATATGAAGAGATAAATGTAGGGTTAAATGAAGGATTATAATGAAGAGAAAACGGCGAGCGGCGGAAAGCGCCCTGTTCGAGCCTCGGCTCCTTAAATGGAGCCGGGGATTTTTTTTGTTGGCAGAATTGTAACATTCCTCCATGTCCAATCGTCTGAAGAGTCAGATATCGATGAGGGGGATGGATGATGCGAAGAAAAAGACAAGCAAAACGCGGCGCGAAGGGACTTATTCTCGTATTGGCATTGATGGTATGGGCGGCGATTCTGACAGGCTGTTCGGGCTCGAACGACGATTCGGATTCTGCGGCGATGGCCGATAAGTCGGCTCCGATGGAAGGGGCGATGCCAAGCTCGGCTCCGGTCGCGGAGGCTCAAACCAACGTAGTATTCGGCGAAGAGAAGGGATCCGCATCTTCTTCCGTGGAGGATCGGGGAGAAGCCGCCGCGCCTGCCCAGACAACGACGACTTCTACGGCATCGCAAGGCTCGGCCATATCCGCGTCCTCGATCGGCGTCATCGCCGACGCGAACGCGGGCTTCAACCGGAAGATGATCTATACCGCCAGCGTCGTGCTTAAGGCGAAGAGCTTCCGGACGGCCGAGGAAGCGGTCAGCAACGCGATTTTCCAAAGCGGGGGGTTCATCGTCCAATTCGCCGATACGAAGAGCGAGCGCGAAATCGGCTCCACTTACGTGATCAAGGTGCCGTCCTCCGGGCTGAGCAACTTTATCTCGCTGCTCGAAGAGATTCCGAACGAAGACTTCGACCGCAAAATGCAGGGCAGCGACGTCACCGAGGAATACGTGGATCTGGAGTCGCGCCTAGCGGCGAAGCAAGCGGTGGAGGCCCGGCTGCTCGCCTTCATGGAGAAGGCGACGAAGGCGGACGATCTGGTGAGGTTCTCCTCCGAGCTGGGCGGCGTGCAGGAAGAGATCGAACAGATCAAAGGCCGGATGAGGTACCTCGATCAGAATGTCGCTTATTCTACCGTTAATCTTCGGCTCTACGAGACGATCGAAGAAAAAGCCGTGGCGCAGGAAGAAAAGAAAGAGAAATCCCTGGGCGCGAAGCTCTCGGATACGATGCGCTCCAGCACGGACGTGCTCGGAAACATCGGAGAAGGCATCCTCACTTTCCTGGCGGCCGTGTTGCCCATTCTTCTCGTGCTGATCGTCATCGGCGGACCGGTCTATTGGGCCGTTATGCGTACCCGCAGCGGAAGAAAAGAACGGGCCGAGCTTCGAAGAAAGCTGCTGAACGCGGATTTGGCGGCTGCCCGGACGGTCGCGGAAGAGCCGGAACCCGCGTCGCGTAAGGATTCTCCGGCGCCCAAGGAGGAATAGGCGAACGAAGGTTCGGGTCTTTAATCCCTTTAAATATTTTTTTGAGAATCCTGCTCCCGAAGCAGGATTTTTATTTTATGGGGCGAATAATTCATCATATGTGGTTTAAAGTGGGGGAAAGTGGTGGAAGATGGAGGGGGTGAAGAGGGCCGATGTTTTTAGGGGAATTTCAGCATTCGATCGATGATAAGGGAAGAATCATCATCCCCGCCAAGTTTCGCGAGGCCCTCGGAACCGACTTCGTCGTCACCCGCGGATTGGACAACTGCTTGTTCGTCTACCCCCGCGAGGAATGGAACTCTCTCGAGCAGAAGCTTAAGCAGCTTCCGCTGATGAAATCCGATGCCCGCGCTTTTACGCGCTTCTTCTTCTCGGGCGCTTCGGAATGCGAGTGGGACAAACAGGGAAGGGTAAACGTACCCGGCCACTTAAGAGAGTACGCCAAGCTGGAGAAGGATTGCGTCGTCATCGGCGTCTCCACGCGCGTGGAGATCTGGGACAAGG
Source organism: Cohnella thailandensis (assembly GCF_014212135.1). Taxonomy (GTDB): domain Bacteria; phylum Bacillota; class Bacilli; order Paenibacillales; family Paenibacillaceae; genus Cohnella; species Cohnella thailandensis. The sequence goes on from NZ_JACJVQ010000017.1 coordinate 262,612, forward strand.
CGACATGGGATGCTTACAACGAGGCTTCTCAATCGTCCTTCAACGAAATCGCCGAGAAGCTGGTCGATTTCGATTTCAATTTCTAAAGCCGCCTTCTACTCGGCCGCGAACTTCGTTCACACATTACTTCTTATAGATTAGACAAACTAGAAACGACCCCGAGAGGTTGCCGGGAGGACCTAAAGATGTTTCACCATATTACCGTGCTGAAGGAAGAAGCGGTCGACGGCTTGCGCGTTCGACCGGACGGCATTTACGTCGATTGTACGTTAGGCGGAGCGGGACACAGCGAATTGATCGCGTCCAAGCTGCGGCCGCCGGGCAGATTGATCGGACTGGATCAGGACGAGACTGCTTTGACCCATGCGCGGGAACGGCTTCGTCCCTACGAGGATGTCGTCACGTTGGTGAGGAGCAACTTTAGGAACCTGACCGAGGCGCTGAGGGAAGCGGGGGTGCCCGAGATCGACGGAGCGCCCCGGGTAGACGGGATCCTGTTCGATCTCGGCGTATCCAGTCCGCAGCTGGACGAAGCCGACCGAGGCTTCAGCTACCAGCACGACGCCGAGCTGGACATGCGAATGGACCGCAGCCAGCGGTTGACGGCCAAGGAGATCGTCAACGAGTGGGACGAGCGGGAAATCGCCGAAATCCTAAGGGACTACGGCGAAGAGAAATTCGCCCGCAAGATCGCTCGCCAGATCGTGCAAGCAAGAGCCAAAGCCCCGATCGAGAAGACGGGCGAGCTGGTCGAGCTGATCAAGGCCGGCATCCCGGCCGCGACGAGAAGAACCGGGCCGCATCCGGCCAAGCGTTCGTTCCAGGCGCTGAGAATCGCGGTGAACGACGAGCTGGGAGTGTTCGAGGACGCTCTTAAGCAGGCGATCGAATGCGTGAAGCCGGGAGGAAGAATCGCCGTCATCACCTTCCATTCCCTGGAGGACCGGATCTGCAAGACGATATTCCAGAAGGAAGTGGCGAGCTGCAGCTGTCCGCCGGATTTTCCCGTCTGCGTCTGCGGCGGGGGAGACGGACGTCTAAGGCTCACGCCTCGAAAGGCGATTCTGCCGTCCGAAGCGGAGCTTGAAGCGAACAACCGGGCGCGGTCGGCCAAGCTGAGAATCGCGGAGAGGATTTAGAAGAGACGGCTTATCGGACTCTATGAACCAGTGAACATAAAGAATGGCTAGATTTCCCATGGGGGACAAGCAAGGGGGAGAATGACGATGCAATATTACGGCAACCTGGCGCTCAGCCCGGAACGCAAAAAGCAGCAAGAGCAGGTCAATCGGCGCCGTCCTCAGACGCCGCCTTCGAACCGCCCGCGCCGCAAGACGATTCCGGTCGGCGAGAAGCTGCTCTACTTGCTGACGGTCTTCGTGTTCGTGGCCGTGGCGGGTCTCGTAGTCTATCGCTACGCGGGACTCTATGAATTGAATCGCGAGATTCAAACGACGAAGTCGCTTTACGAGCAAGAGGCCGATCTCACGAAGGAGCTTCAGCAGGAGATCAATACGCTGAGGGATCCGAGCCGAATTCAAGAAATGGGGAAGAAGCTCGGTTTGCAAGGCACCCAGGAATCCATTACCCTGTCCGGCGCTAACGGTCAAACTTCTACGGCCATGAAGCCGTAAGACGAGCACGGGTGATCAGTATGACGAAACGAATCAAGCTCCGTACGCTGCTGTTGGGAGGGTTCATTACCCTCCTTTTTGTCGGTTTGGTCTTTCGCATCTATTGGGTGACCGTCGGGCCTAAAGGGGAGTTCTGGCTCAACCAGGCCAAGCAGACCTGGATTACGAGCAAGCCGCTGCCGCAGGAGCGCGGGACGATCTCGGACCGCAACGGCGTGGTTCTGGCGGCGGACGCGGCCGCTTATACCCTGGCCGTCAGCCCGAAGGTCCTCAACGAGCTGGAGGAGAGCCATCCGTCCTGGAGGCTGATCGACCAGATCGTCTCCAAGTTCCATCTGGTGCTGGACAAGGACGAATCCGAGATTCGCGCGGCTATCGGCGCTAAGAAAGAGGACGGCACCTATTACGACCAGCGCGAGATTCGGCCGGAAGGCTGGAAGATGGACAAGGCGGTCGCCGACCGGCTGATGGCGTTCCGCGAGGAGATGCGGAAGCTGACGGGCCAGAACGACGTCGGAATCTATTTTAACGAAGAGAAGAAGCGCTACTATCCGGGCGGCGCTCTCGCCTCGCAGATACTAGGCTACGAGAATAAAGACGGCGAAGCGATCATGGGCCTCGAGAAGACGCTCGACGAGCAGCTTCGCGGGGAAGCCGGCCATATCACTTACGAGAAGGACGGCATACGCACGCAGCTTGCGGACGGCGTCGTCGACGTGAAGCAGGCGGTGGACGGCAAGGACGTGACGCTGACGCTCGATCGCGACATTCAATTTTATATGGAAGAAGCGCTGGAGGAAGCCTACAAGAAATATAATCCGGTCTCGATTACCGCGATCGCGGCGGACCCGAAGACGATGGATATTCTGGGCATGGTCAGCTTGCCCGACTTCGACCCGAACAACTATTGGGACTACAGCAATAATCTGGCGGCTTTTAAGAACAATGCCGTCCAGTCGGTCTACGAGCCGGGATCGACGTTCAAGATCATGACGCTTGCCGCCGCGGTTCAAGAGGGCAAATTCAATCCGAACGCCACCTATAAATCGGGAAGCATCAGCATTTCGAAGAAAGACAAGCCCATTCACGACCACAATTACAGCGGATGGGGAACGATTACGTATCTGGAAGGCTTGAAGCGCTCCAGCAACGTCGCGTTCGTCAAGCTAGGCTACGAGATGCTGGGCAAGGAGAAGTTCGCCCAATACATCAACGACTTCGGCTTCGGCGCGAAGACGGGCATCGATCTGCCGGGCGAGGTGCTGGGACAGACGAAAATAACCTGGAACCGGGACTACGCGTCGGCGACGTTCGGCCAGTTCGTGACGGTAACGCCGATTCAGCAGGTGGCGGCCGTGGCGGCGGTGGCGAACGGCGGCAAGCTGATGCAGCCGCATATCGTCAAGTCGATCGCCGATCCGAAGACGGGCGAGAAGACGGTGACGGAGCCGAAGATGATTCGCCAGGTCATCTCGGAGAGCACCTCGAAGCAAGTCGGCGAATACCTGGAGCAGGTCGTCAGCGACACGGAGATCGGCACCGGGCGGAACGCGTACATCCCCGGCTACAAGATCGCGGGCAAGACCGGTACGGCGCAGGTCGTCGTCAACGGCAAATACGCCGAAGACAAATACGTCGTTTCGTTTATCGGCTATGCGCCGGTCGAGGATCCGAAGATCGTCCTCTATGTCCTCGTCGACCAACCGGATATCCCGCTCGCGGGAGGCAGCTCGGTCGCGGCTCCGATCTTTAAGCAGATCATGGAGCAAGCGCTGCGCCATCTGGGAATCCAGCCGGACCTGGACGAAGAGGAGACGAAGGGCAAGGAAGGCGAGGATGAAGAGGTCGTCGCCGAGGTGACCAAGGCCGTGCCGGACGTGACCGGCATGACCGTCGCCCAGGCGGTAAGCGAGCTCGCGAACGTCTCCTTCAATACGGAGACGCTAGGCAAAGGCGAGAAGGTTCTTCAGCAATTGCCTAAGGCGAACAGCGTCATTCCGTCTTCGCAGAGAGTCTATCTCGTAACCGAGAAAAGCGTAAACAGCGTTCCTTCGCTCAAAGGCATGTCCTTGCGCGACTCGCTCGAGATGTGCACGCTGCTCGGAGCGAAGTGCCTGACAAGCGGAGAAGGCTACGTCGTCGCCCAGACATCGGGCAAGGCGAACGGCCAGCTCGTGCTGACGCTTGCCTTCGCGGCCCCGGGCCAGGAGGAAGCGGCGCTGCGGGAGCTGGCCGCGAAGAATCAAGAATCCGGGGCGGGCGACGGCGATTCCGGCAGCGGCTCCGAAAGCGATTCGGACAGCGAAGCCGCAAGCGATGCGGGCGGCGATTCGGAAGCCTCGGACGGGTCGGGCGAATCGTCGTCCGGCGACGGGTAATCGCAATGGAGAAGAAGCTGTCTCGTCAGGTCAGAAATGGCTTCGCGAGACGGCTTTTTGTTTGGAGGCTTCCTATCGCCTTCGCTGGGACAGCCCCGGGTTCTAACGAACTCTTAATCGGAATAGCTTGAACTAATAGGAATGGGCTTGTTCCATCCCGTTCCGTCTCAAGCGCAAGTGTTCCGGTGAGGAGGGAGAGCTTGAAGAAGATATCGCAGGTGACGGTGCGCAGGCGGCTGTTTATCGTATTGGTCGGCGTCGTGATCGCGTTCTGCGCGCTGCTGGTAAGGCTCGGCTACGTGCAGCTGTGGATCGGCGGCGAGCTGTCCGCGAAGGCGGAGGATTCCTGGCGGCGGCAAATTCCGTTCGAAGGCAAACGGGGGGAGATCGTCGACCGCAACGGGACGAAGCTGGCCTACGACATCAGCTCGCCGACGGTCTACGCCGTCCCCGTCCAGGTGAAGGATAAGGCCGGCACGGCGGCCAAGCTGGCGCCGCTGCTGGGGATGACGCAAGAGAAATTGGTCGAGTTGATGTCCAAGAAGACGAGAGAGGTGGCGCTGCGTCCCGGAGGACGGAAGATCACGACGGAGCTGGGGAGACAGATCCAGGCGCTTAACCTCCCGGGAATCTTCGTCGCGGAGGACAGCAAGCGATATTATCCTTACGGGGTCATGGCGTCGAATATTCTCGGCATTACCGGCTACGACGGCGGATTGACCGGCGTGGAGAGCAAGTATGACGAGCTTCTCAAAGGAATGAGAGGCAGCATCTCCTATCTGACGGACGCCGCCGGCAACGCGATGCCGGACTCCTCGGAGAAGTACCAGGCGCCCCGCGACGGGCTGACGCTGAAGCTGACGATCGATCAGCCGATTCAGTCGATGGTGGAGCGGGAGCTGGACCAGGCGATGTTGAAGTATCAGCCGAACAGCGCGATCGCGATCGCGATGGACCCGAACACGGGCGAAATTCTGGGAATGGCGAGCCGGCCGACTTTTCAACCGGATAAATACCAGGAAGCGAAGCCGGAGGTGTACAACCGGAATCTGCCGATCTGGATGACGTACGAGCCGGGGTCGACGTTCAAGATCATCACTTTGTCGGCGGCGCTGGAGGAAGGCAAGGTCGACCTGAAGAACGAGCATTTCTACGACCCGGGCTACATCGAAGTGGCGGGCGCCAAGCTGCGCTGCTGGAAAAGAGGCGGACACGGAAGCCAGTCGTTCCTCGAAGTGGTGGAGAACTCTTGCAACCCGGGCTTCGTCACGCTGGGGCAGAGGCTTGGCAAAGAGAAGCTGTTCGAGTATATTGAGGACTTCGGCTTCGGCAAGAAGACCGGGATCGATCTGGGCGGCGAGGAGAACGGAATCCTGTTCAAGCTGAGCCAAGTCGGTCCCGTCGAGCTGGCGACGACATCCTTCGGCCAAGGCGTCTCCGTGACGCCGATCCAGCAGGTCGCGGCGGTGGCGGCGGCGATCAACGGCGGCAAGCTATACAAGCCCCATGTCGCGAAGGAATGGATCCACCCGGAGACCGGGATGGTGATGGAGGAGATGCAGCCTGAGCTTGTCAGGCAGGTGATCTCGCCCGAGACGTCCAAAAAGGTTCGCGAGGCGCTGGAGAGCGTCGTGGCGCAGGGAACCGGGGGCAAAGCCTTTCTCGACGGCTATCGCGTCGGAGGCAAAACGGGGACGGCCCAGAAGGTCGTGAACGGGCGCTACTCGCCGAACGAGCATATCGTCTCCTTCATCGGCTTCGCTCCCGCCGACGACCCGAAGCTGGTCGTTTACGTGGCGATCGACAACCCGATGGGGATCCAGTTCGGCGGCCAAGTGGCGGCGCCGATCGTTCGAGACATCATGGCGGACGCGCTTCCCCATCTCGGAGTGGAACCGAGAAAGGAACAGATCGCCAAAGAATACAAGTATCCGGACGTTCCGCTCGTGACCGTTCCGAATCTCGTCGGCAAGACGGTTTCGGATTTGTACGAGGATATGAACATGAACTTTCAGCTGTCCGCTTCGGGCAAAGGGCAGACGGTGCTGAGGCAGGCGCCGGCGGCGGGAGCCCGCGTCGAGAAGGGCTCGGTCATTCGGATCTATCTGGGGGCGGAAGGCGGCGATTAAGCCGTCTTCCTCGTCTAAAGCCGGTTGCAGCAGTCGGCTGTTACTTGCATGGCCCGTTAAAAAAGCTTCATTTTTGGCGCAAAAGCAAGCTCTTCCCCTTGTAATTGAAGAGACGGTTGGATGATAATGAGTATAATGTTTGTGCGTCGAAGGAGGCCGAAAGAAGATGAGATTGCGCGAGCTGACGGATCACCTGCTCGTCTCCAGAATCGTCGGAGACGAGGATCTGCTTATTCAAGGCATAGAGGCTGACTCCCGGAAGGTCGAGAAAGGGCAGCTGTTCTTTTGTTTGCCGGGCCATACGGCAGACGGCCACGATTACGCGCCGCAAGCGCTCGACCGCGGCGCCGTCGCGCTGGTCGTCTCGAGAAAGCTTGACCTGAACGCGACGCAAGTGGTCGTGCCGGACGTTCGCCAAGCGATGGCGATTATCGCCGACGTATGGTACGGGTTCCCCTCGAAGGAGCTGAGGCCGATCGGGGTCACCGGAACGAACGGGAAGACGACGACGACCTATCTCATCGAGAAAATTTTGTCGGATGCCGGCGCGAAGCCCGGCGTCATCGGCACGATCGAGAAGAGGTACGCGGGAATCAGCTTCCCGATGTCCGGCACGACGCCCGACATTCTGGAGCTCCAGAAGACGTTCCGGGACATGCTGGAAGCGGGGACGGAGCGCGTCGTGATGGAGGTGAGCTCCCACGCTCTCGAGCAAGGCCGGGTCAAGGGAACGTTTTTCCGCACGGCGATCTTCACCAACCTGACCCAGGACCATCTGGATTATCACGGATCGATGGAAGCCTACGCCGACGCGAAGGGGCTGTTCTTCTCCCGCTTGGGCAACTTTTATTCCGATTCGCCGAGCGAGCGAAGCTATGCGATCCTGAACGCCGACGACGAAGCGTCGAAGCGCTACGCCCGCCTGACGGCGGCCGAAGTCATCACTTACGGCGTCGAGAACGAAGCTTTGGTAAGGGCCTCGAACGTTCGGGTGACGAGCCGAGGGACTTCGTTCCGAGTACATACGTTCCAGGGAGATCAGGACGTTCAGCTCCGGCTCGTCGGCAAGTTCAACGTCTATAACGCTTTGGCCGCCTTGGCCGCGGGAATCTGCGAAGGAATTCCGCTGGAGGACGCCGTTCGCAGCCTGGAAGCGACAGAGGGCGTCCCGGGACGGGTGGAGGCGGTCGACGAAGGCCAATCCTTCGCCGTTATCGTCGACTACGCGCATACGCCGGACGGACTCGACAACGTCCTCCGGACGGTCCGCGAGATTGCCGCCGGCCGGGTGATCTGCGTGTTCGGCTGCGGCGGGGACCGCGACCGGACGAAGCGCCCCATCATGGGCAAGATCGCGGCCGAGTGGTCCGATCGCGTCATCGTGACGAGCGACAATCCGAGGACGGAGGATCCGCTCGCCATCCTGAAGGATATCCAGGCGGGGCTGATCGAAGCGGGCGTCGACCCGTCCCGTTATGAGCTCGAGCCCGATCGCGAAGCGGCGATCCATAAAGCGGTTGAAATGGCAAGCCCGGGAGATGTAGTATTGATAGCGGGGAAAGGCCATGAAACCTACCAATTGATCGGCGGCGTCACCTACGATTTCGACGATCGCCTGGTAGCGAGAGCCGCGATAAGGAGCGTATTGAATTGATGCAAGCCACTTTGCGGGAAGTATCCGTCTGGTGCGGTTCCAGCAGCTTTCCGAAAGCTCAGGAAGCGGGAGACATGACGGCAAGCGGAGTATCCACGGATACGAGAACGCTGAAGCCGGGACAATTATTCGTGCCGCTCGTCGGAGAACGCTTCGACGGGCACGATCACTTGGCCGCCGCGGAAGCGGCCGGCGCCGTTGCGGCGCTCTGGCGGGAGGATCGGCCTCCCTCCTCAACGAAGCTTCCTCTTATTCTCGTGAACGATACGCTAGAAGCCCTTCAAAGGCTGGCCGAAGCCTATCTGGACCGACTGGGAGCCAAGGTCGTCGGCGTCACGGGAAGCAACGGCAAAACGACGACGAAGGATCTGATTGCTTCCGTGCTGTCGACCGCTTACAAGGTCGTGAAGACGGAAGGCAACTTCAATAATCATATCGGCCTGCCTTTAACGATCCTTCGCGCCCCCGCGGACGCGGAGGTGCTCGTCTTGGAGATGGGGATGAGCGGCTTCGGCGAGATTTCCTTGCTGACGAAGCTGGCGAAGCCGCAGGTCGCCGTCATTACGAACATCGGCGAATCCCATCTGCTGCAGCTCGGCTCGCGCCGCAATATCGCCCGGGCCAAGCTGGAGATCGCGGAGGGGCTTAGAGAAGGCGGAGCTCTTATCTATAACGGAGACGAACCGCTGCTGGCGGAAGAGCTGGCCGCGTCTCCCGTTCGGGGAGACATCGAGAAGATTACCTTCGGAGCCGGAGAGCCGTGCGACGTAAGGCTGGGAGAGGCGAGACCGACGGAGCAAGGCGGCGAATTCTACGTCGCGGACGAACCGGACTTCCTATATTCGATTCCGGTGCCCGGGCGGCATAACGCGCTGAACTCCCTCGCCGCGATCGCGGCGGGCAAGCTGCTGGGCCTCTCTCGCGAGAGCGTCGCGAAAGGCCTGGCGACCGCTCCGATGACGGGGATGCGAATCGAGAGGTCGAAAGCCTGGAACGGCGCCGACCTTCTGAACGACGCGTACAACGCGAGTCCGACTTCCGTCCGGGCGGCGATCGATCTGGTGGCGAGCCTAGAGCCCGAAGGCAAGCGGTGGGTCGTGCTCGGAGACATGCTGGAGCTCGGTCCTGACGAAGCGGAATTCCACGCGGGCATCGGGCGGTATTTGAACGGCGGCAAGGCGGAAGCCGTGCTGGCTTACGGCCCGCTCTCCAAGCGCATCGCCGAGGAAGCGGCACAAGGTTTTCCCGCCGGAGCCGTTAAGCATTATGACGATAAAGATCAACTGATAGCGGATTTGATCGCTCAGCTGAAGCCGGAAGATCTGGTGCTGGTCAAAGCCTCGCGCGGCATGAAGCTGGAGCAGGTCGTATCCGCGTTGCACAAAGGAGTCGTGGGGTGAGATCATGGACTATTCTTCTACATTATGGACGCTGGGAGTTTCCTTCGTTCTGGCGGCCTTGCTAGGTCCGGTCTGCATTCCCATTCTCCGTCGGATGAAGTTCGGGCAGACCGTTCGCGAGGAAGGGCCGAAGTCGCACCTTAAGAAGACGGGGACGCCGACGATGGGCGGCATCATCATTCTGCTGGCGCTGACGATAGCCTATGGGAAGTTCGCGGACGGGGGACTGGCCTTCTGGGCGATTCTCGTCGCATGCCTGGGCTTCGGGCTGGTCGGCTTCCTGGACGACTACATCAAGATCGTCTTGAAGCGTTCGCTCGGCCTTACAGCCAAGCAGAAGCTGTTCGGACAGCTGCTTTTCTCGATCGTGTTCTGCGTGCTGCTGCACCGGATGGGGCATAGCACCGCGATCGGTTTTCCGGGCATTAATGGCTCTATCGATTTGGGCTGGGGTTATTATTTATTCGTCATTATCATTTTCTTCGCGTCCAGCAACGCGGTGAATTTCACCGACGGCGTGGACGGCCTGTTGTCGGGGACAAGCGCCCTGGCCTTCGGTGCTTACACCCTGATCGCCCTCGAGGCGGCCCAATCGCAATCGGCGATTTTCTCGGCGGCGATGATCGGCGCCGTGCTCGGCTTCCTCGTCTACAACGCGCATCCCGCCAAGGTGTTCATGGGCGACAGCGGCTCTCTGGGAATCGGCGGCGGCCTTGCGGCCGTGGCGATTCTGACGAAGACGGAGCTTCTGCTTATCCCCATCGGCGGCGTGTTCGTCATCGAGATGCTGTCCGTCATCATTCAGGTGACCTCGTTCAAGACGAGAGGCAAACGGGTATTCAAGATGAGCCCGATCCACCATCACTTCGAGCTGACCGGATGGTCCGAATGGAAGGTCGTGACGGTGTTCTGGACGGTCGGCCTGATGCTTGCCGTTCTTGGATTCATTATGTACAAGGGGCTATAACGACATGAGACCATTAGAGGATTATCAAGGCCGCCGGGTCGTCGTCCTGGGGCTGGCGCGCAGCGGAGTCGCTGCCGCCAAGCTCTTCCACAAGATCGGCGCGGCGGTCGTCGCGAACGATCGCAAGCCGCGGGAGCAATGTCCCGAAGCCGAGGAACTCGAGGCTTTGGGCATTTCTGTTGTATGCGGGGGTCACCCGTCCGACTTGGTGACGGAAGACGTCGCTATCGTCGTCAAAAATCCGGGAATTCCCTACTCGGCCGATCCGCTCGTTCGCGCGGCCGAGCTCGGCGTCGAGATCGTCACGGAGGTCGAGGTGGCGGGCCGGATCAGCCGCGCCCCGATTATCGGGATCACCGGCTCGAACGGCAAAACGACGACCACGACCTGGACGGGGGAGCTGCTCGCGGCAGCCGGCCTGTCGCCTCTCGTGGCGGGCAACATCGGGCGTCCGCTCTGCGACGCCGCCGAAGAGATCGAGCCGCAAGACTGGCTCGTCGCCGAGCTCAGCAGCTTCCAGCTGAAAGGCACGGTAGACTTCAAGCCGCGCATCGCCTGCCTGCTTAATCTGGCGGAGACGCATCTGGACTACCACGGCACGATGGACGATTACGTCGCTTCCAAGGCGAAGCTGTTCGCCAATCAGACGGAAGAGGATACGGCGGTGTACAACGCGGACGATCCAGCGGTGCTTAAGCTGTCCGAGGCGTTCCGCGCTTCCAAGCTTCCGTTCTCGCTGCTTCGCAGCCTAGATGCCGGCGTGTTCGTCGAACCGGCCTATCCGATGCCGGGCTCCGACGTGTCGCCGGCCGAAGGCGGCGACGGCTCGTCCGCCTCTCCGGCCGAGCGCTGGATCGTTTACCGACCGGGCGACGGAACCGAGCATCGCATCGCCCGGGTGGATCGCCTGGGCATCCCGGGGCGCCACAACGCGGCGAACGCGCTGGCGGCGATCGCCATCGCCCTGGCCGCGGGCGCCAAGCCGGAGCAGCTGAGGGAGCCGCTCGAGAGCTTCCGCGGCGTCGAGCACCGCTTGGAATACGCGGGAACGTTCGGCGGCGTGAAGTATTACAACGACTCGAAGGCGACGAACGCGACGGCGACGACGATGTCGGTCTACTCTCTCCCGGCTCCGCTGATCCTCATCGCGGGAGGGCTGGATCGCGGCTCCGATTATATGGAGCTCCTTCCGGTGTTCCGCGAGCGGCTCAAAGGGGTCGTTCTTCTCGGCGAGACGAGAGAGAAGATTCGCAAGGTGGCGGAGGCGGCCGGTTTAACCTCGGTCAAAGTCGTCGAACCTGTGGGTGATGCCGCCGATACGCTGCGACTTGCCGTCAAGGAAGCTGCCGCCATGGCTTCGCCGGGAGATACCGTGCTTCTCTCTCCCGCGTGCGCGAGCTGGGACATGTTTCCTTCGTACGAGGTTCGCGGCCGCATTTTTAAGGAATCGGCGCATACGCTGTAAGAAGGGGGCTTGTCCCCACTTCTTCGCCACGTGAGGTGTCCGGTACCATGGTCAAATTCCGCTCTACCCCCGACATTTGGATGATCGTCGCGACGCTAGGCATATTGGCCATCGGCGTGGTCATGGTATACAGCGCCAGCGCCGTTGCGGCTTTTCACGACTATGGAGACAAGTTCTACTATGTCAAGAGGCAGCTCATCTTCGCGGGCATCGGCATCGCTTCCATGTTCGCGATGATGAACATCGACTACATCCGGTGGAAAAAATGGGCGCCAGCGGCGTTGCTCGTCTGCTTCGCCATGCTGCTCGTCGTGCTGATTCCCGGGGTGGGCGTCGTGCGCGGGGGAGCGCGGAGCTGGCTGGGGATCGGGAGTCTCGGCATCCAGCCGTCCGAATTCATGAAGCTGGCCATGATCCTTTTCTTGGCCCGCATGCTGTCCGAACGCCAGAACGAGCTGAACTCGTTCACGCGCGGCCTGCTTCCGCCCCTGGCGATATTAGGGGCGGCCTTCGGCCTTATTATGTTGCAGCCGGACCTGGGCACGGGCGCGGTCATGATCGGCGCCTCGCTGCTCGTCATCTTCGTCGCGGGAGCGAGGATCTCGCACCTCGCCGGATTGGCGGCGATCGGCGCCGCCGGCTTCATCGCCCTGATCGCCGCCGCCCCCTACCGTCTCCAGCGGATCACCGCCTTTCTGGATCCCTGGCAGGATCCGCAAGGAGCGGGCTATCAGGCGATTCAATCGCTTTACGCGATAGGCCCAGGAGGGCTTGTCGGCTTGGGGCTCGGGATGAGCCGGCAGAAGTACAACTACCTGCCGGAGCCGCAGACGGACTTTATTTTCTCGATCTTGGCCGAGGAGCTGGGCTTTATCGGAGGCTCGCTCCTTATCGTCTTGTTTTTATTGCTGATCTGGCGCGGGATGCGAACGGCCATTACGATTTCCGATCCGTTCGGCAGCTTCCTGGCTGCGGGGATCGTCGGCATTATCGGGACCCAGGTGCTGATGAACATCGGCGTCGTCATCGGTCTGCTGCCCATTACGGGGATCACTCTGCCGCTCGTCAGCTACGGAGGCTCCTCTCTGACGCTGTTGCTGACGGCGCTAGGTCTATTGCTTAATTTATCCCGTTATTCGAGGTGACTTGGAATGCGTCTCGTTCTTACCGGAGGAGGTACCGGTGGACATATTTATCCGGCGCTCGCCATCGGCCGCGAAGCGGCCGAGCGGGAGCCGGACTCTTCGCTTCTCTATATAGGCACGACCAAAGGGCTCGAGAGCCGAATCGTGCCGAATCAAGGCATTCCTTTCGAGAGCATAGACATTACCGGCTTCCGCCGATCGCTGTCGATGGAGAACGTGAAGACGATCGTTCGCTTCCTCCAGGGCGTTAAGCGCTCCAAGGAATTGCTGCGAAGCTTTAAGCCCGATGCCGTCGTCGGCACCGGCGGGTACGTGTGCGGACCGGTCGTTTACGCCGCTTCCCGGCTTGGGATTCCTACGCTCATTCACGAGCAGAACGTCGTCCCGGGGCTCACGAACAAATTTTTAAGCCGTTACGCGGACGCCGTCGCGGTAAGCTTCGCCGATTCTCTGCCGCACTTCTCCGGCAAGCGCAACGTCCTGCATGCCGGCAATCCGGTCGCGTCGATGGTGGCCAAGGCGAACCGAAGCGAAGGCTTCAAGTCGCTTGGCCTTCCCGAAGGAACGCCGTTCGTCCTGGCCGTCGGGGGAAGCCGCGGGGCCAAGGCGCTGAACGAGGCCATCCTGGAGATGCTGCCCGGCCTGGAGAGCCTCGCGGACGTCCATTTTGTCTTCGTAACCGGGGAACGTTATTATGAAGAAGCGCTTGCTAGATTGCAAGAGCTTCCCGCGAAGGTCAAAGGACGCGTGCACGCGCTTCATTACATCAACAACATGCCCGAGGTGCTGTCCGCCGCGTCGCTCGTCGTAAGCCGGGCAGGGGCTTCTTCGCTGGCGGAGATTACTTCGCTAGGCATCCCCTCCATTCTCGTTCCGTCTCCTAACGTGACGAACAATCATCAGCAGCCTAACGCGGAGAGCTTGGCGGTTGCCGGAGCCGCGGTGATGATATTAGAGAAGGATTTGAACGGCGGCGCGCTCTTAAGCAATCTATCCGCGATCATGAAGGACCGTTCTCGCCGGGAAGCGATGGCTGTCGCCGCGAGAAAGCTGGGAATGCCGAAGGCCGCTTCGGCCATCTACGAACAAATCAAAGGAATTCTAAAATAACTAGAGCCGGAAGCTTGTCTGCTGGGCATTTGTCACCACCTGCGAATCCATGACATAAGATACAGCGTGATCATGACTGTCGAGCTATCGCGGATCGGGACATCGGGCAGCCAAGTGCCGGACTATCAAGGGCAAGGGGGAACAAACATGCAGCAGTTGGCCGCGGAATTGGAACAAGCCCAGGTTGGCGCCGTCAGATTCAACGAGTCGCTGGCGCGGCATACGACCTGGAAAATCGGAGGGCCTGCGGACATCTTCATCGTTCCCGAATCCCGAGAAGAGCTGGCGGCTGCGCTTCGTATCCTGAACCGTCATGGCGTTCCGTGGACGACGCTCGGCCGCGGCTCCAACACTCTCGTCTCCGACAAGGGCGTGAGAGGGGCGGTTATCCATCTCGGCCGCGGCTTCGACTTCGTTCTCTTCGACGGAGAATTCGTCAGAGCGGGAGCGTCGTATTCCTTCATCAAGCTATCCGTCATGGCTGGGAAGGAAGGTCTCTCCGGCTTGGAATTCGCGGGAGGAATTCCGGGTTCGGTAGGTGGGGCCGTCTATATGAACGCCGGAGCGCACGGCTCGGACGTGTCATGCATCCTTAAGTCGGCGGACATTGTCTGGGAAGACGGAACGTTGGAGACATGCAGCCAAGAGGAGATGGGCTTCTCGTATCGCCATTCCTTGCTTCAGGAACGCAGGGGGATCGTCACGGAAGCCGTATTTCGGTTAAAGAGCGGAGATCGCAAGGAGATCGCCGCCGCCTTGGCGACCTACAAAGATCGCAGGCGGCGCACGCAGCCGCTGCAGATGGCTTGCGCGGGCAGCGTATTCCGCAATCCGCCGAACGATCATGCGGCGAGGCTGATCGAAGCCGCGGGAATGAAGGGCGCTCGCGAGGGCGATGCGGAAGTTTCCCTCATGCATGCCAACTTTATCGTGAACCATGGCGATGCCAAGGCCGAGGACGTCCTCACCCTCATGCGCCGGGTTCAGAGCACAGTGGAAGACCAATTCGGAATCCGACTGGTGCCGGAGGTTCTCCTGATGGGTGAGCGGTAATCCGGAGGTGAAACCCTTGGACAAATTGGTGATTGAAGGCGGCAATCCGCTTTCGGGCACCATACGCATCCACGGAGCCAAGAATGCCGCCCTGCCGATTCTCGCGGCCAGCATGCTGGCCGAAGGAACGGTAACGATTCGCAACGTACCCCGATTGTTGGATATCGAAGTGATGCTGAATATTTTGCAGGACCTTGGCTGTCGTACCGAGCAGATTGACAATGTCGTCACCGTAGACAGCAACGCCGCTTTCTCTTCTCACGTGCCGGAGAACCTGATGCGGCAGATGAGATCCTCCGTCTTCTTGATGGGTCCGCTGTTGGCGCGTTTCGGCGAGGTGGAGGTTTACCAGCCGGGAGGCTGCGCCATCGGCGAGCGCAAGATCGATTTGCACCTGCGCGGGCTTCAAGCGCTCGGCGCCGTGATCCAAGAGACCGGCAGCCGCATTGTCTGCAAGGCGGATCGATTGACCGGAGCGGAGATCATTCTCGATTTTCCGAGCGTCGGCGCCACCGAGAATATCATGCTGGCGGCGGTTCTCGCATCCGGACGCACGACGATCGTTGGAGCCGCCCGAGAGCCGGAGATTCAAGACCTGGAGCGCTTCCTTAACGCGATGGGAGGCAAAGTGTCGGGGGCGGGAACGGATACGATCATCATTGAAGGAGTCCGATCCTTGAACGGCTGCGACTTCGAGGTCATTCCCGACCGCATCGTGACGGGAACCGTCATGGTCGCCGCCGCGGTTACTCGCGGAGACGTGACCCTTGAAGGCACGAGACCGGGCCATTTAACCTCGCTGATTCACGTCATGCGGCGAGCCGGTGTTCATATCGATGTCGAGAATGATATAATGAGAGTCATCTCCCGTTCGAGACCGAAATCGGTCGATCGGGTGGTCACCTCTCCTTATCCGGCTTTTCCGACCGACCTGCAGGCCCAGTTAATGGTTCTGCTCGCCATATCGGAAGGAGTCAGCATGGTGAAGGAGACCGTGTTCGAAGGACGCTTTAAGCATGTGGACGAATTGGGACGCATGGGAGCGGATATTCGGCTCGATCTCAACACGGCATTTATCCGCGGGGTTCCGCAACTGTACGGGACGGCCGTGGAAGCTTCCGATCTGCGGGCGGGAGCGGCGCTGGTCATTGCCGGCTTGGCTGCGAACGGACGTACGGTCGTCGAGCAGGTTCATCACATTGACCGCGGTTATGATCGGATAGAGAAGATGTTCGGCAGCCTTGGCGGGGATATCGTCCGCCAGCCTTTCGAACGAGTGCCGACCGGCTCTCTTCGGTAAGATGTCCCCCGCTGGAGCGGAACCTTCCGGAACCTTCCTTTGGCGGGGATTCTTTTTGCGCCAGCGGAGGACAAGTTTTATCCAACCGAGTTTTGAAGGGAGACGAGTTCATGTCGGAGCGGATTCCCGCCTTGAAGCTGAATAATGCGGAGAAGCGGGGAGCCGCGGAGAAGAGGCGCGGACGCAAGCTTCTTTGGATTGTCATCGCTTTGTTTGTCATTCTAGCAATCTTTCTTTTTCTGCGCTCGGACCTTTCCAAGATTACCGAGATCGAGATCAGTCCTTCCGTGTATACGAGCGAAGAGGAGATTCTTCAAGCTTCGGGGATTCGGCTTAAGGATTCGTTTTTTACCGTCGACGCCAAGAAGGCGGAGGAGAAGATCGGCCAGCTGAAGGCGATCGAGAAGGCGAGCGTCGTCAAGAAGTTCCCTGGCATGGTAGAAATCACGGTCAAGGAGTACAAAGAGGTCGCCCTTGAGATGGACGGACAAGGCAGCACGCTGCTCGTGCTCTCGAACGGCCTTTCCGTGCCTTTGCCGGAAGGGAGCGTCCTGCCCGACATGCCCGTATTGACGGGCTGGAAGCCGGATGATCCGGCCAGGGCTTCCATCTGCGCGGCGCTTGGAGGAATGCAGTCGAGCCTTCTCAAGGATCTGTCCCAGATCTCGCCGGATCCTTCGAATGCCTATCCGGACCGAATCAAGATTTACACGAGGTCCAAATTCGAAGTCGTCACGACCGTCTCCCGTCTAGCGGGCAAAATGACGCTCTTAAGCGAGATAGTAGAAAATAGAGAGCCCGGAAGAGTCGTCTTGCTAGAAGCGGACACATACCTGCCCTATTCGGCAGAAAATGCGCCGGAGACGGCTTCGCAAGCGGAAACAAGCGAGTAAACTTAAGGAAATGGACTCTACTCAAGTGGATTAATCAATGTTAAAATTTCATGTATGGCCGCGCACAATTCCCTATGAGAGGGATTAGAAAAATATCAGCGAGAAACATGAAAATTTTTGTTGAAAAAAGAGGGAAAACCTCGCAGACGTTGAATATGTAGAGAAAGCATCCCATTTCCCAGCCATTTTCATCACCAATTGGAGGTGCCACCGGTTGAGTAGCAACGACCTCATCGTCAGCCTGGACATCGGCACGTCGAAAGTCCGGGTGATTATCGGGGAAATCAGCAACGGGGCCATTAACATTATTGGCGTAGGATCCGCGGATTCCGATGGAATTCGCAAAGGCGCCATTGTGGATATTGACCAAACCGTTCAATCGATCCGAAGCGCTATTGACCATGCGGAACGCATGGTCGGAATTACGATCAGCGAAGTTTACGTCGGCATTGCCGGCAATCATATCGCGCTACAGAGCAATCACGGTGTCGTCGCCGTTTCCAACGAAGATAGAGAGATCGGCGAGGAAGACATCGAGCGAGTTTTGCAAGCGGCCAAGGTGGTTGCGCTGCCCCCCGAACGCGAAATTATCGGCCTTTTGCCGAAGCAGTTTCTCGTTGACGGGTTGACGGGAAT
Source organism: Cohnella thailandensis (assembly GCF_014212135.1). Classification (GTDB taxonomy): domain Bacteria; phylum Bacillota; class Bacilli; order Paenibacillales; family Paenibacillaceae; genus Cohnella; species Cohnella thailandensis. The sequence goes on from NZ_JACJVQ010000017.1 coordinate 280,376, forward strand.
TCAAGACCCGCGAGGGATGATCGGAGTTCGACTGGAAGTTGAATGCACCATTATCACGGGAACGAAGGCTGCCGTACATAACTTGATGCGTTGCGTCGAGAAGGCGGGCTTGCGTATCGCTCCTTCCGGCATTATTCTCATGTCCTTGGCATCCGGTATGATGGCCTTGACCAAAGACGAGAAGCAAATGGGCACCGTTCTCGCGGATATCGGAGCCGGAGCGACTACGATCGCGATATTCGAAGGCGGAAGCCTTGCGGCCGTGTCCACGCTTCCGATCGGCGGAGATTACGTGACGAGCGATATTTGTTACGGATTGAAGACTCAGACCGAGCATGCGGAGAAAATCAAGCTTAAGTACGGTTGCGCTCGCGTCGACGATGCCGCTTCCGACGTCTCCTTCAAGGTGATGCGGGTCGGCACGAACGCGGAGAAGGAATTCTCCCAACCCGATCTGGCCGCGATCATCGAGCCGCGCATGCAGGAGATCTTCCATATGATCCGTCAAGAGGTCAAAAGGCTTGGCTATTTGGACAAGCTGAATGGCTATGTCTTGACGGGCGGATCGGTCACGATGCCGGGAGTTCTGTCGCTGGCTCAGATCGAGCTTGAGTCCAGCGTGCGAATCGCGGTGCCCGATTTTATCGGGGTTCGAGACCCGTCGTACAGCAGCGGAGTCGGCATGATTCAATACGTGACGAAGTTCGTCCGCTATCGGGGCAGCGCGGCAAGTCCGAAGCGCGCCGCGAAGAGCAAGGCTGCCGCTCCGGCAGCGGCCAAGCCCGGCGTATTCGAATGGTTCAAGAACATGTTCAAAGAATTTATATAAGCCGCCGCTTACAGTTGTCTCGACAAAGCGATGCGAGGAGGAAATACGAAAATGTTGGAATTTGATTTTGAAATGGAACCGCTCGCTAAAATAAAAGTAATCGGTGTTGGTGGCGGCGGCAGTAACGCAGTGAACCGAATGATCGAGAACGGAGTCAAAGGCGTCGAGTTCATTACCGTCAATACGGACGCCCAGGCTCTTCACCTTACGAAATCCGAGCAAAAGCTTCAGATCGGGGACAAGCTTACCCGCGGTCTCGGAGCGGGCGCCAACCCGGAAGTGGGCAAGAAAGCCGCTGAGGAATCCCGCGAAGGCATCATGAATTCGCTTCGCGGCTCCGATATGGTGTTCGTCACCGCCGGAATGGGCGGCGGCACCGGTACCGGCGCGGCTCCCGTCATTGCGGAGCTGGCCAAGGAATGCGGAGCTCTGACGGTCGGCGTCGTAACCCGCCCGTTCACCTTCGAAGGCCGCAAGCGCTCTACTCAAGCCGAGCAAGGCATCGAAGCGCTGAAGGAGAAGGTCGACACCCTCATCGTCATCCCGAACGATCGCCTTCTTGAGATCGTGGACAAGAAGACCCCGATGATGGAAGCCTTCCGCGAAGCGGATAACGTTCTGAAGCAAGCGGTACAAGGCATTTCCGACCTGATCGCGGTACCCGGCTTGATCAACCTCGACTTTGCGGACGTGAAGACGATCATGACCGAGCGCGGCTCGGCTCTGATGGGCATCGGCGTAGCCAGCGGCGAGAACCGCGCGATGGAAGCGGCCAAGAAGGCTATCATGAGCCCTCTCCTGGAGACTTCCATCGAAGGCGCTCGCGGCATCATCATGAACATCACGGGCGGTTCGAACCTGTCGCTGTTCGAAGTCAACGAAGCGGCCGAGATCGTCATCTCCGCATCCGACCCCGAAGTCAACATGATCTTCGGCGCCAGCATCGACGACAGCCTGAAGGACGAGATCAAGGTCACCGTCATCGCTACCGGCTTCGAGCATAGACCTCAATCGCGCCGCGGTTTCGCCAATGCTCCTCAGCAATCGGCGCAGCAGCACGCTCCTAGCGCTCCGGAGACCCATGATATCCGCTCCGCGGGCAACAGCAATCTTCGCCCGTTCGGCAGCAACAACGCGGGCAGCGACCAACTGGACATCCCGGCATTCCTTCGCAATCGCCCTCGCAACGACCGCTAAAGCTGTCAGACACTCTTTAAACCTATCCTTTCACCGGGATAGGTTTTATTTTTTTGCACATTCCAGTTACCGAGCTCATCAAATCGCACCATTGTCGTAACAGTTCCTCTGCATACCAGTACCCTTGTAATACCATTTCCCTCGCTACTCCAGCTCCCTGCAGGCCTCTTACAACCATGTCCCCCTCGTCATCACTTATGCCTCCTCTCCCATTCGCTCAGGAAGAATACATCTCTGTGCTAGAGTGCGTTTTCGAACAATGGACTCCTCGAATAATGGACGCTACGTACAATTGGCTCTTGTTTTGTCTAGCTAGGAGCTTATTCGACGAATGGACTTAGGTATTGTTAAGCGATGAGTTTGTTCGACGAGTGGGCTTTTGTTTTTTCCGGCTAGGAGCTTATTCGACGAATGGACTCATTTTTGATTAGCTTTGAGCTTATTCAAAGCGGCTCGCGATCAGTCATCTGCCTTATTATGCAGCCTGGAGGTTACGGGAGTATGCGATACAAGTTTGAGAGAGGCGTTGCATGGCATCGGATGTGCCTGCGGCGGCGTTCCACCTGAAGGTGATTTCCGCCAAATACTTGGAAAGCGATCGCGATCGAATACCATGATAAGTATCGTGGAGCTGTTTGAAGCATGATTTTACGAGAGAGCTCAAGGTTTTGCAGTGGCGCTTGGTGAGAAGAAGACTGCGATAAACGGTTGGGTTGGGTCGGGACAAGGACTCGGACTCAAAGAAACGGTCCTTGACCGAATCGATTCCCATAGGCGTGATAATGCTTCCATGCATATGATCTCGAGGAATGGCCATCATCGCAAGACGAATGGGGTTTCCCGCCTCATCGATAGAAGCGCCTACAGCGATAGGGTGGAGATTCTCGGGCAAGCTGAAGATCGTCTTGTAGAAGCTTCCAAAGATCGCTAGCCCTGCTTGAGCCTCTCCCGATAGCTTGTCCGGAGTTGCGAGGCTAAGGCTCTGTCGAATTTTATCCAGCATGGAATAGGCCGTTTTGTAGGTTATGTGCAGCAGCTTGCTTAACTGGACGGCATTGACCCGGGCTTGGGGGTCGCTAAGAAGCTTTAAGGTAAACAGCCACTTGGATAAGGGAGTGCGAGTTCCTTCCATAGCGGTGCCTGAAGTAACGGAGGCTTGGTAGCGACAGCGGGTGCATTCATATAGAGGCAGTCTTCTGGAGTTGATGACGTAGCATTCATGGTGACCGCATGACGGGCAACGATACCCTTCGGGCCAACGGCACTGATAGAAGTAGTTAAGGCAAGCCTCTTCTCCGCCGAATTCAAGCAAGAATACATCGTAAGCATCCATTATCTTAATCACCCCAAAAGGGAACATTTGTTCTTATTTCATAATAACATTTTCGATTCAAAAATACAATCTTTTTCCAAAAAAAATGACGAGTTGGGAGCTCCTGAGCAGGCGGGAGAGGAGAAATAGGTTTATAGAAAAAGGAGGACTGAAATTAAGGGGGATGCCGGGAAAGAGGGATTCTGAGCGAAGGGGAGAGGCGAGATAAGCTAAGAGAAAGATGAGGTGTTGAATTAAGGGAAGTGGCGGGAATTGAGGTTTCTGAGCGAAGGGGAGAGGCGAAATAGGCTTAGAGAAAGAGGAGGAGTTGAATTAAGGCGAGGTGGTGGGGAATGAGGTTTCTGAGCGAAGGGGAGAGGCGAAATAAGCAGAAAAAAGAGGATGTTTCATTGAGAGCAAGCAGAGAGAAGGCCCTAAGAGAATGGGATTAGCGTCATAGGAAGGGGCGGGCGTCGTTCTTTGTACTCCGACAAAAAAACAAAGGTCAGGACGCCAGGAATAGACAGACACCGAATAACAAACGGATTATACTGGGTTCATCCATCCCGGCCTTGACCGTTGGCGGTTCCGGGGCGATAAAGGATGGCGATCCCATGTGACTGTATACGTAGATTTGGTTTTCCTTACGAATCTAGCCGTGGACGGGACGGTTCTTCTATTGACGGCGAAAGTGAGAAAGCTTCGGCCGAAACGCCGGAGAGTGGCTCTGTCATCGGGGCTCGGAGCGGCTTACGCGGCTCTGATGTTCCTTGTGAGCGTGCCCTACTTGTATTCGTTCGCCGGCAAACTGCTCGTATCCCTTCTCATGCTCCTGTGCGCTTTCGGGTATGGTGGCCTTCTGCGATTCGTGAGAATTTTCGTCGCCTTCTATGTCGTGAACTTCGCGACGCTCGGCGGCGTTATCGGTACATCTTTTTTGTTGACCCAATCGGGGAGTCCGTGGGAGGCCATCACCATTACGGAGGAAGGCGGACTGCTGCTAAGCTGGCAGCTCCAGCTCGGATTGTTCGCTGCGGCTTTCGCTTTGTCGGTATGGATGTTCCGCGGCGCATCGGCAACGACCGAGCATCAGCAGCGGCTTGAGGCCTTGCTGGTAGACGTTGCCGTAACCGTGGATGGAGAGAATTGGAGTTGCCGCGGCTTGGTGGATACCGGCAATAGGCTCTATGACCCCTTGACGAGAATACCCGTCATGATGATGGAGGCTTCCATCTGGAAGGATAAGCTTCCTTCCGGATGGGCGAATCGCCTGCAAAACGAGCCGGCGGACCGTTTATTGTCGGAATTGGACAGCTTGGGCGAAGACGGCTTTGCCTGGGGGGAGCGGCTACGGCTAATTCCCTATCGCAGCTTGAACGGGGTTACTCGCCTGCTGTTGGCGATTAAACCGGATTCTGTCTCTATCGCTAACGGTTCAGAAGAACGAATCTATCGACGGGTATTGATCGGTATGGATGGAGGCTCTATCTCGCCGGATGGAACCTATCGCGCTATCGTGCATCCTGACCTGGGAATGACGGACAGCTCTCCGTCGGTCCCGTCCCAACCCGCGTGACAGGAGGCTGACCAAATGTTCGTGAAATTGAAGCTGATGTCCCAATTGACGTTCTATCGCCTGTTATTCCGGTTCGGATGGAAGAGCGAAGAGGTCTATTACATCGGAGGAAGCGAAGCGCTGCCTCCGCCGCTCACGAGAGAGGAAGAGGAATATTTGCTGGAGCGGCTCCCGTCGGGAGATTCCGCCATCCGGGCGATGCTGATCGAGCGCAACCTAAGGCTGGTCGTGTACATCGCCCGCAAGTTCGAGAACACCGGCATTCATATCGAGGATCTGGTTTCGATCGGAGCGATCGGGCTGATCAAGGCCGTAAACACGTTCGATCCGGAGAAAAAAATCAAGCTGGCCACCTACGCCTCCCGATGCATCGAGAACGAAATTCTTATGTATCTCCGCCGCAATAGCAAAACCCGCACGGAGGTGTCGTTCGACGAGCCGCTCAACATCGATTGGGACGGCAACGAGCTGCTTCTCTCGGATGTTCTGGGAACGGAGAACGACACCATCTACCGCAACATCGAGGAGCAAGTAGACCGCAAGCTGCTTCACAAAGCGCTGGATAAATTGAGCGAGCGCGAACGAACGATCATGGAGCTAAGGTTCGGGCTCGCGGACGGCGAAGAGAAAACCCAGAAGGACGTTGCCGACCTGCTCGGAATTTCGCAATCCTATATCTCCAGGCTGGAGAAACGAATCATCAAACGCCTTCGCAAGGAATTCAACAAAATGGTGTGACCGAATAAAAACGCCTGCCGCGGAGATACTTTACAGTAACGCTGCTCCCCGGGAGGAATCGCCTTGACCCGCAACAAAGTGGAGATTTGTGGAGTGGACACCTCCAAGCTGCCTGTACTTACAAACGCCGAAATGAGGGAGTTGTTTCTCGCTCTGCAGACCCGTGGAGAACTGGAAGCCCGGGAGAAATTGGTCAACGGCAATTTGAGACTCGTGCTAAGCGTCATCCAACGATTCAACAATCGCGGAGAATTCGTCGACGATCTGTTCCAAGTCGGCTGCATCGGCCTGATGAAAGCCATCGACAACTTCGATCTAAGCCAAAACGTTCGGTTCTCGACGTATGCGGTGCCGATGATCATCGGGGAAATTCGTCGCTACTTGCGCGACAACAATCCGATTCGAGTGTCTCGAAGCTTGAGGGACATCGCCTACAAAGCGTTGCAAGTCCGAGACCAGCTGACCAATCAGCATTCGCGGGAGCCGACCATTCTCGAGATCTCCGAAGTTCTGAACGTTCCCAAAGAGGACATCGTGTTCGCCTTGGACGCGATCCAGGATCCGGTCTCGCTGTTCGAGCCGATCTATCATGACGGCGGCGATCCGATCTTCGTCATGGATCAAATCAGCGACGAACGAAACAAGGATATTCAATGGATCGAAGAGATCGCTCTGCGCGAAGCGATGAGAAAGCTCAACGAACGGGAAAAAATGATCCTGTCGATGAGATTCTTCGAGGGCAAGACGCAGATGGAGGTCGCGGACGAAATCGGCATCTCGCAGGCGCAGGTATCCCGATTAGAGAAATCGGCGATCCAACAGATGCAAAAGCACGTCAAAACGTAACCGAGCGAATACGGGCGAGGCTAAAGCGGCGCGAAGAGCTGCTTAGCCTCGTTTCTTATTTAACCGTACATTTTCGGGACTAGGCACATATAATGAAATATGCGGACGTTAGTCCAAAGACGGGGCCGGCTGGGGAAGGCGGGGGACGCTCATGAAAATATCCGATTTCCAGACGAAGGACGTCATTAATATCGTGGACGGCAAAAAGCTGGGCCAAGTGAGCGATCTAGAGCTTGATCTGCGCCAGGGAAGAATCGATTCGATCGTCGTTCCGACGGTCAGCCGCTTCTTCGGGATGTTCGGCGGCGGGAACGACGTCGTGATTCCCTGGCGCAACATCGTGAAGATCGGAGCGGACGTCGTGCTCGTTCGGCTGGACGACGCGAAGGCGTACAAGGCGGAGGAGGTGGAAGGAATCGGACGGTAGCGTTCGATTCCTTTCTTTTCGCATCGGCGTACGCTATGATACACTTGGTGTCTGGGAGGTGGAACTGTATGGAATCGTTCAAGAATGCGGAACCGTTCGTGCTGACGGGGAATGCGCAAGCTTCCGCAGGTCTGCTTCGTCTTGAGACTTGGGAGAAGTTCGAAGGATTGACGGCCGGATTCTCGACCCGGAATGGCGGAGTCAGCGCTCCTCCCCGCCATACGTTGAATACGGCGCTGCATGTAGGGGACGCTCCGGCGGATGTCGTAGCCAACCGCAGGAGAGTAGCCGAGGAGCTGGGCTGGGACTTTGAGGCGTGGACCTGCGCCGAGCAAGTCCATGGCAGCCGCGTTCATGCCGTTACGTCCGCCGATGCCGGCCGAGGGAGGCTGGATCGGGAATCGGCGATACCCGATGCGGATGCGCTTATTGCGAACGAGCCGGGCATCCTGCTCGTGATGTATTTTGCGGACTGCGTTCCGCTTTATTTCTTCGATCCGGACACGAACGCGATCGGGCTTGCCCATGCGGGTTGGAAAGGGACCGTCGCCAATGTCGCGGCCGCCACGGTCGACGAAATGCGAAAGCGCTACGGGACAAAGCCGGAGAGGCTTCTGGGCGCCGTCGGGCCTTCCATCGGGGCCTGCTGCTACGAGGTGGACGAGGCCGTGCTGAAGCATGTCGGACCGCTTGCGGCAGAGCTCGACGCGCATCTCCAAGAGGATGCTCAACCTTTGGTTACGAATGCCAAAGAAGGGCGAGCGCAGCTAAACTTGAAAGAATTTAACCGACACCTTATGATAAAAGCAGGAATTTTGCCGAGTCGCATCGAAATGACAACATGGTGCACAGGCTGCCGCACCGATCTTTTCTTCTCGCATCGCCAGGAGAACGGGGCGACCGGCCGCATGATGAGCTGGCTCGGGATGAAGAGGTGAAGGGCATTATGGCATTGGCAGACCGCATGGCGGAAGTGGAACGCCGTATCGCGAACGCTTGCGAGAGAAGCGGAAGGGCAAGGGAAGACGTCAACGTCGTTGCCGTCACGAAGTATGTATCCGCCGCAGCCGCCCAGAATGCCGTCGACCACGGAATCGCCCATCTCGGGGAGAATCGCTGGCCGGCATCGGAGGAGAAGTGGAACCTTCTGCAAGGACAAGCGGTCTTCCACTTTATCGGGTCGCTTCAAACGAAGAAAGTCAAGGATGTCGTCGGACGTTTCGATTACATACATTCGTTGGATCGCCTGTCGCTCGCCGAGGAGATCCACAAGAGAGCGTCCGCGCTCGGCATCGTCGTCCCCTGCTTCGTTCAGGTGAACGTATCCGGAGAGGAATCCAAGCATGGCCTTCGCCCGGAGGAGGTGCCCGCGTTCGCGGAAGCGATTCGCGAGCTGCGCCGCGTTCGTCCGATCGGGCTTATGACGATGGCGCCGCTGGAGCTGGAGGCCGAGCAGACGAGGCCGGTATTCCGCGCGCTTCGATTGCTGAGGGACGAGCTTAACGAACGCAAGGCGTTCGCGGAGCCGCTTGCCGAGCTGTCGATGGGAATGTCCGGGGACTTCGAGGTTGCCATTGAAGAGGGAGCAACTTGGGTTCGTCTGGGAACCGTATTGGTAGGCAAAGAAGAGGAAGCCTGATTCTAGATCGCCTAGGAGTCGATCCGGATCGGCCATCAAAGGAGGTACCGATTATGAGCGTAATGAACAAATTTCTGAACTACCTGGGACTTCAGGAAGAGGAAGCTCCGGCCGATCGCGACGAGAAATACGGTGTCGAGGACGAGCAAGAAGTTGAAACCACTCCGTTCGAAACCCGTAAACATTCGAGTAAGAACAATGTTGTCAGTATTCATTCCCAGAAGAACGCTCGCGTCGTGCTGACCGAACCGCGCACCTATGACGAGGCGCAGGAAATCGCCGATAATTTGAAGTCCCGAAAATCCGTCGTCGTGAATCTGCAGCGCGTCCGCAGAGAGCAGGCGGTTCGCATCGTCGATTTCTTAAGCGGTACTGTCTATGCTCTAGGTGGGCATATTTCCAAGCTGGGCCCGAATATCTTCCTTTGCACGCCGGATTCGGTGGAGATCACGGGCACCATTTCGGAGATGTTGGGAGAGGAAGCCGACTATTCCAAAATGAGGTGACCTCGAATTGAACGAAGTGTTTAACATCATCGACCTTCTTTACCAAATTTACTTCTACATGATTTTGATTTACGTGCTCATGTCTTGGGTGCCGGCCGTGAAGGACAGCTTCGTCGGCGAATTGCTGGGCAAGATCGTCGAGCCTTATCTCTCGATCTTCCGTCGGTTTATTCCGCCGATCGGAGGCATTCTGGACATCTCGCCGATCATCGCCCTGATTGCTTTGCAATTCCTGGTCAGCGGGCTTAAAACCGTGCTCGACGTGTTTATTTAACCGCGTCTCGCGCACGAAACGAAAGGGAACGATTAAGCATGCCGCATGCTGAAATATACGAACATTTCCATCCCGATGAGAAAGCGTTCGTAGATCGCGCCTGGGAGTGGGTCGAGCGGGCCGCCGAACTTCATCAAGTTCGGCGAACCGATTTTCTCGACCCGCGCCAGGCGCATATTTTATTTACTCTGGCCAATCGGCACCCGGACGCCGCGATCCGCCTCGACGGCGGCTACGAAGCCGCGGAGCGCCGAAGGGCCATCGTGGCGCCGGATTACCGGCCGGTAGAAGAGGAGCCGATCGGCATTCGGGTGCTGGACATCTCGTCCGAGGATCGCCGCATCAAAGAGCTCGACCACGGGGATTACCTCGGAGCTCTTATCGGCTTGGGAATGAAGCGGGACAAGATCGGGGACATCCATCCTCGGGAAGACGGCTGTCACGTGCTGATCGCGGAAGAGATCGGCGATTTTCTGACTTCGCATCTACGGCAGGTTCACCGAGCCGAAGTCCGCGCTTCGGTCGTCGAACTGGATCGGTTGAAGGTCGTGACTCCCGAACTGGAAGAGATGGCGATCTCGGTCGCCTCCCTTCGTCTGGACGGCGTGGCAAGCGACGCTTTCCGGTTGAGCCGGGCCAAGATCGTCGATCCCATCCGCGCCGGCCGCTGCCGGGTCAACTGGAAGCCGGTGGAGGATCCGTCGGCTCCGCTTCGCGAAGGGGATATCGTCTCGATGAAGGGATTCGGCCGCTTCAAGGTTCTCGCCGTCGAAGGACAATCCAAGAGCGGAAGATTTCGGGTGAGAATAGGGAAATTTGTGTAATCAGGTCCGTAGCCGGGAGGAATTTGACATCTTCCGTCGAATTAGTCGATTAAAGCGAAGGAATACATACGGACATTGAGCACAGGAGGTACGCTAATGCCACTTACTCCATTAGACATTCATAACAAGGAATTCGGCAAGCGTCTGAGAGGATACGATGAAGACGAAGTTAATGAATTCCTAGATCAGATCATCAAGGATTACGAGCTGCTTATCCGCGAGAACAAGGAGCTTCAGAACCAGCTCGGCACTCTTCAAGAGAAGCTGGGGCACTTCGCCAATATCGAAGAGACGCTCAGCAAGACGATCATCGTCGCCCAAGAGGCGGCGGACGAGCTGAAGAACAACGCCAAGAAGGAAGCCCAGCTGATCGTGAAGGAAGCGGAGAAGAATGCCGATCGAATCATCAACGATTCGCTCGTGAAGTCCCGCAAGATCGCGATGGAAGCCGAGGAGCTCAAGAAGCAGGCCGCGATCTATCGCGCAAGATTCCGCGCTCTCATCGAGTCGCAGATGGAGCTGCTCAGCCAAGACGGCTGGGAGTCGCTCGAAGGCAGCGAGCCTCGAATTCGGGAGATCGAATAAAGCGATCCGTCGCCAAGGACGAGCTTGTCGACATAGACTTACCGCACTACTTTGATAAAGAGCCGCCCGCAGGCATCGTACCGGGGCGGCTCTTTGCCATCTTCAGCCTTGAACGCTTGGGAAAGGATGAATGCCGGATGCAAAGGAAGCGTATGCGAAGTCTTTGGATCATTCCGTTCTCGGGCGTTCTGCTGTTGAGCGCGTGCAGCGGCGCGAAGAACGCATCCGATTCGGAAGCAAGTTCTTTAGGCGGCAGTCCGGCCGTGTCGGTCGTCTTATACGGCATCTGGGGGAACTGACATGAGAATCGGACCGATCGCCGTGCGCCGCATGTTCTCGCAAAATATCCAGTTCCGCCTTACGTGCTACTTCCTCATTCTGCTTCTTCCGCTCGCGGCCGCCGGCATGTACGCGGTGGAACAGTCCAAAAGCATCCTGTACGACCAGGCGGTCGAACGATCGCAGCTGGCGCTCTCTTCCACGATGGATAGCTTGGATTTAACACTCCTGAACGTGGAGCAATTGTCGACGATCATCGCCACCGACAAGACGGTCATCGAGCTGCTCGAGAGCACCGGGGAAAAAACGACTCCGGCATCGATCCTCGGATTCGCGCAAATTCTTAAGCAATTATCCAACATCAAGCTCAGCAATCAGTTCGTTCAGAAAATATCGGTCTATCACGAGGCGTCCAATACGATGCTGACGACGGGGTACGGAGCCAGGCAGCCCGACGCGGAGGAGAGGAAGTGGCTGACGGACACGCTGAGTCGCATCGGCTCGGGCATCCTGTACGAATCGGGCCGCATCGGAACGAGGGGAACCGAATCGGGCGGCCAATCGATCCGGAACGACAGCCTGTCGCTCGTCCGCTCGATGGATCTATACAATCAGCGCAGGCAGCCCAACGCGCTTATCATCTCGCTCGATCAGTCGGAGCTGCGCGCGACGCTGAAGTCGCTGCTGCCGTCGGCGAACGCGTACGTGTCGCTGTACGGGCAGGACGGGGGGCTGATCGTCGGCGAAGGCAGCGGCGAGACGGCGCGGGCCGCCGCGCTAGGCGGCTCGAAGCTGCTCACCGTCACGATCCGCTCCAATTATTCGAACTGGCAGATGACGATCGCGCAGCCGAAGAGCGAGGTGTTTCGGCGGACCGAATCGTTCCAATGGTACTTATATTTGATCGCCGGCCTTAGCATTTTGCTGGCGTTTATCATCTCCTGGACGGTGTACAAGGGAATCGCCGCCCCGGTAAAGAAGCTTATGAAGGGGATGAAGCTGGTCGGCGCCGGCAAGCTCGACGTGAGAATCGACTACAAGCGGGCGGACGAGCTCGGCTTCCTGACCGAGACCTTCAACCAGATGACGCTTAACCAGAAGCGCCTGATCGAGGACCACTACGAGCAGCAGCTGCATTTGGCCCAGACCGAGCTTAAGTTTCTGCAGTCGCAGATCAATCCTCATTTTCTGTACAACACGCTCGATTCGATCTACTGGACGTCCAAAAATTACGAGGCGGACGAGATCGGGGAAATGGTGCTGAACCTGTCGAAGTTCTTCCGGCTGAGCCTCAACAAAGGCAAGGACGTGATCACCGTAAGGGAGAGCATCGAGCATCTGAATTATTACGTGCGCATTCAACAGCTGAAGTCGCTGGACAGCTTCGAGGTCGAATACCGCATCGAGCCGGACGCGGCGGAGGTGCCGGTGCTGAAGCTGCTGCTTCAACCTCTGGTGGAGAACGCGATCCTGCACGGCTTGGAAGGCTGCAGCGAAGGCGGAAGGCTCGCGATCGGCGGGCGAGCGGACGGCGAATTCCTGGAGCTGTCGGTCTCCGACAACGGCAAGGGGATGCCTCCGGAGCGGATCGCTTACGTGCAGTCCGAGCTGAAGGAGCTGCGCCGCCGCCATATCCGGCTGCTGTCGCTCCATTCGGAGGAGACGAACGACCTGTTCGGCCTGCGCAACGTGATGACGCGGGTCCGTCTCTGCTACGGCGAAGCTGCCGATCTGACCATCGACAGCCGGGAAGGCGAAGGAACGAAGGCCGTCCTGCGGCTGCCGCTGGCGCGCTGCCGCGGAGAGATCTCAATCCGGAGAGAGGAGGAAGCGTAGATGAATCTGATGATCGTGGAGGACGAAGCCCGGCTGCGGCAGTCGCTCGCCGGAGGCATTCCGTGGGAGGAGCACGGCATCGAGGTCGTGGCGCTGGCGGCGAACGGGAACGAGGCGCTGCGGCTGTTCGAGCAGAAGAAGCCGGACATTATCCTGCTCGACGTTCAGATGCCGGAGATGGACGGATTGACGCTCGCCCGATTGATGAAGGAGAAGGATGCCTTCCTGAAAACGATTATTCTAAGCGGGCACGACAACTTCTCGTACGCGCAGCAGGCGATGGAAGCGGGGGTGACGCAGTACTTGCTGAAGCCAGCCGGAGAGCGCGACATCCTGGAAGCGGTTCTCGTAGCGGGACGGCAGCTTCGCGAGCAGTTGGACCGCCGCTACAACGAGGAGCTGTTGCGGCAGAAGTGGAACGATCATCTTCCCCAGCTTCAGACGGCCTTCCTCGAGCGGCTGCTGCGCGGCGCGTTTCCTCCCGGAGAAGCCTCGCGCCTAGGCGCCGAGTATGGCATCAGGCTCCCGGAGGACGCGCGGTACGCGGTCGCCGTCGTCGACGCGGAGCCGGCGCCGGCGCCGACGCCGACGGGCTCCGATACCGACGACAACCTTGACCCGCGGCGCGTTCGCTCGTCCGATCTCGCGCGTATGCGCTTCTCCGTCTACCTGATGGCGCAGACGCTGCTGGCCGAGGAGGATTGCTGGCTTTGCCTGGAAGGGCAAGGCTATCTGGCGGCGATCTTCGCCCTCCCCTCGGATAAGGATGCGAAGCAGGCGCTGCTCGGGCCTCAGGCGCTGGTCGATAAGCTGCTCATCCGGGCGCGGGAGGGGCTCGGCATCGTCTGCAGCGCGGGGATCGGCGGCTCCGCCGGAACGCTGAGCGAGCTTAACCGGCTGTACGCCGAAGCCTGCCTCGCCCTGCAGGACCGCATCGTGTACGGGCCGGGCATCGCCATCCCGTACCGGGAGCCGGAGGCGCCCGGTGCGCCCGCTGCCGCTTCCCCTCCGATAGGCGGGGAGCAGGAGAAGGCGCTCGAGATCGCGCTCGAGCTGGGAGATGCCGAAGCGGCGAGCCGCGCGCTGGACGAGATGTGGAGAAGCGGCCTGGCGGAGGCCGACACGGCCGACGAAGTGATGGAAGGCTTTCTCCGCATCGGCATCCTGCTTGTCCGCTTCGTGCAGAAGCAGGGGCTGTCGGTGAAGGAAGTGCTGAGGGAGCACCTCGGCACGTTCCTGAATCCCCAGCAATTGACGAGCCGCGAGCAGCTTCGCGCCTGGCTGGAGAGCGGCGCGTCCGAAATCGCAGCCTATCAGGCCCGTCGCCGCAAGTCGAGTCGCCATCAGTTCGTCGAAACGCTGATCGCCATCGCCCAGGAGGAGATCGACCAGGACGTCACGCTCCATACGGCCGCGGAACGGCTGTACGTGAACCCTTCTTATTTGAGCCGCTTGTTCAAGCAAGAGATGGGGCAGACGTTCTCGGCGTACGTGCTCGAGCAGAAGATGGAGAAGGCCAAAGCCGCGTTGTCCGACGGAGCCAAGGTGTACGACGCCGCGAGAATGGTCGGTTACCGCGACGTCAGTTATTTCACGAAGGTATTCCGCAAATACTGGGGCGTCACGCCGGGCGGAATGAAGCAGTAAACGGAACAAGGATGGACAGAGCTCGGCCCGGGACCGCGAATGATGCGGTTCCGGGCTATTTGGGTTTCGGGGGCTCCCGGAGCCGACCGCCCCCGCTTTCGGCCATGGCCCATGCATTCCAACATCAAATTACCAAAAACGGTCATGAGCCTCCTCTACTAAGCAAGCGCTTGCGCCTCTACACTTAAGCTACGGCAACGATCACAAATCAGCCAGAGGAGGGAGAAGCATGACGGACGGAAACCCGAACGCGGCTATCGCGCCGCGGCCGAACCGACGATCGGTCTGGAATAAAATCCGCGCCGACCGGGAGCTCTATTTGCTCCTCCTGCCGGGGTTAGCCGCGCTGCTGCTGTTCAAGTACACGCCGATGTACGGCATTCTGATCGCCTTCAAGGATTACAACATTTTCGACGGGATGGGGGGCAGCCCCTGGGTCGGAATGGACAACTTCCGCAAGCTGTTCGAGTCCGAGGACTTCCTGCTCGTGCTCCGCAACACGATCGAAATCAGCCTTCTTAAGCTCGTTTTCCTTTTTCCGCTGCCGATTATCGCCGCCATCCTGCTTAACGAATTAAGGCTGATGGCCTTCCGAAGAACGGTCCAGACGGTCATCTACCTTCCCCATTTTCTATCCTGGATCATCATCAGCGGCCTGTTCATCGACCTCCTGTCGATCAACGGGGGACTGGTGAACAAGCTGCTGGGCCAGTTCGGCATCGAGCCGATTCCCTTCTTCCTAAGCAACGATTACTTCCGCGGCGTGCTCGTCACGACGGCCGGCTGGAAGGAGACGGGCTGGAGCACGATCGTCTATCTCGCCGCTTTCTCCACCATCGACCCCGGCTTGTACGAAGCGGCGCGCATGGACGGGGCCGGGCGCTGGAAGCAGATCCGGCACATCACGCTGCCGGGCATCTCCCCGATCATCGTGCTGATGCTGATTCTGAGGCTGGGCAGCCTGTTTACCGCCGACACGGAGCAGATCCTGGCCATGTACAACTCCACCGTCTACAAGTCTTCGGACATCATCGGCACCTACGTGTACCGGATGGGTCTGGGCAAGCAGGAGTACAGCTTCACGACGGCCGTCGGCCTGTTCGAATCCGTCATCGGGTTCATCCTGATCGTTTCGGGCAACTACTTGAGCCGCAAATATTTGCGCCGGGGCATCTGGTGAGGAAGGGGGCGATCCGGGATGAATAGCTTGACGACTCAAACGCCGGTACCCCCGAGAAGGAAGCGCCGGAGCAAAGGCATTCGCCGTTCGTGGCCGGAAAAGCTGTTCGATGTTTGCAACTACGCGCTGTTCGCGCTGATCGGATTGTCGACGCTGCTTCCGTTCGTCAATCTGCTTGCCAAGTCGCTCAGCAGCGAGGAGGCGGTGTTCGCCGGACGGGTCGGCTTGCTTCCGATCGATCTGCAATTCGGTACCTACCGCTACGTGCTGGAGGACGAAGCGTTCATGGGAGCGCTGCGGGTCTCGGTGCTGCTGACCGTTCTGGGGACGGCTTGCAGCCTGCTGGTGACGACGCTGACCGCCTATCCGCTGTCCAAGCCTCGTCTCGTCGGCCGCAAGTGGCTGCTGCTGCTCTTCATTTTCACGATGCTGTTCGGCGGCGGCTTGATTCCGACGTATCTGCTCATGCACAATCTACACCTCGTCAATACGCTATCCGTGCTGTTCCTGCCTTCGATGGTCAACGTTTTCAACATGCTGGTGATCAAAAATTACTTCGAGGGGCTTCCCGACAGCCTGGAGGAATCGGCCAAGCTGGACGGAGCCGGTCATATCCGGATCCTGCTGTTCATCTACCTGCCGCTGTCGCTTCCGGTGCTGGCGACCATCGCGCTGTTCTTCGCGGTCGCCTTCTGGAACGATTACTTCAACGCGATGATCTACATCTCCAATCCGAGCTTGAAGCCGCTTCAGCTGTTCCTGAAGGAGCTTCTGGTCTCCTCCAGCGACTTCCTCCGCAACGCGACCATGAACCCCGATCAGGCGCTGAACACGGCTCCGCAGTCGATCCAGGCGGCTTCGATCATTCTCGCGACCGTTCCGATCCTGGTGGTGTATCCGTTCCTGCAAAAATATTTCGTCAAAGGCGTGCTCGTCGGGTCGGTTAAAGAATAGGGGGGTGTTCGGAAAATGTTCCGTTGACGATATTGGGAGGTGATGCGGGCGCAAACGGCAAGGCGATCCGGCAACAGGGCTAGTCGCGACAGGCGGTCCAATCCATGAAAACGGAGGTTATAAGCATGTTTAGAAAAATAGCGGCACTTTCTTTGGCAGGCGCATTGACTCTCTCGCTGGCGGCCTGCGGCGGCAATTCCGGGAACGAGTCGGGCTCGGATTCCGATAAGCCCGAGCTGAAGATGCTCATGCAATACGGCCGCTTCGAGCCGAACGACGATTACGCGGCGAAGGCGATCTCGCGGCTGACCGGCTACCCGGTCAAGTACGACATGCTGCCCGCCGAGGAAGCGGACCAGAAGCTTAACCTGCTTGTCGCCAACAAGGAGCCTTACGACCTGATGAAGCTCAGCGCCCCGCAATTCTACAGCCTGGCCAGCTCCGGGGCGCTCGAGCCGCTCGACGATCTGCTCGGCAAGGTCGGCCCCAACATCAAGAAGTCGATCCAAGACGCCTCGTGGGAAAGCGCCAAGATGGACGGCCATATCTACGGCATCCCCGAGACGGGATCGGGAATCGCGGTCAGCGAGGAGCTGGCCGTGCGGCAGGACTGGCTGGACGAATTGAACCTTCAGATGCCGACCAATCCCGACGAGCTGTACACGGTTCTCAAAACGATCAAGGAGAAGAAAAACGTCATTCCATTGACCGCGAGCAAGGACGCGGTGAGCTCGCTGCTCGGCGACATCGCGGCGGCGTTCGGCGTGACGACCGACTGGGTCGACCAGAACGGAACTCTCGTCCATCAAGTCGAGACGCCTCAGATGAAGGAATATTTGGCCTATATGAATAAGCTGTATACGGAAGGGCTGTTGGATGCGGAGCTGCCTCTGAACACGTCCTCGAAAATGATGGAGAAGTTCGCCAACGGGCAAGCGGCGATGTTCAAGATCGCCTGGTACAACGCGCCGAGCGCGATCAACTCGCTCGCAAAGAACGATCCGAACGCGAAGGTGTCGCTCGTGCCGTTCCTGAAGGGCGAGGGCGGCAAAGCGACCGTCTTCGCGGCCAGCGGGACCACTTGGTACGCGGTCGTCCCGAAATACTCGAAGCATAAGGAAGACGCCGTGAAGCTGCTCGACGCCAAGCTGTCGCCGGATATTTTCAAGGAGCTGGCGATCGGCCAGGAGGGCGTTCACCACGAGGTGAAGGACGGCAAGTATTATCCGATTCTGCCGAAGTTCAACGACGACTTGAACAACGCCAGCTCCTACATGACCGGCGTCGACGAAACCAACTACCCGACGTATTGGCAGGCGCGCGTGCGCAAGGACCCGACGCTGCAATCGTACTTCGAGCAGATGCAGGCGAACGCCGAGGGCTTGATCGTGACCGATCCGATCGCGCTCGCGCCGCCGATCCCTCAGGTCGCCGAGAACAAGCTGAACCTGCTGCAGCTTCAGCTGGACGAGATGCTGAACTTCATTACCGGAACGGAGCCTCTGTCCGCCTACGACAGCTTCGTGGCCAAGTGGAAGGAGCAAGGCGGCGCGGAGATGACCGAAGGAACGAACGAGTGGTATAAGAATTCCAAATCCTAAATAGAAAACGGGCGAGGTAGACGAGATAGGCGAGAGTATAAAAGGGACAGGAGCGAGGCCGCCCCCGAACGAGGAATAACGTTCGGGGGCGGTTTTGTTCGCTAATGGGTACAGGCAACTCTGTCCATTGACTCGCCCGCGGCTATTCCGCCTCTCCCCTACGCTCAGGTTACTTTTTCGCGCTTGCCCTGGGGCCACGTATCGCGGATTTTTAACGGAAATGGATTCCGTTAGCAAACCAAAAACCCAGCATCCTCGACTAGAGGCGCTGGGTTATTTGATACTCCGAGCCCCTTTGCAGGAGCTGGAGCGCGCTGGAGTTGGGCTAGAGTGGTGCTAGAGGAAGGGCGATTACCTGTATTCGGAACGGATCAGTCGAACACGATCTCCTTGCCCTGCCGGCCCGACTCGTAAATGCCGCATAAAATTTTCATCATCTCGACGCCGTCCTCGACCGGGCTGAGCGTCTCTTTGCCGCCTTGGCAGACGGCGATGAAGTGATCGATCTCCGCTTGGAAGCCGGAGGCGAAGTCGAACGTCAAATGGTTGATTTGGGGGACGGCGTTCAGCATCGTGTCGTGCTTCTCCAACACGAAAGTGAGCTTCGGCTCCACTTCGACGCCGCCCCTCGTGCCGTACAGCTTGACGGTCAGCTCGTCTTCCTTCGCGTGCAAGGAGAAGCTCACGTCGACGAGCAGCGAGGCTCCGTTCTCGAACCGGATCATCGCGTTCGCGAGATCTTCGACGGTGTTATGGTCCGGGCTGTAGTCCGCGGCCTTGTAGCTGGCGAAGTTGCGGATGTTGGCGCGGTTGCCGAGCTTATGGTACGCATTGCCGCTGACCGACCGTACCTTCGGACGGCCCATCAGGTACCAACACAGGTCGATGACGTGCACGCCGACGTCGATCAACGGACCGCCGCCCGAGCGCTCGACGTCTCCGAACCAGCCTCCGGGATTGCCGACGCGGCGGATGCACGAGGTTTTGGCGAAGTAGATATCGCCCAGCTCACCGCTCTCCAGGAACGAGCGGACGATGCCCGTGTTCGAGCCGTAGCGGCGGACGAAGCCGACCTGGAGCTGCTTGCCCGAGCGGCGGACGGCGGCTTCGATCTCTAGCGCTTCCTCGACCGTCTTGCAGAGCGGCTTCTCCACGAGCACGTGCTTGCCGGCTTCGAGCGCCGCGATGCTGAAGAGGGCGTGGGTGTTGTTCCAGGTGCATACGCTGATCGCGTGCACGTCGGGGTTGCTCAGCAGCTCCCGGTAGTCGGTGTAGACGTTCGGGACCCCGTACTTCTCCGCTTTGGCCCGCGCGCGCTCTTCGTTCAGGTCGCATACGGCGACGATGCTCGCTTCGGGGTTGTTCTGATACGCTTTCAAATGCATCTCGGAGATCGTCCCGAGCCCGATGATGCCGATGCCGATTTTACTCATTTTCGACTCGCTCCTTTAACGGATTCTCTCAGGCGTTACATGGCGCGCAGCGTCGGCCAGCGCAGTTCGACGCCGGCGGAGGCAAGCGACCGTTGGAAGGAGGCCAGCTCCTCCTGCATCGCGCGGACGGCGCTCGGGCTTAAGGAGCGCTCCAGGCAGTAAGCCGCGCACGAGCCGGCGGCTTCGCCGACGTTCCATTCCACCGGATGAAGCCGGTAGCAGCCATTGGTGATATGGGTGGTGCCGATGTTCTTGCCCGCGGCGAGCAGGTTGCCGATTCTCTTCGGGATCAGCGCCCCGAGCGGAATCTCGAAGGGGAGCGCGGCGATGTCGATGTAGGGTCGCCCTTCCGTGCTCGGATGAAGGTCGATCCGGTAACAGCCGATCCCGACGCTGTCGGCGAACGCCTCCGCCTTGCCGTCCGGCCGGCATTCCGGCGACACATGCTGCTCCAGCGCCGTGAATTCCGCTTGGATGCGTCTCGACTCGCGGATGTAAGGGTACATCGCCAGCCCGTCTTCGGTGCCGACGATGTCGGGCCGAAGGCGCAGCCCGGGATAGCCCGACTTCCCGTCCGGACGAGGGGCTTCCGTCTGCAGCCAGTACAGCAGCGACAGGCTGAGCTGTTTCGCGCCGCGAAGGTGCTTCCGGCGCTCTTCCTCGGGCACGTCGATGATCGGGCCGAGCCAATAATCGTTTTGCGGCCAATTGACGAGAGTGATATCGCCGCGGTACAGGCCGTTCGCGAAGCGGTCCCGCGCCGCGATTTGCCGATATTTGAAGAGCGGAAGCGAGGCGCCTCCGGGAAAAAGATCGTAGCGGATCGGCTCCATCGTGGCCGGTTTGACGCCGGTCATGCTCAGCAACCGTCCCGGCCAGAAATCGGGCGCGTATTCCCGCCAGAACGAATAGTCCTCGGGCCTGTCGATGACATGGTTCTCGCCCTCCAGGTACTCCATTGCGAAGCAGTAGGTGAATCCCTGCATATCCTGCGGCCGCGCCTCGCCGTCTACGGCATGAGGCTCGCCCGTCTGGGCTCTCGACTCGGCGCCCGTCACGTATTCCGCTCCCGCCAGCGGCAGCAGGTCGCCGCATTCGGTCGCATCGAGGAAGTAGGCGCCCGTCAGATGCGCGACGTCTCCGCTGTCCGAGCTGCGGACGTCGACGGAGACGATGGCGTCTCCGTCCGTCTCCGCGCGGATCGGCGCGTGGCGCAAGAGCACCGTCAGCCGGCCGCTGCTTACATAAGGCGCAAGCATCTGCTCGATGACCGCGAGCGCGACGCGCGGTTCGTGGCACAGGCGGCTGACGAAGCCGCCGCCCGGGTTGAGTTCTCTCGCCGCGCGAGCCTCCGCCGTAAGCGGATAATGGTCCCGGTAATATTGCCGCACTCCGTCGCGGAACCGGCGATAGCTTGCCGTGCAGCCGAACGATTCGATCCACGGGTGCTCATCCGGCGGTACGGCCTGGCTCGTCAGCTGTCCGCCGAGCCAGGAGGTCTCCTCCGTCAGGATAACGGTTCGGCCCGCGCGGGCGGCGGCCAGCGCCGCGGCGCAGCCGCCCGTTCCGCCGCCGATGACGACGATGTCGGCTGCCAATTCACGTCCCATGCGAGAGCCTCCGTTCAGTTGGGGATAAGGGTCTGAAAGTAAGCATTGCTAGCCCGGATGCCCTCGGCTTCGTCTCCGGTTCCTTCGTATTCCAGCACGAATTCGCCGCCGTACCCGCTGGCTATAAGCCGTTCGACGATCGTATCCAATCGCACAAGCCCCTTGCCGGCCTCGACCCCTTCGAATTTGGCGCCGGCGAGCGAGACGTATCTGCCCTCGGGGTCTTCCGCGAAGTCCTTCACGTGAACGTGGCCGACTTGGGGGAGCAGGACGTCAAGCGCGCGGAGCGGGTCTTCGTCCACCAGCAGGAAATTGCCCGTGTCGAAGGTGGACTTTAAGGCCGGGGATCCTACGCGTTCCAGAATATGGCGAACCTGTTCGCCCGTCCCGGCCAGCTTGCCGTGATTCTCGAGGCAGAGCGTCATCCCTTGAGCGGCCGCCGCGGCCGACGCCTCGCGCAGTCCCTCGATGATGAACCCGAGCGCCGAATCGAACGTGAAGCCCTCGGCCAGATTGCCCGAGAACACGCGAATCGTCCGGGTTCCGAGCGTAAGGGCGACCGGAATCGCGTCCGTGATTTGGCGCAGCGCGGCTTCCCGTTCCGCCGGATCGCCATGGACGAAATCGTTCGCGACCGCATAGCTGACTACCCGAATCCCGCTCGTCCGGGCGAATTCGACGACCTGCGGCAGCTCCGCGCCGATGTCGCGCCAGAACACGTTCAGCAGCTCGACTCGGTCGATTCCCTCTCTTCGGCAGTGCTCGAGAAAGTCCAGCGCCGTCCACCCTTCCTTGCGAACGGTCCGGTGCATGCTCCACATGCTTAATGCGAGTTTCATGGTTTTGCCTCCCTAGCCCATTTGTATGCTTTGGAAAAGCGCTTTTTTATCCGTTCCTCGGCTCGTTGGTAAAGTAGAGGTTCTGCGCTCCGGCCGAACCGCCGACGAGACTCGTCTGCACCTTGATTTCTCGCTCTCCCGCGCCCAGCGTAAAAGTCTTGAAATTCCAAGCATTCACGTACGACAGCCAGCCGGAATTCAGAATCTCGTTTTTCCATTGAAGCGTATAGTTTCCGGAGCCGCCCGGCGGGTTCAAATACATCTTGATCGTCTTCGGACCGCCGTCGTCGTTGATATAATCGAACGTCCAATGATAGAGCACGCCATAATTGCCGTTGTTGATCACTTCCTTGCCGTCGACCGCGTTCCATCCCTTCTCATACTCTCCCGGCATATCGTCCTTCCACTTGCCGGAAGCCGCCGAATCGATCGGCAGATACGCATTCCCCATCGAGGTATGGTACGTCAGCGTCCCGATCCGGTCGAAGTGCGGGAACGTGCCGCGGACCTGCGGGCCTCTTGCCGGCAGCACCGGAGCTTCTTCCGGATGGTCGGGCTTCGTTTCGTAATTCAGGACCGTCACCTGAACCTCGGCGGGGGAATTCCCTCTTTGCGTTCGGGCTTCGAATTGCGCCAGGCCGCTAGTCGTCTGGCCCGCACCGGTGGGGGCGTCGAGAAAATAGCTTTCTCCGGGAGCCAGGAGGGCGAGCGACTTCGTCCTGCCGTAAGTCTTCAAGAACTCGGCCAAGCTCAGCTGCCCCGCTTCGGTCACGTAAAGGCTTGTCGATACTCCTTGCCCTTTGGAGAAGAGCTTGACGGTCTCCTGGGAAGTGTTCGTGACGGCCACCGCCACCGTCGCTTCGCTATCCCCTTGATTCTGATGGTGCCAGAACACGCGGAACTCTCCCTCGGCCGAGTCGCGATAGAACGCGCCCGGCCGGGTGAACGGCTCGGGGTCGTCGCTGAAAATCAACTTGCCGCCGACGGGAGTGAGAACGGGTTTGTCCATGCTTAGCGCGGGCTTCAAAGTCGCGACCGGCACGAGGTCCCCTTCGGCGCCCGTATGGGCCGCGAATGTCATAATTCCGAATAGAGCGCCGACGGTCGTTAACGTTTTGAGCTTGGCCATGTCATCTTCCTCCTTATCAGATAGGTAGTATCGTACGATCAAGTCCAGTGTAGAGAAGAGACTCGCCGGGGAGTAGGGGACGCCGATGACCATTTGTGGTAGTTTGATGCTCTAATCTCTCGCGGAATTTGTAAAATAGAATTGACAAACGAGGTATTTATCTTTATAAAGAAGGGAAGAACAATAGGATCAACGTCATTGACGGGAACAAGTGCCCCATGAGCGGAGCCCAGAGAGCTGGCGGCCGGTGCGAGCCAGCGCGAAGCGAAGGCGGCATATCCTCCCCGAGACGACTCGCCGAACGGGCTGCGCGAGCTAGCCTGCTAAGCGAGTACGGATTCCCCTCCGTTAACGGGGCCGCGCGGCCGGTTGTGCTGCGCTCTCAAGTGCCGAAGCGCTCCTCCTATGGGTGGAACGGTCGGAACAAGGGTGGTACCGCGAGCGAACCTCGTCCCTTTGCCAGGGGCGGGGTTTTATTTATTTTTGCGAAAGGATGCGATCTGGCAATGAACCGCGTAGACGTCAAAGAGAAAGCGAGAGCCCGCGAGCTCCGCGTGCTGGACAAATGGAACCGGGAGGACACGTTCAAGCAATCGATCGAGAACCGGAAGGGCGCTCCTAACTTCGTTTTCTACGAAGGACCTCCGACGGCGAACGGCAAGCCGCATATCGGGCACGTTCTCGGCCGGGTCATCAAGGACTTCATGAGCCGCTACAAGACGATGTCCGGCTACCGCGTCATCCGCAAGGCGGGCTGGGACACGCACGGGCTTCCGGTCGAACTGGGCGTCGAGAAGCAGCTCGGCATCTCCGGCAAGCAGGAGATCGAGAATTACGGCGTCGAGCCGTTCATCAAGAAGTGCAAGGAGAGCGTGTTCGAATACGAACGCCAATGGAGAGAGCTGACCGCGGCGATCGGCTATTGGACCGACCTCGACAACCCGTACATCACGCTCGACAACCGCTACATCGAAAGCGTGTGGAACATCCTCGCGACGATCCATGACAAGGGTCTGCTGTATCGCGGCCACCGGGTCAGCCCGTACTGCCCGGACTGCCAGACGACGCTGAGCTCCCACGAAGTCGCGCAAGGCTACGAGGACGTCAAGGACCTGTCCGCGACGGCGAAGTTCAAGCTGAAGAACAGCGGCGAATACGCGCTGGCGTGGACGACGACGCCTTGGACGCTGCCGGGCAACGTGGCGCTTGCCGTTCACCCGGACATCGAGTACGTTCGCGTCAAGCAGGACGGCGAGGTATACATTCTGGCCGGAACGCTCGCCGAGAAGGTGCTTAAGGGCGAATACGAGACGCTGGGCTCGGTCAAGGGCAGCGAGCTGGTCGGCCTCGAGTACGAGCCGCTTTTCCCCTACGTGGTCGTGGAAAACGCTTATCGCATCATCGACGCCGATTACGTCAGCGATTCGAGCGGTACGGGTATCGTCCATATCGCGCCTGCGCATGGCGAAGACGACTATCGCGTCGCCAGACAGCACGGAATCCCGATGCTGATGGTGGTTAACGGCGAAGGGCGTTACGTTGACGCGATAACCGATATGGCCGGCCGTTTCGTGAAGGATCCCGAGGTCGACATCGAGATCGTGAAGAAGCTGTCCGAGCGCGGGCTGCTCTACCATAAAGAGAAGTACGAGCACAGCTACCCGTTCTGCTGGCGCTGCAAAACCCCGCTGATCTATTACGCGACGGAGAGCTGGTTCATCCGCACGACCGCCGTCAAGGACCAACTGATCGCGAACAACCGGACGGTCAAGTGGTATCCGGAGCATCTGCGCGACGGCCGCTTCGGCAAGTTCCTGGAGGACCTGGTCGATTGGAACATCAGCCGCAACCGGTATTGGGGAACGCCGCTTAACGTCTGGACCTGCGAAACGTGCGGCAAGGAAAAGGCTCCCCACAGCCATCAGGAGCTGAGGGACCTGGCGATCGGGGACGTCTCGGCGGACCTGGAGCTGCACAAGCCGTACGTGGACGACGTGCATCTGCGCTGCGATTGCGGCGGCACGATGACCCGGACTCCGGAAGTGATCGACGTCTGGTTCGACAGCGGTTCGATGCCGTTCGCGCAGTACCATCATCCGTTCGGCGACGAGAAGACGTTCGAGGAGCAGTATCCGGCCGACTTCATCAGCGAAGGCATCGACCAGACGCGCGGCTGGTTCTTCAGCCTCCTGGCCGTCTCGACGCTTTACAACGGCAAGGCTCCTTACAAGTCCGTCATCTCGACCGGGCACGTGCTGGACGAGAACGGACAGAAGATGAGCAAGTCCAAGGGCAACGTCATCGACCCTTGGGACATCATCAACGAATCCGGCACCGACGCTCTTCGTTGGGCATTGCTCGCGGACAGCGTGCCGTGGAACAGCAAGCGCTTCTCGAAGGGCATCGTCGGCGAAGCGAAGTCCAAGGTCATCGATACGCTCGTGAACACGCACGCGTTCTACGCGCTGTACGCCACGATCGACGGCTACGACCCGGAAGAGCATAAGGCCGGCGCTTCGACGAACAAGCTGGACCGCTGGATCCTGTCCCGCCTGAACACGCTGATCGCGCAAGTGAACCGCGGCCTGGAAGCGAACGACTTCCTGAACCCGGCGAAGGGGATCGAGCAGTACGTCGACGAGCTGTCCAACTGGTACGTCAGACGTTCCCGCGACCGCTTCTGGGGCAGCGGCCTGACGGAAGACAAGATCTTCGCGTACCAGACGCTTCGCGAAGTGCTGCTCGCGCTGTCCCGCCTGATCGCTCCTTACACGCCGTTCGTGGCCGAAGACATCTACGGCAACCTGGGCGGAGGGGAGAGCGTCCATCTGGCGGAATATCCGAAGGCGGACGAGTCCAAGATCGACGAGAAGCTGGAGCGCGACATGGAGACGGCCCGCAATATCGTCGAGCTGGCCCGCAACGTGCGCAACGAGTCGGGCATCAAGACTCGCCAGCCGCTGTCCGAGCTGCTCGTCTCCTTAAGCGGCGAGTTCGATGTCGCCGGCTACGAGGAGATCGTGAAGGACGAGATCAACGTCAAGAAGCTGACGATCGTCACGGACGACAGCGGCTTCGTCGACTTCAACCTGAAGCTGAACCTGAAGGTGGCCGGCAAGAAGTACGGCAAGCACGTCGGCCCGATCCAAGGCTATCTGAAGGGGCTCGGAGCGGAGGAAGCGCGCGGCATCGTGACGAGCGGCGTCTTGAGCTACGCGTCTGCGGAAGGCGAGACGCTCGACGTTACGCTCGACGAGCTGCTCGTCGAGAAGCAGGCGAAGCCGGGCTTCGCCTCGGCGTCCGACGGCGGCTTGACCGTCGCGCTCAATACCGACATCACGCCGGAGCTGGAGCAGGAAGGGCTCGTGCGCGAAGTCATCCGCGCCGTGCAGGACACGCGCAAGAAGCTCGATCTCAAGGTCGAGCAGCGCGTCTCGCTCGTGCTGGACGTCGACGCCGAGACGGAAGCGGCGCTTAAAGCGTTCGACCGCGTCCTCCGCGAGAACGTGCTCGTGAACGAAGTGAGCTTCGGCCGCGTAGAAGGCAGCGAATCCGTGCAGGCGGGCGACAAGCTGATCGGCATCGCGATTCGATAAGGTTAAATAAGCAGAGAATAAGGGAATGGCGGCTTCGGGGAGATGATGCCCCAAGCCGCCGTTTCGCGTTCTTGTATGATTCGATGCCCGCTTTTTTTTGACCGATCTAAAGGTTTGCATCGCTTTCGCCTTGGCTACATTTCTGATACGGCCTTTTCGGAGAAGACCAGAAGGGGGAGGGACCATCTTGGCGAAATGGAGATCGCGTCGGAGAAGCATGGACAAGAGACGGAGCCAGCCTAAGCAGCCGGCCCTTGGCGAACCCGTCCGCGCGAGCATGGAAGCATCGGCCTCGCTCGGCAAGGAGCCGTCTCCGCTGCAATCCACGCTCGAGACGCTCACGGAACGGATCGATCGTCTTGCCGTCGACATGGAGAAGGCGGAACTGAAGGAATACGTCAACCTGATGCGCCGCCCGTGGGGGCTCATCTGGCGCAACTTCGTCTCCGGCTTGTTTAGGGGCATCGGAATCGCTCTCGGCTTCACCTTCTTCGCGGCGACGATCGTTTGGCTGCTCCAACTGCTCGGCGCGCTTAATCTGCCCGTCGTCGGCGATTACATCGCCGACATCGTCCGGATCGTCCAGCGTCAGCTCGAGATCAATCCTTATTGACGCTTTACGGCCGGCTTACCGCCAATCGTCTACCTGCTCGTCCGGCTCCAGCAGAGCTTCGCCTTCCCCGTCGGCCAAATAATGATGATAGGCCCTGTTGCGGACGATGCTGATGTCCCGGCCCGTAATGTCCGTCGCCAAGAAGCTCTCGATCGGCTCCACGAACCCGTCGTTCTCGTCCGACTCGATGGCCATCGAGTCGTAATCGTCGACGTTGTTGCCTTCGGCCATCGCGGGGCTGTTCGAGGTGCCCCACGATTCGACGATCTGCCAGGCGTCCTCGCCGTCGAAGCCGTTCTGGTCCTGCTGATCGTCCATGCTGGTTCGGCCGAACGGAGGCTGCAGGAAGCCCTCTTCGGCCGGGCGCCCTTCGTTCTCCCGCTGTCTCGGCTCGTGCTCGACGCAATAGGCGGCCGTTGGCATCGCCTCGAGGCGTTCGAACGGAATAAACCGCCCGCAAGCCGCGCATATGCCGTATTCGCCCGTGTCCATCCGGCGGAGGGCGGCATCGATGCGGTCCAGGCGGAACGCTTCGTTCTCGAGCAGCGCGATGTCCTTGCCGCGCTCGAACATCTCCGTGCCCGCATCGGCCGGATGATTGTCGTTGCTGGAGAGATCGCCTGTCGATTCCCGGTGCGAGTTCTCCAATCCGAAATGCGAATTGGCGTGGATTTTGCGTTCGATCTCGTTCTTATCCTCGATCAATCTCCGGCGAAGCGAATGAAGCCTGTCGTCTGTCCAGTTAAGGGTCATCGGTTCCGCTCCTTCGGTAGGTTCTGGCTTGGAACAAGAGCGCGGCCCTTGCCCAAGCTTTGCTTCCTGTAGTGTACTCGGTCGGCCCCCAAGTTATGAGAGCGGCTCCGATATCGCGGAAACCGCCGTATCGCGTGGACGGTGTTCGGCCGGTATGGTAAAATCATCAGGATGGAATAACAGGTTGAAAGGCGGACCCTACAGCATGCAATCGAGACGAGTAGGCATTTGGTTTTATTATCTATGGGCAGTCGTCGTGTTCGCCCTGGATTACGCATCGAAGAAGCTGATCGAACGCAGCCTTGATCTGTACGAGCAGATTCCCGTCATCGGGGATTTTTTCCTCATCACTTCGATTCGCAATAGAGGGGCGGCATTCGGGATTCTCGAGGGGAAGCGGGTATTCTTTATCTTGATTACCGTCGTCGTCGTCCTGGCGATCCTATGGTATCTCCATCGCACCTATAAATCGGGAAGCAAGCTGATGCTGTTCGCTCTTCCTACGGTGCTCGGGGGCGCGGTGGGCAATTTCCTCGATCGCGCGTTGTTCGGCGAAGTCGTCGATTTTCTGCAGTTCAATTTCGGTTCGTATACGTTTCCCATCTTTAATTTGGCCGATGTCGCGATTTGCGTGGGGGTCGGGTTAATCATTTTGGATTCGCTTTTAACGGCTAGACAGGAGAAGAAGAATGAGCATGAGCACGGAGAACAATCGGAAGAACAAACCGTATAACGAGTCCGAGCCGGCGCTTCTCGAGGAAGCGGGCTTGACGGACGATGGCATGGATACGGAGGAAAACGCGGAAGCGAGCATGGCCTGGACCGTCGAGGAGGAGCAAGCCGGGGAGCGGATCGACAAGCACGTCACCGATGCCCTCGCCAATCCCTCGATTTCGCGCTCGCAGGTGCAGGAGTGGATACGCGCCGGACTCGTCACCGTCTCTTCCGAGAAGGTGAAGCCCAACGCCAAGGTGGCCGCGGGCGACGAGATCGTCGTCGTTTTTCCCGAACCGGAATCGCTAGAAGCGCTTCCCGAGAATATTCCGCTGGAGATCGTATACGAGGACGCCGACGTCATCGTTATCAACAAGCCCCGCGGAATGGTCGTCCATCCGGCTTACGGGCACTCGAGCGGGACGGTCGTCAATGCGCTGCTGTACCATTGCAAGGACCTGTCCGGCATCAACGGAGTCATGCGTCCGGGCATCGTGCACCGCATCGACAAGGATACTTCGGGACTCCTCATGGCGGCGAAGAACGATCTGGCGCACGCGTCGCTTGCGGCGCAGCTTAAGGAGCATAGCGTGAACCGCCGCTACACCGCGCTCGTTTACGGCAACGTGCCGCACGACAGGGGGACGATCGACGCCCCGATCGGCAGGGATAAGTATGACCGCAAGATGTTCGCCGTCACGGAGAAGAATTCGAAGCGGTCGGTGACGCACTTCGCCGTCATGGAACGATTTAACGATTATACGTTGGTGGAGCTTCGCTTGGAGACCGGCCGCACTCATCAGATCCGTGTGCACATGAAGTACATCGGCCACCCTCTCGTCGGAGACCCGATGTACGGCGGACGCAGCGGCCGAACGCTCGGGATGAACGGACAAGCCCTTCATGCCGGCGAGCTCGGTTTCGTCCATCCGCGCACGGGGGAGAGACACGACTTCGAGGCTCCGCTTCCGGCCGACATGGAACACGCTCTCCACATGCTTCGCAATCGCTGAGGCGCCGGTTCGGGTTTGCACTTTCCTGCAAAAAATCGGCGAAAAAATGCATGGAGAACGATACGCGATTTCAGGCATAGTAGATAACGTACCCTCGTATCGATGCTTCTTGAATCGACATGGGGAATGTTCAGCGGAACGAACGATTTCTACTATTATCCGATAGGAGTGTCTCGAATGAGCGTCGAGCAATATCAATCCACTTATATTCAGCAGCAATTCGCCGACCGGATCGGCGGGGCTAATTACGGCAAGGACACGAACATCTACAAGTTCGAGAAAATCAAACGCGCGAAAGCGGCGGCGAAGCAAGCGAACCCTGGCGTCGAGCTGATCGACATGGGCGTAGGCGAGCCGGACGAGATGGCGGATGCCGGCGTCGTGGCCAAGCTTGCCGAAGAAGCGGCCAAGCCCGAGAACCGCGGCTACGCCGACAACGGGATCCCGGAATTCAAGGAAGCGGCGGCGAAGTATCTGAAGGAAGTGTTCTCGGTCGACGGCATCGACGCGGCGACGGAAGTCCTGCACACGATCGGCTCCAAGCCGGCTCTCGCCATGCTTCCTTCCGTCTTCATCAACCCGGGCGACGTGACCATCATGACCGTTCCCGGCTATCCGGTCATGGGCACGCACACGAAGTACCTCGGCGGCGAAGTGTACAACGTGAAGCTGACGAAGGAGAACAACTTCCTGCCTGACCTGGATGCCATTCCGGAAGAAATCGCGAAGCGCGCGAAGCTGTTCTACCTGAACTACCCGAACAACCCGACCGGTGCCACGGCAACCGTGGAATTCTTCGCGAAGGTCGTCGCGTGGGCGAAGAAGTACGACGTCGTTATCGTACACGACGCTCCTTACGCGGCGCTGACGTACGACGGGATCAAGCCGTTCAGCTTCCTGTCCGTTCCGGGCGCGAAGGACGTCGGCGTCGAGCTGCACTCCCTGTCCAAGTCTTACAACATGACCGGCTGGCGGATCGGCTTCATCGCAGGCAACCCGCTGATCGTCAAGGCGTTCGGCGACGTGAAGGACAACAACGACTCCGGCCAATTCATCGCCATTCAGAAGGCAGCCGCTTACGGCCTGGCGAACCCGGCGATCACGGAAGCGATCGCGGAGAAGTATTCCCGCCGCCACAATCTGCTGGTCGGCGCCCTGAACGAGCTGGGCTTCAAGGCGGAGAAGCCGAAGGGCTCCTTCTTCCTGTACGTCGAAGCTCCGAAGGGCATCAAGGGCGGCCAACGCTTCGAATCCGGAGAAGCGTTCTCGCAGTACCTGATCCGCGAGAAGCTGATCTCCACCGTGCCTTGGGACGACGCGGGAAGCTTCGTGCGCTTCTCCGTCACGTTCATCGCGAAGGACCAAGCCGACGAGATTCGCGTCATCGACGAGATCAAGAGCCGTCTGTCCGACGTCGAGTTCGAATTTTAAGGATGAAGCCCCGTGCCTCGCGTTCCTAACGCGCGGTCCGGGGCTTTCTCGATTTAGGGGACAAATAACCGGATTTGCGGTTGACAGAGCTTGTCGAAAATGCGATAATTCTTCTGATGAAACGGTACCTTTAACTCAGTCCCGTGAGGCTGGCAAGGTGGCGCGGCTAATTCGCGTGTGCAGATCGGCAGAATAAGCTCAATCCTTCGAACGGAGAGGAAGGGGGGGCTTGCCGAGCCTGCGCGCGGATTCAACCTAAGCTTCTCTTGCGCTTCTGTCGCGGGGGAAGCTTTTTTGATGCGTTTTAAGCTTAAAATGTCTTCTGGCTTGACGGAGCGAAGAAGGAGGTCTGCACCATGCAGGATACCCGAGTCATAATGGACGAATCGGCCATTCGCCGGGCACTTACGCGGATCGCACACGAGATCGTGGAGCGAAACAAAGGAATCGAAGGCTGCATTCTGGTCGGCATTCGCACCCGGGGCGTTTACTTGGCGCAGCGGATCGCCGAGCGGATTCTGGAGATCGAAGGCCTCCCCGTGCCGGTCGGCGAGGTGGACATTACCCGCTACCGCGACGATCGCCCGCCGGAAGCGTCCATCGGCGCGGACAGCTGCGAGCTGCCGGTGCCGATCAAGGACATGACCGTCATCCTTTGCGACGACGTGCTATACACCGGACGGACGATCCGGGCGGCCATGGACGCCATTATGGATTGCGGCAGGCCCCAGTCGATTCAACTGGCCGTGCTCGTGGATCGGGGGCACCGGGAGCTTCCCATCCGGCCCGATTACGTCGGCAAGAACGTCCCGACCTCCCGGCAGGAGCAAATCGCGGTCGGCCTTCTGGAACTCGACAAAACCGACGGCGTCACCATTATTCATCCCTAACAAGCGAATACTAAGGGAATAATGGAAACGAGGACAAGCCGGGCATAAATATTCGGCTTGAGGTTAAATCTTCATTCGCTTAGTGACAAATGGCGGTTATAGTTATACAATAAAATGAATAAAGATGCATGAACCGAAGCTGAACCGAATGAGGGAAATGCGGCAGAGGAGGATTTACAGACAATGGCAACATGGATTCTGAACGCGTTGTTCGCGAATGGCTCGAGCGACGCCCTCGAAACCAAACACCTGAAAGTACAAGACGGCAAAGTAGCGGAGCTGCTGGACGCTGGCGCCAGTCCCGACACGACAGGCTGCGAAGTTATAGATGCGACGGGCAAGCTGCTGTCCCCCGGTTTTATCGATATGCACGTTCACCTTCGCGAGCCGGGCTTCGAGCACAAGGAGACGATCGCGTCCGGCACGCGCTCGGCGGCGAAGGGCGGCTTCACGACGATCGCCTGCATGCCGAACACGAGACCGGTCATCGACGCTCCGGAGACGGTCAAGCTCGTCCTGGATAAGGCCGAGACCGAAGGAGTCGTTAAGGTTCTCCCTTACGCCGCGATTACGAAGAACGAGCTCGGCCGCGAGCTGACCGACTTCGCCGCATTGAAGGAAGCGGGCGCGATCGGCTTCACGGACGACGGAGTCGGCGTGCAGAACGCGCAGATGATGAAGAACGCGATGGCGCTCGCCAAGTCGCTGGATATGCCGGTCATCGCTCACTGCGAGGACGATACGCTGGTCGTAGGCGCGGCGGTGACGGAAGGAGCCTTCTCCCGCAAGCACGGCTTGAAGGGCATCCCGAACGAGTCCGAAGCGATCCACGTCGGCCGCGACATCCTGCTGTCGGAAGCGACCGGGGTTCACTACCATGTCTGCCACGTCAGCACGGAGCAATCGGTTCGCCTGATCAAGCTGGGCAAGTCGGTCGGAGTGAACGTGACCGCCGAGGTTTGCCCGCACCATCTGGTGCTGTCCGACGAGGATATCCCGGATTCGATGGACGCGAACTGGAAAATGAACCCGCCGCTGCGAACTCCGCGCGACGTGGAAGCCTGCATCAAGGCGCTGGAGGAAGGGACGATCGACATCATCGTCACCGACCACGCGCCGCACAGCGCGGAGGAGAAGGCCAAGGGGATGGAACGCGCCCCGTTCGGCATCGTCGGCTTCGAGACGGCGTTCCCGCTGCTCTACACGAAGTTCGTCAAGACGGGACGCTGGACGCTGGACTTCCTGCTGCGCCGCATGACGAGCGACCCGGCTCGGGTATTCCGCCTGCCGAGCGGCAAGCTGGAACCGGGAGCTCCCGCGGACCTGGTTCTGCTCGATCTGGAGAACGAACGGGAAGTGAACCCGGAGACGTTCCTCACGAAGGGGCGGAACACTCCGTTCGCGGGCTGGAAGCTGTACGGCTGGCCTACGCTCACCATGGTGGACGGACGGGTGGTCTGGACGGAAGAGAACGGCATCAACCAGGCATAGGCTTATGCGGTCGGTTGCAAGTGCCCTAAGCATATACTTGAGGAGGAATCGGGAATGCAAGCAAGATTGTTACTGGAAGACGGCACCCTGTTTACGGGCAAAGGATTCGGGGCCGAAGGAGCTTCCACCGGCGAGGTCGTGTTCAACACCGGGATTACCGGCTACCAGGAAGTACTGTCCGACCCGTCCTACTGCGGGCAGATCGTCACGATGACGTTCCCGCTTATCGGCAACTACGGAATCAACCGGGACGACTTCGAATCCGTGCGGCCTTACATTCACGGCTTCGTCGTTCGCCGTCACGAAGAGGTGCCAAGCAACTGGCGCGCTCAATATACGCTTGACCATCTGCTTAAAGAATACGGCATCATCGGCATCAGCGAGATCGACACCCGGATGCTGACGAGAATCCTTCGCCAGCACGGCACGATGAAGGGGATCCTGACGACAGGCAACGAGCGCGTCGAAGAGCTCGCCGAGCGCCTGTCCGTCTCCTCGCTGCTGCGCGACCAAGTGGCCCGCACGTCGACGAAGACCGTCTTCTCCAGCCCGGGCAGCCGCGAGCGCGTCGTCCTGATCGACTACGGCGCGAAGAGCGGCATCCTGCGCGAGCTGACCCAGCGCGGCTGCGACGTCGTCGTCGTTCCGCACGACACGACCGCGGATGAGATTCGCCGCCTGTCTCCGGACGGCATTCAGCTGTCCAACGGCCCCGGCGATCCGAAGGACGTTCCCCATGCGGTGGAGACGATCCGCCAGTTGCTCGGCGAATTCCCGATCTTCGGCATCTGCCTCGGCCACCAGCTGTTCGCCCTCGCTTGCGGCGCGGATACCGACAAGCTGAAGTTCGGCCACCGCGGCGGCAACCATCCGGTCAAGGAGCTGGAATCCGGACGCTGCTTCATCACGTCCCAGAACCATGGATACACGGTGAAGGAAGAGTCCATCGTCGGCACCGACCTGGAAGTTACGCACATCAACAACAACGACAAGACGATCGAAGGCTTGAAGCATAAGAAGTTCCCGGCGTTCACGGTGCAATACCATCCGGAAGCGGCCCCGGGTCCGTTCGACAACAGCTATCTTTTCGACCGCTTCATCCAGATGATTCGCGAACATAAATCCGCCAACCCGCAGCGTCCTCGTCAGGCGCAATTGGCGGAGGCGCTGAGAGGAGAACTGCAGTATGCCCAGAAATAAAGACCTCAAGAAAATTCTCGTTATCGGCTCCGGCCCGATCGTCATCGGACAAGCGGCGGAATTCGACTATGCCGGCACGCAGGCTTGCCAAGCTCTGAAGGAAGAGGGACTGGAAGTCGTCCTCATCAACAGCAACCCGGCCACGATCATGACCGACACGAACATGGCCGACAAAGTATACATCGAACCGATCAACCTGGAGTTCGTCTCCCAGATTATCCGCCAGGAGCGTCCGGACGGCCTGCTTCCTACGCTTGGCGGTCAAACCGGCCTGAACATGGCGGTCGAGCTCGCCCGCGCCGGCGTCCTGGAGCAAGAGAAAGTGAAGCTCCTCGGCACGCAGCTGACGGCGATCGAGAAAGCCGAAGACCGCGACCTGTTCCGCGAGCTGATGCGCGAGCTGGAACAGCCGGTTCCGGAGAGCGACATCGTCACGACGGTTCAAGGAGCGGTAGACTTCGCGAACCGAATCGGCTATCCGGTCATCGTCCGTCCGGCTTACACGCTGGGCGGAACGGGCGGCGGCATCGTCGGCAACGAAGAAGAGCTGCGCGAGACGGTCGCGAACGGAATCCGCTACAGCCCGATCGGCCAGTGCCTGATCGAGAAATCGATCGCCGGCATGAAGGAAGTCGAGTACGAGGTCATGCGCGACGCGAACGACAACTGTATCGTCGTCTGCAACATGGAGAACCTCGACCCTGTCGGCGTCCATACGGGCGACAGCATCGTCGTGGCGCCGAGCCAGACGCTGTCCGACCGCGAGTACCAAATGCTCCGTTCGGCATCGCTGAAGATCATCCGCGCCCTGAACATCGAAGGCGGCTGTAACGTACAGTTCGCGCTCGATCCTCAGAGCTACCAATACTACGTCATCGAAGTAAACCCGCGCGTCAGCCGCTCCTCGGCGCTTGCGTCGAAGGCGACGGGCTATCCGATCGCCAAGATGGCGGCGAAGATCGCGATCGGCTACACGCTTGACGAGATCGTAAACCCCGTCACGGGACAGACGTACGCTTGCTTCGAGCCTACGCTCGACTACATCGTCAGCAAAATCCCGCGCTGGCCGTTCGACAAGTTCACGGACGCCAACCGCAAGCTGGGCACGCAGATGAAGGCGACCGGCGAAGTCATGGCCATCGGCCGCACGTTCGAAGAGTCCATCCACAAAGCGGTCCGTTCCTTGGAGATCGGCGTACACCGCCTGCTTCTGAAAGATGCGAGCGAGCTAGACGACGAGACGCTGACGACCCGCCTGGCGAAGCCGGACGACGAGCGCCTGTTCCTCGTAGCCGAAGCGTTCCGCCGCGGCTGGGGACTGCAGAAGATTCAAGACATCACTCGCATTGACTGGTGGTTCCTCGACAAAATCGAACGCATCATCTCCTTCGAGGATACGATCCGCAGAGAGCCCGGCTTGACCCAAGAGACGCTGTACCAAGCGAAGCGCATGGGCTTCACGGACCGCGCGATCGCCGAGCTTCGCAAGGAAGGCCAAGGCGCAAGCGCAGCCCATACGGCAGAAGCGGACGTTCGCGCGCTGCGCGTGCAGCAAGGGCTGAAACCCGTTTATAAAATGGTCGATACCTGCGCGGCCGAGTTCGAAGCTTCGACTCCGTACTACTACTCGACCTACGAGACCGAGAACGAAGTGCTTCCGAGCACGAAGGAGAAGGTTATCGTACTGGGCTCCGGTCCGATCCGGATCGGCCAAGGCATCGAGTTCGACTATTCGACCGTTCATGCGGTGTGGGCGCTTCGCAACGCCGGCTATGAAGCGGTCATCATCAACAACAACCCGGAGACGGTATCGACCGACTTCAATACGTCGGACCGGCTGTACTTCGAGCCTCTCTTCTTCGAAGACGTCATGAACGTCATCGAGCAAGAGAAGCCGATCGGCGTCATCGTGCAATTCGGCGGACAGACGGCGATCAACCTGGCAGGCCCTCTGGCCAAGGCCGGCGTTCGCATCCTCGGAACTTCCCTGGAAAGCATCGACGAGGCGGAAGACCGCAAGAAGTTCGAAGCTCTGCTTCGCAAGCTGAACATCCCGCAGCCGAAGGGCAGCACGGTCACTTCCGTCGAAGAAGCGGTCGGCACGGCTCGCGAGCTAGGCTATCCGGTGCTCGTTCGCCCTTCTTACGTCCTCGGCGGACGCGCGATGGAGATCGTCTACTCCGACGAAGAGCTGCTCGCTTACATGAAGGTCGCGGTCAAGATCAATCCGGAGCATCCGGTCCTGATCGACCGCTATATGCTGGGCAAGGAGATCGAGGTCGACGCGATCTGCGACGGCGATACGGTTCTGATCCCGGGCATCATGGAGCACATCGAACGCGCGGGCGTTCACTCCGGCGACTCGATCGCGGTATATCCGCCGCAGACGCTGTCGGACGACATCAAGAACCAAGCGATCGACATCACGACGCGCATCGCGAAGGAACTGAAGACGGTCGGCCTGGTCAACATCCAGTTCGTCGTCTGGCAGGATAAAGTCTACGTCATCGAGGTCAACCCTCGTTCCTCGCGTACGGTTCCGTTCCTGTCCAAGGTTACGAACGTACCGATGGCGAACCTGGCGACCCAGGCGATCCTCGGCGTGAAGCTGAAGGATCTGGGCTATCAGGACGGCCTGTGGCCGGAAGACCAGTACGTGTCCGTCAAGGTGCCGGTATTCTCCTTCGCGAAGCTTCGCCGCGTCGACCCGACGCTGACTCCGGAGATGAAGTCGACCGGGGAAGTCATGGGACGCGACCGCTTCTTCGCCAAGGCGCTGTTCAAGGGCCTTATCGGCTCCGGCATGAAGATTCCGCAATCCGGCACGATCATCGCGACGGTATCCGACAAGGACAAAGAAGAAGCGATCGAGATCCTCCGCGGCTTCTACCAGCTCGGCTACAAGCTGATGGCGACGGGCGGAACGGCCGACGCGCTCGAGAAAGCGGGCATGCGCGTGAAGCGCGTGAACAAGCTGAGCGAGGGCTCGCCTAACATCCTCGACATGATCCGCACGGGCCAAGCGCAATTCGTCGTCAACACGCTCACGAAGGGCAAGACGCCGGAGCGCGACGGCTTCCGCATCCGCCGCGAAGCGGTCGAGAACGGAGTAGTCTGCTTGACCTCCCTCGATACGGTGCGCGCTCTGCTCAACATGCTTGAGGCGCTTCGCTTCTCCAGCGAGCCGATGCCGGTTCTTCAGTAATCAAGGCTTCATGCCCGGTCTCCTCCGCGCAAGCGGATGGGGCCCGGGCTTCTGTATGAATAGATCGATATAAAGATTAAAGGAGCGGGCACAATTGACGATGACGAAGCTAACGCCGGAGCAAGCAGCCGCGAAAGTAATGGTAGCCTTGGACAAGCCGGACCGAAGCGCCGCTCTGCAGCTCGCCGAGCAGCTTCAAGGCACAGGCTGCTGGGCGAAGGTGGGAATGGAGCTCTTCTATGCGGCCGGACAGGATATCGTCCGGGAACTGAAGGCTCGCGGCTTCCGGGTATTCCTCGACCTGAAGATGCACGACATTCCCAATACGGTCAGGGGAGGAGCGCGCAGCATCGCCAAACTCGGAGTAGACATGTTCAACGTCCATGCCGCAGGCGGCGCCGCCATGATGAGAGCCGCCGTTCAAGGCGTTCAGGACGCGCTCGATGCGGGCGAAACGGCAACCAAGCCTCTTATCATCGGAGTTACTCAGCTCACGAGCACGAATTTGACGACCTTGAATGAAGAGATCGGCATTCCGGGCACGGTAGAGGAGGCCGTTCTTCGCTACGCCCGATTGACGAAGGAAGCCGGCCTCGACGGCGTCGTCGCTTCTCCGCTGGAAGTCGGCGCGATCAAAGCCGCCTGCGGCGCCTCGTTCCTCACGGTCACTCCGGGCATCCGCCCGAAAGGCGCCGATGTCGGCGACCAGCAGCGCATCACCACGCCTTCCGATGCGGTCAAGGGCGGCACCGACTATCTCGTCATCGGCCGTCCGATTACGGGAGCAGCCGATCCGGCTGCCGCACTTCAAACGATACTTAAGGAGATGAGCTCTTCCTATGACGACCGTTAAACTCGACCGGCTTCCTGCCGAGATTGCCAAAGGCTTGCTCAGCATCAACGCCGTTGCCCTGCGCCCGCAGGAGTCGTTCACGTGGACTTCGGGCATCAAGTCGCCGATCTACTGCGATAACCGTCTCACGATGTCGTATCCGGCTATCCGGGACTTGATCGCGGAAGGCTTCGCGACCATTATCCGCGAGAAGTATCCGGACTGCCAAGCGGTAGCCGGCATCGCAACCGGCGGAATCCCGCACGCCGCATGGGTAGCGCAGAAGCTGAACCTGCCGATGCTGTACGTCCGCGACAAGGCGAAGGGACACGGCAAGACGAACCAAATCGAGGGCCACTTCGAGCCGGGGCAAAAAGTCGTCCTGATCGAAGACTTGATCTCCACCGGCGGCAGTTCCCTGAAGGCGGCGGTAGCCGTCCGCGAAGCCGGCTGCGAGGTGCAAGGCGTCGTCGCCATCTTCACCTATCAGTTCCAGAACGCGCTGGATGCGTTCGCCGCGGAGAACATTCCTCTCGATACGCTATCCAACTATTCGGCGCTCATCAAAGTTGCCGTGGAATCCGGAGCGATCCGCGAGGAGGACGTCGCCCGGCTTCAAGCTTGGCGCGAGAATCCGTCCGCTTACGGCGTATAACGATCCATCGTCCTCGTCCTCGGAAAGGTCGCCTTTGCGGCCCTTCCGGGGACTTTTTTATAGTCGCTTGACGCCACGGTACCTTCATCGAACTTACGGTTTGCCTTTCCTTATGTCGCCTCTCCCGTTCGCTCAGGAAATGATCGGACGCCCAAACAAGGACCGCCTCCTAAGCGCGCCGGAAAATAGAGGTTCTCTATCTGAAGACTAGATGCCCCTCAAGGCGGATACTCCATGAACTTCTTCTCCTGACGCCATCGCACAGACACGATATCCCTGACGTGATTTTTCCTCATTTTGATCCCCATCTCACCTTAACTTACGCTCCTTAACTCACGCTTCTTATCTGGCGCTTCTTATCTCATGCTCCTTATTTATGGTCACCCTCTCATGGTCACCCTCTCATGGTCCCAACCTCATGCTCTCTATCCGATGCTCTCTATCTTATGCTCTCTATCTCATGCCTCTATCTCAGATTTCCCGCTCGTGCTCCCTCTTTCTTGATCGTCTTATTGCGAACGGTTCCTGAGCGGAGGGGAGAAGCGCGATAGCGATCCCGATCCGATAGCTCGAATGGTAGTTGGGACGAAAATGTTAAAATCCAATTGACATACTTGGTATTATTCGGTACGATAAGTCGCGAGAAGCAAACTTACGCGTTTCGATCCTCGAGGGATCGATCATAACCGGATACCCCGAAGAGTCGACCGGATCGCCGGAGATTCAACGACAGCCGAACAGCCCTTTCCCCGCGGGCGGCACTCGGCTTGACGTTGGATCTTTTTATTTTGCCCAAAGGGGAGTTCAGTCATGGAATTGTTCTGGTTTATTCCGACTTACGGCGACGGGCGCCACATCGGCACGAGCCGAGGCGCCCGCCAGCTATCGCCGGCCTATCTGCGCCAAGTCGCGGTCGCGGCCGACGATCTCGGTTACGAAGGAGTGCTGCTTCCGACCGGAAGATCGTGCGAGGACGCTTGGGTGACCGCATCGTCTCTTATACCGGTCACCCGGAGACTGAAGTTTCTGGTCGCGGTGAGGCCTGGCCTGATGAGCCCGACGCTGGCGGCGCGCATGGCTTCGACGTTCGATCGGACGTCGGAGGGAAGGCTGCTTATCAACGTCGTCGCGGGCGGCGATCCCGAGGAGCTTGAAGCGGACGGCGTCTTCCTCGGACATGACGAGCGCTACGAGCTGACGGACGAATTCCTCCACGTTTGGCGCAAGGTTCTGGGCCGGGAAGAAGTGACGCTGTATGGCGATCATTTGCGAGTCAAAGGGGCTCGGGTGTTCTACCCTCCCGAGCAGTCGCCTTACCCGCCGCTTTACTTCGGCGGCTCCTCGCCGAAGGCGATCGACGTCGCGGCGAAGCATTGCGACGTGTACTTAACGTGGGGGGAGCCTCCCGCGCAGGTGGAGAAGAAGCTGGAGTTCGTGCGCAAGCGGGCGGCGGCCGAAGGCCGGGAAATGACGTTCGGCATCCGGCTGCACGTGATCGTGAGGGAGACGGAACGCGAAGCGTGGGCGGCCGCCGACGACCTCATCCGGCATCTGGACGACGACACGATCGCGAAGGCGCAGCAGGTGTACGCGAGGATGGACTCGCACGGGCAGCGTCGCATGACCGAGCTGCACGGCGGCAGCCGGAGCAACCTCGTCGTCTCGCCGAATTTGTGGGCGGGAATCGGACTCGCGCGCGGAGGAGCGGGGACGGCATTGGTCGGAGACCCCGAGACGGTCGCCAAGCGGTTCAAGGAGTATGCCGAGCTTGGGATCGAGAAGTTCATTCTGTCCGGCTATCCTCATTTGGAGGAAGCTTATCGCGTGGCCGAGCTTCTTTTCCCTTTGCTGCCGTTGACGCGCGACGGAAGCGGAGCCAAGCCGTCCGGGTCGACCGCCGGATATATCCGCAACCCGGGAGAAA
Organism: Cohnella thailandensis; assembly: GCF_014212135.1. GTDB lineage: Bacteria > Bacillota > Bacilli > Paenibacillales > Paenibacillaceae > Cohnella > Cohnella thailandensis. The sequence continues at coordinate 321,954 of NZ_JACJVQ010000017.1, forward strand.
TCGTGGCGTACGAACATCTCCCTTCGGCCGGGAAATAAGGCGGGGCGTTCATGCGAATCCGATCTTGGAACGGCTGGTTGTCGCTGCTGTCCGTCTTCCTGCTGCTGAGTCTCTGGTGGCTGTCGACCGCGTTGAACTGGGTCAATCCGCTGTTCGTTCCGTCTCCGCAGAAGGTGTGGGGGGCTTTCGTCGACATTTGCCGCGAAGGCTATAAAGGCAGCCCGCTCGCCAGCCACATCGGCGAAAGCCTGAAACGGCTCGCCCTTGCGTTCTTCTTGGCGATCGTAACGGCGATTCCGCTCGGCCTGGCCAGCGGGTATTCTCCGAAGGTGCGCGCGCTGATCGACCCGCTTATCGAATTCTATCGCCCCTTGCCTCCGTTAGCTTACTACACGCTGCTCGTCCTCTGGCTAGGGATCGGCGACGCTTCCAAGATCGCGTTGCTCTTTTTGGCGGCTTTCGCGCCGCTCTATATTGCCGTCGTAGCCGGCGTAGCCCGCATTCCGAGAGACCGCATCCTGGCGGCCCGGTCTCTCGGGGCCAGCCGCGGCAAAGCGTTCCTGTACGTCATCTTCCCGTCTTGCCTTCCCGACATCTTCACCGGCATCCGCACGGCGATGGGAATGACGTATACGACCTTGGTCGCCGCGGAGATGGTCGCCGCCGTGTCCGGCATGGGGTGGATGGTGCTCGACGCCAGCAAGTTCCTGCGGAGCGACGTCATCTTCGTCGGCATTCTTCTGATGGGTTTGATCGCGGTTCTGCTGGATCTGCTCGTTCGCTGGCTGGCGAAGACGCAGGTGCCGTGGAACGGCAAGGAATAAGTTCCAACAATGAAAAGGGAGAGGTCCAATCATGGCTCAAAAAAGAAAATTCAAGCGGACGGCACTCATACTGGCGGCATCCTTCGGGCTCGGATTGACGGCGTGCGGCAACGACCATTCGGAGAGCGGAAGCCTTCCGAAGGAGGTGACGATCGGTTACCAGGTGATCCCGAACGCGGAGCTGCTCGTCAAAGCGCAAGGACTCGCGGAGAAGAAGTTCCCGGACGTCAAGATCAACTGGAAGCAATTCGATTCCGGCCGGGACGTCAACACGGCCGTCGCGGCGGGCAGCGTCGATCTCGGGCTGGCGGGCTCCGTCCCGGTATCGATCGGGATCTCGAACAAGCTGCCGTACGAAGTGTATTTCCTGCACGATATTATCGGCGAAGCCGAATCGCTTGCCGTTCGCGACAGCGCGAACATCAAATCCGCAAAGGATCTCGTCGGCAAAAAGGTAGCGACGCCGTTCGGCTCCACCTCGCACTTCAGCCTTCTGTCCGCGCTTAAGCTCGAAGGAGTGGATCCGGCGCAGGTGACCATCCTAGACCTGCAGCCTCAGGATATTCTGGCCGCCTGGCAGCGCAAGGACATCGACGCCGCGTTCGTCTGGAATCCGACGCTGGCGAAGCTGACCCAGGACGGAGGCGGCATTATCGTTACCGCGCAAGAGCTGTCGGAGAAAGGCGCCATCACGGCCGACGTCGGAGTCGTACGCACGAAGTTCGCGGAGGATTATCCGGACTTCGTGAAGCAGTACGTCGGCGTTCTCGACGAGGCCGTCAAGCTGTATCGCGACAAGCCGGAAGAGGCGGCGAAGGCGCTCGCTCCGCTGCTCAGCACGGATGAGGCGGACGCGCTCGCTCAAACCAAACAGCTTGTCTGGCTGACGTCGAAGGAACAGCAGGACGCCAAGTACCTCGGCAGCAAGCCGGAAGAAAGCGGCTTCGCGAAGGTACTTAAGGAGACCGGCCAATTCCTGGCCGACCAGAAGCTGATCGAGGCGGTTCCGGAGCTGAAAGACTACCAAGCCGCCATTTATCAAGAATCGTTGAACCCATAATCGTACCGAACGGCGGGTGAATCCATGAGGGCTATCGGGTTAACGGAATCTTATGACGCTTCTCCTTCCACAGAGGATGGGGAGCGTCTGGTCTCTATCGAGGAGGTATCGCTCGTTTACGGAAGAGGCAAGAAGGAGAAGGAAGTGCTGAGGAATGTCAGCCTGGAGCTCCGGGAGCGGGAATTCGTCTGCGTGCTCGGGGCATCCGGCTGCGGCAAAACGTCGCTGCTCCGCCTTATCGCGGGATACGAGCAGCCTTCATCCGGACGCGTGAGAGTACTCGGGCGGGAGAAGGCGGAGCCGCGCCCGGAAGTCGGCGTCGTGTTCCAGCACGCTAACCTGTTCCCTTGGCTGTCGATACGACGGAACGCCGAATTCGGCCTTCGGATGCAGGGAGTCGGCCGTGCGGAGAGGCGGGAGCGGGCGGAGGAAGCGGTGCGCCGGGTCGGCCTTGGCGACGCCGAGGATAAGCTTCCATTCGAGTTGTCCGGCGGGATGAAGCAGAGGGCGGCCATCGCGCGTACGCTTGCCGCTTCGCCTAGAATTATCCTGATGGACGAACCGTTCGGGGCGCTGGACGCGATCACGCGCGAGAACCTGCAGCAGCAGCTTCGCCGGCTTTGGCTCGCTTCCCGGCAGGCGATCTTCTTCATCACGCACGACGTAGACGAAGCGCTTCTGCTGGCGACGCGCGTCGTCGTCCTCGGCGGATCGCCCGGCTCCGTCGCCGTCGACGCGCCGAATCCGCTATACTCCGAGGAAGAGTCGACGGCCGAGCTCCGCAAGCGCCAAGAATACGGCAAACTGCGCGAGCAGCTTGTCGAATCGCTGAAGCACGCATGACAGAATAGTAGTAGTAGGACCGCCCGGCAAGGCGGTCTTTGTCGCCTTTTCCCCGCCGCTGCCTTGATGCCTATTTGTCCCTCCTGTTTGAACCTTTCGTTCTCCGGGGAATAGGATGAAACGATAGTCAAGGATGAAAGGATAGATCGCGATGCATCAGCTATTAGAGAATTTATGGAACGTAACGGACGATCTCCTCTATCGGGTTCGGATTTACGACCGCAATCTTGCTTATTCGGATGAAATCGTAAAGATGGATGAACTTCATCGTAAAATAGACAGTTTGCGGGTATCGGACGATGAGCGGCTCCTCGCGTTCGGGGTCGATAAGCTCAAGGAGATGAGGTCCCGCCTGCTGACGATGATGGAGGACCTGCTGTTTACCGCCTGATGGAGAAGCTTATCCTCGCAATCACCCTTGAAGACGGTCCTTAGCGGTCTGGACGACACAGACCCAAGGGCCGTTTTGCGTTGCCTAGGCCATTCGCTTGACGAGCCCATGGGAGAAACCGATATACTGTAAGGGCGGCTTTTCAAGAAATGAGCATCGACGGAGGATTAGCATGAACTTTCAAAAACGTTTAATCATCGATACGGATACGGCGGGGGACGACGTCACGTCGATTCTGTTCGGCTTGCTCTGGCCCGGGGTCAAGGTGGAAGCGATCACGACGGTGATGGGGAACATTCCGGTCGGCCAGTGCACGATAAACGCGCTGACGACGGTCGAGCATGCGGGACGGAGCGGGGAGGTGCCCGTGTTCGAAGGCTGCGATCGACCGCTGCTGAGGCCGCTCGTGCAAGCGGCTTACGTGCACGGAGCGGACGGAATGGGCGAGACGAACTTCCCGCTGCCTAGGCAGAAGGCGGAAACGGAGCATGCGGCAAACGCCATCGTCCGGCTGCTGAACGAATATCCGGGCGAGCTGGAGATCGTGGCGCACGGACCGCTGACCAATCTGGCCGTCGCCTATATGCTGGATCCGTCCATCGTACATAAGGTGAAAAAAGTATGGGTTATGGGAGGCTCCTGCCACTTCCGCGGGAATATCACTTCTACGGCGGAATTCAACTTCTACGTGGATCCCGAGGCGGCGCAAATGGTGTTCCAAGCCGGCTTCCCGATCGCGATGGTCGGCTGGGACGTATGCGTCCGCTACGCGCTGGTGGGAGGGGAGGATCTGGAGAAGCTGAAGCGAATAGATACCGAGGTCTCCAGGTTCTACCACCAGGTCAACCGCAAAGCGCTGGAGTTCAACCTGGCGAACGGCCTGGAGGGCGTGACGCATCCGGATTCCGTGACTATCGCGATGTGCATCCGGCCGGAGCTGATCTTGAAGTCGGGTCATTACCCGGTGGAGATCGAATGCCATAGCGAAGCGAATCGGGGGTTCAGCGCGGTGGACACGAGACCTGCACCGGAGAACACGCCGGCCTGGAGCGGAGAACGCCCGCGTTCGGAGGTCGTGCTGGAGAGCGATTACCGGGAATTCTATCGCATGCTGACCGCCATGCTCAGCGGCGACTTCAGCGAATTCGCGGCGCCATAATATCGGAAGGCTCCGCGGACAATGCCGCGGAGCCTTCCTTTTGCCAAAACTTGCGTGTCTACCAGAACCCCGCGATTTGATAGGATGATACTATCCTATTAAATCGAGGTGCTTGTTCCTTGAGATTCGCTCGTAGTCGCCGCGTCCTTCTGCCTCTAATCGCGGCGTTAACCTTTGGCGCAGGCAGCCTGCCGACCGCCCCCGATGCCGCTTCCGCGGCTTCTTCCTTGCCCTTCGACGATATTTCCGCCAGCTATGCCAAAGACGACATTACCGCTCTCGCCGCCAAAGGAATCGTAGGCGGAACGGGCGAACGGCTCTATGAGCCCGGCAAGCCGGTGACGAGAGCGGAGTTCGCGGCCGTGCTCATCCGGCTGTTCGGCCTGGAAGAGACGAACAATGCGATCGCCTCTTTCCGGGACGCGAAGCCTTCCGACTGGTTCTACGGGGCGGTCCAAGCGGCATCCAATCTGGAGCTTGTCGCCGGAACGAGCGCAACGGCATTTCAGCCTAAGGCTTCGATCACGAGAGAGCAAGCGGCCGTCATTCTGGCGCGGGGGCTCGGGCTGAGCGCGAACGGCACCTCGGCTGTCCGCTTCCCGGATGTCGGCTCGATCTCCGACTATGCGAAAGCTTCCGTGCAGGCGGCTTCCCAAGCTGGTCTGCTGAAAGGCGACGGGAACGGGAATTTCCGGCCGACGGCTATATTGACCCGTGCGGAGATCGCGGTCGTGTTCCACCGAATCCTGCAAACCGCCGATTGGGAGAGCCGGTTCGGCGCGACCGCTTCCGCCATGCCGCAGCTCGGCTGGCAATACCAGCAGACGCTCGCCGAGTACAAGGCCAGCATCTCCCGCTCCTCGGTCAATACCTTGGTTCCCCGCGTGTTTTTCCTCGATTCCGCTTCTGCCATCACCGACAATACGGACTCGGCTCTGCTAAGCTGGGCGAATACGAGCGGCAAGCAAGTGTGGGGCATGTTCGGCAACCGTTTCGACGCGGATAGGACCCATGCGATGCTGAGCAGCCAGGCGAACCGCCAGAAGATCGTGTCGCAAGCCGCCGCTCTCGTCGTTAAGCACGGAATGGACGGCCTTAATCTCGACTTCGAGAACGTGTACGGAGAAGACCGCGATTCGATGACTTTGTTCGTAGAAGAACTGGCGGCGGCACTGCATAAGTCGGGCGCCGTGCTGTCGGTCAACGTCTCCCCCGATTTGGGGACGGACTGGACGGAAGCGTTCCAATACGAGGCGATCGGGGAATCGGCGGACTACGTCGTTCTGATGGCCTACGACGAGCACTGGGGCGGCTCTCCCGTGGCGGGCTCGGTGTCGTCGCTGCCTTGGTTGAAATCGGGCTTGAATACGCTGCTGCGCGAAGTCCCGGCCGAAAAAACGATAGTGGCGCTTCCCTTATACACGAGAGACTGGACGATAGAGCCCGCTGTGAGTTCGACGGAGCTTGAGATCGGCGAGCAGAACGAGCTCATCCGATCGCTCGCGTCCGCGTCCAAAGCGTGGGATTCCTCGGTCGGCCAATACGTGTTCGCCTACGCCAAGGGGCAAACGACGCACCGGATTTGGACGGAAGAAAGCCGCTCCCTGACCGCGAAAGTACGCGAATCGTTAAAGCTGGGAGCGGCAGGCTTCGCTTATTGGTACATCAGCGCCGATTCGGCGGACGTATGGCCGAGTATCCGCAACGCGATTAAATATGAGTCGTTCGGCTTCGATTGATCGGTTAGCCCTGCAAGGAAGACCGCCAAGCTTTGATGTCGCTGTTCAGCTCGGCCAGGTCGGGAACGGCCGTGTCCTCGTCCTTAAGCGCGTACTCGCTTTTAAGCCGAAGAATGCGGTAGACGCTCTCGTCGATTCTCGACTCGTCCAGCTTGCCGCTCTCGACCGCTTGCAGGAGAGAGTCGCGAACGGTCTTCATCTTATCGTAGCCATGGGCGACGAGCAGGACGTCGCAGCCGGCTTCCACGGCCTCGACGGCCGCTTCTTTAAGCGTATAGTTCTTCGCGATGGCTCCCATCGTCAGATCGTCGGTCATGACGACGCCGTCGTAACCCATTTTGTCCCGCAGCCAGTGTCCGACAAGCTCCCCGGAGAGGGAGGCGGGCTTATCCGGATCCAGCTTCGGGTACAGGATGTGGGCGACCATGATCGCTTCGACGCCGTTCTCGATGGCCTTCTCGAACGGAATCCATTCCAGCTTGGCGAGCTCCTCGGCCGTCTTGTCGACGACGGGCAGATCGAGGTGCGAGTCGACGGAGGTGTCGCCATGGCCGGGAAAATGCTTCGCCACCGGGATCACGCCGCCCTCGCGCAGCCCCTTGAGCTCCGCGGTTCCGAAGTAGGCGACCAGGGTTGGCGAGCTGCCGAAGGAACGCGATCCGATGACGGGATTGTCCGGGTTGCTGTTCACGTCCAGCACGGGAGCGAAGTCGAGATTGAAGCCGGCGGAGAGCAGCTCCCGCGCAAGGAGACGGCCCATCTCGCCGGCGAGACGGTCCTCCTTGGCCGCGCCAACGACTTCATTGGCCGGAATGTCCTCGTAGCTGTCCGGAAGCCGGCTGACCTTGCCTCCTTCCTGATCGACGCTCATGAAGAGGGGAATCGAGTAGTCCCGATTGGCCTTCTTAAGCGAGTTGATGAGGGAGACGGTACTCTTGAGCGTGCCGACGTTGCGGGAGTATAAAATAATCCCGCCGACATGGGAATCGGCGATCATCGAACGTCCTTCGGCGTCGAGAGTCTTGCCGTCGATGCCCGCGATCAGCATTTGACCTATCTTCTCCGATAGGGTAAGCCGCTTCACCTGATCCGCGATGGGATCGTCGATCCCGGTAGGCGAGGAGGACGGCGACGGCGTCGGCGAAGGGGACGCGGGATCGGACGGAGCGGGCGAGATCTCCGGCGGGACAGGCGTCTCCGTCCCGGCCTGGGACGGAGACGCGGACGACGGCTGGCTCGGCTCGCCGGTGGGAGCCGTGCCTCCGGAGCCGTTGCCGCATCCTCCCAAGACCAGCAGCACGGCTATGGCTAACAGCGTCCATCGGCAATGGATGCTTCGTTTCGTATTCATGCTTGGCATTCCTCCTTTATACGAAGGATAAGACGGTACAGCCTGCCTTCAGGTTCATTCTGGCCCTTATCGGGCCGTTTGTCGCCCGATTCGACAAAGAAAGCTCCGTTCCCCGCGGCCAAGCCGAAGGGGAGCGGAGCTTTCTTGCTATAAGATGGTTATGCTTTGGGAACCTCGAACGAGCTCTTGAGCGACACGATCCGGTTGAACACCGGACGGCCCGGCTCGCTGAGCTTCGAATCCACGTTGAAGTAACCGTGCCGGAAGAACTGGAACTTGTCTTGAGCGACCGCGCCCTTCATGCCCGGCTCGACGAAGCCCTGCAGCGTCTCGAGCGAATTCGGGTTGATTCGCTCCAGGAAGGAGGTGTCCTCGTCGTCGTCCTCGTCGTTGATAAGAGGCTCGAAGAGGCGGAACTCCGCCGGAACGGCTTGGGAAGCCTCGACCCAATGGATCGTTCCCTTGACCTTGCGGCCGGTGAAGCCGGAGCCGCTCTTCGTCTCGGGGTCGTACGTGCAGCGAAGCTCGACGACTTCGCCCGCTTCGTTCTTGACGACTTCCTCGCACTTGATGAAGTATGCGTGCTTCAGACGCACCTCGTTGCCCGGGAACAAGCGGAAGTACTTCGGCGGAGGCGTCTCCATGAAGTCGTCCTGCTCGATGTAGATCTCGCGGGAGAACGGGATTTGGCGGTTGCCCAGCTCTTCGTTCTCCGAGTTGTTCTCGGCTTCCAGCCACTCGACTTGGCCTTCCGGGTAGTTCGTGATGACGACCTTCAGCGGGCGAAGGACGGCCATCGTGCGGGGCGCCTTCAGCTTCAGGTCCTCGCGGATGAAGTGCTCGAGCATCCGCTCGTCGACGACGCCGTAGCTCTTCGCGACTCCGATCTCGCGGCAGAACGCGCGGATCGCTTCCGGCGTGTAGCCTTTGCGACGGAGGCCGGAGATCGTCGGCATGCGCGGATCGTCCCAGCCGTCGACGACCTTCTCGTCGACGAGCGCCTTCAGCTTCCGCTTGCTCATCACGGTGTTCGTGATGTTCAGGCGGTTGAACTCGTATTGGCGGGGCGTCGCTTCCATCTCGCATTGCTCGACGACCCAATCGTAGAACGGCCGTTGGTCCTCGAACTCCAGCGTGCAGATCGAGTGGGTCACTCCCTCGATGGCGTCCTCGAGCGGATGGGCGAAGGCATACATCGGATAGATGACCCAAGCGTCCCCGGTATTATGATGATGAGCGTGGACGATCCGGTAAATGACCGGGTCGCGCATGTTGATGTTCGGAGACGACATGTCGATCTTCGCCCGAAGCACCTTTTCCCCGTTGCCGAATTCGCCCTTCTTCATCCGTTCGAACAGCTCGAGGTTCTCCTCCACGGTGCGGTCCCGGTACGGGCTGTTCCTTCCCGGCTCGCTCAGCGTGCCGCGGTTCTCGCGAATCTGATCGGCCGTTTGGTCGTCGACGTATGCGAGTCCCTTGCGAATGAGAAGAAGAGCGCGCTCGTACATTTGCCCGAAGTAGTCGGACGCGAAGAAGAGTCCGTCCCACTCGAAGCCGAGCCACTTGACGTCCTGCTTGATCGATTCGACGTATTCGACGTCTTCCTTGACGGGGTTGGTATCGTCGAAGCGCAGATTGGTCCGGCCTTTGAATTCGTCGGCCAGCTCGAAGTTGAGGCAGATCGACTTGGCATGTCCGATATGCAGATAGCCGTTGGGCTCCGGCGGGAAACGGGTCACGACCTCGGTCACGCGCCCGGCCGCGAGATCCTCCACGACGATGTTTCTAATAAAGTTGTTAGATGATGCCGTTTTGCTCTCCAATCCGACCAACCTTTCTCGCGTAAAACTTGTTATTTCTTCATCATACACAAAATATCCCTCCCTTATAAAGAGGGAGCGAAAAAAAACAGGCGCTCTGCCGTATTCCGCCTGCGATTGAAGGCGCTTTCTGAGAAAAATGCCGAAATCCTTCTCATGTTTCTCATAAAATATACCTAAAGCCGTAACTTTTTCCCGGATTGGATCGTTAATATTGTTGGAAGTGCAACTGGAAGAGGGAGGGAATTCGGATGCTCGCTTGGAAGCCGCGCAGGAAGAAGCGGGAAGAACCGGGCGGCAGCCTGGAAGAGGCAGGGAAGATGGGGACAAGCGCGGAGGAGGGGCATGAGGGAGAAGAGAACAAAGAACCGCTTCTCGTCGTGCAAGGCGTGGAACGCTCTTTCGATGTGGGCTCTCAGAAGCTCAGGGTTCTGAAGGGCATCGATCTTAAGCTTTACCCGCAACAGCTCATCATGCTGAAGGGCCGATCGGGCTCGGGCAAGACGACGCTGATGAATTTAATGGGCGGCCTCGATACGCCGTCGCAAGGCCAAATTTTGTTCCGCGGCCAGCCGTTCCATGAATGGGACGACGACAAGAGAACCTCCGTGCGGCGGAAGGACATCGGCTTTATTTTCCAAGCGTATGCCTTGATGCCGCTGCTCTCCGCCTACGAGAACGTCGAGCTGTCGATGAGAATGGCGGGCATTCCGCGTTCGGAGTGGAAGGCGCGAGTCACCTCCTGCCTGGAGCTCGTCGGCCTGGGCAAGAGAATGCACCACCGCCCGTCCGAGATGTCCGGGGGCGAGCAGCAGCGGGTCGCCATCGCCAAGGCGATCGCGCACAAGCCCAGCCTCCTGCTCGCGGACGAGCCGACGGCGGAGCTCGATTCCCAGATGGCCGCGCAGGTGATGGCGGTATTCCGGGAGATCGTCGCGACGGAGAAGATCTCGATCTGCATGACGACACACGATACGACCATTATGGAGGTAGCAGACCATGTCTACGAGATGGTGGACGGCGTTTTCGCCCAAGGGTGAGCGTCAATCAATGAAGAAATCCAAAGCCGGCCTGCTGGCCGTCCTCTCGCTGTCCGTCGCGGTGACGGGCTGCAGCCTGCTGCCGGACGAACCGGTCGAGGAGGATCTGTCCGCGATTCAGCTGCCGCAGATCTCCAAGAGGCCGGAATACGAAGTGACGACGAAGACGCTCGAGAAGAAGGCTTCTTTCTCGGCTAAGCTTCTGTCCACGCAGGAGAAGTCGATTTATTACACTTCGAAGAGTTTAAACGGCAAGTTTATCAAGAAGCTCTACATACAGAACGGGGGCAAGGTGGAGGCCGGACAGGTCATCGCGGAGCTGGACGTGGAGGACATGAAGAAGTCGCTGCGCGACCAGCGCCTGGCGATGAGGAAATCCGAGCTCGCCATGAAGGAGACGATCCGCAAGAAGGACGAGATGGATCCGATCGAATTCGAAGAGCAGCAGATCGCGTTCGAGGAGCAGCGTCAGGCTATCGCCGATTTGGAGCAGGACATCGCGGACGCGGTGCTTACGGCTCCGTTCGCCGGCGAGGTGGTCTCCCTTACCGCCAAGGAAGGCGACGCGGTCGAGGCTTACAAGCCGCTAGGCGTGCTCGCCAATCCCAGCCAGTTGATCGTCGCCGCGGAGCCCTCGAAGGATTACCTGGAGATGATCACGGTCGGCATGGAAGCGCAGATCGACTTGAACGGCACCGGCACGGTAACGGGCAAGGTGAAGAGCCTGCCGACGAATACCGAGAGCAACAACGGCCAGAACGGCGGAGCGACGAACGTGAAGACCTTGGATCAATATCTGCTGATCGAGGTGAAGGATCTTCCCAAGACGGCGGTTCGCGGAACCTTCCTGACGGTGTCGATCATCCTCAGCCGCAAGGAGAACGCGATCGTCATTCCGCTCTCCGCCCTTCGCACGGTCGGAGCCCGCACCTACGTGCAAGTCGCCGAGCCGGACGGAACCAAACGCGAGGTGGATATCGAGGTCGGCCAGCAGACCTCGACGGATGCCGAAGTGCTGCAGGGCCTGACGCCGGGGCAGAAAGTCGTGGGTCAATAACGGATGGGGGCGCTGATCCGATTCCTCTTCCGCAAGATGTGGAATACGCGATGGCTGACGCTCAGTACACTGGCCGGACTGCTCCTCGCCGTCGCGTTCACGACAAGCATTCCGATGTACGCGGACGGGGCGCTTAAGCGAGTCGTCGCGCAATCGCTTCAGGAGAACAGCGAGGGACTCCCCGCGGGAGCCTTGCGGGTGCTCTATCAATCGACGGACGGCAAGACCGATATGGAAGGCTTCCGGAACGTCGACAAGTACATCACCGAAGACATACCGGCGAAGATCGGCTTCCCTCGGCAGGCGACTCAGAACAGCCTGACGATCCGGAGCGCCGACGTGCAGCCGGAGGATCCGAGCACGGTGGACGCGAGCCGGACCCGCAAGATGACGCTGAGCTCCTTCAGCGGCTTGAAGGATCAGGTCGAGCAGAGCGGGGGCGAGTGGTTCGCGGACCGGGCGGGCAGCGACGGAACGCTGCAAGCCGTCATGATGGAGGAGGCGATGTTCCGCAACGATCTTCACGTTGGCGACGTGTTGCTCTATCCCATCTATTCGGGCCTTAATATCACTCTGCGGGTCGAGATCGTCGGCACCTTCAAGCCGAAGGAGGATTCCGGCAGCTATTGGTACCAAGGGTTCGATAGCTTGATGTCGACTTTGTTCATCGCCGAGCCGGCGATGAAGGAGGACCTGGTCGCGAAGCAGGGCATTCCGCTGCAGATGGCGAGCTGGTATGCGGCATATGATCTGAGAGAGATCAAGACGAGCCAGCTCTCGCCTCTGGCGGATACGCTCGGCCGCATCGACATCGACGTGTTCCAGAAGCTGAACGGAACGCACCTGGACATCTCCTTCGAGGAGATGCTGGGGGAATTCCGAAGAGATAGCCTTCAGCTGCAAACGATGCTGTTCACGCTGGCCGCGCCGATGATCGCGATGGTGTTCTACTTCATCACCATGAACGCCCGCCAAGCGCTGGAGAAGCAGCGCTCCGACATCGCGGTCATGCGCAGCCGGGGAGCCGGCAAGCGCCAGATTCTGCTTATTTTCTTAATGGAAGGTATTCTTCTCGGAGTGATCTCGCTGCTGGCGGGACCGTTTATCGGCTGGTTCATGGCCAAGAGCATCGGCTCCGCGAGCGGGTTCCTGGAGTTCGTCAACCGCAAGGCGATCCCGGTCGGCTTCGGCACGGACAGCATTCTCGCGGGAGCCGCGGCCGTGCTCGTCGCGATCGGCGCGGCGGTTATCCCGGCGTTCGTGTATACGAGAACGTCGATCGTCGACCACAAGCGCCGGATGGCGAGAAGCGATCGCGCGCCGCAGTGGCAGCGATGGTTCATCGACATCGTGCTGCTGGGCGTGGCCGCTTACGGCTGGTACCTGTTCAACGAGCGCCAGATGGTCAGCTTCAAGACGGGAATGACGACGGATCAGCTGAACGTCCAGCCGTTCCTGTTCTTCGTTCCGGCGATCACTATTTTCGCGGCGGGGTTGTTCTTCCTTAGATTATTCCCGCTGCTGCTGAAGCTGTTCAACCGTCTCTGGAGATCGATTCTCCCCGTTCCGCTCTACCTGACGTTGACGCAGCTGTCCCGCTCGTCCCGCTCTTATTATCCGCTTATGATCCTGCTCATTCTGACGCTGGGTCTCGGGGTGTACAACGCCTCCGCCGCGCGGACGATCGACCTGAACTCGGAGGAGCGGATCCTGTACCAGTACGGTACCGACGTCGTCGTGTCGACGGTCTGGGAAGGAAGCCCGGACATCAGCTCCGGCGAAGGATCGGGCCAAGGCGGCGGCCAAGGCGGCGGACAGGGCGGAGGGCAAGGTCAAGGCCAGACGCCTAGGCCGTCGAAGGTTATTTATTCGGAGCCGCCGTTCGAGGTGTTCCGCACGCTGCCGGGCGTCGAGCATGCCGCCAAGGTGCTGCAAGCCAAGGTGAACCTGCTCGTCAACGACCGGTCGGCGGGCCAAGGAACGGTCGTCGGCATCCAGAATGTCGACTTCGCTCGCGTGGCGTGGTTCCGCGACGACCTGTATCCGGCAAGTCCGTTTCAATATTTGGCCCTGATGGGCAAAGGCGCGGAATACGCGCTTGTCTCCTCCAATCTGGCGGAGAAGTACAACCTGAAGCAAGGAGACCAGATCTCCGCGGTCATTCAGGAGCAGAGGGCCGAATTCATCGTCGCCGCCATTCTGCCGTACTGGCCGGCCCAGTATCCGTCCGAGTCGCCGTTCATCGTGGCGAACCTGGACTATATCTACGACGAGGCTCCGATGGCTCCATACGACGTATGGCTGAAGATGGAGCCGGAGGCGAAGGTGGCGCCGCTGATTCCGCTGCTTCAAGAGAAGGGAATCGAGATCGCCTCGATCAGCGACGCGAGAAGCGAGCTCATCACGCAGAGCAAGCACCCGGCAAGGGGCGGCGTCTTCGGAATCTTAAGCCTCGGCTTCCTCGTGACGATTATCGTCTCGCTGTCCGGCTACATTCTGTTCTGGTTCTTCAATCTATCCGGCCGGATCGTGCAGATCGGCATTCTGAGAGCGATGGGGCTGTCCCGCAAGCAGCTCACCGGGATGCTTCTGCTCGAGCAGGTGTTTACCGCCGGATTGTCCATCGGGCTCGGGATCGGCATCGGCAAGCTGACCAGCATGCTGTTCCTGCCGTTCCTGCAGACGACCGATAACGCCGCCGGCCAGATTCCGCCGTTCCGCGTCGTCTTCGACAACGTCGATACGAACCGGCTGTACATCGTCGTCGGCGTCATGATGGCGATCGGAGTCGCGATGCTGGTCGCCCATATCAGACGCTTGAAGGTCCACCAGGCCGTCAAGCTTGGAGAGGAGCGCTAACCCCATGATCCATTGCGAAGGGCTCGTGAAGATTTACAAGACGGACGATCTGGAGGTCGTCGCCCTCCAGGGCTTGAACCTGTCGGTTCAGGAAGGCGAGATGATGGCCATCATCGGCAACAGCGGCAGCGGCAAGTCGACGCTGCTGAACATTCTGGGCGGCTTGGACCGCCCGTCCGCCGGCCAAGTCAAGGTCGGTCCGTGGGACCTGCTTAAGGCGACGGAAGAAGACTTGGTCAAGTACAAGCGCGACACGGTCGGCTTCATCTGGCAGAACAACGCGCGCAACCTGCTGCCGTTCCTGTCGGCGCTCGAGAACGTCGAGATGCCGATGATGTTCTCCGGCAAGACGGACCGGGCGTACGCCAAGCAATTGCTGGAATGGGTCGGCCTCAAGGACCGGATGCACAACAAGCTGACGCAGCTGTCCGGAGGGGAGCAGCAGCGCGTCGCGATCGCGATCTCGCTCGCGAACAAGCCGCAGATGCTGCTCGCCGACGAACCGACGGGCTCCGTCGACACTCGCACCTCCGACATCATCATGGATATTTTCCGCAGGTTCAATCGAGAGCTCGGGCTTACGATCGTCATCGTCACCCACGACCTGTCGCTTGCCGGCAAGGTGGACCGCGTCGTCGCGATCCGGGACGGCCTTACGAGCACGGAGTTCATCAAGAGAAATCCGAATCTGGACGATGCCAAGGTTCCGCAGGAAGAGGGATCCTTGCTCGGAGAGGTTCACGAGGCGTACGTCGTCGTCGACCGTTACGGCCGGCTTCAGATTCCGAAGGAATACCTTCAGAGCCTCGGCATCAGCGACAAGGCGAGCTTGGAATTCGACGGAGAGAAGATCGGAATTCGCGCGCCGAAACCATTAGAGGGGGAAACCGCATGAACGTATTTACAACCAAGGCACGCAAATGGACGGTCGTAGGAATGACCTTAACGATGCTGGTTCCGATTCTCGCCGCTTGCAGCGGCGGCAACGACGACGACCCGAACAACCGCCGCACGCTCCGAATCGGAACGATGTACGGAAGCTCGCAGGACGAATCGTACTTCCGGCAGCAATATACCGACATGTTCGAATTGACTCATAACAACATCGATATCGAGATCGTTCCGGCCATCGACTACACGGAGACGCAATTCGATGAGCCTAAGGAGAACCAGAAGCAACCGGACCCGATCGAGAAGGTGAAGGAGATCATGACCGGCGAGAATCCGGTCGACGTCATGATCCTGGATTCCGGCGTGCTGGGCAGCCTCGTCCGCGACAATCTTCTTATGCCGCTGGACGCGAAGATGAAGGAAGACAAGATCGATCCGAACGACTACGTTCCGGCGGTCATCGAAGGAATCAAGGATCAGGGAGACGGGCAGCTGTACGCTCTTGCGCCTACCTATACTCCTTCCGCGCTCTTTTACAATAAGAAGATTTTCAGCAAATTGAACGTAAGTCCTCCCGCCGCCAACATCACTTGGGATCAATTGTTCACGCTGGCTCGTCAGCTGAAGAGCGGCGAGGGCAAGGATGCGACCTTCGGCTTCGCCTTTAACCAATGGGGCTATAGCGACGGTTACAGCGATATGATGAACTATGCTTCTCCGCTGCAGCTCAAGCTCTATGACGCGAACGCGGAGAAAATGACCGTCAATACGCCGCAGTGGGAGAACGTATGGACGACGATCTCCCAGCTGTACAAGGATCACATCCTGCCGACGACGGAGGATCTGCAGGTCGATCCGGCCACGATCGACAATACCAGATACAATCCGTTCCAGCAGCAAACCTTCTTCAACGGGAAGGTCGCTATGGTCATCGCGAATTACAACTTCATCAACGAGATCGACACCTACAACAAGAACTATCAGAAGTTCGAAGGCATGGAGCAGCTCGATTGGGACGTCGTACAGGTGCCGACCTTCGCGGAAGCTCCGGGAGTCAGCAGCTATATCTACATGAACTCGATGGCGGGCATCAACGCCAAGGCTCCGAATCCGGACGACGCTTGGGAATTCGTGAAGTTCATGAACGGCAAGGAGTGGGGCAAGCTGAGGTCCCGCAGCAGCTACGAGATGCCGGCGCTTAAGGAATTCATCAAGGTGAAGGACGGCATGTCCTACAACATCGACGCGTTCACGACGACGAAGCCGCTGCCGTCGCAGATCAATTACGCCGAGCAGCAGCTCCTCACCGAACGTCCGAACCTGTATATGATTCAGCAGCTCGCCCAAATCGAATTCAACAAGGTGATGCAGAATCAGATGACGGTCAAGGAGGCGCTCGCCGAGTTCGAGACGAAGGGCAACGATCTTCTGCAGAAGATCAAGCTGAATCCGACCGGCCAGATCGACGGGGTATTCGACGACGTTTACGGCGGAGGAGGAGGCGGGGGCGGCCCGATCCTCTACTAAGCGGGCACGATTATCATTCAAACTCATAACATCCATTACACCGCGGAATCGCAGACAAAGAGCTATAGAACTGGGTTCCGCGGTTCTATTATCAAGGAGGGGCTTATGAATACAAAGAAAAAAAGCATCGCCGCGACTTTATCCATTGCCATGCTGGTGCCGCTGGTTGCGGCTTGCAGCAGCGACAGCTCGGACGATCCGAACAACCGCAGAACGCTGAGAATCGGCATGCTGTACGGCAGCCCGGACAACGAGACTTATTTTCGCCAGCAATACACGGACATGTTCGAAATGACGCACAACAATATCGATATCGAGATCGTGAACGCTTACGACTGGAGCGAAATGCAGTATGCGACCGAGGAGGAGCGCAAGGAGAATCCTCAACCGGAACCGATGGAATTGTATAAGAAGCTCATGACCGGCGACAATCCGGTCGACGTGATCATGCTGGATTCGGGTTCCATGATCGGCGATCTGGTTGAGGCTAACATGGTTAAGCCGCTGGATCCTCTGTTGAAGAAGGATAAAATCGATCTTGCGGATTACGTGCCCTCGGTCATCGATTACATACGCGAACAAGGCAACGGGCAGATTTACGGGCTTACCCCGACATTCTCCTCTTCGGCGCTGTTCTATAACAAGAAGCTGTTCACCGACAAGGGAATCACGCCTCCGACGGACGATATGACCTGGGACCAGGTGTTTGCCCTCGCTCGCCAGGTGACATCGGGAACGGGGAAAGACGCCATCTTCGGATTTTCTTTTAACGACTGGAACAGCGGGTTGAACTTCTATAACGTGCAAAATATCGTAGCGCCGCTGCAGCTGAGAACATTCGATACGCAGGGAGAGAAGATGACCGTCAACACTCCTCAATGGGAGAAGGCTTGGGCGGAGCCGATTCAGCTTTATAAGGACCGCGTCATCCCTAAGGTCGAAGATTTCCAGCAAGAGCAGCCCATGGACGGCAATTACCGATACGATCCTTACGAGCAGAGACCGTTCTTCAGCGGAAGGCTCGCCATGATGATCGGCAGCTACAATCTGGTCAACGAGCTCGACGCCTTCAATCGAAACGTCAGCAAAATGAAGGATTACAAGGCGATCGAGTGGGGAGTCGTCACGTATCCGCAGTTGTCCGAGATGCCGGGCGTCGGAGGCAATATGTACTTGAACCAGCTCGTCGGAATCAATGCCACGGCCCCGAACGAGAAGGATGCCTGGGAATTCATCAAATTCATTAACGGCAAGGAGAACGCCAAGTTCAAGGCGAGAAGCCAATACGAGCTCAGCACGCTGCAGGAATTCGTCAAGCCGAAGGAAGGAGCTACCTTCAATATGGAGGCCTTCACGAAGCTGAAGCCGGTGTCGTATGAATCGAGCGATGCCGATACGCAGCTGTACAAGGACCGCCCGAACCTGAACCTTCTGTATAACCTGAGCGAGCAGGCTTTCCAGAAGGCGCTGAGCGGAGACATGTCGGTCAAGGAAGCGCTGGCGGATTGGCAGGCCAAGGGCGACGAGCTGCTTCAGAAAATCAAGGCGAACCCGACCGGCGAGATCGATATGACGCCTTACATGGATCCGAATGCCATGGACCAGAAGAATGCGATAATGGCTGCGGCCGGCATGGCCGTGGCTGGATGACCTTATCGTTGATAATGCATATGCTGAACCGCCCATCTCGGGCGGTTTTTGCTTCTTCGGGAAGGAAACGCGAGTAAGCGCAACGTCTGCCGTATATGCTAAGACCGTAGACAACTGACTTTTCCGGGAGGGAACTAGGGTGAGATGGGTGTACTGGTCCAGACTCTACGACAGCAAATTCCAAGCGGGATGTCTCGTGCGCCGAATGGAGAACGACGGCTGGCTGTTCGGCATCGAGATGCCGAGGGAAATCGAGGTTTACCGCTCGCGCAAAGGCAAGTATGGGGTGCGTTACGTGCCTTGATTATTGGAAGGACCGCGGCAGGGGAAAAGAGGCCGGCAGGACTAAGCTAGCTCGAGCTCTACGAGGCGCTTAGAGGCTTGATAGGCGTTTCGCAGGCCTTTGTAGGCTTGCGTAGAGTTGCCGGTCCTAGTTCTTGCCTGCACGCGGCTTTTGGGCTTAGCTTCGGTCTTACCTTGGCTGCGCGGCTGATTTTGTGGTATCGTCTAAAGAAGAAGGAGCGATGCCGAATGAGAAGAATGCCGTTGTCCGCGGATACCGCCGTCAAGCTGGCCAAGCACCTAAACGTGCCGTTGGAGCACCTGATGCATATGCCCCAGCATATTCTGATCCAGAAGCTGGCGGAGCTGGCCAAAGCTGAACAGGCGGAGAATGAGGCCGATAAGGCAGAGGAGAAGGCAGAAGGTAAAATCGGGAATAACGAAGAGAAATAATTCATATCCTTTAGTGAAAAAACCACAATTATTTCGGTTTTAGCCTTGACGCAGAGGATGGAAGTGTTGTATATTAATTCTTGTCGCCGTAAGAAGCGCGACCGAATACAACGACGCGGGGTGGAGCAGCCCGGTAGCTCGTCGGGCTCATAACCCGAAGGCCGCAGGTTCAAATCCTGCCCCCGCAACCAATTCCTCGTAGGACCCATAACGAACGAGGGCCCTTAGCTCAGTGGTTAGAGCTGTCGGCTCATAACCGATTGGTCGGGGGTTCGAGTCCCTCAGGGCCCACCACCAGACAACCTTGAGAATCAAGGTTTTTTTGATTTTTAGGGGCCTGTTTTTTATTGCCGATTGATCTGTTTTAATGTTTGACGAGTCGGGCTTGTTCATGGTAATATGTAACTCGTTGACCGAACGAACGGCCTTTCGTTCGCGCTTTCAATCGACATGCCGGGGTGGCGGAATTGGCAGACGCACAGGACTTAAAATCCTGCGTAGGGTGACCTACGTACGGGTTCGACCCCCGTCCTCGGCACCATACTTAAAGATTGAAATCCCTTGATGCAAGGGATTTTTTTGTTCTTCCCAACGGGAAAAGTTTCGGCAAATTCATGAATGACCCGTACCTTGAGATGCGTTGGGGACGGATTGGGGACGAACTTCAGAAGTCGCTCGCTTCTTCCGGCGGTCAGCGTTTGGAACCCCGAAGAGTTTACTTTTTTTTCTTTCTAAATACACCAAACACAACCGCTAGAATAATAACAACGATTAAAAAATCCATAATGTCACCTCTAGTTTGAATTATAGCATGAGCAATTGTTGTTTGAATACGAAGGAACATGGCATTAGGGGCTTAACTCTCTCCGCATATCGTTGGCCCTAATGGGAGGGCATATGGAACATTAAGAGGTCACACGATAATGGGCCCAATCGACGAAGCGATCGGGCCCAGCAGCCTGGCATAGGCGGCTCTATGTCAGCATGGCTTCACCGACGCACTTGCAACGGCGAACGAGCCGAATACGGGTTACTTCCTCTTTTCAATATACGTGAGTAAAGAAATGAGGAATAAACCAAAAGCAACGATGACTGACAGGCTTTGAAAGAGATCCACAACGACTCCTCCTTTCGCAGGAGTGCTGTCCGCCTTCTTCCAAGCTGCAAGATTAGCATAATATGATTTGGGTATTATTGTAAGTTGATCGCGCACTATTCTTTCTTGCGGATTCGACACGCGCACCGAGCATTTCGGCACATCCAAGGTCTGTTTCTCTGTTAAATTAGGAGGATAGATCGAATCAGCAAAGTTTTTCTAGCGTTTGTACAATCCTCTTCTGTGATGCATAAGAAACAATTACAGAATCGAAAACAATAGGATGATGATTGAACAATTAATCGAATTGGTTGTTTTCTGTAAATTTAACTTGATGTAATATCTATCCAAGGGCGTTTATTTTTGAGGGTTTACTATCTTGCATACAATGGCAAGCGTGTAGGCGCGCCGCTACCTCGTGAAGAAGCGATCTTGCTCTTATTTACGACAAGAGGGAAAGTCAAGGGCTTATCCATTCAAGTTTGGAAGAATGGCCGAATGATAAAGCAGATTCCGAACCGGCCGCGCTAACGACGCTGTTCGGAATTCACAATAAGCGCGTTGTTGCAAATTCGTTGATTCTCAAGATAACGAGGCGTTCTCGCCAACAAAGGGAAGAATGCCTAATGACTCACCTAACATCCGCCTGCTTAATCTCCCTAATCCCCGTATCGATAAATCCGGGTAACTGCCGACCATCGCTTACCTTGATCAGCGTATCGACGATCGATCTTCCCCAATTCTGCTCGTTCTGGGAAACGATCGCGGTAAGCTGTCCGTTCTCCAGCGCTTCGATGCTTGCGGGGTTATTGCCCATCGAGAGGAAAATTCTATTCAAACCTTTCGCTTTCCAGATGAGAGTCCCGGCGGAAGCGGAGACGGCGTCGAGGCTGATCATCGCGCTGAAGTGCGGATGCTCGCCGATCATGGTCTCGATGTCCTTCATGGCCCGTTCTTCGTTTCCTTGATTATAACGAACCTCGAGGACCTCGATCGAGGATTCCTCGTTCAAGTACTCGAGCAGCGCCTCGAGCCTCTGATGCAGGCCGAGCATCTCCTGCATGCCGGTCTCCACGATAATCATCCCCTTGTTGCCCAGCAATTGACCGATCGTGATCGCGATTTGCCTTCCGGTCGCGTTATTGTCTGCGCCGATATAGGCGGTTCGGCCGCTCCCCGGAGCATCCGATTCGAACGTGATGACGGGAATCCCCTTGGATACGGCTTTGCGGATAACGGGAGCGAGCGCGTCGGAGTTCACGGGGGAGATGGCGATCCCGTCGACATCGAGCTTGATCATCGATTCCATGATCCGGATTTGCTGCTCCGTGTTCGCTTCGTCCGGCGCGCTGACCAATAGAGTCACGTTGCGACTCTCCGCGGCTTCTTTGGCATCTTGAGTGATCGTCTCATAGGTCGTATAGGTCATCGGGTAGATGATACCGAACGTTCGGTCCGATACGGGCGCATCTGCGGAGGAGACGGAGTCGGTCGCCTTAGGCGAGCTTGCGTTCCTATCGGCGCCGATACAGCCGGTTGCTGCGAGCAATAGAAGCGCATAGGCAAGTAAACCCCGAATGAAGCGTTGGATGCTAGTTCGTCCTTCTATCATCAGTTGCCTCCGAATGGCCGGCTTTGGGCTCCGCCGTTCCTTGGTTTCGATATTCCTTGGGCGTCATGCCCGTCATCTTCTTAAACAGGTTCGAGAAGTAGTGCGGGTCGCCGTATCCGACATCGTAGGCAATCTCGAACATCTTGTTCGGGGTGGACTTCAGCAGCTCCATGGCCCGCCGGATTCGTACCTGCGTTAGATATTCGGTCAAGGTCTGGCCCATCTCCTGACTGAAGATCTTGCTCAGATGGCTGGGGCTGATTCGGACGTGAGACGCTATCTCCTTAAGGGACAATTGATCGTTGGAAAATTGATCCTGGATATACGCTTTGACTTTGTCGATCACTTCCCCGTACTTATCCGAGCACTCCTCGCGCCACTGCCATAGCTGAAGAAACAGCGTGTTCAGGTACTCGAGGCAATCTTCCCAGGATGCTGCCCTGCGCAGCGACTGCTGCATCCGTTCGATCCGATCCGCGGGATCCTCCGGCGAGCGGAACCATTGCTTCGCGACTCGGAACGCCTCCAGGGTCAGGTCGTTCAAGAGATAGAAGCCGTAGGAGGAAGAGCGCCAATCGATTCGTCTCAGGTCCTCGGCGAACTCCCGGACGAAGCCGTCTCTCTGGGCGAGGGTCCCGATCTTCAGGAAGTCGAGGAATTTGGCGCGATCCAGCAGAATGTCCGTTTTCTCCCGGAAGGTAGCTTCTTTAAGAGAGATCTTGTTCTGCCGGGTTAATCGAGTGATGTACTGGTCTTCCGTGGCTTCCAAGTAGGAGAAGTGAATGCCCTGCAAGCGTTCCTGCAGGCTGCCTATGCCTACCGTGATCACGCACCCGTACTGTTCCTCGAGCTCCGATCGAATCCGCGCTCCTATCGGCTCGATGGAATCGGATAAGCTATCCGCGACGTTGCTCTTGAAGATGCGAACGAGCTCGGTTCGGCCGCGTACGAAGGTGAAGCCTTCCGCCGCGGGCACGTTCCAACGATCGATTCCCGCTTGGATGGCGAGAAGCTCTTCGTCGCTCAAGGCGCCGGCATCATTGAGAGCCCTAACGTCCAGAACGGCTACCCGATAAAAGCGCGCTCTGATCGGCAAGGAGAGCTTCTCGGCGAATTCGATGGCCTCGGCCGCGGCGATCAGCCCGCCGCAGAGATCGGAGAGCAGCTTCTCCTTTGTCATCCCCTGATTGCGCTTGGATTGCTGCTCCTCGTCAATCTTGCGGCTGACCTTATGCAACAGCTCCACGAGCTCCGACGAGCTGACCGGCTTCAGGCAGTAATCCTCCACTCCCAGCCGGATGGCGGCTTGGGCAAAGCGGAATTCGTCGTGCCCGCTCATGACGATGACTTTGACGTTAGGCATTTGTTTGTTCACGACGGAGGCCAGCTCGAGGCCGTCCATGAAGGGCATCTTGATGTCCGTGATCAGGATGTCCGGTTTCTGCTCCTCGAGAAGGGGAAGCGCCATTTCGCCGTCCGAGGCGTCTCCGCAATAGATAAACCCTTCTTTCTCCCAATCGACGCATCGCCTTATCGTCTCGCGAATCAGAATCTCATCGTCCACGATCATGACTTTTTTCACGAATATTCCCTCCTTATTTTTTGGGAATCCGTATCGAAATCTTGCTTCCGATCTTGTATTCGCTGTCCAGCTCGATCCCGAATGGATAACCGAAGTAGAGCCGAATCCGATGATGGACATTGGCGAGACCGAACCCGCCTTCCCGATCATCGTCCGCCAGAATGCGAGCGTCGGCGGGCTTCTCCAGCTCCTCGCGGAGGGAAGCCAGCTTCTCGGGAGGAATGCCGATGCCGTTATCCTCCACGGCAAGCACGATGGAATCGTTCTCGGAATAGCCTCCGATCCGGATCATGCCCAGCCCTCGCTTGTTCTTGATCCCATGGTAGATGGCGTTCTCGACAAGGGGCTGCAGGGACATCTTCATGATCGGATACACCTGCAGCGACGGATCGACGTCGACCCGATATTGCAGGATATCCCGGTATCTCATCTGCTGGATGACCAGATAATTTTCCGCGTGCTCCAGCTCGGTCTTGATCGACACCCAGTCCCTTCCTTTGTTGAGGCTTAAGCGGAAGAAACGGGAGAGGGCCTTGACCAGCTTGATGACGCTCTCCTTGTTCTCGTCCTCGGCCATCCACAGAATCGAATCCAGGGCATTGTACAGAAAATGAGGATTTATCTGCGCCTGAAGCGTACGCAGCTCCGCCATCTGAACCCGTTCCTGCTCCAGCCGGCTCTTTTCCATCAAATTCTTGATGTTATCCAGCATGATATTGAAGCTGTTGCCCAGGTCGGCAATCTCGTCGTCGCCGTTCGGCTTGACCTTCGCGTCCAAGTAACCGCTTGCAGCTTTGCGCATCTTGTTCATCAGGATCTGAATCGGCCTCGTAATTCGATTGGTCAGGAAGAAATAAAGGGTCAGGGCAAAGACGGCGCTTAGCAGAACGCTTAGGATGATCAACTGCCGGATACCGTAGGCTTCCGCGACAATCTCTTTAAGTGGGGCAACCCCGATAATGGTCCAGCCGGTCTGCTTCGATGCCCCGTAGACGACGAACTGCTTGGAAGGGGCTTTCAGGACGAAGCTGTCGCTCTCCGCCCGAAGGGGCTGGGCGGCAGCGATTTGATTCATCGCTTCCGGGTTCGCGCGCGACGCCGGAGGCTGGAAGATCGTCGATCCGTATCCGTCCATGATATAGAAGAAGCCCGTTTTCCCTATGCTAGCCTCGGAAAGAGTCCGTTCGATCAACGAATCGTCCAGATCGACGATAATGAAGCCGATGACTTCATGAGTGATCCTCTGGGTGACGGCGGCAATGATCGAAAGCGCATTCTTATTCGAATAGTCGAAGCCGTCCAACCGATCGGAAGCCGTGGTCTCCGAATAGGGAAGCCTTAGGACGACATCCGGATACTGTGTCAGATATTGAAAGTGAGGATTGCGAAGCGGGTTGCGATCCAGCTGGAAGACGCCTTTCCGTTCGCTGATCCCTTTGCCATAGAAGTTGACCATGGAGATATTCAGCACGTTGTCGAACTTGTTCGTGTCCCGGTAGAGCTGGAACGTCTGAAGTATGGATTTGGCTTCCTCGTAGGTCTCGGATTGAGAATAGAGGAACTGCAGCACCTGCGGGTTGTTGCCGAGCTCCAGCAGCTTCTCCGCGTCTTCGAACAGAGTGTCGATGCTGCGCGCCAATTGCTCCGCCGCCAGCTGAGCGGAGGCCTTGCTATGATTCGAGACGGCGGAATACGACTTCTGATAGGAGATAAGGCCGACGACGAGAAGCGGCACGGCCGTAAGGATAATAAACATGCTAAGGAGCTTGGCACGCAGGCTTGACGTCATCCACTTGAATAGCTTCATAAGCCCTTCCTCTCGACAGGGAAGATTTGCGATTTGAGGGTAATTATAGCTCATTTTTAGAGGGGATAGAGAGAGTGCTTAGAATAATACACGTTTTGCGTAAAAAATTATACCTTTGCCCCGGACAAGCCGCGAACTCCCAAAAATCTCCCAGCAAACTCGAAACGGACTCCGTATAAGGGCTTTCGGAAACGGTCCTATAATGAGGTCACACCGACTCCGGTGAACTTATGGGGAGGATAAAGCCTAATGAAGAGCAAGAAAAAGTGGGGAAGCGGCCTAGCGCTCGCGGCGCTGATCGCGCTTACGGCCGCGTGCGGCAATAACGGCAACAATGCAAGCAATTCCGGAGGCGATGCGTCTTCCGCGCCGCCGGCCAGCGAATCAAGCAGCGCAAGCCCGAGCGCCAGTCCAAGCGCCGGCGCAAGCTCGGAGGCGCCGGCGGGCAAGACTATCACGCTTGGCTTCGCTCAGGTAGGAGCGGAGAGCGGCTGGCGGACGGCCAACACGAAGTCCATTCAAGACTCGGCGAAGAATGCCGGTTTCGAGCTGAAGTTCTCCGATGCGCAACAGAAGCAAGAGAACCAGATCAAAGCCATTCGTTCCTTCATTCAGCAGAAGGTGGACGTCATCGCCTTCTCGCCGGTCGTGGAATCCGGCTGGGATACGGTGCTGAAGGAAGCGAAGGATGCGGGCATCCCGGTTATTCTGACGGACCGCGCGGTCGATTCCAAGGACACGACGCTATACAAGACGTTCATCGGCTCCGACTTCGTCGAGGAAGGCAAGAAGGCCGGACAATGGCTGGTCGACAAGTATAAGGATGCTTCCGAAGACGTCAACATTGTCGAGCTTCAGGGCACGACGGGATCCGCTCCCGCGAACGACCGCAAGGCCGGCTTCCAAGAGGTGATCGCCTCGAATCCCCATCTGAAGATCATCGCTTCCCAGACGGGCGACTTCACCCGCGCGAAGGGCAAGGAAGTCATGCAAGCCTTCCTGAAGGCGCATAAGGACATCGACGTTCTGTATGCTCACAACGACGATATGGCGCTGGGCGCCATTCAAGCCATCGAGGCTGCCGGGCTCAAGCCGGGCGAAGATATCGTGATCATCTCGGTCGACGCCGTCAAGGACGGCATGACCGCCGCTTCGGAAGGCAAGATCAACTTCATCGTCGAGTGCAATCCGCTGCTCGGGCCGCAACTGATGGAGGCCGTCCAAGCCGTTGTCGACGGGAAGGAGATTGAGCCTCGCATCGTCACGAAAGAGACGACCTTCACTTCCGAACAAGCGAAGGAAGCTCTGCCGTCCCGCGAATATTGAGCGAGTCATAAGCACGAGAGCATTTGAATGGCGAGGAAAGTCACTCCATCGGGCCGATCGCCTCCGGGTGGCTTTTCTCGTTTCATGCTAGAGGGAGATAGATAGAAAGAAAGGAAGGATACCATGACCGTCCCATCGCCGATTCTGCAGATGACGGGCATTACCAAGGCTTTTCCGGGCGTCAAGGCGCTATCGAACGTGGACTTTCGGTTGTTCCCCGGCGAGGTTCATGCCCTGATGGGAGAGAACGGAGCGGGCAAGTCGACCCTCATCAAGGTTCTGACGGGCGTTTATTCCATCGATGAGGGCAAGGTGACGATGGAGGACAAGACGATCTCCGTCTCCGGACCGCTGGAGGCGCAGAAGGTCGGAATCAGCACGGTTTATCAAGAGGTCAACCTGTGCCCGAACCTGACCGTTGCCGAGAACATCTTCATCGGGCGCGAGCCTTGCAAGCTCGGGCGGATTCAGTGGCGGAGAATGAATGCCGAAGCCGAGGAGCTGTTAAAGGAAAGGCTGAATCTCTCGATCGATGTCGCGCATCCGCTGCAGAGCTATTCGGTGGCCATTCAACAATTGGTGGCCATAGCCCGGGCCTTAAGCATCTCCGCCAAGGTGCTTATTCTGGACGAACCGACGTCCAGCCTGGATCAGAACGAAGTGAAGCAGATGTTCGCGATCATGCGCAAGCTGAAGAGCGAAGGGCTCGCGATTCTGTTCGTCACGCACTTCCTAGATCAGGTCTACGAGATGTCGGACCGGCTGACGGTTCTTCGCAACGGGGAGCTGGAGGGGGAATACCTGGCCGCGGAACTGCCCCGATTCGAATTGGTTCTGAAGATGATCGGCAAGGAGCTTAAGCTGCTGGAGGAGCTGCCCAAGCTGTCTACGGAATTCAAAGAGGAAGCGGGCAACAAGATGATCACCGCTTCCGGTCTGGGAAGGAAGGGCGCGATCGCTCCCTTCGATCTGGCTATTCGCAAAGGAGAAGTCGTCGGACTTGCCGGGCTGCTCGGTTCCGGAAGGACGGAGCTCGCACGTCTGCTGTTCGGGGCGGATCGTCCGGACGAAGGGACCTTAACCGTCGAGACGACGGGGCAGACGGTGAAGTCGCCGCGCCACGCGATCGATCAGCGGATCGCCTTCTGCTCGGAGAATCGGAAGACGGAAGGCATCATCGACGATCTGACCGTACGGGAAAATATCATTCTTGCGCTTCAGGCGACGAAGGGATGGTTCAGGCCTATTCCCAGAAAGAAGCAGGACGAAATCGCGGAGCGGTACATTCGGATGCTCAACATCCATCCGGGGAATTCGGAGCATCTGATCAAGAACCTGAGCGGAGGCAATCAACAGAAGGTTCTGCTCGCCAGATGGCTGCTGACCGAGCCGGAATTGCTCATCCTCGACGAACCGACGAGAGGGATCGACGTGGGGGCCAAGGCGG
The DNA here is from genome assembly GCF_014212135.1 of Cohnella thailandensis. GTDB lineage: Bacteria > Bacillota > Bacilli > Paenibacillales > Paenibacillaceae > Cohnella > Cohnella thailandensis. Next base: position 349,770 of record NZ_JACJVQ010000017.1, read on the forward strand.
AGATTCAGAAGCTCGTCCTCTCTCTTGCCAAGCAGGGGATGGCGGTTCTCTTCATCTCCTCGGAGATGGAAGAGGTCATTCGGGTGAGCGACCGTGTCGCCGTGTTAAGGGATCGCCGCAAGGTCAAGGAGCTCGGCGGCGGTCAGCTCACCCAGCAGCATATCATGGAAGCGATGGCGGGAGGATAACCCATGGCTAGCAGACTCGTTCGGCACCACCTGTTCTGGCCCTTATGCGTATTGGCCGCTTTATTGCTCTTTAACCTGCTCTATTCGCCGGATTTCTTTTCGATTGTCGTGCGCAACGGGAACTTGTACGGAAGCTTGATCGATATTCTGAACTTCGGCGCTCCCTTGATGATGGTCTCGATCGGAATGACTCTCGTGATCGCTACCGGCGGCATCGACCTCTCCGTCGGTTCCATCGTGGCGATCTCCGGCGCAATGGCTTGCTTGACCATTAGCAAGAGCTCGGATCAAAGCTCGCTTCCGCTCGTCTTCGGAGCCGTATTGGCTTCCATCGCGCTCTCTCTCGTTCTCGGTTTATGGAATGGTGCGCTGGTCGCGGCCGCGCGGATTCAGCCGATTATCGCTACGCTGATTCTAATGGTCGCGGGTCGGGGGATCGCGCAACTGATTACGAGCGGACAGATCATTACGGTGTCCAGCGATCTCTATGAATATATCGGAGCCGGATCTCTGGCTTCCTTGCCTTTCTCTATCTTCCTCGTAGCCGCCGTCCTGATCGCCGCGTCCTTGCTGACGCGCAAGACGGCTCTCGGCCTGTTCATCGAATCGGTCGGCAGCAACGCGAGGGCAAGCCGGCTGGCCGGGCTCCGTTCCAATACGGTTATCCTGTCGGTCTACGTCTTCTGCGGGTTATGCGCGGGAATCGCCGGGCTCATTCTCAGCTCGAACGTCTCTAGCGCGGACGGCAACAACGCAGGCTTATGGTACGAACTGGACGCCATTCTGGCCGTCGTCATCGGAGGAACCTCGCTGAGCGGCGGGCGGTTCTACCTGATGGGGACGGTCATCGGCGCTCTCATTATTCAGACGTTGACGACCACGATCTATATGATCGGCGTTCCTCCGGAGATCACGCTGGTCGTGAAGGCGTTCGTCGTGCTGGCCGTCTGCTTGATCCAATCCGAGTCCTTCCGCAAGTCCATCGCCTTCCGTTGGGCGAAGAGGAAATATCCCGCCGAACAGGAGGCTGCCCGTCATGTTTCTTAATCGCAAGTATGTTCCTGTTCTCGTGACATTGGGCCTGTTGGCCGCGATGTTCGCCGCAGGGTCGTTGCGCTATACGGGATTCTTCTCGATGCAGGTTCTGTACAATCTGTTGATCGATAATTCCTTTCTGCTTATCACCGCGGTCGGGATGACGTTCGTCATTCTATCCGGCGGCATCGACCTGTCGGTAGGCTCCGTCATTGCCCTGACTACCATGGTGTGCGCGAGCTTGGTCGAACAGAACGGCTGGCCTCCGGCCGTCGTTATTCCGATGGTGCTCGCGATGGGTTCTCTGTTCGGAGCGCTTATGGGAGCGATCATTCATTACTTCCGCATTCAACCGTTTATCGTCACGCTTGCCGGAATGTTTCTGGCCAGGGGATTGTGCTATGTCATCAGCATCGATACGATCACGATCGCGGATCCGTTCTACACCAGGGTCGCCCAGACGAAAATCTCTCTCCCCGGGGGATTCGTCTCGATTAATGTGCTCATCGCGCTCGTTGTCGTGCTGTTGGCCGTCTATTTGGCGCATTACACCCGGTTCGGGCGCAAGGTGTACGCCATCGGGGGAAGCGAGCATTCCTCGCTCCTGATGGGATTGCCGGTCGCCCGCACGAAGATTCTGGTTTATACGTTAAGCGGCTTCTGCTCGTCGCTCGCGGGCGTCGTATTCACCTTCTATATGCTCTCCGGTTACGGGCTTCACGCGATGGGGCTGGAGCTGGACACGATCGCCGCGGTCGTGATCGGAGGAACCCTTCTCACCGGAGGAGTGGGGTTCATCGCGGGTACCTTCCTCGGCGTGTTGATCCAGGGGGTTATCCAAACTATAATCAGCTTTGAAGGAACGCTCAGCTCGTGGTGGACCAAGATCGTTATCGGCCTGCTGCTATTCGTGTTTATCCTGTTCCAACGCGTCTTAAGCGAAAGAAGAATATCTATTAAATCTTAGAATATCTATTAAATCTTAGAATATCTATTAAATCTTAGAATATTTATTAAATCTTAGAATATCTATTAAAACTTGGAATATCGATCCAATCCTAGCTTCGAGATTCTGCGATTCCGAACGGACAGGGGGGAGAACGTGAAACGCAGTTTAAGCCGTGTGTATATCTTGTCCTTCCTTATGGTTCTTCTGCTTCTGCAGGGCTGCAACGCGACTCCTTCCGTCTCTCCCGCGGCTTCGGCGGATCCCGATCGGCCCCCGTCCATCCAAGAATGGAGGAGAACGTCGGGGGAGGACGTTCGAGCGGAGAAGCCGCTCGTTATCGGATTCTCCCAGCTGGGAAGCGAGAGCGCCTGGCGAATGGCGAATACGGCTTCCGTACGGGAAGCCGCGAAAGAATCGGGAATCTCGCTTCTCCTGGAGAATGCCGAGCAGTCTCAGCCGAAGCAATTCGAAGCGGTCCGGGAATTCATCCGCCGGAAGGTTGATGTCATCGCCATCGCGCCGGTCGTCGAGTCCGGGTGGAGCGGCATTCTTCAGGAAGCGAAGCTTGCCGGCATCCCGGTCGTCATCCTGGATCGTTCCGTTAATGTCGAGGATACTTCCCTGTTCGTAACGACGATCGGCTCGGATTTCTACGAAGAAGGAGTCAAAGCCGGCAAATACCTTCTGGATAGGATGCAGAATCAGGCCGGTCCGATCCGGATAGCGGAATTGCAAGGAACGGCCGGCTCGTCTCCTTCCATTCAGCGCGGCGAAGGGTTCCGAAGCGTCGTCAAGGCGAGGACGGATATGGTCATTACCCAGAGCGCTCCGGCCGACTTCACCGAGAACAAAGGCAAAGAGGTCATGCAAGAGCTTCTCCAAGTGCCGGTCGAGGAGAGACCGCAAGTGTTGTTCGCGCATAACGACGATATGGCCATCGGAGCTATCGAAGCGATCAAGGAAGCGGGGCTAAGGCCAGGCAAGGATATCGTCATCTTATCCGTGGACGGCTCGCGGAGCGCGCTTCAGCTTCTGAATGACGGCGAATTGAACGCCGTGGTCGAATGCAATCCGCTGCTTGGACCGCTGCTCATGCAAGCTGCCAAGGAGATCATGGCCGGACGCTCGCTTCCTAAGCGGATGATTCCTCCCGAGGATATCTTTACTCAAGAGAGAGCGGAGCACGCGATCCAAAATAGAAAGTTCTAGTTCCGTTGTCTATTGAACCAAAGCATCCATGTCCGGCTGAAGCTTGTTCCGCAGAACATACAGCATGATGGCTCCGACGAGGAACGCGACGGCATCCGCGATGACGAGCGACCAGACGACCCCGTGGAAGCCGTTCGTATGATTGGCGATAAACAGGACCGGGATCAGAGTAATTCCCTGAATGACTGACATAATAAACGCGGCAGTTCCTTGAGACGTTGCTTGGAAGATCCCCGTAAACAGCGTCGTCATTCCCGTAATGAACAAGGATAAGAACGTCACATGCAGAATGTAGCTGCCCATCTCGATTAATTGCGGGTCATTCGTGAATAAGCCGATCAAGTGGTCGGAGACCAGGTAGACAATGACGCCGAACGCGACGGCTAGCGACAAGATCGCTTTGATCGTGAATCCGATGGTTTGCTTCATCCGTATTTTATTGGCCGTAAAAGTGAAGGCAATGAGCGGCACGACCCCCTCGCACAAGCCCATCAGAATGAATTCCGGAAACTGCAGCAGACGCGATGATATTCCGTAAGCCGCAACGGCCTGATCCCCATAATCCACCAGAAAATGATTAAAGATGAGCGACATGGCACCCAAGAAGATGCTCATGATAAAGACGGGAACGCCGATTTTGAATACATTGCCCAGAATGTCCTTCGTAGCCTTGAACCACTTGGCGGAGAGGGTCAAGAATCGGCTCTTGTATCCCATATAGAAAGCGAAGAATAAGCTCGCAGCCAAGTTGGAAATCACCGTAGCCGACGCAACGCCGATAACGCCCCAATGAAAAACGAAAATCGCCAGCGCATCGAGAATAATATTGACGACTACGCTGAGAATCATCCCGATCATCGAAGTGATCGCGGCTCCCTCCGAGCGAACGATATTCTCGAGCGTGAAGAACAACACGACGATGGGGGAGCCGATCAGCATAACCGTGACATAGTCCTTCGTGAATCCGTACGATTCCGGCGTCGCCCCCAGGCCGTGAACGATCGGATCGATCGACGGGAGGCCGACGGCTATCACGATCAGACCGAGAACCAAACTACTGTAAAAGGCGAAAGACGACACGTGCTTTACGCTCTCGTATTTTTTCTCTCCCAGCAATCTGGAGATGAAGGTGCCGCTGCCTATGCCTATTAAGTTGCCTAGCGCCATAATGATCGCGAATAACGGCAAAGTAAGGGCGAGGGCGGTTAACATGGCCGTATTGTGGAGAGTTCCAAGGAAATAGGCGTTCAAAATGGAATAAATGACGCTCATCGACGTCCCCAGCATCATCGGTACGGCGAAGTGAGCGACGGCTTTGGCGATCGAAGCTTTCTCGAAGTAATGAAGGTTTTCTGCATCCATGCGGATCCCTACTTTCTGTTTGTATTTATCTAACGGTGTTAGATTGAACCTTACAGTGTTAGATGATATCATGAGCTTAGGAACCTGTAAAGCGAAATCTTACACTGTTAGATAAAGGGCGGATATCGATGAAAAAGCAACAGCCTCAGATATCGGAGGATAAGATTCTGGAAGCCTCGTGGGAGCTGCTGGGGGAGGAGGGCATCGAGAAATTCAGCTTGAGGCGATTGGCCGACCGGCTGGGAATCCAGGCGCCCTCTCTATATTGGTACTTCAAGAGCAAACAGAATCTCTATCAGAGTTTGGCCAATCAGGTGTCGAAAATCATTCTGGAGGAGTTTCATTCCGAGGGAGAGTGGAAGGAGCAGCTGACGGAGATTGCAGGAACGGTACGAAGCGTGCTCAGCCGGTATCCCTGTTCCACGCAGCTCATGATGATGACGCTGCCCCACGAGCCGGACATCATCCGGTTCAACAACCGATTGCTGCTCTGCGTAGAATCAACGCCTCTTAAGCGAGACCAGAAAATGCAAGCGGCGACGACGCTCGTGAACTATGTCTACTACTTCGTTCTGGACGCTTATCAGCATGAGCGCAACGTCGCCGCTATTCTTAAGGAGCAGGGAGAGGGCGCGCTTCCGGGCGAGGAGATGATTCGTCTTCTGGATTCCATGAGCGAAGCGGATGCGGGATTGTTCCGGAGGATGTTTACCAGCGGGCTGTTCGAGCTGATGGGGACCGACTCGTCGTTCGAGTTCGGCTTGAAGCTGATCCTGCTGGGAATTGAACAGGTGATAAAGGAACAGGAGCAGTAGGACGTAAAAAGACTGTCGAGACTTTCTCGACAGTCTGAGCCGCGGTTATGCGGATTCCTACACTGCTACGCTAGTAGGATTCATTATGGCCGGAGCATCGGATGCTCCAATTCGACGTGTCCCATCAAGGAATCGACCTGCTGGCCGTCTAACGTCAGTTCGATCTCCTTCACCTCGTCGAACTGGAACATCGTTTGCTTCAGCGCATCGATGGCGAGAGCTTCGCCCCCGGACCCTAGTCTCGCTTCATCCGGAAGGCTGATATCGATGGCGAGCCGACCGTTCTCTTCGGAGAAAGAAAGGCTGTTCAGTACAACCCTCTCCCATAGAGCGATTAGTCCGTCTTTCTCGGTCTGCAGGGCTTTGAACGCGCCTTCGTATTTGGACTGACCGGCCGTTACCTCAATCTCTTGGGATTCCTGCTTAAGGTCCAAGATATTATCATCCGTATAATAGGTTTGGATGGTCAACGTGTCCGTCGCCGAAGGAGATGGCGTTTCTTCTTCCGCGGGCTCCGCAACCTCTCCGGAGCTGCTGTTCGCAACCGATTCACTGCCGCCCGAACTCCCTGGCGCGGCAATCGGTTTATCCCCGCAGCCTGCCAGAAGACTGATTAGAGCTATCAACAACATGAAGCAGCCGATTTTTCTCATCTCGCGTCCCCCTCCTTATAGAGCCTTCTCCGTCAGCCCCAAATATTCCTCTATTCCGGCAACGATGCTTTGCGCGACGCGTTGTTGGAATTCTTCGGTAAACATGACGGCTTCGTCCTTGGCATTGCTGAGATAACCGGCTTCGAGAAGAACGGCCGGCATCGTCGTCTCCCGGGTGACGTAGAGGCTTTGTTTTCTTATTTTCCGGTCGGGCAGTCCCGTTCCTTCCAACAAATGACGATGCATCGTTTCGGCAAGAGCCAGGCTCTCCTCCCGGCTATAGTGCGTCTCATACCCGCTCGGATTCGCCGGCGGATCGATACTGTTGCCGTGGATGGAGATGAAGAGGTCGGCGTTCGCCTCGTTGGCGATCTTCGCCCGATCCTCCAGCGACAGCGTGGAGTCGTCCGTCCGGGTCATAATGAGTTCGAGGTTCGGATTCTGTCTGAGCAAAGCTTCCACCTTCAAGGACACCGCCAGATTAAAGTCCTTCTCCAGCTTCTTCGTCACGCTCACGGATCCCGGAGCTTTGCCCCCGTGTCCCGCGTCTATGACGACGATTCGTTTCCCGCCCGAGTCGGTTCCTTGATTAGGTTCCGATCCGTTGCCGGAAGCCGGAGCGTCTGGAAGAAGATCGAGCGTGACGAGACCATCTCCGCTATTGTTCAAAGTATACGAGAGGCTGCGGTTCATATCGATGACGATTCTCACGGCTGAAGGCGCGGCGTTGAATAAAGAGTATCTTACCTTCGATACATCCGGATGGTTCGGCACTTCGAACGAGCCGCTCTGGTTGCTGCCCAGAATGAGCCCGTCTCCCGCCGTATCGGTAAACTTCGATAAAGGAATGTCGACGACAAGCCGGTCCGGTCCGCTCATCGTATAAACATTCGGCTCGACGCTCCTATCGGCCGCAATCGTTAACCGGTTCTCGTTGAATCCGATTCCGGTGATTTTAGCCAAATCGTTGTCGGCCGGCGGAGCAGACGGTTCTGCCGGAGGAACTTCTCCGGAATCCGTCTCTTCGTTGCCGCCGGTGTTGCTGCCGCCGCTCAGGATGGGCGACAATAAATATGCCGACTTGGTTGCGTTATCCCAAGCTACATTTAACCCCATCTGTTCGCTAATGAAACGCATCGGCACATACGTCGTGTTCTTTACCGCTTTAGGTGCCGCTATTAAACTGACTTTGTTTCCGTTTACAAGAGCCGTCGGATCGTCGATGGCTAAAGTAAGCGAAGTAGCCTCTTGTTCGATGGTCACCTTGTTCGTCTGCTTCTCCCAATTCACGCGAAACCCTAGGCCCTCCGCAACGACGCGAATGGGCAGCAGCACGCTTTCGTTTACGATTTGGATCTGTCCGTCCCCAGGTATAGCAAGCGCCGCTCCATCCAAATAAATGCTTGTCCCTTTTGTCTCCGCTTGTCCCGTTTTGGCAAAAAGGAACACGAGAATCAACGCAAATACGAATGCGGCCACGCTCTTTTTGTTCATTCGCTACCTCTGCCCTATGTAAGATTTGCCCTACGCTACGATGCTAACTCTATCGTTTCGACAAGGCCAGACGTCATATTAGACGTTCCGGAAGCGTTATAGTTGCGAAATTTTGCCAAATAACCTAATTGACGCGAAGACCATAGCGGAGAACGGATACGACGCGAGCAGGAAAGCGACTATAAATAGTCGAAATGGGTAAAAGCTGATCCGTAACCAAAGGAGGGTATCCGAATGACGGAATGGGCATCGAATATTTATCGCGCCGGTCCTGAAGAGAGGACGTTCGGCAAGGACTTATCGAAGGAAGAAATCAAAGAAGCTCGGTCTCAAATCGAACCTTGGTTGTCCGCTTTGTTTCAGAGCGAGCATCTCTCCCTGCTTTTGGGAAGCGGCTTCACGACCTCGATCGGATACTTAACGAAATCGGCTGCGACCGGAATGGGCAGAGTCGATTCGTTCGGCTGCAAGTACGAAGACCGGCTGAACGCTTATGCGGAGAAGTCGGCTAAGGCTTGCGGGCGAGGCGAGCCGAATATCGAAGACCAAATCCGTGCCGCCCTTGCTTTAATGGAAGGCTTGGAGATTATTCAGGATCCCGAGTGGCTTAATTGGAAGCAAGCTTTAACCAGAATCCTTAACGGCTTTATTACGAGCTTGTTAGAGACGGAGCAGGGGATAAACGAGAAAATATCGGAAGGCTCAGCCGACGGGGAACTGGCCCGAAGCGTGCTTATTTCGTTCTTAGTGAGCTTTGCGAGCCGAACGGCGACTAGAGAACGATTGAATATTTTTACGACGAACTACGATAGGCTGATCGAATATGCTTGCGATCTCATCGGCCTAAGGGTGATCGATCGTTTCGTGGGGACGCTTACCCCTATCTTTCGTTCTTCGAGAATAGACATCGACATGCATTACAATCCTCCGGGGATTAGAGGCGAGCCGCGATACCTCGAGGGCGTGGTGAAGCTGACCAAGCTGCACGGTTCGCTGGATTGGCACTACGCGGATAAAGCGCTGCGGAAGTGGCCGGTCCCCTTCGGAGCTCCTTCCAAATACTTTTATCACGTGGACGATCCGGTCAACAAAGTGATGATTTATCCGAATCCGGCTAAAGACGTCGAAACCCTGCAATATCCCTATGCGGAGCTGTTCCGGGACTTCTCGGCCGCGCTATGCCGTCCCAATTCGGCTATCGTTACATACGGGTACGGGTTCGGCGACGATCATATCAACCGCGTGCTCGAGGATATGCTGACGATTCCGTCCACGCACCTCGTCATTATCTCGTTCGATACCGCGGGAGGACGAATCCCGAGGTTCGTTGAGAAGGTAGGACGGGATGCCCAAATCTCTTTGTTGATCGGGAATCATTTTGGGGACATCGGCAACCTGGTGAACCATTACCTGCCTAAATCCGCTATCGATACGATTACGATCCGCAAATCGGAATTGCTCGCGAAGAGAGCGGAGCCCCAGCTGCCTTCCGGGCAAAGCGGATTAAAAACGGACGAAAGGGAGACCAGCTTATGACCACGCCGATCGAAGGGCTGTCGTCATTAGTCGTCGGAACCGTCGAATCCGTCTCGCCGCGCGAGGTCAGGGTGGTATTGGAGGCGGACGCTCCCCAATCCACGGCTTTGAATGCCGGGATACCCAGGGGTTTTCCGAGAATTAACGGCTATATTCTCATCCCGAACGAGCAAGGGGCAGTCGTCGGACTGATCTCCTGGATGGGCATCGAGAGCTCCTTGTACCCAAGTAGAACGGGGTCGAAGGACATCGGCCTGATCGACTTGCCTTTTCCCATGAGGAAGCTTGCGGTGGTGCCTCTCGGAACTCTCTGCAGATCGAACGACCATATGGAGTCCTACGAGCTTCGCCGCGGCATCTCCATTTTTCCCTCCGTCGGCGATAAGGTATGTATCCCAACGATAAAGCAGCTTCGGTCCATCGTGGAGGCTAGCGGCAGCGACAAACGGGTCGTCATCGGCAAAGCTCCCTTGGCGGAGAACGCTCCGGTCAGCATCGATCCCGACAAAATGTTCGGCAGGCACCTTGCCATTCTCGGGAACACGGGGAGCGGCAAGTCTTGTTCGGTCGCGGGAATGATTCGTTGGTCGTTGGAAGAAGCGAAGAAAGAGAGGATAAAGTCGATAGAAAACGGCATTCTCTCCGGTGACGGCGAGGATTCGGAAGCCGACCGTGTCAATGCGCGCTTTATTATCCTTGATCCGAACGGCGAGTATTCCAGAACCTTTGCCGACCTGGGAACGCGCGTGTTCAAGGTTCAGCCGGATTCGGATTCGGAGCAGCTTACGGTGCCCGCTTGGCTGTGGAACAGTCATGAATGGGGGGCTTTTGCGAGAGCGCAGACTCAAGTCCAGAGACCCGTTCTGGTTCAAGCGCTAAAAGGGATTAAAGAAGGACGCGCGCTTCAAGATCCTCTCCGACGTCGAATGGTACGGTTCGTTAAAGGAAGAGGGATGCAATTAGGCGGAGTTATCGGACAAGGCGTGCCCGGATATTCGGACTATCCAGGCTGCCATAAATGCGGGCATCTGCTGAGGGACATCGCCATTGAAGCCGGGGACTATTGGAATCGTTCTCAACAAGAACCGTCCATAACGGAAGAAATTAAGGCTGCCTTATCCGAGATAAAAAGCATTTGCGAAGCGACCGCAGACAGAAGACTCTATACGACGCGTAACGGCGCAACGGGATACAACGGTTTTAATGAGCCGGAGCTTCGCGAGATTTACGAAAGGCTCGAAAGCGTTCTTGCGCAGCTTAACTCGGATCGGGAAGAAAATAGCTCTGTCGATGCGGATTCGCCCATCTCGTTCAGCATCAGGGATTTTCCGGATTATTTGGAGGCTTTATCCGATGAGGCGGGAGGGAGCGTCGCGAATAATCTTCAATTTCTTATCATGAGGATAAGGACCATGCTGGGGGATAAGAAGTTCAACCAAGTGGTTGCTCCGCTAATCGATTCTACCTTTGAGGAGTGGTTGGAAGCCTATATCGGCAATAACCGGGCTAGAAACGGTCCGGTGGCCGTCGTGGATCTGTCCTTGGTGCCCTCGGATTTGCTTCATGTCATTGCGGCGGTCATTTCCAGAATCGTTTTCGAGGCGGTACAGAGATACAAAAAGCGGAATGGCGGCAAAGATCTTCCGACCGTTCTTGTCCTGGAAGAAGCCCATACGTTTATCAAGCGGGACATTCCGGACGATCTGTCGTCGGCGGCCAGCTTCGAGTGCAGGAGCATTTTCGAGAGGATCGCAAGAGAGGGGCGCAAGTTCGGCTTGGGACTTGTTCTTTCCTCTCAGAGACCGTCCGAGCTATCGCCGACCGTCCTATCCCAATGCAATACCTTTCTTCTGCATCGGATCGTTAACGACAGGGATCAAGAGCTCGTGAGCAGGCTCGTGCCGGATAATCTTGGAGGATTGCTCTCCGAGCTTCCGAGTTTGCCCGCCGGAGAGGCCGTGCTGATGGGGTGGGCTTCGCCGATCCCGGTACTCGTGAAAATCAAAGAGCTCCCGGCGGAGCAGAGACCCGAGTCCTCCGACCCCGACTATTGGAAGGTTTGGGTAGGGCACGAGGAGCGAGAGCTTGATTGGCCCGCTATCGCCCGGGATTGGAGACAGTAGCGGCTGCTTTGTCGGCACGCTTCCGCCCATGTACAATGTAGAGAGAGATTTATAGAAAAAAGGGCAAGGAGCGGGAAAATGAACGCAGCGGAGTTCCAACAATACGTCCGTCAATTCAGCGAGGAGAAAGGGTTCGACACCAGCACGATCGAGCAGAGAACGTTGTACTTGATGACGGAGGTCGGCGAGCTGGCCAAGGAGGTTCTGTCCGTATCCTTCCATCCGGATCGAGAGAAGCGGGAGAATTTGGGCTACGAGATGTATGACGTCGTCTGGAACATCTTCGATCTGGCGAATAAGCTGGGAATCGATTTGGAACAGGCGTTTCGTCGGAAGTTGGAGATTAACGAGCGGAGAACTTGGGAGTGATTGTTTTTTCCTATCTTAGGCGGTCCTCATTCGCGGAAGTCCCCAACCTCCCACTATCCCCCTCGCTCAGCAAACAAGGTTCGGAGCCGGCTGCTGAGCGAAGGGGATAGTGGACGTAATGGGCGAATTGGGATGTTGTCTCTCGAGTAATTTGGGACAAATTGGAATTTATCGGCCGACAGGATTTTTCTCCCTCCACGTGGAATTACATAGGCGGGAAAATAATCCTGAGCATGGTGGGGGAGTACGATGACGAAGCAGTATGCGATCGACTTGGCCAAGAAACTGTACCGCGACAATGAACGTTCTTACTTCGTAGTGAACGATCAATCGCCGGAAGATTACCGCGTCGTCGACAAAGAAGAGAAGAATCGGGACAATCTGAACCGTTACGTGGTGTTCAGCATCGAAGTAGACTAAAACCGAGACAACGAAGAGAAAATCCCCCTGACGGTTCGGCTCGATGAGCCATATCCGACAGGGGGATTCGTGCGTTATTGACCGATAGAGGCTGCGAAGTCTCTTTGGAGCCTTCGGGTGACGGGGCCGGCGGAGCCGCTGCCGATCGTCCGGCCGTCTACGGAAACGACGGGGGTGATCTCCACCGTCGTGCCCGTAATGAACGCTTCGTCCGCTTCACGCAGTTCTTCCACCGTAAACGGTCGCTCCTCGACGGACAGCTCGGCGGCCCGCGCGAGGCGGAGCACGACGGCGCGAGTGACGCCGTGAAGGATGAGATTATCGGCCGGATGGGTGACGATAATGCCGTCCTTGACGATCATGACGTTCGAGGCGCTGCATTCCGTCACCGATCCGCTGCGATGCAGAATGGCCTCCTCCGCTCCGGCGTCGAGCGCTTGTTGCTTGGCCAGAACGTTGCCGAGCAAATTCAGCGTCTTGTAATCGCAGCGGAGCCAACGGATATCTTCCACGGTGGCGGCACGGATGCCGGCTTCCATGGCGGCCAAAGGCCGTTCGAGCGGCTTCGTATAGGCGTGAAGGAACGGTCTGGCGGGCGCGGGGAAGGGTTGGGCCCTGGGAGCCGAGCCTCGAGTGATCTGCAGGTAGACGGTTCCTTCGCTTAAGGAATTGAGCGCGATAAGTTCCTTCAGCTTGGCGTGCAGTTCCTCGATGCCGTAGGGAAGCGGGATGCGAATACCTTCCGACGTTCTCGTAAGTCTAGCGAAATGAGCTTCGGGCTCGTACAATTTGCCATTGTAGACACGAAACACCTCGTAAAAACCATCTCCGAAGTAATAGCCCCGATCGTCGGGCGAGATCCTGACTTCCTCCTTGGGGAGGAACCGTTCGTCTTGTAAATAATAAGAACTCATTCGAATGATCTCCTTTGTCGGGTTAATAGCTTCTACCTCCTCATCTTAAAACACGAATAGGGACAAATCAAAAAATAACGCTGCCGATTTTTTAGCGGCAGCGTTCGGTTATGGGTATGGTTATGGCCTATCGTATGGCGATTCCGCTATATGCTTCTATAAGCTTTGCTCGTAAACGCGTTCCAAGCGTCCCTCGTCGACGGTGACGCCCAGTCCATAGCCTTCCGGTACTTGCACGGAACCGTTGGCGAGGATAAGGCCCGAAGCGGGATCGTCCTCGGGCTTTACCCGTTGGAACCCCCATACCTCGAAGTGGCTGGCTTTCGAAGCGGCGGCGATCTGCACGAGGGCGGAGGTCGCGAGCCGTCCTTCGTCCATCTGCCCCAGCATGTACGGAAGGTGGTATGCTTCCGCCACGGCCGTCATTTTGAGCAGATTGGCGACGGAACCGGCTTTGACCAGCTTGAGGTGGACGGCGTCTGCCGCGCCTTCGGCCGCGATTCGGGCCACGTCGGCGGTCGTCCGGCAGCTCTCGTCGGCTACGATTGTCGGAGCCGTCATCCCTTTGACGTGCTTCATTCCCGCGAAGTCGTCGGCATGTACCGGCTGTTCGGCCCATTCGACTCCGAGCGCTTCGAATTCCCGAAGGCGGATAATCGCCTGTTTAGCCGTCCAGCCTTGGTTTGCGTCGACGCCAAGCAGTACGCTTCCGGTCAAGCCGGCGCGGTCGATGGCGGAACGGGCGCGGCGAACGCGCTCCAGGTCGCCTTCGCGGTCCGGTCCGACGCGGAGCTTAATCGTGCGGAAGCCGGATTCCAGGTAACGGCGAGCTTCGTCTTCGGCACCGTCGGCCGTTCCGAACGCGATCGTCGCGTCGCTGGGAAGTTCGGAGCGTAACCGTCCGCCCAGCAGCTCGGCTGCCGATACGCGCAGGGCGCGTCCCGCCAGATCGAGGAGGGCGATATCCACGGCTGCCCTTGCCGCGCTATTGCCCGTAATCAGCCGGTCGAGCGCAGCGTTGATCGCGTTGCGGTTAAGCGCCGGCATGCCGAGCAGAGCGGGCGCGAACGTATGTCGCAAGATCGCGACAATGCGTTCCGGCGTGTCTCCCGTTACGTATTCGCAGTTGCCCCGCACCTCGCTCCATCCGCTGATCCCGTTATCCGCCGTCAGCTTTAGATAAACTTCCTTAAGATGGGTCACCGTTCCGGACGAGGAATGGGTGAAGGGCGGAGAAAGCGGAAGATCCTTGCGGAAAATTTCGATTTTCGATAGACGCATAGAAGAGTCCTCTTTTCTTGTTTATGTCACAAAACATTACGCAACTTCGAGAGGAGAGACATGGAATTCGTGATATTTGATATTTGATCAAATCTATTAGCCATTATAAAAGCAGAAAAAGAAAGATTGCAACAGATAAAGTGACATATAACGGGGGATTTAGCCAAAAAGACAAAAAATAAATCATTTTATGATAACTATATTGACACGAATATAGAAATGACTCTACAATGTGAGACATCCTCACAAGGTGATCAATGATATTTGATCAAATCTTGCAGCCGGATAGGAGACAACCATCAAGGAGGGTCGAGAAAGTGAGCAAGATACCCGTCATCGTAACCGCGGCCGAGCACGTTCACGCCGTTCTGAAGCAATGGGTACTGAACGGCGAGCTGGCTCCGGGAGAGAAGATCGACCAGGATGCGGTCGCCGCGAAGCTCGGCGTCAGCAAGATGCCCGTCCGCAGCGCGCTGGACAAGCTCGCCGCGCAGGATCTGGTCGTCCTGCATTCTCATCGCGGCGTGACCGTCAAGCCGTTGTCGGAGGATCATCTGGACGACATCTACCTCGTCCGCTGCAACCTGGAAGGGCTGGCGGTGAAGCTGGCGACCGAGCGATTGAATTCCGATTACCTCGCGATGCTGCGGGAGATGCTTCGCGAGCAGGACGCGCTGGCGCATCAGCCGAACGCGGATACCGATCGGATTCTGGCGACGAACCGCGAGTTCCACATGTTTATTTACCGTCTCGCGGAAAGGCCGGTGCTGCTCGGGACGATCGAGCGGCTGTGGGAGCAAAGCGAACGCTATCGCCGAATCCTGCTCGTGCAGCCCGGCATGGTCGACGGATCGCTCAACGAGCACCGTCAACTGGTGGAGCTCATGGAGAGAGGGGAAGCCGAAGAGGCCAGCCGGTTCTTGATGGAGCATAACCGGAAAACCCAAAGGGTCGTTCTTGAAGTCATGCGTGGTCAAACCAACAACTGAGGGGGATTCATCATCATGAAGAAGAACAAACGTGCACTTATCGGAATGGCAACGGCGGCGGCGATCCTGCTGCTGAGCGCCTGCGGTTCGAACAACAACAATAACGCCGGCAGCGGCGCAGTCGCTTCGCCTTCGGCGAGCGCGCCGGCTTCCCAAGCGGCGGCGGTCGCGCCTCCGGCGAATCTCGTCACCTCCGGCGTGCTGACTTACGGAACGGCGGCGACGTTCCCTCCTTACGAATACATGAAGGACGAGAAGTACACCGGCTTCGACATCGAGCTTGGCGAAGCGATCGCCGCGCAGATGGGGCTTCAAGTGAAGATCGAAGCGATGAACTTCGAAGGCCTGATTCCCGCGCTTCAAGGCAAGCGCATCGATATTATCAACTCGGCGATGTACATCAAGCCGGAGCGGGAAGAACAAGTCGACTTCGTTCCTTACATGCACATCGGACGCTCGATCGTCGTCAAAGCGGGCAATGCGAAGAACATTCACTCCATCGACGACCTGTCCGGGAAGACCGTCGCGGTGACGAGAGGAGCGGTCGAAGAGATTTACGCGAACGAGCAGAACGAACTTTTCAAGAGCCAGAACAAAGACCTGATCAAGATTCTTGCGCTGCCGACCGCCAACGACGCGGTGCTCGCGACGCAGCAAGGCCGGGCCGACGCCGTTCTGCACTCCACTCCGGGGGCGGCGTACCTGCTGGAGGAAATGCCGGGCGAGTTCGAGATCGTGAATTCGATCAACTCCGACACGCAGATCGGAATCGCGATCCAGAAGGGCGACGTCAACGCCGAGTTGAAGGCAGCCATCGAAGAGGCGCTGAACAACCTCGTGGCCGACGGCACTTACGATAAGTTGATGGAGAAATACAACCTTCCTGCAGAGATGAGTTTATTCAACGAGTGATCGGCACCCCAGATTAGCGCGGCCGCCGGTTCGTCAATGGGCGCGGAAGCGTCGGACGAGCCCGGCGGAATCGGCGAAGGAGGTTTATTATGAGCGGTTTTCAAGAGTTGATCACCAACGTCGGACACTATCTCGCCTCCCATTCTTTCCTGGTCGGAGCTCTCAATACGATCAAGCTGACGTTGGCGGCGCAGGCCGTCGCCGTCGTGCTCGGATTTGTCGTCGCTCTGGCCAAGATGTCGCGCTGGAAGGCGCTGAGCGGTTTGGCGAGCTCTTATATCTGGGTATTCCGGGGCATTCCCGTTCTCGTGCAGCTGATCTTCGTGTTTAACGCCCTTCCCCAATTCGGCATCAAGCTGACGGGCTTCCAGTCTGCATTGGTTGCCTTGGCCTTGAACGAAGCGGCCTACATGGCGGAGATCGTCCGCTCGGGCCTCGCTTCCGTCGGCAAAGGACAGCATCGCGCCGGACGGGCGCTCGGGATGAACAGCTGGCAGCGAATGCGCCACATCGTGCTGCCGCAGGCGTTCCGGGTCATCCTTCCCCCGACGGCCAACCAATTCATCGGGATGCTCAAGACGTCCGCCATGGCTTCCGTCGTCGGCTACACCGATCTGCTCATGACGGCTCAGCAGACGGCAAGCGCCAACTTCAACTACGTAGACACGCTGGTCGCCGCCGTTATCTACTACCTGGCGTTCACGGCGATCTTCACCCTTTTGCAAACCTATCTGGAGAGGAAACTGGACATCAGCCGCAAAGCAAAGCGTTCGCCAATCCGTCTTTGGAAGCGGCGCAGCCGAGAAACCCACAACGCCGCCTGAGGGCGAAGGAGCTGACAACGAATGCTGCGAGTCGAACAAGTATCCAAATCGTATCATGGCGAAAAGATTTTGAAGGACGTGTCGCTGGAGATCCGGGAAGGAGAACGGGTCGTCATCATCGGGCCGTCGGGCTCTGGCAAGTCGACGCTGCTGCGCTGCATGGCGGGTCTTGAGACGATCGAAGGGGGGCACATCCTCTTCGAGGATCACGACATCTACGAATCGAAGCAAGCCCGCTCCGAGATCGGGATGGTGTTCCAGTCGTTCGATCTTTTCCAACACTTGAGCGCGATCGACAACATCATGCTGGCTCCGAAAGTCGTTCGACGCGTAAGCGACCAGGAGGCGAGGGCCAAAGCCGTCTCTTTGCTCGATCGGGTCCGGCTGCGTGAACGCGCCAACCATTACCCCGAGCAGCTGTCCGGCGGCCAGCAGCAGCGGATCGCGATCGCCCGGGCGCTGGCGATGAATCCGAAGCTCATGCTGTTCGACGAGCCGACCTCGGCGCTTGATCCGGAGATGACGGGCGAGGTGCTGGACGTTATCGTCGATTTGGTTCAGGACGGAATGACCGTCGTCATCGTAACGCACGAGATGGAATTCGCCCGCCGGGTCGGCGACCGCATCATCTTCATGGATCAAGGCAAGGTCGTCGAGGACCTGCCGTCTTCCCAACTCTCGGAAGCGGCCAAGCACCCGAGGCTTAAGCAATTCTTGAATCAAATCACCCATTATTAAGGCAAGTTCGCCGATCGCGAGAGCTTCCGGCAGCCAACATTCCACCGAAGCGGAGGCGAAGAACCGTGCGCAAGACCAACCTGGCGCTCGTGCAGTTCGCGAGCGATCCGATGAACATCGAGGGCAACGCGGACAGGGCGATCGCCTTCATCGAAGAAGCGGGCGGGCAAGGAGCCGATCTCGTCGTGTTCCCCGAGCTGTTCCTTACCGGCTACGATACGGACCTCATCGGAGAGAAGTATGCAGAGCTGGCGCAGAGCGCGGAGGGGGCAATCGTCCGCTCTTTGCGGGAAGCCGCCAGGCGGGCGAGGGTCAACGTCGTGGCGCCAATGCCCTTGAAGCTGAAGGGCGGGGCGGGCGTCGGCAACGGCGCGGTCATCCTCGCGCGGGACGGCTCCGTGGCGGGGACTTTCAACAAAGTCCATCTCTGGGAGGACGAGCGCAAGCACTTCGTGCCGGGGAACGGATTCGCCGCGATCGCTCTGGACTTCGGCAAGCTGGGCGTGCAAATCTGCTACGACGCCGGCTTCCCGGAATCGTCTCGCACGCTGGCGCTTCAAGGCGCCGAGCTGCTCGTCGTTCCCTCCGCTTTCTCTTTGCCGGACAAGCATCGCTGGGACCTCTATTTTCCCGCGAGAGCTCTCGAGAATACGTGCTTCGTCGCGGCGGTCAACGGCGTCGGCGGGCAAGGGGCGTTCGAGCTGTACGGCAACAACAAGGTCGCGGGTCCGCGAGGCGAGCTGCTTCTCGACGGCGTCATGCACGAGGAAGCGATGCAGCTCGTCGAGATCGATCTGGAAGAAAACCATAACGCAGCCAAGTCGATCCCTTATTTAAGGGACATCCGAATAGACGCCTATGCCTATCGGGCTTGAAATTCAATCCAGGAAAGAGGGACTTAACATGCAGACAACGTTGGTATTTTCACGGGATGAGTTTCGGAGCCGCCTTGAGCGGCTTCAAGCCGAGCTGGCCAAGCAGGATCTGAGCGGGATGCTCATCCACACGCCGGAGAACATTTTCTACCTGACCGGTTATCAAAGCCCCGGCTACTATATGTACCAATGCCTCGTCGTCCCTGCTTCCGGCAACCCGGTGCTCGTGCTGCGCCGCGGCGAGCTGTCCAACGTGGAGACGTACAGCTGGCTGCCGAGCGATCAGGTCCGCACGTACGACGACACGAACGATCCGGTCGCGCTGACGGCCGACACGGTGCGGGAGGTGGGGATCGCCGCGAGCGGCCTGGGCTTGGAGACGGGCTCGTGGTTCCTTCCGGTCCGCCATTACAAGAAGCTGGAGGTCATGCTCGGCGACTATCGGCTGACCGACGCTCAAGGAACGGTCGAGAGCCTGCGGGTCGTGAAGTCCGCGGCGGAGATCGGCTACATTCGCGAGGCGTGCGCCGTCGCCGACAAGTCGATGCAAGCGGGACTCGACGCTATCCGGGCGGGAGTGAACGAAGACGAGGCGGCCGCCGCGATGTTCTCGGCGATGATTCTCGCCGGCGGGGAGTACCTCGGCATGGAGCCGTTCATCTCCTCCGGCTACCGATCGGGCAACATGCACTCCGCCTGGGGGCACAAAGTAATCGGCGAAGGCGAGACTCTGCTTCTGGAAGTGGCGGGCTCGCGCAACCGGTACCACGGCGCTCTGATGCGCGCCGCGTATACGGGAACTCCGACCGACGAGATCAAGCGCGCGACGGAGGTGTGCATCGCTTCGCTGAACGCGGCCTTGGACGCGATCAAGCCGGGCGTCACGGCCGGAGAGGTGGACGAGGCGTGCCGCGGCACGATCGAGCGAGCCGGCATGTACGAGCAGTTCCGCAAGCGCACGGGCTACTCGATCGGCGCCGCATTCGCTCCGGACTGGGGCGAAGGGCACATCATGAGCCTGCAGCGCGACGATGAGCGCGTGCTGCTGCCGGGCATGGTGTTCCACATCCCGCCGGCGCTGCGCGTGCCGAACCGCTACGGAGTCGGCTTCAGCGAGACGATTCTGGTCACCGAGACGGGCTGCGAAGTGCTGACGACGCTGCCACGGGAACTGACGATCGCGAAGGGGGTAACGGCATGAGCGGAGTTTTCGATTTCGCGGGGAAGACGGCGCTGGTCGCCGCGGCGAGCAAAGGCTTGGGACGGGCGGTCGCGCTGGAGCTGGCGAAGGGCGGCGCGAACGTTGCGATATTCAGCAGGGATGCGGAAGCGGCTAGGGCCGCGGCCGAGGAAATTGCCGGCGAGACGGGGGCCAAGGTGCTCGGCTTGGGGGCGGACGTCACTTCCGCCGAGGATTTGAAGCGCTGCGTCGAACGGGCGGTCGCCGAGTTCGGCGGGCTGCAGATCGTCGTGACGAATGCCGGAGGTCCTCCGGCGGGCACGTTCGAGACGTTGAGCGAGGCGGATTGGCAGTTCGCCTTCGAGCTGAACCTGATGAGCATCGTGAGGCTCGCGGGTTACGCCCTGCCGCACTTGAAGGAGCGGGGAGGCGTCATCATCAACCTCGCCTCATCATCGGTAAAGCAGCCGATCCCGGGCCTCACGCTCTCCAACGTCATGAGGACGGGCGTCGCTGGGCTGAGCAAGACGCTGGCGGAGGAACTGGCCGGGTACGGCATTCGCGTGAATACCGTCGCTCCGGGCCGGATCGATACCGATCGCGTCCGTTCCCTCGACCGGATGAGAGCGGAGAAAGCCGGCGTCACGACCGAAGAATACAAATCGAAGACGGAAGCGGTCATTCCGCTCGGGCGCTACGGCCGTCCCGACGAGCTCGGCCAAGCGGTCGCGTTCCTCTGCTCCGAGGGAGCCAGCTATGTGACGGGACAGACGCTTCTCGTCGACGGGGGAATGGTGAAGTCGCTATGAACGAAACCGCGAAGCCATCGACGCCGCCGGAGGCGGAGCGCGACTCCGTCCTTCGCCTCCTTCAACGATCGATCCGTCCCGAGAGGACGCTGGAGATTCTCGCAGACCTCATCCGCTTCAAGAGCGTCAACCCGGGCGGTACGGAAGGGGAGGCGGCAGCCTATATCGCGAAGACGATGGAATCGGCCGGCTGCGTCGTCGAGCTGCAGGAGATCGAGCCGGGCCGACCGAACGTTCTGGCGAGGCTCAAGGGCACCGGCGGCGGCCGCACCGTCATTCTGAACACGCATATGGACGTCGTTCCCGCAGGGGCCGGTTGGAGCGAGGATCCGTTCGAGATGGTCGTCAAAGGCGATCGCGCTTACGGCCGCGGCGTCATGGACGCCAAAGGGCCGCTCGCCGCGATGATGGCGGCCGTCGAGGCTATCGCCGCCTCCGGCATCGAGCTGCCGGGCGACGTCGTGCTGGCCGCGGTCGTCGACGAGGAAGCGGCGAGCATCGGCGCGCGCCGGCTGCCCGAAGGACTGACGGGCGATCTGGCGGTCGTCGGCGAAGCGACGAACGGTCAGCTCGCGATCGCCCACCGCGGCAGCGTCCGGCCGGTGCTGGTCGCCGACGGCGTCTCCGCGCATTCGTCCACGCCGCATCTGGGCGTGAACGCCGTCATGCTGATGGCCCGCGCGCTGGTCGCCTTGGACGACTTCGCGGGGAAGACGCTGCCGGGCCGGCTTCATCCGCTGACGGGCCAGTCGACGCTGTCCGTCACCGTCATGCGCGGCGGCATCAAGGAATCGATGATCCCGGACCGCTGCGAGGCGCTCATCGACCGCCGGCTTATTCCGGGCGAGGACGAAGAGGCCGCTCTGCGCGAGATCGAACAGGTGATCTCGGGCGTTCCGGAGCTGGACGGGAGGGTCCGCATCGACCGTCTCGTCCCGACGACCGGCGTCGCTTCGGAGACGGCTCCCGATCATCCGATGGTCGGCCTTGCCTCCCGCGCGATCGAGGAGGTTTACGGCCGACGCCCCGAGCTGGTGGGGCTGACGGCCAACTGCGACATGACCCACTTCGTCGCCCGCGGCATTCCGTCGGTCATCTACGGCCCCGGCGATTTCAGCGTGGCGCACACGGCGGACGAATGGGTGCCTCTCTCCGAATTGGAGAAGGCGACGAGAGTTTACGCAACGATCGCGTTGGATGTAGCAAGCTCCTGACGATCACACGACAAACGACAACGAGGGGATGGCCATGACGAAATCCAATATTCAACTTAGAACCCGTCTCGCGGAATGGACGGATCGCGTGCTGCCTTCTCCGACCGCCTTGCTTGAATCCACCGTGGCGAGATACCAGAGGGAGGGGCGGCCGCTCTTCCGGCTCGGCCTCGGGCAGCCGGACTTCCCGACACCCGACCGAGCGAAGCAATCCGCGATTCAAGCCATTCACGACGACTTCACCGGCTATACCGACACGGCCGGCATTCTGCCGCTTCGCCAAGCGATCTCGAAGGCGCTTAGCCGCGATATGGGGCTAAGCTACGCCTCTGACGAGATCGTCGTCACCGTCGGCGGCAAGCACGCCCTGTTCAACACGATCAATACGCTCTGCCGGCCGGGCGACGAGGTGCTCATTCCGGTGCCCTATTGGGTGTCGTTCCCCGAGCAGGTCAAGTTCGCAGGAGCGAAGCCGGTTTTCGTGCAGACGGACGCGGCGGACGGCTACAAGGTAACGCCGAAGTCGCTCGCCCCGTACGTGAACGGCTCTACGCGCCTGCTCATTCTGAACCAGCCGAACAATCCGTCCGGCGCCGTCTATTCCAAGCGTGAGCTGGCGGAACTCGCCGAGTTCGTTCGCGAGCGCGATCTGTGGGTCATCAGCGACGAGGTGTACTCTTCCTTCGTGTTCCGGCCGGAAGGCTTTACGAGCATCGCGTCCTTCCCCGGGATGCGGGAGCGCGCCGTCGTCATCAACGCGGTGTCCAAGGCTTACGGAATGACGGGCTGGCGCATCGGCTATTCCGCGGCTCCCGCGGAAGTGTCGGAAGCGATGCTGCGCCTGCAATCGCATACGACGAGCAATCCTTCTTCCGTCGCACAGAAGGCGGCGCTGGCGGCCATCGAAGGCCCTCAGGACGACCAGGCCGTCATCCGAGAGCAATACATGGCGCGGCGCGATCTTCTCGTCGAAGGCGTCCGCCGCATCCGCGGGCTCGAATGCCTCGTGCCCGAAGGAGCGTTCTACGTCTGGGTAGACGCTTCCGAGTGGTTGGGACGCACGATTGCCGGCCGATCGATCGAGTCGGCCGACGACCTGGCCGCCGTCCTGCTCGAGGAAGCGGGAGTGGCCGTCATGCCGGGAACCGGCTTCGGCAGCCCGCATCACCTAAGGCTGTCGTATTCGGTAGCGCTGCCCGAGATGCAAGGCGGCTTGGCGGCGATGGAAGCTCTGCTCGGACGCAAGTAATCCCGTTCTTCTAACCGAAACAAGAATCGCATTCATCCAAGGAGGCTATCATCATGACCCCATCCGAACTTAGAAGCCGGCTAAAAGGCATTTACGTGCTTGCCGTCACGCCGATGAACGAGGACCTGTCGTTTAATCCGTCCGCTCTCCAAAGCAACATCGACCGCTTCGTCGAGGCGGGCGTCCACGGAATCGTCGTCGGCGGTACTTACGCGGAGTACCCGAGTCTTACGATCGAAGAGCGCAAGGAATTGTTCTATGCCGCCGCCGAAGCGACGGCGGGACGCGTGCCGCTGCTCTGCTGCACGGCCGCGAGCGGCACCTATGAGGCGATCGAGCTGGGCAAAGCGGCGAAGGAGGCCGGCGCCGACGGAGTGATGGTGACGCCTCCGTACGTGTCGGAGGTCAAGCCGAAGGACATTGCCTACCACTTCCAGAAGCTGGACGAAGCGGCCGAGATCCCGATCCTGATCTATAACAGCGCAAGCATCGGCGTCCACTTGTCGCCGGAAGAGCTTGCGGAGCTCGGCAAGCTTCCGAACGTCGCGGGAGTGAAGCAGGGAGCGGTCGACCTTCACGCCCTCGTACGCACGGTAGCTTACGCTTCCCAGGACATCTCCGTCATGTGCGGCTCCGACGGTCTGGCGCTGGGCGCCTTGGCGAGCGGCTTGGACGGCGTCACCTCGACGAACTCGAACTTCATGGCGGCGGAATTCGTCGCCCTGTACGACGAATTCGGCCGCGGCGAGAACAAGAAGGCGCTCGAGCGCTACTACCGCTGGCAGCCGGTGCGCGAACTGGCGCGCAAGTACGGTCAGCCGGCCATGGTCAAAGCCGCGATGGAGCTGGTCGGCTTGTCGGCCGGCCCGGTGCGCGCTCCATTCCGCACGCTGGACGCGGAGGCGCGAGCCGACATCGAGCGTTCGCTTCGCCAAGCTGAAATTCTGCGGTAAACCGTTCTAACGAAAGCCCCGGCGCTTCCATGGCCCGGGGCTTTCGTTGCGCGTTCGGCAGCGTTCGTATTAAGATAAAGTTGAGGTCAAACTTGGACAGCCGTCTTTTTATCAAGTTTACATTCATCGGACTCATTCTTAATTAATCGCGGAGGACCAGCCATGACAGTCATATTTCGCAACGATTGGGAGCCGCTGCTTAAGCCGGAGCTGGAGAAGCCTTATTATCAGCAATTGCGAAGCCAGCTCGCCCAGGAGTACCGGGAACAGACGATTCATCCGGACATGCACCATATCTACCAGGCGCTGCATTTAACCTCCTATGAAGACACGAAGGTCGTCATTCTGGGACAGGATCCTTACCACGGACCTGGACAAGCCCACGGCCTCAGCTTTTCGGTCCTTCCCGGGGTGCGGGTTCCGCCGTCCCTACAGAACATCTATAAAGAGATTTATAGCGATCTAGGCCATCCCATTCCTAACCATGGATTCCTGGAGCACTGGGCGAAGCAGGGCGTTCTGCTGTTGAACGCGGTACTGACGGTCCGGGACGGGCTGCCGAATTCCCACAAAAAACTCGGCTGGGAGACGTTCACGACGGCCGTCATTGCGGCGCTTAACGAGAGGGAACGGCCGATCGTGTTCATTCTGTGGGGGCGAAACGCCCAGGAGAAGGCGGCGTTCATCGACCGCTCGCGCCATCTCGTCATCGCGTCGGCCCATCCGAGCCCGTTGTCGGCTCATAATGGATTTTTCGGGAGCAAGCCGTTTTCGAAAGCCAACGCGTTCCTGCGCGAAACGGGGCAGCAAGAGATCGACTGGAGCGTTCCGGAGCTCCCTTGACGCGCAACAGGCAGTCCCAAGCGGCGTTGAACGCCGTCGGGACTGCCTGTTTGCCTTCGATTCGATTATTTCCTTCCTTACTCGTAGATCGGGAAGCCGGTGGAGCCGCCTGCCGCGCCTTCGGACGAAGAGGAGACGGACGAGCCGAAGTCTTCCGAACCAAGCACCGGCTTATAGGCGGAGGGAATGTACGCGAACGTCTTCACATCCGTGATGACCTGAGGGTACAGCGCAGCCGGATCCGGCGGAGTCGAACGGTAGCGCACGATCGCGTTGCCGTCTTTAAACTCGATGCTCGAGACCTCTATGCCGTAACCCGGATGCGGAACGGTGGCGGTCACCGTCACTTTGGTTACGTCGCCCGAATAAGCCTCGGATGTCAGCTTCACGTCGCTCAGCACGGAAGTTTGAGGCTCCTCCACTTCGGGCAGCGGCGTTTTCTCCACGAATTCGATCGCCCTGTCGAGCAGAACGGCCGCTTCGCTTCTCGTAATCGCGTCCTGCGGACGGAAGTTTTGCTCCCTATCCAATTCGGCGATGCCGGAGACGAGCAGCTTCTGAATGCTGTTCGAGAACGCTTGGGTCACTTTGTCTTCGTCGTTCAGCATGACGTATTGCTCGGTGAAGGCGTAGTCGCCTTTGGTGGAGATCCCCTGGAACAGCCAATGGGCGAATTGCTCGCGGGTGATCTTCTTGCTAGGGTCGATGTCCTTCGGGATGTCGAGTCCGTTCAGCTGCGCGATAATAAACGTCATCGCATAGGAGGCGTTATCCTTCACGTTCGTGAAGTAGTCGCTGGCTTTCGGCTCCTTAATAAAGTTCATGGCGTCGATGTTCAGGTTCAATCCTTTGACGATCAGCGTAAGGGCCGTCGCTCCGTCCACCGGAGCTTGGGGCTTGAAGGCGTTGTTGCCGACGCCTTGGACGATTCCCCGGTCGCGCAGGTCTTGGATGGACTTGTAGCCCGGATCTTTCGGCGATATGTCGCTAAAGGCGAATGCGGACCCGCTCAGCAGGACGCAGGAGAGGGCGGCGGCGGCAAAGGCGATCGTCTTCTTCGGCTTGGATGGCATCATGAAATCCTCCCTGTAGGTGGTTTTGGGTTTGTTGCCAGCTGGTATCGATTCAGACGCAGGGATAGGGGAGAAGGTTGCAGGCGTGCCGGAAAAACAAAAAGAGCCTTCGGATCTCTCCGAGGCTCTCTGGCTTGTATAAGATGGTGATCTGGACAGGGATCGAACCTGTGACCCCTACCCTGTCAAGGTAGTGCTCTCCCAGCTGAGCTACCAGATCAAGTAATGTCGCGACTTGATCTATTATAGCGGCAACCGCGGAAGAAGTAAAGGACTTCTCGTAAAATAGTTGAATTACTTTTGTGGGGCTGGAGTCGTATCCTTGGCTTGGTTGGCTTTGCTCCATACACGGTGGATCCGCTCTTGAATTCGCGCTTTTTCCTTCTCGAGCAGCTTGGAGACGAGGGCATCCTCGGAGATTCCTTTCTCCTTGCCGATCTGAGCGATCGTCTTGCCGTTCTTCAGCTCTTGAAGCAAGACGTCCGAGCTGATTCCGAGCACCTGGGCGGTTTCGTCCAAACGCTTCGAGCGGTGGTGCCCGTTCCCGCCGTGCCGGTGCCAGGCGTTGCCGTTGCCTTCCACAAGCCGCGTCGTGTGCTCCACGAGGCGCTCGTTGATTTTTTTGGCCTGCTCGTCGGTGAGACGGCCGGCTTTGACCGCTTCCGTTATGCGTTCTTTCTGCATCTTGACGAGCAGGTCGATGACCTTCTGCTTCGATACGCCTTGGGACTTCGCGATATCGGCGAGCGATTCGCCGGCGCTGAGGCGGGAGCGCAAGGTCGACTCGTCAAGCTTAAGCAGCTTAAGCAGCGGGGCGTTCCCGTCCGATTGCATCGCCCCGAACACTTCGAGATCAAGCGGAGCGCGATGCTCGTGGAGCGAGGCGGGCGGAGCCGTCGGGTCGGCTGCGGAAGCGGCAGGTGCGGCGGTTAGTAAAGCGATGCCGGGCAGCGCGAGCGCGAAGGCGGCCGTCAGCAAAGGTCGCTTCAGAAAGTTGTTGTTCTTAGGTTTCATGTTGTTCTCACTCCTTCAACAACCATTGTGGGTCAAGTGAGCGAGAACTAAACCGTCTCCGGACAAAAAAATAAGAGCCCTTGTATTCAAGGGCCCGCGTAGTTTAAAGGATGGTGATCTGGACAGGGATCGAACCTGTGACCCCTACCCTGTCAAGGTAGTGCTCTCCCAGCTGAGCTACCAGATCGCGTCTCGTAAGGACAAATAGAATAATACCAAGCCGAGCGCTCGAAGTCAACGGGTTTGCACCTTTCTTTTTTTGCACAATAAACGCCAAATTTATTATGCCCGAACCTGTTGCGAAGAGGGATGAATGGCAAACGGGATGCGTACATATGAACTACGACAGGAACCGGGAGGCGGCGAGTATGGAAGAACCGGTGTATCTGCTGATCTGGCTGATCGGATTGTTCGGCTTGATCGGCTTCGTTCTGGCGGCGGTAACGAATCTCGTGCGCAAGGACACTACGGAATACGACAAGCGGTTCACATGGGAATGGAAGCGGGAATGGGAGGAGGACGGCAAGAATTGAAGGCGCTTTAATTCCAGTCGAAAAACGAATAAGAGAAGCGCTTCGAGGGCAACATGGTGCTGTATTCCAACTTGTCCAAGGAGCGCCAATTCATGCAGATGCGTAAAGGCAGCCACGGCCGTAAAATCATTCTCGTCACGCTCGCGCTCGCTTCGTTAGGCGGACTTAGCGCCTGCCAGCAACGGTTCGTCATTCCGGATGACAGGAACGTTATGGCCAGCGTATACGGGAACCGCTCTCAAAGCGTTATCGGCGACGTCTACTCGAGATCCTCCGCCGTAACGGATGCTCCTTCCTTCTCCGGCAGATGGTAGCCGACAGTCGGCTAATAAACGAACAAGCTCCGCAGCTCGGCTAATCGGCCGGCTGCGGAGCTTGTTCGTTTACTCTTCCCATTTGCGGGAATAGGCTTTCCCGGTTACCCAGATAATGCTTACGATCAGCAATACGGCGATAATGCCGGCGATAACGTAAGTCGCGACCAAGAGGCTTCAACACCTTTCCAGACACCTTTCCTCATTATAAACCCGTTTTGCGGAGAGGGCTATCTTAATGAGGTTACACCGAATAGATTCGGTGCTGCTCCACGAAGCTCATCCGGCCGGTTCGGCCTTCGAATTCGCTGCGATCGTCCCCGTAATGCATGAGCCGGATACGGGATTGAATATCGTCGGGCAGCGTCAACAGCTCGGAGAGCGAGGCATGGACGAGTCCCGGCTCGTGCAGCTGGCAATCGTGGAATAAAGTCCGGACGCCTCTCTCCCGAACGAGGTGCTCGAGCAGCTTGGGGCTGAAGACGATATCGGCGGAATAGAAGAACGAATCGTTGAACAGCATGGAGTAGCTCTTCTTGTTCGGCACGTGATCGGTTTGCATCAATTCGATCTTGAGGCCGGGGAAGATCTCCTGCGGCACGCCCGGAGCAAGAGGGCGCACTTCGAAATAGTCGGAGAGCTGACGGAAATCCTCTTGCTCGAGTCCTCCGCGCAACGAGTTGTTCCACAGCGGCTCCGCCAAATCCTCGGCGATGAAGAGAGGGACTTTGATCTTATATTTATAGAGATATTGGAAGGCTAGCTCCTCAAGACCCCCGATATGGTCCGCGTGAATATGGGAGATCAGGATGCCATGGATCCGATTGAGCGGAATTCCCATTTGGTGAAGCGCCGTCGGAGCGGTCAAGCCGCAATCGATCAGCAAGGTTTGGCTATCGCAATGGAGCAGGGCGTTATTGTTGTAGTAGGCTTTGGCGAATGCGCTGCCTGTCCCGATCATCTGAATGTCCATCTGCAGCCTCCCGGTTACGATAAGACGCACTGGTTAATATCCGACATGATTCCTCATAAATGTACCATAATTTGTATCGATGCAAAAGCTTTCCCGCGGAATCGAAAGTCCCGTCCCTTGATGGTAGCCGGAGCACCACCGGAAGTATAGCCGCATACCTTGTTGAAGATACGATTCGTTCAACTTAAGGGGAATGCGAAATGAACAAGCCAGCCGGCAAAAAAACGGTCAAGAAAAAAAGCAGCTCCGCGGACAGCCAGCGGCCGCAAATGAAAGTGGTGACTTCCGACGCATGCGCCGCATGCAAAACGCCCTGTCACCGAGGGTTGGATTACTTGGAGAGGATGTCGAAGCCGGGAGCGGTCGGCAACGGGGTTCCGTGCGTCCTTACGCTGCCGCCGGCGGCAAGGCCTTCCTCCGCTTTCGCTGCGCTAGCGAAAGGTTAAAATTTTTTTAAATTTTCTCCGCAACTTTTCCCTTTGCGATCGGTATAACCAATTGCATGCAAGGAATTGGATGACGGAGGGAATGACGGATGAAATTCCGCAAGCTTCTAATCTTGACCGCGGTGCTGACCTTGTCGTTCGGCACGGGCGTGTTCGCGGATACCCTGGGTCAGAAAGTCAAAGTGATCTTTAATAAACAAGACGTTTCCGATATCGATGCCACCCTGATCGGCAAGGACGCCTATGTCTCCGCGGGGGCGCTGGGGGACTTGGTGCAGGGCATGGTGTTCTGGGATGACAGCGCCAAGAAGGTTTCTATTTATAAGCCGAACGTGCACATGTTCCTGATGTCCGGCTCCACCTCGTTCGGAACGGTCGCGAAGCAGAAGACTCAAGAATTTCAGGTGTATGCGCAGATCGACAATCTGCAGACAAGCATCTCCAGCTTCAAGATAACGATAACCGACCCTTACGGGGACAGCACCTGGATCGACGGCCTCAGCAGCGGCGATGCCAACTTCCCGTCGGATAAGGACAGCTTCTGGTTCACCTCCAAGAAATTCTCCTACGAATTCAAATACACGGGCAAGTATACCGTTCGCTTCTGGATGAAGCCGACGGACGGTTCGACGATGCAGGTCGTATCGGAGAAGACCGTTATATCCAAGTGACGATCGTTAGGCGCCTTTCTCGAGCGGAGAAGGGCGCTTTCGTTTGACCGGTAAGCAAGGAAATGTTAGGATACCAAGGTAGGTAAATTCAATTGACTGAACGGGGGTTTCACCATGAGCGATCATGTTCATGACGAAAACTGCAACCACGATCACGACGAAGAAGCCGTATTTATCGTAACGGACGAAGACGGCAACGAACATGAGATGGTGCTTGTGTATACTTTCGAGACTGGCGATCAAGCGTATGCGGTCCTCCTCGACCGCAACGATCCGGAAGATGACGGCGTTATCTTCCGCATAGAAGAAGACGGGGAAGACGAGGTTCTCGTGAACATCGAGAGCGACGAGGAATGGGAACGCGTAATGAAGGTTTACGAGGAATTGGTCGCTCAAGAAGAGGGCTGATTCGCTCGTCTTATCCTTATAAGCATTCGAAGGGCTGATCGGCGTCCGGATGGACGAGGTCAGCCCTTCGTGCGTTTCGATCTAGCCTTTGCGCGGGTTGTAATAAATCGTGCGTCCGTTGAACAGCTTGACTTCCGCTTGAAGCTGTTTGCCGATCCACTTGCAGTATTCGTTCGCTTTGGACTTGTCCCCATGCGTGGCTTCCGCCGGCAGAACGACTTGGATGCAAGACGGCTCTTCCGCGCCCGCTTCTTCCGGCGGGGAGGCCGTTCCGAACAGGATAAACCGGTATTTCGGATTGTTGCCCTTCAGGTAGAACCAGCGATCTTCTTCTCCCGCTCTGCTCTCGAAGGTGTAGGGGAACGCTGCTTCCGCGTAATTCCAGCCGAGCTGACGGCCGGTCAATTCGGTTTGCTCCCGGTAATGCCGCAGGCTTGCCTTGATATCTTCGACGGTTACCGAGGAAGCGGCGGATCCTTGTACAAGCTTGATGAATGCGCTTTGACTCATCGGCTGCACCCCCTAAACCAAATGATAGCACCAGCATGCCGCGGCTGGCAATCGTTTCCTTATAGCTGCAAAATCCATAAAAAAGACCGCTACGAAATAGCGGTCTCTTCGACGATGACTTTGATGTTGCGGACGCTTCGGTCTTCCGGTCCTTTGACGGGCAGGCCGACTTCGAGGTGTTCGACGATGTAATCGATATTATCCTGCGAGATGACTTCCCCCGGCAGAAGGATCGGAATGCCCGGCGGATACACGTAGATGAACTCGGCGATGATCCGGCCGGCCGATTCGGTGAGCGGAAGGATCTCCGTCTCGCCGTAAAAGGCGTCCCTCGGAGTGAGGGAAAGGTGCGGGATCTCCGGAATCCGGACGATCAGCTCCTTCACTTCGCGGGTATGAAGGAACTCGTCTGCCATGCGGGCGAGCGCATCCACCAGAATGCCGATCGTCTCTTCGTTGTCTCCCGGCGTGATGAGGCAGAGGATGTTGTACATATCGCTCATCTCGACCTCGATATTGAACTTTTCCCGCAGCCAGTTCTCGGCATCGTAGCCGGTCATGCCGAGGTGACGGATGTGAACGGTGACCTTCGTCGGGTCGTAGTCGAAGGTAGCTTCGTCCCCAAGCAGATCTTCGCCGAAGCAGTACAAGCCTTCGATCTTGTTGATGGCCGCTCGGGCTTGCTGCGCCAACGCGACCGCGCGGCCGGCGAGCTCCCTGCCGTGCAGCGCCAGCTGCCTGCGGGCGGTATCGAGCGACGCGAGCAGCGGGTAGGACGTCGACGTCGACGTCAGCATGCTGAAGATCGTCTGGGCGCGCTGGATGTTGACGAGACCGGAGCGGATATTCAGGATGGAGCTCTGAGTCATCGATCCTCCCAGCTTATGCACGCTCGTCGCCGCCATGTCGGCACCCGCTTGCATGGCCGACAAGGGGAGCTCGTCGGAGAAGTGAATGAGAGCGCCGTGCGCTTCGTCCACGAGCACGGGAATGTCGTATTCGTGCACGAGATCGACGATCTCCTTCAGGTTCGCGCAGACTCCGTAATAGGTCGGGTTAATGACGAGTACGGCAGCCGCATCCGGATGGCGTTCGAGCGCCCGGCGCACCGAACGGGTCGTAATGCCGTGGTCGATGCCGAGATTACGGTCACGGACAGGCGATAGAAACACCGGGCGAGCCCCCGAGAAAATGATCGCGGACAGAACCGATTTGTGAACGTTGCGGGGGACGATGATTTTGTCGCCTTGGCCGCACACGCTCATGATCATCGTCATGATCGCGGTGCTCGTTCCTTGAACGGAGAAGAAGGTAGCGTCCGCTCCGAACGCATCGGCTGCCAGCTGCTGAGCCTCCAGGATGACGCTGACCGGCTGGTGGAGGTCGTCGAGCGGGGCGATGTTGATGAGATCGACATCGAGCACGTTCTGACCAACGAATTCGCGGAACTCCGGATCCATGCCTGAGCCTTTCTTATGGCCGGGGATGTGGAATTGTATCGGATTATGCTCCGCATGGCGACGCAGGGCGTCGAATAAGGGAGTGCGGGAATGATTCAAGGATAGCTCCTACCTTTCCATGCCGTAACATACGGTAAACTGAACAACAAGCATGAGTATAGCAAAAATAGGGGGGAATGCAACAAGTCGCGATAGAGCTTTTCGGATTTATTCGACATCCCATTTGGAACAGGCTAATGATTATGCTACCATATTTTATTGAATACAATGTTAACTGGCCTACAATAAGGAGAGAATCTTTTTGCGCAGCAAACTCGCGATCGTATCCCTCATGTTGATCACGACCTTTATCGGCTTCGGAATCATCATTCCCGTTTTGCCTCAAGCGGTATCCGACATCGACCCCGAATCGGCGAATTGGCATACGGGATTGATGTTAGCGCTTTACTCGCTTGTGTCGTTCCTTTTATCCCCGGTATGGGGTAGCGTGTCTGGCCGAGTCGGGCGCAGGCCGGTCATCATGATCGGCATTCTCGGCTTCTGCATCAGCTTTCTTCTATTCGGCTTAGCCGGGGACAATCTCGTTCTCATGTACGTTTCCCGTCTTCTCGGAGGCTTGTTCTCGGGGGCCGTCACCGCCTGCATCGTCGCTTATGTCGCGGATATTACGACGGCGGAGGAGCGGACCAAGGGAATGGCCGTCGTGGGAATGAGCATCGGC
Organism: Cohnella thailandensis; assembly: GCF_014212135.1. GTDB lineage: Bacteria > Bacillota > Bacilli > Paenibacillales > Paenibacillaceae > Cohnella > Cohnella thailandensis. The sequence continues at coordinate 382,827 of NZ_JACJVQ010000017.1, forward strand.
CTCGGCTTTACCTTCGGCCCCTTCGTGGGAGGAGTGCTTAGCGAGATCTCGCTGTCGGCTCCGTTCTACGCCGCATCCGGACTCGCCTTTCTTACTTTCCTTGCCGCATGGGCGAAGCTGACGGAATCTCTTCCTCCGGAGAGACGGGCGGCGATCCGCGGCATGCCCAAGGCATCGCGTTGGACCGCGTTCCAAGGGCCGCTTAAGAATCTGTACGTGTTAGCGTTCTTCGTTACGTTCTCGCTTGCCATTCTGGAGTCGACGATGCAGCTCTACGGCATGAGCCGCTTCGACGTTACCCCGCGCCAAGTGGGAATGATGTTCTTCTTCTGCGGCTTGGCCGGAGCCCTCGTTCAAGGAGGAGTCGTCCGACGCCGGGTCAAGAAAGGGCAGGAGAGCCTCTATATCGCCGCCGGGCTCGTCATCTCGGCCGCCGGGTTCTTCCTGCTGCTGACCGCCAACGATTGGGCGATGGCTACCGTTTTCCTATGTATTTTCGGAATCGGCAACTCTTTGATTCGCCCGTGCGTTACTTCGTTGATCACTCAGAAAACGAAGGTCGAGCAAGGAGTCGCCTCCGGGCTGAGCTCCTCGATGGACAGCCTGGGACGGATCGTCGGCCCTCTGCTCGGCACGGCACTGCTCGACGTGACCGAATGGCTGCCGTTCGTGCTCTCGGGCGCTCTATCGCTGGCCGCGCTCGGCCTGTTGGCCAGGTTTCGAAGCGCGGATCGCGCCCAGACGCAGGTACAAGGATAATCGAATATCATTTACGGGACGTCTCCGGTCCGACTTCATCTCAGCCTTGAGTCTAGGTTGAAGTCCGGTCCGGAGACGTTTTTCACTTGGAAGACTCCCCCTTATGATAAGGATGACAAAAAAAAGAACACGGAGTGGAAGGGGAAATCGGAAGGTGAAATCGATTATTCAAGGAGCGTTCCGCAATAAGGCGGCGATTATTATTCTCGTCGTCATGACGCTTGGGCTTGGGGTCATGAGCTACTTCAAGCTGCCGATGGAATTGATGCCGGAGGCGGACAACCCTCAGGTAACGGTTAGCGTCATCGGTCAAGGCTATGACGCCGCCACGATGGAGAGCCAGGTGACCAACCCGTTAGAACAAGCTCTGGCGGGCATTAAAGGCAAAACGGGAATGTTCTCGAATTCGGGAGAGAATTTCTCGCAGATCAATCTGAACTTCGATTCGAAGACGAACATGAAGGACGCCAAAACGGAAGTGGAGAAGGCGGTCAACGCCGTTCCGCTGCCGGAGAGAGCTTCTCCGCCGTACGTCGTTCAGTTTAATACCTCGATGATCCCGATCTCGTTCGTATCCTTGACGTTCGCCGACGGCGTCGGCAACGCGGACAAGGAGAAGATCGAGCAGCAGGTAGTGGATCGATTCCGTTCGATCGACGGCGCGGGCGCCGTGCAGCTTTCCGGCAAGTCCCAGCCGTCCGTGCATGTCGTTCCGGATACGGTTAAGCTGGCGGAGAAGGGCGTGCCGCTTCAGGCTCTCTACGGAGTGCTTCAAGGGCGCAGCGAATCCTCTTCGGTCGGACAGACGACGCTGGACGGGACGATCGTCAATCTCGGCGTAGCTTCCAGCCTGTCGGATGTCGAGACGATGAAGAAGCTGCCGGTCGCGGCCGGAGTGACTTTAGGCGATGTGGCCGAGGTTACGTTGGTTAACGATAAAGAGAGCATCGCCCGAATCGACGGCAAGGATGCCCTGAGCGTCGTCATCTCCAAGGCGGCGAACGCCAATGCCGTGAGCGTGGGCAAGGACGTCCAGAAGGTCATCGACGAGTGGAACCGGGACAACAAGCAGGCTTCTCTGAAAATGCTCATGAACACCTCGGACGAGATCGTTCATTCCGTTAACAGCATGATGAGAGAAGTGTTGATGGGCGCGTTGTTCGCAACTCTGGTCATCCTGTTGTTCATGCGCAACGTTCGAGCCACGCTCGTCACGATCGTCTCGATTCCGTTGTCGCTCGGCTTGACGCTGTATCTGCTGGACCTGTCCGGAATCTCTTTGAACATCCTGACCCTTGGCGGGGTAGCCGTCGCGGTCGGACGTCTGGTGGACGACAGCATCGTCGTCATCGAGAACATCTTCCGCCGGCTTCAGAAGGAAACGTTCTCCGTCGGTCTGATCATCGACGCCACTCGCGAGGTATCCCGAGCGATTACGGCTTCCACGCTGACGACCGTCGCGGTCTTCCTGCCGATGGGACTGCTTCGCGGCTCGCTTCAAGATTTCTTGCTGCCGTTCGCGTTGACCGTAACGTACTCTCTCTTGTCATCTCTGATCGTCGCTCTTACGGTCATTCCGCTGATGAGCTCCGGGGTGCTGAAGGGCTCGCGCATCAAGGAACACAAGCCGTCCGAACGCTTCGTGAAGTTCCTGAACTGGAATCTGCGGCATAAGTGGGTGCCGCTGCTGATCGCTCTCGTTTTGCTCGTCGGTTCCGTCGGCACCTACTTCAGCATGCCGAAAGGCGCGATCGACAACTCGAGCGCAACGAGCTTGAACGTTACGCTCGAATACAAGCCGGATACTCCGGTCGACGAGGTGTTCGAGAACGGCAAGAAGCTGGAAGCGTTCCTGCTCGAGCAAGAAGGCCAGGAATGGGTCAGCATGGATATGGGGAACAGCGCCGACGGCGCCCAATACGGAAGCGTCAATTCGCCGACTCTGGTCACCTACATGATCAGTATGGAGAAAGGCGCGGACGCCGAGAAAATCATCGAAGCCGTGAATTCGCAGAAGAGCAACTATCCCGAAGCCGAATTGGCGGTAGGGGCAAGCTCCTTCTTCGGAGGGGGAAGCTCGACTCAGGTGTACGTCGACATTACCGGCAACAACGAGGAGGACCTCGCTGCAGCCGCGGACGAAGTCATCGCCAAGATCAAGCCGATCGAGGACGTCCTTAAAGTCGAGAGCAATCAAGACGAGAAGACGACCGTGTACACGCTCGAAGTCGATCCGGCTACGGCGAAGTCTTCCGATATCGCCGGTCAGCTTCAAGGAATGCTGAACCCGGTTCCGATCGGGTCCATTCAATCCGAAGGTCAATCCCTTAGCGTGCTGTTGCAGCCTGTTCTTAAGCTGAATTCCGCCGCGGACCTCGAGAACATGAGCGTCCTGACGGACGAAGGGCCGAAGCAAGTGTCCAGCGTGGCTAAGTGGGTGAAGGAAGAGAAGCCGACCAAGTTCTACCATAAGGATGGCTACACGTATATCCGCGTTACCGCGACCGTGGAACCGAGCCAATTGTCGACCGTCGGTTCGACCATCTCGAAGGAGATGGATAAGCTGACGGTACCGGAAGGGGTTAAGCTGAACGTCGGCGGCGCTTCCGCCGACCAATCCGAGGACTTCGCCAGCTTGTTCATGATGATGATCGTATCGATCGGAATCGTGTACCTGATCATGGTGTTCACGTTCAAGACGATCCGCGCGCCGATCGCGATTCTCGCTTCGATTCTGTTCGTGCCGATCGGAGCGGTGCTTGGCCTGATCGTAACGGGAATTACACCGGACTTTACCGCCATCTTCGGTGTCGTCATGCTGATCGGTATCGTCGTTACCAACGCGATCGTTCTCATCGACCGAGTGAAGCAGAACGAAGAGCGGATGACGATCCGCGAAGCGCTCCTGGAAGCGGCCGGCACCCGCATGCGTCCGATTCTGATGACGGCTATCGCGACGGTATGCGCGATGCTCCCGCTCGTCTTCGGCTCCTCGGAATCGGGCAGCATTGTCTCCCAGAGCCTCGCTATCGTCGTTATCGGCGGCTTGGTCGTCGCGACGCTGCTCACGCTCGTTATCGTGCCTTGTATCTATGAGCTGCTGTTCTTCCGCAAGTCCAAACGTCAACGCATCGAGGCGACTCGCTCCGCAGCCGCCTAACGCAATAAGCCCCCGTTCCGCGTATGCGGCCGGGGGCTTATCCTTTAAGCTTGCGCCATTCGGTAGAGCGGAAGCAAGGTGTCGAAGACGGACTCCGCTTTGCGCAGGAGCGCATCGCCGTCCTTCAGCAGCGGGTCACCCCGGCGGACGTGAATGCCGCACGTCAGCTCGGCCGCTTTGACGCTTCCCAGCCTGCGAAACAGCTCGGCAAGCTCCTCTTCCGACAGCTCCTCGTGAACCGAGCCGGTCGGAACCATGTGATCCTTCGACCAGATATAAGAAGGCGGGATCGACTTGCGGATGGAGTTCAGCTCTCTACTGGCTTTCTCGGCGAACGCGGTTTTGTTCGGGCATTCGTAAATGATGGCGAACTGCATGAACAGATGAGTGGACCATAACCCGATCTGGAAGTGGGGGAAGGCCTTGTACCCTCTTGCGCTTGGCGACCAAGCGACCCAAGTGTCGTCTGGAGGATTAACCGATCTTCTCGCGTGCTTGGCGACATGGGCGAACGCTTCTTCGCCTGTCAGCTTGGCTATTACGGGAGCAAGCGATTCGCCGATGGAATGAAGCTTCGGCCGTACCTGCGAAATAATGGCTTCCATTCGACCTTCTAATCCGGGAACCGACATCGCATCGAAGTCGGAATCCGTAAAGCCGCCGAAGCGGGTAGTTGCGACGTTTGCCACGATGGAATCACCTCAAACCATTTTTCTAAAAAAAGCTTTCCCTCACTATACTGGAAAATAGTCAAGAAACCAAGTTGCCAGATCATAAGATGGAGTATAAGATAAAGGTAAGAACAAATATTCTGAACATTCGGTCAACAACTCGAGCCATGCGCTTTCCGCAGGAGGGGGAGATGGCCGTGAATCGAAGCCATGAGGTGGAATACTGCAACCTGGAGCTTCGTTTCGATCGCAGGCAGCTGCAGAATTTGATACGAGAGCTGATTTCCGAAGGGTACTCCTTGTACTGGAACGAGAGCGACCATCAATTCCTGATTTCGGTCCGAACGGGACGCAAGCTGCTCAAGCTCAGGTTTCAACGATCTTCCAACCGCTACAAGATGGTCGGGGACTACGTGGTTAAGGATGAGAAGCTGGCGCAATGGATCGAGAAGCTGATCAACGATTCCCGCGGCCATGCCGTCGTCAAGAGGTTTCGCGACCGTCAGGTATTGATCGAGAACATCATGTTTGGAGAAATTATTCGTCTCGTGGAGGTGTCAGGCATGGAACATCGGATCATTTTTCAGAAGCGTCCTCAAATTACGGTAGAAGATATGGTTCAAGCTTTCAAGTCGAAGAGAGCCGAGCTGCGGGCTGGAGTTCTTCGTCTTGAGATCGATTATGAGCTCGCTGTTCTCCATGAGGCGTTGCAGCAAGGCCAGGCCGAAGAGATCGAGAGCAGCAAGCTTCGACTGGAAGGCATGCGCAAGGAAATGCTTCTACTGGAGCTATAACCGTTATCGGCAAAGTTATCGAATACGAATTTCTTCGGCGCCCTTCGGGGCGCTTTCTTCATTATCGCAACCGCTTTCTCTCCTCCAAGGGACCCCTCTTTTTTATCCCCTCACCGTCCACTATCCCCTTCGCTCAGCAAACGTCCAGAACGTCCAGAACGTCCAGAACGTCCAGAACGTCCCCCTATTTTCTTAGAGAACAAAACGTTGATCTAGAGGTTCCCTTTGTCTCTTAACGTACCGATCGCATATTTAATGACCCCACCTCGTCAGATGCCAACCGCGCCATTTGGACTTGCTGCTGAAGGCATGCCAGGGTCTTGGAAGAACAGGCCGAAAACGAGTGAGTTCCCTGTAAATAAGAACCGGAGTGGATGCGCAGGCCGCAAGAGCTCTTGAGAAGACGTCGCGAAGGCATAAACCTTGCTTGTTCCAGCGAAAGCAGTATTCGTGCAGATACGCCTGAAGATGCTTAGGACCAATCCCGCGGAAAGTGTCGTTAAGCCATGAAGTGACGTGCCTTTGAATTCGGTTAAAGCCGCTATTCTTCATTGCGTAGGGATTTTTTATGACGACTGATTTTCCGTTCGTGTGCTCCTCAATAAAGGAATTAATCTCGTGCTTATGGATGGAAAGGTAGCGCAGCTCTACATGATCGGGGTTGGGTTGATGAATCTTGATTTGAATCGGGTCGCCGCATTCGTCTTCCGCTCCTCCCAACAATAAGGGCTGCCTGGCATCGGAGTATAAAGGAGATCCGTAATAGAACGTCTCCACCCGGATATTGCCGGTCAACGGATAATCGGCTTCTTCGCGCTTCATGGCATGCCGGATCTTGTGGGTGATGAGCCAGGCGGTTTTGTAGGTTATTTTCAAAATATTAGAAAGGGCAAACGAGCTGATCCCGGATATTTGGCTAAGCAAAAATAAGGCGCGAAACCACAAAGTCAGCGGAGTTCGGCTTCCTTCCATGATAGTGCCGGCGGTGATGGAGGTCTGATGGCGGCAATACGGAGAAGCGCATTGGTAGAGGGGCAATCTTCGGGAAGAAACCGTATAGAAGTTGGAATGACCGCAAGCCGGGCAACGAAATCCATTCGGCCAACGCGCTTGAAAAAGAGCTTGAATGCAGGCTTCCTCCGTGGAGTAATCGCTGCAGAGCGAGTTGAAGGCGAGAGCGGTCAATCGAATCTCCTCCCACAAAATAGGAACTGATGTTCTTGTTTTGATTATAGCAAACATTTGTTCCCATTTCAATTGCTTTTTGGTGAAAATCCGACTTGAATCCTCCGTTATTTTTGCTGAGTGAAAGGGATAGCGAGCGGCGGCCGTTCAATGCGGTATGCTGAGCGAAGGGGATAGTGCGAGGAGAGCGCCGATTTTGGAGAGCAACCATCCAGACAAGCAGAAGAGCAAACGCATAACGACACGCTATTGAAGTCAAAAGCGTTTTCGCTATAATGTAAGCTGTCAAGATCAGAAAGGGGAGAGCTGGAGATGAGACTTGGGCAACGGGAAAAGCTGTTGTTTATCGGAGACTCCATCACGGATTGCGAACGGGCGAGGCCAGTCGGGGAAGGGCTGTTCAATCCCTATGGGAGAGGCTACGTATCCGTCGTCGACGGACTGCTTCAATCCGGGTACCCGGAGCTGGGGATTCGGGTGGTCAACATGGGGATCAGCGGCAACACGGTAAGGGATCTGGAAAAGCGCTGGGAGACGGATGTGCTGGAACAGAAGCCGGACTGGTTGTCGGTGATGATCGGCACGAACGACGTTTGGAGACAATTCGACCAGCCTTACATAACGGAATCCCATGTTTATTTGGATGAGTACGAGAGGAAGCTGGATGAGCTTGTCGTCCGTACGAAGAAGCAAGGGATCAATGGGATCGTCCTGATGACGCCATTCTATTTGGAGCCGAACAAGTCCGACGCGATGAGAGCGACGATGGATTTGTACGGAGAAGCCGTCAAGCGGGTTGCGGAAAAGCAGGGAACGGCGTTCGTGGACACTCAAGCGGAGTTCGATCGTTTGTTGGAGCACATCTATCCGGCTACGATCGCATGGGACCGCGTTCATCCGAGCATGATCGGACATGTCGCTCTCGCCAAGGCATTTCTGAAGGCGGTCGGTTTCGACAGATGGACCGTCTAAAGCCAGGCGGGCGGGGGAATAAGAAAGGAAGCGCTTCCGGATTTTTGTCGCGGTTTGACGGCATTCGGCGCGCGCGCTTATCGAAAAAGAAGGTTTTCTTATGTTGTCAAAATAGAGTACAATAGGCATATTGTAAAAAAATCGTTCCAAAGGATGAAGCGAAAAATGGCAAAAGCAAACATTGGTGTAGTCGGCATGGCCGTTATGGGACGCAACCTTGCCTTGAACATTGAAAGCCGCGGTTACACGGTGGCCGTGTACAACCGTTCCCGCGATAAGACGGACGATCTGATCAACACGGAAGGCAAGGGCAAGAACCTGGTTCCGACTTATTCCGTCGAGGAATTCGTTCAATCGCTCGAAGTGCCGCGCAAGATTCTGATCATGGTCCAAGCCGGCGCCGGAACGGACGCGACGATTCAATCGCTGATTCCGCACCTGGACAAGGGCGATATCATCATCGACGGTGGCAACGCGTACTTCCCGGATACCCAGCGCCGCAGCCGCGAGCTGACGGAGCAGGGCTTCAACTTCATCGGAACCGGCGTATCCGGCGGCGAAGAAGGAGCTCTTAAGGGACCTTCGATCATGCCGGGCGGCCCGGAAGAAGCGTATAAGCTCGTCGAGCCGATTCTGACGGGCATCTCCGCTAAGGTGAACGGCGACCCTTGCTGTACGTACATCGGTCCGGACGGCGCCGGACATTACGTCAAGATGGTCCACAACGGCATCGAGTACGGCGACATGCAGCTGATCTGCGAAGCCTACCAGTTGATGAAGGACGTTCTGGGCGTTTCGACGGACGAGCTTCATGAGATCTTCGGCGAATGGAACAAGGGCGAGCTCGACAGCTATCTGATCGAGATCACGACGGACATCTTCTCCAAGAAGGATCCGGAGACGGGCAAGGCGATGGTCGACGTTATCCTCGATTCCGCTGGCCAGAAGGGCACGGGCAAGTGGACGAGCCAAAGCGCGCTGGACCTGGGCGTTCCTCTGTCCATCATCACGGAATCCGTCTTCTCCCGCTTCCTGTCCGCGATGAAGGAAGAGCGCGTTGCGGCCAGCAAGGTGCTGAAGGGACCGAAAACTTCCGCGTTCACGGGCGACAAGGCCGAGTTCATCGAGAAGGTTCGCAAGGCGCTGTTCGCGAGCAAGATTTGCTCTTACGCGCAAGGCTTCGCGCAGATGCGTGCCGCTTCCGACGAATACAACTGGAACCTGCAATACGGCAACATCGCGATGATCTTCCGCGGCGGCTGCATCATCCGCGCCCGCTTCCTGCAGAACATCAAGGACGCCTACGACCGCGACCCGGGCCTGCGCAACCTGCTGCTGGACGAGTACTTCAAGGGCGTTGTCGAATCCTATCAAGACGCATGGCGCGACGTCGTCGCAACGGCGGTACGCTACGGCATTCCGGTTCCATCGTTCGCGAGCGCGCTGGCTTACTACGACAGCTATCGTTCCGAGCGCCTGCCGGCTAACCTGCTGCAAGCTCAGCGCGACTACTTCGGCGCCCATACGTTCAAGCGCCTGGATAAAGAAGGCACGTTCCACCACAACTGGATGGAAGCCTAATTCAGGGGAGCGTGTCCCGAAGCAGGGCGCGCAGATGCTCCGCGTCCTCGCTGCATAAGCTTTGCCGGTTCAGCAAATGCGTCGCCACTCCGGCGTAGGCAGCGAAAAGCGCAAGCAGCCGTGGCCGATCGAGCCCCGACCATTCGGGCGCTCCTTCGGCCACTTTTCTTTTAATGTAGTCCAGCGCCCAAACAAGGTCCTCCCTGCAAAGAGGATACGAAGGGTCGAGCAGGCGTCTAAGCGTGAGCGGAAGAGGACCGGCGATTCGATCGGGGGAGCCGGCGAGAGGCGTCTCCATCTTGTCCATCACCTACTTCGGGAGAGGTTCTGTTACCACCTTACGGAGATACGGCTGCATTTATACCAGCAATGCGATGTGCTATTATAATTGAAGCGTATGAAAGGAAATGGGGAAGCGAACGTTGAGCGGTCTCTTGAAGAGAAAAAACATCATTATCGTAGGATTCATGGGGACCGGGAAGTCGACTGTCAGCCGATTGCTGTCGGAGAAGCTCGGGTGGCCTCGCCTGGATACCGATGAGGAGATTGTAAGAATTGCGGGTAAGAAAATTCCCGATATTTTCGCCGACGAAGGAGAAGCCGGATTTCGCGATCGAGAGAGCCGGGTGCTGGAGGACATCCTCGCGGGGGACCGTCAGATCGTCGCCACCGGAGGAGGAGCGGTGCTTCGCGAAGAGAACCGTCGCCGAATGCTCGCCGGCGGTTGGGTCGTGTCTCTGACGGCAAGCCGTCAAAGCTTGCTGGAGCGCGTTACGGCGGCAGGAGCGGCCGGAACCCGTCCGTTGCTCGCGGGAGACGCGGAAGAGAGAATCGATTCGCTGCTGGCGACTCGCAAGCATGCTTACGACTTCGCTCATGCCGCGATCGATACCTCCCGCAAAAGCCCCGAGCAGATCGCGAATATGCTTGTCCGGTGGATCTTATAGATTATCCCAAGCGAGCATGCCGCCGAGCATGTTTACCGTCTTGCCGAATCCTTGGGCGGCCAAGTACTCGCACACTCTTCCGCTGCGGTTGCCGCTGCGGCAGATGAAGATCACTTCTTCGTCCTTGGGGATGTCGGCAAGACGCTCGGGGATTTGTCCCATCGGAATATGCACGGCTCCATCGATCATTCCGTAAGCGACTTCATCGTCTTCGCGGACGTCGATGAGATGAAGCTTCTCGCCGGCATCGAGGCGGGCTTTCAGTTGTTCTACCGTCGTCGTATCGTATGAACTCATAGCAAGTTACACTCCTTTGGTCTGCATTCTGGAATAATCATAAGAAACGCCGACAGCACTGTCAAATATGAGGCGAAGAGAGAGGCGGGACGACAGTGAACGAATGGCTGCTGATTGCCGTCTTCGGATTCCTCGGAGCCGCTTCGCGCTACGGTATCGCGCTATGGATTCCGGATGGGGGCGGAGCCGCGTTTCCTTATGCGACGATGGGAATCAATCTGGTCGGATCGTTCCTGCTCGGCGCTCTGTTCGGTTGGTGCGCGCGCAGAAGCATCGCCCCGTGGTGGCGCGAGGCGCTCGGCACCGGATTCTTGGGCGCCTTCACGACGTTCAGCGCGTTCAACGCCCAGTTATGGGAGCTCTGTCGCAACGAAGCGTACGGATTCGCCGCCGTCTATCTGCTCGCCAGCGGATTGGGCGGAGCGATGCTCGCCTCCGCCGGACTCTCCGCAGGGAGGCGAGCGAATCGATGAATGCGTGGGAAGCGCTTGGCCTGGCGGGGCTCGGAGGAAGCGCGGGAGCGCTGCTGCGTTACGGAACGGGCAAGTGGGCGGCGGCCCTCAAGGCGAAACCGTACGCGGCTACGCTGACGGTTAATCTGACCGGATCCCTTCTGATAGGAGTATTGGCTGGGATGGAATGGAAGGCGAGGCAGCCCGAGCTGTATGCCCTATTAGGGCCGGGAGTGATGGGCGGTCTGACAACCTACTCGACACTGAACGTGCAGAAGGCTACGATGAGAACAGAGAAACGTTATGCAGCGTTGGCGAAGTACGCGGCGGCGACCTACTTGGGCGGCTGGCTGGCGTTCGCCATCGGCTTCGGAATCGGCAAGGCGGCTAAAGGTTGAAGCTAATCCTCACCCCTATATATATTTTATAAGGAGCGTTAACAGCAATGGACATGATCGTTACTCCAACAGGCAAGCTGCAAGGCGAAATTCAGGCATTGTCTTCGAAAAATTACACGACCCGCTACTTGCTCGTGGCCGCGCTTGCGGAAGGCACGAGCACCATCCTCTATCCGGCTCACAGCGAAGACAGCGACGCGATTCGCCGTTGTATTCGAGATCTGGGCGCGATCATCGAAGAGGATGAAGAGAAGATCGTTATTACGGGCTTCGGCCGTCATCCTTTTCCGGCCAAGCAGCTCAACGTAGGCAATGCGGGCGCCGTGCTTCGATTCCTGATGTCCATTGCGTCGTTCCTGCCCGAGGTCACCTTCGTGAACACGTATCCGCAGTCGCTCGGCAAGCGACCGCACGACGACTTGATCGCCGCGCTCCAGAGCATGGGAGTCGAGGTGGACCACAACAACGGCCGCCTTCCGATTACGATTCGCGGCGGCAAGCCTCGCGGCGGCAAGATTCAGGTATCGGGCAGCGTCAGCTCGCAATTCTTGAGTTCATTGCTGTTCCTGGCTCCGCTGCTGGACGAGGACAGCGAGATCGAGGTGCTGAACGACCTGAAATCGAAGGTCGTGATCGGCCAGACTCTCGAGGTCATGCGCCAAGCGGGAATCGTCGTCGAGGCTTCCGACGACCTGATGCGTTACAAGGTTCCGGGCCGTCAGAAGTACCTGGCCCAGACGTATACCGTTCAAGGCGATTATCCGGGCTCGGCCGCCATTCTTGCCGCTGCCGCGGTAACCGAATCGGACGTGACCGTTCATCGGCTGTACGAGAACAGCAAGCAAGGCGAACGAGCCGTCGTCGACGTGCTTCGCGCCATGAACGTGAAGCTGACTCACGAGAACGCAATCGTTCATGTTCAAGGGAACGGCAAGCTCGCGGCGGGTGAATTCGACGGCGACGAGTTCACGGACGGCGTGCTCGCGATGGTCGCGGCGGCCGTCTTCGCGGAAGGAACCTCCCGTTTCTATAACGTCGAGAACTTGCGCTATAAGGAATGCGACCGCATTACGGATTACCTGGCTGAGCTCCGCAAAGCCGGCGCCAACGTGGAAGAGAAACGGGACGAAATCATCGTACACGGTCGTCCGGAAGGGGTCGAGGGCGGCGTCGAGATCGATGCCCACTTCGATCACCGGGTCATCATGGCGCTGACGATCGTCGGCCTTCGCTCGAAACAGCCGATCCGCATCAAGGAAGCCCACCACGTCGCGAAGTCTTACCCGAATTTCTTCGATCACCTGTCGTCGCTTGGCGCGAAAGTGGAATGGGTAAAATAAATCGATCCGAACCAACTATGACCTTAAGGAGGTTGAAGAGGATGGCATTCTCGAATCCTTCCCGGGATGAGATCAAGGGCATTCTTCAGCAGTCGAACAACATTGCAGTCGTCGGCTTGTCCGACGACCCCTCCAAGGTGTCGCACATGGTGTCGCAGGCCATGCAGCAGAAGGGATACCGGATCATTCCGGTCAATCCGAACGCGGCGAGCATTCTCGGCGAGAAGTGCTATGCCAGGCTGCAGGACATTCCGGACAAAGTCGACATCGTGAACGTCTTCCGCCGGCCCGAGCACACCCCGCCGATTGCCGCGGACGCGGTCGAGATCGGAGCGAAAGTGCTCTGGCTGCAGCTCGGCATCGCGAATGACGAAGCGGCTTCCATCGCGGAGCAAGGCGGCCTTCAAGTGATCATGGACCGCTGCATCAAGGTAGAAGACTCGATCCTGCTGCCTAACGGCAAATAAGCTTTGCGCGAAACGACGGAAACGCGGCCGCTCACCGCCGGTTAAGGGGAGGGCGCCGCGTTTCTTCGCGCGAGTCCCCGTTAATAGTTTATGACTATTATCGAAGATCAGCCAATCCGGCTGCATCCTTGGCGCAATCCCAAAAAGGAAGCGCTCTCGAATCTAGACATCGGGCAGGCGCGTTCCGGTTTTATCGAATCATAGACGTACCATCGAGAGAAAGGAGGGGGTCGGGCTCATGTTCGGTGTGGGCTATCTGCAAAGGCTAGGCCGGGCATTCATGCTGCCGATGACGGTGCTGCCCGCGGCCGCTATTTTTATCATGCTGTCCAGGCTGCCATGGGACTCGTTCGGGATGAGCGAGGTTCCCGACATGCTTCTGGCGGCGGGGACTCAGATTTTCCTATACGTCCCGTACGTGTTCGCGGTGGGTATTGCGCTCAGCATGTCGAACCAATCCGTGTTCGCGGGCATGGCCTCCTTGACGGGAATGATCATATTTGCGGCGATTACGAATACTTATGATCCGGACGGCGTTCAGCCTTCCATGTTCGCCGGAGCGGTGATCGGCATCGTGTCCGCCTGGGCGAACGAGAAATTCAAGGTGCTCAAGCTGCCCGAATCCCTGCAGTTTTTTGGCGGATCGCGCTTCGTTCCGATCTTCATGGGAGCTTTCTCGCTGCTGTTCGCCTGGATCATGATCCAGGCCGGTCATTCGATCATGGATCTGATCTCGGAGTCGGGCAACGTCGTCGGCTCCGCGGGCGGATTCGGCGTGTTCCTCTACGGCTTCCTACACCGGATCCTGGTGGCGTTCGGGCTTCATCATCTGCTCAATCACGTCTTCTGGTTCCAGGTCGGGGAGTACCGGTCTCCGGAAGGAGACGTCTTCTTCGGGGATCTCCCCCGATTCTTCGCCGGAGACCCGACGGCCGGCGCTTACATGGCGGGCTTGTATCCGATCATCATGTTCGCGCTGCCGGCGATCGCCTTCGCGATTATCCATGAGGCTCGCGAGGATCTGAAGCCGAAGACGAGCAAGCAATTCCGGGTTGCCGCGCTTACCGCGTTCCTGACGGGGGTCACGGAGCCGGTCGAGTTCGCCTTCCTGTTCGTCGCGCCGTATTTGTTCATCCTGCATTCCCTTATATCGGGCGGCGTCATGTGGCTGACCTACGAGCTCGGCATCCGGGACGGCTTCAGCTTCTCGGCCGGGGCGCTCGAATACGTGATCAACCTCCCTCTGTCGCAAAAAGGGTGGATGATCATTCCGCTCGGCATCGCGGTCGGCATCCTTTATTACGTATTGTTCCGCTGGTGCATCCGCAAGTTCCAGCTGTCTACGCCGGGCCGCGAAGATTCGACGAGGCTGGACGACTGGGCGGGCGACATTCCTTACCGCGCGCCTCTTATTCTCCAGGCTCTCGGCGGCAAGGAGAATATCGTTCACCTGGACGCGTGCATCACGAGGCTTCGGCTGACGCTGGCGGAGGATCGCCGCGTCGACGCGAAATCGCTTCGCCACCTCGGCGCGGCCGGCGTCATTCATCTGGGCGGCGGCAACGTGCAGGTCGTGTTCGGCACGTTCTCGGATCTTATCCGGGAAGAGATCTCCAAGCTCATGCAGCTGGACGTTCATCAGGTCCAATTCCATGCTCCGGTTCAAGGCCGGATGATTGCACTGGAGGATGTGGACGACCCGATTTTCGCGCAGAGACTTGTCGGCCGAGGCGTGGCCTTCCTCCCGGACAAAGGAGAGCTGGTCGCTCCCGTCGCGGGGAAGATCATCCACTTGTACCCAACCAAACATGCGATCGGCATTCTGACCAAGGAAGGACTGGAGGTCCTGCTCCATATCGGTATCGATACCTCCCAGCTTAAGGACACCTTTACGGCGCTGGTTCAAGAAGGGGACGAAGTCAGCCCGGGACAGCCGCTCATCCGCTTCCACCTCTCGACCCTCAAGAGCAAAGCCAAGTCCGTCGCGACTCCGATGGTGATCACCAACCCGGATATCGTGCGGTCGTGGCGATTCGCTCCGTTCACTGCGGTCAAGAAAGGGCAAGCTGCGGTCATGTCGGTCGTCGTTAAAGAGAGAGAAGATAAGGGGGGAGAAGAATGATTCAAGGATTGCCCGCATCGGACGGCATCGCCATCGGGAAAGCGTTCGTTCTTCCGAATTGGGAGTGGGAGCTTCCCGAGCAATTGATCGGCGTCGGCGATTTGGCTTTGGAATTCGAACGGCTTTATGAGGGAGTCAAACGTTCCAAGCAGGAGATCCATAAGCTAAAGATAGAGATGGACGAGACGGTCGGCGCGGAAGAATCGGGAATTTTCGAAGCGCATCTGGCCATTCTCGACGACCCGGTGTTCATGAACGAGATCAAAGGAATCATTCAGCGCCAATACAAAGCGGCTGAAGTGGCGGTCAAGGAAGCGATCGACCACTTCGTCACCATGTTCGATCTGCTGGATGACGAGTACATGAAGGAGCGGGCGCTCGATATCAAGGATGTCGGCAATCGGCTGCTGAAGCATCTGCTGGGCGTGCCGGAGATCGCGCTTCCGACGGACGCGCAGCCGTTTATCCTCGTCGCGCGGGAGCTGACGCCTTCGCAGCTCATTCATCTCAAGCCGGAGATGGTGCTCGGAATCGTTACGATGGTCGGAAGTCCGACTTCGCATTCCGCCATCATGTCCCGAGCCTTCGGAATTCCGCTCGTGATGGGGGTGGAAGGCAAGCTTCCCGAACCGATCGAGACGGGGGATCTGCTGATCGTGGACGGGCGTGCCGGATACGTGCATGTCAATCCGAACGCGGATACGGTGATCCGGTATTCCGAGCTTCGCCAGAGGGAGACGGAGACCCGGGAGAGGCTGCAGCAGCTGGCGCTGGTGCCGTCGGTCACGCCGGACGGCATGACGATCGAGCTCGCGGCCAATATCAGCTCGCTCAAAGAGCTGGACTCGGCCCTGCGGAACGGAGCTCAAGGGGTCGGCTTGTTCCGCACCGAGTTCCTCTACATGGACCGCAGCCGCTTCCCGACGGAGGAAGAGCAATTCGAGGTGTACCGCCAAGCGGCCGAGAAGCTTCAGGGCAAGCCTCTCATCATCCGTACGCTCGATATCGGCGGAGATAAGCAGCTCGATTACTTCGAACTGCCGGAAGAGGACAATCCGTTCCTCGGCTACCGGGCGATCCGCTTCAGCCTGAATCGCAAAGATCTGTTCAAGGTGCAGCTCAGAGCGATCCTAAGGGCGTCTGCCTACGGCAACGTCCAAGTCATGTATCCGCTCATCGCCTCCGTCGAAGAAGTCAGGGAAGCCAACGCCGTGCTGGAGGAAGCGAAGCGGGAGCTTGCGGCCGAAGGCATTCCGTTCCAGGAGAAGCTGAGGACGGGAATCATGATCGAGGTGCCGGCGGCGGTGGCAATCGCCGAGCTTCTGGCCGAAGAAGTATCGTTCTTCAGCATCGGAACGAACGATCTGATCCAATTCACGCTGGCGGTCGACCGGATGAACGAGCATATCGGGCATATGTACGAACCGTTCCACCCGGCCGTGCTCCGCATGCTGAAGACCGTCGTCGCCGCGGCCAAAAGGCATGGCGTTCAAGTGAACATCTGCGGAGAGATGGCGGGCGACGTTCGCTCCATGCCGATCTGGCTCGGGCTCGGCATTCACGAGCTGAGCATCTCCGCGCAGTCGATCCTCTCCGTCAAAGAAACGATGCTCCGCACGAACGCCCAGGAGAGCCGCTTCCTGATGGAAGAGATTTTCCGGTACCGCACGGCGAAGGAGATCCGGGAGCGGCTGGAGCGATTCCATGCCGAAGAGGCTATCGCGCAAGGGAACATACGGCCAGGCCCCTAACGGGAATCAAAAAGGAACGGCTGACCTTCGTCCGCCGTTCCTTTTTTTAGAGATCACAGCCTGCCGTACAGCACGTCGCAGAACGCCTTCGCGTACTCGGGAAGATCCGGCGGCCTGCGGGCGGAGATCAGATTGCCGTCGATGACGACGGCCTCGTCGCGCCATTCCGCTCCCGCGTTCTCCATGTCGTCCCGGATGCCGGGCGTCGAGGTTACCTTGCGTCCGCTCAGGATCTTCGCGGAGACGAGCACCCATCCGGCATGGCAGATCTGCCCGATCGGCTTGCCGGCTTCGTTCATGCGGCGAACGAACTCCTGAACGCGGACGTCGCGCCGGATCTTGTCGGGAGCCCAGCCTCCCGGAACGAGAAGCCCGTCGAAAGCGGACTCGTCCAATTCCGCGTATGAAATATCGGCTACCGCGGGCACTCCGTACTTGCCGATGTGCTTGCGTCCTTTTTCCGGACCGGCGTAGACGACCTCGGCCCCTTCTTCGCGAGCGCGGTAAACGGGGTACCATAGCTCCAAATCCTCGAATTCATCGTCCACCAGGCAGACGACTCGCTTCGTTTGTCCCATCGCAGCTCCTCCTTTTCCTCCACACGGCCTTCTGCGGCCTATCCCATTTTACCAAAACATCCGGCCGGGCAACACCGCGAGCGCAAGTAAATCCTTGTGTGCGCTTAGAGGCGATTCCATAATTTACAGTCGCTTCTAAAGAAGGAATCGGCGGCGGGGGAGTCGAATACAATGGTCGAAGCGGCGCCGACTGTCGGCGTCTTCGCGTCTTCCATTTCTGTTGATTGAGGAGAGAGCCCAGTTGCACAAACGTTGTTCTTGCGGTCATTCCATGAAGTTGATACTGCGCACCGTGATTTACGTCCACAAGGTCAGCATCGCCAATGTCCCCGTCTACTCCTGCGATCGCTGCTCTCGCAACGAAGTGTTCCCGGGCGTGAAGCAGGATCTGGGGGAGCTCGTCGGACGAATGGGAGCGAAGCCGGAGCCTCAGACGATCGCTTTCGAAGAGAAACACGAATGGGCCGGCGTCCTGAAGGACATGATCGCTCGGGAGCAGCCGCTTCAGGCGGAATCGGTAGCGCGGAGGCTGGAAGAAAGAACGAACGAGCTTCTGGACCTGCTGCTCGTGGCCGATTCCCTGAAAGACGAAACCTGGAAAACGGAGTTAAGAAGCCGTTTGTCTCAGCTTAGCGCACAATACATATCGTGAAATGACGAAACGGGGCGAATGCCCCGTTATTTCTTTTGCGCTTCGTTCTTATTTCTGCTACCATGAAAATAAAGAAAACATTTTCATGGAGGCGAAGACCTTGGCTGCTATTACGCAATTAACCAGCATCGAGCAATGGAAGGCAGCTCTCGATCGGTCCCGTTCCAAGCCGGTGCTTATCTTTAAGCACAGCACGCAGTGCCCGGTAAGCGCGGGAGCGCACGAGGAACTGATGAACTTCGTCGCGGACGCGGAGCAAGGTCCCGTCGATTTCGCGATCGTTCACGTGATCGAGGATCGTCCCGTCAGCAACGACATCGCGGAGGCGCTAGGCGTGACCCACAAGTCGCCGCAAGCGATTCTGGTGAAGGACGGCCGGCCCGTTTGGGATGAATCCCATTGGAGAATTACGTACGATTTCTTGAGCGAGCGTCTCAAAGAAGCCTGAAGGACCCCGTTCGGCGCTCTAAATCGGACTTAACGTCGATATTTCGGTTCTAAAGCGCTCTAAACGTTGCGGAATCAACAGATTTGTCGTATCATTACCTTATTATCCCATGGACAAGCCGGGCAATGGTTGTTCATAGCATTGGAGCGAGTAACGTGACGGTAACCATATATGATGTGGCTCGCGAAGCCGGCGTGTCGATGGCAACGGTATCCCGTGTCGTCAACAACAACCCGAACGTGAAGCCTCAAACGCGGAAGAAAGTATTCGAAGCCATTGAGCGATTAGGGTACCGGCCGAATGCCGTAGCGCGCGGCCTGGCCAGCAAGAAGACGACGACGGTAGGCGTCGTGATTCCCGATATCTCCAACGCCATTTTCGCGGAAGTGGCCAGAGGGATCGAAGATATCGCCAACATGTACCATTACAATATTATTCTTTGCAACGCGGACAAGCGCAAGGATAAGGAGATTCGCGTCATCAACACGCTTCTCGAGAAGCAAGTGGACGGGCTCCTGTTCATGGGCGGCGCGGTGACCGACGAGCACATTCAAGCGTTCAATACGTCGAATGTACCGATCGTTCTGTGCGCGACCACCGACGAGAAGGGCACGATTCCATCCGTCGACATCGACCATGAATCCGCCGCCTACGACGCGGTGAAGCGGTTGCTCGGCGAAGGCCATCGCCGGATCGCCATGATCAGCGGCACGCTTCAAGACCCTGCTAACGGCTATGCCCGTTACCAAGGCTACAAGCGGGCGCTGGAGCAAGCCGGGCTGACGGTCGACGAAGATCTCGTTCGCATCGGCAATTACAAGTACGAATCCGGGATGGAAGCGGCCCAGCACTTCATCGGGCTGCCGGAACGCCCGACGGCCGTCTTCGCGGCGAACGACGAGATGGCGATCGGCGCCATCCACGCGATTCAGGATGCGGGTCTCAAGGTTCCGAGCGACATCTCGGTCATCTCCGTAGACAACATTCGAATGGCTTCGATGGTGCGTCCGCAGCTGACGACCGTCGCTCAGCCGATGTACGACATCGGAGCGGTGGCCATGCGTTTGCTGACGAAGCTGATGAAGAAGGAAGCCGTGGAGAATGCCCGAGTCGTTCTCCCGCACGAGTTGATCGTTCGTCAATCCGTCGCATCGGTTTAACGATCGGACAACCCAACCATAGTCGAAGGATGCCCTGCGCGAGGCCAGACGGCCTGCGTCTGGGCATTTTCTTCCCTTTAGAGGAGGAATAAGCATGATTGGCATCATCGGCGCCATGCAGGAAGAGATCGACCTGCTGCACGCTCAAATGAACGACCGGGTCGAGATGAACCGATCCGGCATCGTCTTCTATTCGGGTTCCTTGAACGAGAAGCCCGTCGTCCTGTGCAAATCCGGCGTGGGCAAAGTCAACGCGGCCGCGTACACGCAAGTATTGATCGACCGGTTCAACGTGAACCAGGTAATCTTCACCGGGGTGGCGGGAGCGGTCGATCCCGATCTGAACATCGGGGATATCGTCATCTCCTCCAGCAGCCTGCAGCATGACGTGGACGTTACCGCGCTAGGATTCGCCCGGGGGGTCATTCCGTTCCAGGAGACCTCGGAATGGAAGGCGGACGAGAAGCTCGTCGCCGCCGCGAAACAAGCGGGAGAGAATACGCTGCCGGGAAGGGTGAAGCTGGGCAAGGTGCTCTCCGGCGACCAATTCATCGCGGATCGCGAGCAGGTGAAGGAGCTGTACGAGACGTTCGGCGGCGCCTGCACCGAGATGGAAGGGGCGGCCGTCGCGCAGGTGTGCGCGATGAACAACGTTCCCTTCGTCATCATCCGCTCGATGTCGGACAAGGCGGACGGCTCGGCATCCGTCAACTTCGCGGAATTCACGGTCGAAGCGTCCAATCATTCGTACAGGATCGTCAACGAGATGCTGAAGCTATTGTAAGCGGGCTGCCCCGCTTATTCGACGCAACGGCCGACTCCGAAGCTCCCCTTCGAAGTCGGCCGTTAGCCGTATCCTAAATCTATCCCAAGTGCTGGAGAGCGATCTCCAGCACTTCCTTGTTCTTGGCCGTAATCTCGCTTCGCCTAGGCATCGGAGCCCACGAAGCGTTGTCGTCCAGCCAGTTGCCCGGCAGCTCGGAAGGCCGGCGAGGAGAGGCGAGCTTCGGCCAATCGCCGGGCAGCGGTCCTCCCGAGGCGCTGGCATCGATCGTCCGGAGCAAGGGATGATCGGTCATCTCGAGCCAGAGCAGCGCCCATGCCCTGGGAACGACCTGCCAATGCTCGTAGCCTCCTCCTCCGAGAGCGATCCAACGGCCTTCCGTATATTCATGCGCCAAGCGGTGGATTCGCTTCGGAATCTCGCGATAGATGTTCATGCTGCAATGAATATGGGAGAGAGGATCGAGGGCGTGGGCGTCGCAGCCGTGCTGGCTGACGATGACGTCCGGCTTGAACGATCTCATTATGCGCTCCAGCGACTCCGAGAAACAGGCCAGCCACGACTCGTCCTCCGTATAAGGCTCGAGAGGGACGTTCAGGCAGGCGCCGTAGCCGGAATTCGCCCCGCGCTCGTTGGCGAAGCCGGTTCCGGGGAATAGATACTTGCCCGTTTCGTGAATCGAGAAGGTGAAGACGTCCAGATCGGTATAGAAGCACCACTGGACGCCGTCTCCGTGATGGACGTCGGTATCGATGTAGAGCACTTTGGCCCCGTAGCGCCGGTTCATCCAGCGGATCGCCGCCGCCGCGTCGTTGTAGACGCAGAAGCCGGAAGCACGGTCGGGAAAAGCATGGTGCAGTCCTCCGCCGAGATGAAGGGCGTGCAGGGACCGGCCGGACATGACGGCCTCGGCGGCCGCCAGGGAGCCTTGAACGACCGCGGCGGACGCTTCATGCATTCCGGGGAAGCAAGGCGTGTCGCCGTCCGCCTCGAGGCCGTAACGGGCCGCCTGGTCGACGGCTTCCCGGGAGGGGGCTTCTTTGCTTAACTCCTGTACGATCTGCAGGTAATCGGAACGGTGTACGGCTTCCAGTTCCTCCATCGGAATGGCGTCGCTTGGCTTCAGCAGATGGCGCTCGCTCAGCGCGCCGATCGCTTCGAGCAGCTCTTCGGTCAGGCGAAGCCGGATCGGATGGAAAGGATGGTCCTCATCGAAGCGGTAACGCTTCGAATTGGAGCAATCGATCCACAGCGCCTCGGATGCGGGTAATGTCAACGCGATCTCTTCCTTTCGGTACAATCGTTCAGTACAT
Source organism: Cohnella thailandensis (assembly GCF_014212135.1). Taxonomy (GTDB): domain Bacteria; phylum Bacillota; class Bacilli; order Paenibacillales; family Paenibacillaceae; genus Cohnella; species Cohnella thailandensis. The sequence goes on from NZ_JACJVQ010000017.1 coordinate 404,658, forward strand.
GAAGCGCTGCCTGAACCGGACCTTGTCAAACTTCTCCGCGGAGGCAAGCGGGACGTCGGGACCGATGCGTACCATCAGGCAGTTGGCGGGGTGCGCGCAGATCTCGGGATCGTCCGTCGCGAACCAGACCATTCCTACGGTTTTCATCAGGTTCTCCATCATCTCCCGATATTGCCAGACGGACAGGCCGCTGTTCTCCAAATCCCAATGCCAATAATATTCGGTCGTGTACACGATGACGTTGTCGAGCTGGCCCTCTTCGAAGGCCGTTGCCAGCAGAGCTTTGCTAATGCCTTGGCCCCGATATTCGTCGGCGACCTCGATCGCTCCCAGCTCGACGAGATCGTCCATGCCGCCTTCGGACCAGCGTTCGAGCTCGTCCGGGTAATGAAAGGTCACGTAGCCGACGACGGTGTCGCCATCCACGGCCGCGATAATTCGGCCTTCCGGCAGCTCCGAGATCTCGATCAGCGCCGCGTGCTGCTCCTTCGGCCTCCGGAAAGCGTCCAGGGCGTCGTGAAGGCGATAATTGCGCAGAGTCTCGGGAGGAATGGGACCTTCGATCGCGAGCGGACCGTTCTTGCCTTGGCGGACATGCCGATGATAGCGCTTTATATGCTCCATGGCGATCGCTCCTTTTGTTAGATGTCATTATACACCATGGAAGAGGCGAGAGGGAGAAGGATTCGGTTAGTTGGGTGAAAAAGCTAGCATTCTCGCGGATTTTGCCCCCTGCCGTCCAATAATCTCCTGGTTCACGGTGTTCCGAAACGAGATCCCTGTGATATAATGACGTAGTCAAGCAATTCATGTTAACTTGTAAGCGTATACTTATTTAACAATTCTGGCTACTGAATGGGATGGTGAAGGTCATGACATTGCAGCATGAGGAGAAACTTGCGGTTACGGTTGCGACTTCCAATATGGGGTCTTACGAGGAAGCGGTACGCAATTTCAAATGGGAAGACGTGGAAGCGAACTTCTCCTGGTCTCAGACCGGCAAGGTCAACATGGCCTACGAGGCGATCGACCGCCACGTGGAGAACGGCAAAGGCGATCGGATCGCGCTTCATTACAGCGACAGCCAGCGCGAGGAGAGCTACACGTACGCGCAGATGGCCGAAGCGTCCAATCGGTTCGCTAACGTTCTTCGCAAGCTCGGCGTGGGCAAAGGCGACCGCATCTTTATTTTCATGGCCCGTTCGCCGGAGCTCTACTTCGGATTGCTAGGCGCTCTTAAAGTAGGAGCCGTAGTGGGGCCGTTGTTCGAAGCTTTCATGGAGACCGCCGTCCGGGATCGTTTGCAGGATAGCGGAGCGGTCGCGATCCTGACTTCCGCGGCCCTGCTGCCGCGCATTCAGCGGGCGGAGCTGCCGGAGCTGAAGCACTTGATCGTGTTCGGCGACGACGTGAAGGAAGAGGACGGCATCGTCGACTTCAAGAAGGCGATGGCCGAGGCTTCGAACGAGGCGGCCATCGAATGGCTGAATCGCGAGGATGGCTTGATCCTCCATTATACTTCCGGCTCCACGGGCAAGCCCAAGGGGGTTTACCACGTTCAGAACGCCATGATCCAACATTATTATACGGGCCGCGTGGTACTGGATCTGAGAGAAGGCGACGTGTACTGGTGCACGGCCGATCCGGGCTGGGTAACGGGAACGTCCTATGGGATATTCGCGCCGTGGCTTAACGGGGTGACCAATGTCGTGCGAGGCGGACGCTTCAGCCCGCAAGACTGGTACGCGACCCTGCAGAAGTACAAGGTTACGGTTTGGTACAGCGCTCCGACGGCGTTCCGGATGCTGATGGGCGCCGGGGACGACGCGGTGAAGCCGTTCGATCTGTCCAGCGTCCGGCACGTGCTGAGCGTAGGAGAACCGCTGAACCCGGAAGTCGTGCGTTGGGGGATGAAGGTATACGGCCAGCGCATCCACGATACGTGGTGGATGACCGAGACCGGCGGCCAGCTGATTTGCAACTACCCGGGCATGGAGATCAAGCCGGGTTCGATGGGACGCCCCGTGCCGGGCATCGAGGCTTCCATCATCGACGATCAAGGCAACGAGCTGCCTCCGTTCCGAATGGGTAACCTGGCCGTAAAGACGCCTTGGCCTTCGATGATGCGCAAGATCTGGAACAACCCGGCCAAGTACGAAGAATACTTCCGCATCCCGGGCTGGTATGTCTCCGGCGATTCGGCTTACAAGGACGAAGAGGGCTATTTCTGGTTCCAAGGCCGCATCGACGACGTCATCAATACGTCCGGCGAGCGCGTCGGTCCGTTCGAGGTCGAGAGCAAGCTTGTCGAGCACCCGGCAGTAGCGGAGGCGGGCGTCATCGGCAAGCCGGATCCGCTTCGCGGCGAGATCATCAAGGCGTTCATCTCCCTGCGCGAAGGCTTCGAGCCGTCGGATGAGCTCAAGGCGGACATCTCCAAGTTCGTGAAGGAAGGGCTGTCCGCTCACGCGGCGCCGCGCGAGATCGAATTCCGCGACAAGCTGCCGAAGACGCGCAGCGGCAAGATCATGCGGCGCGTGCTCAAGGCTTGGGAGCTTAATCTCCCGACGGGAGACTTGTCCACGATCGAGGATTAAGTAAAAGGGCGGAGCCGAGGTTATCTTGGCTCCGCCCTTCTCATGGCAATAGAAGAGGCTGATCCGCCGGTCTATCGCGTTTGTCGCGAACCGGCGGATCAGCCTCTTCTTCGATATCGATGTTATTGAACCGCCACGGCTGCGGAAGGATCGGAGGTGCCCGTGCTATTGACGGCCGTTATCCGATACCAGCCGCCCGGGGAGAGCGTCATGTACTCGAAATGAGTTTGCGCGGTCGATCCGAGCAGCTTGTAGCGGCCGTTCTCGGTTCCCGTATACCAGATCTCATACTTCGTTACGTTCTCGCCGGCCGGATTGGACGACCAATCCAGCGTAATGCCGAGGTCCGTCTTCTGCGCCTGGATGCCGGACGGGGCGGTAGGAGCGGCTGCCGTGCCGTCCGGAGTGGTTCCCTGATTCTCTCCGGACGTCCCTTCGCCTGTCCCCGTTCCCGTTCCCGTTCCGCTGTCGGTTCCGTCTCCCGGGAACGGGAAGCTCGGATCCGGCGTTGCCCCGCCGTCGGAGCCGGTCGACACGACCGCGCTGCGAGGGGACTCCTTGCCCGCGACGTCGACGGCCGTCACGTAATAATCGTAGGTGTTGCTGGCGGAGATGTAATTGACGAACTTCGCTTCGTCGCCCGCGAATACCGAGACTTCTACCTTCTGGAAGGACCCCCCGTTCACCGAACGGTATAGCCGGTAGCCGGCCACGTCGGCTTGGGCGCTCGGGCTGAAGGTGATGCGGACCTTGCCGCCGTCCAGCGTCTCCGCGACGACGTTGCCCGGCGCCGACGGAATCGCTCCGTCCTCGACGCGCGGATCGATCTTGGACGGCGCGCTGTTCTTGGCGTCCTGCGGCAGATAGTACGAGAGCGACTTGCGCTTGTCGGCTGCTACGCTGCCGAGAGCCTGCTGGATATCTTCCATCAGCTTATCCAGGGGAGCCTCGCGCTTCACCATCACGGATTCCCGCAGCAGATCTTCCGGCGTGCCGTCTTGCGGCAAGTAATTGACTCCGTTAAACGTAATATACTTGACCTTCACGAGAGAGTCGTCCTGCTCCTTCGGGACGTACTTCTTGTTGAAGATGTCCGTCGTCAGCTTGCCGGCTTGCCGGGTCAGATCGGTCGGCAGCTTGCCGCTGACGCTCGATACGGTCATCGACACGATTCCGTCCGGCTTCTCGAACTTCTCGGTCGGGAACAGCTCCGGCTTCTCCTCCGTGACGGCGTTCATGACCTTGGCCCAGATCTGCTTCGCCCGGTTGCGGCCGTCTCCGGACAGCGTGTTGGTCGGCTTCTCGTAGCCGGCCCATACGCCGAGCGTAATGTCCGGGGTATACCCTTCGAACCAAACGTCGGAATAGTTCGACGTGGTGCCCGTCTTGCCGACGATCGGAATCTTGCCGTAGTTCTTGAACGCGGATTTGACCGAAGTCGCCGTTCCTTCCGTCACGACGGTTCTCAGCATGTCGGTCATCAGGTAAGCGGATTGCTCGCTGACGACGCGCTTCGGAGCCGCTTCGTGCTTGAAGACGATGTTATTGTCGGCGTCCCGGATCTCTTCGATCATATACGAGTCGTTGAAGACGCCCTTATTGGCGATAGCGCCGTATGCGTTCGTCAGCTCTTCGACGCTCGTACCGTAAGTCAGGCCGCCGATAACGCCCGTCTGAGCCTGATTGTCTTCCTCCACCAGGGTGGTAATCCCAAGCTGGCGAGCGAAGTTCCATGCTTCGCTGATCGTGACCTTGTCCAGGAAGATCTTGAGCGCCGGAAGGTTCAGCGACTTGTTCAAAGCCGTTCTGGCCGTGACGAGGCCGGCGTATTTCTCGTTCGAGTTCTTCGGAATATGCTTGCTCGTTCCGCCGTTGTTCAGGATCATCGGGGAGTCGTCCAGCACGGAGGCCGGCTGGATCAGCCCTTTCTCGATGGCGGGCAGGTAAGCGGCGATCGGCTTCATCGCCGAACCCGGCTGCCTCTCCATCTGCGTCGCGAAGTTCATCTGTTCGATATGGAAGTCGCGTCCTTCGATCATCCCGAGAATAGCTCCGGTCTTATGGTCGATCATGACGGAAGCGATCTGCTCCACGCCCTTGGTGGCATGGTCGGGAGAGAAATTGTCCGGGTTCTCCGCGATATCGTGCATCAGATCGTAAATCTTCTTGTCGATGGTCGTCGTGACCTTATAGCCGCCGCGAAGCAGCTGCGCGCGGGCGTCCTCCACGAGAGCGCTGTTCTCCTTCTTGTCGAGGTCCGCTTCCGTCAGGTTAGGATTCTGCTTAAGCACGAGCAGCCGGGCCGCTTGCCTCTCCGCTTCGAGCATGAGATACGGGTACGTGTTGTATGCCTTCTGCGTAGGCTTGGCGAGAGAAGAATAGACGTCGAACTTCGATGCTTCGTCGTACTCCGCCTGAGTGATGTTGCCGTACTCCAGCATCTTCTCCAGTACCAGCTTCTGCCGGTTCATCGCCCGGTTGAAGTTGGCCTCGTTGAATTCGCCTTTGCTCGTAAAGGCGGAATAAGCGTTCGGACGCTGAGGCAGTCCGGCTAGATAGGCGGCTTGAGCGAGATTAAGCTGATCCAGCTCCAAGCCGAAAATCCCCTTGGCGGCGGACTTGATTCCGTACAGGTTATATCCGGAAGAGCCGTTGCCGTAATTGATCTTATTCAGATAAGCGGTAATGATCTGCTCCTTGGACAGGTACTGCTCCAGCCTTAAGGCGAGGAAGATCTCCTTCGCTTTCCGGCTCGTCGTCTTGTCGAGGGTCAGGAACACCTGGCGCGCCAGCTGCTGGGTAAGCGTACTGCCGCCCGTCTGCACGTCCTCGTTCAGTACCTGCTGCTTGACGGCTCTTATCAAGCCGTTCGCGTCAACGCCCGGATGCGAGAAAAAATTGCGGTCCTCGATCGAGGTGACGGCGTTGATCACCGTTTCGGGTATCTCGTTGAACGTGACGGGGCGGCGATCCTCTTCCGTCCGCAGCTGCCCGATCAGCGTGTTGTCCCGGAAATACACGAATCCGGTAATGGAATTCTCGTTTATTTTCTCTTCGATTAAACTTTGCGGGCGTACCGGATCGTCCTTGACCAGTGCCGCGATGTATCCTCCCGCCGCGCCTGCCGCCACCAGTCCCGTCAGCAAGCCGAACAGCAGCAGCCAAAGGATGGTATAGATGAAGAGTCGCGCGGCGAGCCACCATGCGGAGCCGTAGCTCTTAGGCGGCTTGGGAGTTGGATTAGATTCGCTCATATGAGGCCTCCTTCACAAACAGAACCATTATAGCATATTTGCCAAATGTTTGACTCGCCCGAATCCGGCGGGACGGCGGCGGAGTGAGTCCTTGGTCTTATAAAAATATCCTAAAATCTAGGGGATAAAGAAACTTCATCCTACAACTAACCGTATTAATATATTGAGACGTCGGTTCATGCCGGAAAGTTGCTCACGAGGGGGGATGCCTATGGATGCGTTATTTTGGTGCTGTTTGCTGTTCGGGGCGCTTATGGCGCTCGTTACTCTGATTTTCGGCGATGGCTTGGGAGATGCGGCCGGCGGTCTTTTCTCCATCGATCTTCACGACGTCTTCCAACCGGTCGTCCTGTCCGGAGGCATTACCGTCTTCGGAGGAATGGGCCTGCTGCTTCACCGGTATTCCGAGCTGCCCGGCTACGGGATTTACCTCCTGTCCGTCATGGGCGCCGCGCTGATCGGGATGGGAATGTATTTCGTCTACGTCAGGCCGATGAGGAACAGCGAGAACTCCACCGGATACTCCATGAACGAGCTGACCGGCATGCTGGCGGAAGTGTTGACGCCGGTGCCCGCGACGGGGTTTGGGGAAGTCCTGGTGAAGGCGGGGGTCGGTTACTCCAATCATGTGGCGGCGAGCTTCGACAAGGTGGACGTTCCGGCGGGAACGAAAGTCGTCGTGGTCGAAGTGAAGGAAGGGACGCTGTACGTCTCGAGAATGGATTGAAGCTGCGAAATTATTATTCCTAATGAAGAGAGGCTGGGTGGTCGTTTGAACAACATTCCGGAGTATTTGTACATACCCATCGGGGTCGTCGCCGTCTTGCTCGTGCTCGGACTCGCTTTCTGGGCCCGTTACAAGACCGTCTCGCCGGACGAAGCGATGATCGTGACGGGTTCGTTCCTGGGGAGCAAGAACGTAGCGATCGACGACACCGGACGGAAAATAAAGATCGTACGGGGCGGAGGCGCGTTTATTCTGCCGATCTTCCAGCAAGCGCAGAATCTGTCGCTGCTCTCCCACAAGCTTGACGTCACGACGCCGGAAGTGTACACGGAGCAAGGCGTTCCCGTCCTGACGGACGCGGTCGCCATCATCAAGATCGGCGGATCCGTCGAAGACGTCGCCACGGCGGCGGAGCAGTTCCTCGGCAAACCGACCGAAGCGCTTAAGAGCGAAGCTCAGGAAGTGCTGGAAGGACACCTGCGCGCGATTCTGGGAACGATGACGGTGGAGGAAGTATATCGGAATCGAGACAAGTTCGCCCAAGAGGTTCAGGGCGTCGCCGCCAGGGACTTGAAGAAGATGGGCCTCTTGATCGTCTCCTTCACGATCAAGGACGTCCGGGATAAGCACGGCTATCTCGAAGCGCTGGGCAAGCCGCGGATCGCCGCGGTGAAGAGAGACGCGGACATCGCCGAAGCCCAGGCGATTCGGGATTCGCGGATCCAGAAGGCTCTCGCGGAGGAAGAAGGCCAGAAGGCGGAGCTTCTGCGCGATACGAACATCGCGGAAGCGACGAAGGCGAAGGAGCTGAAGGTCGCATCCTTCAAGAAGGAACAGGATATGGCGAAGGCGGAAGCCGATCAGTCCTATTCCATACAGGAAGCCCGTTCCAAGCAAAGCGTCGTCGAGGAGCAGATGAAGGTCGAACTCGTCCGCAAGGAACGCGAGATCGACCTGGAGGCGAAGGAGATTCTTCGCCGGGAGAAGCAATACGACGCCGAGGTCAAGAAGAAGGCGGACGCGGACCGCTACGCCGTCGAACAGGCGGCGGAAGCCGACCGGGTGAAGAAGATGCGCGAGGCGGACGCGCTGCAGTATAAGATCGAAGCGGAAGCCAAGGCCGTCGCGGAGCAGAAGCGGCTCGAGGGCCTCGCGATCGCGGACGCGGAGCGGGCGAAGGGTACCGCCGAAGCGGAAGTCATCCGGCTGCGGGGACTTGCGGAAGCGGAAGCGAAGGAGAAGCTGGCGGAAGCGTTCGAGAGCTTCGGGGAAGCGGCCGTTCTCGATATCATCGCGAAGATGCTGCCGGAGCTCGCGGGCAAGGTCGCAGAACCGATCTCGTCGATCGACAAGCTGACCGTCGTCGATACGGGACACGGCGAAGGCGCCGCGCGCGTCAGCAACTACGTCACCTCGCTGATGGCGACGGCTCCCGAGATGCTGAAGAATGTCTCCGGCATCGACTTGAACAAGCTTGTTCAAGGGCTGACAAGGCGTTCGCAGCCCGTCCTGGGCGGCGACAAGCAGCCGGTCGCGCAGCTTCCGGCGGATCCGGCGAAGCCGACGCCGGCCGAATAACGATTCGAATAACAAAACACCGGATCGCCGAAAGGCGAATCCGGTGTTCTTCGTTACGGTGCGATTAGCGGCTGTAGAATTCGACGATTTGTTGCTCTTCGATTTCTTGGGACAGCTCGTCGCGGCCAGGAAGGCGGATGTACTTGCCTTCTTGCGTCGTAGCGTTGTAGTCCAGGTAAGCCGGAATGTGGTGACGAGCTTCCGAAGCTTCCTTGATAGCCTTCAGACCGCGGCTGCGCTCGCGCAGGCCGATGACGTCGCCTACTTGAACCGTGTAGGAAGCGATGTCGACCTTGTGGCCGTTGACCGTCACGTGGCCGTGGGAGACCAATTGACGAGCGCCCGGACGGGAGTTCGCCCAGCCGAGACGGTACACGAGGTTGTCAAGACGGCTTTCCAGAAGGAACATGAAGTTCTCGCCGGACTTACCCTTGAGCTTGGATGCGCGGTCGAACAAGTTGCGGAATTGCTTCTCGTTCAGGCCGTACATGTGGCGAAGCTTTTGCTTCTCGAGAAGCTGTTGGCCGTAGCCGCTGACTTTGCGGCGTTGGTTAGCGCCGTGTTGTCCCGGAGGGAACGGACGCTTCAGATCTTTACCGTTGCCGGAAAGGGAAATTCCGAGACGACGGCTGAGTTTAAACTTGGGTCCTGTATAACGTGCCATGAGTGTGCAAACTCCTTTTTCAAAAAAAGTTATTTTTGAAAATGGGGTATCGTTGCGCCGGGTTCTCCGAACCGAATAAGAAGCGATTGTCTTCCATCGGTTCCGGCAGGGATGTTCAGCCGCAGCCCGCCGGTGGATCGCCCGTGAGGGTGACACAAACTCTTAGCCCAATATTCAACAAGTTATATTATACGATTCCGGGAGATGAAGTCAAGACGGAGTTGATCGGAACGCCGGGAGAACCCGGCCATCCTTGGCCAAATTATGGTAACCGCTTACAGGAACAAGGCCGTCCTTTCAAATCGAAAATTCCTTCTCTGGTCCCTCTATTTTCAAAGGCGGCATAGTGCAAAATTCCTGTATTCATTGTATAGTAAAGTTATTGTTGCAGCGCGAAGTTAGTAGGAGGTGCAAGGGATGGTTCAATCAGATGGCATGTACGATTCCATTCGACATAATCAGACAAAAAATCACCCGTCCCGAACTCCTAACGAGCTTCCGCTCTGGGTACAAAGACAGGATTTGGCCGAATCGGATCTGCCTTATATCCATTCTCTGCTGGCGATAAGCTTCGGGGATTGGCTGGATCAGATCGAAGGTTTTCCTTGGCAGCCCAGCTATCCCTTCCTCTTGATTCACCCCGACGGAACGAAGGTGGCATGGCAGCGATGCGAGGAGTCAAGCCCGTATCCCGCCGATTGGAAGGAATCGTCCTTGGGCGTCAACGCCGTCAGCGAAGCGATCCAAACCTGCCGCCCGACGCTGCTTAAAGCGGACGAGCATGTATCGCCGCAGCTCAGGGGCTTCGACTCGCTGGCCGTTCCGATCTTTACGAGATCGACCGGCTTGCCCTGCGCCATCCTTGCCAGCCTGATTCCCGCCGGCATGGCTCAAGCGGGAGAGCTGAAGCTGCTGCAAGCCGCCGCGCTTCATTACCGGAGTTGCCTGTACAGCAGATTCGAGCTGTTGTTCGTGAAGGATCTGCTTCAAGAGAATAACGCGTCGCAGAAGGAGGATCACCGCCGGGAGATTCTCGCCGACGTCCTGCGGCGCATGTACGACCACATTGACGTGGAGAGCGTTCTTTCGGAAGTGATCGATATTCTGGAGCAGGTTTATCCGATGAGCCGGACCGATCTGTTCCTGTCGCAGGATTACAGCAGCACGAACGAGAAAGTGAAGCCGCTGGCCTTCCACCAGCAGGAGATGGACATTTGCTGGAAGGCGTTTATGGAAGGCGAGATGCGGGAGGAGTCGGAGGGCTCGCGCCGCCGGCTGGCGCTGCCGCTAACCGGCAAGCAAGGCGTCTACGGCGTGCTCCTGCTGGACGTCGCGGCGAGCAACTTCGACGACAGCGATCTTCGCTTCGTGAAGACTCTGTCCGAGGGAGCGGGGGGCGCCTTCGAGAAAGCGAAGCTTCACGAGCAAGCGAACACGCTGATCGGAGAGCTGCGGCTGATCAACGAGCTCACCCAGAGGCTCAACAGCAGCCTGAAGCTATCCGATACGATGCAATTCGCCACGTCGGAGCTTCTTTCGATTTTTAAGGCGGATTATTGCTTTATTCTTCAGCTTGACCGCGTCAACGGCCATTTTATCGTCATGTCGTCGAACGTGCCGAGCTTGACGAACGAGCTGTTCGACAAGGATTACGGCTTCTGCGGCGTCATGCTGACGACGAAGGAGCCGATCATTCTGTCGGACTACCGCACCGCCACGCCGGTCGCCTCCCAACTGATGGACGTGACCGACTCCCGCTCTCTGCTCGCGGCTCCGCTGCTGCTGAACGGCGAAGTGATCGGAGCCGTCATGGTCGCCCATGCCTTGCCGAACCATTTTTCCTACGACAATTACAAGCTGCTGCAGATCTTGTCCGCCCATCTCGGCTTGGCGGTTTCGAATTCGTCGCTTCATGCCGAGGTAAGGCGCATGGTCATTACCGATAATTTAACCGGGTTGTACGCGCGGCATTACCTGAACGAACGAATCCACCGCAAGCTGCTGCAGGATGCGTACGGATCCCTGATTCTCGTCGATATCGACCACTTCAAGAAAGTGAACGACACGTTCGGCCATCAGATCGGCGACGCGATTCTGATTCAAGTCAGCTCGATCATCCGGTCCGCCATCCGGGACAGCGACATCGCGGCCCGCTGGGGCGGCGAAGAGCTGGCGATCTATCTGCCCAGGCTGACGATGGAGCAGGCGACGCGAGTCGCCGAGAGAATCCGCCTGAGGGTGGAGGAAGAGACGAATCCGAAGGTGACGGTGAGCTGCGGCCTCTCGGAATGGACGGCCTCGGACGACAAAATCAGCGTGGAAACGCTGTTCTACCGGGCGGATATGGCCTTGTACGAGGCGAAGAATAACGGCCGGAATAGCGTCGCGATCGGCTGAGAACGGCAAGGTTCAAAGAGAGCTTTCTTCGGGAATTCCCGGGGAAGGCTTTTTTGGTTGGGAATCGAATGCATACCTGCGATCGCGCTTGCGGAGCCTATGGGGAAAAAGGAGTGGGAGCGATGTCTCTCGCAAGCGGAATGGTACGGTTGGCCAAAGCGGCGGGAATCGGGGCTGTCGGAGCGGGATTGCTCGGGGCGGCGGGCTGCGCGATCGGCGGCAAGCTGTCGCCAGAGGCTGCCTTCGCGCTGTCCGCCTCCGCGTTGTCCGGCACGGACCGTTTCTCCTTCGACGGACGGCTGTCGGCTTACGATCCCGACGGCCGCTTAGCGGATCAAGCCGGCTACAGAGGGGAAGTAACCGGGCATAAGCCGGCGGCGCTGGCTTGGGAAGGCACGGCCGCTTCGTCCTTTTCCTCCTCGTACTGGAGCCATCCGCTGTCTCTCGTCTCCTACGTGGAATCCGGCAGCTCCGAGGTGAAGGCGGCGGCGAGCAATCCGAACGAGGTTGTGCTGGAGATGAAGCTGGATCCGGAGGCGGCGCGGCGGCGCATTCGAGACGAGCTGCGGAACCAGATGAGAGCCGTGGCCGAGGAGACGGGCGTATTGATCGCGGATAGCCAAGGGACGACGATCTCCCAGGCCAAGCTTAAGATCGAGGAATCGAATCGCGTGCTCGAAGAAGCGTTGAAATCCCTAAGCGTAACGACGTCGTGCCGCTGGACGGCGGATCGGCGGACTTGGTTCCCGAAGAAGCTGTCGGAAGAGTCGGTGCTGAGCTATACGCTGGCGGGCAAACGTTATTCGGAGAAGAGAATTTCGGAGACGAACTTTGAGCGGAAGGCGGACAGTGGTACAATACAAGATGTTGCTGCAACCAAGTAAGTCCAAATCATCGAGTTTTATCAGAGCTAGGAGGAATGACCCATGCGCGATCCGCGCTTGCAGAAACTTGCCGCCAACCTGGCGGGCTATTCGGTAAACGTTCAACCGGGAGATAACGTCCTTATCGAGATGATCGGTTCGGAGAGAGAGCTGCTCAAAGCCCTTATCGAAGAAGTAGCCAAAAGAGGCGGGAACCCGTTCGTCGAGATTGAAGATAAGTCGGTCACGAGAACCCTTCTTATGAATGCGACGGAAGACCAAATGAAGACGTGGGCGGAATACGATCTAAATCGCATGCAGCGCATGCAAGGTTACATAGGCATCCGCGCGGGCGGCAACGTCAACGACCTCGGAGACGTTCCTTCGGAGAAGATCAAGCTGTACGAAAGCATCCATCGCCATCCGGTTCACATGGAACAACGGGTCAAGCGCACGAAGTGGGTCGTGCTTCGCTACCCGAACGATTCGATGGCGCAGCTGGCGGGGATGAGCACGGAGGCGTTCGAGGACTTTTACTTCGACGTCTGCAATCTCGACTACGGCAAGATGGACAAAGCGATGGATCCGCTGCAGGATCTCATGAAAAGAACGGACAAGGTCCGCATCGTCGCTCCGGGCACCGACCTGACCTTTTCCATCAAAGGCATCGGCGCCAAGAAATGCTCCGGCGAGCGCAACATTCCGGACGGCGAAGTGTATTCCTGCCCGATCCGGGATTCCGTGAACGGCACGATCTCCTACAATACGCCGAGCATCTACAACGGCTTCACCTTCGAGAACATCAAATTCCGGTTCGAGAACGGCAAGATCGTCGAAGCGACCGCGAACGACACGGAACGCCTCAACGCCGTCCTGGACAGCGACGAAGGCGCCCGCTACATCGGCGAATTCAGCTTGGGCTTCAATCCTTACATCCTTCATCCGATGAAGGACATCCTATTCGACGAGAAGATCGCGGGAAGCCTTCACTTTACTCCCGGCCAAGCCTACGAGGATTGCGACAACGGCAACCGCTCCTCGGTTCACTGGGACCTCGTGCTCATTCAACGTCCGGACTACGGCGGCGGCGAAATTTATTTCGATGACGTCCTCATTCGCAAGGACGGCCTCTTCGTTATCCCGGAACTTAAGGGATTGAACCCGGATGCGCTAAAATAAAGCGTTTTCCTACTTGCGTGGCAGGGCAAGTCAAGGTATGATGAGGGAAGAAATTGACCACCCTATTATCTGGAGGGATTTCCATGTCCAACAATAACGCAGCTATCGTGGAATTATCTCAAACTGCTAACAAATACCGCTCTTCCATCGTTCTCCAAGCCGAGAACAAGTACATCGACGTGAAGAGCATTCTCGGACTGTTCACGACGCTCGTAGGCGGACATGCTTATGAACTGCACGTTCACGGTCCGGATGCCGAAGAAGCCAAGGCAGAGCTTGCCACCGTATTCGCGAAGCACAATCTGAACGTAACGATTGTAGACTAAGCGCATCGGCTTAACGGCATGGAATCGAATATGGCTGGTGCATGATCCGAACGCCCCCGTCCGTCATGGACGGGGGTTTTTATCCCGTTTGCGATTGCCAAATTCACCCAGACAGATCAGGGGGATGTATCCGTGTCCATCACCGACCCGTTGTTGAGCCTCGTGTTCGAATACTCCTATGCGGGGCTGTTTCTAGCCATGTCCCTAGGCATCGTAGGCGTTCCGTTTCCCGACGAATTGCTGCTTACGGCGTCGGGGTATATGATCTCTCAAGGCAGCATGAACCTATTCCTCACGATGTCGGCAGCCATCTGCGGAAGCGTCACCGGCATGTCGATCAGCTATTGGGTCGGGCGGAAGGTGGGGAAAAGGCTGTTCGGAGGGTTCATCGGCCGGCTGCTGCGCGCGGATCGTCTCGAGAGGCTCATCACGAGACTGGAGAATTGGGGAGAGCCGCTTCTGCTAGTCGGCTTCTTCGTGCCGGGAGTTCGGCATGCCACGGCTTTGTTATACGGAGCTAGCAGAAGGCCATACGGCACGTTCCTGTTATACACCTCCATCGGAGCGCTGCTCTGGACTAGCGTATTCCTGCTGGTCGGCACGCTGCTCGGCGAGCATTGGAGGGAAATTACGGGGACGGTCAACCAGGATGCCGCGATCGCGGCGGCGGCGTTCCTCCTGATCGGTCTCGCATGGCTGGCATGGAAGCGCAAGATGCCGTCCAGAAAGTGGTAAGCCGCGCGAAAACCGTTGGCCAATCCATCGGTTTTCTTCCCGGAATACGCAAATATCGCAAACTAACCGGATAGAAAGGGGTTCCTGTCCTTGTGCTCCGAGCTATTTTCGTCTAATATGAAAGAGATAGCTATACTTTGCGAGTTTGGGCACAGGGGGAGTTAGGATGGCTTCATCGGATGTCATGGAGCACCTGAATCAGAAGGCGCTTCGTCTTCTGCAGGAAGATGCGGACAAAATCGAGAAACTGATCGCCATTCAGATGGAGAATCTGGCGACCCGCAAATGCCCGCTATATGAAGAAGTGCTGGACACGCAGATGTACGGCTTCTCAAGAGCGGTTGATTTTGCGGTGCGTGCGGGGCTTGTGGAAGAAGGCGCGGGCAAGAATCTTGTCATGCAGCTTGAACGCAATTTAGCGTTGCTCTACGAAGCTATGGCGCAATAAATAGAGCTTGGTCCTTTCTCGATACGGATTTGGTACGGAGATGAAGAAAGCCTTGGCTGCGGCGACGCTAGCCAAGGCTTTTTGTTGTTGCGGATGGTGAGCAAGATGGCGTCCTTTATCGTTAAACGAAGAAGAAGGCCACTCCGAGCACGACGTAGACGAGGAGCAGAAGCTTGCCTTCGTACCAGGTCGTCTGTCCGTCCCGGGAGACGGAGGAGGTGATCAGCACCGCGACCGCGATGGCGGCGATCTCTATGGTCGAGAACAGAATGTTCATGTGCCGTTCGAACAGCAGGCTGACGAAGATCAGCACGGGGGCGACGAACAGGGCGATCTGCAGGCTGCTGCCTACCGCGATCTCCACGGCCGCGCCGATCTTGTTCTTCATGGCCAGCATGATCGCGGCGCTGTGCTCGGCGGCGTTCCCGATGATGGCGACAATGAAGGCGCCGACGAACAGCTCGGAGAAGCCGAATTTCTCGGAGAAGACTTCGACGGAGCCGACCAGCCATTCGCTGACGAAGGCGACCATGACGGTGGCGAGAACCAGGAAGAAGATCGACATGCCGCGGGACCACTTGGCGGTCTCGCCGTGGTCCGGGTTCGTCTCCACGTGATCCTCCAGCATGCTCTTATGGGTGATCATGGAATAGATAAGCCAGCCGACGTAAGCGACGATCATGACTCCGGCGATGATAAGACTAAGCGTCAGGGTGTCGTCTTCGGAGAGATGCTCCGACTTCACGAAGACGGCCGGAATGAACAGGGCGACGACTCCGAGGAGCATTAGAGTGGAGTTCTGTCCCGCCAGATGGATATTGAATTTCTGTTCTTTGAACTTCAAGCCTCCCGCCAAGGCGCTTGCGCCGAGCACGAGCAGCAGGTTGCCGATAATCGAGCCGGTCAAGCTGGCTTTGACCATATCGAACAATCCTTCTTTAACTAGGAAGATGGCGATAATGAGCTCGGCCGCGTTGCCGAACGTCGCGTTCAGGAATCCGCCCAGCCGCTGGCCGGCGTAATGGGCGACCGATTCCGTGGCTTGTCCGAGGAACCCGGCGACGAAGACGACGCAGATCGCGGCGACGATAAATTGAAAAGTCGTGTTCCAATGCGCATAATGGGCAACGGCGCTCAGAACGAACGTAACCCCCAGCAGGGGGAAGAAAAGCTTCTTCAACGGCGGACACCTCTATTGGAAATAGGTTGTAGCTTATTCTGGTTAATAGTACTATATCCTATTCGAATCGCTCAAGTAAAAATCTGGCCGAAGATGTCCCGCAGTTGCTTGCGGAACCTTATTCCATTACAATAAAGGCATCCATTATTCGGGAGAGTGAGCCGCCAATGACAGATGAGCTGCAGCAGGGTTTGGTACGGATCTCCGACGATGTCGTCGCCACGATAGCGGGCTTAGCCGCGCTGGAAACGCCGGGGGTCGCCGCGATGTCGGGCGGAATCTCCGAGGGTCTGGCCAAACGGTTAAGCGGCCGCAACGTTCAGAAGGGAGTCTCGGTCGAAGTCGGTCAAGTCGAGGCCGCGATCGATCTTCGCATCGTCGTGCAGTACGGAATTCCGATTCAGGAAGTCGGCGTTCGCCTGCAGGATAACGTCAGGGAAGCCGTACAGAATATGACGGGCTTGCGGGTCGTCGAAGTGAACGTCAAGGTCGAAGGAGTCGCCTTCAAGGACGAAGCCGAGCCCGAGGAAGCGCACCGGGTGAAATAATCGCATACGGGCAACAAACAACGCCTCTTGACACCGGAATGGTCAAGAGGCGTTGCTGCGTTTTATCGGCGGACCGTTTGGTATCTTGCCGCCCTAGGCTCGGAAGACTGCCGGCTCGGCTCCCGCACCTCGCGGTTGTACTCCCTTGAGATGCTGAGCAGAATGCCCATCCCGATCATCAGCGCGAGCAGGGAAGAGCCTCCGTAGCTGATGAAGGGAAGAGTGACTCCCGTCAACGGAATGGCGCTGCTGACGCCGCCCATATTGATCAACGCTTGAATGGCGATCAGCGAGACCATGCCGACTCCGACCAGCGTTCCGAAGTTATCCGGACACCGCAGAGCGACGATCAGCGCGCGCCACAGGAACAGCAGGAAGAACAACAGGAACAGGGTCGTCCCGAAGAAGCCAAGCTCTTCGGCAATAATAGCAAAGATAAAGTCGTTATACGCGTAATCCAGATAGAACAGCTTCTGCACGCTGTTCCCGAGCCCCGTTCCCATGAAGCCTCCGTGTCCGAACGCTTCGAGCGACCTCAAGAGCTGATAGCCGGCGCCTTCTTTATCCGCCATCGGATCGAGGAAGGCGGTGAAGCGGGCTATCCGGTAATCGCCGTCGAAGTCCGGATTCGTCAGAAGATAAAGGCTGAAGAGAAGGGCTGCGATCCCAAGGATGACGGCGGCCGACATCGCCAATTGCTTCAGATGGGCGCCCCCGGCGACGATGATGCTGCCCGCGCACAGAATCAGAACGACGCAGGAGCCTAAATCCGGCTGCAGCATGATCAGGCCGCATATGAAGCCGACGACGATCATGACCGGCAGAAGCCCGCGCTTGAACTCGCGGAATTTGTCTTCCTTCTTCGTAATGATCGCCGCCAAGTAGAGGATGATGGCGATCTTCGCGAATTCGGTCGGCTGGATGCCGAGGCCTCCGATGCCGAGCCAGCTTCGTGCCCCGTTGGTTTCCGAGGCGACGAACGGAACGACCATGAGCATCAGGGTCGTCAGAAACAGAAACGGAGCGAACCATTTCTTGTACTTCGCGTAGGGAACGTTCATGAGAACGAGCATGACGAACGTTCCCAACCCGGCCCACATGATTTGACGCTTGGTAAAATACAAAGCGTCGTATCCGAACTTCTTGGATACGACGGTCATGCTAGAGCTGGCGCTGAACACCATGACGAGTCCGAATCCGACAAGCAGAAGCGTCAAGATCAGCAACAGAAAGTCCGGAGCGCCCTTCTGGCCTCCCGTGGGGTTTCTCATTCTTGTAACCGGTTGCTCAGCTCAGCAGCTGCTTCAAGGCTTGAACCCGTTGGTTCGCTACGTCAAGAATAGCCGGCGGCACCGGGCTCTCGTACTCGAGGCTGTGCGGGAAAGTGGCGCGGCCGATATACACGTGCTCGATCTGCAGAATCGCGTCCGGATTCTCAAGCTTGCCTTCCACGGCGCGGGTGTTGATTCGCAGGAAGTATTCGTTGCTGCTCGCGGAATCTACCAGCTTCAAGTCGTATGTAGCGCGGCGGTATTCCCACTGCCAGCGAACGAAGCCCAGCTTCTCCCCGGATTGGTCCAAATGAGCGAGATCGCTCTTCATTCCTTGCAGTCCCGTATTTTCGAGAATCATTAAGGTTCCTCCTTTGGAAAATGCAAACAAGCTTATGTACCCTCCATCATAGACGGTTTAATGGCCTTCTGCAAGCCTATGTGCTTCGGAAGGGCGCACATTCGAGTCCGTTCCGGGGGAGTTCAGAGGCGGACGATTTTCTGTTACAATAATAAGATACAAATTGGAATGCGAGAGAGGTGCGACGCCGTGATGATTAGAGAAGACACGATGCAGTCGCTGCATGGCGAGATGATTGAATGGCGCCGGTACTTGCATCGCCACCCGGAACTGTCGTTTAAGGAGTATCGGACGTCCGATTGGCTTGCGGATAAGCTCGAGTCTTGGGGGCTTCAGGTTAGAAGGGGAGTAGCCGGCACCGGAATCGTGGCTCGGCTCGTCGGGGGACTGCCGGGAAGGACCATCGCGCTTCGCTCGGACATCGACGCGCTCGCGATTCAAGACGAGAAGACGGTCGAATACGCGTCCTCCGTGCCTGGCGTCATGCATGCTTGCGGACACGACGGCCACATGGCGGAGCTGCTCGCCGTCGCCTGCTATTATAGCCGACATCAAGCGGAGACCGCCGGGACGAGGGTGTTCTTGTTCCAACCGGGCGAAGAGGTGCTGCCGGGCGGGGCGATCGGCATGATCCGTGACGGGGCGCTCGAAGGAGTCGACGCTATCTACGGGGTGCATCTTTGGTCGCCGCTGCCTTATGGCGTCGTCGCCACGAGACCCGGGCCGTTCATGGCTTCGCCGGACGAATTCGAGATTGTCGTGACCGGCAAGGGCGGACACGGAGGCCTTCCTCACCAGAGCGTGGACGCCATTGTCGCGGGCGCCCATATGGTGACGGCGCTCCAGACCATCGTCTCCCGCAACGTCGATCCGCTGCATTCCGCCGTCGTTTCGGTCGGACGCCTGCAAGCGGGCACCGCCAACAACGTGATCGCCGAACGCTGCCTGCTCGCGGGAACGGTGCGAACCTTCGACGAGGAGACGAGACGGTACGTAAGCCGCCGGCTGGAAGAGGTCGTCCGGCACGTATCCGACATGCACGGCACCAAGGCAAGCTTCGATTTCGTGTTCGGATACCCGCCGGTCGTCAACGACGAATCGGAGGCCGAGAGGGTGCTTCGGATCGCCGGGGGGCTGGACGGCATCGGGGAAGCGAGAAGGATGGATCCCGTCATGGCCGGCGAAGACTTCTCTTATTACCTTAAGGAAGTGCCGGGCTGTTTCTTCTTCGTCGGAGCCGGAGCGGCGGACGGAAGCTCCTTCCCGCACCACCACCCGCGATTCGATATCGACGAGCGCGCCATGCTCGACGCGGCGAGATTGCTGGTCGCCGTCGCCGACGATTCGGCGAGGGATTCGCATTCCTAAGATTGCTTGGCATGCTCGCCGCCTCCTTCAGGCACACTAGATTCGATTGATTATTCTAGTTAGGGAGGAACGGCTGCCCGATGCGCAAAGTATCCGATATTATGAGCAAGGACTGTCAGTGCGTCTCGTCCAAAGACAATCTGTTTGAATGCGCGATCCTGATGAGGGATCACGACATCGGCTTCGTCCCGGTTCTCGAAGGACGCAAGCTGCTGGGCGTCATTACCGACCGCGACCTCGTCATTCGCGGCTTCGCGGAGAAGCATTCCGGCTCCGAATCCGTGACGAAGGTGATGTCGGAGGACGTGAAGACGATCTCGCCGCATCTCTCGGTCGACGAGGCGAGCGCGATCATGGCGGCTAACCAGATTCGCCGGCTGCCGGTCGTGGAGAACGGCCAATTGGTCGGAATCGTGTCTCTCGGCGACCTGGCGATGAGGGAGATTTTCGTCAATGAAGCGGGAGACGCCCTGAGCGCGATCTCCAGCCACGAAACGCAGACTCCGAATTTTATCCAATAATACGTCCCTCCGGACGGCAATTCCGACAAATCCTTTCTTGCGCTCTTCCGAGCCGGGAAAGGATTTGCCGGTTATGGGCGAAAATCGAATCGCGTCGAATGTAGCTTGTCGCCCGGTTCGTCAGGCGGGAGGCTTAATCGGCTTTGAAAATGGACATCATGGGGACAGAACGGAATTTCGTAAGGAGGATCCAGTTATGTCCACGGTGTCCCGTCCCTTGCTTATTCAATCCGACGGCACGATCATGATGCAAGACCATCATCCCGAAGCGGATGCGGCCCAGGAGCTGCTCCGCGAAATCGCCGAATTGATCAAGCGTCCCGGAGAGTGGCATACCTACCGGGTCACCTCCGTCTCCCTGTGGAACGCGGCCGCTTCGGGGTGGACGGCGGAGACCGTCTTGGAGCGGCTCGGGAATCTTGCCCGGTACGGCCTTCCAGCCCTTCTCGTGAAGGAGATTCGCCATTTTATGGGCCGCTACGGAAGCCTGAGGCTGAGAACGCGAGGCGACGAGCTTGAGCTCGCCGTTCAGGACCCGGGGCTGCTTAAGCAGCTGATGGCCAACAGCAGCTTGGAGGCTTGCTGGCTGAAGAAGCCGGACGGCTTGACCGTAGCAGTCAAGAAAGAAGCGAGAGGCTGGCTGAAGCGCGAGCTGATCGCCTTGGGCTATCCGGTGATGGACGAAGCGGGTTACCGCTTGGGAGAAGCGCTTCCCGTGAAGCTTAAGGAGAAGGACGAAGAAGGACGTACCATTCGATTGCGGGATTACCAAGAGAATGCCGTAAGGGCGTTCGCCTTGGGCAAGAACGGAGCGGG
Organism: Cohnella thailandensis; assembly: GCF_014212135.1. Classification (GTDB taxonomy): domain Bacteria; phylum Bacillota; class Bacilli; order Paenibacillales; family Paenibacillaceae; genus Cohnella; species Cohnella thailandensis. The sequence goes on from NZ_JACJVQ010000017.1 coordinate 425,491, forward strand.
GGGAAGCGGAGTCGTCGTCCTCCCGTGCGGCGCCGGCAAAACGTGGGTGGGCATGGGCGCCTTGGCGAAGCTGCAATGCGAAACGCTGATTCTGACGTCAAACTCCGTATCGGTGTCCCAATGGGTTCGCGAGCTGCTGAGGAACACGACCTTGACCGAGAACGAGGTCGGCGAGTACACGGGCGACCGCAAGAACGTAAAGCCCGTTACGGTAGCCACTTATCAGATCCTCACCCATCGCAAGTCCAAGGGAGGCGCTTATCCTCATTGGAAGTTATTCGTCGATCGGAACTGGGGTCTCATCATCTACGACGAGGTTCATCTGCTTCCGGCTCCCGTCTTCCGCATGACGGCGGATCTTCAAGCGACCCGCCGTTTAGGGCTGACCGCCACGCTCGTACGGGAAGACGGCAGGGAAGGCGACGTTTTCGCCCTTATCGGACCGAAGAGCTACGACGCTCCTTGGAGGAGCATGGAACGGCAGGGCTGGATCGCGAAGCCTTCGTGCCTGGAAGTAAGAGTTCCGCTTGCGCCGAATACGGCCTTCCAGTATCGGGAAGCGACCAAACGGCAGAAGCACCGCATCGCCGGCGAGAACCCTCTTAAGATCGAAGCGGTTCGCAGGCTCCTGTCCCGCCATCCCGAACAGCCGACGCTGATCATCGGCCAATATCTGGACCAGTTGAACTCGGTTGCCCGGGGCTTGAGGCTGCCGATCATAACGGGAAGCACCCCTCAGTCGGAAAGGCAAAAGCTGTTCGATCGCTTCAACCGCGGCGAGATCAGCGTCCTGGCCGTGTCGAAGGTGGCGAACTTCGCGGTCGATCTTCCCGATGCCGCCATCGCGATCCAGATCTCCGGCAGCTTCGGCTCGCGCCAGGAAGAAGCGCAGCGGCTCGGGCGGATTCTGCGCCCTAAGCGCGACGGCCAGGACGTGTATTTCTATTCCCTGATCAGCGACGAGACGGACGAGATCGAATTCGCGCGGCGCAGACAGAGATTCTTGCTCGAGCAGGGCTACGAATACGAAATCGATTGGCTCGAGGAAGAGGCGATAGCCGGGGAAGAGGCGATGACTTGAAGCTCGAGGAGACGATGTCCAGACTTCCGGAGAGCTTGCGCGGGCGGCTCATCTCACACCCGCTTATCGCCGATCGGCTGTCGGCGGAACGTCCTTTGGAGAAGGCGCTCGACCGGGTGTGGGCAAGAAAGTGGACGGCGAATGCGACTCCCGCGGCCCGGGATATGCTGAAGTGGCTGTTGCGGCGCTTCGGCGCCCGGCCTTTCGCCGAAGCGGAAGCCGAATCTCTCGCCTTCACGGAGATGGAGGGCCTCTGGACGGGCGCCGAGCTCCGCGTCGCCTTGCTTCGGCTAAGGCTGGACGGCATCCTGTTCGCGGCGCGCAAGCGTTGGGGGGATCGGCTGCTTTATCTTCCGTCCGATCTTGTCGGGCTTTGGCATTCCGTTCTTTATGCCGACGAGCTCGTTCCTCTTGAACATGAAGATGAAGAGCGGCTGACGGCAGTGCCGAGCCATGGCCGCAGTCCTCTGTCCATACGGCTTCTAAAGACTTGGGCGGGCATTCGGCATCGGGGCTTCCCGCTGACGGCGAAGGGAGTTCCGCACAAGGCCAACGTCGCGAGACTCGCCGCGGCCATGGAGACGGCTTCGGACGAGCTTCGGCCTCTCGCGGGAAGCGCGGCCGAGGAAGGGGCCATGCCGCCCGCTCCCCTTGCCTTGGCGATCGAGTTGGGAATCGAACTGGGAATCCTCGGCAGGGGACCGCGCTCGGTCGAGGCGTTCTCCGGCGAAGGGCTCGGCTGGTTGGACGGAACGACGGAGGACCTCGACTCCGTTCTCCATTCGATGATCGTGAATCGATACGCTCCGCTGGAACCGGGCCTTCATTTCGCGGCTCTCTCGCTTAGCGGTCTGGAGCCCCGGCAATGGTACCGGGAGAAAGATCTGCTCCATGCTTTCGGCCTTTCGAATAGGAATTCGCGCGAAGCGGGGTGGGACGAGTGGATTCGATTGGCCGCGGGTTTCGGCTGGCTCGAGCAGGGCCATATTGGCGGAGAACGGACTCTCCGCTGGAGAATCGATCCCGCGATTTCCCTAAGCATGCATCCCCCCGCTTCACGCATGACCGAACGGGAACCGGTTTACCTGCAATCGGATCTCGAGCTTATCGTCCCGCCGGGAGTCCCTTTTCGAGTTCTTTGGCAATTGGAAGAGGTATGCGAGAGAATCGCGCTGGATACCGTAAGCACGTACCGGCTGACGCGGAATTCCTGCGAACGGGCGCGGCGGCTAGGCTATACCTTGGAGCGTATCGTGGACGTATTGGAGCGCGCGACGCAGGAGCCGATTCCGGGAATGGTCCGAGGCGCTTTGGAAGACTGGCACCGCGGTTCGCCGTCATCCGCGGCGGATAGCGTCGCGATTGCCGATCGCGATACGGGGGGCGAACCTGAGCTTTTCCATTGGCTGCCTCGTCCGGATCCCCTGAGAGATTATGAGCTGGACGGATCCTTCCCGCATCAAGGCGAGCTGTTCCCCGGGCTGCCGTCCGTACCCGCGGCTTGGCTTGCCCAATCGAGGAGCTATCATGTTTCTACGCGCAAGGACATGGTGGAGCGAGCGCTCGCCTGGCGAACGTCGCTGCGGATCGGAACGGAAGAGGACGAGATCGCCTTCATTCCGGAGAGAATGGAACGCCGCGGCGAGAGCTGGACGGTCGTGGGCCGAGCGCGGGCAGGGAATGCCGATTCGCCGGCGAAAGCCGAAATCGTGGAATTGCCGATGGACCGAATAAACGAAATCAAGCTGGAGCTTCCGTCCCCATATTGAAGGCGAACTTTAACCGTTGACCGAAACGCCTATTATGGTATGATGAAAATGGAGTTTCGCATTAGCCGAAATGATCCTGAAGGTGGGGTGCAACCATGATCGGAGTTTCCGACAACCTCCCCGAGGTCGTTGCGACGGACGGCCTGCTCGAAGGCGAAGCCGCTGACATGGCGACGCTCTTGTCCCGCGCCTACGAGCTGGGAGAATTGATCAAGCAATCCGCCCTTACGGCGGAATACGTTTATTACAAGGCACAGGTGGATCGCGACGAGGACGTGAAGGAGCTGACCCGCGAATTCTCCAAAGCGAAGGAGCTGTTCGCGGAATGCGAACGGTTCGGACGATTTCACCCCAGCTACAACGAAGCGTTGGAGCGGGTATACGAAGTGCAGGCCAAGCTCGACGGAATCGAGCCGGTCAGAAAGTTCAAAGAAGCGGAGCAATCGGTCGACAGCTTGCTGCATGAAGTGGCGTTGACGATCGCGCGGTCCGTTTCCGACAGCATCAAGGTGCCGGATAACGATCCGAATCCGAAGGGCTGCGGAAGCGGAGGAAGCTGCTCCTGCGGCGGAGGCGGATGCGGATGACGGACGATACGATCGAACGGGAGCAGGCGCCGGAGCCTATCCCGCAAGCAACGCAAGAACCGGAGATCGGCGTAACGAGAATGTTCGGTGATCGGACAGGCTTCATCGTTTGGTACAGCGATTGGAAAGCGGCCAGGGGCCTGGACAAATACGGAACGCTGCACTACCTTTCCCGCAAGATGCATTATGCCGTGCTCTACGTCAATTCGGACGTGGCGGAGGAGACGCTCAAGAATCTCCAGCGTCTTTCTTACGTCAAGAAGATCGAGCGTTCCTTCCGGAACGAGATCAAGACGGAATACGAGCGCAACGTGCCGGATAAGACGCGTTTTTACGGGCTGTAAGCCGGCATTATATCGTATCGGAACACCTCGCCTTTGCCAGGCGAGGTTTTTTGTTGTCTTCATAATTTATAAACAAATTTGGCTCTCTAACCGGATATTCTCAGCGAAATACATAATTTCGAGCAATGTAGACATCATTTTCCGCTGCCGATATAATAAATGTGAAACAAATGTTAGCGAATTTTTAAGAATCGAAACAAATTGCTTAACGAGGTGCTTCCCTTGACCAAAATTCTTGTCATTGAAGATGAGAAGATCATCGGAGAGATGATATCCATGTATTTGACGGATGAGGAATTCTCCGTATGTCGTGTAGAGAGCGGTCAAGAAGGCATCGATGCCATTAGCAGCTTTGCCCCGGACGTTATCTTGTTGGATCTCATGCTCCCCGATATGGACGGGATAGAACTATGCGAGAAAGTAAGAGCCTATTCGGACACGCCTATTATTATTATCTCCATGAATTCCAAGGTGAACGAGCGGGTGCGGGCTTTGAATGCCGGCGCGGACGATTATCTCGTCAAGCCCTTCAGCATGCAGGAATTGAAGGCGAGAATCGGCGTCGCGGTCAGGCGGTACAAGCCTTCCGCGCCTGCGGCGGAGACGGACGTCCGCGCTTACGTCGCGGCGGGAGCCGCCATGGAGCCGATGTCGGCGAATCACGGGATCACGCTCGATCTGCAGAAAAGATTGCTTGCCGTTCACGGACAGCCGATCGATACGACGTTCTCCGAATTCGAGCTGATGAAGCTGTTATTCCAGTATCCCGGAAGGGTATTTACGAGAGACGAGCTGATCAACACCCTGAGAGGGATCGACTCCTACGTGAACGATCGAGCCATTGACGTCCATATAACGAATCTGCGCAAGAAGCTGGAACTGAATCCGAAGGAGCCCCATTTTATCAAGACGGTCTGGGGCGTCGGGTATAAGCTGAACCTCGAATAGATCTCAATCCAACCCCTTCGTCCCAGTTGGTCGGCTGCCCCGGGAGGCAGCGTAAATCGACATGCGAAGGGGAATTTGCTTTAAGGATATGCAGTTGCGACGACATCTACGGACATTTACCGAAGGGAGGGCAACGATGCTCCAATCCTTGCGCCTGCGAACATGGCTGCTGCTTCTCGTTACTACTCTTGTCACTTCTCTGGTCTGCGGATTGGTTTACTACCAGACCGCTCAATCGGCCATTCGCTCCAAACAGATCGATAATGCGGCCGTCCGGGCCGCCACGCAGGCGGATGCCCTCGGGCTGCTGATACGATCGTTCCTCAAGCTGACGGAAGCCGATGCCGAAAGCTATGCCGTTCGATACGGAGACGACTTCGATCGGATGCTGTTCCTGCGCGAGGAACGGAACCGGATGGGGGACGTGATCGAATCCCTCGGCTATAGCGATCTGTCGGGGCGGCTGGAGCTGACGAACGGCCAAACGCTCGATCTATCGGCGGATCCGTCCTTCTATAAAGCGACTTTAGGCCAGACAAGCCTGGTCGATTCCCCAACTCCGGAGAACGAAGACGGCGTTCGGATAACGAGCGTGTTCCATCCGGTCATCGACTATCGAAGTCAGGTTAAAGGAGTTCTTTGGGTTTCCTTTCGTTTGGACGTCCTATTCGAGGAACTGACGAAGGATAGCTTGCTCCGGGACGTTAAGGACGCGTCATACGCGGATTTCAGCCTTATTAACGCTCAAGGGGAAGTCCTGAATCCGTCGGAACAAGCCTCCCCTCTCCCTTTAGAGCAGCGGCAGCGCATCATAACGGCTTTGAGAGGCGAAGACAGCGCTCGCCTGGACATTCCGTCGGGAATGCTCTTCGCCTACAAAATTCCTGACACGAGATGGAGCCTGGTGCAGCGGGTCTCGACGGACGAGCTGTTCAAGCCTTTGCATGCCCTTCTTCTTCGAACGGTCGCGATCAGCTTGATCACGGAATTGGCGCTGTCCTTGCTGCTTCTCCTGCTGATCACTCCGCCGTTCAAGCGGATCGAGGCGATCGTCAAGGCGACGGAAGAGGTCGCGGCGGGCAATCTGCATATTCCGCCTCTTCCGGTCGAAGTGCGGGACGAGATCGGAGCGCTGTCCGCCTCCGTGAACGCCATGGTCGCCCAGCTGCGGAACTCCTTCGATCCTCTTAAAGCGTTTACCGAGCAGAACGATTACGGGATCATCGTGACGGACACGAAATACGTCATCACCCAATTCAACGGGACCGCGCAGCGAATGCTGGGCTACGCGGCCGAGGAAGTCGTCGGCAAGATGACCCCCCTGCAGCTTTCCGACCAAGACGATATCGAGGCGAAGGCCAAGCGATTGTCGGGCAAGCTGGGCCGTACTATCGCTCCTACGATCGAGTTTCTGGACGCGATGATCAGCGGGCGCACCTCGTACACCGACGAGAGAATTTATATGACGAAGAGCGGCAGGCCTATTCCGATCTTGCTGAGCATAAGCAAGATTACGGACAATTCGGGGAGCGTCACCGGCTATATCGGCTTGTTCCGCGAGATCAGCCACGAGAAGCGAATTCAGGCGGAGATGCTGAGGGCGAAGGAGCAGGCCGAGGAAGCGAATGCCTCGAAGAGTTTGTTCCTGGCGCGGATGAGCCACGAGATTCGTACCCCGATCAATGGGATCATCGGCATGTCCCAACTGATGAAGAGGACTTCGTTGACGGAAGCGCAGCTCGATTATATGGAGAAGATCGTAAGCTCCTCCGAGGTGCTGCTCGAAATCGTCAACGACATTCTGGACTATTCCAAGATCGAGGCGGGCAAATTCGAGTTGGACAAAATCGTATTCGAGCCCGACGAGCTCTTCCGCAAGCTTGGCGATACCCTGAGCTTTTTTCTGGGAACGAGACAGCTGGACATGATCTTCGACGTTCCGGATTCGCTGCCCCGGCGAATCGTCGGGGATCCGTTCCGCCTGGAACAGGTGCTGCTCAATCTTCTAAATAATGCGATAAAGTTTACGGCTAAAGGATATATTCACTTCCGCGTTGAACTTATAGAGCTTCAGGATCGTCGAGTATTATTGGAGTTCTCCGTCAAAGATACGGGAATCGGCATCTCGGAGGCGCAGCTCGCGAACCTGTTTCAGCCTTTCGCTCAGGCGGACGGCTCGGTAAGCCGCAAATATGGCGGGACGGGGCTTGGACTCGTCATCTCGGACGAGATTATTACGCTGATGGGAGGCCGTCTGGAAGTGGAGAGCAAGGAAGGGGAAGGAAGCCGGTTCTCCTTCGCCCTATCCTTCGCTTTGGCCAAGGAGGACGAGAACGCTTCTCCGGCGGACGGAGCGGTCGAAGAGATCATAGAGCCGATGAGAATTTTGTGCATAGAACGGCCCGGGTTGATGCAGGAGACCTTAAGGAACATGCTTCTTCCTTACCGGGCCGACGTCGAGTTCGCGGATTCCTGGAAAATCGCTCTGGAAGCGTTGAGAGGAGGGAGCGGAGGGGATCGCGGCTATGATTACATTTTCTGCAACATGGAGATGCCCGATATGTACGGGGAGGAAACTTGGCTGAGGCTGCGCCGCTTGGCCGGATCCGCCGCGATCATCTCCATGACGACCCCGCTCGGCCATAACGAATGGCTTCGGATGGACGAAGAGGACAGGCCGGAGCGAACCTTGATCAAGCCGATCAACCGCCGCGCGCTTCGGGACGTCGTGGAGAGCTGCAGGCTGGAGAAGGAGGCCAAGAAACAGACGGGAGGCAAGCAGGCTCCGGTTCCGAAGAGACGAGCCGCCGGAGACCCATCTCGAATTCTCCTCGTCGAAGACCACGTAATCAATCAGCAGATCGCTTGCGAGCTTCTCGGAGAAGCGGGCTACGTGGTCGAAGTGGCTTCAGACGGAATGTCGGCGATCTCTATGGTGCAAGAACGGCACTACGATCTGGTTCTGATGGATATCCATATGCCAGGCCTTGACGGGTACGAAGCGACGATGCGAATTCGCAGCTCGCTGAACACGTGGAGGCTTCCCGTAATCGCGATGACGGCGAACGTTCGCATGGAGGACCGGCAAAGGTGCCTGAGCGTAGGCATGAACGACGTGCTCACGAAGCCGATTCAATCGGACGTGCTGTTTGCCGTCGTGAACGGATGGGCGCGCCGCGCCAGGCAGATCGATTGGCCGGATGCCCTTACACGCGTAAACGGCAAGGAACAAATTTTAAGACATATGTTGCGCTCTTTTAGCATGGAATATAATGGGTTCTCCGAACGGTTGGAGAATAAACTGAAGGAGCAGCAATGGGATTCGGCGGCACGGATGCTTCACACGCTTAAAGGAGTCTCCGGCAATTTGTCGGCGAGCGCCGTGTTCCTGGCCGCCGAGAAGCTTGAAGCGATCCTGCAGGAAGCGGCTCAGGATAAGCGCTGGGAGCCCGGCTTCGCGGCGCTGAAGCAAGCGTTGGAGGAACTTCTGGAGGCGATAGAGTGGGAACAGAAAAACAGGCTGAATTACCAGAATATAACATGAATGGTCGCTATTTAATTTTTTGTTGAATCGACGGGAATTCGTGATGTAGAATGTACTTATATTCCTATATTTGTACAATCAACATAGTCCTTTAGGCTTATCCTCGGGAGGGGTGAACCCGGTGAAAGACAAGCAAACGGAGCGTTGGAGTACATATGAACCATTCCACATTCCTCTAGGCGACAAGAAGATTGTTGACATCATTATTACCAACCATGCCCGCTCCCGATGGTCGGACCGGGTAGAATCCATGAAGACGGGCTATGCGGACATTGCCCAATATTTGTGGGAGTGCTTAAAAGAAGGGCGAATCGTCTCCTATTACCGTCATGAACAGGACGTCTATACGATCGATGACGATCTTATTTTCGTCGCCGAATTCGCCGTATCCGAGAAGGATGTCGACCTCCTCGGCAACCCCCTTCATAAGATGATCGTCGTTACCTTTCTGGGCAGAATGTCGGAAACGATGGAACTGAGGGATCTAAGGACTTATTATTCTTGGCTGAGGCATTCCCGGAGAATGACCCTCATCAAGAACAACCGCAAGAGAAGATAATCTTATCGGTAACGGAATCGGACAAGCATGCCTCGCGGGCATGCTTTTTTTATACGGCCCGGTCTCCCGTCGCACAAGAGAAGAGAGCGGACGGGAGAAGCTATGTTATAATGCAAGTGCATTCATGTAAGTCGGAGAGGCGCGTGGAACCAGATGTCGCTCAATATCCATCAATTGCATATTTTCTATACCGTTGCCGAGCGGGGCAGCTTCTCGGCGGCCGCGCAGACGCTGCATATGACCCAACCGGCCGTGACCATGCAGATACAAGCGTTGGAAGAACGCTTCGGAGTCAAATTGCTGCATCGTTCAACGAAGAAGCTGGAGCTGACCGAAGCCGGACATTGCCTGCTCCCGCAAGCCCGCAAAGCGTTCGAGCTCATGAGAGAGACCGATCACATAATGGCGAAGTACGTGGAGAATCTGAAGGGAAGGCTGAATTTCGCGGCCAGCTTGACGATCGGAGAGTACGTGCTTCCCCGGCTGCTCGGTCCGTTCCTGCTTCGTTATCCAGAAGTGTCCGTCAGCATGCAGGTCATGAATACGACGGAGATCGTCGAGTCCATCGCCAATCAGGGCATGGCTTTCGGCCTCGTGGAAGCTCCTACCGACGACGATGCGGTGGTTACGGAGCCCGTCATGAACGACGAGCTGATGCTTGTCGCGCCGAGATCCCACCCGTTTTTCCAACGGGAGGAAGTGACCCTGGAGGAAACGATCGCGGAGCCGCTCGTGCTGCGCGAACGAGGCTCGGGGACGAGGCAGGTTATGGTGGAGGAGCTGGAGCGGCGAGGCGTGCTGGAGGAGAAGCTGAGGATCGTAAGCGACTTCGGAAGCAACGGCGCCGTGAAGTCGGCCGTCGAAGCGGGACTCGGCCTATCGGTTCTGTCGGTATGGTCCATCAAGAACGAAGCGGCTTTGGGTCTCTTGAAGCCCGTCCGGATTCAAGGAGTCACCTTCCGCCGCCAATTCTATGCCGTGCGCTCCAAATCCTCGGATTTGCCGATGCACGCCGCGGTTTTACTTGACTATATAAGGGGATTATCGAATGAGCCAAGCTGATCTTCATACGCATACGACCGCCTCGGACGGCCTTCATCGCCCGGCGGACAACGTCCGAATGGCCAAGGAAGCGGGACTTGGGGGAATCGCGATTACCGATCACGATACGGTAGCGGGAATCGAGGAGGCGCTCCGGGAAGGAGAAAAGCTCGGCATCGCCGTCGTTCCGGGCGTCGAGATCAGCACCGCTTACGAGGGAACCGAGATTCACGTCCTTGGCTACTACATGAACGTCGAGGACCCGGTCTTCCTTGCCAGGCTGGCCGACCAGAGAAAGGTTCGGGACGCCCGCAACGAAGGGATTTTGGCTAGGCTCGGCGAGCTCGGCATCCAGGTGTCGATGGAGGAGCTGAGGGAGATCGCCGGGAGGAGCGAGAGCCCGGAGGAGACGATCGGACGGCCGCATATCGCCGACGCTCTCGTTCGCAGGGGAGTCGTGGGCACCATCCAGGAGGCGTTCGATCGCTATCTGGCCAAAGGCCGGGCGGCCTATGTGGACCCGCCTCCGCGCATTACGCCGATGGAGGCTTACCGCTGGATCAAGGATGCCGGCGGCGCGGCTATCGTCGCCCACCCGGGACTGTATCGCAGGGAGGAGCTGGCTTCGGACCTGCTCGACGGCGGCGCGGACGGCGTCGAGGCGCATCATTCCGATCATACGCCGGAGCAAGAAGAGCGTTATCGCCAGCTGGCGATCGCCAGGGGCAAGATCGTGACGGGAGGCTCGGACTTCCACGGCGCCCGCAAGGGGGGCGTCTACCATGGCCCGATCGGCAATCGGACCGTGGAGATGTCCGTGCTGGAGCAGCTTCGTTCGGCCGCCCGCAGATAGTTGCGTATAGGAAAAATAAGACAAACGCTCAGGTACCGTCCGAAGTGGACGGGGCTTGGGCTTTTTTGTTTTGGGAAAGCGCGGGAGATGCACGGAAAAACCGTGCAACGGCGGCTCGCCGGGGCGAAAGCGCGGGAGATGCACGGAAAAATCGTGCAACGGCCGCACGCCGAGGGCGAAAGCGCGGGAGATGCACGGAAAAACCGTACAACGGGGGCTCGCCGAGGGCGAAAGC
>NZ_JACJVQ010000018.1 GCF_014212135.1 Cohnella thailandensis
CTTCTTAAGTAGCAAGCTACTTAAGAAGATCCGCTCGACTTGCATGTATTAGGCACGCCGCCAGCGTTCGTCCTGAGCCAGGATCAAACTCTCCATAAAGGGTAAACCTTTAGAAGAACCTTGAAGGCTCGTTCTGTACTGCTGGTTTGTCTCGCAAGAACCGAAGCTCTTGCTCGACTTTATTTCATTACGCTCGATGTTCAGTTTTCAAGGAACAAGTTTGTTTCGTTTCTTGTCGTTCGCTTTTCAGCGGCGACTTTTATAATATACCACAGTGCGTTAGGCGTTTGCAACAGGTAATTTCTACCTCGTCGCTATCGCCTCATTGGCGACTCGCTTTACGCTTGCTCCCTCTCGGAGGGGCGGAAATTAATTTACCACATAGGCACAAGCATAGTCAAGGCTTTATTTTATTTTTCTCGGCGCTTTCCGGCAAGACGGCGGCAACCCTGAATTATACGCAGCGAAAAGCATCAAAAAAAGCGCTCTTCCCGCTTCCGTGCAAGCGAGTCGAGCGCCTTAAACAAATTCATTCGACTTTAACGGGTCTTCTTAAGGCCCAATGAATACCTGGACAGCTCACGCGGCGGCGCGATGCGGGCATACATCCGAAAAATCGTCTTATACCGTTTAGAGATCGCTTCTTTGACGGGACCGTCCAAACGGCGATCGCTCATATCCAGCAGCATCTCATCCATCTCTTTGCGAAGCAGGTAGTCGAATTCCTTGCATTCTTTATCGGTAAACATCATCCCCAGCATAGCCATATGCTGCCGACCTCCATTCGATTCAGAGCATAACCGGCGACGAATGGAACGCTTGCGCCGGATGTGTCTACTGTTATGCTCATAATCTGTCAGCTTTATGACGCCCGGAAGAGACTTTTCCGCTTTAAGCGGAAACTAACCAATAAGTAAGGGTGCTTTCGATCGCAGCCGCTCCCAACAGAAGAACGACGATCAACAAAACCGCCGGTATAACGCCGCGAATGGACACTTTGAATTTGCCCCACGGGTCCGTCCTGCCGATCAGGGAACCGAAAATCCCCCTTAGAAGGGTGATGCCCAGCTGCACTCCGTATGCGCAAGCAATGAGAATCGCGGGAATCTCCAGAACGCCATGCGGCAGAATCCCTTTTACGATGGAAGGCCAGATGTTGACACCTTGATCCGCCACGTTGCCGAACAGATACCCCATGATCATCCCGTTCAACACAAGGGTAGCTATTGGCATAATCCCGGCCATTAACCCCATGAACATAGACATCAGCGAGGCGTAAATATTATTCGACAGGATGGTCGTGAACATGGTCTGCTGCGGGTTGCTCGATTCGCTGGCCTCCCTGGCCATATCCTGCAATTGAAGCAACTGCTTATCCAACCAGTCGACCGGGGCTTGAGCCGCCGCTCCGACGATAATGCTGGCGAAGAAAATCATCGTCGCAAAAATCACGTAAGGCTTTACTTGTCTCCAATTCTGCTTCAAGCCTTGCTTGGTGAACATTATTTTCGAATACCCCCGTTCTTCAGGTGTCGCGAATATCGGGCCTATGGTCAAGCATACATTGTATGGACCAAGCCTGGATCTTGTCCGGCTATGTTCGTCTAAACCTGAACCGAATGATGAAAGGGGCGGATTTCACCCATGAACCACTTCTTCGTATTCAATGGCAAGCGCATTAAGAGATTCTTCTTCCTCTTGCTGGCGACGGCGTTCTCCGCGGGAGTGATCTGGGCCGAGAAAGACAATATCAGCGTCTTCGCCCCGCATCCTCCCGCAGCCATCTACAGCGTTCCGACGGATCGCAAGGTTATCGCCCTCACCTTCGACATCAGCTGGGGGGACAAGCGTACCGAGCCTATTCTAGAGATTCTTAAGAACAAAGGCGTGGCCAATGCCACCTTCTTTCTCTCCTCCCCCTGGAGCAAGACGCATCCGGAGATCGTAAAGAAGATCGTCGACGGAGGCTTCGAAATCGGCAGCCACGGTCACAAGCACGACAATTACAGCCAACTCAGCGACGAAGAGATTCGCAAGCAAATTACCGCCGCCCATGGCATTTTATCCGAGATGACGGGCCGTACCCCGAACCTGATCCGCATGCCGAACGGCGACTTCGATAAGCGCGTGCTGCGGATCGCGGAAGAGTTGAATTATAAAGTCATTCAATGGGATACGGATTCCATGGATTGGACGAATCCCGGAGTCGACACGATCGTCAACCGCGTGGTAACCAAAGCCCATCCGGGAGACATCGTCCTCCTCCACGCCAGCGACTCCTGCAAGGAGACCCACGAAGCCCTGCCGGCCATTATCGACCAATTGCGCTCTCAAGGGTACGAGTTCGTGACGGTGTCCCAGCTGATCTCTCAGACGAATAACAGCGGCAAGACGGTCGAGGATCCCTCCGTCTGGAATCGGTTCGCCTAAGTTAATACGTTCAATGAGCCTCTGCGGTTACCGCGGGGGCGTCTTTTTTCTTATTCCTGGAGCTGTCTAGAATGTGATGGAGGCGAAGAATGTGATAAGCGTTGCATACGAACAAAGGTACGATGGTAAAAACGAGCGAGGACGCATTGCCCGACTGGAAGCCCGGAAGAGCTTCGATGGCGGTGCCAGCGATCATGAAGAACAAGGTTGGAATCCAGGCTCCCGACGAAGTTTCGAACGATTTGCGCCACGCCACCGCCGCTGAAGCAACCGCCAGGACAAGGGGAACCGACCAGAAGATGTGCCCCTGAAACTCGCTATCGTAGGTCCAGTAGGCAATCTCGATCAAGACGAATACGGCAAGGAAGCCTTGAAGCGCTACCCATAAATAAGGACGTTTGAAAATGCTTCTAGCGATATAGTTCACCATCATATAAGCGAAGAACCCCATGTGGGCGAATGCCCCCAAGCTGAGTCCCGCCATGAACATCATGACGATATTAAATAGCCAATCTCCCGTCTTGACCACGCGGAACGACGAATCCCCAAGAAGCATGATCAAACCCGTCGCAAGGGATACCGCTCCCCCAAGAAGTATGGACACCCCGAATAGTGTCATCCATTTGCGCAAATTCAACTCGAATTCCTCCTCTGTCAGATAACACTTATTTTACCACGATCCTTACAAAAAGCCATTTAAGACCCGTTATATTCGTTCCTCCCCTGTCGCATACTAACCCCACAAAGCCCCATGAAGGGAGTAGGTCGGTATGCGTCAACGCGCGCCGTGGATATTGGCCTTGTTCGGAATTGTCATCAGCCTGAGCGGCTGCGGTCCGGAGACCAGCAGCGGCGGCGGCGAGCAGATGAGCTATAAGGACGTCAAGTCCATGGTCATCGATATTCTTGGTTCCAGCGAGGCCCAAGAAGCCTTGCAGAAAGCCTCGACCGCCAAGTACGGCGCCAGCGGTCTTCACATGCAGTCGCTGACTCCCCAGGATCAGGAGGAGGTTCGCACGGCCGTTAAAGATGTTCTCACCTCCCCCGAATACGACAAAATTCTTCAAGGCATTATGACGGACACGAAATTCGCGGGAGAATTCGCCAAGGCGGTTAGCAAGGATAACAAGCAGTTGCAGAAGGACCTGTTGAAGGATCCTGCTTACCAGAAGGAACTCACTAACATCCTTAAAGGCAAGGAAATGCAGACGGTCATGTTCGAAGCGATGAAGTCGACGGAATACCGCACTCAGATGATGAGCGCCGTTCAGGAAGCGGTGCAGAATCCGATTTTTAAGCTTGAGTTGATGAAGATCCTTCAGGACGTCGTTAAACAGGAGCTGAATCCGCAGACCAAGGACCAAGCCAAGAAAGGCGGGGACAGCGGCGGAGAAGGCGGCGGCGATAGCGGCGGCGGAGGCGAAGGCGGCGAAGGCGGCGAGGGCGGCGGTTAACAAAAAAGAAGAGGCTGAACGCGGGGCGTAAATGCCAGCGTTCAGCCTCTTTTTTCATAGCGCTAATGTTCAATGGAATTAAGCTTCCGTACGGCGAATCACTTGGGCAGCCAGTTCCAGATACTCCCGTCCCGTAGGCGACTCCGCTTTATAGACGGAAGGCGAGAAATCGGGCTCCGACGGATGATTATCCGGAGCGCCCAGAGGGAATTGGGCGAGAAGATCGGTATGCAGCGTCTCCGCCAGCATGCCGCCGCCTCCTCTCCCGAAGACGTAATCGCGCTTCCCGCAGGAGCTGCATTCGTAATAGGACATGTTCTCTACGACGCCAATGATCTCATGATTCGTCTTGATCGCCATCGATCCCGCCCGCGCGGCGACGAAAGCCGCCGTCGCGTGCGGGGTCGTCACGATAATTTCCCTGCTATGCGGAATAATCTGGTGGACGTCCAGCGCGACGTCGCCCGTGCCCGGCGGCAGATCCAGCAGGACATAATCCAAATCGCCCCAGTCGATCTCCGCGAAGAAGTTGCGGAGCATCCGGCCCAGCATAGGGCCGCGCCAGACGACCGGGCTGTTGTCCTCGACGAAGAAGCCCATCGAAATCACTTTGACACCGAATCGTTCGACCGGCATGATTTTGTTGCCCACCTGCTGCGGCCTTTCCTCGATTCCCATCATGTCCGGAACGCTGAAGCCGTAAATATCGCAGTCCATGAGTCCTACTCGCTTGCCGCTGCGGGCCAGCGCAACCGCCAAATTAACGGTTACGGTCGATTTGCCTACGCCGCCCTTGCCGCTGGCGATGGCGATGAACTGTACCTTGCTGTCGGGACTTAGCAGCGGGCTCGATTCGAGTCCGGTACCGTGGCCCTTAACCGGAGCCGCGCCTTTATCGGCGGAGCCTGCGGCAGCGGTTGGGGCTGCCTGCTCGGACGAAGCTTGCCTTCCTTCCGCGGCATTGGCGCTTGCTTTATGGCTCGCATCGGCTTGCTCATGTTCGGTCATGACCCGCACGCGGAATTTAGCCAGCTCCGCGCCCAGCTTCACGATCGCCGCGCGTACTTCCAACTCTAATTTGGCCGATTGTTCTACGCTGTTCGGGTGAAGCACCGCCGTCAGCGATACTTTCCCTTCCTTAACGACGATATCCCGGACCAGGTTAAGCTCGATCAGGGATACGTGAAGCGTAGGCTCGTCAATCGACTTCAATGTTTCCAATATCGATTCTCTTGTAATCATCTTTCGCGCCCTCGCTTCTTTTTTTGCACAATTGCCCTTATTATAGCACATTCGAATCGCCTGATGCCTAAGGCTTCACGGCGCCGTCCTCTCCGGAGGCATACCGCAGAACGCCGCGATAGAGGGCAGCCGCGACCTTCTTCTGATATTCTTCGTCCGCCAGCAGCCTTGCTTCGCGCGGATGGGACAGAAAGCCGATCTCGATAAGCGCCGTCGGCATCGTCAGAGTCTTGAGGAGATACACTTTGTCGTTCTTGATGGCGGTGCGGTTCGTGTTGCCCAGCGACTCTCGGATCTCCCTCTGGATGACGGCCGCGAGCCGGATGCTCTCTTCCCTGCCGGAGAAATAGAAGGATTGAGCGCCGGACCAGTTCGGCGACGGCACGCTGTTCATGTGAATGCTAAGCGCAAGGTCCGCCTTGCGGCTTTGGATCAATTCCACCCGGGAGATTAAATCCTCCGTCTTGCGCTTGGAATAACCCTTCACGTCCTTGCCGGCCAGGTCGTAGTCTCCTTCCCTTGTCAGGATGACAAGCGCTCCGGCCTGCTGCAGATAGTCCCTCAAGTATTGCACGATCGCCATATTGATATCCTTCTCGATAATGCCGCTGCGACTCTCCGCCCCGCCGTCCGCCCCGCCATGGCCGGCATCCAAGGCGATGATCTTGCCGGTAAGCGGAGTTGTCCAGAACGTCCATGTCTTGGTGGACGGGATCTCGGCAAAGAGGACCGTCATGGCAAGAACGAGAAGACCCGCCACCGCCGCAAGCCTCAGCCAGCCTCGCTTGGTTACCCAGACGACGAATCGAGGCAGGGCGATCCGGTATCTCCTGCTGCCGTTCGGATTGTTCGATTGCTTGGACATAACAAAACCACCTCGTCCCAACGATGTAACGGTACATCTTATGGGACAAGGCGGTTATTTATTCTTATTATGATCAATGCCATGATCGATGCCATGATGAATGCAGCTTTGGGATCTACTAGGCCCCGCCCGCCTGCGCCATGCCCTCGATCAAGATCTTGGCGACTTCCGGACGGGAGAATTCCGGAGGAGGGGAGGTGCCCTCGCGCAGCAAAGCGCGAACCTTCGTTCCGGACAGCGTCAGGTGGTCTTCCTTGCCGTGCGGGCAAGTCTTGCTGGAAGCCATATTGCCGCACCTCGTGCAGTAGAAGCTATGCTCGAAGAATAGCGGCGTGATGCCCAGTTCTTCCGCATCGAACGTGCGGAGCAGGTCCTGAGCCTCATACGTGCCGTAATAATCGCCAACGCCCGCGTGATCTCGGCCGACGATAAAATGCGTACAGCCGTAATTCCTTCGAACCAAGGCATGGAAGATGGCTTCGCGCGGGCCCGCATAACGCATCGCGGCCGGGAAAACGCCGAGGAACACGCGATCCTTCGGGTAATAGTTCTCCAACAGCGCAAGGTAACTCTTCATTCGGACGTTCGCCGGCACGTCGTCCGACTTCGTCTCGCCGACAAGAGGGTTCAGGAAGAGGCCGTCGACGATCTCCATCGCGGACTTCTGAATGTACTCGTGAGCGCGGTGGACCGGGTTGCGGGTCTGGAAGCCGACGATCGTTCTCCAGCCCTTCTCCGCGAAGATGCGGCGCGTCTCGGCCGGATCGTAATAGTACTCGTTGAACTTCTTCGGCTTCGGACGGTTCAACACGCGAATCGCCCCGCCGACATAGGTATCGGGACGATCGAACAGCTTCGCGACGCCCGGGTGTTCCAAGTCGTCCGTCTTGAACACTTGAACGGCTTCATGCTTCTTATCGGCCTTGTAGATACTTTCTACGTCGATGACGCCATAAACCGCGCCGTCTTGCTCTCCGACAAGCGCGGCACGTTCGCCGACCTTAAGCGTTGCCGCCCGATCGCTCGTAACGGCCAGCGTAATCGGAAGGCTCCAAACGATGCCGTTCGCCAATCTCATCGTGTTCACGACGGACAGATAATCTTCTTCGTTCATAAAGCCGGTAAGAGGGCTGAACGCTCCGACGCCGATAAGATCGAGGTCGGAGATCGTCCAAGCGTTTACGGGAATGGAGGCCAGCTTCGCCGTCGCGTCGAGCAATTCTTGTCGCTCATGTCCTTCAACAATACGATTGATCAAGGTATCGCGATGAGGCAAACTTGCAGTCATTCGCATTCCTCTCTTCGCTCGTCTTATTTGTGCAGGCCGCACTCCGTCTTCTCGGAACCGGACCAACGTCCGGCGCGAGGATCTTCGCCCGGCATGACCGGACGAGTGCAATGCTCGCAGCCGATGCTCGGATAATTCCGATCGTGCAGAGGGTTATATATAATGTTATTCTCGCGGATATAGTTCCATACGTCTTCGGAGGTCCACGCCGCAAGCGGGTTGAATTTGACTAGACCGAACTTCGTATCGTATTCGACCTTCTTCGCGTTGGCGCGAGTCGGAGCCTGATCTCGGCGAATTCCGGTGATCCACGCCTCGTATTGTCCGAGAATGCGGGTCAGCGGCTCAACCTTGCGGATGTTGCAGCAGCCGTTCGGATCGCTTTTCCACAGCTCTGCGCCATGCTCGGCGGCTTGCTCTTCGGGAGTCAACTTCGGCTTGACTTGGATAAACTTCAAACCGTACTTCTCCGCCATGCGGTCGCGCGTCTCATACGTCTCCTTGAAGTGAAAGTCCGTGTCCAGATAGAAGATGTCCGTAGAGGGACTGATCTTCTGAAGCATATCGACAAGCACGACGTCCTCCGCGCCGAAGCTGCATGCAAACGTGATCTTCGGGAATGTCTCGACCGCGAACTTAATGACGGCTTCAGGCGATGCGTTCTCGAACTCTTCCGCCTTCTCGCGAATTAGAGCTTCTTTCTCCAACAGGTTCATCCGTATATCCCCCCGTACACAAGTAGGCTTACTTTATTACCTGAATTATACGTTATCTGATCGGATTATACAATGAATCGCAAGCACTTTCTTTCGTTTTGGTAAAAAGTTTTCGATGTCAGGATATGCAAAAAAGCCCTCTCGGCTGCCATAAACAGCGAGAAGGCTTTGAGGGATCGATTAGCGCTTCGAGAATTGAGGAGCGCGACGAGCCGCTTTGAGGCCGTACTTCTTACGTTCCTTCATACGAGGATCGCGAGTCAGGAATCCGGCTCTCTTCAGAGTGGAGCGCAGCTCCGGATCTGCCTTCAGCAGAGCGCGGGAGATGCCGTGACGGATAGCGCCCGCTTGGCCGGACATGCCGCCGCCGTTAGCAAGAACGATGATGTCGTACTTGCCGTTGGTTTCGGTCAGAACGAGCGGTTGCTTAACGATCAGCTTCAGCGTCTCCAGACCGAAATATTCGTCGATGTTGCGCTTGTTGATAATGATTTGGCCTTCACCCGGTACGAGACGAACGCGCGCAACCGAATGCTTCCGGCGGCCTGTTCCAATATAATTCGCTTGAGCCATTGGTAGGTCCTCCCTTTCGATTAACCGCGAAGTTCGTAAACTTCAGGTTGTTGGGCTTGGTGCGGATGCTCCGAACCAGCGTATACTTTGAGCTTCGTTTGCAGTTGGTGACCCAGCTTGTTCTTAGGAAGCATGCCGTATACGGCAAGCTCGACGATGCGAGCAGGCTTCTTGGCGATCATTTCCGCAGCCGTCGTCGTCTTAAGACCGCCCGGATAGTGCGAGTGGGTGTAGTACTTCTTTTGTTGCAGCTTCTTGCCCGTCAGGACAATCTTCTCGGCGTTGATGATGACGACGAAGTCGCCCGTATCAACATGAGGAGTAAATTCTGGTTTGTGCTTGCCGCGGATCAGGGAAGCCGCTTCGGTAGCCAGACGGCCGAGGGTCTTGCCTGCGGCGTCGATGACATACCATTTGCGCTCGACTTCGTTCGGCTTCGCGATATAAGTGGTACGCATTGGAGTTCCTCCTTCTGGATTAGCTAGGTTACGCGTTTGTATGTCTAAAGACACGTTCATTCATCATTGTTGGTTAGAAGAAAAATGACGGCCAATATTCTAGAACCGACGGTATCTTCGGGAAACCGCGATTTATTGGGCGTTATTTTCAGAAGCGCGATCTTCATCGGGGGCCGTGGGTAGCCATGAAGAACACACAATGATTATTGTACATCATTATGCCTACTATCGCAAGAACAATATTATCTATTAGTGCCTGCGATTGATGGCTTCCCGCCAATCGATTCCCCATTCGGGTCCGTATTCGACGCTCATGAGCGTCAAGCCGTGCGGCACCGCCGTAGGACCGGCTTTGGAGCGATCCTTGGCCGCCAGAATGATCCCCATATCCTCCGGCTTGCGCTTGCCCACGCCGACTTGCAACAGCGTGCCCGCGATGATTCTCACCATGTTATAGAGGAATCCGTTGCCGGATACGATCAAGCTTGCCTTGGCTCTCCCCTGTTCGATCTCTCCGTCGCCTCCCGGCTCCACCAACAGCTTCGCTTCGTACAAAGTACGAACATGATGAGGCTTCGTCGAGAGCGGAGACGTAAAGGACGAGAAGTCGTGCTCTCCCAGAAGGTAAGCGAGCCCTTCCTGCATGGCCGAGAAGCGCAGAGGCGCGGGGTGGTGAAAAACATACTTCCGGTCGAAGACGTCCGGGAAGCGGCAGCTCGTGATCGCGTACTTGTACGTTTTGCGTATGGCCGACCTTCTCGAATGGAATTCGAGCGGCACCTCGACGGCCGCGCGCACGACGATATCGTCGGGAAGTCTGGTGTTCAGGGCAAGAGCCCAACGCTCCGCCGGGATCTTCGATTCCGTGTGGAAGTGTACCACTTGCCCTAACGCATGAACGCCGGCGTCCGTACGGCCGGAACCATGGATCTTGAGCTTCTCGCCGGTTAACGCCTTTATGGCCTCCTCGAGATGATCCTGGACGGTGTTGCCGCCCGGCTGACTCTGATACCCGTAATATCCGGTACCGTCGTAGCTGACGAGCATGCAAATGTTGCGCAAATACTTCACCTCCGCAATAGATCCCCAAAGCGAAGCGACCAACAAAAAAAGGATGACCCGAAGACGAAGTTCGGCCCATCCTTTCTTGTTCCGGTCTTACGCGCGATCTACGAGCTCGAGGTATACCATCGGCGCGGAGTCTCCGCGACGAGGTCCAAGCTTCAAGATGCGAGTGTATCCGCCCGGACGTTCCGCATAGCGCGGCGCCAAATCGGAGAACAACTTCTGGATGGCGTCTTGATCGCCGTTCAGGGTTTCCCGACGTACGAATGCAGCTACTTGGCGACGAGCGTGCAGATCACCGCGCTTCGCGAGCGTGATCAGCTTCTCGGCGATCGAACGAACTTCCTTGGCCTTAGCCTCGGTCGTTTGGATGCGTTCGTACAGGAACAGGTCGGTTACCAGATCGCGGAAGAGAGCCTTCCGAGCGCTGGAATCGCGACTCAGTTTTTGGTAAGCCATCGTTTTCCCTCCTTGCTGTATATTCCATTGCGCTTATTCTTCAATACGTAATCCGAGTCCGAGCTCCTCGAGCTTCTCTTGAACTTCTTCCAAGGACTTGCGGCCCAGGTTGCGGACCTTCATCATGTCCTCTTCGGACTTCGTGATCAGCTCTTGCACGGTATTGATACCGGCGCGCTTGAGGCAGTTGTAGGAACGGACGGAGAGATCGAGCTCTTCGATGGTCATCTCGAGCACCTTCTCCTTCTTGTCCTCTTCCTTCTCCTTCATCGTCTCGGTGTCTTTGGCTTCGTCCGTTAGTCCGACGAACAACGACAAGTGATCCGTGAGGATCTTCGCGCCCAGACTGACCGCTTCTTCCGGTCGAATACTTCCGTCGGTCCACACTTCGAGCGTGAGCTTGTCATAGTTGGTAACTTGGCCGACGCGGGTGTTTTCGACTTTATAGTTGACGCGGGTAATAGGCGTGTAGATCGAGTCGACTGGAATGACGCCAATCGGCTGATCTTCCTTCTTGTTGCGATCCGCCGGGACATAACCGCGTCCCTGTCTGGCAAAAATGCGCATGTGAAGGCGCGCACCGGAAGCCAGAGTTGCGATGTGCAGATCCGGATTCAGGATCTCCACGTCGCTATCCGCCCTAATGTCGCCGGCCGTTACGATACCTTCGCCTTCGGCATCAATCTCGAGCACTTTCTCCTCGTCCGAATGAATCTTCAGCGAAAGCCGTTTCAGGTTGAGGATAATTTCCGTTACATCCTCAATAACGCCGGGAACGGTAGAGAATTCATGAAGAACACCGTCAATCTGAACCGAGATGACGGCGGCGCCCGGAAGGGACGACAGCAGAATACGACGGAGGGAATTACCCAGAGTCATGCCATAGCCGCGCTCCAGCGGCTCAACGACAAAACGACCGTACCTCTTATCTTCTTGAATCTCCACGGACTCGATTTTCGGCTTCTCGATCACAATCACAACCATAACCCTCCTTCAAAACGTCGCTTGCTGCGCTGACGTTGCCGATTGTTTACCCTGTAAAGCCGACGGTCCCAAGGTACCTTGTTAATCGATCTTACGGGTCGTGCCGCTAGGGTAAACCATGTAGTATGTCTAAGCAATACAACCATTATTCACAAGTTGCTGTTGTTTGATACCACACGGGCACGCGTTATACGCGGCGGCGCTTCGGAGGACGGCAGCCGTTGTGAGGGATCGGCGTAACGTCTTTGATCATGCTGACTTCAAGGCCTGCGGCTTGAAGGGAACGGATAGCCGCTTCACGGCCAGCGCCAGGACCCTTAACCATGACTTCAACGACGCGCATGCCGTGCTCCATCGCCGCGCGAGCCGCAGACTCGGCTGCCATCTGCGCTGCGAACGGAGTGCTCTTACGCGAGCCTTTGAACCCAAGGTTGCCGGAGCTCGCCCAGGAGATCGCGTTTCCGTGAGGATCCGTGATCGTGACGATCGTGTTGTTGAACGTCGAACGGATGTGTGCTACGCCCGAATCGATATTCTTCCGGTCACGACGCTTGGTGCGAACGACTTTCTTTCCTTTTGGTGCCATGCTTGTTATCCCCCCTTATTACTTCTTCTTGTTAGCTACCGTACGGCGCGGACCTTTGCGCGTGCGGGCATTCGTTTTCGTACGTTGACCGCGAACCGGGAGGCCGCGACGGTGACGGACACCGCGATAGCAGCCGATTTCGATCAGACGCTTGATGTTCAGAGCGATATCGCGACGCAGGTCGCCTTCAACCTTAAGGGACTTGTCGATACCTTCGCGGATGCGAGCGAGCTCGTCTTCCGTCAGGTCGCGAACGCGAGTGTTAGGGTTGATTTCAGCCGTTGCGAGCAGCTTCTGGGAAGTGGTTTTGCCGATCCCGAAGATGTACGTCAGGGCGATTTCCACGCGCTTGTCGCGCGGAAGGTCAACACCAGCAATACGTGCCATGCTTTAAAGCACCTCCTCTTAGCCTTGTTTTTGTTTGTGTTTCGGATTCTCGCAGATAACCATCACGTTGCCTTTGCGGCGAATGACTTTGCATTTCTCGCAAATCGGCTTGACCGAAGGTCTCACCTTCATGATAATAACCTCCTTCATGTGCCATCGTAGTAGTGTGCGCCCGCGGCGCCGCGTTCGATCGGCACGAATGGTACGGCAGATCGGACGAACTATTTGCGGTAGGTAATCCGGCCTCGCGTCAAATCGTAAGGCGACAATTGGATAACCACTTTATCTCCCGTCAGAATACGGATGAAATGCATCCGCAGCTTGCCGGAGACGTGAGCCAGAATTTGGTGTCCATTCTCGAGTTCCACGCGGAACATCGCGTTCGGCAGCGGTTCGATGACCGTTCCTTCCACCTCAATGACGTCCTCTTTGGCCACGGTCATTCTCCTTTCTCTTCAGCATGCGCTTCGATCGATCTTCGGGCATTCGCGATTGCGAACCGGAGCTTGCCGTTGGTGACGCGTCCGGTTTCTTGAAGACTTCTTACGACTTCTTCGCTTGCCACCCCGATCGGTTCGAGATGCAGCACATTTTTGCGTTTGGGCCGATCGAAGCGACGTTTGTCGCCGTCGGCCACGAGCGCGAATCGCTCGTCTTCGAGAGCGATGACGACCGACCACTCGCCCTCGTCTTTACCACGCCGGATTCTCACGATATCTCCGGGCGACAACCTTGCTTGTTCCGTCACTTCGAATCACCTAAGCTTCCGTACGGGTAAGGATCTCGTACCCGGACTCCGTAACGGCAACCGTATGTTCGAAGTGAGCGCATAGAGAGCCGTCCACCGTCACGACCGTCCAGTTATCGGAGAGGGTCCGGACATAGCGTTCGCCGATGTTCACCATCGGCTCGATCGCAAGCACCATTCCCGGCTTAAGCCGTGGTCCGCGGTCGGGTACGCCATAATTCGGAATTTGCGGTTCCTCGTGCAGCTCGGTTCCAACGCCGTGACCGACGTATTCGCGAACGACCGAGAAGCCTGCCTCTTCGATGACTTTCTGGATGGCGTGAGAGATCGTGAACAAGCGAACGTCAGGCCGAACGAGCTCCAAGCCGGCATACAGCGACGCTTCTGTCACGTCGAGCAGCCTCTGCGCTTCTTCGCTTATCGTCCCGACGCCATAGGTCCACGCGGAATCGCCGTGATAACCCTTGTACTGAGCGCCGATGTCGATACTGATGATATCGCCCTCTACGAGCTTCCGCTTGCCGGGGAACCCATGGACGAGTTCTTCGTTCACGGAAGCGCATATGCTGGAGGGGAACCCGTTGTAGCCTTTGAAGGAAGGGGTTGCGCCTTGGCTACGAATGTAGTCCTCGGCGATCCGATCCAACTCCCCCGTCGTTATGCCGGGAACGACCGCCTGCTTCATCAGGCGATGCGTCTCGGCTACGATTCGGCCGGCTTCTCGCATCAAGATCAATTCCGATTCGGATTTGCACACGATCATGGCTGGTTACCCTCTAAGGAGAGAACCGATTTCGGCCGTAACCGCGTCGATATCCTTCTCCCCGTCCACTTCCCGGAGCAAGCCTTTGTTGCCGTAGTACTCGAGCAGCGGTGCTGTTTTGCTTGTATACTCGTCAAGCCTGGTTCCGACCTTCTCTTCCGTATCGTCGGAGCGCTGGTACAGCTCTCCTCCGCACTTGTCGCAAATCCCTTCTTGCTTCGGCGGGTTGAACAACACGTGATAAGTCGATCCGCAGGATTTGCAGATCCGTCTGCCCGTCAGGCGAGCCAGCAGCAAGCTGCGGTCCACCTTCAGGTTGATAACGTGATCGATCTTGCGTCCCATATCGGCGAGCATCTGATCGAGGGCTTCGGCTTGAGCAAGCGTGCGGGGGAATCCGTCGAGCAGGAACCCTTGCTTGCAGTCGTCCAAAGTCAGACGATCACGAACGATTCCATTCGTAACTTCGTCCGGAACGAGAAGGCCTTGGTCGATATACCCCTTGGCTTCAAGTCCGATCGGAGTGCCTTCTTTCATCGCCAAGCGGAAAGCGTCGCCGGTCGAGATGTGCGGCACGCCGAACTCTTCGACGATTCGTTCGGCCTGCGTGCCTTTCCCGGCGCCAGGAGGCCCCATAAACAGGATGTTCATTGCGATTCCTCCTAAGGCATGTTACTTATTGATGAACCCTTTGTAATGTCTCTTGATCAGTTGGCTCTCGATTTGCTTCATCGTCTCAAGGGCGACGCCCACGAGGATGAGCAGCGAGGTACCGCCCAATTGCACCGTTCTCGGAAGGCCGAAGGCCGAACCGAAGATAACCGGCAGAATCGAGATCACTGCAAGGAACACTGCGCCTGCCAAGGTGATGCGGGTAATGACCTTCATCAGGTAGCCGGAGGTCGGCTTGCCCGGGCGAATGCCTGGGATGTAACCGCCGTTCTTCTTCATGTTGTCGGCCAACTGTTGAGGGTTGAACTGAACGAACGTGTAGAAGAACGTAAATCCGACGATCAGCAGGATGTACAGGACCATACCGAGCGGTTTGTCATAGTACAGGTGGTTGATGATCCAGTTCGCCCAGTCATGACCTGCCCAGAACTGAGCGATCGTGATCGGGAACATCAGCAGCGAGGAAGCGAAGATGACCGGGATAACGCCGGCGCCATTCACCTTGAGAGGAATGTGCGTCGATTGTCCGCCGTACATCTTCTGTCCGACAACGCGCTTCGCGTATTGAACCGGAATCTTGCGAACCCCTTGCTGAATGAAGATGACGCCAACGATGATGAAGAGAACGATGACCGCGATGATCACGACTTTGATGATCGCCCAGAAGAGCTCTCCGTCGTTGTTCGCGAACTGGTCTCTGTAGATGTCCTGCGCGTATTGCGGAACTCGCGATACGATGGCGGCGAACATCAGGATCGAGATCCCGTTGCCAATCCCCTTCTCGTTGATCTGCTCACCTAGCCACATCAGGAATGAGGTACCTGCCGTCAACACGATCGCAATCATGATATAGGTAGCCCAAGACGGATCGAGGACCATATCGTTATTGTAGATTCGGTTGAATCCGATCGCTGTTGCGAAAGCCTGGATAAGACCCAGGATGACCGTCCCGTAGCGTGTGACCTGCGCCAGCTTGCGCTTGCCGTTCTCGCCTTCTTTTGCCCACTCCGCGAACTTAGGAATGACGTCCATCGACAGAAGCTGAACGATGATCGACGCCGTGATGTAAGGCATGATCCCCAGGGCGAAGATAGAGAATTGGAACAGGGCGCCGCCGGAGAACGTGTTGAGGAGGCCGAAGAGTTCGTTGCCTTGCTCGTTGGCTGCCTCAAGCACGCTTTTGTCGATGTTCGGAACCGGGATGAAAGAACCTACGCGATAGACAAGCAGGATGAAAAGGGTAAACAGGATCCTCTTGCGAAGGTCCTCTACTTTCCAAATGTTGGAGACGGTCGCGAACATTAGATCACCTCGGTTTTACCGCCGGCGGCCTGAATTTTAGCTACTGCGGTCTGAGAGAACTTATGAGCCTTAACGGTCAGTTGTACAGACAGCTCGCCGTTGCCCAGAATCTTGATTCCGTCTTTCGGGTTCTTCAAGATCCCTTGAGAGAGCAGAAGCTCAGGCGTTACTTCAGTTCCAGCAGCGAATGCGTTCAGTTGTTCCAGGTTAACGATCGCAAACTCGGTAGCAAAACGATCATTGTTAAAGCCGCGCTTCGGCAAGCGACGGTACAGAGGGTTCTGGCCGCCTTCGAATCCGGGACGAACACCGCCGCCGGAACGGGCGTTTTGACCTTTGTGACCGCGTGTGGACGTTTTGCCCATACCGCTGCCGATGCCGCGACCGACGCGCTTGCGGGAGAACTTGGATCCTTCAGCAGGAGAAAGTTCATGCAATTTCATCGTTCGTCGCACCTCCTTGAGTGATTTGCCCTTACAGGAATTTCTTGGACTTCTTAAACTTCTTTGACTTCTACCAGGTGGCTGACGGCGTTAACCATGCCGCGGATGGCCACATTATCTTCTTTAACGACAGTGGAGTTCACTTTGCGAAGCCCCAGCGCTTGAACCGTCGAGCGTTGCGTCTCGGGACGGCCAATCAGACTGCGTTTGAGGGTGATTTGCAGTTTTGCCATTTCGTACCCCTCCTTAACCCAACAGCTCTTCCACGGATTTGCCGCGGAGTTTCGCTACGTCTTCAGCGCGCTTCAGTCGGGAAAGTCCCTCCAACGTCGCGTTAACCATGTTAATCGAGTTGGAAGAGCCGAGCGATTTCGTCAAAATGTCGCCGACTCCGGCGAGTTCGAGCACGGCGCGGACAGGGCCGCCCGCGATAACTCCCGTACCTTCCGATGCCGGTTTCAGCAGCACTTTGCCGGCGCCGAAGTGTCCCGTAACGGCGTGCGGAATGGTCGTGCCGACCAGCGGAACGTAAATCAGATTCTTCTTGGCATCTTCGATGCCCTTGCGAATCGCATCAGGAACTTCGCCTGCTTTGCCGATTCCTGCGCCAACCCAACCTTTGCCGTCGCCGACAACGACGAGTGCGCTAAAGCTGAAACGGCGACCGCCCTTGACGACTTTAGCAACGCGGTTGATCTGGACCATTTTTTCAGTCAGTTCCAATGTGTTTGGATCTACACGCAAGTCGTTTACCCTCCTTGTGTCTAAATTTTATTTTAGAACTTCAGACCAGCTTCGCGAGCTGCGTCTGCCAGTGCTTGAATACGTCCATGGTACAGGTAGCCGCCGCGGTCGAACACGACGTTCTCGTACCCTTTGGCAATAGCGCGCTTAGCGATCAATTCGCCAACCTTGCCAGCCGACTCGACGTTGCCGCCGTTGCCGATCGATGCCGCAAGCTCCTTGTCAACCGTCGAAGCGGAAGCCAGGGTTACGCCCTTGACGTCGTCGATCAGCTGAGCGTAGATGTGCTTCGAGGAACGGAATACGGACAGGCGCGGACGCTCGTTCGTGCCGGTGATCTTCTTGCGCACGCGAAGGTGACGCTTCAGACGGGCTTTGTTCTTATCGCCTTTGGTAATCATTAAGAACTCTCCTTAACGGTTGCATCTGGGCAGCCCCTGATTCATTTCTTAAGCCACCCGCAACTTCGTTTTATTATTTCTTCTTACCGGCTTTACCTTCTTTGCGAATAATACGCTCGCCTTCGTACTTGATGCCTTTGCCTTTGTAAGGCTCTGGCGGACGTACGTCGCGAACTTTCGCAGCGATGGAGCCGACGGCTTCCTTGTCGATGCCCTTGATAATGATCTTGTTCTGAGCCGGAACTTCGAACTCGATGCCTTTCTCAGGGACGAACTCGACCGGATGAGAGTAACCAACGTTCAGAACGAGCTTCTCGCCCGACTTACTAGCGCGGTAACCTACGCCCACCAGCTCAAGGCTCTTCGCGAATCCTTCCGTTACGCCGCTAACCATGTTAGCGACGACGCTGCGCGTCGTGCCGTGCAGGGAGCGATGAAGCTTCTGATCGGAAGGTCTTTCGACGTTGATAACGTTCGATTCGACCGTTACCTTCATATCTTTGTGCAATTCACGGGACAAAGTTCCTTTCGGTCCTTTAACCGTAATCGTGTTGTTGTCCAGGTTCACGTCCACGCCGTTAGGCACCTGGATCGGTTTACGTCCGATACGGGACATGGGTACACCTCCTATCTTGTACGGGTTCTATTACCAAACGTAGCAGAGCACTTCGCCGCCGGACTTCCCTTGACGGGCTTCCTTGTCGGTTACGATGCCTTGGGATGTAGAAATGATCGCGATGCCGAGGCCGCCCAGTACGCGAGGCACTTCGTTCGACTTCGTGTATACGCGCAGGCCAGGCTTGCTAATGCGCTTCAGGCCCGTAATGACACGCTCGTTGTTGGCTCCGTACTTCAAGAAGATACGGATCAACCCTTGCTTGTTGTCCTCGACGTATTCGGCATCACGGATGAAGCCTTCGCGTTTGAGGATTTCTGCGATTTGCTTTTTCACTTTGGACGCAGGCAGTTCTACCGTCTCGTGACGCACAAGATTCGCGTTGCGAATGCGCGTAAGCATATCTGCAATGGGATCAGACATAACCATGGGGTAAACCTCCTTCCCGAACTAGGCTGATTACCAGCTCGCTTTTTTGACGCCAGGAATCTGGCCTTTATATGCCAACTCACGGAAACAAATCCGGCAAATCTTGAACTTTTGCAATACGGAGTGCGGACGTCCGCAACGTTCGCACCGCGTGTAAGCACGGACTTTGAACTTCGGCGGGCGTTGTTGCTTGATTTTCATCGACGTTTTTGCCACTTGCTTTACACCTCCCAATGGGTCCCTTGGCTCTTAGGCCAGGTGGGCGACGTCACTTCGTGAACGGCATGCCCAGTTGGGTCAGCAGTTCACGCGCTTCTTCGTCCGATTGTGCAGTCGTTACGATAACAATGTCCATCCCGCGAATCTTGTCGACTTTGTCGTACTCGATTTCAGGGAAGATCAGCTGTTCTTTCAATCCGAGCGTGTAGTTGCCGCGTCCGTCGAACGCCTTGCTCGATACGCCGCGGAAGTCGCGTACGCGCGGAAGAGAGATGTTGAACAGCTTGTCGAGGAAGTAGTACATGCGGTCGCCGCGCAGCGTGACCTTCGCACCGATCGGCGCGTTCTCACGGAGGCGGAAGCCTGCGATGGACTTCTTAGCGCGGGTGATGACCGGCTTTTGGCCAGCGATCTTTTGCAGATCTTCGACGGCTGCGTCCAGAACCTTGGAGTTTTGAACCGCGTCGCCTACGCCCATGTTAATGACAACCTTCTCGATCTTCGGCACTTGCATGACCGACTTGTAGCTGAACTTCTGCATCAAAGCAGGAGTAATTTCATTCTGGAAACGTTCTTTCATTCTTGCTGCCATTTGTCACAGTGACCTCCTTTCCGTCTTGACTGCGATTAGTCGATTTCTTGGCCGGAGCGCTTAGCGATCCGGACTTTCGTGCCATTCTCAAGCACTTTGTAGCCGATCCGAGTTGCTTTGCCGGTCTTCGGATCCACGTGCATGACGTTGGATGCATGAATCGGAGCTTCTTGCTCGATGATTCCGCCTTGCGGGTTGTTCGCGCTAGGACGGGTATGCTTCTTGACGAGGTTTACGCCTTCGATCAAGACGCGGTTCTCGCGAGGGTAAGCGGCGATAACGCGGCCCTTCTTGCCCTTATCTTTGCCGGAGATGACGATGACGTTATCGTCCTTCTTCACATGCAGCTTATTGTTATGCGATTCAAGCACTTTTTTCAAACGGGGCATGGGTACACCTCCTTGAGTGTTTCTCCATGAGCATCAGCCGGATTACAGAACTTCCGGAGCCAGGGAAATGATTTTCATGAAGTCGCGGTCGCGCAGTTCGCGAGCGACTGGTCCAAAGATACGCGTGCCGCGAGGGCTCTTGTCTTCTTTGACGATTACGGCTGCGTTCTCGTCGAACGCGATATAGGAACCATCTTTACGACGCACCGAACGCTTCGTACGGACGATTACGCACTTCACGACATCGCCTTTCTTGACAACGCCGCCTGGTGTTGCTTGTTTCACGGAAGCAACGATCAGATCGCCGATGTGTCCGACGCGACGTCCCGTACCGCCAAGCACGCGGATGCACATCAGTTCTTTCGCACCGGAGTTGTCGGCAACGGCCAATCTCGTAAACGGTTGAATCATCGCTAGGTCCTCCTTTCAGTTACGGGTGAGGTCGCGTTACAGAATAACGGCTTTCTCAGTGATTTCGACAAGGCGCCAGTTCTTGTCCTTCGACAGCGGGCGGGTCTCCATGATCTTCACGGTGTCGCCGATCTTCGCGTCGTTGTTCTCGTCGTGAGCCTTGAACTTCTTCGTGTACTTGATGCGCTTATGATAGAGGCTGTGCTTCTTGTACGTTTCGACAGCCACTACGATCGTTTTGTCCATCTTGTCGGAGACGACTTTGCCGATCTGCACCTTGCGGTTGTTGCGTTCGCTCATTGAAAATCCTCCTTCCCGTAAGCGTTTCGGGTTTTATATTCGGGGGTTAGCCGATGCCGAGTTCACGCTCGCGCAGAATTGTTTTGGCCCGGGCAATCTCTTTGCGCAGCTCGCTGATGCGGTGCGGGTTGTCCAGTTGGCCTGTTGCCAGTTGGAAACGGAGGTTAAACAGTTCTTCCTTGAAGCCGGCGACCTTTTGTTCGATCTCGACGGACGTCAGGTTGCGGAACTCACTGCCCTTCATTCGCTTCACCACCCAGTTCTTCACGTTTCACAAACTTCGTCTTGATAGGCAGCTTGTTAGCTGCAAGACGCATCGCTTCACGTGCGACTTCCTCGGATACGCCAGCAAGCTCGAACATGACTTTGCCCGGCTTAACGACGGCTACCCACTTCTCGACGTTACCTTTACCGCTACCCATCCGGACTTCAAGAGGCTTCTGGGTGATCGGCTTATCTGGGAATACCTTGATCCATACTTTACCGCCACGCTTGATGTAACGGGTCATGGCAATACGAGCGGCTTCGATTTGACGGTTCGTTACCCAAGAAGGCTCTTGGGCTTGAAGGCCGAATTCGCCGAAGCTTACCGTCGTGCCGCCTTTAGCACGGCCTTTCATCTTCCCGCGGTGCTGCTTGCGGTGTTTTACGCGTTTAGGGACCAACATGATCAGTTGCCTCCTTCCTGAGCTACTCTCTTCTTCTTAGCCGGAAGGACTTCGCCGCGATAGATCCAGACTTTAACGCCGATACGACCGTAAGTCGTGTGCGCTTCAGCCGTTCCGTAGTCGATGTCCGCGCGCAGGGTATGCAGCGGAACCGTTCCTTCGCTGTAGCCTTCCGTACGTGCGATTTCCGCGCCGCCCAGACGTCCGCTGACCGACGTTTTGATGCCCTTCGCGCCTTGGCGAAGCGTACGTTGGATCGCTTGCTTCATCGCGCGGCGGAACGAAGTACGACGTTCCAGCTGTTGAGCGATGCCCTCTGCTACGAGAATAGCGTCCAATTCCGGATTCTTGATCTCGGAGATGTTGATGTGTACCTTCTTGCCGCCCGTCAGCTTCGTCAGCTGACCGCGGATGACTTCCACTTCCGCGCCGCCCTTGCCGATAACCATGCCCGGCTTGGCGGTGTGGATCGTTACGTTAACGCGGTTAGCGGCGCGTTCGATTTCGAAGCGCGATACAGCCGCGTCTTTCAGTTTATTTTTGAGGAATTCGCGGATTTTGACATCCTCCATCAGAAGGGCGCCGAAATCTTTGTCAGCGTACCACTTGGATTCCCAATCGCGGATAACGCCGATGCGAAGACCGACCGGATTTACTTTTTGACCCACACGTTGTCCCTCCTTATTTTTCGGATACGACCAGCGTAATGTGACTGGTCCGCTTGAAGATGCTGAACGCGCGACCTTGCGAACGAGGCTGGAACCTTTTCAGGGTTGGGCCTTCATTGACATAAGCTTGGGAGATGACCAGCTTATTCACGTCCAGTTGGTAGTTATGCTCAGCGTTGGCCACGGCGGAGTTCAGCAACTTCTCCAGAACAGGAGATGCGGAACGCGGAGTGTGGCGCAGGATGGCGATCGCTTCGCCTACCTTCTTGCCGCGGATCAAGTCTACGACCAGTCTGACCTTGCGGGCCGGAATGCGAATGTAGCTCGCGACGGCTTTCGCTTCTTGAGACATCGATGTACCTCCTCTCTTGCGTTACGTGCACCGGTTACCCGGACTTAAGTTCTTAGCGCTTGCCAGTCTTCTTGTCGTCGTCGGTGTGTCCTTTGTACGTACGCGTTGGAGCGAACTCACCGAGCTTATGACCGACCATGTCTTCCGTCACATAGACAGGAACATGCTTGCGGCCGTCGTATACGGCGAACGTGTGACCGACGAACTGCGGGAAAATCGTCGAACGGCGGGACCACGTTTTGATTACGACTTTTTTGTTGCCTTCGTTAAGCACTTCTACCTTCTTGAAGAGGTAGTCGTCGACGAAAGGCCCTTTCTTCAAGCTGCGACCCATGGTAAAATCCTCCCTTCAACCCATTGTGAGGGTAGGCCGTTATCGCCACCCGGCGTACGGCCATTACTTGCGGCGACGTACGATATATTGGCTCGATGCTTTCTTCTTCTTGCGGGTTTTGTAACCGAGCGTCGGTTTGCCCCAAGGAGACATCGGGGATTTGCGGCCGATCGGAGCGCGGCCTTCGCCACCACCGTGCGGGTGATCCACCGGGTTCATGACGACGCCGCGAACGACTGGGCGCTTGCCCAAGTTGCGGGAACGTCCTGCTTTACCGATGTTGATCAGCTCGTGGTCTTGGTTGCCCACGGAACCGATCGTAGCGCGGCATTGCTTCAGGATCTTGCGGATTTCGCCGGAAGTCAGACGGATCGTTACATAAACGTCTTCCTTACCGAGCAATTGAGCTTCCGTACCCGCGGCGCGAACCAATTGTCCGCCCTTGCCAGGCTTCAGCTCGATGTTGTGGATAACCGTACCGACCGGAATGTTCTCCAGCGGAAGCGCGTTACCTACCTTGATGTCGGCGCTAGGGCCGGACACGATCTCGTCGCCAACCTTCAAGCCTTTAGGAGCGATGATGTAACGCTTCTCTCCGTCGAGGTAGTTGATCAGAGCGATGTAAGAAGTACGGTTAGGATCGTATTCGATCGACGCTACGCGGCCAGGAACTTCGTCCTTGTTGCGCTTGAAGTCGATAATCCGATATTTGCGCTTGTGACCGCCGCCTTGGTGACGAACCGTGATCTTGCCTTGGTGGTTGCGTCCGCCGCGCTTCGGCAGAGGCGCGAGAAGCGATTTCTCGGGTGTAGAAGTCGTTACTTCTTCAAAAGTAGACATCGTCATTTGACGACGGCTTGGCGATGTCGGCTTAAACTTTTTAACTGCCACTTGGTTTCCCTCCTTACTTTAGAGACTTGTTATACGGATGCTTCGAAGAATTCGAGCGGCTTGCTGCCTTCGGCCAGTTGCACGATCGCTTTCTTCCATTCCGAAGTGTATCCGGAGTGACGTCCATAGCGACGAGGCTTGGCAGGCATGCGGAGCGTATTTACGCTTGCGACCTTCACGCCGAAGATGGCTTCGATAGCAAGCTTGATTTCGGTCTTGTTGGCTTTGAGATCGACTTCGAACACGTATTTCAGTTGTTCGACGAACTCGCTCGTGCGCTCGGTAATGACCGGACGCTTGATAATATCGCGAGGGTTTTTCATTACGCGAACACCTCCTCGACTTTGGCGACCGCATCTTTGGTGATGATCAACTTGTCATGCACCATGATGTCAAGCACGTTGATTCCCGTAGCGGAGACGAACTTCACTCCAGGGATGTTGCGTGCGGACAGCGCCACATTGTCCTCGTAGTCGGCCGTTACGACCAGAGCCTTGCGCTCGACTTTGAGGTTGTTCAGGATTTGCGCGAACTCCTTCGTTTTCGGAGCCGCCAGGCTCAGTT
This sequence comes from Cohnella thailandensis, assembly GCF_014212135.1. Lineage (GTDB taxonomy): Bacteria > Bacillota > Bacilli > Paenibacillales > Paenibacillaceae > Cohnella > Cohnella thailandensis. The sequence continues at coordinate 24,014 of NZ_JACJVQ010000018.1, forward strand.
GATCCAGAACGATGATTTCGCCCCCGATTACCTTGCTGGACAGTGCCGACTTGATCGCCAGACGACGAACCTTACGAGGAAGTTTGAAGCCGTAGCTGCGCGGAGTCGGTCCGAAGACGATACCGCCGCCTTTCCATTGCGGGGAACGGATCGAGCCTTGACGAGCGCGTCCGGTGCCCTTTTGTTTCCATGGTTTACGACCGCCGCCGCGAACTTCGGAACGGCCTTTCGTTTTGTGCGTACCTTGACGTACGGCTGCTTGCTGCAGAACGACTGCGCTGTGAAGAACATGAGTATTCGGGTTAACGCCGAAAATGTTCTCTGCCAGCTCGAGCTCGCCTACTTGGCTGCCGCTTACGTTATATACAGACACTTTTGGCATGAGAGTGGTCCTCCTTTCTTAAGCAGTTCTTATTTCTTCACCGCTGCGCGGATTTTGAGGTAGCTGTTGCGAGCTCCCGGTACGGATCCCTTGATCAGAAGCACGTTGCGTTCAACGTCGACCTTAACGATCTCGAGGTTCTGAACCGTGATCGTCTCGCTGCCGAGACGGCCGTGCATCTTCTTGCCCTTCGGTACGCGGTTAGCGTCGCGGATCGTTGCGAGCGAACCGTTACCGCGGTGGTACTTGGAACCGTGCGTCATCTTGCCGCGTTGGAAGCCCCAACGCTTGATGGCGCCTGCCGTTCCTTTACCCTTAGAAACACCCGTTACGTCAACAAACTCTCCCTCAGCAAATACGTCAACTTTGACTTCCGCACCGACCTCGAGGCCTTGCGAACCGCTGATTTCGCGAATGAAGCGCTTGGGGCCAGTGTTGGCTTTCTTAGCATGACCGATAGCAGGCTTGTTCGAGAGCTTCTCGCGCTTGTCTGCGAAACCAAGCTGAACCGCTTCGTATGCATCGTTCTCCGCAGTCTTAACCTGCAGAACGACGTTCGGAGTCGCTTCGACTACGGTTACCGGCACGACGCTTCCGTCTGCGGCGAACACCTGAGTCATTCCGATCTTACGTCCCAAGATTCCTTTCATGTTGACACCTCTTTTCCTTCTTCAAATAATCTGTTGATAACTATTAAAGCTTGATTTCGATATCCACGCCGGACGGCAGGTCAAGGCGCATCAGCGCGTCTACCGTTTGCGGCGTCGGATTGACGATGTCAATCAAGCGCTTGTGCGTGCGCATTTCGAATTGCTCACGCGAATCCTTGTACTTGTGGACCGCGCGCAAGATCGTAATGACTTGCTTCTCGGTCGGCAGCGGGATCGGACCGGATACGCCGGCACCCGTGCGCTTAGCCGTTTCAACGATCTTCTCCGCGGATTGATCCAGGATGCGATGATCGTAAGCTTTCAAACGGATACGGATTTTTTGCTTTGCCATAGAAGTTCCCTCCTTCATTCGCCCAATTTTGGAATCGGACATACTCCGCGAGAATAACCCGACAAGCTCCCTCTGGCCACCCTATGGCAAAGGGGCCGGGTGTGTCGGCAACCTCTCGCATCATCGCACAGTCACAGACCAACATTCACTATTATAGCGATCTGCCCAGTCAATTGCAACAAAATTTTAATGTTTTCAATAGACGGTTACCTAATACGTTCCGATCGTTCAGGACATGCTAATCCTAACACATATATATAGAAGAAACACGTTCAAAACGTTTCCTGCGCCGCCGTTCCGAGCAATGGATATTGCAGCGCATCTTATGCTATGATTCAGGTTGAACAAGCATAAGGAGGCATTCCATACTCATGAAATCCAACTCGCGCAAGCCGCTCCTGCTATTGCTGGCAGGAATCGCCCTAATATCCGTTCTTCTATCGGGCTGCGGCAAGAACAACGACAAACCCGCCGCTTTCACCGGTTCCGTCGATCCGAACGCCAGCCATCCGATCGTGACGATCGAGATGGACAGCGGCAAGATCATCAAGGCCGAACTATACCCCGAAGTCGCTCCTATTACGGTCAACAACTTCATCTCTTTGGCGAAAAGCGGATTCTATGACGGCCTCACTTTCCACCGAATCATTAAAGGCTTCATGATTCAAGGCGGCGATCCCGAAGGCAATGGATCCGGCGGCCCCGGGTATTCGATCAAAGGAGAATTCGCTAACAACGGCGTAACCAATAAACTGCTGCACGAGAAAGGCGTCCTCTCCATGGCAAGGTCGGAATCCGCCGATTCCGCCGGTTCCCAGTTCTTTATCATGGACGGAACGGCCGACTATCTGGATGGCCTCTATGCTGGATTCGGCAAGTTAACGGATGGATTCGACGTCCTCGAGGAGATCGTCAATCTCGAGACCGTCGAAGGCCCCGATGGAGCGCTATCCAAACCGGTCACCCCTCCCGTTATGAAGAAAGTAACCGTCGACACTCTGGGTGTCGAATACCCGGAACCGGAGAAAATGAAATAATCCCGCGAAAAACCCGCGAACGGCCGTCGATCCCCTGATCGCCAGTCGTTCGCGGGCTCTTTTTTTACTCATAGCATTAAATGACACGCTGACTCAACGGAAGGAATCCTTCGATTCTGCAGTCCGCCCGATCTCCCGATCGGATGACGACAGCCCCCGGCGTTCCGGTCATCAGGATATCCCCCGGAAGAAGCGTCATAAAGCGCGAGTGGAAGGCAACGGCATACCACGGCCTATACCTCATGTTAACCACGCGGTTTCGATGCACCGTAACCCCATTGAGCACTGTCGACACCTCTAATTCAAGAATGTCAGGTATCTCGTCCGGAGAGACCAGCTCCGGCCCGAAACCGAAGAAGGTGTCATAGCTCTTCGCCCGGGTTAGAAATCTCGGGTTTCTCGAATGGATATCCGCAGCCGTCACGTCCAATACGGCCGCGAAGCCGGCTACGCAGCTGGGCGCCTCCGCCTCGCCGACATTGCGGCATTTGCGGCCTATCACGATAGCGAGCTCGGCCTCGGCGGTAATCGTCCCCGCCTCCTCCGGCAACTTGATCGCTTCCTGCATGCCGCAAAGCGCCGTCGTCGGCTTCATGAAGCCGACAGGCTCCTCGTCGGGACTTAAAGAATTCGCCAACGGAGGCTTATCCCCGTAATTCATTCCAATCCCCCAGATCTTGCTTGGATTCCTATACAAGGGAGCGTATTCCGCTGCGTCTTCGGGCAACGCCGTCAACCCTTCGACAAAGCTTCTCCCCCCGCCTTCTTCATACCAATCCCTCAAGTCATCGTATCGTCCCTCCGACAATATCGTCGCCAGATGATCCGGCCAATCCCCGCCCCCATGCATACGGATATCCCTCAAGGTTACATATCCCCCGGCGGTTCGAATCGCCGAGACCTCTTCGCCCGACTTCGCCAGCGTTACTATTCTCATGTCGCACTCTCCGTTCTGGAATGGGCGACCAATTCGACCGCCCGGCTCTCGACCAATTGACGAACCCAAGCGAGCAGCTTCCGATCCTGCCCTCTTCCGGCGATCGCGGATATTCCAATCGGAGCTTCATGATGCGAATCAAGCGGAATTTGAATCTGAGGCAATCCGGTCAAGCCTGCGATACAAGTGAGCTGAAGCACGCCCGACCGCCAGCCTTCCAATCGTTCCGCCGGCAGTTGAAGCGCAGGTGCCGAACCGGGAGCCGTCGGAATCAGAAGCAAGCCGTCGTCTCCGAGAATAGATTCCACTTTCTCTCGAATAACCTGCCGGCGCCGTTTCGCATCTTCAATGTCCTTCGCGCTCTGAATCTTGGCTCCCTCGAAGCGCCCCGCTATGTCCGGAGCGAAGTTCGGCTTCGTTTCTTCTATCCATCGCCCATGCCTTCTCCAGATTTCATGCCCCTGCAGCTCCCGGAACGTGCTCGACCACTCGCTCAACCCTTCCGGAGCAAGCTCGATCCATTCGCATTCCATCCCCAACTCGGCAAGCCCCGCAAGCCATCCTTCGGGAAGTCCTTCGAACCGCGGATTGGCGAGCGCCCAAGCCTCCTTGACGAATCGGATTCGACGCAGGCCCCCGGCCTCCTCCTGAAGCCCGCCTCCGAGAAGCGCCGCGCCGGCCTTTTCCAGAACCGACGGTTCAGCTGCCAGAACGCCCACCGTATCGAAGGATTCGGCCAACGGGATGACTCCTTCGACGGAGATCGCCCCATGAGAGGGTCGGAACCCATAAATCCCGCAATAAGAAGCCGGAATCCTCACCGACCCCCCAGTATCCGTACCGAGCGCGAAGTCAGCCGATCCGGAAGCTACCGCTACGGCCGAACCGCTGGACGAGCCTCCGGGAATGCAGCCTCTTGCCCTAGGATTAATGGGAGTCCCATAGTGAGCGTTCTCCCCATTCAAGCTGAACATAAGCTTATCCGTATGGGTAACCCCCTCCATCTTCGCCCCTTCGGCCAGCAAGGCCAATATGGAAGGCGCCGTCCGGCCGGCAGGCGGATGAGTCCGCAGCCAATCCGGATTCCCCGCGCTCGAGACATGCCCTTCGATATCGAATACATCCTTAACCGCAAAGGTCAGTCCGGTTAAACTACCCCTTCCGGTTGAAGCAAGCTTCAAGCTTCTGATCATATAGGCGCCGAATTCATTCATAGCCAAGCGCTCCTTCTCGCAATGGGGTAAACGCCCGAGGAGCCTTCGCATGAGCGATTAACTCTCGCGCAGTCCCGTTGTCGTATCGATAGCGAATCTCAAGTTTATCCGTTTTCGCCGCCGATTCGGCATGGGCCGGTTCCTGAAGCAGAAGGCCCACGAGGTATTCCGATTCTTCCGGCTCGTAGAACCGTTGAACGTAGGCTAGCAACTGGGCGTAATGCAGCATATTGCCGCTTCCGTACGGATTAAAGAAATCTCCGATGTTATCGCTTCCGAGACCGACCCTCACCCCCGCCTTCCTCAGCTTCTTCACCGGAGCCAACGCTCGGGTAGCAATCGCGGTCGGACATACCGTAACATGAAGCCCGCTTCTAGAGACGAGTTCGATTGCTTCTTCGGCCTCCTTCTCGGTTACGTTGGCAAGGGAATTGCAATGTATCGCATAGCATCTGCCTCCCCAGCCCCGCTTCTCCGCCGCCGTTGCCAAATAAGGGAGCAGAAAATGCTCGGGTCGGCCGCTCTCGTCGGTATGGAACTCCGCCCATTCCGCTCCGCCCGCTTCCGCAATCGAGAGAACGCGGTCGATATGCGCCTCCCCATCGCCATCGGCAAGAGTGTGGCCTCCGACCCCCATTTTCCCCATTCGAAGCGCCTCCAGAAGCAACGCCTCGCTCTGCGGGAACCGATCGAACCCTTCCTGAGCGAACGCCGTCAGATCGATCACGATCCGATCCTCATATCGCTCCTTCAATTCAAGCAGCGCTTCGACACCTTTCAAGCCGACCAAAGGATCTACATCCACATGCGTTCGAACATATCTCGTTCCGTAGGCAAGCATTGTCTGCAAGGCCTTCTCCGCCCTATCGTATATATCTTGCTTCGTAAAGGCCGCCTTCGCTTGTCTCGTCCATTCCGCACGAATCGGAACCGGCTCGTCTTTATAAGGAAGGAACGTATACAACATCCCCTTGTCCAAGTGCGCATGCTCGTTGGAGAACCCGCGCGTCATCCATTCCTTCATTCAATCTGCTCCTCTCCTTGTGCTCCCCTGGGCCCCTGGCCATTATCTAATCTCTTATAACCAGAGCAACCAAGTTCGAGCCCTGCGGACCTTGATGCTCCGAACCGGCCGAACATAAGATCGAAGCGTCGCCGACGAAGCTGCCGACTACGGCGTTCGCCACCGCCTTGGCCACGATTCCCGCATGCATGCTAAGCGCATCCGAGTGGATCGTATGCCGTTGTCCTCGTATATGAGGCAAAGCATCGCAACCAGCATTGACGAACGCTTGAACGATACGAGCCTGATCGACGTTCGCAAGAACGGGAGAGGCCTCCATTCCGACGGATCGGAATGTACGGATCAGGCCTTCCAGGTCGAACGCATCCTTCATGACGCCGGAACCGATCCTCAGCGGGCTGGGAGAGCCTTTGGAATTCCCCATGACGATAACTCGCACCGCCGTCTGCTCCCCCCCGGCCGAAACCGACGTTTTCTCCGAATACAAGGAGTGATCTTCATTGATGCTTCGCTCGACCACACTCTCTCTGTCGATCTCGCCAAGCGCAACCGCGGAGCCCAGCGCCGAAGACGCCTTCGACCGCGCTCCTCCGATGCCCCAAGGACATTTGATCTCGACGCAATGAACGTCGTCCGCCGAAGTCAGGCCCGCATCCAGCATCGCACGCTTCACCGTCACCGCCGTGAGATCCACCTGAACCGTCGTGCCGATCTCCTCCGGCGCAAGCTTGCGGCTAGAAGCCACTCCGAACACGAACTTTTTCTCATCCGAATCCTTAACATCCGTTTCTTCGCATGCCCGCTTCAGGAATAACGTATAGTGAGGACTCATCAACCCTCCGGTTTTGCCGATCATCATCATGGGAATGCGGTCGAACACCTCTTCCGCCGTCCATCCGAGGTAAGGGGACAGCAGCGTCTGAAAGGCCAGCGTCGCGTAGCCTCGAGCATAACCGTCGCCTTCCGTCTGGGCGATAATCCCCTTGATTTCCTCCGCGCGGATTTTCCCATCCGCCAGCAGCTCCGCCAAGCGGCTTACGTCGCCCGGGTGTTCCATCGTAAGCTTCAACAGGTCACAGTACTCCATTCTTAGCTGTCTCCTTCCAGCACTTCCGCACATCTTCCGATTGAGCCACGATGCCGAAGTGCCTGTGTATATTCGTTAAACTAGGTTCAAAAGCGTCTTCGAATTGGCAAGCCGTCGCATCTCTAACCACCACGACATGGAAGCCTAGCAGATGCGCTTCGCGTGCCGTCGATTCCACGCAAGTATTCGTGTTTAGACCGACTAGAACCAAGGTTCGTATCCCTTGAGTTTGAAGCCGTTCTTGGAGATCCGTCCCCGTAAACGCGCTATAACGATGCTTCCAGAACACCTGATCCTCTTGCTCCGGTTCTACCCCTTCGTAGAATCGTTGCCCCCATGTGCCCGTTCGGCAAGTGTTCGGATGTCCCCGTCCGCGTCGTCTCATTGTCCAGGCATCGTCGCCATCGTTCTCTTCGTTATGGGACATCCCTATGAGCCAAATCGGAATGGAAGCCTCCCTGGCGGCCCCCCTCAGCATCCTAACGGTCGGAACAAGCCTCTGATAATGTTTCACCCGATTGCCCGCTAACGCGACGGCTCCTCGATCATGAACGAAATCGTTCTGCATATCGACAACCAGGAGCGCAGCCCCTTCCTCCAGCACGCTTTCAAGCGTATAACCGTTCATCGCCTTAAACCTCCTTCAAGACGCCCTCTGCCTTGAATACATCCCGAATCTCCTGCACATGCTTCTGAAAAGCAGGATTCGCGCGAGTATCGATGGTCCGAGGACGCTCCAATTGGATCGGAATATCGCGAACGACGGCTCCGGGCCTCGGGGACATGACCACAACGCGGTCGGAGAGGAACACGGCCTCTTCGATACTATGGGTGATGAACAGAACCGTAAATTTGTATTTATCGAAAATCTTGAGCAAATCGTACATCATCTGCTCCCGAGTGAGCGCATCCAGCGCCCCGAACGGTTCATCCATCATGAGCAACGTCGGATTCTGAATGAGCGCCCGGCAAATAGATACGCGCTGCCTCATTCCGCCTGACAGTTCAAAGGGATACTTGTCGGCGAAAGCGGCAAGCCCCACCATCTCCAGCAATTCCATCGCCAGCTCCCGGTTCGTTCGTTTGCTTCTGCGGTCGAACCAAGTAATATGATGAAGCTCGAACGGAAGCAAGACGTTGTCCAAGACCGATCTCCATTCCAAGAGCACGTCTTTCTGGAACACGATCGCATTGCCCTCTTGAGGTTTCCGGCTCGATTGCCCCGCTAGTCTGATCTCCCCGCCCGAGGTCGGCTCCAGGCCGGCGATCATGTTCATCAACGTGCTCTTGCCGCATCCGCTCGGCCCTACTATCGACACGAAGGAAGACTCCTCTATCGCAAGCCGAATGGGTCGAAGCGCTTGTACCGGCCCGCTTCTCGCCTTGAACGTTTTCTCCGCGTCCAGCAATTCTATTCTTTTGCCCAACATGTCAGTCCGCCTCCTTGCGAGTCGCGTGATACCAAGGCATGCTCAGCCGCTCGATCCATCCCACCAGGTTAAACAAACCGATTCCGATAATGCCAAGCGTGAAGATAACGGCGAACTCCATCGTAACGTCAAGCTGGGAATTCGCCATCAGCTGCAAGTAACCCAAACCCTTCTCGGATGCGACGAATTCGGCAACGATCGCCCCTACGATAGCGAGCGTAATCCCAACCTTCAGCCCTCCGAAGATGCTCGGCAACGCCTTTGGAAGCCGGAAGTAGAGGAACGTCTGCGCCGAGCTGGCGCGGAGCGACTTGGCGAGATTGAGCATTTCCTTCTCCATCGATCGCAAGCCGACCGTCGTATTGATCACGATCGGGAAGAATGAGATCAGGAAAGCAATGAGAACCTTGGTCAGCAGCCCAAAGCCGAACCAGATGATAAGCAGCGGCGCCAACGACACCATCGGCACGCAGTGAATACCGACGATAATCGGGAAGAACGATTGCGAGATGTAGCGGGAATACACCAGGAGAATCGCAAGCGGAATGCCGATGACTACAGCCATGGCGAACCCAAGAAATACCTCCCACAAAGTAATGAGGCTATGACGGTATAATGAATCCGCATCTTCGATCATCCTCAGCAAGATGTCCGAAGGAGGAGGCAGAATGTATTCGGGTATCGAACCCGCCCAACAGATGATTTGCCACAACGCCATCAACCCGATAATCGTCAGGGCTACGCTTAATGCCCTCATGGATCTGCCCAAGCGCATATCGTTCCCCTCCTCTCTTGTAGTCCTTCTCGTCTTTTATTGGAAAAACCCGTTCGTGTAATAGTCCGAAGGATTCGGCGCTTCCTTCAGCATGCCGCTGTTCGCGAGAACTTCGGCTGTCTTCTTCAGATTATCCTCATCCAACCATCCGATCGGCTTATCTCCGAAGATGGCCAACTCCGCCGTCCTCTTGATTTGTTCGGCCGTCAGCTTCTCGTCTACCGTATCGGGGAAGATTCCCTTAGCGATCCGAGCGGCTTCTTCCGGGTGGTCGAACGTATACCGGAAGCCTTCCGCCAGCGCCGCAAGCAGCCGCTTCGTCGCGTTCGGGTTGTCCTGCAGGAATTTATCGCTCGCCACCAGCGTCAGACCGGCGATGTCGAAGCCGAAATCGGCCATATACAACGGAGTCAGCTTCTGCCCAAGCTTCTCTTCGAACATCGGATACTCATTCGTCGAGAAGACCGCGACTCCGTCTACTTCTTTATTGAGGAAGAGCGTGTTCCGCGCTCCCGTCTCCACTTTAACCAGCTTGACCTTGCTTGCATCGACGCCGTTAACGGAGAGGAATTGATCGTAGACGTTCGTGAACGTCGAGGAGATGGACGTCGCCAGCGTCTTGCCTTCCAGATCCTTCGGGGTATTAATAGGGTTGTCGGAGAAGGATAGAATCTGAATCGGAGAGCGGGACATATAAGAAGCGATGATCTTCACTCCCATGCCCTTTTCGACTCCTTGCAACGGCTCAACGGTCGACGTAACGCCGATATCGTCTTTGTTCTGGGAAACTACCTGCAGAGTCTGCACAGAACTGGTTCCTTCGAGCACATCGACATCCAATCCGTATTTCTCGAATATGCCCTTGGACTTCGTCACGAAAAACGGAGCGAACTCGCCTTTGAATTTCCAATTCAAGCGAAGCGTCAACTTGCTCTTCTCGGGCGGAGGCAGCTCTCCGGTCGATGCCGTTGCCGATTCGGACGACGGCGAGGCGCTAGGTGCTTGCGACGTTTCCGAACGAGATGTTTCCTTTGTCTCTCCATTGCCGCATCCGACGAAGACCAAGACCAACGACAGTAGCACGACAAGCGAGCAGAATGCTTTTCTCACGCTAAATCCCCCTTGATTCATTTGGTTAACTCCTGATTTAATGTTATATTTTTTATCATTGATATACCATATACAGAGTGCACACTCCTTATTTGAGTCGATTATGCAATTTAAACAAGGATAATTTGCAAATTTGTGTTATATTATTTAACACATAATAATCATTTTGAAAGTTGGGAATGAGATGGCTGCAACCATGTATAGTGTCATGCAATTGCCGATCCTTAGTTCTACCCGACTTGCCGGCGGTTCCTTAGGCATGGATCGAGAGCTCGCCAGCGCGAACATTACCGATTCTCCAGATATCGCGAATTGGGTTCGCCCGAACCAGCTATTGCTTACGACAGCCTATCATTTCAAGGACAATCCGGAGGGGCTGATCCCCCTGCTTTATCAATTAAACGATCATCATTGCGCCGGGCTCGCCATCAAAACGAAGCGGTATGTCGAAACCCTTCCGCCGGGCTTGATCGAAGCGGCCGATACTCTTCGATTTCCGCTTATCGAATTGCCCAACAACATGCTTCTCGGCGACGTTCTAAATCAAATATTGGAGCATGTTTTAAATGATCGGCAATTCGAGCTTCAACGTACCTTCGACGTTCACCGCCGCTTCTCGGACCTCTTTTTGCGAGGGGCTAGCATGTCGGACATCTCCCAGACGTTGGCTTCCCTCGTGAAACGACCCGTGCTCATCTTGAACGCTCAGCGGAGGTCTGCCGGCTGCTCCGATTCTCTGAGAAGAAGAATGGAAACGACGGAGCTGGCCGGCCAAGTGCGAAGCCTCGTCGACTCTCTGCCGTTCGCGGACTCCGGCCCTGCTTCAGCTCCTCTGAATGACGAAGAGACCCTTATCGTCTATCCTGTAGACGTTGCGGGTCTTCGAAAAGGGTATATCTGCGTACTGAATCCTGCCTCTTGGGTCGCTAAAGATCTCAATATGATGCCTTTGGAACAAGCTTCCTACATTGTCGCTTGCGAACACATGCGGCAGGAGGCCTTAAAGGAAGGCGAGAAACGATTGCGAAGGCAATTCTTTGCCGACTGGCTTGACGGAAGGCTCAGTCAAGCGGAAGCTCTCCGCCGCTGCGAGGCGTATGGCATCGTGTCGGAATGCCCGTATCTTCTCGCCGTCGGCACCTCGGATCCCTCTCGTGAAGTCAAACTCTCCGCTTCGGATTCCGAGCTCACCCAACAAAGCGAACTGTGGCTCGATCAGTTCGCAAAGCTTACGGAAGGACTCGCGCCACCGATTGTCGCGGAGTGGAACTCTAAATATATTGTGCTTTTAATACAGCTTCCGGCTGCGGAAGCATTGCCCTTCGACGAATCCGAATACGTTAATCTTCTTAGAACGCTTCAACAACAATTAAAGGATTATTTCCCTGAACAACGTTTTTCCTTCGGATTAAGCAATAGGGTCCTCCAGTTTAGTAAATTCCCCAATGCCTACCAAGAAGCCAGGCAGGCGTTGGAGAGCGGTTATTCGTTCCACAAGAGCAATTTCGTCCAGACCTACCGGACCCAACAGGTGGCGGAACTGCTTGGCTCCATTCCGGAGAAAAAATTGATGGACTTTTATCACTCTTCCCTGCTTGCCTATATTCAGCCCGATCTACCGGAACACCTAGAGCTGTTAAAAACGCTAGACGTCTATTTGAACTGCGAGTGCTCCATAGCGGAAACGGCCAAGTTGATGTATTTGCATCGAAACACCGTTCAGAATCGAATCCATCGCTGCGAATCCTTGCTGCAATTCTCCACACGGGATCCAATCGATGCCCTTCGAATGAGAATCGCCCTTCTCATTTACCGAGATAAGCTCGGAGGAACTTAATGCAACGCATAAAAAAGACCGCCCGGACGAGTACGGAACAGCACCGTTTGATCCTCGGCTTCAACACAGAACCCGCGTCTAGGAGATCGCTTGATCTTCGTTGACGCGGGTTCTTTTTACAGGGTTATTTCCCATCCGTTAACAAGCTAACGATAAACGGCTTCAAATCGACGATTCGTAAATACCGCGGCTTACGGTCGGTCCCATACAGAATCAGAGGCACGAGAGACTCCTGACGCCCCAGCGATCCGTGCCCGCCCCCGCCCTCGTGCGTCGGCGAGCTTCGGTCCGCGAGCTCGTACCCCGGCTTAGCCGTCAAGATCAAGAAGTCGCCCTCATGCGAGTTCAAGGCTCCGCACAGTCGCATCAAGGCATCCGGGTATCGGCCGTATTCCAGCTTCCTCCCCTTCTCATCCGTCGCAAGATCGAGCACCGACAATTCCCCTTGCGTCGTCCACTTCTGCTCATAGCGATCGCGCATCTCTCCGCCCGGCTTATACGCCAACTCCCGATTGGTTTGATCCCGGAGGACCCGAATCCATTCTCCTTCTTTCCATGCAACGAAATCGACCCGCGAATCGGCCGTCAGTTTATGCGCGATGCTCTCTAGCTTCTCGTTCGGATTCAACTTGTAGAGATAAGCCATCGTTTCGTTCACCGCGAGTACGATATCCGTCTCTTCGGTTACCTCTTCGCCTGGTTTCAGAATCCGATAATCCTTCAGCAATTCGGGCAGCCGAACGACCGAATTCCGATCCGCAGGCAGCAGATCTGTCATTCCGCTGTCCCCTATGATCATCAGGACAACCTCATCCGAGCCTTTATTTCGAGAACCGAGTCGGGTCAGAACGGAATCCAACTGCTCGTCGACTTTCTTGATCCCGTCAAGATCGTTCGTTCCTTTCTTATGAATCTTCTGATCCAGATCGGGAAGATAAACCAGCAGAAAGTCCGGAAGCTTGCCGTTCTCGATTAAGTAATTCAGCGCGCTTATCGAATACGCGTTGCTCAAACCGAATCGGTCGGAGATCTCATCCGGCAGGGAAGCGATGCCTTCCAACGGATTCGCCAAAGTGCCCAACGCCAGAAAATCCGGCCCTTTTACCTCGACTTCCTTGGGAAGAGACGCGGTCCCGCGAAGCCATCCGGGTATGTCGAGACGGTGAGAGGTCAACCCCCGATAGAGAAGCCCATTGATCGAGCCGGTCGTCTGCCCCCTCCTCGCCAGATCTTCATATAATGTTGCAAGCTTAGGATTTAGATGGCTGCCGTTTAAGCGCATGATTCCGTTAATCAACGTCGAACGGACTCCCTGCCTGGCGACCTCCATCGGACCGGTTCCGTAATTGACTACCTCCCCATCCTTCCAGGAGTACCAAATAAGACCCGGAACGCGGTGCTCATTCGGATAAGTCCCGGTAATGAGGGCGCTGTCGATGGAGACGGACATGGTCGGAAAAGAGCTGACCATATTCTTATAGTATTGTCCATGCTCAATGAGGTATCGAAAAGCCGGGAGCTCCCGCCGTCGAACGCCTTCGTCGATCTGCTTCGGCATGAGGGAATCGACAACGAGGAGGATAATTTTCTTCGAATGCTTGCCCGCGGTTTCCGATTGAATGCGTACGAGGTCCTGAGCTTCGGGTTCGGCATTCTGCTTCCGGCAACCCATAACGGTTAGAATTAGTAGAACGACGAGAACAAGACGGGCTGCCCATCGGCTCATAAGATCGATTCCTCCTTGTCGGCATGGCAACACTCCTTCATTTTTCCAACGATTCACTGGTCTTATGTATTGGGAGTACAAAAAAAAAGAAGACCGCCCGGACGAATCCGGAACGGTCTTCTATATCGCCAAAAGGCGATTACTTGGTGATCGTTGCAACAGCGCCAGCGCCAACCGTACGGCCGCCTTCGCGGATGGAGAAGCGAGTTCCTTCTTCAACGGCGATCGGAGCGATCAGTTCGACGGTAACGGTAACGTTATCGCCAGGCATAACCATCTCAGTGCCTTCCGGCAGGTTGATGATGCCCGTAACGTCCGTCGTACGGAAGTAGAACTGCGGACGGTAGCCCGTGAAGAAAGGCTTATGACGGCCGCCTTCTTCTTTGGTCAGGACGTAGATGGAAGCCGTGAAGTTCGTGTGCGGCTTAACGGAAGCCGGCTTAGCCAGTACTTGGCCGCGCTCGATTTCCTTACGGTCAACGCCGCGAAGCAGTGCGCCGATGTTGTCGCCGGCTTGAGCGGAGTCAAGCAGCTTGCGGAACATTTCAACGCCCGTAACAACGGACTTCTTGGTTTCTTCGTGCAGACCGATGATTTCGATTTCTTCGCCGACCTTGATCGTACCACGTTCTACGCGGCCCGTAGCAACCGTACCGCGACCCGTGATCGTGAACACGTCCTCGACTGGCATAAGGAAAGGCTTAGCCGTGTCGCGCTCAGGAGTCGGGATGTAGCTGTCGATCGCTTCGAACAGCTCGATGATCTTCTCAGCCCAAGGGCCGTCCGGGTTTTGCAGAGCTTCGCGAGCAGCGCCGCGGATGATCGGAGTGTCGTCGCCCGGGAATTCATACTCGGTCAGAAGGTCGCGAACTTCCATCTCAACCAGTTCAAGCAGCTCTTCGTCTTCAACCATGTCGCACTTGTTCAGGAATACGACGATGTAAGGAACGCCTACTTGGCGGGAGAGCAGGATGTGCTCGCGCGTTTGCGGCATTGGGCCGTCAGCAGCGGATACAACCAGGATAGCTCCGTCCATTTGAGCAGCGCCGGTGATCATGTTTTTAACATAGTCGGCGTGTCCAGGGCAGTCAACGTGTGCATAGTGACGGTTAGGAGTTTCGTACTCAACGTGAGCCGTCGAGATCGTGATCCCGCGCTCGCGCTCTTCCGGAGCCTTGTCGATTTGGTCGAATGCTACGGCAGCACCGCCATAACGCTTGGACAGTACAGTCGTGATAGCAGCCGTCGTCGTCGTTTTGCCATGGTCAACGTGACCGATCGTGCCGATGTTAACGTGCGGTTTCGTACGTTCGAATTTAGCCTTTGCCATTGAAAGTTCTCCTCCTTATAAGTAAAGGAAATGTATTGGGTGGCGGGCAGGGATATGCCGGAGCATTCCCTAGCCCGTCCGATTCCATAAAGGATTAAGCGCCTTTGTTCTTGGAGATGATCTCTTCGGAGATCGATCTCGGCACTTCTTCGTAGTGCGACAGTTCCATGGAGAACACGCCGCGGCCTTGCGTACCGGAACGAAGAACCGTGGAGTAGCCGAACATTTCAGCCAGCGGCACTTTCGCTCTGACGATCAGCGCACCGTGACGGGTATCGCTGCCTTCGATGCGTCCGCGACGGGAGCTGAGCATGCCCATGACATCGCCCATGTACTCTTCGGGAACGGTAACTTCGACTTTCATGATCGGCTCAAGCAGGACAGGAGCGCATTTGTCCTTAGCTGCTTTAAGCGCCATGGAGCCGGCGATCTTAAACGCCATTTCGTTGGAGTCGACGTCGTGGTACGAACCGTCGAAGATGGTGGCTTTGATGTCCACGAGCGGGAAGCCCGCCAGGACGCCGTTCTTCATCGCTTCTTCGATACCAGCTTGTACCGGCGCGATGTATTCGCGCGGTACGGCGCCGCCGACAACCTTGTTCTCGAAGACGAAGCCTTGGCCGGCCTCGAGAGGTTCGAATTCAACCCAGCAATGGCCGTATTGACCGCGACCGCCGGACTGACGTACGAACTTGCCTTCGACCTTCGCGGCTTGACGGAACGTCTCGCGATAAGCAACTTGAGGCTTACCGACGTTCGTCTCTACCTTGAATTCGCGAAGCATGCGGTCGACGAGGATTTCAAGGTGAAGCTCGCCCATGCCCGCGATGATCGTTTGGCCGGTTTCTTCGTCGGTATGCGCGCGGAAGGTCGGATCTTCTTCGGCCAGCTTCTGCAGAGCGATACCCATCTTGTCTTGGTCGGCCTTGGTCTTAGGCTCGACGGCAAGCTGGATAACCGGCTCTGGGAAGTTCATGGACTCGAGGATAACCGGGTTCTTCTCGTCGCACAGCGTGTCGCCCGTCGTCGTGTCCTTAAGGCCGACGGCAGCGGCGATGTCGCCGGAGTAAACTTCGCTGATTTCTTGACGGCTGTTCGCATGCATCTGCAGGATACGGCCGATACGCTCGCGCTTGTTCTTCGTAGCGTTGATGACGTACGAGCCGGAGTTCAGAACGCCGGAGTACACGCGGAAGAACGTCAGCTTACCGACGTAAGGGTCGGTCATGATCTTGAACGCAAGCGCCGAGAACGGTTGATCGTCCGCGGATTTGCGCGTCGTTTCCGTGCCGTCTTCCAGATGTCCCTTGATGTCCGGAACGTCGATAGGAGCAGGCAGGTAGTCGACGACAGCATCCAGCATCGGCTGAACGCCCTTATTGCGGTAGGAAGATCCGCAGACAACCGGGAAGATCTTAACATCCACGACGCCCTTGCGGAGGGCTTTCTTGATTTCGTCCACCGTCAGCTCTTCGCCTTCGAGGTACTTCATCATCAGCTCTTCGTCAAGCTCGGCAACCTTCTCTACCAGTTCCATGCGAAGCTCTTCGACCTTGTCGGCCAGATCCGCAGGAATTTCGGCTTTTACCGGTTCTTTGCCCAGATCGTCTTGGTAGACATAAGCGACTCTCTCAACGAGGTCGATCATGCCCTTGAAGTCGTTCTCGGCGCCGATCGGCAATTGGATGGCGACGGCATTGGCTTGCAGACGGTCGCGCATGTCTTGAACGACACGCAGGAAGTCTGCGCCGATGATGTCCATCTTGTTAACATAAGCGATACGCGGTACTCCGTAGCGGTCGGCTTGACGCCATACCGTCTCGGATTGCGGTTCTACGCCTTCCTTGGCGCTGAATACGCCAACGGCTCCATCCAATACGCGCAGGGAACGTTCAACTTCAACGGTAAAGTCAACGTGTCCCGGAGTGTCGATAATATTGATGCGGTGACCCTTCCACTGAGCGGTCGTTGCGGCAGACGTAATCGTGATGCCGCGTTCTTGTTCTTGTTCCATCCAGTCCATCGTAGCGGCGCCTTCGTGCACTTCGCCGATCTTATGAACGCGTCCGGTGTAGAACAGAATCCGTTCCGTGGTCGTCGTCTTACCCGCGTCAATATGCGCCATGATCCCGATATTGCGCGTATTCTGTAAGGAGAACTCTCTTGCCATTCTTTTGTCTCCTTTCGCTTCCGTGACTCCCCTGGATTACCAGCGGTAGTGGGCGAATGCTTTGTTGGCCTCAGCCATTTTGTGCGTGTCTTCGCGCTTCTTCACGGCTGCGCCGGTGTTGTTGGCGGCATCCATGATTTCAGCGGCAAGACGTTCTTCCATCGTCTTCTCGCCGCGGTTGCGGGAGTAGTTGACGAGCCAACGAAGTCCGAGGGACGTACGGCGCTCCGGCTTAACTTCAATCGGAACTTGGTAGTTTGCACCACCTACGCGACGAGCCTTAACTTCGAGTACCGGCATGATGTTCTTGATTGCCGCTTCGAAGACTTCCATTGGGTCCTTGCCGGAACGCTCTTGAATCAGGTTGAAAGCATTGTACAACAGTTGTTGCGCAACGCCCTTCTTCCCGTCGATCATGATCCGGTTTACGAGACGAGTAACCAGCTTGCTATTGTATACCGGATCCGGGAGAACGTCCCGCTTCGGTACTGGTCCTTTGCGTGGCATCGAGTAATTCCTCCTTTCTCATTCTTCTTGAGCGGAGCCCATTTTAAACCTGGGCGCTCAAATCTTATTTCTTAGCCTTAGCGCGCTTCGTGCCGTACTTGGAACGAGCTTGCTTGCGGTTGTTCACGCCTGCCGTATCGAGAGCGCCGCGAACGATGTGGTAACGGACACCCGGAAGGTCCTTTACGCGACCGCCGCGAATCAGAACGACGCTGTGCTCCTGCAGGTTGTGTCCGATACCCGGGATGTAAGCCGTGACTTCTACGCGGTTCGTCAGACGAACGCGGGCATACTTACGAAGGGCCGAGTTCGGCTTCTTCGGAGTCATCGTGCCTACGCGGGTGCAAACGCCGCGCTTCTGAGGAGCGCTCAGGTCGGTTTCAACGCGCTTGAGAGCGTTGAAGCCCTTCTGCAGAGCAGGGGATTTCGACTTGACGACCTTAGGTTCGCGGCCTTTACGTACGAGCTGGTTGATTGTTGGCATGGTATTGCCACCCCCTTCCCATAATGTTAGAGAACAATAAATAACGGCATCCGGCCCTAGCGGAGCGAAGTCCACAGATCCAGGCGGTTCATTTTGAGAAATGCGAAAGGGTTCGACCGTTTCTCTCCTCGCCATAACGACAATTCCAGAACGGCTAAACCCGCAATTCCTATTCCTCAACGACGACGGCGGCTGCCGTGCCGATCTCAATTCCGCATGTTTTGCCTAAGTTGCGCATCGTATCGACATACACGACCTTAACGGAGTGCTGCTTGCATAACTGCACGATACGAGTCGTTAGGCGCGAATCTGCATCCTGCGCTACATAGACCAAGGAGGCTTTGTGTTGTTCGACCATCTTGATCGTCTGCTTGGTGCCTACCTTAATGGTTCCCGGTTCCAAACGTCCCTCGAATTCCATGGACATTCGACCTCCAGTTGCATAAGTATCAGCACGTCGGGCACACACTAGAACATATTATCATCCGATTTCGCCCATGTCAAGAATTCCGCCGGCCGCGCGAAGTATTAATTTTGTAAACGCGAAGCTGTCCGGAATCGCCTTCAGAACAGCTTGATTCGGTTTACGCGGATGAATGCCAGAAGCAATATTCCCGAATAAAAAGCGGCCAACAGCAGGACGGAAGCCGTCCACGCATGCGATATTTCATCGTAGCGAAAGAGGATTTCCGTTACCCGGCTAACGGGAGGAATCAGCCACAGGACTCCTCGTACTCCCTCCGGAAGCTGCTCGCCGAGCCCTTTGCCGCCGCAGGACACCGCCAGAACGAGCATCAACCCGAAGAACGCGGTCGTTCGGCTGGCCATCATTTTCTCCGAGAACCACAGCGCGCAGGTGATCCCCAGCGAAGCAAGGACGAGGTGCGCCAGCGCGGCCGCGGCGGACTCCCCCAACGAAGGCAACCGGTCGAACTTATCGAATGCGACCGGATAAGCCACCGCCAGAATGCCCAAAGAGGCACCGATCCCGAGCATGACCAGGTACTTCGCGCCATAATAGCGAGCCGCGCTTCCCGAGCGCCCCGCCGTAACGAATCTCTGAGACTCGTGCTCCAGGTCGACGAAGCCGTAGGAGATCCAAGCGGACACAAGGAACAGCAGCATCGCGGACAGGGCATAGCTGTCCATCACCGGATTCGGCACCATCGAATAGACGAACAGGATAAATCCCACGTAAGCGCATACCGGAAAAAGATACCGGTAAGACCGAAGATAATAGGCCAGAAAATAACTCATCAGAGGTCTCACGGAAGGTCTCCCTTCTCTTGAACGCTTATAATGGAAGCGCCTTTCTCGAGAAGCTGACGGAGAAGCCGATCCGATTGCGCCGAATCGACCGTATACCGGGCTCGCCGACCGTTCGCCTCGAACCGTACCACGCCGTCCATTCGTCCCTCCTCGTCCCCGCCTCCCTCCGCCGGAAGCAGACATTCGACGATTTTGTTTTTGTTCGGCAGCCTTGTCCCAGGCATGGACTTTCGATCCGACCGGATCTTCCCGCCGCCCAAGGCGACGATTCGATCGGCTACCTCCGAAACCCAGGCTCTCTCATGGCTGGCCACGATCACCGCCCCGTTCCTCTGCTTCGCCGCGTTCAGCCAATCCGCCAACAGCCTAGCCGCCTCCTCATCGAGCCCGCCGAACGGCTCGTCCAACACCAACAGCTGCGGATCGCGCAGAAACGCCTGAATGAGGTTGATTTTCTGGAGCATCCCTTTGGAGAAGTCCTTCATCTGCAGCTTCCCCGTGCCGGCCATGCCGAACCGTTCCAGGTACCATTCGATTTTCTCCGCGCTCTCCGCAGGCCCGATCGAAGACCCGAGGCGATCCATGTTCGTCATATGGCGCAAATACTCTCTAGGAGTAAATCTCAGCTTCGGAAGCCTATCCGGCGCGTATGCGATCACCGGCTGGCCGTCTAACGTCCTCTCTCCCCCGCTCGGCGCCGTCAGACCGGCAACGACCCGCAGCAGCGTGCTTTTGCCGGAGCCGTTCGCTCCGACGATCGCCGTAATCTCCCCTCGCCGGATGGATAGGGTGATGTCCCGCAGCACGTACTCGTTCGAGTAACGTTTGTGGATATGGTCAAGCTCGACTATCGCCATTTCGCCCCTCCTCCGCAAATCGGTAATTAATACCATGAAATGAGGAAAAAGTTTCGTTCGTCCGGCCAACGAATCCGAACGAGCCTGCGTTAATCACATGTGGGCAACTTTTTGTTCTTGGGATTCGAATTCGGTGCTGCGAGGCGATGGCGCTGTCCACATGTGGATATTAGGAGAGTTCGAATCGTATCCACAAGATTTGTTTATGTTAGGTCGGGATGGATCGAGCGAATGGCAAGCTATCAACAGCTGGGAGGTGTACAACTCGGGAATATGTGCATAAGGAGGCTAATCGTTAATGCGGTTATTGGTCTCGCGGATAGTTAATCACATGTGGATAATGGGCGTTCGTCAAAACGAAAGGAAATTCTTCACGTCGTTAAAAGTTAAGCACATGGGGGTAGCTATTTTAATTATGAAAAGGAAAGCGGCCCCCGAAGGGGCCGCTGGAGGGCTGCTCTTACTCGACCGTAACCGCCTCAAGATCGGCTTGCTCGTCCTCTGGCTCATCCAGCGGAGAGACGACCTTGATGTTGCGGTAACGGGACATCCCGGTACCTGCCGGAATGAGCTTCCCGATAATAACGTTCTCCTTAAGACCGAGCAGGCGGTCGACCTTGCCCTTGATGGCAGCGTCGGTCAATACGCGAGTCGTCTCTTGGAAGGAGGCTGCCGAGAGGAAGGAATCCGTCTCGAGCGAAGCCTTGGTGATACCGAGAAGGACTGGGCGGGCAACGGCAGGCTCTTGGTCCGCCATGATCGCTTCGCGGTTCGCCGCTTCATATTCGTGCACGTCGACGAAGGAGCCCGGCAGCAGCTTCGTGTCGCCCGGATCGACGATCCGGATCTTGCGAAGCATCTGCTTGATCATGACTTCGACGTGCTTGTCGTTGATTTCTACGCCTTGGTTCCGGTATACGCGCTGAACTTCCTGCAGAATGTAGTTCTGCACGCCGCGCACGCCCTTGATGCGAAGGATTTCCTTCGGATCGATGGAACCGTCGGTCAGCTCGTCGCCGGCTTCGATGTGCAGGCCTTCGTAGACGCGAATACGCGAGCCGTAAGTGACCGCATAGACCTTCGTCTCCGCATCGCCTTGCACTTCGATTTCGCGGCGATCCTTCGTCTCGCGAATCTCCTTGACGACGCCGTCGATCTCGGAGATGACCGCTTGACCCTTAGGATTGCGGGCTTCGAAGAGCTCTTGGATACGCGGAAGACCTTGCGTGATGTCGTCTCCGGCAACGCCGCCGGTGTGGAACGTACGCATCGTCAGCTGGGTTCCCGGTTCGCCGATCGATTGGGCCGCGATGATGCCGACCGCTTCGCCGATCTCGACCTTCTTGCCCGTTGCCAGGTTGCGTCCGTAACACATCTTGCACACGCCATGGCGAGCGCGGCAGCTCAGTACGGAACGGATCTGCAGCTTCTTAACGCCTGCGCCGACGATTTGCTCGGCCTTGCCGGCATCGATCAGATCGTTGCGTCCGACGATAATCTCGCCCGTCTCCGGATGGCGAACCGTCTCGAACGCGTAGCGGCCTTCGATACGGTCGTACAGGTCCTCGATGATTTCCTTGCCGTCCTCGATACGGGACACCACGATCCCCTTGTCGGTTCCGCAGTCTTCTTCGCGAACGATAACGTCTTGCGCAACGTCGACGAGACGACGGGTCAGATAACCCGAGTCCGCGGTACGAAGGGCGGTATCGGCCAGACCTTTACGCGCTCCGTGCGTGGAGATGAAGTACTCCAAGACCGTCAGGCCTTCGCGGAAGTTCGATTTGATCGGCAATTCGAAGATTCGACCGGACGGCGTCGCCATCAGTCCGCGCATCCCGCCCAGCTGGGTGATCTGCGATTTGTTGCCGCGCGCCTTGGAATCGACCATGAGCATGATGCTGTTGTAGCGGTCCATGGACTTCATCAGCACGTCGGTAATTTCGTCCTTCGTCTTCGACCAGATCTCGATGATGCGGTCGTAGCGCTCTTCGTCCGTGATCAAACCGCGGCGATACTGAGTCGTAATAAGCTTGACGGATTCATCCGACTTCTTCAGAATCTCGAACTTCTCTTCCGGAACGGTTACGTCCGCCACCGCGACGCTGATGCCCGCGCGGGTCGAATACGTGAAGCCGAGCTTCTTGATGTTATCGAGAATGATCGAGGTCTGCATCGTGTGATACAGGCTGAAGCATTCGCCGATGATTTGTCCGAGATATTCCTTCCCTACGGCTCCAGGAGTCGGAATCGATGCCATGATCTCATCCAGGTTGGCGCCCTTGTCGTAGATGAAGTACTTCTCCGGCGTTCCCTTAAGCAGATTTTCCTTCGTCGCTTCGTTGATGTACGGGAACGTATCCGGGAAAATCTCGTTGAAGATGATCTTGCCGATCGTCGTGACCAGCAGGGCATCTTGCTGCTTCTCCGTGAAGGACTTCTTGTTCAGAGCCTTAACCGGAATGACGACGCGAGCGTGAAGGTGGGCGGCTCCGCGTTGGTACGCGGAAACGGCTTCGTTCACCTCGGAGAGGCGCAGGCCGGCTCCCTTCGCTTCCTTGTTGTCCATCGTCAGGTAGTAGCAGCCGAGAACCATATCCTGGGACGGAGTGACGACAGGCTTGCCGTCCTTCGGGTTCAGGATGTTGCCCGACGCCAGCATGAGAAGGCGAGCTTCCGCTTGGGCTTCGGACGACAACGGAACGTGAACGGCCATCTGGTCGCCGTCGAAGTCGGCGTTGTACGCCGTACAGACAAGCGGGTGAAGCTTGATGGCGCGGCCTTCGACCAGGATCGGCTCGAACGCTTGGATACCGAGACGGTGAAGCGTCGGCGCGCGGTTCAGCAGAACCGGATGCTCCTTGATGACATCTTCGAGTACGTCCCAAACTTCGGCGCTTACGCGTTCTACCTTGCGCTTAGCGCTCTTGATATTATGGGCGAGGCCCTTCTGAACGAGCTCCTTCATGACGAACGGCTTGAAGAGCTCAAGCGCCATCTCCTTAGGAAGCCCGCATTGGTACATCTTCAGGTCCGGACCGACGACGATAACCGAACGGCCGGAGTAGTCGACGCGCTTGCCGAGCAGGTTCTGGCGGAAGCGGCCTTGCTTGCCCTTCAGCATATGGCTAAGGGACTTCAGCGGACGGTTGCCCGGGCCCGTTACCGGACGGCCGCGGCGGCCGTTATCGATCAGGGCGTCAACCGCTTCTTGCAGCATGCGCTTCTCGTTCTGAACGATAATGTCCGGAGCGCCCAGGTCGAGCAGTCTCTTCAGACGGTTGTTACGGTTGATGACGCGGCGATACAGGTCGTTCAAGTCGCTTGTCGCGAAGCGGCCGCCGTCCAGCTGCACCATCGGGCGCAGTTCCGGAGGAATGACCGGCAGCACGTCGAGAATCATCCAGTCCGGCAGGTTGCCGGAGTTGCGGAACGACTCGATGACTTCCAGACGCTTGATCGCGCGGTTGCGGCGTTGGCCTTGGGCCGTGCGAAGCTCTTCCTTCAGCACGTCGAGCTCGCGGTCGAGATCGATGTCCTGAAGCAGCTTCTTGACGGCTTCGGCGCCCATGCCGGCTTGGAACGCATACCCGTACTTCTCGCGGTAGCTGCGGTATTCCTTCTCGGAGAGAAGCTGTTTCTTCTCCAGAGGAGTATCGCCCGGATCCGTCACGACGTAGGATGCGAAGTAGATAATCTCTTCGAGCGAACGAGGAGACATATCCAGCGCCAGGCCCATGCGGCTAGGGATGCCTTTGAAATACCAGATATGGGAGACCGGAGCGGCCAATTCGATATGGCCCATCCGTTCGCGGCGAACCTTCGCGCGAGTGACTTCCACTCCGCAGCGGTCGCACACGACGCCCTTGTAGCGTACGCGCTTGTACTTGCCGCAATGACATTCCCAATCCTTCGTCGGTCCGAAGATCTTCTCGCAGAACAAGCCTTCCTTCTCCGGCTTGAGCGTACGGTAATTGATCGTCTCCGGCTTCTTGACTTCGCCTCTCGACCACGAACGGATTTTGTCCGGGGAGGCCAAACCTATCTTCATAAACTCAAAATTGTTGACGTCTAACAAGGAGCAAACCCTCCTTCATCGTTGCTGCGGATTTCGGAACGGGAACGACTAGGCCGACTAGAACGAGATAGCGATGGCGATCGGCGGCGCGGGGCGCCGCCGGCTCCCCTGCTATTAGGACTCGGCGCCGATCTCGGCACCTTCCAGGTTCAGGTTCAGCTTGTCGCCAGTGGCATCATCTTCATCGTCGGATTCTTTCATCTCGATCTCCCGCTCGTCTCCGGCCAGAATCTTGACGTCCATACCGAGACTTTGCAGCTCTTTGATCAAGACCTTGAACGATTCCGGAACGCCTGGCTCCGGCACGTTCTCGCCCTTGACGATCGATTCGTAAGTCTTGACGCGGCCGACGACGTCGTCGGACTTCACCGTCAAGATTTCTTGCAGGGTATAAGCGGCGCCATATGCCTCGAGCGCCCACACTTCCATCTCCCCGAAGCGCTGGCCGCCGAACTGGGCTTTACCGCCCAGAGGCTGCTGCGTAACGAGCGAGTACGGACCCGTCGAACGGGCGTGGATCTTGTCGTCGACCATGTGCGCGAGCTTGATCATGTACATGACGCCGACCGTGATCTCGCGTTCGAACATCTCGCCCGTGCGGCCGTCGTACAGCTTCGTCTTGCCGTTGCGCTGCATGCCGGCTTCTTCCATCGTATCGAACACGTCGTACTCGCTTGCTCCGTCGAATACCGGAGTAGCGGCGCGAATGCCGAGGTAACGGCAAGCCATGCCCAAGTGGACTTCGAGCACCTGGCCGATGTTCATCCGCGACGGTACGCCCAGCGGGTTCAGTACGACCTGAACCGGCGTGCCGTCCGGCAGGAACGGCATGTCTTCTTCCGGCAGGATACGGGCGACGACACCCTTGTTGCCGTGACGTCCTGCCATCTTATCGCCTTCGGAGATTTTACGCTTCTGAGCGATATAAACGCGAACGAGCTGATTCACGCCGGGAGGCAGCTCGTCGCCATTCTCGCGGGTGAACACCTTGACGTCGACGACGATTCCGTCCGTACCGTGAGGCACGCGCAGGGACGTATCGCGCACTTCGCGCGCCTTCTCGCCGAAGATCGCATGCAGCAGCCGCTCTTCCGCCGTCAGTTCGGTAACGCCCTTAGGGGTTACTTTGCCGACGAGGATGTCGCCTGCTCCGATCTCGGCGCCGACGCGGATGATTCCGCGCTCGTCGAGATTGCGCAGCGCGTCTTCCCCTACGTTCGGGATATCGCGGGTAATCTCTTCCGGTCCGAGCTTCGTATCGCGCGCTTCCGACTCGTATTCTTCGATATGGATCGAAGTATAGACGTCCTCGCGAACGAGCTTCTCGGACAGAAGGATCGCATCCTCGTAGTTGTAGCCTTCCCAAGTCATGAACGCGACGACGACGTTGCGTCCCAGCGCCAATTCTCCCGTATCCGTCGAAGGACCGTCGGCCAGGATATCGCCTTTCTTGACGATGTCTCCCTTGCGGCTAAGAGGACGTTGGTTGATGCACGTGCCTTGGTTAGAGCGCATAAACTTCTGCAGCTTATACTTGACGATATCGCCCTTTACTTCCTTGCCGTCGATGACTTCCGTGCGGCGGAGCTGAATTTCGTTAGCCGTTACGCGCTCGATAATTCCGTCGTATTTGGACACGATACATACTCCGGAATCCTTCGCGGCTTTGTGCTCCATGCCGGTGCCGACGAACGGAGCGTCCGGAACGAGCAGAGGCACCGCCTGGCGCTGCATGTTCGATCCCATCAGAGCGCGGTTGGAGTCGTCGTTCTCTAGGAACGGGATCATCGCGGTAGCGACGGACACGACCTGCTTCGGCGAGACGTCCATGAAGTCGACGCGATTGGACGGCATCGTAACGATGTTGTCGGCTTGCTTATTGTAACGAACGATAACCATATCTTCCGCGAACGAATTGTCCTCGTTCAGTTGCACGTTCGCCTGGGCGATGATGTAGTTATCTTCTTCGTCGGCCGTCATATAGACGACTTCGTCGGTAACCTTGCCGGTCGTGTGATCGATCTTCCGGTATGGCGCCTCGATGAAGCCGTACTCGTTGATCCGCGCGAACGTGGACAGCGAGTTGATCAAGCCGATGTTCGGACCTTCCGGCGTCTCGATCGGACACATCCGGCCGTAGTGGGACGGATGAACGTCGCGGACTTCCATGCCCGCGCGTTCGCGGGTCAGACCGCCTGGACCGAGGGCGGACAGACGGCGCTTGTGCGTAAGCTCCGCAAGCGGGTTCGTCTGGTCCATGAACTGCGACAGCTGCGAGGAACCGAAGAACTCTTTGATCGCCGCGATGACCGGGCGAATGTTGATCAGAGCCTGCGGCGTAATCGCGTTCTGGTCTTGGATCGACATGCGCTCGCGCACGACGCGTTCCATACGGGACAAGCCGATGCGGAACTGGTTCTGCAGCAGCTCGCCTACGGAGCGAAGACGACGGTTGCCCAAGTGGTCGATGTCGTCGGTGCTGCCGATCTCGTGCAGCAGGTTCATGAAGTAGTTTATCGCCGCGATAATATCGGCTGGCGTAATATGCTTAACGGACTTGTCAATCAGGCCGTTCGAGATGACCTTCACGACCTTGCCGTCTTCCACCGGCGAATATACGCTGATGGTTTGCAGAGGAATGTCTTCCGCTTCGTTGACGCCGCCGGTTACGCGGTACGTCTTGAAGCCGACATTGTTCTCCAGCATAGGCAGGATCTGATCCAGAAGCCTGCGATCGATCATTTGGCCGGCTTCGGCGATGATTTCTCCCGTCGAAGGATCGACCAGCGTCTCGGCCAGACGTTGATTGAACAAGCGATTCTTGATATGAAGCTTTTTGTTGATCTTGTAGCGGCCTACGTTGGCCAGATCGTAACGCTTCGGATCGAAGAAGCGGGCAATCAAGAGACTGCGCGCGTTCTCGAGAGTCGGCGGCTCGCCCGGGCGAAGGCGCTCGTAAATCTCGATGAGGGCTTTCTCCGTGGAATCCGTGTTGTCCTTCTCCAAAGTGTTGCGAATGAACTCGTCGTGACCGAGCAGATCGAGAATCTCCGCGTCGGTGCCGAAGCCAAGCGAACGAAGCAGAACCGTTACCGGAATCTTGCGGGTCCGGTCGATCCGCACGTATACGATGTCCTTGGCGTCCGTCTCGAGCTCGAGCCATGCGCCGCGGTTCGGAATGACGGTAGCGGTGAACGTCTTCTTCCCGTTCTTGTCGACCTTCGTGCTGTAGTAAACGCTCGGAGAGCGAACCAGCTGGCTGACAATAACCCGTTCCGCGCCATTGATAATGAAGGTGCCGGTCTCGGTCATAAGCGGGAAATCGCCCATGAACACTTCCTGCTCCTTCACTTCGCCCGTCTCTTTATTGAGCAGGCGTACCTTTACGCGAAGCGGAGCTGCGAACGTAACGTCCCGTTCCTTCGATTCGTCGACGGAATACTTGGGTTCGCCCAGGCTGTAATCGATGAACTCGAGTACGAGATTGCCCGTGAAGTCGGTGATTGGCGAAATGTCCTGGAAAATCTCGCGCAGACCCTCGTCCAGAAACTTCTGGTACGATTGCTGCTGGATTTCGATCAGGTTGGGAATTTCCAATACTTCGTTGATACGGGCGTAGCTGCGCCGCGTTCGGCGGCCATACTGAACAAGATGTCCTGCCAAGTTAACCTCACCCCTTCAGTCTACTTCAACACAAGCGAGAACGAGATCCTCTCTCCAGCAGTAGCAGAGGCAGCCGTTCCGCGGGCGTACGCGCAAAAGCAAGCTAAATCGCGGATCAAATAACCGGATAGGGTAAACTAAGAAAAGCCCTTATGCGCCGGTAGGCGGCACAATGGCAATCATTATCCAGTCATTTGCCCAAAACAAACCCATTATACGCCTTGCGGCAATAAACTATTCCTGAAATCGCAAAAGGGCTTGACATTTTAGCGAGCTAAAGACAATAAGCCCATCTTAATACTGACATTTTTCAATAGTATCACATCGTACCAGTAAAGTCAAACCAATTTTGCCCGATAGATCCGATAGCCTTTATCCTTGCCGATCTCCTCGACCTGTTCCTCGCCGAACACTTCCTCCAGCTTGGCTCTCGCGGACGGAGCGCCCTGCTTGTTCTGGATGACGATCCACAGCGAGCCGCCCGGATTCAAATGCTCCGCGGCTTCCGTCAAAATCCGATGAACGACGACTTTGCCGGCGCGAATCGGAGGATTGGACAAAATGACATCGAATCGCCGTCCTTCCACGGCGGCGTAAATATCGCTCTGCATGGCGCTGATATTCGCGATTCCGTTCCTCTTCGCGTTCTCGGCGGCGAGCGAAACCGCTCGTTCGTTGATATCCACCATCGTGACATGTCCTCGCGGCGCAAGGCGGGCTGCGGTAAGACCGATGGGACCGTAGCCGCAACCCAGATCCAATACGCTAGCATCGGCCGGAATGTCCATATGTTCGATAAGAACCCGGCTTCCGTAGTCCACCCCGTCCCGCGAGAACACGCCGGCATCGGAGGTGAGCTGCAGCTTGAAGCCCCTTAGCTCGGCGGTCAACGACTTGCGATCGCTGGCCGTCTGCGGCTCCCGGGTATAATAATGCTCGCTCATTTGCCGTCTCCTCCTTCTCTCGCTTCAAGAACAAACCCCTCGAAGATGAGAATCTTCAAGGGGTTCGATTCTTATTCGAAGGTTAAGCGAATTACTTAACTTCGACTTTAGCGCCAGCTTCTTCAAGCTTAGCCTTAACAGCTTCAGCTTCTTCCTTGGCAACCTTCTCTTTGATAGCCTTAGGAGCGTTGTCGACAACGTCCTTAGCTTCCTTCAGGCCGAGGCCCGTGATTTCGCGAACAACCTTGATAACGTTGATCTTGGACGCGCCAGCGTCAACCAGTACAACGTCGAATTCGGATTGCTCGGCAACTTCTGCAGCAGCGCCGCCAGCTACGACTGCAACCGGTGCAGCGGCCGTTACGCCGAATTCTTCTTCGATTGCTTTAACGAGATCGTTCAGTTCCAGAACGCTCATGCCCTTAATGGCTTCCAAGATTTGCTCTTTGCTCATGGAAATAGAACCTCCAATATAGTTTTTTTAAAGTTTGTTGGTTGTGCCTGTGACGGCGATTGGTGCTACGCGCTAGACTTACGCGCTTGCTTCGTTCTTCTCCGCGACCGCCTTGACTGCGAGCGCGAAGTTGCGGATCGGAGCTTGAAGGACGCTGAGCAACATGGACAGCAAGCCTTCGCGGGAAGGCAGGTCGGCCAGCGCCTTGACTTGCGCCGCGTCGACGTAACGGCCTTCGACAACGCCGCCCTTCAGCTTGAGGGCTTCGTTCTTCTTCGCGAAGTCGTTCAGGATCTTCGCTGCGGCGACGGCATCCGTCTTGCTGAATGCTACTGCCGTAGGACCCGTAAGAACGGCATCCAGCTCGGACAGTTCGACGCTAGCGGCTGCGCGGCTTACCAGGGAGTTCTTCAGAACTTGGAACTCGACGCCGGCTTCGCGAAGCTGCTTGCGAAGCTCAGTCACTTGAGCGACGTTCAGTCCGCGATAGTCGGCCACGACGGTGCTTGCGCTCTCGCGCAGCTTCGTTGCGATCTCGTTCACTTCCTGTTGCTTCGCTTCGATGATTTTCGCATTTGCCATTTCGTACACCTCCTGGTTCTTGATTCAACCGTATCGGAATCGCGCAGAATCCACGGGGCATAAGAAATGCCTCCGCAGATTCTACGGAGGCATGACGTGTTCGATCTATCCATCCGCTTCGCGGGAAGCGGCTAAGATTCTATACACACACCTCGGTAGGAAATTAAGCCTCGCGGCACCTACGGTCTACGGTATCGATATTCAACTTTGACAGATTAACACGATCGTACAAAGCTTGTCAATCGGCAGGTTATTCCTTCGACCGATTAACGGTAAGAAGCAGCGTTCAGACGAGCGCCGGGTCCCATCGTCGAAGAGATCGAGATGTTCTTCAGGTACACGCCCTTGGCAGCCGCCGGCTTAGCGCGGTTCAATGCGTCGATCAGAGCCTTCAGGTTGTCGTTCAGCTTCTCAGCGTCGAACGATACCTTGCCGATCGGAGCATGGATTTGACCAGCCTTGTCCAGACGGTATTCGATCTTACCGGCCTTGATCTCTTGAACGGCCTTGGCAACGTCAGTCGTTACCGTGCCGGCCTTCGGGTTAGGCATGAGGCCCTTACCGCCGAGAATACGACCGAGCTTACCCACTTCGCTCATCATGTCCGGAGTAGCGACGCAGACGTCGAACTCGAACCATCCTTGTTGGATCTTGTTGATGAGGTCCGTATCGCCGACGTAGTCCGCTCCGGCAGCTTCAGCTTCCTTCAGCTTTTCGCCTTTTGCGAATACGAGGACGCGTTGCGTTTTGCCTGTGCCATGCGGCAAGACAACAACGCCACGAACGTTTTGGTCTTGCTTTCTCGGGTCAACGCCGAGACGAACCGCAACTTCGACGGACTCGTCGAACTTGGCGGAAGCGGCTTTCTTCACGAGCTCGATCGCTTCGAGCGACTCGTAAGTCGCATCGCGGTCGATCAGCTTCGCGGCTTCGACATATTTCTTGCCGTGTTTAGCCATGTTGTTCTCCTCCTTGTGTGGTTTTAACGGAAGTCTCCTCCCACATGTCCCGAGCGCTCAAGGTTCGGGACACCCGGTTACGGAATGCTATCCGCCCGGAATTAGTCTTCGATGACAACGCCCATGGAACGGGCGGTACCTTCGATCATACGCATAGCCGCTTCAACGGAAGCCGCGTTCAGGTCAACGAGCTTTTGCTCGGCGATCTCGCGTACTTTTGCACGTTTTACCGTGGCGACTTTCTTCTTGTTCGGCTCGCCGGAACCCTTCTGGATGCCAGCCGCTACGCGCAGCAATACAGCCGCAGGCGGAGTCTTCGTCTCGAACGTGAAGGAACGATCCTCGAATACCGAGATGACGACCGGAATGATCAGGCCGGCTTGATCGGCGGTACGAGCATTGAATTCCTTACAGAAAGCCATGATGTTAACACCCGCTTGACCCAGTGCAGGACCGATAGGCGGCGCCGGGTTTGCTTTGCCGGCAGGGACTTGCAGCTTCACCAATTTGATGACTTTCTTTGCCATGTTGCACACCTCCTTGCCCCATAATGCGGTTAGACGGAGCCTCTAGCTCCTCCCGCTCTTTCCTAGAAACCGGATAAATTATATCTTCTCCACCTGAGTATAATCCAACTCGAGCGGGGTTTCCCTTCCGAACATGTTCACGTGCACCTTAAGCTTGCTCTTGTCGTGCATGATCTCTTCGACCGAGCCGACAAAATTGGCGAAAGGCCCAACCTTGACGCGAACATTCTCCTTGATCTCGAAATCGATGACCGGTTTAGGTTCTTCCATGCCCATATGACGCAGAATTTGTTCCACTTCTTCAGGCAGAAGAGGGGTCGGCTTCGATCCCGATCCTGTGGAGCCTACGAACCCGGTAACCCCGGGCGTATTGCGCACCACATACCAAGAATCGTCTGTCTGGATCATCTCAACGAGGACATAGCCGGGATACACCTTGCGCATCACCGTCTTCTTCTTGCCGTCCTTGTTGACAATCTCCTCTTCCATTGGCACGAGCACGCGGAAAATCTTATCCTGCATGCCCATCGACTCCACGCGTTTCTCCAGGTTCGTCTTTACCTTATTCTCGTAACCGGAGTACGTGTGAACAACATACCATCTTTTCTCCATCGATGTCACCTTTGGTTCCTGTGTCAAATGACGAGGTCGACGAGCTGAGAAATGCCGATGTCCAGTGCCCAGAAGTAGATAGCGATCAGCAATACGGTGACGATAACGACGATCGTGTAGCTGATCAATTCCTTACGCTTAGGCCACTTAACCTTCTTTAACTCACTCCAACTGTCGCCGAAGAACGCAAAAAAGGACCCAAAGCTCTGTTTCATTTTGGCCAGGAAAGTCACGTCCAAACCTCCTACGACTTACCGAGTTTCGCGATGAGGAAGATGCGCATTGCAGAACTTGCAGAACTTCTTCAGCTCAATGCGATCGGAGTGCGTCCGTTTGTTCTTGCTCGTCGTGTAGTTCCGTTGCTTGCATTGAGTGCAAGCGAGCGTAATAATAACCCGCATGTGTTCCACCTCCCGGGCTTGCCAACTTCATAAACATATTGAATCCAAGCGCAAACGCCGTCCCGCCGTTGCACGACAACGAAACCTGGCGTTTCGCCCGAGATTCAGGGCCTGTGCATAAAACTCCACCTTAAGGTTACTAAAATAATTTATCACAGGGGCTATACGATGTCAACGAAAAGTGAATTGGGAGCTAGAGGAACCGCGAACCTTCTTCTGGCAACAGAGCTATTCTCATTCTTTCTACATCGTCTGGAATTTATAAGTCTCGCTCTTAGCTTTTGAAGTCGGACCCTTCGGAAGAAGAATCGGCGCATCAAAAAAAGCAGCCCGCATAGGAAACTGCTTGTCCTTGATAGAGTATGGATAATAGCTCATTCGATTAAAGTCCGATGTCCCTTACTTCCAAGTACTTCTCCAGCTTGCGCTTCACCCGCTGCAGCGCATTGTCGATAGACTTGACGTGGCGGTCCAAGTCGACGGCGATCTCCTGATAGGAACGACCGTCCAGGTAGAGCATAAGCACGCGGCGCTCGAGGTCGCTCAGAATCTCGGACATCTTGTCTTCCAGGCCGAAGAATTCTTCCTGATTGATAATCATCTCTTCCGGATCGCAGACGCGGGAGCCGCAGATGACGTCCAGCAGCGTGCGGTCGGAATCCTCGTCGTAGATCGGCTTATCCAAGGATACGTACGAGTTTAGAGGAATATGCTTCTGGCGGGTTGCGGTCTTGATCGCGGTAATGATCTGGCGGGTGACGCACAGCTCGGCGAACGCCTTGAAGGAAGCGAGCTTGTCTCCTTTGAAGTCGCGAATGGACTTGTAGAGACCGATCATCCCTTCCTGCACGATATCTTCCCGTTCCGCGCCGATCAGAAAATAAGAGCGGGCCTTCGCCCGAACGAAATTGCGATATTTATTGATCAGATACTCGAGAGCGTTGGAATCGCCAAGCCGAACGGCTTCCACGATATCCTCGTCGGTCTTGAAGTCGTATTCGTGTGCTATCAAATCGTTAACGTCCACGCTCACGAATCATCCCTCCGACCTTCAAGGTATCTCCAACGCCTAGGGACGCCGGAGAAGGTATTAGTTTGGAAACTTCCAAACTACTAACAATATACTTGATGATTCCAATAGCGTCAACCGATGCGAGCTTATTTGACGCGGATTCCGAGGATTCGACATTGGAAAAACTGTTATCCGTCCCCATCATCTTCCGCCTCCAGGGACTGCCCTCTTCTCATGAGCTCCAATCTCAGCTGAACGTCCGGCTTCAATACGCCTCCGAGCGGGTTGCGCTTGGGCGGAGGCTCTCTGCGGAGGGCGGCTTCGATCTCCCGCTTCCCTTCTTCCACGGCGAGCCTCAGTTCCCGGGCGGACAGGCGGAGAGCGCCTCTCCCGAACGCCACCCTTTGCTCGGTCTGGTCGGACGTCGCCACGTAGAGGTTGCGCTTCACGGACGTCATCTCGCCGACCAGCCGCTCGATGCATTCGTCCGCCGTCTCCTTCTCCCGCGTGTAGACGATGTTAAGACGGTGCTGCTTGAACTCGGCGCCCAATCCCGGCACCCGGAAGGCGTCGAACACGACGTAGACCGTCATGCCCGCGTAGCTTTGGTAGTTGGCGAGCAGATCGAGCAGCCGGTCCCTCGCATCCTCGAGCTTGTCCAATTTAAGCCGTTCCAGCTCGGGCCAGGCGCCGATCATGTTGTAGCCGTCGACGATCAGGACGTCTTCACGGCGAAGCATGCCCGTCTCCCTTGTTGCTTGCGGCCGCTTCCTTCTCCAGGCGAGCCCGCCGCTGGCGGACCGTCTCGTACAGGATGACGCCCGCCGCGACGGAGGCGTTCAGCGAATTGACGTGGCCGAACATCGGGAGGGAGACGAGGAAGTCGCACTTCTCGCGAATCAGCCTCGAGATGCCTTTGCCCTCGCTGCCGATGACGATCGCGATCGGACCGCTCAGATCGGACTCGTACACGTCCTGCGTCGCCGCCGCGTCCGCTCCGGCGACCCAGATCCCCTCTTCCTTGAGGCGGTCGATCGTCTGGGCCAGGTTCGCCACCCTGGCGACGGGAACGTATTCGACCGCTCCCGCGGAGGTCTTCGCGACGACCGCGGTGAGGCTCGCGCTGCGCCGCTTCGGCACGATGACGCCGTGGGCTCCCGTGCAGTCAACCGAGCGAAGGATCGAGCCCAGGTTGTGCGGGTCCTCCACTTCGTCCAGCAGGATCAGGAACGGAGCTTCGCCGCGTTCCTTAGCCAGCGCCAGCAAGTCCTCCACCTCCGCGTACGAGACGGCGGCGGCTTGCGCGACGACGCCTTGATGCTGAACGTTCGGCACGAGCGAGTCCAGCTTCTTCTTGTCCGCGAACTGGACGACGACTCCCCTGGACTTCGCTTCGTCCAGAATGGGCTGGACGAGACTGCGCTGCGCTTGGTTGGACAGCCAGATCTTATTCAAGGCCCGTCCCGCCTTCAGCGCCTCCAGCACCGGGTGCTTGCCGGCCAGGTAGCTTTCGCCGCTCCCCTCTTCCTCGTCCGCAAGCAGGGGCTGCAGCGGCTCTTGCTCCGCCGGCGCCGTCTCGCGGCGATGCTTCGCCGGCTGGCCGGACCGGCCGCCGGAACCGAAGCGATCGCCCCGCTCCCGGGGCGGCCGCCCTCCTTCGGCCTGCCTTCTCGAATCGCCTGACGATGGGCGGGGTCTATTGCGGTTATTCATCTCGATCTTCCTCTCCTCACTCATTCGTCCGGTCATCTTCGAACGCCAGACCGATCAGCTGTTCAAGCCTGTCCCGCTCTCCGCGGTAATACAAATACCCGACCAAGCATTCCAATCCGGTCGCCAGCCGATAAGCGCCGGGGTCGGCGTTCTTCGGCGGCTGTCCCGACTTCGTGTTGCGCCCGCGGCGGACGACGTCGGCTTCCTCCTCCGTCAAGAGCGGCTGCCACTTCTCCAGCAAGCGGGCCTGCGCGCCGGCGGACACGCGCTTGGACGCCGCCTTGTGCAGCTGATGCGGCTTGCGGATCGCCGCTTCGAGAATAAGCCGCTGCCGCACGTACACCTCGAACACGGCATCGCCGATATACGCGAGCACGATCGGCGGCAGCAGGTTGACGGGAACGTCGCTTGGAACGACAGGCGCGATAACGGGAGCCGGCGCGGTTAATCCGTCCATGGCCTTCTCCGTCATTTGCGCCGCCAACGGATTCCTTGCGGCGTATCCTCCAGCAGGATCCCCTTCTCCGCGAGGAGGTCGCGGATCTCGTCCGCCCGCTTGAAGTCGCGGCTCTTCCGGGCTTCCGCCCGCTCGGCGATCAAGCTGTCCACCTCTTCGTCCAGCAGTTCGGCGCCGTCCTCCGGCAGCAGCAGGCCAAGCACGCCGTCCAGCTCGCCGATCGTCTTCAGGAGCAGGTTCAGGGTCGCCGCGTTCGCGACGTCGCGCTGCAGGTAAGCGTTGGCCTCCGAGACGACCTGGAACCATACCGTCACGGCGTCCGCCGTATTGAAGTCGTCGTCCATCTTCGCCCGGAACTCGGCCATCAGCTCTTCGAGGCGGGCGGCCAGCTCCTCGTCCGGTCCTCCCGGAAGCTCGGCGTGCACGCTGCCCAAGCGGTGCTTCACGTTGCCCGCGCTCGTCGCGAGCCGGGCCACGCTGTTCTCCGCTTGGCGGACGATCTCCTCGCTGAAGTTCAGCGGGCTGCGGTAATGCGTCGTCAGCATGATGTAGCGGATCGCCTGCGCGCTCGTGCGCTTCAGCAGCTCGCGGGGGTTGATCCCGTTGCCGAGCGACTTGGACATCTTCTCGTTATTGATGTTCACGAAGCCGTTATGCATCCAATAGCGCGCCAGCGGCTTGCCGGTAAGCGCTTCGGATTGCGCGATTTCGCACTCGTGGTGAGGGAACTGCAGATCGTGCCCGCCGCCGTGAATGTCCAGCGTGTCTCCCGCGTACGTTCGAGCCATCGCGGAGCACTCGATGTGCCAGCCGGGACGCCCGTCGCCCCAAGGGCTCGGCCAGAAGATCTCTCCCGGCTTGGCGCCCTTCCAGAGAACGAAGTCCTGCGGGCTCTCCTTCCGCTCGTCCACCTCGACGCGAATGCCGTATTGCAGCTCGTCAAGGTTCTTATGCGACAGCTTGCCGTATTCCGGGAACTTGGAGGTGCGGTAGTAGACGTCTCCCCCGCTCTCGTACGCATAGCCTTTGTCCACGAGCTCCTCGATAAACGCGACAATCTCCGGAATATTCTCCGTGACCCGCGGATTGATCGAAGCCGGACGGGCTCCCAGCCCTTCGCGGTCCTCGTTGAAGCCGGCGATGTACTTCTCCGCGAGCTCGGGCACCGTGATGCCGAGTTCGTTCGCGCGGCGGATCATCTTGTCGTCCACGTCCGTGAAGTTCACCACGTAATTGACGTCATAGCCGCTGAATTCCAGATATCTTCTCACGACGTCGAAGAAGATGACCGGCCGCGAGTTGCCGATATGAATGTAGTCGTACACGGTCGGTCCGCACACGTACATATTGACTTTGCCCGGCGTCAGCGGGACGAACGTTTCCTTCTCCCGGGTAAGGCTGTTATAAATCATCAAGGTCACGATTCCGACTCTCCTTTACGATTCCTGGGCGGCCGCTCCGACCTTCTCGGGTTCCGCCGCCTCATGTTCTTTATTCCGTTCCGCCTTCAAACGTTCGACCTCCGCCTTCAGCTCGTTGATCTCCTTCTGCATGAAGCGGAAGGTTTCGATGAGCGGATCGGGCAGGTTCGTGTGGTCGAGCCGGTCCCCGACCCGCTCCCCGTTGCGCTTCACCACCCGGCCGGGAATGCCCACGACCGTGCTGTCCGCCGGCACCGGGCGAAGCACGACGGAATTCGCCCCGATATTCGAGTTATCTCCAACCGTGAACGAGCCTAGTACTTTGGCGCCCGACGCGATGACGACGCGATTGCCGATCGTCGGATGGCGCTTCCCCTTCTCCTTGCCCGTGCCGCCGAGGGTAACCCCCTGGTAAATGACGACCTCGTCCCCGATCTCGCACGTTTCCCCGATGACGACTCCCATTCCGTGGTCGATGAACAGCTTTCGGCCGATCTTGGCGCCGGGGTGAATCTCGATCCCCGTCATGAATCGGCTCACTTGCGAGATCATGCGGGCGACCGTAAACCAGCGGCGGCGGAAAAAATAGTGGGCGACGCGATGGGCCCAGATGGCGTGCAGACCGGAATACGTGAAGATGACTTCGAACCTGCTGCGCGCCGCCGGGTCATTCTCGAATACCGCCTCGATATCGGAACGAATGTTGCTCCATACTCCCATGTCCTTACCCCCTCGATTCCCTTCGAACGGATTCCGCGGACTTAAGGCGACGACAAAAAAACGCCTCCGCAGCATCTCGCTGCAGAGGCGTCGATCGTTACGCGGTCCCACTCTGCTTGAACAGCCCCGCTCGAGCACGCGGACGGCGGCTATCCAACTCATTCGCCCGTTAACGAGGGCCATTCGGCATCGCCTACCCGCTGTGCTGAAGCACTCGCTCGGCGATGCGGCTCCCAGGCGCACTTCGGTTCCCACGGAAGAAGCTGCTCTCAGCAATCGCAGCTCTCTCTGTACTTCCGAGGCGGGAACGTACTCTACCTGTTCGACGCGGATTCCGGTATGAAGCTTGTTAACGCCAGTATATCCGAACCCCCGCGAATCGACAAGGGCGACCAATTCCCATCCGAATACTATGATAACCCTGTCTCTATCGGAAAACGCAAGCCGGGCAGCTTGTTCCCGCCTTAAGCCAGTTTGCCGGCGGCAGCATCTTCCAGACGCTTCAGCACCCTGCCGTAACCGAGCAGCCAGATGCTGCCGTTCAGGTCCGGGCCATGCGTCTGGCCGGTCAGCGCGACGCGAATCGGCATGAACAGCCCCTTGCCCTTCGCGCCGGTCTCCTTCTGAACGGCCTTGATCGCGGCTTTGATGTTCTCTTCGGTGAAGTTCGCTTCGCCTGCCGCTTCCAATTGGCGCGCGAACGCGCTCAAGACGGCCGGCACGCTCTCCTCGGCCAGAACCTCGCGTCCATCGTCCTCCAGAACGACTTCTTCCCGGAAGAACAGATCGGACAGCGGAACGATCTCCGCCCCGTAGCGCAGGTGATCCCGGTACAGCGTCACGAGAGCGGTCGCCCAGGCGAGCTCCTTCTCGCTCGGCTCGGCGGCCAGGCGTTCCGCTTGCTTCAGGTGAGGGAAGCAGAGCTTCGCGAGCTCTTCGACCGGAAGCCCCTTCAGGTAATGCTGGTTGATCCAGTTCAGCTTGACGGTATCGAACACCGCCGGGCTCTTGGACAGGCGGTTCGCGTCGAAGATCTCGATCAGCCGCTCGCGGGTGAAGATCTCCTCTTCGCCTTCCGGGGACCAGCCGAGCAGCGTGATGAAGTTGAACAGCGCTTCGGAGGAGTAGCCCAGGTTGTCGTACTGCTCGATGAACTGGATGATCGATTCGTCGCGCTTGGACAGCTTCTTGCGGCTCTCGTTCACGATCAGCGTCATGTGTCCGAAGATCGGCGGCTCCCATCCGTGCGCTTCGTAGACCATCAGCTGGCGAGGCGTGTTCGTGATGTGGTCCTCGCCGCGAAGCACGTGGGTGATCGCCATCAGATGATCGTCCAGCGCCACGGCATAGTTGTACGTCGGGATGCCGTCCTTCTTCACGATGACGAAGTCCCCGAACTCCTCGGACTTGAACGAGATCTCGCCCTTCACCATGTCGTCGAAGGCATAGGTTTTGCCTTCCGGCACGCGAAAGCGAACGCTCGCCACGCGGCCTTCCGCTTCCAGGCGGGCGCGGTCCGCGTCGCTTAAGCGGCGGCACTTGCCGGAATAGCGCGGCGTCTCGCCGCGGGCGGACTGCTCCTCCCGCTCCTTCTCCAGCTCTTCTTCGGTGCAGTAGCAGCGGTAAGCTTGTCCGTTATCGATCAGCTGCCGCCAATATTCGCGGTAGATGTCCAAACGCTCCGTCTGGCGGTAAGGCCCGTACTGCCCGACTTTATCCACGCTCTCGTCCCAATCGACGCCCAGCCACTTCAAGTACTTCAGCTGGCTTTCTTCGCCTCCGGCGACGTTGCGCTTCACGTCGGTGTCTTCGATCCGTATGATGAATTCCCCGCCGTGATGGCGGGCGAATAAGTAATTGAAAATAGCGGTTCGCGCATTGCCGATATGCAGATGGCCCGTCGGACTCGGGGCATATCTTACGCGTACTTTGTCAGACATGGCGATGTTCCTCCTCGTTTGTTGCCTGCATTGCCGATAACCTGCGGCGTGTATCGATATCGAAACTTATGCCGAAATCATAGCACATCGCGGACAAGGCAAACAATCGCCTGGGCGGCGATCCCTTCCCCGCGCCCGGTGAAGCCGAGCTTCTCCGAGGTCGTCGCCTTCACGTTCACCTGGGACGTCTCCGCCCCCAGCGAACGGGCGATCACCTCGACCATCGCCGGAATGTGCGGCGCCATCTTCGGCGCCTGGGCGATAATCGTCGCGTCCGCGTTGCCGAGCTTATAGCCCCGCTCCGTCGCCAGCTCCCATACGCGCTCGAGCAGCTTTACGCTGTCCGCGTCCTTGTAGGCCGGATCGGTGTCCGGGAAGTGCTTCCCGATGTCCCCCAGGGCGAGCGCCCCGAGCACCGCGTCGCTGATCGCGTGAAGCAGCACGTCCGCGTCGGAATGGCCGAGCAGTCCTTTCTCATAAGGAATCTTGACTCCTCCGATAATGCAGTCCCTGCCTTCGGTCAGCTGATGAACGTCAAAGCCTTGTCCCACTCTAATCATCTAGTTCGGTTCCTCCCGTCGACGCCTTGCCAAGAATAGCTCCGCTACGGGAAGATCCTCGGGCGTCGTTATTTTTAAGTTGCGGTAATCTCCGGGGACGATGGCTACCTTGCGGCCGAGCCGCTCCAGCAGCATCGTGTCGTCCGTGGCGAACGCTCCTTCTTCCTTCGCGAGCCGGTGAGCCCGCATGAGCTCCTCCCGCCCGAACGCCTGCGGCGTCTGCACCGACCATAAGGCGCTGCGGTCCGGAGTCGCGGTCATGAAGCCCTTCTCGCCCTCGATCTTGATCGTGTCCTTGACCGGGACGGCCAGCGCCGCCGAGCCGTGCCGCTCGGCCTCCCGGCAGCAAGCCTCGATCTGCTCCGGCGTGACGAGCGGCCTCGCCGCGTCGTGCACGAGCACGCCTTGCGTAGCGAGCGCGTCGAGTCCCGCGTATACGCTGTCCTGCCTCTCGGTGCCGCCCGGCACGATCGCGCGCACCTTACGCGCGCCGAATTCGCTCGCGACGGCCTTCGCCCTGCCTTCCTCGCCCGGCGCCACCACCAGCACGACGCTGCTCACGGCGGCGCAGCGCTCGAACGCTTCCAGCGTATGCGCCAGCACCGGCCGATCCCCGAGCGGCAGGTACGGCTTGTTGTCCGCGGAGCCCATTCTTGTTCCCCGGCCGGCCGCGACGATCACCGCTCCCCAATCCATGCTGCGTCCCCTCTTCCCTAGCGATGCTTATAGACATAAGAAAAACGGGACACCCTAGAGCGCGTCCCGCCCGTTTTCCTATAATCATACTCGTTCAGAGCGCTTTTTCCAATAGTTTCGGCTTCGCGAAGATCATCCGGCCGGCGGAAGTCTGCAGCACGCTGGTGACCAGCACCTCCATCGTCGTTCCGATGAAGTCCCTTCCTCCCTCGACGACGATCATCGTGCCGTCATCCAGATAGGCGACGCCTTGGCCATGCTCCTTGCCGTCCTTGATGACTTGGACGACGATCTCCTCGCCCGGCAGCACGACCGGCTTGACCGCGTTCGCGAGATCGTTGATGTTCAGAACGGACACCCCTTGAAGCTCGCATACCTTGTTCAGGTTGAAGTCGTTGGTGACGACCTTGCCGCGCATGGCCTTGGCCAGCTTGACCAGCTTGCTGTCCACTTCTCCCGGCTCGTCGTTCGCATCCTCATAGATAAGGACCCGCACGTCCAGCTCTTTCTGGATCTTGTTCAGGATGTCCAGTCCGCGCCGTCCGCGATTGCGCTTGAGCAGGTCGGAAGAGTCCGCGATATGCTGAAGCTCCTCCAGCACGAATTCGGGAATGACAAGCGTTCCTTCGATGAATCCGGTCTTGCAG
This sequence comes from Cohnella thailandensis, assembly GCF_014212135.1. Taxonomy (GTDB): domain Bacteria; phylum Bacillota; class Bacilli; order Paenibacillales; family Paenibacillaceae; genus Cohnella; species Cohnella thailandensis. The sequence continues at coordinate 65,578 of NZ_JACJVQ010000018.1, forward strand.
ATATCGGCGATTCGGCCGTCGATAATAACGCTTGTGTCCAAAATCTTATGCTCCTCGTAGCGAGGCTGCTCCTCTTCCGCGATCCCGGCCGTCTTCCGGCCCTGGAACAGGGATGCCAGCTCGTCCTTCTTGCGGGTTCCGACGCGAACTCCCGCATAACACAAAGTCGCCGCGACGAGCGCCGCCACGATGCCGCCGATCCGAGGAAGCTCTCCCAAATAAGGATATAATAGAGCCGCGAGCGCAAGTCCCGTTCCTCCTCCGAGCAATCCCGACGCGAGTATCGCCGGGGGCATGCCGGACAGTCTTTCGATCGCCCCGTTCAGCGCCTTGGACAGAGGTCCGGCTAGCGCCGAAGCGGCGAACAAGCCGATTACGGCTCCGATGGCGGCGCCAAGATAACCTCCGCTCGTGACGGAGGAGGCTCCCATGAGCGGATTCATCCATTCCGAGCCGCCCGTCAGGCGCGTGGCGAACAGGCTTTGTCCCATCATCGCTCCGAGCAGCACGCCGACCGCCTGGATGATGCGCTTCATCATCATAAATAATCACTCCTTGATTTTCCCAATCTTAATATGCTTGTCCGAAACCTACGCATAAACTCCATCGCTGCTTGTTTACTAGTATGTTCCAATTTCTTCGTCGCTAATCTCCCCGGCCGAACGAACCTCTCAAACTTTCTTCGGGCGGGCGCCGTCTTTTCTCCTTTTGAAATACCGGTAGCCTTGCTCTATAATAGTCCTTAGCAAAGCAAATCACGGTAACCGAGGTGGAACGGATGAGCGCAGTCACTCTGCAGGAGTTTCAGCAGCAGGTCTCGGAACTCTTGCTCCGTCACCGCAGTCTGCTGGATGTCGTCACCAAGTACAGCCAAGCCAACGCATCAGTGAACAGAGCCGTGTCCAAGGCCATTACGGAATGCGGCTGCATCGAGCTCAACGCTCGGCATCAAGGCTTTACGGAGGACTTGCCTCTCGACCAGGCGATGCGCCAATCCAAGTCGCATATGGCCGGCGAGCTGTGCGAGAACTGCCGGGATGCCATCCGCTCGGAACTCGGCAAGAACATGTTCTACATGTCGGCGCTAGGCAACCTTCTCGGCATCAGCCTGGAAGACGTCGTCGCCAAGGAATCCGACAAGTGCTCGACGCTCGGGCTGTTCAACATGACCTAGCCCTCGCGCTTGGCGCAAGCAAGACAAAGACCGTCCTAGGCCGATAGAGGCCCCTGGGCGGTCTTCTTGTTTCCGTTATGTCTTGGCAGTTAACCCGGCAAACCGTTATAGTTATTAGTAAAAACAGCCTGCATTCGAGGCCATCCAGAGAGGGGCATACTCGTGCAAGCACCTATCCCCGCCGCCAAACCCGCAGCCTCTCCCCATCCCCGGACCAAGAGGAGCGCCAAGGCGGCCCATCGTACATGGATTCGCAGCTTCGTTATCGCTACCGTCTCGCTTGTCGTCCTTATCTGCATTTTTACCGTCGCCATCGATCCGCTTCAATTCTATCGTCAGGCTTCCGTCATTCCCATGGTGTTCTTCACGGAGGAGCGCTACCAGAATCCGGGGCTGGCCAAGAACTTCGACTACGACACGATTATCGTCGGCACCTCGATGACGGAGAATTTCCTGCCGTCCGTCGTGGGGAAAGCCCTTCACGGGAAGGCGATGAAGCTGTCGATGCGAGGCTCGATGGCGGACGAACAGCGCAAAATCGCCAAGCTCGCGCTGGATACGGGCAAGGTCAAGCAGGTGCTGTGGGGGCTCGACTACTTCGCGCTGAAGGAACAGGATCCCGAGCTCGCGGCCGATTTTCCCGATTACCTCTACGACTCCGATTGGACGAACGACTACAAGTACTGGTTTAACCTGTCGGTGTATACGATGCTCGCCAAGAGCCTGGTGCACGCCCACCGGAACGGCAACAACCGGGACTTGGAGTACCTGGGCAACTGGAACGGCACCGGAGGCTTCTCGGCCGAGAAGGTGATGAAGGACTACCGGCTCGCCCAGGCGAACGAGAAGTACTTCGGACTCAACGAGGAGCCGCTCGAGCTCATAAAACAGAATTTTACGACGAATATCCTTTCTCTGGTGCGGCTGCATCCGGAGACGCAATTTATTTTCTTCTATCCGCCTTACAGCATTCTAAGACACGAGGTGTGGAAAACCACGAACGAAGCGCGGTACCGCAATCAGCTGGAGATGGGGGAATGGATGTTCGAGCAGCTCGACCGTCTGCCCAATGCGAAGGTTTACGACTTTCAGACGGAAGCGGACATCACCTTCGATCTGAGCCTTTACAAGGACTTGTCCCACTATAATCAGGACGTCAACACTTGGATCGCAGAGAGAATCGGGGAAGACGACGCGAAGTACCGGGTCACGGCGGACAACGTCAGGGCGTTCGCGGATACGCTGGAGGAGCAGCTCGTTTCGCTCCTCATCGCCGATGGCAACCGCGTGCGGAACGCGGTGTTCTCGCTGAAGAGAGGCGACGCCGAGCAGCGGCCGACCTTCTCCGAGATTCGCGCCGTCGGGGAGAAGGAATTGCTCGTGCCCGCCAAGGAAGCCGCCACCGTGCTCGGGGCGAGCCTGCAATGGGACAATGAGACGAAGACCTTGCAACTCGCGCGGGAGCATCGCAAGTATTCCCTTAAGCTAGGCGAGACCGAAGCCGAGGCCGACGGGCGATCCTTCGAGTTGGATGCGGCTCCGAAGATGGCCGGGGACGTGCTGCTGGTTCCCTTCCGGTCCCTCGCCGAGCTGCTTGGATACGAAGCGGCGACGGAGCTGCCGAACGATCACACGCTGAGAATTGCCGTCAAGCTCAGTTGAATGGCAAAAGGGCTGTCTCGGAAGAGACGGCCCTTTTTTCGTTTTGCGGCTGTGCGACTGCTATTGAGTTGCGTCAGGCAGCGCTTTATGCGCTATGCTTCGAACGCGGATTCTCGTCCCTCGACCGTTTTTTGCGGCGTCTGGACACCAAAGTATCAACGTTTTTTTTTAGGCCCCAGATGGCGTACAGGAGCAAGAGTCCCAGAATGACCCTCGGGATCGCCCGCGGGAACAGGAACGCCAGGAAGATGGCGGCGGCCACGACGAGCGGCACCGCCCACACCGCAGCCCGGGGAAGCCCGAGCTTCTTGAAGTTCGGATATTTGATGCTGCTGACCATTAGGAAAGATAAGGCAAGCGTTGCGAGAAGCAGCAGGTACACGTTCAAGTCTTGACTGAACAGCGCAAGGGTAGCCAGCACCCCGCCGGCGGCCGGTATCGGCAGTCCGATGAAGTACCCGGGAATCCCTTCGATGACGTTGAACCTGGCGAGCCGAAGGGCTCCGCAAATCGGGAATATGGCGGTAACGATCCATGCAAGCGCTTCGCTGACATCCGTCGAGAAAGCGGCTTGATACATGATGAATGCGGGGGCGACGCCGAACGAGATGACGTCGGACAACGAATCCAGCTCCTTGCCGAATTCGCTCTGCACGTTCAAGGCCCGTGCGACCCGGCCGTCCAATCCGTCCAAGAGCATGGCGATGATCACCAACAGAGCAGCCCCGTCCGCCCGGTCATTGAACGCCAAAATAATGGAGAGAACGCCGAGAAACAGGTTGCCTATTGTAAACAAGTTCGGTATGGATTTCGTGATCATGGATCCACCTCGACTTTACTATGCCCATCCGAAGCAAAATCAAAAAAAAAAGAAAAAATGACTTTATGTTCATGTCCATGCCTCGCGCCTTAGTCGCCTAGGGGCCGATGCCATTAGTTCATTCTAGACTCGTTAAATCTGTCTGTCAATAAACACCTGATCCTGAATCCTTTTTAACCCTTCCTTGATGGAACGGGCTCTCACTTCCCCGATGCCGTCCACTTCGTCCAGCTCTTCGATGGAAGCCATCATCATGTGAGGGAACGAGCCGAAGCGCTCCACCAGATTGTGGATGATGACGCTCGGCAGCCTCGGGATCTTGCTGAGCAGCCGATAGCCGCGCGGATGGAAGCCGTCTTCCGCGACGGTGCTGATGGACGTATAGCCGAGCAAGCGGATCAGGTAATTCGTGTCCAGAAGCTCCTCGGAGGTCAGCTTCCGGAGCGTCGCTTGAATCTCTTTGATCTTGTCCTCGCTCGGGTCCCGCGCATAGTCCTTCAGCATCAGGCGGGCTTCTTCTTCGGCCGAGCCGACCAGCTCGACCATCTGCATATTGATGAGCCGTCCTTCGTTGCCGAGCTCCAGCACGTACCGGTTGATCTCGGCCTTGAACCGAAGCACCAGCTCCGAGCGCTGGATGACGTAGGCCACCTCATGCATCGTGACGAGCTCCTCGAACTCAAGGGCGGACAGGTTGGTAAGCGCCTGGTTGTAAACCGCGCGGTACCGCTCCAGCGTCTGGATCGCTTGATTCGCTTTCGTGAGAATGACACCCGTCTCCTTGAGGGAGTAGCGCAGATTGCCTTGGTACAACGTGATGATATTGCGCCGCTGGGAGATGGAGACGACGAGCTTCCCGGTCTGCTTGGCCACCCGCTCCGCCGTGCGGTGCCGGATCCCGGTTTCGATCGAGGAGATCGAGGAATCCGGTATCAATTGGGTATTGGCATAGAGTATGCGTTTGGCATCCTCGCTTAGAATAATCGCTCCGTCCATCTTGGCCAATTCGTACAAGTAGTTGGGACTGAAATCGCAGTCGATGCTGAAGCCGCCGTCCACGACTTCCATGATCTCCGGCGTGCATCCGACGACGATCAAAGCGCCCGTCTTGGCGCGCAGCACGTTCTCCAGACCGTCGCGAAACGGCGTCCCGGGGGCGACCATCTGCAGCAGCTGATTCATCGTTTGCGATGGATGCTCTTTTTCTTTGAGTTCTTTTTCTTTGGTTTCTTTCATATCGGTTCGGCACCCCCTTATTCCAATGCTGCCTTCATGGCATCCGCCACGGTTTTGACCGGGATCAGCTGGATCCCGGCGGGCGGCTGCCAGCCCTTCATGCTCTGCTCCGGGAGGATGACCCTCTTGAAGCCCAGCTTCAGCGCTTCCTTCACCCGCGTTTCCGCCCGGGATACGGCTCTTACTTCGCCGGTCAGGCCGACTTCCCCGAAGATGACGTCGTAAGGCTTCGTCGGCAAGTCCCGGAAGCTGGAAGCGAGGCTGACCGCGGCCGCCAGATCCGCGGCCGGCTCATCCAGCTTCACTCCGCCCGCCACGTTCACGTAAGCATCCTGGTTCGACAGGAACAATCCCATGCGTTTCTCCAGCACCGCGATCACCAGCGAAATTCGATGATGATCGAGTCCGGAGCACATTCTTCGCGGAGACGGGAAGCTCGTCGGGGCGACCAGCGCCTGCAGTTCGACCAGCACCGGACGGGTTCCCTCCAGGCTGGCGACCACGCAGGAGCCCGCGACTCCCAGCGGCCGCTCGGACAGGAACAGCTCGGAAGGATTGGCTACCTCCCGAAGCCCGTCTTCCGTCATATCGAAAATTCCGATCTCGTTGGTCGAGCCGAAACGATTCTTAACGGCCCTAAGCAACCGGTAGGAGTGATGTCTCTCCCCTTCGAAATAAAGCACGCAGTCGACCATGTGCTCCAGCAGCCGCGGCCCCGCGATCGCTCCTTCTTTGGTAACGTGTCCGACAAGCACGGTGGCGACTCCGTTGATCTTGGAGATGCGCATGAACTGAGTGGTGCACTCGCGGACTTGGGCGACGCTGCCCGGCGCGGAAGGAACGTCCGGACGGTAAACCGTCTGAATCGAGTCGATCACGAGAAAGTCCGGCTCCAGCGAGGTGATCGCTTCCTCGATAAAGTCGAGATTCGTCTCGCAGAGCACGAACAGCTTATCGCTTAGCGTGCCCAATCGGTCGGCTCTTAGCTTCGTCTGCCGGACCGATTCCTCGCCCGATACGTACAGGACCTTCAAGCCTTGACTGGCGAGAGAGTTGGAGGTCTGCAGCAGAAGGGTCGACTTCCCGATCCCCGGATCTCCGCCGACAAGCATCAGCGAGCCGGGAACGAGCCCTCCTCCGAGAACTCGATTCAATTCGGTAAGTCCGGTAGAGATTCGCGGTTCCCGTCCGCTATCTATATCTATGATGGAAGCGGGCTTTTCTTTCGTGCGAAGCATCTCGCTTCGTCCCACGGGAGCCTTCGTGACGGATTCCGTCTCCTCCGTCATGGAGTTCCAGGCGCCGCAGCCCGGGCACTTGCCCATCCACTTGGGCGATTCGGTGCCGCATTCGTTGCACACGAATTTCGTCTTGACTTTAGCCATCTCGGTCCCCTCAACGATTCGATATTAAAAGTGTACCATGTTCGGATGAAAGGGTAAAATGCGTCTAACGGCGGAAAGTCGATTTTTTGCCTAAAAAAAGAGACTGCCCAAAGGACAGCCCCGAGCCGGAGCTAGCGATACCACCACCATCTCCAAGCGAACCACAGGACGACGGCGACGAGCAGAACGCCTCCGAACAAGTAGAACAGCACAAATAGGATTTTGCTCAGAATGAGCAGCAACAGAACGAATCCGATTCCGCTTAGAAGAAGCAAGAACGGCTGTCTCCAGAGGATCGGCTTTCTTCGCCTTCGGTACATCGGGCTTCCCCTCTTCGCCTTCGGATTTGCTATAGGGTATGGCCCGCCTCCCCGTTTGGTGAAATGCAAAAAAGAGAGAGAGCGCAGACTTCCCTGCGCTCTCTCCGGCTAATTTTCCCGTTACGAATTCGATACGACTTCGTCCTTCATCTTGACCACGAGCGCGCCTTCCTCTTCGTCGATCAGCAGCTTGTGGCCCTTCTGAATCTTGCCGAGCAGAAGCTCCTCGGACAGGCGATCCTCGATATGCTTCTGGATCGCGCGGCGCAGCGGACGAGCTCCGTATTGAGGATCGAAGCCTTCCTTCGCGAGGAACGCCTTCGCCGAGTCGGTGAGCTCGAACTCCACGTCGTGCTCGGCGAGTCTCTTGCGAAGCTCGTCGGCCATCAGCGTAACGATCCGGGCGATGTGCTCTTGCTCCAGCGGATGGAAGACGATCATCTCGTCGATCCGGTTCAGGAATTCCGGACGGAACGACTTCTTCAGCTCGCCCAGCACCTTCTCCTTCATGACGGCGTAATCGTGTCCCGCATCCTGTGCGGCCGTGAAGCCGAGCGTCGAGTTGCGCTTGATCTGATCGGCCCCGACGTTGGAGGTCATGATGATCAGCGTGTTCCGGAAGTCGACGGTGCGGCCCTTCGAATCGGTCAGACGGCCGTCTTCGAGCACCTGCAGCAGCACGTTGAACACTTCCGGGTGAGCCTTCTCGATCTCATCCAGCAGGACGACCGAGTACGGCTTGCGGCGAACCTTCTCCGTCAGCTGGCCGCCTTCGTCATAGCCGACGTATCCCGGAGGCGCTCCGACCAGACGCGAGGTGGAGTGCTTCTCCATGTACTCCGACATGTCGATGCGGATGACCGCGTTCTCGTCGCCGAACATCGCTTCCGCGAGCGCCCGGGCCAGCTCGGTCTTGCCGACGCCGGTCGGACCGAGGAAGATGAACGAGCCGATCGGACGCTTCGGATCCTTCAGCCCGGCGCGGGACCGGCGAACCGCTCTCGCGACGGCCTTGACGGCTTCCTCTTGACCGATGACGCGGTCATGCAGGATTTCTTCCATCTTCAGCAGGCGTTCGGTCTCTTCCTCCGCCAGCTTGCTGACCGGGATTCCCGTCCAGCTGGCGACGACTTGGGCGATATCCTCCGGAGTCACCTCCGAGTCGGTGCGGCCTTGCTTTTCTTTCCACTGGTTCTTCGTCGCTTCGAGCTCTTCGCGAATCTTCTGCTCCGTATCGCGGAGGGCAGCCGCCTTCTCGAACTCTTGGCTCTGCACCGAAGCGTCCTTCTCCTTGCGGATATCCTCCAGGCGCGACTCCAGCTGCTTGAGGTTCGGCGGAATCGTATAGGAGCGCAGGCGGACTTTCGAGCTCGCCTCGTCGATCAGGTCGATCGCCTTATCCGGCAGGAAGCGGTCGGTGATGTAGCGGTCCGACAGCTTCACGGCCGCTTCGATCGATTCGTCCGTGATCTTCACGCGATGGTGAGCCTCGTAGCGGTCGCGCAGCCCGTGAAGAATCTGAATCGCTTCCTCGGGGGACGGCTGATCCACCGTGATCGGCTGGAAGCGGCGCTCCAGCGCGGCATCCTTCTCGATATACTTGCGGTATTCGTCCAGCGTCGTGGCCCCGATGCATTGGAGCTCTCCGCGAGCCAGGGCCGGCTTCAAAATGTTCGAGGCGTCGATCGCGCCTTCCGCTCCGCCTGCTCCGATCAGCGTGTGCAGCTCGTCGATGAACAGGATGACGTTGCCGGCTTGGCGAATCTCGTCCATGATCTTCTTCAGGCGATCCTCGAACTCGCCGCGATACTTCGTGCCCGCGACGACGGAGCCCATGTCGAGCGTCATGACGCGCTTGTCGCGAAGCGTCTCCGGAATCTCGTTGTTGACGATCTTCTGGGCCAGGCCTTCGGCGATCGCCGTCTTGCCGACCCCCGGTTCGCCGATGAGCACCGGATTGTTCTTCGTGCGGCGGGAGAGAACCTGAATGACGCGTTCGATCTCCTTCGAGCGGCCGATCACCGGATCGATATTATTGTCTCTGGCGCTGGCGGTCAGATCGCGGGCCAGGCCGTCGAGCGTCGGCGTGCTGACGTTCGAGGACGGGCCGTGGCTTTGCGATACGCTCTCGCTGCTGCCCAGCAGTTGAAGCACTTGCTGGCGGGCCTTGTTCAGGCTGATGCCCAGGTTATTCAAAACGCGGGCGGCGACGCCCTCTCCTTCCCGGATCAGGCCGAGAAGAATGTGTTCGGTTCCTACGTAGGTATGGCCAAGCTTGCGCGCCTCGTCCATCGAGAGCTCGATGACCTTCTTGGCGCGAGGGGTGTAAGCGATATTGGTCGGCTGCTCCTGACCGCGGCCGATCAGCGATTCAACCTCGTCCTGGATTTTCTCAAGCCCGAGGCCCAAAGCGATAAGCGCTTTGGCGGCAATGCTTTCGCCTTCGCGAATTAATCCGAGCAGAATATGCTCCGTGCCGATATTATTGTGTCCCAGTCTCACGGCTTCTTCTTGAGCCAACGCAAGCACCTTTTGTGCTCGTTCGGTGAATCTTCCGAACATCATGAGACAACACCTCCCCTATAGAGATAGAATAGAACATTTGAGCTTAGGTTGCCAGTCGGGAACGGATAATCTCCGCTCTTGTCATGTCCCTCTGCTCCGGACTGAGCGCTTCTCCGAATTTCTGCTGCAGGAATCCGGGCTGCGTCGAGACCATCAGCTCGTTCAGCGTTTGCTGGCTGAGGCTGGGCAGCAGCCCCAGGTTCACGCCGAGCCGAACGTCCGACAGCCGCTGCGCCGCTTCCTTGGAATCCATGATTCCCGCATAGGACAGAATGCCGTACGAGCGCTTCACCCGGTCCTCGAGCCGCGCCCGGGATTCGCCCATCAGGCGCTCCCTTGCCGCCTTCTCGTGGCCGATAATCTGATGGGCGACGGCGTGGAGGTTGTCGATGATTTCGCTCTCGGATTGCCCGAGCGTAATCTGGTTCGACACCTGGAACAGGTTGCCCGTCGCTTCGCTGCCTTCTCCGTAAATGCCGCGAACGGCCAATCCGACCTGAGTGACGGCGGAGAGAATCCGGTTGATCTGGCCCGTCAGCACCAACGCCGGCAGGTGCATCATGACGGAAGCCCGAATCCCGGTTCCGACGTTCGTCGGACAGCTGGTCAAATATCCGTGCTTCTCGTCGAAGGCGAAGTCGACGCTCTCCTCGAAAATATCGTCGATCTTGCTGGCGTACTCCCATGCCTCCTTGATCTGGAAGCCGGGGTACAGGCATTGGATCCGCAGATGATCCTCTTCGTTGATCATGATGCTGATATCCTCGTTCCGGCTAAGGATCAGAGCTCCGTTGCGGGACTCGCTCGCCAGAGCCGGACTGATCAGGTGCTTCTCGACGAGCACCAGCTTCTCCAGCTCCGTCAGGTTCGATAATTGATAGGTCTTGATCGGGCCGAGGCCTCCCAGTCTGCCGCTCTCCGCTACGCCGAGCAGCTGCTCGACGACTTCCTCGGACTGAGCCGGCGTCGACAGCATCGGGAAGGGATACGCTCGCAGGTTGCGCGCGATCCGTATGCGGCTGCTCAGCACGACGTCGCTGTCTGGGCCGTCCTTCTTCATCCAAGGGCTTAGCGCATCCTTGGCGAATTCGGGCTTGGTCATCGGGGTATCCTCCTCCTTTCGCGTGAAGCGTGGCGCCATGGCCGTTATCCGCCGCCGATCTCCTTCTCGAGATCCCGGATGCGGTCCCGAAGCTGCGCCGCCGTCTCGAAATCCTCTCTCTCGATACGGCCGAGCATATCCTTCTTCAGGCGCTCGATCTCCCGCTTCGTCTTGACTTTGCCGCCCGCGCGCTTCGGAACCTTGCCGACGTGAACGGTATTGCCGTGCACCCGCTTCAGCAGAGGGTCCAGCCGATCCGCGAAGTGCTTGTAGCATTGGCTGCAGCCGAACCGGCCGATCTTGCTGAACTGAGTATATGTCATTCCGCAGGTTTCGCAGCGGAGAACGGGAGCCTTGGCGCCGGCGTTCGGATTCTCGAAGTCGAGCAGGCCGGACAACAGATTGTGGATCGAGAACCCGCTCGAAGTGCCGGGGATCAGTTCCCCTCTCTCCCGGGCGCACGATTCGCAAATGTGCAGCTCCGCCTTCTCTCCGTTAACGATTTTCGTAAAATGCAAGGTAGCTTGCCTCTTGCCGCATTCCTGACATAACATCGTGAACCCTCCTTTCTCCTTGCCGCCGCTACTTGGACAGCAAAGCAACAAGCATGGCTCTCAGCAGCCTGGCGCGGAGCTCGTCTCTTAGCGGAAGCTTGAGCTGAATCGTGTCCCTGGACATGGCCGCCTTAAGGAGATGAGCCTCTCGGGGAGTCAGGAAACAAGCTTCCTCCAGCTGATAAACCAAGCCTTCCGCCGCGGTTTGATCGATCTGATCGCCTATCGTCAGCTGAATGTGCCGCTGCACCGCTTCCAGATTGGGCAGATCCACGCGCTGGATGCGAATGTATCCGCCCCCGCCTCGCTTGCTCTCGACGTAATAACCCTTCTCGAGAGTGAATCGCGTACTGATGACGTAGTTGATCTGGGATGGAACGCAGGAGAACTTCTCCGCGAGATCGCTGCGTTGAATCTCGATGGCCCCACCCGGGCTGCTCGACAAAATCTGCTTTAGGTATTGTTCAATCAGATCCGAGATGTTGCGCATCGACCGACCTCCCTTCCGAAGCTTGACTCTGACTTTGACTTTCTTTGACTATATACTCATTATAATCACTCTTGCACGAATTGCCAAGTGGCTAGAAGTTCTGCTGCCGATTCCTTTGGATTGAAGCGGTTCCGGGCTTTTTTTACCCGCGGCGCAGAACCCGGCCGACAGTACAAGTATAGACAAATCCGCCGCATTTTATCGGACGGACGCGCGTCTAACCCTTCGGATTATTAGGGTATTCACGATTCCCCGATTGGATAAGGAATCTCCTTCATGAAGGATCCGGAGAACCGTTCTCCTCGCTTATTCTTACCCGGTTCCTTAGCCGCGTTAACAGCCGTTAAAGCAGAACGGCGGGCGAGAACGAAGTTCGTTCTGCCTGCCGCTTATTCTTGCCTTTAGAAAAAGTCGGGAAGAAAGGGGGTATGGGCGGGAATCCTCCGTTCCAGCAGCTTAGCGGCCTCCGGGCTCCCGGCGAGCAATCCGCTGCGGTAAAGCCACTGGGGCCTGCGGTTGCCGAGAAGCATCGCCGCCAGCGCGCGGATATGGCAGCTTGCCTCCGCTTCGCCTTCCGTCGCCGCCGCGCTGGCCGTGCCGTCCTTTTCCCAAGTAATCTTAAAGACGTTATGATTCCAAGGAGCGTGCTCGTCCGTTACCCGAATCGTCAATTCTTCGTTAGCCGGAGCCTCGGCGAACGGATATTGGCGGACGAACCCTTCCACATCCACGATGCGGGACATGAAGTAGGAGTGAACCTCCTGCCTGACGCCGCGCGGGTCGGGCAGGAGAAAGGATAAGCCGTCGTCGATCGGAGCTTCCAGCCGAATCGTCTTCGCCATGGAATCGTGATTGGCCAAGAAGGTCCACAAGGCGGATCGGGCCTCTTCGTTCAGCGCCGCCCAGTCGCGAACCGTCACGACGCCTTCCTTCGCCTCGTAGAAGAGATATCCCTCCAAGGCCCCGCCTTCATTCCTCCACGCGGATACTCTTCCCGGCTTAACCAGAACCCGGTTCGCCCACCAGTCTGCATCCCGTTTTAACGCTCCCTGATAGGTAGAGGCGAACGTCTCGTACAGCTCGTTTAACGATTCGCCCCGCTTGTCGATCGCTTCCATTCGTCCCGGCTCGTCCTTCCGTTTGGGCAATAGGGCCGTCTCGACTTCATACTTCTTCTGCTCGATGGTCAATTCCCAACCGAACTTCCGATAGAACGGGACGGAGAACGGATGCAGCATGCTGATCGTCTGCCCCTGCTCTCGCATATGCGACAGCGAGTTCGCGAGCAGCTGGGTCACGCAGTTCATCCTTCTCGCTTCCGGCCATGTCGATACGCCGGCGATCCCGCCCATTTTCAATGCCCTGCCTCCGACCCAACACTCCAGAGGAAGAATGGTCAGCTGGGAAAGCAGCCGATCCTGCTCGTCGAAGGCTCCCCAGCTCTGCTCCGGACGGAATTTCTCTCTCTTCGCGTCCCGCTCGTCCGCGGACAGACGATATTGAAAAGCGAACTCGGATAACGAAATCTGTTCGTCGAAGTCTCTCTCCGTAAGCTGACGGATTTGCATTCGGCACCTGCTTCCATTTTCCTCCTATCTTACCTCATTGCGAGAGGGTCTGCATCCGGGTCTCAGGTCCAATGCCTCATTCCCGCAAGTTCTCCTTGCGATTCTCAATCCGCTGTACGATCGCCTTCAGGGCCGACTCCTTCTCTTTGCTGCTCACGAGGAGCCCTTGAGGCGACGAGACGATGATCAGGTCCTGAACTCCGATGACAATAGCCGGGCGATCCGCGATGACGATATTGTTGCTGCTCTCGCTCGTTTCCACGGGTCCCTGCAGGATATTTCCTGTCGCATCCGCGCTTTTGACTCTCTCAAGCGACGTCCAACGTCCCATATCGTCCCACTCGAAGGACACCGGGATTGTATACAGCTCATCGCTCTTCTCCAAAACGGCATAGTCGACCGATAGGCGGGGCAGCTCGCCATAGATCGCTTCCAGCCGATCGCCGGCCTCCTCCATCTTCTTCCACATGTCTGGCTGATATAGCTCCATCGCTCGCTTGATGGTTGACGGCTTCCAGATAAGAATACCGCTATTCCAATACACGTCGGGCGCGCAAGCCAGCTGGCGGGCCCTTCCTTCATTCGGTTTCTCGATAAAAGCCTTAACCTTGGAGATCCGTCCGACCGCAGATCCCCTCTCCGCCTGAATGTAGCCGAAATTGGTCTCTCCCCGGGTCGGAACCACGCCGAGAGTCACGATCGAGCCGGAAGCCCCCGCGAACTCCGCAGCTAGCGTCAGTGAGTCCATTAAGGCGCCCGTATCCGGTATATTCTGATCCGACGGAAGGCAGACCATGACCTCGTCATCTTGTTTCTTTAGAAAATGCAACGCGGACATCGCGACGCAAGGACCGGTGTCTCTCTGCTGCGGTTCGCTGATCAATCGGTTCTCTTCCAACTCCGGGAGCTGTTCCAGGACCAGGGAACGGAATTGGGCGGCGGTCGCGACGAAGATCCGGCTTTCGGCGACCCGGCTGGCAAGGTTGCGGTAAGTCGTCTGCAGCATCGATTCGCTCGACGCCAGGGAGTGGAACTGCTTAGGTCTCCCTTCGGTGCTCTGCGGCCATAAGCGATTGCCCCGCCCTCCCGCCATGATCACGAATTTCATTTATCAGATCTCCTCCGATCAGGATCAACGATCCGCTCATCCCGTTACATTTCCGATATATCCAATATTGTATGGACAGCCCAGTGTTCCGGCATGGATGATCACCCTTTGCGGGGAGCCTAGTTTAGCTAACCACGCTCCTGGCTTCCTACGACTCCATGCAGAGCGGCCAAGAGTCGAAGTTTCCTTGCTTTGTTTGTTTGCCAAACTAATTAAGTGTGGATGCTATTCGAAAATGGATTATTCCGCTGTATGAGTTGGGGGAGAAAAGGACCGAATGGACGTCTAATGAGCGTAGAGGGGAGGCTATGAAGCTGTTGTCGCAGATGAGGAGTCGACTTGGAAGGGAGAGTATGTACGAAGGTTGAGAAGAATCGAGCAATCGAGTCTAGAAACATGCTCATTCTCAACTTTCATCCTATTTTAAGGTTGCCATCAGGCTGCGTTAATCGTCGGCGGATAAGATTAGGACATGCCCACCCCTTCTGATATATAAGTTTACCTTCGCCCGCGGCTTCGATTGCCGCGGGTCTTTTTTTGTGGGCTGTACTCAAGAAGAGGACTTTTACCCTATTCTGCAATCGAGGCGCATCGAAAAAGCCCGAAATACGGAATCAACCGCGTCCCGGGCCTTGCTTGGGGAAGATCCGCCGCTCTAAAGAATAGTTATTCCACTTTTCTAAACATAACCTTATCCAGGTTAAGCCAATCGTTCGCCCCGGCTGCCGTATAGATGCCGATCTCGCACGTCCCGTTGGTAACCTCGATATTATCGATGGTGAAGAGGTTCCAGTTGATATCGCTCGTGCCGATTGTCGCGTTTAACTCCGAGCCTCCGTAATTTTTGGCGTAGAGCTGCAGCGTCGTTTGATCCCCGTTCGTCATGGCCCATACGCTGAACGAATATGTTCCGTTCTCAAGCCCGGTAAAGGTCTTGTAGATGGAGGCGCTATAGCTCGACGAATTCCAGAACGTCAGCTTGTAATCGCCGTCGAAGGCGTAGCCGCTCTCCGTCTTGACGGTCGTGGCGGAGACGCCGCTCGGAAGCCACACGTTCCAGCCGGATGGGGTATTCGTATACCCGTCGACTTCGAAGCTCGGATTGGTCACGAGGTTCGGAGCGGGCTCGTTCAAGAGATTCATGGAATCGAGGGCATTCCCGTCAAAATCGAACAGCGTCAAATTATCCCACGTATTGGTCGGAGTTACGGAATCGTTGGCGTACGCCACGCCGGCCGCCGTTCCCCAGACCGCATCTTCCACCGGCAGCCAGGTCGGCTCCCAATAGAAATAACCGAGCCCTCGGCTGTCCGGGACATTGAGGATGATGGACTCCAGATCGTTCATGAAGTCGAACTGGCCTTGAGGCGTCGCAGGGTAACCCGCGATGTTCTCGTCGCCGCTTATAAATACGTTGCCCGCTCCGTCGCCGTCGTCAAGGGTGTGGGCGTAGGCGGTCTCCACGATCAACACGTCCTTGTCGTATCTCTTGCTGATATCGTTAAGATTGTATTGCAGATCGGTCATGGTTCCGTGCCACATCGGATAGAAGGAGAGACCGATAATATCGAAGTCAAGATTCGGCTCGGCGTCGAGCAAGTTGCCGAACCACCAGAGGTAGAGACCGTTATCGCCGCCATGGTCGAGGTGGAGGATGATCTTGGCATTGGAAGCCGACGAATCCCTCACGCCGTCGATGGCGCTTCCGAGCAACTCGGCCAGGTCGGAGAAGTCGTCGTTGCCGTCCCCTACCTTGCCGTCGTTATGCAGAATTCCCGTAGGGATCTCATTGCCCACCTGAACCATGTCGGGAACGATGCCCTCGTCCGCGAAGTCGTCGAGCGTGTCCTTCATATAATTGTACAGCGTCGACTTCAAGCTGGAGAAGGAAAATCCGACCCAGGCCTTCGGCTTGATCTGCTTGGACGGGTCCGTCCACCAGTCGCTCAGATGGAAGTTGATCAAGATTCCCATTCCCAGCTCATCGGCTCGTTTGGCCAGAGCCAGAGTCGTCTCGAAGTCGTTGGTCCCCCCGCCGTAGGGGTTGCCGGTCGCATCGTATGGGTCTACCCATAGCTTCAGTCTCACGTAGTTGGCGCCGTTGTCGTGGAGAATCTCAAGCGCGTCGCCCTCGACGTTGTCCGAGTAGAATTGCCCGCCGAGGTCTTCCACCATGCTTAGCATGGATACGTCGACGCCTCGGATAAAATCGTCGTACTCTTCCGCGGAGGCGGGAGCAGGAGCGTTTATGCTTCCCCCAAGCAGAATGGCAGCGGCGAGCACCGCCGTCGCCGTCTTTTGCAACCGTTTTCTCAACATCATTCAAACCTCCTCTTATTCGGTCTCCTGTCACTTGCCTTCTGATACGCACGTACCTGCCGGCAGACTCCAATCGAGTCGGACGATCACCTCCTTCCGGGAGGAACGGTCGTCAGCCCTTGACCCCGGTTGCGGCCAGACCGTTCTGAATGAATCGCTGCATGAACATAAACATGACCATGATCGGCAAGGACGACAGCACCGCGGCGGCCGCGAATAACGTCCAGTTCGCCGCGAACTGATTCGTGATAAAGGTCTGAAGGCCGAGCGCCAGCGTGTGATTGCCCGGCTTATTCAGGAAGACCGAGGAGATCACGTACTCGCTGTACGACGCGATGAAGGAGAAGACGAAGATAACCGCGAGCTGAGGCCGCGCCAGCGGCAGAATGATTCGGGTGAACACGACCCGATGGCTGGCCCCGGATACGAAGGCCGCCTCGTCGAGCTCCTTCGGAATCGTATCGATATAGGCCTTCAGAAGCCAGATGTTAAAGGCGCTTCCCCCCGCCAACACCAGGATCAGGGCGAAGACGCTGTCCGACAGCCCGAACCGATAGATGAGAATGTAATAGCCCGAGACCGCCATGCTGCTTGGGAATACCTGCAGCACGAGCAAGGTCATCAGCCCGTTCTTCCTTCCGGGGAAGCGCAGGCGAGAGAATGCGTAAGCCGATGTACTGGTCAGGAATAGTTGGATAAGCGACACCCACAGGCAGATCTTGAGGGAATTGCCCACCCA
The DNA here is from genome assembly GCF_014212135.1 of Cohnella thailandensis. Taxonomy (GTDB): domain Bacteria; phylum Bacillota; class Bacilli; order Paenibacillales; family Paenibacillaceae; genus Cohnella; species Cohnella thailandensis. The sequence continues at coordinate 82,620 of NZ_JACJVQ010000018.1, forward strand.
TCGCATAAAGTCGGTCTCCGAGATCAATCGCTCGTAATTTTGTGTCGTGAGAGCCTTGGGGAACAGCGTGGCGCTGAAGAAGCTCTGTCCTTCGGAGAAGGACGCCATGAATATCCAATAGGCCGGAAACAAAGTGCAAAAGATGGCGATCCAGATCACCAGCCGGCTTATCCATAGGCCCGTCCGTTGCGTCCGCTTCATCGTACCGCCCTCCCGTTTTCCAATCCGATTTGCCCCATGCCGATCTACTCCTTAAATGCCCCGGAGAGCCTGAGATTCACAAGGGTCAGGATTCCGACGATGATAAAGATGAAAATGCTGAGCGTCGCCGCCAGATCGTATCGGTTCGACCAGGTGGTCATCTTATAGACCATGCTGGCCAGAATGTCCGTGCTGCCGGCGAATTGGGAATTCACCTTGGCCGGTCCGCCCTGGGTGATCATGTAAATATTCCCGAAGTTATTGAAGTTCGCCGCGAACGAAGCCACGACCAACGGAATGCTTACCTTGAACATAAGGGGCAGAGTAATCCTGCGGAAGGCATACCACTTCGATGCGCCCTCCACGTTGGCCACTTCGTAGAAGGTGGGCGAGATGGACTGCAGCCCTCCCATGCACACGTTCAGCATATAGGGAAAGCCTAGCCAGACATTGACGAGAATAATTCCCGCCCTTGCCCAGAAAACGCTCGTCAGCCAGGGAACTCCCTCAATGCCGAACGTCTCCAGCAAATGGTTGATGCCGCCGTATTGTTCATTGAGAAGGCCTTGCCAGGACAGAATCGCGATGGTCGCGGGTAAGGCCCAAGGAATAATAAGAAGGGAGCGGTAAATCCCGGACTCCTTCATGTGCGGATTGTTCAGCAATACGGCCAGGCCCATGCCCACCGCATAGGACAAGACGGTGCTGAGAAGCGCGAAGCCTACCGTCCAGCCCAATACGGAGAAGAACACATTCTTGATGGTGCCGTTCAGCAGGGTCTCGTAATTCTTCCAGCCGACGAGGTCGTAGGAGTCCAGATGGTACATGTTGTAGTTGGTAAAAGAGATATAGACGGTGTAAGCGACCGGCAGAAAGGTCAGTACGAAAATCGATATCAGCGCCGGCGACAAATAAGCATACGCAGTGAGGTTACTCTTCGCTTTTCTCATTCGGCTGTCTCCTGACGAGCTTGCCTACGAACCGGAATGCATAAGCTCGATGGCTTCCTTGAATTGCGAATCGATATACTTGGCGGCTTCCTCCGGCGACAGCTTGCCTTGGAACATCAGGCGCATATTATCGGTATAAGGTGTCCACAATTGCCCCAGCTCCGGAACGGAAGGAAGCGGTTCTCCGTTGGCAATCTGCTTCATGAAGCTCTCCGTTGTCGCATCCATGTCGATCTGCTGTTGAACGCTTAACTTGGCCGGAATGCGGGCTCCCACTTGATACAGTTCCGCGGAAGCCTCGTCGATCAGGTACCGGTAGAAGTCCCACACCGCGTCCTTATGAGTCGACTTGGAGCTTACGAAGCCGACCTGGGTTCCTACCGGGGTCACGAAGGGCTTCCCGTTCAGGGCCGGCATCGGAACGACCGCGAAGTTCACGCCCGCGGAGGCGAAGGCGTCCACGTCCCAAGGACCGCCGATGTAATAGGCCGTTTCCCCGTTCTCGAACGCGCTTCTGGCGATATCGAAGGTGATGTCGGACGAGATGAAGCCTTCGTCAGCCATCTTCTTGATATAACCGTAAGCCTGAACCGCGCCGTCGTTGCCAAGTCCGATGTCTTCGATGTCATAGGCTTTGTCCGCCCACTTGAAGATGTAGCTGTCGAAGGCTCTGACGAAGCCTAAATCGTAATAGATGCTTGTCGCATCGAACTTGACACCGCCGCTTGTCTTGGCAGTCTCGAGCAATTCGTCCCAGGTCGCCGGGGGAGCGGATACCTTGTCGGTATTGTAGAACAGCGTGACCGTCTCCACCGCAATCGGAACCCCGTACCGCTTGCCGTCCACATAGCTGGCCTGAACCGCCGCATTGACATAATCGCTGTCGTTGTAGAAGTCGGCGGGTACTTCTTCCGCGAGATTGGCGGTTACGAAGCTGGCGAGCTGGTCGTTGGCAATGCCGAATATTCCGTCGGGACCGCCGGCGCTGTTCGTCGCCTGGGCGAATTGCTGAAGCTCGATGCTCGTCTGGACGACCGTCGCTTTGTTGCCCGTCTCCTCCGACCACTTGTCCGCGTACTTCTGAAGCAATTCCGCTTCTACCTGGAAGTTGGTCCATAACGTGATGGATTCGCCCCCCTTCCCGGAAGTGCCGCTTCCTCCCGCCGATTCGGCGGGCGGGGCCCCCGTCGCAGGCGCCGATTCCGAATTCGCGGAGTTGTTGCCGCACCCGGACAGAACGGCCAGACTCATTGCCGATGCAAGAATTGCCTGAAATACCTTTCTCACTGTCGTTCCCCCTTTATGAACTGCCTTCCTTGGTTCCGGCCCGGGCCGGATCAGAAATCCCTTATCGCCTGGAGAGCGGGAAGAGCGTTGCCTCGAAAATCGAACAAAGCAAGATTGGCCCATACATTCGCGGAGATGCCGTCATTGCTCAAATATTTTTTCCCCTCCTCCGTAGCCCACCTTGCCTCGCGTATATTGAGCCAGGTGGGCTCCCAGTAGAAGAAGCCGATGCCTCTGTTGTTCTCGACGGATCGGATGGCGCTCATCAGATCCAGCATGAATCGACTCTGTCCCTTCTCATCGATGGTGTACGGCACCGAGGCCGCATGCTCCTCGGTGAAAATCATCGCTTCGCTCTTGATCTTCTCCGTCGTGAAGGGGAATGCCGTCTCCGCGATAAGCACATCCTTGCCGTAGCGGGAAGAGATATCGTTCATGTTATGGGTGAGCTGCTCCAGCGTACCGTGCCAGAAGGGATAATAAGATAAGCCGATAATATCAAAGTCCAGTTCGGCGGCGGCCGCTGTATCGAACCATCTTCGATACAGCGAATTATCGCCGCCCCAGTCCAGATGGATCACGATGCGAATGGCGGGATTGTAGTCTCTGACCCCCTCGATGCCGGCCGCCAGCAAGCGGAACATCGCCGTGCTGTTCTCGAACCTTCCATCCGACCAGAGCAAGCCGTTGGTGATCTCATTGCCGATCTGAATCATACCGGGCAGAACTCCGTTACGGTCCAGCTCCTTTAACGTGTCAAAGGTATAATGGTACACGGCTCTCTCCAGAGCTTCGCCGGATAAGTCCTGCCACGCCTTCGGCTTGACCTGGGTCCCGGGGTCGGCCCAGAAGTCGCTGTAGTGCAAGTCCAGAAGGAATCCCATTCCTCTCCGCGCCGCTCTCTGCGCGAGTTTTATGGTTGTCGTAAGGTCGTTGGTACCTCCGCCGTATGGCTTGTTGTCGGCGTCGTAAGGGTCGTTCCACAGCCTCAGGCGGATATGGTTGACGTTGTAATCCCCGAGGATCTGAACGGCATCGCCTTCCTCTCCGTCATTGTAATATTGGGCGCCTAGCTGCTCGATTTCTGTCTGAACGGAAATGTCCATGCCTTTGATAAATGCCATCAACTTCACCTTTCAAATAAATTATTTATTTAATTATGGTAAATTATTTACTTGCAGTAATCTTAGCACAACCTCCTATATCTGTCAATTAAAATTTGTAACCGCTTTCCGACGAAGTCGCATTTCTTTTCCGCGTATAAAAAAAGACCGCCGGTGAGCGGTCGCAGCAACAGTCAGCAGCTTCTCCTGAAGATCGGGGTGCCGTTTATATAAACGGTCTTGGTCGTGGTCCTGTTCTTTAGCACGCGCTCCATCAGCAGGTCCAAGGCGGAGCTGCATATAATCGAGATGTCGATGCGGAAGGTCGTCAGCGGCGGAGAGACATACTGGGCGATGCCGATGTCGTTGATGCTGAAGAAGGAAACCCGGCCCGGAATCTCCCACTGCCGCTCGTTAAATGCCTGAAGGACGCCGATCGCGAGCGCGTCGCTGGCCACGCAGAACGCGGTCGGCATGGCATCCTGCAGCTTGTTTATCGCATCGGCGCCGATGCGATATCCTTCTTTGACGGTAAAAGCATCCGCAATGAAAATCTGTTCTTCCCTAAGAAGATTGTAATAGGCCATCGTCTGGCGGAAGGACCACTCCCGAACGTCCATGAGGGGCTTATGGGTGACCATCTCGTAATCGGGGCCCCCGATGAAGCCAATGCTCTTGTGGCCCTTCGTGACGAAGTAATCGACGATCTGCCTCACCATGGAGTCTTGATTGGCCTGGACGCTGTCAAACAGGCTTTCGTCGGGCCGCGTATTGATAAACACGCCCTTGCGCGTTATTCGCCTGAGATGCTCGATCTCCTCCATGTCGAACCAGCCGATCGCAACGAATCCGGCCATATCCTCTTTAACCGCCGCAATGCCGTCCCGCTTATCGTATCTGACCAAGCTCATGTTCCGGCTCTGCGCCTGGCTTACAATCTCGTTCAGAATGGATTCGTTAAAAATATTGTCGAGCTCCTCGCCCTCTTCGATCCAGTAAAGCAAGGCGATATTATCGATTTTGGGATTGATTTTCTTCTTGGTATAGCCGATCTCATCGGCCGTCTTAAAAATCGCGGCCCTGGTTTGTTCGCTTACCGATATCTTGGGATCATGATTCAGTACCCGCGAAACGGTCGCATTGGAGATGCCCAGAAGTTCAGCTATTTGCTTGACGGTAGCCATTCGAATCCTCCCAATATCCCGGTTAGGTAAATACTTTACTTCTAAATTTACCTTATGTCAAATAGGAATGTGTTGCACCTTCCGCCAACCGACATTCATCGTCTAGAAGAGCTCTTATATCCCAATGCAAAAAGCACCCATCGCTGGGTGCTTTTTCTGCTTGTCGGCTTGGCAACTTCCTACTCTCCCAGGACCCTG
>NZ_JACJVQ010000019.1 GCF_014212135.1 Cohnella thailandensis
CCGTGCAACGGCGGCTCGCCGGGGCGAAGAAAGAAGGCCCGAACGTTCATCGGGCCTTTTTCCTTTGCGTGAGTTCTGCGGACCAGCGATGCGCCACGGCTTAAGGCTGCTTCACGACGGAAGGAAGGCTTCGCACGGCCTCTTCGTCCGGGGTGACGAACAGCGTCTTCTGCCCCTCGTAGATGACGAAGCCGGGCTTCGCGCCGTTCGGCTTGCGGACGAGGCGGATCTTCGTGTAGTCGACCGGCACGCTGCTGGACTCTTTGGCTTTGCTGTAGTAAGCGGCCAGAAGCGCGGCTTCCCGCAGCGTGTCGTCCCCGTACTCCGTGCCCCGTATGAGAACGTGGGAGCCGGGGATGTCCTTCGTGTGCAGCCAGGTGTCGTTCGGCTGGCCTAGCCGGTTGGTCACGTAATCGTTCTGCGTGTTGTTTTTGCCGACGTAGATCGGAATCCCTTCGCTTGAGGTGTAGCAGAGCAGGAACGGGCGGTCGTTCCGCTTCTTCTTCGCTCCCTTGCGGGAGCTTCGGAAGCGAAGATAGCCTTGCTCCATGAGCTCCTCCCGAATCTCCTCGATATCCGAAGGAGACGCGGTCTGCAAGCCCTGCAGGACCGATTCGAGGTACCGGATCTCCTCGCGGGTCGCCGCGATCTGCTCGTTCACGACGGCGCGGCTGTTTTTGAGCTTGTTGTACTTGCGGAAGTACCGCTGCAGGTTCTCGTTCGGGGTCAGCAGCGGATCGAGCTTGATCGTGAGGAGAGGCTGCTCTTCCTCGTAATAGTCGGTAACCTCGATCTTCGTATCTCCGCGCCGGATCAGATGAAGATGAGCCGTCAACAGCTCGCCGTACTTGCGGTAACGATCGGCCTCGTCCGCCTCCAGCAGCGTTTCGTCCAGCTTTTCCAGCTTCTTCTCGTTCTTGGCCGTCTCGTTCAGCAGCATCCTGGTCAGATCGGTCGTCCGCTGCCGGACGAGGTCCCGCTCCGCTTTGTCCCCGTAATAGCTGTCCAGGCATTCGTGGATCGATTCGAACGAAGCGGTTTTGCCCGCCAGATGGGTCAGTTCGAGGACGGAGAAGCCGGACTTGCCGTCAGGGGTCTCCACGATGGATGGGGAATAGCGATGCTCCCGGAAGTCGCCCATCAACTCTTGGAAAACCGCCCACAGCCCCTCGGCCGCTCCCCCTGCCCGATGAACGATCTCCTTGGCGAGGAGAGGGCTGATGCCGGTATAAGAGTTCACGAGAGCTTGCTCCAGAACGCGCGATGAGGAGTCGTCCCCGGACGCAAGCGCCGCCTGCAGCGCGGTCTTGAACTCCCGCTCGCTCGTCTCCAGCGGATTGCTTTTGCCCTGGGCGGGCGGGGCGACGTAAGGCGTTCCCGGCATGACGATGCGGTAGCTGCTGATCGCCGGGGTGACGTGCCGGATGCCGTCGTGGATCATGCCGGTGGCCGGATCGTGCAGGATCAGGTTGCTGTGGCGGCCCATGATCTCCAGCGTCAGCCGCTTGACGGATAGGTCGCCTAGCTCGTCGCGGTGCCGAACGTCCAGCTCGACCACGCGCTCCAGGCCGTCCTGGCGAATCCCTTCGATGATGCCGCCTTCGCAATGCTTGCGCAGCAGCATGCAGAACATGGGGGGCTCCTGCGGATTCTCCCACGTCTTCTCCGTATAGTGAATGCGCGGCATCGAGGGGTGCGCGGACAGCAGCAGACGCTTGCCGAAGCCTTGGCCGCGGACGTGCAGGACGATCTCGTTCTCGGTAGGTTGATAAATTTTATGAATGCGCGCGCCGGTCAGAGCTTGCAGCTCATGGGTAAGGGCGCGGGTTACGAAGCCGTCGAGCGACATGTGGCATTACTCCCGATATGATGCGAAATTCGGATCCGATCCGTCCTCCTATATTGCCATAGTTAAAGCCAAAGGGAAAGTGCCGCCCCTTGCGGGGATATTTCCCGGCTTGTCTGAATACACATAGGGGAGAACGGCTGTCCAAGCTACTTGGGCAGCGGATTTGCGGGAGGGGATGACCGTCGTGGAATCGAAAGCCTGGCATCAGCTTAACGAGAACGAATTGGCTCAGAGGCTCGGCACGGATGCAAAAAAGGGACTTACGCCCGGGGAGGCGGCCTCGCGGCTGCAGTCCCACGGACTTAACGAACTGGCGGAGAAGCAAGGGGATTCCCCCTGGAAGCTGCTGATCAACCAGTTCAAGGACTTCATGGTACTCGTCCTGGCCGGCGCGACGGTCGTTTCGGGCTTGCTCGGGGAGATGCTCGACGCTCTCACGATTATCGCGATTATCGTGCTGAACGGATTGCTCGGCTTCTATCAGGAATACCGCGCGGAGCGCTCGCTCAAAGCTCTCAAGGAGCTGTCGGCGCCCCATGCGAAGGTCATTCGGGGCGGCTCCCTCGAGGTCGTTCCGGCCCGCGAGCTCGTTCCCGGCGACCTTGTCGTGCTGGAGAGCGGCGACCGCGTCCCGGCGGACCTGCGCCTGATCGAGAGCAACCAATGCATGATCGAAGAAGCGGCGCTGACGGGGGAATCCGTTCCGGTGACGAAGGTATCCGGAGCGTTGTCGCCTTCGGAGCTGCCGCTCGGCGATCGCAAGAACTGCGGCTACTTCGGAACGATGGTGACGAAAGGAACCGCGAAGGGCATCGTCACGGTCACGGGCATGGGGACGGAGATGGGGAAAATCGCCGACCTCATCCAGCAGACCGAAGAAGCGGAGACGCCTCTGCAGAAAAGATTGGAGCAGCTGGGCAAAATCCTGATCGTGCTCGCCCTCGCCCTGACGGTCGTCGTCGTCATCGCCGGGGTGCTGCACGGACAGCCGCTGTACGGCATGTTCCTGGCCGGGGTCAGCCTGGCGGTCGCCGCCATCCCCGAAGGGCTTCCGGCCATCGTGACGATCGCGCTCGCGCTCGGCGTCCAGAGAATGATCAAGCGAAGGGCCATCGTGCGCAAGCTTCCTTCCGTCGAGACGCTGGGCTGCGCTTCCGTCATCTGCTCGGATAAAACGGGAACCCTGACGCAGAACAAGATGACCGTCACGAGACTGTGGTTAGGCGGACGCATCGTCGAGGTCAGCGGGGAAGGATACGAGCCGACCGGCCAATTCCTGGAGAAGGGGCGCCCGGTCGAGAGCAAGGGAGACGCATCCTTGAAGCGGCTTACGCAAGTCGCGGCCCTGTGCAACAACGCCGAGCTGAAAGAAGAGCTGAGAGAGGACGGCTCCCGCAAAAGGAAAGCGGCGAAGGAAGAGGATGCGGCGGTCGTGTCGAACTGGGACGTGAAGGGGGATCCGACGGAGGGGGCATTGCTCGTGCTTGCCGCCAAGTCCGGCCTGTCCCGTTCCTCCATCGACGCCCTCTATCCGAGAGTCGCGGAGTTCCCGTTCGACGCCGAGCGCAAGCGAATGTCGGTCGTCGTCTCCCATCAGGGGGGCAAGCTGCTGTGCACCAAAGGCGCTCCCGACATGCTGATCGAGAAATGCTCCTATGTTTTGTGGGACGGCAACGTCGTGCCGTTCACGGGAACGCTGCGCGGCAAGGTGCTGCAGGCGAACGAGGCGATGGCGCAGGACGCGCTTCGCGTGCTGGGCTTCGCCTACCGGGATCTGAAGCCGAACGAGGCGTGCTCCACCGAGGATCAGGCGGAGAAGGGCCTCATCTTCATCGGTCTCGCCGGGATGATCGACCCGCCTCGCCGCGAGGTGTTCGACGCGGTCGTCAAGACGCGCCAAGCGGGCATCAAGACGGTCATGATCACGGGAGACCACCGCACGACGGCCGAGGCGATCGCCCGGCAGCTCAGCATTCTTCCGAAGGACGGCAAGTCGCTAAGCGGCTCGGAGCTGTCTACCATGGACGACGATCAGCTCGATAAGGTCGTCGACGACGTGTTCGTCTACGCGCGGGTGTCTCCGGAGCATAAGCTCCGAATCGTTCAGGCTCTGCAGCGCAAAGGCCATGTCGTGGCGATGACCGGGGACGGGGTCAACGACGCCCCGGCCGTCAAAGCCGCGGACATCGGCATCGCCATGGGCATTACCGGAACGGACGTGACGAAGGAAGCTTCGGCGTTCGTGCTCGCGGACGACAACTTCGCTTCGATCGTCAGCGCCGTCGAGGAAGGGCGGGGCATCTACGAGAACATCCGCAAGTTCATCCGCTACCTGCTCGCTTCCAACGTCGGCGAGATCCTGACGATGTTCATCGCCATGATGCTGGCCATGCCGCTGCCGCTCGTGCCGATCCAGATTCTGTGGGTCAACCTGGTGACCGACGGGCTCCCGGCGATGGCGCTCGGCGTCGACCAAGCCGAGAACGACCTGATGCGCCACAAGCCTCGTTCGGCGAAGGAGAGCATCTTCTCGCGCCGGCTCGGCTGGAAGATCATCAGCCGCGGCATCATGATCGGGCTATGCACGCTCGCCGCCTTCGCCATCGCCTTAGGGGGCTTGAAGGGAGAAGGACAGAACCTCGTCCACGCGCAGACCGTCGCGTTCGCCACCCTCGTGATGGCGCAGCTCATTCACGTGTTCGATTGCCGGAGCTCGCGATCGATTTTCCACCGCCGCTTCTTCGAGAACAAATTCCTGGTGCTCGCGGTGCTGTCGTCCCTGCTGCTCATGCTAGCCGTGCTTTACGTCGAGCCGCTGCAGCCGATCTTCAAGACCGTGCCGCTTACGCTGCGGGATTGGGCGCTCGTGTTCGTCGCCGCCGGCATCCCGACCTTCGCGATGGGCATCGGCAGCGTTTGGAGCTCCTCGCGCCGCCGCCGCCGGACGAACCGCATCTCTTACGGCAACGCGATGACCCGTCCGGTCGCCCGGTAACTCCGGACAACCGAAGAAGCCTTCCCTGTCTGCGAGAGGGGAAGGCTTCCTGCCGTTCTACTTCTGCTCTTCGTCCGGACGATCGTCGACGATCGTCCGGGTCGAGTTGCGGAACTCGCGCAGCGTGTCGCCGAAAGCGCGGCCGAGCTGCGGAAGCTTGGCGGGTCCGAACACGATCAGCGCGATCGCGAAAATAATGATCAGCCCCGACACTCCGATATTGTTGAACATCCGATCACCTCCTTAGGCGGCTTGCCGAATCCATCTCGTTCCGTCAAACCGGACGAACCGCGAGCTTCTCTCTGCGCCGATAGTACCGAGTGGAGCAAAAGGCTCCGATCTCGAACAGGAGCAGAAGCGGTACCGTGACCGAGAGGTGGCTGGCGAAGTCGGGAGGAGAGATGCAAGCTCCTACGACGGCAAGCGCGACGTACGCGTACTTTCGGCTTTGCTTCACCGCATCCGGCGTCAGCAGCCCGATGCGGGTCAGGAACAGCAGCACGAGCGGCATCTCGAAAGCGATCCCCATCGGCACGAGGAAGCTTAAAACGAACGCCACGTAATGGCGGATGCCGTAGATCTCCTGAGCCCCGATGCTCTGGTTGAGGCGCATCATGAAGCGGATCATCATCGGCAGGCCGATCCCGTAGCCGAACGCGATGCCCAAGACGAACAGCGCGAACGAAGCGGGAACGTACAGCAGCGTCGCCTTCGCTTCCGTCTTCGTCAAACCCGGGCGCGCGAAAGCCCACAGATGATAAAGGGCGTACGGCAGCGTCAGGACGATGCCGATCAGCGTGGCGCACTTCATGTACACCATGAGACCGTCGGAGAGGGAGAAGACGCTCCAATCGATCCGGACGACCCCGCTGTGCCTCTTTACGTAGACGAGCATTCTCGGCGCCGCGTAGAGGCCGACGGCCAACGATCCGATAAACCACAGCCCGACGAAGAGAAGCCGCTTGCGAAGCTCGGACAGGTGGGCGACCAGCTGCGGATCGACGGAGAACTCCTTGGCGCTCACACGAGCGAGCCTCCCTTGGCGAGGTATTTCTCGACGCCTTCCGCGGTCCGGTACGCGAGCGCGCCGACGGTCGCGGTCGGGTTGTAGCCGCTATTATGCGCGAACGCCGAAGCCCCGCAGACGAACACGTTCTCCGCGTCCCACATCTGCAGATAATTGTTGACCGCCGAGGTCGCGGGATCGGCTCCCATCATCACGCCGCCCGTGTTATGGGTCGATTGGTAAGGCGTAATATTGTAGGTGGACAGCGAGTCCCTCATCTCCGTCTTCGTCGCTCCCATCTCGTCGGCGATCGCCTTCGTCTTGGCCGCGAGGTACTTCACGAGCTCCTTGTCCTGGTCCTCGAAGTCGAACGTCATCCGGATCAGCGGCAAGCCGTGCGCGTCCTTATAAGTCGGGTCGAGATCGAGGTAGTGATGGCGGAACGGCATGCACGAGCCTTGGGCGGCGACGTTAAGGACCCGATTGGCGTACTTGATCGAGTTCGCCTTGAACTCCTTGCCCCACGAAGCCGTGCCCGCGGGCGTCGGGTTGTTGGCGATCGGGCGAAGGCCGGTCTGCGTCAACGCGATGTTCGCCCCGTGCAGGAAGTTCAAGTCCGAATGGTCGAAGTTGTCGCCGTTGAAGTCGTCCAGCACGGCGCCGAGAGCTCCGGCTCCCATGAACGTGCTGAATTCCTTGTCGTCGTAGAAGGCCGACGTGGCCGCTCCGTTCACCTGATAGCAATAGTTTCGGCCGATCACTCCGGTCTGGGTCTTCGGATCGTAAGGCTTGCCGAGGTCGGACAGCAGCAGGATGCGCGTGTTGCTGAACACGTAGCTGGCGAGAATGACGACGTCCGCGGGCTGGAAGTATTCTTCGCCGGTCGGCACGTGGATATATTGCACGCCGGAGGCTTTCTTGCCGTCGTGCACGATCTTCGTGACGTTCGAGAACGTGCGGATCTCCAGCTTGCCCGTCTTGAGGGCGACGGGAAGGACGGTCACGCACGGGTCGGCTTTGGCTCCGTATTCGCAGCCGAACCGTTCGCAGAAGCCGCAGTATTGGCAAGCCGCCCTCTCGATGCCGTCGGGATTCGTGTAGTTGTCCGCCAGGTTGGCCGACGGCATGCTGTACGGGTGCAGCCCGAGCTTGCTCGCGGCGTCCCGGAACAGCTTCATCGCGGGCGTCTGCTTCATCGGTCCCGTCGGGAACGGCTTGGACATCTTCCCGACGTGCTCGGTCGTCGTCGGATCGCCGGAGATGCCTGCCATCTGTTCGAACTTCACGAAGTAAGGCTCCAGCTCGTCGTACGTGATTCCCCAATCCTGCAGCGTCATGCCATCCGGGATTTTTTTGGCGCCGTAGCGCTCGACCGTCTTGGATTTGATTTGAAAGTCGTAAGGCAGGAACCGGAAGTACTGGCCGTTCCAGTGAACGCCGGCCCCTCCGAGGCCGTTGCCGAGCAGGAAGGATCCGTACGTTCGCATCGGAAGGGCGGTTATTTTCTCGTTGTTGCGGTAGGTAACGGTCTCCTTGGACAGGTCCTGCATCAGCTCGTACCGGTTGGCGTAGCGCAGCTCGTCATGGACGTGGTAGTAGTCCTCGGTGCTGCGGGTCTTGCCGCGCTCGAAGCCGACGACGTTATGTCCGGCCTTGGTCAACTCGGCCGCGATGACGCCGCCGACCCATCCCATGCCGACGATCGCGACCGATACCTTGGGCATCTTCGTTGCCATTGTTCGCGGCTCCTCTCGTTAGGAAGTCAAATGATCGTGAAGGCTTTGCGGCTCGTACTTGACCAAGCCTTCCTTCTCGATCGCGTCGTAGTAGCTCATCTGATTGCCGGGATAACTTTTCATTTTCCAGCCCGCCATGTTCTTGTTCCCCCCGTACAGGGGATCGGAGTAAACGCCTTCGATGGTCAGGTTCCGCAGCATGGTGAAGAAGGTGGCCGCGGGAACGCCCTTCAGGTCGACCTCGTTCGCCTCGAAAGCCGCTAGAACCTCGTTCTGCTGGTCCTCGGTCAGCTTCGCGAACTTGTTCTGATAGTTGTTCTGACTGTATTCGTTAAGAGCATCCAACCCGAGCGCCATCAGCTCCTGCCGCTTGAACGCGAGCTGGTAGCCCTGGTAAGCTTCCGCCTTCTGGAAAGGAGGCGTCATGTAGTCCCGGGCGTTCGTTCCGTACATGCCGGCCATTTGATGGTCGATGAAGAACGCGGCCCCGAGCTCCTTCGCTCCGGGTCCCAGATCGTCGGCGGGGAAAATCCGTTCGGCAGCCGCCTCCGCCGTCTGGTACTGCTCCTGATTGAAGAACATGAGAGCTTGATTGTAATCCCTCTCGTTGGAGACGGCGGGAGCGCTGCCCGAGGGGGCGGGAGCGGCCTCTTCTTTGGTATTCCTGGCATTCGCGCCGATCAGGCCTCCGACCACCCCGCCTACGACGAGGCCTCCGACCGCCGTGCCCGTGTACTTAAGGAACCTTCGTTTGGATTCGTCCTGAGGCCGATCGATTTTGTCTTTAGCCATTCCTTTACCAGCCCTTTCTATATCCTCAGTAGAAGCAGAAGTTGAACGTATCTTTTCCTCGCTTGGGCAAACCTATCCAATTCCCCTCCTTCCTGCGGAATAGTGCAAATAAATTCCGGTTTCCTATATGCGAAATCGCCGGCGAATGAGGTATGATGAGTTCCGGATGGACAAACGCGGGATAGGGTTAATGCTGCGCTCCGGCGCTTTTTACTTAAGGAGGAGAAATCGATGCAATTTACGAAAATGAACGGTCTCGGCAACGACTTTATCGTCGTGAACGGGGAGAAGGAGCTGCCCGCGAACGCTTCCGAGCTGGCGGTGAAGCTGTGCAATCGATTCTTCGGAATCGGGGCGGACGGGCTCGTCTATATCCTTCCTTCCGAGAAGGCCGACTTCAAGATGAGAATCATCAATTCCGACGGCTCCGAGGCGGAGCAATGCGGCAACGCGATCCGCTGCGTCGCCAAGTACGTCTACGACAACGGCTTGATCGACCGGACGGATATCACGATCGAGACGATCGGAGCGGGCGTGCAGCCGCTTCAGCTTACGACCGAGAACGGCAAGGCGGCTCTCGTGAGGGTCGACATGGGAGCGCCGATCCTGAAAGGCTTGGACGTGCCGACGACCGTCGACGCGAACCCGGTCATCGGGCACAAGGTCGAAATCGACGGGCGCGAATTCGCGTTCACGGCCGTGTCGATGGGCAATCCGCACGCGGTCATCTACGTCGACGACGCGGTGAACTTCGATTTGGCGAAGTGGGGACCGAAGCTGGAGACGCATCCGCTGTTCCCGCGCAAGATCAACGTGGAATTCGCGCGCGTCAATTCCCGCGAGCAAGTGGACATGCGCGTATGGGAACGTGGAGCGGGTCCGACGCTGGCGTGCGGAACCGGCGCCTGCGCGACGCTCGTCTCCTCCGTGCTGAACGGGCTGACCGATCGCAAGGCGACGATCTCGCTCGCGGGCGGCGACCTGTTCATCGAGTGGAGCGAGGAAGACAATCACGTCTACATGACGGGACCGGCCGAGATCGTTTTCCAGGGCTTGCTGTAACCGAATAGAGAATTCCTTGGATGAAGGGGAGCAGGCGGAGGATCGGCGGCGCGCGGAGGGAAGAGCCTCGCAGGCCGCAAGAGACTTCCGAGCCGGCTCGCCTTCTCTCTATTTATCCGGCGGAGCGGATAAGAGAATTGTCGAAACGACTCGATAGAACGGAGGGGGACTCGCCGAATTCGCCCGGCCGAAGGACGAGTCCCTCTTGTCCGTGCAACGTTTTTCAAGTAAAATGAATCAATATGGCTTGCAACTCGGACTCATGCGGAACGTGCGTGACAGCCGTTTGCTCTATTTGTATTCAACTCCCGCAGTATGCGAGGGGCCGCCGTTGGCAACACTGTTGCATAGTTTGGTAGGCCGTCCGTTGTGCTTGCGAGGAATGACCGGAGGGAAAAGTTGCATGGCGATCAAACTGATCAATATCGGTTTTGGCAACATCGTTTCAGCGAATCGCATCATATCCATAGTAAGCCCGGAATCGGCGCCGATTAAGAGAATCATTCAAGAAGCGCGGGACCGGCACATGCTGATCGATGCTACCTATGGTCGTCGTACTCGCGCCGTAATCATCACCGACAGCGATCACGTCATCCTGTCGGCCGTCCAGCCGGAAACGGTCGCGCACCGTTTGTCGACCAAGGACGACGAACATGACGAATGAATTGGGGAAGTCCATGAACAGAGGTTTATTGATTGTATTGTCGGGTCCTTCCGGAGTCGGCAAGGGAACGGTCTGCGCGGCGCTTCGCCGCAAGATGCCGGAGTTGATCTATTCCGTATCCGCCACCACTCGCGCGCCGCGAGCCGGCGAAGTGGACGGAGTGAACTACTTCTTCAAGACGAAGGAGCAGTTCCTCGATATGATCGCCCGCGACGCTTTGCTGGAGCATGCGGAATACGTCGGCAATTATTACGGCACTCCTCGCGAATTCGTCGAGAAGACGCTGTCCGAAGGCAAAGATATCATTCTAGAAATAGAGGTTCAGGGAGCTCTTAAGGTCAAAGAGAAGTTCCCCGAGGGCGTATTCGTCTTCCTGCTGCCTCCTTCGCTCGGCGAGCTCGAATCGCGCATCGTCGGACGCGGGACGGAGTCGAAGGACAAGATCGACCATCGCCTGTCCGTCGCCGTCGAAGAGATGAACTTGCTGAACAAGTACGACTACGCGGTGTTCAACGACGAGATCGATCTGGCCTGCGGCCGGATTCAGGCGATCATTACGGCGGAGCATTGCAAGCGCGAGAGAATTCAGCATGAGCTGTTCGACGAGCTGAAGAGCTTGACGGCAGCCAATAACGGATCGGAGAGATAAGCCCATGTTATATCCATCGATTGATGAACTGGTACGCAAGGTAGACAGCAAGTACACGCTCGTCGTCGCCGCTTCCAAGCGGGCGAGAGGACTTAGGGAAGGCAAGCTGTCGCAGCTGACCAACCCGAAGTCGCACAAGGTCGTCGGCGTCGCGCTGGAAGAGATCTATCAAGACTACGTCAGCGTAGAAGCGCTCAAAGCGGACTAAAGCTTCATACGGCAGGAGAAAAAGGACAACCCGCGCGGTTGTTTTTTTTCTCGGTGCCGATGGTTGGACGGGAATGGCCGAATGAACATGAAATTTCACGTTTGGTTGGGCGATTGCCCTTGAATGGCGGGAATGAACATGAAATTTCACGTTTAATTGAGCGGATTGGTTGGAATGGCGGGAATGAACATGAAATTTCACGTTTAATTGGGCGGATTGGCCGAAAATGGCTTGGATGAACATGATCATTCATGCTTAATTAGGCGAATCGGCTGGGATGGCGAGCATGAACATGATATTTCGAGTACAGAGCAGCAGGTCTCTCGCCCTCTCGACTATTAAGCGGATTTAAGGCGAAAATGTGCTTGTCCGGTAGAGTCGATAGGTTTGAAGGAAGCGCAGCGCAGTTTCGATCTTGTTCAGCCGGCCTAAGCGGTTCGATCCCCAATCAGTTGCATATTCGATACTTATTGAGAGCGGAGCGAAGCGACGGAGGCGGCGGTTTGGATTCGGCTTCGAAGCTTCCGCGGCCGAACGCGGGAAGCTTTCTTGTTTCAGGGGTCACTTGTTTCAGAGGTTTCTTAGACTCATGAATTTGTTTCATGCTATTTGTGGGATGTGGATCTGCGGGAAATAGATAGGCAAGGTTTCAAGCTAGTTTTGGAGGGAGGAGCAGGCTATGGGGAAGTTACTAGAAGGCAAGACGATCGTGCTCGGCATCACGGGAGGAATCGCCGCGTATAAGGCGGCGACGCTGTGCAGCCGGCTTGTTTCGTTGGGCGCGACCGTGCGCGTCGTCATGACCGAAGGGGCGACGAAGTTCATTGCGCCCTTGACGCTGCAGACGCTGTCTCGCCATCCGGTGGCGACCGACGTCTTCGACGAGCATGACGCCTCCGTCGTTCAGCATATCGATCTGGCCGACGCGGCGGACCTGGTCGTCGTCGCTCCCGCGACCGCGAACATCATCGCGAAGATGGCGCACGGAATCGCGGACGACATGCTGAGCACGACGCTGCTCGCGACGACAGCTCCGGTGCTGATCGCTCCCGCGATGAACGTTCATATGCTGCAGCACCCCGCCGTCATGGCGAATTTGGACACGCTCGGCTCCCGGGGCGTACGCTTCGTCGAGTCGGGGACGGGCCAGCTCGCCTGCGGCTACGTGGGCAAGGGGAGGCTTGCGGAGCCGGACGAGATCGTCGAAGTCGTTATTAGCTTGCTTAAAGGCAAGAAGCCGCTAGCCGGCCGAAAGGTGCTCGTCACCGCCGGAGGAACGATCGAGAGGCTCGATCCCGTCCGGTACATCACCAATGACTCCTCCGGCAAAATGGGCTTCGCCCTGGCGGAAGCCGCGAGGGATCTCGGCGCGGACGTTACGCTTGTCTGCGCGAGAACGGACGGCCCCCCTCCTTCGGGCGTTACCGTTGTCCGAACGCCTTCCGCAGGCGAGATGCTGGCCGCCGTCATGGAGCGGCTGCCGGAGATGGACGCCGTCGTCAAAGCGGCCGCGGTCGCGGATTACCGTCCGGCGGAACGCCACGAGAACAAGATGAAGAAGGGCGCGGAGACGATGACGCTAACGCTCGTGCGCAATCCGGACATTCTTCAAGAGATCGGCAATTGGCGCTATTCGGACGAAGGGAATCCTCGCCGCTCGCCGTTCGTGGTCGGCTTCGCGGCGGAGACGACGGACGTCGAGCGCCACGCGCTGGACAAGCTGGCGCGCAAGCGCGCCGATCTGATCGTCGCCAACGACGTCTCGCAGGAAGGCGTCGGCTTCGGCGCCGATTCGAATGCCGTGAACGTGTACGGGGCGGAAGGTCTCGTACTCGCCCTTGACCGGCAATCGAAGCGGCGCATCGCCGAGCGGCTGTGGCAGCTGATCGCGGATCGCGCAGGCTGGAAGCCCTCGGGCGGAGAAGGAGTAGGCGCGTTATGAGCGTAGCCCGCGTCATCGTCGACGTGCCGAGCCGGGATATCGACCGGCCGTTCGATTACACGATACCGGATCGGCTGAGCGGCTGGGTCGAGGTCGGGAGCCGGGTGGCGGTGCCGTTCGGAGGCCGCACGCTTCAAGGAATCGTCGTCGGACTGACCGCCGACCCCGAGTTCGATCGGAGCCGGCTCAAGGAGCTCATCGACGTGCTCGATGCGCTGCCTCCGTTGTCGGCGGAGCTGGTCGAGCTGGGCGAGTGGATGAGCAGGCGCTGGGTTTGTCCGCTAACCGTCGCCCTTCAGGCGATGCTGCCGTCCGCGCTCAAGGGCAAGGCGGAGAAATATATCGCCCTCTCCTACGGGCAAGCGTGGCCCGCGGAGGAGCTGCTGGCCGACGGCGGATTCCGGCAACTGCTCGAGAAAGGCGATCCCGTGAAGCTGTCCTATCTGCTGCAGCACTATCCCCACGAGGCGGACACGATCAAGCGGATGCTGAGAAGCGGCGCTTTGATGGAGACGCAGAAGGTGGAAGATCGCCTGTCCGTACGCACCGTTCTGACGGTTTTTCCGGGTTCGGAGGACGTCATGCGGTCGGGGATCGCCGAACTCGGCAAACGAGCTCCCAAGCAGCGCGAGGCTCTCGAATATTTGCTCGCCAACCCGGAGCCGATCCCCCAGCAGCAATTGGCGGAGGCGGTAGGAACGACGATCGGCACGATCAAGTCGCTCGCGGACAAAGGCTGGGCGGAGATACGGCCCGTGACAGAGGATCGCGATCCTTACGCCGGCCGCTCGTTCGCTCCGACGAAGCCTATGCAGCTGACCCCTGCGCAGCAAGGCGCTTACGAGCCTATCGCGAAGGCCATTCAAGAGGAACGCAGCGAAGTGTTCTTGCTTCACGGCGTAACCGGCAGCGGCAAGACGGAAATTTATCTTCAATCGATACAGACCTGCTTGGCGATGGGGAAGGAAGCGATCGTGCTCGTTCCGGAAATCGCGCTTACTCCGCAGATGGTCGAGCGATTTAAAGGAAGATTCGGCGAGAGAGTCGCCGTCATGCACAGCCGGCTCTCGAACGGGGAGCGATACGACGAATGGCGCAAAATCCGGGAAGGACGCGCGCAGGTCGTCGTCGGAGCCCGTTCGGCGATCTTCGCTCCGTTCGGCCGGATCGGGCTGATCGTCATCGACGAAGAGCACGAGACGACCTATAAGCAGGAAGAGAGCCCGAAATACCATGCCAGGGATGTCGCCGCCGAGCGGGCTCGCCTGCACGGCGCGGCCGTCGTTCTAGGCTCCGCGACTCCTTCGCTGGAGACCTATTCGGCCGCCGTCGGTCCTTACGACAAGGACACCGCGGCCGGCCGCGCCTGGCAACCGGTCTATGTGCCCTTGCCGGAGCGCGTGGCGGCCCGGCCGCTTCCCAAGGTGAGCATCGTCGATATGCGCGAGGAGCTGAAGCTCGGCAACCGGGCGATGTTCAGCCGCGCGTTGGCCCAAGCGATCGAAGAGAGGCTGGAACGGCAGGAGCAGATGGTGCTGCTTCTCAACCGAAGGGGCTATTCGACCTTCGTCATGTGCCGCTCGTGCGGCTATACGGCTTCGTGCCCCCATTGCGACATCGCGCTCACCTACCATCGCGGCTCCCAGAACCTGCGCTGCCATTACTGCGGCTACGCGGAGCGGGAGCCGGAGGTTTGTCCGTCCTGCCAGAGCCCGCATATTCGCTTCTTCGGAACGGGAACGCAGAAGGTGGAGGAAGCGCTCGCGCAGACGTTCCCCGGCATCCGGGTCATCCGGATGGACGTCGATACGACGACGGAGAAGGGCTCCCACGAGAAGTGGCTGACCCAATTCCGCGAACGCAAAGCCGACGTCCTCTTGGGCACTCAGATGGTGGCCAAGGGGCTCGATTTTCCCCATGTTACGCTGGTAGGGGTGCTGGCCGCGGATTCGGCGCTGAAGCTGCCGGACTTCCGGTCCCCGGAGAGAACGTTCCAGCTGCTCACGCAGGTAGCGGGACGGGCGGGACGCCACGAGCTTCCCGGGGAAGTCATTATCCAGACTTACGAGCCGGAGCACCCGTGCATCGCCACGGTGGAGCATCACGATTATGCCGGCTTCACCGAGCAGGAGCTCAGGCACCGGCGCGTCCTCGGGTACCCTCCGTTCGGGCGTCTGATCACGCTAACGCTCTCTCACGAACAGGTTCCCGTTCTGCATACTCTGGGAGAATCGTTCGCGTCGAAGCTTCGCGCCAAGGCGGAAGCGGAGGGCGTGCGGCAGACGGTGGCAAGCGGAACGGGATTGTCGCTGGAGGTGCTCGGGCCGGTTCCTTCGCCGATTCCGAGGCTTAAGGATCGCTACCGGTATCAATGTATGGTAAAATATCGGGGAGAAGTCGACGCGATCGGCTGGACGTCCGCGGTTCTGCGGGAGCTTGCCGACGCGATGAAGCGCTCCGGCGTGACCGCGAGCGTGGACGTCGATCCTCAGATGATGTTATAGATCGGCGCTATCTTTATTTTTGCGCAACTTTGGATAAAGGAATGATGATTGCATGTCCATTCGTCTTATAGTGAAGCACCCGGATGACGTTCTGCGGGAGCCGGCGAAGGAAGTGACGAAGTTCAACGCCAACCTCCACAAGCTGCTCGACGATATGGCGGATACGATGTACGACGCGGACGGCGTCGGACTCGCCGCGCCGCAAGTCGGCATCTCGAAGCGGGTGATCGTGGTGGACGCGGACGAAGAGCACGGGCTGATCGAGCTCGTGAATCCGGAGATCGTCTCCAAGGAAGGCGAGCAATTCGGTCCGGAAGGCTGCCTCAGCATTCCCGGCCTGCAAGGAGACGTCCGCCGCGCGCTGCGGGTAACGGTTCGCGGCCAGGATCGGCACGGCAATCCCGTCGAGTACACGGGCTCCGACCTTCTCGCCCGCGCTTTCCAGCACGAGGTGGATCATCTGAACGGCGTTCTGTTCATCGACCTCGCGGAATCGGTGTACGAGCGGAAGGCGGTTCCGGAGCAAGGCGGGGAATAAGATGAGAATCGTATTTATGGGAACGCCGGAATTCGCCGTTCCATCCCTGAACGCGCTCCTGGAAGGCGGATTCGACGTCGTCGGAGTCGTCACCCAGCCCGACCGTCCGAAGGGGCGGAAGCGCGAGCTGACGCCGCCGCCGGTGAAGGTCGTCGCGCAGGAGCACGGTTTGCCGGTGCTTCAGCCCGAGCGCATGAGAGCGCCGGAAGCGGTGGAAGCCGTGGCGGCTCTTCGGCCCGACCTGATCGTCACGGCCGCGTACGGCCAGATTCTGCCGAAGTCTCTGCTGGACGTGCCGCCTTTGGGCTGCGTGAACGTGCACGGCTCCTTGCTTCCGCGCTATCGGGGCGGGGCGCCGATCCAGCGTTCGATCATCAACGGAGAGAGCGAGACCGGAGTCACCCTGATGTTTATGGCGGCGGGCCTGGATACGGGAGACATGATCGCCCGCGTGGCCGTTCCGATCGAAGACGAGGATACGTCCGGCACGATGTTCGAGAAGCTGAGCGTAGCCGGGGCGAAGTTGTTGCTGGAGTGGCTTCCGAGCCTGGAAGCGGGAACGGCCCCGCGCGAGGTGCAGGACGAATCGCTCGCGACGTTCGCTTCCAACCTGACCCGGGACGACGAGAGGCTCCATTGGGAGCAGGACGCCAGGGCGCTGTTCAATCGGACGCGGGGCTTGTATCCGATGGCCGGCGGTTTCACTTACTTGAACGGGGAAGTGTTCAAGGTATGGGGCTGCCGCGTGCCGGAGGAGGCCGACCGCAAGCTGACCGCGGAGTGGAAGCAAGCGGCGCCGGGGACGGTGCTGGAGACCGGGTCGTTCGGCATCCGCGTTCGGACCGGCGACGGAAGCATCGTGTTGACTCAGGTGCAGCCGGCGGGCAAGAAGGCGTTGCCGGCCGCGGACTATGCGAGGGGGGCAAGGCTTGCCCCGGGTACGGTGCTCGGTTAGCCGAGCGCCGTATTTTGCGTTATGCGATAATTTAAGAATTCGAGGACCCATCCTGGTTATCGTCAACGCAAAGCTTCTCCGGGAGCGATCGGATGCCGGAGAAGCTTTGCGTTGGAGGAGAGAACGACTGCTCTGGCCATACTGGTAAGTGGGGAAAAGAAGCAAGCCGAGGGCTTGCCGCAATCGGAGCGTGTAACGGAATGAGCATTGGTAAAAACCCGACTTCGAATAAATCGGGAGTCGCGAGAAAGACGCCCGGCGGTCCCCGCGAGGCCGCGTTGAACGTGCTGCTCAAAGTGGATCAGCACGGGGCGTACAGCGGACTGGAGCTGAACCGGGTGCTGTCGGAGGCGTCCCTGTCCCGCCAGGATACCGCGCTGGCGACGGAGATCGTCTACGGAACCATTCAGCGGCTGAACACGATCGACTTCGTGCTGAAGGGCCGGGTCAAGGGCTGGCCGAACAAGGTGGAGCCTTGGGTGCGGAGCCTGCTGCGCCTAAGCTATTATCAGCTCCGGTGGCTGGATCGGGTCCCCGCCCACGCGGTGACGGACGAGGCGGTCCGGATCGCGAAGAAGAGAGGCCACGCGGGCATCGCGGGTCTCGTGAACGGCGTTCTGCGCGGCCTGCTCCGCGAAGGGTTGACGCCGGCTTTGCCGGCCGGGCTGCCGGAAGCGGAACGAATCGCCCTGGAGCATAGCCATCCGGAGTGGCTCGTAAGAAGATGGATGAACGCCTTCGGGCCGGAAGCGGCGGAAGCGATGTGCGAGGCGGGCAACGAGCCTCCGCACGGCTCGGCGCGGGTCAATCCGCTTCGGATCAGCCGCGAAGCGCTGCTGGAGGAGATGAGGGAGCGGGATATTTACGCGCAGCCATCGAAGCTTGCGCCCGGCGGCATCGTCGCTTCACGCGCCGGGAGCCTGGCGGCGACCGACTGGTACCGCGAAGGACGGCTGACCGTTCAGGACGAGAGCTCGATGCTGGTCGCCGCCGTGGCAGATCCGAAGCCGGGCATGAGGGTGCTCGACTGCTGCGCGGCTCCGGGAGGGAAGACGACCCATCTGGCGGAGCTGATGGGGAACGAGGGCGAAGTGCTCGCCAACGACGTTCATCCTCACAAGGAGCAGCTGATCGCCCAGCAGGCGGAACGCCTCGGGCTAAGCTGCGTGCGGACGACGGTCGGGGATGCCGCGGAGCTCGCCGGGAAGCTGCCGGCGGCTTCGATGGACGTCGTGCTGCTCGACGCCCCTTGCTCGGGCTTCGGCGTGATCCGGCGCAAGCCGGAGATCAAGTGGAACAAGAGCGAGGAGGACATCGCGAGCTTGGCCTCGCTGCAGGCGGAGCTTCTGGAGCGGGTGCACGGCTTGGTGCGTCCGGGCGGCACGCTCGTATACAGCACTTGCACGATCGCCCGCGAAGAGAACGAGGAGGCGGTCCTCCGATTTCTGGAGAAGCATCCGAACTATATGCTGGACGCGAATTGGCCGGAGGAGATCGTACAAGCCTTGAAGAAGGGGCAGGCGCTGCCGGAGACGTTCGCGGGAATGGTCCAGCTGCTGCCGCATCAATTCGGAAGCGACGGCTTCTTCATCGCCAAGCTGAAGCGGTTGGAATAGGGGCCTGGAACCCGCGCCCCGCCTGGGTTTATGGCTTCCGGGCTTCAATCTTCTGCCGGAAGGGCGTTTGTGATAAAATAGATCGAACGGTGGTGACACATATGGACAAACAAGAACTGAAGGGTTTGGACAGCAAATTAAACTACAAGCCTGACAAACCTTTTATTTACGATTATTCGCTTGAACAGCTCCAGGAGTGGGTCAAGGAGCAGGGAGAGGCGCAATTCCGCGCCGGACAGATCTTCGATTGGCTTTATGTGAAGAGGGTCGGCTCATTCGAGGAGATGACGAACCTCCCGAAGCCGCTGCGCGATAAGCTTAACGAGGCGTTCGCTTTCGTGACGCTGAAGGAGATCACGAAGTTCCAGTCGAAGGACGGAACGGTCAAGTTCCTCTTCGGCCTGCACGACGACCACGCGATCGAGACGGTCCTCATGCGGCATAATTACGGCAACAGCGTGTGCGTGACGACCCAGGTCGGCTGCCGGATCGGCTGCACGTTCTGCGCGTCCACGCTCGGCGGCCTGAAGCGCAACCTGACGGCCGGAGAGATCGTCGCCCAGGTCGTGCAATCGCAGCGTCTTCTCGACGCGGAAGGCGAGCGGGTCTCGAGCATCGTCATCATGGGCTCCGGCGAACCCTTCGAGAACTACGACAACATGATGACGTTCCTGCGGCTCATGACGCATCCCAAGGGCCTTAATATCGGCCAACGCCACATTACGGTATCCACGAGCGGCATCGTGCCGAACATCTACCGCTTCGCGGACGAGAACACCCAGATCAGCCTCGCGATCTCGATCCATGCGCCGAACGACGAGCTGCGCTCGAAGCTGATGCCGGTCAACCGCCGCTTCCGCTTCAACGAAGTGATGGACGCGTGCAAGTACTATATCGAGAAGACGGGCCGGCGCCTGACGTTCGAATACGCGCTCATCGGCGGCGTGAACGACCGTCCGGAGCACGCGGAAGAGCTGGGCGATCTGCTTCAGGGAATGCTCTGCCACGTCAATCTCATCCCGGTCAACTACGTGCCGGAGAGGAATTACGTTCGGACTCCCCGCGACGATATCTTCGAATTCCAGCGCATCCTGGAGCGCAAGAAGATCAACGCGACGATTCGCCGGGAGCAGGGCCACGATATCGCGGCGGCCTGCGGACAGCTTCGCGCGAAGTATACGGAGGAGAAGGAAAAGAAGGAGAAAGAGGCTCAGACGAGGTGATGTTGTGAACACGGCAATGCGGAGTCATGTGGGAAGAGTCAGGCAAGTGAACGAAGACAGCGCTTGGGTGGACCGGATCGAACTCGGACTGGTCGCGGCCGTCGTGGCCGACGGGATGGGCGGACATAAGGCGGGGGAGATCGCGAGCGGCTTGACCGTCGAGAGCGTCGTCTCCTCCCTGAAGTCCTGGCAGGACGCCATCGAGTCCGAAGCGGCCGAAGATCGCCTGAAGGAGCTGATCCGAAGGGCGAATTCGGTCGTCTACGAAGCCGCGTCGGGCAACGATCAGTATTCCAACATGGGGACGACGATCGTCTTGGCGCTGCTGAACGGGGATGCGGGCCTTATCGGTCATATCGGGGACAGCCGCGTCTACCGCTTGCGCGACGAAGAGCTCCTTCAATTGACGGAAGACCATACTCTCGTCCACGAGCTGACCAAGTCGGGCCAGCTTAGCCCCGAAGAGGCGGCCAATCATCCTCGGCGCAACGTGCTGATGAGAGCGCTCGGAACCGACCGCGAGGTCGAAGTCGACATCATAAGGTTCGATTGGCTGCCCGGGGACCTTCTGCTTCTCTGCAGCGACGGACTCAGCACCTTGGTCGAGGACCATCTCATCAAAGACACCTTAGGAGAAACGAATGCGACTCTGGAACAGAAAGCGGAGCGATTGATCGCGCTCGCTTTGCTGGCCGGAGGAGACGACAACGTCACCGTCGTGCTTGTCGAACACGAGAGGAACGATGGCGTCGCCGGAGGAGGTAAGGCATGATCGGACATACGCTCGGAGGTCGGTATGAGCTGCTGGATCGCGTCGGCGGAGGCGGAATGGCTCTCGTTTATAAAGCGCGGGATATTCTGCTGAACCGATTCGTCGCCGTCAAGGTGCTGCGGCAGCAATTCATGCATGACGAGGATTTCGTGCGCCGGTTTCGCCGCGAGGCGCAAGCCGCGGCTTCCCTGTCCCATCCGAATATCGTCAGCATCTATGACGTCGGCCAGGAAGACGACACCCATTATATCATCATGGAGTTCATCGACGGCCACAACCTGAACGAAATCATTCGCGATAGGGCTCCTCTGCAGGTCGAGGAAGCCGTGCGCATCACCGCCCAAATCGCGGACGCGCTGGATCATGCCCATCATAATCAAATCATCCATCGCGACATTAAGCCGCATAACATCCTCATCGGCAAAAACGGCCGGGTAAAGGTGACGGACTTCGGGATCGCTCGCGCGGTAACGACGTCGACGATTACCCAGACCGGCTCCGTGCTCGGTTCCGTCCATTATTTCTCTCCCGAGCATGCCAAAGGGATCAGCACCGGGGAGAAGTCCGACATTTATTCGCTCGGGATCGTCCTGTACCAGATGCTGACGGGACGCCTTCCCTTCCTCGGGGAGAGCCCGATCAGCGTCGCGCTCAAGCATCTCCAGGAGTCGTTCGAGCGCCCGAAGCTGGTGAATCCGCACATCCCGCAGAGCGTCGAGAACATCATTCTCCGGGCAATGCGCAAAAATCCGCAGGAGAGGTATCAATCCGCGAAGCAGATGCTGCAGGATCTGGAGACTTGCCTCTCGCCGCAGCGGCTTCACGAGCCTCCGGTCCAATTCCCCAGCGAACTGCTAGAGGAGGAGGATGGCGAGCAAACACGCGTCATTCCCGCCCTCAAGCCGGATATGCGGATGTCCGGGGAAGAGACGATCGTCAAAAAGGAAGAGAAGTGGGACGAAGAGGAAGAACCGAAGCGCAGGTGGGTCGGGCCGACGGTATTCGGGGTCATCGCCGTCATTCTGATCGGCATCCTGGTCTGGGCTATTTTCGCTCTTAAGGGAACGCTTAGCCCGAAGGACGTGGACATTCCGCTGGTCGTCGATAAGCCGTTCGCCGAAGCGAAAGCCATCATGCTGGAAGCGGGGCTTAACGTCGTGGATCCTCCGCCGGAAGAGCCGAGCGACGAGATCGAAGCCGGGAACGTGACCCGTCAGGACAAGCAGGACATGAAGGTGAAGGAAGGCGCGACGATCACCCTGTACGTAAGCTCGGGGCCCGAGCTGTCGCCGATGCCGACGCTGACGGGCAAGAGCTATGACGACGTTGTCGAGGAGCTGAAGGCGCTCGGAGTAACCGAGGATCGGATCGAGCAGGAGACGGTCAACGACGAGAGCGAGGCGGGAACCGTCCTGAAGCAGGAGCCAGCCGCCGGAGCAAACTTCGATCCGGATAAGGATACGATCAAGCTGACCGTCAGCGAAGGGCTCGAAGAGTTCCCGATGCCGGATCTGACCGGGTTGACCCTGGACGAGGCGAAAGCCAAGCTGAAAGAGAACGACCTGAACCTCTCGAACAACAACATTTTTTACGAAGCGAGCTACACGGCCACCAAGGATCTGGTGTTTAAGCAATTCCCGGCCGAGAAGAACGAGATGGTGACCGCCGGCACGGATGTGAAGATCTGGATCGCCAGCGGCTATCCGGCGGAAGCGAAGGAGAGACCGGTGGACGTGACGGTGCCGCCGACGGTCGAAGGCCAGACGAGCACCGTTCAAATTCTCGTGACGGATGCCAGGGGAGAAGACATCGAGCGGAAAAAAGAGAAGATCCAATCCCCGACGACTTATCGCATAACGCTCGTGCTCGCTCCGAACACCAGCGGCAGCATCACGGTCCTTCGCGACGGAGAGAAAGTCTATGAGGTTCCTGTCCCATACGAGGACATTCCGGCAACGATCGATCCGGCGACCGAGGAGCCTTCGAATCCTCCTGACGGAACCGATACGGGAACGCCGGACGGAACGGAACAAGGGACCGGAGAGACGGATGCGGACAATACACAGGATTAGGGAGTAGGTTTATGCCCCAAGGGATTATCTACAAGGCGCTAAGCGGGTATTATTACGTGGAGAACGAGACGGGGCAATCGGTTCAATGCCGCGCGAGAGGCATCTTCAAGAAGCGCGGGCAATCCCCGCTCGTCGGGGATCGGGTCGTCTTCAGCGAGACGGAGAACGGGGAAGGGGCGATCGAGGAGCTGCTTCCCCGAAGCACGGAGCTGATCCGGCCGCCGGTCTCGAACGTCGACTTGGCCGTGCTCGTGTTCTCGGTCATTCGCCCGGAGCTGAACCTCCAGCTGCTGGATAAGTTTCTCGTCCATATCGAGCATGCGGGTCTCGACGCGCTGATCGTCTTCACGAAGCTCGACGCGATGGAAGCCTCCGAGGAGAACGCGCGCATTCGGGCGGATGTCGAAGCCGCCCGGGATCTCTACGCATCCATCGGCTACGAGACTTTGAGCGTCAGCTCCAAGAGGGGCGACGGAATTGATGCGCTGAAGGAGCGTCTCGCCGGCCGCGTCGGCGTCTTCGCGGGGCAATCGGGCGTCGGCAAGTCTTCGCTCGTCAACGCTCTCGTTCCGGGTCTTACGCTCGAAACGAACGAGATCAGCGAGAAGCTGGGGCGGGGGAAGCATACGACCCGGCACGTCGAGCTGATTCGTCTTGCGGACGGCGGCCATGTCGCCGACACGCCCGGCTTCAGCCAGCTGGACTTCGCGGAGCTCGGCATCGAAGAGATCGGGTCCTGCTTCCGCGAGTTCGCCGAGCTGGCGGGCGGGTGCAAGTTCAGGGGCTGCACGCATATCCACGAGCCCGGCTGCGCGGTGAAGGAAGCCTTGGAGCAAGGGAGCGTCGCCAAGAGCCGGTACGAGCATTACGCCGGCTTCATGGCGGAATGGAGAGAGAACAGACGGAGGTATTAAAGGAATGACGATCATAGCACCTTCTATCCTGTCGGCCGACTTCGCCAAGCTCGGCGAGGACGTCCGCGAAGCGGAGCGCTGCGGCGCGGACTGGATTCATATCGATATCATGGACGGCCAATTCGTGCCGAACCTGACGTTCGGACCGCCGGTCGTCGGCGCAATCCGCTCCTATACGAGCCTGCCCTTCGACGTGCATCTGATGGTGAATACGCCGGAACGGTTGTTCGAGGACTTAAAGAAGGCCGGAGCGGATCGGATTACGGTTCATGCCGAAGCGTGCCTGCATCTTCACCGGACCATCCATGCGATTCGCGAGCTCGGACTGAAGGCCGGCGTGGCTCTTAATCCGCATACTCCGCTGTCCGTGCTGGATCATATTCTCGAAGACATCGATCTGGCGCTGATCATGACGGTCAATCCCGGCTTCGGAGGCCAATCGTTCATTCCGGCCATGCTTCCGAAGATCCGCGATCTGCGCGGCCGTTTGGACGCCAAAGGGCTTCACGGCGTCCACATCGAGGTGGACGGAGGCATCAACGGAGAGACGGCCGCCCTGGTCGCGCAAGCCGGAGCCAACGCTCTCGTCGCTGGCAATTATATTTACGGGAATAACGACCGGGCGTCCGCGATTTCGACTTTGAAGAACTCGGCCAAGGCGTGAAAATTCTCTTATTCTGTCCGGACTAGGACAACCGCGTACCCGCATACATTATATCAACAACGCGTGTCACCGAATCGGCGCGTTCGTGCGTTCAGCTGCGGGGACGCTCTAAGTCCGGAGGAGGGTGGAGGATGAAGTTCTATACCATCAAGCTGCCGAAATTTCTGGGCGGGTTCGTCAAAGCAATCCTGAACACGTTCCAGAAGAACTAACGCCTCCTTGGAACCCGCGGTTCCCGGAGGCTCCGGCTTGGCCGGGAGACGCTTGCAAGCATACGGCGGCCAGCGCCACAACAAAAAGCACCTGGAGCTCCAGGTGCTTTTTGTTATAGGTATCAATGCATATCCCTAGTCATTTCGCTTGGAAATCGCCGTAAAGTGGAATTAAACGCGGGTCACTTTGCCGGATTTCAGGGCGCGGGTGCTTACGTAAACGCGTTTCGGCTTACCGTTCACCAGAATGCGCACTTTTTGCACGTTGACTCCCCAAGAACGCTTGTTATGGTTGTTAGCGTGAGATACGTTGTTACCGGAGCTAGGCTTCTTCCCCGTAATGTAACATTTGCGAGCCATTAAATCCACCTCCCTACCAAGACCTTGCAGACACTTTCATTATCATATCATACGGGCAGGGGCGTTGCAATCTGTGTTTTCGGCTTCATCTCGAACAATTTTTATAGTACAATAGGATATGGTCCATAATACCAGCATAAAGGAGTGGATTCCGTGCCCATGCAGATGGCGACCGAGAACGGTAAGATTGATATAGCAGATCAGGTGCTCGCCGTCATAGCGGGATCGGCTGCGATGGATTGTTTTGGACTGGTTGGAATGGCTTCCCGCAAGCAGCTTAAGGACGGCATCGCCGAGCTGCTCGGAAGAGAGAATTTGTCGCGCGGCGTCGAAGTCCGGCGCACGGGGGAGCAGATTCACTTGGACCTCTTCGTTATCGTAAGCTATGGAACGAAGATCTCCGAAGTAGCGCATAACATTCAAACTAAAGTTAAATACGTACTCGATGAGATTGTCGGGCTTCGCGTCGATTCCGTCAACGTCTATGTTCAAGGCGTACGAGTGTCTCAATAGGCAACGACCGGATGCATCAAGACAGCATGAGAACGACCGATCGTACCTTCGGGAGGAGAATAGGCATTTGAACAAACGCAGCTTGAACGGAACGGAATGGTCCGCCATGATTCTGGCCGGAGCCGAGAGGCTGTCGGCCCATGCGGATCGAGTTAACGAATTGAACGTATTCCCGGTTCCGGATGGAGACACGGGAACGAATATGAATATGACGATGACGGCGGGAGCGAACGAGCTTCGCGGCAAGCCGTCCGCCGAGGTCGGCCGGGCGGCCGAAGTTCTGGCCAAGGGACTGCTGATGGGAGCGCGCGGCAATTCCGGCGTTATTCTATCCCAGCTCTTCCGGGGCTTCTCGCGCGCCGTCTCCGGGCAGCAAGAGATAGGCGCGTCCGCGTTCGCCGCCGCCCTGCAACAAGGAGTTGACACCGCTTACAAATCGGTCGTGAAGCCCGTCGAGGGGACGATTCTGACAGTGGCGCGCGAAGCGGCCAAGCACGGGCTTGCCGTTTCGCGCCGTACGGCCGACCTTACGGAATGGATGCAAGAGGTCGTCTTCAAGGCTTCGGAGACGCTCGCGCGAACGCCCGACATGCTGCCCGTTCTGAAGCAGGTCGGCGTCGTGGACTCCGGCGGGCAGGGGCTCGTCTACCTGTACGAAGGATTCCTGGAGTATTTGGAAGGTCGCGCGGGAGCCGGCTTCGCCGCCGCCGGCGCGACCGCAGCGGCTCCCGCGGTCTCGATCGCGCCGGCACGGCACGAAGCGGCACCGGGCTCCGCCCAATCGAGAATCAGGACGGAATCCATTCAATTTCCTTACGACATGGAGTTTTTCATTAATCGGGATGCCGTCGCCAGAAGGACTCCGTTCCCGGAAGCGTCCTTCCGCAAGACGCTGGAGAAGGACGGGGATTCCATCATCCTGATCGACGACGGGGATATCGTTAAGGTTCACGTGCATTCCCGGCGTCCGGGCGACGTTCTAAACGCCGCGCTGCTCTACGGCGAGCTGTCGTCGATTCACATCCTCAACATGCAGGACCAGCATCGCGAGCTGCTCGAGAGCGAGGACAAGGGGGAGCGGATCGCCAGACTTCCGACCTCCTACGAGAACGAGTCGATCGGCTTCGAGGCGGCGTCGGGCTATCCGCCGGAAGCCATCTCCAAGCTGGCGGAGGCGGAAGCCGGCCAGGCGGCCGTCGCCGTTCAGAGCGCGGCGCACCCGCTTGCCTTCGAGATGGCTCCTTTCGGTATCGTGGCCGTCAGCACGGGCAAGGGCAACGAGCAGCTGCTGCGAAGCCTTGGAGTCGATTCGGTTATTTCCGGCGGCCAGAGCATGAACCCGAGCACGGAGGATCTCGTGCAGGCGATCGCTTCGCTCGCCGTCGAACATATCTACATTCTGCCGAACAACTCCAACGTTCAGCTGGCGGCCAAGCAAGCCGCGGAGCTGTCGGAGAAGCCGGTTACGGTCATCCCGACGACTAGCGTCCCCCAAGGGATGGCGGCTCTGCTTGCTTTCCGCGAGGAAGACACGCTTGAGGCCAATACCGGCCGAATGCTAAAAGCGATCGAGAAGGTGGCGACCGGGCAGCTGACGAAGGCCGTGCGGGATACGAGAATGGACGGTATCGACATTCAGGGAGGCCAGTATATCGGCATTCTGAACAAGACTATCGTCGCTTCGGACGACAGCTTGATCGAGGCCGCGCGCCTCTTGCTGGCCAAGATGCTGACCGAAGGCGACGAAGTGCTCACGATCCTGACGGGCGAGGGAGCGGATTCCGATTACACGGAGACGCTGCTGGCTTGGATCGATCAGAATTATCCGGATGCCGAGGTCGAAGTCCATGACGGCGGACAGCCTTTGTACCCGTATTGGTTCATGGTCGAGAGCGTTTGATCGCGTCAATGAAGATACCTGTTTACGGAGGAATGGGAATGGGAGCAATCGCTCTGGTAACGGACAGCACGTCGGATATTCCCCGCGAGGTAAGGGAAAGGCTTGGAATCGAAATGATTCCCCTGACGGTGCACTTCGGCGATGAGGCCTACTTGGATAACGTCAATCTGCAGCCCGTCGAATTCTATGAGAAGCTTCAGAGCTTTCAAGGGCTGCCCAAGTCGTCCCAGCCGTCGCCGGCCGATTTTCTGGCCGTGTTCGAACGATTGATCGCCGAGGGGAAGCAAGTGATTTCGATTAATCTGTCCTCCGCCTTAAGCGGAACCTATCAATCGGCTTTGCTAGCGAGGTCGATGCTCGAGGATGAATCGCCGGTTACCGTCATCGATTCGAAGTCGGCTTCCTACGGCTACGGCATGCTGGTCGTCAAGGCCGCCGAGCTGGCGGAGCAAGGCGCCTCCAGAGAGGAGATCATCGAGGCCGTAACGCGCCTTAAGGAATCGACGAAGCTCTACTTCCTGGTAGATACGCTCGAGTACCTTCATAAAGGCGGGCGAATCGGACGGGCCTCGGCCCTGTTCGGATCGCTCCTCAACATCAAGCCGATTCTGACGATCGATTCCGAAGGGTACGTGAACGCGCTCGACAAGGCGAGAGGCCAGAAAAGAGCGTTCGCCCGAATCGTCGAGCTGCTGGAGGCCGACTTCGCGGGCGGTCCCGTCGATCTCAACGTCGTGGTGACGCCCGGCAGAACGGAGATGGCGGAAGAGCTGATCGCCCTTCTGAAGGAGCGGTTCCCGATCCGGAATTACTTGCAGTCGGCGATCGGTCCCGTCATCGGCACGCATGCCGGTCCGGGCACCGTCGGTATTTTCATGAGCCCGGCCGTTACCGAATAATTCGGGAGAGCCGGAGGATTGGCGGCGCCTCCGCGCCAAACGTTTCGGCAGGCCGAACGTCGCGGAGAGCTTCGCTCGAATGAGGTTGGTTGCAATGAGTTTGGACTTATTCGCTATTCCCGTCGAGAAGCTTCGAGGCGTGAGCACCCAGAAATCCGGGGAGCTTCACGCCTTGGGTGTTTTTACGATCGGAGACTTAATGGAGTATTATCCGTTCCGTTACGAGGACTATCGCCTTAGAGAGTTCGGAGAGGTGAAGGACGGGGAGAAAATAACGGTTCAGGCCGTCGTCGCCGCCCATCCGACGCTGCAGCGCTACGGCCGGACGGCCCGGCTGATGTGCAGGGTTACGGTAGAAGGGCTTCTCGTGACGGCGGTTTGGTTCAACCGGGCATTCCTAAAGGATCAGCTGACGGTCGGCCGGGAGATCATCTTGACGGGTAAGTGGGACCAGAGAAGACGCCAGATCACGGTGGCCGAATCGGAGTTCCCCGATCGCGGAGCCGCCAAGTCGGGAACGCTTCAACCGGTCTATTCCGTCGGGGGCGGCATCACGCAGCCTTGGATCCGCAAGAAGATCGACGAAGCGCTGAATCAATACGGCGCGATGATCCCCGAGATTCTGCCGGCGGAGATCGTTCATCGGCATGAGCTCATTCCGAGGCGGGAGGCGGTCGCGCGGATCCATCGGCCGGAGAATTCGCGGGAGGGGCAGGAAGCCCGCCGAAGGATGGTTTACGAGGAGCTGTTCCTGTTCGAGCTCAAGCTTCAGGCTTACCGGGCGGCGAACCGCAAGCAGCCGGACGGCATCGCCCATCCGATCAAGAGCGAGGAGATCCGGGCGTTCGCGTCGGCGCTGCCCTTCGAGCTGACCGATTCCCAGAAGCAGGTCATCAACGAGATCACGTCCGACATGAAGCGTCCTTACGCGATGAATCGGCTGCTGCAAGGGGACGTAGGCTCCGGGAAGACGGTCGTCTCGGCCGTGGCGCTCTATGCCTCCGTCCGGGCCGGCTATCAAGGAGCCTTGATGGTGCCGACGGAGATTCTGGCGGAGCAGCATTACCGTTCCCTGTCCAAGCTGTTCGAGCCTTACGGCATCCAAGTGGCGCTCTTGACGGGGAGCGCGACGGACCGCAAGCGCCGGGACATTCTAGCCAGCCTGGAGATGGGGATTGTCGATATTCTGATCGGCACCCATGCCCTCATCCAGGACGACGTCTATTTCCGGAAGCTGGGCCTTGTCGTGACGGACGAGCAGCATCGCTTCGGCGTCAACCAAAGAAGCGTTCTGCGGCGCAAGGGGCTGAACCCCGACGTGCTCTCGATGACGGCGACCCCGATTCCTCGGACGCTAGCCATCACCGTCTTCGGAGATATGGACGTCTCTACGATCAAGGAGCGGCCGAAGGGAAGACTTCCGATCAAGACGTACTGGGTGAAGCACGAGATGATGGACCGGGTGCTGGGCTTCATCCGCCGGGAGGCGGAGCTCGGCCATCAGACGTTCTTCATCTGTCCGCTGATCGAGGAATCGGAGAAGCTGGACGTCCAGAACGCGATCGATCTGCACGTACAATTAAAGCTGGCGCTGCCCGAGCTTGCGATCGGCCTCCTGCACGGACGAATGTCCGCCGCCGAGAAGGAGCAGGCGATGGCCGACTTCGCCGCCAAGGAGACGAACGTGCTCGTCTCGACGACGGTTATCGAGGTCGGGGTCGACGTGCCGAACGCGACGCTGATGATCGTGATGGACGCGGACCGCTTCGGCCTGTCCCAGCTTCACCAGCTAAGAGGGCGGGTCGGACGAAGCGAATTCCAATCCTACTGCGTCCTGATCGCCAATCCGAAGTCGGAGAACGGCCAAGAGCGGATGAAGGCGATGACGGACACGGACGACGGCTTCGAGATCGCGAGGCGGGATCTGGAGCTGCGCGGTCCCGGAGAGTTCTTCGGCACGAAGCAGAGCGGAGTCCCCGAATTCCGGATAGCGAATCTGATCGAGGACTTCGCGGTGCTGGAGCAGGCGCGGGACGACGCGGCGGAACTGACGGCCCTGCCGGAGTTCTGGACGTCTCCCGCTTATGAAGGATTAAGGGAATATCTGCGAAGAGAGGCGACTCTGCAAGGGGAACCGTTGGATTAACGAGTTAAGCCGAACAAGACAAGCGGCTCATGGAAGTCAAGGGTTTATAGGGTCTCACGCATCCAGAAACGGCATAGGATAGTCAAGACATCGCCGAGAGGAAGTGAGTTTCGAATGAGCTGGCAGAAATTCGGCATCCGGCCGGATTTGGTGGAACGCGTCAAGTTCAAGATGAAAAACCCGACAACCAAGGAAAAAATCAAACAGTTGCTGGACGGAGCGAACAAATACGATCTGCAGGATCGATTGAAGGTTCGCAGATGGGTCAAGTCGGCGGCGAAGATTCTGAACGAGCCGCTGACGGACGTTCAGGAGGAGCAGATCGTCTCTTTTGTGCTCGCGCAGAAAATCGACCCCAAAAACACGCTGCATCTGATCAAGCTGTGGGCCATGTTCCGTTAGAGACTTTAGGGATTAACTCGATGAAGACGGCGTTTCTTAGGGAAGCTTAAAGCGACGCGTTAAGGAAGATGCCGAATCGGCTCGGCATCTTCTTTTGCGCTGAGCTCGCCGGCCGATCCGCCGGATAACGCCCTTACGGCGTTCATCACGTCCCCCGGGTGATTTTGCGGGATCATGTGGGCTGCATGCGGCAATACGATCAAATCCGAGTCCGGGATCTCGCGGTGCAATCGATAGCTGTGCTCTTTGGTCGGGAACGGATCCTCGCCGCCGACGACGATGACAAGCGGCGTTCGGATCCGCTTGTACCTCCCCATCGCTGCTTTGGCGGCAGGAACGAACGCCAGCACGTCTTCCCGGTTGACTCTGAACTGCGACGGACGCAGCCAGTAGGCGAGCGTTGCTTGCCGGTACGATTCGGGCACGGGCTCGGGTTTGAACGTTTCCCGCAGAACGGCGTTCGTTAGAAGCGGGCCGACGACGGGCAGCAGCGTGCGCAGCAGGAAAGCTCCCAGGACCGGCGCCATAGCGATCGTCGAGATCGGGTCCCCCTTCTCCGCCGGGTACCCTTGCGGATAGAATCCGGCCCCCAGCGTCACGATCCCGGCCAGATCGTCCGGGTATTCCAGCGCATAGGTTAGCGCGAGAACGCCGCTCCACGAATGGGCGACGAGAATCGGCTTCTCGATTCCCAGCCCGATCAGAGCCCGGCGCAGCAGCATCGCCTGCTTCCCGGGAGTGACGCGCTCGCCGTCCGGCCGCTCGCTGTATCCGTATCCGGGCCGGTCGAAGGCGATCCCGCAATACCCGCTTCGGGCGGCGATGTCGATCGTCTCCCGGTAATCTTCGGCGGTCAGAACGCCGCCATGGAGGAACACGACCGGCCGTCCTTCGCCTTTGCGGATAAAATGAAGCTTGACGCCATCCGCTTCGACGAATTCTCCCCGAGGCGGGTACCGCTTCTCCGCCATTCGCACCTTGTGTCGTCCATACCCGTAAAGCGCCCCTGATAAGATCAGCACGACCGCCAACAGAACCGTTATCGCAACCATTTTTAAACCTCCTAATCCAATCAAATCCTTTTTAATGTGTTATTAACGTACTGATTAGTATGTTGTCAGTAAAAAAGGAACCGTCGCCGCAGCGAACGGTTATCGCTTGACGACGATGCCCTGCCCCAACGTTCTCGACACCGTGCGAATCAGCGAACGCAGCCGCTCCGGTCTCGGGTCGAGGATCCATTCCACGAGGACGCCCTTTAACAACGCATCGAACATCGCCGCTATCGAATAGGGGTCCGCACTGTCGTCCAGGTACCGTCTGCGCTGCAATTCCAGCAAGAGCTCCGCCACGCGGCTCAGCAAGCCGCGGTGCAGCTTGCTCATTCGCTCCCGGATGTCCGGGTCCCGGCCGGACACCAGAAACTCCATGAACAGCATCGAGTCCGCTTCGCCCGACTCCAGGCAGAGCAGTTGGGACGCCAGCCATTCGGCAAGCGCGGACGCCGGTTCCTCCGCCTGCAGGACGCGTTCGATCTGGCCGGGAAGCATGCGGAGCTGCCGCTCGTAATGGCCTTCAAGCATCGCCAGGAACAAGTCCTGCTTGGACGAGAAGTGCCAATAGACGGCTCCCTTGCTCAATCCGGCATGTTCGGCGACTTTATCCAGGGAAGCGTTCGTATACCCGAATTCCGAGAACACGGAAGCCGCCGATTCCAGAACGCGGGTCTTCGTGTCGGCAAGCGCGGGATCGCGAGCCTCTTGCTTCTCCTTCAGCCATTCCCTCATCTCGCGCTTGCCCCCGAAATGCCTGCGGACGGCGGTCCAATGGACTTGGGCGGCGTCGGCCACCTCGGCAAAGGTAATCGCGTCGAAAGGCTTCGTCTCCGCGATGCGCTCCGCGGCCTGCAGCACTTTGTCCCGTACGGTCAAGCCTTTCGCCTCCTTGCTGTTATCAAAATGTGATATTCAGATACTAATTAGTATGTTGTATCCTTCCATCTTCTGTCAAGCCCCGGTTCGGCGGCTCCGGCGAATCCCGGAACCGCCTTATCTCGCCACCCGTTCGATCAGAGAGGGACTGTCGTTCCGAACGTTGCCGACGGCGGCGCTCACCTCGTAGGCCGCCATCTCGTCCTCCGGGTAAGGAACGAGCAGATGCTTCAGGCGTGCCGGCTCCCTAATCCGGCGGTCGAGCCACAGCGCTTCATCCTCCGGCTTCAGGATGACCGGCATCCTGTCGTGAATATCGGCCATGAGCCGATTGGGCGCGGTCGTCAGCACCGTGCACGTGTGCCATTTCTCTCCTTCGGGAGAGACCCAGGTCTCGTACAAGCCGGCCAGGCTGAACAATCCGCCTCCCTTAAGCGTAATCCGCATCGGCTTCTTGCCGCCCGCGGAGCGCTGCCACTCGTAGAAGCCGTCGGCAGGCAGGAGGCAGCGCTTGTTAAGATAAGCGTTCCGGAAGGCGGGCCGCTCCTCGATCGTCTCCGCGCGGGCGTTGATCATCTTGTTGCCGATCCTGGCGTCCTCCGCCCAGGGAGGAACCAGCCCCCACTTAAGCAGGCCGATCCGATTGCGGCTGCCGTCGTTGATGACGGCGGGAACGAGCTGTCCCGGAGCCACGTTGTAGCGAGGCTGATAGGGGCTAACGACGTTCTCCGCGAAATAACGCGCCAGCATCTCCTCAATCGTCACCGTTATCGTATATCTTCCGCACATGCTCGTTCCTCCCGTATTTTTTATGCCGCACGTGTCTATGAATCTACTCTCCTTATTATAACTCAAAGACGTCCCGGACAGTCGCTTCCGAATTCCGACGGTTGACCGGGGCGCATTTTCCCAGTATGATGAACAACGAGACAACCAACATATCGAACGTTTACGCGGGAGCTGAGGGAACTTGGCTGAGAGGGAAGCTGATCCGCTTTCGACCGTCAGACCTGATCTGGATAATTCCAGCGGAGGCAGTTGCACCTATCCGAATGGATTCGCATTCTCATGCGTACCTTCGAATTGTCCGCGCGCGGCGCGGTAAGGTGAGAGAGAGCCGTCAGCCTTGAAGAAGGCGGCGGATTCTCCCTATCGTCCTTGCATGACATGGACGCCCTCCGGTTTCGGGGGGCGTTTTTTTGTTGCTTCCGGAATGGATACTAGGCTAGGAGAACGATGCGATCGGACGGGCACGGGATTGTGGCTAGGGTCGGTTCGTAGGTCTGCGCGGGTGCGAGGTTCGGCGGGCGGCTGGCCGGCGTCGGCGGAAGCTCGGGATCGCCAGGCATCTGGTTGCTCAGACGAAGAGAACAGGGGAGAGACAAAAGATGAAGAGCAAGTACGGAAAATTCGGCAAGGCAAGCCTGCTGTCGCTGACGGCGCTGCTTCTTGCGGCGGGCTGCGGCAACAACGCGGAATCGAATGAAGGCGGCGCTTCCTCAAGCGCGTCGAAGGAACTGGAGGAAGTCAAGGTCGTGCTGGATTGGACTCCGAACACGAACCATACGGGGCTGTACGTGGCGGCCGCTCAAGGCTTCTGGGAAAAAAGAGGACTGAAGGTCGAGATCGTCCAGCCGCCGGAGAGCGGAGCGGACGCGATGGTGGCGAGCGGAGCGGCCGACTTCGGCGTCGGGGCCCAGGAGGGTCTGACTCTGGCGCGCGAGCAGGACATGCCGTTGGTGTCCCTGGCGGCCATCATCCAGCACAACACCTCGGGCTTCGCCAGCCCGGCGGAGAAGGGGATCAAGGAGCCGAAGGATTTCGAAGGCCGCACTTACGGAGGATGGGGCTCCCCCGCGGAAGAGGCCGTCATCGGATCGATGATGAAGAACCAAGGCGCCGACGTAAGCAAGGTGAAGTTCGTCAACGCGGGAACGGCCGACTTCTTCACGGCGATCACGAAGGACATCGACTTCGAATGGATTTTCCAAGCGTGGACCGGCATCGAGGCCGAGCAGCGGGGCATCGAGCTGAACATGGTGTACTTGGCCGACTTCGACAAGAGACTGGATTATTACACGCCGATCCTGGAGACGAGCGAGAAAATGATTGCCGACAAGCCGGACGTCGTGCGCGCTTTCGTCGAAGGAGCGTCCGAGGGCTACGAGTACGCGATCGAGCATCCGGCGGAGTCGGCGGACATCCTGCTGAAGGCCGTGCCGGATCTGAATGCGGAACTCGTGAAGGCGAGCCAGGAGTGGCTGGCGAACAAGTATCAGGATGACGCTCCCCGTTGGGGCGAGCAGAAGCGGGAGGTCTGGTCCGGCTACGCGGAGTTCCTGAAGGAGCACGGACTTCTCAAGGCCGACCTCGATTACGACGCCATGTTCACGAACGACTTTTTGCCGCAAAAATAACGAAGAATGGACAAGGAGGAAGAGCCTGTGGCGCAAGCTCTGTTAAGCATTCAAATTTTGCCGAAGCTGAAGCAAGGGGATACGGACGTGATTCCTTACGTCGACCGCGCGATCGAGATCATCAAGGAATCGGGCGTTCCTTACCGGGTCGGCCCGCTGGAGACGACGATGGAAGGGGACCTCGACACGCTGCTGGACATCGTCAAAAAAATGAACGCGGAAATGTTCGAGCTCGGCAGCCCGTCCGTCCTGTCCCAGATCAAGCTGTCGGTGGACGGAAGCGGCAACGCCTCGATGGCGCGCCTCCTGCAGAAATATCCCGATGGCCGGTAACGTTCGCCGGGCGTTCGTGCCGGGAGGAACGCTCCTCGCTTTGCTGCTTATATGGCAGGCTAGCTGCATGGCTTTCGACGTGAAGCCTTACGTGCTTCCTTCTCCTTGGACGATCGCTTCCTACATGGGGGAGAACGCCTCCCGGCTGTGGGATCAGATGTGGTTCACCCTGCGTCTGGCCCTTAAGGGAATGGGGCTCGGAGTGGCGATCGGCATCCTGGCCGCGCTGCTGTTCCACCTCATTCCCGGAGTGAGGGCGGCGCTGTCGCCGATCATCATCATCACGCAGAACATCCCGACGATCGCCTTGGGGCCGCTGCTGATCGTCTGGTTCGGATTCGGACTTATGCCTAAGCTGATATTGCTCGTTCTCGTGTGCTTTTTCCCCGTCGCCTGGTCCATGCTCGCGGGGCTCGGCCAAGCGGCGCCGCACCTTCGGGAATACCTCTCGATGATCGGGGCTTCCCGGTGGGAGATTCTTCGCCGGCTGGAGCTGCCCGCTTCTCTTCCGTCCTTCTTCACCGGATTGAAGCTGACGGCGACCTACGGCGTGACGGCGGCCATCGTGGCGGAGTGGCTCGGCTCCAGCGAGGGCATCGGCCACTACATCGTGCTCAAGTCCAAGGGCTACGACACGGTCGGCGTGTTCTCCGCGATCGTCTGCATCGTGGCGCTGGCTCTCGCTTTCTACGGCGCCGCCGCTTTATTGGAGAGGCTGGTCATCCGTTGGAGACCTTCGGCATCGGGCGGAAAAGGAGGGCGTTCGGAATGAGCGGAACTTCATCGGCAAAGCTGGAGTTGACCGGCGTATCCAAAAGCTTTATGAGAGACCGCAAACGCCATCCGGTGCTCGATCGGTTGTCCCTCCGCGTCGGCGAAGGAGAATTCGTCACGCTGATCGGCCCGTCCGGCAGCGGCAAATCGACGCTGTTCCGGCTGATCGGCGGCGTCGAGCTTCCGGACGAAGGCAGCATTCGGATCGACGGCAAGGAGACGACCGGCGAGCGCGGGCACATCAGCTATATGCCTCAGCAAGCGTCGCTGTTTCCGTGGCTGTCGGTAGCGGCCAATATCGGCTCCGCCCTGACGACGGCGGGAATCCGGGCGGACGAAGCGAAGCGGCTGGCATCGGAATGGCTCGGGAAAATCGGGCTGGGCGACGTGGCTCGAGAGTACCCGCACGTTCTGTCCGGCGGCATGCAGCAGCGCGTTTCCTTCTTGCGCGCGCTGCTCATGCCGCGTGCCGTCATGTGCCTCGACGAGCCGTTCGCCGCGCTCGACGCCTTGACCCGCGCCGAGATGCAAGCGTGGCTGCTGAGGCTGTGGGAGGAGGAGCGGCGCTCGGTGCTGTTCGTCACGCACAGCATCGAGGAGGCTCTGACGCTCTCGGATCGCATCTACGTGCTTTCCCGCGCTCCCGCGCGGATCCTGAAGGAGATCCGGGTTCCGTTCTCCCGCCCTCGCCGCGAGGACGTGTGGAAGGAGCCGGAGTTCGTCGGCCTGAAGCAAGAAGTGCTGGAGCTTCTCGGAGAGGGAGCGGGGGCTTCCCGTGGATAATCTCGATAGGGATAAGCTATTTAAAATCTATGACGCGCATATTCATCTGGACTCGTATCCGGCGGAGAGAAGGGACTCGCTGTTGGCGGAGGCGGCCGTCGAAGGAGTGGCGGGCATCGTCGCCGTCTCGATGGACCTCGCCTCCTGCGAGGAGAATCGTAGGCTCGCGAGACTGTACCCTGGGATGGTCCTGCCCGCCTACGGCCGTCACCCCGAGCAACCGGCACTCGATCCGGACGGGCCGGAG
Organism: Cohnella thailandensis; assembly: GCF_014212135.1. Taxonomy (GTDB): domain Bacteria; phylum Bacillota; class Bacilli; order Paenibacillales; family Paenibacillaceae; genus Cohnella; species Cohnella thailandensis. The sequence goes on from NZ_JACJVQ010000019.1 coordinate 37,079, forward strand.
CTGACGAGGCTGTGCGACTGGATTCGCGCCCGCGCGGCCGAGGACGAACCGTTCGCGATCGGGGAAGTCGGACTGCCCTATTATTTGCGGACGGAGACGGAGGGGCGCGGTGAATCGTTTGACGAAGCTCCCTATCTGCTGCAGCTGGAGCGTTTCGTCGGGCTAGCCGCAGAGCTGAACCGGCCGATCGTGCTTCACGCCGTTTACGAGGACGCGGACAAGGCTTTGGACTTGCTGGAAAAGCACCGGGTCCGGGAAGCTCACTTCCATTGGTTCAAGGGAGCGGCTTCGACCGTTGAGCGCATGGCTCGGTACGGGTGTTATGTGTCGTTCACGCCCGACGTGCTCTACGAGCCGGACATCCGCGAGCTGGCGAGCTCCTATCCGCTGGAGCGGATCATGGCGGAGACGGACGGGCCGTGGCCGTTCGAAGGACCGTTCGCCGGGCGCGAGACGGTGCCCTCGATGGCGCGGGACGTCGTCCGCGAGATCGCTCTTCTGCGAGGGATGAGCGAGGAAGAGGCGGGCGAGAGGCTTGCGGAGAATACCCGAAGGTTCTATCGGTGGTTCGGAGCGTCGAGGGCGAGCGATTTTATTCGCTAAGCAGGGAAGTCGGCTCACAGATTAGCAAAGAGCCGCAGCCAAGGGCTGTAAGCCGATAAAGTCGGCTTACAGAGTGCGAAGAGCCGCAGCCAAGGGCTGTAAGCCGATAAAGTCGGCTTACAGAGTGCGAAGAGCCGCAACCAAGAGCTGTAAGCCGATAAAGTCGGCTTACAGAGAGCAAAGAGCCGCAACCAAGAGCTGTAAGCCGATAAAGTCGGCTTACAGAGAGCAAAGAGCCGCAGCCAAGAGCTGTAAGCCGATAAAGTCGGCTTACAGAGTGCGAAGAGCCGCAGCCAAGGGCTGTAAGCCGATAAAGTCGGCTTACAGGAAGCGAAGAGTCGCAGCCAAGGGCTGTAAATCGTTAAAGTCGGCTAGCAAATAGGCGTCGCGGTGAAGTGTGCTTCCCCGCGACGCCTATTTGTAGTTTAATTGCTGGTCAATTGATGAACCGACCAGGTGACGGAGGCTCCTTCATCGCCTCCGAGAATGATAGGGAGGGTCAATCCGTCGGCTTCGTATTTAAGGTTCAGAACGTCGCCCGCGCTCAAGTAAGCATCCGTATTCAGCGTAACGGAACCTTTGGCGAGGATTGTTCTTAACGTAAGAACGAGAGCGATATTGACATCCAGAATAGGGAGGTAACCGGATACCAGATTAGCGGAGCTATTCTTGGTTACGGCGAAATACGGATTTATGCCGGCCCCGAGTGAAATGCTTACTGCGGAAGTCGTGCTGTAATTGACCGTTGCTTTGATGGAATATTTACCCGATGCAGGAACGGTATATGTGCCCGTCGCAGGGTTGAAGTTGTTCCCCGCATAAAATTCGGAAGACGCGTTCCAATTCGAAAGAATTGATGATGCGGGAGTTGCCTGAGTGATTAGGCTTACCGAGAAGCCTTCATCGGCGTTGCTTGCGCCAGGATCGCCTTTGTCGCCCTTAGCGCCCTGCGGCCCCGCGGGGCCAACGGGACCAACCGGACCTGGAGGTCCAACAGGCCCCGGATCTCCTTGATCGCCCTTCGGCCCCGTAGCACCGGCAGGACCTACTGGTCCCTGAGCGCCAGTTGCACCATCTTGGCCCGGGTCGCCTTTATCGCCCTTCGGCCCGGTTGCGCCGGTAGCACCGGCAGGACCTACCGGTCCCTGAGCGCCAGTTGCACCATCTTGGCCCGGGTCGCCTTTATCGCCCTTCGGCCCGGTTGCGCCGGTAGCACCGGCAGGGCCTACCGGTCCCTGAGCGCCAGTTGCACCATCTTGGCCCGGGTCGCCTTTATCGCCCTTCGGCCCGGTTGCGCCGGTAGCACCGGCAGGGCCAACCGGGCCCTGAGCGCCGTTTGCACCATCTTGGCCCGGGTCGCCCTTATCGCCCTTCGGCCCGGTTGCGCCGGTAGCACCGGCAGCGCCCGCCGGTCCTTGGGCGCCATCTGCACCGTCCTTGCCCGGGTCTCCCTTATCGCCTTTATCTCCTTTTTCCCCGGTATCGCCTTTGTCGCCTTTATCGCCCTTCGGCCCGGTTGCGCCGGTAGCGCCGCTCGGTCCTTGAGGCCCCGTTGCGCCGTCTTGACCTTGGTCGCCCTTATCGCCCTTGTCGCCAGGATCGCCCTTGATCACGGTCGTTGACGAATCGCTTGTCGTGACCCGGGCTTCCTGCCGCTTCGAATCCCAGAACACCGTTGCCCCGTAAAGACTCGCGAATAACCGCAGCGGAACCATAATCTGTCCGTTGATGCTTTGAGCCGGAGTATCGAGCTTCACTTGCTTGTTTACGGTTCCGCTAGTCACCGTGGCCGAGGAAGCGTTCACTCCGATTCGGATGATCGTATCGTCTTTGGTCACCGTCACGGTGCGGGAAGCCGCGTCCCAGGTAAACTGGGAGCCGAACGCTTCGGCCGCCTGTCGAATGGACACCATGAGCGTGCCCTTGCTTAGGACAGGCTGAACGCTGCCCGGAATGTCTTTCCCGTTCACGCTTAACGAAATTCCGGATGCCTGCGCCACCGGTACCATAATCATCGTAAGCATCAACAGGAGCAAACCTGCCGCTTTGGCATGCCTTTTTCTCCAAAATCGCATGTTAACGAGTTCCCCTTCCGATCTAAAAAATGGTAAAAACACTCGTCCATCTTAACAAAATATGGGTAAACGCTCAATGAATATTGTCGAATAAGGCAAAATTATGACAATCAAGAGCCCTCGGACAAAAAAAGGACGGCGCCAGGGAGATTTCTCCCGCACCGTCCTGCCGTTACTTCCTAAACCCCCGAACCGCAACCTCCGCCGCGACCAGCAGCGCCGCAACCGTCACGAACACGCTGGTCGCGTAGGCGTCCGCGTCGTTCATGCCGAACCCTCGCGCCAGAACGGCCTCGAACAAATGGATGCCCATGTTCGTGAAGACCAGCGAGTAGCTGCGGATCATCCAATTCCGATGCCGCTGCACCTGTCTTCGTTTGATTTGGACCAGGGCGACGATCGTATACGACATCCACACGATATTCAGCAGGTTAAACGCCATGCCGACCGCCTGGCCCCCCGTCGCGTAAGGCGCCATGTAGCCGGAGGTGACGATCACGCCGAACACGCTGACGATGTAGGCGTAGCCGATGGCGCGATGCCGCTTGGGCCGAGCCGCCCTTAGCTTGCCGGAGAAGTTCAAGGCTCCGGCGATCATGCTTAGGCACGCGAACGCGATATGAACGTCCAGCACGCGAAGCCACGCCGGAAGCTTGATCGGCCGGGCCGTCTCCGTCTCCGCCTTGACGCTTAGAAAATCCGAAGCCAGCGGATCGATAACGAGCCAATGGAGCAGCGTCCAGACCGTGAAGGCGAACGCAACGGCGACAATTCCGCCATACAGCGTCTTACGGTTCATTGCGGCGATCCTCTCTCAGCAGTTCCTTGTGCCGCCTATATTCGCTTTCGCTAAGCTCGCCTTTGGCGAATCGCAAGTCGAGCTGCGCCAAAGCTTCTTCCCCCTGCCGGCGGCGGAAGCCTCGACCGCCCAGGGCGCGTCGCAGCCGGAAGGCGACGAACACGAGCAGCGAAGCGAAAAACCATAGATGAATCGACCATAGGATCGGACGAACGACGTCCATCATGCAACTCTCCTTTTCCCATACGAATCGGTTGAACGAGCTTAAGCTTACTCCGTGCCTATATCGAAACGAGCGCCGAAAGTATCACAAAATCATCAACGAACGGTCACGATTCTCCATAAGAAAGCGATCGGCGGGCGAGGAGTGCTATACTGAAGACGGATGAATTCTATTTTTCGGAGAGAGATAGCCATGAATATTCCCACCCCTTATCGCGTGCTTGTCGTCGACGACGATCCTAGCATCGCGGAGCTGATGAGAGATTTTCTGGAAAACGACGGCTTTCAGGTGCTGACGGCCGGCGGAGCGGAAGAAGCGTTCGCCATCTTCCAAGCTTCGGAGGTTCATTGCCTTCTCCTCGACGTCATGATGCCGGGGCAGGACGGCTTCGAGCTGTGCCGCCGGATCCGCTCCGTCAGCGAGACGCCGATCCTGTTCCTTAGCGCGCGCGACGACGACGTGCACAAAATCCGGGGTCTCGGCATCGGAGGAGACGATTATATCGTGAAGACCGCTTCCCCCAGCGAGGTGGTCGCCCGCGTCAAAGCGGTGTTAAGAAGAACGGGGGCGGCTTCCCGCCATGCCTCCCGGGTGCTGGATTACGGGCGCCTGAAGCTGGACCTGTCGACCCGCGAGCTTCTGGTGGACGGGAGGAGCCTCAGCCTTACGCCCAAGGAATACGAGCTTCTCAGCCTGCTCAGCGGGCATCCGCGCCAAGTGTTCACGTACGAGCAGCTGCTGGATCGCCTCTGGGAAGGGGTCGGCGACAAGCATACCGTTCGGGTGCATATCGCCAGGCTGCGCGAGAAGATCGAGCTCGACGCCAACGCGCCGCAATACGTGACGAACGTCTGGGGCATCGGCTACCGTTTCGAGGCGAAGCCGGTATGAGAACGCTAAGGCTGAGAGATGCGTTCGCGCTGGCGCTTGTCCTTGTCAGCACGCTGTCGTGGGTGACTTATGTCGCCGTCCATCTTCTCGAGACGGGCACGATTCGCCTCGGCGGCTCGGAGAAGGCGACGTCGTCCGGCATCTGGGCGGCGGGGCTCGTCGGCTCTGTATTCGCGCTTCTCCTGATCGGGTACGGCTTCCGCCAATGGCTGATCCGGCCGCTGGAGTCGATGGGCAAGGCCGCCCGGCGAATTGCCGAAGGGGAGCTGGAGGTCAAGCTTCCGGATTCCCGCATTCGGGAGATCTCCGAGGTACGAGAAGGCTTCGACGTCATGGTCCGAGGGTTAAAAAAATCCGTCGAGCAGCAAGCGGCGTTGGAGGAAGAGAGGAGATTCTTCGTCGGGGCGATCGCGCACGATCTGCGTACGCCTCTGTTCGCTCTAAGGGGGTATCTGGACGGCTTGGAGCAGGGCATCGCCTCCACGCCGGAGCAGATGAGGAAGTACGTCGCCGTCTGCCAGGACAAGTCGAAGCAATTGGACCGGCTCGTGTCCGACCTGTTTCTATTCGCGAAGACGGATTACTTGGACACCATGCAGCCCGAGGACGAAGTCGATTTGGCCGCGGTGCTGCGCCAAGCGGCCGACAGCTTGCTTCCCGCCGCGCAGGAGAGGGGCGTTCGGCTGCGGGTGGACGCTTCCGCGGCTTCCTGCCCGATGAAGGGGGACGCCCACTTCCTGGAGCGCGCCTTGCTGAATTTGCTGGAAAACGCGGTTCGTCATTCCCCGAGCGGGGGGACGGTCGTCGCCGGCTGCTCGCCGGAAGCGGGCAAGGCGCGGGTGGCCGTTCGGGATAGCGGCCCCGGCTTCGCCGAGTCCGAGCTTCCGCGCGCGTTCGAGCCGCTGTTCCGGGGGGAAGCTTCCCGCAACCGGGACACCGGCGGCGCCGGGCTCGGCCTGACGATCGCCCGGCGGGTATTCCGGGCGCACGGCGGAGAGCTGACCGCGGCCAACCGTCCGGAAGGCGGGGCCGAGCTGAGCGGGTGGCTCCCGCTGCGCCGGAGCTAGACAAAGCTTGAGCGAAGGTCCAGTCAGGCTCTACAATAGCAAAAGCGAAGAACAGCGCATGCGAAGGAGCGACGACGATGATCAAACGCAAATTTTATCGGGCGGAGTGGGAGGAAGGACGGGAGGCTGCCGGCTTGCAGGCTCTCGCGGACGGTCCGCAGGCGAGAAGCCTGGTCGAGCGGGGGGAGCTGATGACGGCCGCGGCGTTTAAGTGGCGCAATCAGCTGTTTCTCTATTACGAATGCATGGGAAGGGACGTGCTGCCGGAGGAGCTTGCCTGCGAGGCGGTTCCTTGCCTGAAGGACTGGCCGGGGCAGGCGAAGCCGCGCAAGTGGGTCGAGATGGCGGACGTGTTCCACTTCAACGAACCGGCGAGCGAAGAGCATTGGCTGCGCAAGGAGCCGGTCGAGCGGCGGGTCGGCCGGGTCGCGCATTTGAAGCCGGAGATGATCGCGAGCTATGTCTATTATCACTATCAGCTGCAGGAGGAGCGGGCGTTCTTCGGGGACAAGTACGAGATCATCGCCATTCACGAGAATCTGCTGTTCGGCTACCAGGAGTTCCCGAAGGTCATCGAGGAGCCGATCGTGCCGGGACGCCTCGCCACGAAGGGCACGCCGGAGAATTGGAACGACTCCCGGATGGATTTGCATTTTCAGCCATGGGAGGACGACGGCTACCTGTACTTTAAGCCGATCGAGCAAGTGTTTGCATACTACATAGGCGATTTGAAGCCCGATAACAATCGAGTTTCAGCCAGAGAAAAGAGGACGCCATGAGTACAATCGAATTCCAGCAGCGGGTCAAGGATTATACCGACAGTGCAAACGATATTACTCTCGAAGAAATCTTTGAGGCGCATAAACAAAAACTCGCCTTGCATTACTTATCAATCTAATACTAATCGAGGAAACCTTCTATTGGAAGAAAACGGATAAATCTGATAGGAGGTTTTCTTTTTCGAAGGAGTCGAGTTTAATGCTCTATATATTCGGCGGGTTGCCGGGCACCGGGAAGACCACGCTATCATCGGCGCTGGCTAGAATGCTAGGGGCTGCGTATCTCCGGGTCGATGTCGTGGAGCAGGCCATGCGGGATGCCGGAATCAGGGTCGACGGACCTGAGGGTTACCTGGTGTGTTATGCGATTGCATCGCAGAATCTTCAACTAGGTCTCGACGTGGTTGCCGATACCGTCAATCCCATCCAAGTGACGCGTCGGGCTTGGCGCAACGTGGCGGAGTCTTTAGAAGCACCGTTTGTGGAGATTGAAGTGGTCTGCACGGACGATCGCGAACACAAGCATCGAGTTGAAACCCGGGAAGCCGATATTCCCGGCTTTGTACTGCCGACCTGGGAGCAGGTCAGGAATCGACAGTACGAGGTTTGGGATCGGGACCGCATCGTGATCGACACGGCTCATCGGACGGTGGCTGAAAGCTTGGAGACCTTAAGGCATCTGTTGAGACAAGAATAAAAAACGCGAGCATTCGTGCCCGCGTTTTCAGCTTCCAAGGATCAAATCCCGTCGACGATGCGCTTCGAACGCCAAGATACTTGCTTCAACAGCTCCTCCTCATCGATGGTCAACAATTGTCGGCCTTGCATCAATACTTTGCCGTTGACGATGGTCGTGTCCACATCCGAGCCGTTGGCGCTGTACGCGAGCAGGGAATGGAGATTGTGGACCGGCTGCAAATGGGGTTTTCTTAGATCGATCAAGATAATGTCCGCCTTTTTGCCGATTTCGAGCGTGCCCGTTTCATGTCCGATGTTCAACAGCTTCGCGCTTCCCGCGGTCGCCATTTGAAGAGCATCCGCGGCGGGAAGCTTCGTCGGATCCCCGTAATCCAGCTTTTGCAGCCAGGCGGCGCTTCGAACTTCTTCGAACATATCCAGCGTGGCGGCGCTGCCCGCCCCATCCGTGCCTATCCCAACCGTAATCCCTTGTACGGCCATTTCCGCAACCGGCGCAATGCCGCAGCCGAGCTTGAGGTTGCTTACCGGATTATGGGACACACCGCCTCGCATGCCCCTCAAATACCCCAAATCTCGCCGATTCAGATGCACGCCGTGAGCCAGGAGCACATGAGCCTTTTCGAACAGCCCAAGATGGTACAAATACTCGGTCGGAGTCTGATCGTACTTTTCCCGTATCTTGGTCGCTTCTTCTTTGGTTTCGGCCAGATGGGTATGGATCGGAATGTTCTCCCGTTCCGCTAACGCGATAAGTTCGCTAAAGGGCTGCGGAGGAACCGTGTAAGGGGAATGCGGCCCCAGCATCGTCGTGATTCTCCCATCGGCTTGGCCGCTCCAGCGACGGACGAGATCCAACGCTTCCGACATTCGGCGGCCGCCGTCATTCTCGAGGAAAACCAATCCCCGCGTCAAAGAAGCGCGCATTCCGACCTCTTCGACCGCAATCGCAATTTCATTCATGTGAATGTACATGTCGGCAAAGGCGGTCGTCCCGGATTTGATCATCTCGGCCATGGCTAGCTTCGCGCCCCAATAAATGTCCTCGGGCGTCATTCGGGATTCGGCGGGGAGCATCTTCTTGTCTAGCCAATCCATCAGTTTCAGGTCGTCGGAAAATCCCCGCAATAGGCTCATGGGAGTATGCTGGTGGGCGTTGATCAGACCGGGCATCGCCGCCATGCCTTCCCCGCGAATCACCCGATCGGCTTCGGCGGCAATGGCTGGCCCAATCTCCGCTATTCGGTCTTCGTCGATCAGAATATCCCCGGCAAACGGCTCGTCGTTCCTCATGGTTAGAATGGTCGCGCCTTTGATCAATGTCTTCATCGTGACAGCCTCCTTTGCATGGGCTTATACTAAAGCTTAACGTTAGGTGAGGGTCAAGACGATAAAGGAGTTTCTTATGAAAATAAAAGAAGTCGCGGACAGGTTGAAAATAACTCAGAGGGCCATTCGTTTCTATGAAGACAAAGGGCTCATCGCTCCTTCGAAGCAAGACGACAATCAGTACCGTATGTTCGACGACGAAGATATCTGGCGCTTGCAGACGATCATCGCGCTTAGGGAGTCAGGGATGTCGATCAGCGACATTCGAACGGCGCTGTCGGACGCAGACGCGCACGGCAACGGCCAATTGCGTTATTTTCTGGAACTTCAACGCTCCGTCATGTTCTCCAAGTGGGTCGAAATGAAGCAAATTATCGAAACGACGGACGAAATGATCGACAGCCTTAAGAGAAACCAAGGGCTTGCGCTCGATAACATTTTCGCTCTGGCGGAGGGGTCCAGGAGATTAAGGGAACAGCGGGCTTGGGAGGACAGGTGGGGGTTCGATCGCTTGGCCGGCATTCACGACCGCCTTGTGCAAGAAGACGAACGCAAATACGGAAACTACGACGAGGCGCTGAGCCTCATCGTGAAGTGGGTGTCGCCCATTCCCGGGGAACGGGGCTTGGACATCGGAACAGGGACGGGGAACTTGGCCGGCAGATTGATCAAGGAAGGCGCGGACATGGCGGGAGTCGATCAATCCAACGAGATGCTGAAGGAGTGCCAGCGCAAATTTCCGGAGATGGAGACCAAGCTGGGCAATTTCTTGGCGCTGCCTTACCTTGACGGAAAATTCGATTTTGTCGTGTCGAGCTTCGCCCTGCATCATCTTACGCACGACCAGATGCGCATGGCCATTCCAGAAATGCGCAGGGTACTGAAGCCGCGCGGACGGATCTGTATCGCGGATTTGATGACGGACGGCGAAGGAAGCGCGGCTCGTGAAGAGGGAGAGAATTACATTCCGTTTTCTAATCTTATCGATTTATTGGAAAGCAGCGGATACGTCACTAAATTTCAAAAGATGAACGAGCGGCTTCATGTCGTTTTGGCCGTTCCGATTCGATGAGCCGCGAACCTTGCCCTTAGGTGAAGGTTTGCGTCAATGAATAGCAAACGTCAGTGAATGAAGGGACAAGTCCGATCGGCTCCGGCTCATATCGGGTTGCCGCAAGGGGTAATCTATTCCATGGGCGGAATTTCCCGGCAAGTCCCCCATATGAACGCAAAGATAGCCAATGCGGCTTCAAATCAGACGCAATAGGAGAGGGACGCCATGGACTCCATTAACGAAATGCTGACTCGCCTATTGGAATCTTACGGCTACGTCGTGCTTTTCTTCGCTATGATGCTGGAGATGATGGCCTTGCCCCTTCCCGGCGAACTGATCATGACCTACGCCGGACTCATCGTGTATGGCGGTCATATGAATTGGATAGCGAGCGTGGCGATTGCGGGCGTCGGGACATCGCTTGGCATGACGGCTGCTTACTGGATCGGTTACCGGCTAGGCTATCCCTTTTTCGAAAAATACGGTCGTCGTTTCCACCTTGGTCCGGATAAGATGCGGGGGATCTCCAAGTGGTTCGACCGCTATGGCAGCAAAATGCTGCTTGTCGCGTATTTCATTCCGGGAGTTCGCCATATCACCGGTTATTTCTCGGGAACGACGCGAATGCCTTTCCGCAAGTATGCGGTTTATGCCTATTCGGGCGCCTTCTTCTGGGTATTCCTCTTCGTGACGCTGGGCAAGGTGCTTGGACCGAAGTGGCAGCAGTATCATGCCGCGATCAGCTCCTATATGCTTGCGATCGGAATCTTGGCGGCCATCCTCTATCTAACGTTCTCGTACCTTCGCAAGAATCAATCGAAGCTGAAGATTAGGCTCGAATCGTTCTTGCGGAAGAGCGTCCGGCAGCTCCGAACGGCCGGGAAAATCCAGCTTCTGATTCTATCCGCTTGCGTCCTGTTCCTTGTCTTCTTTGCGTTTACGATCGGACTCATCCAGGATTTCTTGGCGCACGAATTTACCCGATTCGACGAAGTGGCGGGTTATATCGTCGCGAGAATGTTTACTCCGGATTGGCTGTACTCGCTGGAACGGGTTGTCAGGATCGGAACCTACCCGTATTTGTTTGTCCCGATGACCGTAGCCCTGATAGCGGTGGTATCCCGCGTCAAGCACCGTTCGCTGGAGCTCGCTTTCTTCGCTATTGCGATGGCGGGCGGGGAGGGATTGGATGAAGCTCTTCGTCGGATGTTCCGCTATCTGGGCCCGATCGAAAGCCAATACTCTTTTCCGAGCGAGCAGGTCTTTATGACCGTTACGGTCTATGGCTTCTCCGCGTTTCTATTGATGCGGCATCGCAAGGAATCCCGTTTCCAGGTAGCGGCGCTATTTTCCGTAATGGCATTATGCGTTCTTGTCGGGATCGGTTCGGTTTATACGGGAAAGAGCTACCCAAGCGATGCCGCGGCAGGGCTCGTCTTCGGCGGACTGTGGTTTACGTTAAATGTCGCGGCGTTGGAGATCTATCGGGCGATCAGAAGCAAACGATTATGGACAAAACCCAAGCTTGCCGTTTAACGCCCATCCATACTATCGTCGCTTTAGAGGCACGCTGTGGCGGCCGATCGCAACGATCGGCTGCCGTATCCGGTTTGTCTTGACGAACGGATCGCCTTCCACTAAGATGAACGTAAATGTAAGCCCTTACCGGCTGACGTGACTGAGGAAGGGAGAGATACGGACCCCGAATGGATATCGCGGACATTCCAACGAGCCCTACATCCTTAAGCGAACATGTCTACATGACGCTGAAGAGGAAGATTCTGAAGGGAGACCTGCCGCCGGGCTACCGTCTGATCGTTCTGGACATCGCCAAGACGTTCGACGTCAGTCAAGCGCCCGTGCGGGAAGCTCTGGAGCGGCTGAAGCAGGAGGGCCTGATCGTGGGACGGATGAACAAGGGTTCGGCCGTATCCGAAATCACGCTCAAGGAGATCCGGGACATCTACGAGCTGAGGCAGCTGATCGAAGGCCATGCGCTGCGGGAAGCGATGAAGGCGCTGAACGCGGAAGACATCGGCCGGCTGGAACGGATTCTGGCGAACATGAAGCTGGCCGTGGACGAGAACGACTCGTACCGGCTCGTCGAGCTGGATATGCAGTTCCACGGGTATTTCTATCTCCGGTCCGGCAATGCCCTGTTTCTGGATATCTGGAACAGCATCAAGACGAAGATCATGAGATTTATCACGGTGACGAACCAGGATCATGCCGGCTACAGCATTCCGAATTCCCATGCGGAGCTGTTGGACGTGATCAAGACCGGAGATGCCGACATGGCGGCCGAGAAGATCGTAAGAGGACTCGATTTCTACAAAAATTATACGGGATAATACGGAACATGCTGTGGTCAAACGAACGGCGCCTTAGTATAATAAAAATTATCGATAATCGATAAAATGAAGATAACCGACATCCTTCAGCTTCGACATCTTGCGATGCAGCCTCGATCCTTAATTTTACAATAGGGGTAATGGAGCATGCTGATTAGCGAATGGTTGTACGAAGACGACGCGATCGTCACTTTGGTCCGGAACCGCTTGTTAATGGATCTGGTAACCAAAGGGGAAGGGAAGAAGCCGATTCCTAAGGAGAGGCTTAGCCGCTTGAACGTGCATTCCTCCTTCGCGTTCCCGACCCTGGCCGTCTTCGAGCCTTCCGGGTTCGGAAGAGGGAAACGGGAAAGAAGAGGGTACGCCGAACGGATCGAGGACTTCCTTCGGAGAGACGGAGCGGAAGGGTACGACGTCTTCCTGGACGAAGAGGGACGCGTCGGATTGTTGTTCTCCTGGGAGTCTAAGGAGGCCGTCGAAGGCATTCATGCCAGACTCCGCGAACGGTTCGAGCATCCGATCAACGCCGGGGTGGGCTTGCCCTGCGGGAAGCTGGCGGACGCGCATGTGTCCTACCGGCAAGCGCTGCTCGCGCTGGAGGCCCGCTTCTACAAAGGCGTCGGGCAGATCGTCTATTATAACGAGATGGGAAGCTACCGGAGGCTGGGCGAATATCCGGTCGCGAAGGAGAAGGAGCTGTTCGAGAGAATCAAGGGCGAGGACGACGGGATTAGCATTGAAGAGGCCGTTGAACGATTTTACGATTACCTGCTCGAAGACGGGCCGCTCGACCGGCGGAACATCGACGAATCGACGATTCGTCTGCTGATCGGACTCGAGAAGCGGGCTTTTGCCGAAGCCTATGATGACAGCGCTTACCGAAGCTATTCCGGCTATGACATTCTCTCTATCGTCCAGATGGAGACGCTTCGCGAGATCAAGGAGCACGTCTCGGCGCAATTGATCCGGCTGCGGGAATGGATGATGCCCGCCCGCCCGGAGAGCCGGCATACGATCATCAAGAAGACGCTCGATTACTTGCAGCAGGACTTCGAGTTCGCCACTCTCGACAACACCGCCCGCAAGGTCCATATGACGCCGACTTATTTGAGCGCCCTGTTCAAGAACAGCACGGGCAAGACGTTCATCGAACAGCTGACGGACATCCGGATCGAGAAGGCAAAGGATATGCTGAGGGGCACTCATCTGAAAAATTACGAGGTGGCGGAAAGGGTAGGCTACAAGGATTCCCGCTACTTCAGTCAGATCTTCAAGAAGAAGGTGGGCCTCTCCCCGAGCGAGTACCGGGACATGGCCGTCCGGTGATAGGGACGCATAACAAGGCGAAGCCGCTTGTCGGCTTCGCCTTGTGGTTTCGTCATGCCTATACGGGGTCATTTTTTTATAATCGTACGCTGCCGCCCGGGCCGTCGTGGGCGGAGTTCCTGGCTTCCTCCAGCTCGCGATCCCACTCCAGATGGCGGTATTCGGCCGCTTCCTCTGCGCTGCCGAACCAGCCGAGGAAATCCTCCCACAGCGGAACGTTCCACGCGGCGTCGATCTGCGCGGTCGTGTAGACGCCCTCCTTCAGGCGTATGAAGCCGAAGACGTCGCGTACCTGGGACTTCTCCGCCTGCACGACGGTCGGTTCGGCCAGATGGGGCGGAATGAAGATGACGCCGGAGGGAGTGCCCAGCACGACGTCGCCCGGCAAGCAGACCGTCCGGCCGATGCGGGCCGGAACGTTCATCCCGACCATCGTGCAGTCTCCGATCGCCGTCGGGTCGCTGCCGCGGTAATAGACGTTGATCCCGTCGATGTGGACGATCTGCTGAATGTCGCGGATTCCGCCCCAGATGACGGCTCCGCCCCGCTTGGTCCGGGTGGCGATCGCGGTGGAGAGATTGCCGCCGACGTAGGTGCCTTGGTAGATTTTATCGTACATGTCGACGACGACGACGTCGTCCTCTCCGAGCGAGTCGATCACCCATTGGTTAAAGAATCCTCTGCGGCCTTCCCGCTCGTGGCCGTACTTCAGCAGCGTCTCGTGCAGGTCCGGTCGCAAGGGGACCATGACGGCCGTGACGGCCCGCCCGACCATGATCTTGTCCGGATGAACGATGCGCAGGTCGCCCTCGAACTGATTCTTGTACCCTCGGTTCCAGAGCGGACCCCATGCTTCCTCCAGCGTAATCTTGCGCATCCGGCGCAGGATGTCCTCGGGCACCTTGGGGCGTCCGTTCTCGAACCGCTCGCCTTCCCACAGCGGCGTCAACTGCACGATGTCTTCCGGGTTATCGAATTTCATGGCTTATCTCTCCTCCCTAATATAAGAGTGCGTGTTCCTTCGGAGCCGGCCTTAGCTCCACAATCATCCTTAGCTCCACAGCCGGTCGTGCCCCCAATGGTCGTTCCAGCTGTCGGTCGCTTCCCACAGCCCGGGGATGCGGGGGTGCAGGTGCTCGGCGATCGTCTCGTCGTTCAGCTCCTCGATGCCTAGTCCCGGAGCGTCCGGCACGGCGATGAAGCCCTTGTCCACGAGCGGCTTGGGCAACTTGGAGACGATGAGGTCGTCCCACCAGTCTACGTCGACGGAATGGTACTCGAGCGCGAGGAAGTTCTCCGTCGCCGCGGCGGCGTGAACGGCTGCCAGGCAGGCGATCGGGCTCTCCGCCATGTGGATCGCCATCGACACGCCGTAATCCTGGGCCATGTCGCCGATCTTCTTCGTCTCCAGAATCCCGCCAGCGGTAAGCACGTCGGGGTGAATGACGGATACGCCGCCGGAGGCGAGAAGGGGACGGAAATTTTCCTTCAGGTAAATGTCTTCGCCCGTGCAGACCGGCGTCGTCACCGAGCGGGACAGCCGCACGTACTGCTCCGTGTATTGCCAAGGGATCATGTCTTCCATCCAGGCGAGGTTGAACTTGTCGATCCGCTTCCCGAGCTTGATGCAATCCTCGATTCCGATATGGCCGAAGTGGTCGATCGCCAGCGGCACCTCGTAGCCGATGACGGCGCGCACCTCGGCGACGTACTGCTCCAGCATGTCGAGCCCCTTCTCCGTGACGTGTATGCCGGTGAACGGGTGAGCGATGTTGTAGATGTCGTAGAGGCGGTTGCGCGACCGGCGAAGCTCCGCTTCGCTTAAGCTTCCGTCGCGTTGGCCATCGTGCCAAGCCTTCGAGAGCGATCTCATCTCCTCGAGGAAGCCGAGGGGAGCGCTTAACGTTCCGGGCTCATGGATGATCTGGTTGATGCCGAGGTCCATCTTCAGGAAGGTAAAGCCTTTGTCCATCCGCTCCTTCAAGGCCAGGCCCATGTGCGTTCCGGTATCCTTGCCGTTCACGTCGGTGTCGCAATACATGCGGATCCGGTCGCGGAACTTGCCTCCCAGCATCTGATAGATCGGAATGCCGTACGCCTTGCCGGCGAGGTCCCAGAGCGCGATCTCGAGGCCGCTGACGCCTCCTCCCTGGCGGGCATGGCCGCCGAACTGCTTGATGCGCCGGAACAGCTTGTCGATCTGGCACGGATTCTCTCCGAGCAGGCGGCTCTTGAGCATGAGGGCGTATTGTTTGTCCGCGCCGTCGCGCACCTCGCCGAAGCCGACGAGGCCCTGGTTCGTGAATACCTTGATCAGGCTGCAATGCATCGGCGCCCCGGCGATGTCGGCGAAGCGGATGTCGGTAATTCTCAATTCGGAAGGGCTCGAATGCGTCTTCACGTGCGCCAGCGTACTCTCGTAAGTTTCCGGTATGGACATGGTTCATGAACTCCTTTATCGGCGATATGTGGTTACAGAAGCATGCTTCCTCCGTCGAGCCGGATGGCGGCCCCGGTCATGAATTCCGTCTCTTCGGAAGCGATATAGCAGACGAGGCTCGCGACGTCGGAAGGCAGGCCGACGCGGCCCATCGGGAATTTCCACCGGATATCCCGCTTCTCCGCTTGCGCGCGTTCGGCGAGTTCCGGGGGCACGAACGGCTTCGTCTCCTTCGTGCCCTGCCGTCCCACGCGGATCGCCCCCGGTTCGATCGCGTTCACGGTAATGCCGTACTTGGCGAGCTCGATCGCGCTCTCCCGGGTGAGCATCTTGATGCCGCCCTTCGTCATCGCGTAGACCGTATCGAAGTCGGTAGGCCTCTTGCCGTGAACGGAGGAGATGTTCACGATTCGGCCGAAGCCCTTAGCCTTCATATAAGGGATAACCGCCTGCATGCACTGCCAATAGCCCTTCAGATTCACGTTCATCTGCCTGTCGTAGGCGTCGTCGTCGTGGTCGAAGTCGAAGTTGAGCTGAAGGGCGGCGTTGTTCACCAGAATGTCGACGCCGCCGAAGCGCCGCGCGACTTCCTCCGCCATCGCATCGATCTCCGCCTTGCGGGCTACGTCGGCTCGAACGGTCATCGCTTCGCCGCCGCGCTCTTCGATCCGTCGCCGCGTCTCCTTCGCTCCTTCGTCGCTGGAATGGTAGCCCAGGGCGACCTTCGCGCCGCGTTCGGCCAGCATGAGGGCGACGCCCTGGCCGATTCCGGTGCCGGCCCCGGTAACGAGGGCAATTCTCCCGGCTAAACTCATGGCGAGCCTCCGGCCTCGAAGGGCTTCTTCGTTTTGAAATCCATGTAGTGCATCAGAAATCCTCCATCCATTCGAATGTCCGCTCCGTTGAGGTAGCGGGACTCGTCGGAAGCGAGGAAGAGGACGAGCCCGGCGAGATCCTCGTGCGTGCCGAGGACGCCGTCCGGCACCTTGTACCGGTAGGAGTCGTACAGCATCGAGATGTCGCTGCGGAAGAGCTCGTCGTCGCCCTCGGCCGGACCGAACTCGATCGCGTTCACGCGAATGCCATGGCGCCCTAGCACGACGGACGCTTCGCGCGCTAACATCTTGACCGCGCCCTTGGCGGCGCTGTAAGCGAACGAGCATCCGGTCGGCTTCTCCGCGTGAATGGAACTGACGAAGATGATTTGGCCGGCCTGCTTGGCCTTCATCCGCGCGCCGACCGCCTTCGCGCTGACGAAAGCCGTCTTCGCGTTCGCGTCCATCACTTCCGAGAAGACGGATTCCTCTCCGTTCTCCACGGAGATCGGAACGACGAGGTCGTTGTTGTGAACCAGAACGTCGACGGCTCCGAGCCTTTGGGCGGCCGATTCCAGCATTCGCTCCGTCTCGGAGCTTCGCCGCAGGTCGGCGGAGACGACGAGCGCCTCGGCCCCCGATTGTCGAATCCGCTCCAGCTCGTCTTCGATCTCTTGTCCTCCGGAGGCGCTGTTCAATAGAAGGGAAGCTCCTTCCGCGGCCAACCTGGGCGCCAGAGCCCGGCCGCTAACGCTGTCGGCGTCGGTGATAAAGACTACCTTTCCTCGCAGCCTCACGAATCCATCCTCCTCCTCTCCCGGAAAACAGGCTGCATGCGTTTGCAAGTTCATGATACCGAGCGGTTCGGCGGCGGCGCGATGCCTGAAATTTATGATTTTGTTTGATTTTTTCGCAAAAAAAACAAACAAAATCGTAAATTCGTCTCCTTAAAGATGTAAGCGCTTAATGTTATTTTATTGCCAGGCTCCAAAATCGATAGAAGAAAGGGGGAACTGCCGCATGGGGTTACCCGGACTAATGCGGGAGCAACGGCTCCGTTGACCGCGCGATCGGCGCGGAGAAGAGCGAAGAAGCGGATCGATTGGTCGGGCTACGTCTTCATCTCGCCCTGGCTCGTCGGCTTCCTGCTGCTCACGCTGTGGCCGATCGGCCAATCGTTCTATTTGTCCTTTACCGACTATTCGCTGCTCAGCGAGCCGGTATGGGTCGGGCTCGACAACTATGCGAGAATGTTCGGCAGCGATCCGACGTTCCGGAAGTCGCTTAGCGTCACGTTCGCGTTCGTCCTGTTCTCCGTGCCGCTCAAGCTTCTGTTCTCGCTTCTTGTCGCCATGCTGCTGAGCCGCAACCTGCGCGGGATGAACGCGTACCGCACCGCGATTTACTTCCCGTCGCTGATCGGCGGAAGCATCGCCGTCGCCGCGCTGTGGCGCAACATGTTCGGCAAGGACGGCTATGTCAATCACGTGCTGGCCTGGTTCGGCATCGAGGGAACGGGCTGGATCTCGAATCCCGATACCGCGCTGGGCACGCTCATTCTGCTCAACACGTGGCAGTTCGGCTCGACGATGGTCATTTTCCTGGCCGGACTTAAGCAAATCCCCCAAGAGCTCTACGAATCCGCTTCCGTCGACGGCGCCAATCCGGTCCGAAAGTTCTTCCACATCACGCTGCCCATGCTCTCGCCCGTCATGTTCTTCAACCTCATCCTGGGCATCATCGGTTCCTTCCAGATGTTCACCGCTTCGTTCGTCATCACGCCGCGCGGGGGGCCGATGCAATCGACCTACGTCTATGCCGTCTTCCTCTACGAGAAAGCGTTCAAGCATTACCAGATGGGATACGCGTCCGCCTTGGCGTGGATTCTGCTCGTCATCGTCGCCGTTCTGACGGTGCTGAACTTCCTGGCTTCGCGGTACTGGGTATTTTACGAAACGGATGGAGGGAAATCGAAATGACGATTCGTCCTTCGAGGCTTCTCCAACATCTGTTCATGATCGCGTTCTCGCTGCTCATGCTCTACCCGGTCATCTGGTGGCTCGGCGCCTCCCTGAAGGAAACGGCCGAGATGAGCTTGCCGACGCTGTGGCCGAGTTCGCCGAGATGGGAGAATTATTCGGAAGGCTGGAGGTTCTCGAGCGAGTTCACGTTCGGCCACTTCTTCGCCAACACGCTGCTGATGGAAGTCGCCAACGTCGCGGGAGGGGTGCTGACGGCCGCTCTCGTCGCCTTCGGCTTCGCCCGGCTCCATTTTCCCCTGCGCGGCTTCTGGTTCTCCATCATGCTTCTGACGCTCATGCTGCCGGGGCAGGTGACGATCGTGCCGCAATACATCCTGTACAACAATATCGGATGGGTCGACAGCTACGTGCCGCTGATCCTTCCTCACTTCTTCGGCGGAGGGGCGTTCTTCATCTTCCTGCTCGTGCAATTCATCCGCGGCCTTCCGCGCGATCTGGACGACGCGGCGAAGATCGACGGCGCTTCGGTGTACGGCATCTTCGGAAGGATCATTCTGCCGCTCATCAAGCCCGCGCTCGTCACCGTCGCGATCTTCACCTTCATCTGGAGCTGGGACGACTTCTTCGCTCAAGTGCTGTATCTAAGCTCGGTCGAGAAGTTCACCGTCGGGCTCGCGCTGCGCATGTTCATCGATCAGTTCGAGATCAAATGGGGGCAGCTGCTGGCCATGTCGCTGCTGTCAGTCATCCCGTCGGCCGTCATCTTCTTCTTCGCGCAGAAGCACTTCGTCGAGGGGATCGCCACGACCGGCATGAAGGGCTGAACCAGAATAATAAATCGATTCGAGAGGGGTTGGATTTCGTGAAGTTAAGAAGGGGTACGAAAGAGGCGGCCGCGCTGCTGATGGCGTTGTCGCTTGCTTTGACGGCTTGCGGCGGGGGAGACAACAAGGAGAACGCGCCGAGCGGAAGCGCTTCTCCGGGCGGCGACGGCGCTTCGTCTCCAGCGGCCGGCGAAGCGGTCGAGCTCGGCGTGACGTGGTGGGGGCCGGACGCGCGGCACGAGGCGACGAAGGCGGCTCTCGACATCTATACGAAGCAGAATCCGAACGTGAAGTTCAAGCCGGAGTTCATGGCGTGGGACGCCTTCTGGCAGAAGCTGCCGACTCTCGTGGCGTCGAAATCGGTGCCCGACGTTCTGCAGATGGACGCGGCTTACATTCAGGACTATGTCTCCCGCGGAGTCATGGAAGACCTGTCCGACATCGACCTGACCGGCATCGTGCCGGACAACATTCTAGAGAACGTCAAGATCGACGGCAAGCTATACGGAATTCCGCTTAGCCATAACGCGCAGGGGCTCGCCTACAACAAGCCGGACCTGGAAGCGGCCGGCATCGAGCTGCCGAAGCAGGGCTGGACGTGGGAGGAGTATTTCCAATGGGCGCGGGACGCGAAGAAGAAGCTGCCGGAAGACAAGTATCCGATCGGCGACCCGGCGAACGCGTGGGACTGGTTCCAATGGTATCAGGCTTCGCAAGGCAAGGGCGCGATCATGTCCGACGGCGGCAAGACGTTCAATCTCGACAAGGACCTGTTCGTGAAATTCCACGACGAGCTGAACGCGCTTCGCCAAGAGAAGGTGCTGCCTCCGCCCGATACGTCGCTCGCCTTCCTGGAGAACGATCCGCAGGCGGATCCGATGGCTTCCGGCAAGGTGATGACGCGGGGCGCGACCGTCGGTTCAGTCGCGGCGCTCGAGCAGCTGATGCCGGGCAAGGTCGCCGTCGTCAACGTGCCGAACGGACCGTCCGGCGGCGGGTGGGCGCAATCGACCATCTTCCTCGGAGTGAGCGCGACGTCGAAGCATAAAGAGGAAGCGAAGAAATTCGTCAAATGGTTCATTACCGATTCCGAGGGCGGCAAGGCGCTCGGCCTGACCCGCGGCATTCCGATCAACGAAGCGATCTACAAGGAGCTGGAGCCTACCCTCGAGGCGAAGGATAAGATCAGCAAGGCGCTGGCCGACGTCGCTGCGGAGAAGGCGATGCCGTTCTATTCGGCGGGACCGGGCTTCACGGAGTGGGTCGACTTCTACAAGACGACGATGGAGGCGGTCATGTTCGGGCAGAAGTCGGTCGAGGACGCCTATGACGAGATCAACAAGCTCGGACAGGATATCGCGGCCAAGCAGAAGTAACGCATAGCCGGTCGGGACTCGGCGGCAGCTGCATGCGTTTCGAAGGCGCCATGCGGCCGGCCGCCGCTCTCGCCGATAAGAATCGAATGAAAGGGGGAGCTTGCCGTGTTGCTGGCCGAATTTCTGCCGTCTCGCCCGAATCGCCTATGGAATCTGTCCCGGCAAATGGGACTCGGGCATGCCGTAGGTCCTCTTCCGTGGGAAGAGAAGGAGCCGTGGGAGTACGTGCCGCTCCTGCACATGAAGCGCCGGTTCGAGGATGCCGGACTCAAGCTCGAGGTCATCGAATCGATGCCGCCTTCGAACCATATCAAGCTGGGAACGCCCGGCCGCGACGAGGAGATCGAGACGTTCAAGCGGTTCGTCGAGAACATGGGGGCCGTCGGCATCCCGGTGCTCTGCTATAACTTCATGGCGCAGTTCAACTGGTTCCGCACGTCGACGACGACGCCCTCCCGCGGAGGAGCTCTCGTCTCGAGCTACGACCACTCGCTTATGAAGGACGCGCCGCTTACGGAAGCGGGAGTCGTATCGG
Organism: Cohnella thailandensis; assembly: GCF_014212135.1. Taxonomy (GTDB): domain Bacteria; phylum Bacillota; class Bacilli; order Paenibacillales; family Paenibacillaceae; genus Cohnella; species Cohnella thailandensis. The sequence continues at coordinate 58,244 of NZ_JACJVQ010000019.1, forward strand.
AGGAGCGGTTGTGGGACAACTTGAAGTATTTTCTCGAGAAGATCGTTCCGGTCGCCGAGAAGGCGAAGGTGAGGCTGGCGCTCCACCCGGACGATCCGCCGATCTCGCCGATTCGCGGCGTCTCGCGCATTCTGCGGAGCGCCGATGCCCTGCAGCGGGCCATCGATCTGGTGCCGAGCGAATACAGCGGCATCACGCTCTGCCAAGGGACGCTGGCGACGGCCGGCGAGCACATTCCTGCCGTTATTCGCCGCTTCGCCGCGCAGAACAAGCTCTTCTTCGTCCACTTCCGGGACGTTCGCGGCAGTGCCGACAGATTCGAGGAGACCTTCCATGACGACGGCAAGACGGATATGCTGGAAGCGATGAGAACCTATTACGAGGTCGGTTTCGACGGACCGGCGAGACCCGACCACGTCCCGACGATGGACGGGGAAGACAACGCCAATCCGGGCTACGAGCTGCTCGGGCGGCTGTACGGCGTCGGCTACATCAAAGGATTGATGGAAGCGGCCGCGGGACGGACGAGAACGATCTCATGACGAGGAGGCAGACGAATCGATGACGATCAAGCTTCAAGGATTGACGGATACCGCCGTTCTCCATAACGGGGTACATATGCCCCGTCTCGGACTGGGCGTATTCAAGGTGAAGGAAGGCGAGGAAGTCGAGCGGGCGGTAAGAACGGCGATCGAAGCCGGCTACCGGAGCATCGATACGGCGAAGGCTTACAACAACGAAGAAGGAGTCGGCCGGGCGATCAAGGACAGCGGAGTTTCCCCGGGCGAGCTGTTCGTGACGACGAAGGTTTGGAATTCCGACCAAGGCTACGACAGCACGCTGCGGGCGTTCGAAGCGAGCCGCGAGCGGCTCGGGCTGGACGCGATCGACCTGTATCTGGTGCATTGGCCGGTAAAGGGGAAGTACCTGGAGACGTACAGGGCCTTGGAGAAGCTGTACCGGGACGGGGCGGTCCGCGCGATCGGGGTGAGCAACTTCCAGATCCATCACTTGAAGGACATCCTCGAAGCGTTCGAGATCAAGCCGATGGTCAACCAGGTCGAGTACCACCCGCTTCTCTCGCAGGTCGAATTGAGGCGGTTCTGCGAGCGGGAGGGGATTCAATTGGAGGCTTGGAGCCCGCTCATGCAGGGCAATCTGGACGTTCCGGAGATCGCGGAGCTGGCAGCCAAGCACGGGAAAACGGCGGCTCAGATCGTGCTTCGCTGGGATCTGCAGCACGGCGTCGTCACCATTCCGAAGTCGACGAACGAGCGGCGAATCCGCGAGAACGCCGACGTGTTCGACTTCGAGCTGTCTGCCGAGGACATGGCGCTGCTGGACGGCCTGAACCGCAACCGCCGCTTCGGCTCCGATCCCGACAACTTCCATTTCTAGCCGCCAAGGCGGCAAGGCCGAGCTCCCCTTCGCGGGGGGCTTATTGGTCTAATCGTCCCGCGATATTGACAGTTAAGCCGATTTTCCCTAATCTATTAAACTTTTTCGAGGCAGCCGGTTAATCCGGCTGCCTTTATTTTTCATGTTGCGAGGTATTGAGAATTCCGTAGAATATGCTATCGTTTCATATCATGGTTCTCTTGTAACCGCTTTAGTTCACAGCATATGGAGGAAGACGATGAGAAATCGGTGGGGGAAGCTGCTAGCCTTGCTTAAATTTCAACGAATACGGACTCGCGTACTGATAGCCATGATCGTCATTTCTTTGCCTCCTTTGTTTTTGCTAGGCTATGTTTCTTTTAATACGGCCAAAGATACCTTGATGGAGACGAACACCCAAACGAATCGGGATCATTTGACGGCTTCGAGCGAGGTGGCCGACCTCCTGTTCAAGAACATTACGAATTTGAACTTCGCCATGGTCTTGGACAATGCCATACGAGGCGATCTTCGGCTTAGCGGCCAAATCCCCGATTCCGAGCAGGCCGCGCTTCGCATGCGGATTCAAAGCCAGATGCAAAAGGTCATGAATAACAATTTTCTCGATTCCCGGTACGTGGAGTCCGTTTGCCTCTACAACCTTGATTTCGACGCCTATTGCCTGGGCCGTTCGGACGATGCGGGAATCTACGAGGGACAAGAGAAAAGAGAGACCATCCAGCGGGAAAATTGGTACCGTACGGCCCTCAAAGCGCAGGGACGCGTGGTGTTTATGGGCCATAACGTTCTGGAGAGCACGGAGGATTCCTTCTCGTCGGTTAAATTGTATCGCGACGCGGACAACATTGAAGGCGAAACCCTCGGCATTCTGGTCGTCAATATTTCAAGCTCGATATTCGATCAGATCTTCGTGGGCGCCAAATCTTTCGGAGGAACCTACCTTGCCGTCGATACGTCGGCGGATCCGGCACGAATCATTTACCCGCTGAAGGCAGATCTTGTTCCGGATTTAAAAGCAGGGAGCCTTGGGGCCGTATTAGACCAATTGACGGCGCAAGGTTATTTAACCAGCGCATACGAGAACTACACGACCCAATGGACGTTTCTGCATGCCGTAAAGACCGATATGCTCCTGAGACAGTCGAACCGAATAGGCGTCTTCACGGCCGTTATCGGCGCCCTTATCGCGGTCGGAGCCGTTATCCTGGCTTATTTCATTTCGGGAGGCATTACGAGGCCGCTTTTAAGACTCAAAAAAATGATGGTGGAGTGGACCAAAGGAGCCCGCGGCACCGATCAGCGGTTCGGAACGGACGAGGTCGGCCTGATCGGCAACACGTTTAAGCGGTTGGCCTTCGAGAACGAGGAATTGAACCATCGGCTCATTCATTCTACCCTGAAGGAACGCGAAGCCGAGCTCCGGGCGCTCCAGGCCCAGATCAATCCGCATTTTCTTTACAATACGCTCGATTCCATTTACTGGATGGCGAAGATCGAGAACCATCAGAATATTGCCAAGATGGCCATCTCCTTATCGCATAGCTTCAAATTAAGCCTGAACAAAGGGAAAGAAACGATCTTGGTTTACCGCGAGCTGCAGCATGTCGACCACTATCTCACGATCCAGAACATTCGGTATAACCATCGCTTCGCCATTCACCGGGATATCGAGGAATCGATGATGAAAGTTGAGATCCTGAAGCTGCTGCTTCAGCCACTGGTGGAGAATGCGATCACGCACGGATTGGAGCCCCGGGTCGGACCCGGAACGATCTGGCTGAAAGGCTACCGGGACGGGGATTATCTCGTCTTCGTCGTCGAAGACGATGGCGTAGGCATTGACGATATGGAGAAGACCGACAGGGGCTACGGCCTCCGTAACGTAAAAGAAAGACTGACCCTCTATTATGGGGCAACGAGTTCCTTCGAACTGACAAGCGAGCTTGGAAAAGGAACTCGGGTGCAGCTTCGATTTATCCCGATCAAGAAGGAGTGGATGCCGGATGCTTAAAGCGCTCGTCTTCGACGATGAATATATCGTTCTGGAAGGGTTGCGGCGAATGATCGATTGGGAAGCCTTCGGAATCGAGCTGGCGGGAATGGCGGGAGACGGTCCCGCGGCGTTGGAGCTGTTCCTGCGGGTGAGGCCCCAGCTTGTCCTAACGGATATCAACATGCCGGGAATGGACGGGCTTCAGCTGATCCGTTCTATCTTGGACGTTGCCCCGGACACCTACTGCATCGTATTTAGCGGATATAACGAATACGAGTATGTGAAACGCGCGATCCAGATCGGGGTATCCGACTATTTGGAGAAGCCGCTCGAGGTCGAAAACATAGAAGAGGCGTTAAAAAAGGCGATCGGACAGATCCAAAAACGCAATGAAACGCAGGCAATCAAGCAAAGCTATGAAGAAAGCCGAAACGTTCTGTTCGAGAAGATAACCCTGGAACTCATTCTGGGCAAAACGCAGGCGTTGCCTAAGTGGAAAGACCAGCTTGGACTGCATGCCGATTCGATAGCCGGATTAACGGTTCTTGCTTGTTCGGAAGAAATAACCCTGGACAATCGTCCGGATTGCCACTTCGTATCGATTCGCAATGGAGAGGAGCATCTTGTTCTCTTGCTGCATCGCATCCTTCCGACTCAAGAACTGTGGGAGGAGATCGATCAGGAAGCCGAGAAACGGAGTCTTACGGTAGGCTCGGGTCGAACGAAGGCCGATCCTCATCAATTAGCGGACAGCTATCAGGAAGCGCGGAGGGCTCTTCGCTGCGCGAGGTTCCTGCACCAACTCGGACGGGTAGGATTCGAGGATTTGGGAGAGTTGATCACTAGTCCCGAACCGTTGTCGGAGCGAGAGGAAGCCATCATTCTCTGTTTGCGGGCAGGAAACTATTCGGGATTAATGGAGCATCTGCAGCCCTTCATGGATTGGATCCAATCGGAGCTGGTGGCTCCCGAAGTCGTGGAGAGGGAGATGGTCAAGCTCCTTTATCTGGCGCTCGAGGCCGTTAAAGAAAGTCCTTCCTCCAGCCGGAACGAGCCTTTCGCTCCCCATATCGAAATCAGGAATATCCATGGGCGGGACCAGATGCTGGCCTGGTTCCGCGGGCAGTTCGAGAGAATCGTTCATTCCGCCTTGGAGCTTCGGGAGAACACGAAATACTCGGCCGTGGAGCAGGCGCAGCTTTATATCGAGAACAACCTGTCCCAAGATTTATCCCTGCAGGAAGTGGCCCGCCATGTCGGAATGAATCCGTCTTATCTAAGCGTCTTGTTCAAGGAAGTAACCGGGGAGACTTACATTAAGTTTCTGACGAGATTTCGAATGGAGTTGGCTAAAAAGTGGCTGTTGGAAGGCATGAAGGTGAGCGAGGTTAGCGAGAAGGTAGGTTACCTGACCTATCGGCATTTCTCGGAGGTGTTCAAGAAGCATACCGGACTGTCGCCCGGTCAATTTAAAGATAGAGTTGGCCCTACTGAACGTTGATGCTCCAAAAAAAACGGACACGAATCCACGAAATGTGCAGATATTGGCTCCAAAACAATGCCCCTATAATTGGCTTAGGGGCATTGACCCTGCTTGCGCAAGAATCACCTATCATGAGGGGGACGAAGGAATGAAAGCAAAAAAGGCAGCGTTCGTTGCGAGCAGCCTGTTGATTGCCGGAGGCTTGCTTACGGCATGCGGAAGCGACAATAACGGCGGCAACGCATCCGGAACGGCGGCTCCGACGGCAGAAAATTCTGCAAGCGGTTCCAACAACGGCGGCAAAAAGGTTAAGCTTACGGCGATGGTAGGCAACGCAACGGATACGCAGAATATCGCGAAAGCCCTCATTGCCGCCTTCGAGAAGAAGTATCCGAATATTACGGTCGAGATCGAGTTGAGCCCCGGAGGAACGGAAGGCGACAACTTGGCCAAGACGAAGCTTGCTACCGGCGATATGTCGGACGTGTTCTTCTATAACTCCGGTTCACTCTTGCAAGCGCTTAATCCGGAACAGAATCTCGTCGATCTGACCAACGAACCGTTCCAGGCGAACATCGAGGATTCGTTTAAACAAGCGGTTACTTATAACGGCAAAGTATACGGGGCTCCTACTCAATCAACTGGTACCGGAGGATGGTTCTATAACAAGAAGATTTATTCCGATCTCGGCCTATCGGTGCCCAAGACATGGGAAGAGCTGATGGCGAACGTGAAGAAGATCAGCGAGGCGGATAGCGGCATCGCTCCGATCATCGGAACCTACAAAGATACGTGGACCTCGCAGCTGATCTTCCTGTCCGACTACTATAACGTGCAGGCATCCGCCCCTAATTTCGCCGCGGATTACACCGCCAACAAAGCGAAGTACGCTACCACGCCGTCCGCTCTTCGCAGCTTCGAGAAGATGCAGGATATCGTCGGGTATCTGAATAAGGATTATCTAGCGACAAACCTCGATGCTGGTCTCAAGATGTTGGTTGAGGGGAAAGGCGCCCATTATCCAATGTTAAGCATGATTATCCCTACCATTCTTCAGAACACTCCGGACAAAATCGACGATATCGGATTTTTCGCCCAGCCGGGAGACAATGCCGATCAGAATGGCCTGACCGTATGGATGCCCGGCGCGGTCTACGTGTATAAAAACACTCCTCATCTGGAAGAGGCGCTTCAATTCGTGAACTTCGTAGGATCGGTGGAAGGCATGGAAGCCATCGCTACCGTTTCGAAGCCGACGGGCCCTTATGTCGTCAAGGGAGCGGAGATGCCGGAGGATACGCCGCAGGCCGTTAAAGACATGCTGCCGTACTTCGAGAACGGCAAGAACGCTCCTGCCTTGGAGTTCCTGTCTCCCGTTAAAGGTCCGAGCCTGGAGAATATTACGATTCAGGTCGGTTCGGGTCAGATCGATGCCTTGAAGGCGGCCCAAGATTACGATAAGGACGTCGAGAAGCAAGCGAAGCAGCTCGGATTGTCCGGCTGGTAGGACTCGATATCGGAAATACGAAACCGTCGGCCCTGCCAATCGCGCAGGGCCGATGTCTAGGGGAGGATCCGCATGAACAAAGTCATGAAGCGCACGTACTCGTACGCCTTTCTGCTGCCGGCTGCCGTCATCTATCTGATCATCTTTATTTTGCCGACGATCATGTCGTTCTTCTTCAGCTTGACCCGATGGACGCTCTTCGATTGGGAGTTTATCGGATTCGATAACTTCGTAACCTTCTTCCAGGAGGCCTCTCTTAGCATAGGATTCAAGAACACGTTTATCTACGCCGTCGTTACCTGTCTTCTCAAAGTCGTTATCGGCTTGCTATTGGGCGTGTTATTGACATCGAAAATAAGGACGAGAGGATATTTGCGATCCGTCGTCTTTTTCCCGACGCTGGTGAGCACCATCGCCGTCGGTATCGCGTTCAGCATGATGATGCATCCAACGCTGGGCCTGATCAACAAAGCGCTCGAAGCGATCGGCATTCCGGCCGTCGACTGGTTAGGCAACCCGGACTTGGCGTTATTCTCCGTCGCGTTGACCGACGTATGGAAGGGAGTAGGCTTCGCTACCGTGATTTATATCGCCGGAATCATGTCGATTCCCGAGCAGTATTACGAGGCTTTGCAGATCGACGGGGGCAACGCCTTCCAGAAATTCCGGCACATCATCGTTCCGCTCAGCCGCTCGGCTACGAATACGGTCATCATTTTCGCCTTCATCGGGGGCTTGCGTTCCTTCGACCTCATCTGGTCCATGACAAGAGGGGGACCCGGCTACGCCACGGACGTTATCGCCTCTATCATCTATAAACAATACCAAGCCGGCTTCTACGGCCTCGCCACGGCCGGCAACGTCATTCTGTTCGTCTTCGTCGCCTTGCTCGCTTTCCCGCTGAATTACTTCCTGACCCGCAAAGAGGTGGACCTATGAGCAGAAGCATGAAGCGGTTGTCGCTTGAAGCCGCCGCCGTCATCCTCTCGATCCTCATCTTCTGGATTCCGTTGTATTTTGTCCTCGTCAACGCCTTGAAGGATGCCCCCGGCGCCTCGGAACTCACTATTTCTTGGCCCTCCACGGTTCATCTATGGAGCAATTTGAAGGAAGTCGTTATCGCCAACGACTATATGCTGCTGCGAGCTTTCTATAACAGCACCCTTCTGACGATACTGTCCATCGTCTTGATGGTCATGGTGTGCGCGATGGCCGGATTCATCATGCACCGGCGCAGCGATAGGCTGACGCCTGTCATCGGCTTCTTCGTTCTGGCAGGCTTGATCATTCCGCCGGCAATCGTGCCGACGATCTGGGTGCTGGATAACCTTCAATTGTTTAAGACGATGACAGGGATCGTTCTGGTTGAGGTCGCGCTAGGCTTCCCGTTCGGCGTCATTCTCTTCCGCAACTTTATGGGCGGAATTCCGCGCGAAATCGACGAAGCGGCCATTATCGACGGATGCGGCGGATTCCGGCTCTTCTTCCGGATTATCCTTCCGTTGCTTAAGCCGGTAACGGCGACGATGATCGTGACGTCTTCGGTCTCCATCTTCAACGACTTCGTCAATCCGCTCTATTTCTTCCCCGGTTCGGAGAACGTAACCGTGCAGCTGACCCTGTATAACTTCATGAGCCAGTACACGACCCAGTATAATCTGCTCTTCATGAATATCCTTGTGATCACCGTTCCGCTGCTTATTCTATTTCTCTTCTTTAACAACAAGATCGTCTCCGGCATGACGGCCGGCTCCGTAAAAGGATGACGGACTAGAAAAAGGGAGGTTCCCGTACGATGAGCCCGATTCAAGCCGTAAAATTAACATGCGAATATCAATCGAACCCGATCGGAATCGGGACGCCCCATCCGAGATTCGGTTGGCAGATGCGGACGGAAGAGCGGGATGCCAAGCAAAGCGCTTATCGCATCCTCGTCGCCGAGAACGAGAGCTCCTTCGCGCTTCCCGTCTGGGACTCCGGCAAAGTCGAATCCGACGATTCGATTCAGGTGGTCTACGGCGGGGCTCCGTTAAAGCCTCGCGCCCGTTATTTCTATAAGGTCAAGATTTGGGACGGCGCCTGCCGGGCCTCCGAGTGGAGCGAAACCGGCTATTTCGAAACGGCTTTATTCTCGACGGACGAATGGAAGGCAAAATGGATCACTCCCAAGGAGGACGAGCTGGATAAGCATGCGGAGCCGGCTTTCCTGCTTCGCAAGAGGTTTGTCCTTAAGGATAAACCCGTCTCCGCGCGCGTTTATTCCACCGCTGCCGGCATCTACGAATTGGAGATCAACGGGCGGCAGGTCACCGAAGATCTCTTCGCGCCGGGCTGGACCAGCTACCACTCCCGCATCCAATATCAAACCTACGATGTAACGAGCCTCCTTCGAACGGAAGGGAACTGCATCGGGATCCTGTTAGGCGACGGATGGTACCGCAGCGGCATGGGCAACGCTCAAAGAAACTTCCGATACGGCGATCGGAGGGCTGCCCTGCTCCAATTGCATATCCGTTACGCCGACGGAACGGAAGAGATCGTCGCGACGGACGAGAGCTGGAAGGCTGCTACGGGCGCCATTCGTTATTCGACGATTCTGCACGGAGAAACGTACGATGCCCGATTGGAACAAGAGGACTGGAGCACATTTTCTTACGACGACTCTCTCTGGCTTGCGACGGAAGCTTGCGAGCTCCCGATGAACGTTCTCGTCGCGCAGGAGAACGAATCGGCCCGCGTCACCGAGACCTTAAAGCCTATCGCCGCCTGGGTAACGCCTGCGGGGGAACGCGTTCTCGACATGGGGCAGAACATGGTGGGCCGAATTCGCATGACGCTCGACGTGCCGGAAGGCACGGAGATCGTCCTTAGCCATGCGGAAGTGCTGGACGGGGAAGGGAACTTCTACGTCGATAATCTTCGTTCCGCCAAGCAGACCGTCCGCTATATCGCCAAAGGCAGGCCGGGAGAAAGCTATGCCCCTCATTTTACGTTCATGGGCTTCCGTTATGTCAAAGTGGAAGGATTCCCGCTAGGGGCGGAAGGCCTTCCTCTCGAAGCGTTCGTCGGAGAGGTCATTCATACCGACATGGAGCCGACAGGTTCGTTCGAATGCTCGGACGAGAGGGTCAATCAGCTGCAGCGAAATATCAGGTGGGGGCAGAGAGGGAACTTCCTCGACCTTCCGACCGATTGCCCGCAACGGGACGAACGGCTTGGCTGGACGGGAGATGCCCAGGTCTTCATAAGCACCGCCTTGTTTAATTATCATGGGGCGTCTTTCTTCGCCAAGTGGCTGCACGACCTGAGAGAGGAACAGATGCCGGACGGAGGCGTTCCCATGGTCGTTCCCGACGTGGAACGGAGCGGCGTTTCCGCCGGCTGGGGCGATGCGGCCGTGATTTGCCCCTGGACGGTTTATCAATATTATGGCGATAAGCGGCTGTTGGCCGAACAATACGCTAGCATGAGAAAATGGGTGGAATACATTCGCGCCCAGGGCGACCAGGAGTATCTGTGGAACTCGGGCTTCCATTGCGGCGACTGGCTTGCGCTCGATGCCATGCCGGGCAGCTATGTCGGAGCTACGCCTCTGCCGTTCATTGCGACGGCGTACTATGCTTACTCCGCAAGAATCCTAAGGGATGCCGCGAAGGTATTGGACCGTAAGGAAGATTACATTCGCTATGAAGCATTGCATCGGAACGTCGTTCATGCCTTCCGCCGCGAGTTCGTAACGGAGGCCGGAATCGTCGCGTATCCGACCCAGACGGCTTACGTGCTGGCGCTGGCCTTCGATCTATTGGAAGAGCCCATGCGTCCGCGCGTCGCCAAAGATCTTCACGAGCTGATCGTCGACAACGGCTATCACTTGACGACCGGGTTCATCGGCACTCCTTATCTGTGCACGGCGCTTTCCAATCATGGCTACCACGCCACCGCGGTTCGCCTGCTGCTTCAGGACAGCTATCCGGGATGGCTCTATTCCGTCTCCCAAGGAGCAACGACGATCTGGGAGCATTGGGACGGAATCAAGCCGGACGGCACCTTCTGGAGCGAGAATATGAACTCGTTTAACCACTATGCTTATGGAGCCATTGGGGATTGGTTGTATCGTAAAGTCGCCGGACTCGGCATGGACGAGACGGTGCCGGCATACAAGAGAGTCCGTATCGAGCCCTTGTTCGGATTGGAATCGATGAGCTATGCCAGGGCGACGTTCCAGTCCCCATACGGAGAAATCGAATCGGCATGGTCCTTGTTGGATAACAACGAGATGAAGGTCGAGGTTCGGATTCCGCCTAACGCTACGGCGGAAGTGGTTCTGCGCGGCGCCTTCCTTGAAGAAGCTCGGGAAGGCGGCAAACGGCTTCACGAAGGAAATGGCATTCATTCCATCAAGGCAACGGAGAAGGGAATCGTCCTATCGATCGGTTCCGGCCGCTATGAATTCAGTTATCCGATCGGGAGAACCTTGAAGATCCCGTATTCGTATGACACCAGGCTTGACGATGCGCTCTCTACCGAAGCCGCGACCGCCATCCTTAAACGGGAATTGCCCCAGATCTTCCACATCGTCGATATCATACGAACGGCCAGCTTCAAACAAATCGTCGAGTTCCCGCTCACGCAAGTGTCGAGAGAACGAATGGATTCCGTCTTGGAGCAACTGAACTCACTCTGAAGGGAGATGCCGCATGGAACTGCATCGTTATGGAGCGGCTAAAGGGACATCGTTGCCTCGAAGCAAGCCCCTGGACCAAGGAGTCTCGCCTGCATCGATTGTCGACTTCATTAAGCGCATAGAAGAGGACGAGCTTGAACTCCACAGCCTCATGATCGTTCGCAACGGCCATGTCGTATCGGAAGGATGGTGGACTCCGTATCGTTCCGAAGATTCGCACCTGTTGAACTCCTTAAGCAAAAGCTTCACCTCGACCGCCATAGGGTTTGCCGTTCAGGAAGGACTGCTTTCACTAGAAGATACGGTCATTTCCTTTTTCCCGGAACTAACGACTTCGGCAATCAAAGAGAATATGGCATCGCTTCGAGTCCGGCATCTCTTGTCGATGTCCACGGGACACGCGGTCGACACCACTCCGGCCATGCAGCAGTCGGACGACTGGGCGAAGGCCTTCCTGGAGATCCCGATCGTTCATGAGCCGGGAACATACTTTCTCTATAATACCGGGGCTACGTATATGCTCTCCGCGATCCTGACGCAAGCAACGGGGGAGAAGCTGCTGGACTATCTTCAGCCCAGGCTGTTCGAGCCGCTTGGCATGAGCGGAATCGCCTCGATCTCTTGCCCGAAGGGCATCCACGCGGGGGGATTCGGAATGAGCGCGAAGACGGAGGATATCGCGAAGCTCGGGCTCCTGTACCTGCAGAAAGGATGGTGGAACGGACAACGGATTTTGCCGGAGCGATGGGTTATTGAAGCAACGGCTTCGCATCTATCGAACGGTTCGGATCCGGACAGCGATTGGGCGCAAGGCTACGGCTTTCAATTCTGGCGTTGTCGCCATGGCGCCTATCGGGGAGACGGGGCGTTCGGTCAGTTCTGCGTGGTGCTGCCCGAGCAGAACGCGGTAGTCGCGATGACCGGCGGCGTCATGGAGATGCAGTCGGTTCTGAATGCCTTATGGGATTGCCTGCTGCCCGGCATGGCCGCCGGAGACCCGACGGAAGGGGCTAATCGGCAACAACGGGAGCTGGAGCCCTTGCTGCGATCCTTGTCCTATCCCGTTCCCGTTCTAAGAGCAGGTTCTCCGGAAGCGCGCAATTGGGATGGCAAACGGTATAAGGCGAGCCTTAACGAAGCTGGGATTACCGCAATCTCCTTCCGGTTCGGGGAAGATATATTTCTTTTTCAATATCAGGATGATAACGGTCTTCATTCCGTTCGGATCGGCAATGGGGAATGGTCGGAGAACCGGATCTGTCTTGCCGGCGAGTGCTTGAAAGCCAAAGTCGCGGGCACCTGGCGCAAGAAAAACAAACTGGAGGTTATCGTGCGTTTCGTGGAAACCCCATTTTGCGATAAATGGACCTGCCACTTCGTCAACGACAGCGTTAAGGTAAGCGCCGAACGAAATGTTTGGGTGATGCCCGGATTGTCGTCGAACGCCCTGTTGCCCGAGCTGACCGGTTACCGATATGCCGATCGGGATATGTGGATCGGCAACGGTCTGGGAAGAGAAGAGCCCCCGTCGCCGTAAAGCTTGTCTTGCACCGCAACCCGAACGGAAGCCGCGCAGAAGCCGCGCAGAGCGCGGCTTTATCGTATGATCGAGTCCGATTCTTCGGTACTAGTTATAAATAGCTTCGAATAACGTTCCCACTTGATCGGCCATTACGCGAGGCGGATAGGGCATTCCGTTCGTTAACCACCATTCCACGACTCCAACGTAGGCCGACGCGACAAAATGAACAATAACCTCTTCGTTAACCGCGCTATTTCTTTCGTTGGTTTTGCGGAGTTCATTTCTGAACGCTTCGCTTTGATATTCGAGGAATCTGCTGCGGAAGTACGGCGCGCCTTTGTTGGCTAGCATCGTCGAAAAAAACAAGTAATTGCTCTCCAAGTATTCGAAGCAGACCTGGGTCGCCGGTCGCCACTCCATTTCGCACGCGGTTTCGCTGACTTTCCGAAGCCTGTCTATATACTCTTCGATGAGCTTATCCAACAAGTCGAATTTATCCGCGTAATGAAGGTAGATCGTTTTGCGGCTGACATTTGCCCGATCGGAGATGTCCTGGATCGTAATCTGATCGAAATTTTTCTCGGATATCAATTCGATAATCGCCTTTTTAATCGCTTCTTGCGATTTGATGATGCGTCGGTCCACTTTGGCCATTCGGGTAACACCGCTTTCTATTAAATAAAATTTATTAATAGATACACACAATCCGCTAAGGTGTGTACTACTCAACGAATTCAAGCCATTTGGCCATTGAAAGCGCGGCTTTCCATTTAGATAATACATATATGTTACCTAAGAAACTAATGTGTATTATACGCGAGAGGGAGGATAAGCGATATGTCGCGAACAGGCCGCTCTATTTTTTAGGTGAGCGATAAGGCTAAACGAAACCAACTGTTGCTTTTGATACTGACCATCGGGGTTTTCGGTATTTTAAACAAACTCCGCAATGAAGCGCATAAAGGATGCCAGCATGGCCTAGCCTATTCTGTGGTTAAAACAACCTAATGTAAGAAGGGCAGGGAACCCGCATGACGACGGTACACAGCTGGCAGCAGCAGTGCCAGGCCATCCATAATGCTTGCTCCAACAACGACTGGAGTCAAGCGATCCAAAAGTGCAACGAGCTGATCCAGTACGCGCAGCGGCAGTCGGCCGTTACCGCATCGGCTGCTGCGCGCAACGACGCGCAGCAACTTCAACTGCACATTCAAGGGCATGCTCAACAGGATTAATTGCCGCAGTACTTCAAACGATTACCGGAGGTTAAACGATGATTACCGTAAATGCACGCGCTGCCTTCAGTCCGGAAGGTCCGTTCAAACCGACCACGATCGAACGCAGGGATCTCCAGCCGCATGACGTCCTCATTGAGATTAAGTACGCAGGAATTTGCCACTCCGATATTCATACCGCTCGCGGCGAGTGGGGGCCGGTTCAATACCCTCTCGTTCCAGGGCACGAGATCGCGGGCATTGTCGTTAAAATCGGTTCGGAAGTGACAAAGTATGCCGTTGGCGACCGAGTAGGAGTAGGCTGCATGGTGGATTCCTGCCGCGAATGCGCGAACTGCCGACAGGGAGAGGAGCAATATTGCCTAAACGGCAATACGGGCACCTATGCAGCGATCGACCGGTACGGGCAATATACGCAAGGCGGATATTCGACCCATATTGTGGTAACCGAAGACTTCGTGGTTCGAATTCCCGACGGTATCGAGCTGGACGTCGCCGCTCCGCTCTTGTGCGCCGGCATCACCACGTACTCGCCGTTGCGCCATTGGGGAGCCGCGCCCGGCAAGAAGGTGGCCATTGTCGGATTCGGCGGGCTTGGCCATATGGCCGTGAAGCTCGCGCATGCAATGGGCGCAGAGGTTACGGTTCTATCGCAGACGTTAAGCAAGAAGGAAGACGGGCTCAGGCTTGGCGCGGACCGGTATTATGCCACCAATGATGCGGAGACGTTCAAGAAGCTGGCAGGCTCGTTCGACCTTATCATCAATACGGTGAGCGCGAAGATCGATATTAATGCCTACCTTTCGCTGCTAAGGCTGGAAGGTACGCTGGTCAATGTGGGTGCGCCGTCGGAGCCTCTGGACGTTAACGTATTCTCGCTGATCGGCCATCGCCGCTCGTTTGCCGGATCGATGATCGGCGGTATTCGCGAAACGCAGGAAATGCTCGACTTTTGCGCTGAGAACCGTATCGCTCCCGAGATCGAGGTTGTGTCCGCCGACCAAATCGATGAAGCCTGGGAGCGAGTATTGGCTTCGGATGTCCGTTATCGGTTTGTGATCGACATCAGCACGATGGAGAAATAATAAGACTTTACCTTGAGCTCCCTCCACCTAGGCGGGAGCTCCTATTTTATGCCCTTTTTTTACCCATTGAATACGAACGTACATTCTGGTTATAATATAGGAACAGACGTTCTTATTTTGCGAACAGGGCTTCTTCTTCGGGAATCGAAGGGGCGGCTTTGCTCGATGAATCGAGGGGGACGACGATGTCCATCGACAAGTACATCGGACGGGTGGTTGTGATCGTCTATCAGGACAGGAAGGGGCAATTCACCAAGCGAACGATTCTGATCCGGCACATCGAGTCGGGCACGGTTCTGGCGCTTGACGTGGCCCGGCAGCAGCCGCGGCGCTTCCGCACCGAACGGATTTTGGCGCTCGAGCCGGTGACCGGCCATGCCTCCTGAGCGCACGATCTTCCTGGTCGACGGGCAATCGTTCTACGCTTCATTCGACCAGGACTTGCCAAAATGGCAACAGACAACTTTGCGAAGAAACGTCCGGAAGGCGTCTTTGCGCTGCGCAATTAAATGTGCGCATAGGTTTCTTGTCCAATGTAGAAATTTAAAGAAGCTGGTGATCCATTGTGTCTAGGGTGATTTTTCTAGTTGACGGACAGTCGTTCTACGCTTCCATCGAAAAGGCATCTCATCCGGAATACCAAAATAGGCCGGTAGCCGTCGGTGATCCAGCTCGAAAGTCCGGAATTATTTTAGCGGCGTGCCCCGTCGCAAAGTCCAAAGGCGTTACGACAGCAGAACGAGTTGGCGAGGCGCTGGCGAAATGCCCGGAGCTAGTGGTTATTCGTCCTAGAATGCAACGCTATATAACCATATCGCTTTTAATTACGGAAATATTCGAGTCCGTTACCGATCTGGTCGAGCCTTACAGTATCGACGAGCAGTTTCTAGATATAACGGGCTCGATTCCGCTGTTCGGTTCCGCAGAAGAAATAGCCCATCAGATCCAGTCCCGAATTCAATTGTCCACTGGCGTTTGGTCTCGAGTGGGGATCGGCCCGACCAAAATTTTAGCTAAAATGGCAACCGATAATTTCGCAAAGAAAAGAAGCGATGGAATTTTCCGACTCGGCTTCGAGAACATGGAGAAGGATTTATGGCCGCTGCCCGTCAACCAAATGTTTATGGTCGGCTCTCGAATGACCAAACACTTTGTAAGAATGGGCTTAAATACCATTGGAGATATTGCCCGTTTGGATTTGGGACAATTTAAACGTATGATGCGCCGGGAGATGCGTAAGCAATCCGATATCCAGGCGGAATATTATTGGCAAACGGCCAACGGAGCCGATTGCAGCGAGGTGGTACCTTCTATCCGTGGCGCACTCAAATCAATAAGTCACGGAAAAGCATTAAGAAGCAGTTTGTACAAAAATTCTGCCGATATTGAGGTTGTTCTCCTTGAATTGGTGGTGGAGGTCTGTAGACGCGCGCGCAGGCACGGGTATCAAGGCCGAGTCGTATCCGTAGGAGCCGTTGAAACCGATGGGGAGAAGTCCTACTGGTTTGGCCGCCAAGTTACCCTGCCGCAGCCGACATCGTTAACGCATGAAGTAGCGGCAGCCGCCCAAAAGCTCTTTATCGATAACTGGAAGGGTTATCCCGTTAGTCGGTTGTTTGTCTCCTTGACTCAACTATCCAATGACGATGTTTATCAACTGACTTTGTTTGAAGATCGAGCAGCCGCGTACGAACTGGAACGAGCCACCGATCAAATTAAGGATTGGTATGGGAGCGATGCGATCATGAGGGCATCTTCATTGTTGGCGTCCGGCGTGGCCAGGGAACGGGCTGCCCAGATCGGAGGGCACTTTAAATGAGCAAACTGGACGGGAATGAAAGGTGGAAATCTAAAATGCTTTTGACTGAACATCAGGAGCAGTACGAAAGCAGAAACAAGAAAATGCCCTCCGGAAGAATAACGACCGAAGAGCTTACCTTGATTCGCGATTCCATTATGCTGCCTCATATGCTGACTATGAGCAGCAAGAGTCTGCAGGAGGTACAGCGTTCCACAAATCTGTTTAAACGCTTTTTTGAACAAATGATTCAAATGATCATGGACAGTATCACTCAGGACCTAAACAAAATTCACCGTGAGCTGAGGCAGCGAAATATTAAAATATACGATGATGAAATGAGCGACGGGATCATTTATCACCGTTATTTTTGTCGTGGATACGAGGATCGGTTCGGCATCGTCAGAGAAGTCTTGAGGTCTGAGATCAGCGTTCGAATGGCTAAATACGCGAGAAGTGTTTTAGTGTCAGCAGGTATGTCGGACTCTAAATTGAATTAACCAAGGGCGAATACGGCCGCCCGCCGGCGGAGAAGGAGGGCGGCCCGACGCGGGCATAGGCGCCGAGAAGGAGAGGGCTCTCCAATAAGCCGCCGAACGGAGAAAGAGCTGCTCCCCAAGCGGGCGTAACTTCGCTTGGGGAGCAGCTCTTCGTTGTTATCCGTGCAAGTGAGTCAGGCCGGGCAGCTCCCGCGCATCCAGCTCGCGCATGGAGACCTTGGCCCCGATGGAGCGGAAGCTGCCGATGACATCCTCGTAGCCGCGCTCGATATGCTCGACGCCGGTGATGGACGTGGTGCCTTCGGCCGCTAATCCGGCAAGCAGCAGGCAGGTGCCGGCTCGCACGTCGGTCGCGTGCACCCAGCCTCCCCGCAGCGGAAGGCCGCCGCGGATAAAGGCGCTCTCTTGGCGAACCTCGATCTCGGCGCCTAGCCGCCGCAGCTGCGGCACGTGAGCGAACCGCTTCGGGAAGACGCGGTCGGTCACGATGCTTT
Organism: Cohnella thailandensis; assembly: GCF_014212135.1. Taxonomy (GTDB): domain Bacteria; phylum Bacillota; class Bacilli; order Paenibacillales; family Paenibacillaceae; genus Cohnella; species Cohnella thailandensis. Next base: position 75,943 of record NZ_JACJVQ010000019.1, read on the forward strand.
TGCCCTTGGCCTGAAGCAGAAGAGCGGTCATCGGCTGCTGCAGGTCGGTGGCGAAGCCCGGATACATGCCGGCGCGAACCCGGGTTGCCCGAAGCGTCCCCGTGCCATGGGCCGTGATGGCGTTCTCGTCGCATTCGATATGCAGACCTACCTCTTCCAGCTTGGCGAGACAGGAGCCGAGATGGGCCGGGATCACGTCCGTCACGGTAACCCGGCCGCCGTTAAGGCCGGCCGCCATCAGAAAAGCCCCGGCGATCAGCCGGTCCGGAATGACCGAATGAGTCCCCCCGTTCAGGTAAGGAACGCCTTCGATGCGGATGCGGCTTGTTCCCGCTCCGTAAATCCGGGCGCCGAGCCGGTTCAGGAAGGAAGCCGTGTCGACGACCTCCGGATCCACGGCCGCGTTATGCAGCTGCGTTCTCCCTTTGGCCCGAGCGGCCGCGAGCATCGCGTTGATCGTCGCGCCGGAGGTGACGGTATCGAAATGAATGTCCGCGCCCGTAAGCTCGGGGGCCTCGACGACATAATGGTCGTTGTGGAGATGAACCTGGGCGCCGAGCGCCCGGAAAGCCTTGAAGTGCTGATCGATCGGCCTGGCGACGAAATCGTCTCCCCCCGGGAACCCGATCGTGACCCTGCCGAATTTGGCCAACAGCGCCCCCGCGAAGTAATAGGACGCCCGGTAGCTCGAAGCCTTGCCGGGATCGATGACGGCGCTATGGATCCAGCGCGGGTCGAGGGTGACTTGTCCGCCTTCCTGCTGCACCTTCATGCCGATATCGCGTCCGATTCCCGCAAGGATGCCGACATCGTCGATGCGCGGAATCCCCTCCAGAACGACGATATCGTCGGCCAGACAGGCGGCGGCCAGCAGCGCCAGGGAGCTGTTCTTCGCTCCCGGGATATGTACCGTTCCGCTAAGCGGGCCGGAATACTCGGTTTGAATGTATTTCATGAAGTTATCCTTCTTTCGCTAGGACGATTGCAATTCCGATTCGAGCACGTAGCCGCTGCCGCGAACCGCGCTGATGAGGAAGGTGTCTTTGCCGTATTTTTTGCGTATCCGGTAGACCAGGGCGTTCAATTCGTCGAGCGTCACGTCCGGAACGCCTTCCGCTCCGGGCGGGCGTTCCGGCCATACCTTGGCTTTGATCTCCTCGAGCGGAACGAGCCGGTTCGCGTTCTCGTGAAGCACGCGGATGAGCGAATATTCCTTCTCGGACATCGGGATTCGTTTGCCCTCCACCACGCACTCCCGTTTCTCCCAATGGATCGTCAGCGGCAGCTCCGGGACGGATACCCGTCCGGTTACGCTGAGAGGCTCCAGGTCGAGGGTTTGTTCGGCGAACGTGTACGAGAAGTGAAGGACGGTCATCCCTTTGGCCAGTTTAATGATATCGAAAGTGTTCAAAGGATAGGGGCGATGCGGCGTCAGCCTGACCCCGTTAATCTCGGTTCCGTGGCGGCTTCCTAAATCGTAAAGCACCGCCCGGTCCCGCTCCTTGCGGATGACGAAATGCCGACGGGAAATAAAAGCGTTCGTAAAAGCCAAATCCGGAGCAAACGAATTGGAGATCCGGCCGATGAGCGTTTCTTCCGCGGTCAGGTTCACGCAGGTGCCCGACGGGTAAGGCTCGCCGCGAATGACGTATAGGCATGCGAAGCTGTCCAGGTTCGTTCCCTCCGTTCTGCGATGCCGGAGCTCCTGCCGACGATGGGACAGGACCCCACCCTGCCATCGTAACTCAAACCGGGACGGAAGAAAACCCTCCGACGCTGACGATCCCCTCACAATTCAGTAACGTCGGGAACGTCGCAGCCCTAAGGACGGATCATGACGCGGGTGCGAACGGGAACCTTCCCCGCCAGCTCGAGAACGTCCGAGTTGTACATCCGGATGCAGCCATGGGAGACGAGATGGCCGATCGAAGAAGGATCGTTCGTTCCGTGAATGCCGTAATGGGGCTTCGAGAGACCCATCCAGAACGCGCCGAAGGGGCCTCCGGGATTCGCTTGTTTATTGACGATCTCGTACTCGCCCGTCGGCGTTTCGGTGACCATGCGGCCGATGCCGACGGGAAAGCCCCTGACGACGACCTCTCCGTCGAGCAGGTACAGATGCCGGTCGGACAGGTCGACGATAATGCGGTAAGCGGGCATGCGGGTTCCTCCCCTCGGATAGAGAAAAACGCCGCGCCAGGGACTGACGCGGCGTTCCGGTCTCATTCGGAAGTCTTAATAGCCTGCGCGAAGAATGATGACCAAGAGAACGAAGAGAACAAGCGCGATCGTGGCCGCTGCCCAAACGCCGCCGCCGCCGTAACAGGGACCCGTACCCGTTCCAGCTACCGGATAACCACTCACATCAATCACCGCCATAGGTTATTGTGATTCCTCATCACCCAATCATCGTATGACGGCGGATGAGCCGCGGGACAGGGCAAGAGCACAGGAACCCGGAATTCCGCGAACGCCTACGGGGCCTACTCTCCCATATAGTAGCGGATCAAGAAATACGAACCGATCACGAGCAGAAGGACTCCGAAACAGTAGAGCATCACGAGTGCAAAGCCTTTTTTGCCATCCATTTCCGAATTGCACCACCTTTGAGACCTATGATACCCGAGAGGCTCGGCAATTCAAAGCGGCGCCGGCGACTTGTCACCATATTGTGCGACATCCGAGCGAGAATCGAAACTTTCCGATGTCTCCCGGGTCTAAAAAATATCATTGGATACGGGGAGGGATGATCCATACGACCGATGAACAAACGCGAGAAAGTCGACGCCGCCGTTTGGAACAATATCGTTTGGTGCGGAATCGTATGCGAGACGCATGGCATCGCCGCGGCTTCAAGCGAACATATTTGGAGGACCGCGACGAAAGCGCCGATGTTTTACCCGGACATCATTACATCGAGCAGACAGGCAACTAGAGAGGAGATCGTTGACGTTATCGGCGCTAATGAAGCGTTCTCGATAAAAGATAGTTATGCTAATCTCGATATGTCGCTTTGCAACTTTACATCGTTATTTACGGCCGAATGGATTTATCGCGAGCCGGCGGCTTGCCCGGAGTCCGTTCAGACGGCATGGTATCCCGTTGCGACCGAGAAGGAATTGGCCGATTGGACTTCGGCTCACGGTTCCGGGAATTCGATTAGACCCGAGCTTTTGAAGCGTCGGGATGTGAAAATATATATAAATAAGAAGAAGGGCGAAGCGGCCGGGTTTATAGCTTCCTTGGGCGCCGATGCCGTAGGGATATCCAACGTATTTTCAAGCGCTGCCTGCGATCATTTATGGTCGGATATTCCGAAAATCGTTGCCTTGGATTTCCCGGGGCTGCCCCTGGTAGGATACGAGCGCGATGCCGATCTTCGGGCGGCGCTTCGATCGGGGTGGGAAGCGGTCGGTCCGCTTCGCATATGGGTGAAATCGAGCGATTGATCGAGAGAGCGGATTTGTTCCGTCAAACCGCGCCAGTCTAGGATTGCATTTGCTTCCCGGGCTGCCGCGGTTTTTTGATTGGCGAAAGTTCGGGTATATCAAGAAAAAGCTGCTCCATGAATCCGGGGGGCGGGAAAATGAATACGCGAACGGGAGGGAGAGCCTTGCATCGAGTCGACCGAATCCGCTTAGCGCGCAAGCGCGGGGGCCGCATCCAGCTCCTCAGCAAACAGGAGAACAACGTTTCCGCCGGGTTCTTCTCAACGCCGTGCTTATCGTCGCTCTTTTCTGGGCCGTCGTGCTTTATTGGATTTGGAGATAAAAAAATCGAGCCCCGCATCGCTGCGAGGCCCTTACATGGGAGAGGAGAAACCGGACGAAGAGCTTATGGGGAAACGTAAGTCTTCTCCGCGGTTGTCCCCGGCGTTTCTGAGGCGCCGGTACTACCAGTTTGACCGGATCCGGAAGAATTATACGCGGTCCTCGGAAGAAAATTGCGGAATTTCGTAAACGCTGCCGGAGTTTGTGCTTTTGAAGCTTGCGCGAATATGGTAACATAGCACCGAATGAAGCCGCATGGGCAAGAAGGCGGCGGTTAACGTGCAGGAGATGACAACTTGAGAGTCATATCGGGAGAAGCCAAAGGCCGGCCGCTCAAAGCCGTGCCCGGCCAAACGACGCGTCCGACGACGGATAAAGTAAAGGAAGCGCTGTTCAGCATGATCGGTCCGTACTTCGACGGAGAGATCGTGCTGGATTTGTTCGCGGGAACCGGAGGGCTCGGGATCGAAGCGCTAAGCCGGGGAGCCGGCAAGGCCGTGTTTATCGATACGAATCCGCGAAGCATAGAGGTGGTCCGGGCCAATCTGGAGACCGCCAGGGTGGCGGATCGGGCCGAAGTTTACCGCAGCGACGCGCGCAAAGCGATCAAGCTGCTCGAACGCCAAGGAATTCGGTTCGACTTGATTTTCCTCGATCCACCCTATGCGATGAAGGATTGCGGGGAATTGCTGGACGAGCTGGCGGCCCGGCGGCTGACGGCGGACGGAGCCGTGGCCGTCGTGGAGCACGAATCGGGATTCGATTACGGGGATCGGATCGGAAGCTTCGAAAGGCGCCGGCTGGCGACCTATGGAGAGACCGCGGTGTCCATTTACCACAAGACAGACGGAGGAGAAGCGGAATGATGAGCAAAAAGGTTCGGCAGGAGGGGGAGCATCGCATCGCGGTGTACCCGGGAAGCTTCGATCCGGTCACCTTCGGACACCTGGATATTATCCGCAGGGCCGCGAAGCAGTTCGATCAGCTCATCGTAGCCGTTCTGAACAACACGTCCAAGAATCCGTTGTTCTCCGTCGAGGAGAGGGTAGCGCTGCTGCAGGAGGTAACGAAGGATCTTCCGAACGTGGAGATCGATTACTTCCGGGATCTCCTGGTGAGATACATGCGTTCCCGCAACGCCCAGGTAAGCATTCGGGGCATCCGTTCGGTCACCGACTTCGAATACGAGCTGCAGATGGCTTCGACGAACCGCCAGCTCGACGAGGGGATCGAGACGATCTTCATGATGACGAACCCGAAGTATTCGTACCTGAGCTCGAGCATCGTCAAGGAGATCGCGAAGTTCAACGCGCCGGTCCAGGATCTGGTTCCGCCGGCGGTCGAAGCGGCACTGCGCGGCAAATTCGGAACCGCTCAGGCTTAAGTCGCGGCTAATGCGCGGATATGCGGACCCGGAGATGGCGAATTATGGATAAGCTGCATTAATCGAAGGAGGCTGGCCCTTAAGGGGGAAGCCTCTTTTGGTTTGTGCGGACCAATCCGCGGAGATTCGAGCGCTCGCAATTGTCCCCATTCTAGCCGCTGACCTGTGGAAGCGAGTTGATGAAGGAAAGGAGAGGAGTCCTCCGAACCGGAGGCTGCGAGCGAATAGGGCCATGAACGTCCATTATCCCCTTCGCTCAGCGACCGCCTACGAGGTCGTCTGCTGAGCGAAGGGGATAGCGGACGGTTAGAGGTTCGAATCCGAAGGAGGAGCGCCGGCAGGAGCGTCGGGAGGAGCGCCATGGCCGCTCCCGGCCGGAGGCTCGGTCGGACGAGGCCGTCTTGGACGCAGAAGGGCGGAGAGCAGGGCGAGCAGAAGGAACGCCGCGACGGAGGCGAAGGAAGTCAGCGTCGCCTCGGACAGGCTCGTCCATCCGTCCGGAAGCGGGAAGCTGGAGCCGGTCGAGAAGGCGCCGATCGACGAACCGTCCGGTCGGGCCCACGAAGGGACGAGCCGGGACAGCCAGCCGCCGTCCGCGGCAAGGGCGAGCGGGTAGGTGCAGAGCAAAGCGAGAGCGGCGTGAAGCAGGCGGCCCGCGATGAAGCGGAACCACGGAAATCCGGCTTCGGAGCGGATGACGGCGCGGGCTTGGAGCAAGCCGCTCCAGCCGGTCCAGGCAAGCACGGCCGCAAGAAGGGTGACGGCGTAGACGGGAGTCTGCGAGAACAGGGCGGAGCGGCCCGTCTCGAATGCGCCCAGGTGGAGCTCGTACAAGCCGGGAACGGCGAGCCAGACGTCGGCTTCCGGCCAAGCCAGCTGCAGCATCCGAAGCAGGACGGAGCTCATCATCATCAGGCCGCCGACCGCGAAGAGCACGGATACGGCATGGCTGACCGCATCGGCGATCTGCTTGCCGAAGGGGCGGCCGTCCTGCTGCCTTGCTTCGCGAACGATTCGGCCGAGACGATGCAGGAGCGCTTTGGGCTCCGTTTGCGCAAGAGGCGGCGGGGTGGCGGGAGAACGGGGGCGCGCGATCCGGGCCCAGAGGATGCCGGCGAGAATGACGGACAGCCAGAGGCCGAGAACGAGCGCCCAGCCGAAGGCCGGCGAATGAAGGAAGCCGCTGCCGATGACGAGCACGAGCACGAACGGATTCGGGAGATGGGAGACGAGCAGCAGCGTGTCCATGTCGGAATCGCGCACGAGTCCGCGCTCGCGAAGGCGCTCCGCCTCGCGGGCGCCAGCGGGCATGCCGGCGGACCAGCCGAACGCGATGGCCCAGCCGGCGGCGCCGGGGAGCCGGAACAGGCGCCGGGTCAGCGGCTCTCCGAGAGCGGCGATCGCGTGAAGCAGGCCGGTAGCGGCAAGCAGCTCGGCCAGCATAAGAGGAGGAAGCAGGCCGGGAAAGACGGTCTGCCACCAGACTTGAAGCCCTGCGAGCGAAGCGCGGAACGCTTCGCCGGGAGACTGGACGATGCCGACGACGAGAAGAACGACGCCGGCTCCCGCGAGCAGAGATCCGGCATAGGACGGACGGCGGGGACGAGGGGGTTCGGATTTATCGAATTTATCGGACATGAGCGCTCTTCCTCCCGGTCGGTTCGGGACGCCGAACCGCTTCCCGGGGAAGGCGGCGTCCTATACCAATGTACGCGCCTGTCCGAGGGCTTAGACCAACTCGTCCTTCTCTAGATCCGAATCGGAGGCTGAGAATAATCGCGCCTTCCGTCTTGCAAGCGGTTGTCGCGGAAGGCGAGGGCATAGACGGCGCCGGCTCGGGCGTCCATGCGCAGATAAGGCCATTCGTCTCCGGCCGCGGAGTGGATGACGGGAACCGCGGCGGCCTTCTTCATGCGCCGCAGAAGCTGGCGTCCCCGTTCGGTAAAGCCGAGCACGCGGACGTAGCGGACGCCGGATGCGAGCGCGGCCGCGTTCAGCTCGTCCTTCGTATGGCCGAGCAGAACGCGAAGAAGCAGCCGCTGCAGCTTCGTCCTCGTGTAGCGCTTGGTCTTAAGCCGCGCGATAAGCTCCTCTACGCTGTCGCTCGCCAGCTCCGAGAGGCTTCGGCGCAGGCGGAACTCCAGTCCCTCGGTCGCTTCGGCGAACGAAGCCAGCCGGGACTCGTCCATCTGGGCCAGGAGATGGAACAGCGGCCTGGAGAAGCTCTCCCAGGTGACCGGGAAGCGCCCCGCCTCGGCCTCCCGGCGCAGAATGTCGAGCGTGGAAGGCGGCACGTAAGGAGCGAGCTCCCCGAGATCGCCCGAGCGGGACAGCAGCTCGCGGAGCGCGGTCGCGCTCGCGATGGAGGCGTCGGTGATCGACTTCTGGGAATAATCGGACCGCTCGCGCCGAATGGAATAGGGGACGATTGGGCTGCCCAGCTGGCGAAGCGCCAGCAAATAATGAAGGCCTAGCGTGTGGTTCGGCTGGTCGAGCCGGAAATCGGCGTCAAGCTCGCGCCCCGTCCGGCGAAGATGGAGGCGAACGGCTTCCGCGTAGGCGGAAGGGTAGGGCAAGCCTTCCTTAAGCAGCCTCCCCAGCTCGGCCCCGACCTCTTCGGGCTCGTCGGACAAGATCGAGGCGATGCGGACGAGCGTCTCCAGGTCGCCGCTCTCGCTGCCGAAGCACAGGGTGTCGACGATTCCGGTCGCCTGGAGGACGGCGACGGCCCCGTAGGCGAACCACTGGGCGGGCTGGGAGCTGTAAGCGACGGGCAGCTCGAGGACGAGATCGCACCCGGCCCGCAGCGCCATCTCCGCCCGGGCCCACTTGTCCGCGATGGCCGGCTCGCCCCGCTGCAGCCAGTGACCACTCATGACGGCGACGACCGCGTCCGCTCCCGTTATTTTCCGCGATTGTTGTATATGATATAGATGACCGTTGTGAAGCGGATTATATTCGACGACAATTCCGACTGTACGCATAGCCGATAAGAGTCTCCTTCAGCAAATAATGGGATATTATCACCACTATATCACGCGGAAGAGGCGACGGACGACGTCCGTCGGCAACGAGCGCGGAATTGTTGACAAAAGCGCGTCATGACAGATATAATAATTTTTGTTTGTTTGGAGTGATGAACATGCTGCTTAACGTTCAAGAGCTGGCAAGCCGCAGGGCGCCGGTGACGTTAAAGGAATCTGTCGATGTGACGGAAGCGTACCGAAGCATACGCGACGTCAAGCCGCTTGGACCTATGACTGCGGAGCTAACCGCCATATACTCCGACGGACTGATCGACGTATCGGGAACGATCGATTGCAAGCTTCAATTCCAATGCTCCCGTTGTCTGGATCCGATCGAGGAGGACTGGCATGTGCCGTTCCAAGCGACCTTCAAGGTCGTCTCGAAGGAGCAAGCGGACAGCGACGAAGCGGAAGACGAAGACATCCTGCAGATAAAAGACGAACCGCTCGAGCTTCTTCCTTACGTAGAGGAAGAGCTTATGCTCAGCATGCCGCTCGCCCCGATCTGCAAGGAAGATTGCAAAGGGTTATGCCCCGATTGCGGACAGAACCGAAATACGCAGGAATGCGGCTGCAATCGAGAGAAGATCGACCCTAGGCTCGACGCTCTCAAGGATTGGTTCGGTTCGAAGTGACTTCTAACGCGAAGTGAACGCCGATTCAGGCAGCTTTCGATTGGATAAGGAGGTGGGAACATGGCAGTCCCTTTTGGAAAAACATCGAAATCCCGCAAAAACAAGCGTCGTACGCATTTCAAACTGGTCGTTCCAGGCATGGTTAAGTGCGATCAATGCGGCGAATTGAAGCTTGCGCACCGCGTCTGCAGAGTATGCGGCACGTACAAGGCTCGTGAAATCATCAAGCAATAATGAAGATAACGCGTCCCGGCGTCACTGCGTCCCGGCGCGTTTTTCTTTAGTATCGATTGGCACCAGGTATCAATAGGAACCTATAAAGGCGGTGTAGCAGCCGTGGAGCGGCTCTCCAAACGCGAAAGGCATCAGCAGCTTAACAAGCTCATCGAAGAGAATCCGTTCCTGACCGACCGAGAGCTGACTCGGCTGCTCAAGGTCAGCATCCAGACGATTCGTTTGGATCGCCTGGAGCTGTCGATTCCGGAACTGCGGGAGAGACTGAAGATGATGGCGGAGCGGTCATACGATTCGGTCCGCTCCCTCCCGCTCGACGAGGTCATCGGAGAGATCGTCGATCTCCAGCTCGACAAGAGCGGAATCTCCTTGTTCGAGATTCGGGAGGAGCACGTCTTCTCGCGCAGCGGCATCGCCCGGGGTCATTACGTATTCGCTCAAGCGAATTCCCTTGCCGTCGCCGTCATCAACGACGAGGTAGCGCTGACCGCATCCGCGGATATCCGCTTCGTCAGGCCCGTAAGGCTCGGGGAGAAGTGCATCGCCAAGGCGTATGTGCGCTCCAGCGGGTCGCAGAGGGGACTGTCGAAGGTGGAAGTGTTCACCTATGTCGGGGAAGAGAAGGTTTTTCACGGCAACTTCGTGATCTACCGATCTCATACGGCGATAGCGGGGGAGACGGAAGCTGAAGGAGGTAACATCCTTTGAGAATCGCCATTGACGCAATGGGCGGAGATCTCGCTCCTCAAGCGCCCGTAGAAGGGGCGCTTGCGGCGGCGAGGGAGTGGCCGGACACTCAGCTTCTTCTGGTAGGCAAACCGGAAGCCATCAAATCCCATCTGGGAACCAATCCGCCGTCCAATATCTCCATCGTGGAAGCGATGGATACGATCGAGGCGGACGACGAACCGGTTCGCGCGGTCCGCCGCAAAGCGAACTCTTCGATGGTCGTCGCCGGACGCATGGTTAAGGAAGGCCAAGCGGACGCGATGATCTCCGCCGGCAATACCGGCGCGCTTATGACGGTCGGACTGCTCGTGGTCGGAAGAATGGAAGGGATCGAACGCCCGGGCTTGACGGCCATTCTGCCTACCGTGGACGGCGTCGGCGTCGTCGCGCTCGATCTGGGCGCGAACATGGACGCGAAGCCGGAACACCTGCTGCAATACGCGCTCATGGGCAGCCGCTACCGCGAGAAGGTGCACGGCATCGCAAGGCCGCGGGTAGGGCTGCTGAACGTAGGAACCGAGGCGGCGAAAGGCAACGAGCAATCGAAGGCGGCATTCGAGCTGCTTAGCGGGGCTCCGATCAACTTCATCGGCAACGTGGAAGCGCGCGACGTGCTCACGCGGAATTGCGACGTTCTCGTCTGCGACGGCTTCTCCGGGAACATCCTGCTAAAGGCGATCGAAGGCGCGGCGGAGACGGTGTTCGGCGTGCTGAAGACCGAGCTGACCTCCAGTTGGAAGTCGAAGCTGGCCGCGGCGATCCTGAGACCGAACTTCGGCCGGGTGAGGAAGATGATGGATTACAAGCGCTATAACGGCGCTCCGTTGCTCGGGGTTAGCGGACTCGTCGTCAAGGGCCACGGCTCCTCGAACGCGGAAGCGACGATGCATGCGATCCGGCAAGCAAGAACGGCCGTAGGCAACGGATTAATCTCTGCATTGGCCGACGATCTCGGCGGAAAGTGAGAGAATGCGAATGAATGGAATTCCCGTCGGCATTCTCGGGACTGGCAAGTACAGCCCCGAACGCCGTTTGACCAATCAAGATCTTGAAGCGATGGTGGACACGAACGACGAATGGATCGTATCGAGAACCGGCATTCGCGAGCGGCGCATCGCCGCGCCGCACGAGGCGACGTCCGACTTGGCTTACGAGGCGTCCGTCAAGGCGCTCGAGGCGGCCGGGATCACGGCGGATCAGCTCGATCTGATTATCGTGGCGACGATCACTCCCGACATGTTCTTCCCGTCGACCGCCTGCCTCGTGCAGGAGCGGCTCGGAGCGAAGAACGCGGCGGCGTTCGACCTGTCCGCGGCTTGCTCCGGCTTCATCTACGGGCTCGCGAACGCCAGCGGCTTCATCGCGATGGGAACGTACAAGCACGTCCTCGTCGTCGGAGCCGACACGCTGTCGCGAATCACCGATTACACGGACCGCAACACGTGCGTTCTGTTCGGCGACGGCGCGGGCGCCGTCGTGCTCGGCCAAGTGCCGGAAGGGCGCGGCTTCCGGTCGTTCAAGCTCGGGGCCGACGGCTCCGGCGGCAACCTGCTCTGCATCCGCGGCGGAGGCTCGCGCCTTCCGTCCACGGCCCAGACGGTAGCCGACAAGCATCACTTCCTTTACATGAACGGCCGCGACGTGTTCAAGTTCGCGGTTCGGGTGATGGGGAGCGCGGCGGAAGAAGTCCTTGAGCAAGCGGGATTCGCGAAGCAGGATATCGATCTTCTTATCCCGCATCAGGCGAACATCCGCATTATCCAGGCGGCTCTCGAGCGCTTGGAGCTTCCGGAGGAGAAGTGCGTCATCAACGTGGATCGCTACGGCAACATGTCGGCGGCTTCCATTCCGGTGGCGCTGGCCGAAGCGGTGGAACAGGGCCGCGTGAAGGAAGGGGACAAGATCGTTCTCGTCGGCTTCGGGGGCGGCCTGACCTGGGGAGCTTCGACCATCGTCTGGTAATACCGGCGATTGGGGTTTAAGCCGTCATTATTTTTACTTCATTAAATTAGTTGAGAATAGTTGTGGATGATAGGGAGGGATCGACATGGGTAAAATCGCATTCGTCTTTCCGGGCCAAGGAGCGCAAGCGGTCGGAATGGGGAAGGACGCCTATGCCGAATTCGAAGCGTCGAAGAGCATCTTCGACCGCGCCGACGCGGCGCTAGGCTTCTCCTTGTCCGCGCTCGCCTTCGAGGGACCGGACGAGCAGCTTAAGCAGACCGCCTACACGCAGCCCGCGCTGCTGACGACGAGCATCGCTCTCCTGGAAGCGTTCCGTTCGCGCGGCATCGAGCCGGATTACGTGGCCGGGCATAGCCTTGGCGAATACAGCGCGCTCGTGGCCGCCGATGTGCTCGACTTCGAGGACGCGGTGCGTCTCGTTCGTTCCCGCGGCTTGTTCATGGAGCAAGCGGTTCCCGGCGGCAAGGGCGCCATGGCGGCAACCTTGGGCGCCGAGCGCGAAGCTCTCGAAGCGCTGTGCAAGGACGTGACCGCCACGGTCGGGCCCGTGGAGCTGGCCAACGTCAACTGTCCGGGCCAGATCGTCGTCTCGGGTTCGAGCGAAGGCGTCGCCGCCGTCGCGGAGAGAGGCAAGGAGGCGGGAGCCAAGCGGGTCATTCCGCTGGAGGTGAGCGGTCCTTTCCATTCGTCGCTCATGCGGCCGGCGGCCGATCAGCTCGCGGAAGAGCTGAAGAAGGTATCATTCCGCGACGCGAAGATTCCGGTCGTCGTCAACGTGAACGCCAAGCCCGTCACGGAAGGCGCGGAGCTGAATCGCCTTCTGGTCGAGCAAGTCGTCTCTCCCGTCCTGTGGGAGGATTCGGTGCGTTATCTGATCGACCGGGGCGTCGATACCTTCGTCGAGATCGGTTCGGGAACGGTTCTGGCCGGCCTCATCAAGAAGATCGACAAGTCGGTTAAAGTGATTTCGGTGAACGGCGCCGCGGCTATCGCGGAAGCGGATCTGGCCTAATCGGCCAACTAAGTCGAACCAAGGAGAGTGGCGATCATGGCGCAGGTTGATCTGACTGGCAAAGCCGCGCTCGTTACGGGAGCGTCGAGAGGCATCGGCAGAGCGATCGCGATCGCTCTGGCGGAAGCGGGAGCGGACGTCGCCGTCAACTTCGCGGGAAGCGAAGCGGCGGCGGCGGAGACGGCCGCGGCCGTCGAGGCCCTTGGCCGCAAGGCGATTCTTCTGCAAGGGAACGTGGGCAAAGCGGCCGAGTTCGATGCGATCGTCGGGAAGGCGATCGAAGCGTTCGGCAAGCTGGACATTCTCGTGAATAATGCGGGCATCACCCGTGACAATCTAATCATGCGGATGAAGGAAGAGGAATTCGACGAAGTCATCGAGACGAACCTCAAAGGCGTCTTCAATGGCATCAAGGCCGTCACTCGTCCGATGATGAAGCAGCGCTCCGGCCGCATCATCAACATCTCTTCCGTCGTAGGCGTGCTGGGCAACGCGGGACAAGCGAACTATGTCGCGGCCAAGGCGGGCGTCATCGGCCTCACCAAGTCGGCTGCCCGGGAGCTGGCCTCCAGGGGCATTACCGTCAACGCGGTCGCTCCGGGCTATATCGAGACCGACATGACGGGCAAGCTGCCGCAGGAGGTCAGGGAAGGAATCCTGTCTCAAGTTCCGCTCGGCCGCATGGGCAAACCCGAGGACATCGCCAGCGCCGTCGTCTATTTGGCGTCGGATGCGGCCTCCTACATGACCGGCCAGACGATCCATATCGACGGCGGCATGTACATGTAAACGGTGCCGCAGAATAAGCGGACGGTTTTAAGACTATGGCTTTTTGTAAATGATTCACGTATAATACCCTAAGGGAGGTGAACCGGATGTCCGATGTATATGATCGCGTGAAACGCATCGTGGTCGAACGCCTGGGAGTAGAAGAGGCGGAAGTAACCAATGAAGCGAACTTCAAGGATGACTTGGGCGCTGACTCTCTCGACGTAGTTGAACTCGTCATGGAGCTGGAAGACGAATTCGACTTGGAGATCTCCGATGAGGATGCAGAGAAGATCACAACGGTGGGAGAAGTCGTAAATTACATACAATCTCATGCCTAATTGATCTAACGAGTCCCGTTCGTGCGACGGGACTTCTCCACATTCTAAGCAAAAGTATAAAACGATTGGGAGAAGCCGGCGCATGCCGGTTTCTCTCTCGATGATAAGATTGAACGAGTCTCCGGCGCTCTTGGGGGTTCAAGCGGAATCCCTATCGCTCTCCGGGCGCCGAGCTCGTTTAACCTGGCTGAATGAGGTGAACACCTTTTGAAACAACGTGTCGTAGTTACCGGCATGGGGGTTATCTCTTCCCTCGGTAACGATTTGAATACTTTCTGGAACAATCTGCTCGAAGGCAAATCGGGCGTCAGCTTGGTCGAGGCGTTCGACACGAGCGACTACCCGACGAAGATCGCGGCAGAGATTAAGAATTTCAATCCCGAGGAGTTCGGCATCGACAAGAAGGAAGCGAGAAGGATGGACCGCTTCGTTCAATTCGGCCTTGCCGCCAGCCTCAAGGCGATGGAAGATTCGGGAATCAAGATCGGCGAGAACGTCGACGCGGAACGGGTAGGCGTCAGCGTCGGCTCCGGCATCGGAGGCCTCGGAACCTGGGAAGAGCAGCATACGATCCTGATGGAGAAGGGACCGCGGCGCGTAAGCCCGTTCTTTATCCCGATGATGATCGCCAACATGGCGAGCGGACAAGTCTCGATCGCAACCGGCGCCAAAGGTCCGAACACGACCACGGTAACGGCTTGCGCCACGGGAACCCACTCCATCGGCGATTCGTTCAAAATGATTCAGCGCGGCGATGCCGACGTCATGATCTGCGGCGGCGCCGAGGCGACGATTCGCCCGATCGCGATGGCCGGCTTCAGCAACATGCGCGCGATGAGCACCCGCAACGAGGAGCCGGAGAAGGCGAGCCGTCCGTTCGACGTCGGCCGCGACGGCTTCGTCATGGGCGAAGGCGCAGGCGTTCTCATTCTCGAATCTCTTGAACACGCGACGGCTCGCGGCGCGCGAATCTACGGCGAGATCATCGGCTACGGCATGAGCGGCGACGCTCACCATATGACCGAGCCGGATCCGGACGGAGCGGCCCGCTGCATGGCCCGCGCCATCAAGGATGCGGGCATCGAGCCTTCCGAGATCGGTTACATCAACGCTCACGGAACCTCGACTCCCGTCGGCGACAAGTCCGAGACGACCGCGATCAAGATGACCTTCGGAGACCATGCCTACAAGCTGGCCGTCAGCTCGACCAAATCGATGACCGGCCACATGCTGGGAGCCGCGGGCGGGGTAGAGGCCGTCATTCTCGGCTTGACGCTTCAGAACGGAATCATTCCTCCGACGATTAACCTCGACGAGCAGGATCCCGAGTGCGATCTGGACTATGTTCCGAACAAGCCGAGGCAAGCGGATATCAAGGTGGCCCTGTCGAATTCGTTCGGCTTCGGCGGCCATAACGCTACCGTAATTATGCGCAAATACGAAGCCTAAAGGATGGGCGCGAACGTGTGACGCAGGCGGCGCGAGCCACCTGCGTCATTTTTCATTGGGAAGCGGCAAGCAAGTTGAATCAGAACCGGGAGGTGCACCAACGGTGAATTCGGCGAACGAACCACTCAAACGGCTGCAAGATCGGCTTAATCTGCATTTTCGCGATTCGATGCTTCTAAGGCAGGCTTTTACTCATACCTCTTACGTTAACGAACAAAGGGGAGCTCGGGTCGAGCATAACGAGCGATTGGAATTTCTCGGCGACGCGGTTCTTCAATTGACCGTATCCGAAACGCTGTATCGCATGTATCCCGACCGTCCGGAAGGGGAGCTGACTCGTCTAAGGGCCAGCATCGTATGCGAACCGTCGCTTGTCCGTTTTGCCGAGGCGCTCGATTTCGGTCAAGTCGTGCTGTTGGGCAAAGGGGAGGAGCAAACAGGAGGAAGAACGAGACCTTCTCTGCTTGCGGATGCGTTCGAGGCTTTCGTCGGCGCTCTTTATCTCGATCAGGGCTTGGATACGGTACGCGCATTCCTGGACGAGCATCTGTTCGCCCATCTGCCGAAGACGAGCCGGCTGCCGCTTAAGGATCATAAGACGGAGCTTCAGGAGAAAGTTCAGCAATGGAGCTTGGGAACGCTGGAATACCGGACCGTGGAAGAGAGAGGGCCTGCCCATGACCGGGAGTTCGTCGTGATCGTGCAGGTCGGAGAACGCAAGCTCGGAGAGGGAGTCGGACGTTCGAAGAAGGAAGCGGAGCAGCGGGCGGCGTCAAGGGCTTTGAAGCACTTGCAGGAAGAGGGCGCCAAGGAAAACGGATCATCTTAAGCACGGGAGAGGTGACGGTTAATCGATGTATCTCAAGGGGATCGAGCTTGCCGGCTTCAAATCGTTCGCCGACCGCACCGCGCTCGAGTTCGGACGCGGAATAACGGCGGTCGTCGGGCCGAACGGCAGCGGCAAGAGCAATATTTCGGACGGAATCCGCTGGGTTCTCGGCGAACAAAGCGCGAAGAGCTTGCGCGGCGGCAACATGCAGGACGTCATCTTCGCGGGAAGCGACGCGCGGAAGGCGGTTAATTTCGGCGAGGTATCGATTACTTTCGATAACCAAGACAAGACGCTCCCGCTCGACTTCACGGAAGTGACGGTGACCCGGCGGGTTCACCGCAGCGGGGACAGCGAGTATTTGATCAACAAGCAGCCCTGCCGCTTGAAGGACATTACCGAGCTCTTCATGGATACCGGCATCGGCAAGGAAGCTTATTCCATCATCGGGCAAGGACGAATCGAGGAGATTCTGAGTACCCGTTCCGAGGATCGCCGGGGAATCTTCGAGGAAGCATCGGGAATCGTCAAGTACAAGTCCCGCAAGAAGGAAGCGCAGAAGAAGCTCGAGGATACCGAAGCGAACCTTCTGCGGATCAACGACCTCGTCACCGAGCTTGAAGGCCAGGTGGAACCGCTTCGCGAGCAGTCCGAGAAGGCGGAGAGGTTCAAGGCGCTCAAGGACGAGCTGAAGTCCAAGGAGATCGCGCTGTACGTTCATCAGATCGAGACGGTGCACGCTTCCTGGAACGAGACGAACGAGAAGCTGACCAAGCTGAAGGAAGAGGAGCTGGCGCTATCCGCCGAAGTCAGCCGGCATGACGCCATGCTGGAAGAGGATCGCGGAGCGCTCCATCGCCTGGAGGAGACGCTCGAGAAGCTGCAGGACGAGCTGCTCCACACCAGCGAAGAGACGGAGAAAAGCGAAGGCTATGCCGAGCTCCTCGGCGAGCGCCGGACGAACCTGGAGCGAACGCGCGAAGGGCTCGCCGAGAGCTTGTCGCAGGCGGAGCAGCGTCTCGCCGTGCTGGCGGCGGAAGGGCAGGAGCTGGCTGCCCGCAAGGAGCAGACGGAGGGCGAGCTCGTCGAGCTGACGAAGAAGCACGACCAGGAAGAGACGAAGCTCGGCTTCGTGGACGGCAGCAGCGACGCCGAAGAGAAGCTGAAGGCGGAGCTGTTCGACGCGATGAACGCGATGGCTCAAGCCCGCAACGACATCCGCTACTGCGTTCAGCAGAAGGAAGTGCTGGAGAAGCGGATCGGCCGCACGTCCGAAGAGCGGGAGAAGTGGGTGGAGCAGCGCGAGGCGCTCGCCGCCCGCCGGGCGGCCGTGGAAGCGAAGCTTGAGGAATGCACGGCCGCGGTAGTCGAAGCAAGAGACCGCTACGTGGCGGAAGGCGCGAGATCCGCGGAAATCCAGCGCGGCCTGGAGGAAGCGCAGGCGGAAGCGCGCAAGGCCGAGCAGAAACGGGAAGCGCTCGTCTCCCGCCGGGATACGATCAAGGAGATGCAGAACGACTATGACGGCTTCCAGCACGGGGTAAGAGAAGTGCTGAAGGCTTCGAAGCGCGGACAGCTTCACGGGGTTCACGGCGCCGTCGCCGAATTGATCGGGGTGCCGGCTCATTTGGAGACCGCGATCGAGACGGCGCTCGGCGGCGCGATGCAGAACATCGTCATGGAGAACGAATCGACCTCCCGAGCTGCCATCGCCTACCTGAAGCAGAGGCAATCCGGACGGGCGACGTTCCTGCCGCTCGACGTTATTCGGGCAAGAACGATCGGCGAGAGCGACCGCCGCATTCTCGGCGAAGCGGAAGGCTTCGTCGGGGTCGCCTCCGAGCTCGTCAAGGCGGAGTCCCGATACTCCGGCATCGTCGGCAGCTTGCTGGGCAACGTGCTGATCTCGGAGAAGCTGGAGCAGGCGAACCGAATCGCATCGCGCCTTCAATATCGCTATCGGGTCGTTACGCTGGACGGCGACGTGGTCAACCCGGGCGGCTCTATGACGGGGGGGAGCCTTCAGAAGAAGTCTTCCAGCCTGCTGGGCAGGCAGCGCCAATTGGAGGAGCTGGACCGGGATATCGCCCAGGCCGAGCAAGCGAAGACGGCGGCGAGAGATCTCGTCGACGATCTTAAGAAGGAACTGGGCCTGGTAACCCAGAGCATCGAGCAGCTGCGCGAGCTCGGAGAGAAGGCGCGGATGAACGAGCAGCAAGCGTCGGCCGAGCGGCAGCAGCTTCTGAACGAAGAGAAGCAGCACGGAGAGCTGGAAGCGGTGCTCGACGGCGAATCCTCGATTCTGGACGCCGAGCTGAAGGCGCTGGAGGAATCGAAGGCGGAAGCCGACGCTCGCCTCGCCAAATTCACGGAAGAGGAGAACCGCCTTCAGGAGAACATCCGGGAAGCGGAGGAGCTTCGCCGCAGAAGCCAGACCGCGAAGGAAGAGCTGCAGGCCTCCATCACCGAGCTGAAGGTCGCGATCGCCCGCCTGTCGCAGGAGCGGCAATCGCTCAGCGAGCAGACGGCCCGCTTCCAGAGCGAGTGGACGCGTCTCGAGACGGAGAAGCGCCAATTAAACGAGGCTTTGAAGAACAACGCCGAGGAAATGGAGAAGACCGTTAACGAGCAGACGGCCCAGCGGGAGAAGCTGAACGAGCTGCGCCTCGCCAGACGCGAGTTCACGGAGAGCATCGAGTTCAAGCGTTCCGACCGCGCGGAGCGGCTTCGCGTTCTCGAAGTGAAGGAGAACGAGACGAAGGAGCAGCGCGTTCGCTTGAAGCAGGTCGAAGACCAGCTCCGGCAAGCGGAAATTTCGACGAACCGGATGGACGTCGAGCTCGACAACCTCCTCCGCAAGCTTAGCGAGGAATACGAGATCGGCTTCGAATGGGCGAAGTCGAAGTACCCCGTCCCGGAAGACGTCCCGGCGACGCAGAACGAGGTGCGGGAGCTGAAGAGGAAAATCACGCTCCTGGGAGACGTCAATCTCGGAGCGATCGAGGAGTTCAAGAGAGTCAGCGAGCGCTTCGAATACCTGTCCGGCCAGAAGGACGACCTCATCGAAGCCAAGTCCAAGCTTCATGCCATTATTCGCGAGATGGACGACGAGATGTCGAAGCGGTTCCGCACGACGTTCGAGGAGATCCGCAAGCACTTCGTCATCGTTTTCTCCCGCTTGTTCGGAGGAGGCCGCGCCGATCTCGTCATGGTCGAGCCGGATCGCCCGCTGGACACGGGCATCGATATCGTCGCGCAGCCGCCGGGCAAGAAGCTGCAGAACCTGCAGCTCCTGTCGGGGGGAGAGCGGGCGCTGACGGCGATCGCGCTGCTGTTCGCCATTCTGAACGTAAAGCCGGTTCCGTTCTGCGTGCTCGACGAAGTCGAGGCGGCGCTGGACGAGGCGAACGTCGCCCGTTACGCGCATTACATGAGAGAGTTCTCCGAGCAAACCCAGTTCATCGTCGTTACGCACCGCAAGGGCACGATGGAAGAGGCCGATCGGCTGTACGGGGTCACGATGGAGGAAGGCGGCGTGTCCAAGCTCGTCTCCGTCAAGCTGGAGGAAGGCGAAGAGATGATCGCCTCGGCGTAAGGCTTGCGGATTAAGACGCGAGCGGTAGACCGCGGCAGCAGGGGTGCGGCTCGGACTGAAAGCCGGCGCGTATCGAGCTGTAAGCCGACATTATCGGCTTAGAGGGCCGAAGCCGGCGCGAAGCATGCTGTAAGCCGACATTATCGGCTTAGAGAGCAGAAAGCCGGCGCGTATCGAGCTGTAAGCCGACATTATCGGCTTAGAGGGCCGAAAGCCGGCGCGAAGCATGCTGTAAGCCGACATTATCGGCTTAGAGAGCAGAAAGCCGGCGCGTATCGAGCTGTAACCCGACATTGTCAGCTTACAGGGCCGAAAGCCGGCGCAAAGCATGCTGTAAGCCGACATAATCAGACATAATCGGCTTACAGGGTAGAAAGCCGGTATAAATCGAGAAACGGCAAGGAATCGCCCGGAGACATCCGGCGTTGGAGGAAGAAAAAATGAGTTTCTTTAAACGGTTAAGAGAAAGCATCGCTTCGAAGACCGAAGCGATCACGAATAAGTTCAAGGACGGTCTGGCCAAGACGAGAGACGCGTTCGTCGGCCAGGTGGTCGATCTGTTCTCGCGCAGAAAGAAGATCGACGAGGCGTTCTTCGAGGAACTCGAAGAGATTCTGATCGGCGCCGACGTGGGCGTCAACACGGTGATGGACCTCATCGACGAGCTTCGCGCGGAAGTGAAGAAGCGCAAGATCGAGAATCCCGCCGAGCTTCAGCCGATCATGACGGAGAAGCTGGTCGGGCTCCTGAAGGGCTCCGGCGAGCAGACTTCGCTGAAGATGAACCCGAACGGGATTACGGTTATCCTGTTCGTAGGGGTGAACGGCGTCGGCAAAACGACGACGATCGGCAAGCTCGCGTGGCGCTTCAAGCAGGAGGGCAAATCCGTCCTGATGGCGGCGGGCGACACTTTCCGCGCGGGAGCGATCGAGCAGCTGCAGGTGTGGGGCGAGCGCGTCGGCGTCGACGTCATCAAGCAGGGCGCGGGCTCGGATCCGGCCGCGGTCATGTTCGATGCCGTCCAAGCGGCGAAGCAGAGAAACGTCGACGTGCTGCTGTGCGATACGGCGGGACGTCTGCAGAACAAAGCGAACCTCATGGAAGAGCTGTCGAAGATCTATCGCGTCATCCAACGCGAAATCCCGGGAGCGCCGCATGAGACGATTCTGGTACTGGACGCGACGACCGGCCAGAACGCCCTGCAGCAGGCGAAGCTGTTCGGAGAGAAGAGCGGCGTCTCCGGACTCGTGCTGACCAAGCTGGACGGAACGGCAAAGGGAGGCATCGTGATCGCGATCCGGAACGAGCTGTCGCTACCGGTGAAGTTCGTCGGGCTCGGCGAGAAGATGGACGACCTGCAGGAGTTCGACGCCGAGCAATTCGTCCATGCGCTGTTCGCGGGTCTGGCCTCGGAAGGCGATTCGGGCGAAGAAGCCGAAGACGAGGCGCAGGGCTAAATAGGAATAACGGACAAAGAATGGCGGAATCCTGTACGGGGCTGCTGCCATTCTTTTTTTTTGCCGAATAATTTTCGTTGACGAGTGAATATCTTAGTGATAAATTAGTGTTTATGCAAAACATTCGCATGCGTACTATTTTGGACGAGAGGTGTCTTGGATTGAATGGATAGCAATCTGATCGCGGATCTGTTCCTGTCGTTTCGAGCGGTGAACCAGTCGATGCATCATGCCATCATGAAGGGCTCCGAGGAGCTGGGTCTCACCCCGATCCAGTTTATGGTGCTGAAATTCGTGAAGAAAACTCCGGAGATTCGCTTGTCCGAGCTCGCGGATTGTTTGTTCATCGGAAACAGCGCGACCAGCGGCATCGTGGATCGGCTAGTCAAGCTGGATATGATCACCCGGGAGCGCGGGGAACGGGATCGCAGATCCGTGATGTTGAAAATGACGTCCAAAGGGGAGGAGCTGTTACGCAAGGCCAATGAGAGAAGGGAGCAAGTGTTGCTGCCTTTAATGAAATTGGATGAGACGGAAGCCAAGCAAATGATGGAGACTCACAAGAAAATTGTGAATCTACTAGAGAAAACAGACATTACGGAGTGAGGTTAACCCATGAGTCAAGCAGTAGCAAAATTAAAACGCGGCCCCATCATGGTGGCTATTATTCTCGGGGCGTTCGTTACCCTTCTGAACCAGACGCTCCTGAACGTGGCGTTGCCCAAGATCATGGCCGATCTGGAAATTACCACGAACACCGCCCAATGGCTGACGACCGGCTTCATGCTCGTCAACGGCGTGTTGATTCCGCTTAGCGCTTATTTTATCGGCCGGTTTTCCACGAGACAGCTGTTCAATACGGCCATGCTATTATTCTTGATAGGAACCGTATTTTGCGCCTTCGCGGGCAATTTCGAAGTCTTGATGGTCGGACGCGTCATCCAAGCGGCAGGCGCGGGCATCATGATGCCGCTGATGTCGATCGTCGTCCTGACGATCTTCAAGGTGGAAGAACGCGGCAAGGCGATGGGGATGATGGGTGTCGCGATGATCTTCGCCCCGGCCGTCGGACCTACGCTGTCGGGATGGATCGTTCAGCATTATTCGTGGCATGTTCTGTTCTACATTATCATGCCTCTTGCCATTATCGCTCTCCTGTTCGGACTTAAGTTTATGCAGAACGTCAACGAGCTTACCATGCCTAAGCTGAACAAGCTCGGCGTCGTTCTGTCGACGATCGGCTTCGGCGGCCTGCTGTACGGCTTCAGCGAAGCCGGCAACGGCGGCTGGGACAGCGCGGAGGTTATCGTAAGCCTCGGCGTGGGCGCGCTCGCGCTTATTCTGTTCATAGTCAAGGAACTGTTCAACAAGGTTCCGTTGCTCGAATTCCGCGTATTCAAGTACGACATGTACTCGCTCACGACCGTCATTAACATTCTGGTCACGATGGCCATGTATGCCGGGATGATCCTGACTCCGATCTACATGCAGAACATCCTGGGCCTGACCCCTATGAAATCCGGTCTCGCCTTGCTGCCGGGCGCCATCCTGATGGGCATTATGTCTCCGGTTACGGGAGCGATCTTCGATAAGATCGGCGCTCGTTGGCTGTCCGTCGTGGGTCTGCTCATTACCGCCATCTCGACCTACGAATTTACCCAGCTTACGGTAGACACGTCGTACGCGCATATGATCCTTATCTATACGATCCGCATGTTCGGCATGTCGCTGCTCATGATGCCGGTGCAGACGGCGGGCATGAACCAGCTGCCGCAGCGCCTCAACCCGCACGGCTCCGCGATGTCGCAGACGCTTCGTACGGTCGGCGGCGCTCTCGGTACGGCTTGGCTCGTTACGGTCTTCTCCAATAAGACCAAAGACGTCGCGACGGAGCTGGCGATCGCCGGGCAAGTCAATCCGGAAGACAAAGCGGCCATGCTCGACGTGACGAATCACGCGACGGTCAGCGGCATCAACCACGCCTTCGAATACGCCCTTTGGCTGACGATCGCGGCGCTCGCGCTTGCCTTCTTCATCCGGAAGACGAAGCCGGGCAAGGACTTTGCCGTGAGCCCGAACGCGAACGCCGAAGCTCCCAAAACGGCGAAAGCCTAATACGCAACCGAATCTCAACCGAATAGTTTCGGCTTTAAGCCTCGTTTCTCGACCCTGTCCGACAGGGGGGAGAAACGGGGCTTTTTGCTGCGTTCGAAACGGACGGAGATAGGCAAGCCGAACCTCGCCGTATCTCCTCTTCGCCCCTTTGCTCCCTCGTCGAACACCCAAATGATTGGCGATTCCCTCCAAATTAGTGTCAATATATATAACATTAACTCCTGAAATTTACGTGCACGATAACCAACAAACCATTATTCGCGT
This sequence comes from Cohnella thailandensis, assembly GCF_014212135.1. Lineage (GTDB taxonomy): Bacteria > Bacillota > Bacilli > Paenibacillales > Paenibacillaceae > Cohnella > Cohnella thailandensis. The sequence continues at coordinate 99,516 of NZ_JACJVQ010000019.1, forward strand.
TATTAAATCTAACAAAAACTCCTTCCTCTCATTGAACCGATAAATTAGAAGCCTATACAATGGGTTCAAGGCTAACCTACAAAGGTTTAAAAGGCTGGCGAATACGAGCGATCGAACGAAGCCTTTCTTGAATCCGCGCTGTCAGGTTCGCTTTCATCCGGCGGAGGAAGACGAAGGATAGCGTCGATTCGGTCTTTGACGAAGAGGAGGTTACCTGTTTGGGAACGTTATTGATCCGCAACGCGAAGAACATCATCACGATGGACGGAGAGCGTCGCCGTTATCCGGGAGGCAGCTTGTACGCGGTCGACCAGCAGATCGTCGCGATAGGGTACGACTTGCCCTACGAGACCGCCGATACGGTGATCGACGCTCGCGACAAGATCGTTTACCCCGGCCTTATCAACACTCATCACCACCTCTATCAGAATTTGACCCGCAACATTCCTTTCGTTCAGAAAACCGAGCTGTTCGATTGGCTCATCACCCTTTACGACATCTGGCGCTGCTTGCGGCCGGAGGATATTTATACGAGCGCGGTCGTCGGTCTCGGAGAGCTGCTCAAGAGCGGCTGCACGACGGCGGCCGACCACTTCTATTGCTTCCCTAGCGGAATCAGCGGGGAGCTGATCGACGAGGAGATCCGCGCCGCGCGGGAGCTCGGAATCCGCTTCTTCCCGACGAGAGGCTCGATGAGCCTCGGCCGATCCAAGGGCGGTCTGCCCCCGGACGAAGTGTGCCAGACGGAGGATGTCATTCTCCGCGATTCGCGCCGGCTTATCGAGACGTACCACGATCCGAAGCGGTTCGCGATGGTGCGCGTCGGCGTCGCTCCATGCTCTCCCTTCTCGATTACCGCCGACCTGCTGCGGGAATCGGCCGATCTGGCCAGAAGCTACGGCGTACGAATGCACACTCACCTTGCGGAGACCAAAGACGAGGACCGATTCTGTCTCGAGAAGCTCGGGATGCGCCCTCTGGAGTTCATGGAGCAGAACGGCTGGGTCGGCCATGACGTCTGGTACGCCCACGGGATTTACTTCAACGACGACGAGATCGGGCATCTAAGCACGCATCAATGCGGAGTCGCCCACTGCCCGACGAGCAACATGAAGATGGGCTCCGGCGTCATGCCGATCGTCAAAATGCTCGAGAAGGGCGTCAAGGTCGGGATGGGAGTGGACGGATCGGCTTCCAACGACGGCTCCAACATGCTGCTCGAGGTGAGAGTCGCTCACCTCCTGCACAATCTGATGCACGGAACGACGGCGCTCGGAGCGGAGGATTGCCTGAACGTCGCCACGCGCGGATCGGCAAGGGTGCTCGGATGGGAAGACGACATCGGATCGCTCGAAGTCGGCAAGGCGGCCGACCTGTTCATGATCGATACGCGCCAGCTCGGCTTCGCCGGCGCTCTTCACGACGACGCGGCGCTGCCGGTGCTGACGGGCTTGTCCCAGACGGTCGACATGACGATCGTCGGCGGCAAGATCGTCGTCAAGGACGGCAAGCTCGTGAACGTGGACGAAGAGAAAGCGGCGCTCGCGGGCCAAGCGGCTTCGTTCCGATTGCTTAACGAAGCGGCGCTGAGAAGCAAGATCGACTACGGACGCATGCGCACCGAGAGGAGATATCCGAATTTCTAAGCGATGAGCGCCGGACAAGGAAGGAGGTAGGCCATGTGTACGATAGGAGCGCTCGTTATCGTTGATCCATCCGATCAGCTGCGCGTCTACGGCTTCAAGAACGCGGACAATCCTCCCGTCGGGTATTGGCATGGCGTGGCCGGCAGCGGGGACGGTTATTCCTCGCTCGCCTTCGGCCTACTGCCCCAGACGGGAATCAATTCGGGAATGAACGAGAAGGGGCTGCTGCTGATCAGTTCCTTCTTCGGGTTCAGTTCCGCGGATAAGGAGAAGAGGGACGGCTTCTGGCAAGGCGATCTCAGAGGCAAGGTGCAAGCGGAAGCGCTGGCCCGCTGCGCGACGGCGGAAGAGGCGCTGGAGCTGATGCTCGAGCGCTTCGGCCAATCCGCGGAGATCAGCATCGGAGGCAGTCACGTCATCGTCGACAGGAGGGGCGGATTGTACGTTTTCGAGCACAGCGAAGGCTATACCGCCTGGCAGGACGCGACCGCCCAAGGCTGGGCGGCGAGGAGCAACCAGTCGTTCGGCCTGTTCCGGGCCGAACAGGAGCTTCAGCACTCGGACGTCAGCAAGGATCGCGCGTTGAGGCTGGAGCGGGCGGAGTCGGTGCTGAGCGGGCTCGGGAACAAGAAGCTGGACGCTTCGGAGGCGATCTCGGCGATCCAGTATCTGCTCCGCATGCACGAGAATGCGGATGGCAGCGCGATCGGCAGCGTCTGCGCGCACGGCGTGCTCAGCGGCCGGTCGAACGCGCCGCTGCCGCACGATACGGTAAGCGGGATGATCTGGGATTTGGCGGAAGCGGAAATGAAGTACACGCTTGGACAACCTTGCCGCAACGAATGGAGACGGCTTGGATTTGGCGGAGAGGAGTGAGCGCATGTTCTCGTATCGAGGCAAGAAAGTGCTGATCGCGGGCGGCGCGTCGGGAATCGGAGCGGCGACGGTCAAGGCGTTCCGGGATGCGGGCGCCGAAGTCATGGTATTCGACATTGCCTTCAAGGAAGCGAGGGAGGAGGAAGGGCTGCTGGAATACCCGGTCGACCTGTCCGACTCCGCGCGGCTATCCGCCGCTTACGCCATGCTGAAGGAGCGTTGGGGAACGCTTGACGTGCTCGTCAACAATGCGGGAATCGAATGCGTGGCCACGCTGGAGGAGACGACGGAGGAGGCTTGGGATCGCGTCATGGGCGTGAACCTGAAGAGCGTCTTCTTAAGCTGCAAAGAAGCCCTGCCGCTGCTTCGGGCGTCCGGAGGCAGCATCGTCAACACCGCTTCCCAGCTCGCTTTCGTAGGAGCTTCCTCCTTCACGGCTTATACGGCTTCCAAGGCGGCGGTCGTGAACTTCACGCGCAGTCTCGCCCTGGAGACGGCGAAGGACGGAGTCCGGGTGAACTGCGTCTGCCCGGGGGCGATCGACACGCCGCTCCTTCGAAGGCAGTTCGAAGGCAGAAGGGGGCCGCAGGGAACGATCGACAATCTGATCGGCATGCATCCGCTCGGCCGATTGGGCGATCCGTCCGAGATCGCCGGCTGCATTCTTTTCCTCGCCAGTCCTCTGGCTTCCTTCGTCACCGGCAGCGCGATGCTCGCCGACGGCGGCTACACCATTCAATAAACAAGTTGGGGGAGAACATCGATGAACGACGGCTTGCTGATTACGGGCGGTACCGTCCTGACGGTGAACGAGACGAACGAAGTGATCGAAGTCGGGGCGGTGCTTATCGAGAAGGGGAAAATCACCGACGTCGGAGAGGCATCCGCGCTCGAAGCGAAATATGCGAACGTAGAGAAGCTGGACGCGACGGGGCAGGTCGTCCTTCCGGGACTCGTCAACCTTCATTTGCACTCCGGCCTTATTCGCGGCACGGCGGAGGATCTGCCCGTCTTCGAATGGCTGACCAAATACGTGGACCCGAAGCACCGGGCGCTGACCGACGAGCTGGCTTACGCGGCGGCGCGACTCAGCTATACGGAAGGGCTGCTCGCGGGAACGACCTGCGTCATGGACATGTACCGCTTCATGCACCGCTGCGCGGACGCGGTGGAGCAGCTCGGCTTAAGGGCGACGCTGGCTCCCTACGTGGTCGACAAGCCGGGAATGGATTACTTCGAGTCGCTGGACAAAAATATCCGACTCGTCGAGGAGCGCAACAAGACGGCGAACGGAAGAATCCAAGTATGGTTCGCCCTGGAGCACCTGACCTATTGCACCGAGGAGGCGTACCGCCGCGCGGCGAAGCTGGCCGAGAAGTACGACACCGGCATTCATACGCACGGCGAGGAATCGATCGAGATGGCGCGCCGGCTGCATGCCGAGACCGGCCGGTGGCCGGTGGAGCTGTTCTACGATCGCGGCATCCTCGGGCCGAAGACGGTGCTGGCCCATTGCGTATGGCTGCAGGAATCGGAAATGGAATTGCTCGCGAAGACGGGAACGTCCGTCGCTCACTGTCCGGTCAGCAACCTGAAGCTGGCGTCCGGCATCGCCCCGATCAAGGAGCTTCTGGATCTGGGGGTCAATGTCGGCATCGGAACCGACGGGGTGAAGGAGAACAACAACCTCGACATGCTCGAGGAGATGAAGTACGTGCCTCTTCTTCAGAAGGCCAGACTGCTCGACGCCACCGCCATTCCGGCGGAGATCGCGCTTCGAATGGCGACAATCGACGGAGCGAAGGCGCTCGGCCTGGACAAGGAGATCGGCTCGCTCGAGGCCGGCAAGAAGGCGGACCTGATCGTCGTCGACTTCCGCAAGCATCACCTGACTCCGATCATTCGCGGCAAGTACAACAACGCGGTCAGCAACCTGGTCTATTCGGCCTCCGGCTCCGACGTCAGCCACGTGTTCGTCGACGGCAAACCCGTCGTAAGGGATCGCAAGCTGCTGACGGGAGACGCGGAAGCGATCCGCCTGGAGGCCCAAGAGGCCGCGGAAAAATTGTTCGAGCTAAGAGAACCGTTCATTCCTGTTTGACGAAGTGCCAACGAGCATGAATCTGCCAACTACAGAAAAGAGGGAGGAACTATCCATGTCCTACAAGCCATCCGAAACCGTCGTCTCCATCCTGAACGATCTCGGCCCGTCGCTGATCGAATCGAAGGAAGCCCGTTCCATGCCGCCGGAGGTCTATATCTCGGAGGAGTTCTTCGAATTCGAGAAACACGCGATCTACGGCAAGAGCTGGCTGTGCGTCGGCCGCCAGGAGCAGGTGCCGAATCCGGGCGACTATTACTCGATTACCGTCAACGACGATCCGCTTATCGTCACCCGCGACAAGAAGGGCGAGATCAACGTCATCTCGGCGGTATGCCAGCATCGCGGCCACCTCGTCGCCGAAGGCTCCGGCAATTGCAAAAACTTCCGCTGTCCGCTGCACTGGTGGACGTACGGGCTGGACGGGGAGCTGATCTCCGCTCCGGAGATGATCCGGATCGAGCCGTTCGATATTTTGCGCCATGACCACAGCCTCCCCCGGCTCAAGACGGAGATCTGGAACGGCTTCATCTTCATCAACTTCGACGAGAACGCCGAGCCGCTCGCTCCGACGCTGGCCAAGCTGGACGAGGAGATGAAGAACTACCGCCTGAACGATCTCGTGTCCATGCCGTTCGTCGACATCGACGATTGCGAGTGGAACTGGAAAATCATGATCGAATCCTCGCTCGAGCCGTACCACACGAACTATCTGCACAAGGGTCCCCACGACTTCGCGCCAAGCCAGCTGGCCGGGTTCGTCGACTTCGACGAGGACGACGGCCAGATCATGCACCCGACGGGCTTCACGCATATGGACGCGGGCTTCTCCCCGGACATGACGGCGAACTTCCCGCCGATCTCGACGCTTACCCCCGAGCAGCGCCAGAAGATGACGATCGCTTCGGTTCCGCCGATGCTGACTCTCGGGCTGATGCCGGACCAAGTGTTCTGGAACATCATCCTGCCGAAGGGTCCCGGCAAGATCTTGTTCCGGTCCGGCCTCATGTACCCGCCGGAGACGGTCGCCCTGCCGGACTTCGAGGAGCGCTACAAGCGGGCGAACGACAGCATTCAGGAGATCAACGAACAGGATCTCGCGGCGAACGCTTCCTTGCAGAAGGGGCTCAAGTCCCGGCTGTCGCGGCGCGGCCGTTACGCGGCTCTTGAGAGAACGCTGCCGCAGCTGAACAAGTGGCTGGCGAAGCGATACTTCACCTACGCGGAGCAGTTCGGCTATAAGCCGGAGTTCGCGCAGCCGGAGAAGGTGTGAGCCCGATGGGAGGAACGGGCGAGATTCGAGACATCCGGGTAACGGGAGCGGCGGGCGAGCTTCGCCTGCTCGCGGCCGGCAACCCTCAAGGAAGGCCCGTTCTGTTCCTTCACGGGATAACGGAGAACGCGCAGGCTTTCGTTCCGATCATGCGGGAGCTGCCGGACGATCTGTACGTTCTGAGCCTCGATCTGAGAGGGCGGGGACAATCCGTCAAGCCTTCCGCGGGCTACGGCGTGCTCGAATACGCGCAGGACCTTCTCTACGTCTGGAACCACTTCTCCGGCAACGCCGAGAAGCCGGTGCTGGTCGGCCATTCCATGGGAGGGCGCGCGGCGTGCGCCTTCGCCGCGCTCTACCCGCAGCTGGTCGGCGCCGCCGTGCTTATCGATCCGCCGATCTCGGGACCGGGCCGCCCGGCTTTTCCGCTGCCGATCGGCCGGTTCCTGGAGCCGAAGCGGGCGCTGGAGGCGGGGGACATAGAGCGATTCCGCTCCTACTACGCCGCTCCGGGCTTCGACTACGAACGCAAAGCCAATGAGCTGAGGGAATGCTCGGAGGAAGCGATCCTTCACTCGTACGAGGCGATGAACCGCGATCCTTTTCACGCTTATTACCGAATGCTGAAGGTTCCGGCTTTGCTGATTACGGCGGGCGGGTCTCCCCTCATTCCTAAGGAAGCGGAAGACGAGCTGAGGAGAATGAACCCGCTCGTGGCCGTCGTCCGTTACGAGGACGTCGGGCACGAGATTCACAAGCTGGCGCCGGAGCGCCTGACGCAAGAACTCATCCGATACCTGACTTCATTGACCTAACCCTGGAGGTGCGCAACCATGCACGATAAGAAAGTCCAAGTCATCTGGCCGGAAGGCATGCCGAAGCCGGCGATCCCCTATTCTCCCGCCGTAAGGGCGGGAGATTGGCTGTTCTTCTCGGGCCAATCGGCCTCCGACCTCGTCACCGGCCTGGCGCCGGAAGCGGTCGTTCCCGCCGCTTTCCCGCATTATTCGAACGCCATCGGCAAGCAGGCGGCCGTCCTGTACTCCCGCGTCGGAGCGATCGCGGAGGCGGCCGGGCTCGATCCGAAGCAGGTCGTTCGAGTCAATCAATGGTACGGCGCCGACATGAAGTCGGACTCGTACAAGAAAGGCGATCTGACGGTCAACAACAATCGTTACGTTCAAGAGAAGGGAAAGTTTTTCCAAACGGTCAGCCCTCCGAGCACGGGCATCGGCGTTCGCGGCCACCTCGTCGAAGGGGCCAAGGTGGAGGTAGATTTCACCGCGCGCTGGAGCAAGGACGGAAGCCTGCCGGTCAAAGTGTCCGCGCCGGACGTGGCGAAGCCTGCCGCCGGCCACGCGGAAGGGGTTCGTTCGGATCACTGGCTGTTCCTCTCCGGAGATCTCGCTTCCGATTGGAAGGGCAATTGGGGCTCGGAGACGCATGAAGGCGAATTGACCGCGCTCGCTCCCGAAGCCCGCGCAAGCGGCTTGTTCTGGGGCGACGAGGCGGTCGGCAAGCAGACCGACTATATCCTGGGCCGTCTGAAGAAGGTGGCCGAAGCGGCCGGGACGAGCTTGGACCATGCGGTCAAAGCCTACGTCTACCTAAGCGATCCGGCCGATTATTGCGCGTTCGAGGATGTCTGGGCGAAGTGGTTCCCGGATTCTTCGCGGGCTCCGGCGCGGGCTCTCGTGCCGAGCGTCGAGATCGGCGCCAAAGGCTGCCTGGTCGAGATCGGGATGGAGATTCTGATGCCGGAAGCGGCGCATCTGAAGCAGCCGGTCACTGGGGGATGGGCTCCGAAGAGCAAGGAGCCGGCGGCGATGAGGGCGGACGACCTGATCTTCTTCAGCGGGCTGATGGCGACCGATCCGGCGACGGGGCTGGCGAAGGAAGCGGCGCCGACGCCGGGTCTGCCTTACTTCGGCAATGCGGGCTACAGGCAAATGGCCTACATTCTTCGGAAGGCGAAGCGAATCGCCGACGCGGCCGGCGCGGACTTGAAGCAGATCGTCAAAGGCACGCTGTATTTCACGGATTTGAACCTGTACGCGGGTGCGATGGAAGCCCTGCGGGAAACGTTCGAGGAGGCGGATCACTTCCCGGCGATGACGGCGGTCGAGATCAACCGGGAGCTGTGGGTTCCGGGCTGCGGAATTCTTGCGGACTTCGTCCTCTACGATCCGCGGGAAGGGTGAAGGAATCATGGCGCGGATCGGCATGCTGACCCCTTCCTCCAATACCGTACTTGAACCAATTACATGCCGCCTGCTGGAGGATCTTCCGGGAGTGACGGCTCACTTCTCCCGCATTCGCGTGACGCAAATCTCTCTGGACGCCAGCTCGGACAGCCAATTCGCCGAGTCTCCGATGCTCTCCGCCGCGCATCTGCTGGCGGATGCGAAAGTGGACGCGCTCGTCTGGAACGGAACCTCGGGGAGCTGGCTCGGACTCGAGCACGATCATGCGTTATGCGGGAGCATAGAGCGGGAAACCGGCATTCCGGCCACCACCTCCGCTCTGGCGATGAAGGCGAGCTACGAGCTTCTCGGCGTTCGCCGCTTGGCGCTTGTCACCCCGTATACCGACGACGTCAACGAGAAAATCGCGCAAGGCTATCGGCGCTTCGGCGTCGAATGCGCGATCGCTCTCGGCTCCGGACTCGCCGTGAACGAGCAGTTCGCAAGCGTCGCGGAACGGGAAATCGGGGCGATGATCGACGAAGCGGCGAGGGCGAAGCCCGATGCGGTCGCGATCGTGTGCACGAACATGAACGCCGCCGGGCTCGCCGCGAGCAAGGAACGGGAATACGGCATTCCGATGCTGGATTCCGTGTCCGTGACGGCTTGGGAGTCGCTGAGGATGCTGAAGGTGGACGCCAAGCCTCTCGCGAAGCGGTGGGGCCGCATTTTCGAATTTTGAACGGGAGGGGATGAGGCGGCATGAACGAATTGGATTGGCTTATCCGAGGCTGCCGCGACGCCGTGACGGGCGAGACGGTCCGGATCGGAATTCATGACGGGAGAATCGCGTTCGCGGAGCCCGTTCCGGAGTTGGGCGCCGGCGATCGGCAGGAAGTAGCGAGGGCGAAGAACGTGTTCGATGCGACCGGCTATGTCGCGCTCCCGGGCTTGATCGAGACCCATATTCACCTGGATAAGGCGTTCCTTGCCGATCGCATGCCGGGCGAAGCGGCCGATCTGAAGGAGGCCATCTCGATGACGGCGGCGCTCAAGTCGAGTTATACGCCGGAAGATATCTCCGCCCGGTCGCGCCGGCTGCTCGACCGGGCGTCCCGGTTCGGCGTCACCCGAATGCGGACCCAGGTCGAGATCGATCCGATCTTAAGGCTCATGAGCTGGCATTCGGCCGTCGAATTGAAGAAAGAGTACGAGGGCAAGCTCGATCTTCAATTGGTCGCCTTTCCTCAGGAGGGAATCTTCTGGCAGCCGGGCACGGCGGCGCTGCTGGAGGAGGCGGCCCGCGCGGGAGCGGATGCGATCGGCGGGGTTCCCTACAACGACAGAGATTCGCTGGAGCATCTGGAGTACGTGTTCCGTTTGGCCGAGAGCTGCGGGCTGCCGGTCGATCTTCACCTCGATTTCTCGGACGATCCCGATCAGCTCGCGATCGTGGACGTCATCGCGCTGACGAAGAAGTACGGCCTTCAAGGCCGGGTGGCCGTCGGCCATCTGACTTCGCTGGGATCGGCGGAGCCGGAGACGGCGAAGCGAATCGCGGCGGGGATGGCGGACGCCGGCATTCACGTGTTCACGCTGCCGGCGACCGACCTGTACTTGAACGGGCGTCAGGATAGCTGCCGCGTACGGCGAGGGCTTGCGCCGGTAAATACTCTGCTGGAGGCCGGCGTGAACGTCTGCTTCGGATCGAACAACGTACGTAACGCCTTCACCCCTTTCGGTACGGGCGATCCTCTCGACATCGCGTTGCTGCTCGCGCAAACCGCGCATATGGGCTCGGCTCGCGAAGCTCGCTTGCTTGCCGGCATGTGCACCGTGAAGGCGGCCGAAGCGCTCGGCGTTCGCGGCACCGGGGGTTTAAGCGCGGGCGAGCCTGCCGATCTGGTACTGGTCAAGGCGGACGGGATCCTCGACGTCATCTACGACCGCCCGAGAGAGCGCGCGGTCTGGAAGTCGGGGGCGCTCATTCATGGTCAAATGGCACAAATGGTGGAAAATAACTAAAAAACAGGCGGCAATTCATCGGAGTTGCCGCCCTTTCTGAACTATTTTCACAATATTATTTCGAATTAACGTCATAAAACGTTACATAAGGTATTGATAATACGGTTGCATCCCTCTAAAATGTTAAATAAACTAACGCGAACGGAATGAGTTTTCGGCGTTATTCCTAATTCATTCCTAGGGGGGATACCTATGCATCTTACCGTCGAGCAAGCACTTTCCGTATATCCGTTGTCGGAAGCGAAGCTTGTGGCCGGCAAAGCGGGGGGCAACCGCATCGTGAGGTCGGTTAACGTCATGGATGCTCCGGACATAACGGATTGGATCAAGGAAGGCGAGATGCTGTTCACGACCGCCTACCTGATCAAGGACGAGCCGGAAGCGGCGGCCGACCTGCTCGCCAAGCTGGACAAATGCGGGGCATCGGGCTTCGGCATCAAGCTGGGGCGCTTCTGGAACTCGATTCCGGACGCTCTGATCGCCCGCGCGGATGAGCTTGGTTTTCCCCTGATCGAGCTTCCCTTCCAATTTACGTTCTCGGACCAGATGAACGGCTTATTTAACGAAGACATGAAGAGAAGCACCGGCATTCTGCAGGAGGTGCTCGACAAGCAGGTTCGGCTCATGCGCTTCGCCCTGCAGCCCGACCATATCCGGCAGCTGTTCGATTCGGTGGCCGAAGTGATCGGGGAGCCCATGGCGATCGTCGGCTCCAGAGGGCAGATGGTGTACAACTCCTCGGCGATTCCGGACGAAGAGCTGCTTTTCCAATGGCCGTGGCATCAGCATCATAGCTGGGTGAAGAACAAAACGTGGCAAGCGTTCCGCGTTCCGTTAATGAAGCAGTCCCAGTGCACGGGCTTCGTTTTGTTTTTTACGCCGAGGGTTATTCTGTCCGCTATCGAAGAGAGCTTGTATTCGCAGGCGGCGGAGCTGCTCTCTTATCATCTTAATTTTAACTACGAGGATTATTTCGAGCTGTCCATGCAGAAGGATTTCGGCTTGCTCATCAAGCGCCACTTGAAGAACGGACTGGCGATCGAGACGGTGAAGGACTATGCGGAGCGTTGGGAGATCGACCTGATCGACCAGCCGTACGTGGCGGTCTTGATCGACTATCCGAAGCTGGCGAAGGCGGAAACGCGCCTTGAGAACCTGGAAACGCTGAAGGCGGAAGTGCTCGGCCACTCCAAGCTGCAAGAGCTAAAGGGCCTGCATTTGGTCGTGGACGAGGGGCTCTTCTCCTTGTTTCCGAATCCGAACGGCGAAGAAGCCGATCGGATCGAGGCGGCGTTGACGTCCTGCTTGTCGGGCCGGAAGCTGGGGGCGTTCGGAGAGGCGAAGGTTGCTCTAAGCGGCAGGAAAAGAAAGCCGGAGCAGCTGGCCGAGGCGTGGAACGAGTGCCGGGAGACGATGCGCTTGGCGGAGGAGTGGGGCGTCGGCGACCGCTTCGTCCGTTACGAGACGCTCGATCTTGCCTTTCTGTTCGAGCAAGTGACCCGGGAGAGGATGCAGACGTATTGCGATCGCTGGCTGGGCGGGCTGATGGGCAAGGATCCGGAATACGTCCAGGAGATGATGCGGACGCTGGAGACCTACCTCGATAACGACGGCCAGATGAACGAGACGGCCAAGAAGCTGTTCATTCACCGGAACACGGCGACCTACCGGATCGAGAAGCTGGGCGAGCTGCTCGACGTCGACTTCAAACGGATCAACGACTTGCTTCGGCTTAAGCTGGTTTTCCTGTTCCGCAAAGCCCTCCACCGGGTGGATTACCCGACATCGCGTTAATGAACTCTTGCCTGCTTATATAGATTGAATAATATCGCGGTTAAACCCGATCGGAGGTGCGCCATATGGCCGTTAAGCTGATTCGCAACGCCATCATCATGACGATGAACGAGAACAACGATATCGTGACGGGGGATCTGCTGATCGAAGGGAATCGCATCGCGAAGCTCGGCGATAGCCTGCAAGCCGATCCTGCGGACGAAGTCGAGATTATCGACGCGGGCGGCAAGGTGCTGCTTCCCGGCTTCGTTCAGACGCATATCCATCTGTGCCAGACCTTGTTTCGGGGACGCGCGGACGATCTCGCCCTCATCGATTGGCTGAGGGACAAAATCTGGCCGATGGAAGCCGCCCATTCGGAGGATTCCATCTACTATTCCGCGCTTCTCGGCATCGGGGAGCTCATTCGCAGCGGCACGACGACGATTCTCGACATGGAGACCGTCCATTATACCGATGCGGCGTTCCGGGCGATCGAGAGCAGCGGCCTTCGGGCGATCTCCGGCAAGGTTATGATGGACCACGGGACCGAGGTGCCGCTTCCCTTGCAGGAGAAGACGGATCGTTCCCTCCAAGAGAGCGTCGATCTGCTGGAGAAGTGGAACGGGGCGGCGAACGGCCGAATTCATTACGCGTTCTGTCCGCGGTTCGTCGTCTCCTGCACGGAAGAGCTGCTCGTCGGAGTCCGGGATTTGTCCGCGCATTACGGGGTTCGGGTGCATACCCACGCTTCGGAGAACCGGGACGAGATCGCGATCGTGGAAGCGGAGCGCGGCATGCGCAACGTCGTTTACCTGGACCATATCGGACTGGCGAAGCCGAACCTGATTCTCGCCCACAGCGTCTGGCTGGATGAGCAAGAGAAACGAATCATCAAGGAACGGGGCGTGAAGGTCACCCATTGCCCCGGCTCCAACCTGAAGCTGGCATCGGGCATGGCGGAGATTCCGGACCTGCTCGGACGCGGCATTCCGGTGGGTATCGGCGCGGACGGCGCTCCCTGCAACAACAACCTCGACATGTTCCAGGAGATGCGGTTGACCGCGTTCATCCAGAAGGTCCAGCACGGGCCGACGGTGATGGACGCGAGGAAGGTGCTGCGAATGGCGACGATGGGCGGAGCCGAGGTGCTCGGTCTCGAGAAGGAGATCGGCAGCATCGAGGTCGGCAAGCTGGCGGATCTGCAGATTCTGGATTTGGAAGACTTCCACGTCTATCCGTCCTATGACTCCGATCTGTTCTCGCGGGTCGTCTATGCGGCGACGAGGGGCGATGTCGATACCGTTCTGATCGACGGTCAAGTCGTCATGTCCGGCAAGCGGGTTCGGACGATCGATCGCAGTTCCGTGCTGAAGGAAGCGGATAAATCGCTCAAGAGCCTGCTGGCTCGGATCGGATAGAGAGGCAGGATTTCGGTTTGGGAAAAAAAGCGGTGCTCGGCACGGCTGAAGCGGAGGGCGAGTCGATGGACGCTTACGAGATTTTGCGATATGCCGCCTTGGACGGCGGCCCCTCCGTTCTGGCGACCGTCATCGGAGCGGAGGGCCATTCTTATCGGAAGGCCGGAGCGGCCATGCTGTTTATTGGGGAAGGCGGGGAGCTGGGGAGCATTAGCCCCGGCTGCCTGGAATCGGATTTGAGGGAGAGGGTCCCGGCGGTGCTTGCCTCCGGAGAGCCGGAGCTGATCTCTTACAACATGGAGCCCGATGAGGATGCGCTATGGGGCGAGGCGATCGGCTGCGGCGGCAAGCTTCTGATTCTGCTGGAACCGCTCGCGGGAGAGCTGGCGGAGCGGTTGAAGGCCGCCTACCTGGCGAACGAATCGGGAGAATCGGTCGTCTTCATTAGAAGGAAAGCGAACGGCCGTATCCATTATCGGTTGAAGCCGGCGGATGAGGGCGGCGACCTCGGGTCATCGGAGGAGGCGGGCGAGCGGCTCTTGGAACAGCGTTTCGAGCCGCGGGCTCGCCTTATTCTATTCGGCGCGGGCATCGATATGGAACCCGTCTACCGGATCGCGCTCCGGATCGGCTTCAAGGCAGCGGTTGCCGACTGGCGGCCGAGACTAGTGACGGCCGATCGGTTCCCGGGGGCGGAGCTTGCGGCCGGCGGCGCGGATGCCATCGTTCGCGAGCTTGCGATCGGCAGCCGCGACTACGTTCTGCTATGCGGGCATCAGATGCAGAGGGACCGCGAGATGCTGGAGCGGGTGCTGCCGCTAACTCCCGCCTACTTGGGCGTCATGGGCTCGCGGAAGCGAATCCGAACGCTGTTCGACGGCCTCCCGATGCCCTCGTTCGTCCGGGCTCCCGTCGGCCTCGACATCGGCGGCGAAGGGCCGGACGAGATCGCGGTGAGCATCGCGGCCGAGCTTATCGCCGTCAGGCAATCTCGCGCGAAGCAACGCGCGCCGGGAGGGGATTCGATTGCGGGTAACGGCGATTTATTTGGCGGCGGGACAGAGCAGCCGGATGGGGCGACCCAAGCTGTCCCTGGAGCTTGCGCCTGGTAAGCGATTGGGCGGAGCCGCGCTTGCGGAGGTGCTGGGCTGCGCCTTGGTCGCTCGCATCATCGCGGTCGTTCGCACGGAGGATGAATTGGAGTGGTGCAAGGGGGCGGCGATGGCGCGCTCCGGCGATCGCCTTGCGATCGTCCGTTGCCCGGATGCGGCGGAAGGCATGTCGCGATCCATTCTCTGCGGCTTGAAGGAGGCTTTGAAGGACGAACCGGACGCGCTTCTTATCGTTCTGGCGGACCAGCCCTTTATCGCGTCTTCCGGGCTGACGAGTTTGATCGAAGCGGGAGAAGAGGAGGCGGAGCTCGATTACGTCGCATTCGGCAGAGGCGGAACGGCGCATCCGCCCGTGCTGATCAAACGCGGGATGTACGGAGCTCTTGCGGAACTCAAAGGAGACGAAGGCGCGCGCCGGCTTCTGGCGAACGGGAGTTGGCGCGGCCGGCTGCTGGATCCCGAGGCGGCCGAATTCTTCGCGGACGTCGACACCCTCGAGGATTGGGAGAGAGCTGCGGCCGTAGCGGAGCATAAATACTCCGAATGAGGCGGGTTTGCCCGAGTCGCAGCTCCATTAAGAGCTTGTTGAATCGGGTTTATCGCGAGATATGTCACATAACATGACGCGCGTTTTGGCCAAAAGGTGCATCATGCACAATCGAAACCCGTACAATTCATTACAAAGTCCAATTCAATGTAAAGTAAGTTGACGCTATATACCCCCGAAAGTATATTGTAGATAAGTCATTCGAGCTTCGGTCCGAAAATCTCGCTTGAGAGATTTCGAACGAACGTAACGATCGGGAACGGCTTCAGCCGGTAGAAGAAGCGGGAGGTCAACCGATCGTGATGACAAAAACATAGGGAGTCGGGGAGGAAAAGTATGAAAAGAGTAAAAAGGTCATGGTCTCTGAGTTTGGTTCTGGCGTTCCTGATGGTCGCGGTTCTGTCCGCTTGCGGCAGCAACAACAACAACGAATCGGCCAGCGAGTCCCCATCGCCGTCGGAATCGGCGCCGGCCTCGTCGGCGGCGGCTAGCGAATCCCCGTCCGCATCGGCTTCCGGCAACGGAATCGCGAACCCTCGCGTCGCGTTCGTGTACATCGGGCCTCCGGGCGACGGCGGTTGGACTTACCAGCACGATCAAGGCCGCTTGTACATGGAGAAGGAGCTCGGCATCAAGTCCGATACGGTCGAGAACGTGCCGGAGGGCGCGGACGCCGAGCGGATCATGAGCGATCTGGCTCAGAATCATGACATCATCTTCGCTACCAGCTTCGGCTATATGGACTGGACCCTGAACGTAGCCAAGAAATTCCCGAACGTGAAATTCGAGCATGCCGGCGGTTACAAGACCAACGACAACATGGCGACCTACTTCGGCAAGAACTGGGAAGCCAGCTACCTGAGCGGCATCGCCGCAGGCAAGACGACCAAGAACAACACGCTCGGATACATCGCGGCATTCCCGATCCCCGAACTTGTCTACAACATCAACGCCTTCACATTGGGCGCTCAAAGCGTAAATCCGGACATCAAAGTAAACGTGGTATGGTCGAACACCTGGTTCGATCCGACGGCGGAACGCAATGCCGCGATCAGCCTGCTCGACAAGGGCGCGGACGTGCTGCTGGCGTACCAAGACTCTCCGGCTGCGCTGCAAGCGGCCGCCGAGAAGGGCAAGATGGCGGGCGGCAACGACTCCGACATGACGAGATACGCGCCGGAAGCCTACCTGACGAACCCCGTCTGGAATTGGGGCCCGTACTACGTGAAGAAGGTTAAAGCTCTTATGGACGGCACTTGGACGAACGATCAATATCTGGGCAGCTTCCAGGACGGCATGGTGGACATCGCTCCCGTCGGCGTCAACGTTCCCGCCGATGCCAAGACGCTTATCGAAGAGACGAGAACCAAGTTCGTAAACGGCGAGCTGAACGTCTTCACCGGACCGATCGTCGATCAGAGCGGAACGGAGAAGGTGGCGGCCGGCCAATCCTTGACGGACGCGGAAATTCTTGAAATGAACTGGTTCGTCAAAGGGGTAGAAGGAACGATTCCGAATTAATCTTCCGGCTCCTATCGCCCCCGTTATTCCATCAAGAAATCCCTTCTCCGAGGGATTTCTTGATTTATCCCCCTGGAAGGCGATCCATCGCGGGCCCGCGAGGGAACGACAAGCCCACAAGCCCCCGCGGCACAAGGAGGAAGCAAGCATGAGAGAGACGTTTTCTCTGGAAATGAAACAAATCGTGAAGCAGTTCGGCAGCGTCATCGCCAACGACCATGTCGACTTCAATTGCAAGCCGGGCGAGGTACATGCCCTTCTCGGAGAGAACGGAGCCGGCA
Source organism: Cohnella thailandensis (assembly GCF_014212135.1). Taxonomy (GTDB): domain Bacteria; phylum Bacillota; class Bacilli; order Paenibacillales; family Paenibacillaceae; genus Cohnella; species Cohnella thailandensis. The sequence goes on from NZ_JACJVQ010000019.1 coordinate 116,275, forward strand.
AGAGCACGATCATGTGCATGCTCTCCGGCGTATACCGGCCGACGAGCGGGGAGATCTACATTCACGGCGAGAAGGTCAAGATCCGGTCGCCCAAGGATGCGACGAAGCTGGGAGTCGGGATGGTGTTCCAGAATTTCCGCCTCGTCCAAACGCTGACCGCGGCCGAGAACATCGTGCTCGGCGAGAAATCTTCCTTCTGGCGCGGCCCGAGATGGATGAAAAACAAGACGGAAGAGATCGATTCGATCGCGAAGCGCTTCGGGCTCGCTTTCCCGGTGGATCGCCCGATCTGGCAGCTGTCCGTCGGCGAGCAGCAGCGCGTCGAGATCGTCAAGACGCTTTATCGCGGCGCCGAATTCATCATTCTGGACGAACCGACCTCCGTGCTCACCCCCGGAGAAGCCGATCAATTGTTCCTGACGCTGGAGCAGATGAAGTCGGAAGGCAAGACCGTTATCCTGACGACTCACAAGATGAAGGAAGTCATGGCCGCCGCCGACCGGATCTCGGTCATGCGCAAGGGCCGCATGATTCATACGATCGACAAGTCCGACACGAACGAGAAGGATCTGGCCAGGCTGATGGTCGGCAGCGACATCGCGCCGGTAGAGATCCAAGGCAGAACCCGGCCGAGAGGCGAATTGCTCCTGAACGTCGAGAACCTGGACGTGTATGCCGAGCACGGACGCAAAGCTCTTAACAATCTGAATCTTAAGGTTTACAAAGGCGAGATCGTAGGCGTGGCCGGCGTGGCCGGCAACGGGCAGAGCGAATTGGCCGAAGTGCTGAACGGCCTCTGCACCTGGAAGAAGGGCAAAATCACCTTCAATGGCGTCGAAATCAAAACCGCATCTGTGCGCGGAGCGATCGAAGCCGGAATCTCCCACGTGCCGGAGAACCGGATGAAGAGCGGTCTCGCGGGCAGCCTCGGTGTTGTCGATAATTTGCTGTTCAAGTCCTACCGTTCCGAACATCGTTCCAAATACGGATTTTTGAAAATCAAGAGCAACCGCGAATGGTCGCAGAAGCTCGTCGAGCAGTTCGACGTGAAGACGCCGGGGATCGACGCCCCGGTTCGGCAGCTGTCCGGCGGCAACCAGCAGAAGCTGCTGTTCGCCCGGGAGATCGATCGCAAGCCGGAGCTGATGGTCGCCGTTCACCCGACGCAAGGGTTGGACGTCGGAGCGACCGCCGGAGTTCACCAATTGCTGAACGGTCTGAGGGACGAAGGCAAAAGCGTGCTTCTGATCTCGGAGGATCTCGAAGAGGTCATGCAGCTCTCGGACCGCATTCTCATCATCTACAACGGAAGCATCGTCGGCGAGATGAGGCAGGAAGAAGCCAATCGCGAACGGATAGGCCTGTATATGGCCGGCATCAGAGAGAAAGAGGAGGAAGCCGTATGAGCGAACAGCCTGCCGCCGGCACGGTGTCTTTGGACAAAACGGCGAGCGAGACTCGCCGAAGATTATCCTTCCGGTTCGAGATCGACCCCGCCCGCAAGGAGAGCCCCTGGTGGATGACGATCGTCTCGATCGTCCTGGCGCTGCTGGCCTGCGCGATCTTCATCGCCGCGAACGGCAAGAATCCTTGGCTTGTCTACGAGAAGATGTTCCGCGGGGCGTTCATGTCCGAGTTCGGCATCACCGAGACGCTCGTCAAGGCCATTCCGCTTCTGCTATGCGGTCTGGGCGTCGCCATCGCCTACCGGATCTCCGTATGGAATATCGGCGCGGAAGGGCAGTTCGTGGCCGGCGCGATCGGCGCGACGGCGGTTACGGTCTACTTGCCGGAGATGCCGATGTCCCTCACGATCCCGATCATGATCGTATTCGCCGTCGTGGCGGGCGGCATCTGGGGAGCGCTCACCGCGCTGCCGAAAGTTTATTTCCAAGTGAACGAGCTGATTACGTCGCTCATGCTGAACTACGTCGCGCTGCTGCTGCTCGACTATCTCGTGTTCGACCCTTGGAAGGATCCGAAAGGCTTCAACTTCCCGGGAACGCCGATGTTCACCGATGCGCAGATGCTTCCGGTATTGGGAGATACCCGCCTGCATCTCGGTTTAGTCTTCGCTCTAGTCATTGTGCTTATCTATTGGTTCACGGTGAAGTACACGCGCTGGGGTTACGAGCTTCGCCTGATCGGCGCCAATCAGGACGCGGCCAGGAACGCGGGCATCAACATCAAGAAACACATTCTTATCGTCATGGTAATCAGCGGCGCGGTCGCCGGCATCGCGGGAATGAGCGAAGTCACCGGCGTCACTCACCGTCTCATGTACGGCATCTCGCCGGGCTACGGCTATACCGCGATCATCGTCGCGTGGATCGCCAAGCTGAATCCGTTCGGCCTCGTCATTTCGTCCGTCCTGTTCGGCGGTCTTATCGTAGGGGGCTACAGCGTTCAAACGATGGGGCTTCCGTCCTCGATATCCAGCATGATTCAAGGGGCGATCCTGTTCTTCCTGATCGCCGGCAATATGATTAGCAAATTCCGGTTGCGCCGCAACGGTTAAGGAGAGGTCGGACTATGGACTTAATTACGCAACTTCTCGTCGCCGCTATCTCGTCCGGCACTCCGCTCCTGTTCGCGACGCTCGGCGGCATCCTGATCGAAAGATCCGGCGTCATGCAACTGGGGGCCGAAGGTTTGATGCTCATGGGAGCCGTCATCGCCTGCACGACTTACATTCATACAGGAAGCTTGGGGTGGACGCTGCTGGCCGTCTTGGTCGTCGGCGGGGCTCTCGGCTTGCTCCATTCGTTCCTGACCGTCACGCTTCGGGCGAATCAGGTCGTCAGCGGGCTTGCGATGACGCTGTTCGGTTCCGGGCTAAGCGCTTATCTGGGCAAGTCGATCACGGGTACGCCGATTCCGGGCTCCGTGCCGAAGATCGACCTGAACTTCCTGGACGGCATTCCGATCATCGGAGACATGTTCGCGCACCTCGACATTCTGACGTGGTTCAGTCTCATTCTCGTGATTCTGGCTCATCTGTTCATTCACCGCACGTCCTGGGGCTTGCACCTGAGGGCGATCGGAGACAACCCGGCTACCGCCGACGTGATGGGCATCCCCGTTCAGATTTTCCGTTACGGCTACATTATTATCGGCTCTATGCTGATCGGCTTGGCCGGAGCGGACTTGCTCCTCGTCTACTCGCCGACCTGGATCGAAGGCATGACCGCCGGACGCGGCTGGATCGCCGTCGCCCTGATCATTTTCGCCCGTTGGAATCCGCTTCGCGCCTTGTTCTGCGCTTACTTCTTCGGAGCGATGGATACGATCGGCTTCAAGATCCAGTTGATCGGAAGCGCGATTCCGTCCTACTTCCTGAAAATGATTCCGTACATCATAACCATCCTCGTTCTGATGTACCTTGGCTGGCGCAACCGCAACAAGCCGTCGGGCTCTCCCGAAGCGCTCGGCGCACCGTACATTCGCGAGCAGCGTTTCTGATCTTGAAATTGACAAACGCATGATCAAATGAGGAGGGAAGAGGGATGGCATTGAATCAAGAGGAACTCCTTCGATCTCCGGCCGTCTGGCAGCCTCGCAGCATAGAGGAAGCGATCGGCATGAAGGAAGAGTGGGGTTCGGCCGCCGTCTATACGGCGGGTTCGACCCTGCTTCGGACCCAGTGGGAAGCCGGAACCGCCGCCATGCCGCGCCATCTGATCGATCTGGGTTCAATCGCGAGCTTATCCGGAATCAGGGAGGAGGAGGGCGCGATCGCCATCGGCCCGATGACGACTCTCACCGATTGCCGTTCGAGCGGCTTGCTTGCCGAACATGCTCCGCTTCTCGTCGATGCCGTCCGCAACATCGCCGGCTGGTCGGTACGTAATCTCGCTACCCTGGGCGGCAACGTCGTTTACCGCGTCGGCGACGCGGTTCCCGCGCTGATCGCGCTGAACGCGAAGCTGGAATGGCACGACGGCTCCCGTCTTCTCTTCGAGAGCGCGGAAGAGTGGGCATCTTCTTCTTACGCGGTTCCAAGGCTGTTAACCTCCATTCGAATTCCTTGCGAAGAGGATGACCCGACCTCGAATACGAAGCGATTTTTCGCTTTCCATAAAGTAGGACGCAGAGAGGCGTTTACGCCGTCGTTGGTAACGGTGGCCATTCAGGGCGAGGCGGAAGAAGACGGTACCTTGACGAAGCTTCGGATCGCCGCCGGAGGAGGCCAGACGACGCCGGTCCGGATGACCCGCGCGGAGGAGCTGCTTCTCGGGGCCAAGCCCGACGGGGCCGGACTCCAGCAGGCGTTCGAAGCCGTCCTGGAGCAGTACGAGCCGAGGACCGACCCCTTCGCGACGGACCTGTACCGCAAGCGGACGGCGGCCAATCTCGTCGTCGCGGCTCTCTGGTCGCAATCTCCATCCAACGCATCCAAGGGGTGATACGAATGCTGCTGAACCGGCGAACGAGCGGGGACCGCTGGCGCATAAGGCCGGACGGTCCCGGGAAAGTCACGGGGCAGATGCCCTATCTGACGGACATGTCGGCTCCCGGCATGCTCCATGGAGCGGTGCTGAGAAGCCCCTATCCCCATGCGAGAATCGTCTCGATCTCAACGGAAAAGGCGCTTGCCTTAACGGGCGTTCGAGCCGTGCTGACTTACGCGGACGTGCCCGGGCTGAACCGATTCGGAATCGCCCATCCCGATCACCCTGTCTTCTGCGAGGACAGGACGCGATTTATAGGCGACGCCGTCGCCGCGGCGGCGGCGGATTCCATCGCCTTGGCGACCGAGGCGCTTAAGCTCATCGAAGTCGAATACGAGGTTCTTCCGGTCGTCGACGACCCGGAAGCGGCTTTGGCGGAAGGCGCTCCCCAGCTGCACGAGCAAGGGAACGTCCAGCACCGCAACGACTATCGTCACGGCGATCTGGAAGCCGGGTTCGCGGCCTGCGCCCATATCGTCGAGGAAATTTACCAGACTCCCAGACAGATGCATACGTACATGGAGACCGAAGGCGGCCTGTTCATTCCGGAGGAGAACGGCAGGCTGACGGTTTATTCTCCTACCCAGCACGGCTTTATGGACCGGATGCAGCTCGCCCGCATTCTCGACCGGCCGGAAACGGACATCCGGATCGTCTCGAGCCCGATCGGAGGCTCCTTCGGAGGCAAGGACGAGCTGAACGTTCAGCCTTACGGGGCGCTGCTCGCGCTGGCGACCGGCAGGCCGGTCAAGCTGCACCATTCCCGCTGGGAATCGGTGCGGGCCGGCCTCAAGCGCCATCCGATGAAGATAACGATGAAGACCGGCACGGACGCCGAAGGCAAGCTGCTCGCGCATCGGGTTCGCATCGTATCCGACGCGGGGCCTTATTCCACGCTTAGCGCGGAGGTGCTCAACTTCGCGGTCGAGCACGTGCTCGGGCCGTACCGATTCGGCGCCGCGGAAGTGACTAGCGTATGCGCGTTCACGAATAACGGCATGTCCGGCGAATTCCGCGGCTTCGGCGGCAACCAGGCGGTATTCGCGATGGAAGGCCAGCTCGACCGGCTGGCGGAGAAGCTGGGGATGGATCCCTGGAGGCTGAGGGAGATCAATCTCCGCAAGCCCGAGGACCCGGGGCCGCTCGGCCAGCCGATCTCCCGGACGGACGGCGTCCGCCAGGTATGGGAGGCGCTCGGGGACAGCCGGTTGTGGCGGGAGCGGGAGAGCCTTAAGGCGATAAGCGCGGAGGCATCCGCGCCGCCCGGGCTGCCCGTGCCGCCGTGGATCAAGATCGGCTACGGCGCCGCGTTCGTCATGCACGGCGCCGGACTCGGCGTCGGCATCCCGGACCCGGCCGGGGGCCGGCTGCGGCTGGCGAAGGACGGGAAGATCGAGGCTGTGTTCGGTTACGAAGAGTTCGGCCAAGGCTTGATCGCTTCGCTCGAGCAGATGCTTATCGAGCAATACGGCTTCGCCGCGGACGACCTGCGGATCGTCATCGGCGACTCCGACGTCGTGCCGGACAGCGGCTCGAGCACCGCTTCCCGGGCGACGAGCATGATGTGGCAGTCGCTTCGCCGCCTGCGGGCTCCGTTCAAGGGGAAGCTACGGGCGGAAGCGGCCCGGATTCTCGGCCGGCCGGCCGAAAGCCTGAAGCCGCTGAACGGAGGGGTTCGGGACATCGAGAGCGGGGAGCTGCTGCTCACCTATGAGGAGTTGGCGAACCAAGCGGAGGAAGAGATCGCCGCGGAGACGAGCTTCTTCTATCCGACCTCTCCGGTCGAACGGGTAGGCTCGCACTTCATGTACTCTTATTCCTCCGTCGCGGTCAAAGTCGAGGTCAATACGTTGACCGGACGGGTAAGGCTCTTGGATCAATACCACGCCGTCGCCGCCGGTCCGGTCGTGAACCCGCAAGGCTATCTCGGTCAAATCGAAGGCGGCAGCGGCATGGCGCTCGGGTTTACGATCACGGAGGATGCGGTCATGGACAAAGGAATCTATTTGACCCGGAATCTGGACACTTACCTGATTCCGACGATCGCGGAGCTGAAAGGGACCTTCGAGGTCGAGCCGATCGAGAAGCTGCCGGAGGGCGACGAATACGGGCCTCGCGGTATCGGCGAGCTGGGGTCCGTCGGCTTGGCTCCGGCCATCGCGCAAGCGATCTTCGACGCCGCGGGCAAGAGAGTGGCGAAGCTGCCGGTGGATCCGCAGCTGCTGCAAGAGAGAATCTCGTTCGATTGAGCCTATCGATAGAAGAACTTCATTGCCGCAACTAGGGGGGGAACGAGATGCTGAACCGGGCTTCGTCCGGAAGCCGTTGGCGGGAAAGGCCGGACGGCAGAGGCAAAGTGACGGGAGAGCTGGCGTACTTGACGGATAGGTACGCGGAAGGGAGTTTGATCGGCCGCATTCTGCGGAGTCCGCATCCCTTTGCCCGAATCAAGAGCATCGACACCGAGGCGGCCAAAGCCGTTCCCGGAGTGCTGGCGGTTCTGACGCACGAGGACGTTCCCGGCGTCAACCGGTTCGGGATCGTCATTCAAGACCAGCCGGTTCTCTGCGAGGATGTCGTGCGGTACGTCGGGGATGCGGTCGCCGCGGTCGCCGCCGAGACGGACGAGGCGGCCGAACGCGCGCTGGGGTTGATCCGTGTCGAGTACGAGGTTTACGAGACGATCTCGAGCCCCGAAGAGGCTCTTCGGCCGGACGGCCGCAAGCTTCACCCGGACGGAAACGTGCTGAAGCACATCCAATATTCCAAAGGGGACGTCGAAGAGGCTTTCGGGCGGTGCGCGCACATCGTCGAGCAGACCTACAAGACCCCGAGGCAGATGCACGTTTACATGGAGACCGAAGGCGGCTTGTTCGTTCCGGAACCGGACGGACGGCTGACCGTCTACTCCCCTACGCAGCACGGACTCAAGGACCGCGTGCAGATCGCGAACATTCTAGCCGTTCCCGAAGAGAACATAAGAGTGCTCTCCAGCCCGATCGGCGGTTCGTTCGGAGGCAAGGACGAACTGAACGTTCAACCCTACGGGGCGCTGCTCGCTCAGCGCACGGGCCGGCCGGTTCGCATCCATAACTCCCGGGCGGAATCCGTGCGGGCGGGCATCAAGCGGCATCCGATGACGATCCGGATGAAGACCGGGATCGACTCCGCGGGCCGGATTCTGGCCCATAAGGTCTCGGTGCTGGCCGACACCGGCGCCTATGCCACGCTGGGGGGAGAGGTGCTCACCAACGCCCTCGAGAACAGCTTGGGTTGCTATGTATATGAGAACCTAGAGATCGAAGGTAAGTCCGTTTTCACGAATAACGGAGTCTCGGGCGAGTTCAGGGGCTTCGGGGCCAACCAGGCGATCTTCGCCCTGGAGGGACAGATGGATCGGCTGGCGGAGCTGTCGGGCATCGATCCGTGGAAGCTTCGGGGAATCAATCTTCGGAAGGAGAACGATCCGGGCGCCTACGGGCAGGAGATTTATCCGACGGACGGAGCCCGGCAAGTCTGGCGGGCGGTCCTGGCTTCTTCCCTCAAGCAAGAGGAGTCGAGGAACCGGCAAGACGTCATTCCCGATAAACCGTGGATCAAGACCGGTTACGGCTCCGCGATCGCCATGATGGGGACCGGACTCGGGAAAGGCATTCCGGACCCGGGCGGAGGCCGAATCTCGCTGGCCCCGGACGGCCAAATCGAAGTCGCGTTCAGCTACGAGGAATTCGGGCAGGGCCTGCTCGCCGCGTTGGAGCTGATGCTGATCGAGCATTTCGGGTTGTTCGAGGAGGATTTACGCCTCGTGATCGGAGACACCGACAGGGTTCCCGAGAGCGGCTCCAGCACGGCGGCCCGGACGACGACGATGATGTGGCTGGCGCTCGGCAAGCTGGTGCCCGAGTTCAAGGGCAAGCTGTTCGACGCCGCAAGAGAACGAGCGAGGCTGCCTTCCGGCCAATTAACGCTGGGACAGGGCGGAATTCGCCTCGAAGACGGAACGCCCGTCTGCACCTTCGCCGAACTTGCCGCAAGCGGGGAACCGATCGTTTGCGAAATGTCGACCGCTTTTCCCGAATCGCCCAACGGGGACTTTGCCAACCGCTTCCTCTTCGTCCAGGCCGGGACGGCGGTTCGCGTCGAAGTGAACGAGCTGACCGGCCGCGTCCGGCTGCTGGATCAATATCACGCGGTAGCGGGAGGGCCGGTCGCCAATCCGCAGGGCTTCCTCGGCCAGATCGAAGGAGCGAGCGGAATGGCTTTAGGCTTCACTCTGACGGAGAACGCGGTCATGAAGGACGGCCGGTACGCTTTCGGCAACCTGGATGCCTACCTGATCCCGACGATCGTCGACCAGAGCAAGAGCATGAGGGTGGAGGCGATCGAGGAGGTGCCGGAGGGCGACCCATACGGCCCTCGCGGAATCGGCGAGATCGGCTCGGTGACGCTGGCGCCGGCGATCGCGCAGGCGATCTGGAACGCGACGGGGGTGCGGGTAAGCGAGCTTCCCGTCGATCCGGCTCTATTGCAGAAGTCTCCCCAATATCTCCAAGAGGCGGTGCAACCGAAATGATAGATCAAACTTGGGCGGAGAGAGCCGCGGGCTCCAAGCTCGAATGCGAGGTTAACGGCAAAGCGGTATCGGCGGAAATCACCCCTTCGACCAGGCTTCTATCCGTTATCCGGGAGGATCTCGGCCTGACGGGGACGAAGCGCTCCTGCGAGATCGGGCGATGCGGCGCGTGCATGGTGCTGGTCGACGGCAAGCCGGTCAATTCCTGCTTAACGATGGCCTATCAATGCTCCGGCAAAAAAATCACGACGATAGAAGGCTTGGCCGGCGAAGAGATGCTCCATCCCGTCCAGCAATCCTTCCTCGAAGAGGGCGGTTACCAATGCGGCTATTGCACGCCCGGCATGATTATCTCGGTTGCCGCCATGCTGGCCGAGAACCCGAAGCCGTCGATGGAGCAGATCGAGGAACACATGTCCGGCAATTTGTGCCGCTGCACCGGTTACGGCGGCATTTTGAGATCGATTGAGAGAGCGATAGAACGAGGGGGACAATCCGATGATCGCGGATAAAGAGCAGCACGTCGATTTTTTGCGCAGGGCAGTGGAGGTTTCCCGCAAGGCGAGAGAGTCCGGCAACACGCCGTTCGGCTGCATTCTCGTCGACCCCCGGGGACAGGTGCTCTGGGAGCAAGGCAACATCGAAATTACCGAGCACAATTGCACGGGCCACGCCGAGACGACTCTGATGGAAGCCGTATCGAAACGATTTTCCAAGCAGGAGCTGTGGGAATGCACCCTCTACACGACGGCCGAACCTTGCGCGATGTGCGCGGGCTCAATCTACTGGGGCAATGTCGGGCGAGTCGTCTTCGGCATCACGGAGAAAAGGCTGGCGGAGCTCACGGGAGACGACGAGCAGAACCTGACTCTCGACCTTCCGTGCACGGAAGTGTTCGCGGCCGGACGCAAGCCGATCGTCGTGATCGGGCCGTTCCCCGAGATCGAGGACGAGGTCGTCGCGGTTCATGCGGGGTACTGGAAATGACGCGGCCCGCGAAGCTGGAGCTGGAAGCCGTCAACCGCATGGGCAAGTCCGAATTCGTCGCGGCTCTGGGAGGAATCTTCGAGCATTCGCCATGGGTGGCGGAGACCGCTTGGGAGCAGCGTCCTTTCTCATCGGGGAGCGAACTGCACGAGAGAATGATGCAAGTCGTCCTGGACTCCGCGGACGAGACGATTATCGCGTTCTTAAGGGCGCACCCGGATCTCGGAACGCGCCTCAAGGTGACCGATTATTCCGCCTCCGAGCAGTCGGGAGCGGGGCTTGACCGGCTGTCTCCGGAAGAATACGGGATTTTCTCGGCGCTTAACCGCGAGTACGTGGAGAAGTTCGGATTCCCGTTCATCCTGGCGGTTCGCGGCCGTAATAAGGAAGAAATTCTAGAGGCGATGAAAGCGCGCGTTCGCAACGGGATTCCCGAGGAGCGGGAGGAAGCGCTTCGCCAGATCGGCAGGATCACGAGGTTCCGTTTGGACGATTTGCTGGAATAGGGGATTCGCCGAGCGCGCGGATTTATAAAGTTCAACTTATCTAGAACGGGAGGCGTAACCATGAGCGGCAAATTGACCACGCATGTCCTCGATACGTCGATGGGAACGCCGGCGGCCGGAATGAAGGTGCAGCTCTGGCGGCTTGGCGAGACCGGCGACGGCCGGGAGCTTCTATTCGAAGGCTTCACGAACGAAGACGGCCGAATGAACCACCCCCTGTTATCGGGAGAAGAGATGGTCGGAGGGACGTACGAGCTGCTTTTCGACGTCGGCGAGTACTTCCGGGGAGGCGCTCACGTCGCCTTCCTGGAATGGGTGCCCGTTCGTTTCCATCTGGCGGAGCCGACTTCGCATTATCACGTGCCGCTTCTGGTCGCCCCGGGCGGTTACAGCACCTATCGCGGAAGCTAAGGAGGGAGCCGGATGGAGAGCCCATACGATCTTCTCGTCAAGGGAGGACAGGTCGTCCTCCTTGATCAGGTTAAAAGGCTGGATATCGGCGTCCGCGATGGCGTTATCGCGGCAATCGAGCCGGAGCTGGAAGCCGGCGCCAGCACGGTCGTCGTACAGGCGGCCGGCCTGTGGGTGCTGCCGGGAATGGTCGATACCCACGTCCATCTGAACGAGCCGAACATGGGGCATTGGGAAGGCTTCGTTACCGGCTCCGCGGCGCTGGCCGCGGGCGGCGTGACGACGTATATCGATATGCCGCTCAACGGATTGCCGCCGACGGTAAACCTTCCGGCCTTAAGGGTGAAGGAGAAGCTGGCGGAAGGAGCGTCCGCCGTCGACTACGCGTTCTGGGGCGGGCTCGTTCCCGGCAACGTCGATCAATTGGAGGCTCTGGCGGAAGCCGGAATTCCCGCGTTCAAAGCGTTTCTCTCCAATCCGGGAGGGGACGGGGAGGAACGGTTCCGCGAGGTGGACGACTGGACGCTGCTGGAGGGCATGAGGAAAATCGCCTCATTCGGCGGCTTGCTCGCCCTTCACGCCGAGAGCGACGCCATCACGGCCAGGCTGGCGGACGAAGCCGCAGCCCAAGGCCGGACCGGCCCGCTCGACTTCGTCAAGACGAGGCCGGTCATCGCCGAGCTGGAAGCGGTCGGCAGGGCGCTTCTGTTCGCCCGGGAGACGGGCTGCCGGCTGCACTTCGTCCATATCAGCAGCCCGGAAGGGGTCGAGCTGATCGAGAAGGCGAAGCGGGAAGGCGTCGACGTTACCGTGGAAACCTGCCCGCATTATTTAGCCTTGAGCGAGCGGGATCTGGTTCGTCTCGGGCCGGTCGCGAAGTGCGCGCCTCCGCTGCGCGACGAGGAACGAATCGAGAGAATGTGGCGGCAGGTTGCCGAAGGCAAGCTGGACGTCATCGGTTCGGACCATTCTCCGAGTCCGGAGGAGCTGAAATCGCTGGACGGAAGAACGTTCATGCAAGCGTGGGGAGGCATTGCCGGAGCGCAAAGCAGCGTCGAGGTCATGCTGGAGGAAGGCTACTTCAAGAGGGGGCTACCTCTTCCGCTCTTATCCCGTCTGTTGTCGACCCAGCCGGCCAAACGCTTCGGCTTGCATCCCCGCAAGGGAGAGATCGGAATCGGATTCGATGCCGACTTCGCGATCGTCGACCCGAAAGCGGGCTATACCTTAACGAAAGAGAACCTATACCAACGGCACAAAATCAGCCCTTACGTAGGTCGGACGTTCTCCAGCCGGGTATCGTCGACCTGGGTTCGCGGCAGCAAGGTTTATTCGGCGGAAGAAGGCGTAAGGCTGCCGGGGCACGGCATCCGGTTAAGCCCGAATCCGATGAGGAGGCAACGAGATGATTCCGAATTTGCCGGAACCGAATGACACGGCTCTCGAATTGACCCGCATGCTGGACGAATTGGCGACGTATTCCGACGGATCGGATTCGGGGGTTACTCGCCTGCTGTATTCCGCGTCGTGGCTGCAAGCCCAGCGATTCCTTGCGCGCAGGATGGCCGAGTCGGGACTTGCGACCCGGTTCGATCCGGTCGGCAATCTCTACGGAAGGCTTCCCGGCCGCCATCCCGACGCGCCCGTCGTGCTCACCGGCTCCCATGTGGACACGGTCCGTTCCGCCGGCAAGTACGACGGCGCGTACGGCATCGTCTCCGGCATGGCCGCGGTCTCCTATCTCAAGAGAACGTACGGCGATCCTATCCGGCCTATCGAGGTGGTCAGCTTCGCCGAGGAGGAGGGCAGCCGCTTCCCGATCGCTTACTGGGGTTCCGGCAACGCGACGGGGTTGTACGACTGGCGACGGGACGGCGAGGATCTGCTGGACGAGGAAGGCGTTTCTTTAAGGGAAGCGATGCGCGCATCGGGGTTCGGCGGAGAGTCGCAAGGCGAGTCTCGCCGAAGCGACCTGGCCGCGTTCGTCGAGCTGCATATCGAGCAAGGAATGGTGCTGGAGCGAATGGACAAGCGGATCGGAATCGTCGAGACGATCGTCGGGCAGCGCCGTTATGCGATCGGCTTCGAAGGGGCGGCCAACCATGCGGGCACGACTCCGATGACGATGCGCCAGGATGCTTTGGCCGGAGCGGCCGAAGCGGTCGTGAAGCTGGAGGCTTTGGCCGCCCAATGGGGCGAGCCGCTCGTCGCCACGGTCGGCAAAATCGAAGCGTCGCCGAACACGCCTAACGTTATCCCGGGCAACGCCGAATTCACGGTCGACATCCGTCATGCGGACGAATGGAAGCTAAACGCGTTCTGCGAGCTGGCGATGTCCGAGATCGAGCGAATCGCGCTGCGCAGGCGGCTTCGGCATAAAATAACCCCGTGGCTGTCCACTAAGCCTGTGCCGATGAGCCCGGCGCTGACCCGAAGCGCCGAGCGAATCTGCCAAGAGCTTGTGCTGCCCTACCGCAGGATGGTCAGCGGAGCGGGACATGACGCCCAGCTGCTGCCTCCGCTCTGCCAGGCGGCGATGATTTTCGTCCCGAGCAAGGCGGGCATCAGCCACTCGCCGAACGAATACACGGCCCCTGACCTACTGGCCGACGGGGTTCGGGTGCTGACGGCGATGCTTTACGAATTGGCCTACGAGGAGCGGACGACATGAGAACCTACACCGAATTATCTCCATCGCCAAGAACGATTATGACGCCGGGACCGGTCGAAGTCGATCCTCGCGTGCTCCGCGCGTTGTCCTACCCGATTCTCGGCCAATTCGATCCCGAATTCACCGCCTATATGAACGATACGATGGAGATGCTCCGAAGCGTCTTCCAGACGAACAACCGCTGGGCGTTCCCGGTGGACGGAACGTCCCGAGCCGGGCTGGAAGCCGTCTTGACCAGCCTGATCGAGCCGGGGGACAAGGTGCTTATTCCGATCTTCGGCCGTTTCGGGCATCTGCTGACCGAGATCGCCGTCCGCTGCGGCGCCGAGGTGACGACTCTTCAAGCGGAGTGGGGGACGGTATTCGATCAGGAGGAGATCGTCTCCGCGATCAAACGCGAGAAGCCCGATCTGGTCGCCGTCGTCCACGGCGAGACTTCCACGGGACGGGTACAGCCGCTGGACCGGATCGGACCGGCCTGCCGCGAAGCGGGAGCGCTGCTCGTCGTCGACGCCGTCGCCACGATCGGAGGTGTTCCAGTCAAAACCGACGAGTGGTGCTTGGACGCCGTCGTAGGCGGAACGCAGAAGTGCCTGTCCGTTCCGTCGGGCATGGCTCCGATCACGTTCAACGAGCGAGCGGAACGCAAGATTCTCTCCCGCAAGCGGGTGGAGCGAGGAATTCGCCCGCCCGGCTACGAGGAGCCGGAAGGGTTGGGCGCTCCGATTCAGAGCAATTATCTGGATCTTGCTCAACTGATGGATTACTGGAGTCCGACCCGGCTGAATCACCATACCGAGATGACGTCCATGCTGTACGGCTTGCGCGAAGGTCTTCGGATCGTTCTGCAGGAAGGGCTCGATAATCGCTTCGATAGGCATCGCCTGAACGAGTCCGCTTTAATCGCCGGCCTGGAAGCGATGGGGCTTGCGTTATACGGCGACCCGAGCTGCAAAATGACGGTCGTCACCTGCGTGACGATTCCGGAAGGCGTCGACGGAGAGTCCGTCCGAACCATGCTGCTCGACCTGTTCGGCATCGAGATCGCCAGCTCCTTCGGTCCGCTGAAGGGCAAGATCTGGCGCATCGGCACGATGGGCTACAGCTGCAGCCGCAAAAACGTGCTGCACCTGCTCGGGGCGTTCGAGGCCGTTCTTCTTCGCCACGGCGCCGAAATCAAAGCCGGAGCCGCGCTTCAGGCGGCGCTGGACGTATATGAAGGCAAGTGAACATCTCCGCTAAAGGAGCCGCTCCCGAATGATTGGGGCGGCTTTGGCTATTTTGCAACATTTTCTTAGACGGCGAAGACGGCCATTTCGGCTTTTTTACGACTGTTAAGGTGAACGCCTTGACATCCTCCCGTTAATCTCGTAACATAAAGAACGGCAAATGGCTGTAAAGTGGTTTTCCTTGACATCGTTCGAAGGAGTTGAACCTTTGTGCATGGGGAGAACGCTCTTAGCAAGACGAACCGCATCAACGTGCTCTTCGATTTCTACGGGCCGTTGCTGACGGAGAAGCAACAAACCTTCTTAAAATGCTATTATCACGACGATTACTCTCTGGGCGAGATCGCGGTCGACTTCGAAATCAGCCGGCAGGCGGTATACGAACACCTGAAGCGCTCGGAGCAGGCGTTGGAAGAATATGAAGCCAAGCTCGGTCTCGCGGAACGGCACGAACGGATGCAGGCGGGACTCGAGAGATTGGAACGGCAGATTGGCGAGCTTCCGGAGCCGTGGCGGAACGAGCTTCGCGGAACGGCGGAGCTGCTGCGAGGCGCGGAGAGTTGAGCGGAAGACGCTAGAAATGTAGAATGAAGAATACGAACGGAAGGAGGGGATGGGCCATGGCATTCGAAGGATTGACGACTAGGCTTCAGAACGTGTTCGGCAAGCTGAGAGGCAAGGGCAAGCTGAGCGAGGACGACGTCAATGAGGCGATGCGGGAGGTTCGGCTGGCTCTGCTCGAGGCGGACGTCAACTTCAAGGTCGTAAAGGATTTCATCGCCAAGGTCAAGGAGAAGGCCGTCGGCGCCGAAGTGGAGAAGAGCTTCACGCCGGGCATGGTCGTCGTCGACATCGTTCACAAGGAATTGATCGAACTGATGGGCGGCACCCAGTCCAAGCTCGCGAAGTCGAACAAGCCTCCGACCATCGTTCTGATGGCCGGTCTGCAAGGGGCCGGCAAGACGACTCTGACAGGCAAGCTCGCGAAGCTGCTGCAATCCCAGAATCACAAGCCGCTCCTGATCGCGGGCGATATTTACCGTCCGGCCGCCATCAAGCAGCTCGAGGTGCTGGGCGGACAGATCGGCGTTCCGGTGTTCACTCTCGGCGACAAGATCAGCCCGGTCGAGATCGCGAAGCAGGGCGTCCAGCTCGCCAAGGAGCAAGGCAACGACTACGTGCTGATCGATACCGCGGGCCGGCTGCAGATCGACGAGGCGCTGATGGAAGAGATCAAGCAGATTCATGCGGCGGTGAAGCCGGACGAGGTTCTGCTCGTCGTCGACGCGATGACCGGCCAAGAAGCCGTCAACGTGGCGAAGAGCTTCCATGAGCAGCTCGAGCTGACGGGCGTCGTGCTGACCAAGCTCGACGGCGATACCCGCGGCGGCGCGGCTCTCTCGGTCAAGGCGGTCACCGGCTGTCCGATCAAGTTCGCCTCCACGGGCGAGAAGATCGACCAGCTCGAAGCGTTCCACCCGGACCGGATGGCGTCGCGGATTCTCGGCATGGGCGACATGCTCTCCCTGATCGAGAAGGCGCAGACGAACATCGACGCCGAGAAGGCGAAGGATCTCGAGCGCAAGATGCGCAACGCCGAATTCACCTTCGACGACTTCCTCGAGCAGATGGAGCAGGTTCGCAAGCTCGGGCCGCTCGACCAGCTGCTCGACATGATGCCCGGCATGAACAAGCTGAAGGCGAATCCGAACTTCAAGATCGACGAGAAGCAGGTCTCGCGCACCGAAGCGATCGTGAAGTCGATGACGAAGGCGGAGAAGCTGAAGCCGGACATCATCAACTACAGCCGACGCAAGCGGATCGCCGCCGGCAGCGGCACGAGCGTGGCGGACGTCAACAAGCTGATCCGCCAGTTCGAGGACATGAAGAAGATGATGAAGCAGTTCTCGGGCATGATGGGACCGAAGGGTCCGAAGGGCGGCATGAAGGCGCTCAAGGGTTTGATGGGCAAGGGCGGCAAAGGCATGAAATTCCCGTTCTAAACGAAGATTCCGGCACTTCGATCGCGGAGTCCGTATTTTCCCCCGATATCCCGATACTTTATCAAGGAGGTGAATATTCTAATGGCAGTTCGTATCCGTCTGAAACGTATGGGAGCTCACAAGGCCCCTTTCTATCGCGTGGTTGTATCCGACTCTCGTTCGCCGCGTGACGGCCGCTTCATCGAGGAGATCGGCATCTACAATCCGGTCGCTCAACCGGCTCAAGTCCAAATCGACGAAGAGAAGGCTTTGAAATGGCTGCAGAACGGCGCTCAAGCGTCCGACACGGTCCGCAATCTTCTTAGCAACGCTGGCGTACTGAAGAAGTTCCACGAGTCCAAAATCTCGAAGTAACGTCTCATTCCCGGAGGGCTGAGCCATGGAACAATTGATTCGGGTTATCGCCCGGGCATTGGTGGATCATCCGGACGACGTGCAGGTTAAGGTCAAGGAAGACGCGCGAGGCCTTGTGTACGAGCTTTCCGTCCATCCGGGCGATGTCGGCAAAGTCATCGGCAAGCAGGGGCGCATCGCGAAGGCGCTGCGCACGGTAGTCACTTCCGCCGCCGTGAAGGAGCGGAAGCGCGTCATCGTGGACATCGTATCAGAATAACGCAGGCGATGGGGTCGGGGGTGCCAATCGGCATGTCCGGCTCCTTTCTTATCCATATGAAGGAGGCTGTTTCCGTGGCGGAAGAGCGTTTGCTCAACGTTGGCAAGATCGTCAATACTCATGGCATCCGCGGCGAGGTGAAGGTATGGCCCCAGACCGACTTTCCGGATGTGCGCTTCCGCAACGGAAGCCGCTTGCTCGCATACCCGCCCGAAGGGACGGCGGGAAGCCCATTCGAGATCGAGGTGCAGAGCTCGCGCGAGCAGAACAACGTGTTTATCGTGAAGCTCAAGGGCTATGACAACATCAACCAGATCGAGAAATACAAAGGCTGGGAGCTCAAGGTGACGGACGCCGAGCGCGTGGAGCTCGAAGAAGGCGAATATTACTTCCGCGACATCATGGGCTGCGCCGTCGTTACGGAAGAGGGAGAGAGTCTCGGAACGATCACCGACATCCTCTCCCCGGGGGCGAACGACGTGTGGGTGGTTAAGCAAGCCAAGGGCAAGGAACTGCTGCTGCCCGTCATCGACGAGGTCGTGCTTAGCGTCGACGTGCCGGGCAAGGTAGTCAAGGTGCGGCTGATGGAAGGGTTGCTGTAAATGAGGGTGGACGTTCTGACGCTGTTCCCCGAGATGTTCGAAGGCGTATTCGGGAGCAGCATTCTGGGCAAGGCCAGGGAGAAAGGAATTGTCTCCTTGAATACGGTCAACTTCCGAAGCTATGCCAATAACAAGCACAATACGGTGGACGATACTCCCTATGGCGGTGGAGGCGGCATGGTTCTAAAACCGGAGCCGATCTTTGCCGCCGTGGAGGACGTGGAACGGCTGGCCGCCGAGGAATTCAACCGATCGGGGCAAGAGCCGGTCAAACCGCGCGTCATCCTCCTCTGTCCTCAGGGCGAGACGTTCACCCAGGCCAAAGCGCAGGAGCTGTCTTCCGAGCGGCACTTGATTTTTATTTGCGGCCACTACGAGGGCTATGACGAACGGATCCGGGAGCATCTCGTGACGGACGAGCTGTCCATCGGAGACTACGTGCTGACCGGAGGGGAGCTTCCGGCGATGGTCGCGATCGATTCGGTCGTCCGTTTGCTGCCGGGGGTGCTCGGCAACGAGCAGTCCGCCGTCCTGGATTCGTTCAGCGACGGCTTGCTGGAATATCCGCATTATACCCGCCCTCCCGAGTTCCGGGACTGGAAGGTGCCGGACGTTCTTCTCTCCGGACATCACGCGGAGATCGACAAGTGGCGTCGTCTCCAATCGCTGGAACGAACGCTGGTCAGACGTCCCGATCTGCTGGAGAAAGCGGAGCTGACCGCGAAGGAACGGCAGTGGCTGCATGCCAGGCAGGAGCAGTTGAAGGAGCTCGCCCGGGCGAATTCGGAGGAGTCCGAAGGCGATTCATTCTAATTGACTATAAAGCATAAATGCAGGTTGATTTCCTATAGGCAATATGATAAAATTTCTACTGTTGTTTGTGCCGAACTGTCTATTCGTCCTTGAGGCGAAGGGCGGCAACGGTCGATAGTCGGACGGTCCTCTGCACGCCATGAGGCGAATCAAGGGATTCGCGGAGCGGGGTACGAACGTCTGTGATGAGAGGAGTTGAATGCAATGAATCTGATTCAATCCATTACGCAAGAGCAACTTCGCAAAGACATTCCCAGCTTCCGTCCCGGCGACACGCTGAAGGTACACGTGAAGGTCGTGGAAGGCTCCCGCGAGCGCGTACAGTTGTTCGAAGGCGTCGTTATCAAGCGTCGCGGCGGCGGAATCAGCGAAACGTTCACGGTTCGCAAGATTTCCTACGGCGTTGGCGTTGAGCGTGCTTTCCCGGTTCATTCCCCACGTATCGAGAAGATCGAAGTGGCTCGCCGCGGTAAAGTTCGCCGTGCGAAGCTGTATTACCTGCGCGGCCTGCGCGGCAAAGCAGCTCGTATCAAAGAAATTCGATAAGGATAGACAAAGGGAGGGCTTGGCGAAGTTCAAGTCCTCCTTTTTGCATTTTCCCCGGAGATCGCCTAGATCATCCGAAGCGGACTGTTGGACCAGGAGAGAGGCGAATAATCGACATGGATCAATCGAGAAATTGGAAAAACGAAGACGAGGACAATCTGGGACGTACAGAGCTCGGAGGCGAACCCATCAAGCAGGAATCCGTCGTGGCCGATGACTCCGCAGGACCGAACGAACCGCTCGGCTCGGGCCACAACCCGAAGAAGCCATCCAAGGCGGGAAGCGAAGCGAAGGAATGGATCAAAGCGCTCGTTATCGCGGGTATCCTGGTGTTCGTGATCCGTTGGCTGCTCGTATCGCCGTTCATCGTGGACGGGGAATCGATGGAGCCGAACTTCCAGAACCGGGAACGCATTATCGTCAACAAGATTCTGTACAAGATTCGGGATCCTAAGCCAGGCGAAGTGATCGTGTTCCACGTTCCGGAGGAGTCGCGCGATTTCATCAAGCGGGTCATCGCGGTGCCGGGCGATACGGTCAGGGTGGAAGGGGATACGGTTTACGTCAACGACAAACCGCTTGACGAGCCCTATCTGAAGAAAGCCATCGAAGCGGCGCATGCCGAAGGACATGACTACAACGACACGAACTTCCCGAACGCGCAGTTCCCGGAAGGCACCGTTCCGGAGAATACCTTGTTCGTGATGGGCGATAATCGTCCGAATAGCAAAGACAGCCGAATGATAGGATACATACCGATGGACCATGTGGTCGGTCGGGCCGAGCTGATCTTCTGGCCGGCGGCTGAAATCAAATACATCGGACGCGGATATTAAGAAGGAATGGCGCTTGCCGGATCCGAATCCGCGCGGTGTGCGGTGGGGTGTGGCATGACGATTCAATGGTTCCCCGGTCATATGACGCGGGCGAAACGCCAAATTCAAGACAAACTGAAGCTGATCGACGTGGTTCTCGAGCTGATCGACGCGAGGGTGCCTATCTCGAGCCGGAACCCGATGATCGACGAGATCGTCGGACCGAAGCCGAGGCTGATTCTCCTCAACAAGTCGGATTTGGCGGATCCGGCGCAGAACGCAAGGTGGCTCGACTGGTTTCGTTCCTTCGGACACGAGGTGCTCGCCATCGACGCGAATACCGGGACGGGCACGAAGGACATCTCCGGACGGGTAAAGGTGCTGCTTAAGGAGAAGATCGACCGTCAAATCGCCAAAGGAATGAAGCCTCGGCCTTCGAGAGCTCTCATCGTGGGAATTCCCAACGTCGGCAAGTCGACCTTGATCAACCGTCTGGCCGGCCGTACCGCGGCGATCACGGGCGACCGGCCCGGGGTCACGAAGGGGCAGCAGTGGATTCGCACCGGAGCGGACTTGGAGCTGCTCGATACGCCGGGCATCCTGTGGCCGAAGTTCGAGGATCCCGAGGTCGGATTCCGCTTGGCCGCTACGGGAGCCATCAAGGAAGAGATTCTGCACGTGGACGAGGTGGCCTGCTTCATTCTGCGGTGGCTGGCGGCGGAATACCGGGACACGCTCACGGAGCGATACGGGCTCTCCGATCTGCCCGCCGAGCTGCCGGATATCGCGTCCGCTGCCGAGGTACTTGAGCAGATAGGGCGCAAACGGGGCTGTCTCGCCGGCGGCGGGCACGTCGATTATACGAAAGCGGCGGGAGTTCTGCTGCGCGATCTAAGGTCGGGCAAGCTCGGGCGGATTACGCTCGAGGCTCCGATTATTTAAAGGTAGAAGGCTTCGGAAGGACTCCGGGCAGAGCGATCGGGCGACCGGTTCTCCTTGCTTCCGGAGTTTTTTTTGTTTTTGGCATCGTTTAAGAATAAGGGTTGCGTTAATGGCGCCTAATGTCGGAAAATGATACATAAACGAGAAACGGGAAGCTGAGGCGGTAGCGATCCAAAGCGAGCATGCGTGCGGCTAAAGGATCGTTGAGCATATCCGACGGTATTGGAAGCGCGGGAAGGGGCATTCGAAGTGGCAGCGGAAAAGAAGAAGCGAACGAAGGTCGAACCGGCAACGGCCGAGGCCGAACCGAATCGGTTGGAATTCGAGAGCGCTCTATGGGAGCAAGGAATAACGGCCGTGGCGGGGCTGGATGAGGTCGGACGCGGCTGTTTGTTCGGGGATGTCGTCGCGGCGGCGGTGATTTTGCCCCCTGGACTGATTCTCGAAGGGATTAACGACTCCAAGCAGTTAAGCGAGAAAAAACGAGAGCTGCTCTACGACATCATCCTCGAGAACGCGGTCTCTTGGTCCGTAGCGAGGGTGGATGCGGCCGCGATCGATCGAATCAACATCAGGCAGGCGTCGAGGCTGGCGATGAAGCAGGCGGTTGAGGGGCTGCGGACGGCTCCGGAGCATCTGCTGATCGACGCGGAGAGCGTCGATCTGAACCTCCCTCAGACGTCAATCATCAAGGGCGATGCCCGCAGCCAGACGATCGGGGCGGCCTCTATCGTGGCTAAGGTTACCCGAGACCGTCTGTGCAAGACGACTTGGGATCTTCTCTATCCGGGCTACGGAATCGCGGGCAACAAGGGATACGGCACGAAGGAGCATCGGGAAGCGCTGCTTCGGCTCGGGCCGACCCCGATGCATCGCATGAGCTTCCTGGAAGGAATTCTGGCGGAGCAGCAGACGTTGTTCTGAAAAGTCAGGCCTGAACTGCCGATACATACACTAACAGGATGAGGGGATGAGCGCTGCCATGAGCATGAACATAGGGAATCTAATGCGGGCCGTATTAGGCGACGGACAACCGACGGACGCGCGCGCCATGGAGCTGCGCATCGGCCAAATCGTAAGGGGAGTCCTCCTGGAGATGCTGGAAGACAACGAGGCGCTCATCCAAATCAACGGGGTGCAGGTTCGGGCCAAGCTCGATACGGAGGTGCCGCTCGGCCGCAGCACTCTTCTGCAGGTCTCGCAGGATTCGACCGCGGGAGCGATCGTGCTGAAGGCGCTCGCGGATCTGACGGCGGCCCCCGCGGACGAATCGCTCAAGGACGTCGCGAAGTCGTTCGGCCTGCCCGACCAGAAGTGGAGCTTCGAGCTGATGAGAGGGCTCAAGCGGGACGGGTATCCGATCGGGAAGGATACGGCGAATTGGTTTAAGCAGGCGGCCCAGGCCAAGCCGGCAGGGGAAGATATGCAGACCTGGATGAACGCGGCCGGAGTTGCCTATCGAAGAGGGCTGGAGCCGACGGAGACGACGATCGCGTCTTTGAAGACGACGCTTTACGGACCGCCTCTCTCCGAGCGGATGAATGAGCTGGAGACGCTTCTGGCCGACTATCTGGGGAAGGCGGACCCGGAAGGCAGAGAGACGGCGGCGAGCCCGGCTCAGGAGGCTGCAAGGAAGCTTCAACAGCTGCTCGCCCGGGGGCAGCAGCTGCTCAGCGAGGGGGCCAAACAGCTGGCGGAGGGAACTTCCGCCCGGGTTGAGGAGAACGAAGCGAAGCCTGTTCCCTCTCCCGCGTCTCTGCCGGGGAGCTTGGCTGCTTCCGAGGAGGACGGGCCGAGCGTAACGAAGCCGAACTTGGCTTCGGGCAGACCGGCCGGTTCGGCTGGCGGAGAGCCGGATACCGGAGCGAAAGCGTCCGGCCGCCTTCCCGGGGAAGCGGATATGTCCAAGCCGGAGGCCGCGCGGGGCGTTCCGGATCATCGCGGAGATGCGGCCAGGGCGTCGGCCGCTAAAGCCGGAGACGGCAGCGCGGCAACCGATCCGAACGCGGCTCGGGAACGCTTGGGCGGTGGCGCCGCAGGCCCGTCGGAGCCGGTTGCGGATTCGCGGCCCGGAGAGTTGGCGGAGACGAAGGCGGGAGCGCCGAGAGCCGGTTCGGACGGCGCCTGGCTGGGGCGGTTTATGGAGCTGCTCGGCGCCGGACACGAACGGCAAGCCGTGCAGCAGCTGCTCTCGAACGATGCGATCGCGAGACAGGCGGCGGAAGGGGCGGGCAAGGCGTCCGACGATGCCGCTCAGGCCCCGATGGAATCGCTGAAGAGCGCGCTGCTTGCGTTGGCCTCCAGCGAAGACGCGCCGGCGACCCTCCGCGAGGCGGCGCAAGGGATGGCCCAGCAAATTACAGGTCAACAGCTTCTGCTCTCCGCGGAGCGGCAGAATACCGCGATGATGAGCCACCTGACGCTGTTCGTGCCGATCAAAGGCCAGAACGGGGATACGACGGCGACCATTCACGTTCAAACGCGACGGGGCCGCAAGGGAGAATTGGACTCGGACAACTGCCGATTGCTTTTCCAACTGAACATGAGTCATATCGGCGATACGCTCGTCGACGTCCAGGTCGTCGATAAAGCCGTTTCGCTGAGGGTGTTGAACGATCGTCCCTGGGTCGGGGAGCTGATCGATTCCGCTCGCGCCGAGGCGGCGAAGGGGCTTCAGGAAGCGGGTTATCAGCTGCTGTCGCTGAAGACGGCCGCCTTCCCGGTTCTGCCTCCCGGAGAGGCCGATAGCCCGGATAAGGGAGCAAGCTCCATGCGAGAGCAATCGACTGCCGCCTACGCGGCGAAGCCTTACAAGGGAGTGGACTACCGAGCATGAAGGACAACTCCGGCTTACCCGGCGAAGAGAACAAGGAGAAGCCGCTGCCTCCGCGCAAAGCGGTCGCCCTGAAATACAGTCCGGAGCAGGGAACGGCTCCGGTCGTCGTCGCCAAGGGACAAGGGGCCATAGCGGAAGAAATCGTCCGGAAGGCGAAGGAGAACGGAGTGCCGATACAGGAAGATACCTCGCTTGTGGAAGTGCTCTCCAAGCTCGATCTGCAGCAGGAGATTCCTCCCGAGCTGTATCGGCTGGTCGCCGAAATTCTCAGCTTTGTCTACCGGACGGACCGCAAGGCGGGACTTCGCTCCGGCGGGAACGATTTGCTTTCTTGAGGAGGAATGAGGGGATGGACAGTTCGTCTTCCAAACGCAGGCTGGCCCGACCCGACCTGAGGAAGGCAACGGGAAGAGCGGCGGAGGAAGCGGCCGCGCGGCATCTGGAACGGAGAGGCTACGGCATCGTGGCGCGGAATTGGCGATGCCGAACGGGCGAGCTCGATCTGATCGCCACCGACGGCGACGTTCTCGTGATCGCGGAGGTTCGTTCCCGCAGAGGAGGCGCTTCGCGATTCGGAACCGCCATCGAAGCCGTTACCCCTCGCAAATGCGCGCAGGTCAGAAGCACCGCCCAGGTCTATCTGGCTCAATCTCGGCGCGAGACGAACAAGGTGAGATTCGACGTTATCGCGATCACGTTTACTCCCGAAGGCGGAATCGAAGAGCTGAAGCATTTGGAAGGAGCTTTCTAGCTGGAAACGACATACTATGCCGGATTGAAAGAACAAACGGCCCCAAGATAGGCAAGCGTAAAAATCGCTTGTCCTGCTCTTCGGGCCGTTTATTATTTAAGGCTCTATCGTAATGTCGAGGGAAGCGACGAGGTGCTTGCGATCTCTTGCCTCTCCGACCGCAAACTGCGCATGGGCCGAAACGGTGTATGCTCCGGGCTCCAGCCGGCCAAGACGCTCCGCGGAATCGAAATAGGCGAGCGGATCCGCGATTTCGTTTTTCTCCACGTCGTAGGAGACCGCCAACGAGTCGGGAAAAACATACATGAAAGCGTCGTTCGTTTTCATTACCGTCGTTACTTCCATAAGCGTGACAAACTGACCGACCTGGAATCCGTCCGAATCCTTGATGGAGTAGGAAATGAGCAGACCGCCGTGTTTGACGATTGAACTCGATTCGCCGGTATATGTGAGTTCGCTCCAGATCGACAAGGGTTCGCCATACGAGTAAACCGATTTGTTCGAACGGATCGCGAGTTCGAAATCCCCGTCTTTCTCGATAACCGTCGCCTGGGATCGAAACTCTCCCGCATATTCCGTGTCGACGTGGATGGTTTTGGTGGCATTGTCATAGCCGACATGGGCGCCCGAAGACTCGCTTAGAAATCGCAAAGGGACATAGGTTCTGCCGTTATAGCTTAGAATCGGGAGGTCCTCGCTTGGCGATTTAAGAACGTTATTGAAGTAAATCTCAGCTCTCGATAACGACACCTGCAAGGATTCGGATGCATGAACGGTCGAAGCGAAGAGAAGAAAAACTGCGCTTGCGGAAAGCAACCCTTTCTTGAGCAGCGGTTTGCCGCGAAACATGGCCTGACCTCCTAGAGTAGAATGACAATCCTTCTACCCTTAGAACGCCATCGAAATCCATTTCGTTGCGGTTTATGAGCCTCCTCTATCCAGACAGCGGTATTGAATCGCTTCGGCGACATGCTCCTCCCGGACCGTGTCGGAGGATTCGAGATCGGCGATCGTGCGGGCCATCTTCAGGATTCGGTCGTGAGCGCGAAAGCTGAGTCCCATGCGTGCGTAGGTTGCGC
Source organism: Cohnella thailandensis (assembly GCF_014212135.1). Classification (GTDB taxonomy): domain Bacteria; phylum Bacillota; class Bacilli; order Paenibacillales; family Paenibacillaceae; genus Cohnella; species Cohnella thailandensis. Next base: position 142,103 of record NZ_JACJVQ010000019.1, read on the forward strand.
TCAGGAGCTTCTCCGCCGCTCCGGATAGGGAAGCGTAATGGTGCAGATGGCGGCCGTGAAGCTCGCTGTTCCAGCGGATGCCAAGCCCGCGGTAACGATGAAGCTGTCTCTCGTAGGCGGCCTCTACGATGGCGCGGCCTTCGCCGGAAGTCATCCCTCCCCGGGCGCCGCCCGGCGAGGATTGTCTCGGCATCTCGACCTGCAGATCGATGCGGTCGGCGAGCGGCCCGGACATTCTTCCCCGGTAACGTGAGACGGCGTGGGAGGTGCAGACGCAGACGTTCTGGCCGGGGGCGGAGCTCGAATCCGCGCCGTAATACCCGCAAGGACAAGGGTTCATCGACGCCGCCAGCATGAAGCGTGCCGGAAAACGGGTCACGCCTCGGGCGCGCCCGATCGTCACCTGCCTGTCCTCGAGAGGTTGGCGCAGCGCCTCGAGAGCCGTGCGGGGGAACTCGGGCATCTCGTCGAGAAACAGAACGCCGTGATGGGCGAGGGTGACCTCTCCCGGCTTCGGGACGGGGCCTCCTCCGATCAGGCCTGCGGCCGATACCGTATGGTGCGGGGATCGGAAAGGGCGCTCGCGAATAAGCCCTCGGCGCTCTCCTTGAAGCTTGCCGCTGACGCTGTAGATCTTCGTGACGGCGAGGGCTTCGTCGTCGTCGAGCTGCGGCAGCAACGTGGGGAGACGGCGGCAGAGCATGGTCTTGCCGGTTCCCGGAGGTCCGACGAACAAGATATTGTGCATTCCGGCGGCGGCGATCAGCAGGGCGCGCTTGCCGTGCTGCTGGCCGATGACGTCCGCCAGATCGGGCTCCGCCTGTTCGGGTAATTCAGAAGCCGCCCTTAGATCTTCTGACGGTTCGGCCGAGCGAGTAGCCGCGCGCTCCCCTCCGATGATCCATTCGCCAAGCGATCCGATCCCTCTCACGCGAATCCCTTCGATCAACGACGCTTTCGCAACGCAGGAGAGCGGCACGAACACCTGCGGGAGGCCTTCGTTCCTCGCCCTCTCGACCATCGGCAGCACTCCGGGAACGGCTTTGACTTCCCCGTTCAGGGACAGCTCGCCGATCAGCAGCGAGCCTTCGAGCATCTCGGCGGGCAGCTGGCCGCTCGCGCCGAGAATGCCGGCCGCGATCGCCAGGTCGAAGGCGCTGCCTTCCTTGCGCATGTCGGCGGGGGCTAGATTGACCGTGATGCGGTCAAGCGGAAACTTCATGCCCCCGTTCTGAATGGCCGCGCGAACTCGCTCCACCGACTCCCGGATGGCCGGATCCGGGAGTCCGACCACGCTCACCTGAGGCAAGCCGCTCGAAATATCGACCTCCACCTCGATCAGTCGTCCCTCGACTCCGACGACGGTTGCGCTTAGCATTTTGACATACATGACAAAGAAACACCCTCCTCCAAGTTAGGTCGGAGAAAGGTGCTTCCTTTCCGCACTGTTCCATATATTAGCATTCTAATGCCGAATGGAACGGGCTGTCAATCGTCGGATAAGCGGATTGCTAATGGGCGTTAACGATATAGTCGGAGAGAACCTTCTGCAGCTCGTAAATATTAAGGGATTTATTGAATTGCTTGACCACCGGGGCGGGATTGCCGGAAATCCAAAATTTCAATTCGGCGTCGAGGTCGAAGCGGCCGGCCGTTTCGATGCTGAAATGAGTGATGCTCTTATAAGGATACGAATGGTATTCGACTTTCTTCCCCGTGAGCCCTTGGCGATCGACAAGGATCAGCCGTTTATTCGTGAATACGAACATATCCCGAACGAGCTTATAGGCCTTCTCGATCCGTTCTTTTTCCCCGATAATCCTGGAAAACTCCGCTGTTGCTTCCTCGATTTTCACTTCCGATGCATTCCCTATCAGCCCATCTAAAAATCCCATGTGCTCCCGCCTCGAACGTTCTCCTCATCGGCTGAGGGATTGGCGTTTTACAAGACCTATTACACGATACGTGCTTCTTCCGGAGATATGAGGAAAATTTGCATTGTGTCTTGATAAGAACATATATTCCCATTAAAATAAAAGAACAAATGTTCGCGATTAGGGGATGAAAGGGATGTCCATCGAGAATTACGTCGGTCGCAGGGTAGAGGTCATTTATCTCAATTCCAAAGGCCGGCTTAACCGGAGAGTCGTAAGCGTCCTGACCGTTACGAAGAAATCGGTTTATGTCTTTGATTGGGGGAAGCAAGCGTATCGAACGCTTAGCCTGCAGCTGGTTCTGGCGATCATGCCGGACGCGAGCGCGTCTTGAAGCCTCTCCGGATTCAAAGCTATTGAAGGGATACGGTCGTCCGATTTCCGCTGCGGGTTCATAGGGAACGGTGTCGTACGGCGGTAAAGCCAGCCGATGGTTAGTTTTCTTCGTATTGGAGAATCTATTATCGTTTAAGGGGTTATCCATCGCATTCTGATATGAAACCATTGCCGATTGGGACTAATAAAAAGATGAAAAATGGAGGAAGACGGACTGAAAAGGTGTTACAATAGTTAAGGTTTCGGTACATGCAATAGTTAGTACCCAGAGATTCTTCAGATGCGTGCAAAACGGGAGGATGCTAGGCCATGAATATTCATGAGTATCAAGGCAAGGCAGTCTTGAGACAGTACGGCGTCACCGTGCCGAACGGCAAGGTCGCTTTCTCTGTCGAAGAAGCTGTAAGCGCGGCTCAAGAGCTCGGCACGCCTGTCGTTGTCGTCAAAGCTCAGATCCATGCGGGCGGACGCGGCAAGGCTGGCGGTGTCAAGGTCGCCAAGGGCTTGGACGAAGTCAAGCAATATGCGGAACAAATTCTCGGCAAGGTTCTGGTCACTCACCAGACCGGTCCGGAAGGCAAGGAAGTCAAGCGCCTTCTTATCGAAGAAGGCTGCGACATCAAGAAGGAATATTACATCGGTCTGGTCGTTGACCGCGGAACGGGCCGCGTCGTCCTGATGGGGTCCGAAGAAGGCGGCACGGAGATCGAAGAAGTTGCGGCACACTCTCCGGAGAAGATCATCAAGGAAGTCGTCGATCCGGCCGTCGGCCTGACGACGTTCCAAGCGCGCCGCTTGGCGTACGCGATCAACATCCCGAACGAGCTGATCAACAAGGCGGTTAAGTTCATCCTGTCCCTGTATGCGGCATTCGTGGACAAGGACTGCTCGATCGCGGAGATCAATCCGCTGGTCGTTACCGGCGGCGGCGACATCATCGCCCTCGACGCGAAGCTGAACTTCGACTCCAACGCGCTGTTCCGTCACAAGGACATCGTCGAGCTGCGCGACCTGGACGAAGAAGACGAGAAGGAAATCCAAGCTTCCAAATTCGATCTGTCCTACATCGCACTCGACGGCAACATCGGCTGCATGGTTAACGGCGCCGGCCTCGCGATGGCTACGATGGACATTATCAAATATTACGGCGGCGAGCCGGCCAACTTCCTGGACGTAGGCGGCGGCGCAACCAAAGAGAAAGTCACCGAAGCGTTCAAGATCATTCTCAGCGACGCGAATGTCAAGGGAATCTTCGTCAACATCTTCGGCGGCATCATGAAATGCGACATCATCGCCGAAGGCGTCGTGGCGGCCGCTCGCGAGCTTGGCTTGGACAAGCCGCTCGTCGTTCGTCTGGAAGGCACGAACGTCAATCTCGGCAAAGAAATCTTGAACAATTCCGGGCTGAACATCGTGGCCGCGGATTCGATGGCTGACGGCGCGCAGAAGATCGTTGCGCTCGTGAAATAGGGAGAACCAACCGGGGAGTGTGAAGTCATGAGTATCTTGATCGATAAGAACACCAAGGTGATCACCCAAGGCATCACAGGCGCAACGGGCGCGTTCCACGCCAAGGGTGCTCTGGATTACGGCACGCAGATGGTCGGCGGCGTTACGCCGGGCAAGGGCGGCCAAACGATCGATTTCGACCTGGAGAACGGCACGAAGGTAACCCTGCCGATCTTCAACACGGTTAAAGAAGCGGTAGCGGCTACGGGCGCGACGGCTTCCGTTATCTATGTCGCTCCTCCGTTCGCGGCGGATTCGATCATGGAAGCGGTAGACGCCGAGCTGGACCTCGTCATCTGCATCACGGAAGGCATTCCGGTGCTCGACATGGTCAAGGTTAAGCGCTACATGGAAGGCAAGAAGACCCGCCTGATCGGACCGAACTGCCCGGGCGTCATTACGCCCGAGGAGATCAAGATCGGCATCATGCCGGGCTACATCCATAAGAAGGGCCACGTAGGCGTCGTTTCCCGTTCGGGAACGCTGACGTACGAAGCGGTTCATCAATTGACGTCCCGCGGCATCGGCCAATCGTCCGCGGTCGGCATCGGCGGCGACCCTGTCAAGGGCTCCGAGTTCATCGACATCCTGAACCTGTTCAACGAAGACCCTGACACTTATGCGGTCATTATGATCGGGGAAATCGGCGGAACGGCGGAAGAAGAAGCGGCGGAGTGGGTCAAGGCGAACATGAAGAAGCCGGTCGTCGGCTTCATCGGCGGCGCCACCGCGCCTCCAGGGAAGCGCATGGGCCATGCCGGCGCCATCATCTCGGGCGGCAAGGGTACGGCTGCGGAGAAGATCGCCAAGCTCGAAGAGTGCGGCATTCGCGTGTCCCCGACTCCTTCGGAGATGGGCGCGACGCTGGTGAGCGTTCTCGAAGAGCGCGGCCTGCTGGAAAAGTGCAAGAGCTAATCGTATAATTAGCCATATAGCTATCGGATAGGCAAGCAGCCTTCCGCCTTCCTCGAACGAGGAGCGCGGAGGGCTGTTTTGTTTTTGCGCCGCGATTAAGGAGGGGAACGGGATGGGGCAAGAATGGGACGTTAGCGAGCTGTTGGTCGGGATGCACGAGACGGAAGGGGTTGGTTGGATAACCATCCGGAGAATCGTGGCAAGCGGCGCTCTGGAAGGCGCGAATCGCCGACGGGAGAAGGATTGGATGGAGTTCGCCTTGTCGGCGAAGCAAGCGGCGAAATTGGCGGAGAGATTGTCGGACGAGAAGATCGAAAGGGCGATCGACAGCCGCCGCCGGGCAGGGATAAGCGTCCTAACGGCATTGGATCCGGATTATCCGGAGCTCCTTAAGCACATGGACACCCCTCCATGGGTGCTATACGGGATAGGGAGGCTGGAGCTGCTGGCAAGGCCGGCTCTCGCGATCGTCGGAACGCGAGTGGCGACGGCATACGGCAAACGCGTGGCGGAGGAACTGGCCGCCTCCTGCGCGGCGGAGGGGATTGCCGTCGTAAGCGGAATGGCTAGAGGCATCGATACGGCGGCCCATGCGGGAGCTATCGGCAAGGAGGGGTCGACGATCGCCGTGCTCGCTTCTCCCGTCGACAGCCCTTATCCGCCGGAGAACCGCGGGCTCTACCGGGAAATCGCGGAGCGCGGGCTTGTCTTATCGGAATCGCCCGCCGGAACGCCTTTAACCAAAGCGCATTTCTACCTTCGCAACCGGATCATCGCGGGTTTATGCCAGGGGGCGCTCGTGGTGGAAGCGGGCGAAGGGAGCGGCGCTTTGATCACGGCCCAGCATACTTTGAATTCCAATCGGGATCTCTATATCGTCCCGGGCCCTATCACGTCGCCTAGAAGTACGGGGGCGCTTAAGCTTCTCCGCGACGGGGCGAAGCCGGTCCTGGAGGCGGAGGATATTTTGTGCGATTACAGAAGAGCGCTCCGGGAGTGGCGGTCAAGCTCCGGTCCGGGCGAAGAACTTCCGGAGAGTCCCGGTTCTCCCGGTTCCCCGGAGGAACTAGAGGAAGAAGAGGCGTGCTTGTACGAAATACTGCTGGAAGAGCCTCGCACGATCGACGAATTGTCGGAGCTTAGCGGAATGGCCCGCGGCCAGCTCCACACGGTGCTGCTCCATCTCCAGATGAAGCGGCGCGTGCAGCAGCTTCCGGGTTCGATGTTCGCCGTTATATAGCTCGATGGATCCGCGGGTCCGGGTCAACCGGAATCGCGGTTTTTCACTTTCCGACGGTCTCGAACGGGCAAGGAAGCGAAGCTATATGGAAGCTATATTAATGAAGGAACAGGATGGAGAGGAGCTCGGGATTTGAGCTTATCCGGAACATCGTGTTATGATGAGCAACGAGAACTTGAACAGGCCATGGATCGCCCGCCGCGATCCATCTCATAGACTTGCTAGCGCCCGATCTTGAGGATAAGATAATGGCGATGTTTGCGTTCAAGCGATTTTATGAGTATCCTTACAGATAAAGCGCAAATTTTCACCAGCCCTATCGGTTTGTATATACTGTCCTGAAACAGGCCGTTCCCTCCATGCGAACGGGCTGAGGATAAAGGACTTGTCGACTGTTGGAGAGGAGGAATGGACGTGGCGGATTCACTCGTAATCGTAGAGTCGCCGGCAAAGGCCAAGACCATTGGCAAATACTTAGGAAGCAAATATATCGTTAAAGCGTCCATGGGGCACATTCGGGATTTGCCGAAGAGCCAGATCGGCGTGGAGATCGGCAACGATTTCCAGCTGAAGTACATTACGATTCGCGGCAAAGGGAACGTCCTCAAGGAACTGAAGGACGCCAGCAAGAAAGTCAAAAAAGTTTATCTCGCGGCCGACCCCGATAGAGAGGGAGAGGCGATCGCCTGGCACTTGGCTCATTACCTCGAATTGGATGAGCAGGATACGTGCCGCGTCGTGTTCAACGAAATCACGAAGCAAGCGGTCAAGGATGCCTTCAAGACGCCGCGGCCCATCAATATGGATTTGGTCAACGCGCAGCAAGCCCGCCGCGTGCTGGATCGTTTGGTCGGCTACAAGATCAGTCCGTTATTGTGGAAGAAGGTAAAGAAAGGCTTAAGTGCCGGACGGGTGCAATCGGTAGCCGTCAAGCTGATCATCGACCGCGAGAACGAGATCAAAGCCTTCGAACCGGAAGAATATTGGAGCATTACGGCGCATTTTCTTAGAGAAGGGAAAGCCTTCGAGGCGAAGTTCCATTCTCTTGGAGACGACAAGAAGGAGCTGTCCAGCGAGTCGGACGTGAACGAGGTGCTCGCCGCCATCGGGAACAAGCCGTTCGCGGTGAGCGAGGTGAAGGAGAAGGAAAGGCAGCGTAACCCGTCTCCTCCGTTCATCACGAGCTCGCTCCAGCAGGAAGCGGCTCGCAAGCTGAACTTCCGCGCGTCGAAGACGATGCAGATCGCCCAGCAGCTCTATGAAGGCGTGGACCTCGGCAAGGAGGGAACGGTCGGTCTCATCACTTATATGAGAACGGACTCGACCCGCATCTCCCCCGTCGCCCAAGAGGAAGCGAAGGGATATATCGAAGGCAAATACGGAGAGAGCTATTATCCCGAGACTCCGAGAGTTTATCTGAAGAAGAACGCGAACGCCCAGGACGCTCACGAAGCGATTCGTCCGACCTCCGTGCTTCGCGAGCCGGACCAGATGAAGCCGTTCCTGTCCCGCGACCAGCACCGTCTCTATAAGCTGATCTGGGACCGCTTCGTCGCCAGCCAGATGTCTTCCGCCGTCCTCGATACGATGACGGTAGACCTCGTCAGCGGCTCCGTCACCTTCCGCGCCAACGGCTCGAAGCTTAAATTCCCGGGCTTTATGAAGGTATACGTGGAAGGCAACGACGACGGAACGACGGAAGAGGATCGTTTGCTGCCGCCCCTGCGTTCGGGAGACGCGGTCGAAACCCGCGAGCTCGACCCGAAGCAGCATTTCACCCAGCCGCCTCCGCGCTATACGGAAGCCCGGCTCGTGAAGACGATGGAGGAGCTGGGAATCGGCCGTCCGAGCACCTACGCCCCGACGCTGGAAACGATTCAGAAGCGCAATTACGTCGCTATCGAAGAGAAGAAGTTTTTCCCGACGGAGCTTGGCGATTTGATCAACCAGCTGATGGAAGAGTTCTTCCCGGAGATTCTCGATACCGAGTTTACGGCGAACATGGAAGACGATCTCGACCATGTGGAAGAAGGCAAGGAGAACTGGGTCGACGTCATCGAGGAGTTCTACAAGTCGTTCGAGAAGCGTCTCGAAGTGGCCGAAGAAGAGATGAAGGAGATCGAAATCAAAGACGAGCCTTCCGACGAGATCTGCGAGAAATGCGGCAGTCCGATGGTTTACAAGATGGGGCGCTTCGGCAAGTTCCTCGCGTGCTCGGGCTTCCCGGATTGCCGCAACACGAAGCCGATCGTGAAGGCGACCGGGGTGATCTGCCCGAAGTGCAAGAAGGGACATATCGTGGAGAGAAGAAGCAAGAAGGGCCGCATGTTCTACGGCTGCGATCAGTACCCCGAATGCGATTACGTCTCCTGGGATAAGCCGGTTGCGAAGCCTTGCCCGGAATGCGGCTCCATGATGACCGAGAAGAGAACGAAGAACGGCGTGACATGGAATTGCACGCAATGCACGCACAGCGAGACGGCTCCGGAAGCCGACGAAGGGACGGATTAAGCCCGAGCTCGCTTGGCGCGCGGCCGAAACGAAACCGGCTGCCGGATGAGAACAGGATGTACCCGAAATAGACTTCTCTTGAGGTCCTCCTAGAACATCCTGGCGCACATTAATTTATTGCCGCAGGAGGTACTCAAGTTGGTTCAGAACAAACACGTCACCGTCGTCGGAGCGGGACTCGCCGGAAGTGAGGCCGCCTGGCAGATCGCTTCCCAGGGAGTTCCCGTCACTTTATACGAGATGCGTCCCGTGCGCCGGACGCCGGCGCATCACACCGAACAATTCGCCGAGCTAGTCTGCAGCAACAGCCTGAGGGCGAACGGGCTGACGAACGCCGTCGGCGTTTTAAAGGAAGAGATGAGACGTCTGGACTCGCTGATCTTATCCGCGGCCGACAAGCATGCGGTGCCGGCCGGCGGCGCGCTCGCGGTCGATCGGGAGGGCTTCTCCGGGGAAGTGACGAAGAGGCTAAGGGAGCATCCGCTCATTACGGTCGTGAACGAGGAATTCACGGCAATTCCGGAGGACGGAATCGTCGTCATCGCGACCGGTCCCCTTACCTCGCCCGAGCTTTCTGCCCAAATCCGCGAGCTGCTCGGCGAAGAATATTTTTATTTTTTCGACGCGGCGGCGCCGATCGTGATGAAGGATTCCATCGACATGAGCAAGGTCTTCCTTGCTTCTAGGTACGATAAGGGCGAAGCGGCTTACCTGAACTGTCCGATGTCCGAAGAGCAGTTCGAAGCGTTCTACGAAGCTTTGACGACGGCCGAGACGGCCGAAGTGAAGGACTTCGAGAAAAACATGGTGTTCGAAGGCTGCATGCCGATCGAAGTCATGGCGGGACGCGGCAAGCAGACGATGCTGTTCGGGCCTCTGAAGCCGGTCGGGCTCGTCGACCCGAATACGGGCAAGCAGCCGCATGCGGTCATCCAGCTTCGCCAGGATAACGCTTCGGGCACGCTATACAATCTGGTGGGCTTCCAGACTCACCTGAAATGGGGCGAGCAGAAGCGCGTATTCTCTCTCATTCCGGGATTGGAGAATGCCGAATTCGTCCGCTATGGAGTCATGCATCGCAATACGTTCATCAATTCGCCTCGCCTGCTGAAGTCGACCTACCAGTTCCGCGGCCGAGACACGCTCTTCTTCGCGGGGCAGATGACGGGAGTGGAAGGGTACGTGGAATCCGCCGCGTCCGGCTTGATCGCGGGATTGAACGCCGGCCGGCTCGCGCTTGGCTTGGAGCTGCTTCCGCTGCCGTCGGAGACGACGCTCAGAAGCATGGCCGAGTACATCACGACGGCGGATTTCCGCCACTTCCAGCCGATGAACGCGAACTTCGGTCTTTTCCCTCCGCTTGATCATCGCGTGCGCAGCAAAAAAGAGAAGAACGACAAGATCGCGGCTCGCGCGCTGGAAGCGATCGAGCAATTCAAAAGCAGCATTCAGAGTCCTAGCGACATTAAGGCCCATTGAAGCAGCGGCAGCCGGTCCGAGCGCCGGCTGCTTCGCCGCGTTTAACGACTAAGGGAATTATTGGAACGACTTCATGGAGGAGGAACGAAGATGGAGATGTCTTTTCACGCCACGACGATATGCGCGGTGCGCCATAACGGCAAAGGAGCCATTGCGGGAGACGGGCAGGTCACGTTCGGCAACAGCATGGTGATGAAGAATACGGCCAAGAAGGTTCGCCGCTTATACCGCGGCCAAGTGCTGGCGGGCTTCGCGGGATCCGTCGCCGATGCCATAACGCTGTTCGAGAAATTCGAGGGCAAGCTGGAAGAGCATCACGGCAATCTGCAGCGCGCGGCCGTCGAGCTGGCCAAGGATTGGCGCTCGGATCGGGTGCTTCGCCGTCTTGAAGCGATGATGATCGTCGTGGACGCCACCGGCATGCTGCTGCTGTCGGGCAACGGGGAAGTCATCGAGCCGGATGACGACATTCTGGCGATCGGTTCCGGCGGAAGCTTCGCCCTGTCCGCGGCGCGCGCGCTAAAGCGGCATGCTCCGCAGCTGGAGGCTAAGGAGATCGCGAAGAACGCCCTGCAGATCGCATCCGAGATCTGCGTATACACGAACAATAACCTCGTGGTGGAAGAACTCTAAGAGCGAATAGAATCGGAGGGATTAGGATGAGTGATCAATGGACGCCCCGCCAGATCGTCGCGGAGCTCGATAAATATATCGTAGGCCAGAAGCAAGCGAAGAGGTCCGTCGCCGTCGCGCTTAGAAACCGGTATCGCCGAGGCAAGCTGCCGGAAGCGATGAGAGACGAGGTCGTTCCGAAGAATATCCTGATGATCGGGCCTACGGGCGTCGGCAAGACGGAGATCGCGCGCAGGCTGGCGAAGCTCGTGCATGCGCCGTTCATCAAGATCGAAGCGACCAAATTCACCGAAGTCGGCTATGTCGGCCGCGATGTCGAATCCATGGTCCGGGATCTGGTGGAAACCGCGATTCGCATGGTCAAGGAAGAACGCACGGAGAAAGTCCGGGACAAAGCGGAGGAGGCGGCCAACGAGCGGCTTGCGGCCTTGCTGGTGCCTTCGCAGGCGAAGCCGAAGTCGCAGCGGAATCCGTTCGAGATGCTGTTCGGCGGCGGGCAGAACAACCAGCCCGAGGAGCCGGAGGAGGTCGACCCTTCCCTGCAAACGAAGCGCTCGGATACTCTTTCCAAGCTGAAGGCGGGTTCCCTGGAGAACGAGATCGTCGAGATCGAAGTGGACGATACGACGCCGACCATGCTCGATATGTTCTCGGGTCCCAGCCAGGATCAAATGGGCAACATGCAGGAGATGCTCAGCCAATTCATGCCCAAGAGGCGTAAGAAGCGTAAGCTGTCCGTCAAAGAGGCGCGCAAGGTGCTGGTGGTGGAAGAGGCGGGCAAGCTGATCGATATGGACGACGTGATCGCCGAATCCGTCGCGCGGGCCGAGCAATCCGGCATTATATTCATAGACGAAATCGATAAAATCGCAAGCAACGGAAGAGGCCAAGGACCGGACGTCTCCCGCGAAGGCGTCCAACGGGACATTTTGCCAATCGTCGAAGGGTCTACGGTAGTGACGAAGTATGGCCCCGTCAAGACGGATTACGTGCTCTTCGTCGCCGCCGGAGCGTTCCATGTGGCGAAGCCCTCCGACCTTATTCCCGAGCTTCAGGGACGGTTCCCGATCCGGGTAGAGCTGTCGAGCTTGACGGACGACGATTTTGTGCGTATCCTTACGGAGCCGGAGAACGCGCTCACGAAGCAGTACGCCGCTCTTCTGCAGACGGAAGGCGTCGAAATCGAGTTTACCGACGAAGCCATCGTCGAATTGGCGCGGATGGCGCAGGACGTGAACCGCAATACCGAGAACATCGGCGCCCGCCGGCTTCATACGCTCCTCGAGAAGCTGTTGGAGGATTTAAGCTTCGAAGCGCCCGAGCTTCAGCTTACGCATCTGGCGATTACGCCTGAATACGTGAAAGATAAGCTGTCCAGCATTGCAAGCAATCGCGATTTAAGTCAATATATTCTGTAAAAAGCCATGCGGGTTGTTAAGTAGGAGGATAAAGCTAACATGAGTTTGTTGAATAAAATGAGATCGTTAAACGCGCTTCTCCAGGAGGCGGCGGGCAAGCCGCTCAACTTCCGCGTCATGGCGGAAGCGCTTCGGGAAACGCTGGCCGGCGGCGTGTTCGTCGTCAGCCGGCGCGGCAAAATTCTCGGGGCGGCTCCGAACGCTTCGTTCGCGGAAGCATGGCTTCGGCAAAATCCCGCGGACGAGCTTCGTTTTCCGTCTGAGACAAACGAACTATTTTTGCGGATTACCTCGACGGCGTCGAATGAAGACCCTTCCAAAACGCTCCATCCGGTCGAGAACGCATTCGCCGGACAGAAAGTGACCATTGTTCCGATTATAGGCGGCGGAGACCGTCTTGGGACTATAGTCCTTGCCAAGGAGCAGGCGGATGTCGGCGACGACGAGCTGATTTTGGCCGAATACGGCTCCACTATTATCGGAATGGAGATCCTTCGGGAGAGAGCGGAGGAGCGCGAAGTCGAAGCGAGGAGCAAGGCCGTCGTCACGATCGCGGTCAACTCCCTGTCGTTCAGCGAGCTCGAGGCCGTCGACCATATTTTCGAGGAATTGGAAGGCAAGGAAGGCCTTCTGGTCGCTTCGAAGATCGCCGACAGGGCGGGGATTACCCGTTCGGTTATCGTGAACGCGCTGCGCAAGCTCGAGAGCGCCGGGGTCATCGATACTCGATCCCTCGGAATGAAAGGAACTTACATTCGAATTCTGAACGGGAAGCTGCTTCAAGAGCTGGAGTCCCGCAAATCCTAACCGAAAATGTTCCATGCCTGCCAAAAGTCCGGTCTTGTTAACAAGATAGGGCTTTTTTCTTATTGTCACTTTTTGTACGATATTGGATGATTGAACTTAGAAAATTTTAATCTCGCCAGAAATCGACGCGGATTGTGGCGAATCCCAAAAAACATGTCGAACATGCAGGATTATCCGCTACGAATGTTGAATAATGGAATGTCGAGTGTATTTTTAAACAAATTTTAGCAAAAAATCCGAACTTAAATTGGAAAAGAGGCGGTTAATAGTGGACTTGTTAGGCGGAGCGTCGTTCCAGAGATTGGAAGGGGCACTTAAAGCCGCTTCGTTGAGACAGCAGGTAATATCCAACAACGTGGCCAACGTGGATACGCCGGGGTTCAAGAGGTCGGACGTCGTATTCGAAGAGCTATTGGAGCAAGCGATGAATTCCGCCGATATCGGAGGATTTACGGGAACGCGCACGGATGACAGGCACTATGTCATCGGCAATTCCTCCGGCTCGCAGCCTTCGGCTCGGATAGTGACGGATGAGAGCACGGTCTTCAACAACAGCAAGAACAACGTGGATATCGATAGGGAAATGGCCCTGATCGCGGAGAACCAGCTCCGGTACAATTTGTTCATTCAACAGGTCAGTCACGAAGTCAAAATGATGCGCACCGCCATTAAGGGGACTTAAGGCTTAACTCGATCGACATTTTAAGGAGGATATTCAGTGAAGCTCAGCGGATTTGATACCAGCGCTTCCGCGCTGACGGCTCAACGGCTCCGGATGGATGTTATCTCTTCCAATATCGCCAATGCCGAAACGACTAGAGCAAGCTACGTGAATGGGGAATTCGTACCATATCGGCGGAAGGAAGTCGTCTTCGAACCCGATCAGGCTAGCTTCTCGGACATTCTTAACGGCAAGCTTGGCGCGCAAAGCGCGACGGGCGTTCGGGTTACGGAGATCAGAGAGGATTCGACGCCGTTTAAGCTGGTTTATAACCCGACTCACCCGGATGCGGACGCGGACGGAATGGTCAGCATGCCTAACGTCGATATCTTGAAGGAGATGGTCGACATGATCTCGGCCACGCGTTCCTATGAAGCGAACGTGACCGCGCTGAACGCCAGCAAAGCGATGTTCACGAAATCTCTGGAAATCGGCCGATAATTCGGTTCGAGAGAGCAGCCATTGATTCCTAGGAGGATCTAGTATGATTAATATACCATCTATATCGGCCATACAACCCGCAATTTCAAGTGCCGCTCAAGCAACCAAAGCAGCAACCCCCGCGGAGGTTACCGAAAGCTTCGCGAATTATCTTCAGCAAGCGCTGGACGGGGTGGCGGCGCAAGAGCAAAACGTACATACGGTGAACGATCAATTCATAATCGGACAGGCGGACGTAAACGACGTGCTGATCGCGGCTTCCCGCGCGGAGCTCAGCCTGGAACTAACCTCACAAATCCGAAACAAGGTTATCGAAGCGTATCAGGAGATCATGCGGATAACCATCTAATCGCAGAATAACGATGCAGCAAAGTTCGCAAGTGAGGTGGAATCGTGAGCGAGAAGTTGGCCCGCGCGAGGGAGAAAGTTAAAAACTTCTGGAACCAATACAGCAAAACGCAAAAATGGGTGCTGGCTTCGACGGCCGGATTTCTCATCATCGCTATCATTCTATTAACCGTTTTATTTACCAGAACGGAATACGAGCTCGCTTTTCAGAATTTGGACTCTACCGATTCCCAAGCGATCATGGAGTATTTGGACAGCAGCGGCATTCCGTACAAGCTGCAGAACGGAGGCACGAGCATCTCGGTGCCGAGCGCCGACGCGGCTAAAGTCAAAGTGGCCGTAGGCTCCCAAGGGCTCGTGCAGAACGGATCGATCGGCTTCTCGGAGCTCAGCAAGAACTCGTCCTCCATCGGCACGACCGATCAGGAATTCAACGTCAAGTACCGCAACGCTCTTAACGGCGAGGTTCAGCAGCTTCTGCTCGGAATGCAGGGAATCCAACGCGCCAAGGTGTTGATCAACCTCCCCGAGGAGAGCGTGTTCCTGAACGACGAAGACAGGGAACGGGCATCCGCTTCCGTGCAGCTTACGTTCAAGCCGGGCTTCCGTCCTAAGCAGGAAGAGATCGACAGCTACTTCAATCTCGTGAAGACGTCGGTTCCCAACCTTAGCGTCGACGATATTACGATCACGAGCCAATCGAACCAACTGACGCCTTCCGCGGAGATCGGAGGCAGCGGCGCGGTAAGCGGAACGCTGCTCGACCAGCAGTTCGAGATTCAGCGGAAGTTCGAGAACGGAATCAAGACGAAGACCGAGCAATTCCTGTCGACGATGGTCGGCATGGACAAGATGGTGGTCAGCGTCGTCTCCTCGCTCAACTTCGATCAGAAGACCCAGCAGGAGTCTCTCGTCAGGCCGCTTGACGACAACGACAACAAGGGCATTATCATCAGCGAGACCAATTCCGCCGAATCCTACACCGGTTCGGACAGCTCGGCCGGAGGCGTGGCGGGAGTCGGCGAAACGGATATCGCGAATTACCCGTCCGGCGGCGGATCGAGCGGCTCCTCTTCCGAGAAGACTCAGACGCAGACGAACTACGAACCGAGCCGAGTGACGACGAGCACGACTTTCGCGCCTTATCAGGTCAAGGATCTGTCTATCAGCGTTGCTCTCGATTCGGAAGGAATGACTCCGGAGAGACAGCAGTCGATTCAGCAGAAGCTCGTGAACGACGTTCGCACTTTGCTGGCGGATTCGGGCCAGACCCTGACGGACGATGAGTTGGCGAAGAGAGTATCCGTCATCGCGGAACCTTTCTCGGTCGCGGAGGCCAGCTCCGGAGGTCTCTCGGTATCGCCTTCGACCATGTGGATCGCAGCCGCCATTGCGCTTGCCCTGCTTGGCGGAGGAGGCTATCTTCTCTACCGGCGCCGTCAGAAGGCAAAAGAAGAGCAGGAGCTTGCCGCGGTGGATCTCCCGAGAGTGGAGACGCCTACGATCGATATCGACAGCGTGTCGAACGAGAACCAAGTGCGCAAGCAATTGGAAGGATTGGCCAAGCGCAAACCGGACGAATTCGTCAATCTTCTCCGGACATGGCTTGTGGATGAATAGAGGTGTCAATGGTGGCTAAGATGGGATCGGGCAATTATCAATTAAGCGGCCGCCAGAAAGCAGCGATTCTGCTGATCACCCTGGGGCCGGACGTATCTGCTCAAATCTTTAAGCATTTGCGCGACGACGAGATCGAGCAGTTGACGCTCGAGATCGCGAACGTTCGCAAAGTCGACAGCGCGGAGAAAGACGCCATCCTGGCGGAATTCCATCAAATCTGTCTGGCGCAGGAATTCATCTCCCAAGGCGGGATTACTTACGCGAAGGAGATTCTGGAGAAAGCGCTCGGATCGCAGAAGGCGTCCGATATCCTGCATCGCTTGACGGCGACCCTGCAGGTGAGGCCGTTCGACTTCGCCCGGAAGGCGGAGCCGACCCAGATCCTCAACTTTATCCAGAACGAGAACCCGCAGACGATCGCTCTCGTGCTGTCCTACCTGCAGCCGGATCAGTCGTCGGCCGTACTCTCCTCGCTGCCGCAAGACAAACAGGCGGATGTCGCGAGAAGGATCGCCCTGATGGACAGCACCTCGCCGGATGTTATCGCGCAGGTCGAGAGAGTGCTCGAGCAGAAGCTTTCGTCCACCGTTACTCAGGACTATACGAACGCGGGCGGCATCGAGGCGATCGTTCAGATCTTGAACGGCGTCGACCGAGGCACCGAACGCACGATTCTCGATTCTCTCGAAATTCAGGATCCGGAGCTGGCGGAAGAGATCAAGAAGCGGATGTTCGTCTTCGAGGACATCGTCAATCTGGACAACCGTTCCATTCAACGAATCATTCGCGACATCGAGAACGCCGATCTCCAGCTTGCGCTCAAGGTGGCCAGCGACGAGGTTCGGGAAGCTATCTTCCGCAACATGTCCAAGAGAATGGCGGACACGTTCAAAGAAGAGATGGAATACATGGGACCCGTTCGGCTGCGCGACGTGGAGGAAGCGCAGACTCGCATCGTAGCGACGATTCGCAGGCTCGAAGAAGCGGGCGAGATCATTATCGCTCGCGGCGGAGGAGACGATATTATTGTCTAATCTCATTAAATCCTCCCATGTCATCTCTCTAGAGGATCTGAAGCGAATCGAACAGCTGCGGCTCGCAACCAAACCTCGAAATATTTCGGATTCGGCTGGCGATAGCGAAGGAATATCCTCGGTTGATGTCGAAACTCAAACAATGAAGGAACGGATTCTTCAGGATGCCCAGCAGGTAGCCGAAGACATTCTAATCGCGGCCAGGCAAGAGGCCGAGCAAATCCGGGAGCAAGCTGGCAAGGAAGCCGAGGAATGGTGGCAGTCGCGCAGGCAAGAGGATGAGCAGACCGCCGAGTCGGCCAGGCAGCAGGGCTATGAAGAGGGATTCCTTCAGGGAAGCGAGCAAGCCGAACGGCAGATGCGGGAGCGATGGGAGCATACGCTGCAAGAGGCGACTTCGATTGTCCGGCAAGCTTATCTGACGAAGGATAGCATCATTGCCGACGCGGAGCTTTTCCTCGTGGAGCTAAGCGTTAAGATCGCCGAGAAGGTGATCGCCTCCAAGATCGAAGAAAGGCCCGAGCTCGCGATCGAGCTGATCGCCAAGGCGCTTGCCCGGCGCAAGGAACAAGGGGTCATCACCCTTTGCGTCGCTCCTTCTCAATTCGCATTCGTTCAAGCCGCGAAGGACGAGCTGTCGCTGGGAATCGACTCCCAGGCCGAGCTTCAGATCATTCCGGACCAGACGGTCGGCGAAGGAGGCTGCATCATCCGTTCCTCCTTCGGCAGCATCGACGCGAGAATCGATACGCAATTGACCGCCATTCGCGAGGAATTGTTGAGAATCGCCGCTTACCCAGCCGAAGTGAGGGATGCCGATGTCCAGACTCCTTGACGTGTCTAGGTACGAAGAGGCGCTTGAATGCTTCGATCCGATTCGAGTGAACGGCAAGGTCACCCAGATCATCGGCCTGACGGTCGAATCCGAAGGACCGGACGCCAGCATCGGAGACGTATGCACGATTCACCCGCATAAGGGAGGAACTCCCATTCTGGCCGAGGTTGTCGGCTTTAAGGACAATCGAGTGCTTCTCATGCCGCTTGGCGATCTCCACTCGGTCGGTCCCGGCTGCGACGTGGTAACGACCGGCAGACCCTTGTCCGTGCAAGTCGGCTCCGAGCTGCTCGGCAAAGTATTGGACGGACTCGGCAGACCGCTTGACGGGTCCAGCTTGCCGGCGAGAATGCCCCATTATTCGACTCACAACTCGCCGGGCAACCCGTTGAACCGTCCGAGAGTCGTCGAACCGCTCGGGACGGGAGTGCGATGCATCGACGGCTTGCTCACGGTCGGCCAAGGCCAACGGATGGGCATCTTCGCGGGATCCGGCGTCGGCAAGAGCACCTTGCTCGGCATGGTTGCCCGAAATACCACGGCCGACGTGAACGTCATCGCTCTGATCGGCGAACGTGGGCGCGAGGTGTTGGAGTTTATCGAGCGCGACCTCGGGCCCGAAGGGCTCGCCCGATCGGTCGTCGTCGTCGCTACCTCCGACCAGCCCGCGCTTATTCGGATGAAAGGCGCTCTGATCGCGACGACCATCGCCGAATATTTTCGGGACCGCGGCCTTAACGTCATGCTGATGATGGATTCCGTTACCCGCTACGCGATGGCGCTGCGCGAGGTCGGGCTGGCGATCGGCGAACCTCCGGCGACAAGAGGCTACACGCCTTCCGTCTTCGCCGCCCTCCCTAAGCTGTTGGAGCGGGCGGGAACCGGACCGACCGGATCGATCACCGCTTTCTATACCGTCCTCGTCGACGGGGACGACATGAACGAGCCGATCGCCGATGCCGTTCGGGGGATCCTGGACGGACACATCGTGCTCAGCAGGCAGCTCGCGCACAAGGGGCATTATCCCGCGATCGACGTATTGGCCAGCGTTAGCCGGGTCATGAAGGATATCGTCTCCGAGGATCAACAGGATTCGGCAGAGCAGCTTAAACGATTGCTATCCGTTTATAAGGATTCGGAAGACCTCATCAATATTGGGGCGTACCAGAACGGAACGAATCCGGAAATCGATAAATCCATCCAGTTTATCCAGACGATCAACTCCTATACCCGGCAGAAGACGTCCGAGAAGGTGACTCTTCAGGAGGCGCAGGAGAGATTGATCATCGATTTCTACAAGAGATGAGGTCGTGAGCGACAATGAAGTTCCATTATCCCCTTCAGAAGATTGTCGATCTGAAAGGCAGCGAGAAGTCGATGGCGGAGTGGGAATACGCGGCTTCTCTCGGGAAGCTCAAGGCGGAAGAAGAAACCTTAGCCTCCTTGACCCGCGATCTGGAGCAGATGGCCCAGGCTCTCTCGGAACAGACGAAGCGTCCGACCTCCTTGTTCGAGATCCAAAGAATGCAGGAATACATAGGCTGGCTTGAGCAGCGGATTCGGCACCAGCGCGAAGGAGTCCGGAAGGCGAAGGAAGCGGCCCGTCTCCGTCAGAGGAAGCTGGCCGACCGCACGGTGGACGAGAAGGTGTGGCTGAACGCCCGGGATCGGGCGAAGGAGCTGTTCGTCCAGCAAGCGCTCGCGAACGAACAGAATACCCTGGACGAGATGGCTGTGATGAGGGCGGCTGCCTCGGCAAGGAGATAAGAGAGTCCATCAGGTTCAACATCCAAACAGAGAAGGAGGGGATTTCGTGTCGGATGCTAATGCGGAGAAAGAAGGCTATTCCGGCTTCGAGCGGTTCCTCTTTTTCCTGACTCCGATCTTGTTTACAGCCGTTCTGCTAGGCGTATTGTTGTTCCTGTTTAATGGCGATTTGCGGGACTCGGCCCTAAAGGTAGGCAATAAGATTCCGGTGCTCAGTTCCATTTTGCCGGAACCGTCCAAACCGGAAAGCACGGAAGTCAGCGAAGAAGATCTATCGGTTTCCAACGCAAAGAAAAAAATCGACGAGCTGAACGCGCAGCTTGTCAGCGCCCAATCGGAGCTGCAGCAAGAGAAGGATAAGTCGGCTCAGAACGAACAGACGATCGCGCAGCTTCAGACCCAGATCGAATCGCTGAACAAGCAAATTCAGGACAAAACGCTCACCTCCGAGCAATACGATTCGAAAATTACGGGACTTGCCGATATGTACGGCAAGATGGTGCCGGGCAAGGCGGCTCCTATCTTGGAGAGCATGACGCTGGAGGAAGCCTCGCTCGTGCTGGGCGCGATGACGGACACGCAGCGCGGACGCATTCTGGAGAAGATGACTCCCGCCGTCGCCGCCGAGGTAACCACGAGGTTAAAGGACGCTAATTCCGTCGAGGATCAAGAGATCGCGGCCTTGCAATCGCGCATCAAGGAGCTGGAATCCGTCAATTCGGACACTTCCATCCTGGACACTTCGGCGCTTAGCAACACGTTCTCTTCCATGCAGCCTGCCAGCGCGGCAGCCATCCTGTTCGAGATGTCGCAGACGAATCAGGCGAAGACGCTGCGAATTCTCGGCGCGCTTCCCGATGCTTCCCGTTCTCAGGTCCTGGCGGCCATGGCGAGCCTGGATGACGATAATGCCAAGAAGAAGACAGCCGATCTCGTCAGCAAGCTGATGCCGGCGAACCCGTAATCGTCGCTTCCAATCTAACGACTCGCAATGACTTCGGGAGAGGGGGTGAAAACATGAACATGCTCGTAACGAACACGGCTTCGCTGATCGCATCCGCATCCAGCCAAGGAGGGACGGCCAAATCCTCCGGAGGAGACGGTTTCGCCGGAGTGCTCGTACAAGCGCTAGGCGGTCAGTCGTCATCGAATTCCGCCGAATCCGGATTTGCCTTGCCGACGAATATCGCGGCTCTCCTTGGACAAGCCGGTACGGAAGGGAAGGAAGGAGACGAAGACTCTCTTTTGTCCGTTCTGAACGAATGGCTGCAGCAACTCTCTGATTCCCAGGGAGTAGACTTGTCTTCGGAAGATTCGCAGAACGCGCTGAACGAACTGCTGGCCGCGCTTCAAGCGTTGCTTCAGAATTGGACGATTCCGGCCGATGCCGTTACCGGAAATTTCGAGACGGACGGGGACAACGCGGCCATGACCGCAGCTTCGGCCTCTTCGAATGGCGGCCAATCGGGCACTTTGATGCTGCTGCTGCAAGCCTTGAATCAAGCGGCCAAGAACCATAACGGCAAGCTTGACGCCAACGCTCTCGAGAGCGTCGCCGAGCAATTGAAGCAGATTGTCGCTTCCGGAACGGCGACAAGCGAAGGTTTGAATCTCGACACTCAGGCCGAGAAGCCGGTAGAGACGAGTCGGGTCGGCATCCTGCAACCGATCGGAACGACGGGAGTTCAGCAGCAAGCGGCAACGCAAGCCGTTCATCAGCAAGCCGCCGTCGACAACCGGAAGGCGACGACCTTCAAGGAACCGGTTATCTACTGGAACCTGCAGCAGGAATCGACTTCTATCGCTCCAAAGACGGATTCATCCGTCGTCCAATCGGCTAACGAAAGCAACTCCTCCGAGAATAACGGCACGACGTTCGCGTGGACGCTGCAGGCTCAGGACATGGCTCGGCCGAAGGCGGATATCCCGGCGGCGAAGCCGGCATTGCCCGCTCAAGTACCGGTTCAGCAATTCAGCCAGCAGATCGGCAATTATCTGGTGAAGCAATTCGTTCTCTCGAACGGCAACGGCTTCACGGAAGCGAGAATTACGCTTGCTCCCGAACATCTCGGGACGGTAGACGTTCGACTCTCGATGCAGGACGGCCAGTTGACCGCTCAATTCGTAACGCAATCCGGCACGGCCAAGGAATTGATCGAGAATCAGATGGGCATGCTGCGCAGCTCGCTTCAAAGCCAAGGAATTCAGGTGGACCGAATCGACGTGGTTCAACAGCCGTATGAGGCTTCGGATTCAACCTCTTTCATGAGCGATGAGGATCGGGGTTCGAACGCGGGGCAGGGCGGCGGCCATTCGAATCATAGTCGACACGATGCTATCGAAGATCAGGCAACCTTTGAGGATGAGCTCGAGAGAACGACTCTGATCCGCGAAATCGGCTTCGGCGGTTCCATTAACACGACGGCATAACGGCAGGGGGTGAAAATAATGGCAGGCAGTTCCAGTTCGGTTAACTGGCCGAATTACTCCACTCAGAACGTTCAGAGAGCATCCAAGCAAACGTCTTCGACGGGTTCGGCCTCCACTCTGGGGAAAGACGAGTTTCTGAAGATCCTGATCACTCAGCTTCAGAATCAGGACCCGATGCAGCCGTTGGAGGATAAGGAGTTCATCTCCCAGATGGCTCAGTTCTCGGCGCTGGAGCAGACGATGAACATGGCGACCCAGATCGGGGCGCTTCGGAACGCTCCGGGCATGGTGGCCAACACGCTTGGCATGAACGTGACCTGGAACGAGACGGATAGCAGCGGCAAGACCGCGGAGAAATCCGGAATCGTGGATTCGATCGTCACGAGAGACGGCGTTGCTTTTGCGCGGATCGGCGAGAAGGAGATCAAGATGGAGGAGATCACATCGATTTCCAATCCGCCTGCGGACGATTCCGATTCCGGCTCGGAGGTGAGCTCAGGTGAGTGACCGAATGCTTGTCGGCCATCTGGCGGCCGCAAGGCCGGGGCCCGTAACAGGCATACGAACTTATCCTGCGCAATCCGATGGCGGCACGACGGCGGCAAGCCATGCAGATCCGTCTTTCGAACAACTTTTAGCGCAAGCCAGACTGAAGTTCAGCCATCATGCGGAACAGAGGCTTCAACAGAGAGGCATCAAGTTCCAACCGGAGCAGATCGATCGAATCGCCAGCGCGCTCGATCAAGCGGAAGCCAAAGGAGCGAAGGATTCGCTCGTTTTATTCCGGGATATTGCGATGATAGTCAATGTGCCTAACCGTACCGTCGTAACCGCAATGGACGGTTCCTCGATGAGAGAACATGTGTTTACCCAGATCGACAGCGCTGTCGTCGTTAGCTAGACGAAGCGACTGAGCTTGTAGGGCCGGACCTCGTTAGGGGGCCCTGGAGCCGCGGATCGATTGAAGCGGCGTCCAACGATAAATGAGACCTTGGGAGGTTGTTGATTGCATGTTGCGTTCGTTGTATTCCGGTGTATCCGGCATGCGTGGGTTCCAAACGAAATTAGACGTAATCGGCAATAACATCGCGAACGTAAACACGACGGGCTTCAAATCAAGCCGCGTCATGTTCAAGGACATTCTGAGCCAATCGATGTCCGGCGTTACCGCTCCCGTAGAAGATACGCAAGGCGGCGTCAACGCGAAGCAAGTCGGCCTGGGCGTCACGGTAGCCGCCATCGATACCGTACATACGGCGGGCAGCGCTCAAACGACTAACGTCCCAACGGATTTGAGAATCGACGGCGACGGCTTCTTCGCCGTCAGCCCGACCGGAGAGACAGAAGGGGCGTACCTGACTCGCGCAGGCAACTTTACGCTTGACGCTCTCGGTTATTTGGTCAATGCGGACGGCATGTACGTGCTCTCCGCGGATGGAGCTATCCAGGTCGATCCCGAGACCGTAACGGCGTTCTCGATCTCGCAGGACGGTAGCGTTCTGCCCGTGGATGCGGATGGGAATACGGGTGAACCCATCGCTCAGATCGGCGTAGTGAGGGTTATAAACCCTGCCGGTCTCGAGAAAGTAGGAGGCAACCTGTACCGGATGACGCCGAATGCGAATCCGGATAGCGATCTGACGATCGGAACGGCCAACGACCCAGAGACGGGAACCGGATCGATCATAGCCGGACAGCTCGAGATGTCGAACGTGGATCTGACGAACGAATTCACGGAAATGATCGTTACGCAACGCGGATTCCAAGCCAATTCCCGGATTATTACGACTTCAGACTCCATTCTGGAAGAGGTCGTCAACCTCAAACGGTAATTGAAGTCCTGCCAAGGAGGCGATGAGCCTCCTTCGGCAGCACGGGGGGATTCCAATGATCGGCTTGACAAGACTCAACGGCACCAAATTTTACGTAAACGCGTTACTGATCGAAATGATAGAGGAAACACCGGATACGTTAATCACGCTTACGACCGGCAAGAAACTCCTGGTATTGGAAAATTCTTCGGATGTGAACAGATCCATCCGGCAATATTTGCGCAGCATCGGCGTGTTGGCGGCGGTCACGGGACCGGCGGCCAATCCGCAATCGGAGGGAGCAACGTCATGAAAAAAATGTTACCTTGGCTGGTTTCACTGCTTCTGGCGATCACGTTAATCGTCATCGTCGGATTATACTCATGGTCTACTCTATTCGGAGATTCAGGTTCCGACTCGAAGGATCCGGCGAAGCAGGCTCAGGAAAGCGTCAAGGACGTCTCAGCCGAACCGATGTCTGCCGATGAGATGATCAAGGTCACATCCGAATTGAAGGATATTAAGACGAATATTGCGGATACGGAATATGTCGTCATGCTGAGCTTGTCCTTCCAATTGGACAGCGAGAAATCGAAAGAAGAGTTCGAGAAAGTCAAGGACATTCAGATCAAGCCGATCGTAAACCGCGCGCTATGGGTTCTTACTCCGGAAGAGCTGAGCGGGACGGAAGGCAAGGATAAGCTTCAAGCCTCCTTGATCAACGCGATCAATCCCGTCCTGTCCGAAGGCAAAGTGACGAAAGTCGAAATTACGAACTTTATCATGACCCAAATTTAAGATAAGCCTAAAGGCGAGTACATTCGAGCGGTAAGCTTGCGGAAAGGGGTGAGTAAAATTGGTTGACGTTCTTTCGCAAAATGAGATAGACGCGCTGCTAGCGGCGTTGTCCTCCGGCGAGATGGATGCCGAGGAGCTTAAGAAGGAAGAAGCGCAGAAAAAGGTTCGCGCCTACGACTTCAAGAGAGCCGTCCGATTCTCCAAAGATCATATCCGCAGCTTGACGCGTATTCACGAGAATTTCGCGCGCTTCCTGACAACCTATTTCTCGGCCCAGCTGCGAACGTTCGTCCAGATCAATGTCGTCCAGGTCGAACAATTGCCCTACGACGAATTCATCCGCTCCATTCCTAAGATGACGATCCTGAACATCTTCGAAGCGGAGCCATTGGAAGGCCGAATGGTTCTTGAGGTTCACCCGAACGTTGCTTTCGCCATGCTTGACCGACTTCTGGGAGGAGCCGGCTCGGCGCCTAGCAAGATCGGAAGCCTGACGGAAATCGAGAACATCATTTTGGAGAAGATCTTCAGCCGGGCGCTTGAATCCCTTCAAGAGGCATGGAAGACGATCGTGGATATCGAACCTCGCCTCGAAGGATTGGAGACGAATCCCCAATTCATGCAGATCGTATCCCCGAACGAGACGATCGCGCTGATCTCGTTAAGCACGAAGATCGGCGATACGACCGGGATGATCAATCTATGTATTCCTCACGTCGTGATCGAGCCGATCATGTCCAAGCTGTCCGTCCATCATTGGTTCGTTTCGCAGAAGAAAGTGAGGGCTCCGGAAGAAGTCAATCTTCTTGAGCATCGCGTCAGCAAAGCGAAGCTGCCGATCGTGGCCGAATTAGGCTCTTCCGTCATCTCCATTCATGAATTTTTGAACCTCGGCATAGGGGACGTTATCTCCTTGCACAAGGAGACGGGAGAAGGCCTGGAGATCAAGGTCGGCGATAAACTGAAGTTCATCGGCAGCCCCGGGACGGTCCGAGATAGGATGGCCGTACAGATAGTAGAGATTGTCAGCGAAGGAGTTGAAGAGTTAAATGACGAGTAAAGATTACTTATCCCAAGAAGAGATAGACGCTCTCCTTAGACAATCTTCCGCCTCCGAGGAGACGGCGGCCGCTTCGGCAAGCGAGAAGGAGGTAACGATCGACGATTACTTGACTCCTCTGGAGCAAGATGCCTTGGGCGAGATCGGCAACATTACCTTCGGAAGCGCGGCGACGGCACTTTCTACGCTGTTGGGCAGGAAGGTAGACATCACGACCCCGAAGGTATCCATGATCTCGAGAGATCAATTCGTCGAAGAGTTCCCCAAGCCGCATGTCGCGGTTCACGTTCGTTACGTAGACGGCTTCGAGGGAATCAACTCTCTGGTCATTAAATCCTTGGACGCGCAAATCATTGCCGACCTCATGCTAGGCGGAGAAGGCAACGTTAATTCCGAAGAATTGAACGAAATACATATCAGCGCCGTTCAAGAAGCGATGAATCAGATGATGGGTTCCTCCGCGACGTCCATGTCGACGATCTTCAACCGGTTCGTGAACATCTCGCCCCCGGGCGTCGACATCATGGACGTCAAGGAGAACGCCGGCGTTTCGAATCTTCCTCAGGAAGACGTCTTCGTCAAGGTATCGTTCCGCCTCAAGATCGGCGATCTGATCGATTCCACGATCATGCAGCTCTTGACGGTATCCTTCTCCAAGGAGTTGGTAGCTTCGCTGATCGGCTCGTCCGATCCGGCGCCGCAGCCGACCGCCGCCCCAACTCCGGCGCCCGCAGCACCTGCGCCCACTCAGGCGCCTGCCGCCGCGGCTCCAGCGCCGACGCCGCCTCCGGCCGCGCCGGCGCCTCACATGCAGCAGCCTCCGGCTTCCATGCCGCCGGCAATGCCTTCGTACGGCTACCAGGAGCCTCATCATCCTCAATCGCTCGGCGGTTCGGGAATGAATCGGAATGTCAACGTGCAACCCGTGCAGTTCTCTAATTTCCAAGGCGGAGGAAGCCATCCTGTCGACGAGACGAATCTCGGGCTCTTGATGGATATTCCGCTTAAAGTGACGGTAGAGCTAGGCCGCACGAAGAAGCAGATCAAAGAGATTTTGGAGCTGTCTCAAGGTTCCATCATCGAGCTGGACAAGCTGGCCGGCGAGCCCGTCGATATTCTGGTCAATAGCAAGCTGATCGCCAAAGGCGAAGTCGTCGTTATCGACGAGAACTTCGGCGTGCGGGTAACCGATATCGTCAGCCAATGGGATCGCGTTCAAAAAATTCAATAAACCCCTCGGGAGGAACCTACAATGGCAAACCGTATTCTAATCGTTGACGATGCAGCGTTCATGCGAATGATGATTCGCGATATTCTTACCAAAAACGGATACGAAGTGGTCGGAGAAGCTCAGGACGGAGCGCAGGCCATCGAGAAATACAAGGAGCTTCTTCCGGATCTGATCACCATGGACATCACGATGCCGGAGATGGACGGCATTGCGGCTCTGAAGGAGATCCGCAAGATGGATTCCAACGCCAAAGTCATCATGTGCTCCGCGATGGGCCAACAAGCGATGGTTATCGACGCTATCCAAGCCGGAGCGAAGGACTTCATCGTCAAGCCGTTCCAAGCGGATCGCGTTATCGAAGCTATCAAGAAGACGCTCGGATAAGCTCGTGAGACTCCCGGCATTAAACGCATTGGCAGCTGGGAACGATTTTGACGGGGCTTCGGGCATGGATATGTTAAGAATTCTGCTCGTTCTGGCGTTAATAGTCGGTCTCATCATTTTCGTGCTTAGATTTATCGGCAAAAGAAACCGCGGCTGGTGGATGAACCGTTCGCTTCGCTCGCTGGGCGGAGTGGCGGTCGGAACGAACAAGTCGCTTCAGATCGTCGAATGGAACGGCCGCATCTACGTGCTGGGAGTAGGGGAGGACGTCAACTTGCTGGAGGTCATCACGGACTCCGACACGGTCGCCGCCTTGCTCGCCGAGCACGATGCGGCAAGCGCGAATTCCGAAGCGTCGATTCCCGCATGGCTGAAGCGCTTCGGCAACCGCGGCAACCCGAATGTATCTCCGTCCGAGGATTTGTCCTCGGGCTCGGAAGGGGGAAGCTTCGAGCAGACGCTGGAAGCTCGAATGCGCGAACTCTCGGAACGGCGTCAGAGGGTGGATCAATTGCTAAACAAGGATCGTTCCGGGGATCGGACGGATGATTAAATGAAGAAGAAACTATTAGTCAGTTTGATTGTCATGCTCTTGTCTTCGTTGCCGATCGGCGCCGCGGCCTTCGCTTCGGAACCTATCGTTAGCATCGATATCGGAGATGGAGGCGAGCCTGTCGGGGCGTCCTCCTTGACCTTGCTTCTGGTCATCACCGTATTAAGCTTGGCGCCGGCTATCCTGATCATGATGACCTGCTTCACCCGAATCGTCATCGTGCTCGGATTCGTTCGTACCTCTCTCGGTACGCCGACGATGCCTCCCAATCAGGTGCTGATCGGTCTTGCGCTGTTCATGACCTTATTCGTGATGTCTCCGACGATCTCGCAAGTGAACCAGCAGGCTGTACAGCCTTATCTGGACGGCGAGATTACCCAGACGGAAGCCTTGTCCAAAGCCGCGGTACCGATGAAAGAATTCATGTATAAGCAGACAAGAGAGAAGGATCTTCTCTTATTCATGAATTATACGAAGACGGAGAAGCCGGAGACCTATCAGGATATTCCGCTAACGGTTCTGGTTCCCGCTTACGCCATGAGCGAGCTGAAGACGGCCTTCCAGATGGGCTTCATGATCTTTATCCCGTTTCTAGTGATCGATATGGTCGTCTCCAGTACCTTGATGGCCATGGGGATGATGATGCTTCCGCCGGTCATGATATCTCTTCCGTTCAAAATCCTGCTTTTTGTCTTGGTTGACGGTTGGTATCTTGTCGTTAAATCGCTGCTGACCAGCTTCCAGACTTGATTCTGGATTCTAAACTAAGAACGAAGGGGGATGAATGATGAGCGCGGAGTTTATTATCGGCTTGGCGGGAAGAGCCATGTACATCATTCTTATGGTCAGCGCGCCTATGCTCGGCCTTGGCTTGCTGGTCGGCTTGCTCGTCAGCATCTTCCAAGCAATGACGCAAATTCACGAGCAGACCCTTGCCTTCATCCCGAAGATTATCGCGGTATTCGTAGCGCTATTAATCTTCGGGCCATGGATTCTAAACATGCTGGTCGATTTCACTTCGAATTTGCTGGGCAACTTGGCAAATTACATTGGATGACGACGAATGGAACTAATCACGCAATACTTTCCGGCCTTTCTGCTCGTCTTTTGCCGAATCAGCTCGTTTATGGTCGTGGCTCCGATCTTCTCGACGAAATCGGTGCCCCGGGTCGTCAAAATCGGCCTTTCATTCTTTATATCTTATATCGTCTTTATGCAGGTCGGATTTAACGACAAAGTGGTGGCGGACGGATATTTTATTATGTCCATCATAAAAGAAGTGATGGCAGGGCTAATTATCGGCTACGTTTGTTACATGTTCTTTACCATCGTGCAGACCTCGGGCGCTATCATGGACATGCAAATGGGCCTGAGCATGGCGAATATCATCGATCCGCTGACCGGACTGTCCGTTCCGATCATGGGCAACTTGAAAAACATGCTGTTGATGTTGGTATTCTTGGCTATCAACGGTCACCATTACCTCATTAGAGCATTGATGGACAGCTACAACTGGCTGCCGCTCGACAATAATCTTTTCGGGATTATTAACGGGGGCACGCTTACCGAGTTTCTGGCGAGAACGTTCGCCGATACGTTCCTGCTCGCGCTTCAAATCTCGGCGCCGCTTGTCGTCGCGATGTTTCTTCTGGATTTGGCGCTCGCTCTTCTTACTAGAGCCGCCCCCCAATTCCAAGTGTTCGTTATCGGGGTGCCTATCAAGATTTTGATAGGATTGGCGATCCTTATTCTTATTCTCCCTGGATTCGGAACGTTGTTCCAGATGATATTCGACCGCATGTTTAACGCATTGGAACAATTATTCGTTATCTTTCAGTCTTAGCCAGCAGGAGTGAATGGCAGGGGAGGTCGATTCTATTGTCCGTGTCTCGCTATCGTCTGCCCATGAATCTCCAGGTCTTTGCCGGAGAGAAGACGGAGAAGGCAACGCCGAAAAAAAGGAACGAAGCCCGTCAGAAGGGGCAGGTTGCGCAAAGCCAAGAGATCGGGACTTCCCTTGAGCTTATCGTAACCGTCAGCCTCTTCATGGTTCTCGGAACGTTTTTTTGGGATCGAATCGTCGCTATGTTCGCCGATATTTTTCTTCATCGCCTTTCGATGGAGATCACATCCGGCAACGTTATGGATATGTTTAGCAGGTACGCGATCCAAATGCTGATATTTCTATCGCCGATCTTCATAGGCGCGTTTGTCATCATCTTCGCGGCACACTATTTTCAGGTCGGTTGGTTATTCACGACGGAGACGTTGAAGTTCAAGTTCAATTCGCTGAATCCGATTAATGGCTTCAAACGGCTCTTCAGCTCCAGGTCTCTCGTGGAACTGGTCAAGAGTATCCTCAAGCTGTTGGTCATTGCGATTATCGTCTACCTGGTCTTGTGGTCGGAGAGAGAGCGCGTGATGGCGCTTGCCCACGTGCCGATTGAAGATATCTTCGCCTTTACGGGGAATTTGACGACTAGGCTGGCTATGTTTGTGGCCGTAATCCTATTCATTCTTGCTCTTGGAGACTATTACTACCAGAAATATTCCTATGAGAAAAGCCTCCGGATGAGCAAGCAAGACATCAAGGACGAATACAAGAACCAGGAAGGCGATCCGAAGATCAAGGCGAAGATCAAGGAGCGGCAGAGGCGGATGGCGATCATGCGCATGATGCAGGACGTTCCTACCGCGGATGTCATCATCACGAACCCGACCCACTTCGCGGTCGCGCTCAAATACGATTCCGCTAAGATGGATGCGCCCAAGGTCATCGCCAAAGGCCAGGATTACATGGCGCTTCGTATTCGGGAGATCGCCAAGAAGAACGACGTCATGATCATGGAAAACAAGCCGTTGGCTCGGGCTCTTTACGAACGTGCGGAAATCGGACAAGCGATTCCGCCCGACCTGTTCCAAGCGGTCGCCGAGGTACTGGCATACATATATCGTTTAAAAGGCAGACGCAAGGCATAAGAAGGTGCTTCGCTTGAAGACGTTTGAAGTCATCGTAGGGACACAGAAAGGGAGGGAACGCCTTGAAAATTCGGGACATTAGTATACTTGTCGGCGTCATAGGCATTGTCCTGATGATGGTCGTCCCCATTCCCAAAGAGCTGCTCGACATCCTGCTCATCGTTAATATCTCCGCAGCGATCATGATCCTGTTGATCTCCATGAACACGCAAGATGCGCTGCAGTTCTCGATTTTCCCGACCTTATTGCTCATTACCACGCTCTTCCGTTTGGCGCTCAACATTTCGACGACGCGGCTTATCCTCTCGGAAGCCGAAGCGGGCAAGGTCGTGCACACGTTCGGCGAGTTCGTGGCCGGCGGAGAGTTGGCGATAGGCTTCGTGGTCTTCCTTATTCTCGTCGTCGTCCAGTTTATCGTCATCACGAAGGGCGCGGAACGCGTGTCCGAAGTCGCGGCTCGGTTTACCCTCGACGCCATGCCGGGCAAGCAGATGAGTATCGACGCGGATTTGAACGCCGGTCTCATCAACGAGCAGCAGGCGAAGGAGCGCCGCGAGAAGATCGAGAAGGAAGCGGACTTCTACGGGGCGATGGACGGCGCGAGCAAGTTCGTCAAGGGCGACGCGATCGCCAGTATTATCATCGTCGCGATCAACCTGATCGCCGGCATCATCGTCGGCATGGTCATTCACGGCATGCCGGTCATGGAAGCATTGAATACATACTCGATTTTGACGATTGGCGACGGCTTGGTCAGCCAGGTTCCGGCGCTCTTGATCAGCACGGCGACGGGTATTATCGTGACTCGCGCCGCGTCGGACGGCAACTTGGCTCAGGATTTGGTGACGCAGATCCTACGCTTCCCGAAGCTCCTCTATATCGTTGCGGGCACGATAGCCCTGCTTGGTATTTTTACGCCGATCGGACCCTTGGCTACATTCCCGCTGGCGGCGGTGCTAAGCTTCGCCGCCTACCGGCTGCAGAAGAGCGTCACCCGCAAACAAAAGGAAGAGGACCTGCTTGTCGAAGAGAAGGAGATCGAAGAGGTGCGCAGTCCGGAGAGCGTCATCAGCCTGCTGCAGGTCGATCCGATCGAATTCGAATTCGGTTACGGTCTGATCCCGCTCGCGGATACCCAGCAAGGGGGGGACCTGCTCGATCGAATCATCATGATTCGACGGCAATGCGCTCTCGAGATGGGACTTATCGTCCCGGTAATCCGAATTCGCGACAACATTCAACTAAAACCGAACGAATATATTATCAAAATGAAAGGAAATTTGGTAGCTCGTGGCGAATTACTGCTTAACCACTATTTGGCTATGAGCCCAGGGTATGACGACGATTCGGTGACGGGCATCGAGACGAAGGAGCCCGCTTTCGGATTGCCGGCTCTCTGGATCGACGAAGCGACCAAGGAGCGCGCCGAGATGGCCGGTTATACGGTGGTCGATCCGCCTTCCGTTGTTGCGACGCATCTGACGGAAGTGATCAAGAAGTACGCTCACGAGCTGCTCGGCCGTCAAGAGACCAAATCCCTTATCGACAGCGTCAAGGAAAGCTACCCGACTCTTATCGAAGATCTTATTCCTTCGACTCTATCGATCGGCGACGTTCAGAAGGTGCTGGCCAAGCTGCTTAAAGAGAAGATTTCGATTCGGGATCTGGTGACGATCTTCGAGACGCTCGCCGACTATGGCAAGTATACGAAGGATCCGGAGGTGCTGACCGAATATGTTCGGCAAGCGTTGTCCAGGCAGATCACGCTTCAATACGCGAATCCGAACGAACCGCTTAAAGTGATTACGGTAAGTCCGGCGGTGGAGAAGAAAATATCCGATTCCGTCCAGCAGTCCGATCAGGGCAGCTATCTCGCGTTGGATCCTCCGTCCACGCAAGCGATTTATTCCAGACTGACGGAGCAAGTGAACCGGGTGCTGCAGCTCGGCCAGCAGCCGATCATCCTGACGTCGCCGACCATTCGCATGTACATGCGCCAAATGCTCGAGCGCAGCATGCAGGATATACCCGTGATCTCTTACAGCGAATTGGAGCCGAATATTGAAGTGCAAAGCGTCGGGGTGGTGAACGCATGAAGGTCAAACGATACTTGGTCCAAGATCTGCCGGAAGCGGTCCAGAAGATTCGCGCGGAGCTTGGATCGGACGCCGTCATTCTTAATACCAAGGAAATCCGCGTCGGCGGATTTCTTGGCATGTTCCGCAAGAAGCGCGTGGAGGTTATCGCCGCCGTAGACGAGCAATCGGCCAAGCCGAAGCCGGCGCCTTCCCGCGGCCCTATCGTTCGCCCCGCCGACAATTCGGGTTTGCCTCCGCCAGCCGCGCCGAAGGCCAAACCGCCGATGCCGGAACCCTTCGAGGCGGTACCCGAGAACGCTCCTTCTTTTATGCCCCCGCAAGCGGTCAGGGACCGTTATCATCAAGGCGCTGTCCCTCGCGGCTCGTCCCAGACGGCTACCTTGGAACCGGCGGCGGCCGTTCGAACGGGGAATGCCGAGAATCGGGGAGAGGAAGCGGCGTCCCGGGCGGCGGAAGCGGCGCTGGAGATGATCGCGGGCTTCACGGGAGCAAGCAGGCCTACAGACGAAGCTTCAATCGAGGCTCGCACCGCATCTGCCGGCAGATCGGCGGTCGCGACGGTGACGCCTTCTCAAGCGGACGAGAAGCCGAAGCCGTCGAGAACCGCCGCCAGCTCTCCGATAGAAGACGAGACGGCTTCTCTCCTTCAAGAGCTTCGGGCCATGAAAGAAATGATGCGGGAGATGAACCGCCAGCAGACGTTTCGCGTTATTCCGGAGCCCGTCCTGAAGCTGTCGAAGCAACTGGCCGAACAAGGGGTTGAGCCGGCGCTTGTCGAACGGTTCGCGGAGAACGTCATTGAGCTGCTTGAAGGATCCCAGGGAGAAGATCCCAAGCTTGTTTACGAGAAGGGGCGCGAGGTTCTGCGAGGATGGCTGATGCCTTCGGCAGGACAAGGGATTTCCGCGACGACCCGAATCGTGAATTTCGTCGGTCCTACCGGGGTCGGCAAGACGACAACCATCGCGAAGCTGGCGGCCGATCAAGCTTTCGTTCATCGAAGAACCGTCGGATTCCTCACGGCAGACACTTACAGGATCGCGGCCGTCGACCAGCTCAGAACCTACGCGGAGATCCTGAACGTTCCGCTGGAGGTGGTGTTCTCCGCTTCCGAGCTTCCCAAATCCTACAAGAAGCTGGAAGATCGCGATTTGATCTTTATGGACACGGCGGGCCGCAATTACCGCAACGAGATGTTCGTCTCCGAGGTGAACGCGCTGCTGGCTCCGGGCGAACAGTCCGAGAACATTCTTGTACTGAGCCTTACCCATAAGTATCAGGACATGAAACAGGTAGCCGGCCAATTCGCTAAATACGGCGTCAAACGGTTGTTGTTCACCAAGATGGACGAGACGGACTCCTTCGGCTCCATTCTGAACTTGGTCATGGCATTCGATTATGAAATCTCTTACGTGACATGCGGGCAGACCGTTCCGGACGACATTCGCAACTTTGACCCCGAAGACCTTATCCATCGGTTGCTAGGAGAGCTGCAAGATGAATGACCAAGCGGAAGCGCTGCGGAACCTCGTATCGAATCGCGAACAGATGACAATGGGCAAACAGACCCGCATCGTAACGGTCACAAGCGGCAAAGGCGGGGTAGGCAAGTCGAACTTCAGCTTGAACTTCGCGCTTGCCTTGCAGAAACGAGGCTACAGCGTCCTATTGTTCGATGCGGATATCGGCATGGCGAACATCGACGTGCTGCTGGGAACTCCGGCAGAGTATAATCTCTTCCATCTCCTGAAGAGAGAGAAAACGATCTGGGAGATCATCCAGACCGGACCGGGAGGACTTAAATTCATCGCGGGGGGCTCCGGCTTCAAGGATCTTATCCGCCTTAGCGACGCGGAGCTCGACTATTTCGCCGATCAGATCGGCAAGCTGCACGGCCATGTGGACTTCCTGCTGTTCGATACCGGCGCCGGATTGTCGAAGGAGACGCTTCGCTTCATCACGGCCGCCCAAGAGACGATCGTCATTACGACGCCCGAACCTACCTCGATCACGGATGCCTACGCTCTTATCAAGATGGTCAAGTCGATGGGGCACGACGTCCGGTTCCGGCTCGTGGTGAATCGGGTCTCCGACGACAAGGAAGGCCAACAGACGGCGAACAACATCCAGCAGGTCGCCGGCAAATACTTGAATTTGGAATTGCCCTTGCTAGGATTCGTGCCCGACGACAGCCATGTCATGAAAGCCGTTAAACGCCAGACCGCCTTATCCGTCGCTTATCCGGATAGTCTGGCGAATCGGGGAGTCGAGAGAATCGCGTCGGCTTACTTATCCGAAGAGAAACCGGCGGAGGACAGCGGGGTAAGAGGCTTCCTCCAACGAATGCGCCGCTTATGGAGCTAGCTAGCAAGTTCATGTACATATACTAGACATCCAGACAAGAGAGGGGACCCCATATGGCAAGATTCAAAGTGCTAGTCGTTGACGATTCCCCTTTCATGCGCAAAGTTTTCAGCGATTTTATCTCCGCCGATCCGTCCTTCGAGGTGGCGGCTACGGCTTCCGACGGCCTTGAAGCGATCGAGAAGACGCTTGCGATCGGACCGGACGTCATCACGATGGATCTGGAGATGCCGTCCATGAACGGCCTCGAAGCGTTAAGAAGGATCATGACCTTAAGACCTACGCCCGTCATCATGCTTTCGGCCGTAACGGACAACGGGACAAGGGACACGATTAAAGCCCTGCAATACGGAGCGCTGGATTTTATCCGCAAGCCGGACGGCTCGGTGAAGCTGGATATCATGCAGGTAGGCGACAGCCTGCGGGAGAAGCTGCACGTCGCCGTTGAACTTGCCAAAAGCGAGAACGCCCGAATGCTCGCCTCGGCGGACGATTTCGCCGAGCGGGAAGAGGAGCCCAAGGAGGACAGCCGAGCGCTGGCACCGCCGGCAGAGCCTGCCGCTCCGCCAGAGAATCATAAGAGTGCGTCGTCCGATAGGCTCGAGAAGCTCGACAAGCCAGAGATGCCCATGGGACGCAAGCAGCCGGACGTCCTGCCGCCGATGCCGCAGAAGGAGATCTCATCTCAGCCAGCCAAGAGGACGGGCAAGCTTCCCCCGACGGTACCTAAGCCATCGGGCGATATCCCGAAGAAGGCGAGCTTAACGAGAAGCGGCAGCGTAGCGGAAGGAGCGGCCAAACGAAACTCGCCGACGGACAAGCTGTCCGCGTCAAGCGGCAAGCTGGCCGCCAGTACCGGGCAAGACAGATCGAAGCCGGAGACTCGCAAGGATTCCGCCCAATCTCCGCC
Organism: Cohnella thailandensis; assembly: GCF_014212135.1. Lineage (GTDB taxonomy): Bacteria > Bacillota > Bacilli > Paenibacillales > Paenibacillaceae > Cohnella > Cohnella thailandensis. The sequence goes on from NZ_JACJVQ010000019.1 coordinate 178,270, forward strand.
GGATAGCCCGGAAGCCAAGCGCGTTCCGTTCGCCGAGGCTGCCGGGAGCAAGGGGAAGGCGGATCAGAAGGTCCCGGGCAAACCGACCTTCGGCCATATCGTGGCGATCGGCACGTCGACGGGGGGGCCTCGAGCTCTGCAGGAGGTGCTGACCTCGATTCCGCCCGATTTTCCCGCTCCGATCCTGATCGTTCAGCATATGCCTCCCAAATTCACTCATTCGCTCGCCCAGCGGCTGGACAACTTCTCGAAGATTCATGTCTGCGAAGCCGCCGATGGGGACCTCGTATTGACCGGCACGGCCTATATCGCGCCTGGAGGACGGCACATGACGTTGGCTCGGGACTCTGCCGGCGGGTACCGAATCGCCTTGTCGGACGATGCGCAGGTCTCGGGACATCGTCCGTCGGTCGATCGGCTGTTCGAGTCGCTCATCGGCGTGAAGGACATGAAGCGGCACGTCGTGCTGATGACGGGGATGGGAAGCGACGGCGCCAGAGCGATGAAAGCCCTGCAAGAGGATGGCGCGGAGACGCTGATCGCCGAATCGGAGCAAACCTGCGTCGTATACGGAATGCCGCGTTCCGCCGTCGAGCTCGGAGCCGCTTCGCAAGTGCTGAACTTGCAGCAGATCGCGCCGGCGCTAGTCCACGAAGTGACCGCTAGGAAGAGGTAGATATCGAGGTAAGACAGTCGCCCAGGAGGTGTCCGTACAGTGGAAATGAATCAGTACTTATCCATCTTTATCGACGAGGCCAACGATCATCTGCAATCTCTTAACGAGAGCATGCTGAAGTTGGAGCAATCGCCAGAGGATATCAGCATCGTCCAGATTATTTTCCGTTCCGCGCATACGCTGAAGGGAATGTCCGCAACGATGGGCTTCGAGGATCTGGCATCCCTGACCCACGAAATGGAGAACGTGCTGGATTTGGTGCGCAACTCCAAGCTTACGATGAACGGCATGATTTTCGATACCCTGTTCAAATGTTTGGACGCGCTCGACGGCATGGTGCAAGACGTCGTAGGCGGAGGCACGGGCAAAGCGGAAGTCGGCGATCTGGTCGAGACGCTGAAAGCGATCGTCCGCGGAGATTTCAGCGGAGCGACGGGAGCGAAGGCGGCAGCGGATTCTTCGTCGGACAAGCCTATCGTCGCCACCGAGCTGCTGCTCGACCAGTTCCAGCTCTCGGTTCTTGAGCAATCGATAGACAGCGGCATGAAAGTTTTTCACATTCAAGTGTTCATACGCGAAGACTGCGTTCTCAAAGCCGTTCGCGCCTATATGGTCTTCGACTTCCTCGAGAAAAACGGCGAAGTCGTCAAGTCTAACCCGTCCGTTCAAGATATCGAGCAGGATAAATTCGATAGAAGCTTCTCGGTTTACTATATCTCGCAGATCGAAGAAGAAGCTCTGCGCGAAGGGATTCTGAAAGTATCGGAGATCGAATCGGCCATGGTAATGCCGGTCGACCGTTCCTCTCTCGCCGAGCTCGACCAATCGAAGGAAGAGGCGGCGGAGCAGCAGATTCAAGCCATGCAGCAAGCGGCGGCCGCAGCCGCGGCTCCCGCGCCGGCGGCGCCCGCAGCGTCGGCGGCCAAACCGGCGGCAGCGGATAAGGCGCCTGCGCGTCCGGCGGCGGGAGCCGCCGCGAACGCAAGCCGAACGATCCGCGTAGACATCGAGCGCTTGGATACGCTCATGAACCTGTTCAGCGAGCTCTTGATCGATCGTTCGAGGCTCGAGCAGCTGGCTACCGAAATTCGCCGCAACGACCTGACGGAGACGGTCGAGCATATGGCCCGCGTGAGCGGCGACCTGCAGAATATCGTCCTGAAGCTGCGGATGGTTCCGGTGGAGAGCGTCTTTAACCGCTTCCCGCGGATGGTGCGGGACTTGGCCAAGTCGCTGGACAAGAAGCTGGACCTGATCATCACGGGAGCCGAGACCGAACTCGATCGTACGGTTATCGACGAGATCGGGGATCCGCTCGTTCACTTGATCCGGAATTCCGTCGACCACGGGATCGAGATGCCCGCGGCGCGGATCGCGGCGGGCAAGCCGGACACGGGGACGGTTCATCTTCGCGCTTACCATAGCGGCAACCATGTCTTTATCGAGATCGAGGACAACGGCGGCGGCATCAACCGGCCGAAGGTTCTCGACATCGCGATCTCCAAGGGCATCGTGAGTCTCGAGGATTCGAAGAAGCTGAGCGACGACGAGATCAACATGCTGCTGTTCGCTCCCGGTTTCAGCACGGCGGACAAGATCTCCGACATCTCGGGCCGCGGAGTCGGCCTCGACGTCGTCAAGTCCAAGATCGAATCGCTCGGCGGCCAAGTCAGCGTAACCTCGACGATCGGGCAAGGCTCGATTTTCTCGATCCAGCTGCCACTGACTCTGTCGATCATCTCCGCCATGCTGATCAAGCTGGGCTCCGAGAAGTACGCATTCCCGCTTTCCTCCATCGTGGAGACGGGCATGATCCGCAGAGAGGACATCCGGGATCTGCACGGCAACAAGGTCATCGAGTACCGCAAGGCGATCATTCCGGTTGTTTCGCTGGCGAAGCTGCTGGATTCGCCGGATTATCGCGATGACGACGAGAAAGAGACGGAGATGCTCGTCATTCGCAAAGGCGACAAGCTCGCGGCGGTACTCGTCGACGAATTCGTCAGCCAAAGCGAGATCGTCCTTAAGACGCTCGGCAAGTACTTGGCGAACCAGAAGCTGATCTCGGGCGCGACGATCATGGGAGATGGCCAAGTCGCTCTCATCGTAGACCCGAACGCTCTTATCAAATAACGCAAGATCAATCGAGGAGGCTTCGACATGGCAGAGGAATTGAAGGTAATTGTCTTTACGCTTGGGCATGAAGAATACGGCATCGAAGTAGACAAAGTGAGAACGATCGAGCGCATGATGCCGATTACTCGCGTACCGAAGACGCCGGCATTCGTTAAAGGCGTCGTAAATCTTCGCGGCGTCGTCATTCCCGTTATCGACTTAAGGGGACGCTTCGGGCTGCCGGAGTCCGAGCCGACGGAGAACACCCGGATCATCATCGTCGCCGCGAACGAGCTGGAGGTCGGCTTTATCGTGGATTCCGCGAACGACGTCGTCGACATCATGAGCGATTCGATCGGAGTGCCGCCCGAAGTGGTAGGCGGAATCAAGGCGAAGTATTTGAGCGGCGTAGCTACCTTAGGAGAGAATAGACTGCTTATCCTCCTGAATCTATCGGAAGTTCTTAACCGTTCGGAGATCATCCAGCTGGAGCAGATGGGAGAATAACGGGTGGAGCTGTTCAATCACAATCCGGATTTCAAGATGGACGTTCTCCGCGAGGTGGGGAACATCGGCGCGGGACACGCCGCGACTGCGTTATCGAGACTTCTGGACAAGCCCGTCGACATGTCCGTCCCGACCGTCAGCTTCGTTCCTTTCGAGAGAATAGCGGATCGAGTCGGCGGCTCGGAGGAAGTCGTCGCGGCGATTTTCCTCCGGGTGGACGGGGATGCTCCCGGCAATATGTTCTTCCTGATGAGCAGGAAGCAGGCCGCCAGGGTGCTCCAAGTGCTGCTCGGCATCGAGGCTTCCGAGAAAGACTCTTATTCCGAGCTTGAGCTGTCGGCCCTATGCGAGATTGGCAACATTCTCGCCGGATCTTATTTGTCGTCTTTAGCGGATCTGACGGGCCTAGCGATGTCTCCTTCGGTGCCGTCGATCGCGGTGGACATGGCCGGAGCCGTTCTCAGCTACGGGGTGCTGCAATTCGGCACGATGGGAGACGAAGCTCTTCTGATCGATACGACCTTCTTGAAGGGCGAACAGGAAGCGGAGGGACATTTCTTCTTCATTCCGGACCCGCAGTCCTTCGAACGAATGTTCGTGTCCCTTGGAGTGCCTCTGGAATGACGGAAGACAACATCGTCAAAGTCGGAATGGCTGACTTGAACGTCGCTTCCGGCGGAGCCTCCCTTAAGACGACGGGGCTAGGCTCTTGCGTAGGATTAACCTTGTTCGATCCGGTCCGGATGGTAGCCGGGATGGCGCACATCATGCTGCCGTCCTCGGAGATCGCCCGCGAAGGACAGCTGAATATCGCCAAATATGCGGATACGGCGATTCCCGAGCTTCTAAGAAGGGTGTTGGAGCTGGGAGCGGATAGGAGAAGGCTGGTCGCCAAGCTTGCCGGCGGGGCGCAAATGTTCGCTTTCGCGGGCGGCAACGACAGTCTGAGGATCGGACCGCGGAACGTCGAATCCACGAAGCATGCCTTAACCGGCATGGGGATTCCGATCGTCTCCGAGGATACGGGAGGCAACTTCGGTCGCACGGTGGAGCTGAGCAGCCAGACCGGCATTCTCTATATCCGCAGCGTGCAGCATGGAGTAAAGGAGATATAACATGGCCCGATCTTGGCGTCTACTCGTCGGCTTCGGCGGATTCGGAGCCGTGTTGACCTTCCTCTTCTCGATAGGAAGCAACACGGTGACCACCACGCTTATTCGCAGTTTTTACGCGTTCGTCGCTTTTCTGGCTCTCGCCGTCGCGATTCAAATCTTGCTAACGGTTCTGCTTAAGCCTTCCGGCCTTCCGAAGGAGTCCCCGGAGGATGAACGCGGTTCCGTACTCGATCTCTCGACGCCGAGCGACGATTCGCAGCTAACGGACTTAATGAAGGGACAATGGTCGGGCGAGCCGGCGCGTCCCGCGGATTTTCAACCCTTGCAGCCGGCCAAGCTGGTTTCATTGGACAACGTAAACACGGATGACATGGTTCAGGCGGTTCGACACATGAAGGACGAATAAGGAAGGTGAAGCAAAAATGATCGATCATAAGCGTTCTCGGCTTTCCCACCAATCGTTCTGGCAGAGTTGGAAGGAAGATGGAGATCTGGATGCCAAAAAGCAGCTGATCGAACATTATTTGCCGCTCGTGGATTACGTATCGAGCCGAATGGCCGTGGGGCTGCCCAAGAACGTCACGAAGGACGACTTGGCCAGCAACGGAGCCATGGGGCTGATCGACGCCATCGAGAAGTTCGACTATCAGAGGGGGCTGCAGTTCGAGACGTATGCATCTTGGCGAATCCGCGGCTCCATCATCGATGGTCTTCGTCAAGGGGATTGGGTGCCCCGCTCGGTAAGAGACAAAGCGAAAAAAATGGAAGATGCGTACGCCGTTCTGGAGCAGCGGAATTTGAGATCCGCCACGGACGAAGAGGTATGCAGCTACCTCAACATATCGAACAAGGAATTTCAACAGATGCTCCAGGAAGTGGCGGTATCCACTATCTGCTCCCTGGAGGATCCGATCCGGGAAGAAGAGTCGGAGACTCGTCTCTCCCTTCTCATCGACGACAAGGCCGTGAATCCGGAATCCAGGGTTCATGACACTTTTCTGAAAGAAACCTTGATGCAAGGAATCGATCGGTTGACCCCGAAGGAGAGAACCGTCGTCTCGCTTTTCTACTATGAAGACTTGTCGCTTAGCGAAATCGCCGAAGTGATGTCGTTGTCGCCTTCGCGAATCTCTCAGCTACACTCCAAAGCGATTCTTAGGTTAAGAGCGGCGCTGGGCAAGCAAAAGGACCAATTGATGCATAAATGACACCCGCTGTCTGGAGGAGAGTACCATGTCTAATGAGCAGATAACGAACTTGGATGAGGCCATACAAGTCGATCTCTCCGAAGATAAGATGTCAGCCTATCTTATCTTCAAGCGAGTGGAAGGGACGATCCAGCTGACCGTTCAGGATCTGGAGAAGATTTTGGACGGTCGGGGAGTCAAGCATGGAATTCAACAAGATATCCTCAACATGATCTCCGCTAGACCGCAGGATTTCTTTTTCACCCAGAACGTCGTAGCCATCGGGACCCCCGCAAGGAACGGCACCGACGGATACATCAAATCCTTATACGGCGAAGACGATCAAAGCCGCAAGCCGACCGAGCGTTCGGATGGCAGCGTGGACTACCGGGAAGTTGCCCAGCTCGCCAACGTGAAGGCCGGTCAATTGATCGCGGAGCGTTATCCGCCGCTTCCGGGAATAAACGGAACCGATGTTACCGGGGGAGAGGTAAAGGCGAAAGAAGGCAAGGAAGCTCACTTTAAGGTAGGCAAGAACGTAGTCGTGAACGCGGAGAAAACAGGGCTTTACGCCGCGATGGACGGTCTCGTCACCAAGACGGAAAAGGACAAGCTGAACGTGTTCCCCGTCTACGAAGTGAATGGGGACGTGGATTATCACATCGGCAATATCGATTTTGTCGGAACCGTTGTCATTCGGGGGAACGTCCTTAACGGCTTCAAAATCAGAGCTTCAGGCGATATTCGCGTCACGGGAGGAATCGAAGGAGCGGAGGTCGAATCCGACGGCTCCATCGAGATTAGCGGCGGGATCATCGGCAACAACAAGGGCTTGGTCAAAGCCGGCCGTTCCATCAAATGCTCCTTCATCCAAGAAGGAATCGTACAGGCGAACGAGGATATCCTCGTCACCCAGAGCATCATGCACTCGAACGTCAAAGCCGGAAGAGAGATCGTCTGCATGGGCTCCAAAGGCTTGGTCGTCGGCGGCACTTTGCAGGCCGGAGACCGGATCACCGCCCGAATGATCGGCAACGCCATGTCGACCGCCACCTCGATCGAGGTCGGAGTCAGGCCCGAGCTCCGGCAGGAGCTGAACGATCTGCGCGCGGTCATTCGAACGCTGACGGAATCGTTGGACAAGACGGATAAGGCGCTGGCGCTGCTGAACCAGCTTGCCGCGACCGGACAATTGCCTCCGCAGAGAATGACGATGCGCCTGCAGCTGAACGCGACGCGCAAGCAGACGGCGGAGGAGCTTCAGACGGCCAAGGAGAGCATTCTGGAGATCGAGAAGATGCTTGAGGATACGTCCAGCGCTCGCGTGGACGGAGTCCATACGATCTACGGGGGAACCAAGATCGTGATAGGACGCTATACCCGATTCATAAAGGATAGCGTACAGCGGGTGTCTTTCCGATTCATCGACGGCGAGATCGTTCCGGTGCCGTATATCTGATAAGATGCAGATTACCATCCTCTGTAGGGAAGGCAGGTGCTGATCGATGGCCTATAAGCCGTTGGACTTGCAGGTATCGATGCCTCGGACGCTGGAGTTGTCTCCGCTTCAGCAACAGCAGCAGCAGCGTCCGGCGATGGAGCAGGCCATGCTTGGCCAACAAGCCGTGAAGCAGGCCGAGAAACAGGCTCGCAGCAACACGAAGGCGGAAGGAGCCGCCAAACGCTCGATCTCGGATAAAGAACCGAAGGAGAGAAAGAAGATGTCCTCGATCCGCAATAAACCGAACGCGGAGGAGCGGGAGGGAGCCGATCCGGCTTCCGCGCATCCGTACAAAGGGAAGCATCTCGATATTTCGTTGTAGCTTTTTTTGGGCAGGGAGAAAGGCGGCTGTTAGAGTGGAGCCATGGATAAGCATCGTCATCACGGGAGCCGCGATCGCCGGTTATGGATTGTTGATTCCCAAGAATGCATCGGCAAGCAAAACGGACTCATCCGGTTTTCAAGGAGAGGCGGCATACGATCAATTGCTCGAGGATCTGGAAGCGGAGAATCGGGAGCTGATCGATGCCGTTTCGGAGTTTAAGCGGGAACAGGACGCCACGGTCGATAAGCTGAGCCGGCGCATTCGGGATCTCGAACGGCAGATGACGGAATGGAGCGATCGCGATCGGCAAGCTGCCTCCCGAGCGTCTGCGGCGGCTCCGACAATCGCATCGGCGCAAGAGGAAGCGGCGGCGGGGCTGGCGGAGGCCGGTCCTGTTGCCGCTCCCGCGGCCGCGAATGCGCAGGGGGCTTCTATGGAAAGGGCTTCGGCCAAGGCCGAGGAAGGGAACGGCAACGGGGAAAGGAACGGCAACGGGGAAGAAGCGCTACCGTCGGGACCGGTCAGCATCAGAACCCGTTATTCCGCCCTGCTGGAGCTTTACGAACGAGGCCGATCCATCGAACAAATCGCCAAAGAGCTGAACATGAATAAAGGCGAGATCCAATTGATTTTGCAATTGGCCAGACGGGAGGATAATCCGCATGCTTAAACGTCGGGGCTTGCTAATCGGGTTCGGCCTGGGTCTCATGATCGGCGCAGCGGTGCTGCAATTGATTCTGGCCGCGGAGAAGGGCTCTTCTTCGCTCAGCCTTACAGGCACTTCAATTACGGAGAAGGAGCTTCAGGAAGAAGCCGAGGCTCAGGGGTATACCCTGGTCAAGTCTTCCTTGAAGACTTATACGCAAGAGGAATTGGATGCGGCCGTCCTTAAAGCCCGAGAGGAGGCTCAAGCAAGCCTGGAGAGCGGGACTTTAGACGGGGAAGAACAAACAGGTTCCAAGGCCGGGGAGGGCGCTTCCAAGCCTGCTTCTACGGGAGCGGCTTCCGGTCCTTCGGCCGGCGCTTCGCAAGCTCCTTCTAATGAAGAAGAACATACTTATTCCTTCTATATCCGCGCGAACGCAACCTTGATCGAAGTCGCGACGGGTCTTCAGGAGTTGGGGCTAATCGCCGACAAGGATCAGTTCGTCAAACAAGCCAAAGCGTATAGCAAAAGCTTGAGAGTCGGCACGAGCACCTTCGTCGGGAAGCCGACCTTCGAGGAGATCATCGCGGAGATCACTCGCGCGAAGTATTGAATTTCGTCGTGCTCCAATTTTTCCTAGCAAATAGGACGCTAAGCCATTGCGAAGAGAGTACAGATATGATATAGTATTCCCCGGTGTGAAAAAACGCACGCCGTTCAATTTCGTCGGCGGTGCTTCTTCGATAAGAAGTTCCGGCGAAAGGCGCGATCGGCGGAGGGATTCACCTACACAAAACCACTAGGAGGTGCAGTTAAGATGGCAGTAATCTCCATGAAGCAGCTTCTCGAAGCTGGGGTACACTTCGGTCACCAAACCCGTCGTTGGAACCCTAAGATGGACAAGTACATCTTTACTGAACGTAACGGCATTTACATTATCGACCTGCAGAAGACGGTCAAGAAAGTCGACGAAGCGTACAACTTCGTACGCCAGCTCGCAGAGCAAGGCGGAACGATGCTGTTCGTCGGCACGAAGAAGCAAGCTCAGGATTCCGTCAAGGAAGAAGCGGAGCGCAGCGGCCAATACTACATCAATCAACGTTGGCTCGGCGGCACGCTGACGAACTTCTCCACGATCCAGAAGCGTACGGATCGTCTGCACCAGCTGACGAAGTGGGAAGAAGACGGCACCTTCGAAGTTCTTCCTAAGAAGGAAGTTATCCTGCTCCGCAAAGAAAAGGAACGCCTCGAGAAGTTCCTCGGCGGCATCAAGAATATGCGCAAGCTTCCGGACGCTCTGTTCATCATCGACCCTCGCAAGGAGCGCATCGCGGTAGCGGAAGCTCGCAAGCTGGGTATCCCGATCGTCGGCATCGTCGACACGAACTGCGACCCGGACGAGATCGATTACGTCATTCCGGGCAACGACGACGCCATCCGCGCCGTGAAGCTGTTGACGTCCAAAATGGCAGACGCCATCGTCGAATCGCGTCAAGGCGAAGAAGCGACGGTCTAAGAGACGCCAATAAGCAAATCAAGCAAGGGTGGTCAGAAGAGAACCTTCTCGCCGCCCTTTTTTAAGAGCTAAATTCGAATTGCCCGCAAGGCATGGCACAGAGCCATCCGCGGCATAAACAGGAGGTTATTCACTTGGCAGTAAACGCAGCAGACGTCAAGACGCTCCGCGAAAGAACCGGAGCCGGCATGTTGGATTGTAAGAAAGCGCTGGAAGAAGCGGGCGGCGACCTGACGAAGGCGTCCGAGCTTCTCCGCGAGAAGGGCCTTGCCGCAGCCGCCAAGAAAGGCGACCGCGTCGCAACCGAAGGCCGCGTCGAATCGTATATTCATGGCGCAGGCCGCATCGGCGTACTTGTCGAAGTCAACTGCGAAACCGACTTCGTCGCGATGACGGATCAATTCAAGGAATTCGTTCGCGACCTCGCCATGCACATCGCCGCTGCGGCTCCTAAGGTTGTTCGCCGCGAAGAAGTGGATGCAGCTGACCTGGACAAGGAACGCGAAATCCTTCGCGCCCAAGCGCTGAACGAAGGCAAGCCGGAGAAGATCGTCGACAAGATGGTCGAAGGCCGCATCAACAAGTACTACGAAGAAGTCGTTCTTCTGGAGCAATCCTTCGTCAAGGATCCGGACAAGACGATCCAAACCCTGCTCAACGAGAAGATCGCCGCGATCGGCGAGCAAATCTCCATCCGTCGCTTCGTTCGCTTCGAATTGGGCGAAGGCCTCGAGAAGAAGCAAGACAACTTCGTAGAAGAAGTTATGGCGCAAGTCAAAGCATAAGCAAATCAAAGCGGAGGGAACACGACGTGTTCCCTTTTTCTTAACCTAAACGGACGCTGCTGCGCGGCGAACCGAATCGAATGCTGGAGGTACAAACGTTGAATCGTCCCGTTTACAAACGAGTGGTGCTGAAGGTCAGCGGAGAATCGCTGTCCGGGTCGAATGGGTATGGCATAGACGCCACGACAATTCTATCGATCGCCGATCAAGTGAAGGAAGTCGTCGAGCTGGGGGTAGAGGTAGCCGTAGTCTGTGGCGGAGGCAACATTTGGCGCGGAATTTCCGGCAGCCAGAAGGGGATCGATCGCGCGACCGCCGACTACATGGGCATGCTGGCTACCGTAATGAACTCGCTTGCCCTGCAGGACGCCTTGGAGCAGATCGGCGTGCCTACGCGCGTTCAAACCTCTATCGCCATGCAGCAGATCGCCGAGCCTTACATTCGCAGACGCGCGATTCGTCACTTGGAGAAGGGACGCGTCGTTATTTTCGCGGCAGGCACGGGCAACCCGTTCTTCTCGACGGACACGACGGCCGCTCTTCGCGCCGCGGAGATCGAAGCCGAAGTCATTCTGATGGCCAAGAACAAGGTCGACGGCGTCTACAGCGCGGACCCGTTCAAGGATCCGACGGCCGAGAAGTACGAACAGCTGACTTATCTGGACGTTCTCAACAAGAATTTGGGCGTCATGGACGCCACGGCCTCTTCTCTCTGCATGGATAACAATATTCCGTTGCTCGTATTCGCGATTACGGAGCAAGGCAATATTAAACGTGCTGTAATGGGCGAGAAAATTGGAACGATTGTAAAGGGGAGCGTGAACTAAGTGCCTCAATCGATCAAAAAGAACGCGGAAGAACGGATGGAGAAGGCGCTCGGAGCCCTTAAGCGCGATTTGTCGACTCTGAGGGCCGGCCGCGCGACTCCGGCTATTCTCGACCGCGTCCAAGCGGAATACTACGGCGCCATGACGCCGGTGAACCAACTGGGAACGATCAATACGCCGGATTCCCGGACCCTTATCATTCAGCCTTGGGATAAGTCGGCCCTGGCCGCTATCGAGAAGGCGATCCTTAAGTCCGATGTCGGATTGACTCCGGCTAACGACGGAACGATCATTCGCCTGAACATTCCGCCGCTGACCGAAGAACGCCGCGCCGATCTGGTTAAATCGACGAAGAAATTCGGAGAGGAAGCCAAGGTAGCCATTCGGAACATTCGCCGCGATGCGAACGACGACATCAAGAAGAAGGAGAAAGGCGAAATCTCCGAGGATGAGTCGAGACGCCATCAGGACGACGTACAGAAGATTACCGATCGTTACGTTGCGGAAGTCGATAAGATTCTCGCAGCCAAAGAAAAAGAAATTATGGATGTGTAACGCCTTCTACTCCGACCCCTCCGTCAGGTGGGGTTTATTGTTCTTGAATCGGGAGGTACGACCATGACGAACCGTTTCGGCAGCTGGGTAAAACGCCTGCAAGGCGGCAATGCTCAAGAGAAAAAAATCGATGATCAGGCAGCGGAGCGGAGCGGTGAAGGGTCGACAGACAAGGTGCCGCAGCATGTAGCGATCATAATGGACGGCAACGGACGCTGGGCTAAGGCAAGGGGACTTCCCCGCGTCGCGGGCCACCACAGCGGAATGAAAGCGATCAAAAGAATTACGAGGGAAGCGGACCGGCTCGGCATCCGCTATTTAACCCTGTACGCCTTCTCGACGGAGAATTGGAAACGCCCCAAAGCCGAAGTCGAATTCCTCATGAAGCTGCCGCAGGAATTCCTGGCGCTTGAATTGGATGAACTCATCGCCAATAACGTTCAGGTCCGAATGATGGGAATTGAAAAATTGCTGCCGGATCATACGCTTGCGGCCATCGAAGAAGCGGCTCGCAAGACGGCCGGCAATACGGGACTCGTCCTTAATTTCGCTTTGAACTACGGAAGCCGGATGGAGATGGTCGATGCCGCCCGCAAGCTAGCAAGGCGAGCGGCGAACGGAGAGCTGGACCCGGATTCCATCGACGAGCAAATGTTCGGAGCCAGTCTTCTCAGCGGGGATATGCCCGATCCGGACCTGCTCATTCGCACGAGCGGCGAGCTTCGGCTGTCGAACTTCATGCTCTGGCAGCTTGCCTACAGCGAATTCTGGTTCACCGACGTCTACTGGCCGGAATTTAACGAACAACATTTGAACGAAGCGATCTGCGAGTACCAACGCAGGGCAAGGCGCTACGGGGGGCTGTAATCCATGGTTCAGCGTTTGATATCCGGAGTCTTAGCGGGGCTAGTCTTTCTTGGCGTCATCCTTCTGGGCGACGGGTATTACTCCGCCTTTCTTACCATCGTTGCTTTGCTTGGGTATCGGGAGTTCGTCAAGCTGAACCAATTCCCTTCCTTCCGTTGGGACGTCTTTGTCGGATATCTGGCCGTTCTGCTGCTTTCGGTCCCGACGATGCCTTTCGGATGGGAGGCGATCTCCATCGAGAGCTGCACTTGGCTGCTCATGTTTCTGCTCTTGTCGGCAACCGTCTTCAGCAAAAACAAGATTCATCTCGAACACGCAAGCCTGCTGTTTATTGGGGCGTTCTACATAGGCATCGGATTCCGTTACATGGTCGTCACGCGCGATCTCGAGCATGGGGTCTTCTGGACCCTGCTCACTTTTTTCTGCATATGGGCTTCGGACGCGGGAGCTTATTTCGTCGGACGAGCCATCGGCAAGACGAAGCTTTGGCCGGCCATCAGCCCGAACAAGACGGTGGAAGGCGCCGTCGGGGGCCTCGCGATCTCGGTTGTCGTCGCGCTTGTCTTCTACTTTATATACCCGGAATGGGTCGGCTTCTGGCAAGCGATCGGCATCGCTCTGGCTTCCGCGGTCGCGGGCACGTTGGGGGATTTGATTCAATCCGCGTACAAGCGTCTAAGAGGCGTGAAGGATTCGGGCAACCTGCTGCCCGGACACGGCGGCGCGCTCGATCGGACCGACAGCTGGCTGATTGTCTTCCCCTTCGTCCATTTTCTCGGGCTGCTTCCGAATTAAAGGCGCCTGTATATCTAATGTTCATGGAGGACTAAGATGCCAACTAGAAAAATTGCCGTACTCGGAAGCACGGGTTCGATCGGCACGCAGACGCTGGATGTCATAGCGAGGGATCCCGAGTCGTACGAGGTCGTCGCTCTGGCCGCAGGCTCCAATACGGAGCTGCTGCTTAAGCAGGCTCATCAATTTCGGCCGGGCGTCGTGTCGGTCGGCAGCGAGGAGGCGGCGGACAAGCTGCGAGGCTTGCTTCCCGCGGGCACCAAGCTTCTCGTCGGAGAAGAAGGGCTAGCGGAATCGGCGGCGGGTAGCGGCGCGGATTACGTGGTGTGCGCTCTCGTCGGCGCTTTAGGCTTGCGATCGACTCTCGCGGCCATAGACGCGGGAGCGGCGATCGGACTCGCCAATAAGGAGACGCTTGTCACCGCAGGGCACATCGTAACGAAACGCGCCGCCGTCAAGGGCGTTCGGCTGCTTCCGATCGACAGCGAGCATTCGGCGATCTTTCAATGCCTCAACGGGGAGGACGACAAGGCGATCAAGCGGCTGCTCATTACCGCATCCGGAGGAAGCTTCCGAGATCGCTCGAGGGAAGAGCTGGTCGGCGTAACGGTCGAAGACGCCTTGAAACATCCGAACTGGTCGATGGGAGCCAAAATCACGATCGATTCGGCGACAATGGTTAACAAAGGGCTTGAGGTTATCGAAGCCCGCTGGCTTTTCGGCCTGCCCTACGACCGGATCGACGTCGTGCTTCACCCGGAGAGCATCGTGCATTCGATGGTCGAGTTCACCGATACGAGCGTGATCGCGCAGCTCGGCAACCCTGATATGCGGGTGCCGATCCAATATGCCCTCACCTATCCGCAGCGTCGTCCGTCCCCGGCGTCTCCTTTGGACTTAGTCAAGGCGGGAACGCTTCGTTTTCGCGAGATGGATTTCGCGCGGTATCCTTGCCTGCGAATGGCGTACGAAGCCGGCCGCGCCGGAGGAACGGCGACGACGGCCTTCAATGCGGCGAACGAGGCGGCGGTCGCGCGGTTCCTTCGCGGCGAGATTTCTTTCCTCGCGATAGAAGAGATTATCGAGAGAGTGCTGGACAAGCATGGAGCGGCGGCCGTGGCGCTTCCCGACCTCGAAACGATACTAGAGACCGACGCCTGGGCGCGCCGCGAGGCAAGCGTTCTTAAATAAATGAGACAATCTTTCCCCCAAGGCCGTATTCTCTTGTAACGGCTCGGAGAATAATGTTAATCTAAGGACAGCCGTCACAGGCAACGGGGGTAGAATCGCATGGAAATGGTTCAAGTCGTATTTCTGACGGTATTGGTATTCTTCGTGCTTGTCACGATACATGAATTCGGGCATTTCTATTTCGCGAAGCGGGCCGGCATTCTCGTTCGGGAATTCGCGATCGGCTTCGGTCCGAAGCTATTCTCTATCAAGAGAGGCGAGACGAGGTTTACGCTTCGGCTTCTGCCGGCAGGCGGTTTCGTTCGAATGGCGGGGGAGGATCCGGAGGTCGTCGAGATGCAGCCCGGCCAGACGGTCGGCCTTCGCGTCAAGGACGGGAAAGTCACCCGTTTCTACCTCGACCGATTAGACGAGCGTTCGCAGATCGTACGGGGAGAGATCGTCCAACTCGATATCGAGCGGAATCTATTCGTTACGCTGGACGTCGACGGAGAACAGGAACGCTATAACGTCCATCCGCAAGCGCTTATCGTAGCCAGAGGCCAAGAGACGCAGATCGCTCCCTTCGACAGGCAGTTCGGGAACGTCTCGACGGGCAAGCGCGCGATGGCGATCTTCGCCGGTCCGATGATGAACTTCATTCTTGCCTTTTTCTTGTTCGCGCTCTATCTTCAGCTTGCCGGCGTCGCGGTCGAGAATTCGAGCAAGGTGTTCGTCAGCGGAACCGAAGCGGGAATGCCCGCCGCGGAGTCCGGCCTGCATAAGGGCGATTGGATCAAGACGGTAGACGGCGTGACGGTCGGCGGCGACAGCGCCAAGCTCGTGGAGAAGATCCAAGCGTCCGCGGGCAAGCCGATGGAATGGGTCGTCGAACGGGACGGCCAGGACGTGACAGTCAAGGTTACTCCGGATAGCGCGACGGGCAAGGTCGGGCTGTACCTGAGTCCGGAGATGCGGCAGGCCGGCTTCGTCGAGACGTTCAAGTTCGCGGGGACGACGATGGTCGACATGACGGGCAGGATCTTCGAGGGCTTCCGCAAGCTGATCTTCGGGGAATTTAAGCTGGACGACCTTGGCGGACCGGTGCGCACGGCCGAGATGACGGGCCAAATCGCGAAGCAGGGCATTCCGGAGCTGACCTCGTGGGCGGCGGTGCTTAGCTTGTACTTGGGGATCTTCAACCTGCTGCCGATTCCCGCTCTGGATGGCAGCCGGCTGCTCTTCATCGGGCTGGAAGCGGTGCGGGGCAAGCCCGTCGATCCCAACCGGGAGAGCATGGTTCACTTTATCGGGTTCGCGATGCTCATGCTGCTAATGGTCGTCGTTACCTATAACGATATTTTACGATTGGTCAAAAATTAGCCGTTGTCAGGGGTTGGAGAACCGAAATGTCGAAGGATAAAGGTTTTGTTAGCGAAATAACGCCTCAAGCGGAGGACTTCTCCCGCTGGTATATCGACGTCATCAAGAAAGCCGAGCTGATGGACTACTCTCCGGTTCGCGGCTGTATCGTCTTCCGTCCGGAAGGGTATGAGATTTGGGAGAACATTCAGAAGGAATTGGATCGTCGGTTCAAGGAAACGGGCCACCGCAACGCTTACTTCCCGATGTTCATTCCGGAAAGCTTCTTCCAGAAGGAGAAGGAGCACGTCGAAGGGTTTAACCCCGAGCTTCCGTTCGTCACCGAAGCCGGCGGCGAGATTCTCGAGGAGCGCCTGGCCGTTCGTCCGACGTCCGAAACGATGTTCGGCCATATGTACTCGAAATGGATTCAATCCTATCGGGACTTGCCGATGCTGATCAACCAATGGGCGAACGTCGTCCGCTGGGAGAAGCGCACGCTGCCGTTCCTGCGGACAAGCGAGTTCCTCTGGCAGGAAGGCCATACGGCTCACGAGGACGAAGCGGACGCCCGTAAGGAAACGATGACGATGCTCGACGTCTACACGGACTTCGTCGAGAACGTGCTGGCGATTCCGGTCATCAAGGGCCAGAAGACCCCTTCCGAGAAATTCGCGGGAGCGGTCGACACGTACTCGATCGAAGCGATGATGAAGGACGGCCGCGCCGTGCAAGCGGGCACGTCCCATTACCTGGGAACGAACTTCGCGGTCGCTTTCGATATCAAGTATCTGAGCCGCGAGAACAACCTGGAATATTGCCATACGACCTCTTGGGGCGTAAGCACGCGCCTGATCGGCGCTCTCATCATGGTCCACGGCGACGACAGAGGATTGGTGATGCCTCCTAAGGTGGCGCCTACTCAGCTGATCATGATCCCGATCGGACCTCCTAAGACTCGCGAGCAAGTGATCGCGAAGACGGACGAGCTCTACGCGCAATTGAAGGCGGCGGGCGTTCGCGTTCGCGTCGACGATCGTTCCGACGTGTCCCCGGGCTGGAAGTTCAACGAATACGAGATGCGCGGCGTGCCGATTCGCCTGGAGCTCGGGCCTCGCGACCTGGAGAACGGCGTCTGCGTGCTTGTCTCCCGCATCACGGGCGAGAAGAAGCAGGTTCCTCTGGATAACATCGTGGCCGAAGTGGAAGCGGCACTCGAAGCGGCTCATAACGACATGTATAACCGCGCTCTGCAATTCCGCGAAGAGAACTTCTACTCCGTCGAGACTCTGGACGAGCTTAAAGCATCCGCCGACGAGAAGAGAGGCTTCGCGCTTGCCGGCTGGTGCGGCTCCGACGCTTGCGAGAAGCAAGTGAAGGATGAGACCGGCTACACGAGCCGGAACATTCCGTTCGAGACGGCCGAGACGAAGACGAAGTGCCTCGTCTGCGGCGACGACGCGAAGCATACGGTCGTATTCGCCAAGGCTTATTGATCGGAACGGATGCCCGTTCGCTGAATCTGGATGGGTAGGAGACCCTTGCGTCATGACGCGCGAGGGTCTTCTTGCGTGGCGAACCGGCCGAAAGCCTGTCGATCTTTGTCTATTGAGCGACGCGCCGCGATGAGTTAAAATAGAGTTCGTCGATGGACGAAAGTCTATTATTTTAGGCAAGCGTCAAGGAACTGAATCAGCTTCCGTTACTTAAGACGGTCGGAGCCCGCGTACGGCGCGAAGACCTCCCTTTGCTGCGGAAGCTTTTCTATTTTCTCGCGATAGCGAGCGCGATTGGAATGCGGGGAGGAACGAACGTGCAACCGACAGCGGATCAGAAGAATCGATTTGAGCTGCTGCTTAAGCAGTCCGGCATCTCGGCAGATTGGATGGATCAATATTTTCGAGAGAGTTACATAGAACGGGTCGAGGTTGACCGGGGCAAGCGGGAATGGCACCTCCATCTTCGCCACGGCGGGGCGTTGATTCCGGCGAACGTCTATGCGGACGTATGGTCGAAAATCCGGAGCAAGCACTCGCACTTGGCGAAGGTGGAAATGACGCTTCGGTTCGGGGAGGACATAGAGACCCGGGACGTTCTGAACGAGTATTGGAACGTGTTCGTCCTATGGATGCAATCGGAGGTCGCTTCGGTCAACGGCTGGCTGGCCAAAGCGCGTATCGAAACCGAGCAGGATCTGATCACTTTGTATATGCTCGATCAGACCGGCCTGGAGATGGCGAAGCGCAAGAGCATCGATTCTTATGCGGTTTCCTTCTACGAGAATCGGTTCGGGAGATCGTGCCGCGTGAAGCTCTCCGTCGGAGAGTCTCGCCAGGAAGCGTACGAGGAATGGAACCAGAAGGTCAAGCAGGAAGAGTCGATCGCCATCCAGAAACTCATGGAGAGCTCGCGGGACGAAGCGGCGCCGGTCGCCGAAGAAGGCGGAGACGCGCCGCAGGTCCTTCAGCATGGCTACGAGATCAAGGACCCTCCCGTCCCGATCCAGGACATCAAGGAAGAAGAGAAGAAGGTCACGATACAGGGAACCGTTTTCGGCCTCGAGGTGAAGGAGCTTCGCAACGGCAACACGCTATTCACGTTCAACGTGACCGACTATACCGATTCCCTCGGCATCAAGATGTTCGCGAAGAACAAGGAAGACCTCAAGATGTTCGGCCTGATCGAGAACGGCAAGTGGCTTAAGCTTCGCGGCCGCGTCGAATACGATCGCTTCATGAATCCGCCGGAGCTGATCATGATGCCGAGCGACGTCCGGGAGATGCTCCCCCGTCCGCCGCGCAAGGACGAGGGCGAAGAGAAGCGGGTCGAATTCCACCTTCATACGACGATGAGCACGATGGATGCGGTCACGCCGGTCGACGCCTACATCAAGACGGCCGCCAAGTGGGGGCATAAAGCCATCGCCGTCTCGGATCACGCGAACGTGCAGTGTTTTCCGGAAGCCGCGAAGGCGGGCAAGAAGAACGGCATCAAGGTGATGTACGGGATCGAGGCGAACGTCGTCAACGACTCGGTGCCTATGGTGCTGAACCCGCGGGAAGAGTCGCTTATGGAAGCGACCTATGTCGTATTCGATATCGAGACGACGGGCTTGTCCGTCACGGCGAACAAAATCATCGAGCTTGCGGGCGTGAAGATGAAGGACGGCAAGGAGATCGACCGGTTCGCGACTTTCATCAACCCGCATGAGCCGATTCCGTACAACATCCAGCAGCTGACGAATATCAACGACGAGATGGTAAAGGACGCGCCCGACATCGAGCCGAAGCTGAGGGAGTTCATCGAGTTTATCGGGGACGCCATTCTCGTCGCTCACAACGCCCGATTCGATATCGGCTTCCTGCAGCATAACTGCAAGGTGCTCGGCTTGCCGCCGATACCGAATCCGGTGCTCGATACGCTGGAGCTGGCGAGATTCCTGTTTCCGACGATGAAGAACCACCGTTTGAATACGTTGTCCGACCTCTACAAGGTTACGCTCGAGAGCCATCACCGGGCCATTGACGATACGCTCGCGCTGGGAGGCGTCCTGAACGGGCTGCTCAAGGATGCGGCGTCGCGCAACGTCACCATGCTGAACCAGTTGAACGAGGCGAACGGGAACAGCTGGAAGACGACCCGCCCGTTCCACTGCGGCATCTACGCGCTGAACGCGGTCGGGAAGAAGAATCTGTACAAGCTCGTCTCGCTGTCCCACACCGAGTATTTTCACCGCGTCGCCTGCATTCCGAGAAGCAAGCTGGTCGAGATGAGAGAAGGTCTCTTGATTATATCCGGCTGCGAGAAGGGCGAGCTCTACGAGACGGTGCTGAACAAGTCGGTGGAAGAGGCCGAGGAGGTCGCCGAATTCTACGACGTGCTCGAGATCCAGCCTATCGATTTCTACCTGCACTTGCTCGACAAGGGGCTGGTCGGAAGCCGGGCGGAGCTGGAGGAAGCGCTGCGCAAAATAGTCCGGATCGGCGAGAAGCAGGGCAAGCCCGTCATCGCGACCGGCAACGTGCACTATCTGGAGCCGAGAGACAAGCTGTTTCGCGACATCACCATCCATGGAATAACCGGCTTCAGCCCGCTGAAGGATCAGCGCAAGCCGGACGCGCACTTCCGCACGACGCCGGAGATGCTGGAGGCGTTCGCTTTCCTCGGTCCCGAGAAAGCTCGCGAGGTCGTCGTGACGAACACGAACGAGCTGGCGGACCGCTTCGAGGAGATCAAGCTGTTCCCGGACGAGCTGTTCACGCCGATCATCGAAGGCGCGGAGGAGGAGATCCGGAACACCTGCTACGCGACGGCGCGCTCGATGTACGGGGACGAGCTTCCCGACGTCGTCGTGCAACGGCTCGAGAAGGAGCTTGTCCCGATCATCAAGTACGGCTTCTCGGCGAACTACCTGATCTCCGAACGGCTCGTGAAGAAGTCCAACCAGGACGGATACCTGGTCGGCTCGCGGGGCTCGGTCGGCTCTTCCGTCGTCGCGACGTTTCTCGGAATCTCCGAGGTCAACCCGCTCCCGGCGCATTACTTGTGCAAGAACCCGGAATGCAAGCACAGCGAATGGTTCCTCGACGGCAGCGTGCCTTCCGGCTTCGACTTGCCGGATAAGGCCTGTCCGAACTGCGGCACGATCATGAAAGGCGAAGGGCAGGACATCCCGTTCGAGACGTTCCTGGGCTTCAAGGGGGATAAGGTCCCCGATATCGACCTTAACTTCTCGGGCGAATATCAGCCGAACGCGCATAACTTCACGAAGGTCATGTTCGGGGAGAAGAACGTGTTCCGCGCGGGCACGATCGGCACCGTCGCCGAGAAGACGGCGTACGGCTTCGCCAAGAAATACGAGGAGGAGCACCAGAAGACGTGGCGCGGAGCGGAGCTGAACCGGTTGGCGGCGGGCTGTACCGGAGTCAAGCGCAGCACCGGCCAGCACCCGGGCGGCATCGTCGTCGTTCCGGATTATATCGAGGTCGAGGATATCACGCCCGTCCAGTATCCGGCCGACGATACGAGCGCCGAGTGGAAAACGACCCACTTCGATTATCACGCCTTCGACGCGAACCTGCTGAAGCTCGATATTCTGGGACACGACGATCCGACGATGATGCGGATGCTGCAGGATTTGACCGGCGTCGATCCGACGACGATTCCGATGAACGACCCGAAGGTCATGAGCATCTTCAGCTCCGTCGACGCGCTCGGCGTGCGGCCGGATCAGATCCGAACGACCGTGGCCACCTACGGGGTTCCCGAGATGGGAACGCGGTTCGTGCGCCAGATGCTCGAAGAGACGAAGCCGTCCAGCTTCGCCGACTTGCTCCAGATCTCGGGCCTGTCGCACGGAACGGGAGTATGGCTCGGCAACGCGCAGGAGCTCATCAAGAACGGAACCTGCACGATCAAGACGGTTATCGGGTGCCGGGACGATATCATGCTGTTCCTTATCTACAAAGCCGGCATGGACGCTTCCCTGGCGTTTAAGATTACCGAGAGCGTCCGTAAGGGGAAAGGCCTGACGCCGGAATGGATCGAAGAGATGAAGCGGTGCGGCGTTCCGCAATGGTACATCGATTCCTGTCTTCGCATCGAGTACATGTTCCCGAAGGCGCACGCCGCCGCTTACGTCATCTCGGCCGTTCGTACCGCCTATTTCAAGCTGTATTATCCGATTCAATATTATGCGACGTATTATTCCGTCCGCGCGGCGGATTTCGATGTGGAAGTCTTCTGCCAAGGGTACGACGCGATCTTGAAGATGATCAACGAGATCGAGGCGAAGGGCTTCCAAGCGTCGACGAAGGAGAAGAACATGATCTCCATCCTCGAGATGGGGCTCGAGATGACCGCCCGCGGCTTCAAGTTCAAGCCGATCGACCTGTATCGCTCGGATGCGACCCGGTTCATTATCGACGGGGATTCGCTCATTCCTCCTTTCGCGGCGATCGCCGGCATCGGGGAGAACGCGGCCAAGAGCATCGCGGCTTCCCGCGAGGACGGCGAATATTTGTCGGTCGAGGACTTCCAGCGCAGATCGAAGGCGAGCAAGACGATCGTCGAGCTGCTGGCCGGCATGGGCTGCTTCCGCGGCCTGCCGGAATCGAACCAGCTGTCGTTGTTCTAAGAGGCCTTATGCCAAAATTTCAATTGCCATCCGATTCAAGGTTATGGTATATTATTTCTGGTAATCATGTGGATATCACTGTCTGCAGAAGAGTGGGGAAACCCACTCTTTCCGTTTTGCCATGGGACTTTTCGGTCTTACGCGGCGGAAGCAGTAGAGCCATTCGCAGCAAGCGGGAGGTCATGATTTGAGCGTATCGAAGATCAAATCCATCGTAGAAGGCTTCGTTTCTCCTTTCATGGAAGAGAACGGGTATCAGCTTGTGGACGTGGAGTATGTCAAAGAAGGAAGCAACTGGTTCCTGCGCGTTTATGCGGACAAGGAGGGCGGCATCGATCTGGACGATTGCAGCCGCATTACCGAATTCGTCAGCGCGAAGCTGGATGAGCTCGACCCGATCTCGGACCCTTACTTCCTGGAAGTAAGCTCGCCGGGAGCGGAGCGTCCTCTGAAGAAGCCGGAAGACGTGGCCAAGGCCGTCGGCAAGCACGTGTTCGTCACGACCTATGAACCGGTCGATGGCGCTAAAGAATTCGAAGGAAGGCTGGATAGTTTCGACGGGCAGCAGCTGCAAGTCACCGTGGGCCGCCGCAAGCATTCCATCCCTTACGATAAAGTGGCCTCGGCTCGACTGGCCATTGTTTTCTAATTCTGGAAGGAGGAATCATTCCCCAATGAGCATGGAGTTTATCGAGGCCTTGTCCGAAATCGAGCGGGAGAAAGGCATCACCAAAGACGTTCTGCTCGAAGCGATCGAAGCGGCATTGATCTCTAGCTACAAGCGCAACTTCAACACCGCGCAGAACGTGCGCGTCGACATCAACCGGACGACCGGCGTGATCAAGGTCTACGCCCGCAAGACCGTCGTCGAGGAAGTTCTCGATCCGAGGCTCGAGATTTCCGTGGAAACGGCGCGCAGCATCAACCCGCATTACCAGCTGGACGACATCGCCGAGATCGAAGTCACTCCTCGGGACTTCGGCCGCATCGCCGCGCAGACGGCCAAGCAAGTGGTCACCCAGCGCATCCGCGAAGCGGAACGCGGGCTGATCTATAACGCATACGTCGATAAGGAGCAGGACATCGTCACGGGCATCATCCAGCGCCAGGATCTTCGCAACCTGTACATCGATCTGGGCAAGGTGGAAGCCGCCTTGCCTCTGACCGAGCTGATGCCTACCGACAAGTTCAAGCAAGGCGATCGGGTCAAATCGTACATCACGAAGGTCGAGAACACGAGCAAAGGCCCGCAAATCATTCTATCGCGCACTCATCCCGGCCTGCTCAAGCGCTTGTTCGAGCTCGAGGTGCCGGAGATCTTCGACGGCACGGTAGAGATTCGCTCCGTGGCGCGGGAAGCGGGCTTCCGCTCCAAGATCGCGGTTCATTCGCGCGCGGAGGAAGTCGATCCGATCGGTTCCTGCGTAGGTCCGAAGGGCATTCGCGTGCAGACGATCGTCACCGAGCTCAAAGGCGAGAAGATCGACATCGTGCGCTGGTCCGAGTCCGTCGAGGAATACGTGGCCAACGCCCTCAGCCCGTCGAAGGTCCTGGAAGTCATCGTGTTCGAGAACGAGAAGATGGCGCGCGTTATCGTTCCGGACTATCAGCTGTCGCTCGCGATCGGCATCAAGGGACAGAACGCGCGTCTGGCCGCTAAGCTGACCGGCTGGAAGATCGATATCAAGAGCGAGACCCAAGCGGAGCAGGAATACGGCCGTCCCAAAACGACGAACGCCGACGTCATGCACCAGGACAGCGTATCGATCGATTGATCATAGGTTCGCGGGGCGTTCCGTTTGAAGCTTCAAGGGGGGAGGAGATAAACCTTGAGAACGAGAAAAATACCGCAGAGAAAGTGTGTGGCTTGTCAGGAAATGATGCCGAAGAAGGAACTGATTCGCATCGTTCGCTCGCCGCAAGGGGACATCCAAATCGACCTGACGGGCAAGAAGCCGGGGCGCGGGGCTTATCTATGCGGGAAGACCAGCTGCTTCAAGCTGGCGAAGAAATCGAAGGCATTCGAGAGAGCGCTCAAGACCCCTGTCGAGCCGGAGATTTACGATAAGCTGGAAGCGGATTTCATAAAAGTGGAAGACGAGTTCCAGGCGAACAAGGAGCTCATGCAAGACGATGACGACGAATAAAGCATTGTCCCGTTTAGGCCTCGCCATGCGCGCGGGGAAGCTGGCGTCCGGAGAAGAGATCGTGCTCAAGGCGATCCGTTCCGGCGACGCGAAGCTTGTCCTGCTCGCGGGAGACGCTTCGGACAACACGAAGAAGAAAGTTTCCGACAAATGCGAAAGCTATGGGGTAGAGCTGCTTATCGGTTACACCCGTTTCGAGCTTGGGGGAGCCGTCGGAAAACCCGAACGGGTATTGTTCGCTGTGACGGACAAGGGTTTCGCGGACATGATTCGAAGCGGTTGGGTTCAACATTCGGAGGTGGAGAATATTGAGTAAACAAGATGACAACAAGGATAAGCTGCGCGTGTACGAGTATGCGAAGCAGCTCAATATGAGCAGCAAAGAAATCATTACGATTCTGAAGCGGGTGAACCTGCCCGTCAACAACCATATGAGCGTGATGGAAGACAACATGGTCGGCGCCGTGGAGAAGTTCTTCCGCGACGTGAAGGCGAACGCGGCGGCCAAGATGGCCCAAGCGCCTAAGCAGTCCGGCGGCTCGCAGGCGGTAGGAACCGCCGCTCCTTCCAAGCCGGCGCAAGGCGGCCAAGGACAGAGCAACGCGTCCGGCGCCCAGGCGCGCAGGAACGACGAGCCATCGGTCGCTTCCCGTCCGTCGGCTCCTCAGGCTTCGGTCGCTTCTTCGCCGGCTCCTAACGCGGCTTCCTCTTCGGCTTCGAGCCCGTCGGAACGCCCGCAAAGCGATCGTCCGCAAGGGGATCGTCCGCAGGGCCAAGGCGGCGGCTACAACCGCCCGCAAGGCGACCGTCCGCAAGGTCAAGGCGGCTACAATCGCGGCGACCGCCCTCAAGGCCAAGGCGGATACAATCGCCCGCAAGGCGACCGTCCGCAAGGTCAAGGCGGGTACAACCGTCCGCAGGGCGACCGTCCGCAAGGCCAAGGCGGGTACAATCGCCCGCAAGGCGACCGTCCGCAAGGCCAAGGCGGGTACAATCGCCCGCAAGGCGATCGTCCGCAAGGCCAAGGCGGATATAACCGCCCGCAAGGCGACCGTCCGCAAGGCCAAGGCGGCTACAATCGCCCGCAAGGCGATCGTCCGCAAGGTCAAGGCGGTTACAATCGCGGCGACCGCCCGCAGGGCCAAGGCGGGTACAACCGCCCGCAAGGCGACCGTCCGCAAGGCCAAGGCGGATTTAACCGTCCGCAAGGCGACCGTCCGCAGGGCGGCGGCTTCAATCGTCCGCAAGGGGATCGTCCGCAAGGCGGCGGCTTCGGCGGCGGCGCTGGCTTCGCCGGCGGACGCTCGCAAAGCGGCTTCGGAGCCGGCGCAGGCGCGGGCCGTTCGGCAGCCGCTCCGTCGACGGCGGCCGGCAGCCGCGGTCCGAATCGTCAAGGCGGCCGTCCCGACGCGAATCGGAAGGATCATGATTCGAATCGCAGCAGCGGAGCCGGCAAGCGCAAGGACAACGAATTCAACAACCGGTTCGGCGAGGATCGCTTCCGTTCGAAGGGCAAGGGCGGCAAGAACGCCAAGGGCAAGAACAACCAGCCTCCTCGCGAGAAGATCGACAATACGCCGAAGAAGGTTATCGTACGCGGCGAGATGACGGTCGGGGAACTGGCGAAGCTGCTGCATAAAGACGCTTCCGAAGTGATCAAGAAGCTGCTCATGATGGGCGTCATGGCGACGATCAACCAAGATCTCGACCTGGATACCGTCCTGCTCGTAGCGGGCGAGTTCGGCGTCGAGACCGAAGTGAAGATCGTCGTGGAGGACACGAACTTCGAAACGATCGAAGAGAATGACGATCCGGATGCTCTCATCACCCGTCCTGCCGTCGTTACGATCATGGGCCACGTCGACCACGGGAAGACGACGCTGCTCGACGCGATCCGCGAGACGCAGGTCGCGAGCGGCGAAGCGGGCGGCATCACCCAGCACATCGGCGCATACCAAGTCGAAGTGCACGGCCAGAAAATCACGTTCCTGGATACCCCGGGTCACGAAGCGTTCACGACGATGCGCGCTCGCGGCGCCCAGGTTACCGATATTACGATCCTCGTCGTCGCGGCGGATGACGGCGTCATGCCTCAGACGGTCGAAGCGATCAACCACGCGAAGGCGGCTAACGTGCCGATTATCGTCGCGGTCAACAAGATCGACAAGCCGGGAGCGAACCCGGACAAGGTGAAGCAAGAGCTGACCGAGTACGGTCTCGTCCAAGAAGCCTGGGGCGGCGACACGATCTTCGTCGAGCTGTCCGCCAAGCAGCGCATCAACCTGGAAGGCCTGCTCGAGATGATCCTTCTCGTGGCCGAAGTGAACGACTACAAGGCGAACCCGGACAAACGCGCGCGCGGTACGGTTATCGAAGCCGAGCTCGACAAGGGCAAAGGCCCGATCGCCCGTATCCTCGTTCAGAACGGTACGCTTAAGGTCGGCGACGCTTTCGTCGCGGGCGACTGCTTCGGACGCGTCCGCGCGATGACGAACGACCGCGGCCGCCGCGTGAAGGAAGCGGGCCCATCGACTCCGGTGGAGATCACGGGTCTGACGGAAGTTCCGCAAGCCGGCGATCCGTTCATGGTGTTCGAAGACGAGCGCAAGGCGCGCGAGATCTCGGAGAAGCGGTCGATCAAGACTCGCCAGGAGACGATGAAGTCCAACCAGAAGGTTACGCTCGACGACCTGTTCAGCAAGATCAAGGAAGGCGAGATCAAGGACCTCAACGTCATCCTCAAGGCCGACGTTCAAGGCTCGCTCGAAGCGCTTAAGGGCTCCTTGGAGAAGATCGAGGTCGAAGGCGTGCGCGTCAAGACGATTCACAGCGGCGTAGGCGCCATCACCGAATCCGATATCTCGCTCGCTCTTGCATCGGCGGCAATCGTCATCGGTTTCAACGTTCGTCCGGAGCCTCGCGCGGCCGCTACGGCCGAGCAGGAGAAGGTCGACGTTCGTCTCCACCGCATCATCTACAAGGTGATCGAAGAGATCGAACAGGCAATGAAGGGCATGCTGGATCCGGTCTTCAAGGAGAAGGTCATCGGCCATGCGGAAGTGCGCGAGACGTTCAAGGTCAGCAAGGTCGGCACGATCGCGGGCTGCATGATCACGGACGGCAAGGTATCCCGCAACGCCGAAGCCCGCGTCGTTCGCGCCGGAATCGTCGTGCACGAAGGCAAGCTCGATTCCCTTAAGCGGTTTAAGGATGACGCCAAGGAAGTTTCGGAAGGCTATGAATGCGGCATTACGCTCGAGAAGTTCAACGACATTCAGATCGGAGACGTTATCGAGGCCTTCGTGATGGAATCCGTGGAGCGTTAATCCCCTTAGGATAGAGAGGTGACAGCCGCATGGCGAAATTTCGCGTAGGCCGGGTGGGGGAGCAGATCAAGAAAGAGATCAGCTCGCTCATCCAGACCGAGCTTAAGGACCCGCGCATCGGGTTCATTACGGTAACGGGCGTCGACGTGACGAACGACTTGTCGCTCGCGCGCGTGTACCTGAGCATTCTAGGCAGCGAGGAGCAGAAGGAAGCGACACTTCATGCGCTTGCCAAGGCGAAGGGCTTCCTTCGCTCCGAGCTCGGCAGAAGGATGAGGCTTAGACACACGCCGGAGATCGAATTCCGCTTCGACAGCTCCATCGAGTACGGAAGCCACATCGAATCGCTTCTGGCGGAGATCAATCGGGAGAGCCGCAACGTATGACGTGGAGCGATCAGCTGCAAGCGGCGGCCGAATTCCTTCGCGAGCGGGACGATTTCCTGGTGGTGGCTCACGTCCAACCGGACGGAGACGCCATCAGCTCCACCGTGGCGACCGCATGGCTGCTCGGGAAGCTGGGGAAGACGTACACGATGTACAACGACGGGCCGGTGCCGTCTAAACTGGGCTATTTGTGGAGCAGCGATTCGATCGCGACGGCGGCGTCGAAGCCGGAACGCAAGTTTAAGAACGTGATCACCGTCGATTGCGCGGATTTCGGAAGATGCGGAACGGCCACGGAACTGTTCGAGGAAGGCTACGAGCTTCTGAACGTAGACCACCATCCGACGAACGACGGCTTCGGCGCGGTCAATCTGATCGATGTCCATGCGGCGGCAACCGTCGAAATCCTTTACGATTTGATCGGTTTGCTTAAGCTGGTACCGGATGAAGCGGCCGCAACGGCCATATATACCGGACTGATGACGGATACGGGAGGCTTCCGTTATTCCAACACGAGCGCCAAGGTGATGGAGATCGCCTCGAGCTTGTTGAGGGCGGGAGCGAACGGTCCTTTCCTGGCGGAGACGCTGCTGGAGAGAATGACGATGGGGCAGATGCGCATGATTCAGAAGGCGCTGACCCGTCTCGAGTTCAGCCCGGATCAGCGGATCGGCTGGTTATGGGTTACCGGCGACGACCTCTCGGAGACGGGAGCTTCGAACGAAGACCTGGAAGGGCTCGTCAATTACCCCCGCAACGTCGAGGGAGTCGAAGTCGGCATCCTCTTTAAGCAGAACGCTCCGGATTCGGTCAAGATCAGCTTGCGCTCCGCCGGCGCGGTGGACGTAGCCGCCGTTGCCCAGCAGTTCGGCGGGGGAGGGCACGTTCGCGCAGCCGGATGCCGGGTTAGCGCGAATCTCCCCGAGACGATTCCGCTTGTGATCGCCGCGGTACAGAAAGCGTTGGATGAAGCACAATGAATAAAGAAACCTTATCCGTTCCCGAAGGAGTTCTCGGAATCTGGAAGCCCGCGGGATGGACGTCCCACGACGTCGTCGCCAAGGCGAGAAGGATACTGGGGGTCAAAAGAATCGGCCATACCGGGACGCTCGATCCGGCGGTGACGGGAGTGCTCCCGATCTGCGTAGGACGGGCTACCCGAATGGTCGAGTACCTTCAAGAGATGTCCAAGACGTATGAGGCTACTCTTCGTTTCGGGGTGGCGACCGATACGGAGGATGCCGAAGGGGAAGTCGTCGAGACCGCCGACGCCAGCCACTTGACGGAAGGGCAAATTGCGGAAGCGGTTCTGTCTTTCGTAGGCGACATCGAACAGGTGCCGCCTATGGTGTCCGCCGTCAAGGTGAACGGAAAGCGTCTGTACGAATTGGCTCGCGAAGGCGTGACCGTCGAACGCAAGCCCAGAGCGGTAACGATTCATGAGATCGAACTGCTCCGTATCGACGTTTCGAAGCCGCAGCCGGAGGTTCGTTTCTCCGTTCGCTGCTCCAAGGGGACCTATATTCGCACGCTATGCGTGGATATCGGGCGCAAGCTGGGCGTTCCCGCCGTCATGGCCGGCTTGATTCGGACGGCGAGCGCGGGATTAACCCGCGAGCGTTGCGTCACCTTGGAAGAGCTGGCGGAGCTTAAGCGGGATGGAAGTCTGAACGATCGCTTCCTGCCGGCGGATGAGATGCTCGGCTTCCCGCGAACCGAAGCGGGAGCCCGCGAGTCCGTCTTCGCGCTGCAAGGCAAGACGCTGCGTTGCTCCGCTTTGCTCCCTCCTCCCGATCGAGCGGGAATTTGGAGGCTCTACCGAAGCGAGGACGGCGCCTTTCTGGGCCTGTTCGACAACGTTCCGGATCAAGGAGCGCTGCGCCCGATCAAGGTGTTCCATCCGACGGAGGGAAGCTGAAGAGCGGGAAGGGCCGCTAGTTTGGGAAGCAGGAGGACAGCAGGTGGAACTTTACGAAATCGCGTATTCGGAGCAATCGAATCGATTTATCATTCCGGAGAATGCCGTCAAGCCGCAAGGGTTGTCCCTGGCGATCGGTTTTTTCGACGGGGTGCATCTCGGGCACCGCGAGGTCATACGGCGGGCGGTCTCGTTAGGTAACGATCGGGGACAAACGCCCGCGGTCCTGACGTTCGACCCGCATCCTCGCGTCGTCCTTGGCAAAGACCAATACCATTCGGTCCTCACGCCGATGGAGCATAAGCTGGAGCTGTTCGCGGAGAACGGGGTAGAGGAATCGTTCATTATGTCGTTCGACAAGGCGTTCTCGCAAGTCACGGCCGAACGTTTTGTCCGCGAGCTTCTGCTTCCGTTGGGCGTTCGAACGGTCGTGATCGGCTTCGACTTCCGGTTCGGCCATCGCGGGCAAGGCGATGCCGAGCTGCTGAAGCAGGCCGGCGAGGGCCGAATCGACGTCCATGTCGTGGAACCCGTTTACCGGGACGGCTTCAAAGTAAGCAGCTCCCGCATTCGCGAGCTGTTGTCGGAAGGCTCGAGCAGCGAAGCGTCCGGGCTTCTAGCCCGTCCATATGAAGTGAGAGGCGAGGTCGTGCACGGCAAGGCTCTCGGAAGACAGCTTGGTTTTCCGACGGCGAATATCAGCCCCGCGTTCTCTTATTTTCTGCCGAAGCACGGGGTTTATGCGGTTACCGTTACGTTGGAGGACGACGAAGAGCCCGCGGTTTATCATGGAGTCATCAACGTGGGACTGCGGCCGACCGTCGATACCGGAGCCGTCGAGCCTAAGCTTGAGGTCCATCTTCTGGACTTCAATAGGGATCTGTACGGAAGGAACTTGAAGGTTCGTTTCCATGATTTCCTTAGGCCCGAGATGAAATTCGGCTCGCTCGACGCGCTGATCGAACAGATCGGCAAGGACGCCGAAGCGGCGAGAAATCGACTCGCATTATTGTAACGGCCAATCGACTATGCTATACTAATACTCGTTGCGACTCGCGGGCGATGCCTCGGACGCAACCGAACCTTGGCTTGGCTGCTCGCTATCACCGGCGGCGGCGAGGCTAACGGCGATTATTCTTAAGATAACCAGGAGGTGAAAGAGGATGGCACTGACACAAGAACGCAAGCAAGAGTTGATCGAGGAATACAAGACTCACGCATCGGACACCGGTTCCCCGGAAGTCCAAATCGCTATCCTGACGGAGAACATCAACAACTTGACGGAACACTTCCGTTCCCACAAGAAGGATCACCACTCCCGTCGCGGACTGCTGAAGATGGTAGGTCAACGCCGCAAGCTGTTGGCATACCTGAAGAACAAGGACGTTAACCGTTACAGCAGCCTGATCGCGAAGCTCGGCCTGCGCCGTTAATTCGCACCGCTAGAGAGCAACCTGGTCGTGTCGCGAGGGAACGTTTCCCGACCGACACCGGGTTGCTTTTCCTACTTTACGGGAATAAAACGTTGTCCGACAAGAAGGATCCATTGCCTAAGATGCGATTAGCAGGAAATAATGGGTAATGTGTCGAAAATACATAAGTCTACTATGAGGAGGGAATATCTGTGGCTCAAAGCGTAGAAATGCAACTGGGAGGCCGTCCGTTCTCGCTCGAGACGGGACGCCTGGCCAAGCAAGCCAACGGCGCCGTCGTCGTCCGCTACGGGGATACCGTCGTGCTGTCCACCGTTACGGCATCGCCCGGTCCGAAGGATCTTGATTTTTTCCCATTGACCGTCAATTATGAGGAGAGACTTTATTCCGTAGGCAAAATCCCGGGAGGCTTCATCAAGCGAGAAGGCCGTCCCAGCGAGAAGGCGATTCTGGCGAGCCGTCTGACGGACCGTCCGATTCGTCCGCTGTTCCCGGAAGGATTCCGGAACGACGTTCAGATCGTCAACCTGGTGATGAGCGTCGATCAAGACTGCTCTCCGGAGATTGCGGCCATGATCGGAACCTCGGCTGCGCTGTCGATCTCCAACGTTCCGTTTAACGGACCGGTCGGAGGCGTCGTCGTCGGCAGAATCGACGGGAAGTTCATCATCAACCCGACCGTCGCCGAAGAAGAGAAGAGCGACATGTACGTCGTCGTCGCCGGTACTCGCGACGCCATCATGATGGTGGAGGCGGAAGCCAACGAAGTTCCGGAGATGGACATTCTCGAAGCGATCATGTTCGGGCACGAGGAGATCAAGAAGATCGTCGGCACGATCGACCGTCTGACGGAGCTCGCCGGCGTGCCTAAGATGGAGGTCGTTCTCCACGAGGTCGACTCGGCCGTCGCAGCGGACGTGAATGCGTACGCCGGGCAACGCCTGGTCGAAGCGGTGCGGATCGAAGAGAAGCACGCTCGCCAAGACGCTATCGACGCGATTAACGAAGAGACGGTAGCGCACTTCACGACTGTATACGCGGAGACGCCGGAGAAGCTGGCCGACGTGAAGGAAGTTCTTTACGACATCGTCAAGAACGAAGTGCGACGCTTGATTACTCATGACAAGGTTCGTCCGGACGGACGCAAACCGAGCGAAATTCGCCCGATCTCCGGCGATGTCTCGATCCTGCCTCGCACGCACGGCTCCGGCCTGTTTACGCGCGGCCAAACGCAAGCGCTCAGCGTTTGTACGCTCGGACCGCTGGGAGACGTTCAAATTCTCGACGGCATCGGCATCGAAGAAACCAAACGCTTCATGCACCATTACAACTTCCCGCCGTTCTCGGTAGGGGAAGCGCGTCCGCTTCGTCCTCCGGGCCGCCGCGAGATCGGTCATGGCGCACTCGGCGAGCGGGCCCTGCTGAAGGTCATTCCTTCGGAAGCGGAATTCCCGTACACGATCCGCCTTGTCTCCGAAGTACTGGAATCGAACGGTTCCACCTCTCAAGCGAGCATCTGCGCCAGCACGCTCGCGATGATGGATGCCGGCGTTCCGATTAAGGCGCCGGTTGCCGGAGTCGCGATGGGTCTGATCAAGGACGGCGAGCACTTCACCATCCTGACCGACATCCAAGGCATGGAAGACCATCTCGGCGATATGGACTTCAAGGTGGCGGGTACGGCTAAGGGCGTTACGGCGATCCAGATGGATATCAAGATCGACGGCATCGATCGTTCGATCCTGACGCAATCGCTCGAGCAAGCGAAGGAAGGACGCATGTTCATCCTCGGCAAGATGATGGAAGTCATCCAGCAGCCTCGCACCGAGCTCAGCAAGTACGCGCCCAAGATCGTCACGATGCGCATCAATCCGGACAAGATCCGCGACGTTATCGGTTCGGGCGGCAAGGTCATCAACAAGATCATCGAAGAGACCGGCGTCAAAATCGACATCGAGCAGGACGGCATGGTGTACATCGCTTCCTCCGATGCGGCAGCCAACGAGAAGGCTCGTTCCATTATCGAAGGAATCGTTCGCGAAGTCGTGGTCGGCGAGATTTACCTCGGCACCGTCAAGCGCATCGAGAAGTTCGGCGCCTTCGTCGAGATTCTGCCGGGCAAGGACGGACTCGTCCACATCTCGCAGCTGGCTGCGGAGAGAGTCGCAAAGGTCGAGGACGTCGTGAACATCGGCGACAAGATCCAAGTCAAGGTAACCGAGATCGACCAGATGGGCCGCGTCAACCTGTCCCGCAAGGTGCTGCTCGCTCCGGAAGAGCCGGTTCAAAAATAAGAAGCAAGAAGAGAGAAGAGACCGATTTTGTCAGTCTCTTTTTTTGCGTTTTTGGGGGATCTGCGAAGCTCGCGGTGGGATGGCCGAATCGCGTAATCCGATCTTATCGGCGTACAGTTTTCGCGATGCAACGTACATAATAATAGCGAATTTGGCATAGGATGGAGGCGAGGCAGGTGTGGCCAAGCCCATCTGCGAAACAAAAAGAAGCCGCCAACGAGGCGCCACGAGAGAAAGCGGAGGGAAAGGATCAATGAGAGTAACGTCGCCTGTCGTGCTCGCGGCGATGCTTCTTTGCCTCGTTGCCATCCTAGCCGCAGGCCGATTCGGCCCGCTAAGCGAATATGTGCAACAGGTCAAGAACGGTACGCCGGCAACGATCGCATTCGGGAACGAGAATTCGGAGGAGACCGGTCAAACCGAGCTTAAG
This sequence comes from Cohnella thailandensis, assembly GCF_014212135.1. Taxonomy (GTDB): domain Bacteria; phylum Bacillota; class Bacilli; order Paenibacillales; family Paenibacillaceae; genus Cohnella; species Cohnella thailandensis. The sequence goes on from NZ_JACJVQ010000019.1 coordinate 212,289, forward strand.
GAATGGATAAAAACGGAAGCTAAGAAGAGGTACGAGGCTCCGGTCAATGCGACGCAAGATAGGGTGTGGAAAGCGATTCCCGGTTACAACGGCCGAGAGGTCGATATCGATGCGACTTTTGAGCGGGCGAAGGCGATGGGCTTCCGTTCGGGAGCGAGAGGCGACTCGTCTTTTCCATGGGTATATAAAGAGCTGAAGCCGGCGGTGGGGTTAAAGGATTTGCAGCCGAGCCCGATCTACCGGGGAAATTCCCTCAAGCCCATGGTCGGCCTTATGATCAACGTGGCATGGGGAGAAGAGTACCTTCCGTCGATCCTTCGGACTTTGGAGGAGGAGAAGGCGAAGGCGACTTTCTTTTTTGACGGAAGCTGGCTTGCCAAGCACGCGGATATCGCGCAGGATATTCTCCGAAGGGGTCACGAGGCTTCCAACCATGCTTACTCGCATCCGAACATGAGCACTCTTAGCGCGGCGCGCCAGCGGCAAGAGATCGTGAAGACGGAGAACCTGCTCAAGACGAAGCTGGGGGTGGACAACCGTTGGTTCGCGCCTCCTTCCGGAGATTACAATCAGCTGACCGTCGACGTCGCGAGGGAGTTGGGGCTTCAGACCGTGCTCTGGACGCTGGATACGGTCGATTGGAGAAAGCCGTCCGCTTCTTCCGTGATCGACAAAGTATCCGCTCGGACGGGGGCAGGAACGCTGATCCTGATGCATCCGACGGAGACGACGAGAGACGCGCTCAAGGGAATGATTCGCGTCATCCGTTCCAAAGGCTTGACCCCGGGAACCGTCTCGGACACGCTGTCCGAAGGCCGGATGAAGGAAGAAAAAAAGGCTCCATAATCGGCTTTGGAGCGGCTTATCCCTCTGTTGTGACGAATAAGGATATTTGATATAGTGGTACTATTGATCTTTAGGGGGAACATGGGTGGAAAAATTTACATTAAAGAACGGTCTGCGAGTGATGATTGAGCCGATTCCGACAAGCCGCTCCGTATCGTTCGGCATCTGGGTAAAGACCGGCTCCCGTTACGAGACCCCGGTGGACAACGGAATATCCCATTTTATCGAGCACATGCTCTTCAAGGGAACCAAACGACATTCCGCCAAGGAGATCGCCGACCGATTCGACGGCATCGGCGGCAACGTGAACGCGTTCACCTCCAAGGAATATACGTGCTACTACGCCAAAGTGTTGGATCAGCACTTGCCGATTGCGGTCGACGTTCTGTCCGACATGTTTTTCAATTCGTTATTCGACGAGGAAGAGCTCGCGAAGGAGAAGAACGTCATTATCGAGGAGATCTCGATGTATGACGATACTCCGGACGACATGGTTCACGATCTCGTCACCCGTGCGTCGCTGGGCGACCACCCGCTGGCCTATTCCATTCTCGGGACCGCCGAACGGCTGAACGCGATGACGGCGGACGATCTTCGCGGCTACATGAACAGAAGGTACACGATCGAGAATACGGTCGTCAGCTTGGCCGGCAACGTGGACGAGAAGGTCATCGACCTGCTCGAGCAGCATTTCGGCGGCTTCGACGTCAGAGGGGGAACGGCGGATCTATCCGCACCGGTTTACCGGGCGGACGCGCTTTTCCATCGGAAAAAGACGGAGCAGAACCATCTGTGCCTGACGTTCCCGGGGTGCTCCATCCAGGAGCCGAAGATGTACGCGATGATTCTGCTGAACAACACGATCGGCGGAGGCATGAGCTCCCGGCTGTTCCAAGAAATTCGGGAGAAACGCGGTCTCGCCTATTCGGTTTATTCGTATCATACGTCCTATGCGGACAGCGGCCTGTTCACGGTTTATGCCGGAACGGCTCCCAAGCAGACGCAGGACGTATACGATCTCACGCTCGAGATGCTGGAGGAAGTGAAGAAGAACGGCCTTACCGAAGCCGAGATTCATCGCGGCAAGGAGCAGCTGAAGGGCAACCTGATCCTCAGCCTGGAGAGCTCCAGCAGCCGCATGAACCGCCAAGGCAAGAACGAATTGATGCTTGGACGTCATCAGACCTTGGACGAGATGATCGAGAAGATCGACGCCGTCACGAAGGACGACGTAGCCGAGATGATCGACCGGGTGATGGGCGGAGAGCAATGCGCCATTGCCGTCGTCGGAGCGCAAGAGAAGGTACTTACGGGATTAGGGAGGGAATTCGTTGTATCCAGTACAGCTGAAGCGGCTGCCGGGGAATGAGGACATCGCCCTGCCGCGCCAAATGTCCGAATGGGCGGCAGGCTTTGACCTTCATGCGGCCGTAGTCGAACCAATGATATTAGCTCCGGGCGAGAGAGCGCTCGTTCCGACCGGCTTCGCGATGGCGATGCCTAAGGAGCTTGAAGCCCAAGTCCGCCCACGCAGCGGACTTGCATTCAAGCACGGAATCACTTGCCTGAATTCTCCCGGAACGATCGATGCCGATTACCGCGGGGAAGTGAAGGTGCTGCTGATCAACTTGGGGCAGCAGCCGTTCACGATCGAGCGCGGAGAGAGAATCGCGCAGATGGTGTTCCAACGCGTTCCTCAAGTGACGCTGGAAGAGGTGGCCGAGCTGTCCGATACCGTTCGCGGAGAAGGCGGCTTCGGGCACACGGGCAAGTAAATCCATCCCAATAACGCTATCATTAATGAGCATAGAGAACCGTGCATCGACAGATGAGCTTGTGTCGGTGCGCGGTTTTTGTTCGATGGACAAGGAGAGGAGAGAACCGAATGACTGCGTTGGACCCTGCCGTATCCGGCGTGAAAGCGGAAATGCTCATTCGCAGACCGGTTGAAGACGTATACGAGGCGTTTGCGAATCCGGAGCAGACGACGAAATTCTGGTTTACCCGAAGCAGCGGAAGATTGGAAGCCGGAAGCGAGATCCGTTGGGATTGGGAGATGTACGGAGTGTCGGATCGGGTTTACGTGCTGGAGGCCGAGAAGAACAAGAAGCTCCGCCTTCGTTGGTCGGACGGCTCCGAGACGGAATGGACGTTCGTCGATCGCCCGGATCGAACGACGTTCGTATCGATCGCAACCTCAGGGTATGCCGAAGATGGGAGTCGCTTGATCGACCGCGCCATCGACGATATGGGAGGATACACGATCGTCCTGTGCGGGGCTAAAGCTTATCTCGAGCATGATGTTATTCTGAACCTGGTAGCGGATAAAGCTCCGGATGCGAATGCGAACCGATAGTCGTTGAATGTCAGAAGAAAATAAAGCTCTAGACTGAAAAATAAAATGTTAGGCTAGGCAAATAAAGTTGTAGACTTAGAAAATAAAGTATTGGACTGAAGAGCTTCATTGAGCTAACTGGCAGTTTAGTTTAGGCAGCGAGTATTTAATCCAGCTGCCTTTTTCTCTGTTTATTGCCGACTTTTGTTTGGTAGAACACTCAGATGCACGAAGTGTCCATTGAGTAAGCAAGAAGGATTCGAAGATAACCGATATTGGAACGAACATTGTGCGTATTTTAATGCCGAAGGTGCCTCTATTATAGCCTCCAGTTTTCACAGCCCCCTAAATAGGATCAATGATGAGCATCATAATGATAATCAGTAGTTCAGACGTTAACAGCTGTCTCCCAAAATAACGCTTGCCTTAAAGCGTACTTTAAGGCTTAGGATGAGGAAGAACCAGCCGATTCCGTCTGAAAAGAACCGATAAGGAGCGATCCGGCCAATGGCATTCACGATCAAAGAAGCTTCAGAGCGGCTTGGTTGCCCGGCTCATACGATTCGTTTTTACGAGAAGGAGGGATTGCTCCCTTACATTAAGAGAGATAAGAACGGGAATCGACTGTTCGAACAAGATCACCTAGATTGGGTCCGGCTGATGACATGTTTCCGGGCGACAGGGATGAAGCTGTCGTTGCTGAAGGAGATGGTGAATCTTGCGCTCGATGGTGATTCCACGATTCCACAGCGCAAAGCGATCTTGAACCAGTACAAGGAAGAATTATTTCTCCGCCAGAACGAATTGGCCGAAGCGCTCGACGCCGTCAATAACAAACTGTCGATATACGAAGACATCGAGAAAGGGAGAATCCCTTCCGAGAGCCAGTTGTTAATCAAGATGGAAGAGTCAGAGTGACAACAATCATAGAATGAGGGATTAACAAATGCAGCAAAGAATTTTGGGCAATAGCAATATCCTCGTCTCTTCAATCGGACTGGGAATTATGGGAATGTCTCCAGGCATTTACGGGGAAACTAACGATGAACAGTCAATCCAAACGATCCATCGCGCTTTGGACATTGGCGTCACGATGTTCGATACCGCGGACGTGTACGGGAACGGGCATAACGAAAAGCTGCTCGGCCGTGCTCTTCAAGGGCGCCGCGAGCAAGCCATTATCGCCACCAAGTTCTCGTACACCCCAAATTACGAGAGCATCAGTGGCCATCCTGATTACGTTAAGAAAGCAGTGGAGGATAGCCTTCGCCGTTTGAATACGGATTACATCGATCTATACTACCAACACCGCGTCGATCCGCAAATCCCGATAGAGGAGACGGTCGGAGCGATGGCAGACTTGGTCAAGGCAGGCAAAGTTCGGGCGCTCGGCCTGTCCGAAGCTTCCGCTTCTACCATACGCCGCGCTCATGCCGTGTATCCGATCTCCGTGCTAGAGAGTGAGTATTCGCTCTGGAGCCGTGACATCGAAGAGGTGATACTCCCTACCGTAAGAGAGCTGGGGATTACCCATGTGGCCTACAGTCCGCTAAGCAGGGGCTTCATCTCCGGTGAGCTTCGCACTTTCGAGGATCTGGCCGCCGACGATCTTCGCAGATGGATGCCGCGGTTCCAAGGGGATAACTTCCGGAAGAACGTTGAGGTTGTCGACAAGATTAAGGAGATAGCGATGGAGAAGAACTGTACGCCATCCCAATTGGCCATCGCCTGGACGATTGCCAACGGGGCGTTGCCTATCCCGGGTACGAAGCGTATCAAGTACCTGGAGGAAAATGCGGCCGCGGTTGATATCCTTCTCATGAAGGAGGACCTCGAACGAATCGATCAGGTCAGCCCCAAGAATGTCGTTCACGGCACGCGTTATATGAAAGAACAGATGACGCTGCTCGACGGCTAGACTATAATCAGAAGAAGCAGTCAAGCTTGCGACAGCGTACGAGACGGCACAGTATCCGTCAGCCGTCTTGGCGACCTTTCACGCTCGCGACTTCCGTGACGTGTTAACCGAATGTCACGCTATAATCAAATATGCCCTCCCGTCTATTAGTTATTAAACTAACTGGAATCGTTTGTTGAACAACACAGCAGCAGTCTATGACTTTATTTTCTCGTTCATGGCTGCCGCCGTATGAAATGTTGGGGCAGTCTAAAACTATGAACTTCGCGAGATGAAAAAAGCGACAGGCCAAAGGCGGTCACCCCCCCCTTAGGCCTGTCGCTTTGTTATTACCGTCCTTGAATCAGCTTCAGCTTATACACGTATTCGAACAGGAATTCGAAAGCTTCGAGGTGCTTTCTCGCTTCGAAGGCGTCGCGGCCCCAAGCGTAGATGCCGTGCTTGCGCAGCAAGATACCCGGAATGCGCTTGTCCAGGCGGTCTCTAACCTCGGGAACGATAAGAGGAATGTTCGCGAAGTTGGAGACGATCGGCACATCGATGACGGCTTCCTCGTCCCAGATGTTGAACGCCTTGATCAGCTCGACGCCTTCGACCGGAACGGACCTGCGGTCCCAGAAGAGCTCGGAGACGAGGCTGTTGTAGACGGAATGAATATGGAAAATAGCGCCGCAGCCGGTCTGGCGATAGATTTCGCAATGGATCAGCGTCTCGGCGGAAGGCTTGAGCGCCGTCGGCTCGCATGGGGCGCCCTTCTCGTCGACGAGAAGGAAGTCGTCCGGCGTCGAGGCGGCTTTGTCCTTGCCGCTGGCCGTGACGGCGAAGGCGAACCGCTCGGGCGTGAACTCGCCGACTCTCATCGACAGGTTGCCGCTCGTTCCCGGGAACCAGCCTCTCTGGGCGAAGTCGGTCTTGACTCGGTCCAGCTCCCGGTAGACGCGCTGCTTCTCCTCCAACAGGATGGACTTGCTAGGATGCTCGCTCATTTTCTCCAGTCTCCTTGCTCTAAGTGATGGACGATATCGTGGAAATTCTCGAACGGAATGTGCGGGAGTCCCAGCTCTCGGCACCTCTCGGTCAAGTGGGAGCGGGAGAAAACGAGGTCGACCAGCTTCGCTCCTTCGAAGTCGGTAATGCTGTCTCCGATCAGGATGCGAGTGTACTCTTCCTTCGGATACCGGCGAATAACCGCCGCCTTGCACATGCCGCAATCGTTCTTGCAGTGTTCGTCGCACGGATGCGGCCACAGGATATCGATTCGCTCGCCGCTGAAGTCGCTGCCGTTGCAAAAGATATGGTCACGCGGGATGCCGAACGGCTCCAGCAGCGGATAGACGAAGAAGTCGATTCCGCCGCTCGTGACGTAAAATTCCACGCCGTTCTTCTTGCACCATTCGAGCAGTTGCGGGAACCCCTCGCGTATGCCGGCGGTGTTCAGGATGTAGTCCGTTATCTCTTGCCGCATGGAGGAAGGGAAGAGGGCGAACATCTCGCCGACTCCTTGGCGCAGCGACTTCTTGAAGCTGACGATATCGCTCATGATGGCTTCGTAGCCTTCCGGCTTGAAGTGCTTCATGACCGCGACGATATTGTCGCTCAGCGTGATCGTACCGTCAAAATCGCAGAACAATACGGGAGGCTTACTCTTGCTGTCGGTTGCAATGTCGCTCATGCCTCGCGTACCCCCCAGCGTTCGATAGCCAAACGCAGCTCCTCGTGGTCCGTAGCGTAATCGGCAAGGCCGATGCCAGCCTTGACCGCGTCGATGGCCTGGCGGAACGCTCGGCCGCCCGCCGCGGCTCCATGGGCATGTCCGTGCACGCCGCCGCCCGCGTTGACGACGACGGCTTCGCCGAAGTCGCGCATGATGAGCGGCACGAGACCCGGGTGGATGCCGGCGGACGGGACCGGGAACGCCGCCTTAAGCGGAAGCGACGGATCGAGCAGGGCCGCTTGAACGGCGAGATTCTCTTCCTTCGGCATGACGACCGAGCCGTACGGCGAAGGGAAGAGCGACAGGTCCGCTCCCGCGATGCGGATCAGCTTGCCCAGCAGCAGAGGGGCGGCGATGCCATGGTGCGGCGACGGATAGAAGGCGCCGGCCATCGCCGGGTGAGCCGCGATCGGGACGTTGATCGAGGGATCGGCCACCAGTTCTGCCATGGCGTCATAGCCGTAGGAGAGAACGTTAAACAGCAGGCCGTTGGCGCCCGCGTCGATGGCGCGGCGGGCGTTCTCCCTCAGCTTGGACGTCGGTCCCGTCAGGTTGGTGAAGTAGATCAGCTTCTGTCCGGTGACCTTCTCGGCTTCGCGAGCGGCATCGACGCAAGTTTCCACGCGCTTCTCGAGCGGTGTCAGCGGATTCTCGAACAGAATCTCGTCGTCCTTGATCAGATCGACGCCTCCCAGAGCCTGCTGCAGGAATTGCTCGCGCAGATTCGGAAGGTCGTAGCCGATAACGGACTTGAAAATGCTCATTAGAAGAGGCCTGTCCGTTATGCCGAGCTTCTCGCGCACGCCTTGCATTCCGAACTTCGGTCCGGAGAACGCCGACAGGAAGTCGGAAGAGGGGTTCAAGTCCAGCAGCTTGATCCGCCCGTCCATCGACAGCTTGCCGAACGTGGTGACGAGCAGGGCAGGAAGGTCCTTGGAGAAGTTCAGATCGGGATAAGCGATCGTAATGTCCGCGTAGCGCTCTCCCGGAGCCGCGCCTTCCGGCTCGTGCGCTTCGATCGAGACGACCTGACCCAGATACTTCTCCATCTTTTGTTTGGCCACTTCCGGAAGCTCGGTCCAGCTGCCGACGGTCAGGCCGACCGCGATTCCTTCCGCTTTCTTCGCGAAGTCGGCTTTGTCCTCGAACAACCGATAGGTAGCCGTGCTGTAGCCGGGCGCCACGCTCTTGTTGTTGCTCATCTTGTATCAACTCCTGCAATCCCTAGAATAAGTTAACGGGCGAATGCTTCGTCCGCGATAGCTTGCCCCATCTCTTCCGCGCGCTCCGCGCAGCGCCGCATCGCCTGCGAGACGGCTTCGGGGAAGCCGTGCCGCTCCAGCGTCTCGATCGCGGCTTGAGTCGTGCCGTTCGGCGACGTGACCTTCCGGCGCAGCTCGGCCGGGTCTTCTTCCGTCAGGCGGACCATCTCGGCGGCGCCGCGGACCGTCTGCACGACTAGCTCGCGGGCGGCTTCCGGAGCGAGCCCTTGCTCGATCCCGGAGCGGATCATCGCTTCCATCATGTAATAGATATAAGCAGGGCCGCTTCCCGATACGGCGGTCACCGTCTGAAGCAGGTTTTCCTCGACGACGCTCGTCATGCCGATCGCGCCGAACATCGAGAGCGCCAGCGCGCGGCCTTCCTCCGGAACGGACGCCGAGAAGCTGATGCCCGTCGCGCCGAGCCCGATGGAGCTCGAGGTGTTCGGCATCGTCCGAACGATCGGCTGCTCGTTCGCCAGCAATCGATGCATGGTTTGGATCGTGAGTCCCGCGATCAGGGAGACGATCAGCTGCTCGGAACGAAGAAGCGGCTTCAGGGTCAGAAGCGCGGCCGCCGAATCCTTCGGCTTCATGCCGAGTACGATCATATCCGATCGAGCGAGGGCGGCGTCTTTCTGCTCTGGAGTAAGCGCCGGAACGACTCCGTATTTCTTCTGTAGCTCGAGCAGACGATCTCCGTTCGAACGATTGAGAACCGTAATGTTCCCCGGCGTCGCAACTCCGGTATCGACAATCCCTCTAATAATGGCTTCCGCCATCGAGCCGGCGCCGTAGAAGACGATAGTCCGGTCCTTCAGTTTGGATGAAGATAGATTTGCCATAATACGTTTTCACTCCCGACTTCTAATTAACAACCGTTTAAGGTGGATGATGTCCCATTCGTCTGACGGATAATCGAATACGACCCATTCGAATCGCCGTTAGCCGCGAACCTGCCCGCTGCCCTTGACGACATACTTGGTCGAGGTGAGGGCGGGAAGGCCCATCGGTCCCCGCGCGTGCAGCTTCTGCGTGCTGATGCCGATCTCGGCGCCGAAGCCGAATTCGAAGCCGTCGGTGAAGCGGGTGGAGGCGTTGTGATAGACCGTCGCCGCATCGACCTCCGCCAGGAAGCGAGCCGCGTTCTCTTGCGATTCGGTCACGATGCATTCGCTGTGCATGGTGCCGAACCGGCGGATATGGGCGAGCGCCTCGTCCAGATCGTCCACGATCTTAATGTTCAAAATATAATCGTTGTACTCGGTCGCATAATCCTGCTCGGAAGCGGAGCGGACCCACGAAACGAGCTTCTGCGCCCGTTCGCAGCCGCGAAGCTCGACATTCTTCTCGCGGAAACGTTCCGCCATGGAAGACAAGTGTTTCTCCGCGTAGCCGGAATGAACGATCAGCGTCTCCATCGAATTGCAGACCGAAGGACGCTGAACCTTGGCGTTCAAGGCGATCTCTTCCGCCATCTTCGGAAGGGCGGACGCGTCCACATAAGTATGACAGATGCCGGCCCCCGTCTCAATGACGGGCACGGTCGCGTTCTGTACGACGTTCTGGATAAGAGAAGCGCCGCCGCGCGGAATGATGACGTCGATCAGCCCGTTCAGCTTCAGCATCTCGTCGACCGAAGAACGGTTGGAATCCTCGATCATCTGGAGAGCTTCAACCGGAAGTGCCGTTTCGGCCAGCGCTTGTCTCATCACGCCGACGATGGCGCGATTCGTTTCGAGCGCCGCGGATCCGCCGCGAAGAACGACGGGATTGCCGGTTTTCAGGCAGAGTCCGGCTGCGTCGACGGTGACGTTCGGACGAGCTTCGTAGATCATGCCGATAACGCCCAGCGGGACGCGGTGCTTCTCGATGTGAAGGCCGTTCGGACGATCGAACGTCTCCAGCACCGTTCCGATCGGATCCTCGAGCTCCACGACCTGCCTTAAGCCTTCGGCGATCGCTTCGATGCGGCTAGGATTCAGCTTCAGCCGGTCGAGCAGGGAGGAACTGGTGCCGTTCGCTTCTCCGTTCCGGATATCCTTCTCGTTCGCTTCCAATAAAATAGCCTGCTCCGCGATCAACGCATCGGCCATTTTCAACAAAGCCTCGTTCTTCTGTACCGTCGTCATCCGGTTCATGACGGCCGCGGCTTCTTTGGCCAGCGCCGCCTTCGTTCTTACTTCGCTCATGCGTCTGACGCCTCCTTTACGTGGGTCGTAACCCATTCGTCTCGATGAATCACTTCGATACGGCTCGGCTCGACGCGCCGCTGAGCTTCGTCGCTCGATAGCCCCGCGGCCGCCGTGACTTGCCAAGATGCATAATTGGTGACGCCTCTGCCCAGCGTTCGGCCGGCAACGTTCACCACCTCGACGACGTCGCGGGGGTGGAACTCGCCTTCTATTCCGGTTACCCCCGCGGGCAGCAGGCTCTTGTGCCCGTTGAGCAGCGCTTCTTCCGCTCCGGCGTCGACGACGATTCGGCCCTGCGGAACGGCAAGGTAGCCGATCCATTTCTTCTTCGCGGGAAGCGAGTGAAGAGAGGTCGTGAAGTACGTGCCCCGTCCGCTGCCTTCCGCAGCCTTCAGTAGGTCGCCCGGCTCCGTCACCCGGCCGATGAAGGTGGACACCCCGCCGCCCATCGCGATCCGGGCCGCTTCGATCTTGGAGCGCATGCCTCCCGTTCCGACGGAGGAGCCGGCGCCTCCCGCGATTCGGTACAGCTCGTCGGAGATGACCTCGATGCGGTCGATCCGCTTCGCGTCAGGATCCTTGCGCGGGTCGGCGGTGTACAAGCCCTCGATGTCGGTCAGCACGTAGAGCTCGTCGGCTTTGACCAATGCGGCGACGAGAGCGGACAGCGTATCGTTCTCGCTGAATTTCAGCTCGTCGATGGCGACCGTGTCGTTCTCGTTGATGACCGGGACGACCTTAAGCCTCAGCAGCTCCTCGATCGTTCGCTGCGCGTTCTGCGAGCGGGAGCGGTTGCTGAAGTCCGGCCGGGTGAGCAGGATTTGGGCGGCCGGGATGCCGTGCGCGGAGAAAGCCTCCTGATAGGCTTCCATGAGCAGCGCCTGGCCAACCGCGGCCGCGGCTTGCTTCTCGTAGACGAGCTTGGGACGGGAAGCGTAGCCGATCTTCTTGAAGCCGGCCGCTACCGCTCCGCTCGTCACGAGCAGAACCTCGAGCCCCAGCTGCTGAAGATGGGCGATCTCCGATGCGAAGAAGCGAACCCGATCGCGGCTTAGGCCGCCTTCTTCGGAGGTGAGAGAGCTGCTTCCTATTTTGACGACGATTCGTCGAGCCATTGTTGCCACGTTCCTCTCATATGCTGGTGATAGGGGCAGGGGAAAAGCGCGCGAAACGCAAAAAAACTCTCGTCCTCAAACAAAGGACGAAAGTTTCCTTCCGCGGTACCACCTTCATTGATGCCGACGTACTCCCCGCGATGGGGATCGGCATCCTCTTGAATTCCTGGTAACAGCAGGATCTGTCCGGCTCGTCGCCGGCCGCTCGGGGGCGGGAGAAGCGGTCGGATTCGTCGAATTCTTCCAGCCAAGGAATTCGATCTCTGGGCGAGCCGGGTCCGCTTCGTTCCCCTTCATTGCGTTTGGATCGGGAGCCGCTCTTGCTCCGAACGGCTTCATATTAATGCTAAGAATACCATGCGCCGCAAGCCTTGTAAAGGAAGGAAGGCCTTAAGGGGCGGCGAATCAACGGAACAGATTCAGCCTTCCGATCCGCTCCGCCGCCTCGCGCAAGCGCTGCTCGGGAGCGAGGAGACCCAGCCGAACGTAGCCTTCTCCATGCTCCCCGAAGCCGTTGCCCGGAGCGACGACGATGTCCGCTTCCTCCAGCAGCTTGTCCGCGAAGCCCGCCGAGGAATATCCGGCGGGGACGGGCAGCCAGCAGAAGAAAGACCCCGCCGGCTTCGGCGCCTGCCAGCCGATCGAAGAGAATCCTTCATATAGGGCGTCGCGGCGGCTTTCGTACGTGCGGACAAGCTCGGCCACCGAATCCTGAGGTCCCGAGAGCGCTTCGGCCGCGGCTTCCTGGATGCCGCCGAACAGGCTGCAATAATAATGGTCCTGGATCAGATTGAGCATCTCGACGATCTGCTTGTTGCCCAGCGCGAACCCTACCCGCCATCCGGCCATGTTATAGGATTTGGAGAGCGTGTAGAACTCGATGCCGACGTCCTTCGCGCCGGGCGTCTCCAGGAAGCTGACCGGCCGCTTGCCTTCGAAGCCGATGGCGCCGTAGGCGAAGTCGCTGGCGACGACGACGTTGTTTCTCTCCGCGAAGCGGACGGTTTCTTCATAGAAGGAACGATTGGCGACCGCCGACGTCGGATTGTTCGGGTAGTTCAGGAACATCAGCTTAGCCCGTTCCAGCTTGGAAGCGGGAATCGCCTCGTAATCGGGCAGGAAGCCGTTGCTCTCGAGGAGCGGCATGGACGCCATCTCCGCTTCCGCCAAAGCGACGCCGGACCAATAATCCGGGTAGCCCGGATCGGGGACGAGGCAGACGTCTCCGGGATTCAACAGGCACTGGCTGATCTCGACGAGGCCCGTTTTGCCTCCGAACAGGACGGCGACCTCGGTATCCGGATCCAGATCGACGTTATAATCTTCCTTATATCGCTTGGCTACGGCTTCCTTGAGGAAGCGAAAACCTCGGAAAGGAGGGTATTTATGATACAGAGGATTGTCCGCGGCTTGCTTCAGCTTCTCCACGATGTGCCGGGGAGTCGGAAGGTCCGGGTTGCCTTGCCCCAGATTGATCACGTCCCGGCCGGTTGCCGCCCGGGCGTTGGCTCTGCCGACGAGAGCCGCGAAGAATTGCTCGGGCAGCGTCGTCAGACGGTGCGCCGGTTCGATTCGAATCGTCATGATTAGTTCGTCACTCAGCTTTCAATCCATAGAGTAGGAAACGGATAAAATGAATGTAGCACAAGGCGGCTTTGAATATCAATCGGATAAGACGGAATACGTTATCTTGTCGCCTTCCCCTTAAATAAGGTACGATGGGGAAAAGAGCGGCGCAGCCGCCATGAATCCGAAGGAGAGCTTGTCCCATGCCAAACCTTTTGCGCTTAGCGCTCATTCAAATGCATATAGACGCCGGTCACCCGGAGCCAAACTTCGCCCGGCTGGAGCAGCGGCTGACGGAAGCCGTGGCCGCCTCGCCGAAGCCGGACGTCATTCTCGTGCCCGAGATGTGGAACACGGGCTACGCGCTCGACCGAATTCGCGAGCTGGCGGATCCGGCGGGCGCCCGCACCCGTTCCTTCGTCTCCGAGTTCGCGAAGCGCCACGGGGTCAACATCGTCGCGGGCTCGATCGCGGAACTCCGCGAGGGGAACGACGGCCGGGCTTCCAAGGTGACGAATACGGTCTACGGCTTTGACCGGCAAGGCGAGGAGATCGCCGAATACTCGAAGATCCATCTCTTCAAGCTCATGGACGAGCATCTGCACCTCGAAGCGGGAGAGAAGCCCGGACGGTTCGAGCTGGAAGGCTATCCGGCCGGCGTCATGATCTGCTACGACATCCGTTTTCCGGAGCTTGCCCGGAAGCTTGCTCTCGAGGGAGCCAAGGTGCTGTTCGTTCCGGCGGAATGGCCGCATCCCCGCCTGCACCACTGGAGAACGCTTCTTCAAGCGAGAGCGATCGAGAACCAGATGTACGTCGTGGCGTGCAATCGCACGGGCATAAGCGGAACGACCCATTTCTTCGGCCATTCGATGGTAATCGATCCATGGGGAGAGATCGTCGCCGAAGCGGGAGAAGAGGAGACGATCCTCACCGCCGAGATCGACCTCGACCTCGCGGACGAAGTTCGCGGACGGATTCCGGTGTTCGCCGACCGCCGGCCGAGCTTGTACGAATAACCGTTCCTCCGCCGCTGCCGCGCAATCCTCCTGCTTTATTTTCCTCAAGCGTTCTATGGATTAATCCTTGGATTTGTCGGGCGGTTGCTTATTGAGAGCTTGCATCGTCTTGCGGAAAATATCGATGAACGCTTCCGCGGCATTGGACAGGTAGCGACCTTTGCGGTAGGCGATGACGAGCGTGCGGGTCGGCCTGTTCTTCATGCGGATGTAGACGGGGGTGTGGCTGCTTCCCAGTCCGCTTCTCGCGACCATGTGCGGCACGAAGCCGATGCCCATGCCGGCGGCGACCAGCGACTGAACCGTCTCGATGTTGCTGCTCTCGAACACGACCCGCGGGGCGAACCCCGCTTGCTGGCACAGGTCGTAGGCGATCGCCCGGAAGCCCTGTCCCCGCTTGAGCAGAACGAAGGGCTCGTCCTTCATGTCGGCCAGATCGATCGGCTCCTTGGAGCCGGACAGGGCCAGGGGATGATCGGGAGGCACCGCCAAATATAGTTCTTCCTCGATGATCGGCTCGTAAGTGAGCGAGGGCTCGATGACCGGCAGGGAGAGCAGGCTGACGTCGGTGCCGCCGCTGGCGGTTAGTTGCTCCAGCTGAATCGTCGTCTCCTCGACCAAGGCGATCTCGATATTGGGATGCGTGAGACGGAAAGCGGTCAGCACGTCGGGGAGAACGTGGGCGCCGGTAATCGGCAGGCTCCCGACGATGATGCGGCCTTTGCGCAGGTCGGCGATATCTTCCATCTCTTGGCGCAGCTGCTCGGTCATATCGACGATCTGCTTCGCTTTCTCTACGAATATAGACCCGGCATAGGTGAGCTCGACGGAGTTGGTGCTCCGCTTGAACAGCAGAATGCCGAGCTCCTTCTCGAGCTTAGATAGCTGCTGGCTCAGGGAGGGCTGGGCGATATGCAGCTTCTCGGCAGCCCGGGAGAAGTTGCGCTCGGCGGCGATCTGAATGACGTATTGAAGAAGGCGCAGCTCCATATTAAGGGCTCCTTTCTATTTCGATATCAGGCTCCCAAGCTCATGACGATTGGGACGATAAGTTGATAGGGTGAATGGCGAGGCTGTTGGCGGACCGCATTTGATGGGACTATTATAGCATGAAACTATAAGATGGGGAGGGGTTATAGTTTGATTGAAGGAGTAGTCGTAGGTTAACTTCATTTCCCGATACCGCCCGTCCCTAACGACGAAACTCGAACCATGCGAGTCTCTGTGAACCCCGCAACCCCGCAACCCCGCAAAAGTTACTTTGAGGTCACTATTGGTAACTGTTCCCCACTCGTAGGTGCTTCGTTTTTCGAGCGTATTTGGTCTGGGTGCACTACATTCATGGAATTGGCGGGGAATGGTCGAAAGAGGGGCACTGGGTGCACCACATTCGATGTAACGCGTGAGCGAGTAACATATCCCCCGAATAATAAGCAGCGCAATCGTCCTTCTTATAGACAAAACTATGACCGATTCGTTCACGACTTGGCCACATTCTAATCCAATTTATGTTTACGGATAAGAACTAGCGGTCGTACAATTCCGCACAGGACAAGCATTTGGGCGCAAAAAGAACGCTTCGGAGATAGGTTGAACCTATAATCGTTATAGATATTATATCTTGGAGCAATGAACGGAGCGATGGTATAGTAGAGGCATGATCATTAAGAGAACTGAATCTGCCGCTTCTTAGTCCGGTAAGGCCGAGGCGGAACGGGAGGACGCTGGACGCTCCATCAGCTCTTCGCCGTCGGATCGGTTTCGCAGAGATGAACAATTCATACGGGGTGAATGAACAATGAGCAAAAAGACGATGTTCGAGAAAATTTGGAACAATCACGAGATTCATTCGGAAGCTGGCAAGCCGAGCATTCTGTACATCGACCTGCACCTGGTTCACGAGGTTACTTCTCCGCAAGCGTTCGAAGGCCTTCGCATGACGAACCGCAAAGTGCGTCGTCCGGACCTGACCTTCGCGACGATGGACCACAACGTACCGACGCAGGACCGCTTCAATATCGCCGACCCGATCTCCAAGCAGCAGGTCGACACGCTGACTAACAACTGTAAGGAATTCGGCGTCAAGCTGTACGACCTGAACACGATCGACCAAGGCGTCGTTCACGTTATGGGACCTGAGCTCGGCCTGACCCACCCGGGCAAGACGATCGTTTGCGGCGACAGCCACACTTCGACGCACGGCGCGTTCGGCGCTCTGGCGTTCGGTATCGGCACGAGCGAAGTCGAGCACGTTCTGGCTACGCAATGCTTGCAGCAAGCGAAAGCGAAGACGATGGAAGTCCGCTTCGTCGGCAAGCGCCCGGCGGGCATCACCGCGAAGGACTTGATCCTCGGCCTGATCGCCAAGTACGGCACGGACTTCGCTACCGGCTACGTTATCGAGTACACGGGCCAAGCGATCCGCGATCTGTCGATGGAAGAGCGCATGACCGTCTGCAACATGTCCATCGAAGGCGGCGCCCGCGCCGGCCTGATCGCTCCGGACGAGACGACGTTCAACTACCTTCGCGGCCGCGAATACGCTCCGCAAGGCGAGGACTTCGATCGCGCGGTCGAGCAATGGAAGGCTCTGGCTTCCGATGAAGGCGCCGTATACGACAAGGTCGTCGAGCTGAACGTCGAAGAGCTCGTTCCGCAAGTCACTTGGGGCACGAGCCCGGGCATGGGCACGGGCATCTCGTCCACGGTTCCTTATCCGGAGCAGCTGCCGACGGAGAACGAACGCAAAGCCGCCGAGAAGGCGCTTGAATACATGGATCTGAAGCCGGGCACTCCGATGTCCGAGATTCCGATCGACTACGTCTTCATCGGCTCCTGCACGAACGGCCGCATCGAAGACCTGCGCGCGGCTGCCAAGGTCGCCCAAGGCCATAAGGTAAGCCCGAACGTCACGGCTATCGTCGTTCCCGGCTCCGGCCGCGTTAAGCTTCAAGCCGAGAAGGAAGGCCTGGACAAGATCTTCACCGCCGCGGGCTTCGAATGGCGCGAAGCGGGCTGCTCGATGTGCCTTGCGATGAATCCGGACGTTCTGAAGCCGGGCCAACGCTGCGCATCCACTTCGAACCGCAACTTCGAAGGTCGTCAAGGACGCGGCGGACGTACGCACCTGGTTTCTCCCGAGATGGCTGCTGCGGCAGCGGTCACGGGCCGATTTACCGACGTTCGCAACTGGGAATTCCGTTCCGAAGTAACGGCATAAGAAGGGAGATTCGAAACCATGGAAGCATTCAAACAACTTACGGGCATCGTCACGCCGGTCGACCGCGTGAACGTCGACACCGACGCTATCATTCCTAAGCAATTCCTGAAGCGCATCGAGCGCAGCGGCTTCGGCCAATTCCTGTTCTTCGAATGGCGTTGGGACGAACAAGGGAACGTCATTCCCGAGTTCAGCCTGAACCAAGAACGCTATCAAGGCTCGAGCATCCTGATTTCCCGCGCGAACTTCGGCTGCGGCTCCTCCCGCGAGCACGCTCCTTGGGCGATTCTGGACTACGGCTTCCGCGTCGTCATCGCTCCGTCGTTCGCGGACATTTTCTACAACAACTGCTTCAAGAACGGCATCCTGCCGATCAAGCTCAGCGAGGAGCAAGTCGAAGACCTGTTCCAACGCACGAACGCGAACGTCGGCTACAAGCTGACCGTCGACCTCGAGAACAAGGTCATCACGGACGGCGCGGATCTGACGATCCACTTCGATCTCGACGAGCATCGCCGCCAATTCCTGCTGCTTGGCCTGGACGATATCGGCCTGACCCTTCAGCACAGCGATCTGATCGCGGCATACGAAGCGAAGAACGAAGCTCGACTGGCGAACCGATTCTAAACCGAGAGCAAGGGCGCAAGACGCCGTAAGCTCGGATAAACGACAGCATGCAAGACCCTGGTTTCCGATACGGCATTTTTCGGGAGCTAGGGTCTTTTTTTCCTCGTTTGGTCGCAACTTTTGGCGAAATCGGACGTCTAATGTTTCATGGACAAGCTGGGTGGGTACCCCATCGGCATGATTGCACATTTTAGAACTTTAGACACCGAGGTGAAGCATGAAGAAGTGGACGTCCCTGTTGTTTGTCGTCGCCGTCATGCTGTTCATGGCTTGCGGAACCGCCTCTGCCGAGACGGTTGCTCCGAAGCTTGTGTTGAACGGCAAAATTTTGAATCCCGTTGAACCTCCGACCTTGATCGGCAGCTTCACGATGGTGCCCATTAGGATCGTCGGGGAAAACCTGGGCTACAAAGTCGATTACGACAGCAGCAAGAAGCAGGTGACGGTTACGAGCGGAAGCTCTAAGGTAGAGATGGTGCTCGACAAGAAATCGGCTTCCGTAGACGGCAAGCTGGTTGCCTTGCAAGCGGCTCCAACCGCGAGATCGAACACCACGCTCATTCCGCTCCGATTCGTAGGCGAGGCTTTAGGCCTTCAAGTGTACTGGGATAACACGAACAAGTCGGTGTTCTTGTACAGCAACAATTCGAACGGCTCGGACACCGGAAACGAAAGCGGCTCCGGCAGCAACGGCTCCGGCGGCGACAGCGGTTCCGGAGATTCGGGCAATCCGTCCGATGGAGGCGGCGCCGATCCGAGCTTGCCGGAAGGCGGAGGAACGGAGAACGGCGGAGAAGTGACGAATCCCTCGACTTCGGTTACTTCGGTTCATTCCGTCAGCTACGAGAACGATTCGATCGTTATCAAGTACAGCGACGGCTTCTTGATCCCGAAGGCTTCCGTGCTTACCGGACCCGACCGTATCGTCATCGACCTTCCTTCGGCCGATTTCGCGACGGACTTCCAGCCGGCGCTGGCAACGGACGGGAACTCGGTCGTGAAGCCGCTCGGAGAGCTGGCCGTCGCGGATCACGTCGCGCTAACGAAGGTTCGATACTCCCTGTTCTCGGATAATCCGAAGACGCTTCGATTCGTGCTGGATCTGAATCAGAAGTGGAGCTACGAGATCGTTAACGACGCTTCGCTCAGGACGCTGACGATCAAGCTGGTGGATCCGAGCACGGTGCCGGCGGACGAGCCTCCTAGCGGAACTTATACGATAGTCCTCGACGCGGGACACGGCGGTTCGGACCCGGGCGCGCTCAGCATTACGGGCAAGCGGGAGAAGGATTTCAATCTGGCGGTCATCCTGAAGCTTCAAGCCATCCTGGCCGCGGATTCCCGGTTCAATCTCGTCCTTACCCGTTCGGGAGATACATATCCGTCGTTGGCCGATCGCTACAATCTGGCCAATTCCATCAAGGCCGATCTCTTCCTGTCGGTGCACGGCAACAGCAACACGAAGAACACGGTAACGGGTACCGAGGTGTACTACACTCGGGATGCCAGCCTTGCCTTCGCCAAAGCCGTGCATACCTACGCGACGCCGACGACCGGCCTCAAGGACAGGGGAGTCATCCAGAAGAGCCTTGCGGTCACCCGCGAGACGACGATGCCGGCGGTTCTGTTCGAAGCCGGTTATCTATCGAATTCGGGAGACGAGAGCGTGATGTACCTGGAGACGTTCCAGAGCAATGTCGCCCAAGGATTGGCCACCGCCATCAAGAAGTATTTGAAGTTGGAATAGAAGATTGCTGGCAATCATTCGGAATTCGTATAAGCTTCTTCGGCGTTTAAGCGGCTGGCCGCGTTATTGCTTAAGCAAAACAATCGAATAGAGGAGAGATAGAGATATGGCGATAGCGTTGCGAGGTAAGTCATGGATCGGCTTGATCGTGATATTGACATTGGTGTGGACGGGGGTGGCGTTCCATGCCCCTCGCGCTTCTGCGGCGACGACCCCCTTCTCCGACGTGGCGGCGGGGCATTGGGCGGAGAAGCACATCGCCAAGCTTGCCCTGCAGGGCTTAGTCAAAGGCGACGATAAAGGATTGTATTCGCCCAATAAGTCTTTAAGCCGCCAGGAAGCGGTCGTCATCGCCATTCGCTTCATGGGAATGGAGGACAAAGTGGACTCGAGCGCCGTCGTCGCGTTCCCGGACACCTTCTCGGTAGACAATTACTTCAAGTCCTACGTCAACTTTGCTTTTAAGCAGAAGCTGTTGAACATGACGGAAGAGTTCGAGCTGGCGAATAAGGAGTCCGGCAAGGCATGGGGAAGCAGTCCGGCCACCCGCGAATGGGTGTCGAGGCTGCTCGTTCGCGCGATCGGCAAGGAAGCGGACGCGACGGCCGCCGCCTCTTCGGCGACCTCCTTCGCGGACAATACCTCGATCGGCTCGGATTACCTCGGCTACGTCAACGTAGCGGTAAGCAACAGCCTCGTCAAAGGCATCGACGGCAACAAGTTCGATCCGAAGGGGACGCTTACCCGCGCGTCCGCGGCGACCTTGTTCAGCCGCGCGGAGTCGACCATCTCGACTTCTTTCTCGGGACAAACGACCGGAATCTGGCTTCAGGTCAGTCCGTCTCAGCTCAAGATGCTGCATTCCGACGGAACGATTACGAACTATGCCGTTACGGATAGCACCCTGTTCTCCCGTGCAGACAGCGAGAAGCTGCTGACTATCGACGGCTTGAAGCCATACGGCAAAGCGCTCGTTATTAGCACCGGAGACGGCGCGGCCGCTTACGCCGAGCAATTGGACGACACGGCTCAGGTGAAGACGGTCGAAGGCGAGCTTGTTGTCGTCAATTCGAGCAAGAGCCTTATTTCCCTTCTTGAAGGGGAAGAGGTAGCCTCTTATTCGTTCGATGCCGCGAACGCGCCATCCGTCACGGATTCGGAAGGGAACGCGATCGCCCTGACCGACATTCCTTCCAATGCGAAAGTGAAGCTGATCATCGATAATTTCAGCTCTTCCCAGAAAATCCTGGCCGTCGCCCTGACGACGTCGACCGTCAACAAAACCGGCAACGGATCGATCGTAAGCTACGATTCGGCTCTCGGCACCCTGATGGTCAAGGACGACGCCACCGGCGTTGCGGAGTCGAGGAATATCGCGGCTACGGCAACGATCCAGAAGGATGGCCAATACGTCAACAAAACCGAGCTCAAGGCCGGTTCCTCCATCTCGTACAAGGTCGTCAACGGGCAATTCGCGGAGATCGTCATTACGAAGGCTCCATCGGAAGCCGTTACCGGATACTTCTTCAAGGCGGATACGACCGAGATGACGATCCAGTATACGACGGCGCCGAATTCGAGCGACATTAAAGCCAAGTTCTACGACAAGAACGTAACCGTCTCGATCGCCGGCGTGGCGGACGCGACTCTCGGCCATCTGTTCAAGGGAGATCACGTTCAGTTAACGCTGAACGACGCCGGCGTCGTGACCGGCATTCAAGTCTCGGATCGCTCGATCCAAACGCTAACGGGCGGAGTGATCTCTTCCTACGTCGCGGATGACGGCATCGTGGTCATCAAGGATGCGAACGGCAACACGGACGCATACAAGATCAACGACAGCACTCGTTACGATTACAACGGCACTTCGATCACCAAGGCGAACGCCCAATACTATTTCGTCAAGGGCCGCAAGGTAGACATTGGGCATTCGGAAGGAGTCCTGTACTTTATCTCCTTCGTATCGAAGTATAGCGGCACCGTCGTCACCAACGATACGACCGCCCGTGTTCTGACCCTTAAGCTCTCCGACGGTACGACCCAATCGCTGACCTATGGTTCTCCGGCGGTCGAAATTTTCGGCACGACTAACGCGACTTACTCGAGTATCGCGGTAGGAGACGTCGTTACCGCCTATCTGTCCGGCGATCAGAACAATGTCGTCTCCGTTCAAGTAGCGAAGAAGGCGCAGCTCGAAGTCGTGTCGGTCGACGCGACCGCGAACAAGCTGACGGCGAAGAACGTGACGACGGGAGTCGCGACGACTTGGACGCTCGATTCCTCGGTCGCCTTATATGACGAGAACGGAGCCGCCACGACTATCGGCGCGATGACGGCAGGCGGTACGATTAACGTGTCCGTACTGGGCAACACGCTCAAATCGGTGACGAAGGTACGCATTACCCTCGGCAAAGTCGCTGCCGTAGATGCCGGCGCGGGAACGATCGCGGTCGTGCCGTTCGGCGGAGCCTCGACGACATTGAACGCGGGCGCCAACGTCATCGTGACGAAGAACGGAACGACGACCGGTTCGCTGGCTTCCGTTCAAGCGGAAGACCGGGTGGAAGTGCGCGCGAACGAGCTCGGGCAGACGGTCGTCACCGTCATCGCTCCGGTCACGAAGTCGGTCTGGTACGCGGACGCGAAGACGGGAACGCTTCATTTCCTCAAGTCCGGCACGAACGCCGACGACAGCGTGTCCGTCAGCTCTACGGCTTATATTCACACGGGAGATACGACGCTTGCTCTCACCAGCTTGACGAACGGGAATTCCGTAACGGTCTACGTCCTGCGCGGCAAAGCGGTCGAGATCGTGAAAGCTTAATCGTTTCCATGAATTAGAGACTGTCTTCGTAGCTCCTTCGGGCTTCGGAGACAGTCTTTTCTTCTTCCCGGGGTGTTGCCGCTCGTTCAAAGATTCGGTACACTTGGTAGGTAAATTCGTCTTTTATATTCCTTTCTGATAGAGAGAGTGGAGCAATCGAATGAACGCCGTGAAAATGAGGCATATACTGGATACGATCGCCGAGATGTTCCCGGACGCGCATTGCGAGCTGAATCATCGCAATCCGTTCGAGCTGACGATAGCGGTGTTGCTGTCGGCTCAATGTACGGACGAGACCGTTAACAAGGTAACGGCCGCTCTGTTCGAGAAATATCGCAAGCCGGAGGATTATTTGGCCGTCCCGCTGGAAGAGCTGGAGAACGACATTCGCCGGATCGGCCTGTTCCGCAACAAAGCGGCCAATATTCAGAAGCTGAGCCGAATCCTGATCGACCGCTACGACGGCGAGGTGCCGCGAGAGCATTCGGCACTGACGGAGCTGCCGGGCGTCGGCCGCAAAACGGCCAACGTCGTCGTGTCCAACGCGTTCGACGTGCCCGCCATCGCCGTGGACACCCACGTCGAGCGCGTCTCTAAACGGCTTGGCATCGCGAAGGCGGACGACAGCGTCCTCGAAGTGGAGAAGAGGCTCATGAAGCTCGTCCCCCGCGAAGAATGGACGATTACGCACCATCGGCTTATTTTTTTCGGCCGATATCATTGCAAGGCGCAGAATCCTGGGTGCGATCTCTGTCCGCTTCTGGACGTTTGCCCGGAGGGCAAGAAACGGATGAAGGCCGCGCTGAAGCCGGCTCCGGCACGAAAGAACGGCAAAGAGGTCAAAGCAGGCAAGACAGCCAAGGATAGCGGAAAGGCGAAGCCGAAGACCGTCTCCGCCGGCAGCAAGAACAAGGCCGAGAATCTAAAGGATCAAGCGTCTTCGGACGCTTCTTTATAGGGGAAGGGAAATGGGAATGACACGACAGGGAACGGATACGCAGTGGATAGAATTATCGACTTACGGGGACGCGCTTCGCCGAATGGGAGAGCAGGCGGGCGCGGCCGGAGACGAGATTCAGCGGGACAAATTCGGCGAACTCGCCGACAAGCTGGACAGAGGGCTGTTGACCATCGCCTTCTGCGGACACTTCTCCGCCGGCAAATCCACGCTGGTCAACGCGCTGATGGGCGCGCAATTGCTGCCTTCGTCGCCGATTCCGACGACGGCGAACGTCGTCACCGTCAGGGACGGAGAGCCCGGCGCCCACGTATTATTCCGGTCGAAGGACGGCCGGATTGCCGAGACGCCGAACCTGCCCGTCGAGCGCTTGAACGATCTGGCCATCGACGGAGAAGGGGTCGCTTCGATCGACGTGACCTATCCGGTCCCTCTGCTGCGCGGCGGATTGGCGCTCGTGGATACGCCGGGGGTGGACTCGACCGACGGCGCCCACCGGGCCGCTACGGAATCGGCGCTTCATCTCGCCGACGTCGTCTTCTTCGTCAGCGACTACAATCATGTTCTCTCCGAGGTCAACTTCCGTTTTATGCGAACGCTCCATCGTTGGGGCAAACCGACCTATCTCATCGTGAACATGATCGACAAGCACAGGGAGGAGGAGGTCAGCTTCTCCGCCTTCCGCGAAGGTCTTCGACAGGCGATGGGCAATTGGCGGATCGAGCCCGCCGGCATTCTCTTCTTGTCGCTTCGGGTGCCCGAGCATCCTCTCTCGCAATGGGAAGAGCTGAATAGCGTCATCGAAGGCCTGAAGCCGCTTAGAGAGCCGCTTATGCTCCGCAGCGCAAGACGCTCGGCGGTGTATCTCGCCGAGCAGTTCCGCGAGCACTTGAAGCAAGGACATTCGCAGCAGCGGGACCGCCTGGCGGAGCAGGCCGGAGGCTTGGACGAGATCGCTCGCCTGGCCGAAGCCCGGCAAGAGCTGGAGAAGCGGCTCGAGGAGCTGGAGAACGAGGGCGAGAACCGGCTGCTGCTGTTCCGCGACCGGCTCGATCGTCTGCTGAGCAATGCGAGCCTCACTCCCGCGGAGACGCGCGAACGCGCGAGAGAGGTGCTGGAGAGCCTGCAGAGCGGCTTTAAAGCCGGAGGCTGGTTCGGGGGCGCCGCCAAGACCGAGGCGGAGCGAGAGCGCAGGCTCCGGGAGCTCGTTCGCGACCTGAACGGGCAACTGGCGGCGAACGTGCACGGGCACGTGGCCGAGCTTCTTCGGCAGGACGCGAAGGAGATCGGCCAAGACGGAGAAGCTCTGGAGGCCCAGCTCGAGAAGCTGCTTCCCGACGTAACGGCGGAGTGGATCCGCTCGCAAGTGAAGCCCGGCGCCAGCGCGGACGGCCAGGCGACGCTTCATTTCTCTTCCGAGCTCAGCTCGTCGCTGAAGGCCCAGGTGAGAAAAGAAGCTCTGCGTCTCGCTTCCGAGCTCGACGAGCTGCGGAAGCCTGCGCGGGAAGAGACGCGTAAGCGGCTAACCGCCGAGCTTCGCGAATTGTCGTCCGGCGAAGAGGCGGCGGCGCAGTTGGCCGCGCTGGAAGAGGAGGAGCTGCAGGCCGAGCGTCGGCTCCTCAACTTGCTCCCGGAAGCGCCGGGCGTTGCCGGGACGGCGCTGCCGGCCGTGCACGAGCTGGGCGGAGAACAGATGGACCGGCATGCGGACTGGATGCGGGCCGCGGAGGCACCGGGCTCCGTTGAAGCCCAGTCCGAGGACACGGGGGCCGCGGCGGCCTCGCCGGCTCAAGACGAAGCGGAGACGGCGTACATCGGAGCCCAACAAGGGGCGGCAGAGCTTCTGGAGCAGGCCGCGGGCTTGCTCGCGCCGTTCCCGACGCTTATGAAGCAAGCGGAAGGATTGAAGGCCAAAGCGGAACGATTCCGGGACAACCGCTTCACGATCGCCCTGTTCGGCGCGTTCAGCGCGGGCAAATCCTCGTTCGCCAACGCGCTGGTCGGCATGCCCGCGCTGCCCGTTTCGCCGAACCCGACGACGGCGACGATCAATCGGATCGTACCTCCAAGCGAAGGCTACCCGCACGGGACGGCGCTGATCCGGATGAAGACGGCGGAAGCGATGCAAGAAGATGTCGCCCATTCCCTGGGCCGCGTCGGTATCGGGTCGGAAGAGATCGCCAAAGCGGGAGACGATATCGCTGCGCTGCTGAAGCTGGCTGCGCGGATGTCGCCGGATGAGCTCCATCCGAAGGGGAGGCCGCACCTCGCGTTCCTTCGGGCCGCCGAATCCGGCTGGAGCCGGTACGGGGGGAAGCTGGGCCTCGAGCTGAAGGCGGAAGAGGAGGAGTACCGCCGCTTCGTCGCGGAGGAGGAGGCCTCGTGCTTCGTCGCCTCCGCGGACCTGCATATCGACTCTCCGCTCACGAGAAGCGGAGCGGTGCTCGTGGATACGCCGGGAGCGGATTCGATCAACGCCCGGCATACCGGCGTCGCCTTCCAATACATCAAGGACGCGGACGCGGTTCTGTTCGTGACCTATTACAACCATGCCTTTACGGAAGCGGACCGCAGCTTCCTCCATCAGCTCGGCAGCGTCAAGGACGTCTTCGAGCTGGATAAAATGTTCTTTATCATCAACGCCGCCGACTTGGCTTCCTCGCAAGAGGAATTGGATTCCGTCGCCCGGCACGTCGAAACGCAATTGCTGAAGCACGGCATCCGCAAGCCGAGGCTGTATCCGGTCTCGAGCCTGAACGGGCTGAAGGCGAAGCGGGAGCGTTCGCCGGCCGCGCTTCAGTCGTCGGGCCTAGCCGCCTTCGAGAAGGCGTTCCGCCACTTCTCCGAGGAGGAGCTGGGGGGACTTGCCGTAGCGAGCGCCCAGAAGGAGCTGGAGCGCATCGACGGCCTGCTCTCCAAGCTATTGGAATCCGCCAACGAGGACACGGCCACTAGAGAAGCGCGCAAGCAGCGGATGCTGGAGGAGGCGCGGCAGCTTCGTTCCCGCATGGAATCTTCGAAGAACGATGCGGCCGTCCAGCCGATTCTGCAAGAGATGGGCGACCAGCTATATCATTCGAGGCAGCGGGTGAAGTACCGCTTCAACGAGCACTTCATGGCCGCCTTTCATCCTTCGGTCCTGCAGGATGACGGCAGGGACCTGAAGAAGCTCCTTCCGGCCTGCTGGGCGGATCTTCAGCGAAGCGTAGGAGAGGACTTGCTGCAGGAGCTTCGTTCGGCGGGTTTGCGGATGGAGAATGCCCTTCACAAGCTCGTATCCGCAAGGATAAGCGAGGAAGCGGCGGAAGCTGCACTGGACGGCTTCGTCCCCGAAGCCCCCGCGAGGTCCAAGCTGGAGCTCCCGCTCGGGGAACCGTTCCCGACGGCTCTGAACGTGGACGCGAAGCGGTTATGGAACGCCTTCCGCAGTCCGAAGCATTTCTTCGAGAAGAATGCGAAGGCCGCGCTTCGGGATGAGCTCGAAGCCGAGCTGTTCCGCGAAGCGGATCGCTGGCTGGAGCAAGTGAAACGGCAGTGGAGCGAAGCGACCGGAGAGGCGTTCCGCGCGGATTCGGCGCGCGCGGCGGAAGGCCTGGCCAGCGAGCTGACGGCGTTCGCGCAAGGACTGGAGGAGACGCTCGGAGAAGCGGGAGACGAGCTTAAGCTGGCTGCTCTTCAGGAGCAGTGGAGGAAGATTCGATTGTCCGCCTCCGGTACCCCAAATGCGCATGAAAATGATTCATAGGCGAACCGGAATGCCAATTGACGTTTATTCCTGATATTCGGCCTTTTTCCATCGTTTATTCGATGGAGGAAGGCCTTTTCTTTGATTTGCGTCCTTTTGCGCCATATTGGAAATACAGTTCGGGAAGTAAGGGAGGATATCCAATCATTCGGGAGAATACTCCGGCATCCATGGTCCTCAAGGAAGCTCCTTCCTTCTAAGGCTCCCATATCCATCCCTATGCCGTTTGAAGGGGGAGGCGTATCCTGTTAAACTTCGCTCGTAACCGACATCAAGGAGGAGTGGCTGTTTTGAACGTTTTTCGAGGTTTGAAAACGTTTTTCTGGCAAGACAAAGGGTTTCTCCTGGGCTCCGTTCTCGGCCTGGCCGTCGCCACGGCGCTGGGGCTCGTCTACCCGCTGCTTCTTCGCGTGCTGATCGACGACATGATTACCCCGGGCGAATACGAAGGCTTAACGGGCCTCGCGCTGCTCGCGGTAGGAATTATCGTCCTCAAGGCATGCAGTCAGTACGTTCACGGTTTTAGCGGGGGCAGACTTGGCAATCGGCTTGCTTATCGGCTTCGGCAGGCCAGCTACAAGAAGCTGCAGCAGCTGTCGTTCTCCTTCTACGACACGGCGAGAACGGGAGACCTGATGTCCCGTTTGACGGCCGATATCGAAGGAATTCGCAACTTTATCGGCTTCGGCTTCGCTCAGCTCATGAACACCGGTTTTCTGGTCTTGTTCGGCTTCATCATGATGGCGACCATCGATTGGAGGCTGACCCTCATGACGATGGCGATCATTCCGATCCTCGGGTACGTCGCGGTCAAATTCGAGCTGGGCATTCATCCGGTGTTCCGCTCCATTCGGGCGGCGGTCAGCCGTCTGACGGTCAACGTTCAAGAGAACATCATGGGCGTGCGAACCGTCAAATCGTTCCCGAGCGAAGAGCATGAGATGAAGAAATTCCGCGAAGGCAACGAGAATTACCGGGACAATCATCTCACGCTCGCCGCCGTCTGGGCGAAATATTTTCCCGCCATCGAATTTATCGCCAATGCAAGCGTTATCTTATTGCTCCTCGTGGGCGGAATCATGGTCATCAATCGCGATCTGACGCTCGGTTCGCTCGTCTCCATGAACGGGATGCTCGGCATGATCGTCGCTCCCCTCTGGAACCTCGGCTTCCAGATCAACAACTACACGCAATCCAAAGCGGCGGGAGAGAGACTGCTCGAGCTGCTGAATAAACCGATCCAAGTGAAAAACAACGAGCATGCGATCGAGCTGGACGACGAGGGGATTCGCGGCCACGTCAAATTCTGCGACGTCAGCTTCCGCTACCCGAACCACGAGCATCAGCCTTCCGCTTTGCTCGGCTTTAACCTGGACGCCCCGCCGGGGTCGGTTATCGGCCTGCTGGGAGGAACGGGCTCCGGCAAATCGACGGTCGTGCAGCTGCTGCTGCGGGCGTACGACGTCGGAGACGGCTCGATCACCTTGGACGGCGTCGATATCCGCGACCTGGATCTGGCGACGCTGCGCCGCCAATCGGCGATCGTGTTCCAGGAATCGTTCCTGTTCTCGACGACGATCCGGGAGAACATCTCTTACGGCAATGCCTACGCAAGCGACGACGAGATCGCCTGGGCGGCCAAGCTGGCGCAGGCGCACGACTTTATCATGGAGCTGCCGCTCGGCTACGACACGATCGTCGGGGAGCGGGGCATGGGGCTGTCGGGCGGCCAGAAGCAAAGAATCGCCATCGCCCGCGCCTTGCTGCTTAAGCCTCGAATTCTCATTCTCGACGACTCCACCAGCGCGCTCGACATGGAGACCGAACATGCGATCCAGCAATCGTTGCGGCAGGTGATGAAGGGCAGAACGACCTTTATTATCGCGCACCGGATCTCTTCTCTACGGCAAGCGGACGAGATCCTCGTTCTCGACAGAGGGCGCGTCGCGCAGCGAGGCAAGCATGACCAGCTGATTAAACAACCCGGGTTATACCGGGAGACCTACAACACGCAATACGCCGACCGCCCGGAAGGGCTCGAGACGGCAAGAGGGCAGGAGAGGAAGGTGTCGGGATGAGCCGCCAGTTCCAGTATCAAGACGACGAGCTGATCGAGAAGGCGTTCAACTGGAAGCAGATGGGCCGCCTGTTCACCTTCGTCAAGCCTTACCGGAGCGACGTGAACCGCGTCGTCTTCGTCATGATGGTGTTCGGGATGCTGACGAAGCTGGCCATTCCGTTCCTCATCAGCCTTGCGATCGACCGGGCGATCAACCCGGAGGACGGTGCCGGCGACAAAGGGCTTTTGTTCGGAATCATGGGCATCATGCTGGCCATGTACCTGCTACGCTGGTGGGCGCAGCGCTATACGATCATGAAGACGAACGAGATCGGCCAGAAGGTCATCTTCGATCTTCGCAACACGTTGTTTAAGCATATTCAGAGCCTGAGCTTCCGGTTCTTCGACAAGCGGCCCGCGGGCTCGGTGCTCGTTCGCGTCACGAACGACGTCAACTCGCTGCAGGACCTGTTCACGAACGGCGTCGTCAACTCGGCCATCGATATCGCCCAGCTTTTCGGCATCATCATTATCCTGCTTACGCTTAACTTTAAACTGGGTCTGGCGGTCATGATCACCGTGCCGCTGATGTTCATCGTGTCGACCTCCTTGCGCAAAAAGATCCGGTTCGCCTGGCAGACCGTGCGCATCAAGCAGTCCCGCATCAACTCGCATCTTAACGAGAGCATTCAGGGGATTCGCGTCACGCAAGCCTTCGCCCAAGAGAACGAGAACATCGGCTTCTTCGACGGCATGAACCGAAGCAACATCCGGTCGTGGAACTTCGCGTCGGCGCTGAACCAATTGTTCGGTCCCGTCATCGAGATCACTTCCGCCGCCGGCACGCTCATTCTGCTTCTGTACGGAACGCACTTGATTCGTTCGGACGAGATGACGGTCGGCGTCCTGGTCG
Organism: Cohnella thailandensis; assembly: GCF_014212135.1. Classification (GTDB taxonomy): domain Bacteria; phylum Bacillota; class Bacilli; order Paenibacillales; family Paenibacillaceae; genus Cohnella; species Cohnella thailandensis. The sequence continues at coordinate 242,352 of NZ_JACJVQ010000019.1, forward strand.
CCTTCATCACGTACGTCAGCTATTTCTGGGAACCGATCACGCGTCTCGGACAGATGTATTCGCAGCTTCTGATCTCCATGTCATCGGCGGAGAGGATCTTCGAGTATTTGGACGAGAAGCCCGTCGTGGCGGAAAAGGAAGGGGCGATCGAGCTGCCGGCCGCGAGAGGAGAGGTTGTCTTCGACAACGTGGAATTCGGCTACGAGCCGGATCGTCCGGCTTTGCGCGGCATCAACCTCCATATCGAGCCGGGCATGACCGTCGCCCTGGTCGGGCACACCGGATCCGGCAAGAGCACGATCGTGAACCTGCTTTGCCGGTTCTACGATACGGTCCAAGGAAGCGTGAGGATCGACGGCGTCGACGTTCGCGACATCAAGCTGGACAATTTGCGTACCCAGACCGGCATCGTCATGCAGGACACGTTCATTTTCTCGGGCACGATCCGCGACAACATCCGTTACGGACGTCCCGACGCGACGGACGCGGAGGTAGAAGCCGCCGCCCGCTCGGTGCGCGCGCACGAGTTCATCGTGAACCTGCCGAACGGCTACGACACGGAGGTGCAGGAGCGGGGCAGCGCGCTGTCGATGGGGCAGCGGCAATTGCTCAGCTTCGCGCGGGCGTTGCTCGCCGACCCCCGAATCCTCATCATGGACGAGGCGACCGCCAGCATCGATACCGAGACCGAGCTGCGCATCCAGGATGCCCTTCGCACGCTGCTCGCGGATCGGACCTCCTTCATCGTCGCCCACCGGTTGTCGACGATTCGGCATGCCGACCTGATCGTCGTGCTCGATCACGGCGTCATTATCGAACAGGGCAACCACGAGCAGCTGATGAAGCTCGGCGGCCATTACCGCAGCCTGATCGACGCTCAATACCGTTTTTTATCGGCATAAGGGAATAACGGCGCCGGAAGGCCGCTCCAAGGTCATCTTTGATGACTTTGGGGCGTTTTGTTTGATAAAGCCTCGGTTGCGGCTATGCCGCTTCTCCCTTTCGCTCAGGTAAATTCGTTATCTTTACGCAGCCTTAATTCTCGTTCCCAACTTCTTCCGCGCACAAAGACGGGGTACCCCATCACGCATTTTCGCACATCTTTTCCCAAATTTGAAAATCCCGACAAGAAAGAGTATCTTGTATAGACACGAAGGCCAACTGCGGGCATTCGCGATTTCACGACAAAGGGGTTAGAGGTCCGTGACTCAATTGGCGGAGGATTCCAAGACGGAATCCGAATTCGATCCGCTCCCGCGCCCGCCCGGAAGAGCGTCATCCAAGCTGTGGCCGATCCTCGGCTTCACGATGCTCGGCTGCGCCATCCTCATGCTCGCCGGCTTCGTTTGGTCTCTGAAGGATGCCTGGTTCCCTTCGCATGGGATGGCGGTCCCCGAACCGTCCGCTTCCGCTCGACCTCCGCAAGGAGATTGGGCGGCCAAGCAGGAGCTCAAAGCCATCGCGCTCGGAGATTCCCTCACCCGGGGCATGGGCGATCGGACGGGAGACGGCTACGTCCGCGATTCCATCGTTAAGCTGAACGAATCCCTCGGCAAAAAAGTGCGGCTCCTGGGCAATCTGGCCATTAACGGGCTTACGGCAACCCGGCTGAACCAGCAGCTTGAGCAGCCAAGTTACGCTTCGTCCGTCATGCAAGCCGATCTTATCCTGTTCACGATCGGAGGCAACGATTTGTTCCGAATCGCCCAATCCGGAGGGTCGATCGCCCAAGGAGGCGACGTATCGCCCGAACGGCTCAAGGCCAAGCTTCCGGAGGCGAAGCCGCGGCTCGAGGCGACGTTTAGCAAGCTTAGACGGATTAATCCGTACGCCAGAATCGTCTACGTCGGCCTTTTCAACCCGTTCTACGACGTACCCGAGGCTCGGGGCATCAGCGAGACGATCGCGGAGTGGAACGCCTATGCGCAGAAGCTGGCCGCGCTCGACGGCAACGCGACCGTCATCCCGACCTACGACCTGTTCGAATCCAACGCCGCCCGCTATTTGTCCTCCGATCATTTTCATCCGAATGAGATGGGGTATGGCCGGATCGCGGAGCGGATCGACCAAGCTCTGAATTGAACAAGCCGCTTACAAGGAGAGAACCCGATGCCGGAATACCCGCATGCGCCAAATGATGTCATCCTGTCGGTTCAACATGTGAGAAAGGTCATCTCGGGCAAACCGATCATTCGCGATGTCACCTTCGACGTAAGGGCGGGCGAAGTGTTCGGCTTCCTGGGACCGAACGGCTCCGGCAAAACGACGACGATCCGAATGCTCGTCGATCTGATCAAGCCGACGGACGGGAAAATCCTCGTCTGCGGAGAAGACGTCAACCGCCGCCCGGAGCGCGCTTTGCGCTATGTCGGATGCATCGTGGAGAATCCGGAGATGTATCCTTTCTTCACGGGGTGGGAGAACCTGGAGCACTTCGCCCGCATGCAGCCGGACATCCCCTTCGAGCGCATCGAAGAGGTGACCCGGATCGTCCATCTGGACAAGCGTATTCACGATAAGGTGAAGACGTACTCCCTCGGCATGCGGCAGCGGCTCGGAATCGCCCAGGCTTTGCTGGGGAAGCCGCGCCTGCTCATTCTGGACGAACCGACGAACGGGCTGGATCCGAAGGGAATCAAAGAGCTGCGGGCATTTATCCGGGAGCTGGCCGATCAAGGAATGAGCTTGTTCATCTCCAGCCACCTGCTCAGCGAGATTCAGCTCATGTGCGACCGGGTCGCGATAATCGCCAGAGGCGAAGTCATTGCCACGGGACCGGTCGAGGAGCTGGTGAAGCAAGCGGGATCGTATACGGTCTGGCAGTTTGACAAGCCCGAGGATGGGAGAAGCTTGCTAGAAGGGAGCCCGGAGGTCGCGCTCGTTCGCGAGAACGAGCATCGGATCGACGAGGCTTATCTGAACGGACTCCCGGGGGCTATCGTCGCCTTGATGGACCAGAGAACGATTCCCGAGTGGATCAAGCGATTCGCCGGAGAGGGGATCGGAGTCCAGGCCGTCCACAAGGTCGCCCCGTCCCTGGAGGAGCTATTTTTGAAGCTGACGGAAGGTGAATCGGTTGGCTAATCTGCTGTCGCTCGTGCAGAACGAGACGTTGAAGGTGTGGAAAAAGAAGCGGTTCGCCGTCATCGTGCTCGTCCTGCTCGTTCTCATTCCGATATTCGTTTACGCTCAATTGAAGATTTCGCAGAACAACGCGGCCAAGTTCGCGGATTGGCGATCCGTCGTTCAACAGAGAATCACGGATAACATGAACGCCATCGCGAGCGACCGGATTCCCGAGGAGTGGAAGAAGTGGCGGCGATCCCTCGTTCAGCAGCTCCAATACTACCTTGACCGCGACGTGAATCCGGATACTCCGAACGCGGTGACGTTCACGGCGACTTTCCTGGAGAATTCGGTTACGATGTTCATTCCGCTCATGGTGCTCGCCATCGCTTCCGACCTCGTGTCTTCGGAGAGAGCTTCGGGAACGATCAAGATGCTCCTTACGAGGCCCGTGCGCAGGTGGAAAATATTAACGTCCAAGCTGATCGCGCTGACGCTCTACGTCTCTCTGATCATCCCGACGGCGGCGCTCTTGAGCTACCTTATCGCGGGGCTGGCTTTCGGCTATGAGGGCTGGGGCGCTCCCGTATTCGTCGGCTTCCGGGTGAACGGAACGGCGATCGAGACTTCGTCCGTGCACGCCATTACCCAAGGCGCCTACCTGCTCATGGAGATGGGGCTGGTTTGGTTCTCCGCCATGACCGTCGCCGCGATCTCCTTCATGGTGTCCGTTCTGTTGCAGAGCGCGGCCGCGAGTCTCGTGACGATGATGGCGGCGGTGATCTCCGGAGCGATTCTGGCGAATATGGCTTCTTCCTGGAGCAGCGCCAAGTATTTATTCAACGTCAACCTGAATTTGACGTCTTATTTGCAGGGAACGCCACCTCCGATCGAAGGCATGTCGCTCGGTTTTTCCCTTGTCGTTCTGGCCGTTTGGGGGGCTGTTTCGCTGACGACGGCGTTTGCGGTCTTTACGAAGCGCGATGTTTTGAATTAGAATTAATCGAAGTGAGCTTGCGGGAATGGCAAGGTCAACCAATTCAGGGCCGCGAGTCATGCGGCTGCCAGGGATGGCCGAGTTCCCCGATCAAGCGAAGTGACTAGCAAGGAGGACCCTACGTGGCCGATCAATTAGACCTATTCGCCGAAGCGGCGGCGCAGGCCGGTACGGAATACGGTGCGGACGATATTCAGATTCTCGAGGGCCTGACGGCGGTGCGCAAGAGACCCGGGATGTATATCGGCAGCACCACCTCCGCCGGACTCCACCATCTGATCTGGGAGATCGTGGACAACGCCGTGGACGAGCATCTGGCGAAGTTCTGCACTCGGATCGACGTGACGGTTCATGCGGACCAATCCGTAACGGTTCTTGACAACGGCCGTGGCATTCCGACGGGCATGCACAAGTCGGGCATTCCCACGCCTCAGGTCGTATTTACGATTCTTCACGCCGGAGGCAAGTTCGGCGGCGGAGGCTACAAGAAATCAGGCGGCTTGCACGGCGTCGGCGCTTCGGTCACGAACGCGCTGTCGGAATGGCTGGAAGTCGAGATTTATAACGCCGGCAAGATACATAAGCAGCGCTTCGAGACTTGGATCGACGACAACGGGACGGAGCATGTCGGCGAACCGGTAGGCGGCCTGCAGGTGCTCGGCAACACGAACAAGACGGGAACGAAGGTGACGTTCAAGCCGGATCCGAAGGTGTTCCACGGCAACGTCAACATCAACTACGAGACGCTGTCGGACCGTCTACAAGAGATCGCCTTCCTCAACTCCGGACTGATGGTCGTGCTGAGGGATCAGCGCTCCGGGAAGGAAGAGACGTTCCATTACGAGGGCGGAGCCAGCCAATTCGTCCAATACCTGAACGAGGACAAGACGGTTCTGACCGACGTCGTCCACTTCACGGCGGAGAAGGACGAGATCGAGGTGGAAGTCGCGCTTCAATACAACGACGGCTATACCGAGACGATCGCTTCCTTCGTCAACTCGATTCCGACTCGCGGCGGCGGAACGCATGAAACCGGTTTTAAAACGGCGTACACCCGCGTCATGAACGAATACGCGCGCAAGATCGGCCAGCTCAAGGAGAAGGACAAGAACCTCGAGGGCAACGATCTCCGCGAAGGCATGATGAGCGTCATCAACATCAAGATGGCGGAAGTCGAATTCGTCGGACAGACGAAGGACCAGCTCGGCAGCGCCTCGGCGAGAAGCGCGGTCGATGCCGTCGTGTCCGAGAAGATGGCCGTGTTCCTGGAAGAGAATCCGCAGGTCGGCCAGCAGCTCATCCGCAAGGCGGTGCAAGCGGCGAAGGCGCGGGAAGCCGCCCGCAAGGCGAGAGACGAGATCCGCAGCGGCAAGAAGCGCAGCGACAGCCCGAGCCTCGGGGGCAAGCTGTCCCCGGCGCAGTCCAAGGACGCGTCGCGCAACGAGCTTTTTATCGTCGAAGGCGATTCCGCCGGAGGCTCCGCGAAGCAGGGACGGGATTCGAAGTATCAAGCGATTCTCCCTCTGAAGGGCAAGCCGATGAACCCGGAGAAGGCGAAGCTCGTCGATATCCTGAAGAACGACGAGTACAAGGCGATTATCGCGTCGATCGGCGCCGGAATCGGTTCGGAGTTCGACGTCGAGGAAAGCAATTATTCGAAGATCGTCATCATGACGGACGCCGATACGGACGGCGCCCATATTCAAGTGCTGCTTCTGACCTTCTTCTATCGCTATATGAAGCCGCTGATCGATAACGGCAAGGTGTTCATCGCCCAGCCGCCGCTGTACAAGATCACGAGGAAGTCGGGCAAGCTGGAGACCGTTCGCTACGCTTGGACGGACGAGCAGCTGCAGAATTACATGAAGGAAATCGGCAAAGGAGCCGAGCTGCAGCGCTACAAGGGACTCGGGGAGATGAACCCCGAGCAGCTGTGGGAGACGACGATGAATCCCGAATCGCGCACCCTGCTGCAGGTACAAGTCGAGGACGCCGCGAAGGCCGAGCGCCGGGTATCCACCCTGATGGGCGATAAGGTCGATCCGCGCAAGCGCTGGATCATCGATAACGTCGACTTCACCGAATACGAAGAATAACCTCGGAAAGGGGGAGAACGATGAGCATGATGGAGCAATATTTACCCGCGTTTCTGGAAGAGGTCGTCGGCGACCGCTTCGGACGCTATTCCAAATACATTATCCAAGACCGCGCGATACCGGACGTTCGCGACGGTCTGAAGCCCGTGCAGAGGCGGATTCTCTACGCGATGTACGACGGAGGCAATACGCCGGACAAGCCGTACCGGAAGTCGGCGAAGACCGTCGGGGACGTCATGGGGAACTATCACCCTCATGGCGATTCTTCCATCTATGAGGGCATGGTCCGCATGGCCCAGCCGTGGAAGATGGGACATACGCTCGTCGACGGACACGGCAACTGGGGCTCGATGGACGACGACCCGCCGGCGGCGATGCGTTATACCGAAGCAAGGCTGTCGCCGATCGCGATGGAGCTTATTCGCGATATCGAGAAGAGAACCGTTCTCTTCAAGGACAATTTCGACAATACCGCGAAGGAGCCGGTCGTGCTTCCTTCCCGTTACCCGAACCTCTTGGTCAACGGGGTCAGCGGCATCTCGGCGGGCTTCGCGACGGAGATTCCGCCTCACAACCTGAGAGAAGTCATCGACGCGTGCATCGCCTTCATGGACAAGCCGGACATGACGACGGCCGAGCTGATGGCGATCGTCAAAGGTCCCGACCTGCCCACCGGGGGCATTATCATGGGCGAAGAAGGCATTCGCGAAGCTTACGAAACGGGCAAGGGCCGCATGTACATCCGTTCGAAGACCGCCATCGAGGACGTTCGCGGCGGCAAGCAGCAGATCGTCATCACCGAGATTCCCTATCAAGTCGTCAAGGCGAGACTGGTCAATACGATCGATAGCCTGAGATTGGAGAAAAAGGTAGAGGGGATCGCCGAGGTTCGGGACGAGAGCGGGCGCGCGGGAATGCGGATCGTCATCGAGCTGAAGAAGGACGCCGATGCCGAAGGCATCCTGGCTTACCTGCTGAAGAAGACGGACCTTCAAGTGACGTACAGCTTCAACATGGTGGCCATCGTGAACAAGGCTCCGAGGCAGCTTGGGCTGAAGTCGATTCTGGAAGCGTATATCGCGCATCAGAAGGAAGTCGTCACTCACCGCACCCAATTCGACCTGGAGAAGGCCGAAGACCGTGCTCACGTGCTGGAAGGCCTCGTCAAGGCGCTGAACCTGCTGGACGCGGTCATCGAGACGATCAAAGCGTCTAAGAACCGGCAGGACGCGCAGAACAACCTGGTCGCCAAGTTCTCGTTCTCCGAGCGCCAGGCCGACGCGATTCTGACCTTGCAGCTGTATCGCTTGACGAACCTCGAGATCACGTCGCTCGAGAAGGAGCATAGCGACACGCTGAAGAAGATGCAGCAGCTGCGGGCGATTCTCGACAACCCGAAGAAGCTGATCGGGGTCATCCGGGACGAGCTGGGCGAGATCCGCGCCAAGTACGGCATCGACCGCCGTTCGGTCATTCAAGGCGAAGTCGAAGCGCTCAAGGTCAACCTTGAGGTCACGGTGCCCGCGGAAGAGGTTATCGTGACGCTTAGCCGTCAAGGCTACGTGAAGCGGACGAGCCTGATGTCCTTTACCCGTTCGGGAGGAGATATGGGCAGCTCGGGCGTGAAGGAGGGAGACGGCATTCGCTGGAGGCTCCAGCCGAATACGCTCGATTCGCTCCTGCTCTTCACCCAGAAAGGCCAATACTTCCTGCTGCCCGTTCACCAGATTCCGGAGTTCAAGTGGAAGGATACCGGGACCGCGATCGTGAACGTGCTTCCGCTGACGAAGGACGACCGGATCGTCAGTCTTATTCACGTGAAGCCGGGAGAATGGCCGGACGCGGAAGGGCAGGGAGGCAGCTCGTCCTCTCTGGTGTTCGTCACCCGCAACGGCCAAGTGAAGCGAACTCCTCTGGCCGAGTACTTTACGACCCGCAGCACGGCGATCGCCGCCGTGAAGGTAGGGGAAGGAGACGAGGTCGTCAACGTCTACGTCAGCGACGGCTCCGCGGAGGTCATGCTCGTGACGGAGCAAGGCATGAGCATCCGCTTCCTCGAGAGCGATGTCAGCCAGCAAGGCCGAGTAGCGGGAGGCGTTCGCGGCATCTCGCTTAAGGACGGCGACGCGGTGACGGACGGCTTCCCGGTGAGCGGAGACGAAGGAGAGATCCTCGTTCTGTCCGACTACGGCTATGCGAAGCGTTCCCTATTGTTCGATTATCCGCAGCAGGGACGCGGCGGCAAGGGGATTCAGACGTTCGAGTTCAAGGAAGGCAAGCGCGTCAAACCGAACGGAACCCGCCTGATCGGCGCCTTCTACGTCAAAGAAGCCGTCACCATCGAATCGGTGGCGGCAAGCGGAACTTCCATCGAATTCGTCTCCGAGACGGCGCCGATCGACGATCGCAAGTCGCACGGAAAGGCGATGGCGCAGGTCGAGCGGAACGATCTGCTGACGGAAGCGTTCCCGAAGCCGTTATAAGTTAATCGTAGGGGCCGTCTCTCGGCTCCATGCGGTCCAACCACTTCAGAAGCATATCCAATACGACCCACAGAGGCACCGGCTCGTCTAGCCGTTCCAGCCACTGTGGGTCCTCCAATATTCCGGCTTCTTTCGCCATTCGCCCGATCATTTTCTTGCGTTCGTCTATCGGGTTCATGCTCATTCCCCTCCGAATTGCCTTCCTGCACGTATCCGTTTATTTCAACAAGGTCTGTCACCAGTATATGTCTTAGACTGTCGCATCGTACCTGATTATGAGGATTCACGTCGTAAATATTTAACTTCATTAAACTATCTTTCGACAGGGGCGAAGCGTATAATATAAAGAGAAGGCATGGTTCGGGATATGGAGGGAGATGGAATGGAGATGGCGGCGGAATTTGTGAAAAGCTGGTTAAAACTTTCGAAAGATTGGAATACGCAAATGGAAACGGAACTTGCGCCCCAGCTGACGGCCGGACAGTTGCAAGTGTTGGAGCTTATGCTGCAATTCGAGCCGATGAAGCCATCCGATCTCCTTCCTTACCTGGAGACGACTCCGGCGGCGATCACTACCCTATTGGATCGGATGGAACGGAACGGTCTCGTGCGCCGCGATCGCGACGAGCACGACCGGAGAATCGTTTGGGTCAGCATGACGGACTTGGGGCGTTCGGAGGCGGAGCGGGGGCTTAAGATTAGGAGCGACATCGTCTCCAGGTCGCTGGAGAGACTGTCCTTGCATAACCGGCAGCTTCTCATCTATCTGATCGGCAAGGTAGCCGGAACTTGGGAGCCGCCGGCAGGCTCGTCCTCCCAAGCGGACAAGGGGGCGGACAAGCCGGCGGAAGCGTCCGGCACCGCAAGCGAGCCGGCCGCCGTCTCCGAGACCGGAGCGGGCTCCGAGGCGGTCAACGGATAAGCAGCTCTTAACCCGAGAAATTCGGGTTACAGAGCAGAAACTAAGACCAAAAATAGCTGTAACCCGAGAAATTCGGGTTGCAGAGCAGAAACCAAGGCCTAAAACAGCTGTAACCCGAGAAATTCGGGTTGCAGCTGCATGAGACAATAATCTATGCCGTTATTTATGATAACCTTATTCTTCAGCCTGCTTCTTACGACGAGAGTCGTTTAAGGTGCAGGCTTATTCCGTTCAGATAGCTTTGCATCTTGCCGTATTCGGATGACGTCCATTCCTTGCTGGCCGAGTCGGCTAACGTCTGCGCGAGCGGAAGAATCGTATACCGCTTCAGCCCGCCCGAGACTCGCTGATTCACCCACGTCGGCGTCGTCTCCGCATCGCCCCAGTCGGTGTCGGAACGTCCGTCCGGCCAAACCGTCTTGGTCAACTTCAGATGAAGGATGACGCCGACATCCTTCCATTCCTCCTTCTGATTCGAGATGAAGTTGCCCATCGAATAGATGACGAAGCCTTGGCGCTTGCCGCCTTCCTCCTCCGGATCGTCGACCTCGATCGTCTCGTAGGGTTGAACGACGTGCGGATGCGAGCCCAGAATGATATCGGCTCCCGCTTCGATCACGGAGCGCGCCAGCGATTTCTGCTCGTCATTCGGCATTCTCTGGTATTCGACCCCGAAGTGAAGGGAGACCGCGATCGCATCGGCTCCGGAAGCTTTCAGCTTGCGGATATCCTCTTGGATCTGCGGCAGCGAGATCAGGTTTACGCTGTATTCCTTCCCCTTGGGGATCGGAATGCCATTGGTACCGTACGTATACGACAGGAAGCCGAGCTTGATTCCGTTTTTCTCGACGATAACCAGCCGCTCCGAATCGTACTTGGAGACGGAGGTGCCGTAAGGGATCAACCCTGACGCGCGAATGTTCTGCAGCGACCTCTGGACGCCGGCAAAGCCGCGGTCCAGGGAATGGTTGTTCGCCGTCGAGACGATCCCGAAGCCGGCATCGACGAGGGCGTTCGTCAGCTCGCTCGGAGCGTTGAACCGAGGATAGCCGGAATACTTGAGATCCTTCCCCGCGACGGGAGTCTCCAGGTTGGCGACGACCCAATCTCCTTGCTGCAGAATCGGCTTCACCTTGCGAAACCATGGGGTAAAATCGTAGCTGTCGGTAGAGGCATCGTAATAAGAGGGCAATTGCGGGGAATGCACCATAATATCTCCGACCGCCAGAAGATCGGCTTCCGTCGTTACGGGAACGGCAGGAACGGATGGGGAAGAGGAGGCTTCGGGCTGCGTATCGGTCGAGGGCTGCGTATCGGTCGAGGGCTGCGTATCCGTCGAGGGTTGCGTCTCGGATGATGTCGGCGAGACGATTGCAGATGCCGAAGGAGACGACCGCGCCGGGCGGTCGGAATCGAAAGAACAGGCCGACAGAAGAAGAAGGCTGCCTGCAAGCAGCCCTCCGGTCGTTATGCGCACGAACGATAGGTTCGTCATGTTCGGTTGTACCTCCGTAATTTCGGTCGCCGAAGCTTATTCCTTGCTCTCCCAGCGTCCGTATATCCCGCAGGGGAGGGTGAGCCCGCTCGCGGTGATCGGCAAGCCGACTTCTCCGCAGTCGATGCTGCCGCCGAACTTGCGGCCGATCGACATTTGAAGCATGTTGTACAGCACCGTAGGCGAGAAGCCGGTCGTATAGGAGTTTACGAGCACGAACAGCGGATTGTCCGACAGAATGTTCACGCAGCTCTCCAGGAAGGGGAACAGGTTCTCCTCGAGCTTCCACATCTCGCCGCCCGGTCCGCGTCCGTAGGAAGGAGGGTCCATAATGATCGCCTCGTATTGCCGGCCGCGGCGTTGCTCGCGCTGGACGAACTTGAACACGTCGTCCGTAATGTACCGGATCGGGGCCGATTCCAAACCGGACAGCTCCGCGTTCTCCTTCGCCCATTGCACCATTCCTTTGGCGGCATCGACGTGGCACACCTCGGCGCCTGCCGACGCGGCCGCGACGGTCGCGCCGCCCGTATAAGCGAACAGATTCAAGACGCGAATCGGACGTCCCGCATTCTTGATGCGGTTCATCATCCAGCTCCAGTTCACCGCCTGCTCGGGGAACAAGCCGGTGTGCTTGAAGTTCGTCGGCTTGATATGGAACTTAAGCGGTCCGTATTCGATGCTCCATCTCTCCGGCAGCTTCGACTTGAATTGCCACTGTCCGCCTCCGGAGGAGCTGCGGTAGTAATGACCGTCGGCGTTGCGCCACTGCGCGGTTTCCTTCTGCAAGGGCCATAGAATTTGCGGATCCGGCCGGCGGAGAACGACGTTGCCCCAGCGCTCCAGCTTCTCTCCGTTACCCGTATCCAGCAGTTCGTAATCTTTCCACTCGTTAGCCAATCTCATGTGTCCATTAACTTCCTTTTCCAATCGAAATGTAGTATCCGGTTCCGGCGTTACGCTTCCGCTCTGGCCGATTCCTTCTCGGCGGAGAAACGGTAGCCGAACCCTCGCACCGTCAGTATGTAGGTCGGATTGATGGGATCGGGCTCCAGCTTCTTGCGAAGGTTGCTGATATGAACCATCAAGGTCCGGGTGTCGCCCATGCTATCCGAATGCCAGACTAGGCGGTACAGCTCATCCAGCGGGAAGACCCGGTTCGGCTGTCTGGCCAGAACGGTCAGGAGCTCGAATTCTTTGACGGAGAGGGGAACAAGCTCGCCGCCCCGCCTGACCTCGAACCGCTGCATGTCGATTTCCAGCTCTCCGAAGACGAGCGTCGATTCGTGCGCCTCCGGCGGTCGTTCTCTAGTTCGGCGCCTGCGAATATGGGCTCTTACCCGGGCGACCAACGTGCTGGGACTGAAGGGCTTCGTGATGTAATCGTCTCCGCCTTCGGACAAAGCGTGAATGATGTCGTTATCTTCTCCCTTGCAGCTTAAGAAAAGAATCGGGGTACAGGCTCCGGAACCCTTGCGCAGGGACCGGCACACCTCTATGCCGTCGGGTTGTCCTAAGTTGATATCAAGAATAATCAGATCGGGAGCGATCGTATCGGCCAATCGGATCGCATCGGGCCCGTTGTCCGCCTTGTGAACGCGGAATCCTTCCCGCTCTAGATATAACGCAATCAATTCCGTAATCTCCAATTCGTCGTCAACAACGAGAACAGAAGCGTTAGACAGGCTCACTGCTTCATCCCCCATGGCAAAATAAACAATCGTCGGTACATACGAACTTATTATACTTAAAGCGTTGACGCAGAATCAATGCGGGATTACGATGAGGGGAGGTGAAATTTCGGGAGAGATTGTAATGAATGGCAAAATAACTCAATTCGCGAGGCGGTCGTACCGCCTTATTTTCCTTGCGGCGCTAATTGCTGCTTTCTTGTTCGCGACGGTCGGATGCTCGATGAGGGACCCAAAGCCCGATGCTAAAGCGAAGGACGGCATCCTCGATATTCGGGATCGCTCCTTCGAAGAGGACGGAATGCTTCCGCTGGACGGGGAATGGAGATTTAAGTGGGAGGGAGACGGCGCTTCGGAGCCGATCGAAGGATGGATGCAGGTTCCGGGGATGTGGGGGCAGAAGCCGCTTAAGGACGGTACCGAGCTGCCCTCGCAAGGCCGGGGCATATATTCGCTGACGATCTTGCATTCCCCGACGGATAAGCTGCTGGCCATTCGGCTGCCGAACCTGTCCACCGCTTATAACCTGTACGTGAACGGACAGCTTCAGTTCTCGCGGGGCGTCGTGGGAGACGATCGGGAAGGAACGACTCCGTACCAGCTTCCGGCCATCGCGTATTTCAGCGGTCAGAGCGGGAAGACGGAGCTGACGCTGGAGGTCGCGAATTACCATCATCGCAACGGAGGCATCCGGACCGAGCTGATTCTCGGAACGATGAGTCAGATCCAATCCCTTCGCTTCAAGCTGCAATCCCAGGAATTGATTTTGTTCGGAGCGCTCGCGATTATCGGCATTTATCATCTTGGCCTGTTCGCTCTTAGGCGAAGAGAATCGACCAACCTGTTCCTTGCTTTGCTTTGCTTCGGCGTCGCATGCCGCATGGCCTCGATCGGCGAAGGAATGTTCGCCCAGTGGATTCCTTCCCTTACCTGGACGTTCGCCTTGCGGATCGAATACGCGGCTTTTGCGCTAAGCACGTTGTTCGGTTTCACCTATTATCAGAAGATGTACCCGGACGAGATATCCGCCAAGTGGCTGCGGCTCAGCGCCGGCGTGGGAATCCTGCTTGCGGCGCTTTGCGTCGCGCTTCCCCCTCTTACTTTCAGCCGTTACGTCGCGGCGTATCAAATCTACGTCATCCTCATGAGCCTTGTCAGCTTGATCGGGCTGGGCCGGGCGCTCTTCCATCGCCGCGAAGGGGCGAAGCTCGCCATGGTCGGGGCCGTCGGGCTTGTCTTGACCGTCATGAACGATATCTTCTTCTATAACGGATGGATGAAGTCGCTCGATTTGGTCTCCTGGGGTCTGCTGCTTCTGATTCTGATGAACTCCTTCGCGATCTCGCTCAAATTCTCGCTTACGTATTCAAGGGCCGAACAGATGAAAACAGAGCTGACCGAGTGGAACCATCATCTGGAGGAACGGATCGCCAAGCGAACCGAGGAGCTTCAGAAGTCGTACTTGGCGCTGGAAGAGAGCAAAATCGGCCTGGAGAGAATGGAGCAGTCCCGCAGGCAGCTCATCAGCAACATCTCCCATGATCTCAGAACCCCGATCACTCTTCTCCAAGGTTATTTGGAAGCGCTGCGGGACGGGATCATCGCCGAACCGCAGCAACGGGAGAAGACGATTCGCCTTATGCTGACCAAAGTAGAGGGGCTGAACGGAATGATTCAGGATTTATTCGAGTTATCGATGCTGGAATCCAGAAAAACAAGGATGAACTTCGAGCCGGCTTCCATAACGGAGTGGCAGGAGCGGCTTCGAACGGAGTACGAACCGGAATTGACGGAGAAAAGAATCGGTTTCGGTTGCTTCGGTCCGGACGACGACGATCGGCATGCGTCGGTGCTGATCGACGAGCATCGAATGGATCGGGTGTTCGCCAACCTGATTTACAATGCGGTGAGGCACACGCCTCAAGGAGGAAGCATTACGCTTCATTTCGCGGTCGACCCCGTTGTCGGGCAGGCGATCATCGATGTCGTCGATACCGGTACGGGCATCCTCGAGAGCGAGCTGCCGTTTATTTTCGATCGTTTCTATAATAATCACAAGTCTCGCCATTCCACTTCCGGAGGTAGCGGGCTCGGGCTGTCCATTGCCCGAGAGATCGTGGAGATGCATGGCGGGAAGCTGACGGCGCGCAACGGCGAATCCGGAGGAAGCGTGTTTACGATACGGTTGCCTTTGTATACGGAAGAGGAGGCTCGCATGCGTTCCTCGTAGCATTTTGGCTAATCTCGGTTAACCGCTGCCGTTCGCCCGGCCGTCTTTTTTCATCATCTCATGCAGCAGTCCTAACGATTGTTTTCGCTGTTCGTGGTTCATCCCTCTTAGCAGCATCAGTATTTCCTTGGAATCGGTAGCGTCCGGCAATTCGTAGGACATATTTGATTGGGAGGGGGAATTGCCGCCTATAATGTAATCAAGGGAGACGTCGAAATAAGCGGCCAACTTGATCAGCGTCTCGTAGATGGGCTGGCGATTGTTGATTTCATAATGGCTGTATGCGGAACGGGTGATGCCGATGTGGCGGGCAACTTCCTCTTGAGATATATTCCGTTTCAGCCTTAGCTCCCGAAGACGTTCTCCCATGTTCATGTTTTAATCTCCTTGCAACCTTGGAATAGAGGCCTTGCCGACGTATTTGCCGGCCTTTAGGCCGGATCGGGTAAAAGGGCATGTTGTACTATTAGTAATTTATGATACAAAACGTATCTATGTCAAGGGCCTAGACCATCTTTTTCTTAGGCTACTGTCCGTATTTCGCGAATAAATCTCCATTTTAATACATTGTGTAGCAAATGAGCGCAAAATGGGTTATGGTGGGTACAACAAGAGCGGAGGAAATTATGAGGTACGATAACTTAACTCTCCATACCGACAAGTATGAGATCAATATGATGTACGCGCATTGGGTTCACGGGACCGATCAAGATCGCGCCGTCTTCGAGGCTTACTTCCGCAAGCTGCCGTTCGGCAACGGCTTCGCCGTGTTCGCCGGGCTGCGGCGCTTCGTCGAGTACGTGCGTTCGATCCGGTTCGATGAGGAGACCATCGCGTATTTAAGCAAGCAAGAAGAGAATTACGATCCCGAATTTCTGGACAAGCTTCGATACTATCGTTTTAACGGGAACGTCTGGTCGGTAGAAGAGGGAACGATCGTCTTCGCGAACGAGCCGCTTGTCCGAATCGAAGGCACGGTGTTCGAGACGCATCTGCTGGAGACGGCGCTGCTGAACTTCATCAACTATCAGACGCTCATCGCGACCAAGGCGGCACGCATTCGCCAGGTGGCCGGCGCCGATCTGCTGATGGAGTTCGGCACCCGCCGCGCCCAGGAAGCCGATGCGGCCGTATGGGGAGCGCGCGCCGCCTGCATCGCCGGCTTCAATTCGACCTCCAATCTGCGGGCGGGAATGATGTTCGGCATTCCGACATCGGGCACCCATGCCCATGCTTGGGTTCAGCATCACGATTCGGAGGAGCAGGCGTTCGAGCGTTTGGCGGAGGCTCTGCCGAACCAGGTTAGCCTGCTGGTGGATACGTACGATACGATCGGGAGCGGAGTTCCCAATGCCATTAAAGTGGCGAAGCGGATGGAGAAGCGAGGCAAGCGAATGCAGGCGATCCGGCTGGACAGCGGAGATCTCGCCTACCTCTCGAAGGAAGCCCGCCGCTTGCTGGACGAGGCCGGTCTCCGCTACGTTAAGATCGTCGCTTCGAACGACCTGGACGAGAACATCATCATGAACCTGAAAGCCCAAGGAGCTCGGATCGACAGCTGGGGAGTCGGCACGCAGCTCATTACCGCGTCGGACCAACCGTCGCTTGGCGGCGTTTATAAGCTCGTGGAACGGGAGAAGAACGGGAAGAGGGAACCCGTCATCAAGATCTCGGGCAATCCGGAGAAGGTCACGACTCCGGGCGCGAAGGACGTATACCGCATCGTCGACCGGTCGACGGGATTCGCGATCGCGGATTACGAGACGCTGACGGACGAAAGGGATGTTCAGAACGGCGAGCCTCTGGAGCTGTTCGATCCTGTGCATCCTTACATCCGCCGGAAGGCGACGGAGTACGATGCCGTGGCGCTGCTTAAGCCGATCTTCCGCGAGGGCGAACCGGTTCACGAGCTGCCGTCGCTGGAGGAGCTGCGGGAATATCATGCGGAGCAGCTGAAGCTCTTCCGTCCGGAGGTGCTTCGCAAGCTGAACCCCGAGAACTATCCCGTCGTGCTCAGCCCCAAGACGTGGCGGCTGAAGATGGATCTGATCGAGAGGTATAAGTAAAGGATGAGGCAGGCTAAGCAAAGGGGCATCACCGTCAATCCAACGGAGATGCCCCTTACGCATGCCGATTAATAGGGATCCTGCTCGCGGCCTTTCTCGATAGCGTCCTGGACCGCTTCTTGCGTATGCTTCGCTCCCAGCGGATGCTGCAGCTCTTCGGCGAATTCCGTATCGCCGACGCGTAGGCCGGGGCCTTTCCCGGCTAAGCCTTCCCTCAGGCGCCGTCCGTATTCTTCATCCGCTTGCTCGGCGAGAGCGATCATCTTATCCTGAATATCCTTCGGACAGACGGCGAGGTCGTTCACGAGATTGCCGATCAGCTCGTCCTTCTCCCATGGTTCGAAGTGGCGATAGGTATCGCCGGCTTGCTTCGTATTGTCGTGGCGGTCGATGGACTGGCGAACCAGGTTCCCGTCCACGTGCGGCGTATACTCGGCGCCGGTCTGAGTAGCCTCTTTTAATCCGCCCATGCTGGAGGGCTCATAGTTGATATGAAGGTTCTGGCCGGGTGCTTTGTCATTGAAGTAACGCAATTGGCCGCCTTCCTGATTGGTCGCGACCCGTTTCTTGGCCGCGTTGATCGGAAGCTGCAGGTAGTTGGCGCCTACGCGGTAGCGCTGGGTATCGGAATAAGAGAACGTCCGTCCTTGCAGCATTTTGTCGTCGGAGAAGTCCAGGCCGTCCACCAGCACGCCCGTTCCGAAGGCGACCTGCTCCACTTCGTTGAAGAAGTTCTCGGGATTTTTGTTCAGCACCATCCGTCCGACCTTCCGCCAAGGGAACTTGTCCTCCGGCCACAGCTTCGTGTCGTCGAGCGGGTCGAAGTCGAGCTCGGGGTTCGGGCCGTCGGGCATCAATTGAACGAGCAGCTCCCACTCCGGATAGTCTCCGCGCTCGATCGCTTCGTACAAATCCTGGGTCGCGTGGCTGAAGTTTTTGCCCTGGATTTCTTCCGCTTCCTTCACCGTCAAGTTCTTGATGCCTTGCTTCGGTTCCCAGTGATACTTGACCAGAACGGCTTGGCCCTCGTCGTTCACCCATTTGTAGGTGTTGACTCCGGAGCCCTGCATCATGCGGTAGTTGGCCGGGATTCCCCATGGCGAGTAAACGAACGTCACCATATGGAAGGACTCGGGCGAATTCGCGCAGAAGTCGAAGAAACGGCGGGCATCCTGAATGTTGGTCACGGGATCCGGCCGGAAGGCGTGAATCATATCGGGGAATTTCATCGCGTCGCGGATGAAGAAAATCTTCAGGTTGTTCCCGACAAGGTCCCAGTTCCCGTCCTCGGTATAGAATTTGACGGCGAATCCCCGCGGGTCGCGGACCGTCTCCGGGGAGTGCAGACCGTGAACGACCGTCGAGAAGCGGACGAAGACGGGAGTTTGTTTGCCCTTCTGCTGGAACAGCTTCGCTCGAGTGTATTTGGATACCGGCTCGTCGCCGACCGTGCCGTACGCTTCGAAGTACCCGTGCGCGCCGGCGCCGCGGGCATGGACGATTCGCTCCGGTACCTTCTCCCGGTCGAAATGGCTGATTTTCTCGATAAAATCGTAGTTCTCGAGCGTGGCCGGACCGCGGTTGCTCACCGTGCGGATGTTCTGGTTGTTCGTGATCGGATGGCCTTGCCGGTTCGTTAACGTGCCGTCATCCTCGCTGTTCGTCGGGCGGTTGTTGGTCGTGTCCATGACAAGAATCCCTGCTTTCGCTGCATTTTGGCATTGCGCTTCGGGTAGGGTCGCCGTGATTGGAAAAAATTATTCGCGACTCCAACTGATTCCACGATGCGATTCCACGACGCGATTCCGCAATGTCTTTCGCAACGCCGCCCGCCGAGAAAATAAAAACGGCTGTCCCGAATGGGACAGCCGTTAGCCGCAAGATCAGAACACCTTCGTCGTCCAGGACTCGCAATTCCACACGTCGGTCGCGACGTCGCGGTAGAACTCCGGTTCGTGGCTGATCAGCAGAACGCTTCCTTTATACGCCTTCAGCGCGCGCTTCAGTTCATCCTTGGCATCGACGTCCAGGTGGTTCGTCGGTTCGTCCAGCACGAGGATGTTCGACTCGCGGTTGATCAGCCTGCACAGCCGAACCTTGGCTTTCTCGCCGCCGCTAAGGACAGAGATTCGGCTCTCGATGTGCTTGGTCGTCAAGCCGCACTTGGCGAGGGCGGCCCGCACTTCGAATTGGCTGAGAGCGGGGAACTCGTTCCAGATCGCGTCGATGCAAGTCTGATCGCCCGCGTCCTTGACCTCTTGCTCGAAATAGCCGATGAGCTGGTTGTCTCCGCGCTCGACCGTACCGGACAGGGCGGGGATGAGGCCGAGGATGCTCTTCAGCAGCGTCGTTTTGCCGATGCCGTTCGCGCCGACGAGAGCGACCTTCTGTCCACGCTCCATCTTCAGATCGAGAGGGCGGGAGAGGGGCTCGTCATAGCCGATCACGAGCTGCTTCGTCTCGAAGATAAGGCGGCTCGGCGTCCGGCCTTCCTTGAAATTGAACTCCGGCTTCGGCTTCTCCTTCGCCAGCTCGATAAGCTCCATGTTGTCGAGCTTCTTCTGGCGGGACATCGCCATGTTGCGGGTCGATACCCGCGCCTTGTTTCTCGCGACGAAATCCTTCAGGTCGGCGATCTCCTGCTGCTGGCGCTTGTAGGCCGACTCGAGCTGCGACTGCTTCGCTTCGTGAAGCTGCACGAAGTTGTCGTAGTCGCCTACATAGCGATTGAGCTCCTGGTTGTACATATGATAGATCAGATTCACGACGCTGTTCAGGAACGGAATGTCGTGAGAGATCAGAATGAACGCGTTCTCGTATTCCTGCAGATAACGCTTCAGCCACTCGATGTGGACCTCGTCGAGGTAGTTCGTAGGCTCGTCGAGCAGAAGGATGTCCGGCTTCTCGAGCAGCAGCTTGGCGAGAAGGACCTTGGTCCGTTGGCCGCCGCTTAAATCGTTGACGTCCCGGTCAAGGCCGATATCGCCGAGGCCGAGCCCGCGCGCGACTTCCTCGACCTTCGCGTCGATCATGTAGAAGTCGTTGCTGTTCAGAAGGTCCTGAATCGTGCCGACCTCCTCCAGAAGACGTTCCAGCTCGTCCGGATCCGCCGAGCCCATCTTGTCGTACATCTCGTTCATCTCGGCTTCCGCGTCCATCAGGTATTGGAACGCGCCGCGCAGCACGTCGCGGATCGTCATGCCCTTGGAGAGCACGGAATGCTGATCCAGATAGCCGACGCGAACCTTCTTGGACCATTCGACCTTGCCGGCATCGGGCTCCAGCTTGCCCATGACGATGTTCATGAAGGTGGACTTGCCTTCGCCGTTCGCCCCGACGAGTCCGACGTGCTCGCCCTTCAGGAGACGGAAAGAGACGTTATTGAAGATAGCTCGGTCGCCGAAGCCGTGACTTAAATTCGTAACCGTTAGAATGCTCATGGAATGATGACACCTTTTCCGTATTCGTTTGGATTTGGATTGCCTTTTCGACACTTCATTATAGTCCGAGTAGGAGCTTGAACTCAACGGGGAAAGCGGGGGGTTACCGAATAGGCCGGTTAAAGGGTATAATTGGGAGAGCAGGACGCGTCGATCAGAACCAGTACCGCAACAATGGGGAGGGGAACGTTCATGAACAAGATGGAATTGCTGCTTCACGGATGGGATAGCTGCTACGAGAAGGAAGACTGGTATCCGCCGTTGAAAGACGCTCTTAACGGGATTACATGGGAGCAGGCCAATTGGCGTCCGCGATTCGGCAAAGTAAACACGATCTGGGAGACGGTCCAACACCTCATCTTCTACAAGGAGAGGTTGTATCTTCGCTTGACCGGCGAAGAATCCGAATATCCGGAGGGAGTCAGCAACGACGATACGTTCGGGGTTCCGGTTCAGGACGAGGCCGCATGGCAAGAGACGCTGCAGAGACTGGAGAAGGTGCATCTGGATATCCGAGGGCTGCTTGAGAACATGGACAAGAAAGACTTCGAGCGCCGCATTCCGTCCACTCCGATCGGACTCTGGGTGAACAGCCTTATTTTGCACGATGCGTACCATACGGGACAGATTATCCAATTGAGGAAAATGCAAAAGTCCTGGCCGGCTCGGCGTTCGTTCGAATGAGGGATTGAGAGGTCAATTATCATGAGGTTTATCGATCTGTCCGCGCCGCTGAAGGATGGGATGCCGGTTTATCCGGGCGATCCCCGGGTGCGGATTCGTATCGTTCATACGCATGAACGGCATAGCTGGGAAGTGAGGAGCCTCTCCATGGGAACCCACAGCGGTACCCATGTGGATGCTCCTTCCCATATGCACGAAGGGGGGGCGTCCGTGGACCGGCTGCCGCTCGAACGTTTCTGCGGAGTGTCGCGCGTCGTCGATCCGGAAGGCGAGTGGCCGGCGGGGATCGGGCTGTTCTTCGCGGAGCCGGCGGGAATCGAACTGTTCGGCAAGCTGGCGGAGCGCCGGCCGAGGTTCGTCGGGGGAGAGCTGTCGGAGCCGCTCGAGAGGGCACTGCTCGGCAAGGGAATTCTCACTTACACGGACCTGCAGGGCCTTGAGCGGCTTCCCAAGAATAGGGACTTTCAATTCTACGGGTTTCCGCTTCGGATCGAAGGCGGGGACGGTTCGCCCGTCCGGGCGGTCGCCGTATTGGACGAGAACGAGACCGGCGGGCCGGAATCAAAGAGTACGGGAGGATAATCGCCGAAATGTTCGAACAGCAAGCGATACTGCGAAGCCCTAAGCTGATGACCCGCGATTCGCTCGGGAACGATCTGCGGCAGCTGGGGATAAAGGAAGGACAAACCCTGATCGTCCATTCCTCTTTGAGCCGCATCGGCTGGGTGTGCGGCGGTCCCGTCGCGGTCGTTCAAGCGCTTATGGACGTCCTGACGGCCGAGGGAACGCTTGTCATGCCGGCGCATTCGGGCGATTACTCCGAACCGTCGAAGTGGCAGCTGCCGCCGGTGCCGGAGAGCTGGTGGGAGGAGATCCGCGGCACGATGCCGGTCTTCGACCCTCAAGTCACGCCGACCCGGGGGATGGGGGCGATTCCGGAGTGCTTCCGGACGTGGCAGGGAACGCTTCGCAGCAACCATCCGGCATTGTCTTTCGCCGCTTGGGGCAAGAACGCGGAGCGGATTACCCGGGAGCATTCGCTGGAGTATGCGCTGGGAGAGCGCTCTCCGCTTGCCCGGCTGTACGAGCTTGGCGCCCAAGTGCTTCTCCTTGGCGTCGGCTACGACAGCAATACGTCCTTTCATCTGGCGGAGAACCGGATTCCGAACCCGCCGGAGACGCTCGAAGGGGCGCCGGTCCTCGAGAACGGGAAGCGGGTGTGGAAGGCATACCGCGAGATCGCCTTCGACACCGACCGTTTCGAGGAGATCGGAGCGGAATTCGAGAAGGCGAGACCCGTAACCAAAGGAAGCATCGGCGTCGCGGAATCCAGGCTGTTCGATCTTCGCGAAGGGGTAGACTTCGCGACAGAATGGTTAAAAGAACGAACCGGAGGAGTACATACGGAATGAAAATCGCCTTTCTTATCATCGATGTGCAAAATATTTTCATTAATGAACTGAGATCGCACCGGAACGTCGCGCGGCCGTTCGAGTATATCAACCACGTCTCCAACATGATGAGGCAGAACGGACAACTGGTCGTTCACGTGCGCGATGTCGAGGAAGCCGACGACGGCAAGGGAGGCCTCGACATCGTGCCGGAGATCGTCGTCTCTTCCGAGGATCGCCACGTCGAGAAGCTGAGCTCGAACTCGTTCTGGCAGACGGACCTTGAACGGA
The DNA here is from genome assembly GCF_014212135.1 of Cohnella thailandensis. Lineage (GTDB taxonomy): Bacteria > Bacillota > Bacilli > Paenibacillales > Paenibacillaceae > Cohnella > Cohnella thailandensis. The sequence continues at coordinate 265,204 of NZ_JACJVQ010000019.1, forward strand.
TGCTGAAGGAATACGGGCCGGATTTGGTCGTCCTGTCGGGATATGCCGCCCAATATTGCGTTCTCGCGACTTACAACGGGGCCATCGAACGCGGATTCAAGGCCGTCATGCTCCAGAACGGGCTGCTCAGCGAATACGAGGATGCGATTCAGGATGTTTACCGGGATCGTCATGTCGTCTCGTATCCCGTTCTCTCGGCGATCTTGGCTTCGCGGAAGTAATCGGTTTTGTCTTTTGTTCCCTTCCGTTACGGAGACGTGCGGAAGGGATTTTATTTTTGTTTTTGTTTGAAATGGGCGTATTCAAAAGAAAACAAAGATGCTATAATCCGAAATATAGCCACATAAACAAAAACAAAACCAACAATCCGGAGGTTTGAACCATGGTACAAAGCTTGTGGGATTCTTCAAAGGCATCGCAATTCGAAAGCGGACTCGATCAACTCGTCTACCGTTCCAACATCATCGGCGCGGATCGCCGCGTCTGCAACTGGGGCGGCGGCAACACTTCCGCGAAGACGGTCGTGAAGGACTTCCGCGGCCGCGACGTCGAAGTCATGTTCGTCAAGGGAAGCGGCTCCGACCTTGCGTCGATGAAGGCCGGCAACTTCACGGGCCTTCGCATGGACGACATTCGCCCGTTGTTCGAGAGAAGCGAGATGTCGGACGAAGAGATGGTCGCTTACCTGGCGAACTGCATGATCGACTCCAAGCATCCGCGTGCTTCGATCGAGACGCTGCTGCATGCCTTCCTTCCGTTCAAGCATGTCGACCACACTCATCCGGACTCGATTATCAGCCTCTGCTGCGCCCATAACGGCAAGGAGCTGGCCAAGGAGATTTTCGGCGACCGCTTCGTATGGGTTCCTTACGTTCGTCCGGGCTTCACGCTGTCCAAGATGATCGCGGAAGGCGTTCTCGCGAACCCGAAGGCCGAGCTCGTCCTGATGGAGAAGCACGGTCTGGTCACTTGGGGCGAAACGAGCGAAGAGGCTTACGCCCAGACGATCAAGATCATCAGCGAAGCGGAAGCGTTCATCGAAGCCCGCGTGAACGAAGCGAAGCTGTTCGGCGGCGTGCGCCACGCGGCGCTTCCGGCCGACGTCCGCCGCTCCATCGCGGCCGCGGTCATGCCGACCGTTCGCGGCGCGGTCAGCGATGCGAAGAAGATGATCCTGAGCTTCGACGACGCGGACGACGTTCTGGCGTTCGTCGGCGGCGAGAACTCGCCGAAGCTGTCCCAAGTCGGCGCGGCTTGCCCGGATCACCTCGTTCATACGAAGGTCGTTCCCCTGTTCGTGGAGTGGACTCCGAACGCCGACGACGTGGAAGGCCTGAAGAAAATTCTGAAAGACAGCATCGAAGCCTATAAGGAGCAATACAAGGCGTACTTCGAGCGCAACAAGAACGAAGGCGACGTCATGTTCGAAGCGGCTCCCCGCGTCATCCTGATCCCCGGCGTCGGCATGATCAACACGGGCAAGAGCTGGGCGAACTCGCAAGTGAGCGGCGCTCTCTATCACCGCGCTATCGCGGTTATGCGCGGCGCGACGGCTCTGGGCGACTTCGTCTCCCTCAGCGAGAACGAATCCTACAACGTCGAATACTGGCCGCTGGAGCTCTACAAGCTGTCCCTGGCTCCGCCGGAAGCCGAATTCTCCCGTCAGGTTGCCTTCATCACGGGCGGCGCGGGCGGCATCGGCAGCGAAACGGCTCGCCGGCTGGTCTCCGATGGAGCGCACGTCGTTCTGGCCGACCTTAACCTCGAAGGCGCGCAGAAGGTCGCCGACGAAATCAACGCGAAGTATGGCGAGAACCGCGCCATCGCCGTTAAAATGGACGTAACGAGCGAAGAGGCCGTCGTCGCCGCTTACGCCGAAACCGCGCTGACCTACGGCGGCGTGGACATCATCGTCAACAACGCCGGCCTGGCGACGTCCAGCCCGTTCGACGAGACTTCGCTGAAGGAATGGAACCTGAACATGAACGTGCTGGGCACGGGCTACTTCCTCGTCGCCCGCGAAGCGTTCAAGGTTATGAAGCAGCAAGCGGTCGGCGGCAGCATGGTGTTCATCGGCTCGAAGAACTCCGTTTACGCCGGTAAGAACGCGACGGCCTACAGCGCCGCCAAGGCGCTTGAAGCTCACCTCGCGCGCTGCATCGCGGCGGAAGGCGGAGAGTTCGGCATCCGCGTCAACACGGTTCTTCCGGACGCCATCTTGCAAGGCTCCGCGATCTGGAACGGCAGCTGGCGCAACGAGCGCGCGGCCGCTTACGGCATCGAGCCGGACCAGTTGGAAGAGTACTACCGCAAGCGCACGACGCTGCTCGTCAACATTTACCCGCGCGACATCGCGGAAGGCGTCGCCTTCTTCGCTTCGTCGAAGTCCGCGAAGACGACGGGCTGCATGCTGACGATCGACGGCGGCGTGCCGGCGGCATTCACCCGCTAAGCCACAGGCCAAGCGTATACATCCATTTAAGGAGGGACGAACGTGCACTCTGCTAAAGGAGAGAAGCATTGGATCATTCCGGACGCGTACATTCCGGAGATCAGCTCCGGCAATCTGCTTAGCCACGAATCCGTGTGCGTCCTGAACGTATCTTCGGAGGAAGCTCTTATCAACTTTACGATATTCTTCGAGGATCGGGAGCCGATCGAGGACATCCTCGTCGTCGTGCCGCCCAGACGCACCAAGCATATCCGCACTTCGTCCCTGAACAAGGAGGGAACGTCGATTCCGGTCGGCGTTCCCTACGCTATCGAGGTGCGAAGCGATATTCCGATCATTGTGCAATACAGCCGATTAGACTCGACCCAGGCTGAGAACGCTCTCATGTCGGTCGTCGCTTATCCGGTACGATAACCAACGAGGAGGGCTCGGAACATGGATCAGAAAATTTTGCGCAATTACGAGATTGCGAAGGAACAATACGCGGAACACGGCATCGACGTCGATCAGGCGCTGGAACAGCTGGCCAAAATCAAAATCTCGATGCATTGCTGGCAAGGCGACGACGTGAAGGGGTTCCTGTTCAAGGACCAGGATCTGACCGGCGGCATCTCCGTCACCGGCAACTATCCGGGCGCCGCAAGAACGCCGGAGGAGCTTCGCGCCGATCTGGAGAAAGCGTTCTCGCTTATTCCGGGCAAGCACAAGGTCAACCTGCACGCAATCTACGCGGACACGGACGAGAGAGTCGACCTCGACAAGCTGGAGCCGAAGCACTTCCAGAAGTGGGTCGACTGGGCGAAAGCGAACGGCCTCGGCCTCGACTTCAACCCGACCTGCTTCTCTCACGAGAAGTCCGGCGACGGCCTGACGCTGAGCCATCCGGACGCGGAGATTCGCCGCTTCTGGATCGACCATGTCAAGGCGTCCCGCCGCATCAGCGCCTCCTTCGGGGAACAGCTCGGCCAGACGAGCGTCATGAACGTCTGGGTTCCGGACGGCTACAAGGACATTCCGGCCGACCGTCTCGGACCGCGCAAGCGCCTGAAGGAATCCCTCGACGAAGCGTTCGCGGAGGAGCTGAACAAGGCTCACCACCTGGATGCGGTAGAGAGCAAGCTGTTCGGCATCGGCGCGGAAGCGTATACCGTCGGTTCCCATGAATTCTACATGGGCTACGGCCTGCAGAACAACAAGCTGATCTGCCTCGACGCCGGCCACTTCCATCCGACGGAAGTGATCTCGAACAAGCTGTCCGCGATCTCCCTGTTCGCGGAAGGCATCCTGCTCCACGTCAGCCGTCCGGTCCGCTGGGACAGCGACCACGTCGTCATCCTGGACGACGAGCTGCTCGACATCGGCAAGGAGCTCGTGCGCGGCAACCTTCTCGACAAGACCCATATCGGCCTCGACTTCTTCGATGCCAGCATCAACCGCGTCGCGGCTTGGGTCATCGGCACGCGCAATACGATCAAGGCGCTTCTTCGCGGCATGCTGGATCCGGTCGATGCTCTCGTGAAGGCCGAGCTGGCCGGAGACTACACGACCCGTCTCGCCCTGACGGAAGAGTTCAAGTCTTATCCGTTCGGCGCCGTATGGGATTACTACTGCGCGAAGTCCGGCGTCCCGGTTCGCGAAGATTGGCTTGCCGAAGTGAAAGCTTACGAGCAAGAAGTTCTGCTGAAGCGATAATCGCAAGGGGCAAGGGGGATTCCCATGGCGAGCATTCTCGCATACGATCTCGGCGCGAGCAGCGGAAGGGCGCTGCTCGGCCGATTGACCGACAACCGAATCGAGACGGAGGAGCTCCACCGCTTCGGCAACGATCCCGTTCAGGTAGGCGATCGCCTCCATTGGGATATTCTTCGTCTCTATCACGAACTGAAGCAAGGCTTGCTGAAGGCGAAGCATCAAGGAGTAGAGCTGTCGAGCCTGGCTATCGACTCTTGGGCGGTCGACTTCGGCTTCCTCGGTTCGAACGGAGAGCTTCTCGGCAATCCTTATCACTATCGGGACCGTCACACCGACGGCATCATGGAGAAGCTGTTCGCGGAGCTACCCGCGGAGGAAGTGTTCTCGCGGACCGGCATCCAGTTCCTGTCGTTCAACTCGATCTTCCAGCTGTACGCCTTGAAGCAAGCGAATTCTCCGCTGCTTCGGGAAGCGAAGCGGTTCCTGATGATTCCCGATCTGCTTCGTTACTTCATGACCGGCGAGCAGCATAACGAGTTCACGAACGCGACGACGACCCAGCTGTACAACCCGAAGCTGGGGAACTGGGACCCTGATCTCCTCGGCAAGCTAGGCTTGTCGGAGTCTCTATTCGGTCCAGTCGCGCAGCCGGGACAACGGGTCGGCTCCCTGCGGACGTCGCTAAAGGAAGAGCTAGGCATCGCTTCGGTTCCGGTGTACGCCGTCGCCGAGCACGACACCGGCTCCGCCGTCGTCGCCGTGCCTGCGCTGGATCGTTCGTTCGCGTATCTGAGCTGCGGAACATGGTCCCTCATGGGCACCGAAGTCGAGCAGCCGGTCATCAGCGAGCGAGCCCGCGAGCTGAACTTCACGAACGAGGGCGGCGCCTACGGCACGTTCCGCTTGCTGAAGAACATCATGGGGCTGTGGATCCTGAACGAATGCCAGAGAGAGTGGGAGCGGGCAGGAGAATCGTACTCGTTCCCCGAATTAGTACGAATGTCGAATCTCGCCGAGCCGCTGGCGGCGTTCATCGAGCCGGATGACGATCTGTTCCTTCATCCGGGCGATATGCCGGGACGGATTCGCAAGTACTGCGAGCGCACCGGCCAGAAGGCGCCGGAGGGTCCGGGAGCGATCGTTCGCTGCATCCTGGAGAGCCTGGCCTTGAAATACCGCTACGTGCTCGAGCTGACGGAGCAGCTGTCCGGCCAGAGCTTTAACGGCCTCCACATGGTCGGCGGCGGCATCAAGAACAAGCTGCTCTGCCAATGGTCCGCGAACGCGATCGGCAAGCCCGTATGGGCCGGCCCGGCGGAAGGGAGCGCGATCGGCAACCTGGCCGTCCAATGGATCGCCGGCGGCGAGCTGTCCGACATCTGGGAGGCGCGCAAGGTCATTCGCGATTCGTTCCCGGTGGACGCTTACGAACCGGCCGATACGGAGCGGTGGCAGGATGCGTACGATCGCTTCCTGACCGTGACCTCCTTGAAGAGGCCTTAACAGCCATACAGGAAATGAGGGAATTCCATGTTAGTCGCGGAACGCTATGAGAAAATCGTGCAGCTGGTCAACGACAGGGGAAGCATCCGGGTATCCGAGCTGAGCGCCCTGTGTCAGGTCACGGAAGAAACGATCCGACGCGACCTGGACCGTCTGGAGATGGCCGGGCGGCTGCGCAGATCGCATGGCGGCGCCGTCAGCGTCAAGGATCAGCCGCAGCAGCCGGAGATTCCGTATGCCGAACGCGAGATCACCCATGCCGAAGAGAAGCGCAGAATCGCCGAGGAGGCGATTAAGCTTATCCGTCCGAAGGACCGGATCCTGCTGGACGCGAGCTCGACGGCGTGGTACATGGCCATGGCGATGCCGGACATTCCGCTCACCGTACTGACGAATTCCATCAAGGTCGCGACGGAGCTGGCCGCCAAGGAGAAGATCGAGGTCATCTCGACCGGAGGCATTCTCGCCCAGCGTTCGCTCTCGTTCGTCGGCCCGCTTGCGGAACGCTCCCTTGACGCTTATCACGTCGATAAAGCGTTCCTGTCGTGCAAAGGCGTGCATCTGGAGCGCGGCTTCAGCGAGTCCAACGAGCTGCAAGCCCGCATCAAGAACAAGATGGTCGGAATGGCGGATGAAGTAATCGTTCTCGCAGACGCCAGCAAGTTCGGCATTCAGGCGTTCACTCACGTCGCCGATCTCGCGGACGTGAACGCGATCGTCACCGACCGCAGGGTGGAGGAGACCCGGATCGCGCAATTGCGCGAGCTGGGAATTTCGGTAACCGTAGTTTAGAAGATTCGCGATCGGAGCCGGGCGTGTGCCTGGCTCCGATTTCGGTTTTACGAAGATAAAGCCAAACGGTCATCCGACCAGCCAGTACCCATGAATTCCATTTCGATATGAAAGTGAAGCATGGGCCGGAGCTTGTCCGGCGCCGTCTTGCGGTTATCGCAAATCTCTGCAGGTTAACTTTTCTCCCCGATACATTTGACAGTGATAATCATTATCATTTAAAATGAAAAAAACGGGAAAAAAGGAGAATGTGACGAGATGAGAGAGTGGGCGGAGCGGATCGCGGAAGGCAGCATCACCATTACGGGCGTATTCAAAAACATCGTTCCCGCGGAGAGCGAGATGATCGGCAATCGGGTTCCGCCCTCGTACGGTTCGTACCTGCTGTTCACGCTGCGCGGGCAAGCGGAGCTGTTGATGGAGGAAGGCAGCCGAACCCTGCATTCCGATACGATTATAAGCGGGGGACCGGGGCTGAAGCCGGTGCTGAGAAGCGGTTCTCTCGATTACGAATATTGCTTGATTTTCTATACGCTGCGTTCGGGCGCGGGAAGAGGAGTTCGCCGACTGAACGAGGACGCGTTCGAGATTCCGATCAGCAACGGCTGGAAGGTCGTCGAGCTGCTGCGCAAGCTGCACCATGTCGCGGGATTGCCGGGGCCGATGTCCGCTTTCCGGTCGAAGGAGCTGTTCTACAGCGTCCTGCACGAGGTGTGCAACGACACGGGAGTCGAGAAGAAGAAGGTCGACAAGAGCATCATGGAACAGTCGATCCAGTTCATCAACGACCGCTTCCGCGAGCCGCTGACGCTTAGGGAGCTGGCGAACCTGCACGGCATGGGGATGAAGTCGTTCACCGAGATGTTCACCCGGTACACCGGCGTGCGTCCGATGATCTATCTGGAGCAGAGGCGCATGAAGAAAGCCGAGGAGCTGCTGGCGACGAGCGACAGCCGGGTCAGCGAGATCGCCCGCAGCGTGGGCTATTCGGATCCGACTCTTTTCCACAAGCTGTTCCGCAAGTACACGGGCAACGCCCCGGACGTCTATCGCGAATCGGGAGAGTGGGTGCAGCGGTCTTCTTGAGGAATTCTAGCCGAACTAGGAATGAGCATGACGGGAGCACAACGGCTTTTGTTCGTGCTCCTTGCTTTTTTTCTTATTTGTGATTGTTTTCACATACTTTCGGCCAAATCTGTCTTACACTTGAATCAGCCTTAAGAGACCAATTGGAGGGATACTCATGACAGTCCATGTTCCTTACGAACCTTCGGCCCAAGAGCTCAACCATCCGCTTAACCGACTGAACGAGGCGATAGATCACCTCAAAGAGGAGCACGCTCTGCTGCAGGAAGCCTTGCAGGAAGTTTATGAGAAAGCCTGCGCTATCCGGCAAGAAGAAGATCTGCATCTGCTGAATTATAAGCTTAGAACGCTTCGTTTTACCGTGATGGAGTTCAAAAAAGTGCTGAGCGAGCATTCGAAGTGGGAGGAGACGGAGCTGTTTCCGATGGCGGCATGGTACTTCGGCAACGACATGGAAGTATTCACGATCATGGAGCACGAGCACGACCAGGCCGAACGACGGATCGATGCCTTCCTTCGATTGGCGAACGAGAAGCCGATTCCGGTCGGGCATGCCGACGCGATGCAGATGGCTTCGCAGCTTCTTCAAGCTTACGCCGTGCTCAAGAATCACTTTAAAGAAGAAGAAGAGATTCTCGTCGCGTTCGCGGACCGTTCGAATTCGTTCGGATACTAGGCAGACGCCATGGACGCATCGGCACTGGAAGCCATCGTCGACAAAGCGCTCGCGAAGAAAAAGAAATGGGACGACAGCCCGTATAAGTACGGAATATCCGCGGCTCTGGCGGGAGCGTACATCGGCATGGCGGTCGTGCTGATGTTCTCCGTCTCCGCGCCGTTATATACCGTTCACTCGCCGTGGACGCCGCTTGTCATGGGAGTTTCTTTCGGAATAGGGTTGATCTTGGTCGTGTTCGCCGGCGCCGAGCTGTTCACCGGGAACAACATGGTGTTCTCGATCGGGGCTCTGGCTCATCGAACGAGCTGGAAGGACGCCCTCCGCAATTGGCTCTGGTGCTGGCTCGGCAACTTCGCGGGAGCGGCGGCGTTCGCTTGGATCGTCTGGCGATCGGGGGTATTCGCGGGCATCGCGGACGAGCACCAATTGTTTGTTCTGGCCGGGAAAAAGATGCATCTCCCATTCGAGCAGCTTTTCTGGAGAGGGGTCGTCTGCAATTGGCTCGTCTGTCTGGCGGTTTGGTGCACCTACAAGCTGAAGAGCGAATCCGCCCGAATGCTTGCGATCGTCGGGTGTCTCTGCGCGTTCGTGGCATCCGGCTTCGAGCACAGCATCGCCAATATGACCACATTTTCTCTCGCGCTGCTGCTGCCTCATCCGGATACGATCGCGATTGCCGGACTTGCCCGCAATCTCGTTCCCGTGACGCTGGGCAATATCGTCGGCGGGGGCTTGTTCGTCGGAGCGGCCTACTGGTTCGCCGAGAGCCAAGCCTCGAGAAGCCGGACCGCCCATTCGAGTCCGGAAACGAGGACGAAACCGAAGAACGGACCGGCTAAGACGGAGAAAGAGCCGGCTTGATTCCGGGATAATCGAATAAGCGACACCTTCGTCAGCCGTCGATGCTTCGACGGTTTTTTGCTGTTGCTTTGGCGAAGGAGAGACATACTAAACCTAATTCTGACTGCCCGAGGAGCGTAAGATGTACAAGCTATTGATCGTGGATGACGAGCCGGAAGTGACGGAAGGGCTGCTGGAGGAGATCGATTGGACCGTCTGCGGCTTCTCCGGGGTATGGTCGGCCGGCAACGGCAGAGAGGCGATGGAGATGTTCGAGAAGACGGAGCCCGACGTCCTCGTTACGGATATCAACATGCCTTACATGAACGGCCTCGAGCTCGCCGAGTGGGCGAAGAAGACCTATCCTCTCACGAGAATCGTGATTCTGTCCGGGCATGACGAATTCGAATACGCGAAGCAGGCGATTCAGCTCCAGGCGGACGATTACTTGCTGAAGCCGTTCTCCGACGATCAATTGATCGCCGCGATCCGCGAGACCGTACGCCGCATGGACGAGGAGCGCGAGAGAAGAAGCAACGTCGAGCTGCTGCAGGAGCATTATCGGATAAGCCTTCCGATCCTGAGGGAGAAGTTTCTCTCCTCGCTCGTTACCCGCCGCCAATCACGCCTAGCCATTCGGGACAAAGCGGAGAAGTATGGCGTAAATCTGGACGGCCGAAGCTTTATAGCGTCCGTTATCGGAGTTCAGGCCAGAGAGAACGACGATGGGGAAAACGGGGAAAATCGCGCGAGGCGGCCGAAGCTGGCCGACGATCTCGATTTGATGCTGTTCTCGGTAAGCAACGTCGCCGAAGAGATATGGTTCAAAAGGGGTTTGGGGAGAGCTTTCATTCACCAGGATCAGGTTGTCCTGCTGACGGTAAGCCCGCATTCGGAAGCCTCGAGAGCGATGGAAGAAACCCAGGATGGGTTAAAAGAAATCCTGCAGAGCATCGAGAAATTTCTGGCTCTTCCAATCGCGATTGGCGTTGGAACGCTTATTCGCGACATCGGCTCCCTTAAGAGCTCCTATCAGGCCGCGTTGGACGCGCTGGATTACCGCCGCATCGTCGGCGCGGGACGGATCATCTATATCGGCGATATGGAATCGATCGAAGAGAAGCTGACGTTCGACGAAGCGAAGGAGCGAAGCTTGACAAGGGCTGTCAAAGTCGGCTCCGAAGAGGAGCTGCGGGAGACGATCGATGCCCTGTTCGGCGAGTTGGCTCGAATCCAAGCTTCCGTTCAGGTTTACGAGGTTTATATGCTCGAGATGGTGACGGCCATTCTTAAGCTGACGAAAGACATCCAGGGAGGCTCGGACGAGCTGTTCGGCGGAGGGGTCAGCCTTCTTAATCAATACCGGAAGCTGAACAGCGTCGAGGAGACCAAAGCCTGGTTCGTCGATCTGTGCGTCAAGCTGCGGGGACGCATCGCCAGCGGACGCCAGAGGGCCTCCAAGCAGATCGTGGAGGAGGCGATCGCCTACGCGAGAAGCAACTTCCAAGACAGCGAGCTATCGATCGCGAAGGTGTGCGAGCACCTGCATATCAGCGCGGGTTACTTCAGCGGCCTGTTCAAAAAAGAAACCCAGATGACGTTCGGTGCTTATCTGCTGCAGCTTCGCATGGAGAAGACGATGGAGCTGCTGCGGACGACCAACCTCAAAACGTTCGAAATCGCCGACAGGGTCGGCTTCTCCGATCCGAATTATCTGGGCCTGTGCTTCAAGAAATACGCCGGACAGACCCCCAAGGAATACCGCGCCGGACTTCCGGAGACCTCCGGATGATCCGGCGCCGGAGCCTTCAGGCGATTCTGTCGGCGGCGTTCGCCGCGTTCGCCGTCTTCATGATCGCCATCGTCAGCTTGGCGCTCTACGGCCGCTTTACCGAGACCGCGAAGGAGAACGCCTACCGCAACTCCCAGCAGATCATCGATCAGGTCAGCTATAATCTGGAGATTTACATACAAGGCATCTCCGACGTCTTCGGCATGATGCATCATGCGATCGGCCGCAGCGGCGGAGCCGAATCGCCCGCCTTGCTGGAGCAGCTGGACGCGATGATGTCGACGCGCGCAGATATCGTCTCCGTCGCGCTGTTCGACGACGCCGGCCGGCTTCAGCTGGATTTGCCGAACGTCGATTTGAAGCCTTCCCTTAGGATAACCGAAGAAAGCTGGTACCGAAGCGCCCTGGATACGCCCGGACACCTGAAGATTTCTCTGCCCCATGTGCAGAATCTCTACTTAAGGCAATACCGTTGGGTCGTCTCGCTGAGCAAGAGCATCTCCTTCGTCAAGAACGGAAAGCCGACGAACGGGGTTCTGCTCATGGACGTCAACTTCAATCGCATCGACGAGCTGTCGAACCGGGTCAGCCTCGGGAAGAAGGGCTACATCTATTTGCTGGACGAATCGGCCGGCAACATCGTCTATCATCCGCAGCTCCAGCTGATCTATGCGGGACTGAAGCAGGAGAACGTGGAGCTGGCGTTACGAAACACGTACGGCAGCGCGATCGATCGGACGGGAGAGGAGGAGCGGCTCGTCAGCGTGCAGTCCATCGGCAACGTCGGCTGGAAGGTCGTCGGCGTCTCTTACCTGAGCGAGGCGCTCACGACCAGCTCCGCCTTGAACCGTTCGATGGTCCAGTTGATCGCCGCCGTGGTTATTATCATAGCCTTGCTGTCGGGCTTATTGTCCCGCCGCATCTCGCGGCCGATCAAACGCCTCGAGGCGTCGATGAGAAGCGTGGAGAGGGGCGAATTCGATACGGTGGCGAACGAGGAAGGGCCTCTGGAGATCAAAAGCCTGGCGGATCGGTTCAACCTGATGATCCGGACGATCAAAGGCTTAATGGAGCAAATCGTGGCCGAGCAGGAGAGCAAACGCAAGCATGAGCTGGAAGCGCTGCAGGCGCAGATCAACCCTCATTTTCTATACAACACCTTGAACACGGTCGTCCGGATGGTCGGGAAGAACAAGAACGAAGAGGTCGTCACCACGATTACTTCGCTGTCGAAGCTGTTCCGAATCAGCATCGGCAAGGGCAAAAGCCTGATCCCGATCGCGGACGAGCTGGAGCACGCGCGCCACTACCTGATCATTCAGCAGGTGCGTTTTAAGAACAAGTTCGATTTCTCCTTCGACGTCCGGGAGGACATCTTGACGCATTTGACGCTGAAGCTGATCCTGCAGCCCCTGATCGAGAATTCGATCGTTCACGGAATCGAGCCTTCGATCGATAAGGGACATATCGCGGTCTCGGCCAAGCTGGAGAACGGCGACATCGTCATGGTCGTCGAAGACAACGGAATCGGGATGACGGAAGAGAGGCTGAAGCTCGTGAACGCGGGAATCGCGACCAGTTCCAAGGGATCCGGCGTCGGCGTCCGGAACGTGCAGGAGAGAATCCGGCTGTATTTTGGCCAGGCGTACGGGCTTAGCTTCGAGAGCGAGCCGGAAGCCGGAACGAAGGTGACCGCGAGATTCCCGGCCATCTTGGAGGAGCAGGGTCAAAGAAAGGGGGAGAGCCATGAATAGAAGCTACGGGAACGCGGTTCGCCTGGCGTTGGCCGCCGCGGCCGCCGTTCTGCTGTATTTGGCCCTGTTCGGGGAGGCTCCCGTTCGTCAAACGAAGCAGGAGGAAATCCGCGTTCAGATGATCGTTCGCTCCAGCCAAAGCGACTATTGGCACACGGTATCGCTAGGGGCGGAAGCGGCGGCCCGGGAGTTCGGCATTTCCTTGAATCAAGTAGCGCCGTCAAGCGAAGGAGACGCGGGCGGTCAGCTCCGCCAGGCGGAAGAGGCGCTCCTGTCGAAGCCCGATGCGATCGTGCTGGCGGCCAACGAGGATGCGGCATTCGGGCCCTTCCTGACGGATGCGGAGAAAAAAAGGATCCCCGTCATCGCGATCGACAGCCTGCTGACATCCGGCAAGACGGAGACGTATATCGGCATCGACAACGAGCTGGCCGGAAGGGAAGCGGTGCGGCAGCTCAACGCGCTTCTCGGCGAGAAAGGCAATATCGGCCTTCTCGCGTACGCGAACGGAGGCATCAACGGCAAGCTGCGCGAGGCGGGAGCCCGTAAAGCGGCTCAGCAGGCTGCCGGCTTAAAGCTCGTCGATTTCCGGACCTGCGGGGAAGGCGATTGCGAGCAAGCCGCCGGAGAGCTGTTGGACGAGAACCGGCTGGACGGTCTCGTCGCCTTAAACGCGACGGCATCGGAGGGGGCGGCCCGAGAGCTGAAGCGGCGGGGAATCGCCGGCGGGGTCAAGCTGGTCGGGTTCGACAGCTCGCCCGAGCTGCTCGAGCTGCTTCAGGAAGGCTATATCCAGAAGCTCGTCGTCCAGAATCCGTTCAGCATGGGTTATCTTGGCGTCAAGCAGGCGATTGAAGCCGCGTCGGGACGCCGATTGCCGGAACGGACGGAGATGGACACGGCGATTATCGACAAGGACAACCTGTTCTGGATGAAAAATCAAAAGCTGCTTTTTCCCGTCGTTCAGTGATCAAAGTGATGAGGATTTTCATGAAAGTGAGGAGGATTTTAAGTTCGAATCGGCGGACGGATCGGCCATAATGAACAAGCAAGCAAGAGCAGCACCCAAGACATCATCAGCGATTCTCCAGGGAGGTCATTAGAAAATGAAAAAAATGACGGCAGCATTGGTTATCGGCGCGGTGGCCGTAGTAACGGCGGGATGTTCGAGCTCGAACGGCGGCAGCGAAGGCGGATTGCCGAAGACGGGCGTCGCGATCTATAAATTCGACGACACGTTCATGAGCAGCGTGCGCAGCGCCATCACTTCGGCGGCTTCCGGCAAGCTGAACGTCGATATCGTCGACAGCCAGAACTCTCAGCCGACCCAGAACGATAAAGTCGATCTCTTCATCACGAAGAAAGTGAAAGCGATGGCGATCAATCCCGTCGACCGCACGGCGGCCGGCACGATTATCGGCAAAGCGCAGAACGCGGACATCCCGGTCGTCTTCATCAACCGCGAGCCGCTCGCGGACGATCTGGCGAAGTGGGATAAGGCGTACTTCGTCGGCGCGAAAGCGGAAGAATCCGGCACGATTCAGGGCGAGATCGTCGCCGACTACTGGAAGACCCATCCGGAAGCCGACAAGAATGGCGACGGCGTGCTGCAATACGTCATGCTGAAGGGCGAGCCGGGGCACCAAGACGCCGAGCTGCGCACGAAGTTCTCCATCCAAGCGATCGAGGACGCCGGCATCAAGGTCGAGAAGCTGGCCGAAGATACCGCGATGTGGGATCGGGTGAAGGGCCAAGAGAAGATGGCGGCGTTCCTGGCTTCCCATGGCGACAAGATCGAAGCGGTTCTGGCCAACAACGACGACATGGCGCTCGGCGCGATCGAAGCCTTGAAGGCGGCAGGCTACTTCAAGGGCGACAAGAAGATGCCGGTCGTCGGCGTAGACGCGACGGAAGCGGGCAAGCAAGCGCTGAAGGACGGAACGCTGCTCGGAACGGTGCTTAACGATGCCGAGAACCAAGGCAAAGCGACCGTGAACCTGCTGAGCGTTCTGGCGAAGGGCGAAACGCCGACGAAGGAGAACGTCGGATACGACATCACGGACGGCAAGTACGTCTGGATCCCTTATCAGAAGGTTACCCAAGCCAACTAAAGTTACTCTTAAACATTTGTTTCTTAACAGAGAAAAGCGGACAAGGCGAAGGGAGCGTCCAAGCGGGCGCTTCCCCGACCGCCTGCCGCGACGGCTGAACGGCCGGATGCGGAGTTGGATTCAAGGGAGGCTATCACAATGCAGCAGCATCCTTATATGTTGGAAATGAAGGGCATCACGAAGACGTTCCCGGGCGTCAAAGCGCTCGACAACGTTACGCTCCAGGTTCGTCCGGGCACGGTCCATGCCCTGATGGGCGAGAACGGCGCCGGCAAATCGACGCTGATGAAATGCTTGTTCGGCATCTATAAGCCGGACGAAGGCGAAATATTCCTGGACGGCCATAAGGTCGACATCAAGAATTCGAAGGACGCCTTGAATTACGGCGTCTCCATGATTCACCAAGAGCTTCATCCGGTTCCGCAGCGGAGCGTGATGGAGAACATCTGGCTCGGAAGATTCCCGCTGAAGGGCGTCATGCCCTTGCGGTTTATCGATCATAAAAAAATGCACCGGGATACGGTGGAGCTGCTGGACGACCTCAATATGGCGATCGACCCGCGCCAGTTGGTCGGGGAGCTGTCCGTCTCCAAGATCCAGTCGCTCGAGATCGCTAAGGCGGTCTCCTTCAAGTCGAAGATCATCGTCATGGACGAGCCGACCTCGTCTCTTACGGGGAACGAAGTCGAGCAGCTTTTTGCCATCATCAATAAATTGCGCGCCAGAGGCGTGTCCATCATCTATATCTCGCACAAGATGGAGGAAATCCTGCGCATCTCGGATGACGTGACGATCATGCGCGACGGCAAATACGTCGGAACGTGGCCGGCTCCTTCGCTTACGATCGACGACATCATCACCCGGATGGTCGGACGGGACCTCTCCGAACGTTATCCCGCCCGCACGAACAAGCCGGGAGAGGTCATGCTCCGCGTGGAGAAGCTGACGTCGCCGCTTGCCCATTCGTTTAAGGACGTCTCGTTCGAGCTTCGCCGAGGAGAGATTCTCGGGATCGGCGGTCTCGTCGGAGCGCAGCGCACGGAGCTGGTCGAAGCCTTGTTCGGCCTTCGCTCGGTCAAGTCCGGCACCATCGTCAAGGATGGCAAGCCGATCGCGATCAAGTCGCCGATCGACGCGAAGAAGCACAAGATCGCCATGCTTACGGAAGAGAGACGGGTGACCGGCATCTTCCCTGTGCTGTCGATCACCGAGAACACGGCGATCGCCAATCTCGGCCTGTACCGCTCGAAGCTCGGCTTCCTGAACGAGAAGAAGATGAAGGAAGAGGCGGAGAAGGGCGTGCGGAAGTTCAAGACGAAGACGCCGTCCGTGAACCAATTGATCCGCAATCTATCCGGCGGCAACCAGCAGAAGGTGCTTCTGGCCCGCTGGCTGCTCACCGATCCGGATATTCTGCTGCTCGACGAACCGACTCGCGGCATCGACATCGGAGCGAAATACGAAATCTACTCGATCATTATCGAGCTGGCCAAGCAAGGGAAGAGCATCGTCATGATCTCCTCCGAGATGCCGGAGCTCATGGGCATGTCCGACCGCATCATGGTCATGTCCGAAGGGCGCGTCACGGGCATCGTGGACGGCAAGTCGGCGACGGAAGAGCACATCATGAGACTCGCCGCCCAGCACGGCTCCAACGCGGGCTGATCGCCAAGATTCAAGAGGAGGCATATAAGCATCATGGAAGCAACCAAAAGCTTAAAAGCAAAAAACCTATTCTCGCAGAACGCGATCTGGCTTGTCCTCATCGTCTTGATTCTGGCGATCTCCGTCATGGACGTGAACTTCCTGTCCGTCACGACGTTCCGGGACATGCTGATCCAATCGTCGACCCGTCTCATTATCGCGCTCGGCGCCGCGTTCGTCCTGATCACGGCGGGCACGGACCTGTCGGCCGGACGGGTCGTCGGCCTCACCGCCGTCGTCTCGGCGTCGATGCTGCAAATGTCCGACTACGGCAGCCGTTTCTTCCCGAACCTGCCTCAGATGTCGATGATCATTCCGATCGCGATCGCCATCTTCATCGGCTTGCTGATCGGCTTGCTTAACGGATTTATCGTAGCGAAGTTCCACGTTCCGCCGTTTATCGCGACCCTCGGCACGATGGTCGCGGTGTACGGGGCGAACTCGATCTACTTCGATATGCCGCCGAATAACTCGCAGCCGATCGGCGGGCTGCGCAAGGACTTCAGCGAGCTGGGCACCGGCTCGATCGGAAGCGGGCAGTTCTCGCTGCCGTACATCGTTCTGATCGCGATTTTCGTGGCTTTCGTCGTGTGGGTCGTCTTCAACAAGACCCGCCTCGGCAAGAACATGTACGCGATCGGCGGCAACATTCAAGCGGCTCACGTCTCGGGCATCAACGTGGCCAAGAACCTGATGTGGCTGTACGCGATCGCGGGCGCCTTGTACGGTCTGGCAGGGGTGCTCGAAGCGGCTCGCACCGGCGGAGCGACCAACAACTACGGCAACATGTACGAGCTCGACGCCATTGCCGCCTGCGTCGTCGGCGGCGTGTCCACGACGGGCGGCGTCGGCAGGGTCAAAGGAATCGTCGCGGGCGTCCTGATTTTTACCGTCATCAACTACGGCCTTACCTTCATCGGAATCAGCCCTTATTGGCAGCTTATCATCAAAGGCCTCATCATCGTCGTCGCGGTAGCGTTCGATATTCGCAAATACGTTGCGAAGAAGTAACCTATGCACAGTCGATGGAATCGGCCAAGGAGCTTCTCCCGTTCGCGGGAGAAGCTTTTTGCTTTCTAACGCTTTCTAACCAAATAGCTTTCTAACGTGCTGTTAGAGATAGATGTGTCGTTTGGATGACGAATCCGCCCGTAGGCGCAAAAAAACGCTTGCAAAACATGTCTGACAACCTGATAATAAGATTATATTATTTCGATATTATTGCGATCGAGGTGCAATGCGTCATGAAAGTCTCCTTGTTTATTACTTGCCTGAGCGACGCCATCTTCCCGCGGGTGGGCGAAGCGATGGTGCGCGTGCTCGCAAAGTACGGCGTGCAGCTGGAGTTCCCGAAGGTGCAGACGTGCTGCGGACAGCCGGCGTTCAACAGCGGCTATTGGGACGACGCCCGCGAGACGGCCAAGACGATTCTGAACGCGTTCGAGGACAGCGACTTCGTCATCTCTCCGTCGGGCTCTTGCACGGGAATGATCCATCATTATCCGAAGCTGTTCGAGAACGATCCCGTGAACAAAGCCAGAGCGGAGAAGCTTCAGCAGAAAGCCTACGAATTCACGCAGTTCCTCGTGCAAGTGCTTGGCGTCACCGACGTCGGAGCGGTATTCCCGCACAAAGTGACGTACCATCCGTCCTGCCACGGCAGCCGACTGCTCGGCGTGAAGGACGAACCGATGGCGCTTCTGCAGAGCGTGAAGGGGCTTGAGTTCGTGCCGCTTCCGTTCGCGGAGGACTGCTGCGGGTTCGGGGGGACGTTCGCGGTGAAGATGGCGGACATCTCGGGCGCGATGGTGTCGGAGAAGGTGGATCACGTCAAGGAGACCGAAGCCGAGGTGCTGGTCGGGCTCGACATGGCGTGCCTGATGAACATCGCGGGCAATCTGCGGTATCGGAACGAGCCGGTTCGGGTCATGCATCTGGCCGAGCTGCTTGCGGAAGGAGCGAAGCTGGCATGAGCGCAAAGGGAGCATTGGGAACGGTCAAGGAACGGGCGGAGCTGGCGCTGAACGACGAATTCCTGAGGAAGGCGGTCAAGTTCACGACGGAGCGGCTTCGCAACGGGAAGAAGAACGCGGCCGGCGAGCACGGCAACTGGGACGAGTGGAGAGAGCGCGGACGGGCGATTCGCCTGCACACGATCGCGCACCTGGACTATTATTTGAATTTATTCGTGAACAACGCTAGAGCGAACGGCGTCCATGTCCACTTCGCCGATACGGGCGCGGATGCGGTACGGATCGCCCTGTCGATCGCGGAGCGCAAGAGCGCGAAGACCGTCGTGAAGTCGAAGTCGATGGTGTCCGAGGAGCTTCATCTGAACGCCGCCTTGGAGAAAATCGGGGTCGAAGCGATCGAGACGGACCTAGGCGAATATATCATTCAGTTGGCGGGCGAGACGCCTTCCCATATCGTGATCCCGGCGATCCATAAGAACCGTTACCAGATCGCCGATCTGCTGTCCGAGGTCGCGGGGGAGAAGCTGGAAGCCGATACGACGGTGCTGGCCGGATTCGTGCGCAAAAAGCTGCGGGAGCGCTTCCTCGAAGCGGATATCGGAATGACCGGCTGCAACTTCGCCATCGCCGAGACGGGCTCGATGGTTCTGTTCGAGAACGAGGGGAACGCGCGCATGGTGACCACGCTGCCTAAGACGCAGATTACGCTGATGGGAATGGAGCGCATCATCCCTTCGTTCCAGGATCTCGAGGTCATGGCGACGCTGCTGCCTCGTTCGGCTACGGGGCAGAAGCTGACGATGTACATGTCCGCCATCTCGGGGCCGCGCCGCAGCGAAGACGCGGACGGTCCGGACGAGATGCACATCATCATCGTCGACAACGGCCGCTCTCTGCAGCTCGGCGATCCCGAGTTCCAGGAGTTGCTCAATTGCATTCGCTGCGGCGCCTGTCTTAATGCCTGCCCGGTCTATCGCCACATCGGCGGCCACGCTTACGGCGGCACCTACAGCGGCCCGATCGGAGCGGTGCTCACGCCGGCGCTCAACAAGAACATCGCGGAGTGGGACGATATCGCCAACGCGTCCAGTCTATGCGGCGCCTGCTATGAAGCCTGTCCGGTCAAAATCCCGCTGCACGACATGCTCGTTTACCTCCGTCGCCGCAAGGTTGAGAAGGGGCATGGCAACAAGCTGGAGGGAGCGGGCATGAAGGGCTTCTCCACGCTTCTCGGCAACGCGAAGCGGTTCCGGACCGTCGTAAAGCTAGGCCAAATCGGCCAGAAGCTCGTCGTTCGCGACGGAGGCATCCGGACGAAGCTCGGGCCGCTTAAAGGATGGAACAGCTACCGGGTAACGCCGAGCCTGCCGAAGAAGTCGTTCCGCGAGAACTGGGAGACGCTGGACCAGCAGATCCGCGCGGATCTCAAGGAGATGAGCCCGGAGATGAAGCAGAGGATGGAAGACGCCGTGAAGCGGAGAGGGCAAGGAGGAGGACATCATCATGGCTGATTCGCATCAAGAATGGCTGAAGCAGATGGAAGAAGAGTCGAAAGCCAAGCAAGCCTCCTTCATGGCGGGCATCGCGCAGCGGCTTCGGCATCCGGTCATGACGAAGGCTCCGGAGCATCCGTTCCGCGGGGCGCCGGACTTCTGGAACAAGTTCGAGTGGGACCGCGAGGAGAAGATCGAACGGTTCTCCGCCAACTGGAAGAGCGTCGGCGGTCACGTGGCAAGGCTGGCGGATATGGACGCCGCGCGCGACTTTATCGCGGAGAAAGCCCGCGAGATGGGCGCGAAATATATCGTGAGGCAGAACGAAGCGGAGCTGGAAGCCCTCGGGCTTGAGGCGGCGCTTCCGGACGCGCGGATCTCCGTCTGGAACACCGATCCGGACGTTTATTGGAAGGCGCGTTCCGCCGAGGCGGACTTCGGCGTGGTCATCGCCGACCATTCCGTCGCCTATACGGGATCGGTCGTCGTGAAGTCCTCGAAGGACAAAGGGCGCTCGGTATCGCTGCTTCCGACCGTCATGATGATCATTATCCCGGTCGATCAGATGAAGACCCGCCTCGGGGAAGTGCTTGTCGCCTTCGATGAAGGCGGAAGAGAGAACCTGCCCGCGGGCATTCACTTCATTACCGGACCGAGCCGCTCTTCCGACATCGAGAACGATCTGACGATCGGCGTGCACGGGCCTGGCGTTGTTTACGCTCTTCTAGTAGGATAAAGAGACGAGTGGAAGGAGAGATCTGGCGTGGAAGTCACCCCGCTAACGAAACGGAACCATTACGAAGAGATCACGGAACAGCTGAAGCGCCAGATCCTGGACGGCAAGCTGAAGGTCGGGGATAAGCTGCCCTCGACGAAAGAGATGTCGGAGCGGTTCGGCGTCGGCCGATCGACGACGCGCGAAGCGCTCAGCGCTCTCAAGGCCATGGGGCTGATCGAGATTCGCCAGGGAGGCGGCTGCACGGTCATCCGCTCCGAGCCGGAACCGGAGATCAAGCTTCCGGAGCTGGAGTCGCTCCGCTTGAACCGGGAGACGCTGCTCGAGCTGATCGAGGTTCGGCAATCCCTCGAGGTGTCTATCGCTTCGCTGGCCGCGGAGAAGAGAACGGAGGAAGACGCGGCGACGCTGCAGCGGATCGTCAAGGAAATGGAGCTCGCGGTCGGGAACGATCTCGAGGGAGAGCGAACGGATATCGAGTTCCACCTCGCGCTCGTGAAGGCGACGCACAACTCCATGCTCTCCAAGGTTCTCGATTCGATCATGACCCCGATGGAGCTGGCGATCCGCGAGGTTCGCCGCGTCGAGCTGTACTCGAACAGAACCGTCGCCGAGAGACTGCTGGAGGAGCATTCCGCAATCTGCGAAGCGGTCGCGGCGAGAGATGCGGCAGCGGCTGCGGAAGGAATGAAGCGCCACCTGCGCAATATCGAGAATATCCTTCTTAAGTATTTGTAGGATCGTAGTCCCAGCTTTTCCACGCAAAGCCTTGTCAGTCTTGCCCGTATCCCCTATAATTCGCCTATAGGACTAGGGATTCGATCCGCATTGTCATGTGTTTATGGGATCGCTTGCAGTCGTTATAGGAGGCGTTATCGTGCCAATCATCGTGTTGCAGATCATGCTGATCGCCGCTTTCTTGGTCGGCGGACTCTCGAAGCTGGCCGGAGCGAAGCCGCAGATGATCAACTTCAAGCGGTGGAGATTGCCTCCGTGGATGCGGCTTGTCACCGGGGGAGTCGAATTGGCGGGGGCGGCCATGATGCTGCTCGGCATTTGGACGCACGGCTTTGCGGCATGGGGAGGAATCCTGCTGGCGGGTACGATGATCGGAGCCATGTTCGTTCATTTCCGGGTTCAGGACAAGTTCTCGCAATGGGTGCCGGCAATCGTGTTCTTGTGCGTGTCCTTGGCCGTTACGATTAGCTATGCTACTTTCTTATTCTAATAACTGCTGGAAGAGAAGAAACCGGACGCCGCGCGTTCGGTTTTTTTTCATATAGTTAACATATAGTGGCGAACGAAGACGAAAACAAATACAATACGAGAAATGGTTTCGATTTCGAGGTGACGCAGAATGACGCAGACGAACGTACGCAAGCTAAGATTGTTCGACACGGAAAATATCTATTCGGGGGACGATCGAGAGGAATACGAGAAGGACTACTCGCGATTGATTCAATCCCCCGCTTTTCGCCGATTGCAGGGGAAGTCCCAAGTGTTCGGCGCCGGCTCCGGCGATTATTACCGCACCCGGCTTACGCATTCGCTGGAGGTGTCGCAGATCGCGCGCGAGGTGGCCAGACGGCTGGGCAAGAGCTATCCGTTCCTCTCGCAGAAGCTTCATCCCGGCCTGATGATCGACCCCGAGGTCGTGGAGGTAGCGGCGCTAGCGCACGATCTCGGGCATCCGCCGTTCGGCCATAAAGGAGAAGAAGTGCTGAACGACGTGCTGCAGAAGGAACACGGGCTCAAATACGAAGGCAACGCCCAGAACTTTCGCATCCTGATGTTCCTGGAGAAGAGAGCGGGCAGCGACAGCGGGCTCGATCTGACCGCGGCCGCCCTTCTCGGCATCAACAAGTATCCCTATTGCATAGACGAGCCCGGCCGGCTTAAGGGCGTCTTCCGCCGCGAATGGGAAGGCATCGACTACTTGCGCGGGTTATGGGGGATGCCGGAAGGCTGCGCGACGCTGGAAGCCCAGCTTATGGACCTGTGCGACGACATCGCATATTCGACCCACGACCTGGAGGACGGCATCCGCGCGGGCAAAATCCCGGTAGGAACGAACTTCTCCGAGGATGACAGGATCGTTACCCATCTGATGCAGGAGATCGTGGAGGACCCGGGCAACAAAGGGATGAATTGGGACGGCATCGACCTCAAGGCGACGGTCAAGCAGGTGCTCAGCCAGTTCGTGCGGCAATGGAACGAGATCTACGCGGAGAACGGCAGCGACACGTCCCGTACGAGAAGAGAGATCAAGGCCCGTTGGGTGCGCCGCTTCGCGAACCAGGTCGGCATTATCGACGATCCGGCGAAAGACTGGAAAAGAGTCACGTTCGTACGCGAAGGCCAAGAGGACTTGGAGCTGCTGCGCACGATGGAGATTCTGAAGAAGCTTGCGTGGGTGACGCTGATCAAGGATTTCCGCGTGCAGCGTCTGCACAAGCGAAGCGAGGTCATGATCCGCAGGCTGTGGGACAGCTTCAAGGAGTACGAGACGGGAAGGCTCATCATCCCGCCGGATTGGCTGGAGAACTACGAGCAGCAGCAGGGCAAGTGGCCTTGGGAGCGGATGGTCGCCGACTACATCTCGGGGATGACGGACGCTTACGCCGAGAAAGTGTACGGGGAGTTCTTCGCGAGCCGGTCGGGCTCGATTTATGAACGGGATTGACAGAGGCGCGGGAGCTTGGCTCCCGCGTTTTTACATCTGTGCGGCGATAAAAATCACGTTTATTTGGGCTGATCGGGTCCATTTGTTCGATTAAACGTGAACCTTTCGGAGCCAAATCCGCAGCCCCGCTAAAAGCAACGTCAGAGCCACGCAGAATGCCGATGTCCAATAATTAAAATACAGCGTATTAAGCTGCTGAGGTCCGACATGTTCGACTCGCTCCAGCTCTTGGCGCAAACTTATTGTAAACGAGGTTTGCTGCCAGACGGCCAGCGCTCCCGTTATTCCGCCTATAAGAATGAGGGTTGCCACCGTACGGCGATGCGGCCTAACCCGCTTCGTAATCATTAAAAACAGCGCGGTACATAGGACGGCCGTAACCGCGATCGCCGGAAGATAAAGGATGTACGCGGGATTCCCGTTGCCGCTCTCGTCGGCCGGGGGTACCGTGAGGGCGCGAATCGCCTCCAGGAGCCACGCATTTAGCAGAAGCAGCAGAGTCAGCTTGGCGACGGACATAGAAAGCCCTTTTTTTCGAGCGAGCATGGCAATGAGCAGAAAGAGAAGGTTCAAAAGAATAAGAACGGAAAGGCCCAATAACACAACGTCCTGCAGGTTGCTTTTCACGACCTTCTCCTCCCTCAAAAATGAATGCAAGATCATCTTATCCTAATAATGGATAAGAGAGAAAGAGGCCGCTCCATAAGGAACGGCCTCTTAGGAATAATTAAGCCAATTGTTCTTCCGCAGCCCCCGGGCTAGTCGATACGTTAGCCTGCTGCCGGCGCTTCTTCCTTACCAGCAAGCCGAACGGCAGGGCGGCCGCGGCGATCAGCGTCGCTACCAGGAAGACATCGTTTACGCTCATCGTATACGCGAGCAAGGGAGCCGTCGCTTGGTCGTGCCCGGAAGCGGCCAGACTCTGGCCGTGAGACGACGCATTCGAGATGAGCAGCGAGGTGAACAGCGCGATGGCGAAGGATCCGCCTACGTTGCGTACCCAGTTGGTGACCGAGGAAGCGTCGCCGGATTGAACCCGCGGTATCTCCTCCATGCCGGCCGTTCCCGTCGCCGAGGCGGCAAAGGAGACGCCGATGTTGCGAATGGTCATCCAGAAGATAATGTACGCATGGGAGACTCCCGTGTCGAGCCGGGACAGCTCGAAGCTGCCGACGAGAATGAACGCGAGTCCGCCCACCGTCATCCATAGAGGTCCGATCCGTTCGTACAGCTTGCCGGCTATCGGCATTCCCAGCGCCATGATAAGCGAAGCGGGAAGCATGATGACGCCTGTGTCGAGCGCCGATACGTTCTGCACGTTCTGCAGGAACAACGGAATAAGCAAGGTGCCGGAATACAGGCTGATCATGATGATCGTCGCCGAGACGAGCGAGAAAGAGAACCTGGCGTTCGCGAACACCCTAAGATTCAGAAGCGGATGTTCGGCGCTCAGCTCCCGTCGGATGAACAAGATCAGCGCGGCAACGCCGAGGACGAACAAGCCGAGCGTATTCCACGACATCCATCCCCACTGCCTTCCTTGGCTGAGCGCCAGCAGAATCGACGCGCTGCTTGTCACGACGGTGATCAGGCCGGCGACGTCAAGCGGCTTGCGCTTGCCGACCCGGTAGTCGGGAATCATCGCTTGAATGAAGACGATGGCGATCAGACCGATCGGAACGTTGATATAGAACAGCCACTTCCAGCTGAAGTTCTGAATGAGCCATCCGCTGAGAGTGGGGCCGAAAGCGGGAGCGAGCATGGCCGACAGCCCCCAGATGCTGACGGCGAACGGCTGCCGCTCGCGGGGGATCACCTGGAAGATGATCGTCATCGTCGCCGGAAGGACCAAGCCGCTGAACGCCCCCTGCAGGATCCGGAACGCGATGAGCGAGCTTGAATTCCAGGCCAACGCGCATAGAAGCGAGAACCCGACGAAGCCGACCATCGAATACAGGTACAGCTTCTTGAACCCGAACCGGTCCCCCAAATAGCCCGTTAGCGGCGCGATGACCCCAAGCGAGAGCATGAATCCGGTCAATACCCATTGAATCGTGTTCAGGTCGCTGCCGAAGTCTTCGATCAGAAAAGGCAGGGCGAGGTTGATGGTGCTAATCCCCAATACGCTTAGAAACGACCCGAAAAATATCGCGAACATGACCGGCCAGAACCTCACCTTGCTTTGAACCTCATTTTCCGCCATAGCCCAGTTCCTCTCCAATTCCTATCTATATCTGTATTTAGTTTCTAAATCATACTCCACTGCCTACGCAAAGTAAACTAAAATTAAGAAAAACGTATAGACAGTATAGAAAGTTTACTCTCCGACAACAATCGTTTATACTGGAAGCATAAGAAGGGGGAGCGCTATGAAGAACCTAGAAGGTCAGCCGGGCTGCCGTTACACGGATCCCGAGTGCAGAGGCAAACTCGCCGCCAAGCTGATGTCTCCCCTTAGAAGCATGGGCTTTCAGCAGCTTCGGATGGACGATATCGCTAAGCATATGGATATCTCCAAGGCGACGTTGTACAAATACTTCAGCTCCAAGGACGAGATCATCGAGCTCATCGTCGACCAATTCATTACCTATCTCAAGGAGAAAGACGCGGAGGATCTTCCGGAGGCGGACGTGCCCTATGAGAAAAGATTTTGCGACACCTTCGTCCAAACGCTCTTGATCGCAAGCTATCGTTCGGAGCCGTTCCTTAACGATTTGCGCGAGGCGTTCCCCGAGCTGTACGCCAAGCTGGAATCCGCTATCGGGGCCCGTAACGAACGGCTGTGCCGCTTTTACGAAGAGGGAATGGAAGCGGGGGTCTTCATTCGCCAGAACGCGACGCTGCTTATCCTTCAGGACGAGCTGATTTTCCGGAACTTGATCGACCCGGTCAACTTGATGAAGCACAACCTGACGCTTCGCAACGCGTTGTTCGATTACTATCAGATCAAGAAACGGCAGATCCTAAGCGCGCCCGACGCCGAGCGAGACGGAGACGAAGGAATGCCGGAGAGATTGGATCGGCTGGCCAAGAAGATCATGTACGGAATCGGTTGATTCATGAGAAGAGGCGGTATCGGGAACTTTATCCCTATGCCGCCTTTCGTTTGCGAAAAAAAGGGATTGACATACCCTATGGGGGTATATTAGGATAAGGGTGTGAGGTGATCGAAGCATGGAGCAAACCAAGGAAACCAACGCGGTCGAGAGCTGCCACTCCGACGGTCCGACGGTTAGGAAGAGCCATCATTCGAACGAGATGAAGACGAACCTGGTCTCGCGGCTGAATCGCATCGAAGGGCAGATTCGAGGCATCAAAGGCTTGATCGAGAAGGATACGTATTGCGACGACGTTCTGAACCAGATTGCCGCCGTGCAATCCGCGCTCGGTTCCGTAGGGAAGCTGTTGCTGGAAGGACATATGCGAAGCTGCATCGTGGAACGCATTCAAGCCGGCGAGAACGAAGTGATCGACGAGCTTCTCGTGACGGTCAACAAGCTGATGAAATAATATTGCTTCATTCAAGGAGGAACTCCATTATGTCCAATATTACGCTTACGGTAGAAGGAATGTCGTGCGGTCATTGCGTTAACGCGGTGGAAGGCGCGGTCGGCAAGCTGGGAGCGTCGGCCAAGGTGGACTTGGCGAAGAAATCCGTAACCATCGAATACGACGAGAGCAAGACGACGGTCGCCAGCCTGAAGGAAGCGATCGAAGACCAAGGCTACGATGTCGTTTAAATAATTACTGAGCTTGCGGCGGCGCCTCCGGGTTCGGCCACAAGTTCTTTTTTTGGAATAAAATATACCCTATGGGGGTATCTAATTTCGTGAGAGGTGAAGCTGCATGAGTACGACGAAGGATACTCTTGATGCTGCAGGAGCTACGGCAACGTTGGAGAGCTTGGATCTGGACATTGGAGGCATGACTTGCGCGGCGTGCGCGAATCGAATCGAGAAAGGGCTAAACCGGATGCCGGGCGTCAATAAAGCGACCGTCAATCTTGCGCTTGAGACGGCTAGAGTCGAGTATGCTTCGGGGGCCGTGTCGGAGGGCGACGTCATTCATAAGGTCGAACAGCTCGGCTACAAGGCATCCCGGAAAATCGAGCGAGAGCAGGCGGAACGTCGCCGCAATGAGGTTAGAGGCAAGCTGGCGAAGTTCGCCGTGTCGGCGTTGTTGTCCCTGCCGCTTCTATGGGCGATGGTCGGGCATTTCTCGTTTCTGTCGGGGATATGGGTGCCGGAGCTATTTATGAAGCCTTGGTTCCAATTCGTTCTGGCGACTCCGGTTCAGTTCGTGATCGGGTGGCAATTTTATGTGGGCGCCTACAAAGCGCTTCGCAACGGAAGCGCGAATATGGACGTCCTCGTCGCGCTCGGGACGTCGGCGGCGTACGGCTACAGCGTGTACCAATCGATTCGCGCTTGGGCCGACCCGCACGCGCACGGCATTGAACTCTACTACGAGACGAGCTCCGTGTTGATTACGCTGATTCTTCTCGGCAAGCTGTTCGAGGCGATGGCGAAGGGGCGCTCATCGGAAGCGATCCGATCGTTGATGAAGCTGCAAGCGAAGACGGCTCTTGTCGTGAGAGACGGGGCGGAGCACACCGTTCCCGTCGAGGAGGTCGTCTTGGGAGATCTGGTCATCGTGAAGCCGGGTGAGAAGCTTCCGGTCGACGGAGTCGTGGAGGAAGGCTTCTCTTCCGTCGACGAATCGATGCTGACCGGCGAGAGCCTACCCGTCGAGAAGAAGGCGGGGGACGCCGTGTTCGGAGCGACGCTGAACAAGAACGGCCGGCTTCGCATTCGGGCGACACGCATCGGCAAGGAAACGGCCCTGGCGCAAATCATCCGAATCGTCGAGGAAGCGCAAGGCTCGAAGGCTCCGATTCAACGGGTGGCGGACGTCATCTCCGGCATCTTCGTCCCGATCGTCGTCGGGATCGCTCTGCTCGTATTCTTGGTTTGGTTGCTTGCCGTAGATCCGGGGCACTTCTCGGGAGCGCTGGAGGCGGCGATCGCGGTATTGGTCATCGCTTGCCCTTGCGCGCTCGGATTGGCGACGCCGACTTCGATCATGGCCGGGTCCGGCCGGGCGGCGGAGCTCGGCATCCTGTTCAAAGGCGGCGAGCATCTGGAGCGGACCCAGACGATCGATTCGGTCGTCCTCGACAAGACGGGGACGGTCACGAACGGGCAGCCTACGCTGACGGATCTTCTCGTCGCGGAAGGATGGGAGCGGGAGGCGGTCGCAGGTTGGATTCTGGCCGCGGAGAAGGGATCGGAGCATCCGCTCGCGGAAGCGATCGTCGAGGGTCTCCGGCAGGAAGACGTTCGCCGGGTCGAGCCGGAGAGCTTCGCAGCAATGCCCGGATACGGAGTTGAAGCTTCGGTAGAAGGACGCGGCCTTCTGATCGGCACCCGCCTGTTGATGACGACTCGCGGAGTCGATATCACCGGAGCGCTCGCCATAATGGAGCAGCTGGAAGGGGACGGCAAGACGGCGATGCTGGTCGCGGTGGACGGCGTCTATGCGGCATTGGTCGCCGTAGCGGATACGATCAAGCCGACCTCCCGCGCGGCCGTGGAGAGATTAAAGGAGAACGGCCTTCGGGTCGTCATGCTGACGGGGGATAACGCGCGGACGGCCAAGGCAATCGCTTCGGCAGCCGGAATCGACGAAGTCGTCGCGGAGGTTCTGCCGGACGGGAAGGCGGACGAGATTCGCAAGCTTCAAGCCCAGGGACGCAAAGTCGCCATGGTCGGCGACGGCATCAACGACGCTCCGGCTCTCGCGACGGCGGACATCGGCATGGCGATCGGCACCGGGACCGACGTGGCGATGGAGGCGGCCGACGTCACCCTGATGAGGGGCGACCTGAACGGCATCGCCGATGCGATCTCGCTCAGCCGCCAGACGATGCGCAACATCCGGCAGAACCTCTTCTGGGCGCTCGCCTACAACGTGATCGGAATCCCGATCGCCGCGTTCGGCTTGCTGGCTCCCTGGCTCGCGGGAGCGGCGATGGCGCTGAGCTCCGTGTCGGTCGTGCTGAACGCTCTGCGGCTTCAGCGGGCGAAGGCGCAATGAGCTCTTCATTCTTCGTTGCCGGACGCGGCTATGCCGTTCGGAATTCGACTCAGATTGCAATTCCAGCGTAAATAGATTAAAATGACCATGGTCAATAATGACTATGGTCATTTTTAATTGCTGCGGAGGTTGAAAGACCGATATGTTGAGAGAAGACCGAAAAAGGAATACGAAGGAACGGATCGTACGGACCGCCATCCAGTTATTTAAAGAAAAAGGATACGCTAACGTAACCGTGGAGGAAATTACGCGGCTATGCGGAATAGCAAAAGGGACCTTTTTTAACTATTTTCCGAAGAAGGAGAACGTATTGCTGCACGTCGGCAACTCCTACACCGAGCTCTTGAGCGGGATCGTTCACAAACCCCGGGAAGGGAATTTGAGAGATCGGGTGATGGCGATATTCCGCGATTTTCTGAGTCTTTATTTGAAGCATGCGGATATTCTACGCCTAGTCCTGATCGAATCGATCCAATCGGCAACCGGATCGGCCGATGAACCGACGAATCTAGCGGTATTTCAGGAAGCCATCCGGGATTTGCTGGAGGAAGCCAAGAATGAAGGGGCTCTTCGGAGCCGCTTCGACTCGGGCGTCTGCGCATCGGTGCTGGTGGCGATCTTCTACCAAACGCTAATAAGCGGATCCGCAAGCGCCGACGAAGCAGCCATGGCGGCGATTCTGCAAGAGCAATTCGATGCGGCATGGGAGGGGATATCCGATGAATAGACTCAAAAAAATCTTGAAAAGCAAACTCTTTTTGTTTTTCGTCGTTCTAATTGCCTTTATTTATCTTAATAACACCTCTCTTTTTGCAAAGCAACGCAACGAGGATCCGCTATTGTTGGCGCATCGCGGGCTTGGGCAAACTTTCTCGCTGGAAGGAATCGAGAACGATACGTGTACCGCCGAACGAATCTACGAGCCGGAGCATCCTTATCTCGAAAATACGATTCCATCCATGGAAGCGGCTTTTCAAGCGGGAGCGGACGTTGTCGAATTCGACGTTCATATGACGAAAGACGATCAATTCGCCGTTTTTCATGATTGGACGCTGGATTGCCGCACGAACGCGGAAGGGGTTACGAGAGACTACACGATGGCCGAATTAAAAACCTTCGATATCGGATACGGATATACGGCCGATGGCGGCGCGACGTATCCCTTCCGCGGCCAAGGGGTCGGGATGATGCCGTCGTTAACGGAGGTTCTGGAGAGATTTCCGGATAAGCCGTTACTTATCGACGTCAAAAGCAGCGATCCCGAGGAAGGGAAGCTGCTAGCACATTATTTGTCGAAACTTCCGGAGGAGCAGCAAGACCTGCTCGCAGTTTACGGGGGGGACGAGCCAATTGCCGCATTAAAAGAATCGATGCCCAACATGCGCGTCATGTCGAAGGAAACGATGAAAAGCTGCCTGATTCCGTTTCTTTCCGTCGGTTGGACCGGTTACGTTCCGGGAGCCTGCGAACATACCGAGCTGCATATCCCGGAGAAAATAGCGCCCTGGCTGTGGGGCTGGCCCGATAAATTCCTGAATCGGATGGATCGGGCGGATACGCGCGTTATTCTCGTGGGCGGAGACGGAAGCGACTTTTCGAGCGGATTCGATACAATGGATGATGCGGAGCGCTTGCCTGCGAATTATTCGGGGGGCATATGGACGAACCGAATCGATCGAATCGCTCCGTTATACCGTTGACTGTTGCTGGAGCCTATCATAATCAAGTACAAAGGAGAATCCCAATGAATCAGGACGAGTTTTATATGATAGAAGCCATTAGGCTGTCCGAACTTGCGGTCGAGCACGGTAACGAACCTTTCGGAGCCATCCTGGTGAAAGACGGGCAAATCGTCTTTTCCAACGAGAATCAGATCTACTCGGCAACGGACCCGACATTCCATGCGGAAGCGGGGTTGCTGAGGAGGTTCTGCGCGGAGACGCACATAACGGATTTGAGCGAATACACCTTATATTCGAGCTGCGAGCCTTGCTTTATGTGTTGCGGCGCGATGGTGTGGACCAAAGTAGGTCGACTGGTCTATGGAGCCAGCGACATGGACTTGTGCGAGCTTTTAGGCGAGCAGGGGAGTCCATGCAGCGAGATCGTCTTCGGGAATTCGCATCATAAACCGGTTGTCGCAGCCGGAATTCTTCGGGAGGAGAGTTTAAGAGTATTAGCCAGCTATTTCGCGCGGAATACGAAAGGCTAGATATTTAAATAATATAAGCAGGTCCGGTCGTAACCGAAGAGGTTAAGAGGAGCTTGACGATACGTCCTGTGTCATGTACAGTAAGTTACATAAAGTAACTAACATACATTTAGAGATGAGGTAACAGCCATGATCTCCCCGTTATTCGTCGGACACGGGTCGCCGTTAATGGCCATTCAAGACAGCCCATGCACGGAATTTTTGGCGGCGTACGGGAAGAAGTCCAAACCCAAGGCCATTGTCGTCTTCACCGCTCATTGGGAGAGCGAGCTGCTCACGATCTCCTCGGTCGAGGGGACTTACGATACCATTTACGACTTCGGCGGCTTCCCGCCAGAGATGTATGCGATTAAGTATCCGGCGCCCGGCGATCCGGAGCTGGCGAAGCGAATCGGCGACCGGCTCGAGAAGCTGGGAATCGCTCATCGCTTCGATACGAAGAGAGGGCTGGACCATGGAAGCTGGGTACCCCTCCGCCGCATGTATCCCGAAGCGGACATTCCCGTCGTTCAGGTCTCGGTTCATCCGTTCCTGCCGCCCGGCGAGCAATTCCGGATCGGCACCGCGCTGCGCGGGCTGGACCAAGAGGATATTCTGGTCCTTGGCAGCGGAGCGACCGTTCACAACTTCCGGGCGATGAACTTTAACGCAAAGGGGCCGGACGCATGGGCTGTCGCCTTCGACGATTGGCTCGTCGACCGCATTCAGAGCAAACGGCTGGACGAGCTGTTCCGTTACGAGGAGCTAGCTCCGAACGCAAAGGCGGCCGTGCCGCGGCCGGAGCATTTCGTTCCGCTGTACTTGGCGTTCGGCAGCGCCGATCCGGCTTCTTCCGCGACAGAAGCTCATCGGAGCTATGAGATGGGATCTCTGAGTTATCTGTCTATCGAGTTCTAATTTCTTGCCCGCATTTTCATAAACCCCGTTCGCTCATCGAGACTGCTTGCCTTATCGAATAAGGCGGGTAGTCTCTTGTATTTGGGGAGCGATCCCTGCTTGTTCGTTCGGGACGCGAAACAGAAAATTACTTAAAATATAGGCGGAAAAGCTCGTTGACAGATATCCCAGCAAAAGAAATAATTAACATAAAATTCGACAAAATAAATCGAAAAATGTCGAATGAATCGGGCGAAGCGGCAATGTTCCTGAACACGGCCGATAGTAGGAGAGGGGGCGCCTGAGAATTATTAAGGAAGAAAAAAGCAAAAACCCCATTACATAACGAGGTGACATCTTAGATGAAGTGGTTCACGAATCTCAAAACGAGCGCTAAACTCATTTCTTCCTTTCTAACGATCGCCGTGCTGCTTGCCGGCGTAGGGGTTTATGGAATCGTCAATTTGAACAAAATGAACGACAGCTTGGATTTTATGTACGAAGGCAATCTGGTGTCCGTCGTCAATCTGGTCGAGGCGAAAGCGAGCGTCAACGAAATTCGCAAAGTGATGCGCGATCTTTATATCGATCAGACCGACGATCAAATCAAGAACAGGCAGAAGCAGTTGGAAGGGTATATCCAATCGGTGGAACAGAAGATGGGCGAGTTCTCCAAGACATGGCAAAGCGACGAATCTCTGAAGATTTACGCCGATTACGACGGCAATTGGAAGTCCTACCTGGACAGTATCCGATTGGGCTCCCAATTGGCTCAAGAAAACAAAGACGCCGAATTGATTGCCTTAATCAACGGGGACATGGATAAGGAATCGACGGCCCTCCGCAAAGTGCTGGACGATTTGATTCAAGTGAAT
Organism: Cohnella thailandensis; assembly: GCF_014212135.1. Lineage (GTDB taxonomy): Bacteria > Bacillota > Bacilli > Paenibacillales > Paenibacillaceae > Cohnella > Cohnella thailandensis. The sequence continues at coordinate 298,553 of NZ_JACJVQ010000019.1, forward strand.
ATGTCCGACGCCGAGCAATCCAAAACGGACGGCAACGAGCTGTTCCAGACGAGCAGGAATATCACCTATGCCGTGATCGTCGCGGCGGTTATCGTCTGCATATTGCTGGGCTACTTTATTTCCCGCATCATCTCCAAGCCTCTGAAGGAAGTCGTCCGGCTCGTTCAGAAGGTCGCGAGCGGAGATTTGACGGAGACGACCGATTATCGGGCCAAGGACGAAGTAGGCGCCGTGGCGGAAGCCACGAACGACATGGTTGCCAGGCTGCGAACCATCGTCGGAAGCATCAGCGTTTCCTCGCACGGAGTCGCCGCCGCCGCCGAGCAAATCTCGTCCAGCACGGAAGAAATCGCGAACGGTTCCGCCGAGCAAGCATCTTCCGCCCAGATGATCAGCGAGCTGTTCTCGGAGCTGTCGTCGGCCATTCATTCGGTGGCGCAAAATACCGAGCAGGCGGCCGAGATCTCGGATCGCACGATCGAAACCGCGAAACAAGGAAGCCGGATCATCGAGTCTTCCATGAAGAGCATGAACGAGGTCCGCACGCAGATGACCCGACTGGAAGAGGATTCCGGGAAAATCGGCAACATTATCGAAGTCATCGAAGACATCGCCGAGCAGACCAACCTTCTCGCGCTGAACGCCGCGATCGAGGCTGCCCGCGCGGGCGAACAAGGTAGAGGCTTCGCGGTCGTCGCCGACGAGGTGCGGAAGCTTGCCGAGAGAAGCGGCAATGCGACGAAGCAGATTGCCGTCATCGTCCGAGGCATGCAGGAGAACACCCGGGAGAGCGTTCAAGCGTTCGAACAAAGTTCCGACCTGTCGAGGAAGACGGGAGAATCGTTCCAATCGATCGCCGAGATGGTCAATTTCGCCGGAGAGAAGGTGTCGGAGATCGCGGCGGCAAGCGAGGAGCAGGCCGCTCAGTCCTCCAGCGTGCTCTTGTCGGTGGAAACCATCTCTTCGGCAGCGCAGCAATCCGCGGCAAGCAGCGAGGAGACGGCGGCAACCGCCCAATCGCTCGCGCAGCTCGCGGAAGATTTGCAGCAATCCGTCAAGGCATTTAAATTGGCGTAAGGGAAGCTTCTCTTGAAGGGAAAACAGAATAGAAGGCCATCCTACGCGAACACGCCGGCATCGGCGTGTTTTTTTTGCGCCATTTTGTGAAAATCCTCCAATAAGAAGAAGGTTGTTGTTATAAAACCTAACCAATCGAAGTGAAAAACATGGTTGATTGCTAGTTTAATGTTAGTATATATTACATAATATAAACGAGAAATTCTATTGTTTATCGCCAATAGGAGAGAATATCATCAGGGTGATTGGAGTTATGTCAATGAATCAGACAAGAGCGCTTCTCTTTTCTACCGTCGCAATGACCCTCTCGTTCATGATCTGGTCGGTATTCGCGCCGATCGCCGGGCAAATTCAAGAGCTGTACAACCTGAGCACCCTCGAGAAGAGCGTGCTGATCGCGACGCCCGTGCTGCTCGGCTCGATCATGCGGATTCCGATGGGCATCCTTACGGACCGATACGGCGGCAAAAAGGTATTCACGCTCACCATGCTGTTCCTGACCGTGCCGACGGTCGCGGCCGGGTTCGCCGACTCGTATATCGGACTTCTGATTTGCGCGCTATTCATCGGCATGGCGGGCACCACCTTCGCCATTTCCATCGCGTTCGTATCCAGGTGGTATCCGCCCGAGCGCCAGGGATTCATTCTGGGCATTGCCGGACTCGGCAACCTGGGAAGCGCGGGCGCGAACTTCCTTCTGCCGTCCGTTTACTCGTCGCTTGGCATCTCGTGGGTTTTCTTCTCTTTGGCGATCGTCATCGGGATCATGGCGCTGGCGTTCCGCTCGTTCACCCAGGATCCGCCTAAACCGGCGGAGCCCAAAACCTTAAAGCAATCGTTGTCCGTAACGAAGCATAAATCGACCTGGTTCCTATCCGTCTATTACTTTCTGACCTTCGGCGGCTTCGTTACCTTCAGCAACTATTTGCCGACCCTGCTCAAGGATTTGTTCCGGATGAACGCCCTGGAAGCGGGAATGGGAACGGCCGGGTTCGTCTTGGCCGCCACGCTGATTCGGCCGGCAGGCGGATCGTTAGCCGACCGATTCGGCAGCAAACGGGTGCTGAACGTCGTGTTCCTCGGAATCCTGGCAATCGCAATCGTGTTGTCCGCGACGCTCGAATCGCTCCCCGTATTCCTAGCATTGTGCGTTCTTCTCGCTTTCTTGCTAGGTTTAGGGAACGGGGCCGTGTTCAAACTGGTACCCGAGGTGTCCTCCGGCAATACGGGAGCGGTTACGGGGTTCGTCGGAGCGGCGGGCGGCATCGGCGGGTTCTTCCCGCCGATCGTGCTCGGGATGGTCAAGGATACGACCAGCCACTATAATTTAGCGTTTGCCTTTATGGTTATCTTTGCCTTGATCTGTCTCTTTCTTAACTTCTCCGGCGTGAAGCCGAAGCAGCCCGGAGTTCGGAAGAAGCTGGAATATTCGGCCTAGTCTCCGTGAGAGACAAATTGACAATCATGCGGAGCTTGTAGATAATGGAGATTAATTAGAGAGTCGGGGAAGCACCTCACAAAGACAGACACGATTTGTGTTTCTTTGATGGGGTGCTATTTTTATTGCTAGCGGGAGGGATAGGAATGGATTCTAAGAAGAAGGAGCCGGATCGCGTTCGGGAAGGGCAGGTCACGTACGAGATCTACGCGGAGATGCCGGACGACGGGCAGCGGTACGAGATTATCGACGGGGTGCTGGAGATGATGACCCCCGGGCCATCAACTTCCCATCAATCGATCGGAGGGGAAATGGAGTATATTCTCAAACTAAGCTGCAAGCCGGACTATATCATCCTTCGCGCTCCTCTCGATGTGATTTTGAGCAAGACGAACGTGCTGCAGCCTGACTTGCTCATGATTCATCGCAGTCGGATATCCATCGTATCGGAACGCGGAATCGAAGGGGCTCCGGATCTCGTCGCGGAGATTCTATCCCCCAGTTCGAGGAAGAGGGATAGAGTGGTCAAATCCAAGGTCTATGCGAAGCATGGCGTTCCGGAGTATTGGATCGTCGACGCGGCGACGAAGACGTTGGAGCAATATCGACTGGCCGATAGCGGGCATTACGAATTGTTGAATTTGTTCAACGGCGAGGACACCGTCGTTTCGGACAAGCTGCCATGCGTATCTTTTCGGCTAAGCGATATTTTCCAAGACATTTGGCAGTAGCAATGGCGGGCATGGACGATGTCTTTGCGCAACCCGATTGGGGTTGTTTTTTTCTTTTCGCGTGCTGTCGATTCTTGAAAGGGAGAATCTGGATGTTTCACGTGAAGCGGCGGATTGCGCCAGGTTTCGAACCGGATAGAGGGCTTCTCGAGTCATTCAGACAACCGATTCGTATCCGAGCGGGGATTCCCTTATAATGGAGGGTGTAGTGGAAGTTATCATCGGTCGATCAAGGGGGCATTCTGGTGGATTTCCGTGTCGAGAAGGATTTTCTGGGTGAGAAACAGGTTCCGAAGGCGGCCTATTACGGTATTCAGACTTTAAGAGCGGTAGAGAACTTTCCGATCACGGGCGTGCCGATTCATGGCGAGCTGATCGAGGCGCTGGCGCACGTGAAGAGCGCAGCGGCCCTGGCGAACAAGAAGACGAGAATGCTGCCGGCCGCCATCGCGGACGCCATCGTCCAGGCGGCGAACGAGGTCGCTCAAGGCGGTTTCGCGGAACAATTCATCGTGGATTCGATTCAAGGAGGCGCCGGAACGTCGATCAACATGAACATGAACGAGGTTCTGGCGAACCGCGCCTTGGAGATTCTTGGGCGGCAGAAGGGCGAGTACTTCCATTGCAGCCCGAACAATCACGTCAACATGTCGCAGTCGACGAACGACGCGATTCCGACGGCTATTCGCCTGGCGGCTTATAAATTGACCAATAGACTGACGGAGACGCTTGCTCAGCTGAAGTCGGCATTGGAGGATAAAGAGAAGCAGTTCGACGACGTTATCAAAATGGGGCGAACGCATCTGCAGGATGCCGTGCCGATCCGGATGGGACAGCAGTTCGGAGCTTACGCGGCGGTCATCGGACGGGATATCGGACGGATCGCCAGGGCGGCGGACAGCCTCCTCGCGGTGAACATGGGCGCGACCGCCGTCGGTACGGGCCTCAACGCGAAGCCGGAATATATCGAAGAAGTCGTCCGGCTGATGGCCGCCGACTTCGGCATTCCGATCCACGCCGCGGCGAATTTGGTCGATGCGACTCAGAATACGGACGCCTACACCGAGCTGTCCGCGTCGCTTAAAGTTTGCGCGGTGAACCTGTCCAAGATCGCGAACGACATTCGCTTGATGGCTTCGGGCCCGCGCGCGGGACTAAGCGAGATCCATCTGCCGGAGAGACAGCCCGGTTCCTCTATCATGCCGGGCAAGGTGAACCCGGTCATGGCGGAGGTCGTCAACCAGGCCGCGTTCCAGATTATCGGCAACGACCATACGATCTGCCTCGCATCCGAAGCGGGACAATTCGAGCTGAACGTGATGGGACCGGTGCTCGCCTTTAACCTGCTGCAGTCGCTCAAGATCCTGCGCAACGCCGTCGACGTCTTTATCCGCTACGCGCTTGTCGGCATGGAAGCGAACCGGGACCGCTGCGCGGCCTACGTTCACGACAGCTTCGGCATCGTGACGGCGCTTAACCCTCACCTCGGCTACGAGGTGGCGGCAGGCTTGGTGAAAGAAGCTCTGCGAACCGGCATTCCGATCAAGGAGCTCATTCTGGAGAAGCATCTTCTCACGAAGGAGGAGATGGACGTGATCCTCGATCCGATCCAGATGACGACACCGGGCATCGCGGGGGAGTGGCTCATTACGGGCCGCGACGATATCGAAGGAAATCCTTAAAGACGGAGGCGATTCGAATGAAGGCAACGGAGGAGGGATTGGCGAGGTTCCATCCCGTTCTGCGCGAATGGTTCGCGCGGACTTTCGGCGATCCGACCGACGTTCAGCTTCGCGCCTGGAAGGAGATCGAAGCCGGCAAGCATACGCTGATCGCGGCCCCGACGGGCTCGGGCAAGACGCTTGCCGCTTTGCTGCCCTGTCTGAATCGGATCGCTTCCGCAGGCGGCAAACCGAAGAAGGGCGTACGCGTCCTCTACATAACGCCTCTTAAAGCGTTGAATAACGACGTGCATCACCACGTGCTCGGCTTCGTTGACGATCTGGCGGAAGTCGCCGAGCGGATGGAGCTACCCTGGCATGGAATCCGCAGCGCGGTGCGTACCGGAGATACGACTTCCAGCCAGAGGGCTTCGATGCTGCGCAACCCGCCGGATATTCTGGTGACGACCCCGGAATCGCTCTATTTGCTGCTCACCTCGGAGAAGGGGCGGGCGATTCTGAAGACGGTAGAGCAGCTTATCGTCGACGAGATTCACGAGCTGGCGTCGGACAAGCGCGGCGCTCACCTGGCGCTGTCGATCGAGCGTCTGGCGGAATGGACGGAGCGGCCGATTCAGCGAATCGGCGTGTCCGCGACGCAGAAGCCGCTGGAGCGGGTGGCCCGGTTCCTTGGCGGCTGGAAGGAGCAGACGGACGCTGCGGCATCGGGCGCGGCGATGGTTGATGACTCCGTCGAGCCGGCGAATTCGGAGGATATCCACCCTCTGGGATTCTCGCCGCGCGAAGTGGCGATCGTCGAGAGCGCGATGGAGAAGAAGCTGGAGCTGCTCGTCACGATGCCGGATCAGAATCAGCCTGTTCAATCGCGGGAGGGCGTATGGCTCCCGCTCTTGAACAGGTTGATGGAGCTGATGGGAGGCTGCCGGTCGGTGCTTCTCTTCGTCAACAGTCGCCGAATATGCGAGCGGCTATGCCTGCGGCTTAACGATCATGTCGGCTATGAGATGGCCCGATCGCACCACGGCAGCATGTCCCGCGAGCGGCGCCTGGAGGTCGAGCAGCTGTTGAAGGACGGCGCCTTGCGCTGTCTCGTCGCGACTTCCTCGCTGGAGCTCGGCATCGATGTCGGGCATGTCGATCTCGTTATCCAGATCGACTCCCCGCTGGAAGCGGCGCGCGGCATTCAACGGATCGGACGAGCCGGACACGCGGTCGGGCAGGCAAGCCGCGGCGTTATTCTGTCCAGGCAGCGCGGATTGCTGCCGGAGATCGCCGTGCTGAGCCGGTTGATCTCCGATCGGGAGATCGAGGAGATCCGGCTGCCGCGCTCGCCTATCGACGTCCTGTCGCAGCAGCTCGTCGGCATGGTCGTTCTCGAGGATCGTTCGCTTCGCGATATTCACCGTCTGCTTGTCCGCAGCGAGAGCTACCGGTCCTTGGCCTACGAACGGCTAGAGGAGATTATCCAGGTTCTCTCGGGAACGTATCCTTTCGTTCGTCCGCTGCTCGATTGGGATCCGGAGTCCGGGCGCGTCAGCGGCAGAAGCAATTCCGCCATGGCATCGGTCACCGGCGTGGGGACGATTCCGTCGACCGGCAATTACCCGGTTCACCATCTGGACAGCCGGGTTCATCTGGGCGAGCTGGACGAGGAGTTTATCACGGAGAGCCGAGTCGGGGACGTGTTCCAGCTTGGAACGAGCTCGTGGATGATCCGCGAGATCAAGCAGGATCGGGTCTACGTGTCGGAAGCGGGCAATCGGTTCAGCGAGGTTCCGTTCTGGCGCGCCGAAGCCGGCGGCCGGTCGTTCGAGCTCGGGCTGAAGATAGGAGCGTTCGTCCAGGAGCTTGCGGACCGGCTTGGGAGTCCGAATGATGACGGGGAGTATTCGAAGGAACGCAAGGAACGGAGCTGCGGATGGCTCGCCGATCAATACTCGATGGACGGAGAGAGCGCCGAAGCGCTAGTGGCTCTTATCGCCTCGCAGCGGGACTTCTGCGCGCTGCCGACGGATCGGAGAATCGTCATCGAATATTACAAGGACGTCATGAACCAGACTCACGTCGTCCTTCATAACTATTTCGGCCGTCAAGTGAACCGGGCTTGGCTGCTTGCGATCGAGAGGCAGCTGGAGCAGCTGCTTCCCTACCGGCTGTACGGCAACGCGAAGGATAACGGAATCGAGTTCGTGCTTCCGGAATGGGACCCCTCCTGGATACAGGCGATTCGCCAAGTGTCCGCGGATCATCTGGAGAAGCTGCTGACGGAAGCGATAACCGGTTCGCCTCTTCTCGGACTCGCCTTCCGCCGTATCGCGGAGACGTCGCTGCTGCTGTCGAGAAGCTTTACCCGAACTCCGCTATGGCAGAAGAGGCTGCGGGGAGAGGAGCTGCTCCGGGCCGTCATGCCTTATGCGGAGCGGTTTCCGTATTTGCGGGAAGCGATGAGGGAGAGCCTGTTCGACTACTTGGACACGGAGAATCTCAAGCGCGTATTGGAAGCGATCCGATCCCAAGACATGGAATTTATCGTCAAGGAGACTCCGCATCCGTCCGCGTTCGCCTCCCAGTTCCTCGCCGACTACGTCAACATGAGAATTTATGAAGGCGAAGGATTGGACGATGCGATCAAGCTGCAGCTGTTGAACGTCAGCAAGGAGCTGGCCGGTCAGGTATTCGGGCAAGAGCAGCTTAGCGGAGCGATCCCTCCGTCCATCGTGGAAGCGGAGAGACGCCGGATCGAAGAGACGGATGCCGTGAAGGACGCGGACAGCCTGTATCGGCTCCTGAAGCAGAGCGGGGATAAGACGGCGGACGAGCTTCTCAAGAAGACGAACGACGCGCAAGTGCTTGCGTGGCTTGAGGAGCTGAAGAATCGCGGCCGCGCGAAGGAGATCGATCTGACCGAGGACGGCGAGCTTCGCTGGATCTGCGCCGACGAAGAAGCCATCTATGCCGGTTTCCCGGAATCCGCCGACTCGCGCGTCTTTATTCTGGACCGGTACGCGGAGCAAGTCCTGTCCTTCACCGAGCTCGAGCTTTGCGAGAGATATCCCTCCCTGACGTTGAAGCAAGCGGAGATCGCCGTTCAAGATATGCTGCGGCGCGAAGTCGTCGAGCGATCTCCGCATGCCGCGCACTCCGAGGAGCGCATCTGGACGAGTTCGAAGCTGGCTGCCCGAATGGTCCGCTTATCGATGAGCGAAGCGAGAGGGCAAGCGCAAGCCGCGGAAGCAGCCAGCTGGTGCGCTCAGATCGTCTCCATGCAGTCCCTCAGACAAGGCACGCGCAAGGAAGGAACGCACGGACTGCTTCAGGTCATCGAGAAGCTGCAGGGGTTGTTCGCCCCCTTATCTCAATGGGAATCGCTGCTGCTGCCCGCCCGAATGGTCCGATACCGGAAGGAGGAGCTGGATCAGCTGTGCTCCGGCGGGGAGATAATCTGGATCGGGAAGAAGGAAGAGGACGATAAGGAAGGGAAGATCGCTTTTTTCCTTGCCGACAGCAAGGCATTGTATTCTCCCTTTCTGGCACAAGAAGATAAGCCGACTAGCCACCCGAAGCTGCTGGAGAGATTGCAAACGGGAGGAGCCAGCTTCCTGACCCGGCTGGCGCGGGAGGAGGACAAGCTGCCTTCCGAGATGCTGGACGAGCTCCTCGATCTGGTCTGGGAGGGCCGAGTGTCCAACGACCAATTCGCGCCGATGCGCCTGGCCGCGCTGCCCGCCAAATCGCGCAAAACCGCCGCCGCAAGGGCAGGCTCCGGCTTCGGAAGATGGTATTGGACGGGCGAACTCGCGGAGAGGAATGAGCATCCGGGAGCCGGCTCCTCCTCTTCGAACCTATCTGGCGGCGCCAAGGATTCGAAGGAAGCTTCCGCGGTTCACTGGGCGCATCATCTGCTGCAGAGCTATGGCCTCGTCAACAAAGAGCTGGTCGCGAAGACGACGCCGTTCGAATGGGATTCCTTCTATCCGGTCATGAAGCGGCTGGAGGAATGGGGAGCGGTCACTCGGGGAGTCTATATCAAGGGCGACTCCACCCTCCAGTTTACGACGAAGGAGCTGGCGGAATCCGTGCGCGGCCTCGAATCCCAAGAGCCGGCCGCGGACGAGGAGTTCACGGTCGTCTCCGCGGCGGACCCGGCCAATCCGTACGGATTATTCATGGAATGGCCCGAGACGGCGAACCGCGTCCTATTTTCTCGCAAACCGGGGAACTTCCTGCTGCTGAGAGGCGGACGATGGGAATACTGGATCGAGAACAACGGGCGTCGCGTTTACAGCCTTTTCCAAGAAGGGGGTTCCGATTTGCCGTCCTCGAACGAAGCCGCGCGGCTCAAGTCCGCGTTGCTCGCGATCCTGCGCCAGCAAGGGCTCGTCAAGCTCGTTATCGAGGCTTGGAACGGCAGGGAAGCGGGCTCAAGCGAAGCCGGAGAGCGGCTTCTGCAAATCGGTGCGGAATTGGACCGCAAATCATTGGTATTTTGGGCGAATTAGTGGTCTAATAGAGGGTAAGCGATTTGAAGCGTAAGGCTCCGAATTAGATATTAGGATTGGAGAGAGTTAGAGTGCTGATTGATTTGAGATCGAAGCTGGAACAACCCGAGGTAGCGGAATTGGTGGAGATGTCCGTTCTGCCGGACCCCGAGCGCCTGCCGGAGGTCATTCGCGACTACCAGACGGATGGCCGCTTGGATATGATGGGATATGTCGACGAGGATCGGCTGATCGGGATCGTCGGCTATGCCGTGGACGAGGACAACGTTCTCGAGATAAAGCACCTGGCCATCGCCCCGGAGGAGAGAGGCAAGGGCTACGGGCGGCTTACGGTTCTCGAGCTGCTTACGTGGGAAGCACCGGACGTCATTCTGGCGGAGACGGACGAAGAGTGCATCGAGTTCTTCCGCAATATCGGCTTCGTGATCGAGAGCCTAGGCGAGAAGAATCCCGGTGTCGAACGGTTCCGCTGCACCTATACGGTCGAAGTGGATGAGTAATGCCGGCTCCAAGCGCGTAATCCCTTCCAAGATCCCCCCTTCTTCACGGACGGGTCTTGGAAGTTTTTTTGCTTCGGACCGATTCCATTATCCTTCCAAACGACTCTATGTATCTCGCAACCACCAGTGGGCTTACGCCGCATGGGAGATGGCGAGGCTGGCCGATGCCGCGAAGTTCTCGTCTGGAGGGGCCACGCTGCTGCATGTCGATGCGCATCTGGACGACACTTGGGACGGAGTACTCGCGGAGGGCTTGTTTGCCGTGAATTCCCCGCAGAGCGCGCTGGAGGTGGCCGGCCGGCTGGAGATCGACAACTTCATCTGGGCTGGATGGGCTGCCGGCGTCATTGACCGGGTGGTCTACGTGTGCCCGAAAGGCCTCGACGACTCGGATCCGTTCGACTTGTCGGACTGGAACCTGACGGGCGAGCAACTGAGGCCGTTGCGCGAACTGCTAGAGAAGAAGGCCTATACGGGGCGCAGATTCGAATCCGTACGGGAACTGCGGGAAGGGCTCGGTTCGAGCGGGGACGTTCGGAAGCTGCTGGCGCCGCAGGATCAGCCGGTTATTCTGGATTTAGACCTCGACGTATTCAAGCTATATCCCGAACGCCTGGAAGACCGGGAGCTCGTGCCGGACGGTCGGGTGCGGGAGGAGCTCGTTTATTTGCGCGATCTGTATCCGTACGATCTGATAACCGTTGCCTTGTCGCCGTCCTTCTGCGGAAGCGAGGAGAACAGCGCCCGACTTCTTGGGCTTGTTCGGGAGGTCTTCGGTTTGGCGGAGGAGGAATCGGTGCCTTGGTAAAAGGCTCGAGCAAGGGGATTGGAGGGGAAGACGGTTGACAGCCGCGTTTTGGCACGGAATCGTCCTGGCGCTAGGGTTAATCCTCCCGCTTGGGGTTCAGAACTATTTTATTTTCTCGCAGGGGGCGCTCGCGTCCCGCTATTCGGCGATTGTTCCCGTCGCGGCCGCGGCCGCGGTCTGCGACACGCTGCTCATTACGCTTGCCGTATCCGGCGTATCGCTGATCGTGCTGGGATTAAGCTGGATGAAAACCATTCTGATCGTCTTCGGCGTATTATTTCTGCTCTATATGGGATGGACCAGCTGGAAGGCGAAGCCTCCTGCACCGTCCGAGAGCGCTTCGGGTCGAAGGGAGTCCAGGCGCAAGCTGATCGGCTATACGGTCATGATCTCCATTTTGAATCCGCATGCGATTCTGGATACGGTAGGCGTCATCGGGACGAGCTCGTTATCTTATGAAGGAGCAGAGAAGCTGGTCTTCGCCGCGGCCTGCGTCTGCGTCTCCTGGATGTGGTTCTTCGCTTTAGCCGGAGCGGGCCGGCTTATCGGCAGCCGGGATCGGAACGGCCGATTCCTTGGCGTCCTGAACAAAGTATCGGCAGTCGTGATGTGGGTGGCGGCCGTTTATTTGCTCTGGTCCTTCTAAGGGCGAGGCTCATGCTCGATGCGCGGATTTGAATTTTGCCGATATGAATGATAGAGTTTTAAGGAGAACAAGCGTTTAAGGACCATTATTGGGGGTTTTATCGTTGGCAAGAATCGCAAAAAGACTTACGGATTTAATCGGCAACACTCCGCTTCTGGAGTTGGGACACTTCATCGACAATCATAAGCTGGACGCGAAGATCGTCGCCAAGCTTGAATATTTCAATCCCGCCGGCAGCGTCAAGGACCGCATCGGCTTCGCGATGATCAAGGACGCGGAGGACCGCGGCCTGCTGAAACCGGGCTCGGTCATCGTCGAGCCGACCAGCGGCAACACCGGCGTCGGGCTCGCTTTCGCGGCGGCCGCGCTCGGTTATAAGCTGATCATCACCCTGCCGGAGAGCTTCACGATCGAACGCCGCAAGCTCATGCTCGCTCTCGGAGCCGAGCTCGTGCTCACTCCGGCGAACGAAGGAATGGCGGGCGCGATCCGCAAGGCGGAAGAGATCGTCGAGTCGACGCCGGGGGCGTTCATGCCGCAGCAGTTCAACAATCCGGCGAACCCGAGCATCCATAAGAGCACGACCGCGCTCGAGATCTGGAACGACACGGACGGAGAAGTCGATATTTTCGTGGCCGGCGTCGGCACCGGCGGCACGATCAGCGGCGTTGGCGAGGTGTTGAAGGAGCGCAAGCCTTCCGTTCGGATCGTGGCCGTCGAGCCTGTCGAATCGCCCGTGCTGTCGGGCGGCGCCAAGGGCGTTCACAAAATTCAAGGAATCGGCGCAGGCTTCGTTCCCGGCAACTTCAACCGCGACGTCGTCGACGAGATTCTGCCGGTTCGCGGCGACGATGCGTTCGAGACCGCCCGCGAGCTCGCGAGAACGGAAGGGCTGCTCGTCGGCATCTCCTCCGGCGCCGTCGTCTATGCGGCGATGCAGCTGGCGAAGCGTCCGGAGAACAAGGGCAAGACGATCGTCGTCCTGCTGCCGGATACGGGCGAGCGTTACTTGTCGACGGCTCTGTTCCCGACGGAATAAACGGATTGAGAAAAAGACGGTTGCATGGATTGCGGCCGTCTTTTTATTTGCGATGAACCAACATCTGGGGCACTTCTAGCCTGTATTTATTTAACGGAAATGATAGACCTTATTTGTTTGATTTTAGACGGTTCTCAAAGCTAACGGAACGTAGAGCCCCTATTTAGGTTAATAATCCCTTTTTTAAGGTTTTTCCTTTAAATAACGTCGCTCATTTCCGTTAGAAAAAATAATTGGGCTTTATATGCTAATTAAGGGCTACCAGTTCCGTTAGAATTCGGCTGTCTGGAGGATGGACGGAGTTCGGGCAATCCAATCGGAATTATCTAAAAGGGTGGGGGATTTATGCTGGACATGGAGATTAGAAGACCGACTGCGGATGACGTTCTGAAGGTAAGCGCCTTTTTCCGAACAGTTGTAACCGATACTTTCCGTAAAGAAGGCATAGGCGATCTGGTGGCGGACAGGGAAGAGGAAATCCGGACGAAGGAGAATTATTTGCGGCTTGATCTGGAGAGCAATGGCGAAGATCGCTGCTTCCTCATTGCCGTTGTTGGGGACGATATAGTCGGAACGATCGAATTCGGTCCCGCCAGCGAGCTGATTCTCCGTTGCACGGACGGCTCTTACGTCGGTTTGATGGAAGTCGGCACCGTGTTCGTTCATCCGGATTTGCAGGGGCAGGGGGTAGGCAATCGGCTGCTGAAGGCGATTTTTTCGGTTTTGCATACGCGCGGCTTCGAGGAATTCTGCTTGGACAGCGGGTATCGGGGTTCGCAAGCGGTATGGCGTCATAAATTCGGCGAACCGGAGTACTGGCTGAAGGATTACTGGGGCGATGGAGCGGATCATATGATCTGGCGGTTAAAAATAAGGGATTTAATATAATTAAAGGAGGCATTGAATTGCACGTACGGATCCGTTGCACCGGCTTAATTATTCAAGATAACTCCGTATTGCTCGTGGAATATGAAAATAACGGGATTCACTACAATTTGCCGGGAGGAGGGCTTGAGCCCGGGGAAACGGTCTTGGAAGGCGTTCGGCGGGAAGTGTTCGAAGAAACGACGGCCGAAGTGGAAGTTGGACCGCTCGCCATGACGTATGAATTTGCGCCTCATAAGCAATCGGGCGATTACGAGGCGAATTTGCCGCACTCCCTGCATTTGATTTTCGAATGTACGTTAAAGAACGGATCCGTACCTAAGCTGCCGCCGAATCCCGACCCGAATCAAGTCGCCGTCAGGTGGATTCCGGTGGAGGAGCTAGATCGCGTACTATTGATCCCAAACATCAATCGTCAGATCAAAGAATACATATGGCGCAGAAATAACATGGAACTAATCGAAGATTATCGTCTGGAGCGGTTAAAGCTGTGAGAAAAATCGGTTTCGTTCGGCATTACAAAGTCATGCATAAATCGGTCGGCAAGCGGATGACCGCCGCGCAGTTTAACGATTGGGTGGAGCAATATGACAAGGCAGAGTTGCGGATCCTTAAGCCTGACGTTGGTGGCATAGAGTGGGAGGTTTGCTTTAGCAGCCATTTATCCCGAGCGACAAGAACAGCCGACTCCATCTTTAAAGGCGAGATCATCCTATCGGAACAGCTGCGCGAAATCGGAATCCATGCGGTCGGCGCAACGACAAAGATTAAGCTTCCTTTATCGTTATGGCTGATTCTAGCTAGGCTAGCCTGGTATGTCTCGCATCGATCGCAAGAAGAGGGCAAAGCTCAAACGATATCCCGAGCTCGAAGCTTCATCGAATCGATAGAGAGGGATTACGGGGAGTCAAACGTCCTGATCGTCAGCCATGGGGCATTCATCAAGGTGCTTGCCAAGGAGCTGCGCCTACGAGGGTACAAAGGGAAAACCGGCATCATTCCCAAGAATGGACGGTTGTACACCTTTATGAAGAGGCAAACAAAGAACGATAGGAGCGAATAAGATGCCTTCAAACCAATCGATCATTCATTCGGCTGAGAAATTCGCCAAACAGCAATTGGAGGGGGATTCAAGCGGACATGATTGGTGGCACGTTCACCGCGTGCGGCAGCTTGCTCAAGAGTTAGCCCGATCCGAAGGCGCCGATCCCTTTATTTGCGAGCTTGCTGCTCTTTTGCATGATGTGGCCGATGAGAAGCTGAACGAATCAAAGGAAGCAGGCTTGCGGAAGGTACGGGATTGGTTATCCGACCAAAGAGTTGAACCGGAGGCCATCCGCTCCGTCATGGCCATTATCGCGACCATGTCCTATAACGGGGGCAAGAATCCTCCCATGGAAACTCTTGAAGGCAAGGTCGTCCAGGATGCGGACCGGCTGGATGCTTTGGGGGCCATGGGAATCGCCAGAACCTTTATGTACTCCGGGTTCAAGGGTCAGCTCCTACATGATCCGGATGGAAACTTCGACGATCTGGATTATCGATCGAACCGCAAAACGGCGATCTATCACTTCTATGAGAAATTATTGAAGCTCAAGGATTTACTGAATACGAATTCCGCGAAGAGTATGGCCGAGAATCGCCATCGGTTCATGGAGAGCTTTTTGACCCAGTTTTATAAGGAATGGGATTTGGTCGATTTCAAGGATGATCGAGAACTTAAAGGAGGCTAAACCATGACCCCGCCCAAACATGTCCTGTCCGCGGCAGCCATCGTCGTTAACGATAAGAATGAAATTCTGCTGATCAAAGGTCCGAGAAGGGGATGGGAAATGCCCGGAGGACAGGTAGAGGAAGGCGAGTCGCTGGCGCAGGCAGCCATCAGGGAGACCAAGGAGGAGTCCGGCATCGATATCGAGCTTATCAGGTTCTGCGGGATTTTCCAGAATGTCGGCGACAGCATCTGCAACACCTTGTTCTTGGCTCGACCCATCGGAGGAGAATTAACCGTCAATCCGGAAGCTTTGGAGTTGGGTTTCTTCCCGTTGGAAGAAGCGCTGAGCAAAGTAACGTGGAGAAACTTTCGGGAACGGATCGAATATTGCTTGAAACCGGAGATGCAGCCTTTTTACGTTGAGTTCTAGCTTTAAGAGTTTTCGCGGATAAGCAACTTTTCGGTTGGAAAAAAGTCTAATTACTAACAGTACCGTCCGGTTTATACCGCATCTCAACCCGGTTTGGTGGAGCGGCGTGCTTGCTTGCAGGCATTGGCGGCATTGTTGCGGCTAGTTTATGATACATTCCTTAAATAACCTTCCAAAGGCGGGAACCCAATGATCCTTGAAGTCGCAATCCTCAACGTTATTCCAGGTCAAAGCGAACGGTTCGAAGAAAGCTTCCGCCAAGCCTCGAGGATCATCTCGAGCATGCCCGGATATATCGAACATGAACTGCAGAAATGCCTGGAAGAGCCGAACAAATACATATTGCTAGTCCGATGGGGAAGGCTGGAGGACCATACCGAAGGGTTCAGGGGCTCGAAGGAGTATCAAGAATGGAAATCGCTACTGCATCATTACTACGATCCGTTCCCGACGGTCGAGCATTTTGAGGCAATAAAGCTCTAAAGAGCAGGAGGTGCTCGTTTGCCCTTTTTGAGAAGCGTGTTGTTCGAATGGTCCAAGCTGGAGTCGCGGGAGAGGAAGCGGTTCCCCTATAACATCCCTTCATTGCGAGGTCTGGAGAGGGTCGACTTGGAATCGAATGTCATTTTCTTTGCGGGGGAAAATGGCTCCGGTAAATCGACGCTGCTGGAGGCTATCGGGGATTTATGCGGCTTCAGCATCGTCGGGGGAAGGGATCTTACGATCACGAAAGAGAAAGACGATACCTCCCTCTCCCATATCATGAGACTTTCGTGGCTGCCGAAAGTCAGTCAAGGCTTCTATTTCCGGGCGGAGACGTTCGATACGTTCGCCGGCTACATAGACGAGATGGCCAAGGACCCCTTTATCGGACTGCACGCCTATGATTCCTACGGCGGCAAATCGTTAAACGAGCAATCGCATGGGCAGGCTTTCCTGGCTTTCTTCAAGAATAGGATGGACCGGAAGGGCATTTATCTGTTGGATGAGCCCGAGTCCGCATTGTCCCCGCAGAACCAGCTCGTCTTCATGCGAATCATCTGGGAGCTGGAGAGAAGCGGGCAAGCCCAATTTATCATCGCAACCCATTCCCCCATCCTGATGTCGTATCCGGGCGCGCAAATTTTCCACTTCGGGGATGGACCGCTCAGCGCGATTCCTTACGAAGAGACGGAGCATTTTACGATAACCAAAGACTTCCTCAACAACAGGGAGAGATACTTTCGAACGTTGTTCGACGAGGAAGACGAATCGGACTTCTAGCGGAAGGACGTGGGCATTGCTTGAGAAAAGGGTTGGTACTCATGGCGCTGCTACTGCTCTTAACGGCATGCGGGTCAAGAAATGCGCCAAAAGATCAAATCGGAGAGAGTCCCCGATATTTAGAGGAGAACGATTATTCCGGAGATGAGCAAGCCATCGTCAGACTGATCAATCAGAGAATCAAATACTCCTTTGAGCAGAACGAAACGGAATACATGAAATTGTTTCATGAATTCAGTCCGATCAGCGGCCTGCCGAAGTATCGATTGCATACCGTTAAGCTGTTGGAGGAAATCCATATTCAGGAACAGAATTATTCGCATGTGGCCGTGGTCCGCACGGAAGATGCTTTTCTAACGGGGGAGTCCTTTAATAACCAATACGTCTTTATTAAATGGAAGAAGCCCGGGGCCGATTGGAGAATCGCGGATATCGATTAGGGTCACCACCCGAGCATTTTCAGCCTATAACAGGACTCTCCCTCGTGAGTATACATTCTTGCAAACTGGATGTCTTCTTGAATGTACTTCTCGATCTTGGTGATTTCGCTTGATCGATAGGTAAACATCAAGAAAGTGTTCATAAGATAACTGTTTACGAGCCGGAATAGTGCTTCAATCTCCGATTCTTCCGATCCGGCGCGATCGATCAGCTCAACCTCGTACACCTCCACTACGCCGTATGGGGGGATCGAATCCCAATAATCGTACTCATCGCTAGAGGTATCCTCCACGACGCTGGCTTTCATCGATTGGATCATCGGGGATTTCTCCTGGTGCAAATCCCTTATGGAGAAATTTAACGTTATCTTGTTCGAATAGCTAATCGATATATCAGCGTGATTCTTATTTACGCCAGGCGACACGGTGAAGGTATGGCTCGCGACTATCTGATGAATGACTTCGATGTCGGCACTGCCCTCGTAACTAAGCTTATATTCGTTCTGCTCCAGGAAAGTCGAAACTCGCGTTACAAACATACGGCCTCCGATAAAATCGAGTTTTTCTATGTATAGCAAACCCCATCGAATATTTCAATTGGCAAACCGTTGCAATTGCATAAATAATGAATCGTAGGACTATAGCCTGCAACTTATTTCTAAACGGGAGGCTTCCTTATGACGACGATTCCCATCGAAGAACGCCTGAAGCAGCTCGGGATCCGGCTTCCCGAAGCGAGCGAGCCTGTCGCCAAGTACGCCAACTTCGTCGTCGTAAACGGGCTGATGTTCGTCTCGGGCAAAGGTCCGGCCGGCAACCCGAAGGGCAAGCTCGGAATCGAATATCGTGGATTCAATCTTCCAGGTGGAAGAGATCGAATAAGATGAACCTGCATCTTAGAAGCGCAACCGAGCACGACCTGGATCTACTTGCCGAGATGAACAAGCACTTGATCGAGGACGAAGGCAGCGCCAATCCGATGAATCTGGCGGAGCTCAGGCAGCGGATGCTCGAATGGCTCCGGACCCCCGGCTGGAAGGTGGATCTTCTGGCGAACGAGGATGAGGTCGTCGGATACGCCTTGTATTTCTACAAGAACAATCCGTATGATCCGGACAGAAGGGAAGCGTATCTCCGGCAGTATTTTATCAGACGCGGCTATCGCAAGAAAGGTTACGGATTAAAAGGGATCGAACTGCTGAAGGAGACGCGATTCCAAGGAATCCGGACGATCGAGATTGACGTGCTGGATGCCAACTTGTCCGGCAAGAGCTTCTGGCGGAATGCCGGTTTCTTGCCTTATGCCATCAACATGAAGAGGGAGATTTAATCCTCGTCGGAGGTGCGGCCGGGATGAGAATTCTAGCTGGATGTTTGTTGCTCTGCTTGATGCTGATTAGCTCGGGGTGCAACTCGGTAGACGGTAAGGCTGCGGATGGGGTAGGCTATATCTTCGAGAAGAAGGATGGAAGAGTCCTTATTCTGGATAACGTGTCCGAGGCGGAGCTTGGCAAGAAATGGAGGGACATCTACTCCACCTATCGGGGCAATGCCATCTGGCTAAAGACAAGCAAATTCGGCCTTAAGGTCGGTCAATATGTTCGCTATTGGGTCAAAGGCGGAGTCGATGATTCTTTTCCTGCGCAAGCGAAAGCTTTGAAGATTGAAGTCGTGAAGTAGAGATTAGGTAGAAAAGGGGGGGGGATAGAATGAACTTCGTCATTCTATTCGGTCCGCAGGCCGTCGGCAAAATGACCGTCGGACAGAGCTTGGCAAGCCAAACCGGCTATAAGCTGTTTCATAATCATATGTCGATCGACTTCGTGGCTCCTATTTTCGATTACGGAACGGCTTCGGGCCAACGTTTGGTCGGCGTTATCCGTCAGGAGATTTTCGAGGAAGTGTCCAAGAGCGAGTTGGAAGGCTTTATCTTTACCTACGTTTGGGCGTTCGATCTCCAGTCGGATTGGGATTATGTCGAGCAGATCTCGGCTTTGTTCGAGTCCAGAGGCGCCTCGGTCTATTACGTGGAACTTGAAGCGGAATTGGAGGAACGGCTGCGGCGCAACGTCACCGAGAACCGCTTGCTGCATAAGCCTACCAAACGGGACGTTTCCCGGTCGGAGAGGAATTTGATCGCCACCCACGAGAATCATCGGCTGAATTCGTACCCCGGAGAAGTCTCCAAGGATAATTATCTTAGAATAAACAACACGAACCTGGAACCCGATGAAGTCGCGCGAAGGATCCGAGAGCGTTTTCGATTGCAAATGCAGCGATAAATATCGCAAGCTCCCTCCCGTTCATGAAATTGTCATTCATTCCCGCTCTTCTTTTTCCGATAAATATTGTAGACAACAAGTTAATTGACGGAGAGGGAATGACAAAAATGAACATCGTAGACGCGCTTATCGCAGGCATGCCTTTTGTTAAGCAGCTTTTCCGGGAAGAAGTATCGATTGCGATTTACGACCGGGAGAAGATTCTGTATTGGGAAGATACGGAAAAGATCAAATTGGGTTTTAAGCCCGGACATCCGCTGGATGACGACACCCGCGACTTCAAGAGTTTGAAAAACGGCACTGAGAAGAACTACGCCCATATGCCGGCCGAGTTGTTCGGGGTCCCGTTCGACGTCATCTTTATTCCGGTCAAGGACGAGAACGGCGAAGTCGTCGCAGTCCTAAGCATCAATCATCCGATGGATAAGCAAGCGACGCTCGAACGGTTGATGGAAGAGACCGATGCGATCGCGAGCAACCTGCTGAGCGGCGTTCAGCAAGTTGCGGCGCATTCGGAAGAACTGATGGCGACGGCGGAAGAAATCATGCGCAACTCGAAGAAAGCCGTCGAGAATTCTTCCAGCGTTACTAGCGTTACCCAGATGATCCGCGAGATATCTTCCCAGACGAACCTGCTGGGCCTGAATGCGGCGATCGAGGCGGCGCGGGTCGGAGAAGCGGGAGCCGGCTTCGGCGTCGTCGCCAAGGAAGTCCGCAAGCTGTCCAACGACAGCAAGGAGGCGGCGACCAAGATCGAAGGGATGCTCGCTTCCGTCAAGAGCTCGATCGAGCAGATGGAGACCGAGATCGGACAGATCGCCCATGCATCCCAGGATCAAGCGGAGCTGGTGACGCAGTTCATGAACAGCATCGAGCACTTGAACGAGACGAGCGGCAAGATGAAGCTCTTCATTCAGCAGATGCTGTCGAACAAGATAGAGGTATAGCGGGCAAGGAAGCGGCGGCTTCCCGAATAAGAGAGCAGGAGCGCAGGAAGAGCTCCTGCTCTTGCTGCGTTAAATTGAGCTCGACAAGTTCCGTGATGCCCGCGCGCGACAGAATGGCGGGGACGCCGATGCAGATATCGCGCTGTCCGTATTCTCCATCCAAGATGGCGGAGACGGCCGTTATTTTATAATCGTCATTCAGAACGGAACGGACGATGTGGGCGATGGCATTCGCGATTCCATAGTGGGTGGAGCCTTTGCGCTGAAGGATCTCCCAGCCGGCGTCCCGAGTTTTGGCCGCGATCTCGTCCAGGTTCAGCCGGCCGAAGCGTTGCGGATGCTGGACCAGAATATCGAGTAGAGGCTTGCCCCCGATGGTCACATGCGACCAGGCGGGGAATTGGGAGTCCCCGTGTTCTCCCAGCACATAGCCGTGCACGCTCCTCGGATCGACGGGAATGTATTCGGACAGCAGCGTCTTTAACCTAGAGGAATCAATGGAGGTTCCCGTGCCGATCACCCGCGATCTCGGCAATTTGGACAGCTTCCAGACAAGGTAAGTGACCACGTCCACCGGATTCGCCGCGACCACGAAGATTCCGTCGAATCCGCATTGCATGATACGGGGGATTAGCGAGGAATAAATCGCATGCGAGCTTTCCAGAAGGGCAAGCCTGGTTCCGCCTGGAACCGGGTTGGCGCCGGCTGCGAGAACGACGATGTCGGCATCCTTGCAATCCGATGGCTCCCCGACGCGAATCTTCGTTCGGGTATGGGTGAAGTCCATGCAATGCGATAGGTCGAGCGATTGGGCATACGCTCGTTCGTACGTCCGATCGATCAGGATAATCTCGTCGCAGATGGATTGATTGATCAGGGAGTACGCGCAGCTGGAACCGACGAATCCGACGCCGACGATCGCTACTTTACGCGTTTTGCTTGTCATGCTGACATCCTCCGTCCGCTTTATGTTGTTTCTTGTATGTATATGCGATAATTCGGGACTTTGAACCTGTTATGTAAGATGGACAAACATTATGCTAACATTGTGGTAAAATAAAGAAAATGGGCTAAGGAGGAGACAAAGATGGAGCGCAAGTTGTTAGGCAAGACGAACCTTTCGGTCACGGCACTCGGATTCGGTTCCATGGAGATTCGCGGGACCCGAGTTTGGAACGGCCGACCGATCTCGGACGAGGATTCGGGCAAGCTTCTCCATGCCGTGTTGGATGCGGGAATTAATTTTATCGATACATCGTATGATTACGGCCGAAGCGAAGAGCTGATCGGCAAGTACATCCGCGGTCGTCGGCAGGAGTACGTGCTTGCGACGAAGTGCGGCTGCACGCTTGTCGATTGCGGAGATCACGACGAGACTCCTCACGTATGGACCCGGGACAACCTTCTTCATAACATCGAGACAAGCCTTAAACGTATGGGAACCGACTACGTCGATCTGCTTCAACTTCACGGTCCGACGGCGGCACAAGTAGAGGAAGGCGGCTTGCTGGAAGTGCTGGAGGAGATTAAGGCTTCCGGCAAAGCGCGCCATATCGGGATCTCCTCGTACATGCCGAACCTGGAAGCTCATCTCGCGGGACCGGGCAACTACGAGACGTACCAGCTTCCCTATTCGGCCCTGGAGCGGGATCATGAGACGTGGATCGACCGTGCGGCGGATAAAGGAGCCGGCATCATCATCCGCGGCGGCGTCGGCCGAGGCGAACCGGGTCTTGGCTTGGGGCAGCAGGATCGCTGGCATCTGTGGGATGCCGCGAAGCTGGACGAGCTGCTGGAGGAAGGGGAGACCCGGACGGGCTTCCTTCTTAGGTTTACGCTCAGTCACCCGAACCTCTCGACGACGATCGTCGGCACGATGAAGCCGGAGCATCTGCTCGAGAACGTACGCGTGGCGGAGAAAGGGCGTCTTCCGGCGGATGTTTATGCGGAAGCGAAGCGCAGGTTGGATTCGGTTGTAAAGTGAATTAGCATGCGAACCGATATAAAAGGAGGGATTTTCTTACAACTACTCGGACGGTGAAGACTTCGATGAGAAAAACGATGATTTTGCTCCTTGCGCTGGTCTTGATGATGACGGCTCAAGGAGCGTCCGCTTCCGCCGATCATTCGGCCGCGGCGAAGGTGTCCTCCAATCGGATTTACATGGATGGACAATTCATGGATGCTACCGGATTCACTATCGCGGGAAACAATTATTTCAGGCTTCGCGATATCGCCGAGATGTTCTCGGTCACGACAAGCCGATTCAACGTGACTTGGAACGGCGGCAGCAACTCGGTCGAGCTCGTAACGGGAGAACCTTACGAGAAGCCGGAGACGGACCAGGACATTTATTACTCCTCTTACAGTACCTATTCAGCCAAGCCCTCCGCATCCCGTATTCTGATCGACGGACAAGCGGTCTCCATGACCGCATATGTCATCGACGGAAGCACTTACTTCAAGTTGAGGGATCTGGGGGCAAACGTTCCGTTCGACGTGAAGCTGGGCGAGTTCAACGAGATTTATCTTTACTCGCAAACTCCGCAGAACGCTTATCGCGCCGAAATGGCTTACGACGCGAACTTCAATCGGGTCTCCTCCGACTATCCGAGATGGCAGAGTCCGGTCGAATCCAACCTGATTCGCAACGCGGACGGCACCGTCAGCGTCATTGAAGCCAATGAAGGGCTGACTATCGAGACATACGACGCTAGCTACCGCCTCCTCGCCAAGAAGAAGCTGGAACTCGAGCTTCCTTTATTCGGAGCCTTCTACAGCGGAGAGAAGTACAATTACGTCGCCTACGGCCAAGAGAACCGGGAGGAGAACGACGACAAGGAAGTCATACGGATTGTCCGCTACGACAAGAATTTCGCTCGAATCGACAGCGTATCGGTGCGTGGAGGAGAGAGCTTTACGACGGTTCCGTTCGACGCGGGTTCGGGGAGAATGGCGGAGAGCGGGAATACTCTTGTTTTCCATACGGCACGCGAACGGTACACGACGGAGGACGGCAAGAACCATCAATCCCAATTGACGATCCTCGTGGATACGTCGACGATGACGGTGACCAACGATCTGGGCAGGTTCCAGGAGAATCACGTGAGCCATTCCTTCGATCAATATGCGCTGTTTGACGGAAGTGAGCATGTCCTGCTCGATCATGGCGATGCCTATCCGCGCTCGATCGTCCTAAGCAAGGGGACCGGATCGTCGTACGTTACGCTGGATCTATTCGATATTCCGGGCGCGATCGGGGCGAACATGACCGGCGTGTCGGTCGGAGGCTTCGGGATGTCGTCGGCGGATTACCTCGTGGCCATGAATTCGATCGATCATTCGAAGGTTAGCGAATATACTTCGTTCGATATGGTAGGCCTGGAGAAGGACCAACGGGACGTGATTCTCGTATCGGTGCCAAGGAACAACCTGACGACAAGCGCCATCCGTCAGACGACGATCGCCAAGTACATCGGAACCGACAAGTACGCTTCCATTCCCAAGCTGGTGAAGCTCGACGACGACAAGCTGATGGTCCTGTGGCAGGAGTTCGATGCGCAGCAGAATCGGGGAGATCTGAAGTACGTGCTCGTGGACGGGGAAGGGCAGCCGACGGGCAACGTTCAATCGATCGAGAACTTCGCGCTCTCCGAGTGCCAGCCGATCGTCGTCGACAATAAAGTGATTTGGTATGCGCAAGAGAACGGCATGCGGACGTTTTATTCGATTCCGTTGTCGGCGTAAGAATAATGGCGGAACCGGGAGAAATTCTCCTGGTTCCGCCATTTGTTCAATTCGGTACAGGAGCTTCTCGAGCTTCTTGGAGTCCGACGGCTTCCACAGGCTCCTGATACCAAAACAACGCATAGTCGTTCATTGTAGAAGCGTGACCCAACTGGCGCAGCATGGTAGACACGTTCCCTCTATGGTAGGATCCGTGATTAACGACATGCAGGACGATTTCCGATAAGCGCGTTTGGCGGATTCCGGCGTATGGATTGTCTAGCAGGATCGTTTGCTCCAGGTCGGTTTGGGTTCGGAACCATTCGCTATATAACTCCGATAATTGCGCAAAGTTAGTCGCATACTCCTCCACGGTAGTCAGGACGCTCTCGTGAAGAGGGAAGGTTTCCTGCAGCGCTTCCGGCATCTCCGTGCCCGTTAACACCAAGTACCACGCCTTTTCGACCGCATAGATATGACTAAGGGCATGGGCGATGGTGGGAAAAGAGCTGTTCACTTCTTGACGGAGCACGGAGGAAGGGAGCTCCTTGATTCTCCCCAGGATCGTTTGGTTGGCCCAAGCATGGTACTTATACATTTCAACCGGATGATTCGTCATTCGTATCTTCTCCTTTGAATTCGCAGTGGATTTGAATGGGTTTCGGATACCATCATAAATAAAGAAGTATGACAACTGTCTGTCATACTTCTTGCTAAAGTTTGAATGTATTTTGCAGCTGGTCTTTCAAAAATGTCTCGATTACATTAGCTCCTCCTTTCTTGCGGCGGAAACAAGCTTAGCGTTGTCCGGATAAACAGCTTGACCGCATGGGAGGCTTCATGGAGAGAAGGCACCGCAAGCCGAATGTCGCGATAGGCTTCCGGCTCCAGTTCGCTCTTGACGAGCCTGGGCGGGAGCGTCTTAAGAGCCAGCTCGGACAGAATCGGATAACCGAGGCCTTCTTCAGCCATCCGGAGAGCCATGCTGACGCTCTGAACGATATACTTCGATTGAAAAGGAGCTCCCGCGCGTTCGAACAGGTCGATGATCGGCGGCTCGTATCCTGCCTTGCACGTAATGAAGGGCTCCCTGGCTAACTGTTTGACGGGGATGACGGACAGGCGGCTAAGCGGATTGTCCTCTCGTATCACGGCGTACATTTTCTCCCGATAGAGGGGGATCGTCTCCCAATCGTCATCCGGCGGAATCAGGAACGCGATATCGATCACCCTCGTCTCCAGCCAGCTCCTCAGCTCGTCGATGTTCCCTTCGTGCAGCTCGAACTCGATGCCCGGATGCTTCTCGGCGATGGCGGCGATAATCGGGGGAAGGAAGTGCGCGCCGGCCACGGGAAAAGCCCCGACGCGGATCGTGCCGACCTGCAGCCCCTTCTCGTCGGCGACGGCTTGATCGACTTTAGCGAAGGTGCCGAGAATCTCCCGGAAAAGCACAAGAATCCGCTGGCCGGCCTCGGTCAGCCGAACTCCGCTGCGGCGATCGCGCAGGAGCAACGGAATGTCCAGCTCCGATTCCAGAGAGGAGATCGCTCGACTGACCGCCGGCTGCGTCATGTTCAGCTCGAGGCCCGCTTTCGTGAAGCTGCCCGTCTCCGCGATCTTGACGAACAGCTTGATCTGCGTGTTTGTCATAACGTGAATGCTATGCCCCCTATACGAAACATTCATTTTCATCATGTCAGAAAATAGTGTATCATTCGGGTTGACCCTTTAACAAGGAGAGACCTCTCATGTCAGAAACCGCATTGTCCCGTAAACAAACCGTCTTCTATCTAGCCTTCTTGATCCTGATGTGGGGAATCAACTGGCCGTTATCCAAATACGCCTTGGAATTCACGCCGCCGCTTCTGTTCGCCGGCCTTCGGACGCTGATCGGAGGGACTTTGCTTATCGTTATCGCGCTGCCGCGGTGGAGAAAGCTCCGACTTCGGGAGACGTGGCCGTATTATCTGCTCTCGGCCATTCTCAGCATCGTGTTCTACTACGGCTTCCAAACCGTCGGCCTCCAATACATGCCAGCCGGCTTGTTCTCGGCCATCGTATTCCTGCAGCCGGTCCTGCTCGGCTTGTTCGCCTGGATGTGGCTGGGAGAGAGGATGTACACGCGGAAAATGATCGGCCTGCTGCTCGGCTTCGCCGGAGTAGCGGCAATGAGCATCGGAGGATTGGAGGGAGGAATCTCCTTCATCGGTATCTTGCTCGCCCTCGCGTCCGCGCTAAGCTGGGCTCTTGGAACGGTCTACATCAAACGACAAGCGGCGAAGGTAGACTCGCTCTGGATGACCGCCATGCAGATTACGATAGGCGGCATCGTCATGACGGGGTACGGCTCGGCCGTCGAGAACTGGTCGGAGATCCGCTGGACCGGGTCTTTCCTTTACGACACGCTCTTCATCTCCGTCTTCGTCATCGCGCTTGGCTGGCTTGTTTACTTTAAGCTGATCGGCTCGGGCGAAGCGTCGAAGGTCGGATCGTACACGTTCCTCATCCCGGTCGTCTCCATCGTCTGCAGCGTCTTTTTCCTGAACGAAAGACTGACCCTCAATCTGCTCGCCGGAATGGCGCTCATCGTCGTCAGCATCCTGCTCGTGAACGCGCGACCGAGGCGTCTTCAAGAAAGTTCTAAGGCGTAGCCAACCCGAATAAGCTTAGGAATCGGACAATCCTCGGCTGAAAGGGAGATCTCGAATGAACTACGATAGCTTGGCGATTATCATCGGTCAGCTCCTCTCCATCGGAGTGCTTCTGCTTGTCGTTTCTCGTTTCGTTGGAGGGAAGAAGGGGAGAAGCGGCTGGCGGAGGAAGAGGAAGGCCTAGCAAGGATTGAAGGAACGGGTCCCGCAGGCTGGACGCCGGATAGGCGTTCGGGCTGCGGCTTTTTGCTATTCTCGAAAGCCGTCGCGTAAGTTTCGAAAAAATTAATCTTTCGTTTCGTTTTCGTTTATCCGTATCTACTATGATGGACTTAGTCGTCTAACTAGAGAGGAATGAACGATATGCGCACATGGCTGATCGGCTTCCTAGCATGCCTGTTCCTCTTACAGGGCTGCGCATTAGAGGAACGGCCAGAACAAAAGAACGGAACGGAGGGTCCTTCCATGAGCCAATCCTTGCTTCAAGCTGCCGAACGTAAAGATGTTGAATCGGTGACCAAGCTAGTGAAAGAAGGGGCCAACGTGAATTCGCAGGACACCAAGGGGAGAACCCCGGCGATGATCGCGACCTACAACAACGATGCGGCAACGCTCAAAGTCCTGCTGGATGCCGGAGCGGACGTCAACATTCAGGATCATAGGCTTAATACGCCATTCCTTTATGCAGGCGCGGAAGGGTATCTCGATATTTTGAGGTTAACGATAGACGCCGGGGCGGATCCGGCCATTACGAACCGATATGGGGGAACGGCCTTGATTCCCGCCTCCGAGCATGGCTATGTCGAGGTGGTCCATGAACTCCTAACCCGGACGCAAATCGATGTCAATCACGTCAATAACCTCGGTTGGACGGCCTTATTGGAAGCGATAATCCTGAACGACGGCGGCCCCGCTCAGCAGCAGACGGTGCGGCTGCTCATTCAACATGGCGCGGACGTGAACCTACCCGACCATGACCGAGTAACGCCGTTGCAGCATGCAAGGAACAAAGGATTTAAGGATATCGAACGGATCTTGGCGGATGCAGGCGCGATAAGTTGACACAACGATTCTTTGTATGTTAGCATTCCTTTACTTGATACGAACGGAGGAGCTGCGTGTGTAAACCTAATTCTTCGATCTTTCTATGCACAAGGAATGAAATAGCGGAGGATGGCTATTTTATGTGCATCGTAATCGAAGAATGGTTTGCCTGCGCGGAAACCAATTAAACGATAGGCGAAGGGGACGGGCGCAGCCACATCTCGAACGTCTTCTATTTCGATTACTGGATGCACAGGCCGATAGCCTGTGTTTTTTTTTGATCCCTGCGAGAAACGGAGATGAACGATTTGAAAATAGAGGTCGTAGATGATCGGGTGAACCGCTTCCTGCCGACTGACGCGGTTCACTTAAACAAGATGCCGGAGGGTAACCCTTCTATCGATAGATGCACGTAGCGATTCCGCTTGCGGTTCGCCTCGTGATTTTCTAAGCGTAGCGCGTTTTCTCCGGCGGTAAGGAGAAGACATGAAGCCAATCTCGAAATACGAAAAGATTCGCAGCCTATTGACCGAGTTAAAGCAACCATCGTATCGCTACACGCAAATAACGGATGCGATATTTAAACAAAAAGTCGGCGAATTCGAACGAATGACCCTGCTTCCCAAGTCTTTGCGGGAAGAGCTGGTTCGGACGCTTGGCCCGCGGACCTGCAGCATCGAACCCGTCAAGGAACTCGTTTCGAGTCAGGTCAATAAGGTGCTGTTCGCCTTGGGCGACAATGAACGAGTGGAGGCCGTACGACTTCAGTACGAACGCGGGTGGAAGTCCTACTGCATCTCCACGCAATGCGGTTGCGGGTTCGGATGCAAGTTCTGCGCGACAGGCACGTTAGGCCTGAAGCGGAATTTGACTGCCGACGAAATAACCGACCAATTGCTGTATTTTCACCTGAATGGGCATAGCTTGGACAGCGTCTCCTTCATGGGAATGGGAGAGGCGCTCGCCAACCCGAACCTTTTCGATGCGTTGAACATTCTGACCGATCCGGGTCTATTCGGCTTAGGACACCGACGGCTTACGATCTCCACGATCGGCTTGCTGCCGGGAATCGAGAAGCTGACCCGAGAGTTTCCGCAGATCAATCTAACCTTCTCGCTGCATTCTCCGTTCGATGATGAGAGAAGCGAGCTGATGCCGATCAATAAGCGGTTCCCGATCCGCGACGTCATGAATGCGTTGGATGCGCACATCCGACAGACGGGGAGAAAGGTGTACATCGCGTATATCCTGCTCCAAGGAGTCAATGACTCCCTCGAACATGCGGGGGCGATTGCCGACTTGCTGCGAGGGAGGGGTTCGGGAGAACATCTTTATCATGTAACCTTGATCCCCTACAATCCGACCGAGGTTACTCCGGAAAGTTACCGAACCTCCGAGTCCGCCCATATCGGGAGATTCGTACGGGTCTTGAAGTCCAAGGACATCCATGTCACGATCCGAACGCAATTCGGCTCGGACATCAATGCGGCTTGCGGACAGCTTTATCGTTCGGATGAATAACGACGGAGTAGTCGCATAAACGGAATTCCCCGCTCATCCGGACTTGTCCGGATTGGCGGGGTTTTTCAAAACATATGTTGTCGCTGCTTAATGTCGTTCACGATTGCCAATGCTTCGCGTAAATGATCGACGCTTCCGCCTTTATTATAGTTTTCCACTAATTCCGCGACATACCGAATATCATTCGAAGCCCCGTAGTCCATAACCGTCCGCGCCAACGCTTCGTAGACGTCAGGCTCAAGGGCGCGGCTGTCGAAGCGGGTTATAAACGTTCCGTTGTTCGAGACTATCCGTTCCAGACGCTTGCCAGCGTCGTCCAGCGACATGGTCGGAGCGGTCTTGTATGCCAATGCTTCTGGTAAATGCGTTATTAATGCGACCGTGCCGATAATGAATAAAGCTAGGAAAATTGCGATTATGTCGCGCTTTATATCCTTAGTCATTAAAGGATCCCCCAATGGAAGGCCGAAAAAAAGGATAATGACATTATATTGGATCGAGCGGTGTAGGAAAACTCTATTTCGATGAACCGCCGAAATCGACAAGAAGCTATCAAGCGTTGGACAAGGAGCGGCAAAAAGAAGTCGCAATAATGACGAAGGATGGCATAGGTGTCGTTTAAGCGTTACCATGTGGTGGAGGAAGTCCGAGTGAATCGATTATTGGATTGGAATCGTACCTTTCAACGCTTCGTTAAAAAGACACCCGGCCTTCGCCATTGGGTCCACTTAAACTGGTCCCCTCGTCAAGGACGCTTTAAATGGAAGTTCGACAAGAACATGGCTTTATTGCTGTTCTTGATGAACAAGTTCAGAATAACTGCATGTTTCCTCAAGAGACTGGATAAGAAATTTATGATCAATTGGCGATGACATGACAATCAATATGGTATAGATACCATATTTGTCGCATTGATTACCAAATTCCTCAAGGGAACGCGTTGAATCGGTTGTTACTTTTAATAAAAAATTATGTTCACCGCTGATTCGGTGACACTCCGTAACACACGGAGAGGAGCGGACAAAATCAAGAAAACCAGGACAGTCGCGGGTACGAAACAGTATATAAGCCGTTGAGCATTTTCCTATTTTCTCTGGAGAAATAATGGTATTATAACCAGTTATAACGCCCTTTTCCTCCATACGTTTTACTCTTTCTGTTACAGCTGGTTGAGACAACCCCACACATTTCCCTAATTCCGTCATCGATATTCTTGCCTGGCTTTGAAGATGAAAAAGGATTTGTTTATCTACTTGATCCATGTTAAGAGAGCTCCTTTGAAATAAAGGTAAAATAATTAGAATAACTAGTTTTCATTTGGAATAACCCCAAAAAGCCTATACATCTCTATGTAACTGCGGTGTATTAATCCCTATAATAAGCATGAATCAAGTAAGTATCAATAGAGAATGGATGTGGGGAATTGTTTATGAAAGACTCATTACGGAAAGCCCATCGTTTGTTCAAGGATCATTTGCCAGGCCATGGGGCAACCATAGAAGAACTAAGGGTAGGGGTGGAAGCTATGTTTGCCCTGCTTCCTACACCAAGCGATGTGATTACGGAGAAGGTAGACATTGATGGAATGGAAGGGGAATGGCAAATCTCTCCGGAGTCTAAAGAAGACCGCGTGCTTCTATACCTGCACGGCGGAGGATTTATGTATGGCAGTATCGATTCCTATCGGATCGAATCCAGTGAACTGGGGAGAGCTGCAAAAGCACGCGTTTTGTCTATAAATTACCGTCTGGCACCGGAACATCCGTTTCCCGCTCCGATTGAAGATGCGTTGAAAGCTTATGATTGGTTACTGAATCAAGGGTATCAGCCCCAAAATATAATCATTGGCGGGGGTTCGGCAGGAGGGAATTTAACTGCAGCCTTATTGATGAACATTAGGGATACCAAGACTCCTATGGCGGCGGGAGGGGTCATGATTTCTCCATGGATTGATTTGGGACAAACAGGAGATACCTATACCACCAAAGAGGGAGTAGATCCGGTTAATACCAAAGAAGCTCTTGTACAGTTGGCCGACAATTATTTAAACGGAGTTTCGCCCAATGTGCCTTATGCGTCGCCGATTTATGGAGATTTAAGAGGACTGCCGCCTATTTACGTAATGGTCGGTGAATCCGAACTCATGCTGAGGGAATCTCTGACGTTTGTTACTCAGGCTGCACTGGCAGGAGTTGATATCCGTTTCAGATCATGGCCTTCCATGTTTCATAACTGGCTGAGTTTTTATTCCTCTTTGGAGGAAGCGAAAGAAGGGATCATCAGCGCCGGGAACTTCATGAATGAATTGTATGAGAAACATGAAAAAAAAGGAGGATACCATGTTTCGGAATCGTTCTGACTTGAAGCGGCTGAATTCGGTCCCGATATCTGTTCTTGATTTGGTACCTATTTATCAAGGGGGGACATCAGCAGACTCCTTCCGTAACAGCCTAGATCTCGCTCAACATGTTGAACAATGGGGTTATAACCGATATTGGGTTGCTGAGCATCATAATCTGCCCGGTATAGCAAGCTCAGCTACATCCATTATTATTAGCCACATTGCCGCAGGGACTTCAACCCTGCGTGTTGGTTCCGGCGGAATTATGCTGCCGAACCATTCACCACTCATTATCGCAGAACAATTTGGTACTTTGGCAACCTTGTACCCTAACCGCATTGATCTGGGTCTGGGCCGCGCTCCAGGGACTGATCCTGAAACGGCAAGAGCTCTGCGTAGAAATTTAAATCACGCCTCGTTTCCGCAACAAATTCAAGAACTTCAATCTTATTTCATGCTTACTGACAGCCAAGTCAAAGCGATTCCGGGTACGGGACTCGAGATTCCTTTGTGGTTGTTGGGGTCGAGTGATTATAGTGCAGTGTTGGCCGGAAATCTTGGATTGCCGTTTGCTTTTGCAAGTCATTTCTCACCCGAGAACACCATGCCCGCAATTCAAGCTTATCGAGAAGCTTTTAAACCTATTAGACAGATTGAGCGTCCTTACGTGATGCTGGGAGTCAATGTAGTGGCGGCAGATACCGACGAAGAGGCGCGATGGCTGGCTTCAACCTTAGAGCAGCAGTTTCTGGAACTAGTTCGGGGGACTCCGGGTCAAATGAAGCCGCCGGCCAATATGGATGATCTCTGGAATGAATATGAGAAACAGGCAGTGAAGCGGTTTTCTAACGCAACGATTGTAGGCAATCCTGATTCCGTTCGAATGCAATTGGAACTTTTCCTTGAACAGACGCATGCGGATGAATTGATCATTCATACTAACGTTTTTAACCATCAAAGCCGTTTGAAATCTTACGAAATTGTAGCTCGTCTTGCCAGGAGAATAGGGGCTGCAGACAGAAGATGATTCCTGTATTGTACGAGGCCACTGAAGAACTTATGGTTTTTCGGTATAACTGACCGACTAGCTAAAAAAATGCGACACCTATTCCGGCATTTACGGAAAGGTGTCGCATTTTTATGCCTATTTTGACCCATTGGTCAGTTGGCCAGTTTCAATATACGCTTTAAATTCACTGCAAATATCGCCATTTCCCCTTGTATCTGCATTCCTAACAGGATCTGTACCTTTTCATCTTAATGGACTTTTTCAGTGGCCTCGCCTTCGCCGAGTGTCTTTTTAATCTTTTCCGCCAATTTAAGTTCTGCTCCAACCTACTCCTGACCCAAATCCGGAAGCTCCAAAGGATCCGGCCTGACGAAGTCTTCGTTCTGCTCCACGTATTCGTCCTGATCGCTGCCCCATACGTAGTCGTAGTTCGTGATGTCCGGCCGGTAGCCGTTATCGTCTTCCTGGCTTGGCCATTCGTTTCTATCCATTCGTTTGCCACATCCTTCCCGGTTACCCGGTCAATATGCGCCAACGAGGCGGAAAGTATGCATGCGATCGTCCCTGTTCAGAACGGCACCGGCATCGGATCCTGCTCGGACAACGTTGGCTTCATCAGACTCGAATCGTGCATGGAAAACATGGCGATCGAGCAAAGCTGCCGAGCGATCTCGAGCGAGGAGCCGGGCATGCCGTCCGCGATCCAGCGGCCGTAGAATCCCATGGTGCCTCCCGCTGCGAAAGTGGCGCGAGCCTCGTCCCGATAGATCCGCAGGAACCGGACCCGTAATTCCTCGGAGAGCCAGCTTAGGAATCGAGGTTCCCGGAATCGGTTGCGGTAGAAGCTGCCGTACGTTCGAAAGTGCTCGCAGATCGCGATCGTGCCCGGGATCGGAAGCTTGTCTCCGTAGTCTTCGATGATCTCTTTCTGGCGTTCGCCGCTCACCTTGCCCTCGTACATGCCGAGCAGCTCACCGACGATCTTCGCGGTCATTTGCTCCATTAAATCGTATTTATCCTGAAAATGCAGGTAGAACGTCGATCTGCTGATGCCGGCCTTATGGACGATCGCGTGTACCGATATTTTCTCGAAGGGTTGAACGGCCATTAAAGCGGAGAAGGCCTCCGTGATCAGCCAGCGCGCGGATATCGCATTTCTCTCGCCATCGGGCATACAGCTTACGCCTCCTTTATGAAAATGGACATTTTCAAAGCGATTGTCGTTTGATAGCTTGGGATTCGCAAGCCTATGCTAGGAATGTACTCTTCATGATAACAAACGAATCGTAACGGAGGCAAAA
Organism: Cohnella thailandensis; assembly: GCF_014212135.1. Classification (GTDB taxonomy): domain Bacteria; phylum Bacillota; class Bacilli; order Paenibacillales; family Paenibacillaceae; genus Cohnella; species Cohnella thailandensis. The sequence goes on from NZ_JACJVQ010000019.1 coordinate 332,527, forward strand.
CGCATGAGCAAAGTATATGTCATTACCGGCGGATCCGGAGGAATGGGCAAGGCGATCGCCCGACGGCTGGGCAAGCAAGGAACGCTGCTTCTCGCGGACGTAAGCGACGAGCGCCTTCAGCAAGCGGCGGAAGAGCTCGCGGCCGAAGGAATTACCGCCGTCTCGACGCAGACGGTCGACATCACGAACGAACGGCAGGTCGAAGAGCTTGCCGCCGCCGCAGCCAAGCTGGGCGAGCTGGGAGCGATCATCCACACCGCCGGCTTGTCGCCGACGATGAGCAATGGCCGCCGCATCATGGAAGTGAACATGGTCGGAACCGGACTCATCCTTAAGGCGTTCTTGCCTTTGGCTGTTCCGGGCTCCGTCGCCGTCTGCATCTCCTCGATGTCGGCTTTCTTCGCCCCGCGCAACGACGCTTTCGTCGAATTGCTGAAGAACCCGCTCGCTCCGGATTTCCTGGACCGTATCGAAGCCTTCACGCAAGGGAAGCCGGAAGCGTCCTATCCGATCTCGAAGATCGGCGTTCAAGTCATCGTCGAGGACCAAGCTTGGGCTTGGGGCCGGAAGGGAGCGCGAATCGTCTCCGTCTCGCCTGGAACGATCAACACGCCGATGGGACGTCAAGAGGCGGAGCAAAGCGCGGCGATGCAAATGCTGCTCGACAACACGCCGCTTGGCCGCGAAGGGGAAGCGAGCGAGATCGCGGGAGCCGTCGCCTTCCTTGTCGGCGAAGACGCTTCTTATATTACCGGCACCGACATCCGAGTGGATGGCGGAACCGTCGCCCGCGTTCAAAGCGCCGGCCTGTTTAAGAGACCGCAATAAATTAAGCTATCGGTATTCAGCCGTTCCGAAGCATTCCTGCGTCAGGCGGGATCGGGGCGGCTTTTTTTGCATGGGAAAAAGCTAATCGTTGCAACTAATCCCCCTGATTCGCGTCTATTTATTCGTCTAGCAAGAATAGAATGAAGATAGGGATAGGAGATAGCCAACGAACGATGAAGCTGAGCAAACGCATGATACGAACGTCGCTTCCGCTGATGCTGCTTGCCTCCGCGATCGTTCCTTTGGAACGGAATGCGGAAGCCGCGAGCCCTGCCAACATTAAAATAATGCTCGACGGAGCGCCGGTCGTTACGGACACGGATCCTTACGTGATCCCCAAAGCGAACCTGACGATGGTTCCGATCCGGGTCGTGAGCGAGAGCCTGCAAGCGGTCGTCGATTGGAAGCAGAACACGAAGACGGTAACGATCAGCCAATCCGGCAAGGCGATCACGATGGTCAGCGGGCAGAAAAGCGCCGTCGTCAACGGCACGAAGGTGACGCTGGACGCTCCGACCGAAGTGAAGAACGGACGCGTCATGGTGCCTTTGCGATTCGTCAGCGAGAACTTAGGCGTGCAAGTGGATTGGAACTCGAAGACGAAGGTGATTACACTGACCACCTTTACCGCCGGAGGAGGACAATCGGGCGGAGAGGTAGGCGGAACGGACATCCGGGGAGCCTGGATTTCGACTCTGTACAATCTCGATTGGCCATCCGCGGCATCGTATTCGGATATCGCGAAGCAGCAGGAGGAATTTACCAAGCTTCTGGACGACCTTCAGGCTATCGGGATGAACTCCGTATTCGTGCAGGTGCGTTCCGCGGGAGACGCGATTTACCCGTCCGAGCTCGTTCCTTGGTCGAAGGTGCTCACTGGCATTCAGGGTCAGGATCCCGGCTACGACCCGCTCGACTTCATGATCGAGGAGACTCACAACCGGGGCATGGAGTTCCATGCTTGGTTTAATCCATTTCGCGCGAATACCGCCACGACGACAACCGGGCTTGCCTCGAATCATGTCGCCTTGCAGCATCCGGATTGGATCGTCAAGGCCGGAACGGCCAGCTACATCGATCCCGGCATTCCGGACGCTCGCCAGCATATCGTGGACGCGATCATGGAGGTCGTGAACGACTACGAGATCGACGGCGTCCATCTGGACGATTACTTCTATCCTTCCGGAACCGACTTCAACGATGCCGTATCTTATTTGCTGTACAATCCGAATAAACTTCTGACGAAAGCCGAATGGCGGCGCGACAACATCAACCAATTCGTGAAGCTGCTGGATGAATCGATCCATCAAGCGAAGCCTCGGGTGTCGTTCGGCATCAGCCCGTTCGGCGTGTGGCGGAACGCGTCGGTCGATCCGACCGGCTCGGACACGAAGGCGGGAATTACCGCTTACGACAGCATGAGCGCGGACGTCCGGACTTGGATCCGGCAGGGCTGGCTCGACTACGTCGCCCCTCAGGTGTACTGGAGCATGACGCTTTCCGCCGCCAGGTACGATAAGGTGACCGATTGGTGGGCGAACGAAGTGGCGGGAACGAACGTGAAGCTCTATATCGGCCATGCCGCTTATAAAGTCGGAACGGCCGAGACCGGATGGCAATCCGCCCAGGAAATCATCGATCAGCTGCAATATAATAAGAAATATTCGGCGATCGAGGGAGATTTGTACTTCCGGGCGAACGAGCTCCTCAAGAACCCGCTCGGGCTTGCGGACCTGCTCCGCGATTATTACGGCAATTGATCGGAGGAATGGAACCGTGAAGCTCGGAATCGTCTCGGACACCCACATGCCACGAATGGCCAAGTCGCTGCCGGATCCGCTCGTTCATGCTTTTCGCAAAGTCGATGCGATCCTGCATGCCGGGGATTGGACCGATCTGCGCATTCTCGAGCAGTTGGAGCGATTGGCCCCCGTGCATGGGGTGGCCGGCAACAACGACGGTTCGGATATCGTGAAGAAGTTCGGCTTGCGGAAAATCCTGCGGTTCGGAGGAGCGGCGATCGGGCTGGTGCACGGACACGGGGAAGGGGGACGGACGGCGACGGAGGCGAGAGCGCTGCGCGCGTTCCAGAACGAGCCGGTGAACGCGATCGTCTACGGACACTCGCATCTGCCCGTTCTGAAGCGGGTGAACGGCGTGCTCGTTTTTAACCCCGGCTCTCCGACCGACAAGCGGAAGCTCAGCCGCTACTCCTTCGGGCTGATGGAGATCGAAGACGGCCAAATTCAAGCGAAGCACGTGTATTACGCGGATAAGAACGCCAAGCTGTGAGAGAGGCGAGGCGGATCGCCCGCTCGGATAGCGAGGGAAAGCGCGAATTCGGCTAGGTGGAATTGCTCTGCCTGGGACAAGCACGTCCTTCTGGGCGTAAGCCGATAATATCGGCTTACAGAGAGTAAAAAGCCGTTGTCTGAGGCTGTAAGCCGACAATGTAGGCTTACAGGGTGCGAACGCCCGCCGCAAGAGACTGTAACCCGAAAAATTCGGGTTACAGTGCGAGAACAGCCGCCGAAAAAGGCTGTAACCCGAAAAATTCGGGTTACAGAGCGAGAACAGCCGCCAAAAAGGGCTGTAACCCGAAAAATTCGGGTTACAGAGCACAGCGCAGTCCCTGCCGAAATGCAAGTTGTGAAATACTTACCGCCGCTTTAAAATAGAAAGGTGTGGTAGACCAGAAGGGACCGCTTCCATGCGGTTCCTTTGTCGTTAGAAGAAGTTGGATTTTAATAAATGAAAGGAGGCGAAGGTCGAATTCATGGGCTATCGCAAAAAATACGTGCGCCGCTATGGCAAGCCGTTTACGTTCTCGTTCCTGCTGGTCGCCGGCGAAGCGGTTTGCGATCTCTTGCAGCCCGCGCTGCTGGCGAGAATGATCGATGAAGGCGTTTCCACGCTTCAGCTGGACACCGTTCTGCGGATCGGCGGCCTGATGCTCCTCGTGACTCTGGCGGGCGCGATCATGGCGAGCGGGCGGAACGTCGTCTCCAGCCGCGTCTCCCAGGCGTTCGGCGCGGAGCTGCGTTCGGACCTGTTCCGCAAGATTCAAACGCTTCCGATGCGAAGCCTGGACCGGTTCGACCGGGCTTCGCTGGTGACGCGGCTGACGAACGACGTCACGCAAGTGCAGAACTTCGCGAACGGGATGATGCGCATCTTCGCGAAGGCGCCGATCCTGTGCATCGGCAGCTTGATCATGGCGGTCAACTTGAATCCCCGTCTCAGCTTGGTGCTTCTCATCGTGGTGCCGCTCGTGGCGATCATCATCGGGCTGAACTTCAAGGTCGGATTTCCGCTCTTCTCCAAGGTACAAGTCTCGTTAGACAAGCTGAACGGCGGCATGCGCGAGTATCTCGCCGGCGTTCGGGTCGTGAAGGCGTTCAATCGTTTCCCGGAAGAGACGGACAAGTTCGAGCGATCCAACGACGAATACAAAGGACGTTCCCAGAAAGCGATGAGGGTCATGGCGTTCTTCAACCCGTCCATCGTGCTGGCCGTCAACCTGGGCATCGTCGGGATTCTGTGGCTCGGCGCTTCAAGGGTCGACGAGGGAAGCATGCAGGTCGGGCACATCGTCGCGTTCGTCAACTACATGACGCAGATCCTTTTCTCGCTCATGCTGATCTCGATGGTCATCAATATGCTCGTCAGAGCGAAGGTGTCCGGAGGACGCATCGCCGACGTGCTTACGCTGCAAGAATCGGACGAATGGCAGCCGAATGCGGAAGACAGGGCGGTCGGTCATGGCCATATCCGGTTCCAAGGGGTCTCCTTCTCGTACGGCGGGCCTTCCGGCGAACCGGTTCTTAAGGATATCGACCTCGACGTTCTTCCCGGGCAGACGATAGGCATCATCGGATCGACGGGCTCCGGCAAAAGCACGCTCGTACAGCTCATCCCGCGCTTCTACGAAGCGACCGCGGGCCGAGTGGCGATGAACGGGGTGGATGTACGGGAGCTCGATCCGAGCTGGATTCGGGAGAAGGTGGCGCTCGTTCCGCAGAGACCGGTTCTCTTCACCGGAACGATCCGCGACAACATCCGCTGGGGCAACGACAAGGCGACGGAAGAGGAGGTTGCCCGATCGGCGAGGCTGTCGGCGGCCGACGGCTTCATTCGATCGCTTCCCGACGGCTACGACACGAAGCTCGGCCAAGGCGGGGTCAACCTGTCCGGCGGCCAGAAGCAGCGGCTCTCGATCGCCCGGGCGCTGATCCGGAAGCCCGAGGTTCTGATCCTGGACGATTGCACGAGCGCGGTCGACGTCACGACGGAGGCGGCCATCAAGGAGTCGCTGCGGCAATTCGCCCAGGGGATGACCTGCATCATGATCGCCCAGCGGATCACCTCGGTCATGGATCTCGACCAGATCGTCGTGCTCGATCACGGGGAGATCGTCGGCAAGGGCAAGCATGATGAGCTGCTGCGCGATTGCCGGGTCTATCAAGAGATCTACCATTCCCAGATCGGCAAGGAGATGCATGCCCATGGCGTCTAACGGAACGAGACGGGACTCCGGATCCGGCCGGTTCGATCCTCCGCAGGTCGCCATCGGTCCGAATCGGCCGGGGCAACGGGGCAGAGGACCGGTTCAGAAGCCGCAGAATTTTCAAGGAACGCTAAGAAGGCTTTGGTCGTATATCGATAAGGAACGCCGGTGGCTGTCCATCGTCTTTATCCTGATCCTTGTCGATTCCGCGATCACCTTGTCGACGCCGTATCTGATCGGCGAAGCCGTCGACGCCATCGTCGGCCAAGGGCAGGTCGACTTCGGCTACCTGGAGATCGTTCTGTTCGCGATGTTCGCGGCCTATGCGGGAGACGCGGGATTGACGCTTATGCAAGGCTGGATGATGGCGGGCATCTCGCAGCGGGTTCTTCATCGGCTTCGCAGCGCGCTGTTCGGCAAGCTGCATAAGCTTCCGCTCGCTTACTTCGATACTCGCAGGCACGGCGAAATCATGAGCCGCCTGTCCAACGATATCGACAACGTGAGCACCAGCATCTCGCAGACGACGTCGCAGCTCATGTCCGGCGTCATCTCGGTTGCCGGCTCGCTCCTCTTCATGCTGATTCTTAGTCCTCTGCTTACGCTGGCGAGTCTGATCACGGTTCCGCTCGTCTATCTGCTGGCGAGGACGGTATCGAGCCGTTCCCGGCCTCTCTTCAAAGAGCAGCAGGTGCAGCTCGGTTCGCTTAACGGGCATATCGAGGAGACGATAACCGGCATCGACGTCGTGAAGGCTTTCAATCGCGAGGAGCAGTCGATCCGTACGTTCGAGGAAGTGAACGCAAGGCTTCGCGAGACGGGCACGAAGGCGCAGATCGTCTCCGGCTTCCTGATGCCGCTGCTCGGCGTGATCGGCAATCTCGGCTTCGCGGCGGTAGCGATCGTCGGAAGCGTTCTGGCCGTTCATGGACATATCAGCATCGGGGTTATCGCCAGCTTTATCGGGTATTCCCGCCAATTCGTCCGGCCTCTGAACGAGATCGCGAACGTCTTCAACGTGCTGCAGTCCGGCCTCGCCGGAGCGGAGCGGGTGTTCGAGGTTATCGACGAGAGCGAGGAGAAGAAGGATGCGCCGAACGCCGTGCCGCTGGCAGAAGCGAAGGGAGAGGTTCGATTCGATCGCGTTAGTTTCGGATATCGCGAGGATAATCCGATTCTGAAGGACGTGAGCTTCTCCGTTCCGGCCGGCTCGAGCGTCGCGCTCGTCGGCCCGACCGGCGCCGGCAAAACGACGATCGTCAATCTGCTTACAAGGTTCTACGACGTGAACGAAGGCCGTATCCTGTTGGATGGAAGGGACATTCGCGACTATACGCGCGACAGCCTGCGCAGCAGCTTCGGCATCGTTCTGCAGGACACCTATCTGTTCTCCGGAACGATCGAAGAGAACATCAAGTACGGCAAGCCCGAAGCGACGGAGGAGGAGGTTCGCCGCGCCGCGGAGGCTTCCAATGCGGATACGTTCATTCGCAAGCTTCCGAATCGGTACCGGACGCAGCTGACCGAGAACGGGAGCAACCTGAGCCAAGGGCAGCGGCAGCTTATCGCCATCGCGCGGGTCGTTCTGGCCAGTCCGTCGATTCTCATTCTGGACGAAGCGACGAGCAGCATCGACACCCGTACCGAGCTGCACATTCAAGAGGCGCTGCTTCGTGTCATGCAGGGGAGGACGACGTTCATCATCGCGCATCGCTTAAGCACGATTCGCGACGCCGACAGGATCATGGTGATCGACCAAGGCGGCATCGTCGAGCAAGGCTCGCACGCTCAGCTCGTCCAAGCGGGCGGCGTTTATTCCCGGATGGTGCGCAATCCGCTTGCGAACGCGGACGGCGCTTAATCCGAAGGACAAACGGGGAACGAATGCCAGATTCCGAATTCCATGTTAAGATAAGGATTATCGCAGCAAGTCGGCTAAGGAAGGTTCGGGATCAAACTCATGGGAGACCTCATCAACAACAGCATAGATTGGCTGCTCGACACGCTCGGCTTGAGCGGCTTCAACGTCATTTTTATCACGATGCCGCTCGCCGTTATTCAGGGATTTCTCGGAATATTTCCTTTCTCGACGCTCATTTTTCTGCACACCTCCACCTTGGGGGTCATCAACGGAATGCTGGTCAGCTGGCTGGTCAGCATCGTCTCCGCCATCGTCGTGTATACTTGCTGCCGCTACTGGTTCGCCGATTGGTTCGACCGCCGAATGCAGCGTTTCGCGGGGCGTTACGAGAAGTGGAGAAAGTATTTCGAAGAATACGGAGTGTGGACGATCATTCTGCTACGAACGATTCCCATCGTTCCGAACAACGTGATCTCGTTCCTGGCGTCCGTATCCGGAATCAAGCCCGGCCCCTACGCGATCTCGTCGTTAGTCGGCAATCTGTCGCACATCGGCATGTTCAGCATCATCAGCTCTTCGATTCTTTTTCCGGATCAGGATATCAGCCTTCTTACCGGTTCTTATATCGCTTTCTGCGCCGTGCTTATCGTATGGTTCTTATTCATTAAGCTTAGGAGACGCACCAGAAGCCAAGGGACCTGACGCACGCGAAGACCCCCAGCCGCAAGGCCGGGGGTCTTCATCACTGTTCAGCGCAGCTGCTCGATCGAATCGACGTTCATATAGGACGGAACGACGAGGCCGAGCTTCGTGCCTTCGAGGTTGGAGCCGAGATCGACAACCCGGTCTTTGTACTTGTCGTAGTAATCCTTCGAGGTCGTGGGAAGCCAGGCGGCGACCATCGCGTCGGCGTCGCCTCCCGCGATCCCGACCCACATCGGGCCGATCTCGACTTGCAGCATCTCCGGCTTGTAGCCGAGCTTCGTCGCGAGCACCTCGCGAACGACGTTCGTGCTGGCGATCTCCGAATCCCAAGCGACGTAAGCCAGCTTAAGCGTCTGGCCGTTCGCCTTCGGGATGCCGTCGGTCCACTCCGCCACGAGATCGGAATGCTTCTTCACCCAAGCGGCCGCCGCATCCTCCGGCGTCACCCCGTCCGAGATCGAATTCATCACTTCCTCCATATCGGAAGGCTGCCAGTGGAATCGGTCAAGGAACCGATAGGCGGAAGGGGCATCGGTCTTAAGGCCCTGGCGTACGATCGTATGGATCTCTTCGCTGCCCCCGAACGATTGCTTCGGATCGTCCAGATATTTGAGATCGTACTTGATGAACATCCAATGCGGCGTCCATCCGGTGACGATGATCGGTTCCTGGTTTTTGTAGGCCCGATCCAGAGCCGCGGTCATGGCCGTGCCGGAGCCCTCCACCAGCGTCCAGTTGTTCAAGCCGTAATCCTGGATCGCTTGAGAGGTCGCCTTCATGAGTCCGGAGCCTGGGTCGATGCCGATGATCCGGTAATCCACGAGCTTGCCGATCTCGTTCTCGCCGCCGGACTCCTTGCTCATGTTCTGGTAGATACTGGCTGCGATCAGCACGAGCACGGCCGCGGCGCCGATCCAGAGGAAGCGCCGGATTCCCTTCGAATCGCTGCGCCGTTTGTTCGAGACCAGCTTCTGCGACAGCCGGTCGAGCAGGATGGCCAAGATGACGACCGCGAGTCCCGCCTCGAAGCCTTGGCCCGTATTGAGCTGGGTGACCGCCCGGTAGACGTCGGCTCCGATGCCCTGCGCGCCGATCATCGATGCGATGACGACCATGGACAGCGACAGCATGATCGTTTGGTTGATGCCCGCCATCATGTTCGGCATCGCGAGCGGAAGCTGCACCTGAAGCAGCTTCTGCGTCGGGGTCGAACCGAACGAATCGGCCGCTTCGACCAGGTCGTCCGGCACCTGCTGGATGCCGAGATGCGTCAACCGGATCGTAGGCGGAATCGCGAAGATGACGGAAGCGATGACACCCGGTACGACGCCAAGGCCGAAGAAGGTGACCGCCGGAATCAGGTAGACGAAGGCGGGCATCGTCTGCATGAAGTCGAGCAGCGGCGTCAGAATGCTTCGCACGGTCCGATTGCGCGCGGCGGAGATGCCGAGCGGCACCCCGAGCACGATCGAGACGAGCGATGCGGTGAGAACGAGCGCCGACGTATCCATCGTCGCGTCCCAGAAGCCGAGGTTCCAGATGAGCAGGAGTCCGATGACGGTGAACAAGGCAAGCCGCCAGCGGCCAAGGCGATAGGCGAGAGCGGCGATAAGGAGAATGGTCAGCCAAGGCGGCAGCAGATGGAACAGCGACGAGAAAGCGTACACGATCCCGTTGATGATGGAAGACAGCAGGGTGAAAATAACCCCGAGATTCGAGCCCACCCAATCGACGACGCTCTCGACCCACTGATCCAGAGGAAGCTTACGCATCGGCATCCCCCTCCACGTTGATATGCTCGGCGTTGCCGGTAAGCGCGGCCAGAACCGCGCCTCGCACGATGATGCCGAGCAGCCGGTTCGATTCGTCGGTGACGGCGACCGGGATCGGCGTCGCGCTGACGACGTCGAACAGCTCGTTCAGGCGGAGATCCGGGCGGACGGTCGGAACGTCGCGAGTCGCGATCGCGAGCAGCGTCTTGTTTTCCTTGATGGCGGCTGACGCGTCCTCGGCGGAGATCGCCCCGAGCAGCCTGCGGGACTTGTCCACCAAGTACAGATTGGAGATGCCGCTGTCGCGCATGAGCTGCAGGGCGACCCGGGGACCGCGATCGGGGCCGATCGTCTCCGGCCTTCGCATGACGTGGGCGGCGGTCAGAACCTTCGACAGGTCTACGTCCTCCACGAATTTCTCGACATAGCGGTTGGCCGGGTTGATCAGTATTTCTTCCGGCGTTCCGATCTGCACGATCGAACCGTCTCTGAGCAGCGCGATTTTGTCTCCGATCCGGAGTGCCTCGTTCAGATCATGGGTAATAAAAATGATCGTTTTCTTCATTTTCTCCTGAAGGTCCAGAAGCTCGTCCTGCATGTCCTTGCGGATCAGCGGATCGAGCGCGCTGAAGGCTTCGTCCATGAGCAGAATGTCCGGCTCGTTGGCCAGCGCACGGGCGAGTCCGACCCGCTGCTGCATGCCGCCGCTGAGCTGATCGGGATAGCTGTTCTCCCAGCCGTCCAAGCCGACCAGCGCCAAGGAGGAACGGGCCTTCTCCTGGCGTTTCTTGGCCGAGACCCCGCGAATCTCCAAGCCGTATTCGACGTTCCTAAGAATCGTCCGATGGGGAAAAAGCGCGAACTTCTGGAACACCATCGCCATCCGCCGCCTGCGGAAACTCCTGAGTTCGGCCGCGTTCATTTTCACGATGTTCTGGTTCTGATAGAGAATGTCCCCGGACGTCGGCTCGATCAACCGGTTCAGCAGCCGGATCAGGGTGGATTTGCCGCTCCCCGACAGCCCCATGATGACGAAAATCTCGCCTTCCTCGATGTCGAAGCTAACCCGATTGACGCCCACCGTATGCTTCGTTTGCTCGTAGATCTTTTTTTTGCTCCAGCCTTGGGCGAGAAGGTCGAGAGCCCTCTGCGGCTCCGGGCCGAAAATCTTCGTTAAGTTGTTCACCGACACGATGCTCATAAAGGCCGTCCTCCGTTAGGCAGGATATAGATGGTCTATAGGTTGCTTCCATTGAGGAAGGCTTATCCATCCGGGGGCGGGAGAGGCCGAATTCGTTTGACAGGTTCGATCGGCGATAGCTATAATTTGGACATTCCGGTTTATCGATAGGGCTTCTAGGGAAAGGATTGGATCGCGATGCTAACGAAAGCGGAACGGATCAAGAAAAGCAAGGCGCCGCAGACGCCGAACGGGCTGGAGGGACGTCTTCCTCCGGGACAGACGCTCACCGACCGATTCCCGATTTTGCACGAAGGCGAGGTTCCTCGCTACGATATGAACGAATGGACGCTGCGGGTGTGGGGCGAGGTGGAAGAGGAGGTTACGTTCACCTACGAGCAGCTGATGGCTCTGCCGAAGACGACGATCACGACGGATATCCACTGCGTGACGCGTTGGTCGAAGTTCGACACGGCTTGGGAAGGCGTGCTGTTCCGCGACGTGTTTAAGCTGCTGAAGGTCAAGCCGGAGGCCAAGTACGTCATGGTGCACGCGGACAACGATTACGAGACGAACCTGCCGATCGAGGATCTGCTGGGCGACGACATTCTGCTTGCCTACCAATATAACGGAGAGCCTCTGACGGACAAGCACGGCTGGCCTCTTCGCCTGCTCGTTCCTCATCTGTACTTCTGGAAAAGCGCCAAGTGGATTCGCGGGTTCGAGTTCATGAAGGAGGATCGGCCGGGCTTCTGGGAGCGGAACGGCTTCCATAACTACGCCGACCCGTTCAAGGAACAGCGCTTCTCGGGCGAGGATCTGGGCCTCCCGGAAGACGAATGGCATCATAAGGATTACGATTGAAGAGAGATGTTGCGCTAATAGGCGATCATGCGGGATAGTCGAGGATTTCGGCTATTTTGCTGTTTATGGGCAGACTTGCACAAGGATGATCATTGGACAAGGACGATCGAATTGCTACAGGACGATCGGTTTGCGGCAAGGGTTCGCCTGGTGCATGAACGTTGGGTGAAGAACGGAGCTCTCCAGAGAGCTGGAGTGCGGGAGATAGTCGAAAAAATCGACTAACGGAGCTCTCCAGAGAGCTGGAACAGGGGAGATAGTCGAAAAAATCGACTAACTCATTTATACGTTGCAAATGAATCTAAGGAAGGTGTTGCTTCAATGACTCAATCGGAAACGGTCGGCTATCAAGTTAACGCTCGATACGTAGAAGACATCCTACATAAGCTGCTCAACACTCCTAGCCCAAGCGGCTACTGCATGAACATCATGAAGGTAGTAGAAGAGGAAGCGGCCAAGCTGGGCTATGCGGTAGAGCGTACTCCGAAGGGGAACGGGATCATTACGGTTCCGGGAGCCGCGACGGACGGAGAGACGTTGGCGCTAACCGCCCACGTGGATACGCTCGGCGCGATGGTGCGCGCGGTCAAATCCAATGGCATGCTTCGCATCACGCCGATCGGCGGCTACGCGATGCAGACGATCGAAGGGGAATATTGCACCATCCATACGCGGGACGGTCGGACCTATGAAGGAACGGTTCTCTCCACGAAGCCGTCCGTTCACGTATACCCGGACGCCCGGGAATGGAAGCGCGAAGAAGCGAACATGGAGATTCGCATCGACGAGGATGTCGCTAGCAAAGAGGACGTCCTGAAGCTAGGCATTTCGGTCGGCGATATCGTCTCCTGGGATCCGCGCGCCCGCCTGCTGCCGAACGGCTGGGTCAAGTCGCGCCATCTGGACGACAAGGCGAGCGTGGCGGCGCTGTTCGGAGTGCTGGAATGGCTGAAGCGGGAGGGGAAAACTCCTGCCCGTACGGTCAAGATCATCCTCTCCACCTATGAAGAGGTGGGCCATGGCGCCTCTTCCATCCCCGCGGACGTCACCGAGATGATCGCGGTCGACATGGGAGCGCTCGGAGACGACCTGTCCGCCACGGAGAAGGACGTCTCGATCTGCGCGAAGGATTCGTCCGGTCCGTACGATTACGGGATGACCTCGAAGCTTATCGAGCTGGCGAAGCGGGAGAACCTGCCTCATGCGGTCGATATTTACCCGCAATACGGCTCCGATGCCTCCGCCGCGCTTCGCGGCGGCAGCAACATCCGCGCCGCGCTCATCGGCCCCGGCGTACACGCCTCCCACGGCATGGAGCGGACTCATCGGGACGCGATCCTGAACACGGCCAGACTGTTGTTGGCATATATTTTGTAGGAGCTATTGTTGGAGCGTGGTTAAGACGGAGCCAGGGCGGATGCCCGACTTCGTCTTTTTCATTTGCCGATGCACGGAAAAAACGTGCAACGGAGCCTCCATCGCGGAGGAAAAGTTTGACGCCCGAATCGGCAGGAGGTATCCTGACGACAGGGGTAAAGCAAGCATTGGAGGTCAAAAGCATGTTAGTGGGTAGCGTAAAGGAGCTGCGGCGGTATCCGGTCAAGTCGTTCGCGGGGGAGCAACTCCTCGAAGAGTCCCGAATCGAGAAATACGGAATGTACGGCGATCGGTGGCATGCGTTCGTCGACGAGACGAAGACGGGGTGGAACAGCTACGTGACCGCGAGGGGGATTCCGGCCATGCTCGGCTATCGGGCGGAAGTCATCGAGTCGCCTGACGAGAGCGAGCCTCCGCATGTGCGGGTTACGGCGCCGGACGGGACTCTCTATCGGTGGAACGAAGAGCTCCTGGAAGACGTACAGAAGCTTACTCCGACGAAGCTCAGCATGAGGAACTACTTCGGGCAGAATGCCGATTTGATGGGAGTCGACGACAGCCCGATCCTGCTCGTCACCGATCGATCCCTACGCAAACTTGAGTCCGTCTGGGGCAAACCGCTAGATCCGCTTCGGTTCCGGGCTAATGTGCTAATTAGCTTAAACGACGACGCGACCAGCGAGACGGAGTGGGTCGGCAAGGAGCTGCAGATAGGAACCGCGACATTCCGCATCGACAAGGGCTGCGAGCGCTGCTCGATGATCACTCTGGATCCGGATACGCGGGAACGCGATCCCTCGCTTCTCAAGATCGTCCATCAACAATTCCAATTGACGTTCGGCATGTACGCTTCGGTCGCGACGCCCGGCAAGATCGCGATCGGCGACGAGATTAGGCTTCGAGATTAGACTTCGAGATTGATCCCTTATCGATCTCTTATTGATTACATACTAGGAGCGTGCGGATATGGCAAGCAGTCGGAACTGGGCAGGCAATTACGAGTACGCCGCTTCGAAGCTTCTCGAAGCGGAGAGCGTAGAGCAGGTACAAGAATGGGTTGCCGGAAGCGATCGAGTCAAAGGGTTAGGCACTCGCCATTCCTTTAACGGCATCGCCGACAGCGTCGGCAGTCACCTCTCGCTAGCGAAGCTGAACCGGGTAATCGCTTTGGATAAGACGAACCATCGGGTAACGGTCGAAGGCGGAATCCGTTACGGGGAGCTCTGCCGATATCTTCACGACAACGGCTACGCGCTGCCCAATCTTGCGTCTCTGCCGCACATTACGGTGGCCGGCGCTTGCGCGACGGCCACGCACGGCTCAGGCGATCGGATCGGCAATCTGTCGACGTCGGTTCACGCTCTGGAGATTGTCCGGGCGGACGGGACAACGGTCTTTCTATCGCGCGATCAGCCTGATAGCTCGGTCGCGGGAGCGATCGTAGGGCTTGGCGGATTGGGCGTCGTGACGAAGCTGACTTTAAACGTTATTCCAACCTTCCAAGTGCGGCAGCACGTCTACGAGAATTTGCCGCTGTCCCAGCTGGAAACGAATCTGGATTCGATTTTCTCCAGCGGCTACAGCGTCAGCCTGTTCACGGATTGGAAGCGATCCGCCTTCAATCAAGTGTGGGTGAAGAGCCGAATGCCGGCGGATCAAGCATCTTCCGAAGCGGCTTCCGAGCTGTACGGCGCAAGATTGGCGACCGCCAAGCGTCACCCGGTGCCGGGCTTCGGCCCGGAGAACTGCAGCGAGCAGATGGGCATTCCGGGACCTTGGCATGAGCGGCTTCCTCATTTTCGCATGGAATTCACCCCTAGCGCCGGAGAGGAGCTGCAAAGCGAATATTTCGTGCCTCGCCGGCATGCGTATGCCGCCTTGCGCGCGTTCGATCGGTTGAAGGAGCGAATCTCTCCGCTTCTGTACGTCTCGGAGGTTCGTACGATCGCCCAAGACGATTTGTGGATGAGCCCTTGCTATGGGCAAGATTCGGTGGCGATCCATATGACTTGGAAGCCGGAATGGGAAGCCGTTCGGCAGGTGTTGCCTCTAATCGAGACAGAGTTGGAGCCATTCCAAGCGCGCCCGCATTGGGGCAAGCTGTTTACGATGCCTCCCTCGCGGGTTCAATCGCTCTACTCCAAACTGCCCGACTTCAGGCGGCTGCTTCAACAATTCGACCCTCAAGGCAAATTCCGCAACGCGTTCCTGGAGCAATACATAGCGGAATAAGCAAGCCAACTGGCATCGATGGATAATGTCCGGCGTTATACGGTTTCCAATTCGGATCCAAGACCGTTCTCGATTGGCGAGAACGGTCTGTTTTTGTTGCAAATTTTCGACGAAAAAACCGATGTTTCATTGAACTCGAATGGTAGTCCCATCGTCTAATTTGGCATAAGAAACAACAACGAGCCCAAGCAAGCTTACCGGAGCTCGGAAGGGAGGAATTCGGACACTAAATACGCAGCAACGGGCCAAACAGCGGACTGTATTTAATGGCATTAAATTTATGGAAAAAGCATGAGAGCAAGACACCACGGGCGATGTTGCGCATCGCGGCACGTCCTCTTAACAAGCGGAGCGAAAGGTAGAAACGGGATAATGAAACATAGCGAAAGCAGAAGTACTTACGGAAGTCAAGTCGCAAACGGCACCAATCTCATGCTTGCAACACCCGGCAATACGAACATCGGAAGTAATGACTTGCCATTCTTGACGAGTGGAGGAGTCCGCTGCCATGCCTGAGCAAACTGGCAAGAAACGCTACATGCCCGGCCTTGACGGCCTGAGGGCATTGTCGGTGATGGCGGTCATCGTCTATCATCTGCCTATGAACGTCCTTCCCGGGGGCTTCCTCGGAGTCGGCGTTTTCTTCGTCTTATCCGGTTACCTAATCACAGACCAATTGGTCGCCAAATGGCAGAGCGAAAGAACCCTCGACCTGAAAGGGTTCTGGCTTAGGAGAGCGAGAAGGCTGCTTCCCGCCATGCTTCTGCTCGTAGCGATAGTGGCGGCTTGGCTGGCGGCAACCGATTCCTCCCGGCTTCATTCGCTGGGAGGAGATATCGGGGCGGCTCTCGCTTACATCCACAATTGGTGGCTGATTTTTCATAACGTGTCTTACTTCGAGAGCTTCGGACCGCCGTCTCCGTTCGGCCACTTCTGGTCGCTTGCGGTGGAGGAGCAATTCTATGTGTTATGGCCGCTCCTTCTGGCTCTCGGCTTGACGATGGCTCCGAAGCGCGGACCGCTGGCGCTGATCATCGGCGGGTGCGCGGCGCTGTCGGCCCTTGCGATGGCGCTGATCTACGTGCCGGGAACCGACCCGAGCCGCGTCTATTACGGAACGGATACGAGGGCTTTCGGCCTGCTGATCGGGGCGGCTCTCGCGGTCATTCTGCCCAGCGCCAGCCTGAAGCCGATCCTCTCGAACCGTCGGCGTCTGCTGGTAGATGGGATCGGCCTCGCCGCGTTAGCCGTCATCGTGCTGATGGCCATGTACACGGACGAATACGGAGCCTTCACCTATCGCGGCGGTCTGCTGCTGCTGTCGATCGTGACCGCCGTCCTCATCGCCGTTCTCATTCATCCGTCCAGCCGACTGGCTCAGGCGCTGTCCGTCAAACCGCTGAGATGGATCGGGGTGCGCTCCTACGGCATCTATTTGTGGCACTATCCGGTTATCGTTTTGACGAGCGGATCCTACCTGTCGGGAGAGGTCGACTACGCGAGAACCGCCATGCAAATCGTCCTTACCCTATCTCTGGCGGCCCTATCCTGGAAGTTCGTCGAAAAGCCCATTTTGAACGGGGGATTCGGCAGGCTCGCTCATCGAACGAGGGAAGCTCTATTAGCGGCGAAACGCGGTTCGGTACTGCGTTTTCGTCCGAGAGTTTTCTCCATGGTGTCGGTCTCGCTCGTCGTCGTGCTCTGCATCTCCTGCGGAGGAGGCGGGGAAGCACGGCCGAGCTATGCGAATGAAGCGGCCGATCCGATAATTAATGACATTAACAAAACTGATCCAACGCCAACGCCTTCTGCGACGACAAAGCCGGATAAGGACGTCATCCTTGCCTCCGGCAAAAATCCGTCCTCCGCGTCGTCTTCGTCAAAGCCGGCAGAAGTAAAGCCTGCGGACGAAACGACAGAACCGGCGGCGAGCGGAGGGAACGGTAAGTCCGAGGCGGCTCCTTCGGCCAACGCGGCCGCCGACGGCAATGGAGTGACGGTGATCGGCGACTCGGTCATTCTCGGCGTTCAGTCTTTGCTGGAGGAGAAGCTTCCCGGCATCCTCGTCGACGGCAAGGTGGGGCGCCAAATGAACAAAGCGATGGATACCGTGGAAGCTCTCGAGCAGGAAGGCAATCTGGGCAAGGTGGTCGTGCTGGAGCTGGGGACGAACGGCTCTTTTGCGGAGAAGAAGATTACGCAGATTCTCGATAAGCTCGGAGAGAAGCGGAGCGTCATCCTGATCAACACCCGCGTCCCGCGGCAATGGCAGGATACGGTCAACGAGACGCTGAAGGACGTCGCCGCCGATTACGATAACGTCACCCTGATCGATTGGTACCGGGTCAGCTCGGGTAAGAAGGAGTATTTCGGCAAGGACGGAGTGCACCTTACTCGGACCGGAGCCGAACTTTACGCCGATTTGATCGTAAAGGAATTGAAGAGCGTTCGCGGAGAGAGCTAGCTAGCCGTACCCAAACCCGTCGTTTGCCTCGGATCGGACCGATTCGGGCGAGCGGCGGGTTTTTGCTCCTTAATCTGCTACAATAAGGGAGACATCGACAGGGAAGCGAGGGAACGACGTGAACGAAATCATCGGGAAGCTGCTGGAGCATCGCTCCATTCGCTCTTATACCGCCCAGCCCGTCTCGGAAGAGCAGATCCGCGCCATCGTGGGAAGCGCCCAGGCGGCCAGCACTTCCAGCTTCGTGCAAGCTTACACCATCATCGGAATCAAGGATAAGGCGCGCCGAACCCGACTGTCCGAGCTCGCCGGCAATCAGAAGCATGTGGAGGACTGTCCTCTGCTGCTGATTTTCTGTCTGGATCTGCATCGCTCTGAGCTCTGCGCGGCAATGGAAGGCATCGGTCCGGATCGGACAAGGGATTCGTTGGAATCGACGGAGCAATATACGGTCGGGGTCGTCGACGCGGCTCTGGCAGCCCAGAATGCGGCGGTCGCGGCCGAATCCATGGGGCTGGGCATCTGCTACATAGGCGGCTTGCGGAACAAACCGAGGGAGGTCGCCGAGCTGCTGAAGACGCCGGAGAGAGTCGTTCCGCTGTTCGGAATGACGGTCGGTTATCCCGCCAAGCCGTCCGCCGCGAAACCAAGACTGCCGCTGGAGGCGGTCTATTCGGAAGAAACGTACTGGACGGAAGAGAGCGAGATCCGGGGCCGATTGGAAAAGTATAACGAGGTAATCGCGGAGTATTACCGGGAGCGAACGGGAGGGGCCAGAGCCGAGCGTTGGACCGAGCAGATGGGCAATCGCCTGGCGAAGCCGAACCGGCTGGATTGGAAGGATTATTTGGCGAGCCGCAAGCTGCCGTTGAATTGAGATCGTGTTTGGTTGAATAGGAGCAGGGAAGAAGGTTTCGGGGGTTTAGGATGGACCGGTAGAGGCTTCGGGATGGTCCAGTAAAGGTTTCGGAATGGAAGGGAGCGACGATTGCCGCTCCCTTCTTCATTAGGATTGATCCGAGGAGAGTCCGAAGGCTTCGGCCAGCAGCCGGTAGGACTTGATCCTGGCGTCGAAATCGTGCGTGATCGTCACGACCATGAATTCGTCGATGCCGAACTGTTCGCTCATGTTCTCAAGGCGCGCTTTCACCTGTTCGGGCGTTCCGAGAATTCTGCGATGGGCTCCGGCGCGTATTCTTTCGCGATCGTATTCGGTGTACGGGTAGCTCTCCGCCGTCTCGACGGAAGGGAAGAAGTCGAGCATGCGGCCTTGCTCCAGCGACAGGAAGAACAGCTCGGTGCTCGTCGCGAGCCTCACGGCTTCCTCTTCCGTGTCCGCGCAGATAACCATTACCGCAGCCAGCGCGCGGGGCTCCGGGTGAAGGGCGTTCGGCTGGTAGCGGTCCAAATAATAAGCGATCGCGTCCTCGCTGCCCGGAACGCCGAAGAATTGGGCATAAGCGTAAGGAAGCCCCATGCGCGCAGCGATTTGCGCCGTTCCGAGGCTGGAGCCGAGAAGCCACAGCTCGGGTTTCGTTTGAATGGCGGGCGACGCGTGCAAGCCGGCGAACCGGTGTCCGGCCGGGAGCGAATCGTACAGGTAATTCAGCAGATCGTTTACTTGCTCCGGATACCGGTCGATGTCGCCGTACCGGCCTTCTTGAAGGGCTCGGGTCGAGAGCGGCATCCCGCCGGGAGCGCGGCCGAGTCCGACGTCGATGCGACCTGGGTTCAAGGCTTCGAGAAGCTTGAAGTTCTCCGCGACCTTATAGGCGCTGTAATGCGGAAGCATGATCCCGCCGGAGCCGAGCCGAATCCGCTTCGTGTTCGCTCCGAGATGGGCGAGAAGCACCTCCGGGCTGGAGTGGGCGAGCGAACGGGAGGAATGATGCTCGGATACCCAGTAACGATGATAGCCGAGACGGTCCGCTTCTTGGGCTAGCTTGGTCGTATTGACGAGCGCCTGCGCGGCGGTTTGTCCTTCGCAGACTTGGGATTGATCGAGAATGCTGAGCTTCATCCGTAAAACACCCCTTAGGTTGGGTTGATCGACTGCTGCGCAGTAAGTTCTAAACTTCTCCATCATACCTCCCGTCCTTAACTGTAGTCAATAAAATCACAGAATAAGGGGGAGCAATTGAATTTTGCCTCCGGGGTCGTTTATGATGAAGATATAATAGGAGGTGTTGATCCATGGAAATTACATATCATGGCCATTCTTGCATCCAGATCGAAACCGGCGGCAAATCGCTGATCATCGATCCTTTTCTAAGAGGCAATCCGCTCTCCGTCACGAAACCGGAAGACGTTAAGGTCGACGCCGTTCTTCTTACGCACGCGCACGGGGATCACATTGCGGATGCCGCGCCGATCGCGAAGGCGAACGGAGCGCCGGTCGTCGCCATCGTCGAGCTCGCTTCATACATGGCTTGGCAAGGCGTCGAGACGGTCGGCATGAACTTGGGCGGCACGTACGACCTTGGCTTCGCCAAAGCGAAGATGATCCCGGCCTTCCACAGCTCGGGCATCGTCGACGAGACGACCAAGACGATCCATTATGCCGGAATGCCGGCAGGCTTTCTCATTCGCGCGGAAGGCAAAACGATTTTGCATACCGGCGATACGTGTCTGTTCGGGGACATGAAGATGATCGGAGAGCGCGAAAGCATCGATCTCGCCTTCCTTCCGATCGGGGATCACTTCACGATGGGGCCGGAAGACGCGCTTCAGGCGGCCAAGTGGTTCGGCGCCCGCCATGTCGTTCCGGTGCATTACAACACGTTCCCGCCGATCCGCCAGGACTCCGAAGCGTTCGTGAACAAGCTGGAGCAAAGCGGGATCCGCGGTCACGTCATGGCACCGGGAGATCGTTTTACGCTGTAGTTTTACGCCGTAGGGGGAATTAGAGTGGCGAAGAAGAAGCAAATACCGCAGACGCGCAAATCGTCCGCCGCGGACGCGTCCGATTCTCCGATTACGCTGAAGGAGCTGCTCGGGGCCGACGTGATCGGCAAGCTCAAGGCTCAAGCCGACGAGCTTAAGGCCGCGGAGGCCGCCCAGAGGGAGCGCAAGCGGCAGGAGGAAGAGGAGAAGCGCAAGGCGGAGCAGAAGAGGCTGGACAACGATTTCGAGTATCTTCTGAACAACAGCTCGTCGGATTGGAAGAAGTTCAAATAAAACTCTCGTTGGAGTCGACGTCGTTCGATTAAGCCAACGGCTGGAAGAAGCCTGTCATGAGCAGGCTTCTTTGTCATATATGTTAATAATATTCGCGATTCGCGGTTGCGCGGCGTTCGAGGGGGGAAGGCAGACAATGGGCGAGCTTATGGGTGGGGACGAGCCTCGGGTTGGGGAGCCGCTTCGGCTTGTTATGGATATCGGCGCGGACATCGACGGCGCTTTCGCGCTGCTATACGCGCTGCTGTCGCCCGGCATTCGACTCGAAGGCATTACGACCTCGGCCGGGGCATTGTCCGCGAGGCAAGCGGCGGACAACGCGCTGCGCCTAATTCGCTTTTGCTCTCCCGGGTACGAGATTCCCGTCGCGGTCGGGGAAGAGGGGGCATGGGAAGAAAACTTAAGGCAGCAGGAGGTCGAGAGGGAGCAAGGAAGGAAGCCGGGAGCGTCCTTTGGCTGGGAGAACGGATTGAATCGAGAGGCGAATCCGGTTGAGGGAAGCGACGAGGGTTGGGCGGACGACGACGGGCGGCATGGCCTAGGGGACGCGCTGCTCGCTCCTTCCGAGCAAGCGCCCGAGTCCGTCTCCGCCGCGCGGTTCCTCGCGCAGGCGGCCAAGGCTCGTCCCGGCGAGCTCACGCTCGTGCTCGCGGGACGAGCAAGCAACTGGCCGGCCGCGCTCGCGCTGGAGCCGGCCACGCCCGCCCGGTTCCGCGAGGTGATCGCGGCGGGCGGAACCGTGCTGGCCCCGGGCGACACCACGCCCGCGGCGGAGCGGCGCTTCCGCGGCGACCCGCAGGCCGCCGCCGCGCTGTTCGAGACGGCCGACCGGCTCACGGCGGTCGGCCTGGACGCTTCCCGGCGCGCGCTGCTCGCCGCCGGGGACCTTGCGCTCGCGGCGGAGCTGTGCCGCGAGCCGCGCGGGCGCCGGGCCGCCGAGCTGCTCCGGCGGCTGCATGCGTACCGAGCGCGCAGCCTGCTGAAGACAGGCTTCCCGCTCGGCAGCGTGCCGCTCCACGCCGTTCTCGGCGTGCTCGCGGCCGAAGCGCCGTGGCTGTTCGCCTTCCGAAACTGGCGCGCGCGGGTGGAGAGCGGCCCCGGGCTCGCCTCGGGGATGATCGTCGCGGATCGGAGATACCCGCCGTCCGATTCCTCGGGGCGCTTGGTCCGATTCGCCATGGACGTAAACGGGCCCGCGGCGGTCAAACGTTTCCTATCCGCGCTCGCGGATCCAAGAAATTAACCGTTTACAAAACCTAATTCCGGAGGTAAGATAAAAAAGTCTTTTCGAATGTTGTATACAAGTACACAACGATAGGAAGTGACCGGTTTGGCTTATCCCGCAGCATGGCTTCGCGGGGCGTCGCTCGGCGAGGCGATCACCTGCGAGCTTAGACTCAGCATCGTAACCGGCAAGCTGAAACCCGGAGAGAAGCTGTCGGAGAACCGGATCGCCGCGGACTTCGGTACAAGCCGGTCTCCGGTCCGGGAAGCGCTTCGGGTCCTGTCCGACGAAGGCCTGATCCGTCTCGAACGGATGGGCGCCGTCGTTCTCGGTTTAAGCGAGGCGGAGGTCAAGGAGTTGTTCGACGTTCGCTACTTGATCGAGAGCTTCGTGCAGGAGCGGCTGTCTCGAATGGATCGGGAGCCGATCATCGGGCAGCTCGAGCGCATTATCGACAAGATGGAGCTCGCCGCCAAGCACCGGGACATCGAGGAATTCGCCTTGCAGGACTTCTCCTTCCACGAGACCATCGTCGCCGAAGCGAAGCACTCGCGAATCTGGCAGCTTTGGCGCAGCATTCGCCAGCTCGTGCTGTCGGTGATGCTCGTGACGACGCAGGAAGTGTTCGGAGCAAGCGCGGCTCGGATCGAAGCGGTTATCGAGAAGCATCGAATCATCCTGCGCAGCTTGCGATCGGGAAGCGAAGAGGAGATTCAGAAGCAGGTTCGGAACTATTTCGCGGACTCTTACGAGACCTTGCATCACAGCCTTGGCAAATCGTAAGAGCTTCGATGCAGGTGCCTTCGTCTGCCAAGGCTCGAAGAAGCGCAAGGATTACCCGGTCTGCGGCTTCTTTCGCCTCAAGTTGTCGACAAGTATACTTGTCGTCGTAAAATCCGCGGGAATAGCGATTTTCCATGCCCAATAAGGCAACACTAGCAACGAAAGGGATGGAATGGAGGGCCTGCCGCTATTACGCACGGAGACCCGACTGCTCTAACCCGAAAATTCGGCTCACGGCCCGCCGACCAAGGCTTCGCGCAGGGCAATTCAACACGTTTTTTATCCGCAAGTCCAATGCATGAGCATCACCGCTTCCCGTCCAGCACCAAATAAGAATCTTACCCATCAGGAGGACGCCATGAATACTTTGTTCGGAATGAGCCATACCGCTACTTTGTTGATTTGGACATTGATTGCAATCGCTTTCCTTATCGTCATGATCTCCAAGTACAAATGGAATCCGTTCGTCACGCTGCTGATCTCGGCCATCGGGCTCGGGCTGCTCGCGGGCATGAAGCCGGCCGACGCGGTCTCTTCGATCACGAAGGGGCTCGGAGGCACGCTCGGCACGATCGCGATCGTCATCGGCCTGGGCACGATGCTCGGCAAGATGATGGCCGAGTCCGGAGGAGCCGAGAGAATCGCGACGACGCTGATCGACCTGTTCGGGGACCGGAAAGTCCATTGGGCGATGCTGATCGTCGGCTTCCTGGTCGGCATTCCGGTGTTCTTCGAGGTCGGCGTCATTCTGCTCATTCCGATCGTCTTTATCGTGGCGCGCAAAATCAAGATGCCGCTGCTGCAGATCGGGATCCCGATGCTGGCCGGCCTGTCCGTCGTGCACGGTCTCGTTCCGCCGCATCCGGCTCCGATGATCGCCATCGACGCTTACGGCGCCAACCTTGGCAAGACCATTTTGTATTCCATTATCATCGGCCTGCCGGTCGCCATTCTCGCGGGTCCGGTGTTCGGCAAGTTTATCGGCAAAAGAATTCGAGTCGAGCCCGATCCGAAGCTGGTCGACCAGTTCGCCATGAAGGAGCAGCGCAAGCTGCCGGGCTTCGGCATTACGCTGTTCACGATTCTGCTTCCGGTTATCCTCATGCTGATCGGCTCGGTCGCCAGCATCTTCGATCCCGAAGCGAAGTACGGCATCACCGTGTTCTGCGAATTCATCGGCCATGAAGTCGTCGCCCTGCTCATCGCGGTCGTTTTCTCCTTCTTCTCGCTAGGCTTCGCCCGCGGGTTCACGAAGGAGGAAGTGTCGAAGTTCGCTTCGGAAAGCTTGCCGCCGATCGCCGGCATCGTCCTTATCATCGGGGGCGGAGGCGCGTTTAAGCAGGTGCTGATCGACAGCGGCGTCGGCCAGGCGATCGCGGAGCTCGCCACCAACGCGAACATCAACGTCATCCTGTTCGCGTGGCTCGTCGCCGCGCTCATTCGCGTCGCGACCGGTTCGGCGACGGTGGCGATGACCACCTCGGCCGGCATCGTCGCCCCGGTGCTCGCCATGTCGCCGGGCGCCAACCTGGAGCTGGTCGTGCTGGCGACCGGAGCGGGCTCGCTCGTTCTGTCGCACGTCAACGACGCCGGCTTCTGGATGGTTAAGGAATTCTTCAACATGAGCGTTCCTCAGACGCTCAAATCCTGGACCGTCATGGAGACGATCTTGTCGGTCGCGGGTTTGATCCTTATTCTTATCGTAAGCGCATTTGTCTAACGTTAGCCATTAAATAACTGTATGCTGCAGGAGAGAGCGGGGAAAACGGAATGAAAAGCAAAGCAGGTTATCGGATCGGTATCGATATGGGGACGACAAGCACGAAGGCGGTCGTGTTCGACCGGGAAGGACGGGTCGTCGCGACGGCGAACGAAGGCTATCCGCTTTATACGCCGACTCCTTCCATCGCCGAGCAGGATCCGGAAGAGATTTTCGCGGCGCTTGTTCGCGCGGTAGGGCTGGCGGTGACGCAAGCGGGATTGCAAGCGGGGGACGTCGAATTCGTCTCCTGCAGCTCCGCCATGCACAGCGTCATCCCGGTCGACGGCGAAGGCAAGCCTTTGATGCGGGGCATGACCTGGGCGGACAACCGCAGCGCGGAATGGGCGAGAAAGCTGAAGGACGAGCTGAACGGGCTCGCCGTCTATCGCCGCACGGGAACCCCTATCCACCCGATGTCTCCGATAACGAAGCTGATGTGGCTCCGGCACGATCATCCCGAGCTTTTCGCCAAGGCCGCCAAGTTCGTCTCGATCAAGGAGTATGCGCTGTTCCGGCTTTTCGGCCGCTATGTCGTCGATTACTCCATCGCTTCGGCCACGGGGATGATGAATCTGTCCCGGCTGGAATGGGACGAGGAGGCGCTCGGCCTCGCAGGCCTAACGCAGGACCGGTTGTCTGAGCTCGTGCCGACGACTTACGTGCTTGAAGGCATGACGAACCCGGAGGCGGCGGCTCAAATGGGCCTATCCGCATCCACGCCGTTCGTCGTCGGCGCGAGCGACGGCGTTCTGTCCAACCTTGGCTTGAACGCGATAGACCCTGGCGTCGTCGCCGTCACGATCGGCACGAGCGGAGCGATCCGCACGGTCATCGACGAGCCGGCGACCGATCCCAAGGGACGCTATTTCTGCTATGCCCTGACGGACAAGAAGTGGGTAATCGGCGGCCCGGTCAATAATGGCGGCGTTATTTTCCGCTGGGTGCGCGACGAGTTCGCGGCTTCCGAGACGGAGACCGCCAAGCGTCTGGGCATCAGCCCGTACGACGTTCTGACCCGAATCGCCGAGCGGGTGCGTCCCGGATCGGACGGCTTGCTGTTCCTCCCGTACTTGACGGGCGAGCGAGCGCCATTGTGGAACCCGGATGCCAGAGGCTCCTTCTTCGGCTTGACGCTGCATCATCAGAAGGAGCACATGATTCGCGCCGTCCTGGAAGGCGTCGTTTACAACCTGTACACGGTCATGCTGGCGATGCAGGAGACGACCGGCGTGCCGAAGAAGATCCTGGCGACGGGAGGCTTCGCGCGGTCTCCGCTCTGGCGCCAGATGATGGCCGATATTTTCGGCCAGAACGTCGTCGTGCCGGAGAGCTTCGAGAGCTCCTGCCTCGGCGCGGTCGTGCTGGGCATGCAGGCTTTCGGCGACGCCGACGCTTTCTCTAGGGTAGCGGCGATGGTCGGCACGACCCACGAGCACATTCCGCAGCCGGCGGCGTCCTCGGTCTACCGGGAGCTGCTGCCTCTCTTCGTGCGTCTCTCGCGCAAGCTGGACGAAGAATACGCCGATATTGCGAAGTTCCAGCAGAAGTTGTTTAATCAGGAGTGAGAAGACAAGGAGGGATGGGGCATGATCGTAGCGATCAACACGATTCGAATCAAGCCGGGCCATGGTTCGGAAGTGGCGGAAAGGTTCAAAAATCCGAAGGGAGTCCAGCACGCGCCGGGCTTCGTCAAGATGGAGCTGCTGCTTTCCTCGGAGGAGGACCACGACGAGCTGAGGGTTTGCACCGCTTGGGAGAACAAGGAAGCCTTCGACGGCTGGGTGAACAGCGACGCGTTCAAGCAAGCTCACTCGCACTCCCGTCCGGCGGCGCCAAGCGTAGAAGCGGGCCAAGGAGCGCCGGGGCAGCGGCCACCGAGCGTCATGCTGGGTTCCAAGCTTAGCATTCACGAGGTTGTATTCTCGATTTAACGATACGGCAGCTTTGGATAGCAAATATCCAAGGCTGCCGTTTGCTTTAGCGGAAGTTTCAGAATAGGTTTGCTAATTCGATAACCCTATGGAGACCAGAATGGTTTCCGTTTCCCGAATAAGATCGCGCATCATGTCGAAAGCCTTCTTTAGACTGTCTGGATCTTCCGAGATTAAGCTGAATAGATCGTTTACTCGATCGGCATAGCCGATCGGCGCTAAGCGAAAGGTATCGACAATGGCGGCCGCTCCTTTTTCGTTCATCAGATAGCTTTCGTTAGCCGCAAACAATACCTGATTCAAGCAAGAGGAGGACCGGAAACAGCATCCGGCGATGTAGGATAAATCGTTCTTGTAGATCCCTTTATATCCGTTCTCGAGAGAAAAGGCTGCTTCCCATAAGAATTTGCCGATGACTGCTTTCTGATAAACGGGCGGGTAAGGGGTTGTTCTGCTCTTCAGATTGCCTATGACTCCCGAAGGGTCCCATAACGCTTTGCACAAAGCGATCTCGGCCATATAAATCGAGTTGACGAATCCGTGGGGGTGTCCCGGTTGGTAGTCGACGGTAATGTCTCCCGCAACGCATCGCTCGATGACTTGCGACGCTTTATTTTGATCGCGCAACAAGAAATCGACCGGGGTGCCGTTGACTTTCAGCCAGCCGCCGCCGTTAATCCAGGGTCCCCAGCCGCCTATTTCCGTTATTAAACCGTCCCTGCGGTCATCGTCAAGAGAAGAGGCGACTTGACGCAGCCGGGCTATGTCCAGCCCTTTCCCGGAATCGTAGTAGACCCCGATATCGATATCGGAGCTTGGACTCTCCGTTCCTCTAGCTCTCGAGCCCCCGAGCACCACGGCGTTTACCCCGTCGACTCCCTTTAAAGCGTCTACTATATTCGCTATAGTAGCCTGTATGTTCATTCTTTTCGCCCCCCGAACCTGTCATCGCTATGTTCAATCATATGGAGTAATCGTCCAAGAGTAAAGACAGCCGTTCCCCGGAGCAAGGCGGTCTTCCCGTTTAAGCGTCTCGTGCTATAATGTCGACTAGAAGAATTGCGCCAAACAGGAGGGCATCGCCATGGAAAAGCCCGTTCACGTTCTCGTGGTCGAGGACGACGACGACATCAACCGGCTGCTGTGCGGCGTGCTGACCCGAAGCGGGTACATCCCGCAGCCCGCGTATTCCGGTACCGAAGCGTTGCTCTATCTGGATCGGCAGGTTTGGAGTCTCGTCCTGCTCGACCTAATGCTTCCGGGGCTGCGGGGCGAAGAGCTTCTGGCCGCCATCGGAGCGAAGGGCGACACTCCCGTCATCGTCATCACGGCGGAGAACGAGCGCGAGACCAAGATCGCGGCGCTGAAGACCGGCGCGGACGATTACGTCACGAAGCCGTTCGATCTCGAGGAGGTGTCGGCCCGCGTCGACTCCTTGCTCCGGCGATTCCGCCGGCTGCCGGCGGCCGTCCCTCCGAAGCTGCTAAGGCATAAAGACCTCGTCGTCGATCCGGAAGCGAAGTCTGCGACGGTCGGAGGCCGGGAGCTGTCCCTGACCGCCCGGGAATACGACATCCTGGAGCTGTTTCTGTCTTCGCCCAAGAAGCTGTTCTCCAAGGCGAACGTGTTCGAGAGCGTATGGGGAGAGGCTTTTCTCGGCGGGGAAGAGAACGCGATCAACGTCCATATGAGCAATCTGAGGAACAAGCTGGCCAAAGCGAACCCGGATGAAGATTACATCGAAACGATCTGGGGAATGGGCTACCGGCTCAAAACTTAAGCTTTTCTTATGAAATGCCTTTACCTTCTCTTATGTTTCGGTCTTTACAATTAACTTTATCGAACCGAAAAAGGAAGGATGAGGCAGAGCATGAACGAGTACGTGCTGCGAACGCGGCGGTTGACGAAGAAGTACAAAAACCAGCTTGCGCTGGACGATGTCAGCTTGAATATCCGGCGAGGATCCATCTACGGATTCATCGGCCAGAACGGCGCGGGCAAGTCGACGCTCATGAAGCTGGCGACGGGCATGGCGTTCCCGACGTCGGGAACGATCGAGCTGTTCGGCGAGAGCGGGGAGAAGGAGCTGGTTCGGGCCAGGCGCAGAATGGGCATCGCCATCGAGCAGCCGGCGCTGTTCCCGCAGCTGACGGCCAAGGAGAACCTGGAGATTCATCGGCTGCAGAGGGGAATTCCGGGCATGGAAGGCATCAAGAAGACGCTGGAGCTTGTCGGGCTGGAAGGCACGGGGATGAAGAAGGCAAGAAACTTCTCGCTCGGGATGAAGCAGCGGCTGGCTTTGGCGGTCGCCCTCTTGGGAGATCCGGAATTCCTCGTGCTGGATGAGCCGACGAACGGCCTCGATCCGGTCGGAGTCGTCGAGATGCGCGATCTGCTGCGGCGGCTGAACCGGGAGATCGGCATTACGATTCTGATCTCGAGCCACATCCTAAGCGAGCTTCACCTTCTCGCGACGCACTATGGCATCATTCATAAGGGGCGTCTTCTGGAAGAGCTGACGCTGGACGAGCTTCAGCGCAAGTGCAGGCAGTATATCCGCATCAAGGTCGACTCTCCGCAGCGGGCGGCGGCCGTGCTGGAGAGAGAGCTGGCGACGACGGAATTCGAAGTGCTTCCGGACGGGACGATCCAATTGTTCGAACACCTGGAGCATCCTTCCCGGGTTTCGGGAGCGCTGGCGGAGGCGGGCCTTGCGATCGAGCAATTCATGCCGATGGGGGAAGCTCTCGAAAGCTACTTCACGAAGCGGATCGGAGGCGAGGCTTAAGTGAGCAATCTATTCCGTTCCGAATGGTACAAGCTGACGCGCAACCGTTCTCTCTGGCTGCTCTGCATCGTCCTGTTCGCCGCGGCCGTCGTCAACGCGCTGTTCGTCTATTATGACAATTCGAACGACGGAGGCGCCATGTCGGCAAGCTCCGGCATCGAATTATGGATGTCGTCTCTCTCGGCCAACCAGTACATCATCAAGATCGGACTCAGCATCCTTGCCGGTTTCTTTATCTCGAGCGAATACGCGAACGGAACGATCAAGAGGGCCGTAACGTCGGGGTTCTCCCGAAGCAAGGTCATTGTCGCGAAGCTGACGGCGTATATGCTGGGAGCGATGATCGTCGCGCTTATCTTCCCGGCAGTGAACGTCGTCCTCGGTTCGGCTCTGCTCGGCTTCGGGTCGCTCCCGGACGCGTCCAATGCCGAATACGTCGTCCGCACGTTCGGAATGACGCTGCTGGTCGCGGCGGCTTATGCCTCGATTACGGGCTTTTTTGCGATCCTGTTGAACGACAGCGGCAAGACGGTCGGCTTCTCGATCGTGTTCTACTTCTTCATTGACGGCATTATCATAATGGCCAGTAAATATATCCCTGCGCTTAAGACGGTTTACGAATACAGCGTTCTTCAAGTCGTTCTCGATTACGCCAACGAGACGCTCAGCTCCTCCAAGCTTTGGACGGGGATCATCGTCTCGGCGGCGACATGGGCGGTCTTCCTGCTGCTGGGCATCGCGGCGTTCCGGCGCAAGGAGATAAAGTAACGGGATAGAGGGGAGGCTAGGCAGCCGTGTGGATAGGATTGGCGGGAGTCGCCTTCGGCCTTGCGGCGGCCTACGCCCTTTATCGGCTATACGCGTTCAAAAAACAGCTCAAGGACCTTGTCCGGCAGCTCCGGCGATATCACCGGGGAGAGAGCGGTCAGAAGCTCGTTCTGGACTGGCACGACCCGGCGCTGGAAGAGCTGGCCGCCGAAATCAATCGGCATACGGAGCTTATCGAGCAGGCAAACGCGGAGAAGAGACGTTCGGAGACGGAACTCCGGCGTGCCGTCGCCAATATCTCGCACGATCTAAGAACGCCGCTCACTTCGATAACAGGATACATTCAACTGCTGGAGTCCGGGCAGATGACGGAAGAGGAAGGACGGGAAGCTATCGCCGTCGTCAAGAACCGGACGATCCGGCTCAAGTCGCTTCTGAACGACTTCTTCGAGCTGTCGGTGCTCGATTCGCCCGATTATCGGCTGAAGCTGGAGCGAGTTCAGCTAGGCCGTATTCTCCCGGACATTCTGCTCGGCTTCTACGAACGAATGAACGAGAAGAAGCTGCGGCCGCAGTTCCGTCTCGCGGAAGAACCGCTCCCCGCGACGGCTGACGAATCCGCGGTTCGCCGGGTGATCGAGAATCTCATGCTCAACACCCTTCGGCATGCCGAGGGGGCGATCGACGTGGCTCTCCAGAGACAGGGGGAGGAGGCCGTGCTGACCATTCGCAACGCGGCCCCGCATCTTCGCGGCTTCGATCTTGAGCTGCTATTCAACCGCTTCTATATGGCCGATCAGTCGCGTTCCGGCAGCTCGGGAGGAGGCAACGCCGGCACCGGAAGCGGCGGCTCCGGGCTCGGCTTGTCGATCGCCCGCGGGTTGATGGAGAAGATGGATGGTTCTCTTCGCGCTGAGATGGACGGGGACGATCTGGTCATGACCTGCACATGGCGGTTGGAGAAATAGCCGGCGTTCCCCCGACCGCGTTGCCTGACTGAACCCGATGTCATCGGGTTGCAGCTCCAATCCAACCTCGTACGCTCCCTGTAACCCGACATCGTCGGGTTACAGCTCCAAACTAACCTCGTGCGCTCCCTGTAACCCGACATCATCGGGTTACAGAGCAAAACCCAAGTCATGAAGCAACTGCAACCCGACATCATCGGGTTACAGAGCAAAACCAAAGCCATGAAGCAGCTGTAACCCGACATCATCGGGTTACAGAGCAAAACCCAAGCCATGAAGCAGCTGTAACCCGACATCATCGGGTTACAGAGCAAAACCCAAGCCATGAAGCAGCTGTAACCCGACATCATCGGGTTACAGAGCAAAACCCAAGCCATGAAGCAACTGCAACCCGACATCATCGGGTTGCAGTTGCTTTAACAATTCTACGGATCGGCCTTCATTATCAGCTATCCCATAAAAAAAGCCGAACGGTCGCCCGTTCGGCTTTCGTCTTGATCAATTGCTCGCCAATCGAACGACCGGCTCGTTCGAGGTGCCGAGATAAGCTTTCAGCATCCACACGTGCTTCTCTAGGCTGGCGACGATGTCTTGCAGAAGGTCGGCGCTGGTGACGTCCCCTAGGGATTCGGCGTACGAATGTCCTAGTCTTAGTTCTTCCGCCATCAGGCTGAAGTCGTTCGCGATCGCCGCGACCATCTTGTCGGCGGACTCTTGGCCGCCGCTTTCTTGAACGGACGCGGTCTTCAATACTTCGGCAAGCGACAGGACGGCGTTATCCCCGAGGGCGAGAAGGCGTTCGGCCAGCTCGTCGATGCGTTCGGCGGCTTCGCCGTACAGCTCTTCGAATTTGGCATGGAGGGTAAAGAACTGCGACCCCCTTACGTGCCAGTGGTAGTTTCTCAGCTTCATCTCGGTTACGATCCAGTTGGCCAGCTGCTTCCTCAGTACGTTTTTCATAGCGCTCATTTGTAGTTCCTCCCATTTATTAAATTTAAACTAAGTCTAAATATGTATCTAATATAGCATGAGCTTTAGGGATAATCATGAAGATTGGATGAAGATCGGAAGGAAGATGCGGAGCGCAAAAAATGACGGAAGAGTGCGTAGTCTGCTACAATAGGGAAGGCTAGTTGGCGTGGAGGATTGAAACGACGATGAAGACATTCAAGAAGTTTTATATCGAGATTACGAGCGTGTGCAACCTGGCGTGCAGCTTCTGTCCGGAGACGAAGCGCCAAGCGCAGTTCCTGAAGCCGGAACGGTTCCGGCACATCCTGGACGAGATCAAGCCGCATACGGACTCGATCTATCTGCATGTCAAAGGAGAGCCGCTCCTGCACCCGAGGATCGACGAGCTGCTCGACATCAGCGCGGAGAAAGGGTTCAAGGTGAACATCACCTCGAACGGCACTCTTCTTCATAAGAATAGAGAGAAGCTCCTGAACAAGCCGGCGCTTCGGCAGATGAACTTCTCGCTTCACAGCTTCGACGGACACGAAGGCTCGACGGACAAGGAAGGATACGTGCGCAAGGTCATCTCCTTCGCGAAGGAAGCGGCACGGGATCATGGTGTCCTGATCTCTTTTAGACTATGGAACTTGACCGAGGATAATGCCGCGAACTTGGCCAGGCGCCGGAATCGCGACATCCTGGAGATGATCGAGCGCGAGTTCGAGCTGGACTATCGGATCGAAGAGGAGTTCCGGAGAGGGAAGGGAATCAAGCTCGCGGAGCGGATCTACCTGAACCAGGACCATGAGTTCAAGTGGCCGAAGCTGACGGAGGAAGAGGATTCGGGACGAGGCTTCTGCCATGCGCTTCGCAACCAGGCGGGCGTGCTCGTGGACGGCACGGTCGTGCCTTGCTGCCTGGACGGGGAGGGCGTCATCAATCTCGGCAACATACATGAGAAGCCGTTCTCGGAGATAATCGAGGGGGAGCGGGCGAACCGAATGTACGACGGCTTCTCGCGCCGCGAGGTCGTCGAGGAGCTATGCCGCAAATGCGGATATCGGCAGAGGTTCAATTTGGCGTAGCGATTGGCGGATGGTGTTGTCGAATTCAGCTTCCTCTGATAAGATGATGGAGCGACGAATTCAATAATGGATTTATTTGGGAGGAGCCTGTCAAACGCGGGCTTCTTTTGTCTTTTTTGGGTAATGACTATAGAACGGACTACGGAGGCGGAGCATGGAATCGCAAGCGATCTGGGCCATTATTATCTTCTTATTGACGTACGGGCTTATCATCTCGGAGAAAATCCACCGGACGATCGTCGCGATGCTGGGAGCGGCGGCAATGGTCGGAGTAGGGATTCTCGATCAAGAGACGGCCGTTCACCATATCGACTTCAACACATTGGGGCTCCTCGTCGGGATGATGATTATCGTAGGGGTCATGGCCGACACCGGCTTGTTTAATTACTTGGCAATCGCCGCAGCGAAGAGGGCGAAGGGGATTCCCGTCCGCATTCTGATCGCGCTGGCGATCATTACGGCCGTCGGCTCGGCGTTCCTGGACAACGTGACGACCGTGCTGCTCATGGTTCCCGTCACGTTCAGCATTACCCGCCGGCTGAAGGTAAGCCCGATTCCCTTCCTGCTTACTCAGGTTATCGCTTCGAACGTTGGCGGAACGGCGACGCTCATCGGCGATCCGCCGAATATCATGATCGGCAGCGCGGTGAAGGAGCTGACCTTTAACGCGTTCCTCTATAACTTGGCTCCGATCGTCGTCCTTATCATGATCGTGTACGCCGTCATCTTCTGGCTGCTGTTCCGCAAACGGCTTCGCGCTTCCGAGGAGGACATTCGGGGAATTATGGAGATGGACGCGGAATCGCTCATCACGGATCCTAAGCTGCTCTGGAAGAGCCTCGGCGTTCTCGCTCTGACGTTGATCGGCTTCTTCACCCATCAGATGCTGCATCTGGAGTCCGCGACGGTCGCGCTCGGAGCCGCGTTTCTGCTGCTTCTCCTAACGGGAGAAAAGGCGCTGGAGCATGCCCTTCACAAGGTGGAGTGGATCTCGATCTTTTTCTTCATCGGCTTGTTCGTCCTGGTCGGTGGACTTGTGGATACCGGAGTCATCTCCAGGCTGGCCGAAGGAGCGATGGAATGGACCGGCGGCGATCCGGTCGCGACCCCCATGCTGATTCTATGGCTGAGCGCGTTGGCTTCCTCCGTTCTGGACAACATTCCGTTCGTGGCGACGATGATCCCGCTTATCCAGGAGATCGGGGACATGGGTTACGGCAACCTGGAGCCGCTCTGGTGGAGTCTTGCTCTCGGGGCTTGCCTTGGAGGCAACGGAACGTTGATCGGGGCCAGCGCGAACCTCGTCGTGGCCAGCATGGCGGCGAAGGAAGGCCATCCGATCTCGTTCATGAAATTCCTGAAGTTCGGATTCCCGATCATGCTCGTCTCCATCGCGATATCCAGCATTTACGTTCTCCTTCGTTACTTGTGAAGCTTTCGTGGTTGACATAAACTTGAATTGAGTTTAAAATTAAACTTAATTTAAATATACGGAACACGAGGAGGTGGCTTCCGATGTCACGCTATGGATTAACGACGCCGCGCAAGATCGTACTCGAGATCGTGTCGGAAGCGCACGATCACCCGACGGCCGCGGACGTGATCGATCGGCTCAAGGCCAGAGGCCACTCCGTCGCTTACGCGACGGTGTACAATTCGCTGCGATATTTGACGGAGCAAGGAATGATTCGCGAGCTGAAGCTGGAAGGGGACGCAAGCCGCTACGATTCGCGCACCGAGGATCACCAGCATATCGTCTGCACGGAGTGCGGCCGGGTCGACGAAGTGATGACGAAGACGCCGCAGGATTGGCTGGATCGGATCGCGGCGGAATCCGGCTATGAGATTACCGACGAGCAGTTGCTGTTCAAGGGGGTGTGCCCATCTTGCCAAGCCTCGAAAACCAAACGATAAGCGACGCGTCGATCGCGGGGCTGGAAGGCGCCTTCTGCGACACGACGAGACGGATCGTCGTCATCAGCGCTTTCCCCGGAACGCTTAAGCATCTGTTATCCGAGCTCATGTCCCGCTGTTACGACGTGCTGGTCTTCCATCATTCCAAGGAGCCGATCCTTCCGCTCCTCGACAACGATTTGTTTATCGTGGACCGCACCCATATCGCGGACGAGAGCGTTCCGGCATCCGTCAACGAAGAGACGGACGTGCTTTATCTGGTTCGTTCGGCCGAGGCCGAAGCGGATGGAGGCAGAAGCCTCGTCTGGCCGGGATCGGTGCAGGAGGCGATCGGCCTGATCGAAGAAATGACGAGCATTCGTCCGGCTGTCTCGGCTAGCGAAGGCGATTCGCCAATCGGGGCGGCGTTGCTGTCCGAGCAACTGCTGCGCTTCAAGGATATCCAGATGGACCTCAAGCGGATGCAAACCGTCCGGGGAGGATCGAAGATCGATCTGACGAAGACGGAGTTCGATCTGCTCCGCCTCCTGATCTCGACCGACGGGGTGCTGTCTCGCCAAGACATCATGGAAGCGCTCTGGGGAACGGATTATTTCGGGGGAAGCAACTCCATCGACGTCCACATCAAGAGCCTTCGCCATAAGCTCGGCGACAATCCTAAGCAGCCGCAGTACATCGCGACCGTCCGCGGCTTCGGCTACCGGATCGCGAAGGATTGAAACGCTAATGCACGGCCGTTTCCGGCAGCGATCGTTCCCTTGATCCGACCTTCATGATACCTTCATTTTTCCTTCATCATACCTTCATGCAGCTTGGCTTGCGCGGTGGTATGATTTTTTTATCGACAATTGTTAAACTAAAACTAAGTATAAAGGGTGGGAGCCCCTATGCGCAAAACGATTATTATAGGCACCGGGCCTGCCGGACTGACGGCCGCCATCTATCTGGCCCGAGCGAACCTGAATCCTCTCGTTATCGAAGGGCCGGAGCCGGGAGGTCAATTGACGACAACGACGGAAGTCGAGAACTTTCCCGGATTCCCGGACGGAATCATGGGTCCCGAGCTGATGGCCAACATGCGCAAGCAGGCGGAGCGGTTCGGCGCCGAATTCATGACGGGCTGGGTGAACGGCGTCGATACGTCCAAGCGTCCGTTCACGCTTCAAGTGGAAGGGATGGGAGAGCTTCAAGCCGAGACGCTGATTATCTCCACGGGAGCGTCCGCCAAGTATCTCGGCATTCCGGGCGAGAAGGACAATGTCGGACGGGGCGTCAGCACCTGCGCGACCTGCGACGGGTTCTTCTTCCGCGGGAAGAAGATCATCGTGGTCGGCGGAGGAGACTCCGCGATGGAGGAAGCGAGCTTCTTGACCCGCTTCGCGTCCGAAGTCGTTCTGGTGAACCGCAGATCCGAGCTGAGAGCGTCGAAGATCATGCAAGACCGTGCCCGGAGCAACGACAAGATCAGCTGGAGCCTTAACAGCACTCCTCTGGAGGTCGTCGCGGACGGAATGGGAGTCAAGGGACTGAAGGTCAGAAACAACGAGACGGGCGAGGAAGAGCTGATCGAGGCGGCCGGCATCTTCGTGGCGATCGGGCACAACCCGAATACGAAGTTCCTTAACGGGCAGCTGACGACGGACTCGCACGGCTACCTGGCCGTCAAGCCGGGCACGACCGAGACGAACGTTCCGGGCATCTTCGCTTGCGGAGACGTTCAGGACAACCGCTACCGCCAAGCGATCAGCGCCGCCGGAACGGGCTGCATGGCCGCGCTGGATTGCGAGAGGTTCCTGGAGACCGCCGAAGAAACGGTCAGCGCCGCCGTCTAAAAGCACGCGCTTATTCGAAGCAACGGAAGACGCTGGGATAACCGGGAATAGAGCTGCTTATAAGCTTGCTTATAGGCGGTTCTTTTTTGTCCGCATGTTCTTATATGAAGATCGTGTATTTTCGCTTGTTTTGGGTAAGGATGAGAATAAACGGTCGTACTATCGGGAACCGGATGCGGCATAAAATTACATTGTAACCGCTATCATCGCGATGCCTTAGGCAAAGGCTAACGGTCACCCTGTCGGCAGTCATCTCATATGGATGATAAGAGCAAAGCGTCTGCGGCCTCTTCGGAAGCCTGGACGTTTTGCAAGGAAGGTGAGCGTTCGTGGAGAAAAATCTTTTGTGTCGCGGCATGTTTTGGGGACTGGCCTTCAGCTTGCCAATCTGGTGTTTGCTGATCTTGGCTATCGTTCGATTCGTGCATTCTTTCTAGAGGCGGACTTGACTTGAATGGGCCAAAAAGCATATATTAAGTCGGTTGTCTCTAAAGATTGTACGAAGGGAATGCGATTGCGAATTGTCTGAAAGCGAAGAACAGAAACCGAAACTCTCCATTGTCAAAATCCTCAAATGCAAAAACAACGATTGCAAAGCTTGGGTCAGGGAAGAATTCGCGGTTCCCGGCCAAGTGTGCCCGATGTGCCAAGGCCCCATGCTGAGAACGATGAAGCATCTGCCCGCCCTTCAGAAGAAGTACAAATCGCCGTCCCGTTAAGACGGAGCCGGGAGAGGGACGTTGCCGAGGCATAACGTCATCTCCAACATTACTTCATAAACGAGAGCCTCCCTCGCGGAGGCGGACGGCTGTCCACCAGGTTGCGACCTTAAGGTGGACAGCTTTTATTTTGGGTTTGTCGCTGCGGATAGAAGTGGTATTCTTAAAGGGATAGGTTGGCAACGGAAGGAAGGAGTTTGGCAGATGAGACAGAATCTATGGATCGACGGACAGTGGCGGGAATCGGAAGGGTATACGCTGCTCAGATCCCCGTTCGACGGAGAGGTTCTCGCCGAGGTGGCGCAAGCGGGGGAAGCGGAGACGCGGCAAGCGATCGAGGCGGCCGAGCGGGCGGCTTCGGCCATGGCCCGGATGCCCGCGCACGAGCGGTCCGCGATTCTGGAGAGGGTCGTACGGTCGATGGAGAGCCGCCGGGAGGAACTGGCCAGGCTGCTGACGCAAGAAGCGGCAAAGCCGCTGAAGACGGCGCGCGGCGAGATCGCGAGGACGATTCAGACCTACCGTTTCGCTGCCATGGAGGCGACGCGCATCCATGGCGAGACGATTCCGATGGACGCCGCTCCGGGAGGAGAAGGAAGGGTGGCGTATACGGTTCGCAAGCCGATCGGGGTCGTCGGTGCGATCACGCCCTTTAACTTCCCGTTTAATCTGGTCGCGCACAAGGTCGGACCGGCTTTGGCAGCCGGGAATACGGTCGTGCTGAAGCCGGCCGGACAGACCCCGCTATCCGCGCTGGCCCTGGGCGAGCTGTTCGCCGAAGCGGGCCTTCCGGCGGGGGCGCTCAACATCATTCCGGGCAAAGGCTCGGTGGTCGGGGAAGCGCTGGTTGCCGATCCCCGGGTAAAGGCGATTACGTTCACCGGAAGCCCGGAGGTCGGCATCGCCCTTCGGAACAAAGCGGGATTGAAACGGGTCACGCTGGAGCTGGGCTCCAACTCGGCAATGATCCTGGATTCCGATATCGAGCTGGACGAAGCTCTCATCGAGCGATGCGCGCTCGGAGCGTTCTCGTTCAGCGGCCAGGTGTGCATCTCGATCCAGCGCATTTACGTTCATCGATCGCGGCTGGAAGAGTTCCTGGACAAGTTCGCTGAGGCGGCGCGCAGGCTTAAGGTAGGGGATCCGTCCTTGGAGGAGACGGACGTCTCCGCGCTCATCCACCCGAAGGAAGCGAAACGAATCGACGGGTGGGTGCAAGCGGCGGTTAAACGGGGGGCCAGAATCGTAGCGGGCGGACGCGCCCGGGCGGAGAGCGTCTACGAGCCGACGATTCTGACCGGCGTGCCCGAGGACGAGCCTTTATCCTGCCAGGAAGCGTTCGGGCCTATCGTATGCGTGGAAGCCATCGATTCGATAGACGAGGCGATCGATCGGGTGAACCGGTCGCGTTACGGGCTGCAGGCCGGACTTTATACCCGCGATATTCATACGGCGATGAGAGCGGCGGATCTTCTTGAGGTCGGCGGAGTGATGATCAACGACTTCCCGACCTTCCGGGTGGATCACATGCCTTACGGCGGCG
The DNA here is from genome assembly GCF_014212135.1 of Cohnella thailandensis. Taxonomy (GTDB): domain Bacteria; phylum Bacillota; class Bacilli; order Paenibacillales; family Paenibacillaceae; genus Cohnella; species Cohnella thailandensis. The sequence continues at coordinate 371,766 of NZ_JACJVQ010000019.1, forward strand.
TCAAGGAGAGCGGCGTAGGAAGAGAAGGAATCAAGTACGCGATAGAAGAATTGACGGAACTTAAGCTGATATCGATTCGTCTATAATCAGGGATGGGGAGAGGACGAGGATGAGCTTGATAGCGGGGATCGTAGGCAAGCAGCGGGATTGGCATGCCGCGGGGAATACGCGCCGGGTCGAGGATCGGATCCGTCGATTGGACCTTCTGAAGGAAGCCGTTAAAGCCAGAGAACGGCAAGTCATGGACGCGCTCCGAATCGATCTGGGCAAGTCCGAACGGGAAGCTTACATGACCGAGATCGGCATCGTCTACGAGGAGATCCGTTTTATCCGCAAGCGCCTGCGCAAGTGGGCGAAGCCCGTAAAGGTCAAGACGGCGATGACCCATATCGGCTCCGGCGGCTATATCGTGAGCGAGCCCTATGGAACCGTCCTGATCGTCGCTCCGTTCAACTATCCCTTTCAACTGGCTTTGTCGCCTCTGGTCGGCGCGATCGCGGCGGGCAATACCGCGGTCTTAAAGCCTTCGGAGCTGACTCCCCGGGTGGCGGCGGTTTTGCGCGAAATCGTCGAAGCCGTCTTTCCGCCCGAATACGTCGCGACCGTCGAGGGGGGAGTCGAGGCGAGCAAGGAGCTGCTGGAACAGCCCTTCGATTATATTTTCTTCACGGGCAGCGTTCCGGTAGGCAAGGTCGTAATGGAAGCGGCCGCCAAGCGTCTCGTTCCGGTCACGTTGGAGCTGGGCGGCAAGAGTCCTTGTATCGTGCATCGGGACGCGGACGTGAAGCTGGCGGCGAAACGCATCGTCTTCGGCAAGTTCATGAACGCCGGCCAGACCTGCATCGCTCCCGATTACGTCTACGTTCACCGGGATCGGAAGGCCGCGCTGCTGGAGGAGCTCCGCGCGGCGATCTCGGCTTTCTATGGGCCTCGGCCGATCGAGAGCGAGGAGCTGGGCAAAATCGTGAACGAGAGGCACTTCGACCGGCTCGTCGGACTGCTTGGCGGCGCGGAAGCGGTCATCGGCGGCGATTACGACCGGGAGTCGCTGAAGATCGCGCCGACGGTTCTCGATCATGCCGATTGGAGCCTGCCGGTCATGGGAGAGGAGATCTTCGGCCCGCTGCTTCCGATGCTCGAATACTCCGAGCTGGACGAGGTGATCGCCGAGGTGAATGCCCGTCCCAAGCCGCTGGCGCTCTATATGTTCACCCGAGACAAGGCCGCGGAGAATCGCGTCATCGAATCGATTCCGTTCGGAGGCGGCTGCGTGAACGACACTCTCATGCACATCGCGACTCCTTATCTGCCCTTCGGGGGAGTCGGTTCGAGCGGCATCGGCAGCTACCATGGCATCTACAGCTTTCGAACCTTCTCCCACCAGAAAAGCGTCCTGAAGCAGACGGTCCGGTTCGACTTCCCGTTCCGCTACCCGTCGGCGAAGAACGGATTGGCTATTCTGCGCAAGCTGTTTCGATAAGGGCAGCTTTGGCCGAGTGTTACTAGAAGTGAGCTTGTTCATTGTACGGGGATCGTTTTTATAATAAGATAATTTCTCAGAGAACATATCGGAAGGAACGGAAGGGGTATAACGTCATGAGAAAGGTATCCATCGATCTGCACAAGGATTGGCTGGACACGGTTCGCGAGATCTATAGAGGAGCCGGAAAGCCGTTTGCGCCGGAGGCGACCGCGGAAGAGATCGGCACGACTTATTTCTTGGCCTCGGCTTCCGGCGATGAGGAAGCGACGCGTATGCGCATCGAGAACGAGCAATGGCTTCGGGAGCTGGAGTCCCGCATTATGGACAATCTCGATGCCGTCATCATTCCGGATATCCGCCAGCGCACCGGCTACCAAGGCGAACATTTCCGCTTCCGGTGGGTTTATCAGCAAGGAGAGCACATCGTCGAGGAATGCTCGAATTATCGGATTCCTTTGACTCCGTAGTTCGCGATAGCAGGAGCCGCTTACGACCGTAAGCGGCTCCTGCTCGTTTTTTAGAAAGCCCGCTGCTTCCTAAGAGCGGCCATGTTCAGGACGATGAAAGCGATGGAGAAGGCGAGAAGCGCATAGATGTCGATCTGGATATCGGGCAGATCTTCCCCCCTCAGCATGATGCCCCGCAAGGCGTCCGCCCCGTAATAGAGCGGCATCGCGTAGCTCAGCTTCTGGAGCCAAGGATTCATCGCGTCAAGATTGAATAAGCCCGAGAAGAATACCTGCGGAACGATGACGAGAGGAATGAACTGAATGATTTGGAACTCGCTCCCGGCGAAAGTGGACAGCAAGGTGCCGAGCGTAAGGGCGACAAGGCTCAGCAGAAGGTTCGTGAGCAGCACGAGCCAGAAGGAGCCGTCCATATAAAGCCCCAGCGCCTGGATCGAGAACCAGGCGATCAGCGTGGCCTGAAGGATCGTAAAAACGCCGAACCCGGCCAAGTAGCCGAAGACGACCTCGAACCTGCGGATGGGGGAGGCCATCAGCCTCTCCAGCGTACCCGTCGTTTTCTCCCTCAGGAAAGCGACTCCGGCGAGAAGAAAGACAAAGAAGAAGGAGAAGAAGCCGACCAAAACGGGCCCGAACGAATCGAAGGAGGTCAAACGTCCTTCGCCGTGCTCGTAAGAAATATCAAGCTTCGCGGACCAGGCGCTGGACGTCAAGTCGCGTTCGATATCGGATTGCAGCGTTTGTTGAATCAGAAGAAGGGCCGATTTGGACTCGGAAGGATCGCTGCCTTCCAGGCGGACGGAGAACCGGTTGCCCTCGGTCGATAAGATGGCCGACAGCTTGCCTTTCCGCAAATCCGCCTCCGCTTCCGGCAGAGAGGAATACGGCTCGATCTTCGCTCCGGCCTGCTCCAGCTTGCTATGCCATTCGGCTGGGATGCCTATCGTCGCCAAGTCCGGCTTTACGCTCTGGCCGTTAAAGACGAAATACATCAAGGTCAGGACAAGAAGCGGCGCGAGGAAAAGAAGGGCGATCGTCCTGCGGTCCCGGATGAATTGACGAACGATTCGCAGCGCCAGCGCACGAATTCTCATGCTCTTGTCCCTCCTCCAAGCACGATGAAAGCCTCCTCGATCGTGGAGGCGCCGCTTGCCCGCTTCAAGCCTTCCGGGCTATCTACGGCGGTTAGCCGGCCTTCCCGGATGAGGCCGATCCGATCGCATCTGTCGGCTTCGTCCATGACGTGAGTCGTCAGGACGATCGTGATTCCCTTGTCGCGAAGGGAGAGCAGCTCCGTCCAGATGGATTGGCGAAGCACCGGATCGATGCCGACCGTCGGTTCGTCGAGGAGGAGCAGCTCCGGCTCATGAAGCAGGGAGACCGCAAGGGAGAGGCGTCTCTTCATGCCGCCCGAATAGGCGGAGACTGGCTTGTTCAGATGCTCGGTCAGATCGACGAGCTTCATGACGCTCGCGATGCGTTCCGTTCTTCTCGCTCCGGATAAGCCGTAGAGAGAAGCAAAGAATTCCAGATTCTGCTTGCCCGTAAGCTCGCTATAAAGCGCATCCGATTGAGCCATGTAGCCGACGCGCCCGAGCACTCGGCGGTTGGGCATGCGCTCTCCGAGAAGGAGCACGGAACCGCCGCTCGGGGCATCCAGACCCGCGATCAGCTTGACCAGCGTCGTCTTGCCCGAGCCGGACGGGCCGAGGAGGCCGAACAGTTCGCCTCTCAGGATGGCTAGGTCGATCTCGTGCAGGACCTTTCGGCTTCCGAAGGAACGGGTAACCTTTAGCAGCTCGATTGCCGCAACAGGGTCGTCCGTCCGGTTCGATCGGACCGTCTTTTCTCCAGCCCTCTCCGCCATCTAATTTCCTCCTTTTGGTTGGAACGAGCGTATGGGTCTCGTCGTGCAACCTAATTATAGTTCGGGAGGCAGGGCAAAAAAAGACCGTTGACAAACAAGCGGATCATCCTTTATCCTGTCAGTGTAATCGTTTACGTAATCGATTACATAAACGATTACAGCGTGAACGCATAGTTTAGAGGTGACCTGCAGTTGGCTAAAGCAACAATCAAAGAAGTGGCGGCGGAGGCGGAAGTCTCTACCGCGACCGTATCCAGAGTGTTGAACGAAAGCGGCTTCGTAAGCGAAGAGATCAAGGAACGGGTCATGGAGGCGGTGGCGAAGCTGAATTATCAGCCGAGCGCGATCGCCCGCAGCCTCAAGCAGGATAAGACCTATATGATCGGAGTGATCGTTCCGGATATCTCGAACTCCTACTTCATGGGAATTTCCAGGGGCATCGAGGATGTCGTCGGAGCGGAAGGGTTCCAGCTCATGTTCTGCAGCTCCGACGAGAACCCCGAAAAAGAGGAAAGGCTGCTGAATCTGCTTCAAGAGAAGCGGGTGGACGCCGTCGTCTTGGCCACCGCGGGGGGCAACGACGACACCGTGAAGTCGCTTTCGGATTCGGGCCTGCCGATCGTGCTCGTGGACCGGAAGCTGGACTCGGAGGAAGGAACGAAGTCGCTGGATCTTGTCGCGGAAGACAACGAGGAAGGAGCCGCAAGACTGACCGAGAAGCTGCTCGCGGAAGGCCACGTTCGGATCGGGGTCGTGAACGGACCCGCGAGAGTCAGCACGGGGCGCGAGCGATTCGAGGGAGTGCGGAAGGCGATGAGGGATCGCGGGATCGCGGACCAGCCGATCGTGTTCAACGGAGGATTCTCGACGGAGGACGGCATAAGGGCGGTGCGCAAGTTCCTGCAGGCCGATCCGAGGCCGACGGCGATCGTCTCGCTGAACAACCAGATGAGCCTCGGCGTCCTGCTGGAGATCGTGCGCAGCGGACTGAAGATTCCGGAGGACATGGCCGTCGCTTCGTTCGGCGAAGTGGAAGCGGGACCGCTGCTGAAGAATCCTGGACTCCATTACATCGACCAGCATCCGTACGATATGGGGATCAAGGCGGGAGAGATTCTGCTGAAGAGAATCCGCAAGGAGGAGCCGGAGGCGGAGCCCGCCGTTGAAATATTCCGCAACGAAGTTAATCGAATCGGCTGATCGCTCTGCGATCGGCTGATTCCGCCGAACTGGAGACCGTGGGAGAGGATGAACGAAGATGAATTCGCAAGCATTCTGCAATCGATTGCAGGGCAGTATGCCCCGCATTGGAATTCGCCCGATTATCGACGGCCGCCGAGGCGGCATTCGCGAATCGCTGGAAGAAGTAACGATGGAGATGGCCCGGACGGCCGCGGAATTCCTGACATCGAATCTTAGGCATAGCAACGGACTTCCGGTCGAGTGCATCATCGCCGACACGTGCATCGGCGGCGTGGCGGAAGCCGCCAAAGCCGAAGAGAAATTCGCCAGGGAGAACGTCGGGCTGACGATCTCCGTCACGCCGTCCTGGTGTTATCCGACGGAGACGATGGATCAGCATCCGACGCGGCCGAAGGCCATCTGGGGCTTCAATGGAACGGAGCGTCCGGGAGCGGTGTACCTGGCCGCGGCGCTGAGCGCTCACAACCAGAAGGGGCTTCCGGCGTTCGCGATCTACGGCCGCGACGTGCAGGACATCGGCGACTCCGCGATAACTCCGGATGTGCAGGAGAAGCTGCTGAGATTCGCGAAGGCGGGACTCGCGGTCGCGACGATGCAGGGCAAGTCGTATCTATCGATGGGCTCGGTGTCGATGGGAATCGCGGGTTGCATCGTGGACGAGACTTTCTTCCAGAAGTATCTGGGCATGCGCAACGAATACGTGGATATGACGGAGTTCGTCCGCCGGATGGAGCTCGGCATCTACGACCCGGCGGAATTCGAGAAGGCGCTGACGTGGGTACGCGAGCATTGCCGGACCGGCCCCGACGTCAACCCGCCTCATCTGACGCGGTCGGACGAACAGAAGGAGAAGGATTGGGAAACCGTCGTCCGAATGGCTCTGATCGGCCGGGACCTGATGGTCGGCAATCCGAAGCTTGCGGAGATGGGCTACGGCGAGGAAGCGCTCGGACGCAATGCGATCGCCGCCGGCTTCCAAGGTCAGAGGGCATGGACGGATTACTTCCCGACCGGCGACTTCATGGAGGCGATCCTGAACAGCTCCTTCGACTGGAACGGCATTCGCGAGCCGTACATCGTCGCTACGGAGAACGATACGCTGAACGCCGCGACGATGCTGATGGGCCATCTGCTGACGGACGCCGCCCAGATTTTCGCCGACGTTCGCACGTACTGGAGTCCGGACGCCGTACGGAGAGTGACCGGCCATACGCTTGAAGGGAAGGCGGCCGGAGGCATCATCCACCTGATCAATTCCGGACCGGCCGCGCTGGACGGCACGGGCAGGCAGACGAAGGACGGCCAGCCGGCGATGAAGCCGTTCTGGGAGATTACTCCGGAGGAAGCGCAAGCTTGCTTGGACGCGACGCTGTGGCGTCCGGCGGTCGATTTCTTCCGCGGCGGAGGCTTCTCCACCGACTTCACGACGCGCGAAGGAATGCCCGTCACGATCGCCCGCATCAATCTCATCGCAGGCGTCGGGCCCGTTCTGCAGTTGGCCGAAGGGCATACGGTAGAGCTGCCGGACAACGTGCACGACAAGCTGGACGATCGCAGCAACCCGACTTGGCCGACGACTTGGTTCGTTCCGAACTTGACCGGGGAAGGGCTGTTCCGGGACGTCTACGCCGTCATGAGCAACTGGGGCTCGAACCACGCGTCGGTCAGCTTCGGGCACGTCGGCGATCAGCTCATAACGCTCGCTTCGATGCTGCGCATCCCGGTCAGCATGCACAACGTTCAAGAAGAGCGGATTTTCCGTCCGAGCGTCTGGTCGGGATTCGGCGGCTTGGAGCCGGTCGGGGCGGATTTCCGCGCCTGCGCGGCGTTCGGCCCGCTGTACAAGTAAGGAAGGGAGGCGTTAAACGCGATGGAACGACGTTATGCGATCGGAGTCGATTACGGAACGGAATCGGGACGGGCGCTGCTCGTCGACATCGCCACGGGAGAAGAAGTGGCGACGCACGTGACGCCATACCCCCATGGCGTCATCGACGAGAGGCTGCCCGGAACGGGAGCGAAGCTCGGGCACGATTGGGCGCTGCAGCATCCGGACGATTACCTCGAGGTTCTGAGGCGTTCGGTGCCGGCCGTGCTGGAGGAAGCCGCCGTCGACCCGGAACGGGTCGTCGGAATCGGCATCGATTTTACGGCCTGCACGATGATGCCCTTGGATGAGCGGGGGACGCCGCTCTGCATGCTTGAGGAATGGCGGGAGAACCCGCATAGCTGGGTGAAGCTGTGGAAGCATCACGCGGCGCAGGGCGAGGCGAACCGCATCAATCAGCTGGCGGCCGAACGGGGGGAGACGTTCCTTCGCCGGTACGGAGGCAAGCTGTCCTCGGAGTGGATGCTTGCGAAGGTCTGGCAGATTGCGAATGAAGCGCCCGAAGTGTACGATCGGGCGGATGCCTTCATGGAAGCGGCGGACTGGGTCGTCATGCGGATGACGGGCCGGCTCGTCCGCAACAGCTGCACGGCCGGCTACAAGGCCGTCTGGCACAAGCGCGACGGCTTCCCGTCCGCGGACTTCCTTCGGGCGCTCGATCCCCGGCTCGAGACGCTGGCCGAGACCAAGCTGCGCGGACCGATCGAGGCGCTCGGCTCCAAGGCCGGAGGCCTCGCGGAGAGCATGGCGCAGCTCTTGGGATTGCGCCCCGGAACGGCGGTCGCGGTCGGCAATATCGACGCGCACGCCATGGTGCCGGCCGTCGGCGTCGTCACGCCCGGTAAGCTGGTCATGGCGATGGGCACTTCGACCTGCCACCTGCTGCTGAGCGACCGCGAGGTGCACGCAGAAGGCATCTGCGGCGTCGTGGAGGACGGTATCGTACCCGGCTATTACGGCTATGAGGCCGGGCAATCCGCGGTCGGAGACATCTTCGCCTGGTACGTGGAAGAAGCGGTTCCCTCGTACGCGAAGGAGAACGCGGCCGAGGAAGGAGTGTCCGTCCACGAATGGCTGGAGCGCCGCGCGGCAGCCGCCAAGCCGGGAGAGAGCGGCCTCGTCGCGCTCGATTGGTGGAACGGCAACCGCTCCGTGCTGATGGATGCGGATCTCTCCGGCGTCATCGTCGGCTTAACGCTCCAGACGAAGCCGGAGGAGATGTACCGGGCGCTGCTCGAAGCGACCGCCTTCGGAACGCGGGCGGTTATCGAAGCTTTTGAACGAAGCGGGGTGGACGTCGAAGAGCTTTACGCTTGCGGAGGACTGCCGCAGAGAAACCGGCTGCTCATGCAGATTTACGCGGACGTCACCGGAAGGGAGATCCGCATCGCCGATTCGACCCAGACGGCGGCGCTCGGCGCGGCGATGTTCGGGGCGGTGGCGGCGGGAGCGGAAGCCGGAGGGTTCGACTCCGTCGTGGAGGCGGCGGATCGGATGGCCCGGATCCGGGAAGAGACGTTTAAACCGATTCCGGACAACGTCGCCGTCTACGATAAGCTTTATCGGGAATACAAGGAACTGCACGATTACTTCGGCCGAGGCGCGGATGACGTCATGAAGCGGCTGAAGGCGATCAAAGGCGAACAACGGCAACCAGGCTTATCATAATCGTTCTGCAATCGATTGCAGGAACTCTGAAAATTCGACTAAGGAGTGTCAGCTATGCATCCAGCCAATCAACTCGCCTCTCTCAGCCTCGCCAGAACCGGCAAGCGCAAGCGCGAATCGAGCTACGACCGTACCGGCGGCAACAAGGATTACTTCTCCATTCGGCCGGGCGATCTTACGGAGGTCTGCACGATCGACGGAGCGGGAGCCATCACTCATATCTGGATGACGATGGCGACAGACGCTCCGGCGGAGGAGATCTTCCTTCCCCGCAAAATCGTGCTCCGCATGTATTGGGACGGCGAGACGGAACCGAGCGTCGAAGCGCCGATCGGGGACTTCTTCGGAATGGGGCACGGCCTGACCCGCAACTATACGTCCGCGGCGCTCATGATGAGTCCGGAGGACGGCAAAGCGTTCAACAGCTTCTTCCGAATGCCGTTCTCCGAAGGGGCGCGCATCACGATCGAGAGCGAAGCGGAGCAGCCGATCAAGTTTTATTTCTATATCGACTACGAGCAGTACGAGTCCCTTCCGGCCGAAGAGCTTCGATTCCATGCCCAATGGCATAGGGAAAGCCCGACCGAAGGCATTCCGGAGGACGGCGTCGATAACGCGTTCTTCGAATTCGGCGGCAAGAACACGACCGGCGACGGCAACTACGTCATTCTCGACGCGGTCGGCCGCGGCCACTACGTCGGCTGCAACTTCAACGTCCACAACCTTCGCGACACGCGCGAATGGAACTGGTACGGAGAAGGAGACGACATGATCTTCATCGATGGGGAGCCTTGGCCGCCGACGCTGCACGGAACCGGGATGGAGGACTACTTCAATACCGCCTGGTGCCCGCAGCAGGAAGTATGCACTCCGTATCACGGCATCATTTTGGGCGGGGGCCCGAACTGGAGCGGCAAAATCTCGACGTACCGCTACCATATCCTCGACCCGATCATGTTCGACAAGAGCATCAAGGTGACGATCGAGCACGGCCACAACAACCATCGCAGCGACGACGTCTCCTCCACGGCCTATTGGTATCAAGCGGAGCCGCACCGTCCGTTCCCCGAGCTGCCGAAGGCGGAGAAGCGTCTCCCGCTTCCGGACATTAAACCGTTTAACCAGGATAGTCTCGATAAGATCTTCGGCCATCCCAATCCTTGACAGGCAACGAATGCGGCAACTCGGAAGGGAGAGGATCGGTTGAAGGGGAAAATCGCAGGGCTGACGGCGGCGTTTGTCCTGCTCCTCTCCGGGTGCTACGGAGGGGGCGGCGACGAGCCGATGCTGACCTCAAAGGGCAAGGACTTCGTGCTGAAGGGGGTGAGCGGCCTCGAACGGGTGTCCCAGCTCACCGGCGCGGAATCGCCGAACAAGACGGACCGATACGCCGTGTACGGCACCGACCTCGGCTCCATGATCAACGACGGAGACAAAACGTACTTCGTGTTCGGCGACACGTTCGGCGAGCGATCGGCGGGCCAGGTCGGGGGAGGAGGCAGCTTCTGGCGCTCCAACGCGATCGGCTACACGACCGACGTTAATCCTGCGGACGGCATTGCGCTGGACGGGATGATCACGGACGACGTCGGCTTCCCAAAGAGCTGCTGCCTTCGAAGAAGCTGGACTACGACGAGATGACGAAGATACCGACGTACGGCATCGCCGCGAACGGAGCGCTTTATCTCTACTACATGTCCGTGAACCACTGGGGAGACCCCGGCAGGTGGGACGCCAATTACGCGAGCGTCGCCAAGTCGACGGACGGAGGGCAGAACTGGACGCTCCTGGACGATCTGAAGTGGGCGGGGGACGGCAACTTCATTCAAGTAAGCCCTTACAAAGTTCAAATCGACGATAGTCCTAGCGATATATTCTTCTGGTGCATTCCATCCGGCCGGTTCGGCGGCGTGAAGCTGATGAAGGTCGCGGAGCCGGACATCGAGAAAGCGGACGCTTACCTTTATTACGCCGGTCAGAACGAGAAGGGAGAGCCGGTCTGGAGCTCCGACATAGAGCAGGCGAAGACGGTGGTGGACGATACGGCGGGGGAGTTGTCCGTCGTCTGGAATCCGTATCTCGAGAGATGGCTGATGACTTACTTGAAGGAAGGCGAAGGTGCCGTCATCCGCGAGGGGTTGGCTCCATGGGGACCATGGGGCGAAGCCGTCGATCTGGTGACGGCGGCCGAGCAGCCGGGCTTGTACGCCCCGTTTATGAACGAACGGTATATCGAGGACGGCGGTCGAACGATTTATTTCGCCCTGTCGCTCTGGGATCCCTACAACGTGTTCTGGTTCAAAGCCTCGCTTGAGAAATGAAAGCGGATACAACTCAAATGTTGGTTTAAACGCCTCGCGTTTAAATAGCACGACCACACAAAAAAAGGGAGGATTCAACATGCAAGTGAATCGCAAAAAGAGTTTGGCGGTACTCGTAACGGCTCCGATGGTGATGTCGATCCTATTGGCCGGATGCGGCGGTTCGAACAACGACGGAGGCTCGAACGCCAGCCCATCGCCATCCGCGTCTTCCAGCTCCTCGGCCAACCCGAGCGAAAGCGCAAGCCCTTCCGCCAGCGCCCCTTCCGGGGAACCGGTGACGATCGAGGTTTGGGCGAACAAGTTCGAGGACACGACGACCGCGTGGTTCAAGAAGTGGACGGACGAATTCAACAAGTCGCAAGGCAACGTCAAAGTGAATCTGACGATCGTTCCCGGCGACGCCTGGGCTCAGAAAATGAAGGCGGCGCAGGCGGCCGGCAAGGCGCCGGACGTCTGGACGATCAGCTACAACGGAGTCGCCAATTCCGCCAAGTTGGGCGAAATTCAAGCACTCAACGATTTGATGGATGAGACCGCGTTCGACGACCTCTACGACAACATGAAGGACTTCGTCTCCGTCGGCGACAAGTACTACGCTTATCCATGGCTGGTAGAGCCGTCCGCGGTACTGTACTACCGGAAGGACATGTTCGAAGCGGCGGGTCTCGATCCTTCGACTCCGCCGGCCACTTGGGACGAACTGCTCGAGGCCGGCAAAGCGCTTACCGCGAAAGGAGTCTTCGGCTTCACGACCGCGCAGATCGCGCCCGAGATCAGCTGGTCGAGCTGGGGCTTGCAGTACAACGCCGCCGGACATCTGCCGATCGCCGACGACTGGTCCAAAGCCGATTTACAAAACGACGGCTACAAGAAGCTGGTGAGCTTCTATCAACAAGCTTACCAGTCGGGCATCATGCCGAAGCAGCAGCTTGCCGGCTACACAGACGCCAAGCCGTTCGGCGAAGGCAAGGTTGCCATGATGGTCAACGGATCCTGGGCGATCGGCCAGCTCCGGAACAGCTACAAGGATATCGTAGGCAAAATCGGGGTCGCTCCGATGCCGACGATCGACGGCAACCCGAACAACACGACGGCGACGCTCGGCGGCTGGTCGCTCGCCGTCGACGGCAAGTCGAAGCATGCGAAGGAAGCGGCATCCTACATCTCCTACCTGCTCGCGGGCGATCCGAACGTCGTGCTCGACTACTTCCGCGGGGCGCAGTTCTCCAAGTTCACGCCGCGCAAATCCGTCGACGAAGCGATGAAGACCGATCCGGACGCTTCGAAGGACGAAGTTCGCGCGATGATCGCCGAGAAGATCGTTCCGTATTCCAAGCCGGAGCCGATCTATCCGTGGGATATCAGCTTGGCGTTCGGCACGGCGATCGAATCCGCGATGAAGGGAACCGACGTGGACAAGGCGCTGGCCAAAGCGGAGAAAGACATTAACGACTTCATTACTAAGAACAAGATTGCGGGAACGAATCCGAAGCAATAAACGGAAGCGTGCCGGGGGCGGGCCGTCCGCTCCCGGTGCGTTCGCCACATCCCGACAGACGGAGATGAGCGCTCATGTTCAAGAAGAATTACCGCCAAGACAACGCGATGGCCTATACGATGCTGCTTCCCATTTTGGCGTTGTTAACGATTTTCGTCATCATTCCTTTCGTATACGCGGCGTGCGTCAGCTTCTACAATTGGAGCTTCTATCAAGACTCGACCTTCGTCGGCTTCCGCAATTATTACCTGGTGCTGACGGATCGCCTGTTCGGCAAGTCGGTGTGGACCGGACTTAAATTCGCGCTCATGGTCGTGCCCTCCATGCTGATTCTTTCGTTCCTGTTCGCTAACTTGATCAAGAATATCGGGTCCAAGATGGGTTCCTTCGTCAAAACGGCCATCTATATTCCGACGATTATCTCCGGTATCGTCGCCTCGGTTATCTTCGTGTTCATCTACGATTACACGGGCGGTCTGGCCAACTACGTTCTCGGTTTGTTCGGCACGGAGCCGAAGGCATGGCTGGCCGACGTCGGCTCCGCGCTTCCGAGCGTTGCCGCTCCCGCTATCTGGCTCGGGTTCGGCTTAACCTCTTTGATCATGCTGGCCGGCCTGTACGATATTCCGGAGAGCTATTACGAAGCGGCCGACCTGGAAGGCGCTGGCGCCTTCAAGAAGATGTGGTACATTACGATCCCGCTCTTGCGCAACGTCATTCTGTACCTTCTGGTAACCGGATTTACGGCGCAAATCTCCCAGTACGAGCTGTCGCTCGTCATGACCGGCGGCGGTCCGCTCGACGCGACGACGACGCCCAACCTGTACATTTTCAACCACTTCCGCAACGACGTGATGGTCGGCAACTCGATCGCCGCCTCTCTGCTGTTGTTCGTGGTGCTGGGCGCCATCTCGGCGATCATCTTCAGAGTGCTCAATTCGGAGAAAGCGGTGGACGGATGACGTTCCCGGAAGGAGGATACGGACATGCAGAAAAGTAGCTCTATCCCAAAAGTCCTGCTGACGGTAATTAGCGGACTGGTGGCGCTTGTCGCGCTGTTCCCGCTCATTTGGGTCGTCATCGCCGGATTCAAAGGCAAGGCGGAAGTGTTGGCGACGCCGTTTCGTTTTTTCCCCAAGGTGTGGCTGGCCGAGAATTACGCCGAAATCCTGAAGGATCCGGTCTTCACCAAGGCGATGGCGGTTACGTTCGGAGGCGCTGTCCTGTTCGCGGCGCTTACGCTATTCGTCAATGCCAGCGCGGCTTACGTGTTCGCCCGCCTGGAGTTTCGCTTCAAGCGGCTCCTGTGGGTTTACGTCATCATGACGATGTTCGTCCCGGCCATGTCGATTCTGCTCACTTCCTTTATCGTCGTCAACAAATTGGGGATGCTCGACACGCTGGCGGTGCTTGTGCTGCCCGGCGTCGCTTCGGCCGGACAGATGTTCTTCATCCGGCAATTCTACCTCAACATTCCTCTCGCGCTCGAAGAAGCGGCGTTGATCGACGGCGCGGGACGCTTCCGCATCTTCACGAGCATCTTCGTGCCGATGTCCTTCCCCGTCTTCGTCATCGTCGGGATCGGGGCTTATCTGGGCTATTGGAATTCGTTCGTCTGGCCGACGATGACGATCACCAACCCGGATCTGTTCCAGATCATGCAGTACTTGTACAACTTCCGTTCCGAACGGGGATCCGAGATGGGGCTCCTGATGGCCGGGTCCGCGCTGGCCGCCGCGCCGACGCTTATCCTGTTCCTGATCTTCCAACGCTACATCATCGCTGGCATCAAAATCTCCGGTTTGAAGTGACCTTGTCCGGAATAGGAGGCTGACAAAGTGATCGTATTGGAGAACGAGAGCATTCGCGTGGAGTTCAGCGCTGCGGACGGTACGATCCGCGCCCTGCGCGATACAAAGAAGGGAATCGACTATATCGCGGATTCGGCGGGAAGCGAGCCGTTTCGGCTAGAGACGGACGAAGGAGAGAGCGGCGCCTTCACGGCGTTCGAATGGTCGGAGTCCAAGGACGAGAGCGGTCGCGTCAGACAGGTATCGTTCGTCTGGCGAACGGAAGCGGGCATCACGGTATTCGCCCGCGCGGCGCTGGCATCCGAGGAAGGAGAGCTCGTCTTCGACTGCCGGGCGGACAACGGCTCGGCGTTGCGGCTGCACGGCTTGGAATATCCTATCTTTCCCGACTTGAGGGAGATTACCGAGCATGGGAGCGGGGATTGGATCGCCCATCCGTTCGCGACGGGCGTTCGGGTTCGCAATCCGATGAAACGATTCGCGAACGAAGGGACCGGCTTCCGGCACATGCCGTATCCCGAGAGCTTCTCGGGCGCGACGATGCAGTTTTTTGCCTATTACGGGCAGAACCGCGGCGGACTGTACTTCGCGGCGATGGACGGAGAAGGGCACCCGAAGTGGCTGAATTTCTACAAGAACGGCAATGGACTGCTGGAAGCTTCCTTCATTCACGGCTGCGAGGACATCGGCCCGGGCAAGGGCATCGCTCCTTCGTATTCGGTGCAGGTGTCCCTGCTTGCGGGAGAGGACTGGCACGAGGCGGCGGACCGCTACAAATCATGGGCTGCGAGGCAGATCTGGTGCTCGGACGGTCTTGCGGAGGATCGGGCGGCTGCGGAAGGGCATAGATGGCTCTACGAGGAGATGGGAGCAGCCACGTTCGGCATCAACGCGGGCTCCGACCGGACGGACTGGCTGCGCGCTTACCACGAGCATATCGGGACCCCGATGTTCCACGTGCTCGGGCCGGATTGGACGAACGCTCCGCAGGCGTTCGGCAGGGGCGTGCCCGGCGGGTTCGACGACTGGTTCCCGACGAGGTTCAACCCGGACAATCTGGCTCTGATGAAGGAGTACGGCGACCGATTCGCCCCGTTCGAATTCGACTACCTGTATAACTTCGGCGGGGCGGACGGCGAGCTCGGACGGGCGGCCGCGCAGAAGTTCCCGGAACGGAAAAAAAGCGTGGACGCCTATAAGTTCCCGTTCCTCTGCCCAGCTCACCCCTACGCGCACGATTTCCACGTCCGGCGGGATAAGGAGCTGCAGAGGACGGTCGGCGTGGATGCGATTTACTACGACATCTCCGCGAACAACATCTTGAAGGCGTGCATGGACGATTCCCACGGCCACCCGGTCGGAGCGGGTCGGCTCATCGAGGAGGCGTACCGGCGCAACTACGCGGATACGAAGGCCGCGATGGCCGAGGTTGCCGGACGTTACGTACCGATGGGCACGGAGATGATGAACGAGACGATGATCGGACTTATCGATTTCTATCAAGCGCGGGCGGGAGGACAACCGGCGGCGCCTCTCGAGCTGTGGCCGGTTCGCGACCTGCTGAAGTCGGGCGACGCGGAGCTGATCCCGATGTTCGCCTACGTCTACCACGAATACGGAGCGCTAAGGATGGACGGCTGGGGCAAGCTGACGACGGAGATCGGACGTCTTTACTATTACACGGTGGCTCGGACGTATTTGTGGGGCGGCTTGTACGAGCTGAATTACGAGTACAGCCCGATGGAGTCTCTGGACGGGCGGGAGAACGCTCCCGAGGAGCATTATTATTCTTTCGAGCCGCGAGGGTACGCTTTCTCGACGGAGCGGGCGGCGTACCTGGGCGCGTACGCGAAGCTGCGGATCGGGGCCGCGAACAAGTATTGGGCTTACGGCAGCATGCTGCGTCCGCTGGCATTCGAAAGCCCGCGGATGAGAGCCGAGTGGTTTCATTACAACCATGGCAAGGAGACGCCGGAGTACAACGACTCCGGGAAGCTGGAGGTCGATTCGGTCGTTCATTCCGCTTGGAGGTACAAGGAGGAGAGCGTCGCGCTGTTCTTCGCCAACGCAAGCAGCGATACGCAGCAGGTGCGCGTCCGGCTGGAGCCGGGGACGTACGGCGTCCGCGAATGGGCCGGCCGCTTGTATTCGGCCGAGGCGGCGGCCGGGACGACGGAGGCGGCAGGCGAGGGAGCGGGAGCGGATCCGCTCCAATGGAGCTTGTCGGCGGATGGCGAGCTGGAGCTGCTCCTGCCGGCGTTTAGCGTCGCAATGCTGGAGGGGACCCTTAGCGCCGCGTGAAGAGCCGAATGAATAACAACTAGTTTAGTCATCTTGGACTTCTATCTAATCCGAAGAGAAGGTGCCATTGATGAGAAGAAACCGAATGCTGACGGCGCTGCTCGCCGTCTCCGCGGCTATCGGAACGTTAACGATCGGAAGCGCTTCGGCGCTGACGCCGACGGGAACGACAATGGTCGCTCGAGTGACCGGCGCGACGCCGTCGGGCGAGACGATGCCCAACCCGAACCAGACCGCGGCGAACTACAACGTCGGAGGGACCGATCTGGGCATCGTGTGGGAGAAGAGCCCCGGGCAATACTTCATCGCCTTCGGCGACACGAACGACAGCGCGGGCAACTGGACGCGCAGCAACGTGCTGGCGACCTCGTCGGACACGAACCTGGCGGACGGCTTGTCCTTCGACACGATGATCCAAAGCTCGCCCGGCTTCGCCAAAGAAATCCTGTCGTCCAAAAAAATCAACAACGACGAGATGACGGTCATACCGACGGCGGGAGTGACGGTAGGCAGCCGCAGCTACATTCACTACATGTCCGTTAATCACTGGGGCTCGGCAGGCCGTTGGTACACGAACTATTCAGGGATCGCGTACTCGGACGACAACGGACAGAACTGGATAAAGAGTCCGTCCGCGAGATGGGTTAACAATACGACGACGTGGGACAGCCGCTTCCAGATGGCGGCTTTCTTGAAGGACAGCGGCTTCGTTTACATGTACGCCACGCCGAACGGCCGGTTCGGCGACGTATATCTGGCCCGAGTGCCGGAGAATTCGATGCTGGACATCGGCGCTTACCGGTACTGGGACGGCAACGGCTGGGCGACCGGCGAGGCGTCGGCCCGTCCGGTGGCGATCGGCGTGGCCGGGGAGATGTCCGTCGCGTACAACACGTATTTTAAACGCTATATCATGACGTATTTGAACGAGGACCGGCAAACGATCGTCATGCGCGACGCGGCTACTCCGGTAGGGCCGTGGAGCGGGGAGAAAATTCTCGTTCCGGGCAATTTCACGGGGCTTGGCCAATACAATGCTTTTATGCATCCGCTCTCGAACAACGGGCCCGATCTGTACTTTATCATGTCGACTTGGTATCCCGACTACAACACGCACCTGATGAAGGCGACGCTGACGAGCGATATGCTCGGCGATAATCTAATCTCCGATCCGAGCTTCGAGACGCAAGCCCAGACGCCGATCATGGCCCCTTGGTACGTGACGGGAGAGGGCGGCATCGACCGGAATCTCGGATACGCCCGCACGGGAACGAACAACGGGTACGTGCGCAACGGCAGCGGCTGGAACGCGATCAAGCAGCGGATCGTCGTGCAGCCGAACACCGACTATACGCTGAAGGGCTGGGTGAAGACGTCAAGCAACAACACGGAAGGCTACTTCGGAGCCCGGCTTCCGAACGACGGGGCCGTCATCAGCGAGACGCATTTCGGCAGCTTGCCGAACTACACGGAGCTGACCGTCAGCTTCCATTCGGGCAGCAACTCCGTCGTCGAATTGTACGCCGGACTATGGGCGAACGGCGATACGTGGCTGCAGCTCGACGACGTAAGCGTCGTCCGGGAAGCGAATCTCGTCGGCCATGCGGGCTTCGAGTCGCAGCCGACGTCTTCGCTGACGTCTCCATGGTACGCGAACGGGAACGCGGGCGTGGACCGGAATCTCGGCTTTGCCCATACGGGTTCAAATAACGGATATGCGCGCTATGACAGCGGTTGGAACGCGATCAAACAGGAAGTGTTCGTCGAGCCGAACGCGAACTATACACTGACGGCTTGGGTGCGCACCTCCTCGAACAACAATGACGGTTACTTCGGGGCGCGGCTGATGAACGGAGGAGCGATCCTTAGCGAGACGCCATTCGCCAGCCTGCCGAATTACACGCTGCTGACGGTCGCGTTCAACTCCGGGAACAACCACAGCTTGGAGATCTACGCCGGCATGTGGGCGACGGGCGACACGTGGATCCAGGCGGACGATTTTCGTTTGACGAAGAACTGAGTCGCGGCGAAGCCGTAACCCGAGATATTCGGGTTAGAGCGCCGAAAGAGATCGCCGGCGAAGCCGTAACCCGAGAAATTCGGGTTAGAGCGTCGGCGGTCTGGGAAGGCAAACTCAACCAGACATCAACGAGGTGAGGAATCATGAGAGCGCTTGTAATCGAAAAGCCGCATCGCGCGGTTGTCAAGGAAGTTCCCGACCCGGTCGCGGGAGCGGGAGAGGTCGTCATCCGCGTGGAGCGGGTCGGCGTTTGCGGGACGGACTTTCATATTTACGAAGGGGAGTTCCTGTCTCCTTATCCGATCATTCCGGGGCACGAGTTCTCGGGCACGATTCACGAGCTCGGGGAAGGCGTCGAAGGCTTGCATGTCGGCGACCGGGTCACGGCGGATCCTTCGCTGTTCTGCGGCCGCTGCGTTTATTGCCTGACCAACCGGGGCAACCAATGCGAGGATTGGGGGGCGCTGGGCAACACCGCGGACGGCAGCATGGCCGAATACGTGAAAGTGCCCGTCCGGAACGTCGTGCGCATCCCCGATGCTATGTCTATGGCGACCGCCGCGTTCATCGAGCCGATGGCTTGCGTCGTTCATGCGATGAACCGGCTGCAGCTGCAGGCGGGCCATTCCGTCCTGCTGTTCGGCGCCGGGGCGATGGGCTTGCAGCTCGTGCAATCCCTGACCCGCCTCGGGGCTTCCCGGCTGACGGTCGTCGACGTGTCGGACCGCAAGCTGGAGCTCGCGCGGACGCTCGGCGCGACCGAGGCGGTGAACGCACGGAACAAAACCGCTTTGAATGGCCGCAAGTTCGACGTCGTCGTCGATGCGACGGGCATTCCGGCGGTCATCGAGGAAGCCATGACCTATCTCGGCAAGACAGCCAAGTATTTGCAATTCGGCGTCACGCCGAAGGACGCGCAAATCCGTGTCAACCCGTTCGATATCTACCATCGGGATTGGACGATCCTCGGGTCGATGGCGATCAACCATACGTTCCTGCCTGCTTTCGAGTGGGTCAAGGAAGGACGCGTTCAACTGGAGCCTCTCGTCTCCAAAGTCATCGCGCTGGAAGAAACGCCTGATTTTCTAGCCAAGCCGAAGGATCCGGAGCTTCTCAAGGTACAGATTCGGATCGGGTGATCGTTCAATCGCGATGCGAATAGGGGGGACCGCTGACATGGTCGCCTGCAATTTCGAGCATGAACGCAAGCTGAAGATTTGCTTTATCGGCGCGGGGAGGTCATCCGTATCGCAATGCGTATCCGACGTTCCAGGACGAACCGGTCGATTTCGCCGGATGGAGCCTTGCCGCATGATCATCGCCTATTCGTCGCCGGACCGGCAGACGATCGGTGAAGGAGATGGGAGGAAAGGACATGAACCGAAGAACGAATTGGAGAAAAGCCGCGACGGCGTTATCCGGCTTGATGCTCGCCGTTTCGCTGGCGGCTCCCGCCTCGGCCGAGACGGCTGCCTCATATTCGAGCCCATCGGATTCGAGCCCGGCGGATTCCTCCGCGCACGAGCTGATCGGGACCAAAGCGACGAAGATCGCCAGGGTAACCGGGGCGACGCCCGACGGGGAGACTCTTCCGAACCCGAACAAAACCAATAGCCGCTACGCTCTCGGCGGCACGGATCTCGGCATCGTCTGGGACGCTACGACGGATCCGGCGCATCCGAAGGTCATGATCGCGTTCGGGGATTCGTTCGCCGGATGGAGCGGCAACGGCGGCGGAGGCACGGGCTGGAGAGGCAACTTGCTCGCGCTGTCGGAGGACCGGGATCTCGGGGAAGACTTGAAGTTCTCGTCCATGATCACGGACCCGGCGTCGCCGGACTTCGCCAAGGAGATTATCCATTCGGACCACAATACGGACGGCAACAGCGATTTTACGGCGATTCCGACCTCGGGCGTATCCGTCGGCGGCAGGCATTATATCCATTACATGCAAATCCGGAACTGGGGCGCGAACGGAAGATGGAATATCAACTTCAGCGAGATCGCGTACTCGGACGACGAGGGTCAAACCTGGACGAAGTCGGGAGTCCGATGGGGGGCTGACAGCAAGTTCGGGCAAGCGGCTTTCCTCAAGGACGGCGGCTTTGTCTACATGTTCGGAACGCCGGCAGGACGGTTCGACGGCGCTTACCTTGCCAGGGTTCCGGAGGCGGACGTTCTCGCGAAGGAGAAGTACGAATATTGGAACGGGTCGGACTGGATCGCGGGCGACGAATCGGCGGCGGCGAAGGTCATCGTCGATCCGGTGGGCGAGCTGTCGGTCGCTTACAATTCCTACTACGGCAAGTACATCATGACGTATTTGAACGAGGATCGCGCGGCGATCGTCCTTCGCAGCTCCTCCGAATTGACGGGCGGCTGGTCGGGCGAATCGGAGATCGCCACGGGAGACGAGTACCCGGCGCTTTACGGCGCTTTCATTCATCCGTGGAGCCTGCAGGGCAAAGACTTGTATTTTCTCATGTCGCAGTGGGTCCCGTACAACGTCTTCCTCATGCATTCCACGCTGGAGATCGGCAGCCCGGCGACGAATGAGATCGCGGATCCTTCGTTCGAGAGCCAGGAGGCGGATTCGCTCTCGTCGCCTTGGATTTTGGAGAGCGGCAAGGGAGGCGTCGACCGGAACCATTCTTTCTCCCGCGGAGGCGCGAACAACGTCTTCCTGAGGAACGATGCCGGCTGGAACGGGATCAAGCAAACCGTGCCGGTCACCCCGAATACCGAGTACGAGCTGACGGGCTTCCTTCGGACGTCCCAGAACAATAACGCGGGCTACTTCGGCGTGAGGGCTCCGGACGGGACGATCTTAAAGGAGCTCCAATACGGCAGGCTCGACAACTATACCGGTCAATCGGTCCGCTTCAACTCCGGCCCACACGATTCGGTGACGGTGTTCACGGGTTTCTGGGCGAACGGGGATACGTGGGTCCAGGCGGACGACTACAGTCTTCTTGCCATCGATTCGGTCCCGCCGGTTATCTCCTTGAAAGGAGACGCATCCGTCGAAATTCCTCTCGGCGGCACGTTCGAGGATCCGGGAGCGACGGCGACCGACAATCTGGACGGGGATATCTCGCGGAAGATAACGGTGGAAGGATCCGTGGACACTTCCCTTGTCGGAACGTACACGATAATCTATCATGCGGCCGACACGGAGGGCAACGCGGCGACGCAGGTCAAGAGGACGGTCCGCGTGACCGGCCCTGCATACTCCGTCCAGAATGCGGTCTTCAAGGATAAGTCCGGCAACGTGCTCCGCGAGCTACCGAAGAAGGGCATGGTCCTTGCGACCGCCAATATCCGAAGCTTCACGTCCTCGCCGGAGCCGATCACGCTCGTTCTGGCGTTGTACGACAAGCAAGGAGAGCTGCGGAACGTATCCGCGGTTACGCAATCGGTAAGCCCCGGGGCGACGGAGACGTTCGCCGGGGGGTTCATGATGCCGGGAGACAACTCGGGGTACACGGCGAAGCTGTTCGTGGCCGAATCGATGGATGGCCTCGAGCCGCTCTCGAACGTGGCGAGCCTGAGTCAGAAATAACGGGAGCGGAATAGTCGACGGAGGCGGTTCCTTGGCGGGACTGCCTTTGTCGATCCAAGCTTGGATTCTATTATTCATAAAATTCGGGAGGCGCAAAAATGAGGACGGAAGAAGAGACGATGAGAGGAAACGGACAAGAAAACCATGCGCGTTCATTCGGGCGAACCTATCCCGGAAGCGCGACGGAAGCCGCGTTTCCGCTGGGCGGCATAGGCACGGGCAACGTCTCGCTCGGCAGCCGCGGCGAGCTGAGGGATTGGGAGATCTTCAACGCGCCGGCCAAAGGGACGACGATGCCGAATACGTTCTTCGCGATCCGGGTTCAGCCGGAAGGCGGTGAAGCGATAACCAAGGTGCTGGAGTCCAAGCTGCAGCCGCCGCATTCGCTCTCTCACGGCTTACACCCGCTGTCGGCGGGCGGTCTGCCGCGAATGAACCGGTCGGAGTTGTCCGGCGCTTACCCGGTCGTACGGGTGACGTTCGAGGACGATAAGCTTCCCGTTCGCGCCGAGCTGGAAGCCTATACGCCGATGATTCCGCTGAACGCGGACGATTCCGGCGTTCCCGGCGCCTATCTGACGTATCGGATCACCAACGCTGGCGACCGGCCGGCCGAAGTCGTCGTATGCGGCTCGCTTATCAATCCGATCGGAGGTTTAACGTACGACAAGTTCGGCAATCTGCACCCGGAGATGCCCTGCGGCCGGAACGTCAACGAGTTCCGCCGGGAGGAGTCGTTCTCCGGCCTATATCTAAGCTCGCGCAAGTGGGAGCCGGGCGACTTGAAGTTTGGCAATCTCGCGCTCCTGACGACCGGCAGCAACGTGACGTTCAAGAGAGCTTGGCTGCGAGGCGCCTGGTACGATTTTCTCCAGGAGTTCTGGGACGACTTCACGGCGGACGGAAGATTGACCGATCTCGGCTACGAGGAGCCGTCGGAGGAGCACCGGACCGATACCGGCTCGATCGGCATCATCGAACGGCTGGAGCCCGGAGAGACGAAGGCGTTCGAATTCGTCCTGGCCTGGTACTTCCCGAACCGGATCAACGGGTGGTACGACGACGTACGGGACACGAGACCGGGGCAGGAGACCGCACGGAACCGCTACGCGGCGCGATTTTCCAGCGCGTGGGATGCCGGCGCGTACTTGATCCGGAACCGGGCGCGGCTTACGGAGGGAACGTTCCGTTTCCGCGACGCGCTGTTCGGCAGCACGCTACCTGAGCCGATCGTCGACGCTTTGGCCGGCAATATGCCGGTGCTTCGCAGCACGACCTGTTTCCGGCTGGAGGACGGTTCTTTCTTCGGCTACGAGGGCACCTTCGACGACTTGGGCAGCTGCGACGGCACTTGCACGCATGTCTGGAATTACGCGCAGACGCTGGCGTTCCTTTATCCCGAGCTGGAACGAAGCATGCGGCGGACCGAGTTCCTGGAGGAGACGGACGAATCCGGGAAAATGGAGTTCCGGGCGAGGAAGCGCTTCGGCTGCGAATGGATTTGGGGAGGCAAGGTCGCGCCGGCTGCCGCCGACGGGCAGCTAGGCTCGGTCATGCGGCTTTACCGGGAATGGAAGCTCTCCGGCGATGGCGGCTTCCTGAAGGAGCTGTGGCCGCACGCCGAACGCTCCGTTCGGTTCGCCTTCAGCCAGTGGGACACCGATGGCGACGGAGTGCTGGATGGGGAGCAGCATAACACGTACGACATCGAATTTTACGGGCCGAATCCGCTGACTGGGTTTATGTTAATCGGCGCTTTGAAGGCGTGCGCCGAAATGGCGGCATATCTGGGCGAAACGGAGGCCGCAAAGCGTTATGCGAGTCAAGCTGCGGCAAGCGCCGAACGTCTTGCCGAACTGACTTGGAACGGCGAATATTTCGTGCAGAGACTGGACGACCCTGACCGCCACAAGTACCAACACGGACTCGGATGCTTGTCGGATCAACTGCTCGGCCAGCAGCTCGCGCATCTGTACGGACTCGGCGACCTGACGGACGGGGAGAAGCTGGGCAGCGCCATTCGCGCCGTTTACCGCCACAATTACCGCGCCGACTTCTCCGATCATTCGAATTGCCAACGCACCTACGCGCTGAACGACGAGAAAGGGCTGCTGCTCTGCTCGTGGCCGAAAGGAGGCCGACCGAAGCTGCCGTTCGTCTATTCGGACGAGGTGTGGACGGGTATCGAATATCAGGTCGCGACGGAATTGATTTACCAGGGAGCGATGGAAGAAGCGTTGACGGTCGTCGCAGCCGTGCGGGAGCGCCAGAACGGCTTCCGCCGCAACCCGTGGAACGAGGTGGAATGCGGCCATCACTACGTCCGCTCGATGGCGAGCTGGGGGCTGCTCGTCGCGATTAGCGGCTTCGAATTCGACATGGCGCACTGCCGCATGAGCTTCGCCCCGGTTCTGAACCGAGACGACTTCAACTGCTTCTGGAGCACCGGCAAAGGCTGGGGCGTTTATCGGCAATGGAAGGACTGGGAGAAGGGCGGATTGCGGTTCGAGGTCGAGGTGCTCGGCGGCGATTTGAGCGGAACGGAAGTTTCGGCTTGCGGCTATACAATTACTCTATAGAAGGAAGCGAGTATGAATCATGCCATTACATCCTGCCGTTTACGACAATCTGCCGCTCGGCAGCATTAAACCGATGGGCTGGCTGAAGGACCAGCTACTCATTCAGGCGGACGGCTTCACCGGCCATCTGGAGGAGCACTGGCCCGACGTCGGGCCGGATAACGGGTGGCTTGGCGGATCCGGCGACAGCTGGGAGCGAGGCCCCTATTACTTGGATGGATTGCTGCCGCTCGCATACTTGCTGGAGGACGAGAAGCTGATCGCCAAGGCGAACCGGTGGATCGAGTGGACGCTGTCCAGCCAGAGGGAGGACGGCGGCTTCGGACCGACGTTCATTCACACGGCGAACCAGGAGGTCGACCGCCGGGAAGACTGGTGGCATTACATGATCATGCTCAAGGTTCTGATGCAGCATGAAGAGGCGACCGGCGACGCGAGAGTCGTTCCTTTTCTAATCAAATACATGAGTTACGTCCACGGCCGAATCGAAGCGCATCCGCTCGACGGTTGGGCCAAGACGCGGGGCGCGGAGATGCTTCTGTGCGTGATATGGCTGTACAAGAGGACGTCCGAATCGTTCCTTCTCGAGCTCGCAGACATCGTAGCCAAGCAGACGACGGACTGGACGGCCATTCTTCGCGACTTCCCGTTCTGGCGCAAAGTGGAGCACTGGGATTGGCGAACGCACGTCGTCAACGTGGCGATGGGCGTCAAGACGCCAGGCGTCCTGCATGAGCTGACGGGAGATCCGAAGCAGCTTGAAGCCGCGAAACGAGGCATCGCCAGCTTGATGGTCTATCACGGGCAAGCTCATGGCATGTTCTCCGGCGACGAATGGCTGTCGGGGACGCACCCTTCGCAAGGAGTCGAGTTGTGCGCCGTCGTCGAGTATATGTTCACGATGGAGCAGCTCGTTCGGATATTCGGCGACGGTCAGTTCGGGGATATTCTCGAGAAGGTGGCGTTCAACGCGCTCCCCGCGGCGATCTCGACGGATTGGACGTCGCATCAGTACGACCAGCAGGTGAACCAGATCGTCTGCAACGTGGCGAAGAGGGATTGGAGTAACAACGAGGAAGCCAACCTGTTCGGCCTGGAACCGAACTTCGGCTGCTGTACCGCCAACATGCATCAGGGCTGGCCGAAGCTGGCTTCCCATGCTTGGATGGCGATTCCGGACGGAGGGCTGGCGGCGGTCAGCTACGTTCCGTGTCTCGTGACGGCTGCCGTAGGCTCAGGCGCCAGGCTTCGAATGGAGGTCGTCGGCGCCTATCCGTTCCGGGAGACTGTCGAGATTCGGATCGGTCTGGATCGTTCCGAACCGTTCGCCATCGATTGGCGAATTCCGGCTTGGTGCGAGCGTCCTTCGCTGCGGGTGAACGGGGAGTCGGTCGAGCTTGACGTGTCCCAAGGCTTTGCCAAGGTCGATCGGGTCTGGAAGGATGGGGACGTCGCGCTTCTGACGCTTCCGATGGACGTCAAGAAGAGCGTCTGGGGCTCGTATGCCGTCAGCGTGGAACGGGGGCCGCTCGTTTACGCGCTTCCGATCGGGGAGAACTGGCAGATGCTGAAGACGAGAAGCCGGTTCCACGATTGGGAGGTGTACCCTTCGACTCCATGGAAGTACGGCTTGCTGGAAGAAGCGGAATGCCGGGCGATCGAAGCTCCCGTTCCATACCAACCGTTCGATGCCCGGCAAAGCCCGGTCCGAATCTTGACGGCGGGCAAGCTCGTCCGGAACTGGCGGATGGCGGGCAACAACGCCGACGCTCCCCCGCTCGTGCCGGATACGGAGGACCAGCCGGCCGTCGAGCTTGAGCTCGTTCTTTATGGAGGAGCCAAGCTGAGAATCGGCGAATTCCCCTCAATACCAAACAAAAACAATTGAGAGAGGCGAAAACGAATGAACTCTTTTAACGGATTGAATATGGGCTTGGGCAATTTGGCGAGGCTGTCGGACGCGAAGACGCGATCGATCAGTCCCGAGAACTTCACCGGTGAGAAGGGCAAGGGCGGCATGGCGACGGAGGGAACGGGAAGCCACGCTTCCCGCGAGCTGGGCGTCGGCTGGAAGGTGTCGCCTTCCGTCGAGATCGAGCCGGGCGCGACGTTCGTCATGGGCGAGATTCAAGGGCCGGGGGCTATTCAGCACCTGTGGCTGACCTGCTTCCCGACGTTCTGGCGGAACCTGATTCTTCGAATCCATTGGGACGGGGAAGAGCAGCCTTCCGTCAAAGTGCCGGTCGGGGATTTCTTCTGCAACGGCTGGCAGGAGCGGTGCGACGTAAACTCGCTGCCGGTCGCCGTCAACCCGGCGGGCGGCATGAACAGTTACTGGCAAATGCCGTTCCGCCAATCGGCCCGCGTCACGATGGAGAATCGAGCGCCCGAGAAGGCTGTCCTTTACTATCAGATCGATTATACGCTTACGGAGGTTCCGGACGATGCGGCTTATTTCCATGCTTCGTGGCGCAGGACGAATCCGGTTCCCTATAAGGAAACGTTTACGATATTGGACGGCGTGAAGGGCAAAGGCCATTACGTCGGCACCTATCTCGCCTGGCAGGTCAACAACAACGGCTGGTGGGGCGAAGGGGAGATCAAGTTCTACTTGGACGGCGACGGCGAATATCCGACGATCTGCGGCACGGGAACCGAGGATTACTTCGGCGGCGCGTGGAATTGGGAACAGCCGCAAGGCACTTATCGGACCTATTCGACGCCGTATCTCGGGATGCATCAGGTCATCAAGCCGGACGGCTTATACCGGAGCCAGCAGCGGTTCGGCATGTACCGTTGGCACGTAATGGACCCGATCCGGTTCGAGAACGACCTTCGGGTGACGATCCAGGATCTCGGCTGGCGCTCCGGCGGCCGCTACTTGCCGCAGATGAGCGACATCGCCGCCACGGCGTTCTGGTATCAGGCGGAGCCGCACGCGCCGTTCTCCGCGATTGCCGGCAACGACGGGCGGGAAGTCATCTAAATACAGGTTCATCCATTGATCCGTGGACGGCGAGGTGATACTGTGGGAGGAGAGAGAGCATTCGACAAGCCCGTACGGGCGATCGGGATTACGGAGGAGCCGATGGATAAGCATACAATCTACCATATCGCCGAGCGGGTAGGCGTCTCCCCCTCTACCGTATCGCGGGCGCTGTCCGGGCGGGGCTATTGCGGCGAGAAGACCAAAGAGAAAATCCTCAAAGCCGCGCAAGAGATGAACTACGCTCCCGACAGCGCCGCCAAGACGCTGAAGATGCGGCGGACCCGCAAGATCATTTTCGCCGTGCCCGATATTTGCAATCCGTTCTACTTCGACATGATCAACGGGATCAATCAGGTGCTGGAGGAATACGGTTATCTGATGATCCTTATCTATACGAAGCACAGCCTGGCGGAGGAATTGAAAGCGATTCAGAACTTAAGGGAGAAAGTCGCGGACGGCATGATCATGGTCAGCTTTAACTTCTGCGAGGAGAACATCCGGGCCATCAACGCGCTCAAGGCGCCGGTCGTGCTGACGAATCAATACGTTTCGCCTGCCGGGCAGGACCGGTTCGATTACGTCTACGTCGACACGTACGCGGGAATTCGTCTAGCCACCGAGCATCTGATCGGCCAGGGAATCGGGTCTATCGCGTACGTCGGCGGAAGCTTGGGCGAGCAGACGGGTTACCAGCGCTTCTGCGGGTACCGGGAAGCGATGCGGGACGGCGGTTTGCCGATGGACGACCGCTATGTCGCCGAATCGGATTACACGGAGCGGGGCGGTTACCTGGCGGCGAGAAAATGGCTCGAGCGGCGGGACCGGCCCGAAGGCATCGTGGCGGCCAACGATCTGATGGCCATCGGCGTCATGAAGGCTTGCGAGGAAGCGGGACTCCGCATTCCCGAGGATGTCGCGATCGTCGGCATGGACAACTTGGATATCGCTTCGAGAGTCTATCCGAAGCTGACTTCGGTCGCGCTTTTGCAGGAGGAGATTGGAAGGCAGGCGGCGACTCTGCTGATGAGGCGGTTGGAAGGCCATCCCGTCGCAAACGGCGGAGTCAAGCTGGTGCCGCGCCTCGTCGTGCGGGATTCGAGCGTGCGGCCGGTTCGCGAATGAACGGGTTTCGGCTCGGCAAGTGGACGCTCCAGAGGAAAATGACGCTTCTTCTCGTGCTTTTTATTTTGCTGCCGCTTCTCGTGTTCGGTTATTCGTTCAACGGCAGCTCCGGCCGGTTCGTGGCCAAGCGGACGGACCAGGAGACAAGCCAGGTCCTCAACTTGGTAAAGCAAAACGTCGATCAGATGCTGAAGGAATACGAGACGCAGCTCAAGACCATATACGATAACGAAGAGGTTATCGCCGAACTCAGCCGGATTGACGGCCTGAGCGGAAGCCCAAGCGGCGGTAATTCCGAGACGGTTAACCGCTTCCTGAGAAATTTCCTCCGCGGCAAAGAAGACTTGGATTCGATCTATCTCTACACCTCGGACGGGCAGACGTACTTCGCGGACTTCAAAGGGTCCAACTTCTTCTTGTCGCAATTCGGCCAGCACCCGGAATGGCAGCGTACGGTGGAAGCGGCCGAAGGCCGGGCGGTATGGCTTCCGACGTACGAATTGCCGTCCAACCGTTATTTGCCGCAGGCGACCCATTATTTCCTGATCGGCATGCAGGTGAAGGACGTGACCGAGTCCATGCAGACGCTCGGCTCGATCTATATGAACGTGAAAATTTCGGCGTTGGACCGGCTCGTAAAGGAAGTGAACGTTAGCCCGAACGGAATTCTGCTGCTGGCGGACGGTATGGGCCATCTCCTGTGGAGCCGCAATCCCGAAGCTTACGGAGTGAAGCTCTCGGACATTCCGTTCTACCGCGAATTGCTTGAATATATGGAACCGTTTACAAACCAGGAGCTGAACGGCGAGCTTTATCGGGTCGGCTACGTCCAGTCGTCTTACAATAACTGGCTCTATCTATCGCTTATTCCTCAATCGGACATGACCGCGCAGTCCCGCGATCTTCGGCAGTTTCTTCTGGTTACGCTAATCGCGTTCGGCGGCTCCTTCCTGTTGCTAGCCTGGTTGACCTCCCGCTATATCACGAGGCCGGTCCGGCAGATGGCGCGGGCGATGAAGCAGATCCATAAGGATAATATGGATATCCAACTGCAAACGACTTCGGCCGACGAGATCGGACTGCTGCAAGCCGCCTATAATGGCATGCGAGGCCGCATCGCGGATCTCATTCAGGAGGTTCGCATCGTCTCGGGCAAGGAGAAGGAGGCGGAGATTCGGGCTTTGCAGGCGCAGATCAATCCGCATTTCGTCTACAATTCGCTCGACACGATCAATTGGATGGCCATCGAGCGGGAGCAGACGGACATCAGCGAGATGATCGCCGCTTTAAGCGACATCATGCGGTATGCGATACGCTCCGGCGGACCATGGGTCAAGCTCGAGGAAGAGCTGAAGTGGGCTAACGACTATGCGTATCTGCAGAAAATGAGGTTCGAGGACCGATTCGGGATCACGTTCGATACCGACCCGTCGCTGCTCTCTTTAAGAGTCCCGAGACTATTCCTCCAGCCCTATCTCGAGAACGCCATCCTGCACGGGATGGAGAACGTCGAGGAGGGGGGCCAGATCGCCGTATCGATCTCGGAGGACAAGTCCACCGGCGGCATTCGGGTCGTGATCGCCGATAACGGTAACGGGATTCCGCAGGAGGAGCTTCAACAGATCATGCTCCGGAGAAGCAAAGGGATCGGCATCTACAATCTGGACGATCGGCTGAAGCTGGAGTTCGGAGCCGAATACGGCGTATCGATCCGCTCTTCTCCCGAGGAAGGAACCGTCGTCGAGATCGTTCTGCCCAGGCTGTCTTGATCGAACGAGACACCGACCTAATCAGGCAACTATCACCGGAGGTAAACCTATGTATCGAGCGATCATCGTGGACGACGAGCCGAGAATTCGCAGAGGCCTGACTTCTCTCATTCCCAAGCTGGATCCGGAATGGAGCGTGGCCGGAGAGGCCAAGAACGGAATGGAGGCGTTGGACCTTGTCCGTAAGGAGATGCCCGATCTCGTCATCACCGACATCCGAATGCCCAAGATGAACGGATTGGATCTGCTCAGCGCTTTGAAGGAGTATCCGGTTCGCGTCGTCATACTGTCGGGTTACGGTTACTTCGAATACGCGCAGACAGCCGTCAAGTTCGGAGCGTTCGACTACCTGCTCAAGCCGGTCAAGCCTCCGGAGATCAAGAGCCTGCTGCAGCGCGTGAAGGAACGGCGGGGAGCGGATGAAGCATCGGCGAAGCCGGCTCGGGACTCCCTGAATTATTCCAAGTGGTGGAAGGATTGGCTGCTCGAAGAGGAGGATGCCCGGAGCTACGAGGACAAGCTGAAGTCGCTGCTGCCGGCCGAAGCGGAGGAGCTTCAACTGTTGGCCGTCGAGATCGACCGATACGAGGAGTTGATCGGGGAAGATCAGTGGGGAGACAAGCAACTGGTCGCGTTCGCGGTCCGCAACGTCATTCAGGAATTGGCGGCCGAGAGTCGGGAGTCCGAGCTGCTGCCTTTATTCGCGAGCGGTCCCCGGATCTTGTATCTGACCGTCGGGAAGGCGCTAAACCCGGATGCGGCCCGCATATTGATCGAGAAAGTAGGCAAATGGGTGAAAATCTCGATCTCGATCGGACTGAGCGGAACGACGAAGGATTTCCGGGAACTTCCTGCCTTGTTCCGACAAGCATCGGAGGCGCTTCGGGACAAGTGGATTCGCGGCGAAGGCATCGCCAGTCTCTACGAGGACGGCGCGAATATCGCCCGCGAAGCGCTCGGTTATCCGGTAGAGCTGGACGAAGCGATCTGCCGGGAATTGCGCGCCGGAGATCCGGACAAGGCGCTGGAGGGATTGGAGCGGTTTCTTCTCGAAGTCGCGAGCGTGAAGCAGTCCTACCCTATTTTCCAACGGTTCGCACTTCAACTGCTTTCTTCCGTTTACCGCATCGTTTACGAGAACCGGATCGATGACGCGGCGAATAAGGGAATAATCCGTCCTCAGGAGCTGTTCCGAAGGGAATTCTCCGTGGAAGAGTACAGGCTCTTCATGACGGAATGGTTCGTCGCCATCGCCGAAGCCTTGGAATGGAGACGGAAGCAGAGGAACAACCGAACGATCGAGAAGGCGATCGAGTTCATCCGCGGACAGTATGCCAGGGACATCTCGCTGGAGGAGGTCGCTCATCAAGCCGGCATGAGCAGCAGCTATTTCAGCACTTTCTTCAAGCAGGAGACGGGAGATAACTTCGTCGAGTATTTAACGCGGCTGCGAATCGAGAAGGCCAAGGCGCTGATGACGGATGCGGAGCTGCGCCTGTACGAGATCAGCCGGTTGGTCGGCTACCAGGATGTCAAATACTTCTCCAGGCTGTTCAAGCGGCATGTCGGAGCGACGCCGGCCGAATACCGGCAGTTCTTCTATCGAAAGGAGGAGGGAGACGGGTGAAAAGGGCAATAAAAGCGTTGGCGCTCCTCCTCGCCGGGTTCATGCTGGTTACGGCGGGCTGCGGCAGCGCCGTGACCAAGTCCGTCGGTCCGGATGTCTCCAAGCTGCTTGAAGCGCCGAATACGAAGGCCGATGGCGGCAAGATCGTCTTGCGGCTGTGGACGTTCCACCAAGCGATGGAATACCATTTCTGGACTTGGCTGGCTCAGCAGTACGAGAAGGACCATCCGAACATCGAGATCCGGATCGAATACGTGTCCAGCGACGACTACTTCTCCAGCACTCGTCTGCTGTCCTCGTTCGCTTCCGGACAGGGGCCGGATTTGTTCTTCGTCTCTTCCGCTACGATAAGAAGATTCGCGGATGCGGGCTTCCTGTATCCGTTAACGGACTTATTTACGGCGAAGATTCGGGACGATTTCTATCCGGCGGCGCTGGATAACGTGACGGTTGACCAAGAAATTTATGCAGTCCCGTTCGAGATGGAGCTGCTCGGTCTGTTTTACAACGAACGAATGTTCAGCCAACATCGCCTAGATCCGCCCGAGACTTGGGAAGAGATGATGCGGGACGCGGAGCTGCTTCGAACCCCCGATATCAGCGGATTGACCATCGAGACGTACGACGGGGTGTTCAAAAATTTCTCATGGCTTCCGTTCCTATGGCAGACAGGAGGCAATCTGCTGGCCGAAGACGGCAGCCGATCGGCGCTATCCGGGTCGCAGGCGGTCAAGATGTACGGCTTCTTCCGCGACATGGTAGAGCGGGGACTGCTCAATCTCCGTCCTTCGCGCCCGACGACGGACATCGGCATTCTGGCGAACGGAGAGACGGCGATGCAAGTCAGCGGGACGTGGAACATTCGCATGCTCGAGACGGAATTCGCCGATCAGCCGATCGGCGTCGTGCCTCTTCCCGTTCCGGAAGGAGGACAGCCGGCGACCATTGCCGGAGGATGGAAAATGGCCGCGAACCGACAGAGCGAGCATGCGGAGGAAGCCGCGAAGTTCGTCATGTGGGCGTTCGCCGGCGATCCGGGCATTCCCCTCAAGTGGGTTAGCGACGTCAAGTTCGCCTATCCTCCTCGTAAGTCGGTGATGGAGGCAGGCATCCAAAATTACCGCAAGGGGCTCCGCGTGGTGTTTACCGACCGAGTCTTCGGAACGGAACGGGAGGAGCCTCAGCTTCCGGAGGAGATCAACCGGATCTTCTCCGATACGATCCAGGAGATGCTGTTCGGCGACATCGCTCCTGAAGCGATTGTTAGCAAAGCGGACAAGGCGATCGGGAACGCGCTGGCGCAGCCTTGAAATCGTCCACCCATCGTAAATATTTCCCGTTATGGAGATCGGCCCAAGTGGATTACACTTGGGTCGAATTCATTTTGAAAGGGGTTACAGACGATGGGCAAAACTTGGAAGGGGATTGGGATCGCGGCGGTCTCGTTGGCGCTCATGCTGCAAATGGCGTGCGGCAACTCGAACGACGGCGGCAATGGCGGCAAGAACGAATCGGCATCCGCGCAGGCTTCCGGTTCGGAGAACGGCGGTAAGAAAGTGAAGCTGAAGTTCTGGGACTTCCATACCGAGAAAGAGGAAGAATTCTTCAAAGGGCTCGTAGACGAGTACAACAAGAGCCAGGACGACGTGGAGATCGAATATTCGACTTACAACCAAACGGATTACACGTCGACCAAGCTCCCGACGGGTTTCGCCTCCGGAGACGGACCCGACATCTACATGATCAGCCCCGGCGACTTCATGAAGTTCGCCAAGTCCGGACTGATGGCGGATTTGACGCCTTATTTCCCCGAAGGAGCGAAAGAAGACTTCCTCCCGGCTTCCCTCGACGCGGTCACGGTCGACGGCAAGATCATGGCGCTCCCATACGAGCTGGAGCTGCTCGGGCTTTACTACAACGAAGTCATGCTGAAGAACGCCGGCGTCGATGTGCCGAAGACATGGGATGAGCTGTACGAGGCCGCCAAGAAGCTGACTACGAACAAGGTGGCCGGGCTGGTTATTCCTCCGGACAAAGGGGCGTATCTCAACTTTGTATGGTATCCGTTCCTGTGGCAGCAAGGCGGCAACGTGCTGAACGCCGACGGAACGCAGTCCACCTTCCATTCGCCGGAGACCGCCAAGGCGCTGGACTACTGGGGGAGATTCTTCAAGGAAGGCCTGTCTCCGACGAAGCTGCAGAACGGCCCGACGGAGATCGATAACCTCGGCAGCAAAGGAGCGGCCATGCAAATTGCCGGAACGTGGGCCATCACCCGGGCGGAAGAAGTTTTCGGCGACGTGCCGATTAACGTAGCGCCGCTGCCGATTCCGGAAGGCGGTCAAGCGGCGACGGACGCCGGCGGCTGGAAGTTCGCGGTCAACGGCAAGAGCGCCCATGCGGAGGAAGCGGCGAAGTTCGTCATGTGGGCGTTCGCGGAGGATCCGGCTCGCGCCCTGAAGTGGTGCACCGAGGTGAAGTTCGCTTACTCCCCGCGCAAATCCGTCGTCGAGCAAGGCAAGGCGATTTATAACCAAGGAATGCGCAAAGTGTTCACGGAGCAAATTTACGACTCGGCCATTCCGGAGCCGCGGTACCCTTCCGAGGTTCTCGACGTTGTCGGCGACGCGATTCAGAACGTGATGTTCGGCAAGTACGACGGAGCCAAAGCGGCCGAGGAAGCGGATGCCAAGATCAACGAGGCGTTGAAGACGGCCAACAAATAAGAAAAACGGCGGGAACCCGGGGCTGGAGCTTGCGAAAGCCGGCCTTCCATTCCCATCCCGCCGATGGGAGGGAGTACGTTGACTCCGAAACGAATCAGCGCGAGAACGAGGAATGAATGGGTTACGGCATACGGATTTTTGCTTCCCAATCTGATCGGTTTGTTCGTGTTCGTGTTCGTACCGATCGTTTACGCGTTATATGTCAGTCTCCACGATTGGAACGCGCTTAACCCGAAGGCGTTCTCGGGACTCGATAATTATCGAAAGCTTCTTCATGACGACCAGTGGTGGAGTTCGATCCGGATCACGCTCACGTTCAGCGTCATCTACGTTCCGTTACTGTTCGTTTTGTCTTTGCTCTCGGCCTTGCTCATGAACGCGCTGCGGGGAAGGACGAAAGGAGTCGCCCGCACGCTGTTCCTGCTTCCGTTCGCCGTCACCTCCGTCACCTCGGCGGTTATCGGCATGTTCATGTTGGACCCGCGGAACGGGGTAATCAACCGTTTGCTAGGCCTGATAGGAATCGGCCCGCAGCCATTCCTAGGCTCTACTTCGCAAGCGATGCTAAGCATCATCGGGGTTATTCTATGGATCAATATCGGATATAACATGATCATCTTCCTGTCCGCCATCAAGGAGATTCCCCGGGATTATTACGAGGCGGCGGGGATGGACGGGGCGACCGGGTGGAAATCGTTCCGCTTTATCACCTTGCCCCTGCTCCGAGAAACGAGCACCTTCATCTTGATCGTGACGACGATCGGATCCTTCCAGGCTCTCGATCAGATTCTCGTGATGACCAAAGGCGGACCCGCCAACGCGATGGAAGTGAGCGTATTGTATATATTCAAGCAAGGATTCGAATTGCTTAACATGGGCTATGCCGCGTCGCTCGCCTTCGTGCTGTTCCTGATCATATTCGGATTATCGTTAGTCCAATTGAAGCTGTTCTCCAACCGGAACTGAGAGAAGCTTCGGCCTGTGGGGTGAAACCGTGAAAGTATCCAACCGAATCGTTATGCCGGCCGTCGCGCTCGCGCTCGGCTTCGGCATGATTTTTCCGATATACATGATGATAATTAGCTCTATGCGCTCGGAGACGACGGTGTTCGCCTTCCAGCTGCTGCCGGTCGAATTCCGCTTCTCCAACTTCGCGGAGGCATGGTCGGACTCGGGGCTTCCC
Organism: Cohnella thailandensis; assembly: GCF_014212135.1. Classification (GTDB taxonomy): domain Bacteria; phylum Bacillota; class Bacilli; order Paenibacillales; family Paenibacillaceae; genus Cohnella; species Cohnella thailandensis. The sequence continues at coordinate 407,853 of NZ_JACJVQ010000019.1, forward strand.
CGCTCCATCGCGAATTCGCTGTTCGTCTCCGTCACGGTTACCGTCGTCGCCATGGTTTTCCATGCCATGTCCGGTTATGCGTTAGCCCGTCTGAGGTTTCCCGGCCGGAGGTTCGTCTTCGCCTGGATGCTCAGCACGATGATGGTACCGTTCTCGATCATCCTGCTTCCTTTGTATCTCATAACGAAGGAGTTGGGGATGGCCAATTCCTATTGGGGGCTGATCGTGCCCTCCATATTCAATGCTTACGGCATTTTCCTGTTCCGGCAGTTTTACCGCGATTTTCCGAAGGAGCTGGAGGAAGCGGCTTACATGGAGGGGCTCAGCTTGGCCGGCACGTTCTTTCGAATCGCGTTTCCTTTGTCCGTGCCTATTATCGTTCCGCTGACAATCGGATTTTTCCTTGCCAATTGGAATTCCTATTTATGGCCTCTCATTATTACGCAGGACGAGAAGCTGTGGGTCGTTCAGCAAGAGCTGGCGCACCTCGCGGGCGGGGGTTACTTTACGCCGTGGAATATCGTGCTGGCCGCCGCGGTTATCGCCGCGATCCCGACTTTCGTCTTATTCTTCATCGCGCAGCGCTATTTGGTGGAGGGCATCAAGATGAGCGGCATCAAGTGAAACCGGGCACGAAGGGCGATTAGGCGTATTTGGCCGGATATGTATGATATTTCGACCTTAAGAAGAGTAAACCGGCGGGTTTGCAACGAACACGAGGCTGTCCCATAAGTCATCCAATTGACTTAGGGACGGCTTTTTTTACGCGATCAGGACCGGATTTGGGATTGCGCCATTAATTTGCTCAGCTTCTCCTCGGTACGGGTGTTGGAATCGGGAGTATAGACGCTGCACCGCAGATCCGAGCTGCCATGCACGGTAAGCGAGGTGAGATGGAATTGCATCTTGCCGGCCTTGGCGTGCCGGAACTCGATGACCATCTCGGGCGCCGAGCTCACCTTGCTCTCTTCCCACAGCCGGTTGAAGTCGGGGTCGAGCTCGCGCATCTCGTCGAGAAACCGCCCGTACCATTCGTCGTCCACGTATTCGCCGTAATACGAACGGAAGATCGAGAGGAAGTCGCTGACGAATCGCTCCCAGTTGACCGCAAGCCTCCGGAATTCCCGGCGCTCGAACAGAAGCCGGATCAGGTTGCGCTTCTCGGGCGGAAGGAGCTCGAAATCCAGGAAAATATGCGAAGCCGCTTCATTCCAGCCGACGATCTGGAAGTGCCGGTCCGAGACGATCGCGGGGCAGGAGGAGAGCTCCTTCAGGATATGGCGCAGGGAAGCATCGATGCGCGTAGGTTCCAACGGCCGAGGGGCCGCGAAGCCTCCGGACTCCATCGCCAGCGAATGCAAATACTTGCGTTCGTCGTTCGTAAGCTTCAGCGCGCCCGCGATGGATTCGAGAACGGCCGCGGATACTTGAATATCCCGGCCTTGCTCCAGCCACGTATACCAGGTCGCGCTCACGCCGGCGAGCTGTGCCACTTCTTCCCGGCGAAGGCCCGGAGTGCGTCGGCGCCCTCCTTCGGGCAGCCCCACGTCCGAGGGCTTTAGCTTGGCGCGTTGCGTTTGGAGAAAGGCGGACAAAGCCTGTAATCGGGCGGATCGATTCATCGTTGTTGTCTCCTTTAACGGTTACGGGGTTCACCCAAAGTGTTGCCTGGTGTTAATTATACTAGGATAAATGACAACTTGTAATAGGATATCCTCTATGCCATGCTATATTCATAGTCAGCTATTAAGAGGAGGTACTAAACGATGGAACGAGTCGTCATTACGGGATTGGGAGCGATATCCCCGCTGGGCAACGATGCGGATTCCATGTGGAAGCGAATGGTCGCGGGGGAATCGGGCATTCGGGAGATAGAGGATTTCGACGCGAGCGAATTCAAGACGAGAATCGCAGGCACCGTTCGCGACTTCGACGCCGAAGGCTTATTCGGGAAGCGAGAAGCGAGAAGAATGGATCGGTTCACCCAATTCGCGCTTGCCGCGGCGCAGATGGCCTGGGACGACTCCGGGCTGGAAGCGGAGAAGACGGATCTCGAGAGGCTGGCCGTCTACGTCGGTTCCGGAACGGGAGGCATCCGCACCCTGCACGAGCAGGAGACCGTGCTTAGAGAGCGCGGGCCGGATCGGGTCAGCCCGCTGCTCGTCCCGATGATGATCTCGAATATGGCCGCGGCTTCGATCAGCATTCGGTTCGGGGCGATGGGTCCGTCCATGTCGCCCGTCACGGCCTGTTCGATCGGCAATACGTCGATCGGCGAGGCGTTCCGTCTCATCCGTCTCGGGATATCCGACATCGCGTTCGCGGGCGGGGCCGAAGCGGCGATTACGCCGATCTCGCTGGCGAGCTTCGGCAACGCGACTTCGTTGTCGACTCGCAACGAAGAGCCGGCGAAGGCGAGCCGTCCCTTCGACGCTAACCGCGACGGCTTCGTGATGGCCGAAGGCGCGGGAATCTTGATCCTGGAGTCGCTGACCCACGCCCGCAAGCGCGGAGCCCGCATTTATGCGGAGGTGATCGGTTACGGCGCCAGCTCCGACGCCTATCATATGGTGGCGACCCATCCGGAAGGCTACGGCGCCTATCTGGCGATGCGATCCGCGCTGGCCGAAGCGGGAATCGAGGCGAAGGACGTCGACGTCATCAGCGCGCATGCCACGAGCACGCAGCTCGGGGACCGTTCGGAGACGCTGGCCATCAAGCGGCTGTTCGGGGAGCGATCCGGCCGGGTCCCGGTTACGGCGAACAAATCGATGCTCGGCCATCTGCTCGGAGCTTCGGGAGGCGTTGAAGCGATCGCTCTGGCGAAGAGCCTGCAGGACGGCGTGATCCCTCCGACGATCAACCTCGAGAACCCCGATCCCGAATGCGATCTGGACTATGTGCCGAATGTCGCGAGGGAAGCGAAGCTTCGGATCGGGATGTCTAACTCGTTCGGCTTCGGCGGGCATAACGCGGTTATCGTGCTGAGCAAAATGGATTCGGATAACTAAGAGACGTTCGGCGGCGGAGGAAGGGGCTGTAGGGGAATCCATTCCGCAGGTGGATGCTGGAATTTTGCCGATCCGCGTCCCTTTCTCTTCCTCCTTAGCCCATCCAATGGTATGATAGGGCTAAGGAAGGTGCTATTCATGACGACAAGCCAAGACAATGTGAAAGAACAAGAAGAAGCGGAGAAAGCCAAAGAACAATTGAAGGAGCTCGTGAACGCCCTTCATCATAACGGAATCGTGGCCCTGCAGTCCCAATTCGAAGATTGCAAGGTCGACGGCCAGGCGACTCAGCACAACGTGTACGGTCCGATGTTCACGTTCCGCGTTACGAAGGAGAATGGGAACGCTTACGTTTGCGGATTTTTCCTGCGCGAGCTGTTGACCACCTTCCAGACGCGCCCGAACCCGGCGTTATGGATGTCCTCTTTCTTCGTGGATCTCATGAAGTCTCCGGAAAGCGTCCTGCTGCCCCGTCCTCCGCAGAACGAAGACGAAGCCAAAGCTTTGATGGACGGCAAGATTCTGCCCGGTTGCTTCGGCGCGATCAAGGAAGAGTTCGATCCGGACGAGATTTATTCCGGACTGGACATTCACCCGGAGCACGGTCCGGTGCTGGAAGCCGGCTTCCCGAGGTACAAGGACGGCAACAACGTCGTCGCGATGCCTCTTCATCTGCTGCTTGCCCACTTCCTGATGAATCGCGATCCGTCCGACCTGATCATCGACGGCCTCTACCGGATTCTGGAGGAGCAGGAGAAAGCCGAAAGCGAACAGCCTCAAGCGTAATAAGGAACAGAGCAATGACGGTATCCGGATGCTTCCGGGTACCGTCGTTTTGCGTACGGCGAACCTTCATCTTCGGTTTACCCTGGAGATACCTGGATATACTAGAGCTTTATCGATAAGTAAAAAAGCTCGAAAGGGGAAATCGACCGAATGAAATGGCTTAACGCAGCGGCAACGCTCCTGTTCTCGGGAGCCGCCTTGCTCGCGAATTTTGGAAGCGGGGACGATCTTGGCGCAGCGAGCGTGGCCGGATTCGATCCGATGCCGGGATCCGGCGTACATGCGCATCCGTCCGCGAGTTTGGAGACGGAGGAAGAGAAAGGGATGCTCGCTTCCTGGACTTGGACCGAAGGAACGCCGAGCGCGGAACGCCCTGCCGAGCTTGTCATTCGATTAAAGGATCGAAGCGGGAAGCCGATCGACGATCTTCAAGCCAATCACGAGAAGCTTATGCATCTGATCGCGGTAAGCGAGGATTTGGAGCAATTCCGGCACTTGCACCCCGAATACGAGGGAGAGGGAGTCTTTCGGATCGCCCTCTCGTTTCCGACGGGCGGGAAGTATAAGCTGTATGCGGATTTCATGCCCGCTGGCCATCGCGAGCTGATCCGAACCGCGGAGGTCGAAGTGGACGGAGGGGCAGAAGAGACGGCGGCGGAGCTGTCGCCAAGCCGTTCGCTGTCGGAATCTATGAACGGGGTCGAGATTACGCTGAGTGCGGGACATTTGATGGCCGGAATGCCTACGACCTTAACGTACACGTTCCGGGACAAGAAATCGGGCAATCCCGTTCGCGATCTGGAGCCGTACTTGGGGGCCGTCGGCCATGTGATCGCGATCGGCGAAGGAGCGGGGACGTACCTTCACGTCCATCCGATGAACGAGAAGACGGCCGGTCCTCAGGCGGTGTTCTCGGCGACTTTTCCCAAGAGCGGCATGTACAAAATATGGGGGCAGTTCCAACGGGGCGGGGAACTCATGACCGTTCCCTTCGTGCTTCGAATTCCATAACCGCAATAGCGGAACCTCGTATAAAAAGGGCCGTTCGCAATGGTCAGCACGACTCGGGCGAGCGGCTCTTATTTATATCCATAGTAAGAGCGGAAATAAAATATAGAATCAGAACTAGAGCGAAGAGGTTAAAAACGCTCGGAACAGAAGCTATGGCAAGGTAAAGTCCGTACGGAAGCGACCATGCGAACGAGATAAACATCAGTAGGCGATTGCGGAGCCACGAGCTCAAGAGACCGAGGATCGCGGAACCAATCAGCATAAGCGAGACGATGAGAACCGTGCTAGGGCTGGCTTTCAGTTCGGCGTACGGATTCCAGAACAGAAAAATAACGCACAGGGCCAGGCTGCTTGCGGAAGCGGCCACTCCCGTAAGAGAAATTCGCATTCGCATTCGCATGATCCGCACAAGACCTCCTTAGCGCCGATATATCCTCATTTTACAAGATTTCATAAAAAAGATCCGTCTCGGCCGACGAAAGGACGGGAGACGGATGAAAGTCTGGCAACGAGATTATCCGCAAGCCGGATAAGGGATCACGTCGGACACTTCCGATAATGGATAATGGAAGGTAGCGAATTGCGTCTGATACAAATACTGCAGCAGGTAAAGCTGGCCGTTGTTGACGTTGCAAAGAATTCCGGAGGCGCCTTGGCCGTTCCGGAGGGACACCCCGACGGGCCTGCCCATGAAATACATCGCTTTCTGTTGCACGGTCACTGCGCTGCCGGACGGCTGCTGTTGCTGGCCCTGATTCGCGAACGGCGTTAGCATGGCGGGCAATCCCTCCTGTGAGATTATCTGGGTTATTGTATGCGAGCCGCCCGCCATCCGGTCAATCGTCCCGACACTTTCTTCCCGGTAGAAGCTTGACTCGGATCGATTAACGTCGGATAATGGCTCAGGCATCTAACGTACGGAGGCATGAACACATTGAATCGATATCCTTTTGAATACGAGAAGTCGAAGCCGTTCCTTCAGCAGGTGGGGGAATGGGTAGCCGACGTTTTTTACGACATTTTGCCGGAAGCCGGATTCGAGGTTCGCGACGAGCAGATCTACATGGCTTATCAGCTGGAGAGAGCGTTCGCGGACAAGGCGACCATCTTCGCCGAAGCGGGGGTAGGCACCGGCAAAACCCTCGTCTACCTGCTTTACTCGATCTGCTACGCCCGTTACACCGGGAAACCGGTCATCATCGCCTGCGCCGACGAATCTCTCATCGAACAGCTCGCGAAACCGGAGGGGGATCTGGCCAAGCTGGCGAAGCACTTGGATCTGGCGATCGACGCGAGACTGGGCAAGTCGCCGGACAAGTACCTCTGCCTGGTGAAGCTGGACCAGGCCAGGGAGAAGGACGCGGAGGCCGAGCTGTTCGAGAGCGTCGCCGCGGAGCTGCCGGGCTTCGTCTACCGAAGCGCCGCGATGCAATCCTTCCACGCGTACGGGGACCGCAAGCAATTCCCTCATCTGAACGATGAGCAATGGGAGCGGATCAATTGGGACCCGTTCCAGGATTGCTTCGTCTGCGACCGTCGCCATCGCTGCGGACAGACGCTGTCGCGCGACCATTATCGCGGTTCCGCCGACCTGATCGTCTGCTCGCACGACTTCTATATGGAGCACGTATGGACCTACGAGAGCCGCAAGCGGGAAGGCCAGCTGCCGCTTCTTCCGGAGCATAGCGCGGTCGTATTCGACGAGGGTCATCTTCTGGAAGCCGCGGCGCAGAAAGCGCTCACGTACCGCTTGAAGCATTCCGTCTTCGAAGCGTTGATCACTCGGATGCTCGAAGGCGAAGTGCGCGAATCGCTCGCTCTGAGCATCGAGGACGCGCTGCAGCGAAGCGACGCCCTATTCCATCTGCTGGAGAAGACGAGCGTTGAGATCGCCGGCTCGGATCGCCTCCGAATCCCGGTCGACGACGCTCTGCTTAAGGAGATCGGGCTGTTCCGCAAGGCGCTGGACCGGGTGGAAGAAGAGCTCGTCTTCGAGAGCGAGCTGTACACGCTGAACGACTATCATCTCAAGATCGTCGAAGAGCATCTGGAGATGATGCAGCGGGCTCTCGTCCTCTTCGCGCGAAGCGAGCCGCCGATCTGCTGGGCGCAGGACAGCGCGGAAGGGCTCACGCTGGTTATCATGCCGAGAGCGGTGAAGGAGGTTCTTCGCGAGAGAGTATTCTCGCAGAGAATGCCCGTCGTCTTCTCGTCCGCGACGCTGTCGGCAGGGGGTTCCTTCGACTACGTGGCGGACAGCCTGGGCATCGACAAGTACCTGTCGTTCCGCGTCGATTCCCCTTACGAGTACGAAGAAAAGATGGAGGCCCTTGCCGTCCGGTGGGCGGGCAAGCCGTCGCTCGACGAGAAAACCCGCAAGGCGATGGAGCTTATCCGCCGCACCGACGGAAGGGCGCTGCTGCTCTTCCCGTCGAAGGAAGAGCTGGGACGGTTCAAGAGGGCCGGCGAGGAAGCTAGGCGTTACGTCGACTATCCGTTCTACTTCGAAGGAGAGAGGGAGATCAGCGACCTCATCTCCAGCTTCCAGAATGACGAACGAAGCGTGCTGGCGGCCGTTACCCTATGGGAGGGATTGGACATCCCGGGGCCTTCCCTGTCGAACGTGATCGTCTGGACGCTGCCTTGGCCTCCGAACGATCCGGTATTCGAAGCCCGAAGGAACGCCTCCGGCAACCCGTACGCCGAAGTGGACCTGCCTTACATGCAGCTGAGACTGCGCCAAGGCGTCGGACGCCTCATCCGCACCCGCGAGGACCGCGGAATCGTCGCGCTTCTGGATGAAAGGCTTACGGAATCCGAGGAGCTGCGATCGGTGGTGCAGGAGCTTCTTCCGGCCGGGGTTGAGCTTCGGCTTGAGCAGTAGGATCAGGGAAGCGTACAACGCGTTATGGTTGGGACGGCGCAGGAACATGATAGTCTCGACCCGCCGTTCGTGCCGATTTGTTCTTGGCTTCCGATTCCAATACAATATAAGGGATTGGCATGGGAGCTTAGAGCCCGTTAAACAGCAACGAACGGAGAGATTGGATGAATACATTCCCGGTAGCGCAGCTTAAGCAATTCAGAGACGAAATCACTCGCTTCATGATGCTATACAAATTCGCACTCGCCGAGCTGGAGACGAAGGTAGAGATCCTTCAGGAGGAATTCCAGCTGCTGCACGATTACAATCCGATCGAACATACGAAGTCGAGACTGAAGTCCCCGGAGAGCATCCTGAACAAAATCCGACGCAAAAACTGCATGTTCAGCCTGCCGGAGATCCGCCGGAACATCAAGGACATCGCAGGGCTTCGCATTACGTGTTCGTTCATCTCGGACATTTACCGCATTCGGGACATGCTCCTGTCGCAGAGCGATCTGACCCTGATCGAGGAGAAGGATTACATCGAACGGCCGAAAGGCAACGGATACCGCAGTCTCCATCTGCTCGTCGGGGTCCCGGTATTCATGTCGGACCGGGAGGAGCAGGTGTGCGTCGAGATTCAGATCCGCACGATCGCGATGGATTTCTGGGCGAGCCTGGAGCACAAGATCTATTACAAGTACGAGGAGACGGTTCCGAGCCGCTTGACGGAAGAGCTGAAGGAAGCCGCCGAAGCCGCGTTCTATCTGGATAAGAAGATGGAGAGGCTGCAGGACGAGATCAGCCAGATCAAGTCGGAGAGGGAAGACGAGCTGGAGCTGAAGCTAGGTCAGCTTCTAGGGCAAGCGGCTCCGCTTCAAATCTCTCCGGAGCTGCTGAGGCTGTTCTCCGGCAGCGAATAAAGCCGATTCCGGGCGGATAGAACCGCTGATAAGCGGCAACACTGTTTATCTATTCGCGCATCGTTCAATCGTTCCAACGCCCGGAGGAGCAGACTTTTGGAAGCTTACGAGAAAATCAAACAGGGCGAAAGAGGAGCCATGCTCAGCATCGGCGTCTATATCGTTCTTGCCTGCTTGAAAATCATTATCGGATACGCCTACCATTCCGAAGCGCTAAGCGCGGACGGCCTGAACAATTCCACCGACATCGTCGCTTCCGCGGCGGTGTTGATCGGGCTGCGCATCTCCAGGAAGCCGCCGGACCGCGATCACCGGTACGGCCATTTCCGCGCGGAGACGGTGGCCGCTCTAATCGCTTCGTTTATCATGATCGTCGTGGGACTTCAAGTCCTCTATCAAGCGGTGACGAATTTCGCCGCGGGCACGTACGATGAGCCGGAATACCTGACCGCTTGGACCGCGTTGTTCTGTTCGATCGTCATGTTCGTCGTCTACGGCTATAATTTGCGATTGGCGAAGAGGATAGGCAGCAACGCGATAATGGCGACGGCCCAGGACAATCGTTCCGACGCGCTCGTCAGCCTCGGCGCCTTCGTCGGCATCATCGGCGCCAAGCTAGGGCTGGCCTGGCTGGACCCGGTCGCCGCGTTCGCGGTCGGCGTCCTTATCTGCAAGACGGCCGTCGATATTTTCCGCGACGCGACGCATGCGCTGACGGACGGCTTCGACGACCGGACGCTGAAGGAGTTCCGCAGCACGATCGAGAATACGCCCGGCGTCGGGGGCGTAAAGGACCTGAAAGCCCGAATTCACGGCAACAACGTTCTTCTCGACGTGACGGTCGAGGTGGCGTCCAGCATGAACGTGGCCGAAAGCCACGACATTACGGAAGAAATCGAGAAGCGAATGAACGCAGAGCACGACGTGGCGCATGTGTTCATTCATATCGAACCGGAGGAGGAAGGGGCTCAGTCCAATTAGCGTTGAGCAGACCGTGCGGTTGGATGGGGCCCCGATGACATTCATCATGACCGATTATGAATTGCTATCGAATAAGGCGAACGACGAAACGACCGCCAGACAAGCGTTGCCGGAGGATGCCGAAGCGGTCATGGAGCTGCTCGTTCAGACGGCGACTTGGCTTCGCAGCACGGGTTCCGCGCAATGGAGCGGACTGCTCGAAGGGAACGATTCCCATCGCACTTCGGATGCCGTTCGAAGAGGCGATGTGTTCGTATTCGAGGAGGAAGGGCATCTCGCGGGAATGGTCATGCTGCTTCGGCAGCCGAGCGACTGGGACCGGGAGCTGTGGGGGGAGGAGGGCCATGAGGGAGCGGTATACGTTCACCGGCTCGCCGTCTCCAGGCTCTTCCGGGGCAAGCGGCTTGGGCGCGATATCATGGAATGGGTGAAGAACGGCATTCGCTTCGAGGGTCAAGATCGGGTGAGGCTGGACTGCATAGCGGATAATCCGACCCTGAACGATTTTTATTCCCGTTTGGGCTTCGCGCATTGCGGCATCTCGGACGCGGCCGGAAGCGAATTCTGCAAGTACGAGCTTCGGCTTCCCCCTTCGCGGCCGGATTTGCTATAATGACGTCAATCCTAGTGTTCAACGCGAAAGGGGCATCTGACATGGAACCGTCGATCCTGGAGGAGTGCGAAGACGCCTGCGTCGGGACGCAGCCGGATCTGGGCGCGGTGCGGGAGCAGCTGCTCGACGAATCTTCCGTCATCGAGATGGCGGAATGGTTCAAGGCTCTTAGCGATCCGACGAGAGTAAAGCTCATCGGCGCGCTTCTTGAGAGGGAGCTGTGCGTTCACGATCTCGCGGAACTGCTGGAGATGGGGCAGTCGGCCGTCTCGCATCAGCTTCGCTACCTTCGCAACGTGCGAATGGTCAAGAGACGCAAGGTCGGCAAAACGGTCTATTATTCGCTGGACGATTCGCACATCGAGCAGATCTTCCACGTGACGCTGCAGCATCTGAAGCACAAATAAAATCGGGGCTATCCTGGGAGACTTATCGTCTCTAGGGATCGGCTCCGGTTTTTTTGTCGGGAGGAGATTCCTTGGCCTCGTTCCGTTCATACAATGAGAAGAATGAACGGGCGAATGGGGTGGACGGGATTATGGGGATCAAGACGGGAGAGAAGTATTTGGCTCGCATTGACCAGGCGAATCCCGAGGTTTGGCTGCAAGGCGAGCGACTGTCGGGGAGACTGTCCGAGCATCCCGCTTTTCATGGCCTGATGAGAACGCAAGCGTCGCTCTACGATATGCAGGTACATGAGGAATACCGGAGCAAGCTTACTTATTCCTGCCCGGAGACGGGTGAGCCGATCGGCTTGTCCTATCTGCAGCCGAGAACGAAACGGGACCTGGCGAGGAGAAGGGGGATGATGCAGCTTTGGGCCGAGAAGCATCATGGCTTCCTGGGCCGATCTCCCGATTACATGAACACCGCGATGATGGCTTTCGGCGCGTCGGCCCGATTGTTCGAGAAGGACTACCCGGAGTATGCGGACAATGTGAAAAGCTACTTGAAATACTGCAGGGAACAGGATATCACCTTGTCCCACGCGTTCATTCAGCCTCCTTCGGCGCGCATCTCCTCGTTCCTCCAATCTCTGGAGCTCCCCGCGGCCGCGCATGTCGTCGAACGGAACGCGGAAGGCATCGTCGTCAGCGGAGCTTTCTACATGACGACTCAAGGGGTGACGGCGGAAGAGATTATCGTCTTTCCGGTACCGCTACCTCACGTGTCCACGACGGAGAATCCATACGCGTTCGTCTTCGCCGTGCCGAACAATCTCGAAGGAATGAAGTTCGTCTGCAGAGAGAACTGGGCGACGATGAATTCGGCCTACGATCACCCTCTTAGCTCCGCGTTGGATGAGATGGATACTCTCGTTATTTTCGACCATGTCCAAGTGCCTGCCGATCGGGTCTTCCTGTGCGGGGATCCGTTCATGGTGAACCTCTGGATGCAAGAAAGCCGGTTCCACACGCATGCTTCTCATCAGATCCTATGCCGGGTGACCGCCAAGTCGGAGTTCATCAGCGGGGTGCTCGAGAGCTTGATCGATACGATGGGGTTATCCGCCTATTCGCACGTGACGGAGAAATCCGCGGAAGTCATCTCGATCGTCGAAACGCTCAAATCGATGCTCATCGCTTCCGAAGCGACGGCCAAGAAGGACCGCTTCGGCTCGATGCTTCCGAACCCGGACATCCTGTACGCCGCGAACTTCCTCTATCCTCGGCTTTATCCCCGAATGATCGATATCCTGCAGCTCGTCGGAGCCGGCGGGCTGATCATGCTGCCGGGAGAGAAGGATTTCGCCTCGGCGAACGGGCCTGAGCTGGAGACTTACTTGAGAACGAGCGGCGCGGACGCGAAGAACAAAACCGCGCTTATGCGTCTAGCCTGGGAGATCGGCGCCAGCTCGTTCGGGGGTCGCCAGACGCTTTACGAACGGTTCTTCTTCGGGGATTCGACAAGGGTCGCGGGCCGGCTCGTCGAACATTATTCCCTGCGGAAAAAGCACATGAAACGGGTTGCCGAGTTTCTGAAGAGGGAATAATTAATGGCGATAATTATTGGCATTAATTAAATACATTAAATAATGACGGCCGAATGACGGGATGCCGTCGAATTCGAAATTGTGCTTGCATCCGAACGGCGAACGTGCCTATAATAGCGTTAATTTCATACACGAACGATAAATTCAATGACGAGAAAGAGTACGTTATCCATCTGTTCCTCCAGAGAGTCGGGCGAGGTGAGAGCCGACGTTCGGATGATAACCGAAAGCCATCTCCGAGAAGCGGGCTGAATCGAGTAGGCTCCGACGCAATTCCAGCGTTAACGGGAACGCGTATTGATGGATACGCGAGAGAGTGCCGTCCTTTGAACGGGCGGAACTAGGGTGGTAACACGGGTGCAGACTCGTCCCTTTTTGGGGACGGGTTTTTTGTTTTTTCTTAAGGTTCATAAGCGATTAAGGGGGCAAATTCGAATGGCTAAACAGCTTACTTATCCGACGATCCGGGAGCGGATGAATCCGATCGTCCGCGACATTCCTCCGTCGGGGATCCGCAAGTTCTTTGATCTGCTCGAAGGGAGAAAGGAGGTCATCTCTCTCGGCGTAGGAGAACCGGACTTCGCTACTCCGGCGTCGGTCCGGGAGGCTTGCATCCGCGCGTTGGAGCAAGGGAGGACGTCCTATACCTCGAATGCCGGCATGCCGGAGCTGAGAGAGGCGATCGCGGAATATTTGAGCGAAGAGTTCGGAGTCGGCTATTCGCCGGAACAAGAGATTCTCGTTACCGTCGGAAGCAGCGAGGCGATCGATCTCGCGCTGCGAACGTTGATCTGTCCCGGGGACGAGATTCTGATTCCCGTTCCTTGCTACATCTCCTATTCGCCGATTACGTCTCTGGGCATGGGGGTGACCGTTCCCGTCGAGACCGAGGCGAAAGACGGCTTTAAGCTGACCGTCGAGGCGTTAAAAGCCAAGCTGACGCCTCGGACGAAAGTGCTTATTCTCTGCTACCCGAACAATCCGACCGGCGCGACGATGACCTATGAGGAATGGCTTCCGATCTCGAGATTCGTAGAGGAGAACGATCTGATCGTCATCGCAGACGAGATCTATGCGGAGCTTACTTACGAGGGGAAGCCGACCAGCTTCGCCTCGCTTCCCGGAATGAAGGACCGGACGCTGCTCGTCAGCGGCTTCTCGAAGGCGTTCGCGATGACGGGCTGGCGGGTCGGGTACGTATGCGGCCACCGGGAGCTCATCGGCGCGATGCTGAAGATCCATCAATACACCGTCATGTGCGCTCCGATCCTCGGGCAGATCGCGGCGATCGAATCGTTGAAGAACGGCAGGGAAGAGAAGGAGCGGATGATCGAATCCTACGATCGGCGCAGGAAGCTGTTCGTGGAGGGGCTTCGCCAAATCGGGCTTCCTTGCCTGGAGCCTCGCGGCGCTTTCTACGCGTTCCCCTCGATCGCGAGCACGGGACTGACGTCCGTCCAGTTCGCCGAGCGGCTGCTGAACGAAGCGAATGTCGTTACCGTTCCCGGGGACGTGTTCGGCGCCGGCGGGGAAGGGCACATTCGCTGCACGTACGCGGCTTCGCCGACCCAATTGAACGAGGCGTTGGAGAGAATGGATAAATGGCTTAGGAGTTTTCGTTAAAAGGATCATGAAAGCTCCGTCCCACTCGAGAGCGCATGCACAACAAAACGCCTCCGGACATGCGGTTTCAGCATGCCCGAAGGCGTTTAACTAGAGAGTATTAACGAGACGCAGCCAGCTCGCGATCGTGCTCTTCGCATTCGGAGGAGCAGTAGCCGTGCTTCGACTCCAGGCAATCCGGGCAGACGATGTGCTGAAGATGGCACGTGTCGTCCGCGCAGTTGATGTACGTGTCCGCCGGCTCCCCGCAGTGGTGGCAGCGGCCGACGACGACGTCCTCGTCCGTATGGTTGATCGGAACCGAGATCCGTTCGTCGAAGACGTAGCATTTGCCGTCGAACAGGCGGCCTTTGACCTCTTCGTCCTTGCCGTAGGTGACGATTCCGCCTTCCAGTTGGTAGACGTCCTCGAAGCCCTCGCTCATCAGGACGCCGGTCAGCTTCTCGCAGCGGATGCCGCCCGTGCAATAGGTGAGCACCTTCTTGTTCTTGTGTTCGCCCATGTTCTTGCGCACCCACTCGGGGAACTCCTTAAACGACTCGACGCTCGGACGGATCGCTCCGCGGAAGTGGCCGAGATCCCATTCGTAATCGTTGCGGCCGTCCAGAATGACGACATCGTCGCGCTGCAGGTATTCATGGAATTCCTTCGGGGACAAGCGTTTGCCGCTGACGACGTTCGGGTCGAGAGGCTTCTCGTACCGCAAGGTAACGAGCTCCGGCTTGAGGCGAACGAACATTTTCTTGAAGGCGTGGCCGTCAGAATCGTCGATCTTGAAGACGATGTCGGAGAAGAGAGGATTGGCCTTCAAATCCCGCATGTATTGCTCGGTTTGCTCGTACGTACCGGATACCGTTCCGTTGATGCCTTCCTCCGCGACGAGAATGCGTCCCTTGAGACCCAGAGCATGGCAGTAGGCGCGATGCTCGTTCGCGAACGCCTCCGCGTCCGGAATGTTGACGTACTTATAATAAAGCAGCACTCGATATTGGGGTTGATTGATCATCGCATATGATCCTTTCTATATCGAAAATGTGATCTATCGAAAATAAACGAAGCGGCAGAAAGGCATGCCCTCTCTACCGCCTATGAGCCATTTATGGGGTCGAAACGTAAACCGATTCGTAAAAAGAACACTATATAGAATAAAGGATACGCTTCTACTTTGTCAACATGAATGTATCGAATGTCGTTCATAACTTCCGCGTCCCTTGCAAATATTAGCACCAACAGCGCTAGCTCAAAGAGCGAGAGGATGAGATAGCCCATGACGACAATGACGAGCTCAAACGATTCGCCCGACGGACGGACTCCACTTACCGGGCGCAAAAAACGCAAGCTGTTGTTCAGCGCCGGTTTAAGCTGGCTGTTCGACGCAATGGACGTAGGAATGGTGAGCTTCATCGTAGCCGCTCTGGTCGTCGATTGGAACCTGACCGCTCGGGAAGTAGGCTGGATCACGGCGATCAATTCGATCGGCATGGCGGCGGGCGCCGCCGTCGCCGGTTCGCTGGCGGATCGTTACGGCCGCAAATCGGTGCTGCTGTGGACGCTGCTTATTTTCTCCATCGCGAGCGGCTTGTCCGCCGTTGCTGCGAGCTTCGCGGTGCTGTGCATCCTCCGGTTCGTCGCGGGGTTCGGCTTGGGCGGAGAGCTTCCGGTCGCTTCGACGCTCGTGTCCGAATCCGTTCCGGCGGCGGACAGGGGAAGGTACGTCGTGCTGCTGGAAAGCTTCTGGGCGATCGGGTGGATCCTGTCCGCGCTTATCTCCTTTTTCCTAATTCCCGAATACGGCTGGAGAATCGCCTTCTTGATCGGAGCGTTGCCAGCCTTATACGCTCTGTACCTAAGACGGTCGATCAGCGACTCTCCTCGGTTTGCCGCCCAACAAGGGCCCAAGCCTTCTTTTCGAGAGAGAATCAAGTCGGTTTGGGCGCGGGAGCACCGCAGAACGACGCTCACCCTCTGGGTGCTGTGGTTTACGGTGGTGTTCTCGTATTACGGGATTTTCCTATGGCTGCCGACGGTCATGGGGAGAATGGGGTTCGATCTGGTCAAAAGCTTCGAGTACGTGCTGATCATCACGCTAGCGCAGCTGCCCGGGTACTTCACGGCGGCTTACCTCATCGAGAAGTTCGGACGCAAGTTCGTGCTCGTGAGCTATTTACTTCTGACGGCGGTCAGCGCGCTGGGCTTCGGCCTCTCCAAGACGGAAGGGGCGCTGCTCGCGATGGGGATATGCCTCTCGTTCTTTAATTTGGGGGCATGGGGCGCGATGTATGCCTATACGCCGGAGAACTATCCGACTGCGACTCGCTCCACCGGAGTAGGGCTGGCCGCTTCCTTCGGACGGGTAGGCGGAGTGATCGGCCCGTATCTGGTCGGGGAGCTGGTGGCGAGAAACGTGTCGATCAGCATTATTTTCTCCGTGTTCTTCGCGGCCATTATCATCGGAGCCCTGGCGGTATGGATCTGGGGAGAGGAGACCAAAGGGACGGAGCCCGATCGCAGGTGGGAGGAAGACAGAGAGCGAAGCCGGAACAAAGTCCATGCGACAGGTCGCTAAAGCGCCAACGGAACATAAATCGAACGTTCGCTTCTCATACTAACGAGCATGAACGAAGGGGGAACGAACGTGAAGAGATGGTTATGCCTTACCGCAATCGCTTTGGCAGTGCTGCTCATGGCGAGCAGCTTCACCGAATATCCGTATTCGAATTCCCGCAAGCATTACGAATCCCGCGGAGAAATCGTGTGGGAAGTCCCGATGGACGAGAAGCTGATCGCGCTCACCTTCGACGACGGTCCGGATCCCAAGACGACGGACCGTATTCTCGACCTTCTTGCCGAATACGATGCGAAAGCGACGTTCTTCGTAATCGGCAGACGAGCGGAGCGGTTCCCCGAGATCGTGCGAAGAGAAGTGTCGGAAGGCCATGAGATCGCGAACCATACGTATAACCATCTGTACTTTAACGGCCGAAATCGCCTGCAGGATATCGCCGACGAGATGGATCGGACGGGGGAAAAGCTGGCGGAAATCTCCGGGCAGAAGCCCCGTTGGTTCCGGCCTCCCGGAGGGTTCTACAACGAGACGGTGATCCGCATGGCGAAGGAGAGAGGGTACACGGTCATTCTATGGTCCTGGCATCAGGACACGAGGGATTGGGTTTCCCCGGGCGTCGGGCATATCGTCCGCAAAGTGCTGAACAATGCCCGCAACGGGGACATCGTGCTTCTGCATGACCATGTGGCGGGTTCCACGCAGACGGTTCAGGCGCTGGAGCAGATCCTGCCCGAGCTGAAACGCCGGGGATACCGAATGGTGACGGTATCCGAGCTGATGAAGCACGGAAAGTCCAATCCGGTCAAGCTGGATAAACCTCATTAGAGAAGGCGGAAGCGCGTTAGCTGCTCCTCTAAGCCTTCCCGAAGGAGGATCTCCCGCTGCTTGGACCCGATTAAATCGAAATGCGGGTAATTGTCGCGGTCGTGGATATACCTGGGATTTAGGCCGTTGCTAACGCACCAATCCGCGAGCCGCTCCCGATCCGAGCAGCCGACCTTGGTCACGGTGTTGACGCCGGGGAACCGGGGGTCGAGCCAATAGTGAGTCAAATAAGCGATTTCTCCGCGAGAGACCTGCCTCTTCCATTCGGACAGCTCCGCTCTCGTAATGCCGAATGCCACTTCCGTACCATCCTTCCGTTAATACCAAGATAGCAATCCCCAGAAGCCGTCTGCGCAAGCGGTCATCCGACCCGGGCGAGGCGGCTTCTTCCGCCGTCATCTCGCGCTATCCGAGGACAGCTTAGCGAACTTTTTCTCATTTCTCTCCCATACCATGCCGGCAATAAGCGCTCCGATCGAAGGGAACATGACTAATCTGCCGAGCAGATAGGTAAACGAAATCTCTCCGTTAAAGTAAATGTCCGAGATCGAGAAGAGGACGGTAGCCGTGACGCCGATCGCGAAAAAACCGTACCGAAGGACGTATTTCTGCTTGCCTAGCTCTCTTCGGGTTTGCCAACGCTTCATAAATTCGTTCATCGTGTCGATTCCTGCGCTTTCTGAGATTATTCTGAGATTATTTTGATCGAATCCCTAGTTCGAAGTAGCCTATTTTATACTATAATACGAAATAGGTTCATTAGAAACCAACCGGATCAATTCCCATTTAGGCGGTGAACAATGGCAAGTCGCGGAATCATCCCCCTGCTGCTAATCGGAATCGGGATTTCTCTTCTCCAAGCCCCGGTCGGCTTCGCCGAAGGAACGACGCCTGTAGAAGCTCCGCAGCTCGATTCGGAGGCTGCCGTCCTGATCGATGCCGATTCCGGCGTCGTCCTGTACGGCAAGAACCCCGAGCTGCAGATGTACCCGGCCAGCATTACGAAGATCGTTACCGCGATAATCGCGATAGAGGAAGCCAATCTCAATGACATCGTTACCGTATCTAAGGAAGCCCGGAATGAGGAAGGGACGCGGGTTTATCTCGCGGAAGGCGAGCAAGTGACGCTGGAGAAGCTCGTTTACGGGATGCTTATCAATTCCGGCAACGATGCCGCAACCGCCATCGCCGAGCATATCGACGGCAGCAAGGAAGCGTTCGCCGAGCGGATGAATCGGTTCGTGGAAGAAATAATCGGAGTCGAGAATACCCGCTTCACGAATCCGTCCGGCCTGCCCGATCCCGAGATGATGACGACGGCGGAGGATATGGCTGCCATCACTCGTTACGCCATGCAGAACGAGATCTTCCGTACGATCGTTTCCACGAAGACGATGCCATGGATCGGCGAAGAATGGGAAACCGAACTTATCAATCATAACCGAATGCTCTGGGATTATGAAGGCGCTACCGGCGTCAAGAACGGCTATACCACCGCAGCTGGCAATACGCTGGTGACTTCGGCGACCAGAGCCGGAATCGATCTGATCGTCGTCGTGCTGAAAGCCCCCGGAAGCAAGCAAGCCTACGCGGATACGGCCGCGCTGCTGGATTACGGCTTCGACGGTTACTATATGAAGACGCTTTTCCAAGCGGGCGAGACGTACGTCAGCGAGGACGAGAACGCGACCGTGGAATGGAAGGCCGACGAAGCGATCCATGCGCTCGTTCCGAACGGTACGGATCCCGTCTCCGCCGTAAACTCCGAAGGAGAAGTAGTCGTCGATACTCCTTACGGAGAGCAAGTCGCCGGGAGCTTGACCGTATCCAGCCGGGTAGACAAGATGGTGCCGGAAGAACCGAAGACGGCCATCGAGAAAATAAGCCGGGAAGAGAGCGCGGAGAAGGGCAGCGGGATTTCCGGACTGGTCGCCGCGTCTATCGGTCTTCTGCTGACCGGCGCATGGATTCGCAAACGTAGGATCATTCGCCGGAACCGCGGCGGATATCGAAGGGATCGATTCGAATGACCGAACTTGGACAATTGATCTTCGTGGCGGGCTCGGCCGGAGCGGGGAAGACGACGGTCGCGAGAGAGCTGGCCAAGCGGAACAAGGCGGCTTTTCTCGATATGGATACGTTCGCTCGCCCCGCTTCGGAGAGAATCATGGCGCTCGCGGGGCTTGATCCGGAGGATCGGGACTCCGACGAATACAAGAAGCTATGCCGCGATCTGGGCTACCGGATGACGATGAACGCGGCGCTGGACAATATCGAGCTGGGCATCGACGCGATCGTCGTCGGGCCGTTTACGCGCGAGACGGAAAGCGACGAATGGCTGGAAGAGGAGCTTGGCCGGTTGCGGGAACGTCGGAAGGAAGCGCGAGTCAAAGCGATTTATGTGTTTTTGAACGATCTAGAGCTTTACCGCCGGCGGATCGAGCAACGCCAGCTGGCATCCGACGAATGGAAGCTGCGTAACTGGGAGCGCTTCAGCCGCTCTCTTGCGGTCCGGGAGGTTAAGTGGAAGCTGCCGGAGGGCTCCATCCTGTACTTCAACAACGAGGAGGAGCTGAGCGAGGAGAAGCTTGCCCGGCTGTCCGGATGGGTAAAGGAGTCGAAAGATTAAATAGGAACGCCTCTCTATTGCGACAGCAAGTGACACCGAACAAACGCTACAATGGACTCATCCTATCGAATAAGAAGGTGAGTACGTGGCGAAGTCGAAGCGTGGAAGAGCGATCTGGAATTTGCCCTCGCATGGGCGGGGAACGTGTCCGGTTTGCAAGGCGACTCGAATCAAGCTTCTCTACACCAGGACGGCATCGGACGGCAAGTCGGTCAAAGTGTGCAAGAGATGCTCGGCAGCTCCGGTATCCAGACTGGATGAGGCTACGGCGGAGATCAAGGCGGTCGAATCCCCCAAGCCGGTCATGTCCCGATAGGCGGAACGGGAAGCTTCCTGTCCTCTTGCTTGAGGGCGGGAAGCTTTTGTTTTTTTTGAGGTCGGCCGGAATTTTCCGATTGGCCTGCTTTATGTTAGAATGATGGAGAACATATGTTTCCGTCATTCTGGAGGGTAATCAAGATGAGCCAAATAACGCATCAAGTCATCAAGCCCAAAGTTCTGTACTATGGTACGCCGGTCATCATCCTATCTACGCTTAATGAAGATGGTTCCACCAATATTAGTCCTCTTTCTTCATCATGGGCGTTGGGGAATTGTTTAGTATTAGGACTGGGCTTGGAAGGCAAAGCAATCGAAAATTTGAAAAACCGTCCCGAATGCGTCGTCAACGTTCCAAGCTCCGATCTTTGGACGCGCGTGGAGGCTTTGGCGCCTTTAACGGGGAAGAACCCGGTTCCGGAATACAAGCTGCAAAATTCCTTCCGCTACGAGAAAGATAAATTTACCGCGGCCGGTTTTACCTCTCAAGGATCCGAGCATGTCCAGCCGGATCGAATTCTCGAATGTCCGCTTCAAATCGAGTGCGAAGCGAGAAACATTCGCATTCCCGAACACAATCCGAGCTTTGCTATCGTAGAAGCGGAAGCCGTAGTCGTACATGCGCACGAAAATATCGTTATTAATGAGAATCACGTTAATACGAAGGAATGGAATCCGCTCATCTATAATTTCAGGCATTATTTCGGACTTGGCCAAGAACTGGGCAAAACATTTCGGGCTTGATGACGAAAGGGTCGGGCAAAGGGGATTACGGGCGATTTTGCGGGGAAAGCTTGCTTGTGTTCCTTGGGCCGGGGTATAATTTTATCGCCAAATTGACTAATAAGGAGTATGAATATGGGAAAAGTACTGATATTCGGGCATAAGAATCCCGACACCGACACCATCTGCTCTGCCATCGCATACGCGGACCTGAAGACGAAGCTCGGACAAGACGTCGAAGCCGTTCGTCTTGGCAACGTTAGCGCCGAAACCCAATTCGCGCTGGATACGTTCAAGGCGTCCGCGCCGCGTCTCGTCGAGACGGTCGCTAACGAAGCGAAGGAAGTCATTCTCGTCGACCATAACGAGCGCCAACAAAGCGCAAGCGACATCGATCAAGTCCGCGTCATCGAAGTCATCGATCACCACCGCATCGCGAACTTCGAGACGAGCGGCCCTCTTTATTATCGCGCGGAGCCGGTCGGCTGCACCGCTACGATCCTGAAGAAGCTGTACAAGGAGAACGGGGTCGAGATCTCCAAGGATATCGCGGGTCTGATGCTCTCCGCCATCATCTCCGATTCCCTTCTGTTCAAATCCCCGACCTGCACGCCGGAGGACGTCGCTGCGGCTCGCGAACTGGCCGAAATTGCCGGAGTGGATGCGGACGTTTATGGCCTCGACATGCTGAAGGCAGGCGCCAACCTGGCCGACAAGTCGATCGACGAGCTGGTCTCCCTCGATTCGAAGGAATTCTCGATGGGCAGCGCCAAGGTCGAGATCGCGCAGGTCAACGCGGTTGACGTGAACGACGTTCTGGGCCGCCAAGCCGAGCTGGAAGCCAAGCTGAACGGCATTATCGCCGCTAAGGGCCTGGATCTGTTCCTGTTCGTCGTAACGGACATTCTGAACAACGATTCCGTCGGCGTCGCGCTCGGCAAGTCCGCCGCTATCGTCGAACAAGCCTATGGCGTTAAGCTGGACTCGAACAAAGCGGTTCTGAAGGGCGTCGTCTCCCGCAAGTCGCAGATCGTTCCGGTTCTGACGGATACGTTCAACAAGCAATAAGCTATAGCAGGGAAGAGGACAAGGCCCGTCATCGCAGGCGGCTTTGTCCTTTTTTGCTCCGGGGGATCCATTTGACACGGGGTATATAAATTGTATAAAATATAATTGTATAAAATACAATGTGGATCGAACATTAAGGAGGTTATCCGATGTCCGTTTATGATTACAAGGTGAAGACGATCCGAGGGACGGAGACGACTCTCGGCGAATATGCCGGCAAGGTGCTTCTCATCGTGAACACCGCCAGCAAGTGCGGTCTGACTCCTCAATACGAAGGCTTGCAGAAGCTGTACGAGACGTACAAAGACCGGGGGCTGGTCATCCTTGGCTTCCCGAGCAACCAGTTCATGGGTCAGGAGCCGGACAGCGAGGAGAAGATCGAAGAGTTCTGTACGTTGAATTACGGGGTCACGTTCCCGATGTTCGAGAAGACGGAAGTGATCGGGGATAACGCTCATCCGCTGTTCCAATACTTGACGGGCCAAGGTCCCGCGGACGAGTACGATATCAAGTGGAACTTCGCGAAGTTCATCGTCGACCGCGAAGGCAATGTCGTGGAACGCATCGATCCGACGGTGAAGCCGGAAGAGTTCGAGTCGAAGCTGGCGGCATTGCTGTAAGCAAGCGGCGAGCGGCGGCGCAGGGAACCCTGCGCCGCTTTATAGTTATGTCAAACATCAGTTGCCGATGGCGATACAGAGTTGCGTTTCGCATAAGGAAACTCTCGATTGAGAGCTGAGTCCCGCCATGCGGCGTCTGCCTAGCAATCCCAACTTGCA
The DNA here is from genome assembly GCF_014212135.1 of Cohnella thailandensis. Taxonomy (GTDB): domain Bacteria; phylum Bacillota; class Bacilli; order Paenibacillales; family Paenibacillaceae; genus Cohnella; species Cohnella thailandensis. Next base: position 430,568 of record NZ_JACJVQ010000019.1, read on the forward strand.
TAATATAGCTGAAATTTCATGTATAATTTCGGAAAAATAGTGGAATCGGAAGATTGTACATGATATTTCATGTACATTCATTCGAAGTTGTCGGATAAAGGGACATTAAACATGAAATTTCACCTTTAATCGCCCAAATCGCTTTGAAAGTAGATATTAAATATGAAATATCATGTTCGTTATCCGATTCCCTTCATTTCCCCTAACTCCCGGACAACACGCTGCGATAACCCTCCAATTCCAGCTTCAGCCCCTCCGAGATCCCGACCAGCGGCAACCGCGTCCTATCGCAGGCTATCCTTCCTTCTCTCGCCAGAAGCCACTTGACGGGAGAAGGATTCGATTCGCGGAAGACAAGCCGAATATAGGGGAGAAGCTCCTCGAATCGGGCTGCGGCGTCTTCCGTTCGATTTTCCTTCATAAGACTCAACACTTCAAGAAACCGTCCCGTATATGCGTTCGCGGAGGCCAGAATGCCGCCCGCGCTTCCCTCTGACAACATTGGGAGCAATAGGGAGTCGTCCCCGCACAGGACAGGCTTGACGTTGCCCAATCGGTTAAGCTCCCGAAGCAGCCGGATATCGCCCGTGCTGTCTTTCATGCCGATAACGCCGTCCAGACTAAGAATCGACATCGCGGTCTCCGGCGTCAAGCGGACACCGGTGCGCGAAGGGATCTCATAAACGACAACGGGAAGCCCCGCGGCAGCCGCATGCCGGAAGTGCTCCAGAATGCCTGCCTGGGTTGGACGGCTATAGTAGGGGACGACGACCAGTGCTCCATCCGCCCCGAACCGCCTCGCGTCTTCCGTTCTTCGCACGGTTTCGCGAGTGTCGTTCGTGCCCGTGCCGATCAGAATCGGAAGGGCTGCATCGCCCATCGCTTCCCGTGCGACATCGAACAGCAAACGCGCTTCCTCCCAAGAGACGGCGGGAGACTCCCCGGTCGTGCCGTGGACGACGATTCCTTGGATGTCTTCTTTCAGCAGGCTGCCGACATAATGGCGATAGGAGTCGAGATCAAGCTCGCCGTCCGGCAGAAACGGGGCGACGACGGGGACGAATAGCCCGCGAAGCTGTTGTTCATTCATCGTTACCTAACCTCCGCGTTAGAAGTTTCTCTCCTTCACCCTATCACACTTTTCGATCACCGTAGACGAATCTTATCGATGGGGATATCGAGAATTCCGATGGAGGTCAGTCCCTTGCTCCCATAAAAAGCAGCCTCGCGACATGCCCGGGTTCGTATCGAGGGGTGACCATGTGATCGCCCGACCCTTGGATGAGACGATACAGCCCAAGACGGCTGGACATGCGGGGGTGGAAGCTGTATTCGTCCGTCTGGGGGAATACGTTGTCTTCCATCAGATATACGTAGCTTCGCGGGATGGAGAGCGAATAGAACTTCTTGAGGTCCAGCTTCTCGAACAAGGGGCCAGCCGGCTCGACGGGAGTGTTCCGATACAGCCATTCCGCCTGCTCCTTGCTTCCCAGGTTGGCGAAGGCTTCCCGAAACAAGGGGTAAGGAAGAGCGATCGTGTCGTCCGGAGAGGCGGCTCGCAGCTGCTCGAACGCGGAGACGAAAGCAGGAGGAAGCTGATCGGCCGCGCTCTGCCCGTCCGGAAGGACAAAAGCGTTCAGGAACACCAGCCGCTTGACCCTCTCCGGAATGACTTCGACGGTCTTCTGGATGATCGTACCGCCGAAGCTGTGACCGACGAGGATGATATCGCTCAAGCCCTGCCGAACGATCGAATCGACGACGGACTGGACGATCATCGCATGCGTGACGCGCCGATTCGGGTCGTTGTCGTGTCCGGCATAGGGGAGCGCATGGACGGTGTGCCTCATTCGGCGGAGCTCCGCGGAGATGCCGTCCCAGAAATGGACGTCGGCCCAAGAACCGTGAATGAGAACGAACGTAAGCGGTTTATCGGATCGATAGGGGGAGTTCATCGCGAGAAGGATCCCTCCTTTTGTGCTGTCTACCGGTACTCTATGCCTGGATAAATAGGGCCATGACGTCGACTTGCCCGGGGGCGCTTCGGACGGATTCCCTTCGACAAACATTCCGCTTATCTGCTCAGAGCGTTTGACATGCTTCTCGGAAGAACGTTAGTACAATCGAACCAGCGGAGAAGTTCGTTTCCCTCTCCGACTTCCGCGGGGCAGGAGAGTTTTTTGCATGAAATCTCGTCGTCCTTTCTTATTTGCCGCTCTTTTCCTCCTCTTGATGAGTCTCGCGGCAAGTCAAATCGCTAGCGCGGCTGCCCAGATTCAGTACCGCTGGAGCGCCGAGCCCAAGAAGCAAACTTTTCCGACAAGCTATACGGATGTGGAAGGCGTGCTTACCTTCCGCGGATCGGCGCAGCGCAGCGCGCCATCGTTCGGAACGGCGGAGATGAAGAAATTCGTGCCTCTCCCCATATGGAAGCTGACCACGCGCTCCAGTTCCTGGGGAGGAGGAGCGGGGTGGACGGGGCAGCCGGCCATCGTGCGCTGGAAGCCCGATGTGCTGCAAACCATGAACGTGAAGGAGAAGTTCAAGGCGCAGAAAGGCTTTACCGAGGTGATATACGCCTCCTTGGACGGTTACGTTTACTTCCTCGAATTGACGACAGGCGAGGAGACGCGCAAGCCGCTCAGGATCGGCAATCCGATCAAAGGAAGCGTCTCGGTCGACTCGCGAGGGTACCCGCTTCTCTACGTCGGGGAAGGGATCCCCGAGAACGGGACGATCGGGTTCGGCTTGTACAGCCTGATCGATCAGAAGCGGCTTTTCTATATGAAAGGAATAGATTCTTACGCCAAACGGGGCTGGGGAGCGTTCGACAGCTCGGCGCTGTTCAACCGTTACGAAGATACGCTGCTGGTAGGCGGGGAGAACGGGATGTTCTACAGCGTGAAGCTGAATACCCGTTTCGATGCTGCCGAGAAGACGCTTGACATCAAGCCGGAGGTCAGCAAATATCGCTATTCGATCGTCGGCAATTCGTATCAAGGAATCGAGAATTCCGTCGCCGTGTACGATCATTACGCGTATTTCGCCGATAACGGGGGCAGTCTCCAGGCGATCGATCTGCTCGCGAACAAGCCCATATGGTCGCTCCCGTCCGTCGACGATACCGATGCGACCATCGTGATCGAGGCGGAGAACGGCGTTCCGTTTCTCTACACGGGGACGGAAGTGGATAAGCAAGGGAGCAAAGGATATGCGGTGCTTCGGAAGATCAACGGCCTGACGGGGCAAGTCGTATGGAAAAGGCAGTACGCCTGCTTTACGCAGCTCGGCGATCATCCGGTGAACGGGGGGCTGCTGGCGACTCCGGTGCTGGGGAAGCGTTCGATCGGGGATCGCGTGATTTTTACCCTTGCCAGGTATGGCAGCTTCGGATCGGGGCTTATGGTTGCGTTAGACAAGAAGACGGGAGAAGAGATCTGGACGTGGAAAATGGCGAAGTACGCTTGGTCGTCCCCGGTCGACGTCTATGACGAGAACGGGAACGCCAGCTTGCTGCAGGCGGATTCCGCCGGCAACCTCTTCGTGCTGTCCGCGATGACCGGTCAGGTGAAGGGCCAAACGAGCCTGGGCGCCAATATCGAGGCTTCGCCTGCCGTATTCGGCAATTACGCGGTCGTGGCTACCCGCGGCGGTCATATTCACGGCTTAAAGCTGGAGTAGCGCCTATTTATTCAAGCTGCAGCAGCTCTCGCAGGTCGTCTTCGGTCAGGGCAGAGAAGGGTTCCTCGCCGGACGGCTCGAGAATCTGATCGATGAGGTGCAGCTTGCGCTGCTGCAGCTCGGTCATTCTCTCTTCGATCGTGCCTTCCGCGACCATTCGGATCACCTGCACGACCTTCTTCTGGCCGATCCGGTGCGCGCGGTCCGTCGCTTGGGCTTCGACCGCCGGATTCCACCATAGGTCGTAGAGGATAACCGTGTCCGCGCCCGTGAGATTAAGGCCTGTTCCTCCCGCTTTCAGGGAGACGAGAAACAGGCTGTTCTCGCCTTCATTGAAGCGTTCGCTCAGCTCGACCCGCTGGGCGGGCGGGGTCTCGCCATCCAGCCGGAAATAAGGGAGCGCCCGATCCGTCAGCTCCTTGCCGATAAGATCGAGCATCTTCGTGAATTGGGAGAAGATCAGGATCCTTCGCCCGGAAGCGAGACCTTCCTCGATCAGCTCCAGCAGCTGCTCGAGCTTGGCGGAGCCGCCCCGGTAGCCTTCCACGAACAAGGCAGGGTGGCAGCAGAGCTGGCGCAGGCGGGTGAGTCCCGCCAGGATCCGAATCCGGTTGCGCCGGTGATCCCGATCCTTCAGGTGCTTGACCGCTTCGGCGCGAAGCTCCGCCAGGTAGGCGACGTAGAGCTTCTTCTGCTCGGGGAGCAGCTCGGAGGACCGTTCGCTCTCGATCTTGTCCGGCAAGTCCCGAAGGACGTCGCTCTTCAGCCTGCGCAGCAGGAAGGGACGGACTCGCTTCGACACCTCGACGGGAAGCAGCTCGAAGAAACGGTCCCGGTCGGCGAACAGCTCGGGGAAGACCGCGTCGTAGATCGACCAGAGCTCCGTCAGGTTGTTCTCGATCGGAGTCCCCGTCAGCGCGAATTTATGGCGCGCCGACAAGCTCTTTACCGCCTTGGCCGTCTGGGTGGCGTCGTTCTTGAAGTTCTGGGCTTCGTCGAGGATTAGCGTGTGGAACGTTCTCGCGCGGTAGCGGCGATAATCCTTGCGAAGCAGAGGATAAGAGGTGATCAGGATATCGGGCGCGAGACCGTCCGCGTCCTTCATCCTTGCCAGCCTCTGATCTGCCGGGCCGTCGACGATGACGGCCTTCGCGTTCGGAGCGAACTTGCGCAGCTCGTTGCGCCAGTTGTATACGAGCGAAGCCGGGCAGACGACGAGAGCCGGCGTCCCGGAGGAGCGGATCTCCGGCAGAACCGAGACCAGGAAAGCGATGCTCTGAAGCGTCTTGCCGAGGCCCATCTCGTCCGCGAGAACGCCTCCGAAATGATATCGGGCGAGCGTCTTCATCCATTGGTAGCCGAACTTCTGATAGTCCCGAAGAATCGGAGACAACGACTCCGGCACCTCGTGCTCGAGGAGGTCGGGGTTTCTCATGTTCTCGAGCAGCTTGCGCACGGACTTGCCGAGCCGAACCGCTCCGTTCCGGTCTCGCTCCAAGGCGTCCGAGAGCAGAAGGGCGCGGGCCAGCGGAACGCGCGCCCGCGAATTGTGCCATTCGTTGGTGCGGATGGCCGCTTCGTCGAGCAGCCGCATCACGTCCTGGAACGAGGGGCTCTCCAAGGACAGCAGCGTCCCCTCGGGAAGCCGGTAATACTTGCGTTTCTCCTGCAGCGCCTTGACGATCTCGCGCAACTCGGACTCTCGAATGCCGTCCAGCTCGAAGCGGAATTCAAGCCAGTCGGTGCGCTCGCTCGTATCCACCTTCACGGAGATGGGAGCCGGGCTCGGATGCAGCCGCAGCTTCACGGCGGTCGTCGCGTACACCTGGGCGAGCTTCTCCAGCTTCGGAAGCCGATGGTACAGGAAGTCGTATTCCGTCTCTTCCTCGGCCATCACGTATCCGCTGTCCGTCATCAGGAAGCCGCTTCCGTTCATGATCTCCAGAATGGCCTGCTCCTTCGCGCCTTCGCGGATCAGGATACGATCGGACGGATGGCGGCGTTCGCGCGCTTCCACCGGATTCACCACGATATCCCCGTAATGGAATTCCAATCCGGCCAGCAGCCGATCCCGGACGCGGTCGAGGTACAGCTTCGCCCGAAGCGGGCGCCTTGTCAGCTTCTCCGAGAGGGAAGGGGCGACCACGACCGTTCCGAGCTTCATGAGCCCGGGCACGGCGTGCTCGACGAAGCTTCCGACCCGCTCGGAGGAGATCGCGATGCTCTCCCCGGATCCGCCGGCGTTCATGAGCCGCTGCAGCTCTTGAAGCTGACGGGAGTCGGCTTCGGGGAGCTTCAAGAGCTTTCCTTCGGAGATCGCCACCCCATACGCTTCCATGACGAGCAGCTTGTCCAATCCGCTGGCTCGCAGCTCGTATTGCCCCTTCTCGGACTCCCGGAACTCGAAACGAAGGGGGATCGGGCTCGTTTCCACGATCAGCCCCGGGTATGTCCCGTCTTGCGTGAGCAGCTGGACATGGGCGGCAGAGGATAAGAGGGGCTGCAGAGTCGGCCAATAGACGGGCGGGATCGGCAGCTCGCGTTCCTGCCCGCTTCCGGTTTTCATGCGCGTCGTCACGACCGGCGCCGTCGCTTGGATGGTGCGTTCGTTGGCCGCAATTCGAGCGAGAAGGCGAACGATTTCGTCTTCGATCGGACCGACGGCATGCTCGGAGGGGTCATAGACGATGGTCTTGGAGACGGGGTAACTCCGATGTTGCTCATATTGCTCCAGAAAATCCCTTATGTTCGAGACGGAAGTCCGTTTGTCGGTTCCCAGCTTCAGCTCCAGGGTGAACAGCCGGTCGGAAGCCTGCAATCCGTAGACGGCCGGCCGACAGATGAATTCGACGGTCATCCGGCTGCGTTCTTCCCCATAGGAAGAGGATTTGGCCGCAACGGAGGGAGCTTTCGGCAGGAACAACCGAAGCACCTCTTCGTCCAGATGACGGTCCGGAGCTTCGGCCGGCGAAGGGCCGGCGTTCCTCGGATTTAAGATTTTCCGCGCCGGTTCGCCCTTTCTAAGTTCTATGATCCCGAGCAGCACGGCGGCGATATGAGAGCAATAATTCGAATACGATTTCAAGGAAGGGCAGGAGCAGCGGGCGTTTATCTCGGGAACGCCTCCGAGCTCGCGAAGCTCGAGGCTAACCTCGTAGCTTTGATTCGATTCAACCGTCGCTTCGTATTGGGAGCGGGCTTCATCGTAACGATTCAAGACGACATGTCCGCCTTGAAGGTACGCTTGTCCCCGTTCGTAGGAGAATCGGCCGCACAGCTGCTTTACTTCGCGGATCGTGAGTGTCATGGCTGGATTTCGTTCCTTTCCGATCTTCAAAGCGAATGAATGTTCGCGATACTAGTTAACACTATACTACCATATTTTTAAGCGGCGCCGCAGAATCCCTTTAAACGCCGATAACGTCCCCGGTTTGACAAAGCTTCCGGGAGCGGATTAGACTATCGCTATCACTAGTTTTCAACAGGGAAGAGGAGTGAAGAACGATGCATGACTGGAACCGATCCCTACGCGCCGATAATGGCAAATACCAGAACGAGATTCCGGCGGTGACGAAGTTCAGCGCGAAGGAGCTCGCCTCGATGCTGCGCGAATTTCTATCCAAATCGAACCGAAGGCCGAAGCAGCCGCTTCCTTTCGTTCCTCTAACCCAAAGCACGCTTCAGGACGGCAAAGACAAGGTCGTCTGGTTCGGCCATTCGGCCAGCTTGCTTCAGCTCGGCGGCAAGACGATTCTGATCGATCCGATGCTGGGCAGAAGCCCGTCGCCCGTCCCGTTCGGGCGGAATCGTCGCTTCAGCGGTCAACTTCCTATTTCCATCGAAGATTTTCCCTCTATCGATATCGTCGTTCTCTCTCACGATCACTACGATCATTTCGATTCTTCTTCCATTCGCCGGCTTATTCCGAAGACGGGGACGTTCCTGGTTCCACTGGGCGTGGGCAAGCGAATCCGGAAGCGCGGGGCTTCGTCCGATTCCGTCATCGAGATGGACTGGGGCGAGGAGCGAACGGTCGCGGGCATCCGGTTCGCGTGTACGCCGGCCAGGCACTTCTCGGGAAGAGGCTTGTTCGACCGGGATTCGACGCTGTGGTGTTCCTGGGTTATCAAGACGGAGGAGAGAAGCCTGTTCTACAGCGGAGACGGGGGTTACGGCCCTCACTTCGAGAGAATCGGGAAGCAGCACGGTCCCTTCGAGCTAGCGATCATGGAGTGCGGCCAATACGACGAACGGTGGAGCGGAGTGCACATGATCCCCGAGGAGACCGTTCAAGCGCATAAGGACGTGCAAGGGGGGATTCTGCTCCCCGTCCATTGGGGAGGCTTCACGTTGGCTCTGCACGATTGGAACGATCCGGCGATTCGGGTATCGGCCGAGGCCGAGAAGCAAGGAGTTCCGGTCTGGATTCCGAGAATCGGAGAGGCGGTTTACCTGGAGCAGGACCGGGAAGGTTGGCGTCCGGATCCGTCCTGGTGGAAGGATGCTTCAAGTCCCTCGGCGAATAAAGGCGCCGTCGCTCCCATCTAAATCAAGAAGGCAGTCCGTTCGGTCGGAATCGACCGGGCGGGCTGCCTTCGTTTATTACTTGATCTCGAGAACCTTGAATTGGATTTCGCCCATCGGAGCGTTCACGATGACCGTATCTCCGGCTGCCTTGCCGATTAGGGCAACGCCCATCGGGCTCTCGTAGGAAATCTTGTTCGACAGCATGTCCGCTTCCGCCGCGCCGACCACCTTGTATTCCACGTTCTCGTCCATCTCCACGTCATGCAGCACGACCGTCGATCCGACTTGAATTCGGCTGTCGTCCTTCGATTCCACGATGCGGGCTTTGCGCAGAATCCCTTCGATGGTCAGGATTCGCGTCTCCATGAACGCTTGATCTTCCTTCGCGGAATGGTATTCGCTATTTTCTTTAAGGTCGCCGTAGCTGATCGCCGTCTTGATCCGGGCGGCAAGCTCCTTGCGCTTCACCGTCTTCAGCTCTTCGAGCTCCTGCTCCAGCTTGATCTTGCCTTCGGGGGTGAGGATAACTTCTTCGTTAGACATGGGACATCTCCTTCGCAAAATGGACTCTGGGTACAATGGAGTATCCGATCGACTGTCCAGTGAACCTTAATTCTAAAGCTTCGCGAAGCGATTTGTCAACGAAGCCCGACTTGCTCGCAGGGTCGACGGCATGAATAGAAAAAAATGGAGAAGACGAAAATAGGCCATAGGCGATCCTGCCTGGAGTTCGATTAGGAGGGGGGAGCGAGTTGAAGGCAGAGCAGAAGATTACCTTCCTTCAAGCGTGCACGGTGCTCGCGCTAATGAACGGGCTCGCCGATCACGTCATCGTGAATCCGATGATCCTCGACGCTTCCGGCCGAGATTCTTGGCTAACCGTCCTTTTTGCGGGAGTTCTCTTCTTATTGTGGTGCTTATTATTGGTCGGGATGATGAGAAAGACGGGCCAGAGGAACTGGCGCGAATGGTTGGAGCGTTCTACGTTCAAGGGCGTGTCCTGGCTGCTGCTCGCTCCCGTATGCGCAGAACTGTACCTTATCGGCGCCATGACCGTCGTCCATACGGCCAACTGGCATGTCACGAACTACATGCCGAATACCCCGGAGAGCCTGCTCGTTCTCTCCCTTGTCGTCATATGCGCGATTCTGTCCTTGTGGGGGCTGCGGGTGATCGCGATTACGTCGGGGGTGCTGCTTCCGATCGTTATCGTACTCGGCTTCTTCGTCGGCATCTCCAACGGCCATCTGAAGAATCATTACCTTCTGCTGCCCATTATGGAGCACGGATGGTCTCCGATCGCCGACGGAATGGTCTACGCGGGCGGGGGATTCGTCGAACTGCTCGTTATCATTCTGATGCAGCATCAGATCTCGACGAAGGTAAAGCCGTGGCACATGCTGGCCTACGGAGCCTTTACGGTTATGATTACGCTAGGGCCGATCGTCGGCGCCATCACGGAGTTCGGACCGCGGGAGGCGGCCAAGCAGATGACTTCTCCCTATGAGCAGTGGCGTCTGCTTAAATTAGGGCAATACGTCGAGCATCTGGATTTCTTCTCGATCTCCCAGTGGCTGTCGGGAGCGACCGTCCGAATCAGCCTGGCCGCGTTCCTTCTCGTCGAGCTGCTGCCCGTTAAATCCCGTCGATGGCGCAGGATCCTTATCCTTATCGTCATGGCAAGCTATGTGCTGCTGTCGTCCGTCGACGTGAACGAATACGATTTCTATTTGTGGATGTACCATACCTACATGCCGATATCGTTCTTCGTTCTATTCTTTCTGTCATTCGCGTGGATGACGCTCGCGCAATTCTCGAAGCCGCCGAAGGAGGAGTCCGCATGAGCCGAACCGCCGGGACGAGCGAGAAGCGTTGGAGCGCGGAAGAATTGAGGCGTCTGTTCTCCGGCTCCGGGGATATCGTCTTCTTGCCGAGCCTCTTCGACGACCGGAAGGATTCCCGAGTCCTCATGGTCTATCAAGAGGGCTTGTGTGACAGCAACCGAATCAGCCAATCCGTCCTTCCGGAATTGCGGCATTTCTACGCCAGGACCGGAAGCTTCGCTCGCGCGATACCGGAGCTGTCGGGTGTTCTTCCGGTTAAACCGATCGAGGAGGAGCCTGCCGAGGATAGCATGGCCGAAGCGGTCTATGACGGGAATTTGCTGATCTTGTTCGAAGCGGAAGGCGCCGTCTGCAAGCTGGATTATTCCGATCGACCTCAGCGGACGCCTTTCGAATCCAGCACGGAGATCTCCATCAAAGGACCGAAGGATTGCTTTATCGAGGATATCTCCGTGAACATCGCGCTAATCCGCAAAAGAATAAGAAGCCGTTCGCTTCATGTCGAGAAGTTCGTCCTCGGAAGGAGAACGAAGACGAAGGTCGGCCTCGTTTACTTCAGCGACATCTTGAACAAGAAGATTCTGGCGGACGTCAGAACGAAGCTGAACGAAATCGATATCGACGGGCTATATAGTATCGGACAGCTGGAGGAGCAGCTTGTCGGCTCTCCCTTTAAGATCATGCCGCTTCTGGACTTTACGGGCCGTCCCGACTACGCCGTGTCCAGCTTATTGGCGGGCAGGTTTATCCTCATTATCGACGGAAATCCGATGGTGTTGATCGGTCCCGCCGGCTTGTCCTATATCTTGAAGTCCCCGGAAGACGTGCATTTCAACTATTCCTACGTCTCCTTCGCGAGAATCATTCGGATCGTCAGCTTCTTCCTGTCGATCTTCCTGCCCGCGATCTGGGTGGCGCTGATGGCTTTCCACCAAGACCAGATTCCGTTCCGAATGATGGCGACGGTGTCGGTGTCGCGGCTGGGGCTGCCGCTGTCCGCTCAAATGGAGATGTTTATTCTGCTCATGCTTCTCGAGGTATTCCGGGAAGCGGGAGTCCGGCTGCCGACCGCCATCGGGCAGACTCTGACCTCCATCGGGGGGCTGATCATCGGCGACGCCGCGATCCGGGCAGGGCTCGTCTCGCCGTCCGTGGTCGTCATCGGAGCGATAACGGCCGTATGCGGAGTGACGCTCGTCAACCAGACGCTAAGCACCGTCGTCAGCATTCTTCGTTTGTTCTTTTTTACCTTGGCCTCGTTCTTGGGCATTTACGGCGTCATCCTCGGGATGGTTCTGTGGACCGGTTATCTGTCGAGCTTAAATTCGTTCGGCGTCAATTACTTGACGCCGATATCGCCTCTTCGGATAAAGGATGTCCTGCAGTCGTATTTGCGGTTGCCTTGGGCTTGGAGCAAGCGAAGGCCGGGAAGCCTGAAGCCGATCGACGGGGACCATCAAGGAGAGGGAGAAGGATGAGAACGGCGCGGAGGCTGGGCTTCGCGATCCTGCTGACGTTGATCTTGCTGTCGCAGGGCTGCGGCAGCTCCAAGGACATTCAGAACATGGCCTACGTGACGGCCATCGGGATCGACTACGTAAACGGCAAATATGTGACCTACGCGCAGATTCTCAATTTCTCGAACGTCGCGAGAAGCGAGAACGTACAATTAGGCAAGGAAACCCCGGTCTGGATCGGACAAGGCGACGGGCAAACGGTAAGCGGCGCGCTGGCCTCCATCAACGAGACGTCCCAGCTTCGGCTGTTCTGGGGGCATGTCAAAGTCATTTTCCTATCGGAGAATCTGATGCGCCAAGGGGTCGTGGAGACTTTTAGCGCTCTTAATCGGTATCGCGAGGTTCGTTACAACATTTACATATACGGAACCAAGGAGAAGATGACCGACATCCTCAGCCAGCAATCGCTTCTGAACCTATCGCCGCTCGATACTCTAGTGTTCAGCGGAACGCAGATGAATTCTCAGCGCTTCTTTATTCTGCCGGAGCCCGGCAACCATGTGATCGCCAATATGAACGAGCCGGGCGAACCCGCCATGCTGCCGTCCGTCGCGATCGAACGACGCAATTGGATGGAAGACACCGATTACAAGCCGATGTTCAAAATCTCGGGAGCTTATTTTTTTCAGGATGGGAAGATGAGCAAGTGGATGTCCGACTTGGACCTGAAGGGGATTCGCTGGACGAACAAACGGATCGAATGGCTGCCGGTCTTAGTTCCGCAGGATGGGAAAAAGGCGGCCGTCGTGTCGCTGGGACATCCGCGCTACTCGGTGAAGCCGATCCTGGAGAAAGGCTCCGTTCGCTACGATCTGAAAGTGAGGGTGCAAGGCTTGCTTTACGAGCTTCTGGAAGAAGCTGGCATGGAATCGCTCGAGAAACTTACGGAGGAAGTCATCCGGGAGGAGATCCGGACCACGTATTTGAAATCGCAGAAGGCGAAGTGCGATCCGTTCAGGCTCAAGGAGGCTCTTTATCGCGCGAACCCCCGGCACTTCTGGGCTCTTACCGACAAGGAGAGATTTTTCTTGAAACCGGATTCGATTCGCAAGATCGACGTTCGCGTATCCATCCGAAGCACGGGCAAGTACAAGGGAAGAACCGAATAATCGTCGCGTAAATGCGTATTCAACCCGGAATCCCCATTGGAAGGGGCATTCCGGGTTATTGCCGTTTCTGGGTAAGAGGCGGCTTGACAGAAGGGTGTATTATCTGGATAATACACGAAGAGGTGTATGAACTACATAGTACACACACTATCGCATAGAGAGGTCGAGATGAGATGAGTACTGGCGATAAGTGGGTAAACGTCGTCTTCAACAGCCGGGACCCCGTCTACTCTCAGGTCATTCGGCTGTTTAAGGAGCGGATCGCGACGGGGCGGCTTCGGCAGGGAGACGTCATTCCTTCCAGAAGGGAGATCGCGGCCATGCTGAAGATCAATCCGAATACCGCCCAGAAGGCTTATAAAGAAATGGAGGAACAACGCTTGATCGTGACCGAGGGCAATTCCCCTAGCCGGATAACGAGCGACATGGAGGTTCTTCGCGCCATTCGGACGGAGCTGATCGACGGCGCCGTGCAGGCTTTCTTGGATTCGATTCGCAACATCGAGGTTCCGATCGACGAGCTGCTGGAACGGGTTCGTACGAAATACGCGGAGGAGTCCAAGACCGCCGTCGAGAAGGAGAAGGAGGGGGCAAGGGGCCATGATTGAGGTGGATAAGGTTAGCAAGGGCTTCGCCCGCAAGAAAGTGCTCCGAGACGTCTCGTTTACGGTTGAGAAGGGGCAGATCGTTTGCTTGATCGGGTTGAACGGAGCCGGCAAGTCGACGATTCTGAAGGCGATCATGGGATTGACCCCCATTCGTTCGGGCAGAATCCTTGTCGACGGCAAGAAACCGGATCGGCGCTTGTACGAGCGGATCGGCTATGTGCCGGATCATCTGACCATGCCGTCGTCGATGAGAGCGGTCGACGCGTTGACGTTCATGGAGGATTTCTACCCGAACTGGAACGCCTCGAGGGCTGCCGAGCTCATGAGCTTCTTCGGATTGGACTTCAAGGAGCGAATCGGCAATCTGTCCAAAGGGACCGCGGCGAAGCTCAATCTGGTTCTCGGTCTGGCGCTCGATTCCGACTACATCCTGATGGACGAGCCGTTCTCGGGAATCGACCTCTTCAGCCGGGAGAGAATCGCCGAGTTATTCTCCGGCGACATGATCGATGGCCGCGGCGTCTTGTTGACGACCCACGAGGTCGGCGATATCGAGCACTTGATCGACAAAGCCGTGATCCTTAATAAAGGCGTCGTCGCCCGCTCCTTCGATTGCGATCGGGTTCGGGAGGAAGAAGGAAAGTCCGTCGTTGACATGATGCGGGAGGTGCTTCAGGCATGAAGGCGTATGGCAAACTCGTTCACGTGGAGCTGCATCGGGTTCGCTGGCTGCTCGCCGCGCTGATGGTTTTAACGCTGGTCATCCAAGTCGCGGCGCTTGTTTGGACGGCTAGATCCGGCGTCGCGGACATCCGGGAAGCGGAGACGATCGGGAGAAGCGCCTTTTTCTCCGACGACAAGCTTTCCTTCTCGTGGCTGATCTTCAACACTCAGGTCTTGTTCGCGCTTCCGATTCTGTTAAGCATTGCCGTCCTCGTTCTTTATGTATTCCTTATCTGGTATCGCGACTGGCTCGGCCGAAGCACGTTCATTTATCGGCTGCTGACGATACCGACGGCCAGAAGGAATGTCTACTTCGCGAAAGCGACCGCCGTCCTGCTGCTTATTTTGATTCTGATTTCCTTCCAGTTGATTCTCCTTCCGTTGGAAGAATGGTTGTTCAAACTCGTCGTGCCCTCCGATCTATGGGAGCCTTCGGTCTTCACGGACGCGATTCTGGCTAATCAAGCTTTCGTTTGGGTGATCCCGCTGGACGGATCGCGATTCCTGGTCAGCATCGGCCTGGGCATGGCCGGCGTATTCGCGTTATTCGGCGCCATCCTGCTGGAGAGAAGCTACCGTATTCGCGGCATCCTGCTCGCATTGCTCTATCTGGCTGCTTGCCTGACGATCGTTGTTTATCCTTTGTTAACCTTGGGAATCGACCAAACCTACAGCTTTCTCTATCCGTTCGAGATTCTGCTCATCGAGTTGGCGATTATTATCGCGGTCACGCTGTTTTCGATATGGATGAGTCTTAGATTGCTGGATAAAAAGATTACGGTATGAGGAGGACGTTCCGATGAGAAGCGCATTGCCGGCAGCGGCGAAGAAATACACCCTGACGATCGCGATCGTTCTGATCATTGCCGCGACGCTAGGAACTTATTACGGGTATGCCGCGGACGAACGGCTGCCCGAATACCGATTGGCGATGTTGGAAGGAGACCCGGCCGAAGCCGAGCCGATCATCCTGTCCGGTTCCTATGGAGGACGGATGCGGTCTAAATACTTGGATGTTACCTCCGAAGGCAGTCATTATACGAATAATGCGAGCGTCATCGAACAGTGGAGCGGTACTCGTTCCTGGTTATATGGCTATTCCGGTCTAAAGCAGCTTCGCGAGGATTACCCGGGGTTCATGCGGGGTAAAGGGGATCCGGAGGGCTTCTACAAGGACGAAGATGACGTCATGTATGTCGATGCGAAGCTTCTGGAAAAAGAAGGCGTCATCGAATGGACGATCGATCGATTGGAGCTTTCCGGCGGACGCAAGTCTCAAGTAAAGTCGCGGACCGCTGTCGATAAAGACGTTGCCTATCTGTCCATAGCGGACTTGCAGAAGGTCGGCGAAGACGTTCATGTGCTGATCCATATGCAACTTAAGCCGGCCCCTGGACGATCTGCAGACTTCGAATACTTCGACTTTATCCTTAGCTCCGAAGAAGGAAGCGAGATCCGGACGCAAGAGATCCCCTTCCAACCCGTACAAAGCAAAGGATATCTGTTCGAAGTTCGGAACGTCACGAGCCGGAATGTTACCGAAGCGAGCGATCGGGTGCTGTTCGTGACGAGCGAATCGAAGATTGAGGAGAACGCGGAGAGGTCGGATGTGCCGGCCGCGTCGGCAGCGGAACCGAGCATCCCTGTCGACGAAAGGCTATACAGCTATGAGTACGCGACCGGCAAGCTCGAGGAGATTCCGGATCTCGGGATCGAACGGAGCGATGAGTTTGGTTCTAATGTTAATTATGCGGTAGAAGGGGATCTCTTGACCGTATCGCTCAAAGAAGAGAAACGAATCTCTCTTTGGACATACGATATGGCTTCCGGCCAGAAGGGAAATCATCTGGAGCTCGCCGCGGATGAACTGGGTACGGATCAAATCCACAACGCGGCGATCGCGAACGGCCGGATCTATCTGCTTCTACGGACGACCGAGAACCCGCTCGCGGCGGTGGCGGACGCGACGAACGGCCGAATTCTCTATAAAGGCCAAGTCGTCTGCGACGATCCGAAACGGGAGACGGAGGAGCAGATCAAGTTGGTACGGCTCTTAAACCTTCAACTTAAATAAAATGGTGCAAGTCGCAAGAAAGGAGAGCCATCCTGTGACCGAACATCCCCTTCATCAACGCGTCGAGCGATTGAAAGCGGCCGAACTCCTCGTCTATAGGATGGCTTATTATCTTCTGCAAGAGGAGAGGCTGGCGATCGCCGCCGCTAAGAGAACGCTTTTGGCCCTTGCCGGAAGAGAGGATTGGGATGCCAAGTCCCCGTCCGATCGGGAGGCGCTGCTGAGAACGATCGCGATAAAAGAAGCGCTCCAAGCCGCCAAGGATGCCGAAATTGGATCGGAACTCCCGTTTGCTTCGCGTGGGAACAGGTGATAAAATAGAGTTCGATTCATTGTAAACACGCGTTCACAAGAGGAAGGGAGCGATTGTCATGAAATATCGCAAACTCGGGTCGACGGGACTGAAGGTCAGCGAGATCAGCTTCGGCAGCTGGATGACTTACGGCCACACGGTAGGAGAAGATATCGGCGCCAAGCTGATCGACAAAGCGTTCGAGCTAGGAATCAACTTCATCGATACGGCGAACGTCTACGAACGGGGCGAAGCGGAGAAAATGCTCGGGGACGTCCTTCCGAAATACCCGCGCGAATCTTACGTGCTCGCGACCAAGGCTTTCTGGCCGATGGGCGACGGTCCGAACGATAGAGGCTTATCCCGCAAGCACGTGACCGAACAGCTGAACGCGAGCCTGAAGCGGCTGAAGCAGGATTACGTCGACATTTTCTACTGCCATCGTTACGATCCGGAAACTCCTCTTCACGAGACGCTCCGCACGATCGAGGATTTTGTCCGCCAAGGCAAAGTGCTCTATGTCGGAGTCAGCGAATGGACGGGCGCCCAAATCCAGGAAGCGATGCAGGTTGCCGATAAATATCTGCTCGATCGGATCGTGGTCAACCAGCCGCAGTACAACATGTTCTACCGGAACATCGAATCGGACGTGCTTCCGGTGAGCGAGAAGAACGGCATCTCCCAGGTCGTGTTCTCGCCGCTCGCGCAAGGAGCCCTTACCGGGAAGTATCGGCTGGGTCAGCAGCTGCCTCAGGGAAGCCGGGCGACCGACCCGAAGACGAACATGTGGATTAAAGGCTTCCTGACCGAGTCTCATCTCCGCAAGGTAGATCAACTGGACGGAATCGCGAAGGAGCTCGGCATGTCGCTGTCCAGCCTGGCGCTCGCGTGGATTCTGCGCCACGACAGCGTGGCGAGCGCTTTGGTCGGAGCGACCAAGGTGTCGCAGCTGGAAGAGAACGCGAAGGCGTCCGGCGTCGTCCTTCCGCAAGAAGCTCTCGACCGAATCGAAGAGATACTCGTTCAGCCTTAACTCAAGCGCATTGTGGGCTCGTTATCGGCATGTTCCCGAGAGGGAAAGTCGATAACGAGCATGTTTTCATAAGTTTACATAATAAAATATACGTTAACATATCTCTTTGGTGTTGACTCCATATTCTTTCCATTGTAAGATTGCGCTTGTGCGTATTCGTATAACCTCGCAATGAACGGGCGAGGGTCTCTACAGGGAGCCGCAACTTCCTAACTACGAATTTAGAGTCGGCATCGATTCTATTTTCCGGTTAGGAAGTTTTTATTTGCGGCTTTGTTTCTGAACGCGGATAGGGGAGAAGGCAGCAATGAGTTATTACGGATTATCTGTTCTGCTAGGAGCGGCAAGCTACGGTGTCTTATCGGCCTTCGCGGTCAACGCTTACGATAAAGGGTATTCGCTCGGCGAGGTCGTCGGAACCCAGCTGATACTCGGAAGTCTACTTTGCTGGGGCTGGGTTCTGTTAAGGAAGATGGTAAGAACAAGAAGGTTAAAAGGCGACCCTGCCAAGCTGGCTGCCGACAAAGCGGCGCATGCTCTGACATGGAAGATGAGGGGAACCTTGCTCGCGTGCGGACTTCCGACGATGTTCACGAGTCTGCTGTATAATGAAGCGCTTCATCATATTTCCGCCTCTCTGGCCATTATCCTGATGTTCCAGTTCACTTGGATCGGCGTGCTGATCGAATCCGCGATGACCCGTCGCAAGCCCGGTGCGATCGTATACGTTACGCTCGCCGTCCTGCTTGGCGGCACGGCCTTGGCAGCGGGATTAACCGAGAAGGGCATCGGCGAGTTCAGCCGATTCGGATTGATCCTTGGGCTGCTGTCCGCGGTGAGCTATTCCTTGTTTATCCTGGTGAGCGGCAAGGCGGTCGTCGCCGCGCCTCCCGCCGCCCGAACCGCATGGATGACGACGGGTTCGATGATCGGAGTGCTCCTCATCCATCCGCCGGTCCATCTGTTCAACGGGAACGTGACCGTCGAATTGCTGGGTTATGCTTTGGCTCTGGGACTGTTCGGCTCTTTTATACCGCCGGTCCTATTCGCCATAGGGGTGCCGAGAATCGGCAATGGCATGGCCGGAATCCTCGGCTCGGTCGAGCTGCCGGTCGCGGTGGCGGTATCCGCTATCGTCCTGAGGGAGAAGATCAGCCTTCTCCAATGGGGAGGAGTCGCGATCGTTCTGATCGGCGTCGCGATTCCGGAGCTGAGCAGAAGGCTCGCGCGCGAGCGAACGGGGATGACGGCAAGCGGCAACGGCTAATCAAGAGACCGATTTCGGTCTTTTTTTATGGACATAAAATGGCGTGAAATACGAATTTCGCGCCATTTGAATTCTAAGCGGACAATTTGGTAGGATAAATAGACTTGTACTCATCAGGTTCAGTCTTCGGAGGGGCAATTTGAACATGGCGAACGCGTCGAAGGACGATTTGGAAGAGCGCTACGAGAAGGAGCTTAGGATCTTCCTCATCTGGATGAAGAATAGGGGAATGACCCCGTCGACTCAGAGGGCATACCGGAGCGATGCCATAGCGTACCTGAATTCGATATATCCCAAGGAGTTATCGGAAGCGGGGAAAATCGACATCATGAGCTTTCTATCGCAAAGCAGAGAGAAAGGCGCGGGCGACGAAGCCCGCAACCGGAAGCTTTCGTCCATCCGTTCTTTCTATAAGGCTCTGATCGAGATGGAGCTGCTGAAGGACAACCCGGCAACGAACGTCGCGAAGTCGAAGCAGGAGAAAAACCGGATTCCGGTTTATCTGGAGGAAGCCCAATTGGTGGAGATGGCGGCGCTTGCGGACGGCAAATTTCGCTCTCGCAACCTGGCGATCCTGCTGCTGATGGCCTATGCCGGACTTCGGGTAGGGGAGGTTCACCGCCTGAACGTCTCCGACTTGTCGGAGGATGGCTCGATTCGCGTCTTGGGCAAAGGGCGCAAGTGGAGGCTTGTCCCGCTTCCGAAGCCGTTGGCCGAGCTTTTGAAGCGGTCTCTGGAAGAGAGGAGAGAGCCCAGGCAGCCGAAGGAGACGGCGTTCTTCGTCTCTCAGCTCGGCAGAAGATTATCGATCCGCCGGATCCAATCGCTTGCGGAAGAAACGCTGCGGCGTCTGCAGGAGAGAATTCCCGCGCTCCGGGATCGGAAGCTCTCCAGCCATAAGCTGAGGCATTCGTTCGCGACGATGCAGATTCGCCTGGGTACGGACATTCGTACCCTTCAGGAGCTGCTTGGCCATTCTAGCATCGAGACGACTCAGATCTACACTCATGTGGACAATAAGCGGATGAAGGAAGCCATGGATAGGATGGCGGAGCGGCTTCCGGCTCTCCGGCCATAAACCGGTCCTAGGCTAAGACGCCAGGAGGAATCATGATGATTAATGACATTAACAATCGCGAAGAGCTCGCTACGTTCGCGGGCGGCTGCTTCTGGTGCATGGTGAAGCCGTTCGAAGAATGGCCGGGCATACGCTCCGTCGTATCCGGATATACGGGCGGACATACGGACAATCCGACTTACGAGGAAGTCGGCCGCGAGACGACGGGGCATGCCGAAGCGGTGCAGATCGCTTATGACCCGGAGATCTTCCCGTATGAGCGGCTGCTCGAAATTTATTGGCAGCTCATCGACCCGACCGATGCCGGCGGGCAGTTTTACGACCGCGGCGCTTCCTATCGAACGGCGATATTCTATCATACGGACGAGCAACGTCGTCTCGCCGAGGCGTCCAAGAAGGCGCTCAAGACGAGCGGCCGGTTCAAGAAACCGATCGTCACGGAGATTCTGCCGGCGGAAACGTTCTATCCCGCAGAGGAAGAGCATCAGCGTTACTATCGGAAAAATCCGTACGAATACAAGCTCTATATGGAAGGCTCGGGACGAGAAGCGTTCGCGGAGCGGCATTGGCGGACAAAAGCGGATAGGGAGAATTTGCGCAAGCGATTGACGGAGAGGCAATACGAGGCGACGCAGCATCGAATCTTCGCGCAGGGCGGCCATAGCGCGGGCGAAGCGGAAGCGGATGCCGGCCTCTACGTCGATGTCGTGAACGGAGACCCGCTTTTCTCGGCAGAGGATCGGATCGCAGCAGACGCCTACGGCCTAAGCTTCAGGAAACCCGTGGCCGAGGGGTATATCCGAAGGGAAGCCGAGATAAGCGGAGGCAGAGCTCGTACGGCCATTATCGGACGTCTATCGGGCGCATTTATCGGCTACGAGGAGCTGCTTCCGGAAGAGAAGGCGGGGGAGGACGGCAATCGGCGATTCTACCGGATCAATCCGGATTCGGTGCGGTTCGTGCCGATCGATTCTTCGAAGAAGGAAGAATAGAGCTCCTAAAACCGATTATTTTGGTTAAAATCAGCTATGCCGAGAACCAACCGCCCTTTTCATGCGTTATAAAGAGAGAGCGGGCAAGGAAAATTGCGGATGCAGAGGAGCGAACCGGCATTGGATCAAGCGAGATTGCAGCTGCTCGAGTGGAACGAGCAATTGGCGGCATGCGGGGAACGCAGGAAGCTGAAGGAGAAGAGGCAACGGCGTCTGACGGAGCTGAAGGAGCTGATCGCCCGCCAGGGAAAGGCCGTTGAAGAGAGCAGAATCCTGGCCAACGAGGAGCAGTCGGATGTCGAGACGTTGACGAAAGCATCCATCCCGAGGGCTTGGTACAAACTGATCGGGCAGCTGGATGAGCGGCTTGAACAAGAGGAGAAGGAAGCGGCCGAAGCGACGTTGAAGCTGGATTCGGCGCTGACGGCATTGTCCGCGCTGGAGTCGGAGCTCGCCGAGAATCAGCGGTTGTTCGCCGAAGTCGCGGGCTCGGATAGAGAATACGAAGAGCTGCTCGAGAAGAAGAAGAACTGGATTCGGTTGTTCGACGAACCGACCGAGAAGGAGCTGGATCGGCTTACCGAGGAGACCGGAGCTCTGCGTGCTAGGCTGAAGGAGACGAAGGAAGCGGAGACTGCGGGCTCCAGAGCCTCCGACCGGTTATCTGGCGCTCAGGATAAGCTGCGTTCCGCGCGAAGCTGGGGAACGTACGATATGCTCGGCGGCGGCATGATCTCGACGGCGATCAAGCATAGCCGAATCGACGAGGCGAGAGAGCAGATGCGTCAAGCGCAATCATCGCTGCGCTCCTTCGAGCGGGAGCTGGCCGATCTGGATTGGCAGTCGGGCGCGGGAGACGTGGAGCTGAGCGGCTTCCTGACGTTCGCGGACTACTTTTTTGACGGTTTGTTGATGGATTGGGTCGTGCAGGGCCGGATTAACGAGGCTTTGGAGAAGGTGGACAGCGGGGGAGAGGAAGTGAATCGCCAGCTTGCCCGCTTAGCGAAGGAAAGAACAAGGCTGGAAAGCGAGCTCGCCACGCTCGAGCGGACGTACAGGGAGACGATCGAGCAGAGATAAGCGAATCGGGATGCGACGAAGCGAGCGGCTTGGAAGGGCTGTTCGCTTCGTTTTTTGATATAAAGTTTACATAATAGTAAATATGTAAATAAATTCGGGGCCGACTATGAACGAGTTTCGTTTTCTTTTCCAACAAAAACTTTACAAAGAATAGACGTATTTATATAATGTCTATAAAAAAACCAAACGAAATATAAAGGCGTTGATAAAATGCAAGCATCTGAACTGTTCTGGGAAGTGCCTTTGAATGATTTGATGAAGGGAATCGCTTATCGGGAAGAAGAAGAAGCCTACCTATGTCTCGTTTGCGGGGAGAAATTCGAGCCGGGCATCGTTTACCCTTACGAGGGAGTGCTTTACGAAGCTTCGAGGTTCGCCCAAGTGCATGTAAGCGAGGCGCACGGCTCCATGTTCGACTATTTAATGGGGCTGGACAAGAAGCTGACGGGCTTGACGGAGCTTCAGAAACGGCTGCTTAAGATGTTCCATGACGGCTTGTCCGATAATGAAATCGTCAAAGAGATGGAAGGGGGGAGCACGTCGACGATTCGCAATCATCGCTTCGCTCTGCGGGAGAAAATGAAGCAAGCGAAGGTGTTCTTGGCATTGATGGAGCTTGCTAGCGACAGAACGTCCAAGGCACAGCGATTGATTACGCCTCACAAGACGGCAACTATGGTGGATGAACGATACGCGGTGACGGAGCAAGAGAGGGAGACGATTCTTCGAATCTATTTTAAGGAAGGGCCCGACGGGCCGCTTAGCGAGATTCCTCGCAAGGAGAAGCGCAAGCTCGTCGTTCTGCGGCAGCTGGCCAAGCGGTTCGCGGACAACAAGAAGTACACGGAGAAGGAAGTCAACGCCCTGCTCAAGGAGCGGCATCCCGATTTTGCGACTCTGAGAAGATATCTGATCGAATACGGATTCATGGATCGGGAACCGAATGGGAGCTTGTACTGGATTAAGCAATGAGTCATTTGGTATAATGCAATATTATAAATAAGAAAGCAGGACTCGATCATGGGACGCAAATGGAACAACATTAAGAACAAGAAGGCGTCGAAAGACGCGAGCAACAGCAAGGTTTATGCCAAATTCGGCATCGAAATCTACGTAGCCGCCAAGAAAGGCGAGCCGGATCCGGAAGCGAACCGAGCCCTTAAGGTCGTTCTGGAACGCGCCAAAACATATAACGTGCCGAAGGCCATCATCGACCGTGCCCTCGATAAAGCCAAAGGCTCCGCGGAAGAGAACTACGTCGAGCTGCGCTACGAAGGCTTCGGCCCGAACGGCTCGATGATTATCGTCGATACGCTGACGAATAACGTGAACCGCACGGCTTCCTCCGTTCGCGCCGCGTTCAGCAAGAACGGCGGCAATATGGGCGTAACCGGCTCGGTCGCTTACATGTTCGACGCGACGGCCGTCATCGGCTTGACCGGCAAAACGGTCGACGAGGTGATGGAGCTGTTGCTCGAGACCGACGTAGACGTGCGCGATGTCGTGGAAGAGGACGATTCGGTCGTCGTGTATGCCGATCCGGAGCAATTCCACGCCGTTCAAGACGCGATCAAGAGCATGGGCGTGACGGAATTCACCGTAGCGGAACTGACGATGATTCCTCAGAATTACGTGCAGCTTCCGGAGGAATCGCTGCCGTCCTTCGAGAAGATCATCGACGCGCTGGACGATCTGGAAGACGTTCAGCAGGTGTATCACAACGTGGAGCTTGAAGACGAAGAATAAGTCGAAGCGGCGGAGAGAAGAGCGCAGGCTCTTTACTCCGCCGCTTTTTTGATCGGTCGGAGAACTCGTCCATACCAATGCCTTGCAGCTGAATATTCTACTGTTGGAGGTGTGGCGATGAGAAAGGCCGACATCCATACGCGAAGACGATGAAGCGTCACCCCATCGTGCTCTTCGTTCATATTCCGAAGGCTGCGGGAACCGGCGCGGCCGTCTTGTTCTACGAACAATATAAAGAGAAGCTCGGCGTCATCGACATGAACGTCTGGGACCGCTGGCAGGAGCGCATGCGGGATGCGCCTTATCGGTTCGATTGCCTGTTCGGTCATTTCAGCTACGGCATCCACGAAGATATCGCGCGGGCCGCCGAATATACTTCCGTTATGCGCAATCCGATCGATGCCATCCTTTCGTACCACTCCTTTATCGTTAGCAAGCCGGATCATCCTTTTCACCAATTCATGGGGAACGGGAGCTTGGACCAGTTCTTAAAGCTACCTCCGGAGCTCTTGTTCGTTTTTCGCAACTATCAGACCACGATGCTTACCGGCAAGCTGAACGCGACGGCATCGGAGGCGATCGAGCTGATCGGGCGGAAATATCCTATACTCGGTACGGTCGAACGTCTGCCGGAGACGATTTACTTCTGGCAGAAGAGGTACGGGTGGGGAGAAGTCGTAATGCGGATGGAAGAGGGCAAAAACGCGTCCGAAGCGCCCCGCAAGCTCTCCTTAGCGGAGATCCGCGGAATCGAGGAGCTTGTCCGCGTCGATCTCGACGTGTATGCCTTCGTCCGTTCGAGGCTGGCGCAGATGATAATCGCCCTCTCGTCCGGAGAGAAAGCGGCGATTCGGGAATTAAAAGAAACGGGCCGGTTAAGCCCGTTTCTCCATTAAATATGTCGGATGCCGCTTAAGCTGGCTCCGCTCACGAAGAATCGTTCGATGTTCTTCTCCACGGTCGGGTCCGGAATGAGCGGAGGCGCGTGGTGCGGCTTGAGCCGAATGTCCAGGATGACATTGTCGCAAGCCCAATGCTTGTTCTCGTAAGCGCTGTTCACGCCGTAAATATCGTGGGACGGATTGCTTCTGGTGAAGGCGACCCAGAGGAAGTTCGACAGGCTAGCGCTGACGAAGCCGCTGTCGTCGCAGACGAGAATCATCGGGCAGCCGTCCAGCTCCCCGCGCGCGCGGAGCTCTTCGCCCAGCTCTTGAAGCTCTCTTCCGGCGTCCTCATAGCTGACGAACGGCGCAGCTTGGAGCGCCACGACTCCCGGGACGACGAGCCGCGCGTTCTCGAAGCCGCGGATCCGCTTCAGCGCTTCCGGTACGTCGCGGCAAAGCTCCCGGCGAACGTCCCCGTACGCGGCGAAGACGACCTTGCTTCCGCCGTTAAGCTCCCCGCCCGAATAATCGAGAGTATCGATCGTCGTGTTCGTATGGAAGTGAAGATCGCGCCTGAGGTCGATTCTCTCCAGAATGTAAGTAAGAAAATCGACGATGTCATGCGTATCGAGCGGACGCTCGTCCTCCGCGGTGATGAACAGGTACTTCGCCAAGCTCAGCTGATTGGTTCCCAGGATCCGGTTGGCTATCGTGAGCAGCTCGGTCGGCTTCTTGGTCTGCAGGTAAGGCGTGTAGCGTTCGCTGCCGATCGCCAGCAGAAGGGGGTGCACGCCTGCCGCGTCGACGGCATGTACCTCCTTGACGCCCGGGATTTCGCCGCTGATCGCATCGCCCGTGATCTCGTGAATCAGTTCTCCGAAGGACGTGTCTTCCTGCGGCGGGCGGCCGACGACGGTGAACGGCCAGATGGCGTTCTTCTTCGCGAACACCCGATGCACCTTCATGACCGGGAAGGGGTGGGCCAGGCTGTAATATCCCAGGTGATCGCCGAAGGGGCCCTCCGGCTTGGTGTCCATCGGATGAATCTCGCCGGTAATGACGAAGTCCGCGTCGTTGCTGATGCAGAAGCCGTCCAGGTAGCTGTAGCGGAACCGGCGGCCGCCGAGCAGGCCGGCGAACAGCATCTCGCTGAGACCTTCGGGCAGCGGCATGACGGCGGACAGCATATGGGCAGGCGGGCCGCCGACGAAGCAGCTGACCTTCAGCGGCTCTCCTCGCCGGGTCGCCTTCTGCTGGTGGATGCCGATGCCTCTATGAATCTGGTAATGCACGCCGACCTCTTCGTTCAAGCGGTAATCGTTGCCGCTTAGCTGGATCCGGTACATTCCCAGGTTGGAGTTCATGATCCCGGGCTTGTCGGGGTCTTCCGAGTATACCTGCGGAAGCGTCACGAAGGCGCCTCCGTCATCCGGCCAGTGCTTGATGAGGGGAAGATCGCCGATCCGGATCTCTTGTTCCGCTACGGGGAAGCCGCCGGATTGCTTCGAGGGCAGCGCCTTCAAGGCGGCGAAGCCGGAAGAGATATTCTGCAGCGGGTGCTTCAGCGCCTGCATCGGATCGTCGCGCAGCTTGACGACCTGCTGCACGGCGTTTAACGTATGGCGGAAAATAAATTTGCTGCGCTCGAGCGTGCCGAACAAGTTCGAAACCGCAGGGAATCGAGTGCCCTTCACTCGTTCGAATAAGAGGGCGGGGCCTCCCGCCTCGTAAACTTTGAGATGAATGGCCGCCATCTCCAGATGGGGGTCCACTTCTTCCCGAACGCGAACGAGGTGACCATGCCGTTCGAGATCGATGACGCATTCTTCCAAACTTTTGTACATAAATGATAGTCTCCATTCCCCGATGCAAAGGTTATGTACAGAATATCGCAATCGGCGAGCGAACTCAATGCAAGAAAGAAGCGGCGGAGGAAGATCCCTCTCGTCGCCAGATAGGCTCGCGTTCCGAACGCTAGAACATGCTCCAATCCATCTCTTGGGAGATCGTCTCCAGCAGACGAACCCCCGCGCAGCTATTCCCTTTGGCGTTCAGCGCGGGACCGACGACGCCGATTCCGAATCGGCCCGGAACGAGAGCGAGGATGCCGCCGGAGACGCCGCTCTTGGCGGGAAGCCCGACCTGGATGGCGAATTCTCCGGAAGCATTGTACATGCCGCAGGTCGTCATGAACGTCTTCGCGATCTGGACGAACCGGCGGGGAATCAGAGACTCGCCCGTGACCGGGTCCGTCCCGTTGCAGGAGAGGACGAGCGCCATCCGGGATAAATCGGCGCAATCCGCCTGGATGGAGCAATGCCGGAAGTAGACGTCGAGCACGTCGTCGACCTTGCCTTCGAGCACTCCGTGATCCTTGAGCAGGTACGCCATCGACCGGTTCAAATCGCCCGTCTCGGATTCCGACAAGTAGACGTCGGAATCGTAGGAGAGCCGGTCGTTGCCGGCGAGGCGCTTGAAGAATTCAAGGATTCTCGCCGACTTCTCGGCGGGGCCGGATCCCTTGATCAACGAAGAGATCGTGATCGCCCCCGCGTTGATCAGCGGGTTGAAGGGAATGCCGGGCTGCACGAGCTCCAGCTTCAGCATGGAATTGAAGTTGTCGCCCGTCGGCTCCATGCCCACCTTGTCGAACACGGCCTTTTCTCCGTTGTCCATCAAGGCAAGAATGAGCGTAAATACCTTCGAGATGCTCTGCATGGTGAATTTCAGCTCGCTGTCCCCGGCGGAGACCGATTGTCCGGCCGAGCTGAGGATCGTAATTCCGAGGGCGTCTTTGGGCGCTTTGGACAGCTCCGGGATATAAGCGGCTACCTTACCGCGCGAGGTATAGACCCGGCTCGCATCGACCCATGCGGACAAGCTTTGCTCGAGCCTTGCCATTTCGCTTGTGCTCATGCTGACATTTCCCCTTTTTCCCAACGGTATTGCCGCCCTAGTCAGTCGCATGACCCGGCTGCTTCGTCGACGGCCGTCGTTGTATGCTATTATCGGTCAATTCGAGAAGCTTATAAAGGGCCGTTCGGCGCCATTCAGCCGTTGATGCGTGTTTTATCGGGGGCGGGCATGCTATTCTAATGGAAGGACCCGTTTTTGGCATAATAATCATATTCGTTCGGCTTCTTGACCGGAAGGGGATGGACAGAAGAGTGCAGCTTATCTTTCTTGGAACGGGCGCCGGACGTCCGACGCTCGAACGCAACGTGACCTCGATCGCCTTGCAGTTTCCGGAGCGCCATAATCGCTTCTGGCTGTTCGATGCGGGGGAAGGGACGCAGCATCGCCTGCTCGGCATCAAGCGCTTGAAGCTGAGCAAGCTGGATAAAATATTCATTACTCATCTGCACGGGGATCACCTGTACGGATTGCCCGGGCTTCTCACCAGCCGCTCCTTCATCGAAGGCGCGGGGAAGCTGACCGTCTACGGCCCTCCGGGGCTGAAAGCTTACCTTGACGGCATTATGGACATCAGCGAGGTTCATCTCGATTACGAGCTGGAGATCGTGGAGCTAGCCTCCGAGAAGATGGAGCAGACCGTGCTCGAGGACAGCTTCTGCCGGATCGTCGCCATGGAGCTGGATCATCGCATTCGCTGCTACGGCTATCGGATCATGGAGTCTCCGAAGACCGGCTCTCTCGACTTGGAGAAGCTCAAGCGGCTCGGAATTTCTCCCGGGCCCGAATACGGCAAGCTAAAGAGAGGGGAGGCGGTCACGTTGAAGGATGGCACCGTCATCCGGTCCGAAGAAGTGCTGTCGAGCCCTAAGAAGGGCGTGACGGTGACGATTCTCGGGGATACGGCACCGTGCGAGAATGCGGTAAAGCTGGCGCATGAAGCCGATCTTCTCGTCCATGAAGCGACTTTCGCTTCCGGACTGGAGGAGAAAGCGGCCGCTTACGGCCATTCGACGATAACGCAGGCTGCCCGGGCGGCGCGCGAGGCAAGGGCGAAGTGTCTCGTGGTCACGCACTTCAGCGCCCGCTACGCGGCCGATGCGGTCGAGCGGATGGCGGAGGAGGCCCGCTCCGTCTTCGGGAACCTGCACGCCGCCGCCGACGGCAGAGAATTCGCCATTCCCATGGACGCCGCCGGCGAAGATTAGTATAATTTCGGAGATTGAACTTCGGCAGATCCGAATCGCCATGGGAGAGGCAGGATGACAGGTGGAAGATTATCAAGCTTTGCTAGACCGAATACTGGAGCAGGAGAGGCTGCTTCGGTTCAGCGAATTCAGCCACGGCACCGCGATCGCGCTTGGCAACGCTATTCTGGAGAGAGCCGTCCGGTTGGACAAGCAAATCGTCGTCGATATCCGGCGCAACGGACAAGTCGTCTTCCACGCGAAGATGGACGGAACGGGCCCCAACAACGACCGTTGGATCGAGAGAAAGCTTAATGTCGTTAATCATTTTGGCCACAGTTCGTATTATATGCATGTGCTCTACAAGTCATGGAACACGACGATCCAAGAAAATGCATACGTCGACGCGATGGAGTATTCGGCGGAAGGCGGCTGCTTCCCGATCCTCATGGCGAACGTAGAGGGGCCGATCGGCTCCATCGCCGTCTCCGGCCTGACGGGACCCGAGGATCACGAGATGATCACGGATACGTTAGCGGAGTTTCTTGGGATTGTTTATTGAAGCTTCGTCTCGCCGATCTTGCCTGTCCGCAGTCCGCTTCCCAATAAACGGGAGGCGGGCTTTTATTTTCCGAGCCGACTTTAAGGAAATCTTAAGATTTGTCTCGTAAAATCTTTAGGTAATGCATGTAAACTATTAGAAGATTTTGCGAAACAGCAACGATGCAAGATAGGCTTGGAGGCTTGGAACGAGATGAGATCGACTTTTAAACTGACGCTTACGATTTTTATCCTTTTTCTTTCGGCCGTGGGGATCTTCGGAATCATTCATACCCGAGCGGACGAATCGAATAACGGGAACGACAACGCCCCGGCGGAAGCAAGCCAGAAGGCGGAGTCGGCGGCGGCGTCCGGCGAGGCGGATCCGGTGGAAGCGGAAGACCAAATCTTGACGGTTCAATCGGTTAAATACTTCTTGTCCGGCAATCAAGCCGCGAGCTTATTTACGTATAACGAGAGCGCCGCGGAGCAATACGCGGAAGCGCTGAACAAGTTCAAGGCGAGCATCGATCCGACGATCCGCGTATACTCGCTTCTGGCGCCTTCGGCCGGGGAGTTCGTAGACAGCGAGATGGCCAAGCGGAATTCCGACTCGCAGAAGGACGCTTTCGCCCATATCGACGAGAAGCTGAATTCGGAGATCGTGCAGGTGGACGCCTACGACGCCATCGAGACGCACCAGGACGAATATTTGTACTTTCGAACCGATCATCACTGGACGGCTCTGGGCGCTTATTACGCTTATTCCAGGTTCATGGAGTCGATCGGCGAAGAGCCGCAGAAGCTGAGCGCGTTCAAGGAAGGCTCGATCGACGGCTTCCTCGGCAGCGAATACAAGGCGCTTAAGAACGAAGCGCTTCGCGCGAAGCCGGATACGATCGCCTATTACGTCCCGCAGACGAAATATACCTTTACGGCTTATTCGACGAAGAACGAGCCTCTTGTCCGAAACATCGTCGACGCGAAATACGCGAACGATAGCATCGGTTTATATGCGGTGTTCATGGGGGGCGACACGCCTTGGGGCGAGATCGATACCGACAACAAGAACGGCCGCAAGCTCGTCGTCGTGAAGGATTCGTTCGCCAACGCCTTTATCCCGTATCTGCTAGCTCATTACGAAACGATTTATTACGTCGACCCTAGGTCCTATAAGGGCAATCTTACGGAATTCGTGCAGGAGCATCAAGCGACCGAGGTGCTGTTCCTGAACAACGCGACGGTCGCCCGCAATTCGGCAATGGCCCAATCGATCTCCGGACTATTATAAGGCGGGTCCGATCCGGCATAAGCGGCAACCGCCAAGAGAAGACTAGAGGACAAAGAGGCAGTCGCCATCGGAGGTCCCCATATGTCGGAATGGCTTCAAAACCAAATAAACGGTGACAAAATGAGCAGTTTGATTGCATTCCGGCCGGAGTGCGGTTAAACTGCTTTTTGTCCAGATACGTTAACGAAAGAGACACAAGTTTTTGACAGAATCATGTTAGGTGTCAAATGAAGAGGAATCGCTGCCCATTTTGTGATAGCATGGGAGGAGAGAGAAAGAGGAAGGAGTGTTCGTGCATGCGAGCGCAAGCCGACCGTCTCGGGTACGAGATATCCGTCAAGTCGATAACCAATATCGTATTCGAGACCATTAAAATAGGAATCATCAAATCGAATCTGATCTCGATGTTCGCGGGTCTCTGCATGGCGCTGTACGTGTCGGAAGCATCGTTCTTCGATAAAATCGGCGACATCGTACTGGCGCTGATCGGGACGACCTTCGTCATCGGGGCTGCGGGAGCCTTCAACAACGTCTACGACCGGGACATCGACATTATCATGGAGCGTACGAAGAAGAGACCGACGGTAACGGGCCAGGTCAGCGCGAAGAACGCGATTCTCGTCGGATCGGCGTTGTCCGTCCTGGGCGTGATTTTGCTGTATTGGGCATCCCCGATGGCGGCGCTGTTCGGCTTCCTCGGCCTGTTCCTGTACGTTGTGCCTTACACGATGTGGACGAAGCGCCGAACGGTATACAACACGGAAGTCGGAAGCCTGTCGGGCGCGACGCCTCCTCTGATCGGTTGGGCGGCCATCTCGAGCGATCTGAACCATCCCGCGCTGCTGGCGATTTTCCTGCTCATGCTCGTCTGGCAGATGCCTCACTTCTATGCGATCGCGATTAGGCGCATGGAGGAGTACAAGGCGGCGAGCATTCCGATGCTTCCGGTCGTGTACGGCCTTCGCCGGACGTATTACCAGCAGAACTTCTACCTGATCCTGCTCATCGCGACCAGCGCCCTGTTCTGGTCGTTCAGCCCGGCCATCGCGATCGTCAACGCCGTGGTCAGCGTCGCATGGCTCGTTCTCAGCATCGTCGGCTATCGGCGCATGCCCGAGAGCGGCTGGTCCAAGACGATGTTTATTTACTCCCTGTATCACATGACGTTTATCATGCTGGTCATCATCGGCTATTCGCTGATTAAACCCTTGATCTAACGAGCGTTACGACGATAAGCTGTCCCGCGGTCATCCAAGATGACTTGCCGGACGGCTTTTTTGATTGTATAAAGCTTTGCGTCGCTTCCGGGGGATTTGTTCCATTTGGGCAAAATGAATTTATATGGTACGATTCCAGTGACATCTTACCTTATAAGGCGGTACCGAGCGAATGAACGAAACGAGTGCGAAGCGTTATCGCTTCAGCGAAGCCCCGATCTGGGAGCTGCAGCGGCAATATTTCGAGGAGCAAGGCCTCAAAGCCTGGGTCAACGACCAGGTTCCCCAATACGTAACGAGCAATCCGATGATCGGAGCGGCATACGCGGACATCCTCTTCGGAATCCTCCAAGACCGGGCCGCGCAGGGGAAGCGGGACGAACCGGTGTACATCGTCGAGCTCGGAGCCGGGGCTGGACGGCTGGCGAATCACGTCCTGCATTCCCTGCGAGAGCTGATCGACTATTCGGGGCTGGAACTGCCCGAATTCCGTTATATCATGACGGATTTGCCCGCGGAGAACGTCGCCGGTTGGCGGCGCCATCCCGCGCTGAAGCCTTACGTTGAGAGCGGCTGCCTGGATTTCGCCCGGTTCGATGCCGTCAACGACACGGAGCTGCATTTGGCGGTATCGGGCACGACCGTAACTACGGGGCAGCTGGCTCAACCTCTGCTAATCGTCGCGAATTATTTTTTTGACAGCATTCCTCAGGAATTGATTTATGTCGCGGACGGGGAAATCTATGAGTGCGAGGTGGATGTTCGAGCTCCGGGCAAGATGGGGATGCTGGGACCGTCCGAAGCGCTGGAAGCGATGGAGCTGAACTACGTCAACCGGCGGGCGCCGGAATACGAGCGTTCGGATTATCCATACCGGGACGTCATCGAGTATTACCGGGAGGAGCTGGAGGATTCCCACATCCTGTTCCCGGAAGCGGGCTTGCGTTGCCTGGAGAGGCTTCAAGCGCTGTCCCGGGAAGGCTTCATCTTGCTTACGGCGGACAAAGGCGACCATCTGGCGGACAGTTGGCGATTCGCAGAGCCGCCCAAGCTGATTCTGCACGGAAGCTTCTCGCTCACGGCCAATTACCATGCGATTATCCGCGTATTCGAGGACAGGGGCGCTTTGGCGCTTTTTCCCGAGCATCATTACAAGAACATCAACGTCGGCTGCCTGCTGATGGTAAGCGATGCGGCCGGCTACGCGAATGCAAGGCTTGCCTATCGCCGATCCGCCGGGCGGTTCGGGCCGGACGACTTCTTCAGCCTCAAGCTATGGATGGACAAGCATCTGGAGGAGATGAGCCTGCAGGAGCTGCTCGCGTTCTGGCGGCTCGGACGTTACGACGCGGAGTGGTTCATCCAGAGCGGCCGAAGAATGTCGGTCCTCCTGCCGGAGTCGAGCGACGAGGAGAAGCTGGATTTGCAGCTTGGAATCCGGCACATGTGGTCCGCTTATTATGTCATGGAGCAAAAGTACGATTTGGCGCTCGATGTCGGCATGCTGCTCTTCGAGATGGACCGTTACGAAGATGCGCGCCGGTTCCTGGAAGCCTCGCTGGCCGAAGCGACGGAATTGCCGGATCCGATGGTTTATTACTGCCTGGCGATCTGCTGCCTGGAGCAGGAGGAGGCCGGAAGGGCGACGGAATACCTTCTCCAAGCGCTGAAGCAGGAGCCGGAGCATGCCGAAGCGCGCGAGCTTCTGGATGCGTTGACGGGAACGGAGGGATAAACATTGGCGGTAACGACGCAGAAGGTACCTTACGGATACGAGCCTCCGGAGGAACGGACGAAGGGAACGCTGATTTTCTACGATTCCTTCGAGAGGGTTACAAGCGAAGAGTTGGACCGCGCGGCGGAACTGGCGAAGGAGCGTACCTTCTCGCGTCTCGTTCTTTATCCGGTTCACGAAGAAACGATGAAGAGAATGTCCAAGGAGCCCATCCTGGCGTATTACAAGCGGGAAAAGAAGCTGTACGAGTGGAAAGAGGAGAGGGAGGAGGAGTGGATCTCGATCGACGGGTGGGAGGGCAAGAGAAAAAAATACACGCCGATCGACCATGCGCTCCGCCATCTGACGGAGACGCTTCCGGCGCCTTACTTCCTACTTCTGACGCCGGAGATGGCGAACGCGTTCGCTTCCTTCTCCTCCTTCGGGGAATGGATCGGGAAGCTTCGGCTCATTCTAACGGACATGCCGGAGCGGCCTCGCCCGGAATTGCTGAAGGTTCGGGACCGGTGGGACCTAGCGGAAGAAGACAAGGATTGACTTGTCTTCTTCTTTGTACGTTAGGTTCCATATCTGTAACGGAAATGACAGCCGTTATTTGGGCTAAATGCCGCACTTTTACATTCTAACGGAAATAGGAGCCCTTATTGTTGCTCGAATTGCCTATTTTACAGGTTATCTTTCAAAATAGCGGCGTTCACTTCCGTTAAATAAATAAATCGGACTATTGAAGCGAAATAAGGGCTCCCAGTTCCGTTACAATCGGCTTCAGCTTAAGAACGAGAGAAATACCGTGTCTGATGCATTCCGTTTCAAAAAATTATCAAGTCTCGAACAGAACCTGTCCGGCAAGCGACAAATCGTACCCCGAGATCGACCGAAGCTCGCTTAGGAACGGCTCCGAGCGAAGAATGCGCAGGACGGCTTCGATCCATTCCCTATTGTCCGGGCGCTTAAGAAGCACCAAGTCGTAACGCTCCTGAATGAGCGGGATAAAATCCACTCCTCCGACGATGGCCGCCGCTTTCTCGATGCCGACCCCGACATCCGCTTCGCCCGAAGCGACTTTGCCCGCGACTCCCAAATGATTGTTTTCCTCCCGGTCATACCCATCCAGCTTGGAGGCGGAGATGCCATGCAGCCGGAGCTGCTCGTCAAGCAGAACGCGCGCGCCCGAGCCGCGTTCGCGGTTAACGAGTCTTAATCCGGCGCCGCCTAGGTCGCTCCAGTCCCGAAGCTTCTTCGGATTGCCCCGCTGCACGTATAGGCCCGCACGGCGGCTTAACAGATTAACCACAAGGTAAGAGGAACCGATTAGCAGCTTGCGGATGTAGGGCAGGTTGTATTCGCCGGTATCCCCGTCGAGAAGGTGAGTACTGACGATGTCCGATTCTCCCCGGTACATGGCGATCAGGCTGTCCAGGCTCCCGACATAGGCGCGCAGCGGACGAATTCCCGGAATCGCCTTCTCCATGTGCTTCGCGAGAATATCGAGGCTGATGTCCTGGCCGGTAATGACGATCGGCCGCTGGCCTCCGGTCGGCGAGAGAGGGAAGGAGGCGGACCCGGTCGTACCGATCGTCCCGGGCGCGGCCCGCGAGGGCTCTTCGGACGGTTCCTTGATTCCTTTGGCTTTTCTCTTGTATGCTTCCAGATCGGATGCATCGACCCGCATCTGCTTCCCGACGCGATAAGCGGGGAGCTCGCCTTTCTTGATCAGGTCATACACCGTCAGCTTGGATATCTTGAGGAGCTTCGCAATCTCTTCCGTCGTATACGAAATGTCTTCGGTCATCGGTATTCTCCTTGGGCGAGTTTACAAAAACAACCTTCGTAAACCGTATTGTAACACAATCAAACGATAGGGGGATTGTAAAACCATGTTCGCCTCTGTAAGATGATGTTTAGTTATAATTGATTATAATTAGATATAAATGGAGAGGGTGCTGGAGAATGCGGATGTGGAGAAAAAGCCTGCTGGCTGTCCTGATGGTCGCGCTTATCGCGGTCGCGGCGGCTTGCGGCAACGATACGGAATCGAAGGAGGCGGCGTCGGCCGAGAAAGCAGAGCTGACGGTCTCCGCCGCGGCCAGCTTGACCGATGCTCTGAACGACATCAAAGAGGCATATGCCAACGTCGTTCCTAACGTCACGATTACATACAACTTCGGCGCTTCCGGCGCGCTTCAGAAGCAGATCGAGGAAGGCGCGCCTGCCGACCTGTTCCTGTCCGCCGCGACGAAGAACATGAAGGCGCTGGTCGACAAGGGGCTTATCGCATCGGATCGAACGACGACGCTCCTAAACAATGAATTGGTCGCCATCGTTCCGAAGGACAACGCGGCGAAGATCTCCGGCGTATCGGAACTGACTTCGGACGCCGTAACATTCATCGCGGTCGGCATTCCGGACAGCGTGCCGGCCGGCCAATACGCGAAGGATTCCTTGACGCAAGCGGGCTTGTGGGATTCCCTTCAGAGCAAGCTGGTTCAAGGGAAGGACGTAAAGCAGGTGCTCCAATACGTCGAGACCGGCAACGCGGACATCGGGTTCGTTTACAAGACCGATGCGCTCGTCTCCGACAAGGTGGAGGTCGCCTTCGCGGTCGATCCGGCTACCTATACGAAGATCGAATACCCGATCGGCATCGTCAAGGCGACGACGCATTCGGAACAGGCGCAAGCGTTCTACGATTACCTTCAAACCGAGGAAGCGATGAACATTTTCACCCAATACGGCTTCTCGGCTCCGAATAATTAACGATGGATTGGTCGGATTACGGAACGCCGATCAAGCTGTCGCTGCAGGTATCGCTTCTGGCCAGCGTTATCGTCATGATCCTTGGCACCCTTATGGCCAGATGGATGAGCCGGGCGGCCTTTAGGGGCAAAGTGCTGCTAGAGACGCTCTTTATGCTGCCGCTCGTGCTTCCGCCGACCGTAGTGGGATTTATCTTGCTGGTGCTGCTCGGGAGAAGAAGCTGGCTCGGGCAGTTCATCGAGTGGGCGTTTAACGCTCCGGTCATCTTCAGCTGGTGGGCGGCGGTCGTCGCGGCGGTCGTCGTCGCTTTCCCGCTCGTGTACCAGTCGATGAGGGTGGGATTCGATTCCGTCGACCGAAATCTGGAGGAATCGGCTCGATCGAATGGCGCGAACGAGTGGCAGGTGTTCAAATTCATTACTCTCCCGCTCAGTTATCGTTCCTTGGTCACCGCCTATATCCTGGGGTTCGCTAGAGCGCTAGGGGAATTCGGAGCCACGCTCATGATCGCCGGGAACATTCCGGGACGCACGCAGACGCTTCCGACCGCGATCTACGTAGCCGTCGACTCCGGTCATATGCGCCTGGCATGGGCTTGGACCGGGACGATCGTCGTCGTTTCTTTTCTCATGCTGCTGTTAACGGGCAGGACCTCCAAGAGCGCGTCGGAGAGCCATTCTCATCGATAATCCTGAGTCGATTCCGAAGGGAGTCGGCTCTTTGCGTTGAATAACGAAGCGATTCTTCTGGAACCATTCAGGGTAATCGTACGTAGAAGCTTACTAGGACAATGGTTTAAATAAACTATTAATTGGGAAAAGGAAGATCGGATTGGGCCTAAACTTGTTTTTGGTTGTTATTCTCATCGTGTTAACCGCATTTTTTGTCGCTACCGAATTTGCCATCGTTAAGCTTCGCTCCAGCCGAGTGGATCAGTTGGTTTTGGAAGGGAAAAAGAATGCTCTAGCGGTACAGAAAGTCACCACTAACCTTGATGCGTATCTGTCGGCCTGTCAGCTCGGCATTACGATTACCGCGTTAGGACTTGGATGGCTTGGAGAACCTACGATCGAAAAACTGCTTCATCCGCTGTTCGAATACTTGGCATTGGGCGAGAACGCGAGCCATATCATTTCGTTTGCCGTAGCGTTCGTCATCATGACTTACCTGCACGTGGTTCTTGGAGAATTGGCTCCTAAGTCCGCTGCGATTCTGAAAGCCGAGCAGGTTGCGCTCTTTACGGCTCCGATTATCATCTTCTTCTACAAAGTCATGTATCCGTTCATCTGGGCGCTTAACGGCTCGGCCCGCGGTTTCGTGAAGCTGTTCGGCTTGAAGCCGGTCGGCGAGCACGAGGAAGCCCATTCCGAGGACGAGATCCGCATCATTCTCTCGGAAAGCTATCAGAGCGGGAAGATCAACAAGACCGAATACGGATACGTCAATCGAATCTTTACGTTCGACGAGCTGCTGGCTCGCGAAATCATGGTTCCCCGTACGGATATGGTCTGCTTATACGCGGATCGTTCGGTGGAGGAGAACCGGGCGATTATCAAGAAAGAGCAATATACGCGTTTTCCGGTGGCGTTGGGCGACAAGGACCACATCATCGGGATTTTAAATACGAAACAGTTCTTCCTGAGCTACGACAACGATCCGAGCTTCGATTACAAGACGCTGATCCAGCCGGTCATGACGGTCCCGGAAGCGATGCCGGTCAAGACCCTTCTTCGCAAAATGCAGCAGGAGAACGTTCATATCGCGCTGCTGCTTGACGAATACGGCGGAACGTCGGGGCTTATTACGATCGAGGACATCCTCGAGGAGATCGTCGGAGAAATCCGCGACGAATTCGATAAGGACGAAGGCCGGGAGATCGAGCCGCTCGGCAACAACCGATTCCTGGTGGAAGGAACGGCCTTGATCGAGGAAGTGAACCAAGTCGTCGGCTCGACGATCGAAGACGAGGACGTCGACTCCATCGGCGGATGGCTGTACAATCACCAGCCGGAATTGCCGACCGGAAGCGCTTGGCTCCATGACGGCTTCAGCTATATCGTTCGCGATCGGGACAAGAACCGCATTCGCAAAATCGAAATCGTCAAAAGAGCCGCCACGTAAATCCGAAATGGTACTGTGACATTTCTCAATGACAAAAACATCATAATTCGTTAAGATAGAGACTAATCGAATAGGATTTCAGGTTCCTTCGCCTCGCGCGCAAGGAATAATAGGGAAGCGGGTGAGAATCCCGCGCGGTCCCGCCGCTGTATGAGGGGAGTTCTTGCTATCAGGCCACTGGGCAACCGGGAAGGCAGCAAGAGCGACGAACCTTAAGCCAGAAGACCTGCCTGAATGACAACACCATCAACTCTACGAGCGATAGGGGGTGTTCCGTTCATGTCTGCATATCTTGGCGGCCGCATGGATCGAACCTCTTAACCTACTGGGTTAAGAGGTTTTTTGGCTTGTTTGCTTATGCGTCGGAACATGTTACGAAGGTTTAGAAGAATCGCGGATGGACTGCAATGATTTCGGAAAGTGGAAAGGTTGAAGGGGCATGAGACAGAAGAAAGCGATGGGCTGGCTGTTAGCCTTAGTGTTATTCGTTACAGCAATAACTTCGAATATAGCGCCTAGTCAGGCGTCGGCCGAGGAAGCGACGCCGCTCGGAACGGTTACGATGACCGTCGAGAAGTTCACTATCGGCCAAGGGTATTACATGGAGCCGGTATTGGTACCGTTCTTCGAGGGCGATAACGGGGCAGACTTGCTCCTTCGTGCTGTAGGCGAAAGCAACGTTCATTACGGCGGGACTGCCGATAGCGGCTTCTACCTGCAGGAAGTAAAGGATCCGGTTGCGGAAGCGGTTATTCCGGAGTATATCCTCTCGGTTCTGGAAAGCCCGACGCCGAGAGCGGCAGACGACGAGTGGCTCGGGCAGCTTGACTATTCGACTCAAGCCGGATGGATGAATACCGTCAATAACGTTCCTCCGGATGTCGGGCTTTCGGATTACGTTCCCCATGACGGAGACGTGATTCGCAACCAATTGACCATCTATGGTTGGGGCAGCGACATCTTTGCCAGCCAATGGGCGCCGGGCCTTATCGATTTTGCCGATAAAGACGACCTGACGACCGAAGTGGCCAAGATCAACAGCATTCCGGAGCTGAAAGCTCTGCTGTCGGATCCGAGTTTTGCCGAAGCTTACGCAGACGCCAATGACGTCCTCAAGAATCTGGAGAGCACCCAGGCGGAAGTCGATTCGGCGCTGAATGCACTCGAGGAAGAAGTATCTAAGGATAGGGTAGCGCCGGAACTGACTGTAACGGGGCTGTCGGATTCCATGACGGCCATCGCCAAATCGATCGACTTCCAAGTCGCCGCTACGGATAACGTCAATGGAGGCCTCGTACCGATCGTTGCTCTGAATGGAGTCGAACTGACGGGAACCAATGGTGCCTATACCGCATTGCTGGATTCGGGAGCCAATAGCATCGTCGTCTCCGCGAAGGACGCAGCCGGGAATCGGACGGAGAGAAGCTTTACGGTCCTCTATGATTTGCAAAGCAATGTAAGCAATCAACTAAGCAAAAACCTGGCGAAAATCGTAGCCGATTATCCGAATCCGAAGTTCGGAACGTCGGGGGGCGAGTGGAGCGTACTGTCGCTGGCTCGCGCCGAATATTCTGTACCCAACGACTATTATCAAACCTATTATCAGAATGTAATTAATAGCGTTAATAGTTTGATGAAGGCGAATGGCGGAGTGCTGGACAAGAATAAGAGCACCGAGCATTCGAGATTGATTCTAGGGTTAGCCGCAGCCGGGTATAAGGCTGAAGATGTTGCGGGATACGACATCACGAAGGCCTTGTCCGATTACGATTACGTTATCAAGCAAGGCATGAACGGCCCGATCTACGCTCTCATCGCCATGGATACCCGCGCTTTGAACTTCCCGCAAGCGGAGAATGGGAAGAATCAGGCGACGAGAGACAATCTTATATCGTACATTCTGGAGAAGGAAATTGATCCCGACTCCTCAACGGGAGGATGGGCGTTATTCGGTACGAAGGCGGATGTCGATCTCACGGGAATGGCCCTTCAGGCGCTTGCTCCTTATTACGGCAAGAATGCCAAAGTGACGGCTGCGGTCGATCGAGCGGTCGCATGGCTGTCTAGCGCGCAGAACGCAACGGGAGGTTACACGAGCTTCGGGTCGACTTCCAGCGAGAGCGTTGCTCAAGTCATCGCGGGTTTGTCCGAACTGGGCATCGATTCCGCTACGGATGCCAGGTTCGTCAAGAACGGTTACTCCGCTTTGGACGCCCTAATGGCTTTCGC
Source organism: Cohnella thailandensis (assembly GCF_014212135.1). Lineage (GTDB taxonomy): Bacteria > Bacillota > Bacilli > Paenibacillales > Paenibacillaceae > Cohnella > Cohnella thailandensis. Next base: position 471,013 of record NZ_JACJVQ010000019.1, read on the forward strand.
GGTGCCAACGGGAGGATTTAAGCACGTCCTGACCGGCAACGTGGACGGCATGGCAACCGATCAAGGCACTTACGCGCTTGTCGCTTATGAACGGATGAAGGCGGGCAAATCGCGGCTTTACGATATGTCGGATATTTGGACTTCGGATCCGGGGCAAGAGCCGGGCGGCGGCGGAGTTGTCACTCCGACTCCGACTAATAAAGTAACACTGTCCGTAGACAAGAAGACGATCGGCAAAGGTTACGTCATAGAACCATCCAGCATCGACCTGCAAGCGGGAGATACGGCTTGGTCCGTGCTGAAGAGAGAGCTTGACGCAAAAGGAATTGCATATAGCTACGAATGGTCCGCGGAATATAACAGCGTTTATGTTCAATCGATCGCCGGCGATGGAGAATTCGACCATGGAACCGGAAGCGGATGGAAGTATAACGTAAACGGCGTTTATCCGAATTATGGGGCGAGCCAGTATACGCTTCAAAGCGGCGATACCGTCCAGTGGCGCTATACGACGAATCTCGGGGAAGATTTAGGCGAGAATCCGAACCAGTGGCAGGAAAGCGGAAGCGGCTCTGGCACCGGCAAGGACGACGTGGTCGTTACCATTCCGTCGTCTTTAAACGGCGACTTCACCTATGAAGCAGCATACCCGCCGAACAAAAACGGCAAGGTCTATTACAACATTCCGACGGATTCCAAGTTCAAGTTCTTCCTGAACCTGAAGAACGTCAAGGCAGCTATCCCTGCGTTAATCGTGAATAAAGCCAACTACTCGTTGGCGATCGATTACGGCACGAAGCTGATAGCAGGTGGGGATGTACTCGAGATGTTCACGGCAGCAGACCCCGGCGCTGCGGAGCTGTCGAAGCTCGTTCAAGCGGGACTGGGAGAGGGAGCTGAACTCCAAGGGATCTCGAACGCCTTCTCAATGGGCGCTTCCGACGCATCCTTCGTCTTTGACAAGCCCGTCACGCTCACGATCAAAGGCGCTAAGGACCGGCAAGTCGGCTTTATCGAGAACGGGACGTTCACTCCGATCACGATCTACAAATCGGAAGAGCAGGGAGCTTACGCGTCTACCGGCAAGGAGAAGTTCGCTTACGCTTACGTGGATGGCGATAACTTGATCGTGAAGACGAACCATTTTACCACGTATGTGACTTATTCAACCTTGACGGCGGCGGAAGAAGCCTACGATCTCAAGAAGCTCTACCCGGATGCCTCTCTGATCTCGGCCTGGGCGCTCGACTCGATGGGCCAAGCGGCCAAGCAAGGCTTCGTTCAAGGCGCCAACGGCAAGCTGAACCCGAAGACGACGATTACGAGAGCGGAATTCACGAAGCTTCTCGTAAGCGTGCTCGGATTGGCGGCTTCGCAGACGAAGACGAACGGATTTAAGGACGTTACGGCCGACAAATGGTTCTACGCCTATGTGAACACGGCCTATCAAGCCGGCTTCGTAAGCGGATCCGGAGACAAATTCAATCCGAACGACACGATTACCCGGGAGCAGATGGCTTCCATTCTGGCAAGAGCGCTGAACGCGTCTTCTTCGGCCGAGACGGCGTCCGTCGCCGACCTGAATCAAGTGTCATCTTGGGCAAAATCGGACGTTCAAAAGATTCTCTCCCTTCAGATCATGAAAGGCCAAGGCGACAAGTTCGCGCCTAAGGATTCCGTAACCCGCGAGATGGCCGTCGTCGTGGCCATGAGGGCGTACGAATACCGGCAAGAGCATTCGACCGGGAACGGATCGTCGACAGTCGAGGTTCAAGCTGCGGCGAAGAACCAAATCGCTGCCACCGCGGCGTTCATGCAGAAAACGATTGCCGATCCGACCGTGAACAGCATCGGCGGAGAATGGACGGTATTCGGACTTGCCCGCTCCGGAGCAGAAGTGCCGAACGCCTATTATGAGAAGTACTTGGCCAACTTGGAGAAGACGCTCAAAGAGAAGGGCGGCAATCTCCATTCGGTGAAGTACACCGAATACGATCGGGTCATACTGGCGCTGACCGCTCTGAATAAGAGCGTAACCGATGCGGCTGGATATAATTTGCTGGAGAAGCTGGCGGATTATGATACTCTGATCAAGCAAGGCATCAACGGTCCGATCTTCGCCCTGATCGCGCTCGACAGCAAGAAGTACGAGATTCCTAACGTTAGCGGCGTCAAGACGCAAACGACGCGAGATCTGCTGATCGACTTCATCCTAAACCGGGAGATTGCCGGCGGAGGATGGGCGCTGGGGGCGAACGCGAAGGAGTCGGACTCGGACATCACCTCGATGTCGATCCAAGCGTTGGCGCCGTATTACGGGACGAATGATAAGGTTAGAGCTGCGATCGACCGAGGAGTCGAGTGGCTGTCCAAGGCTCAGCTTGCGGACGGAGGGTACAGCAGCTCTCAAACCGTAAACTCCGAAAGCATCGCACAAGTCGTCGTTGCCCTGACGAGCCTCGGAATCGATCCGCACATGGACGCTAGGTTCGTGAAAAACGGGCGTTCGGCGCTGGAGGCCTTGCTTGGCTTCGCGGCGCCGAACGGCGGATTCTATCACATCAAGGCCGGGGGCACCTCCAATGGAGGAGCGACTCCCGGAGATGTGGACGCGATGGCGACCGATCAAGCCATGTATGCTCTCGTGGCGTACGACCGTTTGGTGAATGGCCGCAATCGTCTCTATGATCTGACAGACGTTTGATTTTAAGCGAGTAGAGCTAAGCAAGGGCATTCACGTGCCCTTGCTTAGTCGTATGGAGAGTGAATAAAGCAATGAAAATGACACCGAAGAAATGGCTGGTCGCGGCGGGCATCGTCTGCGTTCTGGCGCTTGCTTTCTACTGGGGAGGCGATCGTCCTTCCGGCAAATCGGATTCGACGGAGCCATCTTCTGCGGCCGCTTCCTCGACAATTGAAGCGAACGCCTCACCGTTCTCTTCGCCGGACTCTAGCCCGGCGACAGCGAAAGCGTCCGAAGAGTCGGCTGCTCAAGGGACGGGGGGGCTTCCGGCCGAATCCGAGACTGAGCCTGAATCTGAACCATCCTCGAGTCCGACTCAGCACCCGGAGGAACAAGCTGCGATCGCGGAATCTCCGGCTCCCGGGAAGGAATCGACGGCGAAGCCAAGCGAGCAGCCGGCATCTCCGAAGCCGAGCGCAAGCCCAAGCCCTAGTCCAAGCAAAGGGAAGCCTGCCGCCAACCCATCTTCTTCGGCGTCTCCCTCGGAATCCGGCGGGAAGAAGGACCAATACCAGACCGATCCGATTCCGGAAGGCAAACCGGAGCCGATCGAGCCCCAAGACGCCGTCGTCGACAAGAAGAAAGCGATGACGGCCACGCTGTCCGTAAGCGCGAAGACGATCCTCGATAACCTCGATATGTTCAACGAAGATAAGCTTGAAGTGCTGCCGGACGACGGCGTTATCTACGCTGCTCGGAAAGTGACTTTTTACGAGGGAGAGTCCGTGTTCGACGTACTTCTTCGGGAGATGAAGAAGAACAAGATTCATATGGAATTTTCCATGACGCCTATCTACAATAGCAATTACATTGAAGGAATCAACAACATCTACGAATTCGACTGCGGAGAGCTCAGCGGGTGGATGTACAAGGTGAACGGTTGGTTCCCTAACTATGGGAGCAGCCGCTATCAACTGAAGGACGGGGACGTCGTGGAGTGGGTGTACACGTGCGATCTCGGCCGCGATGTCGGCGGAGAGCAGGCGGCAGGGGCTCAGACGTGAAGCGGGACGCGTTCTCCGGTTATCATCCCATCGTCAACTTCGTCTATTTTGCCGCGGTAATCGCATTCGGGATGCTCTTCATGCACCCCGTATTCCAAGGGATCGCGCTGGCGAGCTCCGTCATCTACTCGTTGATGCTGAAGGGGATGAGGGCGCTCAAGTTCAATCTTCTGTATATGCTGCCGCTGCTGCTGATCGCAGCCCTCATCAATCCGGCGTTCAACCATGCCGGGGTCACGATTTTGTTCTACTTGAAGAACGGCAATCCGATCACGCTGGAATCGATCCTCTACGGCATCGCGGCGGCCGTCATGCTCGTGACGGTCATCATCTGGTTCTCCTGCTACAACGCCGTGATGACGTCGGATAAGTTCATTTATTTGTTCGGCCGGATTCTTCCCGCTTTATCGCTGATTTTCTCGATGGTGCTTCGGTTCGTGCCGCGTTACAAAAATCAGATCCGCAAAATCTCGCACGCGCAGCGAAGCGTCGGAAGGGACGCGACTCAAGGTTCGCCGTTACAAAGGGCTCGCAACGGAATTCGTATCGTTTCGATCATGACGACTTGGGCGCTAGAGAACGCGATCGAGACGGCCGATTCGATGAAGGCGAGAGGGTACGGGCTGCCGAACCGGACGAGCTTCTCGCTTTACCGCTTCGATAGCCGGGATCGTCTGACGCTCGGCCTCCAGGCCGTTCTTATCGCCGTCATCCTAGCGGGAGCGGCGCTAGGCGAGAATACGATCCGCTTCTTCCCTTCGATCCGGATGGAGCCGATCGCTCCGTTCGGCGGAATCGTATACGCCGCTTACGGCGCTTTATGTCTTCTGCCCGTCGGCATTCAAATCATGGAGGATATCAAATGGAGATCTATCGCATCGAGAATCTAACCTTCTCCTTCCCGGAACAGGAGAACAGCGCCCTCTCGAGCATCGACTTGAGCATCCGAAGCGGCGAGTTCGTCACGATCTGCGGCAAGTCGGGCTGCGGCAAGAGCACGCTGCTCCGTCATCTCAAGCCGGCGCTTACCCCCCACGGTAGACGGGAAGGGGAAATCCTCTATCGAGGCAAAACGATCGGGGAGTGGGATGCGAGAACGCTGGCGTCGGAGATCGGCTACGTCCTGCAGAGTCCCGACAATCAGATCGTCACGGACAAAGTGTGGCACGAGCTCGCCTTCGGCCTGGAGAGCCTCGGCTTCGATACGCCGACGATCCGGCTTCGCGTCGCCGAGATGGCCAGCTTCTTCGGCATCCAGACCTGGTTCCGCCGCGACGTCGCCGAGCTGTCCGGCGGGCAGAAGCAGCTGCTCAACCTGGCGTCCGTCATGGCGATGCATCCGGCGGTGCTCGTTCTGGACGAACCGACCTCGCAGCTCGACCCGATCGCGGCGGCGGAGTTTCTAGGAACGCTTAGCAAGATCAATCGCGAGCTTGGGACGACGATCGTGCTGACGGAGCACCGTCTCGAGGAGGTGCTTCCCGTCTCCGACCGGCTGATCGTGCTGGACCAAGGGAGCGTGATCGCGGACGATACGCCGCGAGCGGCCGGAGAGAAGCTTCAAAGGCTCGAGCATCCGATGTTCCGCTCGATGCCATCTCCGATGCGGATCCATGCGGGAGTCGGCGGCGGAACTCCTGCGCCGTTAACCGTAAAGGAAGGGCGGCAGTGGCTCGATGGCGTCCTGGCAGGAACGCCGATCGAGAAACGCGAGGTCGACCATCGGAGCGACAAGGAGGACAAGAGACCGGTCGCCATCGAGCTGAAGGACGTCTGGTTCAAGTTCGACAAGCACGCTCCGGATACGATCAAGGATCTGTCCCTCAAGGTAAGGGAAGGGCAGTTCTTCGGCATCGTCGGCGGGAACGGAACGGGGAAGACGACGACTCTGTCGCTGATCAGCGGCATTCTGAAGCCGTACCGAGGCAAGATTCGCGTTGGCGGCGAAGACCCGAGCCAGGCGCGCCCCGGCAAGCTATTCCGGGGTCGCCTCGGCGTGCTGCCGCAGAATCCGCAAGCCCTGTTCGTCAAGAAGACGGTGGAACTCGATCTACTGGAGATGCTTGCCGGCGAGAAGCTCTCCGCCGAGCGGAAAGAGGAGCGAATCAGGGAGGTCGTCCGGTTCGCCGAGCTGGAGAGCCTGCTGCAGTCGCATCCTTACGATCTAAGCGGAGGAGAACAGCAGAGAGCCGCTCTCGCGAAGGTGTTGCTTCTGGAGCCGACCGTTCTGCTTCTGGATGAGCCGACGAAGGGACTGGACGGCTTCTTCAAGGAGAAGCTGGGAGAGCTCCTAAAGCGATTGAACGAGGAAGGCAAGACGATCGTGATGGTCTCCCATGACATCGAATTCTGCGCCAAATACGCGGAGGAATGCGCGATGTTCTTCGACGGAAGCGTCATCTCGTCGAATCAGACGGCCGAGTTCTTCGCGGGCAACTCGTTCTACACGACCTCCGCCAACCGGATGGCGCGCCATCTGGATCCGATGGCGGTTACGGAGGAGGAGGTGATCCGCTTATGCCGGACAAGCCCATGAATAAGCAGAGCCGACCGGTATCGGATCGCCGATTTACCCGCCGCACGCTGTTGGCCGCGCTCATGATCCTTGTCGTCATTCCGGCAACGATCCTGTTCGGCATCTTCGTTCTGGACGACCGGAAATATTACTTCGTCAGCCTGCTCATTATCCTGTACACGATGGTCCCGTTCGCTCTGGTGTACGAGAGTCGGAAGCCTCAGGCGAGAGAGCTCATCGTCATCGCCGTGCTTGCCGCCATCGCCGTCGCCGGGAGAGCCGCGTTCTTCATGCTTCCGCAGTTCAAGCCCGTCGTGGCGATCGTCATTATCGCGGGCGTCAGCTTCGGAGCGGAAGCCGGCTTTCTCGTCGGGGCGACCGCCGGCTTCGTCTCGAACTTCTTCTTCGGCCAAGGGCCGTGGACTCCGTGGCAGATGTTCTGCTTCGGCATCATCGGCTTCATTGCCGGCTTGCTGTATCGCAAGGGATGGCTGGGAAGATCTCGACTCTCGCTGTGCGTATTCGGAGGATTAACGACATTAATCATATATGGAGGCATCATCAATATCGGCTCGGTAATGATGTTCACTCCAAAGCTTAGTTGGCCGACGCTCATGGCGACCTACGCGACGGGCTTCTGGTTCGATCTCGTGCATGCGGTCGCGACCGTGGTCTTCTTGTTCTTCCTCTCTCGGCCCATGATCGAGAAGCTGGATCGAATCAAGACCAAATACGGGCTCATTGAGCCGTAAGCGATTTTCCCATATGGCATTATCAAATTCAAATATAGCTGAAAGGGAGTTAGACAATGAAATTCAAGAAAAAGGCAGGCTGGCTGTTATCGACGGCCTTGATCGCAATCGGAGTAACGTCGAATGTAGGAGGGGCAAGCGCCGCAACCTCCTCAACGGGCGGATCCGCGCTCGGCGAAGTAACGCTGTCCGTCGAGAAATTCACGATCGGACAAGGCTATTTTTTGGAGCCGATCCAGGTTCCGTTCTACAAGGATGAGAACGGGGCGGACCTCCTGCTTCGGGTGCTTGGGGAAGACAACATGAAGTACCAAGGCACGGCGGAGAGCAACTTCTACATGACCTCGCTCAAGGACTCGACGGTCGAAGCGAAGATTCCGGCTTATATCCTGTCCCATATGGAGGCGGAGCCAACCGCCAGGGAGAGCGGCGACGAGTGGCTCGGCGAGCTGGATTATTCGAAGGAAGCCGGCTGGATGTCCGTAATCAACAACGTTCCGCCGGATGTCGGTCCTTCGGACTACCGCCCGCAAGACGGAGATGTCATCCGTTATCAGTTCACCGTATCCGGCTATGGCAGCGACTTCACGACGAGCCAATGGGCGGAAGGCTATATCGACTTCGCCGACAAGGACGATCTGACGGCTCTGGTCGCCTCGATCAACAGCTCGGCGGACAAAGCGGACAAGCTGCAGCAAGCCGACTTCAAGGCTGCCTACGACAACGCTTATACCGTTCTGAAGAATCTGGAGAGCACGCAGGAAAGCGTCGATTCGGCGTACGATCGCTTGGCGCAGTTGGTCGATTGGAAGAAGCGATTCGCGGATGCCGGGACGATCTCGAGCTGGGCTGTCAACGCTGTCGAGACGGCAGTGGCCAAGGGCTACCTTCAAGGCAGCGAAGGCAAATTGAATCCGAAGGCGACGATCACGAGAGCGGAGTTCGCGAAGCTGCTCGTCAACGTTCTCGGGCTGGATCTGTCGACGTCGACGAGCAGCAGCTTCAAGGACGTTACCCGGGAGAAATGGTATTTCGCTTATGTGAACACGGCTAGCGAAGCCGGATTCATCAGCGGCTACAACGGCTTTTTCCAACCGAATGAATCGATCACCCGCGAACAGATGGCTTCGATCCTGGTCAAGGCATTGGGCGTCGCAAGCTCGTCCGGATTCGTAACCGTCAAGGACGCCGCTAAGATCTCCGCATGGGCGAAGTCCGACGTCGAGAAGGCGATCGCCGCCCAACTCATGCAAGGGCAGGATAATTCGTTCGATCCGCAAGGCCGCGTGACTCGCGAGATGGCGACGGTCGTGGCGCTGCGCGCTTACGACTATCGAATCGGCCACCCGGCGGTCGCCGCATAAGAGCAGATTTCTCCCTTCGCATTCCGCTTCTGACGAATAGGGGTTTGCCTTGGAATATTCGATCCTGTACGATTAGAGAATGGCCTAAGTTTAGAGAGGATGAGTACCCAGATGGATTCGAACGAACAAGTGAAGTTAACCTCCTATTCGAGCAAGGGCGGCTGCGGCTGCAAGATAGGGCCGGCGGATTTGAGCCAGGTTCTCCGGAACCTCCCGCCGTCCGAGCCGAACCCGAACCTCCTCGTCGGGCTCGATACGAGCGACGATGCGGGCGTTTATCGGCTGAACGACGAGCTGGCGCTCGTTCAAACGGTGGATTTCTTTACCCCGATCGTCGATAATCCGTACGATTTCGGTCAGATCGCGGCAGCAAATGCCATCAGCGATATCTATGCGATGGGCGGCAAGCCTTTAACGGTGTTAAATATCGTCGCTTTTCCAATATCCACGCTTGACAAGAAAATCCTAGCGGACATTCTTCGCGGAGCGGGAGACAAGGTTCGCGAAGCGGGAGCTACCTTGGTCGGCGGGCATTCCATCGACGACAAGGAGCCCAAGTTCGGGCTCGCGGTCACCGGCCTGGTGAATCCGAATCGCGTCCGCACCAATGCGGGCGCCAAGCCCGGGGATAAGCTGATCCTGACCAAGCCGATCGGGGTCGGCATCCTGACGACTTCCGTCAAGAAGGATCAGCTAACCCAAGATGAGATCGAACGAATGACCCATGTCATGGCCGCCTTGAACAAGACAGCCGCGGAGATTATGGAATCTTATCCCGTCAACGCGTGCACCGACGTCACCGGGTTCGGCCTGATCGGCCACTCGCTGGAGATGGCGAAGGGGAGCGGAGCCGGCCTAATTATCCGTCACGGCGAGGTGCCCAAGCTGCCGCGCATTCGCGAGCTTGCGGAGAACGGGTTCGTTCCGGGCGGCACGAAGAACAACTTCAACCATGTGAAGGACGACGTCGACTTCCCGGAAGAGCTGGATCAGATCGATCGTTGGATTCTCTGCGACGCGGTCACTTCGGGCGGGCTGCTCATCTCCGTGGAGGCGGACGCTTCCGAACGGCTGCTCTCGGAATTGCTCGATGCGGGCGTGGAAGCGAGCCTTATCGGCGAAGTTTCTTCCGAGCACCCGGGCCGAATCCGAGTGGTTTGACGTGTGGGAAGGGATTCGCTTATGTTCCAAGACATTACGATCGACGAATGGGCTTCGCTGCGGCAGGCCAAAGAAATGACGACCATAGACGTCCGGTCTCCGGGAGAATTCGAGGAATCGACGATTCCGGACAGCGTCAACGTCCCGTTCTTCAATAATGAAGAGAGGGCAGAGATCGGAACATTGTACAAGCAAGTCGGCGTGCAAGCGGCGAAGGAACGGGGGCTGGAGGTCATCTCCGCCAAGCTTCCGTCCCTCATCCGCGAGATAGGAGCCATTCCCGGCAAGAAGAGCGTCTTCTGCTGGAGGGGCGGAATGCGCAGCCGCACGACGGCTACTCTGCTGTCCTTGATGGATATTCACGTCTACCGGTTGACGGGCGGTTACCGGGCTTACCGGAACTGGGTTCTGGACAATCTCGCGACGATGACCATCGAGCCTCCCGCTTTCGTTCTGAACGGGCTCACCGGATCGGGCAAGACGAAAGTCCTGAACGCTCTGGCCTCGCGCGGGCACGCCGTTCTGGACCTGGAAGGAATGGCCGGCCATCGCGGCTCCATCTTCGGCGAGATCGGTCGCAAGGCGAACAACCAGAAGATGTTCGACGCGTTGCTCTTCGAGCAGCTGCTTCGTTATCGGCAAGCGCCGTCACTGTTGTTCGAAGCCGAGGGCAAACGAATCGGCAGGATCGTCCAGCCGGAGGTGCTGATCCGCAAGAGGGAGGAAGCGAAGGAGATTTGGCTCGAGCTTCCGCTCGAGGTCCGGGTTAGCAATCTGCTCGAGGACTATCGGCCTTGGGCGCATAAAGAGCAAATCATGAGCGCGTTCCGGGTCATCAAGTCCCAGATTCATACGCCGATTGCGGCCGAGATCGAAACTTGTCTCCGGAATGAGAAATACGAGCGGGCGGCGGAACTGCTGCTGTTGTATTATTACGACCCTAGGTACCAACACAGCTCCGGTCAGCATGCGACCGGCAGGGAAACGGTCCTTCATGCCAGCTCGGTGGAGGATGCGACCCGGCAGGTGGAGGAGTTATTGAAGTCCGGTTCGTAAACCGGCGTTATCGGACGATTATTGGGTTTACTATGCGGTTTCCGTTTTCCTCGCGGGAACCGCTCTTTCTAAATTTATGAATGAAACGTATACCAAGCATGGTCCATATACACACTTATGCTGTACATACCAAAATCAGACAAGTGCAGCAACATTCAGGAGGTTGTCCGTAAAGCAATGGCAGAAGCATCGTCCGTCCCCGATCCATCGAATTCATTTTTCTCCCTGATCCGCAAAGGCAACGTATCTTCCGGAACGGCGGCAATAGGCAATACGCTGCTCGCGATCGTCAAGGGAATTGCCGCGGCTTTGACCGGCAGCGGCGCCATGTTCGCTTCCACGATGCATTCCATCGCGGATGCCGTTAATCAGCTGTTCGTCTTCGTTGGCAGCGTCATGGCGGAGAAGAGGCCGACCCGAAGATTCCCGACCGGCTTCGGCCGCGTGATCAATATCTTTTGCATGGTAGCCGTTATCGTCGTCACGATCATGGCGTACGAGACGATCCATGAAGGCATTCACCTGCTGAATCACCCCTCGGAGGCTTCCGGCTTCTGGCTGAACCTCATCGTCCTTCTGCTTGCATTAGGCGTCGATGGATTCGTTCTGATAAAAGCGATGAAGGAGATCCGACACGAGGCCGCGGTAGAAGCGAAAGGACTAGCCTTGCTTCCGGCCGCATTCCGCAACGTAGGCCGCGCGGCTCCGCCGACCCGCCTCGTATTTTACGAGGATTTGGTCGCGACCCTGGGAGCGTTGTTCGCCTTGATCGCCGTCGTGATCACCTCGTTGACGGCTTTCCACCAGATCGACGGCATCTCCTCGATCCTCATCGGAATTCTGATGGTGTTCGTCGCGTTCCGAGTAGGCTACGACAATATGGTCGGCCTGATCGGCGTCGCCGCTCCTCGGGAAGTGGAGGAGAAGGTGGCCGATCTGATCTTCTCGAATCCGGACGTGGTGGATATCAATAAGCTGCGGATCATGCAAGAAGGCCGATACTATCACGTAGAGGGCATGATCGAACTGAGAAAAGGATTGTCGCTGGCGGATGCGGACGATATCAAGTTCAGCGTTAGAGACCGTCTGCTTCAAGATTCTTCGATCTCGGACGTGAACTTAGGCATCATCGAAGACAACGGGGTCAAGGACTGGGTACCGGAGGAAGATCATCTGGTCAAGCCGACCGACAATTAATATATTCGCAAAAAGAAGGAACCTGTGCGTCAGACGCCAGGTTCCTTCTCGCTAACCAGGTATCGTTCGATGGCGGGAGGGACTTCCGAGAGATCCGTCAGCGTCAGGAAGGCGCCTTGGGGAGCCGCATCGATCGGGATCATGTTGAACATCCATTCCTGATCCCGCTTCATGTAGATCGCGTTCAATCCGCATTCCAAGGCGGGAACGACGTCCGTCCGGATCGAATTGCCTATCATCCAGGTCCGCCCTTGCTCGAAGGAGCCTTCCGTCAGAATCTCCTTCAGCGCATCCGTGTTCTTGTGCATGCGAACGTAGATTCGATCTTCGAAATACCGTTCCAACTGAAGGCGTTCGATCTTCCGCCTCTGAATGACGGGATCTCCGCCCGTGTATAGATGCAGATCGTGACCGCTGTCGCGCAGAAAGCTCAGCGTCTCTTCCATATGGGGGTAAGGCTCCACCTCATGCTCGTAAACGCTGATGCCAAGATCCCATAACAGCTTCTGTTCGGCGGAATCCTGATCTCGACCGTACAGCTCGCTGAAGTAACGATAGGTGTCGAGGAACGATTGCGGGAAGTGCTCGCTTTGGAATCCCAGTACTTTGACCCCGGCGATGTCGATCTCGGTATGCTTATCCAAGATGGCCGCGCGGGATGGAGAGTCGGAGGAGAACCAATCCAGCATCGTGTCCGCGAATTGCTCCAGCGTCAGGTTGAAGTACTTGTTGCAGTAGATTAACGTATCGTCCAGATCGAACAAGAGAGTCTGCTTCATCTTCCATGCTCCTTCATTCCATTCCATGCCATGAATCAACAACGGTATCTACATTATGGCAATGAGGATAACGTTTGTAAATCCGATGAAAGTGGCAAAATGAAGGATAGCCCCGATAAGGGGCGAAGGATCGACGACGATCGATCCATCCGGGCAGGAGGTGAAGGAAGCCGCATGCCAAGAAACAGCAGCTCCAAAATCGACGATCAGCAGAACGCCTCGTCCATACGAGAAAAATCACGTTCGATTAGGCTGGACAAGATGTCCCGTTACCCGCCGAGTCTGAACAAGATCAACAAGAACCTGCCGTAAGGGCAGGCTGCGGCATGGCAGCCGCAGCCCGTTGCCTTACCGATAGAAAAGCATGAATGCCTTGTTAGGCGTACTTAGCGCGCTTGGCGTTCAAATCGCGCCGTATGAAGGCGATTCGTTGCCGCACATAGAAGTCGTAGCTGCCCCCGCGAAGCTCGCGGGGGTTTATCGTGTGCCCGGTGTCATTATCCACAATGATAAGCTTCCCGTCGGCGTAAAACTTGAACGTAAGATCTTGAGACGGGCGGCTTCCTATCGAAGGCTCCATATAACGGAAATGTTCGCAGTTAACCATCCCTGATCCACCTCTCCTGGCAGATGATATGAGAACAATTGTTCTTGTTCTCATTATAGCAAACATTTGTTCGTATGGAAAGGTGTTCCGGAATACAATAAACTATATTTATCTCGAAAAATCACGAAATTCTATCCGTCATTCAGAAGGAGCACCTATTATCGATGATTACGATAGCTGGCTTGACCCGCAAGCTTCCCCAAGGCAAAGTCGTGCTGAAGGACATTCGCGGCCAACTGGAGCCCGGGGCGTTTATCGCCGTAGTCGGACCTAGCGGAAGCGGGAAGTCGACTCTTCTTAAATGCTTGGCTCTGAAGGAGCCGTGGTCCCAAGGGGAATATCTGTTCGACGGCCAGAATCTGCTCAAGGGCGGCGTGATCGCCAAGTGGAAGGCGCGCCGCAAGATCGCGTATCTGGAGCAGAAACCGATTCTGTACGAGAAAAAAACCGCGCTCAAAAACGTTCTGATCGGAGCGATCGGCCAGGTGCCGTGGTTCCGCAGGGTGACGGGCATGGTGCGCAACGACGATTATATGGGCGCGATGGAGACGCTGGAGTCCGTCGGCTTGATCGACAGGGCCCACCAGCACGCCGAGAAGCTGAGCGGCGGCGAACGCCAGCGCGTCGCGATCGCCAGAGCGATCGCGCACGGCGCCGAGCTGCTGTTCGCGGACGAGCCGGTATCGGGTCTAGATCCGCATTCGCAAGAGGATATCATGGAGAGACTAAAGAAGATCTGCAAGGAGAACCGGACGACCGTCGTCGTCGCCATGCACCGCTTGGAGCTGGCGGAGAAGTTCGCCGACGAGATCTGGGGTCTGAAGGACGGCCAGATCGAGCTCAAGGTGAGAGGCCGCAGATTGACCGGCGCCGAGAAGGTCAGGCTTTCGTGAACGATTCTATAATCATTAAACCGATATCGTCCGATAGGATTCCGGAAGCGCACGTGCTGGAGACGCTATGTTATCCGCCCGATCAAGCGGCCGCTTTGGAAGCGTTTCGATATCGCCAGGCGACGTTCCCGGATTTCTTCCTGGGCGCTTGGGACGGGGAAGAGCTGGTCGGGCTTGCGTGCGGCGTTCGGACGGATGCCAAGGATTGCACCGACGTCGGCATCAAGCAGCGTCACGGAGGGCGGGTCGACGGTAGGAAGCTATGCATTCTGTCGGTCGCGGTTCATCCGGATTATCGCCAATGCGGGCTTGGAACCGGGCTGCTGGACCGGATCGTGTCGCTCGCGGCGAGCAGCGGGTTGTCATCGGTCATGCTGATGAGCCAGCGGGAGCTTGTGCCCTGGTATGAGGCGAGAGGGTTTCACGCGACGGGGCTCGTTCATAGCGAGCACGGCGGAGTGGATTGGCACGATATGCTCCTGGCGTTCTGCGAGTAAGAGAAGAGACCGGTTCGTCCGGTCTCCCGCGCTCGGTCAAGCTTAGACTCGTTCTGTGCGTCCGGCGGCGAGATCGCGCAAGGAAGCGATCTTGCCGTGCGGTTGCTGGGATTGCTTGCGGACCTTCCAGGCGTTCTCGCGACGATGCTTGGATGTTGTCATTGGGCACCCTCCTGATGAACGAAGTTGACGAGCATTTCTTAGATTGACGTCCGCGCGGAACCGCTATTCCCGGCATTTCATGGGACGCCGCATTAGAATGGGGGAATCAGACATGAATACGAATCTCGGGCAAGCCACAGTCGTTTCCATTAATACGGGCAAGGTTCAGGCCGGAAGCTTTAAAGGCAAGGAAGCCCATTCCGGCATTTACAAGGAGCCGGCCGGCCGGTCTCTCCGGCTTGGACAAACCGGCATAGAAGGCGACGAGCAAGCGGATCCGATCAACCACGGAGGTCCGGATAAAGCCGTCTGCGTATACATCCGCGATCATTATCCGCATTGGGAGCGGGTGCTTGGCCGATCTCTTCCGGACGGCGCGTTCGGGGAGAACTTCACGGTCGAAGGCCTCTCCGAGGACGACGTCCACATCGGCGACGTCTATCGGATCGGGGAGACGGTCGTTCAAGTAAGCCAGCCGAGGCAGCCTTGCTGGAAGCTGGCGATGAAGTGGGGGCTCGACGAGCTGCCGGTGCTCGTGTCGGAGAAGGGAGCGACGGGCTTCTACTTCCGGGTGCTGACGCCGGGAACCGTGGACACGGGCATCCTCGAACGGGTAGAGCTCCATCCCGCGCGCGTTACCGTAACGGAAGCGAATCGCATCATGCATCGGGATCGTACGGACAAGGACGGATTGCGGAAAATGCTCTCGTTGGACGTCCTTGCGGACAGCTGGAGGAACACGTTCGAGAAGAGGCTGGCGAGATTGGAAGGCGGAGAGGGATGAGCCGATTCCAGGGACGGACCGTTCTCATCACCGGAGCGACCGGCGGCATCGGCCGCGACTTGGCGCGCGCTTATTCCGAGCTCGGGGCTTCCGCGTTCCTGACCGATCTTCCGAACGGGGAGGGGGAGAAGCTCGCCCGAGAGCTGAGGACGGCCGGCGGCAAGGCAACCTTCTACCAAGCCGATCTCGCCGAGGCCGAATCGGCCGCCCTGATCATGGATGCGGCGCAGCGAGAATTCGGCCGGATCGATATCTTGATCAACAATGCCGGCTTCGGCATCTGGAAGTCTCCGCTGGAGCTGTCGATCGAGGAGTGGGACTCGGTGCTGAACGTCAATCTTCGCGGGACGTTCCTTTGTTCGCGGGAAGCGGCGAAGGTGATGAAGCGACAGGGGACAGGCGGGGCGATCGTGAACATCGCTTCGACGAGAGCGGTCCAGTCCGAGCCGAACTCGGAGGCCTATGCCGCCTCCAAGGGCGGAATTCTCTCGATCACGCATGCGCTCGCGCTGTCCCTCGGTCCCGACCGGATTCGGGTGAACGCGATCAGCCCGGGCTGGATCGACAACGGGAAGTTCGGCGAGCTGCGCCCCGAGGACCACGAGCAGCACCCGGCCGGACGGGTCGGGACGACGATGGACATCGCCCGCGCCTGCTTCTATCTGACCGATCCGGACAACGACTTCGTGACTGGAATCAACCTGACGGTAGACGGAGGCATGACCCGCAAGATGATCTACGTCGAGTAGCCGGAGGGCGAGTTCGCATAAGCGGGCACAACCTATGCAATCGAAGGAAGGTTGCGACATAGAATAGGAGCAGATGAGCAGGAGGCGAACGCGAGCGCCCGGTCCGGCCCGTCCTGCTCCTTTTTTTTGCCCATTCTTCGTAAGCGTTTACCAATTTCCGTCAAGTTCGGCAGGAAAATCCCGGAACGATAGCGAAAGGTATGGGGATAAGAGAACATCCAGCGTTTCATTCGCTTCTTTCGTCTGTAGTCACCACTATGCGAAGGGGGATTCGAAGGCACATGACCTCGCTGCCTAGATGGAACGAACTCGGTTTTTTTGAGATTCGCCTGGAATCGATCGGCGGTCTCGGCGCCAACCTTGCCGGCAAGATGCTGGCGGAGGCGGGCGTGATGGGCGCCTCGCTGAACGGAGTCAGCTTCAGCTCGTACGGCTCCGAGAAGAAAGGCTCGCCCGTCAAGGCGCACATCCGCTTCTGCGATCCGGACACCCGGATTCGCGACACCTCTCCCGTAGAACGGCCTCACGTCATCGGCATTTTCCACGAGAACCTATCCCGCACCGTCAACGTCATCTCCGGAATGTACGAGGACAGCATCGTCCTCGTGAATTCCAAGAAATCTCCCGAAGAACTGAAAGACAAACTGAAGCTGAAGAGCGGAACGATCGCCGTCGTCGACGCGACGGGCATCGCGCTGGAAGAGAACAACCGCGTCAATATGGGCATGCTCGGAGGCTTGTTCCGGCTATGCGGCTTCCTCGATCCGGAATTCATGA
The DNA here is from genome assembly GCF_014212135.1 of Cohnella thailandensis. Taxonomy (GTDB): domain Bacteria; phylum Bacillota; class Bacilli; order Paenibacillales; family Paenibacillaceae; genus Cohnella; species Cohnella thailandensis. The sequence goes on from NZ_JACJVQ010000019.1 coordinate 488,053, forward strand.
AGGGAGTCGTCCGCAAGTCTCTGGAGAAGAAATACCCGGGCGCCGTCCAGCCTGCCTTGAACACGTTCCAGAGAGGCTACGACGAAGTGAAGTTCCAGTCGTTCGCGCTTCCGGAAGGCGAGGAGATGCCCGGCTTCGTCCGCATGGACACGCCGGTGCTGGGGTATGAGACTCAGCCGATCGGCGGGCTTATCACCAACCCCGGCAACAGCATCCTGAAGGATCTGAGCATCTCCAGAGCCGGACGGCTGCCTCACTTCGCGGACGACAAGTGCATCCATTGCGCGGCTTGCGACAACGTATGCCCGGATTATTGCTTCGTCTGGGAGGAGCTGCCCGACAAGAAGGGGCGTCTGCAGATGTTCCTGCAGGGCATCGATTATCAATATTGCAAAGGCTGCCTGAAGTGCGTGCAGGCTTGCCCGACCGCCGCCCTTACGGGCGAGCTCGAAACCGAGGGCTATGCCGACGGCAGCCGCGTTCCGCACCGATTCGATCTGGCGATCTCTTGAATTAACCGCATATCAGTTGGTTAAGAAGGGTGGAGCTTAGGATGGCGATTGATTTAAGCAAGACCACAAGCCCCAAGGGCAAGATCGAGCAGCGAATCGTCTACGAATCCGGCAACGAGATGGCCGCTTACGCCGCTCACCAGATCAACTATCACATCATGGGGTATTTTCCGATCTCGCCTTCGACCGAAGTGGCTCAATTCCTCGACTTGATGAAGGCGAACGGTCAGCACGACATCGTGCTCATTCCGGCGGACGGGGAGCACGGCTCCGCGGGCGTCTGCTACGGAGCTTCCACGGCGGGCGGCCGCGTGTTCAACGCGACGAGCGCGAACGGGTACCTGTACATGCTCGAGCAGATGCCCGTCCAATCGGGCACCCGCTTCCCGATGGTCATGAACCTGGTCTGCCGATCCGTGTCGGGACCTCTGGACATCCACGGCGACCACTCGGACCTGTATTTCGCGCTGAACACGGGCTGGCCGATCGTGCTGTGCCGCGATCCGCAGGCGGTCTACGACATGAACATCATCGCGCTTAAGCTGGCGGAAGACCCCGAGGTCCGCTTGCCGGTGCTCGTCGCCTCGGACGGATATTTCACGAGCCACCAGAAGCGGCGCGTCATGACGTTCGCGAATCGCGAGGACGTGCTCGCGTTCGTCGGGGAGAAGCCGCCGGAGGGCTTCGCCCACGTGCTCGACCGCGACAACCCGATTACCGTCGGCCCTTACATGAACGAGCCGGATTATATCAACAACTGCTACCAGCAGTCGATGGCGATGTACCGGGCGGAAGCGGTTTACGACCGGATTCGCCAAGAATACGCCGAGCTGACCGGCCGGGATTATCCGATTCTCGACCTCTACCGGATGGACGACGCCGAGGTGGCCGTATTCCTGCTCAATTCGTCGGCGGAGATCGTCAAGGACGTCGTGGATCAGCTTCGCGAGAAAGGAGTCAAGGCCGGCTCCGTCTCGCCGAACATCATTCGCCCGTTCCCGGCGAAGCAGATCGCGGAGGCGCTGCACGGGGTCAAGGCCGTCACGGTCGGCGACCGCGCCGATTCGTACGGAGGGCACGGCGGCAACATGACGATCGAAGTGAAGGCGGCTCTGCAGACGTACGAGAACCATACGACGAAGGTAATCAGCCGAATCTACGGGCTCGGCGGCAAAGACTTCTATGCCGAGGACGGGCTGAAGCTGTTCGAGGAGGCGATCGCGGCGGCGGGACTGGACGGAGCGGCGGCCGCGGAAGGGGCGGCCTCCCCGAAGCCGTTCGATTACCACGGCCATACGGCGGGCGATCCGGCCAAGGCTCCGAAGCGGGTGCTTACGCCAATGAAGTTCGAGGAGCTGAAGACGGGCCTCATCACCGTCACTCCCGACGAGACGACCGGCAAGCTGAACGTCCGCGTGCCGCCTTTGCGCAGCCTGACCAAGAAGCCGAAAAGAATCGCTCCGGGACACGGCGCTTGCCCGGGCTGCGGCATTTTCTCCGGGTTGGAGCTGTTCTTCAAAGGCATCGAGGGCGACATGATCGCGCTCTTCCATACGGGCTGCGCGATGGTCGTCACGACCGGCTACCCCTATTCCGCTCACAAGGCGACCTATATCCACAACCTGTTCCAGAACGGGGCGGCCACTCTGTCCGGCGTCGTGGAGATGTTCTACGAACGCAAGCGCCGGGGAGAGCTCGATCATCTGGGGCTGAAGGAAGACTTCACGTTCGTGATGATCACCGGCGACGGCGGCATGGACATCGGCATGGGGCCGGCCATCGGCGCGGCGCTCCGCAACCATAAGATGATTATTCTGGAGTACGATAACGAAGGCTACATGAACACGGGCGCCCAGCTGTCTTATTCGACGCCGCTCGGGCACCGGACATCGACTTCGAACGTCGGCAAGCAGCAGGCGGGCAAGGTTTTCCATCACAAGGATACGGCACAGATCATGGCGGCGACGAATATCCCTTACGTGTTTACGGGCAGCGAAGCGAATCCGATCGACCTCGTGCGCAAGGCGGCGAAGGCGCAATGGTACGCCCGGAACGAAGGGATGGTGTACGGGAAGATCCTGATCACCTGTCCGCTCAACTGGCTGTCGGAAGACAGGGACGGCTCCACGATCATCGAGCAGGCGGTCAATACGTGCTTCTTCCCGCTCTACGAGGTGGAGAGAGGCGTCACGAACATTACGTACAACCCGGAAGAGAAGGGCAAGAAGAGCTCGGTTCTCGATTGGCTGCGAATGATGGGCAAGACGAAACACATGTCCAAACCGGAGAATCAAGAGACGCTGAGAGAATTCGAGAACGAAATCGAGCGGAGATGGGCCGTGCTGAAGGCGAAGCATGAGAGCCCTTATCTCTAAGGCGGTGAGCGGAGATGCCTTACGCGCTTAGGCATATCGGAACCGGGGAACTGTTGGCGGGCAAGCAGGCGAACGCGTATCAGCTAGCTTACTACGGCTTGCTTCTATGGGACGACGAGCCGGACGAGGAGCAAAGGTTCGACGTGCTGATGAAGTCGGAGCGGTTCCGCGCCTTGGCCCCGGAGACGATCATCAAGGAGAGGCACGCGGCGGAATGGGAGCAGGTGCAGGAGCTGAGCCGGTGGAAAATCACGCTGATTACGGAGCAGGAAGCGAAGCTCGGCAACGTGAAGCTGCGCAACGATCCTTCCTTGCGGATCTTTATGAGAGGCGGGCAGCTGCTCGCGGAGCCTGCGGAATAACCATTCGCCCTGAAAACTCGGGTAGGCGAACGTGCACCGATTGGGCTCCCGCATTATAAACTGTCGATAAGACAACAGTGAAGGAGCCGTTCGATCGATGGATTCTTACTTCGGGCTTCCTTACCCTTATGCCTATCCGGTAAGGACGAATGCGGCGGATTGGACGCCGGCCGCGGTTCAGTTAAACCGAACGCTGCGCATGCTGTGGGAGCAGCATGTCTATTGGACTCGCCTGACCGTGAACAGCATCGTCGGGAGGTACCCGGAACAACAGGCGGCAACCGCCCGTTTGCTCCGCAATCCGACCGATTTCGGCGCGGCGTTGGAGCCGTATTACGGCAAGGCGATCGCCGACCGCTTCGCCGCGCTGCTGCGGGATCACCTGACCATCGCCGCGGAGTTTGTCACCGATCTGCGGGACGGGAAGCAGGCGGAAGCGGCCGACGCGCAGAAGCGATGGTACGCCAATGCGGCGGACATCGCGGAGTTTCTCGGCCGGATCAATCCTTATTGGTCCCGCCAGGAATGGGTCATGATGATGAACGAGCATCTGAGGCTGCTGACCTTGGAGGCTGCCTCCCGATTAAGAGCCGATTATGTCGCGAACGCGGCGACGTCCGATCCGATCGAGAGGCAGGCGCTGGAGATGGCGGACGTGATGACGCAAGGAATCATCCGGCAGTTTCCCTCCGCATTCGGAATCGTAAGCTGATCCCTCGTCAGACGGTTAACCGGGCTGGTCCCGGTTAACCGTCTTTTCGGCTTTCCTCGTTCGATCTTCAGCCAATATTTTGTTTTCCAATTCCGGTGAAATGGCCGTCATCACGATCCTTGTATTTGTGATATAATGATAGTCAACGCAATCAAGGATACGCAATCAAGGATAGTGCGAGAGTCCTCGGGAGGGAACAAATCAATGGAACGACGTTTTGTCATCGAGGCGGTCATGATCGCCACTTACGGCCAGCTGCTTCTGCCGAAACGTCCTGTCGAATACAGGATTCCTTACTCCACGATCATGGAGCTATACGATATGAAGGATAGTCCGGAGCCGATCATGCCGGAACCGGAGGACGATCGCCACGTCAAGGCGAAGGTAGCGGAGATGATTCAATTCTTCGAGGACCCGTTTAATAAGAAGAAGCTGGAAAGGGCGCTGCTTGCGCCGTGGCGCGAGAGCCCGCCTCTGCCCATTAACGAGCACGTTACTTTTATCGTGGTTAATTCCGTCGAGAATATGCAGTACGGAGAAGTGTTCGATCCGATCGAGACGGAGCTGATCCTTACTTCGCTGCGTTTGCAATGCCCGATCCTGACCGATCAGATCGAGTTCCAGGACAAGGCGATTCAGAATAGCATTCCGGTTCTTCTCTATGATATCGACGATTACGAGTTTGCCTTGGAAGAAGACGTTCCGTCTTCGGACGGTTATTCGCAATAAGAAGCTGCCGGCATCAGCCGGCAGCTTCTCGCGCTAGGAGGGAAGGAATGGGGATCGGTGCAGCTTGGGCCCGCTGGTTGGCTGAGAGACATAGGACGCAGGGGAGACCGGAGCGTTCCCTCTTCTGGTATAGCCGATTAGGCGAACGGCGGATGACCGAAGATGACCGTTTGATCTATGCGAAGCTCTTGCACGAGCAGGATCGCATGGACGAGGCCGTTCGCATTCTAAGCGAGCTCATTGCCTTATCAAACCGTACGGATGCTCTGTTGGAGAGAGCTCTCGTCTATAATGACACCGGGCGAGAGCAAGAGGCCATTCGCGACCTGGACGAGGCGATCCGCCAAGAGCCGGAAGAGTATATTTATTGGTATACGAGAGCGATCTCCTATAGCAACTTAAGGAAGTACGAAGAAGCCGCCGCAAGCATGGAGATGGCGCTGGAGAGAAGCGGGGAAGAATCCCGCTCCTCGACCGGCTACGAGCTGGCCTGCATCTGCCTCCGCCTGGAGCGGATCGACCGGGCTATTCAGCTGCTGGAACAGGTTGCCGGACAAGAGAAGACATTGATCCCACTCCATCTCTATCGCCTGTCCGAAGCTTTAGAGTCGTCGGGCCGGGAATCCGAAGCGCTGGCCGAGCTTCGCAAAGCCGTGCGAATGCAGAGCCGTCTTCGTCTTAGCAAGGACGGGGGAGCCGAGTTCTTAAAGGAGAGAACCCGTTATTCGGATACCGCGATTCAGACGCTGATGGCGATCGTGGATTCGGAGTACGGCTTCCGAATGAAGGAATCCCAACTGCTCGAGAAGGCGGGTTATCTGGAGGAAGCCTTCGCAACGATCGAACAAGGCTTGAAGGAATACCCGGGGGAAGAGCTTCTTCTTATCCGCCAAGGGGTGCTGTTGCGCCAGCTGGGCCGGGAAGAGGAGGCGATCGCTCTATTGAGCCGGCTGACGGAGGCGGATCCGGATAACTTCTCGGCAAGAATGGAGCTGATCCTGACTTATCGCAGGCAGGAACGCTGGGAGCAAGCGGTAGATATTCTGGAGGATACGCTGAAGCGCAACCCCGGCCAGACGGTCGTCCGGTATTGGCTAGTCGACGTGCTGCGCGACTCCGGGAAGCTGCACGAGGCGAATACGGCAAGCAGCGCCCTTACGGAAGCGGAGCCTGAAGATCCGCTGAATTGGAAGCAGAGGGCGGAGCTGTTCATCGATATGGAGCAGTACGAAGAAGCGGATCGGGCTTACACGAAAGCCATCGCGCTGGATGGGAGCGCGGATTACTATATGCGACGGAGCTTCTCGCGTTATATGGCCCGCCATTACGAAGCCGCCATGTTGGATATTCAGGAGGCGATCGCGATCGAGCCCTCTCTCCGCGAGGACGGCAAGACCGCCTACGCGCTCGCGGAGCTCTATGCGGGCATGAAGAATTTCGCGCTGGCCGACGAGGAATACAGCCGGGCTATCCGCTTGGAAGACGACAATCCGCATTTATATGAACGGAGGGCGGCCGCCCGGATGAACGCCAAGAGCTATTCGGCCGCCATCGAGGATTGCCGCGCGGGGCTCGCTCTCGTACCGGAGCAAACCAGGCTTATCTGGATGAAGAGCTATCTTCATTGGGAGTTGGGGGAATACGAACCTGCGCTTCAGGAAGCCCTGCACTATGTCCGGCTCGTACCGGACGACGAGCAAGGGCTGCTCAACCTGTCGACGATCTATTCCAATCTCCGCCGGTACGACGAGGCGATCGAGGCGATCAACCGGGCCATCGCGCTCCAGCCCTTCGCCTCTCGGCTGTATCTTGAACGAGCCTCCCTTTATTACCATCATCGATTCGATCGCTCCCGGGCGGCAGACGACCTGGTCGATTGGCTGCTCTATGCCGCTGCCGAACGTTCCCGGGAAGATCCGCTCTCCCTTCTGGACGAGTTGGACGGATTCGACGACGAGATGCGCGGACGAGCCCGGGAGCAATATTCGAGCGGATTCGGCGCCAGCCGCTATCTTATTTAAAGTGAATGGGGATTTCGGTTATGGTAAAATGAGGGGAAGTCCGCGGTCGCGGACCATAACCGAATTCTAGGAGGCATTCCCATGCTGGTCACCACCACCTCGAACGTTGAAGGCTACCGAATTTCGAACTACTACGGTCTCGTAAACGGAGAAACGATTATGGGAGCGAACGTGTTCCGCGATTTTATGGCTTCCATCACGGATATCGTAGGCGGCCGTTCCGGCGCTTACGAGAATAAGCTGAAGGAAGCGCGCGACACCGCGATCTCCGAGATGGTGAGCCAAGCGCAGAGAATGGGCGCCAATGCTATCGTGGGCGTGGATGTCGATTACGAGGTCGTGCGCGACGGCATGCTGATGGTCGCGGCAAGCGGAACGGCCGTATTCGTTCAGCAGGCATAAGCCGCGTCTGTAACGGACGCATATTAAACCAGGAATAGCAGATACTGGGGAGAGACTAGCCAAAGGCGGTGCTCCCCATGTGTCAGCGATACTCCCTTACGGCTCGATTGCCTGAGCTGATCGAGCAATTCCGGATCGATACGGTCGATGCGTCCGTATCGTACCGGCCCAAATACAATCTGTCGCCTACCCAAGACGGCACCATTCTGTACGAATACCGCAAGGAACGGATTCTGGACAGCTTCCGGTGGGGCTTCATGCCGTATTGGTCGAAGGACGGCGTCAATGCGGACGGAAGCGCGATCGGCGATCGGCTCATCTATCGGAGAATCGTCAACAAGCAGCGCTGCGTCATCCCGTGCTGCGGATTCTACGGCTGGCGGGAAGACAAGAAGGTTCGGCAGCCGATGCGCATCGTATACCGGGACAAGCGAACGTTCGCGATCCCCGGCTTCTACGAGATATGGCCTCGAGTGGACGGAGGAGCGATCAAGGCGTTCACGATGCTGACGACGCCGGCAAGCGGATTCGTTGCGGATTATTCCAATCGGATGCCGGCCATCCTCGACGAGGACGGAATCGACGCTTGGCTGAGCGAAGACAACAAGGAATACCGCCAGGTCTATCCGGCCATACGGGAGCTGCCCGTAGATCAGCTTGAAGCGTTTCCCGTCGGCGGTTACATTAACGATCTTACGTTGGAGACGCCGGATTGCGCGGAGCCGATTCGCCCCGTATTCGCTGCAATGAGAAGATAAAGCGACAGCCTCTGCGGCCACCGAAACCGCGGAGGCTGTTTTGATTAAGCATGGCCCGCAAGCTGGAAGGAGAGGACACAGGAATGGAGAAGCCGGTTTACGTCTATTTGCTGTCGGGATTTCTGGGCAGCGGCAAAACGACCTTATTGCAAAAACTCATACGAGAAGCGGAGAAGAGAGGACAGAAGTCCGCCGTCCTCATGAACGAAGCGGGGGAGGTCAATCTGGACGGATTGGCCTTGGACGATACGGTCCCGATGTCCGAGCTGCTGGGCGGCTGCATCTGCTGCTCCATCAAGTCGGACGTCGGAATGGAGCTGCTTGAGCTCGTTCAGACGCATAAGCCCGACATCGTCTGGATCGAGGCAACGGGAGTCGCGCAGCCGCTCGAAATTATCGATGCGGTTACCGAGACTTCGCTTTATGCCAAGCTTGAGCTACAGGGCGTGCTCACGGTCGTGGATGCCCGGCACCTGCTCGATCGCCTTCGCATCGGTTCCGGCAAGACGTTTAAGCTTATGAAGGAGCAGATTCGCGTATCCTCTACGCTGCTCTTGAACAAATCCGATTTGGTAGGGGAGAAGGAGCTTAGGGAGCTTCGGCAGCAGCTTCGCGAATGGAATCCCCATGCGGATATCGTGCAGACGGTGAGATGCGAGGCAGACTGGTCTTCCCTGTGGACGCGTACCGATGAGGCGGGGGCTACGGGAATCCTAACCGAGTCAATCGATCGCCCCTCTCCGGTGACGGACCACGGCCATCAAGAGCGTCACCTGCATCCCCAACACGACCACCATCACGACCACGAACACATTAACGTCTGGACTCGTTATTTGGATTTTCCGCTGGACAGCGTCCTTTTCGAACAATTCCTGAAGGAGCTTCCGGACGAGGTTTACCGAGCCAAGGGAATCGTGACATTCACGGATACGCCTAGCCGCTTCCTGTTCCAATACGCGTACAAGGAGAGCGACTTTATGAGGATTACGCCGCAGAAGACCGTTCACGACGTGCTCGTCTTTATCGGCGAGGACTTCTCCCGGTCCGACCTGGAAGATCGCCTGCTCAAGCTGGGAGTAGCCTCATCCGTTTAAAACAGTTAGCCCGTAAATCAAGCCTGCGCCTCACGCGCGGGCTGTTTCTTTTTGCGCATTCTCCGGCATGCGCGCATGGGGGGCCGTTCCGAGGGAATAGTAAGGCAAGAGGTGGTAAAAATGGAATACGAATTAATCCGTATCGGGCGAGTTCCGTGCATCATGATGATCCTGTTATCGATCGGCCTTATGAACCATGTCATGATCGCGCCGATGGTGCTGAATCAAGCCGGCAGGGATTCGTGGCTCGCCGTGATCCTTACCGCCGCCCTTCTTCCTCTATGGATTCTGCTGTTCAGACCGGTTATTCGCGCCATCGGCACGCAAGCGCTGCCGGCATGGCTGGAGGAACGGGCCGGCAAAGCCGCCAAAGGAATCGTCATTGCCGTTCTCTGCGCGCTGCTCGCTATGATCGCGATTCCTACCGCCTTGGATACGGTTCAATGGGCGGAGTCGATGTATCTTCCGAACACGCCCCCGTTCGCGCTTTCTTTCGTATTGGCAGCCTTGTGCGCGATAGGCGCCGTCCTGGGAATCCATGTCATCGCCTACGTGTCGTGCCTGCTGCTTCCGGTCGTCAGCACGCTCGGCTTCTTCGTCTCCGGAGCCAATATGCACCGCAAGGATTACAGCCAACTGCTGCCGATCCTGGAGCATGGCTGGTCTCCGGTCTTAAGCGGAATGGTGATGGTCGCGGGAGGATTCATCGAGCTGAGTCTCTTCGCGTTGTTTCAGGGATACGTCGACAAGCCGTTCCGAACTCATCACCTATTCGTCACTGCAGGCATCGTCGTCATCCTGACGCTTGGACCGATCATCGGGATTCTGACGGAATTCGGGCCCTATGAAGCGGTCATTCAGCGTTATCCGGCCTTTATCCAGTGGAGGCTGGTCCAGATCGGCAAATACTTCGAGCATGTCGACTTCTTCGCGATGTTCCAATGGATATCGGGGTCTTATGTTCGTACGGCGTGCTCGATGGCGTTGATCATGGACTTGCTCGCCATCAAGAACCGGATCAAACGGGGCATACTGGGCGGAGTGATAGGCATCGTCATCGTAGTTATGTCCATCATCCCATTCGACGATTCGATCGAGTACCGATTCTACGAACGTTACACGCCGATCATGCTCTGCGTTTTCCTTGGCTTGATGCTTTTGCTGGCGTTGATCGCGGCATTCGGACGGAAAGGAGAAACTTCTCATGACGCTAGCAACGGGGCATAAATGGTTGGACGAAGAGCTGACCGGTTGCGGAGACGTCGTCGTACGGAGGGTAGTCGGCAGCAATGGGAACGGCATCACCGTGTCTTACACTCCGAGTCTGGTGGACGAAATGCTGCTTACGGAGAGCATCCTTCCCCGCATTCTGTCCGATTTGGAGAACCATAGCGACTTCTCGGAGGCGTACGACCTGGATCCTCTTCGGTTCGAGACCGAGCACGAACGCAAGCATATTATCATGAAGCTTTTCTCCGGCTATCTTCTCTTGTTCATAGAAGACAGGATTCACGCGCTTTCCATCTCGAAGCTGCCCGGCCGCCAACCGGAGGAATCGAGCTCCGAATTGTCGATCAAAGGGCCTAGAGACGGATTCGTGGAGGAGATCAGCGTCAATATCGGCCTTATCCGCAAACGTCTCCGGACGTCGAGCTTGAAGGTGGAATTGTTCACGCTGGGAACCGAAGTGATGGTCGACATGGCGCTTCTTTATTTGCAGGACATCTCGAAGCCGGAGTGGGTGTCGGAGGCTAGGAAGCGGATCGAAAAAATTCACGTGAAGGGAATAAACGGCGCGGCTCAAGTGGAAGAGATGCTGGGAGACCGATCCGTTTCCCTTTTTCCCTTAATCGATTATGCGGGACGGCCGGATTCCGCGGCCGACGCGCTGATGACGGGAAGCGTCGTCTTCCTTATTAACGGATCTCCGCTGATCTTCCTGGCCCCGGTGAATCTGTTCTCGTTATTGCGTTCTCCGGAAGACAACTATATGCCGTATCATTTCGTGACGATCGAGAAGCTCGTTCGGGCGGTCTCCCTGATCGCGACGATCTTTTTGCCCGGCTTCTGGGTCGCGATGTCCGCGTTCAACATCGATCAAATTCCATTCCCTCTGCTGTCCACCATCATTCTCTCGCGAATCGGGCTCCCGATGTCTACGACCATGGAGATGCTTCTTATGCTTGCTCTCTTCGAGGTATTTCGGGAAGCGGGCGTTCGGCTGCCGAGGGCGGTCGGCCAGACGGTAGCGGTCGTCGGAGGAATCATCGTCGGGGAGGCGGCCATCCAGGCGGGGTTCACTTCCCCGACCATGCTGGTCGTCGTCTCGATCACGATCGTCTCTTCCTTTACGCTCGTGAATCAGTCGCTGTACGGGGCGGTTACGATCATGAGGCTGCTCGTGCTGATCCTCTGCATGATCTTCGGGATGTACGGATTTTTCGTGGCCATGATGGCGGTCTTGACTTATCTCGCTTCGATACGGTCCTTCGGGGTGCCGTATCTGTTCCCGTTCGGTCCGCTTGACCTCAAGAAAGCGATCCTTACCTTATTCCGGCTTCCATCTAATTTAAGTCCAGGTCCGTATAAGCCTCTCAAGAAGAATTCCAAGAAATAAGGGGAATGGTATGAACCGAAGGATTGGGAAGTTATGCGTAACGCTTCTCCTATGTATCGGATTGACCGGCTGCTGGGATGAAGTGACGATTCAGGATTTGTATTACTTCACCGCCATGGGGTTCTCGTACGACAAGCAGGCCAAAGAATACGAATTGTACGGCCAAGTCATCGATGTGGCTGCCGTAGCCCAGAAGGAGGAGGCGAGCAGCAGCAAAAGCAATTCCGTCTTCGGTCACGAGAAGGGGGAGTCTCCGAGCATCGCCTTGGACCGTCTGTTTAAAGCCATGCAGATGAATCCGGTGTTGGATCATATGATGACCGTCCTGTTGGACGAATCCTCCATTGCGAATCTGGACGAGCTCCTGGACGGAATCAACCGGAACAGCGCTATCCGCTATACGATCAACGTGCTCGGGAGCGAAAATCCGATCGGGGATATGTTCCAAACGACCGGCAGGATCTCGACATCTCCGCTGAACACGAATATATACCAGCCGAATTCGAATAAGCGGGGATTGCCGTTCACGACGAACAACGACATGAGGGATTTGGTCCGCGCCTATAAAAGCTGCCCTTGCACCGTTTATATTCCCAAACTGAAGCTGAACGAGAACCATTGGGTGGGCAACGACGGCAAGAGGTTGAGGACGCCGATCTTCGACGGAGCCTTCGTCCTGAATAACGGCAGCTATGCCGGAAAGTTCACCGAAAAACAGCTCGAAGGGGCGCGTTGGTTTATGGGAAGCACTCACGGCCAAACCATTACGCTCAAGAAACGGGATCGAATCGCTTCCGTCTTGCAGGTGAAGAGATCGTCGAACGATTACCATTTCGGTAAGTCGCCGACTCCTTCCATGAAACTGAAGCTTAGAGTGCGGGCGATCCTGACCGAATACGATAAGAATCTCGCGGAGAACGAAATCCAAGAACTGGCGACCAAGGAGGTCATCGAACAGATCGAGTCGACCCTTCGGTTAGCAAGGAGCCGGGGAGTCGATCTCTTCAACTTCGAAGGCCACATTTATCGTTATCACCATGCCAGATGGAAGAAGATGAAGAGCGGAAAGACGAATTTCGCGGAGCTGCCCGTCGAGCTCGACGTGAAGGTACATTTGATTCATTCCGGGAAGATGAAGATGAGGAAAAGTTAAAGGATACGAAAAAAGAAGACTATCCGATCGAGCCGGATAGCCTTCTTTGCCGCAAGCGGCTTACAAGACGCGACGGGCCGTCTTGTAGTGCGTTTTCCACCAGCCGGAATCGATCGAGTCGATCGTAACGCCCGGTTTCCCGTACGTATGAATGATTTTGCCGTTCCCGATGTAAATGCCGACATGGTGAATCGGGGAGTAGAAGAACACCAGATCGCCCGGCTTCAGGTTGGCCTTGGAGACGTATTTGCCCGATTTCGACTGAGCGGCGGACGATCTAGGCAGAGAAACGCCATTCAGCCTGTACAAATACTGAGTTAACGAAGAGCAGTCGAACGAGGCGGTCTTGCCTGTCGTCGCTCCGAATTTATATGGTTTACCGAGATAAGTTTTGGCCTTGGCGATAATCTTGCTTGCCTTCGTCGACGAGGTCGTCGTTGCGGCGCTAGCCTGCTTCGGGGCGACGATCTCTGCCGCTCCCCCAATGAGGACGGACATGGCCAGACCGGCGACGGCGAACTTGCGTATATGACGGATAATGGATTTGATTGCGTTCATTCGTGTAACCTCCTCGTTTCTCTTGGTGCCAAACTACTATATCACGATAAATAAAAGCAGGAATTCCCTATAAGAAGGGAAAGGCTGCTGCGGCGGCAAACGGATGGAAAGATGAAAATCGAATAAGAAAATTCTCAGAATCTTCTTCGCCCGGCGGCTTGCCGCCGAAATCGGCTTTGGAGCTCGGCCCGGGGATATGATAGGATAGAGGTGAAGAACGAACGTTCAGAAGGAGACGTGGCAGGCGATGAAGCTGCATATTCTAGGGGCAAGAATGAACTATGACGAAGCAAACGGCTATGTAGCTCACGTGCAATTCGAGGTAGAAGGACACAAGCAGCCGTATGAAGCTACGCTTCAAAGCGATCGCGGCAACGAGTGGAGCCATTCGCTCTTTTTCCTGGGGGAATCGGGAAGCGAAGAAGAGATCGAAGCGGTGGAAGCGGAGCTCGATACGAACGACGACCTGTTCTTCCGCCTGATCGACGCGGCCGAGCAGGCTTGGAGCGAAGCGGATAAATAAGACGGACCGATTAAAACAAGAAAAAGATAAAGCCCTCGGCAACGGCGAATCCGCTGCGGAGGGCTTTTGTTGATAAGAGCTTATTTGCTTATAAGCTTATTTGCTTATTTAACGACAAGAACCGGGAGCTTCGAATGCTGCACGACGTTGTGGCTGACGCTGCCCAGAACGAATTCGCGTATCGGTCCCAATCCTCTGCTGCCGATAACGATGAGGTCGGCCTGAATCTGATCGGCCTTGTCGAGGATGGCGATCGCCGGGCTGCCTTCCAGCAGCTTGTAATCCGCCGGGATGCTGTCCGGAACCCGAACCTTCGCCTTCTCCAGCACCTGGGAGGATTGATCCGTCAATTTCTGCGCGAGTTCGGCAGACGTATTGATAAGGAGATCCCCGGAGTTGTAGACCGGAAGATAGAAGACGTGAACGACGGTCAGCTTCGAGCCGAACCGATTCGCGATTTGAACCGCTTGATTCAGCGCCTTGTCCGACTGCTCGGAACCGTCGTAAGCCACCAGAATGTTGGTATAACTCATGGATAACACCTCGTTTATTCGTTGTATGGGGCAATTGGCCTCTATAACCACCTTACCCCGTTTCGCCGATTTTGAACGTGATTTACATCACGCGTTTCCGGAATTGATTTCCTTATTAAGGTGTGCTACATTAATTGTCCACATTTAAGAGACGAATATACATCCGGGAGGAGAACGAATGTCGGCCAACGCGAAATTTCAAGAAGAAACGCTTAAGCTGGAGAAAGTATTAGGCGAGATTCAGGCGCAGCGCAAGGCGATCGGAGCGCCATACACGGGTCAGGATATCGCGGAGCAGGTGCTGGACGATCTAAGGCAGCAGCGCAAAAAAAGGCTGGAAATCGCGGAGCGCGAACCGTACTTCGGACGATTGGACTTCCAGGAGGAAGGGCATAGCGAGGCGCAGCCTCTATATATCGGCAAATCCGGAGTCGGCGACGAGGAGACGCAGAAGCCTCTCGTTATCGACTGGAGGGCTCCCATCTCGAGCTTGTTCTATTCCTTCACCGGAGGAGATCCTTCCGTGACCTACGACTCTCCCGACGGAATCGTGAACGGAAGGGTCTCTTTGAAGCGCAATTTGCTTATTCGGGAAAGCGAGCTGCAGCGCGTGGTGGACAGCTATGAGGAAGGCCAGGGAGGCGAGGCGCTGGCTACCGACGAATTCCTGCTCCACCGTCTTGGGGAAAGCAAGGACAATAAGCTGAAGGACATCGTCTCGACGATTCAGCAGGAGCAGGATGCCATTATTCGTACGGAAAAGAACAAAGCGCTGTTCATTCAGGGGGTGGCGGGAAGCGGGAAGACGACCGTCGCGCTCCATCGGCTCGCTTATCTTCTTTATCGCTACAAGGATCGAGTACGCGCCGAACGAATGATGATCCTCGCTCCGAGCCGGATGTTCCTCGACTATATATCGGGCGTGCTTCCGGAGCTCGGCGTGGGCGACATTCGCCAGACGACCTTCGAGGAATGGGCTCTCGAGCTTCTGGGAGGAACCGTCGTCCCCGAGAGTCCCGCAAGCTCTCTCGAGAAATGGTTCGAGCGCAAGGCTTCGAAGGAGGAGCGGGAGAGCGCTCCCGGACGAGTCAAAGGCAGCGCGGCTTACGTAGGACGGCTTCGCGAAGCGCTAGCCCGCTTCGAGGAGAAGCTGATCCCGGACGATACGTTCAGTCCCGCCGCCGGGGTCGAGCTGCAGGCGGACCGAATTCGGGAATGGTTCCGCGAGGAGCCTTCGGACGAGCCGGTCATGAAGCGGCGCGAACGGCTGCTTAATCGGCTGAAGAGATGGATGGAAATCCAGCTGGGACGCGCGCGCTGGAGCGATAAAACGATCAAAGCGGCGGCCATGGCGAAGTGGAAGAGCTACTCGGGCAAAATCCCTCCGCTCTCGGCGGCGGAATTTTACCGCGCGTATTTTCCGGATGAGGCAACGTACCGGCCGGCGGCATCGAAGCGCAAGCCGATCGTCATTCCTCCCGAGGATCTTCCGATCCTTGCCTACATCCATTTGCAATTGTACGGCTCGGCCGAACCCGCTTACGATCATATCGTCATCGACGAAGCTCAGGACTATTCCCCCTTGCAGTTAGCCGTGCTGGCCGGGAGGCAGAGAATCCCGTCTCTGACGGTGCTGGGCGATCTTCAGCAAGGGATTCACGATTACGCGGGAATCCGTTCCTGGACGGAGCTCTCGGATCTGTTCGCCAAGGACGACACGGCTTACTATGAACTGGACCGAAGCTACCGTTCGACGACCGAGATCATCGAGTTCGCCAATCGGATTCTCTCCGGCATGGAAGGCGAAGTAAAGCCGGCCGTACCGGTATTCCGAAGCGGCGATCCGGTGGAGACCGTTGCCGTAGAAGCATCGAGCTCGGCGCTTGCCAAGGAAATCGCAAGCACGATCCAGGCTTGGAGCGGCGGAACGGGCATCTCGACCATCGCCGTTCTCTGCCGGACGGCGGCCAAGAGCAAGCTTCTGCATGCGGAACTGCAGAAGGCGGGAGTAGAGGCTTCGCTGCTGCAAGCGGACCAGCAAGCTTATCATGGCGGGATCACCGTCCTGCCCTCGTACTTGTCCAAGGGGCTGGAGTTCGATGCCGTGATCCTGGCGGATGCGGATCGGGAGAGCTACGCCGCCGAGGATGCGAAGCTGCTCTATGTCGCCTGCACGCGCGCCCTGCACCGATTGAAGGTGCTGTACCAAGGCGAACCGAGCGCGCTTATCGTCTAGACGGCGGGGAGAAGGCGATTGGGGAGGAGAGGGATGTTGTGATATAATAGCTCACAGCTTACTAATCCTTCCTTCTAGGGGAGCTGCCGTCCGAATGAACCGACGCGTTTTGATGACTTTTTTGCCCATTTTACTTCTTTATAGCGCTCTATCATTCTATATCATATGGAATGGCAGCTTGTATCTCGCCGAGATTTGGCCGGATTACCCGGTCGCATGGTATTGGGGCGTAGCGGCCGTCATCGCCTTCAGCTACTTCCTGGGCCGGAGCAAGTTCAAGCCCCGGCCATTATCGCGTTTCCTCAAGGTGATCGGATCCTATTATTTCGCGGTGTTCGAATATGCTATCCTTCTATCGATTATCGCCGATTTGCTAGCGCTAGTCGGCCTTCTGCTCGGGATTCCCGCTTCCGAATACATCCTCGTTGCGGGAACGGTCGCGGCGGCTTTGCTCGTTATCCTGCTTGCCGTCGGCTCTTGGAACGCCTGGGTTCCGATCGTTCGCCGATATCAAGTGTCCGTCGACAAGAAGGCGGGGGATCTGGCGAAGCTGGAGCTGGTCGTCGCATCCGACCTTCATCTGGGCAACCTGGTCGGCAACCGCCATCTCGATCGATTAATTAATGTCGTTAATCCTATTGAGCCCGACCTCATCCTATTGGCGGGAGACGTGATGGACGAGGACATCGAGCCTATCGTTCGCAATCGCAACGATGAGCGCCTTGCTCGGCTTCGAGCCCGCTACGGCACGTTTGCCGTGCTCGGCAACCACGAATATTACGGCGGCCATGTCGACGAATTCGTCGGCCGGATGAAGGCAAGCGGCATCCCGGTTCTCCAAGACGAGACGGCGCTAGTCGCCGAAGGCCGCATTCAGATTGCCGGACGGAAGGATAAGACCGCCGAGTCGATGAATCCGTCGGGCCGATTGTCCATGAAGGAGCTGGTCGAAGGGTTGAATCCCGACCTGCCGATTATCGCCATGGATCATCAGCCCTATCAATATGCGGCAGCGGCGGAAGCGGGCGTCGACATTCTGGTCTCCGGCCATACGCATCGCGGGCAATTCGCGCCGAATCATTGGATCACCCGCCGCTTGTTCGAGTTGGACTGGGGCTACTTGATTAAAGGAAGCATGCACGCCTTCGTGTCCTCCGGCTTCGGAACCTGGGGACCGCCGATAAGGCTCGCCAGCCGCAGCGAGATTATCCATATCACAGTAAGCTTCAAGGGGGATTAACGGGTGAGAACCGCCTGCGTATTAAGCTTAGCCGCCTTTCTTCTCATGGCCGTCTTCGTAGGAACGGATTCCGCGACCGGCTTCGACGAACCGATTATCGAGACCGTACAGGGCTGGGAATCAAGCGGCTTAACGAGCTTCATGGAGACGATGTCCACCATCGGCTCGACCCTGTATACGGTCATTATCGCGTTGATTCTTCTGTCGCTGATGGCGTTCTTCCTCGGCCATCGCAAGGAACTCGTTCTGTTTGTCGCGGCTCTCGGCGGCTCCACGATCCTCAATAATGTAATGAAGCCTCTCTTCGAGCGCGATCGTCCGACGATCCATCGGCTGGTAGAGGAAGAAGGCTTCAGCTTCCCGAGCGGGCACGCGATGGCTTCCTTCACCTTGGCCGTCATCACGGCATACCTTCTGTGGAAGCACGTCTCGCATCCGATCCTGCGTTCGGCTCTTCTCGTGCTGGCCGCCGCTTGGTTCT
This sequence comes from Cohnella thailandensis, assembly GCF_014212135.1. GTDB lineage: Bacteria > Bacillota > Bacilli > Paenibacillales > Paenibacillaceae > Cohnella > Cohnella thailandensis. The sequence continues at coordinate 506,359 of NZ_JACJVQ010000019.1, forward strand.
TATTGATGGGAACAAGCCGCATTTATCTCGGGGTTCATTATCCGAGCGACATTCTTGCCGGCTTCTTGCTGAGCGCTTTCTGGGTCAGCCTCATGATTCTGGCGTTTCGCGGGTGGATTGGCAGGAGCCTCAGGGAATCGCCGACTTACGAATACAGCCTGAGGAACCTGGATCGGTAAACCAATAATGGATTTCAATCGCCCCAAACGAACGCGAGGGGCGATTTTTTTTGGCCTTCATGTTTATATATGACATACTAATTAATTTATTGTTGTATCATAAATGAAACTATGATATACAATAAATAGGATTTTTAACGTAATGGTTATAGAGGGACAAGAAGGAGGGGGCGAGAATCGAACTCACTTCCCGTCAATTGGAGATCGTCGATTTGGTAACGCGCGGAGCGCCCATCACCGGCGAGCAGATCGCGGAGACTCTCGGAGTCAGCCGCCCTACGATTCGGTCGGACTTGTCCGTCTTGGTGATGCTCGGTTATATCGATGCGAAGCCGAAGGTCGGCTACTTCCTGGGCAAAGCGCTCAAGCCGGAACGCTCGGCTCGCAATCGGATGCTCGAATGGAAGGTCAAGGACCGAATGAGCCGCCCGGTCGTCATTCGCGACACGGCTAACGTCGGAGACGCCGTCATCAGCCTGTTCGTGGAGAATGTGGGGAGCTTGATCGTGACCGACGAAGACGATCATTTGATCGGCATGGTAACCCCGAAGGACCTTCTGAAGTTCACGATGGGCAACCAGGGCGCGTCGACGATTCCGATTCGGATGGTCATGACGAAGCACTCGCAGCTGGTGACGGTCGCTCCGGAGGACACCTTGCTGGAAGCGGCCAGACGAATGATGGCGCATCAGTTGAACAGCTTGCCGGTCGTGCAAGTCCGATCTCCGTCGGAAGGACAACAAGAGCAGGAAGTCGTCGGACGCATCACCAAGACGAATATCACTCAAGCAATGGTCGAGTTAGCCTCGGATTTGTAGCAGGGTAGGAGGAGAAGCGGTGCCGGGTGAAGAGTTGAAAATCATCTACGTCTGCTCGGATGCAGTGGGAGAGACGGCCGAGGCGGTGGCCAAGGCGACTGTCCGCCAATTCGCTTTAGAGAACGTAAAGATCAAACGATATGGCGGCATAAAGCAGGAGGAAGAGGTTCGCGCGCTCGTCATCGAAGCGGCTCGAACCGGCGGATTTATCGCGTACACCCTCGTCCAGCCCGAGCTTCGGGAGACGATGAGGGACGAGGCCATTCGCGCCGGCGTCAAAGCCGTCGACGTCATGGGCCCCATGATGCAGGCGTTCATCGACACGTTTAACGATTCGCCGAAGTACAAGCCGGGGCTTTTGCATGAGATGGACGATCATTATTTTCGCAAAATCGAAGCCGTCGAATTCGCGGTCCGTTACGACGATGGCAAGGATGTCCGCGGGTTGGTGAACGCCCAGATCGTCCTTGTCGGCATCTCTCGAACGTCCAAGACGCCTTTGAGCATTTATCTGGCCCATAAAGGCTATCGTACGGCGAACTATCCGCTGACGCCGGAGGTGAAGCCGCCGGCCGAGCTGTTTCTTCCGGCCGTTCCGTCCGAGCGAATCACGATCGGCTTGACGATGCAGCCGGAACGTCTTCTTAAGATACGGATGGAGCGGCTGAAGGCGCTCGGACTTCCCGTTCATGCGCAATATGCTTCCTTGGAGAGAATCGAAGCGGAGCTTCGCTACGCGGATGAGATGATGAAGAAGCTGGGATGCCCGGTCATCGACGTGACGGAACGAGCGATCGAAGAGACGGCGGGGATCATACTGGAACGCTGGCAGAGCGTTGTCGGCTAGATAAACAGGGGGGACGAACATGGAGAGGGAATTAGCGCTTGAGATTGTACGCGTCACGGAGCTGGCGGCATTGGCTTCCGCGCCATGGCTGGGAAGAGGGGACAAGAACAGCGCGGACGGGGCCGCGACTTCCGCGATGAGATCGATGTTCGATACGGTCTCCATGAAGGGGACGGTCGTTATCGGTGAAGGGGAGATGGACGAGGCGCCCATGCTGTACATCGGGGAAGAGGTGGGCAGCGGCAACGGGCCGGAACTCGATGTCGCCGTCGATCCGTTGGAAGGAACGGAGATCGTCGCGAAGGGACTGAACAACGCTTTGTCGGTCATAGCCGTCGCCGGCAAGGGGAACTTGCTTCATGCCCCCGATATGTACATGGAGAAGCTGGCCGTAGGTCCGGAGCTCGCCGGCAAGCTGAGCCTGACGGATCCTTTGGAGCTGACCTTGCAGAAGGCGGCGACTCACCTGCATAAGAAAGTGTCCGACTTAACCGTAATGATTCTGGATCGAACGAGACACGAATCCATGATCAAGACGCTTCGCAAGGTTGGGGTGCGGATCAAGTTCCTCTCGGATGGCGACGTTGCGGGCGCCATGGCTCCCGCTTTCCCGGAGGCCGGCATCGATCTTTATGTCGGCTCGGGCGGAGCGCCGGAAGGCGTGCTCGCCGCGGCCGCGCTTCGCTGCCTCGGAGGCGAGCTTCAGGGACGATTGATGCCGTCGGACGGGAACGAATACAAGCGCTGCGTCGAGATGGGGATCGAAGATCCTTACCGGGTGCTGACGATGGACGATATGATCGGAACGGACGATGTCATCTTCGCGGCTACGGGCGTTACCCCCGGAGAATTCCTGGGCGGCGTCCGCTACTTGTCGGAGCAACGGGCCGAGACTCATTCCATCGTCATGCGAGCGAAGACCCGGACCATTCGGTTTATTCGCGCGATTCATTATCTTCCGAATAAGAAGCTTCTTAACGAGCTGGATTAATCTTTCGAATAATCATTTCAAGAATTTATAGCCTATGCCCCACACGGTCTTGATGTGCTGGGGCTCTTTGGGGTTCTTCTCGATCTTTCTCCGAAGATTCGTAATATGGACGTCGATAGCCCTTTCGTTAACGAAGGAATCGATCCCACGTACGGAATTGAGCAGCTCTTCCCGACTGAATACGCGACCCGGGTACTGGGTAAAAAGTTTCATCATTTCGTATTCCGAGAACGTCGTCTCGATGATGTTGCCTTCCAGCACGATCGTACGTCGTTCCGTATTCAAGGCGATTCGGTCCAGGCTAGGAGGAACGCTCGTCTCCGAATCCGCTTGCGAGACGGATATTCGGCGCAATACGGCTTGGATTCTGACTTTCAATTCTTGAACGCTGTAGGGCTTCGTTAAATAGTCGTCCGCCCCCAAGCTAATCGCTTGAATCCGATCGGCGACCGTGTTCTTCATCGAAGTGACGATGATCGGAACGGTCGTTTTCTCGCGGAAAACGGTGCATAGAGCAGGCCCGTCCGCGTCCGGAAGCATTAAATCCAAGATGATGACCTCAGGCTTAAACTCGACGAGAGCGCGGAAGCCTTGTCCAGCCGACTCCACTCGGATGACATCGAACTGTTCTTCGGCCAAATACAAAGTCAGCATCTCGCCGAGAATTGGATCGTCTTCAATGACCAGAATCTTCGTCAATGCAAATCTCCACCTGTGTCTGAAATGTTAGCTAAACTAATACTTTTCTTATATTTATCAATGGACTGGAACACGATTTGAAGCTGGACGTCCAGCTCGTCGAGCAGCGCCATGCGGTCCTCGCGAGGAGTCTTCAGCGAGTCCTCCAAGCGGGTAGCCGCCGCATAGACTTCCTGTGCGGACAGATGGCTCGCCGCTCCCCGGAAGGTATGAAGAACGCGCCTTGTCCCGGCGAATTCTTCGGCTTCCAGCGACCGCCGCAGAGCCGGAATCAATTCCCGATAGCGCTCTTGAAACCGAGTCAGCATCGCGACATAGAAGGGAATTCGCCCATCCACCCGAACGATCGCATCGGCCACGTTCAGTCCTTCGAGCTTTAACGAGGCTTGGGGATCGGGCGCGCTTGCGGGCGCTTGTTCGCGAAGAGCAGCGCCGATCCAACGTTCCAGTACTTGCTTGAGATGAACCATCTCCACGGGCTTCGTCAACACTTCGTTCGCTCCCGCGGCCAGACAGCGATTGTGCTGTTCCATCGTCGTATCGGCCGTCTGGATCACGATCGGAATGCTCTTATACTCCGGGAACGAGCGTATCGTTCTCACGGCCGAGATGCCGTCTATTCCGGGCATGTGGAGATCCATCAGCACCAGATCGATCCTCGAGCCGATATCCTTGAGCAGCTCGAACGCTTCGTTCGCGTTCTCGGCCTCGTAAACCTCGCAGTGAAGGCTTCTTAACATCTTGGAAGCGATCATTCGGCTGATCTCGTGATCCTCGATAAGCAGAACGCTCGCCAGCTTGTCCAGAAGCCGGCCGTCCGACGAGCCTGTCCTCGGGGCATGCCCCCGAGCGGATTCTTGGCAGGAGCCGATCATCGGAAGCCGGAACCGGAACACGCTCCCTTGACCGTGTTCGCTTGCCGCTTCGAGCTGTCCGCCCATCAGCTCGACCAGCGTCTTGGAGATGACGAGGCCCAGTCCGGTTCCGCCATATTGACGTTGCAGGGTCGAATTCACCTGCCGATAAGGAATGAATAGCTGCATCAGCTGCTGCTCCGTCATCCCGATGCCGGTGTCCCTAACCGAGTAAAGCGCGTAAAGTTCGTTATTTTCCCCCCGTTCCAATTCGACTAGAAGCTCGATTTCTCCATGATCCGTAAATTTAATGGCATTGCTGGCCAGGTTGTAGAGAACTTGCTCGATTCTAACCGGATCTCCGAACAGCGTATCGGGAACGGCGCGATCCTTCGAAATGCGGATGGAGATCGGCTTGTTTCCGACAAGAGCAAGCATCATGTGCTTGAGGTGGTCCAGAGTGTGCTCCAAGCGGAACTCCACGTTCTCCATCGAGAGCTTGTCGGACTCCAGCTTGGAGAAATCGAGCAGATCGTTCAGCGTCCTCACCAGATTGCGGGAGATGACCCTGATTTGACTCAAGTATTCCTGCTGCTGCTTGCCCAGCTCCGAATCGTCCATCAACTGAGACAGCCCGATAACCGCATGAAGAGGGGTACGAATCTCGTGGCTGACGCGGGCGAGAAAGCCGCTCTTCGAACGATTCGATTGCTCGGCTTGCTCCATGGCCGCCTTATATTCCTCGGCCAGGCGAATCTGCGGGGATAAGTCCTTCATAACGACGGTGATGCAGCGTTCGTTATCGCAATCGAGCGAAGACAGGAGAGAAAGGGACGCATCGACGTTCGCCCGGGAATCGTCCGGTCTTCGAAGCTCTAGCGACAGCGAAACATAACCCGTGTCCATGACTTCCGCGATTCCTTGCTTCATTCGCAGCCCGCTGTTCGTCGTCAAATACTCATCTATGAAGATGGCCTCTTCCGTCAGATGATCGATCCCAAACAGGCGCTTCGCGGCCGGATTAACATACCGCATTCGTCCGGCGGAATCGACGAGCAGGACGGAATGGACGGAAGCGCTCATCATCGAACGGCGTCTTTCACGCTCGTTCTTCCTTTGCTTCTCAAGCTCCAGGATAGGTTGAAGCTTAAGGCGCATAACCCAATAAGACAACGAAGCGACAGCCGTCAGTACGATGCTTGCGGCCAAGGGGAAGAGCCAGAGGGGCTCCGCTTTGATGCCGGAAGCGATATCGCGATTAAGCCAGCCGATCAAAAAGAGAAACAATATCGACAGCGCGAGAAGGGGGATGAACATAGCCACCATTGTAAGCCTAAGCGATCTAGTCATGCAAATCCTCCTAGAAGTGTGAGCGAAACTAACAAATGATAAATAAGAATCAGGTAAAAAATTTAATGCTTTGTCCTTATCATAACGTAAGTAAGACATTTGTGAAGGGCAATAGGCCACAGTCCCCAGGAGGAAAGTAATGGATGAATGGAACCGTTCGCAGAAAAATGTTCTCCGTGTTCGCCTCGATTTTTCTTCTGTTTGCCCTTTCGGCAATCGTAAGCATTTTAGGGATTCGAGCGGAAAGAGAGCATGCAAAGGAGGTAACGACCCATTGGCTAAACGGGGTTGAGACCGTCAACCAAATCAAGGTCGGGCTGAGCCAGTTCCAGAACCAGTACTACCAGCTCATGCTGGAATCCGACGAGAACCAAAAAAGTACATACACGAACATGATGGGCACCCTGGTCGAATCCGTCGGACAGCTGGTCGATAGCTACGAGTCCGCCATTTCGAACGAAGAGGATCGTTCCAACTATGAGCTGCTGCGCCAGCATTGGGGAGAGTTCAGGAAGAGCTTCTCGGCCGCATCCGGCGGCTCGAACGGCCAAAGCTCGGAAGAGGCTTCGGCTCAAGGTGCGGTTTCTTTCCAACAGGCTAACGAAGTGCTCGACAGGATGATCGAATTCAACCATAACGGCGCCATGGAGAGCTCGGAGAAAGGGCAAGAGCAGTACCGGCTCGTTCTTCTCGTCACGATCGGCATTACCGTTCTGGCGTTGGTTCTGCTGGCGTCGATCGCGTTTATTCTCATCCGCAACATCACTCGTCCTTTGCTGGCGGCCCAAGAAGCGATGAGGAGAATCTCCTCCGGGGATCTGACCGTCGAGAAGATGGCCGTCAACCGCAAAGACGAATTCGGGAAAATGATGGAGTCGTTGAACGGCACCGTTCAGCATCTCAAAGCCTCGGTCGAGCGTATGCAGGATAGCGCGGGCGACGTAGCGTCCACGGCCGACCAGCTTTACGCCAGCTCGGATCAGAACACGAGCGCCTCTCAGCACGTGGCCGAGATGATCATGCAGGTCGCCTCCGATGCGGAGAAGCAGGCAGCGGTCACCGGGGAAATGGAACGGGTCGTCGAAGAGATGGCCGAAGGAGTGCAACGGATCGCGGAGACGACCTCCGAGGTGGCCGACCTTAGCGGCAGCGCGTCCCAATCGGCGGGAGACGGAGTTCGGCAAATTCGGCTTATCGTCGATCGAATGCAATCGTTGCGTCAGTCGGTTCAGCAAGCGAGCGCCGACTTGCGGAGAATGGAGGAGCAAGCCCGTCAGATCGGCCGATTCTCGGCTTTGATCGGCGAGATTGCCGCTCAGACTCACCTGCTCGCCCTGAATGCCGCAATCGAAGCGTCCCATGCGGGTGAGCACGGCTCCGGGTTCGCCGTCGTCGCAGGCGAAGTCCGCAAGCTGGCCGCCCAGACGGATGAGTCCGTACACAACATTACGGAATTATCGAAGGAAGTCGAAGCCAGCACCGTTCAAGCCGTCCTTACGATGAAGCGAGGGTTGGATGAAGTGCAACTGAGCGTTGCGGCTGTGGAGTCGGCGGAATCGACCCTCGATTCGCTGGCCCGATCGGCTCAGGACGTGAACCTTCGCATTCAAGAGGCGGCAGCCGCTGCCGAGCAGCTGTCGGCGAGCTCCGAAGAAGTAGCAGCCTCCATTGTCAGCATGGGAGAGCTGGCTAACAAGACCGCATCTACCGCCGAACAAGTCGCAGGGGCTACGGAACAGCAGCTGGCTTCAAGCGAGGAGATCTCGGCGTCCTCCCAGATGCTGTCGACGGTAGCCGCCGAGCTGCAGGATTTGGTCAGAACTTTCCGATTGGATATCACACACCCTCACAAATAGACGAAGGAGTCCACCACCCATGAAAATGCTCAATACTTTCTTTCCTACCGACAGCCAGAATTACGAAGCTCCGAACGTTCCGGTCAGCCTGCTGAACCCGCTCTTCATGTCCTTTGCCAAGAACTACCGACTGACGCCGAGAGAGACGCAAGTCATGCGAATTCTGGTGATCGAAGGTATGCGCAATGACGATATCGCGGCTCAGATGCACATCTCTCCCAAGACGTTGAAGAATCATCTGGCTTGCATGATGAAGAAGACGAATACCTATTCCTCCCGTTCTCTGCAAGCCCTGTTCTTCAACTACGTGCTCCGGTCGCTGCTGCCGACTGCATAGACAACAAACCTCCTCGCCATGGAAATGGCGAGGAGGTTTGTTTTATGTCGACGATTCCGAAGGAGGCTGTTGCTGGAGAGGCAAACGAACGACGAAGGTCGTCCCGACTCCGGGCTTGCTGGTTACGCTCACCGTTCCTTCGTGCATCTCCACGATCTTTTTGACGATGGACAGCCCCAGACCGCTGCCGCCCGCAGAGCGATTGCGCGACCGATCTACCTTGAAGAACCGTTCGAAGAGGTGAGGGAGATTGTGCTCATCGATGCCGATTCCGGTATCCGCGAAACTCGCCACCGCTTGATTGTCCTCCTGCTCCAGCTTGATCGTCAATTGACCGGAAGCGGGCGTGAATTTGATGCTGTTGTGCAGAAGGTTGCTCCAAACTTGATTAAGCAGCTCTTCGTCCGCGTTCACGACGAGCTCCTTCAATTGAACGTCGAGCTCCAATTGCTTCGCCTCCCATAGAGGCTCGCAAGAGAGGACGAGCTGCCGAAGCTGGCGGTCCAACCGGTAGCTGTGCGGCTGATAAGGATGATGCTGCGATTCGAGGGACGTCAGCTTAAGCAAATTGTCGCTTAACCGGGAGAGGCGATCGCTCTCGGTCTCGATGATCTCCAGATAATGCTGCCGCTGCTCGGGAGTCAGATCGTTGCCCTGCAGCGCTTGCGCGAACCCCTTGATCGCCGTCAACGGCGATTGAATCTCGTGGGACACGTTCGAGATGAACTCTTGCCGCATCTGCTCGAGCTGTCCGAGCTCGTTCGCCATCCGGTTCAGGTTGCGGATCAGCACGGAGAATTGCCCGGCGTAGCGGGGATCGGCCTCCAGGTTGACGTTGAAATCGCCTTTGGACATTCGCTGCATCGCGTCGATCATCATCGTGAAGACGTTGATCACCCGACGTCGACCCGGACGGAAGATCAGGCTGACCAGCTTCATCGCGAACCCGAACAGGAACAGGGAGATCACGATGGCGACGTACTCGCGAACCGTCGTGTGAATTCGACCGTATGCCCAATATTGATCGAGGAGCCGCGTCAGGAAATGCGCGGCCATCCAGCACAAGGAGAAGAACGCGAAGAAGCCGAGCACGCCGAACACCACGTGATACCACTTCGGCTGATGGCCGCCTTCGAACTCCTGGCGAAACGCTTGATGCTTCCTGCGTTCTTCGATACGCCGCCGCCGCTCCTCGATTCTCCGGCTTCGCTCCGCGAATCGTTGCTGCTTGGATGCGATCTTCCGTTCCAGTCGCTCAAGCCGCCGCTTTAAATGCTCCTCGTGCCGACTGATCCGATCATGAAAAGAAGAGTGGCCGCTGCGCCAATCGTCCCGAGGTCCGTCTTGCTTCAAGGGAGCACCTCCAGCCGATAGCCGAGGCCGCGAATGGTCGTGATGCGAAAGCCGTGCTCTTCTTCGGTGAAGCGTTCCCGAAGCCGCCGGATGTGCACGTCGACCGTGCGCTCGTCGCCTTCGTAATCGTACCCCCAGATTTGTTCGATGATCTGTTCTCTGGAGAAGGTCTTGCCCGGGTAGCTGCCGAGCTTGTAGAGCAGCTCGAATTCCTTGAGCGGAAGGGTATGGGCGACCCCGTCGACCGTAAGCTCGTATGTCTTATGGTTCAATTGGACGCGTCCGAGCTGCAACGACTGGGAGGTCGAGATATGGTAGCGGCGAAGCAGCGCCTTCACGCGGAACACGAGCTCGACCGGCTCGAACGGCTTCACGAGATAATCGTCGGTTCCCAGCTGAAAGCCTTTGACCTTCTGCGAGGTCTCGCCTTTGGCGGTCAGCATCAGGAGCGGAAAATCATAATGGGCTTTGAGCTCCGAGCACAATTCCCAGCCATCCATATTCGGCATCATGATATCGAGGATGGCCATATCCACCTGGGTGGACTCCAGAAGCGCAAGCGCCTCGACGCCGTCCGCCGCTTCCCGGATTTCGAAGCCTTCCCGCTCCAGAAAGACGCGCACCAGCTCCCGAATATGCGGATCATCGTCCACGATGAGTATTCTTGCCACGAATAACACCCCTTTGGTCTATCATAACTCAGCCGAGTCGACATAACGAGCTTCTTAACGAAACACGGATGGAACGACACCATCATGATCGAACAATATGAACTGAATATGAATTGTTCTATGTTACAATAGAGGAAGAAAGGGGGAGCGGATACCGGTGACAATCAGGAACGGGCAACCGGCGAGGGGCCGATTCGCTCCGACGCCGTCCGGACGAATGCATCTCGGCAATGCTTCCACCGCGCTGCTCGCCTGGCTTCAGACGAGAGCGGCCGGGGGAACGATGATTCTCCGCATGGAGGACTTGGACAGAGCCAGATGCAAACCCGCCTATTCGGAACTATTAATAGAAGAGATGCGTTGGCTCGGACTCGATTGGGACGAGGGTCCGGACGTCGGAGGACCGTACGGTCCTTATACGCAGAGCGAGCGTGGCGAGCTTTATCGGGATGCGATCGAACGGCTTAAGCAAGACGGGCGGCTGTATTTCTGCTACTGCAGCCGGGCTGAGCTGCTCATGATGGCGAACGCGCCTCATGGCTTGAAATCGGAGGGCTCGCCTCCCCGCTGCGGGTGCAGAGAACTTTCCGAGGAAGAGCGGCGAATAAGAGCCGAGATCAAGTCTCCGTCCTTACACTTCGCGATGCCCGATCGGGCGATCTCGTTCGCGGACGGCGTAGCCGGAGAGAGGACGTTCCTTAGCGCGGGAGATTTCGCGGTGCAGCGGGCCGACGGCATCGTCGGCTATCAGCTTGCCGTCGTCGTGGACGACATCGCCATGGGAATCACCGACGTCTTCCGGGGGTGGGACTTGCTCGATTCGACCCCTAGGCAGCTCGCCCTATTCGACGCTTTAGGCGCAGACGCTCCGCGTTACGCGCATGGACCCCTGTGGCTCGGCGACGACGGCAAGAGGCTCTCGAAGCGGCACGGCTCGGTCGCGTTGTCCGAGCTCCGGGCGGAGGGCATTGCCGCCGAGCGAATCGTCGGCCTGATCGCCTGGGCGACCGGCTTGATTCCGGAGCCGGAGGCGATGAAGCCGAGCGAGCTGCTTCCTCTGTGGTCGCCGGAGCATATCGCGCAAGAAGCGATCGCGCTTCCCGCTCATTGGATGGATTTGTTAAGGCAGCAATGAAGAGCAAAGAAGAGAGAGAAGGAGAGAGACGTACGATGGCGGAGCAACAAGAAACCTGGGGGATGGCCAGGCTGGACCGGCAAATTGCTTTTCTGATGGAGATCGATCGTTTAAAGACGGTGCTGCGGCGTACGTTGATTACCGACCGCAGCCGCCGGGAGAACACGGCGGAGCATTCCTGGCATATCACGCTGATGGCGATGACCCTTCACGAATATACGGCCGATCCGAAGCCGGACTTGAATCATACGATCAAGCTGCTCCTCGTCCATGATATCGTGGAGATCGATGCGGGCGACACCTTCGCTTACGATGTCCAGGGCTATACTGATAAAGAGGCCCGAGAGCAAGAGGCCGCGAACCGGATCTTCGGCTTGCTGCCGGAAGACCAAGCTTCGGAGCTGATGGCGCTCTGGCGCGAGTTCGAGGAGATGAGGACGCCCGAAGCAATCTTCGCGGCGGCGATCGATCGGCTTCAGCCGATGCTGCACAACTACTACACGGAAGGCTTCAGCTGGAAGGAGAACGGCATTCGCCTATCGCAAGCGCTGAAACGAATCGATTTCGTCGATCGAGTATCGCCGGTTCTGTCTTCCTTCATTAAAGACCTGCTGCAGAGGGCGCAAGTCAAAGGATTTCTGGAGGCGTAACTCTGGAGGCTTAACTCCAGAAAACATGCCGCTAAGCCATTAGGTTAGAGGAGGAGAAAGATGCCGTATTTGCTCGGCCGGAAAGTCATGCTTCGCGAATACCGCTATGAAGACCTCGTGCCGATCCGCCATTGGGTCAACGACCCTTCGATCGTGGAATCGCTGTCGGATATCTTCTTGATGCCTCAGACGGTCGAGGCGACGGAATCGTTCCTTCAGGCGATGATGGAACGCAAGCCGGATCGGGCCGGATTCGTCATCGCTCATGCCGACACGCAGCTTTATATCGGACAGATCAACCTGGACTCCATCGATTGGAAAAACCGGGTCGGCCGCATCGGCATCGTCATCGGCAATGCCGACGATCATGGGCAAGGCTACGGCACGGAAGCGATGAGGCTGCTGATCGACTATTCATTTCTCGATCTCGGGCTCAACCGGCTGGAGCTGGAGGTATACGACTTCAACGAACGCGGCATTCGCTGCTACCGCTCCTGCGGCTTCCGCGAGGAAGGGCGCTTGCGCGAGAGACAGTATAAGAAAGGCCGATATGTCGATGTTCTCGAGATGGGTCTGCTGCGTTCGGATTGGGAGGCAGCTAGGGCAGAATAGAAGGACTTCTTAATCCAGCAAAGCAACATAAGGCAAGGAGCTAACCGCCATTCGGAGAAGAATCTCGCGAATGGCGGTTTTTTTGCGAGCCGGATTGCTATGCGGATACGTCCGCTTGTTTTAGTAAAAAATGGTTCGTTTGGAGATACTACGCTTCTGGGATCGATCGATCCCTTATGCGATGCGATGGAGGAGAAAGCGTTCGATGAGGATCAAGAGTGTACAACAGCCGCATCAGGCAGAACTAAGCACGGAACTCTCCGCGAACGAGAAGGCTCTTCGGGAAGCCTTTCAAGCCTGCTCCGACATCGTGTTCCGTCCCATCTGCTTCAACCCCAAAATTCTATTGATATACGTGGACGGGTTAATCGATGCCCCGACGCTGGAGAAGGTCGTCATCAAGCCGATCCAGTACGAAGGAGGCTCCGGCGGCACGAACGAGGAGCCTCTCTCGGGGGAGGCCGTCCGGAACCGACTCGTCGCCCTCTCGCAGATCCAGACGGTATCCGAGATTGATAAGGTCATCGACGGCGTATTGAAGGCGAATATCGGACTATTGGTCGATGGGGATAACCGGGCGCTTATCGCGGATCTCAAGGGATTCGAATTCCGATCTATCGAAGAGCCGGCCGCGGAGATATCCGTTCGCGGACCGCGGGACGGATTCACGGAAACGCTGCGAATCAACACGAGCTTGATCCGCAGACGAATCCGGAATCCGAAGCTGAAGATGGAACCGATCGGGATCGGGCAATTTTCTCAAACGGATATCGTCATCTCTTATATAGAAGGAATCGTCTCGAATACGATTCTCGAGGAAGTCCGCAGCCGAATCGGCCGAATTCGTATCGATGGCGTATTGGAGTCGGGGTATATCGAGGAGTTCATCGAAGATTCCACTTGGTCTCCGTTCCCCCAAATCCAAAACACCGAACGCCCCGATATCGTATGCGCTGCCTTGCTGGAAGGGAAAGTCGCGATCCTTATCGACAACACGCCGTTCGTCTTGATCGTTCCGATGACCTTCTGGACCGGGCTGCAGGCCGTGGAGGATTATTACGAACGATCCATTTACACCACGTTTGTCCGGTTCGTGCGCTATTCCTTATTCAATATCGCGCTTCTGTTGCCTTCCTTGTACGTCGCGCTCTCTACCTTTCACCAACAACTGATCCCTACCAACTTGCTCATCAGCATCGCGAACTCCAGGGAAGGAGTGCCGTTTCCCACGTTCGTCGAAACGCTGCTCATGGAATTTATGTTCGAAGGGCTGAGAGAAGCGGGAATCCGCATGCCGAAGGCCGTCGGTTCGGCCGTCAGCATCGTGGGGGCGCTCGTCATCGGCCAATCCGCCGTGCAAGCGGGAATCGTGTCCGCTCCCGTCGTCATCATCGTCGCCACGACCGGGATCGCCTCGTTCGCCATTCCGCGCTATAACTTCGGGACGGCCTATCGGCTTCTTCGGTTCCCGGTGTTGGTATTGGCCGGATTGTTAGGCTTATACGGAATCGTGATCGGAGTCTTTCTCTTGATCATCCATCTTATCAACCTTAGTTCGTTCGGGGTTCCGTATATGAGCCCGGTAGTGCCTCAGGTGCCGAACGGGCTGAAGGATGTCTTTATTCGGGCGCCTAGATGGACGATGAACCGTCGGCCCGCCTTGTTCTCCGGACGCAACAAGACGCGCATTCCCAAGGGCCAGCAGCCGAGTCCTAAACGAGGGGGGGCAGGAGGATGATCGGGAAGCGGGCGGCAAGCGTCGGGTTGTTGCTCTCCCTATTGGTTACATCCGGCTGTTGGGACAGCTCGGAAGTCAACGATATCGCCATCGAACTTGCATGGGGGATCGACGCCGCCGACAACAATCGAATCCGGATCAGCGCCCAAACCATCGTCCCGTCGAAATTCAGCGGAGGATCGAATATGGGCACGGGTGGAGGAGGAGGGGGCAAAGGGAAGCCATATTTCGTCGTCTCGAGCGACGGCTTGAACACGCTCGATGCGGTGCAGCGAATGCAAACCAAGCTCTCCCGTCGCATGTTCAGAGGCCACCGGCGCGTCATCGTGATCGGAGAATCCATGGCCAGACGGGGAATCAAGGAAATCTTCGATACCTACAGCCGGGATCCGAATCTTAAGCTGAGGACGGATATGTTTATCGTAAAGGGAAGCACCGCGAATGATCTGCTTAACGTATCGTACCCTTTGGAGAATATCCCCGGACTCGGAGTGCTAGGGGAATATGGGCAGATGGGAACGCCTCAAGAGGTGGGGCTGTTGAATTTTTTGCTAGCCGCAACGAGCGACGGAGCATCCATGTGCTTGCCCACAATCGTAATCGGCATGAACAATGCCTCTCAAGGCGCGCAAGAGTCGGAGGTTCGCTCTAACGCGGACAAGGAAGAAGGCTTCCGAATTGCGGGCTCCGGCATTCTCGATAAAGAGTTGAAATTGGTCGGGTTTCTGAACCTGGAGGAATCTCGGGCCATGCGCTGGGTAACCGGGAATTTGAAGAAGCTGACGGTATCCGAACAGGTTCCGGGAGAAGACGGAAACGTCAGCATTGACCTCCAAAGGACGCGCAGCAGGATTCAACCGGCCATGCAGGGAGGCCGGTTGAAAATCCATATCACGTTAACGGGGAGAGGAGCCATTCGCGAAAACAACACCCGGCTGGATTTAACGCGGACGGCAAACATCAAAGAGCTTCAGAAAGCGTTGAATCGGCACGTGGAAGAAACGACTCTCCGAACGATCATGAAAGTGCAGCAGGAGTACGGTACCGATATTTTCGGCTTCAGCGATGTGATCCGCAGGAAAGACTTGTCGCTATGGAGATCGGTCAAAGACGATTGGGAAGAGGAGTTTCGGGCAGCCGAGGTAACCGTGAGCGCGAACCTGACGGTTCGGCGGATAGGCGTTACCGGGCCCGCGCTTCAATTAAACCCCAAGGAGATCAAGAAGTGAAGGTTTTACCGATCCAACGGCGCAGCACCGTCACGACGAGAAGGATCGCGGGAATGACGATGAGCATCGGAACCCATATATAAGGAACCAGAACTTCGAAGTGGTGCCGATAGATGTGCTCCGCAATGTTCCGGGACATCGTTAATCCAAGGAACAAGGAGACGGCGCATGCCGGAATGACGAACGGTTTGAAGCTTTTCCTATTCGTTAGCTGCTGAATCCCCATTACCGCCGCAAGCATGAGAGCTACGCTTTTTAAGAGCGCCGTCATCAAAAAATAAAGCACGCCGAGCATCTGCAGGTTCTCGATGAATTTGCCGATGCTGATTACGCTAAGCAGCGTGTAAAGAGGATAAAGGAAGCCGGCAAACAAGTTACCGAATACCATGATGGCCATCAAGTTGAAAACGGTGATCATGATTCCGGACAGGTACGTAGAGAGAAAGGTTATCTTCGGGACTTTGTCGGGGTTCTGCGTCAGCGGCCAGAACATGGCTAGAAATATCGTTTCCCCGAACGATTGGGTGATGCCGGGAGGGTAAACCGCTTTCCAGATAGGCCCCCATCCGTGTTCAAGAACGGGCAGAAGATGATGGACGTGCATGACGCCGGATCCCAAGAGGAGAATCCCTTCGATGCAGAACAAGATTAATACGATAGGCAGGAACATTTCTCCCAAGCGAGCGATTCCCGGAATGCCTCCGTAAACGCAATAGGCGACGACGATGGCAAACAATCCTGCAATGATACTAAGCGGCGTATTCGATAGCAGGGCGGTCGACACCATATCCCGGATATCCGCGATAATCCGTCCGACTTCATAAATATATAGAAGAGGGTATAGAAGCGCGATCGGCGTTCCGATCCACCGTCCGAATTGCGCGGGAAACCATTGAACGAGGGATAACCCCGGATTCAACTTCATTAAGGCGATGTAGACGAGAATAAGCAATGATCCCAAGAAGCAGGACGCAAGCTCGGCGATCCAGGCGTCCCGGCCGGCCGAGCCGCCGAAGCCGAAGATGATCGTCGTGCCCAATTGAAAGATGAAGGTAACCGCAAACAGCTGATAATTCGTGATTTTGTTCATCGCAAGCTCTCCATTCCTTGAATGCGGCCGTCATTCCGCCGAAGCATGGGCTATGCCTACCGTTAAGGCTTGGTTCAACCACATCGCTTCTTGTACGGGGGCGGATAGATCGGCTTGGCACTGGGCGATCACGATCACTTCCGGTTTTATCTTTAGACTGGGCTTCCCCTTGACGCTCATTAGGGAGTGGATTCCGAACCCCAAGAAGAAACCCGCGATGGCGGTGACCAATCCGGAAATGACCGGTCCCCATGGTAGCGTAAATCCCACGCTTGTTCCTATGACGGACAGGCCCGTTGCGACCGCGAAGCCGACTTCCACTCCTTTGGCCTTCAAATTATCCGCGCTTGGCTTATCCGCGCCCAAATCCCTCTTATCGCCGTCCATGCTGACGACAAGCAAATGATGACCGGATATTCCTAACTGTTCCAATTGATGAAGGGCTTGCTCGAGCTCGATCGAATGCTGAAAGGTTCCGATAACGATCATAAGGCTTCCCCTCGATCGCCAAAAAGTCGAACGGAGGAGGTACCGTACCGATTCCTTAGGTATTGTCGCTGCTCTAGGCAATAAAGCAGGTTGTGCTCCCTGGCTATTACATAAGCGTGGTACATGGAACCGCCGATGACGGAAGGCATGAATAATAACCAATGAGGGTGCAAGATGAGGACGGCTTCCTTCATCCGCCCATTGACGAGATAGATGATCGATTCATTGAGATGGGACAGCGTAATATAGATCCACCACCAAGTAATCGCATAGAAGCCGAGACCGATCCGGTGACTGTACAGCTGGCCGAAGCCGGGGAAAACGAAAGAGAAACCGACGCCTACCCAGGGGTTCTTCCGTTGAATGTATTGAACTTCGGAACGGTACAATCGAAAGACGGGAAGAGGAGCATTCTCCAGTCGCGCCACGTAGCAAACCTTGTTCTGATAAATGGCGGAACGGTAGCTGTCCCAGATCGCGATAAAAAACACGAGAATGTAGCCGAGAATCCACCGGGGCTCCAAGTCGGCTTTGGCTTGAGCGAATTTCCCGCAGAAGCTGTAAACCATCGCCTCGTTCAGATGGGACAACGTGTTGAAGACGACTTCCGATAAGGTTAGAAAAGTGCCTCTCAGGTATTGGTTCAGCAGAAAATGGCCGAAGCCGGGAAAAGCGGCGGACCACCACGCCACGATCAAAGGATTTCGCAAATGCAGAGAAGTGACGCCGTACTGATTTAACGAAGCCAAGGCGTAGCGGGGCGGGTTCATGAGACAATTAACGCTCCTTTAATCAGGATTGGCGTAGATGACGGCGCGTATCGGTAGCTATGATCCTCTCCCGACCATTCAAGCGAGCTATATCCTCCATTAGTTTTCCAATTCAATCCATTTTTTATTCCATCCGAGGGACATGTGCTTCCACTTATTTCTACCAATACTATTTTGTGAGATTCGAGCGAATTTGCTATAATTCTCTGGTATGCTAGTTTCATAGACCAGAGAGGAGCATGAAGCTATGATCAGAAGTTGGGGCAAGACGGCCATTGCGGCCGTCGCAGGAATATCGTTATTGTTGCCTATCTCCCAGGTTGCTCCCGTTGCGAACGCGGCAACGGCGGCTTCGAGCTCATCCATTCAAATCGTACTCGACAATTACCCGCTGCCGTTCGATTCGGCTCCCCGTATCGATAACGGCGTCACGCTTGTTCCCTTCCGCACGATCGCGGAAGCGCTCGGCATCGCGGTCGTATGGGATTCGGCTTCCAAGACGGTTGTCGCTGCCGGCAAGGATGCTAGCGGCAATGACGCCAAGGTCGTGCTGACGGTCGGCAGGAAGACAGCCCTAGTGAACGGGATAGAAGTCGCTTTGACTGCGGCTCCCGTCACGCAGCAAGGGCGAGTGCTTATTCCGATGGCGTTCTTCGGCCGCCAGTTCGGCGCGCAAGTCGATTGGGACGGCGCCAATAAAACCGTGCGAATTCAATCCCCTCAAAAGGAAATGCGCCTGATGGGGTATTATGCTATCAGTTCTTACGATCAAGTAAATCGGATCGATAGCTTGAATTCGGTCGCTTTCGGTTGGAGCCAGATCAACGCGAACGGCGAATTCACCACGGCCGAGAAGCCGTATCGGTGGCCTCAGGCAGACGGGGACGTGACTCCGGAGTCGATCGTGGAACGCGCCGAGGACAGCTATCTGATGGTGATCGGAGTGGACGGGGATCGACAGTTGACCAAGCTGTTCACCGATTCCGCCGCCAGGGACGCTTCCATTCAGCAGATGGTGGCGCAAGCGAAGGAGCATGGTTTTAAAGGCGTGATGCTCGATTACGAAGGACTGGGCTGGAAGGACGATCCGGCTGCCGCCCAGAAGCAGTTCAACGATTACGTGGCGCTGCTGTCCAAGCGGTTGAAGCAGGAAGGGCTCAAGCTGTCTCTTTCCCTTCAGCCCTTAAACGGCTCTTATAAGGGATATGATTATAAGACGCTCGCTAATTATGCGGATGAGCTTGTCATTATGGCTTATCAATACGTTGCCGATAAAACGCCGGAGCCGATCGGGAAAGTCGATGAAGCGATCAAACTCGCTCTTGAACGAGGGGTGCCGAAGAATAAGCTGCTGCTCGCCGTCAACATGGACAACGAGAACGAGACGACCGTCGGCGACAAGATCGGTCTAGCCAAGCGCTACGACTTGGCGGGGGTTGCGTTGTGGAGGCTCGGCATCTTGAGCCAAGCGGAGCTTAACGTCATCGACCGAAGCGTGACGAAGATCGGAGGATAACCCGGGCTTGCCTTACTCATTCATTCTAAATCACTATTTCGGGGATGTGCCTTACGTTTTGTCGGAAGGAGCCTCCGGCTACAACAACACGACTCGTTACATCGATAGCCGCGGAGAGCGGTTCGTCCTTCGGATCTATGAGACTCATCGCGATTCGGCCAAAATCCGCTTCGAGCACGCCGTTCTAATGAAGCTGGCTGAGCTGGACCTGCCGTTCCAGTCTCCGCGTCCTGTCGTGGATCGGGACGGGGCCAGCTTCCTCTGTCTGGAGGACGGACGCTTCGCTTGCTTGTTCCGCTACATGGAAGGCGTACGTCCGAACAGCAGAGAGCGCGCGGTCGCCGGAGCCGTCGGCGATACGGTCGGAAGGTTAAGCCGGGCCTTATCGGAGATTGAGCCGGAGCAAGCTCCCGAATATCCCCCGTATTACGAGATGGACCTCGCCCATCCGTCCTGCAGCCTTGATACGATCCGAAGCTTCAGCGAGCAGCCGCCTCCGGAATTTGCCGATTTGGCCGTGCAGCTTCAAGAGGTGCTGGCCGAGCTGGAGCGATTCCGGACGTTTCTGCCCGGGCTGAGACGGCTGCCTCACCAGCTCGTTCACGGCGACGTTAACGATTCCAATCTCTTGGCCGAGACCGGTAACAAGGAGCGAATACGGGCGGTACTGGATTTCGAATTCTGCACGAACGATCTTCGCGCGATGGAGCCGGCCGTCGTGCTCTCCGGCATGCTGGAGGGAGAAGGAAGCCGCGAGACGATCCCGGCCTTTCTCGCCGGCTTCTCCGCGATCGTACGGTTGACGGAGCCGGAAGCGGAAGCGATTCCTCTGTTGATTAAACTGAGGAAGCTGGACGTCTTCGTGCATTTTCTTGGGAGATATCTCGACGGGGTGGATGGGCCGGCGGTATTGCGGGAGCAGATTGAAGACGCCGCGCAAGGCTTGACCAAGCTGCGAGGGATGGAGGAGCGTCTTAGGGATTGGTGCCGGGCCCTCTCGTAGAGATAAAGAAAGACGGCCGAATCAATCGGCCGTCCTCGGCTTGTCGATGGCTTGCTCCATCGTCTTGTCCGTCAAGTGGGCGTAGATCTGCGTCGTCTCCGGAGACGCGTGCCCCAGCTGTTCTTGGGTCTTATAGAGATCGTTCCGGAGGTAATAGTCGGTCGCGAACGAGTGCCGCAGCTTATGGACGGACAAATAAGGCTTGCCGAACCGCTTGGCGTACTTGATGACCATCTCTTGAATGGCGCGCTTGGTCATCCGAGAGCCTTCTTTCTTGCCGTTGGCGATGGCGAGGAAGAGGGCTTTCTCGCGTTTGGGCGCATGATACCGGAGTTCGCGCTGCTCCAGGTAAGCCTCGAGGTCGGCGATGGCGTCCTGACGGAAAAACACGGGCGTTTTGAACGTATCGTCGTTTTTCCCTTTGCGGTATACGTAAGTTAGCTTTTTTTTGAGATCCAGGTCGTCGACGTTCAGGTTCACCAGCTCCGATACCCGAAGGCCGGAATTGAGAATCAGGCTTACGATGCACGCGTCCCGGATATGGTTCAGCTCGTGGGCGTACAAGGCTTGCTTGTTCGCGGCGACGTCCTGGGCGTAGTCGGCATGGATATATCGGATGAATTCGGCGATTTCTTCTTCCTGCAGAAGCTTGCCCTCCAGCTTGGCCGCGGTATCCTTCGGCTTGTTCGTCCGTTTGATGGACAGCTTCGCCATGACGTTGCGCTTGAGCAGCGGGTAGAAATTCTCGTCCTCGGCTATCTGGCTGAGATAATGGAAAAGCGAGCGAAGGGAGGAGAGCTTGCGCGAGATCGTCGTCCGGCTGTTCGCGTTCTCCGTCTTCGTCGACAGGTACATGCGAAAGTTGTCCACGCTCTCCATATGAAGCCGCTCCAGATCCTCGATCGGAATATCTCCGATCTTCTGCGCGCTCGTCAAGCCTTCGGCCATCAGCCAGGAGAAGAAGGTCTCGTAGTCCCGAACGTACTCCAGCAAGGAAGAAGGGGAGAGGTCCGGCAGCTTGTAATTGATAAACTTCTCCACGTACCAAGGCATGGCAGGCACGCGTTTGTCGAGCTCTTCTCTGTCTTTTCTTTTCTGCAGATTCATTCGATCACCCGTGGAGATAATGATTTTAATAGTATAACATGGAAGCACCGCCCAATCGTTAACGCTCTAAAATAAATCGCGGATTGGGATGGATAAGGAGGAAGATAAGAATGGCAATCGTCCAAGTGACCGTCGTTCCGCTGGGAACGGGAAGCCCGAGCGTCGGCGAGTATGTCGCCGCGATAAAGAAAGAGCTCGATCAAGCGAAAGAGCCTATCCGATATCAACTGACTCCGATGAGCACCATTATCGAAGGCGAGCTGGACGACCTGCTCGCCGTAATAAGGAGGTTGCACGAGGTGCCGTTCCGAGAAGGGGCTCAGCGCGTCTCTACTTCCATTACAATTGACGACCGCCGCGACAAGAAGGGAACGATGGAGCAGAAGCTGGCATCCGTTGAGGAGAAGCTTGGTCGATAACTTCTCGTAACTTTCGGAAGCGCTCCATCGTCTGATGGGTAACGACATTAGATAATGGGGGCGAATCTTATGATCGGCAGCAAGCGGAGGCTTCTTGGGTTAATGGCATTAACGATCTTGTTTGTCGGCGGATGCGGAGACGGACCTCGCATGTTCTCCTCCGGCAAGCCCGACTATGACTCTCTTAGCGCAAGGCTGATGGGCAAGGGCTTCGAGGAGACGCTCGCGAAAGCCGAGGTCAAGGCGCTGAGCTCTTCGGGCTCGGAGGACGAGGTCGAGCTTCAAGTAAGAAGGATCGGGGACGTGCGCAAGCCTCTGGACGAGGAGGATCTTCGGAGAGTCGAGCAAGCGATCTATGACGAAGTCGGGTACAAGTTCAATTTGGAGCTCAGCGCGCTCGACGTCGGCGGCGAACCGAATACGCAAGGACGCGTGACAGCCATCGATGGTACCCGCTTGCTGATCGTGGACGAGGAGCGCAGGATCGGCGTCGATAAATCCCCGGATGCCGCCTGGTATAACTTCAATACGGCGGATGCGAGCTTGAAGCTTGCGGACGGAACCGACATTGCTCTATCCGATATCCGGATCGGCTACCGCGTGCAAGCATGGGGTGAGGGTCTCATGCTGACCAGCTATCCGGGAATGACGTCGGGACTCGCGCTGGACGTGCTGGATAGAGATCCGGGGGAGCCGGAGATGACGGGAGCAGTGAAAGAATTCCACCTGTCCGATAGTCCCGGCGAGGAGAATTATCTGATGGTTGGGGTAGACAAGGTCATTCTGACCGAATTCACCCAATATCTAGTGTCGGGGAATCATGCTTCCGAAGAGCGGATCCATGTCGGCGACAAGGTGGAGATTCGGACGACAAGACTATCCGAATTCATTGGCGGACAGATCACGGCCTCGCAGATTAACGTCGTTTAACGCATTTTACCTCTACTTCACAATTCGTGGCGAAGCCGCTCGTCCCAATCAGGGAGCGGCTTCTTGCTTTTTTCGTTCGAATATGTTGCTTTGACTAGCGAACAATAGAGTGATAAACTCATTTCTCGTGACTAGGATTCCGGATTTAGGACTCCAGGCTTATGGACAATTTTCTTGAGCAAGAAACCGAGATAAACCGTTGACACCCACAAAATATTGATTTAAATTTAGAACTACGAACTACATATAGTCGGTGTGAGTGCCTTGGACTTCGACAAGATTCAAGGCGCAAGAGGGAAGCCGGTTCGAATCCGGCGCGGTCCCGCCACTGTGAAGGCAGAGTTTCTCTACTAGATATAGAGAGACTCGGGCCTCAGCCAGAGACCCGCTCATGCCGAGAGACACACCCCCTCCTACGATGGATAGGAGCGTGTCCGATACGTCCTGCCAGGCATTCGAGGAGGAATACCTCCCCGTTACAAGCCATGGACGCGTTCGGCATTTTGAATTCCAGAAGTTGCCGGATGCGTCTTTTATTGTCAGAAGGGAAAGAGATAGAGAGGAGACGGAGCCATGCTGATCGCTTACGATTCCAAAACAGGCAACGTAAAGAGGTTTATCCGCAAGCTGGATTTGCCTGCCGTACAGATCGACGAACAGACCAAGCTGGACGAGCCATTCGTTCTGGTTACATACACCACGGGATTCGGGCAACCTCCCGCCAAAGTCATGTCTTTCCTCCAACATAACCACGATCGCATGGTTGGCGTCTCCGCCAGCGGCAATCGCAACTGGGGAGACGGGTTCGCCAAGAGCGCGGATTTGATCTCCCAGAAATACGGCGTTCCCGTCCTGATGAAATTCGAGATGTCGGGAACTTCCGTCGACGTAGAAAAATTCAAGAGAGAGGTGAGCCTCATTGCGTCATATTGAACTTAACAACCTGCTCATGCAGCGGGATTCCGAAGGCTTCTTCCAATTAGATAAAGACCGCGAGGCGGTGGGCGCGTTCATGGAGGAAGTGAAGCGCAAGAGCTTGACTTTCGCCAGCACGTCCGAGAAGGTTCGTTATATGATCGACGAGGACTTCTACGAGAACGTCTATGACGTTTATTCCGAGGATGCGGTCGAGCAAGTGTACGAGCTTGCCCACTCCTACGACTTCCAATTCCAATCCTACATGGCGGCATCCAAGTTCTACACCGATTACGCGGTGAAGAGCAATGACAAATCGCTGTATCTCGAACACTATCCGGACCGCGTGGCCATCGTCGCCCTGCATCTTGGCCGCGGCGACCTGGGCACGGCGCTGAAGCTGACCTCCGCGATGATGGAGCAGCGCGTTCAGCCGGCGACGCCGACGTTCCTTAACGCAGGCAAGAGCCGCCGCGGCGAGCTCGTCTCCTGCTTCTTGCTCGAGATGGACGACGCGCTGAACTCGATCAACTACGTGCTAGGCACGTGCATGCAGCTGTCCAAGATCGGCGGCGGCGTGGCCGTCAACCTCTCCAAGCTGCGCGGACGCGGCGAACCGATCAAGGGCGTGGAAGGCGCGGCCAAGGGCATCATGCCGGTTCTGAAGCTGATGGAGGATGCGTTCTCCTACGCGGATCAGATGGGGCAGCGCAAGGGCTCCGGAGCAGGCTATTACAACATCTTCGGCTGGGACGTCATGGAATTCCTCGACAGCAAGAAGATCAACGCGGACGAGAAGACCCGCCTGAAGACGCTGTCGATCGGCCTGATCGTTCCGAACAAGTTCTACGAGCTGGCCGAGAAGAACGAGCCGCTTCACGTCTTCGGACCTTATTCCGTATACAAGGCTTACGGCAAGCACTTGGACGACATGGATCTCGACGAGATGTACGACACTCTTCTGGCCGATTCCCGCGTCAAGAAGAAAGTCGTCCTGAGCGCGCGCGACATGCTGACGAAGATCGCGACGATTCAGCTGGAATCCGGTTATCCGTACATCATGAACCGCACGAACGCGAATCGCGAGCATGCGCTTAAGGGAATCGGCTCGATTAAGATGTCCAACCTGTGCACGGAGATCTTCCAGCTGCAGGAGACGTCGGAGATCGGAGATTACGGCACGCCGGATATCATCCGCCGCGACATCAGCTGCAACCTGGCGTCGCTCAATATCGCCAACGTCATGGATACCCGCAAGATCCGCGAATCCGTTCATGAAGGCATTACGGCACTTACCTCGGTCAGCGACATGTCTACCGTCGCGAACGCTCCGGGCGTCGCGAAGGCGAACGATGAGCTTCATTCCGTCGGTCTGGGCGCGATGAACCTGCACGGTTACCTGTCGAAGAACCGCATTGCCTACGAGAGCGCGGAAGCCCGCGACTTCGCGCGCACGTTCTTCATGATGGTGAATTTCTATTCGATCGAGAGAAGCATGGAGATCGCCCGGGAGAAGGGTGAAACCTTCGCCGGCTTCGAACGTTCGGAGTATGCGAGCGGCGCGTACTTCGAACGTTATAAATCGACCGATTACCGTCCGGTTACGGACAAGGTGAAGGCATTGTTCGAAGGACTCGCGATTCCAACAACGGAAGATTGGGCGAAGCTCGCTTCCGACGTTCAGCAGCATGGCCTGTACCATGCGTACCGCCTGGCGATCGCTCCGACGCAGAGCATCTCGTACGTTCAGAACTCGACCGCAAGCGTAATGCCGATCGTCGAGCCGATCGAGACGCGCACCTATGCGAATTCGACGACGTATTATCCGATGCCGTTCCTGTCCCGCGACAACTTCTTCTACTACAAGTCCGCTTATCAGATGGACCAATTCAAGATCATCGACCTGATCGCGGAGATTCAAGCTCACGTCGACCAAGGCATCTCGACCGTCCTTCACGTCAACAGCGACGTCACGACGCGCGAATTGTCGAGGTTCTATATTTACGCGGCCAAGAAGGGATTAAAATCCCTGTATTACACGCGGACGAACATTCTGTCCGTCGAGAATTGCGTCAGCTGCGCGGTATAAGCACGGTAACGCCGCTTCTGCGCGGCCTGAGAGGGGACAAATTAGCATGTGCGCGATGAAAGCCGTCAACTGGAACCGTCCGGACGACGATTATACGAATATGTTCTGGAGCCAGAACATCATGCAGTTCTGGACCGACGAAGAAATCCCGCTGTCGGACGACAAGATGGTGTGGATGGAGCTGAGCGATGCCGAGCGCACGCTCTATAAGAAGGTGCTCGGCGGCCTTACGCTGCTGGATACCGTGCAAGGCGGCATCGGGATGCCGAAGATTCTCGAGCACGTGGACGGCCTGCAGCGCAAAGCCGTGCTCGGCTTCATGGCGATGATGGAGCAGATCCACGCCAAGTCGTACAGCAGCATCTTCACGACGCTCGCCACGACGGAAGAGATCGATTCGGTCTTTCGTTGGGTGGAGGAGAACAAGTATCTTCAGATCAAGGCCGATACGATCTCGCAATACTACAAGAGCATCGAGACCCGCAAGGATCTTTACTTGGCGATGGCGGCATCGGTTCTGCTCGAGAGCTATCTGTTCTACAGCGGCTTCTTCTACCCGCTTTACCTGGCGGGTCAAGGCAAGATGACGAGCAGCGGAGAGATCATCGACTTGATCCTTCGCGACGAGAGCATTCACGGCGTCTACGTCGGCCTTCTGGCGCAGGAAGTGTTCGCCGAACTCGACGAGGACGAGCAGAAGGACGCGACCGAGACGTTTAACGGTCTCCTGCAGTATCTCCATCAGAACGAGATGAACTATACCGACGAGCTGTACACCGAGCTGGGCTTGGACGAAGAGGTCAAGACGTTCGTTCGTTATAATGCCAACAAGGCGATGATGAACCTGGGATTAGAACCGATCTTCCCGGTGGAAGACGTGAATCCGATCGTCTTCAACGGCATCAGCACGAAGACGAAGCAGCACGACTTCTTCTCCAAGAAGGGGAACGGGTACGTGCGCACGTTGAACGTAGAGCCTCTGACCGACGATGACTTCAACTTTAACTTTTAATAGATAGACATGCGCAAGAACCGACTGGCTCCCGATAAGAAGGAGACGGTCGGTTCTTTACGTTAACGGCTCTTGGTTAACGGCTCTTGTCGCCCGCGGCCGGCTCCAAGTGGAAATACGACTCCAGAAATTCCACGAACGAACGGGCGGCGTTCGGCAGGTAGCGCTTCTCGTTCCAAGCGATCGCGAACTCTCGTTCGCAGGCCGGCTTATCGATTCTTAGCAGCTTTACGTTCTCGTCTTCTACCGCGTTGGGATTGCGCGGGGTGAAGGCCAAACCGAGACCCGCTTGGACAAGGCTCCATAGAGCGGAAGGTTCGTCCACCTCGCAGATGATCTGCCGGTCGATGCCGGCATTCCGGCAATATTCGTTGTTCAATTGCCGGAAAGGATGCTCCTCATGGTATTCGATAAAAGCTTCGTTCATGACCTCGTCTAGTGCAACGCTCGAGCGATCGGCGAGCCGATGACCGATCGGAACGGCCAAGCATACCTCGGCTTTCAGAACGGTCATCTCCCGTATCCAGGGCTGCTTGAGGGACGCCGCGATAAAGCAGAGATCCACCTCGCCTCGTTCGAGCAGGGAGATCATATCGTCGGAGGCAGCGGGCGGGATCTGAACGACCCGGAACATCATCTCCGGGTTCTCCTTACGGAAGGCGCTGATCGAAGAGGAGAGACGGTTAAGCGTCGGCGTCGCCAAACGAATCGTTCCTTGCTCCTTGCCCGCCATGTCGGCCAGCTCCCGGCGGCCGTCCTCCAGAGCGCCCAGCGCCGTTTCCACCTGCTGCAAGAACGCTCTGCCGAACCGGTTCAGCCGAATCTGCCGGTTGTGCCGATCGAACAGAGGGACGCCTACGTCCTCTTCAAGCCTGGAGATCGTCTTGCTTAAAGCCGGCTGCGCGATTCGGAGCTCTTCGGCCGCTTTCGTCATATGCTCATACTTCGCCACCGTACGAAAATAGTGCAGCTGCAGCAATTCCATAACGTATAGCCTCCTGTCCCGTTCGTTCCCATTCATATACTGGAGTATATCATCACATATAATAATATATATTATCATTTATCGAACTGGAAGGGTATAGTGGGAGGTGGAAGGAATTGCAGGAGGGATCGCAGATGGCGACAAACCAAACTAATTCCGATGTGCCGAAGAACGGAGACGTTCTGATCAAAATTCTCGCTTTCACCTTGATCCTATCTTCGATGAGCGCGACGATGTTCAATATCGTCCTCCCGGAGATCCGCGCCGACTTCGGCCTCTCCGTGGCGCAGGTAAGCTGGGTCTCCACGGTTTACTTGTTGATTTATGCGGTAGGTTCCGTAATCTATGGCAAACTGCTCGATCGATACCGGGCGAAGACGCTCATCTCGTTCGGGTTGCTCGTGTTCGCGGCCGGATCGCTGCTAGGCTTGCTAGCGACCTCGTTCGTCTTCGTTCTGTCGGCGAGAGTGCTGCAGGCGATAGGTGCATCCGTCGTTCCGGCGCTGGCAATGATGATTCCGGTCCGTTACTTCCCGCCGGAGAGAAGAGGGAGAGCGCTGGGAATATCGTCAACGGGTCTGGCGCTGGGCAACGCCATCGGACCTATCGTTTCTTCGCTGCTGGTCTCGCTCGTTCATTGGCGCTGGCTGTTCGCCATCCCGCTTCTCATTCTGGCCACGCTGCCTTTCTACCGTAAATTTCTCGTGGAAGAGAGGAGAACGGAAGGGCGAATCGATTGGTTGGGGGGAGGCCTGCTGGCGGGAACCGTCGCGTTGCTTCTCTTGGCCATCACCCAAGGAAGCCTGACCCTTGGAGCAGGCAGTCTGGCGGCGTTCCTAGTCTTTTTCTGGAGGATCCGATCGGCCGCCGAACCGTTCGTGTCAAGAGCCTTGCTCCGAGATCGCGTTTATTTAATGGGGTTAACCATTGCGGCGCTTGTCATGAGCATCAGCTACGCCTTGCCGTTTCTGACCCCTCAACTGCTTGCCGATATTAATCGGCTGGAGTCCGGATGGATCGGCTTCGTCATGGTTCCGGGAGCGTGCGTCTCCGCTTATTTGGGACGCAAGGTCGGCAAGATGGCCGATATCAAGGGCAACTCCTTCGTGTACCATTCGGCTTTCGGGCTGTTGTTCGGCTGCTTCCTGTCATTATCGTTCTTCGTCGGCAGTACCGCCGCCGTTATCGGATTGATTTTCGCCTTCGGGACGGTAGGACAGATGTTCATGCAGATCGCTCTGTCGAATACGATCTCCCGCAGCATTCCGAAGGACCAAGTGGGCGTCGGCATGGGGCTGATGACTCTGTGCAATTTCCTATCGGGAGCGGTAGCGACAGGCATCTACGGCAAAATCATGGATCACAGGGCGCAGGCGCCTTGGCTTCCATGGCAGTCCCATGAGGAGGCTTTCGTCTTCAGCAATTTATACCTGGTGCTGGCGATCGCGCACGTCGGAATCCTTATTCTCTACCGAAGCGTCTTCGTCCGGAAGAAGAATGCCCGAGCGGCCGCAACGTTACAAACCTAAAAAAGGAAGGAAATGATAACGCCGCAAGCGTTAATCATTTCCTTTTTTGTTGAATGGCAGCGCGAAATTGCGATACAGGGATATAAAATAAGAGCCGTTGTTGTGTAAGCGCTTATTCGATTGTCCATTCGGCGTGGTTCCTTGTTTTCCAACGGAAATCCCTTTTGGCAATCGGAGAGAGTTGCAGTATGATCAACTCCGATACATCCTATATCCGTTTATCGCTGAATCTCCGGCGGGGGATCGGGGGAACCAATCGCGGAGCGCGTTTGTCCGCGCGGGGTGAATCGGAGGCGTGAACTCATGCTTCCGTAGGGCGACTCTAATCGCCCGAATCCGTCAGCTAACCTCGTAAGCGTTGTTAGAGAGGTGAAACAGCTTCGGCCGAACGATGGGCCGCGGAGGGTTCTCCGCGGCTATTAAGCATGGAATGAGCTCCAGAATTCACTAAGAACGACAAGATTGAAAGGCCTGGTACCCAACTTGATTTCAGGGGATACTTCAACAAACGGCAACCAATCGATCATAAGGACCTTTGAGGAACGGTGATAGGCGTGGCATCCAAGATCAAAAGAATCCTTCTCGGCAAGCCGCTTAAGTCGACCGAGCTAGGGGAACAAAAGCTTAGAAAAACGAAGGCGCTGGCCATTCTGTCCTCCGATGCCTTGTCTTCCGTAGCCTATGGCCCGGAACAAATCTTATTGGTGCTGGTGACGATCGGCGCGGCGGCGTTCTGGTACTCCGTCCCGATCGGGATCGGCGTCCTGATCCTGCTGGCGGCCCTGATTCTGTCCTATCGCCAGATTATTTTCGCTTATCCGCACGGCGGCGGCGCTTACGTCGTCTCCAAGGAAAATCTCGGCTTGTCCTACGGTCTCGTGGCCGGCGGCTCGCTGCTGGTCGATTATATTCTGACGGTGGCCGTCAGCGTCTCGGCGGGAACGGATGCCGTAACTTCAGCATTTCCAAGTTTGCACGATTATAACGTTCCGATCGCGGTGGCTTTCGTTATTTTTATTACCATCCTCAACCTTAGGGGAGTTACCGAGTCGGCTTCGATCCTGGCTTATCCGGTCTACTTGTTCGTATTGGCATTGTTTATTCTTATCGGCGTCGGACTGTACCGGATAGCCGCGGGCGACGTCTCGCCGGAGCTCCACGCCTCGATCGGAACACCGGTCGCCGGCATCGGCTTGTTTATTCTGCTGAAGGCGTTCGCTTCGGGAAGCTCGGCCTTGACGGGAGTCGAGGCGATATCCAACGCGATTCCGAACTTCAAAGCTCCGGCTCCGAACAACGCTGCCAAGACGCTAGCCGCGATGGGGATCCTGCTGGCGGCCTTATTCTCCGGAATCGTGTTCCTGGCTTATTATTACGGGATTGCGCCCAGACACGACGTAACGGTCGTCTCGCAGATCGCGGAAGAAACGTTCGGACGGAACTTCATGTACTACTTTATCCAAGGAACGACGGCTTTGATTTTGATTCTGGCCGCTAACACGGGATACTCGGCCTTTCCGCTGCTCGCCGTCAATTTGGCCAAGGATAAGTTCATCCCGCGCATGTTCACGGTTAGAGGCGACCGTTTGGGCTACTCCAACGGCATTATTTTCCTAGGCGTGTTCTCGATGCTTCTGATCATTGCCTTCCAAGGGCAGACGGAGCACTTGATCCCGTTATATGCGGTCGGCGTGTTCATTCCGTTTACGCTGTCGCAATCGGGGATGATCCTGAAGTGGATCCGCGAGAAGCCGCGAGGCTGGAGAACAAAGCTCGCCATCAACCTTATCGGCGCTCTGATCAGCTTTACGGTGTCGGTAATTTTCTTCCTAACGAAGTTCCCCATGGTGTGGCCGATACTCGTCTTCCTGCCGATCATTATCTTCGTCTTCTATCAGATCAGGCGGCATTACGCGGCGGTCGGAGAACAGCTGAGGCTGGCATCCTGCGAACCGGCGGTGCCGATCGAGGGCAACGTGATCATCGTGCCGGTATCGGGAATCACGCATGTCGTCGAGCACTCGCTGAACTACGCCCAATCGCTTAAAGCCGAACAGATCATTGCGGTTTATATTCCGTTCGAGAGGGAAGACGAAGTACGCTTCGAGGAAAAATGGAACAAGTGGAAGCCCGATATTCGACTGGTCACCCTGCCTTCGCCGTACCGTACGATCATTCAGCCGCTCATCCGCTTCCTCGACGTGGTTCAACGCAAGGCCAGCGAGTCGAACTATCAGGTCACGGTCATCATTCCTCAATTCATTCCGAAGAAGGGCTGGCATAACATCCTTCACAACCAGACGAGTTTCATGATCCGGGCGCGACTGTTAATGTACAGCAAGGATATTATCATTACGACAGTTCCTTACCATCTGAAAAAATAACGTTCGAATAAAGAAAGAAACCAACGGCAGTCGAGGACATTGGAACTTGTCCGAGACTGCCGTTGGCTTTTCATTAGTTTACATAATATCATTTATGTTTATTACATCATAACGAAGACATAGAACAGGATGGCGATCAGAAACCGATAGGCCGCGAACCATTCCAGGCGAAGACGCTTGATCAAGTTCAGGAAGGTGACGACGGCGATCATGGCGACGATGAAGGCGGCGATAAATCCGATCAGGAACAGGACCAATCGATCGGAGGTCAGCATGTCGCGGCTGTCGTACATATCGAGCACGGTAGCGCCCAGCATGACCGGCACGGAGATGATGAACGTGAAGTCCGCGGCCGCTTTCTGGCTTGTCCCGAGCAGCAATCCGCCGGAGATCGTCGATCCGGACCTTGAGAAGCCGGGCCACAGCGCCAAGCATTGGAACAAGCCGATGCCGAAGGCCTGCTTGTAGCTGATATCATCGGTCTCTTCGGCGGTAACTTTGCGCTTGACTCTTGTAGCAATGATCATAAGAATACCGCCGGCAATCAAGCTGATGAGCACGGGAGCCGGGCCGAACAATTCGTTCTTGATGAAATCTTTGGCGACCAGATAGACGATTAAAGCAGGGATCATGGCAAGGATCAGGTGGAAGACGTTTAACTTATTCGGCGTGAGCTTAAACGTAACGACGTCCTTGGCGATTCCAAGATATCTTTTCCAATAAAGAATCAGAACCGCCATTACGGCGCCTAGCTGGATGACGATCTTGAACGTGGTTGTCCAATCTTCGTCGAACCCTAACAGATCACTTACGAGAATTAAGTGACCCGTCGAAGACACGGGAAGAAATTCCGTTAAGCCTTCAACGATACCCAAAATAATCGAACTAATAAAATCACTCATCTACTCTATTCACCTCATCACACATTGTAGCATACACCTATTCCATCTGAAACAGACTTTCGACCGGGTATAAAGAACGAACAATATGGAAACGGTGAAGGGGAGGGTCCCTTGATCGGAGTTAACATAGATGCATTCCAACTCTTATTGGTATTTAGGTTTGGGAATCGCTAGCCTGCTGTTATTGGCTTATGTGTGTTTTCGCACGAGAAGCGCCCGGTGTCTGCTGCTGTTTGCGGCTATGGTTGGCTTCGGTTACTTGATCGAAACCGTTATTTACATATTCCTGGACAGCTATCGATATTATCCTAAGTTGATTAAGAACGATCCCTATTACGATAGCAACATGGGGGCGGTAGCCTCCAATATGTTGACGTTGCCCGCGGTCGCTACGTTTATCGCCTACTTCGGGCTGGGCTGGAGATGGATAACCGGCTTAACGGTTCTCATGGTTTTAATCGAGTGGTTGTTTTTGAAATTGGGAATCTACGAGCATCATTGGTGGAAGTTGATTTACACGGCAGCCGGGTTTCCCGTCTATTTCTGGGTCGGCAAAGTATTGTATCGGCAGATGAGTCGGCGATTGCGGGGGACGCTTCATTGGCTGATCCTATACTTGATCGTAAGCCCGTTATCCGGAACGTTGCATATTTTACCTATTATGCTGTTCGAGTGCAGGATCTACCAAGTCGATTGGTTCGCCGACCCTTCTCGAGATACGACCGCTTTCGCTGCCGTCTATTACTTGTCCATAAGCGTGCTCCATGTGGTAGCGATCAAGCTGAACGGGCGGATGCAATGGGCTAAATACGTGCTCATAGCCGGCTTCGCTTTGCTCATTACCGTCGTGCTTAAGTCCACGGGGATATTGAAAAGTCTTACCTGGTGGGATCCGCTATACTATGTCCTTTCGCCATGCTTGGTTTTAGGAGCGGCTCAGGCGATTGAGAATATCCTGGCTATCGATCCGAAGTCGGAGGGTATCCGTCAATAGGGTCATGGCAATAATGGTTGCACATAAGCGATAAAATGAAGTCGGTGAGTATGGCATGAACGAAGCCGTTATGCTGAATTCCAACCTAAACGGGAATATTGAAGATATTAAGAGGCGAATGGGCGGCAGCGACGACCTCGTCATCCGTCCGTTCCGAATGGGGAAGAGCGCGCGCCGGGAAGTCGCTATCTGCTATATCGACGGGCTTACCGAAGAAAAGTCGATCTTTCAGTTTATCATGGAGCCGGTTATGGCTCGCGGCCGTTCGCCCGGAGGAGCCGATCCTGAAGAGGAAGGTTTACTGGAAGAAATAAAAGACTCCGTACTATCCGTTGGCCAGCTTAAGGAACTGGAACGTTTGGACGCAGCGGTAGAAGCGATGATGAACGGCAGCGTCATTTTTCTAGTAGACGGTTACCGACGCGGCTTTGAGATTTCGATGGCCGGCTGGGAACATAGGGCTGTCACCGAGCCGTCCAATCAGACGGTTATCCGCGGTCCGAAGGAAGCTTTTACGGAAAATATCCGCGTGAATAGCGCTTTGATCCGCCGGATTGTCAAAAACCCGAGCCTGCAGCTTCAGAACCGAACCGTCGGGCGGTCCACCAAAACCAACGTTTCGGTCATGTACATTCGGGGTCTCGCCGACGAGCAAGCCGTCGAGGAGGTGAATCGCCGGCTCTCCGCCATCGATACCGATGCTATCCTGGAGAGCGGATATATCGAAGAATTCATTCAGGACGAGCCGTATTCGCTTTATCCAACGATTCAGAACACCGAACGGCCCGATACGGTCGCTGCCGCTTTGCTGGAAGGCCGCGTGGCCTTACTGATCGACGGGACGCCGCACGTGCTAATGGTTCCCGCTCTATTCGTCCAGTTTTTTCAGGCGGCCGAAGATTATTACCAGAGAGCCGATATCAGCACGCTGATTCGAGTTCTCCGCTACTTCGGGCTGTTTATCGCTTCGCTGGGACCCGGGCTTTACATCGCCATCACGACGTACCATCAGGAGATGCTGCCGACGCAATTATTGATCAGCCTGGCCGCCCAACGCGAAGGAGTTCCTTTTCCGGCCTTTATCGAAGCTCTAATCATGGAAGCAACCTACGAAGTACTCCGGGAAGCCGGAATCCGCATGCCTCGAGCGGTCGGCCAGGCCGTATCGATCGTAGGCACGCTCGTTATCGGACAAGCAGCCGTGGAAGCCGGAATCATCTCCGCAAGCATGATCATCGTCGTGTCGATTACGGCCATCTCCAGCTATGTCATTCCGGAATTCGACATGTCGATCGCCGTTCGGATCACGCGATTCCTCTTCATGGGTCTCGCAGCGGCCTTCGGATTGTTCGGCATCTTCGTCGGAATCAACGCGTTGCTGTTGCATTTAAGCAGTCTTCGCTCGTTCGGTGTGCCGTACATGGCTCCGGTGGGCCCCTTCGTCGTGAGCGATCAGAAGGATGTCATCCTTCGGGTTCCTCATTCGCGAATGAAGACCCGCCCCCGGTTCTTCGGAAGCCGGAACCTCATTCGGCAGGGCAAGAAACCCAAGAACCCCGCCGGCAAAGGCTCATGATGAAGCGGAAGAGATTGTCGATAGGAGCCTTGTTTTTGCTGATAGTGCCGATCTTTACGGGCTGTTGGGACAGGCGGGAATTAAACGAGCTTGGTATCTCCATGGCGATGGGCATCGACAAGGCGGGAGACGAATATCGGGTATCGATACAAGTCGTTCAGCCGGGCGCCGTCGCACAGAAGACCGGCGGCGGGATCGAATCGACGCCCGTCTCTTTGTTCGAGTCCAAGGGCGTGACGATCTTCGAAGCGTTGCGACGGATGACGAATACCAGTCCGAGGAAAATCTATTCGGCGCATCTTCGATTCGTTGTTTTCGGAGAGGAGATGGCGCGGGAAGGGATCGGAGACACGCTCGATTTACTGTCCAGGGATAATGAATTCCGGAAGGATTTCTATCTCTTGGTGGCCAAAGGAACGACTGCCGCAAGCCTGTTGTCCATTCTAACCCCGCTAGAGAAAATTCCGGCGAACAAAATTTATCGTTCCATCGATATGTCGGAGAAAAGCTGGGCTCCGACGACGGCGGTGACGCTCGACGATTTCATTGAGGATATGGCTAGCAAAGGGAAGCAGCCCGTTCTCGGAGTCATTGAAGTATTAGGAGACGGGCAGCAAGGGAACTCCCCTAAGAGCGTACAGCGCGTTCGGCCATCCGTCCAAATCCGGACTGCCGGTCTGGCGGCTTTCCGGGACGATAAATTGATCGGATGGTTAAACGAGGAAGAGAGTATCGGCTACAATTTCATTCTGAACAAAATCAAGAGTATGGTCGACCATGTCGCTTGTCCCGCTGGAGGGAATGTAGCGCTGGAAACGACACATTCCAAAGCCGAAATCAAAGGAAGGGTCGCGGAGGGACGTGCGCGCCTTAAGATTAAGCTGAATGTCGAACAGAACGTGGGGGAAGTTCAATGCAGATTGGATCTCACTCAGCCGGACAGTCTGGACGAACTAGAACGGTTGTCACAGAAGTCGTTGGAAGAGCTCGTTTATCGAACGCTTGAGAAGGTGCAGACCGAGTACAAAGCGGACATATTCGGCTTCGGAAGCGCCATTCACCGCAGTGCCCCAAAGTCTTGGAGAACGGTAATGAACGATTGGGAAGAGAACTTCGAGCATGCCCAGGTTGATGTCGATGCCACGGTTAGAATCAAGCGCAACGGCACGATAACCAACCCGATTACGGAAGAAAAGGGGGAGACCTAGGGAATGTGGTGGATAGCCGGCATTATCGTTATCGCCGGGGGATGCGCGTTCATCGAAATCCCGGGACTCCTAAAGCAATCCAAACATTTTCACAAAACCCGTATTTTATACATATGTATACTTCAATACTCGAACGGCAGCCGATTGTATTCATTAAGCAGATGTGATGCCACTACTACGTCAATGTCCGATCTCCTCTATGATTTTATCTCCACCGCCGACCGTTATTCGGCAAACCTCATCGTCCAGTTCAAAGGCTTCAGTACACATAATTCTTGTACGCGGGCGAGCCGGGCTGCCGGCGCTCGGAGACCCGGTATGCAGCTGCGCCAGGTTGAAATAGGTCCACACTTCGGTGCAATGGCGCGGGCCAGATAGTAGCTCCTTGTTGTAGGAGAACTAAAAGTCGCTGTTTATATCCTCCCTTCTATGACTTCTACGGTGTCAGCTTTGGGCGCAGTTAAAGTGATAAGAAACATCGGCATTCTTGGGCACAAATGCCCTAGAATGCCGATGTACAATTCAACTAACATCCCCGTTACTTCAAAAGATCTTGGTAGTTTGGTGGGAAATCATTCTTGTTGGGATCTTTGAGGTGTTCAAATTTCTTAGGCTCAACTCCAGCAAAGTCCGCTCCACATAAACAAAATAAGGATATATATTGGGTGATCCTGGTATTGAAAGTTTGTCTGAGTATACTTCAGCAAGCTTCTCACTCATATTAGGCAGTAATTGAAGTACCAGCATATCTTGAAGTTGCAGTTCCCTTGAATCTTCAAGAGGTTTCTTATCATATGCATCACAGTAGGAAGCTTGGGTTCCAAGTTCTTGTCCTTCGCTTTCCATAAAGCTGATCCCCAAAACCAGGATCAGCTTTTATTGAGTGATTCCTTTTGAATTTTTCTCGCATATATCATTACTGTGCACTCTTCATTTTAGGCTATGTTTTTGAAGCTGAGAAAGTTGGGTCGACAATTAAAGCTTTCTCAATTCATGCAGAATATTCTCCGGATCCAACCGCTGCATAAAGTCCGGATTCACGTAGGCTGAACGGATGATGCCGGATTCGTCGATCATAAAGGTGGAAGGAATCGGAAGGATCCAGCGGTTCGTCGCGTTGTATTCCGCCAAGTCCATGCCAATTTGTTTCATAATGTTCTTAATGTAATCTGGAACGTCGTAAAGAATGTTATAGAAAGCGGCCACGAGACCGTGTGTGTCGCTAAGCACTTGGAAGGTCAGCTCTTCTTTCTCCTGCTGGGAAAGCGTGTTGTCAGGGCTTTGCGGGCTGATCGCGATCAACTGGCCTCCAAGGGCTTCGATATCCGGCAGTACCTTCTGATAGGCCTTAAGCTGAGTGTTGCAGAACGGGCACCATCCGCCCCGGTAAAAAGTCAGGACAACAGGTCCTTTGGACAGTTCTTCATAAAGACTTATCTTTTCTCCCAAAGCATTCATGAGTGTAAAATCCTTTGCCTTCTGCCCCTCCTGTCGGCCGTAAGCAAAACCAGATTCTTGCTGCTCACGGATCTGACGAAACATCTCCGTTTGAATCTCCAAAGGGGTATGCGCGATAAATTCCTGCTTGGCTTCCGCTAAAGCTTGAGTTAATGACATGTCGTGTAGCTCCTTTTTTCTTAGTTAATGATACTTCATTCGGCGGACATCTCGGCTGGCGAGGTGAATGCCGCGAGCCTGTTTTGCCTTCGCAAATGGATGATTTGGGCGGTTAGGCCAACGATAAGAATAACGAAGAGAATGCCCTGAGCGCCGAGTAGAATAGGTGAATTCAAATCAGCAACTATAGGGTGGCCGTTAGGGACACGGGTCAGGGTTTCGGTAATGGTCGGCAACATCAGCAGAAACGCCGTCAGGCTAAGAAAGATGGTTTCTAGGTACTTGCCTGAACGTTCAAAGCTCGAAACACGCCCTATGCCGTATCCGGCGAACAGCAGCAGGATCGTTGCCGTACCAATGACATAACTGACCGACTGATGTGCGATGGGGAATACCGTGATCGCGCCAATCAGCATTGAAAAGAAGTAGACGACACCAGGCTTTGACCGAGGCACTATCCGTCCGTAGCGAGCAAACATATATATAGCGAGCGGAATGGCTGGCAAGCTGCTGAGCGTATGTACCCAGCCGAGTGATGAAATTCCAAACATAAATGTCTCCTTCCAGTCCTTAAGGACAGGGTATTTTTTCTGTCTTGGCGGGCTTAAGGTCATCCACGGGCTGAAATAAGCATTTAGAACGCGCTTAATGCGGTATAGTCAGAAATATTAATAATAAATCACACTACCTACTAGATGGTAGGTTTAAAAGATAAATCCTGAATTCTACTTCATTCTTCGCCTCATTCCACTCGTGACATCACCCCGCGGATCGACAAAGGGCAGGCTGACAAAATATGTAGTCTTCATGCCCTTTATCGGCCCTTGGCGAATGAGCTATGATCATAAATGGACAATCTTATCCTCAATTAGGTTATGTTGACCTCCTTTCATCTTGATCATGACTGCAACCATCGCCATCGCGGCTTTCAGCTCAAGGGAATCGCGAAGCGAGTCGCTCCAAGAGCGGACCTGTCACGATGCCGAATATCTTCGGATCGCCATAAGCCCGCGCCGAGAGCATCGCGCCGTGAACTGTCGCCATGAACGTTTCCGCCTCGGTACGAGGAGTAGTCATCAGTTGAAGTTGCCCGTGCCGCGCACCGCGCTCCAGCACGGATGTCAACCACGCCGACAGGTAGCTGAAATGCGCCCGGACCTCTAGAGCAACTTCCTCGGGCAGGACCGGGAGCTGGCTTGCCAACAACGCGCAGACGCAAAAAGGAGCGCTGGCGTCCGCGATACAGGCTTCCCAATAACCGGCGTAGTACCGAAGCTGTTCAAGCGGATCGGATACGTGAAGCTCGATATTCGCCATTCCTGCTTCGGCTTCTTTTCGATACCGCGCAACTAACGTTCGGACCAGATCAACCTTGCTAGGGAAATGGTGATGGATGCTAGCCTTACGAATCCCAACCACATCAGCGATGTCGGCATAACTGAAACCGTTGTAGCCGCCGGCGACGATCAGATTACGCGCGCAAGCCAGAATGTCATTTTGGGTGTTAGGTAAATTTTTCATATCAATAGCCTACCATCTAGTAGGTAGTTTGTCAAATGACAAATTCGCGGTATACGAAGCTGCTTTCCGCTGCACTGCTTCGTCTTTGTTTTTAACAAAACACTGACTCCTATCCTTCTTCACAGGTTAGCGATCACCACTTATTCATAATCAGTACGGAAGCTGATGTCCTTGTTCGCTTCCAGTTCTTCACGCAATTGATCCAGCTTCTCGGACGCTCTCCGGTAAGCATCACTGTCCAGGAACAATCGGACCGGGGGATTCGATGATTCCGCCAGATCGATGAACACCTCTGCCGCTTTCTCAGGATCGCCAAGCTGCTTGCCGTCTGTCGCTACGAAATGGTTGTGCACAGAGTGAAGCTCGCTGTAATCCTCAATTTTATTCTCAGACAAAACCAAGGAATCTGCTTTATTGAACTGGGTTCTAAATCCCCCGGGTGCTACTGCCGTCACTTTGATCCCCAGAGATTGGACATCCTGAGCAAGTACTTCCGTCAATCCCATTAGCGAGAACTTCGTCGCTGCGTATACGCTCCAACCCATATGCGGAGCAAAGCCGGCAATTGAAGATATATTGATGATATGCCCTGATCGCCGCTTCCGCATATAAGGCAGTACGCTTTGAATGACTTTAATCGGCTGGCGAACTTGAGCTCCTCCTCGTTATATCGTCACTTCAAAGAAGCGACCGCCATGACTCCGATACAGTATCAGAAGCAAAATTCGACTGCAGGAAGCACGCCGTCGCCTGTTCGGGTTCTCTCCGGCGGGTGATATCAAGCGATTTTGCTAATAGGATCAAACGGCTTTCAGTCAACAACATGAAAAATTCACGGCACATCGCCCATCTCGAAAAGAAAGCGCCGTCCAGTCAATAACCATCTGATGTAAAAGCGGATTAGAAGCATAATGATCATAGTGTTCTGTCCTTCAGACAAAACGAACCAAAACCGCTGAGACTCAAGGTCTCAGCGGCTATAAATCCTTTTATGTGATTTGCTCTTATCCATCAAACCCACCCCCCGATTTATCGCCGTCACTTGTGGTACGGTTCATAGTAGCAGCTATTGCGCAAAATCTCAGTTTGGGTGCATTTAAAAGTTACTTGGCCTCGACAATAATGCTACCGAACAACGCATCATCAAGATATGCATCAAGCTGCCACAACCCTTTTTTAGGTAATATCATCGAGGAAGGTAAATGAGCATCCGCCCCGTTGTTAGGACCTCCAAGTGTCGACGGATTATCACTGATAAACGGATTTATCTTTTCTCCGGTTTTCAAATGAACGGCTTCGACTTTAAAATCTCCACTAAGTTCCTCTTCACTTCCCCATAAATGCCACATATGTTTATTCGGTTCATTGGCGACGAAACCCAAACCCAATATGCCGATTTTTCCTTCTATGCCTTGCATGCTGACTCCCTCGCTCACAAAACTTGGGTTAACCTTAGCGTTCTTTTCTTCATCGTTTGAACAGCCGAATAAAATGAGCAAGCCAATAATTAATACGGAAACACGAAAAATCTTCACGTCAATCCTCCCCTTCATCGCTTTTGAGCTTTAGTTTCCTTCAGGTTGGGTCTTTCATCTTTTCCTGTAACGCCAGCTTGTTAGCCAGCATTCGGGCGAGCAGCACCTGCGTATGCTCCAACTCGCTTTTTCTGTGTTCCATTCCCTTCATCTTTTTTCGTAACAATTTAATGGCTAGAGAGATCTCGAATTTGTTCCCTTCCTTTTCATAATATCGATTGGTCGGGGGCGTTAATAGGAAATCGACGACTCGCGCCGTCGTCTTGGGAGGTGGCGGCGTGACCGGCATAGCATGGGAAGTTAGAGTAATCGTAATATAGTGCTCGTAGATTTTCACCAAGTTCAGCTGTTGCAACGAGTCATTTTTATTTGAAGATTGACACTGTCGGGAACTCGCCTACAAATGACTATTTGGAGCCATAGTCATACGCTTGCTGTGCTTGTTAATATGAAGACGATTTCACGAAAAAACGATAAATTCGTTCAAGGAGGGTGTTAAATTGTTCAAGTGGGTCTTTTCTAGCTTAGTGGTAGTTGCCTGTCTATTCGGAATCGTTTTGTTAGTTACTGAACTTCCCGAGAAAGAACAAACCGCTGAACCGTCTCCATCCTTCACGGTTCCGGACGCTCCGGTTGACATGGCAGCCGCGGAGCAAATTTACAAGAGCAATTGTCTTTCTTGTCATGGAGACCAGTTGCAAGGACGTGTCGGGCCTGAGCTTGCCCGTGTAGGCAGTGAAATGGCCAAAGAACAAATCTACAAACAGATCGCTCAAGGCGGAGGCGGAATGCCGAAATACGAGAATAAACTATCGGAAGAACAATTAATCATTCTCACCAATTGGCTTGCATCCAAACAATAAAGCAAAGAGCAGATTGCCTTATTCCGTCCTCTAGGCCAATCTGCTCTTCTATTCATCACCTGTCAAACCCTTGTTGGAAGGCGTAACGGGCCAGTTGAACGCGGTTATCCAAATGCAGCTTCTGCAGGATGTTCTTCAAGTGGTTCTTGACCGTGTGTTCGGAAATAATCAGTTTATCGGCGATTTCTCGGTTCGATAGCCCCTTGGATACCCACTTAAGAATCTCCTGTTCACGAGGCGTTATAGGGATCTGAGGCGCCGTAATGCGGGATGGGGATGCGAATTCCTGCAGGATTCGCTGAGCGAACTCTCGGGACAAGGGAACCTCATCATAGGCGATCGCTCGCAAATATTGATGCCAGGCTTCGGAATTCAAATTCTTGAGGAGGTAACCCGAAGCTCCCTTCTTCAAGGCATCGAATAAATGCAGAATGTCATCGGATATCGTAACCACGACAATCTTCACATAAGGGTATCTCGAC
This sequence comes from Cohnella thailandensis, assembly GCF_014212135.1. Classification (GTDB taxonomy): domain Bacteria; phylum Bacillota; class Bacilli; order Paenibacillales; family Paenibacillaceae; genus Cohnella; species Cohnella thailandensis. The sequence continues at coordinate 548,614 of NZ_JACJVQ010000019.1, forward strand.
TTGATCTCCTTCGTGGCCTCCAGGCCATCCATTCCCTTCATGTTAATGTCCATCAGGATAAGATCAGGCATCCATTGGTCCGTGAGATGAATCGCTTCCTGGCCGCTCGCTCCTTCCGCAACGAGTTCGAAGATCGAATCCTCGCTAAGGATAGCGCGCATTCCTTCTCTGGCATGGCTATGGTCGTCTACGATGACGACGCGAATCAGCTGTTCCATAACGAGATCACCTACGCTCTCCTGTATGATTGACCATGTCGCTCATTTCATTGGACGCTAAGTTTCTTAGCGAATGCATAGTGATCTTCATCGTAGCTTAAATGAACCGTGACCGTGTACTCCCCTGCTGAACGGAATTCATAAGCAACCGTGTACGCTTCTCCCTCGCGGGTCGTGTCCAAGAGTTCCGGCAAAGATCGATTGGAGTTGATCTGGAGCTGCACGACTGCATTCATTGCCGCATAGTCGGCATTATCGATTTGGACAGTAAATTGGGTTGGTTGATTGGCGATCGGCGCGGAAGGATCCGTCACAAGTGTTACTTCTGAGGATTTCAATGATGTCGAGCTTGAAGAAGTGCAACCCACCAGCATAAGCGTGAGGAGCAGCAAGCAGATCGGAATCGCAGCCCATCGAATCGATATGGGTTTATTGGTTTGTGGCATGCCTCGTATCCTTTCCGAGGTCGCTTTCCTTATTCGTAACGAGATCCTGGAAAGCGCCGTATAATCCGCCATCGTGTCGATATTTATTCGACAACGAGACAATATCTCCTGAGTATCGTACCTGTCCAGAGCTCATGAACAAGGCATAATCCGCATAGGACTCCGCAATGTTCAACTGATGCGTGGAGAAGACGACAGCTTGGCCATCTTGAGCGGCTTGCCGAATGAGATGGCCGAATTCTTCCATCCAATAAGGATCCAGGCCGTTTGTCGGTTCGTCCAGCAACAAGAGAGCAGGCTTCGCCAACATCGCTTGAGCGAAGAGCAAGCGTTGGCGCATCCCTTTGGAGAACGAGGAGACTTTCCGTTTGCTGACCTCCAGCAATCCGACGGTATCTAATAGCTCTACGACTCGATCTCTTCCGATCCGGCGCAGCGATGCGTAGAACTGAAGCGTCTCGTACGCCGTCAGCGAGGAGCCGAACTGAAATTCATCCGGCATATAACCGATGTGATCGGCATACTCGACTCGGTTGTTCAACCAGTTGGCCCCAGATAGAGTCACGGAACCCTCCGTCGGTTGCGAGATGCCGGCAATCATTCGTATAAGAGTGCTTTTCCCTGCCCCGTTGCCTCCGCATAGGGCAAGGATCTCTCCACTTCTGACCTCTAACGAACAGGGATGCAGCAATATCGATCGCCCAATCGATTTGGATACCTTTTCGACCTGCAGCAGCGGGTTACTCACGTTTACGCCCTCTCTCCCATACCCAAGTGGCCAGTCCTACATACACGAGAATCCACAAACAACAAATACCGGCAAATACTAGGCTTCCAGACGGTTTCTGAATCCACTCCACCCACTGGTAATACTCGGGTCCAAGGATAGATCCTCCTCCCATCTTCACGATGAGGAACAGTCGGTTTAGTTCCGCAGGATTGATGAAGATAAGCGAGACCAATGCCGGTTTGATCCATAAGTAAGGCAAGAATCCCAAGAAGGACATGAGTATCGTCGGCCAACCAAGGATGAAGAAGAACCAAACGCCAACTCCATAGGTTAACGCCTGCCATCGGTTATGGCAGACGGCGCCGATCAAGACGGCAATTCCAAGAAACATAAGTATGATGACTGCGGAGAACAACAAGAATTGACCGAAAGCCGATGGTTCGAACGCTTGGTTGAACAGGGCGCCGATTACGCCTGACAGGCCGAATCCAAAGGCTACGATCAACAGCAGGACGACAGCTAACCCGGCATATTTACCCCACAGATAATTGCTTGAGCGGAGCGAAAAGGAGGAAAGCAATCGCCACCCTCCTTCTTCCTTCTCCGAGGTCAACGAGAAGGAACCGAGCAGCATGGTCATAAGCGGCAATAGGTAGAGGATCAGATTGATCATCGTCCCCGTGGTACTCGTATAGCCATCGAGACTTGCCCGAGATTGAATCAGGAGCAAGGCGAGACTGAATAAGGCGAACAGGACCATAAACGAGTAAGCCCACGGGTTCCGGAAGCCGAGTTTGATCTCCCTTAAAGCGATTGTGCGAAGATGGAGCATCCCATCAACCCCTTACTTCGACTCCGAGTTCATGTCCATCATGCCCTCGGGGCTATGTTCAGCAGAGTTCTCCGCGTCCCTGCCCTCGGCATCGTCGTGGGAGTTCTCCATATCCATCATTTCTCCGGCATGCTCCGACATCATCGATTTCATCATGTCTTCGTTCATTTCCCAGGCGTGATTCTCCAGCTCCTTAGCCGTCAGGATTTGTCCGACTCCCTCTTGAGCGACGAATGTTTCCGCATCCTTCTTCTCCTTGAACGAGATAACGTTGAATGCCATAGGCGTGCGAATGGACTTGTCATAGACGTAAGTCGCATCGCTCAGCTTGACCCATTCTTTCGTGTTGTAGTCGCGCACGAATTGCTCGCCAATCTCATCGGTTCCGTTCTGATCCTTCCAGACATGAAGGTCTCCGAGATCGTCGAACTTGAGAGCTTTCTTGTTCTTCAGTATGATTTCGGTCGCGAATTGATCGTCTGCTACCGCCATGTTGCAAATCGGACACTTATCGACGGTTTCATCGATGGCGACAGGCTCATAGGTTGATTTGCCGCACCCCGATAACAAAGTCAATCCTATAACTACAGCAAGCATTAACAAGCTTGTTTTTCTCATGATTTACGATACCCCCATCGATAAATGATAGTTATGGAGAGAATAAGCAGCAATACGCCTAACGTTAAGGGAAACCATCTGTTATCGGACACTTCCGCGATGTCGTACCAATCGGGAGGCTCCATCTTGGGTGCAAGATCTTTGAGCCAGTTCGATGTATCCGCTTGGAACATCTGAGCTAGGAATGGCATTCCCGGGGATTGAAAGAATACTTGAAAGGCATCGATATCCTTGGTGACCTGCAGAAAGAACGGATCGATCTCATACGTCATATCGCTGTATCCGTCACCGTTCGTGTCTAAGCCTTCGATATCTTCCCAATAATTCCCCCGGAGCTCATTATCAACGCTCTCCGTCGATTGTGCCTGAATCACGTTTCCAACAAACGCGCTGTTACGAAAGGAGTTCGTATCCGACTGGATCATCTGCATTCCGATAAAATTACGCGAGACTTCGTTATCCGAGAGAATGTTCTCCGTTGAGTTCTCGATATAGAGCCCGACTCGATTGCCGTCAACACGATTGCCGCTGATCTCCGAACGATGCACGTCAAAGAGGAGAATTCCCTGGGAGTTTACGTTCTCCGTTTGCTTATCGAAGCGATTGTCATGGACGATCGCTCCTTCGACTCCCATGACCATCCCGCCCGTGACATTGCCTTCCCCTATGTTCTCTTCCAGCACGGGCTGGCCCGAGAACATGAAGTGAAAGCCATAGCGAGAATCGCTAGCATAGTTGTTTCTCACAGTTGCTGCATTGCTGCTCTCTACGTACACGCCATCATGCATATGGATGATCGTGTTGTCTTCAATGAGATTCCGCGAAGAGCCGTGCAGATCGATTCCGTTACCTCTCTTGGAGAAGGCTTCCTTGCGATTAGCCGAATTCGCCCCTTCGATGCGACTGCCGCGAATCTCATTATCGTTCGCATCCCGCAGATAAATGCCGCCGCCTTGCGCAACGATCCTAAGGCGTTCCAGGCGATTGCGATCGCTCTGAACGAGAATGGCCGGCTTCTTGGGGTCCTTATTAAGATTGCGAACGATAAAGTCTTGCAGGACGACTCCATCGGCAAGTATCGTAATGACGGGTTCCTCGCTGTCATTCGTTACCGTTGCTTCCCCCTCGGATCGAATCGTGATCTCTTTGGCAATGATCGCCGGTCCGACGTAGGTTTGTCCCTTATCGAGGAGGAGCGTTTCTCCTTGAGGCGTCGCATCGATTAAGGGTTGTAGGAGAACTCCCTCCGTCGAACTAGAGAAGGCTCTAGATAGATCGGTCCCTGTTAGAAAAGCAAGTGCGATTATAAGTGCGATCCACAACCTGCTGCTCCTTGCCCCTCGTATATCTGCGTTCATTCTTTGTCTGTTCATTCGTCCCCCCCTCAGCACGCCGATTGATTCATTTACCTCGATTCCGATTCATTGTATCCCAATTGCTGCCGTTCCAATATGACTCGATGGGGCTATAAAATCGATTGAAAAGTGATGATTTTTCGAACGCGGCAGACTCAATCTTCAATCTATAGCTTTGATCTCTAACCTGACCGATACGGCAAGCAAGGCAAGTTCTTGTCCTCAGCTTTGGACAAGAACTTGCCTTGCTAAAAATGAAAAAACCGCGCACAGCGCGGCTTCAAATGTATGTATGTTCTTATCCTCCTCTCTGGTGAACGTGTAATTGCCGCCAAAGCTCGTTTATGATAAAATTCAATCAATTATTTGACTTTGATGTTAAGAAAGAAGGAATTCCAAATGACCTGGAGAGAGATCTCAACCCTTGAAGAGTGGAATGCCGTTGTTAATAAATCTTCTGAGCGAGGACAAGTTATCTTAAAACATAGTACGACTTGTCCAGTTAGCGCTAACGCTCTCCGTGAATATGAAGAGTATTTGAAGGATTCACCCAATAATAACGTCGACTTCACCCTGGTCAAGGTCATTGAATCCCGCCCCGTATCGAATCAAATTGCAGAGGATTTGAACGTTAAACATGAGTCCCCTCAGATTATTTACGTGAAGGACAAAGCGAAATATTGGAGCGCTACACACTGGTCCGTTACCAAAGCGCACATAACTGCCGTATTAGATTGATCCGGAATCGGTAATAGCATAATGCTATTGCCGATTTTTCGTTTTTACTTCACTAGCGCCGCAGAAAAATTTCTCAATCATTTTCCATCTAAAAATGCCCGACAACTCGGTGAGGTACATAGGGTTCTTCCAAGAACGCAATTTCTTTAGGCGTTAATTTAAATGAAAGAGCCGTTACCGCATCCTCGAGATGGGAAATCTTCGTTGCCCCGACAATAGGGGCGGTTACCGGTTCTTTGTGCAGAAGCCACGCTAGCGCGACGTGAACGCGGCGGACGCCATGTTTTTCCGCAAGATTCGCAACGCGATCAACGACCAATTGATCCAGGTCTGCCGCTGCATCGTATTTCTGTTTGGCAATTTCATCGGTTTCAGCGCGCTGCGTGCTTGCCTCCCGTGCCAATCTACCTCCTGCGAGCGGGCTGTAAGGAATGACCCCGATCTTTTCTTCCCTGCAAAGCGGCAGCATTTCCCGTTCCTCTTCACGGTAAATGAGGTTCAGATGATTCTGCATCGATACGAATCTTGTCCATCCATTTTTCTCGGCTACATGCAATGCCTTCTGGAACTGCCATGCCCACATGGCAGATGCGCCAATGTATCGCGCTTTACCAGCCTTGACTACGTCATGAAGGGCCTCCATTGTCTCTTCGATAGGCGTGTTGTAATCCCAACGATGAATCTGGTACAAATCAACGTAGTCGGTATTCAACCTCTTCAGGCTCTTATCGATTTCGCTCATGATCGCTTTGCGGGAAAGTCCGGCGCCGTTTGGTCCTTCATGCATTCGCCCATTTATCTTAGTCGCGATAACTATTTCGTCTCGGTTAGCAAGATCCTTAAGGACCTTTCCGACGATTTCCTCGCTTGTTCCCTCAGCATATACGTTTGCCGTATCGAAAAAATTGATTCCCATTTCAAGAGCCTTTTGGATAATCGGGCGCGCGCGCTCCTCGTCAAGCACCCAACGATGATGCCCTTTCGATGCGTCGCCGAAGCCCATGCAACCCAGACAAATTCGGGATACATCCAAACCGGTATTCCCTAGTTTCGTATAATCCATTTCTTTGTTCCTCCATTTGCCTCATTAAGGATCAAACGAGCGGTTGAATCGTTGTAAATCAGGTGCTGGTTTCTCGCGGTAAAACCTTAACGGTCGCAGAACGGGCTCTCATGCTAATCATCGAATCTAGATAGGGACTGCCCTTATATTTCGCACGGTACGCATTGTCGATGACGTCGTTCACCTGACCTTCGATCGGTTCAAACGAGACTTCCTTCGTCATGCCGGCGACAGTGATTCGCCCTGCCATCTGCCGGACTGCTGCTTGGTACCAACGGGAATTCTGCCCGTAATAGGCGCGTACATAGAGAGAGTCATTAACCACAACGGACCATATCCAAGTCGGGGTGCCATAGGTTACGCCGTCTTCGCGGAACGGTGAAATGTGCAGGTCATCGGCATCTTTAATCTTGAGCAGCTCTTCTTTTAACCATGTTCCCATGAATAGCTTCCTCCTTAGAACGGGTGTAGCTTGAGCAGAACATTTCCGGCAACTCTAATCGAAAAGGAAAATGTCGTTTAATCAACTCACGTTTATAATTTTAAACGGAAGCGGATTGCTTGCAATAATCACTTCTCCTCGATGTGTGAGTTACTCAACATTTCACCTAAAATTGCCGATTTACTCTGTTTCGCAGTCGATTTGGTTCCGGAATCCATAGAATTGCATTTCTTCCCCGCATGAGTTACTATCTTTTTATCGACAAATTTGTAGGTCTATACAAGGAGGTTCACGCGTTCATGTGCCCCCGTACCAAAGAACAAAATGAACTCATCCGCATGCAGCGCAGAGAACAGATCCTGGACGTCGCCGCTCGCTCCTACTTTCGCACGGGCGGCAGCTTTGACATTCGCGACGTCGCGCGCGAGGCCGAGCTCGGGTACGGCACGGTATACCATTATTATCCCAACCGGCATTTATTAATAGAAGATGTGCTGGACAGCGGTTTCGAGCGATGCGAGCAAGCCCTGGCGGAATGGGTGAATAACTGCGGCGGCAGCCTGGATGACAGGCAGCTGTTGACGTATTGCAAGGCGCTGCTCCGGCTGTGGCAGTCGGACGCCCGCGCCTACCTCGTCTACAAAATGGCGGCGGAACATTATGCAGGCTTGCCTGAAAGAGATCGAAACCACGCCAAGAGACGATTCATGGAACGGTTGTACGTTCCAGTTCAATCGATCGCCCGGCGCGAAGACGACAGCGTCGACCACATGCTTGCCGTGCTGGTCGGTTGCTGCGGGCTGCACTACTATGCGGGCAATTCCGACCTGGACGTCGATCGAATCGCCCGACTCGCTATGCAAGCTATTACGAAGGAGTCTTGATACGAACATGGTCATTTTAAAAAGCAAGCATGAAATCGAGGCTATCCGCAAGGCATGCCAAGTGGTGGCTGAATGCCATCGTACAATCGCCCCGCAGATCAAACCGGGCATTACCACCAACGAGATCGAACGCATATTCGAGGACATTATGTTGAAGCACGGCGCAAAGCCATACCAGAAGGGCTATAAGGGCTATCGATATGCGACCTGCGCCTCCGTCAACGACGTGATCGCGCATGGCTTCCCCAGCAATAAGCCGCTTGAGGAAGGCGATATCGTGACGATCGACACGGTCGCCGAGCTCGATGGCTGGCTTGGCGATTCGGCCTGGAGTTATGCGGTCGGGCAGATCTCGCCGACGGCCGAGAAGTTGATGCGTGTCACGAAAGAATGTCTTGACCTGGGAATAGCGCAGGCGAAGCCCGGCAATCGACTCGGCGACGTAACGAGCGCGATTCAGCGGCATGCGGAATCGCACGGGTTCGGCGTCGTGCGCGACCTCCTCGCCCATGGCATCGGCCGCGACCTGCACGAGGAGCCGACTTACATGCATGTCGGCAAGCCCGGCAAAGGTCTCCGCATCAAGGAAGGCATGGTTTTTACGATCGAGCCCATGATCACCGAAGGCACCTACTCCATGACAGTCGATCCGGACGGTTGGACAGCGCGGACGCTGGACCGCAAGCTGGCCGCCCAATACGAGCATACGATCGCCATCACGGCTGAAGGTCCGCAAATTTTGACTGCGCAATAAGAAAAAAAGAAGCCGACCAACGAAATGGTCGGCTTCTTTTTTTGACTGAGCTCATAATCAGCTTGTCCTCATTACTTAACTTGAACACTCCCGCCAAGAAATTCATGGCTATAGATATCAGAGACTTTATCCAGGACACGCTGCGCATATTCTGTAAATTTCAAGGCCGCAACCCGATCTTTCAACAAAAACACTCCGGTCTCATTGTGGTGTTTGCCGAGTGCTCCCTCATATAATTGGTTGGCGCCATGGGTAGGCGGAGAGGAAAAGAACTTCATAAACAGTTCAAACCATAAGGTCAGACCGGAATCTTTTCCTTTTTTTAGAGTGTTGTTAATTCCCGGGTCGACGCTGCGAATCTTGATGCCTTCCTTGGCAAGTTGCGGTGCGATGGCTTGAGTCCACAACGAAAGCGCCAGCTTTGATGTCGCATAGGGGCCAAACATTTTACGGAAGGTTTTGGGATGCTCCAAGGTATCGATCGTAAACTCCTTCGTAAATTTAAGCGCCTGCGATGAAGTGTTAATCACCGTTTTTAAGCGGCCGTTTCTCAACAGCTCCATTAATTCCATCAGAATAATATAAGGAACGACCGTCAACAATTCATAATGCAATTCGCGGCCTTGTTTCGAATAGCGCAGCTCGCTTAAGCCGCCTCCGGCATTGTTGAACAGAATATCGATCCGCTGCTCCTTGCCTTTGATTTCGTCCAAAGAGTGTCTCAAGCTGCCATAATCGGTAAGATCCTTTACTTTATAGGCTCGGAGCGATCCTTCTTTAAGTTGAGTTTGGATCAATCTATCGTCCTTTGGAAAATCCGACCGGATCAAAGCAATCACCTGCCAGTTCTCCGACAGCAGCTTCCGGGTTAATGCCAACCCGATCCCGCTGCTTGCGCCCGTAACCAGTGCGATATGTTCCCGTGGGTTCGTAATCAATGGATGTCTTCCTCCGTATTTCAGAATATTCACGTATTTTAGTCGGAGGCGGGCAGGAGGATCAATTTGCCGTGGGCACGCCCACTCTGACTGATTTCGACGGCTGAACGCCATTCGTCGAGTGCGAAAGTCCTGGCGACCGGAATCGTGAACTTGCCGTCTGCTGCGTATTGGGCAAAATCGCCTACAACGTCATAACGTGCGGTATGTAATTCACCATAGCTGGCGCGAACGCCAAGTTCAGCGGCTGCGGCGAAATCGCTGACGGTTAGGACATGCTGGGGATGCCCATTGACGATTTGGACCAGATCTTTCAATGAACCGCTGATTGGCGCGGTATCCAGGGCGAGATCAACCGGCTGCTTCGCAAGTTCGGCCACCCGTTCGACTATTCCGTCACCGTACGAGGTCACCATCGCTCCCATGGAGCGGAGTTTGTCGGCGTAAGTGGCACCGGCGGTTGCGACCACGCGGGCACCGCGCATGAGGGCAATCTGGACGGCGGCGAAGCCTACCGTGGTGCCTGCTCCGTGCACGAGTACGGTCTGACCCGACCTCACCCCGAGGGAATCGATGCCTCGGTAGGCGGTTTCGACCGCCATTGGCAGCGCTGCAGCTTGAACAAAGTCGAGTCCGGCCGGCATGCGGAACCAGTAGTACATGATCGCTTGGTCGGACGCACCGGCGCTCGATCCACTCATGAAATCGGTGCCACCCAGAACGGCATCGCCGATGGCGACATCGGTTACGCCCTCCCCTATTGCGTCTACAACCCCTGATACATCCAACCCGATTCCGCGAGGCAAAGGCAGTTGACCGGCAAAGTGTCCTCGGCACGTCACCCAGTCAACCGGATTTAATCCGCAAGCTCGTACCCTTACGCGAATGCGTCCCGGCCCCGGTTCCGGGATCGCCGCCTCCTCCAAGCGCAAGACATCGGTCGGTTCGCCGTAGTCGTGGAACCGGATTGTCCGCATGGTTACAGGGCGGGATGCCTGATTCTTCACATCTTGGAAAGTCGTATCTAAGTTATCCAATTGAATGCTCCTTTCAGTTTGTTCTGATGGTAAAGTGTTCTTCGTGATGTCAAACGTCTGAAGAGAAGCCCTGAGCCAGCCGCGAACGGAGAGTGCTCAGATCTGGGAGCCCCCTCCGTCGACAGGGAATTCAGCACCGGTCGTATAGGTGGCCTCAAAGGCTAAAAAGGCTACGGCTTTGGCGACCTCGACCGGATCTCCGAAACGCAGCATGGGGATCTGCTGTTTCATCTGCGCCTCGGTCTGTTCGGCAGCTTCCTTCGGCATCGACCTCTCTAAGATGCCGGTGTCGATTGGCCCGGGGCTGACCGCGTTGACGCGAATATTTCGCGGCAACAGCTCGCGGGCCAGGCTGCGCGTCATGGAACGCAGCGCTGCTTTACTGGCTGCGTATGCGCTGATCATCGGGATACCCAATACGTTCGTGATAGAGGTGGTGAGCACTACGCCGCTTCCTGCGTTCAGGAATGGAGCAAGTTTCTGCACGGTGAAGTACGGTCCTTTGGCGTTGACGGCAAGCAACTCGTCGTATACTTCTTCGGGCATCGAATCGAAGGGGACGTAGCGCGTGATGCCGGCGTTAACGAACAGGGCATCGATCGTGCCGAACTCGGCCTTGACCCGGTCGGCCAACTTGTCGATATCCGTCAACGATGCGGCGTCGCTCTGTACCGCTACCGCATTATTGCCGAGTATTTCGCGCGCCGAGTCGAGCGTAGCCTGGGTACGTCCGGTGATCAGAACGCGCGCTCCTTCCTCCGCTAGAAGCTTCGCCGTCGCGAGGCCAAGACCGCTGCTCCCTCCCGTGATCACGACGTTCTTGCCTGCATATTTACTTACTGGATTGTTTTCCATTCTCAACTTCCTCCCTTGGTTTATAACGATTAACCCGACAGTGTAGTAAAACCTACACTGTCTGTGCTAATCTTAGCTAAGAGGTTTGGGATGTACAACCAGTAAACAAGCGTATTCGTGGCTTATCCGACACACGTGCTTATTTGTTGTCCTTTTTTCCCGAAACGAACGGCTAACCCATATATCCCAAGAGAGAGGAAGATGCATAACATGCTCACTCGTACAGAAGATCCCCGTGTGAAACGGACGCGTCAACTATTAATGCAAGCTTTTATGGAATTGCTTGAGCAGAAGAAAAATGTCTCTTCTATTTCCGTACAAGATATCACGGCTTACGCAACCGTAAATCGCTCCACGTTCTATGCGCATTTTGAAGACAAATTCGCATTTCTTGAGAGCTGGATGAGGGAGAAATTCAAAGAGAAGCTGCAGGATGAGCTGCCTAATGCTGCATTATCCGATATAGGAAGCCTGCGAACGCTTATTTTAATCGTTTACGATTTTCTTTTCTGCACTCGTCCGTATTTGACTTTATCCGATCGTCAGTATGAACCGTTATTTCAGGTCGCGATGCAAAAGGAACTATATGACCTATTATTAACCTGGTTAAGTGAACAAGCGGAACCGACCGTTTCACGAGAGACGGTGGAGACTGCCGCTTTGATTGCAAGCTGGGGTATTTTTGGATCGGCCGTCGAGTGGAGCAGGCATCCGCAATCTAAATCGGCGGAAGACATGGCAAGAGACGTTTTGGTCGTCGTTGCTGCCGGTTTAGCTCCCGTACTGGGATAATCATTTAGTGTAATCGCAGTCCCTATAATTCCGTATGTTCCTTGACTTGATAAACGAAATAATGCCTATATGTAAAGAATAAAAACAGTTCCCAGACGCATACTACAATCCGTTGTCAAATCAGCTTAGGAGGAATCCATCAGAAATGACTTCCAAAAAAGACGAAGTAATAAAATCCGTGGCTCAATCGGGAATGGCGGCGGAAATCGCGGAAACGGTAAAAACGGAAGTTGCGAATGAGCTTTCTCCGTTAGAGAATCAGCTTAAACAAATGCAACAGATTTTGTCTCAAGCTCAGCTGTCCTCGAACCAAAGCTCGAGCTCGGCTTCGTCGGGATCGAAGAGCCAAAATTCGCAACAGCTCAACCAACTGATCGGTCAAATGAACCAATTCAGCACTGAAATTCAAAACCAACAAAAACAATCCATCCAACAGCTTCAACAGTCTATCCAACAAGCGAATCAAACCCTGAATCAAGCGAATCAAACCGTTCAATCTTTTCAAATGTTAAGCCAAATGCAGCAGCTCATCCAGCAATCCCAACAACAAGCCAATCAAATGACGCAACAAAGCTCCGGCTTCCAAAATACGAACCAAAGCAACATGAATCAGTCGACGATTCAATAATTCACAAGCGGGGTTGCGTAGGGTTACGTAACCCTCTTTTTAAAGAAAGGGAATGGCCAATGCTCTTAACTGTCTCGATCGTGATCTTATTGGCGTTCGCGTTAGCCATCGGAGTCGTTATTCGAAAATCCCATTCTAATAACAACGCCTCCGTTCCCGAACAAACTCCTTTGCCGTTAAGTCGATGGCAAGCAAAAACGGATATCGAGGCTGCTCTCGAATTTGAAGCGTACGATAAAGAAACAACTTATGACAACATGATAAATTTCGCGGAACAATACCATAACGATATCGAAAAAGCAAAAAATGAAATTCAATCAGGGCTTATTCATGTTCAAAAAGAAAATCAAATGCACATTAAAAAAGCAAACGATAAAATGCAGGATTGGATTAAAGATTTATTGCATGCTCAGCGAATTAAGCTACAGGAATTTATTCAACTATCGAACGACAAACTCAAGCAAGAAATGAAAAGCGAAATTCAAAGCGCGGAGCAACATATTCAACGCGATTTAAGGATAATGAGACAATTCGTAAAAGAAGAAATTCAAAAGGCGACATTGAAAGCATCGCCAAAAGGAATGCCAAAAATCATACCAAAAGCAACGTCAAATGCAACAACGGCGGCAGAAACTTCGATAGAGCCTAAAAAAGAAAGCCTCGAAAATCAACTAAATACGATCGAAATGACAGAAAATCAACTTCAAATCAATATTTTTAATGAGTTAACAGGTCAATTAGCCGACGCACAAAAAACAATGGCACAAATTCATGCTCATCTGGAAATGTTGCAATTGCTTCATGCAATGGAATCCGATTTTAAAAATCAGGCTCTATTCGGACACGAATAGAGCCTTGGCTGTTGGAAACTCTAGGCGCCTAGAGTTTGTTATACTCTTCGTCCGAGACGGGCTCCAGCCATTCCGGCGTACCCGCTGTGATTGCAATATGTTCAAACCAGCTGTCTTTGGCGGCACCGTGCCAGTGTTTAACGCCGTCATGAATAATGATAACATCGCCGGCTTTTAAGAACTGAGCGGGCTTCCCTTCTTCTTGGTACCAGCCTTCGCCGCCGGTTACCAATAGAAGTTGGAATCCATTGCGATGAATATGCCAGTTATTCCGGCACCCCGGTTCAAAGGTCACGTTCCCCACCCCAACGTTAACTTTAGGATCGGCAACCAAGGTCTTTAGGTAACTTTGTCCCACGAAATATTTGGCGAATGCATCATTCTTCTCGCCCGCAGGGAAAATCACGCCGTTTTTTACTTCTTCATGTTTTGCCACTTTGCACCCTCCAATTAATAAATCATTTTATTTTATTTTTCTCGCCGAATACAGGAAAGAAGCCATGCTCTCCATAATCTTGAATAAGCTCCATATTCTTTAAAGCCTCCATATCCGCATCGCCGATTACAAAATCAAGCTTGGCATTGATTCTCATGTGATCCGGATTTGCCGTCTTGGGAAGGACGACAAGACCCAGCTGGATATCATAACGCAGGCAAAGCTGAGCAACGGACACTCCATACTTATCGGCTATTCCTTTAACTTCTGCATGATCAAGGATTGCACCGTGAGCAATTGGCGAATAAGCTTCCACCAGAATGTCTTTTTTTCGGCAGAATTCAATGAGCTCTAGAGGAGTATTGCTTACATGCGCCAATATCTGATTGACCATCGGCTTGATCTCGCAGCTAGCAAGAATATTCTCTATATCGTCCTGAAGGAAGTTGGAAAGGCCGATGGCCTTTAGTTTGCCCGTCTTATAAGCGTCCTCCATTGCTTTCCATACTTCTTTGTTTTCCTCGAAGTAACGGTTATCCTCGCGGAACTCCTTCCATGGCTGCGGGCTATGGATAATTAGAAGGTCTATATAATCCAGTCTCATTTTTGCTAAAGATTCATCAATCGACTTCGTAACGGCATCATAATTCTTTGCTTCAGCAGCAACCTTCGTCGTAATAAAAAGCTCTTCCCTTGCGACGCCGCAGGAACGGATTCCTTCTCCTACACCAGCCTCGTTCATATAAGCTTGAGCCGTATCCATATGTCGATATCCGATAGATACCGCATCGCGAACGGCCTGTGCCGCTTGTTCATCGTTAAGCAGCCAAGTGCCCAAACCTAATTTCGGAATTTCTACGCCGTTTGATAATTTGATAGTTTCATTAAACATGTTTTTGTCTCCTTTACGCTTGTTCCGGAATCACTTCATTGATGCAAGCTAGGGCATTCAGTGTTCTCGGAAAGCCTATATAGGGCAAACAGTGAGTTATGGCGGCAATCAAGGTTTCCTTGTCGTTGCCCACATTCTTGTTGCCCTGCACATGAGCCTTCACTTGCCCTTCCGCGCCGCCGATCGCGCTTATGATGCACAGGGTCAGCAACTCCCGTGTTTGCAAATGAAGCCCGCCGCGCGTATAGAAATCACCGAAACAGAAAGCAGAAAGAAAGTCCTGGATATGTTTTTGGTTAGCTGGAACGCTTTCGCGCATTTTGGCGATAACGTCGCCAAAAATCTCGGTCTGCACGGCTAGTCCCTTGTTAAAACGAGTTTCCTCTGTAACTCGCGTCTGGTTTTCCAGGGGTAAGGCGATATTTCTTGCTTTGAAAACCTCATTGATCTCGTTAACCGCGTTTAGCGTTTTTGGGAATCCAAGGTATGGCGCACACTGGTAAACAGCTTCTTTGATTTCCACCGGCGTAAGTCCGACATTCAGGGCCGCGTCGGCATGTGCCCTGAGCTGAGGCAAGGTTTGGTTAGCGGCAAGCACCGCCAGGGTGATCAACTCGCGCTGTTTATCGTCCAGGTTGCCTTGATCGAACACCTCGCCAAAAATGAAACGTCCCAGGATATCCTGAAAGGCAGGATCGGTAGCATAGGCTGCCGGCACTCCGTCGCCGAATAGACGTTTATATGTTTCTTCGCTCTTTTCGATTCGATTCATAACGAAACCTCCTGCTTAAACGGCGTCTTCAAACAAAATGGACATTGATCGTTTAATCAACTCACGTTTATAATTCTATACGGAAGCCGAATGCGTGCAATAATCACTTCTGCGTATTGTGTGAATTACTCAACATATCATTCCAAATTGCCGATTATCTCAGAAGGAGATTTACCATGACGAAAGTGGATCGAAGAGTACTTAAATCTCAAGAAGCGATTAAGAAGGCTATTCTTGAACTGATGTCCGAAAAAAACTTCGATGATATTACCATCAGGGATATTGCCGACAGGGCCAATGTGAATCGAGGAACCATCTATCTCCATTACATGGACAAATATGATTTGCTTGATAAGCTTATCGAAGAACACATCGGCAATCTACGCGAGCTTTGCCATTCTGCGTCCGAGATGACCTTCCAAGAAGGAAATTATGTCTGGTTCGAGTACTTTGCGGAAAATCACTTGTTTTTTTCAACCATGTTAAACACGAAGAGCGCGGCTTATTTTCGCAGTCGATTCCTGGATTTAGTCGTCCAAGAGTATAAGGTAGAAGTAAATGTAACCGAAGGGAAAAATAAAGGATTAAGCGAAGAGGTCATTCTTCAATTTTTTGGAGCGGCGGTCGTGGGCGCAGTGGAATGGTGGTTCAGGAATGGCATGCCCATACCTCCTCTTGTCATGGCAGAACAAACGGGGATTCTGTTAGATCGGAATTTTTAATCCCTCCCTCCTTAGATACACGAAAAAGGCGCTCCAGATGGAGCACCTTTTTTTCTGTTTATCCTGTGGACTGATTATTTGATAAGCTTATTAAACGTGGTCATCAGTTCATCTAACACGTCTCTATCGCCTTCCTCGATTCGTTCAATGACACAGCTTTTTAAATGATGCTCTAGAAGCTGTTTGCCCAATCCATTAAGAGCAGACTGGATGGAGGCGATTTGATGCAACACATCGTCGCAATAAGTGTCTTTTTCGATCATTCCCTTTACTCCACGAACTTGCCCTTCGATACGATTTAATCGATGAATCAAGCTTTGTTTCGTTTTTTCGGAATGGTGACTTTTACGTTCAGATGTATGATTACATGAGGCAGACTCCTGCGGTGTCGATTCGTTCAATTAGATCAACTCCTTTGAATTACACATTAACATCCCCTCTCGCCCTAAGTAAATCCTTAACCCGTTCAAGCGTAATCCGGTCCAAGAATTTGCTGAACTTTTCTTTCCCCTTTGCATGTCCCTTATAAAATTCTATAATGGCCATAACAGCGGGAATAAGTTGAATTTCCGTTACTCCGGAACTAAGCAACTTAGCGAAAGAAGGTTTAAGTCCCTTCGGCTCGCCGCCAACATAGATGTCGAATTTATCGCGCATTTTGACGATGCCAATATCCTTGATCAACGGCTCGCTTGTACCTAACGCGCATCCGGCAAATCCGATTTTAAGCGGAGTCGGAGTCGCTATTCCCGATATTGCTCGATTCAAGCGATTCGCGACTTCAAGTCCCGCGATCTCGGCTCCTTTGCAGAAGTTACAAGCGATAAGACTTTTCGTCACGAAGCCCGCTGGATTGATCTCGAGCCCTTGTCGTTCCAGCTGATCTTTGATGGCATCTCGCCGAGAGGCGGGCACTTCCGCATAGAGCTGTTTAAAAGGCGTCAGCTCTATTTTCGTGTTAGCCTCAACGACTTTCCCGATCTCAACAAGCTGGTTCGAAGAAAACAAGCTGCCACCAAGCTGAACCGCTGGACTTATGGCGATTTTCACCGTTTCCCCCATAAATATCTTCCCTTCCTACGATCTGGATCATCAATTTACTTCCACGACGAAAGGTACTGTGAACACTTTGCCTCCATGTTGGAACTGACCCCATATCTTATAGATGCCGCTCTTGGGGAAGGACGTCATGAATTCCGCCTTCGGCCCCGTCGCTGTCGCATCCATTGGATGAACATGGAGATATTGCTCCGCATCTTCCGATAAAATAACGACATGGCCGACTGCCCCGAGATATTGCTCGAGATTACGGATTCCTTCCTTTGTCTGCGCGTCTAGAATGTTAAACGACAAGGTGACTTCTTCGTTTACTTTAGCGCTGCTCATCGTCAGTTCGATTTCTATTCCATCAACTACTTTGGTTAGGTTTGAATCGGCTTTGATCGTCTCGGCCGCATGGGGTTCGCCCTCCACATTCACCCAATCGCTGAGTATGGTGCTCGATCCTCCCTTAGGTACAAAGTCGGCAAAGACCTTGTATTCTCCCCCGCTCGGGAACGTCGTGCCGATAGAGAATTTCCCTTCCCCCTGATATTCAGGGTGAATGTGGCTAAAATAGGACAAGTCTTTGCTTATCACGATAAGGTGAAGCAGCTTTTCATGATTTAGTTCGAAATCATTTACGGCATTGCCTGTTGCGTCGGTAATTTGGATATGAATATTAGATTGTTCGTTTGCCATCACCGCTCCGGATGCAAATGAAAATGCCGCCTGATAGTCGCCTGCCGATTCATTAGCGGATACGGAGCTCTTTGCTTCATGATTCATGCCGCCGTGGCTATCCGAATGCGCGCTTTCTTTGGAGTTCCCGCAAGCAGACAAAACACCGAAAGCCACAACGCCGGTTAACATAATCATCGCTTTCCTTTTCATATTGGACCCTCTCCTGTCATTGGTCTAATTAGTGACGAACTTTTGCACGTTGCAGTCGAAGGGCGTTGAGCACTACGGAAACCGAACTCAAAGCCATCGCTGCGCCTGCAACCCACGGTGCTAACAGACCGATTGCTGCGACAGGAATGCCGAGAGCATTATACCCAAGCGCCCAGAATAAATTTTGCTTGATATTGCTCATGGTCTTGCGGCTCATGGCTATGGCATCTGGGATACTTGAAAGGTCGCCGCGCATAAGGGTGACATCGGCAGCTTCCATCGCAACGTCCGTTCCAGTTCCGATTGCCATCCCAATATCCGCCGTCGCAAGAGCCGGTGCATCGTTGATTCCGTCGCCGACCATTGCCACCTTTTTGCCTTGAGACTGGAGTTTCTTGACTTCTTCTGCTTTTCCTTCAGGAAGAACTTCGGCGCGAACGTGATCAATTCCCACATGGGCAGCGATTGCTTTGGCTGTTCTTTCGTTATCGCCGGTTATCATGATCACCTGAATCCCCATCTCTTTCAGTCGGCTTACAGCGGCTTTCGACGTTTCTTTGATTGTGTCCGCCACTGCGACCATGCCGGCATACCGACCGTCAATGGCAACGAGCATAGCGGTTTTTCCCGCCTCTTCTAAGCGAGACATCGTATCGTAAGCAGATTTCGCGTCGATCTCGTATTTCTCCATGAGTCGGCGAGTTCCGACCAGCAAGTCTTTGCCTTCCACCACGGCTCTAATGCCAAAGCCCGGAATGGCTTCGAAAGATTCGGTTGCAGGAAGTTCAACGCCGCGAGCAATAATGCCCGCAACGATTGCCTCCGCTAAAGGATGTTCTGAGTTTTTCTCCGCCGATCCGACAAGCCTAAGAAATTCGGACTCCTCGTAACTAGCCAAAACATCGGTTAGTTCCGGTTTTCCTTTTGTTACAGTACCGGTCTTATCGAGGATGATCGCATCGATTTTATGAGTTTGTTCCAAGTGTTCTCCGCCTTTGAACAAGATGCCAAGTTCGGCAGAACGTCCGGATCCCGCCATAATCGATGTCGGAGTTGCCAGTCCGAGAGCACACGGGCATGCAATAACCAGAATTGCAATTGCTTTTTCTAGGGATCCAGAGAAATCTCCCGGGGTAATGAAGAAGTACCAGACCAAGAAAGCAATCACTGCGATCCCGACAACGATCGGAACGAAGATTCCGGAAATAACGTCCGCTACCCGTTGGATCGGCGCCTTGGATCCTTGAGCTTCTTCCACGACTTTAATGATTTGCGCTAACGCGGTGTCTTTCCCGACCTTTGTGGCTCTTATACGAAGGATACCGTTCTTATTCATTGTGGCACCGATTACGGTATCGCCGACCTTCTTCTCTACGGGAAGGCTCTCCCCAGTCAGCATGGATTCATCTATCGACGATGTTCCCTCTAGAACTTCCCCATCCACCGGAACCTTGTCGCCAGGACGGATCAGGACGACATCTCCTACCCTTACTTCGTCCACGGGGATTGTCAGCTCGCTGCCATCTCGTATAACCAGAGCCGTTTTGGCTTGTAAGCCCATTAAGGACTTGATCGCTTCCGAGGTTCGTCCTTTTGCAAGTCCCTCAAACAATTTCCCCATAATGACTAAAGTAATTAAGATCGCGCTTGTCTCAAAATACAAGGATGGTCCATGGTGCATGCCGTCGCCCATGCCGAACCAGTCGATTGTAAGATATAAGCTATAGAAGTAAGCAGCCGATGTTCCAAGGGAAACCAGAACATCCATATTGGCGCTGCCATTGCGGAGAGCCTTATAGGCACCGACGTAAAACGGCTTCCCGATATAAAATTGAACCGGAGTGGCCAAGAGAAGTTGAAACCAGGGATTCATCAAAAAATCCGGGACGTAGATCCAGGAGGTAAATGAAAAATGAGCTACCATTGTCCACAACAGAGGGAATGAAAGGATGGCCGAGATCAGAAGCTTCCGTTTCTGACTGCTTATTTCTTTGCTTCGATGATCGCTTGCTTTCCGGTCTCCCTGCTTAACGATTGCTTTATATCCAAGCTTTTGGACCTTGCTTTGCATATCCTCGATGGAGACTTCACCGGGCGAGAATTCGACGCGTGCGGTTTCCATTGCAAAGTTTACCGATGCGTTAGAAACACCGGGCAACTTGCCGAGTCCTTTTTCGATTCTATTCGCGCATGCAGCGCATGTCATTCCTTCGAGAGCAAATTGAGCGACCTCGGAGACCGTGTCATCACCCGGCATCTCGATTGTTTCTTCAGCTTCCATATTTACCAACTCCCCTTATGGGCCGCTTTATATGACATCGTAGCCTTGTTCTTCGATCGCTTCCTTAATCTGTTCAAGGGAAACTTTGCTCACATCGAAAGCAACATCAACGGAATCATCTTGAAGATTCACTTTCCCTTGCGCTCCGATCTCCTTCAGGGCGCCTTCAATCGAATGAACGCAATGTTGGCAGCTCATTCCTTGGACTTTCAATGTTACGTTCGTCATATTTCCTCATCCTTTCATGATGGGTTGAATGCACTTAGCTCGCGTATATAGAATACCCCCGTACCCTATATTTAGTCAACAGAAATTTTACCCCACCCCCCTATATTTAAAATCCCAACGATGCCCGATAAATTCGATATAAGAAAAAGAAGCTTGCCTTCTTGGCAAGCTCCCCAACGATAGTCTTGTGGCTAAAGTGTAATCATAGCCATCCATCTTGCCGGAACTCTTGCGGGTCGTTAATCAACGGCTCTTCACCAGCAGCTCGACAGCTTCCTGGACCATCTTGTCCGTATCTTTATTGCCCGCTTCTAACTCAGCTAATATACATTGGTGCAGATTCTCGGCGACAATCTGCGCAATGGCCTTATCCGAAGCGTTTCGAACGGCGGATAGCTGAGCCACAACCTCCTTGCAAGACTTCCCTTCTTCCATTAGCCGAAGAACGCCGCGTATCTGCCCTTCGATTCTTCTTAGACGCGTTTTCATCGAATCCGTGTAATTGTAATCCATCGTTCACCTGCACCTTTCATATACATACCGGTATAGGTATAGTATAAGGTAAAAAATATAAGCGTACACCTATTAAATAAACAAGTTCACCTTTCCGTTCGACGCATCGCCTAAATAAGCGGCTACCCCGGCGTATTCCAAGTCGTCGATTAATTCCTCTTGCTTAAGACCCAGAAGATCCATCGTCATCGTGCAGGCTACGAGCTTCACTCCCTGCTCCTTCGCAAGCTCTATCAACTGCGGCAAGGACAAGGCATTATGTTTCTTCATGACATGCTTGATCATTTGCGGCCCTAATCCGCCGACATTCAATTTGGACAAACCAAGCTTCTTGGCACCGCGCGGCATCATCCACCCGAAAGCTTTCTCGAGCAAGCCCTTATTGGTTTTCACTGCCTTATCTTTACGAAGGACATTCAACCCCCAGAAGGTGAAGAAGATCGTCACCTCATGATCATAGGCTGCTGCACCGTTTGCGATAATAAAAGCCGCGATAGCTTTATCGAGATCGCCGCTGAAGAGGACGATCGTTGATTTATCAGCCATTTTCTACAGTCCACCTTTACTATTTATCTAAAATAGGATGTCGGCTTGGGCGTTAGACTTTCTTAACATAGAATTTATAGACGCCGTTTTCCTCCGCGTGTTCAAGAAGCTCGTTTTTCGTCTGCTTCACCCATGCCTGAAAGTCATTCACGGAGCCCTTATCCGTCGACAGCACCTCCATGACTTGGCCGCTTGCAAGACCGTCCAAAGCTTTCTTTGCTTTCACAATCGGCATCGGGCATGCCATTCCCTTCGTGTCTACAACAATATCTGCTTTTCTCATCCTTTTTCCTCCTCTTAACGATCGTGGACCGCGCAACGGTTCGGACCGATTTCCATGTCGCGCTGTTCGTCTTCGTTAGGCGTCAACTTGCCCATATTTGTCAGCCGAATCTCCTGGTACGCGTTCGGTTGCGGCGGCAAATTCTCCGTTACGGTGCGCCGGAACGTATCCTCGTCTTGAATGCGCAGCCCCGGATTGCTTCGGTATAGGTCCGACAGCTTGGCCATCACGCGGCCGCCTTCACCTAATTCGGCGACTTTGCCAAAGTGAGCAGGCAGAACGATCAATTCCTGCGAGAGTCCTCTATAACGCTTATAAAGCGTCTCTCGAAGATCCCCTACCCAATCCCCCGCTTTGCCTGCCAGGTCGGGTCGGCCGATGGATTCGATGAACAGAAGATCTCCGGTCATCAAGTAATGATCGTCTATTATTAAAGATGTGCTGCCGATCGTGTGGCCCGGGGAATAAATCGGCTGAATACGAATTAAGGTATTCCCTACCGCAATATCCCGGCCTTCCTCCAGCTTCTCATAGGAGAAAGTCACTTCGTCCGCATCCTTCGGCGGCAGCCAGTACCTAGCCCCTGTCTCTTCGGCCAGCTTTCGTCCGCCGGAAATATGGTCCGCATGCAGGTGCGTGTCGAGGGCATGTCTGATTTGCACGCCTTGCTCTGCCGCGAATCGTACAAACACGTCGGTCATACGCAGCGTGTCAATGACAGCAGCCTCGCCGTTTGAAATGACCATATACGAGAGACAGCCCTTACCGAATCGTACGAATTGGTACAGAGATCCTCCGTCTTTCAGGTCGCCGATTTTCACCGGCTCCAGATGCTCGCTCCACGACTTCATTCCGCCTTCCAGGTAGTACACGTTGGTTCGGCCCGCTTCAACCATCTGCTCGGCGATGAACTTCGAAGAACCTTCCTTCGCGCAGACCACGAGCAGTTTATGGCCCGCCGGTATCTTCTCCATCGCCTCGTCCACACCATCCAACAGATCAAAATACGGGATGTTCAGAATATCGATGCTTGCGCCTTCGATCTTCCAGTCGATAAAGTCGCTCTCGTTGCGCACGTCGAGAATGAAAAGCGGTTCCTTGTCCAAGACGATTCGAGTAAGGTCCTTGGCCGTCATAGTGTTCAATCCTGTAGAGGCCTCCATCTTACGTTTCCCCCTTTTTATTGAGCTTTCTCCGTAGGTCCGGTCCATCCGGACATGCCGGTCTCCACATTTTTCACTTTTTTGAAGCCCTTCTCCGCGAGCAACTGACAGGCGAGGTCGCTGCGGTTGCCTGTCCGGCAAATAACATAAATATCGTCGTCCGGATTCAGATCGCGGATGCGGCTTACGAGTTCGCCGAGCGGAATGGATATAGCGCCTGGAATCCGATGAAACGCATATTCGGCCGGTTCCCGAACATCGAGGACCGTTACCTTCTCGCCAACAGCGAGCTTGCTTTGCAGCTGTTCGGCAGACACGACTCTCGGATGTTTCTTCTCTTCCTTGACTTCTTCTGGACTGGACTTGCGAAGGTAGTGCTTCATAACGTCCCCTTCTTCTATAGTTCCTAAATACTGGTGGCCCGTATTTTGAGCCCATCTTTGGATGTCCGCAAGAAAGCCTTTGTCTGTTGCTTGAACTTCAATGACTTGGCCGGCCTGAAGCTGATCCATCGCCTTCTTCGTTCTCACGATAGGCATCGGACAAGCAAGACCTTTGCAATCCAGCGTTTGATTCGCTTTGATATCGGGCATATCGAGAACCTCCTTAGATTTAAATCATTTGATAGATTACCTATACCCCTATGGGTATAATAATGATGATCGATTATTTTGTCAAACAGGATACGAAACCATATGAAGAACTTAATCATCTTAAGGAACCTAAATAAAACAAAAACCGGCGCCCCGTATCGGGTAGCCGGCTTCTCTCCAAATCAATATCTAAATTAACGAACTCCAACACTTACTATCGATACCGTTCTTCATGGGATGCCATAGCGTCAGCTTTCGTTAGATGAACGGTGCCGAACGGATGCTGAGGCGGTGCATAAATGACGTAAACCTTTAATGGCTTATTGCCGGTATTGGTTACGTTATGCCATGTCCCGGCGGGGATCATAATGGCATCATCCTCAAAGGCCGAAGTCTCGAAATCCAGCTTGTCTCGGGATTTTCCCATCTGAACCAAGCCTTGTCCTTCTTCGATTCGAATAAACTGATCGGTATTCGGGTGTACTTCCAAACCGATATCGCTTCCCGCAGGAATACTCATTACAGTGACTTGAAAATGCTCCCCTGTCCATAAAGCGGTACGGTACGTGTTATTTTGTTTTGCTACTTGGTTGATGTTGACAACAAACGGTTCTTTTCCATGGTCCCGTATTTCCATCCTATGCCAAGAATTGAACCTCTCGCTGGCATTGTAGGGTTGATACACCGATGGAAATCCCATTGCGTAATGAGGATGGAAACGCATTTGATAGGGATAATACAATAGCCAAGGATACCAGGGATGCATTGGATTCGTGAAATGATTCACAGCGTACATTTTCTTTCATGCCCTCCCGCACTTGAATACCCCATCATATGCCTATTGTTAACCAAGGTACCTTGCCCAGGAATATATTACTTCAGTATGTTTAACGCTTATAGTGAAGCACTATTTTACCCTCGATCATACCTGCGGTTCGCCCGCAGCCATTTTTCCGCAGCGTCGACGGCTTCCCTTGCCCCGAACAGCTTGCATTCGGCCTCGCCTATTCGGCCGGATGCGACACGCCCGCTTCTGTCGAAGAGAAGACCGATCTGGTCGAAATCGTCCGCATCGTATTCGAAATCCTCAAACCAGCGCCATTCTCGTTCTTTTCCCGCCATCATCGCGGTTCCCTTGCGCTTCCTCGGCATGCCGGGGATCTTTGTCTCGGCCAGATGCATACAGGTGCACGAGTCGTATCCGGCTCCGAGCAGCAGCACCTTAGCCTCCAACTCATATAACCTGCCGAGCGGTGAATCCGCTCCGAATTGCGGCGTGAGCGGATGTTCGGAGACAATATCCGCGGCATGCTTGCCGTTTGCCGCGAAGGACACTTGCGGGTGGCTGGAACGCAGCGTGCCGGGCCAAGTACGGAACAACTCCGCGATCTGCCCCATCCCGCTTGTCGGCGTCAGCGCCGGATCGAATGCGGGCATCTCGCGGTAGATCGTCTCGAGCCACTCGGCTGGAACGCCTGGATTACGCCAGCCGGCTGGATCGTTCCAATGGCCGCTCTGCGCTGGCATGACGATCGTGCCTTCTTCGCCGACTGCCATGAGCAGCGCCTGAATCACGGCTTGCGGACCTCCGCATACCCAGCCGAGGCGGGACAGCGAAGAATGCACGAGCAGCGTATCTCCCTGACGCACGCCCAGCTGCCCGAGTTGTCGGGTCATGGAAGATACGGTGTTGGGCTGCCTCGTACGTTCGATAATTTCTTTTTCGCTCAATGACATTCTCTCCTTTTCTCATGTTAGCCATTGAATCATTCCTTTTCTTCACGGTTCCGGGGGAAATCGCAACTCCCCATTCCTCTCCGTCTCCCCCATTATAGATGGTAACGGGAAATGGGATGCGAGATCGACGGACTATAAGTATCATTTCAAACACCATTGCACGGAGGGATTTCTTGAAGATCCCGGTAAACGATCTTTCCCAATTCCAGCGCGGTTCTCACCATTTCATCGGCGCCTAGGGAGGGCCCTCCGATGCGAAGAACAGCATCGCAATGATTCAAGAGCCGAACGGAGGAGGGGTGAAAAATGCGATCGAAGATCTCGTCCCCGATCGTTCGCGATCCCGCTTTCTCGATTAACGGCAACGCATACCATTCGCCAAGAACAGGTAGATGCCCGGCCTCATATATTCGAAGAGCCATTTCGTTCATGAAGTCCATGTTCCGCCGGATAAGATTCGGATCGTCTCCCGTTCCAGAACGATAGGGTCCGGCGATCAGGATCTGCTGCTGTCTGAGGCCGGGTTCCAGCAGTCGGTTGATTTGTGCGTATTGTAGAAGCATGATCGTTTTTGCGTCTTTGATTTCTCCTGTTTTAATCATTTCGAGCGTCCTTTGGAAGGGGTACTCCAGCACTTCGATATTTTCCTGCTCTTCCTCGATACCGCCGCCCTCCCCTACCTTCATGCCTGACGAATATTCAGCGACAAAAAAATGCAAGATTTCCGTCACGGAGCCAGGCGACATGTAGGCTTCGCCGATTTTTTGCACATTGGCGATCCTGTAACCGGTCTCCTCCTCCGTTTCCCGGCGGATGCTGTCTTCCGGGCTCTCCTTGTCCAACAAACCGGCGCAAGCTTCAATCATCATTCCGGTCTCGTTTCCATTCATGTAAGTAGGGATCCGAAACTGCCGCGTCAAGATTACGGTTTGCCGTTCTCGATTATAGAGCAGGATCGTAGCCCCGTTCCCGCGGTCATAAGATTCCCTGGACTGGCTCGTCCAAGAACCGTTCGTCGTCTCGGTCATGTAGGTGATTTTCTTAAGCAGATACCAGTTATCCGACAATAATTCTTCGTTTACGATTCGGATCTTCGGATTCATCTTCATTCCTCCCTTTATTTGGTTTACATTTTATCGGGTTACGCAACGTCACCTACAAGCGCTTTTTGGTGGAAAGCAAAAAAAAAGGGCGTTCCAAAGGAACGGCCCGATAATCATTACTTGCGCGCGAGGAAAAAGCCTGAATCCATAGTGATCCGTATACAGCCTTCAAGATTCAGTTTGCCTTGGATATAAGCTATAAATTGCTTCCGTTTCGCTCCGACCAGTTTCTCCCTGGCATTCATAGGGGTCGAGGTCATATAGCTAAGCAGCGGTTGGACGTCGTTCACGATTAACTGATCTTCGTAACGGAAGGTCTTCACGTCCGCGAACATCTTTGCAAGCAACTCGTGTCCATGGTCAAGTTCGAACCGCTCCATAATCGGATCCAACACTTTCATTTCAGGATCGAAGGCCTTCATAATCAACTCGATCTCCTGTAGGTGACGCTTGCTCATGGTAGATGTATACAACTGAGCTCCTGGTTTCATCACGCGGAAGATTTCGGCAAGAGCCGTTGGAATGTCGGGGACATGATACAGCATATTATTGGCGATAACGATGTCGAAATCTTCATCATGGAACGGAATCGACTGAATGTCGACGACGACAAATTTGAATTGCCCTGATTCATTGCGGATTTTCCTTCGTGCTTCCTCGAGCATGCCAGGCGATAGATCGGTAACCGTGATCTTCCACGATTCGGGTATTCTATCCGCATTCTTCGACCATAGAGTTCCTTCCCCGCATCCGATCTCCAATATTCTGAGATTCGGCCTGCTGCCTAAATGCTCGAAGAACCAACGATGCCACCCTTGCTTATTAACGCCGCATTTCTCATATAATTCGATTCTCGTTTGCAGTCGGTTTGCAAGATGGTATTGCTGCACCCAATCCTTTTCTACGTGTACGGCTTGAATAAGCTCCTTAAATGCTTTCCAATCCACCTCTTCATCCGAGGCGGAATGAATCAATTGATCAGTGGCTTCATTGATCGCTTTCAGAACGAATTGCAGATCTGCAGTCTTTTGCAAAATGATCTCTCTTTGCATGCGTAACGAACTGCCCAGATTCTGTTCCTGAACACGGCTTTCCGTAACGATTCGCTTGATCTCGTTAAGCGTCAACCCGATATACTTTAAGGTTTGGATTTGTTGCAGCTTGATTAGGTCGCTCCGATTATACAATCGCTTTGAAGCTTGGCCGTAACCCGACGGCTTTAACAGCCCGATCTGATCGTAATATCGTAACGTTCTAAGCGTCAGGCCCGTTTCCTTTGCGATCTGGCCCGTCGTAAAATAATCGTGGTTCTGATCTTGGGTTCGCACTTTCTCTCCTCTGTTCCTATCGGATTAACAGGACGTTCGCCGACAAACAAGGACATCACTCCATTTACGTACAGCAGTTGCCTTGTTTGTCATCTGAATTTCGGAAAATGCAGCATAACTCCGGAGAGAGCAAGCGATTGACTTCGGAATGATTCAGTTCGTAATAACTCCAAGTCCCTTTTGTCTCTCGAATAATCAGATCGGCGTCCAGAAGAATCTTTAAATGATAAGAAAGCTTGGACTGCGGCATACCGACGATATTCACAAGGTCGCATACGCATACGCTTCCCTGTTGAGTCAGTTCGTACATGATTTGAAGTCGCTTCTGATCCGCAAGAGCTTTAAACTTGGTTTCGTACTGGCTAAAATCCCTACTCTCCGCAATTGTCGTATGAACGGGAAGCGGTTTAAACATGCTTCCTTGCCTCCGTTAGCAACAAGCCGCACAGCAGGCAACCGTTGGTTGCTGCTTAAGCGGTATCGGCAATTTCGCGCCTGTCTTAGATTCTTTATCTTGTGACCACATCCAGGCTTTACGTGCTTCTTTTTCAATCTCATTTTGCCGGAAGGATACGAGCTGTTCCGCTGCATAATGGTTCATCAATGGGCCACGCTCCGTTAATCAAATTATTTTGATGTAAAGATCGTAGCATGACAATCCAAGATTTTCAAGATTAAATCAAGTTAATTTGATTAAGCAATCGTAAATAAGCGCTTGCTAATATAATTGTATAATTATATAATCGCCCTGCAGGTTGTTTGAACGACAAGGAAAGGAGTGAACGACTTGCTTCAACCAAGGGAGTCACTCGAAACGCTCGCAGAAACCTTGAAGCTGTTGTCCGATAAAACACGCCTTGCGATCGTTGCCCTTCTCAAGGAGCGGGAGATGTGCGTGTGCGATATCGTGGACATTCTCGAGACGACGCAACCGAACATCAGCCAACATCTGAAGAAGTTAAAGACAGGCGGAATCGTCAAGGAAACGCGTCGCAGCCAGTGGATCTATTACTCGCTAGCTACGGATGATAAACCGTATTTAAACGAACTTCTGAACCGACTTCCTTCCATGAAAGAGAAAATCGATGCCCATGAACCCAACAGCTGCTGTTAATTTAGAGGTATTATGTTAGCTCTCGCTTCCGTCCTGTTTCTCGTCACTTTGATCTTCGTCATATGGCAGCCCAAAGGCTTGAACATAGGCTGGTCCGCTTGCGGCGGGGCCATCGTCGCCTTGATTTGCGGAGTCGTTACCTTCGAGGACGTCTGGGACGTCACGCAAATCGTGTGGAACGCCACGCTCGCCTTCGTTGCCGTCATCCTAATCTCCCTTATCCTGGACGAGATCGGCTTCTTTGAATGGGCAGCTCTGCATATGGCCCGGTTTGCTAAGGGGAACGGCACTCTTATGTTCGCGTATGTCATCTTGCTTGGTGCCGCGGTCGCCGCTTTTTTTGCAAATGATGGAGCTGCCCTTATCTTGACGCCGATCGTATTAGCCATGGTAAGAGCGCTCAAGTTCGATGAACGCATGATCCTGCCATTTATCATGGCCAGCGGGTTTATCTCGGACACCGCCTCCTTACCGCTTGTCGTAAGCAATCTGGTCAATATCGTTTCATCGGACTTTTTCGGCATTGGATTTGTGGAATATGCAGGTCGAATGATCGTCCCCACGCTCTTCTCGATCGCCGCTAGCTTGTTAGTCCTTTATCTCTTCTACCGTCGGAGCATCCCGAAGAAATACGATTTGGGTCATTTAAAGAAGCCGGTAGAGGCCATTAAGGATGCCAGGCTCTTTAAGATCTCTTGGGTGATTCTGGCTGTTCTGCTTGTCGCTTATCTAATGAGCGAATTCATAAACGTTCCCGTCTCGATCATCGCGGGGGCTGCAGCTCTTGTCTTTCTGCTGCTTGCAAGGCAAAGCCGCGAGATTCATACCTGGAAACTCGTTAAGGGCGCTCCGTGGGCTGTAGTGGTCTTCTCCATTGGGATGTATGTCGTCGTCTACGGTTTACGAAATGTCGGATTAACGGATGAACTCGGAGAAGTCTTTAAGCGGGTTGGAGACCAAGGACTGTTCGTTGCGACTATCGGTACAGGCTTCATCGCCGCCATCCTGTCCTCCATCATAAACAATATGCCGACCGTGATGATCGATGCACTGGCCATTCGGGATGCGAACCCGACAGGAGCGATTCGGGAGGCTCTGATCTATGCCAATGTCATCGGATCCGACTTGGGACCAAAGATTACGCCGATTGGTTCGCTCGCAACGTTACTCTGGCTGCACGTTCTCTCGAGCAAGGGCGTCAAAATCTCTTGGGGGACCTACTTCAAAACCGGAATCGTACTGACGATACCTGTCCTCTTCCTTACGCTTGTCGGTCTCTTTTTCTGGCTTAAAGTCGTTGGTTGAACCTTATTGAACACAATTCCATCTAAAAGGGGACATTTCAAATGAGCAACAAACCGTTAGTCTACTTCCTTTGTACGGGCAATTCTTGTCGCAGCCAGATGGCCGATGGCTTTCTAAACTCGCTTGGCGGCGATAAATACGAAGTGCAGAGCGCAGGGCTTGAAGCACATGGCCTGAATCCTCGCGCGGTTCAAGTCATGAAGGAAGCCGGCGTTGATATCGGCGGCAACAGCTCCGATGTTATCGATCCTGATCTCCTGAATCGTGCCGCCTATGTGATCACATTGTGCGGACACGCGGATGAACACTGTCCTGTCATTAGCAATCCAAGCGTAATCAAGTGGCACTGGGGTTTTGACGACCCTGCTAAAGCTACCGGTACGGAAGACGAAATTATGGCGCAGTTCCGCCGCGTTAGAGACGCGATTGAAGAAAGGATTCAGCTATTCGTAGATATAGGAGTATAAAGGAAAGCCGAACCCGTCGTTAAAGACGAGGCTCGGCTTTCTTCAGCGTGGGTCAGGAAATAATCAAATGGGCAGAAAGTAGATGACCGTCGTTACGGTAATCAGGCTAGCGGTTGTCGTTGCCAATACCGTCTGCGAAGCGAAATCCTGCTCGGAGTCGAACTCGACAGCAAGCAGCACGCTGGACAGCGAGGTCGGAACCGCCGACGAGACGATCAATGCCGCTGCCGTCAGATCGTCTATGTTCATGAAGAACCGGAGCACGAATATTGCTCCCCATGCAAGCAGAGGTCCGGCTACCAGACGCAGTATCGTCGCGATTCCGACATCGACCGCCATTTTCCTATTGAAGCCGCCGCTCATACTGCCCAGTTGAACGCCCAGCGTGAACAGCGCCGTGCCGATGAATGCGCTCGACAAGTAACCGACCGAAGTCTCGATGAAGCTTGGAATCGGCGTCTCGAACCCATGCAGGATCAGCGCCAACGGGATGACGTAAATGATCGGCATCGACAGGATCACTTTGCGAATTTGCCGCCAATTTGCCTTATGAGCATTGACGCTGTAGATGCCGTAAGTGTTAGGAATTAGCGATTGCATCATCATGATGATGATCTGGATCGACTGCGTGTAAACGTTGTTCGAGAAAGCAAGCTGATTGATCGGAATGCCGTAGTTGGCGCTATTGTAGAACAGGACGGCATTGCGCATGGCAGCCCTCCTGGCTCCGTCGCTGCCTCGAAGTCTCCCAACGATCTCAACCAACATATACTGCGCGACCATGAACAGGGCGAAGTATAGAAGCACGCTCCCGAACAGCTTGCCGGAGATCGAAGTCGTATAGAGAAGATCGAACATCAGCGCAGGCGAGAACAAATAAAAATTCATCTTGGATAACGTCCGGATATCCAATCGAAAAATCCGCTGCATTACGATTCCTATGCCGATCAAGATGGATAAAGGCAATACGTTGTTCCATAAAACATGCAAAAAGATTTCCACGCGGTTCGTTCAACTCCATGATAACGAAGCGTACGTTCTGTCGTTGCTTCCTAATAAACGTCAAGCCCCATTGTACAACGGAAGAGCCGATCGGGGAAGTTGCCTACGACAACGGCAGCCGATTTACTGTCGGCTGCCGTTGTGTCTTAATGGAGTAATCTTTCCTCTTTAGTCCCAAAAATGACGGAATATTAAAATGGAAAACCAAAGGAAAGCAGCAATCCATAATAAAACAATTAAGCTGCCTACAAACCAGTTTTTTGGTTTTCCGCCCTTTATTCGTTGCTCTGCTTGTACTATGGATTCCTGCAGAACGGCGTCGGGTATCAGCTTTAATGCCAACGTAACGCCTATCGGAACCAATATCAAATCATCCAGATAACCTAATACCGGTATGAAATCCGGAATCAAATCAACGGGACTGAATGCATAGGCGACAACGCATACGGCAAACATTTTTGCATACCAGGGAGTTCGATTATCCTTATAAGCGTAAAACAGAACGTAAACTTTTCTCTTAAGCTGTCTTGCCCACGATTTTAACCTTTCCATCATCCAACCTATTACCCCTATCATGTTGAAAACTATCTCATATCTCTATTATATCATGAACTCACTATAAGCTATTGTTCCCGTTTATTTCATGTTCCACACATCCTTATGTACTCACACACTAACCCAAAGAAGCCGCGATTAACGCGGCATTCGGATCCTGAATTCCTTACGATGATAAAATCAAAACGTATTAAATACATTTTCGCATTCTTCCACGGTCGGTTGATAAAAACAGTGCTTCTTCCATCGTCCTACGAGCGGCTGATTGTACCAAGTTGGCGGACAAGGTCCGGGATTCTCGAACGATCCGGGACGGAAATACCATAGGGAGAATTCGGCCGGCCAATTCCGCTCCCCATTCACGGCCCGTCGCGCCAGGCGGCGTTCCCTGTCTCTTGCGCCTTGGTAATACAATCCATGCTGCAGCGCTTCGAACGCATGCGGCTGTTCGATCATTTGGGGAATGGTCCGGATTCCTTTGAAATCGGAGCAATTCGCTCTTACCCGGTTAATGCCAACATTACCGACAAGGAGCATGCCCATTTCGCCTTCGGTCTCAGCTTCAGCTCGAAGCAACCTTGCCAGCATATCGATGTCCTGTTGCCTAGCCTTTACGACTGCCATTGGCTCACCTCTTTGGATTTCTAGGCTCATTATATTGTAGGCGAAGCTGATGTGTTACATTGGCCAAATAGCGAGCGATAAAAATAGCCGCCTCATCCGTTGATGAAGCGGCTTGTTCTACAACTAATACGGAAGTAATTCGCCGTAGCCGGCACTTTGCTTCACGATACCATCGTTTTTGCCGTATACGAGGCCGACGAACTCGTTCGAGCGATAATTTATAGAAGAATTGGCTTCCGATTTGCGGATTTTCCCTCCTAGGTTGTTGTACCCGACAATCCCTCCGACGTAAGCCGGCCCAGTGGAAGAGGAGTTTATAACGCCGTAAGCGGTCGATTCCTTTATCTTACCGGAGTTGTCGCCCGCTATTCCGCCAAGATGAGAATCGCCGGTGACCGACGCTTTTTCTGTAGAACAATTCTTGATAACCCCATTGACATCATTGGTACCCACGATGCCGCCTCCTACGGAAGCGGTGGTGACCCATACGTAGTACAAGGTACGGCTATTTCGAATAATACCGTTATTATAACCGGCAATAGTTCCAATAGAACCCAGTCCGGTTACGCTAGTACCTTGAATTTCCACGTTGTCAATGGTTCCGTAATTTTGCCCTGCGATGGCGCCGAGCTGATAATTTCCTATAATGCTGGCACTCTCAATCCTTAAATTTTTGACTACGCCGCCTGCTTCGATACGGCTGAACAACCCGTTCCCCACTCCGCGGAAACCTAAGAGCTCGTGATTATTTCCGTCCAACACGCCTGTGAAACTATCTACAGGAATCAATTCCAGGAAACTAAGATTGAGATCCTGACCCAGCTCGAAATGCGCGGACGGATTCAAATGAAGCAACTGAAAGTCCTCGTAACTGCATAAGACGTAAGGCGATTTTTTTGATCCGTCACCGGTTTGCTCACATGTACCCGCTTCCCCTTCCGCTGCATTAACTTGACTAGCTAACGAGAAAACCATAACGACTGCCATAATAACCGTCAATAATCTTTTCACGCGACCAACTCCTTATTCATTTTGAAGGCCTAACAACATTCAGAACCTCTCTACTGCCCCCCCCTAAAGAACTAGAATAGTAAATACAGGTATAATAGTATAATAATGGGGTTGTGATGTTTGTCGGTTTTTGAAGTATTCGTTAAAAAATCAGCGGCATTAAAAACGACAGCCGATCGTAGCGATCGGCTGCCAGTCAAGGGATATCCGTTTTATTCCAAATTACAATCCTGAATCATTCCAACAGACCGAATTTTTCGTATACTTCCAGAGTAACGACACCGTTCGGGATGAGACCGTTCCGCCGTTGAAATTCTTTAAGCGCTATCGTCGTGGAAGATCTGAACTTTCCATCGCATGGACCGTGAAAATATCCCGCGCTTTGCAATCTGTTCTGAACGAGCTGAACCTCAGCCCCGACGTCTCCTTCGCTTACCAATCTCGGTTCTTGATTCGCTTCGCCAAGCACGTGACCGAATATGGTCACTTTCGTTCCGACAGGAATCATTTCGTATAATTCCTCGACGTCGCGATTTCTCATGCGAATGCATCCGTGGCTGGCATGTTGGCCGATGGAGTAAGGTTTGTTGGTTCCGTGAATTCCGTACGTTCCCCAAGGCACATTCAAGCCGATCCAACGGGTTCCGAAGGAAGGTCCCCAATTTTTCCCTTTATAGGTGACGATATATTCTCCGACGGGAGTTGGCGTGGAAGGGTTGCCGACTGCTACCGAGAAGCTTTTATAAGGAATATGGTCCAGATAAACGACAAGCCGATGTCGCTGCGGATACACTTCAATCGTAATAAGTCCGTTATCCTTGACGATCGGAAGCGCTGGACTCGCATGGGTATGTATCGGCAGGAATGCTTGGATGAAAAATAAAATGATCAGTGTGCCGCATATTTGATATCGGTATCGGTTCATTACCACTCACCTGTTTTATTTTCCGTTAGCTTGACCAGAATCCAGGAAATCATGCAAACATTCAATGCTTTCCCTGATTATTGAAACGCTGCCTTTATGAAATCCACTATTCGGGTTCGTAGTTCATCGCCATTCTCCCCTCTTTTATACATATCCGTGCCGTGAAATCCGCTCTCGTCAATGACGAGTTCTTTCTGCTCCGCGCCGGAGGCTTCGTACAACTGGCGAACCTGCTTTTCAACCGCTCCAAGCATGTCTCCCGGGGATACGACAAACAAAGAAGGGGCGCTTATTTGTTTGACGCTTGGAATGGCATCCAAGGTCGGACCGCATTGTGCGGGGGAAGAGAGGATAAGAAGTCCCTGGATGGGCAGCTGTTGACGGACTCCAGAGATAATGGCTGTCGTCCCTCCGCAAGAAGCGCCTGCGAGGAAAACGCGTTCCGCTCCTTGGCGTTCGAGTTCATTAAGGGCGGCTTCGGCGTCAAGGTCAATGGAATCCGTGTTATCCGTTTGCTGCGAAGCCCCATGAGCCCGATATTCGGGAAGCACGACCAGGTATCCCTGTTCGGCCAATTCGGTTCCCATATCGAGAAAAGAGCATATGCTGTAGCCTTGCTCATGGGCGAGCAAGATGCCGTCGGTACCGCTCCCCAAGACAAGCGCCGAAAGATACATCCCATCGCTCGTCTTTAACGTCGCAGCATGAGATCGCAGTTCTTCGGGAACGCAGCTATTAACCGGATACCCCTTATCCGATAGTACCGTTCGGTCAGGCCAAGCGGATTCATATGGAACCGGAGGAAACTCGGGCGCTTGGGGCGCATCCGTTGGCGGGGTCTCCTGTTTAATCGTATCCGTTGGCTGGACACTTGATATTGGCGTTGTCGATATGGCCTGTTGATCCGGTTCGTCATCGGATT
The DNA here is from genome assembly GCF_014212135.1 of Cohnella thailandensis. Taxonomy (GTDB): domain Bacteria; phylum Bacillota; class Bacilli; order Paenibacillales; family Paenibacillaceae; genus Cohnella; species Cohnella thailandensis. The sequence goes on from NZ_JACJVQ010000019.1 coordinate 584,249, forward strand.
GGCTTGTACAACCCACGGCGGAAACAAGCGCGGCAACGAGAAAGAGAATGGTCAACGCTCGTAACCCTGCGCTTCTGCTAGAAAATCTATTTCTATTCATGTGAATTGCTCCTTCATAGGATATTCGGTCGGAATCTATTATTCTCGCCAGCTCGCCTTATCTTTTACCGTCTTACCCGCATGCCGTCCATCAGGAAGTCTTTCGCGCTATGCAAAATAACTTCTTGTTGAGGAAACAATCCTTCGGAAATCCCTGCGACGAACGAATTTTTGTCGGCAATCGTAACGGGTGTTTCCACCGCGCGATAGGCGTTGCCCAGCGGTCCGCTGTCGGTATCTAGCGTAAAGACGTATGCGCTGCGCTCATCATAGTGAATGGCTTCGTTCGGCACAGTAATCATCGAATTTTCGCTCTCTTTGGAAATGGCGATCTTCACGCGCTCTCCGCCTTGCAGCTTCGTATCCTTTATTTCAATCCTGACGACGCTGTGGGGCAAGACGGACGGAAGCTCCCCTGTATTTCCTCCGGACGAGGAATTGACTTGCTCCGGCAAGCTTTCCTTGATGTCGACAATCGCGCCTGTAAGTTGTCTGCTATCCCTGCCTATTAACGAGATTTGGTCTAGATCTTCTCCGATTTCCAGCAAATTCGCGACATCTCCCGGGATTTGGCATTCGATTGCGAACCCTTTGGCAGAATCCGTCAGGACGAGCTCTGGCGAGCCTGATGAAGCGAAACCGACCGCGGCATTAAGCCGGGTAACGACGCCGTCAAACGGGGCAACGGACTGTCGGTTCTCGGCAAGGTCCTTCTCCAGTTGCTGGATATGGCGCTGCTGCGTGGAAAGATCGAGCTTGGCCGTTTCGATTGCGACTCTGGCATTTTCCTTCTTTTGTTCGTCGCCGCTTATCGCCGCTTCCCTATAATTGCTTTGCAGCAGGCTCATGGACAAGGTTGATTTTTTCAATTCCGTTTGCATGTCCAGCAACTGTTCTCTGGTCTCGCTGTCGTCATACACGATCAACGGTTGGCCTTGCGTGACAGGATCGCCTGCTTTGACAAGGATCCGCGCGACCTTCCAGCCTGCCGGATTCACAATCTCTTTTGATTCCTTAGGCATGACAGTCGCCGTGCCCTCGTATGGATGAAGAATCGTTCCCGAACCGGCGGAAGCGAGATACACTCTCGGCAGCGCCAAGTTTCTCAGCGTGTTTCCGGCAAGCGTACATCCAACCAGCAATGCCAAGAACAGGCCTGTCAGCAACCGGAGCTTTTTTCTCCTGGATGAAGTCATCCTCTCTTCCATGACCGTCACTCCCGAATTATCCTTTGATGCCCGATTGCTGAATGCCTTCCACGAAATAAGATTCCGCATAAAGAAATAGCAAGACCATCGGGGCCATGTACAACGCGGACGCGGCAAAGCCAACGCCCCGCGCCGATTGATTGATTTGCGCCAAGAACAGCGATAGCGGCTGTTTCGCCGCATCTTGCAGAAAGATCAACGGTTGTTCGACCATATTCCAGTAATCGACGAACAGCAGCACCGCAAGCGCCGCCAACCCGGGCTTGGCAAGCGGAAGCAGGATCCGCGCGAAAATAATCCCATGACCGGCGCCGTCCATCTTGGCCGCTTCCATCAGCGCATAAGGGATATGGGACATAAACTGCCGCATCATAAAGACTCCGAAAGCGCCGAAGATGCCAGGCAATATAATAGCCAACTCGTGATCCATCAGTCCGAGCCGATCCATGATTAAATAGTTGGGTACGAGCGTTACCTGAAACGGCATCAGCATCGTCATCACATAAACCAGAAACAACTGATCTCGCCCCCAGAACCGAAGCTTGGCAAATGCATATGCGGCCAAAGAACCGATTAGTGTCTGCCCTGCGACAATCGGAAGCACGAGGGCTATCGAATTCCAGAACATCCTCAGAAACTTCGGGCTTAGGATCAACACCTGCGCATATTGCCGAATCGTCAACCAATCCGGCAGCAGCTTCAGATTAACGAATGCAGCCTGTCCGCCGGCGGGAGCTTCGGCCATCTTCCCGAGCAAATCGTAATTCCGTCCGATCTCCTCCTCCGTCATGAATGAATTCAGCACGGTGAAAGCAATGGGGAACAGCATCGCGGCAGCGAATGCGCCTAGCGCAAGGGATAGCAAGAGCCTCGACAATCGGGTTTGATGCGCCATTTATCGTCCTCCTGTATTAGTCGGTAAACTCGCGAAACTGTCGTTCGACGCGAAGCAATCCCGACACCAGCAAGAGGATGCAGCCGAACATGAGCGTTGCTGCCGCCGTCAATTTTTGAACATTCAAGGAGAAGAACATGTTATTCATGTAATGCTGGAGCATGTACAATCGATCATAAGGATAATCTCCGGCCAGCAGATAGGTTTCCCGAAAGACTTTGAACGAGTTGATGACCGAGATCAACAAGACAAAGAACATCGTCGGCGATAAATAGACAAGCGTTATATGGCGAAATCGATAGAGCCTTCCCGCGCCTTCAAGAGAAGCCGTCTCGTAGTAATCCCTCGGGATCGATTGCAGCCCTGCCAGAAATAAAATCATATTGTAGCCGATGTTTTTCCATACATACATGACCGCAATAATGCTCATCGACCAATAGGACTGCATCCAATCTACTCTTGCCCGCCCCACCCGATCGAACCAAGCGTTTAGGCTTCCGTTCCAATCGAATAGAATCTGCCAGACCGTCACGACGGAAACGACGGGCACGACCAGCGGCAGCATGATCGAAGTGCGAATCCATCCTCGAAAGTAAAGTACTCTGTTAAGCAACACGGCGAGCGTTAAGGATAAAGCAATGAGAATGGGAACGCCGATGCCGGTGAACAAGAGCGTGTTCTGCGCAGCCTTCCGAAAAGAGCCGCTGCGCAGCAGCTCTATGTAGTTCTCTAATCCGACAATAGAGCCTCCGGGAGTCCCATCCGTAAAAGATTCGTATAGCCCGATCAGAAAAGGGAGAAGGTAGAGCATCGAAAAGCCGATCAAACTTGGCGCCAAGAAGATCGCGGCGACGAACCCGTCTCCGCGCAAGCGCCCCTTACTCATTCAACAAGGTATTCGCCTTGTTCTGAATCAGCCGGGCGACATCTTCGGCAGATTTCTGTCCGGCAAAATAGGCTGCGGACTCCGCGACGACAATGTCCAACACTTTGCCGGATTCGTTTCTTTCCTGAGCCGCTTGATTAACGAAGTCTTCGAGCCGATCGAGCTTAGCCGCATCCACCCGGAACTCTTTTCCTTGCAAAGGTCCCGTTTTATCGGGGGCGATGGTTCCCTTATCCTTCAGCTCTTGAACATCCTCCATATAGCGCTGCTTATTTATGGGAAACCCAAACGAGGTATGATTCATTAAGTACTTCAGAAACTCCCACGATTCGTCTCTCACGCTAGACTTCGCGTTTATGCCAAGGTTATATTCCTTAGTGAAAGCAGCTCCCGCCGCGGCGCCTGTCGCATGAGGTTTGGCATAGAAAGCGGTTTGATCTCCGAACGCCTGCAAGCTGGTCAGGTAGTCCGTTGGGGAATTGATCGTGACATTCGTGAAATAAGCCGGTCCTCCGGCGATAATCCCATCGTCGAACATGCCTTTGATCTGCTTCAGCAGTTCGGAGAAGTCTTGGGAATCAAAGCTGGCCTTCCGCTTGGCCTCGTCCACGAACCATCCATAGTTATCGGTCACAATGCTTCTAACGAAGAAGTCGGTACCGGCCGCGGCGATCATCCCTTCCCCGTTGCCGATGACAGTCTTATAGGGACCTTTGGCTGCGAGCAGCTTCTGACCCGTGGCAATGAAGTCGTTCCATGTCCAGTTCCGGTCATCGATCTTGACGCCGGTTTGGGCAATGGCAGCCTGGTCGCCGATCATGCCGCCAAGACTGAACGTCAACGGAACGCTGAACAACCCCTCTTCGTTCCTTCCGCTCTCCAGCACATGGGTGAAATAATCGGATTTGTCGAATGTTTGGTCTTGATCCATTCGTTTCCCCAATTCATCCAGCAGACGATGAGCGGTATAGTCCTCTGCGGACAGGTATCGAAGATCCATAAGATCGGGGCCTTTGCCTGCCAGCATGGCCGCATTCGTCGAAGTGATGTACTTCTCCATATCCGCATTCAATTGCGCTTCGTCTCCGCCCTCATCGCTATAGGGGGTAGATAAGCCGTATTGAAGCTTGATTTCGATATCGGGGTGAGTGGCTTCATATTCCTTTTTGGCCTGCTCGTATTGCTCGTTCGGCCAGAAGGCGGAGAACACGATCGTTTTGCGCTCTCCGGAAGAAGGGTCATCGAGCGCGTTGCCTGTTCCGGCAGAAGCGTTCCGAGTCTGGTTTGTCTCCTGATCCGCGCCGGTATTCTCTTGGCTGCCGTCGGTGCCGGGAGTGGCATTGCACGCGGCCAAGGATAAGGTTACTAAAGAAAGGGTAATCCACTTCCAACTCCATTTTGGCATCCTGTCTTGCTCCTTTGTTCGTAGGATAGAATCTCACTATACAAAACAGATGTCTCCAAATCGTCGTTCAGTTGTGAACAAATTGTCTCCGAAAGGGCGGCTAGAAAACAAAAGAACCATAAGCTCCATGCGAGCTTATGGTTCTGAGAGCTTATGGTTCTTCTTAATAGCGAAGAGAAACGCGCCGATTTATTTCATCGGAATATCACGACCAGCGTTTGACGCTGCGCCACGCCTGATTCGGGAGGAACGGGCATGGGGACGGTTTGATCGGACGAAACGTACCACTTGCTGCCGTCTATCAGCAAAGCGCCGCCCCCCCTGTTCCAGATTAACTGCTCCGGAATAACGCCTTGGTAAACGGATTTCAAGTAGAGGATATTGTTTCCCTGCAGTTTGCCCGCAAAGACCGATTCCTTCTCCAGTTGGGTATAGGCTATCGACTTCCGGTCGGGCGAGAGGCTAAAAAAACCTACCTTTTCAAGCAAAATAGAGAGGTCGCGGTTCCGGTCGTCATATTGATATAAGGTGCCATCCTGCCCCAAAAACAGAAATCGGTCGTCATCCACCCATACGCTGTCCGTTGCGCCGCTGGCATGGTCGTATTGCAACTCAAAATCCGTTCCATTCCGCTTGGCCATGAAAACCTTTGTTCCGTCATCGATCAGCGCACGGTTGCCATCGTCGGATAAGACTACCGAAGCGGGTTGTTCGATTTTGTGATTTCCATTGATCGGAATCGGTTGAAGTTCTCCCTTCGTCCTATCGTAGACCATGATCCAAGCCTGGTTGCTTCCGTTCTCCGCTGCCATAAAAGAAACATATTGATCATTGGCGGACCAGCGCAATGTTCTCGAAGAAATCTCTTGCGAAGGGTTTAAATTGACGTCGACACGCTGGACATCTTGATTCGGAATGGCGGTCAGCGTAAATTCTTTGCCTGCTAATCCGGCTAGCCATTGGCCATCCGGCGACAGTTGGAGCATTCCGGGAGGATAATCGGCTGCTCGGACCAGCGGCACAGGGGAATCATATGGCGGAGCCAGCCTCTGCAATAAATTCGGTCTGTGCGCTTCTTCGGCCGCTCGCCCTCCATCATCCGGCAACAGTCCTGCTAGATCTTCCTCATTCAACCAGCCTAGCCATTCCGTTCGGCTGTCCAAGGTTTCCGGGAGACGAAATATCGTTTGGACCTGAAAAGGGCTTCCGGGTTCGGACATCTCTTGTTCGAATTCCGTTCCGGAAATTACGATGGTTTCATAGCCGGAGCGTCCGAAACACCCTGTCAGCGGCAGCAGGAGAAGGAAGGCTATCAGGGGTACGTTTTTTTTCCAACGGTGAATCATATTTGCGCATTCCCTCCAGCTTCGGGCACTTCGACGAAGACGGTAGTCCGACGATTCAAGCTTTCCATGCGGATACTCCCGCCATGCTCCTCTACGATGGACTTTACGATGCTGAGACCAAGTCCGATACTCCCATCCTCCTTCTTAGAGCGTTCTCCCGAGTAAAAAGGCTTAAAGACGCTCGCCAGCTTGTCAGGAGGCACCGTTTCTCCGACATTGCTAAAGGCAAGGTGAACGGTCGAGGCCGTATGCCGAGCCGAAACCATGATTTCGGAATGGGGGGAACTATATTTAATGGCATTGTCAAGCAAATTGATGAAGAGCTGGCGAAGACGATCCGCTTGTCCATGGACCGTCAAGTCTGGCTCCGATTCAAGGCGAATGTGCTTCTTGTAGCGTTTGGCTCTCATGTCCATCGTTTCGCACACATCATGAAGCAAAGAATCGATCTTTACGGGTTCAGCCTCGTCATTCCCGATCTTTCTACGCGATACTTCCAGCAAGTTAAGCACCATGCCGTGAAGCCTCCGGCTTTCCTCCACGATATGCCGCATGCCTTTATCGAAAAAAGATTTATCGTTCTCTCCATTCTCGCGAATGATTTCAGCATAGCCCAAGATGGAAGTGAGAGGCGTTTTAAGCTCATGCGTGACATTGTCAAAAAAGCTTTTTTCCTGTTCGTTCAACATCTTCAATCGGTCGCGGTCGCGTGCGATCGTCTCGATTTGCCTGCTGATTTGGGCAATCATATCGTTAAAATTGTTCGTTAGTCGTCCGATTTCATCTTTTCTTCGGAAAGAGAGGCGAATATCCAAATTGCCTTTAATGACCGAAGTGGATGCGCGCGTTAATTGCACAAGCGGACTGGTAATGTGCCGGGAAAGCAGATAAGAGAACAGGAAAGCGACCGCGAATATGGCTAGCGCAATATAAAAAATCAACCGCCGTATTTGACTGCTCTGTTCGTACAGGGTCGAGAAGTCTTTGGAAAATCGCAGGATGCCGACTTTAACGCCATCGACGATAACCGGATAGGAGAAGAGTACCGTCCCCCTGCTGCCGTTATGCATAATGGTGAAGGCCGCTTTGCCCTCGGTGGCCAATCGAAGGTCCTCTGCCGGCATATCCGTAAATATTGTCGGGTTGGACGAATAGTGCAAACGGCCATCGACGGTATAGGCACTCACATCGTTCGAGGTTGCGCGATGCAGGTCGTTGACCATCTCCTCAGCCATCTGTCCGAAATAGGAATCGTTGTTCGTATAATGATTGATGAGAAAAGCTTGCCTGACGAAGATGTTGCTATTGTTTTTAAGCCCGATGAGGTCCGAGGCGATGAGCTTCTGATTGCTTCGTTGGACGTATTCTTCCACCGCGAAGTTGAGCACGAGAAAGGAAACGCTGAAAATAAGGAAAAAACCGACGACAAACTTTGCCCTTATCGTCCTGAACATCTCTATTCCGCCCGTTTCTCGAACTTATAACCGACGCCGAAGACGGTCGTAATCAGGTCGGCAGCATCAAGCTTCTTGCGAAGCCGCTGAATATGGGTATCCACCGTTCGCATCTCTCCGGGAAAATCGTAGCCCCAAACGACATCGAGCAACTCAGCTCGCGTATAAATTTTGCCCTTCGAATGGTACAGTGCCATCAATAAATCAAATTCCTTAGGAGTCAATTCAACGGGCTCGTCCGCTTTGGTGACAAGCCGTTCATCGGGATGAATGGCGATATCGCGAAAGCGAATGACTTCGTTAGAAGGCTCTTCTTTGTGATTTTGCAGCTGAGCGATTCGCCGAAGCAACGTCCGAACCCGTGCCACCACTTCGCGCAAGTCGAACGGTTTGGTAATATAATCGTCCGCCCCGAATTCCAGGCCAAGTATTTTATCCGTAATATCGGAGCGGGCAGTAATCATGAGAATCGGCAGATTATAGCGGGCGGTCACCTGCTTGCAGATGTCCAGACCGCTAATATCGGGCAGCATCCAATCCAGAAGCAACAAGTCCGGACGGAAATTCTCCAATTGTCGAAGTCCGTCTACTCCATCGAGCGCCGTTCTTATTTCGAAGCCTTCGCGAGTTAACCCATAGGCCAGCAAATCCGCAATCGCCTCTTCGTCCTCAATAATCAGGATTTTTGTTTTTTCCACCAGACTCCCTCTCCTTCGAGTGAAACTTGGTCGGCAATCTCTTCAATATAAGGGAGAGATATCATCAAATCTTGACCAACATGTCAACAAAATGTCTCTAAATCTTGCATGACCTGCGATTTCTCTTGCAGTGTAGTATACACGAGAATGATGGGTAAGCAATACAATTTAATAATAGGTGGATATATATGACTCAAACGCAAAAAAAGACGAAAGAGCTACATTTGCCTGAATCGGGCGGGATGCGGCTAGACATACATTAGCAAGCAGGAGGTGTGTCTAAGCTTGAGAACATCCACGCGAAGAAACGTTTTGAGTAAATGGCTCAAGACTAAGGCGATTTTAAAAGATCCCGCCGTTCGGGGGCTGGTGCCGGAAACGCGCAGAATGAATGAAAAATCGCTGCGCGAAATGCTTGACCGTTATAAAATGGTCTATATCAAACCCGAAACGGGCACATACGGCAACGGTGTCATGCGCGTGGAACAAGGCAACGGCTTCTATTCCTATCAGGCGGACGAACGAAAGCGAGTGTTTACATCGTTCCGATCCATGTATCGGTCTATCGTGCGCGACAAACGCAAACGTCCTTATTTGGTTCAGAAAGGAATTCATCTTCTGAAATACAAGGGCCGCCGGTTCGATATCCGCGTCATGGTTCAACGCGATTCTAAGCGCGCTTGGGAGATGACCGCTATGATCGGAAGGGTCGCTCACCCGAAGAAGATCGTGACGAACTACCATAGCGGCGGCAAACCGACGGATGTTCGGAAATTGCTGAGGCCGTTTGCTTCCGCAGAGAAGCTGTCCCGAATCGAGAAGGCCCTCTCCAATGCCGGCTATGATGCCGCCAAAGCTCTCAGCCGCACCTATCCCGGTCTCAACATGATCGGCGCGGACATCGGCTTGGATACTCGACTTCGCCCATGGATCATCGAGTTGAACACGAATCCCGATCCTTATATCTTCCGTCACTTAGCTGACAAGAGCATATCGCGTAAAGTGCTAAGATACGCCAGAGCCTTGAAACGAATACCTCCGGCCCATAACAAGCCGGTACCATGAAACGTAGAACGAAGTTATAAAAATACGACATCCGCCGAAAAATCCGGTCCGGATGTCGTATTTTCGTTCATACGTTAACATGAGTTATTTCGAGGGTTCATAATGAACATGGACTTCGATGACTTCCGATGATTTCTTCAATTCGGTTTCGACGTTGGTAGCGATATCATGCGCTTCTCTGAATTTTAAGTCTCTCTTTATCGAGAGGACGACGTCAATGACGGCGTTGCTGCCGTAAGACCTTGCTCGCAATTCCTTGACGGCTTCGACCCCTTCCACCTGCTGTACCTTCTCCCTGAATTCTTGAATCGTTTTCTCATCGAATCCGTCGGACAAGTGATGGGAGGCTTCGCGGAAAATATCCCAGGCCGTTTTGCAGATGATTAGCCCTATTAACACGGCGGTAACGGGATCCAGCCAAGGCAGGTTGAACTGAGAACCGACGATTCCGACCACCGTTCCGATGCTTACTAACGCATCCGAGATGTTGTCTTTGGCCGCGGCCATGACGGCTTGGCTCTTTGTACGGTTCGCAAGGCTTTTGTTGTAACGGTACGCGAAGTACATAACGACTGCACAGAACAGCCCCGTCCATATGGAGATCAGGTCAGGCGATTGCTCGCTTCCGCGAAATACGGTCGTAACCGCATTGATAAGAACCTCTAACCCGACAGCCATCATGATAAAAGAAGCGATCAATGAAGCGATCGTTTCCGATTTCCAATGCCCGTACGGATGGTCCTTATCTGCCGGTTTCTGCGCTAATTTTAATCCGATGAGAACGGCGATCGAAGCGACGATATCGGTGGCATTGTTCAAGCCGTCCGCCCTTAAGGCCTCCGAACCGGATAGATTCCCTATTATTAACTTCAGTGCCGATAGGAAAATGTAGGCTAAGATGCTTACGATGGCGCCTCGTTCGCCTAATTTTAAATTATCGTACCGCTGCTGCTGCTCCATTCTCCCGGTAACTCCCTTCCGATTGTATCGCGTACTCCATGATATCAACCGGAATTCGTGTGGGTCTAGAGAAACGTTTTTTCACTGGAATCAAAAAATAGCTTGTGCCAAACAAGTTTGCCTCCTACCAACAAAGGTCTCAGGAATAGAGAACCAATAACCCCTTGGTTAGAGATTATAGGCTCTCTTCCATTCCACCTATTCCTTAGCCACCGTCGGTGGAACGAACCATTCCTTGTACTTCTCGTAGTCCGCTCTCTTGCATTCCAACTTCAAACGGGTGCCGTCCTCCTCGTATTCGGTCGACCGGACGTGAGAGTTGGCGTTGAAGTAGGATACGAGCCGGCCTTCCGAGAATGGGATCACGACTTCGCCCTGCACGTAATCCTGAAAGATCCTCTCTCGCGCGAGCGCGATCAATTGCTCCACACCCGCGTCCTCCCGAGCGGAGAGAAAGACTTTGTCCCCCTCCGCTTGCGGGTAGGCATGATCGGTCAGATCGGCTTTGTTATAGGCGTAGATCATCGGGATCCGGTCGGCCCCGAGCTCCCGGAGGGTGGAGTTCGTCACTTCGATATGCCTCTCGTATTCCGGATCGGACACGTCGACGACCTGGATAAGAAGATCGGCTTCGGTCACTTCCTCCAGCGTCGAGCGGAACGCCTTGACGAGATAATGCGGCAGCTGGCTGACGAAGCCGACCGTGTCCGTGAGCAGGAACGACTTGTTATCCGGCAGCTCGATCGAGCGGACCGACGTCTCCAGCGTGGCGAACAGCATGTCTTGGGCCAGCACCTGTTTGCCGGATTCGGGCACGAAACGGCGAAGCACCGCGTTCATGATGCTGGACTTGCCCGCGTTGGTATACCCGACGAGACAGACGACGGGTACGCCGGTTTTGCGCCGCTGCTTGCGCTGCACTTGGCGCTGGGCGACGAGCTTCTCGAGCTCGTGCTGAAGCGCGGCAATCCGGTCCTCGATGCGCCGGCGGTCGAGCTCCAGCTTCGTCTCGCCCGCTCCCCTGTTCTTCAGGCCGGAGCCGCCGCCTTGCCGCCCTAGCGACTCGCGCAACCCGACGAGACGGGGCAGCATATACTGCAGCTTCGCGACCTCCACCTGCAATTGGGCTTCCCGGGTACGGGCCCGTTCCGCGAAGATGTCGAGGATCAGGATCGTCCGGTCGATCACCCTCTTCTGCAAGGCGCTCTCCAGATTTCGAATCTGAGAAGGAGACAGCTCGTCGTTGAAAATCAGGGTCGAGACGTCGGCTCCTAGCGCGAGCGCGGACAGCTCGTCGATTTTCCCCGTGCCGATGTAGTGCGAGCCGTTGATCCTCTCCGCATTCTGGGTCAGCTGCCCAACGACCTCGATGCCGCAGGCCTCCGCCAGATTGCCCAGCTCTTCCATCGAATAAGCGAAGCCGGGACGGTCGTTCAAATTTACGCCGACGATAACGGCGCGGTTGTTCGGTTGTTCCATATAGGGTCCTCCCCTTCATAAGTCGGAATTCAGGTACAAAAAAACACACGGGCGCCATGGCCTGTGCGTTCTGTGTACGGGAAAAAGGACTCCGGAACGGCGGCAAGAGCTCCCCTCCATCAGGGGGATCCCTTCCGCTCTTCCGCATGTATAAGTCGCATGAGACAGACTTATCCTGAGTCCTCTGCACACAGGCAGAACCTTGGCGCTAACGATTAGCCGCGCAAAGAGCGAACTCGGATAAAATCAATCACACGCAACCCTCCGTTCCAATCAAAGTAAAGCCATTCTAACACGGACTTAGCGGGATGGCAATAATTCTTCCTTGAATAGGCTTTATTCGCGATTGCGCGCCGAAGTCGGTTAACCCGAACTAGTCAACTCCAGCTTCTTCGCTTTTTCCTTGATATAATCTGCCGTTCTCAGCGCGAGCGACATCACCGTGTTCGTCGGATTGCCGGCGCCGGATGTAACGAATATGCTCGCATCGCAAATAAACAAGTTAGGAATGTCATGGGTTTGTCCGTAAGAGTTGACGACCGAAGCTTCGGCGTCGTCTCCCATCCGGCATCCGCCCATCATATGAGCGGTATCCGGAATCACGAATTCGACCTTCCCGCCTGCCGCTTCCAGTATGGAGCTCATCTTGCCCACCGCATGATCGATCAGCTTCGTATCGTTATCTCCGTAACTGAACGTCACTTTTGCGCGCGGCAGTCCGTGCGAATCAAGCTCGTCCGTTAACGTAACCCGATTGTCCTCATGAGGGAGCACTTCGCCCACCATCGTGACTCTTCCGTAGTAGTTATAATTCAGGAGGGTCTCCCTAAGCCGTTCGCCCCACACGGGTCCGCCCTGCGATTTCGAGATTCCTTGGGCGAATCCGACCGGTCTGGCTCCGTGCGCATGCAGCGTATATCCGCGGACAAAGTTGTTATTCGGGTCGCTGCGGTAAAAATCCTGGGTAGTGGCTAAGACGGGCGTGCCCTTATACAATCGGATCTCGTCGTTGAATTTGGCATACACGTCTTGGCTGCTATGAACCATAATACCCTTCCCGACCCATCCGCTGGAATTCGCAAGCCCGTTCGGAAACTGGGCGTTCGCGGAATTCAGCAGCAGCCGCGGCGTTTCGACGACGTATGCGGACAGAATGACAACCTTCGCTTTTTGCTCGTACGTCGAGCCTTCATGCACGAAGGAGACTCCCCGTACCCTTCCGTCTTTACCCATGAGCACCTGCGTGACCATGCAATCGGCCAGAACCTCGGCTCCCGCTTTGATGGCTTTCGGAATATGAACGATCAAGGTGCTGAATTTAGCGTCCGGCATGCAACCTTGGTTGCAGAAACCTCGATTGATGCAAGGAGGCCGCCCCTCGAACGGTGCCGAAAGAATCGCCAGCGGGGCAACGGAAGACCGGATGCCGAGCTTGTCGCACCCGTTCATAAAGAGATAGGCATTGGGGCTAAGCGGCTCCCTCTCCGGGTAAGGATAAGGACCATGGTAATTCCCCCAAGGAAAATGCTTAGGTCCGGAAACGGCTATCTCCTTCTCGATTCTGGAATAATACGGCTCCAGATCCTCGTAGCCGATCGGCCAATCCTCCGCTACGCCGTCTATCGTCCTGGCTTTGAAGTCGGCGTCCTGAAACCGCAAGAACACGGCCGTAAAATGGACCGTTCCCCCGCCAATGCCTCGTCCGGAATTGTTGTGTCCCATCGTTAATGGGTCCTTGCCGTCTACGATCCGGGTGTCCTGCCATCCTAAATCGTTCATCGAGAGCTCGTCGCTGGCGAAATCCTTCTGCGGGTCGCGGAACGGACCGGCCTCCAGAACGACGACGCTCATGCCGGCTTCGCTCAATTCCTTCGCCAGCACGCCTCCCGCGGCTCCGGCTCCTACGATGACGACATCGACTTCTTCGTTTGCATATTTCCGTTGCATCATGGTTCGCGCTTCGCCTCCCATGGGTCTACTTGTCCGAGCTCCGTTCGTACATACCCTCGCGGATAGGCTGGGCCGGCATACCCGATTTCGGACCAAACCTTAGGGTGCGAGCAATACGCTTCTACGGTCAGGCTCATCAGCTTTTGGAACAGCGGCTCTTGCGGAATTCGGCTCCATATCGGATGCGGTTCGGCTTTCGATTCGCTGATGTCCTTGAGATACTGCGTTTGCCGTACGTTGTCCAGCTCCAGGAAGGAGGCGGAATATCGTTCCCGGGTCCCCTGATCGATTGCCTTCAGCCCTTCCCTGATCAGTTCGGGCGCCTGAGGAACGCCTGTTTTTCTCTGGCCTTCGCCAGGCGATTTATGTAAAGTCTGATCGATATGACCGAGCACGAAATTCATCACTTCCGGCGTTTGATCGCTTACCAGGATCGAACAGATCCGATTAAGCATCCCCGCTTCTGCGTGGGTGAGAAATTGGAAGTTTCCTTGCGGTTTCAACCGGGAGGCGACGATAGATTGGGTATGGTCATCCCATTCGTCTTGCTCCTTCATCACGTCGAAGGAAGGATAATGGCCGAAATTCGTCATACGTTCACCGCGCTTTCCAGTAGATGGAGATCAAACCGAGTACGCTCATGGCGGAGAACAATAAGGGGAGCGTGATCGGCGGTCCGATGAGAAAGTTGCGCAGCGCCCAGCCGCCGACCCGAACCCCGACTCCCCGGAAATGAAAGTAAAAACCGATCAATCCGGCAACGACTCCGAACCACATGAGCACCGTAAACGAAGTATGCAGCCAAGACGCGTTGTACCAGGTCAATACGATTCCGACGATAAAGAATATGGGAGAGGAAATGACCGGAACCCACATCGCTTTATTGTGAAAGCTTTGCCGGTAATGAAACATCGTCACCTGAACGCCGATGACGAGAAACGCCACGCTGACGAACAAAATCAGAATTCGATCTATGGACCACATATTCCAATACATGTTGCCGCCTCTTTTCCGAATGCCCTAAAGTCTGAAATGATTATTCCCCGGCGGCAACAATCTATTCCATATCCGGAAATACTGCTCATAATTAAAATACAAGATTGGCATACTGCTGGGTAAAGATTCAAAAGGAGTGCCGGTGGATGCCAAATTTACGGACAATGAAAGAACCGGATTCGATCGAAGCATTGCCGCCGCAGGGGTCTTATTCTGGTACTGGCACTGGTACTGTTGCTGAGGTTATTTTAAAGCAGCTCAAGCTTTGGGGAGTTAAGCGAATTTACGGAGTCGTGGGCGATGCCATTTTCGGATTGATGGATGCCTTGGCCAAGCAGAGCGACATTGCCTTTATCGCCGTCAAGCATGAGTCCGCAGCCGCCATGATGGCTTCTGCCGAAGCCAAATTAACGGGCAATCTCGGCGTCTGCGTTGCGCAGATGGGACCTGGGCTGGCCAATCTAGTCAATGGCCTCGGAGACGCCTATTTAGACAAAGCTCCGGTGCTGGCCATAACCGGACAAGCTCCTTTAAACAAAATCGGTACCTTTTACAAGCAATATATCAATCAACAGGAACTGATCGCCCCCATCTCCTCCTATAGTCAATTAGTCGTTCATCCGGATGCGGTAGTCGACTCGTTGACGCAAGCGATGCTGGTGTCCATATCCAACCGAACCGTAACTCACTTATCGGTTCCCAAGGATCTGTTTCATCTTCCCTCTTCTATTCAGCCGCGTGAACCTTATAGAGCGGTACTCCCCTCGTCCGTTACGGAACCGCTTCAGCAGGCGCTTCCGTTCATGCAATCCGCCAAGCAGCCGATGCTCTTGATTGGCCGCGGAGCCCGATCCGGCCGCGAAGAAATCCAGTCGTTGGCGGAGGCTTGGGGAAGCGGCATGGCGATGAGCTATGGCGCCGTCGGTATCATTCCGGATGCCCATCCGCTTATGTTGAGCGGTCTCGGCGAGGGAGGCAACCCGTATCTCGCTGAATTGTTCAAGCAGGCGGATCTCGTCTTGGCCATAGAAACGACATGGTGGCCCGAAGGCGCCGTTCCTGATAATCCCCGCGTCATTCAAATCGCCGAGAAATCGGCAGACCTTGGGGCTGCCATTCCGGCAGACATCGGGATCGCCGGCGATATCCCAACCGTTGTTCGTCATTTGACCGACGGCTTGAGCAATCACCGGACCAATCCGGCATGGATAACCCGGATCCGGCAATGCAAACAAACCTGGTCGGTTCAAAATGAAAGGGAGCGCAATCAACCCGGCTCCCCGCTTGCTCCTTCGTGCTTGATTCGGATACTGGAACAAACGCTTGCCGAAGATGCGATCGTGGCCCTGGACGAAGGAGACTCCACCCTTTGGTTCCTAAGAAACTTCCGACCTCGAGGCCAGCATGTCTTGCTCTCCGACCGGTGGCGAACGATGGGCTTCGGTCTGCCCGCCGCCATGGCGGCGAAGCTTTGCTCGCCGAACCAACAAGTCGTCTGCATAACCGGAGACGGCGGACTTGGAATGGTGCTGGCCGACTTGGTTACGGCCGCCCGATATCGGCTGCCGATCACGGTTATCGTGTTTAACAACGGTACGCTTCAAATGGAGCGGGACAAGATGACGATGGAGGGGCTTAGGCCGGAAGGAACGAATCTGTCCAATCCGGACTTTGCCAAAGTCGCGGAGGCTTGCGGTTGGAAATCCTATCGAATCGAAACGGCCGAACAAATGGAGCAGGCACTGGCGCAGTCGAAAACAAGTCCCATACCGGTATTGTTGGAAGTGCTTACCGCCCGGATACCGCATCCGGATTTTTCATCACCATAAAATTTGGATAAGGAGATCAAACCGATGTCAACGCCAACAACGCAAACGCCGAACCAAACGCAGCCCCAACTGCAGCCTGCTCCCCCTTATCCGGCCCAACATCAGGATCGGCAGCCGGGAATCGAATCGCTCATGAACCCGAAACCCGTATTCGACAACCCCAACTATAGAGGAAGCGGGAAATTGAAGGATAAAGTCGCTATCGTTACCGGCGGAGACAGCGGCCAAGGGCGGGCGATCGCCATTGCGTTCGCCAAAGAAGGCGCAGACATCGTCATCGTGTACCTGAACGAACATTCCGATGCGAACGAAACCAAAACCATGATCGAACAGAGAGGCCGCCGCTGCCTTTCCATTGCCGGAGATATCGGCAACGAATCCTTTTGCAAGCAAGTGATCGAACAAACCGTCCGCGAGTACGGCACGCTGGACATCTTGGTCAATAACGCCGCGGAACAGCACGTGCAGAACAGTCTGGAGAAGATTACGTCCGAACAGATGGAACAAACCTTTCGAACCAATTTTTACTCCATCTTCTATTTGACCAAAGCCGCCTTGCCGCATTTGAAACCGGGCAGCGCTATCATCAATGCGGCTTCCCTGACGGCATATGAAGGCAATGAGCTCTTGATGGATTATTCCGCCACCAAAGGGGCTATCGTCGCGTTTACCCGTTCCTTATCCAAGTCGCTGCTCAATAAAGGGATCCGAGTGAACGGCGTCGTGCCGGGCACGATCTGGACTCCGCTCATCCCCGCTTCTTTCCCGTCGGATCAAGTAGCCCAATGGGGGGCGCAGACGCCCATGAAGCGGGCGGGCCAACCGTTTGAAGTCGCGCCCGCCTATGTTTATCTGGCATCCGAGGATTCTTCCTACGTATCGGGACAGCTCATCCATGTCACCGGCGGAGTCTTCGGTTGAAGTTTTACGGAGAAGGAGGTCTCTCTTATGCCGATAATTCGGGACATCGAAACGTTCCCTCTCTTCCATCGTCTTAAAGTACCCTACGGCGATGCCAACGGCTTAAAATCGAACCGATCCTGCTATCTGATTCGAATTCTCACGGATACCGGCGTCGAAGGCTGGGGGGAATGCATCGATTGGCTTCCGACTTTGCACAAGGGCTTCCAGGAACGAATTATTCCTTACTTGATCGGAAAATCCATTGCGGATCGAACCAAACTGGTTCAGACCGTGAACAAATGGCATTCTCGCGCGGCCTCGGCCATAAGCATGGCCCTGACCGAAATAATGGCCAAGGCTTGCGGGGTGCCGATTACCGACCTGTGGGGCGGCAAGTTTCGCAATAAAGTGCCCGTCTATGCCTCGTTTCAGTCTTATACGGATCGGAATGATTGGCAAACACGCTCGCTGAGGAGTATAGAGAACGCAATCCATCAGGGCTACGATAAGATCAAAGTGAAAATCGGAGGAAAAAGCTTCAAGGAAGATCTGCTTCATCTATCTTCCGTCCAATCGTTACTGCAGGATAAAATCAAGCTAGCCTTAGATGCCAACCAAAGCTACGATGCGGCCGCGACCCTTCAATGGCAACCCTTCTTGCAGTCCTGTTCCAATCTGCTATGGCTCGAAGAACCGTTGCCGACTCAACATTTTGCGGAATATGCTTTTCTAAGAAACCGCATCTTCGTACCGTTGGCGGGAGGAGAAAATTTGATATCCGCAGCGGAGTTTATTCCGTTGCTTTCGCGGAACGCCTTGGATTTCCTGACTCCGGATCCTCTGCATATGGCGGGAATAGATGCTTACCGGGAAACGTTAAGCATGGCCAGAAGCTACGGCATTCGGATAACCCCTCACGCTTACGACGGCGCCTTATCTCGTTTATACGCCCTATATGCGCAAGCTTGCTTATCGCCATGGAGCAAAATGGAGTCGGATTCCATCGAACCCGTGGAATGGGACGTCATGGAGAATCCTTTTACGGATATGCTGTCGATTCAACCTGCCAACGGGGAAATTACGCTTCCGGATCGCCCCGGAATCGGCGTCGAACTCGACATGGACAAGTTAGCCCACTACCGCTGGGACGGAAGCAGCTATCTGTAATTCGTCAAAAGAAATGTTTACTGTCCTATTACGAATACCCAAAAAAGGAATCCTTGGTGATATTCCGTTTGGATACCTTTTTATTTTGCAAATAGGTAGTTATAGATCCTACCATAGCCTTCGGACCTGCAACGTAATATTTTCCATTGTCCTTATTTAAGGCGATGAACTTATCGAGCTCCGAATGAAGCTCATCACTTGAATCAAGGTAAGTTATGCTCATCGAAGTATTGTCGGCAATTCCATCGATCTCATTTTTAAAAAGATGAGACTTCTGGCTATCCAAGTAGAGGAGATGGATTCGGTTCCCGACTTCCGTCCCTTCTGCCTCTACTTGTTTTAGGATCGATCGGAAAGGCGTTATCCCAATTCCGCCTGCGATCAGGAGCGTCCGGCTGTTATCTTTAAGATAAAAAGGGCCTAGAGGTCCGCTCATATTCACTTTCATGCCCTGCTGCAATTCCAACAGCGCCTTCTTGAACTCGCTCGGTTTTTCGCGAATGATCGTGGAAATCTTAATGACATTCTCTGAGGGAGCCGATGCCAAACTGAATGGTTTCGTGGCATTTTTTATTTTCTTATGGGTAATGCCGAACAACCCGTACTGCCCTGCTTTCCAGGTTATATCCTTCTCTTTTTCAAACACGAAGGTATGTACATTATCCGATTCTTTGTAGCTCTCTTTAAACGTTAATTCTCTTTTTTTGAATATGGGGATTAAATTATCTTGAAGAAAACCCACTAGCCCCTCTCCCTTCTTAGCTTAAATTGCATATTTATAGGACACCTTTCAGTGTCGTATTGATTATAGGTCACCATTTGGTGTCGTGTCAACAGCCATTTCGCTCATTAAAAGTAAAAACCGGCCCGTAGGCCGGATTACGCTTGACTTTATTTCCGTTGTTCCTTCTCTTCTGGCTCATCATACTTGTTGATATGCGCTACGATGGCTTCGACAGCTTCTCCGCCTTGGGTGCTTGAAGGAACTTCCTTGACTTCGTCTTCTGTCTTGTCCAGAAAATTTTGCTGATCCGCGCGAATGGCATCTATGCTGTTGCTCACGTAAACTCAACCTCCCTTTAATTTATTAATGGCATAAATAATGTGCCATGTAAAATTGTTTTCAATCCTTTTCCAGAGTGCTCTTGCTGTACGGCCCGGGACTAACCTCGGGAGGATCGATCTGAATCGGCTTTTTTCTTGTTCTTGTCTCGTGATGATCCGTCATTCCCGCTTGTTCCGTCTTTAAGTCCCGAAGCTCTTTGTTTTCACTGGTCATGAAGCGGCTCCCTTTATGCGTTTTTTCTTTAGTTTGTGCCTCAATCTTATTCTTATTCCAAGACGTTAAGCATGCACGGGCAAGGTAAGCGGCGACAACGCTTTCGTCCGGTCGAGGTAGATAAAAGCGTCATATCGCTTGGATAGACACGTCGGAACGTAATTGCCTCTCTCGCGCTCGGGATGATAAACGACTCCGATCGCTCGGTGTCCATGAACGGCTTCGTCCACAGTAAGGTCGTTAGAGGGGAACAAAAGAAGCTTATCTTCCGGGCCGATTCGGTGAAGCAATTCCTCCCAGCTTCCGGACATCGCTCTCGTCACGGACATCTCCTGAGCTGGCGCGCCCCATGATCTTCCGGCGATAACGGTGCCTTCATAAGTTCCGAACCCGACGGCATACACTTCTTTCCCATGCCGCTCTCTAAGCAGCTGGCCGACATTCACCATGCCTTCCTCAACCATATCCGTTGCCCTTGCATCCCCGATATGCGTGTTGTGCTCCCACACGATCGCTCGCGAATTCTCTCCATGGAACTTCATCAGTTTCTCCAGAACGTCGACCATATGACGGTCCCGAACGTTCCACGATTCGGCATCGTGACGGATCATCGTCCGGTAGTAATTCTCTGCACCGCGAACGGCCAACGCGTTCAACTCCGCGTTAAGCTCCTTCTCGCGATCTTCAGTCGAGGCGTTTCTCCACTTATCTTGCAATCGGCGGAGCAGATCGACAACCTCGTCCTCGCAACCTTCGCCGTACAGCGACGCGGCTACGGCGTAGCTTTGCTCGTCGCCTCCATGCGGCTCGAAGCATTCGAAAGCTCGCTTGGCCGCCTCCAGCTGCGCGCCGCCCTTCGACTCCAAATAATGCAATAGCTCGTGGATGGATTCCCACAGGCTGTACAAGTCGATTCCGTAGAAGCCGACCTTCTCTTCCTCGGGCTTGCCCGAATTGTAGCTTCGGAGCCATTCGGCGAATTCGGCGATTTCGCGATTGGCCCACATCCACGTCGGCCATCGGGCGAAATCCTTCAACGCGTCCTTCGCGTCGGATCCGGAATCGGCATGACCCTTTACATAACGATTCAGCGCATAGCAGGAAGGCCAATCCCCTTCTACGGCGACAAAGCGATATCCTTTTTCTTCGATAAGACGTTTGGATAAAGCAGCCCGGTGGGTGTAAAACTCCGAGGTTCCGTGCGAAGCTTCGCCTAACAGCACGAACTTGGCCTCTTCTGCCCGCTCGATGATTTCGCGAGCGTCCTGCGGGCCCGAAAAAGCCAGTGCTATTCTGCTCACTTTCTCCATGAGATCGTTCCGGTTCATCGGCTCACCTCAAAAGCAGGATGGAATAGGCTCTGTAAGTTTGCTCGGATTGGCCATATGCTATGCGAATGACAAGAACACTCGAGCTTTGATTTGTACGAACTAATGTTCTATACTTAGGGAGATATCATTGTTCTGTGATGAAATTTGCACACATAAGGAGATAAAACGATGGAAAATAACAAATTACTTAGAATGGACAATGTCGGCATCGTTGTAGAATCCCTTGATGACGCAATCTCTTTCTTCGAGGAGATCGGCTTAAAGCTCGAAGGGCGAGCTACGGTCGAAGGGGAATGGGCTGGTCGCGTAACCGGGTTAGGTTCGCAATGCGTGGAGATCGCTATGATGGTTACCCCGGATGGCCACAGCCGAATTGAACTTTCGCGATTTCTCAATCCGCCTCCTATATCGGATCACCGGGCCGCTCCTGTCAATGCCCTCGGGTATTTACGCGTCATGTTCACCGTTGAAGACATTGACGAAATGGTATCCAGACTTACTAAACATGGTGCGCAGCTCGTTGGCGAAGTGGTTCAGTACGAGAACTCGTATCGGCTCTGTTACATTCGCGGAAAAGATGGACTTCTAATCGGGTTGGCAGAACAACTCGGGAATAAATAAGGGATCGTAAAGATCAACACAGGTTCTAACATAGTTTGAGCAAAAAAAGCACCCATCGCTGGGTGCTTTCTCTGCTTGTCGGCTTGGCAACATTCTACTCTCCCGGGACCCTGCGGTCCAAGTACCATCGGCGCTGGAGGGCTTAACGGTCGTGTTCGAGATGGGTACGCGTGGAACCCCTCCGCCATCATCACCAAACCATCTTCAGTTGGTCAAAGCTTGCGCCTTGATAACCGGATACGAAACGAGTTAGCGTTCATTAGAATCTCACTTGCCGTGCTGGCTGATTAG
>NZ_JACJVQ010000002.1 GCF_014212135.1 Cohnella thailandensis
CCTTCGCTCAGGTGCAAGCTATTTACGCTGCCTGCCGCTAGCTTCGAACCGTCTACGCTGCCCTCGGCAAGCTGCTGAGAACCGACGCTTCCTTCGCTCAGGTGCCAGCCGCTTACGCTTCCAGCCGCCAGCTTTGAACCGTTCACGCTTCCGTCAGCGAGATGCTGCGAGCCGATGCTGCCTTCGCTCAGGTGCTCACCGCTTACGCTGCCCGCTGCCAGCTTAGAACCGTTCACGCTGCCTTCCGCGAGCTGCTGCGTCCCTACGCTGCCTTCGCTCAGGTGCCAGGCGTTTACGCTTCCCGCTGCCAGCTTCGAGCCGTCCACGCTGCCCTCGGCAAGCTGCTGAGAACCTACGCTCCCTTCGCTTAGGTGCCAGCCATTTACGCTGCCCGCTGCCAGCTTCGTTCCGTCCACGCTGCCTTCCGCGAGTTGCTGAGAACCTATGCTGCCTTCGCTCAGGTGCCAGGCGTTTACGCTTCCCGCTGCCAGTTTTGAACCGTCTATGCTGCCGTCCGCAAGCTGCTGTGAACCGACGCTCCCTTCGCTCAGGTGCCAGCCGCTTACGCTTCCAGCCGCCAACTTCGAGCCGTCCACGCTGCCGTCCGCAAGCTGCTGTGAACCGACGCTCCCTTCGCTCAGGTGCCAGCCGCTTACGCTTCCAGCCGCCAACTTCGAGCCGTCCACGCTGCCGTCCGCGAGCTGCTGCGAACCGACGCTGCCTTCGCTCAGGTGCCAGCCGCTTACGCTTCCTGCAGCCAGCTTCGAGCCGTCCACGCTGCCGTCCGCGAGCTTAGATGTAACGACCGACTGATCGGCCAGCTTATCGGCGGCGACCGATCCGTCCGCCAATTGCTCAGCCCCAACGCTGCCTGCCGCAAGCTTCTCGGACGTAACGCTTCCCTTCGCCAATCTATCCTCCGTAACGGGGCTGCCGGCGAACGTAAGGTAGTGCATCAAACTCGTCGACAGCTTGCCGAGAGACACGCTGCCGTCCTTTAACTGCTCCTCGGACACGGCTCCGGCTGCCAGCTTCCCGTGCGTGACGGCGCCGTCGGCAAGCTTGCTCTCCGTTACCGCGCCATCCGCCAGTTTGCGCTCCGACACGATTGCGTCGGACAGCTTCCGTCCCGTTACCGCCCCGTCCGCGATTTTCCGCTCCGTTACGGCCTGGTCGGCAAGCTTCGATTCGATGACGGACATCTCCGCGATCTGCACCGTGTTGACAGCTCCGTAGGCCAACGCATCCTCCGTGACGCTTCCATGTGCCAACTTGAACGCCGTGACGCTGCTGTCCGCAAGCTTCTCCGCCGTGACCGCTCCGTCCGCCAGCTTCCGTTCCGTCACGGCATTGTCGGCGAGCTTCGCCTCGGTCACCGATCCGTCCTGAAGCGTTCGCGCGGAGACCGCTCCCTCTATCAGCTTGCTCTCGGCGATCGACGAGTCCGCAAGCTTCGCTTCGGTAACGGATGCTTCCGCCAGCTTGGAAGTCGTGACCGAACCATAGCCGAGCTTCGCCTCCAGCACCTGGCCGTCGGCGAGTTTGGCGCTCGTGACGGCGCCATTCGCCAAAGCGGATTCGGTCACGCTTCCTTCCGCCAGCTTATCGCCCGTTACGGCATTCTGCCCCAGCTTGGCGTTCACGACGCTTCCGTCGGCCAATTTATCGGTCGAGACGCTTCCTGCGGCAAGCTTCGGCTCCGTTACGGAACCCTCCGCGAGCGCCCGTTCCAAGACGGCTCCGATGCTCAGCTTGCTCTCCGTTACGCTGCCTTCCGCAAGCTTCTCGGAAGAGACCGCCCCATCCCGCAGCTTCTGGTCCGTTACGCTGCGATCCGCAAGCTTGTCGGTCACTACCGCGCCATTCGCCAGCTTGTCGTCGCTGATGCTGCCCGGGGCGAGCTTATCCTCGGTGATCGATTCGTCCCGCAGATGAACGGTCGAGACGGCCGCCGGCTCGATCCGCTCGGAGTCGATTCTTCTCTCGGCCTGCTTAGCGAGGGCGAACATATCCGGCGCGAGATGGGAGATCGAGACCGAGCCTTTGCGGATATGGAAGCCCAGCACCGAATCCGGCTTCAGATGCTTGCCGCCGACCGACTCCAAAAGCAGGTGCTCGCTGCCCACGCTTCCCGCCGCCAGCTTCTGTAGCGTAACGCTGTCGTCCGCCAAATGCCGTTCGCCCACCGCTCCGTCGGCGAGAACCCGCTCGTTCACGCTCTGATCCGCAAGGTGCCGTAATTCGATCGCGTTCTCCTTAACATGCTTAGGCCCCACGCTAAGCTCTTGAAGCTGCGAGGAGGATACCGAATCGGCTGCCAGATGCTTCTCGGCGACGGAACGCATCTGAAGGTTGCGCTCCCCGACGCTGAGGTTGGACAGCTTGCTATGGCTGACCGAGCCGTCCGTTAAATGCGATTCGCGCACGCTGTCATCCGCCAAGTGGAAGCCGATGACGGATTGCGCGGTAAGGTGCCTGCTCTCCACCGACTCGACGGCGAGATGCTTACTCGTGATCGCTTCTTCCTGAATGGCTTCCGAAGAGACCGCGTTCTTCGCGATGGCATCGGCGTGAACGCTGTTCGCCGCCAGATGATCGGAATTCACCGAGCCCCGCTTCAACTGCTTAGAGCCGACCGCTCCTTCGGCCAGCGTATCCTCCGTCACCGAGTTGGGGGATATAGCGCCGCGCCCGACGGCCCCGGCTCCCAGCTTGGATGCCGTCACGCTCTGATCGGCGAGCTTCACCGTCGTTACAGATTGATCGGCGAGCTTATCCGTCGACACGCTCTCCGGGGAGAGCTTGAGGGAGGTGATCAGGTGATCCGTCAGATGATGGGAGAACACGGACCGAACGCCAAGCTGACGCTCGCCGACCGAACCCGGAGCCAGCTTCTCCGCCGTAACCGATTCGCCTTGAAGAGCGGAGGTTCCGACGGATTCCTCCGCCAGATGAGCAGGAGTAATGGCGCCGGAGCGAATGTGACGACTGTCGATCGCCTGCCTGGCGATCGCTTCTCCCTTAACCGAATCCTCTCCGAAATGGACGGGTCTCAGGCTCCCGGCCGCCAGCTTGTCGTATGTGATGCTGTCTTCCGCCAAATTAGCCGTCCTGACGGAGCCGTTCGCCAAATGGCGGTTCTGAATGGAGCCGTCCGCGATCTGGGGCGATTTGACCGATCCTTGCGCCAATTGAGCGGAGCCGATCGCCCCTTCGGCAATATGCTTCCGAACGACGGACTCGGCAGCGAGCTGTCCCGAACCGATAATGCCATCCTGCAGATGGTCCCTCATGATCGAACGGGAAGACAGGTGCCTGGCTTCCAGCACCCCTTCCGTCAAGTGTCTGCGTTCGATCGAATGGTCGGCCAGCTTGTCGTTCTGGATGCTCCCTTTCGCCAGGTGGCGGGATTGAACCGCCTCGTCCCCGATCTTGCCGGCAACGATGCTCTGATCCGCGATTTTGGAGGTCGTCACGGCATGCTCCACGAGATTGACGGTCGTTACCGATTGTTCCGCCAGCTTGCTCGCGGTGACCGCTCCCGTCTGGAGATGCCGGCTCTCAACGGCTTCTTCGGCCAGATGGTCCCGCCCCACGGCCGAAGGGCGCAGATGCTCCGAGTCGACGGATTCTCTCGCCAGCTTGTTTCCCGCGACCGCGCGATCGGCCAGCCGCTCCGTTTCGATCGCGCCTTCGGCGATATTTTCGGAGAGAATGGCTAGAGGAGCAATATGCTTTCCCTCCAAGGAACCCAAAGCCACGTGCTCCGCCAGAATGATTCCTTGCTTCAGATGCGTGGAATCGATCGCTTCCGGGGCGATCTTCGCGGGCCCGACGGCTCCGTCCCGCAGCTTCGAGGACGTGACGGCTTCGTCGGCCAGCTTGGAGGTGTCGATCACCTCGTTGGATAGATTCTCTCTTCTTATCGTTCCGCTTCGGATCTTCTCCGAGGTTACCGACTGATCTTTAAGTAAATCCGATGTAATAATGGAAAGACTAAGGTGCTTCGCCTGGATGGAGCCTTCGGCGATTTTGTCGGCGCTGATCGTTCGATCCGCCAGCTTCTCGGAGGACACGCTGCCGTCTCGCAGCTTCTCGCTCGTGATGGAACGATCCCTGATTTTCTGCCCGGAGATAGAGTTCTTGGTTAAGTGCTCGCCCGTAATCGATTCCGGAGCATACTTCGAAGAGGTGATCGAGCCGTCCGCCAGCTTGATGGACGTAACCGAGAAGTCGGCGAGCGCTTCCGTGGTCACGGATTCGGCAGCCAGGTTGTTGGAACCGACGGCGAAGGGAGCAAGCTTGTCGGTCGTGACGGATTCATCCGCGAGATCGTCGGTGTAAACGATCGGCGCCGGTCTTGTCGGAATTCTTTTCTCCGCCAGCTTCTGATGCCGCCAATGCCGTTCTTCTCTCTGGTCCGTCCAATGCGAATCCGAATCCGTTTCTTCATTCTCGGCTATGGCGGCCGCAGGCTCCGGCTCCCGTTCGACGACCTCTTGAACCTCCGATCGCGGCTCCGGCGCCGGCTCGGACTCCGCGGGACGAACCGGTTCGATAATCTCGACCAAGGCCTCCGTGGATTCCGCGATTTGCTTGTCTGCCGCATCGACAACGGCAACGATTTCTTCCGTGCTCGCGAGAGATTCCGCCGACGGCTCCTCGAACGAGCTCCGTTCCTCCGCTGCGGACAAGAGCTCCGCGCTCGTTTCAGAGACCTTCTCCCGCTGATCGTCCTCAGCCGGCCGACCCGAGTCCGCCGCCGGCTCGGCCGCGAAGGCTGTTTTGGACGACTTATCGGACGGTGCCTCGGCCACTGCCGCGCCGTGCACGCTGATCGGCTTACCGTTCTTCTTGGATATATCGTCCAGCCATTGCAGCTCCGATTGGTTCGGATTATCCACGAAGTATAGGGGCCTTCGGCTGTTCGAAGGCTTTTTCGATTTGCCCTTTCTCATGTCCCTCTCCTTCCCAACATCAAAATCTAACGTATCATATGCACATTCACCCATGGGCGCGACTGGCGGCGATGCTTTCGAAATAATGGTTTACATTTCGGGAGACCCGGCGTATAGTAATACCAATCAGAAATTTTGCATTAGGGAAACTTTATGGCCCCTATGCCACATTGATTGATTCGAACAACTTTTCGACTACGGTCAGACTAAGAGGTGATCATTATGCAAGACGATTTGGCCGTCTCTTCTTCGCGTCCTTCCGGTTGGCGCCGGGAACAGCATCAGCCGTCGCTGCCTGAATCCCATCGTTCTCTTCGGATACCGAAGACCGGCTCCACCTTCCGCAAGTTCCTTGCATTCGTCGGTCCCGGCTATATGGTAGCCGTCGGATATATGGATCCGGGCAACTGGGCGACGGATATCGCCGGCGGCTCCAAGTTCGGCTATACGCTTTTATCCGTTATTCTTCTCTCCAATCTAATGGCTATCGTGCTTCAGGCTCTGGCCGGCAAGCTGGGCATCGTAACGGGAAGGGATCTGGCGCAGGCCTGCCGGGATCATTACAGCAAGCCCGTATCCGTCGTTCTCTGGATTCTGGCCGAGCTCGCCATCGCCGCCTGCGACTTGGCCGAGGTGATCGGGGCCGCTATCGCTTTGAACTTATTGTTCGGGATACCTCTAATCTACGGGGTTATCCTAACCGCGGTCGACGTTCTCCTCATTCTGTTCTTGCAGAATAAAGGGTTTCGTTATTTGGAGGCTTTCGTCATCGCGCTGATCGCCATCATCGGGTTCTGCTTCGTCGCCGAGCTGTTCCTGTCCCACCCCGCTTTCGGCGAGGTGATGAAAGGCTTCGTTCCGAAGTCCGACATCGTCGCCAATCCGGAGATGCTCTATATCGCCATCGGGATCCTTGGGGCGACCGTCATGCCGCATAACCTGTATCTCCACTCTTCCATCGTGCAGACGAGACAGTTCGAGCAGACCGAATTGGGCAAAAGGCAAGCGATCCGCTTCGCGACCTGGGACTCGACCATCGCCTTGTTCTTCGCCCTGTTCATCAACGCGGCGATCCTGATCATAGCCGCGGCGGCCTTCCACGAGACGGGCCATACGAATGTGGAGGAGATCGGGGAAGCCTACCATCTGCTGACGCCTCTGCTCGGAACGACGATAGCGTCGATCTTCTTCGGGGTCGCGCTGCTCGCGTCGGGCCAGAATTCCACCTTGACCGGAACTCTCGCGGGGCAGATCGTCATGGAAGGCTTCCTGAACATTCGCTTGCCTGCCTGGCTCCGCCGGTTGATCACCCGAATGATCGCGATTATTCCGGCCGTCATCGTCATCGCCCTCTACGGGGACAAAGGCGCGACGGACCTGCTGATTCTCAGTCAAGTCATCCTGTCCATGCAGTTGAGCTTCGCCGTCATCCCCCTGGTCAAATTCACCTCCAGCCGCAAGAAAATGGGAGAGTTCGCGAACCGCTTATGGTTGAAGATCATCGCCGGGGTCATCACCGTCGCCATCGTCATCCTGAACGCCTACTTGCTGTACTCCACGTTCGCCGATTTATAATTAGTTGACTACAAAGCATGGGAAAAGCCATCCTTCATGACCGCGAGGCCAGAAGGATGGCTTTTGGAATTTTCTCGCCTTTGTGCGGTTCCCCTGTAAGCCGACATCTCGGCTTACAGTTCTAAACTCGCTCTCCTACCGTCCCGCCAAGAAAGCGTGCCATTCCTGCAGCCAGCTTGCCGCCGAGTGTTCCCAAGTGAACTGCTGCCGGACTCGCTCCTGGCCCCTTCTTCCCAGCTCCAGCCTTATCTCCTCGTGGTTCAGAAGCAGCGCAAGCCGGTCCGCAAGCTCTGCCGGAGCGTTCTTGGCGTCGATCAGAAATCCGGTCGTCCCGTCCTGGACGATCTCGGGTATTCCTCCGATTCGAGTCGCCACGACCGGCAGGCCGGCCGCCATCGCTTCGACGTTCACCAAGCCGAACGCTTCCCGGCGAGTGGACGGAACGACGGACACGTCCGCCATGGAGTACCAGAGAGGAACCTCGCCGTAAGGCACGTAATGGTGAAAATGCACATGCGACGAAAAAGGCTTCGCCATTCTGCGCAGCTTCCGGCTATATTCTGTCGTCCGGGCGGAGCCGTAGAACGGACTCCCCACGATGACGACAAGCACGTTCGGCACCCGTTTGATCAGCTCGGGCAGCGCCGCCAGAAGATGATGAACCCCCTTCAAGGGAATCAGTCTGCCTACGTACAGGACGATCCGACGATCGCGCCAGCCGCGAAGCTCCCGCTCCGCGGCGCCGTTGGGCCAGAAGAACCGGCTCGGATCGACTCCCGGATACACGACCCCGATTTTGCCGGCCGCTTGCGGCGCCTTCCTCACGACAAAATCCTTCAGGAAGCAGCTGTTCACGATAATCCGATCGGCTGCCCGCACGCTGGCAATCAAGGTTTGGTTATCCCTTAAGTAAGGCTTGATCAGGAAGGTGTTCGAATGCAAATTCAACCATATATTCGCGCGGGGGAACTCCCTTCTCATCCGCAGCACCATTTTCGGCCGATTCTCGACCTGAATGAGCTCCGGACGGTAGGAACGGAGGCCGGCGATAACCCGATTCCAATATCCGGCGCGAGACTTCATCGGGAATCGTTCGCACACGACTCCGTTCAGCTTCCCTCTGGAATGAAGGCCGAGTCCCTTCCTTCCGTAGATTCTCGCTTCGATGGCAGGCTGCAGCAGCGGCACGATTTTCTCGACCACCCGTTCCACCGAACCGCCTCTAGGCGAAGGAACCGGATAGGCTCCCGGCGTGACGAATGCGACTCTGTACAATCCGGATCCCCCTTCGTACGGGCTGTTATGCTAGGATACACGGAAGGCGGACAAACGAGCACGGCTTCTAACCATGCTCCCGTATTGAACTTTTGCTCGCGATGTGTCACACTTAGGTGCGATCGTATGGTCTTGCGAATGCCGTACGACGAATCAGAGAGAAGGAGTGGCTTAGGCGCATGAATCGTTGGCTGATGCGCTCCATGACCGAGCTGTCTTCGCGCAAGTTCGTCTCCCGGGCAACGGGACGATTGGCCAAATCCTCGTTAAGCCGGCGCTTCATTCCCAGGTTCGCGAAGCTTTATCGGATTCCGGTAGAGGAAGCGGAGAAGAGCCTCCAGGATTACGCCAGCTTGAATGACTTCTTCACGAGGCGCCTGAAGCCGGGAGCTCGTCCGATCGACAAGACGGATCGGGCCTTGGTCAGTCCCGTCGATGCTCTTATTACCGCCTGCGGAGTCATTCGGGACGGTATGCTGCTTCAAGTGAAAGGACAGGATTATACGCTGGAGGAATTGTTAAACGGCTCTCCTCGCACGGGCCATTACGAACAGGGTTATTTCTGGGTGCTGTATTTGAGCCCCACCGATTATCATCGAATTCATTCCCCTTGTTCCGGCACGATCGTCGAGAGCGAGCATATTCCCGGCCGGGTGTATCCCGTTAACGAGTTCGGCCTGACCTGCATGAGAAGGGTGCTGTCCCGCAACGAACGGTTGATCACCTACCTGTCCCACGAGGAAGGCGAGGTTGCCGTCGTCAAGGTAGGCGCTCTTAACGTGAGCAGCATCCAGTATGTCCAGCCGCTGCCCAAGAAGCTCGAATCCGGTCAAGAGCTCGCCTACTTCGAATTCGGATCCACGGTCGTTCTCCTGACGGAGAATGGAACCTGCTGCGATTGCGAAGGGGTTAAGATCGGCGACCGGGTGAAAATGGGGCAGAAGCTCGGCATCCTGAATACGGCGGTCAAAAAGTAACGGACTTCTATTGAGGAAAACACAAAAAAACCCATTATCCCCTCCGTTCAGAGAGGGTCGCGCTAACGCTTTAAAGCGACCGCTCTGATTCAAAGGGATAATGGGTTCTTTAATATCGGTATAAACAGGACCTCGCCGCTCCAATTCCTCATCGAAGCTCGGAAGGGCTTTTCCCCGTATATTGCTTAAATTGCCTGCTGAAGAAGAAGATGTCCCGGTACCCGAGAGCATCCGCCACCTCCGTCACGTTCATTCCCGCATGAAGCAGAAGATGCTGCGCCCGCTCGATGCGGGTCCGGATCATATACGTCTGAACCGACGTCCCGATAAGCTCCTTGAACTTGATCGAGAAGTAGCGGGAGGAGAGTCCCGCGCGGGCGGCGAGATCGTCCACCCGATGCTGGATGCCCGGATGCTGGCGAATGTAGTTCGCGACCTCGTGGATGCTCTCGGTCAGCTGATTGCTGGCCTTGCGCTCGACGGGCTCGTTGCGATCGTCCCGCAAGAGATGAATCATCAGCTGCTTCAGGATCAGCCGCGCTTCTGCCTCCGCCGCGAACGTCTCCACCAAGAACAGGCGAATGTAGCGGGACAGCAGGTTCTCGAATTCAATCGTATCCGTCAGTTGGCGGTAAGGCACGGGAATTTGCTCGACCGGTTCCGTCACGTCGAAGTGAATATAGGTTAGAACGAGCGGCTTCTGGGGGTTATGCGTCGCGCTCGTATGATCCCCCGGACGGAACAGGAAGCAGCTGCCCTTGCCGACCTCGTAGCTCGCGCCGTTCAGAATCACTTCACCCTCCCCGCTCCACACGTAGAAAAGGTCGTAGTTCTGCAGCGGCTTCTCGCGCTTCTGCCACTTCCACCCCGGCTCGCAGACCGTCTTCGCGAAATAGGGAAGTAGGTAAAAAGATTCCGGCGATGCTTTAAGCATGGTTGCTGCCTCCTTGATCTTCATGGGGAATAAGTCCGAGCTCCCTGGCGGCCAAGCGTATGCGATCGATCCCCGACTCGATCTCTTTCTCGTCCAGATGAGCGAAGCCGAACAGCGCGGACGGCCGGTTCTCGCTATCCGATATTCGGTATTTCCCGCCGTCCTGCCAAGCGACGCCCCGCTCGCGGCTCCTCTCCCGCAGAAGCCGGTAGCTCGCTTCATCGCCTCTCCAATAGGCGAAGAGCGACAGCCCCGCGTCCGAAGGCACGATCTCGAACAGCTCCGCCAGCGATCCGTCAAGCCCGCGCTTTAATCTCTCCTGCAGCTTATGGAAAATCCGTCTCATTCGCCTCAAATGCCGATCGTAGCCGCCTTCCGCGATCCAATCGGCCAGCGCGTTCTGCTCCGCGATTCCTTCCGGGTGCGGGTCGTACAGCCTCTTCGCTTGGATGAAGGAGTTTCTTAGCGCTTGCGGGAGCACCGCGTAGCCGATTCGGACCTCGGATCTCATCGTCCGGGAGAAGCTTCCCACGTAGACAACCCTTCCTTCTCCGTCCAGGGACTTCAGCGGTTCGATCGGACGCCCGCCCCAGCGGAAGTCGCTGTCGTAATCGTCCTCGACGATCCAGCTCCCGCGTCTCGCCGCCCACTCGAGCAGCTCCAGCCGGCGCTCCAGGCGAAGCACCGCCCCGGTAGGGAACTGGCGGGTTGGCGTGACGAAGAGAAGCTGCGCGTCCCAATCCCGCGGAAGGATGCCTTCTTCGTCGACTTCAGCCGGATGGAGCGACGCTCCGGTCGCCTGAACGGCGAAGCGAATGCCCGGGTACCCCGGATTCTCCATGACCGCCGCGCGTCCTTCTTCCAGCAGCAGTTGGGCAATAATCGCGATCGCCTGCATGGATCCGCCCGTGATGACGATATCCTCGGCGGCGCAGCGGATCCCCCGCTCTCTCCCCAGTCTCTCCGCGAGGACTCGCCTTAGCCGGTAGCTGCCTTCCGTCGCCCAGTGGTTGTCCGCTATCGAACCGAGCCTTCTCCATTGGGCCGAGACGACGGACTTCCATTCCATGAAAGGGAACCCCTTCTCCCCCATGCCGCGAGGAACGAACGAAATCCCCTTGAAATTCGAGTCCGCCGCAGCCCCGCCGAACAGCTTGTCCGCTTCTCCCGCCACCCGTTCGCCCCACGCGGATAGGATCGGTTTCTGCGCGCAGGCTTCGGCCGTTTCTTCCGCTTCGGCCTGCCTCTCGCCGGTTGCCGGACGAATGGCGGACAACCCGTGCCTGCCCGACACGAAAGTGCCCTGGCCGATTCCCGTGCGCACGTATCCTTCCGCCGCCAGCATCTCGTAAGCGAGGCTGACGCTGCCGCGGGACAGGCGATAAAGCTCGGCAAGCTGCCGAGTGGAAGGCAATCTCGCTCCCGGCTCCAGCAATCCGGACGTGATTCCTTCCCGAAGCGCCAGGTATAAAGCGAGGTGCTTGCTGCCGCACTCCTTCAAACGCGACTCGTACGGGACTTGGAACACGGCGGAGCCCCCTTTCGCAATGGCCTATTGTTTTTAATCATAATTGGATCTTTTTGTTTGTCAATCCAAGGTCTACACTAGAACCAATTTTACTTCAACTAGGGGGTCATTCGCATGCGCAGAAAAGAATTCGAAGCGGCCGACTACGAAGAGATCGAGCGGTTTCTTGCGGAACGGCATGATGGGGTGCTGACGTTTATCGGCGAGGACGGCTGGCCCAAGGCCGTTCCGCTGAATTTTGCCTATCTGGATGGTAAAACCTACTTCCACGGAAGCAAGCAAGGGGAGAAAATGAAGGGGCTGGCGGCCGATCCGAGGGCGGAATTCGTCGTTTACGAGGCTCATGCGTTCATTCCTTCCTATTTTAGCGATCCGTATCTGGCCTGCCCGGCCACCGTCTTCTTCCGTTCCGTCCGGATGAGAGGCCGAGTGGAACAGGTGGAGGACGCAACCGAGAAGGCTCAGGCGCTTGGCGCCCTGCTTCGTTCCATGCAGCCGGAGGGGGGACATGCTCCCATCGATGCGGGCGATCCCAAATACGCGTCTTCCTTAAGAGGCGTGGCGGTCATGCGGCTGGATATCGAAGAGATCGCCGGCAAGTTCAAGTTCGGCCAGAACCTGTCCGAGCCCCGGCTGAACAAGGTTCTGCAGGGGCTTCGCGATCGCGACCGCCCCGGGGACGCCAGGACGATCGAGGAGATCGCCGCCCATCATCCCTCTTATCGAAACCCGTGAAATTTTCATGTGAAAAAGTCCACAATCCGATGACGCTCTTCCTCCGATGGTGTATAATAACTCCAAACGATCGGCGCCCCTTTAAAGCGCCATAACATGACCTGGTGGAAGGAAGCGACAGTAATGAACCCCCTCGCTCAGCAACTGAACGACACCATTCAGCGGGAGAACCCGCGTATCGCCGAGATGCTCTCCGGTATCGGGCGTCAGATTTATTTTCCTAAGGACGGTATTCTGAGCCAAAGCGCCGAAGCCAAAACGAAGGCGAACGTGTACAACGCGACGATCGGGATCGCGACCGAGAACGGAACGCCGATGCATCTGCAAGTCATTCAGGATAAACTGTCTGCCTTCAACCCGAAGGACATTTACGAATATGCGCCCCCCGCGGGCAAACCGGAACTGCGCACCGTATGGCGCGACAAGATGCTGAAGGAGAACCCTTCGGTCGTCGGCAAGGCGATCAGCCTTCCGATCGTGACGAACGCTCTCACGCACGGACTCAGCATCGTCGCCGATCTGTTCGCCGATACCGACGATGCGGTCGTGCTTCCCGAGAAGAACTGGGAGAACTACGAGCTGACCTTCGGCATTCGCCGCGGCGCGGTCATGGTCGAGTATCCGCTCTACAACGAGCAGAACCGCTTCAACGCGGCGGGCTTGCGCGACGCCATTCTCTCCCAGAAAGATAAGGGCAAAGCGATCGTGCTGCTCAACTTCCCGAACAACCCGACCGGCTATACGCCGAACGCGGAGGACGGCCGCGCGATCGTAGCCGCCATCAAGGACGCGGCCGAGGCGGGAGTCAACGTCGTCGCCGTGACGGACGATGCGTACTTCGGCCTGTTCTTCGAAGATTCGCTGAAGGAATCGCTGTTCGGCCATCTGTGCGGACTGCACGAGCGCATTCTTCCGATCAAGGTCGACGGAGCGACCAAGGAAGAGTACGTCTGGGGCTTCCGCGTCGGCTTCATCACGTACGGCGGCCAATCGGCCGGCACGCTCGCCG
Source organism: Cohnella thailandensis (assembly GCF_014212135.1). Taxonomy (GTDB): domain Bacteria; phylum Bacillota; class Bacilli; order Paenibacillales; family Paenibacillaceae; genus Cohnella; species Cohnella thailandensis. The sequence continues at coordinate 12,992 of NZ_JACJVQ010000002.1, forward strand.
CGCTGGAACAGAAGACGCTCGGCATCGTTCGCGCGACGATCTCCAGCGGCCCGCACCCGTCGCAGACGTTCGTCCTCGACGCCCTCAAGTCTCCGGAGTTCGAGGCTCAGAAGGCCGAGAAGTTCGCGATCATGAAGGGACGCGCCAACCGCGTGAAGGAGCTGCTCGATAGCGGCAAGTACGGCAACGAATGGAGCTATTATCCGTTCAACTCCGGCTACTTCATGTGCCTCAAGCTAGAGACGGTTGACGCGGAAGCCGTTCGCCAGCGCCTCCTTAGCCAATACGGCGTCGGCACGATCGCCCTCGGCCAAACCGATCTTCGCGTCGCTTTCTCCTGCATGGAAGAATCGCAGCTTGAAGATCTGTTCGACCGGATCCACAGCGCGGTCCTGGACGTTAAAGCAGGCAACACTGCGGTAACGAAGTAAGAACCAATCGTGCGATAAAGTTAAGAGCTGCCGGGGGGCAGCTCTTTTCTTATGCCTCATTAATAATTTAACGTCAATAAGTTAACGTCGCTACCATGAGGATTATTATGGGCAGAAGCGAGATTCCTACTCCGGACAACGCAAGTAATTTATGCAGGAGAACCGAAGAACAACTAATCACATAAACGCTAATTAGAACCGCTGCACCGACAAAGAATAGATACATGCCGAACCAATCGCCCAAAGACTCGTCGAATAGAGACTCTGCAAATAGGATCCCCAGACCGACCATCGATAGGGCGAGGCAAGGAATCCGGCTATTAATCTGGAATAGTACCAACTATTTATGGTACCCGTTTGCGTTCGGCGCGAAGCTTTGCAAGGTGTCTTGAAGCACTCGGCAGCTCTAACGGACATCACAGCACCTTAAACGCAACAAAATGACTATTTTCAACTCTAACGGAAATGAGCGACCTTTAAAAGCACAAAAACCCTGTTTATCCACCCAGTTCTCTATCTAAGGGTCGCTCATTTCCGTTAAACCTGAAATTGGGCTTACGAGACCGAATAAGGGTTCGCCATTTCCGTTAGAAAATGCCGTTGACCTACTTACCGCCTCATTCCTCCCACAATCTCACCACAGTAACCAATTTAGAGTTTTCGAATTCCAGTTTATTAACGTCCGGCATCGATGTCGATTTCCAGAAGTCATAGCGATAGGACTTATCGAAGAAATTCAAGATCAACGTCATGATATCTCCGTGAGTGCCGATGGCTATCTTCTGTCCTTCATAATTCCGTAGAATGCCAAGGAAGGACTGAATCGCCCTCTGTTGTGCGGCCAAGGAGGATTCTCCTTCCGGGAAAGCGAAATCGAAATCCTGGTAAACCTTGAATTTCGCTTCTCTAAAGAGCCGATCGGGAATGATCCCGATGCTTCTCTCTCTCAGGTCTTCGAATAGAAGAATCTCCTTCTCCCCGGCAGCATCCTTTATCGTCTGGATCGCTCGTTCATAGGGACTCGATACGAAGATGTCTATATTCTCATTCCGCAAAAGGGAGCCTACCTTCAAAGCATCTTCCGCCCCTTTGCCGGATAGGCCTCTGGATCGCTCTTGGCCTTCTACATAGGGGGATTCCGCATGCCTTACCAAGTAAACGGTTGTTCTTTTCTCCAAGCTTTATCCCTTCTATCGGTTGCTAACTAAAGCATGTATCTTCTCCGACAAACTATCCCAGTCGATGCTGTACCCGATATTCAGTCCCCATCCAGCTGACCGTAGATCATCCCTTAATTCGATAAGTTCATTGATTTCCGCATTATCCAAATTTGTATTTGGAAAACCCGTAAATGTTGAATATCTTCTCGATCTGATAACTGATCGCGCCTTCCAATTGAACCAAGTCGCTCTGAAGCGTCTAAAGAGAGAGCAAGAAACCATTTCTTCCTTTTCATCAGGTCTCCTTTGAACTCTCCCCAGAGTATACCTCAAGAGCTATCTTTACGATCTCCTTATCGATTCCGCTCGCTTTCTGTATTCGATCGGCCCATTCTTCTATGCTGCTCAGCGGATTTTCAACCTTCAAGCCCTCGTTTGAGCTTATCATGCTTGAATAGTTATCGAACTCCCAATGCAGAACTTGATTCCCTTGGAAAATCCGTTTCTCAACGAGAGGACTATAAAAAATCCGCTGAGTTTTCTGCCCGGCTTCCATTAGTTCTTGTCCTCTAACCGGGTTCAACCTAAATTCTTGGCGAGATTCTTTACCGTTCAGTCTTCGATAAGCAACCATGAGCTTATTCGGATGGACGTTAAGCTTTATATCCGCACCAGGGAAAAAGCCTTTCAAGTATTCCTCGGAATAATCTTCATGCTCCTTATCCATCAGGATGGGCTCGATCCATTGGTCCCCAAGCTCGCAGAGGTATTTATTTCCTTCGCCATTCCTAACGACCACCGCAACATGCGAGTCCGGAGTTAGTACCGCGTAACTATCGAGTTTTTCCCGCTTAAACTCATCGATCAGCCAGATGGCCAAATCAAAACAATTGCCCGACGTTCCGTATTTCTCCCGATGTTCTTTCATTAAGTCGACGGTTCTTTGTTTTCTTGCGGAATCGATCGTGCTGTACCAAGCTTTCGTTAAGGTCTCCATGGGAAAATCGTTGAATCTGCTCCAAACTCGGAGTACATCCTCGGTAGCCCGCATGTTTCGTTCCTCCCCGCAACTATTGCGTTGTCATGCCCTCACCGAATCCATCGTTTCATTGACGATTCGAACCATCGCGTCTACGGCATTGATCGGACTTCGATACTCGATCCGAAGCACATGCCGATCAAACTCATAGAAAATAACTCCGGAGAAAACAGAATCGTCATTAAATTGATTGTGTTTGCCTCTTAAGCCGCCAAGCGAAGTAGTCTCGACAAACTCACCGAAAAAAGAGTCCTCGTGGTCCTGTATCTCCTGGGCTACTGCATCGTCCAAAGTCGAATCCTCTATCACTTTATATGATAACATTGCTTCTCCCGACAAGTCTTTCGTAAAGACGGCTTTCTTGCCCTCTATCGCAGGTTCGCCCATACTCGTTCGTACCGCGAAAGTCACCCCATAGGGTTCGATCGTGTATTCCGTTCCATCGAATATCGCCGTCTCGTGCTCCATCGTGGTTTCCAACTTAACGGCGTCTCCGACCACAACCGAAAAATCCTCCGTTTCCGGCTCTTGAGCTTCTGGCTCAGGCGTATGACTTACTTCTACTTCGATAGTTGCAGACGCATGCGGCGTTTGTTCGGCTTCGTTCGACTGCTCCGTACACCCGGCAAACATCATAGCGAATACGACGACAAGCAGCGTTGGTCCCCAGCCTTTTCCCATTACTTCGATTCTCCTTCATCCAACAATTTCGGTAATAACCTTAATTGTTAGACGTTGGAAATTGGAGTAAAGTTCCAGACGGCTTTAGAGGGAACAAAATCTTTAATATAAATTAACCTTTTCCCTTATGCTCAGGTTCAACTCGCCGTTTTCATGAATGGATTCGATATCGATATTTGCTTTCCCGGAATAGCCGCGTTCGATGTATCCGATAATAATTTCCGATTGTTTTCTTTGATTTGCTTCATAGATAAGGTTAATGCTCGCCTCGCCAAAGTTTTCAGGACGTATCTTAATCGTTTTCTTGGACTTCGATTTCATATCCACGACCGTAGGTCCACCTGGATAATCAATGATAAGGTTATCGATTTCTTTATCGACTTTATTATGGATTGTGATTTTAAATCCATCGTGTTCTTCCGCTTTTACAATCAGAAAGACGAATAAAACCAATAAAAAGAACGATGCAAAGATTGCTATTTTCTTCATTCTACTCCCCTATCTTTTCGATGGACCTTATCGCATTAATTGCGTTAATATCCTCATAAACTCTTTCTCCTTCGACTACCGTCATATAAATTCCGTAATCTTCGCTATATATCGATTGGAGATCTTGCAGTTCTTTGGATAGTTTGATGGTGTACTCGTTGCCGCCTTTGACCGTCTTGATGTTGAACATAGCTCCCGTCGTATTCCCAATGTCAAACCAGGCTGAAATTCTTGTAAAGGAAAACTTCCCGTTCGACTCTGCTAACTCACCTAAAGAGTAAACATCTTTCGACTGTCGAATCAGAACGATTGTCTCGTCCGAGTCCAAGACTAATTCCAGAAAAGATTCATTTACGTATGATTCCTTAGCAGCATAATGTTGAATGGCTTGCTCCTTCGTATCGAAAAAATTCAATTGCGGTTTTTCTTCTTTGTTACATGCAGTAATGAGGAGTAATAAAACGAGAGATAGCAGTTTTCTCATGAATATCCCCTATACATCTATTAGCTAAACGCCAAACTGTCTTAAATGATGGTCTAGATGTTTATATATGCCCTTCCTCCATTCTTCTGGAGAAAATTTGCCGAAAAAAGGATGCGGTTGGGTTGTACATTTCTCGGGTCCATTAATTTGAAACGTGGTTATTTTTCGAATTAGTTTTTCTTTTTCCACATTAAAATCTCTTTCATCTACAATCATGATATTTGGAATCGTGGACTTGTTTGATACGAATAATAATTTCGTTTGTATGATAGGGTTCGAATATGCTATTCATTAGTCCTCCTAAAAAAAGTTTTTCTTGTTCTGATTTCCTATTTCGTTTCTGTATCTCTATCCACGACATCAGGCTAATAGCATTCCTTAAATCTATTCATCCCTGCGTACACTAAATCGATTCTCAAATGAAAAGTTTTTATTCGTCTTCCAACTTCATTTTCAAACTCCTTAACAAACTGTAATACTTTAGGTTTTTCTTCCCAATATGACATAGCATGCTGTCCGCCAGCAGGCATATTCCACCAGTCTAGAAACGAATTCCAAACCTTATAACATGCCTTGCTTAATTCCGAATCAAGTGCATCAAAATTTGGGAATCCTAAGAATATCGGCTTTTCACTTGTCTTTTTTATATGGCTCTAGTTCCAATAAGTTATCCATTGGTTTCTTAAGTTCTGAATTTCGTGGTTATCAAGATTAATTTTTTCAGTCGACCATACATTCATTTCAGGCTCAAATAAACCAAAAGAACCCCCAACATTAATTATAAAATTCAATTCAATATCACTCGAAATCGTTACTGTCCATGAACGTGGATCTTGATTTGTTTTTTCCTTTCTCTGCTACAATCCCACCGGGACCAAGGAGCTACCACGATCTGATGCGTGAATATGTTGTTAGTTGATACCAGTGTCTTCTTCGAGTTCTCTAATTCTGATTTTTAAACCTTCTTTCAAACTCATTAACAAATACATCAATTGGATATTTGTAGTCGATTGGTTTGTAAATATATCGAATATTCCACTTGTGTCGTAGACCTTTATCTCTGAAATCATCGTTTCCATAATGTTATCTGTTGTATCGGCTTTCTTAGAATCAGCTACAAATATATCTAAAAAGACATCGAGGTTCTATTCCCGATGTCTTACAATCCAGTCTTCAATATCTTGTTCATTTAATTTCCCTTCAGCTGTTCTTAGTCCTAATTGAACCAATTCCTCTTGACTGAATCTTATTTTAATCCCATTAGTTCGGAGCAATAACAACATAACTGCAACTCCGATTCGCTTATTCCCATCTACAAATCCATGATTTTTAATCAATGAATATGTGATAACAGAGATCTTTCTTGTTAAACCTGGATATAGTTCTTGTCCATCAAATGTTATTTCTGCTTTTCCAAGAGCACTTTCTAATAAGCCTTGGTCTCTTACTCCATCTGACCCACCAGTAGCTTCGATTATCTTTCGATGATAAATCAGAAGTTGACTTATTGTGATTGTATTCATTTTGCCAGTTCTCTAAGTGCTTCTATATTATCATTAATAATATCATCCATCATGGACTCAATTTTAGGTGTATTTTTTGATTTGAGGAACTCAATAAAATCAATTACCTCAATTTGTTTTTCTTGTGGTAATGACAAAAAGTCCTTAATCAACTTCTCCTCTAGGCTCATACAATCGCCTCCATTTCTTTACTTCACAGTATACACCAAAACATAAAAGTACTTAACATCTTCCTAGCCCAACTTCCAATTTAGCTCTGCCGGTATTACATATAACGTTACTGTATTCACGACGTCCCACCGACTTAAGGCTGCGCCAGCAGCCGTCCGCGATGCGGTTAGTCGGTGCGGATGTGTCCGCCTGATTCTACTCCCTGCCAGTTCTCCTCGGGCGGACCGAGGAACCGTCAGGTTCCGAAGCGTGAATATAATGTTATACGAAGCACCTATCTTCTCTGTAATACCCTAGCCAAATCATTTACAGCTGCTTGAACAACTAGCCAACATATATTACTTGTATCTTCATCTGGTTTTACTTGTCTAACCATTTGTTCATATGGATGAATTAAATTTCTAAAAATTCTAAGTGCATGTGAAAAATGTTTTACATCCAAATCAATCCATCCCTCAGAATGTCCTACATCGATCATTTCACTTAATGACCAATCATAAAATTTCTTAGTGTTACCATTCCGATCTTTAGGTGCTGAAGTAGATTGGTTAGCTTGTTGCGGAAATCTCTGCAATACAGTTAAAAATAACCCTTCAAGCAAACTACCCATGATAATAATTCCAGATAAATATGCTTGTGCCTTTATACATTTATCTGCTTCTTCCCATCTATTACTCAGAAGCTCTGCTAAATTATTCTCGATTTCTAAATTAAAGAAATCCGGTGGGGGCAGTGATTTAAGTTCTTTTTCATTTGGTTCTTCCATCTTAAATTGTATAGAACCTTTCTTAATTTCTGGAACTATACCATTCAATTCAATATATATTCCTTCCATTGATAATATTTGATTCAAAGACTTCAATGCTAGATTAACCTGTTTGTGGTTACCTTGATACTCTTTAGGTGAAGCTAATCTACTAATTACTAAATTAATCTCGTATTCTGAAATTACATTTAGAACATTAAGAGTCCACCACTTCCTGGTAGAACCATCATGAACATACCCACTAATTCCAGCTCTTTGTAAGAACCTAGAGATTTCAGATCCCGACCTGTAAACTGGAGCGAATTCTTTATTATCTCCACAAATAAATTCACTAAGTTGTTCAAGAACTGTTGCGTCCATGACATAATAGCTCCTTATACAGATTTATAGGTGTTTCGTATAACGTTACTGTATCCACGACGTCCCACCGACTTAAGGCTCCGTCAGGAGCCGGCCGCGATGCGGTTAGTCGGTGCGGATATGTCCGCTGATTTCACTTCCCTGCCGATTACTTCCCGCGGACCGAGGAGCCGCCAGGCTCCGATGCGTGGATATGATGTTAGACGAAGTACAGGACTCCCTGAAATACCACCAAATATTACCGTTCTCGAATTTCTTTAATATATGTAAATACGTTATCTATTTCAGAAATATTTAATTCTTGAGTTAATCGATTTGATATGTAATTCAACTCTTTATTTCGCTCTTCTATATCTTCTTTATAGTTGGTATTGTAATCATTTATATAATCTTCTTCACTTTCATACCAATCAAATCTTTCTAAGACATAGAACTCTTTAAGTTTAAGAAAGATTGAAAATAAATCTTTAATATTTTTAGCTACTAATTTTACAGGAGTTTCTGAATCCGTAGGTTGGATAAACAAAATAGGTGCCTCTTCTAAATTATCAATTGTTCCTTCTTTTGTATCAAAAGCAAAGTGATCACCATCGGTACCAGTTGAAGCAAATACTATGCAATCGTCAGGCGTTATCTCATCATATTTGAATCCATTGAATCTCAAATTAATACCAATGAAATCATATAATGAATTCTTCGTTTCATTTATTAATGCTCGATCAAGTTCTTTAAGCTTGATAAATGTTTCAGGTTGAATATATGTATTTTTCATGTCACTTGTCCTTTCATAGTCATTCCTGTATTTCGTCTAACGTTCGTGTATCCACGACGTCCCACCGACTTAAGGCTGCGAATGCAGCCGGGCGCGATACGCTTAGTCGGTGCGGATGTGTCCGCTGAATCCACATCTCTGCTGATCGCTTCTCGCGGACCGAGGAGCCGTCAAGCTCCGATGCGTGGATATGGTGTTATGCGAAGTCTATTTCTTCATTGAAACCTCCTCAGATATATGTTCTTCTTCTAATTTCTTCAATCTGTCATAAATGTTATTTACTTTTAACTCGGTTTCTTCTAGAAATTTCGACAAGTAATCAGTTGTTACAATTTGTACGATATATCTCCCTTTATCATAATTCGGTGAAAGATAGTTGAATGACACTTGCATATAATCAACTTGAGTAACTTCAATAGCCTCTTCATCATTTAAATATGCTTCGAATAGCTTTCCGTTGAAAATAATAATAGGTTCGTAGTAATAAAATAATCTATCAGATGACAAGTCTTTTTCACGTGATTCGGCTACAAAACTAGTCGCCTTTACTACCCCTGAAAGTGCTTTATATATATCATCTCGTTTGTTATTTCCAGCCATAGCTTCATAATAAGATCGACCTATTCTTGTTCCCAATTTCGTACCAAAGCTATTAAATATCCCATGTATTTTATTATAGGGAGCAGAGAACCCACTGTAATTCTTGATTTTTGGGAATGCAAGCATTTTCTCAAAACTACTAGGCCGAGTAGAAAAAACAACCCACGGTTTATCATTTGATTGTTTTATCTCTATTAACAATTTCCAATTAAGTTCAATATAATGTTTTTCTCCTGAATTTTTTCGGTGAATTCCTGCAATTAAATCAATTTCTCTCCCTTTATTTTCATCTTTATCAATAAAATAACTATTATGATCTAAAGACCATGAGTTTTTACTAAAAAAATTTGATACTTGTAATTCGAATGGATACCCTGTTTTTAGTAATTCTTTTAAGATATTATCCTTTAAATCCTCTGTCATTGTTTTTGTCCCTTCAAATAGATTTCGCATAACGTTACTGTATCCACGACGTCCCACTGACTTAAGGCTGCGACAGCAGCCGGCCGCGATGCGGTTAGTCGGTGCGGATGTGTACGCCTGATTCCACTTCCCTGCCATCCCCTTCGGGCGGACCGAGGAGCCGTCAGGCTCCGAAGCGTGGATATGATGTTATAAGATGTCGGCGACTTCTTTGAACTACTTCCAAATTCATCTTTCTTCAAACCATGCTCTATCTATTAGTTCGTCCCATTCAATAATCAAACTCTTATACTTGAGGGTACAGTAGCCAAAATCAGCATTATATTTACGAGACAATATTCCATCAAATCTATGGACAAAGTAATTATCGGTCTTCTGTAATTGTTCTTCCTTCAGCACTTCAAAATCAAGTAATAATTCCGAAATTTGAAGTTCTTTCTTCTGTGCATCTTCTTCAACATCAATTCTACTTTTGCCTTTTATTCCTGTAGTATCATATAAAAATGATTCCACTATTTCATGATCTATAAATGTAATCATTGCCTTTCCTGTATACATAGCTTTACCAGTGCTGTTAAGAGGATGATCAGATAAAACATCTATGTGCTCAAAGCCTAAGGACAAATCCTGTCCATCTATCAAAATGGTTTCAACCACACAATCATGCAATGATATATGGTTTAATGTGTTATCTGAAATGAATTTTATGAGGATACCCTCCTTGCATTGGAAATTACGTCTTGTTTGGTATTCGCCGATTTCTTATAACGTTATTGTATTCACGACGCCTCACCACCTTAAGGGACGAAGTCCCGGCCGCGATGCGGTTAGGTGGTGCAGGTGTGTCCGGCTGAGTCTGCTTCCTGTTACTGACATTTACTTCTCCGAATCGACTTCGTTCTCCTTCTGCCGGACCAAGGGCCGTCAGGCCCGCTGCGTGAATACGGTGTTACGCGATAGTTCTCGACCTCTTGATATACCCTCTGATCTTTATAACGCGAAGCAATCGATCAACTCCATCGAGACACTCAATCCGTTATCATCATGCTTCCCAGAGCTACTCTCACAGTCGGACCTTTATCATGCTTCCCTGAACGACTCTCATAGTCGGATCTTTATCATGCTTCCTAGAGCTACTCACATAGTCCGTCCTTTATCATGCTCCTTGGCACCCTGGGCTACTCTCATAGTCGAATCTTTATCATACTTCTCTGGGCTACTCTGATAGTCGGATCTTTATCATACTTCTCTGAACTACTCTCATAGTCAGACCTTTATCATGCTTCTATGAGTTACTTACTCTCGTAGTTAGACGTAGTATCATCGGAGAAAAACCAGTGTTATAATAACCGCGGCAACGCAATGGTCTTTAGGTCTTTAACCAGTTCTCGAGAATTTCGCGTAACGTTACTGTATCCACGACGTCCCACCGACTTAAGGCTGCGAATGCAGCCGGGCGCGATGCGCTTAGTCGGTGCGGATGTGTCCGCCTGATTCCACTTCCTTGCGATTCCCCTTCGGGCGGACCGAAGAGCCGTCAGGCTCTGAAGCGTGGATATGATGTTATGTGACGTTCATGACTTCCTCGAATATTCTTCTAATAATTTATCCAATCTCTATAGCTGTCTTCTTCATTTTGTCGTTGGCCTCTATAGTTTTCATCATCTACTGTCATTTGACAATTTGGACAAGTTACATAACCGTTGTTTAGAACGTTATGTCTAACAAGTTTATTATCTACATCCCAGCATTTAGAGCAATAAGGTCCATCTTGTTTATCACCCTCAAGTACTTTCCAATATTGATTATTTCTGAACACCAAATTCTCCTGAGTCGATAATTTTCCTCTCAACTCCATAATCTGATTCCTCAATTCATTGTTTTGTTGAACTAATTCCATAGCTTCATATTGCAAGTCAAGAATCTTTCGATAGAGTTCAATGTTGTCTGCTTTCTGAATAACGCTCGCTACAGATTTAATGTTATCAATAATACTCACAGAAATTACCTCCATAGTTTTTAATAAGTACTTTTCATGAATGTCACATAACGTTATTGTATTCACGACGCCTCACCACCTTAAGGGACGAAGTCCCGGCCGCGATGCGGTTAGGTGGTGCAGGTGTGTCCGGCTGAGTCTGCTTCCTGTTACTGACAATTACTTCTTCGAAACGACATCGTTCTTCTTCTGCCGGACCAAGGGCCGTCAGGCCCGCTGCGTGAATACGGTGTTACGCGATAGTTCTCGACCTCTTGATATACCCTCTGCTCTTTATAACGCGAAGCAATCGATCTACTCCATCGAGACACTCAATCCGTTATCATCATGCTTCCCTGAGTTGCTCTCAAAGTCGGACCTTTTCATCATGCTTCCATGAGCCGCTCTCATAGTCGGACCTTAATCATACTTCCCAGGGCTACTTTCATAGTCGGATCTTTACCATGCTTCCCTGAGTTACTCTCATAGTCGGATCTTTACCATACTTCCCTGAGCTACTCTCATAGTCGGATCTTTATCACGCTTCTCTGAACTACTCTCATAGTCAGACCTTTATCATGCTCCGCAGAGTTACTTACTCTCGTAATTAAGCGTAATCTCATCGAAGTGAAAAACCAGTGTTATAATAACCGCGGCAACGCAATAGTCTTTAGGTCTTTAACCAGTTCTCGAGAATTTCGCGTAACGTTCCTGTATCCACGACGTCCCACCGACTTAAGGCTGCACCAGCAGCCGGCCGCGATGCGGTTAGTCGGTGCGGATGTGTCCGCTGATTCAACTCCCATGCCTATCGCTTCTCGAGGACCGAGGAGCCGCAAGGCTCCGATGCGTGGATATGATGTTATGTGAAGTTGATGTCCTCTCCGAATATACCCTCAAAATTCAGTTCATTATGTACTTCAAACTCTTCTATTAATTCATTCTTTATTTTCATTATCAATGTCTCTAAATTGGTCTTAAATAATATAATCTCTTGTTTACTCCAGGGACTAGGATTAGGAGGATACTCCCAATCTAATGAGGTTTGATATTTAATTTCTAGTTCATTTATTAGATCTATTGTTTCCTTTGAAAGAGGTAGATCCTCCGGGTTAATATAGTATCCGAATTTCTCTTTAGTTCTTTCATCTACTCCCCAAAGACAGCCACCACCATACTCAAAGAAGAATCGAATTTGATATTTTTTCATTATTTCACTCCACATCAATTTCACATAACATCTTTTCCACGAACTTCGTAAATCCTCACAACATCTACAACTTTCGCGAATCCTCAATGCTTACCCTCTTATCAGCCACAATCTTCCTGCTCCTGCCCATCAAATAAGGATACAGCAGAACCAGCCCCGCGATATAAACAGCAAACGCGAAATAGGCCGGAAGAAGGTGCACGAAGTCCGTGTAGCCGATCATGGCGTGTACGCTGAAGGCGCCCCAGAAGCCTGGAATTCCGCCAAGCAGGAATAGCCACCAAATCCATCGCTCGTTCTGGCGGATGCCCCAGAGGGCGGTGCCGAGGATGGCGATGGCGTCGCAGAAGAGCGCGCCTCCGAAGCCTGCCCGATCGTGCGCGATGGCAGAGATCAGTCGATCGTTAAAGCTGCGGATCTCATCCGTTCCTATGCACAGATAGGCAAGATCGGTCCGGACGAAGACGCCGGTGATGCCGACACCCGAGATGACGAGCCCTCCTATCGCGAAGGCGAAGCCGAGCACGACCATCATGAGCTGCCCCCACTGGCCGAGAAGCCAAGCTCTATCGTTCCTCAGATTGGGAGGATGGACGAGCGTCTTGTCTCCTCTCGACCGGAGCGACAGGAGGAACATCGGGAACAACAGCACCGCCGCCGTCGCGTGGAGAGGATCGAAGTACCCGTAGCCGAGGTAGAGGAAAAAGCTCGCGAAGCCGACGGCGCACGAGGCGGTCGCGGCCGTTTTGGCCCAGTGGAGTCCCTTCGAGAGTCCGTATCTGCCTAGCAAGTAATAGATTATTCCGATAGAGATCATCGTTCCGGCCAGAGTGATGCGGTCATGGGACATGAAGTTCAGCAAGCGGGGATAACGATCCGAAATATCGCTTCCGCGAATGCCCAGATAATCCTCATCGTACGGAAGAAGCACCGAACTCACCGCGATCAGCCAAGCGATGATGCCGCCCACGATCACATCCATCCCCAGCTTTGCCAGAACGAAGGCATGGCTTCCGACCGTTCCGACGGAGACTCCTGCATTCGCTCATACAAAACCGCTTCGTTCACGCGCTTCGGCAAGCCCGGCCCGGAATAAACAAGTCCGCTATGAAGCTGAACGAAGTCGGCTCCCGCGCGCATGAGGTCGAGAGCATCCTGCGGCTCGTGCACGCCGGCTTTGCAGACGATCGTCTGATCCGCCATAAGACGAAGTCTAAGCTTCTCCATAAGACGAATCGCGACTTCCTTCCCCTCCGGGCCCATCTCGAAGCCGCGCTCCGTGCGAATAACATCGTCGATGACGATCCCGCTCCACGCCTCGTTTTTCAAGGCGCCAAGCAGCGTCTCCAGCTTATATTCCCCGATGTCCAAAGGCACGCAGAGTAAAACGGGAAGATCCGCCCGAACGTTCTTCACTTGACGATAAATCTCCTCACATAGACCGGCCAATTCCTCATCCGATCTCAACCAACAGGAAGCAGGCAGCTCAACGAACCACCCCGACGCATAAGGAGAAAGCCTCTCGGCAAGAGTCCCATACTCTTCACCCGCTTCCGAAGGCGAGGCGGCATTCGAAGCCAACAGCCGGATAAACCGCGGCAGCTTCGAACGGCTTCTATCTAACCTCTTCTCGATCTCCCGAACGCCGTCGTTCGCTCCGGCATCCGAATAAATAAGCGTCTCCCGCTCCGCGTCCCGTTCGATCCGAAGACCGGCCGATCGATTCTCCGGCGTGACCGGCCCCAACTCCGCATAGCCAAACCCTATCTGAGCGAGAGCCCGCTCCGCATAGCCATGCCTATCCAGATTGCCGGACAAGCCGACCGGATATTTAATCGGAACGCCGCCCAGCCGACCTTCGAGCATAGACGACATTTCCATATGCCCGAACGTGCGGATGACGAACGAGCCGAACGGGGAACGGCCCAGCCCTCCGAACGCTCTTAACGTAATGTCTCGAGCCTTCTCGGGAGGCAATCGAAACAGGAGGGGACGAAACAGCGTGCGATACGACCAATCCGGCACGGAAGCTCACTCTCCGATGAAAGGGATTTTCCTGATTATGGTGCCATCATACCGAAATCCCGGGAAAACGCGCAACCCTTCGACCTAAAAAAGAAAACCGTCCCATGATAGGACGGCGAATTAAGATATCGTACTGGCCATGTAAACGTCTATGGGATCCTCGCTATCCACTTCAAAACCAAACCGTTCATAGAGACGCCGGGCAGGGCTCCCTTGCAGGACATTCAATGTCACCCGTTTGCCTCTTACATCCTCTTGTTCAAGAAGACGTTCCAGCACCAGGCTCCCGATGCCTTTGCCTTGGTAATCGGGGCGGATATAAAAATGCTCCAATAGATACTCATCCGACTTGGGTTTCAAAGCTACGCAACCAATGAAGGTAGAATCGGCTTTAAGGATCCATGTGCATTCGGGATCAAAGGAATCGCGAAAACGTTGCCTGACCTTCCCTTCATCGAACCTTCCAAGTCTGGTTAAGTCGTCCTTCAGGACAAGCGCCCGCAATTCGGCAAGGGTCTCCCCATCGGAATGGCGGGCTCTGTGCCAAGTAAGCTGCCAAGAAATCGGTCCCATCTCCATTTACGACTCCTTATTCTCATGCTTCCAACGCAGCGGCAAACATCTCCCGAGTGAATCGGATCCACTCCCTCGCCGCCATGCTCCGGTATCCTTCTCGCCTCCAAGCCATGACCAGCTCCCAAGGAATCACGGGGTTGATCAAGGGAACGGCGCTGACTTTCTCCGACCCGAGCGTCCTGCAGATCGTGTCCGGAAGCATCGCGATGCCGAGACCTTCGGCGACCATCTCGCCGATGAAGTCCCACTGCGAGCTCTCGTGCACGATGCGCGGCTCGAACCCGACGGAGCGGCACTCTGAGATAATCCGGTCATGAAGCGCGAAGCCGCTCACGAACAAGATGAAGCTCTCCTCCGCCAGCTCGGCCAACTCGACGCTCGT
The DNA here is from genome assembly GCF_014212135.1 of Cohnella thailandensis. GTDB lineage: Bacteria > Bacillota > Bacilli > Paenibacillales > Paenibacillaceae > Cohnella > Cohnella thailandensis. Next base: position 28,062 of record NZ_JACJVQ010000002.1, read on the forward strand.
CCGTCCGGCAAGCCGATGGCCCGGATGCATGATGACCTTGAGCCTCTCCTCCGCGAGAGGGAACGAATCCAACGCATCCGAGTCAAGCGGCCACAGCACGACGCCGACGTCAAGAGTGCCGTCCGCGATGCTCTCTTCGATCCGAGCAGCCCCATCTTCCACGAGCTTTAGCGCAATTCCCGGGTAACGCTCCTGAAAGTTCTTGATGACCTTGGGAAAAAAATGCGAGCCCGCCATCGGAGGCAGCCCGATCCGGATGCTTCCGCTGTGGAGGTACGTAAGATCGTCGATCTCCGTCTTGAGCTGCCCGAACAATTGTAAAATCGGCTCGGCATAGCGGACGATCGCTTCTCCGGCGGCCGTCAGCTTCGCTTGCTTCCCGTCCCTTGCGAACACTTCCGCGCCGAGCTCGTCCTCCAGATTGCGAACCATCTTGCTGATGGTCGGCTGGGTAATATGCAGCGCCTCGGCGGCCTTCGTGAAGCTGCCGTGCCGAACGATCTCCGTTACGTACTGCAAATGACGGATCTCCACAGCTCCAGCCTCCTCTCTCTCGCTCAAATCATAGACAATTGGAATGTAAATCATTCGATATATTCATTTTACCTATGAAAATGAGCTCTGTATACTGAAAATACACAAGAAAGGGGATCGTAAGCATGAAAGTCAAAGCGTTGTTCGCCACCGTCATCCAGGTCGCGTTCTTTATCCTGCTTTCCAAGGGAGCGGACGCGATCGCGAAGTGGCTGAACCTGCCGATTCCCGGGACGATCCTCGGCATTCTGGTTCTGTTCGCGCTGCTGGAACTGAAGGTGATCAAACTCGATTGGATCGAGCTCGGCTCGAAATGGCTGCTCGCGGAGATGCTGCTGTTTTTTATTCCGGCCACGGTCGGCATCGTCAATTATAAGAGCCTGGTCGTGCACCAAGGCGTCGCCATCGCAATCGTTATTCTGTGCAGCACGTTCGCCGTCATGCTCTGTTCCGGCTTGATGGGGCAATGGTTCTCCGCCAAGCAAAGGAGCGAACGGCCATGATCGCATCCGTCTTCTGGCTCGTCTGCACTATTGCTGTCTATTTGCTATCCAAAAGATTATACCGCAAATACACCCGAATCTATCTGACGCCGCTTATCGTAACTCCCGCGGTCCTTCTTGTCGCCATCGCGCTTCTCAAAGTGCCGTATCCGACATACGAACGAGGAGCCGGCTTGCTCTCCGATCTCGTGGGACCCGCTACGATCGCGCTGGCGGTCACTTTATACAAGCATGTCAAAGAGATGAAGCGCAACGCGGGAGCCATCATCGTCAGCGTCTGCTTCGGTGCGGTCGCGGCCGTCCTGACGACCGTCGGCTTGTCCCGGCTGTTCGGCCTCTCCGCCCCGATCGCCGACAGCCTGGCGCCCCGCTCCGCGACGACGCCGATCGCGATGTCCATCTCCTCGCACATCGGCGGACTGCCGACGATCACGGCGGTCGCCACGCTCGTCACCGGCATCATGAGCATGATCATGGGTCCGCTTGTCGTGAAGGCGTTCCGAATTCGGACCCCGCTCGCGAGAGGAGTGCTGTTCGGCACCAGCTCCCACTCCTCCGGCGTCAGCAAGGCTCTCGAATACGACGACGCGACCGGCTCGATCGCCGCCATCGCCATGATGGTGACGGCATTCGTCACTCTGCTGGCGGCGCCGTGGGTCACTTCGTGGCTATGACCCCTCAACTCCTATTAATGCCCAAATCCCAGAGTGAGAACGGCATACAGGGCCAAGGCGGTTCCGACATAAAGAATGGCTCTTCGAACGTCGATGCAAGCGTTCATCGGATCACTCCCTTCCGAAATGGTTGGGACTAGCATATACGAGTTTTTTGAACTCAATATGAACTCCGCGCCTATCGGCGATCGCATCGGCCTAATAATTATTCGTACAGCCAAATGCCCGAAACCGTCATGACGGCCGGCAATGAGGATTCATCCACCTCGACGCGATCGAACCAGCCGCCGACGGCAAGGTTGAGCACCACGTAGAAGGACTGGTCGAACGGCGTCACGCCCGGCTGCAGAGAACGTTCGGCATAGCAATGCCCGTCGACCAGCCACCGAATGGCGCCCTCCTCCCAATCCAGCGCATAATCATGGAACTCGCCTATGGTGCCCTCGTCCGGCAGCGAGTAGGAATAATCGACGGTGACCTTATGGTCCCAATCCTTCCCGTAATGAAGGGCCCCGGACACTTCACGCGGAAGGCGGCCCCTGGCTTCCATGATATCGATCTCGCCGGAAGCCGGCCATGGGCCGTACGCCTGATCCTGCGGCATCAGCCAGATCGCGGGCCACAGGCCCTGTCCGATCGGCAGCTTGGCGCGCACGACCAGCTTGCCGTAGCGGAAGGAGAACCGGTCTCGCGTGTCGATCCGGGCGGACGTATACGCGAACTCCCGGCCGTCCTCCGACTGTACCCGCTCGAGTCGGGCGCATAGATTCAGTCCCGATTCGTCGATATACAGGTTGCCGGGATTCCCCGTATAGAACTGCCGCTCCCCGTTCCCCCACCCCGGGTCGATCGGGTTGCCGTCGTTGTCCAGCAAGTCGTTGCCTTGGCGGATGTTCCATGAGCTCAATTCCTTAGTCCCCTTAGTAAAATCCTGCTCCCAAACCAGCTTGTTCATCCCCTGCACTCTCCTCTCGTTTAACCCCAGAATACGTTTTTTTCGCGCCCGGTCAAACGAATCCAAAAAAATGGGATAGGGTCGATAATCGTGGCCTTTTTTTTCGATGTCTGTTTTTTTAGGATGAGAGGGAAGGGGGCGCCGACCATGTTCGAACGCAAGCCCGGACCCATGAAAGCGCTAACGAGGCAGTGGCAGCTGCAAAGCATGGTGATTCCGGGGATCATCTGGATGTTTATCTTCTGTTATATTCCGATGTTCTGGCTGATGATCGGCTTCATGGACTACAGCATCGCCAGGCCCATGCTGGAATCGCCCTTCGTGGGATTCAAGCACTTCGAGGAATTCCTGTCGGACGACCGGTTCTGGCGTTCGATCCGCAACACGCTCGGGATGAGCAGCATCAAGCTCCTGCTCGGGTTTCCCATTCCCATCCTGTTCGCCTTGCTGCTGAACGAGATACGGAATCTTCGATTTAAGCGCACGGTGCAGACGATCTCGTACCTGCCTCACTTTATCGCCTGGACGATCTTCGGCGGCATCGCGCTTAACTGGCTGGGCGAGGGCGGCGTCGTGAACCAGCTGATGATGGCGCTGGGCCTCCAGGATCGCGAAATTCTGTACAACAGCGATCCCAAGTACTTCTGGTGGATCACCTACTTCACCGATACGCTGAAGGAAACGGGCTGGAGCGCCATCATCTACATCGCCGCGATCGCGGGCATCGACCCGGGGCTGTACGAAGCGGCTGAGCTGGATGGAGCGAATCGCTGGCAGCGTATGTGGCACATCACCGTCCAGAGCATCCGGCCTACCATCGCCATCCTGTTTATTCTCGCCGTCGCCGGCATTCTCGGCAGCAACTTCGAGCAGATCTTCATGCTCAAGAACAACATGAACATGAAGATGGCGGAGAGCCTCGATCTGTACATCTACAACATGGGCTTGGTATCGGGGCGTCACTCCTTCTCGACCGCCGTCCTGTTCGCCCGCTCCATCGTGGCGTTAGGGCTTCTGCTGCTCGCTAATTACACGTCGAAGAAGCTAACGAACGAGAGCATTTTCTAAGGAAGGGAGGTCTCCGACTTGGCAAGGAACGGCAATCGCGGAAGGCAAGGAAGCCGCAGGAGGATCGGGGCGTTCGAGATCGTCAATCCCCTGCTCATGCTGGCGGTTTGTTTCATCACGCTGTACCCGATGTGGTTCGTGTTCATCAATTCGATCAACTCGCCGGAGCAGGCGCTGCTCGGCACGGTCAACTGGTTCCCCAAGAACCTATCGCTCGACAGCTACAGCGTCGTATTCAACGACCCGAACCTGATGAACGGCTTCGTCGTCACCGCTCTTCGCACCGTGATAGGGACCGCGGCGCACGTGCTGTTTACCGCTATCGTGGCTTACGGCATGAGCAAAACCCACCTGATCGGACGCAAGCTGTACATGAAGATCGCCTTGATCACGATGCTGTTCTCCGGCGGGCTCATCCCGACGTTCCTCCTGATGACGAAGCTGGGCCTGTACGATAATTTCTGGGTGTTTATCCTCCCCGCCATGTACACCTTCTTCAACATGGTCATCTTCATGAGCTTCTTCCGCACGATTCCCGACGGGCTCGAGGAATCCGCGAAGGTAGACGGCGCGTCGGACTACGGCGTCCTGTTCCGGATCGTCTTGCCCAACAGCATGGCCGTCCTCGCGACCATCGCGTTATTTTCCGCCGTCTATCATTGGAACGATTATTACCAGGGCATTATCTACATCCGCTCGCAGGACCTGCTTCCCCTTCAGACCATGCTGTACAAAATCGTCGCGGAGAACTCCATGTCCTTCATGCAGCAGCAGGCGATGGCCCAGTTCGGAGCCCGGCTGCCCGGCAACTCCATCAAGTTCGCTTCCATGATGGTCGCCACGGCTCCCATTCTCGTGTTCTACCCCTTTATTCAGCGCTATCTCGTCAAGGGAGTCATGATCGGCGCTATCAAAGGGTGACCCTTATAATGAAAAGATACGAAAGGATGAACCTATCATGAAGCGCAAGCTCGTCAAACCCAGATCCGCCTTCATTCTCGCCGCCTGCTTAATGCTGAGCCTGGCCGCCTGCACGAACTCCGGCAACAACGAAACCGCTCCGTCCTCGTCTCCGTCCTCATCTTCGCAGCCTACGGAGAGCAGCACCCCATCGTCCTCGGGCGAAGCCGCGCCGAACCCGGACGAACCCGCCTGGAAGCTTGATACGAGCCCGGTCGAATTGACCTGGTTCGTCGGCGCCAACTGGTACGCCCACAATTGGGGGGAGAGCCTGACCTCCAAATACGTCACGGAGAAGACCGGCGTGAGCGTCAAGATCGAGGTTCCCTCCGGCGAAGCGAACGAGCAAATGACCCTGATGATGACCTCCGGGCAGCTGCCGGACCTGATCTCCATGGGCTCGTGGGAAACCGCCGTCAAGAAGCTGTGGGAAGGCGACCACGTGTACGCGTTGAACCAATTGGCCGACCAGTACGATCCCTACTTCTACAAGGTGGCGGGCGACGGCACGCTGAAGTGGTATAAGCAGCCTAACGGCAACACGTACGGAGTTCCGAACGATTCCTACAGCCCGAATCTGATGCATGAGACCGGCATGACCGCTGCCAACCAAACGTTCCTGGTCCGCAAGGATCTGTATGAAGAGATGGGCAGGCCGGACCTGAGCACGCCGGAAGGCTTCCTCGGAGCGCTGCAGCTGCTGAAAGACAACTATTCCAAATACAAGGGCCAGACGATGAGTCCGTTCTTCGCCCAAGGGAACGTTCCCTACGGGATGACCGAGTATCTGCAGAACCTGCTGGCCATTCCGTTCGAGAAGGACGGCAAGGTGTACGACCGCATGACCGATCCGGATTATATCAAGTGGCTCAAGACGTTCCGCACCGCCTACGAGCGAAAGCTGATCAACGTCGATTTCCTGGTGGATTCCGATACTCAAGTCGAGGAGAAAACGAACAACGCCCGTTATTTTATGATGATTCGCGAATGGACCGGCATGACCGCCGTCAACCCGATGCTGGCCGCGAGCGCGAACCCGGAATCCTATTACATCGCGGTGGACGGACCGCAGAACGCGGGTGGCGACAGCGCGAAGCTGTTCCCCGGCAACATGGACGGCTGGATGGTGACGATGATCAGCAAGTCGACCAAGCATCCGGAGCGCGCCATCCGCTTCCTCTCCTACCTGGCCAGCGAAGAAGGACAGAAGGATCTGTTCCTCGGCAAGGAAGGCGAGACGTGGGATACGGTGGACGGCAAGCCTCAGTTGAAGGCCGATCTGGTTCAATTGCTCGAGACCGACATCGCGAAGCTGGAAAAGGACTACGGCGTGCTGGACACCTACTGGATGATGCGCAACCCCGTTATCGTCAACCAGTGGAGACCGGAGAAGGCTCCCGTCATCAAGCAGATGGAGGACTTCGCCAACGCGCAGGCCGATATCGACAGCGGCATCTACAAGGGCCTCGATCCGCTGGGCGATTCCGACGTGGCGGTCGCCTGGTCCCGCATCTCGCAGAATTGGGAGGAAGTACTGCCGGAGCTCATTACCGCCAAGGACGAAGCGGCTTTCGATAAGATTTGGAACGGCTTCCTCGAGCGTCGCGACAGCTACGGCTTCGACCAAGTCGTCGCCTATCGCCAGGCCGAGCTGGATGCCCGCAAAGCGAAGATGGCGGAGTAAACGGCAGAAGAACAGCGCGGCAATGAACGATACCGGAACCGCCCTCTCAAGGGCGGCCGGTATTGTCGGCTTTCCGTCGGCTTTCCGTCGACTTTCCGTCGGTTTTCCATCGGCTTTCCATCGGCTTTCCTCCCGCTTCTCCTTTGGGCTTCCCTCCTTCCGGTCGATTTGCCAAATATGGTATATTACGGAGGTGGGGGGGCATCCGAATGAGAGACATGCTCGCTAGATTAAGAAAGCTGTACCGCAATTCCCGCATCTCCCATAAGCTGATTCTGGCCTTCAGCCTGGCGATCGCGGTCCCGGCCATCCTGGTCTCCTTTCTCTTTATCCGCACGCAGGAGACTCAGCTCTATAAGGAAGCGATGGCCGCAGGCTCCAGCCATGTCGCCCGGCTGAACGAGCAATTGCGCAGCCGGCTGGACGTTCTTGCAAACGCTTCCTCAACCGTGCTGACTCAGAAAGCCTTCATCGATTATATTCACTCCGATATGCTCGGGGACGGCCTCCGCCTCGTCAAATTCAAGCAAAATCAATTCGAGCAGCTGCATAACATCGTCCAGAGCCATGAGATGGTCGGCGAGCTCAGCTTCTACGTCGACAACCCGAACCTGTACGAGATTTGGCCGGAAATCTACCGTTACGACCGGTTCGAGCCGCAGGATTATTGGCTGACCTTGCGAGACGAGGGCGGCGCGGCGTTCCGTCTCTTCTCCTTGCGGGACGGCGAGCATACCCTTTCCTACTATCGGTTGGTGCGCCTGCCGAATCAGCAGCGCAAGCTTCCTACCATTATGGAGATTCGCTCGGAGCACGGCACGTTCTTCGCCAATCTGCTGGAAGAGACCGAAGGGGACTTCTTCTCCGTCGTAATGGACGCCGAGGATCCCTCCCGAATCATCTATCATCCGAATCATGCCTTCACCCGGAACGCCGGGGAGGATCTGAATGTCATTCTGAGCCGAGTCCACGAGCGGCTCGATGCTCTGCAGCAGGACGATCCCGTTAAGGTACGCGTTGGCGATCACACTTACTACGCGCTGTACCGCTACATTGCTCCGCTGAACGCCTACGTGATGGACATCGCTTCCCATCAGGCTCTCATGGAGGGCCCGCGCAGCTGGTACGCGATCGTCCTGGCGATAACCCTGGTCGTGCTGCTGCTCATCATGCTGCTCGTTACGTTTACGACCCGCCGTATTTTCCGGCGGTTGGACAGCGTGCTGATCTCCATGCGCAAGGTGCGCCGGGGCCAATTGGACGCGAAGATCGACACCGGCCTGGGAGCGAACGAAGCCGGCGACGAGATCGACGAGGTAGCCATCAGCTACAACAACACGCTGGACGAGATTAAGCGCCTGATGACGCAGGTGGTGGATAAGCAGCTGATCGCCAAGAACGCGCAGCTTCATTCGCTTCACTCGCAGATCAATTCGCACTTTCTCTATAACGCGCTGGAATCCATTCGAATGAAAGCGGAGGTGCAGAGGCAGCCCGCTATCGCCGATGCTCTCGTCTCCTTGGGCTCGCAGCTCCGCTACAGCATGCAGTGGCGCAGCGACACCGTGACCCTCGGCGAGGAGCTGGCCAACATTCGCAGCTATATCCATTTCATCAACTTCATGGATGGCGGCAGCATCGGCTTGACGGCGGATCTCCCCCAAGAGGTGCTTCGTTACGCGATCCCGAAGATGTGCTTGCAGCCCATCGTCGAGAATGCCGTCCATCATGCGGTTCCTCCCGGCGGAAGCGTGCGCATTCAAATTAGCGTCCGCGTGGAGGAGGATCGTCATCTTCTCATCGAGATCCGGGACGACGGCGCTGGCGTCGATCCGGAGGTTCTGGCCCGCCTGCAGGCCGCTCTGCTGGACGATTCGGATAAGCCGATCGTCGCGGGCAACAACGGGCTCGGCTTGGAGAACGTGCACAAGCGTCTCCAGCTCCATTACGGCAAGGACTGCGGCTTATGGATGGACAGCGTGCTAGGAGATTACACGAGCGTAACTCTACGATTGCCTTGGGAAAATGTAAATTTGGGAGGTTGGTAGGAGATGATCGGCATCCTTGTTGTGGACGATCAGAAGCATATCCGCGACGGCCTGCAGGCGATGCTGCGCCAATTCCCTCTTCCGCTTGACGGCCTTTATGGGGCCGCTAACGGGATCGAGGCGCTGCAATTGCTGCGCGAGCACAGCATCCAGCTCGTGATCACCGATATCCGGATGCCCGATATGGACGGCCTTGCGCTGATGGAGCGAACCCGGGAAGAACGCATCAAGGTCGATTACCTGATCATCAGCGGCTACGGCGATTTTGCCTATGCGCAGCGGGCCATCGCCCTTGGGGCCAAGGGCTACCTGCTCAAGCCCGTGAAGCGGGAGGATCTTCAAGCCTCGGTTGAGAAAGCGGCGCAAGAGATTCAGACCCGGCTGGAGCTCTCCCGCAACATGAAGCACGTCTCCCGCCGCGCCCGCGAAACCGACCGCAAGGAGCTGCGCTTGTTTATGCAAGGCGCGGTTAACGATGAGGCGTGGATTCGGCATACCGAGCAGCAGTTGCCGGAGCTGTGGAGCCGCTATCGTCTCTGCCTGCTGCGGGAGGAACGGCGGATTAACCAACCGGGAGCCGTCGGCGCCCACAGCATGGAGTCCATTGCCTATCAGGTCTACGGCAAGCAGGGCTGCTTGTGCCTGCAGCGCCAGCCCTACCTGATTCTCGCGGTCGATGCAAGCGTGGATACGGGGGCTTTGCCGGCCGCGCTCCAGTCCGTACAGGTAGACGCCGTCCTCGCCATGACCGGCCCGCGGAAAGGCTTGAGAGAGCTGCCCGGCGGCTACGCGCAAGCGCTTGAGCTATACCGGCACAGCTACCTTTTCCCGGATGTCCGCTGCCTCCTTCCCTCGCATCTCGAGCGGCTGGAGCCGCAATGGCAGCTTCCCTATGAAGAGCTCTATGCCCTTTTCCAACTAATCGGAACCGACAACGGCTCCCGAATCGCGCAAGGCCTCTCCATGCTCTTCCGCAAGGAGGTGCTGCAGCGTTATCCCATCCGGTACACGCTGCAGCTCAGCCGCGCCGCGGTCGGGATGATGGAAGAGTACGAGCGAGTCATCCGTCCCTACATGGGAGAGAACGCCCTCGATCTCGACTGCTTGCGCAGTCTGTTCGACTATCCGGGCATCCGCGCATATATTCAGGCTCTGCAGCAGCAGCTTCTCCGGCTGAATCAGTTCTATTACGAATACAAGTGCAGCTATCGCCATTCGCAGGACCTGAACGAAGCGATCCGGTTTATCCACGAAAGCTACCATAAGCCGCTGGACCTCGCGATGGTCTCGAATCACGTGTCGCTCAACTACGCCTACTTCTCCAACCTGTTCAAGAAGAACGTGGGCAAGGGCTTCGCCGAATACCTGCGGGACGTGCGCCTGGACAAAGCCCGGCGGCTGCTGGCCGAGACCGATCGCAAGATCGTCGAGATCGCCTCCATGGTCGGGTACGAGAGCTACAAGAGCTTCACGCGCGCCTTCCGGGAGACGATGCACATGCAGCCCACGGAATACCGGGAACGAATGCGGCAGCAGGCGGACAGCGAGGAAGAGGTACGGGACACGGCTCTCTGATCCGGTATAACAGCAGAGGCGCCCTGCGACGGGGCGCCTTTATTGCTTTTGTTACTTTTTATGAGCATGATAATCTTCCCACAGCGGACCTATGTATTTCTCCAATGTATTCACAATGCCGTCTCGCTGGTCCAGAGCGATATTGCCTGCGTCGTTCGCGATATCGTTCCTCACTCGAATGAGAACATATAAAGGGGGGAACCCTGCCTCGCGCAAAGCCTTGATCATGGTTTCTTCCTGCGGCGTAATCATATCGAATGCCCCTTTCCTAGCCGTTGAACTTTCTCTCATTATATAGCCTGACGCTAATGTCAGAGTCAATCGGGTAAACGCGAAACCCAAAATAATGCGCCACCATCAAAACTCTCGCACCTATTCATCCGATTGTCCCTCTCGCTAGAATAAAGGTGTCTCCCTGTTGAAAGCGGTTTCCGACGCCATCAAAAAGGGGACGCCATTTTCTATTTAAAGGAGGGTAATTATGAAGAGTTTTATCCATCCGGGGAAAAGGGGCACGAGGAAGGCGCTGCGTCTGCTGCTCGCGTTCGTCCTGCTGGCGGGCAGCGGGCTTGTTCCGACTTCATGGCTCCGGGGAGCCGAAGCTGCCGGAACGACCGTTACGTCCATGGCTTACTTCTCGGCATCGGACGGCCCCGTCATCTCCAAGTCGGGAGTCGGCCAGGCAAGCTACGGCTTCGTCATGCCGATCTTCAACGGAGGCGCCGCTACTTGGACCGACGTAGCCGACGATGTGGGCGTCAAGGTCAAATCGGGAGGCAACTGGGTCGATATCGACAGCGTCGGCGGATTTGTCTATAACCAGAACTGGGGCCACTGGAACGATGGCGGCGTCTACGGCTATTGGTTCACTCTCTCCGCGACGACGGAGATCCGGCTCTATTCCAAGGCGAACGGGGTTACACTCGATTACACGCTCGCGTTCACGAACATCAACACGACCACGATCACGTCGATGACGCCGACGCAAGGACCTCAGCTCACGGCGGGCTTCACGGGCGGCGCCGGGTTTACGTACCCTATTTTCAACAATAATGCCTCCATTCCCTATGCGGCCGTCGCCGACGACCTGAAGGTGTACGTCAAGCCGGTAACCGGCAGCACCTGGATCGACATCGACAACAACGCGGCCAGCGGCTGGATCTACGACGTCAACTTCGGCCAATTCACCGATGGGAGCGGCGGCTACTGGTTTACCGTGACGGAATCCATCAACGTGAAATTGGAATCTATCAGCTCGGGCGCCAGCTTGATTTATACGATCACCTTCAATGTGCCCGTTAGAAACTCCTACAACCTAACTCCTTATGACGGAACGACATATACGGCCGATGCGAACGGCGCCATCGGCATCCCGCTGCCTAAGATCGACGGGGGCGCTCCGATCGGGACCGAGCTCGGCAAATACGTCTATCAAATCTACCGCAACGGACAATGGGTCGAGCTGAGCAATTCGGCTCTGAGCAGCTTCGTCTACTCCGGCAACGGCTACAACAACATGTCCGCCGCCAACCAATGGGGATACTGGGCCGACTATATCTACGGGCTCTGGTTCCAGCCTATCCAGGAGGATATGCAGCTTCGGATCGGCTACCCCTTGAACGGGCAGCTGGGAGGCAGCGTCGGCAACAACTGGGTGACCTACAGCTTTATCGGCAATCCGAACGCTCCCCGTCCCGACGTCTCGGATCAAGGCGATATCGAGATCGGAACGCCGAGCGACCCGTCTATCGCGGGAATGGATCTCGTCTGGCAGGATGAGTTCGGCGGCACCGCGCTCGACACGAGCAAGTGGAACTACGAGCTCGGCTATTACATCAGCAACGATCCGAACAGCTGGGGCTGGGGCAATGCGGAGCAGCAGCATTATACGAACAGCTCCCAGAACGTATTCGTGCAGAACGGATCGCTGAACATTCGGGCGCTGAACGACCCGCAATCGTTCCCTCAGGATCCCAACCGGATAGCGCAATATTCTTCCGGCAAGATCAACACCAAGGACAAATTCTCCTTCCAGTACGGAAGAGTGGACATTCGGGCGAAGCTGCCGACCGGCGATGGCATCTGGCCGGCGCTCTGGATGCTTCCGGAGGATTCCGTCTACGGCGCTTGGGCCGCGTCCGGCGAAATCGACATCATGGAAGCCAAAGGACGCCTGCCCGGCACGACGAGCGGCGCCGTCCACTTCGGCGGCCAATGGCCCGTGAACCAGTACATCGCAGGCGAGTACTACTTCCCTTCGGGGCAAACCTTCGCGAGCGATTACCACGTGTACTCGATGGTCTGGGAAGACGACAACATCAAGTGGTACGTGGACGGCAAGTTCTTCTTCAAGGTCACGAGCGCCCAATGGTATTCCGTCGCCGCTCCGAACGATCCGGACGCTCCGTTCGATCAACCGTTCTACCTCATCATGAACCTCGCCGTAGGAGGATACTTCGACGGTCTCCGGACTCCCGACCCGTCCGATATCCCCGCGACGATGCAGGTCGATTATGTGCGAGTCTACGAAGAAGGCAGCGGCGGCCAGAATCCCGGGAACGTCGCGGTTACCGGAGTCACGGTCAGTCCGTCGTCCGCTCAGGTGGAAGTTGGGCAAAGCGTGCAATTAAACGCCGCGGTGGCTCCTTCCAACGCGACGAACAAGCAAGTCTCCTGGTCCGTCTCGAACTCCTCCATCGCTGCCGTGAGCTCGAACGGCCTCGTGACCGGAGTCGCTCCGGGCACGGCAACCGTTACGGCGACTACGGCGGATGGCAGTTTTACGGCCAGCTCGACCGTCACGGTCGTGTCTCCTCCTTCCACCGTTTACGTCGTCGGCGACTCCGTGAAGGGACTCAAAATAATCGGAGATAACCTGCAGTTCTACGTGAACGGCGCCACCTTCGCGGATTTGCACTATATCGTCAACGGAGGCGTGCAGTTGAACGTAGCGATGACCCCAACGGGCAACGGCAACTTCGCCTATCCGGTCAACAATCTGCAGGACGGGGATACGGTCCAGTACTTCTTCACCTATAATCCGGGGCAAGGAGCTCTGGATACTCCATGGCAAACTTACGTTCATGGGGTGACTCAAGGGGTTCCGGAGTAAGACTCCTTTAACAAGCGAGGGGAGACGACTTGTCCCCCCTCGCTTGTTTTTATTTCGTAATCCGTTCATATACCGCTTTAATGTCGTTCCCCAACCGGTCGAAAGTAAAATTTCTCTTGGCGGATAAATATCCTGCATAGGCTAGCGCACTGGCTTCGTCTTCATTTTGAAGCAGCCTGAAGATGGAATGGGCGATCGCTTCGGGCTGGTTATATTCCGAGTTAGAGAGAACCAGGCCGTTCCAACCGTGCTGAACGACTTCCGTGTTGCCCCCGCGGTCCGTCGTCAGGATCGGGAGACCCGAAGCCATGGCTTCATAATGCACTCGCGCCAAAGGCTCGTTCCACTGCGAAACGCAAACGAACAGATCCGCCATGGCATAGAAATCCGGAACCCGGGAAGGAGGGACGAAACGGGCAAACTTAACGTTATTCGGGATAGACCGAGCTAAGTCGTGCAGGGAGTCCACGTATTTATTCGTTTCGTTCGTGCCGAACCACTTGCTGCCCACGATCAGAAGCATCGCGTTCGGATGCTTGGCGGCCACGATCTCCATGGCTTGAATGAGCAGATGGACGCCTTTTACTTTGCTTAATCTTCCGACGAACAAGATCACCTTGCGACCCTTAAGACCGAACTCTTCGCGCAGTCGAATCCTTTTCTCCCGGACCGCTTCGTCCATCCAATAAGGACGATACCTTTGCATGTCGACGGCCGAATAAATCGGATAGGTCTTCTCCTCCGCATGGGGAAACCGATCAATGACCGTGTTTTTGATGTATTGGCTGATGGTAACGATTGCATGACAAAGGGTCACGACGCGGTTCCCTCTAAACGTCGATATTTTGTTCTCCGCCATCATCTCATTGTGCAAGGATAGAATGAGTTTGCTTCGGGGGGAGGCATGGTGGTAATTCAGAATAAAATGAGGGCGATTAAACACGTGCAGAATATCATAGGAATGGCGCTGGAGATGATCGAAGACATGATGCTCGTACAAAGTCCGATCGAACCGGAAATACGTTACCCGGTCGCTAAACTCGAATTCCGGCAGACTTTCATGCTTCACGCTTAGAACCGTCACTTCATAATCGGTCGATAAATAAGGGAGCACTCCCTCGATATAGGTTTGGATAGCTCCCCCCACCACAGGCGGAACAGGATTCATCTCAGTGGAGATAAGAGCGACCTTCATCGGATTTGCCTCCTAACCGTCCATCCACTCCATCTTGATAGACAGCTTATTTTCTCCCAGCTCGTTTTTGAAACTGATCTTAAACTCCACGTCTTGAACCGGCATGGCCACTTTTTCGCCCCGAATGACAAGCCCGTCCCCTTCTATTTGGTTTACCATCTGCTGAAGAAACTTAGCGAACTGCTTGCCGTTTCCTACAAATTCCTCCTCTAACTTCATGATGCTCACTTCCTTTTAATAGATTGAAATATGATACGTAAAATCCATGAGAATGCTACAAAAATAGTCTTGAATACAAGTGTAAAAATACAAGCAAAATATCCTTGCCGTTCATAGATTGATGGAAATAAGAGAGAAAGGAAGATCATCTATGGATGCTAGCTTCTCGGAAGTTGCCAATAAGGCCGTTTCCCATTATCCGATTAAGGCGGACAAGATCATGCTGCTGTCCTTCAAAGGACCGAAATCCGTATGGGCGATTCAAACCGACGCGGGCGAGGCGATACTCAAGAAGATTCCCATCAGCGAGGAACGTCTGAAATTCATGATTCACGCCATCGAATATCTTAAGGGCAACGGGGTCCGCACACCCGGCGTGTTCCGAACGAAGACGGGCGAATCTTACGTTCGCTCGGATGGCGAGAACTTCATTCTGCTGGAAGCGATCCGCGGAAGATCTCCCGAATATGAAATCGAAGAGGAGCTTCTCTTGGTCTTAAAAGGCATGGCGCTCTTCCATAAAGCCTCTCGAGGAATCGAAGTTCCGCCCGGCACGAAGGCCACTTCGCATTTGGGAGAATGGAACGAGGACTTCGCAAAGAGAATAAACCAGTTGGAACAATGGCAACAGGAACGGTCGCGCGCAACGCACAAGACGGAGTTCGATGTTCTTTTCCTGAAGCATGCCGATGCTTTGCTTGAGCAAGCCCGGTCCTCCCTCGATTTGTTGGACCAGCCTCCTTATCGCCAATGGGTAGAAGCGGCGAAGACGGAGAAATGGTTAAACCACCAGGACTATGCCGCGGGCAATTTGGCCATTACGGCAACCGGCGAGCTTTATGTTTACGATATGGATTCGTTAACGTTCGACCTTCCCGTACGCGATATAAGAAAAATCCTAAACAAAGTCATGAAGAAGAGAGATCGGTGGGATCTTGAGCTCATGGTGAAGATGCTGAAGGCCTACCAGGAAGTCCATCCGCTGACCAAGGACCAGTACTCCGTGTTAATGGCGGACCTTCGTTTCCCGCATCTCTTTTACGGGCAAGTATCGAAATACTATCAGAACAGGGAACCAGGCTGGACCCCGCATAAGCACGTGAGCAGGCTAAACGATATGATTGCCGCCGAGACCAGCAAAGAAGCGGTGCTTCAGTCCTTCGAATCCCGTATAGACGAGGTGATCGGCCTTGGATGATCAACAACGGCTGCTGGAATTAGGGAAGCAATTCATGATAGAGAACTATCCCGATTGGGAAGTGTACGAGATGAACGTGATTCAGAGCGGAGGGATCAAGACCATCTGGAAGATGGAAACCTCGCAGGGGACCCATTGCCTTAAACGGATCCGCAAATCGATTCCCAGCGTCCGCTTCACGACGTCCGCGCAAGATTATTTGTACAGAAAAGGGGCATTGGTTGCCAGAATAGCCCCGACGCGCAACGGGCGGCTGTTTTTTGTCCATGAAGGGTATGCGTTGGCTCTCTACCAGTGGATAGAGGGAAGCGATCTTCAGATGGATGAGGATCCTGAACATTTAGCGTTCGGGTTAAAGGGGCTTGCCCGGTTTCATCTGGATTCCGTCGGGTACGTTCCCCCTGAGGACAGCGAGATCTCTTCGCGGATGGGAGCATGGCCGGATCATTATGAGAAGTTAATAGAAGAGCTGGCGAAATGGAAAAAGGCGGCGCAGCAGGAACGATCCCCTTTTCACCAAGCTTATTTGCAAACGGTAGATGCCATGCTGGACATGGCGAATCAGGCCTTGCGATTGCTTCAATCGTCGTGTTATGCCGAGTGGGTCGAGCAAATCGGGGATCGCGGTTATCTATGCCATCAAGATTACGGATCCGGCAATGCCCTGTTGTCCGGCCATAACGTCTATATTCTGGACCTCGACAACCTGACCTACGATATCCCTTTGCGGGATGTTCGCAAGCTGATCGTCAAGCGCATGGACGAGCTGCAGCGGTGGGAGGAAGACGAACTCCAACGAATTATCGCTTGTTATGAATCCGTATTCGCTCTAACGGAAGCCCAACGCCGAATCTTGTACATCGATTTGCTCTTCCCGCACGAATTCCACGGCGCTTCCAAAAATCCGTTTAAAAAAGGCAAAAAGGCGGAAGCCAACAAAATTATGGAGGCTTATGAGTTCGAGATCGAGAAGGCTGCTTTAATCCGGACGCTGTTATCCTAAGAACATTCGAAGGGGCCGTCCCTTAAGTCATAGACTTAGGAGACAGCCCCTTGATAATTAGCGAATAAACGGCTTCCATCTCGGCCTAATCCTCATCCTCTTCAAAGCTTTTCATCACCCGCCGGGGTAGAAGCCACCCCGTCCAGAAGAGAGCGACGGCAAGCGCGGGAATCCAGAGCGCCGGGTCGAACGGCCAATTCGGCAAGCAGGCGACGAGCCAGAGCAGCACGACCATCGCGAGTCCGCATGCGCGGGCGATGGAAGCGATGCTTCGGCCTCGCTCCTCCTGAGCCAAGGGGACGACCGAAGCGCTCTCGGCGAAGCGCACGCGGCCGAGCTCGGTAATCTGCAAGCCGCCGACGAAGAACGCGATGACGAACGTGATCAGGTCGATGACCGGCTTGCCGGCGAACGCGGTGATAAGCATAAGCAGGACGCTCCAGCGCCAGAGAGCTCCGAACGTCTCGCTGCGCAGCATCGTCTTGGCGTACAAGTAACGCCAAGCGTTCTCGCGCCTCCACGGCAGACGCTCCGCCGTCCACGCGATCCAGTTCCGGCGAGCCGGGCGGGCGAACTCGGTCGGCAGGTCGACGAACCAACCGAGGAATCGATTCCATCGGCGACGAGCCGCCCCCTCCTCCGCGATCAGGCGATCCCACGGAAGAGTATGCTTCGGCGAAAGCCGCGACAGAAGGTACCAGACGGCAACCGTCAGAACGGCAAACCCGAGCGCCAAGCCGAACGACTTCAGCAGCAACGCCGCGACGATCGCAACGACGGCCGCCCATCTCCCTAGCATCAGTCCGATGCGCCAGATGGAGTCGGCCATGCGCCGCTCCAGCCATGCCGCATGCACGTTCCATACGGCAAGCAAGGCCAACAAGCTCCCGAGCGCCCACATCGTACGGGAATCCGCCGCCGCTTCCGTCACCGGGGCTCGAACATAGAGAGGCACGAAGATCCCGAACGCGACGAGCACCCGGATCGCGCTCGAGATCATCGCCTTGCGAACGAGCGGTCTCAGAATGCCGTCGAGCACGCCGCGCTCCAGCGGGAGCACGAACACCGTGTCCGAAGGCTGGAAGTACGTTCGAAGCGGAGCATATAAACAGATAAGCGCAATGACGATCCAACCGACGATGTCGGCCGGCCAGTCTTCGGGCATGTTCATTAAGGTCCGTATGTATCCCATGACCAAAGTGATCCCGAGCGCCGACAAAACCAAGCCGAACCCGCTCTGGAAAACATACCGGAAATGAGGATAAATCTCCTGGCGGAACGCCTTCGCCCTGGACGCTCTTAGCTTGCGAAGCTCGCCGAGCTTCTCTTCTTCGTTAGCGCCCAAGCTTCGAACCCCCTCCGTGTTCGGCGCTCAGAACAAGCGTCTCGAACGCGTCGTCCAGCGTCTGGGCTCCGCCGGCCTGCTTCTTCACTTCCTCGGGCGTTCCGGAAGCGATAATACGGCCCTGGTGCAGCACGACCAGATTGTCGGCTCTTCTCTCCAGCGCGGGCAGAATGTGGGAGCTGAGCAGAATGGCGGAGCCTTGCGCGCGAGCATCGTCCAAAGCTCCCGTTAACGCCCTCGTCGCAAGCGGATCAAGCCCCAGGAACGGCTCGTCGATAATGAGCAGCGGCGGCGACACGAGCAGAGCGTTCATGAGCATGACCTTCTGCTTCATCCCTTTGGACAGCGTATCCGGCAGGTTGCCCATCGCCTTGTCCATCCGGAACGTCTCCGCCAGCTTGGCCGTGCGGCTCTCCGCCTCCCCCGGCTCGATCCCGTACGCCATCGCGGTCCAACGCAGGTGCTCGGCGACGGTCAGGTTCGGGAACAGCGACGGCTGCTCGGGCACGTATGCGCAGGAAGAGCGGAAGCGATCGCGGTCCTCCTCCAGCTTCACTCCCGCCACCCTTACCTCTCCGGAGTGGGGCAGCATAAGCCCGAGAATGTGCTTAATCGTCGTGCTCTTGCCCGCTCCGTTCAAGCCGATCAACCCGGTCATCTGACCGGGCTCGACGGTAAAGCTGATTCCGTGCAGCACGGGCCTTCTCTGGCTATACCCGCCCGTCAGCTGGTTAATCTCCAATGCCGGCGTCATGACGACTTCAACTCCTTGCCTCGTTCTTCCATATGGATTCATTATATACGAGCGGAGATCGCCGTTCAAAACAAGGGATTGCCCTCCAACCATAAACAAACCCGGCCGGAGTCCGCCGTTCCGACAATGGAACAGGCGAGCCTCCGGCCGGGCCGCGCGGGCACCAGGCCAAGGTGCTATTAGGTTAACTCTATTTGAAACTTAAGCTTGAATGGCAATCTCGGTAACGACGTTGTTCACGATCTTCAGGCTGACGACTTTGTTCGGGGCGAGCGTTCCGTCTCCTCCCGTGATCTTCACGTCGCCGGACACGTTATAGACGACCGTAGACGTCGTTCCGTTCGCGGTCTTTACGATGGACAGCGTGGCGATCTTGCCGTTCGCGTTCAGCGTGAAGAAGCTGATCGTGCCCGCATCCGCGGTCACGACGTCCTCGTCCGCGGGATCGAGAACGTCGATGAAGACGACTTTGTTCTCGTAAGTCCGGAGGAACAGCTGATCGCCCGGCTTCAGCGCGGAAGCCGCTACCTTCGTGTTGTTGCGGAAAATAAACACGTCGTTCGCCAACGCCAGGCCTACCGTCGTGCCGTCGGACTTCTTCACCGTCAGCGTGCTTCCGGACAGGCTGACGACCGTGCCGTTAATCGCTTGAGCGCTCTCTTGATCCGGGAGCTGCTCGTCCGCGCGATCCAGCAGAGCGGCGAGCTCGGCGCGGGTGACCGGCTTGTTCGGCTTGAACGTGTTGTCGGAGTATCCCGTGATGAGACCCTTCTCGACCGCGACCGCTACATAGCCGACGGAGCCGGCCGGTATCTGCTTCGCGTCCTTGAAGGAGAGCGTCGTGCCCATCTTCGCCTTCGCTTCTTCATCCAGGCCGAGCGCCTTGACGAGCAGAATCGCCGACCACAGGCGGTCCGCCGACTTCTCCGGCTGAAGCGCCGAAGTCGATTCGTCGAACAGGTCGTTCTTCAGCGCGACCGCGAGGTAGCCGACTGCCCACGAGTACTTTTTCTCGATCTTGTCGGCGTCCGTGAAGTTCAGCTCCGCGTTCATGTTCTCCGGCTTCTCCGCCTCTTCCTTCAGCCCGAGAAGGCGAACCGCCGCCACGATCGCTTCGATGCGGGAGATGGAATTGTTCGGCTTGAAGCTGCCGTCTTCATAACCGTTGAACACTTGCTTGGAAGCGAGGCGGATGATGTGGGAGTAAGCCCACTTCATGTCCTTCTCCGACAGGTCGTCGAAGTTCAGGTTGAACTGCACCTTCGACTTGTATTTATTATCCGAATTGTTGTTCTTGTTACCGTTTCCTTTACCGTCCGCGAAGGCTCCGGTTGCGCTGCCGACCAGCATCCCGACGGCCAGCGTACCGACAACGCTTTTTCTTAGGATCGGGCTTGCCAGCAAGCTTTTCTTATTCTCGTTTACAGGTGTCATACGTGCAACACTCCCTCGTCTGATATATAGTGGGGGCGCAGAACTTGCCTAGCCACCTAAGACTCGTTCCCGCCCTCGCCCTGATAACCTTCGGTCCGTTCGCGGGGAGAAGTAGGGTAACCTCGGCAAAATAAAGCGAAAGTCGCACAAAAAAAGACCTTATCCCCAGAATTGCGCTGGAAAATAAGGTCTTAAGCCCCACGATAATGCAACGATCAGGTAGGGTCGGTCGGGTTCGAGGCGTTCCGTTTCTCCTTGAGCCAACGGGGCGCTCCCTTGTTTTTGCTGTCCTTCTTGCGATCCGCTTTCGCCTTCGCTTTGGACGATAGTACCGGTTTGGCCGGTTTGGCCGGCTTCGCCGGTTTCGTCGGTTTCATCGAATGGGCCAAAGGAGCAGGCGTCGGAGTCGCCGTCTTATCGGCAGGCTCTTGCCTCTTAGGCGCCTTCCCCTCGGAAGAGAGCCGGACCGGACGAGCCTGCGTCGGCGAAGCCGCCCCCGGCTCGCGGCGCTTGGCGCCCGGCTCGGTCGCCGGAGCCCTGCGCTCCCCTCTGGCCGCGCTCGCTTTCAGAAGCTTGCCCTCCCGCAGCCTCAGCTCCTCGAAGGCAAGGCCGAGCTGCTTGCCCAGCTTGTTCACGATGAACGTCTCCTGCGGAGCGACCATCATGATCGATTGTCCCGCGCGGCCCATGCGGCCGGTACGGCCGGCGCGGTGAACATAGTGATCCGCATCGAGCGCCGGCTCGTATTGGATGACGAGCGGAAGTCCCGGCACGTCCAGTCCGCGGGCGGCGACATCCGATGCGATAAGGAGCTTCGTCTTCCCGTCGCGGAACTTCCGCATGACCTCGCCGCGCTCCTTGCCCGGCGTATCGCCGTACAGGGCGTCGACGGAGAAGCCCTCGTAGCGAAGCTTGCCGAGAAGCTCGCCGATCCGTTCGATATCGTTGACGAAGATCAGCGCCGCCGAAGGCTTCAGGTTTCGGGCGATCCGGCGGATCAGATCGATTTTGTCGCGTTTGTCGCACACCATAAAGCCATGCTTGATGGTGCTCGGCAAGCCGAGCTCCGCTCCCTCGCTCGCAGGCTCCGCTTCCCACGGATTCCGCAGCCAGCGGCTTTCCGCCTCCTTCATCGCCTCCGTTCGGGTGGCCGAGACGAAGACGATCTGCCGCTCGCGGGCGATTCCCTTAAGCAGTGACTCCACGTCGCCTTTGCCCCCGAGCGAGAACACGCGGTCCGTCTCGTCGACGACGGCCATCCGCACTTGATGAAGCGGCAGCTTGCGCAGCGAGGCGACTTCGCGAACCCGTCCCGGCGTGCCGACGACGAGCTGCGGACGGGTCTTCATCCGCTCCAACTGACGCGACAGCGCGGCGCCGCCGATCAAGGCGACCGTGCGAACGCCGAGCTCGCCGCTGTAAGTCTCCGCCACGCGGACGATCTGCATGGCGAGCTCTTGCGTCGGCGCCATCACGATCGCTTGCGTTTCCTTCTTGGAGGCATCGATCCTCTGCAGGACGGGCAGCAGATAAGCCAGCGTTTTGCCCGATCCGGTCGGAGAACGGAGAATGCCGTCGCGTCCGTCCAGCAGCGCGGGAATCGCCCTCGCTTGCACCGGCGTCGGTTCGCCGATTCCTTCCTCGGCCAGCTTAGCCGAGATTCTCTCTTCCAGTCCGAGCCCGGAGAACGCCTTCGCTGCCGCTTCTCCGGCAGCAGCCTTCGCTTCCTCTGCGGCCGTCGGTGCCGCTTCCGCCGGCTCCGGAGCGGTCATCTCCGCCTCCGTGCCCGCCGCCGTATTCTCCGGCTCATTCCCCGGGAAATTCCGATGTTCGCTCATTATGTCGACTCCCCTCGATTTCGGAGCTCTTCGCTTCCAATCACTTCTTATTCAGGATGCCCGATAACAGCTTGTCCGTCAACTTCGGGAACAGCTGAAACAGCTTGGCCCCGAAGCCGGAGATGAAGGGCATGTCCTTCTCCGGCGTACCCCGTTCGATCACTTTCACGATGGCGCCCGCCACCTGCTCCGGCTTCAGCATGAAGCTTCCGAGGTTCCGCACGTACGTTCCTTCCGGATCCGCGCGATCGAAGAACGGGGTATCGATCGGTCCCGGATTCACGGCGGATACTTTGATTCCCGTGCCTTTAAGATCCTGGCGGAGAGCGTTCGTGAAGCCGAGCAGGGCATGCTTCGACGCGGAATAAGCCGTCGACTTCGAGGTGGCCAGCTTGCCCGCGATCGAAGCGACATTCACGATATGGCCGGACCCGGCTTCCCTCATATAAGGATAAACCGCCTGACAGCAGCGAACGACGCCCAAGTAATTGACGTCCATCATCTCCCGGAACTGGGCAAGCTTCGCTTCCGGGAAAGCGACGAATTCCCCGAAGCCGGCGTTGTTGACGAGAACGTCGATGCGCCCGAACCGTTCATGGATGGAGCGCACGGCCTCGTTCACCTGCTCTTCGTCCGTCACGTCCAGCCGAACGACCTCATGCTTCCCCCGAATCCCCGCGGCAACCTTGTTCAGCTTGTCCATGGATCGGGCGGCCAGAACGACGATAGCGCCCTTTTCCGCCAGAACCCGCGCCGTTGCCGCACCGACTCCGCTCGATGCGCCGGTCAGCACGACGACTTTATTTTGCACGGAACCCTTCATTCCTCAACCCCTCCCTTCGAGTAAGGAACACAAGAAAAGCCCCTAACGGGGCTTACGAATCTAAAGGTATACGATTATCTTAAGCGATCAGCACTTGAATCTCAAGCTCTCCGATTCCATCCATAATAAGCGGAACGGCCAGCGCCTTGCCGGAAGCCAGCGAATCGAACAAGTCCGAATGGAAAATGCGCGGAGGCGTGATATCGACTTGAACGCCTTGGTTGTACAGCATCGTGCTCGCGTTGCCGCTGATCATGTTGCTGAGCTCCGAGATCGCGCTCTTGCCCATCTCGTCGATCTCCGTAATGACGAAGCCGCCCATCATGGCGGAGATAATCTTAAGGGCGACGGATTCGCTCAGGCCGAAGACGATGTTGCCGCTCATCTGCCCCGTCATTCCGATCTGAATCCAAACGTAATGATCGACAAATTGGATATCCTTCACGCTTAGCTGCCCGGTGCTGGGCTTGATCTGGACCATCTGCTCGATAACATTGCGCGCGGATTCTAGAAACGGGTTAATGAACTCTGCCTTCATGCCTGCATGCCCCCTAGTAAAATTTACCGTTCGCCAATTTCCTTCATTATACTTAAAGAAAGGGGACAAGTACACTATTTTTCTGAAACCGGAGGACTACAAGACCGCGGAACTGTCGATATATGGCGGTTCTCATTCTGAAAATGATTCCTTTGACCTAGTATCCTTTTTGACACTAGTTCGGCGTTTCTTCCTCCCCGGCAAGCCCCTCGCAAGCCGGGCTTCCTTCCTCCTGACGCCGTTCGGCGAACCTTCCTTCCAAGGCGTCGGCCAGAACGTCGCTAAGCCACTTCTCTTCGGCACGGCCGTAGCCGATCATCCCTTCGATCATGCGGGCCGAGCTGTGCGGCATGATCGCTCCGCGGAGTTCCAGCGCCTCCTCCAGCCGCCCGATTCTTTTCCGGCAGGCTTCGAGCTGGTTCCGGGCGATCTGGGCAACCCTCTCCTGGTCCGCATGCCGGAGGAACGGCATGGCCATCATCATCGGGTGCTGAGGATAGGCCGTCTTCTCCAACTGCGGATACATGAGCTCAAGCAGCTCCGCCCTTCCCGCTTCCGTAATCCGATATACCGTTCGGTCATGGCGGTTCTCGCCTTCATTCGAGGCAGCTTCGACCGCTTCGATCAAGCCGCTCTCCCGGAGCTGGTCCACGGCATAATAGAGAGAACCGTCCTGCAGCCGGAACGAGGCGTTCCAATTGCGCTTCTTCATCGTCTGGCGGATATCGTACGGATGCCTCGGCTTCTCCGTCAGCATGCCGAGCACCATTAGCTTCATCGACATGTTCTTATCCTCTGCGCGCGGACGGCTCTTGCGGCGCGGCGGCCGCCGTCGCGGCAGGAGCGCCCGTCCGCGCAAGCCGCGCGCCTCCCATCAGAATAGCGAACAGGAGAGCGGCTGCGGGCAGAAGGACCGACCATTGGAAAATAAACAGGATCGAATGCCCCAGCTTGTTCAGCAGCTCGTTAAGCACGTCCGCCGGAATGCCCATCTTCGACTGGGTAACGGGATCCAGCAGCGCTTGGCCGCCTTTGACCTGCTCCGCCATCTGCGGGCTCGCCCCCGGCAGCTCCCGTACGCCCGATTGGAAATTCTCTTTCTGCAGCGCCCCGAACACCGTGACGCCGAGCGCCGAGCCCATCGTGCGGAAGAACGTAATGAGCGAGGACGCGGAGCCCTTAAATTGAGGAGGCACGGAGTTCAGCGTCGAAATGTTCAGCAGCGAGAACGAGATGCCGATGCCCAGGCCCACCACGATCATATACAAAGTGATGACAAGCCTGGAAGAGTTCAGGTCCATGGCGAAGCCTAGCAGCGAGCAGCCGATCAGCAAGGTGAGCGCCGACAGCACCATGGAATTGCGGTAAGGGAACTTCGAGGCGACCCGGCCGCCGATCTGGCTGCTCGCGACGACGCCCAGCATCATCGGAGTCAGCACGCTGCTCGTCTCGGTGGCCGTCTTGTGGAACACCCCTTGAATAAACAGCGGAATATACGTCGCCGCCGCGATCATCACTCCCCCGTAGAGGAAGCTGATCATCATGCTGCTCGTAAAGACCCGATTCTTGAACAGCCCGAGGGCGATGATCGGTTCCTTCGCCGCTCGTTCCCTTGCCAGGAACGCCAGCAGCAGCACGCCGCTTGCCGCGAAGAACGAGATGATTTGCGCCGAATCCCATGCCCATCCGTCCGATCCTCCGAGCTCGAGCGCGAACATCAGGAACAGGACGGAAGCCGCGAGCAGAATTGCGCCGATCCAATCGATGCTTGCCTTCCGATGATTCGGCGACTCCTTGTAGCCCCGGAGAATGAACAGGAACGACAGCAGGCCGATCGGCACGTTAATGTAGAAAATCCAACGCCAGCTGATGTTGTCGGTAATGAGGGCGCCCAGGATCGGACCGAATACGCTGGACATGCCGAAGACGGCTCCGAACAGTCCCATCATCTTGCCGCGCTTCTCTTGAGGGAACAGGTCGAAGATGATCGTGAACACGATCGGCGTCAGCGCGCCCGCGCCGATCCCTTGAATCGCTCTATAAACGATTAGCTGCTCCATGTTCACGGACGTTCCGCACAGAACGGAACCGATAACGAACAGGGTAAGGCCCATGAGGAAAAACCGCTTGCGCCCGTACATGTCGGACAGCTTGCCGAAGATCGGGGTGGAGACGACCATCGCGATCATGTAAGCCGAGTACACCCAGACGAACTTGTCCATTCCGCCCAGCTTCTTGATTATTCCGGCCATGGCGGTAGACACGATGGTCTGATCCAGCGCCGAAGCGAACAGCCCCAGAAGCAGCCCCGCGATGACGAGCTTGAAGTTGCTTTGTTTGGTATCCATTTCTCATCCGCCTTTTCACGGTCATTTTACTCAAATTTGAATGTTTCCTCTGCTATTATAACTATTTAATGTAAATCTACAACGATTATTTTTTGCTCCCCTTCCCCAAATCGCCTATAATGAAGAGTAGCGCAAAATGTTTTTTATTGGGCGACAAGAATTGATAAATTTCTTTAACGAAAAGGGAGAAGGAGGCGGTTCATTGAACATCAGTCAGCTGGAAACGCTGCTTACGATCTCGAAGACGCTCAGTTTCCGCAAAGCCGGCGAGCTGCTCAATCTGACTCAGCCTGCCGTATCTGCCCAGATCAAGAGCCTGGAGGACGAATTCCGGGTCACCCTCGTCGATCGCAACCATCCGGTAACCCTGACGGATCGGGGCAAAGTATTCCTCGAGCATGCCGAACGGATGCTGACGATCGTGGAAGAGCTTAAGCAGAAGCTGTCCGATCTGGAGCACGTTCCGCAAGGGCATATTATTCTGGGGACGACGACGTCTATCGCCATACAGATATTGCCTCGGGTGCTATCTTATTTTCAGAATCAATTCCCGCTTATCAAGACTTCCATCCAGTCGATGGTGTCTTCCCAAGTTCTTGCCAGCGTGGAAAACGGTACCGTGGACATCGGCATCGGCTATCTGACCGAAAAACACCCTCAAGTGGAGACTTCCGTGCTGTATTACGACACCTTCGAGCTCGTCGTCTCTCCGAGACATCCGCTGGCCAAGATCCCGCACGTCACCATCGACATGCTGAAGGACGTGCCGCTTATTCTGCTCTCCCCGGATACGCAGGGAAGGCGATTCGCGGACCGCGTCTTCCTGAAGCACCAGCTTCAGCCCAACATCGCGATGGAGCTGAGCAGCAGCGAGGAAGTGAAGAGAATGGCCGAGCTGAACCTGGGAGCGGCTATCGTCTCCAAGCAGTCGATCTCGAACGAACTAAGAAGCGGCACCCTTAAGATGATCCCCGTTACCGAGCTTGAGGTCGCGCATCCGGTCGGCGTCATCACGAAGTCCGGCCGTTACAAGAACAGCGCGATGCGACAGTTTCTGAACGACCTCAAGGGCATGCCGGAGGATCAATTCATCGGAAGCGAATAACCCATTTTAAATCCGCTCCGTTATCGGGAGACAGCCAGGAGGCAAGCGCATATGGCAAAATTCGATCTGCACACCCATCACGACCGCTGCGGACACGCGGACGGCGTCATCGAAGAGTACATCCGTTCGGCCATCGAAGCCGGACTGACCGCGATCGGGATCTCCGATCATTCTCCCTACTTCGCTCACGTTGAGGATCGGCCTTTTCCCGGCATCGCCATGGCTCGGAGCGAATTCCCGAATTATATCGCCCAGGTGCTCGAGCTGAAGGAGCGTTACAAGGACAAAATCGACGTGCTGCTCGGCGTGGAGTCGGATTACTTCCCGGAGCATATCGAACGTTACCGAGCCGAGTACGCCAAGTACCCGTTCGATTACGTCATCGGCTCCGTTCACCAGACGAGAGGAATCAGCATCTTTAACCGCAAGCGTTGGAAAAGCCTGGAGGATGCCGTTCAGACGGTGGAGAAAAGGCATTACTACGAGCTTATCCGCGATTCCGCGAATTCCGGCGTGTTCCAGGTGCTCGGCCATATCGACGCCATGAAGGGATACTACCCCGCTTTCTCGGACATTCGGGGGGCGGAAGCGGAGATCGACGAGGCGCTTAAGGCGGTCGCGGCGAACGATATCGCCCTGGAGATCAACACCAGCGGCAAAACGAAGGACGTCGGCGGCTGGTATCCGTCGGACGAGATTCTCGAGAGGGCCTTATACTTCAACGCGGACGTGACGTTCGGGTCCGACGCCCACCTTCCTTCCCGCGTCGGGGATGAGTGGGAAGAGGTTCGGGCTCGGCTGAAGGAGATCGGGTTCGCTCGTTGGGTTTATTTTAAAGAGAAGCGGAAGATCGCGGTTCCGCTATAAGCGCAAGACGACAAGTCCGCCGGGATTCGGCGGACTTGAGCTTTGCGGCGGGACAAAAAAAAGAGAACCCTCCACCGCTGAAGGGTTCTTCAAGAATATGAAAAGGGGGTCTTGAGCTTTATTCTAGCCAAGGTGTGCGACAATGGAGTGACAGCGATATTTCAATTGTGTAACAAAATATCAAAGATGGACTAGTCAGCTCTCGATGCTCGTAAGGATGGTGTTCTCCCGTTGTTATGGTTTCTCTCCGCGATAGGCAGCGCCGTCGTCTTCGGCCTTGCCGGCCTGTTCATGAAAATCAGCCAGATGAGGGGCGGCGCATCGAATTCCCTGCTGCTGGGTCTCTATGCGGCCGGCACTTGCGGCTTCTGGGGACAAGCCCTGCTCGATAGAAGCTGGGATCCGTGGGACGTACGCGTCTGGATCGCAGGCGCGATCGTCGGGCTCGGCTCCGCCTGGGGCAATCTCCTGTTCATGAAGGCGCTCGATTACGGGCCCGCCAGCCTGACGTCGCCGCTCACGAACGCCAACATTCTGCTCGTTATCCTGATGGGAGCCCTCTGGTTCGACGAGCCGCTGGAGGTCGCAGGGATGGTCGGCGTCGCCTTCCTGCTTCTCGCGGCGATTCTTCTGGGTATCCGCGGGGAACGCTCGATCTCCATAAAGGACAATCGCTGGTACGCGCTCGTCCTGTTCGCGATGCTGCTCTTCTTCTTCCGCAACGGGGGGCTGAAGGTCACGGGTTCGATGGGGCTTGATAATACGAGCGTGCTCTGGTCAGGCTATCTATTGTCCTGGATCTGGTTCGCGGTCGCCGCCCGCAAGGAGGCGGGCGGCAGGCGCGGGGAAGATCGGATTGCGGACGGGGCGGCTTCAGTCAAGCGAGTCAAAAAAGCTTCTCACCGAACCGGCTTCCTCTGGGGGCTAGCCGCCGGGGTGTGCTCGTATGGAGGACTTCAACTTTATTCCGCTGCGCTAAGCGATGGTCCCTCCCACCTCGTCGCTCCTATTTTCGCCACGAACGGACTCGTTGTCGCGCTTGGCTCCGTGCTGCTTTACCGGGAGAGATTGACGATTCTCCAGTGGGCAGCGTTCGCGTTCCTGATGCTGGGTTTGGTGCTGGTTCGCATGTAGGCCGGTTTTGCACTTTATTTTCTATAGTATCTTCTTTCTTTTGTGCGACATATATGCTATGATATTGTAGAAAGGGGGGAGTCCGATGGACTATACCAAGATGTGCTCCAAGTATGAATCGGCGGCAGAGCTGCTGGGCAAGAAGTGGACAGGGTTGATCATCCGAGTGATGATGGGCGGCCCGAAGCGCTTCAAGGACATCAAGGAGCAAATCCCCGACATGAGCGACAAGATGTTGACCGATCGCATGAAGGAATTGGAATCCCACGGCATTATCAAACGTACGGTGTACCCCGAGATGCCGGTGCGTATTGAATACGAATTGACCGAGAAGGGTCAAGATCTGGAAGGCGTCACCAATTCGATTCAAGCTTGGGGCGAGAAGTGGCTGTAACGTAAGCAAGACCGGGCAGAGCGGACTCTGCTCGGTCTTCTTTTATTGCGGCGTTCGTGTGGTTTGCGTAAGGTTGCTTGGCTTGGTGCGTTTGTGTAGCTTGGCGCGTGGTGCGACGCCTATTGGAAGCGGGATGTGCGACTTTTCCGTGCATCTACCCTGCTTCGGCGCCTTCGGGCGGGAAGATGTACGGTTTTTCCGTGCATCTCCCCCGCTTCGACGCCCTCAAGCAGGGAGATGTGCGGTTTTTCCGTACATCTCCCACGCTTTGACGCCCTTAAGCAGGGAGATGTACGGTTTTTCCGTGTATCTCCCCCGTTTCGGCGACCTCGGGCGGCGAGATGTGCGACTTTTCCGTGCATCTCCCGCGCTCTATAACCGAGAATAGCTGCCGCCGTTCTTACTTAAATCGGTTGACCGCCTTCTCGAGCTCGTGGACGCGCTGGGACAGCTCCCCCATCTCGTCCGCGACCCGGCGCACCGCGTTGAACTGAGAGTCGGCGATCTCGGCGACGTCCTGCGAGCGGTCGGCGCTCGACTCCGAGATCGCCTCCGTCTGTTCCACCAGCGCGGCCAGCTCCTCCGTTCTCGCTCCGATCTCCTGCCCGGCGGAAGCCATCTCCTTCAGCTCGTCGCCGATCCCGGAGATGCCGGAGCGGATGTCCTCGAAAGCTTGTCCCGCCTCTTGCACCAAGTGAAGCCCGCCTTGCACCTCGCGGTTGCCTTCGTCGATTCGCTTCATGACTTTCTCGATCCGCTCGCGAATATGCTCCACCTTCGCCGAGATGTCCGCCGCGGTGGCGTCGGACTGCTGGGCGAGCATGCGGATTTCTTCCGCCACGACGGAGAAGCCGCGGCCTTGCTCTCCCGCCCGGCTCGCTTCGATGTTGGCGTTGAGAGCAAGGATGTTCGTTCTGGCCGCGATATGGGAGATCGCTTCCGCCATCTTGCCGATATCGGCCGATTGATCGACCAAGAGCCGAACCTCCTGCACGGACGAATCCACCGTTTCCGCGATTTTGCCCATCTGGCCGATCGCGCCTACGATCGTTTCGTTGCCGCTATCCGCCTTGCGCGTCGCCGCCTCGGCGGTCTCCGAGATCGACGCGGTCCGTTCCCCGATCGTGATAATGCCGTCGAGAATGCCGCGGGTAACCTCCGCGCCTCGGTTCATGCCGTCCTTCTGCGACTCGGCCCCGGCCGCCACCTCTTGGATCGATTCCGCGATCCGGTTGGCGCCTTCCGCGGCACGCTCCGCCTCGGAAGACAAGGTGTCCGCGGCAGCGGAGGTAACCGCCGCCGTCTTGCGTATTCCCGTCACGATCTCCTTCAGTTGAGCTACCATATCGCGCAGGGACCGGGCGATGGAGCCGATCTCGTCGCGCCGGCCAAGATCGTTCTCTTTAAGCTGACCTTGCAGATTGCCTTCCGTAACCTCTCCCAGAAAGCGTTCGAAACGCGTAAGCGGCACGATAATCCTTCTTCGGAGAAGATAAGAAATCAGAACGATCAGGGCGACAGCCGCGATTCCCGCCACCAAGCTCAGACGGATCATCTCCGATCGCACGGTCGCGCTCGCTTCGGCCGGAAGCAGGACGACCGTATCCGCTATGGACCCGCCGGATAAGCCCTCATGCTTGGACGTGATCTCGCTGAAGCCCTTGTCCCCCCGCTCGACCGACCGGAAGCCGGGCTCCTCGGAAGCGAGCCTGGAGCCGGGATCGGGCAGAAGGTCCATATCGGTAGTCAAAAATTGACCGCTCATCGATCGAAGCGCCAGATCTCCATTGATCAGCTCCCCTACTCGAGACAGAGCTTCTTCATCCAGCAGGCGGCCGAACATTAGAATGCCGGCCGGCGGCTTGGAGCGCGCTTCATCCGTCACGAGCGACAGCGCGACGAGCGCAAGCCCCTTCGAGGTATCCACCATCCCGAATACGTCGGCTTGCTCTTTAACCTTGGCCAGCAAGCCCTCATCGGCAAGCTTCGCGGAGTACTCCTCGATATCCCCTACCGAGTTGATGACGGTGCCGTCGAGCTCCAAGTCCGCCAGAAAATCGACTCCCGGAATGATGCCGACGGAAACGTCCATATTCTCGGCCAGCCAGGCGCTGTCCTTTTTCTCGAAGGCGGCCCGTGCATCCTCCCAGTTCGCGTTCGTAATGACGCTGCTCGACAGCTGCTCGCCCAGCTGATCCAGCAGCTTATGCGCGGATGAGCTGACGTCCAACGCATGGGAACGCTCGATTTCCCCCAGATCGGAGCTTAAAGTCTTAAAATAGTAATAACCAAGCCCGCCTAATGGCAGCATGAGGACTGCCAGCATCAGGATCAAGACTTGAACGCGAAGAGAGCGCAGCCCTCTTTGACCTCGCATGATGCTTACTCCACCCTTCTTCCATTTTCATCCCCTTTGTATTAGACAAATAACGGCTCGATCCTTCTCGTTTTTTGCTAACTTTTCGACAAAATTATGCTTAATTCGTTCGAAAACGCGCATAATACAAAACAATTCCATGACGAATTGACTAAATCTCCGAAACTTCTCGCTGCTCTCAGTCGTCTTAATAGCTAGAGAGGAGTTAGATACCATTGGGTGCAAAAACAAAACTGCTGACAGCCGTCGTAGCGGCCGGCGTTCTCGTCTGGGGCTTCACCCGCATCGGGGACTGGGACGTATTCGCCCAGAAAGGCTCGTCCGAGTCTGCCTCGCCAACCGCTTCCGCTTCGTCGACTCCCGATTCGTCGGAACCTATACAATCGACGGGCTCTCCGTCCGCTTCGGCATCTCCATCTCCGTCGGACAAGCCTTCGGATTCCCCTTCCGAGTCACCGCAGGGGACAAGCCCTTCGTCGCCTTCTGACAATCCAAGCAGCCCGGCGGGAGCTTCCGATGCGGTTACCGCATTGATGATCCCGAATGCGCCTGCCGTCACGATCGAGAAGAATTCGGACGGACTGGCCGTGATCACGAATACGGACAGCTTGCTCGTGCTCGTGAACAAGAAGCGGAACTTATCCTCCAAGTATATTCCGGAAGATCTCGTCATTCCGGATGTCGAGTTCTCTTTCTCGGGCGATTCGCCTAAGAAGCAGATGCGCAAAATAGCCGCGGACGCGCTGGAGGAACTGTTCGCTGCGGCCAAGGAAGACGATATTAGTCTGAAAGCCGTCTCCGGCTATCGTTCCTATGCCACGCAGAAGTCGATTTTCGACCGCAACGCCGAGCTGAAGGGCGCGGAGGTCGCCAATCGGACAAGCGCGCATCCGGGCCAGAGCGAGCATCAGACGGGGCTTGCGATGGACGTCTCTAGCGCTAGCGCGAACTACGAGCTGGAGACGACCTTCGGCGACACGAAGGAAGGCAAGTGGCTCGCCAAGCACGCCCACGAGCACGGCTTCATCATCCGCTACCCGGAGGGCATGCAGGACATTACCGGCTACACCTACGAGCCTTGGCACGTTCGCTACGTCGGCAAGGACATCGCGGAAGCCGTATACGATTCCGGCTTGACTCTGGAAGAGTATATGGAGCAATTCGACGAAGCGGCTAAGGAAGCTATGGCGTCGGCGAAGTCTTAATCGCATACCAGACTGCAAAATCCCCTTCCCCGGCAGCGATACCGGAGAAGGGGATTCGTTTACCATAATGGGATTCGATATTCTTGGCGAAGGTAGGCCGGATACGAAAATAACGGAAATCTCAAAGGTTGCTCATAAGGACGTTCCGCTAGCGGCAACGAATAGTACATGTGCTGGACTCCGGAAGCGGAGGAGTCCTTTGAATTTCCCGATTCCATTATTCGGACGGGAGCGCCGGAGACCGTATAGAAGTACCCGTCGAATAGCGTGTACGTCCAATTATCGTCAGAGGCAACGCCGCTTATCGACAGCTCCAGAAGCATCCTGCTGCCCGACGTCCGCGTGACTCCCTCGATTTTCAACCGATCGTCCGGAGCTTTCACGACTTTCTGCGCATCCAGATCCAACAGCACATCTTTCTCGTCCTTATCGATAGCATGGAACCAGCTTCCTTCCAACGTCAGTTTGTTCGGCTTATCGTAGTAAGTACTTTCAAAATACATGGTCGCGTTATTGAATACTCCAGGATCGTTCGCGCTGCTCCACCCATGTCCGGAATTCGTGCCCCATTGCTTGCCGGTTTCGTCCACCAACCGCATATCCCCGGGGAACGAGATTTGCTTGGAATTGTTCTTATCATAGCTAAGATAAACGGCTACCCTAAGCGGAGAGACGACGGCTTTGACGACTTCGATCTTCTGGCCTTCCGCTTCGATGACCTGCCCGATCGGAATCTCCTGCTTCTTGTCCTCGTACCATTCGGCGGGAATAGAGAAGTCGATTTGGAAAAGAGCTTCGTCAAGATGCCGATACGATCCGTCGGACTCGACGCCGGCGGCAACGGAAGCCTCCTTCGGCTGGAGATGCAGCGTAACCGCCGCAGGCCAATTGGTTTTGCCTTCCTCCTGCCAGAATTCGATCGTGCCGTATACGATATTTTGTCCGTTCTCCTTCGTCACGGACTCCCTGATCGAACCTATATGCCCGTCATTTCGGTAGGGGATCTCTCCGATAACACTGTTTATCCAAGTCCGATCCATGGACAAAGGCTGCTCCTTCTCGCTGTTCCGAAGCTCATAGAACAACACGAGGCGAGACTCGTCCACGATGATGCCTTGGACCTTCAAGCTCTTGCCGTCCGCTTCGTCCGTAAGCCCAAGCGAATGATAGTCGTCGTTCTCCACGGCTAGCCGAATGCTCCGGTCTCCGTTCTCGATCAGATCGACGAACCTCTCGAGCCCCGGAATGTCCCTAAGCATCGAAGCGAAAGCCGGAGACACCCGAATCGAGAGCAAGCAGACGAACACGAGAGCGCATGCCGATGCCATCGTCGTCCATCGCTTCACCGCTCTCCTTCGACGGCGGCCTTTCTCTTCGCGGCCGGCCCGGATGCCGCCCCGTATGGCTTCGTTCAATCTGGCGTCCAACGCGGACTCTCCGATCAGCGCTTCCTCACTCTGCGGCTCCTCCGCCGAACGAAACTCGCCAAACTCCCCGAGTCCCGCCTTTTCCTCCTCACGCATGTTCTCCGCCCCCTTTTCCGCCGACTAGCCTGAGCTGCTTCAACGCCTGGTTGAGCCACGTTTTGACCGTCCCCTCCGGCTTCTCCAGCAAGCGAGAAATCTCGGTCAGCGTCATGTCCTCGTAATACTTCAGAATGATGACGTGCTTATGATTCGGCTTCAGGTTCTCGATCTCCATGCCGAGTTGAATCCGGTCGTCCAGGTTGAGCTCCTTCGACAGCGGCTCCGGCACCTCGTCAACCGGCGTCATCCGCTGCCTGCGCTTGCGCTCGTCCAGGCAGTAACGAATGAGAATGCGAATGAGCCAAGTGTGAAAATACCGCGGTTCCTTCAGCTTTCCAAGCTTCAAATAAGCGCGATAGGTAAGTTCCTGGATCGCTTCGATCGCGTCTTCTTCGTTCTTCAGGTACGAATAGGCGATCCGGAATAGCCGAACCCTCTCGGAATGGATCAGCCCGTAGAATGCCTGGTCGTCTCCGCCCTGAGCGGCGATCACTTGCTCTTCGGTCGTCATGCTTGCCCTCCCTTCTCATCCATTAGACATCCGAGGCGCGGAAACGGTTTTGGGGGGAGAAAAAAATAGAGCCGCTCCCGCAGGTCAAAAAACCTGGGGAACAGCTCTATTAGGTCGGTTAAAGGATTAGCCTTCCAGAAGAAGAGTTTCCGGATCTTCGAGCAGTTCCTTCACCTTAACGAGGAATTGCACCGCTTCTGCGCCGTCGACGATGCGATGGTCGTAGGAAAGCGCGATGTACATCATCGGACGGATCGCGACTTCCGTGTTGTTGTTGATCGCGACCGGACGGTATTGGATCTTGTGCATGCCCAGGATGCCCACTTGAGGAGCGTTCAGGATCGGCGTCGACAGCAGCGAGCCGAACGTGCCGCCGTTCGTGATCGTGAACGTTCCGCCTTGCAGGTCGGACAGCGCCAGCGTGTTGGAACGAGCCTTGGTCGCGAGGTCCACGATGGAACGCTCGATCTCGGCGAAGCCCAGCTTGTCGGCGTCGCGAACGACCGGAACGACGAGGCCTTCCTTAGCGGAAACGGCGATGCCGATGTCGTAGTATTTCTTGGCGATGATGTCCTCGCCTTCGATCTCCGCGTTGAGCAGAGGGAACTTCTTCAGCGCGCCTACGACGGCCTTCGTGAAGAACGACATGAAGCCGAGGTTGACTTCGTTCTTCTCCTTGAAGGAGTCCTTGCGGCGCTTGCGCACGTCCATGATGGCCGTCATGTCGACTTCGTTGAACGTGGTCAGCATAGCTGCCGTGTGCTGCGCTTGAACGAGGCGGTTCGCGATCGTCGCGCGGCGGCGGGACATCTTCTTGCGTTCGTACGGCTTGTTCGACGTGAACGCAGGAGCTGCAGGCGCAGGAGCGGCTGCAGGGGCCGGAGCCGCAGCAGGTGCGGGAGCGGCTGCCGCGCTCAGATCGATGCCTTGCTCGCGAGCGTTCTTGCGCGCGGACGGCGAACCGATCGTAGCCGGGTTGGAAGGCTGCGAAGGCGCAGCTGCCGGAGCGGCCGCAGGCGCGGGAGCCGCAGCAGGAGCTTGAGCTTGGGCTGCCGCAGGCGCCGGAGCCGCCGCTGCCGGAGCGGGAGCCGCTGCCGGCGCTCCGCTGCCGGCGCCGATACGGCCGACGACTTCGCCGATGCGAACGGTGTCGCCTTCTTGGCTGACGATCTCGGCGATCACGCCATCGGACTCGGCGCTGATCTCCAGGTTGACTTTATCCGTCTCGAGCTCGAGAAGCAGGTCGCCCTGCTTCACCGCGTCTCCGACTTTAACTGCCCATCTGGCAATCGTTCCTTCGGTAATCGATTCGCCCATTGCTGGCACAATAATATCTTGCACTGCTGTTACCTCCCCAGGTTATGAGCCAAAGTCGGACTCGGCTTTAGCGATTGATGTACGATGAATTGCTGCTCCAGAGCGTGGATTTGTTGGAAGCCCGTAGCCGGACTCGAACGGTCCGGACGTCCGATATAACGCACTTCTACGCCAGCCGGCGCGATCTCGCGAACGCGAGGCTCGGCGAAGCCCCAGGATCCCATGTTGCGCGGTTCTTCCTGAACCCAAACGATCTCCTTCAGGTTCGGGAAGCGGGCAAGCACGGCAGCAATCTCTTGAGCCGGGAACGGATAGAGCTGCTCGACGCGAACGATGTGCAGCCAATCGAAGTCCTTGTCTTTCTCCTTATCGAGCGCTTCCTCGAGGTCGATAGCCACCTTGCCGGAGCACAGGATCAGGCGCTCGACGCGATCGGCCTTGCCGCCGAGACCCGGCTGCTCGATGATCAGCCGGAACGAACCCTTCTCTAGCTCTTCCGGAGAGGAAGCGGCGCGAGGGTTGCGCACCAGGCTCTTCGGCGTCACGAGAATGAGAGGCCTCGCGTCCTCGGTTCCGAGCGTGCTCGCTTGACGGCGAAGCAGATGGTAGTACTGAGCGGAGCTCGACAGGTTCGCGACCGTCCAGTTTTCTTCCGCCGACAGCTGGAGATATCTCTCGAGGCGTGCGCTGGAGTGCTCCGGACCCGCGCCTTCATAGCCGTGAGGCAGCAGCATGATCAGGCCGGATTTCTCGGACCACTTCGTGCGTCCGGAGGAGATGAACTGGTCGATCAGCACTTGCGCGACGTTGCTGAAGTCTCCGTATTGCGCTTCCCAGATGACCATCGTCTCCGGCGCGAATACGTTATAGCCGTATTCGAAGCCGAGCACCGCGGCTTCGGACAGCGCGCTGTTATGGATAGCGAACGAAGCCTTGGCTTGCGGCAGGTGGTGCAGCGGGCTGTAAGTCGCGCCCGTATTCGGATCGTGAAGGACCAGGTTGCGGAAAGCGAACGTGGCGCGTTCCGCGTCTTGGCCGGTGATCCGAATCGGAGTTCCTTCCGCCAGAATGGAAGCGAACGCCAGCACTTCCGCATGGCCCCAATCGAACTTCTCGCCGTCGTTCAAAGCGTTCGCGCGGCGTTCGAGAATGCGCTGCAGCTTCGGATATACGGTGAAGTCCTTCGGCCAGTTCAGCAGCTCCGCGTTGATCTCGCGAAGCTTCTCCAGAGGAACGCTCTTCGGAGCGGCAGGCGCCGCGCTGACCGGCTCCGGAGTCTGGTGAACCGCTTCTTGGCTCTCGCTCTGCTTCATTTCCTCGTAAGCGGCTTTCAGGCGATCGACGACTTCCGTCTTGATGCGGACGTACTCTTCTTCGCTGAAGAGATTCTTCGCGATGAGCTTGTCGGCGTACAGGCGGCTGACCGTCGGACGCGCTTTGACCTTCTTATATATGAGCGGCTGCGTCGTTTCCGGATCGTCCGTCTCATTGTGCCCATAACGGCGGTAGCCGATCAGGTCGATCAGGAAGTCCTTCTTGAACAGCCTTCTGTATTCGCTGGCCATGCGGGCCGCGGCAATGACGGCTTCCGGCTCGTCCGCGTTGACGTGGATGATCGGAATCTCGTAGCCCTTCGCGGGATCGCTGGCGTAATGAGTCGAACGGGAGTCGAAGCTCTCCGTCGTGAAGCCGATCTTGTTGTTCGCGATAATGTGAATCGTACCGCCGATACGGTAGCCGTTCAACTGGCTCAGGTTCATCGTCTCGGTGACGATGCCTTCGCCAGGGAACGCGGCATCCCCGTGAATGACGATCGAAGCCGCAGCTTCTTCGTTCCGAACCGGATAGCCGGCCTTGCTGCGGTCTTCCTGAGCCGCTCTCGCGAAGCCTTGAACGACCGGATTCACGTATTCCAGGTGGCTCGGGTTGTTCGCGAGCGTTACGCGGGTCCAAGCCGTTTCGCCCGTCTTGATCGAACGGTTGGCGCCCAAGTGATACTTCACGTCGCCGGACCAGCCGTAATTCATCCCGATGGAGCCTTCCGCCGGAATAACGGCCTTGCTCGTCGAGTGATGGAATTCGGAGAAGATCTTCGTATACGGCTTCTCGAGAACGTGAGCGAGCACGTTCAAGCGGCCGCGGTGAGCCATGCCCATCGTGATCTGGCCGACGCCCGCGTTCGTCAATTCGTGAACGATCTCGTCGACGAGCGCGACGAGCGCGTCGTTGCCTTCGACGGAGAAGCGCTTCGCGCCGACGAAGGTCCGTTGCAGGAAATCCTCGAATTGCTCGGCTTGGAGCAGGCGCTTCACGAGCTTGCTGCGCTCTTCCGCGTTAAGCGACTGCGACGGAACGAGCTTCTCGGCGTAATCGTTCAGCCACTTGCGCTCGGCTTCGTCGTGCACGTGTCCGAACTCGTAGGCGATCGGCCCGGAGTACGCTTCGCGAAGCTTAACGATGGCATCCCAGCCGTTCTTGAGCCCTTCCGGAGCTCCTTCCCAGACCAGGCTGGCCGGCAGCGCCGCAAGATCCTCCGGTCTCAGGCCGTAGGTCGCGGGCTCCAGCACTTTCGTGCTCGGCTTCGCATCGATGCCAAGCGGATCGATGTCGGCAGCCAGATGTCCGTACGTGCGAATATTCCAGACGAGCTTCCCTGCGTCGACCGCATGCTTCAGCTGTCTGGCATCCAATCCAGCCGCCGGAGCCGCCGAAGCGGCGCCGGAAACATGCTCAAGAAGAGGAGGCGCTCCTCTTGTGGCGAACAGCTCACGATACTCTTGGGACACGGATTCCGGGTTCGTCAGATAAAGCTCGTATTGCTCTTGGATGTAGCCCAGGTTCTGCCCATAATACGTTTGCCAGTTAAACGACGTGTCACGCTCTTCAGTTGGCATTGTCCTACCCCTCGGTAAACTAATTAGTTAATAAGGTTAACGTTGTCGATCATATCACCTGAAATTATAGTATATCCTGCGCCATGATAAAAATAATCAATTCCTATCAATATCATCTCAATTCGAGATAGATTAGGGAGGCGTTGACCAAGCGAAGCGAGATGAATCGAGCTTTGGCGCCGGTTGGGGCGACTATTCCGACATTGAAATCCGACGCCGAATATCGTTCGGGCAGGTCCGGAGAAAAAAAAGGAAAGCCCGACCTATCGGTCAAGGCTCCTATCGGTCAGGGCTCCTATCGTTCAGGGCTTCTCCTTGAACGCGGCTTGGTAACATCGGCGGCAGACGGGCTTATAGTCTTCGTTGCCCCCGATTTGGATCTGGTCTCCTTCGCTCATCGGGAATCCGTCCTTGTAGCGAACGACCATCGTCGCCTTGCGGTCGCAATACCAGCAGATGGTCTTCACTTCTTCGATCTTGTCCGCGTAAACGAGCAAGTTGTAGCTGCCCTCGAACAGGTTGTTCTGGAAGTCGTTTTTGAGACCGAACGCCATCACCGGGATGTTTAGCTCGTCCACGATTCTCGTCAACTCCAAAACGTGCCTCTTGGTCAAGAACTGGGCCTCGTCTATCAGTACGCAGTAGATTCGCTGTCCGGGAGGGTCCTGCTGCCGCTTCACGCAATCGAACAGATCCGTCCCTTCGTCGACGGGGACCGCCTTCCGCGTCATTCCGACGCGGGATCCAATCTGATCGGTGCCGTCTCTCGTATCGATGGCTGGCGAGAAAATGATGACCGCCTTGCCTTGCTCCTCGTAATTATGCGCGACTTTGATAATTTCGAACGATTTGCCGCTGTTCATCGTCCCGTATTTATAATATAGCTGTGCCACGAAGGTCCCTCCAACAATTGCGGATAGGCCCTATTATAGCGAAGTTTGCGCGGCTTCGACAGATCCAATAGCCATCTCTTGCGAGAAAGCCGGCACCGGAGGAAGCCGCGCATTGCGGCTGTCGGTCGTTGCAGATCGTTGCTATTCTCCGGAGACGGCATGGCTTTCGCCGCTTCCGAACTTGACGGAGAGATGGGCGAGCA
This sequence comes from Cohnella thailandensis, assembly GCF_014212135.1. Lineage (GTDB taxonomy): Bacteria > Bacillota > Bacilli > Paenibacillales > Paenibacillaceae > Cohnella > Cohnella thailandensis. The sequence continues at coordinate 68,296 of NZ_JACJVQ010000002.1, forward strand.
TGTCGTCCGTCATTCTGTCCAGATCGTATGCCGCGGCGAAATCCCATTCCTCCCGGGCCGCCGACGCGTCCAACGCGTCCGGCCATCCGTCCGCGATGGACTGGCGAAGCGGATCGACGCCGTAACCGAGCTCGAAGTTCGGCAGGCGCCTGCGAATGCTGGAGGCGATCGCCTCCGGGTCCACGCTCATCGCCGACACGTTGTACGCGTTCCGGTGCTTAAGCCGGGAAGCCTCCGCTTCCATCAGCTTGACGATCGATTCGATCGCATCCGGCATGTACATCATGTCCAGAAAAGTCCCCCGCGCAAGCGGCGACGAATATCGGCCGGTCCGGACAGCCTGAATGTACATGTCGATCGCGTAATCGGTCGTTCCGCCGCCCGGAGGGGCCGCGTGAGAGACGAGTCCGGGAAAACGCAGCCCCCTGACGTCCATGCCGTACTTCAGGCGGTAATAATCGCACAGCAGCTCACCGGCCGATTTGCTGATTCCGTACATGGTGGCGGGCCGCTGCACGGCGTCCTGCGGCGTATCGCGCTTGGGCGCTCCCCGGCCGAAGACGGCGATCGAGCTGGGCGCGAACAGGCTGCATCCGTGCGCCCGGGCCGCCTCCAGGGCGTTCAACAGCCCTCCCATGTTCAGATCCCATGCGAGCAGCGGCTTCGTCTCCGCCGCGGCGGACAGTACGGCCGCCAGATGAATGACCGCATCCGCCCGAAACTCGCGAACCGCTTCGACGTACGCCCGGCTGTCGGTGACGTCCAGCAGCCGGTAGGGACCGCATTCGGCAGCCGCGCCGAGGCCTTGACGGATATCCGTCGCAAGGACGGAGGCATCGCCGTACAGCTGCCGCAGCCGAACCGTCAATTCGCTCCCGATCTGCCCGAGCGCGCCCGTTACAAGTATTCTTCTCATCCGCCCCCGCTCCTTCTAAGGAATGAGTCCCAGCTCGCGTCCCGCTTCGCCGTAAGCGGCAAGAGCGAGGTCCAGCATCTCCTTCGTATGGCCGGCGGTCGGCATGTTGCGGATGCGCCCCGCCCCTCTCGGAACGGTCGGGAAGACGATCGCCCGGGCGTAAACGCCTTTCTCGTACAGGCTGGCGCTGAGGCGCTGCGTCATCTCTTCGTCGCCGACTAGACAAGGGGTGATCGGCGTCTCCGTCGGCCCCAGCGCGTAGCCCAGCTCCCGGAGTCCCCGCTGCAGATATTCCGCGTTGTCCCAGAGCCGGCCGAGCAGTTCCGGGCTGCCGGCCACCAGGCCGATCGCCGCGATGCTGGCCGCGACCGCTCCCGGAGGCAGCGACGTGGAGAACAGGAACGGGCGGCTTCGCGCCTTGAGCCAATCCGCCAAATCCCTCGTGCCGGCCACATAGCCCCCGACCACTCCGACCGCCTTGGACAAGGTTCCGATCTGGAGGTCGATGCGGTCCGTCAGACCGAAATGCTTCACGGTGCCCGCTCCGCCCCCGAGCACCCCCGAGCCGTGCGCGTCGTCCACGTAAGTAATGAGATCGTACTCCTCCGCGATATCCGCGATGTCCGGCAGGCGGGCGATGTCCCCGTCCATGGAGAACACCCCGTCCGTAATCGCCATGATCTTGGCGTAGCGGCCGGATTCCCTGGCTTCGCGCGCCTTGGCGCGCAGATCGTCCATGTCGGAATGCCGATATCGGATCACATTGGCCTTCGACAGGCGGCAGCCGTCGATGATCGACGCATGGTTGAGTTCATCCGACAGAATGGCGTCGCCGGCGTCCATCACCGCCGATATCGCCGCCATATTGCAATTGAAGCCCGAAGGATACGCAACGGCGGCTTCGGTTCCCTTGAACGCGGCCAGCTTCTCCTCCAGCTCCGCATGGAGCGCTAACGTCCCGTTGATCGTGCGGACGGCTCCGCTGCCGACGCCGTATCGGACCGTGGCCTCGACCGCCGCCTCCGCCAATCGGCTATCCGTCGCCAGGCCCAGGTAATTGTTGGAGGACAGATTCACGAACGACCGCCCTCTCATGCTTATGACGGGTCCGTTAGGTCCTTCCAAAGAGTCGATCTGCTGATAGAGTCCGCGGTCCCGAAGCTCGGTCAAGCTCCGGCGCAAAAACGAAGACAAGGTCGAGCTTGCCATTCGAATCCTCTCCTTTATGCCTTGGCGCACCCGCGCCGATTCCCCTCGTTGAAGCCTATGCCGGCAGCCCTCCGGCTAGTTCCGCCAATAGCTCTCCCATGACCGATTCGTAATCCTGCGGGTCTAGCGAATACAGCTCCTCGCGCTTCTTGCGGGAGTCCTGATGAAGGTCCGTCACGTCTGCCCACCTGAACACGCGGCGCAGGCTGCGCTCCAGCTTTGCCTTGTCGCCGCCCCGGCGCAGATAAGCCTGCATCAGCTCGAAGTCGCGGATGCCCTTCTGCAGCTGCTTGTAACGCAGCGTCAGGATCGGCTCTCCGTCCCGCCCCGGGTAGACGAAGTTCGTATCGCCCGCCGGAAAGAACGGATGATGGTAAGAGATTTTCTTGAGCGGATCGTTCGGCCAGACGGTATAATTCCAGCGCAGAAACCCGTCCAGGCCGAAATGGAACGCCAACCACGGAAGCAACCGGCACTCGAGCAGCGGGGACGTTATAAACGTGTTGGGGTAGGGCAGCTCGCATGCGACGTAGAACAGCGTTCGGCCCGGTTTGTCCCGCATGCGGGACGCGATCATGTCGTATTCGCCGGCGACGCAGTACAAATACGGCACATGATCCAGGAGCCCTTCCTCTTGCATGAATTCGGCATGACTGATCGCGACCTTGTATGCAAAGGACGGGGCCATCTCCCGAAGCGACGCCAACCTTGCGCGAAACAACGCAAGATCCGCCGGTTCGTCCGCTATGATCCTGACCTTGTCGATCCAGCCCCGCTCGACGAAGTTCCGCTCCAGCGCGGCTACGTAGCGGGCAAGCTGCTTCTTTTCCTTCATGTATTTGTAAGTGCGGCTCGCCGCGTCGTAATAGCGGATCCGTACGGCATCCCCATGATCTTGGATCACGCCGCCGTAACCCGCGTCCTCCAGCACCCAAATATTAAGCAGCCCGAACACCGAGATTTCCTCCTTGATGCCGTAACGCATGCAGAGCTCCACGTACCGGTTCAGGGCGCCGAAGTCGTATTCCCACTCGTCCTCGCCGAGGCGCGTCACGCCGACGATGTTGTATTCGAACAGGTTGGCGGGATCGATCCGGTCGTAGCAGGACGCCTGCCCGGACCAAGGTATCTCCGACACGACGACGGAGATGGCCTTCTGGCCGAGGTCGGCCAGCGAAGAAACGTAACTCTCCAGAATCTCGAAGTGGCGGTCGCTCCATAGCTCCGCGTCGTATTTGCGCGCGATGTTCGAGTTGTGCTGCCACAGATCGAGGAAGAATCCGTAATCCTTCGGTTCGCTTAAGACGACGTCGAGCACCTTCAGCTCGAAGGTCAGCGTCCGCACCGGCTCCTCGTCCTCGAACATGCGGTGCCGGTACACGTCGATGCGCGGATAATAAACGCCGGGCCTGGCGCCCGGCCCCACCTCCGCCTCGATCCAGATCGGCTGAGCCTTCCTCTTCTCCACGTGCGTGACGGGCTGCTTCAGGATCATGTCCGACTTCAACTGCCGGTCGTCGTCCTCGACGAGTCCGATCAAGCTCGCTCGGATCCGGCCGTTCTCAAGGCCCGGTATCTCCGCGCGCACGCGGACGATATCGATTGGCCCCCGCTCGTAGAAGCAGGCCTCCTCGTTCACGGCGACGAGCATTTCTTCGTCCGCATACAAGAGCAGCTGCGCGGCCGCCCGGTCGTTTCTCCCGCAGACGAGAGAGAGGGTCTTGTTCTCGTCGAACGGCGCCGCGAACGAATGATAAACGCCGTATACGTACTTATAGCTGTCATGCTCCAAGCCCATTGATATTCGCATGCCGGACCCCTCCATCTAAAGAGATATCTAGAATTTAATATCTAATTACTCACAACTGATTCGTTATTTATGACCCAGATATAGCCCAGTATAGCATAGAATAGCCCGTTTGGAACGATGCTTCGGCCTTAAATCTTCATTTGAAGCGACTATATTTTTCGACTAAAATAAGGTCATAGCTGGGTCCTATGTTACCGTCGGCAAGTGACTAGTCTAGGATTCATAAAGAAGAGGTGCCTCATGACCAACCGACCGAAGCGCACGACGTTCAAGACCCGCATGGACGACATGATCGCCGCGCTCGAGAACGACATCGTAACGGGCAAATACGCGGCGGGAGATCTGCTCCCTTCCGAGATAGCGCTGGGAGAGCAATTCCAACTTAGCAAGAAATCCGTCCGCAAGGCGATCGACACTCTAGTGGAGCAAGGCTTCGTCGAGAAACAGCCGCGCATCGGCGCGCGCGTCGTCAACAGGAATCCGGCCAACCGGACGACCGTCAAATTCGGTTACTACCCTACGCTGATCAAAGAAGCGAACCTCTTGTCCTTGATCGACGCCTTCCATGAACGCTACCCTCAAATCCGAGTCGAGATGATTCCGCTTTCGTCAACCTTGCGCGAGAGCATGGAGCGGGAAGCGATCGATCTGATCACCGTCAATCTCCAGGATTACGAGCTGTTTCTCGATAGCGGTACCCATCCCGAGTCGCTGGAGCCGCTTGCGACGGTAGAAGGCGTCTATCCCTTCTTGACGAAGCCTTTTACGGCGGACGGCGCTCTTTACGTGCAGCCGCTCGTTTTTTCGCCTATCGTGCTGTGCTACAACAAGCGCCATTTTCAAGAGGCCGGCCTGTCCGAGCCGGACAGCGGCTGGACCTGGGCCGACGTCGTACGCGCGAACGAAGCGTTGTCCCGGGAGCGCGAGCGTCTCGGCTTTCTGTTTAATCTGATCTCGACCAATCGCTGGCCGTTGTTCCTTCTTCAAGACGATTTTAAGTTCAAGATCGGCCCGGACGGGAAAACGATTTATCGGGACGAGCAGCTCAAGCGTTGCTTGGAGACCTGCCTGGGCTTCGTGGAAGACAGCATGATCTCTCTGTTTCTGACGGAGGAGGAAGTGTCGGAGCGCCTGTTCGCCCATCAGAAAGCGTCCATGATCGTCACGAGCTACTTCCGCATGAACGCGCTTCGGAAGTCGGGGTTGGACTTCGACATCTCGCCGGTCCCTTATGCGAAGGAGGCGCGAACGCTGCTGATCGTGATCGGCCTCGCGATCAACAAGCGCGGAGCGTCGAAGCAAGCCGCCAAGACGCTAATGGAATTCCTGCTGTCCCCGGAGTCCCAACAGAGCATTCGCAAGGATACGTTGAGCATTCCGAGCCTGAAATCCGCGGCCGAATACCAGGATCCCAAGAACGCCAACCCTCTCCGCTATTCCATGTTCCGGGATATCATCCCGAGCTTCCGGTATCACGTCGACCTGAACGCGACCTCCGCCATGCTAAGCCGGATGAACAATGAACTACTGCTCTACTGGACGAAGATGGAGAACGCGGACTCGATATTAAGAAGATTGGAAGCAACGGAGCATCCCGCCCCCGAGACGCCTCCCAGCCTTACGAATTAGCTCAAAATAGAATCGGATTCCGACCCGCGCGCGGATCGGAATCCGATTCTTTTGTCAGGCCAATCTATGCAGCTGCGCGATGTCGACCTCGCCTTTAAGCGGCCTCCCCGTCGCGTACCGTTCGACCTCGTCCGCGACAAAGCCGCCGATCCGGCGCAGACCGTTGTTCTCGGCTCCCGCGATATGCGGCAGCAGCGTAACGTTGGGCAGCGAGCGGAAAGGATGATCGGCCTCCGGAGGCTCGGGATTCGTAACGTCCAGGCACGCCCACAGCCTTCCCTTCCGCAGCTCCGCGACAAGGGCGTCCTCATCGATCAGCGAGCCTCTGGCCGTATTGATCAGGATCGCGTCGTCCTTCATGAGAGCAAGCGTGCGCGCGTTCATCATCCGGTCCGTCTCCGGAACGGATGGCGCGTGGAAGGAGACGACGTCGGACGACCGAAGAAGCTCGTCCAGCTCGGCCTTGACGGCGCCCATGCCGGCGACTTCGGTCTCGGACACGAACGGGTCGCTGACAAGCACCCGAACCTCGAACGACCGCAGCAATCGGATCAGATGCCGGCCGGCCAGTCCCGCGCCGATCACCCCGACGGTCACCTCGTAAAGCTCGCGAACGCGCTCTCGCTGCTTATGCCATTCTCCCTCCCTCGTGTTGCGGGCCAATTGCCACATGTTTTTGAGCGACGCGATCGCAAGCCCCAGCGCCGTCTCCGCCACGCCGCGCGCCAGCGCCTCGTTCGCCGTTCCGACGCGGATGCCCCTCGGGAGAATCTCCGGACTCAAGATCGGCTTGACCGTACCCGCCGCGTGCAGGACAAGCTTCAGCTTCGGGCAGCGGTCGAGAATCGGAGCCTCCAGCGGCGGGCAGCCCCACGACGTGATGACGACGTCGGCTCCCTCCGCGAGCTTCGCCGCCAGCGCCGAAGTCGGATCCTCGTCGGATCCGTTGACCGTTAACGTTCCGAATCGCCGGATTCGTTCCAGATGCTCGTTCGTAAAAATGCGATCCGTGCGGCTCCTGCCTTGGAGCATGACCACGTTCAGCGGATTCATCCGTCAATCCCCCTTCCTTTCCAGCTATCGACACGACCTCATTTAGATCATTTCAAGGCTATTATATTCCGAATATTATCTTTGATCAATATATTTATAATCCATATATGATCCAGATTTAAACTTCAATCAAGCCTGAAATAAAAAAACACCTTCAAGGAGCTCCCGCGTCATAAGACTAGCGAGTTCTCTCTTGAAGGTGTACGAACCGATTGCGAAGCTATGAGGCTCTTACATGCCAAGCCATCTCTTGAACATATGCTTGGTCGTGTCCTTGTTGATGGCCGCGATCGAGGTCGTCAGCGGGATGCCCTTCGGGCAGGAGCGCACGCAGTTCTGCGAGTTGCCGCAGCCTTCGATGCCTCCGTCGGTCATCAGCGCTTCCAGACGCTCGTGAGCGTTCATCTCGCCCGTAGGGTGAGCGTTGAACAGGCGAACCTGGGAGATCGGAGCCGGTCCGATGAAGCTCGAACGGTCGTTCACGTTCGGGCATGCTTCCAGGCAGACGCCGCAGGTCATGCACTTGGACAGCTCGTAAGCCCATTGGCGCTTCGACTCGGCCATCCGGGGGCCCGGGCCGAGGTCGTAGGTTCCGTCGATCGGAATCCACGCCTTAACGCGCTTCAGCGCGTTGAACATGCGCTCGCGGTTGATGACGAGGTCGCGAACGACCGGGAAGGTCGTCATCGGAGCGACGCGGATCGGCTGCTCCAGGTTGTCGATCAGAGCCGAGCACGCTTGGCGCGGCTTGCCGTTGATGACCATCGAGCAAGCGCCGCACACTTCCTCCAGGCAGTTCGATTCCCAGACGACGGGAGTCGTCTTGGTGCCGTCGGCCTTGACCGGATTGCGTTGAATCTCCATCAAGGCGCTGATGACGTTCATGTTCGGGCGATACGGAATGTCGAACTCCTCGGTATAAGGAGCCGAATCCGGAGTCTCCCGGCGGGTGATGATAAACTTGACCGTACGTTTCGCAGTTGCCGTAGCCGTTTCAGCCATCTTTTCTCCCTCCTCAGTGTTTGTTCGTCGTATAGTCGCGCTTACGCGGCGTGATCAGGGAGACGTCTACTTCCTCGTAAGAGATCTCCGGTCCTTCCTTCGTCCAAGTCGCCTTGGTCGTCTTCAGGAATTCTTCGTCGTTCCGTTCCGGGAACTCCGGCTTGTAGTGGGCTCCGCGGCTCTCGTTCCGCAGCAAGGCGCCCTTGGTCATCGCTTCGGCCAGCTCCAGCATGTTCCACAGCTGGCGCGTGAAAGCGACGCCCGCGTTGTTCCACTTGGCGGTATCGTTGATATTGATCTTGGCATAGCGCTGCTTGAGCTCCTTGATCTTATGGATCGTCTGCTCAAGCTTGTCGTTGTAACGGACGACGGTCATGTTGTTCGTCATCCATTCGCCGAGCTCCTTCGCGAGGACGTACGAATTCTCCGTGCCGTCCATCTTCAGGATGGACTCGTACTTATCGGATTGCTTCTTGCCCTCGCGGGCGAATACGCTCTCCGATACGTCCTCCGCGGACTTCTTGAGCCCCTTGATGTATTCGACGGCCTTCGGTCCCGTCACCATGCCGCCGAAGATCGCGGACAGCAGGGAGTTCGCGCCGAGACGGTTCGCGCCGTGGTATTGATAGTCGACTTCGCCGCAAGCGAACAGACCCGGAATGTTCGTCATTTGGTTATAATCGACCCAAAGTCCGCCCATCGAATAGTGAACGGCCGGGAAGATCTTCATCGGGATCTTGCGCGGGTCGTCGCCCGTGAACTTCTCGTAGATCTCGATAATGCCGCCGAGCTTGACGTCCAGCTCCTTAGGATCCTTATGCGAGAGGTCGAGGAACACCTTGTTCTCGCCGTCGATGCCGAGCTTCTGGTTAACGCACACGTCGAAGATTTCGCGCGTCGCAATGTCGCGAGGCACGAGGTTGCCGTAGGCCGGATACTTCTCTTCGAGGAAGTACCAAGGCTTGCCGTCCTTGTACGTCCAGATGCGTCCGCCTTCGCCGCGGGCCGATTCGCTCATCAGGCGGTTCTTGTCGTCGCCCGGAATCGCGGTCGGGTGAATCTGGATCATCTCGCCGTTCGCGTAGTGAACGCCTTGCTGGTAAACCGCGCTGGCCGCCGTTCCGGTGTTGATGACGGAGTTCGTCGTCTTGCCGAAGATGATGCCCGGTCCGCCGGTCGCCAGGATAACCGCGTCGCCGCGGAACGTCTTCACTTCCATGGAGCGCAGGTCCTGCGTCGCGATGCCGCGGCAGACGCCGTCGTCGTCGACGACCACGGACGTGAATTCCCAATGCTCGAACTTCTGGACGAGGCCCGCGGCTTCCCAGCGGCGAACTTGCTCGTCCAGCGCGTAAAGCAGCTGCTGGCCCGTCGTCGCGCCGGCGAACGCCGTGCGGTGGTATTGCGTTCCGCCGAAGCGGCGGAAGTCAAGCAAGCCTTCCGGCGTGCGGCTGAACATGACGCCCATGCGGTCCATCAAGTGGATGATGCCCGGCGCCGCTTCGCACATCGCCTTAACCGGCGGCTGATTCGCGAGGAAGTCTCCTCCATATACGGTATCGTCGAAGTGCTCCCAAGGGGAGTCGCCTTCCCCTTTCGTATTGACAGCTCCGTTAATGCCGCCTTGCGCGCAAACGGAGTGAGAACGCTTGACCGGTACGAGCGAGAACAAGTCGACTCTCATGCCGGCTTCCGCCGCCTTGACGGTCGCCATCAATCCGGCGAGTCCCCCGCCGACTACGATGATTTTCTGATTTGCCATTTGCTTCTCCTCCTCTTAACCCAACACTGCCGAACTCAAGCTGCCGATTGCCGCAGACGCCGAAGCGAACTCGTCGCCGCGGAACGCGAACAGCGACAGGATGAACAAGACGGCAACAATGACGAAGATGCCCATGCAAATTCGGGAAGATACTTTTTGCGCACGCGGACCGATCGTAATGCCCCAGCTAACGAGGAACGCCCACAGGCCGTTGGCGAAGTGGAAAGTAGCCGCGATAACCGCAACGAAATACAGAATAAAGAAGCCCGGCTGCGTCACGATGTCGTGCATGTGCTGGCCGATCTCCTCATTCGTCGTGTTGCCCAGCGCAACTTGGACCCTGGTTTGCCATACGTGCCAGATGACGAAAATAAAAGTGAACACGCCGGAGATCCGCTGCAACGCGAATGCCCAGTTGCGTCCGTAGTTGAACCGTCCTACGTTCAGATTCGACGTGAACGCCAAGTAGAGGCCGTAGACGCCGTGGAACAGGATCGGCAGCCAGATCAAGAATAGCTCAAGGAAAAAAATGAGTGGCAGGCTGTGCAGGAATTCCACGCTGTCCTTGAAGCCTTCTTGGCCTCCTTCGAATGCCGAGTAGTTCGTCAGGGCGTGCTCGATGAAGAACAATCCCAACGGGATGACTCCGAGCAACGAATGAATCTTGCGGGGGAGGAACGAGTTTCCGCTCATGTCGTTGTGCTTTCTCCTTTCAAATCCGTCCGGTTGACGACATTGGATCGCATATAAGCCCGAATTTGGACATAAAGCGTCCAACCGTCACCATTTCGTCACGCTTTATAGGTTAACCTATTTTCGCTTATAATGGAATTGCTATTTCTTTATTAATTCTTATTACTATTGATCATAAGCAAAGGATGAACCTTATGCTAGAGGATATGAAGCTGTTCGCGACCGTTGTGGAGCATACGAGCTTGAACCGGGCGGCGGAGAGGCTTAACGTCACCCAACCCGCCCTCTCCAGGAGAATCGCCCGCATGGAACGGGAGCTGGGCGTCGACCTGTTCCGCCGGATCGGCAAGCGTCTCGAGCTGACGCCCGCGGGCCAGATCACCTATGAATACGCGGTAGAGCTGCGGCATTCTTATTCCGACTACCTGCAGAAGCTTAACGCATACCGTTCGGTCGATACGACGCTTGCCACCATCGGAGCCAGCTTGACGACTCTTCAGACGACGTTGCCAGAGCTGATTACCGCCATGACCGAGAAGCATCCGAATATCGAGATCAAGGCCATCACGGGCAAATCCCACGAGATCGCCACCTTGGTCAAAGAAGGCAAAGTAGACTTCGGGATCGTCGCCTCCTCGGTAGAGGACGACCCCTCGATTACCAGTATTCCCTTATTTGACGATACTCTAATGCTCGTCCTGCCCAAAACGCATTTTTATAGTATAGAAAGAACGCCCTTTGCATTGGAAAATCTAAACGGCCTGCCGATGATCCTCTTCTCGCCGGGAACCTGGTATCGGACGATGACGGACGAGCTGCTGAGACGGTACGGCCTTAAGCCGGACGTTCGCATGGAGATCGACTCCTTCGAAGCGATCATTCGCCTTCTGGCTCCGATCCGGGCCGGAACCCTGCTTCCGAAATCCTATATCCGGCCCGAGCTGATGGAGGATAACGGACTTTACGTCATTCCGATCGCGGAGTTCGAGCTCACGAAGAGAACCACCTCTCTCATCCATAGCCAGCCGGTCTGGATGACCGCCTCGACGAAGTATCTGATCGAGGAGACGATCGCTTACTTCGGACGCAAAGCGACGTCGGCAGATTAAAGTCTTCTAATGGGCACAGTTCCCTGTTACTCTCGTCCGAAAGCCTATGGTATCCTCTGATGGAAGCAGCCTATCCCATGCAACTTCGGATAGAGACGCTAAATCTGCCAAAACCTGCAAAGGTGCGGGGGAATCGATTTGCCGCGCGATCCGGCCGAGCCGACAATCGCGCTTGGGGTGAATCGCACGGTTACGTGCGCAGGTCTGATCTCCCAGTCCGAACCCGACAACTAACCTCGCCGGCTATTAACCAAGGAGGAACCGCAACTGATGTCTTTCCGCAAGCTTGGACGACGAGCCTTGACGCTCGCCCTCGGCGGAGCTCTGATGCTCCCCGCCATGAACGCCTTCGCCGCCACGACGCACACCGCAACGGACAACGATACTTTCTGGACGCTGTCCAAGAAATATAACGTCCCGCTCGCGACGCTGATGAAGGCGAACCCGAAGATAGACCCGTTAAACATTTATCAAGGACTGAAAATCACGATTCCTTCCGGCTCTGCCGCAAACGCGGCGAAAACCGCATCCGCGGCCAAGAGCAAGACGTCCGCCGTTACGGCGAAATCCGTCGCGACGAAGTCCGTCGCGGCAAAGTCCGTTACGACGGCCAGCGGATCCGTTCTGGGTTATGCCAAGGTTATTGACATGAAGGCGAGCGCCTATTCCGCCGCCATCGAGGAGAACGCTTGGGGAGCGGTCGATTACTTCGGCAACCCGCTCAAGCTGGGCACGATCGCCGTCGACCCGAAAGTCATTCCCTTCGGCACGAAAGTGTACATTACCGGTTACGACTTCGACGGACTTCCCGCGGGCGGAATGATCGCGACCGCCACGGACGCCGGAAGCGCCATCGTCGGCAACCGGATCGACATCTTCATTCCCGGTTCCCGCTCGTATGTCTCTAAATTCGGCTTCCAGAACGTGAAGCTCTACGTGCTGAAATAAGGGACTCACGCCATCCTGCTCATATGCCATAACGAAGAACGACTGACGGAAGCTCCGTCAGTCGTTCTTGCGTTCCGGGAGTTGAAGCAATTCCGGAAGGGTAACCGGTTCGTAGCGATGCGTCCGAAGCCATAGAATGAGCTTGGGAAGGGCGTTGACCGTGCCGTATAGATTCTGTCCGGCTCCTCCTCCCGCGTGAAGCAGGATGATCGAGCCCGGCCGGACGGAACTCGTTACGTTCCGGTAGACGACCTGGGCGTTAAGCTGCCGCCAATCCGAGGAATCCACGTCCCAGTTCACGACGGTATAGCCTTGGCTCTGAGCCCAGTTCAGCTGCGACATCCTGATCTCCCCGTAAGGCGGCCGGATCAGCCTCGGCGCGAAGCCCACCGAGCGAATCAGCGCGCTTTCGGTGGTTCGGATCTGCTTCTTCATCCCGACGATGCCCAGCTTGGAGAAGTCGGGATGGTCGAACGAATGGTTGCCGATCGCATGTCCTTCGGCATGAATCCGCCGCACGAGCCCCGGCTGTTTAAGCGCCCGGCTTCCGACCACGAAGAAGGTTGCCTTGACGTTCTGTTGTTTGAGCACGTTTAAGATAAGAGGTGTATACCGGGAGTCCGGCACGTCGTCGAACGTAAGCGCCACCTGGCGGCGCGACGGCTTGGGAGCGGACAGAACGAACGCTCCCTTGTATCGCCTCTGCATCTCAGCCCAATTCGCGCCGGAGGGTCTCTCGAATTGTCCGGCCTCTACCTCCGGCCCCGCAGGCGTTAGCCGGCGTTCCGCGTCCGCGAACGCAGTCCCCTGATTGCCCGTTGCCGCCCCGGACAGGAGCAGCAAGATCAGCGGCCCCGTCAAGCATCTTCTCCACATCCGTCGCAAAACCGCCATCCCCTTTTCCTGCCATTGCTCTTATCGTGAGCGAAGAGGAGGCTTCTCATTCAGAATTTCGCGTTTTTGTCAGGAGCCGATCGCTTCCTGGAATTGCTCGATCGACTCGTTCGTTCCGATGACGACCATCACGTCGTTCTCCATCAGGACGTCTTCCGCGTTCGGGGCGATAATGATTCCCTTCGGCTTGTTGATCGCCACGATGCTGCAGCCGAACTTCCCACGCGGATTTACCGAAGAAAGCGACTTGCCGGTCAGGCAGCCCGGGACCGCTAGCTCCGCGATCGTATATTTCTTGGACAGCTCGATGTAATCGAGAAGATTCGGCGAGACGAGCTGGTGGGCAACCCGTATCCCCATGTCGCGTTCGGGATAGATGACCCGGTCGACCCCGATCCTCTCCAGAACCCGGCCGTGCAGCTCGTTGACCGCCTTCGCGACGACTTTTTTGACGCCGAGCTCCTTCAGAAGAATGGTTGCCAGAATGCTCGCTTGAATATCGTCTCCTATGGCGACGACGCCGCAATCGAAGTTGCGCGCCCCGAGCGAACGCAGCACCTCTTCTTCCGTCGCGTCCGCGACGACCGCATGGGTCAGAACCTTGTTCATCTCTTGCACGGTCTCTTCGTCCCGGTCGATGCCCAGAACTTCATAGCCAAGCTGAATGAGCTCCCTGCCGATGCTGGAGCCGAATCTTCCTAACCCGATGATGACGAATTGATGCATCTTCATAATGAGATCACACTTCTCCTACCCGATGATAATCTTGCCTTCCGCGTACCGGTACAGCGTCCGTCCCGGCTTAGGTCCGAACGCGTAACCCATCGATAGCGGTCCTACCCGTCCGATGAACATCATGACGATAATGATTATTTTGCCGACAAGGGTCAGCTCCAGCGTAAGTCCCATCGATAAGCCGACGGTGCTGAAGGCCGAAGTGACCTCGAACAAAATCTCGAGAAAATGATGATCTTCCGTCGTAGACAGGATCATCGTTGCCACGAGGACCAAGGCAAGCGACAACAGGGTGACCGTCAATGCTTTATATACCCGTTCCTGCGCCAACCGATAGCGGAACATCACGACGTCGTCCTTGCCCCTCATCATGGCGTACACGGCTCCGATCAGCGTGGCGAACGTCGTCGTCTTGATCCCGCCGCCCGTCGAACCCGGAGATGCGCCGATGAACATCAGCAGCACGAGGAAGAATTGGGTCGCCTGGCGAAGCGAAGCGAGGTCGAGCGAGTTGACCCCGGCCGTTCTCGGCGATACGGACTGCAGGAACGCTGACAGCAGCTTTTCCCCGAAGCTTAGAGGCTCCATCGTTCCCGCGTTCGTATACTCGAAGACGAGAATCACCAACGCTCCGAAGCCGATCAGGAAACCCGTCATGCTGAGAACGACCTTCGAATGAAGGGTCAGCCTGCGCGTGCGCTTCCAATCGATCAAGTCGGACAGCACGATAAAGCCGAGACCGCCGAGGATAATGAGCAGCATGGTTACGATGTTGACGAGAGGATCGCCGACGTAATCGGTCAGGCTTTTGTAATGCCCCATGATGTCGAAGCCCGCATTGTTGAAGAAGGAGATCGCATGGAAAATTCCGAAGTATATCGCGCGCCCCGGGCTCATATCAAATAGAAATCGGACAGACAGAAGGAGCGCCCCGATCAGCTGGATGCTGAGGGCATATACAATAACCCGTCTCACCAGCCGAACGATCCCTTCCATGCTCGACTGGTTCAGCGCTTCCTGCAGAATGAGCCTTTCCTTCAGGGAGATTTTGCGCTTTAGGAAAAAGGCGAACAGCGTCGCCATCGTCATGAAGCCGAGACCGCCGATCTGAATGAGCGCCAGAATGACGATTTGCCCGAAGGTCGTCCAGTGCGTCCCCGTATCGAGCGTAACCAGCCCGGTGACGCAGGTTGCGGACGTCGCCGTAAAAAGGGCGTCGATCCAGCTCGTCGTCTCCTCGGCGGCCGTAGCCGCAGGCAGCTTAAGCAGAATCGTTCCCGCCAGGATAATGCAGGCGAAGCCGATCAACAGAAGCCGGGGAGGAGAGCGGAATACCCATTTGAATCCTTTAGAGATCATCTTGCTTCGCTCCTTCGGTTATCCGATGATGATTTTGCCTTCCGCATGGCGGTACAGGGTCTTTCCTTTGCGAGGACCGACCGCATAGAACAAGGTGAACGGCCCCAGCCGTCCCATGAACATCAAGACGATAACGATGAATTTGCCGATGTCCGTAAGCTCCGGGGTCAATCCGGCGGAGAGGCCGACTGTGGCGAACGCCGAAGTCGCTTCGAACAGGACGACCATGAAGGAGTGGCTCTCCGTCACGGAAAGAAGCATCGTTCCGACGACGACGATGATGAACGAGAAGAGCGTCACCGTGATCGCCTTGTAAACGCGGTCCGGTTCGATCCGGTGACGAAGCAGGACCACGTCCTTCCGTCCGCGGAACACCGCCAGCACCGCGACGATCAGCACCGCGAAGGTCGTCGTCTTGATCCCGCCGCCGGTCGAGCCCGGGGACACGCCGATGAACATCAGGATGACGAGCAGGAACTGCGTGGCCTGCCTTAACGAGGCGACGTCGATCGTGCTGATCCCGGCCGAACGCGGCGTCATGGAATGAAGAAGCGACGCCATGATTTTATCCGCCATATTCAGCGGTCCGAACGTCTTCTGGTTCGTGTATTCGAATAACAGAATGACGACCGCGCCGCCGATAAACAGCAGCAGGGTGGTATAAATCGCTACTTTGGAATGCAAGCTCAGCCGCCGGTTGCGCCTGTACTCGACCAGATCGGCCAACACGACGAAGCCTAGCCCGCCAAGGATGATCAGCACGATCGATAGAAGGTTGACGAAGGGATCCGATATGTAATTGGCCATGCTCCGGTAGTCGCCGAATAAATCGAAGCCCGCATTGTTGAAGATGGAGACGCCATGGAAAATCCCGAAATATATCGCTTTGCCCGGGGGCATATCCAGCATGAAACGCAGGGTGAACAGGAGAGAGCCCGCAAGCTCGATCGTGAGTGCATAATAAATAACTCGAAGAACGAGCTTGATGATGCCCTCCAGATTGTTCTGATTGAGCGATTCCTGAAGAATCAGCCGCTCCTTCAAAGAGACTTTGCGCCGCAGGAAGATGGCGAACAGCGTCCCCATCGTCATGAACCCCAGACCGCCGATCTGCACCAACGCCAGAATGACCCAGTGCCCGAAGGTCGAGAAGGACGTCCCCGTATCGAGGACGACGAGTCCGGTGACGCATGTGGCGGATGCGGAAGTAAACAGGGCGTCGACCCAGTCGATGCTCTGCCCTTCCCGCAGCGAGACGGGGAGCTTCAGCAGTACGGTGCCGATGAGAATAATGACGATAAACCCGATCGTAAGCGCTCGCGGCGGGGACGACACGAACCATCCCCTTACCTTTTTGAACAATCCTGCCACCTCGATTATGCTTGATAGCGTATTGCCTTTAATCTCCCCGCAAGGGAGAAGAACAAAACAAAAAGCACTGGAGCCCCAGTGCTTAGACAAGAGTCCTGTTCCAGTAACAGCCTACGAGGTTAGCTGACGGGTTCGGGCCTGAAACAGTGAGCCCTATCCGAAGCGCCTGTCGCGTTCGGAATTCACCCCGGGTGCCGCGCGCTCGGAAGCGGCGCGTGCGGATTGGTTCCCCCGTTTTCTTGCGGAAATTCGGCTGGGTTGTATGATGATAAGAGAGCTGTTGCTTATTGGCATTGTCGCCTCAACGCATTATAGTCTGCTCCGCTTCGTTGGAACAAGCCCGATATTAGGCAAATTTAGCTCTCATCCGCTTTATTGAGCGATTATTATGGCATAAACATGGAGGATGACGGTGATTCTTCGGTTTTCTCTCGTTCATGCATTCATTTAGGCCGATTAACCATGATAACAGTAGAAAAAGGGGCATGCGCCCCTTGTGTATGCGTTTACTTGACCGGTAAACGGAACGGAGTGATGATTGTTGTTCTCGAAACGTTGGATATGGGCTTCGATTATTGGACTGTTTGCGTTCCTCTGGGTTCAGGTTGGCCCCGGTATTCATACTGTTCTCACCGAGGATGGGCTTGACGTTCTTACGCGGGCCGAGGCGGAGTCGGCCGCGATGAGTCTCGCGGCGGAGCATTGGGGGATCGCTCGGGAGGACGTCGGCGAAGTGCGTCTGTCGCACGTGAGCGACAACGACGCCGTCGCTTATCTGGCGCGGTCGAAGCTCTCCAAGTCCTACGAGGATACCTGGGACGAACGCTTCCCGAACGACGTGTACCGGGCGGATCTAAGGCTGGCGGAGGATCGTTGGCTTCGCCTCTCGCTCCATATGCTGAGCGGACGCCTCGTCGGCTGGACCTGGTACGGGGGCGGCGGAGAAGGCCCTTCCGGCGGAACGGGTGCGGTTTCCGTCACGGAACAAAGGATAACCAACAAGGAATTGCTCGACTATTTGAAGCAATGGGGTTACGAGCCGGCCGATTGGGAGCCGACCGGAACGGCGACGGGGAACGGGGATTACGTGTTCCAGTCGCGGAAAGCCCCGATCGGGGAAGCCCGGCTGCAATTGCTCGTGAAGCCCGGCGAGTCGATCGCGTACCGGCTTCAACTGCCGGAATCGTTCACCGCCTATCTGGCGGGGCAAGAGGAACGAGCCTCTTCGTTGTCTATGGTGGGCTACCTCCTGCCGCAAATCGTCCTGTTCGTGCTTGCGATCGCGTATGCCGCCCAATACCGCAAGCACACTTCCCTGAGGCGAGGCTGGTTCCTGGCGCTTGTCTACTTCGGCTTGTACGCTTGCTTTACCATGAACATGATCGCCGGTTTTCGCTCGCGAACGAGCAGCTTCCAGCCCCCTTCCACGGATGGAACCGTGGAGGCGCTGCTGATCGTCAATGCGATCATCCTGGCGTTGACTGCCGTTCTTACGTCCCTCTCCGCGGTCGCCGGCGACGGCTTATGGAAATCGATGGGCTACAATTTATGGCCTTCCTGGCGAGAGAGCGGCTTCGGAGCCAAGGTTCTGCGCAGCATGAAGCAAGGCTACGGACTCGGCTTGATCATCTTGGGCGCCCAATCGGTCATCTTCCTGGGGCTGGACGGTTTGCTCGGATCGTTCACCGGCTCGGACGCGTCCCAGTCGACGTACAACATGACCTACCCGTGGCTTCTCCCCGTGCTGGCCTGGTGCGCGGGAATCTCGGAGGAGCTGATCTACCGTTTCTTCGGCATCGCCCTGTTCCGATGGTGGCTGATTTCGATCGCCCGGACCCTGACCCGCCGGGAGCCGAGCGGCCGAACGAAGGCGATCCTCACCTTCGTCGCCATGCTGCCCCCTTCGCTGTTCTGGGGCTTCGGGCATGTCGGCTATCCGATCTATCCGGTCCAATCGCGCGTCATCGAACTCGCGATCATCGGCGTCCTGATCGGATGGTTCCTGCTCCGCTTCGGCCTCATGGCCGTCATCTTCGCCCACGTTACGCTCGACGCCATCCTCATGAGCGTGCAGCTGATCTTCGACGGCCTGCCGTACGATCCCGTCAGCGGCCTCGTCAGCATGGCGATGCCCGCCCTTGTCGGCGTCGCGATCTGGCGGCTGCACGGCGTTTTCTCGCGTCGGCGGGCGAATTAGAACCGCGGCTTGACGCGACGTTATTGTCGCCATACGGCCGAGCATGCCTCACGGCTTGCTCGGCCGTTTGATGTTCGAGGCCTTCTCTCAACCTCCAACTTTTCTATCAATATCGGATATGACTCTGCTCTCTCCCAAAGTGTGTAGTCTGGATGCCTTCTTTAGACTTTGTCGCCTCATCCCCTTCAATGTGCGTAGTTTGGATGCCTTCTTTAGACTTTGGCACCTCTTCTCCTTCAATGTGCGTAGTTTGGATGCCTTCTTTTGCCTCCTGCACCTCTTCTCCTTCAATGTGCGTAGTTTGGATGCCTTCTTTTGATTCCTGGACCTCTTCTCCTTCAATGTGCGTAGTTTGGATGCCTTCTTTTGCCTTCGGCGCCCGCTTCCCTCCGATGTCGTAGTCCAGCAGCTTTCTTTAGCTTTCTACCACGCGCTTTCACAAGTTCGTTCCCTTGCTTATCACAAGCTCTCTATCCCGTACTTCCGCCGACTTGCTGCACCCCACATCCCACAAACTTGCTCCCGACTCTGAGCTTCAGCCCATTTGTTGCGCTCCAACAAAAAAACTCCCGAGGCGCCTCCAAGGGAGACGTTCGAGAGCATCATCAAGTATATCAACCTCTTATTCCTGACCGGCGGCCGGCTCCCCTTCCCCTTCGTTCAACGACTCCAGGATGCGCCGGGCGAGCGATTCGCCGATCGAGACGGCGCGGAAGTCCTCTACGCTCGCTTCGCGGATCGCCTTGAGCGAGCCGAAGTGCTTGAGAAGCTGCTTGCGGCGCTTCTCGCCGATGCCCGGAATCGCGTCGAGCTTCGACGCGATCATCGATTTCGCGCGCTTCTCGCGGTGGAAGGTGATCGCGAAGCGATGCACCTCGTCCTGGATCCGCTGCAGCAGGTAGAACTCCTGGCTGTCGCGCGGCAGCGGGATCTCCTCCGGCGGGTCGCCGACGAGCAGCTGCGAGGTGCGGTGTTTCTCGTCCTTCGCGAGGCCGCAAACCGGAATGTCGAGCCCCAGCTCGTTCTCGAGCACGTCGATCGCCGAAGCGATTTGGCCTTTGCCGCCGTCGATGACGATCAAATCCGGCATCGGCAAGCCTTCCTTCAGCACCCGCTCGTACCGGCGGCGAACGACCTCCCGCATCGTCTCGTAGTCGTCGGGCCCCTGGACGGTACGGATGTTGTACTTCCGGTATTCCTTCCGGTCCGGCTTGCCGTCCGTAAACACGACCATCGCCGATACCGGGTTGGAGCCTTGAATGTTCGAGTTGTCGAACGCTTCGATCCGGCGGGCGGACGGAATGCCGATGTACTGGGCCAGTCCCTCAGCCGCTCCGACGCTGCGTTCCTGATCCCGCTCGATCAAGCGGAATTTCTCTTCGAGCGCGACCTTGGCGTTGCCGCACGCCATCGTCACGAGCTTGCGCTTCGTTCCGCGCTTGGGCACGTGGACCTTGATGTTCAGCCAGGAGCGCAGGGATTGGGCGAAGTCCGCGCTCTCTTCGTCGTCCTCATGCTCCCCGGAAGACAGGCCGTCCCCATCGCTTCCGGCGTCGAACTCGGCCCCTAAGCCGCTTTCGCCTTCCAAGCCTTCCCCCGCTTCCGAACCTTCCGCGTCGTCCTCCTCCGCCCCTTCCTCGCGTGCGACCTTCGCCGCGGCGAGATCCGATGTCGCGTTCGCCTTCGCATCCGCGGCGGCCGGAGCGTCCGGCAGAAGCATCTCGCGGGGCAGAGCGGGATTGTCGCTGTAATACTGCGCCACGTAAGTGAGGAAGTCCTCGTGGGCTTCTCCGTAGAACGGGAACATCGACACGTGCCTTTGGATCATTTTCCCCTGGCGCATATAGAGAATCTGCACGCACATCCAGCCCTTGTCGACCGCATAGCCGAACACGTCGCGGTCCATCGTGTCGTGCATCGTGATCGTCTGTTTCTCCATCGTAGCTTCGATCGCCGCGATCTGGTCCCTGTACTCCCGCGCCCGCTCGAATTCGAGCTCCTCGGCCGCCGCTTCCATTTTCCGCTGGAGCTCCTTCTTGATCTCGCCGTGGCCGCCGTTGAGGAACTTCGCCATCTCGCCGACCATCCGCTCGTACTCCGGCTTCTCGACGGGATATTCGCAGGGCGCGAGGCACTGGCCGAGATGATAATAGAGGCAAACCTTGTCCGGCAGCTTCTTGCACTTGCGCAGCGGGTACAGCCGGTCGAGAAGCTTCTTCGTCTGTTGGGCCGCGAACGCGTTCGGATATGGACCGAAGTACTTCGCCTTATCCTTCACGACGCGCCGGGTAACCTCCAGCCGCGGATGCTGCTCGTTGGTGATTTTCAAATACGGGAACGACTTATCGTCCTTAAGCAGTACGTTATAACGGGGAAAATGCTGCTTGATCAGATTGCATTCCAGAATGAGTGCTTCCATATTGCTTGCGGTGACGATGTATTCGAAATCGCGGATCTCCGCGACGAGACGTTGGGTCTTCGCATTGTGGCTGCCCGTGAAGTAGGACCGGACCCGGTTCTTGAGCACCTTCGCCTTGCCGACGTAGATGATGGTCCCTTCGCCGTTCTTCATGAGATAGCAGCCCGGCCGTTCGGGCAGAAGGGCCAGCTTGTTGCGTATGTTCTCTGCGGCCTGCTCCGCGCTGACGGGAGCCGCAGCCGGCTTCGATGTCTCCATCCCGGAGACCTCCTTGTGCATTAAGATGAGCGGCGGTTAGCCGCGCTAGCTTCTATTGTAGCACAGCCGGAAGGGGAATGGGTGTTCCTATCGCGAGAAAATGCGCTGCGCTTCCACAACTTGTTAACTCCATGCTTTACAAGGAAAAGAGAAGTTGGTTATACTAGGAATAATGATTGCTTCAGGAGGCGCCTTATGGAGAACATTCAAGCTCAAGACCCTCGCTTGCACATTAACGAAGAACCTCGCGACGATCTCAGGGACCTGGTTGTCGGCTTCGGCGGCATGTTCGGATTCATGTTCGTCGTGTTCGCCGTCGCGGTCATCGTCAAGTTCATCAACAGCTAATCTGTTGGCGAGCAGGTGCTGCCAAGCGCCGATCCCGGAACGCAGAACATCCCGGTTCCCTCTATCGAGGAAGCCGGGATGTTCTTTTTGGCCTTAGCCGAAGTATTGCTTAAGGCCGTCCGCGATCGCTCGAGCTGCGTCATTCTGCCACCGCGGGTCTATCATGCTTGCTTCCTCCGTCGGATTGGAGAGAAAACCGAGCTCGATGAGGATCGAGGGGCGTTCGTTCAAGGCTAGCACCGTCCATTCCTCCCGTTTAACGCCGCGGTCTTCGAAGCCGGTTGCAGGGACCAGCTTGCCATGAATCGCTTGGGCCAGGAGCAGGCTGTCCTCGGAGTCGTAATAGGTCTCGACCCCCGATATCGTCGGATCGTCGTACTGGTTGCCGTGGATGGACAGGAAAGCGTCAGCCTGCACGTCGTTGCTGTAATCCGCGCGATCCTCCAGCTCGAGGAAGGAATCGTCCTCTCGGGTCATAAAGACCTCGAACATCGGATCTTGCCGCAGCAGCTCGCCAACCTTGAGAGCGACGGACAACACCATCGTTTTCTCCTCCGCTCCGCTGGCCCCTTCCGCGCCGGGATCGATCCCTCCGTGTCCGGCGTCGATGACGATCCTGAAGGGTCCCCCGCCGGCCCCGCCCGTCCGTTCTCGGCCCGCGCGATCCGATCGGTCGCCCGATTCGTTTAAAGACAGAACGCCGATGACGGCGATCAGGACGATGAGGACGTACAGAGCGACGATTCCGCGGCGATTCGGCTTGCGAGCCGTCTTCCTATCCCTCATTCGAACCTCGTTTCCTAACGCATGTCCGCCATTCGAGTCCCGCGGTCTTCATTCGGATAGGAATGGAAATGCCGCCTTGAACGATCCACATTCGTCTGTTCATTAAATTGTTGGCCTCCGCTTAGCCTGAATTGTTCTCTATCCAATTGTATACCAACCGCGGCATCTCTTGCGAAAAAAAGAAGACTCGCATTGCGCCTCCCTTCGTCGGTTGACGAAAGTGGCGCACTCGCGAATCTTCCTCGGCGCATTGCCGATTAGGTCGGTTCATGCTCTAGATGCGAGTTCGAAGATGCGGAGAATCATAGTCCCGCTCGTTCTCCTTGCGAAATATCGCGGCTCGCCCGGCGCTCGCTCACTTCGTCGAAGCGTCGGCGCTCCGTCCTCTCGATCTGCACGATGCGTCCGTCATGCACGACGATCTGCACCGTGCCGTACTGCAAGCCGGACACCGCGTCCGTAATTCGCCCGATCCAGCTCTCGTTCAATTCCAGCGGCTTCGCCATCGTCCCACTCCTCCTTCGTTATTCTCCGTGCTTGCTTCTAACCAATTTACTCTCTATTAAGCTCTTAATGATCAACGTGACGATAGCCAGCAGCATCAGAAGCGAAGCTACCGCGAAAGCGGCCGTGTACTGATATTCGTTATAGAGAATTTCGATATGAAGCGGCAGCGTATTCGTCTCTCCCCGGATATGGCCCGAGACGACGGACACGGCGCCGAATTCCCCCATCGCTCTCGCGTTGCACAGGATGATTCCGTAGAGCAGGCCCCACTTGATGTTAGGAAGCGTAACCCTGAAGAAGGTGCGCCACCCCCGCGAGCCCAAGCTGACGGCGGCTTCCTCGTCTTGAACGCCTTGCGACTCCATGAGAGGAATTAGCTCTCTGGCCACGAACGGGAAGGTAACGAACATCGTGGCGAGGATAATCCCCGGCGTCGCGAAAACGATCTTGATGTCATGCTCGAAGAGCCATGGTCCCAGGAAGCCCTGGGCTCCGAACAGAAGGATGTAGACCAAGCCGGAGATGACGGGCGATACCGCATAAGGCAGGTCGATCAGGGTGATAAGCAGGTTTTTGCCGCGAAACGTAAACTTCGTGATCGCCCAAGCCGCCGCCACGCCGAAAATCGTATTCAGGGGAACGGCGATCAGCGCGGTGGTAAGCGTCAGCTTCAGGGCCGCGATCGAATCCGGATCCTTCAGCGCTTCGATATAGACGCTCCAGCCCTTGCGGAAGGACTCGAGCAGCACCGTGATCAACGGCAGAAGAATGACGACACTCACAAATAACAAGGCGATTCCGATGAGCGTCCAGCGAACCCAGCGCGCTTCGGTCAAGTGCTTCGGCCTCGTCTCGTTCGAGACGGCGGTGACGGTCGTAACGGCTCCGGCCATAGGCGCCCCTCCTTAGCTCGACCGCAGACGGCGATTGCTCCACCGTTGCAGCGAGTTGATGATCAGGAGCAGTCCGAACGAGAGGATCAGCAGCACCAGAGCGATCGCCGTCGCTTGGCTGTACTCGTATTGCTCCAGCTTGGTGATGATGAGAAGCGGAGTGATTTCCGTCTTCATCGGCATGTTGCCCGAGATGAAGACGACGGAGCCGTACTCTCCGATGCCTCTGGCGAAAGCGAGCGCGAAGCCGGTCAAGAGCGGAGGAATCAATTCCGGCAGGATGACCCTGCGGAACGTTCTCCAGCGGTAGGCCCCCAGCAGCACCGAAGCCTCTTCCGTATCGCTCTCGAGATCCTGCAGCACGGGCTGAACGGTTCGGACGACGAACGGCACTCCTATGAAAATAAGGGCGAGAGTAATCCCAAGCGGCGTGTACGCGATGCGGATGCCGAGCGGGTCGAACAGCTTGCCGATCCATCCGTTCGGAGCATAGATCGAAGTGAGCGCGATCCCCGCGACCGCCGTGGGCAGCGCGAACGGAATGTCGATCAGTCCGTCCACGAGCTTCTTCCCCGGGAAACGGTATCGAACCAGCACCCAAGCCACGATCAACCCGAAGACGACATTGACGACGGCGGCGAAAAAGGCGGTCACGAGGCTCACCCGATAGGAAGCGAGGACGCGCGGGCTCGTGACCGTCTCCCAGAACTGAGGGAGGGTGAGGCCGGCGGTCTTTACGACCAGTCCGGCCAGCGGGATGAGCACGATCAAGCTAAGATACAGAATGGTGAAGCCCAGCGTAAGCCGGCGGCCCGGTAGTACGCTTTTTCTTTTGGCCATGGTCTGCCCTTCCCTCTATTCTTCGATTAGGATCCCTTCGTGTAAATCTCGTCGAACGTGCCTCCGTCGTTGAAGTGCTTCTCTTGGGCGGCCCTCCAGCCTCCGAAGTCCCCGTCGATCGTCAGCAGGTTCAGCTCGGGGAATTGATCC
The DNA here is from genome assembly GCF_014212135.1 of Cohnella thailandensis. GTDB lineage: Bacteria > Bacillota > Bacilli > Paenibacillales > Paenibacillaceae > Cohnella > Cohnella thailandensis. Next base: position 93,184 of record NZ_JACJVQ010000002.1, read on the forward strand.
TTGTATTTCTCGGCTACCTCCGGCAGTCTCGGACGGTAGAAGTTCTGGGCGGCGATCTCTTGGCCCTCCGGCGTGTACAGGTACTTCAGGTAAGCTTCGGCTACCTCGCGGGTTCCTCTCTTGTCGACCACCTTGTCGACGATCGCGACCGGAGGCTCGGCGAGGATGCTAAGCGAAGGAGTGACGATCTCGAACGCGTCGCCGTATTCCTTCTTCGCCAGGTAGGCTTCGTTCTCCCAAGCCAGCAGCACGTCGCCTATCTTGCGCTCGACGAACGTCGTCGTCGAACCGCGGGCGCCAGAGTCCAGCACCGGCACGTTGTCGAACAGCTGCTTCAGGAATTCCTTGATCTTGGTTTCGTCGCCGCCGTTCTGCTTCGCGGCATAGCCCCAAGCCGCCAGGTAGTTCCAGCGGGCGCCGCCGGACGTCTTCGGATTCGGCGTGATGACTTCGACGTCGTCGCGGACGAGATCGTTCCAATCCTTGATGTTCTTCGGGTTGCCCTTGCGGACGAGGAAGACGATCGTGGAGGTGTAAGGCGAGCTGTTCGATTCGAACTGCGTCTGCCAATCCGTCTTGAGAAGGCCGCCGTCCGCCAGCGCGTCGATATCGTAGGCGAGCGCCAGAGTCACGACATCGGCTTCGAGACCGTCGAGCACCTTGCGTCCTTGCGATCCCGAACCGCCGTGCGACTGGTTGATTTTGACCGTCTGGCCCGTCGTATCCTTCCAGTACTTGGCGAAGCTCTCGTTAAAGGATTCATACAGCTCGCGAGTCGGGTCGTAAGAGACGTTCAGCAACTCGACCGATTCCTTCTTCGGGGTTTCGCTCGGGCTCGCGCTCGGGCTGGCGCTTGGGCTCGCCGACGCGCTGGAGCCGGGGCTTTCGGACGCTTCGTTGCTTGCCGACGGCGAAGCGGAGTTGTTTCCGTTGTTGTTAGAGCCGCAAGCCGACAACACCGATATCATAAGAACGGCGACGAGAAGGAGATTGAATGAATACCATTTCTTTTTTCTTTGATTCATTGGACATGCACCCCTGTTCTGATTTTGGCGGACAACCACTTATAATTCCTACCCGCTTAGTTGGTATTGGAGAAATCATAGCAGGCGGATAGGTTTAATGTCAATAAGTTGAATTTTTGTTATCTATAAAAAAACTTAATAAGCGCGACGCGCTTATTAATAAATAAAAACGGCCGATTAGCGCGTTATGCGCGTTAATCGGCCGTTTGATGGGCGTAGACCTATATAGACAAAAGCTATTAGCTCATCTTCAGACGCTTCCGTTACGGCTCTATCTCAGCTTCGACAGCTCTTCGGATCTTTGCGCGTATGCCGCTTCCAAACGATCCCGCATCCGTTCGTCCGCCTCCACCGCCTTCCGGAACGAACGGCGGTCCATCACCAGGAAGACGCAATTCGTCATCGCCCGAACCGTCGAGGAACGCGGAACTTCCCTCAAGAGAGCCATCTCTCCGAAGAAATCCCCGTCCTCGAGCACCGCCACTCTTTTGGGCTCTTCCTCTCCTCCTTCGAGCAGCACCTCCACCTGACCTCGCGCCACCAGATAGAACGTATCCCCGTGATCTCCCTGCTTGACGATGTCCTCGCCCGGCTCCGCATTCTCGGTCCACATCGCCAGCCGCAGCTCCTCCAGCGCCGCGTCCGCGAGCGTCTGGAACAACGGGATCTGGCGCAGGCGATCCGCTTCGATAACGGCGTTGCGCCCGTTGTCGCTGACGAAGATTCCGCTCTGTTTCATCCACATGGAGCGATAGAGCTCGCTGGCTCTCAACAATTCGTCATGCGTGCCCCAGCCGGCAATTCTCCCTCTCTCCATAACGTAGATCCGATCCGCATAAACGATCGTCTGCAGGCGATGCGTCACCGATACGACGGTTGAGCTGCCCTTTAGGCTCAACAAGGTTGCGTTCACTTCCTGCTCGGTTCCGGGATCCAGCATGGAGGTCACCTCGTCCAGCAGCAGCAGCTCAGGCCGGCGGACAAGCGCCCGGGCCAAGGCGATCCGCTGCCGCTCTCCCCCTGAGAGCAAGCTGCCCCGTTCCCCCGCGGCCGTGTCGTATCCGCTCGGGAGCGTCAGGATCCAATCGTGGATGGCGGCCGCTTTGGCCGCCGCTTCGACCTCTTCGTCGGACGCGTCCAAGCGGCCGAATCGGATATTCTCCCTCAAGGTAGCGTCAAATAGCACGATCTCTTGAGGTACGAAGCCGATCCGGGAACGATACTCGTCCAGCGGGATGCCGCCGACGTCCCGGCCGCCAAGCCGGATCGCGCCGGACTTCGGTTCATGGAACCGCATCAGCAGCCCGACGAGAGAGGATTTGCCGGATCCGCTGGATCCGACCACCGCGCAGTACGCTCCCGGAGGAAGCTCCATGTCGACTGAAGATAACGTCTCGGCGTCGTCGGTATACCCGAAGGAAAGCTTGGCAACGGTCCATCCCCGGTCGCCGGAAGCTTCGTCGGGAGGCGTTGCTTCGCCCCTATGGGACAATGCGCGCTCGGAAGGATCCGGAGGCTGATCCAGAATCGAGGTATGCAATCTCGAGTGACTGATCGATCCTTGGACAAAAATCGGCAGGAGCCTGGTCAGCGACGTGAGGTATCCGCCGATTCTCAGGTAGAAGCTCTGGAAGGAGACCAAGGCTCCTACCGTCAGCATTCCCCGTTGCTGGAGAAGGACCCCCCCGGCGACTAGCGCGACGTTCAGAAGCAGCAGCGCCGAGCTGACGGACTTGCCCAAGGCGGAACGCGTGAATTGGGCTCTCAATCCGAGCTCCGCGACATCGTCGGTCATGCGGCGCAGCCGCCCCAGCTCCCAATTGCGCAAATCGAAGGCCCGAATCACTTGATGGTAGAACACCCGATCCATGATGAGCCCGGTGAAATTTTCGCGATTTTTGTATTCTTCGCTTAGAGTCTTGGCGCGGGGCGCAATCCATTTCGGCAGAAGGAAGCAGCAGGGAAAACCGACGAGCAGCAGCCCGGCCAGCCAACCGTTCATGGAGAGCAAGAGAACGGCCGAGATCCCGATGCCGAGAACGGAATTGGCGATCGGTTGAAAAGCGAGATAAGAGGCATAAACGTTGTTCAAGTCACCGGACATTCGGCCGACGACCGTGCTCGACTGCCGGTTGCGGTAGTAGCTCTCCGGAAGCAATTGCAAATGCCGCATCAGCTTGAAGCGCAGCATGTCCTGCATCCGAATCCCGTTCCGGAGCAGAAGGTACTCCGCTCCGAAGTCCGCAGCCGCCGCGAGAATGCCTCCCGCCGCCAGAGCCAGGAGCAGCCAGCCCAGCTCATTCCTGAATTCGGGCGCCAGGACGTGGTCGATCAAGTATACGAAGCTATAAGAGAAAGCGACCGGATAGCCGACCGTGATTAATGTCAATGCCAAGATCGACATCGACAGCCAGGGTCGTCTAGCGTACTCCGATAGTAGAAACCTAAGAAATAATCGCATATCCATTCTCCGAGTTACGCGAGGTATGTATCCAAGTACGATATCGTCCGTCTTCTATCATCGATTAGTTATGTTAACGGAGAATAAAAGAGTAGGACTTCGTGCTTAGATTATAACAACTCTGCGTAAAGCAGGCTATGCAAAAGAGCCGGCCCGCCGGCATACGAGGCTCCGCCCATTCCCATCGGACGGAATCAACCGTCTTCGGACGGGTTGATCAGGGCCAGAACCTGATGATCCTCCCAAACCCCGTTGATCTTCACGTTGCTTCGGGAGATGCCTTCCTTATGGAAGCCCGCCTTCTCAAGCACGCGGATCGATCCGGGATTCCGGGGGGAAGCTTCGCCGACGATTCGGTGAAGCTTCAGCTCCTCGAAGGCGTATCGGGCGACCTGCTTAACCGCCTCCGTCATATAGCCCTTGCCGTTATACGCCTGATCCAGGCTGTAGCCGACCATGCAGCTTTGAAGCGGTCCTCTCGTCACGAAGGAGAGAGTGATATCGCCGATGATCCTATCGTCTTCCTTAAGGCAAATCACGAAGGAGTATCTCCGGTCCTCTTCCCGGTCGACCTTGCCCTTCCGGATCGCTTGAAGCTGCTTCTCCTCCGAATAGGAATCCTCCGGCCTGCTTGGCGAGAACCTCTCGAAGAACTCCCGATTGCGCTCGTACATCGCCGTCACTTCCGAAGCGTCCGACTCTTCCGGAAACCGGATATATACCCTTTCTTCCGCCATCGCTGCCAACTCCCCATGCTAGACTATTGGAGTGTATTATATCATTCCGGCGGCTTGTAAGCGACGATGCGCAAGCGGCTCGTATCCGCCGTCCACCGGCCCTCCCGTTTCAGGCGGGGTTCGAGCTCGCTCTCGATAAAGCGGTACATCGACTCTTTGTCTTCGGGAGTCGCGTCGGCAAAAAAGTACTCGGAGAATCCGTTCAGCCAGTGTCTTATCCCCGAATCCTTTTGGATCGGAGAGGGCCGATCGAAGTGCTGGGCGAAGACAACCCGGAACCCGATTCGCTCCAGCAGGCTGGCGTATTCGCCGATCGTCGGCAAATACCAGGGATTGCGTCCCTCCGGCGCGTACCCGTGCTTCCTAAGCGCCTGCTCGATGGCACCGGTAATCGCCGCGACATTGCCGCTACCGGCGAATTCCGCCGCGAAACGGCCGCCTTCGCGCAGGGCATGCCAGACGGAAGCCGCTACGGCCTCCGGCTCTTGGATCCAATGCAGGACCGCATGCGAGAATACGGCGTCGAAGGGGACGTCCGTCCGATATACCCGGGCGTCCTCCACCTGAAAATTCAGATCGCCATGCTTCCGCCTTGCCCTCGCCACCGTTTCCTCCGACCTGTCGATTCCCGTAGGGATCGCTCCGGCGGCGGCGATCTGAGCCGTCAAGTCTCCGTTCCCGCATCCCAAATCGAGAATCCGCTCTCCGGGGCGAGGAGCCAGCAGCTTCAATAGCTCGGCCGCGTCATGCATTCGCTTGCCAGTCCTCTTCCGTCAGTTCCCCGACGATGGCCGACGCCGCTTTGCTGCCGGAGGAAGCGGCGTGAATCAGCTGGGACGGCTGCAAGTAGGCCGAATCGCCTGCCGCGTATACGCCGGCCGTCGTGGTCTTCCCCATCGGATCGGCGACGATCTCACCGTTCGTTCCGATCTCATAGCCGAGCTCCTCGGCGAACCGGCCGCTCGGAACTTGAGCGGGAGCGACAAAGCCTCCGCTTCTCTCGATAAAAGTCCCGTCCGCCAACCGGACCCGCTCCAGCTTGCCGTCTGTGCCCTCAAAGGACAAGACCGGCGTGTCCACGACTCGAATGCCTTTGGACGCCAACTGCTCCCGTTGTTCCGTTGTCAGATTATCGCCGCCGTTCGTGAACAGAACCAAATCCCGGCTCCAATTCTGATTCAGCAGCTTGACGACATGAAACGCGGCGGGATGATTCGATACGACCGCAAGCGGCTGATCCCGCAGCTCCCAGCCGTCGCAGAAAGGGCACACGAACAGGCTTTTGCCATAGAAGTCGCGAATTCCTTCGATCTCCGGATACGTTTCCGTAAGCCCGCCCGACAAAATCACCTTGCGCGCTTCCACGCGCTCGCCCGAGGACGCGATCAGCTCGAATCCGCTCTCCGTCTTGCGAACGGAGGTCACCTCCGCCGGAAAATGCCGTACGGATGGATAGCCCGTCACTTCCTCATAAGCAATGCGCCGGAACTCGGCAGGCGTAACCCCGTCCCTCGTAATGAATCCGTGGGAAGCGTGAGTGACTCGGTTTCTCGGCTGATTGTTATCGAAGAGCGCCACGTTCCTTCTAGCTCGACCGAGCACCAACGCCGCATTTAATCCCGCGGGGCCTCCGCCGACAATCGCGCAATCGTATCTCATTCGTTTTTCCATCCCTTCCTTTTCCATCCCTTCGTCCGCTCCTTTGGAGATATTATAGATAATCAATGTCTGTAATTAAAGCGAGTTTGAGCATCGTCCTTCTTCGTTAAGGACAATGCAGGATATGCGTCTTCGTATATCCGGTACTCCTCGATGCTTTAGCGGCTCATCGGATGCTTTTGGGCGATCTCGTATATCTTCGTGTTTCTCAGCTTCTCCTCCATCGCCTGTTCGGCCGAGAGCATCTCCTGATGGATCAGGCATCGGGAATCGCCGCTTCCGCAGCACTCGAACAGCGAGGCGGTGCCTTCCACCGCATGAATGATGTCCAGGAACGAGATATCTTCTTGCCGCCCCCTTAGCCGATACCCTCCGTTCGCTCCCGAAGCCGATTCGATCAACCCCGCTTTGACCAGCTTCGTAAGAATTTTGGACAGGTATGTCGGCGACACCTTCTGAGCGTCGGCAAGCGGCTGAACGCCTACCGGCTTGTCCGGAGAGATCGCCATCATATAAAGCATCGTGTGGAGGGCATAGTTCGTCGCTTTGGAATACTTCAAGGATGCTCCCCTCCCTTTAATTACAGACTTAATGTATCCATGATAGCCGCAAATCAATCCGTCTGTCAAACGGAAATGAGGGTGTCGGCAAAAATAAAGCCCCGAATCCAGCCGGCATTCGGCCGAATTCGAGGCGATGATCGCGGTTATGATAGCTTTTATCGCATTTATTGCCCCCGTTGATTCCTTCCGCGCACATGAACGACATCCACGAAAGGCCGGATTCGGTCCATCAGCCTTTGCCCCTTGTGAAGCTCCTCGCCTTCCTTGTGCGTGAAGCTGAAGTGCTTCTCCAGCGAGTCCAGGTCGTGATTCGACGTGTAAAAAGTCGGCTTGCGGTTCATCCGGTAGTTCAGAATCGCGCCAAGCACGTGGTCCCGCACCCAAGGACTGAGATTCTCCGCCCCGATATCGTCGAACACGAGAAGGTCGCACTCCTTCATCAGGGTAAGGGTCTCCTTCAGCTTCTGCGGCTCCATCATCATGCCCTTCGCGTCTTCGACGAACTCCGGCATGTAGACGATAACGCCCGAGTGGCCTTCCTTGGCTAGCTTGTGCAATAAGTAACCGGCCAGGAATGTCTTGCCCGTTCCGAAGCTGCCCATGAGGTACAGTCCCTTGGTGCCGAGTCCGACCGTCTTGGTCGCCTCGACGTATTGCAGCATCTTGTTGACGGCAAGCTCGCGATCCGCATCCAGATCCAGCATCTCCAGCTCGTTGTAGCGGTCGTCCGACACGTCTACATCGGCGTAGTAGCTCGTTATCTTGCGGCGGATGCGTTCCTGCTGCTCGTAGGCGGTCCACTTGGAGCACGGAGTCTTCATATCGAACAGCTGCCATTCGCCGTTCACTTCCTCGCACGTTAGGCGGGTGGAGTGGCCCTGCATGTCGTTCGGACACTTCGCAAGCCCCGGACATTCCCTGCAGTTCCGGTATTCGACCGACATCTGGTACAGCTTGTTCATGTTGATCCGCAGCGTGCGCTCGGTCAGCTCCGGATAGCGTTCCTTGAACTTCACGACAAGCGGGTCGCTTAGCACCCGATCTCCGAGCGTCTGGGGATCTTGGCCTCCGGCGACCTGTCTCCAGCTTCTCAGCGCTTCTCCCAGCGATTCCATCTTTTCTCCCCCTCTCTAAAAAAGCTTCTGTTTCAGCTCCGCAACCCGAATTTTTCGGGTTACAGCTTCTTTGTGACTTGTTTTAGGCTCCGTAACCCGAATTTTTCGGGTTACAGCCTCTTAATGACTTGTTTTGGGCTCCGAAACCCGAATTTATCGGGTTACAGCCTCCTTTGGGCTGCCGCTCTTACCTTCCAAGCCGACATCGTCGGCTTACAGCTCCCTAGAGGCGCCTCTTCAGCCCCGCAAACCGATATCGTCGGCTTAGAGCCCCCTAGACGCGCCGCTTCGCCCCTGCAAGCCGACATCGTCGGCTTACAGGTAAAGCCGCTGACTCGCCTGCTACCGGTTCTTATCCTGAAGCTTGCGAGCAAGCTCTCTCATCTTCTCCCGTTCCTCTTGCGAGATCTCCTGCGCGGGGCCTTCGCTGTTCACGACCGGCATGGCCGGCTTGCGCGAACCGCCGCCGTTCGCGGCGCCCGAGCCCCGGCGTCCCCGGCCGCCCGCGGCGTAGCCCTGCGAATGGCTGCCCGCATCGGCCGCATTCTGGCCGCGGCGCCTGCGCTCCAGCGTCTCGTTCAGCTTCTCCTGGCTGCGGACGTAAGCGACCGCCTTATCGTACGTATCAATACCCTTCGCGAGCATATTCGAAGCGATGGAATCGATGAAGGGCTTCGTGAGCCGCTGCGTGTCCTCCATGCTCATCAGATAGTGGAACAGCACGTTTACGACGGGATCGGGAAGCTTGTAGTTCTGGTTGATCTTCTCGAAAATATTCGCGAAGAAGTCCGGAACCGAAGCCGGGAAGTAACGCTCCTGCATCCTCGTGTACGGCTCGGTCCGAAGCAGGCGGTTGTATTGCTCCGCCGACAACTTCGAAGCGAATTGGGCGGGTACATCGAGATACGAGGCAGCTAACGGAAGCTCGTCCGGCTCCTCCAGCCCAAGCGAGCCTTCGGAGCTTCTGGACGACGCGTTAAGACGAGCCATATAACGCTCCCGCTCCTCGCCCCTCTTGCGGATCTGCCGATAGGTCAGGTTGGCGCGGGATTGAAGCTCGTCCCAACGAAGCGTTCCGTCAAGCTCGAAGATGCCGTCCTCGTCCAGCAAGCGGCAAATCTCCGGCACCTCCAGGTCGAACTTGTAAGCCAAATAATTGATCTGCTCCATCGACTCGGTCTGCAGATGTAGACGCTCCACGTAGGTACGGTTCGCCGAACCTCTCGGGAACCGGAGCAGCATGTCGCTGTGCCGGATTTTCTCCGGTTTCTTGATTCGGGACGAAGCGGCCGCTTCCGACGCCGGAGCGCTCTCCGCCAGCGCCGCCTCCAGCTCGGGGTCTACGGGTCCCGCGTTCAAGCGGAACAGCTCGTAGAACGGAACGGTCGTCTCCTCGCGGTTCATGAACCGGGCAAGGCCGACCGGCCTCTCGGGCGCGAACTGGTCCTTCAGCTCCAGCAGCGAGACCCTGCCTACCTTGTCCCTTAGCAGCAGGGTCAGGTGCAAATTCGTAAAAAATTCCGCGGAGGACAGCGGCCTCAGCAGCACGTATTCATACAGGGTCTCTTCGTTCGCGGGGTCGTATTGCCGATACACCTGCAGCAGCCCGACGGCCTCTAGCTTCGAGGAATGCTCGATCAGCTGCTTGCGTCCCGCGTCGTTCAGCTCCAGATCCAGCCCCAGGAACAGCCTTCTCTGCGGCTCCGGCACCGTATAGCCGATGCGCTCGTCCTCCAGGTGATGATAGAGCAGCATATAGAGACCGATAGCGAATCCGCCGACCATCGGTTGATAGAGATGAGAGAGAATTCTCCGATCGAGGCCGCTGAGCGCGAAGTCGCGATAAGCCACGTAACGGTGGTTCTCCGTGAATTCCAAGCGATTCGACACTCGCATAAGGTCTTAAACACTCTTTTCATAGAAATGGTCTCTCTATTGTAGCACAAAGCCGTCGGTTACTGGACAGGAAAAAGAGGCCCCCGCGATGGGAGTCTCTAACAGGAGAAGAGCGAGTTCGGAACGTGGCATTCCGGCCGGGATTGTACTATTCTAGATAGACCGAAGATAATCCATCTAGAAAGAATGTGAGAACCATGTCCTTTGAACGTCAAGCCCTAACCGGCTCCAGGGAGGAGAACGAGCGTATTCTTCTCTCCCAGCTCAAAAGCCTGATCGAGGATGAACCGAGCCGAATCGCGAATTTGGCGAACGCCTCCGCTCTGCTGAACGTATATCTGACCGATATCAATTGGGTCGGCTTCTATCTCTTGCAGGAAGGCGAGCTCGTGCTCGGCCCGTTCCAGGGATTGCCCGCCTGCGTTCGCATCGCGCTGGGGCGCGGGGTGTGCGGTACGGCCGCTCAGAAGCGAGAAACGATCCGGGTGGAGGACGTCCATCAATTCCCCGGCCATATCGCCTGCGATGCCGCCTCCAATTCGGAGATCGTCGTTCCGCTGTACGCCAAGGATGAGTTGATCGGCGTCCTCGATATCGACAGCCCTCTCAAAGGGAGATTCACCGAAGAAGACCAGCGCTTGCTGGAGAAGTTCGTCCGGGTGCTCGCCGATTACCTGTAATCCTTGAAGGTCGAATCTTGGTCGTCCCGGGCAAGGTCGTCCGGATCGTAGCCCAACCCGTACGACTCGTACCGGAATCCGTCCGTTTTTATTCTCGCGGCCGCTCGAGGCCCTTCCTCGAGCGCCGCGATCCACCCTCGGATAAACTGCGAGGAAGCGTCGGCCGAATGAATCGGAAGCCGGTCGTCCGCGCGGGGAATCCAGGCGATCGAAGCGCGGCGCAGAGCTTGCCGAAGCTGCCTCGCATATGGAGCGTACTTGTGATCGTTCTCCCCGAAGAGCAGAAGAGCGGGCTTCTCGATACGGGACAGCCGGTCCGTTGCCCGATAATCGAGGCAAGCCGCCAAGTATTCCTTCCACTTCTCCGGATCTCCGGCCATCGTCTCGGTTCGCAGGCGGTAGAAAGCTTCGGCGTTGTCCGCATGCTTCCAGCTCCCCGTTAGCGCGATAAGCTCCTTCGCCATGAACGCGGCGGCGATTTTCTTGGCCATCGCTTCCAAGCGGGACCGACGGTCGCTCACTTCCGCCATTCCCGACAACAAAGCCGCTCCGCGGATTCGATCCGGATAGGCGAGCATCGCCTCCAGCGCGACCATCGAAGCCAGGGAATACGACACCAGGTAGGCTTGATGAAGATCCAACTCGTCCATCAAGAGGCGAATATCTTCCGCTAGCACGGGGATCGTAAGCTTCTCGCCGGACGAAGCGCTCCGTCCATGCCCCCGGAAGTCGAAGGTCAACACCCGATGATCCCGGGCCAGGTCATTGCGCATATAGGTGAACACTCGGCTCCCCATGCAGGGCGGATGCAAGAATACAACCGTCCGGCCTCGGCCTTGAAGGTGATAATGCGTCTCGACTCCGTTCATATGCAATAAGGGCACGGTCCCACCTCCGGTTTTGTCCCCGTTAGCGTTCCATGCCCTCTTCCTCTTCATACCTCTTGATTCCGTGCCGACTCTCTAAAAACCCAAAGCTTGCTCCCTACGTAGTTGACCGCGAGCGAACCGATGACCGACACGATCTTGCCGGCTAGCGGGCTCCATCCGAGACCCTTCTCCAAACCGAGAAGGATGGCCATGGAGACGCCGAAAGAGACCGCGTTCACGACGGCGAACCGCACGACCTCTCCCGCACTCGCCCGCTTCTCGGACCGGAACGTCCAGTTTCGGTTCATGACGTAGCTGTTCAGGAAGCCGCACAAATAGGAGATCGTCTGGGCCAGAGCCGAGGCGGCGCCGAGCCCGTAAACCAACGCCGTAAAAACAACGAAGTCGACCGCCGTGTTCATGACGCCTACCGTAGCGAACTTCGCAAGCTGTTTTATTTTCCCCTGGGGCTGTACGGCCGCCTTCGACAGATTCCCCATCAGAACATCCGGTATCCGTTCTTGCGAAGGGAACGAATCGCCCATCCGCTCGACAGCGCTCCGCCGATTCCGGCGAGGAACGGCCACAGGAATACCCCGATAAAGGCGAGCCAGCTCAGCTCCGGATCCCAGAAGTGCCACACGCCCAGCGGCAGCACGATAAAGACATAGAGCCAGGTCGGCATCCACGTCGTCTTGATAAGCATATTGAGAATAAAGCCGATCCCGAAAAACAAAACGTAGAACAGCAGGGTACCGACCACTTCTTGGATCAATTCAGTCATGACTGCTTTCCTCCCGGCATCATATCCCTTCCAGTTTACAAGATCGTTTTCTCCATAGTCAATGTTCACCTGATGTTCACTCTATGTTCACTTGATCGGTTTGCCCCTTCTGGGGGATTTCCGCTAAAATATATAGGAGAAACGCGGAGACCAAGCAATGGCGAGGAGAGAAAATAAGCGATGAGTGAAGCCGCACAAACGCTGGACGGATGGTATGTCCTGCATGATTTTCGCACGATGGATTGGGCCGCTTGGCAAGACGCGTCGGAAGCCGACCGCGCCAAGGCGACCCGCGAATTGTTGGCTTTGATTAGCGAATGGGAAGAAACCGAAGCCCGCAAGGAAGGCAGCCTGGCGCTGTACGGCATCGTCGGCCAGAAGGCGGACTTCGTGTTCATGCATCTGAGAGAAACGCTGCGGGAGCTGAACGCGATCGAGAATTCCTTCAACAAATCGGCGTTCGCCCGCTTCACGAAGCCCGTTCACTCTTACGTGAGCGTCGTCGAGCTGAGCAACTACATGGGGCAGCCCGGCGTCGACCCGATGCAGGTTCCGGAGATCGTCGCTCGCCTGAAGCCGATTCTGCCGAAGAGCGAGCATATTTGCTTCTACCCGATGAACAAGCGCCGCCTGCTCGGCGACAACTGGTACATGCTGCCGATGGAAGACCGCAAGGCGATGATGCGCAGCCACGGCATGATCGGCCGCAGCTACGCGGGCAAGGTCAAGCAGATCATCAGCGGCTCGGTCGGCTTCGACAACTGGGAGTGGGGCGTCACGCTGTTCGCGGACGACGCTCTGCAGTTCAAGAAGCTCGTATACGAGATGCGCTTCGATGAAGTCAGCGCCCGCTACGGAGAGTTCGGCGAGTTCTTCGTCGGCAACCGCCTGACGAACGATTCCTTGGGCGAAATGCTTAAGGTATAGAGGCAAGTAGAAGAACCTCTTCCCCGTACGGGGCGGAGGTTCTTTGTCGTTTAGCCCTATTTTTCGCATGCGTCCGACTTGTTCTGCTTGCCGACCGCCGTGCCATTCTCTACAAGACCATAAGCCAATAAATCAGCAGCTGCACGAGCGGCTTAGGGAGCAGATCCGTACGGGGCGGCTGAAGGGCGGCACGCGCCTGCCTTCGGTTCGGGCCCTCTCGACCGCGTTGAATTCCGAACGGTTCCCGCTCTCCTCCATATTGAGATAAACATGTTTTTTCACGTCTATTTCTCGGAAATGGAGTGCTATCTTGAAATAAACATGATTTTTCAAGTTTATTTCTTGAGAACGAGTCCTCCGTCTCGATATATACATGATTTTTCATGCTTATTTATAAAATCAGCCTCAAATCCAAAAAACGAACATGAAATTTCATGCTTATTTATCCATTCTCCCCGCCTCGCAAAACAAACCGCCCGGCCAGCCGAGAAGGGCCAACCGGGCGGTTCCTATGTCGATGAAATCAATCCTCGTCGTCCTGAAGCTTCTTCATCTGAGCTTCCCATTCCGCGCGGCGAAGCTCCTCCAGGTACTCCTGAGTCATCCGGTCGCGCTCGCGGCCCTTCTCCTTGAGCCGTTCGATGCCGGGCTGAATGAGCAGATCCACCTCGGCCTGAACGACGGCGGACAGGTCGTAGCGGCCCTGGGATTCGAGATAGCTCCCGACTTCCATCAGCGCGTTGTAGCGATCCAGCTCGCTGCGGGTAAGCAGGCCTCTGACCTGTACGCTGCAGTGTCTCATTAGAGGAACTTGCCCTTGCGCAGCACGAGGGAGATCCCCCCGATGATGAACAAGTAGCGCAGGTCGATCGCCTTCTTAAGCCAAGCGGCGACGCGTCCCTTGTACTTCTTGCCGAACGCGATGCCGATCGCCTCGCCCTTGCCGAGGGATGCGACCGTGCCCTTGTTCTGGAACACGAACGGCTTCGGCGATTGGTTGCGAATCGAAGCGACCAGGTTGTGGGCGCAGTTGACGCCTTGCTGCATCGCGATTTGCGCCGTTGGAGGGTACGGACGGCCTTGTTCGTTGAACATCAGCGAATTGTCGCCAAGCACGTAAACATTCTCATGTCCGGGCGCGCGCAGGAACTCATCCACCTTGACGCGTCCGCGCATCGTCTCGAAGCCGGCATCCTCGATCAGACGGTTGCCGCGCACGCCGCCCGTCCAGATGACCGTCTGGGACTTGATCTCTTCCCCTTCGCCGACGACGACGCCGTCCGGCGTGCATTCCTTGATCGCCGTTCCGATGCGGAACGTGACGCCCTTCTTCTGGAGCACTTGCATGGCGTATTCCACCAGCTCGGGGTCGAAGCCCGGAAGCGCGGTCGGGGCCGCTTCCACGTTAATGATCTTGACCAAGGAAGGCTCCACGTCGAACTGCTTGCACAGATCCGGGATCCGGTCCGCCAGCTCGCCAATGAACTCGATGCCGGTGAAGCCGGCGCCGCCAATGACGAAGGTTAGATAATCGGTACGGTGCGGCTCGCGCTTGTAGCGGGCGAATTGGTATTCGATGTGCTCGCGAATGAGCCGAACCGAGTTGATGCTTCGGATCGTAAAGGCGTTCTCCGCCAGTCCCGGAATGCCGAACGTCTCCGATTCGCCGCCGAGTCCGATAACCAAATAATCGTAAGACAGCGTTCCGTCTTCAAGAATAACCTTGCGGTCCTGAGGGCGAATCTGAACGACGGTCGATTTCACGAAGTCGATCTTGAATTCGTCGATAAGCTTGGAGATATTCACGCGGGCGTTGTCGGGGTGATCCGTTCCCGCCGCCGGCATGTGAAGATGCGTCGTAATATAATGATAATCGTGTTTGTTCACCAAAGTGACGTCCGCTTCGTTGTAGTTCAACTCTTTCTGCAATCGAAGGGAAGTCAGGATACCGCCGTATCCTGCGCCCAAAATCACGATTTTTGGAATACTGCTCATGGTTAATCCCATCCAATCCGAGGTTGTGTTTATATCTATTTATCAATTGTGAAAAAAGACACAATTCCTCCGCACCCAATCTGAACATATGCCTCTTCATTTTGAATTCTATAGGCTTTGACATCGGTTTTCAAGTTTACATCCTACGAAATTGTTTGGACAACTCCACAAAAATAGGGGGCTTTTTTACTTCTCCTTCCAACAATCCTCGACAAATCGGGCTCGGCTATTCCGCGCTCCCCCAATCCTGTTATAATTGAGAAAGATTCTCCGAAGGATTCCGTCCTGGTGGAAATTGCAAATAACAACGGAGGTTGAGCATACATGAGTAACAACGAAGTGGAATCGGCAGCAATGTCGGATGTCATTATTATCGGAGGCGGCCCTGCCGGAATGTTCGCCGCCTTCTACGGCGGCATGCGCCAAATGTCCGTCACCCTGATCGAGAGCATGCCGCAGCTCGGCGGCCAGCTGGCAGCCCTGTATCCGGAGAAATACATTTATGACGTTGCCGGATTCCCGAAGGTCAAGGCGCAAGACCTGGTCGACAGCCTGAAGAAGCAGATGAGCCACTTCAGCAGCAACGTCAGGCTGGAAGAGAAGGTGCAAACCGTGCGCAAGCTGGCGGATCGTCACTTCGAGGTAACGACCGACAAGGGGACGTACGAAGCGAAGTCGATCATTATCACGGGCGGAGTCGGCGCCTTCGAGCCGAGAAGGCTCGAACTGCCGGAAGCGTCTAAGTACGAAGGCGTCAACCTGCATTATTTCGTTAACGATCTTGAACGCTACCGCGGACAGAAGGTTCTGATCAGCGGAGGCGGCGATTCCGCGCTCGATTGGGCGCTGATGCTGGAGCCGATCGCCGAATCGGTGACGCTCGTCCATCGCCGCGATAAGTTCCGCGCCCATGAGCACAGCGTCGAGCTGCTCGAGAAGTCTTCCGTGAAGGTGATCGTTCCTTCCGAGATCGTCGCCTTGCGCGGAGAAGAACGCATCGAGAGCGTTACCCTGGCCGACGTGAAGACCAAGGAAGAGACCGTTCTCGAGGTCGATTCGGTCATCGTCACCTTCGGCTTCATCAGCTCTCTCGGGCCGATAAGCGAGTGGGGCCTCAACATCGAAGGCGGCTCCATCGTCGTCGATTCGCGCATGGAGACGAACGTCGAGGGCATCTTCGCCGCCGGCGATATCACGACCTATCCGGGCAAGCTGAAGCTGATCGCGGTCGGCTTCGGCGAAGCTCCGACCGCGATCAACAACGCGAAGGTGTACGTCGATCCGAAAGCGAAGCTCTCTCCCGGCCATAGCAGCAACATGAAGCTGTAATCGCCGGACTTCCCCTATATATCCAAACAATAAGGGCATCCTAACTTGGAACAATGCCGGATTTCTCGATCCGGTTCCAAGGAGGATGCCCTTCGTGATATGTCCTGCCTGCAATGCTTTTGTCTCTCTAACCCCGGTCTGTCCGGCCTGCGGCTCGCCGGCCGCCGACGAAGGTAAAGTCGACGATTGGAAAGGTCCGTACTCCCCATACTCTCCCGGGCTTCCGCTTGCGAGCTCGGACAGCTCCCCGGCAGACCCGGAGGCTTGTCTTCACATCGCCGACTGCCCGGAATGCGGGAATACGTTCACCCATTCCGTCGCGCTGTGGCGCTAGACCGCGAGATCGTCGGGAAGCTTGAGCTTTCTTCTTTCGATCTCGGCTTGAAGCAGAATCAGAAAATCTCTTTCCAGCTGAAGACGAAGCGCATGATGATAGGCTTCCAACAACATTTCATCGGACAGCAGCGGAAGCATCGCAATCCCTCTTTCATCCCTGCAATTGGTCGGCTGATGGCATCATAGCATGGGGCATTTGGAGGGACAAGAGCACCATTATCAACAGGATTCCGTGCATATCTTGTGGGCAGAATGTGAGTAAGAACCCTTACCGCGCATTAATCCGAGTGGATAATGTGGACGGAATTATGCACAACGCGTTAATCCGCAAGGATTATAAAAAAAAATGATAGATATGAATTTTGCGAGTAGTTCTCTTTATGAAAATTTTTGTAAATTACGGCCGGCTATTGCGGACGAGTATTGACCTCCAATATCCAAATTCGTCCGTTTCGGTCGATTCCATAATCGTAGCCTAGCTGCCCTACTCCCGGAAACCGAGCTTCCAGCAGCTGCGTTGCCACGCGGGTGAGCTGCCTCATCTCTCTTTTTTTGGAGCTCACCGAGCGGGAAGACAAGGAACGGCTTATGCCCTGCGCAGCCGTAAGCAGTTCTCCGCCGCGGCATAGGTTCGTGACGAACAGGCCTCTGCGAGCCACCCGTCCCACCATGGAACGGAAGGTCCACACCCCATTCTCCTTGACGTACTTCACCCGATAATCGATCGGCCTTCCGGACACCGTTGCCAATGGGATGCCTTTCTGAATCAAGTATCTTCTTCCTCTGCGATTGCGATCGACATGCGCCAGCAGGCCGGAGAACGAGTTGAACGAGCGGGTACTGTCCATATAAGTACTTCGGTAGGTTCCGCCGCTGGCGCTGATTTTCATGACGCCGATACCGCCGCCGCCGCGAACCGGCTTGATGACGACCGTTCCGTGATGGGCAAGCATCGCCCGCAGGTTCGATGCCGAATACAGGCGCGAGGGCGGGATATGCCGGGCCGTAAAGGGGTTGGACAGCAGCGCGTTCGTCTTCAGCCACTTGCTGGCCAGCTGCCGTCCTGATGCAATCGAAGCCACATCCATCCGCATGGTCTCCTTTCACAAGTTATACTTATACATACTCGGACAAAAGGACAGGTTCTTGGATGAATGACGCCGGAGATACGCCCGAATCCGCAAATAAACCGCCAGGGAATTGTCCCTGACGGTTTATTTGCGATTTCTTTATAACCAGGCGATCTCCAGATCGTACCAGGTGTCGTGGACCGGGATGCCGAGGATCGTCACTCGAACATGCAGCGAGATGTCGATGTTGGCGGCATCGGTTCCCGGAATGACGAACGTCGTCTGACCGGTCGAAGCGTTGTAAGAGCCTAAATAGCTGTTGGCGCCGATCTTGATCTCCGGGAAGTAGTTGCCGTCAAGCTTGAGCGTTACGGTGTTCGCCGAGTCGTCGATGACGGCAGGGCCATCGATATAGCCGCTGGAATGCTCGTGGTATTCCCCTTCGTAGTTGAACTGATAATCACGGGTGTACGTGGACGCGAATGCCGGAACGGCCATTGCCAGAGCGAACACCAACAAAAGGACGAAAGAGAACGATCTTTTCATTGCTTGGGACATCATTAAAACACTCCTTTGCCAATTGGTATTAAAAATGAATCCTTCAGCCGGATCTAGAGCGACATAACGACAACGGATCGGTGATTTGAGGCATCCCTCCCAACGAAATATTCACTTAAATGATATTGATTATCATTATCATTTAAGTAATCAGATCGTACACTTTAAATCGGAGATTGTCAACCTTCCTATTCTAACTTTGCTTTTTTTTGGGTTTTAGATTCGACAACTATCTTAAGTCCGGATTATGAACGAAGCATGAATTCCATGTTACAAATATTCGGACGGCCGCTAGAGCGAAAAAAACCTTCTGCTCTCTCCCTGGAGAAGAGATCAGAAGGTTCGTAAAATCGGCTGAATTAGTAAATACGCAGTGCGATCAGCAGTCGCTGTCCGGCTTGCCCTCGTCGGTCGCCGTGCGGAAGCTGGAACCGCAGCCGCAGGTGCGGGTCGCGTTCGGGTTGTTCATCGTGAAGCCGCCGCCCATGGCGGATTCCTTGAAGTCGATCTCGAGGCCGCGCAGATAACGCATGCTCTCCGAGTCGACGACGACCTTCATTCCGCGCACGTCGAGCACTTGATCGTCCTCGTGCTGTTCGTCGTCGAAGCCCATTCCGTATGAAAAACCGCTGCAGCCGCCTTCCTGTACGCCGATGCGCAAGAACAGGTTCGGCAGCTCCTCTGCCGCGAGCATCTCTTGAATCTTCTCGCCTGCCGTTTCGGTGATTGAGATCATATCTGGTTCCCTCCCTCGTGCTGACGATCTAATCGATCGCTTTACCTCTAGTATACTCTCCTCGTCAATCCCGCTCAAGGGTCGTATGCGGCTCTCATCCGGCGGGAAAAGCAAATATCCCGGGATAGCTTGTCCTAATGACCCCATAGAAAAACCCAGCGCCGTTAAGCGCCGGGTTCCTCTTCTTTCCATTCCGCATTAGCTTGATGCGGCAGAGCTTTAAGCTCGATCCGGCAGCGGAAGCGGCCGTTCTCGCTGTGCAGAAATTCGGACAGCCTGCGGAACACCTGAGCCAGCTCCGGTCCGCTCGAATCGGTGTCGATACCGTAACGGAACTGATCGGCCGGCAGGCCGCCTCTGGCTTGGAAACGGTCGTCCTCGCGGCTCTCCGTCTCCTTGATTCGGCGCCATTCCTTCGTCGGCTCGAACTTGTCCGCTTTGCGAACGAGCTGCTCGTAAATATGCTGCTTCTTCAACCACATGTAATACTGAATGGGGTTCGTCAACCCCCAAGCGTTGCTAAGATCTTTTATGGTGTAAGCAGCTCTGTACTTCTGCAAAGTTGCGACTTTGTCGGATTGCTCCATTTGTTCCAGCTCCGCCAATGGGAGAACTTCGGGTTTCAAGGGGACACCTTCCTTTTTAATCTGAATTAATGTTACCATAAAGATAACCATAATTTGTTTAATATTCAAGTTGATTCCCCGTTTTGGCCTAAAATATACCCGTCAAACTTTTTAAGTTGATGACTTTTACTTAGAAGTTTATACTTACTACAGTTGTTTACCGGATGCTCTGAGGACGCCGTGCCTCTGAACTCCCTTTTCTAAGGCATCGCAATTAAGTAATTATTTTCACAAACATCTTCAAATCTCGACCACAATCGAACCATTAGGAGGTACCCACAATGACTCTTCTCTCGACGACTTCCGACAAGAAGATGGCGGAGATTGCCGATAAAGTCAGAGCCGGAGAACGGCTGAGCTTCGAGGACGGAGTGTTCTTGTACAAGACCGAGGATCTGCTGACGATGGGACAGCTGGCCAACGAAGTAAACCTGCGCAAGAACGGCAAGAAAGTCTACTTCACGGAGACGATGAGCCTTTACTTCACCAACGTGTGCGAATCGCACTGCGCCTTCTGCAGCTTCCGCAAGGATCAAGGGGAAGAAGGCTCCTATACGCTGACTCCGGAGGAGATGTTCGAATATGTCGATCAGCACATCACTCCGACCGCGCGCGAGTTTCATATCGTCGGCGGGCATAATCCTCACGTATCCTTCGATTATTATGTCGAATCCATCCGGGCGCTGAAGGAGCGTTACCCGAACGTTACCATCAAGGCCTACACGGCCGCGGAGATCGACTTCTATTCCCGCATCTCGGGTCTCAGCTACCGCGAGGTGCTGGAGAAGCTGATGGCGGTCGGACTCGAGTCCCTGACCGGCGGCGGAGCGGAGATTCTGTCGGATCAGTACCGGGATAAAATGCGGGTGGAAAAAGCGGGCATCACACAATATCTGGAGGTCCATCGCACGGCGCATCAGCTGGGAATGAGGACTCCGACGACCATGCTCTACGGTCCGGTGGAGAGCATCGAAGAGCGCGTGCAGCATCTGATCCAACTGCGGGAGCTGCAGGACGAGACGAACGGCTTCCAGGTATTCATCCCTCTCTCCATGCAGCCGACGAGCCCGAAGGCCGGCATTCGCCGCCGCAATTCCGCGTTCGACGATCTTCGCGCGATCGCCATCGGCCGCCTCATGCTGGACAACTTCCAGCACGTGAAGGCTTACTTCATCAACATCGGCACGCAGCTGACGCAAGTCGCGCTCACGATGGGCGCTTCCGATGCCCACGGAACGATCGTGCGCGAGAGAATCAGCCACGCCGCGGGCGCCCTGACGCCGGCCGGCATTACCCGGGAAGATTTGGTGTGGCTGATTAAAGGGGCCGGACGTATTCCGGTCGAACGCGATACGTTGTATAATGAAGTGAAGGTTTATGGCTAAAGAGTGAAACCAGACATGAGCGGCTTCGGGGCCGCTCTTTGTGTTGCGTGGAAGGACACGAAATGGCCAATAATACGACTTACGAAGGTCGGTTTATAAGGAGAAGTGACAAAGTGAAGAACATCATCGTTCTAGGCGGAGGATACGGCGGCTTGACGGCCGTTCAAGATCTTCTGTCTAACATCCCTGCAGACGTCAAAGTCACCTTGGTGGATCGAATGCCCTTCGGCGCGCTCAAGACGGAGTATTACGCCTTGGCCGCCGGGACCGTATCGGAATTGGACATTCGCGTATCCTACCCCTCCCATCCTCAGCTTCAGATCGTTTACGGCGAAGTCGTCGGAATCTCCTTCGAGAACAAATCCGTGCTTCTATTGAACAACGACCCGCTCTTCTACGATTCCCTTATTATCGCTCTCGGTTGCACGGATAACTATCATGGCATTCCCGGCGCCCCCGAATTTACGGCCAGCGTTCAGTCGCTCTCTTCGACGCGCAGAACGTATCAGCAACTGAACGACGTTCGCCCCTACGGGCAAGTCACCATTATCGGCGGCGGTCTCAGCGGCGTCGAAGTGGCGTCCGAGCTGCGCGAGAGCCGTCCCGACCTGAACATTCGGATCCTGGACCGCAGCAGCCTCATGTCCGCGTTCCCGACGAAGCTGCAGAAGTTCGTCGCCGCCTGGTTCATGGAGCACCACGTCGAGCTGCGCTCCGGCATTCATACGGAACGAATCGAGCAAGGGGTCATTTACAACGGCAGCGAAGAGATTCTAACCGACGTGGCCGTCTGGACCGCCGGCATCCAGCCGGTGAAGCTCGTTCAGGATCTCGTTCTCCCGAAGGACAATCAGGGCCGTCTTATCGTAAACGAGTTCCATGAGCTTCCGGACGCTCCGGACGTCTTCGTCATCGGGGACTGCTCCAGCCAGCCGTTCTCCCCGAGCGGCCAGCTTGCGCAAGCTCAGGCGAGCCAAGTCGTACAGGTGCTGCAAGCCCGCTGGAGCAACAAAACCATTAAGCTGCCCCGCATCCATCTTAAGGGAACCGTCGGCTCGCTCGGCAAGAAGTCCGGATTCGCCGTCATGGGCAAGACGTCGCTCATGGGCCGGATTCCGCGCATGCTGAAGAGCGGCGTGCTGTGGAAGAGCCGCCGCCATTTCGGATAATTCATTTATGCGATAACCAAGATAACCATTACAAGTCGTCAAGGAGCTTGTCTAATGCGGATCGTTCCGCATCCTGCTCCTTCAGGGCGGCCATTATCAAATCGTACAGCTTGTCTGCATCCTCCGCGACGACGCTCTCCCCGTTGACGAGGGCGTACGGCGAGAGGTAGCATTCGCCGCAGTTGCCTAGGCAGCCGTATTCGATGACTTCGATGTCATCCTCTTGCTCCAGCCGCTCCAGAACCTTATCCGTACCGTGATGCATGTTGCTTACGCAGAATTCCACGATGTTCATGGGGAATCGTCCTTTCTTTTGCCGAACGTCCGTTTTAATTCGAACGAATGTGTACTATAATAGGGTTATGAAAGGAGGGGATGGCGATGAGTGAAACCGCACAAGACACGATGTATGATGAAGTGCTCGAAGTGCTCGACAAACTTCGTCCGTTCCTGCAGCGGGACGGCGGCGACGTTGAACTGGTCGACGTTGAAGACGGGATCGTTAAGCTGCGCTTGATGGGCGCTTGCGGAAGCTGCCCTAGCTCGACGATTACGCTCAAGGCCGGCATCGAACGCGCGCTGCTGGAAGAAGTAGAAGGTATCGAAGAAGTCGTGCAAGTATTCTAATGCTTCACGATGGCTATACAATCGCGGCGCTTGCGCAAGCAGGCGATGCGGAGAGCCTTGCCGGCGGGACACCGTTCGGCAAGGCTTTTTTTCTTACGGCCGCGAACCGCTCTTCTCCGCGCGCTGCCCGCCGGCCTGTCTGACGAGACTGACGATCGGATCGAACCCTCCCGAGATCTCGATCGCGTTGCCGGTCACGAAATCCGATTCCGGCAAGCAGAGGAAGCCGATCATGCGGGCCACGTCCTCCCCGGTTCCCGGTCTTCCTCGCAGGGATTCATCGTCCAGTATGCCCTGCACGTCCGCGATGCCCTTCTCCTTATATTCCCCGCGAATGTCTCCCGGGCAAATCATGTTAACCGTGATGCCGCTTCCCGCTTCCTCTTCCGCCAACGTCTTCGTGAACGAGACCAGACCCACCTTGGCGGCGGCATAGACCGCCCGATGCGGCCACGATCTCGTCTCCGCCGCGCGGCCGAATCCGAAGTGGATGATGCGGCCCCACTGCCTGGCCCTCATTCCCGGCAGCACGCGATGATCGAGCAGCATCGTGCCCACCAGGTTGCCGTTCATCAGGTAATGAATGTCGTTCACGCTATAGTCCGCGAACAACTTGCGTTCCCGAATGAACGGCCCCGCATTGTTTACGAGGATATCGACCCCGCCAAGCCGTGCTTCGGTCTCCTCGACAAGGCGCTCCGACTGCTCCGCGATCGCGATATCCCCTTGAATCGCAGCGGCGCGGCGCCCCATGCCTTGAATTTCCCGGACGAGCTCTTCCGCTTCCGAGCGGCTTCTCACATAGTTAATGGCGACGTCGCAGCCGAGAGCGGCAAGCTCCAAGGCGGTTCTCCGCCCGAGTCCTTTCGCGCTGCCGGTAACGAGCGCCGTTCTTCCTTCCAGCCTCATGATCGGTTCGCCCCTTCTCCCAAGAGCATGTCCTGTCACGATCTTATGATCGAATGCGCGTACCGGAACGAGAGGGCCAAGGATCCATGCACCATCTCCCAGCCTTCCTCCAGATCTCGCAGGTTTAGCGTAATATTCTCCAAATAAGGCTCCATGTTCTGTTTCTCGGAATGCAGGCTCTGGAACAAATCGTCCTGAAGCTCCGAGTTCATATGGTGAATCTCCAGATTGCGCCGCTTGCGCAGCCGGTTCATGGCTTCGCCGTGCTTCTCTTTAAGCTCGTTCAGCCGAACCGCCAGGTCGGCGTATTTATCCTTCTGCCTCATGGTACGAAGTACCGTGAAATAAGAAAAGTGGGCCTTCACCCGCTCGGTGCGCAAGCCAAGCAGATCGTTAAGCAGCGTACCGAGCTTATCGAGCAGGGAAAACACCCGAATAAAGGCATTCTTATCGAAGTATACGTGCCGATAATAATCCTGCCGCTCCTCGGGGGACATCTCCTCCAGCGTGCTTCTCTTCACGAGATGGCCGAATCGCTTGGCCGCATGCAGGCTTTGCTCCAGTTCGTCCAGAGAGCGAAGCAATCCCTCCGCCCAGACCGCGTAAGTCCGGAACTTCACGACCCGTTCCCTGTCCGTCTGCTCATGCCCGCGAAGCTGCCTAATGAATTTCTCGATGGCTTGAACCGCTTGCAGCGGCGCCCCTTCCCATTGCCGGGGAGGCTCGCCGAATAACGATCGAAGCATGCTACTCCTCCCGCCTAAAGATCCATTCTTTTATTGTAACTCACCGGGGACCGGGGCTCAACTCATCTTGCAAGCGCTTTTCCGCATGTTGCGACGATAGGCACCTGTCGAACGGCAAAGAGGCCACCCCTTCGGGGCAGCCTCTACCTTCGGTTCCAAGACATTTAGTTGGGATTAGACTGCCGCGCCAACTGGTAGGCTCGAATCATCAGCAAGCACAAGGAACTGAACAACGCCGTTATGATGATCGTATGCAGCAGGCTCGTGAATACGTAGACGTCCTCGTTGTCCAGAGTGGCCGTCAGCAGCCAGCCGCTCAGCACTTGCGACAGCACGAGCAGGAAGGAGACCAGCGAGATTCGACTCAATTCATGCGTTTGTCCCAACAGCTTGCGTACGAAGAAAAACAGCCAGAGAATGAAGAAGAACAGCAGCACGCCCGCGACCCGGTGGATAAACACAATGCCCGTCGCCCCGTTGATCTCGGGAACGAACTCTCCGTTGCAGAGCGGCCAGCCGATACAGCCCCCCGCCGAATCCGTATGGCGAACGTAAGCGCCGAGGTAAACGACTCCGTAGCAATAGACGATGACGGCCACGGCAGCGCGGAAGATCGAGACCGGCACTTGCGCCAGCGCGGACGATGGCTTCTTCGCGGTCTGTCCGGTTGCGAGCTCCTTCTCCCTTCGGCGCGCCCATGAGGTCAGAAGCCAGGTGAAGGTGAACGCGATCATCGAGATCCCGAAGTGAATGGCGAGCACCGCGTCCGACGTCGGCCAGATAACGGCCATCATGCCGAGAATCGCTTGGGCGATCGTGAACAGAAGAGCTCCGCCGGAGTAGATCAACGCCTCGTTGTCGGCAGGCTTGGGATTTAACTTGAACGTAGCAATGAAGGTAATGAGAACCAGAATGCCTTCCAGTCCGCTGACCGCGCGGTGCGTATATTCAACCATGGATTCTAGCGTATAAGCGGGAATGAACTTCCCGTGGCACAGAGGCCAGTCGGTTCCGCATCCGCGGCCCGAATCCGTATTGGTTACGATGACACCGGCAATAAGAACAAGAAACATGCCGATGCAGCTCCATAAGGCCAGCAATCGATATCTTTTATAAGTCATGCCTATCCCCGATTCCTATGTGAAAGTAAGCTCAAGACGGCCAATTTCATTATAACCAACCCCTCCTAACAAAACCATGTTCAAAGTGTGACGGTTTGGATGGCGGTTTGGCAAACGGAATTCGACCGGCTCTGCACTCGTTTCGAAACGGATAGGCAAGGCGCTTGTGCCGTCATTCTCTCCTTGATACAATTAAGCATAAACAAACGGGAATACTTTGATTTTAATACGGATTGGAGGCTTGAACATGTTCCAATTTCGACAATCGACCTATCGCTGTACCTCCGAAATCGCGATCGAGCTCATTAGCGGCAAGTGGAAGGCTCTTATCCTGAACTACTTGGACAACCATATTTTCCGATTCAATGAACTTCAACGGCTGATGCCCGGAACGACCCAGAAGATGTTGACGGCGCAGCTGAGGGATTTGGAGAAAGACGGACTCATTACGCGCAAGGTTTATCCGGTATCGCCTCCGAAAGTCGAATATCAGCTCTCGGACCTCGGTCGCTCGTTGGTGCCGATTCTAAATACGCTAAGCGATTACGGCGCCAAATATATCGAAGCGATGGAAGGCGAACGCAGCTTGGAAAGGGCGAATGGATCCGGCACTCCTCCTGCCGCTTCGGACTCTTAATCAATCAAGAATGTCGAGCCGAAGCCTTTGCCGATCCCTTCTATCGACTTCCTTCCCTCCCCTTCGCGCAGCAGAATCACGTTCTCCGGATAGAGCTTGCCGAGAAGCGCCCAACAAATCGAGGAGTCTCCTCCTGTCGGGATTAGGTGCGTCCCTTCCTCCGCCGTAACGAGCCCCGGAAGCCCGAGTATCGTTATGGCATCATGCACGTGCCAATCCGCCCGTGCTCCCCTGCCGTCCGCTTGTTCCGGTTTCGCCTCGATCGCTTCATACGAATATCGATATCCTCTCGAAATCTGTCCCAGATCGATGTCAAACTCCTGCGAGCCAAGTCGAATCCGGAAGTGGACGTATATTCGTCCAGCCTCTTCGGAAGCCACGAACCCATCCGTTGCCGCCGGCGTTCTCGGCTCCGACTTCCCGTTGCCGGAGCCAGGCGCGCCCGGCCCGATCGCGCTTCTCGGCGCGGAATAGTAATCCGTCTCCGAATAGGCGATAACGGCCGGCTCATCGCTAGAGGAGAAACCGCTAAGGATCGTTCCCGGAGCATGCCATCGCAGCAAGTATCTAGACGGCAACGAAGACTCTCCGATCCCCGAAGGCAGAACGATTCCAAGGCGGTATCGGAAGCCGTATCCCTCTCCCGGCAGCTGCGGACTGAGCACGGCTTGGGCGTACCTAACGATTGACCGGTGAGGGATCTGCTTGATCATTAGTTCGGAGAGGAACTGCTCTCTCGCCGGCTCGACATGACGAAGCCCTAAACGAGCTCGATGCTCCGGAATCTCAATGCGCACTTCCTCCCAATTGTCGAACGGAAGCAGGATATCCCGAAGCAGGATCAATTGATGAACGTATTCATTGAACAACTGCATGACGACAGGTCCGCCGCTCGGCCCGGTAAGCAATGCGGCCGCTTGGGGAGTCCATAGATGCGAATCGCAACGGCTGCGAAACATTAAGCCGCTTAGCTTGTAAGCTCCATAACGCTTTAACGCGGTCTTACTCTCGCGATGCTCGCGGGCCAGCCGCGCGATGGCTTCCCCGATCCTGACCGCCTGCGCGGCAAGCTCTCTGCGGGCATGGTCTTGGAACCGCAGCGTTCCAAGAGGAAGGACCGCTTCGCGGCCTTCGACCGCAAGGCTGGCTTGAACATTATCTAGAAGCGAGCAAGCATCCGCGGCATCCCCCAGATGAACCTCAATGGCTGCCAGAAGCGTCCCCACTTCGCGAACGACCTCGCGGGCCGTATAAGCCCCGGGCTGCAAATCCCACTCCCACGTCGATGATTGCTGTTGACTATTCGGCATCTCGCACCTCTTTTCTTTTTACCAAGAATAGCAATGCGCTCCGGGTTTGAACAGTACGCACTTTCCGGTCAGGAGGTTCCCGTTCGGTGCCTGAGTATCCATTCGGTAAGCAGAAACGACAAAAAGGCCGCCCATAAGCTATGGGACAGCCTCTCCGCTAAAAACCGTTATTCGATTATTGCGCCGAAGAAGGCAAAGCGTTCGACACTTCCAGCGCGCGATCGAGGAACTGCTCGATCTCCTCGCGGGATTTGCGCAGCTTGTTCACGAATCGTACGAGCTCCTTGCCGTCCCGGAAAGCGATAAAGCTCGGGATGCCCAGGATGTTGAGCTCGCTGCATAGATCCGCCAGATCGTCCCGGTCGACCTCGATGAACGCAATGCGACCTTCGTATTTCTTTTCCACGTCCGGCATGAACGGCTCGATAAAATGGCAATCCTTGCACCATGTCGTCTTGAACACGGCGACCGTAAGCTCGGACTTGCCCGTCTGCTCGCGGAACGCCGCGTCTTCCGTAATTTTGCGCATTCGGATTCCTCCCCAGAACCTGTCGTTGTTAACGAACATTATACGACTTCGAATGCGGCCTTACAAATCCCTCTCGATCAGCAGGCCGCCATTCTCGTCGCCCGGTACCAGGGAATAACCGGCGCCTAGCAGGTCCAACAGATCGTCCGCGTAGGCATAAGCGACTCCGTCGATCGCAACGACGGGATGGTTCCACGTCTGCTCGGCTCCGTTCACCTTGATCTTGTCGCTGCCTACGGTCAGCGCGGCCTCCTGATAAGTAGCTTCGTCGTAGAAGCTCAGCTTCCCTCCTTGATAAACGACGTTATCCTCGAAGCCCTCCAGGGTCTGGCGAACCGGCAGCAGGATCTCGCCGCTCTCGGCGACATAATACGGCGCTTCCCAAGCCCACACCTCTCTTGGATAAAGAATAAAGCTCGTATCGTCGATCTCGAAGTCGTTCTTCAGAAGGTCGTAGATCAGCGAATCGTTCTCGAACAACCTCAATCCGCCGATAGTCGACAAGCTCTCCATGTCTTCGAGTCCCAGCGCGCGAAGCGGCTTCGCCACGTTCGGGATCGGCTCGGCGTTCTCCTCCAGCCAGTTCTCCTGCTCGAAGCGAAGAGTAAAGCCCTCCAGCGGGATAAACGCGTAGTCCTCCTCCATCTCAGGGAGATCAACCTTAAGCTCGGCCGCAAGCTTGCGAATATTCAAGCCGGAATCGACGTATAGGTCCGTTAGGAGAGTCGTGTTCTCGTTAAACGCTTCGTTCCACTCTTCTCCCGCCTCTTCCTTGCTCGCATCGAACTCCTCGCGCAATTGCTTGAAGGCGTCGAGGGCTTCCCGGACCGTCTCCTCGATCTCCTCCTTGGCAGGCAACGTTTCGTCGTCCACTTCAAGAACGGTTTTCAGCTCTTGGGGGAGGTCCTCGATCCACTGCGTCACGTCGTTCAGCATCTTTCTCAGCCCCTCCTCGTCCTTCGACAAGGCGTCAAGGTAGGCCGGAATCAGCTCGCCAAGCTGCTTGCCGTTCAGCTCGGCATGTACATGGGTGACGTTCGTCTTCGTCCCATGAATATCGACGCTGGAGAGCTTCGCCTCAATGGATGGCGGATTCGGAAGATGACCAATGAAGTAAGAAGCGACCGTACGGACAAGCGCCTCTCCCTCTTCCGTGTTCTGCAAGCCGAACCATGGCGATCCGCCGGCAAGGCCGCCATCGATCGGGAGCACCCCGCCTATGTCAATGACAAGCGGCCGTTTCGCGCCCTCCACCTCGAGCAGAAGGCTCGACTCGTCCACGTGCAGGCGGAACGGGATATCCCCCTTGCCGAACGTCAGCGCGCCGCTCGCCAGAACGCGCCCATTCTCGTCCGTCCTTATTTCATTAAGCTTAAAGCTCACCGAAGTCAGCCAATCCAGCAGCTTCTTCTGCCGGGCAATATACGCTTCGTCCTCGCCTTCCAGCTCCGCTTCCTGCAAATCCGCTTCCAACAGCTCTTCGTTCCAATCCAGCTCGAACCCGATCGTCGCGGACGTCACCCGCTCGGGCTCGACGGAGACCGATTCCGCCGCCTTATCCACGAGCACCTTGTTCAAATCCAGTCCGCCTACCGATTCGCAACCCGCCGGCACGGCGGCCAGCAGAACGGCCATCGAAGGAACGATCCACCTTTTTAACGCTTTGCCCACTATTGTCTCCCCATTCCATCTTCGTATTATCGACCTCATGGTGCGGTCAGCGAACGAATTCGCGCGATTCCTATTCGGCGGAGGAGGTCCTGATGGATAGTTCGACGCCCTGCTTGGAAATCCTTCCAGTAGAGGACGCTCTAGGGACGGAGGGCTTCAATATTCGAAGAGAACAAACCAAGGCGATTGGTTTCTGGGAAGGCATGGCGGCCAAAACGACAAGCTGGTGGCGTTCGATTCCCCTTCGAGCCCGTGCCGTCCCATTGAGCGTAACGGAGGAGGAATGGCGCTGGCTATACGGGAAGCTGAAGGAGAAGCCTCGTTCGCCGGATGGCGGATTGCCTTCCTTGAAGGAAAGCAGCCGTCTTCTGGTCCGCCGCATCCGGGAGGAGACCGAACGGCTCAATCGCAACAACGTGACTCGAACGGCGGCCTATCTGGAGATGTACGGGCGGCATCCGGAGCTGCATTGGGCGCTGCTTGCCCATCTGGTCTCCCGCAACGGCGGCTGGAGCATGACCGACCTCCGCGGAGAGTGGCTTCCGAAACTGCTGGACCAGGAAACGATTCGTTTGACCTTCCGTATGCTCGAAGCCTGCAATGCTTTGATTTTCCGCGATGCCTATCCTCAATTGCTGCTTTATTCGGAGAGCAAACGACAGGGACATGCGATATTCGAGCTGCTGCCTCATCTGAGCGTGTCCGTGTTCATGCGGCCGTTCTGGGAGCTGTTCTGGCGGGGCCGGAATCCGGTTCCTCTCACCGTCGCTCTGGTCGTAAACGAGCAGAACGTCATCGAGAAGCGAGTCGTTCGGGATCCGTTATACCGCGATGAGATATTGAGCACGCTTGCTTTCCGGTCGCAGCCGCTGCTCCAATCCAATCAACTGCTGCTGCCGCTCTTGGGAAAAAGGGGAGTGCGCCGATTGGCCGGCAGAGTGCTGGAGAGGTTCGGGCAGCTTGACGAGCGGATCGAATTCGGGAAGGATCTCTATTCGATCCTGTTCGGCTATCCGAAGGTGCACGCGCGGGCGCTCGCCTTCGCCGAAGCGGTGCCGCATACGGGCTCGCGGGCGGATTATTGGCCCCATCTGTTTACGGATAAGCCAAAAAGCGATGCCGTTCCCGGGATTTCCGGGTTCGACACCGCTCTGGGACCCCCTCCTTGGTTCAGTCCCCGCCTGACCGACGCTTGGGACAACCAGGCTCTGGGGCCTGTCCAAGCAGGAGATTGGTATGAGGATCTATCCGCGCTCGATTATCTCAAGAGAATGCGCCAGCCCCGCGTCATCGACATGACTCGCGAGCATGTTTTCGGACAACGCAAGCTGCAGGCGGCCGTCCGAATCGGCGATTATCTGGATTTAGGCGGAAGCTGAGCCGCGGGAACGACCGAGCGCGCGAACGACCGGGCCGAGTACCTTGCGGATTCTCGCCGGATAGCCGCTTAAATCTTCCGAGCGGATGACTCGGAACAGAACGAGCAGAACCAGGTAAGCCGCGCATACGAAGATGCCGAGCACGATCGTTACGATCAGATACGGCCATTTGCCCCCCAGCGACTCCGTCCATTCCAATCCGTAATAAACGATAGCCGATCCGACCCCCGCGATGACGGTCACCGCGGACGCGAAGCCTGTCCAGCGATCGCCGAGCGCCTTGATGCCGGTCAGCTTCCGGATCGTGATCATGTTCCAGGCCGTCACGAAGATGAAGCAGACGCTCGTCGCGGCGACGAGGCCGTATACCCCGAAGAACGGGGTAAGCGCCAGGCTTAGCGCGAGTTTGATCGCGATCCCGGTCAGCGTATGCGCCATCGCCGTCCGCTGACGGCTGATCCCGTTGAGGATCGAGTTCGAGGTCATCATCGTAATCTGGAAAATGGTGCCCCCGGCGAGCATGGCGACGATCTCGCTCTCCGACGGCTTGCTGAACAACAAGCCGTTGACGGCATGTGCGCCGACCGTGAGCACGAGGACGATAGGCATGCCGGTGAAGATGGCGATCCGCATCGCCAGCATCCCTTGGCTTCGCACCCTCTCGTCGTCGCGAGCCGCGAATGCCGCCGCAAGCACCGGCAAGATCGAGGTGCTTAGCGCGATCGCGAGAACCGGTGGAATGCCGGCGATGGATTGGGCATTCGTGACGAGACCCGCCAGCCAGGATTCCACGGTAGCTTTATCGAAATTCCAGTGGGATAGCGGCCCAAGAAGGGAAGTATCGATAAAATAGATAAGTTGAACCGTCATCGCCGTTAGCAGGATCGGAATGGAAATCTTCAGAATCGCCTTGTAGATATCCTTCGTCTGCGTCAGAACCGGAGGGCCTCCAGCCTGTACGGATGAAGGGATCGACTCCGTTCGCGGCGACTTGCGATCGCCTGCTTCCAACCTGCGTGCGTACCACAGCATGACGGCCAGCGCGGCTATGCCGCCGAAGACGCTCCCGAGCGCGCCTCCTGCCGCCATAATTCGATTGTTATAGCCAAGACCTTGAAGAAGGAAGACGAGACCGACCGCCGTTATTACCCGGGCAATTTGTTCGATCACTTGCGAGACGCCGCCGGCCATCATGAACTGGCGGCCTTGGAAATATCCCCGCATCATCGCGATTATGGGGAAGAAAAGCAAGGCCGGAGCGATAGCCCGAACCGCGAGATCCCCATCCGGAACCTTAGAGAACGACGCATAGTAAGGCGCAACAAGCAATAGAACAAGCGTCATGATAATGCCCATAAGTATTCCAAACCTAATAGCGGCTCGGTAGATCTTCTTGACCTCCGCTTCGCGGCCGAGCTCCAGCCGCTCCGACACCATCTTGGAGATGGCGCTCGGAATGCCCGCCGTAGCGAACACGAGCAATAGTAGATACACGTTATTGGCGAGACCGAAAGCGCTTTGCCCGTTCTTGTCCATCGCGTACTCCAGCGGAACCCGCTGGAATATGCCCAATACCCTGGCCGCGAGAGCCGCCCCGGCCAGAATGATCGTTCCTTTGACCAATGAATCTTTCTTTACCATATCAGCTTCTCATCCCAACGATTCTAACGGTTTATGATTGCCGCGGACCGGCTTGGCCGCCCCCGACGGAGCCGCCCAGCGCACGCCATTGGCGATGACGCGGCGCACGAGCGGATGATAATAGGTTGGATACGTCTCATGGCCCGGACGGAAGTAGAAGATCTTCCCTTGGCCGCGCTTGTAGGTGCAGCCGCTGCGGAACACCTCTCCGCCCTCGAACCAGCTGATGAACACGAGCTCGTCGGGGGCCGGGATATCGAAGTGCTCTCCGTACATCTCCTCCGGCTTGATCTCGAAGAACTCCGGAAGTCCGGCAGCGATCGGATGCGCGGGATCGACCACCCAGATGCGCTCCTTCTCCTTCGCTTCCCTCCACTTCAAGTCGCAGCTCGTCCCCATCAGTTTTTTGAAAATTTTCGAGAAATGCCCCGAATGAAGCACGACCAGCCCCATCCCCTCCAGGACTCTCCGATGCACCCTCTCCACGATCTCGTCCTCGACCTCATGATGGGCCATGTGCCCCCACCAGATCAGGACGTCGGTGTCGTCCAGCGCCTCTTGGGTCAGGCCGTGCTCCGGCTCGGGCAGCGTTGCCGTGCGAACGCTCAAGCCCTCCTCCTGCTCGAGGCCCTCCGCTATAGCGCGATGAAGGCCGTCCGGGTATACCTCGCGAACCTCCTCATGGACGTGCTCATGCCGGAATTCGTTCCAGACCGTTACTTTGATCAATGCGGCTCCTCCTTAGGCGGCTGTCGTTATACGATAAGCCAAATGATGAACAGAACGATCATGACGATCTGAAGGACGATCTTCATGAAGGTGCTCGCGAACAAGCCCACGAGAGATCCCCAGCCGACTTTAAGCGCCTTGTTGAAGGAGGAACCCGCGATGAGCTCTCCCAGCAGGGCGCCCGCGAACGGACCGATGATCAGACCGAACGCCGGAATGACAAAAGGACCGATGATGACGCCGATCGTGCTGCCCCAGACGGACGCTTTGGAGCCTCCGAACTTCTTGACGCCCCAGGCATTGACGACGTAATCCGCGACGATGAGCGCGAGCACGATGAGGGTCTGGATGGCCCAGAACCAGAAGCCGAACGGCTCGAAGGAGAAAAAGAATCCGTAAACGAAGAACGCCGCGTAAATCGCGAACACTCCCGGCAGAACCGGGTATACCGCGCCGGCCATCCCCACGACGAACAAAGCCACAATGATGATCCAGCCTAAAATATCCATGCCACATCACGCCTTTAACACGTATTGTTGAATGACTTGGGCGACGCCGTCCTCCAGGTTCGTTCCCGTGACGACATCCGCGCCCGCTTTGACTTCGTCTTGGGCATTGCCCATCGCGACCCCGAGCCCGACGGCGCGGATAGCCGCCAGATCGTTAAGGCTGTCGCCGACCGCCACCGCCTCCGACATCTTGAAGCCCAGCATCCGGCACACTTCCTCGATCGCCGTCGCCTTCGATACGCCGGCCGGATTCACTTCGATGTTGTAAGGAGACGAGTTGCTCAGCTCGAGACCCTCCCAGCCTTGCAGCTCTTGAAGGATGGACCCCAGCACCTTCGTATCTTCGTTGTAATAGCCGAACTTCAGCCACTCGAAGTCGTACGTGTCCCCGGCCCAGCGTTCCTTGTTGTAGATGCCCTGAGTCGAATAAGCCCAGAACCACGTGTCGCCGTGCCGCTCCGCCAGCCGGTGAAGCTTCATGACCTTCTCCGCGGGCAGCGTCGTTCGGCGATGAAGCTCGCTAGGCTTGCTCCAGATCTCCCCGCCGTTCACGACGATCATCGGAGACTCGGAGAGACCAAGCTGCTCGGCGAAAGGCAGCGCGCTGTCGTAGCCTCTCCCCGTCGACACGCATACCGTCACTCCGGCTTCGCTCGCCTTCGCGATCCATTCCCGGTTCGCGGCGCTGATCTCGCTTCGGTCGTTCAACGTCGTTCCGTCCAAGTCCAATGCCAGAAGTCGATAGTTTCCCAAGGTTCGAACGTTCACTCCTTCTTTCTGTATGGCTTCCCTTTATGCAGATAAACATACCAACGCCATTTTATCACAAAATGAATGGGAGCACGACGAAGCCCGCACACAACCCGCGATCATGCGCCTAAAGAGTGCCTAAACGAACGCTGCCCCTTAAGTCCGACAAGGACCTAAGGGGCAGTTCTAACCTTTTATTCTCTCTTATGCATAATGGCAAGCGGCCCAATGGCCGTTGCGGGTCTCTCTAAGCTCCGGAACTTCGGCCGCGCACTTCTCCGTCGCCGCCGGGCAGCGGGTACGGAACGGGCAGCCGCTCGGCGGGTTGATCGGGCTCGGCAGGTCGCCGGAGAGCACGATTCTCTCCTTCTCGCGGGCCGCGCTCGGATCCGGCTCCGGAATGGCCGACAGCAGCGCCTGCGTGTACGGATGCTGCGGGTTGTCGTACAACTCCTCGCTAGTCGCCAGCTCGACGATCTTGCCGAGGTACATGACGGCTACGCGGTCGCTCACGTACTTGACCATCGACAGGTCGTGCGCGACGAACAGGTAGGTCAGGCTCAGCTTCTTCTGCAGCTCGATCAGCTGATTGACGATCTGAGCTTGGATCGAGACGTCGAGCGCCGAGATCGGTTCGTCGCAGACGACGAATTCCGGTTGTACGGCGAGCGCTCTCGTGATGCCGATCCGTTGGCGCTGGCCGCCGGAGAATTCGTGCGGATAACGGGAAGCGTGCTCCGCGTTCAGGCCGACGAGCTCGAGCAGCTCCTCGACGCGGCGTTTTCTCTCCGCCTTGCTATGGGTAAGGCCGTGAATATCGAGCGCTTCGCCGATGATGTCCAATACCGTCAGACGCGGGTTAAGCGAGGCGTACGGATCTTGGAAAATCATCTGCATGCGGCGGCGATAAGCCTTGAATTGCCTCTTCGACAGCTTCGTGATGTCGACGCCGTCGTATATCATCGAACCGGCCGTCGGCTCGTACAGGCGCATGATCGTCCGGCCGGCGGTCGTCTTGCCGCAGCCGGATTCCCCTACCAAGCCGACCGTCTCGCCTTGCTTGATGTCGAGGGTAAAGTTCTGCACGGCCTTAAGGACGCGGCCTCCGCCTAGCTGAAAGTGCTTGCTGAGGCCTTGAATGTCTACTAAAGTCTTGCTCATACGCCCACCTCCGTCTTCTTATCGGATTGAGCGCGCGGATCTTGCAGCCAGCATCTGACCTTATGGCTTCCGCCCAGATCGGTGACTTCCGGTGGCGTCGTCGCGCAGATGTTCATCGCGTACGGGCAGCGATCGCAGAAGCCGCATCCCGGAGGCGGAGCGATAAGATCGGGAGGCGTGCCGTGAATCGGGATCAAAGGCTCGTCCTTGCGCTGAGACAGCTTAGGAAGCGAGTTGAGCAACCCCTTCGTATACGGATGGCTCGGATTCGCGAAGATTTCTTCCTTCGTTCCGCTCTCCACGATCTGGCCGGCGTACATGACCATGACCCGGTCGCAGACGTCCGCCACGATGCCCAGATCGTGCGTGATCAGGATGATCGACGTATCCAGCTGCTCCTGCAGCTTCTTCATCAGCCGAAGAATCTGCGCCTGAATCGTCACGTCCAGAGCGGTCGTCGGTTCGTCCGCGATAAGCAGCGCCGGGTTGCAGGCGAGCGCGATGGCGATCATGACGCGCTGGCGCATGCCCCCGGAGAACTCGTGCGGATACTGCTTGTATCTGGCTTCCGGCGTCGGAATCCCGACGAGCTTCAACATCTCGATCGCGCGTTCTTTCGCTTCGCTTTTGGATAATCCTTGGTGTTTAATGAGGCCTTCGGAGATTTGCTTGCCGACGGTCATCGTCGGATTCAGGGACGTCATCGGGTCTTGGAAGATCATCCCGATCTTGTTGCCCCGGATTTTCTGCATGTCTTTCTCGCTCAGCTTCAGGAGATCCTGTCCTTCGAATAGGATCTGGCCGTTCTTGATCCGTCCGGGTGGCATCGCGATCAGACGCATGACCGTCTGGGCCGTAACGCTCTTGCCGCTGCCGGATTCGCCGACGATCGCGACCGCTTCGCCTTTCTTCACGTCCAGGTTGACGTTGCGGATCGCTTGAACTTCCCCGCCGAACACGTCGAAGGAGACGCTGAGGTCTTTTACTTCAAGCAAGGTTGTCATATCCGTTCACTCCTTCCCTCGTGTCGTTATTTCTTAAGCTTCGGATCGAAGGCGTCGCGCAGGCCGTCTCCCAGAACGTTG
Source organism: Cohnella thailandensis (assembly GCF_014212135.1). Classification (GTDB taxonomy): domain Bacteria; phylum Bacillota; class Bacilli; order Paenibacillales; family Paenibacillaceae; genus Cohnella; species Cohnella thailandensis. The sequence goes on from NZ_JACJVQ010000002.1 coordinate 129,908, forward strand.
AAGGCAAACATCGTCAAGCTAAGGAAGAAGGCCGGGAAGAACAGACGCCACGGGAAGAGCGTCATCGCCCCGATGCTGTCGCTGATCATCGTGCCCCAAGAAGCTTTCGGCGACTGAACGCCGAGGCCGAGGAAGCTGAGGAACGCTTCCGTGAAGATAGCGCTCGGCACGCTCAGCGTTACGGTAACGATGATCGGTCCCATCGCATTCGGAATCAGATGGCGGAACAGAATGCGCATATGTCCGGCCCCCAGCACTTGAGAAGCGAGGGCATACTCTTGGTTCTTAAGAGAAATCATCTGTCCGCGCACGATCCAGGCCATGTTGATCCAGCCCGTGATCGACATCGCGACGATAATCGTCGTTAAGCTAGGCTCCATGACGACGAGCAGCAAAATGGTGACGAGCAGGTTGGGAACCGCATAAAGAATCTCCGAGATGCGGTTCATGATTTCGTCGACCTTGCCGCCGAAGTAACCCATGATCGCGCCATAGATAATCCCGATAAAGAAGTCGATAATCGCGGCCATTACGCCGACGAATAGCGAGATCTGGGCGCCGGTCATGGTTCTAACCAGCATATCCCGTCCGAGATTGTCGGTTCCGAACCAATGGGTCCAGGAAGGGGCGGCGTTCTTGTTAGCCAACTCGTTCGTATCGTGACTAAATGGGGAAAACACGGGAATGAATATCGCAAGCAGCACGACGGCAACGATTACCCACAAGCCGAACATAGCCAGCTTGTTGCCCTTCAATCGGTACCAGATATCCTGCCAAGCCGTTAAGCTCTTGCGTGTAATCTTCTCGCCGGCTGTCGCGTCTTTGCGAAGCGGCGCGAAGGGATTGTCGTCTCTCATCATATCTGGAGTATTCATTCGTTAAGCACCTGCCTTTCCGCCCTTGAGGCGAATGCGCGGATCGACAAGCACGTAGGCAATGTCTGCGATAAATCTACCGACCAGCAGAATGGCCGCATAGAAAATAGTCGTGCCCATAATGAGCGGATAGTCTCGGTCGATAATGCTGGATACGAAGAACTTGCCCAGTCCGGGGATCGCGAAAATCTGTTCCACGACAACCGAACCCGTGATAACGTTAGCGATCATGAATCCAAGATACGTAACAACAGGAAGCATGGAATTTCTCAAGGCATGACGCCAAACGATCATATGACCGGTCAGCCCCTTGGCTTTAGCCGTCTTGATAAAGTCGCCGTTCATGACTTCGACCATCGTCGAGCGAATGAGACGCGCGATAACCGCAATGGAAGAAGCGGACAGAGCTATCGTAGGCAGAATATAATCGAGCGGGCCCTTAAGCCCAGCTACCGAGAACCAGCCTAGCTTAACGGAGAATATATACTGCAATAACGGACCCATGATCAAGCTTGGGACCGCCAAGCCTATGACCGCTATGATCATGGCAAAGTGGTCGAGGAATCTTCGGTGATACAGCGCCGCCAACGTCCCTAATATGACTCCTCCTGCGACGGAGGTGACGACGGAAACAAGTCCCAATCTAAGCGAATAGGGGAAAGAGCTCGAAATCATGCGTTCAACCGTTTGGAACTTCTTCTTCATGGAAACGCCAAGATCGCCATGGATCAGGTTGTCCATGTACGTGATATAGCGCTCGAACATCGGTTTATCAAGGCCGTAATAGGCCTCCAAATTCTTCTTAACCTGTTCGCTGGTCGCCTTCTCTGATTGCAGCGGGCTCCCTGGGATGACATTCATCAGCACGAAGGTCAGACTAGCCAAGAGGAACAGGGTGACAACCATGAAAGAGACTTTACGAAGCACAAAAGCTACCACTGTTAATACCCGCCTCTCAAAAACAAGGGTATATATAGGGAATCTATATATACCCTTGAGCTATTTGTTCTCCTGACTGCTAATTACTTCTTGCTGCCGAATACCCAGTCGATGTGACCGGCGTAGTCGGAAGTAACGCCTTGGATATCATCCTTGACCATCGTTACCGTCGTGTAGTAGTAGAACGGCAGAACCGCCATGTCGTCCATCGCTTGCTTCTCAGCCTTGGCGATCAGGTCCAGGCGAGCCTTCTCGTCGGTAGCGGCGAGGGATTCGTCCAGCCACTTGCCGACTTGCTCGTTGCTGTACTTGCCGTCGTTGTTGAGGGACTTCGGATGGATCAGGTCGTACGTAAAGTTGATCGCATGGTTGAAGTCGGCTCCCCATCCGGCGCGAGCGATGTCGAATTGACCAGCGTCGCGAGTTTCGAGGAAGGTACCCCATTCTTGGTTCGTTACGGCAACTTCTACGCCGAGGTTCTGCTTCCACATGTCTGCAGCCGCTTCGGCGATAGCCTTGTGGCCTTCGCTCGTGTTGTACAGCAGAGTGATCTTCGGCAGTGCGGTAAGTCCTTCTTCCTTCAGGCCTTCTTCAAGAAGCTTCTTCGCTTCTTCAACGTTCTCCGAGAAGAACCCGGTGTCCGGATACATTTCGCGGAACAGCTTGCCGTCCGTGCCCGCGATGCTCGGAGGTACGAGAGCGTAAGCCGGAGTTTGGTTCGCTTGCGTTACGTTGTCGATGATCGATTGACGATCAATCGCCATCGAGAACGCCTTGCGGATCTTAACGTTGTTGAACGGCGCCTTCTGCGTGTTGAACACGTAGTAGTAAGTCGAAGCGATCGCTTGTACTTCCGCGCTGCCGTCGGCGATAACTTGAGCCGTGCGGTCCGTCGGAACGGAACCGGCTTGAGCGCCGATCCAGTCGATGTCGCCCGTCTCGAACAGGTTGTAAACCGTGTTCTCGTCTTCGACCAGGCTGATCGTTACCTTGCTGAAGTTAACCTTGTCCTTGTCGAAGTAAGTCGGGTTCGGTTCAAGGACCAATTTGTCTTCGTGCGCCCATTCCTTCAGAAGGAACGGTCCGTTGGAGACGATCGTCGAAGCGTCTGCGGCCCAAGCCGGGTTGGCGTCAACCGTCGCTTGGTGAACCGGCAGGTAGGTATAGTGGGAAACCAGGCTCGGGAAGTACGGAGTCGCGGACTTCAGCGTCACTTCCAGAGTCGTGTCGTTGACAGCCTTGACGGCAACGTCGTCAGCGGATCCCTTGCCGGAGTTGTATTCTTCGCCGCCCTTGATGTAGAACAGCATATATGCATATTCGGAAGCCGTTTCCGGGTTCAGCGCGCGCTTCCAAGCGTATACAAAGTCATTGGCGGTTACCTTGTCGCCATTGCTCCAAGTCGCGTCGTCGCGAAGCTTGAAGGTATAAGTCAAGCCGTCATCGGAAACTTCATCGCCCGTAGCGATCGCAGGCTCTGGTTCGCCAGCGGAATTCAAACGATAAAGACCTTCGTACAGGCCTGCCGCTACGATGGACGATTGAGCGTCCGTCATAAGAGCAGGGTCAAGGCTTGGCGGTTCGCTCGCCAGCGTAAAGCGGAATTCTCCGCCCTTCTTGACGTCTGTGGATTCGGATGCGGATGCGGATGGACTGCTGCTTGCGGATCCGGACGGAGCCGCGTTGTTTCCGTTATTGTTGTTGGAGCACGCGGACAAAACGGCTGCCAGCATCATAACGACGACGAGCGGAAGCAATAACCCCTTCTTTTTGTCTACCTTCACAGAATCAACTCCTTCTCAAAATAAATACAGAATAAATACATCCATGAACGGATGTAAACATTTATAACATCGAAAATTTCAATAGTCAATGTCCTCATTTTACTAGGAAACGTAAAAAAAACGTAAAAAGGAACGGTATACAATGTTAACTCATTTTAATCTGAAAAGCCGATTTCTAAAATTCCTTTCATTTCGCGGATTTATGACCGTTGGTACAAGAACATTCGTGCATATATATAGATACAAATGTAATAATATTCATTCATGTATTTTTTGTTTTTTTAGGCCTCTTGAACGTATTTTGGGAAATGATACCGTTTACATCCTAATTTTTCTTCGTTGTCAAGCCGATTTCCGCATCGTATGCATCAAATATTTTGCGGGCGATCGGAGCGGCTCCCCAGCCTCCGTATCCTCCGTCCGGGACGACGACGGCGACGGCAAGCTTCGGCTTGTCGGCGGGCGCATACGCGATAAACACCGCGTTTTCGACAAACTTCCGTTTGCCGACCCCTTGCTGCTGGGAGGTCCCCGTCTTCCTGCGGAACGAATAGGATACTCCTTCAAAGCCTTGAACTTGAACGGCGCCCATGCCTTCCTCGATCGTCTCCCAATAGGCGTCCGGTAAATCGACCGTATTCAGCACTTCCGGCTCGGAGGCACTCACGACCCGGCCCTCCGAGTCCGTAATATGGTCGACGAACAGCGGCTTCATCCGTTGCCCGCGGTTCGCCAGCATCGCGGCGTATTGGGCCAGCTGCAGCGTCGTATACTTCCCCTGCTGGCCGAAGGAAGCAAAGATCAGCGCAGCCTGGGCGCTTCCGCTCTCCTTATTGAAATATTCGATAATGCCCGGACTCTCCTTCGGAAGTCCGCTCTCCGTTTTCACCCCGAGTCCGAATTGCTTCATGTACGAGTCCCAAACCTCGACCCCAGCCTTCTTGTCGCGCAGATACAGCGCGTTGCCGACGTTCGCGGCCATGAACGCGTTGGACGACTTCGCGATGGCCTTGGAAGGCGTGAGCTCGCCGTTCGCCGCCCTGCTCGCGTTCTGGATCTCCGTCTCGTGCCCCTTCGCTCCGAAGGGGAAATACCCGGGGTCCTTCCATTTAGAAGTCGGAGTGATCAGCTTCTCGGCCAGACCGACCAGGATGGTCAGCGGCTTCTGCGTCGAGCCCAGCGGCACGAGAGAGGTCGGATGCTGGGCTCTCTCCTTATCGTTCTCGTAAGGCGGATAAACCTCCCGGATCGTTCCGTTGCCCATAAACGGCGTGATCTGCTTTAGCTCCGGGGTCGTAATCCCTCCCTGCCAGATATTCGGGTCGTAATCCGGCATGCTGGCCATGGCGACGACCTTGCCGGTGTCCACTTCCATCGCCACCGCGTAGCCGGTCGTCGGTTCGGCATCCTTCTCCGCCTTGGTCGTAGATTGCCGAATGCTGTCGATTTGGTCCATGATCGCCTGCTGGGTGACGAGCTGGACCTTGCGATTGATCGTCAAGTGCAGATTTTGTCCCTTGACAGGCTTGGTCAGCTTCATGTCGCCTATGATTCTGCTTTGATTATCCACCTGATACGACTTATAACCGTTCAATCCCCGAAGCTCCGCTTGGTACATCAGCTCGAGTCCGTCGTAACCGACGTACTCCTCGTCAAGGTATTTCAGGGTGCGATCCGTCTGGTTCTCGTTGATCTTCTTATAGAAGTCGAGATTCTCCTTCGCTCCCTTCATCTTGTTCAAGTAGCCGATAAGCTGGACCGCGACTTTGTCGTCGCTGTATTGCCGGATGCTCTCCTCCACGATCTCGATGCCCGGGTATTCGTCGCGGTGCTCGCTGAGGTAAGCGATCTCCGCGGAGGTCAATCCCGTCTTCAATTGCCGCTGCTGGTAGGAATAGTTTTTCCGCGATTTAACATCCATGCGCTCGAGCAGCTTTTCCTCCGTGATCTCGGGAGCGGCGGAGTCGCCGAACTTCTCGAAGACGTCGATAAGACGCTCGGCAAGCCGTTTGACTTCGTCCTCGCTCTTGGAGCCCAAAGTGAAATAAAGAGACTGCGTGGACGTCGAATAAGCGATCGGTTTGCCTTCCGAATCGTATATATTCCCTCGGATCGGAGGGATGGAGCCTCCGGCCGTTCCTTGCGTGCTCTTGCGGTCCTTCAGCTCCGCCGCTTCCACGAATTGAAGGAAAGCCAATCGGACGATAAGCAGCGAGAACAAGCCGAAGGTGACGAAGAAAAATAAATTCAGGCGAAAACTGAAGTTGCGGCGGATTCGGATTTCTCGTTTCTGTGCTTCTTCCGTTTTCGGATCGCTCATAGGACGGAACCTCTCCCCTTTCCACGAGTGCTATGACTTCTCATGAATATACTACCATTTTTTACAATCCATTGGACGCAAAAAAATCCGTTCCCCAAGATCGTTTAACGAATCTTAAGGAACGGATAGCGATTCGAATCATGGATTCTCCGAGGCGACCCCCGCGTTAGCGGCAACGGCGTCGCCTGCCTGAGTATCGGTCGCGTCGGACGACGTCGCGGACTTGCGCGGAGTGCCGGTCAAGCCTACCGCTTCGTCGTAAGCGTCGAAGATCTGGCGCGCGATCGGTGCCGCGCCCCAGCCGCCGAAGCCGCCTTCCGGCACGACGACGGCGACCGCGAGCACCGGGTCTTCGGCCGGCGCGTATGCGATGAACACGGCGTTCTCGACCCGTCCGCCGCCGACGTCCTGCTCCGAGGTTCCCGTCTTCCGGTAGAAGTCGTACGGGAAGCCTGCGAAGCCTTGTACTTTAACCTGGGACATCCCGGCTTCGATCGTATCCCAATATTCATCCGGGTAGCTGATCGTGTTCAGGACTTCCTTCTGGTACGGTTGGACGAGATTGCCGTCCGCATCCTCGATGCGGTCGACGAACTGCGGCTTCAGCCTCGTCCCGTGGCTGGCCAGCGTCGTCGCGTATTGCGCGAGCTGAAGGGCGGTATAACGGCCCTGCTGGCCGAAGGAAGCGTAGACGAGAGCGGACTGGGCGCTGCCTCGTTTCTCTTCCTCGTAGTAGTTGACCGAGCCTTTGGACTCTCCGGGCAGGCCGCTGCCGGTCGTGACGCCGAGGCCGAACTGCTTCATGTAGCTGTCCCAGACGTCCAGGCCGTCGGAGCCGTCCCGCAGGTACAAGGCGTTCCCGATCATCGCGGCCATGAAGGCGTTGGACGACTTCGCGATCGCGCGCGAAGGGGTCAGCAAGCCGTTCGCCTCGCTCTGCGAGTTGCGGACCTTCGTCTCGTAGCCCTTGCGGCCGAACTGGAAGTATCCGTGATCGGAGTAAGTCGAGTTCGTGCTGATCAGGTGCTCGTTCAAGCCGAGCAGAATCGTCAGCGGCTTCTGGGTCGAACCGAGGTTGACGAGCGAGGACGGGTGTTTAAGCCGTTCCTTGTCGTCCTCGTAAGGAGCCTGCACCTCGCGGATCGCTCCGTTGCCCATAAAGTACTTGACCGCATCGTAATCCTTCGAGCTGATGCCGCCCTGCCACAGGTTCGGATCGTAATCCGGCATGCTGGCCATCGCGACGACCTTGCCCGTCTTCACTTCCATGGCGACCGCGTAGCCCGTCTTGGCGTTCGGAGCCCGCTCCGCCTTGAGCGTCGACGTCCGGATCTTCTCCAGATGAGTCGTGATCGCGTTCTGCGTAGCCAGCTGAACGTTCTTGTTGATCGTCAGGAACAGATTGTTCCCCTTGACCGGCTTCGTCAGCTCCATCGGCCCGATGATCCGGCTCTCGCTGTTCACCGGATACGTCTTGAGGCCGTTGCGGCCGCGCAGCTCTTCTTGGTACATAAGCTCGATGCCGTCGAAGCCGACGTCCTCCGAGTCCAAATATTTCAGAGTCGGATCGTCCTGGTCTTTATTGATATCCTTGTAGTAATCCAGGGATGTCGCCCCCTGAAGCTGCTTCATGTAACCGACGAGCTGCACGGCGACTTGGTCGGAGCTGTATTGCCGGATGCTCTCTTCCACGATGTCGATGCCCTTGAACTCGCTCTTATGCTCGCTGAAGTAGGCGATCTCCTCCTGGGTGAGCCCCGACTTGATCCGGCGCTGCTGGAACGGAAGATGAACCTTGCCGCCGAAGTCCATGTCCTCGAACACGTCGTCCACAGTTAGCGGAGTCGCGCTCTTGTCCCCGTGCTCGTTGAACACGGCGACGAGACGTTCCGCGAGCTCCCGGCCGGCCGCTTCCTTCGTACCCGGCTCTAACGTGTAGTACAACGATTGCGTGGAAGTCGAATAGGCGATCGGCTTGCCGGTGGAGTCGTAGATATTGCCGCGAATCGGCGGGATCGAGACGTCCCGGGTGCCGATCTGGTGCTCCTTCTCCTTCAAGGAGGCGCCCTCCACGAACTGAAGGTACGCAAGCCGGACAATCAACGTCGAGAAGACAAAAAAAGTGACGAAAAAAAATAAATTCAGACGGAAGCTGAAATTGCGGCGGTTGCGCAGCTCCCTTTTCTGGGCCTCTTCGGTCCGATCATCGCTCACTTGCGTGTTCCTCCTGGTGCTCATTCATAATCTGATCGTTAAATCCATCTATGCTTGCCTGACATGAGTATCTTGAAAACGGGGAGCATCGTACCAGTCGCCCGCCTTGGCCCAAGTCGAATCCAAGGGCAGCCAGCGGTCTTCCTCCGGCAGGTAGACCTCGTTCCACGCATGGGGACCGTACCCGCCGAGGCCGTCATAGCCCAATCCGGTCACCACCCGCACCTCGAGGCCGACGGAACGGGCCATCGCCGCGTACAACCGGGAGTAGTCGATGCACACTCCGAGGCGCGTCTCGAACGTATCCGCCGGAGTCTGCTCCCGCCATTCGCCTCTCTCTTCATAGGCTTCTACTTTATCATAATCGTAAGCGATCCTCGTGCCTACCCAGTCGTATAAAGCCCGGGCTTTCCCGGTCGCGGTCGTCTGACCCTCCACGATCTCTTGGGCGGCCAGCGCGATGCCGGAAGGGAGCTCCGCGTCGATGATGTCGTACCGCTTCTGCCAGAGCTGATCGAGCTCTCCCTGCATCTTCTTCGCGAAGACGGGGAATTGCGATTCGAGCAGATCTCCGGCGGCGGGCTCGATGATCTGGGCGGCCGCCTCGCGATACAGGCTGGATTGGCCGACATAGTCCACGTACGGCCCCTGCGGAACCAGGGAGCAATACGCGAACAAGACGGCGGTCAGCACGATCGCCCGTCCGCAGCCCAGCGCCGCTCCGATCAAGCCTCCGAACGCGCGGCTGACCGCGCCGCCGCTCGGAACGAGGGCGAACGGCAAAGCCCCGACCTTCGCAAGGAGAGAGCCGACCCTGCCGATGACGAAACGGAGCACGAGATAATAAAGCAGGAACAAAGCGGCGAACCGGAGCAGCGGCAAATCCCGGACCCCGGAGAACAGCGTGTAGCCAAGTTGGGCGAATCCGGAAGAGTCCGGCGAAGGCGGCTCCCACCCCTGTTTAAGGAGCCACCTCTGCACGGGCAGCGAGGAAGCCGAGGCCGCCCATGCCGCCAGCGCGACGGACAACAGCGTCATCGCGGTACCCGCGACGAACAAGAAAAGGCGCTTCGCGGAGCCTGAAGCGCCTCTCCATACGCCTTGAAGCAAGGACACCGCCACGACGGCCAGCAGCGCTAAGGTGACGAGGTTGGTGTCCAGCGATTTCATTGCGATGCTTCCCTCGCGGCGACGACGAATTCGCGTACCGCGCCGTCGAGCGGAACTTCGGGGAAGGTGACGCCCTTATAGGTCACCTTGACCTTGCCGGAATTCGCGATTCCGGACAACGTAATGCTCTTGGTCTTGACCGTGTAGCTGCCGTCTTCGTTCAGCGTGTATTCGGCGTCCTTCGCTTCCCCTGCCATAGACGTGATGGCTTCGTCCAGCAGGGCGGCCGTCGCCTTGCTGCCGACCTCCGACACCTTGCTGCCGACTTCCTTCAGGTCGTTCACCGAGTAGCCGCCATAAACAAGGACGGCTATGACGATGACGGCGGCCAATGCCCATTTGGCTACGGTTTTTACGACATTGACGACGACGAGAATCGCGACGAGCGCGATCGCGATCACAACCCAGTGATCTGTAGCAAACTGCTTCCAGGCCTCGATATCGAGATTCATTCGGTATCCTCCATGCAAGCTTCGCATTTATCCTACTCTATTATACTGTACCTATTTAGCCGGAGTAAAACGTATAGAGAAACTATTATTTCCCTTTGGCTCCGTGATGGCGTCTGCGCGCGATATCCTCTTGAGTATTCAGAAGATAAAGGTGCATCCATTTCGCTCCCGCGCGGAAGCAGGCGAAGGCGGCGGGCAGCAGCACGACGGCGCTGAGCGCGAGCCCCAGCCAATGACCGGATCTTACACCCGTCTCGTAATCCTCCTCGGGGAAGAACTTATTGTTTACGAGCATCGGAAGCAGATAGACAAGTCCCGCCAGCGGACCGTATATCCACGCCAACGCCTTGCTGCGGAACGTCAAGGATTGCCCTAGCAGCACGCAGCTTACGATAAATCCGCCTCCGACATAGACAAGCAGCAAGTAGAGCATGATTCTGACATCCGTCGTTCCGTTAAAGGCGGATTGACCGAGCGTCAGCTCCTGCGCGAAGCAGCCGGCAGCGTAGGCAAGAAGCAAGCTCGCCAGAACGCGAAGAGAGGCGCCCCAGACGGCGAGAAACCGGGACAACAGCAGCTTGCGGCGATCGTACGGGAAGCAGAGCCACCAGCTCAGCCGCTTCTTGTTCGCTTCGTGTTGGTTAAGCGTAACGAGAATGATCGCGGGCACCAAGCAGGTCGGCATAAGGATGGTTTGAAAAATGCCGATCAAATTATCGTGCCCGGTCGACGCGAAGAATCCCCCAACGGCGGTCGCGGCAGCCAGGATCCCCCAAATGATCCGAATGGTCTTTTTGAAGAGAAAGTCTTTATATCTGGAATCTTCCAGCGCATAAAGAGCGGCGAACCCCGTTTTGGCCGCGCGGTACCTGATCTTGGCGACATCTTCCCGAGCGGCTTCTTTCTTCTTCGTCCCGGATCCGCCGGGACGGTGCGCGGCCAGATCCCTAAGGCCATAGACCGAGACGAACCGAATCGTCCACGAGTAGAGCGGCTTGGCGAGAGCCAGAGCGGCCAGCGCGTACAACGCTGTCGCATCCGCCCGGAGCCAGCGGTCGATCGGGATCGAATGGTCCCCGATCGCCGGGAATGCGGAGATGAGGACGACGAAGAGGAGAACGAACGGAACGTTGAGCCAAGTTCGCCGTCCGCCGTACATGCCCATAAAAGCAAGGCCCGCGCAAATAAAGATAGGAACGACCGCCGCGTACAAGACAAGGTAGGCAGCCGCGTCCAGAAGGAAGCTTCCCATGGAGAACGACTCCGGATCCAGTACGCCAAGCGCGATCCGAACGAGGCCGCTCGCGGCGCAAGTCGCCCATGCCGCAAGCGATATATAGGCTTGAAACCGGATGAGGGCAGCCGCCTTCGCCCTCATGAGCTTCTCGCGCGGCTGCGGCATCGAGAGCCACCAATCCTTAAAAGAGCTCTCCCAGATCGTAGCCGTCTTGAGCGTGCCGACCGTCCATGCCGCCAGCGCCGCAAGCACGGCCCCGATCGCGAACACGGAACGCGCCGTCGTCGCCTCGTCCAGGAAGATCGCGCTGCATACGATCAAGAGGATCGGAACGCCGATCCAGAAGATCCGGCCTCGCGCATCGTAAGGAAGATAAGGACGAAGCTGGCTCCATTCCAACTCGAACAAGCTGCCGGGCGCGCGCATTATGAGAACACTTCCCGATAGCAGGATTCGACCGAACGGCCGCTCATCCTGAGCGTTTCCACGTCAAACTCGCCTTGAATCGTTCCGCCGCCGATCAGCACGATCCGGTCGAACAGCTGCTCCATCTCGCGAATGTCGTGAGTCGCGATGAGGAAGGTTCGCTCGCCGTCCGCCATCTCGGAGACGACCGCGGAGGAGATGCGCTCCCGGGAGATCATATCGACGCCCGCGAACGGCTCGTCGAGGATGATAAGCGGGGCTTCTCTCGACAAGCAAGTGAGCAATTGCAAGCGCGCTTCCTCGCCCCTGGACATCGTGCCGATCTTCTTCTCGCGATAGACGCCGAGCTCTCGAGCCAGCTCCGCCTCTCTCCCCTTGTTCCAATCCGGGTAGATGCCCGAAGCCAGATTCAGCCATTCCCCCGCCGTCAGATGCGCGGGAAGCTGGCCCCGATCCGGCAGGAAGCTCAGCTCTCCGAGCCGCTCCCATCCCGCCGGACGTCCGAACAGCTCCACGACCCCGTCATCCGGCTCAAGCAGCCCTGTCAGCAGCCTCATCAGCGTGGACTTGCCCGCTCCGTTCGGCCCGAGCAGCCCGGTCAGGCTGCCTACGGGAATCTCGAAGCTGACCCGGCTTAGGATCGGCTTCCTCTTGATCGCGACTTGCACTTCTTCGCAGCGAACGGCCGAACGGCCCTTGCTTGTAACCATGCCCTTCGAATTCATGAACCCCTTCACTCCTTCTCGCGTGATAACTCCCAAAGCTCCTCGAGCGACAGCCCGATCGATCTCGCCGTCTCCTCCAGTCTTCGAACGGCTTCCTTCGCCAACTGCATGCGGGTTTGGCGGATCGCTTCCTCCGCTTGCGTAACGAATGTCCCCTGCCCCCGAAACGTGACGATCAGCTCCAGTCTCTCCAGCTCCTGGTACGTCTTCATGACCGTCGTGGGGTTGACCCTTAAGCTGGCTGCCGTCTCCCGGACGGAGGGCAGTCGGGTTCCCGGCTCCAGCTCGCCCCTTGCGATCATCGCCCGGATCTGCTCGACGAATTGCTCGTACAGAGGCCTAGAGGGGTCGATCTGAAAATCTTCGATGCTCCACAATCGGATAGGCGGCATCGGCAACACCCGGCCTTCCTTCAAATGTGCCATGTGTGTGGCTACACACCATACACTAGTTCATGGAAGAAGTGTACCACACATCGCCATACACTTTCAAGGGGCATATTGAGGGGCCGTCCAACGTACAAGTAGGAAGAGAACAAGCCGGCGACCATGCTCCCGCTCCGCCGACTTCCCCGGAGGCGATGTTCCCTTGAAAATGGCCGTGTGGCTGTACCTGTTCCTGTTCGTCGCGTTCTTCGACCTGCATGCCCAATACCCGATGCTGACGCCTTTCGCCGTCTCGCTCGGCGCGGCTCCTTCCTTCATCGGGCTTGTCATGGGCATGTATTCGCTCACCCATCTGCCGGGCAATCTGCTCGCGGGCTACGGGGTCGATCGATTCGGCAGCCGCTTATTCATCGCCGCGAGCCTGTCGGGCGCGGGGGTTCTGCTGCTGCTGCAATCTCAAGTCACCGATCCCTGGCACCTGCTCTACATTCGCTCGGCCAGCGGCTTCGTGCTTGCTTTCCTGTCCCCCGCTTGCTTGTCGTTGCTTGCCAAGCTGGCCCGGGATCACATTCAGCAAGGTCGGTTGATGGCCGGCAACGGCCTCGTGCACACGATCGCTTCCGTCGTCTCTCCCGCGGCAGGAGCTTGGCTGGCCGCCAAAATCGGCTTCGCCCAATCGTTCTCCATCCTCGGCTGGATCCTGCTGGCGACCGGCATCGCGTCTTTATTGTTCATTCGGGAGCCCAAGGTCGTTCCGCTGTCGGGCGAACCGGCTCCGTCCGCCAAACGTCAAGATCCCGCCGTCCCGATCGCTTCTTCCAAGCCGGTAGCCGAGCAAAACTCCCATTTCCCTTGGGTCGTCTTTCTGCTGCCGATCGCCACTTCGTGCGCCCAAGGAATTCTCTCCTTCGAGCTCCCGCTGCGCGCGGAATCCTCCGCGGACGTTCTGACGACCGGCATTCTGTTCTCCATCGTAAGCTTGGGCGCGCTGTCGACGCTCGGATTGCTGTTCCTGCAGCGGTACCTCCCTTACGCCCGGAACATCGCCGGCCTGCTGCTGATGGCGCTGGCTTATTACGGACTCGCGTCCGATTGGCCGGTTCCGATGGCCGCTCTTCTATTCGTCGTAGGCATGTCCAAAGGGGTGGTTTTCCCGGCGATGACGTCCTTCATGCTCCAGCTCAGCGGCACTTCGCGATACGGAAGAACGTTCTCGTTCATGTCGATCGCGCTGTCGGTCGGATCGTTCCTCGGCCCGGTCCTTGCCGGTCTGGTCCGCGAGCATATGTCGCCGTTCTTTATCTCCTTCTTCGTCATCATGCTGAGCCTGATCGTGCTGATGCCGCGCCCGCAATACTCGATCGGCTGGAACGGCAAGGCCGAACCGCCTCCGCACGCAGGGCATTAGCCCAACTATGGGTCCCGCGACTGCGCCGAGGAGGGCGCCTGCATACAATGAGGTAGGCGTTATCCCGGTCGCGGGAACGGAACGCCGGCCGAATCATCGCCCTTGAAGGAGGAATCCGAATGTCGCAATCGCACGGCGCCGGGTACAGGCACGACGTATCAACCGCCATCATCATCGTTCTGTTCATCCTTCTCGTCATCGTCCTCAAGCTTCCATGAAGGAGCGCGCTCGCTCCCGACGCCTAACGCAGAGAACGGAACGCCTCGACCAAGAGGCCGGATAGCAAGGCATGCGGACCTTCGATAGGGAAGGTCTTTTATTTGTGATACAATAAAGCCATCCACGATCCATACGCTTAAGCTCAGGGGGTGCAGCTTCCTTGGACATCGCCATCATCGTAGAAGGCAAAAACGACAAAAGCCGCCTGTCCCGCGTGCTCTCGCCAGAAGTCCCCATCCATTGCACCTTCGGCACCTTGAACGCGGTACGAATCGAAGCCCTCCGCAAGGCCGTCGGAGACCGCCAGGTGTACCTGTTCACCGATCCGGATTCCTCGGGCAGGCGGATCCGCGGCATCCTTCACGACGTGTTCCCGGACGCGGAGAATATCTATACCCGCAGAGGCTACAACGGAGTCGAAGGAACCCCCGAAGAGTACTTGATCCAGCAGCTTGAGAAGGCCGGGCTCGATTCCTATATCGTCTATCCCGAGCCGATTCCTTCGTGGCCGGAGTAAGCTATGGAACTTTCATGCACACCAAAAGAACCTCCGTCCCATTCATCCGAATGGCAACGGAGGTTCTTCAATCAACTTAACAAATAAGCCGATTACATCAAGCTCTTGATCTCTTTATACAGCTCATCCGCCGATACGTCGCTCGGGCTGCCGTTCGATTCCGGGGATATAAAGTCGCGGATGCGGCCTTTCTTGTCGACGACGACGATCAGGTTGGAATGGCCGAAGTTGCCTTCCTCGTCCTTGACGACCGCCAGTTGGTATTTCTTGGCCAGTTCGGCGGTCTCCGCCTCGTCTCCGCGCAGGAACTTCCAGCCGGAGTAATCCGCGTTGAACTTATCCCCGAACGCCCTAAGCGCTTCCGGCGTATCGCGTACCGGGTCGATCGTGATCGACAGGAATTCCGCCTTCGTTCCGAAGTCGCCGTCCGCCTTCAGCATATCCTGAACCTGCGACATCATGAAGGTGGTCGGAGGACAAACGTCCGGACAATTCGAGAAGAAGAAGTAGACGAGCCGGACCTTGCCGTCCGAATCGCTTAGCGTAACCGAGTTGCCGTCGATGTCCTGGTAAGTGAAGTCGGCGGCTTCGCCTTGATCCGCCAGCTTCGTCTCGTCCTTGCTGTTCGACCAGAGCAGGAAGGCGGCGAGAATGATGCACAATCCGAACAGGATCATCGGGAAAGCGTAGCGCTTGCCGAAAGACCTCTTATCGGCGGCAACGGGAGGAGCGACGACGCCTCCCTCCACCGTTTGATTCGTTGCGTTCACGTCTTGTTTCTTGTCATCCATAACCGTTTACACTCCGTTCGTGTCTAGTATCATCGCGATAAACATAACGAGCAAATAATTCACCGAGAACAGAAAATCCGTCTTCGCCCATTTGACCGTGTCTTTGGCACGGAAACCGGATAAGGCGTGAAACAGCCATCCAGCCAAGATAACGACGGACAACAGGAGGAAAACAAGGCCGACATAATCGTAAGCATACAGCAGGATCGAAGCGGCGAGCAGCAAGGTTATGTACGGAATCATTTGGATTTTGGTTCGGAGCACGCCCTTCACGACGGGAAGCACGGGGAAGCCTGCCGCGCGATACTCCTCCACCCGGCGAATCGCCAGCGACCAGAAGTGCGGGGGCTGCCAGAGGAACAGCAGAGCGAAGAGCAGCCACGCGCCCTCGTCCACCTTGCCGGCAACCGCGCAATAGCCGATCACCGGAGGCATCGCTCCGGATACCCCTCCGATCGAGGTGCTCCAGGTCGAGCTTCGCTTCAGCCACATGGTATATACGACAACGTACACGAAGATACCCAATAGACCCAGAAACCCACATAATACATTAACCCCGGCGAATAAGACAGTCAACCCGATAATCCCCAGAACGACGGCGTAGCCGAGAACGAACGAAGGCTGAAGCCGTCCCGTCGGCAGCGCCCGGTTCTGCGTACGGGCCATCTTCGTATCCATCTCCCGGTCCAAATAGTTATTGAAGACGCAGGCGGAAGCCATCGTGAACGTGGAGCCGATCAGCATCCAAATAAGAAGCGGCCAATCGATGTCCCACCGGGAAGCCACCCAGAAGCCACCGAACGCCGCGAACAAATTCAATCGAATGATGCCAGGCTTGGTCAAGGCGACAAGATCTTTGAACACATAGCTCCTCCTCTAAAACATATCCTCCAATATAAACCCCAAAGCCGCGGATACGACGCGCTGTCATCTCTAAATCATACCCCAACTATTAGAAGGTTGACAATGTGCGGCATCGTTCCCGGACATTCAACAGGATCATACAACCGATTCCGGCCGAAAAGCAGTCACAAAATCGGGAACATCACAATAGACTGTATGGTGACAATCGCCCAGCACCTCTCGGCCGCTGGCGGGCGCAGGTTCATCCCTGCCTAGGGAAAGGTTACTCCCGCATAACCGTCATTCAAACAACCCGAGTTCGTTAATTTGGCGCAAGCCATCATTAAGGAGGATTATCCTTGTATAACAAAATGCCTTGGCCCCCGGCCCAAACGTCCGCAACGCCGACTCAACCCGTCGCATCCCCCGCTACCCAGCAAGCCGTATCTCCCGCCAACATGAATATGATGGGGACGATGCCCGCGGCGAATATGCCGATAGCAAACATGCCATCGGCGAACATGCCGTCCGCGGCGTTGCCGGTGACGACGTTCGTCCCGCCCGTGCCTGCCGGGTCGATGGTTTCTCCGATGGGAACGGTGTTCGCCCCTCCGCCCAGGGAAGAATCCTATGTCGAGAACATCCTGCGGATGAACCTCGGCAAGGTCGCCACGCTTTACATGACTTATGAGAACAACAGCGAATGGAACGCTAAAGTGTTCAAAGGAGTGCTCGAAGCCGCGGGCAGGGATCACATCATCATCAGCGATCCCGTCACCGGCAAGCGGTTCCTCCTCCTCACTTTGAATCTGGACTACATTACCTTTGACGAGCCGCTCAATTACAACCTGCCGTTCGGCACGGGTCAAGCAGCTAGAAGGTAACGGGACGGAAAATCCACACCCGGATGCCCTCGGCCCCTTTCTTCGCCCACGATTCCATCTCTCGCCATCCGGAACGCCCCTCGCGGCGTTCTTTTTCTATAGCAAGGGCTTCCTCCTCGCCGGCGGCTCTCCGCCACTCCACAAAAACGCCCGGCTGCGCCGTATTCTCCATCAGTTCGACATTCCGCCATCGCTCCGGCTGCGACTTTACCCATTGCAAGAACTCGTCCCGATGCTCGTTCAGGATGACGTATTCGCAGAACACGACCATTCGGCTTCGCCTCCCCGCTCATAATTTCCACTTTTGCCGCCCATACTTTATGAAGTTCCGCAACCCAACGAACAGACTGGAGGCAACCTATGGATTCAGGTACCCATCTCGTATTCGGTCTCGGACTCGGGGGCTTGGCTCTTACCGATCCCGTTATCGCCTCTCACCCTTACGGCCCTATCGCCGTCTTGATCGGCACCGTCCTCGGCTCCCAGGCGCCGGATATCGATACGCTCCTTCGCTTCAAGAGCAATGCCGATTATATCAAGAATCATCGCGGCTTGTCTCACTCTATTCCCGCGGTGCTCGGGTGGGCCGTACTCATCACTCTCGCCCTGGCGGTCGTCTTCCCCGATGTCTCTTGGCTTCATCTAGGCGCTTGGGTGCTGCTCGCCGTCGTCGTCCACGTCGTCACCGACCTGTTCAACTCCTATGGAACCCAGGCGGCAAGACCGGTCTCGAAGCGTTGGATCGCCTGGAATATCATCCATATTTTCGACCCCTTTATTTTCCTGTCCCATCTGGCGGCCATCGTGCTCTGGGCGACCGGTTGGGCGGAGCCCCGGGCGATCTTCCCCGTGCTTTACGGGATTCTTGCCGTCTATTACGGATGGAGAACTTGGGTTCATCACCGGATCGAGTCCAAGCTGCAAGGCAAGGACGAGCAGCATCGGCCCGGCGATCGCTACTTTCTTCTGCCCACGTTGTCGCTGCACCGATGGAATGTCATCCGGGAATCCAAGGACTGCAAATTCGGGATCGGCGAGTACGAGAACGGCAAGCTGATCTGGCTGGAAACGACATCCTGCGCTCAGCATCCCGCCATCGAGGCTTCCAAGACCAACAAGGACGTTCAATCCTTTCTTGCCTTGACCCCTTTCCCATGCGGACAGGTGACCTCCCATTCCTGGGGTTACGAGGTGCGCTGGCTCGATATTCGCTATCGGCATAGACGGCAATATCCGTTCGTCGCCGTCGTCATGATGGACCGGAATTACGAAGCCCTTCAATCTTACGTCGGCTGGCTTAGCGACGATCGGCTGCAGAAGCGGCTGCGGATGAATACGTATTAAATCAAGCCCGCGCGAAGAAGCCCCCTATTGACTTGGGGGCTTCTTTTAAGGGACAATACTTGTTGACAATATTAAAAGCCCGAGGGCAATCCTCGGGCTTTCGGTCGGGACGCTAAGGACCTCTTAGCGACCGCCGCCGGAAAGTTGTTGCTCAGCGATTTGAACCAGCTTCTTCGTGATATAGCCCCCGAGCGAACCTGCATCGCGGGATGTCACATTGCCGTAGTAGCCGTCGGAAGGAACTTGAACTCCCAAGTTTTGAGCAGCTTCCATCTTCATGCTTTGGAGAGCAGCCTTCGCTTGAGGAACCAACACCTGATTACGGGAACCGGAATTATCGTTTGCCATGCCTCAATGCTCCTTTCGCCTTGCTGTAGTGTGGTTTGCAAGCTTGCTTCTCTAGTATGCAAAGGCGAAAGAAAAATATGCTTAAGGAGATCAAATCGATGAACAAATCTCTAGGATTATTGTTTGCCGTCACTTCCATGGTCTGGATGACCGCTACGGCCATCTCGCTGGACTATAACGGCTGGCTTGCTCTGCTGTTCTTCGTGCTCTGCATCTCGAACATCGGGCTAGGCTTTATGGTGAAGGCCCGTCTCCGCAAGAGCCGCGCATAAGAACGAGCCTCGCCTCTGCCGGCCGAAGCGGATTAACGCTTCGAGGCCGGCAGCAGGAAGCCCATCGCTTCCTTCACTTGCCGCGTCGTCGCTTCGGCGACCGCCATTGCTTTCTCGGCGCCATCGCGAAGGATATCGTGAATCGCTCCGGATTCGCGAATTTCGCGGTACCGCTGCTGCAGCGGCTCCAGCGTCGCCACGACTTGCTCGGCCAGATCCTTCTTGAAGGCGCCGTAGCCTTGCCCTTCGAATCGGGCTTGAACTTCATCGAGAGAGATTCCCGCGCAATTCGAATAGATCGTCATCAAGTTGCTGATCTCCGGTTTGTTCTGCGGGTCGAACGCGATTTCCCGTCCCAAGTCCGTCTTGGCCCGGGATATTTTTTTGCGGATTTCGTCCGGCGTGTCCAACAGCGCGATGTAGCTGCCTACGTTCGGATTGCTCTTGCTCATCTTCTTGCTCGCGTCGTCCAAAGACATGATTCGGGCGCCGACCTTCGGAATATAAGGCTCCGGAACCGTCAACGTGTCCCCGAACTTGAAGTTGAAGCGGCCGGCCAGGTCGCGCGTCAGCTCCAGGTGCTGCTTCTGGTCGTCGCCGACGGGCACGAGATTCGCTTGGTATAGCAAGATATCGGCCGCCATGAGCGAAGGATAGACGAACAGTCCGGCTCCGACCGCTTCTTTGCCTTCCGACTTGTCCTTGAACTGCGTCATTCTCTCGAGTTCGCCCATATAGGACAGCGTCGTCATGATCCAACCCAGCTCCGCATGCTGCGGCACGTGGGATTGAACGAATACCGCCGCTTGGGCCGGATCGATGCCCGCCGCGATGAACAAAGCGGCGACCGCTTCCGTCTGCTCGCGAAGAGCGGCAGGCTCCTGCGGCACCGTGATCGCATGCAGATCCACGATCATAAAGTAGCAGTCGTATTCGTTCTGCAGGGCGACAAAATTTTTCATCGCTCCGATGTAATTCCCCAAAGTCAGCTTCCCGCTCGGTTGGATTCCCGATAGAACTCTTAATGGCTTGCTCATTGTCTAGACCGCCTTCCTTTTCTCTTATTTACATGGCCGCCGATCCCGATCGCCCGCCACCGGCAGAGCACCCCAAAAAACAGAAAGACCCCTCCGTCTCAAGGGACGAAGAGGTCGTGGTGCCACCCTTATTCGCTGGCGAGGTATGCCTTCGAACGGCATTACCGGGCCAAGCCTTAGGTTCCGTTAACGGGGAACAGGCGGGGAGAATGGGATATTGCTTCCGTTCATGAAAACAATATCGTTTCGCTCCCGGCTCCGAGCTCCATTCGGCCTAGCAAGGAGTACCGGCTCTCAGCAACCGCCGGCTCTCTGGGAGCACCCCGCTAAACGTACTTGTTCTCTTCACAGCCGATCTGAATGCAGCATGTCGATTCTCCTATTATACCCCTGCCCGCCGACAAGTCAACCGAGCCCGCTTCGAGCTGCCCGTTCTCTCGGGAATGGGCCAAGCATAGGCTAAAGAAGCGTCGCTTGGAGGTGGTCCGTCTTGTTCGAAAAAAAAGGAAAATGGGTTCTTGCGGCCTCGGGGATCGTACTGTTCTTCCTCTTCGTAAGCCACGACGGCGATTATGCGGTCAAGCTTCTCGATACGTTCGCCTCCATCCTGTTCGATGCGCTGCCTTTTCTGCTTGCCGGATCGTTCGTCTCCGCGCTCTTGCATATCTACATAAAGGACGAGCACGTTCGCAGATACGCGCCTCGCAATAAGCTCTACGGGGTGTTGTTCGGCAGTCTCCTCGGGCTCGTCGTGCCGCTCTGCGAGTGCGGGATGGTTCCCGTAATCCGAAGGCTCATCCGCAAAGGGCTTCCCGCCTATATCGGACTCGTCTATCTCGCCGCCGGTCCCGTTCTGAACCCGATCGTGATCGCTTCCACGTTCTCGGCGTTCCGCCATGCCCCTCAGCTCGCCGCGGCCCGGTTCCTGCTCGCGCTGGCGGTCGCGATCGCCCTGGGTCTCCTGCTGACCCTAATCATCCGTAGCAGCCCGCTGCGCGCCGAGCGTTCCGGCGAGCGCGAGCATTCTCACGGCCATCACCATCATCACCATCAGGGCAATTGGCAAACGAAGCTCAAGGAAGTCCCCGGGCACGCGGCCGAAGACTTGTGGGACATGGGCAAGTACTTTCTGGCGGGCTCGTTGATCACGGCGGTCGTGCAGACGACGATCGACCGCGAAGCCTTCGCCGCGATCGCGGGCAACGACCTCCTCTCCCATCTCTTCATGATGGGATTCGCGTACGTGCTGTCCCTCTGCTCCACCGCGGACGCCTTCGTCGCGGCTTCCTTCGATCATCTGTTCCCGGCAGGCGCCCTCCTGTCCTTCCTGGTATTGGGCCCCATGGTGGACTTCAAGGGCACTCTGATGATGCTGTCCGTCTTCCGCACCCGGTTCGTTCTCGTCTACGGGCTGCTGACCGCTTGGCTTGTCCTGCTTGGCTCGCATATCTTCGAACGAATGAATTGGATATGATTCGCCCAGGCGATGGAAACGATTTCTTTGTATGCATACGTCTTCCCAATTCAGCCATACTAACCTTCAAAGGAGGTGAGCACCATGGCAAGTTCCAACAACAGCAACAGCAATCAGCTTGTCGTGCAACAAGCCCGCCAAGCTCTGGAGCAATTGAAGTTCGAAGCCGCTCAAGAGCTGGGGATCCAAATTCCTCAAGACGGCTACTACGGCAACATGGTTACCCGCGATACCGGCTCGATCGGTGGACATATCACTCGCAAGCTCGTTCAAATCGCCGAACAGCAGCTGGCGGGAAGAGGATTTTAATCGCTCGGCTTCCATAATGAAGCGGAATGAACGATAGGGCGGCGCGGACCTGAGTCCGAAGCCGCCCTATATTCGCGTCTATGTATGCCTACTCGTTCGCCACGTCGCGACGATCCCGATTCTTCGGCTGCAATCGGAAAAACAGGTTCGCCATATTGTAGTTGGATTCGGATTAATTATTGATTTTATATCATTTCATTTTTAGGGGGATTGTTGGTTTATCAAGGCTTTCCACAATTTTCACTTATCATGTGAATTCATCATTTTTCATGTACAAGTGGGCAAAATGTGGTCAATTGTACAAAAATCAAACTAAATAAAGCCTCGGCCTTTAATCATGCCGGGGCTTACCTGACTCATTTAATTTACAAAGCATTTTGATTGATTGCTCATCGGCGTGAACGCATCCTGAATATACTTGCCGAGCCTTACGCTGATCTCTGCTCTCGCAACATCTCGTGTCACGAAGAAATTCCCGTCGTATCCCCGGCAATTGTAGTTAACGTAAATCGCAAAATCTGTATTGTCTCCATCCCAGGTTTTGATCTTTCTTTCACGAAGACTCTTCCGTACTGTAATATGATCTTGCAGCACTCGATCGATTAGGAGCTCGATCGCGCGTTTATATAGCGTCTTAAGCATATCAGTTGACCATTCTGTTTGCTTTAGCTTTCTATCCAGCATCTGCAAGATGGCAGGCAATAAAATCGATTCACGGAGCATGTACATTTCTTCTTCATTTGGGTGACCAATCTTCGGCACCAATGGTTTACTCATGACACCCTCCTAGCAGCAGGCATGACGGCGAGGATACGGTCCAACGAGAAGGTACGGAACGCCTGCTTGGCGCAGTCAAACACACGGGCGCTGACGCCGCTCACGGAGTGGACGGTAACGACTCTCTGCGACATTTCACCTTTGCCGTTTTGGTAAATGACCTCTACACGACGACCGATGTACGTCTCGATGGACATCCTACTCGCCTCCAGATAAGAACGTTTGTTCTTGTATTATAATGCGAACATTTATTCCCATCAAGAGAAAAACAATAGCATCTATGACCAAACTTTTGCTACATCCTCTTCCTTTATATCAATCGTCAAATGTAAAAAATCCTAAAATGTGATATGCATACTATCTCAAGTTGTATTATGATAGAAAATAAAGGTATTTATCATATTTTGTAATAACAGATGAATACATCGGACAAGGAGTTACAATTATGGAGAATTTGCAACAAAACGAAGAAAAAGTAATTAACATCGACTTCAATAAGGTTCTTGATTCTTTAAGATCCACAAATTCATTTGCTAATTTAGAAAAGTCCATGGATATATTTATTCTTGAGCGTGACACCAACAAACTAATGCAAGCACTACTTAGACTTTTCGGTGACGAAATTGGTAATGGTCTTTTTCATTATTTCATGGCTGAAGGTGAAATTAATTCGATAGCTAATAAATCTCTGAGAGAACCACTAGCAAAGCTCAATAACCTCAAAAAGTTTTATGGACCATTACTACAAGAATCATTGCTTAAATTTATGCGTCCCTATTTTGTTGATACGTTATCCTATACCGGAAGCCTTGAGCAGGCTACTACAAACCTAAGTGTTTCTAGAAATGATGGGAGTTCTTTAACCGTTGAATTAGACTTAAATATAGCGTTATTGTTGGCAAGGAATACCATGGATGTTATCATCAATATGTATAAAAAGGGCGGCAATACAATTGACTTAAACAACTTTAAAGAGTTTATTTTAAAAATGAATGAATTCGCCAAAACCATGACTGAAAGCGTGGAAAATTCAAACTTCAATAACTCATCAGTCAAATCCATATGAATGCAATATTTTCTGATGTCTTGAAGGTCGTATTCGGATCAGCATTATCAATTACTTCTGCGTATATATTATTGAATGTCGAAAATAGAAAACAAATCATATCCAAAAAACACGATTTTGCGATAAAAGAACTAGGCGAAAAAGTTTTTTCTCCTCTTTTAAATGAGCTTGCTGAGTATGAAACTAAAAACAAATTGGGGAGAACGCATCAAATTAACCTTCAAAAAGTAATTGAGTCTATAAGTAAGAATCAATTCCAATTACTGTTTACAAATGATAGTGTCAATCATATCATAAATAATATATATACATTTGCCACGTCAACCACCAATTCAGATACAGTAAATTCCAAGACTCAAGATCAATTAATTATTGAGTCAATTATCGATTTAAGAACTGAATTAAGACGTTCTTATTCTGGATATCGGATGTGACCAAGGGTGTCTTCAAATGAAAAACACAACGAAATTGCAAGTTTAGCGCAAGATCTAATAAACATGTTAGAAAGATTTGATGAAACAGCAATGTCTAAAGCACTTGCGCACTCACACCAAATTGTTGATAATTATAAAAGGGAATCCACCTTAGCCGGAAAAACTGATTCCGTTTCTTGGGAGTATGAAATTGTACAAAATGATGCTGCTCAGATGGAGCATTTATTAAAAGCTCGCGCATATGATACAATTGAACAAAGAGCTTCATTTGCGAAAATTTACAGTGGGATAGTCAAACGAGATATTATGAAGGGAAAGGGTGAGTGAGGTGAGCAGAGTGATTGCTCAGTTAACAACTGACACTTTTTACAATGTCGACCTCACGGAATTCACCTCACTACTTCAAATTCCGTTGACTAAAACATCATTAGGTTATATCGGAGACCTGGAGTCAGCCAAATTACTTATTGGAAGTAATGGTGGGATTAAGCTTGCAATCACTTTTGACTCTCAGCATGAATTGAACAATAAATTGACCACAGCGCTTCAAAAAATTACGCCCCTTATTACAATGTTTGAAGCGAAATATAATATTTCTATATTAAATAAATTATTGCTTTCTTGGTCAGGTGAATATGTTCCATTTGATCAAAGCTGGTCCCTACAGGATAATCTTTATAAAGAATTCGTGCAGGACTCCGACTTTGGATTTAAGTATAGTGAGTTAATCAAAGTTACAGGTAACCAACTTTATTCGGTATATAATAATTAAAAACAAGCAAGCCCGGAAGCATACGCTTTCGGGCTTCTTTGATTTATTATTGGAAAATAAACACCTTTTTAACTCCTCCGCTCCAGCTCACCTGAGCCCCGAGCATTTCCGCCGCGGCCCGGACGCCTACATATACCGTCCCGTCGATAATCGAGAACATCTCGACTGTTCGGCCATCTACGTATGGAATCTTATTGTCGTTATCCCAATGAACCGTCATGCCCAATGCTTCTCCGAGCTGCCGAAGCGGCAAGAATACACGCCCATCTTCTACACGGCCATAACCGACTAGCTTATCGTTTACGACGACCTTGGCGCCCTCCGGCTCCGGCGCAGCGTCATATTGGATCAGGTTGTTGGCCGTGATAACCGACATGAGTTTGCCAGCGTAATCCGGATCGGTCGCATATCCGCATGTCTTAAGCGCCGCGCATTGCTCCTGCGGAGTCTTGGCCGCTCTGACGGCCGAGTACCTGCTCTTATCAAACAAGAGATCCTGATCCTTGAAGTAATTATAGATCGACTTGTACGCCCGCCAGTTGGCCGTCGTGCTGACCGTTACGCCGTTGTATACCTCTCTGGTTGCGGTATTGACACTGGAGCCGTCCCAGTAGGCCGTTGGCGTTCCGCTGCCGACCTTATAACCGCCGAGGTTGTTCCAGCTTGGTACGCTGCCTCCCGTCTCGAGCCACGCCTGAGCAAGCCGAACAGAGGGCAGCAGCCGGCCGCCCTCCTTGTGTACCTGCATGACAATCGGAGCGATCAAAGAGAAGAAATCGGGCTTGGTATACTTCTTATAGGTTGCCATCCGTCTTCCCGCCTCCCTTCTCCTGCAGCTGTTCGAGGAGTTCCTTCAGCTTCTTCGGCATCGGCACATTGAGCGTACCCAAGTTCTCGACGACACTCAGCCCCTCGCGGCCAACATAGAAGTAAATGGCGATCGTCCGGAAGATTGGCTCCCCGGGTTGAATCCAGCCATCAAGGAGTGCAGCCAGTCCGACGACGAACAGGACGGTTACCTTGCGGATGCCGCCCCAGAACATGATGTCGCTGTTGACCTTCTTAAGCTTGACTGCTCCGAGAACGCCGGTAATGTAATCGGCAACCATCAAATAAACAAGGATCTGGAGCGCTTCGTCCCATCCTCCTAGCCAAGCAGACAGCACAAGTCCCGCCGCCGCTACCCATCCACCCCATGCCGCTTCCTTGCCCGACGACGCCGCGGCTGCCGTCAGGATCGTGTTCATCGTTTGATTCATCTTCTTCTCTCCCCTCAGTTATATAGAAAAGAGGCCGAGCCTTTGGCCCGACCTCGAGTTCTTATCCGATCGCGATCCAAGGGCACGGGGCCGCCGGAGCGATGTTATACATAAAAGCGTCGAATCCATTGCTAGTCACGGTGAATCCCGCCTCGCCATAGGACACATCGCGGTACTCATATTGCACGGTGTTCAAGCGGCCATCACCTGTATCTGCGTAGTAAACCATCCGCTGTACGAGAGAGCCCCCGCCGGGAGCTTCCACGATGATGATCTTCGGTACGAACGGGATTCCCGTAACAACGACATGCTTCGACGTGGCTGAGGTGTTCTCGGATATCGCCGTTCCAGTTGCGACGGGCCTGCCGACGATCGCCGATCCTGCCACGCCAAATATACTCTTTCCTGCAACGATGTTCGCCGGAATCAGATTGGCATCCCCGGCGACGGTTCCGCTGCCATTATGGTAACCGGATGCGATCGTCTGCGCCGTCGTCCCCGGCGTAATTGAGACCGCGCCGCGATTCGGCATGGACCCGTTGACTAATCCGTTATCAGTCCCGATCGTGTATCCAGTCAGGACTTGAGCTGCTGCAGCTGTGCCATACTCCCCCCCTTCACCCTGTAAGATAAAAGCCCCGGCGGCCGTGGAGTATGTCAAAGTGTAAATGCCACCGGACTTCAACGTGGCGGCCGTGCCATTTGCTTTTTTGATTGGGGCCGCGCCGGTCGCGTTTGCGTTAAGCGTCGGTGAAGAACCGCTATCCGTATGCACTTGGATTCGAACCGTCCGGCCGTTAACCTTCGCGAACGCTGGCGTAAACGTCGCCGTATAGGCTGTGCTTGTCCCAGCCGTCGTTTGAATCGGAATAACCATGTCAGCGGCGTGATAACTATCCACCGAATCTGCATCAAGACCACTTCCCGGTCCGGCGTTTGCATCCGTCCATATCTTCGCCCAAGCACTATACGTTCCCGTCCCGCCAACATTGGTCGGATTCCCCGATCTAACATACGTGATATTTGTATTATACGTGGTGAGAATTTGCGTAATTGTATCCCCTCCCCCTCGTACTACGAGAAGGTTTCCGTACGCATATCCACTAGGCGCATTCGTGTGATTGTTACCGAGACGATACGAGCCTGCTTTGACAATGGTATTAAGATCGACAGGAGTAGAAGATTGCCCTGTGATCGTCATAATGTCGGTATCATGAAGTCCGTCTACGGTATCCGCTTGGAAGTTAACATTTTTCGCTGAAGAAGTCACAACGAATGGGGCCGTTCCCGACGGTGCGTAGTTGGTAACTTGTCCGACATTATCGACTCTGAAAAGCTTAGCGTCGCTCAGTCCTTGAATCTCGAATCCGCTTGTTGTCCCGGTTCCGCTCCCCCCGATACGGATTCTTGGGGTGTTGCCCTGCCAACTTAACCTAGCAGAAGCTGCTACGTTGTCGGGGTTAAGGGTGCTGTATGATTGAGCCATAATCTCGCCTGTAGAGTCGCGGACTGGTATCGTGTTTGCGACAGTCGAAGCTGTCGTACCAACGTCGTAACCATCTAACTTATCCGCGTCAAGACCGCTTCCGGAACCGTCATTCCCAGCTGTCCAAACGAGGTTTGGAGTTCCTCCGGCTTTTGCGTAGCGAAGGTCATTCGACGAATCCGCTTGAAGATAATTATTAGTAGTTTTAGTGCCGCTCGAATTCGTCGCGTCGAAGTAAATAGCGCGAGACCATTGACTCGCTGTATCCGCAATAGACGCCATACGGAGCTGCGTACTCATAGTCATCTCGCTCATCACTGTTGTCGGAGCTTTGATTTGGACAGTTGCAAGTGGGAACGAGGTCGTATCGGTCGTGTAGACTGTTCCCAGTTTCATCCCCGCGATGTTGTTAATCCATTGCGAATTATTTCCTCCCTGAGTAAAAGCTGTTAACATAACGGCAAACTGCTCAGCGAAGGACGAACTCTGACGTATAACAATTTGAATGCGCCATCTGCTATTAGTAGAGTCCCAAGTGACGTCAGAAATAGCGACTGTATTCCCTATCCCTCCGATGACTTCCTCGTATCTCGAAACTTGATTACTGATCGTTGAAGTCGGCTGCACAACAAGGGCAAAGCGTTTGCGCAGAAGACCGTTATTATTGATCCCGTTCCACGCTCCGGTGATTTCAATGTCGAAATATCCATAGAAAGCTCCCGTGAAGTAAAGATCGATCTTTTGGTTCGAGGTGCTAGCCAACGTACTAAACAGGCCGACTTGCTTGCTAATTGCCGTTGATCCGAGTTGGAATGCAGGGGACGTCGCTACACCAGTGAAGGACGGGCTCTCGAGAAGCGCATCAACGGTGTCCTTCCGAGCGATATCGTCAGCGGCCGCAGGCGCAGCAACCTTCGCGCGGCCAGATGTATCCCGTTGCATGACCGTGCTGGCGGTCGCTGCGGATGTCGCCGCAGCCAGCACGGTCATGCTGTCGTTGATCTCTTCACCCATCGAATTCATATCCGAAGGTAGAACGGTATCGGACATCGTCCAGTTTGTTTTTGCCATTAAGTGGTCGCCTCCTTAACAATGATGGACTGCAGCATAAGGATGTCCGATGAGACCGGAATGTTCACGGGGGAGCTGGTGAGCATTTTTCCGCCGGAATCCTTCAGTTCAATCTGCGTGATGAGCTGCACATCCGACACCGGGACAATGTAATTGAGTGCCATGGTGCTCTCCGTCACCTGTTTGACCACGAAGTCCGTGATCTCATAGCTGCCGTTGATCACGACCTTCGCGACTCGGCCGTTGACGTATGTCGCGATATCGTTCAAAAATGTTTGGTTTATCACGTAACCGGCACCTCCGCTCCGAGCGTCACGAACGGCTTCGCGCCTAGCGTCCATGAGCCATCCAATTTGTAATTCCAGGTCATCGACTTTTTGGAGATTGAGTTCTCCAGCTCGATCGTATCGTTCAGTGAGGTGTTCTGCTGATAAACGATGTTGGCCGGCTTGATCTTGTCCACCGTGTGAATGACTTCACGGAACACGCTCGCGTTCTCGAGAGTCGTCGTGATGTAAAGGATAAACTGCTGCACGTCCACCGACACGATCGTCATCCCGGGGCCGACCAGTTTGTCGAGCTGCTGCTGAAGGTAACGGACCGTAAACGGCGGCTTAGTCTGGTATCGGTTTAGGATCCGCAGGCGCCTGAAGTCAAGTGTATCCGACGGATCCGCCTGGATTCCGAGCATCGCTTCGCGGCGAGCGATCGCCGGGGATGAAGCAGTCATGACAAACTGGTCATCCAGCAACCGCTGAACGGCCTCAGCTAAGCTATCCAGCTCGGCATCCTCTGTCGCCGCGAGCTCGGTAAAGTCTTTAATCTCCTGATAGTAGGACGGCAGATATCGAAAGATATGGTCAGCCATTGATCGTCACCGTCCCGCGCATCGGAATCTGGTCTTGGCCAAGCGTAAGATTGGCTGCGGATCCGTTCAGCGTCGTTCCGGTAACATCGACCACGCCGGGCACTGTCAGGATTGCTGCCTCGATCAGCGCCACGCGTACGACAAGCTGCTCCTGCCCCGCCCAAGACTTCCGGAGCCCGAGCATATACTCGCCAATGGCTGTCTCGATCGGTGCCTGAACCTGGCCTACAGTGGTGCCGGAGGCGAGCGTGACGGTCGTCACGGTGTTTACCGTCATGGCGCTCACGCCAGCAATGGTGACCTTATGCCCGATCGGCGCCATCCCGATCCCTGTTCCGCTGTTGACCGTTGGGTCCATAGCCGTTTGAACCTCGGCCACAAGCGGCGCAGAGGGAATGGACCAGTCGGAAGCAATGATCGTACATTTGACCGTGCCGCCGCCCTGCCAGACGGGATATACCTTTACGCCGCCGACGCCGTCCATCCGTCCTATCGTTTGTTTATAATCCGCTACGTTGCCGCCGAAGGAGGGGTTATTGACCTCTTCGTAGTAGCGAGTCCGAAGCGCGTCGTCGGTCTCCTCATCATCCCCGGGTACCAGAACGGCTCCGAGATCCGCGCGGGACAAGCCGGCGACGAATTGAATCGGAAGCAGCGTGCCGAAATATTGATTGCCGATGGTGCCGGCCGTCTCGCACTCCAGCGAGAAGACGCCCGTGCTGATCTTAGATGAAACGACGTAATTGACATCGTTGATCGAATAGCGGCCACCGATCGGCACATCCATTAACACGTCACCAGCGCCGTAGAATCGACCCTCACGATGTGCGGGTGTTGCTGGCTCCCGGTTCACCCCGAACTCCGCTGTGCGCCGCGAGAGGTCGTCACCCGAAGCCGTGTCCGCAAAGGAAAGGTTATAATTGATATCCAGCTCGATGTACATCTGAGCAAGCTCGGCGGCTGCCGGCGCTAATGCGTCGTAGATGACCGAACCGGGCCGTTTATCGATGTCATCCGATACCCGGTCCAGCATCCGCTGGAGGATCGTGTCATAGGTCTGAGATTCATACATTGGCCGTCACCTCCCCCTGAATTGAGCCAAATATCGAAATCACCGTAAACGTGGCTGTTGCGCTGTCTCCTCCGAACGCGATGGCAAAATTGACGACGTCGCTGATACGATCGTCCTGCAGGAGCGTCTCGCGGATCCGGCGGCGTAACTCCGACTCGACGATGCCGGAGCTTTTCCCTGTGAGCCCGGATAGCTCGGCACCGTAATCAGCGTTATAAATGAGATAAGCGAACCGCTCGGTCTGGAGCGCCTTATATACGGCCTGTTTGACCGCGTCAAGGTTATCGACCAGCGTCGCAGCACGGCCGCGTTCAAAGTCGAGCAGCCATGTCCGCGAAGGCTGTGTGACCTCCACGGTGTTCGAAATATCCTGGCCAGTTATTGGGATCACGTCTCCACCACCCTATCCAAGATGAGATATTTCTGCCCGCCCTGGAGCCGGACGAGCACGACCTGGTCGCCTGCCTGGAGCCCGGGACGGATCACGTAATCGACGCCCGCAATCGTCGCCTTCAGCTCCGTAGTCGCTTCAGTTTGAATTAAAAAATCCGCATCAAGCGTGAACCGTTGATCTACGTTCACTTCGAGCGGATTCGGATTTGTAATTGTCCCGTACTGGACGATGACCGGGCATGACGCCTCTAAGGCGGCCAATGCCGCTTGCTTAATCGCGTCTATCATTAGATCACCTTCAACGTAATCGACATGGTATGTTCTCCGTCAAAGCTGTGCTTTACCTCGTCGACGAGCATCGGTTGGTTGATGCCGAGCGCTTGAATCATGATCGGCAAATACATTCCAGCGCGGACACTGATGTCGCCGATGGCTTCGAGCTTCAGCGATCGCTGCTCGCGATTCTTCAAGGATGCGAGCTGTGTCAGCATCTGGTTGATCTGCGCCGCATTCATGTTTTCATCGACGCTTTGATAGAGCTGCAATACGCCCCATTTTGCAATATTTACGCTGTCTTGGGCCTGATAAATCTCTCTCTTACCCGTTTCTTTATTGTCCTTATAGAGCTTGATCTGATTGTACGTGTCAGAGTCAATGTCTTCGGCGTAATCAAAGCCGGTCAATAAGCTGCCGTCGCCGACGTAAAAGCCGGCCAAGAACTGGCTTACTCGCCGGAGGGAGAGCGCGCCGAAGTCGTCGAAGAACACGAAGAACTGTCCAGCGTTGCTAATGGTTTTCGTGTTGGCCTCTTCGATGATATCGATCAGCGTTTGACCGTCTCTAACCAACGACGGAATGCGGTATCCGGTGCTGTCGATCGTGCCGACCTTCAGCTTGAAGTCGGCCGCAATCTGCTTAATCACGTCGCCCGTCTCCACGTCCTTGAAAACGTACGTATCCTTGTTGAGTAGGTAGCGGATCTGGTCGTATGCCGTGACGCTGATTTCTCCGTCCTGGTTCTGCTTCAGCTTGAATACGTAACCGTAGAAGACGTTGACCTCATTCATCCGGACCCGGACCACGTCGCCATTGGCGATCGAAAATGACGGATCCTGATAGACCCCGCTGCTGATCATGGTGAACTCGATCGATGCCGGCTTTCCGACTCGCGTCGTCGTCCAGGATAATTTTCCGCTGATCGTGGAGACATCCCAGACGCGGCCGTTTTTATTAACGACCACTACCTCAAGCATAGGCCTTACCTGATGTCGGGAGGTTGAGTACCAGCCCAACCCTCAACGTCTTGGTCTGAGCGTCGCTGATTTTGTTAAGCGTCTGAATCTCTTTCCAGCGGGATCCGTCGCCAAGCGTCTTCTGTGCCACCGTCCAGAGTGAATCGCCCGCTGCCAGCGTGTACGTCTTGGGCGGGACTCGATCGTCCGCACGCTTAGGAGCAGATTTGGTTACCGTAGCCTTTGCGTTTGTCGATTGGACCGACGTCACCTTAACCTGTTGGGCGGCGTAGAAGCGATACTCCTTCAGCTTCAGGGTGTATTCAATGTCGCCGATCGCCCCAGCCTTTTCGCGCCATTCAAAAGATTCGATGCTGGCTGGAATGTTGACCTCCATCGTGCTCCCTGTGTACACGAATCGGATCGGTCTCTTGGTCTCCCACCACCGCATGAGATAATCGACGTAAGCCATAGGCTCAAGCACGATCGCGGCCGTGATAAAAGGATTGGTATTAGCAGGGAAGAAGCTCTCGATTGTATACTCCGCCAGGCCGTGGTCCTTGATCACATTGATTTTGCCAAGGCCGAAAACGTCGTGGCTGGCGCCATCGCCTCCCGTGCTCGCCCCGATCTCCGCGGGCAGGATTGGAAGCTCGAAGCCCTCCTGCTGGTTGTTCCAGCTGAGCCAGATTCCATAGGTCATAGCACATACACCCCTTGGGCCGACGAGGCGATTGTCTCATTTAAGCGCTCGCCGATATTTGCGATGATCTCGTCTACCGAGCGGCCGTCCTGCCTGACGTGTGTATCGCCGAACGAGAAGTTCGGCTGTAGCGTCACGAAGTTCTGGATGTTCTTCATCTCGGCCAGCTCGCGCATCATCTTAAGGTCTTCGCTCGAAATGTCGACGGTGCTGTTGATCTTACCGACCTCGTTGACCTTGTTGATGTTGTTCGCTCCTTCGCCCGGTGAGAACATCGACACGCCGGAATAAGGCGCCGCAAGGGTCTCTTTCAGCTTATCCTCATCTTTCTTACGCTTCTCCTCCCGTGAGCTCAACATGTCGAGAACCTTCTGCTCTCGTTTTGCCGCGTTTTCTGCTGCTTCCTTCTTCATTTCCTTAACTTCTTCTTTGCCCGCTTGCTTGATTGCTTCGGCTTCAGCTGCCGCAGATGCCGAAAATTCTACATCATCAATAGTGTCCAGATGTACACCTTTAATTTTGTTCAATTTATTAATCAGTTTGTTAATTCTATCGATAGACCCGTTAACGAGTCCCTCCATCAGCTTCAGAGATTCTACTTTCGCCCACTGAAAACCATTTACAATCCCGTTCCCTACAATCTGAAAGAATATAGGGATCTGATCGAAGAAGTTCAGTATATTGTTCCATCCTCGGATCAGTGCCGCCGCAAATTGATCGTTGGTCTGCCAGAGTTTAACAAGCCATACGATAAGCCCGACGATAAGCGTGACAAGGAAAATGAATATATTGGCTTTTTGAGCGGCGTTCAAACCTCGCCATGCTGCTGTCAGCCCCTGTGTCACGAGGGTCTGGGCGAAGATTGCCGCCGTCAGAATGCCAGTCCAGACCGATGCGAGAAACTGGCCTCCTGCGGCCAGTTTCGTAGCTACTAGCCAGGCCGTGAACGCGGCCACGATCCCCCAGACGATGGGTTCGATTGTCGGCCAGTTATTCGACATGAAATCGTATATCTGTGCAATCAGCGTTGCCATATAGACCAACCACGACACCGCAGTCGAGATTCCACTCGCTAATCCGTTGAGTAGGTTTTGCCCGCTGTCGCTCTGGATGTATGCCGTCAGCTTCTCGACTTGTGCTGTAATATTCCTTAAAGGTCCGTCCGCCTGATTCAAGGTTCCGACCCATGTTAACAGCGAGTTTTTTAGAACGGTCATCGCGCCGCCGAAAGTCATGGGCATCTGGTTAAACATCTTATCGATTTCGCCGCTTTGTTTTTCGAAAGCCTTTACGATAACGTCAGCCGTAAGCTTGCCATCGGCACCTAATTGCTTAAGCTGTCCCCTAGCAACGCCCATGCCTTCCGACAACGTCTTCAACAATAACGGCGCGGCCTCGCTGATTGACCGAAGCTCGTCACCTTGCAGGCGACCGCTACCGAGTGCTTGACTCATCTGCAGAATTGCGATTTCCCGGCTAACCGTATTGGCCCCACCAGCTACCAGCAGCTTATTAAATCGTTCGGCGAATGCGAGCATTTGGTCGTTGTCCTTAAATACTCCCTCAGTAAACATCCCGAGCTTAGAGACAAGATCCGAAGTTGCCAAATAGCTTGCGCGAGTTTCATTAGCTGTATCTAGGACTTGTTGTTGCAGTTGGGCTTGCGTGCGTAGGCCATCGTTAATAAGAGAAAGCCGGGTATTCGCTCCCAGTACCTCATCCGCCAAACCCATTCCTTGCGATATGAAGTCCCAGCCTTTTCTAGCTAGCTCGAGCCCTTGATTAAGGGCAATAATTGAGAATCCCATGGACTTAAACGCGGATTCGCCTTGCCGGATGGACTGGTTAAAGCGATCCTGCGAGTTCTTCGACTGATCAATCTGGCGGTTAATCTCCGCCTCAGCCTGGGCAATACGCTGCTGAGCAGCTAGGAGAGCCTTGTCGACGTTCACGTTCTGACTCGTTACGCTCTCCAGCTGCCGCATGGTATTAATCATGATGTTCATGCCCTGGGTGATGCTTTTCATGGGTCTCGTCATAGAGTCGAACAGCTTAAGCGTCGAGGACACCGTTGTCATTCATTTTCTCCCCCTTTCAGCGATAATTGGATATAAAAAAGCACCCCAGTGTGGGATGCTTGAATTTTCTTATTTAACACTCTCGAATATTTCTTTTGCCTTTTGGCTGTTCGTTTCAAGAATGAACCTTCCGGATGATGGCCAGTCTTTCATTGTTGGGTCGTTTGATACGGCATTTTTCCTATCTTTGTTGCTTTCATACTCGTATATTTTTACCGGGGAATTATCAATATAGAAAATAACGCCATTAATAGCTTGAGCCATTTCATACATTGGTTTCTCTTCCGGATCCACCGGAATCCCCTGGTCAGAATAGGCCTTGATATAATCGTCCAAGGCTATAATACTTTCTTCTGATTTAGACGAACATCCGGCAAGAACTAAAATTGCTAGCAGACTAAGAACAATGAACTTTTTCAAAAATGACCCTCCCCTTTTGACAAAATCGCCTATATTATACCATTGAATTACGAGGGAGGGTCATTTCTGTTTCATTTTAGAAGTTTCCTTCTTCTCTGCCTCGATCCGCACATCGATTGCGGCCATGACAAAAGCTTTCTCCTCCCGAGGCATGTCCATGAACTGTCCCGGGAGGATACGCAGTTTGTGGAGAGCGTAGTACGCATAATTCGCGTCCGAGTCGCCCTCCAAGATCAGTTTTTTGCTTCTTCGACCAACGACTCCATATCGACATCAAAGCCGCTGAGCTTCTGGATG
This sequence comes from Cohnella thailandensis, assembly GCF_014212135.1. Lineage (GTDB taxonomy): Bacteria > Bacillota > Bacilli > Paenibacillales > Paenibacillaceae > Cohnella > Cohnella thailandensis. The sequence goes on from NZ_JACJVQ010000002.1 coordinate 165,810, forward strand.
TGCTCCGCGAGCGCCGCGATCTCCCCGGCCAGCAGCACCTTATTCAGGTACTCCTCCGGCGTTCGGCAGCCCATCTTCGCGATGCTGTCCGCGTGCTTGAAGTCAGGCACGACGGTATTGTTGATAATGACCGCCGTATTGAACTTCTGAGCGTCGAATTCCACCTTACGTCCTTTCTTGACCTCGGTAGACCGCCGACGAACGTCTTCGAACTCCCGGTTCGTCATAGCCCGGATAGTAAACTTCATCGGGTTGCCGTCTTTATCGCGGAAGCGAGCGGAAATGACGACTTCGTCCCTCACGTCGTCGATTGGATTGGCGTTCAGAAAATCCTGCAATGTACTCATAATGTCCTCCTGGTTATGCGCCCGTAATGGCGTTGAATTGGTCAATCAAGTCGTAATCCGAGAAGGTGAACGGCATTTCTTCGTCAAGCATGTCGTCGCTGGTCGCGTCGAACTTGGCAGCTATGATGCTGTCCAAGTTGCAGCCCATCAGCATGGCCGTTTGCTTGCCGGATCCGGAATTCGGTTCTTCGTTCGTGATCTGGAGGTCGAACCAGAAGTCTTGTCCAGTCTTTACAAAGTTCCTCATGAGCTGCCGGAAAACCGAAGTCACATAATAAACCGTCAACGTTCCGGAACCCTTCCAGCCCGCGGACCGAGACCCCGTGTTCGTCTTTCCCAGAACCGGGACATCGACCTTATTCTTCTCGATCGTGGCTTCGATGGATTTCGCGTAGAATAACTCCTCGACCCGACCATTGATCGTGGCGTATGCCTTCGCCTGCTTGCCGCTGATCGCGTCAGATTCGCGCATGAAAGCCATATTGTCTCACCCCTTAGCGGACCGTTACGGTCATGTAGATTTTTTCGATCGAGTCAACCGGCTGAATCCATTGATTGACGACCACCGCGTCGGAGTCGGCACCGGGAAGCACTTCGAGATCCGATTGGCTGTCGAAGTTCTGGATGGCTCCGATCCCCACGTACTGGTTCGTCAGGTTGATGATCTCGCCCTTGAACAGGTTTCGGCCATCTGCGTTGTTGCCTACCTTGCCGATGTACGACGAGGCGAACACGCGCATATAGTCGTTCTCCAGGCCGTCCACGACGCGCAGGACTCGGTTCTTGGAAAACGCCTTGCCTTTGGTTGGCGAGAACGTGTGCAGCGTGTTGATGTCTTGTTCGACGACAGCTCTACCATTGTTGGCCGTGAAAAAAAACTCACCAGCCTGCAGCGCCGATACGATCTGGCTGTTCGTGTACTTCGGCGTCACGTCTACCGCGTCGTCATAAGCGTCATAGGTTAGCGATTGGTTCGCAGCTGCCCCAGCCGTCGCTCCGGCCACCCACGCGACCGCCTGCGCTGCTGTGAGCGTTGTTCCGTCCGAAAGCACCACCCCGTTCTTGACGCTAATCACGCCCTCGTGGTCGGCCGTAGGATAGTTCTCGACGACGGCCTGGATCTTCTTGCCCTCATCATCCCGCATGCGTTTCACGAACGTAGCAACGACCGACTTCGTCGAAGCGTCGGTCACCGTCAGTCCCAGCGTGTTGAAGTCGTGGACCTCGATCGCCTCCAGGTAGTCGAGATAGTCCTGCGCGGCTGGGATCCCGTCTGCGCCGCCCGTGAGCGGAGCTCCAGCGGATGCCGTCAGCGCACCCGTCCCGGACCAGATGACCCAATTGTTATCGATTAGCTCGTCCGCAGTTGCGACCGTCTGTGCATCCTGCTCGACGCCGGCAACCAGCGTCTTTACATCGTACTTGGTGCCATCGTCGATGTTGGACTGGATGACGATGCTGAGGTCGTTACCGCGCACGCCGCCGTATTTAGCCGTCGCGGTCAGAACATCTACCGTCACGGTTGCCGCCGTGCCTCCGGCAAGGCGATAAATCAGCGCCGTCTTGGCGCGCTTCAGGGCCTCCCGGACTGGTAGCAGAGTTGGATCTGTGATGGGATACCCAAGCGTCTCGAAGGTATCTTCGCCGGCATTAACCGTGACGACTTGTTTGGCCGGTCCCCACGAGAGCGAGAGCGGCATCGTCACGACGCCCCGGTCGCCGATCGCTCCGGACGCTTTCGCTTCGCTTACCGTGTTAATGTAGACGCCAGGCCGGACTTTGTTTTGACTCGTCCATGTTCCTCCTGCCATTTATATCACCTTCCTCTTCGCGTAATCGCTGATCAACTTCTGGGCCTGATCAACCGTAAGGCTTTCGCCATCAGGCATCAGAGCCCGGAGTACGTCCTTCTGCGCCGGCGTAAACTGCTTCGACGCGAGGAACTGCGCTTTCGTATAGGTCGCCTCGGCTTGCTTCTTAGCAGTCAAAGCTTAATCTCCTCCCGTACGTTTAGGGTCTGCATAGCCGGAACATCCGGCGGCGACGCCCAAACTTGAAAATTGTAATTAACGAAGAAGTGGAGAACCTCATCGACAACTTCGAACCTCATTCCCGTCCCACGGACCGGACGGCCGGCGACATGGATTTCCTGCAGCGCGGACGTCAGCTGCTCGGCCATCGCGTACATATCATCGTTTTTTCGCTCAGGCGCGAAATAGTGAACGTCGAACGGATGGGTCCGCTGATAGCGCCGTCCTAGCTCCTGGGTGTGAGCTGGTTCAAGCAGCCGCACGAAGAAGCCCGGCGGGCTCAGTTGCTGCTTGATTTCTTCGCCGAAGATCGGCACATCCGGGAACGCTGCGTTCAGGGCGGCATTGACGGCGTATCGCACGTCATTGATGGTTACCTGCGGCATCGTATCATCCTTTCTTCGGCGGTCGCCCGTTCATGAGGTCGTTCAGAAGCTCAGCCATGCGCTTATCCAGATACCGCGGCAACTCTCGCTCAATCTCTTGCATGCTGATCGTCATCATGAAGCGGCCCTCGACCCATTGCGTGAGGTCGGCGCCCGTCCGATGGCCAAACTCGACGAACTGGGCATAATCCGTGTTGTTGTATATCTCGACAACGTAGGCGTCGCCTTGGCGCTCTACGCGGCCGACCTGCCAATTGCGGCGAAGGTCCCCGGAATCGACCGGGGTCCGCTTCTTAATCTTTCGAAGGGACCTCATCGCCATCTCGAGCAAAAAGTCACGGATAAACCGCTCGATGACGCGCTCGTCAAGAGCCTTCTGGAAGGCGCCGGCCATACGTTTTAGCTCGCCAAAATCGAAGCTTCCCCACTTGGCCATCACGCCCACTCCTTGCGCTGGATGCTGACCTCTTGGTGGGTCGAGTAGAGGAACGGCTCGCCGGCTGCATATTTCCTCGGGGCCGCGATCGGTTCCCATCCGGTCGGCGCGATTCGCCCCCGGATAACCTCCACCATGTCACCGTGCCGCAGCTCGAGCTCCGGTGCGATGAACAACTTGGTCTCATACAGAACGTCGTTCTGCGCCTCTGTCTGGCTGTTCTGAGCGAGCGCCTTCTGCGAAATCCGGCAAGGTTGATCCGAGTAGATTGCTTGCGCTTCCTGCTTTGTCTCGTGGGTCACCGGATCCTTGACGCTCATGTAGCGGTAAACGGTCGCCCGGTCCGTGTACAACCGCTCGATTGCTTGGCGATGTCCGGTCAGGTTGACCATTGATCACCACCTCAGCTTTCGATGAGCGTGAAGATCAGCCTTATAGTTCAGCACGATCGCATCGATGACAGATTTATTCGTCGCGGTTATCTCTCCGGAGCTCCCGGCAGGCGCCGTCGATGTGTCCCCGATCTTCACGCTCATGTTGTTAGGCACGTTTTCAGCGATACCAGGTACGTCGGACTGCTCGACCCGGAGCGCATCCATGACCATCGATGCCCAAACATCGCTAAGATCGTCAGGGATATCGATGATGTTGCAATAATGCCGAATACGCCGGCCGATCTCCCGTACGTAGGAGTCTATCAGCGTATCCAAGTCGTTATTTGCGATGCGGAACCGAGCCTTTACCGTCTCCCGCACTTCGACCGCATCGGCGATATCAAGCGTCGCCATTGCCTTTGCCGCTCTCTTGGCCAGGCTCCATGTCGCCGCCCCCGCCGCCTGTGGCGGCTGCCTCAGCCTCTGCGATCTCCTCGCGGAGCCGTTTCGCTCCCTTACGCTCTACGTTGGCGACGCCGAGCTCCCGCGCCCGTTCCCGCAGTTGTTCGAGTTCTGTATCAACTTCATCCTCGTCTTCCGGCTCCGAGGATCCGGAGTAACCCGCGGCCTGAAGCTTCTGAATCACCGATGCTTCAGTGGAACGGAATTCGCCGTCCACAAACTTTGCAAGCTGCTTGCCTGCTTCTTTATCCCAGACGATAAGCGACTTTTTGTCGGATTTGAAAATCATATAATCACGCTCCTGCCGATGCCGCAGCTAACTCATCGATGGCGCCTTGCACCGTCGTAGCAGTCAGCCCGCTAGTCGTATTGTTGTACGTCGTTACACCGTCCACAATCTGGATCAGCAGCCGACGGAGCTCCGGAGCGATTCCGATCGCTTGCTCGATTTGCTGCTTCAGTTCTTCCATGTCTGCGCCTCCTCTGAAAGAGAAAAGAGAGGGTCAGCCCCTCTCTTACTCTCCATCATCCAAGTTGGTGATGCTGCCATGCATGAAGCCCGGACCGTGATCGAGACCGATTTGTCCGTAGATTTGACCTTCGTCCGCAGCTCCCTTCTTGCCCAGTTCTTCGAAGAAGAAATTGCCCTTCTCCGGTACTGGCTGGAACACCGGAGCAACGACGGACATTTCAGCTACAAGCAGCGACGTCGTCGGGTTGAAGCGGTTCAGCATGATACCGATGTTCCCGAAGTCGGTCTCGATCTGCTTGATATTCACACCGCCGATATTGCGATCGGTTGGCGCATAACCGTAGATATCCGACACAATCTGCTTGTTGAAGGCGTTCAGCCAGAGGACAACATTCGAGAAAATCGCTCCGTTGGCGTACATTTCGCGGAACAACTGCTGGAGCAGCGGCTTCGAGAGCCGAACGCCAGCCGCGTCGATCGTGGTTCCCGCCGCTTGGTACATGCCGCGGGTCTTGTTAGGCACGTTTGCGGCCGTGGCGATTTGGTAGGTGCCGTTAAGGAACGTCCATTCGACATCGCGGCCGATCTTTCCGAGCTGCCTAGCGATTTGGAAGTCCTTCTCGCTCGGTGCGTTGTTCTGCGCGCCCGCGGTGTTAATGCCGCTAAGTCGCCCTCCGTTGGACTGCTTCGCATACGTCAGCGAAACAGATTCTTGGAAGATCTGCGTAACGTTCTTGGATTGGTCACGCACATAGTTGATGGCAGTCGGCGCAGTCACCGATGCCGACTCCGAGATAGCCGGCTGAGTGGCTTCCGGATATTCGTAGAGCGAACTTGTCGCGAATTCGAAGTTCTGCGTCTGGAGGCCGCCGCCAGTAAGCCCGCCGATCATCTGCAGGAATGGCGTATTCTCCGCGTCGGCCGTGAAGAGCTCTCCGGAATAGTTCGGAAGGTTCCAGACAGTACCTTGTCCGCTAACGTTTGTAGGCATTTAAAATCATCCTTTCTCCGACACCTGCAAGGCGTGGATCTGATTTTTGATCGAAATCTGCAGCGGCATGTTCTTGCTCTCTACCGCTTTCGTATAAGCGTCTTGAAGCGCGGTTAGCTCCGGCGACGTACTAAAATCCGGGTCGCTTCCGCTCGGCGGCTTGGCGCCCTTAAACTGCGGCTTTTGTTGTTCCTTGAATAAGAACGGCTTGCCAGTCCGGAGCCCCTTCAACTGGTCATCGAGACCTGTCTTTACGTTGCCGGCTTCGTCCAGCTCGATCTTGGTCTTGTCCAAGAGGCCGACGACCAGATCAGGATCATGGGTATCTGCGGCAAGCGCTAACTTTAGGGCCGTCGACATCCGCAGGTCCTTGATCTCGTTCTCATAGTTCTGCTTGGCCGTCTTGTTCTCGCCCTGCAACGTCTCGATTTGCTTCTTCAGCTCCTCGTTATCGCCGACCGATTTTTTCAGGTCTTCGAGCTGCTTGTCGCGATCCTTCAACTCGTCCTCAGCCTTCTTTTTGGCCGTATTGACTTCATCGAATCGATGCTTCGGGATCCAGTCCTTATAGTTCGTCTCCACCCCCTCGGTGATTGCCTTGATCTGGTCCCCGCTCAGCCCTTGAGCTTCTAGCAGTTTCTTTAGCCATTCCATCTTGATCATCCTCACTTTTTAGCCCGGTTGTGTCCGGTAATTTAAATGGGCCCCGGCAGTCTCAGCCAAGGCCCATTAGGCGGTGATTTCTTCGTATGTTCCTTCAAAGTCAGCGGCCTTTACCGCGGCGAGTTTACCGTCCTTGTCTTTCACGATGTAATCGCCAACGGCCGCAACCAAGACGTCCAACGAGCCGCGAATAACTCGAAGTTTGACGCCGTCACCCGTATAGTCGACGGAGATCGGCAACCCAACGAATTCAATGATTTCCTGAATATGTGATGTTTCGGTGCTCTCAAATTTGATGGCATCGAAATAATAGCTGCGCCGATACTGTTTAATCACACCTTCGCCTCCCCCTATTTTTTTTTTTTGAGCAAACAAAAAGCACCCTCCAAATTGAGAGTGCTCACTTATTTGCTTGGCTTATCTTTGTTCTGATCCTTATTGGCTGGCGGCTTCGTAATGACGATTTCGCCTGGCTTGCTCACGAACCGGTCGAGCCGGTCATTATCGATCGGCATACCCCAGCACCTCCACGATAAGATTTATCTTGCCGTTTTCTTCTTCGGCACTTTCGATCCGGTAAAGCATCCCCTTATCCAGCAGGAACTCGTACTCGCTATCCTTAAAACTGCTCAGCGGATTAATCATGGCGCCCTTCGTTCCAGCGGGGACGTGGATCTCCATCTGAATCATGCCGCTGAATTGCCGATCGGAGAGCAACGTCGTGGACCAGAAGGCTGCATCCGTGAATTCGACTCCCGGGAGATCCGCCGCCGGCGCGCCGAATATATTCTGCGAGAGCCCTCGATACGCGGTGATGTTCTCGGTTAAATTGAACTTTCGAATGCCCGAGCTGATCAGCTCAGCGATACGATCGAGCTGTTCATCGCCCTCAGCTTGACGTAGGTTCTGGTTAATCTCCCTATAGGAGCTGCCCGTGTATCGCCGGATCGCCTGCTCTTCTTCCTCCGTCAAGCTTTCGAGCCATTTCGGAGTAACCTTCGCTTCCCAATCCTTCACTTCCTTGGCGTTGCCGAATGATCGGTATTCGATTTGATCAATTATACCACTTTTTGGCGAATCTGTGGAAGAAACGTATTTTTCGTACCAGTCCTCGTATGTCATATTCCCCGGTACGGTATACGTCATGCCGTCTTCGCCACGCGCTATCCGCTCGCCCGGGTCGATCTCGTCCTCGAAGAACGGAACCGTCGTCGTCCGGCAGCGGGCATGGAGCGGCGGGTAATTGACGCCGACTTCCATCTCGGAGAGCTTGAACACCTTGCCATCCATCGCCCGGCAGGTCTCGCTCGTTTTGTTGTCTAACGTTGCGAGAAGTTCGTAATCATCAACGACATTGCTAGCCTTGTATCCGGCCATGGTAGCCTGTCCCGCGAAAAAGGCGCTTTCCGTCTGGACGAGGCGCTCAGCGTTCGAATAGGAGACATCCATGCGAGCCGAGACATCCTGAATCGTCTTCTCCGCGCTCTCTCCCCGGATGAAGGCTTGAGCAAGCTTTGTCCGCAGCTCCGTGACCAGCTTGTCCCGGTAGCCCCAAATTCGCTTGCTCCAGTTACTGCCGGCAAACTCTGTACCGAGAACCGTCTGTAGCCCTTCCTGGTCGATCTTGGCGAACGTTGCCCCGATACCGATCCCCTTCTGCAACTCGAAAATTGTCCGGTAATAGGTATCGGTGTAGACATCTCCCAGGAGCTCGCCTGTGCCTGCCTGGCGCTTTCCGGCGAGTAGCTCGACAGATTGTCGCACCTCCGTCATGAGCGCTTCATAGCGGCTCACGCGGACGCGGTAATAAGCCTCGTTGAGCTGCTTGGTCCATCGGCCGTCTGCATTGTCCTTAGCCTTCTCGATGAACTCTTCCAGCGTCAGCTTAAACTGCCCGAGCTCACGGCCAGAGAGTTGTCGGCGCGCCTCGGCGAAGCTGACCTCGCCGTTCTCTGCATACCTCTGGTAGAATACCTCGATCGCTCGCTGGATCTCCTCGGCCGCCCTCGCATACTCCCGTTGCATCGTCGCATCGTAGGCGTCAGCTTTGGCAAACTGCCGGGCTGCTACCTCTTCGCTACGCCTTTGCCAGTAATCAGCCGGCTTCATACTGCTTCACCTGCTGGATTGGGTTCTTCGGTGCCTGTCCGACGGGCTCCGAGCGTGCCATAGTCGTCCATAGCCGTCTCGCGCTCTTCTTTGATTCGATCGAGCTCGTCCTGGGCATCGGTTACCCAAGGATGATTGGCGACGATCGTCTCGTCGGAGATCACACCGACGCTTGACTTCGCGTTGTTGATTGCCTCAGTCTCGTTGATCAAGATGTCGCGGTTAAAGATAAACGTGACCTTCTCGCCCTCGAAATCTCCAGCTCCGCTATTTGCCAGATGGGCATTGATAAACCAGAGCAGCTGCCGCAGCGCAAACTGGAATTCGGTCTCGATCATATTGCAATCCATGTCGAGATCCGCATACAGGAATTTGAGCGCGATACCCGATGGATCCCCGCCGAACCGGTCGGACTGGGTATCAACCCCGCGGCCAAACTCGTAAATATCCTTTCGGCTCTGCTCTTGATGCTGCTTATGCGCTTCCGGGTTCAAATCGGCAGAGAGAGAATCAAGGCCGCCATCGTCAGACACCTTGACCGCCCTGTAGGCCAGCAGGTTTTTCCGGAATTCCCCGAGGTTGGTCCCGTCGTAATTCTTCAGAATCAGGATGTCGTCCGGCGTGTCCTCTAGCTTGTTCGAGTTATCGGACTTCTGACGGTCATAGTCGTCGATCAGCGTCTTGATCTGCTCGAGCAACCCCTGCTCCTCGGCGTTGTACTTGAAGCAGATGAACGGAACCTTTGTCCAGTTGTACGGCAGCTCCGCTCCATCTGGATTTACGATGACGAAGTGCGGGCTGTATGCGCCGCATTCGATATCCGGGATCGCCTGCTTATCCTCGTACACGTAGCGGTAAACGCCGCTGCTGTCCCAGTATTCGACCTTGGTCACTTTCTTGCGGGCATCGGCTTCATACGTAATGATCGAGTAGACGCGGATCATGGCGTCCAGCTCCGTATGATCGTTGTCTCGCCATAGCGGAATCAGCTCTTGAGACGGAAACCGCTTCAGGCGAAACGCTCCGTCCTCATCGTAGTACGGATGCAGCCAGGCTCGCCCCTTCTGGATGCATTCTTTTCCGAGATTCTGCAGTTGACGTTGAAAGTCGTCGTTCACATAGTCCTCGGTCAGAATGTCCAAATACGCCTTGTTTTCAGCCTGAACCGAGATCAACTTCGATAGCAGATATCCAACCTTCTGATCTGTCAGCTTCTTCATAAAGCCATTGACCAACTTGTTGTTCGCCACGTTCTTGACCTCGACAGGCTCCCCATCTGGGCCGATCGCGTACTTCTTACGGTACAAGATGTCAGGCTTGTTGCGGTAGTAGCGCTCGCCGGTCATCATCCAAGAGAGCTCTTCCGAGCCTAGCCAGTCCTTGACGGCGTTGTAGACGATCCGGTCCTGGCCCATCGGGGCGTTCGCCGCCAAGTTGGCCAGTATGGCATCGGTCTGAGTGGGTCCGAATAACATGGGTCTCCTCCTTTCCTAGTTGAATGAGATTCCTGGTCGCTTCATCTCATCCTCGAGCGCGTAACGAACCGCGTCGATCGAGTGGTTATCACGGTCCGGATACCCCTCTTTCCAGCCTCCATTGCCATCCGGATCGAGCTCGTATCCATCGAACTCCCGAGCCGTATTCGGGCAGCGGACCGGGTCGATGATGATCTCGTCCAGATCCTCGAGGAACTTCATCCCGTGGTCGACGCTGTCCGGGCCTTTCTTAGCGCCCTTGATGTTCACGCCGAGATTCCGCAATTCTGCAATCGTCCGCGGCTCCGCGCTATCGGCCGTGACTTGTCGATTGGACTTGTTCTCGGCGTTGATGCCATCGGCCAGCTTCCGGTTAGACATCCCTGCCTTGTGCAGCTCGTGAAAAATAAAAAGACGCCTACGAGTGGCGTCGAAGTGCATGACTCCGTAATGTGATGGATGCGAAGCGAACCCGAAGTCGAGCCCGCGTTTGATGCGGTCGAACGACGCGATCTCCTCGTCGCTGATCCGGCGCAACGTAAGGTTACGGAACACCTCACCGCCGGTCCCCGTGTCCTCGCCGAGGTACTCGTGCCGATACGCCAACTCGTTACGCTCTCGTAGGCTCTCGGCTTCGAGGAAGAACTGCTCGCCGAGCCAATGTCGCGGGACGCTGCGATAATCGCTGTGATGGGCCAGCCAGTCCTTCGGCGGATTCTTCCGGTACTCGTGAACCCAGCGTTTCCGGCTCTTCGGCGGGTTGTAGGAGTAGAACACCCGGTAGTCGTGCCCGCCGCGGAGTAACGTCTGGTTGATCGATCGAATATCCTCAACCCCGAACTCATCCGCTTCCTCGTACCAAACGTATTTGAAAAAGCCCTTGCGAAGCCGCAAGGACTTGATCTTGATCGGGTTGTCTGCGCCTCGGAATATAATCCGCTGCCCGGTCGGCTTGTAGACGATTTGCATCGGCGAGACTCGTGCGTCGAAGAGATGGGGAACGCCGAGCTTGTCGATCGCCCAAACGTACGACTCGTACACGGACTCGCGAAGCGTGTCCTTGACTTTGCGAAGCGCAATCGCATTCGCATCCGGGTCGGCGATCATCCCGAGAACGATCTCTGTCGGAGTGAACGATGACTTTGTCGAGCCGCGTCCGCCGCTCAGCAAGAAATGCGTAGCCGCGCCGTTCTTCACAGCGTGATGGACTTCGTAAAAGCTCGGCGCGATGAGTTCTGTAAGCTTCACCTGCATTTCAAATCAACCACCTCCGGGCGGACATCTGTATCAAATTCCCGATTTTGTGCATATGTCTAATCGTCCGATTCTCGTATTCAGCCATTTTCGGCCGTCTGTGGCGATTAGCACCCGGTACTTCGAGTCGTTCCCGATGCAGAAATAGTACAGAAAGTGCAAAAGTGCGTATCTCGCGTTTACTCCGCCTTACTCCGTTTTAGGCGGCGACTTGTTTGGCACGTCGTCGACGATCTGAACGGCCCCCTGTACGTCGACCTGCTGCTTGTCGATCCACATGCCGAACCGCTTGCCAAGCAGCTCGAGCGCCTTGATCTTGTCAGCGAAGCGGACTTCACGCTCGACACCTTCGCCTTCCTCGAATGGGATCGTCTTCACCTTAACCGAGGCAATTGCGGCGGTGTCATCTTCTGAAGCATCTTCCATAATTGTCGCATTGCCCATGCTCACCAATTTGGTCGGATCCAAGAAGGCGATGCGGGCGAGCTCTCGGATGATCCGTTCCTGGTTGACTCCCGTTCGCCTTGAGTGCTCGGCCATTCGCTCGTCTATGTACGCGCGAACCTTCGCATTGCTCAACAATCTACTTCCTTGCTGTTCGGCTGAATTTGAACTGTATCCAGCTCGAATAGCTGCCTGAGTGGCATTAAGATCAACTAGGTACTCGTCAGCGAACCTTTGCTGTTTCTCCGTCAAGCTCATTCGCATAGCCTCCTTTCGGTCAAAATAAAAAGCACCCGAAGGTGCTTAGAATCCTACCTCAATTGATCTAATTTCCGAAACCTTTTTCGCCTCTTTAGTCGCGTTGTTCACTACAACCATTGAGGAGTTTTTTTGTTGATCGTTAAGAACAAATGCAATTTGCTCTGCTGACAGCGCTACGTTAGTTTGCTCATAGCTCCATGATGTTCCGTCATTAAAATGATAAGTAAGCTTGTACAGTTTTGACACGGTCTCACCTCCCGAACCTATCATACATCATCTTCCATAATTCGCCAATGTGTGATAAAGATAGAGAGAGGTGATCGCTTTGTTCAAGCCAGGCTTCCTGCTAGACACTCCCGAAAAACTCCGTGCCGCCATGTTCAACGGCTCGAACGTCACAATATGGGAGAACGGTAAGATTGCGGACTATGGCGGTCCGATCGAAGCCATTAAAGACGAATTCGTTCGGATCGGCGGGATTTACTACAACAGCCAGCAGCACGAGTTCCGGATCCGTTAACGCGGCCGCCTCGGGATCTGCTTGACCATCCGGCCATTCTTCCATACCTGAATAGAAAGCCCCTTGATCTTCCCCCTTATCGAAAAGAGAAGTTGAATTGCTTCCTCTCGCGGCATCGGCGAGCCTACGCGCTTGCCGTTGTATGCAAGATAGTAAACTCTCAAAAATAAACGCCCTTGGAAAGATATTACATCAATCAGGATTTTACATAAATCTACATTTTGTATGGAGCCACGCCGCACCGCCCATTCGCGGCAGGAGGAAGGAATACGGCTCTGTTCCCGTAACCTTGCGGCGTGACTGGAAAATGAGGGATTGTCAGGGTAGAGGGAAAACCCGCAGCTGAAGCCGCGGGCTCGAATCGCCTCTTCAGGATCTTGTAATCCGGCCGTTGCCGTGTGCCTGTGGACGATTGTGTTTCCCTACCTATAATGCCGTTTCGTACGGGATATCGTACGGGATAAAACCTCAGAGCCCTTGTGCTACCTTGGATTTGGCGTTATCGACGTAATACTGAACCGACCGTTTTTTCAGCTTCAATTCCTCAGCGATGTCGGCTAAGCTCATCCCATGCGCCGTATGAAGCAGAAAGCATTGCCTCTCCCGCGCCGACAGCTTCATCAGGATCCGGACAAGCCGGACCTTCTGCTCCTCGGTAACCTGCAGCTCCTGACGCTCGACTTGCTGCTTCGGCAAGAGGTCCATATCCATCAGGATCGCCCGGCTGTACGCGTCATGGATATCGATGCCGCGGCGCCGGTTCGGCTGCCTGCCTGTCCGCAGCCACTCGATGCCATAATGCAGGTCGGCAAGCATGTCGTCGACTACCTTCAGGTCCGGATGGGGCTCCCCCTCTGCATCTGGGTTCAGCCGCTCCCGGTATTGCCGAAGGCGTCGCTCGCTTTCCGCGTATTCTTTTCTCAACTCCTTGATCCAGGTCACGTCCTCACCTCGCCTCGCCCCTTCATATTCGCTTCCATCACGCTAACCCAAGTTGAATGATCATCAGGTTCAGCGTCACCTTGTCCAAATTCAGGCGTCGGGCGAGCTCCCTGCGAGGGATAATCCCATAATGCCCCCGGATGTAATCCTCGTACCCGTCAGGGATTACCAGTGTAATCCCCTTCTTCGGTTCGATAGGCACTTCGTTATCCCCGGCAATGTCGTAGGTATCAAGAAGAACCTTGCAGGCCCCTTTCCCCGTCTCCGATCGCTGGATTACAGATCGTTCAACGAGTCTTGTCACAATGCCCCCGACCTCGTAGATGCTGATTCCGAGCTTTTGGGCGATTTCCTTGCGCGTCATGTTGACCCGGAGCATCTCCACGATGTAGGATTCCTTCTTCGTCAACATCATGACACCGTCACCCCCGCCAGCTTCTCAGCTCGGAAGAAGTTGCCGAACCGATCTCTCTTCGGAATGCCGTTCTCGTCGACTTCTCTAGTCGCCGGATTAACCTCCATGACCGTGTAGCACTCGTGGCATTCGGTCGTCTTGTCGTGCAGCCCGATGTATTGGTTTCCGGAATGATTGCAATTGGGATTCGGGCACCAGTAACGCGTCCGGTAATGCGGGATGCCATTCTTAAACTTGATCCCGGTCTCGTACCACTCCGGCCGAGGCGTGTTCTTTTCGTCGGGCTTTGGCCTCTCCCGCTGTATGACGAGCGTGCCTTCCCCGTTCATTTCCCGGCAGTAGCCGAAGAACGCCGACACCGCGAATTCTTGCACGGCTTCCGTCGGGTCGATCAGGTGCAGCTTGTCCTTTCCGTCCGAATGCTTGATCTCTATGCTGAGCTTCATGTCGCTCACCCTGCCTTCCGCTTGTCGTATACTTCCTCCAGCCATTCGACCATCATCATCATCTGCAGGATCGCCAGCCGGTGCTCGCCATACTTCCGGCACAATGCCCCCGCGGAGTCCGCGACCCATTGCCAGAAGGCTGCGCTCTCCATCCCGTGCTGCATGGCCGCCTGGTTGGCCGCCTGAATCCACCTCTCCACGTCCGCGAAGAACGCTTTATAGTCCATCGCCTACAGCTCCTCGATCCTGACGTAAATGCCCGGCTTCGCCGCCCAGAATTTCTCGATGATCTCGGAGGCGACGATCGCGTCGTCTTTCCAGAAACCCAGGTCGGTCATGATATCGAAAGGCAGCTTGTTCAGGTTGTGCGTGTCCGGCTTTGTCGTCTTCCACTCGCCGTCATAATGTTTGCTGCCTTCCTTGATCGGGAATAACCACTTCACGACGACCCGGAGCGCGCCGGTATACTTCTTCGCCGGTACATGCTGCCCAAGGTGCGCCGTCAGCTTCGCCCGAGCCGCCTTCAGATCGTCGGGCTCATAGAAGACCGGCTTCCCGTTCACGATGGCTACCTGCTTCTCCTGGTGCGTGGCGGTCGGCGGCTTCATCGGCATGAAGAATTCAGTTGCCATCGCCTTGTTCCTCGAGCATCTCTTCCCATTCATCGAGTGTCCCGCGGAGGTAGCTGGCAGCCTGGTCATCGGCAAATAACGCCCCTCTGTCCAAAACGAATTTGACAATGAACTTGCCGTCCATTTTGACGCCGAATTGAAGTTTTCCAGCTTTATCAAAACAACGCATGAAGTAATTTCCGAACTCTACCGTTTCAGGCGTTTCAATCTCCCAATATTTTTTCGTCATGGAATTCGACCTCTTTCCTCTTCACTCTCGCGCCAACGTAAGACAAACGTGAGTGTAGGGGGGATAGCCGACCGATAAGGGGAGGCGGCAAATCCCCTTCTCACTCACTTACGTTTACACTAGTAGATTAGTCATAGTTTTATTTATTACATCGCGCGTATATATAAGGGGCTTTCGGCAATCGGCAATGACCATGAATTTATGATGCTTGCCGTTCGGCAATGACCATAAAAATGATGATTGTTGCCGTACGGCATAATGTACGTCGACCATGGTCGTTGCCGCTCGGCAGTACTTCGGCAATCGGCATCAATCATGGTCGTTGCCGTTGTATTCGTCCGACTTGACGATGACATTCCCGTTGTTCCGATCGATCTTGAATCCGTATTTCGTGACCCAGCTCCGAACCGTCCGCTCGGGAATCTCCTTGCCTGTCGACGAAAACCACTCCTGCAGGTCCTTCACCGTCGGAGGCTCGCCCATGTTGCAGTTCGCCACCGCGTCAGTGAATTCGTCTTCCTTGCTTCGCCGCTCTTCCTTCGCCTTCTCTTTCCGCTTGCCTGTCGCTTTCTTCCACGGCGGCGCCGCCTCCCCTTCCGGATCGATATCCTTCAAGCTGCCTACGGTGTCGACCTTATGGACCGGATAGGCGAACCACATATTAACCGGCTCGAACTTGGCATATTCCCGAAGCGTCCCCTCTACACGCCACGCTGAGCGCCCGCGGACGGCCTCGAGCACCTGCTTAATCTCTTCCTTGGCTGCGGTCTGCTCCGTGTTGTAGATGGCGCGCTTGGCGTGCTCCTCCATCTGATGAGCGCTGAGCAGGTCGTCCTGGGAGACCGACTCTTCGAGGTATTTGGGATTGTACTGCCGGAAGAACCGCTCGTAGACCGCGCAGATCGCCTTGTTCTCTTCTTGCTTCAGCAGCGCTTCCGTCACGTCCAACTCGACGAGGTCGATCAGCGCGTCCGGATCCCGGGCGAATACGCCGGAGCCCGACGCCCGGTCCATGGACTTCTTCCCACCCTGGGCGCCCTTGGAGTGATGGTGGCAGTAGATGACGCTCGCGCCTAGCTCCGTCGCGATCTTGTCAAACTGGTTTGTGAAGTGGGCCATCTGGTCGGCGCTGTTCTCGTCGCCCGTCAGGACCTTATAGATCGGGTCGATGATGACGGCGATATAGCCCTTCTTGGCCGCGCGCCGGATCAGCTTCGGCGCCAGCTTGTCCATCGGTACCGATTTGCCCCGAAGGTTCCATATGTCGACGTTGGCGATGTTCCGCGGAGGCATTCCCAGCGCCTGATACACTTCCTTGAAGCGATGCAAGCAGCTGGCCCGGTCCAGCTCAAGATTGACGTACAGGACTTTTCCCTGTGCGCAAACCCATGACAACCACTTGATGCCCTCGGCAATGGCGATGGAGAGCTCAATCAGCGCGAACGACTTACCGGCCTTCGATGGACCTGCGATAAGCATCTTGTGCCCTTGCCTCAATACGCCATGGATCAGCGGCGGCGCCAGAGTCGGCATATTGTCCCAGTAGTCCTTGAGGCTCTCCGGATCCGGAAGGTCATCGTTGACGCCTTCGATCCATTCATGCCACTCGGCCCAGCTCGCCTTGCCGATATTCGTGTCCACGATGAACTGCTTCTTACCTTTTCGCTCGACGCCCGGCATGCGCGACAGCCGCGACGGGTTCCGGTTCTGCGTGTCGACGTTGATCCCGTTCTTCTTGCACACGTTGTACAGGTAGTCGACGCGCTTGCGGTATTCGTCATAGTTGGCCGCCTCGACGCGGACGATGGCATGCAGGCTCTTGCCCCCGCTGTAGACCATGACGGCGATCGGCAGCTCGAGCTCGCGCATGATCGCGTTCTGCTTCTCGATGTCCATCTCGTCGGACTCAACGAGCGCGTAGCGGAATTCCGTCACGTTCTCGTTCTTCACGCCGTGGCCGTCCAGCGGGTTGAAGCGGATCCAGGCGCCGGCCTCCGGATTGTAGTCGCCAAGCACAGAACCGAGATCCCCATCGCATTGGTTAAGCCGCTGAATGAGCTCGCCGGCGGTCCGGTCCCATGCCCCTTTGGTCGGCAGGTACTTGCCTTCTTCGTTTTGCCACGTCTCCGTGACGTATCCGACATTCTCCGTCGACTCGAACAACGCACTCAGGTACGTGGTGAGCTGCTGAACCGGGTTCCATACGGCGGGCTCGTGGATCTCCTTGCCTTCGATCCAGCGCTTATCGACGACGACGTAATCCCCGGCGATCTCATCGTCCCAGCCGAGCTCGTGGTGATCCCTATCGTCCCGGCCGCCCCGCGGTGTCCAGCCGTTGTCCTTGGCGAGTTGCGTGATCGTGGCCCCCGTGACCGGCGCCGCCGATCCCTCAAACGAGGTCCACTTCTTAAAGCATTCGCCCGGATGGTAGCGCCCGGCGTCACGGCGGCTCCACGCGTCCCAGTCGCTGGCCGTATAGCCCTCGTATTTCAGAGCCATGCCGACATTGACCCATTCCTGATAAGAGAGATAGGCCGGGTCGACGTATTCTAGCAATGCGATGAGGTCGATTTTATGCTCCATTATCTTGTCCTTCCATATTTTTGTTGAAATAAGTAATTGAAATAGATATAATTAATATCCTTATTGTGTGATTAGGCTAGTGGCGGCACTAGGGTTCGACTCCCTGGGCATCTGGGTTCCTACACTCTTCGCTGTTCTTATACTTGTACAGTTTGTCATCGACAAATTCACTACTCGTACTAATGACAATAAAGGGGGAATGCCCATGAAAAATAACAGTGAAAATAAGATGTTATTAGGATTTGCTGTATTAAAAACAGCGTGGGCTGTAGGAACTAGTATTGTTGCATCGGCTGAGCCGCCACTTCCCTAATCACACAATCCCTCACCTCCTTATTCATTTTCACATTCATTCATAAATCATTAATCAATCACCGCGGTATTCTCTCGGATTGACTCCATCCGGAAGCTTCCACCCGTTTGCGGCGATTCGGTCGATCATGTTCTTGGCTGTCTCAAACTGCCACGTCCCGACGTGCTCGAACCCTCGGCCCTCAAGGAAGCGGATCTGCTTCGGCGTCGTGAGCCCCTCGGCGCGTCGCTTATCCAGGCGTTCGAGCAACTTCGTCGCCTTGCCGGCATTGTCGACCGCTTCGGGGAGGATCCCTAGCTTCTCGAGCGTCTTCAACTGCTTGTCACTTGGCGGTGCCATCTCCCAGCCGAACGCCGGGACATAGCTGGACAAGTCCTCCGCCTGGATGCTCATCTCGAATTGCAACGGATCGACGAGTGCGCGCTTCCGCCGCTTCATTTCCTCGAGTTGCTTCGCGAGCGCCTCTTCACGTTGCGCGATGACGTCCTCGGCCGCCTGCTTCTCAACCTGTTCGAGATCCAGCGGGATGCCGGCCTCCTCGATCTGCTTAGTCATCGCCTGCGCGATCTCCTCGTTTTCCGCAATCAGGTGTGCAGGGTGGCAGAGTTCATGCCGTTCAGTGTGCCAGAGGAAATCTAGCAGGAGAAGTTCCGTTTTGCCGGGATGGAGCCGGGTACCACGCCCGACCATCTGGCTGTAGAGGCTGCGAACCTTCGTCGGCCGCAACACGACGACGCAGTCGACGCTCGGGCAATCCCAGCCTTCCGTCAGCAGCATGCTATTACACAGCACGTTGTACTTGCCGTTATCGAAATCTTCTAATATCTCGGAACGATCCTGGGAGTCGCCGTTAACCTCTGCGGCGCGGAATCCGATCTCGTTCAGGATCCGGGTAAACTTCTGGCTCGTCTTGACCAACGGGAGGAAGACGACGATCTTCCGATCCTTCGCGACTTTCCACATCTCCGCGGCGATCGAGTCGAGGTACGGATCAAGTGCCGTCCCCAAGTCCTGCGACTTGAAGTCGCCGGCCTGCTGCCCGACTGCGGATAGGTTGATCGAGAGGGGAATCGTCATCGCCTTGATCGGGCTGAGGTATCCTTCCTTGATCGCTTTTGGCAGCGTGTACTCGAAGGCAAGCGATTCGAAGTAGCTGCCCAGATTCCGCATGTCGCCGCGGTCCGGCGTCGCCGTGACGCCCAGAACATTGGCCCCTTCGAAATACTGCAGCACTCGCTGATAGCTGTCCGATAAGCAATGATGGGCTTCGTCGATGATGATCGTGTCGAAATGGTCCCGGCTAAATTGTTCAAGGCGCTTATCTCGCATCATGGTCTGCACGCTGCCGACCACGACCCGGAACCAGCTCCCGATCGACGTCTGCTCCGCCTTCTCCGTCGCGCAGCCGAGGCCGGTCGACTTCGCCAGTTTATCCGCGGCTTGGTCCAGCAGCTCCCCGCGGTGAGCGAGAATGAGCACGCGCTCTCCCATTCTCACTCGATCCTCCGTCACCCGGGAAAAGACGATCGTCTTGCCGCAGCCCGTCGGGAGGACAAGCAGCGTCCGTCGGACGCCGCCCTCCCATTGCGCTTGAATGGATTCCCGCGCTTGTTGTTGATAGGGTCTGAGATTCATAGGCCCTCCTTAGAACTGGCCGGCATTCCATCCGCCGCCTTGCTGTCCAGCGTTCCAATTCCCATTTTGCTGCCCAGCGTTCCAGTTTCCGCCTTGTTGTCCGACGTTCCAGTTCCCACCTTGTTGAGCTGGTGGAAACGGTGGTTGCTGCTGAGCTCCCGGGTGAACCTCTTCGGCTGCGATGAAGGTCTTGACCTCATTGCCTTGACGTTCCTGGCCTTCCTTGTCCTTGTACGTCCTAATCCCCAGCTTCAGGCGACCGCGTGCGCCGGTGACTGCGTTCCAGTTCATGCGAAGCGGCTCACCTTTCCGCTTTTGACCAATGCCGGCGAAGAAGTTGGACAGGAAGCCCTCCGTCTTCGTATGGAGCAGAAGGGTATGACTGATGGTGACGTCCCCATGTTCCGGGGAGTGGACGGCCAATTCCAGTTTGGCCTGATTGCAAGCCGGCATCTTCTCGCTTCCGGCGAAGCGGCCACGTTCGAATTTCTTAACCGTGAAGTTGTATTCGCCTGACGGAAGGACGACGAAATCGCCACCGCCGTCCTTTTGGATTGTGTCGTCCCAGCCTAATTCGCGTTCTTGTTGGTTACTCATGTATGAGCCCTCCTTTAGTTAGTAGAAAATGGAATGCTATTTCTCGCTTCTTGAATCATGCCGAAGACTTGCTGCCACCCGCCGACAAGTACCCCATGAATGAAGCCGGGATCGTAATTCGCGATCGGCGTATCAGATGGATAGTATCCCTTCTTTCCAACGACACCCTGAATCTCGAATTCTTGGACGCCGTGCTGAATCATCAGATCACGCAACGCCTGCGGGATGTGCGGATTCAATCCAGCCCCCGTCTCTGGCGACGTTGTCGTCGTCGGTGGAGCTTGCTCCGCACGGGTCTCTACAGGCGGTGGCGGAACTGGTGGTGATGCTGGCGGCGCAGTTTTCGCTGCAGGCGGCGGGGAAGTTGGAGCGCTCGCGGTATTTCCAGCGAAGATATGGGCGATATATGAATAGTCCAGAGGAAACTCGTCCGGGAGCCCGTGACGGTTTTTCGCGTCCCATGCCGGATGATGCGTCGCGAATACCGTTCGCTGGCCGCCCTGTCCCTTATGCTTTGTTCCCTTCTGATCGGCCGCCACGCTGAACGTTTTGTAGTTGATGAAAAGGACCATGTCAGCCCATTCTTTGACGAGTGGCGCGGTCTGGCTGCTGGTCTTCTTCCCGAGTTTGAGCTGGTATCGGTCATAAGCCCCCATCTCATCCGGCTGCTCGAATTTGATGATCTGTGCATGCGCCACGAGGATGACGTGAATGCCGGCTTCGACGACGTCGCTCAAGAAGTTTAGGAAGCGACCGAACTCCTCTTTCGTGTAAACGTAGCCGTTGCCATAGCCGAAGTCCTCGATTCCGTTCTTGCCGTGCTTCGCGCAGACGCTATCCATGCAAAGCATTTCCGCCCAGTCGATCGTGTCGATGACGAGCGACCTGTACCGGCTGCTTCCCTGTGCCTTAACCCATTCAACTTGTTGTCGCATCAATTCCCAACTGGACGGCTTCGCGAGCCGCTCAACGTCCATTTCCGTCGTCGAGCCTTCCGTATCGATGAAGATTGGCCGCGGGAACCGGGCAGCAAGCGAAGACTTCCCGACTCCTTCTGGGCCGTAGATGACGACCTTCTTCGCTTTCTGAACCTTGCCGCTGATGACTTGCATCAGAATTCACCTGCTTTCCATGTTGTCGAGCCGCCCCACGTTGGGCCTGGGTCGATTTCGCCCGGCGGCTGCTGAATCTGAATGCCTTCCTGGCCGGCAACGTAGCCGTCCTCGATGATGATCGAACACTCCTCGCCGGTGCTGACGCGCGTCGCGATCGCCTGCAGCCCTTCTTGTTCCAGCCACTCCCCGAACTCCTTCAGCGTATCGAGGTCCATCTGCTCGAGCTTGTCCAACAAGATAAACCCGCAATTCGGCTTGAGCCTCCGGACGATGGCCGTGGAGACCTTGAGCTGCTCGGCGCCGCTCATGTTGTCCCAACGCTGTCCGTTGTACGTCAGCTCGCCGTCCTCGACAGACAGTCCCGGGAGCGGCAGGTTCGCATTGGTCAGAAGATCCGTCTTTTGCTGACGGACGGCATTGATCTCGGTAGTCAGCACGTCGTATTGCTGGCGGTATTCGTTGGCGTCCGTCTCGGCCTTGTCCTTGTCCAGGTTCGCGCGGACTTTCCGGTTAATCTCGTCGATTTGCCGGATGTTGGCCTCGAGCTCCGCGGTCGATTCGTCATGCAGGTCGATAGCGTCTTTCTTGGCGGTCGCTAGATCGGCCGAGAGAATCTCATACTTAGAGTTAGCTTCATCAAGCAGAGCCCTCAACCGTTCGATTTCTTGGTACTGCTGAGCATGGGCTGCCTGAATCTGCGTCACGCGCTGCCGCTTGCGCTGATTCTCACCGTTTCGGGCGAGGATCTCTTGCTGCTGTCGGATAAGTTCCGACGCGGAGACCGGCTCTTTCGGCGCGTCCGGATGGTACGGTTGTTCCTTGGCGAACTTGGCTTTTTGGTCCGCGATCTGGCCGATGGCATGCCGGCGGTTGTAGACGTCGTTCTCTTTCAGCTCCAGCTCTGCGAGCTGCTGGCCGACGCCGATGATTCGGAGCAGGATGTTCGCCTTCTCCTTGGAGCTGGCGTTCATGAATTTTGGCAGGTCGATCGCGAGCTCTTCTACGAAGCTGTCGAGAAGCTGCTGGCCACCCTTCTGTCCGTTCGGGTCGATGACCTTGAGGTCCGAATTCTTGCCCTTCCGCTCGACGATTAGGCCGTTGGACAGAACCAGGTGGAGGTAGGGAGGCACCGCGGAGCCGGTTCGCTCCGGCTGAGATGGACGATACTTGTTCCCGCCAAGCGCCCAAGCGATGGCGTCCAAAATGCTAGATTTCCCTTGCTTGTTCTTCCCACCAACAACGGTCAGGCCGGACTGCGCCGGCTCGACCTTAACCGCCTTGACGCGCTTGACGTTCTCGATCTCCAATTTATTGATTTTGATCACGTCGGATCTCCTCTCAGAAACTATGATTAGGCTTCCTAATGGCGGGGCGCCGGATGATAGATTCGACGTCGTTCTCGGCAATGATCAGCGACGCTTCACCGCTCGCGTCCCTCACCTTGGCGTGATTTCGCGCGACGCCCCATGTGTCGATAACTTCGACCTGTCGGCCGTCATGAAGACGGACCACATCAGATTTAAGGAGTAACTTTACGTCGTTCAATGAACCACTTCCGGCCATTGCATTTCAGCTGGCGCTACCCAAACCTCGTCCCAGCTCAGCCTGAAAGTTTCCTGCGCTTCCGCCATTGCTCCTGCCAGTAGAATCACGTTGCCCATTTGTTCGGCAGCGTCACGCGGTACAGCATTGCCGATGTATTCGCGGGCCTTGGCATCAGAGCACCCTTCAAGTTGGAACGGCCGCCCGTCAGGTAGGTACTGCGGGAAGCTCTGCAACATGGCAAGCTCAAACGTAGTCAGTGGGCGGTGCCATGTGCCGTCCAACGTTCGAATAATCCAGACACCGCGATCGTTGTCCGCCGGGATTGGTCGGGGGTCGGCGACCGCTGCAGCCCCTGCATGCACATCCGCGCTGCCGATCACGGTCTTCGCAGCGCTTTCCCACTCCTGCACCCCTAAGGTGTCGGCGCGCGGTGAGCACTTATAGGAAGGGTCGGCAATGAGTTGAGCTCCACTCTGCACATCAGTAACACCCGTTACCGTTGCAGCAGGGACGTCCGCGGACTGCATCCGGAACTTATCCGTATAGCGTCCGAGGCGTTCGGCAATTCGAGGATCGGCTACGCTGCCGGCCGATTGCATGATACGGTTGGCGGAACGAACCGTTTTTGCAGCCGCATCCCAATCCTGTATGCCATAGCTATCCGGCATGAGTGAAGTCCCGACTCGAGGATCGGCGATGGCGATTCCACCGCTCCCTATCCGCGAGCCAGTGACGCATGGCGCCGTCTCGTCTACGTGAACAATCCGATATTGCGCCGGATGTCGGCCGGGCCGCTCCGAAAGCTCCGGGTCCGCGATGCATGCGCCGCCCTGAAAAGGCCCGGGAACGCCCGTCACACACATGCCTGTCCGACCCGCTGGCTGAACCCGCAGGATGTTAGTCTTGCCGCGCTCACCGAGTCGGAGCCGCGGGTCGGCGACCGCCGATACTCCGTTGCTCCGCCCGGGGCCGGCCGTACTGGTGACCGCCCCACATGCTTTGTTCCACTCGGCCACGCCGTAAGCGCCCGCTCGCGGCTCGTGAACAACGCGCAGATTCTGATAGTCCACCTTGTTAAGGTCTCGCCAGTCCCCACCCGCCGGGATGAGCGCAAGTCGCATCCAAGTCTTCCAGTGGAGTTTCGGCAGTTTGTTCAACGGGCCGCCTGCCTCTGTGTCTCCCGGCGCCGGCAGCGGGCCGAGCACGTCGCCGATCGTTCGCAGCGGCTTCTTCTCGGGATAATAGATGAAGTTCGGGATTTGTTTCGGATCGCGAGCCATGATTAGAAAACGAACGCGATTCTGGCCGAGCCCGCCGATCTCACCAAGATTGTGGTCCGCGCGGATGCTGACCTCGTAACCGAATTTCTTCAGCAATTTCTTGATCTTTTGCAACAACGGCTTCCCCCGGCTCGTAATGCGCGGGACGTTCTCCAACTGGATGATTGCAGGTATAGCGCCACCGAACTCGACGCACGCCTCCAGCGATAATTCGAGGCCACTGATGGTCAAGTAGTTCAATGCCTGGTACTTGTCACTTTCTGACGTGGCTTGCGGGAGTAGTCCGCTTAGCCCCTTACAGGGCGGTGAGGTAAACAAGAAGAACGGCACTTGCTCTTTGAACGCCTGCCAGATATCCCACGTCGTCATCTCCCGCCATTCCGCCGGCGGCTCATGGCCGTGCCATGCCTTGTATTGCCAACGGCGGAACAGGTCCATGACAACCGACGTCTGCCCACCAGTGATCAAGTCATGGTTATGGCAGGCGATTGGGTCACTATCAATCGAGCAGAGAATCTTGAACTTGTAGACCTTGCCGCCGTATTCTTGCATCGACTCGAGGAGTCCGGAGGACTCCCCGCCAATTCCGCCGAAAAGGATCGCGGCCGTCTTGAACTGCACATTGTTGATAGCCGCGGCTGCCGTCATGCTCGCGCCTTCCGACCGATATCCTGAACGCACTTGCTACAGATCGGCTTATTAAAATGAATTTGAACGTCAGCCTCATTGCCGCAGAATGTGCAGCCCGGCGCGTACTTCCGGAGAACGATCGTCTCCCCGTGCACGAAGATCTCGATCGGATCTTTTTCGTTAATGCCCATCGTCCTGCGAAGTTCCTTCGGCAGCACAATGCGGCCGAGCTCGTCCACTTTACGAGTGATTCCAGTAGCCTTCAAAATAAGTCCCCCTTGCCCCTAAAGCCGCGATGCGGTATGATGGGGCTGAATATGTTCATTTTGCTTTGCGCTGGCCCTTCACGGCTCCTACCCCGTGATTGGGCCTTTTCCATTCTTGGGCCAACTCGGTCCACTTCGGCGGCTTGTCCTGAACCGCGATGATGATGCCGGCTTCGTTTCGCTGAACCCACATCGGTTCCTGTCTCCACGGCTGATTCATACCTGCAGCTCCCTTCATCTCAGGGCCGGATTCATGGCTCTGTTCTGCGCGCGTCTTTCGCTTTCCAGCTTCTTCTCATGCTTCTTGGCCGCCTTGTCGGCTTGCCATTGCTTACTCGGCGCGGTGTTCCCGGCCAGTTTGCGGCGTCTCGCTTCTCCCATCGCTTGTCTCACCTCCCCTCATGTACTTGTCTGCCTGCTTGGCGCTGGTCAGAATAACTAAGATTGCGACGCCTATCATTGCTCCGACGAACAACCCGCTGATGAAGGTCAGCATCTTGTAGCTCTACCTGCTGGTGACGCGAATTGCTCCCGCGACCCGATCAGCTCGATCGGAAGCTGGCGCTCCAGGCGAGTCACGATTGGCTCAGCCTCGGGCCTGGTGTCTAAGCGATAGTAGCGGCGGTTGTATGTTGCGACCGCGTCGCCCTCTTGGACCGTGAAACTTTCCGCATCCTGGCGGATGGGTGTTCCGGTGATTACAGTCATGGTTTAGCTCCTTTCATTTCTGTTCGTCAAGCCACATCTCCAAGAACTTCCTTGTCTCCCTTGCCGGGAAGTACCACTTAGAACCAATCTTGCTTTTAGGAAAACGAGGATCGAAGAAAAATTGCTCCTGAATAAAATTCCAACTCATACAGGTACGCCTCTTTAGTTCCGTTGCATCCCAAAATACGAGTTCAGCGTCTACCTCAGTGACGAGTTCCGCGATCCGTTGTCGAGCTAGTTGTTTAACTTCTGCTTCATCAATTTGAATCGCGATCAAGTTCAATCACTCCTTTCTAGCTGACAAAATAATCAACAGAAACTCCGAAATAGTCAGCTAGAACTTTTAGCTTGTTTTGCTTCGGGGTATAATTCCCATGCTTCCAGTTCGACAGTGTCGCAGTGGAAATTCCGGTTTCTTTAGAAACCCGATAAGGAGTCTTCTGCGACTCATTCAACAATTGCTGGAACTTTTCGTACACCATCACCACCTCATTTCTTATAACAAATGTTGACAGATAACTAAGGTTTCTTATATAATCAAAGGGCCAACTAAGTTATATAAGCAACCTAAGTTATTCTGTTGTATAGCTCAGAAATCTAAGCTATGTTTGTATACTAGCATAGGTTTCTAAGTCAGTCAACAGTAATAGCTCAGATTTCTATTCTATTTTTTAGGGACTGATGATTACTAATGTCTGACGCCTATGAAACATTTGAACGATTGTTGCGCGAGCATAAAGTCACACCGTACCGGGTTTCTAAAGCGACCGGCATTACTACCGCAACGCTTACGAGTTGGAAGCAGGGAAAATACACCCCAAAGCAAGACAAACTCCAAAAAATCGCTGACTATTTTGGCGTTGGAATTGAAGTTTTCGTAGGGTCGCAAACTAGCAATTCTCCTATTCCGACTTGGGCCACGAAAAAGGATGAACGAGATTTCAAAAAACTTCTTGAGGAAGATACTGAAATCATGTTTGATGGAGTTCCACTCACTCAGGAAGATAAGCAGCGTGTGATGGACGTGCTAACCGGATTGTTCTGGGAAGCTAAACAAATGAATAAGCGCAAAAAGAATCCAAGCGACGACAAATAGGTGACGCCATGGATAAGATCATCCAGAAGTTTGTCAGACGATATAAGACAAATAACCCCTTCGTAATAGCTGAGGGGTTAAACATTAACATCCGTTACGCCGACTTGGGGGATAACATCAAAGGGCTTTATTTCCGCAAGCTACGACGTCGCTTTATCGTCGTCCATGAGGATCTATCCGAGGAATGGCAGCGCTTTGTATGTGCCCATGAACTTGGTCATGATCGTCTTCATCCGGGACTTAATCGTTTCTGGCTCGATGATCATTCACTCTTCAACGTAGGCAAATTCGAACGGCAAGCGAATAAGTTTGCAGTTCGACTTTTGACCTCCGGCGACTCGCCTAGTCGAGGTGAATCCATAGTAGAAATGTTAAGAAGAAATAATGTTCCAGAAGAAATGTCTAGATTCTATTTCTAAACATGGTTCCTTGTTCGTGGGTTTAAGCACCTATCGAACCGAACATATATTCTAATATTGTGGGAGGTGAAGGTAATGGCTTCCTTTCGCAAGCGTGGATGTAAATGCAAAAATAAAAAAAAATGCTCATGCGGAGCAACATGGGAGTTTCGGATCAGCGTTACCGATCCAACTACCGGAGAACGCATTCAACCCAGTGAAGGGGGATTCGCGACAAAGCCAGAAGCCGAAGCAGCTGCGGCTAAACTGAAAATGCAATATGAAACTGGGCTACTATCTGCGGAAGCGAAGGATGAAACAATTCAGAGCTTCATGGGTAAGTATTTGGAAAATACCTTGATCCATGAAATTGAAGCAGCAACTTATGAGCAGAAGCTCGCGATTATGGACCGTCATATCGTTCCGGAACTCGGCAAATTAAAACTGAAAAAGTTGACACCCTTACAGGTACAAAGTTTTATCAATTATTTGATTGGCGAGGATCTCAACGCGGGGACAATTGGAAATATAATGCGGTTACTGAATCAGACGTTGAACAAAGCCGTTGAATGGGGGTATGTTGCAAGGAATGTTGTTCCCATGGCGAGCAAACCGCGATACAAACCAGAGAAGTTCACTGTGTGGACAAAGCAGCAGTTCGAGCATTTCCTGAAAAATACCAAGAAGAGCAGGCTATACCCTTTCTATTTGATTGCGCTCATGACTGGTATGCGGCCGGGGGAAATAACAGCCTTGACCTGGGAGCATATCAACTTTAAGAAAAAGACGATTCGGGTTGAACAAACAGTGGCGTGGACAAAACAGAAAGGAATCCATATTAAAAATTCACCTAAGAATGATGCGTCCAGAAGAACCATTACGATTCCCGACTATGTTGTGAACTACCTTCGCGAATATAAAGTCGCCCAGCAACCAAATGGACTGAACACAGTGATTCAAGGTGTGAAACACGACCTGATGTACAATTCCGTTATAAATCAAATCATGAAAACAGATATAACGAATACCGGTTTGCCGCTAATCACGCCGCACGACCTCCGGCACACTCACGCCACTTACCTGCTTTCGCCTCCGCCGTTTGGTCTTGGTCAGGCGATCAAAGCTGTCTCTGAGCGACTTGGACATGCCAAAACAAGCACCACGCTTAACACCTATACGCACGTCCTGCCCAATATGCAAGAGGCGCTTTCAGATCAGTTGGGAGCATCGATCAACTTCTGATTTTGGTCGATTGTGGTCAAATTGTGGTCAAGTGAGTATGGAGAGGGCAATAACCGTTGATATTACACGGCTTTATTCGCCATATTGTAGTTGGATTCGAATTGTACGCTCAGGTAGACCTTGCCTTGCCGCAAGACGAAGTCGTAGGAGATTTCGCCATGCGTCCAGCTTCTCTTATGGGCAAGGGCTTCCACGGCCATTCGCCTCAGCGAGTCTACCTGAGCCGCGCTCATCCCCGCTTGCTTCTGTCCGGGCGCGCTTCGCTCCTCGCAATCGAGCGGCAAGTGCCGAATTCCAAACTTGCCGATCGCGTCATTGCGAATCTGCAGGACGATCGTGCCGGCGGACAACCCGCGCAATTCCTCCTCGAGCTTGCGAAGAGCGACATCTACCTGCCGGGCCAAAGGAACCATCTCTTGCGACATCCATATTCCCCTCTTCCTGAGTATTATGATAAATTTTACTTATATAATCTATATATGAATTATATGGTAATATCTATGAATTGGCAATGAGAAATGTCTAAATTTGTCGCCGTTGCGCGAGATACAAAAAGCCGCCCGTCCGCAGGGGCCCAATCCGTAGATTAGGCTCTTCCTGCGAAGGAGCGGCGTGTTCTTCACGACCTATTTAACGCTATTATAATGCGCCGGCGGATATTCCACAATCGGAAATTAAGGAATCGTATTTTACGATATTTCCACCGCGTATTTCGCGAACAGCTCGACATCGGAAACGGCCTTGGCAACGGCAGCTTCCCAGAAGTCCGGCTTGGTCAGGTCGACGCCCAGATGCTTGCGGGCCAGATCCTCCACGGTCATGACGGCCGTATCCTTCAGCAGCGCGTCGTAACGCTCGTTGAACGAAGGGCCTTCCTTCTCGGCCGCGGCCAGGATGCCCGTGCTGAACAGGTAGCCGAAGCTGTACGGGAAGTTGTAGAACGGGACGTCCGTAATGTAGAAGTGAAGCTTCGAAGCCCAGAACGTCGGATGCCACGATTCCAGAGAGTCGCCGTACGCTTCCTTCTGCGCCTCGATCATCAGCTGCTTGATCTGCTCCGCTTCAAGCATTCCTTCCTTGCGCTTCTCGTAGAACCGAGTTTCGAACAGGAAGCGCGCGCGAATGTTCATGCAGAACGCGACGGCGCTCTCCAGCCTGACGTTCAGCAGCGCCAGCTTCTCCGCGGCGCCGTCCGCCTTGCGCAGCAGCGCGTCGCTGACGATCGCTTCCGCGAAGGTGGACGCGGTCTCGGCCACGTTCATCGCGTAATCCTGCGCGAACGGCGCCAGCCCGTCGACCAGCGAGCTGTGATAGGCGTGACCCAACTCATGGGCAAGGGTGGAGACGTTGTCCATCGTGCCCGAATACGTCATGAAGATCCGCGTCTGGCGATTGATCGGGAAGTCCGTGCAGAACCCGCCCGGACGCTTGCCCGCGCGATCCTCCACTTCGATCCAACGCTCGGCGAAGGCCCGCTCCGCCAATCCGGCCATCGACGGGGAGAATTGGGAGAACGCTTCGTAGATTAGCTTGGCCGCCTCGCCGTAAGCGATCGACTCGCCTTGCTTGCCGACCGGCGCTCCGACATCGTGCCAGCCCAGCTTTTCTTTGCCCAATAGACCGGCTTTGACCGACAGGTACTTTTGCAACGGTTCGATGCTTCCCTCTACCGCGGCCCACATCGATTCGAGCGTCTCCCTGCTCATCCGGTTGATTCGCAGCGGCTCTTGCAATACGCTGTCCCAGCCGCGCTTGCCGTACAGCTTCAGGCGGAAGCCCGACAGCCGGTTCAGCACGTCCGCCGCCAGATCCTCCTGCTCGGTCCACGCTTCCTCCCAGCGGGCCGCCATCCTGTCGCGCACCTCTTGGCTCGGATGGCTCAGCTTGTTGGAGGCTTGCCCGACCGACAGCTTCTTGGCCTCGCCGTTCTCCTCCCAAGGAATGCCGATCCGGCTGACGATGAGGGAATAATGATCTCCCCAGCCGTGATAGCCGTTGATGGCCAGCTCGCTTGCGAGGCCCTCCAGCTCCGGAGGCAGCTTCTCGCGAACCGCTTCTCTCCGCTCGTTCAGCAGGAAGGAGATCTCCTTCCTTTCTTCCGCCGTTACCCACTTCTCCCAACGGTCGTCCGGCAGCTCGGACAGCTTCACGTCGAACAGATTCGAAGCCTGCGAATAACGGGAGGATAACGTCTGTACCTTCTCCGTCCACGCGGCTGCCCGCTTGTCGTCCGTGTTCTGCGACGTCAGGCACGCGGTGAAGGAATCGGCTTGGCGAATGCGCAGATTCGCTTCCTGAAGCCTGCCGGTCCAGCCCGCAAGCTGCTCTTCGTCCGCGGCGCCGACCGATCGTTTAAGCTCTTGAAGCAGCTCCTGCACCAGCTTGTCGCTCTCTTCCATGAAGGCAGCGAACGCCTTGGATTCCGATCCGCCCGGGAACAGAACCTCCAAATCCCAGGTCAACGACGGCGTATTCATGTATGTATCCAACCCTTCTATTGTGATTTCGGGAAAAAGTTCCTTTCGCACCTAATGCTACAACATTGCGAAGGCGGGAACAACTGTTGTATCGTTATAGCAATCAGCAGATCGGAGGTATTGAGCTTGATCCCGTTGCAGAACAGCCTGCCTTATGATATCCAGATGAACGAAGTATTCGCCACCCATTGCCCTTTCTGCGGACAAGATCACGTGCCGCTCCCCCTTAAGCCGGAAGACGTCTCGGAATTGCGAGGGGGACGGCGCAAGATGGCGATCGTATTCCCTTGCTGCCGGACGAGAATTCAGCTGGTCGACGCCGATTCGGACTACTTGATGGCGGACCGCGCCTTGAAACGGCGATAGACCATCTCCCCCGGATTCAGCCGGCTTAGCGGTAAACGAGAATATCGAAAAGGGCGGCAGGGAGCCATGCTCCCTAGCCGCCCTTTCGGCGTCAATCGGCTTATCGCGGTGCTTACGCTCCGCTTAGCTTCATCTCTTCCGGCAGCTCCTGTCCGCTGCGGGTCATATCCTCGCGAATAACCATCCACTGCTCGCGGGAAGCGCGAATCATGGAGCTGTCGGTAATGCGCTTATCGTGAATAACCCTCGAGAACCAACGAACCGCCTCGTTATAATTCCCAAGCCTGCGGTACAGCTCCCCGATCAGATAGAGCAGACGGGCGTTGTTGTAGGAAATCGTCTCGCTCTTGTACACGTCCACGTAGGCTTCCAGAGCGAAGCCGAGGAACTTGTCCTCCATCGCCTTGTTGCCGTCATACCGATAAAGCCAGGCAATATGGTGAAGTAGGCCCGCGATAATCCGGTCGCTCTCCTTGACCGTCTGCGCGGTAAGCAAAGCAAGCTTGTAGGTCTCCAGCGCGACCTCCGCCGTTCTCTGTCCGCCGTAGTCGCGGCGAACCCAGTGGGTGCCGATTTTGTCCAGATACGCCCGCTTCTCCCGCTCCAGAAGCTTCGGCTTGAAATTCTCCGTCGAAGCGAAGCCGCAATAAGGGCAGATTCTCACGACGTAGTAATCCGGGTTGACTTCCCCGAAGTAGCAGCAGAAATCCGTATCCGTCCTGAGCGCTTTCTTGAAGCTGGGCCGAACCCGCGAGGTCTGGAACGTCGCTTCGCAGCAAGAGCAAGTAATCTTGGATGCATATAAGGGGTCCATGATGTTTCCCTCCGAATCTGTCCTCCGGCGGACAGGGGTATATGAACGCGATCTAGGAGTTAACGAAATGATGGGCGGGACCCGATAGCCGATCCAGAATGATCTCCTGCAGTTCCGGCGTCAAGTCGGTCTCCGCGAGCGCTCTTCTCATGCAATCGAGCCAAGCTTCGGCGCGCTCCGTCGTAATCGGGAAAGGCAAATGCCGCCCTCTCATCATCGGATGGCCATGCTTGTCCGAATAAAGGCTTGGACCGCCGAAGAACTGGGTCAGGAATTCGTATTGCTTCTCCTGAACCGGACGAATATCGGCCGGGAATAGAGGCGCCAGCAAAGGATGCGCCTGAACCTTCGGGTAGAATCGTTCGACGATTTCGCGGATCGCCGGAGCTCCGCCGGCTGCTTCGTAGATAGTCGTATAGCTCATAGGTGGCAACCCTCCTAAATATCCATATCGCGCAGGACTTTCATCCTTATTTTCATCCCATTATAACATAATCGACAAGGAACATATCTCCATTAGCCAATAAAAAAATCGCCCTAAAGGACGATGAGGAAAGTCTCGATTCGATGGCGCGGGAACATAGGACCAAAGTCTCAGAAATCTTTTCTATTCGTTGGAGTCAACGACTCTCGGATGACAAATACGAATGCGCAAACGAGAAAGCCGGCCGCTATTCCTGTCATACTGCATCACTCCGCTCGGGGAATCTAGGAAGTCCGTCTGGCTCGCCGATACTGTGTTTATTGTATCACAGAATGAAAGACGGCGCGACTCGAAATTTGCAAACGGTTACATGATATTTAATGGAAATATGCGATTATCCGTTTGCATATAGTGGACAAGAGCCCCTCGCGGGTCAAGCCTATGAGGGAGGGAACGGGTTTGCAGCGCACCGTCATCGCCAAAGGCTCCGGCCGCCTGAACGGCCTGCTGGCCGCCTTCTTGATCGCCTCAGTCGTTCTTCTGCTCGGTTCTCTGACGCTACACATGCCCCAAGTCGCGCTGGCCGCTTCCCTTAAAGGGCTCGCCGTCTGGTGGGACGTTCTGTTCCCTGCCTTGTTTCCTTTCTTCGTCCTATCCGAACTGCTGCTCGGGCTCGGAATCGTCCACCTGACCGGCACGCTGCTCGACCCCTTGATGCGGCCTCTCTTCCGCATCCCCGGCGTCGGCGGCTTCGTCGTGGCCATGGGCTTCGCATCCGGCTATCCGGTCGGCGCGAAGCTGACTTCCCGCCTTATGGAGGAGAAACTCGTCAATCGCAGCGAAGGAGAGCGTCTCGTCGCGATGACCACCTCCTCCGACCCGATCTTCCTTATCGGCGCCGTCTGCATCGGCTTCTTCGGCCGTTCCGACATCGTTCCGGTTCTGGCAGCCGCGCATTATGGAGGAGCGATGCTGCTGGGATTTATGCTTCGTTGGACGGGCTCTCGCAAGGACGTCGATGGGTCCGAGGAGCTTCCGACCGACGGGAAAAGCCGAAAGAACCGGAAAGGCAAGCCGACAGGCGGAATCATGGCCAGGGCGTTCGCCGCCATGCGGCAGGCCAGAGCGGCAGACGGCCGTCCGTTCTCGATCATGCTGCAGCAATCCCTTCGGTCTTCCATCCAGCTGATGATCGTCGTGGGCGGGCTGGTCGTCTTCTTCTCAGCGACGTTGGAGCTCCTTCTGCACAGCGGCCTCCTCACCGGCCTTCGAGACCTGCTCGCTTGGCTGATGCCGCTTCTCGGGCTATCCCCTCATCTGGCGGATTCCATCGTCAGAGGGACGTTCGAGGTCACGCTCGGCGCGAACGCCGCCGCCGATGCCGGCTCCCTGTCCAGCGCCGCGGCTTCCTCGCCTCCTCTGATCGACCAGGTGGCGGCGGCCGCCTTCGTTCTCTCCTGGGCCGGATTGTCGGTACACGCGCAAGTGGCGGGACTCATGAGCCGGACGAGCTGGAGATATGTTCCTTTTCTAAGAGCGCGCCTCATCCATGGGGTTTTGGCCGTTCTGCTCGTTTATCTGCTTTGGCCGTATCTATACGGCGGTTAAGCCATGAACCCCGAAGCCGAAACGGGACTTGATCAGGATTGTTTTCCCCGTATTTATTGTTTATGATCGTACTAGCACCCTGATCAAAGAAAGTTTCACGGACTCGGGAAGGAGCACTCTCTTGGAGCCTTTGAAATACGCATTGCTTGACCGCGGAGACCGGCTGAGCCGGGAGCTGGCGGATCAATTCCACGAAATGGCCGACGCGCGCGGCCTGATTCGCGACGACAAGTCCCCCCGGATCGTCCTGTCCATCGGCGGAGACGGGACGCTTCTTCAAGCGTTCCATCGGTATCGGGACCAAGTCGGCAAGATCAGCTTCGTCGGCGTCCATACCGGCCATCTCGGCTTCTATGCGGATTGGAAAAAGAACGAGCTGAACGAGCTTGTCGAGCTCATGTCCGCCACGACTCCGACGACCGTCAGCTATCCGTTGCTTAAGGTGGAGATCTCCACGGATGGAGGAACCTCCTCTTATCTCGCCCTTAACGAATTCACGCTCAAGAGCGTCGAGGGAACGCTTGTCGCCCAGCTTAATATCAATGACGAGCCGTTCGAGATGTTCCGCGGCGACGGCATCGTCGTATCCACCCCGTCGGGGAGTACCGGCTACAACAAGAGCGTCAACGGGGCCATCCTCCACCCCCACCTGGAAGCGATGCAGATCGCCGAGATCGCCTCGATCAACAACCGGGTCTACCGGACGCTGGGCTCCTCCTTTATTCTGCCGAAGCATCATCATTGCGACATCGTGACCGATCCCGACGAGCCGCTCGCCGTCGGCATCGACCACCTCGTCCTGCAATTCCGGGAGGTTCGTTCGATCGTCTGCTCGGTCGCCGAGGAGAAAGTCCATTTCGCCAGGTATCGTCCCTTCCCGTTCTGGAACCGGGTTCGCGACGCGTTCATCGGCTTCGACGAGAACGACAAGGGCCCCGCCAAGAAACGGCCGAGGTAACGAAAGGGAGACAAGGAGATTGCGAGGGGACGAATGGCTGAAAGGGCCCGGGCCTGCGACGCTCCTCCCGGATCGTTCCCTCCTTAATTTAACGGAAGCGAGAGACCTTAATTGCCGGAAAAAAGGCCAATTTATAACCTAACGGAAGTGTGAGACCTTATTCTGGAATTTCCCCTTGTTAGGAGTTGAAATTCAACAAATAACGTCGCTAAGAACCGTTAGATTCAAAGTTGGGCATCCGTGCCAAAATAAGGGCCATTATTTCCGTTACATCACAAAGCCCGTATCGAATAAAAAGCTGTTCCCGGAGCAAGCGAGCGCTTGCTTAGGAACAGCTTTTATCGTTATGCTGCGTTACGTTCGTTCGCCGCCCGTATGTCCGGCGCCGTTATCCGAGCGATGGCCTCCGCCGCCGCGAGGCGCGCCTTCCTGGCGCGGACGGTTCGGCTTGCCGTGGAAGCCTCCGCGGCGCCGGTTCTTGCCGGCCCAGCGGCCTCCGCCGCCGGACGAACGGGAGGAGTTCTCCCCTTCCGCTCCCGAGCCGTTATGGCGATCGGGGTTGTCCTTGGAAGGCGAAGAGTGGTGAGCGTTCGAATGGCGATGGCCTCCGCCTCCGCCGCCTCCTCCGCCGCCTTGCTTGCGGTCTTGTCCGCTATGACGCCGATCGGAGCCTCCGCCCCCTGGGCGAGGGCCGTTGTGATGCCCCTGATTGCCGCCGGAGCGGCGCTCTCGCCCTTGGGAGTCCGCTCCCCCGGACTTCGAGCGATTGCCGCCGTAGCCGTCGGAGTAGCCTCGCCCGAAGGACGAATCCGACCGGGCGGCCGCGTTCGCCTGAGCGGCGGCCGCGCGGCGTTCCGCGCCTTCGGATACGGCCCGGGCAACGGCCGACGGGCTTGTCCCCGGCACGCGTCCGCCCGGCCGTTCCTTCAGCGGCCAGCGCAGCAGCGGCCCGGACGGATTCGCCGCCGACGCGGCGGCGGGCGCTTCGCCCGCTTCCGTCGGTTCCGCCTCCCCCGCAGCCGGTTCGGCCGGCGTCGGGCTCGCGAAGATGACAGCGTCTTCGGGGATGGAGCTCGGATCGAGCTTCTCCAGCACGAAGTACGCGCAGCCGAAATTGCAATATTCGTTAATATAATCGATCAAGCTCGTGATGACCGCATCCCTGGAGCCCTTGGGCT
Source organism: Cohnella thailandensis (assembly GCF_014212135.1). GTDB lineage: Bacteria > Bacillota > Bacilli > Paenibacillales > Paenibacillaceae > Cohnella > Cohnella thailandensis. The sequence goes on from NZ_JACJVQ010000002.1 coordinate 201,931, forward strand.
GCGGCTCCCGGAAGAAGCCCTTCAGCCGAAGCTGATTGTAGCCCCAGTCTCCGACGACGTAGTCGTACCGCTCCAGCACCTCGCTGAACCGTTCGCGGAACGCTTCGGGGTTCCACCCGTTCTTGTAGTCGTGCACGAGCGCGTACGCGATTCCGCCTGCCATGTAGATCACGAATGGTTCTCCTCTCGAATGCCCGCTAAGGTACGATTAAAATGATGCCGGATAAACTCCGTTATGACGATACTCGATCGAAGATCAAGAATGAACGACGTTAGCCGCGGCCGATTGGACTTGCTCGTGCGCATGGTACGAGCTTCTGACGAGCGGGGCCGATTCCACGTGGGAGAAGCCCTTGGCCAATCCGTCGAGCTTCAATTGGGCGAATTCGTCCGGATGGACGTAACGCTCGATCTTGATATGCGAAGACGAAGGCTGAAGGTATTGTCCGAGCGTCAGAATGTTGCAGTCGACGGCTCGGAGATCATCCATCGTGCGATGGACCTCCTCGATCGTCTCGCCGAGTCCGAGCATGATGGAGGACTTGGTCGGAATGTTCGGCTGCATCTCCTTGGCTCTGCGCAGCAGCTCCAAGGTGCGATGGTACTTCGCCTTGGCGCGTACCCGGTTGGACAGCCTCTCGACCGTCTCGACGTTGTGATTAAGGATGTCCGGCTTGGCGTCCATGACGACCTTCAGGGCGTCCCAGTTGCCGAGGAAGTCGGGAATGAGCACTTCCACGCTGCAGAACGGCAGCTTGCGGCGAATCGCCTTGATCGTCTCCGCGAAGATAGAGGCGCCTCCGTCCTTCAAGTCGTCGCGGGCGACTGAAGTCACCACGCAGTGGCGCAGGTTCATCTGAACCGCGGCGTCCGCCACGCGTTCCGGCTCGCCCAGGTCGAGTTCGGTCGGCAGGCCGGTCTTCACCGCGCAGAACCGGCAGGCCCGCGTGCAAATATCGCCCAGAATCATAAAAGTAGCCGTGCGGTTCGCCCAGCATTCATATATATTCGGACAGCGAGCTTCTTCGCAGACGGTATGAAGAGTTTTGCTCCTCATCATGTCCTTGATCTCCTGGTAGTTCTCCCCAGTCGTCAGCTTGATTCGCAGCCAATCCGGTTTCTTAGGCTTGGAGTTCGATGTCATCGCAATACCCCCTGTTTTCTGTCACCTTATTATAGCAGGTTTCACATAAAAACCAATGTTCTGCTAACTCTAAACCTCATAGCACAAGATGGGGAGGCTCGCTTACATGATGTTCTGGCCACATTGGAGAGGCGTTCGATGCAAACGAATCTTGACTCTTGCCGCAGCCGGATGGCTCTTGGCGACGGCTCTGCTGCCCGGGACTCCGATGCGAGCCGCGCCCGCGGAAACGACGGATTATCGCAGGCTGCAAGAGCTTTATGACCATATCGCGTTTCTGACGGGGCTTACCTGGCAATCCGTCGCCGCGATCGACCGATACGAAACGATGCTCTCCCGCACTCATCCGAAGACTCGCCCTCTAAGCGAGCGAACGACCGTGGGGATTTACATCTCGCCGGAACGCTGGGCAGGCTACCTGAACCCCGACCAATCGGACCAAAACCCGTCTTCCATCCGGGTGTTCGGCGGCATCGGCCTTGACGGATCGGGGGATGGGCTGGCCGACCGCGAGAACGATATCGACCTGCTGTATACCGTGACGCATCTCGTTCGCATCGGAGGAAGCGCGGGCGACGACTTCGCGATCGGGCTATGGGATTATTACCAGAATACCCGGGCCGTACAGCGGATCCTGCAATTCGAGAAAATTTATTCCGCCTTTAACAAGCTCGATCTCTCGCAGCACGTTTTCCCGCTTCCGCTCGGTTCCGTTTATGCTTACCGAAGCACGTGGGGCAACAGCCGCGGCTGGGGCGGAGCGAGAATCCACGAAGGCACCGATATCTTCGCCCGGCACGGCGTTCCGGTACGAAGCACCACCTACGGAATCGTCGAGGTCAAGGGCTGGAACCCGTTCGGCGGGTGGCGAGTGGGCATTCGGGATCTCGACAACCTGTACCATTACTACGCGCACCTTAGCGGCTTCGAGAAAAATCTGAAGGTCGGTTCCATCGTGAAGCCCGGACAAACGATCGGCTGGGTCGGCAACTCCGGTTACGGCAAGCCCGGCACGTCGGGCAAATTCCCGCCTCATCTGCATTACGGGGTCTACCGGGATCGCGGCTTGGTCGAATGGGCTTTCGATCCTTATCCGATGCTTCGCCGCTGGGAACGCGCCGAGCATCGCTCCCTGCGAGCGCACAAGGAATAACCCCGATCCCGTCTACGCCCCGCTTGAGGCAGGTCCTCGAAATCAGTCGTTCTTCGCGAGCGACCTTTCGATCTCTTCCCGGCTGGGAATAGACGCCTGCGCTCCCGGCCGGGTGACGGCGATCGCGGCCGCCGCGGCCGCGAAGCTCATCGCCTCCGCGATCGGCATGCCGTTCGAGCCGGCGGCGACGAGCGCCCCGATGAAGGTATCTCCCGCCGCCGTCGTATCGACGGCGCGCACCTTGCGAGCGGGCGCGAACAGGCTCTCGCCTTCCGCGTCCGAGTAGACCGCTCCCTTGCTGCCGAGCGTCACGAGAACGCTGCCCGCTCCCCGGCGGACGAGCTCTTCCGCCGCGGCGGAGGCTTCCTCCGCGTTAGTCACCGGCAAGCCGCTCAGGCCTTCAGCCTCCGTCTCGTTGACGACGAGCAGGTCGATAAGCCCGTAAGCTTCCTCCGGAATCGGATGGACCGGGGCCGGATTATAGACCAGCCGAACGCCGCCGAGCCGGCGGCAGGCCTGCATGACGCGAAGATTCGTCTCCCATGGAATCTCGTTCTGCAGGATGACCGCATGCGCTCCGGCGAGCAGGGATTCGTCCGCATCCTCCGGGCGCACTTGGCCGTTGCTGCCTTCCGCCAGAATGATTTGATTCTCCCCGCTGTCCGCCACCGTAATGAAGGCAAGCCCCGACGTTCCCGGCTTGCGGAGAACATGCTTCGTTCCGACTCCGTACCGGCCGAGCGACTCGAGCAGCGCCGGAGCGAAGGAATCCTCTCCGACAGCTCCCAGCATCTCGACTTGTCCGCCCGCCAGAGCGGCCGCGACCGCCTGATTCGCTCCTTTGCCCCCCGGCAAATAATCCACGCCTTTGCCGTGAATCGTCTCTCCCGGCAAAGGGAATTTCTCCACCTGATTGACGATATCCATATTGATGCTGCCTACGACAACGATTCGACTCATGCTGATCTCTTCTCCCCGCCGATTTTTCCTTCATGTTACCATATCCGCGCGGAGAAGAACCAGACGAGCGTTCCCGCGGCATAAAAACGGCATTCCTCGGTTGGCCGAATGGCCAAGGAAGAATGCCGTTTCATTTAACGCGATTCCGATTAACGCGTCATCCAGCCGCCGTCCACGCACAGCACGTGGCCGGACATGTAATCCGACGCGCTCGACGCGAGGAAGATAGCCGGACCGACGAGGTCCGTGTCCTGTCCCCAGCGCCCGGCCGGAATTCTCTCCAGGATCTGGCGGCTGCGGTTCTCGTCGTTGCGAAGCGCTTCGGTGTTGTCGGTCGCCATATAGCCCGGCGCGATGGCGTTCACTTGAACGCCCTTCGGCGCCCATTCGTTGGCGAACGACTTCGTCAGGCCGGCTACCGCATGCTTGCTCGCCGTATAGCCGGGAACGTTGACGCCGCCCTGGAACGAGAGCATCGAAGCGATGTTGATGATTTTGCCCGAGCCTTGCTCGATCATCTTGCGGCCCGCCAGCTGGCTCAGCACGAACACGGAGTTCAAGTTGACGTCCAGCACGTCTTGCCAGTCGGCATAGGAGTGCTCTGCCGCCGGAGTCCGGCGGATGATGCCGGCGTTGTTGACCAGAATGTCGATGCGGCCGAATTCGGCGATCGTATGGTCGATAATGCCCGGAAGCTGCTCGCGATCGCCCACGTCGGCGGTCACGATCGCGGCGCGGCGGCCGTGAGCTTCGACGGCCTTCTTCGTCTCTTCGGCCGGGGTGCGGTTCGTCACGAGCACCACGTCGGCGCCCGCTTCCGCGAGGCCGATCGAGATCGCTTGTCCCAATCCGCGCCCCGCTCCCGTCACGACTGCCACGCGTCCTGTCAGATCAAATAGCCCTTTCAATGGTCAGCGAACCCCTCTCGTATCGACGCGCGGTATCCATGTCCAATCCGGCGTCGGTAATGATCGTTTGAATATCGTCCAGCGAGGCGAACGTAAGCAGGGCCGCGCGGTCGAACTTGGCATGGTCGGCCACGCAGTAGATCTCCTTGGCATTCGCCATGTAGGCTTTCTTGAGCTCGATCAGCTCTCCCGTAAACACGGTCAGACCGAATTTCTCGTGAATGCCCGTCGTCGACAGGAACAGCTTCTGCACGTTCAGCTTGCCGATCCAATCGATCGCTTCATTGCCGATAAGCACGTTGCGCTGGCGGTACCCGCCCGGTACGACGAGCCGAATCCGATCCTTCCCGATCAGTTCTCTCATAATGAGAAGGTCGTTCGTCAGCACGGTTAGCGGTTCGTTCGGCAATCTCTTGGCAATCTCCAGGGTCGTGCTGCCCGCATCCAGCGCGATGATGTCGTCTTGGCGAATATAGCGAAGCGCCCTCTCCGCGATGGCTTCCTTCTCCGTGAGCCGCTTCGTATCCGGGATCTGCAGCGGAAGCATGGACTCCGTTTCGTCCTGGGAGGAGACGGCGCCTCCGTGCGTGCGCCTCAGCAGCCCCTTCTCCTCCAGCTTCTCCAGATCCTCCCGAATCGTCTTCGGAGTGACGCCGAATCGCTCGCTCAGCTGGGAGACCTGGACGTTCCCGTCGGCCAAAAGCAGGTCCAAGATCGCCTGGTGTCGTGCGGCTGCCAGCATGCGTTGCGCTCCTTCCCGTCCCTCGTTCGTCTTACTTCATCTCGCTCGCCGGCACGGTATCCATGTCGTCGAACGTATAGTTCTCTCCGGCCATCGACCAGATGAAGGTATAGTTGCTCGTTCCCACGCCGGAGTGGATGGACCACGGCGGAGAGATGATCGCTTGCTCGTTCGCCACGACCAGGTGACGGGTCTCGTTCGGTTCCCCCATCATGTGGAAAACGCGGGCGTCGTCGTTGATGTCGAAGTACAGGTACGCTTCCATGCGGCGGTCGTGAACGTGGGAAGGCATCGTGTTCCATACGCTGCCCGGCTTCAGCACCGTGATGCCCATCATCAATTGGCAGGTGTTAATGCCGTCCGCATGCAGAACGCGGTTCAGCTCGCGTTCGTTGGACGTCAGCTGAGAGCCCAGGTAACGAGTATCGGCTTCCGCGATGGCGAGCTTGCGGGTCGGGTAAACGGCATGCGCGAGAGCCGAACAGAAGTAGAGCTTGGCCGGGTTGCTCGCATCCTTGCTCTCCAGCTTGATCTCCTTGTTCCCCTTGCCCACATAAAGAGTATCCAGCTTGCTCAGCTCGTACTTCTCGCCGTCGACCGTGATCACGGCATCGCCCGCGATGTTGACGAACCCGATCTCGCGGCGTTCCAGGAAGTAATCGGTCTTCAAGGTATCGGGAGCTTCGATGGAGAGCGCTTCCTTAACGGGCTGGGCTCCGCCGATGACCATTCTGTCTTCGTGGGTATATACCATATGAACTTGATCGGCTTCGAACAGCTTCTCGATCAGGAAGTGCTTGCGGAGCTGGGCCGTATCGTAATGCTTGGCATCGGATGGGTGCGTGGAATGACGAATTTCCATGAATAAGTCCTCCTCGAATCGTTCGTTTGTTTACGTTCGTTTTTATTATAACACACATTTTCGAACGAATACGAACCAAATCGAAATTTTTATTCGTACGCATGAAAAAAACGCCGCAGCAGCCGCTCGCCCCCAAGCCCCTTAAAGGGACTTGAGGAGCTTAAGAACGGGTTTGCTCTCTTCGGCCGTTAAATGGACGTATTGACTCGTCGCCCCATTTACGAGTTCAAGACTATCCTTCTGCGGAGAAATCCACGCTTCATAAAATATCCTCGATCGCGTATCCATACGCCCCGTTCTTCGTTCCGACGTCAATGTAGCAGTCCGGAGGACGCGCCATGGAGACCATACTCGCCTTCGCCACCGTATTCGCATCCTTTGGACTCTTGATCGCCATCTCGGCTCCTTCCGCCGAACGAATCCGAACCCATGCCTCCACTCCTATTCCCGCCGCCAAGGCGAACGCCCCTTCATTATAGACTTAGCTTTCCGGTTCGGCCGTCGTTTGGTTCGCGGCGCCGGGAAGCGTAAGCGCGGGAGCTTGAGCCGCGCCGCTTCCGACCGGGTTCCCTTTCCCGTCGTAGTAATACATCGGAACGTCGCCGACTACCATCATATAAGACAAGGGGATATCCGTCTCCAGCGTGCTCGGCTCCTGATCGAACGGGATGACCACCGCGATCTGGGTTTTCACGTGGACGTAGATCTCCACCTGCAGCATGTTGATTCCCGCGCTCGTCTGCCTAGTGCGAACCTCCGCCTGTACGGCGCTGACCGGATGAAACTTGACCGAGACGCTCGGCCCTAGGGAAGAGAGCAGCGGACTGTTCAGGGCATGGCCGATCGGAATGCGCTCATCGAGCTCTTCATGCTTCTTCAAGGCCGCCTCGACGATCCGGATCGTCTCCGAGGTGATTCTCATCTGCTCCTTGTAATCGATAAGAAAACCGGTGATCTTGCCGGCTTCGTTCGTCTTCCATTGGATCATTTTGCTGCTGTCCGCGTCCTGCGCCAGATTGTCGAGCATCGCCTGGTTGACCGCTTCCGTCGCGCTCTGCATGATTTTAACCTTGGCCAAGAACATGAGCGGACCGCGCAAATGCTTATCCAGCAAAGCGAAAGACTGTATCGTGGCCAAAACGAAGACAAGCAGCATAAGCAGCCAGAACGTCCTTCTCTTCATGCGTTTCCTGGGGCGGGTTACCCAACCGGTCGATTGGGAAGCGGCCGCATACGAGCCGGAGCTTTTCCTCCTCCGGCTGCGCCATCCTTTGCTGCGGGAAACGGAAGCGTAGCCCCCCGGGTTCCATCTGCGCGGCGCTGCCCGGAAGCCTCGGCTGCGGACGGGCTGCGGCCACTTCCAACGCGCGAGCGGCCTTCCCCATCGTCTTGGCATGTTCTCCCCCTCCTTGTCTCCCTCTTTCTCCATCCATATGCGGTCGTTCGCCAAAACAGAAGAAAGCCCCCGAGAACGGCATTCCTTGCGCTTCCTCGATTATTAAAAAAGTTTAAAGAAGATCCTCCCTCCGGCAGCCGTTTCGTGCCAATCCTCGAGCCATTTTCCACGGCATGAAGTCCCAGAAAAGCGCTCCCGGCGCTAGCAATGGGCGGAAAGTCCCTATTTTCTAAGAGAATCCTAATCCGCACAAGAATTGGGCATTTGTTGACTTCGTTTCCAATTATCCACTAACGAATAACGCGAAATTTTATTGTAAATTAAGCTTCGTAACCGGGCATTCGAGTCCGAATAACTTTAAGGATGTGTGATTGCTCTGAAAAAACTGCTTGCAGCATCTGCTATCGCCCTGTCGCTCCTGACCGCCGTCTCCACCGTCGCCGTTCCGGCTCCTTCCGCTTCCGCGGCCGAGATCTACGCGACCAACGGCCACAAATTCGTGAACACGGCAAAATCTTATATCGGCAGGGTTACATACCGTTTCGGGGTGAACGACACGTCCCGTCTCATTATGGATTGCTCCGCCTTCACGAAGCTCGTCTTCAAGAAGAACGGCATCAACCTTCCGTGGGGCTCCAAAGCCCAAGCCAAGTTCGGAACGAGAGTCGGCAGCAAGTCCAACTTGGCCATCGGCGACCTGGTTATGTTCAGCGTCGGCACTCCCGGCGTCATTAACCACGTGGGCATTTATATCGGGAACGGCCAGTTCATCAGCAACACGAAGAGCGGCGGCGTATCCATCAACAGCATCTGGACAGGCTATTGGGGCAGCCGCTTCATCATGGGTCGCCATTATTAATTCATACGCTGCAAAAAAAAAACGGCACTCTCCGTCCTTCCGGACAGGGAGTGCCGTTTCATTAGTTGCGGTATGCGCCGCCTTAAGCCGTAGCCGCTTCGATCTCGATGCTGATCTTCACTTCGTCGCCGATCAGGACGCCGCCCGTCTCGAGCGCCGCGTTGTACGTCAAGCCGTAGTCGCTGCGCTTCAGGCTTCCCGTCGCGCTGAAGCCGACCTTCTGATTGCCCCAAGGATCCTTGCCGGCTCCTTCGTACGTCACGTTGAACGTCTCGGGCCGAGTGACGCCATGCAGCGTTACGTCGCCGGTCACGACATACTCGCCGTCCCCGTTCTTGACGATCTTCGTTGCCTTGAACTCAAGCTTCGGATGGCTCTCGACATTGAAGAAGTCGGCGGAACGAAGGTGAGCGTCCCGATCCTTGTTGCGGGTGTCGACCGATGCCAGCTCGATTTGGACCGAGATGCTTGCCGTCGTCAAGTCGTTCGGATCCGCTTCGATCTGGGCTTGGAAGTCGTGGAAGGAGCCCTTCACCTTCGCGATCATCATGTGCTTCACCGAGAATTCGATTGCGCTGTGGGATACGTCTACGTTCCAGTTCGTCTTTGCCATTGTTATTTCCTCCTCATAGTTACTTACTTAATTAAATTGAATAACTAATTTATATTTGCTATGACCATAATATAAACCATGTTTTCGTCAGTGTCAATCCCTTAATTTTAAAATAATGAAAATTATGTTGTGCTCCCTTCGTCGCTGCTCCGATACCGAGCTTATGCGCGTTAGGCGTTCCTCATTCCAATGCCTTCATGGATAAGAAAACGGCAGCACCGGACCCGAATCGTCCGGAACTGCCGTTGTTTAGGAATGACATTCTTTCGGTTATTCGTTAAAATAGTGCCCCTGCTCAAGATCCTCGATCAGCCCGGAATGCACCGGATTCCAGCCCAACAATTCCTTCGTTCGCTCCCCCGACCCCGGCATAAGGCTCGGAATGTCGAGACCCGCGATGGGGACGTCCATCCCGAAGTGGGCTTCCGCTTCTTCGCGCGATAGGCTGACCGTCGGCACGTTCAGGTACCGGCCGATAACCTCGGCGATGTCGCGGAAAGCCACTCCTTCTTCGGCGCGCCCGTACAACATCGATCCGGCCGGCGCCTTCTCCAGGGCGAGCCGGTAGAGGTTGGCGGCATCGAACCGGTGCACGGCCGGCCAACGATTGGTCCCGTCTCCCACATAAGCCGAGAAGCCCTTCGCTCGGGCAATATGGATCAGTCTCGGCACGAAGGCTTTGTCGCCCTCTCCATGCACGGACGGAGACAGCGCCACGATCGACGTCCGTACTCCGCGGCCGGCGAGCACGACGGCTTCGTTGATCGAAGACTCCCCGCCAACGTGGACGGTGATCGCAAGAGGCTTGCCCGTGCCTTCGAGCGCGGCCCCCATCGCCTGGATGGCGAGCAGGTCGGTTTCTTGCGCTTCCGCGAATTTCGAGAAGTCGGGCGTGAACGCCAAGTGAATGACGCCATCCGCATCGGCGGCGGCCCCGCGAAGGATGTCGAGGTCTTCGACGGCTCCGCGGATCGCCTCGGCTCCCGCTTCCATTAGAGCGGCAGCGCCTTTATCCGAACGGGCAAGGCCTACGACCCGATGGCCGGCATCGATAAGCTCGCGAACGACGGCGGTGCCGACGTAGCCTGTCGCTCCTGTTACAAAAACGCGCATAATGAGTTCCTCCTTAAATAGTGTTGTTTGCTTGAACAATTCGAGCTTAAACTATAGAGTGAACTCTAAGGCAAGTCTTTTTTTCGGGGAGAGATTCGGATGAAAATTCAGGAGTTAGCGGACCGAACGGGCTTAAGCGTTCATACGATCCGTTACTATGAGAAGGAAGGCCTGTTGGACAGCCGGCATGTCCGAAGAGAAGACAACAACTATCGCGCCTATTCCGAAGAAGCGTTCGAGCGCTTGAAGCTCGTCAAGAAATTCCAAGGCATCGGCTGCTCGCTTGCGGAATTAAAGGAAGTGCTGCAGGATCACGATTCCGGGACGCGCACCAATGACGAGATCATCGAATGGATACGCTCGAAGATAAGGGAGATCGAACGCAAGAAGGAAGAATACGATCAGATGCTCGAAACCCTTGACTGGATGCTGGAGTACAGGCTGGCTTTGAAGGAAGATCCGCAGAAGGCTCTTGCGATGATGGAGAAGCAGCATCGGGATTAATTCGCTCGGCGATCTCCGCAAACAAGAAGCAGGCATCGCCCCTTCAAACGGGAGGCAACGCCTGCTTATGTTAAGCCTCTTATTGAGCGCCCAGGCCGCCGTCGATCACGAACTCGGAGCCGGTCGAATAGCTGGACTCGTCCGAAGCCAGGTACAGCACCAGGTTCGTGACTTCCTCCGGCTGGCCCACGCGGCGGATCGGGAAGCTCGCTTCCAGCTCCGGATTGATGAGCGCTTCGGTCATCGGCGTGCGAATGAAGCCCGGATGCACGGAATTCACGCGGATGCCGAATTCGCCCAGTTCAAGCGCGGCCGCCTTGGTCATGCCCCGTACGGCGAATTTGGACGCGGTGTAGGCGATCTTCTTATAAGCGCCGACGATTCCGGCAAGCGAAGAGACGTTGACGATGGAGCCGCCTCCCGCCTTCTTCATGGAAGGCACGACATAGCGCATGCCCAGGAACACGGACAGCTGGTTGACGTCGATCACCTTCCGGTACTGCTCGACCGGCACCGCGTCCAGATCCGCCGGAGGCAGGTCGATTCCCGCGTTATTGACGAGAACGTCGACCGGCCCGAACGCCGCTTCCGCCTGTTCGATGACCGCCTTCCACTCGCTCTCGTTCGTTACGTTATGCTGGATGAACAACGAGTTCGCCCCTAGCTCCGCTTGAAGCTTGCGGCCTTCCTCTTCCAATATATCGGTGAAGACGACCTTAGCGCCTTCGGCAACGAATCTCCGCACATGAGCCGCTCCCATGCCTCTCGCCGCTCCCGTAATGACAACAACCTTGCCGCTTAATCTGGACATCGCCAACGTCTCCTTTTCCCCAAATGGCTGGTCGCTATGGTTGAGAAACCAAACTCGACAAATTTATAATAGGAATAGAGGGAAACGATTACAATCATCAGCGCGGCCGAATGTGTCGGACGTCCGACAAATCGCCCGAAAGTGTTGGAATTCCGCTCAATTCATGCAGAGGACGTGATATCGATGGCTAACCCTTCAAGGCAGCTTCGCAAACGAATGCAATCCACGAACGACCTGAAAGCCGCCCTTATCGATCTGCTTCTCGAGGGCAACGACGCGGATTCGATTACCGTATCCGAGATCGCCGGGCGGGCGGATTATAACCGCAGCACGTTCTACTTCCACTACAAGGATAAGAACGAATTGCTCGAGGAGCTGTTCCGGGACGCTATCGGCGGCTTCCGCAGCGCGGTCGAATCGACCTTCCGGCATGTCCGGTCCATCAACCTCGACGAGGTTGCCCCCACGACCCGTCTTTCCTTCGAGCATGTCGAGAGGAACAAAAAGCTGTTCAAAGCGCTGCACTCCATTCGCCGAAGCGATTCTCTCTACGAACGGTTAGAGCAGATGTATTTCGAGCTGTTCCGGGGACGTTACCACTTCTACCGCAAGGATCCCACGCTCGCCATCGACGACGAGATGACCATGAGCTATCAGATCCACGCGATGATCGGCACGGTCAAGTATTGGATTCAATCGGACTTCAAATACTCCGCGGACTATATGTGCGAACAAATAACAAGGGTCCATGCCCATCGCCCCACCGACATCGTCGCGCAGAGCCAAGGCTGAACCCTCTGAATGCATATCTCATATATGGACTGTCAGGCATCTCCGACCAGAAACACGATATCCCCGTTCAGGCAATCGATCTTGAGCTGCTTCGATTCCAGGAACCAGACGTCTTTGTTCTCCATGTAGAAAGTGACTCGATCGGCTTCGACCACGGCTGCCGGGTCCATCGGATCGTCCTTCATGATGCCGAACCCGTACGGCTCCGTTCCTCCGCTCACGTACCGAACGAAGATGCGCACTTGGTCGCCATTGTTGTAACCCCAGTCGTTCTTGAAGCAGGAAACCGCAGTAGGCGAAATAACGAGCTCCACCTGGCGATACACCCCTCTCTAACCGCTTTTTGGAAGCGATTCCATTCTCATTATAATGCCGGAGAGCACCTCCCCACAAGGAGAGGCGCTTGTCCTTATTTGAAGACGACGGTCTTGTTATCGAAAATAATGACGCGGTTCTGAAGGTACCATTGGAGCGCGCGGGCGATAACCGATCTCTCCACCATGCGGCCGACTCTCTTGAGCTCCGCAGCGGAATAATCGTGGCTGACGCGAATGATATCCTGCTCGATGATCGGGCCGGCGTCCAGCTCCTCCGTGACGAAGTGCGCGGTCGCGCCGATGATCTTCACCCCGCGCTCGTACGCGCGGTCGTACGGCTTCGCGCCGACGAACGCCGGCAGGAAGGAGTGATGGATGTTGATGATCTTATTGCGGAACGGCTCGATGAAGCCCGGAGAGACGATCTGCATGTACTTGGCGAGCACGATGACGTCGATATTATGCTCCTTAAGCAGCTCGATGTGCCGCTTCTCGACCTCCGGCTTGTTCTCCTTCGTCACCGGGAAGTGGTAGAACGGAAGCCCGAAGCCGGTCGCGGTGGCGCGAAGGTCCTCGTGGTTGCTGACGACCATGACGATGTCGCATTCGAAGTCGCCGGCCTTCCACTGCCAGAGCAGCTCGACCAGGCAATGATCTTCTTTCGAGACAAAAATCGCGACCCGCTTCTTCTTCGAGTTAAGGAACAGGTTCCACTTCATCTCGTATTTGTTCGCGATCGGCCGGAAATCCTCTTCTATCGCCGGGAAGTGCCGGTCCAGGTTCGGAATCGAGAACTCGACCCGCATAAAGAACAAGCCTTCCTGATAATTGGTGCTGTATTGGTCGGAAGAAATAATATTGGCGCCCTTCTCGTACAGATACGTGGATACGGCGGCCACGATCCCCGGCTTGTCGGTACAGGAAATGAGCAGAACGGCTTTATCGTTCGACATAGTGGAAACTAACCTCTCTCTTGGCAGATTTTAATCGCGCATTCGAAATTTCGTTCGGAACGCATCCTGGAAGAGCCGGAACGCCCGCTTCTCCCGCTCGGCATTCCCCTTGATAAACTCGCTAAGGAAAACCGTGCCGTTTACCTCTAGAACTTGAAGCCCTTCGGACGTATTCAAGATATCGACGCTGCAGAAGGCGAGGCCGACCGCGTTCGCGGCGTCGGCAGCCAGCTTGAACAACGCGTCTTCCAGAGACGGTTCGATCCCGCCGACGGAAGCGCCGCCGGACAGGTTGTGCTTCCAGGAGCTTGTCCTGCTCTTGGAGAACGCAAGCCGGACTTCGTCGTTCAGCACCACGACGCGATATTCCAATTCGGATGACCGATAGGGCGAGATCGCGGCGTTCAGCTCGAGGGAGAATAGCCGCGCCAGTCGTTCCCGCAGTTCCCCTAGGCTCGTTACCCGGAACACGTTCTCTCCTTGCGCTCCGTCATCCCGTTTAACGACGGCATCCGAACCATATTGCTCGAACAGCCTTTCCGCCTTACGGAACGCATCCTCCGACGAATATTTCGAATTCGGGTTCAGCAGAAACCGATGCTCGACGGAAGGAATTCCGGCGGAGGCGAGAACGGAATGGGTCGAGGCTTTGCTCTTGGCTATAAGAAACGACGAACTGTCGTTTAGTCCGAGATCGACATTGTACATCGCGAACTGCTTGTCTTCATAAGAAGCAGAGTAGATCTGACCCGCTTCGATCTCTCGGAACGAGACCCCCACGCTTGCTCCCGCTCTCTGAATCAAACTCAGATAGGGCCTAACGGCGGTCATCCCCTTAATCCTCCGTCCGATGGTGCGGAAATGGCTTAATAACTTATTATACAATAATCGAGCATTCGGGAAATAGGCAAGCTGCATTATGGGCTGTCAAGCGAACGACACCAAGATCGAATAAAGAATTAACGCCGTTTGCCGTATCCTACGGCTTGCGTCCTATGATACGATGAGGAAAATCGGTTCATATAACGGCAACACGGAGGATACGACTTTGGAACTGCAACACGCTCAAACTCCCTCGGAGAAACGCTCTTTCTCCTTTAACTACGCTCTGCTGCTCGCGGTCGTCTTCGGCGGCTTCCTCGTCTTCGGCTTCTCCGAGAACGTCAAAGGTCCCGCGATTCCGCGCATGCAAGCCGAATTCGGCTTGGACGAATTCCAGCTCGGCTTGCTCCTGTCCCTGAACTCGCTCGGGTACCTGATCGCCTGCTCCTTCACCGGACTGCTCACGCGCAAGATCGGCATCAAGTGGACCGGCATCGCCGCTTTCGGATCGATGTTCATTTCGGGCATTCTCATGTACTTATCCGTCAATTATGCGACGCTCTCGGCCTCTTACTTCCTCATGTACATCGGCAACGGCATGCTGGAGATCGGGCTCGCCATCATGGCCGCAAGAATCTTCACCCGCAACACGGGAACGATGATGAATCTATCCCATTTCTTCTATGGGCTTAGCTCCACGGTAGCGCCCATTATCGCCGCCTCCATGATGGGCTGGCACCTGTTCGGCGGAGAGTTCGGCTGGAGAGGGATGTACCTCGCGATGCTGGCGTTGTCCCTGCTGCCGATCATCCCCTCGCTGCTCGGACGGTTCCCGGACGAACAGCGGGCGCAGGAGAGTACGGAGCATCTGCCCATGCGAAAAATCGCGAAGGATCCGATCGCCTGGCTGATCGTCCTCGTCCTGTCGTGCGGAGTCGTCTCGGAGATGGCGGTCGGAAGCTGGCTCGTCAACTATCTGGAGAAGGCCTACGGGTGGACGAACGAATCGGCGTCCGGCATGCTCTCGCTGTTCTTCCTGTTCTTCATGCTCTCCCGTCTCTTCCTCGGTCCTGTCACCGATCGGATCGGGTACACGCTGTCCGTGCTGATATTCAGCGCGTTCTCGGGCGTGTGCAGCCTGGTCGCCATCGGGGTCGGGGAAGGCGGAGCCATCCTGTTCGCCCTCGCCGGCGTCGGCATCGCACCGATCTATCCGACGGTGATGGCCGTGCTCGCCAAGAGATACCCGCAAGGAACCGATACGGCGATTACGTTCACCGTCACCTTGATGGGGGTCGGCAGCGTCGTCGGCAACCTGCTTATCGGGGCGATCATCGATTGGACGCGCGCCTTGTTCTCCTCCGGAGAAGGAGCAGAACAAAGCCGCATCCTGGGCCTTCAGGCCGGATACGGCTTCATCGCGATCATGGCGCTGCTCTGCTCGGCGTTCTGCGTGATCCTGTACCGTAAACTTAAAGCTCGCAACGAGCTCGTCTAAGCTTAAGCGCTCCTACCGAGCCGCCGGGTCCCCCGGCGGCTCTTCGTGTGCTTCCGGACGGGTGAAGGCAGACTCCAGTTTTTTGCTAAGGAAGAAGGAAAGGGCCACAAAGATCAATACATAGAGCAGCCGAATCGGTTCCTCGACGAATCGGTGCAGATCGTAACCGATATAGGAGACCGACAGGACCATCACGGCCTTGCCGAACAGAATGGCGATAAGAAAAGAACGAAGCGGCATTCGGGCCAAAGCCGCGGCGATATTGATGATGACGAACGGCCCCACCGGGAACAGGCTGAGCAGGAACACGTAGCTGAACGCGTTGCGCCTGATCCAGACCATCGCTTTGCGCACGCTGGATTTGCTCGCCCACTTCAGGGCGTAAGGATGACTCCCCAGCTTGCGGAAGATCAGGAAGGTCGTCAGGCAGCCCAGGATCATTCCGAGCCAGGAGTAGAAGAATCCCTGCCAAAGGCCGTACACCGCGGCGTTCACGCCGACGATGACGATCGTAGGCAACGGCGGAATGAACGACTTCAGGAAGGTCAGCGCAATCCCCGGCAGCGGGCCGAGGGAGCGGTAATCGTGCAGATAACGTTTGATATCGTCTTCTGTCAAAGACGTCAGGGTGTCGATCAGCGAGGACATGTCGGGAGCTCCCATTCTATAGGGCGTTTACTAAGTCGGCGATATTCTGCGTCTATTCTATCATGAAGTTAGTTCGACCAGTACGACTTCGTTGCGGTTGCTGTCGACGACAAGGTAGACTCGCGGAACGAACGCCGAGAAATACCGGAGAAACAGGGAGTTTCGGAGCTCGTCCGCGAACGTCCATCCCGTCGGGACGAAAGCAAGCAGTTCCTTTGGCTCCAAGTACTCTTCCGTTACCAATAGTCTCAGTTCGTCTCCATCGGGGATATTCGCTTTCTGAAGCTTTTCCGGAATGATGGTGTAAGTCTTCAATTCCCTTCGCCCCGCGTGCCGCCACATGCTTATATCCTTCACCCGATAGAGGTCCTTAGCCAGTGCCATCATCGGAGATTGATTCCTCAGGAACAGCTCTTTCGAACGGTTTCTCAGGTTGAGCAGATTAACGGATTCCTCTTGACCGTCGACATAGATTTGCTTGACGTCTTCAAAATGAGGCGCGATCTCCTCCATCACCATCTTCCGGGTGCTCGGCTTGCGAATAAGCAAGTTCACCAGCATGACCTCCTCTTGGATCGCGCTGCCAGCAATGAAGAAGACGGCCGAGGCGCTCAAGAAATCGATCGAATCGAGGCTTTTCCGTTCTAACCGAACTCTATCGAGTCCGGGCGCTGGCCCTCTCCCGCTCTTCCGGAACTCCGGCTCTCCTTCCGTCAACCATTCGTACATCCTTTTCTCCTCCTCCTCTAGTCCATTCGGAACACGATCTCCAACCCTGTCAGTTCGACCCGGAACGGCCTTCTATATTCCCGGAAAAGAAATTCGATTCCCTCTTAGTCGTCCGGCAGCGGAGGAGATACGACGTAGGAAATGGAAGGGCGTTGAATCGGCTTTTTTTGCACAGAGGGTCCTCCTTTGGTTTCCGGTTTTATCTCATTGTAAATTACTAACTATTATAGAGTAAAAAGAAAAAAAGACCGAGTAGAGACGAAGCTCCACTCGGCTTTTTGGCGTTTGACGCTGACCCTCTGGGGGGCCTTGAACAGGTCTGTCTGACTCATTACGTAACCGGTTCGCTTTCCATTTTTTCGTCCCTAGCCGTTTTTGCACCACGTCCAAATTGTACAGAGTAAACTGCAGCCATCACAATGACCAGAATGGCAAGTACGAGAAAGATGTTGCTATATACGAAAGTAGTGCTTTTTTGCGGAATTGGATTCAAGCGAACGGTCGATATACCAGAATCCAGTATCTTGCCGATAGCAGCTGTTGATGCGGCCGTTGAAATAAAAGTGATCATGGAGAACAATCCCATTCCCACTCCTATATGCTCTTTTGATAGCGTTCGTGAAACGGTGTTCGACATCGCAATTTGCATGAACGATTGTCCAAGGACACCGAAAATAAGAAAGATCGCAATAAAGACCGGTGACATGCCTACGACTGAAGACATACAGATGAAACCGATTATAAGCAGTGCCGCTGCTGTATACACAAGGAACGGATTTCCCTTTTCATCCGCTAATTTGCCGCCGCGCCTACCCAAAAATGCGGCAATTAAAGAGGAAGGCAACATAACTATTCCTATGAATACCGGTGACAAATGGTTCGCGGAAGAAAGCAACTGAGGGGTAAGGAATGGGAAAGCAAAACTGATTCCGATCATTACAAAAGTAATAATTAAGCCGAATGAAAATGGTTTGTTTCGAAATAATACCGGATTTATGAACGGTGCAGAAGCATAGCGTATGCGTAATAAGAAAAAAAGGATAGAAAAAGCACCCGCCAAGGCAAGCCAACTACTTCCCTTTGTCAAAGCAAGCAATAGAATGGCTACCGTGCCCGCCAAAAGCGATCCGCCCATAAAATCCATTTTGCTGGCGGCTCCCTTTGCGTCATCCAAAAATCTCCGATAAATCGGCAACGTTAGCAACGATAAAAGCGAAATAACAAATAAAACGCGCCAGTTCCACACGCTGCTTACTATACCAGCAACGATCGGACCGAGTGCCAAGCCCAGCGCGAACCCGATTGCAATGGTACCTAACGCACGACCGCGCCTTTCGGGCGAAAAGTAACGAACCGGCACGATCATAGCAATCGCCGGAATGACCGATGCACCAGCCGCTTGTACAATTCGTGCCGCAATGACCATCCAATATTGAGTAGCCACTAAGCCAACAACGGATCCAACCGCAAAAAATAGCAGACCGAACGTCAACAAATTCTTCAAGCTGTACCTGTCCGTCAATTTCCCGTATGTTACCGAGCCGATTGCATATACGATCATATAGCCAGTGATGATCCAACTCACTTGCGAAGGAGAAAGCTGAAACTGTTTGCTGATATTAGGAAGTACCACATTAAACATGGTTGCATTCATAACAGAGATAATGAGCGTAAAGACAAGTAAACCAAGCATTAACTCTCCGTTATTCTTTGGAACGCTATGATTGTTTTGCATTTGAATACCTCATTTCTATAGGAAAAACGGCATTGCCGAGGCAACGCTCCTGTATTCTTCAATTCTTCAAGTGCTGACAAATTTATTGCAATTTGATTTTGTTTTTGTTTTTGATTTTGCTCCCGCAGCCGCAAACGATCGTATGCTTCAAAATGATATTTGGCTGCTGGCACATGGGACATACACGTTGATGAACTCCCGACATCCCTGAGTATTGCTCCGGCGGCAGAGGAAGGCCCTCCGAGATGTCGTTACGCGTTAACTGAAAAAAGGCGACTTCTGGCGATTTGGAAAACGAATTGTTACTCAATGTAAATTACCTCCTTTTCAAAGAATAATATCGATTATATAACTAAGAATCGATTCTGTAAATAATAATCGTTTCTAATTCTCGTTGTTGAATATAGTCTTTGTTTTTTATAGGTGTAGATGTAAACTGTAAACTAATTAAATGCTGAGTAAAAAAATCGACTTGAGGTGGTAAAGATAACTAGCGCGAAGGAAGTTCTGCTCGATCAATTGGCGGCTTGTCATGATGAGGAAAGTTGGTTTAAATCGTCTAAAACGATATTAGATGATCTATCGGTTGCTGAGGCAGTCTGGAAAACGGAAGGTCATCCCCATTCCATCTGGGAGATCGCGAACCACCTCATTTACTGGAACGAGATGTGGCTATCACGTTTTATTAACGAGGACATGATAGAAAGCAGAAAGATAAACAATGAAGAAACTTTCGAATTGGATCGCCTGAAGTTAACTGAAGAAAGTTGGCGTACAACCATTCGGCAGTTAAGCAATGGCTTTGCCGAATGGCGTGACATTATCGCTAATTGCGAAGTGTCCAAACTGGAAAGAAGAATACCTTCCTACTTCAATGCTCCGTGGTGGAATGTCGTTTCAAATTTGTGTATCCATAATGCTTATCATATTGGACAAATGATGTTTTTGAAAAAGCTAGTAAGACTTGGGTAACGTATTCAACTAAACGGGGAACGATTGTTCAATAAAGCAGAGGCAATCCCGGACTCGTTTTTTCGGTCCGAGATTGCCTCTTACGTTTATCCCGACAGCGCGGCCAGAAGAGCATCCACGGTCTCCCGAGGAACCCGTGCCATCCCGTTCTCCGACAGCTGCTTAAGAGAAGAGGACTTCACGATGTTGATGAGCGCGCCCTCGAACAGATGCGGCAAGTGCCGTTGCAGAAGCTCCTTCGCGTCCGGGTCGCTGAGAAGGTCCAGCACGACCGTATGCTCCGTGTATTTCTGCCTGAGCAAATCCGCATTCTCGTACCGGAACGTATAGCTGCCCGATCCGACGACGAGGCGAACGCCATCCGCCTGCTCGTCTACGGAACGAATCCCTTCCGCTTCCGAGAGCGGCAGCCCGCCCTCCGTCAGCCCCGCAGCCGTCGCTCCGCGCAGGATAATCTCGGCCGACGCGTTCGGCGGAACGACGGCGTTCACCTCGATCTCGTCGCCGCGAATCGTCCAGCCGGATTCGACGATCCCGTAAGGCGACCGATGCGTCGCCTTCGCGTAAGTAAGAGCTCGGGCGCCGAATAACGGCTCGATGTGGATTCGCTTGTAGGCAGGCGCCTCGGCCGCCATGTCCAGGCCCGCGACCTTGCGGTACATCCAGTCGCCGATCGCCCCGTAGGCGTAGTGGTTAAACGAGTTCATGTCGTCGCTCCAGAACGAGCCGTCCGGCTTGAGGCTGTCCCAATGCTCCCAGATCGTCGTCGCGCCCATCGCCACCGAATAGAGCCAGCCCGGATAGCTCTCCTGCAGGAGCAGCTTTACCGCTGATTGATGGTATCCATGATTCGACAGGACGAAGCACAGGTAAGGCGTTCCGACAAAACCGGTCGTCAGGTGGTAGCCGTTCTCCACGATAAGGTCGTTCAGATCCTTCGCGATGCGCGGGCGAACGGCTTCGTCGGCCAAGTCGAACATCAGCGTAAGGACATGGGCCGTCTGCGTCGGCGAGGCCACCCGCCCCGTTGCGCTCAGGAACTCCTCCCGGTAGGCTCCAACCACTCGTTCGTGCAGCTCCCGGTACTTCGCTTCTTCTTCCGGGCGTCCGAGAACGCGAGCCGCGTCGGCGACCAAACGGGAGGAATACGCATAGTAAGCCGTGGCGATCAGCTCGCGAGGCGTCGCGCCGACATAGCTGCCCTCCTTGGCGTCGAGGCCGAGCCAGTCCCCGAAGTGGAAGCCCGTGTTCCACAGGTATTCGTTGTCCCCTTGGGCACGGATATAGTCCACCCATGCCTTCATGCTCTCGAACTGCTCGGCCAGCAGCCGCTTGTCGCCATAATAGCGATAGACTTCCCACGGGCAGATGACCGCGGCGTCCCCCCATGCGGCGGAGCTGGCTCCTCCGGCCACGTCCGGGATGACGAACGGCACCCCTCCGTCCGGATGCTGCTCGGCCTTCAAATCCCGCAGCCACTTCGCGAAGAACGGGCCGCCGTGATAATTGAACAGCGCCGTGCGAATGAACACTTGGGCATCCCCCGTCCAGCCCAGCCGTTCGTCCCGCTGCGGGCAGTCGGTCGGCACGTCGAGGAAGTTGCCCCGCTGGCCCCAGCGAATGTTGCTCTGGAGCTTGTTCACCCTATCGTCGGACGTCTCGAAGCTTCCGGCCGGTTCCATGTCGGAGTGGATCACCTCTCCGAGGAAGGCATCCAATGGGAGCTCGTCGCCGGGCAAGCCCGGATAGCCCTCCACTTTCACGTAACGAAACCCCATAAACGTGAAATGAGGAGCGTACTCCTCCCGTCCCTCGCCTTTGGCGGTATAGACGACGGTCTGCCTCGCGGGACGAAGATTGCCGAAGTAAATGTTGCCGTCCCGATCCAGCACCTCCGCATGCCGGAGAACGATCCGGGTGCCGGCCGAAGCCTCGACCCTCATCCGGATGCGCCCGACCATGTTCTGCCCCATGTCGAGAACGCGGTCCCCGGCCGGGGTCAGGAGCGCGGCAATCGGGCGGATCGTCTCGGTGACGCGGGTCGGCCAGTTCTCCTGCGGCACCAGCCGATCCATCGGCAGGTCGGCCGCTTCGGCCGGCCCCCAGCCTCCGTCCTCGAACCCGGCTTCGCTCCAGCCCTCCTGCTCAAGCCGGGCATCGTACTCTTCGCCGTGATAAATCGTCGAATAGACGACCGGACTCGTCTCGCAGCTCCACGACTCGTCGGAGACGACGATCTCCTCGCCGCCATCCTCATACCTCACATGCAGCTGAAGCAGAGCCGCCCTCTTTTCCCCGTATTTGAAGTTTCTCCCCTCGAACCCTATTCCGCTTCGATACCAGCCGTCTCCAAGGTGAATGCCGATCGCGTTGTCGCCTTGGCGAAGAAGGTCCGTCGCGTCGTAGGTTTGGTATTGCAGGCGGGTCGGGTAGCTGGTCCAGCCGGGAGCGAGGACGTCCTCCGAAACCCTGTTGCCGTTCGCGTACAGCTCGTACGCCCCCGCCGCCGTCGCGTAGATTCGGGCGGAAGCGATCGGGCGATCCGCGCGGAAGCCCTTCCGCAGCAGGAAGGCCGCTTCCGTCTCCGGCGCGAGGAAGGAAGCCGCGGGCGTGATCCACGACGCCTTCCATTCCTCCTTCCCGAGCAGGGTCGTCTCGAACCAAGCCGATCCGCTCCAGTCCGACTCGTTGCCTGCCGTATCCCATACCTTTACCTTCCAAAGGTATCGGGTACGAGAATTCAGCTCGGGTCCCGCATATTCGATCTGAATGGACTCCTCGCTCGCCACATAGCCGGTGTCCCATAAGGACGTCACCGGCGCACCCGCGTCTTCCGAGACGACAATCCGGTAGCCTTGCTGGAGAGTGCCTCTCCGGTCCGATTCCAGCTGCCAACTAAGCCTCGGGCTTAGGACTCCGATCCCGAGAGGGTTCGCGCGATACTCGCACGTTAAATTCGTCGCTTGCAAGTTGCCCATCCTAGTGCCTCCTCGTTCGAATGGCTTTTTTACCCTTTAACCGACCCCGAAGTCATGCCTGCCACAAGCCTCTTATTGAAGAAAATAAACAATAGCAGCGGAGGTATCGTGATCAGCAGAATGTCGGTGAACAGCAGGTTCCATTGGGACACGAACTGGCTAGTAAAGTTATAGAGAGTCAGCTGCACGGTCGCGTTCTTCGAGCCCGGGAAGAAGTACAGCGGGTTCGTGAAGTCGTTGAAGATGAACACCGCCTGCGTCACGACGACGGTCGCGGTCACCGGCTTCAGCAACGGGAAAATAATCGTGAAAAACAGACGATAACCCCCGTACCCGTCCACGACGGCCGCCTCGTCGATCTCCCGGGGGATCGTGGCCATGAAGCCCCGATAGAGCAGCACGCAGAAAGGCATCCCGAGCGCTACTTCGACGAGCACGATTCCGGTGAGCGTTTTGAAGAGGTTCAACTCGTCCAGAACCCAGATCGTCGGCACGATGGACGGCGGAATGATGAGCCCCGACAGGACGAAGAAGCTGATCCATGGGGTAGCCTTGTCGTTCCTTCTCTGCATCACGAAGGCGGCCATGGAGCAGAAAACGATCATGAGAACGAGAGACAGAACGGTCATGAGGGAGCTGTTCCAGAACGCGCGGAGCAGCATGTAGTCCCGGGCGGCGACGACCTCCTTGATGTTGCTCCACAGCTGGAAGCTCGACGGCCAATCCAGGTTCATCAAAGAAGCTTCCTGCGGATCTTTCATGGCAGTGAGGATGACGAAGTAGAGGGGAACCCAGAAGATGACGACGCTGGCCAGAACGGCGATCGCTTCGATGCTCCATCGGCTCAAGCGGCGGTTCATAGGTCCACCTCCGTACGGTTGAGGTAGCGGGACAGCGGGAACACGAGCGCGGTGACGAAAATAAACAGGATAACGTTGCCCGCGGTCGCGAGTCCGTAGAATCCGCCTTGATACTGCTTATAGATGATGGAGGCGATCACGTCGGTGGCGAAGCCGGGGCCCCCTCTCGTCATGGCCCAGATCAGGTCGAACGAGCGCAAGCCGCCGATGAAGCTGAGGATAATGACCGAGTTGGTCGCGGGACGGCTGAGCGGCACGATGATGCTCCAGAACTTGTTCCAGGCGTTGCCGCCGTCGATCTGAAGCGCTTCGGAATATTCGGCCGGGATGGCCAGAATGCCGGCGATGTAGATGACGGTCGCGAAGCCGATTCCCCGCCAGACGTCCACGAACGCGACGGAGAGCAGCGCGATGCGCGTATCGCCGAGCCAATCCGGCCCTTCGAAGCCGAGCCAGGCCAGCGTCGTGTTGAGAAGCCCGGTCGTCGGGTGCATCATCATGCTGAACACGATGCCGACGGCGATGGTGCTCACGAGCGTCGGGAAAAAGACGATGGAACGAAGATAGTTGCGGGAACGAATCTTGCTCGTCAGGAAGACGCCGAGAAGAAGGCCTCCGGCGACTTTGGCCAAGCAGGTGACGGCGGCGAAGATGAACGTGTTCCGGAACCCGATGCTGAGCGAGGGCTCCTTGAAGAACGTGACGAAGTTGTCGAAGCCGATGAGCTCCCAATCGGACAGCGTCCAGCGGGTCAGGCTGAAGAAGAAGGACAAGCCGGTCGGCACGACAAAAATAACGAGGTAGACGATCGCTGCAGGCAGCAGGAATTGATACGTGTATATGCGCTTGAAGATCTTGGACATCCCGTTCTCCCTCCCGTTTCGGCGAAGCGATCGACCCTGCGCCGAAGCGTCAGGGCCGACGGGTCCCGCGGCTAGCGGGCGACGCGATTACCGGCGGTCGATGCGATTACCAGCCGTCAAGGCCGAGCTGCTGCGCTTGCTTCTTGACGTCCTGGTCGTAAAGCTCGGCCGCCGAGGCCGCTTTGCGCTTGCCCGAGCCGACTTCGACCGTGATCTGCTCGAGGCTCGGCCCTTTGATCGGAGACAGGAACTCGAGCGCGGGCGCCGTCTGGTTATTGTCGTAGTAAGGAAGCATATCCTTGACGACCTGCGGCGTATCGTCCGGAAGCTGAGCGCCCTTGACGACGTACGGGCCGGAAGGCTTCGACACCTTGGAGAGCGCCGTCACTCCTTCGACCGAAGCGATGAAGTTGACGAACAGCTTCGCTTCCTCCGCATGCTTCGTGTTCTTGTAGATATAAGCCGCGCCCGGCATCCACACCGTGAGGCCGTTGCTGTCCGCGCTGTCGCCCGGCTGGGCGAAGAAGCCGATATCGTCGATGAGGTCCGGACTGTTCTGGACGATGGCCGGAACGGCGAAGGTCAGCATCGGGTAGTGGGCTCCCTTGCTCTCCGCGAGCATTTTGAGCCCGGCGTCATAAGTCGTCGCAAGCAAGTCCTTGTTGTAATAGCCGACCGTCTCCTCCAGCTTCTCGAAGCTGCGAAGGGCGGCGGGGGTTGTCGCGTACTTCGCCTTGTTCGCCGTGTAATCTGCCGCGAAATTAGGCGCCGCCGCTTGGACGTTGTAATAATCCGCGAGCACGATGAGCTGCGAGGTCCACGTCTCCTTGTAGGAGCCGATGATCGGCGTGAGGCCCGCTTCCTTGATCTTGTCGTTGTTCGCCATCAGCTCCGACCACGTCTTCGGCACCGTCAGGCCGAGGTCGCTATAGATCTTCTTGCTGTAGAACCAGCCCCCGCCCATCGTCGATCCGACCGGGGCTCCGTATTGCTTGCCGCCGAACGTGACCGTCGGCTTGAAGGAATCCAGGATGTTCGCTTCGAACGGCTCGTTCGACAGGTCCATCAGATTCTGCTCGGGATTGAGCGCCTGCATCAAGGAACCGGAGTTGTAGAAAAAGACGTCGTTCATGTCTCCCGTAGCGAGCCGGGTCTTCACGAAGTTGTCGCCCTCGCTGCCCTGCGGCCTCGTCTCGTGCTCGATCTTGATATTCGGGTGGATCGCCTCGAAGGCCTCGATCAGCGCCTTCGCTCCCGCCACGCCATCCTGCGTGTTGTCTGTCAGCAGGGTGATCGTCACGTTCTCTTTGGGCTTCTCGGAGGCAGAAGGAGAAGCGCTAGCGGATGGAGATTCGCTGGCGGACGGAGAAGTACTCGCGGAAGGCGAGGCGGTATTCTCCTCGTTCGAGTCGTTGTTGCCGCCGCAGCCGGCGAGAAGGCCGGCTATCAGGGCGGCGCTTGCCGCCGAGGCTAGCCATGGTCGGGTCTGTCTCATTCGTTTGGTCCCCCTGACAATTCGATTGGATTGGGTGAAGGGCCCGGGCTCCCTTTGTATCCATTGTAATTGGAAGCGCATTCAGCTCGCATTGCCACATCGTTTGGATTCGAGTTCCTTATTTTTTGGATTCGGTCCGGCGCGGGCTCGGGGCGCGGGATTCACCCCTCCTTGAATTGGCCGGGGGTGACGCCGGTATGCTTCTTGAACACCTCGATGAAGTGGCGGTGCGTTAAATAGCCGATCCTCTCGCTCACCTCTTGAACCTTAAGCCCTTTGCGCAGCAGCGTCTTGGCGAGCTCCATCCGGCACCGGGTCAAATATTTGATGAACGTCTCGCCGATCTCTTCCTTGAACAACACGCTCAGATAAGCCGCGTTAAGGCCGACGTGCTCGGCCACCTCCTGGAGGCAGACCTCCCGGGAGACGTTCCGCTCGATGTAATCTCTCGCTTTCTTGACCGCGGCGTGCTTGTCCTGCTCGCGCGCCTTCATCCCGGCATCCGCGATGCTCTCCATCTGGCGGCGGAACCATACGGACAGCATTCCTTGCTCGCTCGCGGCCCGAATCTCGACATGCGGCAATGCGGAGGATAAAGCGGCTGGATTGGCGGCCGAGTCCGCTCGGTTCTCCGCCGCGGCTTCCGTCGTCAGGTAGATCAGCTTCAGCATCTCTCGCTCGGCGAATTCCGCGTCCACCCTCTCGGAGCGGATCTGCTCGAGGAACAGCTCCACCTGTTCCATGAGCAGCGCTTTGTTGCCAGCCTGCATGCTCAGAACGATCGCTTCCTCCCGCTCCGTCAGCTCCCCCTGCCGCAGCTTGCGAACGTCCAGCTCGCAGGAATAAACCGCGCCCTTCGTTCCGAGGAACAAGGCCGACTTCAACGCTCGCCGGGCTTCGTTCCCGCTCAAGACAACGTCGCCGATCTCGCTATAGGTGTCGCCGATGCCCAGAGCGATGCCGGCCGAATCGAGTTCGTTCGCGAAATCGTCCCAGTAGGCGAACGGCAGATCGACGAAGTGGAAGACGACCGCCAGCGTCTCCCGCTCGCTCCGAAGATAGACGGCGCGATACGCCGGGTTGTGCGGCAGCTCGAAGGAATCGTTCGAGGCCATCGCCGTGACGCCGGTTACGTTCCGGGCTTCCGCCCCGAAGCTCGCCATCCACTTGGGCACCGCTTGCTTGCCGCCTTGCAGCAGCTCCCAGACGGATTTCTCGAGCAGCTCCTTGCGGCTGTCTTCCCATCTGCGCTCCAGGGACCGCAGCTCCTCTCTCTTGCCGATCTGCCGCAAGCCCTGCCGCAGCGCCCGCTCGATGCTCGTCTCCGTGATCGGCTTCTCCACGTAATCGACGACGCCGAGGCGGATGGCCCGCTTCACGTACTCGAATTCGTTGAACCCGCTGAACACGATGCAACAAGTGTCCGGGGCTTCCTCCAAAATCTCCTCGATCAGCTGGAGGCCGTCCTTGCCCGGCATGCGAATATCGGTCAGAACGATGTCGGGACGAATCTCCTTGAACAACGCCAGAGCCGAGAGGCCGTCGCCGGCCGTTCCCGCGAGCTCGATCCCCATCCCCCTCCAGTCGACTAATCCGCTAAGCGCCTCCAGCACGATATACTCGTCGTCGAACAGCAACGCTTTAAGCATGGGCTCTCACCTCTTCGGGAAATGGCTTGATTCGGAAGCGGATCCGGGTCCCTTCCCCCGGCTTGCTCGTTATTTGAAAAGCGCTCGAAGCACCGTAGTAAAGCAGCAAGCGCTCGCGAACATTGCGGAGGCCGTACCCTTTCTCCATCCGTTCGGCGTCCTCCATGCCCACCCCGTCGTCCTCCACCGTGAACAGGAGCGCGTCCCCGTCCCTTTGGCCCAGCACCCGAACGCTTCCTTTGCCCACCTTCGGCTCCAAGCCGTGATAGATCGCGTTCTCGACGAGCGGCTGCAGGATAAGCTTCAGAATCTCCATGCCGAGGATGCCCGGGTCGACGTCGACCTCGAAGCGGAACCGGTCGTCGTAACGGATGTTCTGGATCGTCATGTAGTGCTCGATATGCTGAAGCTCCATGAACAGAGGGATCGTCTCCTTGCCCTTGTTCAGGCTGAGCTTGAAGCTCTCGGATAACGCGAGCGCCATCGTGGCCGCCTTGTCCGTCTGCCGCAGCCGGGCCATCAGGTAGATCGAATCGAGCGTATTGTACAGAAAATGCGGCTTGATCTGAGCCTGCAACGCGCGTAGCTCCGCCTCCCGTTCCTTCAGCTTCGAATGGGTAAGCTTGGCGCCTAACTCCTCATTTTCCAAAACCATTCTCTTGAACGTCTCCCCGATCGCGCCGATCTCGTCGTCCCGGAAGGGGGCTTCGAATTCTCGGGAGCCCTTGTTCCAGTCGACCATCATTCTCTTCAACCGCAGCAGCGGCCGCGTGATGCTCCCCGACACGATGTAGGAAATGACGAGAGCGACGAGGAAAATCGCTAAAGCGATCAGAGCCGTAGCGGTGCCGATCCGGTTCGAATCCTTCAGCAGCTGGCTCTCCTTGATGATATGAACGAAGCTCCACTCGGTCGTCCGGTTGCGAAACTCGCTGATCAGATAGCCCTGATTCCGGAGGCTGCTTAGCAGCTCTTCGCGCGACCCCGGGGTTTGTGCGGCTTCCATGGCAGCGGCTTCCGGGTAGACGACTCTCGCATAAGCGCGGCTAGCGTCGATCGCTAGAAAACTTCCGTTATCGGCGTTGCTGCCGAATACGCTTTCAAACATGGAGGTCGATAGATTCGTGACGATAAAGCCGATGGGCTCGCCTTTCGGGTCGGAGGAATCGCGGAACAGCTTGACCGAAGAAAAGGTGCCGGGCTTGTCCTCGATGACGTTGTAGCTGAAAAAAACGACCTTCCCTTGGTCCTCGAACGCCGCGTTATACCATTCCGTTCTCTCGATCGCCCGTTTCTTGTCCGCGACCTCGTAATAGCCGGCGTCGTCCGACCTCCCCAGACAGTAAGTCCGGTAGTGAAGGTCGAAGAGGCAAAGAGAGTCCATGTACCTCGTATCGAAGGAATTGCTGTTGATGATCCGCTGCAGCCGGTTGATCGTCCGGTCGTTCATCTCGCTCTGCTCTTGACTGCTCTTGATCTCGCTGTCTCTCAGATCGTCTCGCAGCTCTTCGTTCAGAACGATGAACCGGTTTAGGTTTATGATGTTGCGGAACAGCAGGTCCGCCACCTCGCTTGACGTCTGAAGGTGGCCGGCGAACGTGCTTGCGTTGTTCTCGGTCAGGGTGTTCTTGGCGATGTTGAAGGAGACGTAGCCCAGTAGGCAGAGCGGCAACAAGGAGAGCAGGATCATGGAGACGAAGAACCGGCTTCGGACCTTGCGAAGCCGGAGCCGGGAAGCGAGCTTGCGGAAGCGGTCGGACATGCAGCTATCCTCCTTCGCGGGGAGTGCGTGCAAAGGCATGTTGGCGTGTAGAGGCATGTAAGCGTGTAAAGGGCATATAGGCGTGTAAAAGGCATATGGCGGAAAAGCATAGTAAATGTTAAGGGGAATCGTGGATATATTCGACTGGAGCGGGGGAATTCCTGCTGAGTTGGGTTGGCGGTGGTTTATGAGAGGCTAAATTTCAAAAGATAATCTGTTCTATCGGCGGCTATGTGACACTTGCGATCCCGTTACATAATAGTATGACTCTCTCTGGTCGTTTTCCTCATATCGAGCCCTCATATCGAGCTCCAAGTAGTCTCTGTTCAGGCGGCACAAACTATTAGTGATCTCGATCTCGAAAATTTTCCTCCGTGGATGGCATCAACCGGCATCGCCTATCGGGTGGCATATTCTAAGTTTCGATTAATTTCAACAAACTGCAAATAAGCGAAGATAACAAAAAATAGGTTAATCATAGTGGCATCTGACCATAATTAACCTATTCAATATAACGGAATAGCGTTATTTAGGTGATATAATTAAAGCATTTAATGTGCGGCGTACAACCGAAATGTAGAAATCCTTTTACGGGTATTACATGAGTTATAAGTGTTGTTGGTTAAATAATAGGTTCATTCGGCACTGGATAGCCTCAACAAAAAGAAAGCCCTAAAGAATTGAACTTTAGGGCAATAGACTCAAGCTACTTTGATTGAGGATACAATTCCATATATGTTTCGTACCAATCAGGGCGTTGCGCTTTAATTTGGGAAAGAGCCTCTGTCAAGGCAATGCCTTTTAGATGTGATA
Organism: Cohnella thailandensis; assembly: GCF_014212135.1. GTDB lineage: Bacteria > Bacillota > Bacilli > Paenibacillales > Paenibacillaceae > Cohnella > Cohnella thailandensis. Next base: position 231,882 of record NZ_JACJVQ010000002.1, read on the forward strand.
ACTTTTCATAATTTATTTGCTTCGTTGTTAACCAAATATGACCTAAATACTCACCGCAGCTAGCTACAATCATCTCATCATAGTTACTGTCATTGGACAATTGTACTAAAATGTCCACTGTCTCAGCATCTTGAAAATTGATTCCTAATTCAATTACTGCGTCATCTTTTTCTGCATCTGATGCAGTTGGATCTTTCAATATTTCCAAAAGTTTTTCCTTTTTCATAGATTTCACTTCCCTAATGGAATATGAGTACCGACACTCTTACCGCCCCGTTCCCCTGTAAACGGATTAATGTATGATGTTGATGTTCCTTTATCGTCTAATCTAACATCGAAACGGGGTTGGTTACTTCCTGTTCCTAGCCCTTCCCTTGTACTTACTTCGGGTTTCAACTTTAATCTCCAACTAAATTTCCCATTGGCATCCCTTACTCCCCATTGTTCGACACCACCAGCAGTATCTTGTCTCACCCAACCATTTTGTTCTGCCCAAGCTCTTAAGTTAGCAGTGTTTTCGGAAATGCTACCAGTATCTTTAACTAGAGATTTTCCAGTCCCCTTTGAAGCAGCATTCCTAGATGCCGCCGCACCTGCATACGTCGATCCTTCAAGATTCCCATTCTCACCTGCGCTTCCCGGGTTACTATCTTTGTTAACCGTCCCACTCTTGAAGTTTTTGGAAACTAATGTACTGCTCTTTATGGCCGGTTTACCAGAGTAAACTCGAAGGCCCCCGCCACCAATTCCCATTGCTGCAACTCCAAAAACCTCGCCAATATTCGGACCATATTGCAGCTGGTATTCAATTGCGGCTTCGGCGACTGTATATCCTTTTGTGCTAAAATCATAAGCCATTTCTAAGCCATCAATTGTACCGCCACCCAAATCGAACCCAAATAATTTAAGTCCAGAATAAACTTTAACATTAATGTCTTCTAGTTGCTTTTTGGTTATATTTCCATTATTCCTTTGCAAGGTGTCCAACACAACTAGCGTTTGTTCTAAAGATATACTTGGGTCAGCTACTGAAGAAACAAACTTCGCTTCATTCGCAGATAAATTATACGAAAAACTAATGCTTGACGACGCTTTAGACTTTAACTCCATCGCCGTAACCGCTGTAACAACATTTTGAGATGTCACAGTGATATTTGTTCTTCCGATGGTAGTTGTTGTTTTAGTCATGGTATCGCCCTTGCTTACATTAACGGACTGCTGAGAGGTAATTGAAATTCCCACGCTAGACGTGACTTGAGTCCATTCCTTCTCAGTCATATATCCACGATGAGATACTGCCGTACTAACAACAGATGAGATCGTATCCGCTTGGAATACCAACGGAGTAATAACATCTTCAGGATACATATTCAGCTTACGGGAATCCTTAGCTGCATTACGGATATCATTAGCTTGTTGAGAAATCGCCGTTCTCTCTGCCGCGGATGTCGCTTTATAGTAAGCGCTAGTCAATGCAACAATCTTGGCTTGATCTTCAACATTTAAATTATTATCCGAAGCAACCCAATGCCCAGTTGGATCCCAGAAGATTAACGGGTTGTTATGGGTATAGGTATATCGGTTCAACGACATCGGATCGTCAGCTTGCCCTTCGTAGCTATCCCTCGAAATAAACCGCCCGACATACGGATCGTAATACCTTGCGCGAAGATAGTATAAACCTACTTCGGCGTCGAAGAACTCGCCCGAATAGCGAATCGAGCTGGAATATTGCTCCACGACCAGAATCGGGTTGCCGAAGATATCCTAGTCGTACTGGTTCTCCACGACTCCCGCTTCGCTGACGGTTTGCACGACATCGCCATGGCCGTTGAACAGATAGTAAGACAGCTTCTGCGAAGCATCGATTCGCGCAATGTAGTTGAGGCCATGTACGTAACGTACGGCCATCTTATCGGATGCGTCGGTCTCCAGGACCACATACTGACGATCATAGACATAGTTGGTCACATGAGTTGCATAACTGTCATTGGAGCTGCGGGCAACCTTCTTCGTACGCAGGTCGTCGCCGTCGTACGTGTACTCGACCGTGTTACGATCCCCTGCTTTGACTCTCTCCGTTTTCTTCAGCCGGTTAAAGCCGTCGAACGTGTTGCTCACTTTCTCCAGCAACGTATTTAAGTCGCCTGACATCTCCTCTCCGTAAGGATCGGCGCCGGTAACTTGCCTCATATCCCGAGTATGAGAACGGAGATAACTGATCTGCTGACGAACCTCGTTGCCATTGTCATCGTAGAGATAGGCTGTCGTCTTCTCCAGCACTTCGATTCCGTCGGCGTTCTCCAGCTTCTCGACGAGCTTCATCAACTCTCCCGCATTGGAGTAGAAATACTCGCTCTTCTTGATCATGTACTTAACCTCTTTATTGTTGCTCGGATCTATGAATCCGCTCACTTGTTCAGAGGTGTACGTCTCATGAAGAGATTCCCGGTTGCCGTTCTTATCGTACGTATAAACGGTTGATTTGCCCGGAGCCTCAACCTTCCGAATCCTGCCGGCATCATCGTAGAAGTAGCTTGTCTTCCCATAACTGTCCGTCTTGGAAGTCTGTCTACCTGCTCCATCATAGGTATAAGAAAACTCCGAGAGGAGCGTACCGCCTGGCTTGACGTTCCGTAGCTTAAGCAGTTGGTTGTTCCGATCGTACGAATACGTCTCCTTGACTCCGCCTGCGTAGCTAATCGACTCCCGATTGCCGTTCTTGTCATAAGCATAAGTCGTGGTCTTGCCGGCTACGGTTACCGTCTCCATCCGACTCGACTTATCATAAGTGTATCGCGTAATAAAACCAGTCTTGTCCGTAACCGTCTCGACGTTGCCGATGGCATCATAGGTGTAGGCAAGCTGTTCAGCGCCATTCTTGATAATGCGGGTCAAGCGATCGTTCTTGTCGTAGGTGTATTCAGTTTTCCCGCTCTCATCGGTCATGGAAGAGCGATTACCATTCTCGTCATACGTGTAACCGACGAGGTCTCCAGTCTCGACAACTTTTTTCTCCAGAAGAAGGTTACGGCTGTCATAAGCATAGCGAGTGTGATAACCGTTTCCATCGGTCATCTCGAACAAATTAAGAGCCTGGTCATACCGATAAGAAGTGGATTGGTTCGCCGCATTGACAGTTTCGAGCAGCAATCCGAACGCTCCATAACGATAAAGCGTTACTTTGCCTTTCCCATCCGTCATGTCCAGCTTGTTACCGACTAAGTCGTAGTTATACTTAACGCTAACGTTGATCGGATCGATTACTTGAACCAGTCGACCGGCATTATCGTATTCGTACGTATCACAAGATAAACCCGCCTCCCAAGCTTCGCTGATCGCGGAGTGAAAGGCGGGCTTAATTAGACTTCACAGCTTTCTAAGCTCGTTCAAAATCTCTTCGGGCTCGAACCGCTGCATGAAGTCCGGATTGACGTATGCCGAACGGACGATGCCGCTTTCGTCGATCATGAAAGTCGAGGGCACGGGCAAAATCCAGCGGTTCGTCGCGTTATATTCGGCCAGGTCGAGGCCGAAGCCTTGTTGAAGGACGTCCTGAATGTACTCCGGCACGTCATATAGGATCCGGTAGCTCGCCGCAACCAGACCGTGCCGGTCGCTGAGAACCTTGAAGCGCAGCTCGTCTTTCTCCGTATGCGACAGAGTCTCGTCGGGACTCTGCGGGCTGATCGCGATCAATTGGGCGCCGAGCGCTTCGATCTCCGGCAGTACTTGCTGATAAGCCTTGAGTTGGCGGCTGCAATACGGGCACCAGCCTCCGCGGTAGAAGGTTAAGACGACCGGCCCGTGAGCCAATTCGTCGTACAGATTAATTTCCCTTCCGAGCGCATCCGTAAGAGTAAAATCCCTGGCCTTCTGTCCGACCTGCAAGCCGAACGGATCGGCCGACTCCTGCTGCTCCCGGATATGCCGGTATAGGGCGGTCTGCGCTTCGAGCGGCGAATTCGCCTCGAATGCCTGCTTCATCTGCGTCAATTCCTGATTTAAACTCATCGCCATTCTCCGTTCCGATTTTGGATTGTTTACTCCATTTTTATCCGTGAAGTAATCATAATTCGCAAATTCTGGATTGTCAACTCCATTTTTGATATGATGAGGCTATGGAAAATTCACATGCAGAAACGGAAAAACGGTCGCGGCTGACGTCCAAAGGTAAAGAAACAAGAGCGCGCATCGTCGCCGCGGCGGCGGAGCTCATGTTCGATCGGGGCGTCGCGGGGACGAGCGTCGAGGATGTGCAGAAGGCGGCGAAGGTCAGCGCGTCGCAACTGTACCATTACTTCAAGGAGAAGCGGGAGCTCGTGCTCGCCGTCATTGCGTACCAGACCGAAGCGGTCCTTCAGGCGCAGCAGCAGCTGCTCGAAGAACTCGACAGCTTCGAAGCGCTGCGAGCCTGGTGCGACGCCATAATCGAGCTGCAGCGCATGCGGCAATGCAAAGGCGGATGTCCGATCGGCTCGCTTGCTAGCGAGCTGTCGGAGCAGGAGCCGGAGGCCCGCGTCGAGCTGGCCGAGGGCTTCGCGCGGTGGGAGAGGAGCATCCGAACCGGCCTGCGATCGATGCAGGAACGCGGCGAGCTTGCCGCGGAGGCGGATCCCGACCGGCTCGCGCTCGGACTCCTCGCCTCGCTGCAGGGCGGGCTGCTGCTCACGCAGGTAAGGCGGGATACCGAACCGCTGCGGGCGGCGCTCGACATGGCATTTAACTACATTCGTTCGTTCGCCGCCGGAGTTCGAGATTGATGCCAAAACAGGCCGTTCTGCCTTATGCAGGGGGAACGGCCTGTTTTTCTATGCAAAGTTGTTTATACCTCATCATTTCCGCTATGCCGTTCATTTGCTTTTCCAATCGCTCGTTCAGCTTCTGAAGAGCCACTGTGAAGGAGCGCTCAATCGTAGTCAGATCATGCGTCTCTAAAGCTTCAAGCAGCTGTTTCATGCTTTCGATGAAAAAGACGGTTTTCCTTAAGCTGCTCAGCACGATAATCTTTTTTAAATCCCTCGACGTAAAGACTCTATATCCGTTTTCCGGATTCCGTTTAGCGCGAATTAGCCCTTCCTTTTCCCAATGTCGAATAGCGGACGGGTTTACGCCGGCGATAACGGCTACCTCCCCGATTCGCAATTCATCCGTGACTTTAATGTTCCGATACATGGAGAAATCGGTTTGATGAATAAGGCGCATGACCTCCTCGACTCGTTGCTTCTCGACCTGAATGTCGTACTGTCGGCTGTTGATCATCCAAAGCGCTTGTTCGACACGGCCTTTCTTTAACAAGTTCATGACCTCGTAGGCGACCGGTATATCGAATCCATGCACCAAGGCGCGTAAAGCGATGAAGGCTTGAACATGAACCGCCGAGTAGTATCTTCTGTTGCTAGCCGTCCGAGGCACGTCGGGGATCAAATCGAGATCTTCATATCTTCGCAAAGTGGTTGTACTCAATTGGAGTTTCTCGGCCACCTGTTTCGGCGTAAAGGAATTGTTCAGCTGCGACACCTTCCTTAAAGTCAAACTCTAAAGTACGGCAACAATATTTTATGAGACAATGGCCTTCCGCACAAGGATCCCAGGTCTATCAAACGAAATCTTGCATGAATGTTGTAAGATCGTAGGCAGAACGACAAGATCAAGGAGGAAACTTAATGGATAAGGCACATTCCGCTTTGCTCTACCGGAACCTGAAGCCCGGCGATTTCATTACGTTCGGCACGTATCCGCAGACTGCGGACGGTAAAGAACTGGAGATTAAATGGCGCGTTCTTCGAAACTCGGGCAGCGAGCTGTTAGTTTTGAGCGAGTATCTTTTGGATTGCAAGAGGTATCATGGCAAGAGCGCGGATCTAATGTGGCGTGATTGCATGGAGATGACGTGGCGAGACTGCGATTTGCGCAAGTGGCTGAATGATGAATTCTATAACGCCGCATTCCATGCCGCCGAAAAGCCGCTCATTAAGACAACTCTCTGCACGGACAATGGAGAGGACTGCCCGGATACGGAGGACAAAGTCTTCCTGCTGAGCGCTGCCGAAATTAAAGAGCTATCCGAGATCCACGGCAAGGACTTGAGGCGCGCCGTCGGAACCGATTTTGCCAAGACGATAAAGCCCGACGGATGCAGCTTATATGTATATGATAAAACGAACAAAGACAGCTATATCCTCGTAGACGGCGAAAATGTCGGCTGTTCCTGGTGGTGGCTGAGAACGCAAGGAAACAAGCCTACGCGCGCGTTTTTTGTAGGGATCGGTTGCACTATTCGCAGCTACGGGAATAACAGCATAAACGGTTACGGCGTGCGTCCCGCTTTGAAATTAAATCTCTCAGAGGTAAGCCATGAATGACAAAGCACCGAAAGTGACCCTAGCGGCGGGTCGCCGTCACTCCGTCGGCCTTAAATCCGATGGCACGGTGACGGCCGTAGGCGATAATAAAAACGGCCAATGCAAGGTAAGCGGCTGGAGCGGCATGGTGGCGGTCGCGGCCGGGAATGTTCATATGGCGACGAACACGGGCGGTTCCCATACCGTGGGACTTAAATCGGACGGCACGGTGGCGGCTGTCGGTTGGAATTTGCATGGTCAATGCGAGGTGCGCGGCTGGCGCGATATCGTGGCGGTTGCGACGGGCTGGCGTCGTACCGTCGGGCTTAAATCGGACGGCACGGTGGCGGCTGTCGGTTGGAATTTGCATGGTCAATGCGAGGTGCGCGGCTGGCGCGATATCGTGGCGGTTGCGACGGGCTGGCGTCGTACCGTCGGGCTTAAATCGGACGGCTCGGTAGTGGCTGTAGGTCGAAATAATGAGGGGCAATGCAATGTCCGCGGTTGGCGCGATATCGTGGCGATTGCGGCGGGGGACTGGCATACCGTCGGGATTAAATCGAACGGCACGGCGACGGGCGCGGGCAATAATCGGTATGGCCAATGCGAGGTAAGCGGCTGGCGAGACATGGTAGCGGTTGCGGCAGGCTACCTTCATACCGTCGGGCTTAAATCGGACGGCTCGGTGGCCGCCGTAGGTTTGAATAAGCATGGTCAATGCGAGATACGCGACTGGCGCGGAATGGTGGCGATAGCGGCGGGGAGCTATCATACCATCGGCCTTAAATCGGACGGTACGGCGGTCGCTGCGGGTAGGAACGAGCATGGCCAATGCAGGGTAAGCGGCTGGCGAGATATCGTGGCGGTTGCGGCGGGCTGCGCTCATACTCTCGGCCTTAAATCGGATGGCACGGTGGTCGCTGTCGGCGATAATGAATACGGCCAATGCGAGGTAAGCGGTTGGAGCGGCATCCAACTGCCCGGTAAATAGAGGGATATTGCCTCGACTGTCAGTATTCTCTCTTATTCCCCTTCTTCACGAATTCCCAGTCGACCTCGACATTTTGTCTGACCCGTTGAAGATAGCGGAGCAGCGCTTCCGTTTCTTCTTGGGTGAATCCCGCTAATGCGACCTTATCGGAGTGATCCGCTTCTCTCTTTAGAAACGAGTAGGCATGGTCGCCTTTCTCCGTGGTAAACAGCTTTTTGATTTTTTTGTTCGTTTCGTCGTCCTTCTTCTCGATAAAGCCTTGCGCTTCAAGCTTCTGGATCGCTCGCGCCGCGGTTGTCCGATCCACTTTAATCATCTCCGCAAGCTTCTCCTGGATGATTCCCGGATTCTCGCGGATTCGCACCAGATATAAATACTGCCCTTTGGTAAGGTCGATCTCCTTGAACTCCACATTGCTTATCGAATCCAACGCCCGGGCGATCATGCCGATTTCACGAAGGATCTCTCTCATTCAAACACCAGCGTTTTCGTCAGGATAAAATCCAGTTGCTCATCATCGCCCATATAGAAGGAGTGAACCCCCGTCTGCTCAAACCCGTTTTTCCTATAAAAAGCAATCGCGTTCCCGTTGTTCTCCCAAACGCCCAGCCAGACTTTCTTTTTGCCCCGGTCTCTTGCGATTCCGATCGCTTTATCGATTAGATGTTGGCCAAGCCCCTTCTTTTGAAACTTATTACGGATATAGATCCTCTCGACTTCAAGCGAATCCCTGCCCATCGGTTCCGATTGAGCCTCGTCGGCGTTTATCTTTAAATAACCGGCGACTTCCGAATCCATTTCAATAAAATAAAACTCCGAATTAGGGTTGGATAGTTCTTTTTGCAATTGTCCTATATGAAAAGCCTTGTCTAAATAGGCCTTCATATTCTCGGCTGAGTTATGAGGTTCGAAGGTCTCCCTGTAAGTTTCGATGCTAACGTCTTGCAGAACGCTTAAATCCTCTAGAGTGCATTTTCTAATGGTTGTAGTCATCTCTTAGCCGTCCACTCCTTTTTGAGCAACTATACCGCAATTATGTTGCATTTGCAACAAAAACACAACTGAAAATGGACTACTCTATTGATAAGCAATCCAATTAAAGGTTTATATATTCAAACATATGTTTGACTGATCATTTCAAAAACGTTATGCTGACTATAATCAAACATTCATTTGATTGAGGAGGTGCGCCGTGAAGGACAGCTGCGAAATTTACTGTTACGACGAACCTAAAGTGCGGAAGGTGCAGGTTGCGCTTCAGCGGCAAGATATTCAAGGAATGACCAGGATGTTTAAGGCGCTCGCGGATGAGACGCGGATGAAGATCGCATTCGCTCTGTGCGAAGAAGAGGAGCTCTGCGTGTGCGATGTGGCGAATATTATCGGTTCCTCCTTGGCTACTGCATCGCATCATCTGAGGTCGCTCAAGCAGCTTGGTTTGGCCAAATTCCGCAAGGAAGGCAAATTGGCTTTTTACTCCTTGCAGGATGAGCATGTTCGGCATTTCATTCATCTGGCTTCAATGCCCGGCAAGGAGCTGAATGCACTTGCAGCCCCATGAAGGAACCAACGAGAAACAAGTTTATCGCGTCCAAGGTTTTACGTGCGCCAATTGCGCGGGTATGTTCGAAAGGAATGTAAAAAGCCTTCCCGGCGTTACGGACGCCCAGGTTAACTTCGGCGCGGCCAAGATTACCGTCATCGGACATGCAACGATGGCGGAGCTGGAAAAGGCGGGCGCTTTCGAAAATTTGAAGCTCGCCCCCGATAAACAGAAAATCATAGAGAAGAAAGAACCTTTGTGGAAAGAAAATCGGAACGTCCTTCTCTCGGTTCTGTTAATGGCCGCCGGTTATTTCCTGGCTTACGGCTACGGGGAAGATGCGGTCGTTTCGGCTTTGGCTTTCGGCGCAGCCATCCTTATCGGCGGATATGAGCTGTTTATTAAAGGGATAAAGAATCTTGCCAAGCTCCGGTTCGACATGAGCACGCTGATGACCGTAGCCATAATAGGCGTGGCCGCGATCGGAGAATGGAGCGAAGGCGCCGTTGTCGTCGTCCTATTCGCGATTAGCGAAGCGCTCGAACGCTACTCTATGCACAATGCCAGACAATCGATTCGTTCGCTTATGGACATAGCGCCGCAAGAAGCTCTGATCAAGCGCGGTTCGGTTGAGCAGACGGTGAACGTAGACGATATTCAAGTCGGCGACGTCATGATCGTAAAGCCAGGTCAGAAGCTGGCCATGGATGGCGTCGTATTGAACGGAATCTCGACGATCAATCAGGCGGCTATAACGGGCGAATCCGTTCCTGTCGCGAAAACCAGGGATGACGAGGTGTTCGCCGGTACTTTGAATGGGGAAGGCCTGCTTGAGGTCGAAGTGACCAAACGCGTTGAAGATACGACCCTCTCCAAAATCATTCACCTTGTGGAGGAAGCGCAGGCCGAACAAGCGCCCTCTCAGGCATTTATTGACCGCTTCGCTAAGTATTACACGCCCGCGATTATGGTGCTGGCTGTCGGGGTCGCCGTCGTTCCGCCTCTATTCGGAGCAGACTGGGGAGATTGGATTTACCAAGGCCTGTCGTTGCTTGTGGTAGGCTGTCCTTGCGCGTTGGTCATCTCCACTCCCGTTTCTATCGTTACGGCGATCGGCAACGCAGCCAAGAACGGCGTCCTAATCAAAGGCGGGATTCATCTTGAAGAGGCGGGGCGCATCAAGGCTGTCGCGTTCGATAAAACGGGGACCTTAACCAAAGGGTTTCCCGAAGTGACGGAGATCGTTGCCTTGGACGGACGTAACGAAGCGGAAATGCTGGCCATTGCCGCAGGAATCGAGAAAGGATCCCAACATCCGTTAGCGTCGGCGATCGTACGCAAGGCTGAACAAACAGGCGCTTCTCTATCTCTTCCGGTGGACGACGTCCAGTCGATCACAGGCAAAGGCATTAAAGCTACGATAGGAGACCGACTATTTTATATAGGCAGTCCTAGGCTGTTCGACGAACTGGAATTCGAGGTCGCCGAATCGGTACGCGAGCAAATCGTCACGCAGCAAATGCAAGGGAAAACCGTTATGGGATTAGGGACGCAAAAAGAAATGCTGGCGCTAATCGCAGTGGCAGATTCCGTTCGCGATTCAAGCAAAGCCGTCATTGACGAACTTCGTGCCCTCGGAGTCAACAAGACGATCATGCTTACCGGAGACAATCAAGCGGCGGCCGAAGCGATCGGCAAGCAGCTTGGCGTAACCGAGATCAAGGCGGAATTGCTGCCGCAGGACAAACTCGAATCCGTCAAGAAGCTCAGAGAAAGCTATTCAAGCGTCGCCATGGTCGGTGACGGAGTGAATGACGCCCCCGCCTTGGCTGCCTCCACCGTCGGAATCGCAATGGGCGGCGCGGGAACGGACACTGCGCTGGAGACAGCCGATATCGCGTTAATGGCGGACGACTTGCGCAAGCTGCCTTACACGATCCGACTAAGCCAAAAGACGCTTTCGGTCATCAAACAAAACGTGATTTTCTCCTTAGGCATCAAGCTGCTGGCTTTCGTTCTGATCGTTCCCGGATGGCTGACCTTATGGCTTGCGATTTTGGCCGATATGGGGGCTACTTTGATCGTGACGCTTAACAGCTTGCGATTGTTAAAGGTGAAGCGCCGATAAGGGTGAAACCTAGCGGCAGCACTTCCCTGTTTATTTAAGCGCCTTGTCGATCGGAAAAGCCATGCCGAACCACGCCTTCTTGGCTTGAAGCGCAGCCTGAGCCAGCTATTGAAAGGCGCCGAACCGATTCGGGGAAGCAAGCTAGGATTCGTTTGCTTTCCCCTGATTCCGGCTCTCCCGATACTGCGTCGGCGTCATTCCGGTCTCGGCTTTGAACAGCTTATTGAAGTACGAGTGCTGGTAGCCGACGCTTTCGGCCACTTCGTTGATCCGTAGCGTCGTCGTCAAGAGCAGCTCCTTCGCCTTGGCCATTCGCAATTGAAGGATGTATTCCACGTAGGTGACGCCTATCGCTTGCTTAAACGAACGGCTTAGCGTATAAGGACTCGTGTGCAGCCGTTCCGCGCAAGCTTCAAGCGGCAGATCCTCCATATACCGCTCTCCGATCCATTCCGTCGCCTGCTCGACCAGCCTGCGCGCGCCGATGTTCTGCGCTTTGCCGAACTCGTCGAGATAGGGCTTCACGATCCGCTCCCGCAGCCAACCGCGAATTTTCCGGGCATCCGGCAACCCTAGCATTTCTTCGAATAGGTGGCCGTCCGTAAACAAGGGATGCTGGGTGAAGCCGATCTCGATCAGCATCCTTCTCACGCTGCCCACCAGCTGCAGGCACGTGTGCCGGAACGCCGCGTCCTTGTCGCTGATCCGCTCCGCCGAATCCAGGAACTGCCTAAGCCGCTCCTCCGATTCCTCCGGCAATCCGAGCCTCATGACGTGCAGCAGCTCGCTCTCCTCCTCGGACGGATAACGGACCGCCGACGACGAAGCCGCGCTCTCGAATTCGTCCAGATCGATGACTTGATGGACCTCCTGCAAGTCCCGGTAGCTGACGGCCTTGCGGGCACGTTCGAGGAGTTCCGGGATGGTGCCGATTCGGTCCGTCGAACTGCCGACGATGATCGTCACATGCATGCGAAGAACGTTCGCCAGCGTCTCGATCAAGGCTTGGGAGAACGCCAGCAGTTCTTGTTTGGCCTGTTCCGGACGGACGGAACGGCTCACCGAGTGCAGCAATCCCACCGACAGGTTGTGAAAGTTGACCGGATCCGCCCGCAGACGGTGCCGCTCCGCCAGTTCGCCGGCGATGTTGGCCGCCGCGAAGGAGACCAGTTGGCGGTCGCTCTCCTGAAACCTGGCCTGCTCGGTCGACAAGCCGGACAGCTGGATGAGCAGCAGAGAGAACCGGCTGTCCTGCACGGCCCAGCCCAGATGCTCCATCCGCTCCCGAAGTTCTCCCTCGCCGAGCGCGTAAAGATGACCTTGCACCAGCTGCAGCAAGAAGCCTTGCCTGAGCGAAGGCTCCGCCTTCGCCAGCTTATCTCTCAGCGTCCGGCTCTCCAAGCCAAGCCTAGTCCACTGACGTTCCAAATACTCGATCTCGTGCAGAGGCTCCTGCTTCTGCTCCAGCTCTTCCTGGCCGCCCGGATTCCCGCCGCCGAAGAGCCGAACGAGACGGCCGATCGGACGATACAGCCGCTCGGTGGCGAACCAGCTGAGAATCAGGCTGGCGATTATCCCCACCAGACCGGCAGCCGCCAGCCACCGGGAGGTTAGCAGCACGGGAGCGGTCAATTCGGACAACGGGCTGGCCGTCACGTAGATCCATTCGGCTGAAGTAACGCGGCTATAGGAGACTTGATAGGTTTCCTTTTGCCAATCGAAACGAAAGTATCCCTGCTTCGCCTCTTTCTTCTCCAGTACGACCCGTCTCAGAGATTCGGACAATTCCGCTTCGCCCGTCCCCGGCTTCGTAATCCACTCGCCGCCGTTCTGCATGAGGAACGCCGCCCCGCGATCTCCGTTCTGCAGGTACCGGACCGCGCTTTCGATCTCCTGGCTGCTTAAATTAAGGACGAAGGCCCCGAACGGCTTGGCCGAATACCAAGGCAGCTTGAAGATCATCGAGACCGGGGCGCTTGCTCCCTTGTCGTTCAGAGGCAGATCGTACGCCAGGAAGAGCCCTTCGCTCCGTTCCAATAACCGGTTGTAAGAGCTCAGACGATCGCCCGACAAGGGAACGATACCGTCCGTGGAGACCAGCGATTGCTGCCGACTCAGGTAGAGCCGGGCGTCTTGGATAAACAAATTCGAGCCTCCGACGACCAGCAGCGATTGCATCAGTTCGTTGGACTGATTGATATTGTCCAGGAACGAGAATCGGTCCAGGTAGACGCCGAACAAGGGATTCGTCGACCAGCGGCTCATCACCGTGCCGATCTGGTCGAACTGCTTGGCGAGCATCTCCGACACTTGCTCCGTCCGAAGCTGATGGGAGCGGATCGCCTGCCTCTCGATTTGCCGGACCCCGATCCAATAGTTGCTTATCGCGATAAACAGGGATGGGACGCTCGCTATCAATAGCAAAAGAGCCAGGCTTCTGCGGAAATACCGGCCTTTGCCGTTTTTCTCTCTCTTCCGGTCCTGCCATCTCAGATACCTTCCGGGCAAAGCGCCGCCTCCTCATCCCTTCACGGCAAGAAAGAGCGCCCTCGCCGCGGCATGCAGCCGGACAAGGTGCTCTTGTCTTGTTCGTTTACTTCGCGCCCAGACGTGCTTGATAGGCCGCGTTATACTCCTCCGCGATCTTGAGATACGTCTTGTCGGCCTTGAGCTGGGCGACGAGCTTATCCCAATCCTCCAAGGTCCGGTCTCCCATGATCACCTTCGTCTTCATATCCTGGATCTTCTTGTTGTAGTCGCTGCCCATCGTGGCGGCCGTCTCCGACGTTAAGCCATTGATCGGATTCGCGACGCTCACCTCCGCCGCTTCGTCGATGAGCTTCCGCTCTTTCTCGAGCTTCTCCGGCGGCAAGTCCTTGCCGAGGGTCGAGTATTTGTCGTACTTCATGAAGATGTTCTGCATAAAGCCGAAGCTCGGATCGTTCTGGGCCTTGTCCGTCAATTCATAGATTCCGTCCACGAGATTGAAATCGATGCCCGACCGGCCGTAGAACGCCAATTCGTTCCCTTCGTCGGTCGCGCCGTAGTCGAGAAACTCGAGCAGCTTCTTCACTTTCTCCTCCGGAACGCGCTTCGGAATGACGAACATGCCGAAGTGTCCGCTGCCCTTGGCCGCGTATTTGCCGCTTGGCCCCTCCAGATATGGAAGCCATTCGACATCGACGTCCGTCTGTCCTGCATTCTTCAATTCCCGGATCGCGTTGACGATCTCGGCCGGCTTATCCGCGTAGATGCCCGCCTTGCCCGAATAAACCAGATCCTTCGTCTGATCGTACTTGAGCAGCGCGAAGTCCTTCGGAAGCAACCCGTCCCGGTACGCGTTCCGGAACCATTCCAGCGCCTGGCGCTCGGTAGGCTCGAAGGTGGTATCGATCAGCTTGCCGTCCACGACCTTGTACTTGCCGGCCGTGCCGTTGAACGTATCTTCGATGAAAGCAAACTGCCCCATGTTCTCCTGGCCGACGAATCCCGACATTCCGATCGTGTTCGCCTGACCGTCCGGCGCGTTCTCTTTAAACGCTTTCATAACGGCATACAGCTCATCGGTCGTTCGCGGAGCCTGCAGATTCAGCTTCTCCAGCCAGTCCGTGCGAATCAGCGGATGCACGTTGCCTTCCGTCGGCCGCACGCGAGGCACTCCGTAAAGTTTACCGTCGACGAGATTGTTTGTAAAAGCCCCTTCGGGGAACTTCATCAGGTTCGGATACTCCTTGATGAGCTCCGTCAGATCCCAGAAGGCTCCCTGCTGAGCCATGGCGCGGAACGCCGCGTTGCCGGTATCGAGAACGAGCGTCAGATCCGGCATGGCGCCGGAAGCGAGCGTGACGTTGATCTTCTCGCCGAAATTATTGGGCGTGACCCACGTGAAGTCGAGCTTCGTATTCGTCCGTTTCTCAACTTCCTTTAAGATTTCGTTGTCTCCCGTCGGCGGTTCCTTCTGGTAGAAAATCGATAGGATGCTGATCTCCGTCGGCGGTCCGCTCGTCTCCGCGGCGGCGGATCCGCTGGGCGAGGCCGTTCCCGCGTTGGATGGAGAAGCGCTCTCGTTCGCATTGCTCACGTTGTTCCCGTTGTTCCCGCCGCAAGCGCTTACCATTACGGCTAAAGCTGCCAAGGCGGCGAATGACGTTATCCCCTTTTTCCGTTTGAACATGCTTTCGTTTCCTCCCTTTTGTCCCATTATATATTGTCATCATTCCTTCACGGAACCGACCATGGCTCCTTTGGCGAAGTGCTTCTGAAGGAATGGGTAGACCAGCAGAATCGGTACCGTCGACACGATGATCGCCGCCATCTTCTTGGATTGCGACGGCACGTCCTGGAGAGCGGAATCGGTTACGCCGCCGAGCGCGGTGGACGAATCGATCAGCATGTTCTGCAGCAAGATCTGCAGAGGCCACTTCTCCGGCTCGTTGATATAGAGAACGGCGGTAAAGAACGTGTTCCAATAAGCGACCGCATAGAATAGTCCGAACGCGGCGAGAGAAGAAAGCGACAGCGGGAGCACGATCCGGTACCAGACGCCGAAGTCGTTGCAGCCGTCGATCAAGGCGGCTTCCTCCAGAGCGGCCGGGATGGAGTCGAAGAAGCCCTTCATCAGCAACACATACCAGCCGCTCGTCAGCACGGGAATGATCAGCGACCAGACGCTGTTGATCATTCCCAGATCCCGCACGACGAGGTAGCCGGGGATGATGCCGGGGTTAAACAGCGTGGTCAGCAGAATCATCAGCAGGAGGACACGCCTTCCCTTCAGCCGCTTGCGGGATAACCCGTACGACAGCATGGAGGTAATGACCAGGCTGCACGCGGTACCGACGATGGCCAGAAACAGGCTGACGCCCGTCGCCCTCGGGAAAGCGCTCGTCGAGAAGAGGTACCGGTAAGCGTCTGCCGTCCATTGTTTAGGGAAGAGCAGCAGCACGCTCTGGCGAACCTCCGCCGGAGAAGCGAAGGAGACGATGAAGACGTAATAGAAGGGAAATAAGCATAATAAGGCGACCAGGATCAGAACAAGAGCGTTTACCCGCGAGAACCATCGCTCGCCTTGAGTTGCCATTACGGAAGATTTCATCAGTACAGTCCCTCCTCCCCGAATTTCTTGGACAAACGGTTGGCGATGACGACCAGGACGAGCCCGACGACGGACTTGAACAAGCCGACGGCCGTGCTGAAGCTGAACTGCCCTTGAAGAATGCCCGCCCGGTACACGTACGTATCGAATACCTCGGCGACCTCGGACACCGTTCCGTTCATCATCAGGTAAACCTGCTCGAAGCCGACGTCCATCATGTGCCCGATGCGGAGAATGAGCAAAATGATGATGACGTTGCGTATAGCCGGAAGCGTGACGTGCCAAATCTGGCGCAGCTTGCCCGCTCCGTCCAGCTTAGCCGCCTCGTAGAGCTGAACGTCGACGCCGGCGATCGCCGCGAGGAAGATGACCGTGCCCCACCCGACCTCCTTCCAGATCGACTGCACCGTCAGAACCCCCCAGAAGTACCTGGGATTCGTCAGGAAGTCGATGCGTTCCCCTCCTGCCGCGGCGATCAGCCCGTTGACGATTCCTTCCGACTCCGACAGCATGATGAGGCTGATTCCCGCGATGACAACCCAAGATAGGAAGTGCGGCAGATAGATGACCGACTGAACGGCTCCCTTGAACCAGCGAGTGCGAATCTCGTTCATCGTAAGCGACAGCATAATCGGCAGCGGGAAAAAGAAGATCAGGTTCAGCGCGTTGATGGCCAAGGTGTTCCGAAGCAACAGGAAAAAATCCGGATTCGAGAACAGCCGATCGAAGTGGGCGAAGCCGACCCACTCGCTATGCCATAGGCCCAAATAAGGGGAATAATTCTGAAAGGAAATCAGGACGCCCCACATGGGAACGTATTTAAAGATAAGGAAAAACAACAATCCGGGCAGAACCAACAGGTACAGAAACAAGTCGCGTCTCATCGTCCTAAGCATCGTCATGCTGCCGCTCTCTCCTTTGTTTACCGGGCTACTTCAAAGGATAGGTCCGGACTGGCTTGCCTGCATTAAAAACATCTTGCGAAGAGGCTTGAATGGGCTGCAACGATCTTGCGCAGAGCTTTGGAACGGCCATAAATAAAACAACTGGCAGCCAGCTTAGCGCCGACTGCCAGTCCGATTATCGAGGTTTTCTTTATCCTTTGATGCTTCCGAGCAGTGCGCCTTTGGCAAAGTGCTTCTGAAGGAACGGATACACGATCAGGATAGGAACGGTGGCGACTACGATTACCGCCATCTTTATGCTTTGCGCAGGCGGAAGAACATCTTCCGCCGCCCATCCCGTCGTATCGGCCGTTAAGGCTCCGGCCAGGATGACAATCTGTCTCAGGATAACCTGAACCGGCCATTTGGCCGCGTCGTTGATGTACATGACCGCCTGAAAGTAAGTGTTCCAATAGTTGACCGCATAGAACAAAGAGATGGTCGCGATCGCCGGCATCGATAGCGGAATGACGATGCGGAACAGAATGCTCCAGTATCCCGCTCCGTCGATTTTGGCCGATTCCTCCAACCCTTCCGGCAAGTTCTGGAAGAAGTTGCGCATGATGATCAAGTTAAAGGCGCTCATCGCGGAAGGGATAATCAAAGCGCCGTAGCTATCGATAAGGCCCAAGCTTTTCACGACGATGAAGGATGGGATCAACCCGCCGTTGAACAGCATCGTGAAGACAACCAGGAACATAATCGTTTGTCGCCCGCGCAGCGTTTTTTTGGACAATCCGAACGCCATCAATACCGTAAGCAGCATGCTGAAGAGGGTGCCGGCAACTGTTATAAAAACGGATACGCCTATGGATCGAATGACCGTGCTCGTCGAGAAAATATATCGGTAGGCATCGAAAGAAAATTCGGTCGGAATAAGCACTAATTGCTTCCGGGCAAGCTCTGCCGTGGTGGTGAAAGAGCCGGCCAATACATGAACAAAAGGAAGAACGGTAACAAGCCCCACTAAGGCCAACAAGGCGATATTGACCCCGTCGAATAACCGGCTTCCCCAAGATTTGTCTTGAATCATCCCGCTGCCCGCCTTCCATCGTACGGATTAATAAATTCCTTCTTCGCCGAATTTCTTGGACAGCCAGTTCGCCGCCATGACCAGGATCAGTCCTACTACCGATTTGAAGAACCCTACCGCGGCGCTGTAACTGAATTGACCCTGTTGCAGGCCGGCTACGTACACGTAAGTATCGAATACTTCGCCGACTTCCCGGTTCATCGCGTTCAACAACAGGAAGATATGTTCGAACCCTACCTCCAGCACGTCTCCGATCTTAAGGAGCAGCAGAACGACGATGACGCTTCGAATGGAAGGAAGGGTAATGTGCCAGATTTGCCGAAACCGCCCTGCGCCGTCGAGTCTAGCCGCTTCATATTGCTCAGGGTCGATGGAAGCCATAGCCGCGAGAAAAATGATCGTTCCCCAGCCGGACTCGCGCCAGATGATCTGCAAAATGTACGTTGGCCGCATCCAATCCGGATTCATGAGGAAGTTCACTTTATCGAAGCCCGCCGCGACCAACAGCTCGTTGATCAAGCCCCGATCCATCGATAGCAATACGAAAGAAATCGAGACGATGATCACCCAGGACATGAAATGCGGGATATAGACCAACGTTTGAATGACTCGCTTAAACCGATGCTGCCTGACTTCATTCAGCATGAGGGCTAAAAGAATCGGTACCGGAAAACAGAAGATCAGGTTCAAAAAAAACAAAGTCAACGTATTGAACAGGATCGTTAAAAACATAGGCTCGGAAAACAAACGTTCGAAATGGGCAAACCCCACCCACTCGCTGCCGAAAATCCCTTTGTACGGTTTGTAATCTTCGAAGGCAATCACTAAACCGAACATCGGAAGGTATTTGAATATGATAAAATACAGCAGCCCGGGAACGATCATCAAATACAAAGCGCCATGCTTGACGATGCTCTTACCCAAGCTTTCTTGGCCCGAGAGACGCCCTGGATATTTGGCTTGCGCATTCGCTGAATTCATAGCTCGGCCTCAGCTCCTTCCTTCTCCTGCTCCGTAAGAGAGAACGGGGCTGCATACGGCAACCCCGTCTCCGGGTTTCTATAACGATCTTATTGAGAGGCCGCCTGAGCAGCGGTATACTCGTCGATGATCTTTTGTCCTCCGTCGGCAAGCCATTTATCCACGGCCTTCTGGAATCCGGCTTCGTCGATCTCCCCAAGAATAAACTGGTACGTCGCATCGTTAATCGATTGCTGCAGGCGCGGACCCATCTCGACAAAGGTTTTCGATTCCAGCGGCGCCGTCGGATCGCTGATCATAAAGTTAACGTTGTCGAGGATCAGCTCATTCGCTTTTTGCGCAAGCGGATCCTCCACTTTCTCTCTGAGACGTTCCGGGATCGAAATATCCCCGCCCACTGCGATGGAGGTGCGATACGGACTCACTTCGCGATCCAGCAGCTTCTTATCGTCAACGGCCTTCGCGAGTCCGTCGACTACCGTGTAATGCTCTCCTTCTACGCCCCACTGCAGAAGATTCGCAAGCTCCGGAGACATGAGCCGGTCATAGAAGCCGAGCACTTCCTTGAGTTGCTCTTCGGATTTGATGGCGGATTTAGGGAATAGGTATACGGTGCCTCCCCCTTGAGTAAGCTCCCATACGCCGGGTCCTTTAGGTCCTTCAATGCGGTTCTGAACATCCAGTACGGCATTAGGATTGGATTTGGTCACTTCGGTCTTAAGCCCGGCTGCATCCTGCAGAGAACCGACGTAAGCCCCCGCGGTGCCATTGATGAACAACGCGCGTTGATCCTCTTTGCTGGTGACGGGGAAGTCCTGGTTAATCAATCCTTCTCGATGGAGCTTCTGGAAGAACTTCATCGTCTCCATGTACTCCGGGAACATGAACTCAGGCAATAGCTTGCCGTCTTTCTCTCCCCAATAGTTCGGGGTGCCATGCCAAGAGGCGACCGTTTTAAACGCGCCGAAGATCAAATCGCTGCGGTCCGTTAGTCCGATCGTATCGTTCTTGCCATTGCCGTCCGGATCGTTGTTCTTGAATTGGTTAAGCATTTCATAAAACTCGTCCAGGTTTGTCGGAGCCGACAACCCGAGTTTATCGGCCCAGTCCTTCCGATAGGTCAAGCCTTGGCGCGCGAACGGCCTCTCCGAATAGAGAGAGTACAGCTTGCCGTCTACCTTCATAACGTCGATGACGGACTGGCTCAGATGACTGAGGTTCTCATATTCGCTTAGATAAGGGCCGATCTCCCAGAACTGTCCGTCCACGATCGCCTCGCTGAATTTATTGAGATCCCCGGTGAATACCATCGGCAAGGCATCCGTAGCGAAAGCCGCATTCACCTTGTCGTTGTAGATCGTTGCCGGCACCCACTGAATCTCGAGTTCCGTATTCGTTTTTTCCTCGATCAGCTTTTCGATTTTGTCCGTCGGAACTTCGGCGGAATTAAGCCCCGCCATGATGGTTATTTTCGTCGGTTTTGCAGCTTCGGCCGATGCTTCCTTGGTTCCGCTTGCGGAACCGCTGGCGGCAGGCGATGGAGAAGACGTCGTTTCCTCGTTATTCCCGCAACCAACGATTAGCGCCAATGCAACGCTTGTCGGCACTAACACGGCTAACCTTTTCCGATTCATATCATGACCTCCGTTTTGTATATGGAATAGCTTGAACAATTCCCATTCTGGGGTCGGCGGCTCGTTACGTAAATAATCCGATCATTTGTCCGGCGCTTATCAAATATACGGATTACCGCCTCGAAAGTGATTATTGTCGCGCTTCGCGATCGGACGATACAATGGGATTGTAAGCACTTTCTTATTCGCAGAAAGGCGGTCCTAATGAATAGATACAGCATACATACTAAGATGATCATTTTCGGATGCGCCGTTAGCATCATCCCGTTATTGATGCTTGGTTTCTTCTCCTACCAGAAATCATCGGAATCGATCCAGAGGCACGTAAACGAAAGCCGGCTCGATTCTCTGCAACAGTTAAGGGGAAGCATGGAACAGCTGCTGCGATCGCTCGACTACACTTTGAGTTATATCGTGAATACCAAGCTCGTACAAGAATCCATTTATCAAGAGCTGAACTATCGGGAATTCATTCGTTTCCATAATCTCACCCAAGAACTGGCCTTGCTTAAATCGCCCATAACGGAAGTCGACGACGTTATCTTGGCCAGCTATGTCTCCGATTGGCTCATTAACAATCAAGGCTTGTCAAAGTTCGAATCGTTTAAATACAAAGACCAGCTTGTAGATTTGATGAACAAAAAAACGGTAACGACCTGGATGATCGTCCCTACCGATTCCATCAGCTCAACCTATCAATCGAGCTTTAGCTGCCGATATTCCATCGTTCTCGCCAAGAAGACGCCTTATTTGTCCGCGGAGAAACGAGGAATCGCCGCCGTCACGATCCCGACCTGCAATATGGCCGACCTGATCAACGAACCGTCCGCCAGCGATATTATGGTGCTCGATCAAACGAATCAAGTCATTATTCATCCGCAGCAGGAATTGATCGGAGCCCGTATCGATGAGCTGGGATACTTGGATTCCGCCGAGCTTGCCAATCTGGAAGGCGACTCCGGACAATTCGTCGCGAAGAACGGTCAACATACCGTTACCTATTTAAAAGCGCCATTCAACCAGTGGACTTATGTATCCTTTACCGAGATGTCGGAGCTGACCCAAGAATCCCGCGAGATCGGCTGGTTTACCGTTTATGTCTGCATGTTCATCGTCGTAGGATCGATCGTCATGGTCTGGTTGGGCAGCCGCAACGTCTATTCGCCGATCCGGCGCCTGTTCCAGGACGTGGTTCAACGTTCGCCCGAAGGCCATAAAGCCAAAAGGAACGAAATCCAGGTCATCAACGATCACTTCCGGGACATGTTCGCTTCCATTTCGACTTTGACGACGGAATTGGGCAGGCATCGCGAGCAGGCCGTGAGCCTTTTTCTCCACAAGCTTTATCTGGGCACGAACAAAAAATCCGAGACCGAGGACGAGCTTCGGAGATTCGGCCTCGAGGATCGGTTGTCAGCCTGGAATCACTGCAGCGTGCTCACTCTTCAGATCGATTTGCTCGAGAATACCCGCTACGAACAAACGGATCTTGATCTGCTGCTATTCGCCATTACGAACATTATCGAAGAGATGGTCCCGCCGGAAGAACGATTGCCGACGATTATCATTGAACAGACGCATGTCCTCTTGATAGGCAGCCAGGAAACAAACCTGAGTACATTTAATGATCACGTTTATAAGCTGACGGAACAAGTGCAGCGCAATATAAGAAGCTATCTCGACTTGGATGTCAGTATCGGCATCAGCTTGCCATTCCAGCAGCTGCTTCATGCTTCGCGTGCCTATCGCGAAGGCATGGAGGCGTTAAAGCATCGCATGAAGCTTGGGAAAGGCGTCATCATTCCTTATTTCAGCATGAATTCGGGACATCACCGCAAGGTGGTCTTCTATCCCAAACAAATCGAGAGCGAGCTCATGGATTCGGTTCGGCTGGCCGACGAGAACCGAGCGCATGAAGCCTTGCGTCAATGGTTGACGGAAGTATTCGAGAAAGAAAGAGAACCTCATGAATACCAGGTCTCGTTGATCTGCCTTCTGAACGAGTTCATGATTCTCATGCAGGAAGCGGGGATCTCCCCGAGAAGCATGGCCGGCGAGGAACAGTCGCTTTACGAGCAATTGCTGCACCTATATATTAGTTCGGAGATCGAGGTCTGGTTTAGGAAAAGAGTAATCGCTCCCGTTATCGAAGTGTTCCGCGAACGCCAAGAATCGACCTATCATCGGTTAAGCGAACAAATCATCCATATCATAGAGAACGAATACGATCGGGATATTACGCTTGACGAGTGTGCTTCCAGACTGCACTACAACTTGTTCTATGTAAGCACTATTTTCAAGAAAGAAACCGGCGTCACCTTCAGCGAATACCTGGCGATGTACCGATTGAACAAAGCGAAGAAGCTGCTGATCGAGACGGATCTTCCCATTAAGGAAATTGCCGAACGGCTTACGTACAACAATCCGCAGAACTTCATCCGTTACTTCCGCAAGCTGGAGGGGATCACGCCCGGTCAGTACCGCAAAAATCATAACGGCAGAAAAGAATAGGCAGCGTAAAAACAAGCAGAAAAGATAAAGGCTCGACCATTAAAGATCGAGCCTTTCCTTAAATTTACCTATCTGCGCTAGTTACTGTTCGTTCTTTTCTTCCAGAACCGAAGCCAGGAACGCCAATGCCAGCCCCTGCCCCCAGCCCTGCGCCCATTTCCTGTCGATGTTCAGGTAGCCGGCGATGTCGTTCATGACCGCCGTGCCGCCCGATACGTTCAGAACGCGTCCATTGTCGGCTATATTGGCTAAAACGCCGTCGAGCGCCTTCCGCACGTATTTCTTATGCAAGGGATTGCCTTGGGTGACCATCGCCGCGGCGATGCCCGCCGTAGCCGACACTTCGCCGTAAGCTTCCGGATAATCGAGAACGGTGCCCCAGAGACCGTCGTCCTTTTGCAGCTTCTTGATGGCCGCCAGCTGGTCGCGCAAGGAGCTCCAGATATGCATCATCGGAGGATACAAGTAACTCTCCGGCAGGATCTTGGCCGCTCTGGACATCGTATAAGCCGCCCATGCGTTGGCCCGCGCCCAGTAGATGCCGGACATATGATCCTTATGAATATGGTTATACCCGTGATACCATAACGCGTCATTCTCGTCTTGCAGGTAATTAATATGCCAGAAAAATTGATGCAAGGCGTCTTCAATGAGCGGTTTCTTATTAAAGGCAATTCCGGTTCTCAGCATAAAGTAGGCTGCCATGAACAACGTATCCGCCCAGCATTGCTCCGGGAAATCGTTCTTGGCCGACACCGTGTGCTGCAGCACTCGATCCCCGAATCGCAGGGCTTTGTTTTCCAAATAGTCGATTTTGCTGAAAATAAGCTCCTCGTACTTCTTGTCCTTCGTGTGTTCGTATAAGGTTAGCAGCATGTGCCCCATCGCACAGGTGTTAACCGTCCAATTCGGGAGCCCGGCTTCCAGATATTCGTCCACCCAAGCGATCATCCGATCCAAATAAGCCTGCTCGCCCGTTACTTCGAAAGCGCGGCTAACCCCGTAATAGGCAACGCCGCCGGGCCAATCCCAGGTGAGGTCCATGTCGAACGTATAATCCGCCACGCGCCCGACGATTTGCTTCAATTCGCTTGGAGTCCCTTCAATCGTCAAGAGAATCATCCTTTCCTATCGCTCGAAATTCCAAACCAAATAGGATAAAACCGCCGTTTATTCTTTCATTCTACGAGTTTGTATTAGCGGATTCTATATAATAAAATCAATGCAGCATATAAGAATATGGAGGTCGCTTATGAAACGCCGCATCGTTCCATCTTCCCCCGCCGAGACCCTCCCCTTGCAGCTGGAATCTATCGGAGTGAGTCCCGAACAGGAGAAAATCGTGCGACCGAAAGGCTATCCCTATTACCATTGGCTCCAGACGGTGGAAGGGGAAGGCGAGTTCACGGCGAACGGCCGCACCTGGAAAATGACAAAGCGATCCGGAGTCCTATTATCTCCGCATATCCCTCATCGTTACGAGGCGATTGCCGGTCCTTGGCATACGGCATTTATCACTTTCCACGGAAGCTTGGCGGCCCATTTCGTCCAATCCTTCGGGTGGCGGGAATCGGAACGCTTCCATTGGGAAGCCGGCAATGACTCCCTTTTGGCCATTCTTGCGGATATGCTAACGCGCGCGGAAGCCGGAGGAGACCCTTCCGGATGGCGAACGTCCTCGGATCTGTATCGGTTTCTTACTCACTTAAAAACGAACGCCAGAACCGACAACCGGCCGTCCATGTCCAAGAGGTTCGAGAGAATACAGCTTCTGCTGGATTGGCTTGAAACGGAATTTGCGAATCCCGCCATCGGATTAGCGGAGATGTCGCATTTGCTTGAGATCGGCGAAAGGCAGCTGAATGAGAAATTCCGAGAGCTTTACGGCCTAACGGCTTATGCCTATTTAATTCAACTGCGAATCAGGAAAGCGAAGGAATGGCTTCCCTCCCGGCAGGATTGGACCGTCCGTCGAATCGGGGAAGCCGTAGGGTTCCGCGACGCGAGCCACTTCGTCGCAACGTTTCGGCGCCTGGAAGGAATGACTCCGGATTCTTATCGGAAGCTTCATGGCGGTTGACTTGGTTTGGGGGAAGGATCATCACAACAAACCGCCTTCGGAGGGAAGGCGGCTTGTTGCCGTGCATGTCGTGTCGTTTGCTACTTCACGATCTCGAACTCTAGAGTAAAGCCCGCGGAGTCGCCGGGGTACATGCGCACTTCTCCGCCGCCGAACCGCTGTCTCCAGCAGTCGCCGCTCCCGTTGAAGGGTCGCAGCGTCTCCCGAACGCGGTCGTCGCGGAGAAAATCGTCCGTCGCCAGCCAGAAACCCGCGCCTAACCTGCCGCTCGTCCTCCATGCTTCCGGTACCAGCCACGACGCGATGACGACCGTCGCGCCGTCGTCCGCGCATCGGCGTACCGCCGCCAGCGTCTCCTCGGCGATACGCGTTCCCGCGACTATGATCAGCTTGGGCCGGCCAAGCCGGTCGGCGCGGACCTTCTCGTCGTAGACGAGCACGTTGTTCATAGGCTGGAACAGCGGATGCACCCGCTCCGCCTCCGGCAGCGGCACGCCCGATACGAGCGGGAACGATTCCGGCGGGTAATCCGCCTTCAGCTTGTGCCGCGGGAACGCGTAGCCCGGGATGTGCAGGCAGCTTCCGTGCGCCGGAATCCGGCCGTGGCTTAGCAGTTGCCAGACGTGGAACACGCTGGCGCCTTCTTCTCCGGCCGTCAGCTCGCGGTTCCCGTAGAGCCGTTCATTCTGCCCGTAGTTGCTGTCGTCGGCGTGAATGAACGCGATATCGGGCTCCGCGTCCAAGTGTCCCCACGGCAGCGGGTTCTCCGGCACGTACTTGCGGGCGAATTCTTCCCACACCTCTCCGAACTCCGTCTTGCGGAATGCACGCCCTTGCTCTTGCCCTTGACTTTGCCCTTGCTCTTGGCCCTTCCTTGCCCACCGCCCCTGTCCATACTGCAACAGCGCGTCGACATTCTCGGCGAACAGATGCGAAGGCCCCATCCAATAACCCATCCGAAGCGCTGAAGCGTACTCCTCCGGCGAATGCCCCGGGAAACCGGACGTTCGGGTGAACCACGGTCCCGCGTCCGGCCCCCACAGATCCGCGCAAATCCACAGCTTGCGACCGTACTGCTTCGCTGCTCCGAGAGCCGTCGACAGCTGCAGCGGCTGGAACGATTCCTTCATGATCTTCGGACATAGATCCATCCCGGCGCGAGCGTATACATGGAACATCACGGGGAATACGTGCTCGGTCACCAGCGTAGCCCCGCCGGCTTCCAGTCCGCGTTCCTCCAACAGCCTGCGGACATGCGCCGTCCGGGCCGCCGCGGCATCGGCCACCGCTTGCTCGCTCCGTTCCAGCGTCAGCCCGTCCGTCGCTCCCCAATGCGGATAGTAGCCGTCCTTCCGATACTGCGACGCGTTGATCTGCAGGTGCTCGGGCTCGTCGTACAGCAACCCCATCAGACGGCCGCTCGAGGCGGCCTCCAGCACGGCGGCGTCCGGCACGTCGAACCGGTTGGTGCCTTCCGCATGCGGCCCGTTAATGTTGCCGTACTCGTTGCCGAGGCAGACGTCCAGCCCATGAGCCTCGGCATCGCGGAGCAGCTCGGCGTGACTCTCTAGTCCCGGAATCGCGTGATGGACATAGAAATCCGCACCAAGCTCCTTGATCGCTTCCATAAATTCACGCGGCGAAGGCGTCGGGTCCTGCGCCGGAACGATGCTTCCCGTGCCCGTGCGCATAATGGCTGCCGAAGGCTCCTCCGCCCAAGGGTCCAGCCAAGATACGGTTGGCCCCTGAATGCCTAGCCGCGGTCGGCGATCCGCTTGCTTCATCCGTCATCTTCCCTTCAAGTAGCAGTATCCTGGTCCATGCTTAAGTCGTTTACCGTTACCTTGCCGCCGCCCGCCGCGGACGACCGATAGGCCGCCAACACGAAGGCGAGCGCCGACCGTCCGGCCTCGCCGTTCACGGACGGCTCGCGATCTTCCCGAATCGCGCTCGCGAAGTCGGCGTATTGCGCGATGAACGCATCCTTGCCCATCCCCGCAGCCGGGTCTCCTCCCGCTCTCGTTCCGTCCGAAGCCGCACGATGCGCGTCCGCTTCATTAACCTCTCCGGTTCCATCGCCCTTGTTCAAATAAAGCTGCGTCAGCGCTTCGCCCTCCAGCACCGCCGAGCCGGCCGAGCCGACAATCTCGATCCGGCTCGCATAGCCAGGATATGCCGACGTCGTACAGGAGAACGTTCCGAGCGCCCCGCTCGCGAACCGGAGCACGGCCGTCGCCGTATCCTCCGTCTCCATCCGGTGAGTCATCGTCGCGGCATGGGCGGTCACTTCCGCAACGGTGCCCATCAGGTGCTGAAGCAGATCGACCGTGTGAATGCTCTGGTTGATCAGAACGCCGCCCCCGTCTCCCGCCCAAGTCCCGCGCCAATCCGAGCTGTCGTAATACGCCTGATTCCGGTACCAGTGCACGGAAGCAGAAGCCAGCACCGGACGTCCCAGAACGCCGGCTTCAAGCAGTTCCTTGAGCCGGACGACATCGGGATCGAACCGGTGCTGCGAGATAATGCCCAGCTTCAGGCCTCGGCTGCGGAAGGCTCCGATCATCGCATCCGCCTTGTCCAGCCGAATGTCGATCGGCTTCTCGACAAGGGCGTGCTTGCCCGCTTCGGCGACGCGGAGCGCAATGTCCCCGTGCAGCCCGCTCGGCGTGCAGATGCCGACGGCGTCGATATCCTCGCGCCGCAGCAGCTCCTCATAATCGGGATAGGCGTCCAACCCTCCCCATGTCTCGGCGAAGGCCCGCAGCCGATCGCCCGTTCTTCCGGCAACCGCGACGAGCTCCGCCTCGGGCAGGGCGGCGATCGCCTTGGCGTGCGCCGAGGCGACAGCTCCGCAGCCGATCAGGGCAAAACGTATTTTCGAAGACATATGAGATTCCTCCTCCTCCTAACCTGTAATACCGCTACGCTTCAAGGTTAGGCCTTCACGGCGCCGCTGGTCAAGCCGTCCACGAAATACTTCATCGCGAAGCTGATCACCAGAATCAACGGTACCGAAGCGAGCACGTAGGCCGCCATCATCGGACCGTAATCCGTCGCATAATCGTTCGAGAACGACATGATGCCGGTGACGATCGGCTTCAGCGCCTTGTCGTTGATCGTCACGAGCGGCCAGATGTAATCGTTCCAGGAGGAGTGGAAGTTGAGGACCGCGATCGTCCCGAGAATCGGCTTGGACAGCGGCAGCACGAGGCTTCTCAAGATGCGGAGCTCCTTGGCTCCGTCGATGCGGAAGCTCTCGAACAGATCCTCCGGCAATCCGGCGAAGAAGCTTCGGAGCAGGAAGACGGCGATGATGCAGCCGCCCGCGATCTGCGGAAGAATGACGACCGCATAGGAGTTCAGCATCCCCAGCGCGGCGACGAGCTTGAACATCGGGATGAGCACGAGCACGGTCGGAACCATCATGAGCGCGATGACCAAGTAGTAGAGAATCTCCCGGCCGGGAAATTTGTATCTCGCGAAAGCGTAAGCGGCCAGAGAGGAGGCGACCAGCACTCCGGCGACCGCGCAGACTGCGATGAGGATAGAGTTCCACGCGAACGGAACGACCGTCTCGAACGCCCGGCTGTAATTGTCCCATTGGATCGCATTCGGGAGATGGAACACGCCGAGGCTTACGTCCATTTTCGACTTGAAGGACGTCAATACCATAATCAAAAGCGGGAAGAAGCTGAACAAGACGAACAGCGACAAAAGTCCGATCAATACGTACGACACCTTCTTGCTTGCCCTTGAAGCCATCGATAAATCAACCTCCCGTTCGCGGCTATTCGTTGCCGGATTTGATCAGTTTGTTGGATACGAACGTCAGCGCCAGCATCAGAATCAGCATGACGAACCCGATCGTGGAGGCATAGCCGAAATCGTTGTACGTGAAGCCGGATTGGTACATGTACAGGCCGGGAACCAGCGTTTCTTCGCCCGGTCCGCCGTTGGTCATGATGAGCTGCTTGTAGAACGATTGCATGCCGTGCAGAATGCCCAGAATGAAGATCAGCTTCAGCTGCCCCGCGATCATCGGAATGTCGATGGACCGAATGCGCCGCCACGTGCCGCAGCCTTCCATGACGGAGGCTTCGATCAGCGACTTCGGGATGGCCTGAAGAGCCGCGAACACGATGAGCAGGTAGATCGGATTGATGAACGGGAACCCCGAGAAGATAATCGAGAACAAAGCGGTATTCGTTCCGCCCAGCCACAGCTGGGGAGAGATGCCGAACAAGGAGACGAGACTGTTCATGCCGCCCACGACCGGATTATAGAGGAATACCCACACCAGAATGACGATGACGGTCGGAACCGTGATCGTGGCGACGAACAGCGTCCGGAATACGTATTGCGCCCTCGCGCTCTTCAGATGGAACAGCAGCTCGGCGATGAACAACGGCATCAGAACGCCGACCGTGCAGTCGAACAGAATGAACCACGACGCGTTCTTAAGCGACGCATAGAACGTCTTGTCCTTGAACAGCGCGACGAAGTTGTCCAGGCCGATGAAGATCGCCTCGTTGCCGCCCTTCCATTGATAAAACGACATCTTGAGCGCCATGACGATCGGATAATAGCTGAAGATCCCGAGTAGGACGAGGAGCGGCAGCAGAAAAAGATAAGCGTGCTTGTAGCGATAAATCGATCGAAACACGTTGATGCGGTATGGGTGCACGTGCGAATTCTCTCCCGTCTTTCCGCAAACCGGGCCGACGCGCTGCCTCCGGCAACGCCGACAGAGGAAGGGACTCCGCTGTCGGCAGCATCCGGCGTTCGGCTCCCGGATTGCGAATTACTTGTTGCCGTAGTCGTTATCCTTGGTCCAGCCCTTCTCCTTCATCGCCTTCTGCGCCTCTTCCTTCATGTTCTTGCTCAGAAGGTCGATCAGTTGATCGGTGTCGATGTCGTTCAGCACGTAGCGCTGGATCTGCTGCAGAACGTACTGCCTGGCGTTGCTTCCGAGGATGGCTTGGGAGTTCAAGTCGATCTGGTTCTGCGGTCTGTACTTCGCCTGATAGCGTTCCAGATTCGCGTTCATCTCGACGCCGGTTATCGTCGGCGTAATCCAGTTCAGTTCGGCCAGCTGCTTGGCGATGTCCGGCGACGTGTAGAACATGATAAAGTCCATGACCTCATCCTGAATGTTCTTCTTGATCGCGGAAGGCATGACGACGAACGCGTCGGCCAGGTCGCCGAACTCCGCGGGATCTTCGTTCGAGGTCGGGGCGATATCCTTCGTGATGACCGGGAATTCGAACGTGTCCCAGTTGAACGACGGCTTCATGTCGCTTGCGAACGGCTTCGCGTCGTTGTTGATCGTGAACGTGTGAACGGCTTTGCCTTGCAGCCACATGTCGCGGGCTTCCGTCATCGTCATGGAGATCGCGCCCGGCGCCCAGTAGCTCGTGAACTGCTTGAACAGCTCGTACACGCCGCGGACTTCCGGCTTGCTTAAGTCGATGATGCCTTGATCGACCGCTCTGACGTATTCGTTCTGCTGGTACTTGTTGTTCTTGAACAGCGTGTCGATGAGCGGCACGTATTGCTCCTGCGTCTGCTGAGCGGCGAAGCGCGCGAACCAGTCCCATGCGGAGGTAACCTTCAGGAAGCCGGAGAACGGCTCCGTTCCGATCTTCGCCTCGCGAATCTTATCGAAGTTGGCGATCATCTCGGAGAAAGTCTTCGGGACTTGAAGCCCCAGTTGGTCGTAAATGTCCTTGTTGTACGCGATCTTCAAGGTTATCATCGAGGTGGCGATGTTGTTCAGCTTGCCGTTCTGCGTGGAGCGCATCAGATTAAGGTCGACGTCGCGGAAGCTGTCGCCCCACTTCTGGTTCGTGTAAGGGCTGATCTTGTCGAGGTACGGGTCCATCTCCAGCACCTTATAGCCCTTGTCGTTGTACTTGAGGTAGGGATTGTCGTAGCTGAAGTCCATGACGACTTCCGGCTCCTGGTTGCCGGCGAGCTGGGCCGCCATCCAGACGTCGAAGTCCGCGTTGGACTGCGCCACTTCCTCGAAGGCGATGGTGACGTTCGGCTTGATCTTCCTGTACTCGGCGATGGCCAGGTCGAGGCCTTCCTTCTTGCCAGGGCCGGCCCAGGAGGCGATTTTGAACGAGACTTGGGGTTCGCCGTTGGTACCGCTTCCATTCGACGGCGAAGCACTGGAGCTCCCGTTGCCGTTGCCGCCGCAGCCGCTCATCAGCGACGTCGTAAGGCCGAGGATGACCAGCGGGGCGAGGATCGATTTGGCTGACGCTTTCATGTCTATGTTCCCCTTCCGAATATGAGCTCGCGAGCAATCCGCCGCCCCCGTCGATGGAGGTTCGAATCAGGTTGCAATCGCTTACCTCAACGTTAAACGTTCGGCGGGAAATTGATAATGCGGCAATTCTGTCGTCCGTGTTTAAATTTTTGTCTTGCTCTTCTGATAGTCGCTGGGCGTCATGCCGGTATGCTTGCGGAACACCTGGCTGAAGTACCGCTGATCCTCGTATCCGACCTTGCCGGCGATCTCGTACACCTTGCTGGCCGGATGGCTCAGCAGTTGGCAGGCCTTGTCCATGCGGATTTTCGTCAAATAGTGCAAATAAGTCACGCCCGTGCTCTTCTTGAACACCTTGCAGAAGTAGCTGGGGTCGATAAAGAACGTCCGGGAGATCACGTCCAAGTCGATCGGTTCGGCGTAATGGGTTCTCATGAACAGCAGGATGCTGTCGATTTGCTCTCCGCCGGCATGCTCGGGACTCCGGTCGAAGTACGCTCCGATTCGTTGGAAAATCGCGCCGAACCCTTGCCTCAGCTCGTCCAACGTTCCGTGCTGGGCCATGCCTTCGACGGACGCGGCGGGCTCCCCGACGAAATCGTCGGCCGGCATGCCGATCTCGTTCAAGCCTTTGCGGATCTCGTACAGCACCTCCGAGCACATCCGGTAGACGGACTGCGGCGGGAGACCGCCCTGCCGGCGGATTCGGCCGAAGAACTCGTCCAGCTCCGCTTGCAGGTTCGGCTCGTTGTTCTCGCTTACGGCCGCCAGCAGACGGCGAGCCTGCTCCTGGGGGTCGTTCGGCATTCGCTCCGCCTCATGCGACAGCTCGCGGTAGATGTTCACGCTCCCGCTGCCGGTGTACATCTTGTACTGCAGCGCGAGCTCCGCTTGCTTGTACAAGTCGGGCAGCTCGGCCGCCGCCCCCGCGTTCGACACGCCGACGGTCAGGGACAGGCCGAGCCACTCCGATGCCTTCGTCATCATCTCCTCCAGCCCTTCTCCGAGCGACCGCTCGCCGTCCGGCTTGCCGTTCAGAAGCAGCGTCAGGCTGTCCCCTGCCCGCGCGATCATCGCATGTACGCCGAGCTTGCCGAAGACCGCCGTCATCATTTCCGTCAGCTTCGGATCGACCAGCAGCGTTCGGTCTCCTTCGACAAGCGCAACGCGGTTGCTCCTCCCCGACAGGCGAATATCATGGAGAGTTTGCTTGTCCGCGTCCATCGACTCCGGCGGAAGCTGGCCGGACACGAGATCCAGGATCAACTTTTCCCGGATAAGCGCATCGTTCTCCTTCGCCCTGCTCTCGAGCGCGGACCAATCCGCCCGCTTCCGTTCGGCTTCGCGAATCTGCTCGCGAATGCCGTTCAGGACGGGGATCAGCTTGTTCTCCTCGACCGGCTTCAGAAGATAGTCGGACACCCGGCTCTTGAGCGCCCGCCTGGCGTATTCGAATTCGTCGAAGCCCGTCAGCACGACAAAATGGGGCGACAGCCCGTCGTTCAGACAATCTTCGATCATCGACAGGCCGTCCTTGTACGGCATCTTGATGTCCGTCAGCACGATGTCCGGCCGAAGCTCGCGTATCGCCTGAAGTCCCTCTTCGCCGTCTCTCGCCGTCCCGACGATCCGGAAGCCCATGCTCGGCCAATCGACGAATTGCTCTAGCCCTCTGACGATCATCGCGTCGTCGTCGATAATGAGAACGGAGTGCATCTGCCTACCTCCCATGAATGCGTAGTGTGGTGGATAACGGCGTTGCCGCGCGTTGAGCAGCGCTGCGTGGCATGGCGTCAGGCTGGCCCTTCTTGCCAACTACAAGGAATGCGCACATATACGCTCGTATGGCTGCCCGGTTCGCTGTCGACCGTCAAGCCGTACGGTTCGCCGAAATGAAGCCGTAGCCTGCGGTGAACGTTGATCAGCCCGATATGATCCTTATCCGTGCTCGGATCGTCCAGGCTGCTCTGGATCTCGGCCAGCCGGTCCGGGGCGATGCCGGCCCCTTCGTCCCAGACGCGAATGACCGCGTCCTCGCCCGTCTCCGTCCGGGAAGCGGTGACGGAGATCCGCTTGGCGCCCCTGCGACGGTTAATGCCGTGCTCGATCGCGTTCTCGACGAGCGGCTGCAGCACCAGCTTCAGCAAAGCGATGTTCAGAAGCGGCTCCGGAACGTCGATCCGCACGTCCAGCCGGTCCTCGTATCGGAGCTTCTGCAATTGGATGTAGCTATGCAAGTAGGCCAATTCGTCTCCAAGCGTCGTATGGCCCTTCTGATCGGTGATGATGTATCGGAAAAGATGTCCCAGCGCCTTGATCATCTCCGCCGTGCCGGGGTCCTTATTGACGACCGCCAGCATGCGAACCGATTCCAGCGCGTTGTACAGGAAGTGCGGCTTGATCTTGCTCCTCATGGCATCGAACTCCGCCTCCCGCTTCATCATCTCCGCTTGGTGCATCCGGTTCTTCGTCTCGTTCAGATCGGCGACGAGCCGGTAGAAGCCTTGGCCGAGCCCGGCGATCTCGTCCTGCCTCGCAGGCGCCTGAAGCGGCCAGAACGCGAAGTCCCCGTTCGCGATGCGCCGCTTGACCTCCTTGGAGAGGCGCTTGAGCGGCAGCGTCATCCGGTGCGCCAGCGCCGCGGCCAGCATAAACGCGCCCACGACGCACAGCCCGGTGGACAGGACGATGATCTTCTTGATGTTGCGCTGCTCCTGCAGCAGCTGCTCGAACGACGAGGAGACGATCAGGCTCCAATCGCTGCCGGGGATGACGTCGTAGACGGTCAGCCGGCTGCCCGAGCCGGACACGTAGACGCCGGACAGGTCGAGCTGCGTTCTCCCTTTTGTCAGCGGCAGTTCCTTGTCGGATAGCCGCTTGCCGACCGCGTCCGGATCCGTCCCGGATATCGCCGTCCCGTCCGCGCCGCCGATCAGAATCTCCGCGCCGTTCGCCAGGTTGACGGACGAATTGACCGAAGCGAAGTCTCGCTCCGCGAAGCCAATCAGCACGACCCCTAACGGGCGAAAACGATCCTCGGACTTGACATATTGCTGAATCTTGCGCGCGACGAAGATGTAACTGCCATTATGGGTATAGCTGCCCCAATAAGACTTGCCGTCCAACTGGTCCAGCTCCTCCCTCCAATCCGCATCGTCGACGTAGCGCGAGTCGAAGCTGTTCGAGCCGGCATACGTTTTATCCCCGGCCGTATTCAGGATCGCGATCTCCTTGGCCTGCACCCCATGGATCTTGAGCTCGTACAATTGCTTCTCCAACAGGTTGGACGCCGTAATCCTCTGCTGCACGCTCCCGGGAGCGTCCGTGCCGAGCAGGGGATCAATGATGGCCGTGTTGGTCATGATCCTCAGAGCGGCATCCGCGGCTCCGTCCATGAAGCTCGTTACGTTCTCCTTGGAGTGGTCGAGCGCCGTCTCCATCATGTCGATCCCGTTGCGCTCGATCATCTCCGAGAACTTATCGATCGTAAACGCCGATATAATCGTCGTCGGCGTAATAATGAACACCAGCAGCAGGATCAAGATCTGCGAGCGGACGCTGCCTCCGATCGCCCATCTCTTCCTCATCCCGGGACCCCCTAGATCGTAAGCGCTATCATGGTGCCTATTGTAACAGCATCTTTTGCAATAAAAAAGCCAAAAAAAAGCCCGTCTGCCCCCTATGGTACGGTGGCTGCAAACAGGCTTTGCGATTCCGCTTATATCTTGATATGCCTTCTTTCAATGCCAGCCACTGCACCGCCAACCCGAACCTGGTTGATTTCACCGCTCTCGCTCAGGCGCAATCCTGCCTTGATTTCAGAAGGACAATCCATCGAATACCCTTGCCTGAACACGACGTGCTCCACTTCTCGCAAAGATCGTTGGCCATGTTGGTACAAATAGCTGAGCAGGGCCCCGTTGGATGTACCTGTCGCGCTCTCCTCGGGAATATCGTACAGCGGCGCAAAATTCCGGCATTCCGCAGCAGCTTCGTCCGGAGTATCCATCGTGAACAGATGATACCCAACCACATTATATTTGTCGCTGATGGTGCTTATGGCGTCAAAATTTGGTTGAATCTCATTCAAAAGTTTCCTGTTGCGGATCGGGATCAAAATGTCCCGCAGTCCCGTCGAAACAATCTGGATGGGCAATCCGGTTTCCAACTCCTCGGCATTCATCCTCAAAGATGGGGCGATTTCCTCACTGGATATCCTTTCAAGAAATTGCGGTAAAGCCTGCGATAAATAAACTAGACCCTCAGAGCTAATATCCACATCCAAAATTCCTGCCTTGGTTTCTATCGTATAAGAAGCCCCTTCCTTAGCCAAACCCAACGAATACATTAGTCCAAATGCAGCAATCGTGGCGTGTCCGCACAGATCAACTTCGCTGGCGGGGGTGAAATAACGGATTTTGTAATCCGCAAGCAGGGATTTCTCCATAAAGGCCGTCTCCGAAAAGCCCAATTCCTTCGCTATGAGCTGCATTTCGGCAGCATTCAACGAATGGCCATCCTCCAAGACAACGCCTGCCGGATTACCGCCGCGCTCCCCTTTCGCAAACGCATTTAACGTATACACTTCCACATTCATGTTCTGTTCGTCCTCTCCTTATTTTCAAAAAAACAAGATGCGTTACCGATTTGGTTCTTGTCAAAAATAAGCGCCTCAATGCAACCGGAACCGCCCATTGTTAGATCGAGCCTAAATTTTAATACTAGTTCGTTCAATCTGAGATTCTAAAACATCATATAGAGCAAGCTTATAATTAATTTTATCCAAGTTAAAATAGAGATCCCTTATGCTTCTCTCTATTTCTTTTTTATGATTGAGCATCATCAATTTCCGTTCTGAAATTGTTGAGTCCCCTTCTTTGTATAAATAAACGTATTTCTGAATTTGAGCAATAGGCATTCCCGTTGCCCGAAGTGCAGTAACAAAGTGTATCCAGCTTAAATCTTCTTCGTCGTATAACCGCTTCCCGTTTTCATTTCTCTTCACATGTGGAAGCAGCCCCTCCTTTTCGTAATATCGAAGTGTGGGAGCCGCTATTCCTGTCAATTCGGTTACTTCTCTTATAGTCATCATAAGTAACTCTCCCCCCTCTATTAAAGTGTACTTTAAATAAAATCTTGACTTTTCAAACTAAATTAGCCGCATTTTTGCTGTGAGTTATGGTGGGAATATGATTAAATCAAAGAATTCTTCGGTTCGATTATATGCTTATTATCTCATCAGAAAAACCTTGACTTCAAGTAAACTTTATCTTTTAAGATAACGGTGTAATTAATAATGATTCTTGAGAGGATGAAGTTACAATGACAACTATCTCGATCGTTACGGGCGGCAGCCGCGGACTTGGTCGCAATACGGCCATCAGTATTGCGCGTCATGGCGGCGATGTCATCCTGACCTATCGTAGCCAAGCTGAAGAAGCAAAGTCTGTTGTTGCCGAAATCGAAGCTCTGGGGCGTAAAGCAGTCGCTCTGCAACTCGATGTTGGAAACATCGCCAGCTTTGCGGCCTTTGCCGAGACAGTCCGTTCGACCTTGCATTCTACTTGGGATAGGGCCACCTTCGATCATCTGGTGAACAATGCCGGCCACGGAGAAATGATAGACTTCGTCGAAACAAC
Source organism: Cohnella thailandensis (assembly GCF_014212135.1). GTDB lineage: Bacteria > Bacillota > Bacilli > Paenibacillales > Paenibacillaceae > Cohnella > Cohnella thailandensis. The sequence continues at coordinate 269,079 of NZ_JACJVQ010000002.1, forward strand.
GGAAGCTCAGTTCGACGGCCTGTTCAATGTGCACGTCAAGGGCGTGTTTTTCTTGACTCAGACCCTTCTACCTCTTCTTGCAGACGGTGGCCGTATTGTGAATTTCTCATCAGGTCTCACTCGTGTATCTTATCCCGGATTCTCCGCTTACTCTGCGGCGAAGGGAGCGGTCGAGGTACTAACCATCTATATGGCCAAAGAACTCGGTCATCGCGGTATCACCGCCAATACCATTGCGCCTGGTGCAATCGAAACCGATTTTCTAGGCGGCGCTGTACGCGACACGCCTGCTTACAATGACGCATTTGCCGCGATGGTTGCCCTTGGTCGTGTCGGCGTACCCGACGACATCGGTCCCGCAGTCGCCAGCCTGCTTGGATCCGATAATCGCTGGGTTAATGCGCAGAGAATCGAAGTCTCGGGCGGTCAGAACATCTGATTGCTAGTAATGCCGCAAAGCAACTTCCTTCTAGTTGTCAAAGGCCGCTGCGAAGAGATGCGGCGGCCTCATAATATGTCTAAGGAAAGGAAAAATACAATGCCAATGATTGCGGCCTTCACCGCGGAGTTGGGCATAAAATACACTTCCCTTTGCTTCGCTCCCTTCCTCTCTACGATCGTAGATCGGTTTTCCCAATTTAAGCAACGCCCTTTCCCTCAATGTCATACAAAAAATTTTAAGATGGATGAAATCTATTAAGCCCCCTAATTGAATTGGAGAGTACATAGGGAAATAAGGTACTACTATTTCATTAGGGAGGCGAAGCTTGCGGTTGTTAAAGGTGAATCGCTGATAAGGGTGAAACCTAGCGGCAGCCCTTTCCCTGTTTATTTAAGCGCCTTGTCTATCGGAAAAGCCATGCCGGACCACGCCTTCTTGGCGACGCCCTCGGGAAAGCGCTCGTCTAGCGCCGACTGCCAGTCCGATTCATTTCCGGTACTCTGCCAAAAGGCAAGCTCAAAGCATTGCTTATATGATACAATCGATTCAGCATATAAAATAATGAAGGCAGGCCTTCCGATGGATCACTACCGAAAACAAATCATGCTAACCCATCTGGACAAGAAGCTGCCGATGTTTGTCGAGGCGTTCGGATGGAATGTCGGCGAGAGCGAGTTCGATCGTCCCGACGGCTATCATTGCTATCATTGGCTGCATACGACTGCCGGGTCCGGAGAATTTCGCTTTTCGGGGAAAAAAATTACCTTGTCGGTCAACGAAGGTATTCTGCTGAAACCGAACGTCCCGCATTTTTACACGCCGCTGACCGATCCCTGGTCCACCTGGTATATCACCTTCGGAGGCGCGCAGATTGGCGCGATCCTGGACGCGCTCGACCTGGCCGAGTCGACCGTCATCAGTTGGGAGCCGTCTTCGCCGATAGCAAGCATGCACAAAAAGGCAAGTAAAATAGCCGGCGCCCCCTACGGGTTCGCCGGCTTGGACAGTTCCGTCACCTTGTACCGCTTCCTGACGGATATAAAAAAATTCGGTCGTGCCGACAATATGCGTTCGCTGTCGCACTATCATGAGCGGCTGCTGCCGCTGATGCGCTATCTGGAAGAGGTTTATCACGATCCGGCAGTCGGACTGGAGGATATGGCCCGGTATGCCGGCCTCAGTCCCCAGCATTTGAATCATCTGTTCCGTACGGCGACCGGCATGAGTCCCTACCAGTTTCTAATTCATCTGCGTATTCAAAAAGCGAAGGAGGAACTCGTCGGCCCGGGCGATCGGACGATCAAAGCCATCGCTGCCCAGGTCGGCTTTCTTGATGCCAGCCACTTCGTATCGACTTTTCGCCGGCTGGAACAAAAAACGCCCGAGCAATTCCGCAGGCTGCATCGTTGACGGCATTCGGATGAGTTCCGCAAGCGGCAGCCTGATTCCTGAAATCCGTCAAGACAACGCCCACCAGCTCACGCCGTAGGGCGGCAGTGTTTGCTCGGTCTTCACTTCCGTTTGGCTGAGAACGTCCAAGACCGGACGCTTTAAACGAATGCGCTTCGGTTCGTCGGAATAATTCAGGAGAATAACATAGCTTTTCTCGCCTTCCCGCCGATACACCGTCTCCACCTCCGCGGGCAGATTGTCGGCCCAATCCGACGAAGGATCGGTCGTACCGAGCGCGTCAAGCAGCGCTTCCGTATTATCAAGCGTAAAAAAAGTGCCGACGTAGACGATCCGGCCTCGTCCGTACGGCCGTACGGCGATCGCCGGTCTGCCCGCATAATAATCTCGCACGTATTCGGCAAGAACGGAACACCCGTCGGCTTCCGGCTCCAATATCTCGTGGAACAGCGGCGCAGCCGTTTCCTTATCCGGCGTACCAAAGCGGATCCGGGCAGCGTCATCCCCGTCGACCATCGTGAAGTCTTCCACGGCGATGCCCGCGAGCGTACGAACGACGCCCGGGAACGGCAACATATGCGCATGGTTGTTTCTATCCTTGTATCCGGCGCGCGGACCGAACACGAGCGTGCCGCCCTGGCTCGCATAGCTTCGCAGCGGCTCAAGCTCATGCTCGTCCAATAGCTTCACGTTCGGCGCGAACACGATCTCGTACCGATTCAGGACATTCGGCTCCGAAGCCGCACCGAGATCAAGCATATCCGTGCCGATGTGCCGGGACGCCAGCGCCAGGTAAATATTTTCTTCGCTTCTCCAATACTCGGAGCCGGTATGACGATCAATCTTGCAGTTGCTGTCGTTGTCGTAGTCGCTTAAGATCGCGGCCGTCGCATGAACGCTGGTCGACACGATCAGCTTCGACAATCTCCCGGTCTCCAATGCCACGGCGCGCGCTTCTTCGAGCCGACGGTTCGGCTGGTTGCCATAATCGTTAAGGCCGTGCCAGAGCGTCTCCGCGCCGTAGGGACAAGTCCGCCAGCGGAAATAAAGCACGCCGTCCGCGCCGTGCGCGATCGACTGCCAGGTCCACAGACGAATCTGCCCGGGCTTCGGCGAGACCTGCAGATAATCATCGCGATCGTCGTTCAGCCCGTTGCCCGTCTGACCGCCCGGTCCCGCCTGCTGCTCCAGAATCATATATTTTCCGGAATAGCCTCGCATCCGGCTCAGATGCTTGCCGCTCAGCTTGTCCTTCTCGCGGACCGGCACATCCTTGCGCATCAACTGAAAGGAAGGGTACGAGTCGTACGACAGGAAATCGACCGCCCGCTCCGTAAACGGCTTGTAGTCGATATTGCCGAACATGCCGTTGTGGGTTGCGAACTGATGCGGAGCTGCCCCCTTCAGGATGCGGTACTGGCGCTCGGCGAACGCGATTGCGGATTCGGACGTGAACCTGTAAAAGTCGAGCAGATGACTCGGGTTATGATAGGTAACCGTAGGTTTGGGCAACGCGACCTGGCCCCAGTCGGTGTACGTCTGCGCCCAGAACGCCGTCCCCCACGCTTCGTTCAGCGTTTGCAGCGTACCGTACCTCGTCCGGCACCACTCGCGGAAGGCATCGTGATCGCTAGGCGCAAAGCTGGCGTCGGAGTGGCAATTTAGCTCGTTGTCGATCTGCCAGCCGATGACGGCGGGATGATCCTTGTACCGGTCGGCCATGGCCGACACGATCCCGTCGCACAGCCGCAAGTACGTTGCGGACGTATAGTTGTAGTGTCGGCGAGACCCGTGCGCCATCCTGCGACCGCCGAAGTCGACGCGCAGCGTCTCGGGATACTTGTCCGTCAACCATGCCGGCGGCGCGTAGGTGGGCGTCCCCAGAATAACGCGCAGACCGCAGCCGGCTGCCCCCTCGATCGCCCGATCGAACAGGGAGAAGTCGTACTTGCCCTCTTCAGGCTCCATGACGTTCCAAGCGGTCTCGCCCATCCGGACGGTATTAAAGCCAAGCTCCGACATCCGGCGGAAGTCCTCCGCCCAGCACGCTTCCTTCCAATGCTCCGGATAATAGCAGACGCCGAGCAGGAAGTCGCTGCCCCGATATGCTTTTCGTTCATTCAGCATGCCGCTGTCCTCCCTTGATTTCCAGTCAGCCTTTGACCGCGCCGCCCGTCAATCCCCGGACCAATGTCTTGGACCCGAACAAAAACAAAAGGATCAACGGCAGCGTGCCGAGCGTAAGTCCCAGGATGCTGGCAGCATAGTCGGTCCGGTATCGGGTCGACAGATTGGCGATGCCGAGCGGCAGCGTATACAGCTCCGGCTTGTTGATCGTGACCAGCGGCAGCAAATAATTGTTCCATGAACCGAGGAAGCAGATCAGGCCAAGCGTACTGACTGCCGGGAGGAGGAAGGGAACCACGATCCGGAAAAAAATGCCGGGCTCCGTGCAGCCGTCGATCCGCGCGCTCTCTACGACCTCCGTCGGTACGGACGATTGTACGAACTGCGTCATGAAGAAGACGCCGAACGCATTGTTCAGACCCGCGATAATGAGCGGGGCATGAGAGTTGTTCAGGTGGAACCACTTCATCTCCATGACGAAGGCAATCAGACCGAGCTGGCCGGGGATCATCATCGTGACGAGAATGAAGCCGTACAGCCATGTCTTCCCCTTGAAGCTGTACTTGCCGAAAGCGAAGCCGGTCAGCGCGCTGATGAACACCGACACGGCGGTAAATAACACGGAGACATAGAAACTGTTCCAGTAGTTGCGCAAAAAGTCCGCAGACAGAATCGTTTTAAAATTTTCCAGCAGATAGCCGCTTGGCAGGATGGGCAGCTTTTTGAACAGATCCTCGGAGTAATAGGTGCCCATCGTCAGCATCATATAGAAAGGAAAAAGGAAAATCAGCGACAGGATCGTTAATGCCGCGATCAGCAGTCCTTTTTGCGTTTTCACTTCGAATCACCGTCCCGGTTGAGCCATTTGATGCCTATCAGGGAGAATAGTGCGATAAAGAGGAAGGTCGAATACGCGATCGCCGCACCCTTGCCGTATTTGAACGACGAGCCGCTGAACGAAGCGTCGAACATGTACCAGATCGGGGTGAACACGGAGCCGTCCGGCCCCCCCGTCATCGATGTGCCGGAAGCCCAGCCGCTATAGAGCAGCATCGGTTCTTCCACAAGCTGAAGTCCGCCGATAATGGATGTGACGACAAGAAACAGATTGATCGGCTTGAGCAGCGGAATCGTGATGCGGAAGAAGACGCTTCGGGCGGAGGCGCCGTCAATCTGGGCCGCTTCATAAATCGACGTGTCGATGCTCGCCATCCCTGCGGTATAAAACATAATAAAGTACCCAAGATTTTTCCAGAAGATCATCAGGATCACGATCCAGCGCGCCCAGGCGGCCGAGCCGAGCCAATTCACCTTTTCGTGAATCCATCCGAGCTCGACGAACAGATTGTTGATGAAGCCGCCCTGCCAGTCGAAGAGAAGCGCGAAAATGATGCCGATGGCGACCGGGGTCGTCATGTAGGCGCTGAAAAAGCTCAGGCGAAAGAAGGTTTTGCGCCGGATCATCCTGCTCTCGATTAGGCTGGCGATCAGCATGCCGAATAGGACGAGCGCCGGCAGGTAGCAGGCAATGAACAGGAGCACGTTACCCAGCGACTTCCAGAAAAATTTATCATGCGCAAACAGTTGAACGTAATTGTAAAATCCGACAAAGTTATTGTTGCCGAATAAATCCCAATCCGTGAAGCTCAAATACAGCGTAAAGAGAATCGGGAACAAGCTGAATACCGCATAAAATAAAAAATAAGGCGCAATGAACAGGTACGGCCATTTATTCGTACGGTTTATGCCGGTTGTTTTCATCACGGGTGCCACATCCTATCCGAAAACGGCGGGCGATGGCTTGACCACCGACCGCCGCTTCCTTTTTTCTCTTTTTTCAGTTATTCGATCGTGAGCTCAGGATGATTCTTCTTGAGCTCCTCCGTCCACTTTTCGAACGCGCTGTTCGCGTCGAACTTCGGATCCTGCGCCATCGTCTGAAGCACGATTTCCGATGCGGCGTACACATCCTGATCGTATTTGGTCACCGGCTTGGCTTTGATGCTCGGGAACACCTTTTCGATCCAGAACTTGTTCAAATCCTGGCCGCCGAAAAATTCGTCGGGTCCGGACGCCAGCTTGGATGTATCTTCAAAAACGGACTTGAGCGGAAGAATGGACTTCATGCCATTGAAGCTGACATCGGCGCCTTCGGCGGAGCCGTACATGCCTTTGAGGTAGGTCCATGCGGCTTCCTTCTGCTTGCTGCCCTTCCAGATGCCGATGGACGTGCCGCCGTAAGTGAAGCCGCCGCCGGGAGGCACCGTCAGTCCCCATGCCCCGTTGCTGTTCTTGTCGTTCGGCTTGATGACGAACTCGGGGGACCAATTCGCGGCCGGATAAAAGATGACGTTGTTCTGCGAATAGGAAGCGCTCCACGAAGGCGACCACATGCTAAGCTTGGCTTCGTTATTCATATCCCGCAGCTTCTGCAACTGGCCGAATATGCCGAGCATATCCGTCTTGTTTACGCTGACGCCGTCGATGAACGGCTTCGTCATCTGATTGCTCAGTATGGTGTAGGCATCCATCAGGCTGGCGAACATCGTGACTTTGCCGCCGCTCTTATCGAATACCTCCTTGCCTTTTTGCGCGAAGTCGTCCCAGCTCTTGAACATTGAAGCGAGCTGGTCGGGATCGTCCGTACCGAGATATTGCTTCGCCAGCTCGCGCTTGTAGGCGACGGCACCCGGCGCGACCTGCTGGTCGAGTGCGACCAATTGGCCCTTGCCGTTCGTGAGCAGCGGAACTTCGAAGTCAAGGAGCGCGCTCTTGTCGAAGCTGTATGGCGCCGCGCCGAGATCGTCCATCACGTTGAGCTCATAGATCGCGCCGCGCTGCGCGGCTTCTGCCCAGATGATGTCGGGCAGATCGGAGCCGGAGGCGATCGAAGTCTGGATTTTTTTCAAATAATCTTTTGCCGAAACCTCGACGTATTCCACTTGAATGTCGGGATGATTTTTCGAGAATTCCGCCATCAGCTTGTCATGGCTGCCCTTGTCCCATCCCCATTCGACCAGCTTGCCGCTCTCGGCCGCGGCGGAGCCGCCTGCCGACGACGCCGACGGACTCGCAGCGCCCGAATTGCCGTCATTGTTCGATCCGCACGCGGACAGTGTGAGCGCAGAGCCAAGCACCAGTGCGGTCATCATGCTCCAGGTCGATTTCTTGCGCGAGCTTCGTTGCATTTGTTGCATCCCCCTTGTTTGAGCTTGCGACGGACATGGCCGGCGCTCGACTGCCGCCGGTCTGTCTTGCAATTCGTATGATACCTTCGGTGCCCTGGAGCAACAACATGACGATCCGATGATTTTGTTTAAAATACGATGGCGACTTTTAATCGCTTTCAATCCGCGATTTCGGGCTTAAACGGCAGGACGATCCGGATTGCCGTCCCTTCCCCCTCGCGCGTATCGACATGAAATTCCGCCGCATCGCCGTACAAGTAAGCAAGGCGCTCGCGGATATTCGCGATGCCGATATGCTTCATCCCGCCTGTATGCGGGGTGGCCTGCGGAAGCGAATTCGACGCGATTCGCGAGGCCGTCTCCGGATCCATCCCGGTTCCGTTATCTTTCACCTCGATCAGGATGCGATCCGCCGTCCGTTTTAACGTAACCTCGATCAACCCGGGCGTCTCGTGCTCCGAAAATGCATGAAAAATCGCATTCTCTACAAGCGGCTGCAGCACGCTCTTCGGGATAAGGATCGAAGCCATGTCCGCTTCCGCATGCCAGATAAGATTGAACTTGTCGGCATACCTGTACTTTTGAATAAGCGCATAGTGCTCGATCAATTCCTTCTCCTGCGCGACTTGGACGTACAGTCCGCTCTCCCCTAGCTTCACCGCGTCCTGCAAGATTCCGATGAACGCTTCGACCATTTCCTCAACCGCCCGGTTATTGCCTTTTCGCGACAAATAGACGACGGTATTCAACGTATTGTAAATAAAGTGGGGGTTCATCTGCGCGAACAGCAGTTCCGTCGAGATGCGCCTTTTCCACTTTTCCTGCTCGATTTTCTCGTCCATCTGCAGTTGAATATCGCGGAGCATCGATTGGAAGCCGGTCCGCAAAATATCGAGTTCGTCGTTGCTTCGGAACTGAAGCCGGACGTCGTAATTGCCCATCGACACCTGCTTCATGGCTCTGGACATCTGCGAGATCGGACGGGTAATGCTGGAGATAATAGGTAAAAACAACAGGGCGCAAAGACCAAGACAGAGTGCCAGGAAGATCGCCCAGTACTGAACGACATAGCCTAGCAGCCGATAGAATCGGCTCTTGGAGGTGAACGTGACGACGGACCAATCCGTCTCCTTGAACGAGCGCGTCAAATAATACCCGGACTTCGTGCGATGAACTTCGACTGCTTCATGGCCGCCCCGAAGATAGGCCGAAATATCGTTCGTCATGTTCTGATTCAACAGATAGCCGCGCCCTCCGTCTTCCGTCCAGGCATAGCGTTCGAACGACGGAGCCAGCGATTCGAACAATTCGGTGACAGCCTCGAACTTGATGTTCAACAGGAGCACGCCTCCAAATTCAGGCGCGAAGCGTATGTAGAAACTGATTACCTTTTGTTCGCCATTATCTCTAATGAGGTGAGGCGCGGTAAAGCCGCTCTTTCGACCTGTGCCTATCGCATCCTGATACCAATTTTTTTGGAGCTCCTGTTCAAAGTAAGGATCGATATACAACGACGACCAGAATACTTTGCCATCGCTGCGAACGATCGCCGAGCTCGCCAGATAATTGCGCAGGACGTTGAATTTGGTGAGTTGAACGACGACCTGCTGATACGCCTTGATCTCGTCGTATACGGAAGGGTAGGAGGCCCGGCTTGCGAACTTCTGCAGCAGTTCGTCATTGACCATATTGCCCGCATACAGCTTGACATCTTCGATAAACCGCTCCATCTGGTCCGAAATCTGGTTGATGTGGATGATATCTTCGTTCAGCGCCTGGTCCTCCAAGATGGAGGAGAAACGGTCGAGCGCCAGCACGCTGATCAAAGTGATGGAGAAGGTCACGATCAGAATGACGCTTCCCATAATTTTGTTTCGAATCCGGCGCATGCTCATCGCTCCGCTTCCGCTCTCACATAGTCCTTGGGGTGCAGACCTGTCGCTTTCTTGAACACTTGACTGAAATATTGACTCGTCCGGTATCCCACCTGCTCGGACACCTCGTAAATTTTCAGTTCCTCCTTGAGGAGCAACTGCTTCGCGATCTCCATTCGGTACTCCGTCGTGTAATCCAGCAGCGATATGCCCGTCTCCTTCTTGAACGTCGTTCTCAAGTGAACGGCGCTGATCTGCAGGTGCTCCGCGACGGTCTCGAGCGATAGCTCGGGATCGGCATAGTTATCGCGAACATGATCCATCGCTTTCTGTACCCATCGGGAAAAAGACGAGCGCTGACGCTCTGCGTTCACTATCGCCTCCGCCGTGCGGTTCAGCGCCGCTACGATCTCGCGCGCATCGGAACCCAGACGCATATCGGGGCGTCGGGCACCCGCTCGGATCCATTTCTCGCCCGCGGCTGCGACCGTCGCCAACAGCGCGTCCGTCGCGGCGCGCTCCACGATTTCATCCAGCAGCCGCTTCCAGACCGTTAACGATTCAGGGCCGTCTTTTATTCCTGCTTGAATGCGTTCTTCCGAGCCCGATGGGGGCTTCGCATTCGATGCCAGCGCCTGCTCGAACAGAAAGACGGACCGCGCCGGGAGAAAATAGGAGTACGCGTACAGGTGCCGGATCATCTGCCAATGCCGGTGCGCATCGCGCTCCAGATTCGTCGCGATCATCATGCGAGGCGTGTGTCCGGTATGACGCTGCAAGCTTCGCTGAAGCGCAAGCGAGACCTGCCGAAGCGCATATTGCGCAATCAGCAGACTATTGGACACGGATAACCCAACGACGGCCGCATAGCCGCCCCCTTCCGTCTCCAGCAGCAAAATCTCCCTCGCCTCCTCCGTCTCGCGTATCGTCTCTTCTGCCAAAGTGTCCAATAGGGCCGTGTCTTCCAATCGATCGCATTCGCGGAGGCCGTCCAGCCTCATGCAAGAATTCAATTCAAAATAAAGCAATGAAGCGGCGAACGAAGGCTGCCCTGCGTTCTCGCGAGTCTGGGGCTCCTCCTTCGCATCCTGCTTGCTGTCGAACAACGTTCTCCACGCGCGACGACGCTGATGGCGCTCCTCCTCCTGCTCTGCCTCGATGCCTTCCCGCAGCTTCAACAATTGCGCGAGAAGCCGATTGCGGCTGATCTCATGCTTCAACAAGTAGTGCGCCGCCTTCAAATCGAGCGCCTGCCTGGCATAGTCGAAATCCCGATATGCCGTAAGGAAAATCAGGCGTGTATTCGGCCCGAGCTCGCGGATACGCTTGCCCAGCTCCAGTCCGTCCATCGGCGACATCGAGATGTCCGTTATGACGATATGCGGCCGCATCCGTTCGAACAGGCCGAGCGCCATTTTTCCATTCGTCGCACGCGCCACGACTTCAAACCCGTGTTCCTGCCATGACACAGCTTCATATACATTTTCGAGAGCCAGCGGCTCATCGTCGACAAGCATGACGCGAATGCTCAATTTTCCGCACCTTCGTTTCCATTTGGAAGTGATATTTGAGATATAGCCAACCCCCGCCACATTGTCAAGCGGCACGCCGCTTCGTATCGACTTTCCGCCGGCCGGTACAAAAAAACGCCCTAGCCATACCGCCGACTGAATCGCTGACGGCACGCTCAGGCGTTTACTCCCGGAACTCTTGCGGAGTGACCCCGAAATGGTCCTTGAACACCTTGATGAAATAGGTCGGATTTTTATAGCCAAGAAGACCGGCTACTTCATAAATTTTATATTTGCTTTCCTTCAGCAAAAAAACGGCTTTGTCCATTCGCAGCCGCAGCACGTATTCGGATATATTTTCCCCGGTCTCTTTTTTGAAAACTTTGGACACATGCGTCGGATGCATGTACACGTGATCGGCGATCGCCTGAAGCGACACGTCCTCCGACAAATGCGTCTGAAGAAAACGCTGAATCTGATTGACCAGCGAATGACGGGATTCGGACATCTCCGTATTCATCTCTTCCTGCAGCTTGTCGAGCATGCCGAAAGCCCAATACGCGAGTTCCCCGATTCCTTTAAAATCCGATGCTTGATTCAGACGATAGTCGGCCAGCAGCCTTCCGTTTTTGTGCACGAAATAGGAGAAAGCCGCCTTGAGCGCATAATCGATCTCGGACAGATGCTCGCCCGAACCGCTATATTGGGCTCTCCACTCCCTAAATATTTCTTCAAGCTTCTCTCTCGCAGCCGACCAGTTGCCCGCTTCCAGCAGGTGGGCGAACAATGGCGGCGTATACAAGGAAGCGACAATATGGGGAGCCGCTTTCTCATGGTCCTCGCTCAGCCGAACGACGACATCGCTGTCGGCGCCGATCTGCGACCGGATCGTGGCAACGCACCGCTGATACAATTCCTCCAGGCTGTCCGGAAAAACGCCTGCGGGGGACACCACGATGGATACGGTCAGACGCAGCAGCCGGCTGACGATCCGCCTCGCTTCGTCCGCGAGCCGCTCAAGCTCCTGCCGCTGCGGATGCTCCTTCTCCAGGTTATGATCGACGACGAACAGCAGATGACCGTAAAGATCCTCGCAGCTCCAGCTGCCGTAACCGTCCCCCAGTAATTCCTCCACAATATTGGTGACGGCAAAGGCCATCACCGGCACATCCGATATGCCGTATCGCTGCTCGCGGTCTTCCATCCGGATGAGCATCAACGAAGTCTCGTCGCCGACGCGAACCGGAATATCGTACAGCGCCAGCTCCTCTGCAAGCTTGCGATCATGCCACGGGCGGCCTTGAATCAGATTGTTCAGCAGATTGGCACGCAGGATAGGGCGATTGCGGTGAACCATCGCCTGCGACTGCACGAGCGTGCGCATCTGCTCCTGTTCGGCGAGCCATCCGTCGATCGCTTCCTTGACGTTGGCCAGCAGCTCCTCGTCCTTAACGGGCTTGAGCAAATAGTGAGATACCTTGTGCTTTAGCCCTTCCTGCGCATACTCGAACTCCGCATGGCCGGTCAGCAGCATGCACACCGTTCGCGGCCAACGGCGCTTGATCTCGCCGATCAGTTCGATGCCGCTCATGCCGGGCATGCGGACGTCGGTAATGACGAGATCCGCCGGCTCCTGCTCCATGATCCCCAGCGCCTGCTTGCCGGAATAAGCGGCGCTTAGACTCGTGATGCCGACCGTTGACCAGGGCAGGCTCTCGGTCATGCTCTCCACCAGATGTTCCTCATCGTCCACGATCAACAGCTTCACCGTCGTCCGCCTCCTCCCTCCAATACAGCTCTGCCCTCAGCCCGGATTCGGCGTTGATGGACAGCTTCAAGCCGGATTCGGCGCCATAACGAAGCCGAAGACGCCTATGCACATTGACGAGTCCGCAGCTCTCCGATCGTTCGTCGACCTGACCCGCGAGCAATCGGTTGAGGCGGCTTAGCGACTCGGGCGTCATCGCGCCGCCGTTGTCGTCTACGGACAGCGAACAGGCGCCGTCCGCCAGTCTCCCCGATATCGTAATCTTGCCGATGCCTTCCAGCGATTCGATCCCATGGATCAGCGCGTTCTCCACGATCGGCTGCAGAATAAGCCTGGGAACTTTAAGTTCAAGCATGTCCGCTTCGACATCGATCTCATAGCGGATGCGATTCATGCGCATCCGGTGAATGCTCAGGTAATCGGCCGCATTTTTAAGCTCGTCGCGGAGCTTGACCTGCTGGTTCTGCACCCGGGTCGAATACCGGTAATAATCGGACAGATGATAAGCCATTTCCAGCACGGCGTCTTTTCGATCCAGCTTGGTCATGCCGATGATATAGGACAAGCTGTTATACAAAAAGTGGGGATTGATTTGCGACTGCAGCTGTTTGAGCTCGGCCTCGCGCGTATGAAGCTTTTGCTCCAGCACGTTCTCGATGAGCCGCTGAATCTCGCCCGCCATCTCGTTGAACCGGGAGATGATGAGCCGGAATTCGTTTTTGACCTTCAGCGGAATTCGGGTCTTGTACTGTCCCATCTTGATCTTCTGCACGCCTTTGACAAGCTCGCGCAGCGGCACCTGGACGTTGCGGTACAGTACCCAGGCGACGGCGATGCCGACGACGAGCAACAACGCGTACACGAGATAGGAAAAACGGTTGGTCGTTCTAAGCGGCGTCAGGATATCGGATAAAGGAACGACGTTGACTACGTACCCCTGCAGCGAGGCCACCTCTGAATAGGTCAGCAAATAGGAGATGCCGCCCAAGGAGAGGGTCATGTCGCCCTGCGGCGGCAAGCGCTTCGCTCCGAGCGCGGCTGCAGCTTCTTCGCACAGCGCCTGCGGACAGTTGCTTGACGCGAGCGAAGCCGCCTCGGGCTTATAGAACAAGACATCGCCGCCTCCTTGATCTTCGAACCGATTGAGCATACGCACGATATTGTTCCGATCGAAGCTGATCTCGACGATCGAATTGGCCTTGGACATATCCGTTTCCGCTTCATAGGGCTCGACCGTGACCAACAGGAGCGGGGAGTCATTCACGTCCTCGTCCCCGGCGTCGGCCGCAGGAAAGTTCCAGCTCCCTTCCGAGAGCTTCCGCAGGCGCGAAGGATCGTACGTTTGGCCTCGCGCTGTCGAGATCGTCTGGCCCGTGCGCGGCGAATACACCGTGATCTCCTGCGTCCAGTCCGTTGAAGCGACCTGCAGGTACAGCTTGTCCTGGATAATTTTTTTGCGGCTGATTTGCTCATAGTAGCTGTAGTTGAGCAGAGACATGTCTTGAAATTCGATGACGTTCGGGTCTCGCAGCAAAATGCGGGAGAACGTCTCGAGCTGCATGAAAATATTGTCCATTTGAGCGGCGAGGGTCGACAGCTGCCCGATGCTCGATTGCTTGATCTGCGACGTAATGACCTTCTCGTTGATGCTGTGGGAATAGACGGACAAAATCAGGACAGGCAGCAATAACAAAATCAGAGAGCCGACCAGCTTGGAGAAGAGACTTCGTTCTTTATGACTCATTCGCTTCGGCTCCCGAGTTTTTGCCCATTTTATTCTTTAACGGCGCCCATCGTCAACCCGTGCACGAAAAATCGCTGCAAAAACGGGTAGACCAGCAGGATCGGGAGCGCTCCGATCAAAATTTGCGAAGAACGAACCGTTCTCTCGGATAAGATTTGCAATTGGGACGGATCGATATTCGTATTGCGCATGTCTCCGCTCTGAATGATCGTCTGAAGAAAAGTCGCCAGCGGATATTCCCGGTAGTCGGTCATGTAGATCAATCCGTCGAACCAGGAATTCCAGTGCCATACCATGGCGAACAGCGACAGCGTAGCCAGCGACGGAAGCGATAGCGGCAAGTAAATCTTGGTCAGAGAGCGCATATAGCCTGCGCCGTCGATGTAGGCCGCTTCTTCGAGCTCCTTGGGGATGGCCCTGAAAAACTGCATCATCAAAATCGTATTGTACACGTTGACGGCCGAAGGAAGAATGAGCGCCCAAAGCGTATTCGTCAATTCGAGCTTCGTCACGACCAGATAGGTCGGGATCAGGCCGCCGTTGAATAGCATCGTTAACACAAAAAACCAGGAATAGAACGCTCTGCCGGCAAATGCGCGGGACAGCACGAACGCAGCCGATACCGTCAGCGCCATGGAGAGCGCGGTGCCGGCTAACGTCCTTTCCGCGGACAGCAGCAGCGAGCGTAAAAACAGCGGATTGTCGAGCGTTCTCGCATACGCTTCCGCGGAGAAGCCGACCGGCCAGAAATACACTTGGTTGGCCGTTGCGGCAGAGCTGGAGCTGAAAGACACCGCGGCCACGTGAACCAACGGCAGGATGCAGAGTACCGCGATCAAAGCCAGCAGCATCGTATTGATGCTTGAAAACCAACGATAACCCATCGTATTGCGATACATGGAATAAGCCGCCTTTCCTTAAAAGATGCGATAATTGCCAAACCGGTAGGCCAGTCTGTATGCCGTCACGATCAGCACGAAACTGACTGCCGATTTGAACAAACCGACGGCTGTCGCAAAGCTGAATGAGCCGTTCATCAGTCCGACGCGGTATACGAACGTGTCGATAATGTCTCCTTCGCGGTATACGAGCGGATTGTACAGATTAAAGATTTGGTCGAAGCCCGCATTCAAAATATTGCCGAGCGACAGCGTGCCGACGACCAGAATAACGGGAACGATCGCAGGCAACGTGACATGCAGCGTCTGCTTGAGGCGCGTGGCGCCATCGATTTCGGCCGCTTCGTACAGCGACATGTTGATGCCGGTCAACGCGGCTAGATAGATGATCGTAGAAAAGCCGAACTCCTTCCACACGTCGCTGACAACGACCGTGAAGCGAAACCAGTTGCCGTCTCCGAGGAAGAACACCGGATCGAGCCCGATACCGGACAGAAGCTGATTGACGATCCCTTTATTGCCGAGAATGTCCGTCAGAATGCCGCCTAAAATGACCCACGATAGAAAATGGGGGAGATAGACGAGCGTTTGGACCGACCGTTTAAAAAATAGCGCGCGCACCTCGTTCAGCAGCAGCGCAAACAAAATCGGAACCACGGTATTGGCCGCAATCTTGAGCGATGCGATCAAAAACGTGTTCCAAATGACCTGGGTGCTGTCCGGATAGGTAAACATATAATGAAGATGCTTCATGCCGACCCAGGGCGATTGCCAGAAGCCAAGCCGCGCCTTGTAGTCCTTAAAAGCCATCAGCAACCCCGTCATCGGCGCGTAGTTGAATACAAGCAAACAAACGACCGACGGCAATATGAGCAGATGAAGCGGCAGCTGCCGCGTCAGCCTTAATCTGCTTTTTCTCCCTTCGTACATCCCGAATCGCCTCTTTCTTCATTTTGCCAATGGCGACAGGCCTTACGCGTCACACGAACCGTAAGGCCTGTCCCTGGAAAAGCCCGTTATTTTTTAACCGATTCGTACCACTCGTTCACTTCTTTGGTCATCTGTTCGCCGCCCGACGAATTCCACTTGCTCACGAAGCTGTCGAACGAATCCGGAGACTCCTGCCCGTAGATGATTTTCAGGAAGGTTTCGTTTTCCATTTTGCGCAGCAGTTCGCCCTTCTCGGCCATCGTCGGCGTCGGCGGACCTGTAAACTGATCGTACACGGCAGCCTTGTCCAGATAGGTTTCCAGCACGGCCGCAGCCTCCGCCCACTTCTTCGGCCTGGCGGCGAAGTATTTTTCGTAAGGCGTCTCGGGGGCTTCGCCTCGGCCGAGCTTGGCCATGACTTCCAGCTCCTTTTTCGGCGTCTGAATATCGTTGCCGTATATCGTATACTTCTTCACGTCGACGAAGCCGCCCGGAATTTTGTCCGAATCGTACACCGGCTGGCCGTCGACCATGACGTAGTCGTAGCCTTCCGCCCAGCCGTTGGCGAATTCCGAAGAAGGATCGTAGAAGCCGGGTCCCATGATCGCGTCGAGATACTTGAACAACGCGTCCATATGCTTGAAGTCCTTGTTGAAGTAAAAGCGCACGGAAGATTGCGGTTCGCTGCCGAAGCCCATCTGCCCATCGATGCCCGCCGGGATCGGCACCGCTTTATAGTCGAACTTCATATCCGCGTTGAATGGATAGGTGGCCATCCAGGTCGGCCCAAACACCATGCCCGACTTGCCCTGGACGAAGCTTTCCGCCGCCTTGGCCTCGTCCATCGCGCCCGCATCCTTGTCGAGATATCCTTTTTTCATCCATTCGCTCAGTTTGACCAGACCCTGCTTGACGCTCGGCTGAACCGAGCCGTACTGCAGCTTGCCGTCCGCGCCTTCCGTCCAGTACGTCGGCACGGCGGTATGTCCGAACAAGAAGTCGCTGGACACCATGAACGTATCCTTGACTGCGCTGACGCCCTTTTTCAACGACAGCGACAAGCCGATCGTGTCCTTCTTGCCGTTGCCGTCGGGATCCTGATTGACGAACGCGTCCATGACCTTGTCCATATCCTCGATCGTCTTGGGCGCCTGCAAGCCCAGCTTGTCCAGCCAGTCCTGACGGATCCACAGCACGCTGAACGAGCTGTTGGCATTAAACGTAGGAAGACCGTAATGCTTACCGTCATAGGAGACCGTATTCCAGATTTCGGGGTATTGGGCGTACAGCTCCTTAAGTCTCGGCGAAGCGTATTGATCGAACGCTTCCGTGATATCCATGACTTTGCCAGAATCGACGACCTGATTTTCCAGCGTCGGATCGCTTAGCGTGAATACGTCGGGCAGCTTGCCGTTCGAATTCAGCAGCAGGCGCAGCTTCGTCGTGTAGGCTTCGCCCGTGCCAACCGACCAGTCCACCTTGAAGTCGATACCGAACTTTTCTTTGGCCCATCGGGTATGCACATTATCCTCGATCGTCTCGCCGTTTTTGAATTTGTTGTCGGATCCGACCACGCGACCGAGCGAGATCGTGACGTCCTGCGGCGCGCTCTCGCCGCTCGCCCCCGATGCCTGCGGCGCTTCGCTTGCCGCCGAATCGGACGGCGTATTCGATTTGGCGCTGCAGCCTGCGGCCGACAGCATCGCGACTGCGATGGCAAGCGCGGCCCACGACTGTTTCTTGAATCTCTTTTTCATGCAACGGCCTCCCTTTAGATGATTCATGATGTAGTATATCGCCAACGCTCAAAGTGGATATATATCAAAAAAAAGAGATTTATAACACTTTGTTGGTCAATGTGAATCATCTTCATTTTTTTATATTCAGTTGTTATATATTATATTTCGCGCCGTTTGGATTGCGATTAATATTACTCACATACTTTATTATTCTTATATGGCGGTGATAAAAGTTGTTGTATGCAGGAACGAATTACCATCCGCACGACTGGCCTCGGGAACGGTGGAAGCGCGACATCGACCTGATGAAGCAGGCTTCTTTTAATGTGGTTCGGCTGGGGCATTTGTGTTGGGACAGCTTTGAGCCTTCCGAAGGGAATTATACCTTCGAATGGTTCGACGAGGTGATGGCGCTATTCTCGGCGGCAGGCATTCGGGTCGTACTCGACATCGCGACGAGGCCGGCGCCGACATGGCTGCATAAGAAATATCCGGAGATCGATCTTGCCGATACCAACGGGCTTCGGCTGGAAGCGCAAACCCGTTATATGGAAGACGTCGGGCATCCGGTCTTCCAGGAATACGCCTACAGATTCGCCGAAAAGCTCGTTTGCCGCTATCGCGAGCATCCGGCGCTTTACGCGTTCGGGCTGTGCAACGAATTCGGTTCGGGATCGCCTTCGTATTCCGCTTCGGCAAGAGATCGCTTTCAAACTTGGCTGTCGAACAAGTACGGCACGATCGACGCTCTCAATCGAGCTTGGGCGACGCAGCGCTGGTCCCGCAAGCTGAACAGCTTCCGCGATGTCGCGCTCCCGATCTCTGGCTCGGTCAAGGGGGCGCCGGAGCGGCTGCTGGACATGTGGCGATTTTATTCCGACGAGACATTGGCCTTTATGCATGGCCTGAGCCGTCTCGTCAAACGGCTCGCGCCGTCCGCCAGGGAGACGACGAATCACTGGTCGGAGAACCCCGGATACGGCTTCGACTATTTAAAGCAATACGACGAGATCGTCGACCTGCCCGGCATCGGCTTCTATCCGGGCACCAATCCCGAAGACAGGAGAGCGCTGACGGCGGCCTGCTTCTTCATGGATCATCGGACCGGCGAACTCGGAAGACCGATCTGGTGTCTTGAATTCCAGACCGGCGACTTCGGAGGGTACGGCTCGCCGCGCAAGGCCATGCGCATGTATGCTTATTTGTCGCTCCTTCACCGGGCGCAAGCGGTCTGCGCCTGGACTTGGCGCTCTATGCTCGGCGGAGAGGAGCAGTACTTGTTCGGTCTGGTCGACCACGACGGGGAGCCCGGCTGGAAGTACGATGAGTTCAAGCAGATTGCCAATGAATTCAACCTGCTGCAGGAGCGCGGCCTTCCTCGCAACGTCTCGCCCGACGTCGCCATCGCTTACTCCTTCGAGAGTCTCAAGGTTGCCGCCGGCAACAGGAGCTACTACAAGTCGGATTACACCGATCAGGTGCTTCAAGCCTACGAGACGCTCGAGCTTGCCAACCTGGATTGCAATATCGTGAACCTGCGCAAGCTGTGCCTGGACTACAAATTGCTCGTCGTTCCCGGACACGCCTTGATAGACGACGCATCTGCCGCGACGATTCGCGCGTTCGTCGAGCGCGGCGGTACGGTGGTCATGACGGCCTACTCCGCCAAAGTCAACGCCCACAATCAGGTGTTCGATACGACGCTGCCGGGCGCGCTCAGCGACGTATTCGGCATCCGCGTCGGTGCGTTCGTGCGGACGCGAAGCCATACGCCGAGCGAGAACGCAGGCGGGCTGGAGAAAACCGAGCTGCGTCTGGAACGCGAACGGCCGATCGTCGTCTTTGGGGAACGGCAGTACGAGCCTCCCATCGACTATTACGAGATCGTAGAAACGAAAACGGCCGAGACCGCGGCCAGCTTCGTCAACACGCTGGAGCGCTCGCCCGCGATCACGCGGAACCGCTACGGCAAGGGCGAGGCGATCTATGTCGCCGTCCCTGCCAGCACAGCCATCCTCAAACCGCTTCTGGAATCACTGTTCCCTGCGCTTGGCATCAAGCCGGGACCGGCTACTCCGCTTGGCGTCGCGGCGCGCACGCTGGACGACGGATCGACGCTTTATGTGAATACGACCGGCGAATCCCGTACCGTTGCGCTTGCGCGTCCGGGCAAGGGACTGCTGTCAGGCATGCGTTATGACGGCTCTATGACGCTCGCCGCCTACGAAGTCGAACTGGTATCGCCATCCTCATCCACACTTAAAGGAGTGCAATCCTAATGAACGAAACGATTCGGAAGGCGGCGTTCGTCACGCCTTCATCCCGGCAGCTGGCCTGGCAGCGGCTTGAGTTTTATTCCTTCATCCATTTTGGCATCAATACGTTCACCGACAAGGAATGGGGACTCGGCGACGAGGATCCCGCCTTGTTCAACCCGACGGCATTCAGCGCCAAGCAGTGGGTCGACGTCTGCAAGTCGGCAGGCATGCGGGGACTTATTCTGACCTGCAAGCACCATGACGGCTTCTGCCTGTGGCCCAGCGCTTATACCGAGCATTCCGTCAAAAATAGCCCTTGGCGCGAAGGCAAGGGCGACCTCGTCCGCGAGGTCGCGGAGGCTTGCCGCGAAGGCGGGATCCGGTTCGGCGTTTACCTGTCCCCCTGGGACAGGCACGACCCGCGGTACGGAACCGACGAATATAACGAATACTTCAAAAATCAACTGCGCGAGCTGCTGACGCAGTACGGAGACGTCTTTTGCGTCTGGTTCGACGGCGCTTGCGGCGAAGGTCCGAACGGTCTGAAGCAGGTTTACGACTGGGACGGCTATTACGAGGTCATTCGCGAGCTGCAGCCGGAGGCGGCAATCTCCGTGTGCGGACCCGACGTACGCTGGTGCGGCAATGAAGCGGGCCATACGCGGGAATCCGAATGGAGCGTCGTGCCGGCTCATCTTCAGGATATCGAGAAAATTCAGGAAAAATCGCAGCATGTCGACGACGGCGCCTTTTCCCGTCTCGTTCGTTCCCAGGACGACAATCTGGGCGGCAGGGATGCGATCCGGGACGCCGGGCAGCTCGTCTGGTATCCGGCCGAGGTCAATACCTCGATCCGTCCGGGCTGGTTCTATCACGAAGCGGAGGACGACCAGGTCAGGAACGTCGACAAGCTGCTGGACATCTATTACAAATCCGTCGGAGGCAACTCCACGTTCCTCTTGAATCTCCCGCCCGATCGGCGCGGCCTTATTCACGAGAACGACGCAGCGGCCATGGCGGCACTCGGACAGGTGCTGTCCGCCACCTTCAGCCGCAATCTCGCATCCGGCGCCGTAGCGAACGCTTCCGAAGAGGCGGACGACCTCCACCATGCCGGACGCATCCTCGACGGCAGCGTCGACTCGTTCTGGTGTCCGCGGGAAGGCACGGAGCAGGCTTCGATCGTCGTCGAGCTCCCGCAGGAGACGACGTTCGACACGATCGTGCTCCAGGAGCATATCCAGTCCGGCCAGCGCATCGAGATGTTCAGCATCGAATACGAGCAGGACGGTCGCTGGCAGCCGCTTTACCGCCATACGGTCGTAGGCTACAAACGCATTTGCCGGTTTCCGGAGATGACGGCCAAGCGGATCCGCCTGGCGATCGAAGCGTCCCGCTGGTGTCCAACCCTGGCCGCGTTCGAGGTGTACCTGAGCCCGAAAAGCTGATTAATCAAATAGGAGCGGCCCCGACAGTCATCTCATGACCGAGTGGCCGCTCCTCTATTTTTAGGCGATTACTTGCAAGCCCGGTGTACCAGAACGCCACCTCCTTTCCTAAGCGGAGGGCATTATGGCATTCATTTTCCCCAATAGTCACCGGCCAGTCCTTCAATAATGCATCCGCTCGCCCAAGGCATCAGGCAGAACCATGTACTGGCTAACGAACCGTCCCGGTACTTCTGAGTGAGCAACCCTTCCGAATGACAAAATCTCTCGGACATCCAGCCTTTCTTCCCATAATCGAATTCACGATCATATCGATTATAGGTCTGGCAGCCCCAGCCGATCGTATCTAACAAGCGATCGTGAACATACGGGTCGTCACCGTTCTCCAAGTAATAGAGCATTTCGTCTACGACATTACTGGACATGGGATGGATGTGCGGGTTCGCGATTGAAGTGACGCTCCCTCCGCAGCTAGACCAGCCGATCCGGCTGAGCGGCGGCACCTTCACAGGCGAATTGTAGCAGAACTTGAATGTAAATTCGTAGTTGAACGCATCCTTCAAATGCTGCAGATATAGAGGATCGCCTGTCAGCGCATGAATGTATCGCAGAGCTTTTATATAAGCGAGGATGCCCTCGGAGTCGGTTGCCTTATCTGTATCGAGAGGTGTTCCATAACATTCCATGCGTTTGACGAACGTCTCATAATAATGGTTTTCGCTCTTCTTCAAGCTGTCTAAATGCGCTCTGTCGTCAGTCAACCAGCAATAATAGGCCAACGCGGCCATGCACCACGTTCCTGCGAACGCATCGTACTCTATGCCAACTCCGGTCTTTTCGGAAATGACATAAGGATACTCATGATCCTCATTTTTCGTCCTTTCCAACTTCAGGAGCGCACGCTTGACGAAATCCAGCCAATCGTCATGGATACAATTCCTATACCGTTGCTCATAATCGAATGCCTTCAAGATATAATACAGAGCCTGCCCCGCCAGATAGGAGGAATGTCCCGAATTTCGCATCCCGTCAAACCACCAACCGTTGATGCACCATTTCCCATTCTGATAAGATTCGTAGGGCAGACCCGTGGCCGGATTCATAGAATTCTCGACGATGTTCGTGATACAATCGATCGCCTGTCCGCGCATGGACTCGTCTCCCAATCGCAGAGCGGCCATCAAGACAGGCGTCGCCACAGACAATCCATTGGTCCAACTGATCGATAAAAGCTTGTTATATCGGTAGCCCCCCGTGTCATCATCCTCGATGACAAACCCGGAATATTGCCGTTCCTCCGGGAGCCATGCATATTGATAAATGGCCGTCGCCAAATCGGTAACCGTTGTCCTTACATCGCTTGCTTGCCTGGGGCTCTGATGGTATTGATAATAAACCGCCTCGATTGCTGCATTGATGCCTAATTCCGAATCGGCATCATAGTCGAATAGGTCGAATGATAATTCCACCGACTCCCCCGGCGCCAATTCGAAGCAGTTGTTCGCGAGAGGCGCCCGCTCCTCGACCTGTTTTGATTTGATAAACAGGAGCGGCGCATTTTCGTAACCAAGCGTATAACCCACTCTTCCACTAGAGAGCGAGCAAGTATAACCGCCATACTGATAGAACTCTCCTTCGGCGCCTGGCTTCCACTGCCGCTTAACGCCATCCTTACGAATAAAATATGGACTCGCGCTAAGTCCGTATACTTTCCGGCTGTCATAGACGAGCGCGACGGGGTGGGAGAGCCGGTCGCTTCTCACCATCCACCAGGGCGAAGAAGGACGAGACGGATTACCCTCTCTCAGTCGGGGAAATTCGTTCGTAACATTTTGAGGAGCTTCCCCCCGGTTTCTCCCGTACATGAATGCCGGCAGGAAAAATCTCGGATTCCTTTTCGGAAAAGGCAATTCGACGTGAATGACGCCCGCCCAAGCATTTCTTCCCTCATTGCAGATCCTTACGCATGCTTGAACCGGATCGTTCGAACCGCCATCGCCGCCCGATAGTTCTACTAAGGCTCTCAATCCATGTTGTTCCAGACCGAGATATTCCGTCTGTTCTTGGGTTCTGCTTCTAGCCGAGAAAATGAGTTCCATGAAAGCCTCCAACCATCTTTCGATTACTACGAACGAGTTTCTTCATAGATTGCCAGCAAATCCGCAATCAGATAACCAACTCCCAAGCGCCTTGACCGACCCTTGAGAGTTGGATGTGCTGGTTATCTCAATCTTGCAGTTATCCATTTACGATAAAGGACAATTAAGCCTGCGAATCATTGACCGTTCTGCGCATCGTAATTCTTGATGTATTCGTCCAGTAAGGCCTTCCCACCCTGATCCATGTACTGTTGAACCGAGGATTTGTACAGACTGTCGAATTCGGCCGGCTTAGCAACAATGAGTTTGGCGAGCAATTGAGCCGACAGATTCGTGAGCTGTGTGCGGTATTTCGATTCAGCTTCATTCGGCATCGAATAGTAGTAAGGTGCGTAATAGTCTTCCATCGATACCTTTAACGCGTTCTCCACCTCTTTCTCAAAACCCGGATATCCGGCAGAAACGGCTGCCGCATTCTTCTCCGGATCTCCGAGCTCGATACCATTCGAGAGGATATCGTAGTCGAGGTTGTTCGCCACCGTCATCATCTTATCGCCTGATGTCGTCGTTCCCGTCTGGACCGGAACGCCATTCACCATGTTGTAGTCCTCGCCTTCCTTACCATTCTGGAGGAAGAGGGTATTTTTAGGGTCGGCCATCCAGTTCAGGTACTGGATCGCGAGGTCAGCGTTCTTGCTGAATTTGGGCACAAAGATATATATGCCATTCGGGCTGTACCCTTGCTTAGGATGTTTACCCGCATCATTCTGCCACGGACCGATCGGAATAAGCTCTGCGTCCGGGACGTTTGCTTTGAGGTTGGTGTAGATGCCGGGAGCGGTTCTGTACGGGCCGTCCCAGTTCGTGTGAAACGCTCCGACTTTGCCGTTGGAAATATCGGCGTCGCTCTGTTTACCATCCTTGTCGGTCGCGAAGTACGGGCTTATCAACCCCTCGTGATACATCTTGTTCAGATATTGGACGGCTTTATCATACCCCGGCAAATTCCACGGCGGTACAGACAAGTTTGAGGCTTGAAGCGTAGCAAATTCTTTTTCCGAGAGGTTGGATGGTTTAAAGGCTTCAAAAATATTGCCCACCCCCGGATTGGTAGAACTCAAGGTATATGCATAAGGAATAACTCCGGATACGTTTCCAGGATTCTTCTCCTTAAATGCTACCATGGTTTCATAGAACTGTTCCGCTGTCGTGGGGACAGGGAGCCCCAGTTTATCGAGCCAGTCTTTGCGAATAAAGGTATTAAATCCCGCGAGAAACGTCCTTTTTGCCGGTATGGCATATTGCTTGCCGTTAAATTGACCATACTTTAGAATATCGTCTCCAAGGTAGTCTGTGAGAGCAGATCCATGTTGTTCGAGAACGGGACCCAGATCCGTCAACCCGCCTTGCTGCACATATTTATAAACGGTTGCTGAGTCGTACGTGAATACAATGTCAGGAGCATCGCTGGATGCCATCAATACGTTCAGCTTTTCTACTTCCTGGGATCTGGGGACGGTAACGAAATTAACGGTGGCATTATACTGCTTGCCGAAATTATCGTTGATGTACTTTGTCCAGTAGTTATTGTTCAAGTCCGGTTGTCCAGGTTTGCCTCTGTCGAAAACTTCGACCGTCAATGTTCGATGTTTTTTTGAGGTGCTTTCGCTTGCCGTATTTTGCGTACTGCTTGATGGTTCGGTGTTACCTGACGTTTGGTTGCCATTTGACGAACAGGCTGACAATGACGACCCAAGCATTAGCGTCGCAAAAGCAATAGAGATAAATTTACGTGCCCCCGCCTTCATAGAAACCTCTCCTTTAGATTTATTATTTATATAAATGTGCGAAATGAAGGACCCTTCATTCCACGCCATCTATATCAACCTTTGACGGCACCGATCATAATGCCGGATACAAAGTATTTCTGAAGCCATGGATACACCAGCAGAATCGGTATCGTGCCAAACATAATGGCTGCTGCCTTCAACGCTTCCGACGGCAAATTGACGACGGCGTTTTCGCCAGCGAAACTCTGTGAAATATTGATCACGTTATATAGCTTAAGCTGGATCGGATAATACTTCTCGTCTGAGATGTAGAAAAGAGCATCCTGGAAATAGTTCCACCGGAAGACGGCGTACAGCAAACTCATGGTGGCAAGTGCCGGCTTGGAAAGAGGTAAGACGATCTTCAGCAGAATCTGAAGGTCGTTGCATCCGTCCAGGTGGGCGGCCTCCTCCAGGCTATCAGGCAAACTCTGAAAGAACGTTTTCATAATGATCATGTAATACACGCTCATCAGCCCCGGAAGAACCAGCGCCCATGGAGTGTTTAATAATTCCAGATTCTTTATGTTCAGATAGTCCGGAATCAAACCGCCGCTAAAATACATGGTAAACAACATCATCAGGAGAAAAATCTCTCTGCCGCGGAGTCTTTTTTTCGTCAGCGGGTAGGCGGCCAAGATGGTCGTAATCAATGCCAGCAGCACAAAACCAACCGTCAGAATGACCGAGTAGAATAAGGAATACAACATGCTGGCATCCGCAAAGACAACTTTATAAGCTTCGACATTGAAATCTATGGGATATATGGTCACGGATTGAGATACTATGGCTCTGTTAGAACTGAATGACTGCGATAAAATATAGAGAAAAGGTACCAGGCATAAGAAAACCGCAATTAAAATAACGAATGCAATGATATAGTCAGACATTCTCATTTTTTTAAGCAGCATGGTCGCCATCTCCTTACCAAATTCCGTTTTCGCCCAGTTTGCGGCTAATATAATTGGAACTTAACAAAAATATCAAACAAATAACGGACTGGAACAAGCCGACTGCCGTACCTAACGAAAAGTCCGCGGTTTGAATGCCGACTCGATAAACATAAGTGCTGATCACATCGCCGAAATCCATAACAAGGTTGTTTTGGATGTTGAAGGGACGATCGAAGTTAATCGCCATAATATTGCCGATTTGGAGAATCAAAAGTATGACGATGGTCGGCCGAATACCCGGCAACGTAATATGCCACATTTTCCTAAACCTTCCTGCTCCATCTGCTTCAGCAGCTTCATATAATTGGTTGTCAATTCCCGTCATCGCTGCTAGATACAAAATCGTTCCCCACCCCGCATTCTGCCAGATGCCGACAAAAATATAAGTTGCAACCCACGCGTATTTATCCGTAAGGAACGGAAAGGTCTGACCTCCCATATCGACAATCAAGGAGTTGAGCATGCCTGTGGGAGAAAACAATTGGGCAACGATTCCGCCAATAATGACCCAAGAAAGGAAATGGGGCAGGTACAAGATGGTCTGGCTTACCTTCTTAAACTTCGTCCATACCAGTTCATTGATCAAAATAGCCAAAATAATCGGCGCCGGAAATCCTACGATCAGATCCAAACCGTTCAACACCAACGTGTTCCTTACCACTTGATAGAATTGCTTCGAGGAAAAAATGTGTTCAAAGGTTGCAAAATGATTCCAGGGACTATTGTTGATGCCCTGAAAAATGTTGTAATCCTTAAAAGCGATCTGTATGCCGTATATGGGGGCGTATTTAAAAATCAATAAATAAACAACAGGGATAACCAACATCAAATAGAGAAGATAATCACGTTTAATGTAGTAAAAGATCCCTTTTTTCACCATTAACTGCAACCTCCGTTGTCAATGACCTCCAGGTATGATGAATCCTCACCATTTGGTCGATTTCTTGTCGGTATTGCTTTACTGCTGTAAACTTTGTTATAGAGAGGATGTGAATCCAGTGTCCAATAATTTTCTTCTGACTTTCTATCACCACGATTTTTTTCTTCATTATGCCTATCTTCGCAAAAGCACCGGGTCAGACTGGTTCAAAGGAACATTCCATGCGCATCGAGGATTGGAAGTCCTTATCGTCCATGAAGGCAACGGCAAACTCATCGTCGATCAAAAAAGCTACGAATTGACTCCCGGCACGCTTTGCGTATTTCAACCCTATCAATTGCATTTTTTACAAGCGGAGATGTCGGAGGAAACCCCTTTCGTCCGCTCGATCATTCAATTTGAGCCCTTGATGTATGAAGCTTACTTCGAGAAATGGCCAAGTTTGTTTGCATTCTATAAGAGACTTTTGACCAGCAAACTCCCTTCTCCGTGCCTTTACAACCTCGATGAAGCGGATCAATTCCATTCCGTGTTTCAAATCTGGGAAAATCGGAAACGGACGAATGAGGAAGAATTTTCATTGTTTCTCGTTGCATTTTTCTATCAGCTTAAGTCGGTGTGGGAGCGCTATCAAAATCAGGTTGAGCTAAGCGCCGTCCGTACGCCCAGTCAAATCGAACGCATTCTCGCATGGTTGGAAGCTCGATACACCGAGCCGCTGAGTCTAAATAACATGGCAAACGAATTACATCTTTCCCCCTATCTCATCTCGCATCGGTTCAAGGAATGGGTCGGAATGACCTTATCAGAATATTTGAATGAGCGTCGTTTGCAGGAATCGGTTAAACTCTTGACCACGACCAATCATACGGTCGCTCAGATCGGCGAAATAATAGGACTTGAAAACTGTTCTTATTTCTGTAAGATCTTCAAGAAAAAGTTTGGCCTCTCGCCCCATCAATACCGCAAAAAATGGTTACAATTGTTTGAATCCACCCAGAAGTCGAGTCAATGACGATGCGATATTGCCGATTTTACTGTTATATTTAATAGAAGCGACATATAATGCATGCGCTTACAAATGACCGTACCTCCCTTTTCGCCAGACTTTTTGCCAAACCTTTGTAGTTCCAATCGTATCACAGCCCACCTGGATAGAAGTGACCGGGCGTTGCGCCAAAATATAACTAAATTGCGGTCGGGAAGTTCCCGTGGTACTTCCTCTGTCCAACACCCGGATAGTCTTCGATTGGTGACGCTTCGCCGCCGAGGATCGTGCCTCCGCTCGAGAATAATCGCCTCCCGACGGGAACGGATTCTATGCGTTAAAAGCGAGGGGCCGTTCCTTTAGGGAACAGCCCCTTGTTGCATCATGCGATTATACTTCAATGGCAAGGCAATTGAGGTATTCCGTCGGCAGCCGTTCCGGCAGCGATACGACGAGCACCCCGTACGATTGCTCGAACGGCACTTCGCCGACCCCGAGCAGGCGCACGTTTCTCACTTTTTCATCCGGTCCGATCGAACGGATGACGGCAAGACGATCTTCGGGCGCGCGCATCTGGAATGCATAGATCGTGCTGCCTTTTTGCGTGAAACGAAAATCCGACGCGCTCCATTCCGCTTTGTCTTCCTTAAAATGGTCGATCACGACGCGGGTGCCGCCTTCGCCCGACACGCGGAACGGACGGGTCCCGTATACCCCTTCCCCGCAAACCTGGATCCAGCTTGCCATTTCCTTCAAAATGAACGTACATTCGTCATCGATCGTGCCGTCCGGCTTCTGCGGAATGTTCAACAACATATTGCCGTTTTTGGATATGATATCTACGAACATCTCGATGACATGCCCCGGCTTTTTGTAGACCGTCTTGACATGGTAGAACCAGTCGCCGACGCAAGTGTCCGTCTGCCACGGTTCCGGCTTGATGTCGGGCTCCTGGCTGCGCTCGATATCCATCACGCCGAGGCTGTATATCTCTTTTTTGCGGTCCTTCTGATTGTAAACCGCCTTGTTCACGCCGCCGTTCAGCGCGGCGCTCGTGTTGTACAGGTGCGCGACCGCATGCAATCCCGCCAGATAATCGGGATGACCGGGATCGAAGTCCGGCTTATCCCACGTATTGACGAACGGCAGTACGCCGTCCGAGTACAGGAGGTCCGGCTGGTAAAGATCGATCACCTCCTTGACGATGTCGAACCATCGCTGGTGCCACCATCGGTTCGGCGTATACCATGGATCCAGATCGTACATTTTTTTGCCCGGATCGTGGTGCTCGAGGTTCGGCAGGTACAAATCCTCGTACGCGGGATCGTTGCCGTCATAGGGTACGCCTTTAAATGGCCCTTCTTTATCCCGGCCTTTGTTCCAATGGAACCAGCTGAACGTGGCGCCCAGATGCTCGGTCAGGCCGAAGGGCAGCCCTCTCTTGACCGCTGCCTGCTTCCAGAGCCCGACGATATCCTTGTTAGGCCCCATGTTCACCGAATTCCACCGGTGGATCTTGGAGCCGTAGTTAAAAAAGTTGTCGTGGTGCATGGCTTGCGCGACGAAGTATTTGGCGCCCGCAGCCACGTACAGGTCCATCAGCGCCTCGGGATCGAACTTCTCGGCTTTCCAAAGCTGCACGATGTCCTTATAGCCGAATTGCGACGGATGTCCGTAATGCCTGATATGGTACCGGTACTGCTCGGAGCCTTCGACATACATATTGCGCGCGTACCAGTCTCCGTACATCGGGACGGACTGCGCGCCCCAGTGAGACCAGATGCCCAGCTTGGCGTCCCGGAACCAATCCGGGCACTCGAACGTTCTTAGCGATTCGAAGGTCGGTTCGAACGGACCTTTAGAAATCGGTGTCTGAAGCATGTCAAAACCTCTCTTTGCCGTTATCTTGATTTCGCCTATTTCGCCATTTTATCGTAAGCGTTCTGGTAGATTTCCAGATAGCGCTTCAGCTTCAAGCCGTCGAAGCCCTTTACGTACGCGTTCCACTCGTTGTCGGTGAGCTTCTTCGAGCCGGTAATAAACTGCGCCATGTACGAACGAATATAATCGTTGATTTGCGGCCGCAGCTGGTTGACTTCCTTGGCGTCCGCCGTATCCATAAAGATGCTAAGCGGAAACGTTTCTTTCGGCTGCTTGTTCTCGTAGTTGTTTTGCGTCTCGAGGAACAGCCTGTATTCGTATCCTTCCTGGGTCATCGGATCTTTGGGAGCGACCCACGATTCGCGGATATCGCGCGTCCGCCTCGTGATGCCCATCTGTTCCCACGTCTCATTGTTGGTCGCGGCGGAAGCCATATCGAAAAATTCGGGCTTCAGCATATATCTCGCCTGTCTGCCCCGCACATCCACCGTCCCGTCCGGCGCCTTCTCCCAGTACTTTCCTTCCAGGCCGTACTCGTTCGTAATCGCGTGCTCCTCCGACCACATGTAATCCGCCATCTTGATCGCCGCGATCTGCTGCTCTTTGGATGCCTTGTTCGTGATGGCGAACTGCCCGTTGCCGTACGACTTGTAATACCCCGTATAGGCGACGCCGTTCGGACCGGTCAGCGGCGGGATGGACACATAGTCCTTGTGCCGCGTCTGATCGGCCGCCAGGCTGAAGTACAAGCTTGGAATGCCGCCCGCGATGGCGCCGAGCACGTTATCGCCTTCCTTGTTGGCGACCTGGGTAAGCGCGTCGCCGTTTTGCGTGAACGATTCCTTGTCGATGAGACCTTCGCCGTACAGCTTGTTCAAATATTCGAGACCTTGTCTCCATTCCGTCTTGTTCGCGGCCAGATCGACCTTGCCGTCCTTCATCGTGAAGAAGTCTTCGTCGTTGTCGTAAATAAACGCGTTCATAAGAAAATTGGAAGGGACGCCGTGCCAGGTGCCGATCGCGCCGGCAAACGGAATTTCGTCGGCTTTGCCGTTGCCGTTCGGGTCCTTCTCCTTGAACGCCTTCAGCACGTTGTAAAAGTCTTCGGTCGTTTTCGGCATTTCCAGTCCCAGACTGTCCAGCCAGGTCTTGTTGATCCATGCCTTTTGGGAGTACCAGCAATGAAAGCAGTCGTTCACGTGCGGAAGCGCATAAATATTGCCGTCCGGGGCCGTGATGGCCGCTTTGAGATCGGGATCGTCCTGGAACGCCCTCTTGATCTCGTCGCCGTACTGGTCGATCAGATCGTTGAGCGGCAGCAGCACGCCCTGCTGGCCGTAATCGATCTGTTCGGACTGCGTAAAGTCGCCGGAGAGGAAGACGGAGGGATAATCGCCGCTCGCCATAATCAACTTTTTCTTGTCGGCCGCGTTCGCATTGGGCGTAGCGTCGAATTTGAATTTAATGTTCAGCTTGTTTTCGATATATTGGGTAATGGCGTTTTTGTTGATATCTTCGATGCGCGGGGACAAGGACAAGAACACGTCCAGCGTCACCGGCTTTCCGCTTGCCTGCGCCTGATCGCCTACCGTGCCGGCGGCGCCGCCGTTTCCTTGATTGCCCGTCTCTTTGTCGCCGCCGCTGCATGCGCCCAGGATGAGCGCGAATACGAGCGTGAGGATGACAACCGTTCCGGTGATCCGATTCTTTTTCAAGATGACGCCTCCTTTTTTTTTCGCTCCAAACGTGCCAGTAACGCTGCTGCTTCCCGACAATGCTTTTGCGCGTTGCCCTTGCGTGCTCCCTCCCGGCCTCACCTCCCTTTCGTCCTTCCGCCGCCTATCCCTTCACCGATCCGATCATAATGCCCTGAACGAAATATTTCTGGACGAACGGATAAATGCAAAGAATCGGAACCGTCGCGACCACAATCAGCGAATACTTCAACAAATCGCGCAATCCCTGCCTCGCCGCCATCTGATTCGCATCGACAAGGGCCGTTGCGTCTATGGTGTTGAGAATCAAAATATTCCGCAAAATGATCTGCAGCGGATACAACTCGGGCGACTTGAGATAAATGAGCGCGTCGAAGTATGCATTCCATATGCCCACCGCGTAGAACAGGATCAGGACGGCGATAATCGCCTTCGAGAGCGGCAGAACGATCCGCCACAAAAAACCGATGTCCGAGCATCCGTCCAGCTCCGCCGCTTCGCCAAGCTCCTTCGGAATGGTCGACTGAAAAAAGGTGCGCGCCACGATAACCTGAAAGACCGACAGCGCTCCGGGCAATACCATCGCCCATCTTGTATCCAGAATGCCGACCGCCTTGACCGTGAGGTACGTCGGGATCAGTCCGCCGCTGAACAATATCGTGAACACCAGCAGCATCATGATGAGGTTGCGCCCGACAAACGTCGATCTGGACAAAGGATAGGCAATAGCCACGGTCATGACGACATTAATGGACACGCCCAGCAAGGTATAAATAATGGAGTTCATATAGCCTGTCAAAATCGCCGGATTGGAGAAAATGACCTTATAGCCCATCAGGCTGAAGTCGACCGGCCACAGCCATACCTCCCCGCTGACGACCGCCTGCGCCGAACTGAACGAAGAACTGACAATATAAATGAGCGGATAGAGGACGGCGACAAGCACGCAGCAGAGAAAGATATAAATCAGCGCAAGGAAAACCCTGTCGCCGACCGATTCGCGGATCGCGGTTGCCCGGTTCATGTACGTCCCCCCTTTACCACAGACTGTTGTCCGAGATTCGTTTGGCAACGGCATTGACACTTAACAGCAAGACCAGATTGATCAAGGAATTGAACAGATCGACCGCGGAAGAAAAGCTGAAATTCGCGCCGAGCAGACCGATCTTGTACACATAAGTCGATATGACTTCCGAGGTGCTCACGTTGAGCGGATTTTGCATCAGATATACTTTCTCGAAGCCGACGTTCATGATTTGCCCGACGCTGAGGATCAGCAGAATGATGGCCGCGGGCGCAATGCCCGGAATATCGACGTGCCGCATCTTCTGAAGCCTTGATGCGCCATCCACTTTAGCCGCCTCGTACAGTTCGGGATTAATGCCGGCTAAGGCAGCCAGGTAGATCACCGCGCCGTAGCCGATTCCTTGCCATACGTTGGACCATACGAAGATGCTCTTGAAATAACCCGGCGAGCCCATGAAATTAATCGATTCGAAGCCCAGACCCCGGACAATATGATCCACGAATCCAAGACGCGGCGAGAGGAAAATCATAATCATGGAAACCATGACGACGGTCGAGATGAAAAACGGAGCGAACGTCACCATCTGTACGGTCTTCTTGAACTTCACCCTCCTGATCTCATTAAGAGCGAGTGCGAGAACGATCGGGGCGGGAAAGCCGATAACAAGCGAGTACAAGCTGATCCCTAGCGTATTCTTGATGAGCAGCCAGAAGTTCGGCGACTGAAAAAAAGATTGAAAGTGCTTGAGCCCGACGAACTCGCTTCCCGTAAATCCCTTCACGACGCTGTAATCCCGAAACGCGATCTGGGCGCCGTACATCGGGATGTACTTAAAGATGACGATGTAGGCCATCGGGGCCGCTATGAGCAGGTATAGCTGCCAATGCCGTTTGATCCCCCTCCATATGCGTCCGGCATCGAGCCCTCCGCTTCTCTTGCGGCCACTGCGCATGGTATTGCCGCGCACGCCCATAACGCCGGTATTTTTCATCTGCCCGTTCACGCCCTTTCCAGAAGCTCGTATTCGCCTTGCTCTGAATGGCCTAACCATATCGAACGCCGGACCGGACCGTCAACGAACAGAAATCTACGGACGGACATCATTCTACAAACGCTTTCAAAACCGTGCGTTTTGGCCAGCGCTTATCTTTCGCGGACCGATCAATATTCTATTGCAAGAAAAAAAGCCTGACCGGAAGGCATTTCCGGAACAAGGCTTTTTCATTGTTGTTGTTTGTAGGTGTCATATGCGTGCTGATGAATCTCGATGTACCGGTCAAGCTTCAACTGCTTCAGGCCGCTCACGTAATCGTCCCAGTCGGCGGCCGTATCCTTCACGCCCGTAATAAATTGAACCAGATTTCTTCGGATATAATCGTTGATCGGCGCTTTTAATCGGGCGGCTTCCTCGGCTGCGGCCGTATCCATAAAAATATAGGAAGGGTACACCTCACGCGGCTCCTTGTCCGCATACTTTTGCGTCTCCACATAGAGCCGATGCTCGTAGCCTTTGAATGAATCGGGATCCTCGGACACGGCCCAGGACTCTCGCAGGTCCCGGTCCCGATATAGCACGCCCATCTGGGCCCAGACGGCGTTTTGGGTGGACGACTTGGAGAATTCGGGGTCGAGCCAATATTTGGCGGGTTTCCAATGCTCGTCGTACTCGCCGGGCTCTCCTTTTCGCCACCACTTGTTTTCAGGTCCCCACTCGTTGCGGATCGTCGCCTCTTCGGTCATCAGGAAGTCGGCC
This sequence comes from Cohnella thailandensis, assembly GCF_014212135.1. Lineage (GTDB taxonomy): Bacteria > Bacillota > Bacilli > Paenibacillales > Paenibacillaceae > Cohnella > Cohnella thailandensis. The sequence continues at coordinate 303,542 of NZ_JACJVQ010000002.1, forward strand.
AGACGTGTGGCGGCAGCCGCTTCGGCAGCCGTCGCTTTGTCGGTGACGGCAAAGGCCGCGCGGTCGTAGGAGCCGAAGTAGCCTGCCGCCGCATAGCCGGATGGACCGATCAAGGGCGGAACCGCCTCGTAATCGCCGTCCCTGCTGCCGGCATTGCCGTCGAACACCATCCGAATATGTCCGGACGTGACCGCGCCTAGCACATTTTCCTGGCGTGACGCCGTCTCCATGAGCCCGTCGAGCGATTGGGTGAACACGTCCGGGTCGATTAATCCTTCGCGGAACAGCTTTCTCATATATTCGAGCCCTTCCCGCCATTGCGGCTGGATGGCGGCCATTCCGACACGGCCGTTCTCGATGTAGAAGTAATCCGTGTCCGTATTATAAATAAAAGGGCTCATAAGAAAGCCCGTAATGCCCGTATGCCAGCTGTTCATGGCACCGCTGAGCGGAATTTCGTCCGGGAGGCCGTTGCCGTTAGGATCCTTCGTTTTGAAAGCGTGCAGCACCTCGTACAGTTCCTCCGTCGTCTCGGGCATTTTCAGATCAAGCTTGTCCAGCCACGATTGATTGATCCATAGCTTCTGCGCGTACCAGCAATGGAAGCATTCATTGATAGACGGCAGTGCGTAAATATTGCCGTCGGGCGCCGCGATCGACTGCCGGACGGCCGGATTGGAGCTAAAAATATCCTTCAATCGATCGCCGTACCGGTCGATCAAGCCGTTCAACGGAAGAAGGATGCCCCGCTGCCCGTATCGCACCTGCTCGTCCGTCGTCAGACTGCCGCTCAGAATGATCGGCGGATAGTCCCCGCTCGCGAACAACAGGTCCTCCGTCTCGTCCAGCTCGCCCGACTTTGCTATGACGAACTTGAGCTCGATGCCGAGCTTTTGCTCGATATATTCCGTGAACAGATTCGTATCCAATTCCTCTTTCTTAAGATCCGACCCGACCAATACTTCAAGCTCCACACGCCGATCCGCAATCGGGAATTCGCCCGGCTTGCGAATGAACGGCTCCACGCCGCGATTGAGGGAATGGCCGTCCGGCAATCCCCAAGCTCTCCATGCCGCGATGCCGATCAACGCGACGATAACCGCAGCGATTGCGGCGAATACGATCGTTCGCCCTTTATTCATCCTCCACCTCCTGGTCGGATTGGTGCCGCATCGGTCGGCAGGCGCGCTCACTGTCGCATTCGACTCCGATAATCCTGGGGCGGCAATCCCTCCGTCTTGCGGAACACGCGACGAAAGGTCGCGGAATTCGGATACCCCACCTTCTCTCCCACCTCCTGAACGGAATTCTCGGTGCGGACGAGCAGCTCCTTGGCTTTGCCGATCCTCACGGATGCCAGAAATTCAAGAAAGTTCTCGCCGAACGTTTCTTTGAACAATCTGCTCAGGTATTTGGAACTGACGTCGAATTTATCGCTCAGGTAATCGAGCGATAAGTCCGGATTGGCGTACTCCTTCTCGATGCAATCCTTGATGTCCTGCAGTAGAGGATAGTGAGACCGCGGCGAACGCATGTCCTGCAGCCGCTTGCCGCTATGATCCAGCATCTCGTACAGCGCCCGGCTCAAGTCGTCCAAAGTATCGAACGACTCCATCTTGACGCGCATGTCCTCAAGCGCCTGCCGGACGATCTGGTATTCCTCCTTGGATCCGCTCGAATGGTGAAGCTCCAGATTGGCGAACATATATTGGACGAGTTTGACGATTTCGGATTTTGCAGGCTTGTCCAAGCGAATATCGTTAAAGAACTTCCCGTACAGCTCGCGCCATTTTTCTTCACCGAGCCGAAAAGCGGTCGAGATCTCGTGAATCGTGCGAAGATGCTCATGCTCGCTTTTTTGCCGCTGATGCTCGGCGTCCGAGTACCGGATCACCCTGTTCGTGCCAAGCACGGCCTTGAAGTGCAGAAGCGAGCAGGCCTCTTTATAGGAGGAGCGTATATCTTCAAGCGAGTTTGTCGTGCGGCCGACGCCAACCGTTACGGTGAACTTGAGATTTTTGGCGATCCAGTCGACAATCGGTTCATAGACGGGAGATTGCTCTTTGGCCCCATTCTGAAATATAACGACGGACAGCTGGATGGGAGACGTCCATTCCAGCCATACGCCTGTGCCTGGCTGCTGCATCATTTCGTTGACGACGCTGCTGACGACGAACTTGAACAGCGAGCGGTCCCGGCTGTTGTAAGTAAAAAAAGCCTGTTCCGCGTTGTCGACCTCGATCACGATCGCCTTCAGCGTATCGAAGTCCGGGATATCCAGGCCCTCAAAAGGCCTATCGGACAATTCCCCCTTCTCATAATCGCCGTAGATCAGAACGCTGAAAGCATGCTTGCGCTTCAGCACCGCCGCTTCGCTGAATTCTCTCTCGGCAAGCTTCGACTGGGCGACAAAATTGTTGATAGCGGATTCAATAAAAGCAAATTCGTCCGCCGCCACGCTGCCGGCCGAGCCGTTCCCGTCAAGCAGCGAATGATGCAGCTTGACTACCAGCTGTTCGAGCGGTTTGTAGTTTGCGCGCGCGACATATATGGTGAGCAAGAGTCCGATGGCAAATACGAGGACGCCGACGCCGAACCATACGCTCGAGAATGCGGACGTGGATCTGGCCAGAAGTCCGCTGTTCATCCCGCTCTCCACCGTCCAGCCGGTGTAATCCGACGTAAGGCGGGTCATTACTTTGCGGTTCGGCTCGAGATTGTCGCTATAAATCGGCTGCCCGTTCCGGCTGAAAATGTTCACGAAGGTGGTGGATTCGTCGTATAACAAAGACACGCTTGCCTGTATGGCGGAAACGTCTATATTCATCACAAGGATTCCTTGCGAGCCGGAATTGACCGGAACTTCGTGGACGACGCTGATGACGCGCTTGGCGCTGCGGGACGCAAGCTCCCGGTAATCGCGGACGTCGCTCCAATACGTCCCTAATCTTAGACCGGAGAAAGACCTCGCAAACACCCGATCTTCAAAGGCGTCGATATTTTTGCGTAAATTGCCGGAAAGGACAGTACCGTCGCTGTACCTATACAAATAAAAAGAATCGATCAACGGCACTTCTTGCTTCAGTTCGTTAAGCCGCTCGAGCACCTCATAATTCAAATAAATATTGCGGGAATCAACTTCCTCGAAGTAGTCGGATAGCAGCTTATTGTTCAGAAGCTCCCGGATGACAAGGTGATCGACGGTCTTCAACGATACATGGACAGACTGCAGCAATTGGGCGGTAAATACTTTGCCGGAAGCCTTCGCGTTCTGTCGATTCTGTTCTACGATTGCCTGAAGAAATATAAAAATCAAAAACGAAAAAACGATCAGAAAGAGCGGGATATGCGACCACATCATCCTCCGAAGCCATGTTTTACTCATTGGCCCCCTCCCTTCGGAACGCTTCCACTCTTCCCATTCTTCAAATCCAAATCAATGACTTTTGCGAGTGTCATACTCAAAAAGGACTCTATCGTCACGATTCGAGTCCGGTCAGTTCCATTATGTTGTGATGCAGAGTTTTTTCCAAAAGTTTTGTGCTGAGCGTACGTACATTGACCGTATTGTCTGCCACACGGGCCGCTATCTGATAGGTCATACGGGATCGACAACCTCGGAGAAGACTGATATCGTCTTCTTGCGCTGAACAAACTCTCCGTTGTCCAGCCCACGCGTAATCAAGATGTAGAACCCGCCCTGCTTAGCCAGAGCTTCCTTTGCGTCAAACGTTGTAACCGTTCTCTTCTTATGTTAGCATTTTGTATCAAACATGAAATTGCGCTTTCCTGCAGATTTGTAGCTTTTTTTGATATTTAATAGTTTCTTGGTTTTTCCTTGCTCTATTTCGCTTAACCTGCCTTGCGATATTCCTATTTCGTCTGCGAAAGAGATTTGACTTAAATTATGTTTGACAGAGATAGTTCCAATAAATCTCCTTCTAAAATATGCGAAAGTGCGTTCGCCCTACTTCCAATGAGCTTGACTTTGGATCGTAATTTTCGATCCATGAGGCTTACTCTTTCTCATTAAAATCAAGGATTCAGGGTCTTATGAAATGATCACTCTGTGACAATTCAACGTTCCAACGAGTGACAATCTGAATTACAACTCACAGCAAATCAACGTTCCAAAGCCATCCGCTGCCTTTGAGCCTCGAACAGAAGCACCGTCGCCGCCATAGCCACGTTCAGCGACTCGGCCTTGCCGGTCATCGGGATGATGATCGGCCGGTCCACCAGCTCTTCAACCTTCGGGGATAGCCCGCTGCCTTCGTTTCCGAACAGCAGCCAAGCATCGCGGCCGAGCTCGACCTCGTAGCAGCTCTTCGTCGCTTGAAGGCTTGTCCCGTATAGCGTCTTCCCATGCCTGCGAGCCTCGGGCAGCAGTTCCGTCAGATCGGCTTCCAAAACCGGCAGGTAGAAAAGAGTGCCCATCGTGGAGCGAAGCGTCTTCGCGTTGTATAGATCAGCCGTTCCCTTGCCGAGCACGACCGCGCTCGCTCCGCTTGCCGCGGCGCTGCGGACGATGGTGCCGACGTTGCCGGGATCCTGCACGCCGTCCAACACGACGACCGGACCCGCTCCTTCCGCGAAAAGCGCCTCGCGGTCGACCGGCTTCCGATATGCTACCGCGAACACGGGCTGCGGAGTTTCCGTCTCGACGCACTTGGCGATAATGTCGGGCGAGACCGGAATCCACGACGGAGAGGAGCTCGAGGAAGGCTGATTATCCGCATAGGCTAGAAGCTCCTCCGGAACCCCCATCCCCTCTTCGAAGACGACGCATTCCAAGGGCCAGCCGGAAGCCAGCGCTTCGGCGACGAGGTGAACCCCCTCCAGCTTGAAGCGACCTTCCTTCTCGCGATTCTTGCGCTCCGACAGCTTCGCCCAACCCTTTACCCGCGGATTGGCAAGCGAGGTCAACGCCGGTTCAAGGTTCCGCATACGCTTGCTCCATTCGCGTGAGCTGCTCGTTCCGGCCTACGATGACCAATACGTCGTTCACCAGCAGCTTCTCGTCCGCCGGGAACGAGATGTTCATTTCGCCATTTCGCTTGACTGCCAATACGTTGCATTGATACTTGGCCCGGATATCCAGATTTCTTAAGTCCTTGCCCCACATGGCGGAGGGCGCCTTCATCTCCACGATGCTGAAGTCGCTCGACAGCTCGATATGCTCCATGATGTTCGGCGAGATGAGATGGTGCGCGACTCTTAAGCCCATGTCCCGCTCCGGGAACACGACCTTGTCCGCGCCGATCTTGTTCAGAACCTTGCCGTGCAGCTCGTTCTGCGCCTTGACGATGATTTTATGTACGCCCAAGTCCTTCAGGATTAGTGTCGTCAGAATGCTGGCCTGAATATTCTCCCCGATCGCGACGACGACGACGTCGAAGTTGCGGATGCCGAGCGCCTTCATCGCTTCCTCGTCGGTGGAATCGGCCGAGACGGCGTGCGTGACGATGTTCGCGAGATCCTGCACGCTTTCCGGGTCGGAGTCGATCGCGAGAACCTCGTACCCCATCTCTGACAGAAATTTCGCGACGCTGGAGCCGAAGCGGCCCAAGCCGATTATTGCGAATTGTTTCTTGCTCTTAGCCATTGGCGAACTGGCTCCTCCCCATTACCGTATCCCTTGCTCCTTATTTTGCTATTATAGCATAACATTCTTCCCCATTCGTCCGCGGCATATCTGGCCCGAAACGGGGGAACTCTACGGAAAGCCGCGATTCGAAGCGTTTATCCGCGGCTCTTTATCTCCAAAGGAGGTTCGCCCGTGACGGTAACCATGAGCTTGCGCGAAGCCATTCTGCATCGGGTCCGAGGTCATGGACCGGATGAGCTTCGCGGCGTCATCGAGGATTCGATCGGCAACGCGGAGGTAACCTTGCCGGGACTTGGCGTTTTATTCGAAATTATTTGGCAGCACAGTGCTCCCGAAGATCAACAGCGCATGGTAGAAGCGCTGCACGGCGAGCTTCAGAAGTCTTCTTCCTAATCTGGCTCTGCCCCCGGCAAAGTTCAGCTCCTTTTTTGCGTCTCGAGAGCCCTGTAACCCGATTTTTTCGGGTTACGGCTCTTTCTACGCCGCGCACGACCCCTGTAACCCGAATTTTTCGGGTTACAGCTCTTTTTCTGCGACGCACGACCCTGTAACCCGAATTTTTCGGGTTACAGCTTTTTCTCCGCAACGCACAACCCCTGTAACCCGAATTTTTCGGTTTACAGCAGTTCAGCCGCGCCCCATCCGCCTACCGATAATCGAACGTCTGCTGAACGACCATGCCGCCGACGAGCGTTCGCTCCACGACCGGACAGCCCTGCACCTTGCGCACGATCAGCAGATCCGCCAGTTTGCCGGCTTCGATCGAGCCGACCTTCGCATCGATTCCCATCGCGCGTGCCGGATTCAGCGAAGCCATCGCCGCGGCTTGCGGCAGCGGGATGCCCTCTTGCTCCAGGATAAAGATAGACTGCAGAAGCGAAGCCGGGTGGTAGTCGGAGCAGATGATGCCCGCCGCCTCCGCCCGGATCGCGTCCAGCGCGGACATGTTCTTGTCGTGCGAGCCTCCGCGTACGATGTTCGGCGCCCCTACGCACACCTGCAAGCCTTGCTTCGTCGCGTATTGAGCCGTCTCCAGATTAAGCGGGAACTCGACGACGCCCGCATGGAAGGAACGGGAATGGTCCACCTGCCCCGCCGAATCGTCGTCATGCGAAGCGATCGCGATTCCCCTCTCCCTAGCATGCCCGGCAAGCGCCCGAAGCTCCTCCCAATCGATCCGGCTTCGTCTCTCCTGCAGCTCCTCGACGATCGCGGCGGCCTCGTGGATGTCGACGCCCTGATTTTTCATCACATACCGCTCGAACGCACCGGGACGATGATACTGGCCGATGCCCGGCGCATGGTCCATAAACGATAAATAGTCGATGCTCCCGTCCTCGATCAGCCTTCGGGCCAGCGGCATACCGGTCAGATGGGACACCTCATAACGGAGGTGAACGCGATGGCGAATCATTGCCCGCTCCCGCCTGCTTCGCAGGATATGCGCGATCAGCTCGGAAGTCAGATGCTCCCCTCTCAGGCTTAGGCCGACTCCGAGAGACAGAGAGTGGTACATCGTCGTGATTCCGTGCAGCGCCAGCTTGCGCTCATACTGGACAAACGCCATATCGAACGGGAAAAGCGTGTTCGGACGAGGCTCGACCTCCTTCTCGATCGCATCGCAATGCAGGTCGATCAGCCCGGGAAGCACCCAGGCTCCCTCGGCATCGACGACCTCGTCTTCCGGGGATAACGCCGCCGCGCTGCCCGAAGCCGCAATCTCGTTTATTCGTCCGTCTGAGAGAATAATATCCGCTTCCAGTACTTCCCCGGGCAGTACGACGCTGCCGCCGCGAACGATCAACCGTTTGTTCATCTCGCCTCTCCCCTTTCCATATCCTCCTATTTTACATAGCCCAAACCTAGCTTTACAATGCAAAAAAAACTCCCGCCGCCTGATCCCTCAGACGAACGGGAGCGCTTGATCCTTAGCCCTTAAGGAGCCGTCTCCAGGAACTGAACCTCCGGCATTCTCTCCATCGCCGTGCGCATCGCGTACTCGTTCTCGAACAGCGCGACGTAGTTGTCGTTCTTGTCCTTGACGAGCGTCGAGTTAATGCGGAACTTTGCCGGGTCGACCTTGTCGGCCACGATCCAACGGGCGAACTGGAACGTCGTGCGCGCTAGCTGGATGTCGACGCCGTATTCGTTCTTCATCCGGTACTCGAACACGTCGAACTGCAGCTGGCCTACGACGCCGAGATACGTATCTTCGAAAATGCCTGCCGAGCGGAATACCTGGACCATGCCTTCTTCCGTCAGCTGATCCAGCCCCTTGAGGTACTGCTTCTGCTTCAGCGCGTTCTTGACCGACACCTTGGAGAAAATCTCGGGAGAGAACGTCGGCAGCTCGTCGAACACGATGTTGCTGCCCTCGCTCAAGGAGTCGCCGATGCGGAAAATCCCCGGGTCGAACAAGCCGATAATGTCGCCCGGATAGGCGGTGTCGATGATCTCGCGGTCCTGCGCGAGGAACTGCTGCGGCTGCGCCAGCTTGATCTCCTTGCCCGCGCGAACGTGGCGGACGCTCATGCCGCGCTGGAACTTGCCGGAGCAGATGCGCAGGAACGCCAGGCGGTCGCGGTGCGCCGGATTCATGTTCGCTTGGATCTTGAAGATGTAGCCGGAGAACTTCTCCTGATCCGGATCCACCGGACCGTTCGTGCTCTTGCGGGAGGTCGGCTCCGGAGCGAGCTGCAGGAAGTTCTCGAGGAACGTCTGCACGCCGAAGTTGTTGACCGCGCTGCCGAAGAATACCGGCGTGAGCTGGCCTTGCAGCACTTTCTCGTAGTCGAACGGATCGCCCGCGACGTCGAGCAGCTCGAGATCCTGCGCCAGCTGATCGGCCAGGTAGTCGCCCGCCATCTCGCGGATACGCGGATCGTCGTAGCCTTCGACCTTACGAACCTCGATCGACGAATGATCGTTGCCTTGGAACAGCTCGACCTGGTTCTTCATCCGGTCGTACACGCCGGAGAGCTCGCGTCCCATGCCGATCGGCCAGTTCATCGGCACCGAACGGATGCCGAGCACGCGCTCGATCTCCTCGAGCAGGTCGAACGGGTTCTGGCCTTCGCGGTCCAGCTTATTAATGAAGGTAAAGATCGGAATGCCGCGCTTCGCGCACACCTGGAACAGCTTGATCGTCTGCGCCTCGACGCCCTTGGCGACGTCGATCAGCATCACGGCGCTGTCCGCGGCCGTCAGCGTCCGGTACGTGTCCTCCGAGAAGTCTTGGTGACCCGGCGTATCGAGGATGTTCACGTGCTTGCCGGCATATTCGAATTGCATGACCGAAGACGTAACCGAGATACCGCGCTGCTTCTCGATCTCCATCCAGTCGCTCGTCGCGTGGCGGGCCGCTTTGCGCGCCTTGACGGATCCGGCGATATGGATGGCTCCTCCGTACAGGAGCAGCTTCTCGGTCAAAGTCGTTTTCCCCGCGTCGGGGTGAGAAATAATCGCGAAGGTGCGGCGCTTGGCCACCTCTTGTTTCAATTCTTCGCGCAACGTTTGGCTCATCGTCTGAAGTTCCCTTCCCTAGAAAAATGGCAATTTTCATTATAGCACAATGTCCCGCAGGAAAGGGAAAACGAACCGCGATTAGGCGGTTCGTTCGGGCTTGGCGCTTATGAATTCAATTGCGGTGCCGTTCCCGCCGCCGCTTCCTGGCCACCGCCTGAGTTCTCGTCCTTCTTGGACAGCACTTCCTTCTTCAGGAACCAGACGATGACGAAAGCCGCAACCGCGAAGCCGAGACCGATCGTGAAGATGTTCTGGAAGGCGTCCGAGAACGCGACCTGCACCTTCTCGATCAAGTCCGGGGCCAGCCCCTGGGGAATGTCTCCCTTCGCGATCGTATCCGCCGCGCCTTCCGGAAGCTGGTCGCTCAGCCCCATGACGCCGCTCTTGATATTCTTCGCGAGCAGGCTGCCGAACACGCTCATGCCGATGGTAACTCCGATGGACTGGAACAGCTGGACGGTCGAGAGCGCGATCCCGCTATCCTTCTTGTCGACGGATTCCTGCACGATCAGATTGTCTCCTCCGAACAGAGCGCCCATTCCGACGCCCATGATGACGAAGGTAATGATAATGTACAGGACGGTCGTCCCGACGCCGATCTGCGTCAGCAGATACATGCCGACGATCGGCAGGATAAACGAGACGATGAACAGCGTGCGGTAAGGGACCCGGGTGATCAGGAAGCCGATCAGGATGCTGATCGGAATCGCCCCGGCCATGAACGCCAGATTGAGGTATCCCGAACCGGTCGGCGTCAGCCCCATGACGTTCTGGGCGAAGAACGGGAACGACGAGATGCCGCCCATGAGGCCCATCATCAAGACGAGAACGAACAACGACAGCACGACGACCGTCCGATTCTTGAATAAATGGAGCGGAATAAGAGGCTCCTTCGCCCTTCTTTCGATTCGAACGAGCAAGGCGAACAGCAGCGCAGACAGGACGAATAATCCGATGACCCACGGAGACGACCAGGCAAGGCCTTGGGTATCGACCAGCACCGGCGCAAGCAGAAGCGAGAGCAAGCCCAGCATCATTACGAACGCGCCGGCCCAGTCGATCGACCGCTTCTCTTCCCCTTTCGTCTCCCGCAAGCCGATCCCGATGATCAAGGCGGCGAGCAGGCCGACCGGAATATTGATCAGGAACACCCAATGCCAGCTGATATGGTCGACGATATAACCGCCGACGGTCGGACCGAGCAGCTGCGGCAGGAACATGACCGGGCCGATCGCCGCCTGAATCTTGGCGCGCTGCTCGAGCGGATACGTGTCGCCCAGGATGACCATGGCAAGCGGCATGAGGCCGCCGGCGCCGATCCCCTGGATTCCCCGGCCGACGAGAAGCATCGGCATCGAAACGGCAAGACCTCCTATGATGGAGCCGCCGATGAACAAAGCGATGGAAGTTAGATAAACCCTCTTGCGGCCGTACAAGTCGGCCAGCTTGCCGAGAATCGGCATGAACATCGTCATCGCCAGCATGTAGATGCCGGCCACCCATCCATATAGCGACAAGCCGTGCAGGTCGCGGATAATCGTCGGCATCGCCGTCGAGACGACGGTCTCGTCGAGCTCCGCGAAGATCAGCCCGATAAGCAGGCCGACGAGCACGAGAGCTTTGTTATTGCTTTTGGCTAGAACCATTGTCGTTGAACACCCCAAACTCATTTCGTTTAGGAGAATGCCGGCGAATCCCGTTTATTGGAAACCGATCTCCTAACGGAAACCAGCTTAAAAGCGAAAGATGAACTGAATATGAACGGCCGTTATTTCGCTTTCGCCGGAATGTCCAGCTTCGCCTTGCCCATGAAGCAGACGACGACAAGAGCCAGCACGGCCGGAACGAGCGCCCACAGGAACATATGCGTGATCGAAGAGGACATCGCGTCGATGATCTTATCCAGCACGTCCGGCGGAATCTGCGCCCGCTTCTCGGGAGTCAGCGACTCTCGAAGATCGCCGAGCGATTCGCCTGCCGGCGCGCCTCCGCCGCCTTCCGCGAACGATTCGCTCAGCTTCGACGTGAGCGTGTTCCGCTGCAGAATGCCGAACACGGTCAAACCGACGGTCATGCCCAGCGAGCGGACGAACGACATCGTCGCACTGGCCGAGCCGCGCTGCCTCTCGTCGAAGCTGTGCATGCTCGACATGCCGAGCACCGAGAACGAGAAGCCGACGCCGACGCCGGTGATGACGAGGTACAGCACGAGCATGAAGCGCGTCGTATCCGGCGTGATCGTGGAGAGCAGATAGGCTCCCAGCGTCAGGATCAAAGCGGAGACGATCATGACATTGCGGTAAGAGGTCTTCATCGACAAGACCGCTCCGATCTGCGCCGAGACGACCGATCCAAGCGTCAGAGGCAGCAGGATAAGGCCCGAATTCGTCGCGGAGCCTCCGTTTACCCCTTGGACAAAAATCGGAATGTACATGGCGAACGTTATGAAGGCGGCGCCGTAGAACAAGCCGGCCAGCGTGCTCGAGGCGAACAGCCGCTTGCGGAACATGGCGTACGAGATGATCGGGTCCCTGGCCTTCGTCTCCGCGAAGAGGAAGACGGCGACGAGCACCGCGGCTCCCGCGAACAGCGACAGGATGACGGAGGAATTCCAAGCGTACTCCTGGCCGCCGAATTCAAGCGCGAACATCAGGCAGACGACGGCGCCCACGAGGGTCGAAGCCCCCCACCAATCGATCCGCTGCTTCTCATGAATCGGAGATTCTTTATAGTAAATAAGGATAAACGCCAAAGCGACGATGCCGATCGGGACGTTGATGTAGAAAATCCAGCGCCAATCGATGTGATCCGTGATATAAGCTCCGAGCAGCGGACCGATCAGGCTGGAGGTGCCGAACACCGCCCCGAAGATCCCCGACATGCTGCCCCGCTTCTCCAAGGGGACGACGTCGAACAGAATCGTGAAGGCGATCGGCATGAGCGCTCCGCCGCCGATTCCCTGAATCGCCCGATAAATGCTGAGCTCGACGATGCTGTGCGCCGTTCCGCACAGGATCGAGCCGAGCAGGAACATCGCGATGCCGAAGACAAAAAACCGTTTGCGCCCGTACATGTCGGACAGCTTGCCGAAGATCGGCATCCCCGCCATCTCCGTGACGAGATACGCGGACGTGACCCAGACGATCTTCTCGTAGCCTCCCAGGTCCGAGACGATCGTCGCCATCGAAGTGCCGACGATCGTGTTGTCGATGGCCGCCACGAAGATCCCCAGCATGAGACCCGCCAGGATAAAGCCGATTCGATTGCCGTTGGCCGTTGCCACTTGCTCTCCACTCCCGTTTCTTCTATGGATTTATTTTACTTATTGGATGCGGATTTGCTCTCCGACCTTAGCTCTCCGGTCCAGCTTCAGCTCGCCGCGATATTCCACCCTTCCGATCTCGCAGCCGAGACCGATCGATACCCGATTGCCGCGCACGACGTCCGCCATGGTATTCTCCAGCTCGATGACGTCCCCCTCGATCGTTCCCGCCTTAATCACTTCATTGGGATGGGCGGCGAACATCTTCTTGAGCTTCATCGCTTTGCTCTGCTTGATAAGAATATGGCCGCCGCCGATCTCCGATGCCGAAGACCCTCCGAACAGCCGAAGCTCCATCCGGTCGGCGCTGAGCAGCCCTCCCGCCCGAATCATTCCTTTGACGGTCATCTCCTCGAATTCGCAATCGCCTTCGACGGAGAACGAACCTCCGGGCACGTTCAAAGAATCGCCTTGAGCGCTCCCTTTCACTTGGATTTCCCCGGTCACCTTGGCCTCGCGGCTCTTTAGATCGCCATCGACCTTAAGTTCTCCCATGACCCGCACCTTCTTCGCGACCAGGTCGCCTTCCACGACCGAGTTCCCGGTGCAGCCGAAGCTGTCGCACTCCGTGCGGCCGATCAGCTTGCCCTCTCCGACGATGGAGACCCTGCCGAACGAACCTCCGTTCATCACCGACTCTCCGACCAGCCTCAAATTCCCTTGTTTTGCCGGAACCGACACTGCCATCTCCTCCTCTCCTCTCGCTTTCCTTAAACTTTAACCGGATTCTCGACTCTGGCATCCGGGTGCACGTTCAGCTCTCCCGTATACTCGACCCGGCCGATCTTGCAGCCCTTGCCGACATGGACGACGGAGCCTCTCACCACCGAAGCCGTCGTATGCTCGAGATCGATTCGGTCTCCTTCGATCGTGTCCGCCTCCGTGATCGCCGTCAGCTTCGGGATCGCCCAGCTCCACATCGTCCTCCATCTGCTGCCGCCCGTTCCCCTGCGGATCCGGATGCTCTCCCCGCCGATCTCCCTGGCCGTGCAGCGGCCTTCGGCCGTCAGGTTCACTTCGCCGGCGTTCAGCAACCCTCCGACCTCGACGCAGCCTCTGCCGTGGAAGCTCTCCGCCGACAGGTCGCCTTGCACGACGATATAGCCGTTCAGCTCGACCTTCTCCCCGCGGAACTCTCCCTTGACTTTAATCATTCCGTTCAAGACCGCGTTGCCTGCCTCCAGCAGGCGGACCGCATTCAGCTTCCCGTCGCATTCCAGCTCCCGGGCCCGAATCGTTCCCTGCGCGGTAGCCATCCCGTTAAGCCTCAGCTTCTCGCATTCGATGTCCCCCTTCAGCCGGCTGACGCCGTCGATGCGCACCTCGCGATAGGTTCCGCCCGAAGCCTGCCCGACCCCGTTGATCTTCAAATCCGGATAGGTCGCCTTTCGTTCCATGTCCGTTCCCCTCCATTAAGCCAGCTTTAGCTTAAGCTGCTCGATATAATCCGTCAGCGCCGCCTTGGCGACGACCTTCGTTCCGCTCTCGAAGTACATCTCCGCCGGGGAAGCCGCGAGAGCGAACACCGGAACCCCCATCTTGCGGATGAAGACGAGCTCGCACGCCCTGCCCTCGAACTTCTCCCCGTGCTCCTTCAGCGTCTGAAGCAGCAGCTCGCCTTCGTCCAGGCTCATCGCTCCCGAGAGCAGAAGCTGATCGACCGTATAGAACGCCAGGATCTGCTCGAACGAATACACCGTGTTGTCCGGATCCTTCTCGCCGAATCGATTCATCACAACTCTCGAAACAATGTTACGTTTCATTAACTCGTCTTTGCGCATCGGATGGTCGAACACGAACGGGGACAATTTATCCGCCAGCTCGTCGAGGGACAGATCGTCTTTCATGTTGACGATTTTATCGATGCGGGGCAGAATGAGCTCCTTCGGAAAAAAGGTCTCTTGCCCGGTAAACGTAGACTTGCGAATGAACCACTCTTCGGGAATCAGCTGCTTGCGCTTCCAGCGATACAGCTGACCGTAGGAGATTCCCGTCATCTCCAGCAGCTCTTTCTTCGAGATGAGCTCCTTCTCCGACATCGTCATCACGCTCCTTGATGAGAACAATGTAACATAACACTGTTACGTTGTAAACCGCGAAACGAACCCTTTTCTGCAAATTCCACGGCCGCTAACCGCTACCATCGATTTTCCACTGAATTGTGATCGATTTTCTTCGGTAGTTCGTTTGGTAATAATCCCCTATAATATTTTCTTAATATCATTGTTTTCCAACAAATTACATCCTAAGGGGTCGTTGACGCATGAGTTTGATTGAAGCAAAAGGGCTCCGCAAAGTCTTCCGGCAGGCGGTCAAGGAGCCGGGGCTGAGGGGAGCGGTCAAGCACCTGTTCACGCAGAGATACGTAGACAAGCATGCGGTGGACGGCATCGACTTGACGATTCGCGAGGGAGAGACGGTCGCCTACGTCGGACCGAACGGCGCGGGCAAATCGACGACGATCAAGATGCTCAGCGGAGTGCTCGTGCCGACCTCCGGCGAGCTGCGGGTAGACGGCTTCGTGCCGCACAAGCAGCGAATGGAGAACGCCGTGCGGATCGGCGCCGTGTTCGGCCAGCGCACGCAGCTCTGGTGGGACATCCCGGTTCGCGAATCGCTGAACCTGCTGAAGGATATTTATCAGGTTCCGGAGGACGCCTTCCGGCGGAACCTCGACGCCTTCGTCGAGTTGCTCGGCATGGAGGAGTTCATTCACTTGTCCGCGCGCAAGCTGTCGCTCGGCCAACGGATGCGGGCCGATCTCGCGGCGGCGCTGCTCCACGATCCGAAGATCGTCTACCTGGACGAGCCGACGATCGGCCTCGACGTCTCCGTCAAGCAGAAGATCCGCTCGTTCATCAAGCAGATGAACCGGGACAAGGGGACGACCTTGCTTCTGACGACGCACGACCTGGGAGACATCGAGGATCTGTGCGAGCGTCTCGTCATCATCGACCATGGCCGAATCATCTACGACGGCAGCCTTCAGGCGGTCAAGGACGCCTTCGCGCGGGAACGCACGATTCATCTGCAGCTCGGCTCCGAGCTCGCGGAGCCTTCGCTGCTCTTCTCCGATCTGCCGGAGGTAGGAATGGATAGAACCGGGCCCTACCGATTGGCCATCCGCTTCGACCGCTTCCGGATCACCGCCAGCGAGATCGTCAAGCGGATCATCTCGCAGGCCGACGTCGCGGATTTTCATATCGACGAGCCGAACATCGAGAGCATCATCCGGCGGGTATACGAGGGCAGCCTCGACCTGGAGCTCGCGGCGGAGTCGCCCGTCGCCGCATCTCGGGAGGCGTAGGGAGCCATGAAGAAATACGTCTCGCTCGCCGTCTGTTCCATGCAGAACACCCTCTCTTACCGATTGTCGTTCGTGCTTAATTTTCTCGGCAGCTTCATCGCGCTTCTCGCTACCTACTTCTTATGGAGAGCTATCTACGACGGCCAGAGCGAGCTCGCCGGGTTCGATTGGAACCAGATGAAATCCTACCTGCTCGTCACCTTCTTCGCGAATTCGATGCTGAGCTATTACTCGGAATCCGGCATCACGAACAAGGTGATGGACGGCACCGTCGCGATGGACCTGCTGAAGCCGCTTAACTTCCAGAAGGCCCGGCTGGCCGAATCGCTCGGCTCCTGCGTGCTGGAGGGACTGCTCAGCGCCGTGCTGATCAGCGTCCTGGCGATCGCGGCGTTCGGGATCCCGATGCCGGTGGACGGCGTTAGCGGAATCCTGTTCGCGATCAGCATGCTCTCTTCCATTCTCGTCAAGTTCGGAATCGTCTATTGCACGGCGCTGATCTGCTTCTATACGACCAGCGGCTTCGGCGTCATCTGGGCGCGAATGGCCGTCACCAACCTGCTGTCGGGCGCTCTCGTCCCGTTCGCCTTCTTCCCGGATTGGCTCAGGAACGTCGCTATGGCCCTCCCCTTCCAAGGCATCGTGAACACGCCGACGACGATCTTCCTCGGCATGAGCGACACGCGGGAGGCCATCCTTCTCATCGCGGTGCAATGGTTCTGGATCGCGGCGCTCTGGCTGCTCGGCCGGTCGATGTGGGGCTGGGCGGTCCGTCAGATCACGATACACGGGGGTTAACCATGACAAGGACTACGCTATCGGTTCGCAACACGCCTCGGCGCATTCTGTTTCTCTATCGGAGATTGTTCGGCCAGCAGCTCAAGGCGATTCTCGAATATTCGTCGGATTTCTACGTCATGATAGGAGCGGCCGCCTTCACGCAGATCGTCGGCTTCCTGTTCCTGTGGGTCGTCTTCTCGCGAATTCCGGTCATCCAGGGCTGGGGCTTCTGGGAGGTGGCCTTTATGTACGCCATGATTTACTTCTCGGAAGGGGTCGGCTCGCTGTTCTTCGAAGGGACGTGGCGCATGCTGCGGCTCGTGAACATGGGGGAGCTGGACCGCTACCTCGTGCGGCCGATGCCGATCGTGCTGCAGATCTTCTGCACCGGCATCGGGATGAACGGAATAGGCAACATCGCGATCGGCGGCGCCATCATCGGCATGTCGCTGTATCATGTGGACATCGATTGGAGCATAACTTCCGTTCTATCTGCGCTCGTCGTGCTCGCGTCCGCGCTTGCGGTCCGGATAGGGATCAACCTGGCCGCGAACTGCTCCGCTTTCTGGATTCGCACGAGCGGCAACGCTTTTCCCATCATGGTCCATAACATGGGCGAATTCGCGAAATATCCGATCACGATCTATTCGCTCGGGCTGCAATTGTTCCTGGCGCTCGGCGTCCCGTTCGCGTTCGTCAGCTTCGTTCCGGCGGCGGTGCTGTTCGGCAAGGAGGACTGGGCGGCATACGGCTGGCTAAGCCCGCTGGCGGCGGCATACGTCTTCGGAATCGCGCTGCTGCTGCTGCGGATCGGGCTCCGTCGTTACGAAAGCAGCGGGAACTGAGGGGCCGGCTAAAAATATTTCGAGCTGTTAAATTCTTTTTGTTGATAAATTTAGAGTTTGTGATATTATGAGTATTGCGTTATTTGGAAAGCAGTTATTCAAAATATACGGGAGTCTTTCCAAGCAGATAATTTTTTGACCACATCCGCAAGGAAGTTAAGGCCATACGGACAGCCGGGTCAAATGCCGATTGGCAACGTCGAGTTGCCTTATTGATTGAGTTAAAAGCTCAAATTTTATAAGTTTGGTTGCTATTCGACCGATGCATAGCATCGCACATCAACTTGTGAAACGATCAATAAGAGTATTAAAGGCGATTATTTGCTATATAGACTCTGATACGTCACCGATATATTTTGAATATTAAGCGGCTTCCTTAGCGAGCTATGCCCCGTTTTGCGGCGGCATTTAATATTCCTGATTATCTAAACAAGTGTGATTACGCGATGATGCGTTTTTTACGCTTGTTTTTTTGTGCGAATAAAGCGAATGGCGAGCATCCGAACCCAACAACAATCCATGAGCAAGGGAGAGCGAGAAAATGGGAAAAGCGCTTATTATCGGTGCCGGTGGAGTGGCTTCCGTAGCCGTCCACAAATGTGTTCAAAACAGTGAGGTCTTCGAGGAAATCTGTATCGCGAGCCGTACCAAATCCAAGTGCGACGATCTGAAGGCGAAGCTCGACGGGGGCAAAACGAAGATTTCGACCGCTCAGGTCGATGCCGACAACGTGGACGAGCTTATTGCCCTGATCAATGAGTTCAAGCCGGATATCGTCATGAACCTGGCTCTCCCGTACCAGGATCTGACGATCATGGACGCTTGCCTCGCGACGAAGACCCATTACATGGACACCGCCAACTATGAGCCGGAAGATACCGCCAAGTTCGAATACAAGTGGCAGTGGGAATACCGCGAGCGCTTCGAGAAAGCCGGCATCACCGCCCTTCTCGGCAGCGGCTTCGACCCGGGCGTTACGGGCGTGTTCTCGGCTTATGCCCTCAAGCACTACTTCGACGAGATCGAATACATCGACATTCTGGACTGCAACGGCGGCGATCACGGCTATCCGTTCGCGACGAACTTCAACCCGGAGATCAACATCCGCGAAGTATCCGCCAACGGCCGATACTGGGAGAACGGCGAATGGATCGAAACGAAGCCGATGGAGATCAAGCGCGTTTACGACTTCGCCGAAGTCGGCCAGAAGGATATGTACCTGCTGTACCACGAGGAGCTGGAATCCCTTGCCCAGAACATTCCGGGGCTCAAGCGCATCCGCTTCTTCATGACCTTCGGCCAAAGCTACCTGACTCACCTCAAGGCATTGGAGAACGTAGGAATGACTTCCATCGAGCCGATCGAGTTCGAAGGCAAGCAGATCATTCCGCTTCAATTCCTGAAGGCCGTCCTGCCGGATCCGGCTTCGCTCGGACCTCGCACCGTCGGCAAGACGAACATCGGATGCATTTTCCAAGGCAAGAAAGACGGCAAGCCGGTTTCGTACTACGTGTACAATGTCTGCGACCACCAGGAGTGCTACAAGGAAGTCGGCTCCCAAGCGATCTCCTACACGACCGGCGTTCCTGCCATGATCGGCGCGGCTATGGTTCTGACGGGCAAATGGAACAAGCCGGGCGTCTACAACGTCGAAGAATTCGATCCGGATCCGTTCATGGAAGAGTTGAACAAATGGGGACTTCCATGGGTAGAAAATTTCAATCCTGTACTGGTTGACGACGGAGAAGAAGCTCCTAAGCAACAACCGGCTCTGGTTCGCTAAGCAGATGCGCTTCGACCAGCTGCCTACGCCTTGCTACGTCGTCGATGAGGCTCTCATCGAGAAGAATCTGAAGATCCTAAGCGGCGTCATGCAGCGAACGGGAGCCAAGATTGTTTTGGCGCAGAAAGCATTCTCCATGACAACCCTATACCCCCTTATTGGAGAATACTTGAGCGGAACGACCGCAAGCGGATTATATGAAGCCAGGCTAGGCCACGAAGAGATGGGCAAGGAGACTCACGTCTTTGCCCCGGCCTATCGGGAAGACGAGATCGACGAGATTCTCTCCATCTGCGATCATGTTATTTTTAATTCCTTCTCCCAACTGGAGAGGTATAAAGATCGGGCACTCCAAGCCGGCAGAAAAGTAGGCCTGCGCATCAATCCGGAATGCTCGACGCAAGTGGGGCATGAGATTTACGATCCTTGTTCTCCCGGCTCCCGCTTCGGGGTCAAGCAAGGGGATTTCCGTCCGGAATTGCTGGATGGCGTAACCGGCCTGCACTTCCATACCCTCTGCCAGCAGAACTCCGACGACCTGGAGACCACGCTGAATGCCGTGGAGGCGAGGTTCGGGGAGTGGCTGCCTCAGATGGAATGGATTAATTTCGGCGGCGGCCATCATATCACGAGAGACGATTACGATATCCCGAGGCTCGAAGCCTGCATCAAGAGAATGCAGGACAAATACGGCCTTGAGGTGTACTTAGAGCCTGGAGAAGCCGTTGCGCTCAACGCGGGCTACTTGATCGCCTCCGTGCTGGATCTTCATAAGAACGGCATCGACATCGCGATTCTGGACACCTCGGCGACTTGCCATATGCCGGACGTGCTGGAAATGCCGTATCGGCCTCCGGTTATGGAGAGCGGCGAGCCGGGTGAGAAGGCGCATACTTATCGCCTGGCAGGCCAAACGTGCCTGACGGGCGACGTGATCGGGGATTATTCGTTCGATCGGCCGCTTCGGTGCGGCGACCGTCTCGTGTTCGGCGACATGGCGATCTACTCCATGGTGAAGACCAACACCTTCAACGGCATGGCTCTTCCCGCCATTGCGATTCAAGGCAAAGACGGAGATTGCCGAGTCGTACGCGAGTTTGGCTATGAGGATTTCAAGATTCGGTTGGCATAGGAAAAAGCCGGCACCTGCATTTTTCGGCAGGTGTCGGCTTTTTTTTTGCATGCAATTTCGTCTCTACGTTCGCCATTCAGTCGTACGGGATATGTAGATTTTCTAGGCTAATCCGCAGATAGTCTCATTCGAGACGATCTCCGCAATGTTATGTGGACATGCATTGTCCGACGAATACTGTATTAACGGCCCGAAGCCACCGGCTAAGCCGGTGGCTATTGATTAAATACTGGATTATTTAATAGAAACTCCTCTACTCGAACCGGATTTCGTCGATCGTAAAGTTGCCCGTGAACGAGCTATGCTTGAACTTTCTGGCCGTCGCCTTGTCGAAGCCCGCGAAGTCGATTAGCGGGATGCGGATCGTCTGATAGGCGGCCGTCGCGGCGACGGTCTTCGTCCCCTTCGCTCCCCCGGCATCCCACATCGTGACGCTGAACGACGCGCCGTTCGTGCTGCTCTTTACAACGTATACAAGGTGAGTGTAGGCGGACAGGTCGACGTTCGTCTCGGAGGCGCTGAACGTGGCGTCCCACCAACTGACGCCGCTGAGCGTCACGCTTGATCCGTCGCTCGAGGAGCTGCCGTCTCCCCAGTAGCTGCCTCCCATATCGTTCGTGTGCAGCGTGTTGTACTGGGAAGGGTTGTCGTAGTTGTCGAAGACGAGAGGCGTCACTCCGCCGCTCCCGCTCGTCGTCACGGACAGCGGCGCGCTGGCCGCCGACACGTTGCCGGCCGCGTCGCGGGCTTTGACGGTGAACGAGTACGCCGTGCCGGCGGACAGTCCGCTCACCGTCGCGGTCGTGCCGGTCGAGCTCGCGGCCAGCGTCGAGCCGCGGTAGACGTCGTACCCGACGACGCCGACGTTGTCCGCGGACGCCGTCCACGAAAGCGTGACGCTCGCGCTCGTAACGGAGCTCGCCGCTAAGCTCGCAGGCGCCGTAGGAGCCTGCGTATCCCCCGCGCCTACGGGACTTGCGCTCACGACGATGCGGTCGATGTCCGGCGCATAGCCGGTCGGCTGGGACAACAGAAGCGTGTTGGCTCCCGCCTGCAGATGCACCGTCGTATTCAGCGAAGCGACCGTCGTCCAGCCGCCTGAGCTCGGGAAGCTGACCGAAGCGCCCGCCCCGGCGTTCGCGCTGAGCACGGCCGAGCGGGTAGCTTCTCCGTTCAGGTAATGGATCGTCACCGTATAATCGCCTGCGGAAGGCGCCGCGATCCCGTTGAACCGCAACGTGCCGCTCCCGTTGCCGATATAGCCGACCTTGCTCCCTCCGGAGCAGGTCGCGCAGCTCGCGACGGCCGCCGAGCCCGCGAGCGTGTTGGCCGCCGCTTCCGCCTCATAAGAGGTCGTGCCGGTCGGCTCCGTGCCCGGCCCCGGCGTTAAAGGCGGATCGGGGAGCGTCGTCGACGTCGTCGCTGTCGCGGACACATGGAATCCGGACAGCGTCAGCCAGCCGTCGCGGTTCGCATCCTGCCGAGTGTTCGCGAAACGAAGCGTTTTGCCCCCCGAGAGCGGGTTAACGACTCGCATGACCAACTTATAGTCGCCGGCGGGTAGATTGTGGTTCGCGCTGTATGAGAAATCGTAATCCGTACCGCCGGGCTGCACGCTTTTCAAATTCCAGCTTGCCGTTCCGAGCGACTTGACCCAAGTGTCGGAAGAGCTCAGTACGCCGAACTCGACCGGCCAATTGTAGTAGAACGGGGCCACGCCCTTGTTCTGCAGCTTGACGTTGACCTGCAGCGAGGAAGCCGGCGAGTCGGCCAGCTGCAC
Source organism: Cohnella thailandensis (assembly GCF_014212135.1). Lineage (GTDB taxonomy): Bacteria > Bacillota > Bacilli > Paenibacillales > Paenibacillaceae > Cohnella > Cohnella thailandensis. Next base: position 325,624 of record NZ_JACJVQ010000002.1, read on the forward strand.
GGCGGAGTTGTAAAGGGTATAACCCAGCATCTTGTGCGCCCGCAGCGCGTTCGCCGAAGCGGTGTCGTCCGGGAGCGAAGACTTGTACACCCGGTCGTACATGAGCCAGGAAGCATGCGTCGTCTCGACGGAGGTTTGGAAGTCTTGGCCGTTCTGGTTCGGCCAATGCTGCCAGAAGCTCGTATCCTGCTGAAGCGGAGGATAGAACTCGCCCCCGATGGGATGCGTCTGCCAGACGTTCTGCAGGCCGTTCTGCGTGACGAGATTCCAGAAGTCCCAATCCGTATCGAACAGCGTCGCGTACGAGAAGGAATCGTCATGGTAGCCGAAGGCGTTCTTCAACGTCGACGTGCTGGCGGAATAGGGGTAACGGGCAAGCACATGCGTCGTGTCGAACGCGTCCTTGAACGCCGTCAACAGCGCGTCTCTATTCGTCTGGTTCATCTGCCAATCGTTCGGAGCGGCGTCGTACGGCCATGTATGCCACTCTCCCCAGAAGCCGTACAGGCCCGCCGTCACGAAGCCGATCCGCGGATCTCCGTCGTACCTTGCGCCGAGCGCGGCGACGAACTGGCGCAGCGCCAGGTTCAGATTAGCGTCGTTCCAGTCGGGAGCCAGGCTGTGCGTCGAGCCGTCGTGGTTGCCGTTCTGATCGTAGTCCCGGGTCGTCAGGCCTCCGTCGATCAGAAACTGGGGAATGCCGGTCGCGCGACCGGGGTAATCGACATAAACGCGGAAGACCGCCTGGTTGCCCCGGCTCGCGATATCGTTCAGATAAGCGTCCAGCGGAGCCCAATTATACGTGTTCCAGCCGGTCATCAGGTCGCGAAGCGAGATATAGAACCATTCCAGACTGTGAGGAAAATCGTTGTTGGGGTCGACCGAGTCCGAGGGCAGCTTGGAGAAAGGCATAAACCCCTTTAGCGGGTTCAGCTCCAGCCCCGGTTTGTTCGGGTCGTACGTCTGGGTCTGCCATTCGCCGGAGGCGGAGGCGGGCGGGACCTTGAAGTTGATGAGCAGCATCGTTCCGATCAGGACTAAGACGGTCAGGACCAATCCGGGTTTTGCGAGTCTTGCGTTCGACATTACCTCGTTCACTCCTCTTCGCGTGGGATAAAATGACGGATGCGTTCGGCGAGCCTGCTCGCCGCTCTTGCTCCTCACCCCCTCTCCGGCGCGGACTCGCGACCCGCGCCGGATTCTCCCTCGACTTAACCGATGAAGCCGGCCTGCCGGAGGAACGCCGTCAGCGACACGGCCGCTTGCTCCCGGGTCAGCTCCTCGCCCGGAGACAGCCGGTTCGCGGTCTTCGGCTTAAGCAGGCCGGACACCAGAGCGGCGGACAGCGCCTCGCGCGCCCACGAATGCACGTCGTCCCCGTCCGAATTAGCAGACAAGCCCGCCTGCGTTGCGCCAATACTCATGCCGGCGATCCGGGCCGCGCCGGCCAGCAAGACGGCCGCTTCCTCACGCGTAACGACATCCGCGGGCCTGAACTTGCCGTCGCCGGCGCCGCGTACTAGACCTACGCGCGCAGCGGCTTCGACGGCCGAAGCGTACCAGGCGCCCTCCCGCACGTCCGCGAACGCTCCCGCAGGCTCGGCAGCCGGAAGTCCCAGCGAGCGAACGAGCAGCGCGACGAACTCGGCGCGGGACACGGGCGCTTCCGGCGCATACAGCCTCTCCGTTCGGCCCTGAACGATCTGCTTCGCGGCGAGCGACTCGATGTCCGCCTTAGCCGAGCTTCCGTTCACATCGTCGAATGACTTCGAGCCGGACGCGACGGCATATAGGCTGTTGCCCATGCGCTTCAGCACGGCCTTGACCACTTCCCCTTCGACCTCGAACACGGTCGGGACGAATACCAGCGCGCCTGTCGCCGGATCAAGCGCCACGCCCGTCGCGCGTGCAGCATCGACGGCGGACGGCAGGCGAATCGTACGGGTGACGTAAGCACCTCCGAAGTCCGTCACCTCCGCCTCGCGGCCGTCCGCTCGCGCCAGCACCTTGAAGTCGACGACGATGCCGACAAGCTTCAACCCTTGCCGGGCGGCTGCCGCTTCAAGCTGTGCATTGGACAGCTCGACACGAACCTCAATGACCAGAGAGAGGTCGCCCGTCCGCGTATCCAGTTTCTTCGCCAACGCTGCCAGATCAATGGCGCCGAGCGGCAGCTCGTAAGACGCCTCCGTCGTCCTCACGTCGAGAACGCCGTCCGGCATCCACTCCTTCGCATAGGCGAGCGTCTCGGCGGACAAAACGACCGCATCGGCGTCCGCGCCCGCGGCGACCTGCAGGATGACGCGATGCTCCGCATCGGCCGCGCCAACCCCGGCATCGACGGCTGCCTTGAACGCGGCCAACGGGACCGTGCCGTCTTCGGCGACGCTTACTCGTCCGTCAGCGCCGGGAACGACGCCCGTCGATCCGCCGGACGACGTATCCGGTCCGGTGACGACGCCGGGCGAGGGCTCCTTGCCGTTCGTCACCTTGACGGACCCGAGCAACAGCCAACCGTCAGCGCCCTGTTCCTCGTTCGCGAAGCGGAAGCGAACGGCATTATCGTGCGCGGCGGACAGCGGATTGACGACCCGCAGCAGCACCTCGTAGTCGCCGTTCGTCAGCGTCGGCGCGTCCTCGGCCTCGAGCAGCTTGTTGTTAACGATGCCCGCGTCCGGATCGTTCGGAAGCACTCCGGAGATCTTCCAGTCCGGGCTCAAGACGGTCTGAATGCCCGCGCCGTCGCGCACGGCCAGCTCTACCTTCCAATCGTAATAGAACGGAGCAACCCCGCGATTCTCGATCTCGACGCCAACCTTCACCTTGCCGGACGAGCCGTCCAGATAAGCGGCCGGCACGTAATATTCGTAACCGAGGCTGCGCGAGCCTTCCCGCGCCCGCTCGAGCGGCTGTCCGCTCATCGGCGTCTTGAAGACGGCATGGTCGATCAGCCACGAGGCGTGCGTGTACTTGAGCGACTTATAGTAATCTTCTCCGTCGCTCGTCCCGGGCGGATCCCGATCCCACATCGCGATCTGGATCTCCGGCCGCATCTCGCCGCCCATCGGCCTCGTCTGCCAGAACGCCGTATCGTTCGCGTTGATCACGCGCCCCCAGAAGTGCCAGCTCTCCCCGCCTTCGCTGACGGGCAGAGTCTCGTAAGCGAAGGAGTCGTCGTGGTAGCCGATGTCGAACGCCTTGGTCTGCAGCTCGCCGCTCGAGATCGGATTGCGGACGACCAGCTTCGTCTCGTCGAACGCTTCGTCCATGTCCTCCAGCACCCGCTTCTGGTTCGCTTCCGACGGCATCCAGTTGTCCGCTCCTTCGGCGTGAGGATAGGTATGCCACTCTCCCCAGAACCCGATCAAACCTACCATGATGAAGCCGATCCGCGGATCGCCGTCATAGCGCTCGCCGAACGCGGCGATGAAATCGTCCAGCGCCTTCACGAGACGCGGATCGTCGTAATCGGGCGAAACGCTCGTCGCCTTCGCTCCGTTGTCGTAGTCCGCGTAGGAATGCGTCGCCAGACCCGCGTCAAGCAAGTATTGCGGAATGCCGGTCGGCCGGTTCGGATAATCCAGATAAAACCGCAAGACGGACTGATGTCCTCTCGACGCGATGACGTCGAGATTGTCCTCCAGTTTCGTCCAGTCGAACCGGTTCTCTCCCGTCATCACGTCGTTCAGCGGGATATAGAAGTATTCCATGCTGTACGGCATCTGGTCCAGCTCGGTGCGCCACGCTCCGTCGTTCGGATCCCCTCCGTCCAAGAACGGCAGGAAGCCCTTAAGCGGATTGTCGATCGGCGCCTGCTCGTACTTCAGCTCGAAAGTCCCGTCCGCCGTCGCCCATGCCGGAGGCGCCCGCGCGCGAATGAATCGCGTAGAGTCCGATATCGTCCACCGTGAATACGCTCGCGCCATAGTCGGCGGGACTGAAACCGAACTGGAAGCCGACCATCCCGCTCGTATCCGTAAGCGGCGCGCTGCAGGAGTCGCATTGCCACGCCGCCTGGGCGAACTCGCCGAACGGGAGGCGGACCGCGCCCGCAAACCCGTCGGGGACCTGCAGCATTCCGCCCGAATAGGCGGTCTCCGTCCAGCCGCCCTGTCCGTCGGACAGCAGCGCGATACCGCTGCTCCGCAAGCTGTGCATGCCGTACGCGCCATCCGACGTCAAGTCGATCGAGAGGCTGAGCGCCTTGGCGTCGCCGGATTCGTGACGGATCCAGAACGTCACGCCGTCGTAGTCCGACCAGTCGCGGCTGCCCTCCGGGATGCTTCGGGACACGTTCGCCCAGCCCGCGCCGGCCTTGACCGTCTCGATTTTCATGCCCGCAGTGCCGCCTCTGCCGCCCTCCGGATCCACCGAACGCCTCACGTAGTCGCTTTGCTGCTCCGCGTCCGGCACATCCTGCCAACGGTTCCAGGTCGAGATCAGCGCCGCGTCGTCCGCGTAGCCGCCGAAGTCGTCCAGCGTCCGTTCGGCGCGGTACAATCCGATGTCGTCTACGGTGAATGCGCTTTCATTATCGTCTGCGGGATTGAACCCGAACTGGATGCCGACCATCTCGCTCGTATCCGCAAGCGGCGCGCTGCAGGAGTCGCACTGCCACGCCGCCTGGGCGAACTCGCCGAATGGGATGCGGACCGCGCCCGTAAACCCGTCGGGGATAGATAGCACGTTGCCCGAATAGGCCGTCTCCGTCCAGCCGCCCTGTCCGTCGGACAGCAGCGCCGTTCCGCCGCTCTTCAGGCTGTACATGCCATAAGCGCCGGCCGACGTCAGATCGACCGCGAGGCCGAGCGGATCGGCGCTGCCGGAATCGTGGCGAATCCAGAAGGTCACGCCGTCATAGCCCGACCAATCGCGGCTGTCCTCCGGAATGCTTCGGGACAAGTTCGCCCAGCCCGCGCCGTCCATGACCGTATCGATCTTCATGCCCGCGCTTCCGCCGCTGCCGCCGCGCGCGTCCAGCGTCCGCGTCACGTAATCGGTCTGCTGCTGAGCGTCCGGCACGTCCTGCCATCGCGCCCACGCTGCCTGCATGGCGGCATCGTCCGCATAGCCGTCGAAGCTGTCGATGACCGCGGAGACGGTCTCTCCCGTCTCCGCGTACGCGCGGTCCGGCTGGCTAACCACCGGAGCCGCGGACAGCGCAAGCGCAGCCGATAGCAGCGCCGCCGTCCACCTCTTTCCTTTTTTCCTCACCATAGATCCCTCCGTCTCCTGATTCGCGATTCGCGTCTACGAGCGCCGTCCGATCAGCCCTTGCTGGCGCTGAAGGCGACGCCCTCGATAAACCGCCGTTGGAAAATAAAGAACAGAACGAGCATCGGAACGACGGCCATGAACGCGCCGGCCATCAATACCGGATAATCGGTGCCGAACATGGACACGAGCGTCGCGAGTCCCGCCGACAGCGTCAGCTTCTCGGGCGAGCTGTTGATGATGAGAGGCCATTGCAGCTCGTTCCACGACCAGAGCAGTTGGATGATGACGACCGCGACGAGCGCCGAGCTCACGAGCGGCAGCATGATATGGCGGAAAATCTGGAACGGATTGCACCCGTCCAGCACGGCCGCCTCCTCCAGCTCCTTGGAGATGCCGAGGAAAAACTGCCGCAGCAAGAAGGTGGCGAACGGGCTCACGAGCGAGGCGATCCAGAGCGCGGTCACCGTATTGACGAGTCCGAGATTGCTCATCATCAGGTATTGCGGAGTGTAGAACACCGGGTTAGGAACCATCATGACCGAGATGATCAGGAAGAAGCACAGTCCGCTCCCCGGAAATCGGATGCGAGCGAACGCGAAGGCGGCCATCGCGCTGAAAATGACGGGGAACACCGTCTTCATGAACGCCGCCATGAGCGTGTTCGCGTAGTAGTGCAGGAAGGAAGACTGCTTGATCGCGTCCGCGTAAGCCCGGAAGCTCGGCTCGGCGGGGAATATTTTAATCGGAATCTGGGTCGCCTCCGTCGTCGTCTTGAAGGACGTGAGGATCATCCAGATGAACGGGAGAACCATGATGACGGCTCCCGCGATGAGAATCAAGTGAATGATAAAGTTGCTTCTTTGCTTTGCAGAGGCAGCGCCGCCCATTTTCGTAACCTCCTCAGTCGTAAACCACCCATTTTTTTTGCATCAGGAACTGGAAGCCCGTCAGGATCAGGTTGATGAGCAGCAGAACGTTGACGATCGCCGCGCCATAGTTCTGATCGTAGTAGATAAACGAATTCTGGTAATAGGCGTATACGAGAGAGCGCACGGAGGGCAGCGCGACGTTCGTCTTGCCGATGATCAGGTAGATGCTGTCGAAAATTTGCGTGGCGCCGATGACCAGCACGATGGAAGTAAAAAACAGCGTCGGAGTGAGCAGCGGCAGCGTGATCGAGCGGAACTTGCGGAAGCCGACGGCGCCGTCGAGCTCGGCCGCCTCGTACAGCGGACGCGGAATCCCTTGGAGTCCGGCGAGAATCAGCAGCATGTTGAAGCCGATCGCCCCCCATACGCCGACCGCGACGAGGGCGTACATGGCGAATCGCTTGTCCGAGATCCACGCGACATGGGTGCCGAGCACGGAATTCAGCAGCCCGTAATCCTGCGCGAAGATAATGACCCACACCATGGCGGCTGCTGCCGCCATCGTGACCTGCGGCAGAAAGTAGATGACCCGGTAGACGGACCGGCCCTTGATCTTCGCGTTCAGAAGGACCGCGAAAAACGTGGAAAGCACGATCGTCGTCGGCACGAACAGCACGACGTACAGCATCGTATTGCGAAGGTTTTGCCAGAACTCCGCGTCCTTGAACAATCTCTCGTAGTTGGCCCAGCCGACCCAATGATTGACGAGACCGAAGTTTTCGGATTTCAGGAAGCCTAGGTAGATCGAGTAAACGGCCGGATAGAACCAGAACACCAACGTCCCGATCAAGGTCGGGGCGATCATCATATAGGCCCATGCGTATCTGCTTTTCGAATTCATTGCTTTCACCTCATAATTGCCGAAGGCGACCCGGCTAACGGGATCGCCTTCAACGATTTGGCTTCGAGGGCGGCGCTTACTTCGCGTCCGCGATCGCCTGATTCATCATCTCCGCCACTTTCTTGGCGCCTTCCTCGACCGAGATCGCGCCGCCCCATGCCTGGGACATGATCTCGCTCTCCTTCGCGAACCAGACCGGATACGACTTCGAGCCGCTCGGGTACGGCGTCGCGTCCGCCGCTTGGTCGATGAACACCTGCAGGTTCAGCTCCGGCTTGGACTTCACCCAAGCGTCCTGCGTGCCGTTGAACGCCGGAATCGCCGCGCCCATCTGAGCGGTGATATCGGCCGCCTCCTTCGATCCGAGGAACTTCAGGAACTGCCACGACTCTTCCTTGTGCTTGCCCTTGGCGGACATCACGTTGCCGAGGCCGTTGATGATGTTGCCGCGCTTAACCTTGCCCTTCGGCAGCGGAGCCCAGTCGTACTTGCCTTGAATGATCTCGCTGCTGGCCAGGTTGCCGTTGTCCCACGAGCCGTCGAAGATCATCGCGAGCTTGCCCGACTTGAACATCTCGACCGCGTCCGTGTCCGTCATCTGCTGGTGAGTCGGAGAAGCCTTGTCGAGAATCATCTGGTAGCGGGCCTGGAGCGCCTCGATCGTAGCCGGCTCATCGTAGCCGGACTTGGTCATGTCGTCGCTGATGATGTGGCCGCCGTTCGCCAGGATATCGTTCCAATAACCGGCTTGGGTATCCAGCTTGGCGCCGAAGCCGTAGATGCCCTTATCCGGCTGGCTGAGCTGCTTCGCGACTTCGGCCAGCTTGGCGTAATCCCACGTGTCGTCCGGATACGGAATGCCCGCCTGATCGAACAGCTCCTTGTTGTAGGCCAGGCCGATCGTGTCGAAGTCCTTCGGAATGCCGTAGTTCTGGCCGTCGAGCGTGTAGATCGAGCCTAGGTTGGCGGCGTAGTTGTTCAGATCGATCTCGCCCGCCTGCACCTTGTCCGTGATCGGCTCGAGGAACTGGCCGCTCGCGTACTTGATGAACTGGCCGCCGTGCATCCAGAAGACGTCGGGCAGCGTGCCTGCCGGCGCGGCCGCGGACATCTTGGTCCAGTAGTCGCCCCAAGGAATGACGTCGACCTTCACCTTGATGTTCGGGTTCTGCTTGGTGAAAGCATCGGCGATCGCCTCCATGGCCGGCTGCTGGTTCTTGTCCCAGATCGTGTAGGAGATCGTCACGCTCTTCTGGCTATCGCCCCCTGCCGCCTTGCTGGCCTCCGGGCTTGAAGCGCCGCCGTTCGCGTCGTTCCCGTCGTTCGAATTGCCGCCGCAGCCGGTCAGAGCCAGCGAAGCGGCGAGCAGCGCTCCGACTGCCGTTGTCGCCGATTTTTTTCTCATGATCATCGTAAAATCCCCCTCGACTATTCTTGTAAATGAAGACGATGACGAAGCGTTCCGCCCGTTGGCCGGGGCGGCTGTAGCACGGAAAAACTGCGCGATTTCTCCGCCGTGGGTCGTCGTGAGCTCTTGACGCTCTCATCATAAATCACGCCGTTCGCGGGTTGAAATGCCCCAAATTTAAGATTGAAACCCCATTCTTAAGATCCTCTTTCCAGGCGCCGGCGTTGTCTTCATAATGAGAACCGGATCAAGATACGAAAAGGAGAATTCAGCCATGACCGACATGTCCATCGCCCGGCTGCCCGGCGAATATTGGTGGGGAGGCGCGATCAACGAAGGCAGCGCCATGCCGTTCGGCCAGAGAGCGCATTCGAGAGATCTGCGCGTGACGGACGACAACCAGGCATCCCCGCTTCTGCTATCCAACCAAGGAAGATATATCTGGAGCGAAGAACCGTTCGCCTTCCGCGCGGACGAGGAAGGGCTGTCCGTCTCGGACCGAGCCGGCGAAGTCGTCCTCGAGGAAGGACACGGCTCGCTGCGGGGCGCGTACCTTCATGCCAGCCGGGAACATTTTCCGCCGTCCGGCCTAATCCCCGACCCGCTCGCCTTCACGGCGCCGCAATACTGCACCTGGGTCGAGATGTTCTACGAGCCTACGCAGGACAAGATCGTCCGCTACGCCGAATCGATTCTCGCGAACGGGCTGCCGCCGGGCATTCTGATCATCGACGACAATTGGATGAAGGACTACGGGATGTGGGACTTCGACAAGCACCGGTTCCCCGATCCCCGGGCGATGATCGAGACGCTGCACGGCATGGGCTTCAAGGTGATGCTGTGGATGTGTCCCTACGCGAGCGCGGACAGCACGGTCTTCAAGGAGCTGCGCGGGGGCGATCTGCTCATGAAAGGCGAGGACGGCTCGCCGGTGCTCCGCCAGTGGTGGAACGGCTACAGCGCCGTCGTGGACTATACGAAGGAAGAAGGCGCGGCGTGGTTCCGGCGGCAGATGGACCGGCTGATGGCGGACTACGGCGTCGACGGCTTCAAGCTCGATGCCGGCGAGCCGATCCTGCCGGGCGCGCCGGACACGACGCGGCCCGTAGCCTGGTCGCGCCCGTTGAAGCTGCTCGAGGACTGCGAGGCCTACGCTTCCCTCGGTCTCGGCTATCCGCTCGTCGAGCTGCGCATGTGCTGGAAGCTCGGCGGGCAAGCGCTCATCCAGCGCCAGCGGGACAAGACGCATACCTGGGACGCAGGGGGGCTCGGCGGCCTGATTCCGAACGCCATCGCGCAAGGACTGCTCGGGTACGCGTTCAACTGCCCGGACATGATCGGCGGCGGCATGGACGGCGACATCAACTCCCCGGACTTCCGCTTCGACAGCGAGCTGTTCGTCCGGTTCGCCCAGTGCGCCGCGCTGTTCCCGGTCATGCAGTTCTCCATGGCCCCGTGGCGCGTACTGAGCGGCGACGAACTGGCCTGGTGCCTGGACGCCGTGAGGCTGCGCGCCGAGCTCGGCCCCGAGCTGCTGGAGCTCGCTCGCCAAGCGGCGACCGATGGCCTGCCGATGCTGCGCAGCCTGGAGTTCGAATATCCCGGCCAAGGCTACTCGCTCGTGCAGGACCAGTTCCTGCTCGGCTCGAACCTGCTCGTCGCGCCGGTCGTCGCCAAGGGGCAGACGGCTAGACTCGTTCATTTCCCCGAGGGAAGATGGCGGGGCGACGACGGAAGCGTCGTCGAAGGGCCTGTCGCGCTTGACGTTCAGGCCCCCCTCTCGCGTCTTCCGTGGTATCGCAAAATCGAATAGAAGGAGCTCGGACCATGAGAAAAATAAAGCTTGCCCTAATCGGCGCCGGCGCCCGCGGACTGCTCGCCTACGCGCCCTACGTGCGCTCGCATCCGCACGAGGCCGAGTTCGTCGCGGTCGCCGAGCCGGACGCGGCGCGGCGGGCCGAGGCCGCGGCGCAATTAGGCTTGGCCGAATCGCAGCTGTACGACTCCTGGGAGGATCTGCTCGGGCAGCCGAAGCTGTGCGACGCCGTCCTTATCTGCACCCAGGACCGAATGCACTTCGAGCCGACGATGGCCGCCCTCGAGCGCGGCTACCATGTGCTGCTGGAAAAGCCGATGTCGAACGATCCTCTCGAATGCGTAAGGATGGCGGAGGCGGCCGATCGTGCGGGTCTCTTGCTCTCCATCTGCCACGTCTCCCGCTATTCCGCCTTCTGGCAGCGCCTTAAGAGATTGCTGGCGGACGGGGCGATCGGCGAGGTCGTGTCGATCCAGCATAACGAGAACGTCGGTTACCTTCACTACGCGCACAGCTTCGTTAGAGGCAACTGGCGCAACGACAAGCTGTCCAGCCCGATGATCCTGGCCAAGTCCTGCCACGACATGGACTTGATCCGCTGGCTGGTCGATGCCGAATGCACGCGGATCAGCTCGTTCGGCTCCCTGAAGCACTTTCATATCGGCGAGGCGCCGGCCGGCTCGACCGAGCGGTGCACGGACGGCTGCGCCGTCGAGGCGACCTGTCCCTACTCGGCGCCCCGCTTCTACATGCAGACGCTCGAAGAGAACGGCTTCGCCGCGCTGATCGCCACCCCGCCGACGGAGGCGAACCGGATGGACGCCGTTCTGCACGGCCCCTACGGGCGATGCGTCTACCGGACGGACAACAACGTCGTCGATCATCAGGTCGTCAATATGGAGTTCGCCGGCGGCGCGACGGCGATGTTCAGCATGTGCGGCTTTACCCGCGACATCAACCGCATCGTGCAGATCATGGGAACCAAGGGAGAGATCCGGGGCGATCTGCTTAAGGAGGAAATCGATCTGTTCGAGTTCGCCGGAGGAACCCGCAGCGTCATCGCCACGCCGAGCGGCGCATCCGGACATCAGGGCGGCGACGAGGGCATCATGCGCCGGTTCCTGTCCGACCTGCGGGAAGGCAATCACAGCCGGACCCTTACCTCCGCTCAAACCTCGCTGGAGAGCCATCTGATGGCGTTCGCCGCCGAGGAGTCGAGGCTTAATAAGGGCGCGGTCGTCGATATGGGCGACTATAAGGCCGCTCTGCTGGCGGACTCCGCCGCCGATTGACAAGGCCGGGCTTTGCCCGATAATGAAAGAAACGGAAGCGGCGCCGATCCGGGCAACGGAAAGCCGCCGCTTCCGCAGGAAGTCGAATGCCGATGGGAGGAACCGCATGTACGAGCTGCTAATCGTCGACGACCACTCTCATCTCGTGGACAGTCTCGACCGCAACATGCCGTGGCGGGAGCTGGGCATCGGCAAGGTGCACAAGGCGTTCTCCGGCGAGGAGGCGCTCGAATTCTGCAAGAGCTACCCCGTCGATATCCTCCTCACCGATATCCGCATGCCCGGCATCTCCGGCCTCGAGCTGATCCGCCAATTGAAGAAGTACGACAAGCACTTCAAAAGCATTCTGCTGTCCGGCTTCGGGGAATGGGATTACGCGCAGGAGGCGATCCGGCAGCACGTCGACGGCTATCTGCTCAAGCCGGTCGACCATGAGGAGCTGGCCGGCATGCTGCGCCGGTTGACGGAAGCCCTCCGCCTCGAGTGGGACGAACGCGGCAAGCAGCAGAGGGCCATGAACGTGATCCGCGAGCACATGCCGCTGTTCCGCGAGAAGCTGCTTATGGATCTGCTGCAGGGGCGCAAGCCGTCTCCCGAACTGCTCGAGGAGAAGCTGGCTTATTACCAGCTGCCGTTCCGTCCGGGGGACTCGGTCGCGATGTGCCTCCTTCGCATCGAATCGTCCGCGGAGGAGTTGAACTGGCGGGACCAGTCGCTGCTCGCCTCCGCCGTCGCGAATATCTCGGAGGAGACCTTCTCGGATCTGTTCCACGTCTGGCACGGCCGCGATCCTTACGAATACGAGGTGTTCGTGCTTAAGGCCCGGGACGATACGTGGCTAGCGCAGGAGCAGCAGCCCGAGCTTGCCCGGCAGCAGTCGCTCGAGCTTCTGGCCTCGAGGCTGCAGCAGCACGTCAGGCATTTTCTCAAGAGCAGCATCTCGGTCGTCGTAAGCCATTGGCAGGACCTGTCGCACGGCCTGCGCGGAATGTACCGGGACTCGCTGTCCGTATTCGCCCGCCAGCTCGGAGGCGGCACGGATCTGTTCATCCGCCTGCAGGACGCCGCCGCGGCCGAGATGCCCTACCGCGTCCACAGCCTGTACGAGTCGCCCACGTTCATCCAGCTGTTCGAGATCGGCCAGTGGGAAGCGATCCGCGCGAAGTGGGACGCCGTCTTCCAGGAGGTAGCGGACAAACGGATGGAGACGCGGGAGACGCTGCTCGAGCTTTACCATCATGCGATGGGCGCGTTCAGCTTCTTTGCCCACAAGAACGGGCTCAGCCTGCATGACGTCATCCCTTCCGAGCCGGACAAGCTCGGCGATGCCAACCGGTTCCGCCATATGCGCCAGCTCCAGGACTGGGTTCAGCACGCGCTCGAGCAGCTTCAGGAGCTGACCAAGAGCGAATGGAACAACGAGCAGGCGGCGATCATCCGCAAGGTTCAGCAGTTTATCGCGGACCGGCTGGCGGACGCTACGCTCCAATCGGCGGCGGACCATGTCGGCCTGCATCCGGCGTACCTGTCCTCCCTGTTCAAGAGCAAGACGGGCGAGAACCTCAGCGATTACCTGTACCGGACGCGCATGCAGCGAGCCCGCGAATTGCTCCTCGAGCGGCCGGAGCTCAAGGTCAGCGACGTCGCGTCGGCGATCGGCTACCACAAGCCGCAGTACTTTATTAAGCTGTTCAAAGAACATTACGGCCTGACGCCTCAAGATTACCGCCACAAATCCTTCTGACCGAACGGGGCCTTCGCATGAAGCTAACGATATTTACGAAAATCGTGCTCGTCATCTGCCTTCTGCTCGTCTCCACGCTGCTGCTGTATTCCTTGACCAATCGCTCCAGCGTGCGGCTCATCAAGCAGGAGATTCAGCGCGTGAAGCTGAACGAGCTGACCTTCCTGGCCGGCGACATCGACAATAACCTATCCAAAATATCGTCCTTCAGCGATTTTCTCGTGCTCGACAAGGACGTGAGGCTGCTGGCGACCCCTTCCTTTCTGGAAGGGGACTTCGAGCTTAACAAGCTGAAGCTGCGGGTGTCGGACAAGCTGAACCTGCTGCATGCCCTGAACAATTGGAACGCCGAATTCACGGTGATCTACGCGGATGACGGCGCCGCCTTCTCCTCGCCGTCCTCGGCCTCCAAGCTGAGCGATCTTGATCTGGAAGCCCACTTCCGCCCGTTCTGGCAGTACGAGGCGAACGGAGACGGCGTGTCTATGACGTATTATCTGGCGCACCCGTACACCTTCCGCTTCGATCCGGAAGAGGTCTCCTATGTCGTCAAGGCCCGGATCGACATCAAGAACGTGCTCGACTACTTGGACCGCGCCAAAGGCACGAACGAGAACGGTCCTTTCCTGTTCTCCTCGGCCGGCGACGTGCTGGCGAGCGACACGGCCAAGCTCCCTTTCCTTCGCGAATTGCCCCCTCGGCTAGAGGTCGGGGATCAGGGGAGCGGTAACCGGCTTATCAAGCTCGACGGGGAGCAATACCTGGTCAACTTCTCCGCGCTGGGCAACTTCAAGGACTGGTACGTCGCGGACTACACGCCGATCGACGAAGTGCTGAATCCGATCTACGCCAATCAGCGCCTCTATTACTTTTCCAGCGTCTTCCTGCTTCTGTTCAGCATCCTGCTCGCCCTGCTGCTCTACCGGGACGTGCAGATTCCGATCCGCAAGCTGATCTGGGGCGTCAAGAAGATCACGTCCGGCCATTATACGATCACGCTGCGCCAGGAGAGCAACGACGAGTTCGCCTACCTGTTCGACCGCTTCAACGAGATGTCTAGGGAGATCAAGGAATTGATCGAGAAGGTGTACATGGAGCAGATCCGTTCCAAGGAGGCGAAGCTCAGGCAACTGCACTCCCAGATCCAGCCGCACTTCCTGTACAACTCGCTCGCGTTCATCAAGAGCATGGCCGAGCTCGACGAGAAGCAGGCCGTCATCGACATGTCGATGAGCCTGAGCCGCTACTTCCGGCAGTCCATCAAGTTCGAGAATACGTTCACGACGCTGCGGGAGGAGCTCGAGCTCGTTCGGCTGTACCTGACGATCCAGAGCCTTCAGATGGACCGCTTCGTCTTCTCCGTCGACGTGGAAGAGCGGCTGCTCGACCTGCAGGTGCCTCGGCTGCTGCTGCAGCCGCTCGCCGAGAACGCCATCCTGCACGGCATCGAGCCGCTGCGGAAGGTCGGGGACATCCGGATCTCCGGCCATGTCGACGGGGATTATTGCGAGGTCAGCGTGTCGGACAACGGCAGCGGCATCGAGCCCGGAAGGCTCGCCCCGCTCCGCAACGCCATTTACTACGGCGCCGACGAGAATACCGCCTGGGCGTTGCACAACGTCTACGAGCGGCTGAACGCGCTGCTCGGTCCGGACGCCGAGATGGAACTGGGGAACGGAGAGCTTGGCGGACTTAAGGTAACGCTGCGTTGGAACATCGCCGCCGAACGGGAGGGAACGGGAGCATGAAAGGCTGGAAATGGCTGAAGCAGACGGGGATGTTCGGCCTCGCGGTCCTCTTTTTTATCGTCGTCATGACTTTCTCCTTCATCTACTGGCAAGACCAGTCGGACCATTCGTCCGCCCCGCAGGAGACGCCCGAGCCCGTCGGACAGCCTCCTGCCTTCGTCGATGGGAAGTATGAGCCGGCTGCCGTCCTGACGACCGTCGGGCATCTCTACCCGGACATCGAGTTCAAGAACGGCGAGGACTTGCAGAACAACGTGCTGAGCCGGATCCTGGAGGATAAGCTCGGCATTCGCGTGAATTACCTGTGGACCACGACCGGGGACGAGGACGTCTACATCAACAAGCTGAATACCTCGATCGCGACCGGGCAGCCGTTACCCGACATCGTCTCGTTCAAGGGAGGCCAGAACCTGTACCCGTTGCTGCGCTCTGGAGCCTTCCGCGACGTCGGCCCGCTGTTCGAGCTGTATGCTTCGCCGAAGTGGAAGGCGGCCATGGCGCAGGCGCCCGAAGCATGGGACCGATATACCGTCAACGGCAAAAGGATGGCCGTGCCGATTCTCGACGGCAAGATGAACTCGAACGAGGTGCTGTACATTCGCCAGGATTGGCTCGACAAGCTTGGCCTGAAGGCGCCCTCCACCCTCGAGGAGATGGAACGCATCATGGAGGCGTTCGTCCGCGAGGACCCGGACGGCAACGGAATAGACGATACTTACGGGCTCAGCATCAGTCTGAAGAATTCGTTCTTCTCATGGATGTCGGATGCGGGCTTCGTGTTCGGGGCTTACGGGGCCCTGCCGGACATTTGGAACGAGGGCGCGGACGGGAAGCTGTCGTACGGCTCGGTGCAGCCGAGCATATGGGAGGGGCTGACGACGCTGAAGCGCTGGATGGAGCTGGGCTACGTGCCGAAGGACGCCGAGATCGTAGGCGAGATCCAGGCGGCGGAAGCGTGGGCGCAAGGCAAGATCGGCATGATCGTGGCGCCGCTGTGGGCGGCCGGCTGGCCGCTCGGGAACGTGACCAAGAACGTGCCGGACGCGAGCTTCGACGCTTACCCGATTCCGGTAGGGCCCGAAGGCTTGTCCGGAACGCGCGGCACGCCTTCGGAATTCGGCGCTATCGCCATCAATGCGGACATGGAGAATCCCGAGATTTTCTTCAACTACATGAACTTCGTCTACGACAACTTCGTGGATCCGCCTCCCGGCTCCCCGTACCGGTGGGGCATCGCCGAGGGATACGACTACGGCTACGTCGACGGCAAGCCGACGCTTCGGGAGAGCGACGTGCCGGGAGGCCTGGCCGATCCCCAAAAGTATCTGCTGAGCCTGTCGCTTCCTTCGGTCCCGAATCTGCTCAGCGAATCGATCGCCCGGATTAACAGCGGCACCTCCGACCTAACGTCTTACGACATCAAAAACAAGCTCCTGCGTACGCCGCAGGAGCTGAAGGGGTGGAAAATCGTAGAGAGCAATCCCGGCGTCTACAAGACGGACTCCTTCACCGGGGCGCCGACGCCGACGATGGAGAAAATCGGCGACGCCTTGGATGAGCTGCTCCATGACGCGATGCTCAAAATCGTCTACGGGCAGGAGCCGGTGTCGAGCTTCGACCGCGTCGTCGCCAGATGGCATTCGCTGGGCGGAGACAAGATGACGGACGAAGTAAACGAATGGCACGCCTCGCTGGGGAAGACTCGCTGATCGAGGCACGCGCGTTTCCGCGCGCTCGCTCCTTAATGAATAAACCGCCCTCGGCAGAGGGCGGTTCACTATTTTCTTATCTGACTATCCAGTTACCTCAGGTTATTGGGGAATAAGTTCCGTCTACAGGTCTCACTTTAAAGTAGGTGTGCAGTTAGAATCACTAAGATCTGGATTTTGGGAGATCTCACGATAGTGGTCAATTTTAAATTCAATGATTTTTTCGGTTTCATTCAATCTAGAGATTTCTTTTTGGATTTTTTGCTTGTGCTTTTCGAGTATGGATAGTCTTAAAGGTATCGTATCGTTACCACGACTTGAAAGTTCTCGATAACGTTTCATTTCTTCTAACGTCATTCCTGTTGCCTTCAACCGGGTTAAAAATATGATCCCTCGGATTTGGTCTCTGCTATAAACCCGATGTCCGTTTCGTTTTCGGTCAGCATAAGGCAACAATCCAATTTTCTCATAGTAACGAATTGTATCTTCCGTCAATCCTGTTAATTCTGCTGCTTGCTTTATGGAGTTTACTATTTCCGGAATTTCCTGCATAGGTTCGTCCCCTTAAGTCATAGTTACCAAGGTACTTCGCCATTTTCATCAAAGAAACCTCCTGTTGGCCCTTCTTCCGGAAGCGTAGCAAGGCGAACTACAATCCCGGCGGCTTGCTCGACCGAACGATAGCCCGTTTGACGATTTAAATCGGTGGCCGTATAGCCAGGATCAGCAGCATTGATTTTCAGCGGCGAATTTTTAAATTCTTTGGCAAACATTACGGTTAACGCGTTAACAGCTGTTTTGGAGCTATTGTAGGCCAGCAAATTGAAACGTGCGAATTCGGATTTGGGGTCGCTATTTATTGCTAGTGAACCGAGGCCGCTCGATAGGTTGACAATTCTACCAGATGGGGACTTTGTTAGTAAGGAAAGCATTGCTTTAGTCACTGCAAACATGCCAAAAAAGTTAGTCTCAAACGTTTCTTTTAAAACGGCCAATTCCAATTGACTTGGGGAAGCGCCTCTTTCCAAAGATACTCCTGCGTTATTAATCAATACGTCGAGCGACCCAAATTCTTGTTCAATCTGCCTGGTTGCAGCTTCAATCGTATCTTGGTTCGTCACGTCCAACAAAATAAAACGGGCATTCACCCCTTCATTTACCAACGCGGCTACCGCCTCTTTACCTTTCTCCTCGTTCCGCGTTCCAAGCAGAATCATAAAACCCATGGCTCCCAATTGTCTAGCCGTTTCGTATCCAATTCCTTTGTTTGCTCCAGTAATCAGAACGTTCTTTGCATGATGCATGTTTTACCTCTTTTCAAAATATAATTTGTCTGGATTTTGGCGACAACCCTACTTTGAAATTACTACTTGGAGTATGCTTCAAGTCAAGCCGGTACAACGATATCCAGCGATAAGCACCGATCTTTTCAAGCTTTGGCGAAGAACGGTTATCAACATGAAGCCAAATTGTTCAATCCTGCAGAAAATCCGGACCACCTCAAATTGGCTCCATACTGTTGCGTTTCGTCAACGACGATTACCTATTCTGAGCTAGTTGGATAATCAAATTTTCTTATATTAATCCAAAAGCTCCGGACTCATCTTCACCTGCTCGAGCATATGCCCGATATTCCCTTCGCCCGCGAACAAGCCCATGTCGAAGAAATCGCGGTTCAGATCGGACCAATACAGCTCGTTCTCGTCCCCGGCCACCTTAACCTCTCTGTTCAACCGGCCGACGTACACTTCGACATAGCATTTTTGCAGGTAATAAGTAAAATCCATAAGATGATGAAGGACGATGTCTTCTCGAGATACGCCGGTCTCCTCCTGAAGCTCCCGGTAAGCCGCCTCGAGTCCCGACTCCCCGCTCTCGATTTTGCCGCCGACCAGATTGCTCAGCCCTTTGTAAGGATCCTTCAGGCGTCTGCACATCAGCAGTTGCTCTTTGTCGTTGCTGTAAACCATGATGACGTTGTAGCCTTGCATGCTAGAGTCTCCTATCGGGTCCTAATCTTCCATACGTCCCACTGCTACAACCCCGCCGCCGCCGAGAAAGCATTCGCTATCGGATAGTAGCCGACTATCTACGATCGCTTAACAGGTTAACGATTTTCTCGTAGTCGTATACGTTGTACGTCTTGAAGGCCAGCTTCTGATAGCTGCTTCCTTCTTGAAAACGATAAACGATATAGTCATCGTCTCTCTCATACTCCGTTGACAGAAGGCTCTTCGGAATGGCTTTAACGAGCTGCGCTTCGGAATCGAACATCGACTTCCTCATGATTTTGACGGTAGATTTCGTAATCCGCAGTTGGCCTTTGAAGCGTTCGCCGTTCACGACGATCGTCAGGTCTTTGAATGGGGTTTCCTTCTCTTCCGTCCCTTCCGTCTTATCCGTATTAGTCGTGGCTTCGCCCGAGAGCGAAGGGGCAATGGGCGTAGCCGCAGCGGTTCCGCCGCTGGCATTCATTCCGCCATTCTGATCGTGAATCTTCTGCAGCAGATGGACGATCTCGGACATTCCGATAAAGATAAAGCCCGATACGACTCCCCCAAGCCACCAATACAAAACGATGAGAAAACTAAATTCTCCATAGGCAAACCCAGCCGAAACTAGTCCCAGAACGAAACCGATCGCGATCAGAAGAATGCCGATTCCCATAAGCCATGTTGAGATTGGGTTTCTCATGTCTTAGACTCCTAGATATGGTTTGTAGAAAAATATCCTAAAAAAACCATATCATAATCGGCATGAAAAAGCTCCCTTTCTGTCGAATGACCGCCGTCACTCCTTTATCCGCCGGATTCCCAGCACGATCTGTTCTCTCCCGCTCTCCTCCAGAGCATAATGGATCGGCGACGAAGGAATGTCGAACTTCAAATGGGAATGGGGAATTTCCGTGAGCAGGGAGCCGATCGGATGGCCATCCCGGTCGCGAAGCACATTCCAGAAGATTCTCGACCGGTTATCCTCCACGCCCCACTTCTCCAGTGAGTTTCGGAAAATCAACCGCCGGGCGATGACGAAATCGTTCTCCTCAAGCTTCTCCTCCAGGCTAAACCCGGCAGCCTCCAGCCGATCGAAGACGGGCGGCAGAAGCCTATCCAGATAAAGGCCGTAAGCCGCGTCCTCCATCTCCTCGAAAGCGACCGTCAATTCGTGATGCATCGACTCATACAAGATCTTCCACTCCGACTCGATGTAACGGTTCGCCGCCTCGCTTATTTCTTGAATCGTCATGCCTTGCCGGAAATTCGGGAGCTGTTGGCTCATTTATTCATTCCTCCTATTCATTTCGAAATCATTGTATAACATGCAAGCCAATTGTAAGGTTTTGCATAATATGAGCAGGAAAATCAATAGTTTATTCGGAAAACCTTATTAAGCACTTTAATCTTGACCCATTAATAGGAGTGAACGCGAGTTGGAGATGCATCCTAAGAAAATGGCGGCAGCCTTTAAGATCAGCACCAGCACCTTGCGGAATTACGAAGCCAACGGCCTTATCCCTCCGGCGGAACGATCGGCGAACGGCTATCGCGTTTATACGGTCCTTCATGCCGATTATTTGGAGTGCATTCAAGCGATGGCCCCCGCATTCGGAATGGTAACGACAACCGAAGTTCTTCATTCCGTTCAGAGGAACGAGGCGCATTCGGCGTTGTGGACCGTCAGGGAAAAGGAAGTCGCGTTATACGAAGAAAAAGGGAAGGTAGAAAGATTGATCGAGGATATTCGTCTGCAGGCGAACGGAAATCGATCTTCTTACGCCAAAGAGCGATTCACCATTGGCGAAGCGTCAGAGCTGACCAAGGCTCCGGAATCGGCGATCCGCTACTGGGAGCACGCCGGCTATGTCCTCGCGGATCGCGACCCGGCTAATCGTTATCGACTATACGGCCCGGCCCATCTGCTCAAAATCAGGCTGATGCAAGCGCTGCAAAGCACCGTTTATTCGGAGGACACCGTGTTGCTTAGGCAATCGATCGCCTCCGCCGATCACGCGGATCTGCCGAGAATCCTGAAGCTGGCCGAGGCTATCCGGTCTTATCTGGATAAGAGCGTCGAGGCCCAGATGGGCGGGATCGCGAGCTTGCACAGGTTGGTTCAAAGACAAAAATCCCGATGATGGTTAATCGCATCATCGGGATTTTCCGTTTTATTTCTTGCTGGCCAGGAATTCGTCCAGCTGCTTCTGCTTCTCGGCGATGACCTTGTCGAGGCCGGCCGACTTCTCGGCGGCTTTGAACTTCGGCAGCACGGAGTCCGGATCGATCGAACCCGTCTCGAGCGCCTTCTGGTATTCTCTCAGGACATTGGCCAGCGCCCCGACCTCCGTCTTGACCGGCTCGCTGTCGAAGGTGAAGCCCAGGGCCGGCGACGAGAGAGCGCCTTCGTTGAACTGCTTGAACTGGTCCCACTTGTCCGCGGCTTCCGTATTCCAAGTGTAGTTCAGGAATTGATTCCCCAGCTCCCAGGCGACGCCCGGCGCGTACTGGGCGGACTTCTCCGTCGGCGTCATGACGTTGCCGCTCAGCGTGTAATGGGTGCCTTCGATGCCGAAGTTCAGCAGATTGACGATTTCCTTATCCGTGTGCAGCAGGTTGATGAGCATCATGGCGCGCGCCGGGTCTTCGGAAGTAGAAGAGATGGCCAGCATGGCGCCGGTCGTCTCCGACGTCGCGACCGTCTTGCCCGTCAGCTGGATCTGGGCGAGCTTGCCCTCGAGGCCCGTCGCGGAGGCGATCTCCTCCGCCTTGCCCGGCTTGAGCGGCTCGACGGTGGAGAAGACGTTGCCGGTCTTGTAGGCGTCGAGAGACGAGGTCTGCGTGGTGGCCGCGTCCTTGTTGATATAGCCCTTCTGGAAGTAGTCGCGGGTTACTTTCAAGGCGTTAAGATATTGCGGGAACTCTTCGGCCGGCTTGACGACCGCGTCCGTGCCGTTCTTGTCGATGGCTCCCGGAATCGTCGCGTCGCCCAGGAAGTCCAGCTCTACGAAGAAGTGGGAGGTGAACCCTCCGTTGTACAGCGCGGTCATGCCCGGCTTCTTCTCCTTGACGACCTTATAGACGGCGTCGAGGTCCTCGATCTTCTTGACCTGGCTCATGTCGATGCCGAGCTCGTCGGCGATGTCCTTGCGGTACACGATGCCGCCCGCGGAGGCCAATTCCTTATTGGTCGGGATGGCGTAGTTCTTGCCGCCGATCTTGGAGCCGTCCAGGAAGGCCGGATCCAGGCTTTCCTTGATCCCCTGCCCGTATTGATCGAGCAACGGGCCGAGATCCATGTAGGCGCCCTTGGCCACGTTCTTCGCGTAGCCGTTCCACGAAGCCGTGAACAGAACGTCGACAGGCTCGCGGGATGCGATCATGAGGTTCATCTTGTCGTCCCAAGCTCCCCAGTCGATCGGGGCGATATCGATCGTCGCGTTGATTTTCTCCGTCAGGATCTTGTTCAGCGCTTCCTCGACCAGGGTCTCGTCCGCCTGCGGAGCGCCTTCGTAGACGAGCTTAAGCTTGTAGGGCTTCAGATCCGAGGCCGGGCTGCCTTCGGCCGAGCCGGTGGAGGCGCTCTCCGAAGCGCTCGGTTTGGCGCTCTCCGTTCCTTTGTTCTCCGGCTTGGAGGTGCCTTTGTCGTCGTTATTGCCGCCGCATGCCGCCAAGGATAACGACGAGATCGTCAGCAGCGCGAGAAGCAGCGCAGCCTTGCGTTTCGTTTGCTTCATCTTCGATAAATCCCCCCAGAAAATGAGTTGGTATATGCTAAACCGATTTCCGGTTTAAGCCGTGATTTAATGGAGCGGAGCGTTACCCTTTGACCGAACCGACCGTCAAGCCCTTGACGAAGTACTTCTGGAAGAAAGGGTATGCGAAGACGATCGGACCGACGCCCACGACGACCATCGCCATCCGCACCGTCTCGCTCGGGAAGTTCATCATTCCGCCGGCGCGGGTGATCTCCGCCATCGCGATCGGGTTGCTGGAGAGATACTGGATGTTCATCATCATCTTGTACAGGAAGTACTGCACCGAGATGTTGTGGTTGTCCGTAATGAACACCAGGCTCAGGAACCAGTCGTTCCAGTACGTCAGCGTCTGGAACAGCGCGACCGTCGCCAGAACCGGCAGCGACAGCGGAAGCACGATCCGGAAGAAGATCCGAAGTTCCCCCGCCCCGTCGATCTTGGCCGACTCCAGCACCGCCCCGGGGACGGTCTCCTTGAAGAAGGTCCGCATGATCAGCACCCAGAACGACGACATGATCAGCGGCATGATCAGCGACCACAGCGTGTCCTTCAGGTCGAGCATCTGCACGTAAACGAGGTACCACGGAACCAGCCCGCCGGAGATCAGCATGGTGAGGAAGACGAAGAACGTAAAGAATTTGGCCGCCGTAAAATGGCTCCGGGAAATCGGGTACGCGTACAGCGCGATCACCATGACGCTCAGCAGCGTGCCGATGACCGTGACGGCGATCGAGATTCCGTAGGAATGGGCGATCTGGCCGATATCCTTGATCAGGAACCGATAAGCGGCCAGGTTGAAGGTTTCCGGAAGGAACCGGTACCCCTTGGTCAAGACGGACTGCTCGTCGGAGAACGATACCGAGAGAATGAGCAGCAGCGGCACGATGCAGATGGCCGAGTAGATCGCGAAGATGAGGTTGATCAGCGCCGAAGCCGTACCGGACAGCCGATTCTTCGGATTGGAACCGGTTAGGGTTTTGCTCGTCGTATTTTCCATATCGAATCTCCTTAGAACAGCGCGTTATCGCGGCTAAAGCGGCGAACGACCCAGTTGGATAGGAACACCAGCGCGAACCCGACAACCGATTGGAACAGGCCGGCCGCCGAAGAAAGACCGATATCCCCTACCGTCAGGAACGTGCGGTAAACATAGGTGTCGATGACGTTCGTTACGGGGAACAGCGTTCCCGATTCTCGCGGCACCTGGAAGAAGAGACCGAAGTCGGCGTTGAAAATCCTTCCGATCTGCAGCAGCGTCATGATCGTGATGACCGGCATGATGAGCGGGATCGTGATTCTCGTCATCTGCTGCCACTTGTTCGCCCCGTCGATCGTCGCCGCCTCGTAGTACTCTTCGTCGATCCCGATGATGGCCGCCATATAGACGACCGTGTAGTAGCCCATGTTTTTCCAAGTGTTGATGATCGGCAGGATGACCGGCCACACTTCCTTCGTGAAGTACCAGCGCACCGGCTCCAGGCCCAGCGCCGGCAGCAGCGTGTTGTTGAGGTAGCCGCGCTCGTCGCTCAAGAACCCGTACACCAGGTACGAGATAACGATCATCGACAGGAAGTACGGCAGGAACATGATCGTCTGGTGCAGCTTCGAGAGGAAGCGGTTCTTCATCTCGTTGAGCATCAGGGCGAACGCCAGCGGAAAAGCCAAGTTCAATACGATAAACAGCGAATTGTACAGCAGCGTGTTGCGAATGATGATGGTCGAGTCCTTCGAGGCGAACAGGTATTCGAAATTCGTCAGCCCCGACCATGGACTACCCAGGATCCCGTCCTGGTAGTTGATCGTCTTGAAGGCGATAAGGACCCCGAACATCGGGATGTAGTTGTTGAGGACAAGCAGAACGATTCCCGGCAGCATCATGACGTAGAAAGTCCAGAAACGGCGAAGATGGCGAACGAGGACGAACTGGCGAGCCGTGCGCGCGGCCGTCGGATTCGCAGGTAGCGATAAGGATTTCAAGCGGTTGGTGGCACTCCTTTCTCTATCTTGCATGCGCTTACAAAAATAGTTTAATCCGTCATATAGGCGTCGATATATAGAAGGAATTCATTCCTGTAGAAGAAAACAAACCGTTTTATCGCGGCCTTTTCCATCCCTTCTTCCCCATGAAAAAACCTCCGCCCCCGCTGCTGGAGCGGAGATGGAGGTTGCTTGGGCATGACTAGGTTCGGCTATTCAGGCGATGCGGTCGGCTCTTATGGCTCCGTTCCCCATTGGAGCGTTCCCGAGACGTAGCCGGTCGTCTTGCTCCAATCGGCGTAAGCGGTCGCGGTCGGGTTGAAGGAGTAATCGCCCGTCTGCGTGTAGTTCGTCCAATCGTTCTTGTTGATGCGAATCTGAAGGTCGATGCCGGCTCCCGCCGCCAAGCTTCCCGCTCCGCTCGTAAAGCCGATCTCCAGATAGTGGTCGGCCCCGGTTACGGGTGTCGTCAGCTGGACGAAGGTGCCCGTCACGTTGCCGCTGCCGACCTGAGACCAGTCGCACCAGAAGCTCTGGGCTTGCGTCCCGTCCGCCGTGTAATAATAACGCAGCTTCACGTCGGACAGGTTGATGGCGGTCGTGCCGGTGTTCGTCACCTTGATCCGCGGGCTCAGCGTGTTGGTCGTCGCCGCGACGGTTCCGTTGAACTGCTGCACCTTGATGGACCCGCTAGCGCCGGAAGTGGTATCGACCACAGCGACCGCAAGAGCCGCGCTTGCTCCCGCGCTGAACTCGAACGTCAGCGTCGTCGTTCCGACGGGCTGCGCGGCCAGATACTCTTTCTTGATGGTCGCCGTCGATCCCGATACGATGTAGTCCGTCCCTGCAGCAAGGGAAGCCGCGCCGTTCTTGATGCCGGCGAGCATGTTGCCGTTCAGCGTCAGCGTCACCGGGATATCCGCCCGGTTGGCGGTCTTCTTGTCGAACGAAGCGGTCGTCGGGCTGATCGTCGAGTTAACGATCGACGAATCGCTTACCGCGACGGACAGCGTCGCGGAAGAACCGGCGCTGAACTGGAACGTCAGGTGCGTCGTTCCGATCGGCTGCGCGGCCAGATAGGCTTTATGGATCGTCACCGTTGCGCCGGATACGGTGTAATCCGTGCCCGCGGCAAGGGAGGCCGCGCCGTTCTTGATCCCGGCGAGCGTGTTGCCGTTCAGCGTCAGCGTCACCGGGATATCCGCCTGGTTGGCGGTCTTCTTGTCGAACGATGCGGTCGTCGGGCTGATCGTCGAGTTGTTGCCGCTGCCGGTCGCATAGGCGGCCACGAACACCAGCCCCGAATTCCAATAGACGGTATGCTCGTTCGTGGTCCACTCCTGGAAGTTGTCGTGGTAGTTTTTGGCCGCGAATCTCGAGATCTGGTTGCCGACGGCGATATCGTTGGAGAATTTATTCGGTCCGCCAACCAGGTACCCCTTCGGCACTCCGGGCAGGTTGTCCGTGCGGAACATGATGCTGAACGGATACTTCACGGCGTTATCCCCATAGCCCGATACGAAGGACGTGCCTACCGGGTTCTGGCCGAGAATCCAGTCCAGCTGGCTATAGGTCAGCTCGTCGATGACCGCCTTGTTGCTCTCGAACGTTCCCAGCAGCTTCGTCCCGATGATCATCTCCATCGGCGTATCCGCGATCTGCATGGTGATTCCCCAATAATAATTGCCGTCTTTCACGATGCTTTTCCACGGGCTTGCGTCGTACCGGGCCACCTTATCGTTGAACCATTGCTGGAACTTGGTCTCATACCAGCTGACGACTCCGGCATCCGGATTGGCGGCCTCCAGGTAGCTGAAGAAGCCCGTATTCCAGGTGTTCGCCCAACCGCTGGCGAAATCGAGGGGATCCTCGAAATACTTCGCCATATCGGCGTAGTTCGCAAGGAAGTACGTATTGTACTCGGCATCGCCGGTCGATCGATACAGCGATCCCGCGGCCCACAGGCGATTCGAGGAATCGTCCTCGGTATCGTAAGGCCATCTGCCCGTGTTCGGCGTCCGGATATTCTCCGGATGAGCCTCCAGATACCCCCATGCCGCTTCCGCCGCATCCAAGCATTGCTGCGCGAACGTCGGATCGATGCTCTGATAAATCAGGTAAGCATGAGCCAAGACGCCGGCCGCGGTCGCCGTATCGGCGGTCGTCTTGATGTCGGTCCGCGGGCTTACCGTATCCGCGTCGATAACCTCGCGTTCCACCATATTGTCGTCGTCCTGGAAAGTCACTCTCGCATAGAAACCGCCGGTTGCCGCATCCTGCATTTTCAGCATCCATTCCAGTTCCCAACGCGCCTCGTCCAGGATGTCGGGAATGCCGTTGCCGCTCTCCGGAATGTTGAACTGGTTGTCCGCGAACTTCTCCGGCATCAATTCGTAAGCCCAGAACAGATCGGACAGCGCTTTGGCTCCGGCGTTGACGTACTTGCCTTTGTCGCCCGCGTCGTACCAGCCCTTGGACACGTCTTTAATGATCGAATTGTTGGACATGAGGGGAACCGCCGTGTCGGGCGTAAAATCCGTTCTCGGGTAATCCGTCACGTACGGACTCGTAATGTTGATCCCCGTTCTCTGGTAGTAGAAGTATCTCGTCACGTCGTAGAGGAACGGCTCGTAGAGATCGCTAGCGCTGCCGATCGAGAAGGTCGGCGAATTCTGGAGACCCAGAACGGCAACATAATAGCTGCCCGGGACCGTTAGGCCGCTGAAATCGGCGGTAAAAATCCTCTCTCCGCTGTCGATCTCATCGTAGTTATCGGTGAGCGCGAGCGTTCCGGTATAAGCCGCGGCATGGGTTGCGGCGTTGACGACGGTAAACGGAGTCCCCTCATCGACCGTCAGGACATCCTCGAAGCCGGTCACGAGCGCTTGCTTGACGCCGTCCGCGGGATATCCCAATTGATTGACCTTGATGGGGGCATACTCTCTCTCCTTATCGGGAGAAGTGACCCTAATATCGTTGAGCCAAACCTTGAAAGGCTGGAACCCGTTGTTCTTGACGGACAACGAATCGATGGAGGAAGGATCGATCCCTTGCGAGGTCTGGATGACGTCCTTCAGCGGGATCTTGACATGCTGCCAGCTCGTCGTGACGTTGACATAGCTGTTAAGGTTCACCGTCGTGGTGATTTCATTGCCGGCCGCCCGCTCGAAGACCCGGTCCTTGAAGCCGAGCAGGAACGTCTCTCCGCCCGCGTTCCCCTTGATATTGAATTCCAGGAACCCGTTCGCGAGGTACGGAGTAAAGTTATACGCCTTCCAGCCGGCGACCGTGATCAAAGCGTTCAGCCAAGACGGACTGGTCGGGTTCGCCGTATGGATGAGCAAAGAAGGCAAGCCGTTGTACGTAACCGTCTGGTCGACCGGCAGCTTGCCGTTCTCCGTCACCAATCCGAAGCCGCTGTCTCCCGCCCAGCCGTCGGATGTCGTGCTGAAGATGCGGTAATCCACCAAGTCTCTCCACCCTGCGGGCGCTTCGGGAGTCGCCGCCGCGCTCGTCCGGATCGGATTCGAAAATAAAAAGGTCGCGAACAGGCTCAATGCCAGAATCAAGCTGACTTTTCTCCTCATTACCTCTCCTCCTTTAAATGGTTGGCGGTTTGCTTCCTTTCCACCGGATGCCTATCGGATGCCTATCGGCTTCTTGTCGGGTTCTGCCCGTCACCTCCTTTCTTGTAAGCGCTTTCTACATAAAATAGTTTAATTCGCGAAGACGCCGTCGGTATATAGAAGAAATAAACGAACATAGAAGAAAACAAGCCATTGCCGAGCAAGGCCCTTGTGGAGGCGTTCTGATGATCCGGGGGTAAGTAAACTTGACGAAGAATGCGGTTCATGCCGCTCTAACCCGACAAGGTCGGGTTACAGAGCCGAAACATGCGTCTCGCCCTATCTGTCGGCAATCCTTCCCGCCAAATTAACCACACATTTTCCGGTCCTCCTCATATACGGAAATATGAAGCCTTCATGGCTTGTTCTCCTTGTACCACTCGTTCACTTCCTTCGTGATCGCGTCCCCGCCGTTCTTGTAAAACTGGGCGACGAACTCGTCGAAGTAGGAGAGCGGCTTCTCGCCGTAAATGATGCTCAGGTAGCTCTCCGTCGCGAGCTTCTCCAGGTACGCTCCGTGCTTCTCCATCCCGTCCGTCAACGGTCCGTGGTACCGGTTCGGGATCTCGAGACCCCGTTCGGAGATCGCGAGGCCGGCCGCCTCCAGTTGGGTCGAGTTGAGCGCCTTGATGCCCTGTTCGATCGGCGTCTTTACCTCGGCGTCCGAATGGGCCAGCAATTTCTCGATCGCATCCGAGTTCATGTAAGGCAGCGCCGGCGCCCCGCCGGTCAGCGGGTACAGCATCCATCGCATGTCCATGGAGGAGCCGTCCTCCAGCGGCCATCGGTTCTTGGGCACCCCTTCGGCTTCGAAGTTGACGGTGACGACCTTGCCGTCCTCGATCACGTAATCGTACCCTTCGTGATACCCTTGGGCGAACCGAGGGTCGAAGTACGGATCGTCCGGGCCGAAGTTTTTGGCGAGCAGCTTGTTGTAATAGGCGAACCAAGCCTCGATATTCTCAAAGTCCTTGCCGAATACCGTGTAGATGCCGTACAACGGCTTCTGCGCCTTGCCCCTCCGCCCATCCGGCCCGGCCGGAAGAGGGTACGCCTGCCACTCCGCTCCGGGATCCGCCTTCGCCGCGTCGCCAAGCGGCCAGGCCCCCATCCAGAACGGGCCGAACATGACGCCCGCCCTGCCTTGGGCCGCCAGCTCGGCGGCTTGGCTCGCGTCCTGCATGCCCGCATCCCTATCGATGTAGCCCTTGGCCATCCAGGACGCCATCGTCTCCAAGTATTTCTTGGCGTCCGGATGGACGGCGCCATAGACCAAGCTGCCGTTCCCGTCTTCATTCCAGAACAGCTTGATGTCGTACGTGCTGAGCATCTGCTTCGAGTAGGCGCCCGCAATCGCGTCCGTCTCCCCCATCCAGCTCCACGGCCCTTCCTTCAACGGGACCGCAAGGCCGACTTCGTCGTCTTCGCCGTTCCCGTTAGGGTCTTGCTCGGAGAACGCCTTCAGCACGTCCTCCAGCTCGCCGATCGTCGTCGGAGGAGCAAGCGACAGCTTCCCGAGCCAATCCTTGCGGATCCACATGACCGTTCCCTCGTCTCCTGCGTTAAGTTGAGGAAGCCCGTAAATCCGGCCGTCCTTGGTCACCTCCGTCAACGTATAAGCGTACTTCCCGAGCGCCTCCTTGAGCTTCGGATGCGCGAACTTCTCGATGGCCTCGTCGAGCGGAAGCAACTTGTCGGCTTTGAGCAGATCCTTCAGGATGACCCCGTCCGCGCTGAAGGTGTCCGGCAGCTTGCCGTTCACGGCCAACGCCAGCCGGATCTTCGTATCCGCGTCTTCGAACTTGCTGACGATCCAGTCGAACTTCGTTACGATGCCCAGGTTCTCTTCCATCCAGCGGGTATGCACGTTGTCCGTAAGGCTCTCGCCCGGCTTGAAGGCGTTAGGCCGGTTCTCGTCCACGATGGCCGTCGTGATCGTTATCGGCGGGTCGTATTTGAAGTCCCAGATCGGCTTCGGCTCCCCATCGGCCGGACGGTCCTCTGTCGCCTTTCCGCCGCTGCGCAAGCAACCGCCAAGCAAGAGTATCCCTAACAGCAGCGCCGATAGAAGGATCGCTCCTCTCGCTCCTCTTGACTGCCTATTCACCGGCCTCCTCCTCCATTCCCGATCGGTATCGGTCCCTGAATTCCTGCGGCGTCACCTGGCAATAGTCGCGGAATTTGCGGATAAACCAGTTGGTATTCGGATAGCCGATGCTCTCTCCGATTCGGTAGATTTTATGATTCGTATGCTTAAGCATCTCGCAGGCCTTAAGCATGCGCTGTTCGTAAATGTATTGGGAAACGGTCGTGTCCGTGCACTGCTTGAAGAGCTTGGACAGATGATTCGGATGGACGAAAACGCGCCTGGCGAGCAACGTAAGCGACAAGTCCTTGTCGAGCTCCTTCCGGATGTAAGCCTGCGTCTTGCGGACGATCGCCAGTCCGTGATCCTCGCTCTCCTCGTCCCGCTTATCGCGCAGCGTGCGCAGCGAGTCCAGCGCCCAGCTCTCCAGCTGCGACGCGTGCAGCATCGCCTTCCCCTTCACGAAAGCGGCTTGCCGGGGAGATAGCATCTGAGCCAGCGTCATTCCGCCGCGATTCGCGATATATTGGAAGGCGTTGGACAGAAAGAAAAAGACGTCCCGCATGAGATCCGAAGAACCCGAGTGCATCAGCGGCGACACGAATGCGCGGATTTTCGCTTCCGCCTCTTCCCATTGCTCCGTCTCCAGCAGATGCGTCAGAAGAGGCGCCTCGTAGAGCATGCGCATGAGGCGCGCTTCCTCCTCGTTTCTCTCGGGCGCTCGCCCGGACGAACGGCCGCCCCTGTCCAGCAGAGATTTGGCCGCCATGTAACCGGCAAGCAGTCCTTCCGGGAAAAGACAGTCCGCTTCTCCCGCGGATATCTCGCCTTTGAGCAAGCTCCGCACTTCCCGCCTTAACCGGTCGATCCGCTCGCGCACCCATTCCGGATCCGGCGGCGCGCCCGACAGATCGTACGCCAGGACGAGCAGGTTGCCGTCCTCGTCCGCGGCCGGCCAGCAATCATACCGCTCCATCAGCAGCTCTTCCAGCATATTCGTTACCGCGAACCGGATCAGCGATTGCGAATAGAGATCCTGCCCGTCGAAGGGGGGACCCAACCGAACGAGGCACAGCGACACCCTGCCCTGTATCGGGAGAGGGAGATCGAACAGCTTCAGCTTCTCCGCCAGCGTCTCGACGCTAAGAGTGCCGCCGAGCGCTTTGAGCAGCAAGCCCGCTTTCAGCTCCGCGCTGTTGTCCCGGTAGATGCGGAAGCCCTGTTCGATCGCCCGCTCCCGCTCGAGCTGCTTCACGATCCGGCCCATGACCTCCAATAGCTGCTCGTCCTTGGCCGGCTTCATCAAGTAATCGAGCGCTTGAAGCTCGATCGCCTTGCGGGCGTATTCGAAGTCCGCATGGCCCGTGAGCAGCAAGCATTTCAATCTTGGCAGCCGCCGCCTGGCCAGCTCGATCAGCTCCAGGCCGCTCGTTCGCGGCATTCGGATATCCGTCATGAGGATGTCGACCGGACTCGCTTCCATCAGAGCAAGCGCTTCGCTCGCGCTGTATGCCTTGAGCACCCGGGAGACCCCGACCGTCGACCATGGAATCGTCTCCGCCAGACTGTCCGCGTAGTGTTTCTCGTCGTCCACCACAAGCAGGCTTTTCATGGCTTCTCCCCCTCGCCTTGACTCTTCGGTCTCCAGCTCAACCTTACGGCCAGCCCGCCCAGCCTCGACGCGCCGAACTCGATGGCGGCATCCGCGCCGAAGTGGCCTTGCAGCCGCTGGGTTACGTTCCATAATCCGCAGCCGGCATATTCGCCGGAAGGGATCCGAAGCTCCAGGAGCAGCCGTCCGATCTCCTCCGCGTTCATCCCCTTGCCGTTATCCTCGACTAGCAGGTGCACCCGGCTATCCCGGACGTACGCGCGTATCTCCACCCGGCCCGGGTAGTCGGCGTTCTCGAGCCCGTGCGCGAGCGCGTTCTCCACGACCGGCTGGACCAGAAGCCGGGGAATGCGGAGCTCCGACAGCTCGTCCGGCAGCTCGACGCGATAGGTAAGATTATCGTGACGAAGCCGGAGAATCTCCAGATGAAGGCGTACGAACGCGAACTCTTCGCTTAAGGTTACCCCCTGGTTGTCCATACGCGTCGTATACCGGTAGTAGTCGGCCAGGTGATGCGCCATGTCGATGACCGCCCGGTCCTTGCCCATCTTGGTCATGTTGATGATAAAGCCGAGGCAATTGTACAGAAAATGAGGATGGATCTGCGCCTGAAGCTGCTTCAGCGTGGCATCGCGCGCCAGAATGCGCGATTGCAGCACGTTCTCGATAAGGTCCTGGATCTGCGTCGCCATCTCGTTGAAGTTCTGCATCAGGAACGCGAATTCGTTGTTCGATTTCTTCGGCAGACGATAGGCGTAATCGCCCCGCTTGATCCGCTGTACCGCGCGCACCAGCTGGAAAATCGGCCTATGTACGTTCCAGTACAAGGCGGAAGCGGCGGCGATGCCGAAGATAAGCAGAATGACCGATGAAGCTCCGAACAGAACCCTCTGCTGCTTGATCGGCCCGATGATCTGGTCCAGCGGAACGGAATCGATCAGATGCCAGTCAAGGAGGTTGGAATAATAGTAGGTAATCAAATAAGGCCTGCCGTCGAACGAATGGATCGAGTAACCGGAGGATCGGCCATCTACCCTGTCGCCCAGCCTCGCGACGATTCCTTCCCTCACGGGCCCATCCGCGGACCGGCTGGCGATGATGGCTTGCCCTTCCTTGTAGAAAAACGGATTGTCGGAGTGCCCCGACTTGTAGGTGTCGAGCAGATTCTCGAAGCTCCACTTGTAGAGGTTGATGCGCACGGCGACGTCCAGGTCGTCCGGACGGGCCGGCTTGTAACCCGTCGTGACGTAGGTGCGGGTAAATCCGGAGCCGATCTCCAAGTCTTCGCGGTAGCTCCAGCCCAGCGAGAATCGGCTCTCGAACTCTTCGGGCTCATATTCGTAGGAAGGAGAAGAGGAGATGCTGTCGCCCCGTTGCGGGAAATAGACGGTCACGTCGTTGCGCCAATTGCCCGACGCGCTGGCCAGCGACAGCTTCTCCTGGATCAGCAGCCGGGTTTTCATTCGGGAATAATCGCTCATGTCGAGGTCGTACAGGTAATCCAGCACGTTCGTGTCCACGAGCATGGGGGCGGAGACCAGATCGAACTTCTCGATGCTGCCTTCCAGTTGGGCCACGAACAGCTCCATCCGGTTCAGGCTCGCCTTGATGAGCTCCTCCTGGACGACGTCGATGCTCTTGGACGTGGAATAATAGTACAGCGCCATGACCGGCGACAGCAGAAGAAGCAGCAGCGCCAGCATCTTCTGAAAGATGTTGAATTTGATCCGCATCGGATTTCCATCCTTGTTTCGGATTCACTCTTCAACCTTTATTTTACAATGTAAAGAAAGCGTTTTCTATCCTTATTTCGAAGGAATAAGAAAAGCCGGCCCAAGGCCGACTCAAGCTTAAGGTTCTGGTTCTGGTTCTGGTCTGCTTCCCTATTCGCCTTCACTTCCCCGCGTTGCTCACCCAGATGATGTTGTCCTCCTCCTGCCCGTTCACCGGCCACCAGAAGTACCCGTCTTCGGCGAGCAGCCGCTCCGCTTCCTCCGGCCCCCAGGAACCGGCGGGATAGAAGGCAAGTCCGTCCCCGCTGCCCGCCCAAGCGGCGGCGATCGGGTCGACGAGCTTCCACGCGACCGCGAGCTCGTCCCAACGGGTGAAGTACGTATGATCCCCGCGCGAAGCGTCGTAGATCAGCCGCTCGTAGGCCTCCGGCGTGTTGATGCCGATCTGGCAGCTCTGGCAGAATTCCATCGCCACCGGCTGAACCGTCATCTCGTTGCCCGGCTTCTTCGCGTTGATCTTGATGTAGATGCCCTCCATCGGGTTGACCCGGATGACGAGCAGGTTCGGCCGAAGCTCCTGCTTGGTGGCGAACAGGACGCCGGGCGGCACGTTCTTGAACTCGACCACGATCTCCGTCGACTTGACCGGAAGGCGCTTGCCGGTGCGCACGTAGAACGGAACGCCCGCCCAGCGGAAGTTATCGACGAACAGCCGCGCGGCGAAGAACGTTTCCGTCTGGGAATCCGACGGCACGGAGTCCTCTTCCCGGTAACCCTTGATCGGTTCTCCCCGAGAGATTCCTTCCGTATATTGAGCCCGGACGACGCGGCGCCGAACCTCCTCCCCGGACCCGAAGCCGCGAATCGAGCGCAGCACCTTCACCTTCTCGTCCCGAATGTCCTCCGGGTCGAGCCGGCTCGGCGGCTCCATGGCGATCATCGTCAGCATCTGCAGCATATGATTCTGCACCATATCCCTCAGCGCTCCCGATTTATTGTAATAAGCGCCGCGCTCCTCCACGCCGACCGTCTCCGACAGCGTAATCTGCACGTTGGAGATATGGTTGCTGTTCCAGAGAGGCTCGAAGAACGCGTTCGCGAACCGAAGCACCTCGATGTTCTGCACCATCTCTTTGCCGAGATAATGGTCGATGCGGAACACTTCGTTCTCCTGGAACACGTGCCGAATTTCCTCGTTCAACCGTTCCGCGGACGGATAGTCGTAGCCGAACGGCTTCTCGATCACGAGCCGGTGCCAGCCCTCGCTGTCGAGCATGCCTCCGTCCCGCAGGTTCCTCGATACCGTTCCGAACAGCTCCGGCGCCAAAGCCAGGTAGAACAGACGGTTGCCGCGGATCTCGTATCGGGATTCCAGCTCCTCGGTATTCTCCTTCAGAGCGCGCATCCCTTCCACGTTGCCGATGTCGAGCGACTGGTAGCTGAAGCGATCGGCGAATTCCCGCCAGGCTTGTCCTTCCTCCGCCTTGTAACGGCAAAATTCCCGAATCGATTCCAGGACGTCCTCGCGGAACTGTTCATGGGTGCGCGGCCTTCTGGCCAGCCCCACGACCGCGAAGCGTTCGCCCAGCTTGCCTTCCCTATATAAACTGTACAAAGCGGGAAACAGCTTCCGGCGCGCCAAGTCGCCCGTCGCTCCGAAGATAAAATAGACCGCGCCCTCGGCGGCTAAGGCTTCCATGCTTTTATTGGTCATCGTCCCCATCTTTCCTTAGTCGAAGGATTGGATTTCACGCTTAGAGTTTAACATAAACACCCAGTTATTGCTATTTGGAGGCGGAGCCGCTAAAGCCTAATCCCGGTCGGAAAATTGGGTACGTGTCCATACGCATTCGCCCCCGGGTGAATATACTGCCTTTGAAAATTCCCGATGGGGGTGGAAGCGATGTTTGACGATTACGTTCCCGCCGACGAGGAACACCTGCTTCAGCTCCGCGGCTTGCCCGTATGCGTCGTCATGAACGACGGCACCCGTTATTTCGGCACCTTGACGGGCTGCAGCAAGGACAAACTCACGCTGAACGGGGATCTCGACGAGCCGCTGGGAGCCTTGACGGAGAGGACCCGCACGAAATCAAGGAGACTCAGCCGCTCCCGCAAGCGCGTCAGAGCAACCTCCAAATCCGGCAGCAAGGAGAAGAACGCATTCGAACCGGAGGGTTCGCCGTCCTCGGACGGTCTTGGTTGGTCATTCGGCGAGCCGCCGCCGCGGACCAAAGTCACGCTGCCCCTGGAGCCGATTCAAGCCGTTCTTCTTCTCTAGCGGCTCTCGCTTCCATGGCGGCCGCCGCGGCGCTCCCTTTCTTTTCCCCGATTCACCCCTCTTCTATTGTGGTAAAATTAGGGTACCTCGATAGCGAAGGAGGAATTCGGATGTGGTGGCGCCCGCGGCAATCGGAATTAACGATCGATCGTATCGCACCTTTGTACCCGCTCTATCCCTTCATCGAAGAGGATCCTCTTCCCCAGGACAGGGAGCCTTCGCCGCACGACGCCAAACGAAGAGCCTCGGCCGTTCGGCCGGCTCCCGCGCTTCCGGCGGACATCCGGCAATCCTTTCTTGACGAAGAGACCCGGCGGAAATATGCGACTTACACTCCGTTTCGTATCAAATCCTATGCGGACCCGCCACTCGGGATTTTGCTCGACACGTTAGCGTAGGATGAACGAATATGAGAAACTTTTAATGATCGATATCCGATCCCTCGACTTCTTTGTCGGGGGATTTTTGCTTTTGCGACAATAAAAGCAGGATTCGCGGACGAGCCTTTGACAAGCTTCGCATCCTTCTCCCCGTACAATCAGGTTAGCTTCTCTACAAAACGACCTGCGAGGTGTGAAAGAATGCTAAGATCTGACACCCTTAAATGCTACGCCTTGGCACGATATGCCACCATTATCCTCTCCTCGCTGTTGTTCCTCTTATTCGCCTGGGCTCGCCCTTCCGACGCCGAAGCGACGAATTCCGCGAAGCCGGGAACTTCCTCCTCCCTTCAAGCTTACGTGACGACGGCGGGCAAACTTAACGTAAGAGAATTCCCGAACAGCAAGGCCAAGATACTGAAGGTCGTCAACAAAGGAACGGTTCTGTCGGTCCAAGCGACTGCGGCGGGAGGATGGCTGAAGCTAGCCGGCGGCGGATACATAAACGGCAAATACGCGAAGCTTGCGAAGAAGAAGCCGGACGCTCCGGTGAAGGCGCTCTCCTATTCGAAATCGAACTTCTCTGCTAGCGCAGCGGCCATCAAGGCGACTCTCCCGCTCTCCGGGGTCGAGTCCGTCTCCGGACTGACCGAGGAGGAGATCGGGTTTATTTTCGAGGATACGGATCTTCAGGGTCACGGCTTGGAAGAAGCGATTCTGGGAATCGAGGACGAATACGGAATCAACGCCTACTTCACCATCGCGGTCATGAAGCTCGAGAGCGGGAACGGCGAGAGCAGGCTGGCGGGCAGCAAAAACAATCTGTTCGGGATGAGCAACGGCAAAGGCGGCTACCTCCGCTTCAAAACCAAGGCGGACAGCGTTCGCAAGTTCGGGGAGCTCATCTCCGAGAATTACATAGGCGAAGGCTACGACACCATCGAGAAAATCTCCGGCAAATACTGTCCGCCCAACAAAGAATGGTCGTCCTTGGTCAAGAACATCATCAAGCGGGATCGCAAGCTTCTCGAGGGCGCGAGCGTATGAAGCAGATCCCGGCAGGCTCGCGTCGGGAGTCTCCGGTAAAGTAGAAAATACGGCGGTCACACGATTATGCGAAAATAAAAAAACAGCGACCGCCAGGCTCTTATCTATCGCCCGGAACTGTCGCCGTTATCGCTTGACTCAGGATGAACTTACTCCGCCAGCCCGTGCCGATGAGCGTAGATCGCGGCTTGCGTCCGATCCTCGACTCCCAGCTTGCCGAACAGGTTGGTCATGTGGTACTTGACCGTCTTGATTCCGATGAACAGCTCGTCGGCGATGTCCTGGTTGGACTTGCCCTCGGCCAGAAGCTGCAGAACCTCCATCTCCCGCTCCGTAAGCTCCTCGTGCGGGAGCGAGCTTTCCTGCGCCGGCTTGCGGAACCGGTTCATCATCTTCGACGCGACCTGGGATTCGAGCACCGATTGGCCGCGGGCGGCCGCGCGGATCGCATCGGCGATCTCGGAAGCTCGCGAGGTCTTGAGCAGGTAGCTGAACGCTCCCGCTTCGATAACCGGATACATTTTCTCGTCGTCCAGAAAACTCGTCAGCACGATGACCCGGCACTCCGGCTGCTGCTCCAGAAGTCTTCTCGTCGTCTCGATTCCGTCCATTCCGTCCATGACCAGGTCCATCAAGACGACGTCGGGCTCGTAGTCCTTCGCCAAGCGCAAGCCCTCTTGACCGTTGCCCGCTTCCCCGACAACCTCGATGCCCTCTTCCGTTCCGAGAACGGCGGCGAGCCCAATTCTCACCATCTCGTGATCATCCACCAACAAGACCCGGATCGGTTGCTGCTCCGCCATCTTCCCACCCTCTCTCTTCCGCCATGATCGGCACTCTGATCTCGATTCTCGTTCCTTTGCCCGGCGCGCTGGCCACGTTCAGCGAACCGCCCAGCTCGGTCACTCTCTCTTCCATGGTGACTAAACCATAGGAAGTCTGCTTCTTGGTATGTACGTCGAAGCCGACGCCGTTGTCGCGAATCGCGAGCCGAACGGTCTCGCCGCGCCTCTGGAGCGCAATGTCCATCTTCGTCGCCTTCGAGTGCCTAAGCGTATTGGACAGCGCCTCCTGAACCATCCGGAACAGATGATTCTCCACACCCTTATTCAGCGGCAGATCCTCATCCATATCGAGAGTAATGTCCATGGCGACCTTCGCCCTCATCTCCTCGATGAGCTCTGGAACGGCTTGCGACAGACGCTTGCCCTCCAGGTGCACGGGCCTTAAGTGAAGCAAGAGGGCTCTCATCTCCGATTGGGCGACGGCTGCCATCTCCTCGATCAGCTCGACCTGCCGTTTGGCCCGGTCGAAGTCGTGATCGAGCGTGCGTCCGACGGCCGTCGCGGTCATCGAGATGGCGAACAGCTGCTGGCTGACCGCGTCATGAAGCTCTCTGGCCAGCCGCTGCCGTTCTTCGACGACCGCGCTCATTCGGGCTTTGGCCGCCAATTCCGTATTGTTCGTGGACAAGCGCTGCAGGGAAGCCACCTGCTCCTCCCACTTGCGGCCGATTCTCGAGAACTGCTCCGCCAAGCTTCCGATCTCGTCCTTGCCCATGTCCGGCAGAGTCGGAATCGGTCGCCCTTTCTCCATCATCAGCATCGCATCCTTCAGAACTTCGACGCGATTCCTGAGCGGATACGTTCGATAGAGGCCGAAGGCAATTCCCGCAAGCAGGAGCACCCCGATAGCGGATAAACCGAAGATCACAATGGAAGACCAGGATTCGAAGTCGGCGGCGAGTCCTTGGGCTTGAAGCAAATAAACGATCACGATGCCGACGCCAAGGGAGAACAAGACGGATTCGCCAATATGACGCCATACCATTTTCAATTCCCCCTTTAGATCGGACGTATTCTTATATTCCCTACGAGATAAATCAATTGGAGTTTCAGTTGCTGTTCCTTGAGCTCATAATCCGGTGAGCGCCACAGCACCCGTTGGAAGCCTCCGCTCTGCTGGCGCTGGTTCCAGCCGATCTGTCCGAGCATCACCGATGCCTCCAATTGAATGCCGTAATCCTCCGGGACGATCAGATCGATGTCCCCGATCAACCCCTGAAGCACGATCGAGGTCTCCTTCTCCTCCGGAATCGCCATGGTCATATCCAACCGAACATCGCCGAACGCATGCCAGTAGCTGATCGAGGGGAGCACCCAAGATTCGCGATCCCTCCTAAGCTTGAGGAAGAACCGCGGACGCCCTTCCGTTCTTCCCGGCGACGAGGGCCGGGCTTTTAAGTAATACAGCCCAAGCGAGATCAGGACGATGACGAGGACCAGGCCGATCTGATTCGCGATCAGCACAAGGGCGCTGATGGCGACGACCACGATCGCCAGCCGGCTTCGATCCTCCCGGAAGCGCAGAATCCCGATATAAAGAAGAATGATGGCATTTACCGTCGCGTACCCCGCTATCGCTCCGAGCGCGAGATACAGGCCGGCGGCGATGAACAGCAAAGCATGACTGGACATATTCGACAATTTACCCATCGCGGTCTGCACCTCCTTGGCGAAAATACCCGCTCGTTGCGCGGAGAAAGCCATAACGGAATCGTCCGCTATGGCCTTTGACGCATCTTTGTTAGCATACCATATCTTCACATCGGCTGGAATGCGCTTCTGGCGAAACTTCCTTATTCGGCAGAAGTCGGGTTGGAAGCCGGTGCCGCCTGCGGCTGGAGTCGATTCTTAAGCGCCGCGAGCTCTTGCTCGACGCGATAGTTCTTCTCCGGATCGACGCTTGGCGTCGCCGAGCGGAACGGCGAGCCAGGCAGGCGAATGACGTCGGCTTCCGCTTCCAATTGAAGGATCTTCTCTTCCATGCGTTGGAAGCCGCGGGACGCGTTGCCGCTCTCGATCGTGTGGAGCGTGCTGACTTGCGCCATTTGCTTGCGCGCTTTGGCCATTTGGGCGCGGGCCGACAACTCGTTGCGCTTGTTGCGCAGCTTGTAGTACTCGTCCTTCATCTCATGAAGCTGAACGGTCAGCTCGCTCACTTGAGCGCTGGCTTGCTCGTGATGGCCGAGCAGGTCGGTCGCTTGCTGATTGTAGTAAAGCTTCTCTTCCAGGAGTTTGCGGGCCAGTGCTTCGTTGCCTTCCTGCAGCGCTCTCTCCGCGCCTGCTTCGCGCTCGATTCCGATGCGGACGGCCTCATCCAGGCGTTGCTTCAGTCTGCGCTCCGAAGCCATTTGCTTCGCTACCGTCACTTCCGCGTCGCGGATCTCCGTCTCCATATCGCGCAGGTATTGGTTCAGCATGACGATCGGATCTTCCAGCTTGTCAAGCAGCTCGTGAATCGATGCCTTCGTCATATCCTTTACTCGTTGAAATACTCCCATTGTCGTTATTCCCCTTTCGTATCCTTCGATTGTTGTTGTTCGAATTTGGTGAGGCGAGCCTTCAGTTCTTCGAGTTCTTGCCTAAGCGCCTTCTTCTCGATATCTTCCATCATGGCATCCAATTCCGAGCCGGCCGGGTTAGCGGCCGCCCCCGTCGCCTTGGGCTCCGAGAAGCCTGTCGGCTGCGAGGCTCCGGTCGGCGACGGCCCCTGCCAAGGCGTGCCCGGCGTCCAGCCGCGCTGCGCTCCGCTCGGAGGCGGCGTCTGGGCATTCTGGCCGGGAGGAGTCCAAGCGTTGTAGCCGCCGCCGGACCAATTGCTTCCGGACCAGTTGCCTCCCCAGCCGCCGTGGCCGGCGGAATGTCCGAATGGATCGGCTCCCATGCCGCCGCCGTAAGTCGGCTCCTTCGGAATGATGAATCCTGCCAGGATATACACCAGGATGATGGAACCTCCCGAGAAGACCGCGACGACGATGGTGAGAATACGCAGCAGCGTCGCGTCCAGCCTGAAGTACTCCGCCAATCCTCCGCATATCCCGAAAATTTTGCTATCGCGGGACGATCGGTACAATTTGCGCATGTCTTACCCTCCTTGATCCTGCTGCAGCTTCCGCTTCAATTGCTGGAGCTCCCGTTCGATGACTTCCTGGACGGCCGTACCGGCCGTATACAACATCTCCGTGCCCATCCGGCGGAGATCGCGGAGGCTTTTCGACTCGAGCTCCATGTCCGTGATCTGGTCGTCCAGACGCCGGAACATCGTTCTCGTGTTGCCTTGGTAGCCGCTTTCCCCGAGCCTCGCCGTAAGCCGTTGCTGCAGCCTAAGCGACTCCATTCTCGCTACGTAGAATTGCCTGCGGTCGTAAACGGCGCGGTATTCGTCCCGAAGCTCCTGAAGAAGTTCGGCCAGCTCGTTAAGCTCCGCTTGGCTTTGTTCGTACAAGCCGCGATAGCGCTCCGCCTTCTCCTCGTGGATGACCTTATCCTGCAGGGCGAGCTTGGCGGCCGTCTCTTCTCCGGCTTTGAGCGCCGTAAGGGCTTGCTGCTCGCGTTTTTCTTTCCACTGCTCGGCTTCTTTCCACTGCTTATACAGATGCTCCGTGTGTACCGCGTATTGCCTGTGCAGCTGCTCGCTCTTGCCGATCTCTTGATGAGTCGACCAGAGGAATTGATCGATCAGCTTGACCGGATCCTCCGATTTCTCCAGGCGATCGTTCAACGTAGCCGCCGATATGTCTCTCACTCGTTTAATGACGCTCATTCTTGTCTATCCTCCTCGATATCGAGCTCCGATTTAAGTCGAACCGCTTTTAATTTCTGCGTCTCAGCATCGACACGCCGTAGACGATGATGGCGATAGCCGCGATCCAGAAGATGACCGTGGACAGCCGACCGAGCAGCATCAAAGCGCCGATGAATCCGAGCACGCCGCCGACGACCTTGTTCCCCCTTCTCCAGGCCATAACCCCCAGCGCGATAACCAGTACCGGAATCAGGAGAGAGAGGATGACGCTGAACAGGCTTCCCAGTAGGCTACCCAGCTTGCCGAACAACAGCAGCACGCCGATGACGATAAGAACAACCGCTAATCCATTGCCTTTTTTCAAAAGTTCCTCACCTCTTTTCCGACGGTCGCCTTTTGCTTGCTTTTCTTTGGCGCCGTTCCCTTGACCTCATGTATTCATTGTAATCGGAGCGCCCGCCTTCCAAAACAGACCCGCGCACGTTTTTGACCCTGGACCGAAGTCGGGGCCGGGCACCGCCTAAAGCCCTTAAGCCGCATCGATTCAAGGCTGGCGGCGTCTCGACGCCCGCGAATAACCAAGAGGATATGGGGGAAAATAGACCCTCGGAGCTGACGCAAAGCGCGGCGGATCGGAAGAGGGCTTCGGACGGAGGCGGAAGTTCGGCGGGCAGGTGCGCTTAGGACGGCGGCAAGGCGATCTTCTGCAACGATAAAGAGCCAAGTCGCGAGGACTTGGCTCCATTGTCTATTTTCTAATCCTATCCGATTCTCTCCACGGCCTCCGCTTGAAGCTGAAGCAGTCGTTCCCTCACCTTAACTGCTTCTCCGATCACGATCAGCGCCGGGTTGCTCAGCTTCATCGCCTCGGCGAGCTTATGGATGTTGGACAGCGATCCGGTGACGACGCGTTGATGAGCCGTCGTTCCTTTCTCGATCAGCGCGACCGGGGTTTCCGCGGGCTTCCCGTGGAGAAGCAGCGTCGAACGGATCGCGTCCAATTCGCTGACTCCCATATAGATGACAAGGGTCTCGACGGATTGGGCCAGCAGGTCCCAGCGCGGCGGCACCTCGTTATCGTGGCACCGATTGCCGGTGACGAAGGCGACCGAGGCGCTTTGGCCCCGATGCGTCAGAGGAATTTGCGCGGCGGCGGCCGCTCCGATAGCCGAAGTGATTCCCGGGACGATCTCGTAAGGAATCCCTCTCTCCGCCAAAGCGATGGCCTCTTCCCCGCCCCGGCCGAAGATGAACGGGTCTCCGCCCTTCAGGCGGACAACCTTATAGCCTTCATTAGCGAACAGAATAAGCTTCTCGATGATTTGCCCTTGCGGCATGGAATGCCGTCCCGGCGCCTTGCCGACGTAGAGCAGCTTGGCATCCGGCCGAGCATGCCCGAGCAACTGTTCGTTCACGAGCCTGTCGTATAGAATGATATCCGCCTGTTGAATCCGTTTAAGCGCCTTGAGCGTGATCAGTTCCGGATCGCCCGGTCCCGCTCCGACGATCGACACTTCGCCCGGCGTTCTCGCGCAATCGGACATGGGAACCCCACCTCATCTATATCGTGATGTAAATCGCTCCGTTGGCTTGATCGACTTCGGTCTTGTAGGTTTCCACGCAGCCGTCATCCGGCTCGTATACCTTGCCGCTCTTCAGATCGATCTTCCAATCGTGAAGAGGGCAGTGCACGGCCGTGCCGCACACCATGCCTTCCGCAAGCTTGCCTCCTTTGTGGGGGCAACGATTCTCGACGGCTTTGATCTCGCCGTCGCTTAAACGGAACACGGCAATCTCCAGGTCTTGATACCGGAAGGTTCTGGCGCCCTTCTTGTCGATATCCTCGATATGTCCGATAAGCACTTTGGCCATGTTCGTTCTCCTCCTAGCTTTGGACCGCTGCAGCCGGCTCTAACGTCTCGAAATTTTTGCGAAGCTCTTTGTTCTCGATGATTTCCTGCCACGGGTCCCGGATCTGATCGATCGCCGTCCGAATTCGTCCGTACAGCGCCTTGCGCTCCTCGGCGTTATCCAGAACCTTCTTGATATAGTCCACCCCGACTCTCTCCACCCAAACCGAGGTACGCTCGTTCCAAGTCGCCTGCTCTCTGTATAATTGAAGGAAAGCTCCGCCCCACTCGACTACCTCGTCATCCGTCTTCACGACGGTCAGAAGATCCGTTCCCCGCAAGTGAATGCCGCCGTTGCCTCCGATATGCAGCTCCCAGCCTCCGTCGATAGCGACGATGCCGAAGTCCTTGATCGTCGCCTCCGCACAGTTGCGTGGGCAACCGGACACCGCCAGCTTCACCTTGGCTGGCGCGTTCAAGCGTTCGAATTCCTTCTCCAGCCGGATGCCCATGCCGATGGCGTCTTGCGTGCCGAAGCGGCAGAACGTATTGCCGACGCAGGTTTTGACCGTCCGCAGCATCTTGCCGTACGCATGGCCGGAAGGCATGTCGAGCTCCTCCCACATCTTCGGCAGATCTTCCTTCTTAACGCCAAGCAAGTCAAGCCGCTGGCCGCCCGTGAACTTCACGAGAGGCACCTCGAACTTCTCGGCGACCTCCGCGATCTTCTTCAGCTCCGAAGGAGAGGTAACTCCGCCGTAGATCCGGGGAACGACGGAGAACGTTCCGTCCTTCTGAATGTTGGCGTGATACCTTTCGTTCGTGAAGCGCGATTCCTTCTCGTCCTTGTATTCGGTCGGCCAGAGCATGCCCAGGTAGTAATTGAGCGAAGGCCGGCACTTGGAGCAGCCTTCCGGGTTGCTCCATTCGAGCACGTTCATGACTTCCTTGATCGTCTTGAGGCCCATCCGCTTGATCTCGGCGACGATCTCGTCGCGATTCAGCGTCGTGCAGCCGCAGATTCCTTCCTTGACCTGCGCGACCGCGTCTCCGGCGTAGATCTTCAGCAACCCTTCGACCTCCGGCTTGCAGCCTCCGCAAGAAGCGGATGCCTTCGTGCACGCCTTGATCGCGCCGACGCTGTTGCAGCCCTTGTTCAGGATCGCGTCGGCGATCGTTCCCTTGGAGACGCCGTTGCAGCCGCAGATAATCTC
Organism: Cohnella thailandensis; assembly: GCF_014212135.1. GTDB lineage: Bacteria > Bacillota > Bacilli > Paenibacillales > Paenibacillaceae > Cohnella > Cohnella thailandensis. Next base: position 370,473 of record NZ_JACJVQ010000002.1, read on the forward strand.
GTCGTCCGCCAGCTCCGCGAGGTGATCTTCCTTGCCGGAGGCAGCACCTCCGACGGCGAACCCGAGAAGCAGCTCCTTCTCTCTCCCCTTCACGCTTTCGCCTTTGCGGATGAGGGATAACAAGGATGCCCCGTCGCCGATATCGCCGAACAACACCGCCCCGACCAGCTTGTCGTCCCTCAAGACGATTTTCTTATACACGCCGTCTACTTCATCTTGATATTTCATGGAACGGGTTCCCGGCGGTTCGTCGTATTGCCCCGCGGAGAAAACGTCCACGCCCGATACCTTCAGCTTCGTGGAAGTGATCGATCCGGTATAGCCCTCGGTTTCCGCCCCGGCCAACCGCTTCGCCAGCACGGCGCCTTGCTCGTACAGAGGCGCCACGAGCCCGTATGCGATGCCCCGATGCTCCGTACACTCCCCGACCGCGTAAATATCCGGATGGCTGGTCTCCATGAAGTCGTTCACGATAATGCCGCGGTTTACGTTAAGGCCGGCCGCCTTCGCTACCTGCACGTTCGGCTTGATGCCGACGGCCATGACGATCAGATCCGTCTCGATCTCGGTTCCGTCCGTGAAGCTGAGGCTCTTCACTCTCTTCTTGCCATGGATTCGCTCGGAATGCTTCTGCAGCAGGAACTTCATGCCTTGGCCTTCCAGCTCCTCCTTCAGCATCTTCGATGCCGTCGCGTCCAACTGCCGGTTCATCAGGTGTGCATTGCTGTGAACGACGGTAACGTCCATCCCCAGATTAAGAAGCCCTCTCGCCGCCTCCAGCCCGAGAAGTCCGCCGCCGATCACGACGGCCTTGTTGTATTTCTTCGACGTCTCCTGCATGATCTGGCAATCCTTGATGTCGCGGAAGCCGATAACCCCTTCCTTGTCCGCCCCCGGCAGAGGGAGCATGAACGCGCTCGAACCGGTCGCGATAAGGAGAGTATCGTACTCGGCTTCAATCCCCAGATGGGAGATAACCTTTCGGCTAGCCGTGTCGATCGAGGTGACCGTATGGCCCGCGTAAAGCGTAATGCCGTTATCGCGGTACCAGTCCCAGTCGTTGATGACGATATCGGACAGCTCGGTTCCTCCCGCGAGCACGGAGGAGAGCATGATTCGGTTATAGTTGGGATGCGGTTCGCTCCCGAAGATCGTAATGTCGTATGCGCCGGGAGCAAGCTTTAGAATATGCTCGATGACGCGGACCCCCGCCATTCCGTTCCCGATCATAACAAGTTTTTTTGTCGCTGCCATAGACCGTATCCCCTTTCGTTCGCTAGCCTTAAGAAATCAAAAAGCCTGCCTCGCCCATGGAGAAGACAAGTTACTCGTCTTCCATGGAACGAAAGCAGGCCTCATTGCCGCTTCAAATCAGATACACCGTTGTATCCGTGAACTGAATATATGATTAATGAAACTATACCTTGCCCGAACTATCTTGTCAATATATATGACATGAATGCCTAATGAAAATTTTCATCTCGACAGTATTGTTGTGATATGTTATAAAATTTAACGTCAGGGTACTTATTGTTAGGATAGCTCCATAACCGAACTTGAAATGGAGAGGAGAGAACCTATGCGTTCTTTGTTGGTTATTCACAACCAATCGAAAGCGACAGAACGGCAATCCGCTGCCGCTTCAAAGACGCTTCTCCCCGAATATGTGCTTCGTTCTGCCGGCTATACGATTACGAAGGCGCATTCCGAGGAACTGGCGAACAAGCTGATCGTGGATGCGGACGCCTGCATTCTGGATGTGCCGATTCCGCAAATCAAAAGCTGGGGAACGTCATTATTGAAGCAAAAAATCGTACCTCTGCTTTGGTGGTGCAGCGACTCCACCGCTACTTTATCGGTGGAAGCCTGCGACGACAACGTGATGGTGGACGGCGTTCTAAGCGCGTCCATGAATCCTCTCGAGATCCATTGGACCCTGCACTTCAGCTCGAAGCAATGCTTCGAGAGGCAGCAGTGGAATATGGAGAGAAAGGAATTATTGTCCCGAATCGAAGAACGCAAGTGGATCGACATGGCCAAAGGGATTCTGTGCGACCTTAAGGGCATCACCGAATCCGAAGCTTACGATATGCTTCGCAAACAAGCGATGAACGAAAGAAAACGAATGGTCGACGTCGCGACGTCGATTGTGAAGGTCTACCAACTGATACAGGAGCAAAAAGGAGGGGCGAAACGATGATCAACCTGCTTAAAGAGGTCGCCCGCGGCAAACGAGGGGCTCGAGACTTAACCTATGACGAAGCGCTCGAAGCGGCCGATTCCATCCTTACCCTGAAGGCGACTCCCGCTCAGATCGGAGCTTTCTTTATCGCCGAGCGGATCAAGATGGAGAGCGTGGAGGAGCTTGAGGCGTTCGTCCAGATCGTCCGCAAATACGCGGAGCGGTCCCCGATTCAAGAAGGGCTCGATTGCGCGGGACCCTACGATGGACGCAAATCCTCCTTCTATGCGACTTTCCCCGCAGCGTTCCTGCTTGCGGCAGCGGGAGTTCCGGTCACCTTGCATGGCGCCGCATCCTTGCCTCCTAAATGGGGCATAGGGCTGCACGACGTGATTCGGGCTACCGGAATCAACCCGGACGAGTTGAACGCCGAGAAAGCGGCCCTGGCGGCGCGAGAAGCCGGCGTCGTCTATATCCCGACGGAGCAATGGTGCCCTCCGCTCGGGAAGCTGCGCCAGATACGGGAAGAGCTCGGCATGAGAACCATCCTGAATTCGGCCGAGAAGCTGATCGACTTCACCCACTCCCCTTATCTTGCCTTCGGGGTTTATCACAATACGGTATTCGATCGCTTATCCCGTCTGATCATCAAGCTCGGCTATCGCAAAGCGCTCATCGTGCAGGGCGCCGAAGGCTCCGAGGATCTGTTCATCGACCGTCCGACGCGCGCCTACGTCGTGGAGAACGGCGAGTTCCATCTTCGGATCTACGATCCCGAGACGCTTGGCTTGGACACTCCGGTTCCGGAGAAGGAATGGACTCCCGCGGAGCAAGTCGCCGTTGCGGAAGCGGTGCTGCGGGGGGAAGCGGACATGGCCTTCGCCAATCAGGTGCTGCTGAACGCGGCAGCCCGCCTGGAGCTCGCAGAGCAAGTCGGCTCCCTGGAGGAAGGCTTGTACACCTGCAAGGCGCTGATCGACAACGGAGCCGCCCTGGCCGTTTACAACAGCTGGATGGATGCCCTGCTGGGGGCGCCGCGGCCCGCTTGATTCAGCTTTTCAGTTCCGTCCACGAAGGGAAGGATGCGGCTTGTCCGATCATCCTTCCTTTTTCGTCCTCGACATTCCAGATGGCGGCGTTCTCGATTTGAAAACGTCGTCCCGTGCGGGATACCCGAACTCCCGTATAGCTCTTCGAATATCCCTTCGCCTTTACCTCGCCCAGCAGCTTCTTCCTTTCTTCCCGTTCCATCGGCTCCGCGGTCAGTCGCGAAGGCATGCGAACGAAATCATCCCACGCCATCTCCCACAGGGCTAGCGCCGTCTCGTTTCCATAGTTCAAGATCGGATCCGTTTCCGTTCCGTGGGACAGCAGCACTCGGCCGGTTCGGTTCAACTGTTCGGCAAGGCTCTCGCCGACTATAAGCTCCAAGAGCTCTTCCCCCGTCCATTTCCGGTAGCTGTTCAGCACTCTTGCGAGATGCAGCTCGATTAGTTCCTCATTCATTCCGCTCGCTCCGCTCCTGGGCTAATTCATCCCGATTATACCAAAAAGGCTCCCAAGCGAGGATAACTTCCTCGACTTGAGAGCCGTTCGTCGTTTAAGTGGTGCTGGTGAAGGGACTTGAACCCCCACTCCGTCGCCGGAAGCGGATTTTGAGTCCGCCGCGTCTGCCATTCCGCCACACCAGCAAAAAAGTAATTGGCGCGCCCTAAGAGATTCGAACTCCTGGCCTTTAGATTCGTAGTCTAACGCTCTATCCAGCTGAGCTAAGGGCGCATATTTAATTAAGATGGAGGCGCCACCCAGACTCGAACTGGGGGTAAAGCTTTTGCAGAGCTCTGCCTTACCACTTGGCTATGGCGCCAAAAATCAGATGGAGCGGAAAACGGGATTCGAACCCGCGACCTTCTCGTTGGCAACGAGATGCTCTACCACTGAGCTATTTCCGCATAAATGGCTGGGGATCAAGGATTCGAACCTTGGAATGACGGAGTCAAAGTCCGTTGCCTTACCGCTTGGCTAATCCCCAATATTCATTTGTAGTACATGGGGCGATCGATGGGACTTGAACCCACGAATGCCGGAGCCACAATCCGGTGCGTTAACCCCTTCGCCACGACCGCCATGTTCTATTCAGTTGGCAGGGGCAGCAGGAATTGAACCCACACTAACGGTTTTGGAGACCGCTGTTCTACCTTTAAACTATGCCCCTAAGTAAGGTAAAAGTGGTGGAGGGTGATGGATTCGAACCACCGAACCGTGAGGAAGAGATTTACAGTCTCCCGCGTTTGGCCACTTCGCTAACCCTCCACAGTGGGGTAAAACATGGTGCCGGCGAGAGGACTTGAACCCCCAACCTACTGATTACAAGTCAGTTGCTCTACCAATTGAGCTACACCGGCATGGTGTTGATGTTGCGTTATGATGGTGGCTCGGGACGGAATCGAACCGCCGACACGAGGATTTTCAGTCCTCTGCTCTACCAACTGAGCTACCGAGCCGAGGTTTTAATTAAATGGCGGAGCCGACGGGATTCGAACCCGCGGTCTCCTGCGTGACAGGCAGGCATGTTAGGCCTCTACACCACGGCTCCGCGCGTGCCTCGGAAGTAGTTCCGAAGGAAGAAATTTGGTTGCGGGGGCAGGATTTGAACCTGCGGCCTTCGGGTTATGAGCCCGACGAGCTACCGGGCTGCTCCACCCCGCGTCGTTTAAAAGCGTTTTCCTAAGTGCGACGTTTGCTATCGTACCACATCTTCGCACCGTTTGGCAACCTCTTTTTCATCTTTTTTTTGAAGATTCTTCGAGGTTACTTCAAGGAAAATGGTGACCCGTAGGGGAATCGAACCCCTGTTACCTCCGTGAAAGGGAGGTGTCTTAACCGCTTGACCAACGGGCCGCACTGGCGGAGAGAGAGGGATTCGAACCCTCGAGACGCTTGTGACGCCTACACGATTTCCAATCGTGCTCCTTCGACCAAACTCGGACATCTCTCCAAATGGCTCCCCGAACAGGACTCGAACCTGTGACAACTCGATTAACAGTCGAGTGCTCTACCAACTGAGCTATCAGGGAATGTGATGCTATTTTGCGAATTGCTAGATTCGCTTTTTTTCAGCAACGAATGATATCTTATCATCTTTCGAAGCTTTTGTAAAGCTTTTTTTGCTTTTTTCAAGGCGTTTTTTGCGCCTTGATAACCGGATACGAAACGAATTAGCGTTCATTAGAATCTCACTTGCCGTGCTGGCTGATTAGGATAAGCCCTCGACCGATTAGTACTCGTCAGCTACACACATTGCTGTGCTTACACCTCGAGCCTAT
>NZ_JACJVQ010000020.1 GCF_014212135.1 Cohnella thailandensis
CTTTGAGAACAGTTCGCTTAAGTTAAACGGGTTATATCTGAAAAATAGTGGCGTAAGGGAGGCTATCCCTGCGCCACTATTTTTCGTTTTCCGTCGATTGCCGCTTTCTTGAGCAGATTATGGGCAAGCGAAAGCCATCCGACCTCTAAGCTTACCTTCGGCAAGCCACGAAGCAGAAATCGCCGGAATCCCCGGTTGTTCTTCATTTGCCCAAACACACTCTCTGGTTCGATCATTCGCTTGACCGATAGCTTATAGCCTTCCTCGCTCCGGAGCTTCTCCCGAACCTGCTGCTTGTACGCTATATACTTCAGACTAACACTGATTTCCCGGTTTCCTTGGGCTTTCGTACATGCACTCTTAAGCGGACAGTCCTCACAGGTTGAACTACGGTAATGCCTCTTCCGTATCTCATATCCACTTTCGGTTGTTTCCTTGCCTTCATAACGGAAATAAAGCTTCCGTCCTGCTGCGCATGTCCACGTGTCCTCTTCATGGTTATATGTCCAGTTATCCAGCTTGCTGATATCGTTCTGCCACTTCTTCGATTTCTCTTTATGATAGGTACTGTACTTAACCAGTGCTTCGATTTTCTTCTCTTCTAAGTAAGCATAATTTTCTTCCCCGCCATAGCCAGCATCCGCGATGAGGGTTCCTGGCAGCTTACCAAGAGCTGTTTTGGCTTTCTCTAAATGAGGGATGAGGCAACGAGTGTCCGTCGGACGTTGATGCAAGCTGTAACCGATGATGAACTGCTCCTCCGTGCCGATTTGTACATTGTAACCGGGCTTTAATTGGCCGTTGCGCATATGGTCCTCCTTCATGCGCATGAAGGTCGCATCCGGATCGGTCTTGCTGAAGCTGTTTCGATCCCCGAGAATCTTCCGTTGCTTTTCGTATTTTTGTAGCCGAGGGAGAAGGTCTTGGCGAATCGCCCGAACCGCTTTCTTTAGCGGCTTGTCTTTCGGCTTCTCTGTTAGTTTCTTCTCCAGTTTCTCAACCGCTTCAACCAGCTGCTCGCTAGTGATCTGCGCAGCATTCCCCAGTTCCGGGAGATCTTCTCCGACGTGTTCCATTTCCTCTTGGCGCTCGCTCTCTGCGATAGCTTGGAACAACGTCTGCACCTTCTCTTGAAGCTTCGCCTGTTGCTTCACAACGGCCTTGCCCCAGACAAAGGTATAGCGGTTGGCGTTTGCCTCGATCTTGGTACGTCGACGAAATAATGGTCGAGCTTGACGTAGCCCGATTCCACGAGGAATTGGAGAACGGCAGTGAAGACGGTCTCGAGAACGGATTTCATGCGCTCGGAACGAAAGCGATTAATGGTGCGAAAATCCGGGCGTTGCCGGCCAGCAATCCACATGAACATGATGTTCTCTCGGACGGCTTTGGCAATTTGACGGGAGGAGTAAATACGCTGGGTGTAGGCGTAAATGATGACTTTCGTAAGCATTTTAGGGTGATAACTGTCTCGGCCGCCGCCAGGATAAGCGGAGGCGAAAATCTTGTCGTCCAGGCGATTGACGGCTTCGTTGACGACTCGGACGAGGTGGTGAGGAGGGATGTCATCCTCAAGATCCATTGGCAGGCAAAGTTGGTCCATGGTATAGTGAATGTACAAAGAAACCGTTCCTTTCTAATGGTTGGGTGGTACCTCCATTTTACCAAAGGACGGTTTCTTTGCGTTATAGGGAGAAAGAAAATGACAGTAAGCGATACCAAATAAGGGCATGTGTCTCCTGGAGGAGCGAAGCGTTTGCTTTTGCCGACGTGAAATCCCCTTGTTAAGGGGTTACCAAATCCCATTTCACGGCGGCACCAGCAACCGGAAGGAGACACATCCCTCCAAAATATAAATCGCTAACCTAAAAGACAGGGGCTGTCCATAAGTTTATGACTTATGGGACAGCCTCTTAATTTTCATATGACAGATCTTATTTTTTTTATTTTTTTCTTTTTCGAATGACAAACCCATTCTCATTAGTCGTGATAATACTTCCATCCATGAGGACTCCGGTTATTAATGCATCGCTTAATTTATTTGAAGGATTGTCCAATAAAAGCTCAATCTCTTTCGAATATTTTTGAATCGCTTCCTGATAGTCATCCAAATGAATCGTTTTGATGTCAATATTCAAAGAAGACAATTTTCGAGCATATCTGGCAAGTCGGTTTTCTTTAATGAAATAATGATATTTGATATTAGCCGTATTTTTGATCTTGCTGAGTTTTTCAATTGTTTTATCGTCCAATTCTTCAAGAAAAACGATGTTGCAGGAATACAAATGAAAGGTAAATTCTCCTGCTTCATTGAACTTAGTGTTCCTATGCTTTATATATTCAATCATTTTAGACATGCTTGTAGGATAAGGAGTTTTGCTATTAGAGAAGATCGTATTGGGAAAAATCAATTCAAACCCAATGGCCTGGGTATCTTCTTTCCTATAAAAAAACTCGAATGTTTCGTGATCATAACTTTGTTTTAGCGATATAATATGAGCGGCCAACCGAGTCCATAAATCTGATTGATCCTTATAAGCGACAATCGTATCGCGCATATCGAATTCAGATAGGACTCGATTATTTATTCCGTGTTCCATGTTTTGCAATAGGAATCGATTGATTTCATGGGCCTCTTGTTCTAAGCTCCAAATAATTTTCTGTAAGGATACTTGAAAAATGTATGATTTAAGATTGAATAAATATTCGTCGGAATAATGAAGATCCTGTTCGATTTGGTCGATATAAACCTTCTCCATAAAGATATATTGCCTGCACATATAAGCTAACGGATAATCGGCTTCTTCCAATTTATTAAGGACGGAATCGATTTGAGAGAACAAGAATTTGGCTTTTATCTCCGCCTGTTGAAACATTTCATGGAAGGATCGGATCTTCAATTGACCGAAATATTCTCGGATATCGTATGAATGATAAAACAACTCTTTAAATACTTCGATTCGCAGAGTTAAATAATTGGACATCTTTTCAACGATAAACGATACGTAATTGTTTTGCTTAGAGTCGCTTAAAACGGTGACTTTTCTGAAGATGTCTTCCAGCATTATTTTCTCGGTCAATTGAAAAATCTCATTATAGAGATTAAACTGTTTGAGTTCATCGATGATCCCGCTTTGATCGGCAAGAAGTATTTTTATTTGATATTTGGCTTCTCGTTCTTGCTTCCATTTTGTCCATTTTAAAGTTTCCTTAATGTCCAAATCCTTGGGCAACATTAAGGTCCAAGATTTCACTTTATAATTGGCATTGGCAATGGCCCTGTCGAAAGAATCGTTAATTTGTTGGTAACTGATATTATCGATAAAAAATTTACATTGGAACACATCGATCGGCTCTGAAAATTCCCCAACGTAGACATCTATTCCTTCATCGCCTGGATTTTCCCTTATTTTATGGACATTTTCATCGAATTTTCTTTTTAGCAATGCATAACAAGCATTTTGAAATTGGTGCCTGGCACCTGGTAAGCCATAGAGATCAATGAAACGCTTGAAATCGATTTGCAATTGTCTCCCTCCAGCAATATCCGTCATTCGACAAACCAATAATTGGATAATATCAAACGAATGACATTTCATCAAATAAAAAAAGTTGAAGCCGTATTGCATGCTTCAACTTTAAGAAAATTTATTTTGCTTGCTTAGCCAAGCTCATCTCCGCGCACATGAGGATAAAAGCGCCCGCCCCATGAAGGTCGTTCTCGCTCGTCGGCCGAGCGATATAATGGGCATAGTCGCCGATTCCGGTGCCGATGCAGATGTTGCCGATGACGACTCGGCCGTTCTCGTCGAAGGTCAGCGTATCGACGACGCCTTGGTATCCCTTCCAAGCGTACTCCATGTACTTGGGATCCAGGTAGCCGAAGCGTACGGCTTTGGCGATGGCATGAACGTATAACGCGGTGCACGAGTTCTCGAGCCAATTGTCCGGCCGGTCCCCCTTGTCGACGACCTGATACCAGAGTCCCGTCGCTTCATCCTGGAACTTCGGAAGGGCGATTAAAAGGTCTTGAAGAATCTCGACCAGCTTAGCCTTGTCCTTATGATTCTCCGGCATGTATTCGAACATCTCCAGCAGGGCAACCGGGTACCAGCCGATCGCGCGGCCCCAGAATTCCGGCGCGAGCCCGGTTGCCGGATCGGCCCAGGCGGCTTCCTTGGTCTCGTCCCACCCGTGATACAAGAGGCCTGTCTTCGGATCCTTCGTATGCTTCTCCATTAGAATGGCTTGATAAGCCATCAAGTCGAAATACTTGCTCTCCCCGAACTCCTTGCCGTACATGACGGCAATCGGCCCCGCCATGTAGAGCCCGTCGAGCCACATCTGATTCGGGTAATGCTCCTTGTGCCAGAAGCCTCCCGAAGGGTTGGTTTTCCACGACTTCAACAGCGGGACAAGCGTATGCAGAGCTTTCTTATACCGTTCGTCTCCCGTCTGCTCATACAGGTTAAACAGAAGAACGCCGGGCTGAATGTCGTCCAGCTCGTCGGGATTGAACTTCTTGATGCTTCCGTCCGGCTGTACCTGGCTATCCACCCAACCTTTGATGTAGTCGAGGTATTTCTTTTTCCCCGTCTCGCGCCAGGTCTTCTCCATCCCCGACAGGAAGACGCCCTGATGATAGTGGAACCGGTCCGGCGGAAGCCGCTCCGGCTCGAACTTGGCCATGAGCGCCTCGCAGGCTTTCTCCGCCCATTCGATCGGTGTATGCTTAACGGCCTGTGAATTCATCTTGTCATCTCCTCCTACTTGTTTTAAGCTCATCATAGCATCGAAAAATGTACATTATTTGCGAAAATGACGGAAAACTTCTTATATCTTGCGGAGGAGGGACGGCGGATGGAGGAGCTGTTTTACGAGAACGAGGAAGGCACCTTCACGGCATCTTACCGGAAGGCGCGCAGCCACCATATGCCGGCCAATCATTTTCACGGGACGTACGAAATCTTCTATCTCATGTCCGGCAAGCGGGAATTCTTCATCCAGGATCGTACGCTTGCGGCAAGCGAGGGGGATGTCATCATCATCGCTCCGAACATCCTTCATCGCACGACGAACACGGAGAAGCCGGCGTACGAGCGTCTCGTCGTTAATATTCATGAAAGCCTGATGACAGCTGCCCATGGGGCGAACCGGGACGTCCTCCTGCCGCTGCTCGGGAAGGAATATGCGATCGTGAGGGGCTCGCTGCAGGAACGGCTGGCGATCGACGCTCTCGCGCAAGGAATGCTTCAGGAGCTTCGGGAGAAGAAGCCCGGCTTCGAGATGTACGCGCTGACGCTCGTGCAGCAGCTTCTTCTGTTGTGCTGCAGGCAAGCCGCCGGTCAGAGCCGACAGGAGACGCCGGAATCTCCGAGTCCCATGCACGAGAGGATCTCGGAGGTGGTTCGCTACATCAACGACCATTACATGCATGAGCTGTCGCTCCAGCTGCTGTCCGAGAAATTTTACATCAGCCCGTATTATTTAAGCCGTTTCTTCAAGGAAGCGACCGGTTTTACGTTCGTGGAGTATCTGAACAGCGTCCGGGTGAAGGAAGCGAAGAAGCTTCTGGAGGAGTCCGCCATGAAGGCGAACCTCATCGCGAAGAAGGTGGGCTTCGGCAGCGTGGCGCATTTCGGCCGGGTGTTCAAGCAGGTGACGGGGCATGCTCCGCTGCATTTTCGCAAGGAGAAGTAGAGGGGCGCTGAAAATGTTATGGAAAATAGGAGGTGAACAACGATAAAATATTTCCATGTACAACATCCGATCTTATAGAGGAGACCGTCATTCAAATTGTCGAAAACCAGACTGCTGACCCTTTCAACATGGGCTTTAACCGTTATCTTTTTGTTTAGCCATTGGTTGCTCTTTTATATCATTGCCAACCAGATTCTTATCCACAACTTTATAGGCAATTCGCTAGATAATCTTTTTTATTCCGGTCCGCGATCCGTGTTAATCGGGCTGGCGGCAGCTTTATGTCTAACGGGGATATCCTTATTCTCCAGCCTTAAGTCAAGAGTGCTTAGGTATGTGTTCCTGGCTCTGAATAGCATCCTGTTTCTTCTTGTCATCTATATTCTCTATGAGGTCCTTTCGTCCAATGGCTGCTCTGATGTTTACATTCCCCTCATCTATGAAAACACGAAAATCGGGTGCGGCAGCGGAGGCCATAATAATTGGAGCGAGTGGCAGAGTAAAATAAGGATCGTTCAGTAGGAATCGCTGCGGCGAAACGTTAGATAGAAGATAGATAGAACGAGGTGAGTAAAATTGCAAATCCGAAAGTTGAACTCTAATGAAAAACCGCCGCTTGATCTGCTCTTGCTGGCGGATCCATCGCGGAAGCTTGTTGAAGAGTATCTCCGAAGAGGATATTGCTTCATCGGCTCCCTGAATGATCAAATCATAGGCGTCTATGTCTTGTTGCCGACTAGACCCGATACCGTTGAGTTAGTCAATGTAGCCGTCGATGAACGGCATCAAGGCAAAGGAAACGGCAAACGGTTAGTGAAGCATGCCATCCAGATTGCCGCAGAGATGGGGTTTAAGACGATCGAAGTCGGTACGGGGAATTCCGGCGTGGGGCAGCTGGCCCTTTATCAGAAGTGCGGCTTTCGCATAACCGGAGTAGACCGAGACTTTTTCGTTAGGCATTACGACGAAGAGATATTCGAAAATGGCATTCAAGTGTTGGATATGATTCGGCTTTCTCAAGATTTATAGCCACTAGACGTGGGGAGGGATCGAAGATGCTCGCCGGCCTGTCGCCCAAGCTCAAACCCCATTCGCCTCTCCTACGCAGGCTCTCCATCAAGAACAGGCTCCTGATCGCTTTTCTCATCACTTCGCTCTTGCCCGTACTCCTCGTAGCCGTCTACTCGAACCTCCGCTACGAGGCTTCCATCTCGAATAAATTAAGCGCTTCCTTTCTTCAGATTTTGTCGGAATCGGCCGTCAACGCTTCCCGGGAGCTCGCGCAATACGAGACGCTCAGCGAGTCGATCATTATCCATCCGCTCATTCAGAGCGGGCTTCGCCGTTACGACGAAATGACGGATTACGAGAGCAACGAGCTTCAGACGGAGATCAAGGACGACCTTGGCGAACAGGTTTTCCGCTTAAGCAACCTATCCAACGTCGTCATCCTCACGAACGAGGGAGAGACGTTCTTCGACCTCGGCTTCGAGTGGTACCCGAACAATCAACTGGCCGATTCGCTGTCGGGAGTAGAGGCATCCAGCGGCAACGCGAAGTGGACCTACCTGCGCTCCAACCGAGATTCCGACAAAATCGCGCTCGGCCGGATCATTTACTCGGAGGATAACCTGAATCGGCAGCTTGGTTACTTGATCATCGTCATCGACGAGAAGGTGTTCTCCCGCAACACCTACGAGCACGTCAGCTTGGGATCGGGCAGCCGGCTGTACATTGCCGACAAGAACGGAACCGTCGTCTCTTCGGGCACTTCGTCGATCTCGCGCGGCAGTACGTACATGCAGCAGGAGGTGTTCGACGTCATCGGCCAGCATCCTCCGAACACTTCCTTCTATACCCGAATCGACGGCCGCAAAACGCTCGTGACGAGCTTCTACATGCGGTCGGCGGACTGGTACATGATCGGACTGGTCCCGCATGCCTCCATCATCTCGGAGCTGTCGGAGATGAGGGGCAATCTCCTGTACATAAGCTTCTTGATCCTGCTCTTGTCCGCATTCGTCGCCCTATGGATCTATCGAAGCATCAGCCACCCGATGAGGGACCTTCTGCAGTATGCCGCCCAGATCAAGATCGGCCAGCTGGATGCCAGGCTCGGGAGCACGAATCCGGACGAGATGGGCAAGCTGGCCGAGACGATCGATCAGATGGTCGAGAGACTGAAGCAGCTGATCTATCAAGTCGAAGTCGAACAGAAGGAGAAGAGGGACGCGGAGCTGAACATGCTTCAAGCCCAGATCAATCCGCACTTCCTGTTCAATACGTTGAATTCCTTGAAGTGGAGCGCCATGATGAGCGGCAATCAAGCGGTAGAGCAAGGGATCGCTTCCCTGTCGGAGCTGCTGCGCAACACGATTCTCGATCAGGAGGAGATAATTCCGCTTCGGAAGGAGATCGAGAACGTCCTGCACTATTCCGTCATCCAACGCATTCGCTACGGGGATTCTTTCCATCTCTACTGCCGGCTAGGCGACGAGAGATTAAACGACTGCCTGGTGCCCCGTTTTATCCTTCAGCCGATCGTCGAGAATTCGATTCTTCACGCGGGAGGCGAGGAAGGGCGAGTCGTCAACATCCGCATCGAAGCGACTCGGGAAGAGGGGGAAACTCTTCGCCTCGCGATCATCGACGACGGCAAGGGCTTCGACATGAACGAACGTCCCCGCCGCTACTCGCATGACAAGCTGTCCGGCATCGGAATGGCGAACGTCGAAGAGAGAATTCGCCTGCACGTCGGGCCTGGATACGGGATGGAGACCCGCAGCCGGCTCTCCGTAGGAACGGAGACGGTAATCCGGCTGCCGATTCGGATAAAGGAAGATGAGGGAGGAGGATCGGAGCATGTATAAAGTCGTTATCGTGGATGACGAGATGATCGTCCGGCACGCGGTGCGGTCGTTGATCCGGTGGGAAGGCAGCCGGTTCGAGTATGCGGGATCGGCCGCGAACGGAGTCGCCGCCCTGGAGCTCGTGAACCGGCTTGGCGCCGATATCGTCATCACGGATATGAAGATGAACGAGATGGACGGCTTGGAGCTGATCAAGCAGCTGCAGTCGGGCGGCTTCGCGGGGGAAGTGCTTGTTCTGAGCAATTACAACGATTTCGATCTGGTGCGCGAGGCGCTCAAGCGCGGAGCCCACGACTATATGCTCAAGCTGACGCTGAAGTCGGAGCAGTTCATGCAGGTACTCGAGGAGATGGCGAGCAAGCTCGACGAAAAGCGGGCCTACGCGCCGAATGGCCGAGCCCGGACACAGGCTGAAGCGCCGGATGGCTCGGGAGGAAGGAGGGAAGCGCGCGAAGCGGCGGGAACTCGGGATTTAATGGCCGATCCCGATTGGACGGCCCGCATGAATCGGATACTGCAGCAGATGGAGTCGAGCGGTGAGCATCCGGATCCGAGCGAGGAGGAGGAGCTTGCGGCTTATTTCGCGGCGCGCGCGGGAGCGTGCTGCTATCCGTTCTATTATTATTTGCAAGAGAACGATAAGGCCGAGTGCTCAGCGGTCAATCATCGCGAGACATTGCTTAAGCTGGCGGACGGCTTGTTCCCGGGTCATCGCGACTTGTTCGTCGTAACCGCTTCCCCGCGCCGCTTCTTGCTGGTGGTTGCCTGCCCGAGCCGATCGATCGAGCCGGAGGAAGCCGCCCGGCGAATGATTCGGCTCTCGAAGATGTACTACAACCTGGATGCCAACGTTATCTACGGGGAGCCCGCAACCGGCGGCGAGAAGCTGCTGGAACAGCTGCGGCTCTGCAGGCAAGCGGATCAGCTGCGCTTCTATTCGTCCCGTCAGGAAGGCTTCTGTTCCAATGAGGTGACGGTCGCTGACGGGCACGAAGGCTTCCGGGAAGCCGAGACGAAGCTGCGAGATACTCTGCGCAGAACGAGCGGGTTCGCGATCGAGCTGTGGATGGAGAGCGCCCTCCTCCTCGTGGAAGCGGCGGCTAAGTTCTCGATTCGTCCTTACGTTCTCAAACGGGCCATCGCCGGCGGCATCTGGGGAGTGGCCAACGCTCCGATCCTCGGCGAGGGGCTGACGTGGAACGAGAAGCCTTGGATCGAGAGGGCGGAGGCGGCGGAATCCGACTCGCAACTGATGCTTCTGATCCGGGAGCTGTCCGAAGAGGTCATGGGTCTGCTGGAGAAGACGGCCGCTCTGCCGGCGACCCGGGAGGAGGTTCGCCAGGCTATCTCGTACCTGGAGAAGCACTTCGCGGAACGGATCTTCATCTCGGAGGTGGCCAGCCATGTCGGCTTGTCGGAGCCGTACCTGTGCCAAGTGTTCAAAGCCGAGACGGGCACCAGCATCCTGACCCGGCTGAACGAGATCCGAATGGCCCGGGCGTACGAGCTGCTCGCCTCCGGCAAATACCTTATCAAACAAGCGGCGATCGAGGTGGGCATTCCGGACCCGTTCTATTTCAACCGCCTGTTCAAGAAGCGCTTCGGCATCGCTCCCAAGAACGTGAAGAAGAGACAGGAGAAGATGGACGATTTTAAGATGCCGTAGATAAAAGAGATAGGTTCGCCGGAGGAAAAGGAAAGGCGGCGTTTTCCCGCGAACGCGAGCGTAAAATCGTCCATGAACATCCTTTTAATTGTTCATTTGGCCCGCGCCCCTTGGGTCCTATAATGAAATCAATCAACCGAAAGGGGTCATCCGATTGATCAAACCAAAGAAATGGTCCGCCGTCGCTTCCGTCTTGACCGTATCGGCACTGTTCATGGCCGGGTGCGGCAACGGCAACGACAACAACGCTTCTGGCCCAACTCCTTCCGCTTCCGAATCCGCTTCGACCTCTCCCTCTCCTTCGGAGGCATCGCCATCGGCCGCTTCTCCTTCGCCGAGCGAATCGGAGCCAGCGAAGACGTTCGACAACCCGGAGCTGAACATCGCGGTGTTCCAGGGCGGCTACGGCCGGGAATACTGGGATAGCGTCGCCGAGGAGTTCATGAAGGATTACCCCGGCACCAAGATCAACATCACGGCAAGCCCCAAGATCGCCGAGCTCGTTCGGCCGAAGATCGTCGCCGGCAACCCGCCGGACTTCATGTACATCGCGGGCAGCGACAATACGCCGATCCTGGACGGCCTTATCAAGGATAAAGCGCTTCTCGATTTGACGGACGTATTCGAAGGGGCGGGAGCGGACGGAACGCCGCTCAAGAACAAGATTCTGCCCGGCGTCCTGGAAGCCCGATCGAACTCTCCTTACGGAGACGGGAAAATCTATCTTGCTCCTTACAACTTCGGAGTGATGGGGCTGTGGTACAACAAGGCGCTGTTCGACGGCAAGGGAATCGCGACGCCGAAGACGTGGGAGGAGCTGTTCGCGAGCGCGGCGGTCGCCAAGGAGAACGGCCGGGCGCTGTTCACTTACCAAGGGCTGTATCCCGGCTACCTGGAGGAGATGATCGTTCCCGCCATCTACGGTGCGGGCGGCCAAGCCGCACTGGATCAATTCTTCAATTACGATCCGGAATTCTGGAAGAGCGACGTCTACAAGAAGGTATGGGGCTTGCTGGAGAGAATCGCGACGGACGACAACGCTCTGATGAAGGGGACCGTCGCCCTTAACCATACGCAATCGCAAACCGCCTTCCTGCAAGGCAAGGCGATGTTCATCCCGAACGGCACCTGGTTCGAGGACGAGATGAAGGACGCGCCTCGCGAAGAAGGGTTCCAGTTCGGCTTCTTGGGCGTGCCGGCTCTCGATGCGGGCGGCCAAGTGATGGCGCTCACGAGCGTGGAGCAGATGGTCATTCCGGCCAAGGCGAAGAACCCGGAGCTGGCCAAGGCGTTCCTGCAATACCTGTATAGCGAGAAGAGCATCAAGCTGAACGCCGAGAAAGCCAAGGGCGTCCTCGCGGTCACCGGAGCTCCGGACCTGGCCAAGGAGTTCCTCTCGGAGACGACCTACAATATCTACAAAGCAGTGGACAGCGGCATGATGGCCGTGAGCGGTTCGTTTAAGCCGGTGGCGAAGGGAAGCAAGTACAACCCGAGCGACGAGGTTTACAAGCCGATCTCCTCGATCATGAGCAAGCAACTGACGCTGGATGCGTACAGCGAGAAGCTGTACAAAGTGTATAGCGAGATCAAGCAAGAGCTGGAAGCCAGCGGGGCGCAGTAAGCCCGTAAACGAAAATTTACAAACCGTGGAAACCTGCCGCAGGAGTGGACATCGGCAGGTTTTCCTTTATTCGAGGGATGTGTAAACGCTACCATAATAAGAGGGCGGAGCAGTCGACTCGGTTGCTCCCATTCCAGAGGAGGTGGAGTCGAGAGCAGGAGGTCAACTTCCAGCAAGTAAAGCGAGGTGATAAGACAGCGGCTTCCTAACGGGTGAAGTCACAATCCCAACTTACCAAGTTTAACCAGGACAATTTCGTATCTCATCCGATCTCTTCCTTCATGATGAATATGGGAGGTTTAATGATGACAAGAAGAATAAGCGGACTATTATCGATGGCGCTGCTGTTCGGCTTGCTGATCGGAATCGGAACGGCGCCGACGGCGGATGCCGCCGGAACGACCTATTACGTCGACTCTGCGGCGGGATCGGACACGAATAACGGCACGTCGGAGAGCGCGCCTTGGAAGTCGCTCGCCAAGGTAAACGCGACGACGTTCCAGCCCGGCGACCAGATCCTGTTCAAGTCGGGAGGATCGTGGAACGGCCAGCTATGGCCCAAGGGGTCCGGCGCGGCTGGCTCGCCGATCAAGATCGATAAGTACGGCGGCACGGCGCTCCCGATCATCAACGGCGGCGGCGCGGCCCGGGATTATCAAGCGACAGGGGCCGTCATGCTGCGGAACCAGGAGTATTGGGAGATCAGCAACCTCGAGGTGACCAACGACGATAACTTCAACGTCGACCTGACGACGGTTACTTACTCGAACGGCAAGCCGTCCAACATTCGCGACGGCATCCTGGTCGTGCTCGACACGAACCAGGTTCCGGCCGGCGGCGATACGGTCATGGACCACATCTACATCCACGACAATTACATCCACGATGTCGACAGCCCGAACCAATGGCCGAACCAATACGGGAACGCTTCGTTTAACGGCGGCATCATGTTCTACGTCATCGGGGCGCTTAAGGCCAACATGACCTTCAACGACGTCCGGATCGAGAACAACACGATCGAGAAGGTCGACCTGCTCGCCATCGCCAACTTCAACTACACGACGACGACGGCGTTCCAGGACGAGATCGGCCCGTACAACCTGTGGCAGACCAACATCTATATCGGCCATAACTACATGCGCAACATCGGCCAAGGCGCGATCGACATCTGCGACGCGATGAACGCCGTCGTCGAATACAACGTCGTGGACGGCTGGTCGAAGCGCTACAACGCCGAGAGCGCCGGCATCTATCCGTGGAAGTCGACCAACGTCACCTTTCAGAACAACGAGGTATACGGCGGTCCGACGACGACGGGAGCCAACAACGGGGACGGAACGGCTTTCGACTTCGACTCCCCCAACACGAACATCGTCTATCAATTCAACTATACGCACAACAATCCGATGGGCTGGATGTCGTACCTCGGCCGCAGCAGCAACAACATCGCCCGGTACAACATCAGCGACGACAATGCCGCCTACCTGATCAAGTTCGGTTGGTTCGACGTCGATACGTCGGCCGCGTACTTCCTCAACAACGTGTTCATCTACAACGGGTCCGTCACGAAGTTCACCAATTCCAACGCGAATCTGGCCTCTACCTACTTCAAGAGCGTGCCCTATTACTTCTACAACAACGTGTTCTATGACAAAGGCACGCCGTCGTCGTCCTTCTGGGCGAGCGGCCCGACGGCTTACGGAACGGCGGTGTTCCGCAACAACGCGTTCTACGTGACGGCCGGCAGCCATGCCGCGGGCGAGCCGAGCGATCCGGCCAAAGTCATCTCGCCGCCGCAGATGGTCAACCCCGGGCAGGCCCCGACGGCGGGAGCGAACGGCTTCACGAGCGGCGCGACCGTGTGGGACGGCTACAAGCTGCAGTCGACATCGCCGCTGATCAACGCGGGACTCAACGTTCCGCAGCTGGGCACGAAGGATTTCTACGGCAACGCGTTGTTCAACGGCAGCGCGCCGGACATCGGGGCGTTCGAGTCTACGGTAACCGGAGGCCCGACGGGGCCGGTATCGGTTGCCGTCGGAGGCACCGTCACCGCCAGCTCGACGAGCAGCCCGTCCGGCGAAGAGAAGGAGAAGGCGTTCGACGGCAACACGTCGACCAAGTGGCTCATCACGACGAGCACGGGCTGGATTCAGTACAAGTTCGCGACCGGCGTCTCCCATGCCGTCACCTCCTACAAGGTGACCTCGGCGAACGACGTTCCGACGCGCGACCCGAAGAATTGGACGCTGCAAGGCTCGAACAACGGCACGACGTGGACGACGCTCGACACCCGGACGAACGAGACGTTCGCCAGCCGGTTCCTGACGAAGACGTACACCTTCGCCAACACGACCGCTTACTCCTACTATCGGTTCAACGTGACGGCGAACGGCGGCGCCGCGCAGCTTCAGCTAGCCGAGATCGGCCTCTATACGTAATGGCGCCAGCCGCCGCCGGACGAATTTCGTTAGGCGGCGGTCTCATCCCGCTCTCCCGGCACCGCGTCGACCTGTACGATTTTAAGATGCCGATGGCTTGGCGCCGATTGGCTTTAGGACCGACCGCTCCGCCGCTTAAAATCCTCCATGAACATCCGGTTTTTTGTTTATTTGGCCGGCAGCCCTTCGAACCTATAATGAGATCATCTTACCGAGAGGGGCATAGGCACCGCCATGAGGATGAAGATGAACACGAGACGCAAGCTTTTTATCGCAGCCTGCCTGCTGCCGGGGCTTCTCTTATTTTCTCTGTTCAAGGTGTATCCGACGATCCAGATTTTCCACAAATCGCTTTACCTATGGACCGGACTCGGCGACAAGCCCAAATTCGTCGGTCTGGGCAACTTCAAGGACATGTTCCGGGACGACACGTTCCTGCTCGCCCTCCGCAATACGGGATTCCTGATGCTGATCATCCCCGTTCTAACGCTGCTGATCGCGCTGATCAACGCCTCGATCCTGACCAAATCCAAGCTGAAGGAACGCTCCTTCTACCGGACCGTTTTCTTCTTCCCGAGCATTCTGTCGTTCGTCGTCATCGCGATCCTCTGGTCGTTCATTTACCATCCGACGATGGGCTTCCTCAATTCGGGTCTCGAAGCGGTCGGATTGGGCGATTGGGCGCTGCCTTGGCTCGGGGATCAACGGACGGTGCTGTGGGCGCTTGCGGTCACGCTGATCTGGCAGGCGGCCGGCTATTACATGGTCATGTACATGGCCGGGATCGACGCCATCTCTCCCGAGCTGTACGAAGCGGCGGAGCTCGACGGGGCGACCAAGCTTCAGCAATTCCGGCGAATCACGGTCCCGATGCTCTGGGAGATCATCCGGGTGACGATCATCTTCAGCATCAACGGCGTACTCAGCATCAGCTTCATTATCGTGTCGATCATGACCGCGGGAGGTCCCGACCGGCATTCGGAGGTCGTCATGACTTACTTGTACGGCCAAGCGTTCACGAACTCCAACTTCGGCTACGCGATGGCGATCGGCGTGTTTATCTTTATCGTGTCCATGCTGCTTGCCTTGCTGAGCAACAAGCTGACGGAGAGGGGGACGGAATAGCATGACGGCTATCAAAACGGGGATCGGACGGACGCTGCTGCGTCTCTTCCTTCTCGCTCAAGCTGCCGCGGTCGTGTACCCTCTGCTCTGGAACATTCTGGCTTCGATCAAAACGAATACCGAAATCATGGACAATCCCTGGAGGCTGCCAAGCGGCTTCGAATGGAGCAATTACGTTCATGCGTTCGCCACGGCCCGTATCGGCGATTACATGCTCAACTCGGTGGCGGTCGTTCTGCTGTCGATGGCGCTTCTGCTGGCGGCCGCCGTTCCATCCGCGTATGTGCTTGGACGCATGAGGTTCCGGGGACGCTCGTTTTTTACGAACTTTTACATGGCGGGGCTTTTTATCGGGGGCGTCTACATTATCGTTCCGCTTTTTATCCTGATGAACGACCTGCGCATGCTCGACAATCGGTTCTGGCTCAGCGCGGTTTACGCGACCGGCAGCCTTCCGTTCTCGATTTTCCTGTTGACGGGCTTCATGAAGTCGATTCCGCACGATTACGAGGAGGCGGCGATGATCGACGGCTGCGGCTACTTCGGCACGCTTGTACGGGTTATCATTCCGATGGCGAGACCGGGAATTATCACCTTGATCGTGTTCGGTTTCTTCGATTTCTGGAACGAGTACGTGCTGGCGATGACGTTCCTGACGAGCGACGCCAAGAAAACGATTCCCGTAGGCCTCTCGAACCTGATGCAGATCCAGCAGTACGCGACCGATTGGGGTTCGCTGTTCGCCGGGCTCGTTATCGTCCTTGCGCCGACTATCGCCGTGTACGCGCTGCTGCAGCGCAAGCTGACCGACGGAATGATGCTGGGAGGAGTTAAGGGGTAAGGAGTCGAAGGATTAGAATAGACGACGGGGGAAAAGGGGAGACATCGTGGCAACGTTCGACATTAGCGGAGATCAGTTTCGGTATGAGGGGAAGCCCCTGCGTATTCTGTCCGGCGCGATTCATTACTTCCGGGTCGTGCCGGATTATTGGAAGGATAGGCTGCTTAAGCTGAAGGCTTGCGGCTTCAATACGGTGGAGACTTACGTGCCTTGGAATGTCCATGAACCGCGCAAAGGCGAGTTTCGGTTCGAGGGAATGGCCGACCTGGAGAGCTTCGCGAGGCTGGCGGGAGAGCTGGGGTTGCACGTCATCGTGCGGCCTAGCCCTTATATCTGCGCGGAGTGGGAATTCGGAGGGCTGCCGGCCTGGCTGCTAGAAGACGCGAATGTCCGGCTGCGAAGCTGCGACCCGGCTTATCTGCGTCATGTCGACGATTATTACGACGAGCTGCTTCCGAGGCTGAAGCCGCTGCTCTGCACAAGCGGCGGCCCGATCGTCGCGATGCAGGTCGAGAACGAATACGGGAGCTACGGCAGCGACAAGGCCTACTTGGAATACTTGCGGGAGGCGATGGTTCGCCGAGGGATGGACGTCCTGCTGTTCACGTCGGACGGACCCGAGGATCACATGCTGCAAGGGGGGACGATCGACGGCGTGCTGGCCACCGTCAACTTCGGCTCGGACCCGGCGGGAGCGTTCCGCAAGCTGCGCGAATACCGGCCGGAAGGACCGCTCATGTGCATGGAGTTCTGGAACGGCTGGTTCGACCATTGGATGGAGGAGCATCAGACGCGCCCCGCCGGGGAAGTCGCGGACGCGCTCGACGAGCTGCTGAAGGAAGGCGCTTCGGTCAACTTCTATATGTTCCACGGAGGGACGAACTTCGGCTTCCTGAACGGGGCCAATCATATCAAGCGCTACGAGCCCACGGTGAACAGCTACGATTACGATACCTTGCTCGGCGAGTCCGGCGAGCCGACGGCCAAGTTCTTCGCGGTGCGCGAGGTGCTGGAGCGGCACTTCGAGCTTCCTCCGCTGGTGCTGCCGGAGCCGATCGCCCGGCGTTCCTACGGCCCGGTCAAGCTGAAGCGAAGAGCGCTGCTGCTGGAGCAGCTTGAAGCGCTGTCCGCGCCGATAAGCCGGGCGAACCCGGAGCCGATGGAGAGGCTGGGGCAAGCGTACGGCTACATTCTCTATTCCGCTCGGGTGACCGGTCCCACAAGCGGCATGAGCCTGACGATTCAAGAAGTAAGAGACCGGGCGCTCGTGTTCGCGGACGGCCGGTACGTCGGAGTCGTCGAGCGCTGGAACCCGGCTGCGCTGCCGCTTGAGGTTCCGGCGGAGGGCGTTCGTCTGGATATCCTCGTGGAGAACATGGGCCGGGTCAACTACGGTCCGCTCCTAAGGGATCCTAAGGGGATTACGGAGGGAGTTCGCCTGGATAACCAGTTCATTCATGGCTGGACGATCTATCCGCTTCCGATGGAGTCTTTGGAAGGGCTGGAATTTACGTCTGCGGCCGAAGGGGAAACGGGGGCGGATAGTGCAGGTCATTCGGAAATCTCGGCGGCTTCCGGACCCGCCTTTTATCAAGGAGTATTCGAGGCGGAGGAGGCCGCCGATACGTTCCTGAGGTTGGACGGATGGACGAAAGGCAACGTCTTCTTGAACGGCTTCCATCTCGGCCGTTACTGGAACGCGGGACCGACGCGGACCTTGTACGTTCCCGCCCCTTTGCTCAAGAAGGGCATCAACGAGCTGATCGTTTTCGAGCTTCATGGCACGCAAGATCCGGTCGTATTGTCGACGGATACGCCCGATCTCGGGTGATCGGCGCGGCGAATGCAGAGGAGGATTAGAATGGGCGTAACGATTGGGGAAGCGGCGCGGGTCGCTCCTTCGGATAGACAGCTGGCATGGCAGGAGCTCGAGTTCTACGCCTTTATTCATTTTACCGTCAATACGTTTACGGATCGGGAGTGGGGGACGGGGGAAGAGAAGCCGGAAGTGTTCAACCCCGCCGAGCTGGATGCGTCTCAATGGATCGAAGTATGCAAGTCGGGCGGCATGAAGGCGGTCATTCTGACCTGCAAGCACCATGACGGCTTCTGCTTGTGGCCGAGCCGGCAGACCCCGCACACCGTGCGGAACAGTCCGTGGAGGGACGGCCAAGGGGACTTGGTTCGCGAAGTCGCGGACGCGTGCCGCGCTGCGGGTCTTAAGTTCGGCATTTACTTGTCGCCGTGGGATCGCCATGAACCGTCGTACGGAGATTCGGACCGCTATAACTCCTTCTTCGTCGAGCAATTGAAGGAGCTGCTGACCGGGTACGGAGAGCTGTTCTGCGTCTGGTTCGACGGCGCTTGCGGAGAAGGGCCGAACGGCAAGCGGCAGGCGTACGACTGGGACGCTTATTATCTCGTCATTCGCGAGCTTCAGCCGAACGCGGTCATCTCGGTCTGCGGCCCGGACGTTCGCTGGTGCGGCAACGAAGCGGGACATACCAGGCGCAACGAATGGAGCGTCGTTCCCGCGAGCATGCGAGACAACGAGAAAATTCAGTCCGAGTCGCAGCAGGAGGACGATCCCGAATTCGCGCGCAGGGCCGGTTCGGGAGACGAAGACCTGGGAAGCCGGGCGGTGCTCGATCGGACGGACGAGGTTATCTGGTATCCGGCCGAAGTGAACACGTCGATCCGGCCGGGCTGGTTCTATCACGCAAGCGAGGATTCCCGCGTGAAGTCGACGGAGGAGCTGATCGATCTGTACGAGCGCACGGTAGGCGGCAACTCGACGTTCCTCCTGAACCTGCCGCCGGACCTTCGAGGCTTGATCCACGAGACGGACGCGGAACGGCTGAAGGAGCTTGGAAATCGGTTAAGGGCAAGGTATCGATATAATCTGGCGGCTGAAGCTCAAGTCAGCGCCGATGAATCCTTGGATGCGGACCATTCCCCCGACAAGCTCGTCGACGGCCGGAGCGACACGTATTGGAGCGCTCCTCATGGAAGCGAGCAAGCGGCGATCGAGCTGGATCTGGGAAGCGAGAAGCTTTTCGACCGGATCGTTCTGGGCGAGTATATCCGGGAAGGCCAGCGGATCGAGCGGTTCCGGTTGGAACGGGAAGCGGGGGGCGAGTGGCTGCCTTTCTACGAAGGCGAAGTCGTCGGATACAAAAAGATTTGCCGTTTCGATCCGATTCGCGCCAGGCGGATCCGAATTCGGATCCTGGAGTCGCGCTGGTGCCCGACGTTGAAGGAAGTAGGCGTATTCCGAACGGAGGTCGCTTATGAGGAGACGAGGGAGCAATCTGGGTAAGCGCTCGATGGCAATTATCGGCGCCGCGATTATCGCATTGGCGGGAGCTGCCGTCCTCGTGACGGCGGCTATTTCGCCTTCCGGCAGCAAGGCGGAGCCGGTCATAGTCCAGGTGAACGGGGAGCCTGTCGCCGAGCCGGAATTCCGCTTGTACATGGATAAGGAAAAGGGAGCGGTGACGAACTACTTCAGCGTCGCCTATCAAGCGGAGGATTCGGAGAAGTATTGGACGACCGAGTATGGAGGCGAGACCCCGCTGAACCGGCTGAAGAAGCAAGCGTTGGAAGAGGCCGTGCGAGGCAAGGTTCTGCTGTTATTTGCGCAGGAGAAAGGGCTGGCCGAGTCGGCTTCTTTCGAAGATATCGAAAAGGAATGGGAGGAGAATAACGCAAGCAGGGAGCAAAGCATCAAGAGGAACAAGGCGGTATTCGGCTTGGGGCGTTACGAGCTTAGCCAATACTACTTCTATTATCTGAGCAACTTAAAGCTGAAGCTGGAGGAGCTCTTGGGCAAAGAGGAGCTGACCGTCTCCGATGAGGAGCTGAGGCAGGTTTATTTCGGCCATGCCGCCGAATACGCGAACCGGACGCGGGTGATCTTCGAGGAGCTGTCCATTCCGTACCCCGACGGAGAGAAGGAGAAGGCGAAGGAGAAGAGCGCAACGATCCTTGGCTTGCTGGAGGCCGGAATGTCGTTCCCGGAAGCCGCGGCAAGGCATGCGGACGGGGAACCGAGGGAGCATTCGTTTATCGAAGGCGAGCCGGAGTCGCCGCTTCAAGCGGAAGCGCTATTGAAGCAAGCGGCGACGCGGCTGAAGGAAGGCGAGTATTCCCCGGCCCTGGACACGGGCAGCGGCTTCTCGATCATTCGGCTCTTGAAGAGAGAGGCCGGGTATTCGGTTCCGCTCGAGAGCGTCGAAGCGCAGCTCCGCGCGGAGGCGCTTCACCTGAAGTTCGAGCAATACCTGGAGAAGCTTGCTCAGGAGGCTCAGGCGGACATCGTGACAAAGAATTACGTTTCCCTTAGCGAAACGGCGCCCTAATGTTGAACCCCCGCGGCTTGGCTGCGGGGGTTTCGTGCGTTTGTCGGTGCTCGTACGGTTCTGTTCGGACGCAAGCCATGATTAGGAGACGCAGGCATAGGCGGTCTGGCAGCGAGGCTGCATCCCAACAAGGCGAGAATGTCGCGTATCGGAAGCCCTAACACCGAATAAACTCGTGCCGCGCTGTTTGCAGAATCCCAGAGGCTGGTTGGATTTACCGCGGTCGCAACCATACGAAGAAGACCGGCGGCATGCAGCTGTGTCTTCTTTTTTTTGCTTAATATACGTTGGATTGAAAGAACAAATGAAATTTGGCGCAATAAATAGAGAGAATATTATGAAATTATATTGCCATAAATGCAAATAGGCAGTAATATTTGGATAAAGATTGGCGCAAAAATGTGAGGTTAGTTGACATTTATCATTCAGGAAAATGACAATCCGTATCCCAAGTACAAATGAATCGACGGATTCGTATGCAGGTTTCCTAACGATCGTTTCTCAACTGCCGTTCACTGCATTTTTAGATGACAGGAGAAAGATTTGGTTTGATTTGCCGCAAACCATGTGTTTTTAGAAGACTGACAAACGCTCTTCTCGCTGCTCGGAGCCGGTTCCTTTATCGCTCTCGGCCAAATAGGGAGCCGAATCTGCTTCTTGGTTAAACGATATTTCGCCGAGGGGAGGTGGTTAAGACCGGTATCAAGTGACTGCAGCACGGGAACCGGGATTGCTCAATAACGTTTTGACTGACGGTCGTGCAACGAACCAGAACGGGTACCAAGGAATGGAGAAACCATTCCCAATTATCAAGGAAGGCCAATTCGAGACGGCACGCGGGTATACGGATCGATGGGAGCTCTCGGTTCGCCTTTCCTATTATCAGGGGGGAATATTAATGAAATCAATTCGATTGATGCTATTGATTGCGGTCCTCTTCATAAGCATTGCCCCGTTCGGCGCCAGCGCTTCAACCGTTTCGGTCGACGGAGACGCGGTGGATTGGAACGGGATTCCGGAGCTGTACGAAGCGACTTCCGCTCTGCCCAACTCGGTCTACCAACTGAAGGTGACGAACGACACGTCGAACCTTTACGCGCTCGTAACGGGCACGGGTTTAAACGTCAAATCCCAGTTCTTTATCGACGCCGACGACCATTACGAGACGGGCTACCACGCTTCCGGCTTCCTTAACGTCTCCACCGAATCGACGGGGGCGGAATACATGGTCGAGAACGACATTCTTTACGAATATACGGGTCCTTCGACGGGGACGGGCCGCAACGCATGGTCATGGTCCTCTCTGGGCGGCATCGACATCGTAAAGACCGATTCCGCGATCGAGATCGGCGTTCCGCTCGTTTCGCTGGGCATAACCGAAGGCCAGGACGTCGGAGTGGCGTTCATCCGCAACGACAGCGCGTATGACCGGCTGCCGAGCGCCGACGACTACTTCGCGGTCGAATACGTCGATCTGGATCCGCCGAGCGCTCCGACGGGGCTGACGGTCGGCACCGTTACGCCAGGCTCCGTTCCGCTCTCCTGGAACGCTTCCTTCGACGAGAGCGGAGTCGTCGGCTACGACGTTTATCGCGACGGAGCGATGATCGGAAGCTCCTCGGCGACCGCTTATACGGACACGGCCGTCCAGCAAGGCTCGACCTATTCTTATGCCGTTCAAGCCTTCGACGCAGCGGGGAACCGTTCGGCTTCCAGCGCGCCGGCAACGGCCGAGCTTCCGAGCGGCCCCAGCGTTCCGGAGTCGCAAGGGGATTGGAACGACATCCGCGATTATCTGGTGAACTATACCGAAGAAGCGAACATCGATATCCAGCAGTTCGCGGCCTACGATGCCGTCATTCTGGAACCGCAGCGCGTCTCCTCGCAGCTGCTGGCCGAACTGAAGACGGCGAACCCGGACCTGTTCGCCATCGGATACCTGTCGATCGGGGAGACTCTTCCTCTGCTCACGGATGAGAACGGGAATCGTCTCGATATTTACTTCCTGGACGCATCGGGCAACCCGATTCAGAATCCGGATTGGCACGGCTATTACGTTGACGCTCGCAAGCCGGTCTTTCAGAATCTGGTGCTGAGCGAGTGGCTGCCCGCTCTGTATGCCGAAGGCTTCGACGGCGTCTTCCTCGATACGGTCGATACGTCGGCCTATGTGAACGCGGCGCTTAATATCGACTTCCGACCGTCCGCTTCGGGGATGGCGTCTCTGATTGGCCAGATTAAATCAAGCTATCCCGATAAGAAGGTCATCATGAACCGGGGATACCATCTTCTCGGCGGAAGCAACGACGTCAGCGGTTCCATCGACGGCGTCATGCTTGAGAGTTATACAAGTACATGGGCAAGCTCGACGCTGAAGAATCCGGACGGCAGCAGCGTCGAGGATTACCACGCCTACCCTGCGGACAGCTCCGAGAGAATCTGGTCGAACGGCATTACGTCGAAGATCAACAAGCTCCGCTTCCAGTACAACGCGGATGGAACCGTGCAGCGGGATTCCGCCGGGAAGCCGGTACCAACGGCGAACTACTTCCATGCGATGGCTCTCGATTACGCCAAAGACACGACGGCGGCCCAGAAGGCGATCATGCAATCGGCCGTCGATCACGCCTGGGAGAATGCGTTCATTCCCTCCATCGGCGTCAAGAATTTGGATTTGGCTCCAGCCTACGATTGGCTCGATGAAGTGGCGATTCCGCCGGAGAGCGCCTTCGGCAGCGGTCTGGATATCCAGTCGATGCCGACGCCAAGCCCTTATGTCATCGACGATTTCGCGACGGCGGACAACTGGCAGACCATTCGCGGACAGACGGAAGCTCTGCCGTTGCCGGGAGCGGACTCCGCGGCGTTCGGCATCGATAGCGGCGCCGGCAAAATAGACTTGACGGTCCAAGGCACGAAGGCATGGGTGAACGGGGTGACGCTGCAGTCGCGGGAGTGGCTGCAGCCGGTCGACCTGACCCAAGGCTACGTCACCTTCCAAGCGAAAATCTCGAGCGGCTTGGCCGGCACGGATAAAGCCTTCGAGGTTCTCTTTACCGATTACAACAACGATGCGCTAGCCTTCAGCCTGACCTCCGGCTTGACGACTAGCTGGTCGACCTTCTCGCTGGATTTGGCGAACGGGGGCGTATACTACCCGGGGTGGGACGGAGCGCAAGACGGCTTCCAGCCGAATCAAGTGAAGTCCGTGCAGATTCGCATCATGAACACGACGGATAATAGTCCGAGCTATATGGGAACGCTGTGGCTCGACGATTTGCTTGCAAATCAGTCGCTGCCGGCTCCGGCTCCCCTGATTGACGATTTCTCCTCCGGAACGAGCCTATGGTTCTGTCAGGCGGGAGTGACGGGCGACAGCTGCTCCGTCGGTCCGGATACGGGGACGCTGCGCTTGGACATGAATCTGCTCGGAACGACGGCATGGGGGAACAGCGTAACGCTTCAATCCCGCGACTGGTTCGTGCCGATCAGTCTAACCGACCGGACGATCGGGTTCAATGCCCGAGTGTCTTCCTCGCCGGCCAACGCAAGCAAGTCTTTCCAATTCATCCTGGTCGACCGCAACGGCAGCACGAGGGGCTGGGATATCACCGGTTCGCTCGGAACGACGGCGGCGGCGGTCTCGATAGATCCGACCTCCGGCGGTTTCGACAATCTGGCGGCAGGGCAGACGGCCTTCGATCTGGGGCATGTCCGTTCGATCCGGTATCTGGCGATCAATACGGCATCCTCTAGCGCCGCTTATGCCGGCTCGCTATGGCTTGATAACGTGACGGCGCCTCTTAAATAGGAACTAACGCATGGCGAAAAGACCGTATATTCCTGCAAAGAGGAATATACGGTCTTTTGCCTGATCCGTGTATGATTACGAGCGTTCCGGATACGGATCGATCGTCCGGATCGATCCGTCTTCCTCGTAGAACAGCTCCGTGAACTTGACGCTCCGCTTGTTGTCGGCGCCGCCGGACAGGGAGCTGTCGTGATAGAACAGGTACCACTTGTCCTTGTATTGCACGATCGAATGGTGCGTCGTCCATCCGATAACCGGGGTGAGGATCGTGCCTTTGTATTCGTAAGGGCCATAAGGATCGCGGCTCGTGGCATAGACGATGCGGTGGGTCGAGCCCGTCGAGTAGGACAAATAATACAGGCCGTTATACTTGTGAACCCAAGGGCCTTCGAAGTATCTTCTGTCCTCGTCGCCTGCCGTGAGAGGCTTGCCGTTCTCGTCCACGATGGAGATCTCGCGAGGCGATTCCTTGAAGCCGAGCATGTCGTCCGCGAGCTCCGCGACGCGAGGTCCGAGAGCGGGCGCGGCCGCGTCGGGCCCTTCGGCGTCGGCGACGAATTCGCCGGTCTGCCACTTCTCGAGCTGTCCGCCCCACAGGCCGCCGAAGAATACGTAGCTCTTGCCGTCGTCGTCGGTCAGAACGGCGGGATCGATGCTGAAGCTGCCCGGAATGTAGTTCGGCTCCGCCTTGAACGGTCCGGCAGGGGAATCCGAGGTGGCGACTCCCAAGCGGAAGATGCCGTCGTGGTCGCGCGCGGGGAAGAACAAATAATACTTTCCGTTCCGGTACGCCGCGTCCGGCGCCCACATTTGCTTGGAGGCCCACGGCACGTCGCGTACGTGAAGAACCTCCCCGTGATCCTCGCATTCCGTCAGATCTTCGTTCAACGAGAGGATATGATAATCTTCCATGTCGTATTGGTCGCCGTTATCGTTAGAAACCATCTCGTGATCGAGATCGTGGGAAGGGTAAACGTAAAGTTTGCCTTCAAACACGTGGGCGGAAGGATCCGCGGTGTACAGGTGGGTGACGAGCGGCTCGTTTGGCTTTAATGGGTTCGACAAGCAGTAAACCTCCCCTATTGTGTAAGCGCTAACTTTGAATCATTCTTTAATCTTATCAAGGATAGCGAGGGAAGCAACCCTACAATGTAGTGTTTTTATACCCACAAATTTTAGTTTTTTGCCGCTCTTGGCTTGGAAGTTTCCGCTGTCTGTCGGTTTGTAAAGTTTTGTGATAAAGTAGACGAATCGGACTATAAAGGCGAACGGTGGAGAGAAGAAAATGTCCAGATGGGGCGGAATGAATACGCTGAGGAACCAGATCTTCGCCGGATTCACGGTCACGATGATCGCGGTTCTTGCTTTTGCAGGCGTTTACATTTACGGGCAAGTATCGGATCTCCTGAAGAGCAGCGCGGGGAAGCATATCCAGCAGACGGCGGTGCAGATGAACGGCCGGCTCGACGCCCTACTGGAGCAGATCGATTCGCTCTCGACGCAGATCGCGACGAACTCCTACGTTCAGAAGCTGTTGCAAAGCGAAGCGAACGGAGTTCCGGCTAACTTCAACGAGAGGCAATCCTTGCTGCAAATTGCGAACGGTTACATGGCCTACTCTTCGGGAATCCAATCGCTTGAACTGTACACGAACGATTACCGCCGTCTTTTCCCGCTCGACGATATCGACTTGCCCAGCCGGGTGGCGAAGGAATGGATCGAAGTCGCGGACCGGAAGAAGGGAAGGCTCGTCTGGGTCGGCATCGATCCGAGGCAGCCGGACACCGTGCTCGCGATCCGAAGGGTAAGCCTGATCGACCAAGGATATTCGGCGGGAGGCTACGTGGCCGTACATATCCACCGCGGCTACTTCGAGATGAACGAGACGGCGGAGGACGACGGTTCCGCGAACGGCGAATTCATGCTTCTCGCGGATAGCAACGGCCAGACGATAACGTCGGATCTGCCTATTGAAGATGCCAGCGCGGTGCTTAGGCAGAGCGGCGGTACCGTCAATATCAACGGGGATCCGTATCTGGCCGTCCGGCAGAGTTCGGCATCGACCGGCTGGTCGCTTGTGCTGCTGACCCGGATCCAAGCGACGACGGAAGGAATCTCGGTCCTTCGAACGGCGATTCTCGTTTCGATCGGAATAGGAGCCGTCGCTTTTCTCGTGCTTAGTTTGTTCTTGTCCACCGTCGTGACCCGGCCGATCCTGAAGCTGATGCGAACGATGCGGGGGGCAAGGCTCGGCGGGCTTAAGCCGAATCCGTCTCCGTCGCCGCTGATCGCTTCGCTGGAGATCCGCGAGCTCAACAACACGTACAATCAGATGGTTACGCATATGAACGAGCTGATCCAGGTCGTCTACGAGAAGGAGATCACGCAGAGCCGCACGGAATTGAAGGCGCTTCAAGCCCAGATCAACCCGCATTTCCTGTTCAACACGTTGGAAGCGATCTATTGGTCGCTTGAAGACAAGGGAGAGGAGGAGCTGGCGAACATCGTCGTGGCGATGTCCGGCTTGTTCCGGTACGTCATCGGCAGGAACGGCAACGACGACGAGTGGGTCACGGTGAAGGACGAGCTCGAGCATGCCGAGCGCTACCTGCAGATCATGACGATGCGCTTAGGCGATCGGCTGAGCTGGAGTATCGAAGCCGAACCCGGACTGGAGAATGCGCCGATTCCGAAGCTGCTCATCCAGCCTCTCGTCGAGAATGCGATCCTGCACGGGGTAGAGAGCAAGCTGGGTCCCGGCTCGGTCGTCGTCGAAGTGTTCGCCTCCGCCGAGCGCCCCGGCTACGCCGTCGTGAAGGTCAAGGATGACGGGCCGGGCATGGACGAGGAGACGGTGGCGAAACTGCTTCGATCCGCCGAGAATCGTTCCCCCGACCCGGCCTCCAGAGGAACGGGAGTCGCCATCGCGAACGTGCAGCGAAGGCTGAAGCTGTACTTCCCGGAGACATCCGAAGCGGCTTCGGCCAGTCGATTAAAGATAGACAGCATACCCGGCGAGGGAACGTCGGTCAGCTTCGAGATCACGATACCATGGGGAGAGGACAGAACGAGATGAAGACGCTATTGATCGTGGACGATGAACCGCGCACGCGG
Source organism: Cohnella thailandensis (assembly GCF_014212135.1). Taxonomy (GTDB): domain Bacteria; phylum Bacillota; class Bacilli; order Paenibacillales; family Paenibacillaceae; genus Cohnella; species Cohnella thailandensis. Next base: position 27,554 of record NZ_JACJVQ010000020.1, read on the forward strand.
CAAGGAATCAAGAAGACGCTGGAAGCCTGGTCGGCCGGCCGCATGCGGATCGAGACCGCTGCCAGCGGAGTCGAGGCTCTCGAATGGATGAAGGAGAATCCGGCGCATCTCATCATTACCGACGTGCGCATGCCGGAGCTCGGAGGCCTGCAGATGCTCGAAAGAATGGCTCAAGCGGCTCCGAAGCCGACCGTGATCGTGATCTCCGGACATGCGGAGTTCGAATATGCCCATAAGGCGCTTCAGCTTGGCGTCGTCGAATATCTGCTGAAGCCTCTGGACAAGATGAAGTTGATTCAAGCCGTGGAGAAAGCGCTGGAGCTCGAAGAGAACCGCCTTCGCATCGGGCGTATGGAGAAGCTCCTGGACCCGAAGCTGATGGAAGCGGGGCAGGAGGAGGCCAAGTACGGCCAGCATGTTCGCGACGCGATCTCTTATATCGACGGGCATCTTGGGGATCCGATCGGCATGAAGCAGGTCGCGGAGCATTTGCACATGAATTCAAGCTACTTCAGCGTCCTGTTCAAGGAACAGACGGGAATTACCTTCAGCGATTACCTGACGAGAAGGCGTCTTCAGCGCGCCAAGGAGCTCCTTGCCCAAACCAGGCTGCCGATCTGGGAGATTGCGGAGAAGGTGGGCTACCAGACGGCCAAATACTTCATCAAAGTGTTCAAGGACAGCGAGTCCGTCAGTCCTTCCCAATACCGCCAGCAGGTGATGGACCCGGAAGAAACGATCAAATAAAAGTGGAATTTCTCCCAATCAGCGATTCCTTATGCGGCGGGTCGCGCGGTGCTAGAATGTTGACAGCGGTTACAAAGTAACTGTTCTAGCACATAAGGGGAGGAAAAAGAAATGAAACGTATTCTAGCCGTTACCACTACCGCGCTCGTTATGGCTTCCGCTCTCAGCGCCTGCGGCGGCAATTCGAACTCGTCCAACGATGCAAGTTCGAGCCCGTCTGAAAGCGCTAGCGCGAGCGCATCCGCAAGCACCTCCGAAGTATCGTCCAATGGCTCCGGAGAGAAAGTCACGATCAATCTCTGGGCCTTCACGGACGAAATTCCTAACATGGAAGCCAAGTTCATTCAAACCCACCCCGATTTGAACGTCGAATTCAAAAACACGGTAATCGCGACCACGGACGGAGCTTATCAGCCGGCTCTGGACCAAGCGCTTGCTGCCGGCGGCAAGGACGCGCCGGACATTTACGCGGCCGAATCGGCGTTCGTCCTCAAGTATACGCAAGGCGACGCCTCCGGCTACGCGGCGAACTACGCCGATCTGGGACTTACCGACGACATGGTGAAGGAAGCGGGCATCGCCCAATATTCGGTCGACATCGGCACTTTGGACGGCAACCTGAAAGGCCTCGGCTACCAAGCGACCGGCGGCTCGTTCATCTATCGCCGCTCGATCGCCAAGGAAGTATTCGGAACGGACGATCCCGCTACGATCAAGGACGCGGTCGGTCCGGGCTGGGATAAGTTCTTCGATGCGGCCGCGAAGCTGAAGGACAAGGGATACGCGATCGTTTCCGGCGACGGGGACATCTGGCACCCGATCGAGAACAGCTCCGACAAGGGCTGGATCGTGGACGGCAAGCTTCACATCGATCCGAAGCGCGAGCAGTTCCTCGACTATTCCAAGAAGCTGACGGACGAAGGGTATTCCAACGGCACGCAAGACTGGCAGGAAGCTTGGTACGCGGACATGTCCGGCTCCGGCGCGAAACCGGTCTTCGGATTCTTCGGTCCTGCTTGGTTGATCAACTACGTCATGAACGGTCAGGTCAAAGACACGAACGGCGACTGGGCCGTGACCGAGCCGACGACCGGATTCTTCTGGGGCGGCACGTGGGTTCTCGCCAACAAGGACGTTACCAAGGACGATGCCAAAGCGAAAGTCGTGGCCGAATTCATCAAGTGGATTACGCTCGATACCTCCGACACGGGCCTCCAGAATTATTGGGCTAACGGCACGCTTAAGGACGGAGAACAAGGCACGAAGGACAGCGTAGCTTCCTCCGTCGTCATGGCGAAGTCTAACGGCACGGTCGAACTGCTCGGCGGACAGAACATGTTCGAAGTGTTCGTACCGGCGAACGCCAACGCGACCGGCAAGAACCTGACCCAATACGACGAATCGATCAACCAAATCTGGCGCGATCAAGTGCGGTCGTATGCCGCGGGCAAAAAGAGCCGCGAAGACGCGCTCAAGGACTTCAAGCAGAACGTCAAGGACCAGCTCGGAATCGAAAGCGAGTAATGAGGCGCCGAAGGGGCGGGGCGAGTTTTCCCGCCTCTTTATCTAATTGAACGGGGTGAGAGAACATGCGCCGCAAGGGAGTAAGCTACGCGAAGTACGGTTATATTTTCAGTCTTCCTTTTATTTTAGTATTCTTGGTTTTCTCGCTCTATCCGATCTTGTATACCGCGGTCATCGGGTTTACCGACATGAAGGGATTAATTCCGAAGCCGATCCATATCATGGACAATCCGTTCCAGAACTTCAAGGATCTTCTGTTCGACAACGCTTCCTTCCAACAGTCCCTCCTCAACACCGGGCTGCTCTGGATCATCAACTTTATTCCTCAGATCATTCTCGCGCTTTTGCTCACCGCTTGGTTCACCAACAAGAGACTTAACCTCAAGGGAACGGGCGCGTTTAAAGTTCTTCTCTATATGCCGAATATCATTACGGCGAGCACGATTGCCGTTCTGTTCAGCACGTTGTTCGCCTATCCGATGGGGCCCGTGAACAGCTTGTTTCATGCGCTGGGCTGGTCCGACTCGCCGATCAATTTCCTGCAGGACAAAATGACGGCTAGAGGCATCGTGGGCTTCATCCAATTCTGGATGTGGTACGGCAATACGATGATCGTTCTTGTCGCGGGCGTTCTGGGCATTAACCCCGCCCTATTCGAAGCGGCTTCCATCGACGGCGCGAACGGCATCCAAACGTTCTTCCGCGTCACGCTGCCAAGCCTTCGGACGATCATGCTTTACACCCTGATTACGTCCATGATCGGCGGTTTGCAGATGTTCGATATTCCGCAGCTGTTCATCACCCCGGCGGGAGGACCGGATAATGCGACGCTCACCACGTCCGTGTTCATCTACGGGCAAGCGTTCAAGGGCAGCTACATGTATAACAAGGCAGCAGCGGCCAGCATGATCATGTTCGTCATCGCGGCGGTGCTGTCCGCCCTGCTCTTCTATCTGATGCGCGATCGCGACGCGTCGAAGTTGAAGAAGCAGATGAAGAAGCAGAAGAAAGCCGCTAAAGCGGCGGCAAGGGGGGCGTAAGACATGGCCAAGCTTCAGAGTAACGCATCCGTCTCCCACGGAATCAATAAGACGATTATTTATATCGTATGTATCTTTCTGGCGCTGCTAAGCATCCTTCCGTTCTGGATCATGTTCGTCAACGCGACTCGCTCTACGCCCGAAATTCAGAGCGGCCTGTCGCTGCTCCCGTCGACGCACCTCAAGACGAACTGGGACGTGCTGACGAGCAAAAGCTTCGATCCGCTTAAAGGGTTCTTCAACTCGCTGATCATCTCCGGCTTCTCGACGGCGTGCGCGGTCTACTTCTCGTCCTTGACCGCTTACGGGCTGGTCGTGTACAACTGGAAATGGCGCCAGCCATTCTTCACGTTCATCATGTGCGTCATGATGGTTCCGGCTCAGGCAAGCGCGATCGGCTTCTACCAGTTCATGTATCAGTTGCACTGGACGAACAGCTTCCTGCCGCTTATCCTGCCCGCGATCGCATCGCCGGCGATGGTGTTCTTCATGCGTCAATACCTGCTGGGGGCGCTGTCGCTGGAGATCGTGGAGGCGGCGCGGATCGACGGCTCCGGAGAATTCTCTACCTTCAATCGAATCATCATGCCGATCATGGTGCCGGCCATCGCGACGCAAGCCATCTTCGCCTTCGTCGCGAGCTGGAACAACCTGTTCATGCCTCTGATTCTGCTGACGCAGAAGGAGAAGTATACGCTGCCGATTATGGTCAGCTTGCTTCGCGGAGATATTTACAAGACGGAATTCGGCTCGATCTATTTGGGACTGGCGCTGACTGCGCTTCCGCTGTTTGTGATATACTTCTTGCTGTCTAGATACATTATCGCCGGCGTGGCGCTGGGCGGCGTGAAAGAGTAGTTCCGTCTTTCTTCCCGGACGCGCCCTAAGCATAGGTTGGGATGGGAGATGCGGACGTGTACAAAAAAATGCGGGTATCGCTGGCGCTTGCAGCCAGCCTTGCCCTTGCTGCGACCGGTTGCGGAAACCCTTCGGATAACGACAATCCCGATCTGGGCGAGGCTTCGGACGGGACGATAACGATCAACATGATGCACCTGTACCCGCAGGCGGGGGCGGCAGGCCAATATCGGATCGTCAATAAAATCATCGACGAGTACCAAACGGAGAATCCGAACGTGGTCATTAAGCAAGAAGTGCTCGACAACGAACAATACAAAGCCAAGATCAAAGTGCTGTCCGCTATCAACGAGCTCCCGGACGTGGGCATGACTTGGGCGGCCGGCTACTTGCAGCCCTTCGTCGGAGGCGAGCTGTTCGCGCCGCTCGACGATTTGCTGCAAGGCGAGCTTAAGGACTCGTTCGTTGCCGGCACGACGGAAGCCTATTCCATCCAGGGGAAGACGTACGCGCTGCCGCTCGAGTTTAATCTCGCTCCGATCTACTATAATAAGAAGATCTTCGAGCAATACGGCTTGCGGGTTCCGACGACCTACGGCGAGTTCCTGAACGTCGTCAAGACGCTTGAGGACAATGGCGTCGTTCCGGTCGCGCTCGGCAACAAAGACCGATGGACGGGTTCTTTATGGTACATGTACATGGCCGACCGCATCGCCGGCGCGGAGAAACTCGCGAACGCGCTCAAGGGCGAAGCCAGCTTCGCGGATCCGGGTCTTACCGAGTCGGCGAAGCTCATCCAAGACCTGGTCGGGATGAACGCCTTTAACGAAGGGTTTAACGGGCTCTCCAACGATGAAGTGAAGGAGCAATTCATTCAGGGCAAGGCCGCCATGTATTTGATGGGTACCTGGGAGCTTCCGAACTACACGACCAACCAGAAGGTGGAGCAGCAGCTCCGCGACAGCATCGGCTTCTTCAAATTCCCGACCGTTGCCGGCGGCAAAGGGAATATCGACAGCTGGGTAGGCGGACCCGGCGTCGGCCTATTCGTCGCCGAGAATTCGCCGGTCAAAGAGGAGGCGAAGAAATTCGTCGAGTTCTTCGTGAAGCGCTGGGGGGAAGTGTCCGTAACGGGCGCAGGCGTTATCCCGGCTACGAAGGTGGACACGACGAAGGTTCAGCTTCCGCAGCTGTACACCGATCTGCTCAACGAAGTGAACAAGGCCACGAGCATTACCTTGTTTGCGGACGTCCAGATGGCCTCGGGCGCTGCCGAGGTTCACTTGAATCAAATCCAAGCGCTGTTCGGCGGGGCCGTCACGCCGAACCAGTTCGCAGCGGAGCATGATAAAGCGGTCAAGGCCGGACAATAAACGCAACGGGCTAGAGGCCGTTCCGCCGACGCGGACGGTCTCTCCGTTTATTCGGTCCTATAGATCTCAAAGGAAGTGCCTTAATTTCCAAAGTGCAAAAGGGGGAGAGATAGACTAGAATATGGCTAAATGAACGAAATGCCAGCGACCTATTCTTTGCTCTATAAATGTAAGCGATTACATTAAACTTCCGACGGTCATGCACCAATCGGAATACGGGAGGCGCCGCCATGAGAAAAGTCATTCTGGTCGACGACGAGATGTTCGCCCGAAGGGGACTGATGGGCTTGATTCCATGGGAGAAATACGGTTTCGAGGTAGCGGGGGAAGCGGAGGACGGGGAAGAGGCCCTGGAGCTGATCGAGCGGGTGCAGCCGGACGTCGTCATTACCGACATTCGAATGCCCGTCCTGGACGGCCTCGAGTTGATTCAAGCCGTTCAGTCGCGCGGCGGCAAGGCGATCCGGTTCATCATCATCAGCGGCTACGGCGATTTCAAATATGCCCAGCAAGCCGTCCGATTCGGCGTTCAGGATTATTTGCTCAAGCCGATCGACGAGAACGAGCTGACGGGCGCCCTAAGGCTGATCCGCGACCAGCTTGAGAAAGACCAGCCTCGTTCGGAAGCGGGGGACGCGTTGCTGCAAGCCTCTTTGTTCGAGAAGCTGCTCTCCGGAAGAGCGGAGGCGGAGTCCTTGCGGGCGGCGATGGATACGTTCCGGTTGAGGGAGGGTTCCCCGTTCCGTTATTTCGCCGTGGAGTTGAACGATTTGCCGGCCGGAATGGGCGATGCGGAACGAATCGAGCGGGCGGAGCAGGCGAAGAAAGCGATCGCGCGGACGCTGGCAAGGACGACATCCTCATGCGTGCCTTACGTTCATCTTCGCGGAGAGTTCGAATTGGGATTCGTATGGCAGATTGACGGCAATGCCCGGGAACAGGCACGAATCGGGGAAGAGCTGGCGCGCGTCTGCGGAGCCGACGCCCGCACCGTTCCTAAGATCTATATCGGGGACGCCGTCATGGAGGTCGGACAAATACGCAAATCTTACCTAACCGCGTCGGAAGCCATGAAGCACAAATATGCTCAGGACGAGAGAAACGTCATCGTATCCGAAGAGGTCCGGGATAACGTCCTTGTCTATAAAGAGATCGACGGCGCTTTGTACGCCGAATTGATGGAGCGCCTTGAAGAGAACGATCTGGACGGGGTGAAGGCCGTTGCGGACAAGGCGTTCAGGGAGTTTCGCGAGCAGGGAATGGCGCCCGAGTCTATCCGGGACGCGATGTCCCGAATCGCGCACGGAGCGAGCCGGATCGTTCAGACGATGAACGGCGATCCGAAGAAGCTGGCGACGCTCCCTTCCATGCTGGATTGGACGGAACAGCCGCGTACGCTTAAGGGCTTGCGGGAATTGCTGCGCGATTTCCTGAGCGAATGCGCGGGCTGCATCTCCGAGCTGCGAAGCACGGTCTGCAAAGGCGACATCGGCAAGATCAAAGCCTACATCGAGAACCATTATAACGAGAATATCAGCCTTAAAAGCATCGCCAAGCGTTTCTATATGAATCCGGTCTACTTAGGTCAGCTATTCAAGAAGTCGTACGGCACGTACTTCAACGATTATCTGCTGCAGCTTCGAATCCGCGAAGCGAAGCGCCAACTGCGGCAAACGGACAAGAAGGTTTACGAGATCGCGGCCAGCGTGGGCTTCAGCAATGCCGACTACTTCGTGACCCAATTCGAGAAGGTCGAACGGAAGACGCCTACTGAATACAAGAATGCCCTGCTAGAGAAGATCTAAGCGTCGGAGGATCGCAATGCGCGCGAATTGGAGAGCAGCCTTCAGCTTAAACAACGTCAGAATGCGGAACAAGATGCTGATCGTTTACTTTTTGTCCGTCTTTATTCCGGTCGTTCTGACCAACGTCATTTTCTACAACATCACGAGCAATAACGTCAAGAAGCAGAAAATGAGGGACATCTCCCTCGCCATCGAGCAGATCCGCAACGACTTTATGGCTCAGGTCAACGCGGCCGTGGGGATTTCCGCGGTTATTTATAACGATACGATTCTCAACCAGTACCTGGAGGAAAGCTACGAGGTTCCTTCCGATTACGTGAACAATTATCAGTCCTACATTATCGGCATGCTGAGCAAGTACAGTCCCGTCTATGAAGCGATTCAGCGCATTACGCTGTATTCGAACAACAGCACGATCATTTACGGAGGGCAGGTCGAACCGATCACGAAGCAGACCAGGGAGCAGATTTGGTACCGACGAATCAGCGCTTCGGAGCTTTCGACTCCGATTCTGCTGAAGACGTCGACCGACTACCCCGGCGCTTCGGGCGAAGCTCTTAGCATCGTTCGCAAGATCAGCAATTCCGGGGGTTCGGAGCAATGGGAGAAAATCCTCAAGATCGATCTTCACCCGGAAGCGATCAAGGAACTGTTCCATAACGTTACCCTGGAAGGGAATTTATACCTCCTTCGGGGGAATGAAGTGCAATATACGACGAACCCCGCCATCTCCCCGGCCCGCTTGGCCGATTTTTCTTCGTTTCCGGCATCCAAAGGCACGCTCGTTTTCGATGAAGATTTTCCGGACGTCTCTTATTTGAGCAAGTGGCGGATCGTCGGGGAGTTTCGCGAATCGGCGGTGCTGGAGGAAGTGCACAAATCCAGAATATCCGTCCTGTATTTGGCCGTTCCCAATCTGCTCCTCTCGACGCTGGTCATCATCTGGTTTACCCGATCTCTAAACGCGAGGCTCGTCCGGATCCTGAAGCATATGAAACGAGTCAAAAACCATTCGTTCGATACGATATCGTATCAGGATAACAAAGACGAGATCGGACAGCTGACCGCCGAATTCAACCGGATGACGCTGCAAATCAAAAGCCTGATCCACGACGTCTACATCGCGGACATCCAGAAGAAGGAGCTTCAGCTCAAACGAAATCAATCTCAGCTCCACGCGCTGCAGAGCCAGATCAATCCGCATTTCCTGTTCAACTCGCTCGAAACGATCCGGATGCGCAGCTTGATGAAGAAGGAAGAGGAGACGGCCAAGATCATTCATAATATGGCGAAGATATTCCGCAAGTCCCTCGCCTGGGGCAAGGACTGGGTCACGATCCGGGACGAGCTGGACCTTGTCGCCTGCTTCCTCGAAATCCAGAAATACCGATTCGGGGACAAGCTCGATTTCCGCATCGAAGCGGACGACTCGGTGATGGATATGATGATTCCGAAAATGACGCTGCAGCCGCTCGTCGAGAACGCCAGCATCCACGGCATCGAGAAGTCCAAGGAAGGAGGCTTGATCCGGGTTGCGGTCGGCACAACGGAAGAGGGGCTTGTCTGCACCGTGAAGGACAACGGAGCTGGGATTCCGGCCGCTAAGCTGGAGGCGATCTTAAGCGAGTTGGAGCTCAGCGAGGATATCGGGGAGAGCGTCGGCATCAAGAATGTCTATTACCGGTTAAAGATGTATTACCAAGAGCGGGTCCGGTTCGAGGCGACGAGCGAAGAGGGCAAGGGGACCGAGTTCCGAATCGTTGTCAAGGACGAGCCGAACGGATAGCAGCTAAAATATCCAAAGCACAATGTTTAGTTTATTCGGTAAACAAACCCTGGAAATGCTCTTATACTGAAAGTGCTTACAAAAAACACAATCGCATCGAAAGGGGTTCGAACTTAGTGGCAAAGAAGTTACTGGTTGCCGGCATGGCCGCCGTCATGGCGATGTCCGCGGTCGCGTGCTCGAACGGCAACAACAACGGCAGCAATGCGTCGCCTAGCGATGCCGGAGCAAGCCCTTCGGCATCGGAAAGCGCTCCCGCTTCTGAAAGCGCTCCCGCCTCCGAGGCACCGAAAGACAAGGTCACGTTTACGTTCTTCAACGGGGTAGCCGGCGAGAAGGACCTCAACACCAACGAGACGACGATCGGCAAGCTCCTCGAGGACCAGACCGGCGTCAACTTCAAGATCGAACACCTGGTCGGCGACCTCAATACGAAGGTCGGAACGATGATCGCCTCCAACACTTACCCCGACGTCATGATTCCGGACGCCGCGATCGAAGAGGTTCTCAAGGCGGGCGCCTTCATTCCTCTCGACGACCTGATCGAGCAATACGGACCGAATATCAAACGCGTGTACGGACCGTATTTCGAACGGATGAGAGCGGATTACGGCGGCAAGATTTACTTTCTCCCCTTCGGCCCTCAAGTCGGCGACTATATGCCGGATCCGAACATCAACCAAGGCGCTTTCTGGGTTCAACGCCGAGTGCTGAAGGAAGCGGGTTATCCGCAGATCAAGACGCTGGACGAATACGTCAAGCTGGTCGAGGATTTCGTCGCCAAGCACCCGGACGAAGACCTGACGGGCATGGTCTCGCTGACGCACGACTGGAGATTCTTCGCGACCTCCAACCCGCCGATGCACCTGGCCGGATTCCCGAACGACGGCAACGTCATGGTCGACGTGAATACGCTTGACGCCAAGACTTATGCCGGCTCCGACGAAACGAAGCGCTGGCTGAAGACGCTGAACGATCTGAACGCCAAGGGCCTGTTCGACAAGTCTTCCTTCGTCGACAACTACGACCAATATATCGCGAAGCTCACCTCGCACAAGGTCGTAGGATTCTTCGACTACGGCTGGCAGATCGGCAACGCGCAGAACGTTCTGAAGGACGCGGCGCGCAAGGATCAGACGCAGGACGATTTCGTTTACTTCCCACTGCCGGTTACGTTCGACGGAACCAAGGACCAATACCTGGATCCGCCGGGCTGGACGAGCAACCGCGGCGCCGGCATCACGAAGAGCGCGAAGGATCCGGCTCGAATCATTCAGTATTGGGATAACCTGCTCAAGGAAGAGAATCAGGTTCTCAAGAGCTGGGGCATCAAGGGCGAGACGTACGAGGTCGACGACAAGGGCCGCTTCTACCGTACGGCCGAGCAGATCGCGAAGCTCGACGACGCGTTCAACGAGAAATTCGGCTTCAAGACCTATGACTGGGATTGGCCGCAATACGGTACTTCTTCCACCTTGTCGGACGGGAACGCGTTGGCTCCGGGCTACCAGCCGGAGGTGTTCCAAATGAGCTTGACGGAAGGCGACAAAACGATTCTGGAGAAGTACGGCGTCAAGACGTACGCGGAAATGTTCGACACTCCGGAAGACCGTCCATGGTTCCCTGCATGGAGCATTCCGAAGGAGCAAGGCTCGCCGCAGCAGATCTGGGAGACGAAGAAGGACGATCTCACGAAGAAGTACTTCCCTAAGCTAGTGCTCGCGAAGCCGGCCGAATTCGAAGGCATCTGGGCGGAGTACCAGAAAGAATTCGGCAAGCTGGATACGGCCGGCTACGAGACGTGGTATAAGGAGCAAATCCAGAAAGTCGTGGAAGTCGCGAAGTAATCCGGGATAACGCATAGGCACAAAGGCGAAAGGCCGGCTTAACGTGCGGTACCGCGCTTAAGACCGGCCTTTCCATATGCGGCGCTTAGCCCTACGGAAGGAGAGAGAACCATGGAGAAGAACACCGCGCTGGCAGCGTCGACCATGACGCCGAAGCCGCAACCGACGGGGCTGAGACTGTTTTTGAAGAGACTCGTTCAACAACGGATGCTGGTCCTCATGTCCGTTCCTTTTGTCGTCTGGTTGTTTATTTTCAAGTACGTTCCGGTTTGGGGCTGGACGATCGCTTTCCAGGATTATCAACCGGCGCTCCCCTTCAAGGACCAGAAGTGGGTCGGATTTCACCATTTCGACGCCTTGTTCTCGGAAGACCGGTTCCTGATCGCCCTCCGCAATACGCTCGCGATGAGCGGAATCAATCTGGTGCTAGGCTTCGTTACCGCCATTACGTTGGCGCTGCTTCTGAATGAAGTACGCAAGGTCGCGTTCAAGCGAGTCGTGCAAACCGTCAGTTACTTGCCTCACTTCATCTCGTGGGTAGTCGCCGCGGGCATCATTCAAACGACTCTCGCTCCGGACGGCATCATCAATGAATTGCTTAAATGGTTCGGAGCCATCGATAAAGGACAGGAATACTTGTTCCTCGGGAAAGCCGAGTGGTTCTGGGGAATCTTCGGCGCAAGCTCGGTATGGAAAGACGTGGGATGGAATACGATCGTTTATCTGGCCGCCATCACCTCCATCGATCCGGCCCAGTACGAAGCGGCGGAGATGGACGGAGCGGGCCGGCTCAGGCGGATGTGGTACATCACGCTGCCGGGCATCCGGCCGGTCATTATCGTGTTGTTAATCATGAATATCGGATATTTGCTGGAATCGGGATTCGAGCCTCAGTACCTGCTCGGCAACGGCATGAACGTCGATTATTCCGAGAACATTGACATATTCGTTCTGAAATACGGCCTTCAACAGTTCAACTTCCCGCTTGCCACCGCGGCAGGCATGTTTAAGACGGTCGTCAGCTTCGTCCTTCTGTTCTCGGCGAATCATCTCGCCAAGCGGATGGGCCAAGACAGATTGTTCTAGAAGGAGGAGTTCCTCATGGCGAATTCGGCTTCCGCGCCCAAACCAAGAAGGCTCTCGCGTCGAGACTCTTCCCTTGGCGATAAAATATTCGATATCTGCAACTACGTTCTGCTTACCTGTCTCATGATCGTTACGCTGTACCCTTTTCTCAACACCTTAGCGGTCTCCTTGAATGCGGCCAGCGATTCGATCAAAGGCGGGATTCATCTGTTGCCGCGGGACTTCTCCCTGGAGAATTACAAATACGTATTTAGGGAAAACACGATCTTCACCGCGACGACGATCTCCGTGCTTCGCACCGTCATCGGCACGATCGTGACGGTATTCGCTTCGGCCATGGTCGCCTACACGATCAGCCGGCCGGAGTACGTGCTGCGGAAGTTCATCACGATCGCGTTCATTATCACGATGTACATTAACGGCGGGCTGATTCCGAACTACCTGCTCATTCGGGATCTGGGACTGATCAATAACTTCTGGGTTTATATTTTGCCCGGCATTATCGGCGTCTTTAACTTGATCATCATCCGTTCCTTCATCGAGCAGCTGCCGGAGAGCGTGATCGAGTCGGCCCGCATCGACGGGGCCGGGGACTTCCGGACCTTCTTCAACATCGTGTTCCCGCTATGCCTTCCGGTGCTTGCGACCGTGGCGCTGTTCACGGCCGTCTACCAATGGAACTCCTGGTTCGACGTGTTCTTGTACAACTCGTCCAACGTGGAGCTCAGCACGCTGCAGTACGAGCTGCAGAAGATTCTGCAGAACTCGAACACGACGAGCAGCGCGGAGTCGGCGTTCGCGAATTCGGCGAACGGGTCCGCGATCAAGGTGTCGCCGCTCTCCATCCGCGCGACGATGACGATCGTTGCGGCCGTCCCGATGATTATCATTTATCCGTTCCTTCAGAAGTATTTCGTTAAAGGCATGACCGTCGGAGGCGTCAAAGGATAACGAAAGTTAGGGGGAAAAGCGAATGGAACCATCTCGCGGCATTCCGAAATTGCACGAAGTTCTCCAAGGTTGTTTCGACATCGGGGCCGCGGTCAACCCGCGCACGATCGCCAGGTCCGGCGAGCTGATCGCCTATCACTACAACAGCCTTACCGCCGAGAACGAAATGAAGTTCGCGAGCCTTCATCCATCGGAGGAGGAGTATACGTTCGAGGAGGCCGATCGGATCGCCGACTTCGCCCGGAGCAAGGGAATGAGGATGAGAGGGCATACGCTCGTCTGGCATAATCAGACGCCCGATTGGCTGTTCCAGGATCGGAATGGCGGACTGGTCGGACGCGGAGAGCTGTTCGCCCGCATGAAATCCCATATCGACACGGTCGTGAAGCGGTACAAGAACAGCGTCTATTGCTGGGATGTTGTGAACGAAGTCATCGCCGACGAGGGCGACGAGCTGCTTCGCCAGTCGAAATGGACGGCGATCGCGGGAGAAGACTTTATCTCGAAGGCGTTCGAATATGCCCATGAAGCGGACCCGAACGCTCTGCTTTTCTACAATGATTATAATGAGAGCCACCCTATCAAACGGGAGAAGATCTACGCACTGGTCAAGTCGCTGAGGGAGAGGGACGTGCCGATCCACGGCGTCGGCTTGCAGGCGCATTGGAACCTGTACGACCCCGGGCTCGACGACATCCGAAGCGCGATCGAGCGCTATGCTTCGTTGGGGCTGAAGCTTCACGTCACGGAGCTGGACGTCTCGATGTTCGAATTCGGCGACCGCCGGACGGATTTGACCGAGCCGACGGAACGAATGATCGAGCTTCAGATCGAAAGGTATGCGCAGATATTTAAGCTTTTCCGGGAATACAAGGATGTCATCGATGCCGTAACGTTCTGGGGAGCGGCGGACGATTATACGTGGCTGGACGATTTCCCGGTACGAGGGAGAAAAAACTGGCCGCTCCTGTTCGATGAGAAGCACCGGCCGAAACCATCCTTCTGGAAGGTGGTGGAGGGCGCATGACGGAGGCGAGAACGAGGGGAACCGGAGAAGGAGCGTTCGCGACCGGAAGGTACCGGAACCTGTTGCAGCAGTACGGCTATTCCGCAAGCGACATCCAGTCCAGGCTGGCGGATACGTGGAATCAATTGTTCGACGGAGACGAAGAGACGAGAATCTACTATCCGGTCGGCGAAGACAAGGGCTACATGCTGGACACCGGCAATCTCGACGTCCGTACCGAAGGCATGTCCTACGGCATGATGATGGCCGTCCAGATGGGGGACAAGGACTTGTTCGACCGGCTCTGGAGATGGACGTACGAATACATGTACATGACGACCGGCGTTCATGCGGGCTACTTCGCCTGGTCCTGCAACCCGGACGGCACGAAGCGCTCTCACGGGCCGGCGCCGGACGGCGAAGAGTACTTCGCGCTGGCTCTGTTCTTCGCTTCGCATCGCTGGGGGGACGGGCGCCATCCGCTGGATTACGGAGTCATGGCCCGGGACATCCTGCGGGCTTGCCTTCACAATGGCGAGGACGGCAGGGGGCATCCGATGTGGAACCGGGACAACCGGCTGATCAAGTTCATTCCGGAATGCGAGTATTCCGATCCTTCCTATCATTTGCCCCACTTCTACGAGCTGTTCGCGCTCTGGGCGGACGAGGAGGATCGGCCGTTCTGGAAGGAAGCGGCCGCGGCCAGCCGGGAGTATCTGAAGCTGGCCTGCCATCCGGTGACGGGTCTAGCTCCGGAATATGCTTATTACGATGGGACTCCTAACGACGAGAAAGGCTACGGTCACTTCTTCAGCGATTCCTATCGGGTCGCGGCGAACATCGGGCTCGACGCGGAATGGTTCGGCGCGACGGACTGGATGAGACAGCAGACGAACCGGCTTCAGCGCTTCTTCGCGGACAAGGATCCCGAGGACCTCAGGCGGTACCGGATCGACGGCGAGCCCTTCGAGGAGAAGGCGCTTCATCCCGTGGGGCTGCTCGCGACGAACGCGTGCGCGGCGCTTGCTTCCCCGGACGGACCTCACGCTCGGGAAGCCGTAGCCGCGTTCTGGAATACTCCCGTTCGCAAGGGAGTTCGACGCTATTACGACAATTGCTTGTACCTGTTCGCCATGATGGCGCTAAGCGGACGGTATCGGATTTGGATGCCGGAGATGAAATAACGAAAAACGATACGAGGAATTACCTTTAGCGCAAAAGGCCGCCGAGCATGCTCGGCGGCCTTTTCTTGTGCGTTAATTAGGGCAAGAGAAGAGGAGCAGGTTCAGCGCTTGTTTGTGTCATTTTGTATAAGAAAAGGTTCAATCCGTTTCTATTTTATCGGGCAGAGAAAGAATATACTCGTACGTGCGACAAAAGGAGGGAGAGAGTTGGAACGAATGACATTAAAGAATCGAATCCTTTGGTTATTTGCTGCTGCCACATTACTACCTTTCCTTTTTACTTGTTTCCTATCTTATAACACAATCACTTCGATTCTGGACAAGAAGCTGACGTCCGGAATTCAGAACAACTTAAAGCAGGTCGCCTTGTCGCTCGAGAATACGTTAAGCAACCTGAACCATGTCTCCCAGCAGCTTGCATTCGAAGGGAATGTCGGCAGGCAGCTTGAAGAGTTCATGACGGCGAACGAGCCCTACGACCGCAGCTATTTGACCGACCAGATCAAGTATCAGCTTAATCTCATAACGTTCACCAACCCGAATATCGGACTGACGATGTACTATTTTCAGGAGGACGGTTCCTTCCTCTTCGAGAATACCGGAGTGAAGGACTCCTTCGCTGTGGGCAAGCTTCCCGTGCTCTCCTCTTATTACGGGATCACATACTTCGGGCCGCATATCAGCAACGACCGTTTTAACGATCAGTACGTGCTTTCCGCCCTGCGCAAGGTCGAACTGCCCGAGAGAGAGGATGCCTACATTTATATCGAATCCGGCTTCAAGTTTACTCAGAGCATCCTCGATTTGGATGGCATAAGCAAACATACCTATCATCTCATTCTAGACAATAGTGGACGTATCGCTTACAGCGAATTGGGACACGTATTTCCGGAAAATTCGCTATTCCCACAATTGAGAGCGCCTTCATCGACTTCCGGATCGACTTCGGGCTTCTATTGGTACCGCCAAGTCAGCAATCAGGGATGGAGCGTCGTCTCGCTCCTGTCCAAGGCCGACTACAACCGCGAGAAAAACGAATGGTTGATGCAGATGCTCTTCTTATCCTTGGCGGTTGTCGCGGTAAGCTTGTCGATCGGTTGGCTTCTGTGGAGAATGGTGTATCGGCCGCTCTCCAGGTTCAGCAAAGAAATAAGGTGGATGGCAAACAACAACTTCAACTCGGTGGCCATGCGGACAAGCATTCCGGAGTTCGGGGTTCTTCTCAACCAGTTCCAATCGATGAAGACTCAGATCGCGGACTTGTTCGCGGAAGTGGAACTCAAAGAGAAGCGAAGGGCGGATTTAGAGATCGAGAAGCTCCTCTACCAGATCAATCCTCACTTCCTGATGAACACGTTAGACACCGCTCACTGGCTTGCGGTCATGAACGGACAGCAAGAGATCGATCGTCTCGTCACCTCCCTGAACAAGCTGTTATATTATAACCTTCGCAAAGGAGACAGCCTTTCTACCATACGAGAGGAGATCGATTCTCTTAAACAGTATCTGATTCTACAACAGATTCGCTATAACTTTAAATTCGACGTTCGCCTTAACGTAAAGGACGAGCTGCTCGACATTGCGGTGCCTAGATTCATCTTGCAGCCGTTAGTGGAGAACGCTCTCTACCATGGACTCGACGACGAAGGCAGAATCGAAGTGGAGGTCGGCATGAGCGAAGGACTGGAGATAACGATTACCGATAACGGAGGCGGCATCCCCGAAGAGACGATCGCGGCGCTGCTGGCGAACGAACAAACGCAGCGGCACCGAGTCGGCATGGGAATCGGAATGAACTATGTCAAGCGAATGCTGGATTCCCACTACGAAGGAGCAGCTAGCTTAACGGTTACGAGCGAAATCGGAATAGGCACTCGAATCGTCATCCGTTTGCCCTTTAAGGAGGCTGACAAATGATACCCGTATTGATCGTGGACGACGACAACCTGGTTCGCAGAGGACTGATCTCCTCGATGCCGTGGGATTCCTTCGGAATGAAGGTCGTCGGGGAAGCGGCGAACGGAGAGAAGGCTTTGGAATTCATGGCTTCCCATCGGGTCGATCTTCTCCTGACCGATCTGGCTATGCCGGTCATGTCGGGTATCGAGCTGATCCGGATCGTGCGCGAACGTTATCCAGACGTCGCCGTGGCCGTGCTAACCTTGCATCAGGATTTCGAATATATTCAGGAAGCGCTGCGGTTAGGAGCGATCGATTATATCGCTAAGGTTCAACTGGAGCAGGAGCGCTTCGGGGAGGTTCTTGAACGTATCCGCTCCCGCATTATGACCGAGAAGAGCAAACGCTCGGAGAAGACGATTTCCGCGACGCGTTACCTATATTCCGGCAACTACGCCTATGCGTTGGTCGCGCTTCACGAGCAGCCGGAGCCCGTCGATTTTCAACCGGAATCCGGGCTTGGAGGCTGCTGGGTGATGGAGAACGATCCCTGCGTTCGGGTATGGATGCCAGGGAGGAATGAGGATCATCCGGACTCGGGGGAATTGCCGCCTTACCCGGTCGGTATTCAAGTCTCCCATTGGCGAATGGTAAGAGTTTGCCTTGCGGCTGGCGAGTTGTTGGCTGAGCTGCAACAGCTGTTGGGCCAATACCGGCAACGAGCCTTCTTCTACGTCTGCGACGGTCGGGAGCCGCATCCGATCGACATCTCCCTTGAGGAGCTGCGTTCGGAGCCTTCTCGCTCCGGGCAGCGGGAAATCGAGGACGCGAAGGAGCTTCTTCATTCATTCCGCTGGCTTCACGATAAGGAAAGCTTTGAAGAATTGAAAGACTGTCTGTTTGCTCTCAGGCTTCCGATCGCGAAGCTCATGCAGATTCTCTACGGATGCACCGTAGAATGGAATCGGATTTTTCGCTCCGTCACGCAATTTCGGGCGACGCTTCCGGATAAGTTCGTTTGTTGGCGGGAAGCTGCCGAATGGATGAATGCCTTCCAGGAGACCGCTCAGTCGGTGTCCGGACGTTTGCAGCTCAGCAGGGAAGTGAGCGGAAGCATCATGGCAGCGATCAAAATCGTCCATGACGAACTGGAACAGCCGTTGTTTGCCATCGACGTCGCCAAGCGAGTCCATTTAAGCCGTAGTTATTTTAATCAAGTCTTTAAGGAGATCGTCGGGCACTCCTTCAACGAGTATCTTCGCCAAACGCGGATCGATAAGGCGCGGGAATACCTCGTGCAGACGATTAAGCCGATTCAGTGGGTGGCCGAGCAATCGGGCTACTCGGATGAGAAATATTTCAGCAGGACGTTCCGGGAGCAGACGGGTATGCTTCCTAGCGAATACAGACAGCGTCATCGGCAAGGGGAGTGAAGGCGGCAGGGTAGAGAAATGACCGCCGAGAAGGCGGAGAGATGACCGGGAGGCACGAAGGTCGATCATTTCTCCCCCTTGCGGTCGTTGTCCGGCCCATCCTTAAAGCGCTTTCAATGATGCTATATTGATTGTGCTGGAACAAAGACTATCTTACCGAAGGGGGAAGCAAAGCCATGATCAAGAAATCCGTTTCGCTCTCCATGGCTCTAATGCTTGTCGTGCTAAGCGCATGCAGCCAGTCTAAAGGGGATACTAACGCCTCCGCTTCACAATCTACCGAATCCGGCTCGCAGACTGGAGTAAAAGAGGCCAAGGATCCATTCGGCAAATATCCGGAAACGATCACCTTGACGTACGGCAAATCGGTAGATCCTACGGATAACAGTTTGCCAGGGGGAGACACGCCGGAGCACAACCAGTATTCGCGTTACATCTTAGACAATTTGAACATCGACACGAAGGTCACCTGGCAAGCGGCATCCGGGACGAATTACGACCAGAAGGTCAATCTCGCGATCTCCAGCAGCGACTTGCCCGATGCGCTGGTCGTTAAGGATACGCAACTGCGGGAGATGGTGAAGGCCGGGCAGCTAGCGGATTTGACGGAGGTATTCGAGCAATACGCGTCTCCGGCGATGAAGAACTTCATGGAGAAGACCGGCGGCAAGTCGGCCGAATCGGTGACGTTCGACGGCAAGATGTACGCCATTCCGAGCATACAGGTTCAGTCCGACGGCGTTCACGAGATGTGGATTCGCAAAGATTGGCTCGACAAGCTCGGCTTGGAGCCGCCGAAGACGATGGAAGACCTCGAGAAAGTCGCCAAAGCATTCGTCGAGCAGGATCCGGATGGCAACGGCAAGAACGATACGATCGGCATCTCCGGTCAGCAGAACGGCAGCAAGCTATACGCCAACTTCCTGGAATCGACCAATAACACGTTCGGGTTGGATCCGATCTTCGGTGCTTACAAGTCCTATCCGGGGTACTGGCTGAAGGACGAATCCGGCAATCCGGTGTACGGATCGATTCTGCCGGAGACGAAGGAAGCGCTCGGCAAGCTTCGCGATTTCTATGCGCAGGGCTTGATCGACAAGGAAATCGGCATCCGGAAGAGCGCCTACGAACCGGTCGTCAGCGGTAAGGCGGGAATTTTCTTTGCCCCCTGGTGGATGGGCTACGGCCCATTGCCGGATGCCATCAAGAATGACCCTAAAGCGAATTGGCAAGCATACCTGCTTCCGTTAGATGCGAATGGACAATTCAATGCCCACATGGGAGCGCCTTCCACGTTGTTCGTCGTGGTCCGCAAAGGCTACGAGCACCCGGAGGCGGTTGTCAAGATGCTGAACCTTCTCGTTCGCGACGAATCCAAGTTCGATATCAGCGTTCCGGTTGGATACTATCCGCTGCGCGTCCCCATGTCTTATACCGATGAGAGCGAATATTCTTCTAAAGCGATCAAGGATGTGCTTTCGGGCGCGAAGAAGCCGGAGGACTTCACGGATCCGGGCTACAAGCTGCTCGCCGCGGATATTCAGAATGTCACGAAAGTAAAGAAAGAGCCTTACGACAACATGGACATTTCGAACTGGGATCCGCAGGCGGACATGGGAACCTGGAGCCGGATTTATTCTCTTCTCGTTGGCTCCTCTCCTCTGGAGCAGGACTATAACAAGGTATATAGCTTGCTCTACTCGCAGACGAAGACCATGGAGAGCCGTTGGTCGAACCTTAAGAAGCTTGAGGACGAGACTTTCTTGAAAATTATCATGGGAGCGGCCCCGCTGGACGATTTCGATAAGTTCGTCAGCGATTGGAAGAAGCAGGGCGGGGACAAGATTACCGAGGAAGTGAAGGAAGCGATCCAATAAAGCAGCCCTGGGGCGTCGGAGTTGCCGGCGCCTTAGTCATGCAAAACGGATAGAGGGAGGAGAAAGAGGGATGAGAAACCGTAGTTTTACCAAGCATTATTACTTCATGCTCCTGCCCGGTTTCGTATGGCTGGTGTTAATCAGTATAGTACCCATGTTCGGAATCGTGATTGCCTTCGAGGATTATAATCCCGGTCAAGGCTTCTTCCGGTCCGAATGGATCGGCCTGGAGAATTTCGAGTACATGTTCGATTTGAACGATACGGTTCAAATTTTTCGGAATACCGTATTCATTGCCGTCATGAAAATCGTGGCCAATCTCATTGTCCCATTGGCATTCGCCATTATGCTGAACGAGCTTCGCTTCACATCGATGAAGCGATGGATACAGACGCTCGTCTATTTGCCTCATTTTCTATCCTGGGTAATTCTGTCCGGCATTCTGCTCGATATCTTTTCCTATACCGGTCCCGTGAATAATCTGTTATCGGTTTTCGGAGTCGATCCGATTCTCTTTTTTGCCCGGGCGGATCTATTCCCGTACATCGTCGTAGGAAGCGATGTATGGAAGGAGTTCGGGTTCAATACGATTATTTATTTGGCTGCTCTTACCGGAATCAATCCTTCGCTCTACGAAGCGGCTTCGATCGACGGCGCCTCGCGACTGCGCCGAATCTGGCATGTGACCCTCCCGGGACTTCGCACGACCATCGTTCTTCTCGCTGTGTTAAGCCTTGGCAATGTTCTTAACGCTGGATTCGATCAGATCTTTAACCTCTATAACCCGATGCTCTATTCGACTGGCGATATTATCGACACATGGGTTTACAGGGAAGGTTTGCTGAATATGCAATATGGCCTTGCGACGGCCGTCGGCTTGTTGAAATCGGTCGTCAGCTTCATTTTGATCGTCGTTTCTTACGTTTTAGCTTCCAAGTTCGCGAACTATCGCATTTTCTGAGGAAAGGAGATTTGCCATGATAAGAGATGCGAGTCTGCGCACTCGGCTATTCGACTGGACCCTCGTCATTGTGCTGCTCCTCATTGCTTTCCTCTGCTTGCTGCCGATCTGGTATACGCTGGCCGTGTCCTTGAGCGAGAAATCGGCGGCATCGGCGGGACAAGTTTGGCTGTGGCCGGTCGGCTTTAATTTCAATTCCTATGAGCAGATCATGAATGACGGTCGCTTTTTCCACTCGTTCTGGATATCGATTCAACGGGTTGCGATCGGCGCTGCCATCACGATCCTGGTTACGACCTTGATGGCCTATCCGCTCTCGCGCAACGCCAGGGACTTCCGTCTTCGGAATGTGTTCATGTGGATTCTCGTGTTTACTCTCCTATTCAACGGGGGCTTGATTCCTTGGTATATGACGGTGAAAGCACTTGGCTTATACAACACCATCTGGGGTCTCGTGCTCGGTGGCGGCGTTCCCGTATTCAATGTCATCCTCATCGTTAACTACTTTCGAAATCTCCCAAAGGAACTGGATGAAGCGGCTCTCGTGGATGGGGCGGGACCATGGAAAATGCTGTTCTCGATCTATGTCCCGCTTGCCGTCCCGGTGCTAGCCACGGTCACCTTGTTCACCATCGTGTATCACTGGAATGAATTCTTTCATGGTCTTGTACTGACCTCCGGACAGGATAACTATCCGCTGCAGACCTTTATTCAGCAATTGGTTGTCGTTGTCGATGCATCGAACATGACGGAGGATCAATACAAGCGCTTAAATGAATTGTCTAATCAGACGCTGAACGCGGCCAAGATTTTTATCGCGATGATTCCGGTGCTGCTCGTTTATCCCTTTTTACAAAGGTTCTTTATTCATGGGATTACGTTAGGGTCTGTAAAGGAGTAGGGGCAAGAGAAGCTGAAGTCAATAAAGCGGTCGCGCTGAACTCGCGATCGCTTATTTTGCGCTTGGCAGCGCACCTCATCGATAAGTAACCTCGAATATCGATTCGATCTTCTTCACGATATCGAAGCTCCCCTTCTCGAACTTCCATAACACGATGGCGCCGATGACGGCGGACGAGAACGTATCGAGCAGCTCCTTCGCGGGTTTCCCGGAATGAATTTCCCGGCGGTCCAACGCCCGGTCGATCAACTCGATGGACTGGCCTTCTCCGTCCAAGTACGTATGAAAGTGCTTGCCCTCCAGCTCGAATTCCGCCATGAGAATGTGGTACATAAAGTCATGGCCGACGTTGCGGATGATGTTCGCGTAATCGACGGCATGTTTCTTGAGAATCTGCTTAGGAGAAGGCAAACTCAAATCCAAGGCGATATTCCGTCTTACTTGGGAGGCGAACCAATACAACAATAAATCGTTCTTGCTATTGAAATGATGGTAGAAGGAACCGCGGGTAACGTTCAGCCGACTGCATATCGTATTGATGCTGACGTTCTCGTAACCATGTTCTTGAAACAATCGAATGGCGAATTCGCACATGTTGTCTTTAGAAGTAATCATATCGCTCAGCTCCTCACACGGATTATAGCATAGGAAGAAAAATAACTTCCCGTCGTTTAGAGGGAAGTTATTTTCTATGGCCATATAGAGCTACTCGAGAATTTCCGGATGCGCCCACTGGACGGGGGTCACCTTGCCCGCGTGGGAGCCGGCGTCGATCACAATGGCGGAGCCGCTTATGTAACGCGCCAGATCGGAAGCCAGGAACAAGGCCAGGTGGCCGATTTCCTTAGGATCGCCGAGCCTTCCGTTCGGGGACAATAGCTTCGCGTATTGAGAAACGACTTCCTCGGGAGCCTGTCCCCAGATGGAGGTTCGGAACGTTCCCGGACAAATCGCGTTGATGGAGATGTTATAGGGCGCATAATCGAGGGCGGCGCTCTTCGTGAGACCGACGACGCCGTGCTTGGCGGAAGCGTAGGTAGCCATCGAGCTGTTGCCCAATATTCCCGCTTGGGAAGCGACATTGATAATAAAACCGCCGGTCGACTTGGTCTTCAGGATAGCCTCGACGGCGAACTTCATCCCCAGAAAGACGCCTCGAAGGTCGATCGCCATCAAACGATCGAATTCGGCTACCGAGAATTCATGCGTGGGCCTGCTCTCGGCCGCAATTCCGGCATTGTTCACGAGGCCGTCTAACCGGCCGTACGCGGCGACGGCGAAATCGACGAGCGCTTGGACCTCCTCTTCTTTGCTGACATCCGTTTGATAGAAGGATGCTTCCCCGCCTCGGGACTTTATCTCTTCCACGACTTGCTTACCTTTATCCGCATTGATATCGGATACGACGACCTTCATGCCGTTCTCTGCGTAACATGCGGCGATCGCTTTGCCGAGGCCGTCGGCAGCGCCCGTCACGATGGCTACCTTGCCTTTAACGCTGGAAAAATCCGTCATGGTATAATATCCTCCTCATAAAACATACATGTGTATGTTTTTAATTCTAGATTCGATAGGCTATAGGTGTCAAGCGCTATGGACTCATTAGTCGTAAAAGTTCCATCGAGAAAGTCGTCAAAACGTTAGTGGAGCGATAGACGCTGCTTTAGGATAAAGAATGTCTAGATTAGTCCTGGGAGGGTCAGCGCATGTTAGAAGCCTATTGTTTGCGTACGGAATATCGGGAGAATCCCCTGGGATTGGATACGAAGAAGCCGCGGCTGGGCTGGAAGCTCCGAAGCGATAAAGCGAACGTCATGCAAATCGCCTATCGACTGCAATTTTCTTCGAATCCCCATTTTACTGACGTGGCCTGGGACAGCGGCCGAACCGAAACGAGCCAGTCGCAGCACGTTCGGCATGACGGTCTCGAATTGAAATCGGCGGAGCGCGTTTATTGGCGCGTCAAGGTATGGTGCAGCCATGGAGAGGAATCGTCCTACAGTTCGCCGAGTTATTTCGAAACCGGCTTGCTGGAGGCATCCGATTGGAAGGCCAGATGGATCGAACCGGAGAAGGAAGTCGATCCCGACGCTTATAAACCAGCCCCCTATATCCGTAAAGAGTTTAGCGTTAAGAAGGGTCTCGTCTCGGCAAGAGCCTATTTGACGGCGAAGGGCTTGTATAGCTTTTACCTAAACGGGGTCGAAGGGACGGATGATCTGTTCACGCCAGGGTTCACCTCCTATCTTCACAGGCTGCAGTACCAAGCGTACGACGTAACATCTCTCCTGAAGGAAGGCGCCAACGCTCTGGGGATCGTTCTTGGAGACGGCTGGTGGAGAGGGGCGACCGGGGGAGCCAACCTCAAGAACAATTTCGGCTATAAAGTAGCGTTTCTGGGCCAGCTCTTGCTGGAGTACGAAGATGGCAGCCGCGAAATCATTGGCAGCGACGAGACGTTTAAAGCTTCCCGGGGACCCTTGCTCAAAAGCGACATGAAAGCCGGAGAGATCTATGATGCCAGAATTGGCATGGAAGGCTGGAACGAGCCAGGCTACGACGACTCCGCTTGGGAACCCGTTCATGTAACGGAGGACGGATTGGACAGCTTGATCGCTACCCGCAGCGTGCCGGTCCGGGAGAAAGAAAGATTTACGCCAAGCGTTCTTCGAACGCCAAACGGGGAAACGGTTCTGGATTTCGGGCAGAATATCGCGGGCTATGTCGACATGAAGGTTCGAGGGGAAGCGGGGACCGAGATCGTATTGATTCACGGAGAGGCTCTGGATAAGCATGGGAACTTTACTTTGAGCAATCTCTCGGAACACGGTACGCTGGAGGATTTCCAAGAGGTTCATTACATTTTGGCGGGCAAAGGCGAGGAGCGCTATCGGCCGAGGTTCTCCATCTTCGGATTCCGTTATGTGCTGGTCAAGAACTATCCGGGCGACGTGACACCCGAGAACTTTACGGCCGTAGCCGTCTATTCCGATTTGGAAGAGACGGGCGACTTTACTTGCTCGAATCCTCTCCTGAATAAGCTGGTATCCAACTCGAGATGGAGCCAGAAGAGCAACTTCATGGAGGTTCCTACCGACTGCCCCACCCGGGAGAGAGCCGGTTGGACCGGGGACGCGCAGGTGTTCAGCCGGACGGCGGCCGATTTCATGAACGTGTACCCCTTCTTCGAGAAGTGGATGTCCGACCTGGCCGTCGAGCAATTTCAAGACGGGTCCGTCGGAAGCACGGTGCCTACCGTACTGGGATACCATAACCTCGAGGAATGGGAACGGCTCTCCAAGACGAGCGCGAACCCGATGATGGCGTTTCGCAAGCCGGGAACGGCCAGCATGCTGGACGGTTCTTCGGGCTGGGGCGACGCGGCCGTGATCGTCCCGTGGACGATGTACTTGTGCTACGGCGATAAGACGATTATCGAGAATCAGTTCGATTCCGCGAAGGCGTGGGTCGATTACATGGCCGATAACGCGAGAAACCCGAATCCGCGATTCCAGGATACTCCGGCTTATCGGAATCGCGCCGATGGGGAACGGGATGCCGATTACATCTGGGATACGAGGTTCCATTTCGGAGAATGGCTGGAGACCGACACGGAGATGAAGGATCTGGCCGCGCTCTTGACCAAGACAGGCGGATGCTTCCCGGACGTCTCGACGGCGTATTTTGCTTATTCCGCAAGGCTGCTGTCGGAAATGGCCCGAGTCATCGGGAAGGCCGAAGAGGCGGAGAAGTATCAAACCCTCCACAAGAAAATCAAACGGGTTTATAATACCTATTTCATTCAAGAAGACGGCACTATTCTGGACGGAAGGCAAGCGCCGAACGTCCGGACGCTAGCCTTCGATTTGGCGGAAGAAGAGAAGAAACAAGCCGTTGCCGATAGGCTTGCGCAGATGGTCATCGAGCAAGAGTATCGCTTGAATACGGGCTTTCTGTCGACGCCGTTCATTCTTCATGCGTTGGCGGATTCCGGTTATGAGGAGATCGCCTATCGGCTGCTGGAGCAAGAGAGCTGCCCCTCCTGGCTGTATGCCGTCCGAATGGGAGCGACGACGATCTGGGAGAGCTGGAGAGGGATCAAGCCCGACGGAGAACTGGCGGGATCGCTTAATCATTACTCGTACGGGGCGGCATGCGATTTTCTGTTCGCCGGAGCGGCCGGCATTCGTCCGGAATGGGATCGCCCGGGCTTCAAGCACTTCGTCTTAAAGCCAATAGTCGGAGGGACGTTAACGCACGCATCCGCAACCTATGAATCCCTCTATGGAACCATTAAATCGAGTTGGGAGAAGACGGGACAGGGTGTCGCCTATCGTTTCGAAGTGCCGGCGAATACGACGGCGACGATCATGCTCCCTGGCGAACCAGAGGATCTGAAGAAGGGTCTCGAGGAGTTCCCGGATGTCCGTTATGAGGATGGTCGAATCGCGTTTACGGCGGGAAGCGGAAGCTATCAATTTACTATTTAAGGAGAAATAGCCATGCCAACCTACAAGAATCCGGTGATCCCGGGCTTCCATCCCGATCCGAGCGTGTGCAGGGTCGGCGAAGACTTTTACCTGGTCGCGAGCTCCTTCGATTACTTTCCGGGCATTCCGATCTTCCATAGCAAGGACTTGGTCCATTGGCGGCAGTTGGGTCACGTGTTGACGCGGGAGAGCCAGCTTCCTCTTGAGGGGAAAATGCCGATAGGATACTCGCAAGGGATTTACGCGCCGACGATACGCTATCATGATGGGCGCTTTTACGTCGCGACGACGAATATCTCCATCCAGAAGAGCTTCTATGTCTGGGCGGAATGTCCGGAAGGTCCATGGTCGGAGCCGATCTATCTGGAAGGATGGGGCGGAGTCGATCCTTCCCTATTCTTCGACGAGGATGGCAGAACTTACTTGACGGGAACGTCGAACTTCCATGGGGAACGCGTCGGAATCTACCAGGCCGAGCTGGATATCGGGACAGGCAAGCTGTTGAGCGATAGGAGGTTGATTTGGGAAGGAACCGGTGGAAGCCATCCGGAAGGTCCGCATCTGTACCGAATTGGCGATTGGTATTATCTAATGGCGGCGGAAGGCGGAACCGAGTACGGGCATATGGAGACGATCGCCCGAAGCCGAAGCCCTTACGGACCGTTCGAGAGCAACCCGGCCAATCCGATCCTCTCCAATCGAAGCACGCCGAAGCCGATTCAAGCGACAGGCCATGCGGATCTCGTACAAGCCGCGGACGGCAGCTGGTGGTGCGTGTTCTTAGGGATCCGTCCGATCGCGAACGCGAAGCGCCATCTATTGGGACGCGAGACGAATCTGGCGCCCGTCCGGTGGAACGAAGAAGGCTGGCCGGTCGTCGGCAACGATGGAACCGCCGAGTTAGAGCACGATTCCGGAAGCCTGCCGCTCGGTCTCCCTGTCGATTGGGAACGGCGTGACGACTTCGACTCCGCTCAGCTGCGACCGGTATGGAATTTTTATCGCAATCCCGTTCCCGAAAGCTGGTCCTTGGAAGAAAGGCCGGGCTGGTTGACGCTAAGAGGACAAGCCTGCTCCTTGAACGATAAAGGGTCCCCGGCCTTCGTCGGGAGAAGACAGCAGCATATGAACTGCGAATTCGAGACCTTGTTGGAATTTCAACCCGCCGAAGAAGGGGAAGAAGCGGGACTTGCCGTCTTCATGAACGAGAAATTCCATTACGAAATCGCGAGAGCGACGAAGGATGGCGTGTCTAAGCTTATTCTAAGGCGCCGGGTAGGGAGCATGATTCTTATCGCTGCGGAAGTAGAGTACCAGGAGCCGACGGTCATTCTTGGTGTACAAGCGAATGAACTTCTGTATACTTTTACGTACGCGGCTCCCGGCAACCCTCCTCAAGTTCTGGGCCAAGGAGAAACGGCGTTCCTAACCAAGGAAGTCGCGGGAGGGTTTACCGGCGTCTTCTTCGCGCTCTACGCGACCGGGAACGGGAGAAAGGCGAGCACGCCGGCTTATTACGATTATGCGGATTATCGGATTCTGGAAGACAAACGCATGGATTTCATGACGATCCTATCTTTGTCCCAATAATGGGCTCTAATGCGAAGAGGCGCGCCAGGAAAGTCGTGAAAGCGTTATCCAACAAGTCTTCAAAGTGTTAGTTGGCGTTTATCCTAATCGTTATACTGAGTCCAGCAAGTCATTCAAACCTACAGGGGGATAAACGATGAAAGGGAAAATGAAGCCGATCATTGCGGTGCTGATTGCCATTCTGACTTTGAGCATGCTGGCCGCATGTTCCTCGAACAACGAGAACAACTCCGGCAGCAGCCCGAGCGGCAGCCCGTCTTCGGGAGGGGCTTCCGAACAGCCGTCCGGCAATGCCAACGATGCGATCAAAGACCCGTACGAATTGACGATGGCGCTTCCGGTCTTCGGGGCCGTTCCGCCGGATCTCGCCGAAGTTCAAGCCGAGATCAACAAGATCACGCAAGCTCAAATCAACACGACCGTAACCATCCTGCCGATCAGCATCGGGACTTGGACCCAGCAGATGAATCTGATGATGTCCAGCGGCGAGAAGCTGGATTTGGCCTATACGTTCGGACAGATGTACGACAGCACGGTGGCCAGCGGACAAATCCTTCCGCTCGACGACTTGTTGGATAAATACGGCCAAGGAGCGGTCGAGGCCGTCGGCGCCGATTATTTGAAGGCCGCGTCGTTGAAGGGCAACGTCTATGGCGTTCCTATCACCGGAGCGTATGCGAATAAATCGGGCGTGTACATGCGCAAAGATCTGGTCGAGAAGTATAACATCGACTTGGCCTCGATCCATACGATGGCCGATTTGGAGCCTGTTTTCCAGACGATCAAGGATAACGAGCCGGGAATGGTGCCGATCGGAAGCGGGTTGGTGTCGCCTCTGGAATACGATCGGTTCTACGACCGCATGGGAGACCGCTACGGGGTTCTGCCCGGCTATGACAACGGCCTGAAGCTGGTCAATCTGTACGAAACTCCTGAATATGCCAATCAAGTCAACCTGATGCATAAGTGGTTTAAGGCCGGCTTCATCAATAAAGACGCCGCGACGACCAAAACGACTTCGGAGGACATGGTCAAGTCCGGCAAGGCGTTCGCTTACTTCATGGCTAGCAAGCCGAGCATGTTGGCCGAAGAAACCAAGCTGGTCGGCCGCGAGCTGGTCGAGGTGGATCTTCAGCAGGACGCTTACTCGACGACTTCCGATATTCTCATCGGATTATGGACGATCGCCCAGCAATCCGAGAATCCGGAACGAGCGATGATGCTGCTCAATCTTCTTTATACGAACAGCGATCTCGCGAACCTGTTCGCGTGGGGCATCGAAGGCAAGCACTACGTGAAGAATTCGGACGGCCAAATCGAATATCCTTCGGGCGTCGACAGCCAGAGCGTCGGATACAACATCACGAGCCTGACCGTCGCCAATAAGTTGATCACGCATATTTTCAAAGGAAACGAGTCGGATTTGTGGGATCAAATCAAAGCCTTTAACGCATCCGCTTCCAAGTCCAAGGCGCTCGGATTCGCCTTCGATTCTTCTTCCGTCAAGAACGAAATCACGGCGCTTAACAACGTCATCGAGCAATATCAGAAGATTATCGAGACGGGAACGGTCGATCCCGCCGACAAGCTGGAAGAGTTCCAGAAGAAGCTGAAAACGGCCGGTATCGACAAAGTCATCGCGGAGAAGCAAAAACAACTGGACGCTTGGGCAGCTCAAAAATCGCAATAACAGACCGATATCCCGCTCTTCGGAGCGGGATTATTTAAAGGAGGATATTTCATCATGACGCTTCGTTTTCCCGACGGATTCTACTGGGGGGCTTCTACGGCCGCCCATCAGGTGGAAGGAAACAATGTCCATTCGGATTTCTGGCTGATGGAGAATCTGGAGGGGTCTATTTACCGAGAACCATCGGGCATCGCCGTCGACCATTATCGGCTCTTTAAGGAAGATATCGGGCTGCTCGCCTCGTTCGGGCTGAACTCCTATCGGTTCTCTATCGAATGGGCAAGAATCGAGCCGGAGGAAGGGAAGTTCGATCAAGCGGCTATCGACCACTACCGGGAAGTCTTGCTTGCGTGCCTGAGCATGAACGTAACCCCGATCGTCACCCTGCACCACTTCTCTTCCCCGCAATGGCTGATCCGCGCCGGCGGATGGGAGTCGGAAGACACGCCCGAGCGTTTCGCCAGATACTGTGCTTATGTCATGAGGGAGCTGGGCGAGCTCATTCCTTATGTTTGCACGATCAATGAGGCGAATATCTCCATCGGAATCGCCAAGATCATCAAGAGGCATCAAGCGGGAGGGGACGGCCAGGCGCAAGTCGGGATCAATACGACGGACAAGAGCCGGATGGTTGCTTATTTCATGGAAGTAGGCAAAGCCTTCGGACTTCCTCCCCAAGAGGTTCATTCCTTCCATGGCGCGCGCACGGAGAAGGGCCTGGAGGTTATTTTCCGTTCGCATACGCGCGCGAGGGAAGCCATTCGCGTGATTAGTCCGAATACCCGGATCGGTCTGTCGTTGTCTCTCTATGACATCCAGTCCATCCCGGGCGGAGAAGAGCATGCTTCGCACGCCTGGAACGAGGAATTCCTTCAATTCCTTCCCTACTTGGAGGCGGACGATTATTTAGGCGTTCAGAATTATACGCGCATGGTTTACGGACCGGACGGCGCGCTGCCCGTTCCCAAGGATGCGGAGACAACGCAGATGGGGAACGAGTACTATCCGGAGGCATTGGGGGCCGTCGTCCGCTTCGTCTCCAAGCATCTGGCCAAGCCGCTCTTCATCACCGAGAACGGGATCGCGACCGATGACGATACCCGTCGCATCGAATTCATCGACCGTGCCCTTAGAGGGGTGCACGCCTGCATCGCGGACGGTATTCCGGTTATCGGGTACATGCACTGGTCGCTGCTCGACAACTTCGAATGGCAGCTAGGCTTCTCGAAGACGTTCGGGCTGATCGCGGTGGATCGGGCTACGCAGGAGCGCAAGCCGAAGCCGAGCGCCTATCATCTCGGCCGGATCGCAAGCTCCGATTCCTTATAACTATGTTGAAGCAGCCAGGTCCGATTAGGGGCTTGGCTGCTTCTTTTTTTGCCGTTGGAAAAGGTCGTCAAAGCGATATCCAAAAAGTCGTCATTCCGTTAGTTGGCGCAGAAACCATCGCTTATGATAAGGCTAGTTAAACCAGCTAAACGACAAGAGGAAGGGGAAAGACTATGGCACAAGCCGCCGCAACAGACGCCCAGCAGGCCGTAGGCAAAGAACCAAGGACGAACCGTTATCGGAAATACGCTCCGCTTCTGATCATGATGATTCCGGGCCTTCTTTACCTGCTGATCAACAATTATCTCCCGATGCTCGGGCTCATCATCGCGTTCAAGGACGTGAATTTCTCCAAAGGCATCCTGGACAGCGATTGGGTAGGGTTCGCGAACTTCGAATACTTGTTCAAGACGTCCGATGCTTACATCATTACTCGGAACACGATTCTCTACAATCTGGTGTTCATCCTTCTCGGAACCGTTCTGTCGCTCGCCTGCGCGATCCTGCTCAACGAGATCAAGAACAGAACCTTGCTCAAAGCTTATCAGAGCATTATCACGCTGCCGCACCTGATCTCCATGGTCATCGTCAGCTATCTTGTCTTCGCTTTATTGAGTCCGGAGACGGGGTTTCTTAATAAAACGGTCCTTCCTTGGTTCGGCATCGACGAAGGCATCATGTGGTACAGCGAGACGAAGTATTGGCCTTGGATCCTGACGATCGTCAACTTCTGGAAGACGGTCGGGTATTCCAGCATCGTGTACTTCGCGGCGCTGCTCGGAATCGACGAGGAGTATTACGAAGCTGCCCGATTGGACGGAGCCAGCCGCCTGCAGCAGATATTGCGGATTACGATCCCGATCCTGACGCCGGTCATCATCATGCTGACGCTGCTCAACGTAGGACGGATCTTCTATTCCGACTTCGGCTTGTTCTACCAGGTTCCGCTCAATTCCGGCGCACTGTTCGAGACGACGGCAACGATCGATACCTACGTGTTCCGCGGGCTGATGGGAACCAGCGATATCGGAATGTCCACCGCGGCCGGCTTCTATCAGTCGATCGTCGGCTTCATTCTCGTCATGCTGGCGAACTACATCGTAAGACTAAAAAATAAAGACAATGCACTGTTCTAAGGGGGGGCGACCGATATGAAAAGCGAAAGCAGAGGATTAACCTGGTTCAGCCATATCTCCTTGTTCCTGTTCGCCGCGTTCTGCCTGATTCCGTTCGTGCTGCTCATCTCGGCATCGTTGACCGACCAGAATGCGATCGTCGCTCAAGGCTATTCGTTTATTCCGCATAAGTTCAGCACGGACGCCTATGACTATTTGATCAATCGAGGTTCCGACATCGCTCGGGCTTACGGAGTGACGATATTCGTAACGGTATTCGGTACGGTGGCCGGACTTGCCTTGACGACGCTGCTCGCCTACCCGCTCTCCAGAAAAGAAACGCCCCATCGGTTCCTGATCATGTTCATCGTGTTCTTCACGATGCTCTTTCACGGGGGCTTGATCCCTTCCTATCTGGTTTATACGCAGCTATTCGAGATCAAAAACACGATCTGGGCTCTTATCATCCCGGGATTGCTGACGAACGGCTTCTACGTGATGATGATGCGAACGTTCTTCCAGACGACCGTGCCCCCGGCGTTGATCGAATCGGCGCATCTGGACGGGGCGAGCGAATACCGGACGCTGTGGTCCGTCGTGCTGCCCTTGTCGACGCCCGTCCTAGCTACCGTCGGCTTGTTTACGTGCATCATGTACTGGAACGACTGGCAGAACGGGATGATCTATATCACGAACCCCGATTATTTCAGCGTACAAAATCTGCTAAACCGGATTATGCAGGATATCCAGTATATCAACTCGAATATGGCAGGCAACGCAGGCGAAGCGTTGTCGCAGATGCCGACCGACTCCGTCAAGATGGCCATCGCGGTCATCGGAGTATTGCCTATTCTGGTCGCCTATCCGTTCTTCCAGAAATACTTCATTAAAGGGATCATGATCGGCGCCGTCAAAGGCTGACGATTCCGGCAAGAGACTAGCGCCTCAGCCAACACATATTGGTTGTGGCGCTTGATCTTTATATGCGTTTATTATGGTAGAAACGAATCGATGAAGGAGCCGACAGCATGCATAACCTAAAGTCGAGATGGTGGCGAGGTTCCTTAAGATTCAAATTGATCTTGAGCGTGCTGCTGATGACGGGGCCGCTGGTCGCCATGCTCTTGTACAACAATCTTTATGCCATCGATGTCGTGCGGGGGCAGGTCGCAGATTCTTATAAAAAAATGCTTACCCTATACATGAATCAAATCGACGGCGGCTTGAACGATATCGATGCGTATATGAACTCCATGTCGGGAATAGCCGGCTTTGACCTGGTCGCTCTGGAAAGCGCCGAATCGGATTCGGAGTATTACAGCTCCAAGACCTATTTATACAATAAGCTTAACCGGGATATCACTTTATACGGCTCTCTAAGCTCGTTCTTCGTCTACCAGGAGCGCAGGCAAGACTATATGGAGGTCTATAAGTCGCAGAACCTAACGATCGAGGAGAGGGACCGTATCCAGCTTTATCTTATCGATCTGATCGAATCCGGCTCTATTCCCAAAGACGGCTCCATGCAGAGATGGCATTATGCCCGAATCGGAAACAATCATTACTTGTTCGATATTATTCAGACAGGCGGCGTTTATTTAGGCGCGCTGGTGAGCACGGATCAGCTATTGGAGCCGCTGAATTCCCTTCAGATCGGCGAGGGAGGGGCTGTCC
This sequence comes from Cohnella thailandensis, assembly GCF_014212135.1. Classification (GTDB taxonomy): domain Bacteria; phylum Bacillota; class Bacilli; order Paenibacillales; family Paenibacillaceae; genus Cohnella; species Cohnella thailandensis. The sequence continues at coordinate 61,720 of NZ_JACJVQ010000020.1, forward strand.
TGCTGGCGGACGACCAAGGGGAAACGATTACCGAAAGCAAGCTCGTCAGCGCGAGCGGCATCCGATTGCACCGGAGCGAAGAGAGCTATTACTTGTCCGGTTCGGACCGGAAATACTTGATCGTCGAGTCCCCTTCCGTCCGGGGGAGCTTCAGGCTCGTGGCTGCCATCGAGGACCATCATATCCTCGACAGGCTTCCGTACCTTCAAGGACTGATCTGGTTCATAACCGCGGGCTGCGTGCTTTTTATTCCGGTCGGTCTTTATTACATGAGGCAGGCGATCCTAGCTCCTCTGTACCGGGTCCTCGTCTCGATGAAGAAGGTTCGCAGCGGGGATTGGAGCATTCGCGTGAACATGCGCAAGGGCGCTTCGGACGAATTCCGAATTCTCGGGGATTCGTTCAACTCCATGATGACGGAGATCGAGACGCTTCGGGTCAATGTCTACGAGGAGCAAATCAACAAGCAAAGGGAAGAGCTGCAGCGGCTGCAGCTTCAGGTAAACCCCCATTTCTTCCTGAACTCGTTAAACATCGTCTATAATTTGGCCAAAGTCAAAAACTTCGATTTGACGATGGAGCTGACGCGGTCCTTGATCCATTACTTCCGCTACATGTTCAGAAGCAACACCGCATTCGTTCGCATGAAGGACGAGCTGGAGCACACCCGCAACTACTTGCGCATTCAGACGCTGCGTTTTCCGGGCAAGCTGACTTGGAGCCTGGAGGTTCCGGATTATTTGGAGAGCATGCCGATACCGCCGCTGGTCATTCAATCGTTCGTCGAGAATTCGATCAAACACGCGGTCACGATGGATAAGCCCGTCCATCTCTCCGTGGGGATGGATTTCTTGGACGAGAACAGCGGCTCCAGGGTGAAGATCGCCATACAGGATACCGGCGTCGGGTTTGACGAGATTATTCTTCGCGAATTGCAAGCGGGCCGAAGCGTAGAGAACGATAAGGGGGAACATATCGGGATCTGGAACGTCCAGCGTCGCTTAAAGCTTCTATACGGAGAAGAGATGTCCATCGAGTTCGACAACGATCCGAGCACCGGCGGCGCGGTCGTCACGATCGTCCTTCCGGTGAATCCCGAGACGGAGGAAGCGCCATGAACTACCGCTTGTTGATCGTCGACGACGAGATTCATGCCATCGAAGGCCTTAAAGCGGATCTCGATCCGCAGAAGCTCGGAATATCGGAGCTTTACACCGCCAATAACATTAGACAGGCCAAAGAGTGGTTCGAGAGCGAGAGAATCGATATCATGCTGTGCGATATCGAGATGCCCCAGGGGAGCGGCCTGGAGCTGCTGGACTGGGTTCGGGAGCATTCTCCGGATACGGCAACGATCTTCATTACGAGCCATGCCGACTTCAAATACGCCAAACAAGCGCTTCAGCTCGGAAGCCTTGACTACCTGCTTAAGCCGGTCCTCTCGGAAGAATTGGAGAGCGCCATCCGTAAAGCCCGGAGCGTCATCGAACAGAACAGCGAGAATAACCGGAACAGCAAGATCCATCAACTGTGGCAGAAGCATCAATTATTCCTCATCGAACGCTTCTGGCTGGACCTGATCAACCATTCGACGCCCAGTTCTCCGGCCGCGGTCCGGGAGCAGGTAGAACGGAACCATCTTCCGATCGCGGAGGGCTCGGCGTTCTATCCGATCCTGATCTCCGTCAACAGGTGGAATAAAGAGTTGAAGCGCAGGGACGAGAAGATATTGGAATACGCGATCAAGAACAGCGCCGAGGAAATGATTGTCGGGAGCCGCGCGAGCGGAATATGCTTCTCGTTGGACCGCGGGCTGCTGCTCGTTATTTTGATGGCGGAACGGAATACGGATTGGGACGAAGAGAGCCTGAGGCTGGCTTGCCAAGGCTTCGTGGAGTCTTGCCATCGTTACTTCTACTGCCATTTGTCCTGTTACTTGGGCCAATCGGCCGAAGCGCACGAGGTGGCCGGATTGGTCGCTTCCCTGCGGGAGCGGGACCGCAACAACGTCGCTTTCTTTAATCGGGTCTTCCTTATGGATGATTCGGGCGATTCCGATCTTCCTGCTCGCCTGCCGGAATTGGACTCGCTCCCGTCCTTGCTCAAGACCGGGACGAAGGAGGCCGTCAAGCAAGAAGTCGAGAGATATCTGGAGGATCTCGTCCGCAATCTGGGGATGGATGCCGAGACTCTTCATCGATTCGGCCAAGATTTTATGCAGGCGTTGTATTCGTTCCTGAACGCCAAGGGAATTCAAGCGCATCGGCTGTTCGGGGACGAGCAATCCAGAAGCCTCTCGGAAGCGTCGGGGCGCTCCGTCCCGCATATGCTGACCTGGGTTCATCATGCGCTGGGCAAAGCCATGTTTCAAGCCGAGGCCGCCAAAGAGAACGACACCGTCGTCGACACGGTTAAACGCTATATTGCCCAGAATATGGATCAGGACTTGTCGCGCGAATTCATCGCCGAGCAGGTGTTTCTGAATCCGGATTACTTGTCCCGAATATTCAAGAAAGAAACGGGGTATTCGATCTCGGACTACGTTCTGTTGGCGCGAATAAACAAAGCGAAGGAGCTGCTGCTCCAAACGAATATCCCCATAAGCGCCATCGCGCTGTCCGTCGGCTACTCCAACTTCTCCCACTTCGCCAAGATGTTCAAGAAGTATGCCGGGATCGGGCCGACGGAGCTTCGCAACCAGGCTCATTCGGGGATTTCGCAATCTTAAGGCTCCGCCGTACGTCGGCGAGCCTTTTTTTACGTCGGTCCTTTGCTCCATTAGTCGTCAAACCGTTAGTCGAGAAGTCGTCAGAGTGTTAGCGAGGGATATCGTTGCGCCCTATCATAGAGGATAGGGATCTTGAATAGAGAGAAGCTTGCAGACCGGGGAGCGTGAAGATGAATGAGAAAACGAATTCTAATCAACGAGGGATGGAGATTTATCCGTCAAGACGTCGATAAAGCCGAACTCGAGACGTGCCAAGACGAGCATTGGAACGAGGTGAATCTTCCCCATACCTGGAACGCGGCGGACGGAGCGAACGGGTACGAATATTATCAAGGCGCCTGTTGGTATCGAAGGACGGTCGCCTTGGACTCTTCCGATCAGGGGAAAAAAGTGTACATCGAATTCGCCGGCGCGAATAGCATTGCCGATGTTTACGTGAACGGTCGGCATGCGGGCCGGCACAAAGGAGGTTATTCCGCCTTCCGATTCGACATAACCGAGGACGTCGTATTCGGAGCCAAGAACGCGATCGCCGTCAAAGTCGATAATACCGTCGTGGACGATGTCTATCCTCAGAAGGCGGACTTTACGTTCTACGGTGGCATCTATCGGGAGGTTAGCCTGCTGATCGCGAATCCCGTCCACTTCGACGCGATGGACGACGGTTCGAACGGCATTTATATCGTTCAGCAAGAGGTTTCGCGGGAGAAGGCTTCGCTGTCGATAAAGGCCAGACTCGTCAATGATAGCGATGAAGCCCGAAAGGTTCGGCTCTGGGCGGAGATTGCCGATGCCGACCGGAATCCCGTTACGTATGCCGCCAAGGAGGTCGTTCTGGCCGCGGGCGAGCTAAGAACCGAAACGCTGTCTTGCGTGATCGACCGTCCGAATTTGTGGCACGGCAGACGGAATCCTTATCTGTACCAGGCAAACGTTAGCCTGACGAGCTTCAACGATACGGTCGACGAACTCGCGATTCCGTTCGGCGTCCGATACTTCCATGTCGACCCCGAGAAGGGGTTCTTCCTGAACGGCGAGCATCTGCCGCTTCGCGGCGTGTCGAGGCACCAGGACAGGAAGGACAAGGGCTGGGCCATCTCGGAGCAAGACCAGGTCGAAGACATGGAGCTGATCAAGGAGATCGGCGCGACCTCCATTCGCCTCGCCCATTACCAGCACAGCCAATTTTTCTACGATTTATGCGACCGAGAGGGCATGGTGGTATGGGCGGAGATTCCCTTTATCTCCATCATGTCTCAGAACGAACTGGAAGGGGTAAACGCCAAGCAGCAGATGCTCGAGCTTATCAAACAGAATTTCAATCATCCTTCGATTATCTTCTGGGGGATTCAGAACGAGATCCAAATCGGCGGGGAGCGGCCCGAGGTCAGAAGGCTCGTCAAGGAGCTTAACGAGTTAACGAAGCAAGAAGATCCGACTCGGCTCACGACGATGGCCAACGTCCTGTTCGTCGACGAGAAGGACGAATTCAACCGGATGACGGACGCGGTCGCGTACAACAAGTATTACGGCTGGTACCACGGCAAGACGGAGGACTTCGATCCTTGGCTGGACAAGTTCCACGCGATCAATCCGGACCGGCCGCTGTGCATCTCCGAATACGGAGTGGAAGGAATCGTGCAATACCACAGCTCCGCGCCGAAGGTGAAGGATTACTCGGAAGAATACCATGCGCTGTACCATGAAGTCGCTTGGCGGATTTTCGAGAAGAAGCCGTTCCTCTGGGCCACGTACGTGTGGAACATGTTCGACTTCGGAGCCAATATCCGCGATGAAGGCGGAGTGAAGGGAAGGAACAACAAAGGGCTCGTCACCTACGACCGGAGAATCAAGAAGGACGCTTTCTATATGTATAAGGCGCATTGGTCCGAAGAGAAGTTCGTCCACCTGACAAGCAAACGCTTCGTGGACCGGGCGGAAGAGAGCATTCGGGTAAAGGCTTATTCGAATTGCGAAGAAGTGACGCTTTACGTTAACGGCGAGAGGCTTCAAACGATCTCCGGCGGGGAGAGGATATTCGTCTTCGAGGATGTCATGCTCGCGGAAGGGCTGAATGAGATCCGTGCCGAGGCTCGCGATAACGGTGCCATATACCAGGATATCGCCAGATTTAATAAAGCGGAAGAACCGAATCCAAGCTATGAAGCTCCTGTAGTCGACAAAGGAGAAGAAGCGAGCAACTGGTTCGAGCTTCCCGACATGGGCGCGGAAGAGCCGGAAGAGCTGGTAATAACGGACGAAGTTTTTTCCACCCGGTGTACGTTTAAGGAGCTCTATGAAAATAAAGAGGCGGAGGCTATCCTGACCACTTACTTCGGAGCGGACTTCAGGGACAGGCCGACTTACGCCATGACGCAAGGCTTCACGATCGATATGCTGGCGACGATGGCTCCCGAGCACTTCACCGATAAACTGATCTACGCCCTCAACAGAGAGCTCACCCGAATCCATAGAAACCGGCTTTAACGGGAAGGGGCTTCCGGACGAAGGAGGATCGGCAAGAAGTGAAGACAACCAACTTCTTCCGGGACGTTCTGTACCAGATGGAAGCGATCTTCCTGTCCTTCTTGACTACTTGGATAGCGCTGCATTGCTGGATGTGGAACCGGCTCGTCAAGATGAAGAGAGGAGGTGACGGACATGGGCTTCGACCAACATTCCAAGCTGGGAGACCTGCTGGCGAGCGAGGGCGCGAAGGAGGTACTCGAGAAGCATCTCCCGGGGTTCGCGACGAATCCGATGACGGGGATGGCGAGCGGATTCACGCTTAGCCAATTGGCCGCGTTCCCCCAGGCGAATATCTCTTCCGACGTTCTGGAGGCGATCGTATCGGATCTCGCCTCTCTTACGGAATAATAATGACGGTCTTCTTCCGGTTTACCAGGAGGAAGACCGTTTCGTTGTCTAAGCCCCCAAGCTTCTCCACAAGAAGAACCTATAAAATAACCTGGTAAAAACGATAAAATGTTCCTTTGACGAACCTAAGGTTCCTCTAGTATAGTGCGGGTAATCGTGTAACCGCATACATGGCGGAAGCTTAACAACAACGGGGACAAGCAATTCATAGAGGGATGGGCTAAGCATGAAAAGCGGCACAGAGTGGATGCGAAGAGCGGTCTTAAGAATACGCAATTTAAAGTTTCAGAACAAGCTAATGGCCAGCTACCTGCTGGCGTGCGTCATTCCGCTCGCCTTGGTCAGCGCCATCCTCTTCCGACAATCGGCGGCGGGACTGGAGGAGTCCTCCCAGGAATTCGCCGCATTATATACCTCTCAGATCAAATCTTCCTTGAACGAATTTCTCAAGGAATACGACAAGGTCACCAAGTCGGTTCTGGTCGACAATGAGCTGATCTACCGTCTCGGCGACAGCTCAAGCCTGCCCATCGACGAGCAGATCAACCGGCAGGTGGCCGTACAGCGCATGCTGATGCGCGTGGCCCTGCTCAAGCCGGAGATCGGCACCGTCATGCTGATCAGCCGGAATAACGGCGTCTATCAATATACGAATACGACTAGCAAGGTCAACGAGAATCTCCTGCTCTCGCGGGACTGGTACGAGCCGCTAAGCCGATCGGAGGATACCTTTGTTATCACCGGGCTGCACGACCGTTCCTATTACGAAGATAAAGGAGCGGGAGCCATGGTGACGGTAGGAAGGCTTCTGTACAGCTCGGACGGGGCCTACGCGGGCCTCCTTCTGATCGATTTGGATCCCTTCTCGTTGCTGCCGCTGGATAACGACTTCGTCCAAGCCCGTAATAAATACGGGATGAACGTCATCATCCGGAATAAGCACGATCAAGTCGTCTATGATTCCGACGCGGCCAGCGGCCGGCTCGCTTGGGAGCAAGTGCTCGAATTTTCCGGAACGAGAGAGGGCGGTCCGGGCGACCGGGCTCAAGACCGGATACGGCTGACGGGAAGCACTTCGCAAGGGGAACTGACCATTCAGACCGAGATCCCGCGCGCGAAGCTGCTTCAGAAAATCAACCGAATCAAAGGGACGACGCTGATCCTGATCCTGACGAGCTGCGTGATCGTCGCCCTTCTCTCGCTGGGGTTAAGCTATACGATCACGAAGCCCATCAAGGCGCTCCGGAGAAGCATGAAGCAGGCGGAGGTCGGCCAATACCTCCCGATCGAGAAGAAGCAGGCGAACGACGAGATCGGAAGCTTGGTGAACAGCTATAACAAGATGATCGTCACGATTCGCACGTTGATCAACGACGTCTACTTGGGGGAGATCAAGCAGCGTCAAGCCAAGCTCGTCGCACTACAGAATCAGATCAACCCCCACATGCTGTACAACACGCTGGAATCCATCCGCATGAACGCTCTCGTCAAGGACGACGACGAGACCGCCGATATGATCAAGATTCTGGCCCGGATGTTCCGGATCGCGCTCGGCAAGGACGGCAGGCGGCATTCGATCAGGTCCGAGCTGGAGTACACGGCCTATTACCTGAAGCTTCAGAACATCCGGTTCGACAACATGTTCAACCTGGAGGCGGCGGTTCCCGACGAGATGATGGATAACGGCATCGTTCCTCTCATCTTCCAGCCTATCGTCGAGAACACCGTCAATCACGGCTTCGAAGGCTACGACCGGATGATCGATATCGTGATCGAAGGCGCCTGGACGGAGGAGGGGGATATCCGGATCCGGATATCCGATAACGGGGCCGGCATTCCCCCGGACAAGCTGGCGAAGCTGCGAACGCGCTTGGACGGCGCGGGGACGGACAAGTCGAAGCTGGAGCAGGCGGAGGAGGACGCGAGCAAGGGCCTGGGGCTGACCAATATCGCGGAACGGATCAAGCTCCATTACGGCGATCTCTATTATTTGACGATCCTTCACTCGGACAAGGACGGCACGACAATCGAGATGTTGATTCCAAAGGGAGGAATTTCCGAATGAGACTGGTATTGGTGGACGACGAGAAGGGCATCGTGGCGGGGTTAAGGAAGCTGATCCATCGCCATCTTCCCGAATGCGAAGTGGTCGACTCGGCTTACAACGGCGTCGATGGATTTCGGCTCATCGAGCGGCACCGCCCCGACATGGTCATTACCGATATCCGGATGCCTCAAGCCGACGGGCTGGAGATGATCGGCAAGGCGATGGAAGCGGGAATTCCGTCCCAATTCATCCTTCTGAGCGGCTATGCGGATTTCGAGTACGCGCGCGCGGCCATGCAGATGGGGGTAAGGTTCTATCTGAACAAGCCCGTCGAGGAGGAAGAGCTGCAGGAATGCGTGAACCGGGTCATGGACACGATCCGCGAGGACCGGGCCAAGCGGCAGGAAGTGGACGAGCTGAAGCGGACGGTTCGCAGCCGCGATCAAGCGGAAACGCTGCGTATTATCCTTGCAAAGGGAGGGGAGCGGGAGGGCCTTGCGGAAGAGCTGCTCCGGCCGGACGGACTCTCCCCGGAGGACTGCCGCTTCGCTTGCGTACTGATCGAAGCGGACGGAGAAGGGGAGGTCCTAAGGGAGACAGTCCTTCAGCCGATATTCCGCCATATCGATGCGGCATTCGGAGCATTCCGCCGCGTCTACCGCTTGCGATACTCGAACGACCGAATCGCCGCGCTGGTCGCCCATGACGGTTCCATCGACGAGAAGGACCTGCTTCTCGCGGTTCGCCGTCTTCTCGAGCAAGTAAAAACGGAACTCAATCGATCTTTGTCCGCCGGTATCGGAAGGGTTCGCAGCGGGGCGGAGGGGATCGGCGAGAGCTTCGAGGAAGCCCGGGAAGCCCTTAGCCTCAAGGCTAGCGGAGAGCAGGGCGACATACGTCCGTTCTCCGGTCTCCATCCCTACCCGAAGAAGAGAGACCCGATCGCCGAGATCAAAGAGTACGTCGCCGCCCATTGCCGGGAGCCGCTCAGCCTGGCGGACCTGTCCGCCCGCTTCTTCCTCAGCCCCATCTACTTAAGCCAGCTCTTCAAGCAGAAGACGGGGGAGACCTACATGAGCTATCTGGCGCGGGTCCGTATCGATAAAGCCAAGCAGCTGCTGGAGAAGACCGATTGGAAGGTGTACGAGATCTGCCGGCAGGTCGGCTATTCGGATACGCAGTATTTCACGCGGCTGTTCGAGAAGCAAACCGGGTGGAAGCCGAGCGAATACCGCAGGAGGCATACCGAAGGGTAAGGTGCCGTGCCGCTCCGAAGGAGCGGTTTTCTCCTTGAAAATGACCTTGTTCAATCTAAATTCCGTCACATTGAGCGAATTCGCGCCCCCCGCTATGATTGATTTGTAAGCGAATTCAGACTAACGCAAATGGGGGAACAAGGTGAGAGCAGTCGCATTCCATCGATTGAAGGTATATTGGCCGCTATATGCGATGGCGATTCCGGGAATCATTTTCCTGATCGTCTTCAAGTACATTCCGCTAGCCGGGGCGGTCATCGCCTTCCAAGACTTTTCGGTGTTCAAGGGGTTCACCGACAGCCCTTGGGTCGGCTTCAAGCACTTCGAGACGCTGATCGAGCATCCCGACTTCGCCCGCGTGTTCGGCAACACGCTCATGCTCGGGTTCCTGAAGCTCGTTCTGGTCTTCCCTGTGCCGGTGCTTCTCGCGCTGATGATCAACGAGATTCGCAAATCCGCCTTGAAGAAAGGCATTCAAACCGCGCTGTACATTCCCCACTTCCTCTCCTGGGTTATCGTATCCGGCATCGTGTTCGACTTCTTCTCTTTAAGCGGATTGTTCAACATCGTCATCGGATGGTTCGGTTACGACCCAACGCTGGTGATGCAAGAAAGCGGTTACTTCCGAATCGTGTACGTGATCACCGCGATCTGGAGAGATGCCGGCTGGGGAACGGTCGTCTACATGGCCGCCATCAGCGCCATCGACCCGCAGCTGTACGAATCGGCCATGATCGACGGCGCCTCCAAGACGAGGCAGATTCGCCATATCACGTTCCCGCTGTTATTGCCGACGGTGCTGGTGCTGTTCCTGCTCGAGATCGGCAACTTCCTGGATCTGGGCTTCGACCAAGTGTTTAACCTGCTCACGCCGATGACCTACAGCGTAGGCGACATCCTGGACACGTACGTATTCCGGACGGGCATTCAGCAAGCGCAGTACAGCTTCGCGACGGCGGTCGGGCTGTTCCAATCCGTAATCGGATTCATCCTCGTGTTCATCTTCAACAAGCTGTCGAAGAAAGTATCGGATGGGGGGTTATGGTAACCATGTTCGAAACCCGCAGCGAGAAAGCGTTCGTGACGACCATAACCATTATCCTAATTCTTTTGTCGGCCGTGGCGCTGATTCCGCTCCTATCCGTTATCGCGACCTCGCTCAGCTCCAAGAGCGCCGTGGACATGAACCTGGTCACCCTGTGGCCGAAGCAGTTCACTTTGGATTCCTGGGGCTATATCGTGGACCGGCCCGACCTCTGGAGGTCCTTCGCGCTTACCCTCGTCACGACGGTGGTCGGAACCTTGCTGGCTTTGCTTCTGACGGCCCTGCTGGCTTACCCGCTGTCCAAGTCCAAGAACGAGTTCCGCTGGGGGGCGGTTCTCATGATCGGCGTCGTCATCGCGATGATCTTCAAGGCGCCTATCGTGCCTTACTTCCTGACCGTTCGCGAGATCGGCCTCTACGACAATCCGCTCGTGCTGATCGTCCCGCATCTGCTGAATCCGTTCAACCTGATCATCATGAGAACCTTCTTCAAGCAATTCTCGAAGGAACTCGAGGAAGCGGCGTTTCTCGAAGGCTGCGGATACTTCCGGATGCTGTTCCAGTTCGTGCTTCCGCTGTCCAAGGCGGTGCTCGCGACGCTCGCGCTCTTCTACGGCGTGGTGCTGTGGAACCAGTTCCAGCATCCGCTCCTGTTCCTGCAGAATCCGGACTGGTTCCCGCTGCAGATCAAGATCCGCCAGTTCATCACCGACGATAACGTCATCATGTCGGGCGCCGTCTCCACCGCCGACCTGAATTACAACGAGCGGACCTTGAGAGCGACCACCGTGCTCTTCGCCATCATCCCGATTATCGCGGTTTATCCGTTCCTTCAGAAGTACTTCGTCAAGGGAGCGATGATCGGTTCGGTCAAGGGGTAACGGGACGAATTCCATTCGGTTTAGCGGCTAACGCCTTTAAACAACATACAATACTCATTCACTAAGGGGGAGCAACGCATGGATTGGAAAAGAATAGGGCTGGTATCGGCGGCGTTGGTGCTGGCGACGACCGCGGCAACCGCATGCGGCAACAACAATAACGCTTCGGAGGAAGCTTCTTCTTCGCCGGCGCAGAGCTCGTCCGCCGGCAGCGGCGGCGACGAGATCGTCGACGTGGAAGTATGGGGGACCAACATCGGGTATAAGCCGGTCGAGAAGGGAAGCAAGCTGTACGAGTTCTACAAGGAAAAGCTGGGCGTCGGCGTCATCAATCCGTACGTGGAATGGAACGGCGGCACGAACTACCTAAACCAATTGAACCTGAAGATCGCCGCCAACGAGATGCCGGACATGTTCACTCCCCAGCAGGGCATCGAAGACAGCCTGGCCAAGAACGGCGCGATCGCCGACCTGACCGAGCTTCTTCCCAAATACGCTCCTAACGTGATGAAGGTGATTCCCGAGGAGATGTGGGATATCGTCAAGGCCAACGACCCGACCGGCCAAGGGCGGATCTATTACATCCCGGGATCGGTGGATTACGGAAGGTACGCGGGCATGATTCGCCAGGATTGGCTCGATAAGCTGAACCTGTCCATGCCGCAAACTCAGGACGAATACGTGAAGGTGCTGGAAGCGTTCCGCGATCAGGATCCTAACGGTAACGGGCAGAAGGACGAAATTCCGACGGGAGGCCGTCAAGAGGCTCGTTGGATGGATCATCTGTTCGCGATGTACGGCGTGGCCATGTTCGAAGGGTACCCGGATTGGGATCTGTATAACGGAGAATTGACGTACTCCGCTGTTACTCCCAACATGAAGGCCGCCCTGGAATTCGCCGCCAAGCTGTACAAGGAAGGCTTGCTGGATCCGGAGACGCTTCTGAACGACAAGGCGAAGTGGGACGGCAAAGTCAACTCCGACAAGGCCGGCAACTACTTCCACTGGGTGGAGCAGAATAACCTGTACCTGGAAAATCTGCAGAAGAACACCGGCGTCAAAGGTCAATTCACCGTACTGCCGGTGCAGAAGGTCGACGGCTATGAAGGCTTCTACACGTGGAAGAGAGTCGGCCCGCCGCAATGGGTCGTCAAGAACACCAAGGACGAGAAGAAGCTGCAAGCCGTCCTGAAGCTGCTGAACAACATGTACGACAAGAACAATTGGAAGGACCTCTACCTCGGCGTAGAAGGAATGCATTACGAGATGAAGGACGGCAAGGCCGTCAAGCTTCCGGACGACAAGAGCACCCAAGAGAATCAAATCCTGAATCCCTATTCGAGCTCCGCGACTCTCGACTTCACGGTCGATCTGTTCAACAGCACGGCATCGGCAGACAACAAGTGGATCTACGACCAAGTCACCGCCAACATGGAAGAAGCGCAGAAGTATGCCAAGGTTATCGCCGGAGACGGGTTGCCGGCGAGCATCTACGAAGGCTATGCCGATATCAACAACCGCACCTTGTACATCGAATACGCGAGCAAGATCATCATGGGCAAGTATCCGATCGACAAGTTCGACGAGTTCGTCGACAAGTGGAACAAGTCGGGCGGGGAAGATGTCACGAAGAGAGCTCGAGAGTGGTATAGCAAGGTGAAGAAGTAAATCTATCGAACCGAGGTATCCGTCCGTCATCGAATCGATTTCGGGCGGATATCTTCTTTATAAGAGGAGGCTATCATGGGGAATCGTCTTAGGGAAGTTCTCGAAGGCAAGGAGCGGAATTACATTCTTCCGTTTCTCTGGCAGCATGGAGAAGAGGAGAAGGTCATTCGGGAGGAGATAGCCCGCGTACACGAAGCCGGAATCGGAGCGGTGTGCGTCGAGGCAAGGCCTCACCCCGATTTTCTCGGGCCGAAGTGGTGGACGGACTTGGATATCATCATGGAGGAAGCCCGGCGCCGCGGGATGAAGGTGTGGCTGCTCGACGACGATCACTTTCCGACCGGACACGCGGCGGGCAAGGTAAAGGAAGCGCCGGAGGAGCTTCATCGCGTATTCTTGGGAGAAAGGCACATTGACACGCTGGGACCGGCTCGGGGAGCTTCGCTTTTATTGGAGCCCTTGCTGATGTCCGGGCTGCGTCCGACCTACTCGCTGAGCTCTTACGCGACAGGGGCCAACAAGCTGATCGCCGTCGTCGCGGTTCGCCGGGATTCTTCGACGGGAGCCTTGCTTGGCGATGCGATCGACTTAACGGATCGGGTCCGGGACGGGATCCTATATTGGGACATTCCCGAAGGTCATTGGCGGGTGTTTATCGTGTCGGAGAATCGGGACGGGGGCAGCAAAGCGCAGGAGGATTACTTGAACCCGCTCGACAAGGATTCCGTGAGCATTCTGATCGATACGGTCTATGAGCCCGTCTATGAACGCTACAAGGCGGATTTCGGCGCAACGTTCGCCGGATTCTTCTCCGACGAGCCCGGCTTCTACAACGACAAGACGACGTTCGACTTCGACTCCAGACCCGGCAAGCCGGGAGTGTCGCTGCCTTGGAGCCGGGAGCTGCCGTCCTTGCTCGAGCAGGCGCTCGGCAAGGATTATCGCAAGGAGCTTCACCTGTTGTGGCATGAAGAGGGCAAGCGTAGCAGCGAAGTCCGGTACGCTTATATGAATATCGTAAGCCGGCTCTACGGGGAGAACTTCTGCAATCAAATCGGAGAATGGTGCAGAGACCGAGGAGTCGAATATATCGGCCATGTCCTGGAGGACAACAACGTTCATGCAAGACTCGGCTCCGGGGCCGGACACTTCTTCCGCTCGCTCCGGGGACAGGACATGTCGGGCCTGGACGTGGTGTTGTGGCAGATCGTTCCCGGCTTCGACGAAGTTCCGTTTCGGTGGCCCGCGGGAGAGACGGACAGCGAGTTTTTCCACTATGGGCTTGCCAAGCTTGGCTCCTCTCTCGGGCATATCGACCCGAAGAAGCAAGGCCGCACGATGTGCGAGGTGTACGGGGCATACGGCTGGGCGGAAGGCTTGAAGCTCATGAAGTGGCTTACCGACCATATGCTCGTTCGCGGCGTCAATTATTTCGTCCCGCACGCCTTCACCCAGAAGGCGTTCCCGGATCCAGATTGCCCTCCGCACCTGTACGCGAACGGCAAGAATCCTCAGTATCGGCATTACAAGCACCTGAACCGCTACATGAATCGGATCAGCCATCTGCTGTCGGGGGGGAGGCACGTGGCATCGGCGGCCGTTCTTTACCATGCCGAAGCCGAGTGGTCCGGCGAATCGATGTACTTCCATAAGCCCGTGAAGAAGCTGATGCAGCATCAGATCGACTGCGATGTCGTTCCTATCGATGTTCTTATCGAGGGGGCCGTCGTCACAGAAAGCAAGCTGCTGATTCATCTTGAGAGCTACGCGTGCCTGATCGTTCCGTATGCGGAAGCTCTCCCGGCGGAGCTGCTTCGCCGTCTAACCGAGTTCGCCGACCAAGGGCTGGCCGTACGGTTCGTGGACGGGCTTCCGAAGCGTTCGAGCGAGGGAGGGGTCGTCGACGGGGAGTTGACCCGGCTAGCCTCGCACCGTCACGTCAAAGCGGTCGGGCTGGATAAGTTGGCGTCGGAGCTCATTGGCGATGGACATTACGAGATCATGGCGGACCATTACGAACCGTATCTTCGAAGCTATCATTATGTTCATGATGATTTCGACGTCTACATGTTCTTTAACGAACACCCGAACCGAAGCCTCGGCACGAAGGTGAAGCTGTCTGCCAAGGGGGATATATACGCTTATGACGCCTTCTTGAATCGATTGGAGGATGTCGCAGCCGAGAGGCGGGGCTCGGGGATGGCGGTGCCGATTAAGCTGGAACCGTATGAATCCGTCCTTCTGTTGCATGGATCCGGCTTGGAAGGCGTAGCCTCTTTAACCGATATTGACGACGTGAATGCCTTGAAGGCCTTGAACTCCGTTAAGCGTCCATCGTACGTTGCAGAGGTCGAGTTGACGGGGGAATGGAAGATAGCCATCGCCGAATCGGAAGCCTACCCGCGGTTCGAGACTTGGGGGAGCCTCACGGCTTTAACGAACATGAGCTCGCCGGACGCGCTGCCGAGGTTCTCGGGAACTTTCCGATACGAGACGGATTTCGAATGGGACGGATCCGTCGAAGCTCCTGCCTTGCTCGATTTGGGCGACGTCTTCGAGACGGCGGAAGCGTGGCTGAACGGAGTACCCGTCGGGGTGCGTCTCTGCCCGCCGTACCGGATGGAGCTCGCCGGGGCGCTGAGGAAGGGAATCAATAATCTAGTCGTCGAAGTGACGAATACGCTGGTCAAAGACCAGCGCGACTACTTGTCGGCTTTCGCGCAGCAGGAGCCGAGCGGCCTTCTCGGACCCGTTCGGATTCATTCGGACTTGTAAATAAGCGAGGTCAGATAAGTTTGCGCCTTGGCGGCATCGCCCGCTTCGTGGATCCCGATGCCGTAGAGCATGGCATGGATATAGGCTTCCATGACCGACTCGCTGATCGATGCTCCGGCGGTTGGCAGGTTATCCGTGTAATATTCCACCACGGCCGTTACCATGTTGGCGTAGATTCGGGATTCCAAATCGACATGGGGAGATTCCCGGAAGCGTTCCTTGTAGTGATCGATAAAGTACTGTTTGATCAATCGGAAGTAATCGACCGTCTCGGTGCGGATTTTTTTGATGGCTTGGATTTTGGCGTAGTGGGCTTTAGCGAATTGGATCGCCAGGTTGTCGATTAACCGATGATGGTCCTCGGGCGGCTTATCCTGGACATACAATTCGGGAATTTTCTTGCGCATGAATGTCAGAAATTCCTGATAAAGCTCCTCTTGCAACCGTTCGGCAACCTCGTACTTGTCCCGGAAGTGCGCGTAGAACGTGTACCGGCTGATCAACGCTTCATCCAAGATATGCTGAACGGTGATTTTCTCGAACGGAATCTCGGAGACGAGCTGAATCAAGGCGTTCAAGATCGCTTTGTCGACTCGGCGGTAAGGCTTGCTGGCGGTCATTGGGAATCGATCCTTCGCGTTAAGGTAGAGAGCGTTATTCGAGTTGGAGCGGCTAATTTGTAATCCACTGTTAGAATACCAAACACTGTGTATGGAAATCAAACATTGGATTCATTACTGTCAGTTGAAGACCGGTTCGAATCGGCACATGATGAGATCAGATCTAACGAACGAGGAGGGAATTCCTTTGGAGACCGTTACGCCAAGAAACCATCTTTTGCTGCAAGCGGACGGAAGTCCGTTCATTATGCTAGCGGGAGAAGTACACAACTCGAGCTCATCCTCCGCCGAATACATGGAGCCGATCTGGAAGAAGGCGGCAGAACTCGGGATGAACAGCCTGCTGCTGCCGGTGACCTGGGAGATGGTAGAGCCCGAGGAGGGGACGTTCGACTTCCGGATCGTCGACGAGCTGATCGATCAGGCGAGAAGGTACGGGATGAAGATCGGCTTCCTTTGGTTTGGCGCTTGGAAGAACGCCCAGTGTTATTACGCGCCGGCTTGGGTCAAGACGGATACCGTACGCTTCCGGAGGGCGGAAGTCGAGAAGGGCAAGAAGAAGATTCATCTGCAAGAATTCCATGGAATGCCGTACACGACGCTTTCCTATCTATGCGAAGCGACCAACGAGGCGGATGCCAACGCGTTCCGGGAATTGATGCTGCATATCAGAAGCGTGGACGAGCAAGAGCGAACGGTTATCGTAGTTCAGGTCGAGAACGAGCCGGGCTTGCAAGGAGCGGCAAGAGAGCATTCCGCGGCGGCCGACGCCGCGTTCGAGAGCGCGGTTCCGCAGCCGTTCGTCGAGTATATGAGAGGTCATACCTCAACGATGGCCGCGGACGTTCGCCAAGCCGTCGAGAGCGGCGCGGGCAGCGGGAACTGGATGGAAGCATTCGGAGAAGCGGCGGAGGAAATATTCAGCGCGTATCACGTTGCAAGCTATATCGAAAAGGTGGCCGCGGCCGGCAAAGAAGTCTATTCCCTTCCGCTGATGGTAAACTGCTGGCTGGACAAAGGAGACAAGCCCGGGATATACCCGAGCGGCGGGCCGGTATCCCGGATGATGGAGGTTTGGAAGCATTGCGCCCCAAGCATCGATGTGATCGCGCCGGATATCTATGTTCAGAATTTCTGCGAGGTATGCGACGATTACGTCAAGATGGACAATCCTCTCTTTATTCCCGAGACGGCGACGCATGGCTATGCGGGGCCGAGGCTGGTTTACGTGATAGGGCATTATCATGCGATAGGCTATTCTCCGTTCGGATTCGAGGACATGGGGAAGCCCTTCACGGCCATTGAGAGCTATCTGTTCGGCGTGGATGTCGGAGACCCTATGCTGGGAACGCCGCAGAGCATGGAAGAATACGCATGGTATAACCGCACGCTGGGCAGCATGATGCCGTTATTGACGTCAAAATACGGCACGACGGATCTGCAGGCGACGATCGTCGAGCGTCCGGAACGGGATACGATGGTATTCGGAGAATATGGATTCCAAACATGGATGAAGCTGCCCATCTTGTCTCGCAAGGATGGAGTTTGCCTCGTACTGAAGAAGGCGAAAGACGAATTTTACATCCTGGCCAACGGCTGCGCGATCACCCCGTTCTCCGCGAATCCGCAGAAGCCCCATGTCGATACCCTATCCCTGGAAGAAGGGCTTTTCCAACAAGGAGAATGGAGAATGGCCCGACGGCTAAACGGGGACGATGTCGCGCGAATGCGATTCGAGTCCCCGACGCTGCTTAAGATCAAACTATTCGGCTACCAATAAGAAGAGAATTCGGGATTCGGGAGAGTGAGAAAATGACCTATCTTTGCAATCCGATCAATATGGAATACAAATACCAATATACCCATGTGATGGGCGCTGCCGTTCGATACCGGGAAGCGGCCGATCCGACGCTGGTTCGGTTTAAAGGCAAGTACTTCTTGTTTCCTTCGATGACGGCGGGGTTTCTGGCGAGCGACGATCTGACGGACTGGACGTTCCATCCCCTCAAGGATTTGCCGATCTACGATTATGCGCCGGATGCGCGCGTCATCGGAGATTATCTTTATTTCTCCGCATCGAGTAAATCGAAGAACTGTTCCTTCTACAGAACCAAAGATCCGATAGAGGGGATCTTCGAAGAAATCGAAGGCACCTTTCCCTTCTGGGATCCGAATTTGTTCGCCGATGACGACGGACGGGTTTATCTGTATTGGGGATGCTCCAATCTAACGCCTATTTACGGAGTCGAACTCAACCCGGAGGACATGAAGCCCCTTGGAGAGCCGATTCCCCTCATCTATGGCAACAATACGGTAATCGGTTACGAGAGATCCGGAGAGAATCACGTTCCCAAGTCGCCGGAAGAAATCGAGGAGATCGTTCGCAACGTGGCAAGCGGCAATCCCCATCTTCCCGAAGAGCAATTGGCCGCGATCCGTAAAGCCCTCGGCAACGATCCCTACATCGAAGGAGCTTGGATGGACAAGCATAACGGCCAATACTACCTCCAATATGCGAGTCCCGGCACGCAGTACAACATTTACGCGGACGGGGTCTATGTCGGGGATCATCCTCTGGGACCGTTCCGGCCGGCGAAGAACAATCCGTTCTCGTATAAACCGGGAGGCTTCCTTCCCGGGGCCGGACACGGATCGAACTGCGAAGACGAGCATGGCAACCTCTGGCATGCTTCGACCATGAGAGTAAGCGTAAATCATATCTTCGAACGAAGAATAGGACTTTGGCCCGCGGGGTTCGATCAAGACGGAGAGCTATTCTGCAACCAGCGGTATGGCGATTGGCCCTTTAAGGTCGAGAGGGCAAGAATGGATCCATGGAGCGATCCGGAATGGATGCTGCTGTCGTACGGCAAGCCGGCCAAAGCTTCTTCCTTCGAAGAAGGGAGGGATCCTTCCAAAGCGACGGACGAGAACGTTCAAACCTGGTGGAGAGCGGCGTCCGACTCTCCCGGCGAATGGTTGGAAGTCGATCTGGAGCAGGAATGCGACGTATATGCCGTCCAGATTAATTTTGCGGACGATCGCGCGAACGTCGTAATTCCGGAGGGAGCCGCCTTGCAGGAAGGAAGATTCATTGACGATAGCCGGCACTACACCAGATGGATTCTGGAAGGCTCGTTGGACGGCAAGGAGTACTTCGTCATTGAAAATAAATCGGAGGCCGCCACGGATTTGCCGCATGATCTCGTTATAAGGGAGGCGGGATTAAAGGTTCGCTATTTGCGATGCGCGGTTAAGGAAGTCCCCTTCGGCGAGCCTGCCTGCCTCTCCGGACTTCGGGCGTTCGGCATTGGCGTCGGCGAACGCCCGAAGCAGGTTAGCGGGGTTCGCACGGAGCTCTTAAGCGAGCTTGATCTCGCCGTAGAATGGGACAAGGACGAAGCCGTCGGTTACAACGTGCTGTGGGGGCATGCGCCGGATAAGCTGTATCACAGCCATATGGTATTCGGAAGCCGGCGACTGACGATTAAAGCCTTGATCCAAGGTCAGCCGCTCTATGTAAGGGTAGATGCGTTTAATGAAGTCGGGATTGCGGAGGGAGAAGTCCGGCAAGCGATCTAGTCCGTTAAAGGAGGTGCGACAAATGAAACTAGGATTCGATGTGCCCGATAGCAAAAAGATCCGTTTAATCGTGAACAGCGATGCCAAGAACGAAGCGGACGACCAATACGCCATCGTTCATGCGCTGTTAACGCCCCAGTTTATCGTGAAAGGGTTGATCGGCGCGCACTTCGGCGAATTGAGAAGCCGGACCTCGATGCTGGATAGCGTAAAGGAAATCGAGCTTCTGCTGAAGCTCATGGGAATGTCGGAATGCTATTCGGTCATGCGCGGGGCGGAACGAGCCCTGCAAGACGAACTTACTCCGGCGATATCCGAAGGCGCTGAGCTCATCGTGCAAGAAGCCATGTCCGACGATCAGAGGCCATTGTTCGTGATATTCCTCGGGGCCATTACGGATCTGGCAACGGCTTATCTGATGAATCCGGCGATAGCCGATCGTTTGACGGCGGTATGGATCGGAGGGGGAGCATGGCCGGATGGCGGAGCGGAATTTAACCTGGGGAACGATGTTCACGCGGCGAACGTCGTGCTAGGCTCCCCGATTCCGCTGTGGCAGATTCCGAGAAACGTATACAGCAAGATGCGGGTCAGCCTTGCGGAATTGAAGCGAAGAGTGGAGCCCTGCGGCGCCATAGGTCGCTATTTATATCAACAATTAATAGAAACCAATCAAGAGTGGGCGGATCATCCCTATTGGCCGAGAGGCGAGATGTGGACGCTGGGAGATTCCCCGGCAGTCGGCTTGTTGATGCACGACCAACCTTTTGATTACGATTGGAAGCCGGCTCCCCGCATCGCCCCGGACCTGTCTTATGTCCATCGCCAAACGGAGAGACAAATCAGGGTTTACCGTGATATCGATGCTAGATTTATACTGGAAGACATGTATGCCAAGTTGGAGCTGTTCAGCGCGATACGGGGAATTTGACCGACATCGGCGAGTTGCTTCCCGCCATGGAACATAGAAGTCGTCAAAACATTATCGATCTAGTCGTCAATCCGTTAGTTCGACCAATCGAATCTCTTTATCATTAGTGTAGATAGACGATTTGGTCCATTATGGCTGACTTTCAAGGAGGATTGACGATGCGGACAGACAACGGAACGACTCATCCGGAGATTGGTAGAGTAGAGGTCGCCACGGTACCTACTCCGGAGAACATCATGTTGCTTAGCGGAACTTACACGTATTCGGGCAAAGTATTGATCTCTTATCGAACGGAGCAGGATATCGACATTCCCGATTTCTACAACCTGGCCGTTCAGAACGACGACGGGACCGATTTCCGGGTCATTTTCTCCGGGGTCATCCCGACCCTGCCTAAAGCCAACGGAATTCGGTATATGCCCTACCAAGACAATAAGAGAATCCTGTTAGGGGACTATGTGCTCGAATGCAGCCCGTATATCGATTCCTGCACGAACGCGACCTTGGTGCCCGTCCATTATCCTTCGCGTATCGTCGAAGATCCGAAAACCACGCACCATTGGTCCGAAATCATCATCGCCCCGGATAACGAGCATATGAACGGACGATTCTTCGTTCCGACGTCGGGGCTGCCGTAGCGATCGGCGTCCTTAAACGGAATGCTCATACCTATGTTCTCGAGAACGTGCAGTTCATTCATACGATATCTAATTTCGCCGAGGACCCGAACAACCCGGGGTATCTCCTTCCGAATCCGATCCGAGGGGGAGAGGTCAAGCAGTTCATCCGGGGAGGCAATGCGATATCCGTCGTCGGCGGAGGGGGGAACAGCACTCCCGATTCCGTCATGCAGGAATTGACTTCCGAACGTCTGACTCCGATCACTCGCACGCCGGGCTATGATGAAACGACCATTTTCTCCCCGGATGAAAGGCTCGGAATGGTCATGAGCACAAGGTTCTCGAAGCTTACCGATCCGGCCGTCTTCGGCCTCCTGCCTCGTCCTCATGCCACCCATACGACCATGGGGATGGCTTGGGCCTTGTACACCTATGCGGTAACGGGCGTGAGGGAATTCCGATCGGGCAACATCGGTCCGGTCCTGATCGACATCGAACGATCCATGAACGAAGAAGGCTACGTCGGCATCCCGCTTACGACGGACGAGAACTGGGTGTATTGCTCCCCGATGTCCTGGCATCCCGATAGCAAACGCGCCATGTGGCCGGAGATCGAGCGTGGAAGCGGCGGTTCCCGAATGCGGCTGCAGAGAGTGAGCTTGCCGGATTATGAGCCGGGGCTTACGCCTCCGATAGCAAGGACGACGGATGATATCCCTTACGGAATCAAGGATTTGACGGTGTTGGAAGCCGCAAGTCCGAACGCGCATGGGAAAATAAAAGGGAAGCACTCCGGATTCATCTCCTATTCCCGGAAGTCATCCGGTACCATAGGAGTCACGGAAGCGCAATATCGCGAGTACAGCGATGACGGAGTAAACTTCTACGATGGATTCGAGAAGACCGTCTCGAACCTATTCGGAGACAATCGTTACGAGGCCGACGTCCGTTTAACCGGTCCGAATCCGGGCGAAATGAAGCTGCGGGCGACCTTCTCGGCCGTCTTCGGTTCGGAGCCTTTGAAGCTGCTGTTCGACCCGGACTCGGACGGCAAGCCGAAGAGCCATGGGTATTCTTCTTACAATGGAGTCACATTAGATATTGCGGATTTGATTGAATAGTCAACGTCGAGGCAGTCCTTAAGTCTATTGAATGACTTATGGGAGGGCCTCTTTTTGTTATAATAAACATGCTTTAATAACATCGCTTCAAGCAAGACAGAGAGGAACCGAACCATGCAAGAGAAAATAGACTTGCGAGGACTCGAAGCGGCAAGGCAGCAAGAGAGTTTCCTCCAAGGCGTCAAGGATTGCGTCCCCACGCTGCTGGGCTACCTGAGCATCGGGTTCGCCGCGGGCGTGGTCGGAACGACGTCGGGACTCAGCGTAGCCGAGATCGGCTTGATGAGCATTCTAATCTACGCGGGATCCGCCCAATTCATCTTCGCCGGGATGGTGGCCTCGGACGGATCGGCGGCGGCCATTATTTCTACGATTTTCTTCGTCAACTTGCGTCACCTTCTGCTCAGCGCGGCGTTGTCGCCGTATTTTCGCCAATTGGCTCCTCTTAAGAACGCGCTAATCGGCTCCCTGCTTACGGACGAGACGTTCGGCGTCGCCATTAACCGTGCGACGCAGACCGGCTCGATCGGCGAGAAGTGGATGCACGGGCTTAACGCGGCCGCTTATTTGAACTGGATCGCGGCCACGATCGCCGGGGCGTTCCTTGGCCAATGGATTCCCGATCCGCAGCGATTCGGGCTGGACTTCGCCTTGCCGGCCATGTTTATCGGACTGCTGGTTCTGCTGATGGCGAGCCGGGCTAGAATAGGCGTGGATATCGTCGTGGCTGTCAGCGCCGTCGTCATCGTGATAGGAGTGACGTTGGTATCCACCGCGAGCGTAGGGGTCATTGCCGCTGCCGTATTGGCTCCGGTTATCGGAATGGCGGTGTCCAAATGGAAGTAAGAGGCTTTATTCTTTTGATCATTATCGGAGCAACCGTCGTTACGCTTATTCCAAGGGTGCTTCCGCTTATTTTCCTGAGTCGAGTCCAATTGCCGGAATGGGGACTGCGTTGGCTGAATTACGTTCCGATCGCCGTCATGGCCGCGCTGGTCGGGCAGGAATTGTTCGTAGAGGACGGTAAGCTGGCTTCCCTATCGAACAACGTCGAGCTGCTGGCCGCCTTGCCTACGTTAGGTATGGCCATATGGAAGCGCAGCCTGCTCGGGACCGTGGCGGTGGGAATCGTGTCGATCATGGCGCTCAGGTATTTGACTTGAGGAGATTCACCCATTGCTATTCTTGTAATCGCTGGGACTAAATCCCGTATGCTGCTTGAACACCTTGCTGAAGTAGAAGGGATCCGAATAGCCGACTCTCTCGGCGATCTCCTTGATCAGCACGAAAGGATGCTCCCTTATGAAACGGCTGGCTTCCTCCATGCGCAGATTCAGCAGATAGTCGGGGATCGAGGTCCCGCAGGCGCGCTTAAAAACCCGGTTCAAGTATGCCGGATGGAGCTGGAACGCATCTGCGATACTGGGCAGAGAGATGTTCTCGTGATAATGGGCATGCAGGTACTTGCGGGCTTCCTCGGCCCAATTCCGTTGGGCGGCCTGCTCCCGGTCTTGTTCCGACCGGAAGAAATAAGCGCCCCAGATTTCCTTCGCTTGTTGCTGAAGCTCAACCAGGCTTCTCGCCCTCCACACCTCGTCGACCAGCTCCGACTCCATCGCTTGCTTGCCCTCGAAGGTGCTTCCCGGGGAATCTTGCGTCGAGCCGTGCATCGACATTGACACATACAAGAGCAGCTTCTCCCAGCCCCTTCGGGTCAACGGGACACGGCGCCCCGCTTCGCCCGCGAATAGCAGCTCGAGCTCGCGCATGAACGACTGCTTCTGCTGCTTGTTCGCGAATTGGGACATTCTGGCGAGCAAAGGCTGAATCGTCTCATACAAGGATTGAATCTCCTCCGCGCCGGCTTCCGACGTCCATAGGCAGCAGGAACGGAAGCGGCTCACGGCAGGGGCCAGCTTGCGGCATTCCGCGAGCAAGGCGGGAATCGGCTGCAAGCCCCTGGTCGATTGTTCGAGCAGAACCGTGACCCCTTCCGTTTCGCCTAAGCGGGCTTCCATCCTTTCTTGCCACTCGCGCTTGCGGTCCTCGGACCAGGAATGGATGCCGAACAAGACGATCTCTTCGTTCGCGGCGATGGAAGGGAGCGGGGAGATTTTCTCTCCCTCGCGCAGAAGTCCCTCCATGTCGGCCAATAGAGCTTCCGGTATATTCCCATGCGGGGACCAAGCGTAAGCCAAGACATAATTGCCATGATAGAACAGCTCATGCATGAGCTCCGTCCACTTCGCGCCGGACGCTTCCGACTCTTCCGGCGAGGAAGCGTGGGTAGAGGAGGCCGCGGAAGCTGATGCATCTACGATTCTCTTAGCCGCCTCCCTCTCGAGAAGAGCTTGGTTCACGAGCAGCTTCTCCTTGAGCCGCGCAAGCAGCTCGGCCATCTCCTCGTCGGGAGCGGGCTTCAGAATATAATCCGAGATGCCCAGCTGAATCGCTTCGCGCAGATACATATAGTCGTCGTGTCCGCTGACGATCGCGCATTGGATGTCGGGCAGCTTCTCCTTAACCCGGGAGATGAGCTCCAGCCCGTTCATGACCGGCATGCGAATATCGGTGATCAGGACGTGCGGCTGCGTCCAGTTCAATTCGATGAGCGCGTCCTCTCCGTTGTTATACAATCCGACCACCTTGAAGTCGGTGCTAAGCGACGTGATTTTATCCTTGAGGTACCGGAGAATGCGGGGCTCGTCCTCGACGATGATTATGCGGAACACTAGCTCGTCCTCCTTATCTCGATCGTGAATTCCATCCCTTTGGGCAGGTTGCTCAGCTTAAAACGAACCTTCTCGTTCCAGAACAAGCGGCATCGGGTGAGAGTGTTGACGATGCCGAGATGGCCGATTCCCTTGGCCGACAGGCTCTCGAGCTGACGGATGCGCCCGGCGTTCAGCTCTTCGATGAGCGCTTGCGTCTCGGCTAGCGCCTCTTCGCGGAAGCCCGATCCGTTATCGCGAATCCGAATGCGCCAAGCTTCCTTTTCCGCAACCTCTGCCGTCACTTCGATGAGCCACGGCGGTCTCGCCTGCTGGAAGCCGTGAGAAAACGAATTTTCCGCAAGGGGCTGCAGAAGAAACTTCGGAACCGCTTCCGCTTCAAGATCGGGATCGATCTGAACGGAATAGGCGAACTGCCCCTCGTAACGAAACTTCATCAGCTCCATGTATTGCACGG
Organism: Cohnella thailandensis; assembly: GCF_014212135.1. Lineage (GTDB taxonomy): Bacteria > Bacillota > Bacilli > Paenibacillales > Paenibacillaceae > Cohnella > Cohnella thailandensis. The sequence continues at coordinate 87,060 of NZ_JACJVQ010000020.1, forward strand.
TATATTGAATCTCTTGCTTCAACGTAACGGTGTCGGAGAGAGAATTCGTCGAATAACGAAGCATTCCGCTTAGCTGTTGGGAGATTCGGGCGAATTCGGAGAACCCCGATTCCTCCGCATAGGAAGCCATAGCCGTCAGCGAGTTGAATAGAAAATGCGGATTCATCTGGGCATACATCGCTTGCAGATGAGCCAGATTCTCGCGCTTCTGGGATTGGAGCACTTCGTTAAGCGATTGGTTTAACCTCGCTCTCATCTCCTCGAAGGTTGAGTAGAGAACCGCGAGTTCTTTGGTGTTGCGCAGCTTCTGCACGGGCATCGTGCTTACGTTGTCGATATCCAGCTTCTCCAACCGTCTCTGCAGGTAACGGATCGGAGAGGAGAGAGTAGCCGACAGAACGTAAGCGATAGCTAGCGAAACCAGCTCGCCCAGAAGGGCTAAGATCCAAGTAAGTCTCTGCAGATGCGCGATAGGCTGCATGACCTCCGTTTTGGGCTGTTGAATGAGAACGGTAAGCCCGGTGTAGTCGGAACGAAGCTGGCTCCAGATATCCGCCGCGCGGCTATCGGGCCTCTCGATCTCCTTCGTGCCGCCCGTCCACTTCGGAACCGCGGGCGGCTCGGAGCCCGCCGATGCATAGGGATAGAACACTTGACCGTTATCGTCGACGACATAGACTCGCTCCCCGGAGGATTCGTCCCGGCCGACCTCCATCGTCTCCTCCAGAAGCTCGTAGGTCTGTTGGACCTCTACCACGGCAGGCGTCTGAGTCTTCGGGAACCGGAAGCTTCGCACGAGGGCAAAATGGAAGGGCCGATTGTCCTGCCATTCGCTGATATGAGGCGGCACGAGCAGCTTCTCCCCGTCCAAATCGAGGGCGTCTTGAATCCAATTAGCTTCTTGGATATGCTGTTTGAGATCGGGAGACGTATTCATATTTTGCCCGTAGGTCAGGAAGAAGCCGTTTGTCTTGATCAGGCTGATCTGCGGGGAGATAAACCAAGGGCCGTTCAAGGAAGCGAGCAGATCCTCGTATTTCTTGCGTTTGGCGAAGCCGAGATAGGAAGAAGGATCTTCTTCGCTTTGCTCCAGCAAGTAGTTCTTGATTTCGGAGCTATAGATGACCTGCGCGGAGATGCGATCAAGGTCCTCGACGACGTTGTCGAGGGCTTCCTGGTAGCGATAGAGCTGCTGCCGGTTCGTTTCTTCGCCGCGCTCGAGCAGGTCTTTGGAGGTTTGGTTGTAAAATAAGAAACCGCTGCTGGCCACGAGAATGGAACTAAGAAGCGTAAAGCCGATAAAAAGGCGCGTTTGAATGCTAAGCTGCAAGGTCGTTCCCTCCTGCGTTTCATTGTACCACGGGACGCATTCGGCTTAGCGGCCAGGTTCGTATTTTACAGGGGGCAGGTTCAGTATTTCCATTCCGCGAAACGGACGAAAGCACTAAGATGGGAAATGCAACGAAGGACAATCGATTCGATGGAGGGGTTCGAATGAACGGGACAAAGAAAACGGCAGCCTTGCTGATGGCAAGCTCCATGCTGCTGCTCGCGGCATGCGGCAATAACAATAACGCGGGCTCGGAATCCGGCGCGTCTCCGAGCGGAAGCGCGGCTTCCGGCGAGAAGAAACCGGTCACGCTGAAGGTGCTGGTCGCCAGCGACTGGCTCAAGGAGAAGAAGTGGCAGACGGTGTTCGACGATTACGAAGCGGCGACGGGCAACAAACTCGACATTCAGAGCGCCCCCGTCAACAACTACATGGATCTCGTGAACACTCGCCTCGCAACGCAAGACGCTCCGGATCTTCTGTTCTACTGGGGCCAAGAAGCCAAGATAAAGCAGCTTCAACCGGAGAAGAACTTGGTCGATCTCACGAACGAGGAATTCGCGTCCCGCATCAATCCGGCGGTCAGCAAGTACTTCCTGAAGTCGGAGGGCAAGCTGTACGGCATTCCGGTTACCGGCCTTAGCGTAGGCGGCGTCCTGTACAACAAGAAAGTGTTCGCGGACCTGGGCATCGAGATTCCTCGGACGTACGATGAGCTCTTGGCTGCCAGCGAGAAAATCAAAGCGGCAGGCATTACGCCGATTTATGAAGCGGGCAAGGAAGGATGGCCGCTGCAGATATTCACGTTCAATGCCATGGCTAACGTTCTGCAGACCCAGCCGGATCTGATGGACAAGCTCAATACGCGCCAGACGACCTACGACCAGGTGCCGGAGTACGTCGACGCGCTTCAGCGGCAAGCCGACTTGCAGAAGAGCGGTTATCTGAACAAGGACTTGTTCTCCGGTACGTACGACATGTCCCTCGAGCAATTGGCGACGGGCAAAGCCGCGATGGTCGTTCAGGCCGACTGGGCGGTTAGCCCGCTGCTCGAGAAGTTCCCGGACGCCGAGATCGGCATGTTCCCGATGCCTTGGAATGGCGACAACCTTGCGGCCATCTCCGATCCGAACGGCTTATACGTGCTTAAGAATTCCAAGAACGTCGATGCGGCGATGGACTTCGTACGGTTCTTCGGCGAGCAGGAACAGCTGACCAAGTACTTCAACTCCGTCAAGTCGATTCCGACCTGGACCGGCCTTACCGTGGATCTGAACCCGGGCACGGCGGACATGAATTCGTTCGTGGAAAGCGGCAAAGCCGTTCCGTTCTTCAACTCGCTGTCCGTCGTCGAGATCGGGGACTATCAGAGCCTGCTTCAGCAATTGTACGGCGGGCAGATGTCGGCCAAGGAAGTCGCCGCCGGCCTGCAATCCAACGTGGATAAAGGCGCGAAAGCGGCCGGAATCGCCGGATTCTAAGCCCGCAAACGGTTAAGCATTAAGAGGTTTCGCCCGTTGGAAGGAGTGTGGGGAGAAAAAATGCTGCATAGAAAAATGTACCCCGTCTGGTTGATCGTTCCCGCTCTCGCGATATATGTCATTATGTACATTTTCCCGACGGCGTCCGGTTTTTATTATTCGCTGACGGACTGGTCCCCTTACAAGGATTCGATCGGGTTCGTCGGGTTCGAGCAATTCGCCGAGCTGTTCAAGACCAAAGCGATGTACACCGCCATGAAGCACACGGTCATCTATGCCGTTATCGTAACGATCCTGCAGAACGGGCTGGGAGTTCTGCTGGCCCTTCTTCTGAATTCGAAGCTGGCCGGCCGGAATTTCTTCCGCAGCGTCTACTTTCTGCCGTGTATCCTAAGCGCGCTTGTCGTCGGCTATACGTTTACGATCGTCTTGCATCCGGACGGCATATTTAATCAATTCCTGTCGGCCATCGGCTTGTCGGAGCTCTCCAAGGATTGGCTGGGAGATCCGAAGCTGGCGTTGTATACGGTAACCCTCGTGAACGTGTGGCAATGGGCCGGTTCTTCGATGGCTCTCTATCTTGCGGGCTTGCAAGGTATCTCGAAGGATATGCTGGAGGCGGCGGTCATCGATGGGACGACCTATCTGCAGCGCTTGCGTTATGTCATGCTCCCGATCCTGGCGCCGGTCGTGACCATAAGCGTGCTGCTCAGCATGATAGGCTCGATGAAGACGTTCGAGCTCATCTACGTCACGACCGGAGGCGGTCCCGGCGGGGCGACCGAGGTCATGAACACCTTTATTGTCAAGCAATTCGGCGCTGGCTTGTATGCGTATGGAACGGCAGCGAACGTGGTCTTGTTCCTGTCCGTGGCCATCGTGTCGATCTTCCTCGTGAAGCTGATGCGGAAGGGGGAGACGGCAGAATGAAGACATCCTATGGCCAATGGCTGCGAACCGCGGTCGCGATCGTCGGAAGCTTGGTCATTCTGATTCCGTTGGCGCTCGTCTTCCTCGGTTCCTTGAAGAACTCGGCGGAAGCGTCCAAGCTGGATCTAAGCCTGCCCGGCGAATGGCTCTGGTCCAACTACAAGACCGTATTCGTCGAGGGCCGGCTCCTGAACGGCTTCAAGAACAGCGCGATCGTGACGGTCGCGACCGTCGCCCTTACGATCGCGGCGGGATCGATGAGCGCCTACTTCTTATCGCGAAGGCCGGGTAGGTGGGTGCAAGCGCTGTTCGTCTTCTTCTTCGCGGGCATGATCGCTCCGCCGTCGATGATTCCGGCGATCAAGCTGCTTCAATCGCTTCATCTCTCGGGGGAATTTATCGGTCTCATTCTGTTCCTGTCGGCGCTCTATCTGCCGCTGACGATCTTTATCATGAGCGGGTTCGTGAGATCGTTGCCGCGGGAGCTGGACGAAGCGGCGACGATCGACGGCGCCAGCAGCTTCTACACGTTCCGGAGAATTATTTTCCCGTTGCTCAAGCCTTCCATCGCGACCGTGACCGTGTTCGTGGCGCTGTATACGTGGAACGACTTCTCCAACACGCTTTACATCATCAGCGACAGCAGCAAGTGGACCCTGCCGTTCTCGGTGTACAACTTCGTCTCCATATACGGAACGCAGTGGCAGTACGTCTTCGCCGATCTCCTGTCGGTCATGCTGCCGATGCTGATCGTCTACTTGTTCCTGCAGCGTTATATCATTGAAGGAATGACGGCGGGCTCGGTCAAAGGATAAATCGCGCCGGGCGCCGAACTTCTACAATCGAATACAGGGAATCGAATCGAAGGAGTGCCATAGGAGAACCGTCTCTTGTGGCGCTTTTTCATAAAGGAGAGATCTTCATTGGGACAAAAGAAATCGTCGGAGCAAGCCTGCTGGATCTGGTATCCGGGAGACTGGGAGATCTGGCTTCACGAGCAAATCTCGGTTCGCCGCGAATCCCGCGGCGCCGTATACCCGGCTTATTGGAGGCTCGATCGGGCGTACAGCTCGGTTCTGTTCTCGCACGAATACGAGCTGGAGGAGCCGGAGGAAGTGACGATAACGGCGGACGGCAGGTTCGCCTTGTACCTGGATGGGAAGGACAACGTCCGGTTCCATCAGGAACGGCTGACGCTGCCGGCTGGAAAGCACGAGCTTCGGGTATCCGTGCATAACGGAGTCGGAGTTCCCGCTCTGCGTGTGGAAGGACCGACGATTCGAACGAACTCCTCCTGGCAGGTTACCTGCTACGACCGCCGCTGGCATCCGGCCGGAAGCTGGCCTGAAGCGTTGAGCGACGCAGCTGTTTCTCCGTCCGAATACCGGCTCGCGACCCGCCCGATGGATCCGGTAAGCCTGGAGCGGACGCAGGACGGCTGGTTTGCGGACTTCGGCAAGGAGACGTTCGGATATTTGAGAATGGCCGGGGCATCGGCCGACAGCGAGTGGACTATCTATTACGGGGAGTCGCGGGAAGAAGCCGAAGACCGGGAGCAATGCGTCCTGCTGGACCAAGTAAAGGTGCCGATGGAGGGAGAGGGCGTCCTTACACTGCCTCAAGCGCGCGCCTTCCGTTACGTTCAACTTGTGCCGACGGATCCGGGAGCTACGCTTGCGGGCGTTTCCATGCTGTACGAGTATCTTCCGGTCGAATACCGCGGCCGCTTCCGAAGCTCAAGCGAGCGTTTGAACGAAATCTGGGATACGTCCGTCTACACGTTCCATCTCAATACGCGCGAGTTCTTCTTCGATGGCATCAAGCGCGATCGCTGGGTGTGGTCGGGAGATGCGTACCAGTCGTTCCTGATGAATTATTACAGCTTCTTCGACCAAGAGGTCGCCAAGCGAACGCTCGTCGCCTTAAGAGGCAAGGACCCGGTCGTCATGCATATGAACACGATCCTTGATTACAGCCTGTACTGGTTCACCGGAATTTACGACTACTATCAGTACACCGGAGACCTTGAGTTCGTGCGATCGCAATACGACCGAATGGTGACGCTCATGGACTTCTGCCTGGGCCGCCGCAACGAGAACGGCATGATGGAAGGGATCGGGGAGGATTGGGTGTTCGTGGACTGGGCCGACCTTGACAACAAGGGCGAGGTCAGCACGATTCAGCTTCTGCTCAGCCGAAGCCTGGAGACGATGGCTCTTGTCGCGGAGCTGGTCGGCGACGGCGATAGAGGACCGGTGTATCGAGAGCTGTCCGAGGCGCTGCTCGCCAAGACCATGAACATCTTCTGGGACGAGAAGCAGGGGGGACTCGTGCACAACCGTAAGGACGGCGTCGTTGGCAAGAAGGTGACCAAATACCCGAACATGTTCGCGCTCATGTTCGGCTATCTGGACGAGAAGCGAACCGAGAGCGTCAAACGCAACGTTCTGCTGAATCCGGAAGTCCAGGGAATCAAGACGCCTTATATGCGGTTCTACGAGTTGGCGGCGCTATGCGAGATCGGCGAGCATGAATTCGTGCTGAAGGAGATGCTGGATTACTGGGGCGGCATGCTCGATCTCGGAGCGACGAGCTTCTGGGAGGAGTACGATCCGAATCAGAAGGGGAGAGAGCACCTGGCCATGTACGGCATGCCGTACGGGCGAAGTCTCTGCCACGCTTGGGGAGCCAGCCCGATCTTCCTTCTAGGCAGGTATTTCCTCGGCGTCAGACCGACAAGCCCCGGCTACGGGACGTTCGTCGTCGAGCCGCGGCGCGGAGGCTTGGAGTGGATCGAAGGAGCGGTCCCGATCGGGCCGGGCGAGGTGGAGCTCCGTTCGGACGGAGAGAAGATTCGCGTTCGCGCAACGCACGGGCGGGGTGTGCTACGATATCGCTGCGGGGAAGAAATGCGCGAGGCTTCGATTCCGGAAGACGGAAGCTGGCTGGAGGTTCGGTATTAACCAAGCAAGATAAGCAAACAAGCCCCGAGTCCGCCGGACTCGGGGCTTGCGTTTGGGGCATTAAGCCTGCTCTTGAACCTTAGCCTTCGAGAGCTCGGCCGCCTTCTCGGAAGCCGGTCTGCCCGTCTTCTTAATGAAGAACGACAGAACCAACCCGACGATCCCGATCCCCACGATTACGAAGTAAGCGTCGTTGATGCCTTGGATCGTGGCGTCCAGCTTCAGTTGATCCGTCAGGGCAGAGCCGGAAGCCATCATGTCCTTGATGTGGCTTGTCGTCTGCGTCGTCATGACCGTAACGAGCAGGGACGTTCCGATAGCGCCCGCGACCTGGCGGACGGTGTTGGAGATCGCCGTGCCGTGCGCGTTCAGCTTGGACGGAAGCTGATTGAGGCCGGCGGTTTGAATCGGCATCATGAACAGGGCCATGCCGATCCGGCGCGCGGTGGACATGAGCAGCAGATACGTGTAGCTGGTCGAATCCGACAGGTTCACGAAGCCCAAGGTCGTGCCGATCGTGATGAGCAATCCGATGACGGCCAGCCACTTGGCGCCGAAGCGGTCGAACAGCTTGCCGGTTACCGGCATCAGGAAGCCCATGATGAGCGCTCCCGGCAGCATCAGCAGCCCCGATTCGATGGCGGTATAGCCGCGGGCGTTCTGGAGGTACAGAGGCAGAAGCATCATGTCCGCGTACATGACCATCGTTACCGCAATGTTGATAACGGTCGTGAGCGAGAACATATTATACTTGAACGCCCTCAGGTCCAGCAGCGGCTCTTTGGAAGCGAGCTGTCGCCAGACGAACAGCGCAAGAGCGACGACGCCCGCGGCGATCATCCAGAGGACCTCGGCGCTATCCCATCCGAGGCTGCCCGCGCGGCTGAAGCCGTACAGAAGAGCGCCGAAGCCGATCGTGGAGACGGCGACGCTGAACACGTCCAGCTTCGCATGCTCGGGCTCCGATACATTCTTTAAGTAGATGAACGCGCAGACGATGACGATCAGAGCGAACGGAATCATTCCGTAGAACATCGTCTCCCAAGCGAAATTCTCGAGAATGTAGCCGGCAAGCGTCGGACCGATGGCCGGGGCGAAAATGATGGCGAAGCCGACCATGCCCATGGCGGCGCCGCGTTTCTCCGGCGGGAAGAGCACCAGGATCACGGTCATGAGAAGAGGCATGATAATGCCGGCGCCGGCCGCTTGGATCATGCGTCCGACGAGCAGAACGTCGAAGCTCGACGCCAGAGCCGATACGATCGTTCCGGCCAGAAAGATGAACATGGCGGATTGGAAAAGCTGACGAGTCGAGAAACGCTGCATGAGATAAGCCGTAATCGGGACGAGAACTCCGTTCACCAGCATGTAGCCGGTCGTCAGCCATTGGGCCGTCGTGGCGGAGATGTCGAAATCCCCCATCAATTCCGGCACGGCGACGGTCATGACCGTCTGATTCAGGGTGGCCAGGAAAGCGCCCAGAATCATGATAAACAGGATAGGACCTTTCTTAATCGCACCTTGCGGCGCTGCGGGTCTGGTACTCAACTTCCTTCATCCTTCCTCTTTTCCTTGAGACTAGTTTACACAGTGTTGTATAATCAACGAGAATGATATCGATTATATACCGATCCGGACGTTTTACAAGCGACGATTCCGGCGAAAGTGTCGATTAGTTTACATGTAACGGCTTGCACGTCATGCAAAGGGAACAAGTTCGACGGATTCGAGCACATTGTCGTTCACGGAACGGAACGGAAGGGATGGATAGGAATAGTGGGCAACACGACGCAGCGAATCGATCCTCGCATCCTTCGAACCCGGCAATTGATCAAGGATGCCTTTATCGATCTGCTATGGGAGATGGACATCGAGAAAATATCCGTCAACAAGATCGCGGAACGGGCGACGATCAACCGGGTAACGTTCTATCTGCATTATAAGGACATTCCCGACATGCTCGAGAAGATGGCGGACGAGATGATGGAGAACATCTACCGCATTCTGAGAACGTCCGCGCCGCAGTCAAGCGAGAAACAGGTTCTTCAAGAGCAGGAGAAATGGCCGATGCTGGTCGCCTTGCTGGAGCATATCGCGGAGAACTCGAAGTTCTATACCGTCACCTTGGCCTTTAAGCGCTCGCCTATCTTCACGGATAGGCTGCTTAAGCCGTTAGTGGGAATCATTAAGGACAAGGTCGACAATGCGGGGCAAGACTCCTTCCTGGCCAAGGCGGGCATTCCAAGAGATATCGCGGTTTGGTTCGGCTCTTCGGCCATGATCGGCATGATCAATGCGTGGCTGCGCAACGACATGCCGTATACGCCGCGCTATCTCGCTCAACAGATGCTGCTTTTGCTGCCTCATTATTTCGGCGGAGCTTCAACCGGCGAGAACCATCCAACGACAAGGGAGGAGATCAAATGAGCAAATCGGCCGATTGGCCCAAACTCTCTCAGCCCGCGCTGCGCGCATTAGCGAACGCCGGGTATACCCATCTGGAGCAGCTGGCCGGAACGACCGAGGCCGAGCTTCTCGCCTTGCACGGCATGGGGCCGAAGTCGATGGAGCCGCTTCGCCGGGCGCTGGCCGAACGCGGCCTCTCCTTTCGAACATAATGAAAGAAGACCCCTCATTGCAACGGAATGAAGGGTCTTCTTCCTATTAATAAACAAACTTCTTCTGGGCCCAGAAGCTGAACGCGAACAGGATCGCTTCCGTCATGAGCTTCGCGGCGAGAAGAGGGATGCCGATGCTCACATGGAACGTATGAAGCAGGCCGTAGTTGCATAAAAGAACGATGGCGACAAGAGCATAATAGCGAGGCATGGAACGTTTCATGGACTTGGCGGAGCGTTTGTCCTTGCCTTCGAACACGAACGTGCGGTTCATCGCGAAGTTGAACAGAGAACTCCCGATTCGGGCCCCGACGACCGATAGGAACAGATTCATGCCAATGGCTTGAAGCAGGAAGAGCAGCAGAATGTCCAGCAGCGCCGAAAGACCGGAGGAAGCGGCGAACTTGAGGAACGGAAAATAAATTCTCGCGGAATCGGCCAACGGACGGAAATGAGACGATTTGTTCTCGTCCAGATAAACGGTATCGATCGGAACCTCTATCAGATCGTAGCCCGCGTTCTTGGATTCGAGCAGCATGTTCATCTCGTACTCGAAGCGATCGCCGGGGATTCGGCACAGCCAGTCCAGCATATCGGGAGAGTAGCCTCTAAGCCCGGTCTGGGTATCGTGAATCGGGGTTCCGGTCGCATAGGAATAGACCATTCGCGTAGCGGTGTTGCCGAAGCGGCTGCGCGCCGGAACCTTGCCCGTGAACCTTCGGCTGCCGAGGACGATATGCCGCGGATGCTCGCGCACGGCATCCGCCACTGTCATGATATCCTTGGGCAGATGCTGACCGTCGCTGTCGGCGCACACGACCCCGTCCGAATGCCCGCTCCGCCGGATATAATCGAACCCGGTTTTGAGGGCGCGGCCCTTGCCGAGATTGGTCGGATGCGTCACGACCGTGCAGCCAGCGTCCCGCGCCGAGTCGAAGATCTCACGGTAGTCTTCGCCGCTGCCGTCGTCGACGACAAGGATGGAAGGATTGCCGTTCTCCTTCAGCGATCGAATGAGTCCGAGGAGCCGTTCGTCCGGCTCGTAAGAAGGAATTAGAATCGTCATATCGGCTGCCTCCTTATTCGGTCAAGTAGATAATGTCGCTGACGCCGCGCTCGTCGCCTTTGCCCAGGGGATCGTTGACGACCCGGCCCATGAAGTACATCGTGGACGAGCCTCCCCCGTCAAGGTTATAGGCTTCGGTAGCGCCCAGATTGACGAACAGTTGGGCGAATTCGTCGAGCGTCATTCCCCGGCTGTAGCCGCTGCTTCGGCCGTCGACGACGATGAATACATAATGGTTAGGGGAGATCATGCCGATGCCCGTGCGGGGATTGGCGTTCTGGATCGAGCGGTTGCCGAAGTTCGTATCGATTTTGACGCTGGAGAAGTCGCCGACGATCTCTCCGTCCTTCACGAGAGCCGGACCGAAGGAGAACGTGTTCGTCACGCCTTGAGCCAGCAGCTCGGAGGAGGAGACTTCCTCTTCGTCATACGACATCATCGTACCGTCCGACAGGGTAGCGAATCCTTCCCGAGCGGGCTCGTCCCGATAGAGCTCGCCGTTGCGGATGACGACGCCGGTATCCCGGAAGCCGTAGTAATCGCCGTTGATGGCGAAGATGGCGTCGTGATTCTCCGCGATCGTGGACGTGTTCTGGACGATGTTCGTGCCGAACGAATCCTTCGCGAAAGCGGTGAGCAGGCTCGACGCGTCCTGCAGGACGACGTCCGCCACGTAATAGGTGACCGTATCGTCCCCGGAGCCCGTCTGCACCTTCTTGATGCTGACCGACTGGGTGTCGCTCTTGTAATTCCAATCGTCGGATTCGACTTGGCCGGACGGCGTTTGATCTTGGGTTTGCGTTTGAGTTTGCGAGGAGTCGGCGTCGGCTCCCGAATCCGAGCTGTGGGTATCCTGGACGACGACCTCGACATGTTCGATTAAGTAACGGTCGGCCAGTTTATAGGCAACGCCGCCTAAGATGGCGAGTAGGATCGCGATAATAAGGATGACTTTCGTTCGTTTGCGCATTCTTTTCATGGGGAATCTCTCCTTGACTTCATCTATGGGCATCTTGCGATAGAGTCATTATGGAGAAGGTTCCTGAAACCCTTGTGAGGGAAAGCTGAACGCGGGCTGAAAAGGGAGAGGAAAGCAGAGGAAGTTTTTACCGGCTTGAAGAAATGAGCTAACGACGCCACGCCGAACAGGTGCAGGCGCTCCTGCCGTTCCCAAATAAAAAGGAGAACCTCATACTAGCATGGGTTCTCCTATCTTGCTTAAGGATATTCGACGAGTTTGCTCAGGTTAGGATAAACCTTAACCGAGAATGGCATCAATCTGCCGATAACGATTTTTTAATTACCCATCTAGTGAATTTAAGATTGTACCATAAAATCAAGAAAATAAGCGGGTATACGATGGCCGAATACCACCATCTCCAACCGTTGTAATAAAGAACGTCGGTCGCTCTCGATATGCACTCGTAAGCAACCGAGAATATAGTCCAGGCCAACAAATACACAATGATTCGAGTAATATTCTTATCTCTAGGATAAAAGTTCAGAACGAGATAACTTAAGGCGGGATACATTCCAAAGTGAGGAATTAACCCGGCCCAGTCCACGCCTTTGTTGAATACGCCGTACAGGTCGTATTTCAAATCCAAATATACGTTTACCAATGCTTCAAAATAGAGACCAAACAATGTAGTCACAAGGATTTCAATCCAGCTAAGCCGCCTGGGGACTAAGAAGCAAATCATATTTAGTACAAGGATCGAAAAAAATAAAAATAACATTTAATCTTCCTGCAGACGTCTCTTGTCATGACAAGTGTGCCCTTCGGGTTTTACTTTAAACGTAAACAGAGCCGATGAACGCTAGATGAATGGTACAGCGGCATTCCAGGGCATTTATGTCCCAGGATGCCGCCGTTTCCGGTAACGGTAAAAATAGATCATAAATGTAAAATATGGTTAGTGGAAGGGTTCGATTTCGCATTTTATATTAGTTGTGTACCAACAAGAAGCACAGAAATTTACATTTTGAAAAGGAAGGGGTTGGTAAGCCAAACCTTGTTTGTCATGAAGTCGTAGTCAAATTTATTAGAAGTGAGGTCTTGATAGGATGAAGAAGGCATTGGCCGTCATGCTATTGCTTGTACTAGCGGTAGTTCCTTTCGGACAAATTGTAAACGCTTCCGAATCAACGCCTGCAACTGCATCAACGACAGCTGTCGCTGGACCGATTACGGACTTGACCTATTTCTCGAGAAGCGAGACGGATATGACCCTCCGTTGGACTCCGGCGCAAGGAGCCTTGATGATCTATTTCGAACAGAGACAGGTCGGCAGTTCGGTTTGGGTAAGATCGACTACGAAAGACTGGTTATGGCCGAATGCTGCCTATGCAATTATCACAGGCTTAACCGCAAATACGCTATACGAGTTTAGGATGGTTGTGCTAGGCGGACCGAATGCAGGGGTATCCAACGCCGTAACGCTTAAGACAGATATGAATTTAATTCTAAAATCCATAACGGCGGGTAATTTCTATGATTGGAATCCGGGCGACGGGACAATCTATTCCGATCTGACCTACGGCCCGAAAGCAAGCAATAAGTACGATTTATACATCCCAACCAATGCGTCACAAACGGATGATATTGGCGTCATCTTAAATCTCCATGGAGGAAGCTGGACCAGCGGAGATAAAGCCGATGATGCGCCTCATATGAAGTGGTATGCGCATAATGATTATATTGCGGCAAGCATGAACTATACGTTGGTCGGCGGTACGGATGGCGGAACAGTAGCAACGATAATGGATGAGATTGAAGCTTGTATCGAGGCGCTTAAGCAAGAATTGCTTAATCGTGGTTATAACGTAACTCGGCTAGCGATAACGGGGTATTCCGCGGGTGGACACCTTGCTTCGTTATTTGGCTATTCAAGAGCGGAGGATTCAGCACTGCCAATAGAATTGGTTATCAATAGCGCAGGACCTGCCGATTTTAATATCGATTCCTGGTATCCTTTGATGCCTGATTTCGTTGTTGCCGGCTACGTAAGTTTGTTAACGGGTCAGACGGTAACGGTTGATCAGATGCTTAATGGAGAAGCCGACGAATTAATCAGATCCATATCGCCTGCTCAGCAAGTAAGCAGCGATGCGCCGGCTACCGTTCTAGCTTATGGTGCCTATGATCAATTAGTCGGACAAGGAAACAATCAAAAGCTTGTCGCAGCGCTGCAGCAAGCAGGCGTCGACTTCGAGTATATTCTTTATCCGTATTCCGACCATGTTCTTGGTAATGATCCCGATAAAGTTTTAGAACGTCAAAATACGGTTTTGTCTTACTTGAATACGTATTTAGCTCCGATACCCGTTGCTCAAACCTAAGGCGGATCGAAGCGTTTGCTCCCGAGTCTCCGTGTTGAGACTCGGGAGTTTTTATCGTCGGAATGGACGTACCTTGTACAATTGGTGTCAATATCGGCAGGTAATAAGGAAATCTAGGTAAAGAAAAAGCAGGAAAGTAAAAATCGATAAGTAGAGCCGGCACGAATTCCGACTTATGATAGAATGGCGCAGTCCGTGAACGGTCTGAAAAAAACAGAAACGGGGTACGAAGATGAGCCATGATCGAATCGACGAACAGATGCTGGAGTATTTGGCTAACAACGATATTGCCGGAGCTTCGCTTCTTGTTCGGAACGATACCGGGGTCCTTTATCGGAATAAATGGGGGTATGCCAATCTTGAAGCCGCGGCGCCCGTTGAATACGATACGATCTTCAGGCTTGCTTCCTTGACGAAACCGATTACCGCGGCAGCCGTTCTGATTCTAGTCGATCAGGGTAAGATCGGTCTCGACGATGAGATTGTCAATTTTATACCCGAATTCAACGATTTAATGGTTTGCCGAACCGAATTCGACCTGGCCAGCTTAAACGACTTGGCCAAAGTCGATTTAGAGAACATAAAGCTCGAACGCGCCAAGAGAAACGTGACGATCCGAGACCTGTTGAGCCATTCAAGCGGGTTGGGAATGGGGGTGGCCGGGCACCTGCTCGCGATGAAGCTTAGCGAACCCGGCGATACGCTGGAAACGCGGTTTCGCAAATTCCAAGCGTTGCCGGCGGATTTCGAACCGGGGGAGAGCACGGGGTATTCTGCCGTGGTCGGGTTCGATGCGCTAGGCAGAGCGATCGAGGTCGCGAGCGGCATGAGCTTGGAGCGATTTTTGCGGGAAAATCTGTTCGAGCCGCTGGAAATGAACGATACGGCTTTTCATATAAACGATCATCAACAGAAGCGCCTCGCCGTGCTATATAAGTCGGAGAACGGGGACATCTTCAAAGCGCCCGATAGCGAGGACATCGACGCCATGGTTATCGGCGGACCTCGCTATTATTCGGGAGCCGGCGGTTTATACAGTACCTTAAGCGACTACGATCGTTTCGCGCAAATGCTGCTCCATGAAGGCGAATACAAGGAGAGACGCATTCTAAAGGCGGAAACCGTTAGGCGGATCCATCGGGAAGGCGCGTATAAGCATCTCGATTTCGCTCCCGGCATGGTTTGGGGATTGGGAATGATCGTCCGGAAGGAGCCGGAACTCGCCCATTCTTCTCTTACCAAAGGCTCTTATGGCTGGAGTGGAGCCTTCGGTACCCACTTCTTCGTCGACCCCGTGAAGAAAGTGTCTGTCGTCCTCATGCTCAATCGTTCCAATATCGGCGGGGCCGGTTCTTATGTATCCAAGCGCATAGAGGAATTGGTAGCCGCAGCTTATTTATAAATAGAAGGAGATGACCTTCTTGGCTAAGTATTATGCATCCACGACAGCTGAAGTCAGCGAGAGAGAAAGAGAGCATATGGAGGCCGTTCGCGAGCTTGCCGCGGAGTGCATGGTCTTGTTGGAAAATGACGGCGCATTGCCTCTTCGGTCCAAACCGGGTAATATCGCTCTGTACGGTAACGGAGCCAGACATACGGTTAAAGGCGGCACGGGCTCCGGCGAAGTCAATTCAAGAGTGCTCGTCACCATTGAACAAGGATTGGAAGCGGCCGGCATCCAGGTAACGACGAAGAGCTGGTTGGACGAATACGAGCGGCGTTTAAGGAATGCCAAGCAAGCCTACGCGGATAAGCTGGAGGCCATAACCAAGGAACGCGGACAGTCTGCCGCCGTCCTTTATTACTTGGGCAATCCGTTCAAGGATCCGCGCGTACAAGCCATAACCCCGGAAGACGTACGGAACTCCGATGCCGATGTCGCGATCTACGTTCTTGCTCGAAATTCGGGCGAAGGCAAAGACCGGACGCTCGAGGAAGGGGACTACCGCTTAGCCGAAGAAGAGTTGGAGGCCATCCGGGTTCTTGCCCGGTCCTATGACACCTTCATCGTGCTGTTGAATATCGGAGGCATCGTAGACACGACGGAACTGAGACGGATTCAGGGCATCAATGCCGTGATGTTAATCGGACAATTGGGCAATGTAACGGGATATTCGGTAGCGGATGCCTTGCTGGGGCTGACGATTCCATCCGGCAAATTGACGGACACTTGGGCGGCGAGCTATTCGGATTATCCCTCTAGCGATACCTTCAGCCATGTGAACGGCGAGCTGGACGATGAATATTACAAGGAAGGGATTTACGTCGGATATCGCTATTTCGATACGTTCGATATCTCGCCGAACTACTGCTTCGGTTATGGGCGATCGTATACCGACTTTTCTCTTCATACGCTTGACGTGACCGCAGACGAGAAGCAGGTCGCCGTCACGGTCGAAGTAACGAATGCGGGCAAGCTATATTTCGGAAGGGAAGTCGTGCAGGTTTATTATTCCGCGCCGGCAGGAGAGGTAGAGAAGCCTTATCAAGAATTGGCCGCTTTCGCCAAGACGAAGCGGCTTGCGCCGGGAGAATCGGAGGTTCTAACGGTAAGCTTCGCTACGAATGCCATGGCTTCTTATCGGGAACGGGATGCGGCATGGGTTCTGGAATCCGGGACCTATTACGTTCGAGTGGGGAACCATTCGAGAAATACGAAAGTAGCAGCGGGAATCCATCTTCCCGCAACCGTAAAAACCGTCCAGTTAAAAAATTTATTCCACGATGAAGATGAGGTAAGAGAGATCCGTTCCGAAGGAAGGAAACCCTACTCCTATGCCTCGGAACCTATGGAGAAACAAAACGCCAAGATAATCCCGTTAGACCCGTCCGGAATCGATTGCGAGACCGCCGCCTACCAATCGGATAGGCCTGTTTACCAAGATAACCGACCGGATGTACGAATTACGATGGACGAGGTAAGAAGCGGGTCGGCGACGCCGGAAGAATTGGTCGCGCAGCTGTCCGTTCAAGAGATGGCGGAGCTTTGCGTCGGGACGGCGAGAGAGGGGTCATCGATTATCGGCGCTTCGGCGGGCTCCGTGCCGGGAGCCGGCGGGCAAACGTTCCCTTTGGCGGAGAGGGGAATAAGCAGTCTCGTCATGGCGGACGGTCCGGCCGGTCTTCGGCTGCAGCCACATTTTCGAGTAAGCAAGGACGGCGAATTGTTGCCCGGAGGAGAGATGTTCGGGGACAATATCAATCCTCTACCCGAAGAAGCGCCGGAAGGGGCCGTCGATTATTATCAATATTGCACGGCGATTCCGATCGCAACCTCGCTGGCTCAATCGTGGGATATGGACATGATCGAGAGGGTCGGACAGATCGTCGGGAGGGAAATGCGGCAGTTTCATGTGCATCTCTGGTTGGCGCCCGGCATGAACATTCACCGGAATCCGTTGTGCGGACGGAACTTCGAATATTATTCGGAGGATCCGCTGTTAACGGGGAAGTGCGCGGCGGCCGAGACTAGAGGCGTGCAGGCTTATCCGGGTCAAGGCACCACGCTGAAGCATTTTGCCGCCAATAACCAGGAAGATAACCGCATGTTCACGAATGCCCATGTCGGCGAACGAGCCTTGCGCGAAATTTACCTGAAGGGATTCGAGATCGCGGTGAAGGAATCGAATCCTCTAGCGATCATGACTTCTTATAATCTGCTGAACGGTATGCATGCCGCGAATCATTACGAACTCATTCAATCCGTTGCAAGGGACGAATGGGGCTTCGAAGGCATCGTCGTTTCGGACTGGTATACCTCGATGAAGCTGTTCGCGGGCGAGAGGAAGTACCCGATCTCGTCCAGCCCGCTCTGCATCAAGGCCGGCAATGACGTGCAAATGCCGGGTTGCCGGCAGAACATCGACGATATAATCGCCGCCGTCGACGCTAAGGAGGGCGAAGCCGAATATCCGATTACGCTCGGCGATCTCCAATTTTGCGCTTTGAATATGATAAAGGTCATTGCTCGAATTCCATGATAGTCCATTGGTAAAACCTGCATACAGGTGGTCTCCTCCGAGACCGCCTGTTTCGCTTATCAAGCGCATAGCTGCCATCACGAGCGCATGATTTCTCTAAGAGGGGTTCGATCGACCATGAAAGTCTTGTCCAAACTGAAAGCGATGAAATTATACCCCAAGCTGGTGATCTTTTTCCTGGTAGCCATCCTTCCTCTCTACGTTGTCGGTTGGTACACGAATTCCCTCGGTTCCAACACGATGGAGCAAGAAATCAGGGATTCCGCGACGACCCGAACGCATTACTATCTGGAATCGTTCAAATCGGACATGACTCGGATCCTTCAGATCATTAACAATTACGGCGAAGACGACGACATTGAGAAGCTGTCCACGATGGCCCCTTATATGACGCAGTTCGAACGGTTTCAAGCCATCAACCGGATTCAGGGCAAATTGCTGGCCCTCAAAAACTCGAGCGCCTATATCAAATCAGCAAGGGTATACGTCCCGATTCTCGAACGAACGATCGACGTGACGGGTTATTATGCCGAGACCATGGACAAAGGAGATATCGACGCTTTAGCGAGAACCTACGAGAATGGAGGGCCGTTCGTCTATCGGAACGGGCGGCTGCTGTTCGGACTTGTTTTTCCCGGCCTTACGGCCTCCGATCAGCCGCCGACGTTCGTCGTCGAGGTGGAACTGGATAGGGCCGCCATTCGGAGTTCTTTGCTGCGGATTAATAATAATTCCAGCACGACGATCGATTTGGTCCATGATAGCAAAGAATGGGCGATCAGCACGAAAGAAGGCACCCCCATGTCCGACATGGTGGATCACGAGCAATTAAGTTCATTCGGCGCGGCCGCGGGCAATACTTTTCTTACCGTAAACGGCAATCGTTATCTGATGACCTATGAAGGAGATTCCCTCATCGGCGTCTCCATCTACATGTTCATTCCGGAGAAGGAGATCTTCGGGGCGTTCCAAGCTTACCAGAAGCTTATAATCGTACTGGCCGTGCTGATGGTTACGCTGATCCTGCTGATAACCTTCGGCGTTCACCGGTTCATTCACCGCCCGCTGGTTACTTTGGTCCAGGCCTTGCGCAAAGTGGAACGGGGAGACTTCGACGTTGCTATTCGTTCGCGGCGCAGCCAGGACGAGTTCAGCTACGTTTATTGGCAATTCAACTCCATGGTCGCGAGATTGAAGCAGCTGATCCAGGAAAACTACGAACAGCAAATATGGGCCCAGCGCTCGGAATTAAAGCAGCTGCAAGCGCAAATAAACCCCCACTTCTTGTACAACAGCTTTTTTACCTTATATCAGATGATAAATGAAGGGGATCGCGAGAACAGCTTGTCCTTGATTAAGCATTTACGAATCTACTTCCAGTTCATCACCAGGAACGCGCAAGACGAGGTGCCCCTTCATGAGGAGGTAAACCATGCGTTATCCTTCTTGCATATTCAAAAAATGCGGTTCGAGGATCGAATCCTGATTGTCGTAGAGGATCTTCCGGAGAGCGTCCGCCAAGTGAAAGTCCCTCGATTGATCCTGCAGCCGTTAATCGAGAACGCTTTCCAACACGGGTTAGAGGATAAAACGGATAACGGGCTGATACGGGTCCAGTTCAGGGAAGACGATCTCTCGGTCAGCATCATCGTCGAGGATAACGGAGACTCCCTGCGGGAGGAAGACCTCGCGGAGCTGCGGCAGCGTCTGCAATCGGACGATAAGTTCGCGGAGACGACTGGACTGATCAATATTCATCGTCGTCTGCAAGCGTTCTATTCCGAAGGAGCGGGACTTCTGGTCGACCGAGGCGAAATCGGCGGATTGCGCGCGGAGATCCTAATTAAGAAGAAAGAGGGATAGCCGAATGATATCTATCTTGATTATCGATGACGAGCCTAAGATCGTGAATAGCATGGAAAAACTGATGCGCCAGCTTCCTTACGCGCCTCTGCAAGTTTATAAAGCCTACTCGGCAGCCGAAGCGATCGAATGCTTGCAAGCGGAGAAAATCCACGTGGTTTTATCCGATATCAAGATGCCCGGGATCAGCGGAATCGAGCTGCAGCGGGAGATCGTAAAGCGTTGGCCGCTGTGCAAAGTCGTCTTTCTGACCGGGTACAGCGACTTCGACTATGTTCAATCCGCCCTGCGGAACGGAGCGGTCGATTTCTTGACGAAGACGGAGGATAACGAGACGATTCTAGCCGCCGTCATGAAGGCCGTAGAATCGGTCACCTTGAACGATCGTAAAGAGGCTATCATCAAGAAAGGCCAAGACGATCTCCGGAAAGCTCAACCGATCCTGCAAAAAGAATGGTTGGGAGCTGTTCTGAACAATGAAATCCGAATATCGGATCTGAGTCAGGCTCAATTGGACGAGGTCCAAATTCCGCTTAGCTTGAGCGCGCCTGTCATTCCTTGCTTCTGCAAAGTCGACGAGTGGCAGGATTCCTACACGCTGCGGGACAAGCTGCTCATGAACTTCGCTATCACCAACATAGCGGAAGAAATTCTCGGACGCGAGGTTCATATGGTTTCTTACTCCGAGGAGCCCGGTAAACGGCTATGGATCCTGCAGCCTCGGCTTGAAGCAAGGGAGCAGTTCTTGACGGACACCATCCAGCCTGCGCTGGAAGCGATCCAAGAAGCCTGCAGGCAAATGCTTCACTTGAAAATATCTCTTGTGATCGCTCTGGAATGGGTGAACTGGGAAGACCTGTCTTCGAGAGCGGAGCGCTTGAAGATGGCTTTGTCAAGCGGGTTCCGAATCGATGAGAACCTGCTCATCCAATTGCCGTCGACTTCCGAGTTCAATATACGCGAGCAGGAAGAGCAGTTCCTCCATAGCGTTCGCAAGCTGTCGATTCTGACGACCAGTTTAGAAGAAGGCAACCGGCAGCCGTTCTTTGACCTTTATTCTACTTTACGTGCGCAGATCCTTTCGCTTCCCCCCCATCTCAGCCACTATAAAATCGAAATCTATTACTCCTTGGGGCTGTTGTTTCTCTCCTACTTAAACAAGTGGAATATGAGAGGGAAAATCGAAGGCCGCGTCGATCTCACCCGTTTATACTCGATCGGTTTCGGGGGAACCGACAAGGAAACGCTCGATTATTTCAGCGAATTGGCGCAGGTCATCTTCGATACGAACGACCAGGGCCAGCAGGAACGCAACAATATCATCGTCGAGCAGGTCAACCGGTATATCCATATACATCTCATGAACGATTTATCCTTGCATATCATCGGCGATGCGGTCGGCTACAATCCTTCCTATTTATCCAGGGTGTATAAACATTTAACAGGGGTCGGCATCGCCGAATATATCTTGACCCAGAGATTGACGTTAGCCAAGTCCCTGCTTAAGGAATCCAAGCTGAGAGTGGGCGAAATCGCCGCGAAATCGGGGTTTATGTCGGAAGCCCATTTCTTTCGGATATTCAAAAAAACAACCGGAATGACGCCGGCGGAATACAGGGACCTTCACGTGATCGAGCCTTGAAACTCGCAAGAATGAAAGAGGTAAAGATCGATCATGAAAGTAAAAAACGAGAAGTAGAAGAGCGATTTCATGCGCCTTATGATTAAGTTACGACAACACAAGGGGGATAAAACATGAACCAGAAGCTGCACTCCAAAGCCGTCTTGGCCCTGCTTGCCAGCATTATCATCGTGAGCGGCTGCAGCAATTCGGACAACAACGACAACGCGGGGAATTCAGGCAATACGGGCACCGCTACGGAGAATGCGAGCCCGGAGGCGAGCGGTAGCGTTGACGCAGAGAATGCGTCTCCCTTAGGAAAGTACGAGACGCCGATCTCGTTGACCGTGGGGCGAGACGTGGGAGCGAACGATAAATTCCCGGAAGGCGACTCGGTAGCGAGCAACGTGTGGACCCGAATCTATAAAGAAGAGTTGGGCATCGACGTCAAAGTGGCATGGTCGGCGCTTACAGGCGAGCAATACGATCAGAAAATGAAGCTCAATATCGCCTCCGGAGATCTTCCGGACCTTATGGCGGTAACGACGCAGCAATTGGCTCAACTGGTGGAGAACGATCAGATTGCCGATCTCACGGATGTCTTCAATAAATATTCGAGCGAATTGAACAAGAAAGTGTATCAGGACGATGGCGGCATCGCGCTTAAGTCCGCTACCTTTAACGGCAAGCTCATGGCGCTTCCGCAGCAAGGCTCCGCGCTCGACACGTCGAACGTCTTGTGGATTCGCCAGGATTGGCTGGATAAGCTCGGGCTGCAGCCTCCGCAGACGATGGAGGATGTCAAGAAGATCGCGGAAGCCTTTACGAAGCAGGATCCGGACGGCAACGGCAAGGCCGACACCTTCGGGTTGGGAATTACGAAAACGATGTGGAACGGCTCGCCGTCTCTGGAAGGGTTCTTTAACGGTTACCATTCCTACCCGACCATTTGGGTTAAAGACGCAACGGGCAACTTGGGTTACGGAGCGGTTCAACCGCAAAGCAAGCAGGCTCTTGCCGATTTGCAGGCGATGTACCAGGCAGGATGGATCGATGTGGAATTCGGCGTGAAGGACGCCAACCAAGTCAATCAAGACATCAACGCGAACAAGATCGGCATGTACTACGGCAAGATGTACAGCCCGTTCACGTTCATGGATACGGCCAGCAAGAATCCGGACATTCAGTGGCAATCTTACCCGCTGCCATCCGTCGATTCGACGCCGGCGTCGACGCAGCAGGATTTCCCGGTTCAGTACTACTATGTGGTCAAGAAGGGGTATGCGAATCCGGAGGCCCTTATCAAGATCTTTAATTTGCAGCTCGAAGTCAGTTACGGATCGAATGCGGATCTTATCAAGCGTATCCAGGATCAGCTATACTCGCATGCGGACGATCAACAAATCACGTCGACTCAGGTCGTCTCCGCGCCCATCGTCAAAGGCGGCCTCCCTACGCAGAATTTGAATCAATATTTGAACATTAACAAAGCGATCGCCGACAAAGACGAATCCGTCCTTTCCAATGAAGTGGAGAAGACGAATTACAAATACGTCTTGGATTACGAGCAAACGAAGAATCCGTCAAGCTACGGGACGTGGGCGGTTGTCGGACCGAAGGGACCGTTCAAAGTCCTGAACGATTATTTGAACAACAAGCAATTCGTCCTGACGGAATTCGTCGGAGCCGCGACGCCGACCATGGTGACCAAAAAATCGACGCTGGATAAGCTGGTTCTCGAGGAGTTCACCAAGATCATTACCGGCGCCAAATCGGCGGACGAGTTCGATAAGTTCGTCCAGAACTGGAACAAGCTCGGCGGCGAGCAGATCACCAAAGAAGTGAACGAGGCGAACGCCTCCAGATAATTCGCACGATTGCATTGCCAGGGATCGGGGATGGCAGGTGATGTCCATCCCCTTCGGTTTTATCCGCAAGATTTCAATCAGGAGGCTTGCTCCCGCATGAAAAGATTAAATCAACTGCCTCTACATCTTATGTTGCTGCCAGGAGTCATTCTCGTTTTTATTTTTGCCTATATCCCGATGTCGGGAGCGGTTATCGCTTTTAAGCATTTCGTGCCGTCCAAAGGAATTTGGGGTTCCGAATGGGTGGGGTTCGAGAATTTCCGTTACGTCTTTAATTTGCCGGGGACGATGCAGGTCATATGGAATACGATCTCCATCGCCGGGATGAAAATCATAGCGGGCTTGATCGTTCCGATCGTCGTCACGCTGCTCTTGAACGAAGTGCGCTTGGTATTCTTCAAGCGAACGGTCCAAACGTTGGTTTATCTGCCTCACTTCCTCTCCTGGGTCATCCTCAGTTCCATCCTGATCGATATATTGTCGCCATCGGAAGGGATCGTCAATAAATTGATCGTCGCTTTGGGCGGCGACCCGATCTACTTCCTAGGCAGCAACGCATGGTTTCCGTTCACGCTGGTCGTGTCCGATGTCTGGAAAGAGTTCGGTTATGGCACTATCGTGTATCTGGCCGCGGTTACCGCGATAAATCCGGCGCTTTACGAAGCCGCCAAGGTCGACGGCGCCAGCCGCTGGCGGCAGATCTGGCATATCACGCTGCCCGGCATGCTTCCCGTCATCGTCTTGATGGGCGTACTCAGTCTGGGCAACGTGCTGAACGCCGGGTTCGAACAAGTGTTCATCCTTTACAGCCCCAGCGTTTACGAGAGCGGGGATATTCTGGATACGTTGGTTTACCGGATCGGATTCGTCGATACGCAGTACGATGTCTCCACGGCGGTCGGTTTGTTTAAATCGGGCGTATCGTTCGTTCTGATCTGCGTCTCCTATTGGCTGGCCGCAAGATTCGCAAACTACAGGATTTTTTAGGTGGTGCTCGCATGATACGCCTGAGTATGGGCAGAAGAGTTTTCGTTGTCGCGAATTACGCATTTCTCAGCATTCTGGCAATACTGTGCATTTTCCCGGTCGTGCATGAATTGGCCATCTCCTTCAGCAGCGCGGATGCGATCTCGGCCGGAAAGGTCAATTTCTGGCCGATCGGATTCACCACTTCCGCGTATGAATTTACGTTGCAAAAGGACGAATTTATCCATGCGACTGGCATTTCCTTGCTGCGCGTATTGTTGGGATGCTCCCTTAACATGCTTCTTACCTTGCTGATCGCGTTTCCGTTAAGCAAAGAGTCCGTCTTGAAGTTCCGAACGGGCTACGTCTGGTATTTCGTGTTCACGATGCTATTCAGCGGCGGTATGATTCCCGGCTACCTGATCGTGAAGAACCTGGGACTGATCGATTCGATTTGGGCACTCGTGCTTCCGGGCGCCGTTCCGATCTTCAACGTGGTTCTGATGCTGAACTTCTTCCGCGGGCTTCCCAAGGAACTCGAAGAAGCAGCCTTTATGGACGGGGCCGGATACCTAACGTCGTTATTCCGCATCTATGCTCCCTTATCTCTGCCCGTGCTTGCCACGACAGGGTTGTTTACGATCGTTACCCATTGGAACACTTGGTTCGACGGATTGATCTTCATGAACTCGATGCAGCACTATCCGTTGTCCACCTACCTGCAGACGGTTGTCGTCAATATGAACCTGGGCTCCATGTCGCTCGAACAATTGCAGCAATTCCAGGTCGTAAATCAACAAAACGCAAAGGCCGCGCAAGTATTCCTTTCCATAGTACCGATCATGGCGATCTACCCGTTCTTGCAGAAGTATCTGGTTCAGGGCATGGTCATAGGCGGAGTGAAGGAATGACCGGCTGCGGGGCGGGAGGATGGAAATCGTATGAGCGATAGGGATTGCCAATTGAACGTCGTGGATTTGCGTTGCGACCATCTTCTAAATCCAATGGGAATCGCTTGCTCGAACCCCTATGTAAGCTGGAAGCTTCATGGCGAAACCAGAGGTTTAAAGCAAACGGCTTATGAGATTCAAGCAGCCATTCACCAACCGGATTTCGAGAAGGGGCTTGTCTCCGAACAGGGGAACCAAAGCGACGATTCCTATGCCATCGAGCTCGACATCGGCGAGCTGCGCGAGAAAACGACGTATTATTGGCGCGTAAGGGTGTGCGTGGATACGGAAGAGGAGCAAGGCTTATGGCTTCCGTGGAGCGAGACCGCAAGCTTCGAAACGGGATTGAAGGACGAACGTTCATGGTCCGCCAAGTGGATCGAAGCCGACGAAGAGTTCTATGCCATCGCGGATGAGGAATGCAAACAGTACTGGAAGCTCGATCCTTACGGGGACGCGGAGAACTTGAATCGCAGGGATCAGGGGTTAAGAAAGGTCCCCTATTTAAGTAAACGGGTCGAGTTGAAGACGGGAATCATAAAGGCGAGAGTCTATATTACCGCACGAGGGCTGTACGAGCTTCGCGTCAACGGACGCAAAGTCGGCCCATGCGTCCTGGCGCCGGATTTCACGGCATACGACAAGTGCATCTACTACCAGACGTTCGATATCGCCGCGGAGCTGCAGGAAGGAAGCAATCTCTTCGAGATCCAGCTGGGCGACGGATGGTATGCGGGGCATGCGCAGGGAATCCCCGGAAACAATCATCTCTATGGCGTACGTCCTTCCTTGCTTATGCAAGCGGAAATTCAATATGAAGACGGGATGACGGAGACCATTGCCAGCGATGATAGCTTTAAAGCTTCCATGGGGCCTCTTCAATATGCGGACCTTTTTATGGGAGAGTATTATGATCTGCAGGTTAAAGATGATCGAATATTCGGAACAGTCGAAAATGATTATAGCATGTCGGTGGTGACGCCTCAGCGGGGAGAGATGATCGTTGCGACCGAGGTGATCGACGCCAGGCGGGTATTCCGGGATGCCGAAGGAAGTCTGATCGTGGACTTCGGACAAGTCATTGCGGGGAGAGAGAGACTTGTGTTGACCGGGAGAGCCGGCAGCACGGTTACGATCGAGCATAGCGAAGAAATCGATCGGGAAGGCGTCTTTTACGACGTGATGCCTACGTTTCCGTTCCACGACCAGAAGAATACGATTCGATTCGCGGAAGAGAAGACGATCGCGTACGAGCCCCAATTCTCGTTTCAAGGATTTCGGTATCTCCGGATTAGAGGCTTAAATTACGAGATTAAGCCGGAGGATTGCAAAGCGGTCGTCATCGGAACGGGAATGCCCGTGGTCGGGAAGTTCGAGTGCTCGAATCCGGATCTGAATCAATTCATGAAGAATGTCTTATGGAGCCAGAGGGGCAACATGCTGTCTATCCCGACGGATTGCCCTCAGCGGGAACGCGCGGGGTTTACCGGGGATGCGCAGGTGTTCGGCAAGGCGGCGGCTTTGAACATGGACGTGTCCGGATTCTTCGCCCGGTGGCTGGAACAGTGCCGGTACGAGCAGCTGGAGAGAGGACAGATCCCGATCGTGGTGCCATATACCAAAGCCTATAGCGAGATAGAGCCCAATCCGGGCTGGACGTCCGCGGGCTGGGGAGACGCGATCGTGTTCCTGCCTTGGGAGATGTACCAAGCTTACGGGGATATCCGTTTCCTGAGCGAGAATTACCAAGCGATGCTGAGATGGATGGATTATGTCGAGACGTGCGCGAAAGAAACGATGCCCGAATCGTATTACATGGATTTCAAGAATCGCCACCGCCATAAGCATCTGTGGAACACGGGACATCACTGGGGCGATTGGCAGGTGCCCGGAGTAGACGCTTTTAAAGGCGTCGAGTTGACCAAAGAAGTGACCGCCTCCTTGTTCTATTACCGCCAAGCAAGCATGATGATGCGGATCTCACAGGAGCTTGGGGAATCGGAGAAGCACGAATACTTCAAGGAATTGAGCGCCAATATTCATCGCTCCTTCCATCAGGAATACGTGGCCGACGGGAAGCTGTCGGGTTACGAATGGCAAGGAGCCTATGTCATGGCTATCGCGTTCGGGATGGTCGAGGGAGAGCTGAAGGGTCGATTCGCCGCTCGCCTGAACGAATTGGTCGCCGAGCAGGGCTTCCGCTTGCAAACGGGTTTTCTCTCTACTCCGTTCCTGTTGAACGCGTTATGGGACTGCGGCTATCGGGATACGGCTCTCAAGCTGCTCTACCAGGACACCGCTCCTTCCTGGCTCTATCAAGTGAAGCAAGGCGCGACGACCGTGTGGGAAGAGTGGGAAGGCAAGGATCGGGATGGGGTTCTGAGAGGAAGCAGCTTTAACCATTATGCGTTCGGCTGCGTATGCGACTTTATTTACGAGAAGATAGGCGGAATCGGCAAGCTGGAGAAAGGGTTCAAACGAATTCGGATTCAGCCGGAGGCTACGGAAGGACTGGAGTTCGCGGAGACGACCATCGATACGATATACGGCGAACTTGGCGTGAAGTGGAACAAAGTCGATGGCGGATACCGATATCGGATCAAGATTCCTCCCAATACGACGGCGGTAGTCGTCGGCGGGAGCTCGCAACTCGAATTGGGCAGCGGAGTTCACGAATTCGAACTAGCTTAAGAGGGAGGAAGTTTCATGAAAAGAGATTTTCGCCAACTTCTGGCGATGTTAACGCAGGCGAAAGAAAGTCGGCTGGACCTGCCCTTCTACGTTGAAAAGAGGGATATTGAAATTCCCTTCATCGCTAAAGACGGCAGCGTAAGCCGGCGTTCCATCCGAATCTATCTGCCGGAAATCGCTCCGAGACCGATGCCGATCGTGTTTATCGCTCATTACGAGATGACCGAAGCCGACTCCTTGCTATCGATGTATTTAAAGAAGGGCTGGGCGGTGTCGACGCCGATCAACTATATAACGGAATATAACGGGACCTTGATCGACGACGATCTGATCTTCAACAACGCGGCGTTATCCGTCGTTAAGAAGCAGCCGGATATCGACCGGACGCGGATCGTCGTCAGCGGAGGAAGCGCCGGCGGTTATATGGCCCAGATGCTCTCCGTGCTGCATCTGGGTATCTGCTGTACCGTATCCTTCTCCGGCATCGCCAATATCCCGTTCAACATGCATTACATGATCGCCGCGAATGGATATAACCTGGCGGCGATGGCAGAGCTGACGGAGGAGGAACGGCAAGATCTCGTCCGCTGCATGGAAGCGATGCCCGTGCCTATCCTGGGTGCCGGCGCGAACCAGTTCGTCCCCATTCAGGAGAAGCTTCGAAGAGACCCGAACGGCAAGGTATGGAAGGCGCTCTCGCCTTCTTGCAGGACGGACTGCTTAACGAATCCGATTACGTACACTCACTTTACCTCCGACGTTCTGGTCCCTATCGATCAGTTGACCAAACGCTATACTTATTCCGCGCCCGGCCATTCCCTTCCCGAGGGAATTCGCCTTCGCTTATCGGAATTCCCTCTCGAGGAAGAACTGCAGCGTTCTTTGGCGGAAGCGCTGCCTGCGGATGAATTGTCGGAGAAGCTCTATCCGGCGCCGCGGGAAGCGGGAGAGAACTTCGCGATTCCGTTCGACATAACGAAGCGATTCAATATCGTCGTCTTCGACGAAGGCTGCGTCGAAGGCGATGCCGGTCATCAGAAGAACCTCGATATCGGTACGTATGACGCGACTGCCTACATGGAGGCACAGCTCGTGCGATCGTCCCGGGACACGAACTGGCTGACCGCCGGCAAGCTGGCGTTGATGGCCGAACGGTACGCGGGAATCGGCCTTCTGATTCCGGGACAGACGGGCATTGACGTTACGGCATTCGGTTCGGTAGCGATGGACCGCGCGATAGTATTGGAAGATCTGTCGGCGTTCTCCGAGGACCGGCCAGAGGAATATGAGGAGGCATTCCGCGCCGCGAGGAAGGCAAGGCCGGATTTGGCGGATGTACTCGATGAAATCAAGAGTCACGGGAGGCGTTAACATGTCGATTAATTCGATTGCCAGCGACATGACTTTCGAGGAATTGGAGCGGCTTCCGGAGTTCGAGAGGTATAAGAAGTTTTTCATCTACAGTCCCGGAGCCAAGGGGCTTACCGAATCTCATTATAAAGGCGTTAGGATCGGCGAAATCTCTTCCGTCGTCCCTACTTGGAACGGCGATTCCGTCTTGGCCGGACTGAATCATTTGCTGCGCGCTCATCAGTCTGGAAGACAGGTGCTATATGGGATCTGGAATGAGAGCGAAGAGCGGAACGAAGCGAATAAGGAGGACTCGGTGCTCTTTCATTTCTCCGGCGAAGCGGGCAAGCCGTTCGTTATCGTCTGCGCGGGCGGCGCCTATATGGCCGTCGCGTCGATGGTCGAGGCGTTCCCGGTCGCCAAGCGGTTGAATGAACTGGGGTACACCGCCTTTGTCTTGAATTATCGCGTCGGCAAGGAAGGCATTCTTCCGGAACCGATGGAGGATCTTGCCGAAGCCATTAAGTTCATCCTATCTAGAGCGGATGAATTCCAGGTAGCCAGCGATAACTACGCGGTTGCCGGATTCTCCGCAGGGGGACATTTGGCCGCGTCGCTTGGAACGACCAATTATGGCTATTCACGATATGGGGTGCCCAAGCCGTCTGCGTTATTCCTCTCTTATCCGCTCATCTCGACGGATGAATTGTTCGAGAACGACACCAAAGGGTTATTGTCTGTCATTCTGGCCGGAAGGAACTATCATCCTGATCTCCTGGATTCTTATTGCATCAATAAGAACATGAACGAGGATTACCCGCCGACTTATATCTGGATGTGTATGGACGATGAGACGATACCGTACCGGAATAGCGTCGTCATGGCGGATAAATTGAAGGAATCGGGTATCCCTCATGTCCACAGGCTCTTCGAACGCGGCGGCCATGGAATCGGCATGGGGGTTGGAACGGAAGCCGAGGGATGGCTGGACGAGGCGGTACGATTTTGGTCGCGGTGATTCGCGGCAAGCGAATAGCGGTCCTCAGTGCATACTGGGGACTTTTTAATTCCGGAACCAAGAAGGGGGAGTAACGGTGAAACCAGAAGAGCAGCCAAGGTATTTTGCGGTAGAAGTGACGACGGACACCTACTTGATCGGATGCGAAAGCGGAGATCATAGCGGCGACTGGGGGCGCAGTCTGGATTATGGCAGCCCGACTGGGAATTCTTGGTTGATCAAGGGTAGGGATAAGGCCATCCTCATCGATTCGGCCGCGCCGACGGAGGGGGTTCGCGCCTTCGCCGAGCGAGTCGCGAACCTGCCGGTTATGTTGGTGCTTTCGCATGCGCATCCCGACCATATTTATCGCTTAAAGGAATTTGACGAATTCTGGATCCATCCGGCCGATGAAGGTCTGCTCAGGGGGCAATATGGGTTTCCGGCCTATCCGGACATTCCCAAGACCGTTCATTACTTGGAAGAAGGCGACGTTCTGGACATCGGGAACGGGCACAAGCTTGAAGTTCACCACGTTCCGGGACATACCGACGGAAGCATCCTGCTCTTGGACCCGATGAAGAAGTCGTTGTTCTCCAGCGATACGATCGCAAGACGACTGTTGTACGGTCTCGGCGAATGGGTTCCGTTGGACCGGTTCATCCAAGATCTAAGGAGAATCAGGCTGTTGGATTTCGATTACCTATACTCTTGCCACGACCGACCCGCGATCTCGAAGAAATTCATCGATTATATGATCGAGAGCTTAAAAGAGCTTCCGAACGTCGACAAGACCGTGTCCATTCTCGGAATGGAATTTCTGCACCTGGTCAGGGGCAACGAGCTGGAGGAGGCTTACTTCGACTTCGTTGTCCCGCTGCGCAAAAGAGAGGAATGCATCGATTCGCTCGCAAAAGTGTAGCGGCTGAACGAGCTGGGAATGGAGGTCCGCATGAATACGTGGTTTATCATCTTAGTCGCGATCGTATCGATGATCGGGGCGTTCGCGGCGATTGCAGCAGGCGTGCTGCTCTACCTGACGCGTCGCTCCGATATCGCGTGTCTTTGGCTGCAGAAGAAGTGGTTTAAGGGCATGCCCGCCAACTCTTATCATAGCGTAGCGGAGCAGGTCGATACGGTGCTCGATAACGGCGTGCGCTATCGGAATGAAATCCAATATTCCGCTGAGTATCCCAATAGCTACCTCGACATTTATTATGCCGCCGAAGATCTATCGATCAAGAGGCCGACGATGCTGTTCCTTCATGGCGGCGGCTGGATCTTCGGCGGCCGCGCCTCCGGCGATCCTCTTGCGGGAACGAACGGCGATATCGGCTCGTTGCTCCGCGAAATCGCAAGCCATGGGTTTAACGTCGTCAGCATCGACTACTGTCTTGCCCCGGAGTGGCGTTACCCCAAGCAGTATTTCCAGCTTAACGACGCTATCGCTTTCTTGGTCGAACGCAGCAGGGAATACCATCTGGATATGGACAATGTCGTCCTGATGGGCGGCAGCGCCGGCGCGGTCATGACGGCTCAATATGGTCTGATGGTCTCCAACCCCGACTATGCGGCGATGATGGGCATTCGGCCTGCGATTCGCCGGGAGGCCGTCAAAGCGCTTCTGATAGACGGAGCGCCGATGAATACGGCGTTGATGAAGACAGCGCCTATGGATCAATTCGGCAAGCTGCTGTTAAGAACGTGGTTCGGCACGAACGACCTGACAACCAGCGAGCCGTCAAAGCAAATCCACGCCGCGAGATGGGTCGACGAACGATATCCGCCTTGCTTCCTGACGGCCGGCAATTCCTTTTGCTTCCCGAAGCACGCCGAAGAGCTGGAGAAGGTACTGGACGCGAAAGGCATAGAGCACGATTCCTACTATGTGGATAGCCGAGAGGCCAGAGCCATGCACGGGTATATCGTCCATTTCGCGACGGATTCTAATGCGGGGAAAGGGCTTGAGCGCATGCTAGCCTTTGCGCAAAGAATGACGGCTTGATTAACGCGAAGGAGAATGCGAGGGTGACCGACCTGGCGGGAATCAATCAATCAAGTAAAGAGCGATCATGAAAGTAAAAAACGATGAGTATAAGAGCGCTTTCAGGAAATATATGATGATGGTATTCCGAATAAGGGGGATACCTATGAGACGTAAGCTGCAGATCAAATTCGTAATCGCTTTGACATTAAGCATTGCCATTACAATGAGCGGGTGCAGCAATAACGGCAACGATGGAAATCCGGACCGTGCCGGCAATCATAACGCGCCTTCGGAGAGTATGAGTCCGGCGGCAAGCGAAACCAATCATTCGGCTGATCGATCGCCGTTTGGAAAGTATGAAACGCCGATCGCCATTCAAGTCGGGAAATCGGCAGGACCGACCGACAAATACCCGGAAGGCGATTCGATTGAAAATAATATATGGACCCGTTTTTATAAAGATGAATTAGGCATCGACGTAAAAATAGCGTGGACTGCTCTCATGGGCGAGCAATACGATCAAAAAACGAAGCTGGCTATCGCTTCCGGCAATATGCCGGATTTGATGACGGTCAATGCGCAACAGTTAGCGCAGTTGGTTGAAAATGATCAGATAGCCGATCTTACGGATGCCGTTGAACAATATGCCAGCGAGTTCACCAACGTACTGTTGAATGCCGATGGCGGCATGGCTATGAAAGCCGTCACGTATAACGGAAAAATCATGGCTATTCCTAGCACGGGTTCCATGATCGATTCTTCGAATGTCCTCTGGATCAGGCAGGACTGGCTGGACAAGCTTGGGCTGCAACCTCCGAAAACGATCGCAGACCTTAAAGATATAGCGGAGGCATTCACCACTCGCGATCCGAACGGCAACGACAAATCCGACACCTTCGGATTAGGCATCACCAAGGATCTATGGTCCATTACCGGAACGGCGGGACTTGAAGGATTCTTTAATAGCTATCATGCCTACCCGACCATATGGGTGAAGGACGATTCGGGCAATTTGGCCTATGGCGCGGTGCAACCAGCAAACAAACAAGCGCTCGCCGACCTCCAAGAGATGTACAAAGCAGGATGGATCGATCCGGAGTTCGGCGTGAAAGACGGAGGACGGGTAAGCGAGGACATCGGCGCGAACAAGATTGGCATGCTATTCGGCAAGATGTCTACCCCGTTCTATTTCTTGGCGACGATCATGGCGGATCCCAGCATCGATTGGAGGCCTTATCCTTTGCCGTCCATCGATGCGACTCCCGCTTCTACCCAACAGGATTTCCCGGTCCAGAACTACTATGTGGTGAGGAAGGGATACGAGCATCCCGAGGCGGCGGTAAAAATGTTGAATTTGGCCGAAGAAGTGACGAGAACCTCGGATTCCGAGATTCATAAACGGCTTAAACCGAAGTTCGATGCGGCGTTGGAAAAGACGGAAGGGTTCGCGGCGTTCCCGATAATTTACGGCGACCTGCCGACGAAAAATATTACTGCCTATCTGAATATCAAAAAAGCGATGGAAACGAAAGACGAGTCCGTGCTAACGACGAAAGAAGAAAAAACGAGTTACGAAGGATTGTTGGATTATATCAACACGAAAAACCCTGCAAACGTTACGTATTGGCTGGTTTTCGGTCCGTCTGGATCTCAGAGCGTATTGAATGAATACTATAGCAATAAAAGGTACGTCGGAACCGAATTTTACGGCGCCGCTACGCCGGCCATGACAACCAAGCAATCCACGCTCAATAAGTTGATCGTACAGGAATTTACCAAGATTATCGTAGGAAATTCATCGATCGACGAGTTTGACCGGCTCGTAAAGGACTGGAATAAAATCGGCGGAGAGCAAATCACCAAAGAAGTGAACGATTGGAAAGCCTCAAGATAAGGATACGTAGAGGAGGGGGGCCAATGTCCCCCCTTCTGCATTCCCTAAAGGTCAATTATAGAATACGAGGGTGATCGAATTGGACAAGTTGATTCAGGAAGCGGTGACGGGCAAGCACCTTCACTATCAACAACCGTTCTTCCGCGTCAGCGAGAAGGATACGGAGGAAAGCCTCCGCAGGAGGATCAAGCAGTTTAACGAGCATGGCTACTACTCGATCGTCCTGGAATATAATCGAACGGACGGCTCCATCTCCAAGACAACGAAATTCGACGACGATTGGTGGGAACGGTTAGGGTACATCTCCGAAGCATGCAAGGAGCTCGGCATGACGTTCTGGATGCAGGACGCGGCGCCGTTCCCGACAGGTTCGGCCAACGGTTCGTTCGAGGAAGAGGAGCACCGGTCCAAAAGCAAAAAGTTTATCGTCGAGAAACACTTGGATATTCACGGTCCCATTCATGAGGCCTGCATCCCCATCGACAAGTTGGCGAGTTCCATCCGCGGAAACCTGAAGGAGATCTTGCAAAATCGAAGCGACATCCCGGATAAGTTGTTGTATGTAACGGCGGTTAGGAAGTCAGTAGACGCCGCCGGTTATGACAGCGAATCCAGAATCGACCTCACCTCGCGAGTAAAAGACGGCGTATTGAGATTCGACTTCGGACCAGGCATCTGGCGCGTATTCGCGATTCTGGAAACTTATGGCGGCGGAAGAAAACATTTCATGAATCTATTGGACGAAGAATCGGTCCGAGTTCAGATCGATTCGGTTCACGCGCCGCATTATGAACGGTTAAAGGAGCAATTGGGAGTCACCTGGATGGGCTTTTTCTATGACGAGCCCGAAATCGGGAATCTTGGCGGCTACGTGTTCGATAACCTGCCCGGCAGAAGCCATAATGCCATGAGCGTCCCGCTTCCATGGAACAAGGATATGCCGCAATTACTCGAACAACGATTCGGGCCGGACTTTCCAACTTTGCTTCCAAGCCTTTGGTGCGACTTCGAGGGGACGAGTCCGTTCGTCAGACACGCTTACATGGATACCATCACGCGGTTAATCGCCAAAAACTATAACGGGCAAGTCTTCCAATGGTGCGAAGAAAGAGGCATTGCGTATATCGGGCACGTCATCGAAGACGAGAATGCGCATTCCCGGCTGGGCAGCGGACCGGGACACTTCTTCCGGGTGGAAGAAGGGCAGCATATAGCGGGAATCGACGTGGTAGGCGGGCAAATATGGCCGGGAATGGACTTCGAGGGGATGAGCTGGTACGGCGCGCTGGAAGGCGACGGAGAATTCTATCATTACGGATTAGCCAAGCTGGGGTCTTCGGCCGGTCACCTCGACCCCAAGAAGCAGGGACGCAGTCTCTGCGAATTCATCGGTCTATACGGGACGCTTGCGGGGACGCGAATCCGCAAGTTCGTGATCGACCATTTGTTGGTCAACGGGATCAATAACTTTATTCCTGCGGAGGATGGCATTGATTTGGATCCGGTATTTTCTCGTAAGCTTAATGCTTATACCGACCGGATGTGCCATGTGTTGCGGGATGGCGAGCATGTCGCTCCGGTTGCGGTGCTTTACCACGCGGAGGCGGAATGGAGCGGGGAATTCCAGTATTTCCACAAACCCGGCAAGGCGCTTGCCACGAATCAAATCGATTACGATGTCGTTCCCACAGACGTGTTCGCCCGGAGGGAAGAATTCGGAACCCGTCTCCAAGGCGGCCGATTGCTTATCCATAAGGAGTCTTACCAGGCACTTATTATCCCGTACAGCCAAAGAATTCCTAAAGAAGTCGCATCGTTCATTCAAGAGGCCGAATCCGCCGGATTCCCCGTATATTTCGTCGATCGGCATCCGGAGGGGTTTTGCGAGACCGCCAATGAAGCTATGCCTGCGCAGGTTTACTCGTGCAAGGCGGTCCCTTTGGATAGCTTGGCCGCAACGCTTCGCGAAGACGGCATCTATGAGATCAGCGTCTCGAATCCGCAGCCTTATTTAAGATATTTGCATTACAGGCGAGATGACGTCGATCTGATCTTGTTCCACAACGAGGAACCGGTTAAAGAGATCGAGACGGTGGTCACGATTCCGACGACGAAGCCCGTCAGGGTGTATGACGTCATGGAGAACCGTATCTACGCTCCGAAAGCTGCCGAAGCGGGAGGGAATACTCAGATTCCGTTAAAACTCGGGCAATATGAAGCGATTTTGTTCATGGTCGGGGAGAACATCGAAACCATAACCGCGCCCGACATGGATGATGCGAAGGAATTGTCCGGGCGATGGGAAGTTTCGTTCGAGTCGTTGGACAGTTCGCCGGCTCCGGAGATATGGATATCGGATGAGTTAGACGATATCGGCTCTTCCGATCGGTATCCGGACTTCTACGGGAAAGCGACTTACCGAACGACTTTTACCAGCGACAGCAAGCTTCCGAAATACCTGAGTCTTGGTAAAGTTTCCGAATGCGCGGAAGTTTACGTTAACGATCAATACCTAGGTGCCGCGGTAGCGGAGCCTTATCGCTTTTCCCTTGGAGATTCCGTGCAAGAAGGGACGAACCGGTTAGAAATCGTGGTAACGAACAACCGAACCCGATCCAAGGATGCCGGCAAGGGAAACCACCCTTTATTAGGTTCGTTAAGCGCCGTCACCTACAATTGGCTTGAACCTTGCGGGCTGCTGGGGCCTGTGAAGCTGATGATGTAGGATGGTGAATAAATAAAAATAAGAAAAAGATGCAGTCCGGCTGTTTCAACTTTTTCCTTCGCGGTTAATAAGAGGGTAAGCACGACCATTCTGACCCCGCTTGGCGGGGAAACCAAAGGAGGACATTCCGTTATGCTTAGAGCGGTGGATGTCAACTTGGACGCCACAGAAATGGTGCTCACGCTGGAGAAGGAGAACTCGCCGAGGAAAATCGAGTATATGAAGATCGATCGGTTGGAGAAGGTAAAGGAGCCGGTAAGGAAGTTGCTGCGGACGGTCGAAGTGGATGGAATCAAAGTGACCGTGAGAGGGATGGAGGAGCCGATCGTCATCACCAGCGATAAGCTCGGTGATTACGACCACGTAGAGAACTATCTTCTTCGCACGGTCGCCGAGAAATACGACGTAGCCGTTCTACAATAACTAGCCTAAACGATACAAGATATATAAATAGGAAGGCGGCATGCGGGAGCGTGCCGCCTTTACTTCATTATGCTTCCAACGCCTTCTCAAATTCCCCGAACCATTCCCCCCAGCCATATCTCGCGCCTTCAAGTCCTTGAGTATCGGAGAATCCGGTTTGTTCGAGATAAAGGTTCACCTTGCCGTCGCCCAATTCCTGCAGCGTCCAGGTGACCGTTTGCTCCTCTCCTCCGCTAGCCCAAATATAGGACAACCGGTTCGGTTCGTCCACGGCAAGCACCTCGCCGTCGACGATTCCGTCCCACCATTCGGACGGCTGATGGCGGAACCGGAAACGATGTCCAACGACGGGCTTAAAATCATTCTCCGCAATCCATTTGGCCAGCTTGCCGGAATCGGTTAGGGCAGACCAAGCCTTCTCGATCGATGTCGCGAACGGGAAATCCATGGATAAGGTCAAACTCATTCTTCTTCCTCCTCGAATAGTTGATTCAAACGAGACATATTCGTATCCCAGAACTTGCTGTAGAAAGCCGCCCAAGCTAGAATTTCCCGGAGCGGGGCGGCGTTTAGCCGATATCGCGTTTCTCTGCCGGCTTTGCGGTCAAGGACCAGTCCGGCCTCTTTAAGGATGTTCAAATGCTTCGATACCGCCGTACGGCCCATTGAAAACCGTTCCGTTAAGTCATGAAGCGGTATCTCTTCCGCCTCGGATAACAGACGAATCAGTCGGCGACGGGTCGGATCCGCAATCGCGTCGAACACATCTCGCAACGGGTTGTTTTCGCTCACGACACCCCCTCCAAAAATAAATAGAATCCCAAAAATAACCAAATGGTCACCATATGGTGTCGAATTGATTATACGACACCATATGGTGTCGTGTCAAACTCTCTTATGGTTCAACTTGGAAGCCATACTTTGCGCTCGCTGCCGCTTCGGTCATTCTTCTTCTACTCCAAGTCACAATCGTGGTAGTTTTCGCCGTTGGCTTGCGCTTACATTTGGAGGGCAACGACCTTCGAATGAATTCGCAGGACTATAGGGCAAAGGAGAGGATCGAATGAGGAGAAGGACTAGAGGCACTAAATTATTGGTATGGATACTCTCGGCGTTATTGGCGCTTGGATTTTGGCCGTTCGATGCGGATAAGGCCTCCGCTGCGCAGACCTACGAGGCGGAATCGGCGTCCCTGTCGGGCGGAGCCGCGGTCGCCTCGGATCATTCGGGCTATTCGGGGACCGGCTTCGTCGGCGGGTACACGGACGGCAACAAAGGGAGCGCCTCCGCCACGTTCAATGTAAGCGCTTCGCAATCGGGGAGCTACACGGCGGAACTGAGATACGCGAACGGCACCGGATCCGCCAAGACCTTGAGCTTGTACGTGAACGGAACGAAGCAGAAGCAACTCTCGCTGCCGGCGTCGGCGAACTGGGACGCTTGGGCCACCGCGACCGAAACCGTCAGCTTGAACGCGGGCGCCAACACGATCGCTTTCAAGTACGATGCCAGCGACACCGGGAACGTGAATCTCGACCGGGTCGTCCTGGATGAGATTGCTTCAGGCGGGACGGGGACGAACCTGGCGCTGAACAAGCCGATTTCCGCCAATAATTCCTATCCGGGTTATGCGGCGACTAATGCGGTTGACGGCAATGCTTCGACCTATTACGAGGGGGCGGCGAATTCCTATCCGAATGAGCTGACCGTGGATTTGGGAAGCGCGCGGAGCGTATCTTCCGTCGTCCTCAAGCTTCCTCCCTCCTGGGGGACGAGAACGCAGACCCTCTCGATATCGGGCAGCGGCGACAATTCGGCTTACTCTTCTCTCGCGGCGAGCGCCAGCTATGTCTTTAACCCTTCCTCGGGCAATTCGGTCGCGATTTCTGTCGCATCCGCATCCGTTCGTTACATCCGGGTTACGTTCACCGCGAATACCGGAGCGACGGGCGGCCAAGCGGCCGAAGTCGAGGCGTACGGTTTAGGATCGACAAATCCGAGCAACCCGACGTATCCGGCGTCTCCGCAATCCGCCTATGAAGCCGAATCAGCAGCTCTGACGGGCGGCGCGACGATTGCGACGGACCATACGGGGTATAGCGGCACCGGCTTCGTCGGCGGATTCACCGATTCGAACAAAGGCTCCGCAGCCGCAATCTTCTACGTCAACGTGGCGTCTGCGGGCAATTATCAAGTGAACCTGAGATACGCGAACGGCTCGTCGACCGCCCAGACGCTCAGCCTGTACGCGAACGGGACAAAGAGCGGTCAAACCTCGCTTATCGCGACCTCCGGTTGGGATACGTGGACGACGAGGGTCGATACGATCGAGCTGAACGCGGGCAACAACACGATCATGTACAAGTACGATACGACGGACAGCGGCAACGTGAATCTGGACCGGATCGACCTGACGGCGGCAACCGGCCCGAATCCACCGACTACTCCGCCTGCGGGAACTTATGGAGCGACGATGCCTTACGACAGCTACGAGGCGGAGAATGCGACCTATACGGGAACCTTGATCGAACCGCAGACGACGTTCGGGACGTTGGCTTCGGAGGCCTCGGGCAGAAAAGCGGTTCAACTGACGGCGGCGGGACAGTACGTGCAGATCACGCTGGCTAAAGCGGCCAAGGGATTGACGATTCGGTATTCGATTCCAGATAATGCGGCGGGAACGGGAATCGAATCGGCGATCAGCCTGTACGCGAACGGCGTCTACAAGCAAGAGGTGCCGTTAACCTCCAAGTACAGCTGGATCTACGGATCTTGGGGAACGGAAGGAGGGGAGAAGAGGTGGTCCAACAATCCGAACGCGACTCCGACGACCCCGCATCATCTCTTCGACGAGGTCGCGGTCGTCTTGGATCAGACGTACGCCGCCGGAACGGTGCTAAAGCTCCAGCGGAGCAGCTCGAACCTGAACTTCGCCCAGACGGCGAACGTGACCGTCGACTTGCTGGAAGCGGAGCCGGTACCCGCGGCCCTGACCATGCCGTCGAACTACGTCTCCATCGCGGCATACGGCGCGTTCGGGAACGACGGAGCCGACGATACCGTCGCCATCAACAATGCGATCAACGCGGTGAAGAATTCCGGCGGGGCTTACGCGGGCGTCTGGATTCCTGCCGGAACGTTCACCCTGAACAACGGAACGGCCGGCGCCGGTTATAACAACACGGGAACACGGATCTACCTCGACAGCGGCATTTCGATCAAAGGGGCCGGCGTTTGGTATTCGAAGCTGGAGGGCGATTACGCGGGCATCTATCTGCGAGGGGGCAACGTGACGCTGTCCGACTTCAAGATAAGCCCGAACGACAGGTTGCGGGACGACTACAACGGCGTATCGGGGGTCGAAGGGAACGGGACGAATTCGACGCTGACGAACCTGTGGATCGAGCACGCGAAGGTTGGCTTCTGGCTGACGAACCAGACGAATGCGGCGACGATCTCGGATTCCCGAGTACGCTCGGTATGGGCCGACGGTATCAACCTTCATTACGGCACCTCGAACACGACGGTCACGAACAACTCGATCCGCGGCAGCGGGGACGACGGGATGGCGATGTGGTCGGACACGTACCTGGATACGAACAACACGTTCAGCTACAACACCGTTCAGATCCCGACGCTCGCCAACAACGTCGCGATCTACGGGGGACAAAACAATTCGGTTGTCGGCAATCTGCTCACGGACACGGTGGTCAACGGCTCCGGCATCTCCTTCGGCACGAACTTCAATCCGCCTTCCATGACGGGAACG
Organism: Cohnella thailandensis; assembly: GCF_014212135.1. GTDB lineage: Bacteria > Bacillota > Bacilli > Paenibacillales > Paenibacillaceae > Cohnella > Cohnella thailandensis. The sequence goes on from NZ_JACJVQ010000020.1 coordinate 127,874, forward strand.
CTGACGATTCGGAACAACGTGCTGATCCGAACCGGCTCCGCCCACAAGGATTACGGGTACCAGATCGGCGCCATCTGGGCGTACTGGCTGAACAACGACGGCAAGGCTAACAACTTGACGATTACCGTGTCCGGCAATTCGATTCTGGATAGCGTCTACTCGGGCATCTTCATCGAGGAGCCGGCGCCGAACATCTCGGTCGCTTACTCAGCGAATACGATCGCGAATTCGGGAACCTATGGCGTCTATATTCGAGGCTCCGCGACGGGCAGCTCGGCGTTTACCGATAATACGGTGAACGGAGCGCCATCGGGCAAGTTCCTGAACGCTTCCTCGAACTTTACGGTATCCGGTTCGGGAAACAACTGGTAGTCGGCTATTCGCACGGACGCGGTGGCGGGGTATACATCTCTATAAATCGAATCATAGATAAGAAGGAGCAGGGCACATCCTTGCTCTTTCTTCGCATTTAGAGGAGAGAGCTTGCGCCCCTGCGTGCACATTCCGGCCAAACAAGCTACAATGGGAGGTAATTGGAAATAGGAGTGGACGACACGATGAAGCAGATTACCATCCTGATCGCGGACGACGACGAGGAGATCGCGGACCTGGTGGCGATGCACCTGGAGAAGGAAGGCTACCGGATCATCAAGGCGGCCGACGGGAGAGCCGCGGTTCAGGCGGTGCAATCCCATTCGATCGACCTGGCGATCCTTGACGTCATGATGCCGAAGCTCGACGGGCTGGAAGCGACCCGCCTCATTCGCGAGCAGGCTAGGATGCCGATCATTTTCTTAAGCGCGAAGACGTCCGACATGGACAAGATAACGGGCCTCGTCATCGGGGCCGACGATTACATGACCAAGCCGTTCAACCCGATGGAGCTCGTCGCCCGGGTCAAAGCTCAGCTTAGGCGCTCCATGCAGCTTAGCCAGCCGGCAGCCGAAGCCTCCTCGGTGATCGAGCTCGCGGGGCTCACCATCGATCCCGACAAGCGATCCGTCGCGCGCTACGGACAACCGATCGAGCTCACCCCGAAGGAATTCGACATACTGTACCTGCTCGCCAGCCATCCGAACAAGGTGTTCAGCGCGGATCATCTTTTTCGCCAATTGTGGGGGGAAGCGTACTACGAAGGCGGCAATACGGTCATGGTCCACATCCGCACGCTGCGCAAGAAGCTCGGAGAGGACAAGGACAAATGGATCAAGACGATATGGGGAGTAGGGTACACGTTCAATGCATAGGGAGAGAAGAAGCTTCCGCACGAACATCCTCGGCATCTTCGGGCTCAGCATGCTTGCGTCAGCCGCCCTGACGTACCTGCTCTATCGGCTCTTGCAAAATTATTACCGGAAGAACGCCCGAATGGGCGACACGATGGATCTTCTGCGCTCGATTCTCAACAAGGTAGGCGACCTGAACTTTTTCCTGCTTATTTTCCTTCCGCTCGCGATCTTGTTTTTCTACCTGTTCACGAAGCCTTACGTCCGTTACTTCCGGCAGATATCCGAAGGGATTCACCGTCTGGCAAGCGGAGATTTCTCGGCGCGGATACAGATCGACACGAACGACGAGTTCGAGATTATCGCGGAGGACATCAACAAGGCCGGGGCGAAGCTCAAAACGGCGGTGGAGAGAGGGGACTTCGCGGAGAACAGCAAGGACCAGTTGGTGCTGAATTTGGCGCACGATATCCGGACGCCTCTTACCTCCGTGATCGGCTACCTGGATTTTATACTTCATAACAACAACCTTACGGAAGAGCAAACGAAGCATTACATGAACGTCGCCTATACGAAATCCCGGCGTTTGGAAGGGCTCGTCGAGGAGCTGTTCGAGATTACGCGGATGAATTACGGCAAGGTCGAGATCGAGAAGAATCCCCTGGATCTCAGCGAGCTTCTCGTTCAATTAAGCGAAGAGCTCTATCCGGTGTTCGAGAAGAACGGCTTGACGTCAAGGCTGGACATCCCTCCGAACGTACAGGTGATCGGACAGGGGGATCTGCTCGCCCGCGTCTTCGAGAACCTGCTCATGAACGCCGCGCAATACGGCAAGGACGGCCAGTTCGTCGACATCGAATGCAAGCGGGAGGAGAACGATGTCGTCGTGAGGGTCATCAACTACGGGCACTGGATTCCGGAGGAGGAGCTTCCTTATCTGTTCGACATGTTCTTCAAGGGCGATCGCTCGCGTTCCCATAACGGCGGCAGCACGGGGCTTGGGCTGTTCATAGCCAGGAACATCGCCGAGCAGCACGGTGGAACGATATCGGCGCAGAGCGACATAACGAGAACGGTGTTCGAGGTGCGGCTTCCTCAGGCGGGCGACGTTTAAGAAAAAATTAAAATTTTCCCCACTTCCGCATTAAACAATTTCTCTTACTCTTAAGGAACATTGTTTAAGGGAGCTGCTGTCGAATGAAGAAGTGGTTGTTCGCGTCTGCGTTTATTGTGTTGTCGGGCTGCGGTTTTGGCGGTCTGGATTCGGATATGTCGGTCAACGTGGGGACGCCTTCGCCGACGTTAACGCAGACGCCTGCGAAGGTACCTGCGAAAACACCTGCGACTACGCCTACGCCGACTCCGGGCGCGAACCCGGAAGCCGAGCAGTGGACGACGATTACGCTGACGAAGGATCAGGTTTATTCGGGGCCGCTCGTGCTGGTCAACCGGGAGCATAAGATCCGGCCGGAGGCGCTGCCGGAGGATATCGTGGACCTGTCCGAACAGGATGATCTGACCGAAGGATATTCGCTTCTCGATCCTTCCATCGAGCTGTCCGAGGCCGTCGCGCTGCGGTTTCGTGAGCTGGTAGAGGGAGCGGCCCGCGACGGGGTTCGGAATTTGCGGATCAGCAGCGGGTACCGCAACAACTCCGAGCAGGAGGAGCTGTACGAGGAGAAGGGCTCGGATTACGCGCTTCCGGCCGGGCATAGCGAGCACAATCTGGGGCTGTCGCTCGACCTGGGGTCGACGACGGGGGCGATCGATCAATCCGCGGAAGGCAAGTGGCTGAAGAAGCACGCCTGGGATTACGGCTTTATCCTGAGGTACCCGAAGGACAAGGTCGATCTCACCGGCATTCAGTACGAGCCCTGGCATTTCCGGTACGTCGGCCTTCCTCACAGCCGGATCATGAAGGAGAAAAATTTCGTCCTCGAGGAATACCTGGCTTACCTGAAGGAGAAGGAATCGATCGTCGCGGAAGAGGATGGAGTCCGCTACCGAATCTCCTACGTGCCGGTAACGAAGCGTACGGAATTCAAAGTGCCGGTTGACGGCAGCTACGAGATATCGGGAGACAACTCGGACGGCGTTATCGTGACGGTTGCCTTGAAGGAGGCGGCTTAACGATGAAGGCGAACAAACCGTCCGTCCAATTGATCGTTCTGTTGGTGTCGATCCTTTATTTCTATCTGCTCGTCAAAATCATCCTGTTCAAGTTCGGTTCGCCGGATCCCTCCTTTCTTTTAGGGCAGCTGCGGCGGTTGGCGGAGAATCCGGGAAGGCTCTTGCGCGGCTTGGAACTCGGCAATCTCGTTCCGGGGTATACGATTCGCCAGAATATCGATCACCTCTCCAACGGGACCGATAAGCTGAATTTCTTCGGCAACATCGCGCTATTCGTGCCGGCCGGCATTCTGATCCGGATCGGCCTGGGGCGCCGATTGCTGCTGGCGGTCCTGATCAGCTTCGCGGTCAGCCTCGGGCTGGAGATTTCTCAACTGGTGCTGATGATCGGAACGTTCGACGTGGACGACCTGATTCTGAATACGTCCGGCGGGTTGATCGGCTACTTGCTGATCCGGATGGCCGAAGCGCTGGATGCGCCGTTCCATCGCAAAGCGAAAGAAGAAAAGCAGGCTTCCTCGGCTCCCCGCCTATTATAGGCGGGAAGCGGGCGGAAGCCTGCTTTTTGTCTGCGCTTGCCTGCGCGTTATCGGGACTCGCGAATCCAGACGGTCATCTCGCCCGGCTTGCGGTTGCCCCACAGCGTATAAGGGACGGCGACGAGCTTCTGCTTCGTCTCCTCCGGAGGGGCGACGCCATAGAGGGCGCCGGATTGCCCGGAAGGCTCGCTTAGGCGGATACCTTCCATCTCCAGCAGGACGACGTCGCTTCTCCATTCGCTCGGGACGGCACGGATCTCGGAGCCGCGGGATAGGGAGAGCGCGGCAAGCGGCGCTCCGTTGTCCGTCTCCTCGAAAGCGTACACGAGAGGGCCTCGTTGAAGCGCGACCCGGCCGGCGTTCGCCCGAAGCTCGGAATGGCTGTAGAGACGCTGCGGCGTCATATCCAGTTCGATGGAGAAGGAGTCGCCCGCCTGCCATTGCCGCGTCAAGTAGGCGTAACCATCGTTGATGACCGGCTGCACCGGTTGACCGTTCAAAGCGAAGCGCGTCGATCTGCTCCAGGACGGAACGCGCAGAGCGAGAGTAAAGGTTCCGGAGGAGGAGGCTTGCTCGCTTGCCGGTTCGATCGCTTCGATGGTAAGGCTCGCCTCCCCGCCCCAGGGCAGGCTGCTCTTCTGCGACAGCGTCACTTGGCGGCCGTTCAGCGGCAGCTTCGCTTCGCTTCCAATGTACAGATGCGCGTAGAGCGTATCCTCGTTCGCCGTGTAAATGTAATGCCCGAGCGACGAGAGAAGGCGGGCGACGTTCGGCGGGCAGCAGGCGCAGCCGTACCATTTCTGCCGGACGGCCTTCACGTGATGCTTGCCCGGGTTGCCTGCGCTGGCGGTCGGCCAAACCTCCATCGGATTGACGTAGAAGTAGTGCTTGCCGTCGCCCGCGATGCCCGCGGTCACCGTATTGTAGAGCGCCCGCTCCAGGACGTCGCCGTATTCGCCTTTCGGCTCGAGCTGCAGCATACGGCGCGCGAAGAAAATCAGGCCGATCGAAGCGCAAGTCTCCGAATAGTTCGTATCGTTCGGCAGGTCGTAGTCGAAGGTGAACGCTTCGCCGTGATGGGTGGAGCCGATGCTCCCGTTGACGTACATTTGCTTGTTCGTCACGTTGCTCCACAGGCGCTTGCAGGCGGCGAGCAAGCTGTCGTCGCCTTTGTGCAGGGCGAGGTCCGCCATCGCCGTATACATATAGACCGCCCGGACGGCATGGCCGGTCGCGGCGTCTTGCTCCCGAACCGGTTTGTGCGCCTGATGGTAAGCCATATGAGGCGGCGATTTCTGAACGACTCCCGGCGCCCAGGCGGAGGTACGGCCGCGCTTCTCCCATTCCGCGACCAGGTAATTCGGCTCCCGACCGCGTTCTTCGATCTGGAACGACGCGAGCTCGAGATAACGAGGCTCGTTCGTCGCCTCGTAGAGCTTCACGAGCGCGAGCTCCAGCTCCTGATGCCCGTCGTAGCCTCGAAGCTGGCCGGGGTTCGGGCCGAAGAGCTCGTCGATATGGTCGGCGAACCGTCTCGCGACGTCCAGGAATCGCGTCTTGCCGGTGCCATAGTAATAGGCGACCGCGCCTTCGATCAGATGGCCGGCGGAATACAGCTCGTGGCAATCGAGCAGGTTCGTCCACCGCTGGCCCGGCTTGGCGACGGTGAAGTACGTGTTCACGTAGCCGTCTTCCCGCTGAGCGGCGGCGATCAGCTCGATCGCTTCGTCCGCGACCTTTTCCAAGTCGGGATCCGGATGGGTGGCGAGAGAATAGCCGACGGCCTCCAGCCATTTGTACAGGTCGGTGTCCTGGAAGAAGTAGCCGGCGAATTCGCCTTCCTCCAAGCCGGCCGCGATTCGAAAATTCTTGATGGCATGGCTCGGTTCCGCGTCCGGCACCCGATCGTTTAACGCTTCCCATTGGTAGGGAATGACGGTGTCCCGGATAAGGTCGACGTACGAGCCCCAGTAGCTGTCTTGGATGCGGACGGAGCGCAGGTCGAGCGGATGCGGTATTCGGGCGGCAAGTTGATTCGTCATCGTTTTCACTCTCCGTATAGGGGTAGGGTCAACGCGTATCTGTGCTCTATCATAACGGGAAGGGAAGTGGTTTGTCGGTAGCTTATCCGGTATAATAGGTGTCAAAAAATGACCATGTTCAAGGTGGGCTAGAGAAAGGAGAAGCTAAGCGGAATGCTGCCGTTATTGCTGAAGGAGCCGTATCGCCTGCATATGGGGGGACATTTCCTGTCCGACGAGAGCTGGTCGCACATGGAACGCACGCTCACGGACTGCGAGCTGATCATCGGCGTTTCGGGGATCGTTTTTTTGGAAGCGGACGGCCTTATGTACGAGGTGCGGGAAGGCGACATCCTGTTCCTGATGCCCGGCGAGCACCAACGGGGCTATAAGCTGTCTTCGCCCGGGGTGAGCTTCTATTGGTTCCACTTCGCGGAGCCGGACTCGGCTGCCTCCGCCGAATGGTCGGTCGGCCGGATTCCCCGCCATGCGAGCTGTCCGAACCCGAACCGCGTCCACATTCTCGCCCGCCAGCTGCTTCACGCGGCCAACGGGGGTTATCGCATTCCTCAGGCCGGGGACTATTTTCTGACCTGTCTGCTTATCGAATTGGCCGAGCAGCTTCAGGACTCCGAAGGCTTGGACGCGATGAGCCCCGAGCTGGCCGAGCTCCTGGAATGGACGCGTCTGCATGCGCTGGACCGGGACATCTCCGTGGAGAAGGTGGCCGGCCACATGGGCTACAACAAGGATTATTTATCCCGCATGTTCAAACGGAGGTTCGGCTCCGGCTTGCTGAGCTACATTCACAAGATCAAGCTCGATGCGGCCAAGGAGCTGCTGTCCGGCACGCGCCTGCACGTGAAGGAGGTCGCCGCCCGGATCGGCATCGACGACGACAAGCAATTCGCCAAGTGGTTCAAGCGGCTGTCCGGAGTCACCCCGACGGAATATCGGCAGGCGTTCTCCCGAACCCGGTTAAACAATGTATAATAGGGAGTCTAGGATAAAGGAAGGAAGCATGGCATATGACAAACGAGAAAATGACGCTGGCAGAAGCGTACAATAGGTGCGACTATCCAGTTCCCGGCAATGGCAAGAGAACCGTTCGGATGCTGAAGGAAGCGCTGGAGCGCGTCGAAGGAGAGACGGCGAGCGATTTTTACGGCACCGGTCCGCTTATCGAGAACTTTCAGGCGAAGCTCGCCGACTATCTCGGCAAGCCGGCAGCCGTGTTTTTCCCGAGCGGAACGATGGCCCAGCAGATCGCGCTCCGGATCTGGTGCGACCGTCGCGGCCTCATGAAGGTGGCCTACCATCCGCTCTGCCATTTGGAGATCCACGAGGAAGACGGGTTAAAGGAGCTCCATCGGATCGAGCCCGTTCTGCTTGCGGATAAGGATCGTTTGATTGCTTTGGAGGACGTGCGGGGGCTAGGGGAGGACATCGCCTGTCTGCTGCTCGAGCTGCCGCAGCGGGAGATCGGCGGGCAGCTGCCCTCGTTCGAGGAGCTGGAAGCCATCTCGGCGTATTGCCGCGGGAGGGGAATCGCTCTGCACCTGGACGGGGCGCGCCTGTTCGAGACGCTTCCGTATTACGGGAAGACGGCGGCCGAGGTCTGCGCGTTGTTCGACAGCGTGTACGTGAGCTTCTACAAGGGAATCGGAGGCATCGCCGGAGCGATCCTGGCCGGGGACGCAGCGCTGACGGAGCGATCGAAGGTTTGGAAAAGAAGGCACGGAGGAGATCTGATCGCCCTCTACCCTTACATTCTGAGCTCCGACCACTACTTCGAGAAGAGGCTCCCGAAGATGGAGCAATACTACCGCGGAGCCGTGGAGCTCGCCGAGCTGTACAACGGCTGCCGCGCCTTGTCGACGCGCCCGGCCGTGCCGGTCACGAACATGTTCCACGTTCATGCGTCGGTGCCAAAGGAGCGGTTGGAAACCGCGCTCGTCGCGGTTTACGGCGAAACCGGAATCGGCTTGACCGCCAACGTCAGACCGATCGAGGAGCATTCTTGCTCTTTCGAGATCAGCATCGGCGACTTGTACGAGACGGTGCCCAAGGATCTCCTTCACCGGGCGTTCGAACGGCTAAACGAGCTTTTGAGCTAAGGGGATGGCCGAAAAACCGGCATGCGGCGGGTTGGCGAGTTAGCTGACAGGAGATATACGGATTTTCCGTGCAACGGAGCCCGAAAGTAGGCATTTGGCAGGGAGATGCACGGATTTTCCGTATAACGGAGCCCGTATGCGGCCATCTGGCGGGGAGATATACGGATTTTCCGTGTAACGAAGGCCGTAAGCGGCCATCTGGCAGGAGTTATACGGATTTGCGGAAGTGACCATCTTTTGGAGGTACGGAACCATGTGGTTCGTCTTCGGCCTGGCGGCCGCGATATGCTTCGGAATAAGAGGAATCCTCTATCAGTGGACGTCCCAGAGGAGAGTGAACCGCAGCGCTCTCTTATTCGGCGTTTATCTTAGCGGAATGCTCGTAGCGACGCTGATGAACATGGCCATGGGACAAAAATGGACCGACGGAGCCTGGTGGGGAGTGCTGATGGGCGGCTTTTCTTTTGTCGCGAATGCGTCCATGTACAAAGGCTATGCCGTCGGCAAGGCTTCGCTGATCGCGCTTCTGACCGGCTTGCCCCCATTGGTGGTCGCTCTTGGCGCCTTCGCTTTGTGGGGGGAAACTTTGGGGCTTGGCCAGTTGGCGGGCTTCGCCATCGTCCTGGCGGGACTTATCGCGATTCGTTACTCCAGCGATCTCCGGATCGGACAGCTGCACGGCTTGATCTGGGGCTTGCTGACGCTGTTTTTCTTCGGATTCACCGACCTGACGTCCAAGCAATCCACGATAAGCGGAGCCGAGACGCTGCCGACCTTGATTCTTATGTACGCCACCGGGACGCTGCTTTTTGCCGGGCAATGGCTGTTAGGCTCGCTTAGCAGTTCGCGAACAAGAAGGGAGATCGCCGCAGCCGCAACGGAAACCGCAGTCTCAACAGAAACCGCAGCCACAACCAAAACCGCATCACCAACAGAAACCGCAGTCTCAATAACCGCAGCCTTAACAACCCCATCCGCCACAGAACCCGCATCCGAAGCACATAAGCAAGCATCTGCCAACCTGCCGGCTGCCGCCGCATGGACCACGAAACGGACCGTCGTTTGGGGAATGACGGTGGGGCTTACGAATATCGCCGGTATGATGTTCCTCATTCCCGCCTTTCAGGAAGGATCGACGGGGATCGTCTCCGCGCTCGGCGCGATGAACGCGGCGATCGTCCTTGCTTATGCCAAGTTCTATCTCAAGGAAGAGATGCGAAGGGCGGAAGCGATCGGAATGGCGCTTGCGCTCGGAGGCATAGTGGTCATGAGATTAGCCTCCTAAGCGCAACGTTAACGCAACGATTTACTCCGGCTTGCCGACCGCGATCTCCTCCGGAATACGCCGCGACATCCGCGGAACATGCCTAGGCGAATGCTCCAGTTGTTCGGACGAGTAGATGGAGACGTAGAGGGAGCCGGGACCGGCGAAGGCCCGAATCAGAATCGGCTGGTTGTACGGGTTCGAGAAAGCGAAATCCGGTCCTCCCCAGCTCACGGTCGCATCGCGTCCGGGCAATACGTAAGGCACGTTCCGGCTGTGCGAATACCTCTCCAATATTTTCATCCCTGCCCGGTCGGCCGCATTGAACAGGGTCGAAGACACCTGGCAGATGCCGCCGCCGATCCCCTCCGACAGTTCCCCTCTTACGATGATAGGCGCGCGTACATACCCTTTCGAGCTGTCCCGCCTTCCCACCGTCTGGTTAAAAGAGAACCGTTCTCCCGGAAAAACGACGCGATTGTTGATCGACTTGGCAGCTAGGGCGATATTTTTCGCTCTATTTTTGTTATGCGCATTGAAATAAGTCGCGTATTGGCCGATGGCTTTCTCTCGAATGACGGAGAGCAGCTCGCTGTCCACCTTCGCGTAAATCGGCTTTAACGGAACCTCGAATGAAACCTGTCCTCCGCCGTAATAAAACTGCTGGAAACGATCCTCGAATTTTCTTCGGTCCAGTTTGGCTCCCGCTTTCTCGGGTACGATATGGCCGTCCTCCCCGATAATCGCGTTCTGTGCGGGAATTCGGATTTGCCGTTCCATCTTGTCCGACAGCTCGTCCAATCGATTCGGATTAACGAGCGGGAACGAGGGCAATTTATAGGCGGAGCGTTCCACCCGGGCAATAGGGTTACCGTTATGCAGCATCGATACGGTATCGGACGAGCTGTCCGGCGGCGGCTGTTGATTCCACATCAATAAGTTTGTCAGGCTCAGAGCCCAAAGCCAATTGTTCATGGTTCACCTCGTTCATACCCGTTCAAGTGCATACCTTCCCCTAACGAGGAGCGAATTATTACGGTTTAGTTTCGATGGAGGCGAGTGTCTCATGGCAAAACGATTTTACGGCCGTTGTTTGGCGGCGGCGATTATGGGGGTAACGCTGTTGCTCGATTTGTCGTTGCAGCCCGCGTCCGCGGATTCGAGCGATACGGCCGTTCAAATCTCCATTCGCTCGAGTCCGACCGCGACCTATCTCTTGAAGGAGAAGTGGAACGATCCGTCGCTTGCGGAGGCGCTCCGGGCGGAAACTCCTCTCGAATCCGACGAGGCACCGGAGTTAAGCGACATATATGTCGAGTGGACGGAGAAAGGCCGACGGCGAACCTACCGAATGGGGTTATCCGGTAATTTGTATAGCGAGGAGGAGGGGACCGTCATCTCCGTCCCGGCTTCTTCCTCCGCACGGCTCCTTAAGGAAGCCTCCCGTTTGAGTCACGCCTATTACGGGGAGCTGATCGGCTGGCAAGAGGCAAGCCGGCTGGTACCGAGGCTGAAGGTGTTCACCGTCGTCGACCTCGAGACCGGCTTGTCCTTCCGGGTCCAGAGAAGAGCCGGGAGGGACCACGCCGACGTTCAGCCGGTGTCCAAGGAGGACACGAGAATCATGAAACGGATTTACGAGGATCGATGGAGCTGGCGCCGCAAGGCGGTGTTGGTCCGCGCGGAAGGCCGGCAGCTGGCCGCATCCATGAACGGAATGCCGCACGGCGGGGACGGAATCCCCGACAACGACTTCAAGGGCCACTTCTGCATTCACTTCCTGGACAGCTCGACTCATAAATCCGAGGTGCCGGATCCCGCTCACCGCCTGATGGTATATAAGGCGTCAGGCCGGCCGCGCGCCTTATTGCAGCGCTTGTCTCCTCCCGAGCAAGCGGAGAGCTTGGCCGAAGCGATCAACCAGCGGGATCGGGAATGGGTTCGCCTTTTCCTGGAGAGAACGGGGCGCAAGCAGTCGAATAGGGTGTTGGACCGATTGCCTCAAGTGCAATCCGCCCGGATCAAGACGCCCGAGAGGTTGAGTGCCGGGGAGGAATTTCTGACCTTCCAAGAGGAGATGGCGATCCAGATCGAGCTATCGGGCGGAGGGAAGAAACGGAAGCCGCTGCGATTCGAGTTCGCCCGCCTGTCGCCCGCCGAGCCGTGGAGAATCGTTCTCCTATCGGGGGAAATCTAGGGAGTCGCCGGTCCGCAGAAGAGAAAGATGGCTCGGCTTGCTTCTCTTCTGCGTTCGGACCGAACGACGATGGGGGGGCTTACACTTTCAGAGCGTTCAATAAAGGAATAATCGACTTTACGACACCCATCCCCATCTTGATCATAGGCATCGCTTTCTCCATGAAGCCCATCCATTCCTTTAAGCCCGCCAGCCCGAATCCTCCTCCGAAACCGCCTCCGAAACCGCCTCCGAAACCGCCTGCCACGCCGGCGGCTTGTTCCGCCAGAGGCGCGGCCGCCGCTTCTTCCGCTCCGTTCTGGAGCTCGGGGGACAGGAAAGCGGAGGTGCGTACTCGGCGCCTGGAGGGAGACTTGGATTTGCTGGCGGAGGGACGGCGACCGTTCTTCGTCTTGCCGTGAACTTGGATTCCCGTCAGGTAAAGCTGTCCGTTCGAGATCCTTGCTACCTTGCCGACGTATTGCCGGCCGTCCGTCAGAGTGACGATGACCGGTTGGCCGGCATAACGGGCTGTTTGCTCGCGAACGTCCGCTCTGCCGCGGTTAGGTTGAACCATTCCGTTCACCTCCCTCTAGCCTGCTCCTTCATTGTATTCCTGTTCCCTATTGGCGCTTGTACGTTCGTTTAGTTCGTTCCGGAAGGACAAGGCGGGAGGAAAAATGATGCGATACCTGCAACCTTATGAAATCGAGGTGCGTTTATAGGGATGCTGCACCAAGATTAGAGTTACGAGAGGAGTTGCGGAAGATGAACAAGAAGAAATGGGTTGTCGTTGCGACGTTGGTAGGTTTGCTAGGAACGACTGCCGCAGCGCAGGCAACGGGAGTTTTCGGGAAGGTATCCGGTCTCATACGCTCCGATATCAAGATTTCCGTGGACGGACAAGCAACCGGCATGCAGCCGGTCTATATTAACGGACAAGCTTACCTCCCGGTTCGCGACGAAGCTGCCGCTCTGGGCTACGAGGTAACCTACAACGCCGGCAACAAAACGATCGAGCTGAACAAAGTGCCATCCTCCGGTTCTCTGTCTAACGGTACCAAATCGGAGGAAGAGAGCCAGTACGCGCACATCTCCGGCATCGTCAAGTCCGTGAAGGAGACGGAGGACGGCCAATACCGCTTGGAAGTGTTGGGCCGAGGGAACGCGAACTGGATTATTCTGTATGCCGATAAAGAAACCGTCATTCAAGATTCGGAAGGCAAAACGGTTGCCGCCGCGGACCTCAAGGAAGGCACCGAGATCAACGCGGACTACGGTCCGGTCGTGGCGATGAGCTACCCGGGGCAATCGCACGCCGCTTCGATTACCGTCGGTCTCTCCCGTCTTGTGACGGACGATACGATCCAATCGATCGAGAAGTCGGACGAGGGCTACCGGGTGAGCCTCGGCAAGACGGAGAACGGAACGAAGACGATCGATCTGGTGCTGAATACCGGCAAGGAAACGTTCCTCATGAACGAAGAAGGGCAGCCGGTCGAATGGAAGGATTTGAAGGAAGGCGCGAAGGTTCGCGCTTACTACGGACCGATCACGACGAGAAGCCTGCCTCCTCAGAGCCCGGTGTTCTATCTGGTCGTTCTAAATGAGAACGGCGCGGCTCCTTCCGACGAGGGCTCCGGCGCTACCGTGCAGCCTCTCAACTAACGAAAACCCGTTACGCCCGAAGGGCCGAGGACGCGTCGAACGACGCGTTTCTCGGCCCTTTTCCCGTACTCTCGTTCCCCGATCATTTCTCCGCGACGGTTCCGTCCTCCAGCACTTTGGCATTGTAAGAAATCTTGTTCAGCTTGGCGTAAGCGGCTTGATTGTACTTGTCGTCCATCAGTCTAGGCTGCGTCGAGATGATCTTGGCGGGGATAACCTTGGCTTCAACGGCGGATTCCGATAAGCTCAAGGTCAAGATCATCGAATCGCTGCTCTTCTCCGTTCTCGACGTAAAAACGAAGTTGCCCAGCGAATAAAACACCGGCTTGCCCCGGTACCATTCGATTCCCTGCAGGACGTGGCTGTGGGCGCCGACGACGGCGTCCGCGCCGGCATCGATGAACGCTTTGGCATATTGCCTCGCGTAGTCTTCCGGATAGTCCTCCCGTTCCTTGTTCCAATGAATGAAGACGATGGCGTAATCCGACTGCGCCACGGCTTGCTTGATGTACGACATCATCGGCTCCATGGAGTATCCGTGAGCGATCCCCGGCTTGTTTTTCCCCGAATACCAGCTTCCTTCCGGCAGCACCCGGCTGATGCCGATAATGGCCACTTTCTTGCCTCGGACTTCCTTAACATACGGGGCGAACGCTTCGTCGTTATTCCGGCCGGCCCCCGTATGGCCAAGCTTGTAACGGCGCAGATTCGCGATCGTATCCTCCAGTGCCTGGAATCCGTAATCGAGGGAGTGGTTATTGGCCAGGCTGACCCCGTCGAAGCCGGCGTTCACGAGCGATTGAAGCGTCTCGGGGCGCGAACGAAACGTGAACTGCTTATCCGCCGGCTTGCCCCGCTCGGAGACGGACGTCTCCAGGTTGCCGAACGTAATGTCCGCATCGGCAAGGATGTCCGCCGTACGCTTAAAAGGAAAATCGATGCCGTACTTGCGAATGTACGTGTCGATCGGATCGTCGAGCAGAATATCCCCGACTAAGTTAATCGTAATCGGGGATTCGGGCTCGGGCTCCTCGGAGACGTCGGCGGCCGCAAGGCTCGATATGCCGGCTCCCCCGGGATTCGCCAAGACAGAGGATGCAGCCGAACTATGCAACGTTAGCCACAGCGAGAAGAGGAGCAGGCTGAACGCTTTCACCGGCTCACCTCGCGAGCGAGCCATGCACGGCATCCATCAGGCTTGCGGCGATAAGCTCCGCCATGCTGACGACGACATGCAGCCGGGTGCTCTGGAGAACGTGGTATTCCATGAACCCGCCGACGTTGACCACGGCCGACAGATGGACGTCGCCCACGGGCGTAAGCTGCTTATTCACCCCGGCGCCGGGATGGATGGGACCCTCTCCGAGCAGAATGCAGCCGACGCTGGCGGACTTGCCCAGGCAAGCGTCGATTCCGACGATGTACGGCCGCTCGATTTCGCGGTGCAGCCGCGAGAGCGTCTCGTCCAGATTGCGGGCGTGAACCGGTTCCGCCAGCGTGCCGTACAGATCGAAGTGGCGGGAGGAGAACTTGCTGAGCGCGGTTCCGGCAAGCGGACCGAGTGAATCGCCCGTGGAACGGTCGGTACCGAGACAGACGATCGCCAGTCTCCTTCCGTCGCGGAGCTGATGGAAATAACGGATTAGCCTGGCGGAGATTTGCATGGAAGCGGTAGGGTCCGTATAGGATACTTTAAGCGGCGGCGTATTGGTCGGGGAGCTAAGCATGAATCGATCGGATCTCCTTTCGGACCTCGGGAAGACGATTTTTCTAAATGATACGTAATGTATCACAAGAAGTCTGTCAAATGATGAGGAATGGCTCTAGTTCCCAAGTCGCTATTTGCTCGTTCGGCGCCATAAAGTTTGTCGAAACCGCATTTCGTCTTCCGAAATTTCCGAAATCAAGTAAGATAGAAGGAGCGAAATCGTACAACGAGACTGTGAGAGAGGAAGAAGCGGCAATGAATTACGTGGAGAAAAGAATATCGGATTTGAAGCAATACCTTCCCGACCGGACGGCTCCGGCCGATCTGGAGGAATTCTGGGACCGGACGCTCCGCGAGGCGTCCAAGCGCGAGCTTAAGGACACGAGAGAATCCGTCCAAGGCCTATCGTCCTACATAAATTATCAGAGAGTCACCTACGAGGGCTTCGACCAAACTCCGATCCATGGCTGGTTCCTGACCCCCGCGTTCGCGGTAGAAGGGCCGCTGCCCTGCGTCGTTCTCTATCATGGCTATACGGGAAGCAAGGGGTTGCCGGAACATCATGCGAATTGGCTGTTGGCCGGCTACGCGGTATTCGCGATCGACGTTCGCGGCCAAGGCGGGGAGACGGGCAATCTGCTTCCGCAAACCTACGGAATGACCCGAGGCTGGATCACCCAAGGCCTTCTCGATCCGGAGCGGCACTATTACCGCGCCATCGCCGTCGATGCGCTTAAAGCGGTCGAATGGGCGTCCCGCCAGCCGGAAGTGGACGCGTCCCGGATCGCCGTTGCGGGGGCAAGCCAAGGGGGAGGGCTCGCCCTTATCGTCTCGGCGCTGAGCGACATTCCGTACAAGACGGTGGCGGACGTCCCGAATATGTGCCACATGGATTACGGAATCGCCCTGTCGACCAGCTCGCTCGTCGAAGCCGCGGACTTCGTCTCCCGGTTTCCCGAGCATCTGGACACGGTGCTTCGTACGCTGAGCTACTTCGATATGCTTAACCTGTACGACAGGCTGAAGGCGCCGGTTCTGGTCTCGGTCAGCCTGAAGGACACGGTCTGCATGCCGGAGACGATCTTCTCGGTCTACAACCGGATCGAAGCTCCCAAGGAGCTCATCGTTTACCCGTTTAACGGGCATTTTACGAGCGGGGATCATTTCGGGAAGCAAGTGGAGTTTTTGCGTAGAGGTTGAGGAAGATCGGAAAGGGAGGCTGCGGCCTCTCTTTTTTCATTAGGGGAGCAGACGGACTGTCGGTTTAGTGCAAAAAGTAGGAGCATAGTGAATGTACCCGCCCCAAGGGCTTTGATAATCTAGAAGAGACAGGAGAGATTTCCATCCCTAACCTAAAGGAATGATAGACATGACATCCGCAATCGTCAATCAAGCCACGATCGCCGAGCTGGAAGACGTCGCCGCGCTCTTTAACGAGTACAGGATTTTTTACGGGCAGGAGTCCGATCCGGACGGTGCGAAGAAGTTCTTGTTCGATCGGTTCGAGCATGGGGAGTCGGTTATTTTTATCGCTAGGGACGAAGAGGGAGGTCAAGCCATCGGGTTTACGCAGCTGTATCCTTCCTTCTCGTCGGTCTCGATGAAGCGGATCTGGATCCTGAACGATCTGTTCGTTACCGAGAAGCGCCGCAAGCGCGGAGCGGCGCAATCGCTGCTCCAAGCAGCCGAAGAATACGCCGTGCGGACCAAGTCCAAAGGACTCGAGCTGGCCACCGCTCCCGATAACGAGAGAGCGCAGAGACTTTACGTCAACAACGGCTACAAGAAAGACGAGGAGTTCTATCACTACTATTTGCATGTTTTAGCCTAATAGCGGCGTTAATGCGTTAAGCAACTCCAAGGCAACCCTCCCGTACCGGGCAAGGTTGCCTTTGTCTTTTCCAGTCCTTATCCTGCCGCCATGGATTGCTTAAGCAGCTCCTTCATCATTTGGGCGCCTTTGACCTTGACCGGCAGGCAGGGGGAGATCTCCACCTCGTGCGTCCCCGGCAGCAGCCGGCTCCGAAGCTCCTCCGCCGTCTCGCAGCTCTCGGCTAAACGGTTCCATACGCTTCCGAATTGAAGGGGCTGATGCGAATCGCTTCCGGCGAAGACGGGAAGCCCGATCTCCCGCGCGAACGCATTCACTTTCTCCGCCATGCCGCTTCCTTCCTCGTAGAGATCCTTGGCGTTCAGATCGAATCCGTCGAGCCGCTTCAGCAGTTCGGCCGGGTGGTGGGCGAGCGGCGTGCTCCTCCGAAGCGGATGGGCCCCGATCCGGAGAAGGGGCAGCGCGTCCGTCCGGTCCAGCAGCCGCCCGAAGGGGATAAAGCTCCCTTTTTCCTTATAAGGCTCCAGCTCGTCGTTCAGCTCCCTAATGATCGCGCGATTGCCGATGAGAAGGATGTGGCCCGTCTCCATGACGTCGACTTCCATTCCGGTAAACACCTTCAGCCCTTCTACCGAATAATAGTCGCCTATATACTCGAAGGTTTGATCCAGCCGATCCAGAAGATCCGAGAACCGGCGGGTGTTGAAATGCTCGGTGAGCGCGATCGCGTCCAGGCCGTTCTCCGAAGCTTCTCTGACCATGGATAAGAAGTAGCCGAGCGAAAAATCCGTTTTTTTGGAGAGCTTGCCGTGCGTATGCAGATCGATATTCATCATCGTAGAGGTACTCCAATCTTGTCGTTAGAATGAAACCCAATGCCCGCCGACGCAGAGGGCGATGAGGTAGAGCAGGCTGATTCCGAGAAAAGCGATATCGGCAGCGCCGACGCGCAAATAAGCGAGCTTGAGCTTGCGGGCTTCCGGGCTGGCCAGCGCGTAGGTGAAGCCTTTGACCTCGAGCGCTTCGACCGTGGTGCGCGTCCGCTTGGCGGTATTGAGCATGAGCGGGTAGAAGGTGCAGACGGCCGTTCGGACGAGATAGACGAGAGAGCGCCAGCCGAGCAGGCCTCGGTTGCCCGGAGCCTTGCCCCGCAAGCGGAACGAGTAGAACAGGTTGTGATATTCCTCGATCAGAATCGGAAGCATCCGGTAGCCGTACGACACGCCGAAGCTGAACTGGCCGGGAACGCCCAGGCTGAGCAGCGCGTCGCTGAACCGCTCCGGGTCCATGCTGTTGAAGACGGCTATGCTGGCGAGCGAGATGATCAGAAGCTTAAGGGTAAGCGTCATGAGCGGCCAGACGGCATCCAGGCTGCCCCCGAACAGCAGAGACCCGATCAGGATATAGCTGATCTCGCTGACGAGCCCGAGCCCGAGAATGAACAGGACCAGCGGGCTCACCTTGGAGGAGAACGTCAGAACCAGGACGGGTACGAGAAGGCCGAGCAGAACGAACTTGTTCGAGAGAAACCACGGCAGAATAGCCAGTACCGTGTACCAGCCGAGCAGCACCCGAGGGTCGAACCGCGAGAGCAGAGTGGACCTTCGGCCGAAGGCCGTCCGCATGAGCTCGACCTTGATCTGCTCGACGCTTAGCTTGTCGATGAGGCTTTGTTTGATGGCTTCCAAGCGGGCACCTCCTCCTTAAGCGCGCTTTGGACGCGGCGAACGAATTCGTCGACGGACAAGCAGGGCGGATACAGGTTCAGCGCGTCTCCGAGCTGCGTAATTTGAGGCGGGGTCAACCCGGCTTGGCGCAAAAGCTCGCTATTGGAGAAAAGAGTCCGTTTATCCGTATCGAGAGCGACTTCCCCGTTATGCATCACGATGACGCGGTTCGCCCACTCCGCGACCAGCTGCATGTCGTGCGTCGCGATAACGGCCGTCTTGACGCTGCCGAGCTCGCCGGAGAGCATCGCGGCGACCTCTCGGCGGCTTAACGCGTCGAGGCTGGCCGTCGGCTCGTCCAGGAGCATGACGGTCGGACGCATCGCGAGCCCGATCGCTAGCGTCGCCCGCCTCTGCTGGCCGCCGCTGAGCAAGCGGCCGTCGCGGTCGGCCAAGCCGGCCAGGCGAAGCCGCTCCATGAGGCCGTCGACCAGCTCGGCGTACCCGGGATGCTTCCGGGCCTTAAGGAAATAAGAGATGTCCTTGCGGATGTTGTCTTCGATAAACATCTCCTCGGGCTGCTGATAGATGTAGGAGACATAATCGGCCAGCCGTTCCGGCGAGACGTCTTTCGTGCGGAAGCCGCAGACGGTCACGCTGCCTTCGCTCGGCCGCCGAATGCCGGAGATCAACTTCAACAAGGTGGATTTGCCGGCGCCGTTGCTGCCCACGAGCGCGATCCGGTCGCCTTCGCGCAGCTCCAGGCTGACGTTCTTAAGGACGCGATGCGGGGTTCGGTCGATCGTCTTGTATCCGGCGGTGACATTATCGAAGCGAACGACCGGTTCTTGAGCGCCCGATTTTGCCGTCCCGCGGAGAATGGCTTGAGCTCCCGAACCGCCGTCGACGGCGTTCAACCTCGAGCCGACGTCCCGCTGCCGATAGAATTCGGCCGCTTCGCCCAGCGTGACCGGGTACGGCAGGGCCGATTCGCCTTCTTGCCGCTCCTCCTCCAGCGTTCGCTTGGCCGCGAGCGTGACTTGCGGCGGCAGGATGTGCAGCTCGGCCAATTCCTCCACGCGGGATAACGCTTCCCGTACCGGCTTGATCCAGCGAATGGCGCCCTTGTCCATCAGGATGACCCGGTCGCAATAATCGGCGATAAACTCGGTATGGTGCTCGATGACAAGGATCGTCTTGCCATGCTGCTCGCGAAGAAGCTTGAGCTTGTCATAAACGAGCCTCGCCCGCTGCGGATCGAGCTGGGCGACGGGCTCGTCGACGATGATAAGGTCGGGGTCCAGCGACAGCGCCGCGGCGAGCGCGGTCATGTGCTTCTGCCCGCCGCTCAGCTGCCAGATCCAGCGATCGCGCAGGTGGCTAAGCCCTAGCAAGGCGAGGGCTCGCTCTCCGCGCTCTTTATAATCGGGGTAACCGAAGTTAAGCGGCGCGAAGATAACCTCTTCGTAGACGGTCGGCCGGACCAGTTGGTTCTCGAAGTCCTGGAACACGTAAGCCACTTTCTTCGATAGAGAAGAGACCGTTTCCTCGGCGGCCGTCAGCCCGGCCACGCGGATGTCGCCCGTCAGATCCCCGACGTAATAATTGGGGATCAGGCCGTTCAGCGTTTTGCATAGGGTGGATTTGCCGCTGCCGTTCGTGCCGGCGACGGCGACGAATGCGCCTCGTTCGATCGTCAGGTCGATGCCTTGCAGCGCATCGGAGGATGCGCCGGGGTAACGGAAGCCGACGTTCGACAAGGCGACGAGGGGCTCGGTCGTCTGCGGAATTCTCGCTGCGCTTGCGGTGCTCACAGCTTGCTCTCCTTCGGCTTGGCGGCGCCTTTGGCGCGGAACATCGTATACAGCGTTGCCGCCAGAACCAAAGCGGCCGCTCCGACGCTAACCCACATGAAGCCGGAGCCGTATTGCTCCAGGAACTCGGGCTCCCACACGGCGAAGTTGATGTCGGCTTCCGAGAGGAATTCGGCCGCTCCGCCTACGAACACGAACAGGATGGACACGAGAAGCAAGCGGGGAGTCACCATCTGGCCGAGCGATAGCGGAACTCGGCTGTCTCGCGGCTTCATGCCGAGAAGAGGCTCGATTTTGCCATACAAACGAGGCACCAGGAACAGCGTAGGCAGCAAGGAGAAAAGGATGCCCGTGATCGCCATGGCGTTCAGGAAGCTTAATCCTTCGATAAGCACGATGCTCTCCGGAATGCCGGGCACGGCCTCCAGGTCTTCGACTCCCGCCCATACCTTGGCGATATCCACGATAGCGCTGAGCATCTGGTCGATCCCGACCGCAACGAAGGAGGCGACGGCAAGCTGCTTGCGGTTTCGCGGATTTGTGACGAGCATGCCGGCTATGTACATGGCCAGCGTGAATTCGATGAACTTCTCCAATTCGCCGAGACCGCCGAACTGCCCGAGCAGCAGCTCGCCGAAGATGACTTCCCCGAAGGAAGCGCCGACGGCGGCATACAAAGGATGGAACAGGATGCAGAGCGTGAGAGGGATGAAGGCGAAATACTCGACCTTCAATTCGATCGGCCCGAGCTTCAGCTCGGGGACTAGCTCGGAGAACATGTTGGAGATTCCGTACAGAGACATGGCCAGAATAAAAACCATCAGCTTCTGGGATTGCGTGAGCTCGTAACGGCGCATCGGCGCGGAAACCATGTTTTCAACTCCTCTGGGATTTGGGTTACCCCAACTATAGGGAGCGAATATTAGCGCTTTATCATCGGAATGCGCGTAAAGTGTAAAATATTTTTCAAATATTAAATTATGAAATAAAACTTACAAAATTAATCATTTCCGAGTTATACTGAAGGAGGAAAATAAACCGGGGCTCGCCCGAAGGAGAGGACAGAAGTGACATTCAACCTGAAAGAGATCGATCTATCGAAGCTGTCCAAAAGCCAGCAGAAGATCGCGAATTATATCGCGGGCGCCTTCGGGCAAATCCCCTATTGCACGGAAGAAGACATCGCCGCGGCGACCGGGGTGAGCACGGCGACCGTGTCGCGATTCTGGGGAGCGATCGGTTACGGCAACCTAAAAGCGTTCAAGAAGCATCTGCTGCAGCAAGAGCACGCCACCCCGGCTCATAAGATGGAGAGGATCCTTAGCCGGGTCGAGCGGGAAGAAGCGGATATCTACCGGGAGATCGCGGAGATCGCCGCGAACAATCTGGACGTATCCGCCGAGCGGCTGGACCGGAATCAATTCGCCGCCGCGGCCCGGGCCATTGGGGATGCCCGCGCCTTGTATCTCTTCGGCTCGGGCGCCTCCTCGTTTCTGACGGAGCTTCTAAGCTTCCGGCTGACGCGGATCGGGATTCGCGTGGTCACGATGGCGGGGAGCGGAAGCGAGCTGCTCGAGCAGCTCGCTCATGCGGAAGAAGGCGACGTCGTGCTCATGTTCGGGTTCGTAAGAAAGTCTCCGGAGCTGGCCGTTCTGCTGGAGCAAGCCGCATTTTCCCGATATGCCACCATCTTGGTCACCGATCTTCTCGTCTCGGACATGCTGGCGAAGAGCGACTTGGTGCTGCAATTGGACAGGGGAGAGCTGGAAGGATTTCATTCCATGGCGTCGCCCGTCGCGCTCATCGAGGCGTTGACCGTCGCGGTCACCAAACTCAAAGGGCAAAGCGCCATGGAGAGGCTGGATAAGCTGCACAAGCTTCGCAAGACGTACTCTTCCTTGTTGCCTAAGTAGCAGGATCGTCATCTTGACATCGTTCACCGTCGAATCTACGATAAAACCAGCGATATGCAATTATCCCCTTTATTCTGGAGGAATTCGAAATGGCTCTCATTAAATGCGATTATTATTCGGAGACGCTCGGCATCAGCACGAGCATGACGGTCATTCTTCCGCAGCGGACGTTCAGTCAGATCGGAATGGAAGGGGCGGCGGGAAGCGCCAAGCATCCTACTCTCTATCTGCTTCACGGATTTTCGGACGACGATACGATCTGGGCCCGGCGCACGTCCATTGAAAGGTATGTCTCTTCGCTGGGGATCGCCGTCGTCATGCCGAACTTACATAAGAGCTTCTATACGAACATGGAGAACGGAGACGCGTATTGGACCTTCCTGACGGAGGAGCTGCCGCGGCTCGCCCGCTCGTTCTTCCCGTTATCGGACGATCCGAAGCTGAATTTCGTCGCCGGCCTGTCGATGGGGGGATACGGGGCGTTCAAGTGGGCGCTCGCTTACCCGGAACGGTTCGCCGCCGCGGCCAGCCTGTCGGGAGTGCTCGATCTCGCGAGCGAGAGGGCGAAGCCGGCATACGATTCCATCAAACGCTCGTTCGACCTGATCTTCGGAGACCGGGCCGTCGAGGGCTCCCCGGACGATCTGTTCGAGCTACTGCGCAGGCTTCCGATGGATGCGGAGCTGCCAGAATTGTATCAAGTGTGCGGAACGGAGGATTTCCTGTACGAGGGCAACGTGCGGTTCCGCGATGCGATTAGGCAATCCGGGTATCCGAAGTACCGCTACGAGGAAGAACCGGGAGAGCATACGTGGGAGTTCTGGGACAAGCATATTCAAAGCGCGTTGGCTTTGTTCTCCCGCAAGCTTCAGGAACGAGGTTAATTTCATTGCATGAAGGCAGTGGCCGATCCAGCGTCTTCGGACAGTCGGGGTCGGCCTCTCTTTCTTTGTCGCGCCTATTGACTTTCGTTACTGTAACAATTATTATTACAGTACGGCAACCGAATGGAGTTGCTTTCTTCGATACAAAATCGAAATTTTCGAAAAAATGAGAAAAGGCGGTGGACGATCATGAATTATGAAGTAGGAGATTGGGTGTCGGGACATTCCAGCGAGGGCGAGCTGGTCCGCGGCTTTATCGATGCGGTTCATGCCAGCCAAGGCACAGTCGATATCTTCGTGACGGATTCGGATCGGGAAGCCGCGATCGGCGGGGTTATCTCCTTGAGAAACCAATCGGTGCGCAAGCTCCCCGGCTATTCCGGCAACGACGAGAGCGGACTGCTCAATTATATCGATATGGCCCTCATGACCAAGGACGAGGAATGGTTCAAGGAGCTTTCGGCGAGCTTGGCCGCGGTGCGCTCCCGCAAGAGCCGCCAAGAGGCCGGATCCAGAAGCGCCGCCAAGAGCCGCAATCGCATTCTGTTTCGCTCGTAACGGCAAACCGAGAAGAAAGGCTGCCCTTCGCCAAGTCCGTACCGGACTCGAAGGGCAGCCTTTATTTTACGTTCAGGAGCCTGGAGGCGTTCCCTCTGCGAAGGGTGAACAGGCTGATCTCCGGAACGCTTCCGAAACGGATCGGCAGCGTGGTCGTTCCGACTCCCCGGTTCACGTACAAATGATAAGGCCTGTCGCCTCGTAGGGCAGCCCGGATCGAATAGATTCCGCCGACGTACACTTTGCCGAGGGCCGTCCGGTGGATCGCGCCGACGATCGGAAGGCTGATCTGCCCGTTGTGGCTATGGCCGGACAACTGAAGGTCGACGGGATACTTCGCGAGTCCGTCCGAGGGATCTCCTTCGTGCAGCAGCAGCAGATTAAACGAATCCTCCTCGAGCTTGGAGAGCGTGCCTTTCGCGTCCGGTCGGCCCCTTACGTAGTCGTCCAAACCGGAGATCGTAATCGATTCTCCGTTCGGAAGGGCGATCCGTCTCGTCTCGTTGATCAGCATATCGAAGCCGCCGTTCGTCAATAGAGGACCGGAACAACGCTTGGTCCGGGAATAGCCGAAGTCATGATTGCCGTAGACGCAGAACTTGCCGAGCGGGGCGCGGATCTCCCCCAGAATCGGGGAGGCGGCGGGATCGCTCTCCGTCTTCAGGGTTCTGGCGTCGAACAGGTCGCCCGTAAAGACGACGATATCCGGCTTCAGCTCGTTGATGGCGGAAGCCAAGCGTTTCAATCGCTTCAAGGAGAAAAAGTGGCCGACGTGAACGTCGCTGAATTGCAGGATCGTCTTGCCGTCGAAGCCGGGCGGAATGCGAGGCGACTGGATCTCGAGCCGCGTGACCTTGAGCCTCCGGGGCTCGACGGCGACGGCGTACAGGGCAACGAGCAGGGCGATCACCAGGATGATAAGCAAAGCGATGAAGACCGGATCGTTCAACGTGAGGCTCCTCTCTCCGCATGGGCTAAATTGCGGTGTGCATGTCGTCGAAGCCAGTGTATGTACTAGATTACCAGAAAAAAACCTCGAGCTCAAAAACAAAGAATCGCGAACAAGTTGAGAACAATTTTCATTGACAGCAATGCTGAGAACGATTATCATCTGGAGGTGAGCATCGAGAAAATCAGTTCGGGGAGCGGATCGGGCATGCCCAAAATCAAGTATTGCTGCAGAAACTTCAAGCTTGGCTCCAAAGTCGTCTATAAGGCGCTGAAGAGCGAGTTCCCCGACATGAAGCATAAGAAGAAGGATTGCATCGGCAGCTGCGGGGCGTGCTCCAAGGTGTGCATGGCGCTTATCGGCAAGACGGAGCTCGTTCGGGCGAAGACGCCGGAATTGTTGTACGAGAAGCTCAAGCAGCGAATCGGATAAGGAAGATAGACGAATTAAGGAAAATAGACGAATACGCTTCGCGAAGACGGGCATCCGAGGAGGCTCGTTTTTGTATTTTAGAGGAAAATTCAGGAGCCGGGGCGAACCTATATAACATAAGTTAGGCCCATGATTCGGAGAAGGAGACAGGTGACATCGATGCCGGAGATCTCGTTGAAAGCGTTTAATCCGAAGATAGAAAGCTCATTGGTCGGGACTATCGTCGGCGTGTCGGACTCTTGGAGATTGCTTTACGCGAACCTTGCGAGCCGTTGGAACCCAAACTGGACATGGATGACGGAACCTTCTCCGGAGAACTATTCGTCTAACGACTGCTCATCTGACGACTGCGCGTTCTGCCATAGCGGAGTCGCGGGAAGCGATATCGACCCCGAACGGATGATCGCGCCGGAGCTGTCGCTTAGGAAAGGCGCCGTGCTGCTGTGGGCGGGGACGGATTGCGGCCCTGTTAAGATGATCAGGCAGCTAGCCGGGTTGATCGGGATAGACGAAGAGAAGCCTCTCGCCGAGCAGGATCGACGATTCGTCGATATTTTGCTATACGGGTACGGGGAAGAACCCATCCTGTACGTTCATAATGGGAAGCAAAAGATAGGCTGCTACCGCGGATGCGTCAACGATCTGAAATTCATGAGGGAGGCGGGTACGACAAGCAAAGGGAACCTGAGAGCGATACGCTACTTCTCGGGCCCGGTCGTTTGCAAGGAGTGCAACGGAAGCCGACTCCGGCTTGAGAGCAGGCATATCCGAATCCATGGATTATCCATCGTAGAAGCGCTGCAGCTGCCGGTTCCGGAAATGCTGTCGTTCCTTCGCGATGTATCCCGTTCAGTCGGCCGAGAAGAAGGGTCGGATGGCATGCCGCTCATTGAAGCGATCCAGGCTCGATTGGAGCATTTGCAGAGAATCGGCCTTCAGTCGCTGCGATTGTAGACGGGGAGGAGACGCTTGCGCAAAATGAAAATTGCCTTTGTATCCGTTGGAATAAACAGGGTAGCTCCTTGTTCCATTAGGATCGAAAACAAGTTCCTTAAGAAGCCGTATCCCGAAATATCCGGGAACAGGACAATGCAACCAAGCAGCTGTAACCCGAAATATTCGGGTTACAGCGAAGAACATTTTCCTACAACACGTATCAGCTCACGATGCTTATAAGAATCGGCAGCCAGACGAACGAAGAGAGCGTCGTCCAGAGAATGCACCGCGAGAGAAGCTTAGGAGCGGCGTCGAAGCGCTCGGCGAGCACGACGGCGTTGACCGCGACCGGCATGGACGCGAGGATGAAGAAGACGTCGGCGGCAACGCCGTCGATTCCCAGAATCCGGAGAACCAACGCGGCGATAAGAGGCGCGGCCGCGATCCGTACCGCCATCCCGGCCCAGAAGGTGCGGGTCTCGACCTTCGAGCGGCTTTTGGCTTCCAAGCCGACGCTCACCATCTGCGCGCCGAGAATGGTGAGCACGACGGGCGAATAGGCGCCGCTGGCGAGAGCGATGCCGCTCTGCAAGCCGTCCGGCAGCGTCCAATCGAACGCCCTTAGCAGGAAAGCGAAAACCGCGGCATAAATAGAAGGAAGCTTGAAGATCGATTTTACCGCGTCGCCGATCGAGAACTGCGAACGCGCGGCGAAGAAGACCCCGATCGTGTTCGTTAGCACGATCTGCACGACGACATAAAGAGAGGCTTTATCCAGCCCGAGCTGCCCGAAGGCGAGCAGGACAAGCGGGAGGCCGTAATTAACGCTGTTGGTCAGCGTGGAGATCAAGGTGAGCCCGGCCTGTTCGGGCGCGGGCAGCTTCAGGAGCCGTCCGAGTCCCGCGGCGGCGAGCCAAAGCAAGGCCAGGTTGAGGAGACAGAAGACGACCGTCCGAACCGCGTCGTCCGCGGTAATGGAGGCGGTCGTCAGCGTCTCCAGCAGGATGGCGGGGCTTAAGAAATACAAGTAAAGCACGGACAGCGGCTTCGTGTCCAGATTTTTGAACCGGCGAAGCAGCGCCCCTACGATGACGGGAATGGACAGCGGAACGATGACTTCGAGCAGCGTGGAAACGATGGAATGCAGCATAAACAACCCTTCTTTTTTGAGCAATATCGCGGTCTTTTGCGTGCTTATACTATAAACGGTTCTAACGTAGGGGTCTAAGATTAAGATTGTATCATTTTATAGTTTGCGCCTATAGACAGAGCGCAACCGAAAGCCGCACATGGTAGAATAGGGAAGTCGGGATGCGATAAGCATCTAACTGAAGGAGAGAGAGAAGAGTGGCCAATAAATATTATGTCGTCTGGGAAGGGCATCAGCCCGGAATTTATGCGAGCTGGCCCGCCTGCCAAGCGCAGGTGAACGGGTACGCGGATGCGAAGTACAAGTCCTACCCGTCCCAAGCGGAAGCGGAGAGAGCTTACCGGGAGGGCTGGAAGAAGAACTGGGGACAGGGCAAAGCCTCTTCCGGCAAATCCGCATCGACCGCATCTGCCAAGTTCGCATCGTCGAAGGCTGCCGCGCCCAAGTCCAAGCCCGCGGGCGAGATCGACTACGACAGCGTGTCCGTCGACGTGGGGACGAGAGGGAACCCGGGACCGGTGGAGTACAAGGGAGTGGATACCCGGACCGGCGACGTCATTTTCTCCTGCGGGCCGATTCCGAACGGAACCAACAATCTGGGAGAATTTCTCGCCATCGTGCACGCTCTGGCCCACTTGAAGAAAGAAGGCAGTACGAAAACTGTATATAGCGATTCCCGAACCGCCCTTAAATGGGTGAAGCAGAAGGAAGTGATGACGACTCTCCCCCGAAACGAGTCCACGGCGGAGATCTGGACCCTCGTCGACCGCGCCTTGATGTGGCTGAAATCCAACTCTTACCCGAACAAGGTGCTGAAGTGGGAGACCGAAGAATGGGGAGAGATCAAGGCGGACTACGGCCGCAAATAAAGGGAGATGCTGAAGCTATTGTCTTCGGCATGAGAAAGCCGATCGGGAACGAGGGAGACAGAGGATGCGCGCACGATCCAGAATCGGGATTTATGCTTTGGCGGTGATCGCCTATGCCATCGTCATGGCGATCTATGTTCGTTACACAGCTCCTAATAATGTGCCTGTCGCTTATCAGGGAACCGCGGCGGACCCGGCAACGTTCTTCACTTCGGCCGAACTGAGCGACAGCCAGTCGATCAATGCGGCGCGCAATTGGATCTTCTTCGTCAGCGGCCCGTGGGAATGGCTGATCTACGGCCTTCTCCTGTTCACCGGACTCGGGAGTGGGATCAAGCGGGCGCTCGAACGAAGAGGCTGGGCGATCTACGTTCGGTTCCCGCTCTACGTACTCGCGATCAGCGCGATTTCGTACCTGCTTTATCTGCCGCTGCGGGTTTTCAGCTTCGCGATATCCAGCCATTACGGCATCACGACGCAGCCCGTCCTTAGCTGGCTGAGAGACAAGGCCGTCCAATTCTCGATCGGTTACTTGACGACGTTGGCGGTCAGCGCCGTAGCCTTCTGGATCCTGTCCCGCGGCGGACGCTGGTGGTTGAAGCTATGGCTGCTGTCTATCCCTTTCAGCTTGTTCATGCTGTTCATTCAGCCGGTCGTGATCGACCCGCTCTATAACGATTTTACGAGACTATCGAACCCGGAGCTGGAAAAGCATATTCTAGCCCTCGCCGATAAGGCCGACATTCCGGCCGATCGCGTCTACGAGGTCCGAATGTCGGACAAGACGAACTCGATGAACGCTTACGTGAACGGGATCGGATCGTCCCTGCGGATCGTGCTGTGGGATACGACCTTGAACAACCTGGACGAGAAAGCCATTCTGCTCATCATGGCTCACGAGATGGGACACTACGTGATGCATCACCTGGAATGGAGCGTTCTGGGAACGATCGTTTCTTCCTTCTTCGTTCTCTGGATCGGAGGGCGCCTCTATACGTGGATCGTCCGCAAGCGGGGGGAGAGCTTCGGCATCTCCAAGCTTTCGGACATGAACGCCCTCCCTCTCGTTCTGCTGCTCCTGTCCGTGCTAAGCTTCGTGTCTCTGCCGATCAGCAACGCGATCTCAAGGAACGCGGAAGCGTCGGCGGACGATTACGCTTACGAGCTGATCGGCAGCTCCGAGGGAGCGGTGAAGATGTACCAGCAGATGGCGGTCGCCTCCTTAAGCGACGTGAATCCGCCGCTGCTCGTGCGCCTGTTCCGGGACGATCATCCGACGGACATGGATCGCATCCTGAAGGCCGAACGGTTCGCCGCTTCGCAAGGAAGTGCTGGGTCGTGAACCTATACTTGCTGGCGGGAGTGAAGACCGCTCCTCTCTTCATGGAACGCTTCCGCCTTGCCCTTCACCGCCAATTGACGGAAGCGGGACATTCGGTTCATTCCCGGCTGCTGTATCCTTACGGAGATTGGAGCCGAAGCGCTATCGTCCAGGTCCGGGAGATCGCTCACGACATGCGCCTGGGCTACTCGCGGATGGCCAAGTCGATCGGAGGGACGAGAGCGAGGAAGGAGATCGATAGCGAACGGCGGGAGAGCGCGGCCGGCTCGTCGCTCGAGCCTCTTCTGCTGGTCGGGCATAGCGGAGGGGGAACGGCGGCCGTTCACGCGGCCGTCGGGCTCAAGGAGGAATGGAAGGGACCGATCTGCATCGTCTTGATCGGCTCGCCGAAGTCTCGCATCCCTCCGGAGCTGGCGGCCGATACGTTCTATCTTTACGCGGAAGGGACTCTGCGAGGGAGGAGAAGGCTCGATCCGATAACCCGGCTCGGGACGTTCGGCGGCTGGGGCTTGGCGGAGACGTCCGCTTGGCCTAGGTGGGACCGAAGCCGGCATGGGCCCGGCCAGGCGGACTCGGTGCCTATCATCGGCGGGCATGCGGATTATTTCCGGGAGAGCGAGGCCTACGTGAACGAGGCGGGACTTACGAACCTTCAGTTGACGATGGGCAAAGTATGGGCGTGGCTGCAGACGAGGCTGCCCGGTTCCGGCAGCTTCGCGGCGGATTAGCGATCATGCCCGGATTCGGGAGCGGTAGCTTTCTCGAGCTCGCCAAGAATCCGGAACGCATCCTCGTCGGCGGATCCGCACATCTCGATCGAGGCGGCCAAGCTGCCGCACACCGCGGGACGTTCCGGCTTGCCGAACAAGCGGCAGCGATTGTCGTCGGTCAGCTGAACGCACCTGACGCCGGCGGGCTTGCCTTCGGGCATTCCGGGTATAGGGGAAGAAATGGAGATAACGATGCAGCAAGCGGCGCAGCCCGTTCGGCATTCCATGAGATCGGCCTCCTTTAGCAGTCCGAGCATCCTTTCGTTGACGTCTATTATCCCGCTAGAACTTCTTGGCGTCAACGCGTCGCAAGCGGCGGAGGCAATGCGGAATAGAATCGAAAAAGCGACTATTTTGTTGAACGATGGCGAAAATCCGATTATAATTTATAAAATGCAAGGTGAGAAATACCTACGTTCATCCTATGATTTTGGAGCTACCCATAGAGGGGACCCCATAGGGCGTCACTCCCCCGTCCATAGGAATTCGTGACTTGGAAAGCATGCCTCGACGGATAAAAGCAACTATTTTGGAGGAGCTAAACCATGCGTAATGAGAAGAGCAAAACTGCTGTTTCTGTACTAAGGCAACTCGGCAGCGCCCTTCCGAAAGAGCAGGGAGCTTGCTTCGCTTCCAATAAAGGGCAGGGAGACACGGGATTGCCTATTCGCGCAAAGAAGAAAACCATGAACAAACGGGGAGAAGGTCCTATACCGGGTAAGGGCGTTCTTCCTTTCGCTATTCGGAGCCTGTACCGGGTCGTTATCCGTTTCTCGGATGTGGACACGCTGCTCGTCGCCATCTGCATGGATTTGCTGTTGAACGTTCATTCGGACGAGGAGTCCCTGAGGTATTTTCCCGATTTAACGGATGAAGAGACGAGCGAACAGATCATTCTGAAGCAAGGGCTGACGGTCTTTATCGCGACTTCCTGCACGGTCGAGCAGCTTCGGGAACGCTTTACTCCGTTTCATTACGTGGCGGGAGTCGATATTCTTCCGCTCGATCAGCTCGGCCCGAGGTGAACGGATAAAGCGGCGGATTAAGCATGGTGGTATGCCGGAAGGGTTAGTAGTATAATAAAAGCTATTGTGCAAGGAGAAGAGTCAAGCACCTCTATCCGGAGGTGCTTTCCTTGCGTTCGGCGCAGCATCGCGCAATACGGAAAGCTGGAGGAACGAAGAACAATGTCTAATTTGCTTGCTGGCAAAAAAATCGTCGTCATGGGAGTCGCGAACGAGAGGAGCATCGGCTGGGGGATCGCGAAGTCGCTCCACGCGCATGGCGCGGAGCTGATCTTCACCTATCGCAAGGAGAGATCCCTCGACCGGCTGAACAAGCTTCTGGAGGAGAACGGGATCAAGCCGCTGATGGTAGCGGCCTGCGACGTGTCCGAGGACGAGAGCGTCGTTAACGCCTATGCCCAGATAGGGGAGAAGGCCGGAACGATTCACGGAGTGGTTCATTCCTTGGCGTATGCAGGCAAAGAGGAGCTCCAAGGCGAGTTCGTCGACACGACCCGCGAAGGCTATATGCTTGCACAGGATTCCAGCGCCTATTCGCTGGTCGTCGTAGCCAGGGAAGCAAGGAAGCTGATGACCGAGGGCGGCGCGATCGTCACCCAGTCCTATATCGGAGCCGAGCGCGTCGTTCGCAACTACAACGTGATGGGCGTGGCCAAGGCGGCGCTGGAAGCATGCGTGCGCTATCTGGCGGAAGACCTCGGCAAGGACGGCATTCGCGTGAACGCCATCTCGGCTGGACCGATCCGCACTCTGTCGGCGAAGGGAGTGTCCGGCTTCAACGAGATCTCGTCCGTCGTCGTCGAGCGCGCGCCGCTGCGCCGCAACGTGGACCAGAGCGAAGTCGGCGACGCGACGATGTTCCTCGTAAGCGACCTGTCGAGAGGAATTACCGGCGAAGTCATCCACGTCGATTCCGGCTACCACATCATGGGGCTGTAAGCAATACTGACGGGCCGATACCGGCCAACCGCAGAGGGGTTCTGTTAAAGAAGCCTCTCTTTTTTTACGGCAACAAGCCCAAACTTCCCGATCGGCGTTTTTCCTCTTGACATCCAGAATTGGAAGCGATACCATAAGGCCACGACGATCTGAAAAGCTTTTCACGAAAAGAGGGTGTCCCGTGACGAAGCCGACCATTCGCGACGTAGCCCGACTGGCCAATGTCTCCATCAGCACCGTCTCCCGGGTGATGAACGCTCCGAACACCGTTATCCGCAGCAAGCAGGAGCGGGTGCTAAACGCGATCGACGAGCTGAAATACAAGCCGAACGCTCTGGCGAGGGGGCTCATCTACAAGAAGACGAACACGCTCGGAGTGGTCATTCCGGACATTCGCAACTCCTATTACGCCGATATCATCCGCGGGATGGAGGACGCGTCGAAGAAACTCGGCTACAACCTCATCATCTGCAATACCGATCATGACCGCAACCGGCTATTCTCCTACTTAAGCAATTTCGACGAGCGGCAGGTAGACGGCATTCTTTTTACAAGCGAACCGATCACCCCCGACTACCACAAGGAATTGAAACGGCTGCGCAAGCCGGTCGTGCTCGTCTCCACCCACTCCTTGGACTACGAATTGCCTTCCGTGCGCATCAACGACGAAGAAGCCGCATACGACGCGGCGAAGCATTTGATCGAATCCGGCCATCGCTCCATCGGATGGATCGGCTTCGATTTAAGCGACAGTATCGCGGGCTTGCCGCGTTACCAAGGCTACATCCGCGCCCATCGGGATTTCGGACTCTCCATTCGCCAGGAGAACATCCACCTCGTCAGCCTCTGGTCCGACGATTCGCTGGATGCGGCGCACCGGCTTTTCCTTCAGAATCCCGATCTGACGGCCGTCTTCACCGCTTCCGACGAGCTGGCCATCGGCCTTCTCTGCTACCTGAACGAAAGGGGAATTCCGGTTCCCGAGCAGGTTTCGGTCATCGGGTTCGATAACATCCGCATGTCCCGGTTCACCATTCCCAAGCTGACCACGGTTGCCCAACCGATGTACGAGATCGGGTATCGTTCGGTCGAGAAGCTTCATGCCCGAATCGAAGGAGCGGAAGATCCGATTCTTCGCGAATACCTGCCCCATGAGCTGGTCCTTCGTTCCTCTACCCGGGCTTTAGTCGAATGAGATTCGGTTTTTGGCGGATTTTGAAAAGCTTTTCAGAGTGTTGTCAAAAAACTTCGGGCGATTTGAGGAGGTGAGGCGGCTTAAGGAAGCCATTCGAGGACTGCAACCTGAGAGCGTATACAACCAGTGGAGATCAGAAGGTTCGTTAGCATCGCAACAACCCATTATCATGACGAGGGGCTGAGTCGATTGTTGAAGAACAAAGGATGGACCATCGGTACCGCACTCTTGCTCGTTTTCGTACTGCTGCTGTCCGCTTGCGGCGGCAACAACAACAATGGCAACCAAGCATCCAGCTCGCCATCGCCGAGCGCGGAGTCCGCGTCGCCTTCCGCATCGCCATCGGCGTCTCCCGAGGCGTCTCCGAGCGAGGAACCGTCCTCCAGCCCGATCGCGGGAGGATCGGCGCTTGACGAGGCCTACGCCGGCAAGTACAAAGGGACGAAGGTGACGATGTTCGGACCGTTCGTCGACGTGGACCAGAAAAAGTTCGAGGACGCGATCAAGGAGTTCGAGGAGAAAACGGGCATCGACATCCAATACGAGGGCTCGAAGGAGTTCGAAGCGACGATCTCCATCCGGGTCGACGGCGGCAACGCTCCCGATATCGCCGACTTCCCGCAGCCGGGCCTTCTCGCCAACTTCGCCAAGTCGGGCAAGGTGATCGACGTCGGAACGTTCATGGATAAGAACAAGCTTGCGGCCAACTACAACCAGAGCTGGCTCGACATGGCCACGATGGCCGGACCGAGCGGGGATATCATGGCGGGCATCTGGAACCGCAGCAGCGTCAAGAGCCTGGTCTGGTACCCGAAGAAGGCGTTCGAAGAGGCAGGATACACGATTCCGAAGACTTGGGAGGAGCTGCTGGCCTTGACCGAACAGATCGCCAAGGACGGCGATCCCGCCTGGGCGATCGGCATCGAGAGCGGAGCGGCGACGGGCTGGCCGGCGACCGACTGGATCGAGGACATCATGCTGCGCACGACTACGCCGGAGAATTACGACAAGTGGGTCAAAGGCGAGCTTCCGTTTACGGACGACATCGTCAAGAACGCGGTCCGGAAGATGGCCGAGATCTGGCTCAATGACGATTACGTTTACGGCGGGAAGAAGTCGATCGTGACGACCGCGTTCGGCGACGCGCCGAAGGTCATGTTCGACAACCCGCCGAAGGCATGGCTGCATCGCCAGGCGAGCTTCATCACCAGCTTCTTCCCGACCACGCTCAAGTCCGGCGAGGACTACGATTGGTTCTACCTTCCGCCGATCGATCCGGCGTACGGCAATCCCGTGCTCGTCGCGGGCGATATCTACGCGATGTTCAACGACCGTCCGGAAGTGCGCGCCGTCATGGAGTTCTTCACGACGGGCGAATCGATCAAGACGTGGATTCAATCGGGCGGTGTCATCGCGCCGATGAACGACGCCAAGGCGGAATGGTACACGAGCGACGTCGAACGCCGCATGGCGGAATTGGCGCAATCGGCGACGACGCTGCGGTTCGACGGTTCCGACCTCATGCCGGGTGCGGTCGGAGCGGGCACGTTCTGGAAGGGCATGACCGACTATATCAGCGGCACCGTCGACCTGGACGGCGCGATGCAGGAAATCCAGGCGGGCTGGCCTAAATAAATGCCGGAGCTCAAGACGACGGCGAACGGGACGAAAGGGGCGGCAGGCGGAGCAAGAGGGGCCGTCGCCCTCTGGTCCGTCCTCATTCCGGCGCTGAACGCGGCAGGGCATACCGGCATCTTCCTGTTCCTGCGCGATACCGAGCTGAACCCGGTTTTGTACGCGATTGTCGCGATCCTATGGGGAGTCGTCGGCGTTTACGTCTTGTACGCATCCCTGAATTGGGTCGTCGAACAGTACGGCGAAACATGGAAAAGAAGAATTCAGCCCTATCTGTTCGTCGGTCCCGCCTTTGCTTTACTCACTTGGCTGCTGCTCATCCCGACGATCCGCACCTTGATCATGAGCCTGCAGGACGCGACCTCGTCCAAGTTCGTCGGGCTGGCCAACTATGCGGCGGTGTTCACGAACCGTCTGCTGCTGACCGCGCTGCGGAACAACCTGCTCTGGGTGCTGTTCGGGGCGACGGCTTGCATCGTTCTGGGCCTGCTGATCGCGGTGCTCGCGGACCGAAGCAGCTTCGAGAGGCTGGCCAAGGCGATCGTCTTCATGCCGATGGCGATCTCCTTCGTGGCGGCGGGCGTCATCTGGAAGTTTATCTACTATTATCAGCCCGGCGACGAGCAGGTCGGCCTGCTGAACGCCATCGTCGTCAGCCTCGGCGGAGAGCCTCAAGCCTGGACGAGTATGACGCAGCCGTGGAACAACCTGTTCCTCATCGTCATTCTGATCTGGATGCAGACGGGCTTCGCCATGGTCATCTTCTCCGCGGCCCTCAAGGCGGTGCCGGAGGATATGCTGGAAGCGGCGAGAGTGGACGGAGCGGGCGAGATCCGCATTTTCTTCAAGATCATCGTTCCGTTCATCTCCGCCACGATTCTCTCCGTCACGACGACGATCATCGTCTTTACGCTCAAGATTTTCGACGTCGTCATGGTGATGACGGGGGGCCAATACGATACCGAAGTGGTGGCTACGCAGTTCTACCGGCAGTTCTTCATGTACCGCAACTTCGGCTACGGCTCGACTCTGGCGATCGTGCTGCTCATCGCGGTGATTCCCGTGATCTGGTTCAACCTGAGGCAGCTTCGCAAGCAGGGAGGGTTCGCATGATGCGCAAGAGCAAGGGCAGGGATGGACGCAGGCGCGGGCGCAAAGGCTCGAAGACGGTCGTCAACCTCGTGCTCGGGATCATCTGCTTGCTGTGGCTCATTCCGACGCTGGGCTTGTTCGTCTCCTCCTTCCGTCCGGCGACGGAGATTCTGAAGACGGGCTGGTGGACGGTTCTCCCGCATCGGGAGTACGTCGCGAAGGAGCAGCTTCAGCTGCCGAAGGATACGGATCTTAGGCAGCCGATCGAAGTGAACGGGACGACTTACACGGACGATCAGCTTCGCGAAGGCGTGAAGACGGACGAAGGCACCGAGCTGATTTGGGAGAACCGCCGGGCCCGCACGATCGATGTCCGGGAGCTCGGGTGGCGGATGAGCACCGAATTTACGCTGGATAACTACGCGGGAGTTCTGACGGGCAAGGAATACGACATCCCGAAGCCGGACGGCACCGTATCCAAGGAGAAAGGGAGCAACCTGAACCAGGCGTTTCTCAACACGCTGACGGTCGCGATCCCGTCGACGATCATCCCCATTCTGATCGCGACGTTCGCCGCTTACGCTTTCGCTTGGATGAAGTTCCCGCTGCGCAAAACGCTGTTCGTCATCGTCATCATGCTGCTGGTCGTCCCTTTGCAAGTAGCGTTGATTCCGATCCTGAAGGACTACACCTCGCTTGGGCTTAACGGTACTTTCCTGGGCGTCTGGATCGCGCATGCCGGCTTCGGCCTGCCTCTCGCCACTTACTTCATGTATTCGTACATCAGTCAGCTTCCGAAGGATCTGTTCGAATCGGCGTTCATGGACGGGGCGTCGAACTTCACGATTTTCACGAAGCTGATTTTGCCCCTCGCCGTCCCGTCCATCGCATCGATCAGCATTTTCCAATTCCTGTGGGTGTGGAACGACTACCTCGTATCCCTCGTGTTTATCGGCAGCCAGCCGGACGTTCAGGTGCTGTCCATGCGGATCGCCAACCTGGTCGGCTCGAGGGGGAACGACTGGCACCTGCTGACGGCTTCCGCTTTCGTCTCGATGCTTATGCCTCTGGCGGTGTTCTTCGGATTGCAGCGCTACTTCGTGCGAGGATTGCTTGGCGGGTCGGTGAAGGGGTAGGAGCTAATAGGAGGGGAGCGGGGATGCTTCCCTCCTGAGGCTTTATTCCGAAGTTCACGCCAGTCTCAGCCGAATGTCCATCCGAGGGAGCTAATCCTCTCGATTTATCGGTTAACGGACATCCAAGGCCTTTATATCCGATTTTCCAATTAAGAAGCGGGGGTCTACGTTTCACGGGTTCTAACGTCCGTTAGAATTTTTAAAGAGCATTTAGAGTTAGCTATGCGTCGTTGATGTCCGTTCGCTACGGGGACATTCATTGAGCTTAACCGATCTGTCATGTCTAACGGGTGGGCCTTAGAAGACTGTCCCGGATAAGCTTTAACGGAACTGACAGACGTTATTTGGGCTCCAAACGGCTCCTTTTGATTCTAACGGATCTAGGAGCCCTTATTTTGGTGAAAAATCCTGTTTTATATCCATTTTCTCGAAATAAGGTCGCTCAGTTCCGTTAGAATTCCTTCCCTCTGTTTATGGGCAAAATAGCGTCTCTCAGTTCCGTTACAAGTCGGTTCAACTAAGGAGCTGCAACCGACATAGTCAGTATCGCGACCGTAAACAATAAGAATCACATTGCAAGTGCTTTTTTTGAAATTACCCCCTTGCACTTTTGCGAGATCGGGTGTATATTTATCTCAATTTAAAGATAATTAAATTCAAAACAACGACGAAAGCGAGGTGACGAAGCATGAAGGAGAAGAGTCGGACGCAAGAGCAAATGCTGAAGCGAGAGCAGACGCAATCGCGTACGCTTCAGCAGAAGCCAACGCAAGAGCGCGACGTCTCCCTGAAGCTGTTCGTCGTC
>NZ_JACJVQ010000021.1 GCF_014212135.1 Cohnella thailandensis
CTGGGGGTTTTCTTATACAAAAAAGACATCGCCCGGCTGTCGGCCGTCGATGTCTACCGTTTTTCTTCCGTATGGAGCGAGTTCCGGTAAGGCTATCTCGCTTCGAAGGTGTCGTACGCGCCCGGATCGGGATCGAGCTCCCTCACTTCGGCTTGCTCGCGATCCCAAGCGGTCAGCTCTCCTTGTCCGTTCTCCTCAATCGACACCCAGTCCTCGTTGACGAGGTGAGCGGGGATCGGGATGCTGTCCAGTCCGTATTCGACGCAAGCCATCGACTCGACCTCGGAGTTCCCATCCTCCGACTCGACGAGCTCGCCTCCGTGGCTCTGAACGATCTCCAACGCGGAGGTGAGGTCCTCGCGAATGACGTGGATGTGAAGCCTGCCCCCTTCATGGAGCTGAGGGTCGTAGCCCAGCTCGGCAAGCGTGTCGTACGCGACTCTGGCCGCCTGCTCCTGAGGGAATTGAAACAGAATGGACGTATGGTTCATGGGTTTCTCTCCCGTCGCAGCATTTTCCCCTATCGTTCCCCTTGCGCCCGGCACCCTATACGCTCCTTCCGAATACGCCATCCCCTAGGAATGACAAAGAAAGAGCCCCTCCGGTTACCGGCCGGAAATACGGGGCTCTTCCTGCAAGGGAGGCAACCTGGTCATCTTATATGACAAGTTACCTCCTTTTATTCTATAGGATAAAGTTAGTTTCGGAAAGCGGACAACGCTTCGTTCAATTCCTTCGTCTTGCCGTATACCTGCTGGTAAATCCGGAACAGCTTCGCGTATTCCGCTGCGTTCTCCGGAATAGGCCGGTAGGTCTTCGCACGCTTCACGAAGACGTCCGCGCAAGCGTCGAGCGAAGGGAACCATCCGCAGCCGGCGGCCGCGAGCATGGCGGCTCCGAGACCGGGTCCTTGCTCGTTCTCGAGAGCGACGACCTCCGCTTGGAAGATGTCCGCCTGCATCTGCAGCCAGACCGGATTCTTCGCTCCTCCGCCGATCGAGACGATCGTATCGACCGTCTTGCCCGCTTCGCGGAACATGTCGACCGATTCGTTGAGCGAGAAGGTGATGCCTTCCATTACCGCGCGGGTGAAATGCGCTCTCGTATGAGCCCCGTCCATGCCGATGAAGCTGCCGCGAATGACCGCATCCGGGTGAGGGGTTCTCTCCCCGACGATGTACGGGGTGAACAGCAAGCCGTTCGAGCCCGGCTTGATCTCGTCGATGCCCGCCGTGAGAGCTTCGAACGACTCGCCCTTCGCGAACGTGCCGCGGAACCAGCTGAGGCTGTAGCCCGCCGCCAGCGTGACGCCCATGGCGTAGAACGAGTTTGCCTTGCCGTGGTTGAAGAAGTGAACCTTGCCCTTGTAGTCGGCCGAAGCATCCGGCTCGTAAGTGAGCACGACTCCGGAGGTGCCGATGCTGCACAGCGTCAGGCCCGGCTTCAGGATGCCGGAGCCGATCGCGCCGCAAGCGTTGTCCGCGCCGCCGGCGAACACCTTCGTGGAGGCGGTCAAGCCTACAGCGCTCGCGACTTCAGGCAGAAGCGTGCCGGTCTGGGCGCTCGCTTCGACAAGCGGAGGGCAGAATTCCGGCGCGAGCTCGAACGCGGACAGAACGTCTTGGCTCCAGCTCTTGCCGGCGACGTCGAGCATCAGCGTTCCCGCGGCGTCGGACAGGTCCATATGGATCGCTCCGTCCAGGCGATACCGGACGTAATCCTTCGGCAGCACGAAGCGGCTTGCCTTCGCGAACGCCTCCGGCTCGTGCTCCCGCACCCATAGAATCTTCGGGAGGGTGAACCCTTCCAGCGCCGGATTGCGGGTAACGGAGAGAAGCTTCTCTCCGAGCGTGCGCTCGATCCGGCGGCATTGTTCCGTCGTGCGCGTGTCGTTCCACAGAATCGCGCGGCGCACCGGCTTGCCCGCCGGGTCCAGCAGCACGAGCCCGTGCATCTGGCCGGAGAAGCTTAAGCCTTCGATGTCTTCGGCGGAGACGCCGGACTTCGCGACGAGCTCTTTAAGCGCCTCTAGCGTTCCGGCGACCCAATCCTCCGGGTCCTGCTCGCTCCAGCCCGAGCGTTCATGGTACAGCGGGTACTCCTTCGTCGCTTCGGCGGTTACCTCGCCCGCTTGGGAGACAAGCAGCGTCTTCACGGCGCTAGTCCCCAGATCGACCCCGATTACGTATTTCATTTGGCTGCGCTCCTCCTCGCGAAAGCCGCCCCTCGGATATTCCGGGGGGCGGTTCTTCTCGTTTGATCGTTCCGGCTAAAAA
Source organism: Cohnella thailandensis (assembly GCF_014212135.1). Lineage (GTDB taxonomy): Bacteria > Bacillota > Bacilli > Paenibacillales > Paenibacillaceae > Cohnella > Cohnella thailandensis. The sequence continues at coordinate 2,277 of NZ_JACJVQ010000021.1, forward strand.
TCTTGCTTAGGCTTATACGCTGAAGATAACTTCGTTCAGCGTCGCGCGGATTTGCTCCAGGCGGCCGGATTGGTTCTTGATCGGCTGTTGCTGCGACAGGACGTATTGCTCAAGCGACTTGAGGCTTGCCTTGCCGGCAACGATCTCGGCGCCGATGCCTTCGCGGTAGCTGCTGTAGCGATCGTCGATGATGCCGTCCAGAACGCGCTCTTCGATCAGCTTAGCCGCGGCCTTCAAGCCGTGAGCGTACGCGTCGATACCCGCGATGTGGGCGTAGAACAGATCCGCGTCCTCGAAGGAAGTCCGGCGAACCTTCGCGTCGAAGTTGACGCCGCCCTTGCCGAGGCCGCCTTCGTTCTTGAGGATTTCGTACATCGCCAGCGTCGTGCTGTACAGGTCGAACGGGAACTCGTCGGTATCCCAGCCGAGCAGGTAGTCGCCTTGGTTGGCGTCGATGGAGCCCAAAGCGTTGTTCAGACGGGCTACGCGGAGCTCATGCTCGAACGTGTGTCCGGCCAGCGTCGCGTGGTTCGCTTCGATGTTCAGCTTGAAGTAGTCCTTCAAGCCGTACTTCTGCAGGAATTGAAGAGCCGTTGCCGAGTCGAAATCGTATTGGTGCTTCGTCGGCTCCTTCGGCTTAGGCTCGATCAGGAATTGGGCGCCGAAGCCGATTTCCTTCGCATAGTCGACTGCCATGTGAAGCATGCGAGCCAGGTTGTCGAGCTCAAGGCCCATGTCCGTGTTGAGCAGGGATTCGTAACCTTCGCGGCCGCCCCAGAACACGTAGTTCTCGGCTCCGAGCTCCTTGCCGACTTCCAGCATCTTCTTAATGGTCGCGGCCGAGTAAGCGAACACTTCGGCGTTGTTGGAAGTGCTGGCGCCGTGAACGTAGCGAGGATTCGTGAACAGGTTCGCCGTGTTCCAGAGCAGCTTCTTGCCGGTCGATTGCTGGAATTCCTTCAGCTTGGCGACGATGACGTCGATGTTTTTGTTCGTCTCGGCGAGCGTCGCGCCTTCCGGAGCGATGTCCGCGTCATGGAACGCGTAGAACGGAACGCCCAGCTTCACGAGAAGCTCGAAGTTCGCTTCTACGCGAGCCTTCGACTTGTCGAGCGGAGACAGGGAATCCCAGCTGCGCACGGCGGTGCCGGCGCCGAACGGGTCGGTGCCGTTCGCGTTGAATGTATGCCAGTAAGCTACGGCGAGGCGCAGATGCTCTTCCATCGTCTTGCCGAGGACAACCTCTTGCGGGTTGTAGTGCTTGTAAGCGAACGGGTTCTTGGAGCCGCGGCCTTCATACTTGATTTCAGGGACATTCGGGAAAAAGCTCATGGATAGATGGCCTCCTAAATGAATGTAGAATAGTGGACTTGCAATTGTAAGCGCGTGCACGCGTCAGCGGAACATGCTTCTTATCGTTCCACCCGAGTGCCGCATGCCATGCATTAAGCATATCATCCGCAAGTTAGTTTGTCTATTGAATAAACAAAGTTGACCACTTTTTTTATTGTGTTATGATGAGGAGAAGATTCTTGCCAGAGCAGCGAATTCATTCCGCATGCCTGCATGCACAAGGAGCCGTACCGGATATGACCAAGACAACGACGGGAGATCAGGCGCTGATCAAACGTATCAACACCGCCATCGTGCTGGAGGCCATTCTGCGCGAAGAGCCTCTATCCAGAGCCAAGATCTCCGAGGTAACCGGTCTGAACAAGGCGACGGTCTCCTCGCTGGTGCAGGATTTGATCGATAATCAGCTGGTGAGGGAGATCGGCACCGGCGTCTCCAGCGGAGGGCGCAAGCCCGTGATGCTGGAATTCATCTCGACGGCGGGGTATTCGGTAGGCATCGACCTCGGGGTCAACTACTTGCGCGGAGTGCTGACCGATCTGCGGGGAGCCGTCGTGGCCGAGCGGAGGGAGCCGCTCTCCGCCAGCGATCCGGACGATGTGTTCAACGTGCTTCGTCCTTTCATCCGAAGCCTTATCTCCGAAGCGCCGGACAGTCCCTTCGGCGTCGTCGGCATCGGCGTCGGGGTTCCCGGTCTCGTCGATTCCTCCGGCTCGGTGCTCTACGCCCCGAACATGAACTGGCGGGAGGTTCCGCTGAAGGACGCGTTGAGCCGGACGTTCGGCATTCCGGTGCTCATCGATAACGAAGCGAACGTCGGCGCGCTCGGGGAGAGAACCTTCGGAAGCGGCCGCGGCGTCTCCAACATGGTGTACGTGAGCGTGGGCATCGGCATCGGCACCGGCCTCATCCTGCAGCGCACGTTATACAAAGGCTCCTCCGGCTTCTCGGGAGAGCTCGGCCATCTGTCCGTCGAAGCGCACGGCAAGCCGTGCCGCTGCGGCAACCGGGGCTGCTGGGAGCTGTACGCTTCCGAGCAGGCGCTTCTGGAGCAAGCGCGCGAGCTCGGCTTCCCCGGAGACCTGGACGAGCTTCTCGCCGCGGCCGAAGCCGGGGACGAGAAGGTTCGCATGCTGCTCGCCGGCATCGGGGAGTATTTGGGCGTCGGCATCGCCAATATCGTCAACATCTTCAATCCGGACGCCGTGATCATCGGCAACCGGATGAGCCGCGCCCAGCCGTGGATCGAAGATGCCGTCGGGAAGACGCTCGAGGAACGGGCGCTGAACTTCCATCTCCGCGGCGTTCAGCTTCTCTTCGCCGAGCTCGGAGGACGCTCCGCCGTCATGGGCGCCGCCGAGCTGTCCATCGCCGCGTTCTTCGATCGGCTGAAGGCGAGTTGATGGTCCGGCAGCTCGCCCAATAGACCAACGATAAAGGCCGTCACCCCTAGCCCAATTGGCAAGGGGGACGGCCTTTTTCCTATCTGGTTCGTTGCCGTGCCACCTGTCCAACTCGGGAATATAGTAAATGGATATTCTAAGCTGCCTGATTGGAAAGGGTGGGGGATATGGGAGCCGCGCGAAGCTCCGACTACGGCCAACCAGGCGTTTCCGTTATCGCCTGCACGAATCGCTTCGATTACTTAAACAATTTGTTCCGCAATTACCTCCGCCAGAGCCATACGAAGAAAGAACTCATCATTATCGTCAACAACGACCGAATTCCCCTCTCGCCTTACCTGCGCGCCGCCCGCCTTCTCCGCAACGTTCGCATTTACCGTTATCCCGAACGCCTCTCGCTCGGGGCCTGTTTAAACCGGGCCGTCCGCAAGGCGAGGTTCGGCCTTGTCGCCAAATTCGACGACGACGATTATTACGGGGCCTACTACTTGGCGGACAGCATAGATACCCTGGCGAGGACAGGCGCGGACGTGGTGGGCAAGAAGTCGCATTATATGTATTTGAAAGGCTCCAAGTCGCTCCTTCTTCGATTCTCCGGAGCGGAGAATCGGCCCGTTGCCCGCTTGCCCGGCGCCACCCTCGTTTTTCGCAGGCAAGTCTTCGATAAAGTCCGGTTCCCCGACCGCAGCGTCGGGGAAGACGATCTCTTCTGCTTAAGCTGCAGGAAGATGGGGTTCAAAGTCTATTCGGGAAACAAATTCAACTTCGTCGCCATCCGGAGGAAAAATTCCGCCGATCATACGTGGGTCATCAGCGACAAAGAGCTTCTGGATCACCACAAACTCGTCCATAACGTGCATAATTACAAGAAATACGTTCATCGCAAGCCGGGAGCGGGGATCCGGCCTTGATAAACCGCTCGCACTTGATGAACCGCTCGCAGGAGAATGCCGTGTCCGTCATCGTTTGCACCAAACGCGCGGAATGCATCGGCAACCTTTTTGCAAACTACTTCAGACAGAAATACCGGCACAAAGAGCTTATCGTCATCTTGAACCATGACGGCTTGAATCCTGCCGAATACACGCGGTTCGCTGCGGGGAGCGCCGACGTCCGAATCCATAGCAGGCCGGAGCGGCAAACTCTGGGAATCTGCCTGAACGACGGCGTGCGGCTTGCCCGCCATCCCTATATCGCCAAGTTCGACGACGACGACTATTACGCTCCCGATTATTTGACGGAGAGCATGCGGGATCTGCTGCGGACCGGCGCCGACATCGTCGGTAAAAGGGCCCATTTCATGCAGCTGGCGAACCGGAATTCCCTTTTGTTCCGATACCATGCGCAAGCCAATAAATACGTGACACTCGTGCAAGGAGCGACGCTCCTCGTGCGGAGTCGCGTATTCCGCACGGTCGCCTTCCCCGACCGCAATCGCGGGGAGTGCGTGAAGTTCTGCTCCGATTGCCTCTCTCGCGGCTACCGGATATACGCAGGAAGCCCGTATCAATTCCTGGCCGTCCGCAACCGCAATTCCAAGGACCATACCTGGATCGTCGCCGACCGCAAGCTTCTCTCGAGAAACGTAAAGCTGCTTAAGGTGCGGGATGTCCGGAGATTTATAAGCCGCAACCGAGGCTAACGCTGCGTTCGCCACGAATGCTTCGGCTTCCACCCCAACACTTCTTTAGCCTTGGCGTTGCTGAACAAGGGATCGCTTCCCCGCAAACCCGCCAGATCGGGGACCTCCGGATAAAACTCGCGAAGAAGCTCCTCGGTGCTCCGGTCGCTGAGCGTGTCGTCTCCCGTGATGTTGAGCGCGAACGCCCGCCCCTTCGCATCCGTCTCCAATGCGGCGATACAAGCTTCGACCGCGTCTCGAATGTCGATATAGCTCCATAGGATTTTTTGCAAGCGTTCCGGCTTCCGGATACTCTCGCCCGCTCCCTCGTAGCTGTCCGGCGTCATGATCATGGAGAAGCGCAGGCTGATCGTCTGAATTCCGTCCCGCCTTGCGAACATCTCCGCCGTCTTCTCGTTGATCGTCTTCGACAGGCCGTACACTTCTTCCGCGAGATGGGGATGCGACTCATCGATAGGGAGGTAACGGGGCGAGAGCGGCCCGGGAGCCCAGGCGATGCCGTAGCAGGACGTGCTGGAGCCGAGCACCATCTTGCGGATGCCAAGCAGCGAAGCCGCCTGAAGCACATGATACCCGCCAAGGACATTGTTGGCGAAAATATAGGATTGAGGATAACCCAGCGGCGCCGGAATCGCGGCCAGGTGGAGGATGGCGTCCGCTCCCTCCAGCGCGCTTGTCACCTGCCCCAGGTCGTTCATGTCGACGAGAATCTGCGTGCAAGGCAAGGTCGGAGAATGTCGATTGTCTAGCGAGAGAACGCGGTACTTCTTGTCGATGAGTCCTTGGATGACCGCGCTCCCCAGCTTGCCGCTGCCGCCCGTTACCACGATGGTTTTCATGAGGATTCTCTCCCTTCCGTTATCCGATTAAGGGCGAACGAGCGTCCCGTCGGCTTTGCGATCGAGAGCATAAGGCTGATGGTAAGCCGTTCTCGACCACCCGTCGCCGAGCAGCCTTTCCGCCTTGGCTTCGTCGATGTCCAGACCCAGTCCGGGCTTGTCGTTCACGTACAGGTAACCTCCGGACCGTTCGATCAACCCGGGGAAGGCCTCCCGCTCCTCCGGCCGGAAATGGTTCACTTCCTGAATGCCGAAATTCCAGATCGCCATGTCCAGATGCACCGCCGCCGCTTGGTTGACCGGGTCGTTCTCGCCGCCCTCCTGCCAAGCGGTTCGGACCCCGAACGCTTCGGCCAACGTTGCGATTTTCCGGCAGGAACTGATTCCTCCCCCCTTCGAGACGCGTACCCGGATGAAGTCGATCAACCTCTCCGAGATCAGCGTCGTCCACTCCTGCGGATTGACGAATAGCTCGCCGACCGCCTGCGGCGTCGAGCACCGTTGTCGCAACTGGCGATACCAGCCAAGCTGCTCCGGCGGAAGCGCGTCTTCCAGGAAGAAGAGGCCGTAAGGCTCCAGCCGCTTCGCCAGCTCGATCGCGTGAATCGGCGACAAGTGCTCATGAACGTCATGGGTAAAAGGAAGCTGCGGCCCGAACTCTACCCGGAGCTGCTCGAACATCTCGGGGATGGCTTGCAGGTAGGCTCGCTCGTCGAACACTTTGTGCGGGGACCACGGATTCTTGGGCAGGTTCGCCGCTTCGTTGGGCAGAAATCCGCCTCCTCCGTAGCCTCCGAGCTGCGCGCGGATCACCGTATATCCCTCGTCTCGCAGCCGGCGGACGTCCTCCTTCAGCTCCGCGATGTCCGCTCCTCCGGCATGTCCGTAGCAGGGAACCGCCGACCGAACCGCTCCTCCGAGCAATTGATAGACCGGCAGGCCGGCCTCCTTGCCTTTGATATCCCACAGAGCCATGTCGATGCCGCCGATGGCCGTCTGAAGAACCGCTCCATTGCGCCAATAACCGCTTAGGTTCAGCGATTGCCAGATGTCCTCGATGCGGGCCGGATCCCGGCCGATGAGCTGCGGGGCGAGCAGCTGCTCGATCACCTGCACGACCGCCTCCGCGTTGTACATGTCGCTGGCCGATCCGATGCCGTGAAGCCCATCCTGATCCGTCAGCACCTTCACGATCGTCCAGACTCCGTTCCTCCTTGTCCGAATGCACTTGATTCCGGTAATTCTCGCCATGCGGTTCTCCCTCCCTTCGGTATGCCTTCATTCTAAGCCAGCTCTCCCCCCGGCCAAATGGGACGATCCGAAACTTTCCCAGGCATTCGAAGCGTGTTGTTAGCAGGCCGGGATGAGCGGTACGAACGTCATGCAGAGGAAAAATCGAGCAAGCGCGCGACTTCCCCGCTTGCTCGATTTAATGGAGTCTCGCTAGTTATCGTTTGTAGTGGCCGTTACCGTGGCCGTTGCCATGGCCATTCCCGTTCCCGTTTCCATGACCGTTGCCATTGCCGTTACCGTTACCATGACCGTTGCCGTTACCATGACCGTTGCCGTTACCATGACCGTTGCCGTTACCATGACCGTTGCCGTTACCGTTACCCGTCGAACCCAAAGCATCCAAACGGGCGGTCAGAGCGGTTTTCTTGGCGCCGTCCTTAAGCACGCTGACGAAGTTGCGAGCCGCGTCGATGTCCAGCTCGGCGCGCGAATCCTTCGCCTTATCGACGGCCGCTTCCGCCGCCGCGACCGCCCAATCCTCGTAGGAGTCCTCGAGCAGAATCAAATCCCCGAACAGGGTGAAGTCTTTGCTGGAGCCGATGCCCTGGTTGTATTCCATGTAGCCTTCCCGTCCGCTGCCGTCGTTCTCGTTCATGAGAAGCGTCAAGCCTAGCGTCTCGGACGGATCGAATTCGTAGCCCGCCCCGTGCAAGCTGGCGAACGGAATCGCGATCTCGTACCGGGTCGCCTTGTCGTCTTCGTCGCGGGTAATGACCGCTTGCGCCGCGTCGCCAAGGTCGCCGGTCGCCAGGCCCTCCGGAGCCTTCCAGCGCCACTTCGAGATCGTCCCGTCGTCGTTGAGCGCGAAGCCGAGCTCGCTGACGTTCTTGCTGGCCGCGCCGTCCTTGCGCGACAGGTCGAGGCCGATCTGGATGCTGTCGCCTTGCCAGATATCGACGCCGCGGAACGTTTGGGAGTGCGTATCGTCGCGCACGTCCACGTTCACGTATATGTTCTCGTCATCCCAGCTGAGGTCGGCCGACGCGCTCAGGTCATCCGCGCCTCCCCACGTCCCGCCGCTGTACTCGTCGAGCGAAGAGATGTCGATGGCGGGAGCGTCTCCTGCCGAACGGCCCGCGAAGGATTGGGCCAGCTTCACGGAGGAGAGGTAGCTCCGCCCGTCGTCGAGCGTGATCCTGTACTTCAGCGAGTCGCTAGACAGATAAGGCAGATCGATCTCCTCGCTCTCGCCGAACGCCAGCTTCGAGAAGCGAATCGGCGTCAGCTTCGCCGCATAGGCCGACGGCTGGACAAGCTCGAGCTTGCCGCCGATCTCTCCCGGCACCGTCGCGTTCGTCACCGTCAACCGAGCGTTCGGGATTTCGGGATGCTCGCGATCCGGAGCCGTCTTCTCCAGAGCTAGAGATACCGGTACGAGATTCGTGCCGAATACCTTCGTTCCCGCTTCGTTCGCGAGCTGGAGTCCGCCCTTGAACAGGTTGTTCGCGACGACGAGCCGCTCGATATCCGGAGAGGCATAAACATGCGTGGTCCGAGGCTGCTGGAAGTAAGAGTCGTAGAGCTCGATGTCGCCCCCGAGCGCGTTGATCCCCGTTTGCCCGACCGTCGTGAAGTTCGCTTGCTGAAGCCTCAGCTTGCCTCCGTAGATGTCGACCGATCTCGTCGTGTCTCCCCACATGGAGGTGTTGAAGAAGGTCGCCTTCGAGTCGAAGCTCTCTCCCAAAGTGATATAAACCTTATCCGTCGTGCTGAGCGAGACCAGCTCGGCGTTCAGGAAGACCAGTCCGGCTTCGCCCGCTCCCTCGAGATAAGCGCCTTTCTTGCTGCCGTCGGTTCCGTGGCCGATGACGACCGCTTCCGGTCCTTCGCCTCCCGCCGATTCAAAGTGGATTCCGTACTGGGAGCCGTAGACGAACGTGTTGAAAATAACTTCGTCCTTCACGTCCCCGATCCGGAACGCGTCCAGATGCTCCTTCTGATAGTTCCACACCTGATTGAAGTCGGCGTCGGTCGAAGGGTGATTAACGTAATTGTTGCGGCCGTAGTAGTGCGGGTTGAACTGTACGTTCCGCAGGAATCCGCCCTCCGAGCCGCCTCCGAGGTAGATGCCTTCCTTCAGAGGAGAGCCTGCCACGTAATCGATGTAATGGCCGCTCGTGTCGTAAGTGCCGAAGTCGAGCCCCTGATACGAGTTGATAAGCGTCGTGTCGATCGCGTAGACGTTATGCCCCTTGCCTTGGATCGTCCAGGCGTACGGCTTCACGTTGTACCAGTCCTGCTCGTCATAGTAGACGGAGAGACCGCGAACTCCCGCCGATGCTTCAAGCGTTATAAGAGCCGGCGTATTCGCGTCCGGGTTCTCCCCATACGTCGTAAATAGAACCGTACCGCCGCCGATCGTATGGTGCGGAACGTCCCAAGAGCCTCTCAGCTCCGCGCCGCTCGGCACCGTAATCGGAGAATCGACGCGGTAGATGCCTGCCGGCAGGTACACCGTTCCGCCTCCCGCCGCCGCTGCGTCGTTTAGCGCCTGCTGAATGGCAGCCGACGCGTCGGCATTCCCGTTTCGATCCGCCTCGTACGGCGCTGCCGCCGCATTGAACAAGCCATTGCTCGCCGGCTTCGGCTGAACGGCGATGTCGGTCGCCACGCCCGTCGGGATCGTCTCCATCTCGTAACGGGCATCGTTAGTAACCGATACTTCCGCTCCTTCGCTCTCGTCCGCCAACTGAAGCGCGCCGCCGTCGAATCCGGAATTGATCGCGTTCACCGTCTGGACCGGACCGTCCAGCTTCACCTGGCGTTCTCCGCTGGAGAACGTCGACTGTCCGAGCAGCAGGGAGCCGCCGTGCAGCTCAATCCCGTACGAGCCGTCTCCCCAGCTCTCGAACCGGCTGTTCTCGAAGGAGAGAACCCCATTGCCTTCGCTGTAGACGCCGGCGCCGTTCACGCCTCCGTCTACTGTCACCGCGTTGAACTGAGCGATGGAGTGGAAGCCTTCCGTCGCGTAGATCGCCCTCGGGTTCGCCCCTTGGTCGGCCTGGAAGCGGCTGTCCGTCACGAGCAGGCCGAAGTCGTTGACTCCCTCGATCTTAAGCGCCACCTGGCACTTCTCGATATCGATGCGATAAAGCTGCGCGTTCGCCGTCTCCAGAGATCCGGTTCTCGTCGTTACTCTCATTCCGTTCTTGAAGCCCGAGATCTTGATATCGGACATGTATTCCCAGTCGGAGCGTCCCATCACGACGCCTTCCGCGTTCGCGGTCGCGTAGGCGAACAGCTCTTCCTCTCCCGGCGCGCCTGTCAGGCCGGAGCCCGACCAGTACTCGGGAGAAAGGCTCAGCCCTTCGATCCGCCCGATGTCGGTCGTATAGTCAAGGAATACTCCCGTCTTAAGCGCGGTTCCGTACACGTTCCTCACGTAATGGAGCTCGTTCCATGCCGGCCCGATCTTGATGCCGTTGTACGAGTTGACGAGCGTCAGGTTCTCCATCGTCGCGCTGTCCCCGGACAGCTGCTCGATCGTCCAAGGGTAAGCGGCCGGCTCCGCGAGCGACTGCTCCGGATACCAGACGGACAGGTTCGTCACGCCGCTGACCGGCTGCAGCTGAAGGAAGCTGTCGCCGTCTTCCGAGCCTCTTCCCCCATAGGAGGCGAGAATCGTTCCGAGCACCTGGCCGTTCGCCTCGTCCGGGCTCTTCCAGTCCCCGCGCAAGGTGACGCCGGTCGGAATCGTCAGATGGCCGTTTATCCGGTACTGCCCCGCGGGCGCGAAAACAACGCCTCCGCCATTAGAGCCTGCCGCGTCCAGCGCCTCCTGGAAGGCGGCCGTATCGTCATGAACGCCATCTCCCGCCGCGCCGAAGTCGGTCACGGCGAAGTCCGCGATGACGACGTCATCCGTCGGGAGCGTCGTCTGGTATACCTTCGTCTCCGAGCTCGCGACGATGCGAGGCGCTTTCTTGACGGTAACCGAAGCGACCGTCAAATCCGGGTTATTCGGGGAATTGCCGCCCCCGTCGATGCCGATCCGGAAGTCGGAGCCGTTCGTGCGGTTCGCGAACCTCGCGTCGCTCAGCTTGAAGGTCTTGCTCTTCCACTGGCCGCTGTTCTGATAAGTAAAGAGAGGACTGTCCTTGAAGGCGGCGGACAACGCGTCGTACTGCAGCACGAAGCTGCCGCTGCCCGCATCCAGATACTCGACCGTCACGTAGACGTCGTTGTTCCCGTTGTCGAACAAGTAGCCGTCGTCCACGTTCATGTACAAGTACAACGTCCGGTCTCCGGAAGCGGCCCGGTTCGTTTTCCAATACCCTTTGCCCTCCCGGGTTCCCGTCACCAAGCCGTCCGGGTTATCGCCGGCCCGTGCCGTGATTCCTTGCTCCAGAGCCGTCGGCCCAAGAACGATGCCGACTTGATCGACCGGACCCGCCTTCGGCGTCTTCGTGACGGTGACGGAGGCCAGCTTCAGCTCCGCGTTCGTCTGCCAGCTGGCCCCGCCCCCTTCGATGCCGATTCGGAAGTCCGAGCCTCCCGTCCGGTTCGCGAAGTTCGCGTCGCTCAGCTCGAACGCATGCGTCTTCCAGGCGCCCGAATCCCCGTACTGGAACAGAGGCGCGTCCTTGAAGGAGTTGTTCTCTCCTTGGGCGTCGTATTGAAGGACGGCTTTGCCGTTGCCAGCGTCGTAGTAGACGAAGCTGACCTCGACGTCGTACCCCGCGATATCCGCGGTGAATTCATCGTCCAGATTCATATAGAAGTAAATGATTCTCGAACTCTCGTCGTCAGGAGAGCGGTTCGTCTGCCAGTAGCCGCGGCCGTCCAGCTCCGAGACGATCAATCCGGTGCCGGCGTCTCCCGCCCGGGCCGCAATGCCGTTCTCGACCGGAGTCTCGCCCAGCTCGATGCTCACGCTGCTCGCCGGATCCTCGGCGGAAGCGATGCCCTGCCCCCAGCCCTCCCCCCAACTTTGTCCCCCAAGACCGCCCATGCCGCCAAAAGCCAATAGCAAAGCCAGCATACCCGATAGAAGCGTACGATAAGTTCGACGTATGCGATTGTAGCCCACGATCGTTCCCCCTTCGAGATTGGAAGTAGATTCGTTATTGGTGTAGATCCGTGATTGGATAGAAAAGGAGCCCTTCGAGCTGCCACGCTGACTAAGCCATAATGCGGGCTAAAGGACTCCTCCCCAAAGAGATATTCTTCTTACTTCTGGCTGGCCAGGTACTCGTCGATCTGCCTTTGCGTCTCGGCGATGATCTTATCCAGGCCGTTCTTCTTCTGCCTCTCGATATAATCGGCGACCGACTTCTCGACGTCCTTGACGGTGCCGAATTCGATCGGCTTGCTGATCTCTTCCATCGCTTGATCGCGCTTGGCGAGCTCGTTCTTCATCGCGTCTTCGGCGATGAACAAGCCGTCGAGCGGGGAATTCACGTTGATCGGCTCGTTCGCGAATTCCGCTTCCTTGAGCCAGAAGTCCTTCGGGTAAGTCGACGTCGGGCGCATGTATTGCGGCTTCCAGAACGCCCATTGGCCGCCCCATTCCATGTAGTTCGAAGTGGTCGTGTTCATGCCGTCCGGATAGACGGCCGTCTCGCCGTCCAGCTTATACGTCTTGCCTTCGATGCCGTACTGCACGAGATCGTACAGCGTCTGATCCGTCTCGAGCATGTCGAGGAAGCGCAGCACGCGGTCCGGATGCTTGGAGTTGCGGTTGATCGCCACGACGTTCGCGAGAGGTGTCCGGTTCACTTGTTTCTTGTCCGGATACAGCAGTGAAGCCTGCTGCTTAAAGGACGGATCGGAGAAGCCCGGGTCGGCGTTCACCCATTCGTGGGAGGTGAAGGTGACGACCGTGCGGCCGTTGCGCCATTCGGCGGCGCCGTCGAGCTTGTCGATCATCGCGTCGCGGTTGATCAGCTTCTCGTCGTACCATTCCTTCGCCTTCAGCGCCGCTTCCTTATAGAACGGCTGCTGCTCGACCGGCTGGATCGTCATCTTCGGATCGCTCAGGTAGAAGCCGAGATGGTGGAAGTTCAGGTCGACCCACTCGTCGCGGATCATGTAGATGGCGAGCGGAGTCGTGCGGTTCAGCTTCTCGTTCGGGTACGCCTTCTTGAACTCGCGCAGCAGGTTGTCGACGTCCTCGATCGTCTTGACCGAGTCCGGGGCGATCGTCAGGCCCGCCTTGTCGGCCAGGTCGGAACGCCAGGTGACGAATTGGCGCTGGTTCATCTTCATCGTCCACGGAAGGCCGACGATCTGCCCGCTAACCGTGGCGGCGGACAAAGTGCCTTGCTCCTGGTACTTCTTGTAGAGATTCGGAGCGTACTCCGGCAGCAGATCGTTCAGCGCCATGTAGGAGCCCTTCGCGGCCATCTGCTTATAGGAGAGCCAATCTCCGTCGAAGTTCATGTCCCAGTTGTCGCCCGAGGCGGCCATGACGAGCATCTTGTCCTTGAAGTCGTTGAACGGGATGAAGTTGATGTCGAATTTGACGTTGAGGCCCTTCTGTTTCACGTAGTCGCTGACCGCGGACCATACTTCGTCCGTCGCGGCCTTCTTGTCTCCGCCGAAGTAGAACTTCAGCGTCACTTCCTCTTCCTCCTTGGCCGGTTCGGATGCGGATGCTCCGCCGCCGGAAGGCGATGCGCCCGAGTCGGAAGGACTCGCGCCGTTCGCGCCTTTATTGCCATCGTTGTTGCTGCATGCCGCCAGAATCGCGCTTATGAGCATGACCATGGCGAGCAGGAGCGCCATTTTGGAACCTTTTTTCGGCATCTGTCAACCTCTCCCCTTCATTCGATTGTATACTATCCAGCCTAGGCTGATATAGTTATCCTTTGACCGCCCCGACCATGAGGCCCTTGACGAAGTAGCGCTGCACGAACGGATACAGGAACACGATAGGCCCGATCGTGATGACGGTCAGCGCCATCTTGATCGATTCCGACGGAATGGCCGGCGCGATTCGCTGCATCGCCGCCGCGTTGCTGGAGCTCTTGAGGAATTCGACGTTCGAGATGAGCGCCCTGAGCAGCAGTTGAAGCGGTTGAAGCTCTTGCTTATCGATGAACATGAGCCCGAGGAACCAATCGTTCCAGTAGCCCAAGGCAACGAACAATCCGACGGTGGCGAGGACGGGAACGGAGAGCGGGGCGATCAGGCGGAAAAAGATGCGGTATTCGCTGGCTCCGTCGATTTTGGCCGATTCGTACAAATCCTCCGGGATGCTCTGCATGAAGTTGCGGATGAGGAACATGTTGAAGGCGTTGGCGAGCGGAGGAAGAATCATCGCCCAGATCGAGTCCTTCAGATCGAGATAGCGAACGCAGATGATATACCAAGGAACGAGTCCCCCGCTGAACAGCATCGTGATGATGACGTAGACGGAGAGAACGTTCCGGTAGCGGAACGACCGGCGGGCCATAACGTAACCTCCCATGCCGTTCACGACGATCGACAGCGCCGTGCCGACGGTCGTGACGATAATGCTGATGACGTAAGCATCGACGATCCGGTTGGAGCCGAGCAGGAGAATGCGATACGAATCGAAGGTGACGTTCCTCGGAAGGAGGGAGTAGCCGTAATTGACAATGTCCTTCTCGGTGCTGAGCGACCCGGAGATGACCATCAGGAACGGGAACAGGCAGGCGAGGCTGAACAGTCCGACGATGATCATCAGCGCGGTTTGGCTCCACGAAAACTTCTTGGCTAGCGGCATAAGCGCGGCCTCCTCTCTCGTAAGCGGTACGACTTTAGAAAATGGCGGAATCCCGGTCGATCTTGCGGGCGGCATGGTTGCTAGCCAGCACGAGAACGAAGGCGATGACCGATTGCAGGAAGCCGGCCGCGGAGGCCATGCCGATGTCGCCCGACTTGCGAAGGCTGCGATAGACCAGCGTGTCGATAACGTCCGTCGTCGGGAACAGGGGCGAAGCGTCTCCGACCATGGCGTAGAACATGCCGAAGTCCGCGTTCATGATACGCCCGATCGCGAGCAGCGTCAGAATGATGATCGTCGGCCGCAGCATCGGAAGGCTGATGTAGCGAATCTGCTGCCACCTTGATGCCCCGTCGATGGATGCCGCCTCGTAGTAGGAGTGATCGATCGAGGTCAGCGCGGCCAGGTAGATGATCGTTCCGTAGCCCGTCATTTTCCAACGCAACGCGATGACCAGAATGGCGGGCCACAGGCCGGCGTTGCTGTAGAAGTCGACCGCCTCGAAGCCCAGCCACTCCAGAAACCGGTTGATCGCCCCATTGTCGTAGTTCAACAGGTTGTAGGTGAACACGCCGACGACGATCCAGGAGATGAAGAACGGCAGGAACGTCAGCGATTGGGTGATTCGCTTGAAGTACTTGTTGCGCAGCTCGTTGAGGACGAGGGCGAAGCCCACCTCGAAGAGAAGGCCGACCGCGATGAACAGGGCATTGAGCAGCACCGTGTTGCGGATCGCCCGGTAGGCGACGTCCGAGGACAGCAGGTAATCGAAGTTGTTGAAGAGCGGGTCCATCCAATCGCTGCCGAAGATCCCCTTGCTGAAGTCGAAGTCCTTGAACGGGATGATTAGTCCGGACAGCGGGAGATAGCAGAAGAGAAAGAGAAGCGTCGCAACGGGAAGGAACATAACGAGCAGCTGTCGATTCTGGATCAGTTCGCGGAGGACGCCGTGTCGTTTCATAGGCATTTTCCCTTTCTGTCGTTCGTGATGCTTTAATGATAAGGGGAGCGTGTAAGCGATACCATGAGCGGATCTTATCCTTTGCCGTTGCATCTTGGCCTGTTGTCCATAAGGCGATCGGCGCGGGGAAAACGAAAAAGAGGCCGCCTGCCAAGCTCGCGCTTGGGGCAGCCTCCTCCCGAAAAAAGTAGGCGGTTAAGGCTTGATTTCGGTCTCGGACGGCAGAATCGGATGGCGCAGCGTGATCTTCGTCCCTCGGCCCGGACTCGTCTCGACGCTCAGCTTGTAAGGCTCGCCGAAGTACAGCTTCAGCCTCTCGTTCACGTTCCGGAGGCCGACTCCCTTCGGGCCTTCCCCTCCCGGCGCAAGCTGCGTCTGCCCCTCGAGGTCGAGCTTCTCCAGCACCTCTTGCGGGATGCCGTTGCCGTTGTCGAGCAGGTCGATGACGATGTCCGATTCGTCGCGGTAGGCGGTGATCAGGATTTTCCCGTTCTCGAAGTTGTCCCGGATGCTGTGCTGAATGGCGTTCTCGACGAGCGGCTGCAGCAGGAGACGCAGGAAAGGCGTGTCCTTCAGCTCGCCGTCCACGGAATACAGAATGCGGATCGGCTGTCCCATGCGGGCTTGCTCTATCTGCACGTAGGCTTTCACCTGCTCGATCTCGCGGCCGAGCGTCGTGATCTCCTTGCCCTGGTTCAGGCTAAGCCGGAGCAAATTCCCGAGCGCCGACACCATCTCGCCGATGTCGCTTCTCCCGTGGTTCTCCGCTTTCCAGCGGATCGACTCCAGCGTGTTGTACAGGAAGTGCGGGTTGATCTGGTGGCTGAGCACCTGGAACTCCAGCTCCTTCTTCTGCCGCTCCGCCTTCGACGCTTGGTCGATCAGCCCTTCGATCTTATGCACCAGGCTGCCGAAGCCGCGGTAGAGCCAGCCGACCTCGTCCTTGCGGGACGAGCCCCGGAGCTTGAATTGAAAGTCTCCCGATTCCATCCGTCTCATGTACCGGACAAGCTTGGCGATGGGCTGGGTGAAGTACATCGTAATATACAGCACGACGCCGATGCAGCAGAGCAGATAGACGATCAGGAAAAGAACGAGGACGCGATTGATCTCGTCGATCGTCCCCGTCAGATCCTTCAGCGGCGTAACGCTCACGATCGCCCAAGGCTGGCTGTCCATCCGGACGTAGCTCGCCAGGTACTTGCCTCCTTCCAGCGAGATCGTTCGCGAGCCCTGCCGCTCCTGCCCGATGTCCTTTACCAGGCGCGAGGAAGGAAAGCCTCCGCCCGTCCATTCGTTCTCGGAGGAATCGAACAGTACCTTGCCGGTATTCTCGAGAAGCAGGATTCTCTGCTCGATCAGCTGTCCCGTAGGCGACAAATATCGTTTCAGTTGATCCTCCGTCAAGTCGGTCGCGATGAGTCCTCTCAGCTTCTGGTCGTACAAGCCCGAGAACCGCTTGATGTAGGTAAGCACCGGCCGGTCCTGCTTGCCCTTCTCCGGCATGAACAGCTGCCAGGTCGGACTGACCGTGGCGACGGAATGAAGGAACCATTCTTCCCGGGCAACGGCTGCCGGTTCTCCGATCGTGCTCATGTAGTCCGGATATTTCGAAGGATCGATCGGATAGACCCGGACCCGGAAGGCGTCGATCTGGGCCGACTTCTGGTAGATGACGGTAAGCAGGTTCACCGTCGCGATGTCCGCCTCCGAGGAATTGGCCGGCGGAGTCTCGAGCAGGTCCTGAAGCGTCTTGTTGCCGATCAGCTCGTTCACCTGGTCGTTCAGCGCGTTCAAGTAGATCTCGAAGTTCTTCCGCGCTTGGAGCAAGTAATTGTTCGTCATCGACAGGTTCGCGTTCGAGATCCCCTCGATGGACTTGATGTGCGCATAGTACGCGAACAATAAAAAAGGGACGATAATGATCATGAAAAAGATCAGTATCATCCGATTGCGGAACGACGACGCCAGCCGAAGCGAGACCCGCTTATTCATCGGAGATCCCCTGCAGCTTCCGGTATTCCTTCGGAGTGAGGCCGAGCTGCTTCTTGAACAGCTTCGTGAAGTGAACCGGATCCTTGTAGCCGACGCCGGACGACACCTCGTAGATCTTGTATCGGACGTCCGCCAGCATCTTCTTCGCGTGCTCCATCCGAATATCGGTCAGATGCTCGAGGAACGTCTTGCGCATTTCTTTCTTGAACAGCTTGCTCAGCCATACCGGGGTCACATGGACCTCGGCGGCGACGCTCGGCAGCGTAAGGCACTCCGCGTAATGCTTGCGGATATAGCGGTCGGCTTCTTGCGTGATTTGGCTCGGGGACGCGGCATGCTTGCGGAAATCGCCCGCCATGTCCAGCAAATACTTCTCGCTCCGATCGCGCAGCGACTCCATCGTGTCGAACTGTTCGAGGCTCTCCCAGACGAGCATCGGATTGCGCTCCCAGCCGCGTTCCGTCCAGCCGATCGCCGCGGCCTTCTTGAACAAGTCCAGCAGCCATTCGAAGATCCCCTGCTGAATGTCGCGGATATGCGCCATTCCCCACGACTGGACCATCTCCACGAAACGATCCATCGCGGCCCGGATGTCCTCGTCGGTCCCGTAGCGGATAAGGTCGAGTACTTCTTCCGGCTGCCGGATCGAAGGATTCTGCTTCTCCGTCGCGCTCTCCCAGCCAAGGCTTGTCAGCAGCCGATTGCCGCCGTACACCGCCTTCTGCTCCAGGATGTCCTCCGTCTCCGAATACATCGCGTGAAGCCCGCTCGCGTAATCGGGAGCCGAGCAGACGGCGGCGCTCACGTTCACCTTCACGAATTGATTGATTCGGCGGATGCAGAGCGCTCCGAGCTCCCGGTGTTCCTCCAGCTGTCCGGAATCCCGGCATTCCGCGACGACGATCCAGCGATTCTTGGAATCCGGATACAGCGCGGACCGAAGGGAGCAGTCCTCCTCCAGCGTCTGCTTCACGACATTGCCGATGCCGTACAGAATCAGCTCCTTCTCCCGCCTGGAGCCTTCCCGGTTCTCGATGGCCTTCATATCGTCGACCTCGATGGCCAGCACGGCCAGCTTCTTCTTCAGCACCCAATCCAGCTGAAGCGTGGTCAACCGATGCCTGATCCTCGTCTCGCGATACGGATTGTACGGAATCTCGAGAAGCTCCCGCAACAGCTCGTCGCGCATCTTGGGCAGGGCGCTCTCCACCTGTCTGCTTAAGAGCTGCCGATGCTCCCGGTCCATTCGTTCCTTCTCCAACTGATCGACCATTCGTCTAACGATCTCGCCGAGCTCGGCCGTGTTGATCGGCTTCAGGATATAGTCCATCGCGCCGAGCCTCATCGCTTGGCGAACGATCTCGTAATCGTCGTACCCGCTGACGACGATCGACTTCCAATCCTCCGGCCTCTCGGCCGACAGCTTCTCGATGAGCTCCAGGCCGGACATGCGCTTCATGCGGATATCCGTCACGATAAGGTCGGGACGGCGCTTGAGCGCGGCGGCCAGACCCGTGTCTCCGTCGTCGGCGGTTATCGCCTCTTCGATTCCGTAATCCTCCCAGGGAAAATTCGCGCGAAGCCCTTCCCGAATCTCGAGCTCGTCGTCCACGATCAGTACAAGCATCGCCGTTCCTCCCCCTCTATTCCGTAACCGTTTACATATTAGGCGTTTTCCATCAGCTTAACCGGCGACCGCTCTCGGCGCAATGAGCGTATCCAAGCTTTTTATGAGACAAATCAATCTTACCCGCGGCATGCGTAACCCGCAATAAGCCAAGATTCCCCTGTATCCAGGGCTGCTATTTCCATTACTATGACAAAAACCCGACGCCGGCCAGCCGCCGACGTCGGGTTCTTGCATCTATATGATTCGAGATCAGAAGCCGCCCGCGACCTTAGCCGCTTGAGCGACGCCTTCCTCGATGATTTGTTGAGCGCGGTCTTGGAACTGGTTATGGCCTTCGACGATAACCGTCTCGACGTCCGTGATGCCCCAGAAGCCGAGCGTGTTCTTCACGTAGTTGACCGACATCTCGAGCTGAGCCATCGGGCCATCGGAGTATACGCCGCCGCGAGCGTTCAGGATCACGACCTTCTTGCCGCCGGCCAAGCCGACCGGACCTTCCGCCGTGTACTTGAACGTCTTGCCCGCTTGGTTCAGGTAGAACAGGTAAGTCAGAAGCTGAGCCGGGATCGTGAAGTTCCACAGCGGGAACGCGAAGACGACTTTGTCCGCCGCCAGGAATTGCTCCAGGTAGCCGTTGGCAAGGTCGGCCAGCTTCTTCTCTTCGGCAGTCGCCTCGATTCCGTTCGCCTGCTTGTACAGGCCGGTCATCATGTCGTTGTCGTAGTAGGGGAGATTCGCCGCGAACAGATCCAGTTCCGTGATCGTGTCGTTCGGGTTGTTGGCCTTATAAGCGTTAACGAACGCGTCGTACAGCTTTACGCTGACGGCTTGCTCGGAAGGACGGTTATTCGCTTTGACGAACAGTACGTTTGCCATGTTGTAAATTCCTCCTATGAATTCCATGTAAAATTGTGTTAATCAATAACACAGTTAAATCGATATTTGTATACCTCGCGATTGGCTTCCTCTCTCATCAACTGTGTTACAACTGTTCACAGTATAAAACGGCACTAGTTCCTTTGTCAATGACAGTTACTTACTTTTCACCGTCTAAACACTTTTTAAGCGCTACCAAAGAAAAATGCACCATTTCGACCGTGTTATCGCAATAAAAAAGAGTCCCTTAGGACTCGATGACAACCTGCTCGCGTTCCTTGCACTCGGCATACACCTTATGCACGAGATCGGCGATCGTCTTCTTCTCCAGGAACTCCATCATCATCTGTTCGGTTTCTCTCATGATCGTGCCGAACGCGTCTTTAATATCCGTGCCGATAACCCCGTTCGCCGTATCCATCATCCCCGTGCAGAGCGGCTCCGACATCTCCAGGGCCCTGTACACCTCGGCCAGCGTGATCGACTCCGGGGACTTGCGCAGGTAGTAGCCGCCGTCGCGGCCTTCCCGCGCTTCCACGATATTCGCTTTGGCGAGTCTCGCCAGAATTCTCCGCATCAGAGTGGCTTCCGTGCTTACTTTATTGGCGATCTCTCCGCTTGGACAACGGACGTCGTTCTCGACGTGATGAGCCAGATAGACAAGCGACTGCAAAGCATAGCCGAACCACCTGGGTGTCGCGATCGACGCCGTCGCGCATTTATCGTTCCTCATCGAACCGTCCTCCATTCCCGAATGCCTGCAAGCGCAGCGCAACGTATTGATTTAATTATAGCTCATTCCGACAGATTATCCTATTCCAAAATCTATTGAAAAAACGCCCCGAATCCGCCTAAACAGGCAAACTCGAGGCGCTTCGGCGATACGGCGTCTTTATCGTCCCTATGCCTGCTTCTTCCTGTCGGACGGAAGCAGCAGCGCAAGCAGCCCGATGAACGGGAGAAAAGCGATGCTCCTCATCACGTCCGTCATGCCGACGATGTCCGCGGCTTTGCCCAGCACGACGGCCCCGATCGCTCCCATGCCGAAGGCCAGCCCCGTCGTCAAGCCGGAAGCGAGCCCGACCTTGGAAGGCATCAGGTGTTGAGCGTAGACGACGGCTACCGAGAAGCCCGACAGCAGGATGAAGCCGAGAACCGCGATATCCAGATAAGCCCATGCCAGCGGCAGATAGGGGAGGGACAGCGCGAACGGAATCGCCCCCGCGATGGAGAGCACGATCATTTTCTTAAGGCCGATCCGATCCGCGAAGACTCCTCCGAAGTAAGTACCCAGCACGCCGGTGATCAGGAAGATAAAGACCGGAATTTGCGCCTCGCTGGGCGACGCCCCGTAGTGATCGATCATGAAGAACTGGTAGTAATTGCCGATGCCCGTGTGGTACCAAGAACGGCCGAAGACGATAAAGACCAGCAGTCCCATCGCCCAAGCGACTTGTTTGTTGCTAAGGGTTAACGACGAGGATACCGTTTTCTTCGCCGACTTCTTCTGCCCTTGCTCCGACAGCTGCCGTTTGTACCACGGCATAATATAGTAGAGCATAGCCGCGATCGCCGCCGCCGCGAACAAGCAGCCCCACAGAGCGCCCAGCTGGCCGAGCGGAACGAAGATCGCAAGCGCCATCAGCGGAGCGAGCGAGCTGCCCGTGTTGCCTCCGACCTGATAGACCGACTGCGCGAAGCCGCGCCGGTTGCCGGCCGCCAGATAAACCACCCGGGACCCTTCCGGGTGGAAAATCGCCGAACCGAAGCCGATGAACATCGCGGAGAGAAGCACGAACCAGAACGAGGGGGCGAGCGCGATTCCGATCATGCCGAGAAGGCTCAACGTCATGCCGACCGTCATGAGATAGGGCTTCGAGCTGCGATCCGTGAACGAGCCGACGACAGGCTGCAGCACCGACGAGGTCATGTTGAGCACGAAGGTGATCCATCCGACTTGCACGTAGCTGAGGTGAAGGGATTGCTCCAGCACGGTGTACAGGGCGGGCACGACCGCCTGCATGGAGTCGTTCATCATGTGCGAGAAGCTGATGGCGAGAAGGACGGGCATTACCGTCAGGGTGGCGGCCGTCGCCGAACGGCTAGCCTGCATGGTTGACATCGATGTCCAGCCTCCGATTGCTTTGGCGCGCTTGGCGCCTTTCCGAGATTACGTGACATCGCTAAGTTTAGAATCGGTATCCTCATTCGTCAACCGTCAATCTGTAAGAGGATTGGGAGCTTGTCTTGGAAAATCGAGCGGGCGAGAGTATGATGAGGTTGACTTCAGTAACGAGAGAGGAGCGGTTATCGATGGATCGCTATCATGCCTTAACGATCGATTGGCAGGACTCCGCGCTGACATCGGAGGTTCGGGAGTATCGTCCCGATCAGCTCCCGGAAGGCGAGGTCACCATAAGGGTCGCCTACTCCGGAGTAAACTACAAGGATGGACTGGCCAGCGTCCCGGACGGCAAAGTCGTCCGCGGCTACCCGCACATCCCCGGCATCGACCTGGCGGGCACCGTAATCGCTTCTTCGGATTCGCGGTTTCGCGAGGAGGACGAAGTACTCGTCACGGGCTACGGCCTCGGCGTGTCCCATCCCGGCGGCTTCAGCCAGATGGCCCGGGTGCCGGCGGATTGGGTCGTTCCGTTGCCGAAGGGATTGACCGCCTTCGAAGCCATGGCGCTCGGAACCGCTGGCTTCACTGCGGCGCTCTCCATCCTTCGCCTGGAGGAGAACGGCCTTCGCGCGGGCCAAGGCCCCGTTCTGGTCGGCGGAGCGACCGGCGGCGTCGGAAGCTGGGCGGTCGCGCTGCTCGCGCGATCCGGGTATACGGTCGTCGCCAGCACCCGCAAGAGCGAGGAAGCCGGCTTCCTGAAGGAGCTCGGAGCGGCCGAGGTCGTCTCGCCCGAGGAGCTCCTGCTTCCTAACGGGCGGCCGCTCGGCTCCGAGAAGTGGGCGGCCGCGGTGGATCCGGTCGGAGGGAGCTACCTGCCCTCCCTGCTCGGGACGATCCGCTACGGAGGAGCGATCGCGCTCAGCGGCTTGACGGGAGGCGCCTCGTTCGAGGGCAGCGTCATGCCGTTTATTCTTCGCGGCGTCAGCCTGCTCGGCATCGATTCGGTGCAGTGCCCGATGGACAAACGGCTCGCGGTATGGAAGAGGCTCGGGGAAGAGTGGAAGCCCGGACCGCTGGCCGAACTTATCACGCATCGCATCGTCCTGGACGAGCTTCCGGGCGAGCTGCGCCGCATTCTGCAGGGGCAGGCGAGAGGGCGAGCCGTCGTCTCCCTGCTTTAATACCGCCGCAAGAACGCCGAACGCCCCGAGGTCCGCTGTCGATGCGGCTCGGGGCGCTGCTCTTGCTTACGACTCTTCTTTGAACTTGAAGCTTCTCGCGATATAAATGATCGGCGTGGAAGCGACCGAGATCACGAACTTAAGCACGTAGGTCGTCAGGGCGATCTCGCACCATACCGTCCACGAGTACTCGCCGATGAAGGCGATCGAGGTGAAGACGAGCGTATCGACCAACTGGCTTAGGGCGGTGCTGCCGTTGTTGCGGATCCACAGCTGCCCGCGTCCGGGAAAGGCCTGCTTCAGCTTGCTGAATATCTTGACGTCGAGGAATTGGCTGATAAAGTAAGCCGCCAAGCTTCCGAGCGCGATTCTCGGCATCAGGCCGAAGATCGTCTCGAGCGACTCCTGGGAGAAGTCCTCCGCGCCGGGCTCGAACTTGAGCACCATCTGCATCATGATCAGCGACATCAGCATCGTGAAGAAACCGAACCATACCGCCTTCCTCGCTTCCTTCTCGCCGTATTTCTCGTTCAGCAAGTCGGACGTGAGATAGATGGTCGTGTAAATCGTGTTGCCAAGGGTCATCGCGATGCCGAACATCTCGATGCTCTTGACCACCTGAACGTTGGCCAGAACCGTCGCGGCTCCGATCCAGGCGTACAAGCCGTTTTTGCCCAGCATGCGGTAGCAGGCCAGGAACAGGGCGAAGTTGACGATGACGAACAGCACGCCCCAAAGGAAATTAAACATGCCGAATAACCCTCCTAGTTTTGATAACGCGGGATGTTTACGAACCGCGGTCCGTCTTCTGCGGACAATGGATTGAATTATATCACAGATCGGCGATCCGTCTAGCCCCCGACCGGAACGACCGCGCCGAAGAATTCGAGCGATTCGATCCGCCGAGGATCGATAATCGGCAGGAACGGCTTGACTATCATGATGTCGCCAAGAGTTGGATGCCCTTGCGCCATGCCCGCGAAGATAGTCGTCGTCTCCGACGTTCCGTTCTTATAATGGATCGTGATCGGGAAGTCATCGGAAGAACGGCCGTCCGGACCCGTTTGTCCTCCTGATCGCCTTGCCGCCTCCCAAATCTCCTCTATCGAATCGCTGCGGACGAATACGGTTATCGAGATCGGAGAGACCGAGAGCGCTTCAAGCGTCGCCTTACGCCCGTACATCTCGATCGCCCGGTTAGCCTCGTACCGCTTCGAATAATCCTTATAATCCAGCTTGAACGACGTCTGCCACTTGCCCGTCAGAATCTTCTCGTACTCGTCCGGATAGGGATCGGCCTCCTCCAAATTCTCTATGGTCAGATCCGCCTCTTGCCCCGCTTGAATGCGATTCGTCGATAAGCTCATGACCAGGCTGATCTTGTTGTCCCTCGGATCGTCATCCTCCAGCAGGTCGAAGCCGGAGCCGTAAGAGTCGAGCCCTTCCGTGTCCAAAGATCCGTGGAATCGGTATCTCGCCTTGTCCAGGACCATTCCTTCGGGAGCAACAAAATCCATCAGGATATAAAGCAGGTTGCTGTCGCCCATGATCTGCTTGACGACGAGCGTTCCGTTCTCGTTGGATACGGTCTTGTCGACGACATAGGCTCCGTTAGCCAGATATCGCTCCTGTTCGCCGCCCGACAAGCCCAGGTACTTCAGCCATTTCGCGTCCAGCCCGAGGTAAGCCGCCGAGTAAGCCGACGTGGCGAACAGGCAAACGATCGCCGCTGCGGCCAGAAAAACAGGCTTAAGAGGACGTCCGACGCTTCTGCGATCGTTCCTGCTCTTGGCCGTTATTCGGGAGAGCAGCTTCTCCTTGTGCTCCTCCGTCGGCGTCAACGCTTCAAACAGTCCCTTCAGATCGCGTTCTTCCAATCCAATCCCCTCCGATCTCTTGGCGAAGGCGTTCGCGCCCCTTGGCCAGCTGCGTTTGAATCGTGCTTTCCTTGCGCTTCAGAAGGCCGGCCAGCTCTCGGACGGAATACCCCTCGTAATAGTACAGATACAAAACCGTCTTGTATTTCTCGGGCAGCAAAAGCAGCTTGGACAGCAGCTCGCTTTGCTCGCGATCGTCCCAATGCTTCGCCTCCGGCAGCTCCTTCACGTCTACCCTTCGGGATCTCCACCAGCTTTTCAGCATATCCTTGCAGTGGTTTTTCGCGGCGACGATCAGCCATGCCCGCTCATGCTCCCGGTCGTTGAACGTCCGGTTATCCTTCAGCACCTTCAGAAAAATCGACTGAACCGCATCGTCCGCGTCCGCCGAATTCCGGAGGAGGAGATAGCACAGCCTGTAGACCGTGTCCGCATTGCGCCCGTACAGCTCCGCGAAAGCGCCCGTTTGCTCCGGGGAAAAGTTGTCCATCTGATCACCACCTATCTATAACACGATCGAGAGCTCCCAAAAATCCTATCTTAGCCGAAAAAAAAGAACCCGGCGAGAAGTCTCGCTCGGATTCCCGGGCAGGCGTCCTACAGGCGCCTCTTTTCCTCTTTGTTTTTCTTTTCGTAGTTTTTGAAAATCGCGTCCATTTCGCGCTCGACGGTTTCTCTTTTCTCTTTGGAGGTCGGGAAAGCATTCTCTCCTAACCGGAATCTTCCTCGAACCACTTTGCCCTTGGAATCCTTCAACGCTATCAGCCCCTAATTGCTAATAGCAGTAGTGTTGCCTATTCTATTCGATCTAAACGTAAAAAAGGAGCCTGTCCGGCTCCTTGAAAGTCTCTATTATCCAACGATGCCGATATTGATTAACCGTCGAATATTGCTCTCCTGCTTCGAGAGCGATTGTTCGAAATCCTCTTTGAGTTCCTTGGTCCGGGACTCTTCGATCGCCATGATCGCGAATGCGCTAAGCGAATGCCTCTTCTCAAGCTCTTCGATCTCCTTGCTGATGGCTTGCAGGCGTTCGCTGCTTGCTACGAGTCCATTAAGCCGGCGTTCTTTAAATCGAGCCATGAAGAGTCCCTCCTCTATCGATAAGTCCTCGGTCTTCTAATAGGATACAAATTCCCCTAATATAACGATACATTTCTTTCGTATTGATTATATCATTCATTCCCTTGAATGTGGAGTCATAGTGAAAGTTGTAAACAAGGACTCTCTTGGAAGGAAGCTCGATCCAATAACTTGCTACCGTTCTCCCTTCTCTATCGCTGGTTGCATATTCGATAGTATTGGAACCTCGTACCAGCTTAACGGACGAGTAATGCTGATAGTCGGGATCGTGAATGTCGATCCGGCTTGGCGTCTCCGTCGTTCCTTGTTCGCAAACTCGAATCAGATAGGGATCTTCATATTCGAACAACGAGAAGTCGGAGACGACCCGAAGGTCTCCGTATCCGAATAAGGAATCGCCGGATCGCAGCCGATACAGCGTGCTGATCGCCGAATTGAATCCTTCTTCGTTTGCTTTGGATAACCGTAAAAGCTTGCCGCTATATTCCTTCAGTTTATCGATGTCTTCTTCCGCTTTTTTCAATTGCCGGGCTAGCTGATCTTGCGTCTTCTCATAATGCTCGATAAGCTTGTCCGATTTTTCATGCAGCTTTTCATGCTCGGCAACGACGACGTCCAAGGCGTTCTCCCGGTACATCAGGTGAACAAGCTCCTTGACGTCTTTAAAGGTGAGCTTCGTCTCCCTAAAGTAGGGAAGAAACATCAGATACTCTTGTTTTCTAAAGAGCTTGTACGCATTGGAGTTAAAATAAGGATCCGTTAACGTAAGCATGCGCGCCAGATTGGCATACAAAGAAATAATCAAGGATAACGCGACCGGCGCGTACGCCAACAACGATCCCCATATCGGCAAATGGAAGTCGAACGCGGAATGGGCGGATATGGCTCCTATAAGCAACAAAACCGTAACGACTTTCTGCCAAATGCCGGAGAGGGCGTTCAGGATGCCCGATGCGCCTTCTTCGGACATCTTCTCGTACTTGGCTCCGAACAGAGACCGCAATAGCCATATGCCGACCCAACCCTGGGGTTCGCTGTACCGGTCGCGAGCCTTCTCCAACGGCGGGTCGAATTTTCTTTGGATGGCCGATAACCACACGACCAACACGTTGCGATCCGGACTTTCTTGGTCCGGCTGCAGCTCTTCCGGCATTGGACATCCTCCCTTCGCCTTTCCTATTGTACCCAGGTAAAGTTATCCATGTCCATCTTGAATCGAGCCGTAAAAAAAAGCCCGCGAAGGGGCTCTGCGATTAAGGATATCAGTACGAACGAAGCATAAGAGCCGCGCCGATCGCGCCGGCTTGCGCGCCGAGCTTCGGAGAGACGAACTTCACGCCGCGTCTCATCGGCTCGATGGCATGCGCCTCCAAATACTCGTGCATCGGCCCGAGCAACGGCTCGCCGATATGAGAGGCCCCTCCGCCAAGAATAACGACCTCCGGATTCGCGATGTGGATCGCGCTCACGATTCCCGCGCCCAGCGCGCGCCCCGCACTGCGCAGAACCTCCTGCGCGAGCTCGTCGCCCTGCTTGGCCGCATCGCCGACATGCCGCGAATTGATCCTCGCGGCGTCCCCGCCGGCGAGCTCGATCAGCTTCTTGCCGCGGGCCGGATCGGCCGCCGCGGCCTTCGACGCCTCGCGGCCGATCGCGGTGCCGGACGCGTACAGCTCCAGGCAGCCGGCGTTGCCGCACAGGCACTTCGGCCCCTGCCAGTCGATCGTGATGTGGCCGAGCTCCGCCGCGCTCGCATTGCGTCCGCGCATCAGCTTGCCGTCGCAGATGACGCCGCTTCCGATCCCCGTCGAGACGGTAATAAATACGCAGTTGCGCGAGCCGATGCCGGCCCCGGCCTTCCATTCGCCGACCGCCGCCGCGTTCGCGTCGTTGTCGACGGTGACCTTCACGCCGAGCAGGCGCTCCAACTCGCCGCCGAGCGGCACGTTCGTCCAGCCCAGGTTCGACGCGTACTCGACCATTCCGGTGTCCGGATCGAGCGTCCCCGCCGTCGCCACTCCGGCTCCGAGCAGCGAATAGTTGCCTTGGGCAAGAGCGGTCACCATATCCGCCATCGTGGCGATGATCGCCTCGGGACCTCTGGACGCTTCGGTCGCCCGTTCCTCGGACGCCAGCACCTTTCCTTCTTCATCTACGATTACCGCGAGAATCTTGGTTCCGCCCAGATCGATTCCGGCGTAAGCTTGCGTCAACATGGTCCCGTTCCTCCTCATTCGTTCCCTCTGTCAGTTAAGACGGGGCATTCCGAAAATCTGCTTAAGCATCAAAGCCGCCGCTCCATGCAGCGGTCCCTCTTCCCCATGCGAGGCAAGGAGAAGGCGGTCGTTCGACAGCGGAACCGCGAACGGCGCCCTCTCGAGCTCTTCCCCTATTCGCCGCATGAACAGCGAAGAGCCGTTCGGCCAACCCGCGAGCGCAACGACCTCCGGGCTGATAAGATTGACCGCGATCGCGATCGTCTGCGCGGCCAGAGGGGCGAGCCGCTCGAACAGCTCCCGGAATTCTCCCGTTCCCCCCGAAGCCTCATAACGGGCGACGACCTCCTCTGCCGATTCCGGAACCGGCAGCCCGAGCGACCGCGCTTCCTTCTTGCCTTCCTCCAGAACGACCGGGGAAGCGAGCTCGGTCTCGATGCAGCCGCGCTTGCCGCAGGAGCAGAGCTTGCCGCCGCGAATAAGGGGAATGTGCCCGATCTCCCCCGCTCCGCCCTTATAGCCCCCGAAGATCTGCCCGTTCAGAATCAAGCCCGAACCGACTCCTCCGCCGAAATAAAGATACAGCAGATGGTTCTTGCCCTTACCTGCGCCGTCATAATACTCCGCGAAAGCAGCCGCGTTGGAATCGTTCAAGATCCGGATCGGAATCCCCGGGTAACGCTCTTCCAGCATGGATCTTAGCCGAAGCTCGCTAAGCTTCAAATGAACGGAATACGTCAGCGTCTCTCCCGCTTCGTCGACGATCCCCGGAGCCGATATGCCGATGCCCTTCATTTCCCCGGCTTCCAGCTCCCGAGCCTTGTCCTCGCAATGAAGGATCGCTTCGCGAATCATTCGCGCGATCTCTTCGTTCCCCGTCCCTATCCCGCTTCGGAAGCCGGCAAGGCGGCCTCCGCGCAAATCCATCATGGAATAAGCAAGCCTTTCGTTGCTTAAGGATAAACCCACGACGTACCCGCCTCTACGGTTAATCCGCAGAGCGATCGCGCGCCTGCCCGCTCCGGAGGCCGGCCTCTCTCCTACCTCCTCCACCATGCGAGCGGCGAGCAGCTCTTCGACCAGCGAAGACACCGTCGTCGCGCTCAGCTTGGTCATCGCGGCCAGTTCCGTCCTCGACAGCATCCCATGACGATGGAGCACGCTCAGGATGGCGGCGCTATTGATCTCTTTGAGCAGTTGCTGATTTCCTTTTAATCCGGGCATGCCGCACCCTCTCGGAGCCTTTTCCCCCTATCCTAGCACAGATTAATCCAGTGGACAAATTAATTACCTTAAATATGGAAAACGCTCCTCCATCGATATCCATTAAGCCTCTTGGGTAAATTTGATATACGACGCTTTGCTGCACCGCTTCCGTATTTCTATCGCTAGCAACCTGCTGCGAATCCCGAACGTCTAATCGATATGCGCACACGAAAAACGACATCTTGCAAAGGCGGTGCTCGATCATGATTTTGCGAAAATCAACTCTCCGAGGCGGCTTGCTTCTGCTGCTTGCTTCCCTGCTGATACTATCCGGATGCACGGGCTCGGGCTCGAGCTCAAGCTCGAACTCGAGCGGCGGCGAACCTTCGCCCTCCGGCTCTCCTTCCGCGGGCTCGTCTCCCTCGTCCTCCCCTTCGGCCGCTCCTTCCGTTCCTCCGGCTTCGACGGCTCCCGCTTCTTCCGAAGCTCCCGCGGTCTCGATGGCGCAGGCGACAGCCCTCCGGCTGGCGGACGAGAAGATCGGCTGGGCGGGCGGCGACGGCTGGATCGCCCGAACCGACGACGGCGGCAAGAGCTGGCGGGCGCAGTATTCGAAGCCTTATCCGGTCGTCCAGCTGTTCGCGCTGAACGACAAGAAAGTGTGGGCGACGCTGGACATCGGAAGCTCCAAGGGACTTCAGCTGATCCGTTCGACGGACGGCGGGGATAGCTGGAGCGAGGTAGGCGTCGTGCCGAACCGCGGCTTCCTTCACTTCCTGAACGACAACGACGCCTTTATCGGCAACGCGCGGTCGAAGGACGGGGGAGCGACTTGGATTCAGTTGAAGACGCCGGAGAACCTGGTCGGAGACGCGTATTTCCATGACCTTAACAACGGCTGGGCCGTGCAAACAAGCAGCGGGAAGTTCGCGTTCCTCCATAGCGCGGACGGAGGGAAGACGTGGGAGACCGTCATGAGCCGCGCCACGGAGGTCGAGCCGACGAACGCCATCATTCGCTCCACGGGCAAGAACGACGCCTGGATCGAGCTCGTCGGGGATTCGGGCATGTCCCAAACCTCGTACAGCTTGTTCCACACCGAAGACGGAGGGAAAACCTGGCTTCCGGCGGTCGCGAAGAATACGGCCGGAGCCGGTCCCGCTCCAGGCTTCTCGGTGGACGACAAGGCGAACTCCGAAGGAACGGGCTCGCGCCCGGGTCAGCTGTATGTGGTCAATCCGTCCACGGCCTTCATGGGCGGAGATTGCCCCGCATGCGACGCTCCAAAGACAATCATGACGACGACGGACGGAGGGCGCAGCTGGACGCCTAGCAAGCAGGAGTTCCCGGGCTACGGCGAAGGCCTTATCGGCGCGACGGACGCGAAGCACGTCTGGCTCCTCGCGAACGACTCCGAAAAGTCGGCCGTCCTGTACACTTCGGGAGACGGCGGAGCAAGCTGGAGCAAGGTTCATAGCTTTGAGTGACTCCTTCCTCCATAGCCTCGGAAATAGAACGCTTTGTACACAAACTAAATCGATGGCATTAAAGGGACGCTCGAGGCTGGTAAATAGGATTCACCCCGCCTTCAAGCAGGTTAGCCGCCGTTCTAACGGACCTACAGTCCGTTAAAACGGCGATATGGCCTTTTAAAAATTTTAACGGACATAGGAAACCCTTAGATGGGTAAAAACCCCTTTTTAAGGCCATCTCCGTAGGCTAACGGACTACATGTCCGTTACATTTTCAGAAGGCTATAAATCAGTGTTTAAGAGTCACGAATGTCCGTTAGCCGAACCCTGAGTGTATTCAAGATGGTGGGTTTCTCGACAATCTGGAAACCACCGGCTATGTCGGTGGCTTCATCAGCCACTTTGAATAGGTGCTTAAATCCAAAACGTTAATCAAGGGTAGTAAGAATGGCTCCCTTGCTATTATTGAGTGTCTAGAAAATATAGCGATAATCTGGGGGCACCTAATAAAAGAAGGCTGCCCCTTCTCCGCACACAGGCGGATGGGACAGCCTTTATGAATTTATGACAGCGGCGCAACGATTATCGTGAATCGTATTGTCGTCGTATTCCCGCCAGCATCCGTGACGGTCAGTACGTACTCGCCGTTCTCGCTTAGCTGCGTGCCGAGCTCGTAATCTGGGACGACAATGTCATCCTTGGTTAACGTGACCGACTCTACGTCGTTCTCGCCGTATAGATACGGCGTTACGGCATACGAGAAAACCTCGCCGTCGTAGACGCCTTCTATGGCTGGCGCCATGTCTACCAGAACGACATTCGACACCCCGTCATACTTGCCTCCGTAAACCTCCATCTGCAAATGGACGGTCGCGCCCCTGGCAAATGAAGGCCATAGCTCCAGCGTCCACTTGCCCGTCACATCGTCCAAAACTCCTTCTTCCAAATCCGGATAGGTGTAATGACTCCAAGGAGAATCCTCGTCAACCGGAACATCGGCACCATATCCGACTACTAAGCCGCTTGCCCCAGTAGGGTAAGTGAATCCGATGGTTACGCTATCGCTTGTCGTGGAGATGACCTCCAAGTCGGAGAGAGGTCCGATGTAGTTCGCCTCCAGCGGGATATCGATTTCTCGCATCCGGTACAAGGCGTTCTCTTCTTCCGGTGCATCGGCATCCGCGATCCAAACATTGACCTTTACGTTCTTCGGATCGGTAAACTGCCCCAGGTAGATCCCATAGCCAACGAAGGTGTCCCATCCTTGTGATAGAGTATAGGGGTAGTTTACGATCTGGCCTGTTTCCCAATCATAAACCTCAGGGAAATATCCGACGAAATCGTCGCTTTCGCCCACTCGGTGCAAGGTGAAATAGTCGTTACCATCGTTATAAGAGCCGCTGATCGTATCTCCATCGAAGTTCGGAACGTTCACTCGGACCCCGTTAATCACGTTGTCGATAGTGTCGCCCGTATTCGTGACATGAATGTCAAGGGTGAGCTCCGCATCTTCCATCCTGATAGAAGCGAGATCCGGGATGATCTGTACCGGAAGATCGAGCTCGAAGCTTACGACCGTACTGTGGTTCCCCTTGTCGGATACTGTCAGTACGTAGTCGCCGTTCTCCGAGATCTCGTCGCCCAGCTCGTAACCTTCGACGATTGCCTCGTCCTTCGTCAGCTCGACGCTCGCGATATCTTCGTCCGAGCTAGTCGGAATTACCGCGACAGTGTAGGTCTTTCCATCTTCGACCCCGGTGATAACGGGCGCCAGGTCCGGTGGCGGGATGTTCACGATAAAGCTCACCACCGTCGAATGACCGCCCAAGTCAGTTACCGTAAGCTCGAAGTTGCCATTCTCCGAGATTAGGTCGCCCAGCTCGTAACCTTCAACGATTGCCTCGTCCTTCGTCAGCTCGACGCTCGCGATATCTTCGTCCGCGCTAGTCGGAGTTACTGCAACCGTGTAGGTTTCTCCGTCTTCGACTCCGGCAATAACTGGAGCCAAATCCGGCTGCGGGATATTTACGATGAAGCTCACCACCGTGGCATGACCGCCCAAGTCAGTTACCGTAAGCACATAGCTGCCATTCTCCGAGATTAGGTCGCCCAGCTCGTAGCCATCGACGATTGCCTCGTCCTTCGTCAGCTCGACGCTCGCGATATCTTCGTCCGCGCTAGTCGGAGTTACTGCAACCGTGTAGGTTTCTCCGTCTTCGACTCCGGCAATAACTGGAGCCAAATCCGGCGGCGGGATATTTACGATGAAGCTCACCACCGTGGCATGACCGCCCAAGTCAGTTACCGTAAGCACATAGCTGCCATTCTCCGAGATCTCGTCGCCCAGCTCGTAGCCTTCCACGATTGCCTCGTCCTTCGTCAGCTCGACGCTCGCGATATCTTCGTCCGAGCTAGACGGCGTTACTGCAACCGTGTAGGTCTTACCATTCTCGACTCCGGTAACAACAGGAGCCAGGTCCGGAGCCGGGATGTTTACGATGAAGCTCACCACTGTGCTGTTGCGACCCAAGTCGGTCACCGTCAGTACGTAGCTGCCGTTCTCTGCAATCTCGTCGCCGAGCTTGTAGCCTGCTACCGTCGCGCCGTCCTTCGCAAGGGTGACGCTGGCGATATCCGCGTCGGCGCTGGCCGGCGTAACCGCGGAGGTATACGTCTTGCCGTACACGACTCCGGTAACGGTCGGAGCGGCATCGATGACAGGACCGCCGCCGCTACTACCGCCGGGAATCACCGTACCGATGAAATACTGAATGCCGTCCGCAGCCTCGATGTTCTGCGGCTTAGAATCGAACGAAATCCCCGATACGTACAGGCGGGCGTTGACGATAACCCCTTGCCCGGTCACCTTGACGACCGCGCGGACGATAAACGTCTCTACCTTGGCTCCGGTTTCGACGACGAACGTCGCCATGCTGCGGAACTCGGCCGAAGCGATTTGGCTCGTGCCTTGCGCGAGAATCCGAATGCTGCTTCCCTCTTTGTTCACGAGCAGCGAAGCGATAATCGAGTCGATGAAGTGAACGCTGTTGGCGCCGCCGCCATAGACGAAGGTCTCCCCCTCTATGGTGACATGATCCAGCGTGACGTCGCCTTCGCCGACTTCCTTGGTTAGCGTCAGATCGCCTTTGATCGTAACGTTCCTAAGCGTAACTCCGCCGACCTGAATCGCGACATCGCCGGAGATAACCTCCTGTCCCGATTCCGGACCGTAGGTCCCCGCTTCGGAATAAACCTTATCCTCTTCCTGTTCAGCGACAGGAGCAAGCTTCTTCAGCCTATCCAAAGCGACGATCGCTTCGGCTCGCGTAATCGGGCTGATCGGCCGGAACGTTCCGTCCGTGAATCCGCCCATGATCTGAAGCCGCGCCACCGCCTTAACCGCTTCAAGGCTCCATGTCCCGATGGCGGAAGAATCGGCGAACCCGACGGATTCGCCTGCCGTCCCCGCGTAGGCGCCGAGCGGCTTCTTCGCCAGGCTCGCCAGCATGGCGGCGGTCTCCTGCCGGGTGACCGTCCGATTCGGACGAACGGTCCCGTCCGAATAGCCGGAGACATAGCCGGCTTGGACCGCGATCGCGATCTGATCGGCGTACCAAGCCGTCGCCTTCACGTCCGAGAACGCGATCGGACCGGCTTCCGTCAGGCCAAGCGCCCGATTGGCCAAAGTCATAAGCTCGGCGCGCGTAATCGTGCGGTCCGGATCGACCCGGCCTTGCTCGTCGCCGGTCAGCAGCCCTTCCTGGATCCAAGCCCGAAGAGTCGATTCCGCCCAGTGGCCCGAGATATCGCTGCCTATGGAGACGGACGACGGCGAGGCGACGGAGGAAGCGGACGCCGCATGGACCGGCTTGCCCGACCAACCGGACAACGCCAGCAGCAGCGCCATCGCGCCGATCCCCATTTTCCAACCTAATCTGCTAATCTTCATTGATAATCATCCCTCGATTTATAGAGTCCCTATATTCAAGAGGATGATATCGCACGGATCGCGTCGAAACGACTTACTTTCGTTAATTATATTGGTATATTTTTCGGCACCGTCCCCTAAATTGCGCTATATTGGAATCAAGAGAATCTACGAAAGCGGGGCTCACTTTTGCAAAGCCAAATCATCCTCCAGACCAAGATCAAGACGCCCGTTCCTCGCGCGGGAGGCGTTCGCCGGGAGCGGCTGCTCGACAGGCTGAACCGCTCGTCCGAGGGACGGTTAGCCTTCATCTGCGCCCCGGCCGGCTTCGGCAAAACGACGCTGGTCAGCCAGTGGGCCGAGCAAGCCTCCGCCGGAGTCGCTTGGTATTCGCTCGACGAGACGGATAACGACCTGATGAAATTTTGGCGATACGCGATTTATTCCCTCGCTCCTCTCCTGACGCCGGGGCTCGGGGAGCGGATCGACCCTTTGCTCCGGGCTTTTCCCAATGTCACGATTCACACGGTCCTGGACTTTCTTCTTCAAGAGCTGGAAGAGCGGGAAGAAGTCCCGATCGCGATCGTGCTCGACGATTACCATAGCATTACGGAAGCCTCGATCCACGACAGCGTAGGCTATCTGATCGAACGCTTGCCGGAGAAGGTCCGCCTCATCGTTGCCAGCCGATCCGAGATCCCGTTTCCGACGGCCAAATGGCGGGTTCGGGACCAATTGGTCGACATTAGGCCCGATCACTTATCGTTCACGGATGAGGAGATCCGCCGGTTTTACACGGATTCGGCCGGCCTCAGCCTGACGGACGAGCGGGTGAGCCTGCTTCAGAAATGGACCGAAGGATGGGCGGCGAGCCTGCAATTGATCGCTTTGACTCTTAAAGAGCACTCCGACCCCGATCGCTTCTTTAAGCAATACGAAGGAACCGACCGGAGCTTGATTCAATACTTGCTCGACGAGGTGTTCAGCGGGCTGCCGCGGGAGCTCCGACGTTTCTTGCTTAGAACCTCCATCCTCGAACGCCTGGACGCGGAGTCCTGCGACGCGCTGACGCTCGGCGGCGATGGGCGAGACATGCTGGAACGGCTGCAGAAGCTCAACCTGTTCCTGATCCCGCTGGACGACACGCAAGGCTGGTTCCGTTATCATCATCTGTTCTCGGCGTTCCTAAGGTCGCAACTGGAGAAGGACGAGCCGACCCTGCTTCCGGAGCTGCACCGGCTGGCGGCGAATCACTTCGCGGGACGGTCCTTGCTGGAGGAGGCGCTCGAGCATTCTCTGGAATGCCGGGATGAGGGAGGATTGTCCGTGCAATTGCTGGGGCTTCAGATCTCCTCCGTGCTGGAGAGAGGAGAATGGGGCACTCTGCTCCGGTGGATGCGCCGAATTCCCCGGGAGGCGCTGCCTTTCGGGCTGTCCCTTCTCTACGCTTTCACGCTGATCATCACCGGACAATTCGATGCGGCCGAGGAAGAACTGAGAAGGCTGGAGCGATTGACGCTGGAGGAGGAGCCCGGGGAGGAGCTTCGGGAGATGCAGAGCGGCTTGTTCTTTGCGAAAATCAACCTGGCGTTCTCCTCCGGCAACTACGAGCAATGGTACTCGTATGCCGACCGGATTCCGGATATGCTGCCCGAAAGCCCTCTGCTATACAAGTTCAACTACAACACGAACGAGCCGTTCGTGCGCAGAACGGCTTTCGGCTTAAAGGGCATGCAGAATTCCGAGACGGAAGCGATCGCGAAGCGAATCGTCGGGATCCTGGAGTCTCATGGCTGGGGACAAACGCTGTTCACCCAGTACATTCTGCAGTCCCTTGGCGAGGGCTACTACGAATGGAATCGGCTGGAGGACTGCGCCGGCTTGCTGAGGCGTATCGAGCCGATCGCCCGCAAGCATCGGATTGCCGGCCTGCTCGTTCCGAACCGCATCGCATACGCCCGCTATCTATCGGCGGAAGGACGGGTTAAGGAAGCCCTCGCCGCGGTTGACGATACGATCGAGCTTGTCTCGGAAGAGCTGGAGGAACCGAGATGGCTGAGCTGTCTCTACGCGCTTCGTGCTTATCTCCATCTGAGGGACGGGAACGCGGTCCAGGCCGAGAAGGCGCTCTCCCCGCTTAAGTTGTCCGCTCAGGACAAGCCTTCGCTTCCGAAGAATTGGGAATACGTAACCTATGCAAGGCTCCTTGGAGCGAAGCGCAAGGAGAAGGAGGCTCTAGGCCTGCTCGGAACGCTTAGCCGACTGAATCATCGCGAGAGCTGCATCGCGGGCATTGTCGATATTGCCTTGCTGCAGGCTCTGCTGAACGCGCAATGCGGCCTTCGCAGCTTGGCTTTCTCCCATCTGGAGGAAGCCCTCGAATACGGCTCGGCGAACGGCTATGTTCGCTCCTTCGTGGACGAGGGAGAGCCGATGCGTTCCTTGCTCATGCAGTTCAAGGAGCATTCGAGCCGCGGCGGGCAGGAAGGCAAGTGGGATTCGTATATCGAATCCCTCCTCGGCCGTTTCCCCCGGAAGGAGAAGCCGCTTCACGCTGCCGAGCTGCCGGAGCAGTTGAGCCGGAAGGAGATCGCCGTGCTGCTGGAAGCGGTCCGCGGAGCGGCTAACCGCGAGATCGCGGAGCGTCTGCATCTCACCGAGGGCACGGTCAAGGTGTACCTGAGCCGAATATACGGCAAGCTGGGCGTATCGACCCGAATCCAAGCCTTGAGGCGCGCCGAGGAGCTGCGCTTGTTCGAATGATATGAGGGAGGACGCTTAAGTCCTCCCTCTTCCTATTCCTCATAAACCCTGAACACGATATCCTGCGCATAGTTGCCGAACGCTTCGCCGTACAGGGTCAAGCCGCCGACGTGCTCGGCCTGCTCGGGTACCTCGAAGCGAATCGTCCAATCGTTTCGGGACAGCGGCACGTCCGACAGCGTAACCTCCGATACCTTCTGTCCGTCCACGTAGGTTCCGTCCTTGCGTATCCGGATCATTTTCAGCCAACCGTATTGATTCAGTTCGTTCTTCCACCAGGAGGGATTAAGCAGCCCTCTTCCGTCTCCGCTGTCGCCGGGGCTCGTCCAAATCCCGAGGAAAACTCCGTTCAGATAAAAGTGAATGTCGGAGGGCCAATGCTTGTTGATGGTAGGAGCCTCCGAGCCGATCTCCACGGACAGCTCGATCTCCTGGGGCGTCTGCCCGGCGATGAGATAATTCGGAATCCGATATTCGACGTAGCCCCGTCCGAACCAAAGTATCTGCGCGTTCATCCGCTCCGGCTCCAGGAAATAGCGCGGGTCGTCGAATTGGCCGATCAGCTTGTCGCGAGAAGCCAACCCGCAGGTCGGGAACACCTCGTAACGGGTGTAGTGGCCGACCGGAACCGACACTTCCTGTACGATCCGCCTCTCCGCCGCAGCCGTCGGAATAGGAAAAACAACCTCCACCCCGTCCGTCGCCAGGGAACACATCTTGTGGGTCCCTCCCTCCTTGCGCACCATCTGCGTTCGGATGAGCCCGCCTTCCTCCAGCTTGCGAATGTGCATCGTCATGATCGGGGCGCTCAGCTTCATCGCTTGCGCCAGCTCCTTGACGTTCATCTCCCGAATCGCCAGCAGCTCCAGCACGCCCAAGCGAACTTCGCTCGCCAGTGCTTCGTAGGTAGGGAGCCACTTGCGCTCCGTGTTCGAATGAATAATGGGTAACCCCTCCGTCTCTCTAAGCAAAAAAAACGTTTACAAATTCATGCGGCTCATGTTAAATATAGTTAGTAATGGTTTTGTAATTCGATTAATGTTTTTATTATTCCATAGAGGTGATTCCATGTCAAGCAAAGCGAAGCTGAAGGTGGAAAAGGATTTTCAGGTGGGCGAGGTCGATCCTCGGCTGTACGGTTCGTTCATTGAGCATCTGGGCCGCGCGGTTTACGGAGGGATCTACGAGCCTGGGCATCCGTCCGCGGACGAGCAAGGCTTCCGGACCGACGTGCTCGAGCTCGTGAAAGGGCTGCAAGTGCCGATCGTCCGTTATCCGGGCGGCAACTTCGTCTCGGGCTTCAACTGGGAGGACAGCGTCGGCCCCGTCGCGGAACGCAAGAAGCGCCTGGAGCTGGCTTGGCGCGTCATCGAACCGAACACGTTCGGCCTGAACGAGTTCATGACTTGGTGCAACAAGGCGAACACTTCCGCGATGATGGCGGTGAACCTGGGAACGCGCGGACCTAACGAGGCCCGCGAGCTGGTCGAATACGCCAACCACCCTTCCGGCACGTACCTGAGCGATCTTCGCATTCAGCACGGCTACCGCGAGCCTCATCGCATCAAGACCTGGTGCCTGGGCAACGAGATGGACGGCCCGTGGCAGATCGGAGGCAAGACGGCGACGGAATACGGCCGAATCGCCCTGGAGGCGGCCAAGGTCATGAAGTGGGTCGACCCGACGATCGAGCTCGTCGCCTGCGGCAGCTCCAGCACCGATATGCCGACCTATCCGGAGTGGGAAGCGACCGTCCTCGATCATACTTACGAGCATGTCGAATATATCTCCCTGCATCGTTATTACGGCAACGCCAAGAAGGACAGCGCCAGCTTCCTGGCCCGGTCGCTCGATATGGACGACTTCATCAAGACCGTCATCGCGACCTGCGACTACATCAAGGCCAAGAAACGCAGCAAGAAGACGATCAACCTCAGCTTCGACGAGTGGAACGTCTGGTATCATTCCCATGAAGCGGATAAGAAGCTGGACCCGTGGCAGGTCGCTCCGCCTCAGCTCGAAGACGTCTACAATCACCAGGACGCCCTTGTGGTGGGCTGCATGCTCATCAGCCTGTTGAAACGAGCGGATCGGGTGAAGATGGCGTGCATGGCCCAGCTCGTCAACGTCATCGCTCCGATCATGACGGAGAACGGCGGACGCGCCTGGAAGCAGACGATCTACTACCCTTACATGCATGCCAGCGTGTTCGGCCGCGGCACGGTGCTGGTTCCGCTCGCGACGTCGCCGAAGTACGACTGCGCGGACTTCACCGACGTGCCTTACGTCGAGACCGTCGCTGTACACAACGAAGAGGCGGGCGAGCTCACCGTCTTCGCCGTGAACCGCCACCTCTCCGAGGCGATGCCGTTCGAGATCGACCTGCGCAGCTTCGGCTCCGCCACCCTGATCGAGCATATCCTCATGGAGTGCGATGACGTCTACGCCGCCAACACGGCGGACCAGCCGAACCGCGTGGCTCCTCGCCGCGGCGCCGGCACGGTGGACTCGGACGAAGCTTCGTTCACCGCCCAGCTGCCGAAGGCTTCTTGGAACGTTCTGAGGTTTAAGGTGTAAGGCGTAAAAAGAAGGAGGCAACGGGAAATTCCCCGTGCCTCCTTTTATTGTCAGAGAACTCCAACCGCAGCTTAATCAGGGGGATCAAGGGGAGCGCAACGGAAGTGAGAGACCTTATTAGGCGTTGATCAGCTTCTTATGGATTTTAACGGAAGTGACAGCCGTTATTTAGGTTAGAATGACTGCAATTCAAGGCTAATTGCAAGAATAGCGTCTCTCCGTTCCGTTAGAATTCAAAATAGCGGCATTCGCGCCAAATAACGGCTATCACTTCCGTTAGCGGCGTGGCTGATGAAAGGACCCGTTTACTGCCGAACCGGTGATAAAGTTCAGAACAAAATAATCCCCGTCAATCCCGAAGCCACGATGACAAGCACAGGATGAAGCTTGTAGCGCAGCATGCCGAAGACCGCCCCGCCTATAATCAGCAAGGTCGCGATCGTCGCCCAATTAAGCCCGATGTCGGCGTCCATTCCGAGCAGCCTGATCGCCGCGTAGAGAATAAGCATCGTGATGATGGGACGCAGGCTGTACAGCACGTATCGCATCCACTTGCTGTCCCGCATCCGGTAGAAGAACATCGCGATAAGGATCGTTAGAATCAAGGAAGGAAGAATGATTCCGACCGTGGCGACAATCGCTCCGGGAAGCCCTTCGATCCGGTAGCCGATCAACGTTGCGCCGTTCGTCGCGATGGATCCCGGGGACAGCGCGGCGATCGAGATCGCCCGGGCGAAGACGTCCTCCGTCAGCCATCCGGGGCCCGCTACCTCCGATTGGATCGACGGAAGGACCGCGTATCCTCCTCCGAAGGAGAACAGCCCGATTTTCAGAAAAGCCAGCAGCAAGGATTCCAGCATGTCCGTCCCCTCCTAAATGTAATATTCCGGTCCGATCGCTTCCTTCTTGACCTTCGTCTTCCTCCGGCTCTCCGTCGCGATTCGGCGGCCCAGCTTCTCTTCCAAGAAGAGATAGGCGACCCCGATGACCGTTCCGCAGGAGATGACGAGCAGCGGATTCAGATGAAGAACCGTCAGGCTCAGCAGCGACAGGCAGGCGAGTCCGATCGTCATCCGGTCGAAAATCGCGCTCTTGGACATGCGGTAAGCCGTCGTCACCATAAGGCCGATCACCGCTCCATGGATGCCCTTCAACGCTGCTTGCACCTTTATGTTGTCCTCGAGCAGGGAATAGAATAGGTAGAAAAGCAACCCGATGACGAAAGTCGGAAGAGTCACCCCGATCACCGCCGTTATCGCGCCCAGAATGCCGGCCCTGCGATATCCGATGAAGGCCGCCGCGTTCACGCCGACTCCTCCCGGAGCCGAACCCGCCACGGACAGCATGTCGTCCATCTCCTTCTCGTCCAGCCAGCCCCGCTTGGCTACGACCTCCTCGGAGATAAGCGGGATCATGGCGAAGCCTCCCCCGAAGGTCATCGGCCCGATTCGAAGAAAGATCAGAAATAGCTCCGTTAATTTCTTTGCGGTATCCCCCATGGTTGCGAACATCGCTATTCCCCCGTACGTTATCGTTTCTTCTATCATACCACCTTTATTCCATTTTGGAATTAAGATAGACAAAATAGGGCTATAAGAGTTTATTATTCGAGAAAAACAATTCGCTTATACGAGGGATACCGAGTGGAATAGAGGGAGTTTGTTCTAAAATGAAACAAAGATAGAAGTTCGAGACCGTCGCACTAGCCATTTTGCGGTGCGTCCTCTATAATAAGAAACGGCCAATAATTCCTATCTTTTTGATCGGCTTAAAGGAGGGATCCGCATGAGTCCGCTTCCCGCTCCGCCCGCTCCATCTCCCAAAAAAAGAATATTCGATCAGGTCCTGAACAAGGGGATCGTCTCCAAGGGAGAGCTTATGGAAGCCTTGTCCTTAACGAGCACGAGCCTGACGAGGCTGCTGGAGGAGCTTATCTCCGAGAACGTGCTGCAGCTTAGCGGACACGGCGATTCTACCGGCGGAAGAAGGCCGCTGCTCTACCGGCTGAATCCCGAGTACGGCTATGCGGTCGGTCTCGACATCTCGCGGATTTTCTCCTCTATCGCCCTCTTCGATATGAACATGAACAAACTCGCTTCCGAACGATGGAGAATGGACGGGAAGATGACCCCGGAACGGCTGATCGACCGGGTTCAGGCGTTCCTGGAGCGCGTGCGGCAGGACCTTGGCATCGGCCGGGAACGGATTGTCGGGCTCGGGATCGGCGCCGTCGGCCCGATTCATTCCGGCGAAGGAATGATCCAGAAGCCTCTCTACTTCCCGTCGCCGGGCTGGACGAACGTGCCGATCCGCCGCCTTCTCGAAGAGCGGCTAGGCATACCCTGCACGCTCGAGAACGGGGCGAACGCGGCTCTGCTCGGCGAGCATTGGGCGCTTCGCGACGAGAACGTTCGGCATATGCTCTACGTGCACGTCGGCTACGGCCTCCGTTCCGCGGTCATGTCCGGCGGCCAAATCGTCTACGGCGCAACCGACATGGAAGGCTCCATCGGC
This sequence comes from Cohnella thailandensis, assembly GCF_014212135.1. Taxonomy (GTDB): domain Bacteria; phylum Bacillota; class Bacilli; order Paenibacillales; family Paenibacillaceae; genus Cohnella; species Cohnella thailandensis. The sequence continues at coordinate 44,901 of NZ_JACJVQ010000021.1, forward strand.
CAAATGATCATCCAAGTCGACGGCCCGAGGCTTCAGGAGAGAGGCAATTACGGCGCTTTGGAAGCATTCGCCTCGATTCAGGCGCTGGAGAAGCAGGCCCGGTCCCAGCTGAAGCTTGGGAGGCAATCGACTCTGAATGCCATCGCCGGCGATCCGGACCAAGTCACCTTCGATCAATTGCTGAAGGCCCTGGCCGAAGAGGATTCTTTCGTCCGGGAGCTGTTCACCCACTCCGCCTCGTATCTCGGAGTCGGCTTGGCGAACCTGGTCAACGTGCTTCACCCCGAGAAGGTGATCCTGGGCGGAGCCCTGCTGTCGGCCCACGAGGAAGCTTTCTCCATCGCTACCCAGGTCGCGGCGCGCCACGTGTACCATTCGGACGAATATCAGCCCGAGTTCGGCAAGGGAACGCTGCAGGAGGACGCCGTCTCCTTCGGCGCGGCGTTAATGGTTTATCGGGGCTTGAGAGTATAAACGAAAAAGAGGCGGTCTTCCAAGGTCATCGCGACCAGAGAAGACTGCCTCTTTTTATGGATAATGCTTGGCGGGAGCCCCGCTCCTCTTCCTGCCGAGGAACATTCCGATGAGGATGACGATCATGCCCGCGTTCAGGCAGACATCCGCGATATTCGCGACTATGCCCTCCTTGAATTGGATGAAGTCCGTCACGCCCCCGTAGAACAAGCGATCCAAGGCGTTGCCGACCGCTCCGGCGACGAACAGGCCCGTCCCGATCTCCATCCAGACCGTCTTCAGCTTGCCGCGGGACCGGTTGTACAGCACGAAGGCGACGACGATGACCGCGACCGGAACGAACCATGGCCCGTACCCCTGAAAGAAGCTTCCCGACGCTCCCGTGTTGTTGTAGTGGATCAGGTCGATGCCCGCCCAGCTGGACGTCTCCTCTATGGCCAGATTGTTGCGCACCCAAACCTTGGTCAGTTGATCGGCCGCCAGCATGACGACCGCGATAAGATAGAAGATCACTCGGAGAGCCCTCCTAGACAGAAGATCTTAGCCCTACTTCCTATACGGAGATTTTATACGATTTCAAGGCGAAATACCAAGAGGAAGTTAGGATTTCCCATCTTTCTGTCGAGCGGATGCCAACTTAAGCCGCCATCACATAAACCAACAGCACGATCAACGGAACCAGCCACAGGAGCGGAATCTGATTGACCCAAACCGCCGCTTTGAATTTCTTAAGATGATAGAGAGCCCAGGCCGCGCCCGCGGAGAAAAGCAGAGCGATCGGATAAAGCCAGTTGACGATGTAGAGCAGCATGAGCCACTTGAAGGACGCGGAGCCCGTGTCGGGATTGTCGAAGCCCATCGTTGCCATAAGAGCGATGAAGAACCAGGGCGCTCCCATAAAGACGTAAATGCACTGAGATATCCATAAATAAACGCAGGCCTTAAAATTCTTAACTGGATTCAACTCCTAACGGCCCCCTTGTTCATTGACGACTTAGCTATCTTTTCCGAAAAGCCCGCTCATGAAATCCCGTGATCCACTTAAACAGCCTCTTGCCGTCCTCCGGCAGCGGGCGGTCCGGATCCAGGGACAGAGTCATCGCCCGGTAAGGCTCCGGAACCCAGATGTACTTATGCACGTAGTCCGTCGATTCGAACCCGCAAGCCTGCCAGAAGCGGATCCGGGCCCGATTCTCCTCGGTCTCCTCGGCCTCGACCTCGATCAACAGGCCATCCAAATGGCGCCGAGCCGCCTCCCGCTTGATCTCCTCCACGAGCTTTCTCCCGAGCCCCTGCCCCCTGCTGGCAATCCGTACGGCAAGATAGTCGATCAAGAGAACCTTCGCTCCGGACAAAACCGCGGCGAACGCGATGGCTTGGACCCCGCCGGACTCCTCGTCGATCAGCGCATGCAGCAGCCCCTGCCCTTCTCCGAACATCCCCTCGATGATCCGGTCCGGTTTTCTCCCTTTGACATCCGGGAACGCCTCGTGATAAAGCTCCAGAGCGGCTGGCCACAGCTCGTTGTCCGGCAGGCTTAAGGTTTGGAATCTCATAGCGGTCGAAGTCCCCCCTGCAGGAAACCGCCGTTCAACTTGTCCAGTCGAACAGCGGCTCTGCGATTCGTATATGGTCTACTTGGTGTGCATCTTGAACTCGAGGAAAAGCTCGTTGTAATGGGCTAGCATCTTTTTGCCGAGGTTGTCGTAAACCTCCAGCTTATCCGTCAGCTCGGCGTTCGGATAGAAGCGCTCGTCCTCCGAGATCTCGGCCGGCAGCAGCTTGAACGCTTCCGCGTTCGGCGTCGAGTAGCCGACGTACTCGGTGTTCCGCTCGGCGATCTCCGGATCCAGCATAAAGTTGATGAACTGGTGGGCGGCGTCCAGGTTCTTGGCCGTCTTCGGGATGACCATGTTGTCGAACCAGAGGTTGGAGCCTTCTTGAGGAACGATATAGTCGAGCTTCTCGTTCTCGCTCAGAATCTCCGAGGCGTCTCCCGACCAGACGAGTCCGACCGCCGCCTCTTCGTTCGCCAGCAGCATCTTGATCTCGTCGCCGACGAGCGCCTTCACGTTCGGGGTCAACCGCTGAAGCTTCTTCAGGGCTTCCTGCAGATGATCCTCGTTCAGATCGTTGAGCGAATAGCCGAGGCTGTTCAGCCCCATGCCCATCACCTCGCGGGCCCCGTCGACGAGAAGAATGTCGTTCCTAAGCTCCGGGCTCCACAAGTCTTCCCAGCTCTCGAACGTAAGGTCGCCCACGAGCTCGGGATTAAACACGACGCCGACCGTCCCCCAGAAGTAGGGAACGGAGTACACGTTGCCCGGATCGAAGCTCAGGTCCATGAACCGCGGGTCGATATTCTTCAGGTTAGGAACCTTGGAATGGTCGATCGGCAGCAGCAGGTTCTCTTCCCTCATCTTGCTGATCGCATAGTCGGACGGAACCGCCACGTCGAAGGTCGTTCCGCCTTGCGCGATCTTGGTCAGCATCGCTTCGTTCGAGTCGAACGTCTGGTAGATGACCTTGACTCCCGTCTCCTCCTCGAACTCCGCGATCAGATCGGGATCGATGTAATCCCCCCAGTTGTACACGGTCAGCGTGTTCCCGCCGGAATAGCCCTGCTCGGAGTTCAGGTAAGACGTCAGGTACATGAGCGCGAAGGCGGCGACCAGCACCGCGATGCCCAGTCTGGTCAGTTGCTTCATAGACGGGCACCCGCTTCCTGAATCCTTCCGCTGCGCCGGGTGATCAGATAATAGCCCACGACCAACAGGATCGTGAACAGGAAGAGCAGCGTGGACAAGGCGTTGATGTTCAGCGCGACGCCTTGGCGAGCCCGGGAATAAATCTCGACGGACAAGGTCGAGAAGCCGTTGCCGGTGACGAAGAACGTCACGGCGAAGTCGTCGAGCGAATACGTCAGCGCCATGAAGAAGCCCGCGAAGATCCCCGACTTGATATATGGCAGGATAACCTTCGTCAGGACGGCCCAGCCGTTCGCGCCAAGGTCGCGGGCCGCGTCGATCAGCGATTCGTTCATCTCCTGCAGCTTCGGCAGCACCATCAGGACGACGATCGGCACGCTGAACGCGACGTGCGAGATGAGCACGGAGCCGAAGCCGAGCTTCAGGCCGATCATCGTGAACAAAATCAGGAACGAAGCGCCGATGACGACGTCCGGGTTCACGATCAGAACGTTATTCAGGGAGAGCAGCGCGCTCTTGGTTCTTTGCTTCCGTACCCGGTGAATCGCGATCGCCCCGATCACGCCCAGTATCGTCGAGATGAGCGACGAGAACAGCGCGATGACGAAAGTATTCAGAACGATGATCAGAAGCCGGGTGTCGGAGAATACCTCCCCGTACCATTCCAGCGTGAAGCCGTCGTACCCGTGCATCGTTCCTCCGCTATTGAAGGAGTAAACGACCAGGTAGAAGATCGGAGCGTACAACACGACGAAGACGGCTATCAAGTACAGATGGGACCACTTCCAGCGCCCGTTTGCCTTCATCTCGCTCCCCTCCTTTTCCTGCCGGTAAGAATCATGATGATCGCCATTACGATAACGAGGAACACGGCGATCGTGGCGCCCATGCCCCAGTCCTGAGTGACGAGAAAATGCTGTTCGATCGCCGTACCGAGCGTAATGACGCGGTTGCCCGCGATGAGACGGGTGATCATGAACAGCGACAGCGCCGGAATGAACACCGCTTGGCAGCCCGACTTCACCCCGTCGATCGTGAGCGGGATGATGACCCGGCGAATGGTCGTCCAGGCGGATGCCCCGAGGTCGCGCGCCGCATGGATAAGCGACGGGTTCAGCTCCTCCAGCGAGTTGTAGATCGGCAGCAGCATAAACGGGATAAAAATATAAACCGACACGAACACGAAGCTGAAGTCGGTGAACAGAATCTGCTGGCGTCCGATGCCGACCGCTTCCAGAAGCTCGTTCGTCAGGCCGTAGGTTCCGAACAGCCCGATGAACGCGTACGCCTTGAGCAGCAGGTTCACCCAGCTCGGCACGATGATGAGAAGAAGCCAGAGCTGCTTATGCTTCGTCTTCGTCAGCAGGTAAGCGGTCGGATACGCGATGATCAGCGAGAAGAACGTAATCAACAGCGCATACCAGAAGGAGCTTAGCGTCATCTTCATATATACCGAAGTGAAGAAGTGCGAGTAGTTGCTAAGCGTCCATCCGCCTTCGACGTCCTGGAACGAGTAATATAGGATGAGCAAAATCGGAGCCGCGACGAACAGGACGATCCAGAGCAGATACGGAGCCAGATAGAAATTGCGCGACCTAGTCCTCATCGCCGCTCACCTCGGTGAATTCTTCGATCCGCTTGTCGAATTCCTCTTCCGTCTCGTTAAAGCGCATGATATGGATCGCTTCCGGATCGAAGATCAGTCCGATCTCCTCTCCCACGGCCGCTTTGCGCGTCGAATGGACCATCCAGCGGTTGCCCGCCTCGTCGATTCCCACGATCTCGTAGTGAACGCCCCGGAACAGCTGCGAGTCGACTTTGATCTTCAGCTTGCCCTTATCGGGAGTCGTGAGCTCGAGATCCTCCGGACGGATCACGACTTCGACCGGCTCGTTCTCGTTGAATCCGCCGTCCACGCATTCGAAGGCCTGGCCGGCGAACTTCACGAGGTAATCCCGGACTATCGTGGCCTCGATAATGTTGGACTCCCCGATGAAGTCCGCCACGAAGCGGTTGATCGGCTCGTCGTAAATATCCGTCGGAGTGCCGCTCTGCTGGATCGTTCCCTTGTTCAAGACGAAAATCTCGTCCGACATCGCGAGAGCTTCCTCCTGGTCGTGCGTGACGAAGATAAACGTAATGCCGAGCCTGCGCTGGAGCTCGCGAAGCTCCGACTGCATCTCGGTGCGCAGCTTCAGGTCCAGCGCCGAGAGCGGCTCGTCCAAGAGCAGCACGTCCGGCTCGTTCACGATCGCCCGGGCGATGGCCACCCGTTGGCGCTGGCCTCCGGACATCTCGGAGATCTCCCTCTTCTCGTAGCCGGAGAGGTTGACGAATCTTAACGCCTCGGTTACTTTCTTGTCGATCTCCGCCTGCTTCAGCTTCTTGATGCGAAGCCCGAAGGCGACGTTCTCGAACACGTTCAGGTGCGGGAACAGCGCGTAGTCCTGGAACACCGTGTTCACCTGGCGCTTGTTCGCCGGAACGTCGTTGATCCGCTTGCCTTTCAAGTAAATATCTCCCGCCGAAGGCGTGAGGAAGCCCGCGATCAAGCGCAGGATCGTCGTTTTGCCGCAGCCGGACGGGCCGAGCAGCGTGTAGAACTTGCCGTGCTCGATCTCGAAGCTGACGTCCTTCAGGATAGCGTCGTCGCTGTCGTACTGCATCGTCACATGATTGAATTGAATAATGGCATTGTTGTTGGCCGACATATCCGTCCTCCCTTTGCTTGTTTCCGTGCTCTTGTATGGAAATAGCTTGAATCTACTTTCGTTCTTCTATACCCTAGCAAGTCCGAAACGAAGAAGTCGGTACTAGTGTATACACGCGAACCCGAGCTTTCAACAGAAATTCGTAAATTATTGCGGTTTTTTGAGGAAAAAGAGGGAAATGAGGCGCTTGGCGGGCGGTGAGGGGGATCGGAGAGGGGATGTGAAGGCGGACATGCGTCGGTTAGCGAGCTACTTGAGTAAATTTTACTCAACTGCGGGCGAGCGTGCGGCGGCTAGGAAGCTTCGTCGGTAATAGGTTTGTTACGAGGAAGTTCGCATGCCGTATAAACGCGCAAATCCGCCCCCCACCAGGAGAGCGGATCCCTCGAACCATCCCGTTTATTTGTTCTTCCAAGCCTGAAGCCCCAGAGCGATCGAGCCGCACAGGCCCGCGTTGTCGCCGAGGCCCGGAGGCACGATGTAGTCGGCGATGCCTTCCACGATCGCCTTGGCGTTCACGTAGCCGTTCAGGTCCTTGCGAACCTGCTCGCGGATGAGCGGGAACAGCTGCATCTGGTGCATGACGCCGCCGCCGAGGATGATCTTCTTCGGCGAGAGCATCAGGATCGCGTTGGCCAGCGCCTGGCCGATGTAGAACGCCTCCATCTCCCAAGCCGGATGGTCGACCGGCAGCTCGCTGCCCTTCACCTTCCAGCGGCGCTCGATGGCCGGACCGGCCGCGATTCCTTCCAGGCAGTCGCCGTGGTAAGGGCAGAAGCCTTCATACGTATCGTCCGGGTGACGTCTCGTGAGCACGTGTCCGCCTTCCGGATGCACGAGTCCGTGAACCATTTTCCCCTCGGCATAGACGCCGACTCCGACTCCCGTTCCGATCGTGTAGTACAGGACGCTGTCCAAGCCCTTCGCCGCGCCCCAAGTCGCCTCGCCGAACGCCGCCGCGTTCACGTCGGTATCCCAGCCGAACGGAACGTCGAATTCCTTCTTCAAAGTGTCCAGGAACGGATAGTTCGACCAGCCCGGCTTCGGGGTCGTCGTTACATAGCCGTACGTAGGGCTCGCAGGGTCGATATCGATAGGACCGAAGGTTCCCACTCCGATCGCTTCCACGTTCTTATCCTTAAAATAGGAGATGACTTGACCGAGAGTCTTCTCCGGCTGCTCCGTCGGGAAGCTGACCCGATCGAGAACGTTGCCGTTCTCGTCGCCGATGCCGCAGACGAACTTCGTGCCGCCCGCTTCGATTGCTCCAATGCGCATGTGTATGTCCTCCAACTCTTTATCTAGTCCACCTACTATTGTACTGGCAAACGCTTATCGAAGCCAGATCGGAAGCCAGATCGCCAAGGGAATCCCGAGCAGGCTCATGACCAGCCCCGAGAGGCTCATCGCGAAGCCGCTGATGCCCGCCTGCGCTTCCGATTCCCGGGCAAGCCGACCCGTGCCGATGCCGTGCGCGGCCGTTCCCACCGCGGCCCCGATCGTCAGGTCGCTTCGCAAACCGAACAATCGCAGCAGGGCCGGTCCGAACATGCTCCCGAGCAAGCCGGTGAGCACAGTGAACACGCCCGTGAGCGGAGCGTTGCCCGCAAGCTGCTTCGAGAGCTCGATCGCGATCGGGGTCGTCACCGATTTCGGCAGCAGCGTAATCAGCAGCTCCTTCGACCCTCCGAACGCCAACACGACGAGCGAAGAAACGCACAGCCCCGCGACCGAGCCGGCCGCCACCCCGACGGCGATCGCCTTCAGGCGCCTTCTCATCGTCAGAAGAGACTTGTAAAGCGGAACCGCCAAGGCGACCGTCGTAGGCCCGAGAAAGAAGGAGACGATCTCCCCGCCCTTCGAATAGTCCTCATAGGGAATATCCGCGACCAGGAGAAGCACGATCAGCATCCCGGTACAGGCGAAGAGAGGGTGCATCCACTTCCAGCGGCGATTCAGCCGCAGGGCAAGCGCGTAAGCTCCGATCGTCAGCGCGACCCCGAAGACCGGTTCTCCGGCAAGATCTCTTAGTTCAGACACGTTCGGCCTCCTCCTCGCCGCCGGACAACTTCCGGACCGTCCACCCCGTGACCAGAAGCACCGAAGCCATGCTGACGAACAGGTTCACCGCGATGAGCATCCAATGCCGCCCGATGTCCGAGAAGTACGCGATAACCCCGACGATCGTCGGCGCAAAAAACAGCATCATGTGCTTAAGAAGAAACCGCGCCGATTCCTCCAGCCATCTCAGCTTCACCCAGCCGAGCAGGAGCGATAGGGTCAACAGCAGCATTCCCAGCACGTTGCCCGGAAGCGGCACATGCAGCAGCTCGCGCAGAGCTGCGCCAAGCAGATGATAAAGCAGCAAAACCGCGATCCCCGCCATTCCCTTACCGCCTTCCCTCTCCCCCGAACGCTAATGAAACCATCATACATCATCTCGACCGGTTGCGAACAAAAAACGGATTCTCCATTGGCCATTCGCCTAGAGAATCCGTTGCTTATTATTCGTATTCGCTAATATGCCGACTGCCTCTCGGTTACAGAACCCGACGCGCCGTCACGTATTTGCTTTTCCAATAAGAGCTGTTCATGTCGGAGATCGTGACCCCTTGGCTGGTGCTCGCGTGAAGGATTTTGCCGCTTCCCGCGTAGATGGCGACATGGCTGATCCAACCGCTGCCCGTCTTGTAGAAGACGAGATCGCCGACGCTGAGGTATGACTTCGCGACCTTCTCTCCCACGTAAGCCTGCTCTACCGAGGTTCGAGGGAGCGAGATGCCCAACTGTCTGAAAACGAACTGCGTATAGGAGGAGCAATCGAACGAGGTGCCCCAAATGCCCGAAGCGCCGTAAACGTATGGTGTTCCGATGTAATCCTTGCCGATGGAGAGCAGTTCCAGCGATTCGGCCGTCGCCGCGCTCGAGGTGGAGGAATCCGCTGCCGCCATGCCGAACCAACCGATACTTGCCAACAGACCGACCATCATAAGCTTCTTCTTAATACCGCCAAATTTCACCGAGTGCCCTCCTACCGTTCCTCTATGTACTGCCTTGCAGCGCGAAACGTTTCTTGTCGTTGGGAACACTATAACACAGCCGAAACACCCTAATTTTTGCCAAGGTGAAACAAAAACCCCGCGACCCAACGGTTGAAGGCGCTTTCTTAGAAAACGATGAGAATTTCCTCATGTTTGCAACTTGTCTTTCTCATTTATCGTTACGGCGGCGAAGCGGCGAGGGTTTAACGGTTTATTTCGAACGATTCCGAAGGCTTTTCCCCGGCGTTCTCGGTCATTAACTGGCGGTATTGCTGCGGGCTCATTCCAACGGTCGTCTTGAACAGCCGGCTGAAATGAGCCAGATGGGAGAAGCCGACTTCCTTGGAGACGGACGAGACCGAGCGATGCGGCTCGAACCGAAACAGAATCTTCGCTTGATTGATCCTGCGGTTATAGAGGTACTTGAACACGGTCGTTCCGGTCACCTTCTTGAACAGATTGGACAAGTACGGCTTGGTCAGATGAAGAGCGTCCGCGATCCGGTCGAGCGTCAGTTCTTCTCTATAATGCTCCTCAAGGTAAGAAATAACTCCCTGTACATGTTCCTCCTGTTGGGGGCGCAAGCTGCTCTCCTCCGTCGGCTTCTCGAACCATTGCCGAATGAGCACGAGCAGCTGCAGGAACAGCACGTCCATCCGGTCGATAGGGGAAGCCGCCCGCGCTCCCGCCACGCCTTCCCGCTTCCTCTCCCGCGACAGCTCCGCCAGAGTCCTCCACATCGGCTCAAGCTCGGCCCGCTGGTCCGGGCTGAGGGACAGCTTCGCGTTGCGCAGCTCCTCGAACGGGCTGAGCAGCATCGCGGCCGGCTCCGGTCTCAACAGCTTGTGCACGTATCCCGGGTTGAAGTGGATGATCGAGCGGATGTAGGGACGATCCGGGGAAGGGTTAGGGCTGTGCAGCGTCATTCCGTGCATCAGAATGAGGTCTCCCGGCTGAAGCACCATCAGCTTGTCGCCGATGAGGTAGTTGCATTCTCCCTCTTGGAACAGATAAATCTCGAAATGAGCATGCGAATGGAACGACGCCCCCGGAAGGGGAGAGTCGCTCCGGTAAGAGCAGTCGATCGGTTGCTCGATCTGGTAGACGAACGGCACGCATATCCCTCCGGCAAAGCCTGTTAGAGACATTGTAGCATGCTTATCCCGTTACGCGAACCGCCGACTTCTGGGCGATCAGGCACAGCTCCGCCGCTTTGAACGCGTGCTCTTGGGTCATCGCGTTCTCCGTGCGGTGAATGCAGTCGAGAATCAGCTCGCCGAAGAAAGGGTATCCGACCTGTCCGGCAACGGAGTAATGGTACTGCCCGCTCCGGTTGACCAAGTAGACGTGATCCCCCGTGTTCTCCCGGCCTACGTCGATATATTTGCGCAGCTCGATGTAGCCTTCCGTTCCCAGGATGAGCGTTCGCCCGTCTCCCCAAGTGGCCAGCCCGTCCGGCGTGAACCAGTCCACCCGGAAGTAATTCGTCGCGCCGTTGTCGCCGATAAGCGTCGCGTCCCCGAAGTCCTCGAGCTCCGGTTTATCCGGATTCGCGTAGTTGGCTACCTTGCTGTGCTGGACGGTCGCGTCCTTGCAGCCCGCGTAATAGAGGAACTGCTCGATCTGGTGGCTGCCGATGTCGCAGAGGATGCCCCCGTAGTTCTCTTTGCGAAAAAACCACTCCGGGCGAGCTCCCTTGTTCAAGCGATGAGGCCCCATGCCGATGACCTGAATGACCCTGCCGATCGCTCCGTCCTTGATGAGCTGTCCGGCATAGACCGCGCTCTCGACATGCAGTCTCTCGCTGTAATACACCATGTACTTGCGGCCGGTTCGCGAGGCGGTCGCCTTGGCCTCTTCCAGCTGTTCCAGCGTCGTGAACGGGCTTTTGTCGGTGAAGTAGTCCTTGCCGCTCTCCATGACCCGGATGCCGAGCGCCGCCCGCTCCGACGGGATGGCCGCTCCCGCGACCAGCTTCACCTCGGGATCGTTCAGAATTCGCTCAAGAGAGTCGGCCGGTCGCGCTTGCGGGTACGTCTTCAGGAAAGCATCGACCTTCGCGGGGTCGGGATCGTACACCCACTTCAGCGTAGCTCCCGCTTCGATCAGGCCGTTCGTCTGGCCGTAGATATGTCCGTGGTCGAGAGCCGCCGCGGCGAAGACGAACTCGCCGGGAGCGACGACCGGCTTGGGCTTGACCGCCGACACCGGAGCGTAGTTCATGCCGTCGGCGCGGTTGGCGTCGTTGCTGCGAGGTGGAATGGGTTGGTTGTCTGTCATGGTTGGAGTCTCCTTGTTTAGAAAGTCCGGCTGAGATCGACCGGCATCGCCGGAGCCGCAGGCTCGCTCTTGCGGAAGGTCGAGGAGGCGATACGCTTGCTCAGCTCCTCGTAGTGAAGCTCCTCGTCGAACGGCAGCTCGACCCAGTCGTCCGTCCAAGTCGACAAGTGAATCGCGTTGGAGATGAGCAGGCCGTTGATACCCTCTTCTCCCGGCGCAATCAATTCGGAGCCGTGAAGGATGGCGTCCGTGAAGTTCTGCATGATCCCCGCATGCTCGGGACTCGGGCCTTGGTCGGGAATTTCCACCTTCCAGACCTCGGGCGTGCCGAACGGAATTTTGTTGCTCGCGTTGAACTCCGTCTCGGACTGGCGCAGGCGCCAGAACGTCATTTTGCCGTCCTCGATGACGATTTTGCCGCGGTCGCCCGTCACTTCGAGGCGGTTCGTGCCCGGCGCGTCCGAAGTGGAGGTGATGAACACCCCCGTCGCCCCGTTCGCGTATTCCGCGTAAGCGGTCACATCGTTCTCCACTTCAATGTTCCGATGCTTGCCGAACTGGCAGAACGCGCGGATGCGGGTCGGCATCATGCCGATCGTCCACGGCCACAGGTCGAGCTGGTGCGGGCATTGATTGATCAGCACGCCGCCGCCCTCTCCGGACCATGTCGCCCGCCAGGAGCCCGAATCGTAGTACGCCTGCGAGCGGTACCAGTTCGTGATGATCCAGTTCGTCCGGCGAATCTCGCCTAGCTCCCCCGAGGAGATAAGCTCGCGCAGCTTGCGATAGAGCGGATTCATTCGCTGGTTGTACATGATCCCGAAGGTTTTGCCGCTGGCCGCGGCCGCTTCGTTCATCTCCCGAACCTGCTTCGCGTAGACGCCGGCCGGCTTCTCCACGAGCACGTGTACTCCGGCGGAGAACGCCTTGATCGCCTCCTCCGGGTGGCTATAGTGAGGGCTGGCGACGATCACCGCGTCGACGAGCCCCGAGGCGAGCATCGCTTCCGTGCTCTCGAAGACGGCGACTCCCGGCCATTGCTGCCGCGCCCATTCGCGCTTGTCCGGTAATCCGTCGCAAACGGCGGTCAGCTCCGCCCCCTTGATGCCGCCATGGAAGATCGTGCCCGCGTGCGCGCTGCCCATGTTGCCCACTCCGATAATCCCGTATCGCACCTTGCTCATTCCGGTTCCTCCTGTCAGATCGACTTCGTTTTTTGACTGTTATTAATTATAAATTGCCGGCGTTTCTGAGAAAAAACCGCATCATCGTTTGAACGAATATAAGGCTTTCAACGTCTGTCAGCGCTATTGTAACATACGATAATGCCGCCGACCGGGAATCCGAACCTTAAGTTAACGACAGTCAAATGGATGGGAACAGTTCTAAACGGGAGTCAAACGGAAGGCGAGAGGGATGGACGATGGAAGAGCTACCGCGGAATAAGGATTAAACAACGGGACATACTTTTGGGGCATCCAATCAACTGCGATCAAGCTTCCGGAAAGGAGTACCTTCATGTCTCGCCAATCGAAAAACAACAACAGAGGAAAAAATCCCGGAAACAATCAGGATTCCGAGGTCCCGGGTTCCGCTCCAGGCTCTTCCGCCCCAAATTCCGCCCCGGGTTCCGCCACAGGTTCCGCCAACAAAAAATAAGCACGGGAATTTCCCGAACGATGGACGGAGGTCAATACGATGTCATCAAGCCGCAATCACCAAGAGGCGCATGGAATCGGGCAAGCGGAAAAACAATTGCAGCAGCAGGCGGATGCGGCGTATGCCATCCAAGGCGGAAGCGAATTAGACCGCGAAATTACGGAGGCGGCGAACCGCGATCCGCATACCTCGTTGGACGAGCTGCTCGTGGATAACGGCGAATAACGGAATATAAGCGAATGGGCCGCCGAACGATCGGCGGCCTGCTCATTATCTATAACGGGATTGAGGATGCTTAGCTAGATTCCCAAGAATTTGAGGAGTAATGTTTATACCGAGTTGCCTTAGAGCCAATATTAGAGCGCCGGTTGTCGGGGAAAAGGCGGGATGTACGATGCGGTAGCTTTTGTTGTTGCCCGCCTTCATTCGGGAAGCGAGTTGCTGTTGAAAATATACGCTGTTGACTACGCTGCCTATCAAAGAAACCCTGACTTCCGGTTGGGCGAAATAAGAAGCGAGAATCTTTATGCCCACCATAATTTGGTTTACTGCCCGATCGCAAACCGTTCGCGCCAACGAACTGCGTTGCAGAGCGAACTCCGTTATCGTCGGCGCCAATTCGGCAAACTTCCGATTGCGTTCTCTTTCATCGGAAACGAACCCTTCCAATGCAAGCAGGGACAGCTGCTCCACGGAGGGCACTCCCCAGAACCGCAGCATGGACTGAACCAATTGCCGATCGTTCTCCTGTACGTTACCGGCTAACAGCTCATAGGTTGCGTCATAAGCCAAGAATCGAGCCGCGCTCGCCGCGTAATGATGTAAATCGTAATTCCTGATCGGCTTCCCGTCTTCCGTTATGGCGAAAACGATAGAACCCGTACCCGAAATAACGATGATCCCGGGTTCCGATAGCAGGGCTCCGCTATGCGCAACCACTGCGTCATTGACATGAAGCTTCCGGCAATGAAGTCCCGGAAGATCGGTAAGGGCCTCAACCCAATGCGAATCCGATTGGGAATCGAACCCTGCTATCCCTGCAGCAAGAGCAGCAACATCCGGTACCTCTTTCTCGGATGCATGCAGAGCCTCCTCTATCGCTTGCCGTACATTTTCTTTCGCGTTCAGATCCTTATGCAAGGATGATGCGCCTCTCTCAACGTACGAGAGGATGTTTCCCTCCAAATCCGCTATCATGACTCGAGTATGGGTACCTCCGCCGTCAATTCCCGCTATGACACGATTTTGACCGTTCTCCATTCGACTGAATCTCCTCTTGGGGAAAAAGGAGTTAACCTTTTTCGAATCTACTCTCCTTCACTGATTGTATAACTTTCCCAATCCGTCGACTACGCTTCCATACTAAAAGAGACTAAATAAAGGGGCCGTACCGCAAGTCATAAAATGACTAGGGACAGCCCCTTCTAATGAATGTTTATTTAAAGAATAACCCCGTCTTTAAAGATAGCAATCTCGCGGAAGCCGTTCGTTTCGTTATGAGTGCGTCTGTCGCCCGAAGCGAGCTCGAGCAGATAATCCCACAGCTCGTCGGTCAGCTCGGCCATTGTCTTGCCTTCCAGCAGCTGTCCGGCGTTGTAGTCGATCCAGTTCTTTTTGCGGGCGGCAAGCTCCGAATTCGTGGACAGCTTCACCGTAGGCACCGGACCGCCGAACGGCGTGCCGCGCCCCGTCGTGAAGAGGACGATGTGGGCGCCGCTGGCCGAGAGCGCCGTCACGGACACCAGGTCGTTGCCCGGCGCTTCGAGCAGGTTGAGGCCCGGCTTCTTCACCCGCTCGCCGTAAGGCAGCACGTCGGTCACGATGGCATGGCCGCCCTTCTGCGTGCAGCCGAGCGACTTCTCTTCCAGCGTCGTGATGCCCCCATCCTTGTTGCCCGGCGATGGGTTCTCGTAGATCTCCTGGTCGTGGCGAATGAAGTAGCGCTTGAAATCGTTGATCAGGTCGACGATCCGACCGAACACTTCCTCGTTCTCCGCCCGGTTCATCAGAATCGTCTCGGCGCCGAACATCTCGGGCACCTCCGTCAGAACCGCCGTGCCTCCGAAGCCGATCAGGCGATCGGAGATCGAGCCGACGAGCGGGTTCGCGGTGATGCCCGACAGGCCGTCGGAGCCGCCGCACTTCAGGCCGATGCGAAGCTTCGACACGGGAACCGGCCGGCGCTCGAACGTCTCGGCGTATTCGACCAGCTCCCCGATCAGCTCGAGCCCCTTCTCCAGCTCGTCGTCTTCCTCCTGCGACTTCATGAACTTCACCCGGCGCGGATCGTACTCCCCGATCGCTTGCTTAAACGAGTCGATCTGGTTGTTCTCGCACCCGAGCCCGACGACGAGCACGCCGGCCGCGTTCGGATGGTTCACGAGAGAGGCTAGCAGCTTCTGCGTATGCTTAAGATCGTCGCCCAATTGCGAGCAGCCGAACGGATGGGCGAAGTGATGCACCCCGTCGACGCGGGAGCCGGCCAGCGACCGGCCGCGGTTCGCAAGAATCTCGCACGTCTTGTTAATGCACCCTACCGTGTTGATGATCCAGATCTCGTTGCGGATGCCGACGTCCCCGTTATCCCGAACGTAGCCTTGAAAAACCGGCACTTCCGCGGGAGCTTCCTTCTTCTCCGGCACCGCCGGTTCGTACTCGTATTCCAGAATGCCGCCGAGTCCCGTGGACAAATTGTGCGTGTGAACCCAAGCCCCCGGCTTCAGGTCTTCCTTGGCCTTGCCGATGGAATAGCCGAACTTGAACACGTCGGAGCCTTGCGCGACGGAGGCCGTCAGAATCTTGTGCCCCTTCGGCACCGCGCTTTCCAACGTAACCGTATCTCCGCTCTCCAGCGTTACCGTCTCGCCCGCCCCGTACGGCCGCAACGCGATGATGACCTGGTCCTTCGGCGATAAACGAATCCAATCGCTCATGCTACGCTTCCTCCTTGTTGTCCCATGCTGCGATAAAGCCCGCCGCGGCAGACGCCAGCCCCGGCCATTCCGAGAGATCGGCGCCCCAGATCCCGGTCTGGGCCAGCAGCTTCGCTACCGTCCGTTCGAGCGGCTCGGCGCTCCCCCGCGCCTCTTCCCAAATTCCGGCTACCCGTTCGAGCAAAGCCTGGTCGTCCCTGACCGCGTAGGAAGCTCCGCTCAAAGTCGTCCCCTTGTAGCTTCCGTCCCCGGCGGGTCGAATCCGATAATAGCGAAGCAAGCCGGCCAATCCGAGCGCAAGCCGCTCCGGAGCCTTCTCGCCCTTCTCCGAATAAGAAGCCAGCGTCGGAAGAAGCCGCGTGCGGAACTTGCTCAGGCTGTTCATCGCGATATCCGCCAGGCGGTGCCGGATGTACGGGTTGCCGAACCGTTCGAACACCGTATCCGCATAGGCCTGCAGCTCGTCCCGGGAATACGGGAGCGAAGGCACGATGTCTTCGTAGACGGCCTCCCGCACGAGCTTGCCCAACGTCTCGTGCTCCAGCAGCTCCCGGACATGCTCCACGCCATGAAGCAGGCCGAGCGGAGCCATCCAAGTGTGCGCCCCGTTCAGGATGCGGACCTTGCGCTGCGAGAACGGCTTCAGGTCCGTCGTCCAGTGCACGTTCAGCCCTGCCCTTCGCAGCGGCAGAACTTCGTCCAGCTCCGGCTCGGCCTCGATCGCCCACAGGTGATAAGGCTCGGCCGTCGTCAGCATCGGATCGCGGTACCCCCACTCCGAGAACCACGCCTCCGCCTGCTCGTCGCCCGGATAGCCCGTGACGATCCGGTCCACCAGCGAATTGAGGAACCGGTTGCGGCGAATCACCCATTGGCGGAACTCCTCGGGGAACCCCCAGTCCGACGCGTATCTCAGCACGACGTCGCGAAGCGCGTCCCCGTTGCGGTCGAGCAGCTCGCAGGGCAGGAAGACGAGCCCTTTGTCCGCCGCGCCTTCGAACTTCAAGAACCGTTGATAGAGCAGGTAGGCGACCTTGCCCGGGAACGACACGATCGCTTCTCCCGTCAATTCCGTCGGCTGATAAGAGATTCCCGCCTCCGTCGTGTTGGAGACGACGAAGCGCAGCTCCGGGCTAGTCATCAGCTCCATTAGCTTCGTCCAGTCGGAATACGGATCGAACGCCTCGGAGAAGACGGAGATCAGCTCCTTGCGTTCGACCGCTTCCCCGTTCTCCAGTCCGCGAATGACGAGCGTATAAAGACCGTCTTGAGCGGCCAGAGCCTCGATCTTCGGCTTGCCGGAAGGCCGCGGCTGAGTGACCGCGATGCCGCCGCGGAACAGTCCCTGCTCCCGGCAGGTCTGGATCATCCAATCGAAGAACCCCCGCAGGAAGTTGCCCTCCCCGATCTGCAGAACCGTAACCGGCGAGCTCTCGGTCTCCGCCAGCTTCCGTTGTTCCCCTTCGTTCAGTACGTCTCGGTTTAATCGTTTCATCTCTATTGAACTCCTTCTCGCGGGCAGGTCGCCCATGCGTCGGATACCGCTTACAAACTAGCTTCTCCCTCATTGTACTAGCGCAAATAACCTGTTAAAAGTGCTTGAAATTGCAAGTTTGTAACTTTTTTTGATATCCTACAAGAAAGCATAAACCGAGGAGAGATGCTTCGTGAATCCGTATCGCAAGCCGTTCTTCGGAGACCCCCTCTTCCCCTTCGAGCTGGTCTACCACGACAAAAAGAACCCCGACAGGGAGCTGCCCGACCATCTGCATGACCGGTACGAGCTCGTCTACGTGCACCAGGGCTCAGGTACTTTTTTTATCGATAAAGCCTTCTATGAGAAAAATCCGGGCGATCTGTTCGTCATTCCGGGGAATACGATTCACCGCTCGACGCCGGACGCGAACGATCCGTACGTGACGTCCGCCCTGTTCTTCTCGCCGGCCTTCGCCAAGACGGAATCGACGGGCGACTCGTATTCGCCGCTTCGCAGCTTCGAGGCGTCCCGCAAGCACAAGAGCTACAAGCTAGAGCTGCCGGAGGAGCTTCGGGCGGACTTCGAATCGCTCTTGCTGCAGATGGACCGGGAGCTTCGGCAGCGGGAGCTCGGCTACCGCGAGGCGGTCCGGCTGCTGCTCGGGCAGTTGATGCTGCGCTTGAATCGCTACTCTTCCTCCATCCTGACGGAAGAGTCCGCCGCCGATCACGGCGTTGGACCAAGCTGGATGCGGGAGGCGCTTCGCGCGATCGACGAGCACCCCGAACGGGATGCCAGCCTCGCGGAGATATCCCGCCGTTCGGCGGTGACGCCTCCCCACTTCTCCCGGGTGTTCAAGCAGCTGACCGGCATGAACCTGACCGATTACGTCAACGCCAAGCGGATCATCCTCGCCAAGGAGCAGCTCGCGGGCACCGACGACGGCGTAGGAGTGATCGCGGAGCGCTGCGGCTTCAACAGCCTGCCTCATTTCCACCGGGTGTTCAAGTCGTTCACCGGAATGTCTCCTGCCGCCTATAAGCGAAGCTTGCACGCTCAATAAAGAAAGCCGCCCCGCGTCTGCAGCCTTCAGACCTTCGCGGGACAGCCTTCGCCATTATAATATTCGCATTAATAGGTTAAATTCCATTGAGCCCGGATCTCGTCCAGCGTCGCCATGATCTCGACCGTCTCGTCGGCCGGCATCGCGGCGCTCTCCTTCCGGCCCTCGCGCAGGCAATCCATCGCTTCGATCGCCTGGAACGCGTGGCCGACGAACCCGCGTTCGTCCGTCACCTCTACCGGATCCTGGCCGTTCGCGTACAAGGTCGCCTTCTTGGACGCGAGGAAGTTATCCACGTGGATTTTCCCCTTCGTTCCGTATATCCAGGCATCGTTGTTCATGCTCAGGCGAACGGCGCCGTGAAGGGAAGCCGTGCGGCCCTTATCGTATTCGAACAGCAGCGAGAACCGTTCGTCCACTCCGGTTTCTCCGATGTAGACGTTGCTCTGGATGCGTCGCGGACGTCCGCCGAACACCATCGAAGCGAAAGAGATCGGATAGATGCCGGCATCCAGCAGCGTGCCCCCGCCCTTCGCTTTGTTAAGCAGTCGGCCTTCCGGATCCCAGCCGACGTCGAAGCCGAACTCCGCCTTAAGCAGTTGAACCTCGCCGATCGCTCCGTCCTTCAGCCATTGCCTCACTTGGCGAATGACCGGCAGGTAGCGTGTCCACATCGCTTCCATCACGAAGAGACCGCGGTCCCTGGCTTCCTGAACGATCTCCTTCGCTTCCTCTTCCGTCATCGTGAACGGCTTCTCGCAGAGGATGGATTTGCCCCCGCGCAGCAGAGTAATCGCGTTCTCCTTATGAATCGGATGCAGCGTTCCGATGTAGACGATCTCCACGTCCGGATCGGCCGCCAGCTCCTCGCAGCTGCCGTAGGAACGAGGCACGCCGTACTTGGACGCGAACGCCTCCGCCTTCTCCTTCGATCTTCCCGCGACCGCGACGAGCTCCGCTCCCGGAGCGTGCTTCAGCTCCGACGCGAAATTGCCCGAGATGCCTCCCGGCCCCATGATGCCCCACTTGACGATGCGTTTGTCAGACATGAATGATGGCTCCTTTCCGCCTATTCTTCCTCTACGATACCGCGAGCAGAACATTATTGCAAAGAGCTCGCGGTTCCGCTCGAGGCCGATCCTTCCGCACCCGCGTTGTCCCCTCGCCGCTATTCGCACCTACTCCTTGACCGCCCCGGCGCTGAGGCCGGATTCGACCTTTTCTTGAAACAGGAGGTAGACGACAATCGTCGGCAGGATCGTCATGAAGATTCCGGCGAACATGGGGCCCATCCGGGTGGTGCCGTGCTCCCCTATGAACGCCATGAGCGCGACGGAGATGTTAAACAGGTTATCCTTCGTGATCAGGAGGACGTTCCAGATCAGGTCGTTATAGATGCTGAAGAAAGCCAGGATTCCCGCGGTGGAGACGGCGGGCATCGCCAGCGGCAGCAGAATCCGGAACAGCAGCGTCGCGGGAGAGCAACCGTCGATCAGAGCCGATTCGTCCAGCTCCCGGTTGATCCCCTTCATGAAGCCGGTAACGAGGAAAATCGTGAACGGAAGCTCGAACACGGCGTACAGGACGACCATCACGAAGAAATTGTTGAAGCCGTCGATCGTCCCGATCAACCGGGAGATCGGAATCAGGAGCGAGAACACCGGAATCATAAGGCCGGTGGTGAAGTACAGATAGAGCGGCTCCCGGAAGCGGAAGCGAAGGCGCGACAGCACGAAGGCCGCCATGACGCCGAGCAGCAGAGCAAGCCCCGTTCCGACCGCCGCGTACAGGGCCGAGTTGAGCACGGCCCAGCCGATCTTGCCGACGCGGAAGGCCTCCGAGTAATTCGACCACAGCCATTGCGTCGGAAGAGCCAACGGCTTGTCGTTGTAAATCTCGGCGTTATCCTTAAGCGAAGCTTGGAAAGTGAAAAGCAGAGGGTACAAGAACATCGCCGAGCCGATTATGGCTATCAGGTAGGCTAACGGCATAAACAGGGGTTTGCGGTTGGTCATTAATGGATCGCCTCCCATGGACGTCAGGCTCGTCCGGCCTTGCCGTTCATCAATTTATTGAGAAGGATGGTCGCCAGGAAGCCGGCAACGATAATGAACGTGCCTATGCTGTTGCCCAGGCCGAAGTTGTTGTACTTGAACGATTGGTTATAGAGCATCGTCGTCGGGACGTCCGTCGCGCCGTTCGGGCCGCCGCCCGTCATGACAAAGATCTGCGCGAAGACGCGCAGGGACTGCGTCACGGATAGGACGCTGAATACCTTGAACGTCTCCTTCATGAGCGGGATCGTGATGTACAGGACCCTCTTCCAACCGACAGCTCCCTCCAGGGCCGCCGCCTCGTAGAGATCCTCCGGAATTGCGACAATTCCGCTGGAGAAGATGATCATGTTGATCCCGAAGGAGATCCAGGCGTTCACGACGACGACGACGTAGATCGCGATCGAAGGCTCTCCAAGCCATTCATGCTGCCAAGAATAGAGGCCGACCATGCCGAGTAGCGAGTTGACGAGACCGTCGCCCTTCAGCAGGAACTGCCACATGAGGCCGACGGACGCGAGAGGCAGAATGGACGGAATAAAGTATGCCACCTTGAAAAAGCGCCGCCCCCTCATCTTGCTTGTGACCGCTAACGCCATCGCGAACGCGACGGGAAGGATCAGGACGAACGAGGCCGCGATGAAGACGCCGACATTGCGCAGGGCGCGATAGAATTCTTCGCTGCGGAACATCTCGTCGTAATTATCGAGGCCTACGTACTTCATCGGAACGCTGTGAATGCCGTTCCAGCTGAAGAAGGATTGGTAAGCGGTCTGAACGACGGGGAGGATAAAAACAAAGGTATATAAGACGAAGACGGGAAGTAGGAAGCCCCCGATCGTCCAATAGATTCTGCGGCCGTACATATGTCGCCTCCTAAGCATCGGGATGGGCTGGAACGGAAGCAGCCGTCCTCGCATCGGCTCGGCGGAAGCGAGGCAACGGAAGGACGGCTGTCGGAATGAAGGATGTCGCCGGAAATCCGAATCGGTTCCAGACCTACTTGCGGTTGGAATCGATGAAGCTCTGAATGTTGTCGGCCGTCTTCTGAGGCGTGTTGCCCGCGAACAAGCCTTGGACTTCGTTTCGCACCTTGTCCGCCAGCTGAGCGATCGGGTCATAGGCGTAGAGCTCCGCCTTGAAGCCGGTCGACGACCGGAGAGCTTCCGTGTATTCCTGCGTGATCGGATCGACGCTGCCGGAATCGACGGACATGTTGACCGGGTAGATGCCTCCTTTGGTCTGCTCCAGGTAATATTGGAACGCATCCGTTGAAGTCAGGAACTTGATCAGCTTGACCGCCGCGTCGAGCTTGGCGCCCTTCAGCTCCTTGGACAAGGAGTAGCCGCTCGCACCCCCGAACCATGTGCCCGCGTAATCCGGCGATTCGGAGAAGCTCGGGAATGGGATGACGCCGATCCGATCCGCGATGTCGGACGCCGCCAGCGTTCCGATCGCCCAGGAACCGTCGTAAAGCATGGCGCTCTTCCCGCTCAGGAAGTTCGAGGTGATCGTGTTGGCGTCGGTCGTCACGATGTTATCGCCGAGGATGCCGGCGTCCTGCCAGTCCTTTATCAACTGGAGAAGGGACACCATGTCGGCGTCGTTCCACTTCGCGGTGCCGGCGACGAGCTCATCGGCCTTATCCGGGCCAAACTTCTTGAGCGAGAGGTCGGTCAGCAGATGGCCGCCGCGATAGTTCTCCTTGTCGGCTATCGCCATCGCATCGACGCCGATCTCCTTGAACTTGGGCGCCAGCTCCTGCAGCTCCTCGATCGTCTTCGGCGGCGCTTCGCCGATCTTCTTGAACAGCTCTTTGTTGTAGTAGATCGCGTTGCTGTAAAATTCGGTCGGCACGCCGTACGTTCCGGGCAGGTCATCATACTGCCAGGTATCGAGGATGGGCAGGAAATCTCCGGACCAATCCTTGTCCTCGTCCAGATAGGGCTGAAGGTCCAGCGCGCTGTTCTCGGCGTAGTCGCGGAACGCCTCTCCGCCGTAAGTCGTCCAGAGATCGGGCAGCTGGCCGGTTGCCATGCTGGTCTTCAGTTTCTGGTTGAAGGCGCTCTCATCATTGACCGAGTCGTCCTTGATCGAGATGTTCGGGTTCTCTTCCTGGAACTTCTTGATCAGGCCCGCGAAGGCGATCGACGTCGGGCTCGTGCCGGTATTGCGGGTCAGGATCGTCAACGTGACCTTCTCGGCCTTGGCGGTCTCCGAGCTTTCCGAAGCGGATGGAATGGAAGCGGTTGCGGAATGGCTCGCGTTGTCGCCGTTCGATCCGCAAGCGCTAAGGGCGCTTGTCAGGAGCAGCGCGGACGCTGCCAGCATGGCGGCTTTGCTAGTACGGTTCATGGTTTCCTATTTACCTCCCCTAGGTGCTTTATCGGCGCTGCGGGCTTCTCCCGTCCGATAAGGACATTATAAGGAGAGGGGGCCGAAGGGCAGAATGGAGCATTTTGACCCGACCAGGTTTATTTTTACTTCGCCGCCGTCAGTTCGGCATTCCGGCGAATCGCGACGGAGGAACCCCGTATAGCTTCTTGAAGCACTTGCTGAAGTAGAGCGCGTCCGAATAGCCGACCGCTTCGGAGACGTAAGAGAGATTGCGTACGCCGCGTTCTAGCAGTTCCTTGGCGCGAGCCATCCGGCACAGGGTCACGTATTCGATGACGGTGCAGCCGGTCTCTTGCTTAAAGACGCGGCTAAGATAACTGGAATTGACCGAGATCGCGCCGGCGATGACGTTCAGGTCGAGCTCGGGGTCGGCGAATTCCCGATCGATGTACTCTTTGGCCTTCTCGGCGAGCAAGGAGGTCGCCCGGCGGGGCTCTCCGGCCGCTCTTCCAAGAAGCAGCGCCGACTGCCCGCGAAGCCATTCGCGAATTCTCTCCAGGCTTCCCAGGCTCCAGGCGAGCTCGAACGGCTGCAGGCTAGCCGGAACGATCCCGTCCGCCTCGAGGCGGCGCTCCGACGCGTACAAGCTAAACGCGGCGGCAAGCTCGCCGAGAAGCAGGCAGAATTGCTCCAGAGAAGCGTCGGGAGCCCGGTATTCCGCCATCCACTCGTCGATGGCGCCCGCGACGGCCGCCTCGTTGCCCAGGCGAAGCAGGATGAGCATCCGATCTCGTACAGACATCCCCTTCGTCACAAGAGGCCGCGCGTTTAGCTCGCCATGCCGAAGCAGCCTGCCGCCTCCGCGCAGCGTCCGGTAGGCCAACGCGTACGACGCTTGTCTCGCCGCTTCGGGGGCAAGGACCCAGTCGTCGAACGGATCGCTCATTCCGACGCTCGCGCGGGAGAAGCCCTCTTCGCCAAGGAAGCTTAGAGCCGCGCGGCAAATCCGGGCCAGCGCCTCCTCCGCCCCCTCGCCGTCCAGGCCGACGACCCACGTCCGTCTGCCCTCCGCGTCTCCGCCCGTCCCTAAGCGAAATCCTGCGGTCGCCATTGCGTCCTCCACGGCACCGACGACCTCCCGGTCCCGAACGGCTCCGTCGCCGTCCTCCCTGCAGCCATCCTCCTTATCGGCGGCCGCCGCAAGCACGACGTAGCGTTCCTTGCCGGCCAGGGTCGGACAATATTTCCCGAACTGCTCGGCCTCCCACGGAATCGCCCCATCCAGCCATTCTCTCACCCAACGATCCCGCACGATACTCTCGCTCTCCCGAATCGCATCGCGGAGCCTCTCTTGCTCCTCCGATTCCTTGCGAAGCTCGGCCTCCATCCGGGCCAGCAGCGCCTTGAACTCGTCCCGGTCGATCGGCTTCAGCAGGTAATCGCGCGCGCCCGCGCGGATCGCCGCCTGGGCATAATCGAACGTGCCGTAGCCGGTCAAGATCGCCATTCTAAGACCGGGGTAACGCGAGCTCGCGAGCCGCGCGAATTCCAAACCGTCGACGATCGGCATGTTGATGTCGACGATAGCCAGGTCGACCTTCAGCTGATCCAGCAGGGCAAGTCCGTCCTCGCCGTTCTCCGCTTCTCCCGCGATCCGGAAGCCGTAAGCCTCCCAATCGACGGCGCGCTTCAGCCGTTCCCGAACCAGATACTCGTCGTCTAGAAGCAGAACCTCTCTCATCCGGCTTCCTCCTCGTCCTCCTGCCGCCGCAAGGGCAGCGTAATCGCAACGGTCGTGCCTTCTCCCGGGACGCTGCGGATATCCAGCCCGTATTCATGGCCGAAGATCAGCTTGATCCTCTCGTTCGCGCTCTTGAGGCCGAAGCTCTTGCCGGAAGACTGCCACAGCGAAGACGCGACCGCCTCCGGCTCCATTCCGACGCCGTCATCCGACACCTCAAGGATCATAAGGTTATGCCGCATCCTCCCCGTCACCTTAACCCTTCCTTTGCCGCGCTTGTTCTTAAGGCCGTGGTAAATCGAATTCTCGACGATCGGCTGCAACAGCAACTTCAACGTCCGGTACTCCAGCAGCGCGGGATCGATGTCGAACTCGTAATCGATCTTGCCGGCGTAACGCACCTGCAAAATGTCGAGATACCGCCTCGTCATGAGCAACTCTTCCTCCACGGATACAATCGGGCTTCCCTTGCTTAGCACTCCGCGATAGAAGCCGGCCAGCCGGTCGACCAGCTCGATGATGTCGTCCGTTCGCCCCAGCTCCGCCAGTCCGCAGATGCTCTCCAGCGTGTTGTAAAGAAAGTGCGGATTGATTTGGGCTTGGATGGCGGCAAGCTCGAATTCCTTCCGCCGCTTCTCTTCCTCGACGGAGCGCTGCATGAGCGACTTGGTGCGGCTGACCATGCGATTGAATTCGACGGCAAGCTGGCCGATCTCGTCCCGGGTTTGAAGGTTTAGAGAGGCGTCGAGATCCCCGCGCTGGACTTGCCTGACTGTCTCTCGGATTACCTTCAGCGGACGCATCGCATACTTCGTCAGAAGCGGCGTAACCGCGATAGCGAGCAGCACGAAGATCAAGCCGAGCGTCGTGAACCGCGCGGTCAGAACCCCTTTGTCCTTCGTGATTTCCCCGATCGGAACGATGCCGACGATGGTCCAGTCCATTCGTTCGTAGGGGCGGGAGATGGCGAGATACTCCTGGCCTTCCATCAGAAACGTCTTGCCTTCCTCATGCTGCTCGAGGAGCGGATAATAAGGCTTGTCTCGGACGGACGAATTCAGGAATCGCGAATCGGGATGCGAGAGAATCTCGCCGTTCGGGCCGACGATGAACAGCTGGCCGGTGTCCCCCAAGCGAATGTCCGAATATTGCCGGCTGACGAACGTCTCTTCGATGGATAGCTGAAGAACGCCGAGCCGGGCTCCCGACATCTGGGAATTGAAGCGTTGATAGAGCGAGATGACCTTCGGTTGCCGGCCCTCCCGGGAGTAGTTGCTGCTCCCCGTGCCTTCCCAGGCGATGCCGTAAGCGGCCCCTTTAAACTTGGCGAAGTAAGGCGCGCTGACGTCGACGACGTTCTCGATGCCTCCCGAGTCGTAAACGCGCCCTTCGCCGTCATAGAGGAGGATCGCGTTCACGAACGACTTGCCGTCGGCCAGGTTGCTGAGCGCATTCCGCACGGTCATTTGGCGCTGATAGTCCGTGTAGGCATCGTTGCCGGCGGACGCTTCGATAAGCGTCTGCTGGATCGTCTGGTTCTGGATCGCGAGCTTGGCGTAATTCTCCGCGTTGTCGAACATCAGGTCGAGTTGCTTGGACACGAGGACCAGGTTCTGCTGGGTGCTGTCGACGGTCTTCCCGATGAAGATGGCGGACGAAATCCGATAATTGCTGACGGCCAGAGAGATAATGATCAAGGAGAGGGCGATGGCGAAGAAAAGCATGATGCGTTGATGGATCGATAACCGCTTAGATGAATTCGGCGCGTTGGCCGCGGGCTTGGGCTTGAACACCGGGCAGCTCCCCTCGCTGTCTGCGAATGCTTATTTTACGGCGGCTTATGCGCGTTATTAAAGTCTCGATCATCTGGAAGCGATTCCAAAATGAAGCGAAGTCTGCATGGCCCCCATCGTACAATTGTAAGGCATTCAAGGGAAGAACGTATTTGAACGGCGTTCCGTTGTTTATAATAGTTTCCGGCTCCTTCGTCATTCCCCCGGCCTCCCCAGCCGCAGCCTTAGGCGGACAACAGGCTGGAAGTTGGCGGAGCCGCAAAAAAAAAAACGGCCGAGGCGATCGCCGCCCGGCCGTTGGAATTCGTCGTTGGATTCAACTGGATCGCGTTGCCCTTACTCCCGATCGTTCTATGATCGTCCCCCGAAGCCGGACGCCCATAAACGCCTTGATCTCCATCGCCAGCTGAACGGCCGCCTCGATCTCGACCTTGCGGGTGGAGACGCTCTCCACGCTGCACCCGATCGGAATGCCCTTCTGCACGCCGAAGTCGAACAGCTCCTCGAATACCTCGCGCGAGGAACGCAGCGAATTTTCCAGGATGTCCTGGGCATGAAGCAGGTCGTTCTCCAGCCATCTCGGAATGCTGATGCCGAGCCACTTCATGAATTCGAGCGTCTTCTGCGAGCCGCACGGGGCCAGGTTGAACAGGATCGGGACCATCGGAATGCCGTTGTCCGCGCAATGATAGTAGTAGTCCGAGAGGAAATTCTTGGACGCCTCCACGTCGTAGGTCGCCTGCGAGATAAAGAACGAACAGCCGCTTTGCTGCTTGCCGGCTACCCGAAGATGCTCGTCGCCCTTGGCCTTGTGCCGCTCCGGAATAACCACGCCGCCAAATCGCAGCCGAGGGTTCCCCTCCTTCGCCAGCCCGTAGGCGTCCGGCAGCCTCATCGTCACCGCCTGCTTGCTCGACGAGGCTCCGACGAATACCGAGTAGCGATCCTCCTTCTCGTTGTCCGCCACCCACTTCGCAAGCTCCTCCGGCGACTCCTTGCCCACGACCTTATAAATGATTTTCGGCACGTCGAACGCTCCGAGATACTCCTTGCTGTACTCCGTCGGGTCCATCGTGGACAGGTACGGGAACGGGCGGTCCTGATCGGTGCGGTCCGCTTCGTCCTGAACGTCGTAGAGCACGAGGCCGTCGAGGCCGATATCCCGAATCCGTTCGATCTGCTTCCGGGCGATCTCGGCGATCTTGTCCGGCTCGTGATTCGTCTTGGGGGGCGTCAAGCCGTAAGTGAGGATGCCCGCCTCCCGATTGTCGATTTTATGTTTAAGCATGTGCGCTTCTCCCTCGAAAGTTCTATACCCCAGTTTAGCACCTCGATTAAAGGTCTTAAAGCTCTTTTTGGACCCGCGACGTATCCAATATTCTATTACTGGGTATAGTCTCAGGCTATAACAACTAACCTTCCCGCATCTATTCGTCGATCGCCTGCTTCAAAGCCTCGACGTAAGCGGCGCCCAGCTTGGAGAGCGTGACGTTCTTGTGCCCGATCCAGCCCACGTGAATCGTTTCGTCGATGTCCAGCGGCACGGGAATGATGTCGTTGCCGTTGAGATCCGCGCTCAGCACCCCGGTCGATATCGTATACCCGTTCAAGCCGATCAGCAGGTTAAACAGCGTCGCCCTGTCGTTTACCCGGATGCTTTTCTTATGGGACAGCGTGCTGAGAATCTCCTCCGAGAAATGGAAGGAATTGTACTCCCCTTGGTCGAAGGAGAGACAGGGATACTCGTCCAGTTGCTCGATCGTGACGCTCTTCTGCTTGGCGAGAGGATTGTGAACGCTGATAAAAATATGCGGCTTCGCGACGAACAAGCTATGGAACTCGAGGTTGGCCGACTTGAGCAGCTTGTTGATGACCTTCGAGTTGAACTCGTTCAGATAGAGAATGCCGATCTCGCTTCTCATGTTGCGGACGTCCTCGATGATCTCATAGGTCTTCGTCTCGCGCAGCGCCAGTTCATACTCTTCCAGGCCGTGCTCCCGAACCAAGCTGACGAACGCGTTCACCGCGAACGCATAGTGCTGGGTCGACACGGAAAAATGCTGCGGAGACGGCTTGCCGCCCATGTAGCGGTTCTCCAGAAGGTCCGCTTGTTCGACCACCTGTCTCGCGTAGGAGAGAAACTCCGTCCCTTCCTTCGTCAGCGTGATTCCCTTGTTCGTCCGCTCGAAGATCGTCACGCCGACCTCCTCTTCCAGCTCGCGGATCGCGTTGGACAAGCTCGGCTGGGAGATAAACAGGCGCTTCGCGGCTTCGTTCATCGAGCCCCGGCTCGCGACCTCGATCACGTACTTCAATTGCTGCAGCGTCACCGGACCGTTCCCCTCCGTTCTGTGATGGATGGTTCTATTATAGCTTATTTCAGCGGACGGGAAGGAGAGAAGCTCGACATGACTTTGACGCCGATCCTTGTCGGCTTGCTCTATTCTCCAATGGTTTTTATCTCGTTGCGGCTGGACTACGCGAACCATCTCTTTTATCCGTATGTCATCGCGGCCTTATGGCCTGTCTTGTTTATCCGGAGAAAAAGGGAGCTCGTTGGTCCTCTCCTTCTATCATGCGCGGTATCTTCGATCCTGGCGACTGTATATATGGAAAATACGGGCACCTACTTCTACCCGTTCGATCGGCTGAAGCCAACGATGGTTTGCGGACTGTCCTTGTTGTTCTGGGCCCTTCAAGCTTTGCTCCTCTTGACGGGATCTTGGGTTCGGAAGTACCTGAGCGGAAGCAAAAAATAGAGAGGTGGGAGTCCCCGCACATGCCGATGTGGAGGAAAGCGACATTCTGGCTTGCGCTTGCCAGCGCAGCGATCTGCTTCTGCGATTACTTGGGCAGCGGCTTGGCGAACATGATTCTGGTGCGGCTCAATCCGCTTATCGATACGATCAAGTTCGCCGAACCTTTCCAAGGCTGGATAGTCGACATCGACGCAGCCCGGAATGAGCCGAACAGCTCCCTGATCCATCTAAGACTTCCAGCGTATTGGATTCACTTTGCGAGCTTCGCGCTTGCGGGGATTGCCATCGACGGAATTATTCATTCGATCAAAAAAAGAAAGCAGCCCTAAGCGACATTGTAGCTGCCCTCCGCTCCCTCCCAACCGAAACGCCCCTATCTCTACCTTGGATAGCGAGTTGTGAGGGGGAGAGATCGTTACGAATGAAATTATCTCGGCTTGCAGGGAGTGGCTCGGGGCGGAGCTCGTCTCCACTGAGACTATTTCGGCTTGCAGGGAGCGGCTCAGGGACTGAGATCGTCTCCAATGAGACTCTCTCAGCTTGCAGGGAGCAGCTTTGGGGCGGAGATCGTCTCGGATGAGACTATCTCGGCTTGCAGCGAGCGACTTGGGGGCGGAGATCGTCTCGGATGAGACTATCTCGACCTGCAGGGAGCGGCTCGGGGACGGAGATCGTCTCCAAAGAGACTAACGAGCGGGGTAGGGTCCAGAACAGCCAAAGGTACGAAGTGTAATTAGCTCACAACGCCGGACACTCTCCCCCTGAGCGAACGGGAGAGGCGACATAGCGATTGGCGACCCACCCTCCTGAGTGAATGGGAGAGGCAGCATAGCCACTGGCACCCCTCCCTCCTGACCGAACGGGAGAGGCGGCATAGCCACTGGCGTCCCTCTCTCCTGAGCGAACGGGAGAGGCGGCATAGCCACTGGCACCCCTCTCTCCTGATCGAATGGGAGAGGCGGCATAGCCACTGGCGTCCCTCCCTCCTGAGCGAATGGGAGAGGCAGCATAGCAATGGCAACCCTCCCTCCTGACCGAATGGGAGAGGCGGCAAAGCCTAACCAAAAAGGAAGATCGAGGCTACGCCCTCCCCCAACACTCCCGAGCCAATAGCTCGTAGGAGCGCAGCCGCTTCGAGTAATCCGGCACCATCGTCATGATCATGAACTCGTCCACGCCGTAGACGGCCGACAGCTCCTCCAGTTGGTCCATCACTTGGGACGGAGTTCCGAAGAGAAGCTTGCGATTGCGTTCCGTACCGCCTACCTCTTCTCCTTCCGCGGCTCCTTGCCGGAAGAAAGCTTTATTGTCCTCGGCCAGCTTGACGGCCTCCTCCTCCGTATCCGCGCAGATGGCTCCGATCGTGACGATCGCCCGGGCTTCCTGCCGGATCGGCGAGGGGATGAACGCGTCCCGGTACGACTTCAGGATAGCCGCCCCGTCCGCGTCGCTCATGAACTGCCCGAACACGTACCCCATTCCGTAGACGGCGGCATATTCCGCGCTTTTCTTGTTCGTGCCGAGCATCCACGCCTCCGGTTGCTCCGGAGGATTCGGACGCGCCGCGACCGGCACTCCTTCGTATTGATACTCATCCCGAAGAAGCGCCGTCAGGTCCCTCAGCTTATCCGGAACCTTGCTCACGTTCTCGATAAAATTGCCGCTAAGCGCCATGCTGGCATGCCCGTGCCCGCCCGGCGCGCGTCCCAAGCCCAGGTCGATCCGGCCCGGATAAAGGCTCGCCAGCATCCGGTACGTCTCCGCCACCCGAAGCGGACTGTAATGCGGCAGCAGCAGGGCTCCCGAACCGAGCCGGATATGCTCCGTCCGGGCTCCGATATGGGAGAGAAGCACGTCCGGCGCCGGACAAGCCAGATGCTTCATGTCATGGTGCTCCGCCACCCAGTACCTCGCGTACCCCCATCGTTCCGCCGATCTCGCCAATTGAGCCGCCTGCGCGAGCGCGTAAACGTCGTCTTTATTTTCCAATACCGGAACCAGGTCCAGCACGCTTAATCGGATAACCTTCTTCGCCATTCCCGTCGTCCCCCGTTTGTTCCCGCCATTCCCGCATGATCCTAGTGTAGCCACGCTCCCGGGATCGGAGAACTCTACCCTTTATAACGGCAAAAACAAAAAACCTCGATAGTCCGTTTTTACCGGTTACCGAGGTTTTTCTGAAGAAGCGGTCAACGCCTGCCGATTCCTTCCGGAAGCTTAAGCACGATCGGATCCTCGCTCCCGTTATCCCAACCGGCCATGATCGGCCCGAACGGCGTCGGAATCGTACCCACGCAGCTGGCGATGCCGGGGATCGGGCGAGGGTCGAAGGAGATCGTTCGGTAACCCGGCTCCAGAGGCTCCACGCCGAGAACCCGGGCGACGATCCAGTGAACGGGAGTGCCCGCCCAGCTGTGGCAGAGGCTGATCCGGTAGGAATCGTAAGCCGTGTATGTCGTGAGCGCATCGTGGAAGTCGCCGTCATGCTCAAGCGTCACGCTCTCCCAGCACGTCGTGGCTCCTTCCTCCAGCATTTTGCCCCAGACTCGGGATACCGCATCCCACGCCTTCTGCTGCAGACCGAACATGGAGCAGCAATCCGCTAGCCAATATGCGGACAAAGGCGTGATCGGATCCTGCGCCTCATAGGCGCGAAGGAAAGCTTCGCCCTCCTCCCGGCCGACGTAGCCGGACAGGATGCCGAGAAGCCGGGTAATGAGCTGCTCTCCCCGCAGGAAGCGATCGGGCTCGATCTCGGGATAGCCCCAATCGGGCAAGCCGGACAGCTCGGGAATATAGCCTCCTAGTCGCCTCAGGCGATCTCCCGTCATCCTCAGCAGCGCCTGCATCCCCAAGCGTCCTTCTTCCTCGTTCATCGGAACCCACTCGATCAAGGTCGGAGTGACGTTAAGCAGTTCGTTCGTCGCCGGATCGAGGTTGCGCTCGACCTGGCGGCAATGCCTCGCGATCTCGGTATCCAGCGAAAGGACGAACTCCTTGTCTCCCGTGTGCAGGTAATACTCCCAAATGTTGTTGAGCCACCATAGCGTGTACGCGGGGATGGCGTTCATCCAGTAGCCCTCCGGAGTTCCCCGCCCCAGCTCTTCGATCGACCGCTTCAGCACGGACAAGTCGTCCCACAGGGCATAGTCCGCTTTGGCCGCCAAGTAGAAATCGTAGGTCCAATTGAGCCGGTCCCGCTTGATGCCGTCCCACAAGCCGATCTGGTGGCAGATCCGATTCGTATGGACGGAGATGTCGTAAATGTCTTTGAGAAGCTTCGAGTCCGTCCGGAGCGAGCCCGCCCCCTTCATCGCGACACCGACCTCTTCCGGCCGCCATTCCAGCTCGATCGGCAGCCCCTCTTCCGCCATCGCGTACAACCGGAAGTAACGAAGCCCCTGCGGCAGGGTGATCCGCGTCTCTCCCGCTTCCAAGCGGACGATCTCCGTGATGAGCCCCTCGTAGTTCGCCAGCTCCGGAAGCGATTCCGCGCCGTTCCAGACAACGGTAGCCGGATGAGGAGAATGGTTGCGGAATCGGAACCGGACGTTATATTCCCGCCCCAAATCTATCATGCACGAGGGCAGCGAAGCGGCAGCCGAGGAAGCCCGAAGCGCCTCGTTTCTCTCCCGCCATTCCGCTTGCTTGCGTACGTGGTAGAAAATGTGCAGCTCTTGCCGCGAAGGCTCCGGAAGTTCGATAATGCCCTGCCCGGTGCCATGAAGCGATGCCGAATCCTCCGCCGCCATTACGCTCATTCCCGATGCTTCCGGGAACGAGAAGCCCGTCAACGGGCGCGCCTCGATGTCCCCGAAGCCTCCGGCGACGAACCATTCCTCCCCGTTCTCGAGATCCCCGTACGGCTCTTCGCCGAGCAGGCAGACGACGGCCGCCGCC
Organism: Cohnella thailandensis; assembly: GCF_014212135.1. Classification (GTDB taxonomy): domain Bacteria; phylum Bacillota; class Bacilli; order Paenibacillales; family Paenibacillaceae; genus Cohnella; species Cohnella thailandensis. The sequence goes on from NZ_JACJVQ010000021.1 coordinate 77,831, forward strand.
TCCTCGCCCGCAAGCCACGAATCGTCCGTCGCGAGCCAGAACGACTCCCCGGCCAGATAGGCGATGCAGCCCGCGCTTCTCTCGTGCAGATGAATATTGATCGGGACGACCGGCATGAACGCCTCGCACCGTATCCGCAGCCGAAGCGTATGCTCTCCCGCCTCCAAGCGGGAGGGAAAGCCTTCGACCCGAAGGAAGGCGCAGACGTTGGCCGCGCTCTCCTCCATGCGTCCGACAACCATGCCGTCGAGCTCCACTTCCGCGCTTCCCGTCAACGCGATGCGGAATTCGGCTCCCGCGATAGAGCGCTCCAGCGCGAATCGCCTAACTAGTTCGAACGATTGCCGCCTCTCGCGTTCGGGATGCCATATCCACTTCGGAATCGCGTCCTTTTGGTTTTGTGTCGCCATTTGCTCAACCGCCTTTATAGGATTGCCTCTACATTTTCAGCGCGCCTTGCGTCATCCCCTGGATGTAATATTTCATGCCGAAGGAGAAAATGAGCAGCAGCGGAACGGACGAGATCGCGTAAGCCGCGAACCGCGTTCCGAGGTCGGTCACCCCGAACTGCTTCGTGAAGATCGTCAGCCCGACGGAGATGACCTGAAGATCGCTGTCCCGAATCGTAAGCAGCGGCCAGATGTAGTCGTTGTAGACGCCGACCGACTGCATGATGAACAGCGTCGCGAGAATCGGCAGCGAGAGCGGCACGACGATGCGGAGGAACACCCTCAGCTCCGCGGCGCCGTCCATCCGGGCCGCTTCGAACAGCTCGCTAGGCAAGCCCGCCATATAGGTGCGGCAGAGGAACGTTCCGAAGATCTGCCCGCCCGCCGCGCTGGAGACGATGATGACCCAAGGCGTGTTCGTCAGCCCCATGTTCTCGTACAGCACGTAGGAGGGAATGAGCGTCAGGATGCCCGGAATCATCATGATCGCGAGCATCATCAGGAACAGAACCTCCTTGCCCGGGAACGTCTTCTTGGCGAAAAGATAGCCCGATACGGCGGACAGCAGCATGACGCAGACGCTGCCGGCTACCGCGTAGCCCACCGTGTTGAGGATATAGCGCCAGATGGCGTTCAAGGCTTCGGCGTAGTTGCCCCACCTCGCCGGAGCCGGAAGCCCCCAGAAGTTGCCGAGAATCTGGGCGTTGCTCTTGAGCGAGCTTACGATCATAAACAAAATCGGCACGAGAGTCAGGAAGACCAGAATGGCCAATATCGCGACAATGGTCACTTGCCGAAGGTTGAGGTGCTCGCGGATGTTCATGGTCGTCCCTCCTTAATCGTCCGCCGATTTGATGAATTTCATATTGATGATCGTGATGGCCAGGATAACCGCGAACATGCTGACGCCGAGCGCCGACGCGTAGCCGAGATCGCTGAATTTGGTCGCGGCGTAGTACATCTGCAAGGCGGGCACGTAGGTCGAATCCATCGGGCCGCCGCCCGTGACGATCATGATGCCGTTGAAGTCTTGAATGATGCCGATAAGGCCGAGGATGATCAGGAACTTGAATTGGCCGGACAGCATCGGAAGGTGGATGGACCGAACGATTCTCCACAGGTTCGCGCCGTCCATCTTCGCCGATTCGGTCAGCTCTCCGGGGATCGCCAGCAAGCCCGCGTAGAAAACAAGCAGCTGGAGGATGCCGACGAACGGGAAGCCGATGAAAATGAGAGCCCAAAGGGCCGTCTTCGGATCGCCGAGCCAGCCGTGCGCCCAGGAGCCGAGTCCGATCAATTGAAGGAAGTTATTGAACAGTCCCATGTTCGGATCGTAAAAGTTCTGCCATATGAGCAACCCCGCTACCGCCGGAATGACCATGGAGGCCGTGAACGCCGTCCGGAAGCCGTATTGAAGCTTCTTGCTGCGCAAGTGATAGATCAACTCGGCGACGATAAGCGGAGGAATAAGCGTCTTGATAAGCCCGGTCACGATAAGGATCAGCAGGTTGCCGAACCCTTTCGTCACGTAAGGATCGTGAATCATGCGCTTGAAGTTGTCCAGGCCGATGAAGGTCGTCGTTCCGCCGGGCTGCCACTTGTACAGCGAGTGGAACAGTCCCGAGAACGCCGGGTAATACAAGAACACGAAGATGAGCAGGAAGCTCGGAGCGAGTCCGAGATAAATCCATTTGGCCCGCCAGATCTCTCTGAAAATGCCCAGCTTGTTGCGTTTCTTCATATAGAACAAAAGCAGCGCGATGGCTGCGACGATCACCGCCGCCGCGACCGTCCAGAGGAGGGTCTTCATCCTGGCCTCGTTCTCGGCGCCCTTCACGACGCTGCCGACGTCCAGCTTCAGGATTCGGCCGTCGTCGGTTCCCGCGTAGAGGGTCTTGCCGTCCGGCGCGAATTCCACGGCGCGTCCCGCCTGGCCTTCCTTCTCCTCCCACAGCTTCTTGCCGTTCCGGTCGAAGATGTAGAAGTTCCCCGACAGGTCCGCCCCCCCCAGCAGCTTGCCGTCGTTCGAGAACGCGACGGCCGAGACGCTGTCCCGGGTTCCGTAGGACGCGGTTTTCCGGCCTTCGGCATCGAACAGCTCGACTTGATTGGCGTTCGTTCCGACGGCCGTGTCGCCGTCGTCCGTCACGGCGATCGAAGCGATCTGCCCTCCGGCGCCGAACTTCCGCAGTACTTGCCCATCCTTCCCGACCAGGTGCAGGAACTGGTCCGCCGCCGCGGCAACGATCCATTCCCCGTTCCCGGATACGCGAACCGTCTTCATGACCGTCCCGATCGCGGCCGAGCCCGTCGTCTCCCCGGTCTGTCCGTTCACGAACAGAAGCTCGTTGCTCCGCTGCACGACGACCGCTACGACGGAACCGTCGTTCGAGGCGGACACGCTCTTGACCTGACGCTTCATATCGGCGTCCCAGCGAACGCCCCCTGCGGAATCGTAAGCGTAGAGATGGCGATCGTCCGAAGCGGCGAGCAAGGTTCCGTCGTCCAGAAGCGCGACGTCGGTAATGACGTTCTTCGCCGGCTTCTCGTACAGGGCCTGCCCGTCCTTGTCGAAGACGACCGCCTTGGAGCCGTGGGTGCCGACCGCGAGCCGGGCACCGTCCTCCGAAGCGTTGATGGAAGTAATGTCTCCGGCTCCCTCGATGGCCCATTCCTCCGCGGCCGAAGCGGCGCCCGGAACGACTCCCAGCAGGAGCATTAACGTCAACAGGATCCAAGGGGTTCTTCTCATCATGCTCCTCCTTGCCTTTCCTTGCCCTTCCTTGTCCATGGCTGCGCGACTCCTTCGTTAAACCTGCAAGATCCATCCGCACGGAACTCTCTCGGCCCGTGCGGATGGGATGCCCTTACTTGCGTTCCGGCGGTCTGCTCTCCGGCGTATCCAAGTCGGATAGCTCCTTCTTGCCTTGCTTCAACATCGGCTCGAGATACTTGTCGACGTTAGCTTGAAGCTCGCTTAAGTACTGCTCCGTCGTAATCTTGCCGGCGAAGAAGCGCTGCACGCTGCCGACCCAATCCTGCACGGACGGCTGGTAGTCGTTCAAGCCGCGGGCCAGCTTGTTGGCCGCGCTCTCGTAGCCCTCGGTATTGCCGATCGGAGTGAAGTCGGCGAACGCGGCGGTCATGTCGGCCGGCAGCGTAATGTCCTTCAGAGCCGGAGCTCCCGAGAGGGAAGCGTCCTTGCTGTTCTGAATCGCTTCGGCGTAGACCATATAGCCTTCCGGGCTGGTCAGATACATCATGAAGTTCATGCCGAGAGCGTTCTGCTCGGCGTCCTTGCTGACGAGGCCGTAGAAGCCGATCGGAATCTGGATCGTGCGGGCCGGGGCCAGGACCTCCGGTCCTTCCATCGACGGCATGTTGAAGAATCCGTATTCGAACGCTTTCACGCCGCCTTTGGCGCCCGTCTTCGTCTCGTCGGCGAAGTCCTTCGGCAGCTGCCAGTAGGAAGCCGGGGTGGATACCATCGTCGCGGCCTTGCCCGTCAGGAACAGCTGGTAAGCCTGATCGTCCTTCACGCCGAAGAACCCGTCCGGCGTATAGGAGAACAGCTTCTTCAGGTTGTCCGCGTAAACCGCCCATGCCGGGTTGCCCGCGATCTTATAAGGGCCTTCCTTGTCCCGGACGGCCTTCCACTGGCGAAGCTCGTTCTTCGTGACGTTGCTGTTCGCGTCGTTGTAAGGATCCGTTGGGTCGTACTTCCAGATGTCGTCCACGCCCGGCAAATACGTATAATCCTGTTCTTGCGAACGAATGACGTTAATATAATCGCGTAAGTATTGGTCGGCGTAAATCCGCACCAGCCAGCCGGCTTGGTTGCTCCACATCGAGTTCGCGTCTCCGGCCAGCGCCAGCGGCGTGTAGCCGGCTGCCTTGATCTTGTCGAAGGCGGCCGTCAGCTCATTGAATGTCTTCGGCGTTTCGGAGATGCCTGCCTTATCGAAGATCTCCTTGTTGTACATCCAGACGATCTGCACGGATTCGAAGTTCAGGTTGTACAGATGGTCTTCCGTGCCGACTCCGTCCAGGTTGATGCCCATCGCCGCCAGGTCGAGCGAGTCCTTCCAAGGCTTGCCGGTGTACGGATTCACTTGATCGAAATACGGGTAATAGTCGACGAACTTCTTATCCGACATCAGGTTCGCCACTTCGTTGTTCACGACCAGATCGGCGTCGGGCGTTCCCGCCGCGAATTGGGCGGTCAGCCATTCCTTGTAGCCTTCGAGCGGCTTGTTGTCCACGTTCACCTTCACGCCGGGGTTCTTCTTCATGTACGCGTCCGCGACCGCGTTCCAGACGGACGACGACGCGTTCGGCAGCGAGATGTTGAGCGTGCCTTGCAGCTCGGACGCCGCGGCGGACTCCGACGGGCTTGCGGAAGGGCTCGGCTCCGCGGAAGCGGAGCTCGAAGCCGAAGGGCTGGGCTCGGCCGAGCCGTCGTTGTTGCTGCAGGCCGCCAGCATGGACGTGGCGATCAGCGCGCTAACGAGTAATCCCGATCTTTTTCTAATGGTCATGTCGATCTCCTCTCGTTCTCAAGGACATTTTTTAAAGCGCTTACTTTCCCCCGCTAAAAAAAACCGCTTTTTACACGAGCCAGCAAAGTATGATTCGAATATATTCGTATACTTTGATGTTTAAAGTATACTGTATAGACGAATTTCACGCAATAGCTTTTTCCTTTTCCTCGAGGAGACAAGAAAAGCTGTCGCCAACAGCCGACAGCCTTCCTTCCGTTTGCGGTCTATTCGATTAATTGCCAGCTTGCGGAGCCTTCTTCGGCGCCGGTCCCGTGCTGTTCCTTTGAACCAGAATAGGCACGATCTCATCTTTAAGAATCTGGCTTTGGCCCTCTTTCAGTTCGAACAGCAATATTTCCGCGGCCCGCTGCCCCAGCTTCTTCGTATTCTGATTCACGGTGGATAGCGATGGATAAGTATACTTGCTTACCTTGAAATCGTCATAACCCATGACGCTGATCTCCTCCGGAACCTTCAGCCCCATCTCCCCGGCCGCTTCCATCGCTCCGATCGCCTTATAATCGCTGGTGGCGAAGATCGCGGACGGCGGGTTGTCCAGCTTCATCAAGCGACGGAACCCTTCGGCGCCCATCTCCAGACGCTCCTTGCCTCCGCTCATGAAGGCGACCAGCTCGGGATCGAAAGCGATCTGATGCTGCGACAGCGCCAATCGGTACCCTTGAAGGCGGAGAGAGAACTCCTGGTTGATATCCATAAGCGAATCTCCGGTCAGAATGACCCCGATTCGCTTATGGCCCAGCGAGAGCAGATGCTGAGTGGCCAAGTAGCCTCCCGTCAGATTATCGACGATGACGTAGGGAATCCCGAGATGAGGATAATAGAAATGAACCGTGACGATCCGGCGATTCTCCTGCTGCCACGCGCTCAAGCGGGACAGGTCGAAATCTTCCTTCGTCGTCAGCAGAACGATGCCCGCCTGGGGATCGTCCGGCAGCTCGTAGTTCCCCCCGATGTTCCACAGGTGAAAGTCGATCCCGTTCTCTTCGCAAACTTCCTTGATCCCGTCGAACATATCGCCGAAGAAAGGGTGATCGAAGCTGTCGATCTGATTCCGGTGGGCAAAATAAATCGTACGGATCGGCCTGCTGCCCGAGCCTGCGGTCGGATTCTCTTGAATGAAGCTGCCCTTGCCGCGAATCCGGTAGACGTAGCCTTCCTGAACCAGGTCGGACAGCGCCCGGCGGGACGTAATCTCGCTCGTATTGTATTCCTTGGCCAGGTCGATCTGAGTCGGCAGCGGATCGTGCGGCTTCAGTTCCCCGGATTCGATCTTCTGCTTGATATCTTTCATGATATATTGGTACATCGGAGTCTTGTCCGTTTTCTCCGTATCCATGCGAATCCACTCCTCCCGAGTTGGGTTAAGTATACTTTAGGTCGCGGATTTTCGCAAGACAAACAGGCAGCCTGAGCCCAAAGCCCCAAGCCGCCTATAATAAAGTATAGTCCCTACCTCTCCGTCGCAACGAACTTGCGGTCGGCGTCCCGCACCGGCACCGCTCCTTCGATTCGTACGGCATCGCCCGTCTCGGAGACGACCGCCCCATCCACTCCGGGCGCCGCCCAAGCGAGCCCCTTCGGCAAGTCCGCGCGATAACGGACCCGCCCGTTCTCTTCCCGCTGCCAGCGGACGCGAATCTCCCCGAGCTTGGTCGGGACGGCGCCTTCCGCCCAATCGATTCCCGCGACGGCGATCGGGCGCAGCACGACGTCCTCGGCCCCCTCGTTCGAGACATGGATGCCCAGCAGCTCCCTACTTAGCAGGTAAGTAGGGGATGCCCCCCATCCGTGGGACAGGCTGACCGGAATGGAGTCCTGCAGATAAGTCGGCGTATGGCCAAGGTAGGGACTCGGCGTCGTCGGGAACGGAAGCGAGGGATCGAACGTCTCCCACCAAGTCGTCGCGCCGCGGTCCAGCATCGCGCCCCAATACTCCCGGACGATTCGAATCGCGTCTTCCGCGTATCCGTAGCGGAACAGCGTCTCCAGCACGATATGATAGAAGAAAGCGCCGCGGATCGGAGGAAGCTTGCCGGCCAGAAACTCTTCTTCGACGAAGGCGGCGACTTCCGCTTCCTCCATAATGCCGGACCAAGCCGCCGCGAAGTTGGTTTGGGCCGTTACGCTGGAGGACAGTCCTTCGTCCGTCAAACAGTCGGCATAGACGGATCGGCCGGGAACCCGAAGCCGGCTTCGAATGGATGTCCTTACCTTGCTCGCTTTGGCTCGAAGCTCTTCCGCCAAGCCCGGCTCCTCGATCTCCTCGGCCATGCCGGCCGCCGTCCCGAGAAACTTATAATAGAAGCAGGAGATCGCGGTCACCCGGTCCTTCCGCTCGATATCGTCCGTCCAGTCGATGAAGCACCACCAGCCCTCGCGGTCCGCCTTCGCGAACAAGCCGGATTCGTCCTCCTGGTCCGCGAACCACTTCGCTAGGCGCGGGACAGCCGGCCAGACCTCCTCCAGGAACGCCCGGTCCTTGCCGTAATCGTAATACTCTTTTACGCCGAAGAGCCAATGCGCGCAGAAATCCGGCAGCATGAACGAGTTCCGCACGGGGCCGTTGCCCGGGATCGCGCCGTCCTCGTTCTGGATTCTCGCCCCCTGCAGGAGAGACTTGCGAACGAGAGCGGCATCGTCGGAGATCTGATAGACGACCCTCGCCATGACGACGGCATCGGCGACCCACAGCGCCGCTTCTCGGTAAGGGCAATCCTCGAAGTGGTTCTGGCTGTTCACGACCGTCGTGTAGCGGCCGGTCTCCCAGATCCGGTTCAGCTTCTCGTCGCTGCAGCGGAACGAGCCTTCTCCCGTAAACGGATAGTGAACGAACTCCATCTGCAGGCTCCCGACTTCGATCGGAGCCGGCGTCGCCATCGCGGCGAGCTTCAGGTAACGGAACGCGCGCCGGCCGAACGGCTCCAGCACGTTCTCCCCTCGGCGCAGAAGGTACGTATCCATCAGCGTCAGCTCCAGCGATTCCCCGTAGAACAGCTGAAGAACGCCCCCTTCCTCCGCATAGACCGTCAGCTTCGGGTAGCCGACGACCTCCGCCCCGAAATCGTAGGTGATCTGCGGCAGGCTCCCCGGCTTCGAAGCGTCCATCGTCAGCTTCGAGCCCTCCTGCGCGTTCGCAAGGACGGCTTCCGGGGACGAGATCGCGCCGAGGAACGGCTCCGCGGAGACGACCGCGACCGGCCTTACGAGCGTTCGCCGCAGGAACGGGATCTCGCGCGGCAGCAAGCGCGGCCAAGGCGAGTCCGGCTCCTCAGCTCGGGCGACGACCTCGGCGTCAGGCCAAAAGGAGTCGTCGTAATCCGCCCGCTCCCAGCCGTCCCCCTTCGTGACGTCGACGATCTCCCGGTAGCCGCCCCAGTAGTGCAGCCGGCTAGCGCCCGGCATCCAGCGCGGGGAGCGCCTGCACTTCCAATCGGCCCCGCTCGCGATCGTCCTCAGCGGCGCCGCGTTCTCCGCTTCCGAGTCGTACAGGTCCAACTGGCAGATAAGCCCGCCCGGCCCCTGCAATTGCTTCGTCACGATCATTTCGTTCCCGAAGTTGTTCGCGACGATCGCGATCGCGTTCGGGCCGCGCGCCAGGCGATCCGCGACCTCGTACGTATCGTACGACATCCATTCCAAGTCGGCGGGGGTCGGCCCCCTGCCCAGCTCTTCCCCGTTCAGGTAGAGCTTATAGGCTTGATTCGCGGAGATGCGAATCCGCGCCCGCTTGATCGTCTCTTCCGCTTCGAAGACGGCCCTCGTCTCCGCGTAGACGTCGTTCAGGCCTTCCGCTTCCGAGACCCATATCCATTGCGCCGTCCACCGTTCTGCTCCCATGTCCTTCTCCCCCACGCTCTGCCTCTTTTCTATTGCCTAAGGTTAAGATTTCTCGTCCCTAATCGTATAAATGAAGTTCAAACGCCCTTCCGGAGCGGTGTCTCCGAACCGGTAGAGGTCCATCGCATCGCCCTCCGCCAGCAGATGATCGCACCACTTGAACTCGAGACGCAGCTTTTGTCCCGAGCCCTTCAGCCCCAGCAGCTCGCGCGGAATCGCCAGATGCAGCTCATGGCCCGCCGCCGCGTACCGAAGCTCGCCGACGGGCGTCCAATTCCAGCCGCCCTCGCTCTTCTCCAGCAGAGTCGCGGTTTCGCTCCTTACGGTCCGGTTAACGATATGCGTATAGCCCTCCCAGCCGTCTTCCTGCCCTTCCACCCGAAGAAGCAGCATCATCCAATTCGGCCCTTCGAACGAGGTCAGCGGCTCTTTGGTTCGGGCATAGAAGAAGAGTTCGTCCTCGGTATGCGCCGCCTTGAACGCCAGCAGCTCGTTGCGCCCCGTCCCGTTCTCGTAATGAAGCTCTCCGTAGCCCGGATGATTCCTCGGGAACGTATCCCCGTCGCAGTCCCGGTACTCCGCCTCCACCCGCTCCCAAACGCCGAATTCAGGCTCCATCGGGATGGGCCGCTCCAATCGATGCCCCTTTCCCCCCGAAACCGTCATTCCCTTGAACCGCCTGATATAAGAAATCAGCTGCATATAGTAGTTGTCGCCGTACCCGCCCTTCATCGGCTCGATGTCCCGGCTGAAGTTCAGCGTCGCCTGATCGACGAACAGCACCGGCCTCTCCGGAGGGCCCTGCAGCCTCATCGCGATCCATTCGTTCCAGCCCGTCACGAAGACGATCTGCGGATCCTCCCTAAGCGCGAACTCCCACTGCTCCGCCACGTTGGCTCCTCGAAGGATGTCCTCCGGCGAATCCCCTTGCGGGTTAGTCGCGTCTTTGTGGTAGCCTCGCCCCCAGTTGTCGCCGTAGCCGTAAAACGGCGTATCGCTCATCGCGACGCTGGGGTGCTGCGCCACCGATACGCTGACGATCTCCTTCTCGCCCTCGTCGTTCACGAACACGCGCTGCGGACGCTGGAATTCGATCCAGGGGAAACCGTTCGTTTTGGCCTCCTCGTTGGGCCACTGGTTGAGTCGGAACGTGAAGAACTCCCTCTGCTCCTCGCCGCACTCCTTCGGATCTCCGATGATGAGCGGCTTGCCTCTCCAGCGGAACCACAGATGCTCGTAGCGACCCGGCTTGTAGATGTCTTCATAGAGCTCGCCGATCGTCCGGCCGGATTCGGTATTGGTGTAGAAAACGAATCGCGGAACGCGAAAGCCCTGCGCATCGATCTCGTCCATGATCGCGAACAGCTTATCGTAGACGTTCTTGTAGATGGCGGCGTTGGTCGTATCGAACACGAGAAAATCGACTTCGGCCGCGGTCAACAGACGGACGTGCCGGCGCAGCACCCACTCGTCGTCGTTCCGGTAATAGCCGTGCAGAGGCTCTCCCCAGAAATGAAAGGCTTCGGCCGGTCCCCAGGCCGGGTGCCGCGGGTCGCGAGCCGCTTCCGGCTGCTTCGACAGAATCCGCGTATTGTCGTAGGGACCGCCCGTTCCGTGCTGGCCCAGCCAGAGGAAGTAGAACAGGCCGACATAACGATCCGGACGGGCCGGTCCAACCTCCTCCATCGTCGGCAGCCTGCGCCCCAAGCCATCCACGCCGCCGTAAGCGTCGCTCCGATAGTTGCGTTCCTCCCGCATCGGCTCGTCTCCTTTGGATAGATTATATTCGAATATTTCACCAAAGTATTCTTTGTTAATTTATATAATATACTTAACAGGAAAATAACACAACTAAATATACACTGGACATCGAAAATTACGTAGGATCCACCTGCAGCACCATATCTTTATAAACGGTAGAGGAGCCCATCAGACTCTCATGGTCCCCCTTCTCCACCAGCCGTCCTTGACGGAACACGCAGATGAGGTCCGCGTTCCGGATCGTGGACAAGCGGTGCGCGATGACGATCGTCGTCTTCCCCTTGCGAATCTCGTCGAAATGACGCTGAACCTTGCGTTCCGTCTCCAAGTCGAGGGCGGAGGTCGCTTCGTCGAGGATCAGAAGCTCCGGATTGTCGAGCACGGCTCTCGCGAGCGCGATCCGTTGCCTCTGCCCGCCCGACAGGGCGATGCCTCGCTCCCCGATCTCCGTGTCGTACCCTTTCTCGAGAGAGACGATAAAGTCGTGAATGTCCGTCAGACGGCACGCCGCCTCGATCTCCTCCTGGGAGCGCTCCTCCGCCCCCAGGTTAAGGTTGCTTCGAATCGTATCCGGGAACAGGAAGGGAGTCTGGAAAACGATCGACAGCTTGCGCCCCCAGTCCCCCCTTCGGATCTCTCGCAGATCGAGCCCGTTCACGATCAGACGGCCGGCGTCAGGATCGTAGAAGCGGACGAGCAATTGCGCGATCGTCGACTTGCCGCTGCCGCTCGGGCCGACGAAGGCGATTTTGCCCCCGACCGGAAGCTCCGCCGCGACTTCTCGCAGGACCGGCTCCGGCTGCCCCTTGTACCGATAGGTCACGTTCGCAAGCTCCAGGGACCGGATCGGTTCGGCAAGCGGCGCGTCCCCGTCTTCGATCGTCTCCTGTTCGAAGAAGCCGCGCAGCGCTTCGATTTTGGCCATGTATGTCGAGTAGCTGAGCGCGAACAGATAAATTTGCTCGTACTTATCCATCAGCTGCCGCGAGAACTGGAAGACGACGACGAAAGCTCCGAGCGTCAGCGAGCCCTGCAGCGCGGAGTAGCCTCCGTACAGAAGGATGAACAGGTTCATCCCCCACTTCAGCGGATGGCTGACGACCATCTGGCGGTTCAGCAGCCGCCCTTCCTTCAGCACGTTGCGGAAGTACTTGTCGAACAGCGAGCGGTATGTCGAGGTCTCGTAATCCATGCGGTGGAACGCCAGCACCTCCCGGGTGGAGGACACGCCTTCTTCGAGGAAGACGCCGACATCCCGGCGCGTGTCGTTGACCCGGTGAGCGGCCCGCTTCAGCTTCTTGCCGTAGCGGTAGCCCAGAATCAGGTAACAGCAGCTGAAGCCGGCCACGCAAACCAGAATGACCGGGCTGTACCAGCCGACGACGGCCATCAGGGCGACGGCGGGAACGATCTGGAAGAACCCGTTCGGGAGCTGCAGGCCGATGCCGATCGCCGATAGGAACACATAGTCGTTCATGACGTCCACGTGCTTCGCCGTTCTCTCGTTCTGGATGGCGGAGGCGGGAATACGCTGCAGGAATCTCGCGGCTCTCTCGAACAAGGCATAGCGAATCCGAAACAGGATGACGTGGAAAAGATAACCGATCCCGGTCAGCGCAGCGGATTGAAGAAGCGCGGCGACGAAGAACACGACGAGCAGCGCGGCCAGTCGAGCGCCTTCCCCGTGGAGGAAGACGTCGTCGATCAGCCGCTGCTGCACGCCCGTCGACGCGAGCTGCGCGAGCAGCTGAACGATCATCATCAGGAAGCAGACGAAGTATAAGGCGTAATGCGGCTTCGCGACGGAGCGAATGAACTTGACGTTTTCTCTCATCGTTCTCTCTCTACCTCTTCTCTTCGAGCGGCGGCTCGCCCATCGCCAGACGATAGAACGGCCCCCGGCGACTCATAAGCTCCTCGTACGTGCCCTCTTCCCGGATTCGTCCTTCATGGATGTACAGAATGCGGTCGTAGTCTCGGATCGTGGAGAGCCGGTGGGCGACCGTCACCGTCGTCCTGCCGACGAGAAGCCGATCGAGCGCTTCCTGAACCGCCCGTTCGCTGACGTTGTCGAGCGCCGAAGTCGCCTCGTCGAGAATGACGATCTTCGGATCGCGCACGAACATTCGGGCGATGGAGAGCCGCTGCCGCTGTCCTCCCGACAGCTTGGCTCCCCGTTCCCCGACGACGGTGCCGTATCCGTCCGGCAGTTGAACGATGAAGTCGTGGGCCATGGCCGCCCGGGCCGCCTCGAAAATCTCCTCGTCCGAAGCCTCCGGGTTGCCGAAACGGATGTTGTCCATGATCGTCCCCCCGAACAGATACGTCTCCTGGAACACGATGCCGACGGCACCGCGAATCTGTTCGAACGTTAGCTCCCGGAGGGGCGCTCCGTCCAGCAGCACTTCACCCTCGTCCGGATCGTAGAACCTCGGGATCATTTTGAGCAGCGTCGTTTTGCCATGGCCGCTTTCTCCCACGAGAGCCACCTTCTCCCCGGGCCGAATGACCGTGTCGATGCCGTTCAGGATCGGCGCGCCGCCGGGATATCCGAAGCGCACGTCCCGGAACGTCAGCTCCCCTTGGACGTTCTCCATCTTCCTGGGCACGTCGGGCTCGCGGATGTCGGGCTGCTGCTGGGCGAAGCCGTATAGCCGGGAAGCGTGGAGCAGCACCGTTTTCTGCTGGGCGAAGCTCGAGAGCAGGTTCATGTACTGGCCGACGGCGAGGAAGAAGTAAAAGTGGAAAGCGATGAATTCGCCGACGCTGAGCTCTTCCCGTTGCACCAGTCGGTAACCGTAAAGGAACATCAGCGCCGCCCCTCCGAAGACGCATAGCAGCTGGAACGCGAACGCCAGGTAGGCGAACAGAAGGTGCCTAAGGTGCACGGACTGAAGCTCGCCAAGCTCGCCCAGCATGCCTTGGAGCCGTCTCTCGGACGTCCCGCGCACCCGGAATTCCAACGTCGCCGAGACGAAATCGTAGGCTCTCCGGCCGACCTGCCCTTGCAGCCGAATCCATTCGCTGTCGAGAACCGAACGCTTTGAATTAAGATAAGGACCGATCAAGGTATACAGGAGCAGGGAGGGAATCAGCACGAGGCTCAGCTTGGGGCTGGTGACGATCAGGAAGCAAACGGAGATGAGCATGATCAGGGTGCTCGTGAAGGCGAGGGGGAGAAATTCGCGGTAGAACGTCTGCACGCGCTGCACGTCGTGATTGAGCAAGGTAATCGCGTCTCCGGACGGAGACCGTTCGTAGTAGGAGAAGCCCAGCGTCCTAAGATGACGGAAGACGGAGAACTGCATGTCCGAGGACGCCCTCTCTCCGATGTAACGCTGAACGTACGTGACGACCCAGGACGCGCCTATCAAGAGCAGCAGGACGATCAGCATCGCCGCCGCGATATAGGCAAGCAGTCCCGCTTCCTTCCGGGGGTAGATCGCGTCCGTGAAATATTGGAACGCCTGGGGGACGACCATCTCGGAGGCCGCCGCCGCGAGCCCGCAGGCGATCATGACCGCGAGCTTGCCCCCGTAGGGGCGCAGAAAGGAGAGCATCCACCTCGCCACCCGAAGCTGCCCGCTCCTCCCTCGCCTGCCTCTCTTCTTGCTCATTCGCTCGAACGCGATTTCCACTGCCGGCACCTTCTCTTCCGCTAGTCGTCGGGAGGCCGCTTCGCGGCTGCAGCCGAAATAAGGCTTCAGGCGGGCGGCCTCCTTGATTGGTTGAACTAAAAACACTTCCATTAGAATTCGCATGCCTTGACTGGATCTTCGTGCGCCGGATGATACCTAAAGATGAGCAACCATTACTCAACTTAACTTGCTACCCGTCGCCTGAGGGTTCCAGATAGTAACCATTACTCAACTCGCTCGCCGAGATGCCGCGGTTCATATCGCGTACGCGATTAATCTGGCATTCAGAGCCTTATAGCGACGCCCTTACTCATAGAGAATTCGTTAATTCGCAAGCCTCACGTTATCCACCTGAAAATCCGGAGCCCAAGCCATCGAGCTGCCGGCGGCCCGGAACGAGATCTCGATCGAGGTGACCGACGAGCGGAACGCCCACGCCGAGATGTCGGCGGAGATCGCGTTCCACCGATCCGGCGACATGGCCGACGAATAGACGAAGCTCTCCGGGCCGCTCTTAAGCGTTAGCCGGGTCTCGTACGTCGCCCCCGGAACTCCTCCATAGGAGTCGATATCGTACGCGAGCTTGCTTCCTCCGCTTAAGTCGAGCGGCTTCGCGAGCTCCAGCTTCACCGTCCTCCAAGCATCGGCGGCCACGGCCTGCGAATGCGCGGCCAGCGCGTACTGCCCTTCGCTCGGCTTCGTCGGCCCGTTCGCGAACGATTGCACCGCGGCTACGCTCGCCGTGTTCTCGCCCGCCGTCCACCCTTGAACGTCGCCGCCCTCGAACGAGAACGGCAGGCTGACGGGGACGGGTTTGGCCTTCAGGACGAACGAGAACTCCCGGTCCTCGTACTTCACCGTCAGCACGGCGTCCGCGTCTTCTTGCGCTACGTAACCCGTAACCTCCAACGGGAAGGTCTGGCTGTCGCCGGTATCGAGGTTGTTCAGCTTTACGGACGCGGGCGTCACGCTCAGTCCGCCTTCCGTCCGGACCTCCGCCTTCTTGTTCAGCTTCGACGAGCCGTGATTCGTTACGGTAACGGAGATTGGCGAGCCCGCTTCCAGCTCTTCCGAGAGAAGCTTTGCGCTTACCTCCACGTTAGGAAGCTTCTTATCGCTCTTCGCGTCTTTGACGAACGCCGCGTTGTCGATTCGAAGCTCGCCTCTCCACGTCGAGCCGCCTTCCGAACGAACCCAGATTTTGACGCGGTCGATCGACCGAGCCCCTTCCCATCCTTTCAGAGGCAGCGCCAGCTGCTGCCACCCTGCCGACGGATCGAGCTTCGCCGTTCCTTCCACGCTGTCGTTGCCGCTGTACGCGATGAACTTCGCGTAATAGGAGAGCTTCGCGTTCGCGTTCGGAATCCGAATCGCGGCCGTGAAATACGGCGTCTTCCTCGCGTCGATCGGGGCCGCGAACGTCTTCTGCACGCCGGCCCAGTTGAGGCCGTAGGCGCTGTTCAACGTCGCCGACAGATAGCCGCTCCCTTCGAAGGCGTCGCCCGTCGCAGCCTGCACCGCGCTCACCTCGTCCGACGCCGCGAAGCCCTCGGCGTCGCCGGCTTCGAAGCCGCCGTCCGTCCCCTCGCCCTTGTCCCGGGTCACGAATTCGAGCCCGTTCTCCCGGGGAAGAGTCCGGTCGGCAAGCTCCGCCGGATCGAAGCCCGGAATCGCGTCCGCCCAATCGCCGATGCCGACGATCGCCTTGGCGAATTCCGTCGCCTCAAGCGATCGCTCCGTGTCGATGTACTTGAATACGTCGTAAATCGCCTTATGCTCTCCCGGCGTGACGACCGTCCCCGGCGCGTGCGTCCATAGGCCGAGGTTCAGCCCGCCCTCCTGGCCGTGGTCGACGTGCCGATGAAGGATGAAAGCGTCGATACCGTCGAGAAAACGGATCTTGTAATAAGCATAGGCGTAAGCGGCCGCTTGAACCTTCTGGTCCTCTTCCGAGTTGGTCAAGCTGTGGAAGCCTTGCTCGGAGAGAATGATGCGCCGCATCGCTCCATCGAACAAGTAATCCGGCTGCTTCATGTAATCGACGAGCACGTCCAGGTTCTTGAACGTGATGCGCTTCGTCTGGAAGGAATCGGTCGCCGTCTCGTCGTTCCAGAACCGGGGGTCGAACAGGTCCTCCGGATACGGGTGGAACGCGAGATTCCAATTAAACCCGCCTTCGGCTTTGGTCAGCTCGTTCAAGCGATCGACGATGGCCTTGTTGTCGTACTTCCAGAGGGAGTCTCCGCCCAGGTTCTCATCCCAGAAATGATCGAGCGAGACGTACGTTCTCGCGTTCGCGTAAGCGGTCTTAACGATCGTGTCGATCAAACGCAGCGTTTGCGCGTACTCGCGTACGTAATCCTCCATCTTCTTCGGCCCCATGTTGTTCCAGACCATGTTCTGGCCGATCTCGTTGCCGACGATGTAGTTGACGGCTCTGCCGTGCTCCTGGCTCGGCAGCGAGTAGCGTTCCGCCAGGAACTTGGTCACCGCCTTCACGTATTCGACGCCGACCGCATTGGACGTATTCAGCGCGTACACCGTGCCTCCCGGCTGCGAATCCGGATGGATCAGGTATTCGTTCGCGGAGTTCGCATCCTTCGTGTTGTACATGATCAGAATCAGGGAGACGATGATTCCGTTATCGGACAGGCTCTTCACCTGGCGGTCGAGCGCTTCGATCCTGTCCTTGCGCAGGTAGTAGGTCTTGCCTTCGACGTCGAACGGAATCGTGTTGCCCGGGTTGCCGTTCGTCTTGTAGGTAAGCTCGTTGTACGCGACGTTCAGCGCCGCGTGGCTGATGCCGAGCTCCTGGGCGTCGCCGGTCATCTGAACCTGCAGACCTTTGATGCTCTTCGCCGTCGGGAACGGCTCCAGGTTGCCGGAGACCGCTTCCGGATTGACCACGTATTGAGGCGCGGCAACGAGCGTATATTCCCCGCCTTCCGCCTTCGCCGCCACGGCGAACTTGGAGTAGAGACGGCTTCTCTCGCCGTCGTTCAGCTCCGTCTGGAAGAGGAACGCTTCGGTCAGTTCCCCGTCGGCGAGCGGCTCCTTCGAGGCCAGAACCGTTCTCGCATCCTCGTAGGTCGCGAGCTCGAACAGATAGAGACGCGAACCGGAATTCGCCTCTATAAACGATGGTTTGACGGTGCCGGCGATTGAGATCCGGCCGTCATCCCCGATGCGCGCTTGCGCCGTGCCGTCATAGGGCTTCTCCAGCGCGGGCAGCAGCTTCGGACGAATCTGGTCGATCCGCAGCGTCCCCGACGATGCCGGAAGCACGAAGCGGAAGGCCGTCACCGTGCCGCTCCATTCCGTTCGGTCCGAGAAGTTGAAATCCTGGGTGAACGTTCCGGATGACGGAATGGGGAACGTCTTCGCTTGAGCATCGTTCCATTCTGCACCCTCGGTCTTCCATTGCACGGTCATTTCGCTCGCCCCCGTCCCGTTCGTCATCGAGACCGAAAGTCCGTTCCGTTTGGCGGTGTCGAGCGTAAGCGCCGGAGATTCCAGAACGCCTTCTTCTCCCGACGGCGCGTAGACGATTTCGCCTCCCGACCACTCGACCGTTCCGTTTGGAGAAGCGAAGCCTTCCGTGTCTCCCTCCGCGTCGAAGGTCAGATCGCGCACGTTGGTCGCGCTCAGGGAATCGATCTGGAAGCGTCCGTCCCAATAATCGTAACCGGGCGCGCCCGGAGCGACTCCCTCCAGATCGAAGTTCTGCATGAAGGAGATGTCGATTCGGGTGACCGCCTGCCGCCCGTCCCAATCCCCAAGCCGGACGAACACGCGGCTCCAGCTGTCGTGCTCGATCTTGGCCACGCTCTCGTAAGTATCGTCCCCGCTGTGAAGCGTGATTTTCATCATGTAGTCGACCGCCTGCCATCCCCAGCTGTTCGCCGCGAAGGCCAGATAACGGTAGCCGGACAGGTCGAGCGGCTCCGCGTATTCCCGGTAAATCGTTCTCCACTCGTACACCTTGACCTTCTGCGGCACCTGCTCCAGCACGCCGGCTCCCTCGTACGGCGAGTTCGGCCCGTTCAGGATGCTGGTCTTGAATTCGACTCGATCGGTATTCGTTCCGGGCTTCCACTCCGCCACGCTCTCGGCCGTGTTGAAGCCGTCGATCATCCGCGCGGGGAGCAGATCCTGTCCCGAGAAGACGTTCGAGGACGGCTTTAACCCGGGATCGTACGAGCCTGCCGACGCCGCGGCGGCGAGCAGAAGCTGAAGCAGCAGAATAACGGACATAAAGGCCGACACTTTCCGAAGTCCATGTGGACGGGTCATAAGCAACCTCCTGAAGGTAGCGATGATAAAATGCGGCTTACGTTGGTTCGGTTAACGTTCCAGCTATGCGTTCGTGTTTGTGCCGGTTCCTTCAAGCTGCATTCCTAAACGAGAATCGATCGGCAGCCGCCGGACACCCCGGAGGAACGGAACGGGACTTGCCCGGCGCCCCCCGTTCCGTCGACGCTGCCTTCCTTCCCAATCAAGCCCCTCCTCGATTTCGAATGATAAGAAACGGCATTCCTTCGCGCGATTGCCGGATGCGGATTCTCGATAGAGTCACCTCCTCTCGGTCAAGGGAAGCGCTTGCAAATTATACATTGGTGATTATTAAGTATACTTTCAATTGTAATATATACGTTGTTGTCATGTTTTTCAAGCGGAGAATATAAAAAAAGACTTTGTCTTCCATAAGGAATAGACAGAGTCTTGTATAGCGGCGCGAATTAGTGCACATTCGAATTTAATCGCGTAGCTGCACGACAAAAAAACCTTGATCAACCAGAGAGTCCGGCGATCAAGGTTTGTGAGTGAAGATAACAATTGAGACAAAATAAACGCAAAATTATGTGAGACAAACTCACCTTTTCCCAATATTAAATCGCAAATTTTACTATCTCTTCTCCGTTCTTCAAATGGATGACCGCTTTCCATTCTCGATCTTCCGGGCTCGCCCGCCACGCATCCTGGTACCAATTAAAGCGGAAATTAACGCTGAAAGGGTCCACGTAGCTCGTAAACACCTCTTCTCCGTTCCTGAAGAATCGGACGTAATCGATCTTCTCCGGATACAAGCTGGCCAGACGGATCCATCTCTTGCCTTCTACCTCCATGTCCGGCTCCAAGCCTTGCAAATAATACTGGTCCTCTTCCGGAATCGGCGGAAGCGAAATGCCGATGCCTTCCGCCATGCGATAGGCGAAAAACAGGTCCTCGCCGGGCGTGATTCCCCAATCGCTGGGCGGCTCTTGCTTGGTCATATTGTTGTAATACCCCCATGACGTACGGGTTTGATACGCTACCTGCAGATTGGCAAGCGCCTGAGAATCCTCGTTGCAGACGACCGGCTTGCCGGGTGCCCACCGTTTAACCTGGTTGATATGGTTGTAATAGACTTGTCGGCTGATTTCGTTGCCATGAATCAGGATGACGTCGCTTTCCCGGCATACCTCTTCGCTGATAAAATCTCCCGTGCCGCTGCAGCCTACCGGCATTCCGCCCGATTCGGCTCGCGCAATCTCGAGCAGCGCTACGACACCTTCCGGCGTATAGACAAGCGGATGTCCATGCGCCTGGATATTATGTTCGTTGGCGACTTCGATGATGACGTTCGTGTAACCGCCCTCGCGAAGAAACCGGGAGGCCGTTCTTACCGCATTGAGCACGGCCTTGCCGCCCTTAAGCCTTGGCAGTTGTCCGACGTATAAATAGCTGACGATGACGACCATGCCGAGCTCATCGGCGGCCCGAATCAAGCGGTCCATTCTGGCAGCGTACGCGGGATCGAGGCTTAGCCCATTCGGCCCGAACGGATTATTGTCGATACTCGCGATGCCTCCGGGGTCCATCGTAAAGCAAGGTCCGCCGCCTTGGAAGCCAACCGTGAACGCACGCAAGCCGTATTCGTACCACTCCGGCAAGGCGGCAATCAATTCGTTCGTATTACGCTCCGGATCGAATTCCTTGCCAAAGCGATTGTAACGCTCCCGATCGGCTTTATCGTCGAATATGCCCTGGATAAAGCGAGCGTTCATTAATAAACCGTGAGCTTCGGGCTTGCTGCCCTCTATCTCCGAATATACTTTCCGGCCGTTGATTAGAAAGTCTTCGCCGCGAATCTCCAACACCGTCTTGCCCATTGTTATCCCTCCCGCTCTCGTATTGCATCTTACAACGCTATCGGAGATGAATTTTGCATGGATTCATAGCACGTGAATAAAATTCGCATGTTCGTCAAATAATCGGTACCGGACGTTTCGAACGCGGAGCCGGTCCTTAGGCAATCCGCGAAATGCTGCTGGGCGGCGATCGCGCTGCCCCCCTTGTACCCGTCCGGAATATCGTAGCGATACTCTTCTTCGGCGCCTCCGCGTCTCATGACGTATATTCGACCTTCCTCGTCAAGCCTCACCTTGCCCTCCGTTCCCTCGATGACCATGCTACCATAAGTCGGGGAGCGATTAATCGGCGTATAGGCCACTCGATTTGCATCGTAGACGCCAACCATCCCGTTAACGAAGTTAGCGAACATAATCGACAAGTCTTCTCCCTTTATAACGGGATTTATTCTGCGCGACTGACAATAAACGCTGTCTATTTCGCCGAACAGGAAACGGAACGTATCGATAAAATGAATGCCGGTTTCGAACATCAGGAACTTCTCCATCGACTTGAAGTACGGCTGAACAGGATACGGATTCTCTCCCCAGCCGTCTCCAGGGCGCATCGAGAAGTAAGCATAATAGACCTGTCCCAATCGGCCGGAGGCGATAATATTCTTGATATGGCGGTACCAAGGCTGCCAACGCCAATTCTCGTTAACCATGAGAGGCAAGCCTCGTTCCGTCGCGTAGCGGACCAACTGCTCGCTCTCTTCCAAAGTCGGAGCGAGCGGCTTCTGACAAAGCGCCGGCAGTCCCAAATCGACGGCAAGTCGGACATACTCGTAATGGGAGGCCGGAGGCGTGCATATATCGATAAAATCGGGATGGGTATCCGCGATCATCTGATCGAAGCGATCGTATCCTTGAATTCCGTATTTTTGGGCCAGGAGTTCGGCCTTGGACGCGTCTATATCGAATATCGCGACGATTTCCGCTCCCTTAACCGATTGCCAAGCCTCAAGCTGAACATCGGAGAAGTGTCCCGCTCCAATGATAACGCCTCTATAGTTTGCTTTCCCCTCCGCCAATCCAATCACTTCCCCACTCTTTATTTATCGGTATGAATCGCTCTTCGAGGCTTATAGCCCGCATTCTGCAAGAAGTCTGCCGACACTTCGTTGCTCAAGGTTTGCAAGGGAATGCCGCCTATGCGTGCCGTGAGAATCATTCGGCTTGTCATTTCTAACGTTTCGAGCGCCATTCTGGCTTCCTTGATGCTCGTATCGAAGACGATTACGCCATGATTTCGCAAAATAAGAATATTGGCCTCTCGGCATTTCTCTCCGACCGATGCCCCGAGCGCCGCGGAACCCGGGTGGAAGTAATCGACGTAAGCTACCTTTTCCATGTAATACATGCTCTCTACGAACAACTCGGAGACGTAAGGAATGCTCGTGCAGGCCATCATCGTGGACCAGAAAGGGGATGCGTGCAAGACGGCCTGTGCATCCGGGCGAGCTTTGTAGATCTCGGAATGCATCGGGATTTCCTTGGAAGGCTTCAATTCTCCTTCCCATTCCATCGATTCCAAATCTACCTGAACAAGGTCCTCCGGGTTCAACTGGCCCAATTCGGTTCCGGAGCCTGTAATCAGCATGCTTCTCTCCGACAACCGGGCGCTGATATTGCCCGAATTCCCCCAGGCCAGTTGCCTGCTAAGCATGTATTGACCTAATTGGCGCAATTCCGAGTTCAAGTCGCGCTTGTTATCCGTTAACGGCTTCACTTATTCCGCCTCCTTACGACCGCTTGCCACTCTTACGAAATAATCCGGTTGCCCCAACTGGCCGCCCTTCAGGGCAATCTGAAGGCCGTCTATCGAGGAATCGCGAGAATGCGCGCGGCAGAGCGGCGCGCCCGGCGCCGTTCGCTGCAACAGCTCCAGCGCTTCGATACCCAGCGATAACGATGCGAACCCCGACGTATCGCCGCCTGCAAGCACGACTCTCTTAATCCCAAGCTTCCGGATGAGCAGCTTGCCGATCCTCCCCAGCCTGTCGCCGATGATAGGCCCGGTATTCGAGATAGACAGGCCGCGTCTTCTCATCTCGTCATGGAGCACCCCGATGCTAACGTCATCCGAACCTTCGGCGGTGTACAGAATCAAGCTTCGGCCTTCCTGCCAGGCTCGGCTTGCTTCCTCTAGCAGACGGTCGCATGCCCCTTCGTTATCCCGTTCATTCAGCAAGGCCATGACATCCGCTTTGATCTTGACGAACCCGTTCTCTACGCCGGTACGAATTTGGATGTCCGTCAGCGGAGAGCAGCTTCCGGACAAGACGAGCGTCTGCATCCGTTCAAGTTCGGGCTCCGCTCGCTTCTCGATCCCGTGCCTGTCTCGCCAATACGATCCGAACGCTTGAGAGAACCCGGAAGAACCGACAACGAACAAGGAAGCATGCTCCGCGGAGCTCCCGACGAGCTCGCCGATCGAACGGATATGCTCCTCGTTCAGGGCATCCATCAGCACGGCGTTCTTCTCGCTCCCGAGCAGGTCTGCCCAGCGGGTTTGTCTCCGGTCCAACGACTGCTCTAAGTCCGTAACGGAATAAAGCGATAACGTGCCGCTCGTCTGTTCGGCGAAATGAACCAGCAGATCGGCCTCCTTCATCGGGGTTACCGGGTGCCTGGACATGGAGGGATGACGATCCAACCGATAGACATCGCCGCGGTAATCGGCAAAATGATTGCCGAATGCGGTGTATCTGCGCAAGTGAGGAGCTGCTACAAGAACAGGAACGGCTCCCTGATCAGGGTACAACCGTTTGCCGATCTCGACGACTTTGCCGATGCTTCCGATATCCGGGGAGGAGTCCGCCGTCGAACACATTTTATAATGCAGGATCTTCGGCCCGAGAAGCTTTAATTGTTCCAGCACCGGAGCTAATTCGCTCTCCATGGCTTCAGGGGACATCGCGCGCGCCGTACCGGCCACGCCGATGCAAGGAAGATTCGAGAAGGTCTCGAGCCATTCCTTCGTAGGCGGCCGTATGAACAACACGGTTCTTAGGCCTTGTCCCTCCAATACTTCCATAGCATCCGTGGAACCGGTAAAATCGTCGCCGTAAAAGGCCATTAATAACGGTCGTCCCATGATTCGCTTCCCCCTCCTTCGCGAAGGAATTGCCGCCATGCCAGCTGAAGCGTTCGTTTGGCATTCGCGAGGAGATCCTCTTGCCTCTCCGACGGCGAGCAGATGAGTTCGAAGCTGACCGCCGACGAACGGGCAGGATGAATATACTCCGCTTGCCCAAGCAGCTTAAAGAAAGTCGCAAGCTGCTCGACATCGATCGCCCCTGCCGGGTAGCCGAAGGAAGGATGGGAATCGCCGTATTTGCTGTCGTTCGGCTGCATGACCGTGCTTCCGACATGCACATGGCCTATCCAGGGACGTAAGCGGAGCACGGCGTCCGCGATGTCCGCTCTCACCATGGGAATATGGCTTAAATCCAAGAGAAGCCGTACGTTCTGATCCGAACCGATCTTCTCGAACAACCGAACCGTGTCATCCACCGATCCAATCAACCTTTTCTTATCGACGTCGCGATCGAACATCTCCACGAGAAGCTTGATCCGACGGGATTTCGCTTCTTCGTTAACCGTAAGGATCGAATCCGCCAACCACTCGATGGCTTCCAATCGGTTCTTGTCGACGTCCGGTCCGCTGATGATCTCCATCCCGTCCGCGCAGATTTCCTCTGCTTCGGATAGGCAATCCGCCATTCGTTGTATCGCTTTCGATCGCAACGAGCGATCGGGGCTGCCTAGATCCAGTTGCTCCGCGAAGATCGTCGGCTGTGCCAGATAGCTGTTGTTCACGCGGCAAACGCGAAGACGTTGCTTGAAGGTCTCTTTAAGCTCCGCATTGCGAATTCCCGATATTTCGATTCTTCGAAAGTAAACATCATGCAGAACGCGGTCCGCCGATTGCAGCAGAAGGCTCTCATTCCGAACGGCATCCGGGTACATGGCGTTGAAGACGATCCCCAGCTCCAAGTGATCTTCGATTCTGGACGCGAACATTATCGGGCCCACTCTTCCGCGGATTCTCTCAGAGCCTTAACGACCGCATCTCCGACATCGCTCGTGCTGCTGTTTCCGCCGATATCGGCCGTTTTGGCGCCTCCGCTTGCCAAGATTCGCTTCACCGCCTGCTCGATTCCGTCGCCGGCAGCCAGCAGCTTATCGTCCGCATGCTTATCTCCCAACCAATTCAGCATCATGGACAGGGATAGGATCATCGCATAAGGATTGGCGATATTCTTGCCTGCAATCGATGGAGCCGTTCCATGGGCCGGCTGGAACAGGGCATGTTTATCGCCGATATCGCCGGACGGCGCCATCCCCAGTCCCCCGACCGTAGCCGAAGACAAATCCGAGATAATATCCGCGAACATGTTCTCCGCTACGACCACATCGAACATTTGCGGGTTCATGACTTGGAATAATGTCATCGCGTCGACGTAGACATAGTCCCGCTTGATTGCGGCGAATTGATCGCCTACGCTATCGAATACTTTCCGAAAGTAGGCATAAGAGCTTAATACGTTCGCCTTGTCCACGCAAGTGACCATGGAAGCTCCGTCCGAGAGACGTCCCTTGCGCTTCTCGGCCAGGCGGAAGGCGTACCGGGATATTTTCTCGATCCCCGTCTTGGTCATGATAATCGTGTCCGTGGCTACTTCTCCCCGAACATTGCAGCCGCCCGTGCGAGAGGCATACAATCCTTCGATGTTCTCGCGCACGATGACATAATCGATGCCCCGGCTGACGTCGCGCAGCGGACTGACGATGCCGTCGTACAGCTTCACGGGTCTCACGCCGGCGTATAAATCAAGGTCGAAGCGAAGCCGGAAGATGACATCCCCGTTGACTTCCCTGCCGTCCGGATGGCGGGCTTCCGGCAGGCCGATGGCTCCCATCAGAATGGCATCCGCGTTCTTGCAATGATCGAATGTCTCCTCCGGCATCGTCAATCCCGTACGCAGATAGCGCTCCGCGCCTGCATCGAACGATTCCAGCTCGAATCTTGCGCCTAGATGGGCTTGCACCGTATTTAACACTTTTAAAGCTTCGTTCGTAATTTCCGTTCCGATTCCATCGCCTGGCAGGACCGCGATTTTATAAACGTTCATGTCTTCACTCCTTAAGATTGGATATTAAAAATACGCTTGGCATTATGGTGGAAGATGTCGTCGAGTTGGGATTCCGATAGTCCGATAGAACGATACTTCGTCAGTTCGACGGGCAAATTCGTTACATGATCCGATCCCATGATCAATCGCTGATGACCGATGGCATTGATCATTTTCTGAATCGTATAGGTTTGACACCAGGAAGGCTCAAGTATCAAATTCTCGCAAGCTTTCGCTGCGACAACGGCCTCGTCGGTGTAGATCGCGAATCCGGCATGCGCAACGATAAAGGTGACATCCGGAAACTTGCGCGCAGGCTCGATTAATAAAGACGGCAAGGAGAAGGGCGTCCCCAAACCGGTATGAACAATAATGGGAATGCGAAGCCTGCGCGCCGATTCATAGATCTTGGTGCATCGATCGGACAAAGGGGAAATATTATGGCCCATCGGGTGAAGCTTCACAGCAACGAATCCCAGTTCGTTGACGCACATCTCCAGTTCTTCTACGTATGGCTCCTCATCTATCCAAGGATCCAAGCTTGCAATGCCGTAGAATCGTCCCGGGTGCTTCAAAGTAAGCTCGGCGATCTTCGCATGAACGTCCCGGATGTTCTCCAGAGTGGGCTGAGGCATCACCAGACTGGTCCCTACTCCGTTTCGCTCCATCGATTCGAGCAGGTCCGACTCGGTCGTCGTAACGCCGGAGAACTTGGAGGTTCCGAGGTGGGTATGGGTATCAATGATGGGAAGCATGGGGAGCTCTCCTTTCTTATCCTTTCACGGCGCCGGCCGTCATGCCCGCAACCACTTTGTTCTGGAAAATAATATAGAGAATAACGACCGGGATCATCGTGATGGCCAAACCGGCCGTCATCGGCCCGTAATCCGTCATATACTCGCCCTTCATTCCATAAATACCTTGCGTCAACGTCTTAAGGACCGGATCCGAGATCAATACGTAAGCGAACAGGTATTCATTCCAGACGCTTAATACGGCCAGAATGCCGACCGTGGCGAGTCCCGGCGTGGACAACGGTAGAATGATGGAGAAGAAGGTGCGATAGCGGCCTGCCCCGTCTACGATCGCCGCCTCTTCCAGCTCCTTCGGGAGCGTCTTCATGAAGGAGACCAGGACGAAGATCGTTAAGGATAAGCTGCTCACCACATACATGAGAATTAATCCCGTGTGGTTATTGACCAAATGAAGCTCCTTCAAGATAGAGAAAGTGGGAATCAGGATGGTCTGTCCGGGAATCATGATCCCCAGTCCGAAGAAGGTATACAGCGCCAGACTCGGGTAGACGCGCGCCAGAATGTAGGAGGCCATCGCGCCGAATAACAAGATGAGGGCGACCGAGACGATCGTGATGTAGAAGCTGTTGAAGAAGTTCGTCCCGATATTGCCGCTCGTCCATGCTTTGGAGTAGTTCTCGAACTGCCACGTCTTCGGAAGCGCGAAAGGGCTGCTGTAGATTTCGGAATTCGTCTTAAAGGAACTGAGGAACACCCATAGGAACGGGAATATCGTCGTCACGCTGTATAAGGCAAGCAGAACGTATTTGAGCGATTGGAGCGTTCTCTTGGATCGAAGCACCGTTATCCTCCTTTCAATACTCCAGCGAGTCCTTGCCAGAGAAGAATTTCTTGAACACAATCGTGAACGCGAGAGCGTAGCCGGCAATCGTCACGGAGATCGCGCTGGCATAACCGAATTCGTACGAGCCGAATCCCTTCATGAACATATACACGGAGGCGAAGGCCGAGGAGACTCCCGGTCCGCCTTGCGTGATGGCCCAAGCGTGGTCGAACATTTTGAGCGCGCCTGTTACGCCAAGGATAATGACGACCTGCATGACATCCCATAGCATGGGGACCGCAATGCTGAAGAACGTCC
This sequence comes from Cohnella thailandensis, assembly GCF_014212135.1. Lineage (GTDB taxonomy): Bacteria > Bacillota > Bacilli > Paenibacillales > Paenibacillaceae > Cohnella > Cohnella thailandensis. The sequence goes on from NZ_JACJVQ010000021.1 coordinate 105,285, forward strand.
GAGTAGAAGAGGCCCCGTCGATCTCGGCGCTCTCGAACGTTTCGTTCGGAATGCCCTGCAAGGCGGCGAGGAAGATGACGAAGAACAGGCCGATGTTCTGCCAGACTTGAGGAGCGGATACCGCGAATAGAACGATATCCGGATCGGACAGCCAATTTTGTTGGAGGAAAGAAAGACCGAACAAATCCAACGTTTGATTAAGCATTCCGGACTCCGAATAAATTAACGAAAACATAAGACCGATTGCCATCGGCGCGATGACGACAGGAAGGAAGTACACCGTTCGAAAAAATTTAAAGCCGCGTTTGACCCGAAGCAATAGATAAGCGAGAATGAGTGCTACGGGAATTTTGATCGTTAGGGTCATCACGACCAGCCACAACGTATTCCTCATGGACGTCCAATAATCCGCGTCCCGCCATAAGCTTGCGAAGTTAGAGAAGGCGCTAAATTCCGGCTTCGATACCGCATCCCATTCCGTCATGCTGTAGTAGACGGAGAAGAACACCGGAACGATGAAGAACAGGAGAAAAAGCAGCGATGCGGGCGCTAAGAAGAGTACGGAGAATAAGCCTCTATTCTGTTTCATGCCATCACCTTTATTTGTTTGGTCTCGGAAGGAGGGACACGGAGTCCCTCCCCTGTCTCATGCCGATTATGGTTTCTCTCCGGCTACGGCTTCATTGACTTTGGCAATGAACTGTTCGGGCTTGATGACGCCGGCAAACAATTCATCCATGGAGCGGTTGAATACTTCGGTGGACTTGGCGCCTGGAAGTTTGGACTTCGTAAACGGCAGGACGTTAAAAGGAGCCGTGAATTCAAAGACTTTGGCCGCGAACGGATCTAAAGTATCGAGATTCGCTTCTAACGTCTTGGCCGGCATCATGCCCGTGCCCGCAAATGCGGCAAACATCTCATCGGAAAGCAAGGAATCGGCGAAGGCAACGATCGCCGCCTTTTTATCCGGATCTTCGAACGATTTTTTGTTGATGACAAGACTCATGGTGTAGCCGCCAATCGTATACGTTGCAGGGTCTTTCTCCGCTCCGTCCATTCGGATCATCGGAATCAATTCCGATTTGGCGGTGATGTCTTTGTTTAACATGCTTAACGTCCACGGCAAGGTGAACAGCATGGCTGCCTTGCCTTCGTTATAAGGCACGACGGATGGCGCCCAGTCTCCGCTCGCTACCGTATCGTCCGGGAACGCCTTAAGCGCTTTCATCTCACTGATGATTTCTGCCGCTTTCGTAAAGGCTTCGGTATCGAACTTGTACTCCGTGCTCAGCTTCTCCCCGTCCTCTACCCCGCCGGCGAATTGCGTTGCGATCGCGGAGAAGAACCAATGGCCGGGGTTGGAGCCCTTGCTTCCCATCGACAGCGGAATGATCCCGTTCTCGCGGAGCTTCTTCGAGACTTCCTTGAATTCCTCATAGGTGGTCGGCGGCTGCAATTGGTATTTATCGAAAATTTCTTTGTTGTACATCAAGAACGATTTGGAGGTTTCGATCGGGATGAGATAGGCCTCGCCATCAATGGCCGTATCGCTCCACGCCCCATCCGACCACTGCTCTTTCTTGACCGACTGGCTGGCCGCGAAGTAGTCTGCCATATTCAGAGCCACGTCTCCATCGACAAGCGGACGCATATAGGATTCTCCCGCCCAATACAAGAAGACGTCCGGCGTATTGCCGCTTGCCATGTCTACTTTCAGTTTGGTCTTCAGTTCATCGCCCGGCGAGAATTCGTCGACCAGATTGATCTCCGGATGCGCTGCCCGGAAGGCTTCCAGCTTCTCTTTGAATACGCCCGTTTTGCCGTCTGTCCCGCCCCAAGTGTGGGCAAACCGAATTTTTACGCTTTTGGTTGAACCTTCGGACGCACCGCTAGAAGCGCTTTCATTTTTCTGACCGTTACCTCCGCACCCCGACAAAATAAACCCAAAAGCGAAAATCAAGATGAATGCGGCTTGAATCTTCTTAGTAACCATCTTTCTTGGCCTCCCCTGATCATGATTATTGAAAGCATAGGAATGCGATCAACTGTCGTTGGCGGCGCTTGCCCGCGCCGTTGGGCTACAGCTCTATACGACTTTGGTATTCCGTACACCGTATACGAAGAAAGTCAAAAAGAAAACCGTCAGTCCTCGTCGTTTTTCCAGATACTCTAGCTGTTGTTCATAAGGCGGTCATTGGATAACGAGGTGGCGACAGTTAATTGGCAATGGATTTCATGGCTTCGATGGATTTGCGAATATGCGCGATAGCCGCGCGTTCCGCTTCGTCCTCCGACCTATTCTTAAGTGCTTGGATAATATTCAAGTGATCGACAATCGTTTCTTGAGGCGGACGTGTTAGGCCTTTTAAATACGTGATGCCCAAGACTTGAAACTGATCGAGAATGCCGGATAACATCTCGCTCTTGGCGTGCTTGGAAATCCGATTGTGGAATTCCCTGTCGGCTTCGCGATAGGCTGACCAGTCCTCGTCCGTAATTTCGGCCATGGCTTTCTTGAATAATTCCTCCAGGCCACGGATGTCCGCATCCGTCATGTATCGTACGCATAAGCGGCTGGCTAACCCTTCCAGTACGGCGCGGATCTCAAACGCCGCGATGATTTCTTCCTGGGTATGCTGCTTGACGAACGTTCCCCGTCCGTTGTTCTCGATAAGACGTTCCTGAATCAGTTGCGAGATGGCCCGGCGAAGCGGCGTTCTGCTTACGCCCAGAAGATTGGCGAGAGTATCTTGGACAATCTTCTCTCCCTGCTTCAGCTGTCCGTCGAGAATCATTTTTTTTAAAGTCTTATAGGTAAGCTGGTCAAGATCTTCATGCTCGATCTTACTAATGGAGCTCAAGGGGTCATCCTTCCTCTCGTGTTGCACCATTCTTCGTATACGGTGTACGAATCTGTATTTATCATACTCACGCTTCGAAAAAAATGCAAGCGCTATTTTATTATATCAACGATTGAACCCCCGGTATCCTGTTTCCACCGAGCCATGCCTATCTTTGCGACAAAAGCACGGCTCCAGATATTTAAATCGGATGACGTGCCATCATTTGAGTCGTCTCGGATTCCCTTTCGTTTCCAACAAAAAAAAAGACCAGTAATGGCAAGGCTAACAGCCAATACTGGTCCCGCATGGTTACGAGGTTTTTTATTCTCACACCTTATAAGCCTTCATGGCCTTCCTAAGCTCCGCGATCGACGGACGCTTGCCGTACAGGAGCACGCCGGTCCGGTAGATCTTCGCCGCGAGCCAGCCGATGGCGAGGATGCTGGCGAGCAGGATGCCGACGGACAGCGCGATCTCCCACCAGGCGGGATCGGCGAGGCCGATGCGCAGGAACAACAGGAACGGAGAGAAGAACGGAATATAAGAGCAGATGGTGATAAAGCTGCTCTCCGGGCTGTTCATGCCGAAGATCGCGATGTAGAAGCCGGCGAGCGTGATCATCGTGATCGGCATGACCGCTTGGCCGAGATCCTCCGTACGGCTCACGATGGAGCCGATGGCCGCGAACAGCATCGCGTACAGGAAGAACCCTGCCAGATAGAGCAAGACCGCGAAGATCAGCATGAGCGGATCCACGTTGCCGAAGTCGATGCCGAGCGAAGCGAAGCTGTCCTTGTTATGAGGAAGCGACAGGTTGCCGACGGTTACCGCGACGAACACGATAAGCTGGAGAACCGCGACGACGAACGTGCCGAGCACCCTCCCGAACAGCTGCTGCAACGGCGCCACGCTCGTTACGAGAATCTCCATGACGCGCGAGCTTTTCTCCGAGGTGATCTCGGAAGCGATCATCTGCCCGGAGACCATAACGGACATGAATAGCAGGATGAGAATGACGTACGTAAGCAGAAGCGCCGTATCCTTCTCCTCCTGCGTCTTGCCGCTGCCGTCCAGCTCGTCCAAGCGGATGGAATCGAACGCGACCGGCTCCGACAGCTTCGCGAGCTGCTCCTGCGTCAGGTTGGCGTCCTTGACGGCGGCGTCGGTCTTAACCGTCTGAAGCGCCGCTTGAAGCTGTTGGGAAGCGTCCTCCGACAGCGTCTTCTTGGACAGGTACGTGACGCTCGGGAAGCTGCCGCCTTGCGCCGATTCGAATTCCAGGTACCCCTTGATCGTTTTATCCTCGATCGCTTGCTTCATCGCCTCGGAGCGCTCGGTTTCCCCTTTGGGCGTCTCCACGGGAACGAGCTCGATCTTCGGTTCCGGAAGCGAAGCCAGGACGCCGGAGAGAGCCGTCATGACCTCCGCCTGCTCCCCTTGGGCGTAGCCTACCTTAACCGCGCCGCCTCCCTTGGCCATCTTGTCGATCAGATAAGGAAGATTCGAGCCGACGACCAGAAGCAAGGAGATCAGAATCGTCATGGTCAGGAACGACTTCCCGCGAAGCTTGGTTCTCATCGTAAAAGCCGTCACGGTCCATAAGTTATTCATGGCGTTCACCTACCGTTCGGATAAAAATCTCGTTCAGGCTCGGTTCCATGAGCTCGAAACGGCGAATCGGTCCTTGCGCCAGCGCATGCTGCAGAATGTTCTGGGCAACCTCCGGCTTGCTGATCTTCATCTCGTATCCATGCTCGTGCTTGACAAGCGAGGATACTCCCGGAAGCTTGTCCAGGCCTTCGACCGGATGCTCGGCGGACAGCATGACCCGCTCCATCGGGAATTTCTTCTTGATCTCCTTCACGGGACCTTGAAGGACGGGACGGGATTTGTGCATGATCGTAATGTTCCGGCACAGCTCTTCCACGTGCTCCATCCGGTGGGTCGAGAACAGGATGCTCGTCCCCCCGTCCCTGAGCTCCTTCACGGTAGATTTAAGCAGCTCCACGTTGACCGGGTCCAACCCGCTGAACGCTTCGTCCAATACGAGAATCTTGGGGCTATGAATAACGGCCGCGATGAATTGAACCTTCTGCTGGTTCCCCTTCGACAGCTCTTCCATCTTCTTGTCGTAGTGCTCGGGAATATCGAAACGATCCAACCAGTATTTAAGGCTGCGATCGGCGTCCTTGCGGGACATCCCGCGCAGCTGGCCGAGGTAGACGACCTGCTCGCTCACCTTGATCTTCGGGTACATGCCGCGTTCCTCCGGCAAGTACCCCATCAAGGGGAGCAGCTCCTTGCTGTATGGCTTGCCCAAATACGTGATTTCCCCCGCATCCGGCATGATTAACCCGAGTACCATTCTCATGGTCGTGGTCTTGCCCGCTCCGTTGGCGCCGAGCAAGCCGTAGATCTCCCCTTCGCCGACTTCGAGGCGCAGGCCGTTCACGGCCGTACGATCGCCGAAATGCTTGACGACTTGGTTCACGACTAACCGATTCATGCTTCTCCTCCTTTAAGCTAGTGACGCATCCTTTCCATCATAACCCAACTTCACTGGCCGCGAAGTAAAGTTTAGTTAAAAAATCCCCCTTCGCTCATATTACACCCCTTATACGACCATATTAAGAAATGGTTTCCATTCTTTGGGGCGTTTCTCGCGAAGGAGGGAATATGGCATGACTGCCGCTTCCGGCACCGATCCCGCAACAGACAATCAGCCGATCAAAGGAACGCTGCAAGACCAGCTCAAGTTCATCCGAACGACTCTGGGCGACAGCTCCGATCTGATCGTTCGCGAGATGATCCTATCGACCGGCGCGCGCTGCGCCGTCGCTTATATTGAAGGCATTACCGACTCCTTGCTCCTTTATCACACCGTCATCTCCGCGTTGTTGGACCTGCCGAACGCCGACAGCGCCGGAGAACTCTCCAAGCTGGAGCCGGAGCCGTTCGTCCGTTACCTGTCCGATCGCGTCCTCGCCGCCGGAGATGTCCGCCCGCTCGATGATTGGAATACCCTCTTCTTCTATCTCCTGTCCGGCAATGCGATCCTCTTGGTCGACGGAAGCCCGACGGCCCTGCGGATCGGAGTGATCGGATTCGAAGAACGGGCCGTCTCCGAGCCGGTATCCCAATCCGTCACGCGCGGCTCGATGGATGCGTTCAACGAAAATATCGAGACCGGCATGTCGCTGCTAAGACGCAAGATAAGGGATACTCGCCTCCGCTTCGATAGGCTCCAAGTCGGCCGAGTCACCAAAACGGCCCTGGCCGTCGTCTATCTGAAGGGAATCGCGAAGGACGAAATCGTGGCCGAGGTTCATCGTCGGCTGGCCGAGATCGACATCGACGGAATCCTGGAGGGAGGCTACGTCGAAGAACTCATTCAGGATCGGACCTATACCCCTTTTCCGACCGTGTTCAATTCCGAACGGCCGGACACGATCGCGGGCGGCATTCTCGAAGGCAAGGTCGCCATTCTGGTGAACGGCACTCCCTTCGTCCTCCTGGTCCCGGCCCTGTTCGTCGAATTCTTCCAGGCCGCCGAGGACTATTCGCAGCGCTTCGACATCAGCACGCTGATTCGGTTCATCCGGTATTTGTCCTTCTTCATAACGACGCTAGCGCCCGCCCTATACGTAGCCATCTCGACCTTCCATCAGGAGATGCTGCCGACCAACCTCCTGATCAACCTGGCCGCGCAGCGGGAGGGAGTCCCCTTCCCCGCCGTCATCGAGGCGATGGCCATGGAGGTCACCTACGAGATTCTGCGGGAGGCCGGGATCCGCATGCCGCGAACGGTCGGCCAAGCCGTCTCCATCGTCGGAACTCTCGTCATCGGACAGGCCGCCGTGCAAGCCGGGATCGTCTCCGCGGCAATGGTTATCATCGTCTCCATTACCGCGATCGCCAGCTATGTCATTCCGGCGGGAAGCATGTCCATGTCCGCGAGAATGCTCCGGTTCCTCTTTATGATCCTGGCGGCCTCCTTCGGTTTGCTCGGCGTCGTCATCGGGCTGATCGGGCTCGCTCTTCATCTGAGCGGCTTGCGTTCTTTCGGCGTTCCGTATATGTCCCCGTTGTCTCCGATCATCCTGTCGGATCAGAAGGATACCCTGTTTCGAGCCCCATGGTCCTTGATGAAGCTCCGTCCGCGCTTGGTCGCCAGCGACAACAACCAGAGAAGGGAGACATGAGCCATCGTGACGATCGCCGGGCTTCTATCCCTTTCCCCCGTTCGGTTAATAAGACAGCTGGGGCTTCTGGCCCTATGCCTGGCGCTGCTATTGTCCCTAACGGGCTGCTGGAATCGAAGGGAGCTCGACACTCTGGGAATCGTGCTTGGGCTCGGGATCGACAAGACGGAGTCGTCGTACCGGGTATCCGTGCAGGTCGTCGACCCCGGCCAAGTCTCCGTGTCGCGCCCGGCTTCTCCCGGTCATTCGCCGGTGGTGCTTTTCCGCAGCGAGGCCGATACGCTCTTCGAAGCGCTGCGCAAAATGACGGAGGTGAGCCCGCGCAAAATCTACATTTCCCATATCCGGGTTCTCATCCTCGGAGAAGCGCTGGCTCGGGAGGGGGTGGGCAAGGCGCTGGATTTCCTGTCGCGGGACTCGGAGATGCGGACCGATTTCTTTCTATTCGTCGCCAAGCACGCGACGGCCGAGAGCATTTTGAAGGTGTTCACCCCCCTCTCGAATATCCCGGCTTACAAAATGTACGATGCCCTGCTCACCTCCTCTCGAGCTTGGGCTCCCTCCGCGACGGTTACGCTGGACCGCTTTATCGACGAAATCGTAGGCACGGGCATCGATCCCGTTCTGACCTCCATCGAAGTCGTCGGCGACCAGAAGGAAGGAGAGAACCCGCGGAACGTCAGCCGGATCTCCGCCGACACCTTTATCCGGACGAACGGGCTTGCGGTTTTCCGCAAAGATAGGCTTGTCGGCTATCTCAACGAGGAGGAGAGCATCGGCTACAACTATATCCGGGACCGGGTTCGGAGCACGGTGACATCCATCCCCTGCGAATCGGAAGGACGAATCGCGTTCGAGAACGTTCATTCCAAGACGAAGGTGAAGTCCAAGCTCCTAGACGGAGAGCCCGTCATCGAAGTAAAGATGAACAGCCAGGTCAACCTCGGAGAGGTCCTCTGCAAGTACCCGACCTCCGTGCCGGCCAACATCAAGAAACTGGAGCGGTCTCTGGAGAAGCATAGAATCGAGCTGATGGAATCTGCCGTAAAGAGAGCGCGAGAGTACCGCGTCGACATCTTCGGATTCGGTCATGTTTTTTATCACGAACATCCGGGTTATTGGAAAAAAATCCAAAAGGATTGGGATCGGCGCTTTCAGACTCTTCAAATCGACTATAAGGCCGACATTCAGATTCTGAAGGTCGGAACGGTCTTCGATCCGTTCTATAAAGACGTTAAGGAGTGACAAACCATGATCGGGTTCTTGGTCATCCTGCTCATTGCGGGCGTTATGATCTTCCTGACGCTGCCAGCCATGCTTCGCAGGAGAGAGCTTCGCGACGCCGCGGTATATTCCCTCCTGACGCTTGGAGGCATTGTCTTCAGCACCTTCGCGGCCCTTCTCCTTCCTTTTCCGTCTCCACTTCGCCTTGTCGTCGCCGCGTACAAGCCCTTTGCCGATTGGCTGTTCTCCGCAATGGGGTGGAAAGGATGAAGAATGCGCTGGAGAAAGGAAGAATCGGCAGCCGGCAGCTGGCCATTCTGATCATCTTCATGACCGTCGGGGACTCCATCCTGATTCTCCCCTCCCTAACCGCTCGCGCCGCCAGCCAGGATGCTTGGATCTCCGCTATCGCGGGCTGCCTTCTCGCCCTTCCGATGCTCTGGCTGTGGATGGCATTGGCCGGCCGATATCCGCAATCGAACCTGGCGGAATACGCGCGAGGCTTGCTCGGCAAGCGGGCGGGCGGCTTCGTCTCGCTGTACTACTCCATTTACTTCTTCTTCGTCTCCACGGGGCTCATCCGGGAATTAGGCGATTTCTTTACGATCCAGATCATGCCCGAGACGCCGCTTCGGGCCGTGCATCTTCTCATACTCCTCGTTATCGCTTGGGGACTGGCCGGCGGACTGGAAGCCATCGTCCGTACGAGCGAGCTCTTTTTCCCCTGGTTTATTCTCCTGCTGCTTGCGCTGTTGATCTGCCTGACCCCGCTTCTTACGCCGGACAACTTAAAGCCGATGCTGAGCGAAGGAGTCTCGCCGATTCTGCACGGCTCCCTTTACGTGCTCGTTTATCCGTTCGCGGAGCTCGTCTCCTTGCTGATGGTCTTCCCCTATGTCGCCAGGAGCCGCAGCACGAAGAGAGACATCCTTCTCGCCGCTTCCATCGGAGGGCTGATCATGTTTACCGTCATCCTCTTCTCCCTGATGGTGCTCGGCTCGTACCTCACTTCCAATCAAGTCTATCCCACCTATGCCCTGGCCAAAAAAATCAATATCGGAAGCTTCCTGCAGCGGGTGGAGGCGGTCGTGGCTTTCGTCTGGGTGCTATCTACGTTCTTCAAGACGAGCATTCACAGCTATGCGTTTCTGCTCGGAATCGCCGAGACCTTCAAGCTGCGGAGCTACCGAAGATTCATCGGGCCGTTCGTCCTGCTTCAGTTCGGGCTGACCTATTTGATCACCCCCAACTTCGCTTTCTATACCGACGTGCTGTTCAAATACTGGCCGTTCTGGGACCTGACGAATGCCGTGCTCCTCCCGCTCGTCCTGCTCCTGGCGCATTCAGCAAGCCGTAAAAGAACGGCGCTGAAAGCTTAGGGTGGAAAAGGGCATTTCCATTCTCTCCCCCCTTGTCCTATAATCAGCATAACGAGGCCGCACCAGATGGCAGGAGGTTCTAATACACCATGAATAAGAAATCAAGCAAACCGAGATCGGGCACCGCGAAGCGTACCCCCGCGCCGGCAAAATCCTACACGGTCCAAGAGGCGGCCGAGCTCCTTCCTTTTCTGATCTCGACGATTGGAGGACAAGGGAGAAACTCGATCAAGTCGATGCTGGCGCGAGGCCAGATCTCCGTCGACGGAAGGGCGGAGACCGCCTACAATTATTCCCTTCGGCCCGGACAGACGGTAACGGTCAGCAAGGAGAGAATCGAGGCGCCTCCGCGTCTTGTCGGCCTGACGATCGTATACGAGGACGATCATCTGATCATCGCGAACAAGGAGGCCGGCTTGCTGTCGATCGCGACGGAGCAAGAGAAGGAGCTGACCGCTTATCGGCAGCTCATGGACCATGTCCGGCAGGAGAATCCCGCTAACCGGGTGTTTATCGTGCATCGGCTGGACCGCGATACGTCCGGCATCATGATGTTCGCGAAGTCGGAAGCGGTGCAGCAGGAGCTTCAGAACCGTTGGCAGGACGCCGTCAAGGAACGCAGCTATATCGCCCTGGTAGAAGGGGAGGTCAAGAAGGCGGAAGGAACGGTCACCTCTTGGCTGAAGGAGAGCAAGACGCTCAAGATGTACTCCAGTCCTTATCCGGGAGACGGACAGCATGCGGTGACCCATTACAAGCGATTGCAATCGAACAAGCAGTTCACTCTGCTTGAGGTTCGGCTCGAGACCGGCCGCAAAAATCAGATTCGGGTCCATATGCAGGACATCGGGCATCCCATCGTCGGCGACAAAAAGTATCGGTCCAAATCGAAGGAGATCGGACGACTGGGGCTGCATGCCTTCGTCCTCGCCTTCGAGCATCCCGTCACCAAAGAAGTGATGCGGTTCGAGAGCCCGATTCCGAGGGCGTTCTTGAACCCGTTCCGCAACGGAATGCAGTCGCCGTCCCCATAAAATGGTTGCCGCTAGTCGCATTCCCCTTCATTTAACAAGAATACCGGACTATTGGACTATGAAAATTTCGCCAATAAAGTTACAATATCAATACCGAATATTTTGTAGAATTTTGTAATCCAATCCGGTATAGGTGACAATATGGCTGAGATGGCTCCAATGCATCCTGTAATCTACTTCCTGCTATCTTATTTAGTCGCGGCTGCCTTCTCTTATTATGCCTTTGCTCTGATCGATAGGGCTTCGGCACCGAGAAGGGCCCTGCGAGCCATGCCTCTCTTGGGCGTATCCGCCCTTCTGGGAATCGGCATCTGGCTTGCTGCCTTCTTCGCCTTGCTGGCCATGGAATTGCCTGTGGCGTCCCGCAGCGTCTCTATGCTCATCCTATCCCTGATCCTATCGGCGGCAACCGGTCTCGCGGCGCTTCTCTTCCGCATCCGATCGAACGCGAGATGGATCTCCCTTCTTCCCTCCGCCCTCCTTTTGGGGGCCGGCTTCTGCTCCGTGGGTTTCGCCATGCTTGCCACCCTTCCAAGGGATGCTCGGCTCACCTACGAGGAGCGGTGGATAGCCTTATCCGCCATCCTCTCGTTCTTGCTGTCCGCTATCGCGATTCGAGTCCTGGCATCCCTGTCTTCTTCCGCGTCGACTTTCAAGAGAATAGCCGCCGCGCTCCTGATCGGAGGCGCCGCGTTATGCTTGCCGGTTCTAGGGTTGATTCAATCGTCCTACCCGAAGGGATCGCTTGCTGCCGGAGAACCGGCCGATCCGTTTACGGCCGGAACCCTTGGCATCGTAATCGGATTGATCGCGTCGATTGCTCTCATCAGCATTCTTCTGCTTCCCTTCTCGGGTCGTTCATCGGGAGAACAATACGATACGCTAAGCGGCCTTCCCGGGCGCGGCCTGTTCGAGAAGAGCCTTCAAGTCGCCATCTCGGAAGCGGAGAGAGAGCGGCAGCCCTTCGCGGTCATGTTCCTCGACCTGGACCGTTTCAAGAACGTCAACGATTCCCTTGGCCATAACGTAGGGGACCATCTTCTGCAGACAGTGGCGAATCGCATTCGGGAGTGCGTGGCCGACAAGGCTCTTATTGCCCGGCTCGGAGGGGACGAGTTCGCGATTCTGTTCCGCGCCGGTCTCTCCCGCGACAGCTTGCTGCTCACGGCCGGCCATCTCCTGTCGGACATCTCCCGGCCCCTCTTCTTCGGCGAGATGGAGATCCATCTGACGACAAGCATCGGAATCTCCATGTATCCGTCCGATGGAGAGACTCCCGTCAGCCTGATGAAGAACGCCGAAGCGGCTCTCTACTCCGCCAAGGATGAAGGCAAAAATACGATTCGTTTCTACCTCCCCAACATGAACAGCACCCTTCGCGAATCCGTTCTTCTGGAGACGGATCTGCGCAAGGCGCTCGAGAGGGAAGAGTTCTACTTGGTCTATCAGCCTCAGATCCATGCGGCTACCGGAGAGGTTGCCGGCGTAGAAGCTCTATTGCGTTGGAAGCATGGCAAAAAAGGGATTATCCCGCCGTCCGACTTCATCCCTCTGGCCGAAGAGACGGGGGTGATCGTGCAGATCGGGGATTGGGTGCTTCGAACCGCTTGCCGTCAAAGCCGCGAATGGCAGCGGCAGGGGCTGCCGCCGATCCGAATCGCGGTAAATCTCTCCGGACGTCAGTTCCTGAACAAAGGGTTAGTCCCCTTCATCAAACGGACTCTGCTCGAGACCGGAATGGATCCGTCTCATCTGGAGCTCGAGATTACCGAATCGATGACTCTGGACGTCGAGCGTTCTTTCTCCACCTTAAGGGAGCTCAAGCAATTGGGAGTCAGCATCTCGATCGACGATTTCGGCACCGGTTACAGCTCTCTGAGCTACCTGAAGAACTTCCCGGTCGATTGCTTGAAGATCGACCAATCGTTCGTCCGCGAGCTGCTATCGGAGACGAATGACCGCTCGATCGTCTCGACCATCATCACCCTCGCCCATAACCTGAACCTCCGGGTCGTCGCCGAGGGAGTGGAATCCGAGGAGCAGCTAGCCTACCTGGCCTCCTACGGATGCGACGAGATCCAGGGATATTATATCAGCCGGCCGATCTCCGAGGAGGATGTCCTGCGCTTCCTGAAGAAGAGCTCTTAGCCGATCTACATTCATACCCCCAATAACAAAACCCGCCGGCTCTGCGCTAATCCTTAGGAAGGCGCAGAGCCGGCGGGTTTGTTTTCCTGCAATTAACCGAATATCGCGTCGATCACAGGCTTCGTATGTCCGCCCGGATACATGAGATACAACAGCACGTATACCGTCACTCCCGTAATCGCGGTCACGAACCAGGTTACCGCCGTCACGCGTCCGAGCTTGCGATGCTTGGCGAAGCTCTTCTTGAATGCCAGCACGAGCGTCGAGATGCCGAATACGGCGGCTACCATCGCCAAGACGATGTGGAAGACCAGGAAGATCCGATAGATCGTCTCCAGGCTCTCCGGACCGCCCCAATTCGTATTGCCGACGAAGATGGTACGAGACGTATACATAAGGAAGAACAGGACGGCCGCGACCGCGGCCGCGATCATCGTCTTCTCATGCGCTTCTCTCTTGCGGAGAATAATCAGACGCCAGCCGATTGCGACCAGAATGGCGCTGAGCGCGATAAAACTAGTACTGATCGTAGGGAAAATCTCGTACCAAGTCATTTAGCGATTCACCTGCTCCAATGAACAATGATTAAGCTGATAACATTGTAACTTGCCCCGCTTGTCTCTTCAAATCTTTCTCGAGGACGTCACACATTGTTCAAACGCGCCGTCGCGGCGGATTCGGGAGCCGTGTCCTCCTCATCCTTGCGCTCTCTTCGGAACCATTGCATGAATACGGTGTATAGCGCCCAGATATTGATGAACTCTTGGATCAGCTTCATGATAATTCCCCCGAGCTGCTGATCCTCCCTCGCGCTCAGGGTACCGAAGAAGGAAGGGCCCTCGAACTTGGCCAAGAGCTCTGCCGTGTCGCCGGATACGCAATATTGCATGGCCTGCGCCCATACGTTCGGATCGCTATAGACGCCGAACAGCGGCTCTCCGGCGAAGATAATGAGCACGCACGCGGGGGTGAGGAGCAAGCCGTTCAAGAAGATATAGCCTAGACGGAGAAGCGGAGAAACGCGTGACCATTCCGGAACGGGACACTGAATGTGCCACCAGTTGAGCATGGCGGTCAACAGCAGGACGATATAATACAGGGCGTGAATGAAGTAATGAACCATTATCCAGTCATGGATGTTCGGCAGATGATAGAACGAGAACAACAGATTGAACAGGAACAAACCCACGAGCGGATTGCCAAGGAAACGAAATGGCTTAAGAACGGACCGTCCCAAGATAGAACGCCACAGCCATGCCGGTATTCCATAGAGCAGCATCGGCGGCACCAGGACGTAGGAGATCGCCATGTCCGTCATATGATACGAGAACATCAGATGGCCTAGAAGACTAAGCGGTCCGCCATGAACGATATATAGGAGAAGCAGAGCCAGATAGAAGCTTGCTTGTCTTCCGATGGAGACGGCTTCCGCCCCGGCGAACCTCGTTCTCCATGGCCCTACGACAAACGAATACAACGTTGCGACAGCAAGCATGAAGATTAGAAAATAGGGGCTCCACACGTCTCCGAACGAGAAATACTTCAAGCTGTCCATTCTAGCTCACCCTTCTTGCTTCTTAATTGCGATTATGCCGGTTTAACGGCTTCTAAGCCATTATACCTCAGCGGCCAAGCTCCGCAAAAAAAGAGGCGGGAACATCGCCCGCCTCTCTGCAGTTTATCCGGTATAACCTACCACCATACCCAATATTCGGCCATAATGACCATCGTGAAGACGACAACGGCACCGAAGACGATCCCGAGTATCGGGAACAGATGTCCTCTGTCCTTCATGTGCATCCAGAACGACAGCTGCACGAACACTTGAACGATCGCCATTCCTACGAGGATGACGTAGGTGAACGTGGTGTTGATCTCCCCGGAGGCAACGGCCGCGAACGCGATGAGCGTCAGGACAAGCGACAGGACAAAGGCAACGATGTGTTTCTTGGGTCCTTCTTCGCGATGACGTCTTGTCTCTTCATGAGTAGATTGGTTGCTCGACATCCGGTTAACCCACCTTTCCCATCAGGTAAACAACGGTGAAGATGAATACCCATACCACGTCGATGAAGTGCCAGTAGATAGCCGACACGTAAATCTTGGGGGCCGTAACGACGGTCAGGCCCTTCTTCATGATCTGAAGGATCAGAAGCCCGATCCACAGAACCCCGAAGGCGACGTGAGCGCCGTGGAAGCCGACGAGCGTATAGAAGGAGGAGCTGAACGCGCTGGTCGGCATCTTGTGCCCTTCATGGATATATTCCGTGAACTCGTAAATTTCCAGTCCCAGGAATCCGAGACCGAGCACGATCGTGGCCACCAGCCAGCCGATCATCGGCTTGACTTTCTTCTGGTGCAAGGCTTGCACCGCGAACACGCTCATCAAGCTCGACGTCAGCAGGATCATCGTCGCCGCGAATACGGTCGGAAGCTTGAACAATTCGCTTGCGGGAGGGCCGTCGCCGATATTGTGGCGAAGAGCCAGATAGGACGAGAACAAGGTGCCGAAGAGGACCGTCTCCGCGCCGAGGAACAGCCAGAAGCCCAGAATCTTATTGCGGCCTTCCAGCGTCGCCTTCTCAGGCTCATGCGGCAATGCGCCGTTCAGATCGTGTGCGCTCATGCGTGCACCCCTTTCTCTTGTTCTTCTTCGCTGATGTGGAAGCCATGATCGTCGAATACCGAGCGAAGCAGCATGCAGATCAAGGTGACGGCGATGCCGCCGATAGCCAGGTACAGCTTGTCATACATGAAGCCGAAGCCGGCGATAAAGAGTCCTACGCTCATGACGAACGGCAGAATCGACGGGGAAGGCATATGGATCGGACCTACCGGCTCGGAAGGAGTCATCTCCTTCTTGCCCTCCATCTTCTCCTTCCACCAAGCATCGTATCCGCGTACGAGCGGGATCTGCTTGAAGTTGTATTCCGGAGGAGGAGAAGGAATGGACCATTCGAGCGAGCGGCCGTCTTCCCACGGATCGTTCGCCGCATCCTTCTTCTTGAAGGACGTGATAACGACGTTGATAAGAAGCAGGATCGTGCCGATTCCCATCAGGAAGGCGCCGATCGTACTGACCACGTTCATCGTGTCGAAGCCTTGGTTCGGGAGGTACGTCCATACCCGGCGAGGCATCCCGATCAGACCGAGGAAGTGCTGCACGAAGAAGGTCAGATGGAAGCCGATGTAGAACGTCCAGAAGAACCACTTGCCCAGCGTCTCGTTGAGCGTGCGTCCGAACATCTTCGGCCACCAGTAGAACAGGCCGGCGAAGATCCCGTTAATAAGTCCGCCGACGATTACGTAGTGGAAGTGCGCCACGACGAAGTAAGTATCATGATATTGGTAGTCGGCCGGAGCCGCCGCGAGCATAACCCCGGTTACGCCGCCCATCGTGAACGTCGGAATGAATCCGATCCCGAACAGCGCTGCGGTCGTGAACTTGATGGAGCCGCCCCACAGGGTGAACAGCCAGTTAAAGATCTTGACGCCCGTAGGAACCGCGATCAGCATCGTCGCGATGGAGAACAGGCCGTTCGCTACCGGACCCAAGCCCGTCGTGAACATGTGGTGAGCCCAAACCATGAAGCCGAGGAACGCGATCAGAATCGTCGCGAATACCATCGAGCTGTACCCGAACAGGCGCTTGCGGGAGAACGTGCTGACGACTTCGGAGATAATCCCGAACGCCGGCAGGATCAGGATGTATACTTCGGGGTGACCGAACACCCAGAACACGTGCTCCCACAGGACGGTGCTGCCGCCGCTCGTCGTCTCGAAGAAGTTCGCTTGGAACAGGCGGTCGAACATCAGGGCGACAAGACCTACCGTCAGTACGGGGAATGCGAAGACGATCAGGGCGGACGTAATGAAGATCGCCCAGGTGAACATCGGCATTCTCATGAAAGACATGCCCGGAGCGCGCATGTTAATGATCGTTGCCATGAAGTTGATACCGCCGAGCAGCGTACCGATACCGGCGATCTGCAGGCCGAGCACGTAGTAGTCTACGCCATGCCCCGCGTTATAGGTCGGGCCTGCCAGCGGAACGTAAGACGTCCAGCCCGCGTCCGGCACGTTGCCGGCGAACCAACTGATATTCAGCAGCAAGCCGCCGAAGAAGAAGGTCCAGAAGCCGAGAGCGTTCAAGAACGGGAACGCTACGTCGCGCGCGCCGATCTGAAGCGGAATAACCGCGTTCATCATCGCGAACAGCATCGGCATCGCCGCAAGGAAGATCATCGTCGTGCCGTGCATCGTAAGCAATTCGTTGAATGTATCCGCGCCGACGAAATTATTCATCGGTTTAATGAGCTGGATCCGGATCAGAACCGCTTCAAGTCCGCCGACCAAGAAGAATAAGGCTCCAGCGATTAAGTATAAAATCCCGATTTTCTTATGGTCGACGGTTGTCAGCCAATCCATCAAGCCGCGATATCGCTTGACCGGATGCGCATGTGCATGTGCATGTGCAGTCAAAGCAACGAACCCCCTTCATTCCGAGCAGAATTAGTAATCAAGCTTATAGTTGGCCAAGTACTTGGCGATTCCGTCGAGCTCTTCCTGCGACAGATCCAGATCCTTGGCAGAAGGCATCGTTGCGCCCGGTTTAACGCTTTGCGGCTCTTCGATCCATTCCTTCAGGTTCTCTTCCGCCGAACGCTCGTCGTTGTACAGAATGCCGCCGATCGTTTCGCGGCCGCCGATTCCCGTCAGGTTAGGCGCGCCGGCGCCGGAATTCTGTTCGCCGACAGCGTGGCAGCTGAGGCACTTGCTCTCGAACGCTTCCTTGATCGCGGCGTCTTCCGGAAGCTGGCCCGGATTCTTCATCGCCGCTACCCAGCGATCGAACGATGCTTGGTCAACCGCTTTGGCCTTAAAGTCCATCAAGCTGTGGGAAGGTCCGCAGAGCTCGGCGCACTTGCCCCGATACACGCCTTCCTTCGGGAATTCCAGATACAGCTTGTTCTCGACTCCCGTATTCGTATCGATCTTGCCTCCGATGGAAGGAATCCAGAAGGAATGCTTAACGTCGGCCGACGCGAGCTTGAATTGAATCTTCTTGCCCGTCGGGACGATCAGATCCTGAGCCGTCGTGATTCCGTACTCGGGATACTCGAACTCCCACCAATACTGATGAGAAGTCACGACGACCTGTACGGCATCCTTGTCATGAGAATAGTCCTTCGCGTAGCCGAAGACCTTGTCGATGGTCGGCACGCCAAGGATAAGAAGGAGGACGATCGGAATTACGGTCCAGATAATCTCAAGCTTGTGGTTGCCCTCGACTTGCTTCGGAATCGAGTTGTCGCCCTTCCGGCGACGGAACTTGATCAGCACGTATAGGCAAATACCGAATACGACGACGACAACAAGCGCCATGATACTGATCGATAACACCATCAGATCAAATTGGCCTTGGGCTACCGGCCCTTGCGGCTTTAATGCCGACAGATCCTCTCTGCCCCCGCATGCCGACAGGAGAAGCGCCATCCCCGCCAGCATCGGTAGTAACCGCTTCATTACACGCCACCGATTCATTCAATTCAACCCCATCTCGACGTTTTCATAGATTGCTGCTGCATGTCGTGGCGAATGCAATCCATGTGGTGACTCATGCACGAACCTTACACGAACCTTAAACAAACCTTAAAAAACACACGTTCCTAATCAAATAATATAGAGTTTGGCCCTACAGTTTGTCAATGTTCACAGAACAGTTCACAAATTGTTCTTATAACTGTCAAAATCCTTGCGGCTCAACGCCTCCGCACTCCTAAAGGACCATGCGGCGCCGCCGCAATCGCCTTCGTGCAAACGCACACATTCCCAATTCGTCACGCTGCCGGAGCCTCGAGCCTCTTCATCAGCTTTTACCAAACCGCCCTTGTTTTATGTACGCGACTTCGAGCATACGAATTCCCCTTCAGGTTATCCTACCCTTAACAGCAGGAACAAGGAGGAATGGATCTTGATTGCCCGTCAACCGACCTTACGGCAGCTTCTTCTCATGGCTTGCGGATTGAGCTTGGCATTCGGTCTCTCGGCATGCAACACCTACACCGCCAAGTTCCAGAAGAGCGCCCACGATTATTCCAGCCGCAGCCCCAACGATCCCAAGGTTGCCCGCATCCAATCATTCGGCACTTTGTCCGCGCGCAGCCCCTCTCACGACAACAAATCCTTCAAATACAGCTCCCAATTGTCCTATGACGTCCGGGCTCTTCCCGGCGTGAATTCGGCCATCGTCATTCTCACGGACAAAAACGCCTATGTCGGCATCATGACCGATTGGACGGCGACCGGGACGAAATCCCACGGCGGCGCGGCTACCAGAGAGCAAGACAACACGGGAACGACCGAAGGGGTCTATAACATCGATACGGGCGGCAAAACTCCGGTTTACAGGGAGATGGTCACCCCGTACAATTCCTACTTCAGCCATAAGGACGTCTCCGACTTATCCTCGGAATTAAGGCAAACGATCGGGAACGCGATTCGCAAAAAACAGCCGGGGATCCAAGACATCTATATTTCGGCCAACCGGGAATACGTCAACCAGCTGCTCCTGTTCGCCCGAGCTTCATGGAAAGGGCAAGACACCGCCGGGCTGACCGACGATTTCAACACGCTCGTCAAGTATGTATTCAGTCTGGGCAAGGAAATTCCGACCCCGCTTCCCGAGCATAGGATACCCAAATAAAAAAGATCGACGCCCCTTAAGGGGCTGATCGATCTTAAATTTATCCTCTCTTCTTAGGAAGCAGGGGAATTTAATTTAACCAGTTCTCGTTCAACGAGCAGAGTCAACTCATCCTCATATCCGCCTGTAATTCTATATTTGCGGATGTAATCTTTCACAAACTTGCGCGGGTCCTTGGGCCGGAAAATTCTCGTCAGTTCTCGTAGACTTTCTTGAACCTCGTTGTGGCTTCGTTTGGCTGCCATGCGATTCCCTCCCAGCGGAATAAAACCCGCAAGTTTTGCTAAAGCGGTCCACTCTCCAGTTGTCGACAATTTTAACCCTGCTACTCCCCATTATACCAGTTTTCGGCTTAGGTTAAAAGCAAAACCATACTAGGGCGGAACTTCGCCGCTCTCCTGGCGGATCGCCGCGGCAGCGCGGCGGCTCCTCCGGGTGATACTCTATCCTATGTTGAACAAGGCCCCTCTGATTCGTCCCCGGAAGGATTAGTCGTATCTCGGTTCGATTCGACTATTCGGCGGAGTCCTCCTCCGCCTCCTCGTGATCCTCGGGGATCCCTTTCGATTTGGCCGTCATTTGCAAGAACGCGATAACCGCTCCGACGGATACGAGGATGCCCAATCCCATGGCAGCCAGAAGCGGCAAGGTGCCGATTCCCGCTTCCACCACCGAAGAGGTCGCCAATCTATCGGACGCTTGAACGGGCGCGGCCCCGAATGCACACCACAAAGAAGTCCCTAACGCCAAAGTACGTGCAACGAATCTGCCACTGCGCCTGTTTAGCTCTTTCGTCTTCTTGGTTCGTTCCGGTTTCTCCGCTTCGAAATCCGGTGCGTTCGTCGCCATCGTCCGTTCTCCGGAAGCCGATCTCCGGACAACGGGCGCTATCATCAATTCGATCCCCCCTATACCTTCTATATCGGAACGACTAGGCAACGAGTTCACCCCTCACGCGGATAAGATTACTTATCATTATAAATGTAAACGCTTACTATTCACGGTTCAAAAAAACGTCTTGCTAGCTTTAGACATGTATCCAGTATACAAAAAACGAGGGCCGTTCACAATGAAAGCAGACCTTAAAATTCCATTAAATTACCATTTAGAAACGGGGCTGAAGCTCGCGTTTCAGTGCCTCCCCCCACAGCGTCGAAGGCAGCTCCTTGACGAATTCATACCGCATGGTTACCCCTTTCCGCCCTAACCGATTCCGAACCCAACGATCGAGTTGGGCGGCGGACGCCGTTCTGTCGCCGCGAAGAACGACCAGCGCCCTGGCGCTAACGCTGCCGCCCTCCTCTTCGACTCCGATCACGCAGGCTCTTAGAACCGCGGGATGCCCGCATAGCGCGGACTCCGCTTCGATCGGGAGCATAGTCCCTTGCGCTGTCGCTAAGCGGTTCCGCTTGCGGTCTGCCCTGTAAAAGCATCCCTCTTCGTCCCTTCTGGCCAGATCTCCGGTACGGATCCAGCCTTCGGCCGGAATCGGATCGTGCGCCCAGTAGCCGATCGCCGTCTGCGGTCCGCGCACCGCCAATTCTCCGACGGTGTCCGGCGGCAAGTCGTCCCAACTATCCTCTCCGACGATTCTCGCCTCCGCCCTAGGCAGCGGATAGCCAAGCGCCCCGTCGCTCCCTCTTGACCGCGGCGGCAACGCAAGGGCCGGAGAAGCCGCCTCGGCCAACCAATACTTGCCCGAGGGCCGCATGGGGGAAGGGGAAATCGTCAAGCAGCCTCCCCGGTAGACGGACGCATTCAGGACCGCCAGCCCGGCCGGATGAAGCACGGGCGCATTCAGGACGTCAAGCTCTTGCTCCGCGTTCACTCCCTTGATCCAGTAGGCAAGCTGGGCCGCCCCGGCCGCGACGGCGCCATGGGTGAGAATCGCCCCTTTGGCTTGTCCCGTCGTTCCGTTCGTGTATTGGATGACGGCCGGTTCCCCATCGTCCCGCCCCTCGCCGGCGCCTTCCGGCGACGAGCTTCGCAGGAAGGCCAGCCCGTTCACGCAAGCGCCTTCTCCCTTCGCCATCGCCGTCCGCCATTTGCTCCAAACCGACCTCGCCGCTTCCTTTTGCGCCCAGCTCCCCCTTCTTTCTTCTATTACTATGACTTTAATCACAGCCGCGGCTTCCCGAAACGATTCCGGATCCGGAACGAGGCTCCGGCCGACTATCGCCGCCGCGGCTTCCGTCTCGACGGTTCGGCGAATCGCTTCCTCAAGCCCGCAGTTCTCATGGAAGGGCACCGCAACGGCTCCCGCAAGGAGAACGCCGTAATAAGCCGCGATCGCGTCCGGAACGGAAGGCAGATAAATCGCCACCCGATCGCCGGGCTTGATCCCGATGCTCTTCAGCCCGTTCGCGTAACGGAGACTGCGGCGCAGCAGCTTGGCATAAGAGCAGGCTCTCCCGCCATGACGGTAAGCCGGGGAATTCGGATGCCGTTCCGCCGCTCGCAGCAGCCCGTTCGCCGCGTTGCCGGCTGGAAGCTCGCCCATGTCCTCCCTGAGCAGCGGATATTTGCTCCACCATGGTTGGCCGTTGCCCGGGAAGCGATGCCCGTTGTCGTTATCCATTTCCTTATCCCCCCATCGAATCAAGCGAAGCTTACCTCAACTTATTCGGGAGGAGAGAAGGACAGAACCCCGCCAGGCCATCTCGGCCGAACGGGGTTCTTGAGGGCTGCTTAGGGGGCGGTCACTCTTCGATCTCCTTGATGTTGTAAACGTACTCGGAATCGTCGAACAGCCATTTGCCGTCCTTCTTTACGAGGTAGTTGCCCTGATGGAATCGGGTCTTGAAGCCGTCCTTCAGGTCTTCCACGACAATGGAGCGAATGGCGACCGCCTTGTCCGTTCCGTTATAGTAGACGATCGACGTCTTCTCGGCCGTGAACCGTTGATCGTATTCGGCGAGACCGGATTCGATCGCATCGAAGTAGCTCTCCAGTCCCTCCGCCGAGGCGAAGGTCGCTCTATAGGCTTCGATGTCCTCGTCGTTCATGGCCTTAAGCTGGGCGGCCAGCGCCGCTTCGATTGCCGCTCTCTCCGAATCCGGCACCGTCACCGTCTTGTCGATCAAAGTCTCGTCGTCCGTATAGTCGATCCAATCGTAGTACATGTCGTACAGAAGCCATTGGCCTTGGGAGTTCGGACGAAGGACGAACTCGATTCCCGCCGTGTTGTCGAAGTAGTATTCGTCTCCGCTTACCTTCACGTTGTCTTCCACGGCATAGAGAACGGCCTCGGCATCCGAATATTCCTCAATGCTGGCTTCCCGGTAAGTCGTCTTCGTCCGAAGAGAGGAGTTCTTCTCTTCTTCGAGCGACTTCTTCAGGTCCTCCCGCAACGGGGAATCCTCCGCGGTCAGGGCGAGAATCGCATCGATATCGAGCTCTGCCGTATTGAACGCCTGCTCCGAGCGGTCCAGGAACGCAAGCACCGCCTCCTTCTCCTCCGCTGTCGGGCCATTATCCACGATAACGACCGTACGGGTCGCCGAATCCCAGGTCACTTCCTTGCCGGAGAGCGACGCGATGAAGCGAACGCCGACAAGCGTTCTCCCGCCTTGGGAGACCAGCTGGCCGTTTATCGGCACCGACGCGCCGTCGACGAAAGCGACGTCTCCGCCGAGAGACATCTGGATCTCGTGCTCGTCCGAGACGGCGCGAATCGTTTTGGTCTTCGCGGCGTAATCGATCGTGTAGCCTAATGCCGCGAATAGCGATCGGAACTCGACGAAGGTCGTGCTGTCGATGCTGGTCGGTTGTACTTCAAACTTCAGAGCTTGTCCGTTCAAGGTGACTTGAATAGGCTTCGGAGCGCTTGCGGCCGCCGCGGCTTCCGCCGAGGAAAACAGCAGAACCGCGGCCAGCACGGCCGTCGTCAATCGCTTCATCAATTCCCAACCCTTCCGATTCGTAAATGAATGCTATAAAAAAATTTACAATAATCATAGAAAGGTTGCAATGATTACACCGGCCTATATGGCAAGGCCATCTTCCGACAAAATCGATAAAATGAGGCCATTCTTAAAACAGACTCCGCAGATCGGAAGGGCTGGGCAGTTTAAACTCGATCGTCGCCCGGTCTTCCCCGATCCGCACCTCCTGCACCTTCAACGCACTGGGGAGCTCCGCCCCCAAGGGAATGACGACCTCGTTGAACGAATCCGCCGGAAGCTTAATGTCGCGGATCCGAGCTTCCGTCACCGTCGCTACCAGATTGGGATCGTTCCAGACCACGTCGTAAGTCAATTCCATGCCGACGGGAACCCTTCCGAATGCCTTTATATTCGCGTCCGCGATCAAGCGGCCGTTCGCCAGGCGAAAGTTGACGCCCGTCAATTCCACATTCTTCATATAAAATGGATTGGATGCCAGCTGCGACTTGGCCAGATTATTGACGTCCTCTTCCGTGAGGACAAGCTCCGGCGACAAGCGCTTCGCCATGTCGAGCGCGCGATCCCTAAGCGGAACCTCTTCGTACGCAAGGTCCAGCTCCTGGCCGGGAGAAACGTACAGATAGGCGCCAACGCCCGCTCCCCCTAATAAGAGGATCAAAATAAAGAGCGCAATGAACCATTTTCTCAAGCCGGATTCCTCCTTCTTCGACTTTGGCATGATCTTAGCATTGACTTCCGCCCTAGGTAAGAGTATAACATTACTTAAAATTCAATGACGGGAACACGTTCCCCGGTCCCCTCGATCCCAGAGAGTCGGCGTTAGCTGCGAGCCGATGTTCGAGTCCGGCGAATATCCTCCCCGAGAAGTCTCGCCGAACGTTCGTAGGCGATGAACGATTCGCCCCCGTTACGGGCTCGCGCCTGCGAAGGCGCGGCTGAAGTGCCGGAAGCGCGCGGGTTGTCCGAACCGTTAACGCGCGACTGGAACAAGGGTGGTACCACGGAGATTGCATCCGTCCCTTTCGAGGGGCGGATTTTTTATTTTTTACCCATCATAACGATTATGAATTGGAAAGGCAGGAATCGGTCATGTCCAACACCGCGCCGTCTCTCGTTCGATTGGAAGATATTTTGCACGCCCACCGCGTTCTCCAGGAGGTCGTCCTGCCGACGCCGCTGCAGCCGAACCGGGGATTGTCCGCCAAGCACGATTGCCAGATCTTCTTGAAACGGGAAGACCAGCAGACCGTGCGTTCGTTCAAAATCCGAGGAGCCTATAACCTGATCTCCTCCTTGCCGGAAGAGACGAGGCGGGCTGGCGTCGTCTGCGCGAGCGCGGGCAACCACGCCCAAGGAGTCGCCTTCTCCTGTCAGGCTCTGGATATCCCCGGCATCATCTTCATGCCGACGACGACCCCGCGCCAGAAAATCAACCAGGTCAAGCTGTTCGGCGGTAACAACGTCGATATCCGCTTGGTCGGCGATACGTTCGACGATGCTTACAACGCGGCTATCCAGGTAAGTCAAAAAGAGTCGTTAGCCTTCGTTCACCCGTTCGACGATCCGCGAATCATCGCCGGCAACGCGACGGTCGGCAAGGAGATCATCGAGTCCAGCAAGCAGCCGATCGACGTCGTGCTGGTGACGATCGGCGGAGGCGGACTCGCCGCCGGCGTTGCCGCGTACGTGAAGGCGGTCAGCCCGTCCACCTCCGTTATCGGCGTCGAGCCGGAAGGCGCGGCGTCCATGCTTAAGTCGTTCGAGGAGCGGCAGGTCGTCACCTTGCCCGAGATCGATAAATTCGTCGACGGCGCCGCCGTAAAGAGAGTAGGAGACCTCACCTACTCCATGTGCCGCGAGCTGCTGGACGACGTGGTCGTCGTTCCGGAGGGCAAGGCGTGCACCTCGATCCTGGAGCTGTACAACGAGCACGCCATCGTGGCCGAGCCGGCTGGCGCGCTGCCGGTAGCCGCCCTCTCCATTCTTGGCGACCGCCTGAAGGGCAAGAACGTCGTCTGCATCGTCAGCGGCGGCAACAACGATATCGACCGGATGCAGGAGATCAAGGAGCGCTCCATGATCTATGAAGGGCTGAAGCACTACTTCATGATCAACTTCCCGCAGCGCGCGGGCGCTCTTCGCGAGTTTCTCGACGACGTGCTGGGACCTAACGACGATATCGTTCAGTTCGAATACACGAAGAAGCACAATAAGGATAACGGCCCGGCGCTGGTCGGCATCGAGCTGAAGAGCCGGGAGGATTACGAGCCGTTGATCGAGCGAATGAACCGCAAGGGCTTCGTCTTCTCCGAGCTGAACAAAGACCCGATCTTGTTTAATCTTCTCATTTGAAGCATCCCCCGTTTGTCATCGACCGTCACCCGCAGGACGACTCTTCGAATCGAAGGGCCCGCCTGCGGGTTTTGTTTTTCCAATGAATCCATCGTACGCCATGTGGGTAACATGCTCAGAGAAGCACTCGCGGGGACCGCGCCTCGCATTCGAATGAAAATCGGGAACTTCCCGTTCGCCCGATACGTAATAGAAATATATGCCTTGTCCTTGGGCGCCGGAAGCTAATGCGAAAATTGGACTTCATTCCTTAATTATCTATAATCAAGTAGAATGCTGTTAGGGCGCATCCGGTCTACGCCGGAATGCTGATGCCGATTCTGCCGAGCTTCGCGAGCGATCGTCTGGGGCCTATCCCATTCCCATATAGCCCGTTTCTTTTCATAGGCGGAGGATGCACGGAGCGGCGGTCGGCTCGGCCGGAGCGATTTCCTTGTCATAAGCGTTTTTTATGTGTTTCTCCATTCCGTTAATTCCGCGGGGAAATGCCTGCGGGAGATGTTGCGAGGTAAATTATGCATGACTTCATGGCCCTGTTCGGGGCTCAATCGTGGGAGCAATGGACCAACTACTTCAAGAGCTTCACCCTGGACGACATCCAATCGTTGCTCGATCAGTATTCGGCTCTGGGGCCTTTGCCCGGGATCTTGCTGCCTCTACTCGAGGCGTTTCTTCCTTTCCTGCCGTTAGTCGTATTCGTCGTCGCGAATTCTAACGCTTACGGTATCTGGTTCGGGTTCCTGTTCTCCTGGATCGGGGTCTCCGTCGGCTCCATTCTCGTCTTCTGGATCGCGAGAAAAATCGGGATCAAATACGGGGAACGTATCCGTAAAAGACTGCCGAGGATGGAGAGGTTCTTCTCGTGGATCGAGCGCAAGGGCTTCAGTCCGATCTTCATCCTGTCCTGCTTTCCTTTCGCGCCGTCGGTCATCATCAACGTCTCTTCCGGCTTGTCGAAAATCCCTTTTCATACGTTCGTCACCGCTACCATTCTGGGCAAAGCGGTCATGATCTTTATCCTAAGCTTCCTCGGGCACGACATTCGCGCACTCATCGAGCATCCTTGGCGCCTCATCGTGGCCGCGACGATTCTGTTCCTTCTCTGGCTGGTGGGCAAAAGGCTGGAAAAGCGCTATCTTAAATAGCTTAATCCGATAGTCGGCCGGCGCGTAACGGGGAGAAGCTCGACTATGACGAAGGGGGCTGCTGCGTGGACTGGATCGGGATCATCGGCTATAGCGCCTCTATCCTCCTTATTCTGGGGTTGCTTGCCGGCATGTTATGGATCGTGCGGGTTTTATCCGGAGATTCCGAGCAGTTCAAAGACCTCAAGGAGATGGTGGAGACGCTGT
This sequence comes from Cohnella thailandensis, assembly GCF_014212135.1. Classification (GTDB taxonomy): domain Bacteria; phylum Bacillota; class Bacilli; order Paenibacillales; family Paenibacillaceae; genus Cohnella; species Cohnella thailandensis. The sequence goes on from NZ_JACJVQ010000021.1 coordinate 132,430, forward strand.
TCAACACCCCCGCCCATCTTCGTCCCGGAGCGGATCCCGTTCCCGGCTCCGCGTCCGGGGAAGGGGAAGCGGCCGCGGGCACCGAATCCGCGCGCCCCGCCTTCGAGGAGCCTTGCCCCGCCTGCGGGGAGACGGTCAACGAGCGGCACCGTTTCTGCCCGTCCTGCGAGCTTCGCCTTCAGTGATCGGTGGCGGGGCGGGAAAGGCCGGGCATTGAGGAGACGCTGCTGCGGCGCTTACGCCGGACGGGAACCGTCAAGCCTTCGCCTAGGGAATAACCCTCCTTCCGCCGTGGCATTCTAACACGCGAACGGATCGAGCAAGGGGAAGGAGGAGATTATTCTGTCAGGCGAATATCCATCCGAGAAGCAGCTCGCGGCCAGCCGCGCCCAGTCCAAGGCCGACCGCTCCGGCCATGGCAAAGAGCAGGCCCGGAAGCTCCAATCCGAAGCGGACTCTGCCGGCTACCGGAAGCACGGCGACTAGAAGCCAGTCCGATCATCCGCAGAAGAGGTGACACCAAGAAATGAGCGAACGCGACTATTCCATGCCTCCGATCTCCGGCGAGCACGTCGAGACGGATGGTGTCTATAAGAACGAATGGGGCCGCGAGGAGGAATTCAACCGCGGCGAATCGTTCCCCGCCGACCCGATTCTCGGCAACACCGAATGGGAACTCGTGGAGATGAGCTTCGACAATCACCACGAGGGCGAGACCGACCCCCGGCTCACTCCCAAGAAGGACGACATCGACAAGCAAGGCAAGATCGTCCACCCCCGCAGGCAGATGGATCGCGGGAAGAAGTAAAACGGCAAAAGGCGATGCCGGGAGCTCGACTCCCGGCATCGCCTTTTCTATTTTTTGGGGGTGGGCCGCACCTGGTTACCCTCTTCCTTCCTCCGCTGCCTCCAGCTTGTCCGCCTCGGCTTCCTCCTCCGCTTCCTCGCGCTCGAGGTAGCGGTCCATCAGGCGGTCAAGCCGGCGGAGGCGATCCTCGTATGCGAACATGGAGGAGGTGATGACGAGCAGGCGCGAGCGGGTTACCGCGTCCGAGGCGGCGGAAGCCATGATCGTGTCCGTCAGGCGGACCACTTCCTCGGGAGCCGGGGCGGCGGCGTGGGCGCCGGCTTTCAGCTTCCCTTCCCACTTCCAGATCAACTGCTCGTGGTAGCCGCACAGCGCCTCCAGATGGTCGTCGGCATTCCGGTTCCAGGACGCTTCGCTCGATACGGACCAATACTGCTCGTCTACCGCTTCGATGAGATTCTCTCCCCGCTGCAGCGTAACGAGCATCTCCTTGTACACGACGAGCAGGCGCTTGCGTTTCGCGCGCGATTTGCGCAGCCAGACTCTTTCTTCCGCGAACATATGGTAGTATTCTTGCAGCTTTTTGATCTGGTTCTGCAGCTTCTCCTGCTCCTCGCGGAACACGTTCTCCTTCAGCTCGTTGGAGACGGAAGTGCGAAGCAGCCTGGACAACAGCGCCTGAGCCTCCTGCGCCTGCGTGATGAACCGGTTGCGATGCCTTGGCGGAGCGATCGCCACGTTCACGACGAACGCCGAAGCGATGCCGAGCAGCAGGCCGCCCAAACGGTCGAGCGCCGTCGGCCAGCCTTGGCTGCGGGCTTCCATGATGACGACGACCGTGACGAGCGTCAAGCCGATCGTGTCCCCGATCTTGAGCTTCAAGCAAATCAAGATGACGACGATGCAGACGAGGCCGACCGTAATGGGAGAGCTGCCGAACATCCAATACGCGCCAATCGCGATAATGACGCCGAGCACGTTGCTCTGGAGCTGATCGACGATCTGCATCCAGCTGCGGTAGATGGAAGGCTGGATCGTGAAGATCGCCGTGATCGCCGCCAGAAGCGGAGAGTCGAGGCCGATCCACTCCCCGATCCAGAGAGCGACGGCGACGGCCAGTCCCGTCTTGAAGACTCGGGCTCCGATCGTCATGCTTCCCGGCCTCCCTCCACCAGCTCTACCTCCGCGGAGGCGAGTTCATGCCCGTTTACGATAAGAGCCAGCCCGTGGATTCCCGGCTCGTGCTTGCGCGTCGACAGGTCCCTGAAGTCGACTTTGCGCTTGCCCGCGAGCGAGCCGCCGCCTTCGACGCTTTTCTCGCTTAGCTTGAACAGCTTGCGATAAGAGCGCCCGCCCTTCCGCGGATAGGAAACCGCGAGCTCCAGCCGAAGCTTCGCGCCATCGCCGACCGGAACGCGAACCTCGTAGGCGACCTCCATCGACCCGCCGGCGGGAACCCGTCTAACGGACGGCTCCCAACGCTCGACGACGATCCCGCTCGGAGCGTTCAATCCGAACAGGGATAACGCCTCCGGATCGGCATTCGCCCTTATGAGAGTGCGGCAAGCGTGCTTGAGCATCGCGTCCGTCGCCAGGTTCTTCCCGCTCCAGCGCCGCGCGATATCCAGCACGAGATCCGGATGGTCCTTCGAGATGTCGTTTAAGTTGTTCGCCACGCTGCGACGGACATATTCGGAGGGATCCGCCTTCAGCAGCTCCAGAATCGGCAGGATGGGCGCCGGGTCCTTCTTGAACGCGGGCAGCGCATCCGCCCAAGGCAGGCGAGGACGGCAGCCCTCGCTTGCCAGACGGCGCACGTGCTCGTCCGGATGCTCCGCCCACCTCAGCATCTGCTCCATCGTTCGCTCCGGCTCCTTGAGAATGAACGGCCTGATCGCGAACTCCGCGCTCGACAGCGGAGTGAACCGCTCCAGCGCCGTGATCGATCTCTCCCAATGGCCTAGCCCGTATACCTGCACGAAGTCCGGAAAAATCAAATAAGGAAACCCGCGGCATTCCGGAGAGATCGCCTCCAGGATCGCCAGCGCCCGCGGGTAGTCTTGGGGAAGAGTCGCCCCGAGGCTCAAGGAGATCCGTCTCATCCGCCCCTTGAGCTCAAGCTCGTCCCAGCCATCCGCGAACGTCAGCTCGGCGAATCGTTCGCTATCGAAATCACTCCACCCGCGGCGCACCTTCGCCCCGAACTCCCGGATAAAAGTCGCGTTATAGATCGCTTTAAGCGGCTCAGCCATAGGTTCCTCCTGCATTTACGAATCCAAATGATAGCTTATTATAGCATGAGTCGCGATCGCCTCGCCCGTCCAGGCCAAGCGCGCCGCGAGCTTCTGTGAAATGGTCTTCCCCTATTCGATCGAATGCCCGTATAATAGGTCTACCGGCACCGTCCGGAAGACAGGGAGGGCCTCATCATCCATGATCATGTTCATAGTGAATCCGTCGTCCGGCAACGGGAAAGGTCGAATCGTCTGGGATAAGGTCGAGAGCAGGCTGCGCCGGGACGGGATTCCTTATACCGTCGTCTTGGAGGATACCGAGCGGCAATCCGTGGAGCTTGCGGCCAAGGAATTGGAGCGAGGCCATGTGAAAGCGGTTGCCGTCGTTGGCGGCGACGGCACCTTGCACAGCGTCCTTCCCCTGCTGGCGGGAGGCTCTATTCCGCTCGGCCTCATACCGGCCGGATCCGGCAACGATACCGCGAGAGCCTTCGGCATTCCGAAGCAGCCGGCGGCCGCACTTGATCTGATCCTCTCCCTACGAACGCAGCCGGCCGATCTCTTAAAGGCGAAGCTGGCCACGGGCGAAGAGCTGCTGACCCTAACCGCCCTGGCCATCGGCCTGGACGCGGCCGTAGCCGAAGACGTCAACGTCTCCGGCTACAAGAAATGGTGCAACCGATTCCGCATCGGCTCCCTTGCCTATATCATCGGCCTGTTGCGCGCGCTTGCCCGTTACAAGCCGGAGGTTGTCAAAGTCTCCGTGGACGGCAAGGAGCACGTGTTCCGCGCCTCTTGGCTATCCGCCGTTACGAACGTTTCCAATTACGGGGGAGGGCTGAAAATCTGTCCGGAAGCCCGTCCGACCGATAACAGGCTTCATGTGTGCATCGTCCACGACTGTTCGAAAATACAGCTGCTGCGGGTTTTTCCGACCATTCTGAACGGCTCTCACGTTCGTACCCGCTACGTGACGGTCCTGAGCGGCAAGAACATTCAAATCACGGCCGGACGATCCCTGCCGGCGTTCGGGGATGGCGAGCCTGTCGGCCACACTCCTCTATCCTCCTCCGTCGTTCCCGGTCAATTGCCGTTCATCACGGCGGGCGTCTCGGGATAACGGAACGGGAATCGGATCTCGAAGGAGGTTCCGATTCCCAAGCGGCTGCTCACGCGAATCTGGCCGTCATGGTTATCGACGATCTTATAGCTGACCATAAGGCCCAATCCCGTTCCCTTCTCCTTCGTCGTGTAGAAAGGCTGGCCCATCTTGGCCAACTGCTCCTCCCGGATGCCCGGCCCCTCGTCGGAGATTAGAACGCGCACCGAGTCTTCCTCCCTGCTCAGCCTGACGTGAATGGCTCCTCCGTCGCTCATGGCTTCTATCGCGTTTTTGATGATATTGATGAACACTTGCTTGATTTGGTTCTCCACCCCGAAGACCCACATCGGCTCCTTGCCGTATTCCGCTTCTATGTAAACATTGTGCAGGATCGCCTGCGTCTCCAGAAGAGTCACCGTATCCCGCATCATGACGCGAACGTCATGATAGCTGAGATCGTAGACCTGCGGCTTGGCCAGCATGAGCAGCTCGCTCACGATCCCTTCGATCCGGTCCAGCTCGGAATTCATGATGTCGTAGTAGCTCGCTTCCTTGCGGCCGGAACCGATGAGATGCAGGAAGCCCTTGAGCGACGTCAGCGGATTGCGGATCTCGTGCGCGATTCCCGCCGCCAGCTGTCCGGCCACGTACAGCTTCTCCGAATTGATCAGAAGCTCCTCGTTCTTCTTCCTCTCCGAGATGTCCCGAATGATAACCTGCACCGCGGGCTCGTTGTTCAGGGTCGTCAGCGTCTCTACGATCTCCGTGTCCAGCATGCGTCCGCTCAGCGAGTACCAAATCTGCTCGACGGGCTTATTGGAGCCTTTGTACTGCAGGTTCTGAAGCCGTTCGCGCACCCTCTCGATATCCTCGGTCCGGAGGAAGGAGGATATCGGCTTGCCCAGCAGGTCGCTCGGCTGCTCCGCGTCGAACATCCGCAGCCCCGCCTGGTTGACGAACACCCACTTTTCCTTCTTGAAAATAGCGATCGTATCCAGGGAATTCTCGATCAGCAGCCGGTACCGCTCGTCCATCTGGGTCATTCTCTTGTCGATGTACCACGTCGCCCAGGTGGAAGCCAGAATGATCAAGCCGCCCAACCCGACGATCAGGACGAGAAAGTGGATGTCCTCGTTAAGCTTGTCCCAGTTGTAGTGAGTCCGGTATTCCAGCCGAATCGCTTCCGTGCTGAGCGCTTGGACGAGAAGCGCGGACAGCCCCAGCGTCACGCTCGCCAACACTCGGTTTTTCTCTTTGACCATAAAATGCAGCTTCAGCGAAGTATAGGTTCCCATCAGAAGAATCAACAGCGAGCACGCGATCAAGACCGGCTGCACCGTGATTCTGGCGATCGGCTGCCCGAGAATCGAGAAGTAGTTCAGGAACCCCACGCTGAACGTGAGAACGGAAGTGCCGATCGCCATGCGGTATTTGGCGCTGGCCTGCGAAGTCAGTACCACGAAAGCCATCAGGGAGAAAAAAATGCTCAAAAGAAGGGCGAACGGCATGCTCCAGGTAAAAAAGAGGACGTTCTCCAAGGCCATGGACGCGACGAAATGCTTCGCCCACAGCCCGATTCCGAACACGAAGGAGCCTCCTGCCAGCCAGAAGAACCGGAACTCGTTGTTCTGGCGTTTAAGATTGCCAATGAAATTAAACATGGTATATGATGCAAATATGCTGATCAGCAAGGCAAGCAGCAGGAATACGATCGACCACGCACCTTCGTGACTGTTCATTCTCCACGCCCTCTCTTCAGTCGTCAAGATTCGTGCCCGTTGATTAGTTTTCGACGATGATCGAAGAAATCCTCTCCACAATTAACCGAAATTGGAGGAAGTGAAAATGATAGGAAATTGGTTAAAAGAATTCAAAACGTTCGCCATGCGCGGCAACGTCATCGACCTCGCCGTCGGGGTCATCATCGGGGGAGCCTTCGGCCAGATCGTCACCTCGCTGGTGAACGATATCGTCATGCCTCCGATCGGGCGTCTTCTGGGCGGGGCCGATTTTAAGGATTTGTTTATTCGGATCGGGCCGATTCCGGAGAACCCGACCGGCAATATCACTACGCTAGAAGGCGCTAAAGCAAATGCGATTCCCGTCATCGCCTACGGCCAGTTCATCAACGTTCTGCTTAACTTCCTGATCGTCGCGTTCTGCATTTTCTTCCTTATTAAAGTCATCAACACGCTATCGCGCAAAAACAAAAAGGAAGAAGAGCAGGCAGCCGCGGAAGCCGCTCCTACGACCAAGGACTGCCCTTACTGCCTGTCCGCCATCCCGGTAAAGGCGACCCGCTGCGGGCATTGCACCTCCATCCTGAGCGATGGACAAGCCGAAACCGTTTAAGGACAGGGGAAAACAAACCATGGCGGAGCACTTCGACATCTACGACGAACGAGGGTACGGGATCGGCAGGGCCGCGCGTCCGGACGTTCATGCCCTTGGCTTATGGCATCATACGTTTCATTGCTGGCTGGTTCGGCGGACGGGAGAGGGATCGGCCCGCATCCTGTTCCAGAAACGGTGCCTCGACAAGGATACGAATCCCGGATGCTACGACATTACCGCCGCGGGCCACCTCTCCGCGGGGGAGACGGTACGCGACGCGGCTCGCGAGATGAGAGAGGAGATCGGGTGGAGCGTCCCTTTCGAGCAGCTCTCTTACTACGGGGATCTCCGGGAAGAGGACGAAGGGTTCGCCCGCTCCGTGCATTACGTGGACCGCGAGATCAGCTCCGTATACGGTTGCGTCACCGAGTTCCCGCTCGGCTCGTTCCGCTTGCAGAAGGAAGAAGTGGCGGGAATCTACGAAGCGGATGCGGACGAGCTGATCGATCTTATGCTAGACAAGAGGAAGACCGTGTCGGCCGCCGGGGCCGCTTACCGGGACCTTGGGGACGGGGAATCTATGTCCATGGAGCAAGAAGAGGCCCTTGCCTCCGTTGTCGCGGAGATAAGGGCCGAGGACTTCGTGCCGAGGGAGCGCGAGTATTACGTGGATATCTTCCGCTTCCTTAAGGGGCTCGCTCTCAACGAGTCGTCCCGCTGAATCGGCTCGCCGATCCGTTCCAGGATAATTCGGGACCACTCCAGCCTTCCGGTCCGGAGAGAGCCCTCCCACCATTCGCCGGTCTCCGGCTGGCGGAACACGATCTCGAGACGGCCGTCTCTATCCGTATCCCAGATGCGGAAGGGGCGGCCGTCCGCTATCTCCCCGAAAGCCGAGCTGTCCCCGACGGCTCCCCATTCCACGCGTTCTTCTCCCTTGAAGCTCTCCGTTCTGCCAAGCCACCAGCTTCCGCTTTCGCTCTCGTAACGAAGGACTTCCCCAGCCGCGTCGAGGAACGTCCCGCTCCAATAGGGCATGCCCTCCCGGAAGCGGCCGAGTCCCTCCCAGTTGCGCCACCAGCGGTCGATCATTCCATGAATGTTGTAGAAGACCGTATTTTGCGGAGCGATATCCAAGTCGTTGATCTCATCGTCTCCATATAGGACGGCCGCCTCTTGATGGATGCAGCCGTGGACGCCGGACGACTCGATGAAGCGTCCCAGCTCGTCGGAGGATCGGAACGTCCCGGGCTGATAGAGGATCCTTCCTTCCGCTCCCTGATCGTAGCAAGGAGCTCTTCGGATCGGCTCCGGAACGGAAGGCCACGGTTCGACCAAGCGAGGGTCCAGATTCTGCCGCCGGTACCAATCCAAGGCCCGCGTGATGAAGCTGCGATGGAATGACAAAAAATCCTCTCCGTAACCGGAAGGAGGATATTCTACGTTTACGGAATGCCGGGCGTGATGCCATCTTCTGTGCTCCTCGAGCAAGTCCTTCGGAAAATTCGGGATTCGGGTCATTGGCTTGCGCACTCTCCCTTCGCCCTTCGGGAACGTCCGCCCAGGCCCCTGCGTTTCTTGCCGGCGGGAGCATGGAGGGACGTTCCGCATAGGCGAATGTCTTGTCGTTCCATTGTATGCGGGAGAGCGGGTTCGGGTGTTCGCGGAAACGAACCTTACGGGTCGATGATGTCGATGTTGCGCAGCCTGTAGAGCCGCCATGCATGAGTGACGACGATCTTGAGCAGCGCGTAGCAAGGTACGGCGACGAACATGCCGAACAGTCCGCCGATGCTTCCCACCGCAAGCAGCACGATGATCAGCGTCAGAGGATGGATCGCCAGCTTCTTGCCCATGATTTGCGGCGAGAGGACTTTGTCCTCGATCTGCTGGACGATCAGAACGACGAGGATGACCCACACGACCTGCATAGGGGATTCGATGAAGCCTACGATGACGGCCGGAACCATCCCGATGATAGCGCCGACATACGGTATAAAGTTCATAAGCGTCAGAACGACCGCCAGCAGCAGCGAATACGGAAGACCGATCACCGAGTACCCGATCCACGTCAGAAGGCACAGTCCGAAGCTGACGAGGATTTTCCCCTGTATGTATGCGCTCAGCGCCCCGTCCATCTCCTTCATGATCGCATACGCGCGATCGTCGTGCTTATCCGGAACGAGCTTCAGGAACAGGTTGGGGAATTGGCGGTCCCCTTTAAGCATGTAGTACACGATGAACGGAACGGTCGACAGCAGGAGGAAAAAGCTCGAAACGAAGCTCATGACGCTGTTGAACGCATCCCCCATGTTGTTGACGACCCGATTGATGATCTCTTCGGTCTTCGCGGAGAGGTCGACCTGATGCTCTTGCAGATAGTTGGCCACCCAGTCGTTCTTCTGCAGCGTCTCCACCTGATCCTGTCCCAATTTAATCAGTTCGGGCAGGTTGACGACCAAGCTGTTGACCTGATCGCCGATAACCGGACCGATAAGGAAGCCGATCAGCACGAGAACTCCGGCAAGAATCAGGAAGACCGCCGAGATCGAGAGCGTTCGGTTCCGCAGGTACTTCTCCAGGTAATTGACCGGCGGACGCAGTAAATAGTAGAAAACAAGAGAGAGAAGGAGCGGCGTGAGCAGCCCCTTGATCATCTTCCAGAAAGGCTCGAAGAGGAAATCCACTTTGGACGCTAGGAAGAAGATAAGGAGTACAACGATAATGCCGTAGCCGATGCGAAAATATTTGCCCTGTGGAATATGAATCACCCAATCCTAGAAATAGTAGTCCCGCACATGTCAAATGTTTGTCATATATGGGGCATTATACCGGAATTCCGGCCGCTTTGCGAACCTCGTTCGCCAGGCGGTTGAACTCGTCTTTCGAAGCTTGATCGACCGCCGCATACCAGCCTGCCGATAGGAACTTGATGATCTTCTCCGCGTCTTCTTTGCTCATCGTTATCTCACCTTCCTCTTCATTCGTGTTCCACCAGCCTTCGCCGCCGAAGGAGCGGTTCAGGTCCAGCGAGACTCCGGCCACCGAGGTGCCGTTCTTGTATTGATAAATATTCGCGTTGCTGCTTTCGTTGCCCCTGCTCCAGGCGTAAGTCTGCCAGAAATGCTTGCAGGCCCCGCGCTTGTGCATCTCTTCGATTACCGCGTAGGAGCCGTAAACGCCGATTCCATAGCCGGGGAGCTCGGCGGCGGCGGCCTTCAGGTACGCTTCGATCGCGTTATAGTCCGACGGCTGGGCGTCGTAATCCACCGCGAAGTAGATGGCGCTGCCGGGAGGCTGGGCGATCGTCCGGGCTTCCTTGAGGGCGGCGGCTCCGTCCGCCTTCCCCGCGGAGGCTCCGCCCTTCGGGCGATCCGCCGACGTCTCGTAAACGGAGACGATCTGCATTCCCGCGGCGGTGATCGCTTCCGCTTCGCTTCGGGTCAGTCTTTTCCAAGTGTAGTTGGCCGGGACCAGATAGCGCGCCGCGAACTTATAGCCCGCCGCCGCGATCTGCTTCGCCGTCTGCGCGGTGAGCGGAGTCGCGCAATCGATTCCGGATGTCGTTGTTGCCAAGGGCGGCTTCTCTCCTTCCTCTGAGGGTTTGGGTTTAAAAACATCATATTGATAAAGGTCGTAGGCGTTCATCAGCGAAATCAGCTTGTCGGCGTAGCCCGGATCCGTCGCGTAGCCCGCGGCGGCGACCTCCCGGGCGGCGGTTCGGCCGTCTGCGTTAAGCGCCTTCTTGTAGCGCGGGCGGCTAAGCAGCGCGGAATGGTCGGCGATCGACTCCTCCCAGCTGTTATAGGCGCGGAACGCCGCTTGCGCTTGCGTCGCGCGTCCGTCCGCATATTCCGTCGTCGCCATCGTCACGCTGCCGGCCGGGCCGGTGCCTTTGATGCTGAACAGGTTATTGGCTTTCTGCGTCAGCCCGCTCCGCCCCCAGTTCGACTCCAGCGCCGCCTGCGCCAGGGTAAGGGAAGCCGGGACGCCCGTGTTGAGTTGATCGGCGAGGACGTACGGAAGAATCCGGGTTATAAAGGCATCATAGATGGACATCGCTCTTGGCGTACCCCTCCTTATACGTCGGGGATGGGATGTGGTTGCTGGTCGTTTTGGGTCATTTATAGGGATGCATTGGGGTGAGAAAAATAGGGCGATTATTTTTAAGGACGAGTTAGTATATGTTGGCGTGAAGGCGAACGGAACGGCGGGCGTTAGCCTGGGGAGCATTACAATGGCAGAACGAGAGATCGATTCCCCACTTAATACAATATTCTGTTCTTGTGCCTTCTTTCCTCCAACCGTCAAGTAGAAGCAGTCTCTACTCTTCCGTTTCGCCCTTCTGCTTGAGCACCGCAATGATTTGCCTTAGCTTCTCCGGCATCGGGAGGCCGATGCGGCCGCAATTCTCTGTGACCGACACCAGTTCGTTCGCGATGTAGAAGTAAATAGCTCCTCCCATGACCATCTCGCTTCCGAGCAGCACGTCCACTCGATAGCTGAGAAGGATGACGAGCAGCATGATGCCCTTCTTCGCTAATCCAACCGCTCCGACCGCCGAGTTCAGGCCATGTCCTTCTTTCAGCGACGCGTACATTCCGCTGATGATATCTATAGCAACCACGGTAAGTAGGAATGTGAGGGATTCGGGCCAGTGGCCGAAAGAGAAAGTGATGAAGGCTCCTAGCACGCCGGAAAAATAGTTGATGAGGGTTTGTGCGTTCATGTGGGGACCTCCTTTGGGATAATAAAAAACGGGCCAATGGCCCGTTCAGGAGTCTTACGAAGAAATGAATGTGATCCTATCATTTTGCATCTATTATTCTTTCATTTTGTTTTGCAGATCTGATAAGGAAAGTTTTAATTCATCGATGAGCCTCTGCTGTTCAGCCACTTGCAACGTCAACGGTTTTTGATAGACTGGCTCTGCGGTATGTGAAGGATTAGGGTATGAGAATACAAGAATCGGCTCCTCTCCTTTAATATCCACCCTATATCCGTTGCAAGCCGTAAAGTCAGCTGCGTATTGACCAAATTCCAGGTGAAGGACGCCAACCGTCTCAGGAATACGTTCCGCCAAAGCCCCATAAGAGGCGAAATCCCCTTCTTGTGTCGTCTCGATCACCTCACCCGAACGCTCTCCGGTGTCTACGAGCACGTTGCCCGTTACCCGATCATAATAAATCTTTCGTCCAACTTTTTTCATTCCAGATTACCTCCTTTACTCGAATGCCACCCAGCTAAATGTACCTGTATCACTTACCGTTGACACTTGGAAGAATCCCGGCCCATAATAACCTCCATAAGTACCTAGCGTCGAAGCGGGACTTGTCTGATAGATCCAATTTCCATAATACGGCTCCGTACCGTTTCCTGGCATAGAGCTCTGACCATAAAAGTTATCGGAGAAGAACATGTAGTTAAAGGTATTGGAGGCGTTGGTAAAAAAACCGGAGTTGTTAAGTAAACCAACGTCAAAAAGGATGTTTACACTCGGCCAATTAGTCCCGCTTAGCCTTTTGGCAAAAACCAGAGACGGAGTAAACCCAAGACCAGTGACCAGAATGCCCGAAGTGTAAGTCATGCTGATAGTTGTCGCCGACCCGCTAGCACTCCGCCTCCCTGTGCCCGTCACCTTAACACCATTGACATACGCCGTGTATCCCGAAAGAATTTTATCTGCCGTTGCGGTAGCATCACCTGTAAACGTACCTGTCATTTTTAGATCAGATCCGCCGATTTGTACCCCGTACTTGATATTATCAGGCAACAGCGCATGAATATGGTGTTCTAACTTCGTTGTCGAGTCCATGTAGCCTTTGGACGCAGAATTATTGGGGCTTGGCCTTGTCACCAATTTACCGTAAGCTGTGTTGCCACTGTATACCTCCAGAGAGAGAACCCCTTCAGCTCCGCCATAAACAGCTTGATTGCGTTTATCCTGCAAAGTACCCGATACAATGCCGTTTTCAGTACCCACTGTATAACCAGACAGGATCTGATCAGCCCCAGCCGTCCCATACTCCCCCCCTTCACCCTGTAAGATAAAAGCCGTACCGTTATAGCGCAGGGTATAGATCCCGTTCGCCACAAGCTTGCCCGATGCCAGGGCAGCACCCTTGCTATTAAGGATAGACTTCGCCCCCAGCGCATTCACGTTAATGGTAGAAGCACCTGTATTGGCAACGTTAATTTTCACGGCAAGAGCCAGACCGGCCGGCAACGAAGTTGGCGCCGGGGATAGAGTTACGGCATAGGCGTTGGCTGAGCCAGTTGCTGCAGCATAAGGTACGTGAGAGGTCAGATCGGAAACGTGAGAGAGAGGTGCCGCATCCGTAATCCCATACCCGTTCAACGTCGTCGGGTTCGTCCCCGCCGTCACGCGTCCCTTCGCGTCGACGGTTACGCTTCGGTAGGTTCCTGCCGATACGCCCGAGTTCGACAAGGTTAGCGTACCGCTTGCCGCTGCCGAGCCATCGAAAGTAACGGAAGCTGCACCGTCGCCCGTAAGCGAGATTGCGCGAGCCGTCGCCAGCTTCGTGGCGGTTGCCGCGTTGCCGGTGATGCCGCCGACTAACTGCGCAGAGGAGTTGTAGACGGGGATCGTATTCGCGACCGCCGTCGTGCTCGCGTCATAGCCGTCAAGCTTGTCCGCGTTCAGATTGGTTACTTTGGTGGTGGAAGTCACCGCCAATGGCGCGCTCCCCGTCGCCACAGCGGAAGTGATCGGTCCGCTTACCTTGAGGTTCGCGGCCGTCACCGTGCCGGTAAAAGTAGGCGAAGCAAGAGGAGCCTTCTCCGCGACGGCCGAGTCGAGAATATCCGAATTGTCGTTGAAGTTCCCGATATCGACGACGTCCGTGCCCTCCGGCTTCTTGAGTCCTAAATTCGGTGTCTGTTGCATGAGTCCGTCACTCTCCTTCGTAAACTTTAAGCTCGTTCCATGTCTTGAGTGCCGCGTCGGACCATCGAAGCCCCGACAATTGATCCCAAGTTGTATAAGTATATTTAATGCTATAAACCAGGTGAGCCGGCTTGATCGCTTCCAGCATGGACAAGAACCCCGCCATGTTCGCCGGAATGCCCTTCACCCCGATGAACTGGATCTCAAACCGGTACTCCGCAGGGTACTCGGTCACTCGAACCTCGCCGCCGCTGAAAGCCGCGGCCGCGGACACGATCGCCGCCGAAGTCGTCGTGCCGACTCCGCGAAGGGCGGCCATCACTTGCTCCCGGCGCCTCTCGATCGTCTTGGAAGGATCGACCGTCAGCCCCAGCTCGTCCTCCCAGCGATCCAATCCCCAAGTGGCCGTGCTCACGAACCGTTGACGAAGCGTCTCGTCCAACGCAAACCGCTGCTGAGCCGCCTCCTCCGCGATGGTTGCTTGCAGGGCCTTCATCACTCGGCTATTGGCGTAGTAATAGGGCAAATAACTTAACAGATCCGGCGGGTTGCCCGGAGACGAGCCGCCAGATTCCGGCTCTTCCGAGAACAGCAAGTTACCGTACGACGTTTCCCCATAAGCCACCGGCTACACCCCCTTCAGTTGGTTCCAGGTCACGCCGGGACTCAGCTTGGCGTTGACCTCCAGCTTGGTCGCCCCATCGGCAATGCCGTAACCCGACAAGGTGGTCGGCTTGCCCGTCACTCCCGCCCAAGCTACGCTGTCCGCCGCCTCGGCGGAATCGACCTTACCGTTGCCGTTCGTGTCGTAAATGCTCTTAAGCATGTCCCCCGCCGCCAAGCCGGACGCCAGAAGGACATTCCCGCTCGTCGCCGTGCCGACAAACAGCTTTTTCGTATCCGTGCAGTACCCCAGCTCTCCATCGGACAAGGTTCCGATGTTGGCTTCCAGTCCTCGCCGGATTTGAATCAATACTTTGCGAGCCATCTCATCACCGCCTTAAAACGTGCCGCCGTCGATCGCGCTGACCGTCAGGCGGTTGCCGTTCGCGGAATCGTACACGATGCTGCTCTCGTCGATATGGGCCGCTACTCCATTCGTATCGACGGCAATCCCCCGATAAGCCTTCACCGAGATCGCGTCCGCGGCGACCGTAATCCCGTTGCCGCCGCCAACGTTCAGAGTCACGCTGTCGGCTTGCCCGCCTCCGGTCAACCCGGTACCGGCCGTAATCGTCTGAAGCGCGCCGCCGGTTCGGACCCAAGCGGTTCCGTTCCAGCTGTAAACCTTCTGTTCGGCATCCACGTAGCAAGTCCAACCGACCGAAGGCGGATAGTAAACCCAAGCGCCCGATTGCCATTCGGCGATCTGCGTCTGTTTGCCGGCCCAAGCTCCGGTCGCGTTCGCCGGGATGATATAACGATCGCCTTCCGCGTTGCCGGATGCCGGCGGCGTAACCGTCGTTTGATTTTTGACCGAGGCTTGCGGCTCGATGTTATGCTTGGCCAGCTCGATCTCGTTCCGAATTTTCTGAGCGGACCACAGCTCGGTGGTCGAAGCTCCGGAATCGTTGATCTGACGATGCTTGGCCGCATCGTCCACATGAGCGCGAACCTCCGCGGCCGACGCGGACGCCGAGCCGTCGCTCAGCTTGCTGACATGCCCGGCCGTCAAATCCGACTTCAGGACCCGGCCATACGTCGCGCCCTCCGCAACATCGTCCAACGTCCCCGTCAGATCCGAGATTCCGATCGCATTGATCCTGATCCACTGCGTTCCGTCATCCAGATATAGATAACCCGAGTTCGCCCCCGAGGTCACGTAATAAGTACGACCGGAAGAGGCGGCACTCGGACGGTTAGCGTAAGTGCCCGACATCGCCCGGCCGACGAACAGATTGGAGGTTCCGTCGCCGACATACACCTCTTTCGTATCGGTGCAAAACCCCATCTCTCCGGACAGAAGAGCACCGCGGGCCGTCAATTCCGCTTTGGTTCCCCGCCGTATCCTGACCGTTTGCGCCATTTTAAACCTCCTCTTTAAAAGAACCCCCGTCGATGATCCCCGAGCTCTTGTATCGTTCCAGTTCGTCTTGAGTGGCTGCCAGTCTATCCTGCAGAAGATTGATGTCCTCCGCTTCCACGGTATCCCCCGGCGTTTCATAGACGACATAGACGGGATTCGCTGTCGTATAAATCCGAATCTCTCTTTTCCAAGGCGTCTCCGACGGAATCGATACCGTGAAGTTCGTTACCCTTTCTCCCGTGAACTTGGGTCCGGTATACGCTTGAATCGAACTCGGCGGCACATTGTCGTGAGAGAGCGGACCTTCATAGACGCCGTCCTTCGTCTCGAAGGCTTCCTCGATCGAATAAACTTCTCCGGCGGCCTTCTTGTTCAGCTTAGCGGCAAAAGAATATCCCATCCCCTACACCCCCAGAGAGACGCTGCCCAGCACCGGAATCTGTTCGTCCGTCAGCGCGACGTTGGTCGAAGCCCCGTTGACCAAGAATTCTTCATAATCCACGATCCCGGGGACGTCGAGAAGAAGCGTGCCCAGCTTGGCATAGCTCACGTAAGAGGTTTTAAAGGCCGTCTCCTGAAAATAATCCTCTACCAGCGTCTCATACGAGTTTTGGGCATCCTGCAGCGTATAACCTGTGGCGAGAGTAACCTTGGCGGCCACGGCAATGCTCTTCTGCTCGGCCGAAGCCACCGTCACCGTCGCTCCGATCGGCCGCACGTTCTCCACATAAGCGGCCACTTCCGCGACCAGCTCGGCACCGGCGGGCTTACCCGCCTGATTCGCGAGCACCAGCTTCACCGTTCCCGGCCCGTTCCAGGTCGGGAACACCCTCGCATCGCCTATCCCCGGCACCTCCAGCGCCCACTGGCGATACTGAGCCGCGTTGCCGGAGGTGGCCGGCTGGCGAATCTTGGCCATAAGCCGACCCAACAACGCTTCGTCGCTCTCTATGTCCGCGCCCCCGCCTGTCTCCGCCTCATTCGTAATCCCGGCAACTCCTCCTACGGAAGTCATCAGCAGCTTGATCGCCGAAGCCGCCACGTTGCCGTGAGCTCCGGGTTCGACCGCCGCAATCGCAACGGTCGCCATACCGTCCGAATTCAGAGTCGCCTCTTCGATCGTCTCGAACTCGACGGACGGTGTGCTCGTCGCCGCATCCGCCTCCGTCGCCGCCAGCGTTCCCGCCGGAATGACCGTCCCCGCAGCTCCCGTGATTTTCACCGATCCGGTCGCCTTCTGGGCTTCCTTCCGGCTGATGCCATGCTCCTCGCACCTAAGATCCAGATAAGCCCCGAACGTCGTGGAAGCGAATCCCCGCCGCAGCACCTCCTGCGCCCAAACCGCCGAATTGAACAGCTCGTAAGCGACAGGAGCCAGAGCGTCCCAGAAGAAGGATCCTTCCGATCGGTCTACATCCGAAGGGAGCCGAGCCAGCATCCGGGCCATAATGGCTTCCTCCGTCTGCTCCTGCAAATAATCCGGCAAAACCGTCGTCATCTCGTCGTCACCACGCTTCCTTGAACGGTCCCCGTCTCCTCGCGCACGTTCTTTACCTCGCAAGCAAACGTGACCCGCTCTTTCTCCCATTCAAAAGTAAAATGGCCTACCGCAGCGGTCCGAGGATCGGCCAAAAGCGTCTCCGTCGTAATGCGAGCGATCTCGCTCTGGACCGCCTCCCGTGACAGGTTCAGGCCGATTAAGCCTTCGAACTCTTGCCCGTAGTCCCGCGAATACACCAAGTATTTATACCGCTCCGTTAGCAGCGCTTTGGCGCACCATTCGAGCCAAGCGTCCGTCCCCTCGACCTCGGCCATTCTGCCGGTCGGGGTTCGAACGAAGTCCCCCGCCAGATAATCGAACTTCGGACTCCGCCCGAAGGCGAACTGATCTTCCCGGATCGTCACCGGTTCATCCGCCGTCGCCTCTGCCTCGGGAAATAAATTAGCCATCCGCTCCCACCACCTTGCACACAACCACCGCGTGGTTGCCGTCGTTGACCGGAATCGCCAGCACCCGATCGCCGGGGCTGAATCCGGCTTTTATCTCCACCCGGACCCCTTCCACTTCCGCCTCATCGAAATCGAATCGAGTCGGAGCGGAAGTCGAAGCCCCCGCTAGAGGGATCCCGTCTTCTTGCACCGGAGAGGTCATCGTCCCCACCCAGGTAAAGGCCGGAACATGCAGCTTCGCCATCCACTCCGCGACTCCGTAGTCCGGAATCTCATGCTTGAACGAATCGAGCTTGAGCCCGCCTGCCGTGATCGTACCTAGCTCCGCTCCAAGTCCCGATACCGCCTGAGACACGATTCCGTTGAACCTCTGCTCAAGCGACGAGACCAGATTTCGATAAGGATCAGCCACACCAATCCCTCCTAACTTTCGCCTCTCCGGCCAGCTCCAGCTCCATATGACCGGGAGTGCCCAGCCTGTGCTTCACCGATGTCACGAAGAGGTCCAGTCCATTCAAGCGAACCTTGTCCCCGGCGCGGATCGTGTTGATATCGGGCGCGGTCACGGTGAACGTCTCCTGCATTCCCATCAGCATGTTCTTGGCCGCTTCCTTCGCTTCGGCGACGGACTCGATTTTGCAGTCCTGGATGACCTTTTGCAGCGTGCCGTATTTCTCCGTCTCGCCTTTGACCAGCGCCAGCACCGGGGACAGCTTCTTGTCGCTCCCCGAATTCCCGAGCACCTTCACCTGCGTCACCGCGCCCTCCAGCGTACGAAGCTGAGTGACCTCCTCCAGCGTCTCCAGCTCCCAGATCGTGGAGTTGCCGCCGATGCGGACAAGCTCCAAGCCGCTTGCGCTCATTCGGGGACGGTACATGTCGCCGCCCTTGTCGGCCGTCTCCCTCAAATCTTCCTGCACCATGGAGAAAATGGACTGTCTGCGCTTCACGCTGCGGGCGAGGAGGATCCGGGTGTCCGGAAGCGTTCCGATGGGGATGCTCCAGTCCTTCGCGTAGGCCCTCAGCCTTTGCGAGGCCGTCTGTCCAGCGGGCAGCAGCCGCTCGTCTTCGGACTTGGCCAGATAGATCGTCCGGTCGTATGCGGTCAGGCTCAACCGCTTGCTTCCGTTATTCGTGCTGGAGCACTCCCAGACGAGCCCGGGATTCAGCAGGTCCGTCTTCCCCGTCGATCCGTAAGGCGTTCCCGAGATTCGAATCGCCTGGCCGGGAGCGACGGTCGGAAGATTGGCCGTAACCGCGAGCTGAAGGCTCGCCCGGCAGGCGATCTCCTCCAGCGATTCTTCGATCGAGATCTCCTCGACCAGATCGGTGAGATCGTATTTCTCGGCTAGAACTACCTCGTAACTCACGGCATCACCAGCTTCTGCCCGACGACGATTCGGTTCGGATCCTTGCCGATGGTCGTCTTGTTCTTTTCATAGATAGCGCTCCACTTCGAACTGCTCCCCAGCTCCCGCTTCGCAATCGCGGACAAAGTGTCGCCCGCGCGAACGACGTAAACCTTGGGAACCGCCTTCGTGTCCGTCCGAGCAGGGGCAACCGCATCGGCCGCTTCCGAGCCCGCCTTCTTTACCTTCATCTCCCGCCAAGTGCGGAAGGCGATATCGAAGGAGATGTCGCCAGGCTCGCCGCCCCTAAAGACGGTATTGACCGAAGACACGTAAACAAGGACGTTAACGGCCGTTTCGGTGATGAGGAGACGAACCGGTTTTTTGGAATTTAGGAGAGTGATCAGCCGCTCGAGCGCCTCTTGGGGATCCGGAATGCCGGCATACCGGCAATAGCTGGGATCCTCCTCCATAGGGAAGAACGAGGAGAACGAAATCTCCTTGATTTTCTCCTGCTGCGCCATATCAACCTCGCCCAGGGAGAGGATCTGGAACGTCTCGTACTGCTTCTCCCGGTTGATCGAGATCTCTTCCGGGTTCACCGGAAATTGAAATTTCTCGGAGCCGTCTATCAAATAAATGTCCATTCGCTTTCACCCGCTCTCTAATCGTGTTTCATGGGAATTAGGCGCGGTTCTCGATGCTTTGGCGGATCGAGACCGCGAGCTGGGCTCCGATCTGAGCGGAGATGGCGTCGTAATCGATTTTTTGGTTTTGCTGGATGCTGAGCTGAACCGCTCCGTTCATGATGCTTACGTTGGTTGGGGCGGGAGCCGGAGGCTGCTGCGCACTCTTGATTCCCATAGTTGTCCGCGAGTAGATCGTGCTTGCTGCCGCTCCCGCCACCATGCCAGTCCCTATGACCGGACCAATGCCCCCCTCCCGCCGAGCGGAAGTGGTCTCGGACGGTTCGGGAATCGCCTCCGGCGCTTTTTTCTTTTTATTCTTGTTTCCGAAGGGCCATAGTTTTTTGATTTTGTTAATATTGGCGCCGATTTTCTCTCCAACCCAATCGCCTGCCATCCCTCCAGCCCATGTACCGATCGCCGTTCCAACGCCCGGCAAGATCATGGTTCCTAAAGCTCCCAAAGCGGTCGCGCCGACCGTCCCTCCAACCGCTTTGCCGATGGCCGCATTGCGTTCGTTACCTGGTTTCGCGGCCGCGATGTTGGCAACGTCAGATGCGATGGCTAGAGGTCTAAGGACCTTGCTGCTTGATTTGAGGATCTGTTTGGCACCGGGAACGCTAGGCAGTCCCATATTTGCAAATCCCATGTTGGCGAATCCGTTTGAAGAACCATTATTATTAAAATTTTTAGAGAATCCTCGCAAACCTGATGGCCATTTGGATTGAGCAGGGAGACTCTTTGACTTATTAGACGAACTCAATGGTTGCAGAGAGAACTTCTTTGTTGTTGGTTCTGGTTGGGCAAGAGGTTTAGAAGGAGTAGACGGTTTAGATTGAATAGGAAGCTTAGAGGATGTTCGCACATCAGGACTCTCGGTCTTTACTGGGGATGAGCTCAACTTTCCTAGAGCTGAACCAATCCACGTTTTTCCTTTCTTCTTTCCAGCTTCACCTTCTGAAAAGGTATTTGATAAGACTCCACCTAGAAACCCAGATAGCGTATCTTTCAAAATATCATTCAGATCACCGCTTACTCCCTTGTCCTCGCCAGCCCCACCCTCAACCTTAACGTTAACCGTAATTCCGTCCATCGAGGATTTTGCTTTGTCGGCAATCTTGCTAGCGTCAAAAGCTTCTAGGAATGAGTTCAGAAACACGCCGCCAGCAACTGTTCCCGCAGCCGCAAAAGCCCCTTGATAAGACGCAGGCACGACTCTAACAGAGATCCCCCATTGCTTCTGGGCATATTCGGCGAGCCGCGAGAAGATTTGGCTTAACGGTCCCGAGGCCAAATCCATCAGTCGGACCATTGGAGACACTTGAATCCGGCTCAGTATTTCCGAACGTTTTCGAACTTGTTCCAAAAATTTACCCGTCGTCTGAAAAACCTTCCCGGCTCTGTCCACACCATTCCCGTCAATAACAATCTGCTCCGAAGCCATATCCATCCCTCCTTTCTAGCCGGAGCCGGCCGCCTGGGAGGCGGCCTCCAGTTCGAGTTCCATGCTCGCCATCAAGAACAGCTGCTCGCCGCGCGGCAGCTGCCAGAACTGACCGGGGCGCAGGTGATGGCGGACCCAGATGGCATGAAGCATGCCGGCCTTCGCCCCGGTTCGGATCAGTTTTTTACGTCTTCGAGCTCCGTGTTGAAGCCGGACAGGTCAAGCACTACGTCACCCAGGGCCGACAGCTCCCCGGCGAGAAGGATGCGCTTGATGACCTCCTCGGCGCCGCTGGCCGAGAACTTCGCGAGCAGCTTCGAGTCTCCCCAGTTCGGGGAGACGGTGGAGGCCGCGATCAGCGAGACGTTGAACAGCTCCTCGTCGAGCCGCTCGATCGTCTGGCCGCGCTTCTCCTTGCGCTCCGTGCAGCGCTCGCGAATGCTGAACACCTGCTTGCCCGTCAAACCGCGCAGGCGCACCGGGATGCCAAGGCGCTCCAGCAGAACGGCCTTCTCCGGCACGGTGTCCGCGGCGAGCAGCCGCTCGAGAACCTGATCTTCGGTCAACGCTTCGAATTCCAATGCCATTGCCAGTCCTCCTCGCAGAATCAGTTAGCCGTAATCGGGTCGAGCAGCTCGTAGCCCTCGAAAGTGAAGGCCGTCTCCTCCGCCACTTCCTCGCCCGCCGTCCAGTTGGCGAGCTGGATCTTGTCCGCCACGCAATTGATCAGGCGGATGCGCTCGAAGCCGTAGGACTCCGGATCGCTGAGCTTGTTGATGACGTCGAACTTCGCGAAGCCGCGCCTCACCATGTCGCTCGTCACCTTGTAGCCGCTCATCGTACCGGTCCCTTTTTTGGCCCCGAGCTTATGGACGGTCCACTCCGCGCCCGCCAGCTTCAGCTCGCGCTTCTCCACCTCGACGGAAGCCTCCAGGTGGTTGATGTTCGTCTGCCAGACGCCGTCGATAAACACTTGCCCGTACGTGCCAAGAATCGCTCTAGTCGGATCCATCATGTTCCGTTATCCCCCTTATTGCACGGTGAACGTGCCGAAAATTTGCTCTACCACGTCGGTCAGCCGCGCTTCCCATTTCAAGAAGACCTGATCCGCCTCGGCGACGATGCTCTTGTCCTCATACACGTTGTAGCCGGTCGCTTCGATAACGCCGGACTGAGCCAAAGACTGCAAGTATTGCTTGCACGCGCCGATCAGCGCCAGACGTCCTTCCTCCGTGTTGTTGACCTTGCCGATGTAGCTGTCCTCCGCCGTACGTTGCAGGTCGGAATTGATCGTGTCGAGCACTCGGATCGTGCGGATTTTTTTCCACGCCGCGTTCTGGCCTTGACCCGGAGATACCAGGCTGTTTACGCCGCGAAGCGCCTTCACCTGACGACCGTCATGCACGAGGAGGAAAACGCCGCCGCGAACCGCCTGCTCCTGCTCGCTGCGGGTCCAGCGGCGCGACACGTCGGCAAAAGGAGCGGATGCGTACGTCGTGGATTCGCTTAAGGATTGACCGGCGATTCGGCCTGCGACGTAGGCGGAGAGCTGAGCCGAGCTGTACACGACGTCGCCTTCCTTCGCTCCGACGCCGACGTTGACGATGCCTTCGCAATTGAAGGTCGCGCTGCGCGCCGTTGCCTTCGCTACCGCGTCCGCCGCCTGATCGTCGCTCGTAGAGCCGCCAAGAACGGCGATCACTCCGAGTCCTTCCGAACGAATGCGGGTTACCCAAGACAGGACGCTCGATTGAAGAGCCGGGTCCGTGACACCGTCGAGCGCGAATGCGTTGAAAGACTGCGTCTCGAACGCTTCGAACGCGGCTAAATAATCCGCATTGTCGATGCCGTTAATGCCGGAGGCGCCCCCCGTCATCGCGGACCCGATGATGTCGGCCAGCACTCCGTTACCCTCGCTCAGCTTCTCGGCGACGATCCACTTGTTGGCGGAATCCCCGTTGATAGAGTCGACGGCCTCTTGAATCGAACCTCCCGCGAACGTAAAGGTGCGCAGCAGCGTCGCTCCTTCATAGAGCTTGAGATCCTTCTTGCTCGAATCCGCCGCATTGGTTTGAACGGTCGCCTTGAACTCATTGCCTCGTTCGCCCGTATACCGGGCAGTCAGCTTCAGCACGTTTACCGGCGTCTCCGTCGTATCCTTAAGCGCTACGGAAGCAGCCGCATCGGTACCGTCCGACAGGCGATAGGCCAAGACTTTGTTCGCTCCGCCCAGCAGGGCGAGACGCAAGGTCGAATAAGCCGTCGCGCCTCCTTCGGAGACAGCCGAGAAAGTCTCGATTGCCTCATTCTCGCTCGCAATCTCGGTAATATCCCGAGTCGGCCCCCAATGCGCCCGGATCGGGACGGCGACGACGCCTCTTGTCCCCGGTTGAATCGCCGCCGCGGCAGCCGCCTTAAAAGCCATGTAAAAGCCGGGCAGTACCGGCATGTCCGTCGTGCTCCAATTTCCTCCAGCCATCGTATCAGCTCACCTTTCTGTTCATGAATTGATGAATGAGATCTTGCGCTTCTTCCAACGAGAGCGACTTGCGACCGTCCCCCAAGCCGGACAGAGCTCCTGCCGCCGCATCCGAAGACACCGCGAACAGCTCCCTCGATTGCCGGATGAGCTCATTGGCCTCATAAAGTATCTTTTCGATGTCGGCCCTTGCTCCGGCTGCTTTCTTCTTGCCAGCCATTCCCTTCACCTCAATGCGCGATAGATTGATAGCGGACTTCCCTCATGAGAGGCGCGTCCTCCGAGGAGCTCCCGTCGCTTCGAACCGAACGCCGGGACAGCGTCACGGACAGTTGGCCCGATCGCAGAGCATCGGCTTCCATCATGGCCGCGCACTCCTGAACGGCGACGAACTGCTTCGCCTCCGCATTCAGCTCGATTTTTCCGCTTCGCTTCAGCTCTTCCGCAATCCGAACGACCGCTTCCGCTTGCTCGTTCGGAGTTCGTCCGAGCACGTGACCCGTCACTTGCTTGCGAGTCTTCACGGCTGCGGCGTTCCCGTCCGATGTCTCCAGCCCGACGATTCTCCATAGAATGGCGGGTGCCAGATAGCCTGGCGGCCACCTCTCGCCGTAGACCGACCACGCGGCTCCGAGCAGAGACTTCGTCCAATCGATCAGCGCCTCGGTCCAGGCATCTCTCGGCACCGTCTCCGCCCGTTCCGCTGCCTCGACGGCCGCGACGGAGAAGCGAAGCCCCCTCGTCAGCGCTTGCCGCTCTTCGTCCGGGAAGTCGGAACCGGCCGTACCCGCGTATTTGCAGGTGAATACTTCGCCCGTGGAAGAATCCGTCAGCGTTTGGCCGTCAAGCGATTGAATGACCGCTTGTCCGAGCCGGTCAACCGCCTCGAAGCCCGCGGCTTCCGCTTCGTAAGGCCATACCTCGTAGAAGCGGTTAAAGCCCGTCCAATCGTTGACGGAAGCTTCCTCTCCCTGTACGAGAACGAGATAAGGCTTGTCCGCCGTCAAGCCGTCCTCATGGGATTCGAGCACGCGCCCCGCGATCTCGGGAATATCGGCGATGAGACGCTGTCGGATTCCGTTACGCATCGGCCGCCACATCCTTCTGCTTCATGTTCGCTTGCCCTCCCGTATCGATTATGCGATCGGGCCGTTACGACCCTCTCATCCATAAGTGGCAATCGTACGACAAGCTCCTCATCCTACGAGATCGACCGGCTTGCCGATATTCATCGCGATCTTGCGCTGAGCCCGGGTCGTATAGGTGCCCGCGCTCGATTTGCTGATGTGAAGCAGTTCGGCTATCTCGGACAGCGAGCAGCCTTGCCCATGAGCGAGCGAATAGCAGTCGCGTTCCCTCTCCGTCAACCCCCTCATTGCCGCGTCCAATCGGTTAGACCGCCCTTCTTCTTCCCTCTCCGGCTCCTCGAATCCGTAGACATCCGTACTCCCTCTTACCGGAAGAAGCGCCGGATCGGTCGGAATTTCTCTCTGATAGGAAGCCAGACGCTCCGCTCCGCGGCGGTTGCCCGGCCTTCTGCCCGTCTCCAACCATTCGATGACATAAGAGCAGCTCGAGATCATCTCGACGATCAGCTTGCGGTCGTTCTCTAGCGTAAGCACCGCCTCCATCTGCTCCACCGTCCGCACCGGCTCGATTCTCTTTATCCGGCGAGTCAGCCGATCGGCGGCGAGCAGCAGCCCCCGTCGAGTCTCCCTATAATTCTCTAAAGTCGCTCCGCCCAGATCGGTTTTTCTCACCAGCTTCGGTTGAAAACTCATTTTTCCACGCTCCCTCTTAAGAAGATTATTTGTTTTGCCAATTTGGCAAAATCACTTCAAAACAACAGTCACAAATCTTCCATGCGTCTATGTGATTTGGCAAATTCTGAATCTGAGAGAATCATATATTACCGTTACGGCAAAAGTCAACCCAGTTTCAACCAAAATTATTTCATGGTTTTACCGAATCGGAAAATATGCTATACTAAACCTACCAATTCCGGAGAGAAGGAAGATTCTCTATGACACTGGGCAAGCGACTGAGAGAGAGGCGCGAGCGGTTCGGCTTGACGCAGCTGGACGCCGCCAGGGAGCTCGGGATCAGCAACGTGCAGCTCTCCCGATACGAATCGGACGACCGCAAGCCGGAGCCTGAGATGCTAAGCCGATTCGCCGAATTTTACCGCACGACGACCGATTATTTGCTGGGCCGGACGGAGGACTCGACGCTCGCCAAGAGCGATTCCTCCCTCTATGCCGAGTTCGAACGCTTCGTCAACAACCCGGAGCACGGCGTTTTTTTTAAGGAATATCTGGATGCCCCGGCGGAGAGAAAAGAAGAAATGCTGAGATTCTGGGAGTTTATCCGAGAGAAAGAACGGAATCGCAAGCCTGGCGACCGTCAGGGAGAGTAAACAAATCGTCCGATCTGTATTATGATTAGAAAAGCCGCCCGATAGGGCGTTTCTTTTCACCCTTAATGCGAACATACATTCCCCTAAAATGAGGTGCAGCCATGCTTCGATACTACAAGCCGACTCCGATGGAGCAGTGGATCGAGAACCTGTGGAGGAGAGCCGGAATCTCGTCGCCCGCCCAGCTTAACGTCGACGAGGTCGCTTCCCGTCTCAACGTCTGGATTCACTATATGAACCAGTCCAGCAAAGCACTGGAATGGATGGGACTGCGTTCGATTCTGTTGGACCGAAGGCTGAGCCGGGTCGAGCAATGGGAGGACTTCCTGCACGAGCTGTGCCACGTTCTGAGGCATGCGGGCAGCCAGACGATGATGCCGCAGTCGTTCCTGGAGCACCAGGAGGCGGACGCGAACCGGTTCGTCCTGTACGCGTCCGTTCCTTACTTCATGCTTCGCGACGTGCGCCTGCCCGATCGCCAGAGCGAAGCCGCCGACTGGATCGCCTCGCACTTCGGGGTGACGCATACCCTGGCTTATCAACGGCTGGAGCAGATCCAGCGCCGTACTTTCGAAGCGATTCTGTGGGAGGAGATCGAGAAGCTGGAGGAGAGCCAGCGGGGCTCGCCTTCTCGAAGCCGTTCCGGATCGGCTGCCGCCGCCTCCAAGCTTGTCGAGGTTTTTGCGCTCTGATGGAAAATGGCGGTGTCAGGGATAATCTCCCCGACGCCGCCATTAACGTTGAGATCTTCTCATGCTGCAACACGCCTTTTTTTACGCCGGGATAGTCTCATCCGAGGCCGGAAGCTGCATTTATCGCATATTGCCGAGAATGGAGTTCCTGCTGTCCTGCATCTTCTTGATGAAGTTAGTCATGACATCGAACGCTTCGTTGCGCTTGTTCGTCAGCGATTGCAGACGAAGCAAGTCCATCTGCGAATCTCCGGTCGTATTCGACATTTGGTTCCTTAATGCATCCTCGAGCATCTGCGCGCGCTGGCTCTGGACCATCATTAATGCCGATTCCAGGTCCATCGAAGAGAGGTCGATAGATCCTACGCCGCTAACGGATTGCGTGCCGCCGACGACCAGCTCCAGGTCATCCTCCGACAATTCGCCCGTATCGGAAGGATTGACGGCCGCCGCTTCCCATTGAGCCAAAGGAATGGAGAAGCCCGACACTTGTCGAACCGCTTCCTCGAAGTCCGTCTTCACCAATTCCGCGAATGCGGGCTCCGCCTTCGCCTTGTCCGCCATCTGACGCTCGATCTGCTCCCATTGCTGTTCCCAACTCATCGTCCAATTCCTCCCGAATCCCTAATTTCAAACATTTTCTTCCATTACCTCTATCGGTATCTTACCTCGATTAATGAACGTTGTACAACTATTTATCGAGCCGACTATACCGTCTGCCTGCGCGCCATCTCCGCGAATTCGCCGTCTTGCTCCATAAGCTCCTCATAAGTGCCCTTCTGGACGATCTGTCCGCGTTTCATGACGACGATCAAATCCGCGTGCCGAATCGTGCTCAAGCGATGGGCAATGACGATCCGCGTCGCCTGCAGACGTTCCAAGCTTTCGCTGACGACCGCCTGCGTTCGATTGTCGAGAGCGCTCGTCGCCTCGTCGAAAAGCAGAATTCTCGGCTTGCGGACGATGGCCCTGGCGATCAGAAGCCGCTGCCTCTGGCCGCCGGACAGCGTGCCGCCTCCGTCGGCGATGACGGTGTGCATGCCCATCGGCATTTCGCGGATGTCCGTATCCAGCCCCGCTATCGCCGCCGCTTCCCATGCCTCCTCGATCGACAAACCCGTCGAACCGACGATATTCTCGCGGATATCGCCGGCCATGACCTCCGCGCTCTGCAGAACGACGCCGATCTGGCGCCGCACCTCGCGGATGTCGAGGCTTCCAAGCTCTTGGCCGTCATACCGGACCGTCCCGGACTCCGGCTTCTCGAATCCGAGCAGCAGGCGAAGAAGCGTCGACTTGCCGCTTCCGGACTCGCCGACGATCGCCACGAATGCCCCCGGCTGGACGGCAAGCGACACGTCGCGAACGATCCAAGGACCATCCTTCTCGTAGCGGAAGTTGACGCGGCTCCATTCGATGCTCCCGCTTAAGGTTCCGGGATGGGCTCCGCCGTCCGCTTCCTCCGGCAGAGCCTCCAGAATCGGTTTCGCCCTCTCGTACAGTGTCACGATTCCCATAATCGAGAGCAGGGAGGAAGACATGGCCAGCATTGCGGACAGGAAGGAGGAGAAGGCCGCAAAAAAAGCGATGAAGTCGCCCGTGCTGATCCTGCCTTCGCCCATCGAAACGACGGAGTAATAGAGCACCATGGAAGTCGCGATAGGGAAAATCGCCTGATAAACGGCGAAGTAAGCCTGCAGCCTGTTGCTCTTGAAGCCGATCCGGTTGAGCTTGCCGAATAAATTCGCCCACAGATAGAACGCTCGGCTCTCCGCCGCCGCGATCCGGAACTTGGCGATCCCCGATAACAGATGAAGCATCAGGCTGGACAGCTTCCCTTGGTCCTTCATCAACTCGCGTTGATAGCGAACCTGGGCATAAGCGAAGCCGGCGCTGGCCAAGATGCCGATAAGGGCGAGCCCCGCCGCGACAAAAGCAATGCCGGTGTCGTAGCGGAACAGCAGCAGCAGGTTGAAGGACGAGAATACGCCCGCGAACAGCGTGGACAGCGCGATGCCGGACAGCTGCCTGCGGATCGCGTTGATGCTGTTGGCCCGCATCGCCAGGTCGCCGGACGAATAATCGCGGAAGAAACCGACCGGAAGCCGGAGCAAGCGATCCCATACCGCCGCCTGGATCGTCATGTCGCTGCGCCCTTCCAGCCGCATGACCGCGCTGCCGCGCGCCAGCTCGAATAGGAACACCGCGACGGACGATCCCAGCAGCACGAACGCCATCTCGACGAGCTGCGTCCGGTCGGCTTCCGGAATGACGCTGTCGAACAGGATGCCGGTAGCGACCGGCGTGAACAGCCCCAGCAAGCCGACGACGAGACTTATCGCCAGCATGACCGCCATATCCCGCCACGCGCTTCGGTCCGCCGCCAGCTTAACGATATCGATCAGCTTCAAGGCTCCGGGCGGAAGCGGCTTGTAGAACATATAGGCCGTATCGGACAGCCTCCCGGCCGCTTCCTCCGTCAAGGGCACCGCGGTGCCGGTCGATGGATCGAAATACTCGTAACGCCCCGGGCGGCGCGGGAGGAGCGCAATCGGGCCGTCGTCCTCTTCCGTGAACGCCAGCAGCGGTCCGTTATCCTCCTTGAACCAGCCATCCGTCAGCTTCACCCGCCGATAGCGAAACCGCGAGGCGTCCGCGATCGCTTGAATTCCTTGGGAGCCTTGGCCGCCCGCTCCCGACGGAGCCGAATGCACCTCGATGCCCATGTATTGGCCAATGGCCCGCGCGGCCGATAGCAGGAGGCCTTCCGATTCCGCGGGCTCGGCCGAGGCCGACGGAACGCCGGCATGCACCTCCCGCAGCTTCGAAACCGCGCGATCGAGGAGCCGCGCTTCGTTGTCGATGCGCTTCTTCAGCCGGTTCCGCTCCGACTCGTCCTCCTCTTCGCGAATGCGCAGCAGCGCCGACAGCGCGATCCCGTGGAATCGATCGAGGCTCCGCCAGCGCGGTTCGCTTCGCCACCAAGCC
Source organism: Cohnella thailandensis (assembly GCF_014212135.1). Taxonomy (GTDB): domain Bacteria; phylum Bacillota; class Bacilli; order Paenibacillales; family Paenibacillaceae; genus Cohnella; species Cohnella thailandensis. The sequence goes on from NZ_JACJVQ010000021.1 coordinate 161,845, forward strand.
TCCGTGTCGTCCGCCTGCAGCGAGACCGGACCGGCGCACTCGAGACGGCCCGGGCCGCTCAAAGGGAACGCCTCTTCGCCCAATGGTCCGAGCTCGATGCTTCTCCCGCGCACGTTCCAGGCAAGCGCAGGCGAATCCGCCTCTACCGAACGCACCCATAGTGCGGAGCCGTCCGTGCGAATCGCCGCCGCATCAAGCACTCGGGCGATCTCGCCGGCCGGCAGCACGAACGGATGCGCGACGAGCGCTTCCTCGGCCAGCGCGAGATGCCACGCCTCGATCCATCGGTTCAGCTCGCCCGCCAACCATCCGCGCGGCGCGGGTTCCGCCGCCATCTCGTAAACCGCCGTCCTCTCCAGCGAGACGAGTTCGGTATCGCCAAGCGACGAAGCCAATAAGGCGATACGGTCTCCGCCTCCGGAAGCCGCCGGCTCCCCAATCCCGAACAGCACCCGCCCCGCGCCGGCGTCGAACAGATGCGACCGTCTTCCGTAGCTGCCGTCTTCCCGAATGAGCACCGTGAACAGGCGGACGCCTCCGGACTTGACCAGCCATAAGCCGCCGCCATCCAGCAGCAATCCGCCGGACGGGGCGCGCAAGGGCTTGCCTCCGAATCGCAGCGCCGTCGACGCTGCCGACTCGGCCTCGGATTGTAACGCATGCATGAGAGTTCCTCCCGCCCCGCTTCAATCCGCTCGAACGAGCGCCGCATACGCGCCGTTCAGTCGAATGAGCTGTTCATGATTGCCGCGCTCGGCGACCTGTCCGCGGTCGAGCACGATGATTTCGTCCGCGTCGCGTATCGTGCTAAGCCGATGCGCGACCGTCACGCAGGTACACCCTCTGCGTTTCAGCCCGTCCATAACCGCCTGCTCGGTCAGCGGGTCGAGCGCGCTCGTCGCTTCGTCGAGAATGAGCATGGAAGGATTGCCGCACAAGGCCCGCGCGATCTCGAGCCGCTGCCGCTGGCCGCCGCTGAAGTTCGCCCCGCTCTCCGCCACCTCATGGCTGTAGCCTCCGCTCCGGGCCATGATCTCCTCGTGAATGAGGGCGTCCTTGCACGCTTGCACGATATCCCGTTCGGGAACCGTGTCGTCCCACAGCGTCACGTTCTCCCGAATCGTCCCTTGGAACAGCCGGATTTCCTGGTCGACGGAAGCGAGCGAGCCGGCCATGACGATTCGCGGGATGTCCGCCCGCGCCCTCCCGTCGAAGCGGATTTCGCCCGCTTGCGGTTCGTACAGGCCGGCGATCAGCTTGGCGATCGTCGACTTGCCGCTGCCCGTGCCGCCGACGAGCGCCACATGCTCTCCCGGCTTCAGCGTCAGGCTGAAATCGCGGATAAGAGGCGCCTCCAGAGGGTTGTAGCCGAACGTAACTCCGGACAGCTCCAGGCTGCCCTGCATCTTCGGCTGCTGCCTCCTCTCCTCCTCTTCGCTTCCTTCCCGATGAGGCTCCTCTTCGCGAGCGGCGGAAGAATCGAGCGGATACCGATACACGTCGTCCAGCCGGGCGAGTCCGCCCGATACCTCTTGAACCGCCGTCGCAAGCTGGAGAATCCGGCCGATAGGCCCAAGAAAGCTGGCCATCAAGCTCTGGAAGGCGACGAGCATGCCGATCGTGAACGAGCCGTTCATGACGAGCAGGCCGCCCGCGACCAGGATGACCGCCGAGTTGATCGCGGACAGGAAGGCCGGCACGGCCGAGAGAACCTGGCCCGTCTCTCCGAGCTTCTGCTGGGTATTCATCAGCTTGCTCTGCCAGCCCGACCAGCGGGTGAAGAAATCGGACTCCGAGCCGCCGGCCTTCAAAGTCTCGATCATCGACAGTCCCGACATCGACACCCCGTCCATTTTCCCCGCGTCGAGCATCAGCTTCTGGTTCCGGTCGATCTGCGAACGGGAGACGAACCGGAGATAGACGAAGTTGAGAAGAGCGATGCCGAGTCCGACCAGCGTCAGCGCCCAACTGTACTGCACAAGCATAATAAAGTAAAAGACGATCATGACCAGATCCAGGCAGGTCGAGGCCAGTTCTCCCCCAAGCAATTGGGCGATCCTTCCGTTGATGGCGATCCGCGACATGATCTCGCCGGGGTGGCGCTGCTGGAAGAAGGCTAGCGGCAGTCTCAGCACGTGCCAGACGAACCGGCCCGACATATTCATCGCGAGGCTCGTCTCCAGCCGATTCAAGAAGTGCTGGCGCAGATAAATCAACGCGCCTCGGATCAAAGCCGTCGCTCCCATCCCGATCAGCAGCGGCATCAGCCAATTGGACAAGCCGGCCAGCAGCACGTCGTCGACGAAGATGCGGCTGAACGCCGGGATCACCAACCCGGGCACGACGAGCAGCAGCCCGGCGAGCGCCGCGTAGGCGATTCCGTCGCCGGTGCCTCCGAGACGGCTGCGCAGCGAACGAAGCGTTCGCCATCGCTCCTTGGCGAATTCGAATTCGTCCGTCGGCTCGAACGTCAGGACGACGCCGGTGAACGACTCGTCGAAATCCTCATCCGTCACCGTACGCGGCCCGGTCGCGGGGTCGTTCAAATACACTTTGCCCCGGCCGAAGCCTTCCAGCACGACGAAGTGATTAAACCGCCAATGGACGATCATCGGCCCTTTCATGGCTCGCAATTCGCCGGGTTCCTTGCGGTAGGCTTTGGTAGCCAAGCCGTACGATCTGGCCGCCTTCACGATGTTGATCGCTTTGCTGCCGTCGCGCGACACGCCGCAATCGATGCGAAGCCTCTCGAGCGGCACTTGCCTTCCGAAGTAAGCCAGCACGATCGCCAGCGAAGCGGCGCCGCATTCGACCGCTTCCATCTGCAGGATCGTCGGCGTTCGGACGCGGTCGCCGGGAGCGGACTTGCGGGTTCTTCGCCCTAATGTAAACCGTCTCATCGAATGCGCTCCCCCCTCATCGGATGAATGGAAGAACGTTGGTGATCGGCTTCTGCTTATAAAGCGTAATCGAGCCCGTCATCGGCGTCCCGCTGTCCAGCTTCATCGGCGGTCCTTCCTTGGTCGACCAGCGATAGCCGCTCGGCGTGGAACCGTCCGTCAGCATCTCGATCCGTACCTCGAGCAGAGCTTCTCCCGTTACCGACAACTGCCGGACGAACGCCTCGTTGCCGAGCGTGTTCATCATGCTCTGCTGCGTTGCGGGATACTCCGAGATGGAGACGACCCGGCCGAGCAGGTTGCCGTATTCTTCTTTATTGATGGACGTAGGATTGATCGATACTTCCATCCCCGGCGTAATCTTCTTGCCCACTTGCGCCGGGATGTACATGATCGTCTGCAAGCCTCCCTGGGTGCCGCCGTCCAATTCCAGCGTCGCCACCGGGACTCCGGCGGACAGCCGGTCGTACTTCTTCGCGCCGACCTCGAGCACTCTTCCGTCATAAGGACTGACGATGCGGGTTCTCTCGCTAATGAGCTGCTCCTGCAGGAGAATCGCTTCGTCCAGCTCGGCGATCGCCTTCGTATCCGAGGCTGCCGTCGCCTGGTGCAGGTTGCGCAACCGCAGAAGCTCGTCCATCAGCTCGGGCTGACTGACCCTGGCGATGACGTCTCCCCGCTTGACCTGGTCGTTCAGCCGGATTCTCACGTCGGTTATCTGACCTTCCACGGTCGCCCCAATGGCGACGACGCCTCCAGGTCTTACGATGAAGCCGTCGCCGGTTATCTTCACCGACTGGCTGCCGGCAATCGACCAGACGGCGGCTATCGCGATCAGCAGGCCCACGGCAACCAGCGCGATCCACCCCTTGGGCGTCGTGACGCGCGTTAGCGTATCGAGCTGTTCGGGCGAGGAGAGGCGGTCGACCGCCGATTGGCGGAATACGTTCCGGGTTGACACGTCTATCCCTCCTGCCCGTCGGAATATTGGAATTGCCCGTTCTTGATCGTCTTAAGAACGATCGGCTTGCCCGTCAGCTCGCCGTCGTCGTCGAAGGCATGGCTGCCCGTCACGCCCGTCCATCCCTTCGTATCCCGCAGCGCTTGCGCGATATCGGCCGGTTTCGCGGAGCCCGCGCGGGCGATCGCATCGGCAAGGAGCCGAACGGCATCGTAGCCTTGCGCCGCCCATTTGCCCGGCTTCGTCCCGTACTTCGCCTCATAGTCGGCTATGAACCGGGCGACTTCCGGATTGTTGCCCTCGGGATTGAAGATCGAAGCGACGACCGCGCCCTCCGCCGCGGCTCCCGCCGTCCGCGGCAGCTGGTCCGAATCGAGGCCGTCGCCGCCGAGCACCGGCAGGTTGGAGCCGGCAAGCCTCAGGTCCGCAACCGTGCGTCCCGCTGCCGGCATCACGTCGGCGATAAACACGGCATCGCAGCGAAGCGCTTCCCATTCGCGGACGAGACGGGTCAGCTCCGCCGAATCCGAGTAGCCGGTCAGCCGATCGATCGTGTCGATCCCGTGTCCCTTGCCCCCGTCCTCGAACGCGTTGGCCAGCCCGCGCCCGTATTCGTCGTCCGCGTATAGGATCGCTACCCTCTTGTAGCCTCGGGAAGCCGCATAGCGCGCCATTCGCTCTCCGATCTCCGCGTCGCTCGGAATCATCCGGAAGACGTACCGGTATCCGTTCTGCGTCAGCTTAGGCGAAGTCGAGCCCGGCGTCAGCATGACGATGCCCGCTTTCTCATAAATGGCGGACGCCGGTATCGAGACGGACGAGCCGCGGTGGCCGATGACAGCGACCGTATCCGGATTCTCCGCGAGCTTGCCCGCCACGGCCAAGCCTTCCGTTGCCGTTCCGCCGTCATCCATGCTCTCAATCCGGATTTGGCGTCCAAGCACGCCTCCATTCGAGTTGATCTCCTCCGCGGCCATCGCCACTCCTTCCGCCAGCCCTTCGTTGCGGGAAGCGAGCGGCCAGCCGACTCCGATGACGATGTCCCCTTTATCCGATCCCCGCACGGGATTATTTCCGTTCGAGGCGCAGCCTCCTATCAAAAGCATAACGATCAAGACGATCAGCCATCGTCCCCTCACTTGCCTGGCCCCCTCCGCCATATCGCCCTTTATTTCCCTCTCTATTCCTCTATCTCTAGCATTCTAGCATTTTCTCTCCGAATTCTGCATTCATTAAGGTAAAATAGTGCCGAAAAATGTAAAAAAGCGAGATTTCGCAACCTTCGCTTGAGGGGTCAAACGATCCGATTGCGAGATTGCGAATACGCAAAAACGCGGCTCTCGGGTTCGAGATGCCGCGTTTCGCGTTTTAACGTTATTAAACTGTCGAGGAGCCTTAGTACGCCGTTACGCCGATCTTGTCGATCGTCTCCTGGATGAACGCCGGCTCGTCCTTCGGCCCCCGCGACGTGATCAGGTTCCCGTCGACGACGACCTCCTTGTCGACGAACTTGCCTCCGGCCTGCTCGATCTCGCCTTGAATGCCGGAATAGCCGGTCAACGTCTTGCCCTGCAGCAGGCCCGCGCTCGCGAGCACCTGCGGGCCGTGGCAGATCGCCGCGATCGGGATGCCCCGGCTATTCGCCTGCTTCACGAAGTCCTGTACGGCCTTGTCCCCGCGCAGCTTCTCCGGCGAGCTTCCTCCGGGGATGATCACCGCCTCGTAATCGGCCGCGTTCGCTTCGGAAGCGGCGAGGTGAGTCGTGTAGGAGATCGTCCCCTTCTTGCCCTTCAGCTCCTCGCCCGCTTTAAGCCCGATAATGACGGCATCGGTGCCGTTCTCGATCATCGCGTCGTAAGGGTTCTTCATCTCCGAGTCCTCGTAGCCCTCGGCCAAGAGGAAAGCGACTTTCTTCGCGCTCTGTTTCATGACGTCTCGCTCCCTTCGTTGGACATTCCTTCCGTCCTTTAACTTACCCAAAGCAGCCGGATCTAAAAACAACCGCCTCGAAGCTTATTCGCTTCGGGCGGTTGTTTGGATGACTTACGGTTTACTCTCTGGTCTTCGAAGGCATCAGCTTGACATCCTTGCCAACATGATCGTAGTCGAAGTTTAGATCGTACAGGAAGTAGCCGATCGGATTCTTTTGCGCATCATAGTAGAACACGTACAGATACTGATTGTACAGTTCTTTGTATCCCAGGAACCCGTGCTCATTACCGCCTTCGTACAGCTTGATCGGCCAGAACATCCCGGTGAACTGATTTTGTACGTTCTTGAGATCTTCTTTCGTCCACAAGCGGGGCTGCGTATCCGTATAGTACTTGTCCGTCGATTTGATTTCGATGTACTGCGCGTTCCGCAGGGACGGGTCCGCCGTCTCCTTGTTCAAGTTGATTCTCAGTTGGAAGGAATGCCTGCTCTCGGAATTGCTCGTAGCGTCTTCTTCAAGCAGTTCTTCCTTGGTCAACAATTCGACCGATAGGCCGGCTTGGTTCTCGATTACCGTAATAGGCGTCAGGTCGTATTGATAATCGCCGTCCATAACCGTTTGTCCCGCTCGTTCGACTACCACATGCAACGCGCCTTGGAGCGAAGACGGGCTAAAGTGGTTCCCCCTGCCCCAATCATCCAGATTGAACGAAGCATTCGGGTAATAGACCGTCTCGGTTACCGAAATCTCCGATCCCAGCGTCGTATCCGCCGCAGGGACGGTAATGGTTACCCGGTCTCCCTTCTCGAGAGAGCCCGTTTCTAATTGGTAGACAGTTACCTCAGGGCCGTTGCCGGCATTCCTCAGTCGGAACGCTTCCTGAAGGGAACGCTCATAGTAGAAATGAACTTGATATTGCTTGGAACGCACTCCGTCGGCGCTGTACACGTAGAGATAGACGTGCAGATCATGATGCGGCTGCAGTCGGACGGAGAATTCGGTCGCTCCGTTCTCCAAGCTTCCCCAGCTGTAATTGCCGTCGTCGGTTTGCACGGTGTACCTAACCGAAGAATAAACGGCGCTCGATACGCTTAGCGTAACATCCGACTCGGTGAAATCGGCAGGAATAGCAACGGAGTAAGACATTACGTCCGGACTATAGCCCGTGCCTAGCAAAAGGTTGCCGCCATCTCTCTGTTCAAGCTCCATGTACACGCTGCTCGCGACCGACAGGGAATGCAGCGTAGCGTCGGCGCAATTTTCCGTGCACTCGTTGTTTCCGTTGCCTGGACTAGGCGTGCCCGGATCGGTCGTTCCCGGCGGATTCGATCCGCCCGGAGACGTCGAACCCGTTGGAGTCGAGCCCGTATCCTTGCCGCTTCCGTCCACTGCGTTCGGCTTCGTCTCGAACGAGGAGCCCTTCGCGCCTTCGTTGACCGTAGCGTTCTCGATCTTGCCTTCGCCGATCAGCTTGGCGACGGAGTCGAGCACGAGCTTCAACACTTGAGCTTCCTTGCTCAGGTTGATCGTGCTGTTGTCCGCGCCTTCCGCTACGGACAGATTCCCGATGGAGCCGCTCGGAACGTTGATTTGGATATTCGCGGCCAGCACCCGAACGTCTTCGAATTGGCCGACCAGCTCGACGCCGGAGTCCTTAGGCAGCGCCTTCGACAGCTCTACGTTCGTGAAGCCGCTGTCGGTCGTGTTCGATTCCTCGAGCTTAACGGCCGAGTTGACGATGACGTCCTGTACGGTCGTCGCGCTGATGGCGACGATACGCACCGTGCCGGAAGGCTTATCGACGATGATCCGCAGCAGAACCGAATCCTCCACGTGAACGGAGTTCGCGCCGCCGCCGTTAACGTTCGTCGTTCCCTTAACGGTTACTTTCTTAAGCGTAACGTCGCCGTCGCCGACTTCCTTGGCGATCGTCAGGTTGCCCGCAATGACCATATTGGTTAGCGTTACGCCGCTCGCGGAGATTACGACGTCTCCCGCGATCGTCTGAGTCCGGTCGTCGGAGCCGTATTCGCCCGCTTGATCGAACACCTTCGCCGCGTTCTTCAAACCAAGCGCGGCATCGAGCAGAACGACGGCTTCCGCGCGAGTAATCGACGCTTTCGGACGGAAATTGCCTTGCATGTCGCCCTTGACGACGTTCGCGGCCGCAAGCTCGGAGATCGCTCCTTGGCTCCATTCGGAGATTTGCGCGGCATCCTTGAACGAGATCGGGTCGGCGCCCGCGTCCCCCTTCCATTGCAGCGCCTTGGCCACCATGACAGCCGCTTCCTCGCGCGTCGTCTTCGCGTTCGGAGCCGCGCCGCCGTTGCCATTGCCTTGGATATAGCCTGCTTTGAGCGCTACCGCGATGTCATGGTACGCCCAATTGCTCTTCGGCAAGTCGGCGAAAGCCGCGTCGGCGGCTTCTTCCTTAAGCTCGAACGCGCGATTGAGCAAAGCCGCGAACTCGCCGCGGGTAACGGCAGCGTCAGGCTTGACCGTCCCGTCTTCATACCCCTTGAGAAGACCGGATTCGGTCCATTTCGTAAGCGTAGCCGAAGCCCAGTGCTTCTCGGCATCCTTTGGAACCGCACCGAATGCGGCGGACAGCATGGATCCGAATGTTAGAGCGAATGTTAGAAGGCTAGCTGTTGCGATTCTTGCTTTTCTCAAACCCGATTCCCCTCCGACTAGGTTAAATGTCCTACAATTCCTATCAACTAGGTAGTTGACAAGTTCGATAATAGCATGCGATTGGGAAAATTCACCTAAAGAATAGTTAAATTATCACATATTATTTTACATTTAATGGTTTATTATCACAGATTCTTATCGATTCTCGTTCTAATCTCCTATATCCAAATCCGTCTATTCATTCCTTCGGCAGCCTTCGCCGATATTAGGGAGGGAGGTGGACAAAATGGATATCGCGGCAGCATCCGTATCGATGAGTCAAGCGTCGCTTGCGCAAGCGGTAAGCATCAAGGTCCTCTCTCTGATGAAGGATCAGATGGAAGTGCAGGGTCAGAATCTCGCGCAGATGATGACCCAGAGCTTGGACCCGAATCTGGGCAATCGATTGGATATTCGGGTGTAGGCATGCGAAAAGGGCTGCCGCGAGGTTCTTCACCTAGCGCGACAGCCCTTTTCCTATCGGATCGTATTGGAGTAGCGGGAGTCGGGTTAGCTCCCTACGTATTCCTGGCAATTCCCTTGAAGGTGTCCGCTCTGGATTGTTCTATATCCGAGAGCTTCTCTCTGACTTGGCGAATGAGCTCCATCATTTGCTGCATTTGGTCGTTAGCGTTGTCGCTGCCCGACTCCGTCGTTCGATACTGAGCCTCCGATTCGAGCCCGGCGCCTCCTACGACGGCTTCCAGCTCCTGATCGGACAGCTCCGAAGGATCCTTGGAAGAGAGAATTTCGGCGGTCGCCTGCCGGAGCGTTCCTTCTAAATCGTCTGCCAGCAGCCGCCGGAAAGCCGGGTCCTTCTCCGCCCTGGCGATCAGCTCGTCGCCAAGATTGGCGATACGCGGATCCTTGCTCATGGGAATCCCCCTTGTCTATAATCGCTTGTCGTATTCGTCATTAGGCAGAACATATTTTACCAGAAAAGAAGGAGTATCGGATCAATTATTTTGCAGTTTCTCCTATCTTTTTTATACTCGCGCTCCCCCACATCCGCGGCATGCAAAAATGCGGTCCTCGTTCGAGGAACCGCATCTTATTTCGCCAATCTTTATCGGGAATGCGCCATCCCTAGACGACGGCGCCATCCTTCCTCAGGCATTCCCTCAACCGGTTCGCGTCCACTTCGGCGGCCGAGGTCCCTTGCAGCGCCGCCAGGGCGGCGGCGGTACCCGCGGCTTGGCCGGTCGCCATGCAGCTTGGCGTCAGGCGGGTCGTCGCCAGCGCCTCGTGCGTCGTCGAGATGCATCGGCCGGCGGCCAGAAGGTTATCGATTCCTTTGGCGACCAGGCAGCCGTACGGAATGTCATAGGCTCCGTCTCCTCCGATCCAGGCAGCCTTGACTCCCTTGCCCGAGGGATCGTGAATGTCGACGGGATAGCCGCTGCGAGCTATGGCGTCCGGGAATTTGCGCCCGGACACGACGTCGTCGATCGTCAAGCTGTACAGCCCGTCGATCCGCCTCGACTCGCGAATGCCGATCTGCGCGCCGACCGCCGAGATCGAAGCGCGCGAGAAGCCGGGCACGCTCTTCTGCAGGAACTCCGCCATCATCAGCACCTGGCGGCGGCCTTCCTCCTCCGCCTTCGTCAGGTCCTCGACGTCGGTCCCGTCCAGCCCTTGAACCCGAGTGCAGTTGACCAGCACCTCGTCCTCCGCCGGCCCCGCGAACAGCAAGACCTGGTCGCGGTTGATCGGCAGGTTCGCCGCCTTCCATTCCGCATAGAAGCCTTGAATGCCGGTGAGCGGGATCCGCTCCAGATCGGCGAACGGAGTCTTGCGATAGAAGTTGTCCGGATTGTCGATCATCGCGCGCTTCACCGCTCCCAGGTCGACGCCGCGCATCCGGAACTTCATCGTCATCGGCTGGGTGAGCCGGTCGCCGTCCCGGCCGATCCGGGTGGGCGCTCCGGATAAGCTCGCGACGTCCGCGTCGCCCGAAGTGTCGACGAACATGGAGCCTTGCACTTGGATCCGTCCGGACTTGCCGGTCAACGTCACGCTTCGGATCCGACCCTCCCGCACCTCGACATCGTCGACGAAGCTGTGAAGCAGCAGCTTCACGCCCGCCTCCATCAGCATATCGATCGCCGTCACCTTGAACAGCTCCGGATGGTACGGAGTCACGGTGCTGACGAAGCCGACCGTGTCGCGCAGATGGCCGGGAGAGCCGCCGCAGGCGATCAGACGGTCCACCAGCTCCTGCGGAATGCCGCGAATGACTTGTTCTCCCGCTTCGGTATGGAATGTCATCCACGGGTAGACGAGCGCCGCCGTCGACATTCCGCCGAGGAATCCGTACCGTTCGATAAGCACGGTGCGGGCTCCTTGCCGGCCGGCCGCGATCGCCGCGATAATGCCTGCCGGGCCTCCGCCGACGACGACGACATCCGCCTCAAACGTTTTTTTCATCTTCCATCGCGCCCCTTTTTCTAATTGAAATCTTATGCTCCCGTCAATCCTTCAGCCCGGTCATCGCCACGCCTTCCATGAACTGCTTCTGCGCGAAGAAGAAAATAATGAGAAGCGGAAGAGTGGCCATTACCGAGGCGCTCATCAGCAGATGCCACGACGTGCCCGCTTCGTCGGTAAACAGCGACAGGCCGAGCGGAATCGTCATCAGCTCGCGGCTGTTCACGAAGATCAGAGGATCGTAAAATTCGTTCCAGCAGGTCAAGAAGGTGAAGATCGTCAGCGTGGAAATCGCCGGTCCCGCGAGCGGAAGCATGATTCTCCAATAGATGCCGAACCGGGAGCAGCCGTCGATCATCGCCGCTTCCTCCAGCTCCTTCGGCAGCGTCAGGAAGAACTGACGCATGACGAACACGCCGAACACGCCTCCGGCGCCGAAGATCGGCACGACGATAAGCGGAAAATGCGTATTGATAAAGCCCAGGTCGCGCATGAACAGGAACATCGGAATCGACGTCGCCTCATGCGGAATCATCATCGTGCTCAGCAGGATAAGGAACACGAGGTTGCGCCCGACGAACGGAATGCGTCCGAACGCGTATCCGGATAAGGAGGCGAACAGCACCGTCCCTATGGTGACAAGAGCGGCGATATAGACGCTGTTGAAGTAAAACCGGCCGAACGGAATGGCCTGCAGGACTTCCGAATAGTTCTCCCAGCGGATCGGCGAAGGAATCCATTGCGGCGGAAAGACGAAGATGTCCGACGGTTCCTTCAGCGAGGTCGAGAGCATCCAGACGAACGGCAGGATCATGATGACGGAGATAAGCGTCAGAATCAGATAATGAAGAAGCACGCCCGGACGGAGCCGAACGCGGGGCGCCGGCTTGATCATCGGTTCAGCTTTCATGGAACACCCACCTTTTGCGAAGCTGCCACTGAATCAGGGTGAACGCCAGGATAATGCAGAACAGAATCGTGGCGGCAGCGGAAGCGTAGCCGAGATCGAACAGCTTAAACGCCGTTTCCCAAATGTAATAGACGAGTACCTTGGTGGAATTGCTCGGACCGCCCTGGGTCATGACGTAGATCTGCCCGAATACCTTCAGGGAGCCGATAACGGTCATGATCACGGTCAGGAAGACGGTCGGCGTGATCATCGGCAGCGTAACCTGGAAGAACGTCCGGGTCCGTCCGGCGCCGTCCAGCTTGGCCGCTTCGTACAGATGCGCCGGCACCTGCTGCAAGGCCGCGATAAACAGCACCATGTTCAGGCCGACGTTCTTCAGCACGCTCGTCACGATGACCGCCGGCATCGCCAGATCGGGGTTGTACAGCCAAGTCGGGCCTTGAATTCCGAACATTTGCAATATTTGGTTAATAAAGCCCGAGTCCGTAGCCAGCATGTACTTCCATACGATGGACCAGACGATCAAGGACGTGATGACCGGAGTAAAAATCGCGGTTCGGAACAAGCCCATGAACGGGAGGCTTCTCGTCAGAAGGAGCGCAAGCATCAGGGCAAGCGCGATATTGAGAGGAACGAGCCCCGCCGAGAAATAAACGGTATTGCCTAGAGCCTTCCAGAAGATGTCGTCGTCCATCAGGTTCTTATAGTTATCGAATCCGGCGAACGAGGAATCCCCGAGCAGCGGCCAGTCCGTAAAGCCCATGTAGAACGCCATCCCCATCGGAAGCAGCAGGAAGCAGGTAAAGCCGAGCACCATCGGCGAGATGAACAGCCAGCCGGTCAGGTTCGCGTCCCGGGCGAGCGGATTCCGCGAGCCGCCGCGTCGTTTAACACTCATGGCTTCCTTCTCCTCCCGCCTTGTCGATCGCCTCGCGGAACGAGCTCACCGCCCGGGCGATCGATTCCTCCGTCGCGCCGATGGAGACCGCTCCGACCAGCAGCGCCTTGACGCCGCAATCGATCAAATGCGGAATGTCCTCCGGAACGACCTTCCTCTGGGTAGGCACGATGACCGGAAGGCCGGAATTCTCCGCCAGCCAACGGTATTTGAGTAGGTCCGCCAGCGTCAGCGGCGAGCCGTATTCCGTTCCCGGCACGACCGACGCTTCCAGCGCGTCGATGCCGAACGCTCCCGCGGCCTCGAGCAGACGAAGGTCGAATTTGTCGTCGATCGCGAACGTCCGGGCAAGCCCCTGCGCCTTGAGCATAAACGTCGGAAGATGCCAGGCGTAAATCGAGTAGAAATCGAAGCCCGCCTCCGGCAGAGCCGCGATCTCTTCCCGGCTCACGTCGGCTGCCGATCCCCCCGGAACGACGCCGAGCGGTCCTTGGAACAGAGAACGGATGGCGGCGAACGTCTCCCGGTAGGAATCCAAAGGCCCGAAGCTATTGCCGCTGGCCCGGTGAGCGACGTTCAGGTGAACCTTGAGGCCGTCCGCGCCTTCCCGAACCGCCGCCTCGGCCAGCTTAGCGTCGTTGGCGGGCAGGCTGACGAACAATTGAAGCTTGCCGCTTCGCAGCGATTGGCTTAAACGATTCATGATGGTTCCTCCTCTCGAAGGAGACGACGGTTCGCGGATAAGCGAACCGTCGTCCCGCTTCGGGCTATTTGGTTAACAGCGGATCGATCGCTTGCTTCATCTTGGCCAGAATGTCGCTTGGAGAAGCGGACTCGGCGAAGAGCCGGTCGAAGCCGAGCAGGATCTCGTTGTCGATTTTGGTCCACTGAACGTGGCCCGGCTGCACGATGGCTTTCGGCATCTCGTCGATAAGCGCTTGCTTGATGTGCTCGGCCGGAGGGTTGTTCGGCTTATTCAGGAACGAATCCGAATTGAGCACCGATTGGCGAGGAGGCACGAAGTAAGTCGACGTAGCCTGCACGCCCTCCTGGCTGGCAAGGAACTTCAGAAGCTCCTTCGCTTCTTCCGGGTGCTTCGTCTGTTCGAAGATGACGTAGCCGGCCTGGCCCATCATCGGAGCGGAACCCAGGGAACCGGACGGGAACGGGGCGATGCTCCATTTGAAATCCTTGATCTCCCGGGCCTTGGACATGTAGCTGTAGCCGTCGAAGTACATCGCCAGCTTGCCGGTATCGAAGCTGATCTGTTCGCCCGCCTTCGGATGGGAACCGTCCTCGAACATCATCTTTTTCAGCATTTCAAGCGATTCGACCCCGTATTGATCGTTCCAGGTGAACTCGGTCATGTCGTCGTTGAAGATATCGCTGCCGTTGGACCAGGAATAGGACGGGAGCATGATCCAGGTCTTCCAGTCGCGGAAGAAGGTCGCGCCGTACGTCTTGTCCGCTCCGGAGCCGGACGTGAGCGTCTTCGCCGTCTCGACGAATTTGTCCCATGTCCATTCGCCCTTGCTGGCCAGCTCGTTAGGCGTAGGCAAGCCGGCTTTCTCGAACAGGTCCGCATTGTAGAAAATAACGCTCGGAGGCGTGGAGAACGGCAGGCCGTACAGCCCCCCTTCGTTCGAGAACAGCTCCAGGGTGGACGGGATAAAGTCGTTCAAGGCGAACTCGGCGTCGTTCTTGATGTCGGAGATGTCCGCCAGGATGTTGTTGGACATGAATTGCGGCACCATCCGCTCGGAGATCCAAGCCAGGTCCGGAAGCTCCCGTCCGGCGGCAAGCACGGATACCTTCTGCTGATAGTCGGCGAACGGCACCGATTCCAGCGTCACCGTAATGTTGGGATGAGTCTCTTTGTACTTCGCCAACAGCGTCTGGTACATGTCCAAGTGCTGCTGGTTGCCCCAAGTCATGAACTTCAGCTCGACGTTCTCTCCGCTCGTCGTTCCAGCCTGCTGGGATCCGGACGCCGCCGGCTCCGGAGAGCTTCCCTCGTTGTCGGAATTGCCGCATGCGGCCGTGAACGCCGCCACCGCGGCGAGAGTCATGGCCAATAACGATTTTCTCATCTCTTTCCCTCCCGATTCGCGTTGTTTCTGTCTTACGCCTTTAATTGTAGGGAAAGTCCATGTTACAAAATATCACGCGACATACACATTTGGTACGTTTTATTAGCCAGTTGCGGCGAACGGCCCGGCTTTAAACGCCGTGTTCCTCGCGGTAACTCCCCGGAGAGACGCCCGTCGCTTTCTTGAACACGAGCATGAAATGCTTGGGGCTCTGGTAGCCGGACAAGCGCGCGACGTCGTATATTTTCAATTCCGTGCTCGCCAGCAAATGCTTAGCCCGGGCAAGCCTAGCCGCCATGATGTAGTCGGACAGATTGTCGCTTGTCTCCTGCTTGAACAGCTTGCTGAGATAAACCGGGCTCAGGTGCACGAGCTCCGCCAGGGTTTGCAGGCGCAGATCCCCGTCCGGATGGCCGTCGATATGGGCTTTAAGCTTGCGGATCAGCTTCCTGCCGTCTCCCGGGGGAAGCTCCTTCTCCTCGCTCTCCGTCCGATGGGACTTGCCCCGTCCCTTATCGACGAGACTCCGGATTCGCTCCAACGCTTTGAGCATCGAAGCCCGGTCGATCGGCTTCAGCAAGTAATCCGTCACCCCATAACGCAAAGCTTGCTGGGCGTATTCGAAATCCCCGTATCCGCTAATGATGACCAGCGGCATGTCGGGATACCTCTCCCTTACCTTGGCGATCAGCGTCAGGCCGTCCATCTCCCGCATCCGGATATCGGTAAGGATGGCGTCGGGGACGTTGGACTGCAGGTAGCCCAGCGCTTCCTTGCCGTTCCCCGCTTCTTCCGCGATCTCGAACCCGTCGGCCAATCCCGTAATGACGCTGCGGATGCCCGCGCGGATCGTCTCCTCGTCTTCAACCAGCAATAGTTTGATCATCGCCCTGGCTCCTCTCTATCGCCGGTATCGTAATCGTGAACGCCATGCCCCCTCCGGGGCTCCCGTCCATATGAAGCTCGGCCGTCGGGCCGAAGATCAGGCGAAGCCGATGCGCGATATTGCGCAGCGCCAGCCCCCGCCTTCTCGGGCCGGGCGGCTCGGGCGAGAGCATCGACTGGCGCAGCCTTTCGATCTGCGTCTCGTCCATTCCGACGCCGTCGTCCCGCACGCAGATGAGCAGCTCGTCCTCGAATCTCGACGCGCTGATCCAGATCTCTCCGCCTTCCTCCCGGTCGCCGATTCCGTGGAAGATCGCGTTCTCCACGAGAGGCTGCAGGAGAAGCTTGGGAACGTGCAGCCCCTCCGTCCCCGGTTCCGCGTCGAAGGCGACGCGAAGCCGATCCCCGTACCGAAGCTGCTGGATTTTCAAATAGGCGCCGACCGATGCCAGCTCCTCCTCCAGCGCGACCGTCCTCGCGTTCTGCGTCACCGCGTACCGCAGCATGCCCCCAAGGGCGGTCACCATATCCGACACCTCGTAATTGTCTTTCTGAAGAGCCATCATGTTTATCGATTCGAGCGTGTTGTAAATAAAATGGGGATTGATCTGGCTCTGCAGGTTGGCCAGCTCCGCTTCCTTCTCCCGAAGCTCCACCGCGTACACCTCGTTGACGAGACGGTTGATCTCCTCGGACATCCGGTTGAAGCCTCTTCCCAGCTGCCCGATTTCGTCCTGCGTCTCCACGGGTACGCTCTGCTTGAAGTTCCCCGTCTCGACCAGCAGCATCTTCTGCTTCAGCTTGACGAGGGGCTGGCTGATCCGGTAAGCGAAGAAAATCGCGATCACCCCCGCGGCGGCGACGAACAGGATGGCGATGGCGATCGTGAAGTTCTGCAGCTGCTTCGTCTCCTTGAGCAGCACGCTTTCGGGGATGTAAGCGATTACCTTCAATCCCGAATAAGCGGAATTGTCCACGACGGTGATGTACCGCTTCCCGTTCGGAGCCCTCTCGTACACGCCGCTTCCGAAGGAAGCGCTGACCGCTCTGAGATCGCCGATCAGGGAGGGCTCGGTATCCCCGCTCGTTTTCTCGAAGAATAAATCGTTGGCGCCGTTAACGACGAACAGGTTCCCGTTCTCCTCGAAGCGATAGTTGGCCAAAATAGTGCGGAATACGTCCAGCTTGAGATCGATGACGATCATTCCCAGCTGGCGGTTGCTTCCGGGCTCTCTGAGCATGCGGGCGACGGAGAAATATTCGTTCGGATCTCCGGGGATATAATGATGGAGATGGTGAGGGGGGATCAGCGTCCATGCGCCGTCGGCTTCTCGCACCTTGCCGCTCCAATCGAGCGCGTCCGAATCGGCGAACCGCATCAGGGTGGAATCGACATTCGTGAAGATAAAGCCGTTGCCGGCGATGATCTGGATGCCCTTGACCTCCTGCAGACCGTAGGCCGCGCCCGAGATATACAGGAACATTTTCTCGCGTTCCTCGATCGTCGGAATGGCCGCATCGGAATCCGCGCCGCCGTATTTGTTCAGAATGGCCAGCACGTTGGGGTCGTACAGGGGAGCAAGTGACAAGCGCTGCATCTCCGCCAGCGTCCGGTCCAGGTTGCGGTTGATTTGCTCGGTAATCTGCATGGTGTTCTCGGTCGCTCTTCGTTCGGTGGACGACGAAAACTCCTTGTAAGTCACGACTCCCTGCAAGCTCAGCGGCACCGTAATCATGAAAATGCTGAGCAGCAGAAGCTTCCAACGCAAGCTCATCCTCGCGAACATAACGCTCTCCTTCTTGGGGCTGATCTTCTGTGCCTCGGCGCGTCCCCGAAATGTAAGAAAAGTTTACTTCATCGAAATTGGATTCCGCAACGATTTATTTTCAACGCGCATGCCGCCGCAACAACGAAAAAGCGGCCCTTCGAAGTTCGAAGAGCCGCTCGACAGGTTTATGATTACGCGATCGGAGTCCCGTTCTTCACCGGCTCGTCCGGCCTCAGCAGCACGACGTCGCCTTCCTCCGGAACTCCTCCTAGCACAAGCACTTCCGACTCGTAGCCGGCGATCCGCCTCGGCGGAAAATTAACGACGGCGGCCACCTGACTGCCGATCAACGACTCGGGTTCATACCTTCTCGTAATCTGGGCGGACGACTGCTTCACGCCCAATTCCCCGAAATCGATCCGCAGCTTGATCGCCGGCTTGCGCGCCTCCGGGAAAGGCTCCGCATGAACGATCGTTCCGATCCGAATATCCAGCTTCGCGAAATCCTCTATGGTTGCCACGAACGAATTCACTCCTTTTTTTCAAACTAACCCATGTATGCAAAAAATGCGGTCCTCGTCGGAGGAACCGCATTGCGCTTGTAAAGTTAAATGGTGCTGATGAAGGGATTCGAACCCCCGACCTACGCATTACGAATGCGTTGCTCTACCAGCTGAGCTACATCAGCGCGACGACTTCTATATATTACTTAGTTTCGCGGACAAAGTCAACACTTTTGAAGCTTGTATTTTTTGTCAGTTTTTTCGCCGGTTTGACGCTCGTTCTCACCCCGATTCGCCCATGAGCATACGCTGTAAAGACAATAGCCCAAGGCAAAGGGGAGCGCTAATGAACGGTCAGACGTTAATGGTTCCGATCGAGGTTCATCAGATAACGGAGCCGAATATTAAAGTAAGGGTTCCCGTCGTATCGGGAGGAACGAATCAAGCCGCGCGGAAAAAGATGAATGACGACATCCTGAAGGTCGTTCACGAGCTGATGAAGGATCAGAGCTATCCGAATCCCGACATTCAGGAGATGGACGGCACCTTCGAGGTGAAGAACAACCAGCGCGGAGTGCTCAGCCTGTCTCTGCTGAATTATACGTTCACCGGAGGCGCGCACGGCAATACGCTGCAGAAGTCGCTCACCTTCGATGTGGAGAACGGGAAGAGCTACAAGCTGAGCGAGCTGTTCAAGCCGGACAGCAATTACAAAAAGCGCCTTAACGACATCATTCAAGCGCAAATCAAAGCCCGCAAGCTCCCGTTGCTCGGCGATTATCCCGGCATCTCGGACGATCAGGACTTCTACATCGCCGACAAGTCGCTCGTCGTTTACTTCCCTCTGTACGCCATCGTTCCCTACGCTTGGGGCTTCCCGTACTTCCCCATCTCCGTGTACGAGATCGAGGACATCATCGACGAGAACGGGCCGCTCGGAATGATGATGTACTGACGAACAAGCATCCCACTGCTCGTAAATAAAGAGCCCCTTCATTCGCGAAGGGGCTCTTGCTTTACCTTTGCGCCAGCTCTCCGGGCCGCCGCGTCACCACTTGGCCGGGTCGATGTCCTTGGACGTCAATCCCGACCAGATGTTGTTCACGGTCACCGCCGACGGATCCTCGAATACGAGCCAGGCGGTCGGCAGATACCTCTCCCCATGGGCGGAGGACGGCTTGTTCACGATCTCGCCGCCTTCCGACACGAGCACCGTGGACGAGCCTCCGTCCAGGTTCGCCGCGATGACCGCACCGTGCTCCAGCATGATCTCCTGCGCGTCGTACAGATCGGCCCCGATGCTGTAGCCCGGCTGGCGGCCGTCGATGGTCAGGAACAGAATCGAGCCGTCCTCCTTCTGTCCCATGACCGACCGCGGAGCGATCCCCCAGCCTTGGCTGTGGTTCTTGATCAGCCCTTTGCCGTTCACGATGATGCGCGGCGAGAAGCTGACGGCCTCCGAGATGCCCAGGTCCAGCAGCTCGTTGATCGTGTAGCGTCCCGCGATCATTTTGCCTTCCTTGTCGATGCCGACGATCTGCGTGTTCTGATCCATGCCGATATCGCGGTAGAACACCTTGCCCTGAGAGATGACCAGGCCGATCGGCTGGAACCCGTTGCCCTTCCAATTCGGGTCCGCGAAGCCTCCGGCGTTCACGCCGGCGATCGCTCCGGTTCTCTTCACCATGCTCGTGACTTTCTCGCCCTTGCCTTTCGTATTGGTGACGACCAGCCTAACCTTGGTCGGGTCGCTGACCGTCAACAGATAGCCGTGGTATCCCTTGCCGTCGATCGGCTCGATCTGCGTAAGCGGAACGGGCTCGGCTTGAGCTTCTTCCTGCTCGTCTTCCCCGGGCAGGTCGATCACGTGGGTGTCCCGCTCCTCGCCCATCTGCTCGAATTGCTTGGCGTATTGCGCCACTCTCTCCTTCAAGCCCTCTTCCCCGACCAGGTAAGCGGCCCAATGCCGGTGTTGCGTCGTGATGAGCGTGTCCGCCATCCGATACCGGAACGAAGTTCCGGAGGGAGTGAGGAAAAACCAGGCGAGACCGAGCGCGCCCAGCAGGAGCAGCAACGTAAACGTACGAAAAACAAAAAGCCCAATCCGTCGCTTGCGGCGTTTATTCGCGGTTTTGGTCCGGCTAAGCGGCTTCGCCCCATTGCCCGGGCTTCCCGTCGTAGTCGGCCCCGGGTCGGAAGCTGGCGACGGGGTCGTTAAAGGCGGCATCCTTGCACACTCCTATTCTCTATCTTGCGTCTCTACACCATCTATAACGACGCATCCGCCCGACTTGTTTCTAAAAATTTCGCAAAACAGGGCTTTGCGCCCACCCGCTCCGCAGAAGCTCTTACGGTTCGACACTATCCGAACTCTGTCCCTTTACCCCTCTTTTTTTCGACCGAAGCTTCTCAAACTGGTATAATAAGGGCACCTTATCTTAGGATTCTGATATTTTGGAGGCGTTCGCTTTGAGCAGCACGGCATCCCGTTACCGAATCTCCAGCTACGAAGATACATACCGCGTTTATGAGCTGACGGACGAGTCCACGGATTCGCGCGTTCTTGTCTGTCCCGGGAGAGGCGGCATCGTCATCGGCTGCAAGCTTCACGGCCAAGAGCTTCTCTATCTGGATCGGGCCACCTTCTTGGACCCTGCGGCGAACATCCGCGGCGGCATTCCGATTCTGTTCCCTATCTGCGGGCAGCTGGTCGGCGGACAATACGAATGGGAAGGCACCGTCTATTCGATGAAAAACCACGGCGTAGCCCGCACCTCCGCCTGGGAGGTCGCGGGGCAGAGCACCGAGAGCGGAGCGGCGCTGACGATCGTGCTAAGCAGCAGCGAAGAGACCCGAAGCTCCTATCCGTTCGACTTCGAGCTGCGCTTCACCTATCGGCTCGCCGAAGGAAGGTTCCGCATCGAGCAATCCTACCGCAATCTCTCGGAGCGGGACATGCCCGTGCAAACCGGTTTCCATCCTTACTTCGCGACGGGGGAGGGCAAGAAGCTTCGCTACGCCTCGGACGCGACGCAATACCTCGATTATAACGACGGAGCGACCAAGCCCTTCCAAGGAGAAGTGGATCTCGCGGCATTGGTCGAATCGGTCGCTCTTCTCGACGCGAAGACCCCTTCGATTTCTTTCCCCCTTGGGGAGAAGGGAACCGTTCGGCTCGATTACAGCGAAGACTTCGGCAAGATCGTTCTCTGGAGCGTGCAGGGCAAGCCGTTTATCTGCGTGGAGCCCTGGACGGCCCTGAACGAGGCGCTTAACCGCAAGGAAGGTCTCCGTTTGCTTAAGCCTCGGGAAGAATGGAAGCTTGATTTCTCGATTTCTTATTCATGAACGGAACGGAGAAGAGACTGTTCGCAAGCGCGAAGCTTGGCGAACAGTCTCTTCTCGTTAATCGTTATTGCGGCAGAATTCGGCTTTCCAGCTGCTCCACCAGGTTCAGCCGCGAAGGGCCGGGCGTCTCCTTCAGGAAAGCGAGCATGCCTCGGACGAGGATCCGGTTCGGAACGGGCTTCCCCAGCTCGTCTTCCAAGACCGAGAGAGCGGCCCGCATATCCTCGTATCGATCCCGGGGCAGATCGCCCCTCCCTTCGGCTTCCGTCTGGCGCCGCAGCTCCCGCAGCAGGACGTATGCGTTGTCCGGCCGGGAGTCCTCTTCTCCCTCTCCGCACGCGGAGTCTCCCATCAGATCCTGAGATCCCATCAGCGGAACTCCTTGCTCCCGAATCATTCCTTTCATGAGATCGTCTAACCGATTCACGAAGAAACGAGACAGGTTTTCGGCATGGAAGGAAGGCTCCCCGATCAGGAGCACCCGGTAATATTCCAGCATCATCCCGCTGAGCAGAGCGGCCCCGTCCCAAGCGTAAGGCCGCGACTCCGGTCCGTAGATCTCCTCGATATAGTCGCGATACCACCGGTACAGGCGCGAACGCACGTCCTCCATGATGCTTTTCATTCCGGACTTCAGCTCAAGCGGCTCTCTTGCCAGCATAAGCGGGATGTTCCGGTTCCGAACGATGAGCTCGATGCTTCGCTGAAGCTGCAGCCGCAGCCGCTCCTTGGGAGGGAGCAGCTTCTCCTGCGGCTGCTCCGCCAAGCCCGAGAGAGCCAGATCGGCGAAATGGGAGAATACGGATACGACCAGCTCGTCTTTGGATTTGAAGTAGAAATACAGCGATCCCTTGGCCATGCCTAGCTCGTCGACGATGTCCTGGATGGAGGTGGCCTGAACTCCCTTGCGGGAGAAGCAGCGCATCGCCGCTTCTATGATCTGCTTCCTCTTATCGTTCATGGATTCGCCCTCCGATTCGGCAGCGCTTCTTCGCTTTATTCGTCCTCTTTATTCGATCTCTTTATTCGGCCGCCTTCTTGCGGCGAAGCTTCATCAGCACTTCGTACGCGATAGGCACGATAACGAGAGTCAGCAAGGTGGAGCTGACCAGACCGCCGATAACCGTCACTCCCAAGCCGCGTGAGATAATGCCGGAGCCTCCCTCGAAGCCGAGCACAAGCGGCAGCAGAGCGCCGATCGTGGCGAGAGCCGTCATCAGGATCGGACGAAGACGGGTGCCCGCCGCTTCCAGAATGGCTTCTCTAGTAGACAGGCCTTCTTTCTCCTTGTGAATGACGCGGTCGACGAGCACGATCGCGTTCGTGACGACGATGCCGATCAGCATGAGCGCTCCCATCAGAGCCGATACGCTGAGCGTCTCTCCGGCGAGCCAGAGGGCGACCAGGCCGCCGATGATCGTGAACGGCAGCGAGAACATGATGGCGAACGGAGCGAGAGCTCCTCCGAAGGTCAGAACCAGCACGAGATAAACGATCGCGATCGCCGCGACGATGGCAATGCCGAGCTGCGTAAACGTCTCGTTGATCTGTTCGGTAACGCCTCCGAAGCTGACTTCCACCGTATCCGGAATATCGAGCTTGTCGATTTGGTCTTGGAGCTCTGAGGAAGCCTTGGACACATCGGCCCCCGTCGCTTCCGCCTCGACCGTGACGACCATCCGGCCGTTCTCGCGCGCGATCGAGCTCTGGGCCGTTCCTTCCTCTACGGTCGCGACGTCCTTGATCGGAACCGCCGTGCCCATAGGGGATAGAAGCGTCTTGTTCTCGATATCCTCGATCGAGTCGTAGACGGCGCTATCCGTCTGCACGTAAACGTTGTAGGCGTTGCCCTCATCCTCGACCGTCGTCAGCGCGGGCCGATCGTAAGTCGGGGCCAGAGCCATAGCCAGCTGGCCGGCCGTCAAGCCGTATTGGCTCAGCTTCTGCTGATCGGCGACGAGCGTGTATTGCTCATAGGTCTTCGCGAGGCTCGTGTCGACCTTCTCGAACGAATCGCTCTTCTCCATCAGCTCGGCGATTTGGTTCACGACCGGCTGAATGTCCTGCAGATTCTCGCCGTAGACGTTCAAGCTGAAGGTGTTGCCTCCAATTCCGCCGGACATATCGAGCTCTTTCCATTCGCCGACATTGATCTGCAATTGCAGGTCGGCGACGATTTTTTCTTTCTTATCCGCGAAATCCTTCGTGTCATCGTCGAACAGGACGTAGAACAAGCCGCCCTTGTTCGAGCCTTGCTGCAGCGGGTTGCCGCTTCCTCCGATGGAGTATTGCAGCGTCGTCACGTCTTCTTGTTCAAGCAGGTACTTCTCGGCGACCAGCGCGCGTTCCTCGACGTCCTCTACCCGGTCACCCGGAGCGGGGCTATAGGTGATCGCCATGTACTTGTCCTCGGTCGCCGGCAGGAAGCTGACTCCGATGACCGGAACGAGCAGGAAGCTGGCCAGCAGGACGACGACGGCGGTAACGGAAGTAATGACTTTATGGCGAAGGCACGCCGCCAGGAATCGGCGATAGCCGGAAGCCAGCTTGCCCGGCTTGTCTTCGTGGTGAACGGCCTTGCCCGGCTTGATTCCCTTCTTGAACAGGGAATGGGCCATCATCGGCACGATCGTAATCGCCACCAGCAGCGAGGCCAGCAGGGCGAACACGATAGTGAGCGCGAACGGCATGAACAGTTGGCCGACCAGGCCGCTGACCGTCGCAAGCGGCAGGAAGACGGCGATCGTGACGATCGTCGAGGACATGATCGGAAGGAACATCTCGCGAGTCGCTTCCAGCACCAATTCCTTGCCCTTCAGCTTCTCGCCGGCCAGGGACATTCGACGGTATATGTTCTCGATTACGACGATCGAGTCGTCCACGACGCGTCCGATCGCGACCGTCATCGCCCCGAGCGTCATGACGTTAAGCGTCACGTCGAACTGCTTCAGCACCAGGATGCCGATGACAAGCGACAGGGGAATGGACAGGATCGAGATAATCGTCGAGCGGATATTGCGCAAGAACAGCAAAATAATGATAACCGCGAACAGCGCGCCGAAGATCGCTTTGTCCAGCATGGTCTTGACCGAATCCTCGATCGGCTTGCCTTGGTCGAGCATCACTTCGACATCGATATTCGAATACTTGTCTTGCAGTTCCTTGCTTACGTCCTTAACGGCATTAACGACGTCGACCGTATTGGCATCGTTGGCCTTGACGACCTGAACGCCGATCGATTCCTTGCCGTTCGTGCGGGAGATCGACTCCGCGTCGCCGACCAGTTCAATATCGGCCACGTCGCTGAGCTTCAGAGGAGCGCCTCCGGCCGGCAGCGGCAGGTTGCGAAGATCGTCGATCGTAGCGACGCGTCCGTCCACCACGATGGACTTCTCGGTCTTGCCGAGCTCGAAGATCCCGAGCGGAACTTTGACGGATGCCGCCTGGATAAGCTGCGTGACGGTATCTTCCGTCAGCCCCAGCTGCGCAAGCTTGTCCTTCTTATAAGTAAGCTGAACTTCCTTGACGAATTGGCCGGAGATGGCGACCGAAGCGACTCCTTCGGTTCCTTCCAGCTCGGGAGCGATCTGATTCTCGACGAGCTTGGTCAGCTCCTCCAGGCTCTCTCCGCCGGCAACGCTCAGCGAGATAACGGGGAAGGAATTGATCGAGAATTTGGCGACCGAAGGGACGTTAACACTGTCCGGCAGGTCGACCCCGTCGATCGCTTCCTTCACGTTATTGGTGGCCGTCGTCATGTCTTGGCCGAAATCGAATTCGATCATGATGGAGGAGGCGTTCTCGAGCGAGGTCGAGGTGACGTTCTTCACGCCTTCCACGTTCTTAAGCCTCTGTTCCAGCGGAGCCGTCACTTGATCGACGACGGCGTCCGGGGACGCGCCCGGATAAACGGTCGTTACGCTTAGAAAAGGAAGAGATAAGTTCGGCATGCTCTCCTGCTTCATATTCATTCCCGAATAGAGGCCGGCGAACAGCACGATGACCGTGATCATCCATAACGCGAATTTGTTGTTCAACGAGAACTTGATGATACTGCGCATAACTCCACTCCTTTTTTACCCTTCTTCTTTGTAATCTACGGAACAGGTTGTCCATCTCGGACGTGGGCAATCTCGCCAGACAGCGCATTAATAAGCAAAATGGTATCGAACGATCGGTCGAATGTCAATTCCACCACCTTATTGCCCGCATCTAGTACTTTCCCTGTGATAATACGGGCCAATACTTTGAGCGTTTCAAAATAATTCGAACAAGCGGTCGACTATTTCCTATTCATGCCCTTGCTGCCTAACAGCAAAAAGCGAACGTCCCTCCCTTCAAGGAAAGCACGTCCGCTCTTGTCGAAAACTCGGTTCATTAAGATTATTAAGCGTTTTATAACGTCGCCAGCAGCTTTTGTAAATCCGGACTCAGGTTTAGCATGTTAAGGATGACCGTCAATGCTTCAGCCCGCGTGGCGCTTGCCCCCGGATCGAAGCGATCCGGGCTTCGGCCGCTGACGATGCCTGCCTTGGCGGCAGATCTGATCGCTTCCCCGGCGTGCGAGCGGCCGATATCCGCGAACTCGGGATCCGATCCGCCGCCGTCTCGGGCTGCGGCTTCCAGATCAACGATTCGCGAGAGGACGAGGATCATCTCTTCGCGCGAGATCGCACGATCGGGCCGGAACGTCCCGTCGCCGTAGCCGCCGACGATGCCGGCAGCGGCGAATGTCTCAAGTGCCGGCTGTGCCCAGTGGCCGTCGATGTCTCGGAACCGGGCGGCTTGCGTGCCGCTTACATCGATCAGCCGCGATAAGATCGATACGAACTCGGCTCGGGTAATCGGTTGATTCGGCCTCGCGGCGCCGTCCCCGTAGCCCTTCAAAGCTTGAAGCTTCATGAATATACCGATCGTCTTCTCCGCCCAATGACCCTTCGCGTCGGCCGGCGTCCCCGGCGGAACCGGATTCGCCTCGGTTTCGGCGATCAGAGCCTCGACGATGCCGAAGACCTTCGCGCCGGAGAGGAAAATCCCATCGCCGGGAGACGGCGTCGATTCTTGCGGCGGCGTCGGAGTCGGCTTTATATCTTCGGATGGCGTTGCCGTAGGTGACGGAACCCCCGACGTCGTCGGAGCAGGCTCTTGCGAAGGCTCTTGCATTCCGCCCGAGTCGTCGGCCTCTAGCTGCAGCGAGATGCTCAGCGACCGTCCTAGCGTATCCTTCACATCCGCCTTCAGCTTCACGGTCGGAGACAGTTGCAGCACCTCGATCCGGTCGTCTTTGGCGATCAGCCCGGCCGCGCTCCGATCCAGCTCGAGCTGAATGGATTCCGAATTCTCCAGCGTCGGGTCGGCGACGGCCAGCTCCGCGACTCCCGCGGCTTCGTCCACTCGGAGCATGACGGAAGCCTTGCGGTTCGACGTCAGCCCCCCGGCCTTCGCGGTCTCGTCCTGCCAGAAGTTGAAGCCCGTCATTCCCAACTCGTTATCCCGCACGGCTTGCACGGAAGCCGTATTGGCGATGACGCTCACATCGGGCGAGTCGGCGTACGCCGCCGTCCCCGCTTCCGTCGCTCCGGGCAGAACCACATATTGATAGGCTTCGCCGTCCGGGTTCGTGCCGTGAGGGACGCGCATCGTCAGATAATAATCCGACAGCAGCTCGGACGGCACGGTAGCCGACGGCGGATTGGCAAGGCTGATGTCCGACCAACGGCCTTCCTGCAACTGACGGGTCACGATCAGCGGCTGGCTGCCGGGGAACACGTAGCCGATGTCGGATCCTTCCTCCGCGTTGCCGTCTAAATGAGCCCAGCGGACATTCTCGATATCCCGATCGGCGAAGGTGCCCGACAGCGCCGTGCCATCCGCCTCGAACGCGTTGGAGTTGTCGCGCTTAAGCTTCCGCTGCTCGACAATCGTCTCTACCGGCAACGAATCCGTGCTGGAGATGCCCGCGCCGAGCGCCACGACCTCATCATCGAAGGCAAACCACGACTTGTAGGCGTTCAACCGGGTGCCGGTCTGCATCAGATTCATGCCGGTGACTCCGTAACTGCCCAGCGTCGCCCCTCCGGCCCATGAATTGGCGGGCGTCGTCTCGCCGTCCCCGTTCTGATAGTCGCCGGTTAGCCTGTCGCGAACCGCGACCGTCGTTCCCGGCAGGCGGCTCCAATCGACGGTCGCCCAGAAGCTGTCCGCATATTGGGACAGGTCGTCATTGTACAGATAGGTCATGCCATCGCCGGTATACCAGCCCTTCGGGTTCTCCCCGTTGGTGAGCTCGTAGGTGGAGATCCGCTTGGAGCTTTTGCTGACTCCGAACAAATAGTCCGCGCCCCGATGAATGCTCCTCGCCATTCCGTTTAGCTCGTAGTGGGCCGGCAGCTCCTCCGCCGCGACGATCGCGGGATCGTTCATCCATTCCTTGACGGTGTCCGCCAGATCCAACGGCAGCCGGTAGTACGATACGCCCCGCTGCAGTTGGTAAGCGAACTCGCCCTTGACCAGCGCCTTGAGCGCCATGGATTGCGAGGCCGGGGCGGTCTGGGCGATTCGCGCGATGCCGGTGAGGATGTTGCGCGCCGAATAGTAGGCATCTCCGGCGGGCCGCACGATGGCTCTGCCGCGCGTCATGTCGATCGCCTGTCCCTTGTACAGGATCGGTTCGAACCCTTTGGCGATCCATTCGTAAATGCGGTTCGCCTCGGGCGCTACGGGCTGCCAGTCGCTGCCGTTAAGGAGCAGCATCAGATTGCCCAATCCCTGGATCAGCACTTCGCCGTAGCTGCCGGTATACGCGACGGTGCCGTGCTGAACATAGGAGCCGTCCTCGTAGAAGCCGTCGCCTGAGGTCACGTATTCGAAGAGCGGGGTCATGCCGTCCCGCGCCTGCATCAGCCGCTTGTAATTGTGCTCGAGCAAGCCTAGCCGGACCTCGATAAGCATAATATCGGAGCGGTTGGCACCCGTTTGCGTGAAGGAAGAAGACGATATATCGCCAATATGATGATCGATGCTCGCCCCGGCTGCCTTGATCTGCTCCGGCGTCAGCTTGTCGTACATCAGGATCAGGATATCCGTCAGCCGATTCGGAACGCCGATCTGCCAGTTCCACCAGTTGCCGAACTGCGCGGCCGTCGGCGTGTACAGCGTCGCCTGCAGCCAATCCAGCGCCTGCACGATATCATCGCCCAGCGCCTCATCCCCATACAGCGCCGTTCCCGGCGTCGCATAGGCTAACGCCATCGCTTTCAACCGCGTGTAGTGCGTGTTAATAAAGTTGGAATCCGTCGCGGAAGCCGGGAGATCCGACCACAGCGTGCCACCGCCGCCGGACAGACTCATACCCGACCAGTAGTCCTGCGCGACCGCGGCGTTGGCATCCAAGATCCCCTTGACGGTCGGATCGCCCGTATCCAGCGTGCTCTTGCCGGTCAGCGTCTCCCGCCAGCGAATTCTCAGCTTGTCGTACGCCTCCGGGTCCGACAGCTCCGGCGCGCGCACCCGGATCTCGGCCGTCGCCGATTGGCCGCCAGCAGCCGCCGTGATCGTCGCCGTGCCTTCTAACTTGGCCGTCAGCTTCCCGGTCCGGTCGACGTCCAGGACGGCCGGATCGCTCGACGACCAACTCACGCCCGGACGGGTCGCGTTGTCCGGGAGCACCCGGGCGCTAAGCTGCAACGTATCGTCCAACCTCACGGTGTCCGGATGATCGAGGATCTCGATGCTGTCGACTTTCACTTCGGGAGTGACGGTCACCTCCGTCGTGCCGAACAGCGACGGATTCGACGCGGCGGCCGCCGTTACATGAGCCGTTCCTGCCGATAGGGCCGTCACGTTGCCGGCATCGTCGACCGTCGCCACGCTCGTATCGTCGGAGCTCCACGTCAGTTCCTTCTCCGTCGTATCCGCCGGAGCTAAGATCGGCGCAATGGCCTGCGACTCCGTCTCGGCGAGCGTCAGCGAAGCGGGCAACTCGATGGATTGCAGCGCGATATGCGGCTTCACATCGACGGAGACGGTCTTCTCGAAGCCGCCGTCCGCCGAGGCGACGGTAATCACGGCTTGCCCCGTTCCGACGCCGGTCACGAGGCCGCCGTTCACTTCGGCGACGCCCGGATCGCTGCTGGTCCACGTCAGGCGGGTATCGGACGCATCGGCCGGCGCCACGCCGGCCGTGATCGCGGCGCTCTTGCCGACAGGCAGCTCCAGCGAATCGGAGGGCACGGTCACCCCTTCGACCGGCACATAATCTCTCAGGAGGACATTATCGACATGCAGGTGGTTTTCCTGTCCGTTTTTGAACGCCTGAATCAGATATACATGACGCACATTGGACCAACCCGAAGGCAAGTCGCGACGCCCGAGGTAAGCGCCGTTCACGAAGTAATCGACGACTCCGTTGGCGTTGTCCACGAACAGCTTCACGTCGTACCAGGTATCCGCCGCGTAAGAGCCGAGCGGCTGGCCGTCCGCGCCGTTGATGGAGCCGTTGTCCGCGAACGAGATGACGTTGGCGTTGGTCGTCGCGGACGCCGACCCGACGTTCAGGCTGCGGATCTGGATATCCCGCCTAGCCGTCGTGCTGCCCATGCGAAGCGAGGCGTCCAGCTCCAGTTTCCCCGTCAGGCCGGTCGTTCCTCCTAGGTTGTTGCGGGCCGTCTGAACGTTTTTGGCAGTCGAGACGAAGTGAAGGCTATAGTCTCCCGGATCTCTGCCCGGCCCCTGCTCCGCCGCGATGTAGTCCGTATCCGTCTGAGTGTTGGAGATGTTCCAGGTTCCGATCGTTCCGGAATAAGTCGTGCCAGCGTACATCCTGACGTCCTTGGGCACGGAGCCTTCGTCATAACTAACTTTAAGGTAATCCGTACCGGTCGCATGGACCGAGCGGACGCCGCCCGTCGCCGGAGCAACGAGATCAAGCAGCAAAGCGCACAATACGATCACACGCCAACTAGCCTTCATCAGAATCCCTCCCGAAGTCGGTAAACCCGGATCTGCGAATCGTCAACTTCTCCTTTGCAAGGATGCCGGCTCGTACCCGTCTCCCCTCTCGTACCAGTAGCCCGGCACGTTCCGCCCGATGCGCATGAGCGCTTCCATGTAATAGTAGTCGCCCCAAATCATATAACCGTCGAGGCCCAGGTTGCCCCTGACATGGTAAGAGCCGTGATCGATCAACCCTTCCGCCTCCGGCTGTCCGGCCGTCGAGTAGACGCCGCTCAGCGCTTCCATCGTGCGCGCGACCGCATCCCGCAGCGCCTCGCGCTGCCCGTCGCCCGGCTCGAGCAGAGAAAGCAGCTCCAGCATGCCGCACGCCGCGATCGCGGACGCCGAGCTGTCCCGGCTCGTCTCCTCGCCGCGCTCCGCGTCGAAGTCCCAATAGACGACGCCATCCTCCGGAATCCTATCGATAAAGTAACGGGCCATGCGCTTCGAGGTCTCCAAGAAAGCGGGATCGCCCGTATAACGGTAGGATAAGGCAAAGCCGTAGATGCCCCAGGCCTGGCCGCGCGTCCAGGTCGACCCGTCGCTCATCCCTTGGTGGGTGCCTCCCCGAATCGCGGCGCCGTTCGCCGGATCGAAGTAGAAGGTATGGTAGGAAGAGTCGTCGCCGCGGACCAGAAACCGGCGCGAGAGCTCCGCCTGCGCTTTGGCGACTTGCCCGTACCTGGCGTCGCCCGTCGTCCGCGAAGCCCAATACAGCAAGGGCAGATTCATCAGGCAGTCGATGATGATCCGTCCCCCGTTGTCCGGATCGTCCTTCGGGCCCCAAGCCTGGATGAGGCCGGCCGGCTCTCGCCATCTGCCGAGCAGATGATCCGCTGCGCGCAGGGCGAGCTCCTTGCCCGAATCGCTGCCCGTTACGATCCAGCCGGCAAAGGCGGAGGGCCCATACAGGAAGCCGATATCGTGATGGTCGAGCTCGCGCTTCGCCGCAAGACGCGCGGCGAAGCTGTTTACCTGCGCCTCCGCCCGCTCTCTGAAGAAGGGATCCCCGGTATATTCGTAGCTAAGCCAGGCCAAGCCGGTATAGAAGCCCTCGATCCAGTCGTCGTTCGCCTCCCAGCGGTATTCCTTCTCGCGACCCAGCCCGATATGCGGGAACGCGTCGCCGCGCCTCTTCAAGTTCGCTTTTACTTTGGCGACCGCGTCTTCGAGGGCGGCCGCGCACGGCTCCTCTCCGAGCAGCCGCTCTCCTTGCGCTGCGATCATATGGGATTCATCCTTTCACGGCACCGACCGTCAGGCCGGATACGAAGTAACGCTGCAGGAACAAAAACACAGCGACGATCGGAATGAGCGACAGAACCGCGCCAGCCATGATCAGCTGCGTCTCCGAGGTGAATTCGCCGTTGAGGGAAGCCAAGCCGAGCGGCAGCGTCTTTAGCTTGTCGCTGAAGATGTAGATCAGCGGCGCTTGAAAGTCGTTCCACACCGAGGCGAAAACGAATATGCCGAGCGTCGCGAGCCCCGGCTTGGCCAAAGGCAAGATAATGCGGGCGAAAATGCCGAATTCCGAGCTGCCGTCGATGCGCGCCGCTTCGGACAGCTCCATCGAGATGCCGGTAAAAAACTGTCGCATTAGGAAAACTCCGTAGGCGCTGAAGCTCTCAAGCAAGATCAGAGACCAGTGCGAATCGACCAGCCCGAGCGACCGGACGACCATGTACTGCGGGATCATGATGACCTGATAAGGTATCATGAACGCCGCCAGATAGATGATGAACAGCTTGTTCTTGCCCGGAAAAGAGAGTCTCGCGAAGGCATATCCGGCCAACGAGCAGGTGATCAGCTGGCCCAGAGTGACCGCGACGGACACTTTGATCGAGTTGAGATAGTACAGCGGGAACGGGATCGTCGTCCACAGCTCCGAATAGTTCTCCGGCTGGAACACCTTGGGAATCCATTGGATTGGATAAGCGAAGACGTCCTCCTGAGGCTTGAACGACGCGGACACCATCCAGACGAACGGGAAAATCATGACGACCGACAGGATCAAGGCAACGACGTAGGTCGACGTCCTCGCGAGACCCCGGCTCAGTAGTGCACCCATCGTTTCTCCCCCTTAAACTGCAAGTACGTGATGAGCAAGACGATCAGGAAGAGCACGATCGCTTCGGCCGAAGCATACCCGAATTCGCCGTTGCGGAACGACATGGCATAGATATCGTATACGAGCATCTTGGTCGAACGCCCGGGACCGCCGCCGGTCATGATGTAGACGAGGTCGAACGACTTGAACAGGCTGATGATGCAGGTGATGATGACGAAGAAGGTGACCGGCGAGAGCATCGGCAGCGTAACGCTGCGGAACTGCCGGAATACGCCGGCGCCGTCGATGCGAGCGGCCTCGTAGTACTCCGACGAAATTCCCTGCAGCCCCGCCAGGAATAACAGCATGTAATAGCCGGCCATCTTCCAGACGGTAATCAGGATCAGGCTGAACAACGCCCAGTCCGAGCTCGTCAGCCACCCCGGCGGATGGTCCGTAAAGGTCTTCAGGAACATGTTCAACGGCCCTTGAGTCGGATTCATGATGGCCTGCCATACGACCGCGATCGCCACGAAAGACGTAATGTGCGGGAAGAAAAGGGCGGCCCGGAAGAAGGCCTTGCCCTTGAGCTTGCCGTTGACCAGAATCGCCAGCAGCATCGCCGCGACGACGACCAACGCGCACGAAGCGAACGTATAGACGAGCGTATTGCTCAGCGAGATTCGGAAGTTGCTGTCCTGGAACAGCCGGGTATAGTTCCGGATGCCGTTCCACTGCATCGGGTTATAGCCGTCCCAGTTCATGAAGCCGAGCACGAACGCCATCAGTCCGGGAATCGCGATAAAGACGGCGAAACCGATCAGGTTGGGCAGGATGAACAGGTAGGCCGTGCGTGCCTCCGGCGTAAGAAACCGCTGGAACGCTCGCTTGGGCTTCGCCGCCGGGTCCGCTCGTGTTGCTGTCGCTTGCAGAGTTTTGGCGCTCACTTAACCAACTCCTTGCTTATTGCGCGATCTCTTTGTCGCGTCTGCTCTTGATGTTGTCGATCGCCTGCTGCGGCGAGATCTCGCCTAGCAGCGCGCGGGAGCCTTCTTCGTCGAGAATGATGTCCATCTGCGAGATGCCCGCGCGCACTTCGCGTTCCGGCACGGGGATCAAATGGAAGATCGCGTCGAGATTGACCGAATCGTTGGTGAAGTTCTTCTTGAATACTTCGCGGACGGCGTCCGCGTTGGAGGCTGGCGTCTGGTACTTGGCGACGATCTTTTGGCCTTCTTCGCCGGAGATGAAGCTGATCCACTTGATCGCTTCGGCTTGGTGCTTGGCGTTCTTGTTGACTCCGCTGACGACGACGGCGGTCATGCTGGTCTTGTTGGCGGCGCCTTCCGGATGCGGCGAGTACGTCATTCCCCACTCGAAATTCAGCTTGCCGTCCTTCTTGTCCTGCTCGAGCATGCCGGGGAACCAGGTGCCGGTGAATACCATCGCGACCTTGCCGGTCAAGAACGCCGTGCGGTAATGCGCGTTCGTGGCGGTATTCTCGGCGAGGCTGGCCTGCGCGCCCGAGTCGGTAAGCGCCTTGCGGTGCTCGAGTCCTTCCAGGAACGGTTGCAGGTCGTCGCCGTACCAGGAAGCGCCCTGCTGCATGCCTTCTCCGTACCAGGTTTGCGCCCAGTTCGGCATGAACGATCCCCAGATTTTGTCCTGTCCTTCGCCCTTTGTCATTTTTTGCGCCAGCTCGATATATTCGTCCCATGTCAGGTCGTCGTCCGGATACGGCACGCCCGCCGCATCGAACAGATCTTTGTTGTAGTAAACCGCCCAGCCGTCGTTCCGGAACGGAAGGCCGTACAGCTTGCCGTCGATCTTCACATTGTCGAAGTATTGGCTGACCGCTTGGAACGCGTCGGCGTTCGCGCTTACTTCGTCGTCCAGCGCGACGATCCGGCCCGTCGAGGCCAGCTTGTAGTAGGTAGGCATGTCCTTGAAAGCGAAGGCGTCGACGTCGCCTCCTCCGGTCAGCGTGACGGTCAGCTTCTCGTTGTACGTGTTGGAGTCGTTCGTCAGGAAGTCGACCTTGATGTTCGGATTCTGTTCCTCGAACTTCGCCTTCAGCTCCTCGTACATGCTCTGAGAAGCCGAATCGCTCCAGAACATGAACTTGATCGTCGCCTGTTCGGCGGAAGGCTCTGCCCCGTTCTTGCCGGCGCTTCCCGCGGCGTTGTCATTCCCGTCCGAGCCGCAGCCCGTTAGGGCGACGGCAGCCAATGCGAATCCTGCTGCGGCTTTGTACCAGTTGGACATTTGTTCGTTCCCCCATTCGTTTGTGTAGGAAAATCGATCGATAGGGTCATTATAGGCGTCTACATCGGCCAAGTCGTTAGACCAGCTTTAGATTAATTGTGCTGTTATCCATAAAAATACGCTTACATTTGCCATTTTGCGTCATTTTATCTGACGCAACATGGCATAAGTAAGCGTAAAGGGCAATTCGTTTGACTCCGATTCAGTTTTTTGTGCGAATCTTCAGTTCGGATTGGGGCCGCGTCGTCGTTCGGTCAACCTCCGTTGCGGTATTCCGTCGGCGACATGCCCGTCGTCTGCTTGAACAGGCGCGAGAAATGGCTCAGATTCGGCAGCCCGACCCGTTCGGCGATATCTTGCACGTACAGATGTTCCTGCTTTAGCATCTCCTTGGCCCGTTCGATGCGATAGGCGGTAATATAGGACATGGGCGTGTCTCCCGTCTTCTCGCGGAATAGCGTAGCGAAATAATTGGCATTCAGATGCGTCGCCTCCGCCAGCCGCTTGAGCGTGATCTTCTCCCCGTAGTGCTCGCGGATGAAGCGCAGCGCCAGATCGACCTCTCTGCTTCCCCCGGGGTCCGCCCGGCCGTCCGTCGCTCGAACGAGCAAAGCCGCCGTCTCGCGGACAAGCTGCTCGGCCGTGCGGCTCGCTTGAAGCCTGCCGATGAACGAATCGGGCCCGGACATGCTGTCCTCATGCCAGATCCCCTTCGGCAGATGCCTCACCAGCAGAAAGGACAGCTCCTGCACCAGCCGCCTCGGATGCACGCCGCGCGCGTCGGCCCGGCGCACGGCGTCCTCGAGCGCCGCCAAGAAATCGTTCGCGCGGCGGCCCGCCAGCAGAAACGCCAGCTCATCTTCGCGAGCCGGCTCGAACGCGGCCTCGCCCCGGCTGAAAACCCGCTTGTCCGAATGGGCGAGCAGCCTGCCCGGACCGACATAGAACAAGTCCTCTTGCAGCTCCTCCGCCTCTCTTAGACCGCGCTCCGCCTCCCGCGGGAGTTCTACCGGCGAGCTTGCGAGCACCGCGATGCCTTCTTCGGCGCAGCGCGCGAGCAGCAACCTCTCCTCCTCTCCACCGCGTTCAAGGACGGCGTGGATTCGTTTCTCCACGTCCAGAAATACGCGACCCTCCGCGACCAAGTCCGGCGAGGCCATCCTCCGGGCCATGTCGCCGGGCGAGAATTCACGCTCCCGCTCGACCGCGGCATCCAGGAGGATATGCCAGACCCAACGCGTCTTCGCGGCTCGGCCGACCATGAGCGAGCCCACCCATTGAATCGGGTCCAGCACGGCGGACAGCGGTTGCAGCTCCGGAGATATCTTGCCGGCGTCTCTCTGTCGGCTCGCGGGCTCGGGTATCCTCCTTCTGTCCTCTACCGCCTGACGAAGCCGCCGCAGGCAATCGCCGATCTCTTCGGGAGACAGGCGGAGCTTGTCCATATACTCGAAGACGCCCAGCCGGATTCCCTGTTGCACAAGCTCGAAGTCGGTATGGCTGCTAAGGATGCAGATCGGGATCGAAGGCGACCGCTCCCGAATCCGGCGGATGAAGGTCAGGCCATCCATCACGGGCATGCGGATATCCGTGAAGACCACGTCCGGCTGCAAAGCTTCGAACCGCTCGAGCGCCTCCTCCCCGTTCGCCGATTCCTCGACAACCTCGAATCCGTAGCTGTCCCAAGGCACCCGAATCCGAAGCGCCTCCCGCACCAGCCATTCATCTTCTACCAACAGTACGCGAATCATCGAATCTCCCCCTGTCGTCGGATGTACGATATGCCTCTGCTATAACGGTCGGTCCGGCAGCGTAATCCGGACTCGGCTCCCGCGACCCGGTTCGCTGTCGAACGATAGACCGAACGCTTCGCCGAAGTGAAGCCGGATTCGTTTGCGAATATTAACGAGCCCCAGGCCCGAAAAGGAAGAGCCCGTCCGCTCTGCCGGCGCGTCGTCAAGCGGGCGGACCGAACCGCCCTTGCCGTTGTCTGTCACTTCCATCACGATGGCGCCATCCGAATCGTAAGCCTGCACCCAGACAAGCAGCGGACGGTTCGCGTCCATGCCGTGATAGATGCTGTTCTCGACCAACGGCTGAAGAAGAAATCGCGGCACCGCTTGCTTGCGTAGCGAAGGCGGGATGTCGACGATGACCTGGAACCGTTCCGGGTAACGAATCTGCATAATGCGCACGTAATGCTCAAGCGCCGTCAACTCTTCTTCGAGCGCGATGAGCGGCTGATCGGCATAGATGCGGGAGGACAAGAAATACCCGAGGGAATGGATCGCGCTGCGGATCTGCTCCGTCTCCCCCATGAGAGCGAGCCCTTCGATGGACGCGAGCGTGTTCTTGATCATGTGGGGATGAATCTGCGACAGCAGCGCTTGGAATTCCAGCTCCAGCTTCTCCCGCTGCTCCTCCTGAATCTGCGTCTTTAATCCCTCGAGGTCGTCCGTCATCCGGCGAAAGGCCGTCTGCAGCAGACGGAGCTCCGGATCGGCCCGAATCTCCTCGTCTCCCCGCCACTCGCCATTGCCCACCTGCTTCATCATTTTGACCAGTTGCTTGACCGGCTTCACGATCCGGCCGATGAACAAATGGCCCAGGAGGATCGACAAAACGGCCCCGGCGGCCGTAACCAGCAGCATCAGCCGATAAACCTTCTCGAGGCCGGACAGCATCGACCGATAGGGAACGGGCTTGATGTACACCGTGTCGCTTAGCAGACGTCCGGCCAAATACACCGTGTCGTTCGAGCCGCCGGACGGATGGATGACTTCGCTTTCCCCGCCTTGACCGGCAGCAAGCGCAGCGTCTTCGACATCCCGCGGAAGGCTGGCGACGGTTCCGCCGCCGAGCGAGCGCACCGAGCCCGCGTGAATCAGATAAATGCCAGGGTCCGTAAAAAAGGCGGAGTCCGGCGCGCTGATGACGATCTGACCGAGAAGGGTATCCGTCCCCTGCAGATAGTAGTTAGCGACATACGAGATCATCGCCTCCCCGTTCGAAGCGAAGGTGAAGTCCGGATGGGAGAACGACCAATAAAAATCCCGGCTCGGGTCCGCGTTCGCCACGGCTTGGAAGGCCGCGCTGCGATTCAGATAACTCTTCAGCGACTCCCCGCCGCCGGTTTCCCAGTTCACGAAGGCTTTGCCGTTATAACCGTAGACGGTCACCAGCGGCGTCGATTTAAATTCGACGAACACGTTCTTGTTCAACATCGAATTGAATTCCGTCCATTCGCCCAAATATCGGCGGATATCGTCGGGGGAAGAGTCCGGATCCAGCATCCGCGCCATGCCCTCCTCGCGGATCAACGCGCCCGCGAGCTGCTGGAAGGCCAACAGCTTTCGGTCGATCTGGGCGATCTCCTGCTCGAGCGACTGCGATTGGATCCGCGTCGCCTGGGTGATGATAATGTTCCTGGAAACCTGGTACACGGTCGTGCCGATGATCGTCATCGGCACGACGCCAAGCAGAAGCAGGACGACGATAAATCGGGTGCGCAGCGTCCATCGCCCGAATCCTTTGCCGATACGCAACATGGAAGACGTCACCTCGTTTGCGACAGCCAACATGCAGCCGTAGTTGGTCGCATCGTAATCCCTAATCCCGCTTTTTGTCAAGAATAGGCGGACCGGTTGACGTCTTGCACCCGTTAGTCGATTGCGCTGCCAAACGCACAAAAAAAAGCCGCCCCCACGGTCAATGACGACCGATGGAGACAGCCCGGCGCCGCCATCACAGCGGCATTTGACGCCCTAAATAATCAACGAAGATAAATTCCTCCGGAATCTTGGTTCTGCCCGTCAGGATATCCAATATGCCGCGAGCGCTGTCGCCGGCCGATAGCGGAGCCGACGGCCCACCCATATCCGTCCGGATCCATCCCGGATGAACGGCGAGCGCCCGGATTCCCCTCGGCTTCATCTCTTCGTTCAGCTGCTTCGTGAACATATTCAGAGCCAGCTTCGAGATCGCATAAGGATAATCTCCGCCGTAGGCCCCCGAGAAGCTGCCCGCTTCGGAGGAGACGTTCACGACCATCCCGGCTTCGCTGTCGCGCATTAGAGGAATCATATGCTTCGCAACCGACATCGGACCGGTCAGATTCACTTCGAGCGTCTCCCTCACGTCCGAGAGGGACAGCGTTTCGATTCCGTCCTCCCGGCCTTTGAGCACGCCCGCATTGTTCACGATCGCGTCGAGACATAGCCGCTCCTCCCACAGCTGCCCGGCAAGCCGAATCGCATCCGCCTCGTCCGTTATATCCAATCCCTTCACCCGAACCCGTTCCGGATATTTCTCCGCCAAGCCGGCCAACTGCGGACCGGGATGCGCCGCATCCCGTACGCACGCGATCGCCGAATGCCCTTCCCGTACGGCCGCTTCCGTCAATTCGTAGCCGAGCCCTCTTCCCGCCCCGGTAATCAATAATCTCATCTTGTTCCGCCTCCCTATGTCCTACTTTATGAACACGCGTTTATAATGGAATAAAAAAATAGCGTCCTATTAAAAAGCGTCCGGAAGAGACAACCCGCCGCCTCTTCCGCCAGTTCATCCTCAGAATCTAGAGCTTCCGGCAAGAGTCGCGCACCACGAGCTCGGATCGAACCGTATACTCGAACGCTTCCGCCTCGTCGTCCTCGATATGGCCGATGACCGCCTCGGTCAGCTCCTTCATCATGGCTCCGAAGTCCACCTTGATCGTCGTCAGCGGGGGCTGGAACCGCGAGCTCAGCTCATGATCGTCGAACCCGACGATCGAGACGTCCTTCGGAATCTCGACCCCATGCTCCCTAAGCGCCCGGATCGCTCCGAAGGCGACGCTGTCGTTCGCCATCACGATAGCCGTCGGCAGCCGCTTGCCCGATCTCATGAAGCTTCGCATCGCTTCATATCCGTCGGACTCGTGGAAGCCGCCCGGGATGATCCAATCCTCGTTCCATCGAAGACCGTTATGCCGCATGGCTTCCTTGAAGCCCTCCAGCTTGGTTTCGCCGGAGGAACGCTTCATATCGCCGGCGACGACGCCGATCTCCGTATGATTCAAGGAACGAAGGTACTTCACCGCGAGCATCATCCCATAATCGTTGTCGAAGTTCACCACGACCCGATTCGCTTCGCTGCGCCCCGGAAGCCTCTGGTCGACGACTCCGACGATATAGCCTTCGGCGATCAGCTCCTCGATGAACGGCTCCTCGTTCGCCGCGCCGATGAAGATCCCGCCGTCGATCCGGCGCTGATAGAAGATATCCTTCACGCCGCGGATGATATCCCGATCCGCCGTATCCCGGATAATCGAAGTCAGCACGTAATAACCGTTGATCGAGGCGTTCTCGATAATGCTGACCAGCATCATGTTGGACAAGATATCCCTGGACACCTGCTCCGTCTCGATCATAAAAAGGCCGATCGTCCGCGTTCCCTTGCCCGCCAGCACCTGAGCGGACAGATTGGGAACGTAATGATGCTCCCGAATGACCTTCATGACCTTCTCGCGGGTCTCGGGAGGGACATTCGAATAATTGTTGATCACTCGGCTGACCGTGCTTCTAGATACGCCGGCCAGCTTCGCGATTTCGACCGAGCTGATTTCCGTCTTTCTCACGTTGGAGGCGACTCCTTCATTTGCGTGAACGCGTGTTTATGATTTCTATCTTAACAGCGCTCCGCCCGGTCGTCAACTTCCTTGAAATCGCATTCATCCTTAAGCGGCGCTCCTTTTCTCAAACGGAGGTTCCTTTGGAGCTCGCGCCGGAAGCGGGCGAGGAGACGAATCGATAGAGCAGGGCTCCCCCGACTCCGTAGAGAACGGTGCTGACAAAGTCGTACAAACCCAGGTCGTGGAACGGAAACAAGGCCAGAAAAGCGTAGCCCCAGAACGCGTAAGGCAAATACCGGAGCCCCGGAGATACCAGCGCAAGCCAAATCCCCGCGAAAAAGCCGTAGTAAGCGGCAAGATAGAGCGGAATGGTGTTGAACAGCAAATTTAGCGTATCGTAGCCGTCGTAAGAAACCGCCTCGTATAACAGCTCCCTTACGAACAGTACCGCAAGCCCTCCGAACAACAGATGCAAGGTGTAAGGAACCAGCAGCCGGATAATCGGGAACGACAACAGCCAGCCTCTAAGCTCGCGCAGCACCGCGGCGAATCGAACCATTTAAGGACCACGCCTCCTCTTGCTTGATTTGGCTTTATTATAGAAGAAACGGGATGCCGAAGAAGTCGAAGCCCGCCGGAAGGGAACAAAAAAAGAGACGGAGCGGCAATTCTGCCGTCCGTCTCTCGTCGTTCTATGATCATTCGCCGTTCGGGTTAGCTCGCCGCCCCATGGTGTCCGACCGGGGTCGTCGGGGTGTCCGGGGTCGTCGGCCGTTGCCCCTTTTTCTTATGGAAGAGGTGGGCGGTCGCTTTCTTCAGGTACGGCAGCAGGTAGTAGTCGACGCCGAATCGTCCCGCGTTAGCGCCGGCAACCATCGTTATCATTCCGAACAGGATAAGCCAAGGGTTGCTCGATACGGTTCCCGCGAGCAGGAACATGAAGTTCATCAGCACTCCGAAGAAGGCCGCCGCGGTCGTCAGAGCCCCGAGGATCAGGCCGAGTCCGACCAGGAATTCGCCCCAAGGGATCAAGAAGTCGAACAGCTTCCCGTTCGGGACGGCGAAGTGCTTAAGGAAGTAAACGTAGTTCGGATACAGCGCGTCCTGCGTTCCGGTCTCGAGCACGGGATTCTTGATCGCGTTGCCCAGGAAACCTCCCGCATGGAAGCCGTCCGCCGAAGTGATCTTGTGCCACCCCGCGTCGAGCCATTTCCACCCCAGATAGAATCTTACCAATACCATCAAGCCAGCTGCGATCTTATTGTTTCTGAGCCAGTTCATCATGGTTTTTCCTCTCCCTTCTTCTTGATTCCATCATACCCCCGGCGCCGAGGGTCTCCCATCGGGGGGAATCCTGAATTCCGGCGGAAGAATTCCTTAATTTCTCATAGGAGGTTCCCCGGTGCGGGCCTGAGGCGAAAATAAGGGAATTCCCCGACTTACAGTCCGATTCGGAAACCTTAAAATGAAGGCAAACCGTTGAAACGGGGTGAGCGCAATGGAATTGGCAAGAGAAGCCGTCGAGAAGGAGCTGTCCGTCCTCCGGGAGCTGCTTGAAGTCGACGTCGCGGCGGTGTCCTGGAAGAGAGCCCGCGATCGCCAGTGGGAGTGGTGGGCCGCCTCGGGTTGCCGGGACGAGAGATTCCGTTCCTTGTCCATAAGAATAGGAAGAGGGATCGAAGGCGCGGTTCCGAGAATCGGGAGATCGCTGATCATCGATAAAGAGCATCCGAACGGAGGCAAGCAGAGAGAGGAATCGGCGCTTATGCACGTCGAGCAGCTGGTATCCGCGATCGCCTGTCCGATTCTGGTGAAGGACGTCCCGGAAGGGGTGCTGCTGGCGGGT
This sequence comes from Cohnella thailandensis, assembly GCF_014212135.1. Taxonomy (GTDB): domain Bacteria; phylum Bacillota; class Bacilli; order Paenibacillales; family Paenibacillaceae; genus Cohnella; species Cohnella thailandensis. The sequence continues at coordinate 203,902 of NZ_JACJVQ010000021.1, forward strand.
GCCCGCGAGGAGAGGAGCTTCTCGAAGGAGCAGCTACAACGTACGCAATTAGCCGCGGCGATGCTCGGACAGTGGGCGGAGGAAGCGGAATCCGAAGCGGAAAACGCGGTCGTCAGGGCACCCGATAATTGATATGATAGGGATAGAGAGGAACCGATTGGAGGAAATTCTTTGATTCGAATCCTGCTTGTGGACGACCACGCCGTCGTACGATCCGGGCTGCGCATGCTTCTGAACGCCAAGAGCGGCCTGACGGTCGTAGGAGATGCCGCCGACGGCGACGAAGCGATTCGCTTGGCGGCGGATTTAAAGCCGGATGTCGTCCTTATGGACCTCAGCATGCCCCACGGACGGGACGGCCTGAGCGCGACCGCGGAGCTTAAGAAGCTGCTGCCGGACACCAGCGTCCTTGTTCTGTCTATGCACGACGACGATGAATATTTGTTCAGGGCGATTCATGCCGGCGCCTCCGGCTACGTTCTCAAGAGCGCCCCTCACGAGGAGCTGCTGTCCGCGATCGAGTCGGTCTATTCGGGCAATGCCTATCTGTACCCCACCGCGACCAAACGGCTCATGAACGAATATATGGAGCGGATCAAGCACGGGGACAACTCGGACTCCTACGAATCCCTGTCCGATCGGGAGAAGCAGGTGCTCGGCTGGATCGCGAAGGGATATTCCAATAAAGAAATCGCCGAGAATCTCATCATCAGCGTAAAGACCGTCGAGACGCATAAATCCCATGTCATGGAGAAGCTAGGCCTTCGCACCAGGCCCGATCTCGTCAAATACGCGCTGAAGAAGGGACTGCTTAACTTTGACTCCTAATCCGATCGGACGCAAGGCGAGCGAGCTGCTCGAACAGCTGAACGACCCTTCCGAAGAGCTGGCGAGGGAAGACCTGAAGGAGATGCTCAAGCACCTTACCCAGCTGAAGCTGGCTCTGGACGAATCGTCCATCGTGGCGGTAACGGATCGGCGGGGCAAAATCCAATACGTGAACGACAAGTTCTGCGAGATCTCGCAGTACGGCCGGGCCGAGCTGATCGGCCGCGATCATCGGATCGTCAACTCGGGCTATCATGGCAAAGAGTTTTTCCGCGAGCTGTGGGAGACGATTCTGTCCGGCCGCGTCTGGAGAGGCGAGCTGCGCAACAAAGCGAAGGACGGATCTTACTATTGGGTGTACACGACCATCGTCCCGTTCCTCGACAAGAACGGGGAGCCGTATCAATTCCTGGCCATCCGCAACGAGGTAACCCCTCTTAAGAACGCCGAAGCCGAGCTTAAACGGATGATGACCCGCGTCATGCGCATTCAGGAGGAAGAGCGCAAGCGGTTCTCCCGCGAGCTTCACGACGGGATCGGCCAGAGCCTCTTCGGGCTCGCGATCCAGCTCGACCGGCTGTTGGCGGAGCCCGGACACTCTCCAGAGCTGACGAACATCCGCCAGGACGTATCGTCGCTCATTCAAGACGTAAGGGGCCTGGCTTGGGAGCTTCGGCCATCCGTGCTTGACGATCTCGGGGTCGCCCCGGCGCTTCGCAGCTACGCCGAGCTGTTCACGCAGCATTACGGGATCCAGGTTCGCCTGTCCTGCAAGCTGTCCGCCCGGTTCGATCGCCAGATCGAGACCGCCTTGTACCGCATCGTGCAGGAGGCGCTGACCAATATCGGCAAATACGCCAAAGTGCTGGAAGCCCGGGTGGAGGTATGGGAGACGGATTCGGCCATCCATGCCCGAATCGAGGATGACGGAGTCGGCTTCGTGCCGCTCCCGGAGAGGCAAGGGGTCGGCTTGTTCAGCATGGAGGAGAGGGCCAGAGGCGTCGGCGGGGTTGCTCAAGTCGAGTCCGCTCCCGGGCAAGGCACGGTTGTAAAGGCTTCGCTGCCCAAGACATTGTTGACAACTCAATAGAAGGCCTGTATAATAAGGGATTATGTTAAGTGTGACCCTCAGATGTTTCCTCTAATTGGGTGATTGACACTCCTCCCTTTCCCCAACACAACATCCTTGATTACAATCGGCTGCTGGAAGGAACGCGAATTCTCAACTGGAGCGGTCTCGGAACCGCAAGAACGATCGAGAGGTAGGGCTATCGTTGTCTTCGTGAAGTGATTCAGGAAAGATCGCGCGGTTGCGCTTATACTTATAATCAGACCCCTGCAGGATATCCTGGCAGGGGTCGACCAATTTCTATGGGGTTTATCTCATCCGACCATCATATGAATCTCGGCGGACTTCTCGGCGTTCGGGTCTACCTTCGGCCTGCGGAGCATGAGGCCGAGCACGACTCCCGCGACCCCGATAAAGAGAAGGATAAAGAAGGTGTAATTAAAAGCCGAAGTCCATTCTTCCACGCCCGGCGCCGGCTTCTGAGCCTCGACGAGCAGATCCTTCATCCTGTTGCCGGAGATCGTCGTCAGGGTGGCTATCGCCAGCGAAGAAACGACCTGCTGGAAGGCGTTCGTCATCGAGGTGACGCGGCCTACCAGGTTCTGCGGGGCGGATTGAATCAGATGCGTATTGAGCGGCATCATGAACAAGCCCATTCCCGCGCCCAGCAGGGCAAGCGGAAGCATAACCGAGATGATTCCGTCGGAGGCTTCGACTCGGGACAAGAAGAACGCCGCGAGCACAACCAGCGTCATGCCGGACAACACGAGCGGACGCGCCCCGAAGCGGTCGGACAGCTTCCCGCCGATCGGCATGAAGATCCCGGAGGCGATCGCCTGAGGAAGCATGATCAGCCCGGTTTCGAAAGCCGAATAGCCTTTGGCCGTCTGGAGGAAGATAGGGACGAGGAAAAACGATCCGAACAACGCGAACTGGGATACCCATTGCACGATGATCCCTCTCGAGAAGTTGCCGGATGCGAACACCCGCAGCTCAAGCAGCGGATTCTTATGCCGGAGCTCGACGATCACGAAAGCGATCAGGGCGACGACCCCGACTGCGATGCCGATGAGGGTCTTAGGCTCCGTCCAGCTCGTAGCCCCTTCCGTTACCCCGTAGGACAAGGCAGCGAAAGCAAGCGGAGCCAGGATCATTCCGAGCAGGTCCAGCGAGGCGACCGACTGCCGATCGATATTAGGCAGGGTGCGAATTCCGATCAGAACGGCGATCACGCCGATCGGCAGGTTAATCAGGAAGATCCAGTTCCAAGTGACGTAATCGACGAGCCAGCCGGCCAGAACCGGACCTAGCGCCGGAGCGAGCAGAATCGGGATGCCCATCATCCCCATGACCACCCCGACCTTATCCGGCGGCGACAGGCGGTAGACGAACGCCATGGCGATCGGCATGACGACTCCGCCGCCGAGCCCTTGAAGAACGCGGAACAGGATCAGAAGCTCCGCGGTATTCGCCAATGCGCAGAGCAGAGATCCGATCGTGAACAAGCCGACCGAGATCAGGAAGATTCTCTTGGCGCCGAACCGATCGGACAGCCATCCGGCCAGCGGAATGATCGCCGCCTGCGCGAGCGCGTATCCGGTAACCGTCCATTGAACGAGCGATAGCGAGCCGTTGAATTCCTCCTGCAGTTTGGGGATGGCGACGTTGACCGCCGTTCCGTCCAGGATGACCATAAACAGACCGACGATGATCGCCACGAGAGGTCCGAGTAAAGAGCGAATCGAGCCGGATGACCCCGGACTGGCTTGCTTGACTTGCGCTGACATGGTTTCCAACCACTCTCCCTTAAGATAAGCTTGCCGACGGGGAAAATCCTCGGTTTACGATTCGTTGACCGCTTTGACGCAATCAAGCTAAAATAAGGACGTAGGATTTCCGTCAGACGGCATGCCTTTCTATATGCGGACAATTGTCCGTTTAGATTCGATGTTAGCGGACAATTGTCCGCATGTCAATAACTCGCTTTGTTAAATTTTAGCTGCCTTGAAGGAGGGGGACGCATGAGATGCCGGGAACGAGCTGACGCCTCGGATAATCGCAAGCTTATTTTGCAGACGGCCAAGACCTTGTTCGATACCTACGGAGTGAACGAAGTGAGCATGCACCAGATCGCCAAGACCGCGGGAATCGGCCAGGGCACTTTGTATCGCCGCTATGCCCACAAAGGGGAATTATGCTCCGACTTGATGGAGGATACGGCCAACGCGCTCGTCGAGGATATCGACGCCACTCTCGAGAAGCTTAAGGAAGCGCCGACCGAAGAGCGATTCGGCGCGCTCCTGGATCACCTGGTGGACTTCATCGACGCGAAGTCGCAGCTCTTGATCCCTCTGCACAACGTGTATATGAGCGAGAAGGATACGACGGCCTTCTTCCGTTCGCCGATCTATCTTCACCTGAAGAACGCCCTCTCCTCGCTAGTCGAAGAGAGACTCCGCGGCGAGGACGAGGCGGATTGCCCCGCTTTCCTCTCGCATACGATTCTTTGCTCTCTGAATCCGGTCGGTTACCTGCAGATGAAAGGCGACCTCGGCTTCACCAAAGAAGAGATCAAGCAGCACTACCGCAAGCTGTTCATTCGGGCCTGAATTCGCAGGATGCATGGCGGATGCTGGGACGCAAGGATACTGGGATGCAAGGATACTGGGATGCAAGGATGCAGATCGAACATGTCGAGATTCACCCGCGCAATCCGCGCAGGAATAGAGTATGTCGGACCTCCGCCGATTATCCTTGCGAAGTGCAAGGGCTCGCCCATGAGCATGAGCGGGACCGCTAGGTGGACGAGCCAGCCTTACGCGACAGAGCTCGACGCGACGGGGCTTCGCTGCTATGGACCAAGAAAAAAGACCGCCTGGCTCCCGGCATTACTGCTGAAGTAACTTCTAACGGAAACGACAGCCCTTATCCCGTCGAATAATCGCAAAATTGGTATCTAACGGAAATGAGCGACGCTATTTTGAGGGAAATGGCCCGAAAACAGGCGTCTTGATCAAAATAAGGGCTCGTATTTCCGTTAGAATCGAATGGTGCCGTTCCTTGCCCATTTAACGGCCGTCACTTCCGTTAAAGGTGAACCGCGTACCTATCAAGGCTTGCCCCATACAAATAAACAAGGCCGTCCCAGTATGGGACGGCCTTGGTCTTAGCGAAGCTGTTATTGGTGCTTCGGAAGCGAGCGGACGTACGCGTCCGACATGCTGAGCAGCTCCAGCGCTTGCTCATACTGCTGCAAGTCGCCGCCTTCGCCCTTTTCCCCGGAGAACGACTCGAACTCTCCGTCCCCGAAGCCCTTGCCGGGAACGAACACGCCCTCGTCGTTCATGAACGAGCCCGAAGGAAGATAATAGCGCTGCGGAAGCACGTTGCTCGTCTGGTTCAGGATATCCTGTCCGAAGACGACGTGATCGTTCAGCGGAATGCCCGCCAGGTTCGCGATCGTCGGGAACAGGTCGGACTGGCCGCCCAGCTGCTCGAGCACCTTCGGCTCCGCCGCGGGTTCGCCCGGCGCCGGCGCCGGAAGCTTGAGAATAAGCGGGATGTTCATCATATCCTGAACCTTATACTCCCGGCCGTAGATCTCTTTCATCAGCTTCTTCTCGTCCGAGGTGAGAGAATAAATCGGCAGCCCCTGATGGTCGCCGTAAATGACGATCAGGCTGTTGTCCCACACGCCGTTCGCCTTCAGCTTCTCGATGAATTGCCCGAGCGCCCAGTCCGCGTAATTCTGGGCTTCGATGTAATGGCCGACCAAGGTATCCTCGTATCGTTCCGGAAGCTCCATCTTCGACTTGCGGTGCGGCAGATTGAACGGGTGATGCGCGGACATCGAGATGACCTGGGTATAGAACGGCTTGCCGGTCGCCTGCATCTTCGCGAGCTCGTCCGCCGTTTTCGCGTAAAGCACTTCGTCCGAAGCGGCGAACATGACCGTATCCTCGTCCCCGAAAAACTCGTCGTCATAGTAACGGTCCCAATCCAGAGCCTTGTACAGCTCCTTGCGGTTCCAGAACTCCACATCATTCGTGTGGAAGGTAGCCGTGTCGTAGCCGTGCTCCCCGAACGTCCGGGGCATGCTCGGGAGCTCCTTGTCCGCGTATACCTGGGAAGCCGCTCCGTTCGGCGGAATCAGGAAGGACGTGTTCACGACGAATTCGGCATCCGACGTATTCCCTTGGCCCGCCTGTTGGAAGAAGCGATTGAAGTAGAGGCTCTCCCCGGCCAGCTTGTTCAGGTTAGGAGTGATCTCCTGCCCGTCGATATCGAGGCCGATAAGGAAGTTCTGGAACGCTTCAAGCTGGATGACGATGACGTTCTTGCCTTCGGCAGCTCCCCAATAGGCGGGAACCTCCGGCTCCTGAACGCCCTTCAGCTGCGCGACCGACTCCGGCGTGATCGAGGCGGCATCGACCGGCTCGTCCTTCGAAGCCGCGAAGGCCACGTAAACCTCGTAATTCAGAATGCCCATGCCGCGGGCTTGCACGATCTCGTTCATGCTGTCCCGATTCGGCCATACGGTGCAGAAGCAAGCGATCAAGGAGAGAACTCCGATCGAGACGAAGTAACGGCTCCGCTCGCGTACCGCCGCGTTCCTTCCCCAGGCTCGCATCTTTTTGCTCGAAATCAACGCTATGAAAATAAGAACGATGTCCACATAAATAAGCAGGAAGTAAGGGTGCATGAGAGAGAAGACGCTGCCTTTGACCTCGGTCACCTGATTCACCTGAGAAAGCGCATGATAGGTGACGATAACGCCGAAATACTTGTAGTACATGATGACGGCGAAGTAAACGCTTGTCATTAAGAGATTGGCGATCGCGTAGGCGCCCAGCTTCCTCTTCGGGAAGACCAGCTCGACCAGGCAGAAGACGAACCATATCGCGGGCAGACCGGTTACCAGAGGCATAAGCGCATTCTCGTTCTCGAAGATAACGAAGTGCGCTAGATAGATTTTGAGAGCCATAAGAACGGTAAAGAAGACGAACGGCTTGGAGAAGAACGCTCTCCATCGTTGTCCTGTCGTCATAACATCATCTCCTGGTGAGTAGGTCCGTTCCGAACTTCGCAACTCACCTATTATAGCGGATTTGCCGACCGTTAAAAAGCGAAGCCTTATTTGACTTGACCGCCTTCACGTCTTAAAATCCGGCTAATAAGGTATAATGAGTCGATGAGAGGAAGTGTTTGCCATGACGATCCGCTATTCGCGGCCTTACGACGAGATTCTTGACGAACTGTCCCGCGCGCTCGAGGACATTCCCGATTGCTACGAGACGTTCGAGATGACCCCGGAGGAATGGAACGACTTAGAAAAACCGGAACGCGACGTCTGCATCCGGACGCTTGCGGACGATATGTTCTACGTGCTGGGGTCTTCCGCGCATGCGGAAGCGGGCTCCGGCAAGCTGGAATACGACAAGTCGAGAGGAATCATCAAAGTGATCGCTTCTCCTCAGCTCGTTCATGTCGTAGCCCTGAAGTAACGGCTTCATCCGCCGGCCAACGCCCACTCGAGCCATCTTCCAAGCGGGACGAAGAAGGCCCGGAACAGTCTCACCGGAGTCAGCAATGGCCAGGGGCGCGTCCCCGCCAAGACGATGTAGGCGCTGTATACGACAAAAACCGTATACAGCGCCTTCTCTTTGCCCTTCCCGTCTTCGTTGCCGCTTCTCGTCCAGCCCCGGAAGAGAACGGCCGCGAACGCGGCCAGTATCATCAGCAGCTTCATTTCTTCTCGTCCTCCACCTGCTCGAACATCTTCGTGAAAGATTTGCTCGTGAGCCCCAATCTCTTGAGCGTAAAATCCACGTGCGTCTCCAGCTTTATCCGCGAATACTCTTCGGGCCAATCGGACTTCATCTCGTGCCATCGCTTCGGGTATTTCCGATGAACGAGATCCGCGAAGCCGACGATGTCCGCCTTCAGCTTCTGCGTCTCCTTGAACCCGTCCCTAATAATCGCAAGAATCTCCCCTTCCATTTGCTTCTCCAGCTTGCTTATGACCTCCGGCTTGTCCAGATCGATCTTGCAGCGAGTCTCCAGCAATGTCCCCTCCGCCTTGACGTCGACTATCATTCGAATCGGCTCATTCTCTCCTCGGATGACGGGCTTGACCTTGGTCTTGGAATTCAAGATCTTGATCGCCGATTGGTTTTTGCCTCCCTCGTCCCCGCAGCCGGTGGACAAGACGGTTCTCTTCACCTCGTCCCTCAGAAAGTTTGCTCCCAGCGATTGCTCCGCCTTCAGCCAGCCTTTCAGCTTGCCTTCCTTGAGAACGGCCAGTCTTCCGAGCTTCAGCTTGGAGGACATGGTCGTCTTGTTCATCTGATCCGAAGAAGTGACGGGTTCTCCGCCCGAAATGAAGATCTCGGGAATGACGGCGTTCCTCGCTTCCGAGGTCAGCTCCATGGCCAGCTTGTACATGTTGACGTAGGGCAGAACGGAGAAATTTTTCCTCTCGGTCCTCATCGTCTCCCGGATTCCGTCGCCGGGGATGATCTGGATCTGCAGGAGCTGTTCAAGAATCTTGCGTCCTTCGCCTTTCGTGATCAGGACCGCGACCGTCTCCCGGGAATCGGAATTGCGCAAATAAACGTCGATCAGCTCGTCCAGCCCGTTCTTGGCCAGCTCTTCCCCTACGATCATCACCCGGTTGTGGGAGAAGAACAAGGTGCGCGGACTTTCTAGCGCGCTCTGATAGATGGCTTCCCGAATGGTCGGGCCTTCCGTGGAGTAGACCGTAATGGGAAGCTTGGCGCCTCCCTTCATCGGGCCGAGCGCTCCGGATACGACGGAGGGGATCAGCACCTGGTAGGAGACGATCCACTGGTCCCCCTGGCGATCCACCGCCGTTGCGGAAGTGATCGAGAGCTCGTTCAGCTCGGTCCGGTCCCAACACCCCGTCGTTAACCCCAGAAGCAGGAGCGCGGCCAGCAGCTTGCCCCATTTTTTCACGCGTCGGCGCCCCCTTCGGCTTGCTTGTTCGCCCTCATGAGCCGGCCGAGGACGGCCAGCGCCAAGGGAAACAGAAGATTGCAGACCAGCAGCATGGCGGTAGTGATGCCCGTGGTGAGGTCCTGATTCATGTCATGCGGCCAATTGTAGGAAGTATCCGCCCACAGGAGCAGGCCTACCCCCAGAAGCAGCGGCGAACGGTCGAATGGCAGCTTCAAGGTCGTCTCCAGAAGATGAATCGTTCCGAACAGGAAGATCCCGAGCTTAAGGAAGACGGTCGACATCCAGAAAGTGATAAAGAATACTTCCACCCGTTCGACGAAATTGCCCACCTCGATGAGCCCTACCAAATCGACCATCGAGTACTCCATCGACCTCACGAGATTCGGACCGAAGACGAACAGGGACTGGAGAACCATCACGATGAGCTCCGTGCCCGTGAGGAGGACCCCCCACACCGCTCCCTTGACGGCCTCCTTCGGGCGAATCATATAGGGAGCGACGAGAAGAACGATCGCCACTTCGGAGAACCATCCCAGCGGCGTAACTCCCCCGAGCGCAATGGTTGTCCAAGAGTGTTCCCCGACGGGCTCGATTTGTCGCCACGTCATCTTGCTTATGGTCAAGAGGACCGAGAGAGCCAAGAGGGGAAAGCTCGTCAGCATAAGCAGCACGGAGATTCTCGCGATCGGCTCGATGCCCTTGGCCGCTATGTACATCAAGACGAGAACGGCGGCCCCTTTGAGGACGATCTTGGGCGTATACTCCAGCATCTCCGCGGAGATGAAGGTGATGAACTCGTGCAAGGCAGTCGAGGCGATCGAGAAGTAATACGCCGCGAGCGCGAGTCCCGCCAGAGCGGCCAGCACCCGGCCCGTCGACTCGCCCAGCCCCTTCTGAAACGGAACCCCGCCCTTGGTCCCGGCCGCGAAGCGCCCTAAAGCGAAGGCGGCGACAACGCCGCCGAGGGTGGAAACCAAGAGCGAGATCCAGGCATCCTGCGCGACGGAATTCATGACCGTCTTCGGCAAGATCAGGACGGCCGTCGGCAAGATGGTCGTCATGACGAGCGCGGCGCATTGAAGCTTCGTTACGGTCTGCGTCACGGACTCTTCTCCCCCTTCTTCCGGTCGTGTTTCGAGGGAACGGCGAACGAATTGCCCTGTCTTATCTTGTTGCGCTGAAAATGAGCGATTGGGCGCGTCTTCATCAGCGGCCAAGGCACGCGCACCCACACGTCCTTCATGTTGCCCCAGACGATAGGAGCGAGCGGCGTCATGTACGGGACGCCGAAAGACTTCAAGCTGACGAGATGGATGAGCAGAACCATAAGGCCGGACATGATCCCGAACAGGCCCAAGGTTCCCGCGAGGAGCATCAAGACGAAGCGGATCAGCCGCGCGCCCGAGGACATGTTCGTCGAAGGGATAACGAAGTTCGCGATGGCCGTGAAGGACACGACGATGATCATCGCCGCGGACACCAATCCGGCCTGTACGGCCGCTTGGCCGAGCACGAGTGCGCCGACGATCGAGATCGCGGATCCGACGACCCGCGGCATTCGAACCCCGGCCTCCCGGAGGACCTCGAAGGTAAGCTCCATGAGCAAGGCTTCGACAAGCGCCGGGAAGGGAATGCCTTCCCGCTGCGACGCGAGGCTGATCAGCAGCGGAGTCGGCAGCATCTCTTGATGGAAGGTCGTCACCGCGATATAGAGAGACGGCAGCAGAATGGAGACGAGGAAGGAGATGTACCGGATGATCCGCAGAAAAGAAGCGATATCGTACCGTTGATAGTAATCCTCGCTCGATTGGAAGAACTTCACGAACGTCGTGGGAGCGAGCAGCACGAAGGGGCTTCCGTCGACGACGATCGCTATCTGCCCTTCGAGCAGGCCCGCCGCCACGGCATCCGGACGCTCCGAATTCTGCATCAGGGGGAACGGCGTCCAGAGCTCGTCCTGGATGTACTCTTCCACGTAGCCGCTGTCGAGAATGCTGTCGACGTCTATTCGCGACAGCCGATCCCGAACCTCCGTCAAGGGCTTCTCGAGCACGATTCCATCGATATATAGAATATTGACGAAGGTTCTCGTCTGGCGGCCGATCGTGAAGCTTTCCACCCGAAGGTCGGGCGTTTTGATGCGGCGGCGCAACAGCGTCATATTGGTGAGTATGCTCTCGGTGAAGCTCTCCTTCGGCCCTCTCGTCACCGTCTGGGAGCTCGGCTCCTCGACCGATCTTCTCTCCCCTCCGGTCGTCGACGCGGCGAATCCCATGGGAGTTCCGTCGACGAGCACGATCGTATACCCATTCAAGATATGGGTCAGAAGGTCCCCCATCTTGTCCATCTCGACGAGACGGCCGACCGGGAGCGTTTCGCGGAGGCGGGAGATCCGATCGCCGTGAAGGCGCCCTACCGTCCATTCGACGAGCGGCGTCATCACGTACCGGTTCACGAAGTCGCTGTCGACGATGCTCTCCAGATAGAGGACCGAGACTTCGCTGTCTCCCGGCCTCCCGCCGAGCTCTCTTACCGTCAGGTCGGCGCTGTCTCCGAACAGGGAGCGGATGCGGGAGAGATTCTTCTTTAAGCTGCGGGACAACGACGCGGTCAAGTCTTCGGAGTCCCTCGGACCTTGCCTGGATCCGGACGCCGAATCCCGGCGCTTCGCGCGGCCGGACCGCCGGAAGAAGGGAAGCATATGCCCGAACCATCTCATGGGTTAGTCCTCCGCTCTTCGGGATTGGGGAGATCGTAGGAGAATAACGGCAAGCAGGATAAAGGGGATGACGATCTGGAAGATCGGAAAATGATAGTTCAGGTTCAGCTTAAACCCGATTCTCACTTGTTCCATATAGCTGCGGAAAGCCAGCGAGCCGACGAAGATGAGCAAGCCGATCGGAAGGATGCAGCGCCTCCATTGGCGGCCCAGCACCTGCGAGAGAGCGAGCACGGCCCCGAGATAATAAGCCGTCTGCTTCAGATAGACCCCCGTGAACAGGAGCAGCAGGACGACGGGATCCATTCTCTCCACGATGCCTGCCACCCGTACGAGATTGGTCACCTGCAGCAACGGAATGACGGCGAAGAAGCTGAGCTTGCCAAGAACCGCGAGGATGATGGCGTTCGTAATAACGAGAAAAATTCCGGCGCCCGCAAAGGACAACAGCGTCGTTCGAACGGTCTTCGGAACGGATTCGGTATACCGCCAGAACATCAGAAACAGTACCATCTCGCCGAACGGGAACGAGACGAGCTCGGGCAGGGCGGCGAGAACGACGGGCTTCAGTCCATGCTCCAGAACCGGTTCCAAATTCTCCGGGTGAACCGCATTGGACATAAAGGCGAAGGAGAAAAGGAATACGTAGAAGAGAATGATCCAAGGGAACAGGAACTCCATCAGGCGAAAGAACACTTCAACGCCGTGGTACACGGCATAAGCGGACAATAGCACGGCCACGAGCAGCAGAAAAGCAAGGGGGGTATTCGGCAGCAGAAACGTATTGAGCAGATCGCCGAACTCCCTTACGTTGCGAACGGATTTATAAGAGAAGTAGAGCACGTAAGCCAACGCGACCGTCGTCCCGAGTATGCGGCCGAAATACTTCGGCAGAAGCTCGATCAAGGTGAGGTTCGGTTCCTTGCGAAAAATAGGAAGCGTAGCCGACAACAGCAGCAGTCCTCCGGCCAGCATGCCGATGAATACCGCGATCCAAGCATCCCCCTTGGCCGCTCCGGCGAGAAGAAACAGCGGCGAGCTCCCCAACTGAAAAAGGAAGACCGCCGCCGCAAGCTGGTTTTGACTCATTGCTTGCATGACGGTCCCAACCTTCTCTCGTGCGGGTATGGCGTTAATATGGTTGAATTGGTAAGTTTTTATTCCCGCTTGGGCGGCGACGGCAAAAAAACAGCAGCCATTCTCCGCACGGCGTGCGGGGAATGGCTGCTTCTATTTAGGATTCGCCGGTTTCGCCGGTCAAGGAAGGAATGGCCAACGCCTTCGAGACGACATCGAGCACCCGGCTCTCGTAGAACGGCTTGGCAACGAAGTCCCATGCGCCCGCGCGTATCGCGTCCGCGATCATGTTCTGCTGGCCGAGCGAGGAGAAGATAACGATTTTCGCGCTCGGATCCTTCTCCCGGATGTGCCGAATGGCGGTAATTCCGTCCATGACCGGCATCGTGATGTCCATCGTGATCAACTCCGGCCGATGCCGTAGGTAGAGCTCGACCGCTTCCAAGCCGTTGCGGGCTTCCGCCGCGATCTCATGCCCTCCCTTGATCAAGAGGCTGGCCAGAAGCTCTCTCATGATAGGAGCATCGTCCGCGATCAGGATTCGTGCCATGCTTGTCCCTCCAAGATGCTGGACAAGCTCAAGATGCCGACCAGCCCTTCGTCCGAATGCCCGATGGCTTCGCAATTAAAGCCTTCCTTGCGCGCCTGCGCTTCTTCGGCAGGCTGAATCGAGCTCAGCGTGACGACCTGGGATACTCCGTCCACTTTCACGCCGACCAGCTCTCCCCGGTAATTGGCGACGACGATTCTCGCCTTGGAGGTGAATTCGATCTCCCCCATTCCGAGCTGATGCCTCAAACTGACGATCGGCACCATATTCCCTCGCACGTTCGTAACCCCAAGGATGTGGGACTTGCTGCCGGGGATTTTCGTGACATGCTGAGGCTTAATGATCTCGCCGATCTCCTCGATCCGAATCGCGTACCGTTGTCCGGCAACCTCCAGCTTCACATATTGGTCCATCGTTTCGCTCATTGCCGTCCCCCCGCTCTCCGCTTACAGTTTGAATGCCATCGCGTTTTTCTGAAGCTCTTCCGCCAATTGGGCCAGGGATACCGTCGAGGCGGACGTCTGCTCGGAAGCCGCCGCTACCTGGTCGCTGGCCGCCGCGATCGTCTCGATCGATTGCAGGACGTCCTCGGATTGAGCCGATTGCTCCTCGCTCGCGGCCGCGATCTCCGCCACCTGCTGGGCCGTCTCGTTCGCGCTGGAGATGATGCCGTCAAGCGCCTCTCCGGTACGCCGCGACAGAAGTATCGCTTTCTCCACCGCCTCGACGCTTTGAATCGTATTGCCCTGCATGCCCTTGATGATGGCTCCGATCTGCTTCGTCGCCGCCGAGCTTCTCTCCGCCAGCTTGCGCACCTCGTCCGCGACGACGGCGAACCCGCGGCCCTGCTCTCCCGCTCTCGCGGCCTCGATGGCCGCGTTCAAGGCCAGGAGGTTCGTCTGCTCGGCGATGTCGGCGATGACTTCGAGAATGTCGCCGATCTTGTCCGAATCTTCTCTCAGGTGAGCCATCACTTCTCCCACTTGATCCATGGCCTGAAGGGACTCTCCGACCACCTTGCCTCCTTCGATCGCTCCCTGACGCGTGTTATCGGAGAGAGACGCGGCTTCTTCCGCGCTTCTGGCGACCGAATCGATCGCCCTGGACAGCTCGCGGATCAGCTCGTTGATGCTCTGCACGTTGCGAGCCTGGTCCATGACGCTGCTCGAGATCTCTTGGGACGAGCCCGAGATCTGTTCCGAGGCGGCCGCCACGCTATGGGAGGAGCTGGAGACATTGCCCGCCAGCGTGCGCAGGTTGTCGATCATTCCGTTGACGGAGTCGGATACTTGGCCGATCTCGTCCTTGAGGCGAAGCGTGGACTTCTCCGTCAAATCGCCCGTCGCTACCTTGGAGAGCAGGCCGGCGATCTTGCGAAGCGGGGAGGAGATCAACTGCGAGATCCACAAACCGAGAAGCAGCGCCAGCACGATGGCGACGGCGCTTAGCGCAAACACGGTCCCGCGGCTGGACTCGACCGCGTCCACCGAGTCGCCGGAGGCGGTGTTGGAGGCCTCGAACGCGCTGTCCTGGAGCTCCGCTAATTTCGCTTGCGCGTTCTCGAAATTGTCCTGAGTCTCGCTTACGAGTCTTCTCGCGTTCGAGATATCTTCCGCTCCCATTCCCGCGGCAAGAATGTCCGGAATGTTAGAGGCGAATATCTCGTATTCTTCGCTGAAGGCATCGTAAATCGCTTTCGCTTCCGGACTCCCCGCTACCTGAGCTTTCGTCTTCTCGCGAATAGAATCTATCGTAGCAAGAGTGGAATCCAGCTTCTCCTTATAATCCGCTTCCTTGTCGGGCTGGGTCTCGATCGTGATTTGAAGAACGAGTCTCTGCGCTTCGTTAACATTGGTGGTTAGGTCCGACATATTCGACATGATCGGCATCCATCTGTCCCTGATCTCCTTGGAGTTGTCTCCGATTCTATCCATTTGATTCAATGAGATTAAGGTGATTACGATCATTAGCAGCAGAACGACGATAAAACTTCCAAGCAGCTTCTTGCGAATCGTCAACTTCATTGCGGCGCACCCCTTGTGCCTGATAGTTTTACTCTCGAAGTCTATTTAGTAAGACAACAAAGCCTCTCTTAAGGTAAGAGTCTCGTCGATTCGCGGAGGCCTCTTATCGATTCCAAGCAGGATGATCATTTGCCCGCGGGCGTGGTAGACTCCTTCGATCCAATCGGACTGCACGGACGGAAGCACCTCGAGCGCGGATTCCGCTTCGCTCTTGCGAATCTTGAGAATTTCCCCGATCTCGTCCGTCCATATCCCGAGCTCGCGGCCGTCCAGCTCCATGACGATAATTCTCGACGAATCCTTTAGCGATCGCGAAGCAAGCCCAAGTCCGCGGCTCAGATCGATCACCGGAACGGTTCTGCCTCGCAGCTGGATCATTCCCATGACCCCGCCGGGCGACGCCGCGATCGTGAACAGCTGCGGCACCGTGATGATCTCCCTGACCTTGCCGGCCCGGATCGCGTATTGCTCCCGTTCCATCCGGAAGGACACGTACTGCTCCTCGAGCTCCGCGGAGGCGGCATGAGCCGCATGCTGCTCTTCTTGCCGGAAGGCGAGATGATCCTCGCGGCAGAAAGCGGCGGCATCGAGGATCAAGCCGACTCGGCCGTCTCCGAGCAAGGTGGCTCCCGCCAGATAAGGAACCTGGCCGACGTAGCTTCCAAGCGACTTGATCACGATCTCCTGATTGCCGATCGTCCGGTCGACGACCAGACAGACCCGTTTCTCCGCCACTCCGATCATGACGATCAGCGGTCTTCCCTCCGTGCCGGATTCGGTTCTCGCGCCGCCAAGCCCGAGCTTGTCCGCCAGCCGGACCAGCGGGAAGACGGAGCCCCGAATCACGCATACCTCCTGTCCCTGCAGGTTCTGCAGCTGCTCCGGCTCGAGCCGGACGATCTCGACGACATTCACGAGCGGAAGCGCGAACGAATGCTCCCCGACGCCTACCAGCAAGGAACGAATGATCGCCAGCGTGAGCGGCAGCTTGATCGTAAAGGTCGTTCCTCTCCCGACCTTCGTGTCGATATCGACCAACCCGTTCAGCCGCTCGATATGGGCCCGGACGATATCCATGCCGACGCCGCGTCCCGAGAGGTCCGTCACCTGCCGGGCGGTGGACACCCCCGATCGGAAGATCAGCTGGACGGCCTCGTGATCGGACAGCTTGTCGGCCTCGGCCTGCGTAATGACGCCCTTGCCGACGCAAGCGGCCTTGATCTTGGCCGGATCGATTCCCTTGCCGTCGTCGGAGATGGTAATGACGATATGATTGTCTTGATGGGCGGCTTTGAGGACGATCTTCCCCTGCCTCGGCTTGCCCAGAAGCAAGCGCTCCTCGGGAAGCTCGATCGCATGGTCGGCGCAGTTGCGGAGAATATGGATGATCGGATCGCCGATCTCCTCGATAAGCGTCCGGTCCAGCTCCGTCTCCTTCCCTTCCATGACGAAGTCGAACTCCTTGCCGACCTGCTGGGCGACGTCCCGCATCATGCGGGGGAAGCGATTGAACAGCTGCTCGATCGGCAGCATCCTCGTCTTCATCATGCCGTCCTGCAGCTCGCCGATCACCTTGTCGATCTGGTGGGCGATATCCCCCAACTCGTTGATATCGGGCTGCTCGCCGAATTGCTCGTTCAATCTTTTCCTAACCTCGTGCAGCCTCGTGTTATCGATCAGCAGCTCTCCCACGAGATTAAGCAGCTTCTCCAGCCGCTCGACGTCGACCCGGACCGTCTGGCCGCCTCTCGCCGATCTCGCTTCCGCGCTTGCGCCGGACCCTCCCGGCGCGGAGGCCTCCGAAGCGCTTTGCTTGCGCTCCTCTTCCTCCGCGGCCAGCTCGGCGCGTTCGACGGCCGTTACGTTAAACTCGCCCATCTGGGAAACCTGGGACAGCCTCTGGCCGATCGTTCGCTCCTCTTCCGAAGTCAGTAGAAGGAATTCGACGTAAGCGTGCCGGGAATCGGATTCCGCCAGCTCCTCCGGCGTCGGATAAGAGGCGATAACCTCTCCCAGCTCCTGCATCAGGTTGTTCACGACGAGCGCCCTGGCGTACGCGAAGGTCTCGTCGGGCATAAAGTGAGCTCTGATTCTCAGCGCGCGGAAGCCATTCTCCCATGCGTGAAGAATCGCTTTGCTATGGAAGCCGTCGATCGCGATTCCCGGTCCCGCGGCGCCGCCGCCTTCTTTCTTGGCGTCGGAGACTGCCGGACGCCCATCGGCGCCTTCGCCTAGCGAGAACGGCGTCAATCGGCCGAGCAGCTCGCCGATGTCTCTCTCGTTCTCCCCTCTGCCCTCTTGAATATCCCCCTTCATCGCCTTGATCTCGTCCACGCAATCGAACAGCACGTTCATGAGCGCTTGGCTGACGCACAGCCGATCGCTTCGCATCAGATCGAAGATATTCTCCATCTGATGGGTCAGCTCCTTGATCCGGATTAACCCCATCGCCGCCGATGACCCTTTCAGCGTATGGGCCGCCCGAAAGATCGTTCCTATCGTGTGCGGCTGAGCGGAATCCCTCTCGAGCTCCAGCAGACGTTCGTCCAGAATTTGCAGCTGCTCGTCCAATTCATCCAGGAACAAGCCTAAATATTCAGACATGGTGTCGTGATGCACTTGCTGTCCCCTCCATCTCGTCCGCAGGTCCTAGTTCGAACGCCGCATCTTTCCGTACAAATTCCATTTCTTTATTAATTATGCAAATAAAGCGGCGCGGCTTCCTATCCTCGTCCCTTCTTATTTCCTCGATTCCGGGATGGGAAGCCTTTCCTCTAGGAATAGGGCTTTTTTATCGGTATCAGGTCTTAAGCAGCTTGACCATGGCGGACGTTCGGTCCGCGACGCCTAGCTTCGTATAGATTTTCGTCAGGTGATTTTTTACCGTATGGGCGCTGATGAACATATGCTCCGCGATCTCCTGATTCGTACAGCCCTGGATGAGAAGCTCCAGAACCTCTCTCTCCCGCAGAGTAAGGGACGATAGACTTCGCTCCTCGTCCTCGCGAAGCAGTCTCGCGGGACCGATGGCAATCCGATTCACGCTGGGAGCTTGCTCCTCCAGGAGCTCCTCGAACGCCGCCCTCACGCCGATAGCGACGGACTGCAAGTCGCCCCCCGGCCCGATCGGCGAATCCGCCTGCGACCGGTTGAGAACCAAGGCGAGAGCCTGCGCTTCCTGGCTGTAACCGTACGCGAGATAGGCATCCGCCTGTCCGCGATGCTCGATCACGGCCTTCGCCTCCTCCAGAAGCCCGATGGCATCGGCATGCCAAGGAATCGTTTCCCATAGGAAGCTCGTCTCATATCGACTGACCATATAGGCTTGATCGATACGCTCCCTCGCCTCCGGAGCGAAGCCCATTCGTCTCGATAGAGCGTCCAGAAGCTCCCGGTTCCTAAGAAGGACGGGATAGCCTTCCGGATCCCAATAGGAGAGAGAATAGCCCAGCAGCTCGAGATTGCTTCGATTGGGAGTCGCCTCCCGCTGCCAAAGCTCGAACAATCTCATCTCCCCGATGATGGCCAGGGAAGAGAGGAAGAACCGATCCACCTCCTCGGTCCTTCTATCCGGCATTCCGACGGACAGGACCCCCGCGACCCTGCTCCCATAGTAGAGAGGAATCTCCAGCGCCGGCACTCCCCAGCTAGTCCTCCGATAGCAAGGGCTTCGCTCCTTCGGTCCGCCCGCTCCGGATGCGAAACGAAGGTAACGTTCCGAGAGCTCTCCCGCATAGCGGGCGACATGCTCCGAGCTTAGCCCCTTGGATACCGCCTGGGCTTCTACCGTTCGCCCCGGCTCTCCGAATAGAACGATTCCGCTGAAGGAGCCGCCGATCAGCTTATGCATCGACTCCACCATAATCGATAGAATTCGTTTCGGATCCTGCATGGCGTCGATGGAATGGTGAATTTCGCTCAGCATCGACAGCAGCAGCGCTTGCCGCTTCTGAGTCGCCTGCAACCCGGCGCCATGCAAGCGGCTCCCCCAATGGTTAGCCAGGCTCTGCACAAGCTCCAGAACGAACGGACTCGGCCGCCGCGCCGTTGCCATCCCGCCGAAGAGCACGCCTTGCACCTCCTCCTTGACGAAGATCGGATAGCACGCCGCCCACTCCAGCTCGCAGCCGGATCGAGAGAACAGAGCTCCTCCCGATTTGCCGGAGGCCTGTTCCCAGATCGTTCTTTTCCGGATCAGAGCGGCATGACCCAGGCAGCCTTCCCCCGAATGAAAGGACTGTCCCAAGAGCAGCAAGCCCCGATCCTCGCCGATCGCGGACACGATCTCGAACCGTTCGTGCTCCATTTTCCTAGCGTATCCGGCAACCTCGAAATCGGCCGTCAGGAGCATCAGACGCAGCGCTTCCTCTTCGTTCGCGTCGGCAGCGGAAGAAGTCCACCGGTTCATCGTCTGCAGAAGACTCAACTCGCGGGCGGCGCGGAGATCCGATTCCTCGCTATCCCTTAGAACGGCCGCCGCCACCTCCGCGAATTCCCCGATCCTGCTCATGATCTCGGAGGAATGCGAGCTTTGGGCCGAAGGAATGGCTTCGAGCGCGTTAGAGATCGAAAGCCCCAGTTCCAGCCCCCTGAACGAATCCGCCCCCGATCGCTCGGATTCCCGCCATCCGTCATCGAGCCATGGTCCTGCCCAGACCGTTCCGTTCGGTTCGCCGGGAATCTTAAGAGGAGCGACGATGTATTTCATGTTGAGGAAGGTCCCGTAATCGTATCTCGTCACCGCCTGGATCTCCCTTACGTAAGGAGCCTGTCTCTCCAGCGCGGCATAAATATCGCACCCGTCCAATTGGAGCATCAAGCGCGACAAGGCCTCCCCGCTCTCGGTCAGAGAAGGCCTCGTCAAGGGCTTGCCCTGGCAATCGGCCATCGCGATGCTCAGCTTATGCGCTGCGCAATAGGTATCTTGCAGATTCTGAAGAACGCCCTGTTTGGCTCTATCCATGTTGTCCGATTCCCTGCCTGTTCGGTAGTTATTTCCATGATACAACAGACCTAACTTTTGATTCGATAGCCCTAAAGGACCCGTTATGGGAATTCCTAGACGGAATGTCCTATACGATTTTGCGGGAGTACGCTCCGGTGCCGCTTTCGTTTATCCCACCGACTCTGTGGTATAATGAAATATTAATAACATTCGCTTTATTTCAGCGGGCGAGGAAGGAACCTCCGAATGAGCCGTTCGTTATCGCTTCAGCAGATCAAGCTGCTGTGCGGCCAGATTGCTTATGAACGAGGACTCAAGTATTACGAAGCTCACCGGGTCATGGAGGTGAACTTCAACGAGGCCGACAGAAGGTACGAGGCTTACGTATGGGGCAGCGCGAGATATACCGTACGAATCATCATGGACGATTCCGGCATCGAAGACGCGCGGTGCGATTGCGAAGCCCGTCACTCGCAGTACTTCTGCAAGCATATCGCCGCCGTCCTGATCCATCTTTATAACGAGCAATTGGCGCGCGAGCCTCAAGAAACGAGCGCGCCGGCCGTCCGTCCGGCGGAGCCCCCCGCCTTCAGCAGCCGCGACATTCAGTTCACGAAGAACATGATCTCGTTATTCGACACCCCCCTCTCCTCCTCCGGGGAGCTTGGGGAGCTGGCTGCGGAGCCCGTCTACCTGGACGCGGAGTTCACTTGCCGAATCGTCTCGGAGCACAGCCGGTCCCCGCTCTTCGCCATAGAGATGAAGGTAGGCCCCAAGCGGCTGTACATCGTGCAGAAGATCAAGGACTTCCTCGGCAAAATCGAGCAGCAGCTCCCCTATGCCTTCGCCAAGCTGTTCACTTACGATCCGGGCGTTCACCTCTTCCGTCCGGAAGACGAGGCGATCGTGCGCCGATTGATCAGCATCGCCCGGAGCGAGGCCGCTTATCGGGAAGCTTATCGCCATGTCGGAGCCGCCTTCGCCTTGCAACAGGATAGGGCTCTTATTCTTCCGCCGATGGCCTGGGAGGAGCTGCTCCCCTTGTTCGAACAAACGAACGTCCGGTTCGAGCAGGGGATGCGGGAAGCGGAGAGAATCGTCATCGCCGATTCTCCCCTTCCGATGGAATTCCAGATCAACCCTTCGGCCGGGGACGGCTACCAGCTCGATATTCACGGGCTCGACCGCGTTCAGGTCATGGACACCTACGGCTATGTGGCGGCGGATGCGGTCTTATACCGGGTGGACGATTCCACCATGCGCAGGTTGGATGAGCTGAAGAAGATGTTCGCCTATAAATCGGCGAAGCAAGTGCTCATCCCTCCCGCCCAGATCGAGCCGTTCATGGACCGGGTCATTCCAGGACTAAGGCGGATGGGAGAGGTCGTCATCGCGCAAGCCGTCTCGGACCGGATCATCAGCCCGCGCCTGCGCCCTAAGCTCGATCTGGACTGGGTGAACGAACGGCTGCTCGCCCGGCTGACCTACGAATACGGCGATATTACGATCGATCCGATGCGGCCGGAGCGGGGCCGGCAGACGAGCGAGGACCGTATACTGCTCCGGGACGTCGAGACGGAGAGCCGCATCATGAGCCTGATCGAGATGGCGGACTTCAAATACAACGGGAGCGAGCTCTATCTCGACGACGAGGACGAGATCTACCGCTTCCAGTTCCGTCTCCTTCCCCAGCTCGAGAAGCTGACGGAGGTCGCGTCCACCTCGGTCATGAGAGAGGCTCTTCAGCAGCCGCTCTCTCCGCCGAAGCTGATGCTCGACGTGGACCCGATGACAAGGTGGCTGGAGGTTCGCTTCGACATGGAGGGAATCGACGAGCAAGAGATCCAAGCCATCCTTCGGAATCTCGTCGAGAAGAAATCCTATTACCGCCTGTCCGGAGGCGGCTTCCTGTCCTTGGAGGACGAGAGCTTCCGGGACATCGCCAGCCTTATGGACGAGATGGAGCTTCGCGCCTCCGAGATCAAGGGATCGAGGCTCGATCTCTCCGTCGTGCGCGGGCTCTCCTTGATGGATGCGAAGCCCAGGGGAAATTACGTGAAGTTCGGCCGCTCGCTCCGCCAGCTTCTGGAGAACATGCGCAACCCGGACAATCTCGACTTTGCCGTGCCCGAGGAGCTCGGCTCCATTCTGCGCGAATACCAGAAGCTTGGCTTCCAATGGATGAAGACGCTCGCTTATTATCACTTCGGAGGCATTCTCGCCGACGACATGGGATTGGGCAAAACCTTGCAAGGAATCGCCTTCATCGAATCCGAGAGGACCGCCATCCGCGAATCGGGCCTGCCGGTGCTGATCGTATCGCCGGCATCGCTCATCTACAATTGGAAGAACGAGATCGCCAAGTTCGCGCCCGGCCTGAACGCCGTCATCGCCGCCGGGGCGAAACAGGAGAGAAGCGGGATTCTGGACGATCTGGAGCAGGTAGACGTGCTGATCACCTCCTACCCCTTGCTGCGGCGGGATATGGAGCTCTATGCGAAGCAGCGCTTCCACTGCCTCATTCTCGACGAGGCGCAGATGATCAAGAATCATGCGACCCAGACGGCCCAAGCCGTCAAGCTGCTCAAAGCCAAGTACCGCTTCGCCCTGACCGGAACCCCGATCGAGAATTCCCTCGACGAGCTGTGGTCGCTGTTCGACGCCGTGTTCCCCGAGCTGTTCGGAAGCAAGCGGGCATTCGCGGAGCTGTCGCGGGAGGCGATCGCCAAGCGGGTCAAGCCGTTCATTCTTCGCCGGATGAAGAGCGACGTCCTGAAGGAGCTGCCGGACAAGATCGAGACCCTGCAGATGTCGGAGCTTACCGACGAGCAGAAGAAGCTCTATGTCGCCTATCTGGCGCGGCTGCAAGCGGAGACTCTGATGCACCTGCAGACGGAAGGCTTCCAGAAGAGCCGCATGAAGATTCTCGCGGGACTCACCCGGCTTCGCCAGCTCTGCTGCCATCCCGCCTTGTTCGTAGAGAACTACGAGGGCGATTCCGGCAAGCTGGAGCAGCTGCTCGAGATCGTCGAGGAAGCTCTGGGCGCCGGGAAAAGGATGCTCATCTTCTCGCAGTTCACTTCGATGCTCCATATCATCCGCGAGGAGATCGCGCTGAGAGGGTTAAGCTGCTTCTACCTGGACGGCTCCACTCCTTCGCAGGAGAGAGTCGAGCTGTGCGAACGCTACAACGCCGGCGAGCAGGACATCTTCCTTATCTCCCTGCGCGCGGGAGGAACCGGCCTTAATCTGACCGGCGCGGATACGGTGATCCTCTACGACCTCTGGTGGAACCCCGCCGTCGAGCAGCAAGCCGCCGACCGCGCCCACCGGATCGGCCAGAAGAACGTCGTGCAGGTTATCCGGCTTGTCACGCAGGGCACGATCGAGGAGAAAATGGTGGAGCTGCAGAAACGCAAGATGGATCTGATCGCGGAGGTCATCCAGCCGGGCGAAGAAGCGCTGTCCACGATCACGGAGCAGGAGATTCGCGAACTGTTGATGATATAAAGAAAAGGCAAAGCCCGGGTCGACGGATGACCTCGGCTTTGCCTTTTTCTTGCAGCGATGCCCCGCTCCGACGCGAGTCCCTCAAATGAACGCCTCAACGAAGCCAAAGGCGAACCCCTTGCCTCACGCGGACCCAGGTCCTTTAGGCCTATTCGAATCAAGACTTTCGGAATCCGGCCGTATAGGCGTTCCGCCCGATTTCATCCCGCTCCAAGTATGATTAGCTATTAAATGTCGACTAGAAACGCTTACATCATACGGGAGGAAAGACATGCGAAGATTACCGGCGGCAATCATGGTATGCGCGCTATTAGGGGCCGGATTATCGGCGAACGGACTAGTTCCCCGGGCGGGAACGGCCGCCGCGGCGACAACCGCTTCCAAGACATTGGCAAGCGCGACGTCATTCAAAGACATCAAGGGCCATTGGGCCGAGAAAACGATCGACGAGATGCTGCGGCGAGGAGTTCTGGACGGCTATCCCGACGGGACCTTCCGGCCGGACGCTCCGGTACAGGTGGATCAATTCATCAAGATGCTGATCGTCTCCGAGTCGGATCTCTACGATAACGGCGAGCGCAGCTGGAGCCAGAAGTTCCTGAATTCGCTCAGCGCCGACAACCAAACGATCCTGAAGCAGGATTACCGGTACTTCGACTTCAAGTCTTCCACGTCCGGCTACTGGGCCAAACCCTTCATCGACGTAGCCAGCGACCTGAACTTCCTGAACAAAAGCCGCTATTCCGACTTCCAGACGGATATGACCCGCCAGAACGTTGCCGAGGTCATCTATTATACTCTCAAAGAAACGGAGTTTCTGGAGGACGAGCAGTTCGGCCAGAAGCTCGCCTCTTCCTACGGAGATATTCGCAGCGCAAGCGACCGCGAGCAGAAATTTATCGGAGAGGCTCTCGCCAAAGGCATCATCCAAGGCTACCCGAACGGCTACTTCGGCGTGGGCGACATCGTCACGAGAGCCCAGGCGCTCGTCATTCTGAACCGATTGACCGATCCGGCCAACCGAATCGCGGTGCCGGTCTCGGCGGACAACCTGGAGCGGTCCGTGCCGACCTCGGGCGGCGGCAGCAAGGTCGTCGTCTTCCCCGACCAGCGGATGTACGACGCCTACGACGTCCTGGCTCAAGCGGGCTCCCTGCGCGGAACGAACCACGATCTCTTCGAAACGACGCTGCGCCTGTTCAAGGACGCCGACGAGAAGGCCGCCGTGCTCGATCGGCCCTCCGGCGCGAAGGAACCGGCCGAGGAGACGACGCTCTGGCTGGATCCGCAGTACGACACGTACGGCATCACCATCCGGCTGCGGGAGGGCGCGTTCGCTCGCAACCGGGAAGCGGTGCAGGCGTTCGGCAACTATCTGTTCGGCTACAACGCCTCCACGTTCAACCAGCTGTTCTCGGATATCTGTACGAAGGTCGCGGCCGGCAAAACGATCGAATCGAGGAAAACCGTTATCGGAGAGGACAACGTGGACATTCAGATCGACAACGCCAACAAGACGGTCATTTTCTCCATAGCCAAGAAGAAATAATCGGTCTCCGAATAAGAAAGGGAAGCGCCGGGCGGGACCTCCGCCAACGCTTCCCTTCTCTGTTCTTATTCCTCCAACGGCAGCAGCAGCGAGTGCTGCGTCACCGTATGCAGATCGCGCCAGGTACGGTTGAGCGGATGATCGTGCTGAAGGGCGGTCATTCCGAGCAGAGGGAATATCGCTTCCGAGCCGCTTCTCGCGACAGCCGCAGCCTCTTGGCTGACCCGGCCGACCTCCTTCCACCTCTCCTCCGGAAGCTCCCGGGCCGACTCGAATTCCGCCCACGCGGAATCCACCGCATGATAGAAAGCCTCCGACGCTTCCCGCCAGCGCCGCTCTTGTTCCTCCAAGCTTCCCAGCAGCGCCTTTAAGCGCAGCGGACTCTTCTCTCGCCAAGCCTCGGTCCGCCGCTCCGCGAACGACCGGCATTCGTCCAGCCAATGCCGAGAGATTCCGAGAGAAGCCGCCGCAAAGCTTACCTGAGCGAAGGGGCGGAACGGGTAGCGGTAGATCGCATCGTCATAGCGGGGCTCCGACACGATATCGAACGTCATCTCCGCCGGGACGAAAGCATCCGTCACCGCGATCGAATGGCTGGCGGTTGCCCGAAGGCCGAACGAGTTCCAATCTCGGATAATCTCGACCTGCTCCGGCAGGAAAGCGAACGAGCGCATCTCCTCTTGCTCGCCTTCCCGTTCTATGTAGACGTTCGCGGTGAAGAAGCTCGCGAACGTCGAGCCGCTGCAATACTGCCAGCGGCCGTTGACCCGGTACCCGCCTGGGACCGGGTAAGCCCTTCCCGTCGGCATTCCGCTTCCCGCCAACACCGCTTCCCGCCCGGAGAACAAGCGCTTTGCCTCCCGATCCGGAATCGTCGCGGCGAAGAAGCCTCCGCCCGAGCCGATCGTGACCAGCCAGCCGAACGCGCCGTCGATCCAAGCCGATCGCTCGAAGATCCGCGCCGCTTCCGGAAGCGGCGTCATTCGCCCGTTCAATTCATTCGGCACGAACAGCTTAAACAGCCTTTCTTCATAGGCCAACTCCAACAGCCAATCGTCGATCTCCCCCGCCGCTTCCATCTCTTTGGAGCGCTCGCGAATCCGCCGGACCATCTCTTCATCATATAAGAACATTCGGTTCATCCACCCCGTCTTCATCTTGAACCACTATAACACGATAGCGGCGCGGGAGTCACTTGGCCGGCGCTTCGTTTCGCTCAAGGGGATGGAGATCCGGACAATAAGAGCCCTTACCCTTTGAGCGATCCGGCTAGCGCGCCGGAGATGAAGTAACGCTGCAAGAACACGAATAGAACGATCATAGGCACCGTACTGACGACGACGCCGGTCAGCAGCATCGGATAGTCGGTCACGAATTCTCCCCGGAACTGCAGCAGGGCGAGCGGGAGCGTAAGCTTATCCTTGCCCCCGACGAGCAGCATGGGGAACAACAGGTCGTTCCAGACGATCACGAACAGGAACGCGGCCGTCGAGGCTAAGTACGGTGCGCACAGAGGAAACACGATGCGGACGAGCAGGGTCGCCTCTCCCGCTCCGTCGATCGCCCCGGCTTCCAGCATCTCCTTCGGGAGCGTTCGCATGAACCCGGAGAGCATGAAGACGGACAACGGGAGCAGCACCGCCGCCGAGACGAGCACGAGGCCGGTAAGGCTGTTCGTCCAGCCGAGCTTGCGCAACAGGGAATAGATGGGGATCATGTTCACCTGGGACGGCACCATCAATCCCGCCGCGAACAACGCGAACATGAAGCCTCCGAGCTTCCTCCCGGATCGGAGGATGCCGTAAGCGATCATGCCCGCCAGCAGCAGCTCCAGCGCGACGGTGGACAGCGTCACGACGGCGCTGTTGCCGAAGTAGCGCCACATCGTCTGCCCGTCGAACAGCTCTCGGTAATGGGAGAAGTCCCACCGGCGGGGCAGGCCGAGCGGATCGGCATAAAATTCGGGCGTCGTCTTCATCGTCGTAAAGACGAGGAGCATCAAGGGGAGGAGGATAACCGAAGCATAGGCGGCAAGCGCTATTCTGCCGAGTCCTCTCAAGTCTCTCACCTGCCTGGCGAATTAATAGGATACCCGGTCCGCTCTCAGCAGCCGGAATTGCAAATACGTAATGAGCGAGATCAGGGCCAGGAAGACGACGGAAGCCGCGGAGGCGAATCCGAACGTTCCGTTGGTGAAAGCGGCCCCGTAGATGAACGTGGACAGGATCTCCGTCGAATACGCCGGCCCGCCTCCCGTCATCGTGAACACGAGATCGAACGCCTTGAACGATTGGATCGTCGTGTACGAGACGACGATCGCGGCCGCGGGAGCGAGCAGCGGCCACGTCACCTTGCGGAACACCTGCCCTCTCGTTCCTCCGTCCAGCCGGGCCGCCTCGAGCAGCTCCGGGGGAATCGCCTGCAGGCCGGCCACGTAAAGGACGATCATCTGCCCGATATGCGCCCATGCCTGCACCGCGGCGACGGAGAAGATGGCGAGGTTCATGTCGCCCAGCCAGTTCTGCGTCAGGGCGCCGAGCCCGAGCTTCTCCAGCAGGCCGTTCAGCGCGCCTAGCGAGGGGTCGTAGATGAACGTCCAGATGAAGCCGACGGAGACGGAAGAGAGGACGGTCGGCACGAAGAACAGCGCTCTCAGCGCGACCGTCCTCTTGTTCTTCTTCGTCAGCTGCAGGGCCAGCGCGAGCGAGACGGCGGTCTGGACCAGGACGACGGCCAGCATAAACTTCAGGTTGTTCGCGAACGATTTGCGGAAGACGATATCCTCCGCCAGCCTCGCGTAATTGTCCGCCCCGACATAACGGTAGGACGGCGATAAGCCGTCCCAGTCCGTAATGGAATAATAAAGTCCCGTCAGGGTCGGGTATACGAACAGCGCGAGGTAAAGAACGGTTCCCGGCAGGAAAAAGAGAATCAGTCGTTTACCCGGCTTCATGGCGTCACTTGCCTATCTGCTGATCCACGATCGCTTGGGCTTCCCGCGCCGCCTGCTCCGGAGATTTGCCGCCCAGCACCGCCTGGATCGAGCTCGTGACCGCCTTCTGGATCTCCGCGTTCGTGATCGTGAAGCGCGGCTGGAAGCGGGTCTTCTTGTCCGTCCACTCCGCGACGGTCTTCAATTCGTCCGACGTGTATTCGACGTCCTTGACCGTCACGTTCTGGCCGGTCGCGTTCGCGTATTCCCCGGCGATGTCCTTGCGGCTCAAGAATTCGATGAATTTCTTCGCCTCTTCCGGATGCTTCGACTTGGCGTTCACGCCCAGCATGAACGTCGTCGTGTGGATGCCTTCATAGACGGCTTGATCCTCGGACACGGTAATCGGAGCGAGCAGCTTCTGGTTCAGCTCCGGGTTGTTCTTCTTGTTCTGGGCCAGCTGATACGATCCCGTGGCCAGGATCGCCGCCTTGCCTTGCGCGAACAGCGCTCCCGCCCCTTGGTCCTTCGTGCCGAGAGCGTCCTTCTGGAAGTATCCCTTGTCGCTTAGCTCCTTGAACTGAGACAACGTCTTGACCCACCATTCGTCCGTCAGCTTCGTCTCGCCCGCCTCCAGCTTCGCGAAGATGTCCGGATCCGGGGCGTTGTTCATGACCATCGGGTTCATGAATTGACCGGGACCGATATCCGCTCCGGGGAAGGCGATCGGCACGAGCCCTTCGCTCTTTAGCTTCTCGGCAGCCGCAAGGAAGCCGTCCCAGTCCTTCGGGGGTTCCAGACCGTACTTGGCGAAAATATCGGCGTTGTAAATCGGGATGTTGTAGACGAGCTGATACGGCACCGCCAATTGCTTGCCGTCCTGCTGCCCGGCTTCGATAAGCGACGGCAAGAAGTTGGACAGGAAGGCGGCGCCGGACAGGTCCGCGTACAGTCCCGCCTTCGCGATCGAAGCGAACTGCGCTCCGGGGAAGGACGCGAAGACGTCGCCGACGGAGCCGTCCGCCAGCTTCGCCTGGGCGGTCGATTGATATTGGTCGGACGGGAACACCTGGGTCTCGACCGTTATGTTGGGGTTCTCCCGCTCGAACTTCCCGATGATAGCATCGAACGCTTTGGCGTCCTCGCCGCGCCAATGGATGAAGCTGATCGTCGCCTTCTCCCCGGACGGCGCGGAGGACGACGGAGCCTCGGAGGAGGAGCCGGCCGAGACGCTTGGGGAAGCATCGTTCGGGGCGCCTCCGTTCGCGGAATTTCCGTTGCCCGAGGTGCTGCCGCATGCCGACAGCGCAGCCGTCAAGGCGGTCGCAGCAACTAGCAGATTGACAAGTTTTCTCTTATATCTCATAGTCCCCTATCCCTTCGAATCGATAATGGTTTACGTCGTTTGCGTCTTGGCGCCCGCCGCGGCGCGTTCCGCCAGCTTGCGCTTGACGACCGGCATCAGCAGGCGACCCGAAATCTCGGCTTCTTCCAGATGCGGATAGCCGGAGAGAATGAAGGAAGTGACGCCCGCGTCGACGAACTCCAGCAGCCGGTCCGACACCTGGTCCGGCGTTCCGACGAACGCGACGGCTCCTCCTCCGCGAACGGCCGACAAGCCCGACCAGAGATTCGGCCCGATGACGTAATCGTTGTCCCGCGAATCGTTCCACAGGTCCATCTGCCTCTTCTGGTTCGTCGCGTCCGTTCTCGAATGCAGCTTCTCCCGGGAGGAGAGCAGAGCCGGATCGGCCTGGCTCAGAATGCTCCACGCCGCCCTCCACGCTTCCTCCTCCGTCTCCCGGACGACCAGCTGCGCCCTTAACCCATAGCGCAGGGTTCGCCTGGCTTCGCCGGTCTCCCGGCTCCGTTCGTCGAGGTATCCCTCCATCTCCGAGATCTGGCCGCCGATCCACTCGAGCGGCTCCGCCCACATCAGGTAGACGTCGGCCAGCTCGGCCGCTACCTTCTTGCCCGATACCGAGCTCCCTCCGAAATAAAGCGGCGGATAGGGAGCCGTAACGAGAGCGGGGCGGCTCTGCCCTCCTTGGATGTCGTAATAACGGCCTTTGTAATCGAAGCCGCCCGGCGTCTCCGGGTCCCACACGCCCTTGACGACGTGAAGGAATTCCCTCGTCCGCTCGTAACGCTCGTCATGGCTTAACGAAAGGGGATCGCCCGTCGCTTGCAGGTCCGCCGGGTAATGGCCGGTCACTACGTTCACGAGAACCCTTCCCTCGGATACCCGGTCCAGCGTCGCCGCCATGCGGGCCGCCAGCACCGGCGACATAAGACCGGGACGCATCGCCACCAGCGCCTTCAGCTTCTCCGTCCGGGCCGCGACCCAAGAGCCGACGACCCAAGCGTCCAGGCAATCTCCCCCGGTCGGGATGAGCACGAATTCATAGCCCGCCCGCTCAGCGGCTTGCGCCACCTCCGTCATGTATTGCTGCGTGGCTTCCCGCTGCGGCGGAATGCCGATATAAGGGCCGTCCCCCGTCGTCGGGATAAACCAGCCGAATTCCACTTGATCTGCAGATCCCATGAAAGTTCTTCTCCTCTCGCACCGTTGCCGTGAAGGTCGGAAAAGCAAGGATGCTTCCTGTCTGGCAGTAGCGTCCGCGACTTCCCGGATGTCGCAGAAGCTCTTGCGAATGTTCAAACCGCTCCTCGGCCGCTTCGGTTTCGGCAGCGTGCGCCGGGCTGCCTTCCTTCCGGTTGTCCGGTCATTACCTACTTATTTGCTTGGATTAGTTTGTGTTTGCATCATAGCAATGATCGAGATCACATGGGAATGTCAAACTGAGGGGTTCGAGTCATGTCATTTTGTGGGTACATTTCGTCATCCGGAGCTGTTAGTATAAGTTCAATGGAGTTTCGCCATATAAAAATGAGGTGTCCGACTTGCGGGAAAACATGAGGGAAGAACATAACGAATATTTGGAGATCTACTTCTTTACGCCGACCGAATTCGAGAAGTCCGGTGCCGCTTGGCCGATCCGGCTCGGCAGCAACATCGCGAAGCCTAACTACCATATCGGACCGAGAATCTCGCCCTACTACTATTTGCTGTTCGTGCTGGACGGAGAAGGCACGTTCATCCAAGGCAACCGAACGTACCCGCTCCGCAAGAACGATATTTTCTGCCTCTTCCCGCAGGTGACGCACGAATACTTCACGGTTCCGGACGCCCCTCTTCGCAAGGCGTTCTTCGCCTTCGACGGCAAACAAGCTCTGGGCCTGTTGGAGCGGGTCGGATTAAAGCCCCATTCGCCCCATGCGGCCGGCGCTTTGACCGAAGAGGCGATCGCTCGCATGCGGGAATTTTTCGATCTGGCCACGCACTCCGACCGCGCGAACACGGACCTCGCGAGGCTGTCGGCTTTTTATCGCGTGTTCGACGCCCTTGCCCGAAGGCCCGGCATTATCGGAGCCGCCGATCCCGGTCCTTCGGCGGATTGGCTCCAGAAAGGGCTCGAATACCTGGAGATTCATTACGCCGGAGGCATCTCCATCGAACGCGCGGCGGAATTCGTCGGCGTCGAACGGACCCACTTCACGAAGACGTTCCGCAAGGCATACGGCATGCCGCCGATGAAGTACGTCCAGCAGCTCAAGATGACCGAAGCTAAGCTGCTGTTGGACCAGACGAACTATACGCTGTCCGAGATCGCTCTGTCTGTCGGATACCCGGATCTCTTTTCCTTCTCCAAAGCCTTCAAGAAGCAGGAAGGCCTATCGCCCACCCAATACCGGAACCGCAAAAAAATTCAGCTCCCCGGTTCGGGAAGCTGATCTTTATTCTTATTGCGCCGGATTTACCTTGACCGCCGCCTGCTTGCCGCTGACTTGGATCCCCGTCTCTCTTCTGCCCGACGCGTTCAAATCCTTCAACAGCCTTTCCAATAGCCCCTTCGCCGCCGCGCCTTCCTTGGAATTCGTCAGCTTCACGACGAATTGCACGGCATTGCCCGAGGCGAGAAGCTTCTCCGCTTGCCTGAGCTTCGTGTCGTAGTCGTGATCCTCGATATGAGGAGTGAGGCGCAGCTCTTTGACCTTCGCCGCGCCGCCCGCAAGCCTCTCGGCCCGGGAAGCTTCGTTCTTCTGCTGCTTCGCGGCCCCTCTGGCGACCAATCGGCAAGGCGGAGGGCTGCTGAACAACGAATCGCAGACAAGATCCATCCTCAGCTTGCGAGCCAGCTCCAGCGCTTCGGCCCGGGAGACTATCCCGAGATCCTCGCCGTCCGCTCCCGTAAGCCGAACCTCGGAAGCTTTGATTTGTTCGTTCATGATCATCTCGGCCAGCTCCTATCCGTCATCCCGCATTAGAAAATAAGGTTAACGCCTTCCAGGACGAGCCCGATCAGGAAGCCGCATACCGCGCCGTTCACCCGGATCCACTGAAGATCCGAGCCGATCTTGTCCTCGATCATCTCGATCAGCGTTTTGTTGTCGAGCTTGTCCAGGTTCTCTCTGACCAGCACGCCGATACGGGAATGGTTCTCGTCCACGATGGAGGAGACCCGCTCCTGCGCCCAGTCCCGGATGGCGTCCAGCTTCTCCGGCTCTTCGCGGAAGCGGGCCAGGAAACCGCTCACCGCGGGAGCGACGACGTCGGTCGCATAACGTTCTTCCTGGACGAAAGCGATCGCCTTCTCCTTCAGCTCTCCGAGCCACTTTGCCAGATAGCCTTCCAGATCCACGCTTTCGATCGCGTTCAGCTTAGCGGCTTCGAGTCCGTTCACGACTTCCTCGTTGTTCGGCAGGTCCAGCAGAAGCTTGCGAATCTCCTCCAGCAGGAGCATTCGCAGCGGATGGCTCTCATATTGCCTCATATCCCTAAGGCTGGAGAGGATCGCGTTCTGCAGCAGCGCGCCCAGCTTGTCCTCGGTCATGAACCCCGCGAACGCGTTAACCGCGAAGCCCATCAACCCTCCGGCCTTGACTCCCGCGAGCGCGTTAGCGGCCATCGCCCCCAGCTGATCCCGCGCCGCGTCCCGGACAAGGATTCCCTCCGCTTTCTGCAGGATGAATTGGAACGCCTTCTCCTCGAAGCCTCGGGCCAGCACTTCATTGCGGAGCAATGTCAGCAGGGAGACCGTGTCCAGCTCCGCCGCCTTGCGCTTCAACTCGCGAGCCAGAAACGGCACGATCCGTTCGACCGGCAGGCTGCGCGCCGCGAATCCGCTCGCGGCGACGATCGCCCGAACGGCGTCCTCTTGATGACGCTCCGCGAGAGCGATCAGCTTGTCCCCCGCGAGGAACGCTCCGACCTTCGATTTGATGCTGTCTTTGGTCAGGAATTCGTTCTCGATCACGTTCACGAGAGATCGAACGACCTTATCCCGGTTCCGGGGCAGCAGCGCCGTGTGCGGGATCTTCAGCCCGAGCGGATGACGGAACAAGGCCGTCACCGCGAACCAGTCGGCGAGCCCGCCTACCAAGCCGGCTTCGAAGCCTCCGTGCAGCAGGGCTCCCCATCCGTAATCGAGCAGCGGGAACGTGGCGACGAAGCCGGCTCCCATGACGCCCAGGGAGATCGCGGCGGAATGTCTAGCTTGATTGCGCGGCATGTACTGGCTCCCTCCCAAGATGAACTAAAGTCATTATTCCTATATTTTACCCCGAAGGAGCCTATGGAACAAATGCCCAAGCAATCCGCCGGATCCGGTCGCCGTTCGTTCCGTTGACGACTACGACTTCTTGCTGCAAGCAAAAATCAAAAGAGGCCGAAGATCCCTCCCACTGGGCATCTCGACCTCTCTTCTTCTTGGCATCGCCGCTACAGCACCTTGGACAAGAAAGCCCGCGTCCGCTCCTGCCGCGGAGCTTCGAAGAGCTCTTGGGGAGTCCCTGTCTCGACGATTCTCCCCTGCTCCATGAAGAGGACGCGATCGCCGACCTCGCGGGCGAAGCCCATCTCGTGAGTAACGACGACCATCGTCATTCCTTCGGAGGCCAGCTCCTTCATGACGTTCAGCACCTCGCCGACCATCTCGGGGTCGAGCGCCGAGGTCGGCTCGTCGAACAGCATGATCTTCGGCTCCATCGCCAGCGCCCTCGCGATCGCCACCCGCTGAGCTTGACCGCCGGACAAGGAGTCGGGGCGGGCCGCCGCTTTCTCCGACAGCCCTACCTTGCGCAGCAGCTCCGTCGCTTTGGCCTTCGCCTTCTCCGCGGGCCAGCCTCTTACGCGAATGGGCGCCAGCGTAATATTCTCGAGAACGCTCATATGGGGGAAAAGGTTAAAGCGCTGGAACACCATGCCCGCCTCCGCCCTCATCTCCGTAATCTTCGTGGCAGGATCCAATAGCGATTTGCCCTCGATCCGAACCTCTCCGGAATCGGGCTTTTCCAGCAGGTTCAGGCATCTCAGCATCGTCGACTTGCCGGAGCCGGACGGCCCGATGACGACGACCACCTCCTGCCTCGCCACTTCCAAATCGATATCGCGCAGCACCTGGTTGGCTCCGAAGAACTTGTTCAAGCCTTTCACCTGTATAATGGGACCGCTCATCCGGCTACACCTTCCTCTCGACGTACTGAAGCAGCTTGTTTAGCAGATAAGTGAGAACGAAGTAGATGACGGCCGCCGTCAGGTAAGGTTCCCATACTCTCAGGTACTGCCCCTTCGCCGCATTGGCCCAGTACATGATCTCGGGAACCGCGATGACCGATATGAGCGAAGAGTCCTTGACCAGAACGATGAACTCGTTGCCGAACGCCGGTATCATCCGCTTGACCGCTTGCGGCAGGATGACGTGGCGCATCGCTTGGAAGCGGGTCATGCCCAGGGAGTAGGCCGCCTCGCGCTGGCCCGGATCGATCGACTGGATTCCCGCCCGGTAGATCTCCCCCGTGTAGGCCGCCGAATTGAGAGACAGCGCCGCGATGGCGGCCGCAATAGCGTTCGTCTTATCCAGAAACAGCGGAACGATCATGAAATGCATGATCAGAATCTGCAGAATAAGCGGCGTGCCTCTAAAGAAGTTGATGTACCCGCTGACAGGCCAACTCAGGTACCACCGCGGAGACATTTTGCCGAATCCGATCGCCAGCCCCAGAATCGCCCCAAGGAGAATCGATACGATCGAGATTCCTATCGTGTAGCCCATGCCCTTCATGAATAGAGGAAAATAATCTCCTATGATGTCAAACCGAAAATCCCCCACCGAAAGTTCTCCTCTCCCCAAACTGCAACAATGATAAACGCGAAACTTATAAACTCTTTATCGTAAAAAAAAGCATGCGCAACGTCTCCATTACGCATGCTCCGAGTCCGAGCCGCCGCCGTTACTTCGTATTGACTAGATCCGTCGTGTCGGGCTCGACGCCTATCCACTCCTTGTACATCGCTTTGTATTCGTCGCTCGCGCGCACCTTCTCCACGGCGGCGTCGATCTTCGCCTTAAGCCCGCTGCCCTTCGGGAGCATGATCCCGTAGTATTCCGGGGCGAAGTTGGTCTTGTCGTACATGGCGGCGTACTTCTTGTCCGGATGCTGCTCGACGAAAGCCTGCACGACCGCGAAGTCGGCAACGACCGCGTCCACGCCGCCGCTGTCCAGCTCCAGCAGGGCCAGCGTGTTGCTGTCGAAGCGCTTGAGATCGGCATTCCCCTCTCCCATGATCCCCTTCATCAACTCTTCCGCCGTCGTCGCCCCCTGCACCGCCACCTTCTTGTCCTTCAACTCCAGCGCGTTCGCGATCGTCGCGCCTTCCTTCGTCAGAATCATATTGACCGATTCGAAGTACGGAATCGAGAAATCGAAGGTTTGCTTCCGTTCGTCGGTGATGGAGATCGCCGAGATGGCCATGTCGTAGGAGCTCTTATCGCCCTGCTCCAGGTCGGCGAACAACGGATCCCACCCGGTATTCGTCAGCTCATAGTCCAGTCCCGCTTCCTTCATGACGGCATCGAGGAAGTCGACGTCGAAGCCGACGATTTTATCCTTGTCCATGCTCTCCATCGGGGCATAGCTCGCATCGGTCGCTACCTTGATGACCGCCTTCTCTCCGCCGGGACTCGCCGCTTCGCTTGGGCTAGCCGGGGCGCTCGGACTCGCCTCGCCGCCGCTGGCCGCTTGCTCGTTTTTGTTGGAGCCGCATGCCGTTAAAGCTAGCGCCATTACCGCGACCGACGCCAGAATCGACCATTTTCTCATCGCCCATCCCCCTAATTAATGTCACTTAATATAACACGATTTTATCATATATTCGAAGATATTCAATTTGAATTCGATCCTATTTTCAAAATTTTAGGATAATAAATCTTCCATAATAGTGAAAGCGCTATTTTAATGGCATTAAATATAACATAAAAGAAGACCCTATAGGGTCCGCAAAAAAAGGAAACGATGCTAAATTCGTCATACGAGAAACATCGCGACGATCGTCGTCGCCCCAAGGCCGATCAACACCGGCTTCAGGTTCCGCCTGGCCAGTTCGAACGGGCTGACGCCGCAGATGGCCGCGGCCGGGATAAGCGCCCATGGGATAAGCGTGCCGCCGCCCACCCAGATGGCCGCCACTTGACCGAGCGCCGTAAGCGTCGCCGCCCCGGAGCCGATCGCGGTCGCGAACATATTGGCGACGGAGCCGGCGAGAGAGATGCCGGAGAAGCCCGAGCCGTCGAGGCCGGTGATCGCGCCCGTTACCGAGAGGGTGAGCGAGCCGACGATTCCGTTCACCGGCACGGCGTCCGCCAGCGCGACCCCCAGGTCGTTCACGATGCCGTGCGAGCCTTCCGGCAAATTCTCTCCGAGCAGCTCCGTGAACGCCGAGTCTCCCAAGTAGAAGAAGGCCGCGATCGGAATAACCGGGCCGAAAATCTTAAAGCCGAATTGGAAGCCGTCCACCATATAGGAGGTAATCTCCTCCAAGCCTTTGTTTCGGTGGGCCATCAAAGTCAGGACAATGAGGATAAGCACCGCCGTCCCCCCGATGAGCGCCGTCGCGTCTCCTCCTTGCAGGTCGTAAACGAACATGGCGACGACGTCCAGCAAGAATAAGATCGGAATGACGATCGCCGACCATCGCTTCGCCCTCAAGGACAGAGAGACCGACCCCGCGTCCGCGGACAACGCCGATTGGCCTCCTTCGACGAGCCCGTCTCTCCACGTTCCGTTTTTCCGGTCCCGGTACATGAACCAGAACGCGAGCGCCGTCGTTACGGCCCCCATCACGATGACCAGAGGCACGCTCGCCTCCATGACCTCCGACACCGGAAGGCCCGCCGCGTCGGCCGTCAGCTTGGGCGCGCCTTGAATGATATAATCGCCGGACAGCGCGATCCCGTGACCGAACAGGTTCATCGCCATGGCGGCGCCGAGAGCGGGAAGTCCGACCCGGACCGCCGCCGGGAGCAGCACGGCTCCGACAAGCGCGACCCCCGGGGACGGCCAGAAAAACCAGGAGGAGACCATCATGATCATGCCGATTCCCCAGAAGGCCAGAGCCGGGGTTCTCATGAAACCGGTGAGCGGCCGGACCATGATCTCGTTGATGCCGGTACGGATCATGACCCGGCTCATCGAGACGATGATCGAGATGATGAAGATCGTTCCGATGAGTTCCTTCGTGGCGTAGATGAAGCTGTTGAAAATGCCCGAGACGGAGTCGCTTGCGCTCTCGGTCGCGATCAGCGCCAAAACGAGAATGCCGACGACGCAGATCATCGTGGTGTCCCTTCTCTTGATCAATAGCGCCAGAATGAATACAATGAACGCCAGGTACACCCAATGCAAGGCGGATAATTCAACGTCCATTCCCGCTCACCCCATCCCACTCTATTGGAAGTGGTACATTGTATGAGTGTGGCGAATGGCGCATGCCAAGATTTCGGACAACGCGGCAGGTTATGTCGGATAGGCTTGTCATCTAGGAACTGTTGGAAAATAAGAGAGGGGGGAGGCCGCGAATGGCTATCCAGCGAAGATTAACGACCGACGCGGATTTCGAGGAGGCGATGGCGCGCCAGCTTGGAATTCGGGTGTTTCGCGACGATCAGATCGTCGATTCCGGTGGCGTCATTATCCGGTTCGACGACAGCACGATCATCCTTCAATCGGGAGTCGGCGATTTGTCCTACCACCCAAGGGCTTTGTGCGAGTTCTTCGAACTGAAGCGCCGATAAGCATAAGACAAAGAAGCCTCCGCGGACCGCATCGGCAGTCCCGGAGGCTTCTCTCCTTTATCTCGCTCGGTTAGTATCCCGACCCTTGCCCGCCGGACACGATCGCCACGCTGGAGCTGGCTCCGATTCGCGTCGCGCCCGCCGCGATGACCGCCCGGCAAGTCGCCGCGTCGCGAACTCCGCCCGATGCCTTGACACCCATCTCCGGGCCGACCGCGCGTCTCATGAGGGCGATATCCTCGACCGTCGCGCCGCCGGGGCCGAAGCCCGTCGACGTCTTCACGAAGTCCGCCCCGGCCGACTTGCTCAGCTCGCAGGCTTTGATTTTCTCTTCGTCGGTCAGCAGCCCCGTCTCCAGAATCACCTTTACGATCGCCTTGCCGCGGCTAGCCGCGACGACCGCCGCGATGTCCCGTTCGACTTGCTCCAGCATTCCGGACTTCAGGGCGCCGACGTTAAGCACCATGTCGATGTCCGTCGCGCCGTTCCCGATCGCATCCTCCGTCTCCGCCACCTTCGTGCTCGTAGTCGAAGCCCCGAGCGGGAACCCGATGACCGTCGTGATTCCGACGCCCGTGCCCGCCAGCAGCTCGGCCGCCGTCCGGACCCAATAGGGATTGACGCATACCGTCGCGAACCCGTACTGCTTCGCTTCCTCGCAGAGGCGGACGATCCCGGACCGGGTGCTCTCCGGCTTCAGCAGAGTATGGTCGATGTACGAAGCAAGATCCATGTCCGCCCCGGGCTGTGCTTGATTCAACATTTCTTTTTCCCCCAATGCCTTCATTCTTGTATATATCGCCGACGAACGCCCCGCTTCTACCGCTCGAGCAAATACTTCGCCGTGCATTGATCCGTGATCAGAACGTTGGTATATTTCCCCTTCAGAGCGCCGTAAATTCCCGCGACCTTCTTCGAACCTCCGGCCACGAGAATCGATTGCTCCTTCTGTCCGAGCTCCTCGAGGCCGATGCCGATCGTCCTCTCGTTCAATTCCTCGGAGATGATCTTGCCCTCGAGATCGAAGTAGCGGGAGCAGATGTCTCCGGCGCCACTCTCTTGAATGAGCTTCAGCTCCGGTTCGTTGAAGTAGTTCGCCTTGATCAGCACGGAATCCTCGGTAGGAACCCCCACGGTGAAGACGGCGATGTTCGCTCGCTTCCCCAGCTCCAAAGTCTTGCGAATGTGCCGGTCCGACTCGATCGTCTGCCTGACCATGTAATGATCTACGATCGCGGGCAACGGGATGAAATGCGGGTTCGTGTGGAAGGCCTTGCCGAACAGATGGACAATCTCATGCGCGTAGGTATTCGTCTCGGAGTGGCTGACGCCGCCGTTCAATTGCACGACCTTGACGTTCTTGGTGAACTTCCCCTGCAGATTGATCGCCACCTCGTAGAGGGTAGTCCCCCACGTCGTCGCGATAATATCGTCGTCCTTTACCGTCTCGTTCAGATAATCGGCAGCCGCGATTCCGAGGTATTTCTTGACGATGGCGTCCTCATACTGGGGCACCGAAAAGATTACCGCGCGCTTAAGCCCGAATTTGCGTTCCAGCTGCGCCGCCAGCGTACCGTTATTCTCGTAAGGGTCGAGAATCTTGATCTGAACGTACCCTTCTTCTTTGGCCTGCTGCAGGAACCGGGATACGGTCGGACGCGAGATGCCGAACTTATTCGCGATCTCCTGCTGGCTATAGTCCAACTGATAATACATCTTCGCAATGTCGATCATTCGACTTAGCTTGTCATCGGAGCGTTCATCCGGCATGATTCCAGCACTTCCCTTTAAGCATCTCGATGCGAAATTTTGTACTGTGGAGGATGCACATTATTTCAGTTTATTATAGCTAGGACCAAGCGACGTGACAATCGGTCGTGAGATTCATATCACACTTCTCTATAGTAACGGATAAAAGCGTCAACGCCAAGACGCGTCAGGGCAAAATCAAGCAAAAATGTTCTGTCTATCTGAACTTTCTTTCAGATTTTGCCCTTTATATGGTAAATATCCCTTCTCTTGAGCTCACGAACCTAAGAGAATGGCTGTAACCCGACATTATCGGGCCAGTGCAGCCATCGGCAATCATCAAAGCACGCAGCTCTCGGGAACAAAAAAGGCCTTGACCCGAGCCCGGGGTTGCGTGTATGATTGGGGAACAATAGTTCGCATCACCTTACAAGGAAGCACCTGTAAGAGCGGCCGTTATCGGCTTATCTCGCAGGTGCTTTTTGCTGTCCAATTTTATGTTGAGGAAGGGGAATGTTGAATGAATTTTCGTCGGATAAGATGGGGAAGAACGATCGTCGCCCTGGTAGTCGCCTTGATTCTGTCGCTGCCGCATCATGCGGGGGCGGCTTCCGTCACGCTGACGGGCACGACGCAGACCGCCTGGGGGAAGCTCGTCGCCTTCGCCGATGACGCTCAGTCCGCGAAGCTCGTCTCCCAGATGAACGACTTTCGTTCCTTGCAGACGCAGGAAGAGAGCATGGATGCCAAGATTCAGGCCCTTCATTACAGCAACGAAGAAGAACTGACCGTTACGAAGAATAAAATCAAGACGATACGAGCCGCCAAGATCGCCTCTCTCGAAGCGAAGGTTAAGAAGACGGAAGAGAGCTACCGGCCTCTCCTCGACAAGTACAAGCTTCTCACGCAGCAGATCAGCGCCGCCGGCACGATAGGCAGCAAGACGCTGAAGAGCGTTCTGCAAGCTCAGGCCAATCTGCTCAAGCCGGCCGTCGCGCTTGCGAAAGCGGACATTAAAGCGAGAAAGTCCGAGCTGCAGACGGAGAAGGCGGCCGTGTCCAAGATCGCGGCTTCGATTCGGACGACCTTGAAGGAGATCGACACGGTTAAGGTTCAGATCCGGGCGGCGAAGAGCGGCGCCTCTAGCTCGAAGAGCGCCCTTTCCTCCCTGCTTAAGACATTCAATTCCGCCGTCAAGAAGCCAGACGTCAAGACCTCCTCGAGCACGCTTACCTCCATGCTGTCCCTTTATACGAAACTCGTGGAGTATAAGCAGAAGAATTATGCTTACGAACAGAAGATCACGGCGATTCTTAATAAGGCTAAACTTCAATTTCCAAGCTCTTGAATTCGGCCGCAAACCCGCTCAGTATAGAGTATGTGACTTCCTTTAATTCCAATTTTTCGCAACCTATGGCTATTTGCTGCGTTAAATAATAGAGAAGAGTTGATTCTCTTCCACGATCAAGTTGCAGCATACATCCTTTAGGCGGTGAAGAGTTGATACCCTTAATCATTGCAGGCTCGTTCCTAATCTCGACCATCCTCTCCGTCCGGATCGAGAGAGAGAGCAAGAGCAAATGGCTGGGCATGCTGACCGCATTTTGTTCCAACGCGTTTATTCTGACTTCCGCCTGGAAGCTGTACGGACTGGACGACGAAACCCGCATGTTCGGCATCGATTTCCAAGGGCGCAACGCCCTTCTTCTCTCGATTCCCATTCTTACTTGGCTTCTGTTTATGCTTCTCTCCTATATCCGGAAGAGAACGTCCAGAAGATGAGGAAGACCCCGGGAACGAAGCAAGGGGCTGTCCCAAAAGTAA
>NZ_JACJVQ010000022.1 GCF_014212135.1 Cohnella thailandensis
CGAGATCTTGCCGCCGTAGCGAGGGAGGAACTTCTCGCCCCGCTCCGCCGCGATCGCGTTGAGGCGATCCGCCTCGTCCTGCGCCGCATGGTGCTTCCACAGCTTCAC
The DNA here is from genome assembly GCF_014212135.1 of Cohnella thailandensis. Classification (GTDB taxonomy): domain Bacteria; phylum Bacillota; class Bacilli; order Paenibacillales; family Paenibacillaceae; genus Cohnella; species Cohnella thailandensis. Next base: position 109 of record NZ_JACJVQ010000022.1, read on the forward strand.
CCAGCCGTGCGGATTGTCCTTCCACTCCGGCTTCAGGCACAGCGGCGTGCCGTCCGCGTCCACGGGCAGCATCGTGCACGCCGTGAAGTCGATGCCGAGGCCGATGACGTCCTCCGGCGACACGCCGGATTCGGCCAGCACGGCCGGAACCGACTTGCGAAGCACCTCGATATAGTCGTCCGGGTGCTGAAGCGCCCAGTCGTGCTCGAGTTCGATGCCGGATCCCGGCAGCTTCTCGTCGATGACGCCGTGCGGATAAGGGGTGACATGATCGGCGATTTCATGGCCGTTCGCCAGATCCACCAGAACGGCGCGGCCGGATTGCGTTCCGTAGTCGATGCCGATGGCGTACTTGTTGCTCATTGTTCTGTCCTCCATAGATCGACGGCCAAGAGAGTGGCGTCCCATAGGCTCTCGAATTGAGCGAGCGAGGTCGAAGCCGCGCCGCAGCCCCAGTCGAAAATCGTGAACTCGCCCAAGCCCTGGACCGACGTCCCGTCGTGATGGTTGAAGTTCTCCATGTGGAAGCCGTAGTCTCGCTCATCGAAGTGAGGATGCACCCGTTCGTACATGAGCTTCACTTCCGGATTCTCCGGGCAGTACATCATATAGAAGGAAGACCGCATCGCCTGGTACGCCCTTGCGAGGTAAGTCGGATTGCCGGTCAGCACGGCATAGTCCAGATAGGTAAGGGCGAACAGGCTCTGCCGCGCGTCGTTCCATTCGTCGTCGCTGGTCATGACGCCGAAGCCGCCGAGCGTCGGCACGGGGAAGTACGGCGGCTCCCAGATTTGCTGGTACAGCGAAGCCTCCGCCAGCGTCTGCTCGCCGAGGTCGAGCCATTCCTTCTCGCCGGTGGCGGCGAACAGCTCCTTGAACGCTTCGGCCGTCCAATAGAGGCCGAAGTTGCATTGGTTGTACAGGCCGCTGCGCTCGTCCCGCTCGCCGTACTTCTTGCCTTCCCACTCCCGCGAGCAGGACCAGTACGTCTCGAAGTCCTCCCAGCGGCCGAACGGTACGATCCGGTACGCGACGAAGCGGCCGGCCTTCGCGGCGGCCTCGAGCCACCGAGGATCCGGAAAGGCCGAGTGCAGCAAGCAAAGCAGCATGACATGGGCACTCGTCTCCGGGCTCTCCGTCAGGTACGCCGACGCTTCCAGCGTATCGGGGCGAACCCAGGCCGGGAAGCTGCCGTCCGCCCGTTGCAACCCTAGCAGCGTCTCGGCGTAAGCCAAGACGTACGGCAGAATGCGCTCGTCCTCGCGAATGTCGCGGTGCCACTTGAGCAGCCAATAACACGTCCACGAGGCGTCCAGCAGGTGAACGTAGTCCTCGTGGTTCTGCGGCCGGCGAGGCGCGGACATGTACCACCGTCCGCTCTCCCACCGGTTGTCGTCCCCTGCCCGGAAGTAGCCGGGGAACAGGCCATTCGTCTGCGGCGCGGCGAGCGCGAAGCTCAAGGCGAGCTCCGCCTTGGCGATCCAGTCTTCGCGCCCGAACTTCCGCCCCCAGCTCGCGTAGCCGTACGCGCTCCGCAGGCCGCTGAACCACGCCTGGTTCCACAGGCTCTTCGGCTCGCGCCACTTCTCTTCGCTCCCAAGCCCCGGCTTCTGCGGAGCGGTTACGAGGAACGCGACGCCGCCGACCTCGCGGCCGTCGAGCTCGAACTGCTGCCAGGTGACATCCTGCCAGCGGTCGAACGCCCAGCCGTAGGCGTGGCGAACGTACGTCTCCCATTTATGCGGATGAAGAGAATGGAAATCCCCCATCCTCTCCTCGCCGAACAGCTCCCACAGCAGCCGCTCCACCCGGCGCAAATCCCGCGCCCGGCCGCCCGGCTCCTTCCGCCAGGAAGCGAGGTAGAAGCGCGCGCTGATCTCTCCGTCTGACTCTGCCCCGATCGGAACCGAGCGAGGAGCCAGACGGTGATACACGTGCCCGGTCTCCTCGTAGTCGCAGAGGCCGTACAGCACCCGGTGCCCTTGCTTCACGTAATCCATGACGTGCGGCAGCGCCCGGTCCCGCTCCACCGAGCGAAGATCCGGCACGAGCGCCGTCATCCGCTCCGCGTCCTCGAAGACGATCGCCGGCGACCGGAACGCCCGGTCCCCGATCGCCATCCCCTCGAGTGGAGCGAGATGCGGCTTCCACACGCAAACCAGAGACTCGTCGACCGGCAGCGAGAGCAGCACCCCCGCCAGCTCAGCGCCAGCGGAGCCGGCGTCGCCGGCAGTAGCAGGAGCCGAAACCCGCAGCTCGACCGTCTGGAGGCGAAGCCTTCCGTCCTCCCGCCAGCTCGGCTCGCCGAACCGGACGGCGATCTCCGCGCCGTCCGAAGCGGTTGCCCCGAGCACCGCGGCCGCGCCGATCGCCGTCTCGCCTTGAGCCAAGCCGACCGTCTCCCACTCGTACGCCCTCTCTCCTCCGGCCTTTTTCCCAGCCCAGTCCGCACGTACGTCCTGCCCTATCCAATCCGATATTCTCTCTGTCATCCCTTCACTCCGGACATCGTAATGCCTTGCACGTAGTAGCGTTGAAGCAGCAGGAACACCGCCAGGATCGGCACGGAGCTGATCGTCGTCGCGGCCATGATTTTGCCCCAGGAGATGCCCCTGAGCGATTGGAACGAGGAGATTGCCACCTGGATGACCTGCTTCTTCTCTTCGTTGATGACGACGAGCGGCCAGAGGAACGAATCCCATTGGTTCAGGAACGTCATGATGCCCAGCGTGATGATGGCGGGCACGGCCGTCGGCAGCACGATGACCGCGTAGATGCGGGCCCAAGAAGCTCCGTCCATACGCGCGGCGTCCAGGATGTCCCGCGGTACGTCCGAGAAAAACTGAATCAGCATAAAAATGCCGAACACCCATACGATCTGGGGAATGATGAGCGCCCGGTAGTCGTTGATCCACCCGAAATCCCGCATGAGCAAGTATTGCGGAATCATGATCACCTCGTACGGGATGACCAGGGAGGAGAGGAAGAACGCGAGCAGCCCTCTTTTGAAGCGGAACTTCAGCTTGGCGAACGCGAACGCGGCCATGGAATTGACGACCAGCCCCGCCGCCGTGACGACGATAGCGACGATCAGCGTGTTGACGATATAGCGGCCGAAAGGCTTCGACGGATCGAGGAAGATCTCCCGGTAGTTGTCCAGCGTCCAATGGACGGGCAGGAACAACTCCTTGCTTAGCGTCGTGTACTTGAAAATCTCTTCGTGAGTCCGAAACGAGCTCATGACCATCCAATAGATGGGGAACAGCGAGACGACCGCCGCCAGAATGAGCGCGAGCCAACGCAGCGGCAGCAGGACGGCACGGTTCATCGGAATCCCTCCATAATCAATATTCGACGTCCGTGCGGAACACCCGAAGCTGAACGATGGAGATGATCAGCACGAGGAAGAAGAACAGGAACGCGGCCGCGGCGGCATAGCCCATGTTCATCTGCTTGAACGCCGTCTCGTAGATGAAGTGCACGACCGTGCTCGTCGAGCCCGCGGGCCCTCCGCTTGTCGTGATGTAGATGGGAATGAAGATTTTAAGCGCGTCCATCGTGGTGATGATGACGACGAACGCCATCGTCCGCTTGAGCAGCGGCAGCGTCACCAGGAAGAAGCGTTGAACCGCATTCGCCCCGTCCACATGGGCCGCCTCGTACAGCGAATCGGGGATGTTGTTCAGCCCCGCCAGGAAGATGACCATGACGAAGCCCATCGCGCGCCAGATGCACAGGACGATGATTCCGAGCATGGAGATATCCGGGTTCGACAGGAAGTCGAGCGCCGGCAGGCCGATGCCCTTCAGCACCGCGTTCAGCATCCCGTAATCCTTGTTGTAGATGAGGCGGAAAATCGTCGAGGCGACGGCGAACGATACCGCGACGGGAACGAAGTAGACCGTCCGGAAGAAGCCGACCCCGCGGAATTTCTTCTGCACGAGCAGGGCGAGGCCGAGCGAGATCGCCGTCTGCACCGGCAGCACGACGAGCGTGAAGTAGAACGAATGCCACAGGCTCGCGCCGAACGTCTCGTCCGAGAACAGCTTGCGGTAGTTGGCCAGGCCGCTCCAGCTATGCTCGGCCGCGATCAGGTTGTAATTCTGGAAGCTGATGACGAACGCGTGAAGCATCGGGTAGAAAATAAAAACGGCGAGCAGCGCGAAAGCGGGGAGGATGAAGAGGAACGCCGCCCTCGACTCCTGCTTCTCGTAGATGGCGGATCGGTACCCGCGCATGGGGATCCCTCCAGTCCGATAGGCATGGCAAAGGAAGGGAGCAGAGAAAAGCGTCTCCCTACTCCCCCGAATGCCGCCTTCGATTATGGGTTAAGCGTGGCGATGCCGTCCTCGATTTTCTTGACGGCTTTGGCGAGCGAATCGTCGATGTCGGCGTTGCCGAGGCCGACGTCCTCGAACAGCAGGCGGATCGCCTCGCTGATCGCCGGATAGGCCGGCGTGACCGGGCGCGGGTGCCCGTACTTGGCGAGCTGCTCGGCGTAGATGTTCATCGGGTATTCCTTCAGCTCCTGGAAGGCGTCGAACGTGGATTGGCGGGCCGGCAGGTTCTTCGTCTCCTCGTACCAAACCTTCGAGCCTTCCACGCCGGTCACCCAGTTGACGAACTGCCAAGCCTCGTCCGGATGCTCGGAATGGGAGGTGATCGCCATGCCCCAGCTTCCCGTCGTGCCGATCATCCTCGCGTCCTTCCACAGCGGAGCGACGTCGTAGTCCTCGCCCAGCTTGAAGTTCGGGAAGTTCTGCTCCTGGTATTGGAACGCGAACGGGCCGTCGACGTGGATGGCGACCTTGCCGTTCCAGAACGCGTCCTGCGGCAGCTCCTTCGGGGATACCTTATCCCCGTTGAACAGGTTCTGCCAGAACGTCAGCGCCTTCTTCGACTCGGCGGAATCGAGGTAGCCCTTCGCCGTCTTGCCGTCCGGGCTCAGGATCTCCGCGCCGGCCTGCCAGAGGAACGCCATCTCGGAATAAGGCGCGCCTTCGTGGCCGACGAAGCCCCACGGCGTCGGGTTCCAGCCGTACACTCCCTTGGCCGGGTCGTTCAGCTTCTTCGCGGCGTCGAGCACCTGGTCCCACGTCCACGCCTCGTCGACGTTCTTGGACGGAAGCGGAATGCCCTTCTCCTCGAACATCTTCTTGTTGTAGAACATGACAATCGTTCCCTCGTTGTTAGGCGCGGCGTACATCTTGCCGTCGAAGGTGAGCCCTTCGACGACCGGCTTCAGCAGGTCGTCCTTGTTGCCGTCCTTGGCGAAGTAATCGTCGAGAGGAATGATGGCCTTCTGGTTCGCGTAGGAGGCGAGCGTCGGCGCGTCGAGCGCCATGATGTCCGGCGGGTTGCCGCCCGCGAGCGCCGTGCGGATCTTCGTCTCGTACTGGTCGTTCGGAATCATCTGGAAGTCGATCTTGATGTTCGGATGGCTCTCCTCGAAGGAAGCGATCAGCTTCTTGAACGCGGCGGCCTCCGGCGCGTAATCGTGCCGCCAGAACGACAGCGTGACGACCTCGTCCGAGGAGCCGGAAGAGGAAGCTCCTTGGGATGCCGGCTGGGAAGAGCCCGGGCTCGCGGAGCCGCCGTCGTTCCCGTTGTCGTTCGAGCAGGCGGCAAGGCTTGCCGTCGCCAGCAGGGCGGCGGACAGAACCAGCAATCTCTTTCTCAATGTACCCCTCACCTTTCGGTTAATGTGGTTGCGGTTACATGCTATCACCCGGCAAGGGTCCGACAGAATCCGTTGATATCGGTTGTTGGGTTGTGAAATGTTCGGGTAGGCGGGCTTCGATCACGGGCTTCGATCACGGGCTTCGATCACGGGCTTCGATCACGGGCTTCGATAGGACTCCCGCGGTTCCGAGAAGGGCAAATCCTGTAAACTCCGGTTTTTACGGACATACAGTCCGTTAGACCGCTTAAAATGGCCCCTCGGATTTCTAACGGACATAGGAAACCCTTAGAAGGGCGAAACGCCTTCTCAGGGCAATATTCCGGCCGTTAACGGACTGGATGTCCTTTACGTTCCCTAATCGTGAAAATTAACCGTTTAAGGGTCTTTAATGTCCGTTAGCCGTTCCAAGGGTCTCCGAAGGGCGACATCGGGACAAGGAACCGCCCGCCCACCTGTAGCCTCCGAACCCCAATCCGCGCCCCCTAACCGCCCGCGCCTTCCCCGCCCCCCGAGCGGAATTCGCTCGGGCTTACGCCGTAATGCTTCTTGAACACGCTGCTGAGGTAGCTCGCGGTCGAGAAGCCGGACAGCTCGGCGATGTCCGCCAGCCGCATCGCGGGATCGCGCAGCAGCTGCTCGGCATGGCGCAGGCGCACCTGGACGACGTAGTCGCTGAACGTGATGCCGAGCTGCTTCTTGAACAGCTCCGACAGATAAGTCAGGTTGAGGTGATAGCGCTCGGCCATCGTCGACAGCGCCAGCTCGTGCATGTAGCCCTCCTCGATGTCGCGGCGGATCGCCTCCACGACCTCCGTCCCGTTCGTCGCCCGGCCCGCGCGGATCCGCTCCGCGATGCGGGCGGCGATTCCCGTCAGCCTGGCGCGCGCCTCCGCCGGGGCGCTCCATGGCCACGGCGAATCGGGCAGCATCCATTCGCCCGCCTCGGGCGCGTCGATGCCGTGCCGGCGCGCGACCTGCTCCAGCAGCAGCGCCGTGCGGAAGAGCGCCGCCGCGACATGGCGCTGCTGCCGGCCGCCGCTCTCGGTCGCCGCCTCCAGCAGCCGGCCGAAGCCGGCCTCGTCGCCGTTCTCGAGAGCTTGCGAGAGCCTCCTCTCCAGCTCCGCATGGCCTTCCGCGAGCGGGCTCTCCGCCTCGCCGTCCGCGCAGATCTGCGAGTCGGCTCCCGGAAGGCTGCGGCTCCACGCCGTCAGCGCGGACAGGTAGCCGGCGCGCATGTCCTTCCCGCTCGCGGCGGGAGCCCCGATGCCGATGACGCATTCCGCGCGCAACAGCGTCCGCACGCTCGTCTGGACGCGCTCGGCCAGCTCGCGGACGATCCGCTCCTCTTGCCCTTCGTCGTCCGAACGGACGAGGAAGTACATGAAGCGGTGATGGCCGCGGTCCGAGAACGCGAACGCTCGGCCCTCCCATGGCGGGGCCTCCGTCAGCTCGCGGCACAGCATCCGGAAGGCCAGCCGGAACAGGCCGGAATCGCTCGCGCCTTCGATTCTTCCTTCGCGCAGCCGGTATTCCGCGCACAGGAACCGGATTCGGGACGACTCGTTCAGCCATTCGGTCATTCCGAGCCGCTTCGCTTCATCCCGCAGGATTCGCCGGCCTTCCTCCCCGTCGTGGCGGATCCACTCGAGCAGAAGCTGCTCCCTCAGGTGCGGAAGGCTTTGGCGCCGGCGGTATTCCTCCGCCTCGCGCTCGCGCGACGCCTCCCGCTCCCGGTCCAGCTCCTCCTTCAGCTTCGCGAGCAGGTTGGTCAGCTCCAACCGAACGACCGGCTTGAGCAGGTAATCCCTCGCTCCGCACTGCATCGCCGTCTTCACATAGTGGAATTCGTCGTGACCGGACAGCACGACCGTGCGGAGCCGAGGGTAATTCTCCTCGCACTGCTTCAGCAGCTCCAGCCCGCCCATCGTCGGCATGCGGATGTCGGTCAGCATCAGATGCGGCCGCTCCCGCTCCAGCGCCTCGAGCGCCTCTCTCCCGTTTCCCGCCTCGCCCGCGATCTCGAAGCCGAGCTTGGCCCAATCGATCTTATATCGTAAGCCGCTCCGAACCTCCGGCTCGTCGTCGACCAACAGTACGCGGTACATGCTCATTAGCTCACTCCTCCTTCTCCTTCACCGGCAGCCCGAAGACGAGCCTCGTTCCTTCTCCCGGACGGGATTCGATGGACAGCTCGAAGCCCGGCCCGTAATAGAGGCTGCAGCGCGCGACCGCGTTGCGAAGCCCGATGCGCGTGTCTCCCGCGCCGAGGACCTCGGTCATCCGGCCTTCCTTCAGCTCCCGGTACAGCTCCTCGATCCGATCGCGGGGCATGCCCGGCCCGTTGTCGCTCACCTCGATCCCGATCCGTCCTTCTTCGCTTCTTCTTGCGGAGACTCGCACGAGAGCCCCGTCCGGATTCTCGAGGCCGAACTTGATCGCGTTCTCGACGAGCGGCTGCAGGATGAACTTCACGATCGTCACGTCCCGGATGCCCTCGTCCTCCTCGATCTCGACCCGCAGACGATCTCCGAAGCGGACGCTCATGATGTCGATATAGTAACGGATGTATTGAAGCTCCTCGCTCAGCTTGGCGAGGTCGCTGTTCACCCGGAGCGAGTAGCGGAGCATCTGCCCCAGCCTCTCCGTCACGTCGATGACTTCGTCGCTGCGCTTCTGCGCCGACAGGCTGCCGATCGCCTCAAGTGTGTTGTAAAGGAAGTGCGGATTGATCTGCATGAGCAGCGCCTTGTATTCCGCGTCCTTGCGCCTCATGTTCGAGCGGAACTCCGTCTCGATCAGGATGCGGAGCCGCGCGATCATATTGCGGAACACGGTAATGACGTACCCGACCTCGTTGGCCGGAACCTTCGTTCCGCTCAGCACCTCGTGATCCGGCCGCGTGAAGCCGCCGCGCTCGACCAGGCGCATCGCTCCCGCCAGCCGGCTGAGCGGACGGGCGATGCCCGACGACAGCCAGAACGCCGCCGCGATCGTCAGCAGAAGAAGCCCCGCTCCCACCCATGTCATCGTGTACTGCACGTTTTTCATTTTCTGGAACAGTTCGTACTGGGGAACCTCCCCGATCAGCAGCCAATCGGCGTTCTTGATCTTGCGGTAGAGCACGAGATGCTTCTCGCCGTCCGCGCCGACCGTGAGCTTCCCGCTCGTCGTGCGCTTGTCCTTCACGATACTGCCCAGCTCGGTGCGGAACAGCGCCATGTCCGGCGAAATGTTCTGGTTCAGGACCGGCTGGCCCTGGCGGTCGACGAGGTACACCCGGCCCTTCTCGCCGAACTTGATCTTGTCGAGCGGGTCCTGCACGAGCTTGGTTTGCATGTTGACCTTGAGGACGCCGATTTTGCGGAAGGAGCTGAGCTGGACGAGGTTGAAAATAAGGCTGTTCATGCTCTCGTGAACGAGATAGGCAGGCTGATAGGCGTCTTGGTGCGCGGGCACCCAGCGGATTTCTTTCTCTTTGAAATTGATGTACCAAGGGGATTGGAGGAAGGACGGATCGCGGAACGACTGGTCGCGAATGCCGACGGCCGAGCCTTGCTCGTTAAAAAGAGTAATCGAGGAGATCGAGGAATGGTTCAGGGCGATCGAGGAAAGGTAGGTGCGCATCTCCGCGTCGAGCGAGACGTTCATCTCCGTCGTCAGCCCTTTGTCGAGCTTGGCGGTAATCCACTTCTGCGTGATCTCGTTGCTGAGCACCTGGTTGGCGACGTCCTCGACCTGGGTTGTCAGAGTCGTCACGAACGAGGCGTATTGATCCATCGTCTGCGACGTGGACTCTTCGATGGATTTGCCGATGACGGAATTGGACACCTGGGTCAGGACGGCCACCATCGTGATGAACGGCACGAGCAAGAGCACGATGAAGGTCAGCGTCATGCGGGAACGAAACGAGTAAAAGATGCCGATCTCCTCCCTGGAGGGCGCAAGGGGAATTTGCTTCTACTGTAACAGGAAGGAGCGGCGAGCGGGAATGGTTTTTTTTCGGGTGGGGGATGCGAAATGTTCGGGTGGAAGTTCCGAAGGTCCGAAGGCGCGCTTACTCGAACAGGCCGATGATTCCGTCGGGCAGCCAGTACTTCTTCACGACGATGACGAACGCCACGACTACGACCAGCGTGATAATGTTCTTCGCCAGCTTGTTCGGTTTCTTCTCCATCGCTAGCTCCTCCCTTACTTATCGTATCGCTTCCGGCTATAGACGCCAAGGCACAATAAGCAAGCCGCCGCGCACCAGAAGGCGAGCGCCGCCAGGTGAACGCCGATGCCGGCCAAGCTTCCGCTATCCAGCAGCCCGGTTAACCCGAGCACGAAATGCTGGGTCGGCAGCCAATCGACGACGGCCGAGAACCATCCCATGTCCAGGGAAGTCCCAAGCATCGGACCCATGATGACGACGAGCAGCAGCGGCAGGCCGACGATGGAAATATCGGTAACGGTGCGGGACAGCAGCCCGATGGTCGTTCCGAACGCCAGGAAAGCGATTAGCAGCAAGAGGATCAATGCGGTAAGCCCGATGGGATTCGCATCGGGAACGGAGGTGACCGCGAGCGAGCCGATCATGACGAGCAGCGCCAGCGCCGACGTGGCGACGCTCTTGCCGAGGAGCACCTCCGCCGGGGAGGCCGGAGACAGCATCAGCATGCGCAGCGTGTTCTTCTCCTTCTCCTCCGCCACCATGTTCGCCTGGACGAAGGCGCCAGTAATCGAGACGGCCAGCAGCAGCGGAAAAGCGACGACGGCCGGGTCGGACGCCTCCTTGCGGTCGAACAGGAAGGAGAACGCGATCGGCATCGCGGCAGTCAGCAGGATTTGCGGGTTGCGTATGGCGTCCTTCCATTCTTTGATCGCGATCGCCCGCAATCTTCTAAGCGAGAATCTCATGACAATGTCCTCCCCGTCAGCTTCACGAAAATATCCCCGAGACTCGGTTCGTCGGAATGGATCGACAGGAGCTGCCCGGCCCTCATCCATCCGGCAATGCGCTCGGCTCCTTCGCGATCGTTGTTCACCACATGACGCCCATCGGAGGCGACGACCGTGATCGTGGAACGATCCGCGTGGCTAAGCTTCAGCCGCTGCGGAGTATCGAGCGCGGATAGCGTTCCGTTGTTCAGGAAGGCGATGCGATCGCACAGCGTCTCGGCTTCCGCCATGTCGTGGGTGGTTAGGAAAATGGTCGTTCCCTGCCGGTTCAGCGCGCGAAGCGCTTCGTGGATCCGTGCGGCGTTCATCGGATCCAGCGCGGACGTCGGTTCGTCCAGGAACAGCAGGTCGGGCTTATGCAGCAGCGCCCGGGCCAGCGCGACTCTCTGCTTCATGCCCTTGGACAGCTGCTGGACCGTCGTCCGCGCTTCCCCGGCGAGGCCCACGCTCTCCAGCGTTCCGGCCACGGATTTCTCCGGCGCCTCGTACAATCCGCGGAACAACGCCAGGTTGTCGTACACGGTCAACCGTTCGTAAATGCCGCTGTTGTCGGTCATGATGCCGATTCGGCGCAACTGCTCCGGATCTCTTCTGCCCGCGGCTCGTTTGCCAAGGACGAACGCCTCGCCCGCGCTCGGCTGCAGCTGGCCGGTCAGAATCTTCACCATCGTCGTCTTGCCCGAGCCGCTCGGCCCGAGGAAGCCGAAGATTTCGCCCCGGGCGACCTCGAAGCTGACCCGGTCCAGCGCCTTCTTGTTTCGAAAATGCCTCTCTAATTGACTAACTGCAATTGCCGGCTCCAAAATGCTCCAACCTCTCTTCCGACGAAATGTTTCGTGTTGCCTCGCGTTGCTAAGCTTACTAGCGTGTCGCTTGCTTCGATCTTAGCGGGCCGGAGGGGCGGATCGCAGCATTTCGGGGCCGAGAAGAGCAGGCGGAGGGTTCAAACGAGCGTACGGGAGGCTGAACGGAGATGATTGTTAGGCGAATCTTTGGCGACTCTTGAGTGATTCTTGGCGAATCTTGGACGATTCTTGGGCTGCACCTCGCGATGCTAGATCCCGATCAGCCGCTTCAAGTCCTCGTATCTGCCCTTGGACAGCGGCACGGCGCGCTTGCTCGGATCGGCCATGACGAGGCTGTAGCTGTTCCGGGTCCAGACGATCACCTCGCGCACCCGCTTCAGGTTGACGAGATAGGAGCGATGGCACCGATAGAAGTCGAACGGAGCCAGCCGCGCCTCCAGCTCGTTCAGCGACCATGCGCAAGGCAGCGTCTCCGTCTCCAGGTGCAGCATCGATTGGCCGTCGCTGCTCTCGACGTACAGAATCTCCGATGGGTCGACCAGGATCACCTTGTCCCCGGCCTTGGCCGGAATCTTGGCGATTCGGAGACGGGGCGCGCCGGAGTTCGGGTATGCCGGCTCGGAAGCGGCTGCGGGTTGGGAGGCAGCTTCCGAATTTTTCTCCTTCAAGTCCCCGCGCTCAGCCTCTTTCCCGTTCGTGTCTTTCGTGTCTTCAGGATTTTCTCCCCCGTTCGTACCTCTCCGGTCCTCTCTCCCATTCGTCTCTCCCCGGTCCTCTTCCCCCGGTTCGTCCGTCTCGTCCCGGGCGACCAGTCTCTTCAAGCCGTAGGAAGTTAGCCGGTAGGCGTCGCCGGAGAGCGATACTGCGCTCTCGGTCGAAGAGCAGGTAATGAGCAGCGCTTTGCCCTTCGCGGTCCAGCCGGATACCATCTGGCGGACGATCGCGCAGCTGGCGAGATCGAGCCCCTGCTCGGGGTTCTCCAGCACGATCAATTCCGGATCGTGGACGGCGCAGCGGACAAGTTGCAGGCGGCGGCGCTCCGAAGCGCTCAAGCGGGCGATCAGCTTGTCGGCCGCGTCGAGCAATCCCGCCGCCTGGAGCAGATCGCCAAGCGGACGCCGATGCTCTCCGTACAGGCCGCACCAAAAATCCAAATAAGCTTTCACCTTCATGCGGGGATACGCTTCGTCTTCGGGCACGCAGACGCCGATTCTCCCGCTCGTGTCGCCGTCCTTTATGTTCAGCGGCTTGCCTTTAAACCGCACCGACGGCTGCGGACCGGCCGCGCTCCCAGCGATGGCCGCCACCAAAACGCGACCCTGCTCGTCGTTGCATTGCACGGTCACGCATTGACCGGCCTCGACCGCAAGGTCGATCGGAACGGTCGCCGCTCCTTCCGCCGGAAGCGGTAATCGGGATATAGTCAACAAGGCCACGTCAAATCCCCCTTTTAAATGAAAGCCGCAAGTCAGCCCTTATTTTACCATGAACGCGGGAACCCGGCTTCCATAAACGGCAACTGACGGAAACGTAACGGAACTGTGAGACGTTATTCGGCTTCAAAAGCCAGACTTTTCGATCTAACGGAAGTGATAGACGCTAATTCATGATTTTCGATTGTTTTGAAGCGATAAACCGGAAATAAGGGCTTCTGGTTCCGTTAGAATTTCAAAGGGGTGTTTTTGCAGGAATTAACGGCTGTGAGTTCCGTTAGAGCTCCCGAGTCTTCATGCCTGGAGGAGTGGTGGTTGAGTTACTCAATTGTGGGAGGGTGCACGGTGGGTTAGTGGTCGGTGAATTGGCACTCGTTGAGTTGGCACTCGTTGAGTTGGCATTCGTTGGGTTGGCATTCGTTGGGTTGGCATTCGTTGGGTTGGCACTCGTTGAGTTGGCATTCGTTGGGTTGGTGGGCGTGGAGTTGGTGGGCAGTGAGATAGCGTTCGATATATATTGGCATTCGTTGGGTTGGTTGGCAGCGAGGTAGCGGTCGTTGATTCGGTGAGCATTGTGTGGGCAGGGAGTTTATGAGCAGTTGGCTGTATGCGTGAGTTAGTGTGAGGTAGTGTGAGTTAAGTTCGTGCGCGGCGTGCGAGTGGACGTGGAATTACTGGGTGCGGAACTGGCGGTCGTTCGGATGGTCGAGAGTGGTTTAGTCGCGGGATGAAGTCTGTGGTGCAGGCACGAAGTCTCCCGCTTATCGGGCACTTCGAATTCTAACGGACATTGAGGACCCTTAAAGCTCGAAAAAGACGCGTTTGAAACTCTAACGGACAAAGAGTCCGTTAAACCTTCCATCGTCCACTTTTTCGCGTCTATTTACGTTCTAAGCGCTTTCTATGTCCGTTAGAATTGGAAACGCGTTTGGGGAGCCCGCTAAGGTACGCTCATGTCCGTAAGAATTGGGCCTAGACACGAGCTTGTAAAAAAAGCCGGCTGGAGTGATCAGCCGGCCTCAAAATTATAATACCATTACCTCGACACTTCGTCCTTCAAAGCCTTAAGCCGCTTCATCACATCGTTCGCGCCGCGGCCGAAGTAGTCGTGCAGCGTGCGGTACTCCTGGTACAGGCGCTCGTAGATCGCGACGTTCTCCGGAATCGGCTTGAACGTCTCCTCGCGCACGCGCGCCATGGCCTTCGCCGCGTCCACGACGCTGTCGTAGCCGCCCTTCGCGCTGCCCGCCGCGACCGCGCCGAACATCGCCGCCCCGATCGCCGGCGTCTGCTTCGAGTCCGCGATCTTGATCTCGCGGTTCGTCACGTCCGCGTAGATCTGCATCAGCAAGCGGTTCTTCTGCGGCAAGCCGCCGCAGGCGTACACTTCGTGCACCGGCACGCCATTGTTATGGAACGCGTCGATGATCGTCCGCGTGCCGTAAGCCGTCGCTTCCAGCAGAGCGCGGTACATCTCCTCCGGCTTCGTCAGCAGCGTGTAGCCGACGACGACGCCCGTCAGGTTCGTGTCCACGAGCACGGACCGGTTGCCGTTCCACCAGTCGAGCGCCACGAGACCGGACTCGCCGGGTTTATAAGCGCTCGCTTTCTCGGTGAGCCACTGGTGAACGCCGACGCCTTCCTTCTCCGCCGCTTCCTTCACGTAAGCCGGCACCGCTTCCTCGACGAACCATTCGAAGATATCGCCGACCGCCGATTGCCCCGCCTCATATCCCTTGTAGCCCGAGATGATGCCGTCCTCGACGACGCCGCACATGCCTTCGACTTCCACTTCGTCGGTGCCGAGCAGCATGTGGCAGATCGACGTGCCCATCGCCATGACGAGCTTGCCCTCGTCCACGACGCCGACCGCCGGAACGGCCGCGTGCGCGTCGACGTTGCCGACCGCGACCGCCGTTCCCGCCGCAAGGCCGGTCAGCTCCGCCATCGCCGGCGTAAGCTCGCCCGCTTTCGTGCCAAGCGGCTTGATGTCGCCGCGC
>NZ_JACJVQ010000023.1 GCF_014212135.1 Cohnella thailandensis
CTTACTTTTGGGACAGCCCCTCCTAAACCATTTATCACATGTCATTATTCGCTATCGTTTGGCAAGCCGATCGTTCCCGCTTGGGCGTCGGCCGGATCCGTCACGCTGTCCGTCGCTTGCCCGTTGTCCGGAATGACGCGGCGTGCCGTGACATAAGTGCGATCCCAGACGCTGCCTTCGAAATCAGAGATCGTCACGCCGATTCCGACCCGGTACGTTTGCAATACTTTTCCGTTGCCCATATAAATGCTGACGTGATTAATGACTCCATCCTTGTTCGTATCGGAGAAGATAAGGTCTCCCGGCTGCAAATCCTCCTTGGAGACGGCCGTTCCGACCTCGGCTTGCTGCCTCGAAGAGCGCGGAAGGTCGATTCCATTCTGCTTAAACACGTATTGAGTAAACGAAGAGCAGTCGAACGTGCCGGTTTGACCGCCTTTCGCGCCGAATTCGTAGTCGACGCCGAGATATTGTTTGCCCGTGGCGATGATTTTATCCGCAAGCGTCGACGTCGATACGCCCGCCGTTACATCAGTCGTTGCATCCGCCGCGGCTTCGGCGGCAGCGGCGGATGCCGGCTGCGCCGTCAGCAGCGCGCTGCCGGAGAACAGGATCGCCAGGCTTAAGCCCACGCCCGCGAACGTCTTGCCGATTCGGTTCGTTTTAGAGGTATATGGAAATTCGTTATGCATAAGATGATGTCCTCCTTAGTAGTCAAAGGATCGGGTCGATGCCCATAACCACCATAACATAAGATTTGAACCCATCACTTCCCAGAGAAAACCCGAATCCTTGTCCTCCGGCCGTTAGGCACAAATAATTAAAACTCCATTAGAAAATCATAATCCAAATCCTTTTGAGTTTATTTTCCTTTTATGAACGCCTTGTATGGTAAGAAGAGACCTTCGACAAGGAGAGAAGAGCATGAAGCCGGAATCCAGAATCGCCATCGTGTATTCGAAGTTCGGGGACGGACACCTTAAAGTCGCTCAGGCGCTGAAGCAATCGTTCGAATCGCACGGTTACCGCAACGTCCGCCTTTACGACTTGCTTGAAGAGACCCATCCCCGATTGAATGCGGTATCGCGAAGGTTTTATTTGAAGAGCGCAAGCTATGCTCCGCGGGTATACGGCTTTATCTACCGGGCGACTAACGTCAAGCCGAGCCGGTTGGTCAGCCGCCTCTTCCATTCCGTCGGCATGAAACGGCTGCGAGAGGAATGGGCGAGAGAGCGTCCGGATTTGGTCATCCACACCTTTCCGCTGCTCGCGGCCGACGAGCTGCGCTACAAGCTCCGGCATGACATTCCGACGATTACGGTAATCACGGATTACGTTCTGCATACGAGGTGGGTCCATCGGAACACGAGCATGTACTTCGTCGGCTGCGAATCGCTAAAGCGGTCCTTGTCGGCCGCGGGAGTTCCGGCCAGCAAGATTGCCGTAACGGGAATCCCGTTGCGGGAAGCGTTCCGGCAGACGCGCAGCCGGGAAGAGCTGTGCCGCCAATATAAGCTGGAAGCCGATCGCTCCCGCATTCTGATGATGGCGGGAGCCTATGGCGTTCAAACCTCGGTTAAGGCGATAATGGATACGGTACTGGCGAACGCCGACAGCGATGTGATCGTCGTATGCGGCAAGAACGCCAAGTTAAAGAGAAGCTTGGAAGCCGAGTACGCCTCGAGCTCGCGCGTCACCCTGATCGGATACGCGGACCATATTCACGAGCTGATGGCGATGTCCGATTGCTTGTTGACGAAGGCCGGAGGCATCACCTTAACGGAGGCGATGGCGATGTCGCTGCCGACGGTCGTGTACCGGCCTCTGCCCGGCCAGGAACGGGGCAATGCGGAATATTTATCCGCTATGGGAGCGGTCCGAGTCGCTTATCGTATCGAAGAGCTGGCTTTGCAGCTAAGAATCGCGCTCAGCAAGGATGGAGCCGGCAGAATGAAGGAAGCGATGAGAAGCCTTTATCGACAGGAATCGGTCTCTACTATCGCAAGTCGCTTATATCGGTAGGATAACGTTGTTCTTTAGCGAACAAGGCGTGTATTATAGAGAGGTACGATTCTTTCCTACTTTCATTTAGCGAGTCAACGAGGTGCGCCATCGTGAAGATTGGATTTTTCGACTCTGGGGTGGGCGGACTTACCGTCCTCTATCAAGCTCTTGAATTGCTACCCAAAGAGGATTATATATTCTATGCGGATACCGACCACGTTCCTTACGGCGAGAAGCCGAAGGAGGAGGTCAAGCGATTCGTGACCGAAGCGGTCGATTTTATCGCCGCTCAAGGCGTCAAGGCGATCGTAATCGCCTGCAACACGGCGACGAGCATCGTGATCGAAGACCTGCGGGCGCGATACGATTTTCCGATACTGGGAATCGAACCGGCCGTGAAGCCTGCCGTTCTGGAGAACAAGGAGCGGAACAAGAAAGTGCTCGTTCTGGCTACCCGCCTCACCCTGCAGGAGGAGAAATACAAGAAACTGGTGAGAAGCCTGGACTGCGAGCATAAAGTCGAAAGCTTGCCTCTTCCGGGGCTTGTGGAGCTCGCGGAAGCGTTCGAGTTCTCCGACGACGCGGTGCTGCCTTATTTGCGAGAGCAATTGAAGAACGTGGACATAAAAGAAGTCGGGACCGTCGTTCTGGGCTGCACGCATTTTCCTTATTTCCGGACGGCGCTGCGCAAGTTGTTCGGCAACGAGGTTCATTTCGTCGACGGCAGCGTCGGCACCGCCAAGCAGTTGAGAAGATTGCTGAACAATCGTCTCGAGGAAGGCGACGGCACCGTTCGGTTTTATGAATCCGGACGTCTCGTCAGGGACGAAGCCAAGCTGAGCCGGTACCGGCATCTGATGGAGCGCCTGAGAGAAGATAATCCGGTAACGAGCTAAGGGATAGCCGAGCCCGGGAAGGACGGCAGCAGGTTAAGCGCGATCGATCATCGCTCCGCCGTCCTATCCTCCAGGAAATCTTGAACCAGCTTGTTGAATAGTTCCGGCTGGCACAGGTTGCATAGGTGAAAAGCATCCGGGATGGTCGCGAATTCCCCGTAAGGAAGCCGATGAGCCGTATCCTGCATGTTGCGAACGTCCGTCTCCGCCTGATCGCCGGCAATGCAGCAGGCCGGGATTCGAATGAGAGGGAGAAGCGCGGTGTAATCGACCTGGTTCGTCGCCAAGCTTTGGACCAGCATTTCGCTAGTTCTTTTGTGAAGCATGCTTTTCCGAATAATGCGATAAGCGAGATCCCAACGGTTGTACATGACCTTCAACGAGCGCAGAAATAGCTCTCCGGGCAAGTAGTTAGCCAACTGGCTGACCAGCCAGAGGGACCGCCAGACTTTCTCCGACGGCGAAGTGGCCGTATTCTTGCTCAAACTATCCGCAAGGATAAGGGCCCGGACTTGATTCGGATACAGGTAGGCGAACCGTTGGGCTAGAATTCCTCCGTAATCCGCCCCGATCAGCACCGCGCCGCGAACGCCCAAGAACCCGAGCAGCAGGCTCAAATCCTCGCACTGAATATCGATCACCTTGGCGGAAGGGGCCTGAAGCTTGCCGGACTGCCCGTTGCCTCTAAGGTCGACGGCGATGACTTGATAGGAAGCCTTGAAATAATCGATCTGAGGCTGGAACATCTCATGCGTCAGCCCGTGACCATGTATAAAAAGCAGAGGAGTCCCCCGGCCGGATATTTCATAATAGAGCGAAGTTCCATTAACCCTGTGAACAGGCATCGATTCGCATCTCCTTAGAAGATAGAAGGTGAGCGAGGGCAACAAAAAAAGCCGAAAGAAGAGGAACTCTTCTCGCGGCTTCTAAAGCCATGGCGAATAGGCGCCATGGCTTTCGCGCGTTGGGCAGTTGCCTCTCGTTACGCTTGCGAGGTTAGCTGACGGATTAGGACGTGAGAGTCGCCCTTCCATAATGGATTCACCCCGGAGCGCGAGCCGCGCTCGAATGGTTCCCCCGCTTCCCGAATCGGGAATTAAGCGTTAAGCGATTAGTAGATTATCATTTATTCAATGAATCCCATCATACTCCTAATCTTAGTTATTGTAAAATAAAGAAATTCGATCGCGATCGGGCAGCGGCGCTTTTCTTCGGGAACCGGTTGACATGGAGTTGACTCCAGATTCTAAAATGAAATCATCCAGCGCTGGAAAGGGGCGATTCGATGTATTCCATCGGGCAAACGGCCAAGCTGACGGGGTTAAGCATCGATACGCTCCGCTATTACGAGAAAATCGGCTTGACGAAGCCGCCTGTCAGAGCTAAGGGACGTCTACGATCGTATAGCGAGGAGGACGTCCGGTTCTTAATCTCGTTGCAATGCTTAAAGAAGACGGGATTAACGCTCGTCGAGATGAAGGCGTTTCTGATGGAAGGTCAATGCTATGCGAACCCCTATTTCCCGCTTAGCGCGGAGGACAGGGAGACCATCGAGAGCCGAACGAGTATTCTTGCGGAGCATCTGGCGAGAATGGAGGCTCAATATGCGGCGCTTGCCAGTCTGATGGAGCAGACGAAGGAGAAGTTGGAGGTCTACCGAGAATTGTTGGCAAAGGAGGCGACGAAGCCGTGAAAATCGCAACGATCGGCTCGGGGAACATGGGCGGCACGTTGGGCAGGCGGTGGGCGGCGGTCGGGCATCGCGTAACCTTCGGATCCAGGGAGCCGAACAGCGAGAAGATGAGGCTTCTGCTTCAGGCATCCGGACCTCAAGCGGAAGCCGCTACGATACGGGAAGCCGTCGAGCGCAGCGACGTCATCTTGCTGGCCGTCATGGCTGAAGACATTGAACGGGCATTGTCGGAAGCAGGGGATCTGAAAGGCAAGCTTCTTATCAATTGCACCATCTGTTTCGATGGAACGTCTGCGGACGCGAAGGTGCGGAGCCTCGTTCGAGATGCACGGGTGGTTCGGGCATTCCATAACTTTACCTGGGAGGTGCTGGCGAACCCATGTTACGAGGGCGGCCGCGCCGCCGCATTCCTAAGCGGGGACGACCCCGAGGCCGTAGCCGTCGTTGCGTCCTTGGCGACGGACATCGGCCTGGATGCGATCGACGTCGGCGATCCGGAATCGATGGCGAAGGTGGAAGCGGCGGTCGGAATGCTATGGGGAGTTCTCGGCAGCCGGTTCGGGCGAGAATACAGTCTTGGTGTGCTCAGGCGATAGAGGAACGGTCAGCAGGGATTGATCCTGCTGTCCTTTTTTTGCTTGAATTAAAAATATGTATGCGATATATTGCATATTATAAGTCGAATAAGTTAGGATGATCCAAAATGCCGATTCCTCGCAATTACGTAACGCCTGTTCGAATGTCCGCCAAGGAACGAGCGTTCTCCCAGATTCAACGCTGGATTATCGACGGAACGCTGCAGCCGGGCGAGAAGCTGCTCGACGCCGAGTTGGCGGAGACGCTTGGCGTGAGCCGTACGCCGATTCGCGAAGCCTTTCAGCTGCTCGAAGTGCAGGGGCTTGTCGAGACGCACCCCGGCAAAGAAACGAAAGTCACCAGGATTAAGAAAGACGATATTTTCAAAATGTACTCGACCATGGCCGCGCTTCAATCGCTTGCCGCCGAAATGACCGCGACGACGATCGTGATGGAACAGATCGAGCAGTTGAGGGCGATCAACTCGGAATTCGAGAATGCCATCAAGAGCGGGCAAGCCTATCAAGCGATGGAGGCGGACGAACAGTTCCACAACCTGATCGTCGAGCTTGCCGACAATCCGTATGTCGCTTCCTTTAACGCTTCCCTTCAGATCCACATCCGGCGCTTTAAGTACGTGTTCCTTAAGCAGCCGATCGCGGCAACGCAAGCCTCGGTCGAAGAGCATGCCGAGATAATAGAAGCGTTTGAGGGACGAGACGGCGAGCGCGCGCTAGCCATGATGAAGCAAAATTTTATACGGCCGATGAAGGAATTGCACGGATTACTTTAACAGGATAGGGGAGAGGAATCATGGCGGGCAAAAAAGATCTGCGCATTCGCAGCAAGGCGATCAGCGAGGGAGTCAATCGGGTGCCGAACCGGGCGATGCTTCGCGCAGTCGGGTTTACGGACGAGGATTTCAAGAAGCCGATGATCGGCGTCGCCAGTACGTGGAGCGAAGTTACCCCTTGCAATATGCACATTAACGATCTGGCGGCGAATGCCAAACGGGGAGTACGGGAGAGCGGCGGCGCGCCGCTGATCTTCAATACGATTACGGTATCGGATGGAATCTCGATGGGTCACGAGGGGATGTTGTTCTCTCTGCCCAGCCGCGAGACGATCGCGGATTCGATCGAGATCGTATCCGGGGCGGAACGCTTCGACGGCCTCGTTGCCGTAGGCGGCTGCGACAAAAATACGCCTGCTAGCCTGATGGCGATCGGGAGGCTGAACATTCCCGCCGTTTACGTGTACGGCGGAACGATTCAGCCGGGAGAGCTCGATGGCAAGAAGGTGGATATCGTCACGGCGTTTGAGGCCGTCGGCCAATATCACGACGGGAGAATGACGGATGAGCAGCTTCACAAGGTCGAATGCAGCGTGTGCCCGGGACCGGGGGCTTGCGGCGGCATGTACACGGCCAACACGATGGCCGCGGCGGCGGAAGCGATGGGGATGAGCCTCCCGGGCTCCTCCTCGACGCCGGCGATTTCGCCGGCCAAAGCGGCGGAATGCGCGGCAGCGGGCCGGCAGGTGCTCACGCTTCTCGAGCGGGATATCTATCAAGAGACATCATGACGAAGCAAGCTTTCGAGAATGCCATTACGGTAGTCATGGCGTTAGGCGGCTCGACGAATGCGTTCCTGCATTTGCTGGCGATCGCCCATTCCGTCGACGTCGATCTCACGCTGGACGATTTCGAACGGATTCGGCAGCGCGTGCCCCACCTGGCCGATCTGAAGCCGAGCGGTAAATTCGTCATGCAGGATTTAAACGACATCGGAGGCGTACAGGGCGTGATGAAGCTTCTTCTCGCGGAAGGCCTGCTGCATGGGGACTGCATGACCGTAACGGGCAGAACATTGGCGGAGAACCTAGCGGAGGCAGCGCCACTGCAAGCCGATCAGGAGATTATCCGCCCGTTGGATCATCCGTTGAAACCGACAGGGCCTCTGGTTGTCCTAAGAGGCAATCTCGCCCCCGAAGGAGCCGTGGCCAAAATGTCGGGGATGAAAAAGCTGCGCTTTGTCGGTCAGGCGAAGGTATACGACAGCGAGGAAGAAGCAACCGAGGCTATTTTAAGGGATGAGATCGTAAAAGGAGACGTGCTCGTCATCCGCTACTGCGGTCCGAAAGGCGGGCCCGGGATGCCGGAGATGCTCTCGGTTACGGCGCTTATCGTAGGCAAGGGACTGGGAGGGGAAGTCGCGCTGATGACGGACGGCCGCTTCTCGGGAGGCTCCCATGGGTTTGTCGTCGGCCACGTCTCTCCCGAAGCCCAGGTCGGAGGGCCGATCGCATTGCTGAAGACGGGAGACATCGTCACTATCGACAGCGAGTCGCAAGTCATTACGATGGAGGTGTCGGACGAGGAGCTGGCGGCACGCGCTCAAGCTTGGGTAAAGCCTCCGCTGAAGGTATCGAAGGGAGCGCTCGCCAAGTACGCGCGATTGGTAGCTTCCGCCTCCAGAGGCGCAGTTACCGATCTTCCGGATTGATTCGGCCTTACCGAGAATGGTTAGCCCCCCTTTGTGAAAAGATAATTCCAGCATCGTTAGCACACCTTGGCAAAGGGGCCATGTTCATGATTCAACTTCCTCAGCTGCCGCAATCCTATTGGACCGCGTCTGCCGACATCCCCGAATTTCCCCGAACGGAAGGCGATATGTCTGCGGACGTGGTCATCGTCGGCGCGGGAATCACGGGTATAACCGCGGGTTACCTGCTCGCTCAAGAAGGACGCAGCGTCATCTTGCTGGAAGCGGGCCGAGTCCTCCACGGCACCACCGGCCATACGACGGCCAAGATTACCGCCCAACACGGCGTCATTTACGACGAATTGATCGGCCATTTCGGCGAAGATAAAGCCCGGCTGTATTACGAAGCGAACCGGAATGCCCTGCAATTCATCAAACAAACGGTGGAGTCGGAGAAGATCGGGTGCGATTTCTCCGTTCAGGACGCCATAATCTATGCGGAATCGGAGCAAACGGCAAGCCAATTGGAGAAGGAACGGCAGGCGTATGCCAAGCTTGGAATCGCGGGCGAGATAAGAGGGAGCATCGGGCTGCCGGTCCCGATCAAGTCCGCGTTGGCGATGACCGATCAGGCTCAATTCCACCCGCTCTCCTATTTAACGGCATTAATAACTAGAGCGGTACAACGGGGCGCCCAAGTATTCGAGAAGACGACGGTCGTTAAAGTCGAAGAAGGGGAGAACCCCGTCGTCGTAACGGAAGAAGGGCACCGTATCCAAGGACGGCATGTCATTTCCGCTTCCCATTTTCCCTTTATGGATTGGAAAGGCTTCTACTTCGCGCGAATGCATGCGGAAAGATCGTATGTGCTCGGCGTCAAGACCGGGCAGCCTTATCCGGGCGGTATGTACATCAACGTCGACAAGCCGAAGCGGTCGGTCCGGTTGGCGCTGGACTGGCCGGAGCCTTTGATCCTGATCGGGGGAGACGGACACAAAGCCGGGCAGAGCACCTGCACGATCAACCATTACGAGGCTCTGCAGGCGTTCGCCGAAACCCATTTCGACGTCAAGGAGATCGCTTATCGGTGGTCTACGCAGGATCTCGTTACTTTGGACAAGGTTCCGTATGTCGGAAGGGTGACTCAAGAAACCGATAACGTTCTGGTGGCGACAGGTTATCGCAAGTGGGGCATGACGAACGGGACCGCCGCCGCCCATATGCTGAAGAACCTTGTCCTGGGAATCGACGATCCTTACCTTGCCATATACGAACCATCCCGGTTCCATGCCGATCCGGATATCCGAACCTTCGTCACGAACAATCTGGACGTCGCCAAGAACCTGATTGCCGGCAAAACGGAAATGGTACACCGTTCCCCGAGCGAAGTCGGAGCCAACGAAGGCTCCGTGGTCCGGGTGAACGGCAAACGGGCCGGCGCTTACCGCGATCCCGACGGCGCTCTTCACCTGGTGGACACCACTTGCACCCATATGGGATGCGAGACGGTCTGGAACGATGGGGACCGTACCTGGGATTGTCCTTGCCACGGCTCTCGTTTTTCTTATACGGGCGATGTGATCGAAGGCCCGGCGAAGAAACCGTTGAAGCGGCTGGAGTCGGAGGCCCAATAATCTCGAGAACAGCCGCGCGCGCCGCGGCTGTTTTCTTTTGCGGTTTTTCTAGTATAGTAAACGATGAAGAGATTGGTTTCGCGAAAGGAGACCGACAACCAAAGGAGAGCTTCCATTGTCGAACTTCAAGGCTTATTATTCATTTGTCAAACCGTATTGGCACCTAGTTCTGGCCACCGTATTGATCGGAATCGTCAAGTTCGCCATTCCGCTGACCTTGCCCCTGCTGCTGAAGTATGTAGTGGACGAGGTGTTGCTCGGCGAACAAGCGGATGCGGAGAGGATCAGGAGCCTATTGACCGTTATCGGCGCGGCGTCCGTTCTGTTTATCGTGGTTCGCTACCCGATCGAGTATTACCGCCAGTACTTCGCGCAGCTTATAACGTCCAGAACGCTGTTCGATATCCGCAATCGGCTGTACGATCATGCCCAGCGCCTGTCGCTCCGCTATTACCAGAACCATAAGACCGGCGAGATTATCTCGCGGATGATGAACGACGTCGAGCAGACGAAGGGACTCGTGGAGACGGGGATGATGAATATATGGCTGGACGTCATCACGTTATCCATCGCTATAGGCATAATGAGCTACATGGATTCTTCCTTGACTCTCGTGTCGATCGCCATTCTCCCGTTCTATGCCATTGCCGTAAAGCTTCTCTATAAGAAATTAAGGATGTTAACGAAATCCCGATCCCAATCTCTCGCGGAGATGCAAGGTTATTTGCATGAACGGATTAACGGGATTCCCGTCATCAAGAGCTTTACGCTCGAGCAGAACGAGCTGCGCCAATTCGGGAAGAAGAACGAGCAATTCCTGAAGCGAGCCCTGGCCCATACGCGCTGGAACGCGCTGACCAACGGAATCATCAACACGCTTACCGACATCGCTCCGCTTCTGGTCATCGCCTACGGCGGCTATCAGGTTATCCAGGGTCATCTGACCGTCGGCGGTTTTGTCGCTTTCTTCGGCTACTTGGAACGGCTTTACAATCCGCTGAGGCGCATCGTCAACTCCTCGACGGAATTGACGCAAGCGAGCGCGTCGCTCGAGAGGGTTCTCGAGTTCATGCAGGAGCCGTACGACGTGACGGACGCTCCCGGCGCGAAGCCGATGCGAGAGATCGAAGGCGACGTTCGCTTCGAGAACGTATGGTTTAAGTACGCGGAAGACTCCGACTGGATCCTGAAGGGAATTCAGCTGCATATTCGCCCGGGAGAGACCGTGGCGTTGGTGGGCATGAGCGGAGGGGGCAAATCCTCGATCGTCAGCCTGATTCCCCGACTTTACGACATCCAGTCCGGCTCCGTCGCGATCGACGGCCAGGACATCCGCCAGGTCACGCTCCAGAGCCTTCGCAGCCAGATCGGAGTCGTGCTGCAGGACAACATTCTGTTCAGCGGAACGATCCGGGAGAACATCCTGTTCGGAAGGCCCGGAGCGAAGGATGAGGAGGTGCTCCAAGCCGCCAGGGCCGCCAATGCCCACGATTTTATCCTCGATCTGCCGCAAGGCTACGAGACGCAAATCGGCGAGCGGGGCGTCAAGCTGTCCGGAGGCCAGAAGCAGCGTATCGCCATCGCGCGCGTCTTCTTGAAGAACCCGAAGCTGATCATCCTGGACGAGGCGACCTCCGCGCTGGACCTCGAGTCCGAGCATCTGGTGCAGGATTCGCTGGAGAGGCTCGCCCGCGACCGCACGACCATCGTGATCGCGCACCGGTTGTCAACGATCACGCATGCGGATAAAATCATCCTTATCGAACACGGTCAGATCAAAGAAGAAGGAACTCATCGAGAGCTCATGGAAGTAGGCGGATCTTATGCCCGCTTGTTCAATATCCAGACGATTGGAGAGGGAGGAACCCGGCATGCAAACGATAAGACGAATGATGGAGCACCTGTATTGGGCTGACCGGCGGATCATGGAGGCGCTGGACGAGAACGGAACCAAGGACAAGGATATTCTTAAGCTCGTCCGGCACGTCGCCGTCGCGGAGCAAGTATGGCTGTCCCGTCTGGAGGGAAAAGGCAGCTCGCAATATGCGTTATGGGAAGAGGAAGACGACGTCGGGACGCTGAAAACGATGTTCGAGGAGAATGAACGGCGGTATCGAAACTACATCGATCGGCTTGAGGAGAACAGGCTGGACGATATCGTCGAATACGCGAACCAGAGCGGCGTCCCTTTCCGGACGTCCGTCCGAGACATTCTGTCGCAGGTTCTCCTGCACGGCCAATACCACCGTGGCCAGATCAACCGCGCGCTTCGGCAGGATTCGGCGGAGCCCGTCCAAGTCGATTTTATTACGTTTGCCCGGCTTTAATACATTAATCCTAATACAGAGAAGTCCTCGCCCAGCGAGGGCTTTTTTGTTTGGGTTGCGTCTGGGAGAGATTTGGGAGTGCGGTCGGCTAGAGTCGGAAGAAGAGCGGAGAGACGCTGTCGAGAGGAGAAAAAGGACATTGCAATCGATAATGAACCAAGACACGAACGGTAAGGGAAGGATCGTTCTAGGGAATACAGGTTTGCCGGATGGAGGCTGGGAGCGAGTCAAACGTCATTGGACGCGGCCCGCGGGAGAGCCTTGGTTGATCGGCGACTTGTACCCCGCGTTAGCTCGTCGTTTCGTGCGGAGCGTAACGATCGAACACCCGGAATCCTTCGACGAGGCGACCGGCAGGAGCGGAGTACTGTACCTGGCTAATCATCAGAATTTGCTGGAATCGCTGTTCTTCACGACGGTCATGTCCGCGATAACCGATAGACGAATCGGCACGATGATCAAAATCTGGATTCGGGACCATTGGATCGGACGTATGCTTGAGGGCGCGACCCGCTACCCCGAATTCGCGCCGGGCACCCTTTTTCCTTACCAACTGTTTTATTTCAACGATGCCGAGCCGCGCTCGATCTTCCGCTTGCTGTACGACATGAGGAACTTTATGCTGCTCGGCGGCAGCTGCATGGTGCACGTTGAAGGTACCCGGGCTTTCTCGAGCAAGCATCGCGTGACCAAGATCAGCGACAGCGTCATTCGTCTGGCGGCGGATGCCGGCGTTCCGATCATTCCCGTGCGCTTCTCCGGAGGACTTCCGGCGGAAGAGGTCGAGCGCAAGCCGATCTATCCTTATCGGCTGGTCGCGCAGGATATCCATGTGGGCCAAGCCATCGAGCCGGGCGCCCTAGCCGATTTGCCCATGAAGGACCGCAAGCAATACGTTCTCGACGCCATCAACGGAACGGGACCGGACCCGGATACCGAACGTTTGAACCAGGTCGATCCCGAATTCGAACGGGCGGTTCAATCCTGGTCGGAGGAAGCCGGTTGCCCGGAGGAGTTCGCCGTGCTCTATCAGGCGCTGCGAGGACTTGCTGCCGACGAACGCAGCAAGGATACCCAAGACCTCTTGAACGGGCGAGGAACGTCGGAATGGCCCGACACGCCCAAGGGGCAATGGATGGACGAATGGGCCGGACGATTGCTCGGCGAGCAAGGCAGTCAATTACTATCGATAGGAAGAGGACAAGGACGATGACAAACGGGAAAGCGATTTTGTTCGACTTCGGCGATACGCTAGTCTCTCACCTGGGCTCCAAATCGGGCATGTTCCGCTGGATCTGCGACCAAGCCGACGTGCCGCTTCCGGGCGATCCGGAGATCGTCCGGGCTGCGGCGGCAGCCGGCTGGCGAGAAGGGATGAAGCGGGTCAATCCGGCGGACTGGAAGGATTTAAGCTGGCGGGAGCACGTGTTTCGCGCAGGCTTGACGGAAGCGGGCATCAAGGAAGAGCTGGAAGGTTATATCGGGAAGTTGATGCGAATCAAGCTTCCGCGGCCGACGAACGCGGTCGGACCGAACGTCTATCGGCTGCTGGGCGAGCTGCGTGATCGGGGCTACAAGCTTGGAATCGTCAGCAATTATTACGGCAATCTGGCGGAAGCGCTGGAGCAGACGAAGCTTGCGCCGCTGTTCGATTCCGCCATCGATTCGGACGTCGTCGGATTGGAGAAGCCGGACCCGCGGATCTTCCGGTTGTGCTGCGACGAACTGGAGGTTGAACCCGCGGAAGCCGTCTACGTCGGCGACATGCCGCCTTACGACGTGGACGGCGCCATTCGCGCGGGTCTTCTTCCCATTCTTCTGGATCCATGCGGCATATGGAAGGAAGCGGGCGATTACGCGCATATCCCGAACATCCGTTCCTTGGATGAATTGGCGGACATTTTTCTCGAGTAGATTACGTTGCTCTAGAAGCGATCCGATATTCTGCTGGCTCGGCGTTGCTCAATGACTCTTTTCATCATGGCTCCCGCGCGGTCCCACGAATAGCGCTCCATATCCCGGCGTCCTTGCCTTCCTTTCTTAACGCACAACTCCGGATGGCGATACGCATGAAGAAGCTGGCTTTTTAAGCTTGCCAGATCCGCCTCCGCCCAAAGCTGTTCTCTACCGGAGAATAAGGATCGGAACCTTCGCGCGATGGCGTGGCGGCTGTTCATGCCGGTCCGGGGATTCTGCAGCTTATAACGGACGAGAAAGGAATTGCCCTCGTTTAAGAAGTCCATTTGTCCGCCCCAGCCGGTCGCAATGACGGGAATTCCGCTGGATAGTGCCTCCATGAAGGGCAATCCCACCCCTTCGCCTCTAGTCGGAAGGACAAAGGCATTGGCGAGAGCGTAGAGGCCGGCAAGCTGCACCGAATTCAAACGCTTCGCGATGACGAATATGGGAGCGGTTTGTTTGCGGATGCCGAGCCGTTTCTTATAGCTTGCGATTCGGTTCCGAATCCAACGTCCGGACTCGCGCGGAGAGTACCCGTTCGTCTTGATTATGAGCAGGACTTTATCGGATGCGGAGAATTGCTCCCAATAAGCCCTTAGCAAGGCTTCGGGGTTCTTGCGATGCTGGAAGCCGAATACCGAGAGAAAGACGAATCGTCCTTTGGCGCGCGCCAAGGGATATTTCGGGTTCCCGGGTTTAAACTTCGTCCGGTGAACCCCGTGCGGAACCCGATAGATAGGAATGCTGACGCCGCTTTGCCTTAAGGCGATTCGGTTAAACTCGGTCGGTACGCATACGGAGTCGAATTTATTGATTTTGGGAACCCAGCGACGCGGGACTCGGGTCGTCTCCCAGACCGTATTCAGTATAATACGGTCATACCGTTTCCGATCCTTTACCAGTGTCCACTTTCTGGGCAGTTGATGATAAATCAACACCTTACGTGCATGGAGTCGGCGTCTTCGTTTATTTTTATTAAGTCCGCGACCGACCTTGACGGCTATTCCTTGCCTGCGAAGAGCGGCCACGTATTCTCTGCTTGCGATCCCCAGCCCGGAGGCACGCTTGACGGGGCCTCTCCATACAACCAATAGCTTGCTCATATCACCGCGCCTTTCTGCGAATGCTCCCTTTAATCGATAGTTCAAAGTACATTCGCGTTCCCGTTTCGGCAACGGGCAAACAACCAGAAGGCGGAAGGAATTTCGCTTAAAGCGACATTATGCTTCCGAATGTTTAATATTCGGCCAAGCCGGTGACAATAGCGCGGTGCCTGTCGGTTACGCGACATTGCCATCGCGATTGATTGTTGTTCACCGATCTGTAACGATCTAAACTACAGATGGGACCCCAATGATGAAACCCGGTTTCAAAATATCTCATCATAGAAAGAAGCGAACATACATGGCAAAAACAGCGATCATTACCGGCGCCGCAGGCGGCATCGGCAAAGAGCTTGCACGTCGCCTGGCGGAACGCAACTTGAATCTGGTGCTTGTGGACCTGAACGAAGAGGCCGTTAAAGCGGTTATCGCGGAGCTCGGTCTGAACGATTCCAACTCCTTGGCGGTTGCGGCGGACGTCTCCAAGGAAGAAGACGTTCAAAACTACGTGAACAAAGCGGTGGAAAAGTTCGGTTCGATCGACTACTTCGCGAATAACGCCGGCATCGAAGGCCCGCTTGGCAACGTGGAAGACCTGAGCATCAAGGCGCTCGACCTCGTTTACAACGTGAACGTCCGCGGCGTATTCCTTGGCCTGCAATATGTCGTTCCGGTGATGAAGAAGCAAAAATCCGGAGCCATTCTGAATACTTCTTCTCTGGCCGGTCTGATGGGAGCTCCGGGCATGTCTCCTTACGTCATGTCCAAGCATGCGGTCATCGGCATTACCCGTTCCGTCGCGAACGAGCTGGCGCCGCTTGGCATCCGCGTCAACGCGGTCTTGCCGGGTACGATCAACACCCGCATGATGCGTCAAATCGAGAAGAATTCCGGCAATGCCGAGGATTACAAGAAATTGAACGAAGCGGCTACGCCGATGGGCCGATACGGCGAGCCGCAAGAGGTTGCGGCCGTGATGAACTTCCTTCTGTCCGACGAAGCCTCGTTCGTTACCTCTTCGCTCTACACCGTCGACGGGGGCATGGTCGCGCAATAAATCGTCGGATAGAATCAGCCCAAAGCGCAGCCGCTCTCTAGCCATAGAGAGGGCTGCGCTTTTTGTCGGACTTGAACGAGTATTCCATTGTTGCCTATAATTAAGGTCTGGACAACGACGAATCCCAGCTTAGGAGTTAACGGACCATGGATGACGCGAGCGACAGAAGGATCAACCGGACGCGGTCGGCTTTGAAAAGCGCCTTGGTGGAGCTCATTCTCGAGAAGGGCTACGGCTCCATTACCATCATGGATATCGCGAATCGGGCCGACTATAATCGCGGAACCTTCTATAAGCATTATTTGGACAAAGACGATTTATTGGCAGCCATTAAGCATGAGATTCTTCGGGAGCTGTCCGACGCGCTGCTGGCCCCGTACGAGGGATTGGATCGCGTGGACGCCGATAAGATATTCCCTTCCACGCTAAGGCTGCTGCAGCACATCGAGCTGCATAAAGACCAATTCGTCGCCATGATTTCCGCCAATAAA
Source organism: Cohnella thailandensis (assembly GCF_014212135.1). GTDB lineage: Bacteria > Bacillota > Bacilli > Paenibacillales > Paenibacillaceae > Cohnella > Cohnella thailandensis. The sequence goes on from NZ_JACJVQ010000023.1 coordinate 16,224, forward strand.
GATTTTTATTACGATATTTACAACATGCTGCACAATTCCATGATGAACGATATGCACATCGTCATCAAGGAAACGAAGGAACAAATCGATTACGAAATCATGCTCAGCTACCGAATGTCCGCTTTCGTCGGCGTTATCATGTACTGGGTAGAGACGGGCTTCAAATATTCGGCGAATTACATGGCGGAGCAAGTGTTGATTCAGGTGAATCGAAGCTTGGATTATATCGAGTTCAACAATCCCGGTTAACGGATCCTACGACCCGTTAATTTCGTAGCCGGGAGGATGCCGGCTTTGGCGATTCCGGTCATCTCGTCCCCGTCGACCACTGCTTCGAACTTTAAATTCAGGCGCATCGGCTTCGTTATTCGAAGGGACCAGGTTAGCGTGCCGTCCCGGAGCACCGGATCGATAAACTCGACCGCTTCGTCCCCTTGAACGGCGGTTCCGCGGATCGCGCCGTCCTTCGCCGTTATCGAGAGCCTGACCTGCAACTTCCCGACGGGAGTGGCGAGCGTCGCGTCCCATTCGCCGTCGAAGCCGGCGTCGGATCGGACTCCGGAAGAGAGCTCCGTTTCTCTAGTATCGCCCTCTTGAGTGCCAGAAGAGAGAAGGGGAGCCAACCCGCTTGCTCTCCAAACCGTGCCCCTCCGTTCGAATTCGAACAATTGTTCTACCGCGATTGCGATGCGCGGCCCCAGTTCGCGTTCCACCAAGTATAGAGCGACATCGAGACCGGAAGTGACCCCTCCGCCGCTCACCAGGTTGCCGTCATCCACCACGCGGGCCCGGACGGGATTGACCCCGGTCGCTCCGAGAAAATCCATGCCCAAGCGGTTCGTGACCGCGGACCTGCCTTCCAGCAAACCTCCCATAGCCAGCACCAGAGAACCCCCGCAAACCGTGGCGACGACGACGTCCTTTTGCTTGAGCGCTTGTTTCATGAGTTCGGTAATGGACGTGTTCGCGGCACGTCCAAGAAGAACGGGAATGGAATCGGGCCCGTCTCCTTCGAGTTCGCCGGATGCGCCCGGCACGAGGATGATTCCCGCGCGCTTGGGATCCAGCCTGCCGCTCGCTTCGATTTTTAATCCGTTGACGCCGCTGACGACGGACCTCGCTCCTTCGGCCGTCACGAATTCCACGCTTAACGCGTTGTCCGAATACATGGCGGCACCGCTGAAGACCTCGTAAGGCGCGATCGCGTCCATCAAATCGAAGCCGTCGAATAAAACGATTTGAACCTTTATCATAGAGAATTCCTCCTTAAATGACGTCATAGGCATCCTAACCTATGAATATCTCGAATGGTGGAGGGTAAAGGTCACAAAACGATAAACGCGCCGGTTTTACCTGTTTGCTACAGTTCCGGAACTGTTTCTCGTTGGCCGACAGACGGGAATATCCGTTATCGAATGCTGCCGATCGCTTCTTTTCACTCGATCCGGCCTTTGCTATGATGGAGCTTGGAGCGTTTAGCTTGTTAGGAAAGGGGCCAAAGGGAGTCCATGGACCAACGGGACCTTCGCATCCAGGAGCTGACGACGCTCAAGACGATCGCCGAGACGCTGAACGAATCTAACGATATGAGTTCGATGCTGAACGTCGTTCTGGAAAAGCTTCTGGAGCTGACGGGATTGACGGCCGGTTGGATGTTTATCGTCGACGAGCGGGGCACCTACGAATTCGCGGCCGGCAGCGGATTGCCTCCAGGCCTCAGCTATCGCGATGCCGAACCTATGCGAAGCGGGAGCTGCTGGTGCCTGAACCGTTACGGCGACGGGAGATTGAAGAACGCCGTCAACATCATGAATTGCAAACGGATCGAGAACGCGGCGGCATGCGACTGGGGAGACACCTGCGGGATTACGCACCATGCTACCGTTCCCTTGCGCTCCGGCAACAAGCGCTTCGGCCTGCTTAACGTGGCCGCTCCCGATAAAATACGCTTCGAAAAGGAAGAGCTTGCGCTGCTTCAGGCGGTCGCTTACCAGATCGGAAGCGCGATAGAACGAATGCGGCTGTACGCGGCGGAGCAGAGAAGAGCTTCGCTGTTCGCGAAGCTCGGCGAATACGGAAGCGCGCTAGGCGCGGAGGCGGCTCGAGCCAAGGAGCGTGCCGGGCTATGGAAGCATGCCATGGAGCTAATCGGCTGCCGCTTCGATTGGCCGAGCGCGGCGCTGCTCGAGCCGACAGGCGGGGATCTGACCGTGCGCGCCATCTATGCGGAGGGTCGAACGATCGTGCCTCAGCTTCAGATGGCGATGGATGTCATGGACTGGCATGAAGATAAATCGGTTAAGCTGAGCGCTGCTCCGATCCCGCAAGAAGAAGCCATGAAGCTCGCCGATTGGTTAGTCTGCCAAGGATTGCTGCCCAGAGTCGCGCAGGCAGCCGCTTCCCGGGTCGTCTTGCCGGGCAAAGGCGCCGCGGGCATCTTGCTGATCGGTTATGATCAACCAAGCGATCTCTACCGAACGGATGCCGAAGCGATCGAAGCGCTCGCCGGGCAGATCGGCGTGACGTTCGAGCGAGTTCGGACGGAAGAGAACCGGCGGGAGATCGCTCGCTTGGAGGAACGGAATAAGCTTGCAAGAGACCTGCACGATTCCGTAAACCAGACCTTGTTCTCGCTCGGGATGATGTCGCGCGGCGCCGCGAGTTTGCTTTCTTCAGGCCAAGAAGCTCTGCTTGTCGAGACGCTGCAGGATATGCAGGGGCTGTCCCAGCGCGCGCTGAAGGAGATGCGCGAGCTCATCATGCAGCTTCGGCCATCGGGTCTTGAAGAAGGATTGGCAACGGGCCTCAGGCAATACGGGGAACGGTTAAAGCTGAGCGTGCGCACCCAGGTCAATGGCGTCATGGAGCTACCGCGGACGGTCGAAGAGGCTTTATGGCGAATCGGCCAAGAGGCGATCAATAACGTTAGCAAGCATTCGGGAGCGACGGAGGTCGAGGTAAGACTGCTTCTCCAACCGAAGGAAGCGGTCTTGCGGATTACCGACCATGGTCGGGGCATCGCCCCGAAGAGATTGGCGGAATGGAAGCGCGACTCGATGGGCTTATCGTCGATGAGAGAGAGAGCGGAAGCGCTCGGAGGCCGATTCGCGCTGCATTCCGGAGTTAAAAGCGGGACGACTATCGAAGCGATCATTCCGCTGGCGGGAGCCGAATCGTTATAGGGTAAGGGGGAGAGGAATGACCATCCGACTTATGATTGCCGACGACCATGCGATGGTCAGGCGCGGCTTGCAGGTTTTTCTGGCGACGCAGCCGGATATCGCGCTCGTCGGCGAGGCGGCGAACGGGCAGGAGACGCTGGATCGCGCCGCCGAGCTGCGGCCGGACGTTATTCTGATGGATTTGAACATGCCGGTGTTGAACGGCATCGAGACGACGGCCAGATTGATCCAAGCCCAGCCGGAGATCAAAGTTATCGTTCTCACTTCCTTCGCGGATCAAGACCACGTTCTGCCCGCTATTCAGGCGGGAGCGAAGGGGTACTTGCTTAAGGACATAGAGCCGGATATGCTCATCGAAGCGGTCCGTCGGGTTCACCAAGGCCGAGTCGAGCTGCACCCGGACGCCGCCGGGATGCTGGTCAACCATTTATCGGGCTCGGAACGCCCGCTAACGAAAGAGGACAAGGGATCGAGCGAAGAAGATCGGCTTGGCCAATTGACTCCGAGAGAGCTGGAGGTTCTGCGGCACCTCGCAACGGGCATGTCGAACAAAGAAATCGGCGAATCTCTTGTCATAACGGAGAAAACCGTCAAGACTCACGTCAGCCATCTGCTCGACAAGCTTGGATTCTCCGATCGTACGCAGGCGGCTATCTTCGCGGTTAAACGGGGGATCGGCTTATAACGACGCGAGGTCATCTCCTCCCAAAGTCGTAGAGGTTCTCAATCGAACGATTGAGAGCCTTTTTGGCGTAAGTTCGTTCTTGCTGCCGACGACCGATCGGCATGGCGCTTTTACAATAAAACCATATCAAGCAGGCGAACAAAGCCAAAGGAGCGAGAGACCATGAAGATCGTATTCCTGACCGGAAGCAATCGCATAGGAGCGACCAGCACGATATTGGCCAAAGCAATGGCGATGAGAATGGAGCGCAAGCAAGTGGAGGCAAGCGTGTTCGATCTGGCGGAATGGCCGCTGCCCTACTATTCGCCGGATGACAGCTACGAGCATCATGACGGCGTGCAGAGACTGAGCCGACTCATGAGGGAGGCCGACGGGATCGTGCTGACCACCCCGGAGTATCATGGCTCGGTAAGCGGAGTGCTCAAGAACGCGCTCGATTTTCTCGGGCAAGAGCATTTTGCCGGCAAGCCGGTCTTGTCCGTCAGTTCGTCGGGGGGCGCGGTGGGAACCAGTTCGCTGACGCAGCTGCAGACGATCGTTCGCAACCTGCATGGCGTCAATAGCCCGGAGTGGGTCTCCATCGGGGGAGCTCAGCGCGCGAGGTATGAGCAGCTTGAGAACGCGGAGCTCGACGCCAGAAGCGAGCATGGAATGGAGACGTTCCTGCGGCTGGTCGGCAAGCTGGCCCGAAGAGAGGATGCGATCGTAAGATGATCACGCATTTCGCCGGACTGAGGCTGCATACCGTGTCTATTCCAGGCGTCAAACAGTTCTATCGCGATATTCTAGGATTCCCGATCGCGATGGAAGAGGAAGGGGAGATCCGTTTTCGGCCGACGGATTCATTCGAGCTTGCGTTCGAAGAGTCGGAAGAGCCGATAGTTCCGGTTCACTTCGCGTTCGAAGTACCGTTCTCCGCCTTCGACGACATCGCGAACGAGCTTCGGCGAACCGTACCGTTGCTGTCATGGGAGGACGGGACGACCCTTAACCGGTTTGAGACGGGAAAGAACGTTTATTTTCGGGATGGAGACGGGCATCTGCTCGAATTGATCGCTCATTCCGACGGAAGGGAACAAGGGCGGCGGGCGTTCGGCAAGCTCCAGGTTCTGTACATGAGAGAGGTCGGACTTCCGTTCGAACCGGAAAGATTAAACGGCGCCAGGGAATGGATGAAGCGGGTCTTGTCGATGCAAAGCGCGATGGAGGACGAGCAATTCGGTTTTATGGTCGGCGGAACGGCGTATTCGGTTGTCGTGTCGACAGAGCGAAGGTGGGTGCCGATCTCGATGATCGCCCGGAAGCCGAATATAGAGATTGCTTACGGAATCGACGGTCAGGACCATCTAGAGCTTATCCGCAGCGAGCTCATCCGCGAGAATCAGCTGTTGGATACCGATGGGAACAAACTGACGTTCAATCTGTTCGGCTATACCGTACATTTGATCGCGCGACCCAACCGTATAGTTTCGCGCCCCCTGAATGAATACTAATCACGCCTTAATAAGAAGGCGAAGGGCGTGAAAGACGATTGGTTGAGAACATGACTTACGGAACCGATTACCACTACATTCCGGTCACTTCGATTCAGAGCGGTTCATTCGAGCTGATCGCGCCGGAAGTATGGACTCTAACGGTACAAATCGTAAACGTGGTCTTTATCGGAGCGCGGGATACAAATCGGTGGATTCTCGTCGATGCGGGAATGCCCGGTTCCGCGGATACTATTCTCAAGGCTGTTAACGAGCGATTCGGCGAAGGAAGCCGTCCCGCTGCCATCCTGCTCACCCACGGCCATTTCGACCATGTGGGCTCGATTGTCGAGCTGGCAGGCCGTTGGGACGTTCCTGTCATGGCTCACCCGCAAGAACTGCCTTATTTGACCGGACGATTGGCCTACCCGCCGGGCGATCCGACGGTATCCAGCGGTTTGCTCGCCCAATTGTCTCCTTGGTACCCGAACGAGCCGATCGATTTAGGCAGCCGGGTATCCGCGCTTCCGGAGGATGGGTCTATTCCGGGGATGCCGGGCTGGGAATGGATCCACACGCCCGGACATACGCCCGGACACGTCTCGCTGTTTCGCGAAGCGGATCGGGTATTGATTGCCGGAGACGCGTTCGTCACGGTAAAGCAAGAATCGCTTTATAGCGTCTTTACGCAAGAGCTCGAAATCGGCGGACCTCCGCAATATTTTACGATGAACTGGCAAGAGGCCTCCGATTCGGTCAAGAAACTGGAAGCCTTGCAGCCGACCGTCGCCGTTACCGGGCACGGCAAGCCGGCCTATAAAGAATGGCTGGGCGTTCACTTAAAGCGATTGGCGGACGAGTTCGAACGAATAGCCGTTCCCGGCCGCGGCGACTAGGATGGAATTAAGGCAACCGCAGGATGAAGCGCAAACTAGTACTCGAGGGAGGTACGCAACAACGATGATCAAGCTTGAATCCTTGGGCCAAAGCGCGCCTAAAACTAGCGTCACGGATAAGTTAACCTCGCCCGAAATCGGGAAGCTCTGGGTGACTTATCTTGGAAACAGCATGGCCAGCCGTATCCTGCCTTATTTCCTGAATAACGTGGACGATAGCGAAATCAAGTCCGTTCTGGAGGAAGGCCTTCGGTTGGCGGTACGGTTTACGAATACGATTAAGGAAATGTTCAACCGCGAAGGCTTTCCTCTTCCGAGCGGGTTCAGCGAGCAAGACGTGAATGTAGGCGCTCCCCGATTATTCGACGATGAATTTTATCTTCATTATCTGAAATACGTCAGCAAAGCGGGAATCAGCGTTTACGGTATTGCCGTCCCGCTGATGATCCGTCCCGACGTTCGCGATTTATTTACCGATTGCATCGTTACCACGGTCCAATTAATTAACGACATTAACATCTTGCTCGACGCCAAGGGTTTTTTGATTAAGCCGCCGTTCATTCCGACGCCCAATCGAATCGATTTTATCGAGAAGCAATCGTTTCTTAACGGGTTCTTCGGGGACGTCCGTCCGCTTCAAGCCCTGGAAATCACCCATATTTTCGACAACCTTGAGAACAACGCGACAAGCAGCGCCGTCCTGACCGGCTTTAGCCAAACGGCCCAATCCGAACAAGTCCGGAACTACTTTCTGAGAGGGAAAGGGATTGCCTCCAAGCATATCGAGATTTTCAACAGGCTGATGCGGAAAGACGACTTGCCGGTTCATCCGAGCCTGGATCATTTGGTCACGGATTCCACCTTCTCCCCGTTCTCCGATAAAATCATGCTCTATCACAAAATAGACATGTTTGCGGTGCGGATCCGAACGTACGGCAATGCCCTGGCGTTCAGCGCGAGGCATGACGTGGCATCGGTCTTCGCGCGGCTGCTGGCGGAAGTCGGCAATTACCTCGAAGACGGAACGAATATCCTGATCGATTTCGGCTGGATGGAACAACCGCCGCTAGCGGCGGATCGCGACGCCTTAGCTTCCAAATAACCCATAGGGGTAGCCATGGATAAACCTTCCCGCGTAGCCGAGGCTTTATTGTGGAGCATTGCGTTCCCCGGATTCGGTCAATTCCGCAACGGCAAGTACATCAAAGGAATCCTGCTGATTCTCTTGGAAATCCTGATCAACGTGAATTCCAGGCTTAATCTGCTGATCATCGCGAGCTTTCACGGCGATATCCGGACATCGATTGCTCTTACGAATTATGAGTGGCTCATGTTCTACCCTTGCGTCTATATGTTCGGGATGTGGGATGCCTATAAAGACGCAGGGGGAGGAACCAAACCGTTCGCCGTGTTTCCGTTCGCGTTCGGGGCTTTTTTCGCTACGGTCGGGGTTATCTACTCGCAAGATTTTCTAGGCGCCATGTGGTTGGGGTTATGCGGGCTGGCCGTCGGGTTGGCGGCAGGGATGGGACTTCAATACTTGCTTTGGAGCCGCTCCGCTATTCCATCCGACTAGCCGTTTACTCGATAATGCCGGTGCCGGTGAAATGCGCGTTCACGTTCACCTTGAAGGTTACCTTCGGATAGATTTTTTGCCATTCCGCGAAATCGGATTCTCCCCCGTGACGGGACGCCCGGTAGCGCAGTCCGAAGCCTAAAGGGTCAACGCCATTGTCGCGTAATCTGTTCAATAGCTGCAGGGCTTGATTTCTAAACTCCTCTTCGACGGTCTTTTCGAGCTCGTCCCAGCTTTGGTGGAATACGGGAGCCTCCGTATCCTCCGACTCCACATTAATCGATATGCGATACCGGATCTCCGGCTTGTTGGCCGAATCGACCAGTTTGAATCGCAAGGATCTCACTTTGGCATTAAAGGATATTTGCTTGCCGTCCAGAGCGGCCAGAATCAGAAATCGATGCCTGGTCTTCAGAAATTGATTAAAAATACCGGTTTCCTTGGCAGTCAGCTCGAGTTTCTTTAAATTACTGCTAAAAATAGCCGCACGGTTAATGACGAAAGTTTCGGAACGGGAGGACACGATGGGCAGGAAAGCGTCTCTTCCGTGCTCGTGCCATCTTCGGTAATAATCGAACAAGTAGGTCTTCACGATATACGGGGATTCCGTTCCTTCATTGGTGAATGGCAGCATCAGCGCGTTCCCCGCCAAACGTTCGGACTTCGGCTTCGTTTGAATAATGGACAGGGCATCCGGTTCGCCGATGGCCATGAAGGCAATCTCCTGAATATCCCGGCGCCGGAAAAACCAATCGAGCGAGCGGCCTAATTCGCGATGATCCGCGAAGGATTTCCCGATGACGATAACGGTCGTGTGGCCAAAGTCGAATTCTTTGTCCACCTTGGATTTCATCAGTCGAACCGCGTTCGCTATGCTGCTTCCTTCTTGGCTGATGACCTGATATTTCGCTTCTCCCGGCTCGGTACGGGGGGAAGGAATAGCTAGCTTAAATGAAACTTTAAAGGGCGCTCGCTCGCCTTGGTCAACGCCGATCGCTACGACAAAAAAACGCTTGTCGATATCTTTAAAGCCGCAGCCGGGAAGCATCAGCAATAGCAACGCGAGCAGGGGGACCGAAATTTTCTTAGGCATGCTTCACTTCTCTCCTGGAAAGCCAAATAACGATAATGACCAGCAAGATCTCGGCAGCCAATCGGGTATTAAGCCAGCCCGAGACGAATTCGATCAAGCTCTTGTCGCTCGAGTTCACCCCGAATAGAAAGGTGGCGATCGCGAATCCGGCATTGATCATGACCTGGGAAGGAACCTTTACCTTCAGAATCGTTACGGGTTTGAATCCGAACGCATCGCGAACCAGCACGGAACCGACGTTCCAACTGATGGCGATAAATATAAGAGAAAGCCCGATGTACATGAATAGAAAAAGGTACAGAGCACGGTCGATAAATCCGAACTTCATCCGAAGAGTATCGACTGCCGTGATCCACGTATAGATGTAATGATCTACGCTGTCAATGCCCAGCAAGCCGATAGGCACGAAGTAAGATACCAGCATGACCGCGGTGCCGATGGTGGGAAGGATCCATAAATGCCCGACTCGGGTTTTCTCGTAAAGGCGGTTGTACAAAGCTAAGCTTATGTAGCCGGTAAAAGGATAAGTCGCTGCCGCAAAAGAAGTAAGGGAAGGGATACGAAAGACATAGTCGGCAAGAACTTGAATCGAATCCCATTCGAAATAGGGACTGGAAATCAATTTATACATAATAAAAGCCACGAACGGAAGGTTCAACAAGATGATGAGTTCCGCCATGTTCAAGACCGTCGACGGCCGAAAGCTTGCCGCGTAGCAACCGAATGCGCAATAGAACATAAGCATGAAGGCAGGGTTTGTTTCCGGGCTTAGGAAGCGGATCGAAATCGAAGAGAACGCGACGAGGATAATCGAACCCGCGATCGTCCACATCATGGCCAGGCCTATCAACAGAGGAATTCTTATGATCTTGGGAAAATTCCGTTCGAAGATCTCCGGTATGCCTTCTCCCGGAAATCGCATCATGGCCTTGGTGAACAAGAACGCGCTTACGGAGCCGAAGAGGATGCCGGCGAACACGGCCATGACCGAGCCATCGTAGCGTTCGGACAACAAAATGCGAGGGACGAAAAAAATCGTATTGATCAATAAGCCAACCGTGTAGAAGTAATAGAAATATCGGCTCACTTGGTGTCTCCCTCCTTATAACCGGATACCGCGGGTTCGCCGATAAAGACGCGGAAGTAAGTCAACCCGAAGCTGTTCTGATTGGCTAAATAGAAGCATACGGCGATGAGGCCCGCCACGACGCCGACAATGCCGAAGAGAGTGGCCAGCAGAATCAGCGGATATTTGATGACCCGAAAAGCGAAGCTCATTATATTAATGGGGATAAGGAAGTTCGATATCGCAACGGCGGAGGTCACGATGATCATGACGCTGCTGACCAAGCCTGCCTGCTGCGCGGCTTGGCCAAGGATCAATCCGCCTACCGTCGTGGCCGTTGATCCGATGTAACGGGGAAGCCTCAGGCTCGCTTCGATCAGAGCCTCGATGAGAAATAGCATGAAGATGACCTCGAAGAAGGTCGGATACGGCACCGCGGCCCGGCTGCCCGCAAGCGAAAGCGCGAATTGAACCCGGATGACCTCCGGATTATAGGAGGTTACCGCTACGTAGAGCGCGGGCAGCGTCGTCGTGATCAGGATGCCGATATAGCGCAGCATGACGAGAGCTTTCGTGATGAGGCTTGGCAGAAAGATATCGTCCATGGCGGAGAGGAAATCTTGAAATACCGCCGGAGCGATCAGGACAAAAGGCGTTCCGTCGACGATAAGCACGATTTTGCCCTGGGACAAGTTCAGCACGCATCTATCCGGACGTTCCGTCACGATCATGGTAGGAAACCAGCGCAATTGGGTATCCGTAATAAGAGCTTCAACTTGTCCGACGGTGAAGACGACCTCCGCATCGATCGCCTTGAGTTTTCTTCGGAATTCCTCCAGGATTCTGGGGTTCGCTTTGTTCTTGTCGTACAATAGATAAGCTTTCGTCCGCGATTTGCTGCCCAGATTCATTTGCTCCGAGATCAAATCCTGTTGCGGATAACGTCTTCTAACGAGCATGAGACTGGTATCGGCGTCTTCGCTTAAAGCCGTTTGAGGTCCCTGCAGCGTCGTTTCCGTCGAAGCTTGCATCAATTTGGTATTGCCGGGTTTAGGCGTTTTAAGCTTATAGTCCGCTCCTTGAAGCCGAATAATCGTATTCCCTTGGAGCATCTCCTCGGATAAATGCACGGTATCCGTTATCCGAACTCCGGTCAAAGCGGAGCACAACACCTTCTCGAACGTCTCCGGAGAATCCGACAGAAGAAACGGATGGGCGATTTCTTTGCGGATCAAGTCCGGATCGCATAGCGTCGAATAATACCAGATTTCGATTTGAAACCGGCCGTTGTCGAGGGTTTCCCGCACGAAATCGTCGGACTGCAAGAGAGGATCGGACGAAGGTTGCATCATGGGCGTACCTCTGCGCATTTTAAGCTTAGGATGCCGAGGCATAGGGAAAATTATGCAAATTCGGTTGGCTTGTCAGTTGACGGGAAATTTCTTCCTGACTATAATGAAACCATCTCAAATGGAATGGAGGCTTACGTGTGATTGATTATTCCCGATAAAGCGAACCGGATGAATCGCGGTTTTTGCCAGCTCTGCCTGATAGCAGAGTAATCGGGATAGGTCTGTCCATGTGAGTCGTTATTTAGGTATAAGCGTCTTAAACCTGCTCCTAAACGTTTTTGGGAGTTCGGTATTCTATACGATCGCTTATAAGGACTCTTATGGGATCTCTTTTTCGATTACGCTAAGCACAGGCAGAGCAACGCCTGTGCTTTTTATTATTTTCGGAGAGGAAGATTCAACATGACAACAACAAACAATCGCATTTGGTTCATAACGGGGGGAAGCAAAGGCCTGGGGCATGCGTTCACCCTCGCCGCCCTGGAGGCGGGAGATAAGGTTGCGGCCGTTGCCAGAAACATCGGGAGCTTGGAAGCGTTAAAAGAGAGCTACCCGGACTCTTTATTGCCAATAACGCTCGATATAACGAATAGGGAGTCCGTATTTGCGGCAGTCAAAGCAGCGAAGGAGCATTTTGGACGTCTGGATGTCATCGTTAATAACGCAGGCACCATGACGTTGGGGATGGTCGAAGAACTGAGCGAGGCCGATGCCAGAAGCGTGATGGAAACGAACTTTTTCGGCGCTCTCTGGGTGAGTCAAGCGGCGATGCCTTACCTGCGCGAGCAAGGCTCGGGACATCTTATCCAAATCTCGAGCATCGGCGCCCTCGTAGCAGGGCCCATGACCGGCATTTACAGCGCGAGCAAGTTCGCTCTGGAAGGGTTGAGCGAGGCGTTAGCCAAAGAGGCTGCCGCTTTCGGAATTAATCTCACTATGGTCGAACCGGGAGGGTACTGGACGGATATGTACCTAACGATGCGTTTAAGCGATTCGATCGAAGCCTACGGATCTCTCAAGGAAGAAATGGGCAAGCAATCGGAGGGCTCCGTGGACAGCGATCCCCGATTGGCGGCGGAAGCTCTGATGAAATTGGTAGAGAGCGAGAATCCGCCCTCGCGGCTTATTCTTGGCAGCATGGTTTTCGATGCGGCGATGAGCGCCCATGAAGAACGAATAGCGGTTTGGAAGCAGTGGGAATCGGTAAGCCGAGCGGCCGAGAAGGGAATTCCCGCGCCGGAAGGATATGGTTTAGCCGCGGAGTAAGACTCCCGTCCGTATCGATAAGACCTCCGACGGAGCGTGCGAACCGCTTGAAGTCCGAGCGAGAACTCATCCGAGGACCGTTACGGCCCCCCAGCCCCTTCCAGTAAAGTGAGAGTATCATCTCACGGGAAGGGAAGCGGTAGTATGGAAGGTTATAACGATCAAGAGGCTGCGCGAAAGGTACGATTGTTCGAAGGAGAGAAAAGCCTTGTTCTGACCGGACTTCTCGGTTTCATTCTAGCCGCTGTGTGCGGGGTATGGACGCTGATCAACGGCGGGGAAGTCGCTCCGGACGGGGACGTCTCGAAGGCGTTCTCCTTCGACGCGGCTCTGGGCATGTTCATCCTGTCGACCGCGGCGATCGTACCCTTCTCGGGAATGGGGAAGCGAAGCCGGACATGGTTCCGAAGGGTCTATATCGGGCTCGCGCTTTATTCCTATGGGGCGGAGACGGTTCAGAACTTCCGCGGCGTCAATCCGAGGTTCGTGGAGAGCGATTCGATCTTCGACCAGACGGTCGGGAATATCTTTACGTTCGTCGCGTTGTTTCTTGTCCTGTTTTATCTATTCTTGGGAGCTCAATTCTTCCGGGCTAAGGCTTACCGTCTTCGGCCCGAGTTGACGCTAAGCGTTCGTTATGCGATGATCGCCGTTGTCGTCTCGTTCGCGGCCGGCGTCTGGATCTCCGCCAACGAAGGCCGATATACCGGAGCGGACGGCAATATTATCTGGCTGCACGGACTGGGCTTCCATGCGCTTCAGGCGGTGCCGCTCGTCGCTTTGCTTGCCGAGCGTACCGACGCGAAGGCTTCCGCTCGGCGCGCGTTGATCCATATCGCCGGGACCGCGTTTCTGGTAGGCCTCATCGCGATCGGATGGCAGACGAAGAACGGTCACCCGATCCTGGAGTGGTCGATGCTTCCGCTCGTCGCGGGCTTTAGCTTCCTGATCTCGCTGGCCGCCGGAGCCGTTGCGCTTCGCAAAGCCGTTCTCGTGCATCGCTCGGCGACGGTTCGTCGTGGTGTAGGCGCCTAGCTCCATTAATTGTGTATAATGTCGGGAGAGGAACATCAGGCTCAGGCAAATATCAGGTTCCGCAGGAGATATTTAATGATACTAACAATCCATCGGCTGGCTGCCTTGTTTAGCCTAATAGCATTGTGCGGCTGTGCCGTTGCGAACGATTCGGGGATAACGCGGGTTACGATGTCCGACTCGTCGGAGGAACAACGGCAGGACACGGCCGCGAAACCGTATCCCGGGTCTGTCTACTATGTCGCCGCAAACGGCGACGATCTAAATCCCGGAACGATAGAATCGCCGTGGCGAACGCTTCAGCATGCGGCCGATCAAGTCGCGCCGGGCAGTACGGTTTATATCCGGGAGGGCGTTTATCGTCAGAAATTGAACATTACGCGTGGGGGATCGGAGGCGGAGGGGGCGATCGTCTTCTCCGGGTATCCGAACGAGACGGCCGTCATCGACGGCGAAGGCTTGCCCGTAGACGGCATGGAAGGGCTTGTGGAGATCGAGAATGCGAACTGCGTGACGATCCGGCAGCTGGAGATCCGCAATTACGCGACTTCGCTTAACGGAATGGTGCCGGTTGGAATCTATATTCATGGAAGCGGGGAGAGCATCGCCCTTCTGGATAACCGGATTCATGCCATCGCCAATACGGCCGTACCGGAAGGCGACGAGCTGTCGGGAAGGGATGCCCATGGAATCGCCGTTTACGGAACCGATGAGGAAGAACCGCTGCGCGATCTGACGATCGACGGCAACGAGCTGTACGATCTCGTGCTCGGTTCCAGCGAATCGTTGGCCGTGAACGGCAATGTCGACACCTTCGCCATTACGAACAATCGAATTCACGACAACGATAACATCGGTATCGATCTGATCGGCTTCGAGGGGACGGCGGGAAGCGATGCGGCAGACCAAGCTCGCAACGGCACGGTTAGGGGCAACGCGGTGTATCGGATTACTACGGATAATAATCCGTCCTACGGGAAGGACCTGCCTAACGATAGTCATTCGGCCGGCGGAATATACGTGGATGGAGGCAGGGATACGCTTATCGAGAATAACCGCGTATACGACAACGATATCGGCATCGAACTGGCTTCCGAGCATGCGGGGCGCGTGACCGGCGGCATCACGGTCAAGAACAACTTGGTCTATCGCAACCGACTCGCCGGCATTGCCATGGGCGGCTATGACGAGGAACGGGGAGGTACGGCGAACAGCAAGATCATCTCGAATACGCTTTACGCAAACGACCTGCTGGATGAAGGCAACGGCCAGCTGTATCTGCAGGCTTCCTTAAGCGGGAATACGATTAAAGACAATATTATGGTCGCCGGCGGGTCGGGCGTTCTTATCCATAACGAATATACGAGCAACGCGGATAACGCGATGGATCAAAACGTGTATTTCGCCGCATCGGGAGCGGAGAACGCGATCTGGGTGTGGAAAAACAAAGAATATACGGGCTGGTCCGCCTATCGAAAATCGTCCGGAAACGATTCGAACTCCTCGTTTGAGGATCCGCAGTTCATGGACGCAGACGGAGGCGATTTCCGGCTTAAGACCGGATCCCCGGCCGAAGGCAAAGGCTGGAGCGAACCCGACCAATAACCTATCGTTCAAAGCTCGATCAAAAATCGGGCTTTTTTTTGTTTTATCGGAAAGTTATCGGTTTGTGATAGTTTTATACCCGCTTTAGAGATATTCGTTTGCTAAGATGGCTCTGCGATCGCAAGCAAGATAGGCTGAAGGTAATCAACTAACATTTAATGGAAGGGATTGAAGCTGGATGAACAAATGGTTTCGATTATTCATGTCGCTCGCGCTCATTCTAACCCTTGTCGCTCCGACGGTCAGCGCCAAAGAAAACGAAAAGGAAACCAAAAAGGAAAATCGTTTGCACGTGCAAATCGTGTTGTTCGACGGGTTCGATTTATTGGACGCCCTCGGGCCTTACGAAGTATTCGCCGCAGCGGAGATGTACTCGGGAGGCGCCGTTACGGTCGAGCTGGTATCCGCGGAAGGCAAGCGCTCCGTTCCTAGCGGTTTGAACGGGCCGGCGCTCGAAGCGGAAGCCGCGCTAGATCCGAACCGTTCGGGAATTATTCTGTTGCCGGGAGCAGCGGGGAAACCGGCGGGGACATCGACGGACTCCATCTCGAATATATTGGGAAGGGCTGTCAAGACATCCTTGGCAGGCAAGATAAAAACGGCTTTCGAAAATAAGAACGTAACGGTAGCTACCGTTTGCGGGGGGTCATTACTGCCCGGAATGCTAGGTATGCTGAAAGATAAATACGCGGTTACGAACCAAATCGGGATGGACGCGTTGCGTTCGATGGGAGCTCTTGCGATCGACGCCAGAGTCGTCGAAGACAATCCGCGCCTTGTGACCGGAGGAGGGGTGACATCGGGGCTCGACGTGGCTTTATATTTGGTAGAGCGCGAGCTGGGACCGCAAATCGCGAATGCCGTAGAAAATTTGTTCGAATACGAGCAAAGGGGCACGGTATGGAAAGCCGATGGTTTAGAGCCGATCGATTTTGCGGCGAATCCGTAATCTTGTCGCTTGCCGTGATTAAAGTCACTGGCATGCCGAAGGCGTCCCGTTATAATGAGGCCACATAAACAGATTAGGAGTGGAACTCACATGGCGGATCTATCGAACCATCGACGCAAGCTGATCTTGATCGGCAACGGCATGGCCGGGATCAACACGCTGGAGCAAATCCTCAAGCTGACGAATTCCTTCGACATTGCCGTGTACGGAGAAGAGCCTTACCCGAATTACAATCGAATTCAATTGTCGTACGTTCTCGAAGGCAGCAAGCGGATCGACGAAATCATCCTGAACGACCGGAACTGGTACGAGGACAACGGAATCGAGCTCCATACGGGAACCAAAGTCGTCCGGATCGATCCGGATGCCAAGAAGATCTTTACGAGCGAGGGAGATTGTGCCGACTACGACGCGCTGATCATCGCAACCGGCTCGAAGCCATTCGTTCTTCCGGTGCCGGGAGCGACCCAGCAAGGAGTCGTCGGCTTTCGGGACATCGCGGATTGCCATGCGATGATCGAAGCGTCTAAGCGGGTGAAGCGGGCAGCCGTTATCGGCGGCGGACTGCTTGGGCTTGAGGCCGCGAAAGGCCTTGTCCAGCTAGGGATGGAAACCACGGTCGTGCACCTGATGGATAAGCTCATGGAACGACAATTGGATCAAGCGGCTGCGGGAATGCTGAAGGCGGAGCTGGAGCGCCAAGGCATCCGATTCCTAATGAAGGCGAAGACGACAGAGGTGCTCGGTGACGGGGAAGCGACCGGCTTGCGCTTCGAAGACGGGACGGAGCTGGAGGCGCAATTGGTCGTGATGGCCGCCGGTATCGTGCCGAACGTCGAACTGGCAAGGGCGAGCGGAATCGAGGTCGGCCGCGGGATCGTCGTGGATGACTTTATGCGCACAAGCGCTCCCGACGTGTATGCGGTCGGGGAATGCTGCGAGCATCGCGGGATCGCCTATGGCTTGGTAGCCCCCCTGTTCGAACAAGGGGCCGTTCTGGCGAAGCATCTGGCCGGTGCGGAGACTGCGCCCTACGCGGGTTCGTCGGTGTCGACCAAGCTCAAGATCTCCGGCGTCGACGTGTTCTCGGCGGGCGAGTACGAGGAAGAGCCGGGTCACCGGGTTCTTCGCCGGCAGGACGACTGGCTGGGCTTGTACAAGAAAGTGCTGCTGCGCGGCAATCAAATCGTCGGCGCCGTTCTGTACGGCGACGTGACCGATGCGCCGCAGCTCGCCAAGCTCATCCGGGAAGGGGCCGAGATGACCGACGAGCTCTACGGCCGGCTGTTCGGAAGCGGACAGGAATGCGCAGGCGGGGCAAGCAAAGGTGCTGCAGCCGTCCTAAGCATGAAGGACGACGAGATTGTCTGCGGCTGCAATGGCGTGACCAAAGGCGATATCGTTCGGGTCATTCAGGTGGACGGACTGACGACGGTAGACGAGATCAAAGTGCGCACGGGAGCGACCCGGTCTTGCGGAGGCTGCAAGCCGCTCGTCGAACAACTGCTGCAGGTCGTCCTAGGCGACGGCTATCGCGAACGGACGGCTCCTAAGAAAGGGATCTGCGGCTGCACGACCCATGACAGCGAAGAAATCGTGGCGGCGATCCGGGAGAAGCGTCTGACGAGCGTGCGGGAAGTGATGGCGGTGATGGGCTGGAGCGAGCCCGAAGGCTGCTCGAAGTGCCGGCCCGCCCTTAATTATTATCTCGGCATGATTTGGCCGACGGAGCACGAGGACGAACGCGATTCCCGATTCGTGAATGAAAGGCTCCACGCCAACATTCAGAAGGACGGCACGTTCAGCGTCATTCCCCGCATGTACGGGGGAGTGACGTCGCCGGAGCAGCTTCGCCGGATCGCCGAAGTGGCGGAGAAATACAATGTTAAAATGGTCAAGGTGACCGGCGGGCAACGAATCGATCTGCTCGGCGTAGAGAAGAAGGATCTACCCGCCATCTGGGAAGACCTTGACCTGCCTTCCGGTTACGGGTACGCGAAGGCGCTGCGCACGGTCAAGACCTGCGTCGGTGCCCGGTTCTGCCGGTTCGGCACGCAGGATTCGATCGCGATGGGAATCCGGCTCGAGAAGAAGTTCGAGCGGCTGTGGATGCCGGCTAAGTTCAAGATGGCCGTGAACGGCTGTCCGCGCAACTGCGCCGAGTCGGGGACGAAGGACCTGGGAATCGTCGGCAACGACGGCGGTTGGGAGATCTTCGTCGGCGGCAACGGCGGCATCAAGACGACGGTCGCGGCGTCGCTCTGCAAGGTGAAGACGGACGAAGAGCTCATGGACGTGTGCGGAGCGTTCATTCAATATTACCGGGAGACCGGCCATTATGCCGAACGCACTTCGGAATGGTTGGAACGGGTCGGCATCGATAACGTTCGGGACGCCGTCCTTCATAAGCCCGAGGTTCGCAAGCTGCTGCTCGATCGCGTCGAGCTAGCGCTTGCGGAAGGGAAAGATCCATGGCGGGAAGCGTTCAGCGACGAGAGCTTGCGGCGCGACTATTACCAATCGGTCGAAGCGGATGCGAGATAGGGGAGAAGGAGGCGAACCGCGTGATTAACCGAGAACAACTCAATTTCGCGCCGATTGGCGGTTTGTCGGAGTTCCCGAGGGGACTGGGCCGGCAAGTTCGGATCTCCGATTGGGACTTGGCGGTGTTCCGGACGACGGACGGCGCCCTGTACGCCCTGGAGAATCGCACGCCTCATCCGAAGGGCGGCCCCCTTGCGGAAGGTATCGTCAGCGGTCACTATGTGTATTGCCCGTTGCGGGACTGGAAGATCGACCTGGAGGACGGCGAGGTTCAAGAGCCCGATACCGGACGGGTTCGCACGTTTCCGGTAAGGATCGAAGACGAGGCTGTTCTGATCGGACTGCCTTCCAATAGCGATAGATAAATCAAGAAACAGGCACCTCCATTCGAGAGTGCCTGTTTCTTTGTCAGATCAAGGACGGGAGGCTTTAGCCTTTTTCCATTCCTCATGCAACCTCCATACTTTGTTCCACAAGTCATCCCGGTCTAGGCTCGTATACGCAACAAGTCGTTCTCCGAACACATCCGCCAACACTTCGAACCACTGAGCTTTGCTCGCGAGTTCCCTTTTCTCCAAACCTTGCCGATCCCGCTTCTTCCAGATGCAGCCCCTAAGCTCGTTGCTTCCCTCGGCATGCCTATTCCGAACGATGAGTTGGTTCATCCAAGGGGATTCCGGCGACAGGCTGTAATAAGCATGCTTAGGCTTAAATTCATCCAAATCGTCTAATGCTTCGGGATCGAAATCGGCTCCGGCAAAAAAAGCAAGCGGATCGTGCTCCAGTCGCCAGCCGTTCGGAACGACAGAGGACTCTGTTACCTTATACGTTAGAGGACCTTGCCGATACTCACCCGGCACGATCGGCAACGGTTCGTAGGGCATGTCTCCCAAGCCGACATCCGCGATCCATCGTTGCACTTGCGCTTCCTCCCGAAGATGGACCGTTAAGCCCAAGTGAAAGGAATTGATGCGCGGCTCTTCTCCTAGCGGCTGAACGCCGGCTCTATGCCAATTCACGGGATATCCCAAGGATCGAAGGAGCTCGCCGAACGCCCCGTTCAGGTGAAAGCAATACCCGCTTCGGCCGTTTAAGAGGAGCTGCACGGATTCTCGAAGATCAATCGACGCCGGCCTTCCGGCAACGATATCGACGGTTTGCCAAGGAATGCTTCGCACATGGGCCCGATGAAGCTCGAACAGATAGGAGAGAGTGGGGGGCTGAATGTCCGGCACGCCTATTCTTCGTAAATAGGACTGAATTTCAGGCTTAGTCAACATCGAAGATATCATCCCCTTTAGATCGGCGGGTTTCCGACGGTCGCACGCTCAAGCTATGAGCCAACCCCGATCTCCAAGTCGGATAGACCGGCTTCCAACCGTATTCGCTGCGCGCCTTCGCGTTCGACGCTCCGCGTTGGCCCCGCTTGCGTCCCGTTTGCCTATCGGGAGCTGGCGCCCCTAATGCGTCGGCGTAGACGGGCAGCCATTCGAATTCCGCCGCAGGCTCGTCGTCCGCGATATTGACCGGTCCTGCCGGCCAACCCAAAGCGAGCAAGGCCGCGACCGCGGCATCCTCAACGTGAAGGAGGGAAGTTATACCCTCGGTTGCGGGAACTTGAGCTTGGCGTACTCGGTCCGCCATAAGGCCGTTTCGGTCGTACCAGGTCCCGGGACCGTATAAGAGCCCGTATCGCAAAATAACGTGCTCGGGCATCTCCGCTACGGATCGTTCAAGGGCGATCACGCCGTCAACCGTCGTCTTATAGGGCAACGGAGCTTCGATATCCAACGGAACATCCTCCGTCGCCGGTTCCGGTCCCGGCTCATAAGCCCAGGATATGCTCTGGGCGATCATCCGCTCCACGCCAGCCTCCAAAGCCGCCTCCACGAGATTGCGCGTTCCTTCCGTCCGAATTCGCGCGTTATCGGCCGTATTCCATTCGCTAAGCGCGGTAAGCTGATGAAAGATCGCATCGGGCCGCACGTTGCCGATGGCGGATTTAACGGCTTCTTTATCGAATGCGTCGGCAAGGACAGGCTTAGCGCCTAAACGTTGAACCAACCTCTCGTTCTCTTTTTTATGGGTCATTCCGTACACGTCGTGACCGGCTGCCAGCAACTTCGGTACCAATAGCCTTCCTATGACGCCTGATGCGCCCGCAACAAACACTTTCATTCCGGATTGCCTCCTTTCCTTGAGCAGTTTTATCCTATCATGATATATTGGTATGATTAAGTACCACTTTTCTCGGAATAATGCCATACCACTCAGGGGGGGAGCGAGAACGGATCCCATGTCATGGACATTGAATGCGGACGGTTCCAAAACCGAACAAATCTATCGTTACTTGCGGGACAGGATCATCGACGGCCGCTACCTTATCGGCCAGAGGCTTCCGTCGTCCAGGGACATGGCCAAAGAGCTCGGCGTCTCCAGGGCCCTTATCGTCGACGTATACGAGCAGTTGATTGCCGAGGGATACTTGGAGAGCCGCCAAGGCTCGGGAACCTACGTGACCGATCTTGGGCAAGGCAAGCCGCTCTTCTCCGGATTGCTTGGAACGGCCGTTCCGTCCGAGCGGAAGGAGCCGGCCGAATCCGGGTATCGCTTCGAAGGGATCGATTTCCGTCCGAGCCTGCCTGCTCTGGAATACGCGCCGCGCAAGAAATGGAAGGAAGCCGCTCTTCACGTCTTCGATGCGGCGGGAGACTCGGAATTCGGCCACGATCATCCGGCCGGCAATTGGGAGCTGCGAACGCAAATATGCCGTCTCGTGCTTCAATCCAAGGGCATCGAATGCAAGCCTTCGCAAATCGTCGTAACGGCCGGCGCCACCCAGGCGATCGCCTTGCTGTGCAAGCTGCTCGTCCGTCCGGGGGAGGAGATCGTCGCCGAAGATCCGACCGCAACGTTTATTCATGATATCTTCGTATCTTCTGGCGCAGCCGTGGTTCCGGTTCCGGTGGATCAAGAAGGCTTGCGCATAAATGAGATACCGGGAGAAGCGAAGCCGAAGTTTCTCTTCGTTACGCCATCCCATCAATTTCCCTTCGGCAGCATATTGTCCGCCGCTCGCCGCATTCAGCTGCTGGAGTACGCTCGTTCCCGCGATTGCTACGTCGTCGAGGACGATTACGACAGCGAATTCCGTTATAGCGGGCTTCCGGTTCGGGCCTTGAGAGAGCTGAATGCGCAGCGCGTCATCTATATCGGAACGTTCAGCAAAAACCTGTTTCCCGCGCTCCGCCTCGGGTATATGGTGGTGCCCGAAGAATTGGCGGCTCCTCTGGTTCGCCTTAAATATCTGTCGGGCCACGCTAGCCCGACACTATCGCAGCTCATCCTGGCACGATTCATCGCCGAACGGCAGCTGGAACGTCATGTGGCCAGAATGAAGCGGATTTACGGCAAAAGGCGGGAGAGCCTGATCGCTCATTTATCCCGCGCGTTCGGCAGCAAGGTCGCGATATCGGGAGATGCGGCGGGCTTGCACTTGGTGGCCGATTTTCCGGGATACCGGTTCGACTCGAAGATAACCGCTTCGCTGGAAGAGCGGCAGGTAAGGGTGTATCCCGCCGAGACGTATGCGATCGTCAAAGGGAATTACGAACACAAGTTGATCATGGGTTACGGCAACGTGCCTGAACGTCGAATCGCGGAAGGAATCGAGATGCTGGCGAGCGTGATTCATGATCCTTATGGAGGTGCGAGAGCATGACTTCCCAACCCCTCGATCTTGTTAAAATCCCGCCCGGGTTCTGGGCAGGCTTGCGCGGTATGGGGATCGACCCTCGAGATATCGCTTGCAAGGCACGGCTGCCGCTTCCATTGTCCATGGAACCCCTTGAAGTCTCAACCGCCCAATACTTCGCGATCTGGGAAGCTTACTCCGATCTCGTCGGCGACGTCTCCGCGGGAATCGTCAAGCTGACGACCGCCTACGAGACGGCGCTTTACCCGCCGACCGTCTTGGCGACTTACCACGCCCGCAATTACCGGGATGCCTTGAAGCGAACGGTCCGATATAAGCAAATGTGTCCTCCCGAACAGTTAAGCATCTCCGAAGAAGACGAGTTTTGCACGATCGAGCTGGAATGGCAAGACGACGGGCAGCCCGGACCGCCGGTGCTGGTCGGGATCACGCTGGCCAATCTTCTCGAGCTAGGGCGACGGGGCACGAGTCAGGCCTTGACGGCGGCTTCTGTCGACTTGTCTCATTCCTTGTACGATGCGCAAGCGCTCGAGGCTTACTTCGGCTGTCCGATCCGGGTCGGAGCGGATGGGAATCGCATGAGGCTGCATCGAAGAGACCTGGACCGGCCCTTCGTCTCCTATAATGCGGAGTTGCTGGAGATTCTGACTCCCGTGCTCGACCGATCGCTTATGGATAAGCGACAAAGCGGATCCGTCTGCGAGATCGTCAAGTGGATCCTGAAACGCAGCTTAACGGGAGGCCGCCTCGACATTCAGGCTGTCGCGGGCGAACTGGGAATGAGCGGCCGCACCTTGCAGCGCCGACTTACGGACGAAGGGACAAGCTTCAAAACTCTATTGACGCAAGCCCGGCAAGAGCAAGCTCGAGAGTATTTGGCAGACTCTTCCCTTGAAATCAAGGAAGTGGCATTCCTGCTCGGATACGAAGACCAGAACTCGTTCTACCGCGCCTTTCGCCAGTGGGAAGGGGATACTCCCGCGAATTGGCGAGCCGAACACAAGAGTTCTTGATATGGCGGGTGATGCTAGAAGGATGGCGTTCGGCGCTAGTTACGGAATCGTCCGGACAGGGTACTATGTTCACTAACCGGCATACAAGACTGCGAATGAACGACAGTCCGCTTGCCGAAGTGAAAAGGAGTCGAGTTTTATGGATATGGGATTGCGCAATAAGACCGCTTTAATAACGGGGTCGACAAAGGGCATAGGCAAAGCCATTGCCGTCGAACTTGCCAAAGAAGGGGTTCATGTACTGATAAACGGACGTCATGAAGACGAGGTAGCTCGAACGGTGTCCGAAATCCAAGCGGCTTTTCCGTCAACCTCTCCGCAGAAGGCGACCGGCGATCTAGTCGATGTCGAGCAAAGGGAAGCTTTGTTCGAGAAATACCCAAACGTCGATATCTTGGTCAATAACTTGGGGATCTACGAGATCATGTCCTATGAGGACGTCGACGATGAAGTATGGGAGAAGTACTTCCGTACGAACTTTCTTGCCGCCAATAGCTTGTCCAAGTTTTACTTGCCAAACATGTTGAAGAACGACTACGGCCGCATTCTCTTCATCGCGAGCGAAGAAGCCGTCATGCCTTCCGGTCAGATGCCCCAGTATGCCGTGACGAAATCCATGCTGCTTTCCCTGTCGAAGAGCTTATCTAGTTTAACGAGAGGGACGGAAGTCACCGTCAATACGATCCTGCCGGGACCGACGCTTTCCGAGAACGTGCAGCAAATCATCGAGGGACTAATCCCTGACGATACGATGAGCTTCTCCGCAAAAGAGAAACAGTTTATGAAGGCAACCCTGCCTCAATCGGAAATCCAGCGGTTTATCAAGCCAATGGAAATAGGCAGATTGGCCGCATTCGTATGCAGCCCTTACGCTTCAGCCTTTAAAGGCTCTCCGATCCGCATGGACGGGGGAATGGTACCGACGATTTTTTGACGCATAGGTGCGCTTTCCTGGTCGGCCCTTTATGGGCCGGCCTTTTCTGCTAAATTGTCGTTGACAATCTCAGTCCGATCATATATCTTTAAATTAAGATATATAATTTCAAGACAACATGGCGGGACGGAGGATTGGAGCATATGACCTTAAGAACGGCAGGCATTCATCACATTACCGCTTTCGTCCGCGACGCGCAAGCCAATGTCGATTTCTACGCGGGCATTCTTGGCTTGAGACTCGTTAAGCAGACCGTTAATTTCGATGTTCCGAGCGTCTATCATTTGTATTTCGGCAACGAGACGGGAGCGCCCGGGACGGTCGTTACCTTTTTTCCCTTCGAGCATGGGCGTCAGGGCAAGATCGGCTCCGGGCAAGTGGAATGGATCACGTTCGCCATTCCCGAAGGGGCCATGTCCTTCTGGGAGAACCGCTTAACCCGATTCGGAATCGAATTTGCTCGCGAACGGCGCTTCGAAGAGACGTATCTGAGGTTTGCGGATCGGGACGGTCTCCAACTGGAACTGACGGAACGAAGAAGGGGGCCTAATAGCGGGTGGTCCTTCGGAGAGATCCCGGCCGAGATGGCCATTAAAGGACTTGGAGGCGCCGTTTTAAACAGCGGAGCGCCCGAGCGGACGGGTATTCTCCTGCAGGAGCTTCTGGGGCTCGAGAAGGTGGGAAGGGAGAATGGACTGCTTCGTTTTCGCTCCTATGGAGAGCTAGGCAACATAATCGAATTGAAGGAAGCCGCATCGGATCTCGGCCATGGCGGGCCCGGAACGGTTCATCATATCGCATGGCGGGCCAAGAACGACGCCGAGCATGAAGTATGGAGAGAACGAATCGTCAACAGAGGGCTAGAACCTACGCCCGTCAAAAACAGGAACTATTTTAACGCCATCTACTTTTACGAGCCGGGGGGCATCTTCTTCGAGATCGCGACGGACTCTCCGGGATTCGACCGCGATGAATCCTACGAGGAGCTTGGCCGAGCATTGAAATTACCCGAATGGTACGAAGAGCGGCGTTCCGATATCGTCAAGGGCTTGCCCGCGTTCACCGTAAGACCATTAGAGGAAGACACATCCAATGACTGAATTCGAAGCCTTAGCCAAATCCCGCCATTCGCTTGCGCCTGATCAGCTAAGAGCAGAGGGCGAATACGAGCTGCGGCGGCTTCGGAAGCGACCATGACCAGCGTCTCGATCGCGTCGCTTACTTTGGTCCCATCGACGAGACCCTCCACGTAGAAGAGGGCCGCCAACGGGTTTCCCGATCGGTCCCGTCCGAATTCCTTGACGATAAAATCGACGCTGATTCGCGGGCTTATTCCTTCTTCGTTCAAATCCTCCAAGCATCCGTAAACAGGCTAAGCCTTCGCAACCCCTCGACAATCTCTTCCTCCGTCAGGTTCCCGTAGCCGAGCACCGCTTTACCAGGATTGCGCCCCCTTGTCATCGCATAGTCGTCAAAGGAAGACAGACGGACGCCGCAAGATTCGAGCTTCTGCCATTCGATCGGACCGTACGAGTCTTGCCGAAAGACAAGCTGAACGTGCATGCCGGCCTCGTCCCCGATCACTTCCACCCGGTCGCCGAATAGACGGTGGCATTGTTCCGCGAGGAAAAGGCGCTTCCGCTTGTAAACCGCCCTCATCTTGTGAATATGCCGATCGTAATGGCCATCCATGATGAATCGAGCGAGCGCCAACTGCGAAATGGCGGAAGCCGTCAGGTTCAGCTCCTCCTTCGTTCGAACGACGAGCTCGATTAGTTGGGGAGGGACGATAAGGAAGCCGATCCTGAGCGCAGGAGACAGCGTCTTGCTGAACGTGCCTGCGTAGATCACCCTCGATGGAGCAAGGAGCTGCAGAGGCGGAACAGGCCCTCCTTTATGCCGGAATTCGCTGTTATAGTCATCTTCGATTATATAATGCCCGTACGTCTCGGCCAGCGCGACGGCCTGTTGTCTCCTCTGAATGGAGAGGATGCTTCCTGTCGGATATTGATGGGAGGGCGTAAGGACGATCAATCCTCCAGGCTCCGACCGCTCGATTCGGCTTATGTTCATCCCTTGGCGATCGACATGGACCGGTCGTACGTCATATTTCATTTTCCGAAAAATATCCCCTACAAAACCGATCGTCGGCTCTTCGACATAGACGGTGCGGTGTCGATCCGAGAAAGCGGAGGCCAGCAGCAGGAAGGCTTCGGCGGTGCCCGACGCGATCACGATCCGTTCGGTGCCGCAGCGGATCCCCTTCACCCGGAGAAGGTAATCGGCGACGGCTTCCCGCAGCGCAAGCGTCCCTTGGATATCGCCATAAGCAAACGCGTTCGCGGGCTCCGAATCGACGACCTCCCTCACGTACTTGCTCCACAGCCTGCGCGGGAAGAGCGACAGATCGGGCGTTCCCGCGTCAAAGTCGATAGGCTTCTCGCGCGGAGCGGCAGGATCCAGGGGAGTTGCTTGCGCGGGCAGAACCGGGGAAGGATCCAATGCTGGAGAATGGATTTCTATCCCTTCGGCGATAAACGTTCCGGAACCGGCTTTGGACGTTAGATAACCTTCGGCGGTCAGCTGCTCATAAACCTCGATCACGATGTTCCGGGCGATGCCGAGCTCTTGGGCGGCTTTGCGGGTCGGTGGCAGACGATGGCCGGGGGAGAGCGCTCCGCTTGCGATCGTATCGCGCAAATAGCCGCATAATTGTTTGATTAAGGAGCCCTCGCCCGCGATGGGGTTAAATCCGAACAACCGAACTCTCTCCTTTAAATTGGTTCTTTGAATCGGGTTGGAATTGGCTCTTAGTCGAACCAATTTCCATCATTATACTGAAAGGGCAAACCAATTCAAAGGAGAAGATGGCATGCTCAAACGAACGTTGGGGAGATCGGGAATCGAAGTCGGCGCCGTCGGAATCGGATGCTGGGCGATCGGAGGGCCATGGATCGAAGAACGGACGGGCAAACCGTTCGGATGGGGAGAGACCGACGACCGGGAGTCGATTGCCGCGATTCACTGCGCGCTCGACAGCGGCATTCAGTTGATAGACACATCCGATAACTACGGGGCCGGACATAGCGAGAAAGTGCTGGGACAGGCGCTAAAGGGGAGACGCGACCAAGTCGTTCTGGCGACGAAGTTCGGGTTCGTCACGAACGAAGAAACCAAAATGGCCACAGGAACGAATGCAAGCCGATCCTACATTAAGTCGGCTTGCGAAGCATCGCTGCGCAGGCTGAATACCGACTATATCGATCTCTATCACTTTCATTTAGGAGACTATCCGGAACAGTCGGCTCCGGAAGTGATGGTCGTGCTCGAGGAATTGGCGGAGGAGGGGAAAATCCGCTCTTTCGGTTGGTCCACCGATTCGACTTCCCGAGCCGAGCTCTTTGCGCAGAGCAAGCATTGCGTGGCCATCCAACATAATATGAACGTCTTTCAGGACAATGCCGACATGCTTGAGCTTTGCGAACGCAATCGATTGGCGAGCATTAACCGCGGTCCGCTAGCGATGGGGCTTCTAACGGGAAAGTATTCGGATGCGGTAACCGTCGACGATCCGAAGGATATCCGGTACCGCAACGATTTGGATTGGCTGGCTTCTTTTAAAGACGGGATCCCTTCGCCGGAGATGATCGAACAATTGCGGGCGATCCGGGAAGTGCTGACCTCCGGCGGACGATCGCTAGCCCAAGGCGCGCTTGCCTGGCTTTGGGCCAGAAGCGCCGTCACGATTCCGATTCCGGGCTTCCGAACCGTGAAACAAGTCGCGGAGAACGCAAAGGCAATGGAATTCGGACCTTTGACGGAGGCCGAAATGCGGCAGATGGATCAACTGTTGTCTGTTCGCGAGGGGTGAGCGGCTATCCTGCAGCAGTTTGCGTTCCCAGATAAAGCGGCAGTCGGCCCTTGAGGCCGGCTGCTATTTTTTTCTTGCGTATTAAGTGGGTTCGAAATGTACATAAATGGCAGAAGAGGGGGAGCGTCGTGATCAAACGAAGGAAATTGCGAAGCCAAACGAGCCAACAACCATCCGGCAATTCCGTAAGCCCCCTGGGAACGGATTTAAAGGCCAATCTACAGCGAATGAATCGATCGATGGGCCACAGCAACGATCTTGTCATCCGCGAGTTTCGAATCGGATACGTCCAGGAAGATGCCGCCATCGCCTTTATCGACAACCTGGTCGATAAGAAGATAATTGGCGAATTCGTGCTTCGATCGACCATGAGCGGCACCGCGGATTCCGAATCGAATGCTTCGGAGCGGGATATCGATGTGCTGGATACGATCAAAAATCGGATTCTGCCGCTGGGCGAGGCCGCCATCGCGAAGGAATGGAACGAATTGTTCGCCGCGGTTCTGAACGGCGACACGGCCATCTTCGTAAACGGATACGCCGGCGCGATCATCGTCAGCACGCACGGAGGCGAACATCGCTCCGTCGAAGAGCCCTCCTCGGAAGTTCTGATACGAGGTCCTAAAGAAGGGTTTACCGAATCCATAGCAACGAATATCTCCCTGGTCAGACGCCGTCTCAAAACCCGGAACTTATGGATGGACGGCTTCAAGATCGGCAACGTTACGCAGACGAACGTCGGAATCCTGTATATCAAGGGCATTGCCGGGGACAAGACGGTGGAGGAAGTCAAACGGAGGCTTGCCAGCATCGAGACGGACGGCGTTCTGGAGTCCGGGATCGTCGAAGAATTCATTCGGGATCACCCGTTCTCTTTGTTTCCGACCATGTACAATACGGAACGTCCGGACAGCGTGGCCGCGGGCCTGCTGGAGGGGCGGGTCGCTATTCTGATCGACGGAACTCCGTTCGTTCTTCTTGCCCCGACGACTTTCTTTATGTTTTTTCAATCGCCGGAAGACCACTATCACAACTTCCAATTCGCCATCTTTATCCGAACGTTAAGATTCGTTGCCTTTCTGATCTCTTTATTAGGCCCTTCCATCTACGTGGCGGCGATCTCTTTCCATCAGGAGATGATTCCGACGTCGCTCCTGCTCAGCTTGGCGGCGCAGCGCGAAGGGGTCCCGTTTCCTGCCTTGATCGAAGCCTTTCTGATGGAGGCCAGCTTCGAGATTCTGCGCGAAGCCGGCGTCCGGATGCCGCGCGCGATCGGCCAAGCGGTATCCATCGTCGGGGCCATCGTGCTGGGCCAGGCGGCGGTTCAGGCGGGAATCGTCTCTTCCGCCATGGTCATCGTCGTCTCTTTGACCGGAATCGCCAGCTTCACCATGCCGGCCTACAATATGGGAATCTCCATACGGATGCTAAGATTTATGTTGATGATCTCCGCGGGGCTGTTCGGTTTCTTCGGAATCGCGCTCGGCGGACTGATCATCACCGCCCATCTTTGCAGCATTCGTTCGTTCGGAATCCCGTTCATGGCTCCGTTTGCGCCGTTTATCGCCGCCGATCAGAAGGATACCCTTCTCCGGCTCCCGAGGTGGTTCCTGAATACGCGCCCGCGATTGATCAGCCAGGAAAACACAACCCGGATGAACGGCAGCAAGCCTGCTCCTCCGGGAGATGCGGCTGAAGAAGGGAGTCCGGATGAGAACTAGGTCTGCGATTAGCCTGATGCTGATTGGACTCCTGCTTATCCCGTTGACGGGTTGTTGGAATAGCAGGGAATTGAGGGACTTGTCGATCATCGGCGCGATCGGAATCGATAAATTGCCGGACAAGCCAGGCTACAAAGTATCGTTCCAGATCATCAACCCGAGCGCGGTCACCACGACCGGCACCGGCGGAGGCGGCGGGCAAAGCGGCATACCCGTCACGGTATATACGGGGAACGGAAGATCCATCTTCGAAGTCATTCGCAAAACCTCCGGATTATCGCCGCGGCAGCTTTTTTTCTCCCATATCCGCTTGATCGTCATCGGTGAAACGTTGGCGCGCGAAGACCTTTCCAATCTTTTCGATTTCTTCGAAAGGTCTCACGAAATTCGCCTCACGACCAAGCTCGTCGTATCGCGAGGATCCAGCGCGGAGCAGCTCCTGCAGGTCCTTACTCCGTTGGAGAGGATTCCCTCGGATGCGATATACGGGAAGCTCGAATCGACGAAGAGCATATGGTCGGAGAGCATGATCACCGGGGTTGACGACGTGATCAACCGATTGATCGGTCCGGGCAAGCAGCTCCTCATCAGCGGCGTAAGAATTCTCGGAGACCAAGATAAAGGAGGGGAGAAGGCGAATCTGGACAAGACCAAGCTTCCGGCCGAGATCGAAATCAAGGGGATCGCCCTGTTCAAGAACGGCCGGCTGGAAACGTGGCTGGACGGGGGCAAGGCGCGGGGAGCGCTTCGGATTCAGGATAAGATGAACTCCTCCGTCGTTACCGTTCCTTGCAAGGACCGTGACGATCCCGCAGCCATCGCGGCCATCGAAATCACTCGTTCCCGAACGAAAGTCAAAGCGACGGTCGTAGACGGAGAGCCGGCGTTTCGGGTTTACGTCCGCGAAGAAGGCAACGTGGGAGAAGTGTCCTGCGCCGTCGATCTTAGCAAGAAAGAAGCCATCGAAGAGTTGGAGCAACGATGGAGATCGAAGACGAAGCAAGAAATCCGGGAAGCGATAGAAGCCGCCCAAAGCCGATCGAGCGACGTTTACGGCTTCGGCGAGGTTCTGAACCGTTCGTATCCGAGAACGTGGAAGAAGCTTGAGGACCGGTGGAGCGAAGTCTTCGCCGATTGCGAAATCGAGGTGCAGGTCGAGTCCTTTATCCGGCGTTCCGGCATGCGGACGAAGCCGTATATCAAGGAGTAAGCAATCCCATTCGGTAAGAAAGGTCAGAGCGCTTCATGCTTAAAGAGAAAATAAACGCACGCCAATTGTTTTCCCTGATCGTACTGTTCGAATTAGGGACGGCGTTGGTGCTGCCGATCGGCTTCGTTTCCCATCGGGATGTCTGGCTGTCGATCTTGCTGGCCTTGATCGGGGGGATCCTGTTATTCCTGATCTACGACCAAATAGTCCGGCAGTACCCCGAATCGACGTTCGTCGGATCCATCCGCCAAATCATGGGGACCTATGCGGGTTCGCTCATCGGCTTCCTCTATCTCGGCTTCTTCATCCATAACGACGCCAGGGTGCTGCGGGAGACCGGCGAGCTGCTCGTCACGTCCGCGTACGATATGACGCCGTTATTCGTCATTTGCGCTTTCTTTATGCTAACGGTCGTTTACGTCGTAAGCAAGGGAGTCGAAGTATTGGCGAGAACCGGCGAGATCTATCTGCTTCACGTTCTTATTCTAGGCGGAGGAGGAACGATCCTGATCCTGTTCTCGGGGATCGTGCACGTCGAGAATCTGCTGCCGGTTATGGAAGATGGAGCGGGGAAGGTACTGGAGTCGGCTTATCGTTATATTCTCATGTTCCCTTTCGGCGAGATGATTTGTTTTGCCGCCATCCTTCCGTCCTTGAACCGGACTTCGTCGGGACGGAAGGCCGGAATTCTGGCTCTGATCGCCAGCGGTACGATTCTAAGCGCCGCTCATGCGATCGAGGTCTCGGTTCTTGGAGCCAACATCTACGGCCGTTCTACGTTCCCCTTGTTTCTCGCGGTCAGCAAAGTCAATATTATGGATTTCATTCAACGAATGGACGGCTTGGTCATCCTGACTCTGATCATTACCTCCTTCTTCAAATGCGCGATCAATTGCTATGCTGCCATTACCGTAGCCGCCGACCTGTTCCGCGTTCGCGAACCGATGAAGCTGGCGATGCCGGTCGGCTTGGTCGTCCTGTTCAACTCCATGATGACCTCTAACGACTGGCCGGAGTTCGCCTTGAAGGGCAAAGAGGTAATCATGGGGATCCTGCTGCCGGTTTACTCCGTCGCGATTCCCGTCGGATTGCTCGCGGTTCATTGGATTCGCCGGTCGATCGGAAGCAAGACGCTTTAAGGAGCGATCGAGTTATGGCGTCGACTTGCGTTTCGATGCCGCTCTTACGATAGACGCGGCTAAACCAAGAAGGAGAAGGACCGCCAATGCGAGCTCCGGGAGTGTCATCAGCTTGAAAGGGTTCTCCAGCAATCGGAAGGATCCGATTATGCTGTTGCCGGCCATCCAATCGACCATTAGCGTGTAAACCGTGCCATAGACAAATAGCAATACCGTAACGGCTGCTAGCTTCATGCGCTTCTCCTCCTTGGTTATCGCAGTTTAACCCACATGACCGGTCGAACTCCCAGTACCGCATCGACCTTG
Source organism: Cohnella thailandensis (assembly GCF_014212135.1). Classification (GTDB taxonomy): domain Bacteria; phylum Bacillota; class Bacilli; order Paenibacillales; family Paenibacillaceae; genus Cohnella; species Cohnella thailandensis. The sequence goes on from NZ_JACJVQ010000023.1 coordinate 48,854, forward strand.
CGATGATACACTTGGTAATCCGATGCCACGACCCGTGCCATATCGGAGCTGTTGTAATACGGAGCGGCAAGCCAATAATCATGGGATAGAACGGACGCCGACTTCGATAGCTTAAAGAGCTTCTCCGCATCGTCGACGGAAGGCAAGGTTAAATAAGCCGAGTACATCTTCCGATAGGCACGATTGCTGTCCTGCGAAACATATTTGATGGGCGAAAACCAGTAATGGGGACGGTCTCCTTTCTCGGATTGCGGGGAGTTGGATTCATTGCATAAGGCGGGATATTCCGTCCATAGAATGCGGCTTCGCTCTTCCGGCGTAAACCATTCATTCGCTTTGGCATTAAGGTCCGATCGAATGCTCGCTTGAGAATAATCGTTAGAGCGTTCGTCGTACGCGCGGCGATATAACGCGTTCTTGGCGATTATCTTGATTCGATCGTCTTGCCTATCCAAGACGTACCACTTTATGGGTTTGTCGTCGAAGCGGCCTATCGTTACGGTTCCCGGCGAGCCGGGATAGAAAGCGATGATTGCCAATAAGGCCGCAACGGCAATGGCGATACGCCGGAACGTCAGGCTTCGATAATCCAGATTGTCCAACAGCAAAACGACGATCAGCATGTCGAAATGAACGTTGAACAGGAACATATGCTTCTGCAGATCGGCATTCCCGTTGCTCACGATGGGGACGATGAATTGACCCGCCGCGGCGCACAAGAGCGCCAACCTCAGCAAGATACGGTAGAAGTCTGCCCTTTTCCTAACTAATGAAACTACATTGGCGACATACAGGACCGACACGACGCCAAAGAATACGGAAGCGAAGCCGGCTGCTTCCTTGCGGAAGCTCTCCCACAGGTTCCATCGAAAAGCAAACCGTAAATCCGCTCGCTCGCTAGGCAGATTAATATTGGATAAATAAGTGGGACGAAGAGGCAAAGCGGCCTCGGCGCTCTCATCCAGCTTTGCGGCGAAGAAGGAGGGATGCGTCAAGTAATACTTGAATACCCCGAATTTGTCGACCCGGTCAAAAAACTCAGATTTAAAATCAGGATCCCGTTTGTAATAGGGATTCAAGGGGTGCCGTACGTTGGCGTTCAAGGCTTCCAGCTTGGACAGCTCCCGCGGCAAACCGAGGTCTTCGGCAGCCTTCTCCGGCGACGGGTTCTTGTACAAAACGCCGAAGAATACGGATTGAAAGGTGGTCATCTTGGTCATCCATTCGGGCGCAATCATGACATACCGGTAAGAAGCAACAAGCATAACGACGATCGAGACGCAGACCAAGATTTTTTTCTTAAGGTTCTCTTTTTTTATCGCGTAATAAGCAAGGGGAATGGATAGCAACACCGTTGACGGAAAGTTGGCCGCTTTGGAACCGGAAAAAAGGAACAGGGACAGCAACGCCCCCGCGTAAATCCAATACCCGTTGTCGTTTCTCTCAAGATAGAAAAGCAGGACAAAAGCCATGACGAGAAAGATTAGCGTAGTCGATTCCCCGTAAAAGGAATTGAAATAAACCAAATAGCCGCAATCCAAAAACATAACGGCAAAAACGATTTTAACCGACAAATCGGCGGATAGTTGAATTCTCCACTTCTTCTTCAGAAATAGAGCCATAGCAACCGCATAGATAAGGACGTATGATATGGTTTGAAAAACCAGGTTAAACAAGCCGGGTTCTCGCCGAAGAAGCTTGTTGGCGGCCGCGTTGAAAAACAAGGCGACTTTGACAAAGATAAATTGAGCGGAGTAATACTCCGCGGGGTTGTGTTGGACGGGCCGAAAGATGCGGATAAAATACCTGCCCAAACTGGTTGGATTAGCTATGTCATACAGATATTCGGCGCTCAAGTACTTGATCCCGCTGACCGACGAGAGCCCGAAGGCTCTCATCGTTCGGTTAAAGTCGGAATTATCGGCAAGCCCTATCGTCCTTGGAACATAGATCAGGATGGCGATGGCGAGCACAACGAGGATATAGAGGATCCACGCCCGTATCGTTTTGGACTTCAGCAAAGTCGTACCCCTTCTTACTTGTCGAAAATTCATTGGTTTCCATACTGTGCCCGTTAATGGAACCATCATACTTAAGCGGCTTGTATTGTATAATGGAGGGCAAGCGGGGGGAAACGAATGAACAAAACCGAACGGCAGCTCGCCGTCACTCTCGAACTGCAGCGCAACAAAGTGGTGAGAGCGGAGGACTTGGCGGCACACTTCGAGACAAGCGTCCGGACGATCTATCGCGACATTCAAGCCTTGAGCGAAGCGGGCGTTCCGATCATCGGCGCTCCAGGTCAAGGCTACTCCATGATGGAGGGCTATTTTCTGCCTCCGATCGGGTTCACGGCGGAAGAAGCCGTGGCTCTGCTGATGGGGACGGACTTTATCGAACAAAGGCTGGATGAAGAGTACGGCAGCAAGGCCAATACGGCTCGGCGCAAGATCGAAGCGATCCTGCCGGAAGCCGTGCGAGCCGAGTCGAAGCGAGTCCGGGAAACCATGAAGCTGATTTACTCCGGCGAACCGTCAACCGGCCAGAAGGTGAAGGACTATCTTGCATTGGCGCGGCAAGCCATACTGGAACGCCGTAAATTAATCTTTACGTATCAGAAAAAAATGCCGGAACCGGATGGAAGTCGTCAGAGCAGCAGGGAAGTCGATCCGTACGGGCTGGCGCTTGTTCAGGGACATTGGGTATTGGTCGCCCGCTGCAGCTTGCGTCAAGATATCCGGCACTTCCGATTGTCTCGGATGACGGAGCTGGCCGTATCGGAGGAACGCTATTCCATGCCGCCAGGCTTTGATCTAAGCCGTTATCGCCCGCCGGACGACCGTAACGTGCGGGTGTCGATACGGGCAAATCCCGCCATTGCCGACAAAATCGAGGAGACCGTTCCCTTTTATCTGGAGGAGATGGAGACGCGAGAAGACGTCCTTATGGTTACGTTTCTAGTTCGAAGGCCGGAAGAGCTGCTGCCTCACGTACTCGGTTGGGGCGGAGAGGTCGAGGTTTTGGAGCCGGAGTCCTTACGCAGCAGGATTCGGGAGGAAGCCGAGAAAATGTTAAAACGCTACTGACACGCTGTTGTCAGTAGCGTTTTTTTATAGTGGAATTAACCTAATGAGAAGAGGAGTTGCTTTACCAATGAGAAGGACTGCGGAAGCCCTGCGGCAGTTTGAAGTGTCGATAAAAACCTATTTAAGCGAACTTGAGAAGCTTGAGTGGGAGCAGTTGCTTTATAAGGCGAATCCGGAGGAATGGTCCATCGGGCAAATGTACGTTCATTTGATTCAATCGGCGCAAGGGATGCAATTGCGCAATGCCGACCTATGCTTGGCCGGAAGCGAGGAGAATTTGAGCGCGAACGGGGAGAAAACGGAGAGCGGGAAGGCGGTATTCGATCAAGGAAGTTTTCCGCCCGTGCGGGTTCGCGTCCCGGCATCCCCGCAATACACGCCGAAGCAACCCGAAAGCAGAGACCGGCTGATAGAGGGGCTGCATGCAGTCGCTGAGCGGATGCGAGGGATGGAACCCGCATTGGCTCAAGCGTCCGAACGCAACAAGGTCCTCCATCCCAGGTTAGGGGCGCTAAACGCCAAAGAGTGGTTTTTGTTGGTCGAAATGCACTATCGGCACCATTTCTTGCAGTTGGACCGACTAAAGAGCGAGTTGCCTAGCTCCTCAAACTAAACTGAACACCATCGCCAATAAAGCTGCGAATAGGCCGCCGACCAGCGAACTCGCGAAGTTGACGGCATCGTTGTTCCAGCCTGCCCGCCCGCGGATTCGTTCGGCGGGCTTCTCGCAATGACGAGGCTGTTCGATCTCGCGGCCGCACACCCTGCAGCGGTACATCTGCTGCCAGGTCGCGCCGATCCAAGAATCGGCCAGCGATCCGACAAGGCCGCCCAGTCCGGCTATCCCAATGTAGGCGATCAGCCTTAGCGGCGCAGCCTCTTCCGATTCGAGGGATACAGCAAGCGATAAAGCACCGGCTACGGCGCCGATAAACAGTCCCCCGGCAAGCGAAGCGCCCAGACCGAGGCCGGAGACTCCGCCTGACGTGCCGGGCGCAACTTGCCGTCCCGTCTTGATCGATCTCGGCGGCTTCCGGCTCGACCCGCCAATCTCCGTCGCCCAAGTGTCGGCCGTCACCGAGGCCATGACTCCTAAGAAAGCATATAGCCATAGCGGATGAGGCCAAGCCCAATCTGCCGCGCACAATAGAAGGCCCAGACCGCCGTTGGCGAGCACCTGGCCGGCATCGCGCCTCCCGGATTTCTCGTACCCGCTCTCGGCTTGTTTCTTGGCCTGCCTTTTCCACTTGGACCACAAGGTCGAAGATACAAAAAAAGCGATGAGGGAGCCGTACCAGACCGCGCTTCCGAGCGCATACATCGTCGTCCCTAGCAAAACCGCCGCCAGAAGCCCGGAGAGGGATAACGACTTTCTGGCATAGGCCAACCCCGCGATGGCCGCGCTTCCGGCCAAACCTAATAACCATTCCAAATTCCGACGCCCCTAACCTTAAATTACATAAACGCAACAACCGTATACCAGAAGTATAACGTTATTTTTGCTCCTCTGGGAGAGCAAGCCGCGCGCCGAACGAGGCGCTTTTTTTACGTCTGACGGAGGAGGAATAAGCCCGACTTCAGTCTAGTTCAAGATAAGTCCGCAGAGCGGTGATGCCAATCCTTTACATTTGTATAATTAACAGGGTAGATAACCGAAAACAGAAATGGAAAATTCAGGACGGGAGACCGGAGAATGATGAAGGAGATGAGTTCCATGAGAAAGTTGATCGAATTCAAAAACGTGTCGAAGGAGTACCAAATAGGCGAAGTGCCGATAAAGGCGCTCGACGGAGTCGATTTTACCATATCGGAAGGGGAATTCGTGGTCATTCTAGGGGCAAGCGGCGCCGGCAAAAGCACGATTCTGAATATCCTAGGCGGCATGGATGCGGCGAGTTCCGGTCAAGTCTTCGTCGGCAATCAAGAACTAACGAAGCTGAGCGACAAAAAAATGACGCAATATCGCGCCGAGAAAGTGGGCTTCGTCTTTCAGTTTTATAACTTGATTCCGAATTTAAACGCACTCGAGAATGTCGAATTCGCCGCCGAAGTATGCAAAAACCATCTGGATGCGAAAGACACCTTAAGCAAAGTCGGATTAAAGGATCGTCTCCGCAACTTCCCTTCCCAGCTCTCCGGAGGAGAGCAGCAGCGAGTCGCGATCGCGAGAGCCGTCGCCAAGAATCCCCTGCTTCTTCTCTGCGACGAACCCACCGGCGCTCTGGATTATGTCACGGGCAAAGCCGTCTTAAAGCTTCTGCAAGATCTGAACAAAGATACGAGGAAGTGCATCGTCGTGGTCACGCATAATTCCGCAATCGCTCCGATGGCCGATAAGGTAATCAAGGTGAAGAGCGGCAAGATCGAGAGCATTACGACGAATGACGTGAAACGAAGCGTCGAAGGGATCGAGTGGTGAGCATGAAATTACTGATTAAATTAGTAAGGGATATCAAGCAATCGATAGGTCAATTTATCGCCTTGGTGCTGGTCGTCGCGGTAGGAGCTTTCTTTTATTCGGGGCTTGTCACCTATAGCAGCACGCTTAGCTCTTACACGAAGGATTATTACAAAGAACATAACCTAAGCGACCTCAACGTCTCTTACGCTCAGATCTCCCAAGAGGACGTGTCCGAATTAAGCAAGATTGAAGGCATCCATAAAATCGAAGGACGGTACACGGTAGACGCCACGCAAACATTCGATGACACTAAAGCTACCGTGACCCTTCATTCGATCCCCGCAAACAATGAAATCAACACTCTTTCTTTAATAGAGGGGGGGATTCCGTCCCACAAGAACGAGGTGTTGCTGGATTCCCATTATGCCGAAGAACACCGGTACGGCGTCGGCGATCGAATCCAATTAACGGCGAACGGCCAAGAGTTGACGTTGACCATAACCGGATTGGGCGAGAACGTCGAACATGTCAAAAAGAACGATACCCAAGACCATAAAACCTCCGGATTCGCGTACATCGACGAGGAGACGATTCCTGAGATCATAGGCGGCTTTGCCTATAATGAAGTCATCATCGACGCCGAAGAAGGCTATGACATCGACAAGCTCGGCCAAGCTATCGAAGCGCAATCCAAACAATTGCCTTACTTGGAGCAGGTCAGCAAAGAACGGTCGTTCTCCTATTCGAAAATAAACGAAACGATTGCCAACAACAATTTGATGAGCAAGGTCATCCCGTTCGTTCTCTTTGTCATCGAAGCGATTATTCTTTTTCTAACCATGTCCAGAATGATCGATTCCCAGCGAAATCAAGTAGGGATCATGAAGGCATTGGGCGTAAAAGACAGAAGCATCATGCTTCATTACATGGGATACCCCGTGCTGGTAGCCGTAGTAGGCTCCATCATAGGATGCGTCATTGCTGCTTCCGTCTTTATCCCATTCGTAACGACGTCGAGCTCGCGGTCTAACTCTCTGCCCGACATTCATTTCTCCCTATCGTATTTATCGGTCATTCCGCCTATTCTTTTATCCAGCGCGTTCGGGCTCTTAGCCTGTTATCTCAGCGGCAGAAACGTATTGAAAGAAAGAGCTGCCCAGGCGATGCGGCCAAAACCTCCTAAGAAAACGAAAAAGCTAGTCATCGAGAGAATGCCGGGGATATGGAGCCGTATCCCTTACAGCTACAAGCTGATCCTGAGGAACATCTTTTTGAATAAGCAAAAGGCGTTGGCGAGCGCAATCGGCGTAGCGGTCAGCACCGTGTTGTTGATCACGGCGTTCGGTACGCAATCGTCTTTGTTAAAAGTAGCGGGACAAGTGGAAGAGGTTTATTCCTATGACTTAAGAGTGGATTACGCGCCGGGGACCTCTTCCGATAAAGCGCAGTTGCCGCCGGGCTTAATGAACAGTCATTGGATATCCGAGTTTCCTGTCGAAATCCTGGCAGGCGACGAACAAGAGAATGCAACCTTGATCGTCACGGAAAAGGAAAACAACCTCATTCATTTCTTTGACGAGAACGCCAATCGACTCTCGTTGGAGAACGATGGCGTCGTAGTCCCTCAGTCTTACGCCGACCATTACAGCATCGCCAAAGGGGATACGATCCAAATTCGATTCAGCGCGCCGGAGCTTAACGATAAACTCGTGCAGATGAAGGTGCTTGAAATCTCGACCCAGTATTCGAATCCGTCGTTTTATATCACCCCGGCCTATTTGGAAAGCTTGGGAGTAGCGGATAGCCCAACTTCGCTGCTAGTCGAAGCCAATAGCTCCGAAGAGCTTGTCCAGGTACGTCAATTCTTTGAACAGGATCAGAACGTGGATACCATTGCGGACAAGAACGACCTCAAGGAATCGGCCGAATATATCTTGAAGCAAAACAGCTTCGTCTTTATCATGTTTATCGTCTGTGCCGTCATCCTCTCCTTCGGCGCTATCCATACGATCTCTTCCATCAATATTTACGAGAGGAATCGCGAGCTTGCTACGTTGAAGGTGTTAGGCTATGCCAAACCTAAAATAAACAGGCTGATCTTCTTGGAAAATATCGTGCTGACCGCGTTCGCCGTTCTTGTCGCTTTGCCGATTAGCGGTTACGTTTATACTTTTATCGTTAAGGCGCTTTCGAGCACTCACCAGCAAATCCCGGACCAATTAACGATAACCATCATGCTGGCGTCCGTTCTCCTCGCTTTCTTGCTGACCGTTCTGTCCAACTTGATGCTGCGGGGCAAAGTTACCCGAATCGATATGATCGAATCGTTAAAAAGCGTGGAATGACGGGTCTTGCGCTTCCTTCCCTCGTCCGGTATTCTTGGAGAATTGGGACGGAACGGGGGAAGGACATGAATTACGAATTCGCGATCATCGGCGCCGGAGTCGCCGGCGTCTTCGCAGCGCGCGAGTTGGCGAGGCGAGGACGCAAAGTTGTCGTTATCGACAAAGGCAAGAAACTGGAGGAGCGTGCTTGTCCGCTCGATCGCGGCGAAGAATGCGGCTGCGACGCCTGCGACAAGTACGTCGGCTTCGGAGGGCTGGGCCTATCCGAGGGGAAGTACAACTATACGAACGACTTCGGGGGAGATCTGGAGCGTAAAGTCGGTTACGGGCGGGCTTTGGAGCTTATGGACGAAGTGGATGCGGTACTGTGCTCGTACGGCGGAGACCGCGTCGGGCTCTATGATACTCGCGACCCGGAAATGGCCGCACAAGCGGAGAAGGCGGGATTCCGCGTACTGACGACGAGAACCCGTCATCTGGGAACGGAGCTGTCCCGGACGATCCTGCGCGGAATGTACGAGGAGATGGAGAACCGTATCGACTGGAGGTTCCGAACGGAGGCTCGGGATATTCGTCGCCTCGCGGACGGAGGCTTCGAGCTGACGCTGAAGGAAGGAGAGACGATCCGTGCAGGCAAGATCCTCATCGCCACCGGCCGCAGCGGCAATGACTGGCTGTCCAGGCAGTGCGAAGATCTGGGCATCGATTACGGAGAAGCTCGGGTCGATCTCGGCTTGCGGATCGAAATGCGCGGCGACCAACTGAACGCGATTCTAGGCCGCTCGTTCGAGACGAAACTGAGCTTCTCCGGCAACGATTATTCGGCCACGACTTACTGCATGAACCCGCGCGGACGCGTCGTCCTCAAGCAACAGGAGGGACTCGCCATGCCGGACGGGCAGAATTATCGAGAGAGGGAGGACGGGGGCACGCCTAATCTGAACTTCACTTTGTTCGTGCCGTCGTTCTTTCGAACACTCGAAGAGGCCGACCGTTATCTGCATGACGTCGTCGGAGGCATCAACCGAGGGCGGGATCGAATCGCGGCTCAGAGACTCGGGGAGCTGCGCAGGGAACGGGGCTCCGGCGGATACCGAGAGGAATCCGGTTCGGGATCCTCGGCCAGCGCCGTAATCCCGACGCTGGAAGCCGAGTTCGCGAGCCTGAGGCTCGAGGTTCCGGACCTCTACATAAGAGCCGCTCTTGAATTTCTCGATGCGCTGGAGAGGCTGATAGGCGAACCCATCGACGAGGACACGATCCTTTACGCCATCGACGGCAAGCTTTATTCGCCGGGAATCGAGACCGACGAACGGTTCGAAACCCGAGTCGAGGGGCTGTTCGTGATCGGCGATTGTTCCGGCACGACCCATTCCCTCTCCCAAGCCGCGGCCAGCGGGCTCTACGTCGGACGGGCGCTGGGATCATAACCCGTAAAATTCTCCGCCGTCGACATGCATGGTCTGGCCGATGACGAAGCTGGAATCGTTCGAAGCCAAATACAAATAGATCGGAGCGAGTTCATAAGGCTGAGCCGTTCTTCTCATGGGACCGGGGCTTTCGAATGAACCGTACGACATGTAAATTTCCATCGGAAACGAAGCCGGGATGAGGGGAGTCCACGTCCGTCCCGGGGCGACGGCGTTCACCCGGATGCCGCGAGCGATAAGGGACACGGCCAACGATCGGGTAAAGGCGCTAACCGCTCCTTTGCTGGCCGAATAATCCGCCAACCCCGGATATCCTTTGACCGCGCTGATCGAGCTTGTATTGATGATCGAGCTTCCCGGCTTTAAGTAGGGGATAGCCGCCTTGGCCATATAAAATTGAGAGAACACATTCGTACGAAAAGTCCGTTCCAATTGCTCGGCCGTAATTCGTTCGAAATCCGGCTGGAAATAGCTCACCCCGGCATTGTTGATCAGAATGTCGATTCGTCCGAGCTCGGTTATCGTCCGATGCACGGCAAGCCGGCAAAAGGGTTCGTCCCCGATGTCGCCGGAAATCGTTAAACATCGTCTGCCTAGCCGTTCGATCGTCCTTTTCGTTTCCTCTGCGTCTACGTGCTCGTTCAAATAAACGACCGAGATGTCCGCGCCTTCCCGGGCGAACAAATACGCCACCGCGCGCCCGATACCGCTGTCTCCGCCTGTAATCAGAGCCACTTTCCCCCGCAATTTGCCCGTTCCGACCTCGTTCGGCCGCTCGGATACGGGCCGGGGAACCATATTCGCTTCCACCCCCGGCTGCCCGTGTTGATCCTGCGGCGGAAACTCGACATTGATGACATTGCAGACAGTTTTATAATCATAATGGGAATACACGACAGATCCTCCATCTCGGCAATAGATACTGTCAGAATATTCCATTCATCCCAAGGAGTGACTAAGTTCTATTCGTTCCATGTATCGGTACGTTATTCACGGGAAGATCTAGTCGTTTCAACTCTTTAAGAGGGATTACGGGTTGCCGATAATAGGAGTGTATTCGTCATCGCATTGGAAACGAGGAAGCCAGAAATGATTAATCGTATCGATTCTCTAGGAGCTTTAGCAGCAATTATTCCGATCTTGAAATCGGCCATTCCCGCGGATTTATCCATTGCCCTATGCGATAGGGAGAAATTCTTGGCTTATTGGCCCGGCGAAGAGATCGATTTGAATATTCAAGCGGGCCAGCCGCTTCATGCGGAGGAACCGTTAAGCATGGCGATGAGCGGCGACACGGCATTGAAGGCCGAAGTTCCCGCGCAATATTACGGGTTTGAATTCATCGGTACGGCAACCCCGCTTCACGATAAGGAAGGCCGAGTAATCGGAGGATTAGCCGTTCAGCTTCGCAAGCACAGCGAGTTGATCGGGATCGCCGACCGGATCTTGCGCTCCTTGTCGTCCGCGAATGAACAGATCCTGCAAATCGCCCAAGGATCGAACGGGCTCGCCGACGTTACCGGGGAGCTTCTCGGCCTCTCCGACGAAGCCGAACGGAACGTCAAGAATACGGATGCCGTCGTGTCGATGATCAACGAAGTAGCCGATCGAACGCATCTATTGGGAATCAATGCCGCTATCGAGGCGGCGCACGCGGGCGAAGCGGGCCAAGGATTCGGGGTCGTTGCCACCGAGATCCGCAAGCTGTCCAAACAAACCGTCGATTCGACCCGCAGCATTCAGTCCACGCTGGGTTCTTTCCGGGACGTGACGGGGAAGATGGCCGAATCCATCGAACTGATCGCCAAGACCGGACAAGAGCAAGCGCTGTCGACGCAACGGCTATCGAGCCTAATCGACGAGATTCGAGCCATGTCCGAGAAGCTGAACGAATTCGCGAAGCAATTGTGAGTTTATCCAGAATACCGAGCAGCATGAAGAAGGGATCCGCGGCTTCGCGGTTCCCTTCGCTGCATTCTAATTATTGTTGCTTCGCGTCCGTTACGTAAATCTCGCCTTCGTCGAAGAATACCGTCATGTTAAGCGACTCGCTGACGAACCGAACGGGAACCAGCGTGACGTTATTCCGTACGATCGCGGGCGAATCGAGATTAACCGTTTTGCCGTCCACGACGGCTTGTTTCTTATTGATCACGAGTTCGATTTTGCTGCTGTCTTTGGCGATGGTAATTCTGCCGTTCTTCTTGTCCCATTCCACTTTCGCTCCGAAGGCCTCGCTTATGAAGCGGAGCGGAACCATCGTCCGGCTATCCAGGGAGAAGGGGGGAACATCCAGCTTGAAGTTCTTTTCGTCCACCGCAGCTTCTTTAGAATTCAGCTTCAGGGATATCGTTTTAAACGGGAATACGGTAGTGTCGGTATAGATCGAACCTTGTTTGCCGAACTCGATCGGCGTAGATTTCACCGTTCCGAACTGCGTCTCGACTTCAATGACGTAGTTCTGACCGTTCTTGATCGAACCGTTATTGGTAGCATACAGATCGAGAGAGACCGTGCCTCGGAAGGAGCCGACCGGCGCCGTCTCGTCTTTGTTGAACTCCGGATTAATGATTTTATCTCCCTGTACGAGTCCCAGAAGCCAGCCGACGCCGGCCCGGTTGGTGCGCCAGATGCCGGCCGACACTTCTTTGCCGTCTTGATCGGTCGGGCGAAGAATCACGGCCAGCACTTTCGTCTTCTGCGCGAACGCCAGCTTCAACTTGAAATGGCCGTCTTTGCTTCCGTCTTCGCCGAATGCGGCGCTGCCGATTTTGTCCTGGTTCAGATCGGCCCAGCTGAATTCGCGAATCAACACCGGAGCGTACGAGGTAGCGGCATCCGCGAAAGGCGTGACCTCCGATTTGACGAGTCCTGCGCTCGTCTCGATCTCGAGATAATAATATTCGCCTTCCTTCATGCTGTTGTTGTCGGAAGCGTAGAGGTCGAATTGATTGACTCCCTTAAATTGACCAAGCGATTCTTTAAAAGTATCATTGATCGTTTTTCCGTCATGCTCGACGGCGAGCAGATACTTGCCGATGTCGCTCGGCTCCTTCCAAGATGCCCAGATTCCATGTCCGGTGTCGGTTCCTTGGCCGTCTGCCGTCTTCATCGTGATGGACTTGATTTCCGTTCCTTCGCCCGCATCGATCAGCAAACGGAGATGGCCGTCGCGCGTTCCGTCCGGAGCTCCCGTTTTTTCCAGAGAGATCCGGTCCATCTCCTTGTCCAAATACCGGAATTCCTTCACTTTCAACAGAGCTGCTGTACCATCGGCGCCAAAGGCCGCTCCGCCCATAGCCATGCCGTTGAAAGCAACTGCGATGATTGCTGCCGTTTGCAGCGTTCTGCTTAATTTTCTCATGATTGTTCCTCCCAAGATAAACTTGTTTTTAAACCTTCATTTACGTACGCGTTTCTACCACGACCTCAATTCCGTTCTTCGGACGCAAGGTCATGAGAGGCTCCATTTCGATCGGCGGATGTCCGGGCGTAAGGCGAAGACGATATCGTTGACCGATCATGCACAGAGCAATGACCATCTCCAGCATTGCGAAGTGGTTCCCGATACATCCCCGAGGACCGGCTCCGAATGGAATAAATGCGTACTGAGGGATTCGTTTGAGCAGATCGTTCTCGAACCGTTCCGGGCGGAAGGAGAGGGGTGACGGGAAGTACGTTGGATTATGATGGATCGCATAGGGACTGAACAGCACGGATTGTCCTTTTTTGAGCTTGATCGGTCCAATCTCCACGTCGCGGATGGCGGAACGTCCGGTGAAGAAGCTGGGAGAACGGAGTCTCAGCGCCTCCCACAGTACATTCTGGGTATAGGTGAGCTGCATATAGGTGACTTCCGTCGGAGCGGCTCCTTGCAGAACCCGGTCCCACTCTTCATAGAGCTTCCGTTCTACCACCGGGTTTCGCATAATGTACGAGAAGGCCCAGGCTAACGCGTTAGCGGAAGTTTCGTGCCCGGCGATGAACATGATCATCAGCTCGTCGCGAAGCTCCCGATCCGTCATGCCCTCGCCGCGATCGTTCCGGGCCTCCATCAGCACGGACAGCAAATCGCCTTTACCGGTTTCAGGGTTCGATTTACGCTGGTTAATGATCTCGTAAACCGCATAGTCAAGTGCCGCGAGAGCGGACTTATAAGCTCGATTCTTGGCAGTGGAGACAAACAGCGGAACGGATACAAGCGAACGCATCCGTTCGGCGCACATCCGGTTAATGAGTTCATACGGCTCGCGAATGGAACGCGAGTGTTCTTTGCCTTCTAAACTGAAGAGTGTTCGGGCAATGATCGCGAATGTGATATCCGAGATGTCGTCGGTAAGCATCCGGCTGCTACCAGGCTGCCATGTGTCCAATTCCCGTTCTACGATGTCCGCCATCTGTTTGGCATAACCCTGGATATGCGCTTTGGTAAAGTGCGGCTGGATTAGTCGTCTAACGCGTTTGTGCTTCTCTCCCGTGCTCGTCGCTACGCCATCGCCGACAAAGAGCCTCGCTTCTTGAAAAGCTTTTAGCTTGATAAAGTGCTCCTGCTTGGTGATCAGCAACTCCTTTAACAGCTCAGGATCGTAGATAACATACATCGTTTGAGGGCCGAACCGGATCTTGGCGACTCCTCCGTAATTCTTCTGCAGATCGGTCAGGAATCCCAGAGGATCCTTCCGATACGCCATCAGATTTCCGCCAAGCAAGGAACCTTTGGGTCCTTGCGGGACGGTTGTTTGCAATTGGGTACTCATTCCATATACTCCTTTCTCGCGCCGTAGCGCGTTTCCATGCAGCAGCTGTTGAACGCACGCCTCGACCGTTTTTTATGCTAATAGGGAAAGGATGGTAAAGTCGACGGACTATGAGTATCATTTTGCGAGCGACCTATTTGGGGAGTATGATAGAAGTCGTCGAAGAGAATGCGCGGAAGGAAGTGGTGCCATGAACATTTTAGAGGATTTCGGGCTGCGGCTAAAAGAACTGCGTCTGCGCTCGGGAATGTCGCAGGACATGCTGGCCGCCCGTTCCGGTCTGGATCGTACGTACATCGGAGGAGTAGAACGGGGCGAACGAAATATTTCTCTCAAAAACATAGAGCTGCTCTGCAACACGCTGGATATCGACATCCGTTATTTCTTCGATCAAGAACGCTTCTCCCTGAACTCGGCGCAACTGAAGAGGGAATTGGAACGGCCGCTTAAGGAGCGGTTCTTCTATCGCGTCGACTCGGAGCGAAATCTCATCACGTGGCAGGTGGTTGGCGCTCTATCCGTGGATGAGATCAAAGGAATCGTTGCCGAATTGAAAGCCGCCTGCCGACCGTTGAGACTGGGCAAAGTGAAGCTGCTGATCGATAACCGCAGAATGATGTCCAAGGGGCAGCCATTGGTATTCCAGCATGAAATCACGGAGAGATGGGAGGAGCTTCAACGCTGGTTCCTGCCCCGTTGCGAGGAGGTCGTCGTCCTATGCAACTCCAGGTTCATGCAGAACCAGATGAACCGATTGGCCAAACGCAGCGGGATCATCGCCGTGCAGAAGAGTTTGTTCCGCGAGGATGAAGAATGGCTGACGGCCGAACTCGACCCGATTTCGTACTTCGAATCGCGCTAGATCAATCTAAACTCCCGACTTCTCTTATTTTCCACTCTCCAATCCTATCGAATTCTAATCATCTATCAGCGCGGACGGACGCGGGTAAGTAACGGGAAAGACGGAGAGGGGAGGATTTCGATGCAGGATTACGCCGAGATAGCGACCAAGCTCGCGATTGCCTTCGCGGGGTTATGGGCAATGACGCGTCTTCTTGGCAAAAGGGAGATCGCCCAGCTGACGCCGTTCGACTTTGTTTCTTCCTTGGTGCTTGGCGATCTGGTCGGCAATACGATCTACGACGAGCAGGCGAGCTTCTGGAAGCTCCTCTTCGCGTTGGCGTTCTGGGCAGCGCTATCCTATGCGTTCGAGAAAATCATGGAGTTCGGCAAGCCGTTCCGCAGGCGTCTGGAGGGCAAACCCGAGCTGCTAATCGTGGACGGAGAGATCGATTTGGCCGCGATGAAGCGCAACAGCATGGAGTTCGAGGAGCTGCGAATGATGCTGCGGCAGAGGGACGTCTTCTCGGTCAGCGAGGTTGCATACGCCATCTATGAGACGAACGGCTCTCTCAGCGTATTGCGCAAATCCGCCTATGAAGAGGTCAGCCGCAGCGATCTTCATCTCGATTCCCCCAAGGCTGTCTTATCCAGAAGTCTGGTCGAGAAGGGGGTTGTTCAACCCCAAGCACTCGCCGCGATCGGACGGGACGAAACGTGGCTAAGCCGAGAGCTGCAGGCGCTCGGATTCGCCGATATTCGTACCGTTGCGTTAGCGGAATGGACGGAGGAAGGGAAGCTAGAGGCGATTCCGAGCGTGAGGAAGTCTTGTTAAATAGTTAAAACAATGAACGAATCCCCTAGACCAGGTCCGGCTTGACTTGCGTCTAGGGGATTTACGCGTTACGATGAGTCGATAATAGGCTTCTTAACGGGAGAATAATTCAATTGCAGCTGTTGACACGACACCAAACGGTGTCCTATAATCGAGTCGTTACCATAAGAGGTCCGGTTAGAGAGTCGACAGAACCTTAGGAGAGGGTGTTGTGAGCGAGAACAAACCGACACGGGATCCGTTTGACGCGATCGCTGATCCGACGAGGCGTCAACTCATTCGATTGTTGGCAGAGTCAGGAGAGGTGCCGCTTCATGAGTTAACCGTCCATTTCGACATGGGGCGGACAGCCGTATCGAAGCACCTGACCGTACTTAAAGAAGCTGGACTGGTAGTGGACCGCAGAGTAGGCAGAGAAACGCGATATAAGCTAAACGCTATGCCTCTTAGAGAGGTTCAAGATTGGCTTGCTTACTATACCCACTTCTGGACGACGAATTTGATGAGGTTAAACCTATTTTTGCAGGAGGATGAAGAATGAGCTTAACGTTAACTTTGGATTTCGAATACAAGACTACGATCGAGAAGCTCTGGTCCGCGTTAACCGATTCCAGCAAGCTTGCCAAGTGGACTTTAGAGAACGATTTTAAGCCGATCGTCGGGCACCAGTTTACGTTCCGGGCTCAGCCGTCCGAATATTGGGACGGAATCATCCAAGGCGAAGTGCTTATCGTCGAGGAACCGACCCGGTTGTCCTATACTTGGGCGGGCGGAGAGAAGCATACGGTCACTTGGACGCTGCAGGATCTAGGAGACGGCAAGGTTAACCTTCATCTGGAGCAAACCGGAATCTCCAGCCCTCCGGCGCTCAACGGAGCCAAGTATGGCTGGACGAATTGGAACAAGGAGCTGGAGAAGCTATTGGCGGAGTGATCGCCTGACAGCTTGAACCATAGAAATTACCTTTAACCGGCTGCAATCGGTGCAGCCGGTTTTCCTGCACTTCGGACTATGCACCCTAACTCTAAATGAACAGATTCGGAAGGGAGTTTTGTATGAGCGGTTCCAACCAGGAGTTTATCGTAATCGAGGGCGCGAGAGAGAACAATCTGAAGAACGTATCCTTACGCATTCCTAAACGCAAGATCACGATCTTCACCGGGGTATCCGGATCGGGCAAGTCTTCGATCGTCTTCGATACGATCGCCGCTGAATCCACGAGATTGCTCAACGAGAACTTCAGCATGTTCATTCGAACGTTCCTGCCTCACGTTCCCCAACCGGATACCGACGCGATCGAGAACCTGAGCATGGCCGTCATCGTGGATCAGAAACGGCTGGGCGGCGGCTCCCATTCCACGATGGGAACGATCACCGATATTTCTCCTATTCTTCGTCTTCTTTTCTCCCGATTAGGTCAGCCCCATGTCGGGTCCGTGAATCTGTTCTCGTTCAACGACCCCCAAGGCATGTGTCCGGAATGCAACGGAATCGGCCGCAGCTTGGCCGTCGATATGAGCAAAGCGCTGGACATGTCGAAGTCTCTGAACGAAGGGGCCATTCTGCTGCCGGACTATGGGGTGAACGGCTGGGAATGGAACATGATCGTGCAGGCGGGGGACTTTGACCTCGACAAGAAGCTGAGCGATTATTCGGACGAGGAACTGGAGCAGCTGCTGTACGCCAAGGCCAGGAAAGTAAAGATGGATTTCGCCGGCAAGGCGACGAATATCACGGTGGAAGGCGTCATCGAGAAGTTCACCAACAAATACATCAAGCAGGACTTGAAGACGAAGTCCGAGCGCACGCAGCGAACCGTGGCGCCGTTCATCACCGAGGGGGCGTGCTCCGGCTGCCGCGGCGCAAGGCTCAACCAGGCCGCGCTTAACTGCCGGATCAACGGACTCAACATTGCGGAGATGTCTTCCATGGAGGTCGGACAGCTTATCCGAGTTATTCGGGAGATTGATGAGCCTGTCGTCGCGCCGGTCGTGAAGTCGCTGACCGAAAGGCTTCAGCATCTGGCGGACATCGGCCTCGACTACTTAACTCTGGACCGCGAGACGGATACGTTGTCCGGCGGCGAATCGCAGCGCGTCAAGATGGTGAAGCATCTGAGCGGAAGCCTGGTGGATGTCACCTACATCTTCGATGAGCCCAGCGTCGGTCTTCATCCTCGCGACGTGCATCGATTGAACGAGCTGCTGGTGAAGCTGCGGGATAAGGGCAATACCGTGATCGTCGTCGAGCATGATCCCGACGTGATCAAGGTGGCGGATCATATCGTCGACGTCGGTCCTCACGCGGGCAGCCGAGGCGGCAACATCGTGTATGAGGGCAGCTATCAAGGCCTATTGGAGTCGGGTACGCTGACGGGGACCCACATGAAGCGCCCGCTTCAGCTTAAGCATGATTGCAGGCAGCCATCGGGCAAGCTGTCCATCACGAAGGCTAATCTGCATAACCTTCGGAATGTGAGCGTAGATATTCCGACCGGCGTCTTGAATGTCATAACAGGCGTGGCCGGTTCCGGCAAAAGCACGCTGATCAACGAAGTGTTCCTCGGCCAGCATCCGGAGGCGATCGTCATCGACCAATCGGCGGTAAGCGTGTCGACGCGCTCCAATCCTGCGACCTACACGGGCATTATGGACGACGTGCGCAAGGCATTCGCGACCGAGAACAAAGTGAATCAAGGCTTGTTCAGCTTCAATTCCAAGGGAGCATGCGAGAACTGCCAAGGGTTGGGCGTCGTCTATATGGACCTTTCGTTCCTGGAGAGCGTGAAGCTGCCTTGCGAGGTTTGCGGAGGCAGACGGTTTAAAGATGAGGTGCTCGAGTACAAGCTGAACGGCAAGTCCATTGCGGAAGTACTGGAGATGACGGTGGAGCAGGCGTTGGATTTTTTCAATTTAAAAGAAGTAGTGCGCAAGCTCCAGGCGATGAGCGACGTGGGACTCAACTACATTACGCTCGGCCAGCCGCTCAGCACGCTCTCGGGCGGGGAATGCCAGCGCATCAAGCTGGCGAGCGAATTGCATAAGAAGGGCAGCATCTACGTGATGGACGAGCCGACGACCGGCCTGCACATGTCCGATATCGGCCATCTTCTTGCCATCATGAACCGACTCGTGGACGCCGGCAATACCGTGATCGTCATCGAACACAACCTCGAGGTGATCGCTCAAGCGGATTGGATCATCGACATGGGGCCGGACGGAGGCAGCAAAGGCGGCCAAGTCGTGTTCGAGGGCACGCCGTCGCAGATCATCCATTCCGAGCAATCGATCACGGGAAAATACTTGAGGTAAGGCAATTCCAGCCGTTCGGCCATTGAAATCGCGATTTCCGAACTTCCATCTACAAGAGCCCTGTTTGCAGGGCTCTTTTGTCATTCCTCCCTGAATACCCTCGCGGAGAAAAGGACACGATATTCCTAAGATTGGTAATATCCGGAGGCTGTATGGATAATTTCAGGAGTCGATATCGCAACAGGCGTTACCTGGCGCACGTCAGCATTTTGGGAACAACGCAGCTGCATAAACGAAACCCGATTACGATAGCTTGCTGGTCTATGGCTTTTCCCGGTTTTGGTCATTTGCTCTTGAATAAGTACTTGCGCGGCTATGCTCTTATTCTGTGGGAGATGTTTATCAACCAGAAAATCCACTTGAATTTAGCCATGGTTCATACTTTTAACGGGCAATTTCAAGCGGCTCGGGACGTGTTGGATCCTAAATTCATGTCGCTTTATATCCCCGTTTACCTATTTGCGATCTATGATAGTTATCGAACCGCCGTTGATTTGAATAAAATTTACGTTCTCGCGCAAAGAGAAAACGGGCGTTTTACCGAATTCAGCATTGGGGCTCTGGAGATCAATTATCTGGATAAACGCAAACCGTGGCTCGCCGTCGTATGGTCGATGGGAATCCCGAGCGTAGGCCAGCTGTATCTTCATCGAATCGTTTTGGCTACCTTTATTTTGATAAGCACTATCGTAATCGTATGGAATTCCAATTTGATCTTGGGTTTACACTATTTGATTTTAGGGGACTGGAAAATATCGTTATCCTTTCTTGACAAACAATGGTTAATGTATTTCCCTTCTTTTTATTTTTTTACGGTCTATGACGCCTACGCGAATACCGTGGAAAATAACAATTTGTTTAATGACATTCAAAAAAAACTGCTTATAGAAAAATACCAGCCCGCCGGACATCTTATTGCTATTGGAGACAAAAAACATGCAGATTTTGGCCACGTTTGAATTCTCGACTCTCCTTGAAATAGCCATTACTGAGCTAGAAGAGAAGGGAATAACGTCCATTTACGCGGTTCCGCTTGATTTGCGCAAAAAAGAACCGAGACTACTCGATAATATCCACCGGGCGGATGGACTGTCGTTTATAGATAAAGGGATGATTTTTGCCTTTTTACTCTCTACCATCGGCGCCAGCAAAGGCTTCGTCTGGCCAGGCGGGCCTATCATCTGGGGAATTGCCGGTGCCTTGATCGGATTTGCGATAGGGGTCGCTCTGAGCTGGATCCTGTATCTGGTCAAACGAGATAAACATCAACTTCAAATTAAGAAGGGAAAAAAGGGAGAGGTCATTCTCATCGTAACGTGCGAAGATAATCAGGTGTCCGTGGTAGAAGATATACTCTGGGACCATAAAGCTTTGGGCATGGCCATAACCGGGTAGAAAAAAACTCGCCGCAGCATGGATTGGCGAGTTTTTCGTTGCTTAACCCACATTTACATCGATTCATTTCCGGTTCTTCCTTGATAAGCGTGCGCATGGGGCTGCCTTCCGTTAACGGTGGTGTAACCTTCAAAAAAATGATAATGTCCGCCGCCGGGCAAAGGAATAGCGTCGCCCGTTCTGCCTCGAATGAAATGCGTATGACCGTCATTAAAGGTCGTCTCCGTCTGGTACTCATGAACGTGAGGCACCCCGCTGGGAGCCGGAGCGGTGACTCCGGCATATTCATGGGAATGACCGACATCGAATGAAGTCACGCCGGAGAATGCATGAACATGCACGGGCCTTCCGTCCCACGATGTAATGTAAAGCTTATGAGAATGATGTCCGTCGGAATCATCCGAGCAATAAACCAAGCCTGATATCGGAATTTCCAATAGCAAGAATCCCCCTTCATTCTTGAAAATATTTGGATAGCGCGCTTACCGGCTGCTTTTTACATTATGTTGGCTAGATGCGGGTTGGTGCCTGTTCCGCAATATAACGATCGAACATTCAAAGGAATCAACGCGCTTCTAAAAGATGGCGGGTATATGACCAAGCAAGAACTTCATATCGTATGAATTGACTAGAACATGAAGGGAGGAATGACCCATGTCAGATGCATTTGTCGTACGATCTTTAGAAGAAATCAGATTTTGGTCGAGGATCATGAAGGAACACTCATTATTTCTTAGATTGGGGTTTCGATGTGAAGATACTCAATTGATTAACGAGGCTAATCAATTTTATTCCGTCTTCGAGAATATCGAAAATAGGGCTAATGCTTATACGTTCGGAACAGACCCTTCCGCGATCGTGAGATTTAATCAAGAAGTTCATACCGCGGTGTCCTTGATATGGGCTTTCAAGAGAAAAGTTCTAGGCTTAATCCTGACTTGTCAGCTTCCCGGCGCCAATAATTTCCCCTTACTGGTCGATCATGTGAGCAGGGAAGCCAATTACTTCCGAAATCGATTGGAAGAATTGAATCAAGGCCGGTTAGAGCCGTTACCGGATTCGATTATTGACGAGAATGTGTTTTTCCTAAGAATAATGGCTGACCACGCCAAATTTATTAGTCACTTGCTCGATCCATCCGAGAGGAAATTAGTCGAACAAGCAAACAACTTCAGCCAAGAATTCGACCAATTATTATTTCAAGCCAGAGACTTGGATTCTATGCGACCTCAATCGCAAACGGTGCCGTTACTCGATCAATTCCTGGATCAAAACCGAGTATCCGTTAAATCGCTTCGCGATTTTAAGAAAACGGCTCGGGATCTCATTGAAGCTTGCAAAATAAAAAGCATCATTCATCCCTTGTTAGCGGATCATGTTTTTCGCGAAGCAGAACACTTCCTTGTCATTATCGATATGTTCGAAAGCAGCCTGACAGGCAAACCGGTTCAAGCCATTATTCAATGATTGCCGTCACCGCAGAGCGGCGTTTGGGGGGGACCGAAAGTCTGGGTTCGCGTGGCGGGCAAAGGGGGGTCTACCTATAAGGACAGCCCTAGAGCGGCAGCCCGAATGCAGAAGTTCCGATCCTCTCCCCGGAACGATAGATTCGAGATCGGCTGAAAGTTCACTTCGGTATCCAAAGCCTTGCGGTTGATCAATGTACAAGCCCCAGGATCGCCAAGTATTTATAGCTAATCCTCCACAACATTGCAAAATTCCCCAAAATCGTTGACAAAATACCGAGTTATCTTATAGGATATGTTTTAACAAAACTGACTGACTAGTCGATCGGTTTTATGAAATCTGGAGGTGAAGAACGATCGCACGCGAGGAAGCAAACTCGAAAAAGAGCGAGGAGCGACGAAACGAGTTGCTCGGCATAGCACTGGAACGTTTCGCGAAATACGGTTATCACAACACTAAGATTTCCGACATCGTCCAGCAGGCAGGAGTCGCGCAAGGCACGTTCTATTGGCATTTCAAAAGCAAAGAAGCGATAGCGCTTGAAATCATCGATAACGGAAAAAGAGAAATCGCTAAGGTGATCGAACAGGGCTACAGAAGCCATTCGGGTACCGTTCAGGACATGGTTACCGCTTCGGAGTCGCTCTTGGCCTCGCTGTTCCGTTTTGCCAGTCAAAACCGCTATCTAATGGAGCTGCTATTGGTCGGTACGGGAACGGACGATAACATCCGGTACAAGGTCCATGAGACGAGAATCGAAATGGAAAAGGCCTTTCAGCGAAACATTGAACGGGCGATGGAGCTCAACATGCTGCCGCAAGGCATCGATTCCTACATTCGAGCGTCGCTGCTAGTCAGTCTTATTGAAGGAATCATTGCCAGGTGGTTGTTCGGTCCGACCGTCCCGGAGTCCCCATTGACCTCTAAAACGGCTGAGCAGTTGGCGGCAGAGACGGCACGCTTCGAATTTTTCGGGCTGCTCGGCATTTGATTATTCCCATCCTGCAGCATGAAAGGAACTTGATGATGATCTCAATCACTTGGAGCAACAGAGGATTTACGGTGAATAGCGACGGCGCTTATCAACCTCCGGAAGGCGCAAGCCAGTCCCCGATGGACATCTTGTGCGAATCGCTCGGATTGTGCGTCGCGGTGACGCTGGTCAAACTTCTCGATGAGGCCGGGAAGGAGAGCGACGGCCTGAAGGTTGAAGTTGACCCCCATAAAGCCAAAATCGGAGCGCCTCGAGTTGAAAATATGGAGGTTTCGGTCGATTTTCCAGGAGACGTGCCGGTAGAGGCAAAGGAAAGATTGCTGCTTCACGCTTCCCGTCTGTGCACGATAGGCAACACCTTGAAACGCGGTAGCGAGATTCAATACAACATTAAAACGTAAAGCGGGGGTTACCCATGTCCGTACAAGAAAACATCGCAACTGCCGGCAAAGACAGCCGCGCGAGTCTCGAGGATTACGCCATTCAACCGGTGCCGCAGGCCCACCGCAAAAGCTTGCTCAATGTAGCCTTCACCAGCTGCGGGTGGATCATTTCCCTGTCCACGATCTTCGTCGGCGGTTCGCTCGCAGCGGGCATGTCGTTCGGGAAAGCGATCGCAGCCGGTTTGATCGGCATGCTGATTTTGGCCGTTTACGGCTTTTTCCAAGGGTGGATGGGAGCTAAGCACGGGGTTGCCACCGCGGTGCTGGCCCGCCAAGCTTTCGGCCGCGTTGGATCTGGTCTCTTCGGCATTTTGCTTTCCTTGACGATGGGGATCGGCTGGTTCGGCTGGCAGGTGGCGTTCTTCGGATCCACTATCGAGCAGATGTTCCCCGGCCATTGGTTCTCCGATCCGAACGTAGCCATCGTATGGGGCGGCATCCTGATGATCTCAACCGCGTTCATCGGCTACAAGGGAATTACGTACTTAAGCTTCATAGCCGTTCCGCTCGTCGTCCTGTTGTCCGTCTGGGGAATCTTCGTTGCCGCGGATGAATCCGGCGGACTCGGCAATTTGTTCTCGATGCAGCCCACGGGTACATCGCTTAGCATGTTTGCCGGCATCACGCTTGTCGTTGGCAACGCGGCTCTGGGCGCAGTCGTTTTCCCGGACGTGTCGCGCTATGGCCGTACGCCCCTTGCCGGCGGGCTCGGAG
Source organism: Cohnella thailandensis (assembly GCF_014212135.1). Taxonomy (GTDB): domain Bacteria; phylum Bacillota; class Bacilli; order Paenibacillales; family Paenibacillaceae; genus Cohnella; species Cohnella thailandensis. The sequence continues at coordinate 72,872 of NZ_JACJVQ010000023.1, forward strand.
CCGCATCGGGTTACTTTATCGGCGGGATCTTCTCGGTCGTCGCGGGCGCGGCCATGACGTTCGCCGCCCAGCTGCCGGAGCTCGGCTCCACGCCTAATATTCCTGCCGTCATGGCGAAGCTGGGCATGGGATTCTTCGCTTTCCTGATCCTCGTCTTCGCGCAGTGGTCCAACAACGACAATAATCTGTATACCGGCGCGTTAGGCCTGAGGAATGTCGTGAAGCTTCCGAAGTTCGTGCTCGTTCTGATCATGGGTGCGCTTGGCATCCTGATCGCGCTAACGGGTTATCAGGATCATTTTGTCCCCTTCTTGAACTTCCTTGGCGTTTATGTTCCGCCGATCGCCGGCGTCATGATCGCGGATCACTGGATAGTCCGGCGCAATTCGTACCGTTTCGGGGAGGGAACCACTTACAGCCTCATTAATCTGGCTGCCATCGTCGCCGTTATCGCCGCCGGCGTGATCGCTTCGCATATTTCTTGGGGCATCAGCCCGATCAACTCCACGTTGCTCGGACTTGCGATATACCCGCTGCTCACCGGAGTACTGAAGCTGTTGCGGGTTCCGTACGAATGGGGACAGTCGACGGAGGATTCTACGGGCTTCTAACGTGAAATAAGCTTTGGGAGGTTTCAACCATGACAACGGAAACGAACAACTGGATGCTAGGCATCGACGTGGGCGGGACCTTTACGGATTTGACCGCGCTCGACTCGAACGGAGCTCTGACGGCAACCAAAACGCCTTCAACGCCCGATCCTTCGGATGGAGTCATTCAGGGGATCGAGAAAATGGCCGGCTTGCTAAATGTCAGTACGACGCAGCTGCTTGAGCGCTGCACGCTGCTGGTTCATGGCACGACGGTCGCTACCAATACCATTCTCGAATATAACGGAGCTAAGGTCGGCTTGATCACGACGGAGGGTTTCCGGGACGAGATCGAATTCCGCCGAGGGTATAAGGAAAGCGTGTTTTCTCCCCGTCTGCCGGCTCCTTATCCGATCGTACCGAGGCGACTGCGCATTGGCGTGCCCGAACGGCTTGGCTCGCAAGGGGAGACGGTTACGCCTCTTGACGAGAATGCGGTCCGGGAGGCGATCCGCTTTTTCAAAGCGGAGCAGGTGGAAGCGGTCGCCGTCTGCTTTCTGTTCAGCTTCTTGAATCCGGCGCATGAGCGGCGCGTGAAGGAGATCATCGGAGAGGAAGCGCCCGAGATGTTCGTGTCGTTGTCCTGCGAAGTGCTCCCGCAGATTCGAGAGTTCGAGCGGGTCAGCACGACGATCGTGAACGCATACACGGCTCCCTCCATGAAGCATTACTTGGAGAGGCTGGAATCGCGGCTTCGGGAGCAGCGCTTCGCCGGGGAGCTGTTCGTCATGCAATCAAGCGGAGGCGTGCAGAACATCGTGCAGAGCGGCCAGCTCGCGGCCAGCTGTTTGCTGTCGGGACCGGCTGGCGGCGTCACGGCTGCGGCATTCATCGGCGAACGGATCGGTTACAAAGATCTCATCACGGTCGATATGGGCGGGACGAGCTATGACGTATCCGTCATCGAACAACTGCAGCCGACGCTGACGACGGAGAGCTGGATCAGCCGTTTTCGGGTGGCCTTGCCGATGCTCGATATCCATACGGTGGGTGCCGGCGGCGGAAGTATCGCTTGGATCGACAGCGGCGGTCTGCTGCAGGTAGGCCCGCGCAGCGCCGGCTCCACGCCGGGCCCCGCCTGCTACGGAAGGGGCGGAACGGAACCGACCGTGACCGACGCCAACGTCGTGCTCGGCTACATTAACCCCGATCACTTCCTCGGCGGAGAGATGAAGCTGGATCGCAGTCTGTCCGAGCAGGCTATTCGGCGAGCAATCGCGGAACCGCTCGGCATCTCCGTCATCGAGGCGGCGCTTGCCATCTCCGAGATCGTAAACAACAACATGTCGAACGCGATACGGTTCGTGACGACGCAGCGAGGCTACGATCCTAGACGCTTCGCCCTTCTCGCCGCGGGCGGCGCCGGCGCGTTACATGCGGGGAGACAGGCCGAGGATCTGGGAATCGACACCGTCATCGTGCCCGGTTTCGCGCCGGTGCTGTGCGCGTTAGGCGATGTCGCCGCGAATCTGAAGGTGACGGAGCTGCGCACATTCTACGGCAGCTCGGCCAATCTTAAGCTGGACGAGATCAACAGCCTGTTCGACCGGATGGAGCAGTCGGCTCGGGAGAAGCTCGGCGATGGCGGCCGTCTGAAGCTGAACATGGAGGTCCGCAAATTCGTCGACATGCGCTACGCGGGTGAAGTGCATGAAGTGACCGTCCCGATTCGAACCCGCACGCGTAAAATCACGGATCTGAATATGGAAGCGACCATCGCGACGTTCCATGATCTGCACGAGAGATTGTACGCCCACAAGGATACGAAGCAGGAGATCGAGATTTTGAACTTGCGTCTCGACCTCGTCGGCGTACGGGACCGCATTCATCTGCAGGAGGCGCCGTTCGGGGAGGAGGATCCGTCCGCGGCTCTTGTCTCGAAGCGTCAGGCTTACTTCGGTCCGGTGCCGGACGAGACCAGCATCTACGATGGGGCGAAGCTGGTGCCGGGCAATCTGGTCGTCGGTCCCGCGATCATCGAACAGTGGGGGACAACGATCGTCGTATATCCCGGCCACGAGGCGCTGATCGACGCGAACGGCAACTGCATCATCGAAGTGCGACAAGGAAGGGAGGCCGTCTGATGCCTTCCCGCAACCGCATCGAAGATCAAATCATCTATAGCAAAATCGCCGCAGCCAACCGGCACGCCGGCGAGCAGCTCCAGCGGATCTCCCGCTCTTCGATCATTGCCGAAGCGAGGGCGTACGCGGTCGGCACGCTCACTCCGACTGGCGGACTGGCCCATCAGGTTCAAGGACAGGCCGAGCATCTCTTCGCGCTGCGATCGAGCGCGCGGGCGATCTTCGATCGCTTCGCCTTCGATATCGAGGAAGGAGACGTGCTCATTACGGGAGACGTATTCGGCGGCGGGACGAAGGGACAAATGCTGACGATGGTGTTGCCCTTCTTCATCGACGGCGAACTGGCGTTTACGCCCGCGATTCGCGCCCAGATGACCGACCTGGCCGGAGAGTATCCGGGCGGTTATCATCCGGAGGCGTTCGAGACCTGGCAGGAGAGCATGCGCATTACGCCGACCAAGCTGTATACGGGGGGCAAGCTGCGGCGCGACGTTCTTCGCTTCCTGCTTGCGAACAGCCGTACGCCGGATATTCTGTCTTCCGATCTGGACGCGATGTTAGCCAGTCTTCGGCAAGCGCAGTCGAGCTTGCGCGCGATCGTTAATGCGTACGGAGTCCCGCGCGTTGCCGAAGCGGTGGAGCGTATGACCACGCATACCGCGGCTCGAACGCTTGAAGCGATCCCATTCGGCTCCGAACTGTCGTTTGCCGGGCAAGCGGCAGTGAAAGCGGGAGCACAAGAGATCGAGGTGCGGGTCCGCCTGCACCGTCAGGATGCTCGCCTGTTCTTCGATTTCGCGGGGAGTTCGGCACAGGTCGAAGCTCCGTTCAACAGCAGTCCGGAAACGGTCAAAGCCTGCGCGGTCATTGCACTGATGGGCAATCAGTTGAACGAACTGCCTATTAACGACGGCCTGTTGGACGCGTACTCCTTCGAGATGCCTGCCGGAAGCATCGTCAATCCGGAATTCCCCGCCGCGACGTCTCTCGGATTCGAAACGTCGGGCCAAGCGGCGGCCGCAGCGGTGACAAGCGCGCTTAACGAGGGCGCCGGTCAACAAGAGAAGTTCGCCAAGGTTGGCGGAATGGCGCCGCTCACTGTCCTATACTCGCCGCTCGGTTCGCGCGAGCAGACGTCTATTCTGTTTCTGGAGCCGGGCTTCTCTTCGGCCGAAGGCGTCAGCGGCCCGCCCTCGCTGCTGGGAGGACGCAGGCTGGTGTCCGCGGAAGAGCTGGAGCGAAGGGACGGTCTTCGCATGACCGGACGCGAGCTTGCCGAGGACGGAACCATGCAAGTACGGATCGAAGTCTTGAAAGGCGAGTGGGAGGCTACGTTGTTTGCGCCGGAAGGAGCGGAGCGCGCCGAAGAGATGATATCGGCCGAACGGGACGGACGCCGGTGGCAAGGAACTGTCGCGGGGCTGTCGGTCCTGCCCGGCACGGTAATTCAATACTCTTACGGCTCTGGAGTATCAAAGAAGGATCGAGAGGGGGAAGCGCGGTGACGAGAAAGATGAACGAATGGATCCTGTCGCAGGTCGTGGGCGGTACGCTCGATTCCGTTGCGGAAGAGATGAGCGCTGCCGTGACCCGAACCGCCCGATCGCCGATCTTTAACGAAGCGCACGACTTTACGACCGGCATCTTCGATTTCTCGGAAGGTTCGTCGCGGTTGGTCGCGCAGGCGCCAGGATGCACCTTGCATCTGTACGCGATCGTGAGCGCCGTCGACCAACTGATGGAGACATTCAAGAACGATCTCCATCCGGGAGACATCCTGCTGGTGAACGATCCGTACCACGGCGGCTCTCACAGTCTGGATTGGACGATTGTCATGCCGGTCTTCCACGGCCGGCGTCCGATTCTTCTTCCGTCGGTGCGTAGCCATATGGGGGATAACGGCGGTCCCGTGGCCGGAGGCTACAATCCGCGCTCGCGCGATATCTGGCACGACGGGCTGCGTATTCCGCCGCTGAAGCTTTATGAACGCGGCGAGAAGCGGCTGGACGTGTTCGAGATGATCCTGGGCAACAATCGCCTGAAGCATTGGCTCGAAGGAGACCTCGACGCCATGATCGGAGCGTGCAAAATGGCGGCCGAGCGCATCGATCAATTGTTAGAGCGGTACGGTGCCCCTTCCGTCGTGCAGGCGATCGATCAGCGCATTCGCTATACGGAAACCCGAGTCCGCGAGGAGATCGCCAGCTGGCCGGACGGCGTTTATACGGCGGAGACGTACGCGGATCACGATTTTCAAGGTAATCGGGACATTAAAGTTCGAGCTACGGTCACGGTAAAGGGAAGCGATCTGGAGATCGACTTCACCGGTTCTTCGCCCCAGGCGGCAGGCTTCATTAACAGCCCGTTGTCCAATACGACGTCGTTCGCTTTCGTTGCCGTGTCGACCTGCTGCGACGAGAGCATTCCGATTAACGAAGGGTACATGAATCCCGTGAAGGTTACGGCGCCGCTCGGCACGGTCGTTAATCCTCGTCTCCCGGCTCCATGCGGTCATGCGACCGCCTGCGTCGGCGCGGAGATCGCGGAGGCCGTTCTGCTGGCGATCTCGCAATGCGCGCCTGAGCGAGCCGGGGTAAACGCGCACAAGCTGCCGCTGGCGTACTCCAACGGCACCTATGCCGATGGTCGACCGTGGGTAAACCTGAACTTCTACGGATACACGGGCGGCGCCGGAGGCGCGTTCCAAACCGATGGCTGGGGCCTGTACCCGCCGGTGATGACGGGCGTCATCCTGCCTTCTATCGAGATGAACGAGCTTCAATATCCGAGCCGCGTGCTGAAGCACGAATATGTGCCGGACTTCACGGGGCCGGGTCAATACCGCGGAGCTCCCGGATTGGAAGTGAAAATTCAACATCTGGAGAAAAGCTACACGAGCGTAATGATGGCCGGCGTTCGCAACACGACCCGCGGGCTCGCCGGCGGAGGCGACGCTCCGTCGAACCTTGTGATCCTGGACGATCGCAGGACGGAGCCTCTCGAGGTGAGAGAGACTGCTTTCCACGTCGGGTTGGAACCGGGAGGCATCATCACGTTCCACCGGGCGGGCGGCGGAGGATGGGGCGATCCGTATGCGCGCGATCCGGAGCGCGTGCTGGAGGACGTTCGCAACGGACTCGTTACCGCGTCAGCGGCGGAGACCGAATACGGCGTCGTTATTGAAGAAGAATCCGGCTCGCTTCGGGTGAACGAGCGCCTTACGGAACAGCTTCGTTCTCAATCAAATATACGATAGGAATAGGCTATCTTACATCCGTTGGATGTGGGATAGCTTTTTTATCCTATATAATACGGAGAGAAGGAGGGGGAACTAACGTGCTTCATATCGTTAACGGGGATTCGGTGGCGGAGAAGCTAAAGCAGGGCGTCGTGCAAGGGGAGATCTTAGTGTGGAGGGAAGTATATCCTCATGGCCCCGTATTTCAAGATCCTGCTGAGATAGACAATCGCGCCATGCGATCGCAACACTTGGAACAAACGTTGGGCATACCTCGTTCCGAATTCGTACAGATCAGCAGAAGGCAAGAGCAAATCCTTTCCGAATTTCATAAATACGAGGAAGTCGTACTCTGGTTTGAGCATGATTTGTTCGATCAGACCATGCTGTGCTATTTGCTTCATTTTTTCTCGGAACGACCCATGCTGCAAACCAAGCTGAGTTTATTGTCCATCGGAGAATATCCGGGTATCGAGCTGTTTCGAGGGTTGGGGCAGCTCTCCGTTAAGCAAATGGAGACGCTGTCGGGAACATGGAAATCCGTCTCGGCTGAAGAGTTGGAGTTAGGCAAAGCATTCTGGCAAGCTTATACGGCAGATAATCCTCAAATGCTTGGGCAATTGTTAAGTCGGGATACGTCCGCGCTGCCATTCGCACATGATGCATACCGAGCCCATCTGGCGCGTTTCCCGTCTACGCATAACGGCCTAGGAATCGTAGAGCAGACCACGCTCGAGATGCTCCACGCCGGACTAAACTCACCATATGAGTTGTTCAAGCATGTCGGCGATAGGCTCCATACTTTAGGTATGGGCGATCTGGAATACTGGCATCTATTAAAGGTCATGTCGCAGGATCCGTATCCGTTAATCCAATTCCGCGGCCTGGATTGCGAGGCTGTATTAACCGATTTTGGTAAATCCGTTAAAGATGGAAAAGAGGATTGGATCGCGAAAAGAGGAATCGATAGATGGTATGGCGGAGTGCATCTGCAAGGGGATACTCCGCGATGGCGTTGGGATTCCTTCCTACAAGTGATTCATGATTCAGGCAGCGAGGTGTAAAGATAGGGACGCCGTCCATTTACGATTAAGTAAAGGAAGGCGTCTATTGGGGCCGACAAAAACGATAAAACCAACGTCATCGAAGGCACTTGGCCGATCTGGCTGAAGGCCGTAAAGACGGGGAAGTTCACGGCGGGCTTGGCCGTAGCGTCCGGTACGGACGGCAAATTCGCCGAGGTCACCTTTACTAACGTTACGTGGCCGGAATCGTTAATGGGCAAGGAATGATACTCATAGTCCGTTGATCTTCGAACGCGGTTAACCCGACAATAGGAGAAGTTCCCACGATTTAGTTTTTTGAAACTGATTTCTATTTATGGGAGGACAACATTGTGAAAGCGAGAAACAAGTTATTAACCCTAGGACTAGCCTCTTTGCTTACCGTAGGAAGCCTATCTGGCGTCGGTTCGCAACCGGCTCAAGCAGAGGCAAAATCGTATCCGGTCTTGCTGAAGATCAACGATTATTACGTGCTCTACACGGCGCCGAAGGCTCCTTACGTCGACAAACAGTCGCGGATCATGATACCGCTTCGCTCGATCAGCGAACTGCTCGGAGCCAAGGTAAGCTACGACGCGAAGAGCAAAAAAGCGAAGATCGGCATGGGCGGCAAGACGGTCGAGTTCTCTCTCGGGTCCAAGACGGTTATCGTCGACGGCAGCGCCACGGAGATGGATACGACTCCGGTACTAGAGAAGAACACGATTTTCATCCCGGTTAGCGTGCTAGCCAAGCATCTGGGCATCAAGAGCAGCGTCGATCCGCAGACCAAGATCTACTCGATGACGGGCGACAACCTCATGCAAACGAATATGATCAAGTATACGTTGGAGGACGCTGAGACAGGATCCATGATCGCTCCTCCCGGCACAATCGCGAGCAATAATGCGTTCGCGCCTATCTCATATACCTTCGACGCTGTCAAAGAAAGTTTTACTATCAAAGCCAAGAACATAACGGGCGCCGACATTCCTGAAGGGGATGCCGATGCCGCAGCCTACCTTATTACCGAAGCCGGCGCGCAATTCTTGAACCCGAAGCGGGAACGGCCGGCCGTCAAGAAGGACGGCACCATCACGGTGACCATTAAAAACGAGGCCGTTGGCAATGACGTAAACTACCTGCTCGCAAAAGGACGCCTGTTGGACCGCTCCGGCTCGCAATAAGATAGTCGATCCAGCTTGCATGAGAGCCATCCCGTCCGGGATGGCCTTTCTCGTCGAAATGAGGACCAAAATCTTGACGCACACGGGGGGGCTAAAAATGGCTTCACTGCAGATTTCGAATGTTCGCGTCGCCTTGCGGAACGAAATACTGGAGCATGCCGCAGTAGTCGTTGAAGGAAGTAAAATCGTCGAGGTAATGCAAGAGGATAAAGCAGCAGGTTCCATCTCCCATCTTGGACAGATAGACGGACGAGGGAATTTGCTAATACCCGGCATGATCGATGTCCACATCCATGGAGCACGCGGTTACGACATGATGGACGGCACAATTCGGAGCATCGAGGAAGTATCGATCGCCTGCGCCGAGACCGGATGCACCTCCTTTCTTGCCACTTCCGTCAGTTCAACGATCGAGCAGCTAATCGAGATGATTCATAATGTCGCACGGGTATCGGGTCGAGAAGCCGGAGCCCGTATCGCGGGGATTCATATAGAAGGTCCATACCTAAATCCCAAGCGAAAAGGGATGCAGAACGAACGCTACTTAAGGCACCCGGATCTAGATGAGCTGCAGACGATTCTCTCTCACGCAGGGGATCGATTGAAGATGATTACTCTGGCTCCGGAGCTTCCCGGCGCGATGGAATCGATCGATTATTTGACCAAGTTAGGAATCATCGTCGCGATTGCCCACTCCGATGCGACTTATGAGGAAGCGAAGCTTGCCTTTGAGCACGGCGCCAGCCATATTACCCATTGTTTTAACGGCATGCGGCCGATTCATCATCGCGACCCGGGTCTCATCGCAGCCGCTTTCGAAGAAGAGAAGGTTAGCCTGCAAGCCATTGTCGATGGCGTACATCTTCATCCTGCTATCGTTAGACTGTTGCATCGCATCAAAGGCCCGGATGGCGTCGTCCTTATTACCGACGCGTTGCAAGCCATGGGCTTGGGAGACGGTCGATACCAATTCGGAGGGCATGATACGCAAGTGGTTAACGGGGTCGCCCGTCTACAGGATGGCACCCTGGCTTCCAGTACGGTCACCATGAATGAGGCGTTGAGGAACACGGTCCAATTGGGAATTCCTTTGCCCGAAGCCGTCGCGATGGCGTCGAGAACGCCCGCCCAAATTCTTGGGCTCCCCGGCAAGGGGCGGATCGAGAGGGGAGCGGACGCGGACCTGGTTTTGCTCGATGAGCAGTTCAATGTCGTCTGGACTATGGTGGAAGGTCAAGTCGTCTATAAGGCAAAAGAGGAGTGACAAGGGTTGATTCGGTTAGAAACGAACAGGCTGCGAATCAGGGAGTATCAGAAGGAAGACCTTCCCCAATTGCATCGAATATTGTCCGACCGAGAAACGATGAGCTTCTGGCCGTCGCCTTTCGATTTCGGTCAAAGCAAGCAATGGCTTGCCAATCGAGGCTTGGAGCTTTACCCAAGCGGCTTTGGCCGGTTTGCGGTCGAGCTTAAGGATTCCGGAGAGCTGATCGGAGATGCGGGATTGCTGCGTATTGAAATGAATGGGGATCTCGAGAATGACTTAGGCTATATCGTCCATTCCAATTACTGGGGTCACGGTTTTGGATATGAGGCGGCATATGCTTTGATGAGGTATGGCTTCGAAACCTTGCAGTTGACACGAATCTGCGCCAATATGCCCGCTAATCACGTAGCGTCAAGAAACGTTGCGCTGAAGCTGGGAATGGTTCTTGAGAAACAGTTTTTGAATCCAAAGAATCGCGATATTTTGACGTATTTATATGCCAAAGAAAATTAACGATTCCATGAGGGAGCAAGTCGATTATAATGGGAGACGAGCAGTGGTTTGTCCATTAGCGGAGGAGCGTGCTTTGCATGGCAAAAGGCGAAAGAAACCCTAAGATCGATCCCTATTTCAACAAACTCAAGCAGTGGAAGGCAGAATTCGAGCTGCTAAGAGAAATCGTTCTTGACTGCGGGCTGACCGAAGATTTTAAGTGGATGCATCCTTGTTATACGTTTGATGACAAAAACATCGTTCTGATTCACGGCTTCAAAGAGTATTGCGCGCTTCTGTTCCATAAAGGCGCGTTGTTAAAGGATCCCCATGGGATCCTCATCCAACAAACGGAGAACGTACAGGCTGCGCGCCAGATTCGGTTCACCAGCGTTCAAGAAATCGACGAGATGCAGCTAATCTTAAAAACCTATATCGATGAAGCCATCGCAGCAGAGAAAGCCGGTCTGCAAATCGAGTTTAAAAAGAATACGGAATACGCCATACCGGAAGAGCTGCAAAACAAGTTCGATGAGATCCCGGAATTAAAGTCGTCTTTCGAAGCTTTGACTCCCGGGCGGCAAAGAGCGTACCTCTTGCATTTTTCCGGGGCCAAGCAGGCCAAAACGAGAGAGTCGCGAATCGAAAAATATATCCCGCATATCCTTAACGGCAAGGGATTGGACGACTAGCCTAAAACTCTGCGCTCGGCGCGGAGTTTTTGTTTAAAGAACCGGGAGGGAGCGGAACCGATGACGATGGAGAGCAATCATTCGCCTATCAACCGCATTCTGCGCGAATTGGAGAAGGAAGACACCGTAAACCGGCTAGCCGAACGTTTATCGGGAGCCGATTTCAATTCATTGATGCTTGAGATCTTTAAAGCGAGAACGCGATTGTCCACCCCGAGCGAGCTGCTTAAGAAGTATGAAAGCAATCGGTTCGTTCATCCCGCCGATATCGACCCTTTGCAACTAAAGAAGCTAGAGTTGGACCTATTGACGATAGCAAAAAAACATCTTGTTACGCCCTTACAGCTTTCGCCCGTAGCGCCGCTCGGATCCTGTTCCGTTGTCGGTCCCGTCGATCAGAACAAAGTCATCTCCGCTTCAAGGGGCACAGAGGTCGTAGCGGATGCGACTAACTTGCTGGCGTTGCATATTTGCCGTTTGCTAAAATCGCGGGAGCAAAGCGATAGAGAAGAGTTCATCCGGTTCTCAACGACGCATCGGCACGTCAGGGCTCAATACTTCGGAGATAGTCCAGGGATGCTATCCCATTTTCATATCTTCTGCATGGCGACCGCCGGAGCGGATAACGGATCTTATTCTTTCGAAATCCCCTCCTTCTGGGAACACATCCTCGTGTACCAAGACATTTTTGAGACCTTGTTCGGATCCGGAATCGAAGTGAGGCTTAGCGGACGGGGAGGATACAAAGATCACGAGGGGCTGCTGAAGAGAATCGTTGAAGAGGGCGAACGACGGTCGATTAAGGTCGCAACGACAAGGATAGAGCCTAATTTCGAGAACGAATATTACCAAGGGTTACAATTCACTATCGCCACGAATATCCGCGGCCGTGTATACGACATTGGTGACGGCGGTTATGTCGATTGGTCGCAACGATTGTTAGGAAACAAAAAGCAAAGAATGCTCATAAGCGCAATCGGCCTGGATCGGTTGTTATTGTGACATTTCGAATTAGCCGGGTTTACGATTAATGGAAAAGGGGAGATCAAGATGACTCATCCCTATCGCCCTGTTCATTCTCCCGCATTGGAGCCGGGATTGACTAGCCCTTGGTACGATTGCCGCGAATATACGCCGAGTCGAGGTTTGGAATCGCATATTGCCGCCTTCTGGACGATGGATTATCGGCCGGTTCCGGAGAATCAATTGCACCGGATCATACCGGATGGCTGCGTCGATATCGTTGTGGATCTTCTTTCTCCTTCAAGCCGGAAGGCCGCCTATATCGTTGGACTGGCGACACGATCCGAAGTGTTGGAGTTCTCGCAAGCTCGTTCGTTATTCGGCATCCGGATTTATTCGGAATCCGTCCGGGCTCTATTCCAATTCCCCCTCTCGGAGTTTAGGGAACATCGCGTCTATCTGGAAGAGATCTGGGGTCTCGAAGGGCAGTATTGGATCGAAGAAATCCAGGCTGCTCAGACAAAATCGGATATCGTTAAGGTTGTCGAGCGTAAATTATCCCAAATGCTGACTCGCGGCGATGAATCTACTCCGTCTCTGGTGTACGAAAGCTTGATGCATATTTATGACAGCAAAGGGAGCCTTTCCGTCGGGAGCTTGGCGGATAAGGTACATTTCAGCGAAAGGCACCTGCGAAGAGCGTTTGACAAGGAGCTTGGCTTGAGCCCGAAGGAGATGCTGGGAATCGTCCGGTTTCAAAGCGTTCTGCAGGAATTAAGCAGGGGAGGCCATTCCAGCCTGTCCGATCTTGCGCTGAAGTACGGTTACTACGATCAGTCGCATTTTGCCAATTCCTTTGCGCGTTACTACGGGGTACCTCTTAAACGCCTGACCGGAAGGGGATGAAGAAGTCCGTTTTTTCCTATAGGGCAGTCGGACCGATCGATACAATGGAGGTGTAAAATAAAACCTATCGATTGGAGTTGCCAAGCATGACGGTTAAGTTGAAGAGAGTCTCGATATTCGTGGAACAGATGCAAAGGGCTTTGGATTTCTACCGAATGCTGGGATTGGAGATACCGGAAAGCGCCAACGAAAAACATCACGTGGACGTGGAACACAATGGACTTCGCTTGTCTTTCGGCACATGGGAATCGGCGCAAGTCATGTTCGACGGTCATGTTGAACCTGCCGGGTATCGGATGGAGATCGCTTTTCAATTCGACAGTCGCGATGCGCTGGACGATTTGTACCGTCAAATGACGGAGCACGGATATATCGGACATCGAGAGCCGAGGGATATGCCTTGGGGCGAACGCTTCGCGATCGTAAAAGACCCCGACGGCAATTTGATCAGCCTTGTCGCTTAAAAAAGAGCGGAATTCGAGAATCCTGCCGGCAGACCTTGCAACGCGATCTCTCCTTCGTCACAATAGAGGATGACACAGAATCGTTGTTGGAGGTATCGCCATGAGTCAACGTTATCGAATAACAAGATCCTTTCAAGAAAACAATCCGGAGCCCATTATCTCCCTAGAGGAGTGCAAGCGATACTTCGAAACCAAACCGGATTTCGCGTATTCGACCTCCTATACCGTAACCGGCAATTCAAGCACGATGACCATCGACGGGGATTTCTTCTTGTGGAGCCACGGAGATGCGGTCATTCCTTTCCGGCATTATGATGGGGATCTATACGTCGCGGTTTCGAACGAAGCGGTCGTTCCCAAAATGATCGAAGTGGCGAGCGAACTGCAGGCCGATTTGTCGGAGGGGTAATATAACGTTACAAGTACGGAATGAAGAACGCCTTTTCCGTGGCCGGAATAGCCATGAAGAGGGCGTTTTTCATTTGTTTATTTTCCGGTTGCGTACGTTCCGGAATAGCGGGTTAATGAATTAAATAACACTTATCAAGGGGGAATGTTTATGATGCGTTCAAATACCGGCTCCAAAATCGTTCCGGTCCTGGCGTTTGCCTTAACGCTCGTTGCTTGTACCGACGGGAATAAGCCATCGGCTACGTCTGCGGTCCCCGTGCAATCGCCCGATACGTCATCCGCCGCTCCGTCTCCGGATGCCGGCAGCACCTCGACCGCAGCGCCGAGCGCCGTGCCTTTTTCCTCTCCCGAGGAATCGCCCGCGCCCCAGCGTCCGCAAACGGAGAGCTTTGATCTCATGACGGAGGAGGGCTATAAACCCCGGACAGCCACTCTCCATCACGGCGAGGGATTCTCCTTTTATGTATTCGAGGGTTTTACCTTCGAGTCTTCCTCGGGCCGTTTAGAGCTGACTGAGAATCCCGAATACTTCGTGGATATGGAACAACTGCCGATGGACTACGATTTAACCGCGTTAAGCAAAGAGGGCGAGGAAAGCTTGAAGAAGTTCGGTGCCGTCTCCGATCATAGCGGCGAACTTGTCGAGCACCCGCTTGGCTATGCCGAGCTGTATCTTCAGGCCGTAAGCGGCGAAGGGATAAGCGACTATATCGTTTGGAAGTCGGAGACCGGCGACCCTTATCTTTTCCGCATTCGCAATCCGAAAGGAGAGCAAGCCTCGGCTTTCGCAAGTCCCGTCCTTGTTTCGTTGTCTACGGTCATGTAGAGATACCTCTTGTTGATTCCATAGCGAATGGTATAATGATGTGAATAAAAATCCATCGGATATAGGGGAATCTCTTGAATACGACTACTACGACTGCTAAGACCTCTGCCTCTGCTTCGCCCGCTAAGAAGAACCAGAAAGTGTTTGGGTTGGTTTTACTTCTCGGCTTATTTTCTACGCTAGGGCCCTTTACCATCGATATGTATTTGCCGGCCTTCCCGGAGATCGTGGAGAAATTCGGAACGACGGCATCTCTTGTCCAGCTTAGCCTGACCGCATGTTTGCTTGGACTCGGCATAGGCCAACTCGTTATGGGCTCGCTTAGCGACGTCCACGGAAGACGCAACCCGCTACTCATCTCCATGTCGGTCTACGCCATCGCCTCGTTGGCTTGCGCGTTCGCGCCCAATATCGGACTCTTGATCGCCTTCCGGTTCGTTCAAGGCTTTGCGGCCTCGGCGGGCATCGTCATCTCCCGCGCGGTCGCGCGCGATCTTTATAGCGGCCACGAACTCACGAAATTCTTCTCTTTGCTCTTGCTCGTCGGCAATTTGGGGCCGCTCGTTGCGCCTGTTGCCGGCAGCGGAATTCTGTCGTTCTCGAGTTGGCAAGGCGTATTCATCGCTCTGACGCTGCTCGGATTCTATCTGCTGGCGATGACCAAATGGCGGCTTCAGGAGACTCTGCCATCCGATCGCCGGATGCAGAGCAATTTTATTCAGCAGTTGAAAAACTACGGATCGCTCTTGAGAGATCGACAATTCGTCGGCTACATGCTGGCTCAGGGGATCATGATTGCCGGAGTCTTCGCTTATGTATCGGGTACGCCGTTTATTTATCAGAACATCTACGGGGCTTCGCCGACCTTATTCTCTATTTTATTCGCCTCGAACGGCATCAGCCTGATCATCGGATCCCAGCTGGTCGGTCGAATGTCGCATCGCATATCCGAACGAACCTTCCTATTGTTCGGCCTATGGCTTGCGCTAGCGGCTAGCGTCGCAGTTCTAGCAGTAGCCACCCTGGAGGGACCGTTATTCGCCTTGGTGATTCCGCTTTTTTGCTTCGTAGCGGCTATCGGCATTACATCGACGGCGGCATTCCCTCTTGCCATGGAGAAACAAAGTCATATGGCGGGCAGCGCCGCGGCCTTGCTTGGCCTCATTCCGTTCTTGCTCGGAGCCGTCGTCTCTCCGCTTGTGGGAATAGCGGGGGAAGATACCGCCGTACCGCTTGGCGTCATTATCTTAATTACTAGCGTTATAGCCATGCTCGCTTATTTCTTGCTGGGGAAGGAAAAAGCCTCATCTAAATAAGGGTCCTGCCTAAGTCGAATTAAATATGCTTTAATCAACGAGCCTCTAGATTCGCTTCTAGGGCTCGTTTTTTATAAGGGGAAGTCTGATTCAATTCCGCCTATGTCGTCTAATAGAGGGTACAAGAGGAGAAGGAGGAATCGACATGCCCTGGGACAAAGACGACTATCCGGATTCGCTCAAAAACTTCATGGCGCCGGTCCGCAACAAGGCGATCGACATTGCCAACGAGCTCCTGAAGGACGGCTATTCCGAAGGGCGCGCGATCTCGATCGCGACCGCCAAGGCCAAAGAGTGGGGAGAGAACCACGACAAGCAGATCCGCAAAAAAGGCCACTGACGCGTGGTGTCTAATAGCAGCGGAACATCAAAAAAGAACCTGGAACTTGCTCCAGGTTCTTTTGCTTTACACGTAAATGAACATGATGATATAATCGCTTTACGACTGTCGTTTATCTCGAAGACACAGTTAGATCATCTTACATCTTCATCGTACCATGCCGGCAAGCTCTTGTCAATCGCTTTTCTCAAATTCTTGGTTAGGAGAGATGTCGAATGAGTTCTTTGGTTCTCGACTTCAACGAAATGAACGACGCGCAGCTTTCTCTCGTTGGCGGAAAAGGGCTTCATCTAGGGAAATTATCGAAGATGGAAGGTGTACAGGTACCCGAAGGTTTCTGCGTGACTACGGAAGGATATCGCAAAGCCATCGAACGAATCGAATCGTATCCTGCTTTGTTGGATCGGCTGGATGCGCTGAAAGCAGAAGATCGGGAGCAAATCGGCGAAGTCAGCCGGATGCTTCGACAGCTCCTTAGGGAGGCGGAAGTCCCTTCCGAAGTTGTGCAAGCCGTAGCCCGTTATCTCTCCAGGCTCGGCGAAGATCAGGCTTATGCCGTGCGCTCCAGCGCGACTGCCGAAGATTTGCCGTTCGCCTCTTTTGCCGGTCAGCAGGACACTTATCTAAACGTCATCGGCCAAGAAGCGATCCTGCGGCATATCCGTCATTGTTGGGCTTCTCTGTTCACGGATCGCGCGGTCATCTACCGGATGCAAAACGGGATCGACCACCGTCACGTTTATTTATCCGTCGTCGTACAAAGGATGGTTTTCCCGCAGGCTTCGGGAATTTTATTTACCGCCGATCCGATGACCGGAAACCGAAAGCTGCTGTCCATCGACGCCAGCTACGGACTTGGGGAAGCGCTGGTCTCCGGTTTGGTATCTGCCGATCATTATCAAGTAAGGGAAGGGAAAATCGTCAGCAAGAGGATTGCAGCCAAGACAGTAGCGATCTATGGACGCAAAGAAGGCGGAACGGAGACGAAGCCGATCGATCCCGAACAGCAACGGACTCAAACGCTAACCGAAAAACAGATTTTGAAGCTGGCAAGCATCGGAAGACGGATCGAAGCTTCCTTCGGTTGTCCTCAGGACATCGAATGGTGTTTGGCGAACGATACCTTTTACATGGTTCAAAGCCGACCCATCACGACGTTATACCCGGTCCCTGAAGAGAAGGATCAGGCCAAACATGCCTACATCTCGGTCGGTCACCAGCAGATGATGACCGATCCCATGAGGCCTCTCGGCTTGTCTTTCTACCTATTGACGACTCCAGCCCCCATGCGCACCGCCGGAGGCCGATTGTTCGTCGATGTCGCGCCTCGCCTGGCTTCGCCCGCCGGCAGAGAGATGCTGCTGAATACGATAGGCAATTCCGAGCCGCTCATCAAAGACGCTCTTGCGACTCTGATCGAGAGAGACTTTATTGAGTTGTTGCCCGATGATCCTAATGCGCAGGGACCTCGTCCAAGTCATCCAGCCCTTATCGAATCGGATCCGGCTATCGTTGCAGAATTGATTAAGCGAAGCCAAGCCTCGATCGAAGAGTTAAAGCAGAACATCCAATCGAAATCGGGTACCGAGCTGTTCGAATTCATTCTGGAGGATCTCCAAGAGCTGAAGCGGATTTTGTTCAATCCTCAAAGCTCGAGCGTGATCATGGCCGCCATGAATGCTCACGCGTGGATCAACGAGAACATGAACAAGTGGTTAGGCGAGAAAAACGCGGCCGATACGCTCTCCCAATCCGTTCAGGGCAACATTACTTCGGAGATGGGGCTGGCGCTATTGGACGTAGCGGACGCCATTCGTCCTTATCCGGAAGTCGTCGATTATTTGCAGCAGGTTCATGAGGATAACTTCTTGGAGGAACTGGTCAAGTTCGACGGAGGACAGGAAGCACGGGACGCAATCGATGATTATCTCCGCAAATACGGAATGCGTTGCGCCGGAGAGATCGATCTGACGAGAACCCGTTGGAGCGAGAAACCAACGATTCTGGTCCCCATGATCCTTAGCCATATTCGCAACATCGAGCCGCACGCGGGCGCAAAGAAATTCGAGCAGGGGAGACGGGAAGCTTCGGCCAAAGAAAAAGAGCTGCTGGAACGACTGAAGCAACTGCCGGATGGCGAACGGAAAGCCGAAGAAACGAAACGAAGAATCGACGTCATCCGGAACTATAGCGGATATCGGGAATATCCCAAATACGCCATGGTGAATCGGTATTTTGTTTATAAGCAGGCTTTGCTGCAGGAAGCGGAACGGCTCGCGCATGCGGGCGTTGTCCTCGACAAGGAGGATATCTTCTATCTTACCTTCGAGGAACTTCGCGAAGTCGTCAGCACGAATAAGCTGGATAACCGGATTATTAGCAAGCGCAAAGACGACTACAAATGGTACGCAAAGCTAACTCCGCCGCGCGTGATCACGTCAGATGGGGAAATCATTACAGGCCGGTACAATCGGGAGAACCTCCCATCCGAAGCGATAGCGGGCCTAGCCGTCTCTTCCGGAGTAATAGAGGGACGGGCACGAGTCCTAATAAGCATGGAGGATGCCAATCTGGAAGAAGGCGATATTTTAGTCACCGCCTTTACAGACCCCAGCTGGACACCCTTGTTCGTATCCATCCGAGGCCTTGTCACCGAAGTCGGCGGATTGATGACCCATGGAGCCGTTATCGCGCGCGAATATGGCTTGCCGGCCGTTGTCGGGGTGGAGAATGCGACCAAGTTGATCAAGGACGGGCAACTAATTCGCGTGAACGGAACGGAAGGGTATGTCGAACTATTAGGATGATTAAAGCAAGAACCCGGTCATGCGTACCGGGTTCTTCTTTTCTTTGGCAAGGAGTTCGAATTACTTTTGCACGTTAGGCCTTCCTTGATCGTTAGGGTCGTTGGATCGTCTCGGGCTATGCTTGGGGTTGTTTTTATCGGGCTTCGCCTTCGTGCTCATTTTATCGTTCACCTCCAGCGTTATCCGATGAAAGTATTTCACCGAACCGTTCTCTTTATCAAAAAATGCTCGTGTATCCAGGCGAATATTAGACTGGTTAGTTGTACGAGCTTCTTCTCCTACATATTTATAAATGTACTCTAGAAGGAGGTTCGTCCGATGAACGTACTCCTCAGCCATTTTTTTCTCGGCCTTTCCCTTGCCGCGCCGATCGGGCCGATCAATGCAGCCCAGATGGAGAAGGGGATACGGGCCGGTTTTTGGCATGCCTGGTTGGTCGGACTCGGCGCGATGGCGGCGGATGGAGTATTTATGCTGCTAGTTTATTTCGGCGTCATTCATGTTCTGGATCGACCGTTCGTTCAAACGTTTTTATGGCTATTCGGTTTTTTTGTGCTTACTTATATAGGATTCGAGACGCTAATGAAAGTAGGCAAGCAAGATTGGGGGAACAGAGGAGGCGGCGAATCACCGTATAAATCGTTTGCATCCGGCTTCGTCATGTCGATCTCCAACCCGATGTCGATTCTGTTCTGGTTAGGCGTCTACGGGTCGGTGCTTGCGGACATGATCGCCAAATACGAAGCGCGGGAGGTCGTGCTGTACAGTTCGACGATAATGGCGGGCATTATGCTCTGGGACTTCCTTATGGCGCTTGCCGCCAGCGCGTTCCGTCGTTTGCTGACGGATCGGCTGCTGGCGTCGATATCGGTTCTATCCGGCCTATCCTTGATCGGGTTCGGGTTGTACTTTGGATTTGAAGCGTACTGGGTATTGTCCGGAAGAGGATGAGGAGGCTGCCGGATCGGCAGCGCTCGAATCGGTTCGTTTCCAAAGACGGCGCATCATTAGTGTGACCAAACCGATCACGACGATAAAACCGAGGCTGATGAGCAAACCGGGCCGGCTAATGGGATGAAACCATGTTCCGGATACACCCAGCACCACCAAAGCTATTCCTAAGTATTGTTTAATTCGGCCCCAGCCGTTCTGCTTGAGCAAGCGGCCGGAGGTGAATAGGATGAACAACCAGTTATAGAGAAGCATAAGACCGGCGGCCGTCGTTACATACTCGTATAAGCTCTTCGGCATCAGCAAGGCAAAGAGAACCGAAGCGCCAAGTCCAACGGTTGTCAGGCCAAGCGCGGCGAGCGGTTTTTTGGATTTGCCGTAGCTGCGACTGAAGATCGGAGGAGCGTCACGATCGCTTGCCAACGTGACGAGTATCTTGGTTACCGCAAAGATAGAAGCCGTCATCGTCGAGAAGCCGGCAATGATCTGAACGCCGATAAAAACATGAGGCACGAATGCCAATCCATAGTCGGCTAGCGAGACGATAAAGGGGCTTTTCTCCGCGCGGAACGATTGCCATGGCTGGAGAACGAGCGCAAGTCCGAGGGAAGTCACATATATCGCCCCAAGCAGGAGCAGCATGATCGTGCCCGCCTTCGGAGCGCTCTCCGGCTTCTCGAGCCTCATGGCCATAAGCCCCATGACTTCTAAACCTCCGTAACCGTACAAGGCGAAAATAAGGGAAGACCATAAACCCTTTAGTCCTGCGGGCATCCATTGCTTCGGCAGGGCGGCACCTTGGCCTTGGGAACGGAATACTCCGAACAGGGCTAGAAGCGCCAATACGATGAAGAGAACGATGGCTGCCACCTTCACGACCGCGAAGACGTTCTCCCAACGTTCGAAGCTGCGCGTACCCAAGATGACGATCAGAAGTCCGAGCAAACCGAATCCCGTTGCGAAGCACCACATGGGGACACGAGGGAACCAGAAGCGGGAAAACAGCGAAAGCGCGGTCAATTGGCTTCCGACGATAAGGAGTTCGGACGACCAATAGACCCAGCCGCAGCTGAAGCCCGCCCAGCGCCCGTACGCTTTCTTGGCATAAGAACGAAAGGAACCCTCCAGGGGGTCTGAAGCCGTCATGCGGGCCAGCTTGTCGAATACGATATACGCGGTTGCGCCGGCGGCGACATAGGCCAAGAGAACGGCCGGACCGGCGATTTCGATGGCAAGGTGGGAACCGAGGAAGAAGCCGGTACCGATCGTACAAGCCACTCCTAATAACGATAATTGCCACCATCTCAGTTTTTGGTCCGAGGACGTTTGCGAACTACGAGCCATTGGTTAGTTGAACACCCCGATTTTCCTTGTGTTGGGAGGTTACCCTTGGACGGAAGCTCGCAGTTTTATAGCGAATGCGGCGATCAAGGCAGCTGCTGCCCCTAATGCGGCCAAGATGGAAGATTTCGCCCTGCCAAACGAACGTCAAGCTTTGGTGAAGATATGATGGCGTGGAGTTCTTGGAATTATTCCGACTAGGGTGGAGTCATTCGGGGAAGTCCGCGAGAGCCTGGAACGAAATACCGGTTGCTAGAATGGACAATATGCATTATTCTATAACTCCTGCCGGTGATCGAAACGCATCGGATAGGCTCAAAGATAGGATCTACTTCAAAGCGAGAAGGCAGATTCAAAGCGAGAAGACAGTTGGGAAAAAGATCCTGTTGATTGCATAGACGGAAATGTGATATATTCTATTTCTGTTCACGAATCGAGTGAACGTAATTGAAGAAACCTTGTTCCTTGAAAACTGAACATCGAGCGTAATGAAATAAAGTCGAGCAGGAGCTTCGGTTCTTGCGAGACAAACCAGCAGTACAGAACGAGCCTTCAAGGTTCTTCAGATGTTGGACATTTTGACTCTCGGGATTTCCTCTGGAAACCATGCCGTCAAAAGTCCTTTTAT
>NZ_JACJVQ010000024.1 GCF_014212135.1 Cohnella thailandensis
TCAAGATGAGATTTCCCAGTACGTAAGACCCCTGGAAGAACACCAGGTTGATAGGCTCGAGGTGTAAGCACGGCAACGTGTGCAGCTGACGAGTACTAATCGGTCGAGGGCTTATCCTAATCAGCCAGCACGGCAAGTGAGATTCTAATGAACGCTAACTCGTTTCGTATCCGGTTATCAAGGCGCAAGCTTTGAGATCGCTAATGCTTGTCTCATCGGACAAGCGCTCGTGAGATGGCGGCGTAGCTCAGCTGGCTAGAGCGTTCGGTTCATACCCGAAAGGTCGGGGGTTCGATCCCCTCCGCCGCTACCAAATCACGCTTCCCATGGAGGCTTAGCTCAGCTGGGAGAGCATCTGCCTTACAAGCAGAGGGTCGGGGGTTCGATCCCCTCAGCCTCCACCACTTCACCCCAAAAAGTGAAGAAGGTCTTCGAAGCTTATTCCTATTACTTTTCGGGGACCCCGAAACACCTTTTATCGCGGAGCCGTGGTGTAGAGGCCTAACATGCCTGCCTGTCACGCAGGAGACCGCGGGTTCGAATCCCGTCGGCTCCGCCATTTTTCTCAAATAAGAACTAAATATGCGGCTCGGTAGCTCAGTTGGTAGAGCAGAGGACTGAAAATCCTCGTGTCGGCGGTTCGATTCCGTCCCGAGCCACCATTGTATTTCTCCGGTATAAGCTACTCTTGAGTTGCGCAACCTACCGGCGGGGCGCATGGAGGGTTAGCGAAGTGGCCAAACGCGGGAGACTGTAAATCTCTTCCTCACGGTTCGGTGGTTCGAATCCATCACCCTCCACCAACACACCCCGAGCCATTAGCTCAGTTGGTAGAGCACCTGACTTTTAATCAGGGTGTCGAAGGTTCGAGTCCTTCATGGCTCACCAGTTAAACCATCAACAGACGTGCAGACGTCTGTTTTTTTGATTTTTAAGGACATGCATGAGGCTGCCGTTGTCTGGAGAGGTTAACAGCAAAAACCTGTAACCGGAGGGCCTCGACATGATCTATATGTATGCATTCTTCAGTGCGTTCCTTCTCGTTCTCCTGCTCGTCCCCATCGTTCGCGAAGCGGCCCGCAGGCTCGGCTTCGTGGATCGTCCGACCAAGCGCAAGATGCATACGAGCCCGGTTCCGTTAAGCGGCGGATTGGCCATCTACATAGGCGTTATCGGAATGGCATATTTGTACGTCGGCGACAGCTCGATCGTCAGGGTCCTTGCCTTGGGAGGCGGCCTGCTCGTCGCGATCGGCCTCGTCGATGACGGTTTTAAAGCTTACGGCAAGGAATTCCCCGTATGGCCCCGATTGATTGTTTACATAGGCGTGGCGATTCTTCCCGTAGGGTTCGGAATCTCGATCCAGGGGATATCCGCTCCTTCTCATTCCGCGATGCTGATCTTCTCCGACGGGTGGTCGGTTTTCTTCACGGCGCTCTGGATTTTCTCCCTTATTAATATGATGAACTTTATCGATGGCGTCGACGGCTTGGCTTCCGGGGTATGCGTCATCTCCTCCTTGACCCTGTTCGTGGCATCCCTGCTGGGCAATCAAGAGGTAATCGCGCTTCTGGCTATCGCTCTTGCCGGCTCTTGCCTGGCGTTCCTGACCTACAACTTCCACCCGGCGAAAATATTCATGGGCGACGCGGGAGCGACTTTTCTCGGATTTACCTTGGCCGTACTAGCGATAGAGGGCACCCTTAAGGGGGCGACCTTCCTGTCGATATCCGTGCCTCTGCTTGCTTTGGGCGTTCCTATTCTGGATACGGTTATCACGTTCAGCAGACGTCTTCTCGTGGGAAAG
Source organism: Cohnella thailandensis (assembly GCF_014212135.1). Classification (GTDB taxonomy): domain Bacteria; phylum Bacillota; class Bacilli; order Paenibacillales; family Paenibacillaceae; genus Cohnella; species Cohnella thailandensis. The sequence continues at coordinate 1,808 of NZ_JACJVQ010000024.1, forward strand.
GGACTGCATAGGGCCGACAACTTGCATACTCACCACACTTTAATGAGATGGGGTCTATCCCAGGTGCAGACCGTATCGTTTCTGTACCTGATAGCGGCCGTATTTGCCCTTATGTCGATCGTCATTCTTTTGATCTTGAGATGATGGGAAGGCTTGGCCGTCCCCAAATAGCCCCTTAAGCCCGTTAATTATGCTACAATTGTGGATATTGATTACGGATGAGGGGCATGCAGCGATGAACAAAACAAGATTGCAGCAGCTTCAGCAACTGGCGGGAGCACCGGTGGAGGTCGTCGTCATCCAGCTCAGCGATTGGGTTCAAGCGGGAGGCTCCCGGCAGCCGGAAGCTGGCGATAGCGTTGTACGAGAGGATGGGACTCTGATCGCGATAAGCGCGGACGGGGAGGAGCTGGAGGCTCTTCGGTTCCCGAAAGGGCTGACACCGCTGGAATCCGAATTGTTCAGGTGGGTGCTCCAGCCTTCCGCTTCCCGCACGGCCGCCAACGGCTTCACGGATACCGAGCGAAGCGCGAGAAGGCTTGGCGATTGGATCGAGCAGAGCATTAACGGAGGGGATCTGCGGGCGGAGGTTCCGGACCGGTTCGAGCTGCGCAACCGCTTGTTCGACGGGATGATTCCGTTCCTGCTGATCAGCGAGCAGGCGGATGACCGGGAGCTCCCCTACAATGAATTGGAGAAAGTGTTCAAGTCCTTTATCTCGGACGAAATTCTCCTTATTCCGATCCGGGAGAGGGAATGGCTCGTTTTGGGTCCTGATCGGCTGCTGGCGGAGGTCGAATCGGCCGAAGAGGATGTCATCGAGATGGACGAGACGAAGGATGCTTTATTCTCGCTCGCCACGGGACTTCACCAGATGTTTACCGAGGAGTGGGGCGGAGAATGCCACGTCGCGGTCGGCGTTCCGATCATTCCGACGGAAAGCTTAGTCCAGACGGTCTACGGCCTTCGGGAGACGATCTATCTCGGCCGCAAATTTCACATGGGAGTGCAGGTTCATCTCCCCTGGATGATTCATCTGGAGAGACTTCTGAACGGAATTCCGGAATCGACGCGCATCCGGTTCATGGAAGAAATGATGGGGCGTCCGGACCTGTTCACCGAACCGGAGACCATCTCGACTCTGGACGCTTTTTTTACCATGGACTGCAACGTGAGCGAGACGGCCAAGCGCCTATATATTCATCGCAATACGCTTTTATACCGGCTGGATAAGCTGAAGCAGGAGACAGGACTTGACGTCCGTTCCTTTAACGACGCGGTTCTTGTCCGAATCATGCTGCTATTGTACAAAGTCACGAAAAGGAAATGAATTTTTTGTACGCTTTGTGCATAGTCATTCGACACCGCTCTGGGTTAAGATAGCTATGTACCTTAAACGAGTTGTTAGGGGGAACTTATAAATGGCAGGCGTACGTTTAGAGCATGTTTATAAAAAATATCCAGGTTCCGACAAAGCTTCGGTAACTGACTTTAACCTTGACATTCAAGACAAAGAATTTCTCGTGCTGGTCGGTCCTTCCGGTTGCGGCAAGTCCACGACGCTGCGCATGATCGCGGGTCTCGAAGAAATCTCCGAAGGCAAGCTGTACATCGGCGACCGCGTCGTGAACGACGTCGCTCCGAAAGACCGCGACATCGCGATGGTATTCCAATCCTACGCGCTGTATCCGCACATGAACGTATATCAAAACATGGCATTCGGCCTGAAGCTTCGCAAATTCCGCAAGGACGAAATCGACCGCCGCGTACGCGAAGCGGCTCGCACGCTCGAAATCGAACACCTTCTGGACCGCAAGCCTAAGGCTCTGTCCGGCGGTCAGCGCCAGCGCGTCGCCCTGGGCCGCGCAATCGTCCGCGAACCTCAAGTGTTCCTGATGGACGAACCGCTCTCCAACTTGGACGCCAAGCTGCGTACTCAAATGCGTGCTAACATCTCCAAGCTGATGAAGCGCCTTGAGACGACTTGCATCTACGTAACGCACGACCAAACGGAAGCCATGACGATGGGCGACCGCATCGTCGTCATGAAGGACGGCTTCATTCAACAAGCCGCTACTCCGGAAGAGCTCTACAACCACCCGATCAACCTGTTCGTTGCAGGCTTCATCGGCGCTCCGGCGATGAACTTCGTCACCGGCCAACTGGTTGAAGAAGGCGGCAGCGTGCACTTCAAGGCTACCGGCATCAACGTTGAAGTAGCGGAAGGCAAAGCGAAGGCCCTTCGCGCCAAGGGCTACATCGGCAAGGAAGTCATCCTGGGCGTTCGTCCGGAAGATTTCCACGAAGAGCCGGTCTTCATCGAAGCGTCTCCGAAGACGATCGTCAATGCCAGCATCGAAGTATCCGAGAACCTCGGCTACGAAGTGTTCCTGTACCTGAACGGTCTTGGCAAGGACAACGTCATCGCTCGCGTCGACGGCCGTACGGGCCTGCAAGAAGGCCAAAACGTGAAGCTCGCGATCGACATGAACAAGGTTCATTTCTTCGACAAGGATTCCGAGCTCAACATTCTCGAGAACTAATCCCGTTTTCCTTAAGCGCTCGGCCAGACGGCCGGGCGCTTTTCTGCTATTCGGGCTTTTACATTGATTTCCGCCCTTTTTTTAGATACGATGAAAAAGACAAGTGGAAGGGAGACCGTGCGATGGCTAAGAAAGTAAAGGTATCCGAACTCGTTCAACAGTTTCAGCTAGAGGTCGTGGCCGGGGCGGAAGGCCTGCGACGTACGATACAGACGGACGATCTCAATCGTCCGGGCCTCGAGGTCGCCGGTTACTTCGAGTATTATCCGATGGACCGGGCTCAGATCTTCGGCAAGACGGAATTGGCCTTCCTCGAGACGCTTACCTCGTCGGAGAGATCGGATCGAATGCAGAAGCTGTGCACGGACGATACTCCGTGCATTATCGTGACTCGCGGGCTGGATGTTCCCGAAGAGCTCGTGGAAGTCGCGAACGAGAAGAAGTTCCCGGTGCTGCGCAGCAGCCTGGCGACTACGATCCTTCAGAGCCGGATCACGAACTATCTGGAGAAGAAGCTGGCTCCGACCGCTACGATCCACGGGGTTCTGGTCGACGTGTACGGCGTCGGAATGCTGATTACCGGAGGAAGCGGCATCGGCAAGAGCGAGACGGCGCTCGAGCTTGTGAAGCGCGGGCATCGCCTGGTCGCGGACGACGCGGTCGAAATTCGCCAGACGGCGGACAACCTTCTATACGGAAGCGCGCCCGAGCTGATCCAGCATCTGCTGGAGATACGGGGTCTTGGCATCCTTAACGTGATGACGCTCTTCGGAGCCGGCGCCGTTCGGACCACGAAGCAGATCAGCCTGGTCATCAAGCTGGAGAACTGGCAGCAGGAGAAGCAGTACGACCGGCTCGGCCTGGACGAGGAGACGACTAAGCTCATCGAAGCCGAAGTTCCTCTCGTCACGGTGCCTGTCCGGCCGGGACGGAACCTGGCGGTCATTCTGGAAGTGGCGGCCATGAATTTCCGATTGAAGAGAATGGGGTACAATGCGGCCCTACAGTTCACGAACAAGCTCACCGAAGCTATCGCCGACGAGGATTACGAATAAGACGACAACTTCGGCATTAAGCCGATAAACCAGGATGGAGGATTCGGATGTTGCCGCTCAAACTGGACCCCATAGCTTTCTCGTTGGGGTCGCTTCAGGTGCACTGGTACGGAATTATTTTGGGAACGGCCGCATTGGTCGGTCTTCTGCTGGCGATCTGGGAAGGCAAGCGTTTTAACTTAACGCCGGACTTCTTCCTTGATCTCATGCTTTACGGTGTTCCGTCCGCCATCATTGCCGCCCGTTTATACTATGTTGCTTTTACCTGGGATTACTACAGCCAGCACCCCGGCGAGATCATTCAGATCTGGAACGGTGGCATCGCGATTTACGGCGCGTTGATCGGGGCGTTCATCTGCGGGTTTCTGTACTTCCGGGCCAAAGGCTACTCGTTCTGGAGGGTAGCGGATATTTGCGCTCCTTCCTTGCTGGCGGGGCAGATGATCGGACGTTGGGGCAACTTCGTCAACCAAGAAGCCTACGGATCGCCGGTTGAAGAGTCTTTCCTGCGCAACACGCTTCATTTGCCCGACTTTATCGTGAATCAGATGAATATCGAGGGGATCTATCACCATCCCACCTTTTTGTACGAATCGCTGTGGAGCTTGGTCGGAATCATCATCCTCTTTATCCTCCGCAGACAGAGCTTCCTTCGCTCGGGAGAGCTGCTGTTATCTTACTTCATCTGGTATTCGATCGGCCGCTTCTACATCGAAGCCATCCGTACGGACAGCTTGGCGTTCAACGGGGCGGATTGGCTGGCGTCCTTCCTGAAGACCTTGTGGAAGCCGATGGAATGGATGGGCTTCGAGCAAGGTTATCTCGATCCGCAATACGGGGACGTGCGCAGCTCGCAGCTGCTCGCATTGCTGCTCATCATCGGCAGCATCATCCTCATTATCGTGCGCCGCAGAATGGGGTACGCGAACGAGAGATATCTCGATCCTCTGGTCAGCACGAAGAAGCCCGCCGCAAAGTCGGACGCACCGGCAAGCGAGAAGGCGAAGAACGCGCAGACGACGGATTCCGCGGCAGCCGCGACTCTGCCTAACCAGACGAGCTATGCGGACCGCGAACCCGATCGCGATCCTCCGGCGGCCGACAAGCGGGAAGGGGATGCGAAACAAGGGGATAGCAGCTCCGATGATTCGAGCCCGGCTTCGGATTCGAACGGCGGATCGGGCGATAGTCACTCCGGCAGCGCGGATTCCGGCAGTTCGAGTTCCGGCAGCTCAAGCTCGGATTCCGGCAGCTCGGATGGCGGCGGTTCGGGCGGCGGCGACTAATCGCGACTTACGAAAAGAGGCCTAACAAAGAATGACAGCTAAGATTAGAACCGTTCTGTTCGATCTGGACGGGACCATTATCGATACGAATGAATTGATTATCGAATCGTTCCTTCATGCGCTCCAAGGAATCGTTCCCGAGGGCTTCGGACGGGAGCATATCATTCCCAGCATGGGACTGCCGCTCGTCACGCAGCTGCAGCAGTTCTCGGGAAGAGAGCAGGTAGACGATCTCGCGCGTTCTTACCGGGAATACAACCTTCTTCGCCACGACGAGATGGTCACGTTGTTCCCTGGCGTGGGAGAGGTTGTACCCAAGCTCCATGCGGCGGGAATTCGGCTCGGGATCGTCACGACGAAGATGAAGCCTTCTACCGAGAGAGCTTTGAAGCTGCTCGGCATCTACGATTACATGGGGGCGATCGTCACGCTGGACGACGTCGAGCACGCGAAGCCTCACCCCGAACCCGTGCTTAAAGCGATCGAGGCTCTCGGGGCCGATCCGGAGACCACGATCATGGTCGGAGACAGCAAGGTCGACATCGAGTCGGCCAGAAACGCGGGCGCTATTCCCGTCGGAGTCGCTTGGTCGCTTAAGGGAGAAGGGATCCTGAAGGACGCGGGAGCGGCCCATATCATTCAGGAGATGGATCAGCTGCTGACGATATGCGGATTGGAGCGATGATCGGTTGAGAAGAGTGGAACGGTATCCCGTGGAAGGTCCCAATGCGTTATGGCAGGTATACCGCACGGTTTCCCGCTGGAAAGCGGTTCGGAACTTCATCTTCATTCAACTGGCTCGTTACTGCCCGATTCTGCCGGTGAAGAATTGGATCTATCGCCGGATACTCGGAATGAAAGTCGGGAAACAGACATCTTTCGCCCTGATGGTCATGGTCGACGTGTTCTTTCCGGAACGGATCCAGATCGGCAATAACAGCATTATCGGCTATAACTCCACGCTTCTGACCCATGAATATCTAATCGAGGAATATCGGATCGGACCGATCGTTATCGGCTCTAACGTCATGATCGGAGCGAACGTTACCGTTCTTCCCGGCGTCACGATCGGAGACGGGGCGGTCGTCGCCGCCGGCGCGGTCGTTCACCGCGATGTCCCCGCGTATGCCAGGGTAGGCGGCAATCCGCTAAGGGATCTCTCTTCCCGCAAGGAAGAGGAAGCTAACTCCTTCGAGGAGCGGTCGACGAGAGTGCATTGATCGCGGCTATAAAGAATTGAAGGTCCATGCCGGGAGGAACTGTCGGGTTCCTCTGGCGTGGACTTATTTTTTGGCGCGATTGGGTCAAGTTAGAGTGATAAGCGCTGGGGTCCGGCTTCTTGACGCGGGGGATGGCTCGTGATAAAGTCAAAGAAAGCTTTATTTTGGCAGTATGGTAGAATGGTAGAACTTTAACGCGATAAAGCATAGAGCGAGATACGAGATCAAGTTGCCATATAGAGAAGAGGGAATAGCATTGTCGAAGCCAAAGGTGTTCGAGAAGCCGACAGGCGTAAAGGATTATTTGCCGCATGCGGTCGCGAAACTTCGCCGCATCGAGCGCAACGTGCTGGAATGCATGCGTCGTTGGGGCTATGAGCAGATCATGACTCCGACGATGGAGTATTACGACACGGTAGGGGTGGCCAGCGCCACCTCCGACCAGAAGCTGTTTAAGCTGCTGAACCAGAGAGGGACGACGATCGTTCTCCGTTCGGAGATGACGTCGCCGATCGCGAGGGTAGTCTCTTCCTTGTTGAAGGAGACGCCGTTCCCGCTGCGACTCAGCTATCATGCGAACGTGTTCCGCGCTTTCGAAGAGGAAGCCGGACGGGATGCGGAGTTTTTCCAGACGGGGGTAGAACTGGTCGGCGATCCGTCTTCGGAAGCGGACGCGGAGGTGATCGCTCTCGCGATCGCTTCCCTTCAAGCGGCGGGAGTGCCGTCGTTCAAGATCGCCGTAGGCCATGTAGGGTTCCTGAACGGTCTGTTCCAGGAAGCTCTGCTCGGCAGGACGGAGGAGCAGGAGAATCTGAAGTCGCATCTGCTGCAGCGCGACCACGTCGGCTACCGCGACGCGCTGAAGAAGCTGTCGATCGAGGACAGCGTCCGCGGCGAGCTGGAAGGAATCCTGCGCTTGCGCGGCGGAGTCGAGGTATGCGACCAGGCGCTGAGCCTGAGCGGAAGCCCGGATGCGCAAGCGGCGATCCGCCAGCTGTGCGAGGTATGGGAAGTGCTGACGGCTTACGGGCTGCAGGATCACGTTCTCATCGACCTGACGATGATCGGGGATTTCTCCTATTATACGGGAATGACGTTCGAGGGCTATGCCTCCCATCTCGGTTTCCCGGTGTGCAGCGGCGGCCGTTACGACAATCTGCTGGCCCAATTCGGACGTCCCGCGGCCGCGACGGGCTTTGCGCTTAAGACGACCCGCATTCTGGAGGTTGTCGGGGATGACGAGGCGGACGAGAATCGCATTCTTATCGTCTACACGAAGGAGAGCCGCAGGGAAGCGCTGCTCGAAGCGGAGAGAATTCGCGAAGAAGGGCTTGTCGCCGTGACGGAGAAGGAAGACGTTCTGAAGGACGTGCTGCCGGGGCTGCGCGCCGAAGCGGCCAAGGGTCCGTTCGTCCATCGGGGAATGGCCTTCGATCGTTTAGTCGTTTACGGGCTTGAGAAGGAGGGACGGGCATGACCGACAATGGCGTTTTGAAGGTAGCGATGCCGAAGGGCAGAATCTATAAGCAGGCGAGCAAGCTGTTCCGGGAAGCGGGATTGTCGATTCCGGAAGACTTCGACGATTCGCGCAAGCTCATCATTCCCGTTCCGGAAGCGAACATGGAATTCATCATGGCCAAGCCGGTCGACGTGCCGACCTACGTGGAATACGGCGTGGCGGACATCGGCATCGTCGGCAAGGACGTTCTGATGGAAGAGAACAAGGACGTATACGAGCTGCTCGACCTCGGAATCGCGAAGTGCCGCATGTCGGTTATCGGACTTCCGGGGTGGAAGCCGGTCATTCATCCGAGAGTGGCGACTAAGTATCCGAACGTCGCTTCCCAATACTTCCGCGAGCAGGGGCAGCAGGTGGAGGTCATCAAGCTGAACGGCTCCATCGAGCTTGCTCCTCTTATCGGGCTGGCCGACCGGATCGTCGATATGGTCGAGACGGGGCAGACGCTGAAGGAGAACGGTCTGGTCGAGATGGAGACGCTGTTCTCGGTCACGAGCCGTCTCATCGCCAACCGCGTGAGCTACCGGTTGAAGAACAACGCGATTCAAGCGCTGTGCGATCGGTTGAGCCAGAAAATCGCGGTTCGAGGCTAAGCGGAAGAGAGCATCGGAAAAGGTTTGCGTAGAGCTTCGATGACAACGAACGGACAAGAGGAAAGGGGAGAGCGATATGTATATCGGACCGGCAGAGGGCTTCCGGCTGGAACGACAGGCCGAATATGGAACGCCCGAGCAGAATGCCGTGGTCAAAGAGATCGTCGAAGCGGTGAAGCTCGAAGGGGACGCGGCTCTCCTGCGATATACGGAGAAGCTCGACAAGGTGAAGCTTCAGCCGGAGGGGCTGAGGGTAACCCAGGAGGAGATCGACTCCGCTTACGATAAAGTGGAACCGGAGTTTCTTGCGGCGCTTAGGCAAGCGGCGGCGAACATTACAGCGTTCCACGAGAAGCAGAAGCGGACGACGTGGATCGACGCGCAGCCGGACGGCACGCTGCTCGGGATGGTGCTGCGGCCGCTGCGCCGCGTCGGCCTGTACGTTCCCGGAGGCAAGGCGGCGTATCCGTCGTCGGTGCTGATGAACGTGCTTCCGGCCAAGGTAGCCGGCGTGCCGGAGATCGTCATGGCGACGCCGCCGGCGACCGGCGGACGCGAAGGCATCGACCCGTACATCTTAGTGGCGGCCGCGGAAGCGGGAGTGACGGAGATGTACCGGGTCGGGGGAGCGCAGGCGGTCGCCGCGCTCGCGTACGGGACGGCGAGCATTCCCGCCGTCGACAAGATCTGCGGGCCCGGCAACATCTACGTGGCGCTGGCGAAACGCGCCGTGTTCGGCGCGGTCGACATCGACAGCATCGCCGGGCCCAGCGAGATCGCGGTGCTGGCGGACGACACCGCCGACGCCGGGTACATCGCCGCGGACATGCTGTCGCAGGCGGAGCATGACGAGATGGCGTCCGCGGTGCTCGTGACGCCGTCGGAGAAGCTGGCCGCCGCCGTCGAGGCGGAGCTGAAGCGGCAGGTGGCGACGCTGCCGCGGCGCGAGATCGCGGAGAAGTCGCTCGAGCAGTACGGCGCCATCCTGACGGTGCCGACGATGGCGGACGGCGTGAAGGTCATCAACCTGCTCGCTCCCGAGCATCTCGAGGTGATGACCGAGGATCCGCTGGAGCTGCTCGGCGGCATCGAGAACGCGGGCGCGATTTTCCTCGGGCCGTACAGCTCCGAGCCGGTCGGCGACTACTTCGCGGGCCCGAACCACATACTTCCGACGAACGGGACGGCGCGGTTCTCCTCGCCCCTGAACGTCGATCACTTCCTGAAGAAATCGAGCTTGATCCGATACAGCCGCCAAGCGTTGCTGAGAGACGCGGCGGGCATCGCTACGCTCGCGCGGCATGAAGGGCTCGAAGCCCATGCCCGGGCGGTAGAAATCCGACTAGAAGGTGGAGATTCCAAATGACGGTACCTGCAGGAGCGCGCGTCGCCGAAGTGGCGCGCAAAACGAACGAAACGGACATCAAGCTGTCGCTGGGGGTAGACGGGACGGGCTCGGTCGACCTCGAGACGGACGTTCCTTTCCTTAATCACATGCTCGACCTGTTCGCGAAGCACGGCCAATTCGACCTGAAGGTCGAAGCGCGGGGCGACGTGGACATCGACGACCACCATACGGTCGAAGACATCGGAATCTGCCTGGGCCAGACGCTGCGCGAGGCGCTCGGCGACAAAGCCGGCATCAAGCGCTACGCGAGCGTGTTCGTGCCGATGGACGAGGCGCTGGCTCAAGTCGTCGTCGACGTGAGCAACCGCCCGCACTTCGAGTACCGCGCCGAATACCCTTCCGCCCAAGTGGGAAGCTTCAGCACGGAGCTCGTGCACGAGTTCCTCTGGAAGCTTGCGCTCGAAGCCCGAATCACGCTGCACGTCATCGTGCATTACGGCAAGAACACGCATCACATGATCGAAGCGGTGTTCAAAGCGCTGGGACGCGCGTTGGACGAAGCGACCACGATCGATCCCCGGGTGAAAGGCGTGCCATCGACGAAGGGAGTGCTGTAGGATGATCGCGATCATCGATTACGGCATGGGCAACCTTCACAGCGTCGGCAAGGCGGTCGAGAGACTCGGCGCCGAGGCGCTCGTGACTTCCTCCCCCGAGGAGATCCTGGCGGCGGACGGGGCGATCCTGCCCGGCGTCGGGGCGTTCGGAGACGCGATGGCCAATCTTCGCGAGACCGGCCTCGAGAGCGTCGTGAAGGAATACGCGGCGTCCGGCAAGCCGCTGCTCGGCATCTGCCTCGGCATGCAGCTTCTGTTCGACGAGAGCGAAGAGCACGGGACGCATACCGGCCTTGGCCTTCTGCCGGGCAAGGTCGTGCGCTTCCAAGGCGATTACAAGGTGCCCCACATGGGCTGGAACGAGCTCGTCTTCACCCAGGAGAGCCCTCTTTTCTCCGGATTGAATCCGGGCCACGTCTACTTCGTGCACTCCTACCATGCGCTTCCCGAGCGCAAGGAAGACCTGCTGGCGACGACCGATTATTATCAGCCGGTGACGGCCATCGTCGGACGCGGCTCGGTGTACGGAATGCAGTTCCACCCGGAGAAGAGCGGCGAGCTGGGCATGGCGCTGCTGAACAACTTCGTTAAACTGGTCGCGAACAAGGCCAGCAATTTATAAGCCAAAGGATTGAGCAAGCTTGCGCTTCAGACCCTGTATCGATATCCATCAAGGCAAGGTGAAGCAGATCGTCGGGGAGACGCTGCAGGAGGACTCCTCCAAGGTCGTGGAGAACTTCGTTTCCGAGAAGGACCCCGGCTACTTCGCTTCGATGTATAAGGAAGACGGCTTAACCGGCGGGCATATCATCATGCTTGGCGGCGGGAATCGGGATGCGGCCGTCCAGGCGCTCCAAGCGTATCCACAAGGGATGCAGATCGGCGGAGGCATTACGGCCGACAACGCGGCGTCCTATCTCGAGGAAGGCGCTTCTCATGTCATCGTGACTTCCTACGTGTTCCGCGACGGCCGTCTGCAGATGGACAACTTGAACCGGATCGTCTCGGAGGTCGGCCGGGAAAAGCTGGTGCTCGATCTTAGCTGCAAAGAACGAGACGGGCGCTGGTACGTGGTGACGAACCAATGGACGCAATTCAGCGACCTGGAGGTGAACGAAGCCTCCATCCGGGAGCTCGAGAGCTATTGCGGCGAGTTTCTCGTTCATGCCGTGGACGTGGAAGGCAAGCGGGAAGGCGTGCAGGAGAAGCTGGCGGGCAAGCTCTCCGAATGGGTGCGGATTCCGACGACCTATGCGGGCGGAGCCCGTTCCCTGGAGGATCTCGAGCATTTCCGTTCGCTGACGGGCGGCAAGCTGGACATTACGATCGGCAGCGCGCTGGACATCTTCGGCGGGTCGCTTCCTTACCGGGAAGTCGTGGACTATTGCCGGAGGCGTTAAGAAGGGGGCCATATCATGCTAGCCAAACGAATTATTCCGTGCCTCGACGTGAAGGACGGGCGCGTCGTAAAGGGAGTCAACTTCGTCAATCTGCGGGATGCCGGCGATCCGGTCGAGCTCGCGGCCATCTACGATAAGGAAGGCGCCGACGAGCTGGTGTTCCTCGACATCTCCGCTTCGGTCGAAGGCCGGGCGACGATGATCGAGGTCGTTCGCCGCACGGCGGGCGAAATCACGATCCCGTTCACGGTAGGCGGAGGCATCTCGTCGACGGACGATATGAAGCGGCTGCTTCGCGCCGGAGCCGACAAGATCGGCATCAACACGGCGGCGATCCGCAATCCGGATCTGATCGGCGAGGGCTCGAAGATCTTCGGGGCGCAGTGCATCGTCGTCGCGATCGACGCGAAGTTCAACTCCGAGTGGGGCGAATGGGAAGTGTTTACTCACGGAGGACGCAACCCGACCGGCATTCGCGCCCTCGAGTGGGCGAAGGACGCGGAGCGCAGGGGAGCGGGAGAGCTGCTCTTGACGAGCATGGACGCCGACGGGACGAAGGACGGCTTCGACCTGGAGTTGACCGCGGCGGTATCCGGCAGCGTCGGCATTCCGGTGATCGCATCGGGGGGAGCGGGCCATGCCGAGCACTTCGTCGACGTGTTCGCGCAAGGGAAGGCGGACGCCGGACTCGCCGCAAGTATTTTCCACTATAAGGAAGTGTCCGTCCGAGAAGTCAAGGATGCTCTGCGGGCGCAAGGAGTGAATGTCAGATGACCACATCGAACCTGATCGATCAAATCAAATGGAGCGCGGACGGACTCGTTCCGGCTGTCGTGCAAGACGCCGTGAGCAAGGAAGTCTTGATGCTCGCCTACATGAATCAAGAATCCCTGAAGCTGTCGCTGGACAGCGGAGAGACGTGGTTCTGGAGCCGCTCGCGCGGCGAGCTGTGGAACAAGGGCGCTACCAGCGGGAACACGCAGAAGATCGTATCGCTGCGCTACGATTGCGACGGGGACACGCTGCTCGTGCAAGTCGTTCCGAACGGGCCGGCTTGCCATACGGGCGCTTATACCTGCTTCTATCGCGACGCGGACGGAGAGCTTCCGGAAGACAAGCGTCCGGCCGCGGATCGCTTCGCTACCCTCAGCGCCTTGGAGGAGACGATCGCGAAGCGGGATGCCGAGCGCCCGGAGGGCTCTTATACGACTTACCTCTTCGAGAAGGGGCTCGATAAGATCCTGAAGAAGATCGGCGAAGAGACGGCGGAGGTCATCATCGGGGGCAAGAACGAGGACAGGCAGGAGATCCGCAGCGAAGCGGCCGACCTGATCTTCCATCTGATGGTGCTGCTGCGCCAGCAGCGGATTCCTTTCGACGAGGTGCTGGCGGAGCTCGAATTCCGTCACCGCAAGCCGACGAAGAAAAATTGAAGAAAACGAGCGGATTCGACGTCGGATGACGTCGAATTTTCACGTTTTTGCCAAAAATTCACCAGCATTCGGGCTAGATGAAATTTTAAATTGCGTTACGCGTATTGTATAATATATTCCGATTGTGGATACAGGTCGGACACGCCGACGGCGTTTTTATTTGAAAGAACTTTTGGAGGGGCTCATGTACAGCAGCAGCAAGCTTCGCATTTTCTCGGGGAGTTCGAACCCGATCCTTGCCGAGAACATCGCTCATCAATTGGGATTGCCTCTTGGGAAAATCAAGCTTTCCCGTTTCAAGAGCGGGGAAGTCTACGTTCACTACGAAGAGACCATTCGCAATTGCGACGTCTTTCTCGTGCAATCCTTGTCTCATCCGATTAATGACTTTTTCGTAGAGCTGTTGGTCATGATCGATGCCGCCAAGCGGGCGTCGGCCCGTACGATCAACATCGTGCTGCCTTATTACGGGTACGCAAGGCAAGAACGCAAAGCCGCTCCGCGCGAGCCGATCTCGGCCAAGATGGTAGCGGACGTTCTAACGACGGTCGGAGCGAATCGAATCGTGACGATCGATCTGCATGCAGCCGCCATCCAAGGGTTCTTCAACATCCCGGTGGATCACTTGACCGCCTTGGATCTGCTCAGCGATTACTTGAGAGCCAAGAACATTCACAACCCGGTTATCGTATCGCCGGACGCCGGCCGCGCGTCCACTGCGGAGAAGCTGGCGAACCAGCTGGATTCGCCGTTCGCGATCATGATCAAGAAGCGTCCGGCGCATAACGAATCGGTGATTACCCACGTCATCGGCGACGTCGAAGGCCATACGCCGATCATTATCGAGGATTTGATCGACACCGGAACGACGATCGTGAACGTCGTCGAAGGCTTGAAGGAGCGCGGGTCGGAAGACGTCTATGTCTGCGCGACCCATCCTCTGTTCTCCGGCGACGCGGTCCTGAAGCTGGACCATCCGAACATCCGCGAGGTCGTCGTGACCGACTCGATCGCGCTTCCGACGCAATGCTCCGCCAAGTTCAAAACGCTGTCCGTCGCGCCGATGCTGGCCGAAGCCATCCGCATCATCATGGAAGGCGGATCCATCAGCACTCTTTTCAAAGATAACGGCGTTTGATCTTAAACGATGAACCGCTCTCGGGCTCTCTTCCGCACGGAGGAGTCCCCGGGAGTTTTTTTTGTTCCGGAGTCGGCGGAGGGGCCGGTTAAGGGGAATTTGTTTTAAGGAAGGGTACGCTGTGTTATAATCGGTTTGACGTATCCGGCGAAGCCGGAGATCACAGTGGATCGGATTCATGGCTATTTCAACCGAGGAGGTGCCTTGCGGATGAATCCAAGAAAGCACGCAGTCAAGAATCGGCGCAAGAAAGTGATTCCCTTCTCCCTGGATGCCACGTTCTTCTTCGAGCGGGCGGTTCAATCGCTGGATCGGTTTCATTACGACAAGGCACTGAAGTACTTTCGGCGCGCCGTCGAATATGAGCCGAACAACCCGGTGAACCATTGCAACATGGCGGGCATTCTCTCGGAGATGGGGCGCTACGAGGAATCGAACGACATTCTGCGTACCGTCCTGGAGCGGGTCGACCCTTCGATGACGGAATGCTATTACTACTTGGCGAACAACTTCGCCAACATGGAGAAGTACGAGGAAGCGGAGAAGGCTCTCGTCCAGTACCTCGAGACGGACGCGGAGGGCCAGTTCCTCGATGAGGCGGATGAGCTGCTCGAGCTGCTTCGCTATGAGCTGAACCGGCCGACCAAGCTGTCGACGATCAAGTCCAAGGAGAACGTCTACGCGCACGATAAGGCCCGGGAGCTGCTGGAGGCGGGGCATTTCGCGGAAGCGGTTCGGATATTGGAAGAAATTATCGAGCGGCAGCCGGATTTTCTCGCGGCGCGCAACAATCTCGGATTGGCATACTACTATATGGGGTTGTTCGATAAATCCATTCAGACGATCCAAGAGGTTCTGGATGCCGAGCCGGGCAACCTGCACGCGCTGTGCAACCTCGCGATCTTCTACCAGCATTCGAACAAGCAGGAGGAGCTGCGCGAGCTTCTCGGGCTTCTGATGAAGACGGTGCCCTTCCATCCGGAGCACGTGTTCAAGCTGTCGACGACTCTCGGCATCGTGGGCAAGCACGCCGAAGCTTACCGGCACTTCCGTCGCCTGCTTCGTACGGGCGAGCTGTCCGGCGAGCCGAGCCTGCACCATTTCGCCGCCGTGGCCGCGGCCAACATCGGACGGTTCGACGACGCGGAGCGCCACTGGCAGGAGGCGCAGCGGCTGGACCGCGATTCCGATGTGCCCGCCTTCTATCTGATGAAGCTCGCTAAGATGAGAACGATGGAGGAATCGCCGCCTCTGCATTATCACTATCACCTTCCGTTCGACGAGCAGTTCCGGAAGTGGGCGGATTCTCCGGAGATGGTGCCCGGGGCGCTGAAGCAGGATCCGTTGATCCGCTCCTCCTTCTTCTGGGCGCTGCGCCACGGCGATCGCCGAACGAAGGCGCAAGTCATTCAGGCGCTGGGGCTCGTGGCGGACGACGAGGTCGTCGAAGCGCTAAAGGCGTTCCTGATCGATCCGAAGGAAGACGACGAGCTGAAGCGCGTCGCCGTTCTCGTGCTCCGTTCGATCGGGCTGAACGAATCGCTGTACGTGATGTTCGGCGGCCGGATGGTGACTTTGGAGGCGAAGCGCAAGGCGCCGAGACTGCCCGTCTGGGACAGCTCCTGGCAGGCGGTGCTGGAGAAGGCGATGGAGCAGATGGCGGGGCGCTACGACGTCGTTCAGCAGCACGACATGATGACGCTGTGGGTCGACTACCTCTCGCGGGTCTATCCGGACGTTCCGAAGCTGAGCAAGTCGTCCGGCTGGGCGGCGGCGCTCGAATATTGGACGGCCAAGATGCATCGGCAAGCGATTACCTACACGGATTTGGTCGCCCGTTATGAAGCGTCGCAGGCGAGCATCAGCCGGTACGTGAACCGAATCGACGAGGCTTGCGGCATCCGGGAGAAGATGAAGCAGGTACTGACGATTCCTCAGCTTCCGCAGCTTCGGTAGCCGGCGCGCCGCATGGCGAAGCGCGGTTGCCCCGGCGGCAAGCGCGTAGGCACGAACGAGCAGGCTTGGATGGATGAGCTTATAGATGGATGGGCTTATATACGGATGAGCTTAGACGGATGGGCTTCACACGGATGAGCTTGACGGATAAGCCTGGACGGGCAAGCCGGAACCGGAGAATCTACGCGGGGGTGCCCATTAGGTTAGGCTCGTCCGGCGGGGCTTGTGGAACCCTTCATATACTGTTACAATTATGATTACAGTTAATCGAATAGAGCTTGGCTCATCAGGCTATATCCGCAGAAGGAGAGAGACCTATGTACAAAAGCATCGTAATCGGTACGGGACCTGCCGGACTCACGGCAGCTATTTATTTGGCGCGGGCCAATCTGAACCCGCTCGTCATCGAAGGTCCGGAACCGGGCGGCCAATTGACGACGACGACGGAGGTCGAGAATTTCCCGGGATTCCCGGATGGCATCATGGGCCCGGATTTGATGGCCAACATGCGCAAGCAGGCGGAGCGCTTCGGCGCCCAATTCCGCACGGGCTGGATCAATTCGGTCGACCTGTCGAAGAGACCGTTCACCTTGAACCTGGAAGGCGGAGAAGTTCTGACGGCGGAGACGCTGATCGTTTCGACCGGCGCATCGGCCAAGTACCTCGGCATTCCTGGCGAGAAGGACAACGTCGGACGCGGCGTCAGCACGTGCGCGACCTGCGACGGCTTCTTCTTCCGCAACAAGAAGATCGTCGTTGTCGGCGGAGGAGACTCCGCGATGGAGGAAGCGAACTTCCTGACTCGCTTCGCCTCCGACCTGACGCTGGTTCATCGCCGCGACGAGCTTCGCGCGTCGAAGATCATGCAGGACCGCGTGAAGGAGAACCCGAAGGTAAGCTTAGGCCTGAACCGCACTCCGCTCGAAGTCGTCGCGGGCGAACAAGGCGTTACCGGACTCAAGGTGCGCAACAACTCGACCGGCGAGGAAGAGATCATCGAGGCGCACGGAGTGTTCGTGGCCATCGGGCATACGCCGAACACGAAGTTCCTCGGCGGCCAAGTCGAGACGGATGAGCAGGGCTACATCGTGACGAAGCCGGGATCCTCCGAGACGAGCGTCGAAGGGGTATTCGCGTGCGGCGACGTCCAGGATACGAAGTATCGCCAAGCCATCACGGCCGCGGGCAGCGGCTGCATGGCGGCTCTCGATTGCGAGAAGTTCCTGGAGGGCTCTGCCGTTCACGATTGGAGCCAGACGCTGGGCTGATCCTTCATCCGGCCGGCGACCCGATAGCATTACCGATATCATTATCTATTCGAGGTGTCTACCATTATGTCTCAAGCTTTGTATGTTGGCGTCGATCTCGGCGGTACCGCCATCAAGATCGGATTGTGCAATGCCGAAGGGGAACTGATTCGCACGTTTGAAGGTCCGACTCATACGGACCAAGGGGCGGACGCCGTTCTGAGCAATATCGCGGCTTACGTGAAGGAACTCGTTCCTCCGGGTTCGGACGAATGGGAAGCCGTCCAGGGCGTCGGCATCGGAATCCCGGGCTTCCTGGACATTCCGAACGGGATCATCGACTTCTCGCCGAACCTCCCCTTCCGGAACGTGCCGGTCAAGCAGATCATGGAGGAGAAGCTCGGCAAGCCGATCCGGATCAGCAACGATGCCAACGTGGCAGCGCTTGGAGAAGTGTGGGGAGGAGCCGGCCGGGGCGTCGAGCACTGCGTCTGCTATACGCTCGGAACGGGCGTAGGCGGCGGCATTATCGTAAACGGCCGATTGCTGGAAGGCTTCAGCGGCATGGCGGGCGAGCTCGGCCACATGTCGGTCGTGCCGGATCTCGAAGCGATTCAATGCGGCTGCGGCCGCATGGGATGCCTGGAGACGGTCTCCTCCGCGACGGGCATCATTCGGATGGCTAAGGATGCGGTGGATCGCGGAGATCGCACTTCGCTCTCGCTTGTGACGGACATTGCCGCCAAGGAAGTGTTCGACGCCGCCAAGGCGGGAGACGAAGTCGCGCAACGCATCATAAGCCGCGCGGCCTTCTACCTCGGCAAGTCGATGGCGGCGGTCGCTGTCGTGACGAACCCTCAGCGGTTCATCATCGGCGGCGGGGTCAGCAAGGCCGGAGAATTCTTGTTCGAGCAGATTCGTTCCGTGTTCGTCAAGCTGGCGCCGGAGTCGGCCTCGGCGGGCGTGGACATCGTCGCCGCGGAGCTAGGCAATAACGCGGGCGTCGTGGGCGCGGCGGGATTATTCCTTCGAGCATAATGGAGAGCGCCTGCTCGTCGGCCTTTCGACGGACAGGCGCTTTTGACTGGCCTCTGCCGCCGAACCGGGAAGCCTGTTCCGAGTTGCAAGCAGGTTGCTGAACAACCGACCGATGGCATTTTCTTAGAGATATAACAAACTGCAACAAATGGAGGAGACCGAAATGGATTCGATCGCATCCAAGCCGACGCTGGTCATTATTACGGGGATGTCCGGCGCGGGCAAGACGATAGCGGTGCAGAGCATGGAAGACCTGGGGTACTTCTGCGTCGACAATCTCCCTCCCGTTCTTATCCCGAAGTTCGCCGAGCTGATCGACCAGTCGCAGGGGAGGATCGGCAAGGTGGCGCTCGTGATCGACCTGCGCGGCCGGGAGTTCTTCACGGCTCTCTCGGAATCGCTCAACTACATTCGCGAGCACTTCACGATTCATAACGAGATTCTGTTCCTGGACGCGACGGATTCGGTGCTGGTCCAGCGCTACAAGGAGAGCCGCCGCCGCCATCCGCTAGCGCCGGAAGGAATGCCCCTCGACGGAATTCAGAGCGAGCGCAAGCTGCTGGAGGACCTGAAGGGCTGGGCGACCCAGGTGATCGATACGAGCAACCTGAAGCCCGCCCAGCTTAAGGAGAGAATCGTCTCGAGATTCTCCAACCTCGACCGGAGCTCGATCTCGATCAACGTCACTTCGTTCGGATTCAAGTACGGCATTCCGATCGATGCGGATCTGATTTTCGACGTCCGCTTCCTGCCGAACCCTCATTACGTGGAGAACCTGCGTCCGCTGACGGGGCAAAACCCGGAAGTGTACGATTACGTCATGAAGTGGCCGGAGACGCAGACGTTCCTCTCCAAGCTGCTGGATATGCTGCAGTACCTGATTCCTCTCTACCACAAGGAAGGCAAGAGCCAGGTGGTCATCGGAATCGGCTGCACGGGAGGCAAGCATCGCTCCGTTGCCCTGGCGGAGTATCTCGGAAGAATGCTCGGCTCGAGCGAGACGGAGAAGGTGCGCGTGAGTCATCGGGATGCGGATCGCGATCTTCATGGGTGAGGTGAGGCGATGACTCCGAAGCCATCCGCGAATCCTCAGAAGGAGCTGCCCCGGATCGTCGTTATCGGCGGAGGAACGGGACTGTCGGTCATGCTGCGGGGGCTTAAGCAGAAGCCCCTGGACATTACGGCTATCGTGACCGTAGCCGACGACGGCGGCAGCTCCGGCATCTTGAGGGAAGAGATGCAGATGCCTCCTCCCGGGGACATCCGCAACGTGCTCGCGGCGCTCGCGGACGCGGAGCCGCTGCTTGCGGATATGCTCTCTTACCGGTTCAACAACGGCAAGGGGCTTGCCGGCCACAGCTTGGGCAACCTGATCCTGGCCGCGATGACCGACATCTCCGGAGACTTCGTCGCCGGTATCCGCGAATTAAGCCGAGTTCTGGCCGTTCGGGGGAGGGTGCTCCCCGCGGCGAATCAAGCGATCGTGCTGAGAGCCGAGATGGCGGACGGCAGAATCGTCGTCGGGGAGTCTTCGATTCCCAAGGCGGGTGTGGCCATCAAACGGGTGTTCATCGAGCCCGAGAATGTGGAGCCGCTGCCGGAAGCGATTGAAGCGATCGAGCAGGCCGACGCTATCCTTATGGGGCCTGGTTCTCTTTATACAAGCATAATTCCGAACCTGCTCGTTCCCAAACTCGCCGACGCGATCGTCAAGAGCGACGCGGTCAAGATTTTCGTATGCAACGTCATGACGCAGCCGGGAGAGACGGACAACTATTCGGTCAGCGACCATCTGGACGCGGTTCATGCCCACATCGGCCATCAGCTGTTCGATTACGTGATCGTGAACGACGGCGAGATTCCGCCCCAGGTTCACCAGATGTACGCGGAGCAGGGCTCCACGGCCGTTCATCTGGATATGGACGAAGTCATGCGCAGAGGCTATAAGGTAATCGCGGATACGCTCGTGCTGTTCCGGACCTATCTGCGACACGATGCCGCCAAGTTAAGCAATCACATTTACCAACTGGTGGCCGATTGGAAGAAGAGAAAGGGGTGAGTGCGCATGTCCTTCGCAGCCCTTACCAAAAAAGAACTAACCTTGGTCGAGGCGGATTCCTGCTGCGAGAAAGCGGAGCTGTCCGCGCTCATCCGGATGAACGGTTCGGTGCAGCTGACGAATAAAAGAATCGTTCTGGATATCTCGACCGAGAACGCGGCGATCGCCAGGCGGATGTACACTCTTCTGAAGAAGCATTATCCGGTGCCGACGGAGCTTCTGGTACGCAAAAAAATGCGGCTCAAAAAGAACAACGTGTATATCGTGCGGGTGCCGGCCGGCGTGGAGTCTCTGCTGAAGGAATTGGCGATCACGAGCGAGGGCTTCCTTTTTCAATCGTCGATCGACAAGGAGCTTGTCCGCAAGCCTTGCTGCAAGCGGGCCTATCTTCGAGGGGCATTCCTTGCGGGAGGATCCGTCAACAATCCGGAGGGCTCGTCCTATCACCTAGAGATCGCTTCGATGTACGAAGAGCACTGCCAGGCTCTCGTGGAATTGGCGAACAAGTTCCAGCTGAATGCCCGGTTCATCGAGCGGAAGAAGGGATTCATTCTCTATATCAAGGAAGGCGAGAAGATCATCGAATTCCTCAGCATCATCGGCGCTCACCAAGCGCTGTTCAAGTTCGAGGACGTCCGAATCATGAGGGACATGCGCAACTCCGTGAACCGCATCGTCAATTGCGAGACCGCCAACCTCAACAAGACGATCGGGGCCGCCGTCAGGCAGATCGACAACATCAAGCTGCTGGAGAAGGAGGTCGGACTCGAGAACTTGCCTGACAAGCTCAGGGAGGTGGCGGAGGTCCGGCTCAAGCACCCGGATTTGAATTTGAAGGAAGTCGGCGATATGCTCAAAGGGCAGGTCAGCAAGTCCGGCGTCAACCATCGCTTGCGCAAAATCGACGAGTGGGCCGAAAAAATCCGGAACGGCGGAGCATAAGCGTATGGCGTAACATCCTTTAACATTGTATAATAGACGATAGACCATACACGTGATGAACTAAGATAGGGGGTATCCGTTCCATGACGAAACAGCCGGTGGTTGTTCGGCTTAAAACGGGGCTTCACGCCAGACCGGCGGCTTTATTCGTTCAAGAAGCCAATAAATTCTCCTCCGACGTCTTCGTGGAGAAGGACGACAAGAAGGTTAACGCCAAGAGCATTATGGGGATCATGAGCCTTGCGATCAGCTCGGGCACCGAAGTCGTGATAAGCGCAGAAGGTTCGGACGCAGAGCAAGCTGTAACCGCTTTAGTCCAATTAGTCAGCAAAGAAGAGCTCGAGAACCAATAAGCAGCCAATGGCTCAAAGCTCCCGCGAGGGGGCTTTTTGCGTTTTCCATAAGGAAGATTTTGTTTCGGGCGAGAATATTATGCAACTTTCCGGGCACCCTCTGCGTCGAGAAGACAAACCGATAAAGGGGTGTTGATGGGCAATGGGCAAAAAGGGACTGCAGACGGCAGCGATTGCACTGGCGGTACTGTTGGTAGGCTGGATCGGGTTCGATGGACGCGGGGAGGTGAAGCCGGTGTCGGCGGAGACGACGAATGCGACGGCGGTTAATACGATTACGGTCGGGGCCGAAGGCTCGATCAAGGCGGAGCCGGACATCGCGTATGTGAATTTCTCGGTGGAGACGAGAGGAGCTGACGCCAAAACGGCGCAGCAAGCGAACGCGGATAAGTTCGCCGCGGTGGAGAAGGTGCTGTACTCGACTTACGGCCTGAGCAAGCAAGACGTTCAAACGGTCGGCTTCAACGTTCAGCCGGAGTACAACTACACGGAGAAGGAGGGCCAAGTGCTGAAGGGCTACGTGGCTACCCATTCCGTTAAGGTCTCCTTCCGCAAGCTCGCGGAGATCGGCAAGCTGCTGGACGATCTGTCCGCGGCCGGAGCCAACCGCATGAACGGAGTTCAGTTCAGCACGGAGAAGCAAGAGCAATACGAGCTCGAGGCTCTGAAGAAAGCGATGGCGAACGCGGATGCCAAAGCCGCCGTCCTGGCGACCTCCGCCAAGAAGCAGCTGGGCGAGGTGCTGAATATCGTCCAAGGCGAGGTCTCGCCGATTCCGGTCGTCCAAGCGGAGTCCCTGCAGATGGCCAAGGCCATGGCCAGCGATGCGGCGTCGACCTCGATCCAAGGCGGCCAAATCGAGATCACTACGAACGTAACCGTTCAATATGCGATGAAGTAACGGGATCTAAAGGGAGCGTGCGGCCGCACGCTCTTTTTTTGTTGCTAGCGTGCTAGCGTGCTTGCGTGTGACGAAGGCTAATTGCCGAATGAACTCTGCTTCTCGAACCGATTGAACATCATGTGATAAATCAGGGCTGCCAAGCAAGACAACGCCGTCAGAAGGCCGAATGTCCAGGGATATCCGATCGCATCGCTTAACGGGACGGAGAGAGGCGCGATGGTTCTGCCCAGAGTGAACCGGAGGCTGGAAGCCGCGAAGTATTGTCCTCTCTTATCGTCCGGCGCCAGCCTGGCGACGAAGGCCTGCTGCGGACCCGTGGACATGAGCTCGGCGAAGGTGAACAGCGCCATGACCGCAACGAGCCCGAATACGGAGCTTGTCTGGCCGAACAGGAAAATGCTGAGCGCGTATACGAGGGCGGTTCCGATAAACACATATCGATCCTTGTAGCGGTCCATCCACTTCGTGACGATCACGGTGAACAGGACGACGAGGAGACCGTTCTCGGAGACGAGCATCCCGAACAGCTTCTCGCCGCCGAAATGCGCTTGCCAATCGCCGATCCGAAGGGATGCGTTCTCGATCGTCTCCTTCAGGTAGATCGGGAAAAGCAAATCGAGCTGCATGAACGTTTGGGCGATGAGGACCCCGGCAAGGATAAAGAGAAGGAAGACGCGGTCGGTCACGATGATGCGGTAGTCCTTCATCTGGGCGAGGATCGCTTCGGACCAGGAGCCGGACTGTTTCTTGGCGGCCAGCTTCTCCGGAGAGAGCGTTTCCGCTAAGGCTGCGCTTAGCGTTATAGCGAGAGCAAGGCAGACGAGGCTCGCCGCGAGCAGCACCGCGGACGGATGATCCAGGAACAGAACGGAGCCGATCAGCGGACCGATGACGACGGAGAAGTTCTGAACGGCATAGAACGTCGCGAATACCCGGTTTCTATGCTTATCTTCGACGACGTCGGCGACCATCGCTTGGCTGGCGGGCCAGTACATCGAGCCGGACATGCTGGCGAAGGCGAAGCCGACGAAGCCTAGCAGCGGGAGGTCGACCCACGGGGAGAGGGCAAGAGCGAACAATCCGTAGCCGAGGCTTTGTCCGGCAGAAGCGGCGATCATCATTCGCTTGCGGCCGAAACGGTCGGCGCAATAGCCGCCGATCAGGTTGGCGAACACGGAGACGACCTGCGAGGCGACCAGCAGCATGCCGCTGGTCCCTTTGCCAAGAGCGTCGGAGAAGTAAATGGTCAGATAGGGGAAGAAGATCCAGAAGCTTATGTTGGTGGCGGACTCCCCGATGATGCGGATTCTCAGATTAAAGTCCCAATCTCGTATTCTCATGGTTGCGATGTCTCCAATGGGCAAATATCCATTCATCATATCCATAAGCTTCGCAGAATACAAGAGGAGTCCGGAGCGGCTTCCAAAGAGGCCAATAGGAGGAAATGAGGAGCGCGGGCGCGTACTCAGGATCGAACGAACGGGGGAATCTTGGAGAAAATAATAAGGTGAAGCAGATAGATCCTGCTTCACCGATAGTTGAACGAGCCTGAGCCCAGGCTGTTGAGTATATATGATCTTATGACTTGCAAGCCAAGCCGGCGCTTCGGTTTAAGCCTTCAACCGATGCTCCAACTGGCGCATCTCGATCGCATCTTCCAGGAGTTCGATGAACTCATGCGACAGATTCATTCTCTTTGCTTCACGATATACTTCCAGAAGGTGCTCATCCTTCAACGGGCGCAGAAGCGAAGCTTTGTCGCTAAGCTGCCTTGCGGCGATCATCTCTGGGAAGTCGGATCCGGAAGCTTGCTTGGAAGGTTGTGCAGGATATTGCAGCGTCTTGTTGCTAGATACCAAGCGGATCGTTTGGGATGGACGACTCATTGGGGGTTCCCCCTTCGCGGTATTTCTAGGCCACAGCTAGATATGGTTGTTTATGGAACTTCTTATGAATCTAGTTTATCATGGGATATTCGATTCGCAGAGGGGGGATTCAAAGTTTTGAATTTCTGTTGACAAAACTCGAATGGTGTGATAAAAGCACCTCCCCCGACTCAAGCAGTCGGAGAGAGGTGCTTCGCGTGAGGACTTACAGTTTCTCGATGACTTTATCGACCAGACCGTACTCGCGCGCCGCTTCCGCTTCCATGAAGTTGTCGCGGTCGGTATCCTTCTCGATCTTCTCGAGCGGCTGCCCGGTGCGTTCGGACAGGATGCGGTTCAGCTTGTCGCGCATCTTCAGGATGCGTCGGGCGCGGATCTCGATGTCGCTTGCTTGTCCTTCGGCTCCGCCGAGCGGCTGGTGAATCATCACTTCGCTGTTCGGAAGCGCGTAGCGTTTGCCTTTGGCTCCCGCCGCGAGCAGGAAAGCGCCCATGGAAGCCGCCATGCCCACGCAGATCGTGGAGACGTCGGGCTTGATGAATTGCATGGTGTCGTAGATGGCCATGCCGGCCGTAATCGAGCCGCCGGGCGAATTGATGTAGAGGCTGATATCCTTCTCGGGATCGTCAGCAGCCAGGAATAGCATCTGTGCGATAATGGAGTTGGCGACGACATCGTTCACTCCGCTTCCCAGGAAGATGATTCGATCCTTGAGAAGTCGGGAATAAATGTCATAGGCGCGTTCTCCGCGATTGCTCTGTTCGATGACCATTGGGACAAAGCTCATGCGTCAATCCCTCCTTGAAATTAGGGGTAGTGATTATGGTTTCTCCATTCTAATCCATTGCCAAACAAAAGTCAAAGAAAGTCAAAGTCGTCCCGCGAAAAAATCGGCGAGACTTGCCGGGGCGGTTGTTGGAGTTTGGCGGGAGGTTCGTAAAAGGAGTCGGGAACCGATTTGGAAGGCGGAGCGGAGGGGATCCGGTCGGCGATCCGGACGGGGGATAAGCTGGCGGGACAAGGTTGGCGGAGACGAGGGGCGCCCGATAGCCATTATATAGGAAGCCGCTTGCCGAGCGAACGGACGTCAAGACAGCAAAAAAGCAGCCGCGAATAACGGCTGCTTCGAGATTTCATTATAAAGGTGGCGCGCCCGCAGGGAATCGAACCCCGATCTCAGGCTCCGGAGGCCTGCGTCATATCCTTTGGACCACGGGCGCATGTCATAAACCAAGCAAGTAGACAGCAAAAGTTATTATAGTCGAAGACGGCGAAGAAAGCAAGAGATTTCGAAACGCCAAAAAAGTCGAATGTTTGAAAACTCTATTGCGCTAAACAAGAAGTTCCATTAAAATAAATGTGTGGGACTTAAATGGATGTAGCGGGACATTATACGTCCAGCCCTGCGGCCCGCAGTTTGCCGAGAAGCATCCGGCAATAGGGGGAAGCCAGTCGATGAGCAAGATCCTGCAAGTACAGAAGAAGCTTGTCCCGGACCTGCTTCAAGTCATGAAGAAGAGATACGACATTCTTCATCGGATTCTCATTTCGGGAACCATGGGACGCCGCTCGCTCGCCGCTAGCTTGGACCTCACCGAACGCACCCTGCGCGCCGAGCTCGATCTTCTACGGGAGCAAGGCTTGCTTGAAGCCGGAACCGCGGGCATGACCCTCAGCGAGGCGGGAAGACGCTTGCTCGAAGAGATGGAGCCTCTCGTCAAGGAGCTGTTCGGATTATCGGAGCTGGAGGAAGCCGTTCGCGCGAAATTCGGCTTGCGCCAAGTCGTCGTCGTGGCGGGAGATTCGGACTCCTCCGACGAGGTGAAGCGGGAGCTCGGAAGAGCCGGCGGACGGGTACTCGGCCAGATGCTGTCCCCGGGCGACATCGTCGCCGTCATGGGGGGCACGACGATGGCCAGCATGTCCGCTCATTTCAAGGTCTCGTCCCCGTTGCAAGACAATTGGTTCGTTCCGGCAAGAGGCGGTCTCGGCGAGAGCGTCGACTACCAGGCGAACACGATTGCCGCCCAGTTGGCGAAGAAGACGGGAGCCCGTTCCAGAATGCTTCACGTTCCGGATCACCTAAGCGAAGAAGCTTATCAGACGATCATGATGGAGCCGAACGTTCGGGAAGTCGTGGATATGATCCGAAGGGCGCATATCGTCGTTCACGGGATCGGAGATGCCACCACCATGGCGAGAAGGCGCAAGCTGGACGACCGGACGATCGAAACGCTGCTTCAGGACGGAGCTCTTGCGGAAGCCTTCGGCTATTACTTCAATAGCTCGGGCGCGGTCATGCACCGAACGGCGAATGCCGGGCTTCACCTGGAGGACATCGAAGCCGCCAGAACGGTTATCGGACTCGCGGGCGGACGAAGCAAGGGCGAGGCGATCGCCGCCGTGCTGAAATTCGGCCACGACGATATTCTCGTGACGGACGAAGCGGCAGCCGAAGAAGCTTTGAAGCACGGCTGACCGGACGCGGCGCAACATACTTAACCTGTGGTCTTGGCGCATTACCGCGCCTGATATAGATCAAAATAAAACAAAGATTTCCAAGGAGGAACCATTCATGAGTGTTAAAATCGGTATCAATGGCTTCGGACGTATTGGACGTAACGTATTCCGCGCTTCCTTGAATAACCCGAATGTAGAAGTGGTTGCTATCAACGACCTGACGGACGTAAGCACGCTTGCTCATTTGCTTAAATATGACACTACTCATGGCCGCCTGAAGGCAACCGTTGAAGTTGGCGAAGGCGCTCTGATCGTAAACGGCAAGACGATCAAGGTATTCGCAGAGCGCGATCCGGGCAACCTGCCTTGGTCTTCCGTCGGCGCCGAGATCGTTGTCGAGTCCACGGGTATCTTCACGGCTAAGGAGAAGGCCGAGCTTCACCTGAAGGGCGGCGCCAAGAAGGTTATCATCTCCGCTCCGGCTACGAACGAAGACATCACGATCGTTCTGGGCGTCAACGAAGACAAGTACGACGCTGCTTCCCACACGATCATCTCCAACGCTTCCTGCACGACGAACTGCCTCGCGCCGTTCACGAAGGTGCTTAACGACCAATTCGGCATCGTCAAGGGCATGATGACGACGATCCACTCCTATACGAACGACCAGCAAGTGCTTGACCTGCCGCACAAGGATCTGCGCCGCGCTCGCGCCGCTGCCGAGAACATCATCCCGTCCTCCACGGGCGCTGCCAAGGCAATCGGCCTGGTTCTGCCTGAGCTGAAGGGCAAGCTGAACGGCATGTCGTTCCGCGTACCTACCAAGAACGTATCCGTCACCGACCTCGTTGCCGAACTGAAGGTCAACGTAACGGTCGAAGAAGTAAACGCAGCGCTCAAGGCTGCTGCCGAAGGCCCGCTGAAGGGTATCCTGAACTACTCCGACGAGCCGCTGGTATCCAGCGACTACAACACGGATCCTGCTTCCTCCACGATCGACGCTCTGTCGACAATGGTAGTTGAAGGTAACATGGTTAAGGTCGTTTCCTGGTACGACAACGAGTGGGGCTACTCCAACCGCGTCGTAGACCTGGCTGCGTTCATCGCTAGCAAGGGCCTGTAAGATTCGATACAACCTATCTATAACAAATAAACGGCTAAAGAGGAGACCTGCGTTCTCCTCTTTAACTCCGTTTATAAAGATATGAACTTAACAGGAGGAGAGGCTTACCATGAACAAGAAGAGCATTCGCGATATCGACGTGAAGGGCAAGAAAGTGTTCGTCCGCGTGGACTTCAACGTCCCGCTGGAGAATGGAGCTATTACCGACGACACCCGGATCCGGGAGACCCTGCCTACGATCAAGTTCCTGATCGAGAAGGGCGCCAAGATCATCCTGGCGAGCCACCTGGGACGTCCGAAGGGACAATTCGTCGAGGAGATGCGCTTGACTCCGGCGGCCGCTCGCCTGTCCGAGCTGCTCGGCAAGCCGGTTGCGAAGGCTGACGAAGCGATCGGCGCCGCCGTAGAAGCGAAGGTTGCCGCCCTGAACGAAGGCGACGTCCTTCTGCTCGAGAACGTTCGCTTCTACGAAGGCGAAGAGAAGAACGATCCGGAACTCGCGAAGGCTTTCGCCGGGCTGGCCGACATCTTCGTCAACGACGCGTTCGGAGCCGCTCACCGCGCTCACGCTTCCACCGAAGGCATCGCGCACTTCCTGCCTGCCGTATCCGGTCTCCTGATGGAGAAAGAGCTCGACGTTCTTGGCAAGGCTCTGAACAATCCGGAGCGTCCGTTCACGGCAATCGTCGGCGGCTCCAAGGTTAAGGACAAGATCGACGTCATCAACAAGATGATCGAGATCGCCGACAACATCCTGATCGGCGGCGGCCTGTCCTACACGTTCCTCAAGGCTCAAGGCAACGAGATCGGCCTGTCGCTGTGCGACGACTCCAAGCTGGACCTGACGCTCGAATTCGTCGAGAAAGCGAAGAAGCTCGGCAAGAAGCTCTATCTGCCGGTCGATATCGTGGTATCGGAAGACTTTAAGGCTGCCGTCAACTCGGAAATCGTCGGCGTAGGCGGAATTCCGGCCAACAAGGAAGGCGTTGACATCGGACCGAAGACCCGCGAGATCTACGCGGAAGTCATCAAGAACTCCAAGCTCGTCGTCTGGAACGGACCGATGGGCGTATTCGAAGTCGACGACTTCGCGCACGGCACCCGCGCGGTAGCTCAAGCTTGCGCGGAAACGTCCGGCTATACCGTTATCGGCGGCGGCGACTCCGCTGCGGCGGTCGAAAAGTTCCAAATGGCCGACAAGATGGACCATATCTCCACAGGCGGCGGCGCTTCCCTGGAATTCATGGAAGGCAAGGCTCTTCCAGGCGTCGTTGCGCTGAACGATAAGTGAGGGTAAACCCATGAGCAGAACTCCGATCATTGCAGGCAACTGGAAAATGTTCAAAACGGTTCCGGAGGCAGTCGCTTTCGTGGCCGAAGTGAAGGGCAAGGCGGAGGTTGCGGGCGTCGAGAGCGTCATCTGCGCTCCTTACATCGCGCTTCCGGCGCTCGTATCCGCAGTGAAGGGCACGTCGATCAAGATCGGCGCGCAGAACCTTCACTTCGAAGACAACGGCGCTTACACCGGCGAGATCAGCGGCGTCATGCTGAAGGATCTCGGCGTCGATTACGTCATCATCGGCCACTCCGAGCGTCGCCAATACTTCAATGAGACCGACGAGACGGTCAACAAGAAGCTGCATGCCGCGTTCAAGCACGGCCTGACTCCGATCCTGTGCGTGGGCGAGAAGCTCGAAGAGCGCGAAGCCGGCAAGACGGACGAAGTGAACCGCGTTCAAACGGAAGCGGCGCTTAGCGGCCTGACGGCGGAGCAAGTCGCCGAGACCGTCATCGCCTACGAGCCGATCTGGGCGATCGGAACCGGCAAGTCTTCGACGGCCAAGGACGCGAACGATGCGATCGCTTATATCCGCAGCGTCGTCGGCGGATTATACGGCGCGGAAGTCGCGGCTAAGGTGCGCATTCAATACGGAGGCAGCGTGAAGCCGAACAACGTCGCGGAATACCTGGGCGAGTCCGACATCGACGGAGCCCTGGTAGGAGGCGCAAGTCTGGAGCCTGCTTCTTATATCGCATTGGTCGAGGGGGCGAAGTAAGATGGCCGCGCCGAAACCCGTAGCCCTTATTATTCTCGACGGCTTCGGCCTTCGCGAAGAGACGCACGGCAACGCCGTGGCTCAAGCGAAGAAGCCGGTATTCGACCGTCTCTGGGCGACTTACCCGCACACGAAGCTGACGGCGCAAGGCGAAGCCGTCGGTCTGCCCGAAGGACAAATGGGCAACTCCGAAGTCGGACACTTGAACATCGGCGCCGGCCGCGTCGTGTATCAGGATCTGACTCGCATCACGAAGTCGATCCGCGAAGGCGACTTCTTCGAGAACGAGACTCTGCTCGGGGCGGTTCGCCACGCCAAGCAGAACGGCAAGAAGCTTCATCTGTACGGACTTCTCTCCGATGGCGGCGTACATAGCCACATCGCCCACTTGTTCGCTCTTCTCGAGCTGGCCAAGAAGGAGCAGCTGTCCGAGGTGTACATCCATGCGTTCCTGGACGGACGCGACGTCGCTCCGGACAGCGCGGTCGGTTACCTGACCCAGCTTCAAGGGAAGATTGAAGAGATCGGCGTCGGCCGCATCGCGACGGTTCAAGGCCGTTACTACGCGATGGACCGCGACAAGCGCTGGGAGCGCACGGAGAAGTCCTACCGCGCCATGGTTTACGGCGAAGGTCCTGCCTACGTCGATCCGATCCAAGCGGTGAAGGAGTCGTACGAGAAGTCCGTCATGGACGAATTCGTGATGCCGACCGTTATCGTGGGAGCGGACAACAAGCCGGTCGGCCTGGTCGAGTCGGAAGACGCCGTCGTCTTCTTCAACTTCCGTCCGGACCGCGCGATCCAGCTGTCGAACGTCTTCACGAACGAAGACTTCCGAGGCTTCGATCGCGGCGACAAGTTCCCGAAGAACCTGTACTTCGTCTGCCTGACGCTGTTCGCCGAATCCGTCGGGGGCTTCGTCGCTTACAAGCCGAAGGAGCTCGACAACACGCTCGGCGAGGTTCTCGTGCAGCAAGGCAAGACCCAGCTTCGCATCGCGGAGACGGAGAAGTACCCGCACGTGACGTTCTTCTTCAGCGGCGGACGCGACGTTCAGCTTCCGGGCGAGACCCGCGTGCTCATCAATTCGCCTAAGGTCGCTACCTATGACCTGAAGCCGGAGATGAGCGCTTACGAAGTAGCGGACGCGGCGGTCAAGGAGATCGAGTCGGAGAAGCATGACGCGATCATCCTGAACTTCGCGAACCCGGACATGGTCGGCCACTCCGGCATGCTGGAGCCGACGATCAAAGCGGTCGAAGCGACCGACGAATGCCTCGGCAAGGTCGTCGACGCGATTCTCGCGAAGGGCGGCGTCGCCGTCATCATCGCGGACCACGGCAACGCCGACATGGTCATCGACGATCAAGGACGTCCGTTCACGGCTCACACGACGAACCCGGTTCCGTTCATCGTGACGAAAGCGGGCGTCGAGCTGTACGACGACGGCGTTTTGGCCGACGTATCGCCTACGCTGCTGAAGCTTCTCGAGCTGCCGCAGCCGAAGGAAATGACGGGCAAGGCACTGATTAAAGGGTAATTTTCCCGCTTGAGATAACATCGGAGGCCGACAGTTGCGCTGCCGCCTCCAGATGTCGATAATAGAGAATGAAAAAAAGAAGACGAGGAGTGTTTTCCTAATGACGATCATTGCTGACGTATATGCACGCGAAGTGCTGGACTCCCGCGGTAACCCTACCGTCGAAGTCGAAGTTACTCTTGAATCCGGCGGCTTCGGCAGCGCCATCGTTCCATCCGGCGCTTCCACCGGCGCTTACGAAGCGGTTGAGCTTCGCGACGGCGACAAGAACCGTTACCTGGGCAAGGGCGTTGAGAAGGCCGTCGAGAACGTCAACTCCATCATCGCTCCCGAGCTGATCGGCTACGACGCTCTGGACCAAGTGACGATCGACCGCAAGATGATCGAGCTGGACGGCACGCCGAACAAGGCTAAGCTGGGCGCTAACGCTATCCTCGCCGTCTCCATCGCCGTCGCTCGCGCGGCTGCAGACGCTCTGGACATCCCGCTGTCCGTCTACCTGGGCGGCTTCAACGCGAAGACGCTGCCGGTTCCGATGATGAACATCGTCAACGGCGGCGCTCATGCCGACAACAACGTTGACGTTCAAGAATTCATGGTTCTGCCTGTAGGCGCTCCTTCCTTCAAGGAAGCTCTCCGCACCGGCGCGGAAATTTTCCACTCCCTGAAGTCCGTACTGAAGGCTAAAGGCCTGAACACGGCCGTAGGCGACGAAGGCGGCTTCGCTCCGAACTTCGGCTCCAACGAAGAAGCCCTGTCCACGATCATCGAAGCTATCGAGAAGGCCGGCTACAAGCCGGGCGTCGACGTCTTCCTGGGCATGGACGTCGCTTCCACCGAGTTCTACAAGGACGGCAAGTACCACCTCGAAGGCGAAGGCAAGTCCTACACGTCCGCCGAGTTCGTGGACCTGCTCGCTAGCTGGGTAGACAAGTACCCGCTGATCACGATCGAAGACGGCTGCTCCGAAGACGACTGGGAAGGCTGGAAGCTGCTGACCGAGAAGCTGGGCGGCAAGATCCAGCTCGTCGGCGACGACCTGTTCGTGACGAACACCGAGCGCCTGTCCCAAGGCATCGAGAAGGGCATCGGCAACTCGATCCTCGTCAAGGTTAACCAAATCGGTTCCCTGACCGAGACGTTCGACGCTATCGAGATGGCTAAGCGCGCCGGCTACACGGCGGTTATCTCCCACCGTTCCGGCGAATCCGAAGACAGCACGATCGCCGACATCGCGGTTGCTACGAACGCCGGCCAGATCAAGACGGGCGCTCCTTCCCGTACGGACCGCGTAGCGAAGTACAACCAACTGCTTCGCCTAGAAGACCGTCTGGGCGCTACGGCGATCTATGCCGGCAAGAACGCCTTCTACAACCTGAAGGACTTCAAGTAAGATTAATATACGGAAAAATCCCCAAGGATTCGCCGGTGCGGCGGCCTTGGGGATTTTTTTGGATGTAAGCCGACATTATCGGCTTAGAGAGATGTGCGGCATGCAAAAGCGAGCTGTAAGCCGACATTATCGGCTTAGAGAGATGTGCGGCATGCAAAATCGAGCTGTAAGCCGACATTGTCGGCTTAGAGAGGTTCGCGGCCCTCGAAAGCGAGCTGTAAGCCGACATTACCGGCTTAGAGAGATGTGCGGCATGCAAAATCGAGCTGTAAGCCGACATTATCGGCTTAGAGAGGTTCGCGGCCCTCGAAAGCGAGCTGTAAGCCGACATTACCGGCTTAGAGAGATGTGCGGCATGCAAAACCGAGCTGTAAGCCGACATTGTCGGCTTAGAGAGGATCTCAGCCGCCGCCACCGGTCATCCCGGCAAAATCAGCCCTTTGCGGATAAGGTTCGCCGAGACCGGAGCCCTGCCGAGCTCTCGCGACCAGACGGACAGCTGGCCGATATGGTGGATCTCATGGGCGATGACGTGGCGAACGACTTCGCCCCAGGCAAGCACCTCTACGCTGCCGTCCTGACGGCTATTGTGCAGGGGTCTCGTCTCCATCGACTCGTCCCAGCTATTCACGAACTCCTCCACCTCGGGACGGAACCGGGCGTCCAGCTCCCTGACTTTTGCCAAAGTGGCGTAATTCTCGAAGGGCTCCTCGAAATCCGGCAAGCCTTGAAGAACGCGAATCCAGCTCCACTCGACGTCGGCGACGTGGAACAACGTTTGCAGAATGCCCCCCACGCCGCCGGTGCGTTCCTTAATCAGTTCCTCGAGAGGAAGCTCCTCGCACCATTGGTACCACTGCTCCCGTACGATCCAGTTATAGCGGAAAAAGGGGATCACGAATAAAACGCCTCCTTTAGCAAGTTATGCCCATTTTATCAAACCGGATGCTCCGCGTCTTGATCATGCTATAATAGGCGAAGAAAAGTTTGGCCTAAGACAGCGAGGG
The DNA here is from genome assembly GCF_014212135.1 of Cohnella thailandensis. Classification (GTDB taxonomy): domain Bacteria; phylum Bacillota; class Bacilli; order Paenibacillales; family Paenibacillaceae; genus Cohnella; species Cohnella thailandensis. The sequence goes on from NZ_JACJVQ010000024.1 coordinate 35,925, forward strand.
ATGACCAAGATGAGGCTGAGAAGGATCTACCGCAACTTCATCAAAAACAACTTGTTCGTCAAAGTGATCTTCGTGTTCGCGGTTATCGTTATCCTGACGGTTATCGGCTTCTCTTACTTCCTGTTCAATTTTATCTCCGCGTCGATCGTCCGCAACGAGCTCGATAACCAGCGCGAAGCAATGGACCGCGTCAATCAATACCTGGAGCAGAAGTACGAGTGGGTTCAAGCCGTCGTGCAGGACAGCTATCGCGACAATCTTCTATCCGACAACATCTCCTATCTCCTGAAGCATTCCTATCAGGAATATCTTCAATATCGGCTTGGCGAGGGCTACACCGGCGGAGGAGGCTCGGCCAACGCCATATCCTACTTCGGAGACAAGTTCGGAGCGGATTCCGACATCCGCAATATTATCGTGTACAGCTCCGACAAGCAGGCGATGTACGTGTACAAGTCGGTCGGCTCCCCCAAGATCTATCAGACGAACGCGTCCCGCTCCTACATTCCCGACCTGATGTCGATGGAAGGCTCGAACGCTTCCACGCCGAACGTCTGGGTCCGCAAGCTGATCGAACAATGGGACAATCGCTTGTATTCGATGAGGAGCCGGATCAACGACAAGAATACGCTGAAGAACATCGGCCAGATCGTCGTCTACTTCGATTCGGAGATGATTCGGCAATCCCTGATGAGCAGCTCCGAGGCGAGCAAAGGGACGATTCTGGTGCTGACGCCGGAAGGGCAGGTCATGTTCGACTCCTCCGGGCGTTATTACGGACAGTCCTATCCGTATTTGGACAGGATCGACGCCTTCCAGGAGACGGCCGATTTGGACGAGCCTTCGTACGTCTCGATGCTGCAATCCAATACGGCCGGCTACAAGATCGTCGGAATCTCGCCGAAGAGCGAGATGGCGGAGTCGTACGAGCGGCTCAAGAACACGATTATCCTGATCGCGGCCATCTGTATCCTGATCGCCGTCGTCATTCCGTCCCTGCTGATCGCGAGCATCTCGAAACGCACGAACAAGATCGTCCGCTTCATGAAGAAGGTGGAGGGAGGAGACTTGGGCGCCCGTCTGCAGGATCCGCGCGAGGACGAGCTCGGTCAGATCTCCCGCAGCTTCAACGACATGGTGGAGGAGCTGAACCGGATGATCGACCGGGAGTACAAAGCGGAGATCCGGCTCCGCCAGTCCGAGCTGGCCGCGCTGCAGGCGAGGGTGAACCCGCACTTCCTGTACAACACGCTGGAAGTTATCCGCATGCGGGCGCTGTCCCAAGGAGCGGAGGACGTCGGCGAGATGATCTACAGCCTGGCCGCTCTGTTCCGCAACTCGGTTCGCGGGGGAGCGGAATGCAAGCTGGGCGAGGAGCTGGAGATGTGCCGCCTCTTCCTGGAGCTCTTCCGCATCCGGTATAAGGACAAGTTGGCGTTCGAGATCGACTGCCCTCCGGAGCTGCTGACGGTCCGGATTCCGAAGCTGATGCTTCAGCCGATCGTGGAGAATTACATCGTTCACGGCATGGAATCCAACCGGACGGACAATCGGATCCGGATCGAGGCGAAAGCGGATGACGGCAGGATTAGGTTCCGGGTTTGGAACAACGGCAAGCCGATCGACGCGGAACGCTTAAAAAAAATTCGGATCGAGCTGGACTATCCGGAGACGGAAGGAAGCTCGTTCGGGCTGCGAAGCGTGCATGAGAGGCTGAAGCTGGCTTACGGACCCGAATACGGCATCGAGCTGGCGAGCGATCCGTCGGAAGGGACCGTCGTGACGATGGATATCCCGGGTCCGGGCCTCGCGGCGTAGGAGAACCGGCAGAATGGACAGAGGGGGGCGCAGGGAGAGATGTACAAAGTATTTCTAGTCGACGACGAGCCGTTTATCACCGAAGGCTTGATGGATGCGATCGATTGGCCGGCCTACGGGCTGGAGGTGGTCGGGAGCGCCGAGAACGGCGAAGAGGCGCTGGAACGGCTCCGCCACACACCGGTCGACATTCTCATTACCGATATCTCCATGCCGCTCATGAACGGCTTGGATCTGATCCGCCGGGCCCGCGAGCTTCATCCGGATTTGAAAGCGGTTATCTTAAGCGGATTCAACGAGTTCGACTACCTCAAGGAAGGGCTAATGCTCGGCATCGAGAATTACCTGCTTAAGCCGATTAACGTGAAGGAGCTTCAAGATACGCTGCGCAACGCGGCGGACAAGCTGCTGAACTCCCGGTCCGACGCCAGGCTGCACGAATACAACGTTCAAATCATGCGGGACAATACGTTGTACCGCTGGATGAACGGCAGAATCTCCAAGGCGGAGCTGAACGAACGGGCGGAGCTGCTCGGCCTCTCGTTGGACGCGCCATACGGCATCGTCGCGCTGCTGCGGCGCGAGCCGTCCGGGCTGGAAGAGCAGGAGGAGGCGCTGGAGAGAATCGCCTCCGCCTTCGACGGGCGCGGAACGGTCATTCCGTTTCGGGACCTCGACGGAGACATCGTCGTGCTGGCGGGGCTCTCTTCGCCGGAAGAGGACCGTTCCGGTCTGGCGCTGGAGCTCAAGCGAATCGCGTCGCCGTCCGCGAACGGAACGCCGGCGAGGCTGTCCTTCGGCAGCCCGCATCCTCTCCTCTCCTCCATCTCGGACAGCTATCGGGAGGCGAAGAAGGCGCAGGAGTTCTTCATGATCGATCCGGATCGGGAATGGATCGACTACGAGGATACGGTGCCCCTCAAGAAAGCGGAGCTGGGCGAATTCCCGATCGATTGGGAAGCGTACCGCAAGCTTCTGGTCACCCGGGACAAGGAGAAGCTGTCCGAGGACATCACGGCCGACTTCGAACGGCTTCGGCTGATGGAGGGAATGACGCCCGCCTGGCTTCAGGAGGTGGCGCTCGAGCTGATCATTCGCTTCAAGATGGAGCTTAAGGCCATTAAGCATTCGGACGAGCCCGAGCTGTTCGAAGGCGGCATCGGACAAGCGAACTCGGCTTCCCATTATGCGGAGCTGGCCGAAGCGGTTCGGCAAGTGGCCGAGCGCTGCGTGGATTCCTTGGCGATGGACGTCCGAAGTCCGGTCGTGCGGCAGGTTCTTAACGAGATAGAAGAGCATTACGCGGACGAGTTGAGCTTAAAAACGCTGGGGACGCGGTTCCACATTCATCCGGTCTACCTCGGCCAGCTTTTCCAGAAGGAGATCGGGGAGAGCTTCACGGAACATATCAACAAGTACCGCATCGAGCAAGCGAAGAGGCTGCTCAAGACCTCCTCTCTCAAGGTTCACGACATCGCGAGGCAGGTCGGCTATTGGGAGACGGGATATTTCTACAAGCAATTCAAGAAGTTCGTCGGGGTCTCCCCCAGCGAGTTCAAAGGGCTTCATTAATCAACGGAATCCCGCTAGGCTGCCACCCGTTATTTTCCTGACATGGATAGGTCATATACCGCGCAGAAAGACTGCTTTCGAGCAGTCTTTCTTTAATTTGAACAGCAGTTATTAAGTTTGTCGTCTATTTGAAACTGCTTTCATGTTTTAAAGTTAGGGCATGTAAGAGAAAGTAACTTCGAGGAGGGCACAGAAAAAGATGAGCAAGTTAAAGAAAAGAGCAGGTCTGGCCTTGGCCGCGACGACGGCGCTTTCGGTCGTTCTGAGCGGTTGCGGCGGCAACAACAACGAAGCTTCCGGCTCCGGTTCCGGCAGCGGCTCCGAGAAGCCGGTCGAACTGATCTGGTACACGATCGGCACCCCTCAGAAAGACGTCGACACGGTCATGGCCGAAGTCAGCAAGTACACCCAAGAGAAGATCAACGCGACTATCAAAATGAAGATGATCGATTGGGGCGACTACCAGCAGAAGATGCAGGTATTGGTCGCTTCGGGCGAGCCGATGGACATCCTGTTCACCTCCGCCGGCGGCTTCGATTACGTGCAAAACGCGCGCAAGGGAGCGTTCCTCGAGCTGGACGAGCTCCTTGACAAATACGGACAGGGCATCAAGGACACGATCGATCCGGGCTTCCTGAGCGGCTCCAAGGTCGACGGCCACAACTACGGCATTCCGGCCAACAAGGAGCTTCCGCAGCTTGAGGTATGGCGCTTCAACAAGAACCTCGTGGACAAGTACCAGCTGGATACGTCCGGCATCCGCACCCTGGAGAGCCTCGAGCCGCTGCTGAAGACCATCAAGGAGAAAGAGTCGGAAGTGACTCCGTTCGGAATGGACAAGAACTTCGTTCCTTACGTTCCTTACGACTACCTCGTAACGAACATGCCGATGGCCGTCAAGCTGGACGGCTCGGACATGAAGGTCGTCAACATCCTCGAGACGGACGAGATGAAGAGCGCGCTCGAGACGATGCACAAGTACTACATGGCGGGATATATCGCGCCTGAAGCGGCGACGACGGGCTCGACGAGCGACCTGACGACGTCCGGCAAGTGGCTGCTGGACCGCGCGCAAACCCAGCCGCTGGCGGAGAACCTCTGGTCCGCTTCCTACGGCTACCCGGTCACCACGACTCCGGCGAGCGACGCGATCATCACGAACACGTCGGTCCAAGGCTCGATCATGGCTATCTCCGCCAACTCCGAGCATCCGGAGAAGGCGATGGAGTTCCTGAACCTGCTGAACACCGATCCGGTTCTCCGCAACATGGTCGACTCCGGCATCGAAGGCACTCACTACGAGAAGATCGACGACCTGCACATCAAGAACCTGGACGCTTCCCAGAACTACAACATGCCGTCCTACTCGCTGGGCAACAACATGCTGCTCTACCTGAACGAAGGCGACCCGGACGACAAGTGGGATCAGTTCAAGAAGTTCAACTCCGAAGGCAAGGCTTCCCCGATCCTCGGCTTCAACTTCGACAGCACGAAGGTAGCGACCGAGATGACGGCCGTTCAGAACGTGAAGGAGCAGTTCTGGGCATCCCTGATGACCGGTACCGTCGACCCGGCCACGTTCCTGCCTAAGGCGATCGACGAGTTCAAGAAAGCCGGCATGGACAAGGTTATCGCCGAAGCGCAAAGCCAATTGGACGCTTGGGTAGCCGCGAACAAGTAAGCTAATTGACAAAGAAAAAGATCGGGCGGGCTGCGTTCGCCCGATCTTTTTTTACTTCCAGGAGGGGATTACTCGCGATGGCAGGCTCATTCTTCCGCCGCTTCAACCGCAACAAGGTCTTGCTGCTTATGGTACTACCGGGGGCCTTATGGTTCCTCTTCTTTTCCTATCTGCCGCTGTTCGGCACGATTGCCGCGTTCAAAGAGTATCGGTTCAGGGGCGGCTTCTGGAACAGTCTGATTAATAGCAAATTCGTCGGCTGGGACAACTTCAAATTCCTGTTCAACACCGATGCCGCCTTTACGATTACCCGCAATACGCTTCTGTACAATATCGCGTTTATTTTCCTCGGACTCGTCTTCTCCGTCGGCCTTGCCATCCTCCTCTCGGAGCTGGTGAACAAAAGATTGGCGAAGCTCTATCAGACGAGCATGTTCCTGCCGTACTTCCTGTCTTGGGTCATCGTCGGCTACTTCGCGTTCAGCTTCCTGAGCATGGACCGCGGATTGCTGAATCATATACTCGGATACTTCGGGGTCGATTCGATGCAATGGTATTCGGATCCGACCTATTGGCCGTATATCCTGATCTTTGTCTATCTTTGGAAATCGATCGGCTACAGCAGCGTCGTTTATCTGGCATCCATCCTCGGCATCGACAGGTCGCTGTACGAAGCGGCGATGATCGACGGAGCGAGCAAGCTGCAGCAGGTTCGCAACATCACGCTCCCTCTGCTCAAGCCGATTATCATCATCATGACGCTGCTGGCAGTTGGCAAAATTTTCTACGCAGACTTCGGTCTCTTCTACAATGTGCCTCGGGACTCCGGTACGCTCTACTCCGTGACGAACGTCATCGATACGTACGTCTACCGCGGTTTCAAGGTGACGGGCGAGATCGGCATGAGCACCGCGGCCGGCTTGTACCAATCTGTGGTCGGCTTCGTGCTCGTCATGGTGTCCAACTTTGCCGTGCGCAAGCTAGACAAAGATAGCGCGCTGTTCTAATTCCTACACCTAAGAAAGGAGGGCTATACGTTGTCCACTGCAACTGCAACCAAGAAAAAACGCGATTTTCACCAAATAACGAAAGGCTGGAATGTCCTATTTAACATTCTCGCCACTCTTTTCTCGTTCCTTTGCGTGTTCCCGTTCGTTTTCGTGCTGATCATCTCGTTTACCGACGAGAAGGCGCTCGCTACCAACGGATATCGGATCATTCCGGAGAAGTGGAGCTTTGAAGCCTACGAATATATTTTCCAAACCGGCGATACGCTGCTGCGCTCTTATGGGGTGACGATTCTGGTGACGGTCGTCGGCACGCTCGTCAGCCTGGTAATGATCGCGCTGTATGCTTACGCCGTATCCCGCAAGAGCTTCGCCTACCGGAGATTCTTCAATCTTTTTGCCGTGTTCACGATGCTGTTCAACGGCGGGATGATCCCGACCTACATCGTCGTCACGCAGCTGCTTCATCTGAAAGACAACATCTGGGCGCTGATTCTGCCAATGGCGATGAACGCCTTCTACATTATGATTCTGCGTACCTTCTACATTACGGGCATTCCCGACGCGATCATCGAATCGGGCAAGATCGACGGCGCGGGCGAGTTCAAGATCTTCATCCGCCTCGTGCTTCCGCTGTCGCTCCCGGGTCTCGCGACGATCGGCCTGTTCAGCACTCTGGGTTATTGGAACGACTGGTTTAACGCTCTGCTGTATATCGAAAACCCGAATTTGGTTCCCTTGCAATCGATGCTTATGAGAATAGAATCGAGCATGCAGTTCATTCAGCAGAACTCGCTCAACAGCGCGGTCAGCCTCGAAGCTCTCGCTTCGATGCCTCAGGATACGGCCCGGATGGCGATGGTCGTCTTGGCGACGCTGCCGATCATCTTCGCTTATCCGTTCTTCCAGCGTTACTTCGTGCAAGGCTTGACGGTCGGATCGGTTAAGGAATAAGGTCGAGACATAAGCGGTTTCCCGGGCGCGAGCCCGGGGCCCCCCATGGGGGCATTGCGGGATCGCAGGCCATGTTACGCCACATAACGGACACAAGCGACGCTTAAAGGCCCGGAAAACAAGTTCTGGAAGTTTTACGGACATCCAGTCCGTTAGCGACCCGTTTTTGCTTAAAAGAGGCGTTTACGTCCTTCTAAGGGGTTCCTATGTCCGTTAGAAATCGAAGGACGCCATTTAGCCGCCCTACCGGACTGGATGTCCGTAAGAGGGGAATCGGCACCGGATTTGATCGTGAGACCGAGAATCAGATCGCAAGAAGAGGAAGAATGTGCGAAATATCGCGCGTCGGCGCCGAGAGAGAAGGGTGAGAGAGTGGACTATAGAGACGCTTCGAAGTCGCCCGAGGAACGGGCGGAGCTGCTGCTTCGGCAGATGACGACGGAAGAGAAGGTCGGCCAGTTGATCCAACCGTTCGGCTGGCAGGCCTATGATCATAGAGACGGGAAAATCGAGCTGACGGATTCGTTCAAAGAGCAGGTGAAGCGCGGAGGAGTCGGCGCGTTGTACGGAACGCTTCGCGCGGACCCGTGGACCGGCGTCACCCTCGAGACCGGGCTGTCGCCTGCCGAAGGCGCGGACGCGGTGAACGAGATCCAGCGCTACGCGATCGAGAATTCGCGATTGGGCATTCCGCTCCTGATCGGAGAGGAATGCTCGCATGGGCACATGGCGATCGGCGGCACGGTTTATCCGGTGCCGCTCGTGATCGGCAGCTCGTGGAACGTCGACCTGTACCGCGAGATGTGCCGCGCGGTCGCGAAGGAGACGCGCGCCCAAGGCGGCGCGGTCACGTACTCGCCGGTGCTCGACGTCGTCCGCGACCCTCGCTGGGGGCGGACGGAGGAATGCTTCGGCGAGGACCCTTATCTGATCGGCGAGATGGCGGTCGCCGCCGTCGAAGGAATGCAAGGGCAGTCGCTGGCCTCCGAGGACAGCGTGGCCGTGACGCTGAAGCACTACGTCGGCTACGGCAGCTCGGAAGGCGGGCGCAACGCCGGGCCGGTGCACATGGGCTGGCGCGAGCTGCTCGAGGTCGACCTGCATCCGTTCCGCAAGGCGGTGGAAGCGGGCGCGGCCTCGATCATGCCGGCTTATAACGAGATCGACGGCGTTCCGTGCACGGTGAACAAGAAGCTCTTGGACGACATTCTCGTCGGCGAATGGGGCTTCGACGGCATGATCATCACCGACTGCGGCGCGATCGACATGCTGGCGGCCGGGCACGACATCGCCGAGGACGGCCAGGAAGCGGCCGCGCGGTCGCTCGAGGCCGGCATCGACATGGAGATGTCGGGCGAGATGTTCGGCAAGCATCTGTTGAATGCGGCCGCAGCCGGGAAGTTGAACCTGGAGGCGCTCGACCGGGCGGCTCGCCGGGTGCTGACGCTCAAGTTCCGGCTGGGATTGTTCGAGCAGCCTTACGGGAACGCCCGGCTCGCCGGGGAGCTCATCGGAAGCGAGGAGCACCGGAAGCTGGCGCGGCAGCTCGCGGCGGAAGGCGCGGTGCTGCTGAAGAACGAAGGAGCGGCGCTGCCGCTGTCGGCGGACGACTGCGGCGTCATCGCGGTCATCGGGCCGAACGCGGACAACGGCTATAACCAGCTCGGCGACTACACGTCGCCGCAGCCGGCGGGCCGGGTCGCGACGGTTCTCGCGGGCCTGCAGGCTCGTTTCGCGGACGAGCCGGGTCGCGTGCTGTACGCGCCGGGCTGCCGCATTCGCGGCGAGGACCGCGAAGGGTTCCCGTTCGCGCTGGAGACGGCGGCCAAGGCCGACACGATCGTGATGGTCGTCGGCGGCTCCAGCGCCCGGGACTTCGGCGAAGGGACGATCGACCTTCGCACCGGGGCTTCTCTCGTGACGGGGGACTCCTGGAACGACATGGACTGCGGCGAAGGCATCGACCGCCTGTCGCTTCGCCTGTCGGGCGTCCAGCTTGAGCTGATCCAAGAGATTCATAAGCTGGGCAAGAAGCTGATCGTCGTCTACGTCAACGGACGGCCGATCGCCGAGCCTTGGATCGACGAGCGCGCGGACGCCATTCTCGAAGCCTGGTACCCAGGCCAAGAGGGCGGCCACGCAATCGCCGACCTGCTGTTCGGCGACGCGAATCCTTCGGGACGGCTGACGATCTCGATTCCGAAGCACGTCGGGCAGCTTCCGGTGTTCTACAACGGCAAGCGTTCCAGAGGCAAGAGGTACCTGGAGGCCGATTCCCGGCCGCAGTATCCGTTCGGCTTCGGGCTTAGCTATACGGAATATCGTTACGACAATTTGAAGGTTTCGACCGGCGTCATCGGAACGGACGGCGAAGCGACCGTCACGGTGGACGTGACGAACGCGGGAGAGCGCGCCGGCTCGGAAGTCGTTCAATTATATATCTCCGACCGGGCGAGCGCGTACACCCGTCCGGAGCGGGAGCTGAAGGGCTTCCGCAAGATCGAGCTGGCGCCGGGAGAGACGAAGACCGTCGCGTTCCGGGTCGGGGCCGCCGAGCTGGAGTACGTCGGCGAGAACTACGAGAGAGTCGTCGAGCCGGGCGCGTTCCGGATCCTTGTCGGCGGCAGCTCGGTCGAGACGCTTGAAGCGGAGCTTCTCGTGGAGAAGGAGGCAGGGCGATGAACCCGATGCTGGAGAGAGTCAATCGCTTCATTCGAGAGCTGGCCGATGTCCAGTGGCTCGAGCGGCGGGCGATTCGCGATTGGTCTATCGAGAAGAAATACTATGTTCTGCCAGGCGAGTACGAGGAGCTCGGCGCGATCGACAGGCCGGGCTTGACCGACGGCGACGAAGGAGCGGGGCTCGGAACCGTTCCGTTCCCGAGCAAGCAGGGCACGACGTATTTCTTCCGGACGAAGCTGAACATTCCTTCGGAATGGAAGGCTGCGGCAGGTCCGATCGGGCTCGTCTTCGAGTCCGGCGGCGAAGGGCTGCTGCGGGTGAACGGGGCGTCGTGGGCGGGACTCGACCGCAACCATACGTTCGCTCTCCTGGACGCCGCGAAGATTGGAAGCTCCCCGGAGCTCGAGATCGAGCTGTACGATCCGATTCCGGAGCCGAACGATCCGCTGAACCGCCAAGCGGTCATCCAGCCGCCGATCTCGGGCGTTCGCAGCGAGCTCGTCCAAGCGAACGGCGCCGCGCAAAGCCTGATGTACGCGGCGACGATCGTGCGCGATTCGGCGCTGCTGCTGCCGGAATCGGACCTTCGCCGGACGCGTCTGTTCGAGGCTTTGTTCCGCGCGATGGACTCGTTCGTCGGCATGGAAGAGAGCGAGATTCGCGAAGGCGGCGGGCTTAAGCGGATCGAAGAGAAGCTTGCGGAAGACGTTCGCCAGGTCGGCGGCAACGCCGAAGGCCTGATCCGGATGGTCGGCCAATCCCATATCGACATCGCCTGGCTGTGGCCGGTGCGGGAGACGGTTCGCAAGGCGAGCCGGACATTTTCGACAGTTGATGCCCTCATGAGGGAATATCCCGACTTCAAGTACTCGCAGAGCCAGCCGCTCCTGTTCGAGTTCCTGAAGGAGAACGATCCCGAGCTGTATGGCCGGATCAAGGAGAGAATCAAGGAAGGCCGCGTCGAGCTCGTCGGCGGCATGTGGGTGGAGCCGGACCTGAACATCCCGAGCGGGGAGTCGCTCATCCGCCAGATGCTGTACGGCCAGCGCTTCTACCAAGAGGAGTTCGGCCTTGTCTCGAAGATCGAATGGCTGCCCGACACGTTCGGCTATTGCGCGTCGCTGCCCCAGATTCTGAAGCACGGCGGCATCGAATACTTCATGACGACGAAGCTCGGCTGGAACGACACGAACGTCTTCCCGCACGACCTGTTCCATTGGGTCGGCATCGACGGCACGCCGATTCTGTCTTACCTGAATCACGGCGTCAACGAGCACACGCTGCCGAAGGACATTCACGACCATTGGCAGTCTTACCGCCAGAAATCCGTTCATCCCGAGCAGATGCTGCTGTACGGCCACGGCGACGGAGGCGGCGGGGTGACCCGCGAGATGATCGAATACGTCGACCGCTCCGAGCTCATGGTCGGCCAACCGGCGAACCGGTACGGCACGGCGGCCGACTTCTTCGAGGGAACCGGGAAGAGCCGGGATTCGCTGCCTTCCTGGCACGGCGACTTGTACCTGGAGCTGCACCGCGGCACCTACACGACGCATGGGCGGAACAAGCGCAGCAACCGCAAAGCGGAGCTGCTGTACCGCGAAGCCGAGCTGTGGATGGCCCTTGCTCTTCCGAGCTTAAACGCGGAAGCGGAGAAGGAGCTGCGCGGGCGGCTGCATGAGGGATGGAAGCTCATCCTGCTGAACCAATTCCACGACATCATTCCCGGCTCCGCGATTCCGGAAGCGTACCGGACCTCGGAGAAGGAGTACAAGGAGATCGAAGCTTACGGAAGCTCGAGCCTGAAAGCCGTGCTGCCGCTTCTCGTCGACAGGATCGACGCGTCGTCGGCATCGGATTCGGCGCGGGAAGGAACGCCGTACGTCGTCTTCAACAGCCTCGGCTGGAAGCGGGACGTTCTGATCGAGCTGACGGACGCGGGAGAAGGGGTTGCCGCTTACGACTCCGAAGGCAACCGTCTCGCAAGCGACGCCTTCGGGACGGGCGGCCTCGCGGTGCTCGTGCCGGACGTGCCTGCGTTCGGCTACAAGACCATTGCGGTTCGCCGGGAGAGCGGGGCGAACGGCGGCGAAGCGGTTGGTTCGAAGAGCGCAACGGCGGCTGCCGCGGGACAGGCACTCGGAGAACGCTGGGAGACGGACCGCTACCTCGTCCGCTTCAACGAGCGGGGAGAAATCGTCGGCCTCTTCGACAAGGAGGCCGGGCGCGAGATCGTGAAGCCGGGAGAAGCGGCGAACCGCTTCCACTTCTATCACGACCGTCCGACGCTGTGGGACGCGTGGGACATCGACGACCGCTACGAGAAGCAGCGCGCCGGAGAGGCGGAGCTGCTCGAGAAGAGCGTCGTCCTGCAAGGGGAGACGATGGATATCCTGCGCTTCCGCTGGAAGGTCCATCGGTCGGAGATCGAACAAGAGCTCCGCTTCTATCGCCATGACAAGAGAATCGACTTCCAGACTCGAGTCTCCTGGAACGAAGATAACAAGCTGCTCAAGGTCGGCTTCCCGATCGACGTCGTCGCGAGCAAGGCGACCTACGAGATTCCGTTCGGGGCGCTGGAGCGTCCGACTCACCGCAACACGAGCTGGGAGCAGGCGCAGTACGAGGTGTGCGGCCATCGCTTCGCGGACGTGTCCGAGCACGGGTACGGCGTCAGCCTCATGAACGACTGCAAATACGGCTACGACGTTCAGGGCACGACGCTTCGCCTGTCGCTGCTCCGCGCGCCGAAGTGGCCGGACGACACGGCCGATCTGGGCGAGCACGTCTTCACGTATTCGCTCTACCCTCACGAGGGAGATTGGCGGATCGCGAACACGGTTCGCAGCGCGGCCGAGCTCAACGCGGACGCCGTCGTCTTGAAGGCGCACCCCCGGAAAGACGATCTGTCGGCGGACGAGCTGCTGCCTGCGGTCGGAGCGCTCCTGCCGTTCGAGAGCGAGCACGTCGTGCTCGACACGGTCAAGCCTGCCGAGGACGGCGACGGCATCGTGCTTCGCTTCTACGAATCGTCCGGCGGACGGGGCCGCGCCAAGCTGACCTGGCCTCGGCCGTTCGAGAGCGCCTTCGTCTCGAATGCGCTCGAGGAGGAGCTGGGGCCGATCGAGTCGAAGAATAGAACGATCGAGCTGAGCTTCTCGCCGTACGAGATTAAAACCGTTAAATTCAAAGGCCGTTAACCTCCAAGGCCATTAATGATAGCAAGACCGACGAGACGCAATGGGCGGACGACAACCGGATCCTGACACAACCATCCGATGCCGTCCGCCTCCCCGTTCGCCGGATCTTCGACAAAGGTGGAGAGCCCAAAACCATGGAACAATTCCGACTGCCCAAAATCGACATGCCGCGCCTGGAGCTGCCCAAAGCGATCCAAGAGGTGCTGAAAGAAGCCGAGACCCGTCTGGCTCATCGGCCTAAGCTTCTCCGGCTTTTCAAGAACTGCTTCCCGAACACCCTGGAGACGACCACGAAGCTGCTGAACGACGGCACGACGTTCGTCATCACCGGCGACATCCCGGCCTCCTGGCTGCGCGACTCGGTCGAGCAAGTGATTCACTACGTGCCGCACGCCAAGGACGACGCCGATCTGCAGCGCATCATCGCCGGCCTGATCCGTCGCCATACGGAATACATCAAGATCGACCCGTACGCCAACGCGTTCAACGAATCCGCGAACGACTGGCACTGGAACACGACCGACGAGACCGAGATGTCCCCGTGGGTGTGGGAGCGCAAGTTCGAGATCGACTCGCTCTGCTTCCCGATCCGTCTCGCTTACCATTACTGGAAGGAGACCGGCCGCGCGGATATTTTCGATGCGGGCTTCAAGGAAGCGATGCGCGTCATCATCGACTTGTTCAAAACCGAACAACGCCACTTCGAGAAGTCGCCGTACCGCTTTACGCGCAACAACGGCATTATCCACGACTCCCTGCGCAACGGCGGACTCGGCATGCCGGTCAATTACACGGGCATGGTCTGGTCGGGCTTCCGCTCGAGCGACGACGCGTGCGACTTCCACTACAACATTCCGGGCAACATGTTCGCCGTCGTGATTATCCGCCACATGCAGGAATTCGCCGAGTGGGTTTTCCGCGATATGGCGCTGCTCGCCGAATTGAAGGAGCTGGAGCTGGAGATCGATTACGGCATCCGCCTGTACGGCATCTACCGTCACCCCGAGTTCGGGCCGATCTACGCGTACGAGACGGACGGCTACGGCAACTACTGCCTGATGGACGACGCCGGCACGCCGGGCCTGATGTCCATTCCGTACCTGGGCTACGTGTCCGCGGACGATCCGATCTACCAGAACACGCGCCGCTTCGCGCTGAGCAAGGAGAATCCGTTCTACTACGAGGGCAAGGTGGCCAAGGGCATCGGAAGCCCCCACACGCCGCCGGACTACATCTGGCACATGGCCCTGTCCATGCAGGGACTGACCGCTTCTACCGCTGAGGAGAAGCTCGAAATGATCGCGATGCTGGAGTCGACCGACGCGGATACCGGCTTCATGCACGAAGGCTTCCACGCGGACGATCCGGCCGTGTTCACCCGCAAGTGGTTCGCTTGGTCCAACAGTCTCTTCTCCCAGCTTGTCTATAAGGCGATGAAGGATGGTTTGCTCGATGGCTAAAAATATTATTTTCTACGATGCCGCTTTCCCCGGGGCTCCCGTCCTGAGCGCGTCCGAACTGGAGCGGTTGAAGGAGCTGGGCTTGGTCGTCGGCGCGGTCGAGTTGGGCGATAGCCTTACGGGGGCGGAAGGGGGCAGCTTCGTTACCTTGCATGCCCCGTACTTTCCCGTAACGGCTTGGGAGGACATTCTCGCTTACCTGAAGCGCGGCGGCGGCCTGATCAGCGCGGGCGGAGCTCCGTTCCGCAGCCCGGTTCGCCAAGAAGGCGGAGATTGGAAGATCGAGGTCGATCAGACCGCGTACTACCGCCATCTCCGCATTCACGAGATGCTGCCGGTTCAAGTGGAGCGGGTAGTCGGGTTGAAGGCGAATGACGAGATTCCTTTGTTCGGCGGAAGCGAGACGCTGCTTGATGCTTCGGATACGTGGAACCTCGTTCCGCACGTGACGAAATCCAGCGACCTGCCGCACCAGATGGGCTCGGCGGGCCCGATGGACGCGCATGTGTATCCGCTTCTGAAGGGAGTTACGGCGGAAGGCCGCGAGGTCGCCGCTCCGGTCGTTCTCTGGGAGAACACGAAGGGCGACTTCGCCGGCGGCCGCTGGCTGTTCGTGAACCACCCTCTGGGCGCGGACTTCGCCGCCCGCGGCGGCTTGAACGCGCTCGAGGCTTGGATTCGCTTCGTCTCGGCGGGCGTGACCGAGCTGTGGCTGAAGCCGAACTACGCTTCTTACGAGCTTCACGAGCGTCCGATGCTGACGCTTCAGGCTCAGAAGCTCGGCCGCGGCGAGGCTCGCAAGTGGACGTTCGACATCTGCATCGGCCGGGAGGACGGCGCGGGGGAGCCCCTTCGCTATCCGCTTGAGGAGACCGTGACGGAAGCGCTCGGCCTGTGGCGCCTTCCGGTCTGGCAGGACTTGAAGAGCGGCTACTACCGCGTCGTCTGCCGCGCCGAATCGGAGGACGGAGAGGTTCGCATCCTCCGCCAGGGCTTCTGGGCGCACGACGCCGCGCTGCTCGCCGAAGGTACGCCGGTCAAGGCCGGACGCGACTACTTCGAGAAGGACGGCCGCCCGCTGCCCGTCGTGGGCATGACGTACATGACGTCGGACGTGGCGCGCAAGTTCCTTTTCCTCCCGAACGTGTCCGTCTGGGACCGCGACATGGCGCAGATGCGCCGCGCGGGCATCAACTGGATTCGCACGGGCATCTGGACCGCCTACCGCAACGTCATGCAGGTGGACGGCCACGCTTCCGAAGAAGTGCTGCGCTCGATCGACGCCTTCATCCTGACGGCGAAGAAGCACGGCCTGCAGCTGACGTTCACGTTCTTCTCGTTCACTCCGGAGACGTGGGAAGGGACGAACCCTTACCTCGATCCTCGCAGCCTGGAAGCGCAGAAGCGGTTCATTCGCTCCATCGTCAGCCGGCACAAGGACACGAAGAACATCGACTGGGATCTCATCAACGAGCCTTCGATGTTCGATCCGCCTCGCATTTTCTCGAATGGGCCGCGTTCGGCGCGGGATCGCTTCGAGCAGGAAGCTTACGCGGAATGGTTGGAGAAGCGCCATGGCTCGATCGACTTGTTGAGGGAACGCTGGAGCATGACGCCGGGAGAGCTGCCTAGCTTCGCCGCCGCCCGCATTCCGGAGCCGGAGGAGATCAACTTCGACGTGCAGGACATGCATCAAGGCAAGAAGGGCACGCGTTGGCTCGACTACGTGCTGTTCTCGATGGACATGCACAACCGCTGGGCGAAGGAGCTCACCGACGCGATCAAGGAAGAGTGCCCGGACCACCTGGTGACCGTCGGGCAGGACGAGGCGCTCGGCGCGCAGCGTCCGTCTCCGTTCTTCTACGGCTCCGAGGTCGACTACACGACCGTTCACTCCTGGTGGCTGAACGACCAGCTTCTGTGGGACGGCATCTTCGCCAAGACGGCGGACAAGCCGAACCTCATTCAGGAGACGGGCATCATGTACGTCGAGACGCCGGAAGGGCTCGCGAAGCGCTCGGAAGAAGAGCTGCGCTCGATCCTCGAGCGCAAGTACGCTTACGCGTTCGCCACCGGCGGAGCGGGTGCGGTTCACTGGATCTGGAACACGAACTTCTACATGGACAACGCGAACGAGTCCCATATCGGGGCGCTGCGCGCGGACGGCACGGAGAAGCCGGAGGCGGACGTGTCCTATGACTTCGGAGCGTTCATCGAAGCGACTCGCGACCTGTTCAAGGGGCGCCGGCTTGAAGACGTCGCGGTCGTCTTCCCGTATTCGAACGACTTCTCGAACCGGAAGCTCGCCTACGACGCCACGACGAAGCTGACCCGCGTGCTCTCTTACGAGCTGAAGGTGCCTTTCCGCGGCGTGTCGGAATATGATCTGCAGCCGCTTCGGGACGTTCCCGCCAAGCTCATTCTGTTCCCGTCGGCGCATAATGTCGACGATTCGGCGATGGCGGAGCTGCTGGCGATCGTCGGCGAGACCGGAGCGACGCTGGTGCTGACCGGCCCGGCGGGCATCGACGCTTATTGGCGCCATACGGACCGGCTGGCGGGTTTATTAGGGGAGAGAAAACTAGGCAATGTGGTCCGCGAGGAGCGGATCGAGGTTGGCGGACGGAAACTGTCCGTGAGCTATGGGCAACGACGTATCGCGGAGGTGGCCAAGGAGTCTCCGGCGAATGTTGGGGCTGCTCAAGGGGCGGATCGTTTGGTTGAAGCTGCCCACGGCAAGGGCCGCGTCATCTGGAGCGGGCTGCCTCTGGAGCTGAATGATCGCAGCGAGCCGATCGCGGCTCTGTACGAGCATGCTCTGAAGGCTGCGGGCTGCGGGCCGGACCTGGAATGGATCCAGGGCGGCGAGCTGCCGGGCGTTTACGGCCGCAAGCTGGCTTTCGACGATGGCGCGCTGTTCGTGTTCGTCTCGGAATACGCCTGGGATACGGAAGTCGAAGTGAAGGATCCGGCGACGGGCGCCGTTTATTCGTTCGTGCTTGAGAAAGAGCGTTCGGTGCTGTTCGCGGCGGATGGCGCAGGCAAGCTTGCGGCTTCCTACCGCTCGGTAGACATTAAGGTTAAGTAAGGGGGAGACAGAGTGGAGAACAGAGTCCAGACGAGAAGAAAAGCGCACATCATCTCCCACACCCACTGGGACCGGGAATGGTATTTGCCTTACGAGAAGCATCACGTCCGCCTGATCCGCCTGATGGATACGCTTCTTGACACTCTGAAGCGGGACGACGAGTACCGGAGCTTTTTCCTCGACGGCCAGACGATCATCCTGGAGGACTACCTCCAGGTTCGTCCGGAACGCAGGGAAGAGCTTGAGCAGCGCATCAAGGAAAACCGTATCTTCATCGGGCCATGGTACATCCTGCAGGACGCGTTCCTGACGAGCAGCGAGGCGAACCTTCGCAACCTGTTGATCGGCCACCAGGACGCCGCTCGCTACGGCACGATCTCGAAGGTCGGCTACTTCCCCGACACGTTCGGCAATATCGGCCAAGCGCCTCAGATCATGCGGCAGGCCGGCATCGGCAACGCCGTGTTCGGCCGCGGAGTCAAGCCGACCGGCTTCAACAACACGGTCGCCGACTCCGAGTTCGAGTCCTCGTACTCCGAGCTCATCTGGGAAGGACCGGACGGCTCCCGCGTGCTCGGCATTCTGTTCGCGAACTGGTACAGCAACGGCAACGAAGTACCGACGGACGAAGCGGCGGCCAAGGAATACTGGGACCGCAAGCTGGCCGACGCGGAGAAGTACGCTTCGACGAACCAACTGCTGTATATGAACGGCTGCGACCACCAGCCGATCCAGACGGATCTGCCGGAAGCGATGCGCGTCGCGCGCAAGCTGTATCCGGACACGGACTTCGTCCATTCGAACTTCGCCGATTACTTGGCCGCGCTGGGCGGAGACGAACTGCCGGCTCACTTGTCCGTCGTGAAGGGCGAGTTGCGCAGCCAGCGCACCGACGGCTGGGGAACGCTCGTCAACACGGCGTCCGCCCGCGTCTACCTGAAGCAGATGAACCAGCACGGGCAAACTCTGCTGGAGAAGGTCGCGGAGCCTCTCGCGGCGATCGCTCATGGTTTGGGGCGCGGGGAGCAGGGTAAGGGCCAAGGACAAGAGGCGACACTCGGGAGCTACAGCTACCCGCACCACCTGTTCACCTACGCCTGGAAAACGCTCATGCAGAACCATCCGCACGACAGCATCTGCGGCTGCAGCGTCGACGAGGTTCACCGCGAGATGGTCACCCGCTTCGAGAAGAGCAAGCACGTCGCCGAGTCGATAGTGGACGAGAGCAAGCAGCTCGTCGCGGACGCCGTCGACACGTCCGGCTTCGCTCGGTTCGGAGAGGAAGCCCTTCCGCTCATCGCCTTCAACACGACGGGCTGGAAGCGCGGCGGCACGATCTCGATCGTGGCGGACGTTCGGCGGATCTATTATCGCGAAGGGCTGTCTCCGGAAGAGATGATCTCCCGTTTGAAGGCTCTTGATCTTGGCGGTCGCGTCTTGGTCGATGCGGAGGGCGCTGCCGTTCCGGTTAAAGTGGAAGACCTCGGCGTGCAGTTCGGCTACGACCTGCCGGACGATGCTTTCCGCCAAGCGTACTGGGCTCGCCAGGTCCGGCTGACTTTTGCGGCATCCGACGTTCCGGCTCTTGGCTGGAAAACGTATGCCTGGGTGAAGTCGGCTTCCGCGGCTTCGGCTGCTGCTCCGGAGGCGGCTTCTATCGTTCGCGGCGAGCGCACGCTGGATAACGGCACGTTGCGCGTCGAAGTCGCAGACGACGGAACGCTTACGGTGACGGATCTCGCCAGCGGCCATGCGTACCGCGATCTGCTCGTCTACGAGGACACGGGCGACATCGGCAACGAGTACATGTACAAGCAGCCGGAAGGCGAAGAAGCGCTGACGACTCGCGGCCTTGCCGCCGAGATTCGCGTCGCCTGCGACGAAGTGTACCGCGCGACGATCGAGATCGTTCACCGCTGGGCGGTTCCGGCTTCGGCCGATGCCCTGTTCGAAGAAGAGAAGCAATACGCGGTGTACTTCCCCGAGCGCAAGGCGCAGCGCGTCGCCGAGACGGTACCGCTGACGATCCGCACTCTCGTCAGCCTCGAGAAGGACGGCAAGGGCGTGGCGGTGCGCGCTTCCTTCAACAACCAGGCGAAGGACCACCGCGTTCGCGCGCTGTTCCCGACGGATTTGCAGGCCTCCGTCCATCGCGCGGACGCCATCTTCGAGGTCGCGGTTCGCGACAACGAGCCGGCCGCCGAGTGGCAAAACCCGAGCAACGCTCAGCACCAGCAAGCGTTCGTCGACGTGAGCGAAGCGGATTTGAGCCGCGGCCTGACGATCGCGAACAAGGGGCTGAACGAGTACGAGGTTCTGCGCGACGGCCGCAACACGATCGCCGTCACGCTGCTTCGTTCCGTCGCCGAGCTCGGCGACTGGGGCGTTTTCCCGACGCCGGAAGCGCAATGCCTGGGCGATCATGAAGTGGAGCTCATGATCATTCCGCACGAAGGCGACGGAGCCGTATCCGGTGCTTACGCGGAAGCGTACCAGTTCCAAGTTCCGTGGACGTCCGCTCAGACTGGCGCTCATCAAGGGCAACTGGCTCCGGTAGGCGCCGCCTACGCTTGGGAAGGCGAAGGCCTCGCGTTCTCCTCGCTTAAGATTAACGAGAAGGACGGCGGCGCGATGCTCCGCTGGTTCAACCTGCGGCAGCAGCCCGCCGAGCTTAAGCTCGCGGCGCCGAACGCCTCGGTCTATCGCAGCGACGTGTTGGAGAACCGCGGGGAAGCGCTCGCTCTCGGCGCGGACGGCTCGCTGAGCTTACCGATCGGACCATGCGAGATCGTGACTATTGGCGTGGAAGCGACTAAGTAAAGAATCAAGAAGCATCTCTTTCTTCAGGCTGTCGAGATTGACTCGACAGCCTTCTTTATATCTATTTATGACATTCGGATGGTGCCGCACCGAAATAAGAACAAGAGCATCCGTCCATTTCCGACTCGAGTCGACATAATGCGCAGAATGAAACAAGGCTTTAGCCCGTATCGCAATAAGTACCAATATGTTACGAATATGTTACGAATATGCATAAAAGGAGGAAGGACAAAAGTGAAATTATACCCCTTTTCGAGGATTTCCCAAGCATGAGAAAAATGAAGAGATTTTGCATGCTCTTGCCTGTTTTTTTTCTATTTCTAACGGGTTGTCAAGAAAAGGAGGCAAATACAATTGTCAAAGAAGCTTCGGTTGATTCGATTACTTTACGAGTAAAAGTGGATAAAGCAGCGGATTCGGAGATTAAGGTGCATACGGAATTAGTGAATACGGGGGAGACATCCCTAGAAATCATCCATGCTGACCCCATGGTCGGAGTAGCAATCGGCAGTCACGCTGCAAAGCCTGAAATAGTCACAAGTTTTGTCGGAATTAAAAAAATTCTTAGCAAAGAAGAAGCCTATCATTTCGATGCGGATAAATCCTTCGTAATTCAATCTGGTGACGAGGTCCTTTACACCAAGGCAAGCTTCTCCATTGGCGCCGAACTTAGAACGATTGAATTAGAAATTGACTTGGATGAGATTGGATAAAATCTGAGTAGGCGGGAAAATAAAAACCACAACTCTACAATGGAGTTGTGGCAATATTGACTAAAGTTGCGGTTTTGCCTAGCCTCACACCGACTCCCCGTTCAAATACCGATAAAACGGAGCGTCCGTCCAGAAGTCGTAGTGCTCGACAGTGACGGATGGATCGACCGACTTGAAGCCGTCGATAACCGCCTGGGACTGCTCTTTCAAGGAGAAGGACTGCGCGTAATAGCGGCCGATCTGGATCTTGTTGTTGGTGATGACCTCGTAGTCCGGCAGAGCGGTTAGCGAGTAGTAGAGCGGCTGCCACCAGGATCCGGCCAAAAGCCCGCTTTGGTCGTCCTCATTCTTCTTGGCGTACGTCAGAATAATGTCGTTGAAGCGCTTCTTGTCGCTAACGCTGTTGAATTCGAAAGCGATGTCGTACTCTTTGGCATATTCGATGTAGTTGCCGTTCGCGATTTGACGCACCTCGTACAGGTCGGATACGCCCGGGTCGCCCCATTCCTTCAGATAGACGAAGGCGGACGTTTTCGGTTCGAGCTGCACCTTGGCGTCGATCCCTTCGCTGCGAAGCAGGCCGATGAGCTGCAGGGCGTGCGTCGGATCGGAGTGCCCGTACACGAGCGACAAGGAGTCCACGAAGTTCGAGTCGTAGCTCGAGTCCTTCAGGTTATAGCCGGTCACCAGGTCTTTCTCGAGCGCGGTATCGACGATTTGCTGAAGCTCTTCGGATTTAATGATGACGGAGGATTCGAACGCGTCGTTAAGCTTCAGGTAGATATCCGCGTCGCTGGCGTAGCCGAGGTAGTGCTTATATTCGCCGTGAAAACTCAGAACCTTCCCGATCAGCGTCGCGGCAAGGCTGGCGGTCGTGCGGGCGTTCGGCTTCAGGTCGGAGTAGTAGGCGGACGGCAGAAGCTGGGTGTCGACGGCGGCGGCCAGTTCCTGCTTGGCTTGAAGGCTCAATGCGGACGACTTAACGGGAAGCTTGGCGATGGCTTTGACGGCCTTGGCTTCCGGGTAGGTGTACGCCAGCTCCTTCAGGTTGGCGGCTTTGAGCGCGATCTGAACCGCATTGACGGAGCCCAGCGGCTGGAGCGCGTTCACCGTATCCGAGGTCAGCACGCCGTTCTGGTAAAGGGCCTTGGCCGCGTTGTAGTAAGGGCTCGTAGACTCCAGATCCTTGGACGAGACGGCCTCTTCCGACGGCGCGAGCCCTAGAGCTTTCGCCAACGCGTTAAGGAATTCTCCCTTGGTCGGCTGGGCGGTAAGCACGATGCCGAACTTGTCCTGGAGGAAAACCGAATATTCCGCCGAAGAGACGTCAACCGCCGAAACGGAGGTAGCGGAGCTGACCGAATTCGGAGATGCCGCGTGCGAGACCGAGCCATAGCTAGGGAAGAGCAGGGAAGCGGATAGAACGGCGGCAATCAGCAGTTTGCCAGTCGTCGGAGCTTGAAGGGCGATTTTCATACGATAAAACCTCCTATGTACTATGTACGGATAATTAATTCAGACCGGATTAGTAGGAATATATTAGCATCGGCCCTAGCCCCTGTCAACGAGCATTTGCTCCTAATCCTCCACTCGCCAAATGCCATAAGAACTAAGCACAATTCGCTATCTCGTTATGAAAACGATTCCGTTATAATGAGGGCATAAGAAACGGCGTGCGAAGCGAACCTAGGGACGGCAGTCGGTGCGGCCCAGCGCGGAATCATGCCCCAATCAAACAAGGCGGTGCATAGCAATGGCTAAACCCCAATTCGGCATTCAGTTGTATTCGGTACGCGACCTGTGCGAGAAGGATTACCTCGGAACGATCCGCCAAATCGCGGAGATCGGCTACAAGAACGTGGAACTCGCGGGCTACTACGGAGTGTCGGCCAAGGAGCTGAAGGCGACGCTGGCGGACGCGGGACTTAACGCGAATTCCGCTCACATCGGTCTGAACCTGGCCGAGCCTATCGCCGACCAAGTGAAACGTCAGCTCGAGTACGCGCAAGAGCTTGGCCTGAAGCGTTATATCGTTCCTTATTATCCGCTGCAAGAGAACACGACCGAGGAAGGTGTCGCCAAGATGGCCGCGATTCTGACGGAAGCGGCGGAGATCGTGACGGCGGGCGGCCTGGAGTTCGGCTACCACAACCATGCGTTCGAATTTGCCAAAATCAACGGAGTTCCGGCGATCGACCTGCTGTTCGAACGTTTGTCTCCCGAGCTTGTTTTCGCGGAGTTCGACCTGGGTTGGGTGAAGGTCGGCGGCGAGGACCCTGCGGCTTACCTGCGTAAATATAAAGGAAGAGTGCCGGTCGTCCACGCGAAGGACTTCAAGGAAGACGGCGTCGACACCGAGATCGGCCGCGGCACGGTCGACTGGGATTCCGCTCTACAAGCGGCGGAAGAGACGGGCGTCGAGTACGTGATCATCGAGCAGGAACGTTACGACGTCGGCTCGCTCGAGAGCGCGAAGCTGAACTACGCTTGGTTCAAGGCGCGCGGCTGGTAAAAAGAAGAGAGGGGTTCGACGGATGCCGGAGGGCAGCTGTCGAGCCCCTTCTTTGCGCGATAGGGCATTAAAGGTGATTTTTCATGTTTATGTCTGCGGAAAATGGAGCGGTGGAGCCTTATAGGTGATTTTTCATGCTTAAATTGCCACTTTACCCTGGGTTGTCCCAAATAAGCGTGATATTTCATCTACAATTATCCATTTCGTCCTACTCCACTCGAATAAACATGAAATTTCATGTTCATTCGTCCGATGGCCCACCCTTATGCAAGAGCAGCCCCAACCGGTCGTTATCGACCGTGGGGCTGCTCTTGCGCGTCAATTGGACGCCGGGCGCCCTGCGGATGCGGCACGCGAAGACTCCCGGGCGAACAGGCCGCCCGCGAGAAACGTCGCCAGCGAAGCGGCCAGGCAGACGGCCGCGAACAGGCCTATGGCCGAGTAGCCGCCGAGATGGACGAACATAAGGCCGGCGAGCCAGGCGCCGAGCGTGTTGGCGCCGTTCATGGTGGCGTTCGCGAGACTGGAGATCGTTCCCCGCAGGGAGGCGTTCAGGGAGGTGAGCGCGCCCATGACGAGCGGGAACACGATGCCGAGCAGCGTGCAGATCGCGAAGTAGACGGCCGTTGCGGCGGACACCGGCGACAGCTGGGGAAGCAGCGCGTACAGGGCGGCGGCGCCTAGCATGGCGGCGGCGACCGTTCTCGCGGCGCCGAGCTTCCGCGAGGCGGAGCTGCTTATGGCGCTGCCGAGCAGGTTGCCGAGTCCGAGGAAGATGACCGCCGTGCCGATCTCGCCGACCGTAAGGCCGAAGTCCTCGGCCAGCCACTTGCCGGAGAAGGCGAAGGCGGCTCCGCTTCCGAGATGGATCAGCAGGTAGGCGAGGAAGCCGGCCCTTGCCTTGCCGCTGCGCGCGAGAGGGACGTAGCGGCGCAGAATGGCGCCGAGGCCGGTCGAGGCGCCGGCGGAAGAAGAAGGCGAAGGCATCGGCGGCATGCTCGGCAGGGCGAAGTAGGCGAAGACGGCGAGCAGAAGCGAGGCGCAGCCGATCGTCCAGAACGGCACGGACCAGCCGCCGGACGCGAGCCAGCTGCCGATCGGGACGCCGAACGCCTGCGAGGCGGCGAGTCCCGAGAAGGCGAGGCCCATCGTGCGGGCGATGCGCTGCGGCGGCAGGACGGACGGGATGGACGCCCACACCTGCGGCGCGGTGAACGCGGCGCTGATGCCGGCGAGCAGGCGGAACAGGCACATCGTCCAGAAGTCGGTCGCCAGGCCGCACAGGAACGTGCAGACGGAGAAAGCGGTCAAGCCGCACAATAAAACGACGCGGCGGTTCCAGCCGTCGGACAGGGGGCCGGCGATCAGCGCGAAGACGGCCGAGCCGAGCGCGTAGGCGCTCAGCATCCACCCGGCGGAATCGGTCGAGACGCCGAATTCGGCCTGCAGGGTGGGCAAGAGAGGCGAGACGAGAAACGTGTCCGTGCCGATCATGAACATGATCAGGAAGAACAGCGCGGGGAATTTGCTCATGGGGAGATCGCTCCTTACGAATGGGTTAGGTTGCGTTGCGAACCTATCGTAACGCATAATGGTGACAGATTCCGTCAACAACTCAGCGATTTTACATATAGAACAAAAGGAGCGATAAGAGATGCCGAAGTCCAAGCGGCTCATGGAGTTGATGATGACGGTCAACCGCAAGCGGCGGTTCAAGGTTCAGGAGCTGGCGGACGAGTTCGGCGTCTCTAAGCGCACGATCCTAAGAGATCTTCAAGAGCTGAGCGAGCTAGGGGTGCCGCTCTATTCGGAGCCGGGTCCCCACGGAGGCTACCAGGTCGTAAGGGAGCGGGTGCTGCCTCCGATCGCGTTCACCGAAGGCGAGGCGGTGTCGATTTTCTTCGCGGTGGACGCCTTGCGCCATTACGTGTCCCTGCCCTTCGAGAGCGAGTCCTCCTCGGCCCTCGGCAAGTTCTATCTTCATATGCCGGGGGACGTGAGAGACCGGATCGACGCCATGAAGAACAGGGTCGACATCGTGACGCCGCGAAGGAAGCTCGAAGCTCCTTATCTCTCCGTTCTGCTTGACGCGGCTATCCACGGCCGGGTGCTTCGGATCGAGTACGAGTCCGGCGGGGACGGACCGGAGAAGCCGAGCTGCCGGCACATTCAGCCGATCGGCATCTACGCGAACAACGGCCTGTGGTATTGCCCGGCCTATTGCTTCCTGCGCCGGGGAGTCCGGGTGTTCCACTGCGACCGGATCAAGGCGGCGGAGCCCGATGCCACGGGCATTCCGCCGATGGACCTAGAAGGACGCCACCTCGGCAACCGGAAGGAATACGAGCCCGGCTTCCCGACAAGGCGCGAAGAAGGTGCCGGAGCCTTGGAGCTGAAGGTGCGGCTTACCCCGGAGGGGGTCAGGCGCTGCGAGCTGGAGTCTTGGCTGACCGACTGCCTAAGCCTCCTGCCGGACGGGGAGGGCCTGCTGGAAGGACGGCTTCCCGCGGGAGAGCTGTCGTTCTATGCCCGTTTCTTCGCAAGTCTCGGAAGGGATGCGACCGTGGAGGAGCCCGCGGAGCTTCTGAAGGAGATTCGAAGCGAGCTGAAACGGACGATGGAGCATTATTCCTGAGCGGATCGGGGCGAATTTTGCGCAGGGCAGGTTGTCACAACTAGCGTCGTATGTTATTATGAAAATACTGTTTTTTGTGCTTATCAGACTACTTATCTCCGAACATGCTTCGGTTGCTGTCTTATCTTTAGGAGGTGGAAGCAGTGGAAATTGCTCTGAAGATCGTACTGATCCTATTCTCGATCGGCCTGATCCTGGTCGTCTTGTTGCAACGCGGGAAGAGCGCAGGTCTGTCGGGTGCCATCTCCGGCGGCGCTGAGCATCTGTTCGGCAAGACCAAAGCTCGCGGGATGGATCTGTTCCTGCAGCGCGCGACGATCGTACTGGCTGTCGGATTCTTCGTCCTGTCGCTGGTCGTTGCTTACGTGGTGCAAAATTAATTCCATCAATCACCAACCGAAAGCGGGAAGCAGGAGCTTCCCGCTTTTTTTGTATAGGTATCGCATGGGCAATGTTGGCAGGAGCGGGTCATCCGGTTGCCAAACGGGGAAAGAGTATATACTAGATGCAAGATGAGGTGATGCGGGTGCCATTGTGTACGGAGCAAGAGCTGCTCGGCTTCATGCGCGAGAGCGCGTACAAGCCGATGACGTACCAAGAGCTCGAGAAGCATTTGGAGATCAGCGACGCGGCGGAATTCAAGGAATTCCTGAGAATGCTGGCGGAGCTGGAGCAAGACGGGAAAATCATGAGAACCCGGACGGAGCGCTACGGCGTTCCAGAGAGAATGAATCTGATACGGGGCCGGCTGCAGGCCCATGCGAAGGGCTTCGCGTTCCTCCTGCCGGAGGATACCGACCATCCGGACTTGTATATCCATGCGAACGATCTTAAGGGCGCGATGAACGGAGATATCGTGCTCGGACGGGTTACGTCCAAGAGCGATGGCGGTTCGCGTCTCGAAGGCGAGATCGTCCGCATCGTGAAGCGTTCCGTGACGCAGGTCGTCGGCGTGTTCGAGAACCACGAGAGCTACGGCTTCGTCGTTCCGGACGACAAGCGGATCAACAAGGATATCTTCATCCGGCCGGAGAGCTTCCACGGAGCGGTCACCGGGCAGAAGGTCGTCGCGAACATCGTCAGCTATCCGGAAGGCCGATCGGCCGCCGAAGGGGAAATCATCGAGATCCTCGGGCATAAGGACGATCCCGGCGTCGACATCCTTAGCATTATTCGCAAGCACGGATTGCCGGAGGCTTTTCCCGACGAGGTCATGAAGGAAGCGGAAGCGGCTCCGGATTCCATCACGGAAGAGGAGATCGTCGCCCAAGGCCGGCGCGATCTGCGCGGCCGCACGATCGTGACGATCGACGGCCAAGATGCCAAGGATCTGGACGATGCGGTGAACGTGGAACGCTTGGACAACGGCAATCTGCTGCTGGGCGTCCACATCGCGGATGTCGGCTACTACGTGCGCGAGAAGTCCAAATTGGACGAGGAAGCGTACAATCGCGGGACAAGCGTGTACTTGGTCGACCGCGTGATTCCGATGCTGCCGCACAGGCTGTCGAACGGCATCTGCTCGCTGAACCCGAAGGTGGACCGGCTGACGCTCTCCTGCGACATGGAGTTCGATCCGGCCACGATGCGGGTCGTTCGCCACGACATCTACACGAGCGTGATCCGCACCGTCGAGCGCATGACGTATACGAACGTGCGCAAGATCCTGGTCGATCAGGATCCGGAGCTGATGGAGCGCTACGCCCCCCTCGTCGACACGTTCAAGACGATGGAGGAGCTCGCGATGGCTCTTCGCAGGCGCCGCATGCGGCGCGGGGCGATCGACTTCGACTTCCAGGAGTCGAAGGTTATCGTGGATTCCGAAGGCAAACCGGTCGATATTATCAAAAGAGAGCGGTCGATCGCGGAGCAGATCATCGAAGAATTCATGCTGGCGGCGAACGAGACGGTGGCGGAGCACTTCCATTGGCTCAAGGTTCCGTTCCTGTACCGGATCCACGAGGAGCCGAGCAGCGAGAAGCTGATGACGTTCATGCAATTCGCGGCGAACTTCGGGTACGCGGTGAAGGGCAAGGGCAACTCGGTCCATCCTCAGGCTCTCCAGCACTTATTGGAAGAGATCAAGGACACGAAGGAAGAGACCGTTCTCAGCACGATGATGCTGCGCTCGATGAAGCAGGCGAAGTACGACGCGCAGAGCCTCGGCCACTTCGGCCTGGCGGCGGAGTTCTACACGCACTTCACGTCTCCGATTCGCCGGTATCCGGACCTCGTGATCCATCGGATCATCCGCGAGGTAATCGAGAACGGCGGCATGCTTTCGGCTGAGAGGCTCGAGGTGCTGAACGCCCGCATGCCGGACATCGCGCAGCAGTCCTCGGAGCGTGAACGCCTCGCCGTGGACGCGGAGCGCGACACGGAGAAGCTGAAGAAGGCCGAATTCATGCTGGACAAGGTCGGCGAGGAATTCGACGGCATCATCAGCGGGGTGACCAGCTTCGGCATGTTCGTCGAGCTGGACAACACGGTAGAAGGGCTGATCCGGCTGAGCGACATGTCAGACGACTACTACCACTTCCATGAGCTGCACATGGCGCTCATCGGGGAGCGAACGAGCAAGGTGTACCGGATCGGCGACGAGGTGCGCATCCGGGTCGGCCGCGTGAACATGGCGGAGTATTCGATCGACTTCGAGCTGGTGGACATTCATCCGCGCAGCTTGAACAGGGTGAATTTTATCGATGCGAGAGGAGCCGGCCTTGGCGTCATGCGTGGCAAGCGCAAGAAAGGCGTCCGGGGCGGGGATCTCGCGGCTTCGTTCGGCGGCCGGGGAGGCCGTGGGGAAAGAACGGGACGAGGCGGAAAAAGACAGAATAGCGGTCGTGGTGACGGTCGTCGTGGGGGAAGAGGAATGGATAACGGACAAGTCGTAGGCAACGAAGTGGTGGACGAGCTGGGCGGAGCGGGAAGCGCCGCCGGGGAATCGCGCGTAGGCGGCCGCAACCGCAAGCGCAAGAAAGGCGGCCGGGGCGAAGCCGGCCGCAACGGAACGGGTGAGCGCCCTGGCGGCGCGGCCGCCATCGGCATTGCCGCGCCGGGCGCAACGCGCGGCGCGGCAGGAGGTACCGCCGCCGCACAGCCTAAGGCGGGCGGCGAAGGGCAAGGCCGCCGCGGCGACGGCGGCGGCAAGAAGCGCGGCCGCGACTCTCGCGGAGGCGGCCGGTACGATCGCGCGGCGATGGAGAAGCCGGTGTTCAGCGGCGGCGAGATCATCGGCGAAGGCCGGCTGAAGCCGATCAAGGCGACAATGGCGCGCGATGGCGGGCCGGTCAACAAGGACTCGGCGGATTACATTCCGCCCGCGGTCCCGCGCGGCAAAAGCGTGACACTCGACATGTGGGGTCTGCCGGTCACCGCGCGCCGCCGTTATGACGACGGCGGCGAGTTCGGCGGCGGCCGCCGCGGCTCCGGCGCGGGCGGCAAGCGCGGAGGCGGCCCGAAGGCCGGCGCTCCGGATGCGGGCGCCGAAGCGCAACAGGGCTCGAAGCCGCGCAAGAAGAAGAGCAAGAAGCCGGCTGCGGCCGTAGAGGCCGCGGCACCGGCAGCAGTCGAGCCTTCCGCCGCGAAGAAGCCGAAGCGCAAGAAGAAGAAACCCGTCGCACAGGTGCAAGAACCGCAACAGTAACGTAAGAAGGGGTCGCCGGCTCGTCCGGACGGCTCCTTTTTTACGGATAATTGGGGGCACCGCCGCTGGCCGCTCGAACGTATCCTGGTACGAAGGCTATTCCGCCTCTCCTCTTCACTCAGGTCGCGAGAATCGCCGGGTTGCGGAGGTCAACTCCCGATTTACTTTTGGAGGCGTATCCGATAGGATATTACTTGGTGTGTCAAGGCAACGGACGAAAGGATGGGACAAGATGAACCCGAATCTGTATCACGTACTGGGAGCGAAGCAGTTCAGCCGTTCGGAGCTAGACGAGCTGTTCGTCGCCGCCAAGGGAATGGAAGAGGTCGTCCGGACGGGCGGGAACCGGAGCCATCAGGGCGCCATTATGACGACGTTGTTCTTCGAGGCGAGCACGCGGACGAGGCTGAGCTTTGAAGCGGCGATGTCCCGCCTGGGAGGAAGCGTCATCGGAACGGAGAACGCGGCGCAGTTCTCGTCGGCGATCAAGGGAGAGACGCTGGAGGATACGATCCGCATCATCAGCGGCTACAGCGACGTCATCGTCATGCGCCACACGGAGATCGGAGCGGCGAAGCGCGCGGCGGCGGTGGCGGACGTGCCGGTCATCAACGCGGGCGACGGAGCGGGAGAGCACCCGACTCAAGCCCTGCTCGACGCGTACACGATCCAGAAGGAAGTCGGCCAGCTGGACGGAGTGCGGATCGCGATGGTCGGCGACCTGGCGTACGGCCGGACGGTCCACTCGCTGAGCTACATTCTCGCCAACTACAGGAACGTCATGGTCTACTACATCTCCCCGGAAAATGTCCGAATCCCCGGTTACGTCAAGCGTTACATGGACGAGAAAGGGATCCGCTACGAGGAGACGGGCGACCTGGAGTCGGTGGCGGGCTCGATCGACGTGCTCTACCAGACTCGCATCCAGAAGGAACGGTTCCCGTCGCTGGAGGAGTACGAGAAGGCTTCCGGCCACTTCATCGTGGACGAAGAGCTGATGTCCCGCATGAACAAGAACTCCATCGTGCTTCACCCGCTGCCTCGCGCGGGGGAGATCGCGGACGCGGTTGACAACGACCCTCGCGCCGCGTACTTCCGCCAAGCCCGGAACGGCCTGTATATTCGGATGGCCCTGATCGACAAGGCGCTTAGCGGCATTAATCGTTAATCCGGCATAAAGGCAGGGGCGTTAACGATTCGACATTCGTCTGGGTGCGCCCCTCCTAGCCCCGATTATCCGCACGCAGAGGCGACCGACTCCAGGTACTTCTTTTTCCCCATTATGCTTCTTCTCCCTTTCGCTCAGGCAGCTGCCTTGCTCCATGTTGTTTCGGGGGAGCCTGCCGTGATATAATGAGAGACCGATGACTGCGAAGAAGGAGATGAAGCTAGATTATGGGCAAGAAGGACAGCACCTTCGACAAGCCGCTCGCGCAGAACAAGAAGGCCTCCCACGACTACTTCATCGAGGAGACCTTCGAAGCGGGCATGGTGCTCACCGGCACCGAGATCAAGTCGCTGCGGGGCGGCCGCGCCAACATGGGCGATGCATTCGCGACGATTCGGAACGGCGAGATTTTCCTGCACAATATGCATATCAGCCCGTTCGAGCAGGGCAACCGGCACAACCCGTCGGACCCTACCCGCGCACGTAAGCTGCTTATGCACAAGCAACAAATCAACAAGCTGTACGGCCTGTCCCGTCAGGAAGGCTACACGATCGTGCCGCTGAAGGTGTACACCCGCAACGGCTACGCCAAGTGCCTGATCGGCCTCGGCCGAGGCAAGAAGAACTACGACAAGCGCGAATCGGCGGCCAAGAAGGACGCCCAGCGCGAGATCCAGCGGGCTCTCAAGGAGAAGCAGAAGGTCAGCTATTAATCGGTTAGCCGGCTGCTTGGAAGGGTAAGAAGAGATCGCCATCGCTGGCAGCAACACCTTAGAGTAATTCCGTTATGGACGTGTTATACTGAGTAAGTACCGCATGCAAGAACCGCCGATTCCTTCGATGGAAGAAGCGCCGTCGCGACCGACTTGATGTTCCGCATCCTTAGTATGCCGCAAGTTCGGTACGCAATCCGTCTCATCCGCCTAAGACGCGGGTGGCGACCTATTATTCGGGGCCGTTTTTGGATTCGACGGGGATAGTTCGAGCATGGGTAGCGGGTAGTAGGGCTGCGTCTGCTTCACCAACGCGGAAAGCCAATTAACTGGCAACCAAAAACAACAACTCGCTTTCGCAGCTTAATAACCTGTGATGCGGCTTCTACCTTCCATCGCCCATGTGGCGGGATAGGGGCTCAACTTTAGTGGGATACGCTGTCTAGTCTCCGCCTGGGGCTAGCTGAAGAAGACAATCAGGCTGACCCGAAGGGGACCCGGTTACGGGGGGCCTCTAGGGTGACATCAAAACCGTGACTACACCCGTAGAAGCCTGTGTGGCGTTGTCTTCGGACAGGGGTTCAACTCCCCTCGGCTCCACCAACATGAAAACCATCCGCGTGAGGATGGTTTTTTTGCGTGGAGACGAAGGTTGGAGTTGCCCCGGTCCGGAGGAAGAGGACTTTTTAATGCGGAGGCGCCATTGACAAAGCAACCTCCATTGTTTAATATATCGATATATATAGAAATATAAACCAATGAAAGGAGGGCAACCGATGAATAATGAACAATCTCATCTTGAGACGGTCAAGATCTATAAAGCGCTCGGGGAACCCAATCGGTTAAGCATCGTAAAACTGTTAACCAAGCATAAAGAATTATGCTGTACCGAGATTGAGGAGCATTTGGATTTTAAAGGTTCTACTCTGTCGCATCATCTCAAACAGCTTGCCGACTGCGGGGTATTAAAGCTGTCGCGCAAAGAAGGAACCTTTCATTATTATCAACTCAATCAAGATACCCTAAAACGGTATGTCGCGGTCGAGACCGTTCTTGATTGATCTTTTTTTGACCTATATTTCGATATTTATTAATCTATTGAAATAAGAAGGTTTCAATAAACGAACGGGCTGTCGCTAATTGACATTATTTTTTTATTCAATATTTCTATATATATAAATCTATTGAGTTAATGAATTTGCATAGAGGAGAAGCACCAATGAATAAAATGGGACTTGTTTATTTGCTCGCTTTCGGCGGCTTTGTCATGGGAACGGCCGAGATGGTCGTGATGGGGATCCTGGGAATGATTAGAGATGATTTTAACGTATCCGTTGGCACGGCCGGACAATTAGTGACCTTATATGCCATTGTCTTTGCGGTAGGCACCCCGATCCTGGTTTCGCTTACCGGCAGAATGAAAAGAAAAAGGCTTCTCATGCTTACCTTTCTTCTTTTCATCGTCGGCAATATGATCGCATTCTTCAGTCCGAATTTTACCGTATTGATGCTCTCTAGAGTTTTTCTGGCTGCCAGCCAAGGCGTGTTTACGGTGGTAGCCCTCATGGTTAGCTCCAGTCTGGTTGCGCCCGAGAAGCAGGGGAATGCCATCGGCATCATTTATATGGGATTCAGTACGGCCTTGGTTGCAGGAACTCCCATCGGAACCATCATCGGCGAATTCTGGGGATGGCGGCCCGTATTCATGCTTATCGCCATATTGAGCGTGCTTGCCGTTGTCGGAATTGCCGCCTGGATGCCGAAGGTGGAAGAACAGAAGCCTATCGGGATTCGGGACCAGCTGATGGCGTTGAAGGACCGTCGCATTGTCAGCGGGCTCGCGATCACCTTTTTCTGGATTACCGGGTATCAATTGATGTTTACATACATCGCGCCTTTCCTTGAGACTGCCGTTGGCATGAGTACGACGCTGATCAGCACGGCGCTCTTCGTATGCGGCCTCTTCGCTGTCGTGGGGTCGCGTATCGGAGGCTACGGCGCGGATAAGTGGGGGATGGTCCGAACGCTGCTCGTCAGCTTGCTTCTCCATGCAGCAGCGTTAGCCGTACTCCCTTTGGCAGCCGCTACAGTGGCGAGCGCGTTAATTATTCTGGCCATCTGGTTCGGAGCCGCTTGGATGACGACTCCCGCTCAGCAGTATTACCTCATCTCCCTTAATCCGGAGGCTTCCGGCCTTGCGTTGGGACTCAATAGTTCCGTGCTTCAGCTTGGAATGGCGGTGGGCGCCGGTTTAGGCGGATGGGTGGTCAGTCAGACCTCTCTCACCGATTTGGGATGGGTCGCAGCTATCAGTATTCTGCTAAGTTTGTTTGCTGCGTTGTACTCTTTCTCGCTCAGAAGCAATACCCAATCCGTACGGAGTCTTTAAAGCGAACAATCCTAAGAAATCCAAAACCTATAATGGGGTGTAAAAATATGCCGGAATATCAACTTACTTTGAAGGATAAGCGCATCGTATGGGGATCTGTTATCGATATTGAACCGCTAATCGGAAAATATCCCACTGACTCGATCAGGCAGGGAGCGGACTCGGGCTTGGATTGGAATTTGCCTAGCGGTATATATAGGGCGAAAGAGGTTGTCATGGAGCTCGATAAACTGCTCGAGGCGATGCTGGTTCAGCTGGGCGAACCGGTTAACGGCGATCCGACGGTGCTGCTGGACAGCCTTCAGGCCAATTTAGCGATTACCGGACGCGTGTCGTCTCTACCGCTAGGCCCCTTGGCTCTTGAGGATAAAGCCGGCGTCGAGCTGACAGCCCAGGCAGTTCGAATAGGCGAACAATTGGTAAGCTGGGCGAGGGAGATTAATTCACGGAAGAGAGTGCTCTCGCAATATGGGCCGGAAACGCTTGGAAAGCTTGAATTCAGAAGTCACTGCTATGGTCATCCCTTGATCCCGGAAGCTATTAGGCAAGTTTGGGGACCAAAGGGCGGCCCGAGGATCATGCAGATCTATAATGAATACCTGCACCAATTCGTATTGCTGAGGGATGCCTTGCTTCCGTTTGCCAATTGGGAGCAAGTACCTTTTGAGGTCAAGGAGCATACGGAATTCAAGGGACTGCGGTTTCTGGAACCAGCCCGGGAGGTCTTCCTAACCCATTTACTCGGGAAAAAGTTGACTCACAAAACGATTGTCCAATATGCGCAAAGCGTGGTCAGCTCAGGCTTGTCGGCAGCCGGATACGGCTTCCAATATCGTCTGGGCACCGTATTGCCGGCAGGCTTAGGCGAATCGGCCGGAATGGCGTCGAGGTACCTTCTGAGATGGCATCCGGTACAAACCATACAGGCGGAAGTCTCGCAGGATTTTCCTTCGATCTCATTCGATTATGAATATGGCGATTATTATGCCGCGCCGCGAAGCGAGGCAGGAAGCGGAACGCCGGGGAACGAGGATACGCTACTTCTTTCTGAAGGCCATTACGAACAACCGGATGTCGCCCGGTTGCTGCCGGCTACGGATTCCGATCGAACGATGCTGCGTTTCAGCCTGGAAGTGGAGGGACGCGAATTCTCGGTAGACCTCGGTCAACTCTTCAGAGGGCATCGTTTTCTCTATCGGCCGCAAGGGAACGGCAATGCCGATGTCGCATTCGCGAAGCGCGCATCCATAGGCCTGCATCAGGCGTCAGTCATTCTCGCGCATTCCGGATTGGTGACGAATGCCGATGGGATTCATTTCATTCCGACCGGGGGAAATGAACTTATTCGATGGGCTTTGTTAGGGAAGCTGTACCCTGAGAATGTGGTTTTGTTGGACAAAGGGGATCGGGATGAGCTCGAAGCGGCATATGTATCCGGCAAGGGTTTCGGAACGCAGTTTTTAGTGCTATAAGCGATTTACGGTATTACTAAGTCTATACATCGACTTGTAATTATGGTAAATTATATCCAATAAACGATTCGGACACGGAAGCACCGTGCGCGCGGAGGGATTTCTTCGCATGCACGGTGTTTTTTTGTCGTCCGCATAAGGGGAGAAGAGCTATGTATCCGAAGGTAGGAAGTCCCAAGAAGGTCACGATGAAGTGGTTGGACAAGGCGTTCGCGCCGCTGAAGGACTATTTGGATGCCCATCATCCGGAGAACGCGAAGGCCATCATGGGCTGGATGACGTACAAGGGCAACTTCGACGACCTCTATTGTTATGAGAACCGAATGACACAAGGGTATATCGAGTTCGATCGGTCCGGGCAGCTTATACGCTGCAGCGATAATGCCCTCGACCATGAATACGAGCTCGGCTATGAGCGGATTCCGGTGAAGACGGAATCTATTCATCCCAATGTGGATCGATGGATCGATCGAACGGTAAGCGCGAAGAAGGCGGATATTTTCCGGGAAGAGTTAAGACTGTTCCTTCAACACGTCTGGGGACCAATGGCTAATTATGATTTCAGCGACTTGAAGGCGAACTACCCGTTGCAAGGATCGGGCTCCCCCTATTGCTTATACGTGTACCCTTCCCGATTCAGCAAGATGATCGCGTTCCAGTTCGTCGGAGATGAGATCGTGGAGAAAAACTGCAGCTTGCGGGAGTATCAGAAATTCGAGAAGAGCGAACGGGAATTCATGTATCAAGGCTGGCATCTGGTGACGCTTATTCGCGAGTTTCTGGCGTTCGAGCCGGATTTATCGACCACCCGCGAAGTCGTCAGGAAGGGATGCGAATGGGCCGACATGCGAATCGACGAGAATACCGAGTTTGTTCTTACTGCCGAAGCGAGACGAATGCTTGAAGAGTTAGAGAAGGAAGAGTCGAAGAAATAGTCACTCCCCCTTCGGATCTTGACGGAGAGAGAGGAAATGCCCTTTGCGGCTAGCAAAAAACAGCATAGGGATGGCGATCAACAGACTGATGATTACGGGAATTATCGAAGCTTCAAGGCCGAATTTGCCTCCGGTGAGAAGGGCCGGGCCCGTAACTTCGACCGTGAAGAGACCTGAGGAGGGATGGCCCGATACGGGAATACCCAAGAGTCCCTCTATTGTATTCCAGAAGAAATGGAGGCCTATGATAAACCAAACATTGCGCCGCCAAAGGAAGGCTGCGCCCAGCAATACGCCGGCTTCAATGGCAATAGAGAGGCCCCCCCAAACCGTAGCGCCTGGGTTGCCTAAGTGAGCGATCCCAAAGAAGAGGGAGGTTAGGGTCAGGGCAAGGAAGCTTCCGCCCATTTTTTCAATGGCTTGAAAGGCAAGCCCCCGAAAGATTAATTCTTCTACGAAGGCAGCGCCGAGCGATGTGGCGATGACCGGCAAGACGACAGAGCTGGCGTTGCCGGTTGACCACTTGAAGGAATACCCACCAAACAAGACGATGAGGGCTGTTGAAACGATGATAAAGAGAAGGCCGACGACAGCGCCGAGAATAAATTCCGGTACCGCACGCCGTTGGAGCGGAAGTTCGGGAACCGAACGCCGCGCCAGAAATTTCATCGCAAGCCAGTAGATAACGACGGCAACGGCGCTTCCGGCAATCGTCAGTAGGGCGGAGCCTAAGGCTGTTAAATCTTCGGATAACAAGCTGAATGTCACGTTGGCGAGGAGAATCCCAAGCGCTCCCGCGAGCATCCAGACGAGGTGGAATCGGAAGAACGAAACAAACGCAGGTTGGTTCCCCCTTCTAAACGCTTCATTAACGGGTGTATTCGTCTTTCTCATGATCGGCGATCGCTCCTCTTCCCCTGACGGGATATCGATTTAATTGCTGGTTGCAAATCATACGATACCTTAAAAAAGTCATACGTCAGCAGTACCGTTTCGTCATATCATGGTCATATGACTTTTAGGAAAATAAAAGCCGACATCCGTTATGATGTCGGCTTTGAGCAGATCCTAAGGATCTATTATCCCTGTTTCCCTAGCCTTATAGGCAGCTTCTCTTCTTCCTTTTACATTCAACTTCGAATAAATATTCGAGATGTAATTTTTAACCGTACCTTCGCTAAGAAATAATGCCTTGGCGATATCCTGATTGCGCAGACCTAACGCCAGCTTGTGAAGAACTTGGACCTCGCGGGCGCTAAGTCCGAATTCATTGTTTGTATCCACAGTCGATGAAATCCCGCTTTTCAGCATGCTTTTAATCATTTTGTCAGCCATTTCCGGCGATATGAGCGTACCTCCGTTGTGAACCACCCGTATGCCGGCGATGAGGTTTTTGGGATGGATGGCTTTGAGCAGGTAACCTTCAGCTCCATGGCTTAACGCCGCAAGAACATATTCGACTTCTTTATACGAAGTCAGAATAATAATTTTCGCTAACGGGAATCGAGGCTTGATCTTCTCCGTAGCAACGACGCCATTCATAATGGGCATATTGATATCCATGAGGATGATATCCGGTTGGGATTTCTCGCAATAGTCGATCGCCTCTTCGCCATTCTTAGCCAACCCCACAACCTCGATATCGTCTTCCATCTCCAGGACTATATTTAGACTTTCAAGAATCAATTCTTGATCATCAACGATGAGTACTTTAATTTTCGGCAACCAACGCATCTCCTTTCAGGGGTATTTCGCATCTGACTTCAACGCCAGTAACCGCCAAGGCGGAGATTGCAAAGGTACCTCCCAGCATCTCCATCCGATTCTTCATGGTTGCCAGGCCGAACCCATGCTCTATCTCACCCAAGGGCTTTCCGTTATTTTGAATGGAAACTCGCAAGGTCGATGGAGAAAAACGGAGATTCAACTCGATTTCCGTTGCCTTTCCATGCTTAAGCGCATTCGTAAAAGACTCTTGGATCACCCGAATGATCGATTGCCGCACATCGAAACGAAGGGGGCGTTCCGTTCCATTCAGCGTGAGACGAATGATCGTCCCGGTATATTCTCGAAAGTCTTTGACGAGTCTCTCGACTCGGTCCACTAGACTTATAGTCTCTTCCTCCCCCATCTTATGCACGATGTCCCTCATCTCATCCAAGTTTTGTTCCGTCAGCCCCCTAATGCCAATCAATTTCTCTTTGGCTAGACTTGGATTTTTGTCTAGAAGGGCAATAGCAGCATCGAGACTCATAATAAGGGAAATAAAGGAGTGTCCCAACGTGTCATGCATCTCCTTGGACATGCGGCTTCGTTCCTCCAGCAGAGTCATCCTTTCGATCTCGGCAGCATATTGGGTTAACAATTTATTTTGTTCATCGATTTCTTTGGCTAATTTATTTTTCTCGTGATAGGCTTTGGCAATGAAGTTGACCCAAATCCCGATAAAGCAGAAAAGAAAGTTATCCGAGCTCGAACCGAGCGCCAAATCCCATGTCACTTCTCCGAATAACATGCTGATAAAGGGCATTAATAAGAGGACCGGCAAAGTCCAGGCCGTCTTTCTGGTCAATAGGTAGCCGATGGTAAGACTCGGAATCAGATAATCGACACTCCCCAGCTGATCCGCCTGCATGAACGATTTAATATAATAAGATCCCCCTAGCAATAGTTCAAGCAAGATGAACCCTTCCTTGTTCATCCTTAGCTGCGGAAACCAGAATAACATCGGAATAAGAAGGGCCGCCAAGAGCCAGACGACGTTCACGAATAATCGAGGCGAATATTCGTTCCCCATTAAAATATGAAATAACAGCAAAATATAATTATAGGACCGGAGCCCAAATATTCCCCAGTCCATAAGATAAATAACTTTTCTCATAGGGATCCTTCCTTACCCGAGCCTACTGATGGTTTTCCTTGATTATACATGAAATGCGGAAACCTGGAGCGGGGTCAGAATGCAGGATGAAGAAGAATGGCACCCAGGCTGGGTGCCATTTGTCACAAGATCCCTACCGCTGCTTAGCGAACTTCCTGCGAAATCCCGAAGGAGAGAGGCCTTCTTTCTTGGAGAAGAAGCTAGAATAGTGCGAGACATGATGGAAGCCCACTTCTTCGGCGATCCGGGCAATCGACCAAGGAGTTTGGAGCAGCAGCCGTTTGGACTGTTCGAGACGGTAGTACTGCAGGTAGGTCATGGGGGTCATACCGTATACCTTGAGCATCGCCTTGGCCAAGTAATTGGGGTGATAGTTCAGCTTCTTCTGCAGCACGGAATTCGTAATTTCGGTGGCGTAGTTCTGACGGATAAACAGTTCGATCCGGTCGGCAAGTTGAATCGCGGTGTCGTTCGTGGGGGAAGCCAAGTCGCGATCCAGATGCTGAAGGAACAGCTGGAAGGAGGCTTGCCGCTTCCAGTTCCGAAGCGATTGCGGCTCCTGCTCCTGCTGGAAGAAGGTCTCCAGCACCTCCATGGCCTTCGATGACAGCTTCATGTGCTTCGGGAGGAAGATGGAGCAGACGTCTGCATGATTGAGATACGCCAGCCTTTTATGTTCCTCGATTAATTCCATCTGGTTCCCCATGCATTCGTTCATGTCCAGGCACAACTTCCAACTGCCGTAGGTTTGAAAATGTATCCATATGATCTCCGTATCCGTCGTGCAGGGAGCGCTGCCGTAATGGTGTCCGTTCGGGAGAAGGATAAATCCTTCTCCCTCTTGGATCTCCCACGATTGTCCGTTCTCGCCGATCGGGAGAACCCCTTTGCGGACGACGATCAGATCGAATACTCTTATGCAATCCCGTTCGATGTGGGAATCGCCTACCCCGTAATAGGCATAACCGCAATCCACGAAATACGGGATGGGCGGGGAGATGAAGTGCAAGATCGCAGAGTCCATGCTCGTTCCTCCGGAGGCTGGAATCGAAAGCGTCCCTTTTTAAAGGTTGAAAATATTAAAAATTAGGTTGGAAAAATCTGTTTTCCTTTATCATAACTCATGGCAAAATACATTTAAAGCGCTTTCTTCAGTGGCATAGTCGAATACCGAAAATGGTTAGGGGTCATGATGCGCTTGATGCTAAACGTTTAACTTGCGTGCTTGACAGCTCTGGGGCGGCGAGTCGAACGATTAGACATATCATTCATGCAAATTTTGAAGGGAGAGCGGGGCAATGAAAGCAAGCAAATCAATCGGGGCAGGTCTTCTCTCGGTTCTGCTGGTATCAAGCGTCGTAGGCTGCGGAAATAACGAGAAAAACACAGCATCCTCGACGCCATCATCTTCGGCACCTTCTTCGTCGGCATCATCGGGAGGGGAGGCCAGCAAAACGCCCGAGAAGACGGATACCAAGAAGGAGAAGGTCAAGATTACCTACTCGATGTGGGGCAGCGCGGAAGAAGGGAACGTCACGCAGGCGGTAGCGGATAAGTTCAATGCTTCCCAAGACCGAATCGAAGTCGAAGTGGTCGCGATTCCTTGGGAGAGCTACATGACGAAGCTGAACACGCAAGCGACGGGAGGCCAATTGCCGGACACGGGAATGTTGAAGGAAGACGGCGTCATCCAATGGTCCTCCGAGGGCATGCTGAACGACGTAAGCGCCATGTACGAAGGGAGCGACAGCAAGCCGCTGGATAGCTTGGCCTATAAGTATCAAGGCAAAACCCTAGCTTACGCTGCCGCCAATGAAGTCCTCCTCCTCTATTACAACAAGGACATGTTCGACAAAGCGGGCGTGGCCTATCCTCCATCCGCGCTGGATAAAGCATGGACCTGGGACGAATTCGTCGCGACGGCCAAGAAGCTGACGGTCGACAAGAAGGGCAAACATCCCGGCGAAGACGGCTTCGATAAGGATAGCATCGTTCAGTACGGCGCATCGGTCGAGAACTTGCCGTGGCAGCTGGAGACTTGGGCGCTCAGCAATGGCGGAGGCTTCTATTCCGCGGACGGTACCGAATTGAGAATCGGAGAAGACGCCAGCGTCGAAGCGATTCAGAAGGTCGCCGATCTCTACTTGAAGGATCATGTCGCTCCGCTGTCCGTCGGCCAAACCGACGATGGCATTCAACGCACGATCATCGCCGGAACGGTCGCTATGGCTACGAACGGCGCGTGGAACGTGGGCACCAGCTTGAATACGGCGAAGGAAGAAGGCCTGAACTACGGCGTTGCCGTGCTTCCTTACATGAAGGATAAGGTTACTCTCAACACGGGCGGCGCGAACGTCGTCTTCTCCCAAACCAAGCATCCGGCCGAAGCGATGGAATGGCTCAAGTGGTACAACTCCGAAGAGAACAACTGGGGACTGATCAGCTCGGGAATCTGGATGCCGACGCTTGAGAAGTGGTATACGGACGAATCCCTCACCCGCAAGTGGGTCGAGAATCCGAACTTCCCTCCGTATGACGAATACAAGTCCGCTGTAGTCGATTATGCGCGGTCTTCCGCAGCGAGACCTGCTGCCTGGTTCTACACGAACCATACTACGGACTTCAACACCTTGCTCGGCTCGGTTCTTGGGGACGTCTGGACCGGCAAGACGACCGCCAAGGACGCGATCGCCAAAAATCTGGATGCCCTGAAAGCGGCTCATTCAGGCAACAACTAAAAGATAGGAAGGATGACCGCCGAGAGCGTGCCAGCGGCGGTCATCCTTTCAACATGAGGTGGGGAGCGAGCTATGGAAACCGTCAGCAAGTCGTCGAGACGTCGTGCCCGGATTTACTCGGCCGAGGCGCGCGTTGCTTATATCTGTTTGATTCCTGCCTTCCTCGGGCTGATCTTCCTGACTTATGTGCCCCTTCTTAGCGTATTGGGGATCAGCTTGACGAGTTGGACAGGGCTGGCCAAACCCGAATTTATCGGCTTCGACAATTATGTCAAGCTGTTTACCACCGATCCCTATATTAAGGATTCCATTATAGCGACGATTTACTTTGCCCTTCTATCCGTAGCCGGAAGCATGATTTATTCGCTCTTTATCGCGATGCTGTTGAACCGCAAGATTCCGGCAAGAGGCTTCTTCAGAGCCGTCTTCTATGTGCCTTATGTATTGCCGGCTGCCGCCATCTACGTAGGGTGGTCCTGGCTGTACGAGGCGAATTTCGGGTTCTTCAACTATCTTCTCTCCGAGATCGGCTTGTCCAAAGTTCTCTTTATCGCCGACTCCAGCTATGTAGTCCCTTCCCTCTCCTTGATCTCGGTCTGGCTGGCGGGGAATTTGATCGTTATTTTCCTGGCCGGGCTTCAGAACGTTCCGAGCGTCTACCATGAAGCGGCCGAGATGGACGGCGCGAACGGCTGGCAGCGTTTCCTGCATATCACCTTGCCCTGCATGTCCCCGATTATTTTCTACAACTTGTTAATGAGCCTGATCGCCAACCTTCAGGTCGTTACGCCGGCTCTGGCTCTAACCAACGGCGGCCCGGGCAATTCCTCGCGGTTCATGACTTATCTGATGTACGACCAAGCCTTCGTGAATTACAAGCTGGGCTATGCCTGCGCGACTACCTTTATTATCTTCGCCATTCTTGCGGCCTTCACCGCCGTATTGTTCAAGACGTCCAATCGATGGATCTTCAACGAAGGAGGCGACGACAAATGAGCGTAGCCGCATACGGAAGACTCAAGAGCAAGAAACGCAAAACCCGAATGGCAAACGTCATCACGTTCGTCGTCATCCTTATCTTCGCCGCGCTCGTTATTTTTCCGATCTGGTGGATCTTCCGCACGTCTCTCATGACGAATGCCGAGATCTACCGATACCCGCCTTCGTTCCTCCCGGGAGACTGGCTGTTCTCCAACTATGAGAAGACACTGGAGGTATTCAAGTTCTGGAAGTATCTCTGGAACACGATGATTATCATCGTTCCGTCCTGTTTGGCGGGAACGTTCACGGCGACCTTGTGCGGATATG
This sequence comes from Cohnella thailandensis, assembly GCF_014212135.1. GTDB lineage: Bacteria > Bacillota > Bacilli > Paenibacillales > Paenibacillaceae > Cohnella > Cohnella thailandensis. Next base: position 79,317 of record NZ_JACJVQ010000024.1, read on the forward strand.
CGTTCGCAAGGCTGCGGTTTCGCGGCAAACAATTCATTTGGGCTCTCTGCGTCGGTTCGATGCTTCTGCCTGCCATGGTGACTCTCATTCCGCTGTATATCGGTTGGACGAGGGGGTTGGGTCTCCAGGACAGCTACCTTCCCTTGATTCTGCCTTATTTCTGCGGCGGCGGCGCTTTTAATATCTTTCTGATCCGGCAGTTTATCGTCTCGATTCCGAGGGAACTCGATCAAGCGGCCACGATCGACGGAGCCGGGTACTTCCGAATCCTGTTCAGCATCATTATCCCGGCCATCCGGCCCGCCATGATCGTCGTCGCGTTGTTCATCTTCATCGGGCTATGGAACGATCTGCTCCAACAGATGATCTACATCAACTCGAGCGATAAATTCACCATAGCGCTGGGGCTGACCAACTTTAGGGGCCAATTAAAGCAGGACTGGTCGCTCACGATGGCGGCCACGTGCATGTCCTTTGCTCCGGGCGTCATTTTCTACCTGATTGGTCAAAGGTACTTCGTGGAAGGGATCACCCTGACCGGAATGAAGAATTAGCGCGAGGATGGAAAAAGATATAAAGAGGGAGAGAATACGATGACAACGCCGATACCGCGCATCAACCCCGAGAGCCTGTTCTTGCCGTTAAACAAGGTCCGGATCGAGGATTCGTTCTGGTCCGAATATATCCGCTTGGTGAGGGATGTCGTTGTTCCCTATCAATGGGAGGCATTGAATGACCGCGTTCCGGAAGCGGAACCGAGCTTTGCCATAAGGAATCTTAAGATCGCCGCGGGCGAAGAGTCCGGAGAGTTCGGAGGAATGGTCTTCCAGGACAGCGACGTGTCCAAGTGGTTGGAGGCCGTCGGTTATCTGCTCGCTTCGGGTCCGGACCCCGACTTGGAAGAGGTAGCGGACGGCGTCGTCGACTTGATCGGCAGAGCCCAACAGCCGGATGGCTATATCAATACTTACTTTACCTTGAAGGAACCGGACAATCGCTGGACGAATCTGGCCGAATGCCATGAGCTTTATTGCGCCGGCCATCTCATCGAAGCGGCGGTTGCTTACTATAGCGCGACGGGGAAAAGCAAGATTCTGGACATCGCCTGTCGGTTCGCCGACTATATCGACAGCGTGTTCGGCCAAGAGCCGGGCAAGCTGCAAGGCTACGATGGCCATCAAGAAATCGAGCTTGCGCTCGTCCGATTGTACCAAGTCACCGGCAGGCCGAAGTACCTGGAGTTAAGCCAATATTTTCTCGACCAACGCGGCACCGAGCCGCATTTCTACACAAGCGAGTTCGAGAAAAGAGGGGGCAAGACGCACTTTCCGCAATTAGACATGGCCCACGACCTTTCTTACAGCCAAGCTCATCTTCCGGTGCGGGAACAAGAGACGGCAGAAGGTCATGCGGTTCGAGCGGTCTACATGGCGACGGCCATGGCGGACGTGGCGGCCAAGTCCGGGGATGTTTCTCTGCTAGACGCTTGCAAGCGGCTCTGGCGCAACATCGTCTCCCGAAGAATGTATATCACGGGCGGCATCGGCTCCATGGAGCACGGCGAATCCTTCACGTTCGATTACGATCTGCCGAACGACACCGTCTATGCGGAGACCTGCGCTTCGATCGGCTTGATTTTCTTCGCGCAGCGCATGCTTCAGATCGAACCGGTAAGCGAGTATGCCGACGTGCTGGAGCGGGCGCTGTACAACACGGTCGTTAGCGGAATGTCCCGAGACGGTACCCGGTTCTTCTATGTAAATCCGTTGGAAGTCCATCCGGAGGCCTGCGGCAAGAACCATATTTACGATCACGTGAAGCCGGTCCGGCAGGGTTGGTTCAGCTGTGCGTGCTGCCCGCCCAATATCGCCAGGTTGCTGGCTTCGCTGGGCGGATACATCTATTCCTCGAAGGATCGAACCTTGTACACGCACCTCTATATCGGCGGACAGGCCGAATGGAGGCTGGGGCAGGACCAAGTACAGATCAACCAGAGCTCCAACTATGCGTGGGACGGCAAAGTACGTTTGGAGCTGTCCATGGATGCAGCCCTGTTGTTCACCTTGGCCCTGCGGATTCCCGAGTGGTGCCATGGACAGTTCAACGTCACGATTAACGGAGTCGCTCATGATATAAGCGAGTTTACTGTCGAAGACGGTTATCTCTTGATTGATAGGCTATGGCAGGATGGCGATATGGTGGACTTGGCCTTCGCGATGCCGATCATGAGAATGAAGGGCCACCCGAACGTTAGGCATACAGCGGGTAAAGTCGCGCTTCAAAGAGGCCCCTTCGTCTATTGCCTGGAGGAAGCCGACAACGGCTCCCAGCTTCACCGGATGATCCTTCCTCGCGAGGCAGAGTTGGTCGCCCGATTCGAGCCGGATCTACTTGGCGGAATTGAAGTGATTGAAGGGACGATGCTTAGGGAAACCTCCGGAGCGTGGAACGACGACCTGTACCGGGAGGAAGAGCAGGCGGGATTGGGGCTGTCGGAGACCCGAGCGAAGTTCATCCCGTACTACGCTTGGGCGAACCGGGGACCCGGCGAGATGATGGTTTGGGTTCGGAGTTTGTGAGGGTAAGGAGGGGATACGGCATAAGAACTCTGACCTTAGTGGGGGTCGGGGTTCTTTTTTTGGGGCTGGCTCCGTTTGTAAAGAACAATCTTGGAGGAAAAACTGGCGATTACCAATCGCAACTAAGATGCTGCGGTGAAAGCTATCCTTATCGATGACGAAGGGCTAAATATCCTTCTCTTTAAAAGGATGCTAGAGCCCTACGAGCAGATCATTATCATAAACGACTATACAAACCCCGAGAAATCCGGGGGAGAACGCCAACGGATTGTTCTGGCCCGCGCTATCCTTGGGAAACCTTCGGCTCTAGATTAGGCCATCAGCGCCCTGCGCTTTTTTGCTCATTCGTACTCGGTGGGGTACACCAATTTGACTCTGGGGTTTCTAATTTCTTGTGCTCAAGAGAAGGAAGAAATTGTCCTTACTTGACCTATTTGTATTGTTTCAATACAATGAAGTCATCTTTATTTGTATCGTAACAATACAAAACGGAGGATTCTGTGATGGATAAACTACGAATTTTTAGAAATACGTATTGCTTCAATAAAGAAGATATTCAAAAAGATTTTGAAAACTATATGCGCTTGTTTGAGCCTAATTCTGAGGAGGATTACTCGGAAGAATACAAAAATAAGATGTATGAATTATTTAAAAGGTTCCAGAATGCTCTCGAAAATTGTTGTCTTCCTCAACTTACCGATGACTGGTGGTACTACGATTATCAACAAAGTAATGATGGAATTGATTTGAAGTTATACTATTGTGAAGAGTTTGAGATTAGTGAAGATGGTGAAATGACATCTTCAACGTCCTCGGAAAATTTCACTCTGCTAAGTGTTAAATGTGATTACTTAAATGTAGAGCAGTTTGCTAAAAATCATAACATTACTGATACAACAGTTCGCCAATGGATACGTCGAGGAAAACTTCGGACGGCTAAAAAAGTGGGTAGGGATTGGCTTATTCCGTCCATCGCAACAAAGCCAACTAGAGGGTTTACGGCTGTATCATACTATTGGGATCGGCTTCCTAGAACCTTATCAGTTTCTTTTCCTTTTTTAATTGGGTATGAGACTATATATATCTCTCAAAATAAACTAGACAAACAGCAATTCGAAGGTATTCTAGGCTATCCGGGTCAAAAGAATCGAACAAAAGTCATATTGTCAACTAAGGAACGCGAAAGGTTAGAGTTAGCACTAATTAGTAGTAGTGTCGTTCAAGTTGAAGAACATGGTTGGAGATAATTTAGGTAATAATTGATTGGCATTTTTGAATCTTGAAAATTATACATTCAAGGCTAGATTCACTATGTCTTTTGAAATTATGATTGAATGAGTGAATATGAAAACAAATAGAGAGTATCAAGAGAAAGTTGAACAAAGACTTGGTAAACCATTAATAGACATCATGCATGAACTGATTGTTGATTGGTATGAACCAATGGAGTGGTTCTTCCAGTTGGGGGTACCCAAGGGAATGTTTGTAACTAAGAGAACCAGCTTGAGCCCTGACCAAAGAAGAGCCGACTATGCTGAACATATAAAGGTTAGCTAAATAGAATTGTTCTTGAAAGGTCAAAGAGATTATCGAAAGAATGATTGAATTGGAAAAGCAACGAAGGTTATTAGCGAAAATTGATACGATGATGGATATTTTCAGAGCAATGCGTAATGCAACGTTAGAAAATCATCGAATACCTTGATCAATATAGGCATTCTGTACTTCATGAAGCTTTTGAAACGTGATCTTGAGGTACTTAAATCAATTGTCTGAAAGTGGGTAGGCAAAGTTTCTGCGTTTATGGACTTGTACAACGAATTACTAAAGGCAATTCGCTTTAATATTATTAGTGATTTTAAGGAATAAATCAAAGCATCTTTCCCAAAGTAATTGTGCAGGAGGAGAAAAACACGCTAAAATCATCAGAATTACTTAATAAGATAAAAGGGTATATGAGTATTTTTAAGTACTATATTGAGCTTAGTAATGACGTTGGGGACACTGACATTAATAAGAGAAGTGAAGACTTTTTTAGTGGTCTTTTAAATCTGTTATTTAATTTAAATTTGATGAACATGAATAAAATTAAAATGAATTTCCCTGCTATTGATCTCGGTGATAAAGAGAGACGAATTTGTTATCAGATAACTGCTGATTCTACTTCTGGTAAAATACAAGAGACCTTATATAAATTCAGAAATTTGAAATTGTACGAAGAATTTGATGAAATAAACATTTTGATAATTGGGAACAAAATCAAAACAAGAAAGAGACGATTTGAGTATCCTGAATTTCAATTTAACACGACTGACAATTTGCTAGAACTTAATGATTTATTCAAAGAAATGGCTAAAAAGAATACTTCGGAACTAGAGAAGATACTCCATTTCTTTGAGTCTGAATTTGGCAACAATATAATCAATTTAATTAAATCGGTCGAAGAAGATAAAAGCCTCTATATTGACGAAACAATTTTAAGAGATAGACACGTTTGCTACTATGCATTTGGTTTAGGGCGGGTTAGACTTGATGCTTACATACCAGTCAATTTTGAACAAAGTCTCTCGTGTCTCATACTTTTTCAACAACCAGGTTTGTCGGATTGTATGATTACTCTTGAGGAAGACTCAATAAGGGATTTATTGTTTTATGGTGATAATGATTCTGATGAAATTGAGAAACGGAACTTCATCTGGTACATAGATGGGGACAAAATAGGAATTAAACTCCCGAATAATAGATTTGTAACAGATAGTGAAACCGTAAAACAATTTTGCGAAATTATTACTCGATTTCATAAGAATTATTTAAAAGTGCGTGAAGAACTACTAAGTATAATAGGAGCTACCAAATTTGTAGAAGAACAACCGGGGGAATTTCGGATACTGCGAGCACCTAAATATATTTGGGAATCAATGGTGGACTTTGCACAAAAACATGACCACTATTGGGGTGAGACTAAGTGGGATATATTCCATCCACTTAATCTTCACAAAAAAGACCGAATTATTATGTACAAGAATCACCTGAGTGAAATTAAAGCAGATATATTAGCAGAGCTACATGTTAAAGATTTAGGTTCTAACTATGTTGATATTATTTGGAAATCGGGGTTTACACCGTCACAAAGCAAAATGGAGGGATTCAATAATCTAATTAAATGGAGGGTTGACTACACCCACCACTGGATCGTTGAAGATTTTATTCCTTACTTATTTTATTTAGATTATTTGCGGAATAGGGGTTTGTTGAAAACGTTATTTAGGAAAAAGAAGACCTATGAGAAATTCAAGTGTGAATTTAGCTCTCAAAACTATGGTATCGAATCACTAGAGTTTTATTAGAGCCTGTGGCTTGCAAAAGAAGACAAATCAGGGTGATAACAAATCTGTCACTACACTCGTAGAATCCTTTGTGGTGTTGTCTTCGGACGGGGGTTAACTCCCCTCGGATCCACCATTTAAATCCACAACTGCGTGAGGTTGTGGGTTTTTGCTATAATGTATATTAATCTGAAAATAGTGTAGTTGGTTTCCTTTGATTTTCGATATTTGATCCTTCAGGTTTGTACGTATTATGGGTCGCGAGGGTTGTGAAATGGAGAAAAGATTCAAGGTAACTACAATTTCTCAATACTTGGATGTTATTAGAGAGAATAATTTTTCCGAATATATTTATCGTGGTCAAAATGAAGCTTATTATGGAATTGAAGCGAGTGGGTTCAGGCCTTATAAAGGCGGTTGGAATTCGGACGTTTTTTATAATATAGACGAAATGAAAAAGGAATACTACTACAAAGTAATTCGCAGAATCACATCGGACGAGAAAGTTCATTTTTTAGCATTTTGTCAGCATCACGGCCTGCCAACAAACTTGGTTGACTTTACAACATCGCCGCTTATTGCTTTATTTTTTGCATGCAGCGGTAAAACTTCCAGTAACTCCACTAGTGCTGAAATATACTTATTAGGCAAACAGCGACTTGTTGATATAACAGATTTGATTACGGACTACCCCAATCAAAATTTTTTCGATCTTTTGTGCTTCGATAAGGAATTTCAAAGAAAGATACTTTCCAAGTTGGAATACCTCTTTGAGAAAAATAAGGTTGAGTATATAACATGGATAGATAATTTAATTGGTAGTTACATAAATAATAAAATGAACCTTTATGGAGAACCAATTGGGTCAGAAGATGATGATCTGGAAGAAGGGGAGGAAGAGGGAGAATCATTCGAGGATATACCCAACCTGATCAATTATAAAGGTAAGATAAAAGACGATTCTGATAATACAATAAGGGATCTGTATTATTATTTATTAAATGAAATAGAAGACGAAACTCTCACTTATAGTGATGTATATTACTTAGAGGATTTTGAAATAATCGGGGAACTTACCACCAATGTAGGAGCAAGAATTTATCTCGTTCTATTAGTTAACCTTTTACGTATCGCTTATGAGGTAGGAGAAAGGTTACTATTAGAACTAGATATATACTTTATTTATCAGCCACCTAATTTATTTGATAGAATAGTAAATCAAAGAGGATTATTTATTTATCAGCCATATATTTATTCTGTGGAAACCACCTATAATTTTGGAATACTAAATTATCAATCCATAATCCCGGACTACATAATTGAAATTGAACAATATGAAACTATCTTGGAAGAATTGAATATTTTGGGTATAAATCTGGAATCTATATATGGCGATTTTGATAATATTGCTAAATCTATTAAGTATAATAATGATCTAAGTTTAAAAAAGAGAAAGCAATTATATAATAAAAAGAGAATCTAGCAAGTTTTTGGACATTAATTGACTTCCTTTTCCACATCTTGCTTGACCCCTCTTAATTAGCGAAAATAGTGGCAATTGCGTCAATCTCGGTGCAGTCGAGTACTCCTAGTAGGTGGCTGTCTTACCGACGTAGCTACTGATTAAACTTTGGACAAATTAATCAAGTAGTGTAGAAAAGCGAACCATCGCCTAGAAGCCGATGGTTCGCTTAATCACTTATACTTATCGTAACATCGAATTTATTTTTCTGCGGAAAAAAATTAATATCCCGCAAAAGCATTTCGTTAGATCAAGACGAAGGTTGGAGTTGCAACGATCCGAAGGAGGACAGGGGTTCGACCGCGCGCAGGTCTGCGAAATTACGAGGCCCACGCAAAGGTACTCGGAATATGCTTCAGAGAATTCACTTCACTTTGTAGGGTGTAGAAACAAGCATGGCATCTGAATCAACCTCTGCACTTTTCATTCATTGAAAAAACCAGCCTAAATGAGCTAGCTTATACTTTTATAAGACTGAATTGTAACAAATGAAATATTATAAAAATCTCTTAGCCACTTCAGAAATCTTTTCCTTGTAAGTAAGTATATCCGACACAGAGCTAATCTTTACTGAAGTATTATTTTCATCGTTAAATGTTATTGTTTTGTTGTTATTATTTAAATATAACCTACACACCCACTTTCTAATGCTGTTATCTATTAGAATGTTGAAATAACTTAAGTTATCTCTATAGTGAATACGATCGGGGGCGATAATTTCTTGCAATAAAACTTTTACTGTAATGTATCCTTCAATCTCTTCAGCTGTAGTGACAACTTCTTGTTGCTCGGGTTCTACTGCAACTTGACTTACTGCTGTTTCAGCGACAGTCAGATCTTGCTCTTTAGTATTTGCTAATGCAGATTGTAGCTTATCATTCAACATATCATTAACAAATTCCTTAAATGATTTCTTTACAATCCCATTAAACTTTTCAATGATTTGCTTGGTCTTTTTTCCAGAGTAAACTTCAGAAAGAATGTAAGAAACAAATTCATCAGAAGGAATATCCCATTGAGTTCTGAGGAACTTTTTTATTTCATTGGTATATCTTAATTCTGCGGCAGTAGTATTAATGTTTTCGATGTTAAATTTATCTTTATGGAATTTACTAAGCTCAATTAGTTGATGATCCTTAATATCAAATAAGTTGAACTCAAAGAATGGTGTTGCATCCATCTTGTTTTGCTCATCTAGGTCGGTGAAAAACCTATAAATGATTCCATTTGTTAGAATAGCAAATTTTGCAGTTGTTGTTCCGAAATATCTGAATAATTGGGAATCGTGTTTGGTAAGGATATCCTGAATCGATTTTGCCTCAATTAATATGACAGGCTTGCCATCTTGTAGAATCGCATAATCAACCTTCTCCCCCTTTTTAATTCCAACGTCAGCAGTAAATTCAGGGACAAACTCTTCTGGGTTGAAAATGTCATATCCGAGAATTTGGAAGAATGGCAACATAACAGAAGTCTTTGTGGCTTCTTCTGTTTGAATATTATCTTTGATTTTTTGAATTCTCCTTGATAGAGCTTTGATTTGATCCACGAAGTTCTCCATTCCGCATTACCTCCAAATATCAAATTTATGTACATGATACTAACAATTACAAATTATTATAATTCATTCGGGAGGATATGCCTATTATCTGTAGGTAATTTAACTTATTACTAATATACTGCGGCTTTTCTTTGCAGGTATTTCCTCCTGATTTGGCGAATCCTAGAAGATATTGTGTCTTATATATCTATTAAGTTACGGGGATAGTTCTATTGAAACGCGGATGAGGACAGCAGAGGTGAACACTTATGTGGGAATCTATATCTAAACTTATAGGAGCTAATTCGACAGCAGTACTTGTCATTACTATCATTGGGACATTTTCTGTATGGTTATATAAAGAGTTTAGAACAATGAACAAGGAGGATTTTAAGAGCAGAATTGCTTTGATTAATAAGAAAATTGAGATGTATTCGAAACTTGAAGCTGCAATCGCTGCTGTTCTAAACCAGAAAGATACAACTCAGGCAAAAAGCAATCTGTATGAAAAGTTTGGTGAATATAGTCCATTCTTTAGTGATGATGTTCGTAGGATAATGCGTGATTACTACAAACAGAATGATAATGGTTATTTGTATTCATTACTTGCCTTTACCGAAGTGGAAGTCAAATTGTTGGAGAATGAGAAGCACTCCCTATCAGCAAATGATTCTTCCACAGATGTTATGGATGCGATAAGAAGACTCATTAGACCCCTAAGTCCAATTATGATGATATGGTTATTTACGGTGTTCATGCTTTTCTTCTATTCGAATTTTATGCGAGAACAAGACTTATTTTCCCGACTTGTAATTGTGATAATGTTTTTCTCATGCTTCTTTTCACTCATCTTAATTTTTGTACTAGTGTCATTAGGGATGGATAATAATTTGAGGAAATTAGGATGGCGTCGTTGGCTATATATTGTTGGGATTTCCATGGTTCCATGGGCAGAAGTAATATTTACAGACTTGGCTTTGCTGTTTGTAGGGATTCAAGCATTCTCGCTATTTATGTTTATTAGAGAGAAGAAGAGAAAAACAGTAAATATAATTCTGATTAAATAAAAAACACCTGGAGAGATCACAATGGCGCTTTCTAAAGAACTGGCAACTATTTTTCGAGTAAAGCAAAAATCATATAAGATGGTACTCGTTCTAGCTATGATTAAGCAGTCGAGACTTCAAAATATCAAACGGTTAAGTTTGAATAAGGTTGCCGAGTTATTCATCAAGTATTACACAGAAGCATCTGCCCATGGTCTTCAGATAGATGTGCCACCTGCTGCATTAGCATCTAACTGGAATCGAGTAACACTCGCTCAGGCTAAGATAGTGATGAAGACTCCGATTGATGCTCTATCTTCAATCATTGAATGCAATCAAGACGAGATCTCATTTAAGCCACACATATGGGCGATGTTAGACGATACTACATTAATTGAACTCGAGCAGTATGCCCTGACTGAACTTGAAGACTACAATAACCAACTAGCTGCTTCTTCGTTTTCCCTTAAAGACGCGTTATCCCATATACTGAATCAGTATCAACAGGCCAAAGCGGAGAGTTTTTCAAATCACGAACTCGGTACTTATGTACGTCGTGCTATCCCGGACAATATAAAGGTTTTGCCCTTTCTTAATGAAAACTATAGAGTCCAGGGATCAGTCGGACAAGGCAATTGGGCGACTATTCCTTGGATAGCTATATTAGATAAGCGAATTACAGAAACAACTCAACACGGGGAATACATAGTGTATCTTTTTGCCGAGGATATGAACTCGGTTTATTTGACGTTTAATCAAGGGGTTACAAAGCCGACTAAAGAGCTTGGACGGAAAGAAGGCTATCGCTATTTAGAGCGGAAAGTGGAAGAAATGAGGTCGCAATTACCACTTAAGGGAATGCGTAAGGATTCAGAGATAGAGTTAACTTCAAGCGGCCTCGGTAAAGATTATCAAGTATCGACTGTTGCCTACATACGATACGATCGCGATCATATTCCTGCTGATGAGCAGTTGCTTTCAGACCTACAGAACATGGTAGAGAACTATAGACTATATGTTGAAAATGGACTTTATAACACCTCAGCTCCAGAGCAACGAGAAGTGGAGGAGAAGACTAGAGTGACGTTGAGCGTATCGGAAAGAATAGCGGCTATTCAAAGCTTTATAAAGAACAAAGGATTCTCTTTTCCCAATAAATTATTAGAAAACTTTTACCTCTCCCTAAAAACCAAACCCTTCGTCATCCTAGCCGGTGTATCTGGAACAGGGAAGACTAAACTCATTAAACTTTTTGCTGAAGCGCTAGGAGCAACGAGCTCAAACGGCCAATTTACTCTTATTCCTGTACGACCAGACTGGAGCGACCCTTCCGATCTTCTCGGTTATAAGGATCTATCCGGAGTCTTCCGTCCAGGACGGTTGACCGAAGTTCTTGTGGGGGCATCTCAACCAAGCAATCAACAAAAGCCATATTTTATCTGCCTGGACGAAATGAACTTGGCTAGGGTAGAGCATTATTTCAGTGATCTACTCAGCATTATCGAGACTCAGGAATGGCGCGATGACCGTATCGTTACGAATTCATTTTTCCACCTGAACTCTCTACAAGGAGAGGATCAACTACGTTATGGCAATCTTCATTTGCCGGATAATGTGTACTTGATCGGCACCGTGAACATGGACGAGACGACGCATCCTTTTAGCAAAAAGGTGCTTGATCGCGCCAACACAATTGAATTTAACTATATCAATTTGGAGCAGTATCCCGACTTGGACAACAGTGATACAGGCGCAGTAGTTGTTCAAGCGCCAAATGAGTTCATGAGAAGTGATTATTTGCAGCTAGTCGACCTCTATAAGGATGAGCCGGAACTTATAAAGAGGGCGACCGAGAAGCTTGTTAAAGTCAATGAAATCCTCGAGAAAATCCATTCTCATGTCGGCTTCCGGATTCGGGATGCGATTTGTTTTTACCTTGCGTATAACCAACGCTTTGAACTTCTGACAGAAGATGAAGCATTTGATTTACAGCTTCTTCAGAAGATTTTGCCGCGTGTACAAGGAAGCAATCTTTCGGTTAAGCGCGTGTTGTTGGAACTTATGGGAGTTGCACTAGACCGGACAATCGCAGCAGATAATTACTTAGACGATTCAACTGAGTTGTACCAAGAGGCAATCAGTCAGAAGGCAGGGGCATCCGCCAAGTACCCGAACAGCGCACGCAAAATTGCTTACATGTTGCGGAGGTTAGAGGAAGATGGATTCACTTCCTATTGGCTCTCCTAATCAGACGGTTGAGTTGCTCCGCATAGAAACGGATTTGTTCACTTTGTTTTTGCAGGGAAAGCCGTTCCATCCTACGGTTGAATCGATGCAATTACATCGAACGGAGGACCAGAGGCTTCTTCAGGCGCATCTACAAGTGGCGTCTTTAACTTCTCGGATGAATGTTGAGCAGGTATTAACTTATAACCCCGAGATTAATGCGTTAATGGATTGGGGCAATGGTATTAATTCTTATCCCGTTTTCTTTGAGACTCAGGAGTATTCCTTAGTTATCGAGAAGAAGCAAACGGAGGAACTAGCCTTCTACCACGAGAACGTCAAACTTAGACAAGCGATCAAACCTTTGGGGAGTAATCTTCTGACGGGGATTTTGAAATTCCAGAACGAAGTTGGTCTAACGGAGTTGGAGATTCGGTGGAATGGTCAACCTGCGCTACGTATCCAAATTGAAATCTACCCGTCCAAAATGGACTATAAAACGGACTACCAAATGATTTTAAATGATGTGAACAAACAGATTTATAATCTGTCTTTTGATTTTTTACGTAAAACTTATCATCTTACGGGACTGCGAGAAACACGAAATCAAAGCTTAGCGGAGTACTTTACGATCCTACAGCATGTATTTCGCCAGTTGGTTCAAGCGGTGGAACGAATAAGCATGGCTCCTCATTCCAAACACCATAAGGAGTATAAAATAACGGAGGCTTCTCGAGCTCGACAGGCGGCAAAGGATACGATTGCTTATCTTCACCGAAATCCTCATCTGTTAGTGGCAGATTCCAAGTTAGGTTTTATCCCGGCGAATGGAGAACGGTATTATCCGACACACGTGCGGCAAGCAAAGCGACAGATAAACTACGATACGAACGAAAATCGATTCATTCGATGGGTTCTAGTTCGAATCTCCAAGAAGCTATCGGAGATGAAGACGCGGCTTGCTCATCAGGAGCGGTATCAAGACCCTGAGCTTACCCGGAAGATAGCCGATATGCAAACTCAGTTACAGCGGTTGTTGAAATTGGATTTTCTGAACGTCAGCGAGATGAACCAGTTAACCGTAACCCTGGTGCTTCAGATGGCACCGGGATATCGAGATGTATACCGAAACTATCTCATGCTTATGAAGGGTCTATCCATTCAAAGCGATTTATTCCGGCTATCGATGAAGGATCTTGCTCAATTATATGAGTATTGGTGTTTCTTAAAGATTCACGAGTTGCTTAGCCGCAAATATGAGCTCTTGCAACAAGACATCATTAAGGTTGATAGAACAGGTATATTCGTTAAATTGGACAGGGGCCATAATGCCACGATGAAGTACCGCAACTCAAGGAATGGAGAAGTGTTTACACTCTATTACAACTCGTTGCCGAGCGGGGAGAAGACACCGACAGTAGGACAAAGGCCAGATAACATCTTAACCCTTAAGAAGAACGATTCGGCTCATGAGTATAAATATATTTTTGACGCGAAGTATCGTTTGAATCCGGCTTATGAAGGAACCCCGTATCACCGGGATTACAAAAATCCGGGACCAGAAGAATCCGATATTAATACCATGCACCGTTATAGAGATGCAATTGTATATGAGGATGGCAACGGAAGAGAGCTAGAGCGTAGTATGTTTGGGGCGTACGTGTTATTTCCCTACCATGATGAAGAGAAATTCCGTGAGCATAAGTTTTATAAGAGTATTGAACTGATTAACGTTGGGGCATTCCCGTTCCTTCCGAACTCGACGAACCTCATGGAAGCTTTCCTTGACGAAATCATTATGGACAGCCCGGAGAAAGCTTATGAACGCTCAACTCGGCCTCGGGGAACTAAGGATTATTATCGAGACAAGTTTTCAGGTAAAAATATGTTGGTTGGGTCACTTAGGGGTCCAAGTCAGCTTGAGGATGCTCTTCGTTATGGCTTTTACCATGTACCATTAAAGAATATTTCTGATCATAAAGTATTAACGCAGCTAGAATACGTGGCGCTCTATCAATCACGGGAAAAATTTAAACAACCAGAGCACACCGGAGTGCAATGGTATGGTCGCATTGTAGATTGGAAAGTTCTTCAGCGCAAGGAGATCACAGAAAGGCCTCCTCGCGTGGGCTCGGAAGAGAAACTTTACGTCAAATTTATCGTGGAAAAGTGGTTGAAGCGGCAGACTCCTATTATCCCTGGCGGGCAAGGGATATACACGTTGCTCTATACCTCGAAATACTTGTTCGATCGGGCAAGAGAACTTGCTGAACTTCGCTTGGAGGCCGAAGAAGACTTAGCTCTGTGGCGGGAGAAGCGTCGGTTAGGTCCAGTGATCGTTGAATTGGATCATGAGCAAGTGGACTTGGCCGAATTGGTAAAAGGGATTTGGCTTAGGGAGTAGAGAACAAAATTCGGAGGAGACATGAAAAACTTCGCAGAAGAACTAGCCTATTGGTACTTACGGTTTAACGGATTTTTTCCGTTGCCTAACTTTGTATTGCATCAGCGGGACCTGCAAAGTCATCAAAGTGCCGATGCAGATCTCCTAGGTATTAGGCAAAAGTATGTCTTGGAAGAGGTCGGCGGAACTCATCAAGATAGTTGTTTATTTAAACATTTTGGGAACGAGCTTTATCATATTGGAGTTATCTGTGAAGTGAAATCGGCTGGGATGGTTAGAACTAGAGATATTCTAATGGCCAGAGAAGACCGTCTCCGTTATGCTCTGAAGAGAATCGGCTTCTTCTCCGAAAGCAAAGTTGAGGAGCATCTGAATGTTCTCAGAACAGAAAAAGTTACTTTCGGAAGATTTCACGCAGTAGGGAAGGTCTTATTTACTGCACGACCCTTTCAATTAGAGGACTGGATCTGTATTACTCTTAAGCAAGCTGAGGACTTTATTGTGAATAGAATTCGACAGTTTCCCGTTGAAAAGGGCGGTGCTAAACACTTCTTTGATTCGGAACTGTTGCAGTATCTGATATGGAAGAACACAAGATGATACTCCTCCAGGGATGATTCAGGTAGCAAAAAGGTTATTGTATAGAGACTAAGTGAAAGGAGACTCACCCATGCAAACATTCATCGTACTAGGAAGCATTCTAATGGCCATCGCGGTTGCGGTGGGAGCGTTCGGGGCGCATATGCTGAAGAGCAAGCTGGAGCCGGACAAGCTGAAAGTATACGAGGTTGGCGTGCAGTATCATCTTATCCATGCGCTGGGCTTGGTAGGGGTTGGCCTGCTGGTTGGCCAATATCCAGAAGAAGGTCTGATCGAGCTCGCGGGTTGGTTTATGCTGGCGGGGATTGTTCTGTTCTCCGGAAGTCTGTATGTGTTGAGCATGAAGAGAGTTCGGCTGTTGGGCCCGATTACCCCGCTTGGCGGTTTGTCCTTCATAGTCGGCTGGGTGCTAGTCGCCTTGGGAGTCCTGTAGCAGCTAGCTAAACGGTACGATAATCATTCCTTTCTCACGATTGCGTTATACCGCCATATCTCGAAAAAAGCTGACAACGGATGCGTTCCGTCGTCAGCTTTTTTCGATTCAGAAAATGTTCAGATGGATGACCTACAATCATTTGTTGATGAACGTACGATAGAAGGGAGAAATATTCTTGCGGAAGTACGCGAAGATCTTAGTGAGTGCTTTGCTGATTATTGCGCTTCAGGCGGGGCCTGTATCCTCCATGTTCCTTGCCTATGCAGCGGGCAATGACGTAACAGATCAAGTCGCTTCTCAGTTTATTACAGGTGTGGATCTTAAAGAGAAAACGGGGGCGCCCGTAGAAAATGAAGTTACGCTGGTAGGTCAGCAAGATATCGACACGTCGACGCAGTTTTATTTGTGGTACGACTTTACCGTGCCTAATGTTCACTCTATCGAAGCGGGAGACTACATCGAAGTTGATGTGCCCCAAGCCCTTGTTTTCCCTGGCGGCGGTGGTACCATTCCATTGCCTGATCTAGTCACGGAAGACGGAGACACTATAGCGCAAGCTTATCTGGATCCGGGCAATAAAATAAGGCTTGTGTTCACAAGCGCCATAGAAACGTTATCGAACGTCGGCGGCGCCTTCTATATCGCGGGCAGTTTCGATCCGAGCGCCATAAATACGGATGGCAGCGACACCGATATTAATTTCACCGTACCGCAGAGAACGGTAACGCTGTCGTTTAAGGCAGCCCCTCCTCCCGAGCCGGAGCCGGTCACCGTCACGAAAGACGGTGCAATTACGAACGGAACGAGCATCGAATGGAAAATCACCGTGGATAAAGCCGATTTTAGCGCCACGAATGTGGTAGAGAATGCGGTGCTGACGGATGTTATTCCAGCAAGCCAAAGCCTCGATATATCCTCGATCGAAGTGAATAATGCGGCTCCTGATGCCAGCGACATCTCCTTGGTAGGCAATACGCTAAATCTATCGCTAGGCACCCTTTCGTCGAAGCAAGAGATCACGTTCGTTACCACTCTCACGGAGCAGGCCTTGCTAGACGCTTTGACCGCTGGCCAAACCTCGATCGACGTAACGAACGACGCGCTGCTAACGCATGACGGTAACCAAACCACCCCTGCAGATCACCCTAAGACGGTTACGATCCCCCTTAATATTTTGAGCAAATCCGGCAATTACCTTCCAACTACAACCGTTAATAATACCAAGAACATAGAGTGGACGATTGTCGTCAACGAGGATGAGTTAACGTTCGACAATGCCGTCATTGAGGATAAGCTGCCTAGCGGTCTTACCTTCATAGCCGGATCGGAGACGATTACGGGCGCAACCGGCGTCACGCCAACGGTGAACGGATCGGACGTTACGTTTAATCTTGGAAATATTACGGGCAAGGTTACGATTAAGTACCTAACGGAGATCGATCCGGCACGGTTTACGGCTAACGGTTCTTATACCTTTAACAACACCGCCGTGCTTAAGTGGGATGGTCTTACCGGAACGGGGATATCCAGAGGGGCCAATGTCGGCGTTGGAAGCAACCTGTTTACGAAGTCCGGAGCAGGCTACAACCGATCCAACGGCGTCATCTCCTGGTCGATGGTGATCAATAATGAGAGCATCAATCTAGCGGCACCAACGATTACGGACACCATTCCGAATAACCAGCAATACATGGAAGGCTCTGCCAGAATCGTAGACCATCAAGGTAATGTTTATTCGGGCGGGACGCTCGATTATGATACGGCGACCAAGACGTTGAGCTACGCGTTCAATTCGGCAATCAACTCGAAGTATGTCCTTACTTTCGATACCAAGCCGGTTAGCACGGAGAACATTACCTCGAACAGCAGCGGTCAGTTTACGAATAAGGCTACCTTTACTAGCGGGTCGATTGCCTTTGACAGCACGGGGACGCAGTCCTTCTCAAGCAATGTCCTTCGCAAGGAACAAGCGGGCTACAATATTTCCAATCGTCATGTGACATGGAGATTTATCGTGAACGAGAACGGCGATACGACTCCAAGCAGCAATGCTGGCGCTCTTGACCCAAGCTTCTATCAAGCCAACCCGCTGACTAACGTTGTGATTACGGATGCCATTCCGGCGGGTCTTGCCTATGCGGGCAACTTCAGCATTGTCGATAGTCTCGGAGCGGATGCAAGCAGCTTAGTAACGGTTAATGAAGACAATGGAGTCGTAACCGTCTCCTTCAACCAGCCGATTACCAAGAAGTATGTGATTCTATTCGACACTCAAATCGTTGACGAATCGCATTTTACCGTGAAGGACAGCAGCCTTAACAATGGCAACTTCAGCATTACCAATGAAGCTACGTTAACCCATAACGGGACAACCAAGACGAACAAGATGTCTGCCACGCAAGAAATCAAAAACCGCATCGTTAGCAAAATGGGCATTCCGACCACGTTCGGCAATAAGTATATCGATTGGGTCGTCTACCTGAACTCGAATGCGGTCAATCTGAATTCGTTGTTGAACGTAGATAGCTTCTGGCTGATTGACAATTTGCAAGAAGGTCTGGAGCTGGATACGACAAGCGTATCTCTGATAGCCTATGACCAAGCGGTTAACCTGCCGAATTCGCTTCCGGCTAGCGGAGATGACGGATTAGGCGCCGGCAGGGCTATTTCGCTGGATGGCAGTCATATTAAATACGATGCGACAACTAGACAGTTCAGATTCAACTTTCCGGGCGATATCGCTACGGCTTACAAGCTTTCGTTCCGTACTTACGTAACCGAAAGCGTGGTTTCGGGGGCTCAATTCTCTAATGGCATCAATCTATTCGGTTCCAAGAACGGTACACCGGTTAATATCGATAGCGCCTATCAATCCAGCGATGCTCGTCAAGTGACTTTCCTGGAAGGGGGCAGCTTGGGATATGGCAACCTAGGCAAACTTATCGTTAACAAGGTAGACCTGGAGGATACGAATAAGAAGTTATCGGGCGCCACATTTGCGTTGTTCGATCGATTCGGGAATAAAGTTCAAGAGAAGGCGACCGTAGATGGCGAGCTGGAATTTAACCGTATCAAAATCGACTTGCCCTACTATGTCAAAGAGGTAGAAGCCCCGACGGGTTATCTGCTGAGCGGCGACGTGAGCGTGGATGGGACCGCGGCAACGCCTACCGGAACAAGCGCGGTGGTAGCGGATGCCATTGAAGCGCAATTGGATTCGGCAACCAATCAGAAGTCGATGGAACTCATCTTTAAGAACCAAAAGATTAAAGCGAATATCCAGTTCGTGAAGCAAAATGAAGCCGGCGACGCGCTGGCCGGCGCGCAGTTCGGACTGTTCGAACGCGGGGCGTCCGCAAGCTCTGCGCCATTGGCGACAGCAACGAGTACAAGCTCGGGTGTCGTATCTTTTACGGATGTCGTCTATGGACAGTATGATATCCGTGAAATTTCGGCGCCCGTCGGCTATCGCACCTTAACGGGCGTGGTCCATGAGGTAGAGGTCACCGCCCAGGACCATGGACAAACGTTGAATCTCGCACCGGTTGCGAATGAATTAATTAAAGCCAATATTAAGTTCGTGAAGAAAAACACTCTAGGAGCCGGTATAGCGGGCGCCGAGTTCAGCTTGTATAACGACAATAATCAGGTAGTGGCAACAACCTTAAGCGCGGCCGATGGAACGGTAGAATTCAAGGATGTCTTGGCGGGGCAATATACGATTCGCGAGACGGCTGCCCCATTCGGTTATGTGCCGCTTACCGGCGTTATCGGAACGGCTACCATTACGGAAGCAGAGTATGGTACGACGATTCAGCTTGCCGATGTCACGAACGAGCTGATTCAATCGGATATCGAGTTCGTTAAGCACACGGAGAACAACCTGCCACTAGAGGGAGCAAGATTTGGATTGTACGGGGCCTCCGATGAGCTGGTACAGTCGCAGGTCAGCCAATCCGATGGCAAGGTTAAGTTCACGAATGTAGGTCAAGGCACCTACACCATAAGAGAAATCGAAGCGCCTTATGGTTATCTAACCGATAGCAGGGACATCTACAACGTAACGATAACGGCGAACGATCACCATCAAACGATCTCGCTTGCCCCGGTAGTCAATACGCTTATTAAGGCTGACATTGAATTCAAGAAGGTCGATGCGAAGGGGGATGGGCTGGCCGGCGCGGAATTCGTGCTGCTGGACGTTAACGATAGCGAAGCTGTCGTTCAGACGGTAACCAGCGGCTCCGATGGCCGAGTTGCGTTTACCGACGTTCATGAAGGCAAGTACTTGATCCGCGAGAAAACAGCACCGGTCGGGTATAACCCATTAACCGGCGACGTTGCGACCGTAGACATCGATGCGCTGAAGCATAATACGACCGTAACGCTTCCGGATGTAACGAACCAGATTATTAAAGGCGATGTCGAGTTTGTTAAGGTTGCTAAGTATACCGGCTTGCCTCTGGAGAATGCGCGCTTTGCTCTCTATGCGGCGGACGATACGACCTATGATCGCGAGATCGCAACCGTAACATCCGATGATCAGGGGATTGTTCGTTTCGAAGACGTGGAGTACGGAGACTATACCATTATCGAAGTTACTCCGCCTAGCGGATACAATCTCTCCAAGGACAAGCTGTCTGTGTCCGTTAGGCAAGAGGGTGAAACATATAGCCTTGGGAACTTCGAGAACGAACCGACACCTGCATCCATTATTATAGGTACAATCGAAGTAAAAAAGGTTAATGTCAACGGAGCTCCGCTTGCGGGCGCGAAGTTTGGTCTCTACGATTTACAAGGCGAGCTTGTAAAGGAAGCCGTTACGAACAGCTCGGGCATTGCTCGCTTCCTAGCGGTGCCGGCAGGCGCGTATACCGTTAAGGAGCTTGAAGCACCTGCTAATTATGTGAAGACGGACCGAGTAGAGAAGGCCGTTATTGCAACGATGAACAACGAGGTGAAGCTGACGTTCGTCAATGAACGCAGCGGCGATGCTCCTTGGCCGGACGTAATTGTTAACAAAGTCGACGATGCGGGCAAGCCTCTGGCAGGAGTAAAATTCGCCTTGTACAAAGCTTCCGATGCCTCATTGGCAACGCCAGTCGCGACGGGTACAACCAATTCGGAAGGCGTTGCGACGTTTAAGAACATTATTCCAGGCGAATATATCGTGAAAGAAATTCAAGCTCTCAAAGGGTATATTCTGACTAATACTACGTTGCCGGTAACCGTGACGGAAGAGGTTAAAGTCCATAATGCCGGCACCATGGTGAATAAGCTTATTCGCGGCGATATTGTCATTACGAAAGTGAATGAACGTAAGGAGCCGTTGCAAGGAGCCAAGTTCGGCTTGTATGATGGATCCGGTAAGCTAGTGCAATCTGTCGTAAGCAATAGCGAAGGAATCGCGAGCTTCAAGGGTATTCCTTACGGCACCTACCAGTTGCACGAACTGGTCGCACCTGAGTCTTATCAGAAGTCTACCGATAAAATAGCGATTACCATTACGGTTGACGGAGAAGTTCTGGCCTATTCGATCGTCAATAAGAAATCGAATGTGGCATCGGTAGGCAACGGCGGAACGCCGGGTCAGCAGGGTAACGGAAGCGACGATGAGGGAACTTCCGATGGCGGCGAGGCTAGTAATGGCAGCGTCGATGGCAATAGCGGCGACAATGGCGGCGGCGGAGATGCGGCAGCCGGAGTTGATTCGGAATTGCCGAAGACAGGAGACGCCATTGCTGCGATGATCTGGCTGTTTGTCGGCAGCGGAGTACTTATCCTCGCCTTGCTGGGAGTCGGTAGAAGAGTACGAAAACAGTAATTCCGTTTCTTGCAGAATGCGTACGTTCCTCGGAATGTACGCATTCCTTATTTGGCTGTTAGCTGAATTGAGGGATAGAATGGGGAAGGTAAAGGTCATTAGGCGAGTCTTGCTTGTTATTCTTATTGCCGTATTCGCGTACAGCGGCTATCGGATAGGGGTTTACCTGTATGACGGTTATGCAAGCGGCAAGTTGAACGATCGTATGAAGCAACAATATGAAGCTGCGCAGAAAATGCAGGAAGAGACGAACCCTTCCGGGCAGGGACAATTCATGGAGGAAGCGCAATCGAAGGCGAGCTATCAGCGACGATTCGATTCCTTGCTGGCGATCAATCCGGATATCGTAGGTTGGATTCGCATTGACGATACGGACATCGATTACCCCGTCGTGCAATCCGGCGATAATCAATATTACCTTAATCATAACGTGGAGAAGCAGCGGTCGCAGCGAGGCGCGATATTTATGGATTATCGATATACGGAGGAGAACGAGAACGCGCAATTGGTCATTTATGGTCATCATATGAAGGATGGCAGCATGTTCGGCGAGCTATCGAAATACAAGGACGCCGCCTATTATCAAGAGCACGATAAGATCGCTTTTGAAGGACTTAAGGAACCGGCGACCTATCAAATCTTCTCCGTTTATATTTATAGTCCCGAGAGTCGCTCCTTTGAATATGAGTTTGCAGATGCTCAGCAGTATCAAGCCTATCTGGATGCGATTAAGAGACAATCCTTGTACGATACGGGAGTTGAAGCGACCTCGGACGATCAACTTCTTACCCTGGTAACCTGCACCTATGAGGTTACCGATGCCAGATTAATTATTCATGCGAAGCGAGTACGGCTAACGGACGTGAGAGACGCTTAGAAGCGTAACCACACACTTTTAAAAATGTAACGGACATCTGCGACTCTTAGAGCTTGAGTTTCTAAGTAAAATGACCATTTTGGAGCTCTAAGGGTTCCTGGTGACCGTTAGAATTTTCGAAGGTAGGTTTGCGGTGTTTAAGCGTCGCTGATGTCCGTTAGAGTCGCAAAGAATAAGTTTAGCCGGTGAACTGGCAGTAATAACTCCAAACAAGCTGACGACGGAAGAGCTCCGTCGTCAGCTTGTTTCGTTTACTGGATCGAACCGGCGATTTGCAGGGCGCTGTCGGCCGACACGGGACCGATGATCGAATATTGAACACCGTCAACGGTCCAATAAAGCTCGACGAGCTCGGGCTGCTCGAACACGAACCCGTCCGCATCGCCGACTTGCACCGGGGTGAACAGATCGGTCGGGAACGCGGCGGTCATGCGGCTGGCCGAGAACGTCAACGTCTTATCGCCGGCCGTATACGTGAGGACGATATCTCTGGCGGGCTGTCCGGCTTCCCCGACCGCAACCATCTCCGTCAGCTCGAAGCCTTCCGGCGCGGCGGCGGGCAGCCGCAGGCCCTCGCCGAACGCCGCCTTCGCGTCTTCCGCGGAGCTTAGCGGAGTCGTAACGAGCGAAGAAAGCTCGGAGCCCGAGGCAGCCCCTGTCCCGCCGGACGGCTGGCTGGCGCTCGGCTGCCCGCCGGGATCCGCAACGGTCTGGTTCTGGCTCTGGTTCTGGTTCTGAACCAGCGCATACCCGGACCCGATCAAGATTGCGACCGCCACGACAGCGGCGCCGAGTCTCCAGCTTCGAGGCGCCAAGGAACGCCGTCCCGACTTGCTCATCTGCTTCTCCATCCGCATGCCTGAGTTCTCCGACGGCAATCCCGTCTGCTTCTCCACCCGAATCCCCTCCTTCTCCGTCGGCAACCCCATTGGCATTCTCGCTTTCGACCCGATCTTCTTTTCCATCCGCATCTCCTCTTTCTTCGTCTCCATCTTCAATTCTGCCTGGCCATCCGTCTCAATCGCCGCTTGCTCGCGGATTCTCTGCTTCGTTTGCTCGCTCAGTTCCATATTCGCGAATAACATCTCGTCCGACTCCTCTCTCAATCGCATTCGCAGCTTATGATCCGTATCGGTCATCGCTTGTGTCCTCCTTCATCTCCCTAGCCAGCGCTTCCCGAGCGCGGTGCAGGCGATTGCGCACGGTTCCTTCGGGAGTCGACGTCGCCTCCGAGATCTCCCGCGTGCTGTAATCCAGGTAATAGTACAAATACAACGCTTCCTGATACGGCAGGGGCAAGCGAAGCAGGTACTGAACAACTTCGCTTCTCTGCCATTTATCCAGCGCTTCCTCTTCTACGCTAATCGTTCGACCGAGCTCTACCCGGCTCAGATCGGCGGGCTGCTCCGTGAACATGCGGACGCCCATCTTGTCCCTGCATACGTTGACGGCGATCGTCGTCAACCACGTCTTAACGGAGCTCTCTCCCCTGAACGAGGTCCATGAACGGTAAGCCCTCAGGAACGTCTCTTGGCTGATATCCTCCGCCAGATGACGATCGCCGGTATAGAAATAAGCGGTGCGCAAGACCGTTGCGCCGTAACGTTCCATGAGCTGCTCCAAGGCTTCCGAAGGTTGCGGGGAGAAGTTGTCTTTGTCTCTCGAGCCGGCCGGCTTCACGGGATCATCACCTCCAACCTTATAGACGGCCTGAGCGCGAAATCCGCTGCATCCGTTCGAGTCCATTTCCCGGAAATCTAACGTTTGTTGACTGCGTTCTTATGTTTATGGTCTGGATCGGAGCGATCGAATTTCTATACAATTACATCAATTAGACGGATTCAGAGAAGCGTTTCACGAGCAAATGTAAGCGCGTACACACAAGGCGCGAACAAACGGAAAGGGGCGGTTCATATGGACACCAAGAGCGGACGCAGACGCTTGCGAACGCGCTGGCGCACGCAGGATACCGAGCTTACTCTGCTGGCGCTTCCGACGACCATCTGGTATATCCTGTTTTGTTTTCTGCCGATGTTCGGTCTCATTATCGCCTTTAAGGACTTCAAGATCCACGGCGGATTCTTAAGCAACGTCATCCACAGCGAATGGTCCGGCTTCAAGAACTTCGAATTCCTGTTCAAGTCGAACGACGCTTGGGTCGTGATCCGCAATACGCTGGGCTACAACGCGATATTCATCGTCCTGAGCATAGTGGTTCCCGTCGCGCTGGCGCTCATGATCGGTCAATTGCACAGCAGCAAAGCTGGCAAAGCCTATCAGACGATCATGTTCCTGCCCTACTTCCTCTCCTGGGTCGTTGTCTCCGCGATTGTCTGGGCTTTTCTAAGCTTCGATAAAGGGATCGCGAATCAATTCCTGGCGGACATGGGCAAGGATCCCGTGAACTGGTATATGGAGCCTAAGTATTGGCCGTACTTTCTCGTCTTTATGAATGTGTGGAAGGGCTTGGGGTACGGCATGGTGGTCTACCTGGCGACCATCTCCGGCATCGACAGCACGTACTACGAGGCTGCCGTCATCGACGGCGCGTCCAAGTGGCAGCAGGCGCGATACCTTACGTTGCCACTCATGAAGCTTGTCATCGTGATGATGTTCATCCTGGCCGTAGGCCGCATTTTCTATACGGATTTCGGTTTGTTCTTCCAAGTGCCGCGGGACTCCAACTCGTTGTTCAACGTGGCGACGACCATCGACGTTCTCGTGTACAAGCAGCTTAAGACCGCTACGGTAGGGATGGCTTCGGCGTCCGCGTTCGTCCAATCCGTGCTCGGCTGCGTGACCATTCTAACGGCCAACTGGATCGTTCGCCGCATCGATCCGGACAGCGCCATGATGTAAGGGGGAGCGGAAAATGAGCAAGAAAGCGGAGTATGCGACGGGCCTCGATAAGTTCAACCGGATCGGGAATGCCGCGAACGCGGGCTTCCACGCGATTTTTATCCTGCTGGCGTTGATCTGCCTCGTGCCCGTCCTGGTCGTGCTGTCCATCTCGCTATCCAGCGAGGATTCCATCCGCAACGACGGCTACCATCTCTTGCCGACGGCTCTCTCCGGAGAGGCTTATCAATATATTGCCGAACAGGGGCGGATGATCACCCGAGCCCTTGGCGTCTCGGTGCTCGTTACCGTCGTGGGTACCGCGTTGGGCGTGCTGCTGACGACTTCGATGGGCTATGTTCTCTCCCGGCCGAATTACAAGCTTAAAGGACTTCTGACTTGGGTCGTCTTTATTCCGATGGTGTTCAACGGGGGCCTGGTCTCCAGCTACTATATCAACTCGAATCTGCTTGGCCTGAAAGATACGGTTTGGGCGCTAATCTTGCCCCTGGCCGTCTCCTCCTTCAACGTCATCATCTGCAAAACCTTCTTCCGGAGCACGATTCCGGACGCGCTGATCGAATCGGCCGAGATCGACGGCTCGAGCCAGCTGCGCATCTTCTTCTCGATCGTGCTGCCGATCTCGCTGCCGGTGCTGGCCACCATCGGATTGTTCCTGTGCTTCTCCTATTGGAACGACTGGTTCCAGTCCATGCTGTACATCGACAACCAGAGCCTGTACTCGCTGCAGGCGCTGCTGAACAGCCTGATGACCAACGTGGACGCCCTGGCGAAGAACGCTTCCAGCATGGGCGTCAGCTATGCGGAGCTGGTCGCGACCATGCCTAAGGAATCCGCGCGCATGGCCGTTGCCATCGTCATCGTGGTTCCCGTGGCCATTGCCTACCCGTTCTTCCAAAAGTATTTTATCTCCGGCCTGACGGTAGGCGCCGTGAAGGGTTGACTCGCAATAAGCCGGGATCCATCCGGTTTATGATAACCGCCGGATGCTGTAGCCGGCGGGACAAAGAAGGATATCCAAAGAAAGATATCAAAGGGAGGAAATGTTTTATGGTGACGACTAGAAAGAAATGGCTTGCCATGGGAGCCGCGGCCGCGCTCCTGACGACAGCTCTTGCGGGCTGCAGCAATTCGAATTCGAATTCGGGATCCGAATCGAGCGCTCCGCCTTCCAGCTCCAGTCCTAGCGCCAGCTCGCAGCCTGAAGCGAGCAAGCCCGTCGATTCGGGCGAAGTGCCTACCCTGGTATGGTGGACGATCGGCGGCGTCGTGCCGGCTAACTTCGACAAGGCTATCGCGGCCATGAACGAGTACACGGCCGAGAAGATCGGCGTGAAGATCGACATCAAGGTAGCCAGCTGGGGGGACTGGGACACGAAGATCAATACCATCGTGAACACCGGCGAACCCTTCGACATCATGTTTACGAACAACAGCAAGTACAGCCAGCAAGTGGCCATGAACGCTTTCGCCGATATCACCGACCTGGTGCAGAGCGAAACTCCCGATCTCTATAACTTTATCCCTCAGAAGGTGTGGGACGGAACGAAGATCGGCGGGAAAATCTACTCCGTGCCGACGTACAAGGACTCTTCCCTGACGCAATATTGGGTGTTCGACGATAAGTACGTGCAGAAATACGGCATCGACGTCACCGGCGGCATCAAGACGCTGAAGGACCTCGACAAGCCGTTCCGCGACATGAAGGCTGGCGAAGGCAAGAGCTTCTACCCGCTGTCGCTCACCCAAGGCGACGGATTCAACGGATTCTTCAACGGCTACGACGATATGACGCTCGGTCTGCCGCCGGTCGGAGTGAAGGTGGACGACGCTTCCCGCAAGGTCGTCTCCGTGCTGGAGCAGCCGGACATCATGGAAGGTCTGAAGCAGCTGCACCAATGGTATAAGGACGGCATCATCAATCCGGATGCCCCGACCAAGACCGAAGCGGACAAGGGCCGTCCGTTCTTCGCGGCGCAGGCCTTCCCGGGCGCGGAAGCGAACTGGCAGATCACGGAGGGCGTCGAGAAGTACGATATGTTCCAGATCTTCGGGCCTATCTACACGACGAGCACGATCCAAGGCTCCCTGAACGCGATCTCGGCCAATTCGAAATATAAGAGCGAAGCGTTGAAGTACCTGCAGCTGGTCAACACCGATCCGAAGCTGCGCAACATGCTGGCCTTCGGCGAGCTGGGCGTCGACTTCGACAGCGTGGACGGCGATAAAGTCATCGAGCGCAAGACG
The DNA here is from genome assembly GCF_014212135.1 of Cohnella thailandensis. Classification (GTDB taxonomy): domain Bacteria; phylum Bacillota; class Bacilli; order Paenibacillales; family Paenibacillaceae; genus Cohnella; species Cohnella thailandensis. Next base: position 106,803 of record NZ_JACJVQ010000024.1, read on the forward strand.
GACACCTGGCCGCTGGCCGCGTATACGCAAGGAACGTTCTTCAACCTGGCCGTGACGAAGGGCGCTCCGGTCGATCAGTGGGAACAGGTTCGCAAGCTGAACGATCAAGCGACCTCTTCCGCGAACCTGGGCTTCGCGCTGGACATCAGCCAATTGAGCACCGAGGTGGCCAATACCAAGGCGGTATGGGATAAATACCGTTACGAGCTGATGACGGGCGCTTCCGATCCGGAGAAGATGGTTCCGAAGATCGTCGAGGAACTGAAGGCGGCCGGCATGGATAAGATCATGAGCGCCGCTCAAGAGCAAATCGCCGCTTATTTTAAATAAGAGTTAATCCTTGCGATCGATATCCAGGAGGCCCGAACGGAGAATGCCGTTCGGGTTTTCTGGCACCCATTGCGGGATTGCCAGAATCGACGACTCCGTTATATGGTGGAAGCAGTCGGGTGCGACCAAAGCCTATTTTGCGAAGGAGACGCCGCATGCGTTCATTTATGCAAATCAAGATTTATCGCGGCAAATTCATTGCATATGCGGTATTCGTGGTGTTCATCGGTCTGGCGCTCGGCGGGCTCACCTGCGCGGTCCTGCTGGATCAATGGGTAGGGAATTCCCGGAACGAGGCCGCCGGAGACTTCTCCCGGGTAGAGAGCGGGCTTCAATACGATGCCGACCGCATCGAAGCTTTCATGCAGCGGGTGTACTCCAACAGCGGATTGGTGGACGACATTCGCAGCTTCTTGGGGAATAACGCGGAAGGCTATCTCACGAGCCGGCTTCAGGGCAGTCATTATAACCGGACGCTTGTCTCCTTTCCGGATGACATCAAGTCCTTTCTAAGCAACGGGGGCAAGGGAGACATCACGCAAGTAAGCTTGCATACCGAAACGGAAGGCAACGTAATAAGCTTCGATAGCAACGGCAACACGAGTTATCGGTTCCGTCTGCCGAACTCGGATGCCATCTTCAGCGAGTCGATACGGAAGGGATTCGTCCACCACAAGAAATTTTCCGATCCGAACCAAATCTCTCGCCAGCTGGGGGAATTCCGGTTTCTGGTCAGCAGCGAACGGATCTTTAAGACGGTGCAAAATAACCATCTGAGCGAAACGGCTGCCGTCAGCGCCACCGGAGACGTCTACCTCATCAACGGCGGCGACCGCAGAACGGTGGAGCTCGTTCGCCGGGTCGTCGAAGACGGACGCAGTCATGGCTATCTCTCGACGGGATGGTTGGACCGCGCGTACTTCGTCGCCTTCAGCTCCAACGAGTTCGATTACCGATTCGTCAGCATCGTGGATTTGGCTACGCTGATTCAACAGAAAGCGAACGTCCTGCTCATCGTGTTCCTCATCGTGCTCGCCGCGATGATCTGCGTCCTGATGCTCATCGTCTACAATCTGCGCGAGGATGCGATCTTCCTGCGGCGGATAATCAACTCCATCGGACGGGTGAAGACGGCGGATTTCACGACGGTAACCCCGGCCCGCTACCGGAGGAACGAGTACGGCATGATCGCCCGGGAATTGGACGATATGATTCATCAGCTGGACAGACACATTCGCACGAATTATCTGTTGAAGCTCAAGCAGCAGGAAACCGAAATGAAAGCGCTTCAGAATCAAATCAATCCTCATTTTCTATACAATACGCTTGAAGTCATTCGTTCCTCCGCGCTGGTGAACAGTGCCGACTATACCTCGGATGCCATAGCTACCTTAGGGGCGCTGTACCGCGATATCGTGAAGAACGAGAATATCATTCCGCTCGGCAGCGAGCTGAATTTGCTTCAACAATACTTGAAAATCATGGAATTCAAATATCCGGACCGGTTCTATTATCAGTTCCATGTCGAACCGGCGTTGATCGACTTGCCCACCGTGAAGTTCTGGCTGCAGCCGCTGGCGGAGAACTTCTTTATCCACGGGTTTAACCCCGAGAGCGAGTTCAACCTGCTCCTCGTCAACGGCTGGGAGGAGGAGGAGCGCTTCGTGCTCGAGGTCGTGGACAACGGCAACAAAATCTCCGAACAGCGCTTGATCGAGATTCGCAACAAGCTCTCCGGAGGAGACGACGCTTCGGCGGACAGCATTGGCTTGCGCAACGTTTATACCCGGCTGCAATTCTTCTATGGGGCGGGCTTCTCCATGAACATCGACAATAACGAGGAAGCCGGCGTTAAGGTAACCGTGATGTTATCCAAGGAGGCGATTGGGGATGTACAAGCTGCTCATCGTGGATGACGAGCCGCAGATCCTGGAGGGAATGAAGCGTACGCTGGATTGGGAGAGCTATGGCTTCGGCCACATCGAGACCTGCGAAACGTTCGAAGGCGCCATCTCGAAGGCGGTGGTCCAGCTTCCGGACTTGGCCATCTTCGACGTATGCATCGGCAAGCAGCGCGGGTATGATGCCATCCACAAGCTCAACGAGCTGCGCATCCCCTCCAAATACATCATCATGAGCGGCTACGGCGAATTCCAATATGCGCTGGAGGCCCTTCGCTGCGGAGCCAAGGACTATCTGCTCAAACCGGTGGATCGGACGAAGCTGCAGCATCTGGTCGAGAAAATTATCGTGGAGGACCTGCACGGGACGATCAACGGAGTGGACCGCGGCGACCTGGACATCGACCCGGTGCTCGGCGTGCGCTACGACAGCCTATCCAAGCTGATCAATCGCATTCTGCTGATCGTCAAGGCCGAATACGCCCAGAACTTGAGCTTGAAGTCGGTCGCGGAACGGTTCCGCATGAACGGAACCTACCTCGGGCAGCTGTTCCTTAAGGAGACGCAGAAGAAATTCTCGGAATACTTGATGGCCTATCGGATGCTTCGCGCCCAAGAACGCATTCAGTCCACGGACGAGAAGATCGTCAGCATCGCGCTGTCCGTCGGGTATCCCAACCTGAATTATTTTTATTCTCACTTCCACGCTTATTTCGGCAAATCGCCCTCGGATTTGCGAAGAAGGGAATAAGGCCGCCATGCAGCGACAGTGGAATCGGATTCGTCCCGTTGCCTTCTTCGCGGCCGTTATGCTGCTGATCCTGCCTTCGGCCGGCTGCTTCTCCGGCTCAAGCCGTACCGAGACGGCGGGAGGGGGCGGCTCTGCGGTGAACTTGATTTATTACACGATCGGGGATCCCGACCCGGATCTTCAAATGGTCAACGATAAAATCAACGAGGTTCTGGTCAAAAAAATAGGCGTTACCGTCAGCTATATCAAAGTGGGCTGGCAGGAGTATGAGGATAGGCTGAATACCCTCGTATCGGCCGGCACCCCGTTCGACATCGCGTTCGCTCCGGAGTACGCCACCTACGCGCAGCGCGGCGCGTGGCTGAAGCTGAACGATTATCTGGGGAACGCGGGGAAGGACATGTATGACGCGATCGACCCCATCTTCTGGCAGGGCGTGCGGATGGAAGACGGCGGGATCTACGGCGTGCCGACGAACAAGGAAGCGGCCGTGCGCGATCAGTGGATGTACCCGGAAGCGCTTGTGAAGAAGTACAAGATCGACATCTCGAAGTATACGACGTTGGCTTCCCTTGAACCGCTGCTGCGGATGATCCAAGAGAAGGAGCCCGCTTATCAGCCGATGGAGCTCGACAAGGACTCCCAGAACTTCTTCGCCTTGGACGGGTACGCCTACGTGTCGGAGAAGACGCTTCCTCTCATGGTGCGCGTCCTGGATCCCAGCTCCCCGGTCGTGAATATTTTCGAAACCGCGGAAGCACGAAAAGTGCTGGACATCCTTCGCCGCTATTACACGGAGGGCTATATCAACGAGGACGCGGCCTTGCGGGAGAACCAAGGGCTGAAGCGGGGCGAGCTCGTCTTCTGGAAAGCCGCGGGGGGCGGCCCGTTGTCGGAGAACAGCTGGAGCAAGGATCGCGGCTACAAGCTTGTCGCATCCCCCGTAACGCCCGCGATCATCACGACGGAGTCCGTTCGGGGCGGCGTCATGGCGATCAGCGCGGATACGAAGCATCCTCTCGAGGCCGTCAAATTCCTTAATCTGCTGAATACGGATCCCGAGGTGCGCAACCTGTTCAACTTCGGAATCGAGGGCGTGCATTATAACTTGGATAACAACGGCCAGGTGGTCCCCATTCCTCGCAAGGACAACAACGGCAATCCGATCCCGGACGCGCTGCCGAGCTATGGAGGCGTGCAGTACACCCAGGGCAATTGGTTCATCTTGAAGACCATGGGCGGAGAGTTCCCGGACCCCTTGGACAAGTGGGACCGGTTCCGCGAGAGCAACCGGGAAGCCGTCAATTCGAGCACGCTGGGCTTCACTCCGGATTTGTCCCGGATGCCGCTCCAGATGCAGAACATCGAGATGGTTTGGGAGAAGTATTTTCCCAGCCTGATGACGGGCAGCGTGGACGTCGATACGGTGCTGCCGCTGTTTAACGAAGAGCTTCGGCAGGCGGGCATCGACGAGGTGCGGTCCGAAGTGCAGAGGCAGCTTGATTCTTGGCGGGCTGCCCATTCGTAGTATTCTTGCGAAAATTCAAACGTTGGATAAATTCGCCAATATTCTACATTTTCCGAGAATCCCGTAGTATAATGCTAGATGCTGGACATCCAGTATCTGGATTATACCATCAGGGACGATAGGAGAATACGAAGATGAGACGGAAGCTCGGCCTATTGCTGTTGTCGATTCTGCTCGCGACGGCAATGATCTCTAATCTGGAGGAAGCTAGCGCGGCCTCCACTAAGACAGAATACAAGAAGCTCGAAGCGGGCAAGTTCTTCACGGCGGCTCTGACGACCGACGGGACATTGTCGATTTGGGGCAGCCTGGAGGGCATGAACGAGGAGAGATACATGCCCGTCTTCGGCAAGGCGAAGGAATGGGCGGACGTCAGCGCCGGGATTTATTTTATAACCGCCATTAAAAAGGACGGAACGATGTGGAGCTGGGGCTTCAACGACAAGGGCCAAGTCGGCAACGGAACCACGAAGAACGTCATGAAGCCGACCCGGATCGGCGCGAACAAGAAGTGGAGAACCGTATCGAGCAACTACGCCCATAGCATCGCGATCGCGCAGGACGGCACGCTGTGGGGCTGGGGATACAATCCGTTCGGGGAGGTCGGAAGCGGCGATCTTCGGGACAAGTCCAAGCCGGTTCAGATCGGCAAGGACAAGGACTGGGTTCAAGTCGTCACGGGGGAATTCTTCTCGATCGGCGTCAAGAAGGACGGATCGCTCTACGCCTGGGGAGACGGCGAGGGCGGCAGCTTCGGCAACGGAAAGTCCAAAAGGTACCAGCCGACGCCGGTTAAAGTCGGCACGTCGGGATGGAAGTCGTTGTCCGCGGGCAGCGGCCACGTTCTGGCGTTGAAGGCCGACGGAACGCTGTGGGCTTGGGGATACAACGGGTATTGGCAGCTCGGCAACGGGACGAACAAGAACGCGCTGAAGCCGATCCGGATCGGCAAGGAAGCGGGTTGGGTCGCGGTGTCGGCTTCGGGGTACGATAGCTATGCCTTAAAGAAGGACGGCACGCTGTGGGGCTGGGGCGAGACGTTCGGCGGGACGCCGCGCCAAGTCGGCTTGGACCGCGATTGGAGCAAGCTTGCGAAGCATGCGGCGGGCGGACAGCATGTCATCCTGCAGAAGCAAGACGGCTCGCTCTGGGGATGGGGGAACAACGGGAGCGGTCAGATTACGCTGGGAGTGTCCTCCGACTCCTCCTTCGATATGAGGAACATCCCGCTTGAAGTCTCTCAGACGCTTCCGGCCCAGGGAATCGCTTCGGAGATCGCGCTTGCCGAAGCTCATCAATTGATCAAGGAAGACGACGTCGGCTTCTACAAGTCGGACGTGACTCGCGAGTTGGCGGCAAGCCTGTATTACTACTTGTTCGATGCGTTGTCCTGGGACGATCTCGAGATTCCGAAGGAAGAGATGCCTTACGACGACCTGTACTCGGCCATTCCGAAGATCGCCTACAAGCAGGGTCTCATCGAGCCGTTCTTCAAGGATAGGTTCGGTCTCTACGAGCCGCTCTCAAGGCAGGACTTCTTGACCGGCCTCTATCGAACGTTGAAGCTGACAGGCGTTCGATTGGATTCTCTGCCGCAGCAGTGGACGAAGACCTATGCGGATGCGAACCTGGTTAGCGCCAAGGCGAAGGAAGCGATGCAATACTTGGATCAGGCGGGGCTGCTCAAGAACGAGGGGGACAAGCTCCGGCCGGTCGAAGCCGTCTCGCGTGAGGAGGCCTACGTCTACGTCTGGCGCGCTTATGAGAAGTATCTGGCGAATACGCCGTACTCGGCCGCCGCGAAGGCTTTCTTCTACGACGAGGGTTATCGCATCTTAGCCGGGCACGGGGAGGATACCGAGAGCTACTTCGTATACGATAAGGATGTCGAGCTGGCGGACTGGACGCGGTTCTATCCGAGGACGGACGGCGGCAGCTATAACCGGGACGATTCGCTTCCGGCGCGCATAACCGTCGATTACACGCCGGGCAAGGACGAGAGGAAGCTAGATGTCATCGCCAAGGTCATCGAGAAGGAGATGGGCATCGAGCTTCCTAGCTTCAAGCAAGAATTATTGGCGAAGTTCGACGAGCTTAAGATCGACGATTTGCCTTATGCGGAGAGCACGGGCGAGCAGTATATCGCGGTGGACGGGAAAGAGCTGCTGATCATCCTGTTCAACGAGAGCAAGACGAAACAGAGGATTCTGGAAGTGGATTATTAAGGATATCGGCAAGAAGCGGCTTAGGGACTCCCTGACGCCGCTTCTTGCCTTGTGCTGCAGTCTATCGAGAAGGAAACCCCATGAACCATCGAGAATTAATACAACTGGCATAAATCGACAATTATCTGCAGATGGCACAGAAGGAGCACCGGAAGAATGATTAGTTTGCAGCAATTAACGCGGTTAGCGGAGAGCGGCAACGCCGATGCGCAATACGATTTGGGACTCTATTATTTATATGGCGAAGGGGCGCAGAAAGACGTAGCGAAGGGAGCCTTCTGGACGTTAAAGGCCGCGGAGCAAGGGCTGGTCGACGCTCAAACCATGGCCGCGGCGCTCTATTATGATGGCACCGGCGTTCCCGAATCGAAGGAGAGAAGCATCTATTGGCATTATAGAGCGGCGCAACAGGGCGACGTGTCCTCGATGGCCTTCGTCGGGATTGCCTACTCGATCGGCGAAGGCGTTGACAAAGACGACGCCAAAGCGGTCGAATTTCTCATCCCTGCAGCCCGCCAAGGGAATAAGTTCGCCCAGGAGAACCTTGCCGACCTCTATTTGGAGGGGCGCGGCGTGGAACGCGATATCGAGCAAGCGGTCCATTGGTATCAGAAGGCAGCCGAGCAGGGCAGCGAAAGCGCAAGGAAGCGCGCGGAAGCCCTCATGGAATGGGAGCGGAATAGGGAAGCGACCCGAAGCGCCCATGAGTACCTTGCCGAATTTGATAGAAACGGCGGTACTGCGGAAGCCTTTTGGCAGATCGTCGATTCTTGTTATCGCGGGCGACTTCGCGCCGTAGGCTTTACCCAACTCTTGGATGCGATGCCCACGACCGTCGCGGCCGTTCGGAACATAGAGAATTTATGGGGCGACTATAACCAACGGACCTGGAACGAAATGGAGTATACGGTTTGCGATGCATTCGGCATGGGTCTGCAAGTGGCTGCCGCGCATCGGTTAATGAGAGCGAACAAACTTAGCGCGGACGGCTTCGTTTTCTCTGATCTGTTGGGCGGTACCGTGGCGATGGCTAACGACCGTTCGGAATGGTGTTTGCAACTAGGCTTCGGATTCCGGTATACGGAAGGGAGAAGATCTTGCGATTTCGGAAGCGGGGAATGGGTGCGTTCTTCAACTTTGCTCGAACCGTCTAACTTAGACGCCTATTTAAAAGAGCTAACGAAGATAGCCGAGAAAGAGCTTATCGGCATGCTGACCTATAAAGCCCCAACCATCCCTTTGGCGGATGTGAAGCCAGTCATGGATCGATATTCCCACGGCAGGCTGGAAGATATCCATACTAATCGTGCCGGGCAAAATCAATCCGTCCTCGTAAACGCGGCCGCCCACGGATATTGCGGCGTTCTCCAAACGGAGTTAGCGAACGGAGTCAACGTACAAGAGAAGGAATATAACGGAACGACGGCGCTAGAGGCAGCGGCATACTTTGGGCATGCCGAAGCGGTAGACCTTTTGTTGCGCGCGGGAGCTAAGGTGAATTATCGGTCCGACTACCATCTGGAAACTCCGCTTATGATGGCGGCGTTGCAGGATCAAGAAGATATCGCTCTTACGTTGCTGCAGCACGGCGCGCAGGTCGATTACATAGGGGATTACGGCAGCGCGTTGCACTATGCCGTGTCGGCAAACCATAAAGAAATGGTTAAAGTTCTGATCAAACACAAAGCAAACGTGAATGCGATGGACAGTCAAGGATATACGGCGATGCATATAGCCGCGTATAAGGGCTTCGCCAATGTGCTTCAACTTCTGCTAAAGGCAGGCGGCATCGTGCGGATGAAAGCGCAGGGGATGTATACCCCGTTGCTGTTGGCCGTTGCCAAAGGAAGAGTAAATTGCACGCGCGCGCTGTTAGAGAAAAACGCCGATCCGAACGATGCGCTGCCTTCGGGCAAAACGGCGCTTATGATGGCGGCGGAGCTTCAAAACGAGGAGATGGTCCGAATCTTGCTGGGGCAAGGAGCGGCCTCCGGAGTTCGAGACTCCGAAGGCCGCGATGCCATGCATTACGCTAACAAAAACGAAGCGATTGCCACTCTTCTCTACTACGCAGGCACCTGATCCTTACTTTGCGTTCGCCATCTCTTCCCGGTAAGTCTCTATCCATTCCGGATGTTTAGGGACTTGCTGGGCGAATTTCAACAATAGCGACAATCCATCGGCGGCGTTGTCTTTCAAAGCCGATTGGAATTGCTCGTAGCTCTCCGGCTGGAACCGTTTAAACAAGTCTTCCATATTGATGTAGTCGTCAGGAGCGCCCTCCGGCCTTTGCGGCAGGCTGTCGTAACGGTATGCCTCCCGATGCTGAACGTCTCCCGCGGCCAGCTCTCTTGCTTCCGGGCTGATCTCCAATAAGTCGACGTACACCCGGTTTACCGGCAATTGGCCCTGCTTCCAGGCAGCGGCCTCTTCTTTGTCTCCCTTCTGAATTTGAATTCTCGGTAGATGAGAGAGTTGGTTTTCTGAGATTTTCATACGGCACCTCGATTATTTCCATTTGTTATCTATATCGGAAGGTAGTTGGCAAAGTTGAAGCCCTAGAAATTCATAAATCCGCGATTTTACTCCTTCCTGCTAAGTCCGAATACTCCTCCTGAGCCATTTGAATTTTAGCCGATTCTGATATAATTTTCCCCAATAGCAAGCCAGATCACGCGAATGATGGGAGAGCCATGACTGCGATAGCCGGAATATTCTTGGAAAATGAGACCGTTTCCGCGGAGCTGGCCGGAGAGATGATGAGGTCATTGGAGAAGTATCCCGCGAATGAGGTGCGAACTTGGCATGGCGGGTCGGCGTTCCTGGGCTGCCACGCGCAATGGTTTACGCCCGAATCGGTTCACGACCGGCAGCCTTGCCGGGATGAACGGCACGGGCTTGTCATCGCCGCGGACGCGATCATCGACAACCGGGAGGAGCTGTTCCGCCGGTTGCAGGTCGAGCGATCCAGACGGGAGCGGATGAGCGACAGCGATTTGATTCTGGCGGCCTACCTCCATTGGGGAGAAGAGGCCCCGAAGTATCTAATAGGCGATTATGCATTCGCGATATGGGACGAGCGGAAGCGCCGCTTATTCGGAGCGCGGGATCTGGCGGGGAGCCGCACGCTGTATTACGCGGAGCGGCGGGGGCGGTTCGCTTTCTGCACGGTGATGAATCCGCTGTTCGCGCTGCCAGGTGTCGCGAGAGACCTGAATGAGTCCTGGCTGGCCGAGTTTCTCGCGATCCCGATCGTCTTGGACACGATCGACGTCCGCTCAAGCGCGTACCGCGATATCGGCCAAATCCCGCCGGCCCATTCCTTTACTTACGAGGCTGGAAGGTTAAAGGTCGAGCGTTACGGATCCTTGGCGGCCGAGGTCCCGAAGCTGAAGCTGAAGTCCGACGGAGACTACGTGGAAGCGTTCCGCGACGTGTTCGGCGAGGCCGTCTCCTCCAAGCTGCGAAGCTGCCGCAAGGTCGGCGCGAGCTTAAGCGGAGGTCTGGATTCGGGGGCCGTCGTTAGCTTCGCCTCGGGCCCATTGGCCGAGGAAGGCCGAACGCTGCATACGTACAGCTATGTCCCCAAGCCGGACTTCACGGATTGGACGCCGGGGTACATGGCGGCGGACGAGAGTCCTTACGTCCAGGCGGTAGTGGACCATGTCGGCAATATCTCGCACAACCGGATGGACTTCGCGGATCGGAACTCGTATGAGGAGATCGACGATCTGTTGGAGTGGATGGAAGCCCCCTATAAATTTTTTGAAAATTCTTACTGGTTCAAAGGGATCCTCGAGCAAGCGAGCAAGGATGGCGTCGGCATTCTGTTGAACGGGGGGAACGGCAACTACACGATCTCGTGGGGACCGGCCTTGGACTATTACGCCCGGCTGATGCGACGATTCCGTTGGGTGCGCTTATCCCGCGAACTGAAGGCGTACGGTCGGCAGATGCATATCGGGAGATCGCGATTGCTCCCCTATATCGGCAAATCGGCATTCGCGCTGCCGTCGTCTACGAAGCCGCTGCCGGATATTCCGCTGGCGATCCATCCCGAATTGGCGGAACGCACCGGCGTATTCGCCAGGCTGAAGGGGCATGACGTCGGGCTAAGCGACTCCTGGATGAACGAGTTCGAGGCCCGGACGTACCAGTTCGACAGCCTGTCGATTTTGAACCATCAAGGGACGTCCTCGACCAAGCTATCGTTGAGGTATGCCGTTCGAGAGAGAGATCCCACGTCCGATCCGAGGGTCGTACGCTTCTGCTTATCCGTGCCGATCGAGCAGTATGTCCGGAACGGCATGGATCGCGCGCTCGTCCGGAGAGCAACCGAAGGGTATCTGCCCGACAGCGTCCGGCTCAATCAACGCGTTCGCGGAGTGCAAGGTGCCGATTGGATCTATCGGGTGCTCCCGTCGTGGGGCGCGATTACGGAAGAGCTGCATCGGTTATGCCACGATTCCGGGGCTTCGCGGTTCCTGAACGTAGAGCAGATTCAATCGTCGCTTCTGCGCATCGGCAATCCTCCCCGGCCCGAGCAGGCTTTCGACCGGCATGCGAGATTGTTGATGCAGAGCATCATCGTGTACCGTTTCCTCCGGCAATGCTCCTGAAGTTCCTATCGAAAGGAGGTGAACCTCATGAGAAAAGAGTGGATGGAACCGACTCTGGAGATTCTGGACGTCAGCCAAACGTTCGGGGGACCGAACGGCCTGTTCCCGGACCGCAACGGCAAGGGCTCGAACAACGGCCGCCCTCATGCTCCGGAAGCTTCCTAAGCAGATCGAATCGCGCCATACGAGGGTCCTCATCCGCTAACCCTGTTGAGGGCCCTCCTTAAATGTACAGTTAATTCCCGTACTCGGGAACTTACATACACAGGAATCGAGGTGTTCGATAATGGCTGACGCGGTCGGGCCAACCCTATACACGGCTTTCGGATTGAGCATAAGAAGCGAGCTTCGACTTACGGAGCTGCCGCAGACAACCGGCAAGACCGGCGCGGCGGACGTCGAGATCGAGATCGGGGATTTGTCGGCCGCCTGGAGGACACACGGGGATCCGGACGATTACTACGCGTACCTGGACGGACAATTTCTGTTCTATGTGCCCGACGTTGCGATCTACAGCATCCGCGGCGGGAAGCACATCGTCGTGTCTCCCTTCGCCGGAGCGGGGGAGCAGAGCATTCGCGTCTACCTGCTCGGCACCTGCATGGGGGCGATCCTGATGCAGCGCAGGACGCTGCCCCTCCACGGCAGCGCCGTCGTGATTAATGGACAAGCTTACGCGTTCGTCGGCGAATCGGGCGCGGGGAAGTCGACGCTGGCCGCCGCGTTCCGGAACCGGGGCTATCGGCTCCTGAGCGACGACGTGATCGCGGTAACGGTCGGCGCGGACGGCAACACCCCGATCGTCATTCCCGCCTATCCGCAGCAGAAGCTCTGGCAGGCCAGCATCGATCAGCTCGGCATGGAATCGGACGCGTACCGTCGTCTGTACCTCTCCAAGTTCGCCATCCCCGTCGAGTCCGGGTTTGCCCATGAGGCGGTTCCGCTTGCGGGTGTCTTCGAGCTGACCAAGACGGAAGGGGCCAAGGTGGAGCTCTCGGCTTATCAAGGCCTGGAACGGCTCGCCATCCTTCGAATGCACACGTACCGCGACTTCCTGATTCCTCATCTGGCGGGGGAGGAATGGCACTTCTCGACCGTTGCCGGAATGGCGAGCCGGGTCGGGATGTATCGTCTGCGCAGGCCGACGGCCGGATTCTCGGCGCACGAGTTGGTTGACCGGGTACTGCGGACCGTACTTGAGGAGAAGAAGGTCATGAACGGATGAGGGGCGGAGATCGGCTGGGATTCGTGCCTTTGCTCGTCTATCTGAAGAAGCTTCGCTCGTTTGCCGGGGGAAGGCTGTACCTTAACCTGTTCGGGACCATGATCGTCAGCCTTCTGGAGGGGATCGGAATTCTTCTGCTGGCTCCGATGCTGAGTCTGATCGGGCTGCTCGATTCGTCCGTAGGAGGCATCCCTTATCTGGCTTCAGTTGCCGAGCCCCTTCGGAGCTTGCCTGCCTCCTGGCAGTTGCCCGTCGTGCTCGCGGTTTTCGTTGCCCTGCTTCTGGGCCAAGGACTGCTTCAGCGTCGCCTGACGAACATGAATTCCGAGCTGGAGCAGGGCTTTATCCGCCACCTGAGGATGGACGTGTACAGGGGTTTGCTGCAGTCCGACTGGGCGTTTTTCCTAAGGCGCAGAAAGTCGGATTTTATCCACCACGCCACAACCGAGCTGCCCCGGGTCAGCTTCGGGATTTTTACGTTTCTGCAGCTGGCGACGTCCTTGCTGTTTACTTTGATCCAGATCGGTTTCGCTCTGTGGCTGTCGGCGCCGCTCACGATAGTCGTTCTGCTGTGCGGTCTGGCGCTTGCCGTTTGCTCCCGTTCCAAGGTGAGAAATTCAAGGGCGATCGGGCAGGAGACGACCGAGCTGATGCAGCGCTACGTGGCCGGCATGACCGATCACTTTAATGGCATCAAGGACATCAAGAGCAATCGTCTGGAAAAGCAGCATCTAACCTGGTTCGGAGAGCTATGCGATCGGCTGGAACGCAATATCATCCAGTTCACGAGGCTGCAGTCGGCTTCCCGGTTCCAGTACAAGGCAGCGTCGACTCTTCTCATCGCGGGTTTCGTTTATTTGGCGTTCTCCGTCCTTCACGTTCAAGCCGAGACCCTGCTGTTTATTGTCCTCATCTTCTCGCGTTTGTGGCCGAAGTTCTCGATGCTGCAGTCCGGCGCGGAGCAGCTCGCCCAAACGATCCCCGCCTTCCGCAACCTATGGGAGCTTCAGCGGGAAGTCGAAGCGGCTCAAGAACCGGAGCCGCCGGAAGAGAGCGAAGCTGTACGTATCGTTCAAGGCTTTGAGCTCCGCGACGTCTCCTACCGGTATGACCGCCAGGGGGACGCGTATGCGCTTCGCGACGTGAATCTTCGCATTCCGGCGAACCGGATGACGGCCATCGTCGGCAAGTCGGGCGCGGGCAAAAGCACCCTGATCGACCTGCTGATCGGACTTATTCAACCGGAACGCGGGGAGGTTCTGGCGGATGGCAAGCCTCTGGTCGAAGGGATGGGGAACGAGTTAAGGCGGGCGGTCAGCTATGTATCGCAGGAGCCTTTTCTGTTCCACGAGAGCGTGAAGGATAATTTGCGTTTGGCGGCGCCCGACGCAACCGAAGAGCAAATGTGGGAGGCCCTGCGGTTCGCCGCCGCGGAGCCGTTCGTCCGAAAGCTGCCGCAGGGGCTGGATACTCTGCTGGGAGACCGGGGAGTTCGCCTATCCGGAGGCGAACGCCAACGGATCGTTCTCGCTCGCGCTATTCTGCGGAAGCCTTCCGTCCTTATCCTGGACGAAGCCACCAGCGCGCTCGACAGCGAGCATGAAGCCAGCATTCAGGAAGCCTTGGTTCGGCTTCGGGGGAGCATGACCCTTATCGTGATCGCTCACCGGTTGTCCACGATCCGGGACGCGGATCAGATTGTGGTATTGGACGGCGGGAAGATCGTGCAGCGCGGCGGATATACGGAATTGGCGGAAGAGAACGCAGGGGTGTTCGGGAGGTTGTTGGGGTACCAGGTGGGGTAAGAGTGCACGGGAAGGGGAATCTCGGAGAAAGAATGATTTTCCGGGATCCCCTTGACGAGGGAATGAAATCGCTTTATTATGGGTTTATTAAATCGATTTAAAAGATAGGAAATGACCATGACCAAGGACCATGTAACGCTAAAGGATATCGCGCGGATCGCGGGCGTATCGACGGCGACGGCTTCGCTTGCCCTGTCGGGCGATTCCCGGGTGAACGTCAAGACGAGGCGCGCCGTGGAAGAAGTCGCGAAGCGTCTCAAGTATGTACCGAACGAGATCGGCAGAAGCCTAAGAGCCAAGAAGGCCGAGACGATCGCCCTTATCTTCCCGAATACGACCCACTTCGCGTTCTCCCATCCCTACTTCGTCCAATTGCTCGAAGGGATCACCGAAGTGCTCGTCGAGAACAGCTTCCACCTATTGCTGTCCACGGCTCCGTCGGAAGCCGACGAGGCCGCCGCCTACGACAAGATCTTGCGCAATCGGCGCGCGGACGGCATCATCCTCTGGCCGGCGTCGATCCGGGACCGCAACATTCAGCGCATCGTCGAGTCGGGCTATCCGGTCGTCTATCTCGGCAAGTGGCACCACGACGAGGTCGTCACGGTGGAACGGGAAGAGTTCGGGGGAGCCTATAAGGCGACCGAACATCTGATCAAGCAGGGACGAAGGAAGCTGGTCATGATCTCCGGCCCGCTGGACTATCAGGTAAGCATTGAACGGGTCGAAGGCTTCAAGAGAGCGCTTCAAGATCATCAGATTTTGTTCGAACCGTGGATGGTCGTCGAGAAGGACTTCTCGATGGAAGCCGGTGTCGAGGCGGCCAACGAGCTATTGGAGAGCGGGCATCGCTTCGACGGCATCTTCGCGGCGAACGACAGGATGGCAATAGGGGCGATGAAGGGCCTGCAGCAGGCGGGCATAACGATTCCGGGCGACGTCGCCGTCGTCGGCTGCGACAACATCGAGATGGCGGCCATGACGAGCCCGACGCTTACGACGATCGACCAACCGATGCGCGAGATCGGCGCGATCGCAGCCCGGAAGCTGATCGCCTTGCTCAATCGGGAAGACATCGGCGAGAAGCAGACCGTCGTTCCTTCGCAGTTGATAATCCGTGAATCTTGCGGCGCCGAAGCTTGATCGCGGATTGTTTTTTAAATGAAATTTAAATCGATTTAAAAGATTTGTTTGCAAGCGGTGTCAACTAGGATATCCCGGTTGGAGGTGAGGTGCGAAATCGAGGGTCCCGGAGGCAAAAGCAAGAAAAGGGGATAATCGAAAGAAGAAGCAGCAAGAGAATCAGCAAGAGTAAGAACGAGATCAGACAGAGAAAGCCTTGCAAAGAGAGATAGGACCGAGAGTGCATACTGATCCAACTTCGTAAGAGGAGGATTCTCCATGAACCATCGTTCCCGATTCATGCCTTCCCGCCTTGTGACTGGCGCGCTTGCCCTTATTCTCGTCGCCGGACTTGCGGCCTGCGGTAGCAACAATAACGACGTTTCGTCTTCCGCCTCGGGAGCTTCGTCCCAAGGGAAGGAGGCTTCCGGCAAGAAAGTAACCGTCACCTTCTGGAACACGTTCACCGGATCCGACGGAGACACGCTTAAAGAGATCGTCGACGGCTACAACGCCAAGAACGAAGGCAAGATCGAAGTGAAGATGGACATTCTTCCCGCCGACCAATTCAACCAGAAGCTCCCGCCTTCTATCGCCACGAGCACGGCGCCAAGCCTGGTCGCCATGTCGCCGACATCGGCTTCGGCCTTCATCCAGAACGGAACGCTTCTACCGCTCGACGATTTCTACGCGACGCCGGGCGTGAACAAAGCGGACTTCGAGGATTCGGCCATCCAGCTCGGACAGTCGGGCGGCAAGACGTATCTGCTCCCGATGCAGGTGTTCGGCATTCAATTCTATTGGAACAAGGATCTGTTCAAGGCGGCGGGCCTCGATCCCGAGAAGCCGCCGGCGGACTTCAACGAGCTCGCGGACTACGCCGTCAAGCTGACGGACGCGTCGAAGAACCAATACGGCTTCCTGATGCCGATCAAGGGAGCGCCGCAGTATTACTCGATATTCGTGTGGGGCAACGGAGGAGACATGGTCGACGTGGACGCCAAGCAATCGGTGCTGAACGCGCCGGAGAACGTCAAGACGTTCGAATGGCTCGCCGATCTGGCCGTGAACAAGAAAGTGACCCCGAAGGGGCTGAACGGCGTCGAGACCGACAAGCTGTTCCTCGGCGGCAAAGCCGGCATGTACATCACCGGTCCGTGGCTTGCGGCCGGGCTGAAGACGAACAATGTCAACTTCGGCGTCTCTCTTCCCCCTAAGGGCTCGGCGGCTCAAGCGACGATCGCCGACGGCGTCGGCTTCGCGGTGCCCAAAGGAACGTCCGACGAAGAGCGGCTGGCCGCTTACGACTTCATCGGCTACTGGAACTCGACCGAGATCGCCAAGGAATGGTCGCAGAAGATCGGCTTCCCGCCGTACCTCAAGTCGGTAGCAGACGATCCGGACATTCAGGCCGACGAGACGATCAAATCGATGTCGAACCTCGGCTCCGCGGGACGCGCCTTCCTTCCGGGCATCGTGAACGCGGACCGCATCAACTCGGACGTCTTGTTCCCGCTCATGGAACAGATCGTTAGCGGACTCGATCCGGCTGCCGGCGTGCAGAAGGCTTCCGATGCGATCGACGACATCCTGAAGACCGAGAAATAATCCGTAACGTACGCTAAGACAAGGGAAGACGCGGCCGGCCGCCGCTCTCCGGCAACCGAGCCGGAGCTTGGCCGAGACCGGCCGCGAATCCAACCAACGAAGGTGCTGAACATGACCAAAAGCTTCAAGAACGCGCTTCGCGTCTGGAACCGTCCCGACCGGGCGGCCTATCTGTTCATCGCTCCCGCTCTCGCGATCCTGTTCCTGTTCACGGTCGTTCCGCTGCTGGCCACCTTGGTCATCAGCACGCTGGACATGGACGTTTTCCTCCAGGTGAAGGGATTCGTCGGGTTTGATCATTTCTCCGCGCTGTTCCGGGACGAACGGCTGCTGGACGCCGCCCTTCACACGATCTACTTCGCCGGGGTCGAGGTGCCGCTGCAGATCGCGCTCGCGCTGCTGATCGCCGTCTACGTCTCCAAGAACACTCGCTTCCGCAAGTTTCTGCGGTCGGTGTATTTCGTGCCGTCGATCTGTTCGTTCACGGCGATCGGCATCCTCGCGTCGTTCTTGCTCGACCCGCAGACGGGCGTGTACCCGAATTACCTGACCCATCTGGGCTTGCCGAGGCTCGAATTCTTCCGCGATCCGACCTGGGCGATGCCGTCGGTTATCCTGCTGACCGTCTGGAGGAGCTTCGGATACAGCATGATCATTCTGGTGGCGGGAATCCAATCGATCCCCGACTCCTATTACGAAGCGGCTCAATTGGACGGGGCAAGCAAGCCAAGACAATTCTTCAGCATTACCGTCCCGATGCTCATGCCGGCCCTCAGCTTCACGGTCATCACGACGATGATCGCCGCTCTGCAGGTGTTCGACCAAATCTTCGTTACGACGCAGGGAGGACCGCTGAACAAGACCGAGACGATCGTCGGCTACATTTACAACACCGGGTTCCAGATGGCTCCTTACGATCTGGGCTACGCCTCGGCGATCTCGGTGATGCTCTTTGTCCTGATCATGGCGATCACGCTGGTCATGAACCAATATTTTCTCCGCAAAGAATCGGATATGGCTTAGGAGGACGACCGCATGGAACGACGCATAACGGGAGGGAAAATACTAGCCTTCATCGGCTCGGCTGCGCTGCTGGTTGCCGTGCTGCATCCCTTTCTCTGGCTCCTCGCGGCGGCCTTCAAGCCGGAGCAGGAGTTCATGAAGTATCCTCCCACCGTATTCGCCAGTCATTATACGTTCGACTCGTTCGCGAAGGTATGGGATTCGATTCCCCTGCTTGATTTCTTTAAGAACACGGTAATCTTCTCCGTCGGAGTCATGATTCTGTCGGTGTTCCTGGACTCGATGGCCGGGTACGCCTTCGCCCGAATGAAGTTCAAAGGAAATAAGACGCTGTTCACGCTCGTCCTCGTGACGATGATGATTCCTTTCCAAGTGCTGATGATTCCCTTGTTCGTCGAGGTGTTCAAGCTGGGCATGCTCGACACGTACTGGGGCTTGATCATACCGCGGGCGGCCAGCGCCTTCGGCATCTACCTGATGCGCTCGTTCTTCATCTCGCTGCCGAAGGACCTGGAAGAATCGGGCCGGATCGACGGCTTAAGCGAATTCCAGATTTACCGGAAAATCATGCTGCCGCTGTGCAATTCCTCCATGATTACGCTCGGCATCTTCCACCTCATGAACAACTGGAACGACCTGCTGTATCCGCTCATGCTGACGAGCTCCACCGAGATGAGGACGCTGTCGGCGGGACTGGCCATGTTCGTCGGCCAGCGCAACATCGAATACGGGCCGACGCTCGCGGCGTCCTTGCTGGCGCTGCTTCCGCTGCTGGTCGTCTACGTGTTCGCGCAGCGATTCTTCGTGCAGGGCGTGGCGACGTCCGGCCTGAAGGGCTGATCGGCTGAAGGACCGATCGCGCAAGGAACCGAAAGGCGCGGCAGCTATTCTTATCTCTACCTTACTAACAACTACGACTGAACGAGGTGCCTGACGATGACTCTGCTTAAAGCGAAATCGATTCTGAGCAAGGACTTCCGGATCGGCCGGGCGAGCGACAGACTGTTCGGCTCCTTCGTGGAGCATATGGGAAGCGTCGTGTACAACGGCATTTACGAGCCGGATCACGAGGCGGCCGACGAGGACGGCTTCCGGAAGGACGTGCTGGAGCTCGTCCGCGAGCTGAAACTGTCGGTCGTCCGATATCCGGGCGGCAACTTCTCTTCCGGCTACAACTGGGAGGACGGCGTCGGGCCGAAGGAGCGGCGTCCGGTCAAGCTCGATCTGGCATGGCGGCAAGTGGAGCCGAATTCGTTCGGCTTGGACGAATTCATGCGCTGGACCGGGAAGGTCGGGGCCGACGCCATCATGACGGTCAATCTGGGGACGCGGGGAATCGACGAAGCTCGGAACCTGCTGGAATATTGCAATTTTCCCGGGGGAAGCCAGTACAGCGACCTGCGCCGATCGCACGGCGTTCGCGATCCGTATAAGATCAAGACTTGGTGCCTGGGCAACGAGCTCGACGGGGAATGGCAGATCGCGCGCAAGACGGCGGACGAATACGGAAGGCTTGCTTGCGAGACGGCCAAAGCGATGAAGTGGGTCGATCCCGACATCGAGCTGGTCGCGGTCGGCAGCTCGGCGCGGCATATGCCGACGTTCCCCGAATGGGACCGCACGGTCCTGATGCATACGTACGAGCACGTGGAGCAGCTGTCGCTGCATCATTACATCGGGAAGAGAGAGAACGACACGCCGACGTTCCTCGCGATGCCGCTTGAGATGGAGCAGCAGATCAAGGACGTCATCGCGACTTGCGACTACGTCCAATCGGTCAAGCGCAGCAGCAAGAGGATGAAGCTGTCGTTCGACGAGTGGAACGTCTGGCGGGAACCGGACGTGCCGTATACGCCTTGGCAGACCGGCTGCCCGTATGACTGGGTCAAGTTCCATATGGAGGACGCGCTCGTGTTCGGCTCCGCGCTCCTATCCATTCTGCGGCACGCGGACAGGATCGATATCGCCTGCCAGTCGCTGCTCGTGAACACGATCCCGATGATCCTAACGAACAAGGGGGGCGCGGCTTGGCGCAACCCGACGTTCTACCCGTTCCTTCACGCGTCGCGTTACGGGCGGGGAGAAGTGCTTCGCCTCGAGACGGAGTCGCCGAAGTACGACACCAAGCTGTACACGGACGTCGCGAAGGTCGATTCCGTCGCCGTCTGGAACGAGGAGAAGGGCGAGCTCACCGTCTTCGCGGTGAACCGGAGCGAGGAATCGATCGCTTACGAGCTCGATATCCGGGATTTCGGGAACGTAAGCTTCGCCGAGCACCTCGTCATGAACCATGAGCGGCTCGACGCGGTCAACACGGCGGACAACCAAGGCGAAGTCAGGCCGCGGGCCGGCGGTACGACGACGCTGAACGGCGGACGGGCGGAGAGCGTGCTGCCGCCGTATTCGTGGAACGTCGTTCGGTTCAACGTCCAATCGGCATAAGAGAGGGAGGGGCTTAAGCGATGAGCGATTTGAAGACGAATAACGCGGAGGGAAGAGCCTCCGCTTCCGTCGGGGGCGGCAACCCGCTAATCCGGCACCGCGCCGATCCTTGGATTTACCGGCATGAAGACGGCTATTATTACTTCACCGCGACCGTGCCGGAATACGACCGGATCGAGCTTAGAAGAGCGAAGACGCCGGAAGAATTAGCCGCGGCCGAGCCCGCCGTTGCCTGGCGGAAGCGGGAGAGCGGGCCTCTGAGCGCGAATATTTGGGCTCCGGAGCTTCATTACATTCAGGGCAAATGGTATATCTACTTCGCGGCGGCGCATACGTCCGATACGGTCGAAGGCTTGTTCGACCACCGGATCTACGTGCTGGAGAACGGTTCGGCGAACCCGCTCGAAGGCGATTGGATCGAGAAAGGGCAGCTCAAGACCGGCTGGGAGTCGTTCTCCCTGGACGCCACGACGTTCGAGCACCGGGGCGTTCATTACCTCGTCTGGCCGCAGAAGGATCCGGCGATTCCCGGCAATTCGAACCTGTATATCGCCGCTCTCGATACTCCTTGGAGCATCCGAGGGCAAGCGGTGCGCCTCAGCGTGCCGGAGTTCGAGTGGGAGACGGTCGGCTTCCTCGTCAACGAAGGCCCGGCCGTTCTCAAGCGGAACGGCAAGATGTTTATCGCTTATTCCGCCAGCGCTACCGATCACCATTACTGCATGGGCTTGCTGACGGCTAGCGAGGACGCGGATCCGCTCGATCCGGCGTCGTGGACGAAGTCGCCCGTTCCGGTGTTTCGCACCGACGAGGAGGCGGGAGTTTACGGGCCCGGCCACAACAGCTTCACGACGGCGCCCGACGGAACCGACCTGCTTGTCTACCACGCGCGCGGGTTCAAGGAGATCGAGGGCGATCCGCTCGACGATCCGAACCGGCACACGTGCGTGCAGCCGTTCGGGTGGAAGGAAGACGGCACGCCCGACTTCGGCCGACCGATTCGCTGGGCGTAGAAAATAACGGCGAACAAGATTCCTGCTTTAACGATGCGATAAAATTGTGAACTCTATCAAAGTATGCTCTCTCTTTTTCCGGCAATAATTGATAGTACCAGAAGGAGGGAGAGCATGATTACGAGACCGTTTAACGTATTGCTCACGTTCAAGTCCGGCAAGATGAGAGTCGTGACCATCGTGGATTGCGACGGATTCGTCGATCTGCAGAATCGATGCTACAAGAATAATTTCATGCTGTATCCGGCGCTGGGCTTCTCGTTTAAGGTATCGGAAGTCGCGAGCATGGAGCCTACCTCGGAGATGACGGAGGATTTGCAGGGGCAGCTTGAATTGTACGATTGGCTCGAGTCGGGTGAAAGGAGCGATGCTTGAAAGGCAGCTAGGCCAACACCGAGCGGACATTACGTAAAATAGCTTTCAAAAATGGAGAATCCGGGGAGACGTTTGCTACTACTTTAATTTTTCGATTCCGAACGTCCAGGCTCTTGAATTGATCCGTTAGAACGACTCCAGTAAGCGGCAAGCCTTCCGGAATAGGCACTTCAAATGCGTAATTTTTGGATTGACTCGTAATAGGACAGACAACCGCAAATCCCGTCCTTTCGTTGAATTCCAACTCCGATAAAACAATCGCGGGTCGCCGGCCTGCCTGTTCTCGTCCCGCTTGCGGATCAAAGTCCAACAAAACCAGGTCTCCGCGCGCCGGAATGTTCAAATTCGCTCGTCTCCTTCGATCCCAAGGTCGATTTCCTCATGGCGCTCTGAATCCGGTTTAATCTTCGAGAGCAGCATTTGCAGATGAACCCGCAATTCCTCATTCGTTTCTTGGAGTTTTGTCTTTGGGCGAAGCAAAATGTGATTCTCCGGCGTCAGGATCGCTTCCAGCTCCATGCCTTCAACCAGGTTCAACTGCCTCATGAACTGATTCGGAATACGGACCGCGCTGCTATTGCCCCATCGGCTCAGCGTTACAGTCGTCATAAGGATCAAGTCCCTTCTTGAATGGTTATGGTCCAATTATAGCTCACCTCCTCTAATATGTATATCTTTAGGATATACAAAAGGGACACTGATGATACTTAAGTAAATGCCTGCGGAAAAAGATTGGCGTTTATTGTTCTATTGAACTCTAACCGAGCCGGTTAGAGTTTTTTGGCATAAGGAAGTGAATGAGCATGGACGAAATCCCAGCGTCGAGAAAAATCCAAGTACGGCCGGTTTATGGAGAAACGCAAGAACATCCTCGCATGCCCCACGCATAAGGTACCCATTAAGACTTTATCGGGAGGTATCTTATGCGCTCTCTATATGCCTATCGCTTCGAAACAAACTGGAAGATCGAGGCGGACATTCGGCAAGCGTGGAGCTTGATCAGCGGAGGCGATTATGGCAGCTGGTGGCCGGGAGTGAGCTCGATGCTTATCCATAAGAGTTCGTCTCCGTCGGGAGTCGGCAACCGGTACCGGTTTGTCTTTCATACCAGGCTGCCTTACAAGCTGGAGTTCGATGCGGAATTGATGGCGGCGAGAGAGCCGGAGTACATCCGAATTCGGGCGACCGGGGACCTGGAGGGGTTCGGCGTATGGACTTTAAAGCAGGAGGGGCGCGTCGCCCGCATACGATACGTCTGGCGGGTCAACGCCAACAAGAGGTGGATGAACGCGTTGGCTCCGCTGATCGGGCCCGCGTTCGTCTGGAACCACGATCAGGTGATGCGGGAAGGAGCGAAGGGCCTCTCGGACGCGCTAGGGGCCCCTCTTGTCTCCTGCAAGTCCAAGGCCGGATAAATCGCGAAATCCCTCTTAAGTAATAGCGTTCACATAGAGTCGGCATATCTGCTCCAATGCAGGAAGCGGCAGAGGCTGAGGCGAAGATTCCCCTCCTCCCAATCCGCTAAAGACGGAATGGGAAATAAAAGGTCCGATGAACATGTTGATCGACATCTCCACGTCTTCGTCCGCCAGCTTGACAAGTCCGCTCCGCGAGGAGCTTCGCAGCAAATCCGCCAGGATTCCGACGCTCCTCGGAATGGTCTGCTGAAACGACTCGCTGATTTCGGGGAAGCGGGCAGACTCCGAAAACACGATGCGGAGGATGGAAACGTACAGCGGGTTCGAAAGCTTCTGAGCGATGACCTGGGACATCATCAGCAGGATGCCGTAAAGCTGCTCCCGGCTCTCGGGAACGGGCAAGCTCGTAAGCGCGGGCTGCTTCTCTTCGGTCAGTTCAAGGATCACTTCGTTAAGAAGATCGGAGAACAAGGACTCCTTGGTGGCGTAGTATCGGTATAACGTCTGCTTGGATACTCCGGCTTCGGCGGTAACGAGATCCATGCTCGTTCCGGCGTAGCCCCGGGTAAAGAACAGTTTTCGCGCGGCCTCCAGGATTTGTTTGCGTTTAGCGGCTTGTCTCGACGTTTGAATAGGCATAGGCAAGATACTCTCCCATTGGTCTGTTGCTTCCACTAAGTATTTCATAGACGGATATGAGGGTCAATAAAGGAGACTTCGTTGACAGAAATATTGGAAAATTTTATATTGATATTATCAAACTGTACTGTACAGTTTGATAATCTTGCACGCAAACATCGGAGGATGAACGAGAGAAATGGATGGGCTGCGATTCGATTTGAGCAAGAAGCTGAACTTGTCTTTTCGTCTTTTCCTGGCTATTACTCTAGCATTGGCTTGCTTCGTGCCGTTCGCTTCTCCTAGGGCGGTATCGGCCGCGGGGGGGTTGGACGAGGGTGCCGGCAGCGAGGAGGATCCTTATCTCATCCGCTCGGCCGAACAGCTGTACGAGGTCAGCGTATCCCAAAGCGTCTATCTGAACAGCCGCTTTCGGCTGGCAGCGGATATCGACTTCACGGGCTGGGATTGGTCGCTTCGCCCATGGACGCCGATCGGCAGCGACGCCGCCCCCTTCACCGGAGATTTCGACGGCGCGGGGCATGTGGTTATCGGCTTGGCGATTAACGAGCCTTCTCTAGCGTATGCCGGCATGTTCGGCTATAACGACGGAACCATTCGCCGCTTAGGGCTTCAAGACGTCCATGTCTCCGGGAACAGTTATACCGGGGCTTTGACGGGTTATAATACGGGAACCATTCATGAGGCATTCTCGGCGGGAAGCGTCGCCGGGCTCAACCTTGTCGGCGGATTGGTCGGTTTGAATACCGGCGGAGGCATCGTTCGATATTCCCATTCGAGCGCCGACGTGTCGGGCAACGAAGCGGTAGGCGGCCTGGTCGGCTACAATTCGGATAACAGCAAGATTCTATTCTCCTATGCGACGGGGGATGCGAGCGGCTCTGCCCGGGTAGGCGGCTTGGTCGGCCTCAGCAACGGGACCGGGGCTCTTATCCAGCATGCCTACGCGACGGGAGATGCCGACGGAACCGTCTGGGATGTAGGCGGAATCGCCGGCTTTATCGGTCCGGGCAGCACGACCCAGTTCGTATTCGCCACCGGCAGCGTCGCCGGCGTACCGGCCGACAAGATGGGCGGCCTGGTCGGCTACAGCGCCAGCGGAAGCCTCTATTACGGCTTCTGGTTGACGGACGGAACGACGGTCGGAGCCTTCGGCTCCAACTATGGCTTCGCCGGCGCACTTAGCGGGCATACCTTGAGCGAACTGCAGCAAGAGCAGACCTTCGCGGGCTGGGGACCTTCCTTTACGGACAATTGGTGGTTGCCGGACGACGGCAGCTTGCCTCAGCTGGCTTCTTCCATCCAATTAACGAACGTATCCAGCTCCGTTTATCTGTCCAATGCGCGGAGCTTGACGTTAACCGGACAAGCGTCTTCTGTTGATGAGGATGATCTGAAGGACGGCCTCGGTCTGCATATTCGGGTAACGGACGCCGACACGGCTCCGGTAACGGACCTCTCCCGGCCTACCCTGATCCTTGACGGAAGCGGCGAGTGGCAGACGACGATCGACTATTCGGAGCTCCCTCAACCGATAGCCGATGGCGACTACGCCTTATCGGTATGGGGCGTCGGCCCGGATCGGAATACCGCGCTTAAGCAAACGACGATTCGGATCGACACCGAGGACCCGGTTATCGAATTCGACGCGGACGGTCAAGCGACGCCTGCGAGAACGGCGGAGAGCACCGTAACCGCAACGGATACGGGCAGCAGCGTCGCTTCTCTGGTATACGCGTGGACGCAGAGCGCGGACGTTCCCGCTAGCGGCTGGACTCCCTTTGCCAGCGGCGACGTTGTGAAGCAAACGGCCGGGGACGGCGAGTGGTATCTGCATGTCCGAGCGCAGGATGAGGCCGGGAACATCGCCGATGCCGTATCGAACGCTTTCGTACTCGACAACACGCCGCCGGTCCTTGTGCTCAATGGCAGCAATCCGATGAGCATTCCGCAAGGCGGGACCTATGCGGAGCCGGGGGCGACGGCGACGGATGCGATCGACGGCGGTCTCCCTTCCTCGTCCATCGGGATTTCGGGCACGGTGGATCCCGAGCGCATCGGAGAATATGCGATCCGATACGAGGTTGCGGATCTCGCAGGCAACGAGGCCGCGGCAACCCGCACCGTGCGCGTCTACGACGGCGACGCGCCAGCGATTTATTTGAACGGCGAGAGCCTCATAACCGTGGAAGCAAACAGCCCGTTCGTCGACCCCGGAGCAACGGCGCTGGACGTGCAGGACGGCGACCTGACTTCCTCGATCGCGGTCACCGGAACGGTGAACACGGCCGTTCCCGGCACATATTCGCTTGCTTATGACGTTACCGATTCCGCAGGCAACGCGGCCGAGACCGTGACGCGCACGGTAAAAGTGACGCCGCAGCCAATCGCGGCAAGTCCAAGCCCGGTCGTTCCCCGTTTGTATATCGACAAGAACGGAATCTTGATCGACCCGGCGGCGATAGACGCGGCGAAGCCGTCCGTCACGCTGGAAGCGACGCCTAAGGACGACTCGATTTACGTCAGCGTTCCGGCTTCGGTTCTGAGCGAATTCGCTAACCGGAACGCCGATTTCCTGATCGAGATAAAGTCACCCTACGGAAGCTATCGAATGCCGGTCGATCTGGCCTCGCGAATTCCCGGGCTGACGGATTTGCTAACCGAGAACGGCCTCGAATCCGGGGACATCCGCTTTAAGCTCACCATGACCGATAAGTCCGGAGACAAGGACATTCAGGAGGCGCTTGCCGCAAGCTTGCCGAATGGCAAAGCCATTAGCCCCATCGTGGAGTATCGCATGGAAATCATCGACATCCGAACAGGACGAACCATCGGGACGGCGGATTCGTTCGGCAAGGCTCTTGAAGGTATGATTCCGGTAACGGAGCAAATGACGGATATGCCCGATCAATGGGGCGCGTTCCGCTATAACGAAACGAACGGGACGTTCGAATTCGTTCCCGCACGGGCGGTTAAGAGCGGAGATGCATGGGTTGCGGCATTCCGATCTTATACCGATGGAATATTCGCGGCTGTACGGAATCCGGTAAGCTTCTCCGATCTCCGGAACGGTTGGAGCGAGCCGTATATCCGGCTTGCGGCGGCGAAGGATCTGGTAGACGGAATCGGCGGAGGACAATACGCGCCGGATAAATCCGTAACGAGAGCGGAGTTCGCCGCCATGCTTGTCCGGATGCTCGGACGAGGAGCCTCCGCGGGCGGCGCGGCGCCTTACGATGATGTGAAGCAGGATGCGTGGTATTTCGATGAGGTCGTCGAGGCGAAGGTGTTGGGACTGCTGGACTTTGCGAAGGGCAATCGCTTCCTGCCCGGGCAACCGTTGACCCGCGAGGAGATGGCCGGCATGTTGGCTTCCGTAATGGCCCTTGAGGAGCTGCCGATGACGAAGGAATATGTCAGCCTGGACGGCTACGAGGATATCGGCGACGTGAGCGCCGGTTATCTGGAGGACGTTCGCCTGATGGTTAAGCTGAAGATCATGACAGGAGTAAGCGAGGCGGAGTTCCGCCCGCAAGGGGAGACGACGCGAGCTCAGGCCGCTGCCGTGTTCATTAGAGCGCTGCGAACGCTCGGCATGATCGACTAAGATCTCTAGGATACACCTAACCGATTTACGATTGCCAGCCGCCTCCATTTCCGGAGGCGGTTTGGCGTTTTATCTCATATCCTCTCACGCTTTAAACGAGAACCCCTCTATCTTGAATTTCCTTAGGTGCTCTTGCACCTCCCTTCGCGTCCGAACCTTCGACTGGCCGAACCCTTCTTGGCGCAGCGCCTGGTCGACAAGCTCCCGCAGCTCGGCGAACCTTATCGGCGGCATGCCTCCTTCCGTCAGGACCATCAGCACGCTGCCGTCTTCCCGGTCCGGCGTGCTTATCATCAATAGGTTCTTATTGTTCGGCTGTTCGGCTGCCTCGCCGATCCCCAGATCCCCCTCGATGCTGTCCAGCGTTCGCTGCATTCGCTCTTTGCGATCCTCGATTTCTTCATACCGAATCAATCGCTCCAAGTAATCCAGCTTAAGTCCGACCAGCTTATCCCGCAAATTCCCCTCTCTTCCTTCCAGGTTCTTGGCCCATTGCTCCACTCGATACAATTCCGTCTTCACTTTCTTCGTGCCTCCCATGGTGGATAAATTAATCGGTTATCGTCCTGCCTTCCGAGCCATCCGACTTTCATATGTAAAGTGTTTTTCAGGATGGCGTTCCATATATATCCTGCAAAATAAAGAAAGGCGCCCATTAGGGCACCCTTGGTTTTTTGGCCAGACTGTTCAATTTTTCCACCTCCCCCTATCCAAATTGTCGCATATGTGGAAGGCGGGAGGAAGAAATATTTTCCACGCCTCCGAATGAACTTTCCGCCGCCTATGCTACTCTTATAAAGGAGCGAGGTGGAGAGATGAAGATCGCCCGAGGGGTCAAACAAGCGCAGAAGGGGAACAAAGAAGCGCTGCTTCAGCTGATCCTGGCAGAGAAAGACGCCTATTACCGGCTTGCCCTCTCCTATATGGGGGACGAGCACGAGGCCGTGGACGCTCTGGAGGAGATGATCGTCGTCTTGTACGAGAAGATCGGTCAACTGAAGAAGGCGGATTCGTTCTACAGCTGGAGCAAAACCATATTGGCGAATCATTGCAGAGCGGCGCTGAGAAAACGGAACAAGCTGGTTCTCGTAGACGAATGGGACAGCGACAAGGCTGCGAAGCCCGTACATAGCGGAACGAGCGATCCATACGAACAACAGGAACAACGCATGGACATCCGTCGCTCGCTCGAGAGGATCCATCCGGATCAGAAGGAAGCGATCGAGCTGAAGTATTTTCACGACATGGATTACGAATCGATCGCCAAGATCACGAACGTATCGGTCGGAACCGCGAAGTCGAGGGTGTTTAACGGGTTGCGCAAGCTCAGGGAATGGCACGGGGGTGAAAAGGATGGAGAGAATTGAGCGGCTGCTCGCGGACGAGAGAGAACGGATGGAGTCCATCAACGCGCCGGAAGGGTTAGAAGATAGACTTCGGCACGCGTTGGAGCGGGCTCCGGTCAAGAAGAAGCGCAGCAGAGCCCCAAGATGGACGGCCGCCGCGATCGTGCTTGCCCTGCTTGTATCGGCCGTGGGCTACAACTATGACGCCTTCGCCTATTATGGACAGAGAATTCTCGGCTTCGACGAGGTCATGACGGGCACGCTGAAGGAATTGAACGAGGCCGGATTCGGGCAAACGGTCGATCGGCGCGCGACGCTGCAGGACGGAACCGAACTCATCGTCAGCGGCGTCATGGCCGATGCGAACCAGTTCATTCTGTACTACACGCTGCGCAATCCGAACGGGATCGGCGAGCAGACGCGGCAGTTTTTCCGATTGTCGAGCATTACGGGCTTCTGGACGAACTCTCCTGCCATTAGCGGAACGTCCGTGATGAACGAGGAACAGACGGAGATGGTCGGCTCCTTGAGCTTCGAGCCCGTGAGTCCGTTCGCCAAGAAGCTGACGCTGCATTACGCCGAACAAACGGCCGATAATCGCGTGATCGAGGGCAGCCTGGTCTTCCCTTATCACCCCGACGAGGCGATCCAGACGCAGATTAAGCAGTCGATTAGGCAAAAGGTTGCGGTGGATCAAGGAACGATCAACTTCCAATCCATTACCGCGACTCCTCTCTCGACCGTAATCAAGGGGACGTGGAATGTCGAGGAGCTGGATCGGGTGCGGCTGCCGTTCGACGGAATCGAGCTTATCGCGGACGGCAAACCGGTATCGATGCAGGGAAGCGGGTTCAGCCATACGGTCAATGGCAGGACGTTCGAACTTCAATATGACGCGCTTCCTAAGGAATTGAATTCTCTGAAGCTGATCGTTCGACAATTCCCGGGGTATAAAGAGCTGGAGAAGAGAGTGGAGCTGTCGACCGCATCGGCTGAGGAGCCGATAGATTTAGCCGGCAAGGAGCTTTGGATCAAGAACGTCAAGACGACCGGCGGAGGCGCCGAGATTACGATTGCGACCGAAGACGACGTTCTTCTGGAAGGGGTCGCGCTGCAGACCTCGCAGGGTACGACCGAGCTGAACACGACCGTCGGCCAGACGGAGAAGAAGCGGGAGGACGGCCGTGTCCTCAAGGAACGCACGCTGCTGTTCGACTCGGCCGGTCAGCCGGAATACCTGCTCATTCAGGGGATGCATTATCGAAAGGCATACGATTACGAGGTGAACATTCCGGTGGATTAAGGCTCGGATACGCGATAGAGAAGAAGCTAGGCGGCTGCCTAGCTTCTTCATGCTGTTGAGGAAGGAGGTTATCCTTTACGCGACCGTGTTGCTGATTTCCTTTACGAAGCCATTTTGCTCGGCCAAGCCCAGCGCTTGATTGATGGCGTCACGGGCGCTGGCGCTGAATTCGAACCATTGATCCGCCGTAACGTCATGGATCAGAACGGTCGAGTTCTCGTTGAACAAGGTATAGAGATCGTATTGCCGGAGGCTTTGCTCCTTCGCGTCGATAAAATCGAAATGCCCGATTTTATAATACCCGCCCGAGTCGACCAAGTGGAAGGACCAGGAGTAATTGGCGGGAGCTTCAACCTTATTTCCCTTGTTTTCTTCCAGCAACCGATAAATAGCCGCGATATTGGCGTTCCCGTTGATCCGGTCGACGATGCCGCCCATCGTCATATGGATTTCGTGCAACAAGGCTTTCACGGACGTTCCATCGATCTTAAGGGGCGCGGTATCCACCGTTACCGTTCCGTCCCGGTAATCGACCTTGCTGCCGAACGTCTCCGCGATGAAGCGAAGCGGAACGTAGATTCGATCGTTCTTCACGTACGGCTTCGCGTCCAGCGCGACGGCTTGTCCGTCCTTCGTCGCGGTGCCGCTATTCGGCTTAAGCGTGACTTTCATGCCGCCGCTCTTCAAGGTCACTTCCGAATTCGCCCAATTCACGGTCGCGCCCAGATTCTCGCTGACGACTCTGAGCGGAACCATCGTGCGGTTGTTTTTGGTTTCGGGCTTCGCGTCGGAAAGGACCGTGACGCCGTCGATCTTCATGGCGGGACCTGCCGCGCCTGCCGCATAAGCAGGCAGAGATGTCAGGACTAAGGATGAGGCAAGAAATAGGCTTGCATAGAGCTTCTTCATTTTTACGCGCTCCTTCAGAGGCTTGTTGGGTTTGCGAGCAATCTCCATTAATAGACGCATCTAACTTATTTTTGTTTCAAGAGACCCGTCGATGTCTATTCCTCTTGACACCCTTACCCTCCCGCACTACAATAATCAACAATTAAACATCCGGATCATGCCGATGAAGAGATTCCAACTCGGAGGCGTTCTCGTCAAGAGCAGTCCAGGCGGACTGATTCCTAAGCTTACCGGCCCCGCCCGTTACCGCGGAACCAAGAGGATTGGACGCGCCCGCGCGCGACCGATCAAGTTGGGTGGCACCGCGAGCCGACGCTCCTCGTCCCAATTAGGGACGAAGGGCGTCTTTTTATTTTCCTACAAACCGAAGGAGAGGTAGAGAACATGAATCGAGTGTACAATTTTTACCCGGGGCCGGCGGCATTGCCGTTGGAGGTGCTGGAGCTGGGGCAGCAGGCGTTCGTCGAATACGGCGGTCAAGGAATGTCGCTCCTGGAGATGTCGCATCGAAGCGAGCCGGTGGAAAAGCTGGTCGAGGAGACGGAACAGCTGCTGCTGGAGATCATCGGATTGCGGTCGGGGTACGAGGTTCTGTTCATGGGAGGAGGGGCGAGCGCTCAGTTTGCTCTGGTTCCGATGAATTTTCTCGCCCCGGGTCAAGTCGGCCGTTACGTGCTGTCGGGAAGCTTCTCGGAGAAGGCCTACCAAGAGGCGCGGACGGTCGGCCAAGCGGAGATTCTGGCAAGCGGCAAGGCCGAGAATTGGGCTAAGCTGCCGGATCTCTCCCAGCTGGCCATCGGACATGACACCGCCTACGTTCACATGACCACGAACAACACGATCGAAGGCTCGCAGTGGACGGACATTCCCGATACCGGCGACATTCCGCTGATCGGCGACATGACGAGCGACATCCTGAGCCGCAGCCTTGATTGGACCAAGTTCGCGATGTTCTATGCGGGCGCGCAGAAGAACCTCGGTCCCGCCGGAGTGACGGCCGTCGTCGTTCGAAGCGATCTTCTGAAGGCCGGCAACGGGAAGATCCCGACGATTTTCCAATATGCCTCCTATGCGAAGAACAAGTCGCTGTACAACACGCCGCCCGTCCATTCGATTTTTATGATGAAGCTCATGCTGGAGTGGGTCGCGCGCCAAGGCGGCATCGCGGAGCTGGAGAAGCGGAACGAGGAGAAGGCTGCCCTTCTCTATGAGGCCATCGATACGAGCGGAGGCTTCTACCGGGGAATCGTGGAGGAGCCGTTCCGTTCGCGGATGAACGTGACTTGGCGGATGAAGGACGAGGAGCTGGAGAAGAAGTTCGCGCTCGAGTCGACGCAGTACGGATTGATCGGCTTGGCCGGCCACCGCAGCGTCGGGGGGCTTCGCGCTTCCATCTATAACGCGGTGCCGGTCGAGGCTTGCCGGGCGCTTGCCAACTACATGCGCGATTTCGCCAAACGGCACGGATAAGGGGCAAGGAACGGCGAACGCTAAATCCACGACCTTCCGGGTCGTGGATTTTTTGGGATTCGGAAGCGATATGGACGCGAGGGAGACCTTGACTTAATCTATTAGAGGAAGGAGGAAAGCCGACTTGTATCGAATCCTGATCTGCGAAGACGACCCTAAGCTAGCCGAGCTGATGGGAGATCATATTAAGAAATACGGCTTCGAGGTGGCGGCCGTGACCGATTTCGGCCGGATCCTGCAGCAGTTCCGGCAGGTTGAACCGCATCTCGTGCTTATGGACGTCAATTTGCCCCAATACGACGGATTTTATTGGTGCCGCCAAATTCGGAGCGTGTCCACCTGCCCGATTATCTTCATCTCGGCGCGAGCCGGAGAGATGGACCAAGTGATGGCGCTCGAATACGGGGCGGACGATTATATGACGAAGCCGCTTCAAGCCGAGGTCATGGTCGCCAAGATTCGCAGCCAGCTGCGCCGCGTTTACGGGGAATATGCCGCGCAAGCGGAGGAGCGGGTCGTTCGCGAAGCGGGGATGACGCTTTACCCGGAGCGGATGGAGCTTCATTACGGCGATGCGTCCGTGATCTTAACGAAGAAGGAGGCGCTGCTCGCGGAAGCGATGCTCGAACGCTATCCCCGGGTCGTCGCCCGGGAAGAGCTGCTGGAGCTGCTGTGGGACGACCAGACGTACGTAGACGAGAATACGCTTAACGTCAACGTGACCCGGCTGCGGAAGAAGCTGCAGGAGGTCGGGGTTCCCGAGGGGATCGAAACGATTCGCGGCGCCGGGTACCGGATCCGACCGGCGGAGGAGGGCGGGAAGCCGAGATGAAGCTGTTCCTGCGCGAGCACGGGCTGCTCGTTGTCCTCCAATTCGTGCAGCTCGCTCTTGTCCTGTCCGTCTACGTCCTGGATGGATACCGCGATTGGCGGACGGGCTTCTATGCCGTCTTCATCGGCATGTTCGTTCTCCTGGGTTATCTGGTCTATCGTTATTTCCGTCATGCCCGTATGTACAAGCTGCTGTCAGCCCCCCCATTATCTCTGGAGGAATCGATTGCGCCGCTAGGCGAGGCCGCCGTCCCCGGTGCGCTTCATGAGCTGCTGCAGAACCAATACCGGCAGTATCAGCATCAAGCGAAGGCATGGGAGCACCATAGAAGGGATCACTTGTCGTTCATGAACCAGTGGGTGCACCAGATGAAGACGCCGCTCGCCGTCATTCACCTGACCGTGCAGAACCGGGAAGAGCCTTCCTTCGCCAGCATCGGCGAGGAAGCGGAACGTCTCGAGCAGGGGTTGGAAAAGGTGCTGTACGCCGCCCGGTTGGAGGCGTTCGAGCAGGACTTTCAAGCGGAGCGGGTCAACCTGCGGGAGCTGGCGGCGGGAGCGATCAACGAGCATAAGAGGCTGTTTATCCGCAGCGAGGTGTATCCCGACAACCAGGTAGACCCGGAGCTGTGGGTCGAGACCGATGCCAAGTGGATGCGATTCGTCCTGAACCAGATCGTGAGCAATGCCATTAAATATTCGGCCGGCAGCCGGACGAAGGTAACTTTCGAGGCGAAGGCCGATGGCGGCGGCAACGTCACGCTGGAAATCCGGGATCGGGGCGTCGGCATTCCGCTTTCCGACCGGAAGCGGGTATTCCAGCCTTTCTTCACCGGAGAGAACGGTCGGCAGTTCCGGGAATCCACGGGCATGGGGCTCTATCTGGCGAAGAAGATTTGCGATCAGCTGCAGCATCCGATCGGGCTGGAATCGGCCGTAGGCGAGGGAACCGTCCTGAGGATCTCCTTCCGGCAAGTCCAACCTTACACGGATGTAAGGTAACTGAAAGCCTAATCGATAGGACGGATCTCCCTTCTCCGGTAGACTGACATCAAGAGTTCTTCATTCACGGAAAGGGAGTTAAAGACGCGATGGATATTCTTAAAGTGGACCAAGTGAGCAAAATATACGGCGAAGGCGTCCAATATCGGGCGCTGAACGATATCTCGTTTACGATGGAGAAGGGGGAATTCGTCGGCGTCATGGGACCGTCGGGCAGCGGCAAGACGACGCTGCTGAACCTGGTGGCGACGATCGACCAGCCGTCCAGCGGGGACATTTATATCAACGGGCAAGTTCCGCATCGGTTGAAGAAGAACAAGCTGGCGCAATTCCGGCGGCGGGAGCTCGGGTTCGTGTTTCAGGACTTCAATCTGCTGCATACGCTCACGGTCGAGGAGAACATCGTTCTGCCGCTCGTCCTAGAGGGAGAACGCGTATCGGTCATGGAGCAGAAGGCGCGCAGGCTCGCGGAGAGATTGGGAATCGAGCATATCCTCGGCAAGCGAACTTACGAGATCTCCGGCGGCCAAGCGCAGCGTGCCGCGATCGCGCGGGCGATCATCCATTCGCCCAGCCTGCTGCTGGCGGACGAGCCGACGGGGAACCTGGATTCCAAATCGGCCAAGGACGTCATGCTGACCTTGTCGGAGATTAACGGCACCGAAGGGACGACGACGCTGCTGGTTACCCACGATGCCTTGGCCGCCAGCTACTGCCACCGGGTGATCTTCATCAAGGACGGCCAGCTGTACAACGAGATCCATCGGGGAGACAATCGCCAGGCGTTCTTCCAGCAGATCATCGATATGCTGTCGTTGATGGGAGGGCATGCGCATGACCTTGCGTCGGTTCGCGTTTAACAACGTCCTCCGCAACAGCCGGATCTATGCCGCTTACTTCCTGAGCAGCGCCTTCTCGGTCATGGTCTTCTTCGTTTATTCCATGTTCGCGTTCCACCCCGGGCTGAACGGGGAGACGATCCAATCGGACGTATCCATGGCCATGCATTTCGCCGAAGCGATCATCTATGCGTTCTCGTTCTTCTTCGTGCTTTATTCGATGGGCGCGTTCCTGAAGACCCGCAAGAAGGAATTCGGCGTTCTCGTCATGCACGGCATGTCCAACATGCAGCTGCGCGGTCTGGTCTTCATGGAAAATATGATCATCGGCTTCGCCGCCACCGTAACCGGAATCGGGATCGGTCTCGTCTTCGCCAAGCTCATCCTGTTGGTTGCGCAGAACGCGCTGAGGCTGGACCAGACGTTAACGTTCTACTTTCCAGCGTCCGCATTAGGGTTGACCTTCGGGGCGTTTATGGTATTGTTTTTCGCCATCTCGCTGTTCACCGTCGCGATTCTGCGGGGCCATAAGCTGATCGACTTGCTTAAAGGTTCGACGAAGCCCAAGCCGGCGCCCATGGCGTCCGCTTTCCTGAGCTGGGCGGCCGTCCTGCTGCTTGCGGGAGGGTATGCGGCGGCGCTGTCGGTCAAGGGGACGCTCGTCGTTTACGCCATGATCCCGGTGACGCTTGTCGTCATCGTCGGCACTTATTTTTTGTTCACGCAGCTAAGCGTTTATCTCATTAATCGCAGCAGGGGGAACCGAGCGTTCTTCTGGCGCCGCACCAACCTGGTGCTGTTCTCGGACCTCGCTTACCGCATGAAGGACAACGCCCGGACCTTCTTTATGGTGGCGATCCTGTCCACCGTTGCGTTCAGCGCGATCGGCTCGCTGATCGGCTTCAAATCGATGTACACGAATATCGTCAAAGACGAGAATCCCTTCGCTATCGAATACATGTCGTCCGCGGGCAATCCCTCGGAGCTGTCGGCTCGGCACCTGGATCTTATCGATGGGGCTTTGGCGGAATCGGGCGCGGACTACCTGAAGTACGAGGCTGACATCAAGTACGCGAAGCTGGAGTCCGGGCAGACGGCTGCCGTCGTGAAGGCGTCCGAATTCAATTCGATCGCGAAGGCCGCCGGCGAGAAGCTTGCCGAGGTGCGGGGGAACGAAGCCGCGGTCGTGTATTACAACAACTCTTTATATAAGAAAAGCGCGGATTTGTCCGACGTCGCGCTCGCGGATTCGAAGGTATCCCTTCATCCGGTGCAGGCGATCCAGTCGGTGTCTCTCCGAATCTTCGGGGACTATTACGTGGTCCCGGACCCGTTGTATGAGCAATTGGGCAGCGGGGAGAAGGTGGACCGGTTCCATGCGTTCGACGTTCGGCATGGCTCGGCGGATCTGGTCGAGATAGGCGAACGGCTAGAGAAGGAGCTCAACCAAGACGGGGCGAACGGCCGTTTCGATTTCTTCAGCCTGGATTACCAGTTGTTTCTATTGGATCAAGCCTACGGGATGATCTTGTTCGTCGGACTGTTCATCGGCATCGTCTTCTTCGTGGGGGCGGGCAGCTTCCTGTACTTCAGGCTGTACACGGATCTGGAGGAGGACAAGCGCAAGTTCCAGGCGATCCGCAAGCTGGGATTAAGCGACCGGGAGATGTCCCGCGTACTGACCAAGCAAATCCTGCTGCTGTTCTTCGTTCCGATTCTGGTTGCGGTCGTTCATGGGGCCGTCGCTCTTACCGCCTTGCAGCATTTGTTCGACTACGGGCTGCTCCGCGAATCCTCGCTGGTGCTCGGAGCGTTCGTCTTGATTCAAATCGTTTATTACCTGCTAATCCGTACGAGCTACATCGCTAACGTGAAGCGGGCGTAGACGATAAGCCGCAACGGATAAAGAAGCCAGCCTCGCGGCTGGCTTCCAGACTGGTGACAAAGTCATACGGCGACTTGCATGCCCGATATCGGCTAACGGAAACTGGCGACTCTTAAACACTGATTTATTGCCCTTTGGAAATGTAACGGACATACAGTCCGTCAGCATTCGGAAATGGCTTTGAAAAGGGGCTTTTACCCTTCTAAGGGTTTTCTACGGGCTGTATGTCCGCAAGAGTCGCAGTTAACCCGTTTGAAGACGCGGGCATTCCTTTTTTTCGGCTGCGAGCGTCCGGTTTCATTGGACGCCGTGTTTACGAAGATATCTGGGTTTCTTGACACTCTGAAAGCCAGCCTCGCGACTGGCTTCTTTGCGTGCATCTTGAGTTACAGATTCCAGATCCGGTAAACGATAACCGCTGCTTCCGCGCGGGTAAGCGTATCGCCCGGAGCCAGCTTGCCGCTCTTGCCGTTGAGGATTCCGGCTTTCACGAGAGCGGCCGCGCTCGCCTTCGCGTCGGCGGAGAGGCTCGCCGCGTCGGCGAACCCGTCCAGCGTGCCTCCGGCTTCGAGCGGCTTGCCGGACGCCTTTAATGCGCCAGCGGTCAGCGCCATCATATCCTCGCGGGTAAAAGGGGCGTTCGACTGCGCAGCGCCGTCGCCGTCGCCGGCCCCGGCGAAGTCCGCGTCCTGCAGCTCCAGCGACCGAACGAGAAGGGCGACGAAGTCCTTTCTCGTAATCGAGGCGGATGGAGCGAACGTGCTGGCGGACGTCCCGCGGATGACGTCGCGCGCGGCCAACGCTTCGATAGCCGGCTTCGCCCAGCGCGCGTTCGCCAAGTCTCCGAACGTCTTGGATACGAACGCCACCGCGTAGCTGCTGAAGTGAGTCGTGCGGAAGACGACCGTGCCCGTCGCCGCGTCGTAGCGGCCGTTCGGAACCGGCGTCGCCTTGCCATCGCCGTCGATATACCAGACGACGATCGAATCCGGGCTGCGAAGCTCTTCCGCCGTCGGCTTATAAGGAATGGATATCGCAACGGGTGCGCTCGGGTTGCTCCAAGACGTCGCCTTGCCGTCGACGAGCAGGCTCAGCTCCAGAACCGGCCGATTGCCGATCTTCTCTCGCGTCGCGGCATCCAACGATTCCGGCGAGCCTACGGCCACGCGGATAGCTGCTTGCCCGGAGCCCGCCGTCTCGCCGGTCAGCATATCGCTCGGGATCGCGATCTCCGCCAGGCCCGTCTTCCAGGTCAGGACGAAGCTGTCTTGCCCTTTCAAACGCTCGGTCGGCAGTTGAACCCCGTAAGCGGTCGAATTCTCCTGCTTCGGCGTCTCGACGACGATCCGTTTCGTGCCGTCCGCGGCCGGCGAAGCCAGCTCGAGCGCTTTCTTCAGGTTGTCCTCCGACACGATTCCGGTCGTAAGTTGTCCTTCTTTCTTGACCTCTGGCTTGATCGAGACGACGCCATCCTTGTTCTCGATCGATCCCACCGACGGCGCCGTTCCGCCGCCGACGACGATAACCGGGCCGGAGCTCTTGCCGGTCAAGGTCAGCACGCCGAACACGGACGTATCCATGTATCCGGTGCCGGTCGTGTCGTTCCAAGCGGCGACGCTTTGACGGGCGCCGTCCTTCGCGTCGTTGATCTGAACGTCGAAGCCGAGCTTCTTGCCGTTATCCGGCGAGATCGCTTGAATCGGAATTTTCGCTTCCACGGCGTAGTTCGTCCCCGTCGCTTTGGTTGCGGCAACGAACCCATCGGCGAGCCTGGTCGGGCTGACCGAGACTTCATTGTCGTAGTTAACCCGGTACTGCCCGTCGTCTTCCTGATAGAACGAAGTCTTGCCGTTGTTCGGATCGAGGAAAATCTCGACGGAATCCTGCTCCCAAGCGTTCGGGTTCGCCTTGTCCAGCTGCGAGTCGCTTACTTGGATCAGCACGTACAAATAGTTCTCGTCCCAGAGAGCCTTCGCCGTGCCGGTCGCGCCCTGCCAAGCCGTCTGGTAACGGTCGATCGGAAGCTCGGACGCCTGGCTCCAGGCCGCGTCGACCGTTCCGTCGATGACGGGAGTCCCGTACGCGGCGTTCGCTTGGTTCGCCTCGGACGAGTCGGGAGCATGCTCCTCCATGTACTTGGCCGGGTCGATGACTCCATAATAGGCTTGCTTAGCCTGCAGATCTTTATCGAAAAGCAGAGGGTTGGAGGAAGCTCTCCAGCTCGTGTTGTCGTCCATGCCCCAGAAGGTTACCCTTGCGATGTGGTCGGCATGGGCGCGGAACAGATCCATCAGCTGCGCGTACAGGTAGCCTTGGGCTTCGGCCTGCTTGTCGGACAGCTGGTAGTTGCTTCCTGCCTGGATATCCAGCTCGGTGATGCTGACTTCGACGCCCAGCGAGATGAACTTCTCCAGAGACAGCTTCACGTTGTCCGGGTTCGTGTTGATGCTGTAGTGCGCCTGCATGCCGACGCCGTCGACCAGAAGCTTGCCGGGATGCCCGGCCGCGTAACGGTCGTTCAGCTCCTTGACCATGCCCGCGATGGCCTGGGCTTTGTTCTGGTTGTCCTCGTTATAATCGTTGTAGTAAAGCTTGATGTTCCACTCGGGGTGATCGTCCAGTACTTCTCTGGCCGCCAGGAACGCCTGCTCCACATAGTCCGGGCCGATGGCTTTGTACCACGGCGATTGCCGGAGAGAGGCCTGCCAGTCCGTCGGATTAGAAGGATTGTCGTTCATCGCTTCGTTCACGACGTCCCAAGAGATCACCTTGTCTCCGAAGTGCTCCATGACCGTGCGGATATGCGTACGGAGATTGTCCAGAGCTTCCTCCCGGCTCAGCGGAGAGCCGTCGGACGCGTTCGTGTTCATCCACTCCGGCGACTGCTGGTGCCAGACGAGCACATGCCCGTGCATCCGCATGCCCTCGGCAATCACCTTATCGACGAGCGCGTCCGCCGAGGAGAAGGTGAAGTCGCCCTTCGTCGGCTGCAGGGCATCCGGCTTCATGGCGTTGGCGGCCGTCGCGACGTTGTGATGCATCTTCAGCAGTTCAAGCCGAACGCCTTCCAGGTCTTCCGCGGAGATCGCGTTGCCGATCAGGAAGTCGTCCTGGTAAGCCGTCTTGACCGGAACCAGGTCCTTCTGAATGGAGACCGGTCCGGATCCGGTGCCGGCGAAGCCGATGTCGTCGATGTAGAAGGAGGCGGCCGCGTTGTTCGAGCTCTCGATGTAGACGGTCAGGTACTCGCCGCCTATGGAGTTGTAGCGGTACGTTCCTTCGTATAGAACCCAGCCGTCTTCCGAGCGGATCGTCTTGGCGGAGAGGTTCACGTAGTTGGCGCTGCTTCCGTCGCCGACCTGCGTGGAGAGCTGAAGCTGCGAGCTGTCGGGCGAGATCAGCTTGACCCAGGCCGAGATCTTGTACTCGCCGCCCTTGTCGACGTACTTCTCCACGCGCAAGGCCGGGCCGTGCCAGTTCTCGGATCGACCTTCTACTTTCAGCGCATAGGAGCCGCCTTCGGTATGGTTGGCCTCATCCGTCACCGTCAGCGTCTCCGTGCCGGCCCGTCCGACGAAGCCTCCCGCCGTTTGGTCCTCGAAGGTCACCGTGTCGAATGGAAGCGCGGGATCGCGAGGCGGCTCTTCCTCGCCGCCGGAGGAGGTTTTCTCCGTGATAAGCACATCCCCGATATAGAAAGGAACGGTCGCCCCGGCATCGTTGGATTGCACCCGGAGGGCGGTATCCTTGCTCGTATCTACCGTGAACTCCTTCGTCAGGGTAACCGCCTGGCCCGCCTGCAGGTTCGCGCCCGCCAGGAAGGCGTAGCTGTCCACCGTCTGCAGATAGGCCTGCGATCCGCTCGGAACGGCGGCGTCGGAATCGACGTAGACGGATACGGTGACCGAGTAGGTTTTGCCGTTCGCGAGGCCGATGTCGGCGAATTTGAAATCGGCCGCGTCCCAGCTGTTCTTGCGGTTGCTCAGGTATAATGCCGCTCCGTCGTCATTGCCGGCGAACGTCTTGTCCGCGACGGGAGTCAGGCTGACGCCTCCGGCTTGCGACGCCAAACCCTTGCCATTCGCGAACGTCTCGCGGTAGACCGTCGTCGCGTTGTCGGAAGTCTCGGCCTTGGAAGACGGCGCCAGCCCCCATAACGAGAAGAGCAAAGCCGCCGCGAGCAAAATCGAAGTGAACCGTTTGAGCTCCGTGCTCATGAGTCGCATTCCCCCAGAATCGTTTTTTTAAATCGGATTAAGCGCTTACATGAATTCCCGCAGCCTGGCCTCCTTTCTCGAACAAAATTATAACGATTATCCAGAAAACGGTTACCCGAGGAACTAAAGAATATCCTTTTGATATTTATCCAGTTGGTTTGTGCGTTTGCGTACAGGATTCTTGCGATTTTACAGTAGACGCCATTCCGCCGTTCGGCGATAGTAGCATCGAGCCATCCCAACCCCATGCGCAAAATGGAACAGAGAGAGGAGAACGAGAGAGAAAATGAGCAATCAAACGAGGAATCCGGGTGAACCTATCCCCGATATCAAGCTGTCGGACTTGTCCGTTCGAGAGAAGATCGGCCAGACGGTCGTCCTGCTGTCCGGCCGGGCGAGAGAGATCGAGATGGAAGGAAGCCTGGAGGCGTTCTTGGCCAAGTATCCGGTAGGAGGCTTCTTCGTCGGAGCGGAGATCATCAAGGACGTCATGACGAGCAACAGCTTCGAGCAGGTGAAGGAAGCGACGGAGCAGTACCAGTCGGCGACCAAGATTCCGCTGATCTTCGCTTCGGACTTGGAGAACGGCTGCGGGAGCATGATTCCCGGCCTGACGAAGCTGCCGTTCCCGATGGCGCTTGGCGCGGCGAAGAGCGAGCAGCTGGCCTACGACTACGGCAAGGCGACGGCGCTCGAAGCGCGGCTGGCCGGGGTGAACTGGACGTTCTCCCCGGTCGCCGACCTGAACGTCAACCGCTTCAACCCGATCACGTGCATTCGCGCGATCTCGGATAAGCCGAGCTGGACGATTCCGCTGCTGAAGGCGGTCGTCCGCGGCATGCAGGACCACGGGCTGGCGGCGACGGCGAAGCACTTCCCCGGGGACGGCTGCGATTATCGCGACCAGCATCTGACGACGACGGTGAACTCGCTGTCCCGCGAGGAGTGGCTGGCGCAGCACGGAGCTGTCTTCCAGGCGCTGATCGACGACGGCCTGGCTTCGATCATGACGGGGCATATCTCGCTGCCTTCGTTCCAGTCGGAGACGGTACTCGGCGGCCGCTTCCTGCCGGCGACGCTGTCCGCGGAGCTGTCGGACACGCTGCTGAAGCGGCAGATGGGCTTTAAGGGAGCGATCGTCAGCGACGCGCTCATCATGGGCGGGTACTTGAAGTGGTACGAGCGCAGCGATGCTTATCTGCGCACGCTGAAGGCGGGCACCGACCTGATGCTGTGGCCGGAGCTGACGTACTTCGAGACGGTGGAGCGGGCCCTCGAGACGGGCGAGCTGACGATGGAGAGGCTGGACGATGCCGTCGAACGGGTGCTGAGAATGAAGCGGCGCTTCGGCGTTCTCGCTTCCGAAGAAGAGCCTCGGCCCGTGCCGGTCGAAGAGGAGGATTCCGCCGCGATCGAAGCGTTCGCGTCCCGAACGTCGCAGCAGGTGGCCGAGCGCAGCCTGACGCTTGTCCGCGACGAGATCGGCCTGCTGCCGGCGAAGCCGGACGCGGTACGCAAGGTATTGATCGTCGGCATTACGCCGTCGAACGCCGATTACGAGGAGCTGTCCGCGCTGGGGGAGACGTTCAAGCGCCGCGGCATCGAGGCCGAGACGATCCGGGGCGTCTGGTACGAGGACCTGATCAAGCGCGAGCCCGAGTTCGATCTGATCGTCTACGCGCCGATTCTGCGCCACCATCATCCGATGGGGCCGCTGGCCTTCAGCGCCGACGAGGCATCCGCCTGCTGGAGCGCGCTGACCGCCGGCCGGAGCAAGTCGGTCGTCGTCTCCTTCGGCTCGCCGTACGTCATTGCCGATTACTTCGACATGGCGCCGGTCGCCGTGAACGCCTACAGCAACGTGCCGTCTTCGCATGAAGCGTTCGTGCGGGCTCTGCTGGGCGAGATTCCGTTCGCGGGCGTCGCTCCGGTGGACAATCTTTGATCGCGATTTAGCCCGCATAAATAGGGTGTACCCCGTCATCTCGGATGACGGGGTACACCCTATTGCTATTTAACCTCACGCGCTCAAGGCAATCTCCTCGTCGTCTTTCGCGCGGTTGAACGCATCCCGGTCGAACTCGCCTTCCGAGTCGGCGACGAGAAGAGACGTGACGGTCGTGCCCGTCGCGTTGACGGCGGTGCGGCCCATGTCGATGAGCGCTTCGACGCCGGCGACGATGCCGATGCCTTCGAGCGGCAGGCCGAGAGCGGTCAGCACGACGGTCGTCGAGATGACAGCCGGGCCGGGAACGCCCGCGACGCCGATCGAGGAGATGATGCTGACCAGAACAAGAACGATGTAATCCGTGACGT
Organism: Cohnella thailandensis; assembly: GCF_014212135.1. Taxonomy (GTDB): domain Bacteria; phylum Bacillota; class Bacilli; order Paenibacillales; family Paenibacillaceae; genus Cohnella; species Cohnella thailandensis. The sequence goes on from NZ_JACJVQ010000024.1 coordinate 150,552, forward strand.
TAAGGTCGATGCCGAACACCTGGGCGGTGAAGACCGCTACGATGGCCGGCCAGACGCCTCCGCAGCCGTTGAAGTTGACGGACGCTCCGAGCGGGGCGACGAAGCTCGCGATGCGCGGGGAGACGTGCAGCCGCTTGGTGATGACCTCCAGGTTGACGGGCAGCGTCGCGTAGCTGCTTCTCGTCGTGAAGGCGACGGCGATGGTCGGATAGATCTTGCGGAAGAACCGGATCGGATTGACCTTCGCGACGAGCAGAACGAGTCCTCCGAACACGAGAACGAAGTGCAGAATCAAGGCGACGTACGAGGAGACGATGACGCTCCCGAGCTCCTGCAGCGTATCCCAGCCGTAACGGGCGGTGATGCCCGCGATCAGCGCGAAGACGCCGTAGGGAGTCAGGCGGATGACGAACTTGACCACCTGGTGAAGCACTTGGGTCAGCGATTCGATCAGATCCCGGACGGGTCTCACCGCCGCCTCGTTCTTGGAACCGATCTTGATGATCGCGACCGCCAGGAAGACGGCGAAGATCAGGATCGGCACGACCTTGCCTTCGGCGGCGTCGCTGAACGGATTGGAAGGAACGAGATCGAGGATGACTTCGGAGAACGTCGGAATCTCGCGCGCCTCGAAGCCTTCCGGCACCTCCTGGCGGATGCCGCCGCCCGGTCCGAACGCAAGGGCGACGAGAAGGCCGATGACCGAAGCGATCCCGGTCGTTCCGAGGAACCAGGCGAACGTTTTAAAGCCGATTTTCCTCAGATAGTCCAAGCTTTTGATCGAAGCGATGCTGTTCAGGACAAGCACGAAGACGAGAGGGATGACGAGCATCCGGATCAGGTTGACGTAGATGCTTCCGAACGTCGTGACGCCCTTCGTCTCGAGGTCGAGGTTCTGCAGGAGAATCCCGGCAAGAACGCCCAAGCCGAGCCCGATGAGGACGCGCGTGCCGAAGCCGACGCGTTTCTTCGCAAGGATAAAGAGGATGAAGAAGGCGAAAATCGAGGTGACGAAGCTGTACCAATTCGTCTCGATCGCCGATAGCAGGTTGTTCTCGATGTCGTTCATAAGGGATGAAGGCCTCCTATGCCGATGACGCGATTTCGGCTGCCGGATCGGCGAGCCGCAAACGGGAAAAATGGGCGGCCCGAAGGCCCCCATTTTCCGCCGGCCGTCTAGGGGACGGCATTCCGCGATAGGCAATATTATTTAGACAACAGTCGGTAAAGCACTTGAGCCGCTTCGGCTCTGGAAGTAATGCCTTTCGGGTCGAGCTTGGCGCCGTCGCCGGCGACGACTCCGCTCTCGACGAACGATTGGAACGCCTCCTGCGCGAAGCCGGCGATGTCGCCGGAGTCCGCGTAGGAAGAGAGGGACGCGCCCGTCTTCTCCGCCGGAAGCTCTCCGAGCTGTTCCAGCGCGCGATGCAGCAGGGTAAACAGCTCTTGGCGGGTAATCGTCTTGTTCGGCGCGAACAGGTTGTCGCCGACGCCGGTCGCGATGCCCAGCTTCTTGGCGGCGGCCAGATAACCCGTGTAATACGCGTCGCCCGCGTCCGCGAAGTTGGCCGCGCCGGCGGCTTCCGGCTGAATGCCGAACGCCTTGAGCAGCAGCACGATGAATTGTCCCCTCGTGACTTGCCCCTCCGGATCGAAACCTCCCTTGTCGGTTCCGGTCGCGATGTCGCGCGCGGCCAGGTAGCCGACGGCCTTGGAATACCAAGCGCTGCCCGGAACGTCCGCGAAGGATACAGGATTGTAGCCCACGATGTATTGCGAGAAATGCGCCGTCCGGAAGTCGACCGTTCCGGTCTCGGCGTTGTAGTGTCCGCGTACCGTCTCCAGCTCGCCTTCATCGGTAACGTAGTAAACGACGATGGCTTCCGGAGCTTCGCCCGCCTTCAGGGTATAAGGAAGGAAGACGTTCGCCTGCCCGCCTCCGAACGAGGAGATCTTCTCGGTTCCGAGGAACACCGTCAGGTCGTAGACCGGACGGTCCCCGAGAACCTGCTTGCCCTCTTCGGTCAATTCGCTCTTCGCGATAATGATCGTCACGTCGCCCGTGCCGGCGTTCGCGCTGATCGCTTCGATAGCCTTGGAATCGAAAGCAATCGTGCCTACCGAACCGTACTTGATTTGGAGGCTGGCGTTCGTTCCCTTGGCGATCTCGTCGAGAACGGCCTTCGGAATGTTCAGTTGTGCGGTCTTCGTGGCGTCGGCCGTCTCGACCTTCAGCTCCAGGACCGCTTTCTTGCCGTCGGACTCGGATTTCTTGACGCTCTCGATAAGCTTCGCGGCCGCTTCGGAAGTAAGGCTGGCGAGCGTGTCGCCCGTGCTCGCGTCCGTCTTGGACGGGACGTCCGCCGAGACGGTCACGGAGCCGCCGGTTCCCGGATTCGTTGCCGTGTCGTCATCCTTATCGGTATTGGTGTTAGCAGGCGGATTCGATCCGCCAATGGAGCCGCCCGAATTGGCGCCGACCACGACTTCGACCGATTTTCCGGCATCGTATGGAACGGCGGCCGGAGCAACCGGCTTGGTCCCTGTTTCAGATCTAACGGTTACGGGGCCTTGGTAGCCGGGCTTGGAAGCATAACGTACATAGTAGGTGCCCGCAGGCAGGTTGTCGATCGAATCCTTCGTCGGATCGTTCGCCGTGTAGACGCTGTTCGCTACGCTGGCGAGCTTGTATTCCAACGCTTTGTTTTTCGTTCCCGCAATCTTGCCGTCGGATGCTTGAGCGCCGGAAGCCGCTTGCGTAGAGAGGCCGGACGGAACGGTTTCAAGACGCGAGTAAAGGGATTTCAACGCCGTGATCAGATTCTTGTTGTGGAAGCCGATCTCGTATCCTTCGCCGAACGAGTAGTCCGGAGCGACGTTGGAGCTGGCGCTGACCCAAGAGTACATCAGCTCGACGTGGCCGAGAATCGGGGCAGCCGCGCCGTCTGCGTTAACGTTATTCTTGCTGTACGAGAACAGGTAAGGAACTTGCAGGCGGTCGGCCTTCAGCTCGGTGCCGTTCTTCGTATAAGTAATTTGCGCAGGAGGAGCGGCCGACTTGTTCTGGGTCTGGATGTTGGTCAGATACGTGCTCACGATGTCCCCGTACAGGTAGGCGTAATCGTGGTTATTCGTTCGGACTTGCAGCTCGTCGTTGTTATGCGGATGCAGGGAGCTAGCCACGTCGACGCCGGCCGTCAGCTTCGTATCCCAGAAGTAGATCTTGTCGACGCCGTACGCTTTCGCCGTGTTCGCGATAAATCGGATGTCCGCTTGCGTATTCGGGCACCAGGAGCCGCCGAACAGGATCACGTAGTTGCCCTCGGTTGCCAGAAGGCTCTTCAGCTCGTGGTAGGTCACATGCTGAAATACATCGTAATTGTCGACGCCCTGTTGGAAAATGGTCACCTTCGACTTGCCTTCCACGGCCGGAGTCGAAGGGTCGTATGCCGGATTCTCCGCCCAGAAAGTCTTGTTGAAGGCGTTGCCGATGAACTCCCAATTCGTCAGGGTGCGGTACTCGGCCGGCTTGGCCGCGCTCAGCACGTTTTGCACTTTCGCCTTATAGCTTGCCACGTTCGCCGGATCGGAGAAGTAGCTCGAATCGTAAGTCGCGCTCTCGTCCTCTCCGTGCTTCTCCAGGGAGGCGATGATCGGGGCGGAGGCTCCATTGCCGTCCTTGTGGTCCTTGTTGTACACGAGCAAGTACGGCGCTTCCGCCTTAGGAGCGGATACCTTCTCCCCGCTCGAATTCGTGTAGCTGACCTCTCCGCCGTAGACCCCGTAGGTAACGCTGCTAACGGAAGCCGAGTCCGTCAATGGGCGCGGGTTCGAATAGGTGGCGCCGCTGACGGACAGGTTCGGGAGGTACTTGTTCACCAAGTCCACGTAATAATGGGAGTACTTGTTGCCGCTGTCCGCGATGTTCAGATCTTGGCCGTCCAGCTTCGTGTCGAAGTTATAGATGGTCGAGATGCCGTATTCCTTGGCGACATCGTTGATATAGCCGATGTCGGCCTGCGTCTCGGCGCTCCAAGCGCCTCCGATCAGGAGGGCGAACGTTCCTTCGCTGCCGAGGATCGTGACGAGGTCCTCATAGGTCGTCGTCTTGAAGACGTGCGTCTTGTTGGCAAGGCTCGGATAGACGTCTTGGAAGTAATCGTAGTGGCTGACCGGGCTGGTTAACGAAGCCGTTACCGGCCCGGCGGCGCTCGCGGCTCCGACGCCAAGAGCGGGGAGCGCCAGAGCGGTAGCCAAGATCGGCGCAAGGAGCTTCTTGCAGGATTTGAATAAGTTCACTGGAGGGTTCTTCCTTTCGTAGTAGGATGACCGAAGCTAACGCCGATTTAGCAGATTTCTTCCTCCAAAGAACCGCCGCTGCCGCCGCCGGACGAGGAAGAGCCGGAATCGGAAGAGGAGCTGGGCGCCGGAGCAGGAGCCTGCGAGGAACCCGAGTCGGAAGAAGGAGCGGCAGGCGTTTGAGCGGCCGGAGCGGAGGATGCCGAAGAGCTCGCGGCGGATCCGCCGGAGGAAGAGGACGTCGTGGCCGATTCGTTCGCCTTAGGAGCTACGCTGCTCTTCGTGACGAAGCTGCCGGCCTTCTTCGTCGTTTCGCCCTGCGTAGAAGAGGAAGCGGCAGAAGAAGAGGAAGAAGAAGCGGAGGTTGTCTCACTGGCTTCTGCCTTTGGCTTCTCGGCAACGGCCTGAGCCGCAGGTTGAGAAGGTGCTGGAGCCGAGGCGGGAGCTTCTTGCTTCGCGGAAGAGCCCGTTGCCGCGGATGCGACGCTCTTGGTCGTCGGCTTCGCTTGCTCTTGCTTGGAATCGGCCGTCGGCTGGGCCGTCTTGGCCGACGAGGCGGCTGCCGGTTCCGATGCCGTATTGTCGGCCGCGCCATCGGACGCCTTCGGATGGGCGGCTTCCGGCGCCGGGGACTCCGAAGACTGCGGCGCTGCCGGAGCGGTGGAGGCTGCCGTCGTACCCGCAGGCTGAGAGGCATCGGCCTTCGGTTGCGCGGTCTCGGCCGGCTGCGGCGTTTCGGCTGCCGGCGTCTGTTCCGCTGTCGGCGGAGCGACGGTATCGCTAGCCGAGGTCGGAGCGGGATCGACTGCCTCCGGCTTCTGGCTGGCGGACACGGCCGCGTAGGTCAAGACGGCGAACGCGAGCGACGCGACGATCAGCGAGACGCTTAATTTCGATGCTGCGACTTTTCTTTTTCTCATGGATGGTCCTTCCCTTCATCGGATCTAATAGTGGAGTGTCTGTTTACGAGATAAAAAAAGAGACTTAACGCAGAACGCACGCGCGTTCGCGTTAAATCTCTGGCTGTCCAGTCGATTTCGCTTTTTATCATCCCGTAAACGGGCACATTTTGTGATCTGTTGCTATCGTAATGCACGCCAAAACGGGTGTCAATAACAAAAATAACAATTTCCTATTGAAATTATCGGATTTGCAGATTGAGGTAGGCTAATAAAGATTAAAATTTAGTTATTGACCAATCACTAACCGCATGGTATAGTGAGCTTGAGTTAGTAATTGATCAATCACAAATTGATTCGGGAGAGGTGCTTAAAATGAAAAAAACGATTGTGGTAGGAGCGACGGGAGGCACTGGAGCATCGGTGACGGAGGAGCTCGTCAGAAGAGGGATTCCGACGGTGGCGTTCGGCCGTTCCCGCCGGAAGCTGGAGCATTTGAAGGCCGCGTTCGGGAATCCGGCGCACATGACGATCGCGGTGGGCGATGCCTTCCGTCCGGACGATATCGTCGCGGCTTCGGAAGGCGCGGACGTCCTGTTCCACTGCGCCAACGTCCCGTACCATGAGATGGCGAGCAAGCTGATTCCCCTGGGCGAATCGGTGATGAAGGCAGCCGACCGGATGGGCGTGAAGGTCGTCGCCATCGACGGGATATACCCATACGGGAGAAGGCAGGCGGACCGGGTGACCGAAGAACATCCGAAGCAGCCGCATACGAGAAAGGGCAAGGTCAGGCTCGCTTTCGAGCACATGCTGTTCGATCCGCGTTGGAGCCGGGCCAAGGTGCTGATCGCCCGCCTTCCGGATTATTACGGACCGACGGCGAACGAAGCCTCGTACTTAGGCTCCACCCTGGAAGCGATAGCCGCGGGCAAAATGGCCTTCTTTATCGGCAACATGCGGGTTCCCCGCGAGTTCGTTTACCTGCCGGACGCGGCCTACATGATCGCGGAGCTCGCGGGCAGGGAGGAAGCCTACGGGCAGAATTGGAACATCCCCGGCGGCAGCATCGTTTCCGGCAATGATATCGTACGTTTCGCGCGGAAGGCGAGCGGCGCCTCAAAGCCGGTGATTCCGCTCGGCAAGATCGGCTTGTCCCTGCTCGGAATGGGCGTCCCGGTCATGAAGGAAGTCGTGGAGATGCTTTATTTGACCGAAGAGCCTCTGATCCTGAGCGGAGAGAAATACGAGCGGATGATCGGCCCGATCCGTTCGACGCCGATCGAAGCGGGGATCTCGGAGACGATTCGCGCCTTGCAACGGAAAAATAGCAATAGTGTCCCCATAGGTAATTGATTAATCACTAATTTCAAAAAGGGAGAGACCTGTCATGAACCGCTTGATCATCTACGCCCACCCGAGAAAGAAGAGCTTCAACCATGCGATCCTGGAGACGGCGGAGAGGAGCTTCCGCGAGGAAGGGGATGACGTTATCGTCCGCGACTTATACGAAATGGGTTTTCAGCCCGTGCTCGGCACGAGCGAGCTGTTAGGGGGAGTCGGAGAAGACGTCGTAAGGGAACAGTCTTATCTAACGTGGGCGGATCACGTCGTGATGATCTATCCGCTCTGGTGGACGGGAATGCCCGCCATTCTCAAAGGATATGTGGAACGAGTTTTCTCGTACGGATTCGCTTATAAATATGATAAGGGACTTCCCGTCGGGCTGCTGAAGGGCAAGCAAGCGACGGTGATCCACACGCAGAACAAGTCGTGGGGGCAGTACGAAGCCGACGGGACGGCAGAAGCGCTTCGGCTTACGATCGACGAGGGGATATTGGCGTATTGCGGCTTCGAAGTATCCTCGCATCTTGTCTACGACTCGGTGCTCTCCTCGACAGAAGACGACAGGATCGCTTGGCTGGAACGGCTTCCGGAACGGTTGAGGGAACATGAATAACGCGGCTAGACCCTTAATGAGCGAAATCACGAGTCGACTAGGAAGTTAGCAACCAAAAAACTCTGGCCGAAGGGCCAGAGTTTTCCCGCGATGCGTTCTTACTTCCCCGAGCTCTCCGAATAAGCCTTCTCCAGAGCGTCCAGGAACACCTCGGTCGGCTGGGCTCCGGACACCGCATACTTGCGATCCAGAACGAAGAAAGGCACGCCGCGAACGCCGATCTGGGCGGCGAACTGCTCGTCCTCGCGCACTTCCTCGGAGAAGTCCGAACTCGTCAACGCGGCAAGAGCGCCCTCCCGGTCCAAGCCGACCTCGGCGGCCAGATTGGCCAGCGTCTCATGATCCCCGATGTGAAGGCCGTCGGTAAAGTAAGCCTTGAATAGCCTCTCCGCCATCTCGTTGCGCTTGCCGAATTGCGACGCATAATGCGTCAGGCGGTGAGCGTCGAACGAGTTGGTCAGCACGGACTTGTCCATATGATACTCGAGGCCGATCGCCCGTGCCTGCTCGGTCAGATTGCGGTTGTTCGCCGCCGCCTGCTCGACGGTCATGCCGTACTTGCGGGCCAGCATCTCGTTCACGTTGTAATCCACGTCGCGCTTCGCGTTCGGATCGAGCTCGAAGCTGCGGAATTCCACCTCTATATCGTCGCGGTGAGCGAATTGCTCCAGCGCGCCTTCCAACCTGCGTTTGCCGATGTAACAGAACGGACAGGCAAAATCGGACCAGACTTCGACTTTCATCGGGCACCATCCTTTATGGAATATGGTTCTTATCAAATGTAACACACTTAACTTTCTGAAGCCAGATTGGCTTAATCGGCTTCATTCCAAATGGCTGCAAGTTGTCCGTAAAAGGAATGTCTTTAGAACTAAATTCGAGCGGAATAAGGAGATTAGTACCAAATTCAGTCTGAATTTTCCTTGTTTGATAGGACAGGCGCGTGGTATATTCTGGGTCGTAATATCCATAAAATTCTCTCGCAAAATGATAAAGGCAAACCTATCGAAAGGTAGGGACGCAAAGCCATGGGTCTACAGCTCTACGGAGCCAAGATTGCCAGGTTGCCAAAGTGCGCTTACGTGCTTTATTTTGGCATCCCCTATGGCGTGATGCTTTTTTTGCGTTGGGAGAAATTCGGAGGAGGACTGGGAAGTGGGCGGATTCAACAGAAAAACAGCACTACTTTTATGCATCGTCTTATCCCTGGTTTTCTCGAACCTGGGAGTCGTGTCCGCTCGGAGCGAGAACGGAGCCGGCGGCATGGCCGATCTGCAGGGCAACTGGGCGGAAGAGCCGATCTCCCGTTGGTTGGATCAAGGCCTGATTGCGGGGTACTCCGACCAAACGTTCAGACCCGGCAGCACGATCTCCAGGGCCGAGTTCGTCGCTCTCGTCAACCGGGCTTACGGCTTCGGCGAGCAAGGGACAACGAATTATTCGGATGTCCCCGCGGGCAAATGGTATTCGGCCGACGTTGCCAAGGCGACGCTGGCGGGATACGTGTCCGGATTCGCGGACGGATCCTTCAGGCCGGATGCCGTCATCAGCCGTCAGGAAGCGGCCAAGATCGTCGCCGGGCTGATGAAGCTGGAGACGAGCGGAGATTCGAGCCTAAGCGGCTTCAAGGACGCGGACCGAATTTCGCAATGGAGCCGTCCCTATCTGAATGCGGTCGTGGAGAACGGTTATATGACCGGGTTCGCGGACGGAACGCTGAAGCCGACGCAATCGATCTCCCGCGCGGAAGCGGTCGTTCTGCTGGACCGCATCGCCGGAACGCGGATCCAAACGCCGGGCACGACGGGCGGAGAGGCGGAGGAGACGATCGAGGGCAACGTAACGATTAATGCGGCGGGAGCAACCCTGAAGAATACCGTCGTCACGGGCGACCTGTATTTGGCTGCCGGGATCGGAGAGGGCGAGGTTTATCTCGACAACGTCACCGTCAAAGGCAGAACGATCGTGGCCGGCGGCGGGGAGAATAGCGTCGTTCTGAACGACGCCAACCTGAACGAAGTCATCGTCGAGAAGGCTAAAGGGAAGGTAAGGCTGTTCGCCAAGGGCAAATCGAACATCGCCAAAACGACCGTCAAGTCCGAGGCGAAGCTGCAGACGGAGAACGAAGAGCAGAAATTCGCGAACGTCGAGATCGCGAACCGCGGCGAGAACGTGGAGCTGCAAGGCCGGTTCGGCCATGTAGACGTTAAGAACAAGCTCACCTTGGTCGTGATGGCCGGAGCGAAATTGGACGAGCTGGTCGTCGGAGAACAGGCGGAAGGCGCCGTCGTCAACGCGGGCGACCTGGCGGTGCTGATCAGCGTCGTTCTAAACGCTTCTGTCAAGATGGACGGAGAAGGCACGATTCAGTCCGTCGAAATCAACGCGCAAGGCACCACGATCGAGTTGAGCGTCGAAAAGTATACGATGGGGAATGGAGTAACTCTCGTCGTTATCAACGGCAAGAACGTCACGGGCCAGCCCGATTCGAACGGCAGTAGCGGCAGCGGCGGCACTCCGCCGGCGACGACTGCGCCGCCGACGAATCCGGAGCCGAGTCCTAGTCCGGAACCAAGTCCTAGTCCGGAACCGAGTCCGGGTCCCGGAACGGGCTCCGGAGACGAAGAGCTGCCCGGCGTCTATGCGGCCGCCATTATCGGGGATAAAGTCTACTCCTACTTCGACCCCTACGAGAATTATTCCGCATTAAGCTATGTGCTCGAGGATTCGGTCAACGAAGCGGTATACGGCGCCGCCTATTCGGGCGAGGATGGACAGCTTGTCGAATTCATGGTCGAAGAAGGCGCGATACCGGCTTCCCGTTACGCAGCCTATTTGACGGACGGGATTCACTACGATCTCTACGATTTCCCGATGGTCGATACGATTTCGGCGAATGAGGCCGTATACGGATATGTTTACTACGAAGGCTTGGAGGATATCCGTTATCGAATCAACGACTATATCGTGTCGGATCTTGGCAATCAGGTAACGGAAGGCGCGCTTCCTCTTGCCGACGGGGACCGATTGACGATGTCCGTGAACGAATACTTCCTCGTCCAAGCGACTTGGAACGCGGCCGAGAAGAAGTGGGTTCTGGACAAGGTGGGCGGGATCTCCGCGCCGGCGGGATTGACGGCCGAGCCCGTCTCCGATACCCAAATCAAGGTTCAATGGGAGCAGGACCCGGACGCCGACTACTATTATCTGTATACGAGCGACTCGGCGGACGGCCCATATGTTCCCGTTACGGATTCTTCCGGCGGGAAGCTGAAGATCGCGGACGCCAGCTATGCGGTTTCGGATATCGCGCCGAACACGACGAAATACTTCAAGGCTACCTCATTCCGCGAGGACATCGGCATGGAGTCGGCGCTTAGCGAAGCCGCCAGCGCCAAGACCTATGCCAACGAGCACCTTGAGCTGGGCTTCGTTCCGACGGATTCCGTCCTGAATTCGGACGAGCCGATTCTCTATATGACGGATAAGGCTAACAAGAAGCTCTACGCCTTAAATTATGAGACGCGCGAGCTCGCCTCGTTGTCGTTCGACCTGCCGCCGGAGAGCCTGACTTATGCCGATGGCGAGATCTACGTATCCCTGTTGAAAATGAAGCATGACCCCTATGCCGATAAGGAGAGCGGAGCCATCGCGATCGTGAACGCGGCGGATCTGTCCGTCGAGCAAGTCTACGATATCGATCTGGACCCATACGATATCGCGGTAGGGCGCGACGGTTATATCTACGTATCGTCTGGGTCCGGCCAATGGACCGACGTGATCTCCTATTCCAGAAGCGATACTGCTTTAATTCTGGTGGAAAAGAGCACGATCAGGCAGCAAAGCTACATCGAGATGCATCCAACGCTGAATAAGCTGTACGCGATCAACACCGACGTTTCCCCGCGCGACTTGTCCGCGTACAATCTGTTGAACGGAGAGTTCGTCGAAGCTTCTTACCCGGGAGGCTATGATTCTCCTTACCACGGCACCTATGCGATGAGCACCAAGTTCAGGCTGTCCCCGGACGGGCAATACATCTTTAACGGAGCGGGAACGGTGTTCCAAGCCGCCGACAACCAAGAGGACGATATGGTATACGTCGGCAAGCTGAATAAGGGCTTCGAGGGCATCGCGTTCGATATAGCGAACGACCGATTCTTGACGGTCGCGGCCAACGCGAAGGGGATCGGCATCTACGACTACGCTACCTTCGCTCAGACGGGGGCGCTGCCGACCGACGGTCTGGGGCAAGCCGTCTTCAACGGCGGCGGGCAGCTCTTCGCCTTGACAACGTTCGGAGAGAAAAGCATCATCGAATTCATTCGATCCTAGTCAATCGCAGCACATCCTATGGCGTCGACACCGAGCGGAAGCTCGGAGTCGGCGTTTTTTTTTCGCGCGGATTCTACCAATCGCTCAACCATTTTTAACAGAGGAGGTTAATGGTACAAGCAGAGGAGTCTAGCCGGAATATCCTATGGTATCTCAAATAAGAAAGGGGGAGAACCATGAGAAAAGCTAGAGTATCCTCCTACGATTACCAAAAATCCGCCGGACACTACGATTGCTACTGCGAGTTCAAGCAGAAGAAATCTTACGGGTACGACGACAAGAAGAAATCCAGCGGGCACGACAAGCACAAATCCTATAGCCACGGCAAGAAATCGTACGGCTACGACATGAAGTCGTATGGCTACGATAAGAAATTGCATGGGCACGACAAGGGAAAATCCTGCGGCTGCGACAAGAGCAAGTCGTACGGCAAGCGCCATTACTATGGCTCTTGGCTTTAATCCGGAGGCGCCCGGGACAATGAGCGGCAGAGAACCGATGGGCTATTGCCATCGGTTTTCTCATGGAAGAATAAAATGGAAAAAGGAAAATAACTTAACGAGCTTCGGGAGGGATCCGGAGCTTTTTTCGATTTTCCGGCCTCCAAAAATGAGAGATTCTGGATACATAATTTTGACGGGATAGTACTAAAGGATTATCTTAATAGGAACCAACAGCCTACCGACTAATCGAAAGGAAGGAATGCACCTTGCTGAAATTGAACATTCGAGCCAAGCTGACCTCCATTACTCTAATATTGCTTATCGTGCCTATTTCCGTATTGGGCCTCGTTACCTATCGGGTAACCGAAGACGAGACGGACCGCATGATCGAGAATTCCTTGAAGAACAGCGTTCGGCTGGCCGGCCAGATGATCAAGACGCTCGACGAATCCGTGCAAAACGGGCAAATGACCGAGGAGGAAGCGCAGGAGAAGTTCCGCGTGCTAGCGCTCGGAGAGAAGGCGGAAGACGGAACGCGGCCGATCAACGAGACGATCGATCTCGGCGAGAACGGCTATTTCTTCGCGATGGACGAGCGGGGCGTCATGCTCGCGCACCCGACCCAGGAAGGAGCCAGCCTGTGGGAGAATAAGAACAGAGACGGATTTCTTTACATACAGAACATGGTTAAGCTTGCGCAAGAGGGAGGCGGCTTCACGACGTACGACTTCCCTCTGCCGGGCTCGGATAAGGAAGCCGTCAAAATTACCTACAGCGAGCAGGCGCCCGCATGGGGCTGGATTCTGGCCGCGGGTTCGTATTTGCAGGATTACAATGCCGCCCAGAAGCACATCGTAAGCGCCATCCTGATTACGCTCGTCTCTTGCGTGGTCGCCGGCAGCGTCGTGCTCGCGTTCTTCTCCATCCGCATATCCCGGTCGATCCGCCAGGTGACCGTCCGGGCGGAGGAGATCGCGGCCGGGGACCTGACGGGCGAGGCTCTATCGATTAGGAGAAGCGACGAGATCGGCCGGTTAGGGCAGTCGATCAACCACCTCATGGACAACCTTCGCGAGCTGGCGGGCAATCAGACTCTGAGCGCCAACGCGATCGCGGCTTCGGCTCACACGCTGACGACCGTCACCGCCGAGACGACGCAGGCGGCGAACCAGATCTCGCTTGCCGTCGCCGAGGTCGCCGGCGGCAACGATACTCAAGCGGCAAGCATCCGGGCGACGACCCGGGCGATGGAGGAGATGGCCGGCGGCATTCAACGAGTGGCGACGACGGCTTCAAGCTCCTATGAGTCCGCCGTCCAAACGCTTCGGCAAGCCGAGCTGGGGCAAAGCCAAATCGTCCTGTCGGAGGAGCAAGTGGCGAGCGTCAACGAAACGGTAGGGGACCTCGGCGGCCTGATCAACCAGCTCGGGATCCGCTCGGAGCAGATCGGGCTCATCGCCGAAGCCATCAAGGAAATCTCCGGGCAGACGAACCTGCTGGCGCTGAACGCCTCCATCGAGGCCGCGCGGGCCGGCGAGCAAGGCAAGGGCTTCGCCGTCGTGGCGGGCGAGATCAAGAAGCTGGCGGAACGCTCGACCGAGTCGGCCGGCCGGGTCGCCGAGCTCATCGAGAGCGTTCAAGCGGATATCGAAGCGTCCGTCGTATCCATGAGAAAGGGAGAAGAGGAGGCGGAACGGGCTGTCGGCGTTATCCGCCAGACCGGGGAAGCCTTCGCCCGCATCCTCGAGTCGACCCGAGGGGTGGTCGATCAGGTCGAAGAGACGACGGCAGCCGCCCAGCAGATGGCGGCGAGCTCGGAGCAGATCGCGGCGTCGCTCGATGAGATGGAACGGCTGTCCGGGCAGACGGCGGAAGCTTCCCAGTCGGTATCCGCCGCCGCCGAGGAGCAGCTCGCTTCCATGGAAGAGATCGCTTCCTCCGCGAGCAAGCTGAGCGACATGTCCGACCGGATGAAGCAGCTGGCGGAGAGATTCAAGCTGTAAGCCGGTAAGCGGAGAGCGCATAAAGGAGAGGAGTTCCGTCATGACTGCCGAGAAGAACATGCTCAAGCAAGCCTACAATAACTTCGCCGAACAACGGGAACGGACGGAGCTGGAGCCTTGGAAGCGGGAGGAACGGGAGAGCTTCCTTAACCGCGTTAAAAGTGAACGACGCGAATCCTTGCTGGAGATCGGGGCGGGCACGGGACGCGACAGCTTGTATTTCAGCCGGCAAGGGCTGGACGTAACGGCGGTCGATCTGTCGGAGGAGATGGTGAGGCTCTGCACGGAGAAGGGGCTCCGCGCTCGCTTGATGGATTTTTCCGAGCTGGATTTTCCCGAGGGGACCTTCGATACGGTGTATGCCCTCAATTGTCTCCTCCACGTCCCGAAGGCGAAGCTAGACGGCGTGCTGCAAGAGATCAAGCGGGTGCTGAAGCCGGGAGGGCTGTTCTTCTGCGGCTTGTACGGCGGGGAGGACTCGGAAGGCATCTGGGACAAGGATGCTTACGAACCGAAACGCTTCTTCGCGATGTACGAGGACGACCGAGTCGTTGCGGCGTATACGCGGCAGTTCGAGCTGCTCGACTTTCATACCGTGGATATGGGGCAGGGACGGCCGCATTTTCAGTCGCTGCTGCTCCGCAAATAAAACAAGCACCATGCTTCCGGAGGGAGACTCTAGGGCATGGTGCTTTTGCTATATTCCTTGATTATGGAACCCAACTCTTGAAACCCATTGCAATAAAGTTAGTTTGTTTATTAGACAAACTAAGTTACAAGTGTTATCATTACACCAAGCCAACCCAAACTTTCCCTCATACATTAAAGGAGGTGTTAAGCCATCATGGATCAAAATGTTAAGCAAGCGATACTTAAGGGAGAAACCACGCTTGGGATTGAATTTGGATCTACAAGAATTAAGGCTGTACTGATTGATTTCAATTTTGAAATAATCGCTTCCAGCACTTATGAGTGGGAAAATCAATTGATCGACGGTTATTGGACTTACAATCTCAACGAAATGATCAACGGGTTGCAAGAAGCCTATCACCTAATAAAGCAAGAAATTGAAAATAATTATGGCGTAACCTTGCAAAAAATCGGTTCAATCGGATGTTCTGCCATGATGCAGGGCTATATTGTACTTGACCAAGCAGGCGAGCTATTGGTTCCGTTTCGTACATGGCGAAATGCTACAACGGGTACAGCTGCATCGGTGCTAACCGAGAAGTTCCAATATAAAATTCCTCAACGCTGGAGCATCGCACATTTGTATCAAGCGATTTTAAACGATGAAGATCATATCGCTAGCATAGATTATCTTACAACTTTGTCCGGTTACGTACATTGGCTGTTGACTGGCAGCAAGGCTCTTGGAATAGGGGATGCTTCTGGCATGTTCCCAATCGATGAATCTGCACGGCAATATAATGAAAAAATGGTGAAGCAGTTCGACGAATTAATTGCGGATAAAGACTACCCGTGGAATCTCAAAGATATTTTGCCTAAGGTTCTTACCGCGGGTGAGCATGCCGGGTATCTCACTGAAGCTGGTGCAAGACTATTAGATCCATCAGGCAACTTGCAAACTGGCATTCCGCTATGTCCCCCAGAAGGTGATGGCGCAACAGGCATGGTCGCTACGAATAGCGTTAAAAAGCGCACCGGTAATATCTCCGTAGGCACATCGATTTTTGCGATGTTTGTACTGGAGAAAGACTTATCTACGGTGTACCCTGAGATTGACATCATGTCTACACCTGATGGCAGCCCCGTCGGTATGGCTCTTGCTAACAACTGCTCCAGCGATATTAATGCATGGGTCAGATTGTTTCGCGAATCTTACGAAGCAATGGGAATAAAACCTGATATAAACCAGATATTCAGTGTACTGTTCAATAAAGCACTGGAAGCTGACGCCGACGGAGGCGGCTTGCTAAGCTACGGCTACTATTCAGGCGAGAACATTACCGGGCTAGCAAAAGGTCGTCCGCTGTTCGTTCGTTCTCCAGAAAGCCGCTTCAATCTGGCTAACTTTATGAGAACACATCTTTATACCGCATTTGCTGCGCTAAGGCTAGGAATGGATATTTTGACACAGAAAGAGCATATAACGATTGACGGTATTTTGGCACATGGCGGGTTGTTCAAAACGCCGCTTGTCGGTCAAAAAATGTGTGCCGCAGCACTGAATGTTCCTGTTTCGGTCATGTCTACGGCTGGAGAGGGTGGCGCATGGGGGATGGCAATCTTGGCATCCTATATGCTTAACAAAGAACAGCACGAGAGCTTGGTAAATTATCTTACCACTAAAGTGTTCAATGACGCAGAAGTACAAGAGGTTTACCCTGACAGCGCAGATGTGAATGGATTTGCTTTGTTTATGGAGCGATACACGGAAGGGCTGGTAATTGAGCAGGCGGCGGTAGATCATTTTGTAGAAAATTGGAAGAAATAATACCCAACAAAAGATAATCCTGAATTTCGAAATACTTCACTTCGAAAATATGAAAAGCGCCGCGACGCTCACATCTCAAGTCGTCATTGCTTTAGCATCTTGTATTAATAGAAACGGAGATTCCATGATTTGCAGCCCCGGCATTCAGTTCACTTTGATGACTGGGTGGGCGGCCTAAATCCCCATCGCTTATATCCGGTCAGCTAGCCGCAATCAATGATTCCCCCAATTGCCGCCGTGCCCCCTGCTTTTCTCATCCAGATAGATATCCAGAGCTTTAATCCCGCGGCGCGCGAGCTTAATGAAGAGCACGACGCAGTAGATGCTGACCGCAATCGCGCCGATGTAAAGAAAGACGAGGATTAAGGACAGGAACCCGCCTACAAGGTTGAATCCGCTCAATCGTATCTACCTCCGTATCGTTAATAGCTTTAATGGACATCCCTCGACATTATACCTGATTTTTCCTGAAAACCCAACCAATTGATGAGACGACTCTGGACTGGTGTAACCGATGAATAGGAGAAAGAGGGCTCTCACCGAGCGCGGCTTATTTCATGGCGTCCAGTTTCGACCTAGACCTAAGTAGGGGGAACCTCCTCATCCCCGGGCGGTTCTTCGGTCGGTCGCTTATCCGATATACTTCAGTCATTGAAGAAATCAGCAGGAGGTCAGGAAGAATGACGGAAGCGGTACTAGAGCTTCGCAATTTGACGAAGAGAATCGGAAGGCGCAATATCGTCGATAATCTCACCTTCGACATCCCCGCGGGCGAAGTATTCGGGTTCCTCGGGCCGAACGGCGCGGGCAAGACGACGACGATCCGCATGATCGTCGGGTTGATCTCGATGACGAAGGGCGAGGTAAGAATAAAGGGAGTCTCGGTAAAGGATCATTTCGAGCTTGCGATGACGCATGTCGGAGCGATCGTCGAGAACCCGGAGATGTATAAGTTCCTCACGGGCTATCAGAATCTGGTCCATTTCGCTCGTCGCCATAGCGGCGTTACGAAGCAGCGGATCGACGAAGTCGTGAGCATGCTCGGCTTGCAGAACCGGATTCACGAGAAGGTCAAGCGCTATTCGCTCGGCATGCGCCAGCGTCTTGGCGTCGCGCAGGCGATTCTCCATCGCCCTTCGCTGCTTATTCTGGACGAACCGACGAACGGGCTCGATCCCGCGGGCATTCGGGAGCTTCGGGACTACCTGCGCAAGCTGACGAGAGAGGAAGGCATCTCCGTTATCGTCTCCTCGCACTTGCTGTCCGAGATGGAGCTCATGTGCGACCGGGTCGCTATCATTCAGTCCGGCAAGCTCGTCGACGTTCGCTCCATGCAGGATGCGAGCGGCGCCGCGCAGTCGAAGATCCTGCTCGAGGCCGGCGACCCCGCCGCGGCCCGGCAGCTGCTGAGCCAGCTGTTCGACGCTTCGCAGCTCGCCGTCTCCGGCCCGTATATCGAGATCGCCGCCGACAAGTCGGCTATCCCGAATATCGCCCGCGTGCTGGTCGCCGCCGATATCGAAGTGCTCGGAATCCATTCCGTTCAGAAGTCGCTTGAAGATCAGTTCCTCGAAATTACCGGAGGTGAGATGGTTGTCTAGCTTGTCGCAATTGATTCGCAATGAGAACATGAAGATTTATTTCCGCCCCCGGACTTGGCTGATGGTGCTGTTCCTGGTCGGCACCGTCGCGCTCATGAGCGGAATCATGAAGTGGGACGAGAGCCGGAGCGAGACGGCGGATTGGCGGGCCAGCCTCACCCAGCAGAACGAGAAGATGGCCTTGGACCTGCAGAGCTCCGCCGATATGGACGAGGGGTCTCGAGAGTATCTGCAAGAGAGAATCACGCTGAACGACTATCATTTGTCGCAGAATATCAACCCCGACAAGCTCACCTTGTGGAGCTACGTCAATAGCTCCGCCTCCCTGATCATCCTGGTGACGCTGCTGACCGTCGTCGTCGCGGCCGACATGATCGCGGGCGAATTCACCTGGGGAACGATCAAGCTGCTTCTCGTCGGCCCGGCTTCCCGGACGAAAATCATGCTCGGAAAATATATCTCGACTATGGTCTTCGCCTTGCTCCTGCTTATCGTCTGCTTCGCGGCCGCCTTGATAGCCGGCGGGATTCTCGCGGGCTTCGACGGGCTGAACACGCCGGATATTTACATGGGCTCCGACGGAATTATCCATGAAGGCAGCATGTTCCTTGCTTCCATCGAGAAATACGGGTACAACGTCGTCATGCTCGTGATGTACGTCACGATGGCGTTCATGATCTCGTCCGCGTTCCGCAGCTCCTCGATGGCGATCGCTTTCTCGCTGCTGTGCATGCTGGTCGGCAATACGCTGTCGGGACTATTAAGCGGATATAGCTGGGTCAAATATTTGATTTTCCCGAACATCGACCTCACTCAATACATGGAAGGAGCGACGCCGCTCCGTCCGGAGATGACGCTGGGCTTCTCCATCGCGATGCTTGCCATCTACTACGTCGTCTTCCAATTCGTCGCCTGGCTGTTGTTCACGAAGCGCGACGTAGCGGGTTAACTCGATTGAAGGGAAAAGATTAAAGGATAAAGGGGCACCCCTTAGTCGTCATGTACGACCTGAGGGCGTGCCCCTTTGAACAGTTCCGGATTCGGAGACGTCTTCGTAAACTCCGAGAGAAAGAGAGTCAAATACCGGACGACCTCCTCCGGCTCGAGTCCCCATTGCTTCTGAATGAGGTGCCCTCGAACCGCCATCCGCGAAAGCAGGCTGAGAACCGAATGGGTGAACATCTCGGCGAGAAGGTCGGGGTCGAATTCGGCGCGCAGGGAGCCGTCCTGCATTCCTTCCCGGATCGCCGAGCGGAAGTCGATGAAATCATGCTGTATGGCGGCTTTATAATTGAGCCGGAATTCCTCGGATGGGAACGTGAAGCGGTAATGATGGTCGAACATGGCGACGAATCGGATTTGCTCCTTCTGGTCCCGGTAAACCTCGAGCATTCCTTGCATCATCAGCGACAGTCTCTCCGCCCCTGTGCTTCCCTTCTGTCCTAAGCGATTCATCTGGGTCGCTATTTCTCTCAGGCTGCGAACCTGAAGCTCGAAGATGATGTCTTGCATGGAATTGAAGTATTTGTACAGAGTCACCCGGCTAATGCCGGCTTCGGCAGCGATGTTCCCGATCGTGACTTCGTTCCAATCCTTCTCCAGCAACAGCTTCTTGGCGGATTGCAGAATATATTCTTTGCGTTTAACGCGAATCTCTTCGATTTCCTCGTTCCAATTCTTCAAGGCCAACCATCCCTTCGGCGATTCCTCGCGAGCATGCCTCGCCGGATGCCGGAATAATCCTATCATATCCAATTCGCGCGTAAACGGAAAGCGTTAGGAAGAAAGAAAGTTAACACGAAATAAAAGGGGGTTTACAACGTGTTAACCTCAGTGTATGATAATTAAAGCCGTACGGACGGCATATTTGTTAATTATAAAACCTAGTATCCGCATGTGAAATATATGTCTACCAGACGACTGGAGACACAGCTGACTTCTACTCCTCGGGGAGTGGCGGTTTGGTTGTGTCTTTTTTCGTGCGGACTAAAGACAATTTTCTTAAGGAGAGGGTAGAAGACAATGTGGAGAAAACAGATTTGGAAAAAAACGTTGGCCGTCGGCGCGGTCCTAACGATGATGCTGACCCCGCTCATCGCCTGCTCGAACAATCAAGCGCAGCCTAGCGAGAAGGGATCCGCCGGCGCCCCTGCATCGGAGACATCCGCCGCAGGGGGAACGCCGGTATCCTACCGTCTCGGCGATATCGTGAACCCGGAGCAGACTAACAATTTCAATCCCTTCCTGAAGACCGGCAACTACGCCCCGCTGTTCGATTACATCTATAACGGCCTTTATTATTTCAATCCGGTCAAAGGCGAATTGGTTCCTCGGCTGGCATCCAATGCGGGAACCTGGTCCGAGGACGGCAAGAGCTTCACCGTCAAGCTGAACGCGAACGCGAAGTGGCACGACGGCGAAGCCTTCACCGCGGATGATGTCGTCTATACGTTTCAAGCATTGAAAGAGCATGCGGCGCTTGACTATTACAGGCTGTGGGGAGACGCAAGGCTTAAAGACGTGAAGGCGGTCGGCGAAGACGCCGTAACGTTCGAACTGAATGCGTCTTTCCCGTCGCTGCCCAACTATCTCTCCACGGTTTACATCGTGCCGGAGCATTTGTTCTCCAAGGAAGATCCAACGACGTTCTTGAACAAAACCCCGATCGGAACCGGTGCGTTTATCTTCCAATCGATCAACGAGAGCGCGATTATTCTGAAGGCGAACGCCGACTTCTTCGAAGGAGCGCCGAAGATTACGGAGCTGGTCATCCAGCGCTTCAAGGATTCTCCGGGGCTGACGTTGTCTCTGCAGAAAGGAGAGATTCAAGGATCGACCGGAACGCTGGCGATGCCTAGCCTTCCCAAGCTGCTAGAGAATCCGGACAACAAGCTTCAGCGATATCCGGGACTTGGCATTTTCGCCGTCATCATCAACAACGACAAACCCGGCTTAAACGATCCTGTTGTCCGTAAAGCGATCCAGCTTGCCATCGATAAGAACGAGCTCGTGGAGAAGGGCGAGATGGGCGCGGCAACGGTCGGCAATCCGGGCTTCCTGTCCCAGAGCTTCGGTGACCTCGTCGATCAATCGCTGCTCGAGAATCCCGATTATCAAGTCAACGTAGACAAGGCGAATGAACTGCTCGCTCAAGCCGGCTACGCGAAGAATAGCAAGGGCGTGTACGAGAAGGACGGAGTCGAACTCTCCTTCACCTACTACACGGCGGCGAACGCGCCGGCCCAGAACAAGGAAGCGGCCATGATTACCGATTGGCTATCCAAAGTCGGCATCGGCACGACGATCAAGATGGCGACATGGCCTGAGCTGACCAGCATCGCGGCTTCGGGCGATTACGATCTTATTCAGAACAGCATTACCGTTCCGCCGGATCCGCAAGCCGCGCTGGAAGTGTTCCATAGCAAGATGACGGCGCCTGTCGGGCAGAATACGCCGGGGCTGAACTGGATGAGGTTCCGCGACGACCAGATCGACGCCTGGCTGGACCAAGCCTCTTCGGCTTCGGAAGAGGAGCGGGCGGGACTCTACAAGCAGATTCAAGACCGAATCGCCGAGGTAGTACCGGTAGCCGTGCTCTATACGAGCGGCAAAGCTCCTTACAGCGAGACGAAGTTCACCGGCTACGACACGAACGTGCCCGCGACATCCTCCATCTCGTTAACGAAGGTTCAAGCCAAGTAAGCGCCGCGGCCTCGCGGTTCAGCGAAGGAGAAACAGGAATGAGAATTCAACCCTCTTATGCGGTTAGAAGGGTCGCGTTCGCCGCGGCGACCCTTCTCGCCGCGATCGTGATGAACTTTCTTCTGCCGAGGCTTATCGCGGGAAACCCGGCCGAGATGATCGCGTCCCAGACCGCGCTCGGCTCACCAGAGGTGGCGGAAGCGATCAAGAAGCAATTCGGGCTGGAGAACGACAGCCTGCTCTATCAATTCAAGC
Source organism: Cohnella thailandensis (assembly GCF_014212135.1). Taxonomy (GTDB): domain Bacteria; phylum Bacillota; class Bacilli; order Paenibacillales; family Paenibacillaceae; genus Cohnella; species Cohnella thailandensis. Next base: position 172,507 of record NZ_JACJVQ010000024.1, read on the forward strand.
AGTACATCGTTCAATTGGTGCACGGAAACCTCGGGATCTCGTACTTCAACTACCCGACTCCGGTCGCGGAGGTGCTGCTGAAGGCGCTGCCTTGGACGCTTGGGATCGTGTTGCTCTCGACCGTGCTCAGCTATGCCGCCGGCTGGCTGATCGGCATTCGGGGCGCATTGAAGCCGGGGACTTGGTTCGACAATGCGGCCTTGGGCGTCAGCTTCTTCATCAATTCCGTTCCTTACTTCTGGATCGGAATTTTACTGATTCTGCTGTTCGGCTATAAGCTGGATTGGTTCCCGATGGGGCAGGCTTTCTCGGTGGACTACGATTCGTTGTCGGCGGCGGGCAAGCTTCGCTCCATCTCCTACCATACCGTTCTTCCGATCGTGTCGCTGGCCATCGCGTCGCTGGCCAGCCACATTCTGGTTCTCCGCAATAACTTGAGCCGGGCTCTTACCGAGGATTACATGGTTCTTGCCCGGGCGAAAGGGCTGTCCGGCCGCAGACGAACCTTCCACTATGGAGTGCGCAACGCGTTTCTCCCTTCTTTTACGGGCTTCATGCTGTCGCTGGGCCATGTCGTCGGAGGGGCGATCACCATGGAGATCGTCTTCTCTTATCCGGGCATCGGCATGCTGACTTACAATGCCATCCTGAATCACGACTATCCGTTAATCCAAGGCGCGTTCCTGATGATCGCGGTATCGATCATAGCGGTCAATCTATTGGCCGACCTGATCTATCCGTTTATCGACCCTCGCGTCAATCTGAATTAGGAGCGACTGCAGATGCGCAACAAACGAACCCTTCCGCGGGAACGCTCCGGCAAGGCGAAGCTATGGGGCGGAGCTTGCATCCTGCTGATCTTCGCGGCGGTCTCTCTGGCGACGGCCCAGATCGCGCCTTACCCCAAGAACGATATGGAGTTTGAAGTGTGGCTGAAGCCTTCCGCCGCTCATCTGCTCGGAACGGACAGCTACGGGCAGGATGTGTTCTCGCAATTAGTTTACGGGACGAGAACGTCCTTCCTCGTCGGCGTTCTGGCGGGGCTCATCACGACGATTATCGGCGTGCTGGTCGGGGTGACGGCCGGCTTCTACCGGCGCTGGGTCAGCGACGCCCTGATGTTCGTCGTCGATCTGCTGCTGATCATTCCCGTCATGGCTTTGATGATCATTCTGGCGTCATTCTTGCCCTCCATGGGGCTGACCAGCATCGTTCTGGTCATCGGCTTGCTGAGTTGGCTGTACATGGCCCGCAGCATTCGCAGCCAGACCTTGTCCGAACGGCAGAGAGGCTACGTCGAAGCCGCCCGGGTCGCGGGCATGAGCGATCTGTCCATCATGCTGCGGGAGATCCTTCCCAATCTCTATCCGATCATTCTCGCGAACTTGGTCAGCGTCACGACCCATGCCGTATTGGCGGAGGCGGGACTAAGCTTCCTAGGCATCGGCGACCCGAAGAACGTCAGCTGGGGGACAATTCTGGCGCTCGCGCACGCCAACAATGCCATCATGTACGACGCTTGGTGGTGGATCGTGCCGCCGGGGCTGGCGACCGCGCTGTTCTGCTTCGGCTTCATCCTTATCGGCAACGGCTCGTTGGAGCGGTTCCGGCACAAACGCGGCGCGTCGCAGCAAACATAGGAGGTGCTGAGCGGATGAGCTTGCTAGAAATCAACGACTTGCGAATCGAATACGTCTCGGCCAGAGGCCCCTTCAAGGCCGTGGACGGGGTGAGCTTCACGATAGAGCGGGGGGAGATCTTCGGCCTCGCCGGGGAATCGGGCTGCGGCAAATCCACGACCGCGTATGGCATCGGGCGGCTCCTAAGAGGACCGGCCCGGATCGCGGGCGGGAGCATCCGCTTCGACGGCACCGAGCTGACGGAGCTGTCCGATGCCCAGTTCGACGCCTACAGATGGGCACGAATCTCGATCGTCCTGCAGAGCGCGATGAACAATCTCAATCCGGTCATGAAGATCAAGGAACAGCTTATCGATGCGATTCTGGCCCATCGCAAGGCCACCCTTCGCTCGGACGCGCTTCGCCAAGCCGGGGAGCTGATGGAGCTCGTGGATCTGCCGAAGGACCGGCTGGAGAGGTTCCCGCATGAGCTGTCCGGAGGAATGCGCCAACGGGTCGTCATCGCCATGGCGCTCGCTCTGCGGCCGGAGTTAATCATTATGGACGAACCGACGACGGCTCTGGACGTGATTACGCAGAAAGGGATCATCGACAAGATCATCGAGCTTAAGCGGGCTTTCGGCTTCTCGGTGCTTTTTATCACGCACGATCTGCCGTTAATGCTGGAGATCTGCGACCGCATCGGGGTGATGTACGCCGGCCGGATAGCGGAGATCGCTACCCGGGAACGGATGCTGGCCGGTGCCCGGCATCCTTATACGCAAGGCCTGCTAAGGTCATTCCCTTCTCTGACCGGGCCGAGGGTGCGTCTCGAGGGCATTCCCGGATCGACGCCCGACCTCATCGCGCCGCCGCAGGGCTGTCGGTTCCGGGAGCGCTGCCCTCATGCGCTTCCGCAGTGCGGGAACGAAGCCCCGTTCGTTCTTGAGGACCGGGACGGCCGGGTCAGCTGCCATTTATACGCCAAGGAGGAAGCCTTCGATGAAGCCGCTGTTGCAAGTCCATAACGTCAGCCAGGTTTACGAGAGCGGCGGGCTCCTGCGCAAGGGCAAGGTTCGGGCGGTCCGGGACGTCAGCCTTGTTCTCGGAGAAGGGGAAGTGCTCGCCGTCGTGGGGGAATCCGGCTGCGGCAAAAGCACGCTGGCAAGAATGATCCTGGGGCTGCTTGAACCGACCGCCGGCCGCGTCGAATTCGAGGGCCGGGCGGTCGATCGTCGCCGAAGGGGACGCCTGGAGACGGCCAAGCGGCTTCAGATGATCTTCCAGGATCCTTTCGAGACGATCAATTCGAATCAGAGGGTGGAGACCGTGATCGGGCGGCCGCTGCAGCTTCATGGAGCGAAGGGACCCGTCCGCGAGCGGGTCCTGGAGCTGCTGGGGCAAGTCGGATTGACTCCTGCGGAGGACTACATCGATAAATATCCTTCCCAGCTGTCCGGGGGACAGAAGCAGCGCGTCATGATCGCCAGGGCGCTCGGCATCGGCCCGCGCGTGCTTATTGCCGACGAGCCGACCTCGATGCTGGACGTCTCGATCGGGATCGGCATTATGAACTTAATGCTCGATCTGAAGCGGGACAACGACCTGTCTCTTCTCTGGATTACCCATAACCTAGGCAGCGCAAGGTACATGTCCGACCGTATTGTCATCATGTTCGGCGGTCAGATCGTCGAATCCGGACCGACCGAGGACGTGATCGCCTCTCCCGGTCATCCTTATACGAGAGCTCTGCTCCATGCTTCTCCGGACCCTTGGCGGCAGAAGACGGAGGGGGAGAAGTTCGATGACGCGGAACGCGAGGAATCCGGATTGCCGGAGTCCGGCTGCCGATTCCGGAACCGATGCCCATGGGCTCGGGAGGAGTGCGGGCAGAACGAGATTCCTCTAACGTCGCTGGACGCGGAACGGGAAGTCCGCTGTTTATTCCCGTTGCCTTCCGATCCCGCCTCCTCCCCTTTGCCGCATGAAGAAAGGACGGTCGACTAGTGCAAAAAAGACCTAATATCGTTTTGGTTTATTGCGACGATCTGGGGTACGGGGACTTGGGCTGCTACGGCTCGGACGCCATTCGGACTCCGCATCTCGACCGGTTGGCCGAAGAGGGAGCCCGATTCACGGACTGGTATTCGAATTCGCCGGTATGTTCTCCCTCCCGGGCTTCGCTGCTTACCGGCCGTTATCCGGCACGAACGGGCATCGAACGCATCCTGACCGGCAAGCGAGGATCGGCCGGGCTGCCCTCGGACGTACCTACGATCTCCTCCGTGCTGAAGTCCCATGGATACCGCACCGGCTTGTTCGGCAAGTGGCATCTCGGAACGCACCCGGACAACGCGCCGAGCGCCCATGGCTTCGACGAGGCGTTCGGCTTCCTCGCGGGCTGCGTCGATTATTACTCCCATATTTTCTACTGGGAGCAGGCCGGCGGCGTTAACCCCGTGCACGATCTCTGGCATAACGGCCGAGAGGTGTGGAGGAACGGAGAATACCTGACCGACCTGATCACGGACAGAACGATCGAATTTATCGAAGCGTCCCGCAACGAACCCTTCTTCGCTTACGTGGCCTACAACGCCCCCCATTATCCCATGCATGCGCCCCAGCGCTATCTGGACCGCTATCCGGAATTGCCGGCGGACCGCCGGATCATGGCCGCGATGATTTCCGCCGTCGATGACGGCGTAGGAGCCATAGCGGATGCGCTTAAGAGAAAAGGCTGCTACGAGGACACGATCTTCTTTTTCTCCAGCGACAACGGTCCGTCCACCGAGTCCCGCAATTACTTGGACGGCAATGAGGACAAGTATTACGGCGGTTCGGCGGGACTGTTCCGCGGACATAAAGCGAGCCTGTTCGAAGGGGGCATCCGGGAACCTGCCATCTGGAGCTATCCGGCGGCGGTCCAAGCGGGCCAGGTTCGCCGCGAGCCCTGCATGATGGCCGACGTTCTGCCGACGATTCTGGATCTGGCGGACTTGCCTCCGTTGTCTTCCGTGGATGGGGATAGCGTGAGCTCCCTTCTGCGAGGGGGAGAAGGAATGGCCCGGGAGCGGTTATTCTGGTCGTATGGGGATCAGGCGGCCGTTCGCGAAGGAGATTGGAAGCTTGTCTTGAACGGGCGAATCGACTTCACCGAGACGGCGCCGGATGCCGTTCACCTGTCCGACTTGGGTTCGGATCCGTCGGAACGCGTCAATCTGAAGGACGAGTACCCCGAGATAACCGAACGGCTTCGACGAGCCGTCCGAGAATGGCTGGAAAAAACGAAAAATGAAGGCAACATTTAGAAGGGGGACTGCGAGATGAGAGCGGTCATGGTCATGTTCGATTCCTTGAACCGTCATATGCTTCCCAATTACGGCTGCGATTGGATCAAGGCGCCTAATTTCGCTAAGCTGTCGGAACGGATGGTTACCTTCGACAAGTGCTACGCGGGGAGTTTGCCCTGCATGCCGGCCAGGCGCGATCTCCATACGGGCAGGTACAATTTCCTTCACCGCAGTTGGGGGCCGCTCGAGCCGTTCGACGATTCCGTCGTAAGCTTGCTTAGGAGGCATGGCGTTTATACGCATTTGTGCACGGATCATGGGCATTACTTCGAGGCCGGGGGCGCTACTTATCATACGAACTACAACTCATGGGAGTTCGCAAGGGGGCAAGAAGGCGATCCGTGGAAAGGGCAGGTCGAGGATCCCCACATCCCGGAGTCGCTGTCGGGACCGAAAATCGGCGATTTATGGCGGCAGGACTGGGTGAACCGCCCTCACTTGGACTCGGAAGAGAAGCAGCCGCAGGCGGTTACGGTCGCGAACGGGTTGTCCTTTATCGAGACGAATCGCGATCAGGACAACTGGTTTCTTCAGATCGAGACGTTCGACCCTCACGAACCGTTCTTCACCCAACAGAAATACAAGGACCTTTACCCGCACGTCTACGAGGGCAAACACTTCGATTGGCCCGATTACGGAAGAGTGAAGGAAGCTCCGGAGGAAGTCCAGCACGCGATCTATGAGTATGCCGCGCTTGTCAGCATGTGCGACGAGTACCTGGGCAAGATCCTGGATGCCTTCGACCGGTGGAATCTATGGCAAGACACGATGCTTATCGTCAACACGGACCACGGTTTTCTCCTGGGAGAGCACCGTTGGTGGGGCAAAAACATTCAACCCTTGTACAGGGAGATCTCGAACATTCCGTTGTTCGTCTGGGATCCGCGGTACGGACGGTCAGGCACGCGTTCCGACGCGCTAGTCCAGACGATCGACCTGGCTCCGACGCTGCTTCATTACTTCCATATAGAAGCGCCCAAGGACATGCAGGGGCGTTCGCTTCACCAAGTCATCGAGCAAGATCGGCCGATTCGCGAAGCGGCGCTGTTCGGCATTCATGGCGGCCACGTTAACGTAACGGACGGCCGGTACGTCTACATGAGGGCGCCGAACGGCCCGGAGAACGGACCGCTGTACGAATATACCCTGATGCCGACGCACATGCACCAGCCATTCGGCGTCAAGGAGCTGGCGGATATCGAGCTGCAGGAGCCCTTTGACTTTACCAAAGGATGCCGCACGATGAAGATCCGAGCGAACACGTACTTGAACCCCTACCTGTACGGCAGCCTTCTATTCGATCTGGAGCGGGATTCGAAGCAAGACTCGACGATAGAAGAACCGGAGACGGAGGCGCGGATGATCCGGCATCTGGCAAGGCTTATGAGGGAGAACGGAGCGCCGGAGGAGCAATATGAGAGGCTCGGAATCCCGAGGGACGGGAACGTAGCCGAAGAGACGCTTCTCGCGGAGAGGTTGAAAAGGAAGGAGGGCTACGAAACCGATCTGGGGATCGGGGAACGGTGGACGGCGGAGGGAAGGAATCTCTACTTAGCCCTTAAATGCCTGGCGCCGGCAAAGCTCAGAGAGACGGCCGATGTCCGGCTGTCGGGATACTTGTCTTCCCGGCAGACCCTGGAGATCGGAGCGGATGTCGTATCCGCCTTCGCCGTCGAGCTGTTCGGCGGGGATACGAGGATCGCGTCCGTGCTCCGCCAGCTTTTTGCGGTGCCGAAGCCGTAATTCGAATGGTTTTGCGACCCGATAATTTTGCTTGGAACGCTCCCTTCGGGGGCGTTTTTTGCGTTGCAGCCAAAAATGAGAATTGTTTCGCTTTCGATGAGAAATCGCTCATTTTTAAAATTTTCCTTAACGAACCTTGTATAATAACGAGCAGTGTAGTCAATTTGGACTAAATTGGCAAAGGAGCTGGCAGACATTAATTGGTTATCCAGATTGGCCGTATTAAGCCTGGCGCTGCTTCTGACCGTGGGCACGGGTTCTGCAATCGCGGCATCGAATAGTTCTTTATACATAGAAGACGAGAAAGTAAGCTTGAACAAGAGCCTTCGCCTGGTGGACGGAGTAACCTTCGCCCCCGTCCAGGAGTTGGCGTCGTTGATGAATTGGCGCGTCGCTTATGACAGCGATTCCAATTACGTGGTCGTCATGAACGATGGCGGCGACAAGCTGGCGTTCCGGGCGGGAGAGTCCGAGATTCGCTACAACGGCAAGAATTACGATATCGCGCAGACGGCGAGATCGATCGACGGCAATACGTATCTTCCGCTGCGGGTTCTGACGGAAGCGATGCATGCCAGGATCGGCTGGGAAGCCGAGGATAAGCTCTCCTCCGTTATCGGCGTGGAGAGCTACGCGGTTCAGGCCGGCGATAATCTCGCCGGCATCGCGGAGGCGAACGGAACGACCGTCGCCGCCCTTAAGGCCCGCAACGGACTGACGAGCGAAGCCTTGAACGCGGGAGATCGCTTGCAGGTCATCGTTCCCGAGTTCATGGATCCGGCGACGGCGGACGTGGCGCTTCTCGCCAAGCTTATTCAAGTCGAGGCCGGATATGAATCCTATCAAGGGAAGCTGGCGATCGCCAACGTCGTTCTGAACCGGGTGAAGAGCGGGCGATTCCCGGATACGGTCAGCGGCGTCATCTACGCGGCGGGTCAATTCCCTCCGGCAAGGAACGGCAATCTGCAGACGCTGTCGGCGTCGAGCGAGAGCGTTCAGGCAGCCAAGGAAGCTCTGGCCGGCGAGAACAACGTACCGGGAGCGCTGTATTTCTTCAATCCGAAGCTGGAGCCGGCGAAGGCCAAGAAGGCCAGCGTCGTCAAGACGATCGGCAATCATATGTTCGTTAGATAACGATAAAGGCAGGATAAGAGCGGTGTCTCGGGGAGGAACCTCCCTGGACGCCGTTTTTGGTATTTTTGTTGCGTTGACAGACCTTGGCCCCGGTGATAGTATCAAGCCGACTTTTCCTACTACTCCATGCAAAGAATGTGATGATGTGGCTCAGACCCAGCCTCGAACCCTACCGGGTAGACGGCAAGCGATCTTAACGAAATACTTATCCGGAGAGGCCTTCGACTATCGCCAGTTGATCGCTCTCTTTATTCCGATCTTGATCGACCAAGCGTTCATTATCGGCCTTAGCCTGTTGAACACCGCCATGATCTCTTCCGCGGGAGTGGATGCGGTCAGCGCGGTAAATATGGTCGACTCTCTCAATGTCTTTCTGCTCAGCATTATCGTGGCGTTATCGACCGGCGGAACGGTGATCGTCGCCCAATACAAAGGAAGCGGCAATGTCGGGATGGTACCGAAGGCGGCGGCCAGCTCGATCTCCTCGGTATCGCTGTTCTCGCTTACGATAGGCCTTCTTATGATGCTTTTCCACAACCAGGTGTTAAATCTGTTCTTCGGCTCGGCAAGCCCGGAGGTCATGGAACTGGCGCGGACTTACCTGCTCGGAAGCTGCGCCTCCTACTTCGGCCTGGCCATCGTGGAAGCGGTGTGCGGAGCGCTGAGGGGGATCGGGAAATCCAAGGCATCGCTGGTTTTGTCCCTTATCTTGAACTTATCCTACGTTCTGCTGAACGTGCTCTTCATTAACATCTTGAAGATGGACGTACAGGGCATGGCCATCTCCGTGAACATTGCCCGTTACCTCGGGGCGATCTGCGCGGTCGTCTTCCTGCTGCGGATCGACACGGAGCTTCGGGTCCGTCTGAAGAATCTGTTCCGCATGAACCTGGGAATGGCGCGCAAAATCCTGTCGGTCGGAATCCCGTTCGCCGCCGAGCAGATGTTCTTCAACGGGGGCAAGCTGCTCACGCAGACGTTCATCGTCGGGATGGGCACCTACGCCATCGCGACGAACGCGGTCAGCGGAGCGATCGCGATGGCCCTTCAGATTCCTTCGAGCGCGCTCTCGATCGCGGCGGTGACGGTGGTGGGCCAGAGCATCGGCGCGCGGAACGTCCAGGACGCCCGGAAGTTCATCAAGTCGTTCCTCTGGATCTCGTCCGGGTTCTTCGTCGTCATGACGCTGATCGCGCTGCCGCTGTTCCATCCGATCGTCGACGGCTTGTTCCATTCTCCCGAAGCGATCAAGGACGACTTGTTCGTCATCTTCTTGATCAACGCGCTTGCCCAGATCCCTCTGTGGTCGGTCAGCTTTATCCTACCTTCCGCGCTGCGGGCGGCGGGCGATTCGAAGTTCACTTCCACCGTCTCGCTGCTGTCGATGTGGCTGTTCCGCATCGTTCTAGGCTACTTGCTGGGTGTCGTGTTCGACTATGGGATCGTCGGCGTGTGGCTTGCGATGAACATCGAATGGGGCGTTCGCGGGGCGATATTCCTGATCCGTTATCGCGGGACGAAGTGGTACCGGAAGCGGGTAATTTGAGCCGCATCCGGTACCGGATCGAGTCCGGGGCTAGTCCTTCACGACAAGCCCGAACAAATTCGCGAAGATGTAAGCCTGCTCTCGCGAGATGATGCAGCCCCGGAGACTCTCCGCGTCCACGCTGAGCCCGTCGAAATCGTTGTCGCTCAGATCGATTCCGGCGAGATCGGTCGCGGAGAACTGGGCATGGTCCAGCCTGTTCCGGCGGAGCTCGAAGCTCTTGAACTTCGAGTAGCTGAAGTCGGATTTGGCGAGCGAGCAGTCTTGGAAGGTTACTTGCTTCAGATCCGCGAACCGAATGGCGGCGTAATCCGCCAAGCAGCCGTCGAATACCGTATTCCGGATCGTCGCGTCGGCGAGGTTCAGGCCGAGCATCTTGCAGTTCGCGAACTCGACGCGGTGAAGAATGGCCCCGCTGAGGTCGAGGTTGGACAGGTCGCACTTCTCGAACCGAACGTCCGTCAGCTCGATTCCGGGCAGGGCGGAATCCGAGAACGTCACGTTGCGGAGAATGGTTTTCTCGATGCTCACCTTGCTTGCCTGGCATTCCTCAATTAGGCTATCGCGTATCAACGCTTTTTCCAGACGGTCGTCGGATTTCAACTCGTGAAGCTCCATAGCGGAAAGCGCGCTCTCGTCGGGAATTTGAGGCGTTTCCAGCTTTGGGGCTTGTTTTTTGGCGCTCATCTTTGTCCGCTCCTTGTTCGTCCCCGCCTGGGAACGTTAGTTCTCTTATTATATAGCGGCCTATCGTCGAGTAGCAAAAGACCCTTCTAACCCGGCAGCTCCAACACGAACGTGCTTCCCGCCGGAGAGCTCTCCGCCAGGCGAAGCTCTCCGCCGAGAGCGCTCGCGAGAAGGCTGCTGTAGGTAAGCCCCAGTCCCAGCCCGCGGATGTGCCGCTTCTTCCGCTCGCCCCGATAGAAACGCTCGAAGATGTACGGGAGCTCCTCCGCGGAGATGCCGCTGCCGTTGTCGGCGACTTCGATGCGCGCCTTGCCTTCCGCCTCAAGCAAACGAAGAGTCAGCTCGATCGGGCGGCCCGGCACGGCGGCCTGCTGGCCGTTGTTCAGCAGATTGACGACGATCTGCTGAATGCGCAGAGCGTCGCCGGCAATGTATACGGGCTGCTCCGGCAGCTCGGTCTCTACCGTCACGTTCATGCCGGCGTAAGGAAGCGACCATTGGAAGGCAATTTCGGACAGCAGCCCCCCGAGCTCCAGCCGGTCCTTCCGAACCTCGACATAGCCCGCGGCGAACGCGTTGTAATCGAGCAGATCCGTGACCATCCGTTCCATCCGGTCCGATTCCTTAAGCGCGATGTCCAGGAACTCCTTGGCTTCCTCCTGCTGCACGACATCGTCCCGGACGGCCATCATCAGCCCTTTGATCGAAGTGACGGGGGTTTTGAGCTCGTGCGTCACCCCGGCGAGCGACAAGGCTCGCCACTCCTCCAGCTGCTTAAGCCGGCTTGCCATATCCTTGAACGAATCGACCAATTCGTCCAATTCTTTCTCGTTCGATTGCACGTTCAGATTGACGTCGTAACGGCCGGCGCGGATCAGGCGGGCGCTCTCCGCCACTTGGCGAATCGGCAGCGACAGCTTGCGCGACAACAAGTAGATCGTCAGCCAGCCGCACAGAATGAGCGTTCCGAACAAAACGCCGAGCAAGGCGACCTCATTCGGGCTGTAGCTGAGAGACTTCTTGGAGAGCAGCAGCGATACTTGGCCGATTTGCTCCCCGTCCGCTTCGATCGGAGTGATGACCGCCTGAGAATTGTCCCTCCGCGAGGCGCTCAAATCATCCGACAAATAGCTTCTCACCTCGTCTTGGCGAAGGGGAGGCTTCGAATACTGCAGATTCCCCTCGTCGTCCGTGATGATCAAGCACAGATCGCCCTTGAAGTCGAAGTACCGCAGACGGCTGTCCAGCAGCGGGTCCATCTGGGGAGGAATGTTCAGCGTCCCGTCCGCCGACGTGACCCGATCGGCGATCTCTTGGCCCAGCAAGCCCGCCGTTTTCAGCCGGCTGTCCTTCGCCGTATCGCGAATCCAGTATAACGCGCACAGGGCGATGATCGTAAAGCCGACGCACAGAATGATAATATAGCGAAAAGTCCAATAGGACAGAATGGACGTCTTCTTGCGCCGCCGCATTATTCTCCAATCCACAGCTGATACCCCGTTCCTCTGAGCGTCCGAATCTCTCCCGCCTCTGCCGGCCAGTGGGCAAGGGACTGACGCAGCCTTTTGATCGATAGGTCGACCGCCCGGTCGCTCCCCTCGTAGTCCGCTCCCCACACGTGTTCGATTAACTGCTCTCTGGTGAAAATCCGGTTAGGAGACTCCGCCAAAAACAGCAGCAGGGACAAATCGCGAGGATTGAGCGGAACCTCGGCCGCGTTCAGGAACACGCTCTTGGAGGCGAAGTCCACCATCAGGTTGCCGAAGTGGCGCTTGCTCTCCCCGTCGGTCCAATGCGGCCGCCTGCGCAGAGCCGCCCGAACGCGCGCCACGACTTCGTCCGGCACGAAGGGCTTGGTCATATAGTCGTCGGCGCCGTCGTTCAGGCCCAGCAGCCGGTCCTGAATGTCGCCCCTGGCGGTCAGCATGATGACCGGACAGGCGCTCTTGTCCCGGATGGCGCGAAGCAGCTCCCAGCCGTCCATGCCCGGAAGCATGACGTCGAGCAGGACAAGCGAGAAATCCGAAGCCTCGAAGACGTTCAACGCCTCCAGGCCGTCGGAGACGACGGTCGCCGCGTAGCCCGCTTTGCGCAGGTAGGCGGCGAGAACCCTCGCGATCGCGTCCTCGTCCTCGACGATCAGGATGGATTTCATGGCGGCCGTTCTCCTCTCTCAGGGTCGTATACTAGTTACTTTTACATAGGAAGAATCGCGCCGCAAGGGCTTTCCCGAATTTCCCGGCTTTATTTCTCTCTGACATTCGCCCGACATATTCGCTTGCTATCATGGTCTCGAAGCCATAAGGACATTGCTAGTTTAGAGATCGAAGGAGGAAACCATAGTGAAGAGAAAAACGAAAGGCTGGCTGATCGGCGGGGCTTTGGCGGTAGTCGTCCTGGGGACGGGCGCGTACACGTGGTCGAATGATTATCTGGGCAATAACATCGACATCGAAGGAGTCATCCCCGCCGATGCGGGGGCCGCATCGCCATCCTCTTCCGCCGGTTCCTCCGCGGAGCCGGGAGCGAGCGCATCCTCGTCGGCCGCTTCCGGCGCGACGGTTACGGGAGAGCAGCTGAACGGCAACTGGACGATCTCGGAAGGCTCCAAGCTCTACCTCTCGGTGACGACCTCCCGGGAGACGGTGAATTTCGTGGACGAAGCGGTCAGCGGCAGCTGGGCACTGAACGTGGACGACGCCTCGCAGACGAGCGCCGAGGGCAAGATCGACATGGCTTCGCTCGATTCGGGCAACGGGCAGCGCGACGGGCATGTCAAAGGAGAAGAGTATCTCAACGTTTCGGAATTCCCGGAGGCGACGTTCCAAGCGACCTCGTTCGAAGGGCTTCCGGCGGAATGGACGGAAGGCTCAGCTTCCGACTTCAAGATGACGGGGACGCTGACGGTTCGGGGAGTCGAGAAGGAAGTTACGTTCGACGCCAAGACGATGTACCGGGACGGACAAGTCCTGCTGTCGGGAACGGCGATCGTGACGTTCGCCGACTTCGGGATGGAGAATCCGCACAGCGTCGTGCTCGATACCGAGAACGATCTCAGCGTTCAACTCGAACTGGTGCTCGATAAGGCGTAAAAAGCAAGACCGTACAAGGACAAAAGGCTACGGCGTCAGGGGACGACGCCGGGCCTTTTTGGCATGTTTACCGACTTTAATCGTTAGGACGACTGATTCCGCGGGTAATAGAGATAGCTATCCGTATCTCTATATCTAGGGGAGAGTGATGAAGTTGAGTAACCGAATTCGTCTGGAACCGGAAGCTCTGAAGTTCGCGGAAGAGACGTCGAAGCCCCCTTATTTGTATCAGCTCGGCCCGGAGAAAGGAAGAGAAGCGGTTGACGAGACGCAATCGGTCCCCGATCCTAATCCCGTTCCGCAGCCGATTGCTTTTATCGAAGAGACCAAGATCGTCGGCGGGCCGAGCGGCCACGTGAACGTTCGGATCGTTCGTCCGATGGACTCGAAGGGGACGCTGCCCGTCGTTCTCTATATCCATGGCGCGGGCTGGGTGTTCGGCAACGCCCACACGCACGACCGGTTAATCCGCGAGCTCGCGAACGCCTCCGGAGCGGCCGTCGTTTTCCCGAGCTACAGCCTGTCGCCCGAAGCGAAATACCCGACGGCTCTGAAGGAGATTTACTCCGTTCTCGAATGGATCTCGCTGTCCGGCGAGATTAGAGAGCTTGATCCCTCCCGGATCGCGGTGGCGGGGGACAGCGTAGGCGGCAACATGACGGCGGCGATCACCCTGATGGCGAAGGAGCGGAGAGGACCTTCCATAGCCGGCCAACTCTTGTTCTATCCGGTCACCGACGCTTCGTTCGACACGGACTCCTACCGCGAATTCGCGGAAGGCTACTTCCTCCGCCGGGAGGCGATGATGTGGTTCTGGGATCAATATTTGCCCGATAAGGAGCGGCGCGAGGAGATCACGGCATCTCCGTTAAAGGCGACGGTCGAGCAGTTGAGCGGCCTGCCTCCCGCGCTCGTCATTACGGCCGAAGCCGACGTGCTCCGGGACGAGGGGGAAGCCTATGCGGAGAAGCTGAAGCAGGCCGGCGTCGAGGTCACGGCTACCCGCTACGAGGGAATCATCCACGACTTCGTCATGCTGAACGCCTTGTCCGGCACGAAGGCGGCCCGGAGCGCCATCGCGCTCGCCGGCTCGTGGTTAAAAGATAAGCTTCGCTAAGCTTCTGCCCGTGCGCGGGTGCAACCTCTTGGTTTTTTTCATCGTAAAGGATTAATAACGCAAATATTCGGTTAATGGTGATTAAGAGGATCTATATCAACCGAATGGGGGATCGCGATGAAGATCGAATGGCCGAGGGAAGCAGAGGAAGCTTATCTTGCCGATTTCAGGGAGTCCGCCCGCCAGTCAACCGATATGATCAGTTTTTTTGCCCTGTACAAGTATTATTTGAAAAAGCTGAAGGACACCCATGTCCTCGATCGATACATCGTTGCCGTGGAAGCGGCGATACGGGAGAACGTGCGCTGTCCTCATTGCCGGAGCGAATACGCCTTCCGCTACTGGACGAGCATGGCGGGAGACCATCTCACGCATGCGGTCGAGCTGATCTGCCGGCCTTGCGGCGATTGTCATACCTTGGCCGAGGACCGGGATGCGGTTGTCTCCTTCAACAGCCGCGTCGTTCGCAAGGTCTACCACCTGGAGCGCAGAGGCAAGGGGCTTCGGGTCGAGGCCGGCTACGGGGATTTGCCCACCAAGGCCAGCCTGCTCTGGGATGCGGAACGGAACGTCCCGAAGCTGTGGATCAATCTGAATCAGGTTCGCGACGCGAGCGAAGTCAGCCTGTTCTGGAATCGGGCCCAGAAAATGCTGCGCAGGCGGCAGCGGCTCGCCGAGCGGCTTCGATAGAGGGCGGCCGGATATCGTATGAATCGTAACGAAAGACTCTTCGATCCGAAGAGTCTTTTTTTTGGCGTGCGGCGGTCTGTCCGGCAAGATGCGTATGTCCCGAAAGTCCATTAGGCGATAACGCCCAAAACATGTACAATAGGAGCAAAGAACGTAACATGGGGGGAGCAGGCATGGCGGTTATCGATCCGTCGAACCAGAGCGAGCGCGACAATTATAAGCTGCTGATCGGGAGTATTCTCCCGAGGCCGATCGCTCTCGTGACGACTTTGTCCGAGGAAGGCGTCGTGAACGCGGCGCCGTTCAGCTACTTCAATATCGTCTGCTCGAACCCGCCGCTCGTGTCGGTGTCGGTTCAGCGGAAGAACGGCGTGCCGAAGGACACTTCGCGCAATGCTTTGTCGGCGGGCGGCTTCGTCGTCCATATCGCGGACGAATCGAACGTCGCGGCGGCGAACGCGGCGGCGGCTGCGCTCCCTGCCGACGTAAGCGAGCTGGGGGCGGCGGGATTGACGCAGGTGCCGAGCGTCAAGATCGCCGTGCCCGGCGTCGCGGAGGCGAAGGTGCGAATGGAGTGCGTCCTGGAGCACAGCTTCCCGCTCGGCGGAACGGGCGAGACTCCGCAGTGCGACCTGCTGATCGGCCGGGTCGTATGCTTCCACGTGGCGGACGAGCTTCTGCATAACGGGCGCATCGATATCGAGAAGCTGCGGCCGGTCAGCCGGCTCGCGGGCAGCAATTATTCGAAGCTCGGTGAGATTTTCGCGATGGCCCGGCCGGATTGAGGGAAAGCCGAAAAAATCGACTAACGGCTCGCTCAGGAGGGCCATAACGAGGGAGATAGTCGAAAAAATCGACTAACGGTCGGCTTCAACGAGGCAACCAATTGAAACCAACCTTTGGGAAGAGAAAGGCGGAAGAGTCATGAGCTATTCGTTCGTCATCGAGCCGCTGCTGTTCTTCGAATTCGATTCGGAGGACGAGCAGCTCGAGAAATGCAAGGAGTGGGGCCTGCTGTCGGAGAAAGCCGCCCGCACCAAGAGCTATGCCTATAAAGGCAACGGCATGAACGAGACGGTGAACATCGTCGGCTTCGTCGACAAGATGACCGCCGTCATCGAGTTCGGCAACAAGCAGCGGCACTGCATCCATCCCTCCTTCTTGAAGGAGATGCAAGCCTCGACCTTCGGCCAGAGGAGCGCATCCAAGGCCGATTCCGAGGACGATTCGCCGGCGGCGGAATCGGAGTCCGCAAGCTCCCCGGATGCGGCAGCCGAGACGTCCGCGCCGGAATCGCCGACCGCATCGGCGAAGGCCGAAGCCGCGGCGGCTCCGGCAGCGCCGATCGAGGCTTCGGGGGAGGCGGAACCCGCCAAGCCGAAGGCCAAGAAAGGCAAGGCGAAGCTTGAGCTTCCGGAAGAGAAGGTCAAGATGGTCGCCACGGTGCAGGAATTCACGACGGTGCCGAACCACTTCTCCGACACCGACGACGAGGTCGTCATCTACGAATCGGTCAAGATCGTGGAACCCGAGGAGCTTGAGCTCGGAGCCGCTTGGTCCAGCCATAGCAACACGCTGAAGAAGCTGGAGCTCGCCATCGGCGACACGATCTCGTTCGAGGCGAAGGTCGCGGCCAAGAAGCTGACCAAGCATCCGGTGCCGTACAAGATCAACAACCCGTCGAAGCTTCAGAAGACGGAAGCTTGATTCGCGGCTCCAGCTAATTAAGTCTATTAACAATGGCCTCCTGTGCAGACAGGGGGCCATTTTTTTGTTGGAGACGAGTGCGTTAACGGCGATGCGATTCGCCATTGTTTCTCTCTATCCCAAAATCGCATTTCGCTATATGATGAAATTAAAGCGCTGCCATAGACCATAGGAATCGAGCTGCAACCCAAGTTCAATGGAGTGGTGACCCTCGCATGCTGCCGTCCCGGCTATTTCCGACTTTCGTGTCGCTGAGAACGAAGATGCTCGTCCTGTTCTGCCTGATGGTTACAGTGCCGTTCCTGCTCAGCGGCGCCATTACTTATTCGAAGTACTCCGCCAGGGCCGCGAAGGATGCGCAGGCTTATTCCGATCAGCTCGCCGAGCAGGTGGCGATCAACCTGGAACGTTACATTCAGGAGCTCGAACGGATCACGCTGTCCCTCTACTACGACGACAACGCTCTGGACATTCTGACCCGTCATGACGGGGGTTTTCGTACCGGCAACTATCTCGCTTCCGACGAATCGTTCAAAATGAACCAGCTCATCTCCTCCGCTATCTACGAGAGAACGGAGGTGGCCGGTGTGTTTATTTTCGCGCTTGACGGGAGCTTGTTCAGCAACCTGCAGGAGACGAGCAAGAGCAGCTGGCTTCCGCAGGAGAACGAATGGATGCGGGAAGCCGAAGCCGATGACGGGGGACTCACCGTTCTTCCGCCGGCCTCCAGCCCGAATTACCTGACCAACGTTCCCGAAGTCGCCTCGATCGCGAGGCTGATCAAGAACCCGTATACGAACGCGAAGCTGGGTTTCGTGAAGGTGGATCTGACGAGCTCCGGGTTCGAGAAGATTCTCTCTTCCGTGCGGATTACCGAGAACAGCAAGCTTTATATATTCAACAGAAACGGGGAGATGATTTATCCCTTCGACTCCAATCAGGAGGGCTTGGCTGCAGGGAACCCGGAAGAAGAAGCGCTGAACGATCGTCTCCGGCAAGACGGCCGAACTCTCGTCTCCGAGAGGGAGACCGGCTACGGCGGGCTTCGCATTATGGGCATCATCCCCCGAAGCGACCTGCAGAAGGACGCGCGCGAATTGATCTCTTTTATCCTTTGGATCTCGTTGGCCTCGCTGCTTGCGGCCTACCTGATATCCGTCTTGGCGTCGAATCAGCTAGTCAAGCCGATCCGCAGCTTGTACATGAAGATGAAGCGGGTGCAGAACGGAGAGCTCGGCGAACGGGCTCCGATTATGACGAACGACGAGATCGGCCTGCTGACCGCGGGCTTCAACGGCATGGTCGCCCAGCTCGACAAGAACATCAAGGAGATTTATGAGCTGGGCATCCGGGAGAAGCAGGCGGAGCTGTCGGCATTGCAGAGCCAGATCAATCCGCATTTTCTATACAACACGTTGGAATCGATCAGCATGGCGGCGGGACGCGACCGTCAGGACGAGCTCAGCCGCGTCATCTCCAGCTTGGGCAAGCTGCTGCGCTACACGGTAAACCGGCAGGAGAGCAAGGTAACGCTGCGGGAGGAGCTCGATTTCGTCGAGAACTACCTAAGCATTCAGTCCTTCCGCTTGGAGGATCGGCTGCGCGCGGACATCCGGGTGGATTTCTCCCACGAGTCGGTGCTCGTTCCGAAGCTGCTGCTCCAGCCCCTTGTCGAGAACGCGATCGAGCATGGGATGGGCAGCAAGCCTCTTACTCTGACGCTCACGACGAAGGCCGACGAGCAAGACCTGCTCATCCGCATCGAGGACGACGGGCGAGGCATCGGTCCCGAGCGACTTAATCAGATTGAGCGCATCCTCGCCGAAGTCGAACCGATCCGAGCGGAATCCGTTTCGGGGACGGGCAATCGGGAGAAGGGCTTCGCGCTTCGCAATATTCACCGCAGGCTCCGGATTCTATACGGGGAGTCCTACGGGCTAAGCCTGGATAAGTCCAGAACGCAAGGAGCGGCGGTGCATGTCCGTATCCCGTTCCAATGGGGGGAATCGTAACCATGAACATTTTGCTGGCCGAGGACGAGCCGAAGATTCGCCAGGGCCTGAGGGCGATTATCGAGGACGTGGTCAAAAACGAGCTGAGAATCCTGGAAGCGGACAACGGCAAAACGGCGTTCGAGATGTTCCGGACCAGCGAGCGAATGGACCTCGTCATCACCGACATCCGGATGAAGGAGATGGACGGCCTGGAGCTGCTGCGGCGGATCAAGCAGGAGCAGAAGGACACGCCTATCGTGGTGATCAGCGGTCATGACGAGTTCGAATACGCACGGGAGGCGCTGCGCTATGGCGTGATGGACTACCTGCTGAAGCCGATCGAGCGAGTGGAGCTGGCGAGGGTGCTTGCCCGAATCCAAGCCGAAGGCAAGGGAGGTCCTGCCGGGGACGAGTCCCCCGAGCCCGACAAGGAGAGGCTCGTCATTCGCAAGGTGAAGGAGCTGATCCAGCAGTCGCTCGAGCAGGAGATCTCCTTGCAGTTTCTGGCCGAACGCGTCTACCTGCATCCGAAATACCTCTCCGAGACGTTCAAGCGGGAGACGGGCCAGAACCTGTCCGACTACGTGACGGAGAGACGGATCGCGAAGGCGAGGCAGCTGCTCTCGGGCACGACGCTGAAGGTCGCGGAGGTGGCGGCCATGTGCGGAATTCCCAACCATAAATACTTCGCGTCGCTATTCAAGCAGCACACCGGAGCAACGCCGACCGAATACCGGGAGCGGGGATGACCTGTCGTTAATCCAGCTCCGATCTCTTCCTATTCGCAGGAAAACCCTTACGATTTTGAACCATTTCTGGAACCCGTGTCGTTCTCGGCGATGCGGGTCTTTCTTTATAATCACAAATGTAAGCGCTTATCAAACAATGACGAAAAGGGGTAAGCCATATGAAAAAGGGACTGGGCATCGGGCTTGCGACGGTGTTAATGGCGGGTTCGCTCGCGGGTTGCGGCTCCGAATCGAACGGCAAAGAAAGCTCCTCGGGATCGGGAGCGGCGACCAAGGAGGTCAAGCTGAAGTTCAGCATCTGGGGCAACGACACGCACAAGCAGATGTACGAGACGATGATCGAGAGCTACCGCAAGGACCACCCGAACGTGAGCGTCGAGATCATGACGATTCCTTCGGCGGACTACCAGCAGAAGCTGTCGGTGCTGATGGCATCGAAGACGGCGCCGGACGTCGTCTGGCTGATGGAGCGGTCGATCCCGCAGTTCCTAGAGGCTGGCCAGCTCGCCGACATTTCATCGATCAAGGACGACCCGGATTACAAGTTCGACGACCTCATTCCTTCGACGCTCGATCTGCTGACGAAGGACGGCAAGACGTACGGCATTCCGTTCTCGACTCCGCCGAACATGATTTACTACAACAAGACCTTGTTCGAGGAAAAGGGGCTGAAGACGCCGACCGAGCTGTACGCGGAAGGAAAATGGACGTATGACGAGATGGCGAAAGCGGCGGCCGTGCTCACGGATAGGAGTAAGGGCGTTTATGGCGTTAACCTGATCCGCCCGAACGGATGGACGACGAGCTGGACCGAATCTCTTCAGACGCTCGTGTGGGCTTTCGGCGGCGACTACTTCAGCGCCGACGGCAAACAATTCGCGCTGAATACGAAGGAAGGCATCGACGCCCTTCAATTCTACAGCGACGCCATGTTCAAGTCGGAGATTCACCCGAAGCCGGGCGACCAGACGACGTTCGAGACGGGCAAAATCGCGATGCAGCAAGACCTCTTCAGCTACATGGGCAAGGCGAAGGCAATCACCGACTTTAAATGGGACATCGCCCCGATGCCATCCGGCGCGGGCGGACAAGGTACGACGCTCGGCTATGCAGGTTACGCCGTTACGAAGGACAGCGAGCATGCCGCGGAAGCGACGGACTTCGTGAAGTACTTGACCAATCCGGAGAACATGGCGGTCACCTCGCAATTCTTCGTGCCGAGCCGTAAGTCCGTTCTGGAATCGCAGGAATTCCTCAACCAAGGACCTTCGCCGGAGAGCGTGAAGACGGCCGTGCTCGACCAGATGGCGAGCGCGAGGGTACGCCCGGCGTTCCAGAACTTTCAGCAGATCGACGAGAAGATGAAGATCGGCTTCGACTCCATCTACACGAAGTCCAAGCCGATCGCGGACATCGCGAAGGATCTGGAGAAGGAAGTTTCTCCGTTGCTTAACTAACAGATAGAGCCGAAGGGACCGGGACGCTGGCGCGCAGGCAACGAAATCGCCTCGGCGGCGGCCCGGCTTCCCCTCTCGGCCATGGAAGGAGTGGACCTCAACATGAGCAACGCGACATCTTCGAAGCTCCGGAGGCGCAACGCGTGGTACGGTTACCTGTTCATCTCTCCGATGATGCTGGGGTTTTTCCTTTTCCTCGCGGCTCCGATCGTTTACGCCTTCGGGCTCAGCTTCACCGATTATTCCCTGCTGCACCCCTCCTCCTTCGTGGGGGGAGACAACTACGCGCGGCTCGTCTCCGAAGACGCTCAATTCTGGCGCACGCTCGGGAACACGCTTTATTTCTCGGCGGGCCTGATTCCGCTCAACCTGGGGCTGGCGCTCGCTCTCGCTCTTCTTCTCAACCAGAAGCTTCCGGGCACGGGTTTTTTTCGCACCGTCATCTTCACGCCCGTCGTCACCTCCATTGTCGTCTGGGCGATCGTCTGGAAGTACGTGTTCGCGACCGACGCGGGACTGCTCAACCAGATTCTCGCCTCGCTGGGGATCGAAGGGCCGGCCTGGCTGTACGACACCGCGTTGGTCATGCCCGTCGTCATCGTGGTCAGCGTTCTGAAGAAGGTCGGGATGAACATGGTGATTTTCCTCGCGGCGCTTCAAGACGTTCCGAAGATGTATTACGAGGCCGCCACCATCGACGGGGCTTCGAGATGGAGGCAGTTCCGCAGCATCACGCTGCCGATGATCACCCCCTCTCTCTTCCTGACGCTCGTAATCACTCTGATCGGTTCCTTGAAGGTATTCTCGCAGATAGCGGTTATGACCGACGGAGGGCCCGGCACCTCCACCTACGTTCTCGTTTACTACATCTATCAGCTGGCGTACAAGGTGTTCGATTTCGGCTATGCCTCGGCGGTCGCGTTCGTGCTGTTTTTCCTTGTCTTGCTGCTCACCGTCGTGCAATGGAACCTGAGAACAAGGTGGGTGCATCATGAACAATAAATCCGGCAAAGCAATCTCCGCCGTCGTCCGGTACCTCCTGCTGATCGCGGTATCGGCGGTCATCCTCGTCCCTTTCTATTGGATGATCACCACGTCGCTGAAGGACCAGACGAAGGTGTTCGAGTTCCCGATGCGGATTCTCCCGTCCCCGGCCGTCTGGGGCAACTATGCCGAGGTGTTCGAGGCGCAGCCGGACTTCCTCCTTCATTACTGGAACAGCTTCTACATCGCCGTCGTCGTCACGGTCGGCACGTGCCTGTTCGCCGCCATCGCGGGTTTCGCGTTCGCCAAGATCAAGTTCCCGCTGCGCAGCGTCTGGTTCCTCGTGCTCCTGAGCGGAATGATGATTCCGGCCGAGGTGACGACGATTCCGAACTTCATCTGGTTCTCGAAGCTGCAGCTGGCGGACACGCACTTCCCGCTGATCGTACCGCCGATGCTGGGCGCGGGAGGGATATTCGGCGTCTTCCTGCTGCGGCAGTTCTTCATTACCGTTCCGAACGAGCTCGACGAGGCGGCGGAGATCGACGGCTGCTCGCCGTGGACGACGTTCTGGCGAATCATGGTGCCGCTGGCCGCTCCCGCGTTCGCCACGCTGTCGATCTTCACCTTCCTGAACAGCTGGGAGGACTTCCTGGATCCGATGATCTACATCAGTTCTTCGGATTTGTTCACCTTGCCGATCGCGATGAAGCTGTTTACCGATACGGCGGGCACGGCCTGGCATCTCTTGATGGCGGCGTCCGTCATGGCGACTCTTCCGCTGCTGCTGGTGTTTTTCTTCGCCCAACGCAAATTCATCGATGGAATCGCGACAACCGGGTTGAAATAGGAGGTTTGGGAAAATGAAGCTTGATCAAACGAGGCATGAAAAAAGGTACAAGGAACCTGTCGCAGCGGACGTTGTCGTCGTTGGAGGAGGCCCGGCAGGCATCAATGCGGCGATCGCGGCAGGGCGTCTCGGCGCGCGAACGGTTCTGATCGAGAGGTACGGCTTCGTCGGGGGCATGTCGACGGCCGCTCTCGTATACCCTTGGATGACGTTCCATACGGTGGAGGGCAAGCAGGTGATCGGAGGCATCGCGGACGAGATCGTCCGCAGGCTTCAGGCGATCGGGGCCTCGCCGGGGCACGTCCGGGACACGGTAGGCTTCGTCCATACGATAACGCCCTATCATCCCGAAGTGTATAAAACTCTTGCGGTCGACATGCTTCGCGAGGCCGGAGTGAAGCTGATCGCCCATAGCTTCGTGGATCGGGTCGAGTTGGAAGGGGATCGGATCGCGGCGGCCTGGGTAACCTCGAAGTCCGGCAAGCTGGAGATACGGGGCAAGGTCTTCGTCGACACGACGGGCGACGCGGATCTCGCGTATCTGTCCGGTGCCCCGACCCGGCAAGGACGGGACGAGGACGGGCGCACGCAGCCGATGACGATGAAGTTCCGAATGCGCGGAGTCGATCTGGCTAAGGTCAAGCAGTACATGCTGGCTAACCCCAACGAGTTCTACCGCAAGACGCCGATAGACGAGCTTGAGCAGCTGCCGCTGAGCGGGGTCATGGGCTTCTTCAAGCAATGGAATGCCGCGCAGCTTCCGATCAACCGGGACCAGGTACTCTTCTTCACAGGGCCGGAGCCGGACGAGGTTCTCGTCAACACGACGCGCGTTCAAGGCTTGGACGGCACGGACGTGGAGGACCTGACGGAGGCGGAGCATCTCGGCCGCAAGCAGGCTCAGCAGGTCGCGGACTTCATGATCAAGGAGCTGCCTGGCTTCGAGAAGGCTTCTCTCTCGCAGGTTGGCGCGCAGATCGGCATCCGCGAGACTCGACGCATCGTCGGCCGATACACGCTGGAGTCGTCGGACGTTGTGGAGGGGCGCCGGTTCGACGACGTCATCGCCCGCAGCGGCTACCCGATCGACATTCATGATCCGTCCGGCAAGGGAGTCGTCGCTTCCTGGGTGCAAGGGGACGGCGCGTACGACATTCCGTACCGCTGCCTCCTTCCGCAGAAGGTAAGCCATTTATTAAGCGGCGGCCGATGCATCTCGACTAGCCACGAGGCGCTCGCCACCACGCGGCTGACGCCGAGTTGCATGGCGACCGGACAAGCGGCCGGCGCCGCGGCGGCTTTGGCCGCGAAGCTTGGGATCGCCCCGCACGAGCTGGACGTGAAGGTTCTGCAGGAGGCGCTCCGGGCGGAGGGGGCATTGCTGGAGTAGGTCTTGGACGGAGCAGGCTTTGCTTGCAGGGCTTGGGTAGAGCAGGGGTTTCGCTAGTTCGCTCTAATTCGCTATGGAAGGGGAACGATGAAGCGATGAAGCATTCCGGCAAGCTGCCGAGATCGATTGCGGCCGTCCTGGTTGCCGCCATTCTGTTTACGTTCTGGGGAGGCCTCTCTCCGGAACGAGCCTTCGCGACGGACGAATTCGATACGATGAGGGACAAGTGGAAGACGATGCTGACCGGAGGACCCGACCTGAGCACGACAGATCCAGATATCGCGGCCCGGACGGCGGCGCTCGCCATGGAAGCCCAGTCTTACTGGAGCGCCATGGACTTATCGCCGACCCGCACTTACATCTGGTACGCGCTGCGCGCGACGAAGACGTCGGACCAGGTGAACGAGTCGTACAGCCGGCTAAGAACGATGACGCTCGCCGCGACGACGGTAGGCTCCTCCCTCTATGGCAACGCGTCGCTGAAGCAAGACATAATCGACGCGCTCGATTGGCTGTACGCCAACAGCTACAACACTACGATCGGAAGAACCTCCTATAACTGGTGGCATTGGCAGATCGGCATTCCGCTCAGCCTGAACGACATCGTCGCCCTGCTCTACGACGATCTCACGCCCGCGCAGCTTGCGACCTACGGGAGCACGGTCGACTACTTCACTCCGGCCGTCAACCTGTCCGGGGCGAACCGGGCCTGGCAGGCCGTGGTGGTCGGCGTGCGCGCCGTTCTCGTGAAGGATTCCGCCAAGGCCGCGGCCGCCCGGGACGGCTTGTCCGGAGCCGGCATCTTCCCGTACGCGACGAGCGGGGACGGCTTCTATGCCGACGGCTCGTTCATCCAGCACAGCCGAATCGCCTATACAGGCGGCTACGGCCTCTCGCTGCTGCAGATGACGTCCGACCTGATGTACCTGCTGTCCGGCTCGTCCGCGCAGGTGACCGACCCGAACCAAGCTCACGTATGGCAATGGGCATACGACTCCTTCCAGCCACTCATGTATAAGGGAGCGATGATGGACATGGTCCGGGGGCGCGAGATCTCCCGCAACTACGCCCAGGATCACGCGGTTGGGCACGCCGTGATCGCCGCGATCATCCGGCTCTCGCAATTCGCGCCGGAGCCCCATGCGTCCGCCTTCAAGAGCATGGCCAAGGGCTGGATCCAGGACGACACGTTCAGCAGCTTTTACTCGGACGCGTCCCCGGAGATGATCGCCTTGGCGAAGGGGATCGTTGCGGACTCCGCGATCTCGCCTCCCGCGCCGCTGAACAAGGTCCGGCAGTTCGCCGGGATGGACCGCTCGCTTCTGCTTCGCCCGGGCTTTGCCTTCGGCATCGCGATGTTCTCGACCCGGATCAACAGCTTCGAGGCGATCAACGGCGAGAACGGCAAAGGCTGGTACACGGGGGCAGGGGCGACCTATCTCTATAACGGGGACTTGGCGCAATACAGCGAGGACTACTGGCCGACCGTCGATTCCTACCGGCTGCCGGGCACGACCGTCGTCTCCCAGACGGCGAACGCCGCGCAGACGGGCACGACGAACTGGGCGGGCGGCTCGGTGCTGGACGGAACTTACGGAGCGGCCGGGATGGATCTCTCCTACGCCTCCTACAACCTGACGGGGCGCAAATCCTGGTTCCTGTTCGACGACGAGATCGTCGCCCTCGGGGCGGGAATTTCGAGTACGGCGACTTCCCCCGTGGAGACGATTGTCGAGAACCGCAAGCTGAACTTGGCGGGCGACAATGCCTGGACGGTCGACGGGACGGCTCAGCCGACCGCCCTCGGCGCCAGCCAAACGCTGACGAGCGTCCGCTCGATGCACCTTAGCGGCAACGCGGCGAGCGGCTCCGACATCGGCTATTACTTCCCGGACGGAGCGACGCTTCGGACCAAACGGGAGGCGCGGACCGGCAATTGGAAGCAGATCAACAACCGCAGCGTGACGCCGGCGACGAACATCACCCGCAACTACCAGACGGCATGGATCGATCACGGAACGGCGCCTACCGACGCTTCTTACGCGTATACCGTACTCCCGAACGCATCCGCTTCGGCGACCGAAGCCTACGCATCCAGTCCCGAGACGGCCGTTCTCGCCAACACGGGCGCCGTGCAGGCGGCCAAGGAGACGACGCTGAACCTGATCGGCGCGAACTTCTGGACGGATTCCTTGCAGACCGTCGATCTCATTACTTCCAATAAGAAGGCTTCGATTATGACCCGCGAGACGCCGGACACGAGCCTCGCCGTGGCTGTCTCCGATCCGACCCAGGCGAATGCGGGCACGATCCAGATCGAGCTGGCCCGTTCGGCAAGCGGCTATACGGCCGATCCCGGCATTACCGTCACCCAGCTCAGCCCTACGATCAAGTTCACGGTGAACGTCAACGGGGCAAAGGGCAAGTCGTTCCAAGCGAACTTCACACTCGGAACCAACCCCGGCGGCGGCGATCCCGAGCCCGAGGAGCCGGAGCTCGTCTCGGTCATCGTCGATAACGCGGATGCGACCGGCGTAACCAAGACGGGAACATGGAAGACGGCCGGCACCCAGACCGACCGCTACGGAGCGAATTATCTTCACGACGATAACGCGGCCAAGGGGACGAAAAGCGTCACGTTCGCGCCGACCCTGCCTTCCTCCGGCTATTACCGGGTATCGATGATGTGGCCGCAGCACGCGAACCGGGAAGATGCCGTCCAAGTCGGCATCGTCCATGACGGGGCGACGAGCACGGCGGCCGTCGACCAGCGCTCGAACGGAGGCGTCTGGAATCCGCTCGGAACCTACTACTTCCAAGCCGGGACGGGCGGAAGCGTGACGATCCGCAACGACGCGCTAGCTTCCCCGGACGGGTTCGTCGTCGCCGACGCGGTCCGGTTCGAGCGGCTGCCCGATCCGATTATCGTCGATAACGCCGATTCGTCCGGCGTGACGAAGATCGGGACGTGGACGACGGCGAACACCCAGGCGGACCGCTACGGAGCGGACTACCTGCACGACGGCAACGCGGGTAAAGGAACGAAGAGCGTCACGTTCACGCCCGAGCTTCCGATATCGGGGACCTACGAGGTGTACCTGATGTGGCCCGAGCACTTCAACCGGGAGGACGCGGTTCAGGTGGACGTCGTCCATAACGGGACGGCGAGCACGGTCGCGGTCGACCAGCGGTCGAACGGAGGCGTCTGGAACCTGATCGGCACGTATGCCTTCCAGGCGGGAACCGGCGGAAGCGTGACGATCCGCAACGACGCCCTGGCATCTCCCGACGGCTACGTCGTTGCGGACGCGGTGAAGTTCGTTCCCGTCGGTTGACCCCTTTTGCTCCTTTATACGGATGAGAAAACCTGCCCACCCGCAGGTTTTCTCCCGTTTATAGAGAAGTGGACATTCTGACGATCGTTTTGGATAAAAGGGTGACGGTTAGAGGGTTGCCGACGCCCGCGCCATCCGGTAAACAGGAAGTAACGACTAAAGAGCAGGCAGGGGGAGTCCGCATGAGTCGGTTCAGATGGTGGCCGCGGAGAAGAAGCGTGGTGACGGCATGGCTGCTCAGCTACTTGATCGTGCTGTTCGTTCCGATCGTTCTGAGCGCGGCGGCGTACACCCAAACCCGGGCGACCGTCGACGAGCAGATCCGGAGCGGGAACGAGCTGCTTCTCGCGCAGATGAGAGAGAAGATCGACGGCCAGATCGGCTCCGTGAAGCGCTTGGTCGCCCAGATCTATGCCAACGTGGAGATTCAGAGCCTGTTCTATACGAACAAGGCGAGCCGCGGGGATTACCTGTACGATCTCTACAAGGTCACCCAGGACCTGCAAGGGATGAGCTCCGCGTATACGTCCTACGACGAGTTCTATATTTATTGGACCCAGGGCGACAGCGTCCTGATGCCATACGTATACAAATCGGCCGACAACGCCTACGAGGAATGGTACGCGGGAGGTACGATGTCCATGGACGAATGGAGGCGGCTCGTCCGCAGCACGGACACCCGGAAGTTCATCCGGACGAGCCGGCTGAACGAGGCGGGCGCGATCGTCCCCTCCGTCAACTATGTCAGCACGTTCCCGGCGGACGAGAACAAAGATTCAGTCGGAACCGTCGTCGTCATGCTGGACGCCGAGCAGATGCGAAGGGATGCCCTTAACGTCAGGGAGTTCAGCGGCGGCGAAGTGTTCATTCTCAACGGGGAAGGGGAGGTGCTCGTATCCAGCTTAGAGGAAGGGGCGGAGCTTCCCGGGAGCGCGGGGGGTTCGAGCGGCCGGATGAACCCGGAGCTTCCCGGGCTCGATCGCCTGAAGGGAGAGCAAGGAAGCTTCGAAGAGAGCTTCCGCGGGGAAGCTTCGCAATATTCGTACATCCGCTCGGTGCACTCCGATCTGACGTACGTCACCGTCGTTCCGAACTCGCTCGTCTGGAAGGAATCGGCCTATGTCGGCAGGCTGACGACGGTCAGCATCCTGTTCAGCCTGCTCGGCGGCCTTGGGCTGACGGTCTTCTTCCTTCGCCGCCATTACCGGCCGCTCGGCAACCTGGTCCGGACGCTCTACGGAGGCGATCCCGCCGCCGCCGGGAGCCAAGGAGTCATGAACGAGTATCTTCTAATAGAAGAAGAATGGAAAAGAAACGCCGGGGAACGGGAGCGGGACCGGCAGAGGTTCCGCCAACAGAACCGCGAGCTGAGAGACTCCTTTATCGTCCGGCTTCTGAAGGGACGGGTGGAAAGGCGCTTCTCGCGCGAGGAGCTGCTCGCCGCGTTCGACATGAAGTTCGAGAGCGACCGGTTCGCGGTCATCCTATTCGACGTGGACGGCAACGAGGCGTTCCTGGAGCGGATCAAGGAGATGCAGCCGGAGGGCGGACAGGGCCTGCTTCGCTTCATCGTCTCCAACGTGGCGGAGGAATGGATCGGACGCTCGCACGCCGGATATATGGCCGACACGGGAGATTTATTCGCGTGCCTAGCGTGCTTGAGGCCCAATACGCCGCCGGCGGAGGCTCTGGCCGAACTGAAGCAGGCGGCCGAGAATACCCGCGGCTTCCTCAAGCAGCGCTTCCAGCTGGAAGCGTCCGTCGCGATCAGCGGGGTACACGAATCGTTAAGCGGAATCGCCGAAGCCTACCGGGAAGCGCTCGAGACGATGGAATACAAGTACGTCGTCGGCGACCGCGAGAGCAGCCTCTCTTACGAAGAACTGGAGAGGTCCGAGCGGCTGCCGGCCGCCGTAGAAGGATACGACTATTCGCTGCAAACGGAGCAGCAGTTGATCAATTACGTGCTCGTGGGCGACATCGCGAAGGCCCGTCGGACGCTGGACGAGATCATCGAGCGCAATCTGCGGAACGGGGAGTTCACGACCGAGCTGGCCCGCTGCCTCATGTTCGATCTCGTCTGCACGTTCCTGAAGACGATGGGCGAGCTGGGCGACGTGCAGGCCTCGTTCCTGGAGAAGCACCCGAAGGCGCTCGAGCGGTTGACCGGCCTCCGGTCGGTGAAGGACATCCAGGCCAGTCTGGCCGAGATGCTGGAGGAGGTGTGCCGCCTAACCGCGGCCAAGCAGGAGGCGAACCGGAGCCGCGGCCGCGACCGGCAGCTCTCCTCGTTCGCGGAGTCCATCCAGGGTTATATCGAGAAGCATTACGAGGACCCCAATCTGAACATCACGATGATCGGCGACACCTTCGGGATGAAGGCGACCTACCTCTCCAAGCTGTACAAGGATCAGACGGGAGAGGGACTCTTGGACGCGATCAATCGAACGAGGATCAACCGGGCTAAGGAGCTTCTGAGGACGGAACGGACCTCCTTGGAGGAGGCCGCCGGAAGGAGCGGCTTCAGCAGCGTCAACACGTTTATCCGGGCGTTCAAGAAGGTCGAAGGGGTCACCCCGGGACAGTATAAATGGCTCGAATGACGGGTTTGGGCAGCGATTCCGAAGGGCTGAGGGTCTGCTTGATCCTCTTTTGAACATCGGATCGGAGGTTTTGGGAAGCGAAGCGCAAGTTGTGGTGACGGTTTTGGAGGTTCTGCGCCTACCCTGAAGAGGGGGCCGGGCCGCATAATCGGGGTGAGGAATCCGATGAGAGGGGTCCTACAATAGAAGGAGGTCGATTGCTTCATGCAAGCTTCAACCCGCAAGGCATCATCCGCCATTCTGCTAAGCCTGATGCTGACCAGCACGGCGCTCACCGCATGCTCAAGCTCCAATAACGGGTCGGGCGGCCCGTCGCCGAGCGCATCGCCGAGCAGCAGCGCCAGCGCGCCCGCAAGCGAATCCGCGTCGCCGAGCGATTCGCCGAACGCGGGCGGATCGGTCTATCCGATCAAGACGGACGTCATGCTCACGAGATGGCTGGACTCCGGAGCGTTCTCGCAGCAGCTCGCCGTCACCCCCAAGCTGGAGGATTTTCCGTTCAACAAAGAATTGGAAGCGCGTACCGGCATCAAGGTCAAATACGAGCTGCCGGCCGTCAACCAAGCCAAGGAACAGCTTAACATCATGTTCGCTTCGGGCGAATACACGGACATCATCGAATGGAACTTCGTGACTGGCTATCCGGGAGGACCGGAGAAAGCGATGCAGGACGGCAATATCCTGAAGCTGAACGACCTGATCGACAAGTACGCTCCTAATCTGAAGGCTTACCTGGCGGCGCATCCGGAGGTCGACAAGCAGATCAAGACGGACAGCGGCGCGTACTACGGATTCCCGTTCATCCGCGGCGACGATTACCTGATGACGTACGGAGGCCCGATTATCCGCAAGGACTGGCTGGACGACCTCGGCCTCGAGGTGCCGACGACGATGGACGAATGGTACACGATGCTCAAGGCCTTCAAGGAGAAGAAGGGGGCGACGGCTCCGCTTACGTTCATCAGCACGCCGCGCCTGTTCGACGACCTGCAGCAAGGCCTCTTCTACGGAGCGTTCGGCATCAAGCGCGACTTCTACATGGACGACGGCAAGGTCAAGTTCGGTCCGGCCGAGCCCGGCTTCAAGGAATTCCTTACGACGATGCGCAAGTGGTACGCCGAAGGCCTGATCGACAAGGACATCGCGACCGTCGACGGGAAGATCCGCGACGCCAATATGACGTCCGGCAAGTCGGGAGCGACGTACGCCCTCGCAGGCGGAGGAATCGGCAAGTGGCTGACCGCGATGAAGGAAGTCGATCCGAAGTACGACCTCGTAGGCGCCCCGTATCCGGTTCTGAACAAGGGCGACGTGCCGAAGTTCGGCCAGAAGGACTTCGCCGCGCCTCAAGGCGGCAACTTCGCGATCTCGCCGAAGAGCAAGAATCCGGAGCTCGCCGTCCAGTTGCTCGACTACGGCTACAGCGAGGAAGGCAGCTTTTTCTTCAACTTCGGCAAGGAAGGCGAAGCCCATACGCTCGTGGACGGCTATCCGACCTACACGGATCCCGTCAAGGAGAACCTGTCCCTTAACCTTGGGCTCTACACTCGCGCCACCGGAGGTCCGTTTGTCCAAGACAAGCGTTATTACGAGCAGTTCGCCGCGCTTCCGCAGCAACAGGAAGCCGTTAAGACGTGGGGCCAGACGGACGTCGACAAGCACCAGCTGCCTCCGATCTCGCCGACCGCGGAAGAGAGCACCGAATTCGCCAAAATCATGAACGAAGTCAACACGCTCGTCGACGAGACGACGATCAAGATCATTCTCGGCACAGACTCGATGGACGCCTATGACAAATTCCTGACGAAGCTAGAATCGCTGAACATCGACCGGGCCATCGAGATCTATCAAGCGGCGCTCGATCGCTATAACGCTCGTTAAGCCATCAGCAATAGGGGTGCTATCCAAGTTGGGAAAGAGAGCGGAGAGAACGGACTGGGGGCTCTTCCTTCGGAAGGACTGGAGCCGCAACAAGCTGCTGTACGCGATGATGCTTCCGGCCTTGGCCTATTACCTGGTCTTCCAATACGGTCCGATGTACGGGGCCGTCATCGCCTTCAAGGATTATTCGCCCGCCGAGGGCATTCTGGGAAGCCCATGGGCAGGGCTGTCCCATTTCAAGGACTTCTTCGAAGGGTTCTACTTCGAGCGGGTGTTCACGAACACCGTCCTGATCAGCGTCTACACGCTGCTGTTCGAATTCCCGGCGCCGATCGTCCTGGCGCTTCTGATCAACGAAGTGCGAAGCCGCGCGTTCCGCGGCTTCGTGCAATCGGTGACGTACATGCCTTATTTCGTGTCGTTAATCGTTATCTGCGGCATCGTCAAGGACTTCACGAACAGCGGCGGCATCAT
Source organism: Cohnella thailandensis (assembly GCF_014212135.1). Classification (GTDB taxonomy): domain Bacteria; phylum Bacillota; class Bacilli; order Paenibacillales; family Paenibacillaceae; genus Cohnella; species Cohnella thailandensis. The sequence goes on from NZ_JACJVQ010000024.1 coordinate 204,909, forward strand.
CCAGCAGGTCGTCGCTTCGCTCGGAGGCGCCGATACGGCTTTGCTGCAGAACCCGGACTACTTCCGCCCGGTCTACGTCGCCTCGGAGATCTGGCAGCGCATCGGCTGGGAGTCGATCATCTACATCGCGGCGCTCAGCTCGATCGACACGGAGCAATACGAGGCGGCGAGGATCGACGGGGCGGGAAGATGGCGGCAGATGCGGAGCGTGACGCTGCCCGGGCTCTTGCCGACGATCATGATCATGTTCATCCTGCGGATGGGCAATCTGCTTAACGTCGGCTTCGAGAAAATCATCCTGCTTTACAACTCCTCGATCTACGAGACGGCCGACGTCATCTCCTCCTACGTGTACCGCAAGGGGCTGATCGAATTCGACTGGAGCTTCAGCGCGGCGGTCGGCTTGTTTAACTCCGTTATTAACCTGGCTCTGCTCGTGCTGGCGAACTACCTGTCCCGAAGAGTCAATCAGAACAGCTTATGGTGAAGGAGGACGGACCGTGAGACGCACTATCGGAGATCGGCTTGGAGATGCCGTCATCGCCGCCATCCTGCTCGCCCTCGTTATCGTGAGCGCCTATCCTTTCCTCTATGTCCTGCTGGCGTCGTTCAGCGACGGGAATCAACTGCTGGCACACAGCGGGCTGCTGCTGCGGTCCTACGGGTTCCATCTGGACGCTTACGAGACCGTTTTCCGCAATTCGGCGATCTGGAAAGGCTACCTCAACACGATAACCGTCGTGGCCGGCAGTCTCCTTCTCAACATGCTCGTGACGTCGATGACCGCCTACGTGCTGTCGCGTCGCCGGGTTTATTGGAACAAAGCGTTTATTTTCCTCATCGTATTCACGATGTTCTTCAACGGCGGCCTCGTTCCGTTCTATCTGGTCGTCAAGGGAATCGGCCTCATCGACTCGCTGGCGGCGCTGATCGTTCCGTTCGCCGTCAATACGTTTAACCTGATCATCATGCGCACCGCGTTCGCGTCGGTTCCCGAAAGCCTCGAGGAATCGGCGACGATCGACGGGGCCAACCACTTCACCGTGTTCTGGCGGATTATTCTGCCGCTGTCGCTTCCGGTGCTGGCGGTTATCACGCTCTACTACGCGGTGGAGAAATGGAACGCCTGGTTCTACGCTTCCCTGTTCCTTCGGGACCGGGAGCTGTTCCCCTTGCAGTTGATCCTGCGGGAGATTCTGATCTCGAACTCGACGGACAGCATGCTGGGCGGGGCGAGCGTCGATCAGGCCGTGCTGGTGAGCGAATCGCTCAAGTATGCCACGATCATCGTCGCGACGGTTCCTATCCTGTGCCTGTACCCGTTCGTTCAGAAGTACTTCGTCAAAGGCGTCATGGTAGGGGCTCTTAAGGGATAAAGGGCGGTTGTCCGGATAAAAAAAGCAAAGGTGGATGCGCAATGGAACAGTGGATAGATGAGGCTTGGGGAGCGGCCGCGGACAAGCTGGCGAGAACGAGCGAGCGGATCGGAGCCTCGTTCCCGCTCGCGTCGATCCGGGGCCGGTACGACAACCGCGACGTCGACTGCTGGACGAACGGCTTCTGGCCGGGCATCCTGTGGCACGCTTACCGCGAGACGGGAGACGAGCGGTACCGGCGGATCGCCTGCGCCGTGGAGGTACGGCTCGACGAGCCGCTTCAGGAATACGAGAAGCTTCATCACGACAACGGTTTTCTGTGGAGCCTGTCCGCGGTGGCGGATTACAAGCTGACGGGCGATCCGATGTCCCGCCGCAGAGGATTGATCGCGGCGAGCCACCTGGCGAGCCGGTTCAACCTGAAGGGCGGCTTTATCCGCGCTTGGCTCTATCCGGGAAGCGAGGGGCTCGCGATCATCGACTGCATGATGAACCTCGGCCTCCTCTTCTGGGCAAGCGACGAGCTCGGCGATCCGAGGTTCCGCCATCTCGCGGTCGCGCATGCGGACCGGACGCGGTTGGAGTTCGTCCGCGAGGACGGCTCGGTGCATCACATCGTCCGCTTCGATCCCGAGACGGGCGAGCGGATGGAGGCGCTGGGCGGGCAAGGCTATGCGCCCGATTCGGCTTGGTCGCGGGGAGCGGCCTGGGCGATCTACGGCTTCGCGATCGGCTATCGGTACACGAGGGAGCGAAGGTTCCTGGAGACGGCGAAGAAGGTCGCCGATTTCTTCGTCGGCCAGTTCGCGGAAGGGACGGACGACCTGGCGCCGCCGTGGGACTTCCGGGCGCCCGCGGAATCGCGCGGCGTGAAGGACACGACGGCCGCGGCTTGCGCGGCGAGCGGGCTGCTGGAGATCGCGGAGCAGCTGGGCGAAGACGGAGAGGCGGAGTTCTACCGGAATTGGGGAACGAGAATCGTCCGTTCGCTTTACGAGAGCTACCGCCCGGAGGATCCCGGCGAGGAAGCGCTGATCGTGAAGGGGACGGGAAGCTATCCGCACGGCAACGAGGTGGAGACGCCGCTCATCTATGGCGATTACTTCTATGTAGAAGCGCTTCTTAAGCTTAAGGGGCGCAGCGAGCTCTTCTGGTAATTCGGCAAGCAAGCTGAATATTCTGGGGAGGGATCGATTTATGTCAATCGGACAAAGGGCAGGACGGAGAGGAGCGGCGCCGCTGGCGCTTCTTCTCGGCCTTGCAACGGTCGCAACGGGAGTCGGAACGTTCGTGCCGGCTCCCGTTCTCTATGCGGCGGGAACGGTGGAGAGGGTAACGGTCAGCCAGGCGGGCTACAGCGCGGGCGACACGAAGCTGGCTTACGTTCTGGCGGACAATAAGCTGAGCGACCTTAGCTTTCAGGTGAAACAGGGAGGGACGACGGTCGCGACCGGTCAGCTGCGGGACGAAGGGACGACTTGGGGCAAACAAGTGTACGTCGCGAACTTCAGCTCGGTCAGCCTGACCGGCTCCGGCTTCTCGGTTGTCACGAACGGAGTGTCCTCCTATTCATTCCCGATCGGGGCGAACCAGTGGGAGAGCTACCTGGACGAGATGACGGCGTTCTACCGGATCCAGAGAGCGACGGCGACGGAGGATGCTTATACGGCCGGCTACAGCACGGTAGCGCCGTCCGCCAAGGTGTTCCACGAGGCCGGGCATCTGGACGACGCTTCTTCCCCGGATCGTACGGAGCACTACGACCTGACCGGCGGCTGGTACGATGCCGGGGACTACGGCAAGTACGGCGGCAACCAGTGGGTGGCGGGCTCGATCGCTCTCTCCTACCTGCGCCATGCGTCGTCCCCGTCCGTCCAGTACGACAACGACGGCAACGGCGTTCCCGATCTGATCGACGAAGCCCGCTTCGGCAGCGAATACTTGCTGAAGTTCGTCGACGCCTTCGGCGGGGCGCAGTACAACCTGAAGAACAACGCCACGTTCATGCATCCGGAATTGTCCACCGACAACATCCCGGGCACGTCGGACGACCGCATCTATCAGGACCTCAGCGTCGGAGGCTCGGCCAAGGCGGCCGGCGCGCTCGCCGCGACCGCCAGGGCGATCAACGCGGCGCTGGCGAACGGCCGGATCGATTCCGCGCTGGCGGCGGACTTCGAAGCTTTCTCCGAGGAGGCGGAGGCGGGTGCCGTCGTCTCTTACGAATACGCAGCGGCGAACATCGACGGTCCCCATGGCTCATACGCTTCTGCCGGCGGGACGGCGAACCCTCTTCTGTGGGCGGAGACGGAGCTTTTTCTACTGACAAATGATATCGCTTACAGGGATGCTGCCGAGGCTCGGGTCGCCTTGCTGGCTCCCGGGGACCTGCTGTCCACGAACTATTGGGACATGCGGCCTCTGGCGCTCGCGGAGCTGTATCCGGCCGCTTCTTCTTCCGCCCAGCCCGCGATCAAGGCTCTCCTGGACGAGCAGAAGAACTTCTTCCTGTCGTCGGCGAACGACACGCCGTACGGGGTGCTTAACCAGTTTAAGAATTTCGGGGTGAACGAGCCGCACGCTTCTTATTTGGGGGATATGCTTCGTTATTACGAACTATTCGGCGATCCGGTCGTGCTGCGGGCGGTGCAGCGGGGGCTTTATTGGATCTTCGGCGATAACCCCTGGAACGTCAGTTGGGTATCCGGCATCGGGACCGACTACGTCGACTATCTGCACACCCGGCTGGATACGGAGGCGCGGAGCGCGGCGAATCCGGGCGTCGTCATTCCCGGCGCGATGGTGTCGGGACCGAACATGAAGGACACGAAGGATAAGAAAAGCGTCAGCCCGTGGTACGAGGACCGCAAGCTGATCGACGACGACACGAACCAGTGGCGCTACAACGAATACAGCGTCAGCATCCAGGCGGGGCTGCTCTATACGATCGCCGGCATGAGCGCTTTGAACGGGAGCTCCTGGGCGGACGGGGAGGATCCGCAGGATATCGAGATCGGAACCCCGGTCATTGGCGACTTCGTGACGGGAGAGGTGAGCGTGTTCGCCCGGCCTGAGGGGAAGGTCGAACAGGTCGAGTTCAAGGTGGACGGCGGCGTTTACGTCCCTATGTCCGTGTCGAAGGGCGTGTACGAGGGCGCGGTGGACACGAGCTCGTTGGCTCCCTACGCTAACAAGAGGGTGGATGTGCGAACGACCGATTCGGCCGGGGTTCGCAGCTACAGCTCGACGTTCTTCACGGTCGCGCCTCCGCTCCCGAGTCCGGACAGTCCGCTGCTCTATGACGACTTCGGCGGCTCCGGCACGTGGGGCGGCGTCGGTCTGGATTGGGTGAACTGGTGGAACCAGGCCGGGGGGACGGGCTCCTACCAGAAGACGACGGCGGACGGGCGAACCGTCGGGCTCTTCAAGCAGACGCCGGCCTCGACGTCCTCGTGGGCGAAATTCGAGCCTTGGCACGACCGCGTCGACCTGTCGGGCTACCGCTACCTGAAGTTCGCGATGAAGAACCCCGGCTACCCGGACAGCCGCGTGCGGATCGAGCTGAACGACGGCGTGCGCAGCTACGGGCTGTCGGGAGGCTGGATGGACGTTCCGCAGGCGTGGACGGACTACCAGTTCGACATGGATGCCTTCGCGAGCCTTGGCATCGATAAAAGCAACCTCGGTATCGTCATTTGGCTGAAGCAGGATTCGGTGACGTACGGCGAGATGCTCGTCGACGAGATCAAGGCCGTTAACGTGGCTTCGGGGACGGCTCCCGCGCTGACGGAGGCGTCCCGAACGCCTTCCCACGGGGATGGAGAGACGACGTTTACGTTCCAGGCTTCTTATTCGGATGCCGACAACCAGAAGCCTTTTGCGGTGGAGCTTGTCATGGACGGCGTTATTCATCGGATGACGGAGACGGATAGCTCGGACGCGACGTTCACGGACGGCAAAAGCTATTCTTACTCGATGAAGCTGCCGCCGGGCGATCATCGCTATTACTATAGGACGACGGACACCTTGTCCAGCGTCGTTCGCACGGCGGACTTGTCGGGACCGTACCATGCGGATACGCAGGACGTGAACTGGAAGCTCGACGAGGAGAGCGGTTCGGCGGCAGCGGACTCCTTCGGCAACGGCTGGACGGCCGGCTTGGCGGGCTCGGTCGGCGGCGGGCCGGTTTGGACGTCGGCGGGCCGCTTTGGGGGGGCGCTCTCGTTCGATGGCGTAGACGATTCCGCAAGCGCGTCATGGGGACAGCTGACCGGCGCCTCGGAGCGGACGGTCGCGGCGTGGTTCCGCACGACGAGCTCGGCGGACGCCGCTTTTGTAAGCTGGGGAGAGGATGGCTCTGCTTCGATTCCCCCGGCACCGGGCGGGCTCTCCCAGCTCGGCATCGGCGGCGGCAAGCTCGGCTTCTTCGCGGGAGGAAGCGACGCCGCCATCGCGCTGACGGGGTATGCCGACGGCCAGTGGCATCACCTGGCGGCCGCCTACGACGGCACGAAGGTGAGGCTGTATGTCGACGGCGTGCTGAAGCTCACGAAGACGATTGCGTTGGCCACGGCCTCGAGTCCGCTGATGCTGGGCAGGTCGGCCGGCGGCGGGTCTTGGTTCGCCGGAGATCTCGACGAGATTTGGGTGTACCACCGGGCGCTGTCCGGGCCGGAGGTGGCGGGTTTGGCTTCGCCGGAGCCTTACGGGATCTGGACGCTCGAGGAGGGAAGCGGTTCGGCGGCCGCGGACAGCTCCGGAGGCGGCAGGGACGGCGTCTTGTACGGCGGGCCAACGTGGACGGATGGCGGGCTGCTCTTCGATGGAGTCGACGACTATGCCGCTATCCCGTGGGGGCAGCTCACGGTGAACGCGTCCCGGTCGATCGCGGTGACGTTCCGCACGGCGAGCGCCGCGGATGCCGTCCTCGCCGGCTGGGGAACGAACTCGGGCAGCGCCCTGTCCCTGCTTGGCTTCAAGGGCGGTTCCTTCGGCTTCCTCGGCAACGGCAATGAGTTGACGATTCCCGCCGCCCAGGTCGCCGACGGGCAATGGCACCGGGCCGTCGTCGCTTTCGACAAGAGCGTCATGCGATTGTTTGTCGACGGCGAGCTCGCCGCGCAGAAAACAACGACGCTCAACACGGGAATCAGCGACCTGAACCTGGGCCGCGCTCCTTATGGAGCATCTTATTACAAGGGCGAGCTGGGGGACGTTCGAATCTACGATTATTCGGTGACCGAACGAGGTGCGGAAACGTTGTTCGCTCAACAATAGAGGCAGGGCTGCGTCCGCGTTTGCTTGCGGTGGCGAGCGAGCGGGGCCGCAGCCTTTTTTATGGCGGATTCGGATCTTGTCGAGAGGAGTAAGGGCGAAATTCCATTCGCAATTGTCGGAGGAGTATTTTCACAGAAGAGGAAACCATGTTACTGTCGGAATAGGACATGCGAAGAGGGGACGACTGTTCATGTTGAAAGTTGCTGCTGCGATTATTGAGGACGAAGAAGGGCGCTTGCTTATCGCCCGTCGCAAGCCGGGGAAGTCGCAAGCGGGACTCTGGGAATTTCCCGGCGGCAAGCTGGAGCCGGGAGAGTCCCCCGCGGAATGCTTGCGGCGCGAACTTCGGGAGGAGATGGCGATCGACATCGCTCCATACGAGAGCTTCGGCGAGAACGTGCACGATTACGGGAACGTGACGATTTGCCTCATCGCTTGGCGGGCGAAGTGGCGACCGGGGACGATCCGGTTAACGGATCACGATGAGTACCGTTGGGCGCGGCCAAGCGAGCTGGCCTCCTTCGAATGGGCGCCTGCCGACATTCCGTTCGTCGACAAGTTGGTAAGAGAAACGGTCGGATGAGTCGCCATGACTCATCTGATCGAAGAAGCCGCTCGATGCATGTGCCAGATGAGTCGCCATGACTCAACTGATGGACCATGACGCTCGATGCGTGCGCCAGATGAGTCGCCATGACTCAACGGTTAGCGATTAGAGAGCAACGCCTTATGCTTTCCCGCGTTGATAACCCACCAATTCCATAAATCCGTAGCCCTCAATGGCTTCGGTGCCGCCCGCCAGGGTTCGCATGGTGCCCGTCACGGCGACGACGCCCTCCCAAATCGCCTGAAGCGGACCGATGATCGGCATCTCTTGGCGATCCGTCAGGGAGACGACGCGCAAAGAGATGGCGAATTCCGGAAGCTCGATAGCCCATTCGACCGGATACTCCGCCTTGGCCCATTCTCCGCTCCAAGCTCGCTCGGAACGAAGCGAGACCGACTCCGTCGTCGCGATGGAGCCGTCTTCGCGGATAAGCTTGGCGACCGAGTAAGGCTCCGAATCGGAATTCGCCGATCGCAGCCGGCTGATCAGCAGCTCCTGCCCGCTTCGCAATTGAAGACCGAACCAATCCCAGCCGTCTCCGTATAGCAGGCCGTAATTGCGCCCCCACTGATGGTCGAACCAACCTTCCCCTCGCACCGTCTCCAAGCGCCCCTCCATATGTAGCTCGCCCGATACGAAATTTCTCGTAGAGGAGTAATAGCGCAGGCCGTTGATTTTCCCCTTCTCATCGATCAAAGCGATCGGCTTCATGGGCTCGAAATTCAAGCGCAGCCGCCCGTTTCCGGTTGTCAGCTTCAATTGCGAACCGGAGCTGGCATCGTCTTCGAACGTCAGGCTATTGTCCCCGTACAAAATTCGGGTAGGACGCGCCTGAACGGATGCGTGCGGCAGCAGCCGATGAGGCTCGGGCAGCGAAGCGGTCAGAAGCTGCTTGTATTGTCCCCAGGTATGGGTATCGAGAGGGTTTTTCATAAGGTAGACCGGAAGGTAGACGGAAGTCATCTGGTACGCGAGCATTCGGTCGATCTGCGAGGAGGTTTCGAATCGGGCTCGATCCAATTGGTGGAGCGAATGGATCACGTAATGGCCTTTAGGAGCAGCAAGCTCTCCTACCCGGAAAAACGAGGCCATGACGGCATAGCGCTGCCCCTCGCTTCCAGTCAGCAAAGCGTAGACGTACCACCATTCCGCGTTCGAGAGGGGGTGGCCGGAGGCGTCTTGCGGCAAGGAGATCGCGGCTGGCAAACGAAACATTCGGGAATCCCTCCCATCCGGATTTTCTACCACAGTATGTGGGCGAATGCGGAGGGGTGATTGCGGACGGATGACGAAAAGGTTGGCGGATGACCGGGAACGACGAATGCTGTAAGCCGACAATGTCGGCTTACAGAGCGAGAATCCCGCACCCGGGAAGCTGTAAGCCGACAATATCGGCTTACAGATCGAGAACCCCGCGCTGCCGCGGGAGGCTTTAGAAGCACCCGCCCCGCCGAAGCCGAGCCGTTATTGCGTGCAATATTCATAGTCTCCCAGACATACAATGTAGCAACCGGGAGGCGATTGTTATGGTGCTAATGGTCCTTATTGCGCTAGCCTGCGCGTCGGGGTTTGTCCTGTTTCGCCGAAATACCGTTCCCGTTCGGTCGTCGCCCCTCCCCAAGTCCTCCGTTGCCGGTTCCGCCCTCTCCGTCATCATTCCGGCCAGGAACGAGGAGCTCAATCTCCCTCATTTGTTATCCTCTCTTCGGCAGCAGACGCGCAAGCCGGATCAGATCATCGTGATCGACGACTTCTCCGCGGATCGGACGAGAGCGATCGCCGAGAGCTACGGAGTCGTCGTAGTCGACAATCCCCCTCTGCCCGAAGGCTGGACCGGGAAAAACTGGGCCGTCTGGAACGGCTACCGGATCGCGACGGGCGACTACCTGCTTTTCCTTGACGCGGACGTCCGGCTTGCTCCCGATGCCGTTCAATCCCTTCTGGCCGCTCAGGCGGAGAGGGGAGGAGTCCTGTCGGTCGTCCCTTTTCACCATACGGAGAAGGGATACGAGAGGCTGGCGCTTCTGATCAATATCTTGGGAATCTTCGCGTTCACTTCGCCGTTCGAGCGAAGCAACTCCCGCCAAGGCTTGTACGGATCCTGCATTCTGGCCTCCCGTTCCGATTACGTGAAGGCAAAAGGCCATGAGGCGGTCCGTTCGGAGCTGCTCGACGATTTGACGCTGGGGGGAAGATTCAAGCAGGCGGGCGTTCGCGTCTCCAACTTCATCGGCGCCGGGCTCGTTTCTTTCCGCATGTACCCCGGGGGAATTCGCAGCGCGATCCAAGGCTGGGGCAAAGGAGCCGTGCTAAGCACGGCCATGCTGAAGCTCCGGACGACTCTGCTCGTCGCCGTCTGGCTGCTCGGTCTGCTGGCGGTCGAAGCGGCTCCGTTCCTCCTCCATCTCTCCTGGTCGTGGCCTCTCCGGGTCGGCTATGCGATCTATACGCTGCAGATTCTCTATTTCGTTCGCTATACGGGACGTTTCGGCTTCGCGGTTCCCATCCTTCATTTATTAAGCTCGGCCTTCTTCTTGTTCATTATGCTGTATTCTCTATTTCGGGTGCTGTTCGTCGGCAACGTGGCATGGAAAGGAAGAAACATCGAGATAGGGGGCAGGCAGAAGCGATGATCGTCCTATGGTTTCTGATAGCTTTTCTAGTCGGTTCCTTCATGTTCTCGTATTGGCTCGGGAGGCTTGCGAACGTCAATCTCCGGCGGATCGGCGACGGGAACCCGGGAGGGGCGAACCTGTGGAGCGCGGCCGGTTACCCGTATGGCTTGGCGGGGATCGCCCTTGACTTCCTCAAAGGGTATCTGGCCGTTCTTCTTATCCAGCAGACGACGAACGCCAACGGCTTCAAGCTGATCCTGATCGCGCTGGCCCCGATTCTCGGCCATTGCTTCTCTCCGTTCTTGAACTGGAAGGGGGGCAAGGGGATCGCGGTGACGTTCGGGGTGTGGAGCGCGTTGACGGACTTCTCGGCTTCCTTGGCCTATGCCGTGATTCTGGCGTTGCTGTGGCTCCTGTTTCGCTGGGTGCATCGCGGCCGGCCGATGACCTCGGAAGTCAATGCCCTCCAAGTGGTATTGGGAATGCTGCTGCTGGCTATTTTCCTATTCAACCGAAGCTATGAGGCGGCCATCCTCTGGTTCTGGGGCGGCAACCTCCTTCTGCTGGCGATTACCCACCGGAGAGAGCTGAGAAATTTAATGACCGCCTGATTAAAAAAAATCCGCAACCTAAGTCCGCGAAAGGAGGTTATCTAGGTAGACCGAGCGATAAGGAGCAGGAGCATGCCTATGGAGAGGAATCCAGTCGAATTCAGGCGAGACGGGAGTAGGGCGAAGCAGGACGGGAAGCTGGGCAAACCCCTTACGGTATGGGACGACCGCCCGGTAAAGGGCTTCCCGTTCAAGGCCTCCGATGTAAGCGGAGCGGCTCAGCGAATGATTGTCTATAAGAGCGTAGATCTGTCTATTGAACTGCACATCCGGATTTCTTACAGCGAATTCGATCTAGGGGAAGAACAGCTGTGCTGGAATTCGGTCGGCCCGGTCGACCGGGAATCCGCCGCAACCGCGCCCCGCGTCGACCTGGGGATATACAGCTATCGTCACTACATCATCACGGTCATTCAGAAGGCCGAATTCGTCGCGGATCCGGAAATCACGCGAATGGCGGCGTACGCCGTCATGGAGAAGATCAGGGAGAAGTCCTTGTCGATGTCGATAATCTAGGCAAGACCTACCGCAACTCATGCAGCGGACAAGCCTGCGAACATGGTTTTTCCTTTACCCCCGACCCGCCCGACATGATTCGATAAAAAGTCGCCGCATAAGACAAAAGGATCATGTATAATCAAGAAAAACGCGCGTGTTAGTCAGATAACGGGCAACTTGGCGGATGGGCGGAAGGGAGCAGCTGCGGGGATGTCGAGTCGACTTATGCTCCTTTTGGCAGGTGACTTCGAGGGGATGAATCCATCCACCCAGAAGGAAATCTTCAAGGAGTACTATGAGCTTGTATATGGGTTGATCTTCTATCTGGTAAAGGACCATGCGACAACGGAGGATCTCATTCAAGAGACCTTCCTTCATATTCTGAGGAAGATGCCGGATATCGATAGCGAAGGCAAGCTTAAAGGATGGATTCGGACCGTCGTTAAGAACCGGGTCTATACATATTTGAGAAGGAACAAGAAACTCAGGAACGAAATCGCCGATGACAGTGTCTCGATTATGGACGAGCTCGTCTTTGTCAGCGGCGCGGAGTCCATCGAGGCGGAGGTCGAGACCAAGATGATGTCGGAGGCGATCGGTCGCTGCCTGCAGGACCTGAAGCCCGAGTATCGCGCGCTAATCGAACTGAGATGGAAGCAGGAGCTTAGCTACAAAGAGATGGCCGACGTTCTGGATACCAGCGAGCAGACGATCAAGCATAAGCTTCATCGGGCCAGGGAAGCCATGAAGAAGAGATTCGTTAAACTGTGGGGGGAACAGGCGGATGCAAGACGAATTCGATAGGCTGTTCGACGCTGCTTTCGACGAAGCCGCCAAGAAGCATACCCTGACTCCAAGCTCGGACCGTTTATGGGAGAAAACAGAGAAAGCACTGCGCAGAAGAAAAAACCGAAGAAGAAGGCTGAGGAGCTTGCCTCTTGTCGCTCTTTCCTTCATGTTCGGGGCGTTGCTTTTCGGATCGCCGAAGGTTTCGGACGCATTCGAGCCTTTCTTCGAGAAGGTAATCTCCTTCCCCGAAGGGGTTGTCCGGGTTATCTTCGGCACGGGCAGGGAGGTCGACATTAAACCGAAGACGCCGGCCCCTCCGCCGGAATTAACTCTATCCGATTTTGGGATAGACGGTCCGGTGGAACCGGGAGAAGAGCGTGTCGTCGACGTGCAGAACGCGAAGCCGATTTATTCCTCCTGGGAGGAGGTAGAAGCCTTGCACGGCTGGGCAGCTCCAGACAGCTCGACGATTCCTTCCGAATTTAAGCTAAAGGAGATTTTTGCGCTCTTCTATCCGAAAAGCTCGATTTTAAAAATGGCAACCGGCAATTACGTGACGGAGGATGGAGCTAACTTCACCGTGGCCATACGCCAAATGACGGAGAACGATACCGGGAGCTCCACCTATCGAGAAAAGGACGGCCAGCTGGAGCAGGTGAACATAAGGGGATTCGATGCGTTTCTTTTCATTACCTACGAGGGCTACGCGAGCCTGGAATGGAGAACGGGAGTTTGGGCGATATCGATCAACGGCAAGCTGGATCGGGAATCGATTCTCGCCATTGGGAATGGAATCGAATAAGCAAAGGCCGTTTCCCGAGCGCTAAGATCAGCTCGGAAACGGCCTTTCTGCATTGGGGGGGGATTTAGCCGACTAGGACGGTATCCGAGTATTCCGTCACGGATTCGGTCACGCTGCCCTGTTTGGCGTAATGAATAGATTTCACTCGGTAATAATAGCCGGCCGTTACGGTAAAGGACGTGGAGCCGGAATAATAGCTGTTATTCGTCGTGCTGAGCGTCGTGGCTGTCGAGGCATCGACCCACGACGACCCCGTATACCGCTGAAGCGTCACGATGGCTCCCAATTCGGATACCGTGGACTTGGTCTGGGTTATGGCGTCGACGACGGTCAGCTTACTGCTGCTAACCGTAAACTGCAATTCGGAGGATTGCAGATAAGTATAGCCTGTGTAGTTGACAAAGGGCATGATCTCGATTGGAGGCGCGGAGGTAAGCGGCTTCGTCTCCGCATGAGCGATCGGTGACGTCATTGCGAGCAGGAGAGCCATGCTAAGGACGGATAGCAGAAAAGAACGGCGGAGCGTGTGAATCGTTGACATCGGACATGACCTCCAATTAAGTAGAATGGAGTAAATTCTCGTTGTCAGCCCTGGATGTTATCGCAGCGGAATTTACTAGAATAAGGAAGATTTATGTCCATTATACTCGATTTATGACGAACGTACACTAGCATAGATAGACGAATCTCCCGAAATATGGTTCTATAAGAGTTGTTAGAGCAGATTCTGCGTGTGCGGATCCGGGGGAATCTATGTCCACCTATGCGAGAGACTTCGTATTGAACCTATTGATCGTCTTCTCCCCTCTGGTATTCTATCCATTTCTACAAAAGACTCGTTCGAACAAGGCGCTTTTTAACGCGTTTTTATTCGGAGCTTTGGCCCTTGCGTTGGCGGCGACCATGTGCTTCCCGATCCAAGTCGGCGGTTTGAGCTTCGATATGCGTTCCATCCCGCTCGCCGTCGGGGCGCTATACGGAGGCTGGACGGTTGCGCTTCCCCTCTATGCGACCGTCCTTCTTGTCCGTCACTTCCTGGATTCTCCGAATGAATGGCTGTATGCCTTCTCTTTTCTGCCCAGCTTTGTCGTCTGCTTGCTAACCCACCTGCGGTTTCAGTCCAGCAATCTATGGGGGAGAATCGGGCTGGCCATGATCCTCTGCACGCTAATCAAGCTGCTGACGCTGTCCCTCTACCTATTCTCGATCGGTCAATTCGAGAGGATCTTCAATGATAGCCTCCTGGTTTATCTCCAGCAGATGGTTTCGGCAGGTGTCTATGTCTACATGATAGAGACTTTTATTAAATACAATCGGATCCAAGAAGAAATCGTCCGAAGCGAGAAGCTGAAGATCGTCGGCGATATGGCGGCATCGGTCGCGCACGAGATTCGCAATCCGCTAACCTCCGTCAGGGGGTTTCTTCAACTGATAAGCTCGGCGGAGTTGGAGCCTGCCAAAAGGGCTTATTATACGGGGATTTGCGTCGAGGAGCTAAACCGGGCGGAGCGGATCATCGCCGACTATCTGTCGCTGGCCAAGCCGGAGCCGGAATGCACCGAACGGATCGACCTGAACGAGGAACTGGTCTACGTGGCTAACGTTCTCCAATCCTATGCGACCTACAATAACGTAGACATTCAATTGACGCTGCGGAAGGAGGAAGAGCTGCTCGCTCTCGGGGACCGTCATAAGTTCCGTCAAGCACTGATCAATATCAGCAAAAACGCCGTCGAAGCGATGGAGGGAGGAGGCACTCTGATTCTTCGCTCGGACAGGAGGGCGGGAAGAGGCATCGTCCTGGTCGCCGATTCCGGCAAGGGAATGGACTCCGAGCAGATCAAGCGGCTGGGCACTCCTTATTATTCGATGAAAGACAAAGGTACGGGGCTAGGCACGATGGTCTCCTTCAATATTATCAAGAAGATGAACGGCAAGATCGAGATCGACAGCGTCGTGGGCCAAGGAACCGAATTCCGTCTGAGCTTCCCGCCGATCCCAAAATGAGAAAAAGCCGGAGCCGCGCGTTTCGCACGCGGCTCCGGCTTTTCGGATATTCGGTTTATTTGACGAGACTGTTTAGAACGTTGTCGATGATTTGGCTGTTGGCCACCACTCCGGAATAAAGCCAGCTCGTTTCCCGGCCGAACTCGTAGACATGGCCGTTCTTTACGGCCGGAATGCTTTGCCATACCGCGCTCTTCAGCTCTTCGCTGGCTTCTCCGTCGCTGTTGATCAGGAAGAGATGATCCGCGTCCAGCGTCGCTAGCTTCTCGAGCGAGACCGCATTCCAGGCGGCTGTCGCTCCCGTAGAGATCTCCTTCACGAGCGCGGGAGGCGTCATGCCGAGATCGCCGTACAGAACGGCGCCGGAGGACTGGTCTTGGCTTACGATGTAGAAATTCTTGGCGACGAGCCAGACGGCCGCGGCGGATTGGGTGCCGATCGAAGCCTGCAGCTTCTCTTTCGCGTCCTTAGCCTTGGCGTCGTAGTCGTCCAGCGCTTTCTGGGCTTCGGCGCTCTTGCCGAGAACCTCGCCTACGGCCAGAAGCGATTCTCTCCAGTTGCCGGTAGCTTCGTCTCCGATGACATAAGTAGGAGCGATCTTGCTATATTGGTCGTACTTGTCGCCTTCGACCGTCGCCGAAGAGCCTACGATGAGCAGATCGGGCGAGAAACTCGTTACTTCCTCGAAAGGAAGGTCGTAAGAGATCTTCGGCACATCCTTCAGGCTTCCTTGCAGGTATTCCTGGATGCCGTTCGTGACCGACCATTGGGCGACCGGGGTCACGCCGAGGGCGACCAGGTTGTCTTCCAGGTACGAAGCGATAATGCGCTGCGGATTGGCCGGAATCGTGACTTGGTGTCCGAGCGCGTCCGTCAGCGTGCGTTCCGTCGCGGCCGCCGGAGCGGAAGCGGAAGGAGAGGCCGAAGCGGATGCGGATGCGGGAGCGCTGGCGGATGGCGATGGAGCGGCATTGTTGTTATTGTTGCCGCATGCGCCCAGCACGGTCGAGATGGCGAGCAGGCCTGCGGCCGCGAGAGCGAGTTTCTTGCCTTTCGGTTGTGTCACGGATAAATCCCCCTGATTGCATAATAGGATAACGTTCATTTTCTCGATGTTGTCTATGATAACAATTCTCATTTTCATTTTCAACTGTTTTTTGCAGGAGGGGAATGATAAGAAGACGAAAAAAATCCTCCCCGGATCGGATCCCGAAGAGGAATAATTAACAAGCGAGGATTAGAAGCAGCTGAACGAAGAAACCCGGTTAAGGTCGAACCCGGAGAATACCCACATTCTCCCGGTCCAACGGAAGCCGGAAACCGATGTGCGCCCTACGAATATCGGATAGAACCAGAAGCCGGGGCCGAAGGTCGGCCAGATGTAGGTGTTGCGGTAAAGGCAGCCGACGATCGCTCCGGGGTCGACGGCCAAAGCGGAGGCGAGGGGCTGAGGAGGCGGCGACTGCGGCGGAGGGGCCGTAGGCGGCTGCACTCCTCCCGCGCCTTGCCCGCCGAATGGCGGCGCCGGCGGGGACGGGGGCATCTGAGGGCCGGAAGGCCCGAACGGCGGCATGAAGACCATGACCATTCACTCCTTGTGGGGATCCGTATGGAAGATGCTTATTTTCTCGTTGCGGCTCGGACGGACGGTCGTTTTTTACAACAAAGAGATGGCAAGAAGATTGAACAGGACAAGCGGGAGAACGAAGCTGCTGTAGGGGCTGGGATAGGGGAGAGGAGCCGGGAAGAAGGCCCGTTCGTTCCCTTCCGTCGATAGCCTTAGGTAGAGAATTCCTTTGTCGCAGTGAACGATATGACCCTCGAATACGTCGCCGTCCATCGTCTCCACCTTCACAAGCTTGTGAAAGTGGGGAGCGCACGTCTTATGGACATGATCGTGCAGGGACTTAAGATGATGAACCAATGCGGGTTCCGGCTTATAAATATACTTCGGCTCGGAACGTTCGGCAGTCGTCAGGCTCATTGAGTTAACCTCCGATCGTCGCGGTGAATTGGAATCATTGTATGCGATCGCCTAGTCAGGGGTGCCACGCGGACATATCGCATCGAAGGCGCAACAGTGTTAAAATTGGATGATGAGATAGCGATGGGCGCCTCAAAAAGCCCGGAGTTATAGGAAAGGGGTTAGTGGAGTTGAGCAATTACGAACAATATTTCGCCGGCAACCGGGAGGAGCACCTGAAGGAGCTGAAGGAATGGCTGTCCATTCCGAGCATCTCGGCCTTGTCCGAACATAAGAAAGACATCAATGCCGCCGCAAGCTGGCTTGCGGACGCCCTGAAGCGCGCGGGCATGGAGAAAGTAGAGATTCACGAGACGAAGGGCCACCCGATCGTCTACGCGGAGCGAATGAAGGCTCCCGGCCGCCCGACCGTTCTGATCTACGGCCATTACGACGTCCAGCCCGTCGATCCGCTTAACTTATGGACGACGCCTCCGTTCGAGCCCGACATTCGCGACGGCAAGATCTATGCCCGCGGCGCGACGGACGATAAGGGCCAGCTGTTCCTTCACGTGAAAGCGGTCGAAGCGATTCTCCGCCAGGAGGGCGAGCTTCCGCTTAACGTCAAGTTCTGCATCGAGGGAGAGGAAGAGATCTCCGGGGAGAGCCTGCCCGAGTTCCTCAAGGCGAACAAGGAGAAGCTGGCGGCGGACGCGGTCGTGATCTCCGACTCCTCGCTGCTGGAGCCGGGCAAGCCGTCGATCTGCACGGGGCTTCGCGGACTGTGCTCCCTGGAGGTCACGGTGTCGACGGCGAAGACCGACCTGCATTCCGGATTGTACGGCGGCGCGGTACCGAACGCGCTTCACGCTCTCGTCTCGCTGCTCGATTCGCTTCACGATAAGCAGGGACGGGTGACGGTCGAAGGCTTTTACGAAGGCGTGCCGGAACTGACGGAGCTGGAGAAGGAGGACCTGGCCAGCTACAATCCGGACGAGAAGAAGCTGGCGGCCGATCTGGGGCTGGATTCCTTGTACGGGGAAGAAGGCTACTCGTTCACCGAACGCACGGGCGCGAGACCGACTCTGGAGCTTAACGGCGTATGGGGCGGCTTCCAAGGCGAAGGAACGAAGACGGTCATTCCGAAGGAAGCGCACGCGAAGATCACGTGCCGCCTTGTCGGCAGCCAAGATCCGGAGAAGACGCTGGATCGGGTGGAGAGCCACCTGAAGGCTCATATCCAGCCGGGGGCTAACGTTCAAGTCGTACGGGGCGAGAGGGCGTTCGCCTTCACCTGCGACCCTTCCGATCCGATGCTGCAGCTCGCCGCGGATGCCTACGAGGAGGTATACGGCAAGCGCGCGGTATTCACGAAGGACGGAGGCTCGATTCCGGTCGTCGCCACCTTCTCGAACGTGCTTCGGGCTCCGGTCGTCATGATGGGCTTCGGCTTGCCGGACGAGAACCTGCACGCCCCGGACGAGCATCTGAATCTGGACAACTTCGACAAGGGCTTGATTACCCTGGTGAAGTATCTGCATAAGGCGGCTCAAGCGAAATAAAGGAGCGGCTATATTATCGGGAAGACGGGATCGGAGAGCTTATGGTTAACCGGGTGGATTCGCACGAGTTCGGGGAGTCTCTTCCCCAACAGATTTACAAGCTGATCTTGAAGAAAATCATTGCCAAAGAGATCAAGGCGGGAGAGAAGATCGTCGAGGAGGATATCGCCCGCGAGCTGAACACGAGCCGCGCTCCCGTCCGCGAGGCGCTCTATTTGCTTCAAGTGGACGGCATCGTCGAACGGCTTCCGAGACGGGGAACCGTCGTCAAGTCGTTCTCGCAGAAGGAGATCGAGGAGTACAACCAGGTCGCGAAGGAGCTGCTCCATATCGCGGTCGATTACTCGCGCGGGAACTGGACCGAGCCGAACCGCGAACGGCTGGCGATCTACGCGAAGCAAGTCCAAGAGGCTTACGAGCGGAAGGACGTCATGGAATACGAGACGGTTGCGGGCTACATGCTTTTGTTTATCGTGCATGCGGCGGACAACAAGGCATTAGTCAGGCTCTATGAGACGGCCATGCATATTCTCGACGTGTTCGTTCAGGTTCGCTGGGACGAGGAGTCGATGCGAAGCTTCCACGCGCGGCTTAGCGACGTTCCCGTCGCGATTCTGGAATCGGACTTCGACAGGGCGAAGGAATCGATCGGCGAGGCGATGAAGCAAGGGATCCGATGACGGAGCATAGAGACTGGATAGCAACGGATAAGGGCGGCAGCGCGGAGTCGAGGCCGCCCTCCTTAGCTTCTTGTTAGATTGCAAACGCTTACCTAGTTCTAAGGCTGCGATTTAAACCTGGTCTTGTCAACTTTGCTGACAATGTGTCAATATAGGAGCTAACTGTCGAGAGTTTCTCGTTCGGAAGAGAGACCGCACCGGGGCGTCGACATCGTGGGGGGATACGAATGAATCGCAACTGGTTTACACGGATGCTGCTGTCCTATGTACCCGCTTTCTTTATTCTCTCCGCTTTCCTCTTCTTCGTCTTTTTTAAGATTCTTAGCGACAACAATAGAGAGGCTGCCGCCCGTTCGAACGATTACGTCGCGAAGCAGGCCCAGCTCATCATCGATTCCTCCCTGGCGGCTCTCGACCAGAAGATTACGCTGGAGATGCTGCGGAATCGGACGATTATCGATTATTTCACCGAACCGTCCGTGCAGGATTTGACCCTTCAGGTCAGCGTCATGAACGTGCTCGCGGAGCTTAAGATCGCCAACCCGTTAATCCACTCTATCTACATGTTCCGGACCAAGGATAACACGGTTCTGAACATGAGCACGACCTATTCTCTCGATCAATACCCTGACGCTCCGTTCATTCAGTCGATTCTTCGGTCTCCGAACAGCAAGTGGTCGGATCTGCGCGCGTACCGGGAGCTCTCTTCGGAGTCGGGAACGCCGGTCGTCACGCTTACCCGAAGCGTGACGGTGTTCTCGGACCGTTACGGCTTGATCGTCGTTAACGTGAACGCGTCGTCCCTCCAATCGCTGGTGAGGGAGATGTACGACCCGGCCGCGACCCGGCTGCATCTGCGCGACCGGAACGGCAACGATCTGTTCGCCGCTTCGACGGATATGTCCGCGGAATCGGCCGAGAAGCCGGCCATGGCTTCCACGGCAGCCTCCGACTACACCGGCTGGCGGCTCGTCAGCGAGCTTAAGGATGGCAAGGCCATTCATTTTCTTAACTCGCTGTTTGACGTGTGGTTCGTGCTAGGCGTCGTCGTCTGTCTTGCCGCATTATTATGGATCGTGTTCATGACCCGCCAGAACTACCAGCCGATCCGCAAGCTGGTGGCGCAGCTAAGGAATTATTCCGCGGAGGAGCGGACGACGGAGACCGCGGGATTCTCGGGGGAGTTCCACTTCATCAATTCGGCTCTCGAGAACATGATCAATCAGAACATTCGCTTTCAGTCGCAGCTTCAGGACGATCTCAAGGTCAAAAGGAACTTCTTCATGTACGAGCTGCTGGAGGGAATGCGTCAGGTTCGTTCGGAAGAGTGGGCCGAGGAGGCCGGCAAGCACGGGTGGCCGGAGTCGTTCGGCAAAGCCAGGGTCGTCGTTCTGGAGATCGATCATTTCGCGGATTGGCGCCGGACCTACACGCAGGAAGAGCAGGACTCGTGGAAAAGAGAGATCGAGAGCATCGTGGCGGACCAAGTGGAGAAGGAGGGCGGCGAATACCGGGCCTGGCAGCTCTGGACCGCCTCGAGCCAGCTTACGGTCATTCTGATGAGCCCGTCGGCGAGCCCCGATTCCGATGATCCACAGATCGTCGGAAGATGGCACGAGCGCATTCGCGCGGAGATCCCGTTCGAGCTGACGATAGGCCTCGGAGAACCGGTGGAGCATCCCGACAACATTCACGACGCTTGCCAGGAGGCGCTCGAAGCGCTTCAATACAAGGCGGTCGACGGCGGCAACCGGATTCTGGCTTATTCCGCGGCGAAACCGGCCGGGGAACGGGCCTTCGGCTACCTGAAGCAGGCCGAGACGGTCGCCGAGCATCTGCGGCTGTCGGATGCCAAGTGGAGGGTGGAATTGCGTTCGCTGTTCAGGCAGCTGGAAGCCGACCGTCAGCCTCGCGAGGATATCGGGCAGGTGCTAAGCTATCTGCTGTTCCACTTGAACAAAGCGATCGATGGCATGGGTGAGGAGCACCAGAGGTCTTGGGCATCCGACATCCTGCCCGCCCTGCATAGAACCTTGAGCGAAGCGGAGATGCTTAAAGAGATCTCCGCCGCCTTCTTCGAGGCGCTGGAACGGTTCGAGGAGCGGAAGGAGAACGCCAGGAACTCGCGGTCCCAAGGCTCCGCCATCAAGGAAGTCAAAGAGTACATCGAGAGGGAGTTCGCCAACCCCGACCTGTCTCTCGATTATCTGAGCGAGAAATTCGGCATCAGCGGCAAATATTTGAGCCGGTTGTTCAAGGAGGAATTCGGGCTCAAATTCGTCGATTTCCTGATCGATCTCCGAATCAAGGAAGCCCTTAGGCTTCTGACCGAGACGAGCGACTCCGTGCAGGACATCGCGGAGCGGCTTGGCTACAGCAGCCCGATCTCCTTCGCGCGAACGTTCAAGAAGATCGTCGGCATGCCTCCAAACGATTATCGCAAAGAATACCAAGCTTAAATCGAACCGATCGCAACCCGATTACGCGCCGCCGAGCGCGCGGTCGGGTTGTTTGTCTAGATGCGTTCGCTTGCGCGGAACGCAGGCGGAACAAGGCTTAGGGCGCCGTAGAAAAAAATTGGCCGGTAGAGAAAAGTTTGTTGCGGGACGGAGTTGCGAAATGTCGGACGGCATGGCGGATGTGATGAATAGTAACGCCGGAAAAACGCTTACCATGACGCAAATGTTCCTTTAGGTTCGGCCAGGCGAAAAGTGTTTGTTGTTCCTCCGGCGGCTCGACGGTTTAATTAGGGCATGACTTGGCGGCGATGCGGCCGGTCACAATACGGTTTCCCAGAAAAGGAGAGTCAGAGGAATGGCACAGAGAAGCGCAAGGAAATGGACGATGGCCGTCGCGGCCGGATTGCTCGGAGCAACCGCGCTGACGGGTTGCTCGAACGGATCTTCGGATTCGAACTCTTCGGCGAACGGCGCAAGCGGAACGGAGAAGATCAAGCTGTCGTTCGAAACCTCCGTATACGCGGAGGCCCCGCACAAGAAAGCGATCGATGCCCTGATTCAGAAGTACAACGAAGCGAATCCGAACGTGGAGATCACGGTTCACGGAACGGACTACGAGAACTTCTGGGACAAGCTGACGACCGAGATCATCGCGGGGACCCAAGGGGACATCGTGCAGGTGTACCCGGAGAATATTGCGACCTACAACGCTCTTCAAGGAGATCAAGGCGCCTTCGTGAACCTGGACGACAAGATCAAGGGAACCGATCTGGAGACCGGTCTGGTCGGCCAAGACCTGAGCAAAGTAAACGGCTCTTATTATGCGTTGTCCAGTTACGCGTGGGGCTCGACCGGCATCTTCTACCGGAAGTCGCTGTTCCAGCAAGCCGGCATCGACCCGGCATCGATTCGGACGCTGGACGACTTCAAGGCGGCGGCCATCAAGCTGGGCATGGACACGAACGGCGACGGCACGATGGACCAATACGGGTTCTCCAGCGTCGTCGGCTCCCATCCGTTCGTCTCGTCGGAATGGTACCGCCTCGTGGCCCGTCCGGTATCGGGCGGCGTCTTCTTCGGCGACGGGGAAGCCGGACCTTATACGGCGGATCGCATCAACGTCAATTCCCCGGCTAACGTATGGGCGGCCGAGTGGTGGCAGGATCTGATGGAGAACCCGCAGGCGACTCCTCCCGGAACCCGCGACAAGAAGGTAAGCCGCGAGATGTTCTGGAACGGCCAAGCCGCCATGGTGATGGACGGCCCTTGGTTCATCGGGATGACGAAGGAGCGCGACGAGTCTCTGATGGACGATCTCGGCTTGATCGCCCAGCCGTCCGTCGTGTACGAAGGCCAAACGTACCAGCCGAACCCGCACAACTATCCGCTCGTCTCGATGATTTCGAAGAACAGCAAGCACCAGGAAGAGGCATGGAAGTTCATCGAGTGGATGGCTTCCCCCGAAGCCCAGGAGATTATCTCCGGGTCCGGCATGATTCCGAGCAGCAAGGCTTACGCGGGAACGGAAGCTTACGCGCAAGAGAATCCGCTGGCCGCCCAGTTCTTCGACTTCCAGAACAACGCGTACGCGCCGGCCGTCATGGATCCGCCGATCGCCGAGCTCGGCACGCTGAACCAAATCCTGATCAACGCCGCGCAGGACATGTTCGTCGCCAAGCAAGACGCGCAGACCGTGCTGGACAAAGCGGCGGACGAGATGAAGAAAGCCATGAACTAAGACGGTTCGGCGATCCGGCGGCCGGTCGGCCGCCGCCGGATCGTTCGGCCAAGGAAGGAGGAGGAAGGGAATGAACAACCAAGAAGCGAGTCTTAAGCAACCTTCCTTGAATCAAGCTCCCCCCGCGGAGAGAAGGGGCTTCTGGCGCTCGGAGCTCCGCAGGCTGAAGAACAATCGGGCGGCCTATCTGTTCATCGCGCCGCTGGCGCTCGTGATCGGACTCGTGCTGCTTTACCCGATTCTGAAGGCGGCACTGATGAGCTTTCAATACTGGATGGTGGCCAAGCCTATCCCGGAAGGACATCCTTTCGTCGGGCTGGACAATTACGCGGCCGTGCTCGACTCGGGCTATTTTCTCAAATCGCTCGGCATTACGTTCCTGTATATCCTGGTTACGGTCGTCCTCCGGTTCGCGCTCGGGATGGCTGCCGCCGTGCTGCTGAACATTCCGTTCAAGGGAAGAGGGCTGGTGCGGGCGCTGGTCATCATTCCGTGGGCGATCCCCGAAGTGGTGACGTGCCTCGTCTTTATCCTTATGTACGATTATCAATACGGCGTCATTAACGATTTGCTGCTTAAGATGAATATTCTGTCCAACCCGGTGGCGTATTTGGGAGAATCCGATACCGCCTTGTGGGCGGCCATGTTCGTTAACGTGTGGAAGGGCTTTCCTTTTGCGGGCATCATGCTTCTCGCCGGTCTTCAAGGCATCCCCAAGAGCCTGTATGAAGCAGCCAGCATCGACGGGGCGTCCGGTTGGAGGAAGTTCGTCAGCGTCACGATGCCTTCGCTGAAGCCGGTGTCGGTCATCGTATTCCTGCTTCTCGTCATCTGGACGATCAAGGATTTCGGCATCGTCTACGTCCTGACCGGGGGCGGGCCAAGCCGGGTGACGGAGATTCTGACGATCTTCATCTACCGCGCGGGCTTCAAGTCGTTCGATTTCGGCCTGGCTTCCGCAGCGGGAATGTTCCTGCTGGTCATCTCGGTCGTCTTCACGGTTCTTTACATGAAGGCGACGAAGGCGGGTGAATCGGCTTGAGAACGAAGAATATGCCGCTCGTCTATATCGCAGCCGTTCTTTTATCCTTGTTCGCCGTCGCTCCGTTCATCTGGATGATCCTGACGTCCATTAAGCCGCAGGCCGAGATTTACAGCAAACCGCTCTCCTATCTGCCGAACGAGCTGAACCTGCAAGGCTACAAGAGCATGCTCGACGTTCGCGCGGACGCGAATCTGAACTTCATCCAATGGTTCAAGAACACGGCGTTCGTCTCGCTGCTGACGACCGTGCTGTCCTTGGTCGTCTCTGCGTTGGGCGGCTATGCGATGTCCCGGTTCCGCTTCCGGGGGCGCATGACGGTCGGCTACGTCATCCTTCTGACCCAGATGCTGCCGGGATCGCTGCTCATCATTCCGCTCTACCTGATCATGAAGGATTATCACCTGCTGAATTCCTATTTCGGGCTCGTCATCGCCTATGCGACCGTCGCGGTTCCATTCTGCACGTGGATGCTGAAAGGCTACTTCGACAGCGTCTCCACGGCGATCGACGAAGCGGCGAGCATCGATGGCGCCGGCCGCTGGACGACGTTCGTGAAGGTCATCCTGCCGCTTACGCTGCCCGGTCTCGTCGTCACGGCCGTCTTCTCGTTCCTGACCAGCTGGAACGAATTCATGTTCGCTCAGACGTTCATTACCGATTACGATAAGTGGACTCTTTCGGTCGGAATCGCGAGCTTCCAAGGCCAGTATGTCGTGAACTGGGACTACCTGATGGCGGGCTCCGTCTTGACGACGCTGCCTATCGTCATCGCGTTCTGGCTGCTGCAGAAGCACCTTGTCAGCGGGATGACGGCGGGAGCGGTCAAGTAAGGGCGGACGATTCGATCCAACGCTAACCTAGATCATTACAAGCCTAGATCAATGCGAGCAAAGATCAATACGAGCCTAGATCATGCGAACTTAGAGAAGCATTAGCCTAGAGAAATATTAACCCGGTTAAAATCTAACTTAGTGAAGTCAAAGGAGATTCAATCGATGAATCCTATCAAATTCGGCATCGTCGGAATGGGCATTCGCGGTTCTCTATTCGCGGACACGCTGCTTCAGAATCCTTACGCGGAGCTGGTCGCCGTCAGCGACGCGTTCGAATCGACCCTGACCAGAAGCAAGGATAAGTATGGAGTGCCCGGCTATCCGCACGTGAAAGAGATGCTGGAGAAGGAGAAGCTGGACGCGCTCGTCATCGCGACCCCGGACTTCCTGCATCGGGAGCCCGTCATGCTCGCCGCCGAGCACGGCGTACACTTCATGGTGGAGAAGCCGTTCTCCACAAGCGTCGAGGAAGCGGAAGAGATGCGCGAGGCCGTAGGCCGATCCGGCGTCAAATGCATGGTCGCCTTCGAGAACCGGTGGAACTCGCCGTTCGTTGCGGTGAAGCAGGCGGTGAAGAACGGCGAGATCGGGGACATCCTGACGATCAACTCCCGGCTTAACGACACGATCTACGTGCCGACCCAGATGCTGAAGTGGTCCAAAGGCTCTTCGCCGGGCTGGTTCTTGCTTCCTCACGCAACGGATATCGCGCTGTGGTTAAAGGAGACGGCGAAGCCGGTGAGCGTTTACGCGGTCGGAACGAAGAAGAAGCTGGCCGGAATGGGCATCGACACCTATGATTCGATCCAATCCGTCGTCAGCTTCGACGACGGAACGCATGCGACATTCACGACCAGTTGGGTGCTTCCGGAATCGATGCCGCTGATCTACGACTTCAAGTACGAGATAATCGGCGACAACGGAGCTCTCTACGTCGACCTGTCCGACCAGATGGTTCGCAAGGCCGGCGGCGCCTACAGCCACGTTCATACGCTGGGAACGCCGATCAACGGGCAGTTCACGTCCGCGCCGAGCTATATGCTGAATGCGTTCGTCGACCATGTCCGGCTCGATACGGTTCCGGAATCGGGGGCGGAAGCCGGCCTTCTCAACACGAAGCTGGTCGACGCCATTCACCGGTCGGTCGTCACCGGTCAACCGGAGAAGCTGTAATGGCGCTCCTGTCCGGGGAAGACGAGGCCGGCAGGATCCGGACGGAATATCTGGGACAGCCCGCCGTCCGGCTGGAGAACGGGAGCTGGATCGCTCTCGTCGTTCCCGGCTGGGGAGGGAGAGTCGTCTCCTTAAGGAACAAGGAAGCGCGGGAGATCGAGCTCCTGCGCGTTCCGCCGTCGCTCGAAGCCTACGAGGCATCGCCGCTTCTGTACGGCATTCCCGTCTTGTTTCCTCCCAACCGAATCGAGAACGGGACCTTCGTCTTCGGAGAGCGCACCTATCGGCTTGCGATCAACGATCCGTCGACGGGGAGCCATTCCCACGGATTCGTGCACGATAAGGAATGGACGGTCCTACAGGTAGAGAGTCGTGCCGGCACGGTCTCCCTGACGATGGAGTTCGATTCGTTCTTGCATCCGCAGGTGATGGAGCAGTTCCCTCACCGGTTCCTTCTGAAGATGAAGCTGACGCTGGAGGAATCCCGGGTAACGCAGACGATGGAGGTTCATAACGCGAGCTGGGCCGCTTTTCCTTGGGGGCTCGGGTATCACACGGCGTTCCGCTTCCCGTTCGGGGACTCCGCGTCGCTTCGTTCCTGCGAGCTTCAAGCGCCGGTCGGGCGTTCATGGAAGCTGGACGAGCGGTTCCTGCCGACGGGGGAGCTTGCCGAGAATGCCCTTGGCGAATCGCTTCGCGGCGGGATGCCGATGGAAGGCGTCCTGCTGGACGACGTATTCGAGTCGTACGCAGGGGCTGCCAACGAGGCGGTTCTGACCGACCGGGAGGCGGGGCTCCGCTTGAGATACCGGGCGGACGAAGCGTTCGGGCACTGGGTGTTTCACAACGGCGACGGGCGGGGAGGCTTTCTCTGCCCGGAGCCGTACAGCTGCGTGACCAACGCCTTCAACTCTCCGCTGGATCCTTCCGTTACCGGCATGAAAGTGCTCGAGCCGGGGGAATCCTTCTCCTTGACCTGCTCCATCGAGGTTGAAAGGCTCTAAGCCGCAATAGAACGAGAGCAGGCGCTCGCCTGCTCTCGTTGAGTTTATAGGGAACCGTCACAGATCGGCACCGCTCCTTCTCAAGGTGAAGAGATCCTTCAGCTCCTCCGTGGAGAGCTCGGTAATCCAGCCCTCGGAGGCGGAGATGACGTTGTCGCTCAGCTGCTGCTTGCTCTCCAGCATCTCGTCGATTCTTTCCTCCAGCGTGCCGAGGGCGATAAACTTGTGCACCTGCACGTCGCGGGTCTGTCCCATCCGGTAAGCGCGGTCGGTCGCCTGATTCTCGACGGCGGGGTTCCACCACCGGTCGAAGTGGAAGACGTGATTGGCCGCGGTCAGGTTGAGGCCGACTCCCCCGGCTTTAAGGGACAGGATGAAGACGTTCGGCTGTTCCTCCGGAGGGAGAGTGCGCGATTGGAAGCTGTCGATCATCCGGTCGCGCGCCGTCTTCGAGGTGCTGCCGTTCAAGTAAAGGACGGGCTCGCCGAGCTCCTGGGCCAGAATCTTCTGCAGCATCTCGCCCATTCCGATGTATTGGGTGAAAATAATGCAGCGTTCCTCCTCCTCGCGAACCTCCTTGACCATAGCGAGAAGGCGCTCCAGCTTGGAAGAGCGGGAAGCGAGCAGTTCTACGTCAAGCGCCGGTTGGAGGGAGTCTTCCGTGTCGAGCAGCGGGAGGGACTCCTTCAGCAAGAGGACCGGATGATCGCACAGCTGCTTCAGCCGGGTAAGGGCGGACAGGATCGCTCCCTTGCGCTGAATGCCCTCCAGCTTCTTCATTTGCTCCATCAGCTCGTTGACGGTCTGCTCGTAAAGGGCGCTTTGCTCGCCCGTCAGATTTACGTAGGTCTTCATCTCGTTCTTCTCGGGCAGATCCAGCTGGATGGCGGGATCCTTCTTCTTGCGCCTCAGCATGAACGGCTTGACCAGCTTCTGGAGATCGGCGGTGCGGCGGGCGTCCTTCTCCTTCTCGATGGGATTCGCGAAGCGCTCCTGGAAGCCCTTCGAGGTCCCGAGAAAACCGGGATTCATAAAGTCGTAGATCGACCACAGCTCGGACAACCGGTTCTCGATCGGGGTGCCGGTCAAGGCGACGCGGTGCTTAGCCGGGAAGCTGCGGACGGCGGCGGATTGCTTCGTCTGGGCGTTCTTGATGTTCTGGGCTTCGTCCAGGCAAAGGGAGGCCCATTGGTACCCGCTCAGAAGCTCTTGATCGAGCGACGCCGTCGAGAAGGAGGTCAGGACGATATCCGTCTCGTTCGCCGCGGCGTAAAAGGCTTCGTCCTCCAGTCTTCTGCTGCCGTAGTGGAGCATGACCCTTAGCGAAGGGGCGAACTTGCCGACCTCCTTCTGCCAGTTGCCGAGAACGGAAGTCGGGCACACGATGAGGGAAGGAGCTTTGATTCCGGCGTTTTCTTTCCGATAGAGCAGGTAAGAGATCAGCTGCACCGTCTTCCCGAGGCCCATATCGTCGGCAAGGCAGGCTCCGAGCCCGAAGCTGCCGAGGAAGACGAGCCAGGAGAAGCCGTCCCGCTGATAGCCGCGAAGCTCGGCCCGAAGGCCGGCCGGAGCTTCGAGCTTGGGCCATTCCGATTGCTGGCTGAGCTGCCGGAACAAGCCGAGCAGCTGCTCGTTCAGCACGACCTCGAGCTCGAAGCGCTGCGCCTTCGCCTCGGCCGACTCGCCGGCTTCGGCGGCTTCGGCTTCGCCGCCGGCTTGCGCTTCCTCCGCTTGGGATAGCAGGTGGAGCTGCAGCACGTCCTGGAAGCTGAGGCCCTCGGAGCGATCCATTCCCTCCATCGCCCGGCTTATCTGGGCGAGCAACGCCGGATCCAGGGGAATCCACTGATCGCGGAAGCGGACCAGGCGTTCGCCGCGCGCGACGAGCTCCTTGAATTCGGCCTCGGACAGGTCGGCGTCCCCGATGGCCACGCGCCAATCGAAGTCGATGATCGAGTCGAGACCGAACAGCGACCGGCCGGCGCGCCGCCCTTCCCCGCCTTCGCGAACCTGGGCGCGCAGGCGCGGCTTCTTCCGGCTGGCGGCTTCCCACCACGCCGGAAGAAGCACGACCCAGCCGGCCTCGAGCAGGTTCCGGCTGTCGGTCGTCAGGAATTGCCAGGCCGCCTTATCGTCTAGAGGGGCGGCCAGCACGTCCTCGCCGCGGGCGGAAATCCGCGGCAGCGGCAGGGTAGCCCGAAGCCGCTCCAGCCAGCTTGCGGAACGCTCCCTTACGAACGGCGTCCAGCTCTCCGGCCACGTGCCGTACGCTTCGCCGTTCTCCGATAGCTTGGCGCGGAAGACGGACGCTTCCTGCTGCTTGTCCTGCAGAACGAGCCGCAGCCGCCATTGCGTCTTGCCCTCCCACGGCTCGATCAGTTGAAGCGCCGGGCGGAAGGGAGCCGAATCCGCTCTCCATCCGATGGACAGGAGCCACGTCTCGGAGTCCATCCCCTTCGCGGAGCCGGCCCGGTTCGAGACGAACAGCGCCGGGAATTCCCGGCGCAGGTCGGCGTCCGACGCTTCCGTGCCGTAATGCCGCCGATAGACCGCGGCGGAGAACGCCGCGATCATTCCCTTCCGGAAGCCTTCGTCGCGGAATCGGTCCGCGAGCAGCGCTTGATCCTCGTCCTCCAGCGCGGATTCGTCCCAGGTCCACTCCAGCTCGCCCGCTTCGAACGCGTCCAGGCTGGGGGCATACTTCCTCTCTTCCAGACACCTCGCCAGAAGCGGGGCCAGCTCGATCAGGTCGGCGGCGTTCGCCTCCCACGCCCAGGAGATGTGCTTCGCGGCTTGGCTTCGATCCGCGAAGAAGGGGATGACCTGCTCGGCGGGCAGCAGCACCATCTCGATCTCGCCCGCCGTCTGAACGGCGAGCTCCGTTCCGTATAAGGAAGGCTCATGCCAAGCAAAAAGCCGCTGCTTCAGCTGAAGTCCGGGAACGTAGCTGAAGCTGTCGTTCGATCCGTAGATCAGGGCGTCTCCGTATTCCGTCAGCATCAGATTTACTTTTATCGTGTCCATAAGCCTGGTCATGGGATGAGTTTTCCTCTCCTGAGTTCCTCCTGAAGCGCGCGAAGCCGGCTGTGCCGGAAAGTAAAGGAGGCGATAAACAGCTCCCATCGCTCTTCCTGCTTCAGCTTCTTGTACAGCTTGGCGGCGCGCTTGAGCAGCTTGACCGCCTGCTTGTAGCCGTGGCGGTTCTTCTGAAGGATGTAACGCTCGACCGCTTGATGATAGAAAGGAAGAAGCAGCTCCGGCGCTTCCTTCTCGATCGGCGCAAGCTCGCTGACGCGGAATTCGAGAGGGTCGCTTCCCATGCTGAGCTGGCAATCCATCCACTCCCGCCATTTTCCATGGTCGATCAGCTTCTGCTCGTACATTCGGCGGGTTCCAGGAAGCATGCCGACGAGCATCTCCCACATCTCCTCCTCGGCTTCGGGAAGCTTCTTCGCGGCCGTCTCCCAGAATCCGAAGTAATTGTCGAAGACGCCTTGCGTTCGGCTGCCCAGAAGGGGGCCGATGACTTTGAGCCAAAGAACCATCCGCTCCCACTGCTCATGATGCTCCAGTTCGGCCGGGTAATAAAGCAGCTCGTAGTTCAGGTAACCCTCCAAAGCGGAAACCTGACGGAGCAGCACCCAAGCCTCTTGATCCTCGCCCAGGTAGAAGTGCATGCGGGCGCGGGCCAGCAGCCATGGCGTTCTCTGCAGCGATTCTCCCAGCGCGTCTTGGGCTTCCTTAAGAGAGTCCAATTCCTCCCGAAGAAGAGCGGAGTCGGAGCCGAGATGCGGGCTGATCCAACTGGCCCAAAGCTCATAGTAGCAGGGTCCGTAGCAGAGCCTGTCCTTCGGACGCTCCTTAAGCATGTTGACGCGCAGATGCTCAAGCGATTGCTTCACCCGCGTCCATTGCTCCGGTTCTTCGTCCAGCGGCAGCTTCTTATCGAAGTAATCGATGATAGACTTCTGCAGGTCGGAGGCCGCCAAATCCGTATTGTAAGGAAGATAAGAACCGAAATGATGCTCCGTCGACCGGTACGGATTCATCAGCTTCGCCAGCACGAACAGGCGGGCATGCAGCTGGTAGAGCATCTCCGTCGCGGGCGACAGCTCGGGCCTCGGATCGAGCACGGCGTTCAGGGAGCTGGCCGCGTATTGCGGATTGCGGTGCATGTTCTCGTAGGGCTGGACCGCCCGTTGGAACCACTCCTGCCACTCCTTCACGCTCATCTCGGGGATCCGCTGCGCCTCTTGCTCGACGGCGATTTGCTCTTCGCTTTTGCGGACGATCGAAAGCTTCGACGAGGCTTTTGCTTGCAGCGTCATCGCGGATCGGGCATTCACCAGCTCGTGCAGAGGCGCGTTATATTCGTCGGCGTAGTCGAGCAGCAGGGCGACCATGTGCTTGCAGCCTCCCTGTACGGGACAGGTGCATCGGCTGTTTCGCAAGTTGTCCAAAGTAAGAGCGACTTTATAGTCTTCGGCTCCGTGAACGATCGCTTGGATGAGGGCTTCGTCGTCCTGCTCATAGGCGCGAGAAACTTTCCCTTGTTTATAATATTGATAGCCGCGTTTAAGAGTCAGGTCGTCGAAAAACTCCGCGGCGCTCCGGACGAGCTTATGCCATTGTTGCTCGGTGATCGAATCGGAAGGTACCATCGTGCGTTCTCCTGATTTCATAGTGTTATCATTATATCATGTCTGGGCAGGAATCAATGGCAGTCGTTTGACGGGAAAAGGATCGGTTCGCGCAGAATGGATTTTTGGGGTTGACTCTGCCATTGATGTCAGGGTGTATCGTAGAATTATCAGAAGGGAAGGGGGTGCCGTCATGAGAATAGGGGAGCTGTCCAAGGCGACCGGAGCGAGCATTCGATCGCTAAGGTATTACGAGCAGAAAGGGCTGCTGACGGCCTCGCGCCAGGTCGGCAGCGGATATCGCGAGTACCATGCGCTGGCTGTCGAGCAGGTGAATACCATCAAGCTGTATTTGTCGCTGGGCCTCAGCACGGAGCAGATCGCGGGGTTCCTGCACTGCGTGATGAAGAGCAAGGAGGCGTTCTGCGCCGAGATTATGCCCGTATACGAGCAGAAGCTTGCCGAGATCGAAGAGCAGCTCGCCCTGCTCGGCGCCATCCGCTCCAATCTGATCGAACGAATCGCGTCGATTCGCGAAGAACAGAAGGAGGGCGTAAAGCATGTCGCTCACGGTATTGAACCAAACTGAGGATCTAAAAGCGGTGGCTTCTTCCGGCATAACGATAGTAGAGTTCGGAGCCGTATGGTGCCCGCCGTGCAAGGTGCTGCTGCCTCTGCTGGAGGAGCTGTCCGAGGAGTACGGGGACGCGGCCAGCTTCGCCAAGGTCGACTGCGACGACTCGCCGGATCTGGCGTCGAGCTTCGGCGTCATGAGCATGCCGACCGTCGTATTCTTTAAGAATGGAGAGCCGACCGACAAGCTCGTCGGCCTGCGCCCGAAGCAGGCGTACCGGGAGGTCATCGACCGGCTGGCTCGGGCTTAAGCCTAATGGGCGGGGGAGATGTGCGGAAAACCCGCACAACGAAGCCCGCGGACGGGCTAGAGCGAAGGAGATGTGCGGAAAACCCGCACAACGGAGCCCGCGGACGGGCTAGAGCGAAGGAGATGTGCGGAAAACCCGCACAACGGAGCCCGCGGACGGGCTAGAGCGAAGGAGATGTGCGGAAAACCCGCACAACGGAGCTCGCTGACGGGCTAAAGCGAAGGAGATGTGCGGAAAACCCGCACAACGGAGCCCGCGGACGGCTAGAGCGAAGGAGATGTGCGGAAAACCCGCACAACGGAGCCCGCGGACGGCCTAAAGCGGGGGAGATGTGCGGAAAAACCGCACAACGGAGCCCGCGGACGGGCTAGAGCGAAGGAGATGTGCGGAAAACCGGCACA
The DNA here is from genome assembly GCF_014212135.1 of Cohnella thailandensis. Classification (GTDB taxonomy): domain Bacteria; phylum Bacillota; class Bacilli; order Paenibacillales; family Paenibacillaceae; genus Cohnella; species Cohnella thailandensis. The sequence continues at coordinate 237,873 of NZ_JACJVQ010000024.1, forward strand.
ACGGAGCCCGCGGACGGGCTAAAGCGAGGGAGATGTGCGGAAAAACCGCACATCTCCTTTTTGTCTGGCGCAGCGGCTATGACAGCCGAGTCCCGATCGCCGCGCGCACCTTGCGCCACTCGGCGAGCTGCTGCTCGAACTCGGCGATCAGCCGGTCGACGTCGTCGCCGAGGTTGGCGAGCTGGTCGTACCGCAGGCTGTCGAGGGCCGGCAGGTCGTCGCCTTCGAGAGCGGCCGCGGTCGGGAGCGTCCCAAGCAGGCGAGCGATCTCCTGCTCGACGAGGGCGACCGGCGACTGGCCGCGCTTCGCCGCAGCGCCGGAGCCCGAAGGCTCGCCCGCCGATTGCGCGGCGACTTGCGGAACCTCGGGCAGCGGCGCCAGAAGCGGGTCTGCCGCGGACGAGGCTGCGGCGGACGCGGAGTCCGCGCCTTGAGCCGTCGCCTCATCTGCATTCCGCCTCGCGGCCACCCCTTCCGCCTCCAGCTTAGCCGCTTCCTCCGCCTCCAGCCGGGCGGCTTCTTCCGCTTCCGCCCGCTCCTTCTCCCGCTTCGCGCGCTCCTTGCGGTTGTGCTCGAACGTAGACCATGTCTCCAGCAGCTCGTAGCCCGACTTGTAGAGCAGCTTGCTCTTCAAGCCGTCCGAAACGCCGGGGTCCTTGAACAGCTTCGCGATCCGCTTGATGTCGGGAACGGGGGTCTCGTCCCGCGCGAAGGTGAGCGCGAGCGTGTCGCGATACTCCATCGGCAGATCCTTCAGCGGCAGCAGCTGTTCCTCGGTCAGCTTGTCCTTGCGGATCTCGGAGCCGGCGACGATCAGCTTCTTGACGGCGTTCCCGAACTTCAGCAGCTCCAGCTTGTTCTTGATGTAATTCTCCGGCTTGCCCAGCTTGCCGGAGAGGAACTTGACCGAGCAGCTGAACCTCGGGTCGTTCAGCATCTTGTGGAACGCTTCCGCTTCCTCGATCGGAGAGAAGCCTTCGCGCGTCAGGTTCTCGGCGATCTGCTCCAGGTAAATTTCCGTCTCGTCCGTCACGGAAGAAACGATGCACGGAATCGTCGCGAGACCGAGCATCGTGCACGCCTTAAAACGGCGGTTTCCATAAATAATCTTGTAGCGTCCGTTAGGCGTCGTCCGGACCTTGATCGGGGAGAGCAGACCGAGCTCTCCGATGCTGTTCATCAGCTCCTGAAGAGCCTCGTCGTCGAACTGGTAACGGGGCTGTTCGGTATCCTCGTCGATGAGGTCGATTCGTAAGTTTACGATGTCCATGGGGCAGCGTCTCCTGTTCCGGCAGCGCCAACCGGGCGCTCGCTCATCATTAACCCTATAAATAAATTATAGCGTAATCCATTAACCCGTGAAAACATCTATCGAGCCGAATAGGAGTCCGCGCCGCTGCGCATACCAATGGAGTATTACTCATCCGACAGATCAAAGGGAGTGCGAGCGCGACAATGGCCAACGTAAAATTAGCGATCATCTACTATAGCTCGACGGGAACGAACTACCAGCTGTCCAAATGGGCGGAAGAAGCGGGCAAGGAGGCGGGGGCCGAGGTAAAGCTGCTTAAGGTGCAGGAGCTGGCCCCTCAAGCGGCGATCGATTCCAATCCGGGCTGGAAAGCGCACGCGGAGGCGACGAAGGACGTGCCGGTCGCGACTCCCGCCGATCTGGACTGGGCGGACGCGATTATTTTCAGCGTGCCGACCCGTTTCGGGAACGTGCCGAGCCAGATGAAGCAGTTCCTCGATACGACGGGCGGCTTGTGGGCTCAAGGCAAGCTGGCCAACAAGGTCGTCAGCGCGATGGCGAGCGCGGGCAACCCGCACGGCGGCCAAGAGGCGACGATCCTGGCACTGCACACGACGTTCTACCATTGGGGCGCCATCATCGCGGCTCCGGGCTTCACCGATCAATCGGCCTATCCGGCCGGCGGCAACCCGTACGGGACAAGCGTCACCCAGAAGCAGGACGGAACGATGGCCGAGGACGTTCAAGCGGCGGTCAAGCATCAGGCGAAGCGCACCGTCACGGTCGCGGGCTGGGTCAAAACGGGCCTGGGCAAGTAACCGAACGGCAAGCATAACGGGGGCAACGAAGGATCCCCCCAAGCCTCGCAAAAATCCCCCAAAAAGCCGGTGCCGCTTTCGGCGCCGGCTTTTTCCACTATAAGGAAGAATAGAACGATTTGATGTTGCGTCTCCGCTATCGCCCTACATTTTTATGCAAATAAAGCCATTGCGCTTCCAAAAGGGATCGGGATGCTATAATGGGAGCATCTTGGAGCAAAGGAGACGCGAACGATGCGGAGCTTCCTGTCCCATCTGGTCCCCCACTCGCTGAAATACCGGATTTTCGCCGTGTTCGCTCTGATCATTCTCATTCCTTTCAGCGTCCTGAATCTCTATAACTATCAGAAAATCGAATCGCTCGTCCAAAAGAAGATCAGCGAGCAAAGCCACGAGCAGCTCGACAACCTGCACCGTTCCCTGGACGATCAGCTGAGCATCGCGTTCAAGACGCTGATCTTCCTCGAGCAGGATTCCGACGTCCGGTCGATCCTGCAGGAGCCTGCGCGTAACACCGTGCTGACGAACAAAGAGCTTATCGAAGACAAGTTCAAGGGGCTGAACAACAGCTTTTTCCTCTATAACCCGTCCGTTTACTTTACGCTGCTCGACCTGAACGGGAACGTTTACACGTCCTACCAGCCCAGATATCCGCTCGACTACGATCGGATTCTGGACAATCCGAGCTTCGCCGAGATGAAAGAGACCGGCTCTTCTTATCTCTGGATTACCGACGACGAGAATTACGTGTCCCGCGACATTACGAGAAGCCCGACCTTGCTCTCGCTCTACTCGGAGCTGAGAGACAACCGCAACCGCGCGTACGGATTGGCCCGGGTCAGCATCGACTTCTCGTTCTGGTTCCAATCGAACTTGCAGAAATCCGCCAGCGAACAAGCCTACTTCATCCTGTCGCGCAAAGGCGAGACGATCGCCCGGTCCGAGCCCGACGCCGAGCTGTCCGCTCCCGCGATTGCCGAGGTGTCCAAGTCTCCGTCAAGCGGCTACTGGATCGACCGAGAACGGAAGGAGCTCGTGAACTACAGCTACCTGGCTTCGCTCGATTGGTACATGGTGAACAGTATTCCTCTTAACATCCTTTTTAATGAGATCGAGACGCTTAAGAAGCAATACTTCCTCACCTTCTACGGAATTACCGCCGCCTTCATCGCGGTCGCCTTCATGATCGCCCATGCGTTCACCCGTCCGCTCGCCCACATGATGAGGAAGATGAGGGAAGCGGTGCGCAAGGACCTGCGGACTCGCCTGCCGGAGAAGAACTACAAGGGCGAAATCCTGGAGCTGACGCGAACGTTCAACACGATGATGGTGGACATGAACGGGCTAATCGAGCGGTTGAAGGCCGAGGAGAGGCAGAAGGATGCCGTTCACTTCCAGATGCTTCTTGCGCAGATGAATCCTCATTTTCTGCTGAATACGCTCAATACGATGAAGTGGATCGGAATGAGGAACAAGAACGAGGAGATCGTGGAGATCTGTTTGTCCCTGGGCAAGCTGCTCGAGACGAGCCTCAATTCGGACGTGGACCTGATCCATTTGCAGGACGAGATCGACTTGACGAAGGCTTTTATCTATATTCAGCAGATTCGCTACGGCAACCGGTTCGAGGTCGAGTTCAGTTACGACGAAGGCATCCTGTACGCGCTCGTTCCGAAGCTGAGCCTGCAGCCGCTCGTGGACAACGCGATCCGGCACGGCATCGCCAATATGGCCGACGGAGGCAAGATCCGGATCCGGATCCGGCTCGGAGGAGAGCAGGAGGAGCTGCTCGTGCTCGAGGTCGAGGATAACGGCATCGGCATCGAGAAGTCGAGGCAGGCCCAACAGGGCCGCAAGCGCCCGGGCATCGGCCTGTCGAACGTAAGGGAGAGGCTGCGCCTGCTGTTCAAGGACAAGGGAGAGTTGGAGATCGTCTCCTTGGAGCAAGGAACGCTGTCCCGCATGTATCTGCCGCTGCTCATATCCGAACCGTATGAGGGCAACCGTCAGTTTATATCGTGATCATTTTTGCGGAAAAAGGGGAGAGGGTCATGTGGAAGGTACTGCTCGTGGAGGATGAGACGTTCGTTCGGGAATCGGTCCGGGAGAGCATCCGTTGGGAGGACATGGGCTTCACCCTGACGGGAGAGGCAAGCAACGGCGAAGAAGCGCTCGAGATGATCAGGAACGATCCGCCGGATCTCGTGCTGTGCGACATCGTGATGCCTCAGATGGACGGCTTGGCTCTGCTGAAGGAGACGAGGAAGGCAGGGATCGGGTCGAAGTTCGTCATGCTCACCTGCTTGGGAGACTTCGAATCGATGAGGCAGGCGATGGAGTACGGGGCTTCCAACTACATTCTGAAGCTCTCGATGAGCGTGAAGGATCTACGAGAGACGCTTGGGAAAATCGACGCGGAGCTGAAGAACGCCACTGCCGCGTCCTCCTCTCAGGGAATCGGACTATCCCGGCAGGACAAAATTACGCATCCCGAAGTGAACAAAATCATCCAGTATATAGAACAAAACTATGACCAGGACATCACGCTGAAGTCGTTATCCCGTTACGTCATGATGGGAGAGAACTACGTCAGCGCCCTGTTCAAAAAGAAAACCGGGGAGACGCTCATCCATTACCTGCACCGGGTGAGGGTCGAGAAGGCGATCGAGCAATTGAAGAACACGGAGCTGCCCGTGAACCGGATCGGCCAGAGCGTCGGGTTTATGAACGACAACTATTTTATCAAGATTTTTAAGCGGATGACGGGCACGACGCCAAGCCAGTACCGGTTGACCCGATAGAACGATTATTCGCGATAGGGCGTCGGGCGAGGCTGCGGAATTGCGTATTTCTGTTCCATATTCAGCATGATTCTGTTCCTTACGGCGCTCCCTCCCGGCTTGCTATTCTAAACTTGCAACAATCAAACCAAGATGGTCAGGGAGGTCGCTCTTGTGAAAAAGAAAAGCTTGGTCCTAGGAATGGCATCGCTCGTTCTCGCCTCGGGCGTCATCGCCGGATGCGGCAGCAATAACGGCAACAAGAATGTGGAAGCGTCTTCATCTTCTTCTCCATCCTCTTCGTCGGGAGCATCGGCTCCGGCTAAATCGGGCGAGGTCGTCAAGCTGAAGATGTGGGGCGGCGTTCCGCCGGAGTCCGGCCCTCAAGCCGTCGTCGACAACTGGAACAAGGAGCATCCGGAGATCCAAGTCGAATACGTTCGCTACGTCAACGACGACGAAGGCAACCTGAAGCTGGACACGGCGCTGATGACCGGACAGGACGTCGACATCTACGTCAACTACACGATGAGCCAAGCGCAGAAGCGCGTGGAATCCGGCTTCTCGATGGATCTGGGAACGTTCGGCGATTACAACATCGACGAGAAGATGGGCGCGGACGCGGCGAACTGGAAGATCGACGGCAAGTACTACGGCATGCCGACGACGATGAGCTCCTACTTCGTCGCCCTGAACAAGGACGCTCTCGACGCGGCCGGCCTTCCGGTTCCGAAGGAATGGACCTGGGACGAGCTTCGCGAATACGCCAACAAGCTGAAGAAAGGCGACGGCTACGGCTTCATCCAGAACACGGAGCCTTACTCCGACCCGCTCGACTCCGCGCTCTCGAAGAACGGCTACACCAAGGCGGACGGCACGTCCAACCTGGACGATCCGCTCGTGAGCAAGTGGCTGGAGACGCTGAACGCCATGATGTACGAAGACAAGACGACTCCTCCGCTCGGCGAGCAGCTCACCAGCAAGATGCCGGTCGAGCAAATGTTCCTCAGCGGCGAAGTGCCGATGCTGAACATCGGCGCATGGCTTCTCCGCAGCGCCAACAACTTCACCGATTACCCTCGCGACTTCAAGATCGCGTTCGCCCCGGTGCCTAGATTGATGGAAAATGAAGCCGACTACGTCACCCGCGGCGGGCTCGGCGACTTCATCTCGATCAACGCCAAGTCCAAGAACACGGCCGCGGCTTGGGAGTTCCTGAAGTGGTACGCGGACGGCGGCATGGCTCCGATGGCGGAGGGCGGACGGGTTCCGGCTTCGAAGGACGCCGACCGCGACGCCGCCCTGAAGAGCATGCTCGGCTCGAAGCCGGAGACGTATGACGAAGCGTCGCTGATGTACGTGACCTTCGAGGACGCTACTCCGAAGTTCGTTCGCTCCGTGCCTCAGGAGGTCGTCGACCTGCGCGCCCAAGAATACGAGAAGTATTTCCTCGGCTCGCAATCGCTGGAAGACACGCTTAAGGCGATGGTTTCCCGCCATAACGACTATTTAAAGCAGAACGCGAAGTAAGGACGGGATGGGAATAGAGAAAAGGGATTGCCGCTTTGGCGGCGGTCTCTTTTTTTGTCGTTTCGGCGGTTTCGAGGGTGCGGCAATTATCGACATTTCCCGTGCAATAGGAGAGGATTTCCCCATTTTATGGCGAATTAATAATCCTTTGGCAAGATTTACCCATTGGAATGGTCAATTTAAGGAGCGAATCCTCTTATGAAGAAACGAATCTCTATCGGATTATCGATGCTGCTGATTGTCTCGCTGTTGGCGGGGTTGTACGGGCCCGTGCCGCAAGCTGCCGCCGCGGACGAAGTGTGGATCGAGGTTGGTACCGCGACGGAGTTGAACAATATTAGGAACGACCTCGACGGCAATTATCGACTCACGGCGGATATCGATATGTCCTCGTTTGGCGATTGGGAGCCGATCGGAGACAATATCGATCCGTTTATTGGCAAACTGGATGGCAATGGTCATACGATTTCTCATCTGACCATCGATAAGCCGAATATGAACAATGTTGGCATGTTCCGCAACGTTAAAGAAGCGGAGATCTTCAATGTTCACTTTGCCGACATCCAAGTAAGCGGAGGCGACTATGTCGGAGGCATCGCCGGAGACTTGATGAGGTCTAATCTTGTCGGCTCGTCCGTCGAAGGGTCGGTGACGGGCAATGAAGCAGTCGGCCTGCTGGTTGGGTATAACAATACCAGTGCCCTAGAAGATAACTTCGCGGCGGGCCAGCTTCAATTCGGCAAGTTGCCTAATCAAAACTTCGGCGGTATTGTTGGCTACATGGCAGGAACAGGCTCCCAATTCGCAACGGTTACGCGTTCATATGCGGCCGTATCGATTCCGTCGGGCATGTCTTCCGGCGGTATGATCGGATACTTGGAAGCTAACGGAAGGGTCACTTCTTCCTATTGGGATACGGAAGCAAGCGGCGTGCCTGATCTCGGGGGCGCCAGCGACAAGACGACGGCCGAGATGAAGCTCAAATCCACCTATTCCGGATGGGACTTCGCGAACACTTGGGGGATGATCGAGAAGAGCACGTATCCTCTCCATCGCTCCGATTATCTGAAAGTGGCGCTGGATACGCTCTCGGTTCAGAATCCGGACGACGATACCGAGCTGACCCTGGATCGGCCCTTCTCAAGCGATTACGGCGTCTATTCCGCGCACGTGGAGAACAAGGTCGATCGGATCGACGTGAAAGGCATCGCCATGGATGGCAGCTCAACCGTTTCCGTAAATGGGGGAACCGGCTCGGAGCTAACGCTCGTTCCGGGACCTAATGACTTCGAGATAAAGGTTGTTGCCAAGAACGGATTGCAGGCGTCCTATCAGTTAACGGTCAATCGCGATGCTGGCACCGAGGAATATCCTCACCGCATTACGACCGCCGAGCAACTGGTGAAGATCGGAGATTCGGCAGAGGGCTACGGCTTGGATCAAGTCTACCGCCTCGACGCCGATCTCGACCTGTCCTCGTTCGGGGCCGGCGAAGGATGGGAGCCTATCGGCTCCGCCTCCGAGCCGTTCGCCGGGACCTTCGACGGCAACGGCCATGTTCTTCTGAACCTTGCAGCGAATCGATCGGGCAGCGACGACGTCGGCTTGTTCGGCTATGCCTCCGGCGCGGCCGTAAAGAACGTCGTCCTGGAGGACGCGCAACTGACGGGGAATCGTAACGTCGGCGCATTGATCGGACATGCGGTCGATTCCGACGTCAACTCAGTTTCGGCAAAAGGGGCGGTAAGCGGCAACGAAGCCGTAGGCGGTCTCGTTGGCAGCTTGGATTCGGACAGCTCAGTGGTCGAATCGCTCTCCGCCGTTTCGGTAGAGGGAGATACTTCGGCCGGCGGCCTCGTCGGAAGCGGTCCGGACGGAACGGTTTCCGCCTCCTTCTGGGATAAGGAGACGAGCGGACAGGCCGCTTCGGCCGGAGGCGGCCTTGGCAAGTCCACGGCCGAGATGATGGCGAAAACCACCTACACCGGAGCAGGCTGGTCGTTCGGCAGCGGGAGCTGGGGGCTGATCGAAGGAACCACGTATCCGATGCCGATGGCCGTCTTAAACAGCGTGCTTCTATCCGGCCTGACGGTTACCGCAACCGGAGCGAACGTATCGCCTAGTTTCGACCCGCTGAGCGGCACTCCTTTGTTCAGCTTAGATAGACCCGTCGGGAACGCGACGGTGTCCGCGACGGCGGCGAACGCGGGGGCGACCGTCACCTACAACGGAGACAGCGCGGGGAACGTTGCATTGTCGCTTGGCGAGAATAAGGTCGACATTCGGATCGTTGCGCCCGGCGGCTTCGGGCAAGCTGTATACCGCCTCGCGATTATCGTTCCGACGCCGAAACCGATCTCCGTGCAAGCTCCTTCTCCCGGGTCTTATCTTCTCGGAGATACGCTTGATTTTACCGTCATTTACGACCACCCCGTTGAGGTAGAAGGGACCCCGATCTTGCCGCTCTTCATCGGCATCGGGACCAGGATGGCCAAATTTATCGGGCAGCCGAGCGGCCAGCACGAGAAGCTGAACTTCCGCTATACGGTTCAGCCGGGCGATCTGGATACGAACGGAATCGGCCTAGATGCCGACATCGAATTAGGGGAGGACGGCTCGATTACCGCGCTCGGAAAAGCCGTTTTGTTAAGCCTTCCCGCGCCGCCAACTCTTACCAATGTAATAGTGAACGGCCTCGCCCCAATCATTACCTTGACGCCTTCGCCTATATCGCCTACGACCGGAGTCGTCACGGTGACCGTAGCCGCGACGGTCTCGAACAATGTCCCGAGCAACGCTCTTGCCGTCCTGAAGTGGGCGAAAGGCTCGCATACGGTTGCCGACTTCGCCGATTCGGCGTTCGGAACGGATATCCTGACGGCGCGCGCTTTCCAAGCAACGGAGAACGGTACCTATACGGTCTACGCGGCCGATTCGGCCGGCAACAAGAAGACCGAGACGATCGAGATCGCGAACATCGTGACCGGCGCGCCGTCGATTGCGCTAATCCCTAGCACGACAACGCTCGGCAACGCCGCCGTGCCCGTCTCCGTCGTCGCGTCCGTTCCCGGCGAAAGTTCCGGCAACGAGCTCGCCGCCCTGAAGTGGGCGAAAGGCTCCTATACGGCAAGCGACTTCGCGAATCCGGACTTCGGAACGGATATCCTAACGGCGCAGGCTTTCCAAGCGACGGGGAATGGTACCTATACGGTCTATGCGGCTGATTTAGCCGGCAACAAGACAGTCAAGACGATCACGATCTCGAACATCGTGACCGACTTGCCGACGATCGTATTGAACGTTAGCACGACTTCGCCTGTCAGTACCCCCGTGGAAGTTACCGTTTCTGCTTCCGTCTCCGGAGAAGACTTAGACAACAAGCTTACCGCCCTGAAGTGGGCGCCAGGTTCGCATACGGAGAGTGATTTCGCCGATCCGGACTTCGGAACGGATATCCTGACGGCGCAGGCTTTCCAAGCGACGGGGAATGGTACCTATACGGTCTATGCGGCTGATTTAGCCGGCAACAAAACAGTCAAGACGATCACGATCTCGAACATCGTGACCGACTTGCCGACGATTGCGCTAAGCCCGAGCGCAACGATGCCTGTCAACGACGCCATAACCGTCACGGTTACCGCGACAGTCTCCAGTGCTGCCTCCGGCAACGAGCTAACAGCCCTGAAGTGGGCGCCAGGTTCGCGTGCGGCGAGCGACTTCGCCGATCCGGACTTCGGAACGGATATCCTGACGGCACGTGCTTTCAAAGCAATGGAGAACGGCACATACACCGTGTTCGCGGCCGATTCTGCCGGCAACAAGACGGTCGAGACGATCGAGATCTCGAACATCGTAACCGATCAACTGACGATCTCGCTGACCCCGAGCGCGACTTCGCCTGTTAACGCCGCCGTGACCGTCACCGTTACGGCATCGGTACCCGGCGAAGCTTCGGGCAACGAGCTAACCGCCCTGAAGTGGGTCCAAGGCTCTTATGTGGTCGGCGATTTCGCCGACCCGGACTTGGGGACGGATATCCCGGGAACGAGAAAATTCCAAGCGACGGAAAACGGTACCTATACGGTCTATGCGGCCGATACCGCAGGCAACAAGAAGGCCGAGACGATCGAGATCAAGAACATCGTGACCGACTCGCCGACGATTGCGCTGATCCCGAGCGCAACGACGCCGGTCAACGACGTCGTACCCGTCACGGTTATCGCGACAGTCTCCGGTACTGCTTCCGGCAACGAGCTCATCGCCCTGAAGTGGGCGGAAGGCTCGTATGCGGCCAGCGATTTTGCCGATCCGTCCTTCGGCACGGATATCCGGGAAGCGGGCGCTTTCCAAGCGACGGAGAACGGCATTTACACGGTTTACGCAGCCGACGCCGCCGGCAACAAGAAAGTCGAGAGGATCGAGATCTTGAACATCCTGAGCGAGCTTCCGACGATCACGCTGAATCCTGGCACGACTTCGATCGTGAATACCCCGGTGGAGATTTCCGTTGCCGCAACCGTCTACGGCGAAGAAGCGGGCAACGAGCTTGCCGCATTGAAGTGGGCGGAAGGCTCTTATACGACCGGCGACTTTGCCGATCCGGCTTTCGGAACCGACATCAAGGAGGTTCGTACCTTCCAAGCGACGAGGAACGGCACGTACACCGTTTATGCGGCCGACTCGGCAGGCAACCGGAAAGCGGCTGTCCTCTCGATCTCGAACATCGTGACCGAACTGCCGACGATCTCTCTGGATTACAGTCCTAAGGAATCCAATCAGGCGAGAGTGGACATCTCCGTGTCGGCGGCAGTTTATGGCGAAGAAAACGGGAACAGAATTGCGGCCTTGAAGTGGGCTGAGGGAGAGCTCGGTGCGAGCGCCTTCGATGACACGGCCTTCGGGACGGACGTGCCGGAATCGGGCCTGATCAGCGTCTCCCGGAACGGCAAGTATACCGTTTATGCAGCCGATAGGGCGGGCAACAAACGGACGTCAACGATCGAGATCTCGAACATCGGTACGGCCGTGACGCCATCGATTCCTTCGTTGCCGGTGGATCCGTCCTTGTTGGATGATTATCGCTTCTACCTAGTACCCGGACAAGAATATACCTTGCGGATCAAGGGGATCACGCTGCAGATCCCTGCCGGAGCAATCACGCAGAGCATGTCGATTGCGATGAAGAAAGCAACGGGTGACGCGAAGAAGCTGCTTGGTTCCGATCAGACTCTGCTTAGCGACGCTTTCTCGCTAACGAAGGACGTGGAAGGCAGGTTTGCCCTTCCGGTTCGGATTAGCATTCAATGGACGGCCAGCGAGCTAGGCGCCGACGAGCGGCCGGGACTGTTCTATTATGACGAGACGGCCGGGCAATGGGTGGAGATTCCGAGCGAATACGACGGCAAAACCGTTACCGGACAGACCGATCACTTCACCTTGTTCGCCGTTCTTCCTGTTGCCAAGAACGAGCAACCGACCTTCGGCGATATCGCTGGCCACTGGGCGGAGAAGGAGATCCAAGACGGCTTGGCCCGCGGCTGGGTGAACGGATACCCGAACGGTACGTTCCTTCCGAACAAGGCCGTCTCCCGCGCGGAATTCGCGGTCATGCTGAGCCAAGCTCTGAATTTAGCGGACGGAGAGCCGCTTACGTTCGCCGACCGGGTGAGCATTCCGGCTTGGGCATCCCAAGCGGCGGCAAGCGTGGTGAAGGCGGGAATCCTCAGCGGCTATGGCGACCATACGTTCCGCCCGAACGAGAACATCACCCGGGAAGAAGCGACCGCAATGCTGGCAAGAGCGGCCGGGCTGGCCGCGGCCTCGACTCCTCGGACCTCGTTCGCGGACGATGCCGCCATCGGCAACTGGGCCAAATCTTACGTCCAGGCCGCGTTCGACGCCAAGCTGGTTCTGGGCCAAGCCGGCAATCGGTTCCAACCGCAGGCGTCCACCACTCGCGCGGAGGCGGTAGTGCTTCTGCTGCGGCTGGCCGCATACCTCAAGCTTTCTTAATTCGCCAGACGGCGGCTCCTATCGATAGCCCCTCTCAGACGAGACCCTTGGCAACAAGGCTCGTCTGCGAAGGGCTATTTTACTAGCCTGATGATTACTGAGCGAAGGGGAGAAGAAGCCTAAGTCAGGCAGACGTAAATCAAAGAGGTGCACCGGATGCACCACATATGCGAAACTAGCAGACAAAGAGTCAAAGAGGTGCACCGGATGCACCACATGCGTGAGCGCCGAAGCAACTTCACTCTCCCTGAGCGAAGGGGAGAAGCGGCCTAACGGAGCCCGATCGAGCCCGCTGAATCCATCGCGGCAACGACATTCTCCCGCAGTACGCAATAGAACAAAATGATGCATTTTCCTCTGAGGCTGCCTTACGGGCGGCTTTTTTTACATGGATTTGTAGCATGAAGTCGATGGTTTTGTTCCTTATTGGAACACGGCTCGCTTGATAGACTGGACGTATCCCAAGAAGAAGCGAGGATGAAACGATATGAGAAACAACTGGATGAGGAGACAGCGTCTGCTGGGATATGTATTCATCGGACCGAGCATGCTCGGCATTCTGCTCTTCTTCTTGATCCCCGCGGCTTACTCTTTCTACCTGATGTTCACGAATTACAAGTTCATGAGTCCGAACGTGGATTTCGTGGGTTTCGATAACATCAACCGGCTGCTGCACGACGATCTGTTCTACAAGTCCCTGAAGAATACGATCGTATTCCTGCTCGCCGTTCCGGTATCGGTCGCGCTCGGCTTTCTGGTCGCGGTCGTCCTGAACGAGAGAATCTACCTGAAGAAGCTGCTCCGCGGGTTGTACTTCATGCCTTACATCACGAGCGGTGTGGCGGTCGCCTTCGTCTGGATGCTGCTGTTCCAGCCGAAGCAAGGGCCGATCAACGGCCTGCTCCGAAGCATCGGCATCGATAATCCGCCGGGGTGGCTGTCGACGACGACTTCCTCGATGTACGCGATCGATATCATCTGGGTGTGGTTCATGCTCGGCTATAACATGATCATCTACCTGGCGGCGCTTCAAGAGGTGTCTCCGGAGCTGATGGAGGCGGCGAAGATCGACGGGGCGAGAAGAAGCCAAATCCTGCGCAAAATCATCTGGCCGCTGGTCAGCCCCACGACGTTCCTGCTGCTCGTCACCGGCCTCATCATGTCGATCAAGACGTTCGGCATCATTCAGGCGATCACCCAAGGCGGGCCGGGCAACAGCACGACGATCCTGTCCCTCTACGTCTACCAGAACGCCTTCCGCTATTACGATATGGGATACGCTTCGACGATCTCGTGGGCGCTGTTCGCGATTATCCTGATCATTACGGCGGTCCAATGGATCGGTCAGAAAAAATGGGTTCACTATTAAACGCCGAGACGAAGAAAGGAGGAACCCCGCATGGAGCTTAAACGACGCATGAACTGGGATGTGCCGAAGCGTCTGGTTATCACGGTCATTATGCTGGCTTTTGCGATCATCATGGTCGTTCCGTTCATTTGGATGCTGACGACTTCCCTTAAGACGCCTACCGAGGTGTTCGAATATCCGATCAAGTGGCTTCCCGCCCATCCGACCTGGGACCACCACGTCAAGGTGTGGACCGGCGCGAAGAGCTTCGGAACGTACTATCTCAACTCGCTCAAGATCGCCGTTATCGGCACGGTCGGGGCGACCTTCATCTCGGCCTTCGCCGCGTACGGGTTCTCCCGGATCGAGTTCAGGGGGCGCAACGCGCTCTTTATGGTCTACCTGTCGATGATGATGATTCCGCCGCAGGTGCTGTTCGTGCCGAAGTTCATCATGTTCGAGTGGGCGGGCATCTACAATACGCATTGGGCTCTGATTCTCCCGGGCTTCTTCACGATCTTCGGCGTGTTCATGATCCGGCAGTTCTTCCTGTCCATTCCGCACGAGATCTCCGAATCGGCCTTCATCGACGGAGCGGGCCACTTCCGCATCTTCCTGCGGCTTATTCTGCCGTTGGCGAAGCCGGCTCTCGCGACCCTGGCGATCATCGACTTCTCCTGGCAATGGAACGATTACGAGAACGCGCTGGTATTCCTTATCGACGAGAGGCTGTACACCGTGCCGCTGGGCCTGCAAAACTTCATTCTCGAGAACATGATCGATTACAACGGCATGATGGCGGCCGCTTCGGCGGGCATCGTTCCGATGATTCTGGTCTTCATTATCGGCCAGCGCTTCATCATACAAGGCTTGACCAATTCTGCTGTCAAAGGGTGAGTGCCAACATGCGTAGCGAGACGATTCAATCCGATATCACGGTCGTCGGAGGAGGCTTGTCCGGCGTCTGCGCCGCCGTCGCGGCCGCGCGGCTCGGCAGGAAGGTAGCGCTTGTCACCAACCGCCCCGTGCTCGGAGGCAACTCCAGCAGCGAGGTTCGGGTATGGGTGTGCGGCGCTACCGCCCACGGGACGAACCGGTACGCCCGGGAGACGGGCATCATGGGCGAGATGTTCGTGGAGAACCAGTACCGCAATCCGGAAGGCAACCCTTATCTATGGGACCTGGTCGTTCTGGAGACGGTGCGGGCGGAGCCGAACATCCGGCTGTTCCTGAACACCGACGTGCACGAGGTGGAAGCGGAAGGCGGCGAGGACGATCGCCGCATCCTGTCGGTGACGGGCTGGATGATGGGCTCGGAACGAAGAATTCGATACGAAAGCCCCATCTTCCTCGATTGCACGGGCGACGGACTCGTCGGGTTCCTGGCGGGCGCGAAGTATCGGCTGGGGCGCGAGGCGTCGCACGAGTACGGCGAGGAGTGGGCGCCGGAGACGGCGGACGACATCACGCTCGGCAGCACCTTGCTTTTCTACACGCAGGATGCCGGCAGGCCGGTCAAATTCGTGCCCCCTAGCTTTGCGAAGGACATCACTCAGACCCCGATCCCGATCAAGCGAGTTATCCGCAGCGGGGATTCCGGTTGTCATTATTGGTGGATCGAGTGGGGCGGCGAGCTGGACACGGTCCACGACAACGAGCGCATTCGCGACGAGCTCTGGTCGGTCATTTACGGCATCTGGGATTATATCAAGAACTCCGGCCAGTTCGACGCGGAGACGATGACGCTCGAGTGGGTCGGATCGATTCCCGGCAAAAGAGAGTATCGCCGCTTCGTCGGGGACTACGTGCTGAACCAGAACGACATCATCGGGCAGCAGCCGTTCCGCGACCGGATCGGCTTCGGAGGCTGGTCGATCGACCTGCACCCTCCGCAAGGAATGTACGCGGCGGAGAGCGGCTCGAAGCATATGCACGCCGACGGCATCTACCACATTCCGTACCGTTCGCTCTACTCGGCGAACGTCTCGAACATGCTGTTCGCCGGCCGGAACGTGAGCGCCACGCACGTGGCTTTCGGCACGACGCGGGTCATGGCGACCTGCGCCGTCATGGGCGAAGCGGCGGGCACGGCGGCTGCCATCTGCGCGGAGCTTGGCCTTACGCCTCGCCAGGTTCACGAGAAGGAGCTCGGCCGGCTGCAGCAGACGATGCTGAAGCAGGACGCTTCGATCGTAGGAGTGGCTAACGAGGATGCAGAGGATTTGGCTCGGCAGGCGAAGGTGCGGGCTTCCTCGACAAGGACCCGGATCGCGGTGGAGCAGGGCGCCGCTTCGTATCCGCTCACGCAGGACGCGGCCATTCTGTTCCCGGTCGATCCGGAGCTTAAGGGGTTGGAGCTGCTGGTCGACGCGGATTCGAACACCGAGCTGACCGTCGAGCTGTGGGACACGGGACGGCCGGAGAATTATGTTCCGCATCGGCCGGTAGCGAGCGCCGTCGCATCGGTGGCTGCCGGATCGAACCGATGGGTCGCGTTCGACCTGGAATGGAAGCCGGATCGGGCGCAGAACGCGTTCGTTATCGTAAGGGCTAACGAGAAGGTACGGCTGTACCAGTCGGAGGAGCCGTTCACGGGAGTGCTTGCCTTCGAGAACAAAGCCGTTCTTAACGCGGTTAAGGACCTGGAGGATAAGGACGACAGCCAGCTCGTCGTCGCTTGGAGCATGAAGAAGCTCGTGCGCAGGCCGTTCTGCTTCCGGACGGGCTCGGCAACGTCCGCCTATGAGCCGACCAAAGCCGTTGGCGGCTATAAGCGGCCTTACGGCGGCCCGCAAATGTGGGTGTCCGAGCCGCTTACCGACGGCGGCGAAGAGTGGTTGGAGCTGAGCTGGGATCGTCCGGTCGAGCTTCGGGACGTTCGGGTTACGTGGAACGACGACGTCAACGAGGACCTGATCAATCTGCATCACCACCGGACCCCGTTCGAGGTCATTCCGGAGCTGGCGAAGGCGTACCGGGTAGAAGCGAGAGTCGCCGGCGAGTGGAAGACGATCGCTTCGGCGGACGGCAACCGCCGCCGGACGGTGCGCCATGCGCTGGGCGAAGCCGTCGCCGCGGACGCCGTGCGCGTCGTCGTCGCGGAGACGAACGGAGCGGCCTGCGCGGAGCTGGTCGAGATTCGAGTTTATTCGTAAGACAACAGGCACGGAAGGTGGGGATAACGACCTTCCGTGCCTTGTCGTATTTTAACGGAACGTAGAGCCCTTATATGGCACAGAATGGTTCGTTTACGATTTTAACGGAACCTACAGCCCTTATTTCGATTAAAAACCATCCAATCGAGGCGATTACGAAAGAATAACGTCTCTAGCTTCCGTTAGAATTCAAAGCGACTCCATTTAGGGCAAATAAGGGCCGTCACTTCCGTAAGCCGCAGTTGTCGAAGGAGCTAGTCCGGCAACTTAATGTGCTAGCGCTTCGATCGGCCGGCGGATGAGCTCAGACAATCGTTCCGCTTCGGCGGCGAGGTAGTCGTCCGTCCCTTTATCGGCATTGTAGGTGACGAATACGGGGAGATAAGTCCCGTTGCACTTGGTAATCGTGCGCTGAATGGGCCTGAGCAGCTCGCTGATCGTAAACTCGTTATCTCCTCCCGACCGGTAGGATTCGGCCGTGCCTCCGGCCGCCGTTACGATCATGAACTCTTTTCCCCTCAAGCGGTCGCCCCCCGTTCCGTAAGCCCAACCGAAGGTAAACACGTCGTCGAACCATTTTTTCAGAAGCGGCGGGCAGCTATACCAGTACAAGGGGAATTGCAGCACAATCCGATCGTAAGCCAGCAGCAGCCGTTGTTCTTTCTGCGCATCGATATGCCAGTCCGGATATTCCGTATAGAGATCCCGGTACAGGAGGTTCTTTTCTTCCTTCAGCTTCTTCGCTAAGGTCCGGTTCGCCCGCGACCTGCTTAAATCGGGATGCGCGGAAATGACCATGATATTCATCGATGTACTCCTCCCTTACTTTTCGTAAGCCTTGATTCGTTTCCCATTATCGGGGAGATCCCGCCGATTGAGAAGTACGCATATTTATCGTACTAGTACGGAGAAACGTACTAGGTCCTTTTCAGGGGAGTACTCCTGGCGCCGAAGGATTTTTGGTAAAATGAAACCATCGATTACCGGACGGGAGATGAGAGCTTGGAGAGGGACAACGGCAAAACCGTCAGAACGCAGGGAATCCTATCGACGCTTCAGGTTATCGGTGGCAAGTGGAAGCCTCTTATCTTGTTTATTCTGCTGAATGAGGGGACCAAGCGGTTCGGGGAATTGCGAAGGAAACTTCCGAAGGTGACGCAGGGCATGCTGGCCAATCAGCTTCGGGAGTTGGAACAAGACGGGTTGATTATTCGTACGGTCTACCCCGAAGTTCCGCCCAAAGTCGAATATTCCCTATCCGAGCATGGGAGCACCCTCAGTTCGATCCTGACCGACATGTGCGGTTGGGGCTTCGGGCATATGGCTTTTATGGAGGAAGAGAACGGCAAGACGGATTCGAAGAAGGTTAAGGCTCGGGGCTGACCATGGCGGTTGCCCGCTTGGAGGCAGTCATTGATCTTAGGTGCGTCTAAACTCCCGATTTTGTCCAAGATAGTGGCAGAAAGAACCATTGAACCGAGACCCGAATTCCTCCGTCTAATGGTTAAATAAGCGTTACTGCAAAGGGAGATGGATGAGGATGCGCGCTGTCATCGGAGATCAATGGGCAAACAAGAAAAAAGCGGCTAAAAAGGCGATTCCATTCGCATTGGCTCTATCGTTATCGGCAACCTTATGGATGGGCGCGATGGGCCAGGCTTCGGCGGATGCTCCTTACAAAACCTTGAAACAGTCGTTCGTCATAGGCGGCGTCTCGTCCAATATTTCGGTATTGAACTCTTACGATACGACCTATGTCGGGCTTAGAATGCTGAACGATAAGCTCGGGCTTCGCACGGCATGGAACAAAGCGGACGATTCGGTCACGGTAGAAGGCAACGGAAGAAAGCTCGTTCTCGGGCTCAAGTCGGGGGATATGACGCTTAACGGACAGAAGATCTACGGGCTTCCTCCGATCGTCAACAACGACTCGACTTATCTTCCTTTGCGTTTTCTGCTGGAGCGCATGGGGTACGAGATCGTTTATAATTCCACGAGCAAGGGAATCGAGATCACGAAGCTCGAAGAGAACGCCGTCGGAATCGAGACGGGGAGCATCTCGTATAACGACGCGGCGAAGCGGCTCGAGCTGTCCGTGAACTATCCGCGCGTGACGGGCCTGGCAAGCGAAGCCGCCCAGCGGAAGATCAACGACTATCTGAAGCAAGAAGCGGAGTCCCAAGCGGAGGCGGGCAAGAAGCAGCTCCTGGAGGCGGCTAGCCAAACCGGCGAATGGGCCGTGGAGTTCAGCGGCACCTACACGGTATCCTATAACGAGCAGGGGCTCCTCAGCCTCTATGTGGACTACTATGTCTACTCGGGAGGGGCGCATGGAGGTACCCTCAGAGTGCCCTATACGTTCGATTTGGCCACCGGCAGCCTACTGACTTTGAAGGAAGCGGCGAAGGGCAACCCGAATTACGTGTCGATTATCAATAACGCCATCAAAGCCCAGTTGAAGTCGAGAGGGCTGGATCAAGACCTGATCGCTCCGTTCGAGACGATCGAACCGGATCGTCCGTTCTATCTCAATCATAACGGTCTCGTCATCGCGTTCCAGCAATATGAATATTTGCCGTATGCGGCGGGCATTCAGGAATTCGTCATTCCGTTGAAATCCTTCGAATAATAGGCCCCGGACAGAGGGAGCGGACAGCCTGACGGTTGTCGGCTCTCTTTGTGTTATAATGACGGCAACCAATCGATTCCCGTTCATCGGGACAATGGAGGACTGGAATGCTTAGTTTCGAAGAGAAGCTCGCCATCGCGGATTCGTTCGCCGAGCTCGCGCGCAAGGACGTGTCCATGGGACGCGTGAATTATCATTATGAAGGCAGCGCTTTCGAAAAGAAAACGGTCGTGTATCATCTGCATCGGAACGGGAACGGGTTCGTCTACGTCGGGCGGCTTCGGGAGTTCGACGGCAAGGCCGACGACAAGGGAATGGTCAGCATCCGGGACTACGGGGCGGAGGAATTCCGCGAGCTCGTCGCGAAGTCGATCGCTTCCCTGTCTCTCGGAGGAGAGGCGGCGGCTTCTACGGCCAAGCCTTCCAAGGAAGAGCGCTGGATCAACGACAAGAAGCAGACGCTGGAGCTGAAGCTCGAAGACGAGGAAGAGGGGCTGGGCGGCATGTGGTACGTTTACGCGGGCCTCAATCTCGACGGCGTCTTCGATTCGTATCGGGAAGCGGTCGAGTACCTGGAGGAGGAAGGCTTCACCCGAGCGTGAGGCCGTTAGGAGGATTCGCCGATGCCAATGGAGACAACCGCCCAGCAGGTGGCGGAATGGATGGTTAACGAGATCCGCGAGCGCGGAATGCTGCGCCAGGAGGAGGCCATCGCTTACGTGAAGGAGAACTTCGGCGAGCAATTCGTGTTCGTGAACGAGGCGGGCAACGCCTCCCTCGAGAAGGAAGTGAAGAAGGCGTTCCGCAAGCTGCACCGCGGCCGGATCGCTTGGGACCGGGACGGGTTCTTCTGGGGCTGGACGTAGTTCGATTTCGCATGACGAGCTTAAAGGACCGATGAGCGATCATCGGTCTTTTTTGCTGCACGCATAGTTCTTTT
The DNA here is from genome assembly GCF_014212135.1 of Cohnella thailandensis. Lineage (GTDB taxonomy): Bacteria > Bacillota > Bacilli > Paenibacillales > Paenibacillaceae > Cohnella > Cohnella thailandensis. Next base: position 258,337 of record NZ_JACJVQ010000024.1, read on the forward strand.
ATATCGTTCGATTCAATTCTTCTATAACCAATCGGCTTCCGCATCCCTTATAGTAGCAATTAAATAAATATAATTCATACCAGAATACAGGGAATTAACTAACGATAAGGGATGAGGAGTGGGACATATGACGGTAAAACGCAAGCTGAGATTGGGAGCGGTCATTCACGGGGTAGGGTCCAGCGTATCGGCATGGAGGCATCCCGAGATCCAGTCGGACGCCAGCATCAACTTTTCCTATTACCAAGGTCAGGCTCGGAAAGCGGAGGAGGGCAAGTTCGACTTCGTCTTCATCGCGGACGGCTTATTCATCAACGAGAAGGCGATCCCGCACTTCCTGAATCGCTTCGAGCCGGTCACTCTTCTGTCTTCCCTGGCTGCGATCACCTCCAACATCGGGCTGGTGGGCACGCTGTCCACCTCCTACAGCGAACCGTTCACGGTAGCCCGGCAATTCGCTTCCTTGGATCATATAAGCGGAGGCCGCGCCGGGTGGAACGTCGTCACTTCTCCGGGCGAAGGCGCCGCGTCCAACTTCAACAAGGGAGCGCATCCCGACCATTCGACCCGGTACGAGATCGCCGAGGAGTACCTCGAGGTCGCGAAGGGCTTGTGGGATTCCTGGGAGGACGACGCGTTCGTACGAGACAAGGAGAGCGGAGTGTTCTTCGATCCGGAGAAGCTCCATCGCCTTAATCATAAGGGCAAGCACTTCTCCGTGGCGGGCCCGCTGAATATCGCCCGCTCGAAGCAGGGCCATCCGATCGTGTTCCAGGCCGGCTCCTCGGATTCCGGGAAGAACCTGGCGGCCAAGACGGCGGACGCGGTGTTCACCGGCCACGAAACGCTGGAAGAAGCGAAGCGGTTCTACGCGGACGTGAAGCGCCGGGCCGCGGAATACGGCCGTTCTCCGGACAGCGTCCTGATCTTCCCGGGCATCGGGCCGATCGTCGGCCGGACGGCGGAAGAAGCGGAGCGCAAGTACGAGGAGACGGCGAACCTCGGGTCCATCGAGGACGCGCTGCAATACCTGGGCCGTTTCTTCGACCATCACGACTTTACGCAGTATCCGCTCGACGAGCCGTTCCCGGAGCTCGGCGAACTCGGCTCGAACGGCTTCCGCAGCACGACGGACCGGATCAAGGCGAAGGCGAAGGAGCATAATCTGACGCTTCGCCAGGTCGCGATCCGCTCCACGACGCCGAGAGGCGACTTCATCGGCACGCCGGAGCAGGTCGCCGACCGGATCCAGGAATGGTTCGAGGCGGGAGCGGCGGACGGCTTCATCATCGGCTCGAACGTTCCGAACGGGCTGAACGACTTCGTCGAGCTCGTCGTTCCGATCCTGCAAGAGCGCGGGCTTTACCGCACCGAATACGAGCATGACACGCTGCGCGGCAATCTGGGGCTGAGCTTCCCGGTCAACCGCTACGCCAAGCAGCCGGTCGCGAGCGGCGGATCGGAGAGTGCTAAGCGATGAGACGAAGGAATTCCTATTCGGGCGCCGCGACATTACTGCTCGCGGTCGCGCTGGTCCTGTCGGCTTGCGCCGGCGGCGGCAATAACGGAAGCGGCGGCAACAATAACGGCGCTTCGGGAGGGGAGGCGGAGGCGTCTTCGGCCGCTCCCTCCGCCGGGCAGGCTTCGGCGGAGACGCCGGTTCAGGGAGGAGAGCTGACGTACGCGCTCGCCACCTCTCCCGATACGCTCGATCCGGGCCGGAGCGGCCTTGCGGTCGCGTCCCGGGTTTACCGGACGATCTTCGACAACCTGGTCGTCAAGGACGAGAACAACGAGATCAAGCCATGGCTGGCCACGGAGTGGACCGTGTCCGACGACGGGCTCAGCTATACGTTCAAGCTTCGGCAGGACGTGAAATTCCAGGACGACACCCCGTTCAACGCGGAAGCGGTCAAGTTCACGTTCGACCGCATTCTGGATCCGAGCACGGCGGCGGGCAATTCCGCCGCAGCGCTGTCGCCGTATACCTCCTCCGAGATTATCGACGACTATACGATCAAGCTCAACCTTGCCTCTCCCTCCCGGGCGTTCCTCGTCAACTTGACCCAATCGACGCTGGCGATCGTCTCGCCGACGGCGGCGAAGAAGTACGGCGATCAGTTCGGCAAGAACCCGGTCGGCACCGGTCCGTTCAGGTTCGTCAAGTGGGAGGAGAACGCCGAGATCGCGGTCGAACGCAACCCCGACTACCATTGGGGGCCGGAGACCGTCAGCAACCAAGGACCCGCCTATCTGGATAAGATCACGTTCAAGATCGTTCCGGAGGAAGCGACGCGGATCGGAAGCGTCCAGAGCAAGCAGGTGCTGGCCGCCGAGACCGTCCCGCCGCAGAATATCGTCGCGCTGAAGAGCGATCCGAACTTCCAGCTGCTGCAAGCCGACACCGGCGGCCTGCCGTACACGCTGTTCATCAATCAGAACAAAGAGCCTTGGAACGAGTTGAAAGCCCGTCAAGCGCTTCAATACGGCGTCGACGTGGGAACGATCGTCAAGACGCTGTATCTGGGTACTTACCAGCAGGCTTGGTCCGCGCTGACGCCGGGCATCTTCGGCTACGACGCTTCGCTGGAGAACTCGGTTCAGCCGGACGCGGCCAAAGCGGGCCAACTGCTCGACGAGCTGGGCTGGACCGTCGGCGCGGACGGAATCCGGGAGAAGGACGGCAAGAAGCTCACGCTTCATTACGTCGACGGATCCCCGAACCGCGAGAAACGCAACGACATCGCCGTTATCGTTCAACAGCAGCTGAAGAAGATCGGCATCCAAGTCGATGTCGAAATCACGAAAGACGTTCTGACGAAAGTATTCAAGAACGACGACTACGATATCTACGGCAACAGCCAAGTGAACGTCGATCCGAACGCCTTATACCAGTTCTACCATACCGCCGCTCCCGGGGCGCTCGGCAACCTGGCGCACGTGTCCGATCCGCAGCTCGACCAATGGCTGGAACAAGGGGCCGTCGAGAAGGACGAAGCGAAGCGGGCGGAGATTTACAAGAACGTTCAGCAGTTCATCAAGGACAATGTCGTTATCCTTCCGATCTACGTGTTCCCGTATACGGTAGCGGCTTCCAACTCGGTGAAGGGCCTTGCGTTCGACTCGGTGGGCTATCCGCAGTTCGGCGGCGTGTACATTCAGAAATAAGGACGGAAAAGAGGTGGCAGCCATGGTTCGAGCGATCCTCGGCAGGGCGCTGTCTTCGCTGCTCGTCGTCGCGGGTTCCTCCCTGCTTGTCTTCGTCATCATGTATTTGCTTCCCGGGGATCCGGTCGACTCCTTGATCGATCCCTCCTCCGCCACTCCCGAGCAGATCGCGAGCCTTCGCCATCAGCTTGGGGTCGATCGGCCCCTGTACGTACAGCTTGCCGACTATTTCGGCAAGCTGCTGCAGGGCGATTTCGGCAAGTCGCTGCTCAACTCCGAGCCGGTGCTTCCGAAGATCGTCGAGCATTTTCCGGCCACGTTAGCCCTTGCCGCCGCCAGCGCCCTCCTGTCCGTCGTCGCCGGGGTGCTGCTTGCCGTTCTGTCCGCCGTTCACCGGAACCGATGGATCGACGTCGTCGCCCGGATCGTGGGCTTGCTGGGAATCTCGATGCCGACGTTCTGGTCGGGAATTCTGCTGCTGCTGATCTTCTCGGTCCATCTCGGCTGGCTGCCGGCGATGGGGTCGGACGGCTGGAGAACGCTCGTGCTGCCCGCGGCGACGCTCGGGCTGATCGGCGCGGGGTTCATCGTCCGGATGGTTCGCAACAGCATGCTGGAAGTGGTGAACGAGCATTTTATCGTGACGCTTCGTTCCAAGGGATTGTCCGAGAGGTCGGTCATGTACCGGCACGCCTTGCGCAATGCGCTTATCCCGGCCGTGACGATGATCGGAATGCTGGTCGGGGAGATGCTCGCGGGCGCGGTCGTCATCGAGACGGTCTTCTCCAGGCAAGGGATCGGCCGCATTGTCGCGGACGCCATCCTGGCGAAGGATTTGCCGGTCGTGCAAGGCGTTATCGTGTTCTCGGCTATCGTCTATGTTCTAGTGAACCTGCTTGTCGATATCTCGTATTCGTACATCGATCCGCGCGTCAGGCGCGCTGCGTAAGGAGGAGTTTTGGATGAGGGAATCGGCAACGGCGAAGGCCGTGCTGCAGAAGCGGAAGTGGGAGCTGCCCGCGCTTCGTTCGTCCGGGCGGCGGTTCGAATTATCCCGGCTATTCGTGGCGGGAGCCGTTGCCGTTATCGCGTTTATCGCGTTATGCGCCATCGCCCCGCAGTGGATCGCGCCCTATTCCCCTACGGAGATGCTGGCGGACAGCCTGATGCAGGCACCAAGCGCCGCCCATCCGTTCGGCACGGACTACTTCGGAAGAGACGTGTTCAGCCTGGTCGTCTACGGAAGCCGCGATTCGCTGTTCATCGGCTTGATGTCGGTCGTGGTCGGAGGGCTCGTCGGCGGGACGATCGGCGCTCTGTCGGGGTATATCGGGGGATGGTTCGATACGATTCTGATGAGAATTATCGATACGCTGATGACGATTCCGGGCATTCTGCTGGCGCTGGCCATCGCCGCCGCCATGGGTCCGAGCTTGACGAACATCGTCTTAGCCGTCGCAAGCAGCGCCATTCCCGGCTATGCCAGGGTCATGCGGGGGCAAACGATGAGCATTAACGGAAGGCCGTACATTACGGCGGCCCGCTCGATCGGAGTGTCGCGCTTCGGGATTTTTCGGCGTCACGTGCTTCCCAATTCCCTGTCCCCGCTGCTCGTGATGGCGACGCTCGGAATCGGAAGCTCCATTCTGGCGGGATCGGGACTCAGCTTTCTCGGACTCGGCCTGCTCAAGGAGATTCCGGATTGGGGCACCCTTCTCTCCCAAGGGAGGGGCTATCTGACGGTAGCTTGGTGGATCTGCACGTTCCCGGGACTGGCGATTACGCTGCTTGTCCTGGCCGTCAACATTCTCGGAGATTGGCTGCGGGACCGCTTGGATCCGAAGAGGAAGGAAGCTTAACAGCATTGGGGAAAAGAGGGATCGGACGTGGAGCGACTTCTGGAGATCAACGATCTGTCTGTCGACTTTCATACGAGGAGAGGGCTGCTGCGGGCGCTCAGCGAGGTGTCCCTGACGATACGCAGAGGGGAGACCGTCTGTCTCGTCGGAGAATCGGGGAGCGGGAAGACCATCACCTCCAAAGCGGTCATGAGGCTGCTCGACTACGAGAACGGCCGCATCGCGGGCGGCCGCATCCGGCTGGACGGTCTCGATCTGACCGCCCTGTCCCAGAACGAGCTTCGTTCCCTTCGCGGCAAGAAGATGGCAATGGTATTTCAGGAGCCGATGGCCGCTTTCGACCCGGTGTACACGATCGGTTATCAGCTCGTCGAGACGATTCGCCGGCATGAAACGAGATCCAAGAAGGAGGCATGGGAGCATGCCGTATCGCTGCTGGCCCGGGTCGGCATTCCGGAGCCGCGCATCCGGATGAAGCAGTACCCGGGCGAGCTGTCCGGCGGGATGCTCCAGCGCGCGATGATCGCGCTCGCCTTGTCCTGCGGCCCGGAGCTGCTCATCGCGGACGAGCCGACGACCGCCCTCGACGTCACGATCCAGGCGCAGATTCTGCAGCTGCTGCAGGAGCTGAAGGAAGAGTTCCGCATGTCCATTCTGCTGATTACGCACGATCTGGGCATCGCCGCGGAGATCGCGGACCGGGTCGTCGTCTTGTACGCAGGAAGGGTGGCGGAGCAGGCGCCCGCGGCGGAGCTGTTCGCGCGGCCCCATCATCCTTATACGCGGGGATTGCTGGACTCCGTCGCCGCGTTGGACACGGAGAAAGGGGAGAAGCTGCGTTCCATCGCCGGTTCGATCCCGAGCCTGTCCGCGCTGCCGGACGGATGCCTGTTCCACCCGAGATGCCCGTTCGCTTCGGACAAGTGCCGGAACGAAGCCCCTCCGCTCATCTCCCGGAACGGCAGAGCGGCGGCATGCTGGCATACGGATAAGCTGCTGACGGCGACGAATGCGGAGAAAGGATCGGCCAGGCAGGAAATCGAGTTGCTCTCGGAGAAGTTGATCCTCGCAGAGAAGAATCCGTCGGCGTCTCCATTCGAATCGCCGGAAGCATCGCCCGACCTCTTCCAGGTAAGCGGCTTGCGCAAGTTTTACCGGCTCAAGGGCAGCTTGCCCGGCCGTGCGCGCGCCCATATTCGGGCCGTGGACGACGTGAGCTTCGCGATCCGCCGGGGAGAGACGTTCGGTCTCGTGGGCGAATCGGGAAGCGGCAAGTCGACCTTGGGCCGGGTGCTGCTGCAGCTGGAGAAGGCGACGGCCGGCCGGATCCGCTTCGGCGACCGGGAGCTGACCGGGCTGAGGGGGGCGGCCCTTCGCGAGGTCCGCAAGGACATGCAGATGATTTTCCAGGATCCGTACGGCTCGCTTGACCCGCGATGGAACGTCGGCGACATTATCGGAGAACCGCTGCGCGTCCACGAGAGGCTGACCGCATCCGAGAAGAAGGAGCGCGTCGCCCGGCTCCTCGAATCCGTCGGTCTTGACGCTTCCTATGCGAACCGCTATCCCCACGAATTCTCGGGAGGGCAGCGTCAGCGCATCGGCATCGCCCGGGCGATCGCGCTGAGCCCGAAGTTCGTTCTGGCCGACGAAGCGGTATCGGCGCTCGACGTCTCGGTGCAGGCGCAGGTCGTCAACCTGCTTCAGGAGCTGCAGGAGAAGCTTGGGCTGACCTACCTGTTCATCGCCCACGGCCTCCAAGTCGTTCGCCATCTGTCGGATCGAATCGGCGTCATGTACCTGGGCAAGCTCGTCGAGATCGCGCCGAGCCGCGAGCTGTTCCTTCGTCCGGCGCATCCGTATACGAAGGCGCTCATCGCCTCCATTCCGAGCGCGGACATCGGGGCGAAGCGAGAGAGGATCGCGCTGCAAGGGGAGATCCCGTCTCCGGCCCGTCCTCCGTCCGGCTGCCGCTTCCACACGCGCTGTCCGCTGGCCACGGCCAGGTGCAAGGAGGAGGAGCCGGAGCTTAGAACGATCGGCTCGGAGCACGTCGCGGCCTGTCATTACCCGCTCTGATTTATGCAAGCGATGAAGGAGGCAAGGATATGTCCGCAAGTCTGCTGGATACGTGGATTGAAGAACTGGAGAAGGAAGAAAGCGAGCTTATCGGTGTGCGCAGGTATCTGCATCAGCACCCCGAGCTGTCATTCGAGGAGCGGAAAACGTCGGCGTTCATCGCGGATCGCCTTCGCTCCCTGGAGGGAATCGAAGTGAGGACGAACGTGGGAGGCGGCGGCGTTCTTGGTTTTCTTCGGGGAAGAGCGCCGGGACCGACCCTCGCCTTCCGCGCCGACTTCGACGCCCTGCCGATCCAGGACGAGAAGGAGACGCCGTACAAGTCGACGGTGCCGGGCGTCATGCACGCTTGCGGGCATGACGGCCATACCTCGACGCTGCTCGGCGTAGCGAAGGTGCTCAGCCGGTTCCGGCAAGAGCTGAACGGGAATATCGTTTTTATTTTCCAGCATGCGGAAGAGAAGCCCCCCGGAGGGGCTAAATTCATGATCGAGGACGGAGCTCTGGACGGAGTCGACGAGGTGTACGGCATCCACGTTTCGTCCGAGGTTCCTTACGGCCGGATCGGCCTGAAGGAAGGCTCCGCGATGGCGGCCGTCGACGCGTTCGGGATTACGATCCGCGGCAAAGGCGGGCACGGGGCGCGGCCGCACGATGCGATCGACTCGATCGTCGTCGGCAGCCAAGTCGTTAGCGGCCTCCAGCAGATCGTCAGCCGCAGGGTCAATCCGCTTCAGCCCGTCGTGATCACCGTGGGCGTGTTCCAGGCGGGAACGGCGTTTAACGTCATCGCCGATACGGCCAAGCTCGAAGGAACGGTCCGGACCTTCGACAAGCAGGTGAGGAGCCAGGTGGAGAAGGAGATCCGCCATGCTGTTCAAGGGATTTGCGAATCCGCCCACGCCCGGGCGGAGATCGATTACTTGAACGGCTACCCGCCGCTCGTGAATCCGAAGGAAGGGGCTGCCCGCGTGCGCGAGACGGTCGGCCGCCTGTTCGGAGCCGAGGCTTTCGTCGAGCTTCCGGCCGTGATGGGCGCGGAGGACTTCGCTTATTATTTGGAGCGCAAGCCGGGAGCGTTCATTCACGTCGGAGCCCGCAACGACGAGGAACGGACGCATTACCCTCATCACCACCCCCGGTTCGACTTCGACGAGAGAGCGCTGCTCGATGCCGGCAAGGTGTTTCTGGCGCTCGCCGCGGAATCGCTGCTGGAGTAGAAAGGAAAGGCGGAATGAGTCTATTTAGGCATCCCCGGTTATTGGCTGAAGCGATTATTCATTAGACTATCACTGCCGTATAAGGCTTATCGCATTTTCTCATTGCTAGTTTCCTTGCTCCGCCAAATAAGAGGCGGGGCTTTTCTATATACACAACAGTTGGAACGCGGCACGTTTCTCAGTGTAACGGAACGCAGAGCCCTTATTTCAAGCAAAATGGCGCTTTTACGATTTTAACGGAACCTGAAGCCCTTATTCAGGTCAAAACCGTCCAATTCGAGCGATTGCGAAAAAATAACGTCTCGTGGTTCCGTTAGAATTCAAAACGGTTCCATTTCAGGAAAATAAGGGCTGTGAGTTCCGTTAGCCGCAGCTGTCATACGGTTGGGACAAGAAGGATGACAACCGTCTACCCAAGGACGAGTCGTGAAGGCAATACTTCAGGCTAGGATATCTGCTTCGCTATTGCAAATGTAAGCTGCTTAATATGGTTTGTAAATACATATATGAGTCATAAAAACTTCTTATCAGCCGATATATTGCGTTATAAATGAGTAATAATTATAATTATGACATACTATTTAAGGAGGAGGCGGATCGTGAACGCAGGGATCGGAGGAACCGGAAGAACCGGAAAAAGCGGAAGAATCCGCGTCGCAAGACCGAATACGCTAACCATGAGGAGGACAAAACATGCTTAACTATCACGGCGTGACCGATGCCGCTCCGGCGGCGAACGAGCTGGGAGTCGTCATCTGCAAGGTGTGCGGCGAAGTCATGCATACGCTTCCGACGAACGGTTACAAGAAGATTTCGGGGATTTGCGGCAAGCCGGAATGCCGGGGGGCAGATCGTGAGGACGAGCGCGAATAGAATCGGATAGAATCGGATGACGATCGAATGCGTTCGACTCCCCGGCGGCGAAAGTGGTGTGAAAGCAGGTCCATTTCGGTTACAATGGAGAGAAATGGATGGCCGCAACGGGCGCAACGGGAGGGAACAACGATCGAACTGTCATCCCGTCAATTGGAGATTGTCGATCTGGTACGGAAGCATGCTCCGATAACGGGGGAGCAGATCGCGGAGCAGCTCGGGGTAACCCGTCCTACGATCCGCTCCGATCTCGGTTTATTGGTCATGCTGGGTTATATCGATGCCAAGCCGAAGGTAGGGTATTTTCTAGGAAGCATGGTCAAGAAGGAGCATTCGGAAGCGGATTCGATCGCAGGGATCAAGGTTCGCGAGGTCATGGGAATTCCGGTCGTCCTGCGCGAAACGGCCACCGTCAGCGATGCGGTCGTCGCCATGTTCCTGGAGAACGTCGGCAGTCTCTTCGTCGTCGATTCCGCCAAAGCCCTGGTCGGGGTCGTTTCCCGCAAGGATCTGCTTAAGGTGACCTTGGGGAACGCGCAGGCGGGGAACGTGCTGCTCGGCATGGTCATGACCCGGTACCCGAACGTGGTGACGGCGTTTCCAGAGGATACGATTCGCGAGGCCTTGAGGAAGATGATCGCGCACGAAGTGGACAGCTTGCCGGTCGTTCAACCGATGAGCGCGGAGGAGGCGGCAGCCGGCGCGGAAGCCGGAGCGTCCAAGCTGGAGGTCGTCGGGAGAATGACGAAGACGACCCTGGCCAAGCTGTTATTCGACAGAATGGAGCAGCCGTAGCGATAAGGGTTAACCAAGACAGACGAGATTCGGTCCGCCGATCTCGATCTGTCTTTTTTAATTCATATTCAGTTAATAATCGAACGATAGGATTCCTCCATAACCGGTTAACGAATAGAGAGTGTGGAGGGAACGGAATGACAAATGGCGAATGGGCCGTGGAGGCCAACGGGCTAGTCAAGCTGTTCGGGGAAAACCGGGCCGTGGACGGAGTGGACCTGAAGGTTCGGGCGGGAACGATTTACGGAGTGCTGGGGCCGAACGGAGCGGGCAAAACGACGACGATCCGAATGCTCGCCACCTTGCTGAGACCGGACGGAGGCTCGGCCCGGATTTTCGGCCATGACGTGATGAAGGAATCGCAGATCGTCCGGCAGCTGATCGGCGTGACGGGGCAATACGCTTCGGTCGACGAGTCGCTGAGCGCGACGGAGAACCTGATTATCTTCTCCCGGCTGCTCGGCTTGGGGCGAGCCGAATCGAAGCGGAAGGCGGCGGAGCTGCTGGAGGAATTCGGCCTAACCGAAGCGGCGAAGCGGCCGCTGAAGAACTTCTCCGGCGGGATGCGCCGCCGGCTCGACCTGGCGGCCAGCCTGATCGCGCAGCCGCCGCTGATCTTCCTCGACGAACCGACGACCGGACTCGATCCGCGCACGCGGAACCAGATGTGGGACACGATTCGCCGTCTGGTGAAGACCGGCTCGACCGTGCTGTTGACGACGCAATATCTCGACGAAGCCGACCAATTGGCCGACCGGATCGCGGTCATCGACCGCGGGCGCGTCGTCGCCGAAGGGACCGCGGACGAACTGAAGGCTTCCGTCGGCACCTCGTCGCTGCACTTGCGGCCTCAGAAGCCGCTCGACATCGAGCGCGCGCGCCAAATCGTCGAGAGAGTGCTGCAGGTTCCGTCCAGCGTCTCCCCGGAAGCGAGCAAAATCACCGCGCCGATGGACGACGCCGACCGCGTGACCGATCTGCTGATCGCCCTGCGCGAATCGGGCATCCGCCTGGCCGAGATGAGCGTTCAGAAGCCGACCTTGGACGAAGTGTTCCTCACGATCACGGGGCACGGAGTGCCGGAGGAAGAAGAACCGGAAGCAGGCGGCTTGGCTAAGAAGAAGGAGGCGGCAGGATGAGCGCGGGAACCACTTATCAAACGGGGCGGAAGCTGAGAAACCGCACGAGTCTCATGCAATCGATCCGCAACTCGCTGACGATGGCCTATCGAGGATTGTTGAAAATCCGGCGCACCCCGGAGCAGCTGTTCGACGTTACGCTTCAACCGATCATTTTCACCTTGATGTTCACTTATATTTTCGGCGGGGCGATCTCGGGAGACGTGGCTTCGTACCTGCCGGTCATCATTCCGGGCATTCTGGTCCAGACGGTCATCACGACTTCCATCGTCACGGGAGTCCAACTGAGAGAGGACATGGACAAAGGCGTCTTCGACCGCTTCAAGTCGTTGCCGATCGCCCGGATCGCGCCGCTCGCGGGAGCGCTGCTGGCGGATACGATCCGCTATACGATCGCGACGGTGCTGACGTTCTCGATGGGGTATATCATGGGCTATCGTCCGGACGGCGGTTTAGGCAACGTGGTTCTGGCCGCGCTTCTCGTCATCGGCTGCTCCTGGGCGATAAGCTGGATTTTCGCTTTCTTCGGGGTCATTGCCCGGACCGCTTCCAGCGTGCAGGGCATCTCGATGCTCGTGCTGTTCCCGCTCACCTTCCTATCCAATGCCTTCGTTCCGGTCGACACGCTGCCGAATTGGCTGCAGTGGTTCGCCAAGATCAATCCGATCTCGCATCTGATTACGGCCGTCCGCGATCTGACGAATTCGGGCACGGCGGGCAGCGATCTCGTCATCTCGCTTATCGGGGCGGCGGTTATCGTGCTCGTCTTCGCTCCGCTGACGGTTAAAGCGTACATGCGCCGGACTTAAGTCGGCCAAGACATGCGGATCTTGGGACGGGAATGGCGAACCTCGGCCATGAGCTCCGCCAGGCTCCGGCCGCGCTCCCGGATCTCGTCCATGTAGACGTCCGCTCCAACGAGGCCTTTGTCCAGAATGACCGCCCGGTCGATGACGTTCTCGATCTCGTCGATCAGGTGGGTGGACAGAAGCACGGTCTCGCCGCCGTTCAGGCTGGAGATCAGCCGCTTGATCGACTCCTGCCGGATGAAAATATCCTTGCCGACGAAGGGTTCGTCGAGAATCAGGTAATCGGCTCTCTTGGCCAGGCCGGCGCAGATCTCGAGCTGCAGCTTCTGGCCCTTGGAGAAAGTCCGCATCTTCCGGCTGACCGGGAGCTCGTAGTCATAGAGAAGTTCCGCGTAATAAGCAGGATCGAACCGAGGGAAGAATTCCCCGAGCCAGCGTCCGTACTGCACCGGATTCAGGTTCGGCAGGAAGCTTCCCTCTTCCGTTATGAACGCGATCCGATCGAACTGCTCCGTCACGGGCCTCCCGTCGATTCTAACCTCGCCGCCTTGAATCTCTCCCAGCCCCATGATCGTCTTGAGCAGGGTCGTTTTGCCGCTGCCGTTCTCCCCGAGGATGCCGACGATTTCCCCGGCAGGAATCGCGAGCTCGTTGACGTACAGCTTGGACGGGCTAGCGGGGTAGCGTTTATCGACATATTTGAGTTCGAGCATGCGGGTTTCTCCCTTCTTGCGCCATTAATCAATTGCGAGGTTGCGGAAGGCCCGGTATCTCATCGGATCCTCCGAGATCCCGCGCGACGGATCGGGCCGGGTCGCAAGCTCGATGGAATCGTCGTTCAGATCGGTGACGAATTCGCCTTGGTAAATCAACCTCGAGTCTTCATAAACGTAGATGTAGGCGTGCAGAGGAAGCATTAAGCGGTAGAAACCGGGGAGATCCTCGTTGATCTCCCGCACCGTTTTCACGACATACAGCTTTCCGTTTCGTTCTCTCGCATAGGTAAAACCTTGGAAGGAGTCCTCTTCCTGTTCGTCTCCTAGCTCCATCCGAACAGCGGTCTCCACTTCCGCGCCGTCGGTTAGGTTCACGCTAAGCAGCAGAGGGCGAGTCAAGGAGAGATTCTGAAAGTGAAGGAGCAACCGATTCGATTGTTCTTCCGCATCCGATAGGTAACTCGCCCTATAGAAGCTTTTGTTGGTGGGAAGGATATCCGCGCGGAAGTCCGGCAGCCGGGCGTCTCCAAGCAGGCTCCCGCTTGCGCTGTCATAGCTTCGGATGCGCAATGTCTCGTCTTCTTCGGTCAGAAGGACAAGCTTGTCGCCCACGGCCTCGAGGCCGAGCACGCTGATGCCGCGATCGGAATCTTTCTCAGAGATCAGGCTATACTCGACGACGGCGCGGGACGCGAATTCACCGGACTGCATCCCGTTCGAACCGAACCAGTCGTAGAAGTTCACCTCGTAAATGATGCCTTTCCCTTTAACTCCGGCGGCTGCGGGCACCGTGTAGAAGACCCGCTCTCCTATAACGGCAACTCCGTAATTAAGCGGATTGGAATAAAGGACTCCTTCAGGAAAAGAGAGGGGGGGACTCACGCGAGCCACTTTGAAAAATCCGATGCTCGAGCCGCTCTCATCCGAATCATGGGACGATAGGCTGAAGGCTCCTCCCTCGTTCTGAACATTATAGAAGCGTCCAGGGATCGTCTTGCTTCCGGTTCTCATCGTCCATGAAGTCCCTAGCCACTCCGGCTGCCCGTTCCAGCTCGCGTGCGTATCCAATCGGCCATCCGTAAGCTTAAACTCCGTCCGCTGATAACCGTCGCTCAGTTCCCCTCTGATGGTCACGCCGTCCAGAGCTTTGCGGCTGCCGGAGATATCCTTCAAGGAGAAGATTCCGCCGTTCTTGCTCGCGTCGACGTCGATGGCAGCGCCCAGCACGAGAATGACCGCGACGGCGAGCGCGAGCAGGGCGGCGTGTTTTTTGACGAAAGGCATGGTCGTTCCTCCTCTCTAAGCGATAGCTCCGCGGCGAATGATCCGGCTGCCGTGAACGATAAAGAAAACGGCGAACGCCAGCAGCAGCAGGCTGCTCGGGTACAAGCCGGTCGGATTCAAGGCATGCGAGGCTTCGTTCATCCGGTAGAGGAGCACGCGAACGACGAGGTACGCCGAGATTCCGACGGGGACAAACCCATAGAATTTACGGCTGCGCTCGCATAGCGCTCCGTAATAAAGCCCCGTGGAGATGACCATGAACAGGCATAGAGACGAAAGAAGCCGGCTAAAGCCCAAGGGAAGCAGGATGCGGCAGAATTCCGAACGAACGTGAGCGAGATAAAAGCCGTTGTTCATGAGGAAGTTAATGTCCTCGGAAGTTAGACCGCTGTTCAACAGCCGGATTCCGCTTAATCGACCGGCCATTATCGAATAGCCTAACCGATAGACGAGGAATTGCTCGCCGATAAGAAGAAGCAAGCTGATGGCGAAAACGGCCAACTTGCTCCAGTAGAGAGAAAGCCGTCCGACGGGAAGCGTAAGATACGTATAAATGCTTTTGCTGCCCCAATAGCGAGCATAGATCGTTACCAGAAAGTACAGGCAGAGCAAAACGAACGCGATCAGAAAAACGAGCTCGCTGCCCGAAGCGGCATATAAGTCTTCGTAACGCTGAAGGTAGGAGCTGCGGAATTCGTCCGTTATAGCTGAATTTATGAGCATGATCGGCAAAATAAGCGAACCTGCCAGCAGGCAAGCCAAGAATGGGGTCCAAGAGACGAACTCCCTATTGAGAAGACGATAGAAGCCCTTCAGAATGTCCACCTCGCTCGCAAAATAATGATGTCCCCGCTAGTCCCAATATTCCTGGATCAGATCGACGACGTTCCGCAAGGACATGCGGCTCTCCTTGGCCGATTCGACGAACGACCGAACCAGCTCGCGGGTCAGTTCCTCCTCGATGCGGCGGTAGATCGCTTCATCCACGTAAAGAACGCTGCCGGAGGTGCTGCTCGTGTGGACGAAGCCTTCGTCCTCCATGGCTTTGAAAGCTTTTTGCGCGGTATTAGGATTGATGTTCAGCAGAGAGGCGATTTCCCTGCGGGAAGGCATCCGGTCTCCCGATTGAACGGCGCGCAGCAGGATCTGCCGCTTCACGTATTTAACGACCTGCAGATAGACGGGATCCCGGTTGTTCAGCTTTAGCTCCTGGATATTCAGCACGCGATTTTTCACCCGCTTTTTGTTGCGTAATTGTATTATGGTAGTAATACAATTGGCTGTCAATGAGTGGATAAACAGGAAATAGGAAAAACCTAAGATCGAATAGATAATTTCGATTGGGCGTCTCGTTGACTGGGGGGACGACAGCCTCTATAATCGGCTTAACCAATAGGACCCGCCGGACCGCCGGAGGTCAAGACGCAGGCCGATTCCCGGAATCGTGCGCCTGTTTCTTGGCCTCTTTTTTGCATTTGGGGAGCGGGTCGCAAGATGAAGGGAGCGAGGATGGAGAAAATGCCGACTATTCATGCTGCCGCGGAGGATGTCCGCAGCGCGGACTCGGAGCAATTGATCAAGGAACTGAGCGCGGAGCTGGCCGCGCTTTATCAAGTAGAGGACGGAGGCGCCGGCTTCCATCCGGAGGATGTGGAGCGGCCGAGAGCGGCGTTCGTCGTCGCGCGCGCGGACGGGCATCCCGTCGGCTGCGGGGCGCTTCGTCCTCTGGATGCCTCCACTGCCGAAGTGAAACGAATGTACACGCGGTCCGATTATCGGCGTCAAGGCGTGGCCCAAGCCATCTTGGCGGAGATCGAGCGCTTGGCGTTGGAATTCGGTTATACGAGCCTTCAGTTGCAGACGGGCCCGCTTCAGCCGGAGGCGGTCAAGCTGTACGAGCGAGTCGGCTACTACCCGATTCCTCGGTTCGAAGGCGATTGGGAGCTCGTCCATGCTTTTCGGAAGGATCTGGTTGCCGCCGAGACGCTCGGTTAGAAGATTGCGATAATGCTGCGCACCCGCAGGCTCAAGGCTGGGCGAACGCCTCTCCTTGAGCTTGTTTGTTTTTCGCTCGAACTCGGCTATGCCGCCTCTCCCCCTGGCTCAGGAATGGAGAATCGCCCCGGTATCCCATTTTCGCGTGCGCGTCGCTATGCCTCTTCTCCCATTCACTCAGGAATGGAAAATTGCCCCGGTTTCCTAATTTCGCGAGCGCGTCGCTATGCCTCTTCTCCCATTCACTCAGGAGGTCAAATCCGTGCCCCTTTTTCGGCTCCGGATCTTACCTGAATCCCAATGACCTGAGTGAAGGGGATAGGCGGAATAGCGGCGACAAGCGTAGCAACGTCCTGAGCGAAGGGGAGGAGCGAGATAACGGGAGAAAACAGAACGTCGCGGTTAGGCGGCAGCCTGGGCGATCGTCCTAATCGAAGGGGCGGCGAGCGCCCCCGCGGCGGTTATCCTATCATCTCGACGAAACGGCTGGCGGCGCTGGAGAGGGGCATGTTGCGCATGGTCATGGTGCCGAGGTGGGACGGGGGGATGTCCACGTCCAGTTTGATCTCGAAGAGCGAGCCGTCCTCCAGCTCCTGGGATACGAATTCCCGGGTGACGTAAGAGATGCCGAGTCCTCTGCGCGCGAACTCGATCAGCAGGTCGACGCTGCCGACCTCGATCTCCGGCTTCAGCTTGTAGCCGTAGCTCTGGAACAGCTCCGTGATGGTCATTCGGGCGCGGCTGTTGCGCGAGAACAGGATGACGGGATATTCCAAAAGCTCGCGAAGCGACAGGGTTTGATCCCGCAAGGAAGCATAACGGGCGCCCGCCACGAAGCAGTCCTGAAGCTGCAGGCTCTCGCGGACCTCCAGTTGGGGGTCGACGATCGGCAAGCGCACGACGCCGAGATCGATCCGGCCTTCCTTCAGAAAGGTGATGACCTCCGGCGTCGTCCCGTGATTCAGATGGAGCCGGATGCCGGGATACTTCGCGTGGTACTCCTCCAAGTAAGGCAACAGGTAGTGCTTGAACAAGGAATCGCTGCCCCCGATGCGCAACTCTCCGCTGTCCAGATTTTTAAGAGCGGCCATTTTCTCCTCCGCGAGGGAGATGAAGATTTGGGATTGCTCGATATAGGAGTATAGAAGCGAGCCCTCCCGAGTCAACGAGACTCCCTTGGAAGTCCGATAGAACAACGTAATACCGAAGCTGTCCTCCAATTGTTTAATGGCGTGGCTTACGCTCGGCTGCGTGATATAGAGAGCCTTGGCCGCTTGGGATAAACTGCCCGTTTTGGCCGCCCAATAGAAAACTTTGTAAAGCTCGTAGTTATTGGTCATAGACATGGTCTATATCTCCTGTGAAATATATTAATTACACTTATATCGACAATTCGTATTATAGTGGAATTACAAATGAGAAGCCATATCAGTCATCTAAGAAACAGAGAGCCGCAAGGCACTGGAAGGAGACGGAGAGAACCATGGAGGCAACCACCATTGTCCTGTTCGGAGCGACAGGAGATTTGGCCAAGAGAAAGATATACCCTGCCTTATATAATTTGTTCGTCGACGGCAAGCTGCCGGAGCCGTTCTCGGTCTTCGGCCTCGGCCGAAGAGAGTGGTCCGACGCGAAGCTTCAGGAGAACGTCGAGCAGTCGATCCTGACATTCTCGAGACGCAAGCCGGAGGATACGGACAAGCTGCAAGCTTTCCTTAGCGCGTTCCGTTACAGCGTGTTGGATGTCGACCGCGAAGAGGATTACAAGAAGCTGCTGGACATGGTCGAGAGCCGCGAAGAGGAGCTCGGCATTCCGCAGAATCGCTTGTTCTACCTGTCGGTCGGTCCCGAGTACTTCAAGACGATCGCGTACAACATCAAGTCGAGCGGCCTTGGCACGACGAAGGGCTGGAAGCGGCTCGTCATCGAGAAGCCGTTCGGGCACGATCTCGCATCGGCTCGCGACCTTAACGAGAAGTTGAGCGCCGCCTTTACGGAGGACGAGATTTTCCGGATCGACCATTATCTCGGCAAGCCGGTCGTTCAGAAGATGGAGATGCTGCAGCACGCGAACCCGGTTCTTCAGGCGTTCTGGACGAACCGTTATATCGCCAACGTTCAAATTACGGCGAACGAGACCGTCGGCGTCGAGGAGAGAGCGGGCTATTACGACAAGTCCGGCGCTATCCGCGACATGTTCCAGAACCACATGCTCCAACTGCTGATGATGCTGGCGATCCACCTTCCGAGCGACAGCGGCCCCGGGGACGTTCGCGCCAGGAAGAAGGAAGTCGTGGAAGCTCTGGTGCCGGTTCAAGCCGGAAATATCGCTTCCCAGGTCGTCCGCGGCCAGTACGCGGAGGGGTCCATCAACGGCAAGCCGGTCGCCGGCTACACTTCCGAACCGGGAATCGCAGCCGATTCGCGGAACGATACGTTCGTCGCGGCCCGGCTTGAGATCGACAACTACTTCTGGCGCGGAGTTCCGATTTATATCCGCACGGGCAAGCGCCTGAAGGAGAAGTCGACGCGCATCGTCATCGAGTTCAAGGAGCCGCTGAAATCCGCCGCTTCCAAGGAATCCGGCATCGCCCCGAACCTGCTCGTGTTCGAGATGGCTCCTAACGAGAGCATCACGCTTCAACTGAACACCAGGGATCCGGGAGGCAGCGGCGAGTTCAAGCCGATGAACGTGGATCTTCACACCCATCGCGACAACACCGCGGAAGCTTACGAGAACCTGATCCATGACGCGTTCCGCGGCGACGCCACCTTCTTCGCCCACTGGGACGAAGTCGAGCGGAGCTGGCAGTGGGTCGAGCCGATCCTGAACGCTTTTGCCAATAACGAAGTACCGCTCCGCCTCTATGAAGCAGGCTCCTACGGACCGAAGGAATCCGACGAGCTTCTCGCCGGGGACGGCTTCCACTGGTGGTTCGATGATATAGATGCCAAAGCGAAACAAGAAAATCAAGAAGGAGAGCAACAATATGCCTATCACGCAAACCATTGATCAACTGGCGATCGACACGATCCGCACCCTGTCTATCGACGCCATCAACGCCGCGAACTCCGGTCATCCGGGCTTGCCGATGGGGGCCGCGCCGATGGCGTACACCCTCTGGTCGCAATCTCTGAACCACAACCCGGGCAACTCCAAGTGGTTCAACCGCGACCGGTTCGTTCTGTCCGCGGGTCATGGCTCGGCGCTGCTTTACAGCCTGCTGCACCTGTTCGGTTATAAGGTTACGCTCGATGACGTCAAGCAATTCCGCAAGCTGAACAGCAAAACCCCGGGTCACCCCGAATTCGGCCATACGGACGGCGTAGACGCGACGACGGGGCCTCTGGGACAAGGGATCGCGAACGCGGTAGGCATGGCGATGGCGGAGGCCCACCTGGCTGCGAAGTTCAACCAGGAAGGCTATCCGGTCGTGGATCATTACACGTACGCGCTGGTCGGCGACGGCTGCTTGATGGAAGGCATCTCCTACGAAGCCATGTCGATGGCCGGTCACATGAAGCTCGGCAAGCTGATCGTCCTGTACGATTCGAACGACATCTCCTTGGACGGAGACCTGAATCTCAGCTTCGGGGAAAATATCCAAAAGAGAGCGGAATCCGCGCAATGGCAGTACCTGAGAGTAGAGGACGGCAACGACACGGCGGCTATCGCCAAGGCGATCGAAGCGGCCAAGCTGAACTCGCAGCAGCCGACCCTGATCGAAGTTCGCACGATCATCGGCTTCGGAAGCAAGGTTGCCGGAACGAACAAGGCGCACGGCGCTCCTCTCGGCAAGGACGAAGCGAAGGCGACGAAGGAAGTATACGGCTGGAACTACGAGGAAGAGTTCACGGTTCCCGCGGAGGTTCGCGCTCACTTCGAAGGGCTGAAGAAGAAGGGCGAAGAGAAGGAAGCGGCTTGGAACGAGCTGTTCGCTTCTTATAAGAAGCAATTCCCCGAGCTCGGCCAAGAGCTGGATCAAGCGATCCAAGGCAAAGTGCTGATCGAAGCCAAGGACATTCTGACGTTCGATACGTCCAAGAGCGTCTCGACTCGCGTCGCCAGCGGCAACGCGATCAATCACTTCGTGAAGCGAGTGCCGACGATCTTCGGCGGAAGCGCGGACCTGTCCCACTCGACGATGACCGATATCGGCGGCGAAGCGACCTTCGCGATCGAATCGTACGCGGGACGCAACGTATACTTCGGCGTCCGCGAGCATGCGATGGGCGCGGCCGGCAACGGCATGGCGCAGCACGGCGGGGTTCAGCCGTTCGTCAGCACGTTCTTCGTCTTCAGCGATTACCTGCGTCCGTCCATTCGCTTGGCCGCGCTGCAGAAGCTGCCCGTGATCTACGTGTTCACGCATGACTCCATCGCGGTCGGCGAAGACGGACCGACCCACGAGCCGGTCGAGCATCTGGCCGCCCTGCGCACGATTCCGGGCCTCACGGTCATCCGCCCGTCCGACGCGAACGAGACGGCTGCCGCATGGGCTTACGCGCTGCAGCAGAAGGAAGGTCCTGTCGCCCTGATCCTGAGCCGCCAGAACCTTCCGATTTACGAAGCGACGAAAGCGAATGTCGAAGGCGTCGCTAAGGGAGCCTATATCCTGTCGGAGACGAACGCGAATCCGGACGTCATCCTGATCGGAACCGGCTCGGAAGTATCCCTGGCCGTAGGCGCGAAGGCGGAGCTGGAGAAGATGAACCTGTCCGTCCGCGTCGTCGCCATGCCGAGCCGCGAGCTGTTCGATCGCCAAGACGCCGCCTACAAGGAATCGGTTCTTCCGGCATCCGTCACGAAGCGCCTGACGCTCGAAGCGGGCATCTCGCTCGGCTGGGATCGCTATGCGGGACCATCCGGCCAAGTTCTGTCGATCGACACGTTCGGAGCTTCCGGCCCCGGCGGAGAAGTCATGGAGCACTTCGGATTCTCGGTCTCCAACGTCGTTCGTTTGGTTAAAGGTTTGCTGAATTAATCATTAACATAAA
The DNA here is from genome assembly GCF_014212135.1 of Cohnella thailandensis. Lineage (GTDB taxonomy): Bacteria > Bacillota > Bacilli > Paenibacillales > Paenibacillaceae > Cohnella > Cohnella thailandensis. The sequence goes on from NZ_JACJVQ010000024.1 coordinate 279,272, forward strand.
TAAGAATAAGCGGAGGTCGTTAACCATGAAATTCTTCATCGACACAGCCAATCTGGCGGATATCAAGAAAGCTTACAAAATCGGCGTCCTGTCCGGCGTAACCACGAATCCTTCCCTGGTTGCCAAGGAAGGCGTCAAGTTCGAAGACCGCATCGCGGAAATCCTGCGCGAGGTGCCGGAAGTGGAATCCGTATCCGCGGAGGTAACTCCTAACGCCCTTACGGCGGAAGACATGATCGCGGAAGCGGAAGAGCTGATCAAGATCAACAACTACGACAAGAACATCACGATCAAGCTGCCGATGACGCTGGCCGGCCTGGAAGCCTGCCGTTACCTGACGAAGAAGGGCGTCAAGACGAACGTTACCCTGATTTTCACCGTGAACCAAGCTCTTCTCGCCGCCCGCGCGGGAGCGACCTACGTATCCCCGTTCCTGGGCCGCTTGGACGACATCTCGGAAGACGGCGTCCTGCTCGTCTCCAAGATCGCCGAGCTGTTCCGCGTGCACAACCTGGACTCCCAGATCATCGCGGCTTCCGTTCGCCATCCGGACCATGTTACCCGCGTAGCGATGGCCGGCGCCCATATCGCCACCATTCCGTTCTCGGTCATCGAGCAGCTTTCCAAGCACCCTCTGACGGAGCAAGGAATGGAGAAGTTCGCGGCCGACTGGAAAAAAACCGAGAAGTAAGACGCAAGCATAGCGGATCATAGAGAGAAGGAGACGAAACCGGTGGCTATTCGATTCGATTACAGCGATGCCTTATCGTTCATTCAGCAGCATGAGGTGGATTACTTCGGCGACTTCGTCAAGACCGCCCACGACAGGCTTCACAATAAGAAAGGCCCCGGCTCGGATTATCTCGGCTGGGTGGACCTTCCCTTTAATTACGACAAAGAAGAATTCGCTCGCATTAAAGCGGCGGCCAAGCGTATCCGCGAAGGCTCCGAAGCCTTGATCGTCATCGGAATCGGCGGCTCCTACCTGGGAGCCCGTTCCGCGATCGAATCGCTGTCGCACACGTTCCACAATCAGATCGCGGGCAACACGCAGGTTTATTTTGCCGGACAGAACATCAGCTCGACCTACGTCAAGCATCTGCTGGAACTGCTCGAAGGCAAGGACATCTCCTTGAACGTCATCTCGAAGTCGGGGACGACGACCGAGCCGGCGATCGCCTTCCGCATCCTGCGCGATTACATGGAGAAGAAGTACGGCAAGGAAGAAGCGCGCAAGCGCATCTACGCGACGACCGACGCTTCCAAGGGCGCGCTCAAGAAGCTGTCCGACGAAGAAGGCTACGAGACGTTCGTCATTCCGGACGACGTCGGCGGACGCTATTCCGTGCTGACGGCCGTAGGCCTGCTGCCGATCGCCGTAGCGGGACTCGACATCGACAAGATGATGGAAGGCGCGGCGGCTGCAGCTAAGAAGTACAACAATTCCGATCTCTCGACCAACGAGAGCTATCAATATGCCGCCGTTCGCAACGCCCTGTACCGCAAGGGATACACGATCGAGCTGCTGGCGAACTTCGAGCCTTCCTTGCACTACGTCTCCGAATGGTGGAAGCAGCTGTTCGGCGAGAGCGAAGGGAAGGATCAGAAGGGCTTGTATCCGGCTTCCGTCGACTTCACGACCGATCTTCACTCGATGGGTCAATACGTGCAAGAAGGACGCCGAGACCTGATCGAGACGGTTCTGTCCGTGAAGAAGCCGAAGATCGAACTGACCATCGAGAGCGATGCCGCCAACCTGGACGGCCTCAACTTCCTCGCCGGCATGACGATGGACGAAGTGAACAAGCAAGCCGCGATCGGCACGCGCCTCGCTCACGTGGACGGCGGCGTTCCGAACCTGATCGTCGAGCTCGACGAGCTTAACGAGTACACGTACGGCGAGATGGTTTACTTCTTCGAGAAGGCAGTCGGAATCAGCGGACACCTGCTCGGCGTGAATCCGTTCGATCAACCGGGCGTCGAAGCGTATAAGGTCAACATGTTCGCGCTGCTCGGCAAGCCGGGCTTCGAGGCTCAGAAGGCGGAATTGCAGAAGCGTCTGTCCAAATAAGAAAATCAATTCATAGAGGTTAAAGAGATAGAAGCGGAGGAGAAACCATATGAGCAAGCAACAGATCGGCGTCGTCGGTTTGGCCGTCATGGGCAAGAACCTGGCCCTGAACATCGAAAGCAGGGGATTCTCGGTCTCCCTTTACAACCGTTCCCCGGGGAAAACGAAGGAGCTGCTGGAAGAGGCGGCCGGCCGCAACTTCGTCGGAACGTACAGCGTGGAAGAGTTCGTGCAATCGCTGGAAACGCCGCGTCGAATCCTGATCATGGTCCAAGCCGGAGCGGCGACGGACGATACGATCAACCAGCTCGTTCCTCACCTGAGCAAGGGAGACATCCTGATCGACGGCGGCAACGCCTACTTCCCGGACACGCAGCGCCGCAACGAGGAGCTGGAAGCCAAGGGCATCCGCTTCATCGGAGCCGGCGTCTCCGGCGGGGAAGAAGGGGCGCTTAAAGGCCCCGCGATCATGCCGGGCGGCCAGAAGGACGCTTACGAGCTGGTCGAGCCGATCCTGACGGCGATCTCCGCGAAGGTGAACGGCGACCCTTGCTCGACTTACATCGGCGAAGGCGGATCCGGCCACTACGTCAAGATGGTTCACAACGGCATCGAGTACGGCGACATGCAGCTGATCGGCGAAGCGTACCATCTGTTAAAGGACGTTCTGGGCCTGTCCACGGACGAGCTGCACAAGATCTTCACGGAATGGAACAAGGGCGAGCTTGACAGCTACCTGATCGAGATCACGGCCGACATCTTCGGCAAGACCGATCCGGATACCGGCAAGCCTATGGTCGACGTCATTCTGGACTCCGCCGGGCAGAAGGGTACCGGCAAGTGGACCAGCCAAAGCGCGCTCGATCTGGGAGTACCGCTGTCCATCATTACGGAGTCCGTCTTCGCGCGCTTCCTGTCCGCGATGAAGGAAGAGCGCGTCGCGGCCAGCAAGAAGCTGAGCGGCCCGGCTCAAGTTCCGTTCGACGGCGACCGCGCCGCGTTCATCGAATCCGTCCGCAAGGCGCTGTTCGCGAGCAAGATCGCCTCTTATGCCCAAGGCTTTGCTCAGATGAGAGCCGCTTCCGAAGCTTACGACTGGAAGCTGAACTACGGCAACATCGCGATGATCTTCCGCGGCGGCTGCATCATCCGCGCCGGCTTCCTGCAGAACATCAAGGACGCATACGACAAGAATCCGGAGCTCAAGAACCTGTTCCTGGACGACTACTTCGGCGGCATCGTCGAGAACTACCAGGAAGCTTGGAGAAGCGTCGTGGCAACGGCCGTTACTCGCGGCATTCCGGTGCCGGCGTTCGCTTCCGCCCTGGCTTACTACGATAGCTACCGTTCGGAGCGTCTCCCGGCGAACCTGCTGCAAGCGCAGCGCGATTACTTCGGCGCGCACACGTTCCAACGCTTGGATAAGGAAGGCGTCTTCCACTTCCAATGGATGCAGAACAACTAAATAAAAGGTATTCGGATTTTAGGTGGAGAAGGGCGTTTATGACGCCCTTTTTCAATTTTCTAAGAGGCAAGTTCTTTTGTGGGTTTAGAAGGAGCGCTCAATATACCGCTTAATACAAAAGATAACAAGGAACCGGCAAAGCAAATGGCCGCAAAAACGCCTACGGCGGAAAAACCGTTAAAAGCCCCATAAATCATGCCCGCGATCCAAGATCCGAGCGTCGTTGCCGCGTACATGATCGAATTGGCCAAGCTGGAGATCGTGCCGCGGATGGTCGGATTCAACGAATTCAGCAGTCCCAATATCATCGGAAAAGCGATTCCCATATTCACGAAAATTAAAATGTATACACCTGCAAAAGCCGAGACCGATGGCAAGTGAGGCAATACTATGAAACATGCAATAGAGACGAGGAAGCCCGCAAACAGCGTGTTGAAGCGGTTCAACTTTTTGATTACATAAGCCCCGCAAACGCTCCCGACCATGTTGCCAAGGCCGAGAAAAAACATCGCGTACCCCACTTGATCGACCGAAAGATAATAGCGTTCCGTCATCCATTTTCCAATGAAGGAAAAGGCGGCGAAGAATCCGCACTGAAATAAGAAATGAGCCAGGAAAGCCCTTCTCGCCATTCGGCTTGTCAATAGCGGGGTATATCTTCTGAATATTGAAATGCGGTTTATTTGGTCTTGATTCGGTTTCATTTCGGGCATTGCAAAATAGATAAATAACGCGACCGACAACGAGCATGCGCCGATTGCAAAGAAAGGAAAAGACCAATGGGTTGCGGCAAGCAGGCTTCCGATAGGGATTCCGAACGCCTGGGAGGAGGCCAAGCCCGCCATTACGATTCCCGAGGCTTTAGCGATCTTCGGCGCAGGAAACAGGGCGGGAATGGCTGCCCAGACCTGAGGCGCCGTAAATGCCGCGCTGACTCCGGCTAAAAAACGGAATAAAAACATCGACCAGAAACCCGTGGCAAACCCGCATAACATGGTTGAAACCGAGAAGCAAACCATGCCTGCGAGCATGACTTTTTTGCGGTCCCATCCATCGGATAGCGGTCCGGCGATCAGCGCAAATACGGCATAACCTAAAGCGTAGGCCCCCACCATCCAACCGGCGTACTCGGTCGAGATATGAAACAATTCCTGAAGAGTAGGGATAAGCGGAGAAATCAAAAAGGTATCGGTTCCGATCACGAATAGGATGAGGAAAAACAATGCCGTTAATTTTCCCATGGTATGTACCTTCCTTCGAAATTTTTGTTCTGTAGTTAAACAACTATTGAACTAAAGGGCAAAAAAAGAGATTTCCTTCTACAGCGTATCCAGAAATCCGGGCAAGTAAGTTTGAAAAGTATCTATTTCGATACTCATATACTTTGCTTGAGCTTCTTTACGGACCTTGATCAATTTCGCCTCCTTTAAAGCGCGTAAATGGTACGAAGTGTTCGATTTTGAAGTGTCGCGAATGCCCATCACTTCTCCGCAATTCATCTCCTTCTTGTTGACGTAGAGAGTACGAATGATATCCAGCCTTGTCTCGTCGGACAATGCCTTGAAGATTTTGACCCTTAGCTCATCGTTTGCCATTATTTGAGTTGTCATAAAACCATTGTACTAAAATATCGCTATAAATCAACTCTGCGAATACAAGAAAAAGTCCCGCAAAAGAGGGAGCTCCTCTCCTGCAGGACTTTTTATCTTACTTCGCCGTTACGCCGCCGTCGACCGGCAGCTCGATTCCCGTGACGTACGAAGAGTCGTCGGAAGCCAGGAACAGGACGGCCGAGGCGACCTCGGACGCTTCCCCGACTCGAGGAAGAGCGGTCTGCGACAGGAACCATTGAAGCATCTGCTCGTTCTTGATCAAGTCGGAGCTCATCGGCGTCTCGATAAAGCCGGGATGAACGGAATTGACGCGGATGTTGTGCTTGCCGTAGTCGACCGCCGCGGCCTTCGTCAGAATGCGAACCGCTCCTTTGGAGGCGGTATAGGCGCCCGCTCCGCTGCCTCCGGTAAGGCCCGCGATGGAGGAAATATTGATGACGGAGCCGCCGTTGTTCTCGATCATGTTCGGAACGACGTGCTTCATGCCGAGAAACGTGCCGGTTACGTTGATGCCCATGACCCGATTCCATTGGTCGATCGTCGTATCCAACAGGCCGACGGCGAGCGAGACCCCCGCATTGTTGACGAGGACGTCGATTTTGCCGTAGGTCTCGACCGTCTTGGCGACGATGGAGATCCAATCCTCTTCGGAAGCGACGTTATGAGCGAAGCCTTGAGCTTGTCCGCCCGCTTCCCGGATTTCCTTCACGACGGCTTGCACCGCCGCTTCGTTGATGTCCGTCGCGACGATCTTCGCTCCCTCGCGCGCGAACAGCAGCGCCTCTTCGCGGCCCATTCCGCTGCCTGCGCCGGTTATGATAGCTACCTTGTCCTGAAGTCTATTCATCGTTAGATCTCCCCTATCGGTAGAATTGTGTAGATGATTGCTGGTTTGATAGTTAAACTATCACTACGAGATAAAGTATATCACGACAATGCTGCGATCTCAATCGCCAGTCTTTCTTGCGCGCTCCCGTCCGATCCTCAAGCATATTTTTCTGTCGAAGTGGCACTCTATAGGCATTACGACCGCAAGGCAGGGTGAACAATGAAGAGATTACTGATCGCAGCGTCGGCCGTGCTCCTCGCGACGGGATGCGGCCACAGACAGGAGAGCGCCGCTCCTTCTTCTACGACCTCCGCTTCCGGAATGAAAGCATCTTCTATCTATAGCGCGGCGAATCCCGACCCGGTGTACCGGGCAAGAGAAGCGACGAACGACACGAACGGCCTATTGAACAGGCTGCTCGATCAACTGCCTCCAGGCTACGGCAGCAATCGCCCCGCGGTACCTCCGGGACAGACGGCTTACCCTCAGACCGGCACGAATCCCGCGCAGCCCGCGAATCCCGGTTGGACGGGGAATCCGGGACAGAATGCCGGCCAGGCCGGGAATGCCGGTCAAACGGGAAATGCCGGGCAAACGACGAACCCCGGCCAAATCGCGAACCCGCCAAACTCGGCCAACGTGTCCGCCTTCGAGCAGCAGGTGTTCGAGCTGGTAAACAAGGAGAGGCAGAATGCCGGGCTGGGCGCGCTGACCATGGATAGCAAGCTTGTCCAGGTAGCCCGGGTAAAGGCGCAGGACATGCACGACAAAAATTATTTCGACCATCAATCCCCTACCTATGGATCTCCTTTTGACATGATGAGGACGTTCGGCGTTCCCTTTCAATCCGCCGGGGAGAATATCGCCAAGGGGCAAACGAGTCCTCAGCAGGTCATGAGCCAATGGATGAACAGTCCGGGCCACAGGGCGAACATCCTTAACGGGAGCTTCACCCGCATCGGCGTCGGCTACGTGAGTACCGGAGAGTGGGTACAGGAATTTATCGGATAATAAGCGCGAACCGAAACGAACTCCGCTATCGTCGAAGCAAGACGGGAAGCGGAGTTTTTTTACCCATGATGACCATGATGAAGCCGCAGTTCAACCGACGAACTCTTGCACCCACTTGCCGTTATAATAAGCGATCCCGACCAGGGAATAGCTTCGGTTCAAAATATTGGAGCGGTGCTGCGGGCTGCTCATCCACTGTTCCACGACCTCGGCCGGACTGGCTTGTCCTTGCGCGATATTTTCGCCTGCTGAACGATAATCAATGCCGAAGGACGCCATCATGTCGAACGGAGAACCGAAGGTAGGCGAGTAATGGGAAAAATAGTTGCGGGAGTCCATCTCCTGAGCTTTGGTTAGAGCCATGTCCGTCAAACGAGAACTCTCGCTTAACGGCGGCAGCCCGGCGTTCGCTCTGGCCATGTTCACGAGATTCAATACTTGATTTTCATTATCGGCAGTCTCCGCGAACGTTCTAGGCTTAGGGGATGGAGGCGACGATTGGGAACGGTAGGGAACATGGTCGCGAATGAAGCGATCGAGCCAGCTGGAATTTTCCTCGGGAATGTTGCGGGCGTTCTGAAGAGTTTGATAGGAGGAGCCCTCGGCGCCCTCCAAGGTGGACACGGAAGAGGCTTGCTTCGGAATGGCGGCGGGGATATGATGCCTGGCGATCGGCGCTAGCCGACTCTGGTTGTCCGTCATTTGCTCTGTCGTCAGGTTCGGATTGCTGGCGCAGCCGGAAGCCAGAAGCATAATTGCCGCGCATCCGATATAGGGTTTCATGCGGCGCCCCTCCTCTATTCGTCCAAGGTAATGTTGCCCACGATAAGGTTCTGCAATATCGATTTTATTTATGTAGGTCATAACGATTCGCCGTCAGCCTCCTGCCTATTTCTTCCTTATGAATCCCTATTGGTCAGGCTTCAGCGGAGTGATATGATAATGGAGCAAAGTGAAGCCATTGAACGGATCTTCCGCATGCGCCAATAGCAAGAGACACATATAGGGGGGCGCTTCTTGGAACTTAACCGGTGGATGTCGGTCTTGCTTTTTCTCGTAGCCATTTATGGCTCGTACATCTTGGCGTTGACTTATCGCAAGCGTCGGATGCCGATTGCCAGGACGATGTTCTTGACCATGCTAGGCTCGGCTTTCTATTCGGTGGGTTACGGCTTCGAGCTTCTAAGCTGCACTTTGCCGGGTATCAAGCTGAGCTTGCAAATCGAATATTTAGGAATTCCTTTCGTTTCGGCGCTGTGGCTCTACCTGGTCATCCAATTCACCGGTACGGCGCCCGGGTATCGGAAACGCCTGGCCGTTCTGCTGTTCATAATGCCTTTTACGATCTATTTCCTTCATTTAACGAACGACTGGCACCATCTTATTTACGCCGATTATGTCCCGAATGCGGGTTCGTTGGGTCCCGTTTATTTGACGGTCAAAGGGCCTTGGTATTGGGTGCATATTTTCTATAGTTATGTCGTTCTTCTGGGCGGATTTCTGCTGTTTATTCCGATGTACTTTCGCTCGGCGCCCGTCGTGCGGAAGCAGATTCTTATCCTCCTGTTCGGCGCCGCCGTGCCCATGCTCAGCAATGTCGCTTATCTGTTCGGGAGCAATCTGGATCTGACGCCCTTCGGCTTCACCGTCTCCGGAATCACGTATATCTGGGGGATCTTTCGCTTTAATTTGCTTCGGCTCACCCCGATTGCCTTGGCGAAGGCGTTCGAAACGATCCGAGACGGCGTCGTCATTCTGGACGAGGAGGACCGGGTGGTCAAGTTTAACCCGGCGGCACACCAGGTATTTCCCGAATGGAGGAAGAGGAGGTCTCCGGTTCCGGCAAGCGAGGCTTTCAAGGACGACGAGCGGCTGTTGGAACGGATCTTCTCCGCCGCGCGCGACGATCATTTTACTTACCGGCGCATGGCGAATGACCGCACTCTGTTTTATCATTGCAGATTATACGTTCTTTACGACAATACGGAAGCTCTTATCGGCAAAATACTGCTTTTCAGCGATGTGACCGGAAGGATGGAGGACGAAGCCAGGCTGAGAGAGAACGCGCGTCAGCTCTCGGAGCTGAACGCGTTCAAGGATAAGCTGTTCACGGTCGTCGCCCATGATATCCGGGATCCTATCGCCGTCCTGGTCAGCATGACCGATCTGCTCCGGCACCAGACGAACCTCTCCCAGAGGGAGCTGTCCGAATGGATGAAGGAGATGCACGGGCAGGTAAGAAGCACGCTGTCGCTTGTCGATAATCTGTTGGATTGGTATCGAAGCCAGAAAGGGCAGGTGTCCTACCAGCCGCAGGAGTGCCGCCTTCGGCAGGCGGTAAGCCATTCGATCGATTTGGTCGGCGCGAAAGCGGCCATGAGAGGGATCGTTCTGTCGGAGTATGTGGAGGAGGAACTCATGGTTTACGCGGACAGGGAGATGCTTGATCTGACTCTGCGCAACCTGATCGCCAATGCGATCAAATACGCGTCGGTGGGCGGGTTCGTCGAGGTGTCGGCGACCGCGGCCTCCTCCGAAGTCGTCGTATCGGTTCGCGACGATGGCGCCGGGATCGATCCGGAAACGGCGGAATGCCTTCGGCAAGAGGGGGCTTTCTTCCGGAAGGCCGCTTCCGGGGAGAGGGCGGGCGAGGCAAGATTCGGACTTGCCCTCACGCGCGAATTCGTTCGGATCAATGGAGGACGGCTGTGGTTCGAGACCGTGCCCGGAGAGGGCACGACTTTCTTTTTTACGGTTCCTTGTTCCAGGAAGCCTGCCGGGTCGCGGGTCGATGCGACGTAAAGCCGGCTTGACGTGCGGCATAAGGGACGATTGTCGGGGCGGCCCGCGATGTGCTAAACTGAACCTATCGACGACACACGGAAGCACCGTGCTTGCAGACGTTAATTTCTGCATGCCACGGTGTTTTATTTTGCGTTTAGGGGGGGATCGCTATCGACCGCGGGAGGAATAGGAGCGCTATACCGAATCGGATCACGGAGGAGTGGCTCGGGGAGGCTTTCGCTCCGCTGATGAGCTATCTGGAGCAACACTACCCTAAGGATGCCGAACGGATCTCGGAGTATCTCATGTTCATGGATAACGAGGAGGGGATGTACCTCTATAAAAACCGGCTTTCCCGGGCGCAGATCGCCTTCGATCCGGAAGGGGAGTTGCTGTATTGCCAGGAATCGGCTCTTCAGTACCGCTATTCCTGGTCCCCGGGGATGGAGGAGGAAGTCTGCGCGGCCAGGGAGGAGCTTGCGGTGCACGAGAACGTGACCCGTTGGATCGAGCGAAGCCTGAGTCCGCGCATGAAAGCGACTTACGGGGAGGACCTTAAGCTCTTCCTGCAGGAGCTTTGGGGACCGCTGACGGAATACCGTTTCGAGGAGCTGAAGGCGGACAGTCCCGTGCGTTCCCTATCCGCGAACGGGTCCCTCTATCTGTATTCCGATCAAGCGCCGAACCGGCTGGCGTTCGAATTTCTTCCCGCTCCGATCGCCGAAGCGCGCAAGCAGGAGGAGCTGAGAAGGCGCCGCGAGTTGCTCTCCGGGAACGGGTGGACCGTTATCTCCTTTACCCGGGAAGCGTTGGATCGGCATCTTCCCCTCCTAAGAGAACGCCTGCAGCTCGAGTGGAAGAAGCGTCAGCGATTCAAGAGGAGCTCCGAAGATCAAGGCTAAGCCGCTTAAGAGCATCCTCCAGCGCGCCTTCGACGATCGTCATCGGCACGGACAGCATGAGGTTTAAGGGGTGCCCGAAGTCTTCGACGGTCATTCCGTCCTTGTACAAGCCGGTGGCGGGATCGGTATCGGGGCCCAGTCTCTCCGCCATCGTCCGGCGGTCGGAGACGAAGCCGTAGAGCTTCTTCCCGAGACCGTAGGCCAGACCGCATTCGAAGACGGTTCCCGAATCGGGCTCTGCGCCCCGGAACGGGTTCAAATTGGCGATGACGACATCGGCCTTGTTCACGAGCCTGACGTTGCCCTCGAAGATCGCCTTGGCCGTCTCCTGCTTCGAAGGCTGGGGCTTGATATCCTTGTCGAGAGGGAAGATTCCCTCGAAGCCGTAATCGTCGCACAGCCGCTTCATTCGAATGCCGGTCTCCGCCGCGTCCGTGCGGAACACCTCGAAGCCGGCCATGTAAATTTTGATCCGCGGATTCGTTGCTGTCTTTTCGTTCATTGTCCGGTACTCCTTCCGGTTGCGATTCGACTTCCATTATACCGTTCGAAATTATTTTTGCCGATGAGGAATAATTAGACCCTGCAGCGGATAGGATAGTAAGGCCGCTGCCCCCGCTGCGTTTCTTTGGCAAGATGTTCGATGCTCGATAACCGGGCTCCCACATTTTTGACAGTTGCAATTACTCATGACCTTCTGTTATACTTCATGAAGAATGCATGAGCTTCGCGGTTCGGTATTCGGCAAGATCTTTGATATGCTCGATATAGGTAGATTACACGGAATTCACATAACGTAAAGGGTTATCATTACGTGATGTAACCTTTTACCCTATGTGAATTTTTTATTTCTTAGATGAGAATAAAAAAGATCATGTAAATTTAATTTTTTGGAGGAATTCCAAGTGCAAACAGGTACAGTTAAGTGGTTCAACGCAGAAAAGGGCTTTGGCTTCATCGAAGTTGAAGGCGGCAACGACGTATTCGTGCATTTCAGCGCAATCGTAGGCGACGGCTTCAAGACTCTTGACGAAGGTCAACGCGTCGAGTTCAACGTGGTTCAAGGCGCTCGCGGCCCGCAAGCCGAGAACGTTGTTAAGCTGTAATCCAGCTTAAAGGAAAAGCTTCTGATTTCGGTCAGGAGCTTTTTTCTTTTTTTGGGCATCCTAGGGTCGAGGAGGGCTGTCTATGTATTCGAGGAAAAAAATCTTTGAAGAGCTTCCGCAAGAGGAAACGGCGATCTGGCAGTGCACGAACGAGCATTGCAACGGCTGGATGCGCGACAACTTCGCTTTCGAGAGCGTGCCGACCTGCGTCCTGTGCCATTCGACGATGGAGAGCGGCACGAAGATGCTGCCTCATCTGGCGAATACGAACAGTTCCAAATCGCTTAAGATGGGGGTTCGAATCTGAGCGACCCGAATCTGAAGCGACGTACCAAGACCAAAAAGACATGGCTCTGCAGAATCGTTCTGCAAGGCCATGTCTTTTTTAAGTTAGAAGCGCGCAGACCATACGCAGACCGGCTTCGAGACGGCGGCGGAATGGCCGGTGTAGCTCAGCTTGCCGGTCTCTTGGTCGATCTTGAACACGGCGAGGTTGTTCGTGTCGCGATTGGCGGCGATCAGGAAGCGGCCGCCGGGCACGATGGAGAAGTGGCGCGGGTGCTTGCCTTCGACGCTTGCGTGCTCGACGACGGACAGCTTGCCGGATTCCCCGTCGACCGCATACACGACGATGCTATCGTGCCCGCGGTTCGAGCCGTACAGGAACCGCCCGTCGGCCGAGATGGCGATCTCCGCCGTCGTGTTCTCTCCTTCGAAGCCTTCCGGCAGCGTGGAGAGGGTCTGGAACGCATGCAGCGCGCCAGCTTCGGCATCGTAGCCGAACGCCGTGACGGAGGAGTCCACCTCGTTGATGACGTAAGCGAACCGGCCGTTCGGATGGAATGTCAGGTGGCGAGGACCGGCGCCGGGGTGAAGCGCGGTCTCTCCGTGTCGGACCAGCTTGTCGTTCTCGATCTTGTAAGCGATGATGCGATCAAGCCCTAAATCGGAGACGAATAGGTAACGTCCGTCGGGGCTGTAGAAGGAGGAGTGAGGATGCGGCTTGTCCTGACGCTCGGGATCCGCTCCCCGGCCGACGTGCTGCTGCTCGTCCAGAATCGCTCCGATGCCGCCGTCCTCGCCTACCCGGACTAGGCTTACCGTGCCGTTATGGTAGCTGGTAAGGGTCAGGAACTTTTCGTCAGGGCTAAGCTGGATATGGCAGGTCGGCCCGGTCGCGGCAAGGGAGCGGCTAGCTTCGGAGAGCGTGCCCGTGACCGGATCGATGGTCAGGAGAGCGGCGTCGCTCGCTTTGCTTCCTTCCGCCGTCGTAATCTCCGCGAGAGCGTAAAGTCGGCGCTGCTCGGCGTTCAGGCGCAGGAAAGTCGGATTCTTGTAGCCGGATACTTGGTCGAGAAGCTTCAAGGTGCCGTCTTGCTCGTCGAATTCATAGGAGTAGATGCCGCTGCCATCTGCTTCCGCATAGGAGCCGACTAACACAAGCAATCGTTCATTCGTCGTGGTCAAGGTCGATGTCCCCATTCTTCGATAGGATTAGCATAGCTTTATTTTAGCTTTCCGGAGGAACGCTGTAAAATCATTCGGTTTACGAAGCGCCGAGGGGCCTGCGGGAAACAGTTCCATCATTTGGACGGCGTATGCGGCTTGTTACAACAGTGGGTACTTATAGTATGATGGGAGAATAATAGATAGGGAAAGAAGTCGACTATGGAATGATTGAACAACTAGAGCAAACCAAATCGCGGATTCAACTGCTCGCCGAGAGCAATCGGTCGAAGATCGGCCAAGGAATCCGCAAACCGAGATTCCGCAAGCCTAAGAATTGGACCGTGCAGAACCGGATCCTCATGGCCGTCTTGATCGTGGAGGACGTAAAGCTGTCCGAGCTCGCCGAGCTTGTCGGCGTGGCGCCGCGAACCGTGGCCGCTTGGATCTACGAGGGAGTGTACCCGACGGAAGAGCATCGCGCCTTCATCTCCCATCGGTTCGGGCTTCCCCAATCCATCCTGTTCTATCCGGATTCGGAATGGGGACGGCTGGAGAGCGAGGAGTCCGGCAAGTTCTACAAACGGGCGTTGCTGGGAGCGAAGAAAAACCGGATCCTGTCCGGCCTGTTCGCCGTCCACGGGATCTCGCCGGCGGCGTTCAGCCGCAAGCAAGGGGTGTCCCCGGGAACGACGAGGAAGTACATGCATGCCGGAGCGATGCCGGAGCCTACATACCGATCGATCTTCAGCGAATACTTCGGCCTTCCGGAAGAGGTTCTTTTCTACGAGGCCGGGGAGCGCAAGGAAGAGGAGGAATAGCCGGATAGAATAACGGAGCGGGACATGCTGTCCCGCTTCGTTTTTTTTTTAGTTTGTTAGAAGCTCGCGCTCATCCGCGTTTGGGGGAGGGATGGAGATAGATGCAGCGCAAGAAGACGCCAAGGACGAATAATGTTATTGCTTGGGCATATGGGCAGACTATGGAGCATCTTAGGAACGTTCGGGCACGGAGCGGCATCGAATAGGACACGGGAGTACGTGTCGGAAAATCGGCATGAGGCAGGTGGAGGCTACCATGAAGCTTGGGGAGAATGAGAGGCTGCGGGAGCTGGCGGCCAAGCTGATCGAAATGCTTCGACTGGAGGCGGAGGAGGAAGAGGCGCTGTTCCGTTTGGCCGGCGAGTCGGATGCGAGCGTGCGCCAGCCTGGCCGGGCGGCCGACGGGGGAGCCGCCGTTCACAAGCTTCCTTCGGAGCTGCTCGGCCTTATCGGCAGCGCCTTGTCCCGATTGGATCCTGGAGGCCAGCTGTCCGTTCTTCTATCAGGAAGACAGGCGGATGGGAACCAAGCGATCGTCATCGCGGAGCTGGGCCGGGAGTCGATTCGGATCGCCGAGTCCCCGGCAGGATCGCAGAAGGAGCGCGAACCGAGTCCTGGCTCCATCGAAGTCGACAGCGTCGCCGGCTTGGGGACGACCTTCACCATCCGTCTGCCGGAAGAGGGGCTGGAGAGATGAACGCTCGACAGCTGGTGGAAGAGAGCAGCCTTGATCCTCGCATGGACCGAAGTGCTCGAAAGTGGTGAAAAGAAGGTAACCAGACTGCCCACATGGGCGGTAATGCTCGACGGTGGGAGGAAAGAAGGTAACCAGACTGCCCACATGGGCGGGAACGCGCGACGATGGAGGAAAGAAGGTAACCAGACTGCCCACATGGGCGGGAACGCGCGACGATGGTGGAAAGAAGGTAACCAGACTGCCTACATGAACGGGAACTCGCGACGATGGTGGAAAGAAGGTAACCAGACTGCCTACATGAACGGGAACTCGCGACGATAGTGGAAAGAAGGTAACCAGACTGCTCACATGGGGGGAACGCTCGGCGGTAGGCGACTGAGGATAATAGAGAGTATGGCGCACCGTCGCAGATGAGTCATGGCGACTCAACTCTCCCATCGGACACGCGCCAACTCGCCACAGATGAGTCATGACGACTCAACTGGCCCACCATATGCGCACCGACCCGCCGCAGATGAGTCTTGGTGACTCAACTAGCCCTCCGGACGCGCGCCAACCTGCCCCAATCGAGTCGCGGTGCCTCAAAGCCCACTCCCCAAAAAGGCAAATCAGATCGTTTTGGCGTAACGCATTCGCCATTTTTCCTTTTTCGCCACCAGGCTTGTGATGATAGTCACATAGTTCCGCGAGCCTCTCCTTATATAATGATCGCGATAAGAGGGGAGGCCATAATGTGGAAGCTGTGGATTTGGCGAGATGGCAATTCGGTATCACGACGGTATACCACTTCTTGTTCGTACCGTTATCGATAGGACTCGCTTACTTGATCGCGTTCATGCAGACGCTGTACGTGGTCAAGAAGGACGACAAGTACAAACAGATGGCGAAGTTCTGGGGCAAGCTGTTCCTGCTCAACTTCGCGGTAGGGGTCGTCACCGGCATCATGCAGGAGTTCCAGTTCGGCATGAACTGGGCGGACTACTCCCGCTATGTCGGCGCCGTGTTCGGCGGGCCGCTGGCGGTGGAGGCGCTCGTGTCCTTTTTCCTGGAATCGACGTTCCTGGGCATCTGGATTTTCGGCTGGGATAAGCTGCCCAAGAAGGTGCATCTGGCCGCCATCTGGATGGTCGCGATCGGGGCGACGCTGTCCGCCCTGTGGATCTTAAGCGCCAACTCGTTCATGCAGCAGCCGGTGGGCTACGAGATCGCGAACGGCCGCGCGGAGATGACCGACTTCTTCGCTCTGCTTGGCAACCCGCAGCTGTGGGTCGAGTTCCCGCACGTTATTTTCGGAGCGTTGTCGACCGGCGCCTTGTTCGTGACCGGGGTGAGCGCCTACAAGCTTCTTCGCAAGCAGAAGGTCGAGCAGTTTAAGGCGTCCTTCACGATCGGAACCATCGTGGCGTTGATCGCGAGCTTCATGACCGCCATGGCCGGGCACAGCCAGGCTCAGCATCTGATGGAAGCCCAACCGATGAAAATGGCCGCGGCCGAAGCGCTCTGGGACACGACCGGAGAGCATGCTCCTTGGACCGTTCTCGCTTGGATCGACTCGGACGGCAAGGAGAACAAGTTCCAGATCGACATTCCGTACGCGCTCAGCATCCTGTCCTACAACAAGCTTAGTGGCAGCGTTCCGGGCATCAACCAGCTGCAGGCGGAGTACGAGGAGAAGTACGGGGAAGGCAACTACGTGCCCCCGGTGAAGACGACCTTCTGGAGCTTCCGCATCATGGTCGCCGCGGGCGTCCTGATGATTCTGCTCAGCTTGTTCGGCACCTACGCGGCGGCCCGCAACCGGCTCGAGAAGTTCCGCCGCTACCTCAAGTGGATGATTCCGGCGATCTCGCTGCCTTTCATCGCGAACAGCGCGGGCTGGATCATGACGGAGGTCGGCCGCCAGCCGTGGATCGTATTCGGCCTGCAGAAAACCGAAGACGGAGTCTCGCCTCTCGTCTCCAAGGGAATGGTGCTGACCTCGCTCATCGGCTTCACCGTCATCTACGGCTTGCTGCTCGTCGCGCTGGTCTACCTCATGGTGCACTTCATCCGCAAGGATCCGCCGGAAGAGGACGGGCATGAGAACCCGAAGAAGGCCAAGAAGCCGAATCCGGACCCGGACCCGCTGCTCGGAACTCTCTAATTAGGAGGCGACTATACCCATATGCTAGATCTGGAGACTTTGTGGTTTATTCTGATATGCGTGCTGTTCGTCGGCTTCTTTTTCCTGGAAGGGTTCGACTTCGGGGTAGGGATGCTGACGCCGATCCTCGGCCGAACGGACCGGGAACGCCGGGTGCTCATCAATACGATAGGTCCCGTGTGGGACGGCAACGAGGTATGGCTCATCACGGCGGGCGGCGCGATCTTCGCGGCTTTTCCCGGCTGGTACGCGACGCTGTTCAGCGGCTTCTACATGGCGCTGTTCCTTATGCTGCTGGCGCTGATCGGACGCGGGGTCGCCTTCGAATTCCGCAGCAAGCTGGAGAGCAAGCGCTGGCGCGACCTGTGGGACAAGGTTATTTTCGTCGGCAGCCTCCTTCCTCCGCTCCTCTGGGGCGTGGCGCTGGCGAACCTGATGCGCGGCGTTCCGGTCGACGAGAACACGAACTACGTCGGCACCTTCTGGGACCTGATCTCCGTGTACTCGGTCGCGGGCGGCGTCTCCATCGTTCTGTTGTTCCTGCTGCACGGGGCGTTGTTCCTGTCGCTGAAGACGGAGGGAGAGATCAGGGACCGCGCGCGGCGGTTCGCGAACCGGATAGGGGCGTGGACGAGCGTCGTGCTGCTGCTGTTCGTCGTGCTCAGCTATTTCGAGACGGATATGTTCACCCGCAACGGAATCATGCCGGGCATGGTGCCGACCTTGGCGGGCTTCGCGCTGATCTCGGTGCCGTTCTTCCTGAAGGCGAGCCGCGACGGGTGGGCGTTCCTCATGACGGGGGCTACCATCGCTCTGTCGACGATCACGGTGTTCATGTCGCTTTTCCCAAGGGTGATGATCTCTTCGCTCAATCCGGAATGGACGCTCACGATCCACAATACGTCCTCCAACGAGTACACTCTTCAGGTGATGTCCGTCGTCGCCCTGTGCACCGTACCTCTCGTCATCGCTTACCAGGCCTGGACCTATTGGGTGTTCCGCAAGCGCGTCAGCGTCCGGGATCACTTGGATTATTAAGATGGTCAAACGACTGTTCGATCGGGTAAAAGGAGTGCGTCGTCTGTTCGCGGTCAGCGTGCTGCTGGGAGCGGCTAGCGGGATCGTCCTCCTTCTGGAGTGTGTCTGGATCGCCGATATCGCAAACAGGGCTTTCCTTGAAGGGGAGGGGCTTCGGCCTCTCCTGCCCGCCTTCGCACTGTTGCTGGCGTGGATCGCGCTGAGGGCGGCGCTGCAATCGGCCGGGGAGTACGCCTCCTCGCGGATGGCGCTCGGCATCAAGACGGACCTGCGCGGCCGGCTGTTGCGCAAGCTTGCCGAGCTCGGGCCCGTGGGCGCGAAGGAAGAGAGAAGCGGGGAATTGGCCGGCACCGTCTACGAGGGAGTCGAACAGCTGGAGAACTATTTGGCCCGCTATTTGCCCCAGATGGCGCTCTCGATGTTTATCCCGACGGCGGTTTTCTGCGCGGTGGCGGGGCTGGACGGCTTGTCCGCCGTCGTGCTGGCCGTCACGATGCCGTTGCTCATCTTGTTCATGATTCTCGTCGGCGTGACGGCGAAGGCCAAGGCGGAGAAGCAGTTCAAGGTGCTCGGACGGCTCGGGGGCCACTTCCTCGATATCGTGCGCGGCCTTCCGACGCTGCGGATATTCGGCCGGAGCAAAGCGCAGATCGACATTCTCTCGCGAATAAGCGAGGACTATCGCAAGCAGACGATGGGGACGCTGAGGCTCGCGTTCCTGTCGGCTTTCGTCATGGAGCTGTTCGCCACGCTCAGCACGGCGATCGTCGCCGTTTTTCTGGGACTGAGGCTGATCGAAGGGGAGATCGGGTTCGAGCATGCTTTTCTGGTGCTGCTGCTGACCCCGGAATTCTATCAGCCGGTGAGGGCGCTCGGCACGCAGTTTCATTCGAGCGTGAACGGAGCGTCGGCCGCCAAGCGGATCCTGACGCTGCTCGACCAAGAGTCGTTGGGGTGGAAGGAGCTAGAGAGCGGAAGAAAGTTGGCGCCAAGCGCGGCGGGCTACCGAATCGAGTTCCGGAACGTCGGCGTACGTTATCCGGGCGCGGATCGCGAGGCGCTCTCCGGCGTCAGCTTCGCGCTCGAGCCGGGAGAGCGGCTGGCGATCGTCGGGCCGACGGGCTCCGGCAAAAGCACGCTGCTCGACGTGCTGCAAGGCTACGTGAAGCCTTCGGCGGGCGAGGTGCTTATCGGCGGAGTCCCGCTGGGAGAGCTGTCGATGGAGTGGTGGCGAAGCCAGCTGTCCGCCGTCGGGCAGAACCCTCGCCTGTTCGCGGGGACGGTGCGCGAGAATATCGCGCTCGGGCATCAGGACGCGAACGAGGAAGAGCTGGGGGCGGCAATTCGGGCGGCGGGCGCCGGGTTCGTCGAGTCGCTTCCCGAAGGGCTCGATACGGAGCTTGGCGAATCGGTTCGGCTGTCCGGCGGGCAGGCGCAACGGGTGGCACTGGCGCGCGCCATGTTGCGGCAGGCGCCGGTGATGCTCCTCGACGAGCCGACGAACGGGCTCGATCTGGAGCGGGAGGCGCGGCTTCGGCGTAGGCTCGACGCCTTGCTGGAAGGGCGCATGTCGGTAACGGTCGCCCATCGCCTGCACATGGCGGAAAGCGCCGACCGCGTTCTCGTTATCGCGAACGGCCGGGCGGCGGAATTCGGCCGGCCGGAGGAGCTGAAGCGGGCCGGAGGGTTGTATGCCGAGATGCGGAGAGCGGGACGGGAGGAAGGGTCGGAATTCGCCGCGGCACTGGCGGAGAGAGAATCGGAGCCGGGAGCGGCGTCGGTCGTTAGCGAGCGGGATGATACCGCGACTGCAAGTCCGGCTGCCAGTTCTGCAAGAGATTCCGCCATGCCGTCGTCGTCCTTCGGAACGCTGCGTCGCGTGCTGGAATTCGTTAAGCCTTATAAGTGGAGAATTGCGCTTGCCGCGCTGCTCGGGTTCCTCACCGTCGCCGCCAATATCGGACTCATGGGCACTTCGGGGTACCTGATCGCCAAGGCGGCGCTCCGGCCGGAGACGGTCCTGCTGCTGTGGGTTCCTATCGTCGGGGTTCGCTTCTTCGGCATCTCGCGCGGCGTGCTGCGATACGTCGAACGTCTAGTCTCGCACGATTTGACTTTCCGCATTCTGCATCGGATCCGGGTGTGGCTGTACGAGCGGCTGGAGCCGAAGGGAGAAGGCTTGCTGGAGAAGAGGCGGAGCGGCGACGTGCTCGGCGCGATGGTGTCCGACATCGAGCAGCTTCAGAACCTGTACCTGCGGGTTCTGGCTCCTCCGCTGATCGCCGTTCTGACCGGCGTTCTCGGTTTTATCGTGATGGCGGCTCACGATCTCAGCCTGGCGCTGCTTCTGCTCGGCATGCTGCTGGCGGCCGGCATCGGCATCCCGTTGTGGGGTTCCATCGGGAGCAGGAAGCGTGGCGCGAAGCTGGTGAAGGAGCGGTCGAGGCTCTACGCCGATACCGCCGAGCTGCTGCTCGGCTTGCGGGAGCTGGCGGTCTTCGGCCGGACGAAGGACCGTCTGGGCCGGCTCGAGGAGATGCAGCTTCGCTTGGCCGGGCTTCAACGAGAGCATCTGCGGCTCTCCGCCTTCACGGGAGGCGGCATGCTTGCGGCGTCTCACCTCGCGATGGCGCTTGTCCTGTTCGTCTCCGTTTATCTGGCCGGAGAAGGAAGAATAGAGCCGGTCGCCATCCCGGCTTTGGCGATGATGGCACTCGCTTGCTTCGAAGCGATCACGCCTCTTCCGGCGGCTTTTCAGCAGCTTGGGGAGACGCTTGCCTCGGCGGAGCGGCTGTTTAAGCTCGCGGAAGCGGAAGATGAGGCTGTCGTTGAAAGGCCGGCTGACGCGATGGAGTCGACCCGCGCGGGCAACGCCCTTCCGGCCGCTTCGCGGCCTTGGGAGGCGCGGATCGAAGGCCTTCGCTTCCGCTACGGCGAAGGCGAGCCCGAAGCGCTGAGCGGCGTGTCGCTCGCGCTTCGCCAAGGCAAGCGCGTCGCCGTCGTCGGCGAGAGCGGCTCCGGCAAAAGCACGCTGCTCCGCCTCCTGCTCGGAGAGCGGCGCTACGAGACCGGCTCCATCCGCCTGAATGGAATGGAGCTGAGAGAGCTGCCCGAGGAGGCGATCCGCTCCTCGTTCGCCGTCGTCACGCAGCACGTGCAGCTGTTCAACGCTACGGCTGCGGCGAACATCCGGCTCGGACGTCCGGAGGCGTCCGACGCCGAAGTGCGCGAGGCGGCTCGCTTGGCGCTGCTTAGCGAGACGCTCGACGGCCTGCCGGACGGCTTCGACACCGTCATCGGCGAATGGGGCTCGCGCCTGTCGGGCGGCGAGCGGCAGCGGCTCGCTCTGGCCCGGGCGCTGCTGATGCAGGCGCCGGCCATTCTGTTCGACGAGCCGGCGACGGGGCTCGACCCGCTGACCGAGCGGGCGTTCGTCGGCAACATGAACGAGGCTCTTGCGGACAAAGCGGTGCTCTGGGTGACTCACCGGCTGACCGGCCTCGACCGGATGGACGAGATTCTCGTGCTGCGAGAAGGAGTCATTGCCGAGCGCGGTTGCCATTCCGAGCTGCTGCGCAAGAAGGGTTATTATTATCGACTTTGGCAATTGGAGCGGGAACGCGACTGGAGAGAGGCGCTCGAGCGTCACGGCGCGGGGGCCTAGCGGCAATTATTAAAACGCGAAAGCGCACCTTATCCTGGAGTTTTCAACGGAAAACATCCAGGGAGGTGCGCTTTCGCGCTTTTTCTTTGTGTTGCGCATGCTGGGGTCAAGTAAGCAACCACGACTCAGATGAGGCGAGGCCAAGGCGCACCAAGCCCCTCGCTTCCGGCGTCTAGGTTATTCGGCGCTATTGCTCGCTTTAGCTGCACTCCTATCCCTCGGAGCCAGCCATCTCGTTCCCGACCCGATCGCCGACAAGATGGCGACGACCGCTGCAATTAAATACCCGTTATAGTAAAACGTGTTCGTATACTGGTTAAGAAATCCGAACCGATAGATCCGCGATTCCGGATCGCCGACTCCGCCTCCCAACGCATCCAGCAACTCCGCAATATGAAGATGCTCCAGCCGCAGGGCCGCGCCCAGCACGCCGATCGAAACGAAGAAGAGGACGGAGTCCGTTCGGCGGGATCTTTTCCAACGAGACAACCTGATCCAGTAGAAGAAGCCGAGGGCGGCGAGCAGCAGCCAGCCTATCGCCAACGCGGCGATGCCCGGGTTCCCGTTGCCCGATATTCGGTGAGGCTTAATCGTAACGATGTCGACGACAAAAACAAAGAACGCGTTCGCGAGCAGCAAGAGAACAGCGGCAAGCCCGGGGCGTTTCATGCCTATCCGCACCTCCTGGCGATCCTTGCTTATTCGTATCCCGAACTCACTCCAACGCCTTCGTCGACTTCCGAACGACCAGGGAGGTGTCGACGAGAGTCTTCAGGTGAAGATTCCGCCCCTCCTGCTCCGTCAGCCGGATCAGCCGTTCGACGGCCAGGGCCGCGATCGTCTCCTTCTCGACGTGAATCGTCGTCAGCTCGGGGGTGATGACTTCGGCCTCCGCGATGTCGTCGAAGCCGATGACCGACAGCTCGTCCGGAACCCGGATGCCGAGCTCGTGAGCCGATTTGATGACGCTGATCGCCATATAATCGCATTCGCAGAACAGGGCGGTCGGACGGTCGCCGCGAAGGCCGCTCCAGCCCTGCAGGAACTCCTCTTGGGAGGATACGACGGTTGGAAGGATCGTGAACGCGTGCTCCGGAGCGAGCGTGAGGCCGAACTCCTCCAGGGCGGCGTCGAACCCCTTGCGGCGGGAATCGAAGTTATGCATCCGGCTCTTCGATTGGACGTAGCCGATGCGCCGGTGGCCCAGCTCGATAAGATGGCGCGCGGCCTGGTAGCCTCCCATGAAGTTGTTCATGACGACGAAGTCGGCGGAGACCGATTCGTGGCAGGTGTCCAGCACGACGAGATTGGCGATTTGCCCGGACACGAGGGCGACCTGCTCTCTCGTCAGGTTCGTCCCGAGCAGGATCAGCCCACTCGCTTCGACGTCCGTCGCGAGCCGCTGGATCTCTTCGGCCAGCAGATCTCCTTGAATGGAGGAGAACAGCAGCGAATAGCCGTTGCTGCTGCATTGGTCCTCGATATGGCGGATCAGCTCGGTGAAGAAGGGCTGCTTCTCGAACTCGTCCAGCACGATCCCCGAATTGGTCAAGGCGACCAGCCTCAAGAAACGGTTGGTTCGATAAACTTGCTGCGCATGTACCTGCGAGCGTTGGACATAGCCGGTGTCCTGCGCGATTTTCAGGATTTTGTCGCGGGTCTCCGGGCCGACCCCGGGTTTGCCGTTCAAGGCGAGGGAGACGGCGGACTTGGATACGTTAGCCAGCCTTGCGATATCGTCGATCTTCATTCCAACACACCTATCGTTACTAAATTAGTTTAGTTGTTTATGGTTCTCAATCGAGAAGGAGGGCGCAGTCCGCAGGGCTGTCTAGGACCAACTCGATCCACTTGCGCGATTGTCCGCGAATCCCAACCTCTTTGATCAGCTCAAATATTGATGCCGTTAAGAAAGGACAAAGACGCGCGCTTGTTTAGTTATCGGCAGAAAGAACGCGGTTTTCGTGCCGAATTGCCTTGAGGCCGATAAAAGCGTTTAGTTACGGCAGTCCTCTTTATTATCGCATTTTTTTAAGGAAATGAAAAGATAATGGACAATCTGCAAGTAGATATTTTATAAATAAATTTATTAAAAATACTAAAATATTTTATTGACGTGTTTAGCCCCCGATGCTACCATGAAGGCGAAGTCAACTAGCTCAAGCGGGGGGAATCCATCGTGGCCAAGTTAAAGCTCGGATATGCGCCGACCCGGCGGTTTACGTTCAGTGCCGAAGACGCTTTCAAATACAAGGTGCTGATCCGGGAGAAAATCGAATCCTTCGGGATGGACATCGACATCGTGGATCTGGAGGACCTGAACGACGAAGGACTGCTGTACGACGATCATATCAACGCGGACGCCATCGCGCGCAAGCTGAAGAACGAGCGGGTCGACGCGGTGTTTTTCCCGCATTGCAACTTCGGCACCGAGGACACGGTCGCCCGGGTCGCCAAGGCGGTCGGCAAGCCGACGCTGCTGTGGGGACCTCGCGACGAAGCCCCTCTTGAGGACGGCATGAGATTGCGCGACACCCAGTGCGGGCTGTTCGCGACGGGGAAGGTGCTCCGGCGCTTCAATGTCCCCTTTACTTATATAACGAACTCCCGGGTGAACGATCCGGTCTTCGAGCGGGGGTTCACGAACTTCGTCGCGGCGGCCAATGTCGTGAAGACGTTCCGGTCTCTGCGCATCCTGCAGATCGGGCCCCGTCCGACGTCGTTCTGGACGATGATGTGCAACGAGGGAGAGTTGCTGGAGCGCTTCGGCATCGAGCTTCATCCGATTACGCTGGTCGACATCCAGCGCGCCTCGAAGAAGATCGAGTCCGGCAACAGCTCGGAGCTGGCGGCGGCGATCGATTACATCAAGGAGAAGCTGGATTACTCCGAGGTCACGGAAACGGACGTCCGCCGGATCGCCGCCCTCAAGGTCGCGATGAAGCAGTACGCCGTAAACAACCAATGCTCGGCGATCGCGATCCAGTGCTGGTCCGCGCTGCAGGAGGCGATGGGCATCATGCCGTGCCTCGCCAACGCGATCCTGACCGACGAGCAGATCCCCGTGACGTGCGAGACGGACATTCACGGCGCGATCACCTCGGTCATGGTGCAGGCGGCGACGATGAATACGGCGCCGACGTTCTTCGCGGACCTGACGATCCGCCACCCGGACAACCCGAACGGCGAGCTGCTTTTCCACTGCGGGAACTTCCCGGTCTCGCTCAGCGTGGAGGAGAAGCCGAAGCTCCGCAAGCACTTCCTGTTCGACGACCACTCTCCCGGCACGCACGAAGGGGAGATCCGCGGCGGGGACATGACGATCGCCCGGTTCGACGGGGACCATGGGGAGTATTCGATTTTCCTGGGCAAGGCAAGAGGCATTCAAGGGCCCTATACCCGCGGCTCCTACGTCTGGGTCGAAGTGAACGACTGGCCGCTCTGGGAGGAGAAGCTCGTCAAGGGACCGTACGTCCATCACGCGGTGGGCATTCACGCCAACGCCATTCCGGCGATCTACGAGGCGTGCCAATACATTCCGGGCTTGACGCCGGATCCGGTCGACCCGACCGAACGCGAGATCCAGGCTTGGCTGCGCGGCGCGGGACTGTAACCGGCAAGGGGCATAGAAGGAGGAGATCCCATGAACAACTCGGAGCTTAAAGCGAAGGCGATCCAGATCCGGATGGACCTGCTTCGAATGATCCACGGCGCCCGAACCGGGCATACCGGAGGCTCGCTCAGCAACACGGACATTCTGACCGCCCTCTATTATCGAATCATGCGAATCGATTCGGCCCGTCCCAAGTGGGACGAGCGCGACCGCTTCATCGCGAGCAAAGGCCATTCCGTCGAATCTCTCTGGTGCATCCTGGCGGACCTCGGTTTCTTCCCGAAGGAGGAGCTCGCCACGTTCAGCCAATTCGGGACCCGGCTCATCGGGCATCCGAACAACAAGGTTCCCGGCATCGAGATGAACACGGGAGCGCTCGGGCACGGCCTGGCCATCTCGGTCGGAATGGCGCTGTCGGCGAAGCGCGACGGCAAGGCGTACCGGGTTTACTGCCTGATGGG
The DNA here is from genome assembly GCF_014212135.1 of Cohnella thailandensis. Taxonomy (GTDB): domain Bacteria; phylum Bacillota; class Bacilli; order Paenibacillales; family Paenibacillaceae; genus Cohnella; species Cohnella thailandensis. The sequence continues at coordinate 304,936 of NZ_JACJVQ010000024.1, forward strand.
AGACGGCGAGCAGGCCGAAGGCTCGGTCTGGGAAGCGGCGATGGCGGGGGCTCATTACGGGCTGGATAACCTCGTCGGCATCGTCGACCGCAACCGGCTGCAGATCAGCGGCTCTACGGAGGAGGTCATGGGGCTCGATCCGCTCGACGAGAAGTGGGCGGCGTTCGGCTGGAACGTCATTTCGCTGGACGGCAACGACATCGACGAGCTCGTCGCGGCCTTGGAGCGGGTTCCCGCGATCCCTGGCAAGCCGACGCTCATCATGGCCAACACGGTGAAGGGGAAGGGCGTATCGTTCGCGGAAAACGTCCCGCATTGGCATCACCACGTGCCGAGCGACGAGGAGCTGGCGAAGGCGCTGGCGGAGCTGACGGAAGCGGCCGAGAGATTGAAGCAGCAGGAAGGGCAGGTGCGATAGAATCATGAACAAGATTCCGAATCGACAAGTCATCTGCGAGACGCTCGCGGAGCTGGCAAGGGACGACCGCGACATCATGGTGCTGGCGAGCGATTCCCGCGGGTCGGCGGCGATGGCCCCGTTCGCGAAGGAGTTCCCCGACCAGTTCGTGGAGGTCGGCATCGCGGAGCAGAACATCGTCGGCATCTCGGCGGGGCTGGCCCACAGCGGCAAAAAACCGTTCGTGACGTCTCCGGCGTGCTTCCTCAGCATGCGCAGCATCGAGCAGATCAAGGTCGACGTCGCCTATTCCGGCACGAACGTGAAGCTGGTCGGCATCAGCGGCGGCGTCAGCTACGGGGCGCTCGGCATGTCGCACCATTCGGTCCAGGACATTGCGGTCGCGAGGGCGATCCCGGGTCTGGCGGTCGTGCTTCCGGCGGACCGGCACGAGACGAAGCGGATGACCGAAGCGCTGGTCAAGCACGAAGGCGGCGTGTACGTGAGAATCGGCCGCAACCCGGTGGAGGACTCGTACGGGTCGGATGAGGAGTGCGAGTTCGTTCTGGGGCAAGCCGTCACGATGAGGGACGGCGCCGATCTGACGATCATCGCCGCGGGGGAAACGGTTCGCGTCGCGCTCGACGCGCATGAGGCGCTCAAGGAGGCGGGCGTCTCCTGCCGGGTGATCAACATGCACACGATCAAGCCGCTCGACGAGGAGGCCGTGCTTCGGGCCGCGGGCGAGACGGGCCATATCATCACGGTGGAGGAGCACAGCATCCACGGAGGCCTTGGCGCCGCGGTGGCCGAGGTCGTCGTGCAGCATAAGCCCGTCCCGATGCGCATCGTCGGCATTCCGGACGAGCCGGCGATCGCGGGCAAGACGAGCGAGGTGTTCGAGCACTACGGCATCAGCGCGAACAACCTGAAGCGGCTTGCTCTCGAGCTGCTGGGCAAGTAAGGGGAGGCGATTGCATGTCTCTTAAGCCGTCCCCGGAGAAAGATTACATTCTCGCGATCGACCAGAGCACGTCGGGCACGAAGGCGCTGCTGGTCGACCGTTCCGGCGAGGTCGCGGCCCGCTGCTCGCTCGAGCATAAGCAATTCTATCCTCGGCCGGGCTGGGTGGAGCACGACGCGCTCGAGATTTACGGGAACGTGCGGCGCGCCGCGCGGGCGGCGTTGGAGTCGGCCGGCGTCGGTCCGGAGCGGCTCGCCGCGCTGACCGTCACGAACCAGCGGGAGACGGCGGTACTGTGGGACCGGACGACCGGGCTGCCCGTTCACCGCGCGATCGTCTGGCAGTGCCAGCGCACGGCGGAGCGTTGCGCGGAGCTGCGCGAGGCGGGATGGGAGAGCGCGGTCCGGGAGAAAACCGGGCTGCTGCTCGATCCGTACTTCTCCGCGGCGAAGTGGAGCTGGATGCTGGAGAACGTCCCGAACGCGAAGCGCAAGCTGGCGGCGGGAGAGCTGCTGGCGGGCACGGTCGACAGCTGGCTCATCTGGAAGCTGACCGGCGGGCGCGTTCACGCGACGGATTATACGAACGCGAGCCGCACGTCATTGTATAATATCCATACGCTCGAGTGGGACGAGGAGCTGTGCGCGCTGTTCGGCGTTCCGGACTCCGTCTTGCCCGAGGTGAAGTTCTCCGACGAGCTATTCGGCCATGCGGAGGATCCCGAGCTGTTCGGGGATGCGCGGGTGCCGATCTCCGGCGTCATCGGCGATTCGCAGGCCGCGCTGTTCGGCAACGGCTGCCTGAAGCCGGGCACGGCGAAGGCGACCTACGGCACGGGCACTTCCGTGCTCATGAACGTGGGCGAACGGCCCGCCCCGGCCGGAAGCGGCCTCGTTCAGGCGATCGCCTGGGGCCGCGGCGGCAAGATCACCTATGCGCTGGAGGCGGTCATCCGCACGTCGGGCGACAGCATCAAGTGGGTTCGCGACAACCTCGGCCTGTTCGCCGACATGGACGAGATGCAGAAGCTATTGGACATGGCGCCGGAAAATGAAGGCGTTTACCTCGTGCCGGCGTTCGTCGGGCTCGGGGCCCCTTACTGGCAGCCGGACGCCCGCGCGGCGCTCGTCGGCATGAACCGCGGCACGGGGCGCGCCCAAGTCGTTCGCGCCGCGATAGAGAGCATCGCCTACCAGGTGCGCGACGCGGTCGAGCTGCTGGAAGGGGAGTCCGGCATTCCGCTGAAGGAATTGCGGGCGGACGGGGGCGCGTCGGCGAACGCCGTCCTGATGCAGTTCCAGGCCGATATGCTGGGCCGCGCCGTATTCAAATCGGACGTGGCGGAGCTGTCCGCGATGGGCTCGGTCTATCTCGGCGGCCTCGGAGCCGGCTTCTGGAGCTCGCTGGAGGAAGCGTTCGCAGGGGCGAACGCGGGCGAGAGCGGAAGCGCGGACGCAAGGCGGGGTCATCTGTACGAGCCCGCCATGGCGCCGGACAAGGCGGAAAGGCAATACGCGGGCTGGAAGCGGGCGGTCGCTTCCGTGATCGGAGCGCCGGAGAACCGGCTTGCCTAGACCATAACGAGCTAATAAGGAGAGGATCTCATGGCATTCCGCGAGACGGACAAGTTTGGCCACGTGTTAAAAAATCCGGAATCGAGGGCGATCCTGTTCAAGAACGATCCCTCCCTCGCGTCTTCCGACTATCTGCTTCAATTCCGCAAGCTGGGGACGTTCGGCTCCTATCTGGAGGCTCTGCCTTCGGAAGAAGCGAAGGAGGCGCTGCTTCGGGAGCTGGAGCCTCTCCATCCGCTCGGGGAGCCGGAGGAGAAGGCGCCTTCCGCGGACTATGAGGACGCGTCGGTCGCCCGAGGCTCGGCGGCGGCCCGATCTCCCGGGGAAGTCGAGCGATGGGGGATGTTTCAGCTCTCGCTGGAAGGGCCTAGCCACGGCAATCCGTTCGTCGACGTCGGCCTGAGCGCCGACTTCTCCGACGGAGAACGGACGCTGCGCGCGCTCGGCTTCTACGACGGGGAAGGGCGCTACCTCGTCCGGTTCATGCCGGACCGGGAAGGGGAGTGGACGTTCCGGACGAGCAGCAACGCGCGCTCGCTGGACGGCATCGAAGGCCGGTTCGCGGTAACGGCTCCGGCCGAGGGCAATCACGGTCCGGTTCGGGTGAAGAACACGTTCCATTTCGCCTACGAAGACGGAACGCCTTATTACCCGGTCGGAACGACCTGCTACGTATGGACTCACCAGGGGAACGAGCTCGAAGAGCAGACGCTCAGGACTCTCGCCAAGGCTCCTTTTAACAAAATGCGCATGTGCGTTTTTCCGAAGGCCTACCTGTACAACGAGAACGAGCCCGAGCTTTATCCGTACGAGGGCTCGCGGGAGCAAGGCTGGGACTATTCGCGCTTCAACCCGGCGTTCTTCCGCCATCTGGAGAACCGGATCGCGCAGCTGGGCGAGCTCGGCATCGAGGCCGACCTGATCCTGTTCCACGCGTACGACCGCTGGGGCTTCTCGGAGATGGGCAAGGTCGCGGACGACCGCTACCTGCGCTACGTGACCGCCCGCTTGTCCGCGTTCCGCCATATTTGGTGGTCGCTGGCGAACGAATACGACCTGATGTGGGAGAAGGAGACGGACGACTGGGAGCGCTTCGCGGGCATCGTGACGGGGAACGACCCGCACGGCCATTTGATCTCGATCCACAATTGCAATCCGTTCTACGACTATAGCCGGCCGTGGGTCACCCACTGCAGCATCCAGCGCCAGGACGTTTACCGGACGGCGGAGTATACCGACGAGTGGCGCGCCAAGTGGAACAAGCCGGTCGTCATCGACGAGTGCGCGTACGAAGGCAACGTGGAGACGGGCTGGGGCAACATCAGCGGCCAAGAGATGACGAGGCGCTTCTGGGAAGGAGCCGTTCGCGGAGGCTATGTCGGCCACGGCGAAACGTATCTTCACCCGCAGGATATTTTGTGGTGGGCGAAGGGCGGCGAGCTCCACGGCACGAGCCCCGACCGGATCGCGTTCCTGCGCCGGATTCTCGAGGAGGGGCCGGAGGGCGGCATCAACCCGCTGAAGAAGACGCAGATGGATTGGGACGTGCCGATCGGCGGCGTTCCCGGCGAATACCTGCTGTACTACTTCGGCTTCAACCGCCCGTCGTTCCGCGTGTTCCATCTGGAGCCGGGGACCCGCTACACGGCGGACGTCATCGATACGTGGAACATGACGATCGAGCGGCTGGAGGGCACGTACGAAGGAACGTTCCGGATCGAGCTGACGGGCCGGGAGTATATGGCCGTGAGGTTCATGAAGGCTCAATGATGACTCGATAATGACCTGATGAAGGTGGGCGATCCCGTTTGCCGGCTTTTTGTGGCAGGGGGTCGCCTATCCGGGCAGGACTCTTCCTTGGCTTTGCCGCAATAAGCATGAAATTTCATGCTTATTCTGGCGCTATCGCCCGAGTTGCGGCATTAAACATGGAAAATCATGTTTAATCCGTTCTTATCGCCCATTTTGCCGCAATAAGCATGAAAAAGCATGTTTATTTCGTCGAACTCGCCAATATCGCCGCAATAAGCTTGAAATATCATGTTTAATCCTTGATACACACGGTATTTAGCCTACGATCACGCACATAAGTTACTACGCCCCTACTCCCTCTCCGCAACTCCGCAACTCTGTAACTTCGCAACTCTGCAACTCTGCAACTCCGCAACTCTGCAACTCTGCAACTCCGCAACTCCGCAACTCTGCAACTCTGCAACTACTCTGTAACTCCGTAACCTCAATAACCTCAATAACCTCAATAACCTCAATAACCTCAATAACCTCAATAACCTCAATAACCTCAATAACCTCAGCAACTTCCGTAACTCAGCAACCTCAGCAACCTCAGCAACCTCAGCAACCTCAGCAACCTCAGCAACCTCAGCAACCTCCGTAACTCAGCAACCTCTGTAACCTCTGTAACCTCCATGCCCGTGCCCCTCTCGCACCCTACGGAACCTCATACCTTCCGCAGCTGTCTTGACCGCCTCTTCTCATAAAGTCGGATTTGCTAAACCCTAAAGTCGTCAAATCGAAAGCCCGTCCCGCGGGTTCGCCTTTACAATAAAAGCAGCAGAGAGCAAGCGATTGACCTGCCTGGAACCGCACTTCCATATCCTACGCTGGAGAGGAGCAAGAAGATGGACGCTAGGTACCCGGAATGGCTGGAGGCGTTGGAGAGGAAAACCCGAAGCGAGCAGAGGGACGGCTATACGTTCGTGACGAAGCCGATTCCCGAGGACGAAGCGGACGCGCCCGGACGGATGGATCCGCGGGTGTATGCGGTGCAGAAGAAGCTGTTCGACGAGATGCCGCAAGGCTTCTCCCTGCCGCTCGACCCAAGCGATCCGATCGCCTTCGCGAAGACGATGAGGGCGCTCATGGGTTGGGACAACGAAGACGTAACCGGAGGAGCGGTGTCGGCCGTCGGCCGGACGATCGAAGGGAGCGGCGGCCCGATTCCGGTGAGGATTTATACTCCGCCGGGGGAGCGGCTCCGGCGCGCTATCGTGTTCTTCCACGGGGGCGGCTTTATCGGCGGCACGCTGAGGACGGTGGAGAACCCGTGCAAGTGCCTGGCGCTGCGCGCGGACGCCGTCGTCGTCTCCGTCGATTACCGGCTCGCGCCCGAGCACCCGTTCCCGGCGGGCGTAGACGATTGCTGGGACGCCGTCCGCTGGGTCAGCGAGCACGCGGGCGAGCTCGGCGTTCGGCCCGGTCCGCTGGCGGTCGCCGGGGACAGCGCGGGAGGCAATCTCGCCGCCGTATGCGCGCTGAGGGACCGGGACGAAAGAACCGGGCGGATCGGCTATCAGGCGCTGATTTACCCGACCGTGAACATGGGGGCGCTTCCGACCGAGGAAGGCGGCGAATGGAAGCTGGACGCGTACGAGATCTCCGACGAGCATCGCGACGTTATCATTCCCGATCTTCTGGCGATGAAGGGAGACGGCACGAATCCGCTGCTCCGGCTGTATCTTCAGGACAACGCCGAACCCGATCACCCTTACGCAGCGCCTCTTCACGCGGATTTGTCCGGGCTGCCGGAGACGCTCATCGCGACCGCGGAATACGATTACCTCCGGCTTGAGGACGAGGCATACGCCCGCAAGCTGGCCAAGGCGGGAGTCGCCACGACTCTTATTCAATACAACGGAACGAGCCACGGCTTCATGGACAAGTCCGGGCTGTTCCCGCAGGTGGAAGACGTCATGAAGGAGATCGCGGCGGGCTTCCGCCGGGCGATGAACCGTTTGGAGGAAAAGGAGCGAGCAACCGAATGAGCGAACATACGGAAATGAAGTCGAAAACGACCCCGTCGGTCCGGTACGCGGCCAACGAGAACGGACCGACGCTGGGCTATTCCGCGGAGTCCGGCGTCACGATCCTGGAGGTGGACGGCCTTCGCTTCAAGGATATGAGCAAGGACGGCCGACTTCATCCTTACGAGGATTGGAGGCTTCCCCCGAAGGAGCGGGCGAAGGATCTCGCTTCCCGAATGAGCGTCGAGCAGATCGCGGGGCTGATGCTGTACAGCCCTCATCAGGCGGTTCCCGCGACGTTCGGCTTTTTCCCGGCGACATACGGAGGCAAGCCGTACGAGGAGAGCGGGGCGGACGCATCGGATCTGACGGACCAGCAGAAGGCGTTCCTCGAAGCCGACCATGTCCGCCACGTGCTCGTGACGGCAGTCGAGAGCCCTGCCGCGGCGGCGGTTTGGAACAACCGCTTGCAGGCGGCAGCCGAAGCCGCTCCGCTCGGCATTCCGGTCAATATCAGCACCGACCCGCGCCACGGCACGGACTCGAGCGCCGAATACAACGCGGGCTCCGGCGGCGCGATCTCGATGTGGCCGGAAGCGCTCGGTCTCGCGGCCACGTTCGACCCCGCGGTGGCGGAGCGCTTCGGGGAGGTCGCCGCCAAGGAGTATCGCGCGCTCGGCATCGCGACGGCGCTGTCCCCGCAGGTCGACATCGCCACCGATCCGAGATGGAGCCGGTTCAACGGCACGTTCGGCGAAGATCCCCGTCTGTCCGCCGACATGGGGAGAGCCTACATCGACGGCTTCCAGACGACGGAAGGCGCCGAAGGCGGCTGGGGAGCGGACAGCGTGAACGCGATGGTCAAGCATTGGCCCGGCGGCGGCTCCGGCGAAGGGGGACGGGACGCGCACTTCGGTTACGGCAAATACGCCGTCTATCCCGGGAATAATTTCGAAGATCATCTGATTCCGTTTACAGAAGGGGCTTTCGACCTGAGAAAGGGCACCGGAGAAGCATCCGCCGTCATGCCGTATTATACGATCTCGTACGGACAGGATAAGAAGAACGGAGAAAATGTCGGCAATTCCTACAGCGAGTATCTGATTTCGGATCTGCTTCGAGGCAAATACGGGTACGACGGCGTCGTCTGCACTGATTGGGGAATTACGGAGGACGAGCCGTCCCGGATCGAGCGGCTGTTCCCCGGCGGCCGGAGCTGGGGAGTCGAATCGGGCTACACCGTCGCGGAGCGACATTATAAGATTCTGATGGCGGGAGTCGACCAATTCGGAGGCAACAGCGAGATCGGCCCGATTCTCGAAGCCTATCGGATCGGCTGCGAGAAGCAAGGAGAGACGGCGATGAGAGAACGCTTCGAGCGTTCCGCCGTCCGGCTGCTGACCAACCTGTTCCGGGTCGGCCTGTTCGAGAATCCGTACCTCGCGCCGGAGGAAAGCGCCCGTATCGTCGGTCATCCCGACTTCGTGAAGGAAGGCTACGAAGCGCAGCTCAAGTCGGTGGTGCTGCTGAAGAATCGCGGACAGACCCTTCCTCTCAAGAAGGGGACCAAAGTCTATATCCCGCAGCGCCACACGCCCGCCGGCATCAGCTGGTTCGGGTTTCCGATCGCCGAGAAGACGGAGCATCCGATCAGCCTGAAGACGGCGGCCCGCTACTTCGAGCTGGTCGAGACGCCGGAGGAGGCGGACGTCGCGATCGTCGCCATTCGCGGCGCCGATTCGGGGAGCGGCTACAGCCCGGAAGACGCGGCGGCGGGAGGCAGCGGCTACGTGCCGATCAGCCTGCAATACGGGCCGTATACGGCGGAGCACGCCAGGGAATCGAGCCTCGCCGGAGACGCCCGGGACAAGGACGTGCTTAACCGTTCCTACCGGGGCAAGACGGTCCGGGCGCACAACCACGAGGACCTCGCTCTCGTTCTGGATACGAAGGCGGCGATGGGAGACAAGCCGGTCATCGTCTCGCTTAACCTGACGAAGCCGACGGTCTGCCGGGAGTTCGAGCCCGCGGCGGACGCGATCGTCGTCAGCTTCGGCGTCCAGGATCAGGCGCTGCTCGATATACTGACGGGAGAAGCGGAGCCGTCCGCGCTGCTGCCGATGCAGCTTCCGGCGAACATGCGGACCGTCGAGGAGCAGGCGGAGGACGTTCCGCACGACATGGAGGTCCACGTCGACGCCGAGGGCAACCGCTACGACTTCGCCTTCGGCCTCAACTGGTCGGGCGTCATCGCGGACGCGAGAACGAAAGCTTACGGCAGGCGAAGCCCGGAATAACCCGTCTCATTGCCCGGAGCAAGCGAGCGCCGAACGGCCAGGCACCCGGTCCTATCGGACCGGAGTGCCTTTTTGCGACAGAGATGATAGCATAGACGAACAAGGCCAAGAAGGGAGACCTATCCGATGAAGCAGCTTCGTCCCTGGCTGAATTCCTTGCGAGTCAAGCTATTCGTCATCATTCTGCTTATCGTCGCTCCTCTTATCGTGATCATCACGATCAACGATTACTATTCCGTGCACGTCGTCCGCAACCAAGTGGCCCAATCGAACAAAAACCTGCTTAGCCTGTACATGAACCAGATCGATTCGAACCTGATCGACATCGACAATTACCTGTTCAACGTCTCGGAAGGGAACACGGACCTGCTTCAGTTCGAGTACCCGGGCAACAAAGGGAGCGCCCAATACTCGCTGGCCAAGATCCGTCTTTTCAACGAGATGAAGAACGAGATCGAATACTACCGCTCGATCGACATGTTTTTCCTCTTTTCCGAGTCGAACGACGATATCCTGCTGGCCGGCAGCTCCGATTACGGAACGACCTACGATCGCCGCGAGGCGGTCCAGAACGAAGTCCGCAAGCTGCTCTCGACCGACCTGTCGCGAATCGATTACGAGAAGTGGCACGTGTGGAAGGCATCGGACGGCGAATATTATTTATATCACGTGGTCAAAACGGGAACGGTGTACGTAGGGGCTTGGGTCGCGGCGGACAAGCTGATGACTCCGCTTCATCTGATGGATTTCGGCGAAGAAGGAGGGGCGCTGCTGGCGACGAAGGAGCTGGCGCCGATGCAGCTGAGAGAGAAGGTGGAGTCGGAGGGGATCGACCTTCATTATGATTCGAGCGCGTTCGAGATCGCCGGCGGCAAGCAATCGTACCTGGTCATGGGGGAAGCTTCGGCCAAGGGGGATTTCCACTTGATCGCCCTCATTCCGGAGACCGCGATTTTGCAGAAGCTGCCGTATCTCCAGAGAATCTCTTCCCTTATCACGATTGCGGCCTGCGTCTTCCTGGTTCTCTTTTTCTTCGTCATGAGGAAGGTGTTCCTGCTGCCCATCCAGCGAATCATCTCGGCGATGCGCAAGCTGAAGGACGGCAACTGGTCTTCTACCCTGAAGCCTTACTCCACCTCGACGGAATTCGAAGTCATGAACCAGACGTACAACCATATGATCGACGAGATCCGGAATTTGAAAATCAACGTGTACGAGGAGAAGCTGAACCATCAGCGGGCGGAGCTTAAGCATCTGCAGCTTCAGATCAACCCGCATTTTTTCCTCAATGCGCTCAACATTATTTATAACCTCGCGACGGTGAAGGATTACGCGCTCATCCAAGAGATGACGAAGTGCCTTGTCGCCTACTTCCGCTTCATGTTCCGCAGCAATACCTATTTCGTATCGCTGAAGGACGAGCTGGAGCATACCCGCAATTACTTGAGAATCCAGCAGCTTCGTTTTCCCGGGCATCTGGCCTACCGGATCGAAGCCGAGCCGGAGCTGCTGGAGTACGATATTCCTCCTCTCATCATCCAGACGATCGTCGAGAACTCGATCAAGTACGCCGTCAGCATGGATGGGATCCTGGAGGTGTATATCCGGGTTCGTTCGGACACGCTCCGCGATCCGGATAAACTGTTCGTCGAGATCGGCGATTCCGGACCGGGCTATCCCGAAGAAGTGCTGCGCAAGCTGCGGAGCAACGAAGAGACCATCAGCGAGGAAGGCGAGAACGTCGGCATCTGGAACATCAAGCGGAGGCTTGAGCTGCTGTACAAGCAAGAGGCGTTTATCGCGTTCGGCAATGCTCCCGAGGGCGGGGCGAGGGCGGAGATCGGCTTGCCGCTCGTACAAAAGGAGGGAAGCGGGAATGTACCAGGTTCTTCTCGTTGACGACGAAGTACACGCGGTCCGGGGTCTCGAGGCGGGGATGCGTTGGGATCGGCTCGACGTGTCGGAGGTGCATACGGCCCATAGCCTCAAGCAAGCCCAAGAGGTGCTGGGGAGAGGCGGCGTCGACCTCATGGTCTGCGACATCGAGATGCCGCAAGGCAGCGGGCTGGAGCTGCTCGCGTGGGTTCGGGAGCATCATCCGCGGACGGAGACCGTGTTCCTCACGTGCCACTCGGACTTCGGCTACGCGAAGCAGGCGATCTCTCTCAGCAGCTTCGATTACCTGCTGAAGCCGGTCGATTACGGGGAGCTGGAAGGCGTGCTCGCGAAGGCGATCGACAAGATCGGCAAGGATCGGGAGCGGCGCCGGTTCGAAGAGACTCACCGCAAGTACGCGCAGCTCTGGGAGGCGCATCGTCCCCTGCGCAAGGAGAGATTCTGGAAGGACATCGTCGAGCAAGCGATTCCGGCGATTCCGGAGCGGATCGATTCCCGCGCGGCGGAGAGCAACCTGAGCTATCACTCCGGCCAGAGCTTTCTTCCGATCTATGTCCAGGTTCAGCGCTGGAACAAGACGCTGTCCCAGCGGGAGCAGAGAATCATGGAGTACGCGCTGCGCAACGCGGCCGAGGAGCAGATGTGCGGCAACGACGCGGAAGCCGCCGTCGTGCCGCTGGATAACGGGGCGATTCTCGTTATTCAGCCCTGGTCGGAGAACGAGTCGCTGAAGCGGGTCAAGGGCAGCTGCGACGAGTATATCGCGAGCTGCAACCGGTATTTCTACTGCGACTTGTGCATCTACGTGGGTTCGCCGGCCTTCCCTCCCGGAATGGCGGAATCGCTTCGCGAGCTGCGGCGGCGCAGCCGGGACAACGTGACGGTGACGAACGAGGCGCTGCTTCCCGGCGAGCTTGCCGCTTGCCGGTCGCCGTTCGTTCCTCCTCCGCTGAAGGAGTGGGCGGAATGGATGAAGAGCGGGGCGAGGGATCGGCTCGAAGCGGATATCGAGAGCTATCTCGGAACGCTGAAGGAGGAGAAAGGGAGCCTGAACGGGGCGGGGCTGCAGCGGATCTACCAAGATTTTCTTCAGATGGTTCTTTACGTGCTGCAGCTAAAGGGACTGCAGGCGAACGAGGTGTTCTCGGAGAACCTGCTGACGGGCAAGCCGGAGGCGGCGCTCCGCTCGCTTCAGGCGTTCCGCGAATGGGCGCTGAACGTCGTCGAGGCGGCGATGAGCCGGCTTCACGCGACGGAAGGGAGCCTGTCCATCGTCGACAGGGTCAAGCGCTTTATCTCCGAGCAACTGGGAGAGCAGGAGCTGTCCCGCGAGGAGATCGCGAACCACGTCTACCTCAATCCCGATTATTTGACCCGCCTCTTCAAGAAGGAATGCGGCCTGTCGATCTCGGATTATCTGCAACAGCAGCGCATCGAATACGCGAAGAAGCTGCTTGCCGGCTCGGAACAGTCGATCAGCGATATCGCGCTGGCTTCCGGCTATTCCAACCTGTCCTACTTCTCCACGATCTTCAAGAAGGCGACGGGAACGGCTCCGGCGGATTACCGGCGTAGCTGCCAGAAGCTTTGACCCGGCAACACCTCACGGTCGCCGAAGCGATTGCGAGTGCTGCTGATTTCCCTGAAAAATGCTGTTGCATTGCATCGTTTCGGGCCTGCTTGGGCGGCGTTGAGCGGAAATGATGCATTTGCGCCACATTTGCTCGCATTTGGCAAGCGGCTTTTTGGAGGGAGCGGTCACGGGTATCGGTGCCCGGTGGTTCGGCTAACGGACATTGGCGACGCTTAAGCGCTAAAAATACGGACATCGAAAATGAAACGGACATACGGTCCGTCAGCGGCCGAATTTTGTTCGGATTAGGCGTTTTTGCTCTTCTAAGGGTTTCCGATGTCCGTTAGAAATCAAAGAGGGCGATTTCGGGGATCTAACGGACGGTATGTCCGCAAGAGCGCTGTCCGCAGTGTTTGCAGTGTCAGCAGTGTCAGCAGTGTCAGCAGTGTCCGCAGTATCCGTACTGTCCGCAGTCTGCGTTGTCCTCGATTCAAAGAGGCTTTTACTCCATATAGTCGGATTATTATAACCGGAAAGTCGTTTTTTTGGTGGGTAGAGTCGGCGGCGGGTCCTTACAATAGGGATCAACCACCTGAATGCGCTTTCATTCACTTGGATTAGAGCGCAGAAAAAGGGGTACAAGCCAATCGATAATGGGGGAAAGCCAATGGTCAAGAAGGTTAGAAAATCCGCTCTTGCTATGTCCGCGCTTCTCGTTTTATCCACGTCGTTAGCCGCCTGCTCCGGTTCGAACGAATCGGAGGATACGTCGTCTTCGCCGTCCTCCCAGGCGGGCGGAGGCAAAACGGAGCAGCTGACGGTCGCCTTTCTCGGCATCGGGACGATGACCGACGCCGCCGCGGTCGGGGACGCGATCAGCGCGATCGCCAAGGAGAAGATAAACGCGACCGTGAGGCTGATGCCGATCGACGTCTCCGCGTGGACGCAGCAGACGAACCTTTTGCTGGCCGGCAACGAGCCGCTTGACCTGATGGTGACTTCCTCTTTCTTCAACTACAGCACGCAGGTGGCGAAGAACCAGCTGCTTCCGCTGGACGACCTGCTGGACAAGTACGGCCCGACCATCAAGGATACGATGGAACCGGAGATTTATAACGGGACCCGCATCAACGGGAAAATCTACGGCGTGCCCAGCGTGCGCGACACGGCGGCCGACTACGGCTTTATCGCCCGCAAGGATCTCGTCGACAAATACGGGATCGACTTCAGCCAAGTGAAGACGTATGCCGACCTTGAGCCGATTTTTAAGAAGATCAAGGACAACGAACCCGGCGTCAATCCGCTCGTTCAGCGATCTCAGACCGGGACGATCGTCAGCGAAATTCTCGCGAGCCAGTTCGATCTGCTGGGCGAAGGGCTCGGCGTGCTGAACCTGGCCAATAACGATCTTAAAGTCATCAATATTTTCGAGACGCCGGAATACAAGGAAGCGCTCGACCTGACGCGCAAGTGGTACCAAGCCGGCTACATCATGCAGGACGCGGCCACGACCCAAGAAGGCAACAACGCCCTGGTCAAGGCGGGCAAGGCGTTCGGCTACTTCTCCAACATGAAGCCGGGCTTCGAGGCTCAAGAGAAAGGGCTGAACGGCTACGAGATGACGGCCGTCCGCCTTACCCCTCCGATCTCGGTGTCCACGTCGGCCAACAGCTTCATGCTGTCGATTCCGAGAAACACGAGGGACGCGGACCGGGCGATGCAGCTCATGAACCTGTTGTATACCGACAAGGATATCGTCAACCTGCTGTCCAACGGTATCGAAGGCAAGCACTACGTCAAGACCGACTCCGGACAGATCAAGACGCCGGACGGCGTGACGAGCGGCTGGGTGTTCAACCAATGGGAAGTCGGGAACAACTCGCTCGCGGACGTCTGGGAAGGGACCGACCCGGACATCTGGACGCAGATGAAGGATTTCAACAAGTCCGCCGTCTTCTCCAAGGCGATCGGCTTCGTGTTCGACTCGACGTCGGTGAAGACGGAGATCGCCGCGGCGACCAACGTGATGAACCAGTACAAGGTCGGCCTGGAATCGGGAAGCCTGGATCCGGAGCTGCTAGGCGAATTCGTCTCCAAGCTGAAGGATGCCGGGCTGGACAAGATCATGGCGGAGAAGCAGAAGCAGCTTGACGCCTGGGCCGCGGCGAACGGCAAATAAACGCGCAAGGACCGCACGGAGCCGCTGGCTCCGGAGCGGTCCTTTCTTGTCGTCGCCTCGCTTATCCGTGCCTGCATCGTGCCCGCGAAGCTTTCCCGGCGTCCACATGAGTCGTAGTTACCCAACTGAGTCCGCCGATCGATGAACGAATCGCTACACGAGTCGTAGTTACTCAACTAGTCCGCCGATCGCTGCCCAGAGCTCCCAAATGAGTCGTAGTTACCCAACTAGTTCCGCCGATTGCAGACGATGCAGGTACGCCGGGAACTACCGAAATTGCGGGCTTTGCGGAGCAATAATCTACCAAATGTCTGCCCAATACCGGTTCCTGAGCGAAAGGGAGAAGCGGGCTAAGGTAGATGCCCAAGGAATAGCTGCCCAAGGAATAGCTGCTCAAGGAAGAGCTGTCTAAGGAATAGCTGCCCAAGGAATAGCGACCTTAGGGTTTTTCCCGAAAGGCGCGGCGTCGACTGGATCCGAATAGAAGGTCGGAATATCTAAAGCGGAAGGTCGGGTTTTTGGTGAGCGGGCCTTGTCCCCGATCTTTACAATGAAGCTATACAACAAGGAAAAGAGGAATCGGCCATGAGCGATGCGTTCAAGAAGCTGAAACGGTATCGGGCGTTGTTCCTGATGATCCTCCCGGGGATGGCTTATCTGATCGTCAACAATTATCTGCCCATGCTCGGGGTCGTGATCGCCTTCAAGGACATCGATTATTCCCATCGGGGGCTGTTCGGCCTTATCTACTACAGCGATTGGATCGGACTCAAAAACTTCGAGTACCTGTTCAAGACGAACGACGCGCTCGTCATCACCCGCAACACTCTGCTCTATAACGGCGGGTTCATCCTTCTGAACACGACCGTCGCCATCGGGCTCGCGATTCTGCTTAACGAGGTCCGCAACCGATTGGCTTCCCGTTTCTACCAGAGCCTGATTCTGCTGCCTTACCTGATCTCGATGGTTATCGTCGGCTATCTGGTGCTGTCGCTGCTGAACGTCGAGAACGGCTTCGTCAACAAGGTCGTCCTTCCGATGTTCGGGGTCGATCCGATCTCCTGGTACAGCGAAGCGAAGTATTGGCCGTATATCCTGACGATCGTGAACCTGTGGAAAAACATCGGCTACTTCTGCATCATCTACCTGGCTTCCATCATCGGCATCGACCACGAGTATTACGAAGCGGCGACGATCGACGGGGCTAGCAAGTGGCAGCAGATCCGCAGCATCACGATCCCGCTGATCGCTCCTACCATCACCGTCATGACGCTGCTCGCGATCGGCCGCATTTTCTACTCCGACTTCGGCTTGTTCTACCAAGTTCCGCTCAACTCGGGACCTCTCCAGCCGACGACGGACGTTATCGACACGTACGTGTACCGCGGACTCATGACTCTCGGAGACATCGGAATGTCCTCCGCGGCGGGCTTCTACCAAGCGCTCGTCGGGTTCATCCTGGTCCTCGTCTCGAACTATATCGTCAGCCGCCGCGACCGCGATTCGGCGCTGTTCTAAGCGAAAGGAGCGATTGCTATGAAAACGAACCAGATGAACCAGACGATCGTGCACATTCTCCTGATCCTGCTCTCGGCCGCGTGCCTGTTCCCGTTCCTGCTCCTGTTCATGGCGTCCTTCACGGACGAGCAGGCGATCGTTCAGCATGGATACTCCTTCTGGCCGAGCGAGTTCAGCGTAGATGCCTATTCCTATCTGTGGAACCAAGCGTCCACGATGGCCCGTTCCTACGGGATCACCGTCCTGATTACGATCATAGGAACGGTGGTCGGGTTGCTCATCTCGGCGCTGCTGGCCTACCCGCTGTCCCGCAAGGACATGCCGATTCGAGGCTTGCTGGCATTCCTTGTCTTCTTCACTCTCCTGTTCAACGGGGGATTGGTTCCGACTTATCTCGTCTACACGGAACTGTTCAACATGAAGAACACGCTGCTGGCCTTGATCGTTCCGGGCCTGCTGACCAACGGATTCTTCGTGCTGCTGATCCGCTCCTTCTTCAGCACGTCGATCCCGGTACCGATCATCGAGTCGGCGTACATCGACGGCGCGACGGAGTTCAAGATTTTCTACCGGATCGTCCTGCCCCTCTCGCTTCCGATTCTGGCGACGATCGGCCTGATGCTGACGATCTCCTATTGGAACGACTGGTTCAACGGGCTGATCTACATCACCGAGCCGAGCTTGTACAGCATTCAGAATCTGCTCAACCGGATGCTGAGCAACATTCAGTTCCTGCAGCAAAACAGCCTCGGAGGCAACTCCTCGCAGGCGGCCGCCACCATACCGATGAATTCGGTCCGGATGGCGATGGCGGTTATCGGCATCGTCCCGATTCTCTGCATCTACCCTTTCTTCCAGAAGTACTTCGTCAAAGGCCTGACGATCGGCGCGGTCAAGGGCTGATCCGGGCCATCGGCCGGGTACTCGGCGGCAACTCGGTATCATCAGCTAGTCTGTCTATATAGAGCACTTTATGAAAATGGGGGAAACAGCCATGACGAGAATGTCAAGGAAATGGGCTTGGGCAAGCACGGCGGTCTTATCCGCTTCTCTGGTAGTATCCGGTTGCGGGGGATCGAACGAAGGCAATTCGGAAGCGAGCGGGAGCGCCTCCGGCGCTTCGAACGGCAAGGCCGTCGAGCTGACGATGGCGTTCCTGAACTTCGGGAACATGAACGACGTGCAGACGGTTCAGGACGAGATCAACAAGATCGCGTCCGCCAAGATCAACGCGACCGTGAAGCTGATGCCGATCGACGTATCGGCCTGGACGCAGCAGACGAACCTGCTGCTCGCCGGCAACGAGAAGCTGGACCTTCTCGTCACTTCATCCTTCTTCAACTACAGCAGCCAAGTCGCCAAGAACCAGCTCATTCCTCTGGACGATCTGCTCGAGCAATACGCGCCGGGCATCAAGGAGACGATGAGCGAGGAGATCTATAACGGCACGAAGATCGACGGCAAAATCTACGGCGTTCCGAGCGTCCGGGACACGGCCGCCGACTACGGCATGGTCATGCGCAAGGATCTCGTGGACAAGCATGGCATCGACCTGTCCAAGGTCAAGTCGTTCGAGGATCTGGAGCCGGTGTTCCAGACGATCAAGGACAACGAGCCGGGGATCGTGCCGCTCGTGCAGAATTCCAATACCCAGACGGTCGCTTCCCAGCTCTACAATCAATTCATCGATCCGCTCGGCGACAGCCTCGGTGCGCTGCTGCTGGACGGCGGCGACCTGAAGGTCGTCAACCTGTTCGAAACCCAGGAATACAAGGACGCGCTGGCGATTGCCCGCAAGTGGTATCAGGCCGGCTATATCATGCAGGACGCGGCTACGACGCAGGAGACGGGCAACAGCCTGGTCAAGGCGGGCAAGGCGCTGGGCTATCTGTCGAACATGAAGCCGGGCTTCGAGCAGCAGGAATCGAAGAACGACGGGCACGAGATGGTCGCGGTCCGATTGACGAAGGCGGTCACGCAATCGAACGGGGCGAACGGCTTCATGATGTCCATCCCGCGCAACAGCGAGAACCCGGAACGCGCGATGCAGTTCATGAACCTGCTGTACACGGACGCCGATATCGTCAATCTGCTGGACAACGGCGTGGAAGGCAAGCATTACGTGAAGAACGAGGACGGCACGATCAAGGTTCCGGACGGGGCCGGAGACACCGGCTACCTGTTCAACCAATGGATGGTCGGCAACAACGCTCTCGCTTACGTATGGGAAGGAACGGATAAAGACATCTGGGCCCAGATCAAGACGTTTAACGACACGTCCGTCATCTCCAAGGCGCTAGGGTTCGCGTTCGACGCGAATCCGGTCAAGACGGAGGTGGCCGCGGCGACGAACGTGCTGAACCAGTACCGGATCGGGCTGGAATCGGGCACGCTCGACCCATCCACGCTGGACGAGTTCAACGGCAAGCTGAAGGCGGCCGGCCTGGACAAGATCATCGCCGAGAAGCAGAAGCAACTGGACGCTTGGGCGGCGGCAAACGCAAAGTAACTATGGGCAGAAGGGGCGCCGCAACGTTCGAAGGAACGGACGGCGCTTCTTCTCTAGGGGGAGAAGAGCGGCATGTTGGAAATCTACGATCTTACCTGCGAGTACAAGCGCAACCCGATCGGTCTCGGGGCGCGAATCCCGCGAATCGGATGGAAGCTGAAGGGGGATTCTCGCGGCACCCGGCAAACCGCTTATCGGCTTCAAGTCTCTCCGGATGCGGATTTTGCGGCGGCGGTCTGGGATTCCGGCCGCGTCGAGAGCGATCGATCGGTGCACGTGGAGCCGGAAGGGCTGGAGCTTCGGCCGCGAACCCGTTACTATTACCGCGTCGAGGCATGGAACGAGCGCGGCGAGAGCTCCGGCTGGTCGACGGAGACGGCTTACTGGGAGACGGGGCTGTTCGAGCCCGCGGAATGGGAGGCCGAGTGGATCGCTGCTCCGGCCGGGCTCGATCCCGAGCGGCCGGAAGCCGTGCCGATGCTTAGAAAAGCGTTCCGGATCGAAGGCGAGGTTCGTTCGGCCCGGGTTTATGCGACCGCGCTGGGCTTGTACGAGCTGGAACTGAACGGGCGCAGGGTCGGCGACCATTATTTCGCGCCCGGCTGGACCAGCTACGACAAGCGGCTTCAATACCAAGCCTATGACGTGACCGATCTGCTTGTCTCCGGGGATAACGTCGTCGGAGCTTGGCTCGGCAACGGCTGGTACAAAGGCTATCTGGGCTGGGACGGCTATAACGAGTTGTACGGAGACCGGACCGCCCTGCTGCTTCAGCTCCATATCGGGCTGATTAACGGGCACGAGCTCGTGGTGAAGTCGGACGGAAGCTGGCAGGCCGCCACCGGGCCGATCCTCCTGTCCGAGCTCTATCACGGGGAGACGTACGACGCGAGGCTGGAGCGGGAAGGCTGGAGCTCGCCTTCGGGGGCTAGCGCGGGCTGGAGTCCCGTCGAGGTGCTCGAACGGGACTATCGTATTCTCGTTCCGCAGGAGAACGTGCCGGCGCGCAAGATCGAGGAGCTTCGCCCGATCGCGCTCCTGAAGACGCCGGAGGGCGACACGGTTATCGACATGGGGCAAAACATGGTCGGCTGGGTTCGGTTCACGGTTCGCGGAGAAGCGGGCCGCGAGGTCGAGCTTCGCCATGCCGAGGTGCTGGACCGAGAGGGCAACTTCTATCTCGGCAACATTCGCGCGGCGAAGCAGACGATCCGCTACGC
Source organism: Cohnella thailandensis (assembly GCF_014212135.1). GTDB lineage: Bacteria > Bacillota > Bacilli > Paenibacillales > Paenibacillaceae > Cohnella > Cohnella thailandensis. Next base: position 324,824 of record NZ_JACJVQ010000024.1, read on the forward strand.
GAAGAAGAGCGCGGAGCCCGAGACGTACGAGCCTCGATTTACGTTCCAAGGCTTCCGATACGTGCGGCTAACCGGGTTCGAGGAGCCGATTCGACTGGAGGACTTCGCGGGAATCGTGGTGCATTCCGACATGGAGGCGACGGGAAGCTTCGAGTGCTCCGATCCGCTCGTCAATCAGCTTCAGCACAATATCCTATGGGGGCTGAAGGGCAACTTTCTCGACGTTCCGACGGATTGCCCGCAGCGTGACGAACGTCTCGGCTGGACGGGCGACGCCCAGGTGTTCGCCCGAACGGCCGCCTATCTCGTCAACTCGGCCCCGTTCTTCGCGAAGTGGCTCGGCGACCTGAAGGCGGACCAGGCCCCCGACGGCGGAGTTCCGTATGTCGTGCCTCACATGCTGGAGAAGAAGCCGAGCAAGGGCGACTTCCCGCCTCCGTTCAATTCGGCGGCCTGGGGCGACGCGGCGACGATCGTGCCGTGGACCGTCTATCTGTGCTACGGGGACAAGCGCATCCTGGAGACTCAGTACGAGAGCATGAAGGCTTGGGTCGAGTTCATCCGCCGCCAGGGGGACAACGAGTTCCTGTGGGATACCGGGTTCCACTTCGCGGACTGGCTCGCCCTCGATGCCAAGCCGGGAGCTTATATGGGAGCGACGGACATGCACTACGTCTCGACGGCTTATTACGCCTACTCGACCGATATCGTCCGCAAGGCCGCATCCGTTCTCGGCAAGCCGGACGACGAGAGGGAATACGCCGCTTTATATGAAGGAATTCGCCGCGCGTTCCTCGAGGAATACGTGACGCCTTCCGGACGTCTCGCGGTGCCGACGCAGACGGCGCAGGTCATCGGGCTCTACTTCGGTTTGCTGGAAGGGAAGGCGAAGGAGAAAGCGATCGCCAAGCTGATGCAGCTGCTCGCGGACAGCGATTTCCACTTGACCACCGGTTTCGTCGGCACTCCTTATCTGAACCACGCTCTTAGCGACAACGGGCAGAACGAAGCGGCTTATCGCGTGCTGCTCCAGCGGGATTTTCCTTCGTGGCTGTACCAGGTGACGAAGGGCGCGACGACGATTTGGGAGCATTGGGACGGCATCCGGGAGGACGGGACGTTCTGGAGCGACGCGATGAACTCGTTTAACCATTATGCTTACGGTGCGATCGGGGACTGGCTGTACCGCAGCGTCGCGGGCATCGATACGGACGAGGAGCAGGCCGGCTACAAGAAAATCGTCATCCGCCCGCGTCCCGGCAACGGGCTCAGTTGGGCGGAGGGGCGGCTTAAGACGATGTACGGCACGATCGTCTCGCGATGGAGCAAATCGGAGAATGGGCGGATGGAGGCGAACGTGACCGTACCGGCGAATACGACAGCGGAGATAGTGCTCCCGGGCGCGGCTTCTGCGGCCGAGGTGACGGAGAGCGGAATCCCGCTTGCGGAAGCGGAAGGAATCGAGTCGGTGGAGGGGACGGAGTCCGGGGTGAAGTTCTCGGCTCAGGCCGGAAAGTATTCGTTTGTCTATTCCTTGCGCTGAAAGGCGGGGGAAGGGTCTATGCGTACGAATCCGCAAGATTCGGATTGGCAGGGACCGTTTAACGGCACCGGGAATAACCCTCCCGGTGCCGTTTTTGTTGCTTCAGGAATAGCTTCCTTTCCAGCAAAGCATAGGCCTTAGTGCATCGTCATGCCGCCGGTCACGTTGATCGCTTGCCCCGTCATGTAAGAGGACAGGGGGCTCGCGAGGAACAGCACGACGTTCGCGACGTCTTCCGGTTCGGCCGTCCGCCCGAGAGGCACCTGCGACCGATCCTCCGCCAGGATCTCCTCCGCCGTCATCCCCCTCAGCATTCCGCCCTCTATGCGTTCCCGGCGCTTCATGTCGGTTTCGACGATGCCGGGGCATACCGCGTTCACCAGAATCTGCTCCTTCGCGAGCTCGATCGCCATCGTTTTGGTGAAGCCGAGCACCGCGTGCTTCGAGGCGCAATAACTCCCCATGCAGCGGTAGCCGTTCTTCCCCGCCTGCGAAGCGATGTTGACGATCCGTCCGCCGCCGCCTTGGCGCAGCAGCTGCTTCGCCGCCGCCTGGGAGACGAGATAGACTCCCTTGGCGTTGACGTCCATCACCTTGTCCCAATCTTCCTCGCGTATATCGATCGCGTAATCCATCGTCGAAATTCCGCTGTTGTTCACGACGAAATCGATGCGCCCGAAGGCGGCGACGGCTTCGGCGATCAGCCTCTCCGCGTCCTCCCTCTTCGTGACGTCCGCGCGGACGCGAAGCTCGCGCGGGTCGATCCGCTCGGAACCCGCGGCGCAAGCGATATCGCCGACGACGACGTTCGCTCCGGCCTTCAGGAACAGATCGGCGATTGCGCGTCCGATTCCGGTCAACCCTCCCGTGACAACCAGCGTCCGGCCCGCGAGATCAATGGTTACCATCGGCTCTCGTCCCTTCGCTTAAGCACGGAACGGGTCGTCGCTGATTCCCGCGTTCAGCACGATCTTGGCGTACTCCTGCGCGCCGAACAACGAGTGATCCTTGTAGTTGCCGCATTCCAACTCCGAAACGGCCGGCACGTAGTCCGTCTCGACGACCTTGCGCAGCACTTTCGTCAGGGCGGCAGCCACGTCGCCCGGCGCATGCTCGTCCCAGATAATCATATAAAAGCCGGTTCTGCAGCCCATCGGCGAGACGTCGATGATTCCCGGCAATTCATCCCGAAGATAGGTGGCCAGCAAATGCTCGAGCGTGTGCACGGCCGCCGTCGGCAGCGCATCCTTGTTCGGTTGCAGGAAGCGCAGGTCGTATTTCTGAATGACGCTCCCCTTCTCGTTCTTCTCGGTACCCGCCAAGCGCACGTAAGGCGCCTTGACGATCGTATGATCCAATTCGAAGCTTTCCACTTTCGCCATGTGCTGTCATCCTCTCCCATGTCATTCAAATTCAAAGTATCATAATCGGAATTGTGTGTAAACCCTTGAATTCAACTCTCCTAACATTCTCGGCTACTATCGACAAAAGGGGAGAGACGTAGTTGTCATCCTTCCACCTAAATCCGTTTTTCTTTGTAAAATCGATTGACAGATTGTCCGAACGCGCAGTAAAGTGATGATTATTCCGTTAAATACCACTTGATTACTTGGAATTAACATTTACGCAGAAGAGGGAGAGAAACAGAAATGAACAAAAAATGGTTGATCCCGGTACTTGCGCTTGTCTCCGCATCGCTGATCGCGACGGGCTGCGGCAAGTCCGATAACTCCGCCCCCGCCGGCGACGACAAGAAGACGATCCGCATCAGCTTCAACCCGGGCCCTTACAGCGACCAGTTCAAGAATGGCGTCGCTCCGTATCTCGAGAAGAAAGGCTACAAGATCGAATATACCGAGTTTACCGACGGCATTCAGCCGAACGTCGCGGTATCCAAGGGCGATATCGACGCCAACGTTTTCCAGCATTCGCTATATCTCGAATCGATCAACGAACGCGAGAACATCGATCTGGTCGGCGTCGTCCAGGTGCCTACGCCTCCGATGGGGCTCTACTCCAAGAAGCATCAGAGCCTGGACGACCTTCCGCAGGGCGCCAAGGTCAATCTGCCGAACGAGCCCGTCAACATGCTCCGCGCGTTGAAGCTGCTCCAGGACGTCGGCTGGATCACGCTGAAGGACGACATCGATCCGCTTCAGACGTCGCTTAACGACGTCACGAGCAATCCGCACAAGATCGATTTCTACGCGACCGAGCCCGCCCAAGGACCTCGCGCGCTGCCCGACGTCGACTTCGCGGCGATTCAGGGGAACTTCGCCGTTTCGAGCGACATTCCGCTCACGTCCGCGCTGCAGCTCGAGAACATGACCGATCCGTTTACGAACATCGTGGCGGTCGACAGCAAGAACAAGGACGCGCAATTCGTCAAGGATATCATCGAAGGCTATCATTCCGAGGAATTCCAGAACTACATCAAGTCGAACGACATCTACAAGGGGTACAGGCATCCAAGCTACTTCAAACAGTAGATGATTGCGTCGTCCGAAGCGAGAAGCGGATGATCTGTCATTCCTCCCGGATGGCAGATCATTTCTTTGCCCGTGCCAATCCAGAACAGAAGGACGTGTCGACCGTGCCAGACTTCAAACCTTCCAATATCGTCAAGCGGCTTCCGGAAAATTACTTCAGCGGGATCGACGACGCCGTCTCCGAGTACGTTCGCCAAGGCGTCGACGTCATCAACCTGGCGAACGGCAATCCGGATAGGCCGACGCCGGAGCCGATCGTCGAAGCTCTGGGCGAAGCCGCCCGCAAGAAGGAAAATCAAGGCTATTCGCCCTTCTACGGGAAGAGCTCCGCGCGCGAAGCCGTCGCTCGGTTCTACGCCCGCGAATATGGCGTCGAGCTGGACCCGGACTCGGAAGTCGCCGTCTTCCACGGCTCGGCCATCGGCGTCGTCGGCATTCCGCAGGCGCTGCTCAATCCCGGCGACGTCCTGTTGACGACCGATCCGTGCTATCCCCAGTACCGAAGCGCGGCGGAGCTCGCCGGCGCGCGCTTCCACGCGATTCCTGTGCGCGAGGAAGACGGCTTCCTGCCCGACTTCCGGACGGTGCCGGAGGAGGTCGCGAACCGCGTCAAGCTGCTGATGCTGAACTACCCGAACAACCCGACCGGCGCGACCGCCACCCGCGAGTTCTTCGCGGACAGTCTGGTGTTCGCCGCCAAGCACGGGTTCCCGGTGCTGAACGACTTCGCCTACGGCGCGCTCGGCTTCGACGGCCGTCGGCCGATCAGCCTGCTGCAGCTGCCGGACGCGAAGGAGTACGCCGTCGAGACCTACACCTTGTCCAAGACTTACAACATGGCGGGCTGGCGCTTCGGCTTCGCGGTCGGCAACGCTTCGGTCATCGGCGCCTTGAAGCATTACCATACCCACGCCTACAGCACCGTCTTCGGAGCGGTGCAGGATGCCGCCGCCGCGGCGCTGCTCGGCCCGCAAGAGCCGGTGCGGGAGCTGGCCCGGCTGTACGAGGCGAGGCGGGATCGGCTCGTCCGCGAGATGAAGGCGATCGGCTGGGACGTCGCCGCGCCGCAGGGAACTTTTTTCGCATGGCTGCGAATCCCGGACTCCTTCGAGGATTCGGAGTCCTTCGCGCGGCTGCTGCTCGAGCGAGCGCATGTGGCCGTCGCGCCGGGGCGCGGCTTCGGCGAACAAGGCGCGCGGTACGTGCGCGTCAATCTGCTGAACGGAGAGGAACGAATCCGGGAAGCCGCCGCGAGGCTGGCCCGGACGGGCCTGTTCGCGAAGACGGGAGGGCATGGGGCATGATCGAGATCCTGGACGTGCGCAAGACGTTCACGCGGGGAGGCTTAACCCACGAAGCGCTGAAGGGGGTAACCCTTCGCGTCGGGAAGGGCGACATCTACGGAATCATCGGCACGAGCGGGGCCGGCAAGAGCACCTTGATCCGGCTGGTCAACGCGCTGGAGAAGCCGACTTCCGGCCGGGTGCTCGTCGAGGGGCAGCCGCTCGACGGACGCGGCGAACGGGAGCTCCGCGCCGCGAAGAAGAAGATCGGCATGGTGTTCCAGCACTTCAATCTGCTCGAATCGAAGACTGTCTTCGACAACGTGGCGATTCCGCTCGTGTTGGATGGAAAAGGCAAGAAAGAGATCCGAGAGCGAGTGCTGGAGCTACTGGCATACGTCGGGCTGTCCGACAAGGCGAAGAGCTATCCTAAGGAGCTGTCCGGGGGCCAGAAGCAGCGGGTCGGCATCGCGCGGGCGCTCGCCAACAACCCGACGATCCTGCTCTGCGACGAGGCGACGTCCGCGCTCGACCCGCAGACGACGCAGTCGATCCTTGCCCTGCTCAAGCGGATCAACGAGGAATTCGATATCACGATCCTGATCGTCACGCACGAGATGGCCGTCATCCAGCAGATCTGCAACAAGGTCGCCGTCATGCAGAACGGGGAGATTATCGAGCAGGGCTACGTACTGAACGTGTTCGGCCGGCCGGAGCATCCGACGACCGAGAATTTCGTGCGCACGGTCATACGGAACACGATTCCGGGCAGCGTGCTGAACGACTTGAACCGGGATCGCCCGGGACGGGTGTTCAAGCTCGAATTCGTCGGCGACTCCGCGTCCCAGCCGATCATCAGCCGGCTCGTCCGCAGCTTCGACGTGGAGATCAACATCCTGTTCGCCAACATGACGGAAGTGCAACAGACGACTCTCGGCAACATGACTCTGCAGATCGTCGGCGCCGATCGCGAGATCGAAGGGGCGATCGCCTTCCTGAAGGAGCAAGTCGACCGCATCGAGGAGGTAGAAGCGATATGAACATCGATACGATTATCACGTCGGAGCAGTTGATCCGGGCGGTGAACGAGACGCTTCGGATGGTCGGGTTCTCCTTGCTGTTCGGCGCGCTGCTCGGAATCCCGATCGGCATTCTGCTCGTCGTCACGCGGCCCGGCGGATTGCTCGAGAACCGGCTCGTCTACCGCATCATGAACCCGGTCATCAATATCGTGCGTTCCTTGCCGTTCATCATTCTGCTCGTCGCCATTCTTCCGTTCACGCGTTGGCTCGTGGATACTTCTATCGGCACGACCGCCGCGATCGTCCCGCTCGTGCTCTACGTCGCTCCCTATATCGGAAGGCTCGTGGAGAATTCTTTGCTCGAGGTCAATCCCGGCATTCTGGAGGCCGCGCAGGCGATGGGAGCCAAGCCTTGGCAGGTCATCTGGCACTTCATGCTGCCGGAGGCGTTCGGCTCGCTGATTCTGACGATGACGACCGCCACGATCGGGCTGATCGGCGCGACCGCCATGGCGGGCACGGTAGGCGGCGGGGGGCTAGGCGACCTTGCCATCTCCTACGGCTACCAGCGGTTCGACACGTTCGCCGTCGTCATAACGGTCTTGCTGCTCGTTATCTTCGTGCAGGGCATCCAGTCGGCCGGCAATGCCCTAGCTCGCAGAGCGAGGAGAGAGCGATAATGGCCTTCGACATGACGGTGCGCGGCGCGCCTCAATCCTACGTCTTCCGTCCGGGATGCTGGGAAGAGCTCGGCCCGAGATTGGCCGAGCTCGGCATCGGGCGCGCCTTGGTCGTGCACGGCGGCGACTCGTGGCGGGCGGCCGCCCCGCGGTTCCCGGAGGCGGGGCGCGCCGAATTCCGGTTCGAGCGCTATGGCGGCGAATGCACCAGCGAGGAGCGGGACAGGCTGGCCCGCATCGCCTTCGAAGAGCGCTCGGAAGCGATTATCGGAGTCGGAGGGGGGAAGCTCTCCGACCTAGCGAAGGCGGTCGCGGGCCGGCTGAAGCTGCCCGTCGTGCTCCTTCCGACGCTTGCGGCCACTTGCTCGGCTTGGACGCCTCTAAGCATCATGTACGACCGGAACGGAGCGATGGTCGCCTATGAGATCCATCCCCGAGCGAACGCTCTCGTCTTGCTCGATCCGCTTGTCCTGCTGAATTCCCCGCCCGAGCTTCTCGCGGCCGGAATCGGCGATACGCTGGCCAAGTGGTACGAGGCCGACGTCATTCTCTCGCGCATTCCGAATCCGTCCGTCGAGTTGACGGTTGCCTCCTTCGCCGCCCGAACGTGCAGGGACAACCTGCTTCGCGACGGGGAAGCGGCGCTCGCGGCGCTGGCCGCCGGAGAATTCGACGACGCGTTCGCGCGGGTCGTCGAGACCGTCGTGCTCGCCGCCGGCATGGTTGGCGGGTTCGGCGACCGGTACGCCCGCACGGCCGGGGCCCACTCCGTCCACGACGGATTGACGATTCTGCCGGAAGCCCACGCGGTCCGCCATGGCTCGAAGGTGGCTTACGGCATTCTCGTCCAGCTCGCGCTGGAGGAGCGATGGGCGGAGATCGACTCGCTTCTGCCGTTCTACGGGCGAGTCGGCTTGCCCGCCAGCCTGCGGGAGATGGGCCTCGGTTCCGTGTCGGATGAGCGGCTGCGGGCCGTCGCCGATCGTACGGTCGAGGGGGACGCCTCCATCCATCTGCTGCCCGGCGACATAACGGCGGAACGAGTGCTGGACGCCATGCGCCGCCTGGAGGCGGTTACGAGCTTCGAAGCTGAGCCAACCCGGGCTTCGACCTTCCGGCCCTCCGAATCCCAGACTGCCGCATCCGAGAAAAAGCCAGCCCGAATCACGGGCGAAGGAGACTTTAGAGGAGACTTTATATGAAGCTAGCGATAATCGCTCCCATGGAAGAAGAGGCTGCCGCGTTCAAGCCGCGACTCGCGAATTTGCGCCGGACGGGCGACGGGGAGGTCCCGATCTACGTCGGCGAATTAAACGGAGCCGAGGCCGTGCTGCTGCAGTGCGGCATCGGCAAAGCGAACGCGGCCTGGACGACGGCGCTTCTCGTCGAGCGCTATCGCCCGGACGCGATCCTGCACTGCGGCGTGGCCGGGGGATTGAACCCGGAGCTCCGCGTGGGCGATACCGTCCTTGCGACCGAGCTCGTCTACAGCGACGTCGACGCGACCGCCTTCGGTTACGCCTACGGCCAGGTGCCGCAGATGCCGGCCGGCTATCCGGCCGATGAACGGCTGCTCGGCATCGCCCGTCGGGCGGTCGCCGAGGCTCCGCTCGAGGGCGCGATCGCGAGCGGCCTCGTAACGACGGCCGACTCGTTCGTGAACCGCCCGAGCTTGGCCGCCTCGATTCGTTCTCTCTTCCCGAACGCCCAAGCAACCGATATGGAAGGCGCGGCCGTTGCCCAGACCGCCTACCGGTTAGGCGTCCCGTGCCTCATCGTTCGATCGCTCTCGGATCTCGCGGGCGAAGATGCCAAAACGACGTATCAGTCGAACGTCGATCTGGCGTCCGAACGCGCGGCGGCCGTCGCGGAGGCGATCGCCCTAGCCTGGCTGCGCGCGGAAGCCGGCGGATTGGCATTGCGTTAACAAAGGAAAGCGTTGACAAGATTAGGAGACATCTCGATAATAGGAAGGCACTGTATCTCTATCTCTATTATCGAAAAGAGGCTTTACTCTCCATGGCCAAACAAACGAACGTCAAAGGGGTCGTGGCCGGTCTTCTCATCGCTCTCTTCATCGGGGCGCTGGACGTGACCGTCGTCAGCACCGCGACCAAGCATATTATCGGCGATCTGCAGGGAACGAGCCTGTTCAGCTGGGTATTCACGATTTATACGCTGACGACCTGCGTGACGACTCCTATTTTCGGGAAGCTTACGGACCTCTTCGGCAGGAAAATGGTGTTTCTGATCGGGATCGCGCTCTTTATCGCGGGCTCGGTCCTGTGCGGGTTCGCCAATTCGATGACGGCTTTGATTTTCTATCGGGCGATTCAAGGGATCGGGGCCGGGGCGCTTAATCCCGTCTGCTTCACGATCGTCGCCGATCTGTTCACGGGTGAGAAACGCGGCCGGATGATGGGCGTCTTCGCGTCCGTATGGTCGATCGCCGGCTTGTTCGGCCCGCTGGTCGGAGGCTACTTCGTCGATCACGTCTCTTGGCGCTGGATTTTCTTCATTAATTTGCCGCTCGGCGTTCTCTCTCTCATCCTCGTGGCGGGGTGCCTACACGAGAAGTTCGACCGCCAGAAGAAGGCGATCGACTACGCCGGAGCGGCGTCGTTCACGGTGGCGATCACCGCTCTGATGTACGCGATCCTGAACGGAGGCGAACGGTATGCATGGGATTCGGCCGAGATCCTGGCTCTGTTCGCGGTCAGCCTCGTCTTCCTCGTCTTGTTCTTGCTGGTCGAATCCAGGGCGAAGGAACCGATGATTCCGTTGTCCTTGTTCCGGAACCGCGTGATGAACGTATCGAACTTAAGCGGGTTTCTGAGCTTTACGATCTCGTCCGGAGTCACGATCTACGCTCCGCTCTGGATCCAGTCCGTCTTGGGGCGCACGGCGACCGAATCGGGCTTGCTCGTCATGCCGATGACGCTCGCTTGGCCGCTGGCCGCCAACCTGGTCGGCCGTTACATGTACCGGTTGGGCATCAAGGCGAGCGTCGTCTTCGGCGCGATCGTCGTTCTGGGAGGAGCCGTCTGGCTCTCGTCCTTGACGGCGGATTCCCCTTATTGGGTATGGATCGGCATCATGGCGATCGTCGGATTCGGAATGGGCTTCTGCACGACTCCCGCGACCGTCATGGTGCAGTCGGCCGTCGGCTTCGAGACAAGAGGGGTGGCCACGTCGACGAACTCCTTGATCCGTTCGCTGGGACAGACGATCGGGGTGTCGGTCTTCGGAACGATCTATAACCAGTACGTCGCCGAGAATAGCGCCGCGGCCGACCAGGTCGGAGGCATGCACGCGATCTTCGCCCTGATGCTCGCGATCGGCGCGGCGCATCTATTGACGGTGATTTTCCTTCCGCCGCATAGGAAGGTAATGGCGGGGCAGGTGTCCTAATCTCTTATCGAAAAAAAGCGTTCCGGGAATTCGCGATTGCGGAATTCCCGGAACGCTTTTTTGTTCGGCGACCTAGTTAAGTTCGTTAACGGTAATTGCCGTTAATGGCTTTCCGCTTCCTTGTCGTTGGACAGCCCCGTGATCTCGAACAGCTTGAAGAGCAGGCTCAGCACGATGGCGACGACGGTGGCGAGTCCCATCCCGGACAAGGTGAAGTCGCCCGCCTCGATCTTGACGCCGCTCAGTCCGGTGACGAGGACGACCGTCGTCAGGAACAGGTTCGACGGCTTGCTGTAGTCGACCTTCGCCTCGACGAGCATCCGGAAGCCGGACGCCGCGATGACGCCGAACAGCAGCAGGGAGACGCCGCCCATGACCGCGCCGGGAATGTTCGAGACCAGCGCCGAGAACTTCCCGAAGAAGGAGAGGATAATGGCGATGACCGCCGCTCCGCCGATGACGAACGTCGAGTACACTTTCGTAATGGCGAGCACTCCGATGTTCTCGCCGTACGTCGTATTCGGCGTCGCTCCCACGAAGCCGGACAGGATGGTGGACAAGCCGTTGCCCAGCATCGAGCGGTGCAGGCCCGGATCCTTCGAGAGATCCTTGCCGACGATATTGCCGGTCACGATCAAGTGACCCACATGCTCGACGATAACGACCAGGGCGGCCGGCAGGATGGTTAAGATCGCGCTCGTTTCGAAGCTCGGGAAGGTGAACGCAGGAGAATCGAGCCAGGAGCTTGACGAGACGCTCTTGAAATCAACCTCTCCCATTAGGTAGGCGAGCGCGTAGCCGGACACGATCCCGATCAGGATCGGAATGACGCCGAAGAACCCGCGGAACAGCACCGAGCCGAGCACGGTAACGAGCAGCGTGAAGACCGAGAGGATAATCGTGTTCGCATTCGGCGACCATTCGGCCGATCCGTCGGAGATCCAGCCGGCCATGCGAGCGGCCGACGGTATCAGCTCGAGCCCGATGACGGCGACGATGGCGCCCATCGCGGCCGGAGGGAAAACGACGTGTATCCAGCCGGTTCCGGCCGCCCGGACGATCAGCGCGACGATCGTGAAGACGACGCCGGCGGCGATAAACCCTCCGAGAGCGGCCGCGTATCCGGCGTCCGGCGCCGCGTGCGTGGCGATGACCGCGGACACGGGCGTGAGAAATGCGAAGCTGGAGCCGAGGTAGGCCGGAATCTTGCCCCGGCAGATGAGAATATAAAGCAGGGTGCCGATCCCGTTCATCAAGAGGCAGATCGCAGGATCGACCCCGAGATAAATCGGGACGAACACGGTCGAGCCGAACATGGCGAACAGATGCTGCAGACTGAGCACGAAGCTTTGCCCGAGCGGGGGAACCTCGTGGACTTGAATGACGCGCTTCATTAGTGGTTTTCCTCCATCAAACGACATAATCTTGCCAAATACCCTTGTGGATTATAACCATATCTTAATCAAGCTGGCAAGCGCTTTCGTCACGGTAGGGGCTTATTTTCAGCAATCTCTATTGCCTTGGTGTGCACTTAGTAGGGTGTTCACCGGGAGCTTCTCCCGACATAATAAAAGTCGTTTAGCGCAAGGGAGGAGCAGTCGGAGGATGGCAAAACCTACTCGCAGAAGGAGGCCGGCGCTATGGGGGCTGACAGGGGCCGTGCTCTGCTTGATTGCGGCAGCTTTCTGGATCGGGAGCCGTTCCGGAGAGGAAGCGGCTCTTATCGCATTGGAGGACCCGGATGGCGATGCAGGCCCCGACATTGTCTCGGTCGAGGCAAATTCCGAGAGGATCGGCCTCTATGAGAAGCTGGAGCTGACTTCGAAGCTTCAGGCCGTATACGACAATCCTTACGATCCGGAGCAGGTTGATTTCCGCGCCGTTTTGCGCTCTCCTTCCGGCAAGGATTGGACGATCAACGGCTTCTACGACGGCGACGAGTGGCTGGTACGCTTCGCTCCTTCGGAGACGGGGAGCTGGCGTTACCGGCTGATGCTGACCGATAAGACGGGGACGACGATCGGCGGGGAGGGGAGCTTCGAAGCGGTGAAGTCGGACCGTCACGGCTGGGTGCAGATCGGCAAGGAAAACAAGCGGTATCTGCAGCAGGCGGACGGGACGGGCTTTTACGGGGTGGGGATATCCTATCCATGGGGCGTGACGGAGCTGGGGCTCGATGCGATCAAGGCGAACGGCGGCAACCTCATCACCTATTGGAACGGCAACTACGACAGCTTCGGAGGCTCGCGGCAGCTCGAATCGACCGCCTCCGGCATCGGAAGATACGACGCGGACAAGGGCAAGAGAGTAGACGAGATCGTGGAGATGCTGGAAGCCCGCGACATGAAGATGAACTTCGTCATCTGGCCGCACGATTCGCTCGCCGACGAGATCGCGAGCAAGGGCTGGGCGGCGACCTGGAGCAAGAACGCCTATTCCTCTCTGGGTCCGGCTTCGGAATTCTTCTCCGACGAAGAGATGTGGAAGTACCAAGAGAAGCTTTACCGCTACATCATCGCGCGTTGGGGCTATAGCGAGGCGATAGCGACCTGGGGACTGATCTGCGAGATGACGGGGACGGACGGCTGGGAGTATGGAGACAGGGAGGCGGCGAACGCTTGGTTGGCCAGAACGAACGATTTTTTCCAAGCGCACGATCCTTACGACCATCCGACGACGGGGTCGATGGCCGGCAACCGGAGCGATTATTGGGAATTCGGGTACCGGACTCTGGATATCGCCGACAGGGAGAATTACTACGATCTGAGCATCGCGGCTTATGCCGAGGATCTCGGAACTCGCTGGGCGGCGTTCGAGAAACCGCTGTTTATCGGGGAGACGGGCAATGTCACCGATGCGGATGCCTATCGCAAAGCGCTCTGGTCGACGCTGGCGAACGGGATCGCCTCGACGCCGATTTGGTGGGACTATACGAAAATAGATGCGGACATGTTCGCTCAGATGAAGAGCTTTTCCAAGTTCGTCGGTCAAATCGATTGGCGGGAGGAGCGCCATCCCCGGAAGCTGGCCTCAGGCGTCCTAAAGCTCTCCATGCCGGATCGCGCCGTCTGGGACGGTCAAGATCTCGGGGATTGGACCCAGCCGGACTGGGCGGATGCCAATAAGGACGGCAGCGGCGCGGCGTACGCGGCAGGGTTGGAGGAGGGAGCCGTCAGCACGAGCATGAGGTTCGCGACGGGGAGCTTCTCTCAGGGGGCTTTGGTGCGGAATTTGCAGAAGGAGGATTGGTCCGGGTATCAGCGCTTGTTGGCCGATGTCTATCTCGAGACCCGGGGGAACGAGGAGATCAAAGCGCGGCCCGTGCTGTTCCCGAACGGGGAATGGGATGAAGGAGGCGAGGCGAGCGATGCGGTTCTCCCTTCCGGACAGTGGGTGACGCTGGCCATTCCTCTGCATAATGCGCCGGAGGGCTATTGGACGAACAAGCAGATAACGCCGGACGACCTGAGGGCCATGGGAGGCTTCGGCGTGAAGCTGTGGACGGGGACTTCTTCAGCGGACGCGGAACCGGTCAAGGTGATGGTGAAGAACGTGAGGTTGGCCTCCGATCCGGATTGGACCGTCGAGGTTCCGGAGAGCGAAGGATGGATGATGCAAGGGGACCAGGCGTCGTTCGGATGGCTGTCCGCAACGGAGGGCGATGTCGCCGGGAAGCGGGCGGTACTCGATGAAGCCGGTTCGGAGCCGGTCCGCGTTCGGTGGTTCGATACGACGACCGGCGAGTTTACGGCAGCAGAGGCTGCGAAGCCTGCAGAGGGTCGGCTGACGCTGACCGTTCCTTCGGGGATTCGGGGCGGCGATGCGGCGTTCCTTCTTCTGGCAGGAGATTGACATAGGCGGAGAAAAGGCTGCAGGGAGGGGTTACGTTGACGACGAGCAAGCTTTTTATCAAGGGAATGACCTATGGCTGGAATAGCTCTAGAGGAGCCTATCGACAGCCTTATGCGCTCGATTCGCTGCGCAAGCTGCGGGACACCGGAAGCGAATGGATCGCGCTGTCGTTCTTCACTTACCAGCCGACGGTCCATTCGACGGAGATTCCTTTCGACTACGGGCATACGATGACGGACCGGGACATCGAGTTCGCGGTGAAGCAAGCGAAGGAGATGGGGCTTAAGGTATGCCTGAAGCCCGTCGTGAATTCCGCGGACGGCATCTGGCGGGCGCACATCGGTTTTCCGGAGGAGGAGGGGGCGGAGCCTTACTGGGAGGCATGGTTCCGCTCCTACGGCAACTTCCTCGCCCATTACGCCGAGCTAGCGGAAGAGCTGGGTTGCGAGATGCTGTGCGTCGGCTGCGAGATGCTTCGCACCGAGAAGCAATCGGCGCGCTGGAGAGAGCTGATCCGCCGAATCAGGGGAATCTACGGCGGGCTGCTAACCTATAACGCGAATCATGGCAAGGAGGAGGGGATCGACTGGTTCGACGAGGTCGACGTCATCGGAACGAGCGCGTATTACCCGGTGGCGAAGAAGCCCGGAGAATCGGAAGAAGCCATGGTCAAGAGATGGCTTCCGGTGAGGGACAAGCTGAAGCGGCTTCACCAGAGGTTCGGCAAGCCGGTCGCGTTCGCGGAGATCGGCTGCCGCAGCGCGCGCGGCTGCGCGACGATGCCGTGGGACTTCTCGCACACGGAGCTGCCGGCCAGCGAAGAGGAGCAGGCGAACTTCTACCGCTCCGTTCTGAAGGTGTTCTGGGAGGAGCCTTGGTTCGCCGGCTTCTTCTGGTGGGACTGGAGCGTGCGGCTCTATCCGCTGGAGGAAGCGGCGCGGAACGTCGGCTTCGACATTTACGGCAAGCGGGCGGAGGGCGTCGTCCGGGAATGGTATTCGAAGAGCCGGTGAAGCGTGCGGAGGTTATCGAAAATAAGGCTGGCCGCAAGACACCGATTAGCAGCTCCAATAAGCGCAAGTTTATCAAGCCTGGAACGCTCGATCCCAATTGGGGGAGCGCGGTTCCGGGCTTGTTTTCATTTAGCGGCTTAGGGCGCGACGAGGGGGCAAGTTGAGTAGGAATTACTCAAATGGGTGCGTGCGCGTGCGTTTGGTGGGTCCAGATGAATAACCAGGACTCAACTCGGACGTCCGGATGGCGGAACGGACGGCTCTATTCAGGACCCGAACCCCGCCACCCATCTTCAATTAATAGGGCTAAGAGGTATAATCACTCGGATTGTTGGCGGGCGGGGGCGCTTCTACAATTAGGGGTACGACGGATGAGCTTCCGGATATTGCAGATGAAAGAGAGTGATTCCTATTGTGTTGAAGCGTCTTCTACGCCACCGGTATACGAAGCCCGCGTTGTGGAGCGTCGCGGTCGTCGGCCTGCTCGTTTGGTGGCTGACCGGCTCGCCGAAGGAAACGGTGCACGCGAATCTGGTTCCGGATCTGGACAAGTTGCAGACGTACTCGGAAGGAAGCTACCAGAACTACATCAACCGATACAAGGACGCGGCCAAGCCCGCCGAGACGATCCGGATCGAAGGCGAATCCTTCTCCGCCGCCGAGGGCTGCGAATGCGAAGCCGTTGCCGGGCAAGAAGGGGCGGCCGGAGGCGCGCTCAGCACGGGAGACAGGGGCTCCGTGACGTGGACTTTCGACGTCAAGACGGAAGGCTTGTATCATCTGAAGCTTCGGTACTTTACGGCGGAGGGCAAAAGCGCGGCGATCGAGAGGAAGCTCGAGATCGACGGCAAGCTTCCGTTCGACGAGGCTTCTTCGATCACGTTCGACCGGGTGTGGCGGAACGAGACGGAGGAGTTCGAGGAGGACAACCGGGGCAACAAGCTTCGCCCCAGCCAGGTCGAGGTGCCGTCCTGGCTCGAGGAGCCGTTCAAGGATCCTCAGGGACTTTATGCCGATCCGTTCCAATTCTATTTCGCGCAAGGACAGCACACTTTGACCCTGACGGGGCTCCGGGAGCCGATCGTGATCGATTCCATCGAGCTCTACCAAGAGCCGGAGCTTCTGACCTACGAGGAGGTCAAGAAGCAATACGAAGCCAGAGGCTACAAGGCTGCCCAAGGCGTCTCGATCAAGCTTCAGGGAGAGAACGCAGCCTTTAAGTCCTCGCCGACTCTCTATCCGGTGTCGGACCATTCCAGTCCGGCGACCGAGCCGTACAGCGCCTCCAAGATCCAGCTTAACACGATTGGCGGACTCAACTGGCGGCTGCCGGGGCAGTGGATCGAGTGGGAGATCGACGTGCCGGAGGACGGACTCTACGAGCTTGGGCTGAAAGTCCGCCAGGATATCTTGAGAGGGTTATTTTCCAATCGCAAGCTTTATATCGACGGCGTCATTCCGTTCCAAGAGATGAAGTCGCTTCCCTTCTACTACAGCTCGAGCTGGCAGATGATCGTCCCGGGCGGGGAAAAGGATCCGTATCTGTTCTATCTGACCAAGGGCAAGCACTCCATCCGGATGGAAGCCGACCTCGGCGAGGTCTCTTCTCTCATCCGAACGGTCCAATCCAGCATGCTGGAGCTCAATCGCATCTACCGGAAAATTCTCGTCATCACCTCGGCCGATCCAGACCCGTTCCGCGACTATCAGCTCGGCAATCGGATTCCGGAGCTCTCCGAGGTTTACATGAAGCAAAGCGACATCCTCTACACCGTCGCGGAGGAGCTCAAGGACATCACGGGCGAGAAAAGCGACAAGACCGCGATTCTCTACCTGCTGGCGAAGGAGCTTCGCGAGTTCGCGGAGGATCCGGAGACGGTGCCCAAGAACCTGAAGCAGTTCAAGACCGACCTCGGCTCGCTCGGAAGCTGGCTGCTGACGGTTCGGGAGATGCCGCTGCAGGTCGACTATCTGGTCCTGCAGAGCCCGGACAAGAAAACGCCGAGCCCTACCAAGGGGACAATGGCCTCTATCGTCCATAACGTGAGCTCCTTCGGCTATTCTTTCGTCGAGGATTACAATTCGATCGGCAACACGGCCAAGGGAGGCAAGAAGGTGACCGTCTGGATCGGGACCGGACGCGACCAGGCGAACGTCATCAAGCAGATGATCGACGACACCTTTACTCCGGAAAGCGATATCGGCGTAGACCTGAAGCTGGTCGACATGAACGTCCTGCTGTCCGCGACGCTGGCCGGGCAGGGACCCGACGTCGCGATGATGATCGGCAACGGCGACCCGGTCAACTACGCGATGCGCGGCGCGGCCTACGACATCAGCAAGTTCCCGGACTACGCCGAAGTGGCGAAGCGGTTCGCGGACAGCGCCTCCGTTCCGTATCGGTTCAAGGGCGGCGTCTACGCTCTGCCGGAGCAGCAGATTTTCGACGTGCTGTTCTACCGCAAGGACATCCTCGAGGAATTGGGGCTGGGCATTCCGCAGACGTGGGACGACGTGTACAAGATGCTGCCTTTCCTGAAGAAAAACAACATGGATTTCGGCCTGCCGATCATCAACACGAGGGTTCAACAGCCTCCGGCGCTGCCGATCAACGACGCCTTCGCGACGCTGCTCTACCAGAAGGGCGGAAGCTTCTATAAAGCGGACAGCTCGGCGAGCGACCTGGACAGCGAGATCGCGATGTCCGCCTTCAAGGAGTGGACGGACTTGTACACCGATTATAAGTTCCCGGTCGACTACGATTTCGTCAACCGGTTCCGGCTGGGCGAGTTGCCGCTCGGAATCGACGCTTATACGACGTACAACACGCTGTCGGTGTTCGCTCCGGAGATACGCGGCCAGTGGGGCTTCACGCTCGTGCCCGGAACGAAGAAAGAGGACGGCACGGTCGACCGTACGGTGTCCGGCAACGGGACCGCGGTCATGATGCTGGATTCGGCCGACGACAAGCAAGCGGCCTGGGAGTTCATGAAGTGGTGGACGGACGAGGAGACGCAGGTGCAGTACGGACGCGAGATGGAGAGCCTGATGGGCGAATCCGCCCGCTACCCGACCGCGAACGTGAAGGCCCTGTCCGAGCTGCCGTGGCCGGTGGACGACTACGAGACGCTGTCCGAGCAGCAGCAATGGGTCAAGGGAATTCCGGAGGTGCCGGGAGGATACTTCACGGGACGGATTCTGGACAACGCGTTCCGACGGGTGGTCAACTCGGGCCTGAATCCGCGGGATGCCCTGTACGACCAAGTCGTCTTCATGAACAACGAGATCAGAAACAAACGCGAAGAATTCGGATTGGACGGCAAGAGAGAGGAGGAGACGGCCGATGGACAGAGCGGAGACTGAGCTGAACGTCCCCCAGGGGGCGGCACGTATGGCGCCGTTCCCTTCCCTGAGGCGAGGCTGGGCGGAAGCGAAGAAGATGAGGCAATCGTACGTGCTGCTCGCGCCGTACATGATCCTGTTCTTCGTCTTTACGGTGCTGCCGGTCGCGATGGCGATCGCGATCAGCTTCACCAACTTCAATCTTCTCGAATTCCCGAAGTGGGTGGGCTGGCACAATTACACGCGCATGTTCCTGGAGGACGACGTCTTCCTGATCGCGGTGAAGAATACGTTCCTGTTCGCCGGCATCGTCGGCCCGATCAGCTACATGATGTGCTTCGTGTTCGCCTGGCTGGTCAACGAGCTGAAGCCCAGGACGCGGGCGCTGATGACGCTGTTCTTCTACGCTCCGTCCATCTCGGGCAACGTGTTCTTTATCTGGCAGATCATTTTCTCGGGCGACCGCTACGGGTACGTGAACGGCTTCCTTCTCGACCTGGGGATCATTAACCAGCCGATTACCTTCCTAAGGAACGAAGATTACGTTCTCTGGATCGTCCTGCTCGTCCAATTGTGGCTCAGCCTCGGCGTCAGCTTCCTAGCCTTCATAGCGGGGCTTCAGACGGTCGACCGTTCTCTCTTCGAGGCGGGAGCGGTGGACGGCATCCGCAACCGCTGGCAGGAGCTGTGGTACATCACGCTGCCGGCGATGCGGCCGCAGCTGCTCTTCGGGGCCGTCATGCAGATAACCGCCTCGTTCGCCGTAGCGGACGTCTCGACGCAGCTCGCGGGATTCCCGAGCGTCAACTACGCGGCGCATACGATCGTGACCCACCTCGAGGATTACGGCACGATCCGCTTCGAGATGGGGTATGCGTCGGCGATCGCCACGATGCTGTTCATCGTCATGGTCGGCGCGAACGTCATCGTGCAAAAACTGCTGAGAAAAGTAGGTGAATGATTCCCGATGAGCACGATATCCACCGCCAAGCAGAAGCGGCTCAACCGATCCTTCCTGGGAGATCTGTTCCTCTTCTTATTCTTGGCCGTCTTCGCCGCCTTCATGGTCGTGCCGCTCGTCTTTACGGTGAGCAATGCGCTGAAGCCGCTCAACGAGCTGTTCCTGTTCCCGCCGACGCTGCTGGTTCGAAATCCGACCTTCAACAATTTCGTCGATCTGTTCCATCTGATGTCGACCTCGTGGGTGCCGTTCTCCAGATATATTTTCAACACCGTCTTCATCACGCTCGCCGGAACGGTCGGGCACGTGCTGCTCGCATCCGCGGCCGCCTATCCGCTGGCGAAGCATAAGTTCCCGGGCAGAAGCCTTCTCTTCTCCGTCGTCGTTCTGTCGCTGATGTTCTCGCCGAAGGTGACGAACATCCCGAACTACGTCATCATGTCCTGGCTGGGCTGGATCGACACGTACGCGGCCATCATCGTCCCGGCGTTCGCCTACTCGCTCGGCCTGTACCTGATGAAGCAGTTCATGGAACAGATTCCGGACGCGCTGCTCGAAGCCGCCAAGATCGACGGGGCGAGCGAATACCGGATCTTCTGGACCGTCGTCATGCCGCTCGTCAAGCCGGCCTGGCTGACGCTGACGATCCTGAGCTTCCAGACGCTGTGGGGAACCTGGGGCGGCAACTTCATTTACAGCGAACAGTTGAAAACGCTGCCGTACGCGCTGAACCAGATCATTCAGGGCGGGATCGTTCGCGCGGGACCGGGCGCGGCCGTCGCCATGTTCATGATGATCGTTCCCGTCACCATCTTCGTCGTGTCCCAGAGCAGCATCATCCAGACGATGGCCAGCTCCGGGATGAAGGAGTAGAGCGATGAGAACAACGAAATGGATTCGCGCGATCGCCGCCGCCACGGCCTTGTCGTCCTTCCTTCTGATGTTCTCCGGCTACGCGCGGGCATCGGTCCCTTATGTCGGCTACACGTACGACGGATGGGGAGACCGCGTGTGGTCGCCGGCCGCCTACGTTCCGGACCGCGTCGTCGAAGGAGAGAAGCTCGGCATCGGAAGCTTCAACCAGCCGGAAGATATCCATGTAACGGAAGCGGGACAAATCTACGTCGCGGACACGGGCAACAACCGCATCGTGGAATTGAACGGAAGGTACGAGTTCGTTCGCCAGCTCGATAAGTTCGTTTACGAGGGAAGCGAGCGGACGTTCAATAAGCCCCGCGGGGTGTTCGTGACCGAGCAGGGCGAGATCTACGTCGCGGATACGGGGAACCACCAGGTCGTTCGCCTTCGCGAGAACGGCGAAGCCGATCTCGTCATCGCGGCGCCGAAGTCGGAGTACTTCGCCGGCGACTTCGTCTTCGATCCGAAGAAGATCGCGGTCGACACCGCGGGCCGCATTCTCGTCATCGCCGACCGGGTGTTCGACGGCATCATGGAGTTCGGCGAGAACGGGGAATTCCAGAATTTCTTCGCCGCCAACCGGGTCACCTACAACGTGGCCGACTACGTCTGGAAACGGTATTTCTCGACGGACGCGCAGAAGGAACGGATGGTGACGTTCGTTCCGACCGAATACACGAATTTGGACCTGGACGGCAAGGATTTCGTCTTCACGACGAGCGCCGAAAGAACGCTGACGCCGATCAAACGGCATAATCCGTCGGGCACGGACGTGCTGCTTCGGCAAGGCTTCTTCAACCCGATCGGCGACGTGAAGTACGATACGAGAGGCCAGTCGACTCTCGTCGATATCAGCGTAGGCCCGGACGGGACGTACAGCGTGCTCGATTCGATCCGCGGAAGAATCTTCACCTACGATTCCGAGGGCAAGCTTCTGTACGTGTTCGGCAGCATCGGGGACCGCGTCGGCAACTTCAAGGTGCCTTCCGCGATCGATCAGAAGGGCGATTCGATTCTCGTGCTGGACAGAGAGCTGGCAAGGCTGACGACGTTCGCGGCGACGGATTACGGCAAGCTCATCAACGAGGCGGTGCACAACCATTACATCGGCAACGAGAACCGCGCGGCGGAACTGTGGAAGGAAGTCCTCACGCTGAACGAGAATCTCGAGATCGCCTACAGCGGAATCAGCAAGGCGAACTTCCGGGAAGGCAACCACGAGAAAGCCGTGAAGGAAGCCAAGTTCGCGCTCGATCGGGACTCCTATTCCAAGGCCTATAAGCACCTTCGCAAGGAGACGCTGAAGGAGCACTTCAATACGATTTTGACGACTATCTTCGCTCTAGCCTTGGCTTGGGCCGCATGGAAGCTTTTCCGCAAATTCAGGCGCAGGAAGGGAGGAGCCTCTCATGTGGAAAGAACGCCTTAAGTTTCCTTTTTACGTGATCGTCCACCCGTTTAAAGGCTTCTGGGATTTGAAATACGACAAAAAAGGGAATTTGACCGTCGCGCTGTCGATCGTGTTCCTGGTGTCGGTGGCCGCGATGTTCCAATATCAATACGCCGGATTTATCGTCAACCACCATTCGCCTTATTCGTTCAACAGCCTGATTCAATTGCGCAACGTCATCCTGCCGTTCTTCCTCTGGTGCGTGGCGAACTGGTCGCTGACGACGCTGATGGACGGGGAGGGCAAGTTCGGCGAGATCGTGACCGCGTCGGCTTACGCGCTTCTGCCCTTCATCCTGCTGTTCGTGCCGGCGACGGTGTACAGCCGCTTCATCACGCTCGAGGAGACGGCGTTCTACAACTACATGAACGGGTTCGCGATCGTCTGGTTCCTGTTCCTGATCTTCGTCTCGACGATGACCATTCACCAGTACACGGCGCTCAAGACGCTCGTGACGATTCTCCTGACCGTCGTCTGCATGGGCTTCATCGTGTTCCTGGGCATGCTGTTCTTCAGTCTGGTCCAGCAGATGTACAGCTTCTTCTTCACGATCTATAAAGAACTGCAATTCCGAGGATAGGGGGGCCGAGCCGGTTGAAGAAAATCATCAGCATAGCCGTAGCGATCGTTCTGGTGTTCGGCTCCGGACTTTATCTGTATTCCAAATACAAGCCCCTTCCGGCGCTCAGCCAATCGGAGCTGCCCGACCTGCGGGACACCCCGCCCAAGGCGGCGGGGAACGACAGCTTCTCGAAGCCGGCCGTCGCGCTGGAAGGCATGGAGGGCATCGTCGCCAACGGACAGCTGTCGCTCTACTACGATCCGGCGACGATGGCGATCGCGGTTCGCGACAAGGAAGGCCGAGTCTGGCGCTCCACGCCGGAGAAGCTGGGGGACGACGAGCTCGCGAACGCTTCCGTCCGGGACCAGATGTCCTCGCAGCTCATCATCAGCTACAGCGACAATACGGGCCAAGAGGCGTTCAAGACGTCGAACGCGGACAGCGTCATGCTCGGCCAGGCCGTCGCGGAGCCGCTCGAGAACGGGCTGCGGGTGACTTACACTCTGGGCAAGGCGAGCAGCGAGATCGACAGCCTTCCGAAGAAAATCAGCGCCGAACGCTACCAGGCGCTCATTCTGGATAAGGTCGGCGACAAGTACAAGCGCTATCTGACGCCGGCTTACGTGAACGACAACAACAAGGACGTCTACGAGCGCAACGATACGAAGCTGACGGCCATCGCTCTGAAGAAAGTCGTGGAATCGTTCCAGGAAGCCGGCTACACGGCCGAGGATCTGGCGAAGGACGACGAAGAGAACGGCGGGAGCGGAAGCTCCGAGAAGCAGGTGTTCACGATTCCGGTCGAATACACGCTCGCGGGCGACCAATTCATCGCCAGAATCGTATCCGCGGGCATTCAATATCCGAAGTCGTACCCGCTTACGGATATCGCGCTGCTCCCTTACTTCGGCGCGGCCGGCCTGCAGGACGAAGGCTATCTGTTCGTGCCGGACGGTTCCGGCAGCCTCATCTACCTCAACAACGGCAAGCAGCGCTACGAGCCGTTTAACCAGCCCGTCTACGGCGACGACGGCGGGACCTGGAACGGGGAGAACGACGACGATCCGACGATCGAGCCGATCCGGATGCCCGTCTACGGGCTGGCGAAGAAGGACTCCGGCTTCGTGGCGATCATCGACCAAGGGGCGGCCGTGGCATCCGTCCACGCCGAAGTCAGCCGGACGCGAAGCTCCTACAACAGCGTCTACCCGAGCTTCCAATTGATCGGCATGGAGAAAATCAACCTGTCGGTCACCTCTCAGGCGTCGGAGACGAAGACCAAGGAGATTCGGGTGTTCCAGCAGCGTCCGGTATATTCCGACTTCAGCGTGCGCTACGCGTTCCTGTCCGGGGATAAGGCCGGCTATACGGGCATGGCCGAATATTACCGCGATTATCTGCTGTCTAACGGAATGCTGACCAAGAAGGCGGATTCGCAGGAGGAGATGCCTTTCTATCTCGAGCTTGTGGGAGGAATTCCGAAGCGGAAGTCGATCCTTGGCGTCCCTTATAAGGCCGTCGTGCCGCTCACGACCTTCGATCAAGCTCAGACGATCATCGGCAGCCTCAAGGAGCAAGGCATCTCGAACCAGAAGGTGCGGCTGTCCGGATGGTTCAACGGGGGCTACTCCCATAAGGTCGCGGATAAGATCAAGGTCGACGGCTCTCTTGGTGGAAGCTCCGGCTACAAGGACCTGATCTCCTACGCGGAACAAGAAGGGATCGAGCTGTTCCCGGACGTGTCGTTCACGCACTTGTATACGACGAGCGGCGAATATACCGAGGCCAAGGCCGTGTCCCGCTATATCAACCGAGAATCCGCCTGGGTATGGGAGCGGACGGATTGGGCGAGGCCGCTGTCCCCGCGGCTGGTTCCGAACGTCGTGGACGACTTCCTGAGCGCCTACAAGAAATACGGGGAGACCGGCATCTCCGTCCGCAACATCGGGCATCAGCTCGACGGGGACTACCGGCGCAACAACGTCGTCGACCGAGTCCAATCGGAGGAGATCAACAAGGATCAACTCGAGAAGATCGGCGCCCGGCTGCCGAACATCATGACGGACGGAGGCAACGCTTACGTCCTGAAGTACGCGAAGGACATCGTCGAAGCGCCGATGTCGAACAACGGCTACAACATCACGGACGAGGCCGTCCCGTTCTACCAGATCGTGCTTCACGGCTACGTCGATTACGCCGGCGCCCCGGCGAACCTGTCCCGGGAAGCGGACGTTCGGAAATACGTGCTCAAGAGCCTGGAGTACGGGTCGAACCTGTACTTCAAATGGATTTACGCGGAGAACAGCAAGGTGAAGAACACCGCGTTCCTGAACCTGTATTCCGTCCACTACCAAACTTGGATGGATAAGGCCGCAGCCTCTTACAAGACCGTATCGGAAGCGCTGAACGTCGTTAAGGACAAGGCGATCGTCGGGCACGAGAAGCTCGCGGAGAACGTCTACCGGACGACGTACGAAGGCGGACGAACGATTACGGTCAACTACAACGATTACGAGGTCGACGTGGACGGCAGCCGCATTCCGGCCGAAGACTTCCTGGTGGGAGGGGATAACCGATGAGATCGCCCAAGCGCACGTTTCAGCAAAGAAAGGCGCTCACGGGGATGCTTTTCCTGGCTCCGTGGGCGTTCGGGTTCATCTTCTTTTTCCTCGTGCCGCTCGTGAATTCGGCTGTCTACAGCTTTAACGACCTGAAGGCGTCCGACAACGGCTACACGCTGACGTTCGAAGGCTGGAAGAACTACACCCAAGCGCTCTACGTGGACGCGACGTTCGTCCGCAAGCTGACGACGGTCGTCGGGGAGATGGTCGTCAACGTTCCGCTGATCATCATCTTCAGCTTGTTCATCGCGGTGCTGCTCAACCAGAAGTTCCTTGGCCGCTCGTTGGCGCGGGCGATCTTTTTCCTCCCCGTCATCCTGGCGTCCGGCGTCATGCTGAGCATCAACAATGCCGGCTACATGCAGCAGATCATGGACGCGAACCTGGCCTCGAACAATCCGGCGGGGGCTTCGGTGAACGGCTTCCTGCAGAGCATCGAGCTCAAGAACATGATGATGGACATCGGGGTCAACGAATCGATCGTGAACTACCTGACGGGCGCCGTCGACCGGATTTACGAGATTATCAGCCAATCCGGCGTTCAGATCATTATTTTCCTGGCCGGCCTGCAGTCGATCTCGCCTCAGCTGTACGAAGCTTCCCGCATGGAAGGCGCGACGGGCTACGAAGCGTTCTGGAAAATCACGTTCCCGATGGTGAGTCCGCTGATCCTGACGAATCTGGTTTATACGATCATCGATTCGTTCCTGAACAACGCGGTTACCCAGCAGATCGATACGACCGCGTTCAAGACGCTCGATTTCGGTCTCAGCTCGGCGATGGCCTGGATTTACTTCGCGATCGTCGCCGTTATTCTCGCGATCAGCACCTTCGTCGTGTCGAGAAAGGTGTTCTATCATGATTAGAGGTGATCAGAATGACCCAACAGACTGAAGCGGCGCCCGGCGCTAAGCACGCGCCTGCCGATAGCAAGAAGACCGCGTCCGACCTGTATCGGTTCAAGCAGAGCGCGATCAACGTGAACAAGTGGTCGAAGCGCCTGAGCTCGCTGGTCCGGGCGGTGCTTCTCATCGGAATGTCCTTCGTCATTCTGTATCCGATCCTGCTGAAGGTGTCGACCTCGTTCAAGACGCTGGAGGACTTGACGAATCCGACCGTCATGTGGATTCCCGAGCGCTTCTCCTTGGAGAATTACAAGCTGGCTATCGACGTGATGGGGTATTTCTCGGCGATCCGCAACAGCTTCACCTTGTCGGCCGTCACGACGATCCTCCAGACCCTGAGCTGCGCGATGGCCGGCTACGCGTTCGCCAAGCTTCCTTTTCGAGGGATCAACATCCTGTTCGCGGGAGTCATCCTGACGATTCTGGTGCCGCCGCAGACGATTCTCGTTCCGAGCTACGTCAATTTCAAGTCGTTCGACCTGTTCGGCTTGTTCCACCTGATTTTCGGCGACGGCATCAACATGCTCGATACGTATTGGCCGTTCGTTCTGATGGCGATCACGGGCAACGCCTTGAAGTCCGGCTTGTTCATCTATATTTTCAGGCAATTCTTCCGAGGGATCTCGAAGGAGATCGAAGAGGCGGCCTTCGTCGACGGAGCGGGAGTCTTCAAGAGCTTTGTCTCCATCATGCTGCCCAACGCGATTCCGGCCATGGTGACCGTGATGCTGTTCGCCTTCGTCTGGCAGTGGAACGATACGTTCTTCTCTTCCAACTTCCTGCCCAGCATGAACACGCTGACGAACGCGACGCTCGGCTTCCCCTATAAGGTGAACGTCATGCTGGGAGCGACCAACCAGGTGGATCCGTTCTACGCGTCCATGCTGGTCGATACCGGACTGCTGCTCTCGATTCTGCCGCTGATCGTCATGTATCTCTTCGTCCAACGCTACTTCGTGGAGAGCATCGACCGCACGGGTCTCGTCGGCTGATAGAGCGGCTGGCAATTGTATAATCACTAGGGCTGAAAGTGCAATTTCTAGGATTGTTGCCTACTATTTGGAACCCTACAATGATTGGTGAACCCATTCGATGACGGCTCTGCCGCTAACTGAAATGGAATATTAGGGGAGGAATGAAGGTTGAACGGAACAAGGAAGACGCTACTGCTTGGCTTGACGACCGCTCTCGCTTTCTCATTGACGGCCTGCGGAGGCGGCAATAACGGCAACGATGCCAGCCCCAGCGCGAGTCCGAGCGCAAGCCCGAGCGCCAGCCCCAGCGAGAGCCCAAGCGCGAGCCCGAGCGCGTCGCCGTCCGAGTCCGCGAGCTCGGAAGAATTGGATTTCGACCTTGGCGGACGCACGATCACGATCGCCACATGGTGGGACCAGGCGCCGAAGGGCGACACCGAATCCAGCAAGCAGGTCGTGCAGAACATTGCCGATCTAGAGAAGAAGTACAACTTCAAGCTGAAGTTCGAGAACGTCGCCTATGACCAAATCGTAGAGAAAACGACGAGCTCCGTGCTCGCGGGCCAGCCTTTCGCCGATATCGTCCGCTTCGAGCAGGGCATGGCGTATCCGGGCCTCGTGAACAAGGGCATCATTCAGCCGATCGACGACGCGCTGGAAGCGAGCGGCGCGGACAAGACGACGTTCATCGATCCGTTCGTCATCGAGACCTCCACCTTCAACGGCAAGCTGTACGGCTGGAGCGACAACCCTTACTTCACGTATAGCGGCATCCTTTACAACCGGACGCTGCTTCAGAAGCTCGGCATGAAGGATCTGGCCGACTACGTCAAGGACGGAACGTGGACCTGGGACAAGTTCAAGGAAGTCGCCGCGCAAGCGACTCAAGGCGACACCTACGGCTTGGCCGACTACTCCAGCAACTTCCTCGACTTCGCGCTGACGTCCAACAACACAGACCTGATCGACCTGGCAGGCAACAAGCAGACGCTCGACGACCAGAAGACGGTCGAAGCGATGCAGTTCACCCAGGAAATCATGAGCTCGAATTACCTTCCTAAGGGAGTCGCCGCCGACTGGCAAGCCGCGGGGCCCGCTTTCCGCAAGGGCAACGTACTGATGTACGTCGGCTTCAACTGGCAGACGGTATCCGTGAAGCAAGACATGGGCGACGTCGATATCGGCTTCGTGCCGTTCCCGAAGGGCCCGTCCGCCGATCAATATTACAGCAACGCCGGCGGTCCGAACTTCTGGACGATTCCGAAGGGCGTCAAGGATCCGGAGAAGGTTCTGTACCTGTTCCGCAAGATCTACGACGTGCCGCCGGAAGACGAATACCCGGGACA
Organism: Cohnella thailandensis; assembly: GCF_014212135.1. Taxonomy (GTDB): domain Bacteria; phylum Bacillota; class Bacilli; order Paenibacillales; family Paenibacillaceae; genus Cohnella; species Cohnella thailandensis. Next base: position 353,196 of record NZ_JACJVQ010000024.1, read on the forward strand.
AACGAGCCTCGAATCGTCCTACACGAACCAGCAGGACATCGATATGGCGATCGAAGCTTCCAAGAACCTGAAGGTGCTCAACTACAAGCTGTTCATGTCGATCTTCTCGAACGACTTCTACGGAATGGTAGACGAATTGACGAAGGATAAGAAGTCGCCTGCCGCGGCGACGGAAGCTCGCAAATCGATCTTCCAGAAGGCGCTCGACGATACGGCGGCCGCCAAGGTAGAATAGGGCTAAAAATAGGAAGGGGTCCGGCCGAGAGAGGCCGGGCTCCTTCGCGCGCGTTCGGTCTCTAGCCGGTCGAGGTTAGAGGCCACGATTGCGGCATTGCTTCACATCCCAAGATAACGGAGGAGGCCTATATGACCGTTACCATCCAAGAGGTCATCGATCGAATCGGAAAGACGGCGGCCGAGAGGCCGAATCCGACGGTGGACGGGCTGCGGTTCGGCGGGCCGGACACGATCGTCCGGGGGATCGCGGTCTCGTTCATGCCCACGGTGTCGGCGATCGAGCGGGCGATCGCCATGGGGGCGAATCTGCTTATCGCGCATGAGGGCGTCTATTACAGCCATCAGGAACGCGCGGAGGGGCTTCGGCCGAACGGAGTCTATGAGCGGAAAAGGCGGTTGATCGAGGAATCGGGAATTGCGATCTACCGCTGCCATGACGACGTTCACCGGTGCGTGCCGGACGGGATTACCTGGGGGCTGATCGAAGCGCTGGGGTGGGAAGAGCGCGTCCGCGAGAATCGTCCCGCCGCGTCGCTTCTGACGATTCCGGCGATGACGGTCGGAGAGGCGGCCTCTTACGTGAAAGAGCGTTTAGGCCTGCCGTTCGTGCGCGTTGTCGGAGACCGCTCGATGTCCTGCGAGCGGGTCGGCATTCTGGTCGGCTACCGAGGCGGAGGAGCGACGGTCATTCCGCTGCTCGAATCGGACGAGGCGGAGCTGATCATCGCGGGAGAAGGACCGGAATGGGAAGCGCCGGAGTATGTCCGCGACGCCGCGAGTTTAGGGCGGCGCAAAGCGTTGATCGTCATCGGGCACGCGGAGAGCGAGGCGCCGGGGATGGCGTTGCTATGCCGGAGGCTGCAAGAGGCGTTCCCGGGACTATCCGTTCGGTTTCTTGCGGATAAGCCCGTGTTCGATTTGATTTAGACGGCGCGTCCGCCTTCAGCCCGGCGGCTCCCAGGTTCCCTGCCCGATCAGCTGCCTAAGGATTAAAACGTATTTGGAAGCGGCTCTCGACAAATAACGGTTTTTCTTGAAGGCAACGACGATGTCCCGCTTCGCCGAAGGGCTGTCCAGCTTGTAGTAGACGGGATGCCGTTCCTGGTTGCCGAAACGGATGAACGTGTCCGGAATGCAGCAGAAGGCGATCCCCGACAAGGTCCAGGCGAAGGAAGTCTCGATGCTCTCGGTGTGCAGCACGATCTCCGGGCTGAAGTCCGGCAGATGGGAAAGCTCCTGCTCGAGGAGCCGGAAGTGCTTGTCCTGCTGCAAAAAGATAAAGGATTCCCGGGTGCAGTGGGACAGGTCGACCGGAGGGGCGCGGAAGAGGCGGCGGGAGTTCGTCATGATGTCCTCGGAGGAGAGCTGGCGATCCTCTCTTCCGTTATGGAAAGAGCTCGCCGGAGGGACGGCCAAATACAGCGTTTCTTCCGCCAACGGTTCGGAGTGGAATAAGGACCCGTTTAACGGACCGGCCAGAATGCACAGGTCCAGATGACCGTCCGCCAGCAGGGACTCCAGCTCCGATTCCTTTTCCTCCATGATGCGAATGTTCACGCCCGGGTGTTTTTGCCGGAACGCCCCGATGCTCTTGGGCAGCAAACAGGAAGCCCGGAACGGGGTCGTTCCGATCCGCAGCTCCCCGATATCCAAGTTGTGAAGGTCCGCCAATCGGTTGTCGAGCTCCGCGTGGATCGCTTGAATCCTGCGCGCGGCGTCGATATAGATTTGACCGGCCGGTGTCAGCCGAATCGGAGCGGTGCTCCGGTCGAACAGCGGAACGTTCAGTTGGGCTTCCAGGTTTCTGACGTATTGGCTTAACGAGGGCTGCGTGATAAACAGCTTCTGGGCGGCTTTCGAGAAGTTCAGTTCTTCGGCCAAGGTCAACAAGTACTTCAAATGCTGCGGCGTCATGTCTTCCTCTCCCCGCAAGTCATAAGTTTCTGCTTATACTTTCTATACTAATATAGCAATTGGATTATTGGAATAGAAAGCGCTACCATATTCGTGATAACAAGTTCGGCGGATGGGCAAAGCCAGACTCCGATACGATAGGAGAACCCTATGGGCGCGGCTGCTAAAGAGCGAGAGGAATTCCGAAACGAATGGATCGAGCGTTCCTTGATCGGAACCGGCAACAATAAACGAATCAAGAGCACGATCGCCAAGTCCAGGCAGGGCGCACCGGTGACGATCGCTTATTTGGGGGGATCGATTACGGAAGGCCATTCCGCAGGCGCGAACGGTAACTTCGCGACGTTGTCCTGCGACGGCTTCGCGCGGATCTACGGAACGGGGAGCAACGCGGCCTGCGTGAACGCCGGCATGTCCGGTACGCCCTCCTTGATCGGGTTGATTCGCGTGGAACGGGATGTTCTGCGGCACAGGCCGGACATCGTGTTCGTGGAGTTCGCCGTGAACGACTCCAGGGATAGCGTGAGCATGACGGCGTTCGAGAGCCTGTTGATCCGGCTGTTGGGAAGCGAGTGTAAGCCGGCGGTCGTGCTGCTCTTCACCTTAACGGAGACGGGATACTCCGCCCAGAACGAGATGGAGCTGATCGGAGAGAGGCTCGGGCTACCGATGATCAGCGTGAAGGACGCCATCCTGCCGGAGATTAGGGCCGGGAGAATGACTTGGCGGGAGTACTCGGAGGATAACATCCATCCGAACGCGAACGGGCACCTCCTGATCGCGGATATGATCAAGCACTTCTACGAGACGGTCGACCGGGAGGTGGAGGACGAAGAAGAAGACAAAGTCGACCGGGTCGCCTCCGCCCGCGTGTACGGCGACGAGTTCCGCGGGATGAGGCTGTTGGAATCAAGCGATGCTCGCGTATTGGCGCTGGGCGGGTATGAGCCGGCGAAGACGATCCCCCAGTTCCCGAACGGATGGACGCGGTCGGCGGACGCATCGGGCGACGGGTTCGCCATGGAGCTGACCTGCCGAAGCCTGTTCCTCGTCTATATGGAGAGCAAGGATCCGGGAACGGGCGCTATCGACCTGTTCGTCGACGGAGAGTTCATGCTGAAAGCCGAAGGTTACATGAGCTCGGGATGGAACAACCCCGCCGCGCGAATGGTACTGAGCGAAGAAACCCCCAAGCGGCGTCGGGTGGAGATCCGCATGGCGGACGGCTCCAAGAACAAGAAATTCTCGATTCTTGCCTTCGGATACGTTCCGTAGAAGGGGATGCTACCGATGGAACGAATTCATCTTATCTCAAAGAGGGGGCGGCATGAAACCGTTGCGTCTTCTGATCAAGATCGTCCTATTCATCGCCTTAGCGGCGACTAGCGCGCCCGAGCACTCGGATGCAGCGGAAGGAAAGGGGATAAGCGCGATGCAGAAAGCGGCCGAAAGCATGCAGCCCGGCTGGAACCTGGGCAACACCTTCGACGCTCCGAGCGAGACCGCGTGGGGCAACCCGGTTACGTCCAAGGAGCTGATCGAACGATTGGCCGCCGAAGGCTTTAAGAGCATCCGGATTCCGGTCACCTGGGACGGACATCTTGGGGAAGGGCCGGAGTATGCGATCGACGCGGATTACATGAGCCGGGTTCGAGAGGTGGTCGATATGGCGCTGGATGTCGGCTTGCACGTCGTTCTGAACATGCATCACGACTCGCATTGGATCGGCAAGATGGGGACCGAGCGCGAGGCCGTTCTCGCCAAGTTCGAGGCGGTCTGGAGGCAGATCGCGGAGGAGTTCAAGAACGAGCCCGACCGGCTGCTGTTCGAAAGCGTCAACGAACCGCGGTTCTCGGACGATTGGAACAAGGACGCTCCCGAATACTTCGCCATGCTGGAGGAGCTGAATGTCGCCTTTTACCGGATCGTCCGGGAATCCGGCGGCAACAACGCCAAGCGTCCTCTGGTGCTGTCGACTTTGACGGCGAGCTCGACCCCGACCCGCATCGCGGTGCTCGCCAAGACGATCGAGAAGCTGAAGGACGACCGCCTGATGGCGACGATCCACTTCTACGGTTTTTATCCGTTCAGCGTAAACGTGGCGGGCGCGACGACTTTCGACGACGAGGCAAGAGCGCAGCTGGAGCAATTTTTCGATTTGGCGTACGACGAGTTCGTCGCGAAGGGGATCCCGGTTCTCGTGGGCGAATACGGCCTGCTCGGATTCGACAAGTCCTACGATACCATCGAGCACGGAGAGATTCTGAAGTATTTCGAATATGTGGGCTATTATACCCGCGAGAAAAAGATGACCGCGATGCTATGGGACAACGGTCAGCACTTCGACCGGAGGGGGCTCAGGTGGAACGATCCTTCTTTGTACGCCGTCATGTCGGCCGGCTGGACGGGGCGTTCTTCGACGGCGGAGAGCGACACGGTCTTTATTCGGAAGGGAGAGCCCGTCCGGGATTCCGTTCTCGCGCTCGACTTGAACGGCAATTCGTTCGCCGGCCTATATGCGGGGGAAAGGGAGCTCGCTGCGGGCGCCGATTACGCGGTTAGCGAAGATAAGCTGACGTTGAAGTCGGCCTTGCTGGAATCGCTTCTTACCGGGCAGTACGGGGAGAACGTCGTCCTGACCGCCAAGTTCAGCTCCGGGGCGGATTGGACCGTTCGCGTCCTTCTATACGATACGCCGCGATTAAGCGGCGTTACGGGGAATGTCGCCGCGTTCGGCATCCCGGCCGAATTCAACGGGGATCGGGTCAAAGCGCTGGAAGCCGTTTACGCGGACGGCGGCAATGCCGGGCCGGCCGAATGGACGCCTTACCAGGAATACAATCTTGCATTCGTGCCGGATTACGAGAAGGGCGAGCTTAGGCTCACTCCGGAATTCTTCAAGGAAGCGAAGGACGGGGAGATCGGGCTAAAGGTTCATTTCTGGAGCGGTGCCGCAGTGGAATACTCCCTGAATAAGTCCGGCGATTCGGTCACGGGGAACTCCGGGTCCGATCCGGTTCGAGAAGCGGCAGCGGGAGCGGGTCGGGACCCGGAAGGCGAAGCGCCGCGGGCGGAAGCGAGTCCATCCGAGTCCGCTCCGCCATCGGAGACTTCTCCGTCATCGGAGCCGTCACCGTCTTCGGATGTCCCGCCGGAGAAGAACTCAAGCCGATCTCATAACGATTGGCTATACGCCGTTCTGTCCGTGACGGCGGCCGCGGTCATTCTGGCATCATGGGCCGCCTATTACGCAAGCTCTCGCAAGAAACGCTAACGGCCAGATCGCATAGCCCGCGATGGGGAAGCGAGGGGCGCCGAGACCGAGAGAAAAGCATTCGCTTCTCGCGTGATCGGCGTTCGAGAGAGAGCTCCTTCGCGGGCTATTCGGGCTGGGTTCGGGCTGAATTCGAGCATGGTTCGGATGGGAAGAGGAAGACTGGCTGTGGTTTTTGTTAGGATAACAAAACGACATAAATCGACAACATATCTCTATCATTCTAGTGATATTAGGCTTAATACGCGGATTTGATAGAAAGAAATCGTTTTACAAGCAGAAAATTTATTTGATTAGTTAGCATAATTTATATTGTTTTTATGATAAAATGATGTAAAATTAGGATACCAAGGGAAATGGAGGTTTTTCGATGATGGGAATGAATGCGCTTACCATTGAGGCTGAGCTGTATCGATCCACGACATCCGAGCCGCTCGATTCCGCCGAATTCAGGACGGAGAACGTACGCCGGGTCCAGCGGACCATGGTCGTCCGGCTTATCGAGGATTCCGGCGGAAGCGCGGTCCATGCCGAGCTGGAGCAGTTCGCGGTCATCAACATCATCGAGGATCTCATGGGCAGGGCGGGAACGGTGTTCCTCATCGACAAGTCCACGATCGGCCTCGTTTTGTACGGAACCAAGAACGAGCTGACCGACGAAGCGATGGAGCGGCTTCAGAAGTTTTTGGGCTCCTGCCTGGCGAAGTACGCGAAGGTTCAAGCGAGAATCGGGATCGGAGAGATGATGCATACGTTTCTCGACTTGAACAAGGCATTGGCCGCGGCGCTTGCGGCCGTCGAAGCCGCTCCTCCGAGCGAGGAGCAGAGCACGCATCCGTTCGTCGAGGAGGCCAAAGCGATCCTGCAGCAAAATTACGGAGACGGCGTATGCCTGAAGTCGATAGCCAAGCAGCTGTTCGTGAACCCCGCATATCTGGGACGCTTGTTCAAGAGCTACGAGGCAATCTCCTTTAACGACTATCTCGTTCAGGTGCGCATGGAGAAGGCGAAGGAGCTGCTGATCGGCACGGATAAGCGAATCTACGAGATCGCGCACGAGGTAGGCTACCGGCAGTTGGACTGGTTCTACAAGAAATTCAAGGAATATACCGGCTGCAGCGCCAAAGAATTCAAAAGCATCAACATGTAAGCGCTATCCTTATGTGCGATCCCGCAACATCTGGTATGATTAGGGCAGCAGACCTAAACGGAGTGAGTCCCGATTGAAAAAAGTAACCATGCAGCAGATCGCCGACCAGGTCGGCGTCTCCAAATTCGCCGTCTCGCAGGCGCTGTCGGGCAAGCCCGGAGTTGCCGAGGAGACGAGAGCGAGAATCGTGCAAGCGGCCAACGAGCTCGGCTACTATTGGAAAGCCAAGCTAATCGCGGCCCGGGCGTCCTCCGGAACGGATCGCCGCGGCCGGATTCAGGGAACGAACAAAAGCACCGTCATCATCGTGATGCCGAACGTGCGCTTTCAGAGCAGGGAGTCGTTGTTCTGGGGGAAAATCATCGACGGAGTATCGGCCGCGTTGGCGGAACGGGAGCTCGGGGTCATGATGGTGACGGAGAGCTTCTCGGAACGCTCCCTCAAGAGCATCAACCCGGACGGAGTGCTCGGAGTGATCGGAATCGGCTACATCGCCACTCCCTTATTGTTGGAGATTCGGCACCTAGGCCTTCCCTTCGTGCTGGTCGATCATGAAGATCCGCTTATCCCTTCCGATTCGGTGTTCATGAACAACTACGATTGCATGTACCGGATGGCCTCCGCGGTGATCGGGTCCGGCCACCGCAGCATCCGCTTCGTCGGCAGCCCGAAGTATTCCCGCAGCTTCCACGATCGCTGGCTCGGGTTCCGGAGCGCGCTCGAAGAAGCGGAGCTGCCGATTCCTTCCTCGGACGATCCTCTCCTGCAGGTAGAAGAGGACGCCTATCTTATCGTAGACAAGGAAATTCCGATGCTGATCGAGAAGAATAAGCTGCCGTCGGCGTTCGTCTGCGGGAACGACTTCTTCGCATACCTTGTCATGAGGTCGCTCGCCGACAACGGAGTTCAGGTGCCTCAGACGGTGTCGGTCACCGGCTTCGACCATACCGACGAGGTGACGGATCCGCGGCTTCCGACGCTCAGCACGATTCAAGTTCCGAATGCCAGAATGGGGAAAAGAGCGGTCGAGATGCTCCTAACCAGGCTGGAGGATCCGGACCGGCCTTTCGAGAAGACTTTGATCAACGGGAACCTGCTGGCGCGGGATTCCTTGCGGAAGCTTTCAAATTAGCATGCGGACGGCGCCAAGGAGAGTCTCCCTGGCGCTATTTTGTTGGACGGGATCGCTCTTATCGCTATTCCTACCTCTAACGGAACTGACAGCCTCTAATTGTGGCCCATACGTTGCTTTTCATTTTTAACGGAAGCAGGAGACCTTATTTTGGGCAGACTCGCCCATTTTTATGCTTCCTACCCAAAATAGAGGCGCTCATTTCCGCTAGATTTCAAAACCGAGCTTTTAAAGCCAAATAAGGGCTCTCATTTCCGTTTACAGTCGAATTCCGGATTATCTCGAATGGTGCTCGTAACGATACCGCTCCATGAATCTCTTGACGAGCGGGCTGGCGAGCTTCGCTTGCTCCATGACCCAACCGATCAGGATATTGCGCTGCGGAAGGTCAAGCTCGAGCTTGACCACTTCCAGGTCGAGAGCCTTAGAACCGTTGGCGAAGCTGTATTCGTGCCCGATGGTGACGGCATCCAATTGAAGCAGCGCGGCGCCGATCACTTCGGAATTGTTGGTTCTCAGCAGAACGTTCGCGTCGCCGTACAGCCGGGAGATCTCCTCCATCAAAGGATCCACGAATTCATCGTTGAACAGCACGAACGTTTCTTCTTGCAGATCCTTCAGGGTTACCGTTCGCTTCTTGGCCAAAGCGTTTCTTTTGCTCACGCAGGCGAACAGCTTCCCTTGGTCTATCGCTTGAAACGACAAGCCCTTAAGCAGCTTCCGGACGTCTTCCTCGTAGATGGCGATCAGTCCGATATCGGCTTGCTTGTCGCGAATTTCTTGGATGATCTTCCACGAAGCCTTCTCCGACAGCTCGAATTTAATGTCGGGATGGCTTTTTTTCATGCTGGAGATGGTTTGAACGATAGACGGGACGCCGCCGGGAATGACCGACAGCTTGAGTTCTCCTTGGCCGATGACGTCCGTGCTCTCCTTGATCTGCCGGACCTTGTCGAGCACTTCTTTGAACCGGTCGAGGATGGGGCCGGCTTCGCTCAGCGGGATGGCGCCTTTGCGGGTGCGTTCGAACAGCTTCAGGTTCAGTTCTTCCTCGAGACGGCTGATGGCCTGGCTGATCGTGGACGGAGTCACCCTTAGGTTCGTCGAGGCTATCGTGATGGAATGGGTCTTCGCGACCTCAAGGCAGTATTCCATTTGTTCAAGATTCACTAGTATCACCAAAGTTTTTATTTTAATTTTATTTAACCAAAACTAAATTTATTTAAATATACATGAACAAATGGCGGTAGTAAACTTGACTGTGTAAGCATTATCATTCTGGTATCCGAAAGGAGACTTTCCATGTTCAGCAATCGCTTCAAAGACAAAGTCGCTATCGTAACCGGTGCCGCTTCCGGCGTCGGCTACGCCATCACGAATCGTCTTCTGCAGGAGGGGGCTTCGGTCGTCGGCGCCGACCTGAACCAAGAGCGCTTGAACGCGCTGCAATCGGAGCTGGGCGATCGCTTCCTTGGCGTTCAAACGAACGTTACGCAAGAGGATCAGATCGCGGAGCTGGTAGAGGCGACGGTCCGGAAGTTCGGCGGGCTCCATATCGCCTTTAACGTGGCCGGCGCTTCGAAGGCGGGAATCATCAAGAACCTGTCCGAAGCGGACTGGGATTTCACCGTCGATCTCTGCCTCAAGGGCGTCTTCCTGAGCATGAAGCATGAAGCCCTGCAGATGGCCAAGCAAGGCGGAGGAGCCATCGTGAACGTCGCGTCGCTGAACGCGCATGTGCCGATGTATGCCGGCGCCGCTTATTCCTCGGCCAAAGCCGGAGTCGAGATGCTGACGAAGAACGGCGCGCTCGAGATGGCGCGCGACGGCATTCGCGTCAATGCCATCCTTCCGGGTCTGATCGAGACGCCTCTAACGGCCGGGTTGCTGGCGAGCCCGGACATCCAAGCGGCTTACCTGGAGCGGATCCCGATGAAACGCGCGGCCAAGCCGGAGGAGATGACCGGTCCGGCCTTGTTCCTGGCAAGCGACGATGCCGGCTACGTCAACGGAGCCAGCCTGCTTGTCGACGGAGCGTGGGCAACGAGCGGCTACCCGGATCTGAGCCGGTGGTTCTAATTTCGTGATACGGGGCATTTCGCTCCAGCAAGCTAGTCGTCCAAACGGCGGCGTAGGATACTCGATATCCTATGTCGCCGTTTTTTTGTTCCTTTCTCCGGGCATTCGACGAATTGGTTGAAAATGGGTACAGTAGAGGGAGAGGAGGCTGGCGAAGATGATAAAAGTATTGGCAGTAGACGACGAAGCCAGCATCTCGGGTGCGATCGCGTACGCGCTGGCACGGGAAGGCTACGAGGTGGAGACCGCCGCGGACGGGCAAGAGGCGCTGGAGAAGGTCCGTTCCTTCCGTCCCGACGTACTGGTCCTCGACGTCATGATGCCCAAATTAAACGGATATGAAGTATGCCGTCGGCTCGACGAGCGGGACCGCCCCGCCGTCATGCTGCTCACGGTTAAGAACGATATCGTGGACAAAGTGCTCGGACTCGAGCTCGGCGCGGACGATTATATGACCAAGCCGTTCGATATGCGGGAATTGATCGCCCGGGTGAAGGCGCTCGCGAGGCGCCGGACCCCGGCTGCTCCGGAGGCGAGCCCCAACGGTAGGGAAGTGCTGGCGATCGGCGGCCTCGTCGTCGATCCTTACGCCCACTCTGCCCGAATCGGAGGCCGGACGCTCGATCTCACCCCTAAGGAATTCGAGCTGCTCGTCCTGTTCGCGCGCAATCCGGAGAGGGTATATACCCGCGAGGACCTGCTCGAGCTCGTGTGGGAGATGGACTTCGCCGGAGGGACGCGCACCGTCGATATTCACGTTCAGAGACTGCGCAAGAAGCTGGGCGATGCCCATGGCCTGATTCAGACCGTCTACGGCGTCGGGTATAAGCTGGAGAAGCCGTCGTGAGGGGCCGGCCCCGCTTCGGGCTGAAATGGCGGATTTCGCTGCTTCTCGCCCTCCTGCTCGCGTTCGTCCTCGTGCTGCTCAGTTCGCTTGTGCTCGCCGGCATCCGGGAGGATCAGCGAACCCGTCTCGAGCAAACGTTCGAGCATCAGGCGGATTCGGCGAATCTGCGCGTTCGCGAGGCTTACTTGACCGGAGAGCGCGTGGAGCCGAACGAGTTCATGGATAAGAGCGGCCAGAAGCTCGCGGTCGATCTCGGCGAAATGAGCGGCATGGCGGTGACGCTCTATCGGGCGGACGGCAGCTTCGCCGGCACGTCGCTGCCGGTCCAGCCGCGGGTCGACGTCCAGGACGCCTTGGCCTATACGGCCCGCGGCCAGTCCGCCTATATCACCGAAGGAAGCGCCGTCTTATACCTGGCACCGTTATATAACGCCGACGAGCTGCTCGGGACCGTCCAGTTCCACGGTTCTCTTGCCGAGCAGCAAGCGTTCTACTCCCGCATCCGCAACCTGTTTCTGACGACCGGCGGCGCCGTGCTGGCGGCGGGATTTCTGATCGGCTTCCTGTACGTAAGGCGCCAGGTCGGCGTCATCGCCAAGCTGAACGAGGACGCGAGCCGAATCGGGCAAGGCCGATACCTCGCCGCTCCTTCCGTCAAACGGAGGGACGAGTTGGGGCATCTTTCTCAAGGCATCTATGAAATGAGCGAGAACATCTCTTCGTCCGTACGCGAGCTCGAGGAGGAGAAACGGAAGCTGATCGAAGCGATCGCCAGGCTCGAGGAGCTGGAGCGGCAGCAGAAGCAGTTTATCGGCAATATCAGCCACGAGCTGAAGACGCCTCTCACCGCCATCCTCGCCTACTCCGACCTGCTTGGGATGTACGGAGACGACCCGAAGCTGCTCGATAAAGCCTCCGTGGAGATCCGGCAGGAAGCTCAGCGCTTATACGGGCTGGTGGAGAAGGCGCTGAAGCTGTCGTCGATGGACGTATACGATTTTCAGACGGCGGCCCGGTCGGTTCCGATCGCTCCGGCCATTCGCGAGGCGATCGACCGCATTCGGATCAAAGCCGACGCAAGGAACGTCCGCATCGAGGCCAAGCTAGAGGAAGCAGACGTTTGGGCGGACCCGGATAACCTGATGCATATGCTCCTTAACCTGCTCGATAACGCGGTGAAATACAACAAGGAGGGCGGAACGGTTCGAATCGCGAACTTCCGCGCGCGCAGCGCCGATAGCGCGGAGGTCATGCGAATCGAAGTCGCCGATACCGGCATCGGAATTCCGGGGGAAGCGCGGGAACGGATTTTCGATCCGTTCTATACCGTCAGCGACGACCGTTCCCGCGAGACCGGAGGCACCGGACTCGGCCTGTCGCTTGTCCGAAGCCTTGCCGAGAAGCAGAACGGGACCGTTCGACTGGCCGAATCCGGGCCGGGAGGGTCGCTCTTCGTCCTGGAGCTGCCGGTCGCTCCCGAATCGGATACAATCGCAGACTGAAAGGTTTACAAGTTCGTTACAAGCCGGATATCGATTCGAGATATCCGGCCTTTATATTAGGATTCAGCAGGGGAGCCAAGGGCGCCGAACAATCGGCGGATGAGCCCGCCGGAGCGCCTTGAACGCTAACCTGCTGCACGAACGGGAGGAACGTTCCATGGCTAAAGGCATGGCAAGGAGGATGGCGGTGCTCGGGATCGCGGCGGCGCTGTCCGCAAGCCTGGTCGGCTGTGAAGCCGATCGCGGCGGCCCGCTTCCGGGCGGGGGAGCCTCTTCGGAAGGAGGACGCACGCTGACCGTCGTGAAGGACGGAGGGCGCCAGCCGAACGAGGATATCGCGGTAGCCCGGATCCATCGTCTGGAAGGCGCGTCGATCGAGCAGTGGCTGTCGGACGACGAGGCGCGCCTTGTCATAACGAAGGTCGCGAAGGCCGCTACCGGGACGGAGGAACCGAAGTACGAATACTTTGCCACGACGGTCGATCTCCAGACCGACAAGCAGGAGGAGCTGCAGCCGCTGGCCGAACCGTCCTCGTCGGGGGCGATAACCCGAACGTATCCTTCCCCCGACGGCAAGTTCTCTTTCGTTCAGGAGTGGCAAGACAAATACACCGCTTCGAACTCCGTTCTGAACCTGTCCACGGGAGAGAGCGTGGAGGTGCCGGTCGCCAATTATCTCGAGAAGGGCGGCTGGCTCGACAACGAGACGTACGTGCTGGCGGCAGGCTCCATGAACGGGCGCGGAGAGATCTATGCCGTCTCGACGAACGGCCGAAGCAAGGTTATTCGGCTCGACGATCCGGACGCGGAGACGTTCGAGCAGTTCGAGGCGGGATACGGCCGCATTTACTACCTGGACGGGAAGCGGAACCTCAAGGCGTTCGCGCCGGGAGACGCCAAACCCGTTACGCTCGTCAAGGGAGCGGGGCCGTTCCGGCTGTCCCCCGCCGGCAACCGGATCGCCGTGACCGCCGCTTACCGGGAGGGAGTTCCGGGTACTAAGTTAACGATGTACGATACGGCCGGCAGCGCCCAAGGCTTCCTGATCGGCAAAGGCGACTTGGTGAACGACATCAGCTGGTCTCCCGACGGATCTCTGTTCGCTTTCTCTGTCTACACCGAGGCCAAGAGCGGCATGAACGGAGTATACGCGTACGATTCCGCCACGGGGAAGGTGTCCCCGATCGGCCCGTCCTATTTTCCGCAATATCCTCTCAACTGGAATCCTTCCGGTACCCGGCTCGGGGTGACCGTCGGAGGAGAGAACGGATTGCCGGTGACGCAAATTATCGACTTTAAATCCTAAAAGGAGTGCATATTACATGAAGACAATGATGAAAAAATCCGTGTTCGGCGTTGTGGTTCTAGGAATGACGGTGGCTTGGGCGGGCGGCGTGTATGCCGGATCGAACCTGCAGAAAATTACCGCCTACTTGAACGGCAATCTGGATATCCAAGTGAACGGCACGCACTTTACCGCGAAGGACGGGAACGGCAATAAGCTGTCGCCGATTACCTATGAGAATACGACGTATCTGCCGGTTAGAGCGGTAGCCGACGCGGTGAACGTGCCGATCGTCTACGACGCCTCGAAGCAGCAGATTCGAATCGGAACGGGAACGACCGCCCCATCGACCGGCGATTTATCCGATATCTCCTACACCGCGGCGCAGGTCAAGGCGATCAAAGCCGCGTTCGCCGGCTTCGACGGCTTCGAGACGGCGTATGCTCCGACTAAGATGACCCAAGGCGATGCTTACCAGAAGGCGGTCGGCACGAGCGACGGGGTGAACCTCGTGTTCGACCATATGATCGTGAACGTCTCCCCGCGCGACTACTCGGCCGGCTACGAGAGCCAAGAGGTGACGCTGTCGAACGGGGTCAAGGCGAAGTGGTACACGCCTTCCGACACGGCGATGCTGAGCTTCCAATTGGACGACCGCACCGTAACGATCAGCTCCCCCGACAGCAAGGCATCCAAGGCCATGATCGAGAAGGTCGCCGTGAGCGTATCGAAGCTGCAATAATGATAATGGAATGGCAGAGGAGCTCTCCCGCCGAGGGAGGGCTCTTCTTGTTATTCCCCGGAAGCCGCCTTCTCCAAGGATTGCATTATTGTGGAGGAGGGTTCCTCGTGCTATCTTGGTAGTAGTTGCGCTGCTGGAGGTGCAGGACAGTGATTGCGAGAATTAGAGCGTGGCGTTTCTTTTGGATATTCCTTGCGCTAGCCGTTGTAAGCGCTTGCGGAAGAGGCGGCGCCGATTCCTATAAAGTGATCTACGAGATGGAGAATCCGTCCGCCTCGGCGGAGGATGGCGTTGCGGCCGACAGTCCGGCTCCCCACTACCGAATCGGAGTCGTGCCGAAGTTAAGCAACACGTATTTCGATGTCGTGAAGCAGGGCGCGCAGGAAGCGGCTTGGGATATCGACGTCGAGCTTCTGTACAAGGTTCCGGCTTCCACCGACCCGCAGGACCAAATCGAAGCGATTCGCGATCTGATGGAGCAGAAGGTCGATGCGATCGCCGTGTCGGCCAACGATCCTCAGGCGCTTGTGCCCGTTCTGGGGGAAGCCAAGCAAATGGGGATCAAAATCATTACGTGGGACGCGGATACCGAGCCGGAAGCGAGGGAGTTCTACGTGAACATGGTCGATCCGGAGACGCTGGGCCGACACCTGATCGACACGCTCGCCTGGAGCATCGGAGAGAAGGGAGAGTTCGCGATCATGACCGCTTCGCTCAGCGCCGCCAACCAGAACGAATGGATCAAGTGGATGAAGGCGCAGCGGCAGGAGTATTATCCGAACATGAAGCTGGTCGAGATCGTTCCGACCGACGACGCCCCCGACAAGGCGTACGATGCGGCGAAAGAGCTGCTGAAGAAGCATCCGAATCTGAGGGGCATCGTGGGCAACGCGTCCGTCGGACCTCCCGCCGCCGCCCAAGCGGTCAAAGAAGCGGACGCGGCCGGGCGGATCAGCGTGGTCGGCCTCTCGACGCCGAATCTGATGCGCGGCTATCTTCATGAGGGCTACGCGCAGACGGCGACGCTGTGGAGCCCGAAGAAGCTCGGATATCTGACGGTCGTGCTGGCCCGCAACCTGCTGCTCGGGCAGACCCCTTACGACGATCAACCGGTGGAGAAGGTAGGCAATATACGGGTGAACGGGGATATGATCATCATGGGCGCGCCGCTCGATTTTACGAAGGATAATGTGGACCAATATGATTTCTAGGCTGCGCGAACGTTTGAAGCTTCGCAACACCCGGCTGAGCTCCAAGCTGATCATGACCTACCTGCTGCTCACCGTCATTCCCATGTCCTTGCTCGGTTACGTCACGTACACCCAATTCACCCGTTCGATCGAAGAGCAGATCGGCGAATATATGCCTCGGTTTCTCAATCAAGCGAATTCGAATATCGAGCAGCGCCTCATGGAGCTCGCCTCGCTGCCGGATCTGCTGTTCAACTCGGACGACATGATCGCCATCCTGAGAAGGGACGAGGAACAGAGCGTATCCGACCGGAACAAGGACTTGTTCAGCCTGAACAGCTACATGTCCCGCACGTACCTGGGGGGAAGCAACCCGGACGTTCTCGCGGTGTTTCTTCTGTCCAAAAACCGGTTTTTTCAAAGCTCCAAGGTGGCTTATACGGGCTTCGACCGCGACCAGGCGATCGCTCCCTACCGCTACGAGCTGTCCAACCTGGTCGAAAAGCCGAAAATCATTCTGCCAAGCGAGACGGGCCTGCGCTTCCAGAACGATGTCCCCTACATTCTTATCATGAAGCAGATCGCGGATACGGACAATCGGCGCATCCTCGGAACGATGTTCATTGCCGTGCAGCTCACTTTTATCGACCGGATCCTGCACGACTTCGAGAAGAACGACAAAGCCGATCTCTGGGTCATGAACGGCAAGGGAGAGAGGCTTTACCATACCGATCCGGAGATGATCGGAACGTTCGACGCGGAGATCGATCGGTACCCGATCCGCAACGGAAGCTTCCGCACGACGGGCGCGGGGCCGCAGAGGCTCGTGAGCGTGACGGAATCGGCCGAGCTCGGCTGGGTGTTCGTGCACAGCATCCCTCTGAAATATTTGACGGAGAAAACCGATCTCGTGCGCAACGTGACCGTCTTCGCGTTCATCGGAGTCGTGCTGGTGACGGCGATTCTCGCGGTCGTTCTGTCGTTGAACATCACGAGGCCGCTCAAGAAGCTGAGCCGCCTGATGAAGAACGCGGAGATGGGGCATTTCCAGGTGGACCATTCTCTCCAGAGCCGAGACGAGGTCGGTTCCCTGGCCCGCAGCTTCAACTCGATGATCACCACGACGCGCGAGCTGATCCAGACGAACTACCGCATCGAGATCCGGCAGAAGGAAGCGGAGCTGTACGCCCTGCAGTCGCAGATCAATCCGCACTTCATCTACAACACGCTGGAGACGATCGGAATGGCGGTGGAGGAGCGGGAGACGGAGACGGTCGTGGACATGGTGACGCTGCTCGGGCGGATGCTGCGGTTCTCGGTCGGGAACAAAGCGAAGTCCGTGCCCCTGACCGACGAGGTGCAGCACATCCGGGACTATCTGACGATCCAGAAGTACCGCTTCGAGGATCGGCTGACGTTCGATATTCAGCTGGGGACCGATATCGAGCGGGAGAATCTTTATTCGCCTAAGTTCATTCTGCAGCCGATCGTGGAGAACGCCATCAAGCACGGGCTGGAGACGCGCAAGGTGCTGGACATTCAGATCGGAATCGGCAAGGAGATGAGCTTCCGCTCCGGCAAGCAGGACGTCGTGTATCGCATACGCGACAACGGGCCGGGCATCCCGGCGGAGAGAATGGCGGAGCTGGAGGAAGCGCTGAGGTCGGATACGCATATCGACAAGGACTCCGGCTTCGGCCTTAGCAACGTAAACGCCCGGATCGTGCTGATGCACGGGCCGGAGTACGGCATCCAGCTGCATAGCATTTATGGGAAGGGAACGGAGGTCATCGTCAGGATTCCGGCTCTGAACGGGATGGAAGGCTTGGCGGAATCGGAAGGGATGGATAAGAGCCGGGGCGAGGAGGAGTGACGGGGGATGCAGAAAATACGGACGGTGATCGTGGACGACGAGGCCCGCATTCGCAGGGGGATTGAGAGACTGGTTCAGTCCTGCGGCGAGGAATGGGAGGTTGTCGCGACGCTCTCCGACGGCAAGGAGGCGCTCGATTACCTCCATGGCTCGCAGGGCGCGGTCGATCTGCTCATCTCGGACGTGAAGATGCCGGTGATGGACGGCCTCGCGCTGATCAAGGAAGCGAAGCGGCACTATTCGTTCTACCCGATGCTGATCAGCGGGTATGACGATTTCGAATATTTGCAGACGGCCATTCGGGAAGGGGCCGTCGATTACCTGCTCAAGCCGGTGGACCGGGAGCAGTTCCGGGAGCGGCTGGCGGAGCTGAGGGCTAAGATATTGGAAGGGCGAAGCGAGTCGTGGAGGCGGGAGGAGACCGAGCGCCAGGCCGTGAAGCTGAAGCCCGCCCGGCAGACGCAGACGCTGAGCTACATTACTTCGGCGGGCATCGATATCGAACGGTTAGGCTATTGGGTCGAGGATTTCCCGCGCGGCCGATACTTGCTTCTCTACGCCAGCTTGGATTCGCTGCCGGTGAAGTCGAGAGGGTACACGACCAAGGATTGGGAGGCGTACACGTTCGCGCTCGAGAATATCATCGCGGAGGTCGTCGCGAACTACGAGCGCCAGACCGGCCTTCAAGGCTGGAGCTGGCGGGGCGGCAACACGGACTTCTGGATCTTGATCGGCTGCGGGGACGGCGAGGTCGAGCTGGAGCGGGAAGGGCTTGCTCTGTCCGAGCAGGTAAGGGGCTCGATTCAGACTTACATGCCCTTTACGATCTCGGTGTCGATCGCGGAACCGATCGAGGACCTGTATCTTCTGCCGGGAGCCCGGCGGGAAGCGTTGTCGCTGATGCATTATCGGCTGGTGGAAGGGGGCAACCGCGTGTTCCGGCAGGCGGACCGGGCAGCTTCGGAGGAAGCGGACGGCAGCGCTTCCCTGTCGAGGGCCGAGGTCGAGCTGGCTCAACTGGCGCAGCGGCTCCGGCAAGCGGTCGCTCACGCCAACGCGGAAGAAGCGGAATCGCTGCTACGGCAATACTTCGCGGAGCTCGAGAGGTCGGGCTCCCCCGCCGTCATCCGCGGCGCCGCACAGAATCTGCTCATCCAGATTCATTCGGTCGCGCTGGAAGGGGGCGGAGCGGAAGGAGCCCCCGACTCCGTCGAGCAAGCGATCCGTTCGCTGGACCACGTGACCCGGCTCTCGGAGCTTCGCGGCGAGCTGGCCGGGCGGATGAACGGGATCATGGGAGCCATCAGGGAGGCTCGCAGCGAGGGCAACCGCAAGCCCGTGGAGCAGGCGAAGGCCTGGATCCGGGACCATCTGGGCGGCGACCTCTCCATCAAGCGGATCGCCGATCACGTCTACATGAACCCGACCTACTTCTGCGAATATTTTAAGCTGCAGACCGGGGAGACCGTGCTCGACTACGTTACCCGGCAGCGCATGGAGAAGGCGCGGGAGATGCTCGGCGACCCGGCGGCCAAGCTGCAGGACATCTCGCTCAAGGTCGGCTACCAGGACGTAAAGTACTTCAGCAAGCTGTTCAAGGCTTGGGCGGGGGTGTCCCCGTCGAAGTATCGGGAGCAGGCGATGATGGGATAGCATAAAGGCAGGTTTGGGCGGCGGACAGCGGCTGCAGCTTAATCGGCAAACGGCCATCTCCGCCCCATGGGACGAAAATGGCCGTTATGACGGTGCGCGAGCTCTTTTGCCGTCAGTTCGCCTTCGCGAGTCTCGCGGCGCGAACCGATGACGCGGCGTATACGACGAGCGATGTCCAGATGAGCGCGAAGCCGACGAGCAGCGCCGGCGAGACCGATTCCTTGAACACGAATACGCTCAGAACCAACATGATCGTCGGCCCAATGTATTGGACGAATCCAAGCGCGGACAGCGCCATCCGGGCGGCCGCCCGCGCAAAGAAGAGCAGCGGCAGCGCCGTTACCGCGCCGGATAGGAGCAGTTCGACGAACGTGGACGCGGGCAGCGTCCATGCCGTCGTCTTGCCCGCGGCGGCCAAATAGATCCAGTAGCCGAGCGCGACGGGCAGGACGACGGCCGTCTCCGACAGCAGGCCGACGGAAGCGTCTTGCGCGATCTTCTTCTTCGCGAAGCCGTAAAAGCCGAACGACGCGGCCAGCGAGATCGCGACCCACGGGAACCGCCCGTAGTCGATGGCGATGATGAGCACCGCGGCGCCGGCGATGGCAATCGCGAGCCATTGGCCGCGGTTCGGCTTCTCGCGAAGGAAGACGACCGCCAGCAGCACGTTCAGCAACGGGTTCAAATAATAGCCGAGACTCGTCTCGACGACATGCCCGTTGTTGACCGCCCAGATGAAGATGAGCCAATTCGCCGCGATCAGAAGCCCGCTGGCGGCGAGCGGCAGCAGGAGCGCCCGGCTGGTCGCGATCCGCTTCACGTCGCCCCAACGGCGCTGGACGGCGACGAGAATCCCCATGAAGACGAACGACCAGACGACCCGGTGAGACAGAATCTCTCCTGCCGGCACGTCGTTGAACAGCTTCCAATAAAGCGGGAGAACTCCCCACATGATATACGCGATAATGGCGTTGACCAACCCGTTGTTCATAACCGATTCCCCGCTTTTCGCTTCGATGTCTGAACGGATTATACGCCTCGCTTCGCGCTTAAGCAAAGGAAAAAATTGGTCGGCCGGCAGCGGACTTCCTTCAGTTGTTGAAGTAATGTCCCTGTTCCAGATCCGGGATCAACGCGGGGTGCGCCGGATGCCATCCCAAGCGTTCCTGGGTCCGTGCGCTAGACATCGGGTTGTCGGACGACGCGAAGGATCCGAGAAAGCCGAAGTGGGCTTCCGCCTCTTCGCGGGAAATGCTGATCGCCGGCAGATTTAGGCGGCGACCGATGATGCCGGCGATGTCGCGGAAGGGCACGCCTTCTTCGCCGACCCCGTGCAGCCGCGAGCCGGCCGGCGCGGATTCGACGGCGAGACGGTACAGGCGCGCCGCATCGAGGCGGTGAACGGCCGGCCAACGGTTGGAACCGTCGCCGACGTAGGCGGAGAAGCCCTTGCCGCGAGCAATGTCGATCAGCATCGGGATGAAGCCATGATCGCCCGGGCCGTGCACGGTCGGTGCGAGACGGACGACAGAGGCTCTCACCCCGCGTTCTGCCAGCGAGATCACCGCGTTCTCCGCTGCGCCTCGGGGCACTGCGGAGTCAACCGCGACGTCCTCCGTCCCGAGAAGCCCCGGCGGGGTCGACCATGCGACCAACAAGGTTCCCGAGGTGAACACGAACGGCTTGCCGGTACCCTCAAGCGCCGCGCCTAACGTCTCGACGGCGCGCAGGTCGGCTGCGACCGCGCCGGCGAAGTCCGAGAAGTCGGTCTTGAAGCCCAAGTGAATGACTCCGTCTGCTGCGACGGCGCCCTTATGCAGGCTGTCGAGATCTTCGAGGGAGCCGCGGTGCACCTCGGCTCCGGCTGCCGACAATGACTCGGCAGCCTTGTCCGAGCGGGCAAGGCCGACTACCCGATGCCCTGCATCGATGAGTTCGCGAACGACGGCGGAACCGATAAAGCCCGTCGCCCCTGTGACAAAAACACGCATAATGAGTCCTCCTTAAGCTGCTGAGCAGAAGATCTGCTTGAACCGCCGGCGGGGCGGATCATCGATCGGCACCGCCGGCCCCAAGGCTAAACTCATTATAGGTTGCGTCTCATCCGGATCTTTGCCTGTTCCTCGTCGCTTCTTGCCTAATCCGCCGGAATACGCGGGTCAGTCCGGTGTTTTCCTTTGTTGGCGCCATTCGGCGACGTCCTTGCTTGGCGGGCTTCCAAAAAAACTTCTGTAATCCCGGCTGAATTGAGAGGCGCTCGCATACCCCACCATTTGGCATGCGGCGGTCGCATCCATGGAGTTCGAAATCAGCAGACGCCTTGCCTCATGAAGGCGCAACGCTTTTTGGTATTGCAGCGGGCTCATGGAAGTGACGGCCTTGAAATGTTCGTGAAACGCGGACGCGCTCATATGGACCAGCTCGGCCAGGTCTGCAACCTTCATCTGTTGGGAGAAGTTGTCGCGCAGCCAAGCAATCGCCTTCACGACCCGCTGCATGCCCGAATCCGCAAAACAAATTTCGGCGACTTGGGCGCCGATGGGGCTGCGCAGGACTCGTATCAGAATCTCATCCGCCACGAGCGGGGCAAGCAACTCGGCGTCGCCGGGATTAGAGAGACATTCCACTAGCCTCGTCACGGCATTAAGCATGCCCAAGTCTGCGCTAATAACGTAACCCGCGCTTCGATTACGAACGGCAGGCAGACCCTGGGGATACACTTTCAGTACCAACTCGGCAATTCTTTGCGGGTCGAGGTTCAGCTTAACGCTCAGGTATGGGTCGGAATGGGTGGCTTGTACGGTCTTCACGGCGATCGGCAGAGCAACGGGGAATAGGAGCATATGCGACCGGCCGAACGAATGGACCTCCTGCCCCACCGTGACGACCTTTGCCCCCTGTGCAACGATCAACAGAGAGGGGATGTCGAAGGTCTTCACGTAGTCGATGTTAACACGTGAATAGCGACTGACGTGCAAACCGGGGATGCGCTGGCTAAAGGTGCCGTCATGGGGAGTATAGGTGCGGATCAGGCGTGCCAGACGGGCCGTTTCGGCATCAAGCGACTCGTCGGCGTAAGCGGATGCCGAATTTATATCTAGCATCTTCACGTTCGAAATCAACTCCAATGGGACGCGCCCAGGTTAGTGCCACGGGAACGGGTTATTTACCTGCTCCGCTCGAGGGTCATTCCTCATACCCGGATTATACGTTCCCGAATGTTACGTTGCAATGAACGATCAATCCCGAACGAAAGAGAAACCCGGGCGTCTTGGCACAAGGCGCTGGGTTTCTCGACCATCCGAGACGGCCCCATAAGGGCCGTCTTCTTTATGCTTATTTAAACGTAAAGGTAGATACCATGTTCCCGAACGCTTCGCTGAATTTATCGAAATCGGCTTCCGCGGCGGAGCAGGTGATGACGTAGGCCTTGCCGCCGTTAATCGTAATCACTTGGCGCCAGTACAGCTCGTTCTGTCCTTGCGTGCCCGTGTAGTCGAGGATGGTGAGCTCCAGTCCGTTCTCCGCGGTGGTCGTCTCCTCGTCGACAAACTCGTAGTCGGTGATGACTTGAGGCAGCTGCTGCTTGGACAGCTCGACGTACTGCGCAAGATCGATGGCTTGGCCTTGCAGATCTTGCACGACGAGGTTGACGTTCTCGGCGAACTTGTCCCCATCTCCTTCGAGCGGAGAGAGAATGGCGAACGAGACGCCCGGAACGTCCGTACGAACTTCCCAGTCCTCGGGATACTCGATGCTGACTTGGTTGGCCGTATCTTCATAAAGGCTATAACCGGCTACGGTGCTAACTGCCGCATCCGCGCTCCCGCTTGGGCTGGCCGAAGCGGAAGAGCTCGGCGATTCCGACGGGGATTCGCTTGGGCTTGCCGAAGGCGAAGAGCTGGCGCTTGCGCTAGGGCTCGAGGAAGCCGAAGGGCTCTCGGACGCGTCCTTGTCGTTATTGCCGCCGCACGCTCCGAGCACTAAAGCCAAACTCAGCGGAATCATCCATTTTGCCAACTGTCTCTTTTTGGTTTCTCTCATTTCCATGACCTCCTATAATTTGACAAAGCATGCCTTGAACACTTTCGCATTTAATGGATTTCCAGTCAATAAATAGATCGGACTATGTGCTTCTCATCTTTGTTCTCGTCTCTAGGTCTTTTGCTATATTTGCAAAGGAATTGTCAGGCTTCGAAAATGAGCGATATAGGGCACCTTTTGCTAGTCAGCAACCTGCGCCAATGGACAGGATGACCGATCGGAAGCAAATAAGCCGCAAGACCCAGTGCAATTCGGCGAAAATGAGCCTGCAATCGAAGGATACCGCGAGACTCAGACGCAGCATAGCTGACGAGGATGCGGGCGGGAATCCCGAAGAATCTCCCCCTTACCCGAATTCTGTCTCCTTCTTCCCCAAGCCTGTAAGCGCTATCGTTAATGCATAAGGTTTCACTAAGTAAGGGGGAAGCGGGAATGTCCGAGTTCATCCTTGAGCTCAAGGGAATTACGAAGACGTTTCCCGGCGTGAAGGCGCTGGACGACGTTTACTTCAAGCTGAAGCCGGGCGAGATTCATGCGCTGATGGGCGAGAACGGCGCCGGCAAGTCGACTTTTATCAAGGTGATCACCGGCGTGCATGCGCCGGATGAAGGCGATATGTACCTCGACGGGCAGAAGGTGAGCTTCCGCAATCCGAAGGATGCGCAGAAGGCCGGAATCGCGGCGATTTACCAGCATGTGACGTGTTATCCCGACCTGACTGTAACGGAGAACATCTTCATGGGTCATGAGAAAATCGCGAAGGGTACGAAGCGCTTGCTCTGGCGCGACATGCACGAGGAAGCCGGCAAGCTGCTCAAGGAGCTCGGAGCCAGCTTCAGCCCGAAGACGCTGATGGGGGCGCTGAGCGTCGCCGAGCAGCAGATCGTCGAGATCGCCAAGGCGCTGTCGGTGAACGCGCGGATCATCATCATGGACGAACCGACGGCGGCGCTGACGAACAACGAGAGCGAGGAGCTGTACCGGATCGCCGAGAAGCTGCGGGACCAGGGAGCCTCGATTATTTTCATCTCCCACCGATTCGAGGATATGTACCGGTTGGCCAGCAAGGTGACGGTGTTCCGCGATTCGAAGTACATCGGCACGTGGGGCGTGGACGAGATCGGCAACGCGGACCTGATCGTGGCGATGGTTGGACGCGAGATTACCCAACTGTTCCCGAAAAAAGAAGCGCAGATAGGCGAGGAGCTGCTAAGAGTAGAGGGGCTCGGCAAGACGGGCTACTTCGCGGACGTCAGCTTCACGCTTCGCAAAGGCGAGATACTCGGCCTGACAGGACTCGTTGGAGCGGGCCGGACGGAAGTGTGCCAAGCGATCTTCGGCGCCGAGCGTGCCGACAAGGGCAAGATTTTCTACAAAGGCCAAGAGCTCGCGGTCAAATCCCCGCTTCACGCGATGAAGCAAGGGATCGGCTACCTTCCGGAGGACCGGCAGAAGCAGGGACTCGTTCTCTCCTGGGAGATCGGCCGCAACATCACGCTGTCGGCTCTCGAGAAGATGTCCAAGCGGGGCCATATCAACACCCGCAAGGAAGGGGATCTGGCGAAGCGCCTCGCGGAGAAGGTAAGCGTCAAGGCCAAGAGCGTCTTCGACCTGGCGAGCTCGCTGTCGGGCGGCAACCAGCAGAAGGTCGTGTTCGCAAAGCTGCTGACGGCCGACCTCGACATCCTCATCCTCGACGAGCCGACCAAGGGAGTCGATGTCGGAGCGAAGTCGGCGATCTACGAGATTATCAGCGACCTCGCGTGCTCGGGATACGGCATCATTCTCGTCTCCTCCGAGATGCCGGAAATCATCGGCATGTGCGACCGGGTCGCCGTTATGAGAGAAGGCCGAATCACGGCTTTCATGGACAAAGGCAGCATCACCCAGGAAGCGATATTAACGGCTTCGATGGCCGATGCCTCGCCGCAGCAAGATCAGCAAAGGTGGGCTTAGCATGAGTATGAAAAACAGAGGAGGACAACCCGTCGTCGTCGCGGCATCCGGAGGGGGATCCCCCTCTCAGGCGGCCGCGTCCAAGAAGTCCCTCAGCGCCAACATCGCGAAGTTCCGGGAGCTCGGCTTGCTCGCCTTCATCCTTATTCTTGCGGTCGGCGTGCAGATTCGGAACTCGAGCTTTCTCACTTGGGAGAACATCAACGACATCGCGACCAACACCGCGATTCTAAGCATCCTGGCCGTCGGGATGATGCTCGTCATCATCACAAGAGGCATCGACCTGTCGATCGGAGCGACGCTCGCCCTTGCCGGGATGACGGCCGCGCTGACCGTGAAGGAATACCCGGGACTCAACCCGCTCGTAGCCGTTCTTCTCGGGGTCGGAGTCGGAGTCGTGTGCGGAGCCGTTCTCGGCTTCCTCGTCTCGAAGATCAACATCCTGCCGATCATCGCCACTCTCGGGATGATGAACGTGTTCCGCGGCCTGACTTACGAGATGAGCGGCGGCAAGTGGGTCAGCGCCCACCAGATGCCCGACAGCTTCAAGGCGATCGCCACGGGCAAGGTCCTCGGCCTTAACAACCTGATTCTAATCGCTATTGTCATCTATATCGTCGCTTACTATTTTGTGAACCACACCCGCACGGGCAGACAGATTTACGCCGTAGGCAGCAATCCGGACTCCGCCGAGGTGAGCGGCATCAAGTCCGGCCGGATCCTCTGGCTCGTCTACACCGTCATGGGCGGCCTGTCCGGCCTGGCCGGCGTGCTGTGGGTGGCGAAGTTCGCTTCGGCTCAGGGCGACACGGCTTCCGGCTACGAGCTCAGCGTCATCGCGGCTTGCGTGCTCGGCGGCGTCAGCATCGCGGGCGGCTCCGGCAAAATCTCGGGCATCATTCTCGGCTCGGTCCTGCTTGGGATTCTCAACAACGCGCTCCCGATGATCAACGTGTCTCCGTTCTGGCAGAACTTCATTCAGGGCATGATCATTCTGATCGCCGTCCTCATTAACGCCATGGTCAAGCGCGGCATCGACCGCAACAACCTGATGAGGAGGAGGATCTGACGCCATGGAACCGAGACTGCTAGAGAACAAGAGAGAATTCACCCTCAAGGGCTTCTTCTTCCAATGGGAATGGATGCTGGTCGTGCTCTTCGTCGCCATGACGATCATGAACGTCAACCTGTCCGAGTTTTACTGGAACTTCGATAACCTGCGCGACGCCACGATGAGCTTCCTCGACAAAGCGTTCATCGTCCTGCCGATGGTGTTCATCATCATCCTCGGGGACATCGACATCTCCGTCGGCTCGATCGTCGCCCTGTCGTCGGTCATCATGGCCGATCTGTACAACCACGGCGTCCCGATGCCGCTCGCTATGGTCATCTGCCTGCTGGTCGGGACTGTCTGCGGCTATGTCAACGGACTGCTGGTCGTGAAGTTCAAGGAGCTGTCCGCGGTCATCGTCACTTTATCCACCATGATCATTTATCGCGGGATCGCCTACATTCTGCTGAAGGACCAAGCGGCCGGCAAATTCCCCGAATGGTTCAACTTCCTGGGCTGGGATTACGTCGGAGGCGTTCCGTTCATCCTGATCGCCTTTGTCGTCTTCGCCATCGGGTTCTGGTATCTGCTTCACAAAACGACCTTCGGCCGAAAAGTATACGCGATGGGCAGCAACATCACGGCGAGCCGGTTCTCGGGCATTCAGACGGACCGCATCAAAATCATCGTGTTCACGCTGACCGGGCTCATGTCCGCCGTGACCGCCTTGTTCCTGACTTCCCGCATGGGAAGCACGCGGCCGAATATCGCCACGGGCTACGAGCTCGACGTCATCGCGATGGTCGTGCTCGGCGGCATCAGCACTTCCGGGGGCAAGGGACGGATGATCGGCGCGATTCTTGCCATTTTCCTCATCGGTTACCTGCGCTACGGTCTGGGTCTCGTCAACGTGTCCGCCCAGACGCTTCTGATCATCATCGGCCTGCTCCTTATTTTCGCCGTATCGATCCCGAAGCTGAAGCTTAAACAGAAACGTTAGACCCCGATATACGACGGCCCCGGCCGTTCTGTATATACACCAATCAAGAGCCATAAAAAGGGAGGAAACAGAAAGTGAAAAAGATAATGGCATTGGGTTTGACGGCCGTGCTGTCCATGTCCCTGCTCGCGGGCTGCGGCGGCAACGACAATAACGAAGCAAGCGGCGGCGACGCCAAGCCG
>NZ_JACJVQ010000025.1 GCF_014212135.1 Cohnella thailandensis
CTGCTGCTGGGCTTCGCCGCCGCGGGCAGCGCCGCGGCGGCGAAGCCCAGCAGCAGCGCGGCCGCAAGCGGCGCTGCCGCAAGCCGCTTCCGGCCGGCGGACCTCGGCCGGGGCGCGGCATCCATGCCTCCCTCCTCGCTCTCCCGTAGATGAAGAGCGAACCACAGCAGCAGCAGCAGCCATGCATAGCCGTACGACCAATCGAAGTCGATGGCGGAGTGGGCCAGCAGCAGGGCGGCCGGGGCCCAGGCGACCGAAGCCCTGCTTCGCATCTTGAAGACCAGCCAAAACAGCATGCCGACAAGCAGAAGGAATCCGAGCAGGCCGGTGTCGATCAGTATCTCCAGGTAGCCGCTATGGACCTCGTTGCCGATGTAAGGAACGCTTTTGTATTGGGAGGCGAGCATCCGCCAGCTCTCGCCGCCCGCTCCGATCCATGGCCGGTCGTGGAACATGCGGAGCGCGTCCGCGTAATAGAGCCATCTCGCCGAGGCGGTCTCGTAATGGCCATCCAGCCTCGCTCCCCCCGCCTCTCCTCTCGCCAGCAGTAGGTAAGCGGCCGCGCAGCCGATCAGAAGGAGGATCGCCCCCCATAACGGCGAAGCCAGAGAGAAACGCTTGCCCGGCAGAACGAGCCTGACCCTTCCGCTGGAGTCGAAGGATTGCCCATACCGATCCGCTTCGCGCCTTAGGCCAAGCAGGAGCGCGGCGCCGACGATCGCAGCCGCGGCCAGCAACCAGGCTCCGTTCCCCGGATCGCCTGCCCGCATCGTATCGAAAGCCCATCTCGCCGCGAGTGAAGCGAACGCCAGCGACACCCCGGCCGTCCCCAAGCGATGTCCGAGATTTCTTCGTCCCCCGAGGACCAGAGATAATAACGCGGCGCCAAGGAGCGCCAACAGGGCGCCTCTGGATTCGGTCAGCAACAGCGAGGCGAGCGCCGGAACGAGCAGCAGCGACGCAAAGCCTGAAGCCCAACGGCTTCTCGACGAGAGAAGCTGCCATTCAATCGCAACCATAAAAGCCGCGATAGCCCCGAACGTATTCGGATACTGCAGCAAGCCGGCCAAGCGCGCTCCCGTCGCCGCCAGCTCCGCTTGGTCGGAGCGGAAGACGAGGCCCTCCGTCTCGATCCAGCCGAACCAGCCGAACCAGGATCCTAGAAGGAGCAAGGTCCCTGCCGCTTGCAGGGCGGCCCACCCCGCCTTCCTATTCCGGGCATTGGACAAATAAAGCGACAGCAAGACAAACCAAGCCCCGTAAGCCGTCCACCGAAGGAAGGAATCCATCGTGCCCTTGACGCTGACGGGGTCCAGCAGCAGGTGAATCCCGTAAACTCCCGCGATCGCGAACGGCATCAATGCCCATCCCGGAATCACGGCCCTTCCGCGGCGCCAGCCGACGATTCCTCCCGCCAGGCCTGAGATCGCCCCCAAAGCGATCAGAACGATCTCCGCTCCGTAAAAATCCTCATCGAAAAACAAGCCCTCGCGAATCGCCCCGTAACCCAGAAGCGCGGCGACGGCAGCCGCGCCTCCCCAGGCAATCGCCGTATTCCGATTTATCCTCTTTATTGACGCCACTCTCTTCCCACGCCCCTTGCCGACTTGCCCTCTATTCCTAACAGACGATTCATTTCCGCATTTGGGTGAGCAGTTTCGCCATCATCAAGAAATAAATCGAGACGAGCAGAGAGACGCCTCCCCATAATAAATATCGGAATAAGATCCAGAATACGTTTTCCGAGCGCAAACAGACTGCGGCGAAGATAAGCGGCAAAATCCCTGCCAGATAGGCAAACAGGAGAGACAGCGCGATCCTATTCAATATTTTCGATAGCTCTATCCTTTTCACGGCATCACCCGAAGAGTCGTTGTAGCAGCAGTATCGGACGCTAATGCGGCTTCTAAACTCCGGCGAAAGGACGCCGACCCTCTTATCAAAATAGGCCTCCTCGCCCGAAGAACGAGAAGACCCTGCTTTTGGCCGTAGGCTCACTTCGAATGAAAGCTGCGCTTGCGCGACTCTTCCGATCGGGATTGGATGTTCTGCTCGACCTGATGGCGAAGCACGAAGGCGCGCAGCGGCCGGAGCATCTCCGTATCGAGCACCTTCATTCGGAAGCCGTAATGGATTTCGTCCAGCCGGCGTTCCCGGTGCACGACCTCCAGGTCGCAAGCGAACGTGAAGCCGAGATGAATGACCGCGCCGATTCGGGCAACCTTGGACATCTCCTCGTAGGGAGGCATGACAATGCCCACCCCGCCTATGCTGATATCGCGCAGCCGGGCTTCCAGAGGCGTGCTTAGGAGCTTGACCTCTCCGTCGTTCCGCACGAGCCGAAGGACTTGAACCGCTCCCTTCGCTTCAACGCGATAAAACTCTCTTTTCTCCTGGAATCTCTGACTGATAATGGGGGGTTGAATGACCGCGATGGCTCCGTCGTACTTGGCGAAGACGATCGATTGGAAGGATTGAATTCCCGCAGGCGAGTATACGGTTAGCTTGACGTTCTCGCCGAGCTCGAACAGCTCGAACT
Source organism: Cohnella thailandensis (assembly GCF_014212135.1). Taxonomy (GTDB): domain Bacteria; phylum Bacillota; class Bacilli; order Paenibacillales; family Paenibacillaceae; genus Cohnella; species Cohnella thailandensis. The sequence continues at coordinate 2,540 of NZ_JACJVQ010000025.1, forward strand.
CGCTCAATTCGATCTCGAACAACTCTCCTTCCGCCCGAGTCATGATGCCCGTCGATACGAAGTTCGCCTTCTCGACGACCGTTCGGCATTGCAGCAGCATTTTCAGAGAGATCATGTCCTTGTCCGGCCCTACGTACGCGCTGCGATATGACGCGTCTTCTTGACTCATCCCGACTTCCACCTTTCTTCAGTCACCCTGCCTTCTCTTGACCGAGAAAAGCCAAAAAAAAGGCAGCATCCTCTCGGAAGCAGCCACGGAAACCGTCCTTATAGCCTCTAAAAGGGATAGAAGCGAATCTTCGGCGGCCAGGCTGTCATTGTTCTTGCGAACGTTAGACCCTTTAGCTTTGCGTCCTTGCCTTTCGACAAGTTTGCCTTTAACGTTATCCTATCCGGCGACTTTGCATGGGTGCAACGGCGTCCTCCGACGCCAAAACCGAAATAGCCAAGTTCCTTTAAATATAGCATCTTTGATGAATATTAGGTAGAAGGTTGGCGAAAAATGCTCCTTTGAGCTTATGCGTTCATTCGGATCGGCGGGAGAGCTTCATCTCGCTTGCTTCGATTCTTATCCTCGTACATCTTCCAGTCGGCGTTATCGACCAGCTGCTTCAACGTCACGCCGTCATCCGGGAATACGGAGGAGCCGATGGATACCGTCACTCTCTTATTCTCGGACTGGGACAAGCTCTCGAGCTTGGCCTCGATCTGCTCGTACAGGCTGCTCGCAGCCCCTCTCTCTACGTAAGGGCTGAGCAGAAGGAATTCGTCCCCGCCCCACCTTCCGACGATCTCTCCCCGGTCGGCCCGTTCCTTCAGCGCCTCGACGATTCGGGTCAGCACATGATCGCCCGTCAGATGGCCGTATGTATCGTTAATGAGCTTGAAATCGTTGACATCGATTAGCGTGACCGTCATCTTCTTGCTTCTGCGAAGAGCCTGCTCGGACAATCGCAGGAAGCACTCTTCGATAAAGCGCCGGTTATAGGCGCAAGTCAGGCTGTCCCGAACCGAGCGCTCCTTCATCCGGTCGTACTTCCGTCCCAGATGCCATCCTAGCGGCACTAGCGTCAGAAGGAATCCGATCCCCGAGGAGGCGACGAAGAGCTCGCGTCCGGTCCAGCCCGTTCCGGCGGCAGCCAGCAAGGCGACCGAGACGCTGACGAGAACCCCAAGGCCTATTCCTGCGAATCGTCCCGAACGTTCCATTCTCTCGCCCCTCCTGCATGCAATCGTTTACCGAAAGAATTATAGCAATATCGAATTCAAGAAGCTACCACGACACGATTTCGCCCTTGGTTCTTGGCTTGGTAGAGTGCCGCGTCGACTTGAGCGAACATCGACCGCAAATACTCCTTCACGTCATCGACCGGCTTCTGAAAAGCTTCTTCCGTAATCGTCCCCATGCTGATCGTGATTCCGACCGTCTCCTTGCCGACGGCGATCTCGCTGGCCGCCACCGCCTGAATGATCCGATCGGCCAGCAGCTCCGCCTGCTCCCGGTTCGTGTGAGGCAGATAAATCGTGAATTCCTCGCCGCCGTACCGGGCAAGAATGTCCGTTCTTCTAAGACTGTTCCGGACGGTCTCCGCCGTCTTGCAGATCACTTCGTCCCCGACGACATGCCCGTAACGATCGTTGAACGTCTTGAAATGATCGATGTCGAAAAGAAAGATCGAGAAGGGAGTCCCGTATCGATAGTTGAGCATTACCTCGTGCTCGAGCTGCTGCATCAGGAACCGGCGGTTATAGCATCCGGTCAGCCCGTCCGTAATGGCCATCTGTTCGAGCTTCTGGTTGACGCGGAACAGCTCCTCCTGAATCAGGATCAGCTCCAGGTTCCTCTCGTGGAGAGCCTCGTTCTTGCGGTTCATCTCTTCCACGTGCTTGCGCTGCTCGGTCACGTCCTGGAAGGTGATCACCTTCGCCAATACGGATTTCGTCTCGTCGAGTACGGGCGAAATCTGAATGGACACGTACCGCCCGTCCCTCCAGGAAATCTCCGTCTGCTGCCGGGACCCCGGATAGTTCCGGTACCGGTACAGGAACTCCCGAACCTCCTCCCGATGCTCGATGGAAGACAGGAACTTGTCCATCTCGAAGTCGTCTCCCTTGGCTACCAAGGCGAACGGCTCGGCGCCGCGATTCACCTCGATCACCTTGTTGCTGTCGTCGACGACGATGATCCCCATGCTCATGTGATCGATGATATCCTTCTGGGCGGTGCTCAGAACGTCGAACATGCCGTACCGGGAGATCGCGACGACGAAGCAGAAATCGGAGAGCAGAATTCCGATGGACATCAGGCCCGGCACGATCGGAAGATAATCCCTCAGCATGACGTTGACCAGTACGTCCAGCACGGCGAAGCCGGTCAGGACGAACATGCCGAGCAGCGTCGTCGTCATCTGCTTCCGGCGTTTGGACGAGCTGTCGTTCTTCATGGTGTAATACATGCTGATTAAGGTAACGAATAAATACCCGAATTGAGTAAAAGCCAGTAGCCAGAACATCGGGCCGTATTGGCGATCGCCCAGATGATCCCCCTCCGAGGTGAAGAACAGCCCGTTCGGGTTCCAGAGTACGGCTGCGACGCTGATGATGGAAGGCAAGAGGACGGCCGCCAGCCGGGAAGACTTAAGCCATGAGGTACGTTGGGTCAGGAACAGGACAAAAAACAGCCAGCCCGGTCCGATCAGCCCGATAGACACGAAGGAGAGCTTCAGAAATATCAGTTGAATGTCAGGCCTTACGGCGATGGAGACCGCGTACTGCCCGAGCGGCCACACCATCATGATAGAATGAAAAGCCAAATACACTTTATGAGTTCGAGTGATTTGGCTTATGGCAACGACGATGATGAGCAAGAAGAGAAGGCAAAGAAAAATGAACAAGTCTGGCCGAATCAGTCCCAAGGCATTCACCTTTTCTCCAATTCTATTCCCGGAAATTTATGGGACTTAATTCCTCTATTCTATCATAGAATGGATTTTTTCGACAATAAACTTTTACAAAATAATCATCCCGGACTTATCCTGCGTTCATATTGCCGGCAGAGTCCGCGAAGGCGTTGTCCGCGCGGGTTCGCCGCGCCAGCACGGTTTCTCCGAGCCGATAGAAAACGATTGCAACGAGGCCGACGAACGCCATCGCGACGAACATGACCGTGCCGTTGTACCTACTCAGCAGTAGGCCTCCGAGCCAGGGACCGATGAAGTGACCGATGCTGCTGAACGATTGGGCTCCGTAATAGGCGCCTCTCATTCGCTCCGGGGCTATCTTGTCCGTGAGAAGCGCGCTGGCCGGGAAGGTCAGAATCTCCCCGAAGGTAAAGACGATCATCGAGACGATAAAGCCGAGCCAGCTCTCCGACAAGCCGAAGCCGACATTGCCGAGCGAGTACATGACCGTGCCGACCGCGATGGCGGTCATGGCGGGGCGCTTCTCGGCCCAACGGCTGAACGGCACCTGCAGCACGACGACGACGATCGCGTTCACGCTCATCATGACGGCGAAGAGGGAAACCCCGTCCGCGAACTTGTCGCCCACGTATTGGGACAAGGAAGCGGTCATCTGGGAGTAGCTGATCGCGGTGACGATCGCGCCGAGCAAATAATACCGCAGCACGGTGTCTCCTTTGACCGCCTGCCAAACGGACAGGAAGGTCATCTCCGTTTTCTTCTCCCCTTCGATGCGGCGGATGCCGAACTTGTTGAGCAGCATATAGAGCGAGAACGCGTAGATGAAGTAAACGATTCCCGTGATGTAGAAGGGAAGCGAGCTGTCGCTCGTCGCGAAGAGCGCGCCAAGCAGCGGACCGACCGCAACGCCGACATTGATCGCCAGGTAGCGGAGGGAGAACACCCGCATCCTCTTCTCCTTTTCGGTCAAATCCGCCATCAAAGCCTGCGATACCGGTTCGTAGAAGGAACGGCACAGTCCGTTGAGCAGGCTAAGCAGCAAGAAGAGCACCACTTGCTGAGCCGCGGCGAACCCGACGAATACGACCCCCCAGCCGATCAAAGCGCCCAGCATGATTTTGCGGCGGCCGAACAGGTCGGACAGCGTTCCGCCGACGAAGCCGCCGAACGTTCCGGCCAGCGAGCCCGCTCCTACGATAAAGCCGATCATGACGGCGTCCAGATCGGTATTCTTGGCCAAGTGGATAGCAAGGAAGGGCAGGCTCATCGAAGAAGCAAGCCTGGCCAGGATGGTTCCGAGCAACAGCGAATGGACGATCGGATGGTACGAGCTGCGGAAATGAAGAAACTGTTTGTACAAGTTGTTTAGCTTCATGGACCTTCCTCATTTGCAATCATAATTCGTTCCATCATACGGAACTCTGTTTCATTTTAGGTATACCTACACTCCTAATAATAGCGAATATTTGTTCGGCTGGCTATAACAAAAATCCCTCTTCCGCGTTCGGAAGAGAGATTTTAGAAATCCTTTATATTAGGAACGGGACAGGACCTTCGCCAGATCGCCCTGCGCGTTCTTCTCCATGTACGGAGAGATGGCCAGGAACGCCCGGAGCTCCTCGTATTCCTTAATCGTCTCGGGCCGCGCGGGCTGTCCGGTCCTGAAGGCTCGGATCAGCAGGTTTTTGGGCGTGTTCTCAAGATCGATGAACTCCAGCATCTGAACTTTATAGCCGGCCAGCTCGAGAAGCTGCGCCCGGACCGCGTCGGTGACAAGCGCCGAGAATCTCTCCTTCAGGATTCCGTGCTTAAGCAGAGGCTTCAGGAGAGGCTGCTTGATCTGCCCGAACAGCTCGTGCTGGCAGCAAGGAACGGACAGGATGACCTCCGACTCCCACTCTATCGCCTGAAGCAATGCCGCATCGGTAGCCGTGTCGCACGCATGCAGCGTAACGACCATGTCGACCTTGTCCGAATCCTTGTATTCGGAGATATCCCCGACCGCGAACGTCAGCCGATCCCATCCGAGCTTACCGGCGAGCCTTGCGCACGTCTCGATCACGTCCGCTTTCAGATCGAGGCCGAAGATGCGAACGTCGCGCTTCTCTTTATTCGCAAGCAGGTGATAGAGCGCGAACGTCAAATAGGATTTGCCGCAGCCGAAGTCGACGATCCGCAGCTCCCGGCCTTTCGGCAGCTGGTCAAGAGTATCCGATACCATCTCCAGGAAGCGGTTGATCTGCCGGTACTTATCGTACTTCCCCTTGACGACGCGGCCGTCGGGCGTCATGACGCCGAGCTCGACCAGGAAGGGCACCGGCTCTCCTTCCGGCAGGGCGTAGGACTTGATCTTGTTATGGGAAGGAGCCGCCGCAGCCGCATTCTTGGAAGTCGGCGCGCCGCGAATCAGGGCGGGCTTGCCCTTCTTGCTGATAAGCACCTGGACGTCCGCCTCGGCCGTCTTGAACAGCGCCTGCCGGAACTCGCTCTCCAGCAGCCGCGACATCTCCCGCGCGGCTTCCTCCGGCGCGAGATTGCTGTGAAGGGCCTTGTTGCCGACCAGCCGTTCGAACTGGTAGCGGAGCCCGTCCTTAAGCTTTACGGGTCGCACCGCGATTTTGCGGGCGGCCTCCTCGTTCTTGTGACGAGGCTGGCTGAACGTGGCCTGCAGGAGCCGCTCTTCCGCCATCGTCTCTTGGATGAAGGATTCCAGCTCCGCTTGCCTGCCCCGCTCTTGTTTATCCTGCAAATCTTGATTCATGATACCGACTCTCCCGCCAGCAATCTCCATTGCGCCATGCCTTCCCGAAGCTCCTCTCTCGAGAGTCCCCCAGCCTCCAGCTCGCTATCGTCCAGCAGATCCAGCCGCTCGTAGAAAGCGATGCCTTCTTCGAAGCTAGCGCCTCCCGTGTCATGCAGCTCATAGAGCAGGTCCTCGGCATCCGCCAGCTTCTTCCCGCTCTCGTACCACTGCCATAAAGAGCGCTTCGTTTCGGCCGTCCGCTCATAAGGCTCCGTTCGGTCGATCAGCTTGGCCGCTCTATTTTCCAACTCGAAACCCGTTATCGGCCCGTTCATCTTGAGCACGTAGAGAATCAGCCGAAGCGCCTTCTCGTACCTTGGAAGGGTGTCGTGAAGCCGCCCCTGCTCCTCGAGAATTTCGCCTTCCTCCTGCAGGAAAATAGCGATCATCGCGACGGACTCCATGTTCGGCTGGCCCCCCACGCTCAGCATCTGCAGCAGATCCTCGTCGGAGAGGCCCAGAGCAAGCTTCGTTCTCATTCGCAGCTCCTTGTTCAGGAACTCGTCGATCAGCGCGAGGGCCTCGTCGTTCTTCTTCTGCTCCTTGAGCCCCATGAGCTGGCCCATCATCTGAGTCATCTGGGAGATCATTCTCATCAAGTAGTCGCGGCTATACATCCCGGCTCTTATCCTTCGCTTCCATGGAACGGTCGACGAACTCGACGATGGTTTGGGCAAAAGCGAGCGGCTTCTCCAGCATGCCCATATGCCCGGCTTGCGCGAGCGTCAGCGGGGTGATGTGCGGGCCGTTCGCCGGGAATCGCTTCTCCGGCGCGATGACGGCGTCCGCTTCTCCGGCGAGCAGCAGCACCGGAACCTGCGCTTCCTTCAGCACATGCAGCCGATCCGGACGGTCCTTCATGCCGAGCGCGCCGCCGATGGCGCCCTGCGGCGAAGTGCGATAGCCGATCTCGCGGGCGAAGGCTAGCTTCTCCGGCATCGTCGTCCGATGGTCGGGCGCGAACAGCTTCGGAATCAGGTCGTCGATATGGCCCTTGATCCCTTCCTCCGCTACCCGCTTCGCTACCTTCTCCCGTCCGGCCTTGCCCGCCTCGTCGTCCGGATACGTCGTGGAGTGCAGCAGCCCGAAGCCGAGAAGGCGCTCCGGATGCTTCTCCGCGAACGCCAGCGCCGCATAGCCGCCCATCGAATGCCCGAACACGAAGGCGCGTTCGATCTTCAGCTCGTCCAGCAGGTCGACGACATCCTGGGCGAGACGCTCCATCGGGTAGGCGCCTTCCGTCGCTCCCGACTCCCCGTGGCCCCGGCAATCCGGAGCGATGACGCGGAAGCGCCAGCTCAGCATGGGAACCGCTTCGTCGAAATAATGCCGGTCTCCGCAATATCCGTGAAGCAGCACGACGGGAATTCCTTGTCCCTCGTCGCTGTAGGCAATCTTGAGTCGATCCGCGCTCATAATGGATGGCATAAAGTCACGTCCCTTCCGATTGGTTACTTCCCAATTCGTTATTTCTATTGTACCGAATCGTCTTCCACGAATTCAAATAAACTTCCTTGCCCCAGGCGCGCGCCGCCGCGTTGGCGATTTCTTCCGCCATGACCAGCACCCGATGAAGGGAGGTCGTCTGCAGCGTCCAATACGGCTTCGGGCCGATGGCGCCCACGACCGCCGCGATGCTATAAGACCCGACGGGAGGAAAATTTCGCCCGACCGACTTGGCCGGCTGAAGCGGTCCTTCGGTCAGCAGGTAGCGTCCGATGCTCTCCGGCCTGCCGAGGCAGGCGTCGACGGCAATGATCGGTTCTCCCGGCGCAAGGGAGTCGATCGCGCGCGGAAGCCGGTCGGCATCGCACGGGTCCTCGAGCGTGCCGGTCACCCGGCCGAAGCCTCTCTCCCGGAGCATCGTGCCGACCCAAGGCCCCAGGCTGTCGCCCGTCGACCGGTCGGTGCCGATGCAGAGGAAACGGATCTCGTCCGCGCGGTGGAGGGACGCCGCTCCGGCTAGAAAGCTCTCGAGAGTCGCGAGCTCCTCGGTCTTCCGGGGCTCCGAGTAATAGGAATTGGGCATGAAGCTATTGGCTCCTTCAACAATTGTGCTGGCAGTGAAACGCAGTAACGATGGATGATCCAAAAAAGGCGATTCGACGATCTAAGTAAGCCCCGTTCGCGTGGACATGCGGCTCATAGGATATAATCGGGAGAATGCGACGAGCCCCTCCTTTGAAGGAACAGGAGGAATGGATCCATGGGTTGCCGCATCGGCAAAATTTTTATCCTCAACAACGAAGGTACCGTCATTATCGGCAACGTTCAAACGGTGAGCGGCGGCGGCTCCGGCGGAACGAACGCGGGCAACGGCCAAAATGGCGGCAACGGCGCAAACGGCGGCAATGGCGCGAATGGCGGTACCATTGCGAACGGCGGCAATAACGCAAAAGGCGGCAGCGGTGCCGGCGGCAATGGCGCGAATAGCGGCGGCGGCGCAAAAAGCAGCAAACGTGCGAATGGCGGCAGCGGCGCGAATGGCGGTACCGGGACGGCGGGCGGCAACGGCCCGGCCGGCGGAAGCGTCGGCGCCGTGCCGACGCGTTCGTCTTCCAAGGGACGCTCGATCTCGGGTACCGGACGCCGAACCGACCGGAATCGATAGGCCGTCCCCCGTTCTCTTCGTCGCGGCGTTTTCCTTAAAGATAGCAAAAGAAGCCGCCGTCCGCCAACCCGAGTCTCGCTCTGCGTGACCTCAAGACGGCGTTCGCCCGGCGACCGAGGCGGTCCCGCGTGTTCATCGGGCGGCGGTTATGATACAATGGGCATCAACAAGCGCTATAGCGAGAGGAAGATGACCCATGGATTTATCCCAACCGACCCAAGCGAACGTCGAGTTCATGATAGAAGCGATTAAGCTGAAGCTTCGCATGGCTTCCGGAGCCGCGATGCAAGCCTCGCACTTCCAAGTCGACAAGTACGAGGATATCAAAGACATTTACGACATGGTGAACTCCAAGGACAAGTTCAGCATCAGCGAAGTGGAAGCTCTCGTCTCCGAGCTGGGCAAGCTCCGGGGATAACGTTTGGCCGGCATACGCTGAAATCGAACGTGATTTTTCATGTTCATTTTCCTTGATTCGGCGAAAGTAACGTATTGAACGTGATTTTTCATGTTTAATGGGCTTCGATTCTGCGGAAATGACGAAACGAACATGATTTTTCATGTTTATCTCCTCATTTCCGCGCTTCCGGCGAAATTAAACGTGATTTTTCATGTTTATTGACCTCACGTTTTTACCGCCGCCCCGCCCCCGACACAAAAGGCAGCTGCCCCGCGTTTTCCCGCGCGGGAGCAACTGCCTTTTTTTTGCGATCGGCTTGCCGTTCGATTTCGCTTAGCCGCCGAAGCCGACGGCCTGCAGGAAGCGGCCGAAAGCGGCTTGGCCCGCCTCGCTGTCCTTGTACACGCCCGCGTCCGCGAGAACGGCGCGGAACTTGTCGCCGACCGCCGAGCGGAGAACCTCCTGCGCGGCGCTCTCTTCAAGAGCGGTGCCGTGCGCGGCGGCCAGCTCGGCGATCCACGGAGCGTGCTTCGCCAGCGGATGGTCCGCCTTCGCCAGCTCGCCGGCGTCGTAAGGCGCCGCTCCGGTCAGGATCGCGGCGATCTGCGCGAGCTCGTCCTGCAGGCGGCCCGGCAGAACGGCGAGGCCCATCACCTCGATCAAGCCGATGTTCTCTTTCTTGATGTGATGCAGCTCCTTATGCGGATGGAAGATGCCGTCCGGATGCTCCTCGCTCGTGCGGTTGTTGCGCAGCACGAGGTCCATCTCGTACTCGCCCGCGTCCGTCATGCGGGCGATCGGCGTGATCGTGTTGTGAGGCGTCTCGCCCGTGAAGGCGTTCACCTCCGCCGACGGATCGCTGTACCCGCGCCAGGCGTCCAGAATGGAGCCGCTGACGCGAAGCAGCGCGGCGCGATCGTTCGAGCGCAGGCGCACGACCGACATCGGCCAGCGAACGACCGCCGCTTTGACGGCTCCCTCGACGTTATGCGTCCGCCAGCGATCGATGCCAGCCTTCTCCATCGGGAAAACATGGCGGCCGCCTTGGAAGTGGTCGTGGTTCAGGATCGATCCGCCGACGATCGGCAGGTCCGCGTTCGAGCCGATGAAATAATGCGGGAAGCTCTCCACGAAGTCGAGCAGGCGCGCGAACGTCGCCGCCGAGATCTTCATCGGAACGTGCTCGCCGCACAGAATGATGCTGTGCTCGTTGTAGTAAACGTAAGGGGAGTACTGGAAGAACCATTGCGCCCCTTGCAGCTCGACCGGAAGAATGCGGATGTTCTGACGGGCCGGATGGTCCACGCGTCCCGCGTAGCCGACATTCTCCCTGCAGAGCAGGCACTTCGGATAATTCGCCTGGGGAAGCGTCTTGAGCAGCGCGATCTCCTTCGGATCCTTCTCCGGCTTGGACAGGTTGATCGTAATCTCCAGCTCTCCGTACTCGGTCGCATGAAGCCAGTAGCCGTTCTTGCGGATGCGGTCCATGCGGATGTAGTTGGAGTCGATGTTCAGCTTATAGAACCAATCCGTCGCCGCCTTGACGCCTTTCTCTCCCGCGATCCGCCGGAATTCCGCGTTCGTCTCCGACGGACGCGGCATCAGCATTCCCATGATGCGGGCGTCGAACAGGTCGCGGTACGTCGTCGTATTGTCCGGAATCAGGCCAAGCCCGAAAGCGGCGTCGAGCAGCGGCTCCAGGATCGGCATCGGGCCGTCCGGCAGCCCGGAGGAAGCCTCCGAGGCGCCGAGGTCCGCCGGCTCCGCCAGCTTAAACAGATCGAGCAGCGAGTTGACCGCGTACTCCTCGTCGAGCGGCTCGATCATGCCCTTCGCCAGAGCGAAGTCGACCAGTCGCCGAATTCCCGCATAGATGTTCTCCGGAGACGAAGCCGCCCCCGCCGATGTTGCTGCGTTCATGATGCAATGCCTCCGTCCTATTTCTCGTAGCCGTTCGGATGGCTGCTATGCCAAGACCAAGCGCTTGCGATGATGTCCTTCAACTGAGCCCTGCGAGGATTCCAGTCCAGCTCTTTGCGGGCGCGTTCCGGCGAAGCGACGAGCACGGCGGGGTCGCCGGCGCGGCGCGGCTCGACGCGAACCGGGATCGGATGGCCCGTTACTTCGCGGGACAGGTCGATCACTTGCTTGACCGAGAAGCCGGATCCGCTTCCGAGGTTATAGATCGCGCTGTCGCCGCCCTTGCGCAGGCGTTCCAGGGCAAGCACGTGGGCGTCCGCCAGGTCGCTGACGTGGATGTAGTCGCGCAGGCAAGTGCCGTCCTCGGTCGGGTAATCGTCGCCGAACACCGAGATGAACTCGCGCTGGCCGAGAGCCACTTGCAGCACCAGAGGGATGAGATGCGTCTCCGGGCTGTGGTCCTCGCCGATCTTGCCGCTCTCGTGGGCGCCCGCCGCGTTGAAGTAGCGAAGCGACGTATACTTCACCCCGTGCGCGTGATCGAACCAACGGATCATTTTCTCCATCGCGAGCTTCGTTTCCCCGTAGGCGTTCGTCGGAAGAGTGCGGTCGTACTCGTCGATCGGCACCTTCTCCGGTTCGCCGTAAGTCGCCGCGGTGGAGGAGAAAATTATGCGCTTCACGTTCGCCTTCTTCATAGCTTCCAACAGGCAGAGCGTTCCGTATACGTTATTGTGGTAGTATTTGCCCGGGTTCTGCATGCTCTCGCCGACGAGCGAATTCGCCGCGAAATGGATGACCCCGTCGATCTCGTTCTCCGCGAACACCTTATCCAGGAACGCTTCGTCCCGCAGATCCCCTTCGTAGAACTTGCCGCCGAGCAGCGCGTCCTTGTGCCCCTGGTACAAATTGTCGATGACGACGACCTCTTCGCCCTTCTCCAGAAGGGCCGCTACCGCGTGGGATCCGACATAGCCGGCTCCTCCCGTTACCAATACCGCCATGTTACGCTTCCTCCTTCCATTCTTTGACGCCGTCTCCGATGTCGCATACGTAGAAGTCCGCCGTAAGGCCCGTTGCGCCCTTGTACTTCTCGCCGACCTCGGAGACGAAGCGTTCCACCGAATCCCGGTGCACCAGCGACACCGTGCAGCCGCCGAAGCCCGCGCCCGTCATGCGGGAACCGAGCACGCCCGGAACCGCGCGAGCCGCGTCCACCATCGCGTCCAGCTCCGCGCCCGTTACCTCGTACAGGTCGCGCAGCGAATCGTGCGAGCCGTTCATGAGCTGCCCGAAGGCCGCCAGATCGTTAGCCGTCAGAGCCGTGATCGAGCGCTTGACGCGGTCGATCTCTTCCACCACGTGCCGGGCGCGACGGCGTACCGTCTCGTCCTTGACGAGGCCCGCGTTCGCTTCGAATTGCTCGAGGGTAAGCTGGCCGAGCAGCGTCAGGTCCGGGAAAGCCGCCTTGAGATCCCGAACCGCTTCCTCGCACTGGGCGCGGCGCTCGTTGTACTTCGAATCGACCAGCCCGCGGCGCTTGTTCGTGTTGCCGATGACAAGCTTGTAGTCGCCGGATCGGAAAGGAACGAGCTCGTACTCGAGCGTGTCGCAATCCAGGTGGATCGCATGGTCCTTCTTGCCGTTCGCGACCGCGAATTGATCCATGATGCCGCTCTTGACGCCGACGAACTCGTTCTCCACGTGCTGCGACCAGCGCGCGATCTCGACCGTGTCGATCTTCCGGCCTTCCAGCGTCAGCAGGGCGAACATCGTCACGACTTCGATCGAAGCCGAGGACGAAAGGCCGGCTCCGTTCGGAATTTCTCCGTGGAACAGAAGATCGTAGCCACCGGAGAGCTTGATTCCCCGCTGCTCCAGCTCCCAAACGACACCCTTCGGGTAGTTCGTCCAGTCGTCTTCCTCCTTGTAGCTCAGGCCGTCGACCGGAACGGTCCTCGTCAGATCGAAGTTCGTGGAAGCGAAGCCGAGCTGGCGATCGTTTCTCGGACGGATCAGCAGCGTCGTCCCGAAGGTCAAGGCCGCCGGGAACACCGCTCCTCCGTTATAGTCGGTATGCTCGCCGATCAGGTTGACGCGTCCCGGCGCCTGGAAGACGCGCAGGCCTTCCTCCCCGCCGCCGAAGCGGGCCAAAAATTGCTGGGTCAATTGCGGAATATGCGGCATGGTATCGGATACTCTCCTTATGGAAGCTTGATTTGGTAACTCTAGTATAGCGGATAGAGAGATTTTCGGAAAATGGCTTGATGTGTTGTTCATATGGACAAAAGTGACTTTCTGTAACCGAAGACCCCATGCGTCATGGTACAATGGAATCATCCTGTTCGACCTTATCCCGTTCGCAAAGGAGTCCGTACCCCATGAGCCCATCCCATACCTATCAAGTCGTCTCCCATCCGTTCGCGGCCGGCCCGGATCGGCAAGGCGAGCCGCTGTCCGTCCTGTTCGCCGGCGAGAGCCAGACCAAGCCGGAGCATAAAGTCGGGCCCAAAGTCGTGGATTATTTTTTGCTGCACCACGTCCTGTCCGGACGGGGCACGTTCGTCAGCGGCGATCTCCGGGCCGAGCTGAGGGCGGGGCAGAGCTTCCTTATCCATCCGGGCCATCTGGTCAGCTACGAATCGGACCCCGCGGATCCCTGGCGATACCTGTGGATCGCGTTCGCCGGGCCGCTCGCCGACGAGCTCGCGAGGAATGCCGGCCTGTCCGTCGAATCGCCGATCGCGGATACGGGAAGCAATCCTCTGCCCGCCGCGTGCTTCGAGGCGATCTTCGAGACGTTCCGGCTGAAAGCGCGGTCCGCTTCGCTCAAAGCGGCCGGCCAGCTGCACCTGCTGCTCGCCGAGCTTAGGGAGGCCGCGACGGAAGAGCAGCCGGCGCCGCTTCGGCCGGAATCCCATAGCGAAGAGCTCGTCCGGCAGGTCGCGAGCTACCTCGCCACCCAATACGCCGAGCCGGTGACCATCGAATCGATGTCCGAGTCCCTCGGCTACAACCGCGCCTATTTGTCCCGCATTTTCAAGCAGCATACCGGCCTTACGCCGATCTCTTTTCTGACCCGGACCCGCATCGACCACGGCCGCAGGCTCCTTCGCGAGCGTCCGGAGCTGACCGTCGAGCAGATCGCCTCCTCCGTCGGCTATCCGGATGCCCTCTACTTCTCGAAGCAGTTCCGCAAGCGCTGCGGCCAAACTCCTTCCGAGTACCGCGCTTCCGTTATCAAGCCGTAATTCCGATTTCGGGTCGCAACTGGCATGAAGCTCCCTCTTCGCTTAATAAACTAATTCAGATAAGCCTTTTTTTTGCGAAGAAGGAGAGGTCATGCGAAGTGGGACTTGCCCAGTGGAAAATCGAATCCGTGACGATCGAGAGGAAGGCCGACGAGGTATACGAATATGCGTCCAACCCGGCGAACTTCGCCGAATGGGCCGCCTCGTTCTGCCGGTCGGTCAAGAGAATCGGAGAGGAATGGCGCATCGAGACGCCGGAGGGCGAAATGACGCTTCGGTTCGCGGAGCCGAACCCTTACGGCATCATGGATCACTACGTGCGGAGCGAAGGCGGACCGGAGCGGCCGAATCACGCCAGGGTCGTCGCTTCCGGCTCGGGCAGCCGGGTGATCTTCACGGTGTTCCAGGCCAAGGATCCCTTGGATCGCGAATACGCGGTGAACGGCCGCAACGTGAAGGAGGATCTGCAGAGGCTGAAGAGGGTGCTGGAGGGGGAGTAGGGCATCCCCGCTCCGGCGTTTTTTCGCCGGGGTCCGATCCTGTGGTAGAATACGAAATACGATGTAAAACATGGGCTGCCGCACAGCGCGGAGCCGCATAAGGACGACAACGATGAATTGGACTTTAATGCACGATGCGCTCGCTCCTCTCGAATTGCGCAGCTGCCTGATCAGCCGTCGGGGCGAGCTTGTCTTCGAGAGCTATCGGAATGCGGATTCGGCCTCGGCCATAGCCGATATCCACTCCGTCACCAAAAGCTTCCTGTCCGCGCTCGTCTGCATCGCGATGGATCGCGGCTTGCTGCCGGCGCCCGGGACGCTTGCTTCGGAATTTTTTCCGAGGCTGGCCGCGGACGAGGATCCCCGCAAGCGGGAGATCACGCTGGAGCACTTGCTGACGATGTCGGCCGGCTTCGAATGGACCGAGTTCGGAGGCCGCAACTCGTTCCCCCGCATGACGAGATCGCCCCATTGGGCGAATTTCGTGCTGGAGCTTCCTTTAATGGACAAGCCGGGGGCGCGCATGACCTACAACTCCGGCATCTCGCAGCTGCTGTCCTCGCTGCTTGCCGAAGCGTCCGGGACGACGACGGCCCGCTTCGCGGAGGATCGCTTGTTCGGCCCTCTCGGAATCGAGTCGTACCGATGGGAGACCGATCCCCAAGGCGTTCACACGGGCGGCTTCGGGCTTCATCTTCGGCCTGCGGACCTGCTTAAGCTCGGGCAGCTTTACTTGCGGCACGGACGCTGGGCAGACCGGCAATTGGTTTCGCGCGGGCTTGCCGAGCGGTCCGTGCGCCCCGCCCTTCGCTCGAGGGATCACCGGCAGGGCTGGTACGGCTGGCATTGGTGGAGCGATCGGTATGCGGAAGGAGATTCGGGGACGGCCGTCGCGGGCGGCTCCGGTTCCGGTTCCGGTTCCGGCTCCGGTTCCGGCTCCGGCTCCGCTTTTACCTCCGCCCCCGCCATGGATTACTTCTTCGCCCGCGGCTACGGCGGCCAGTTCATCTACGTCGTTCCGAACCGGGACGTTGTCGTCGTGCTGACGAACGACAATCGGAAGAAAGAGCGGATGGCCATCGACGTGTTTCGGGAGCATATCGCCCCTTGGCTGCTGGTTCTGCCGGAATAAGGCGGGCCGGGAATGCGCTTGTTCCGGTCCCTACCCCTTCCTCTCCAAGATCCGGAAACTCCCCGTCCCGAAGGCTAGCAGCTCTCCCGCTTCGTCGTGGACGCGGGCGATCGTGTGAACGGTCTTCCTCGTTCGGGTCACGATCTCCGCCGTCGCGATAACCCGCCCTTCGCGGGCGGGAGCGATGTAATGCAGGTTCAGGTTGGTCGTGACCGAGTTTTCATAAGGATTTTCGCGCATGACGGCAAGCCCCATCGCGCAATCGATCAGCGTGGCGTGCACTCCTCCGTGAACGATGCCGAGCATATTCAAGTGTTTGGGCTCGATCGTTAGCGAGATGACGGCCGCCTTCTCCTCCAGCCTCTCGAACTCGCACCCCAGCAGCCCCCAGAACGTCGATTTTCCGAGCTCCTCCCATTCCTTTAGTTTCTCGGCCAGTTCCTCCCGATCGTCCTTCTCCATCTCGCACCTCCTCTATACGCGCAAGGCTCATATGCAAAACGCTTAAAAAAAACCACTATCCCCATCAGTCAGAATTCGGGGGTCTCCGGCAGTTCTGAGGAGAGGGGATAATGGGTTTCGGGAGCAAAAAAGAGAGAGTACCTTCTTCACGCCCGCCAAAATTCGACATAAACATACATTTATCGACAATCGCTCATTTTCTTCCGCACCAATCTCGCTAAGCGCTGCCGCTTCCTCCTTTTGCCCGTTCGTTCTCCTCCTCCACCAGAACGCGCCGAAGCACCTTGCCGGCCATCGTTTTCGGAAGCGCTTCCCTAAATTCGAACAGCTTCGGGATTTTATAGGCGGCCAGCTTATCCTTGCACCAGAACCTGAGCTCCTCGGGACTCAGCTTCGCTCCCTCTCGCAGAACGATATACGCCTTGACCGTCTCCCCGCGATAAGGGTCCACCACCCCGGCGACCGCCGCCTCCGCGATCAGAGGATGCTCGTAGAGGACGTCCTCGACCTCTCGGGGATAGATGTTGTAGCCGCCGGCGATGATCAGGTCCTTGCGCCTGTCGAGAATGTAGCAGAACCCGTCGTCGTCCATCGTGCCCAAGTCCCCCGTCAGCAGCCAGCCGTCCCTCAGCACCTTCTCCGTCTCGCCCGGTTTCTGCCAATACCCCTGCATGACCTGCGGCCCCCGGACCGCCAGCTCCCCGATATCGCCCGGCCTCACGTCCTCCAGCGTGTCGGGACGAACGATGCGGGCCTCCGTGTCCGGAATCGGGATTCCGATCGAGCCGTTCTTGCGCCGTTCCCAGATGTTGTTCACGTGGGTGACCGGCGACGCTTCCGTCAAGCCATAGCCTTCGATCAGCTTGCCCCCGGTCAAAGCTTCGAACTTCTCCTGCACCTGGAGAGGCAGAGGAGCGGCTCCGCTGATGCAGATCCGGATGGAGGAGAGCCAGTGTTGCTTGCCCTCCGCATGGTTGATAATCGCGATATACATCGTAGGCGCTCCCGGGAAGATGCTCGGCTTCTTCTTCCGGATCGTGCTCAGCACCTGCTTGATCTCGAAGCGCGGAACCAGGATGAGCGTCCCCGCCGTATAGATCCCCAGATGCAGCAAGGTGGTCAGCCCGAACACGTGAAAAAAAGGAAGGGCGCACATGTACCGC
Source organism: Cohnella thailandensis (assembly GCF_014212135.1). GTDB lineage: Bacteria > Bacillota > Bacilli > Paenibacillales > Paenibacillaceae > Cohnella > Cohnella thailandensis. The sequence continues at coordinate 19,703 of NZ_JACJVQ010000025.1, forward strand.
TCCATGCCCTCCTGAGCCTTGTAAAACCAGAGTCGGCTCTGGATCGTGTTGGCGACGAGATTGCGATGGGTCAGCATGACACCCTTGGCGAGCCCCGTCGTGCCGCCCGTGTATTGGAGCAGGGCGAGATCCGCCGCGGGATCGATCCGGGGTTCGATGGGCGCCTCCAAAGCCCCGTCGAGAAGCCTGCGGAAGCTTAGGATCCGATCGTCGTAGGCAATCCGAAGGGAAGTCCCCTCCTTCTTCTGTTTGATGCGGAACAGAACGTTGAGCGGAAAAGGAAGATAATCGCGGATGGAGGTGACGATGATTCGGTTAAGCGGCACGTCTTCGGAGACCTGCTCCACTCTCTTCAGCAGCTGGTCGAGAGTGACGATGACGGCGGCGCCCGAATCTCTCAGCTGGTGCTCAAGCTCGCGCTTCGAGTACATCGGGTTCGTCATGACGACGATCGCTCCGGTCATGAGCGTTCCGTAGTAGGCGATAACCATCTGCGGGCAATTCGGCAGCATGAGCGCGACCCGGTCGCGTTTGGCCACGCCGAGCCCGAGGAGCGCGTTGGCGAAGCGCCGGGCGGCGGCGAGCACCGCCCGGTAGGTCATGCGCTTGCCCATGAAGTCGAGCGCGATCGTCTTCGGATAGCGCTCGGCGGCATCGATCAGGAACCGGGTGATCGGAATATTCGGGTAATCGAAGCTGGACGGAACCTCTGCAGGATATTGGGACAACCAAGCCTTGTTCGACATTGCCTACACCTCTCTTGCGTGAAGTGGTGATGGCGAATCGCTTGCGGACCCTGCTTTTTCTAAACGATATATTTCTCTCCGGCGATAATCGGGGCGGCGATTCCCCGTTTCAGCTTCGTCAGGTTGACCGGCGCGACGCGAGTCAGCTTCTTCAGGACGGACAGCTGCGTGCGCAGGACATCCCCTTCCGCCAGGCTGGCCAGCGCCTCCTTCGCCCAGCCTTCGACGAGGGCGAACTGCTCGTGGACGAACGCGGTCGTCATCGCGACCGCCCGGCTCGCCTTCTCTTCGCCGGCGGAGGAGAGCAGCTTGCGGGCGCGGAGCAGGGCGCTCTCCATCGCGTAGACGGAGATCATCATGTCCGCGAGCCCCGCCAGCAGCTCCTGCTCCTGCTCGAGCTTCGTCTGGTAGCGCTGCACGGCTCCCGCGCCGACCATCAGGAAGATCTTCTTCGCCATGGACAGCAGATGCTCCTCCTGTTCCAGCGTGTCTTCGAACGAACGCGCCGGCATCGGCTCCATCAGCTCCGCCTGCAGCGCCGTCGCTTTCTCCAGGAGCGGCAGCTCGCCCTTCAACCCGCGCTTGATGAGCGTGCCCGGGATGAGCAGCCGGTTGATCTCGTTCGTCCCTTCGAAAATCCGGTTGATCCGGGAATCCCGATAAATCCGTTCGACGGCGTATTCCTGGATATAGCCGTAGCCGCCATGGATCTGGACCCCCTCGTCGGCGACGAAGTCGAGCGCCTCCGAGCCGAACACCTTGTTGATGGAGCATTCGATCTGATACTCGGCGATCGCCTTGGCCGAGGCCAGCCCGCTGCCCTCCCCGCCCGGATTCAGCCCGGCGAGCCCTTCGTCGAACAAGCCGGCCGTGCGGTAAACCATGCTCTCCAGCGCATAGGTCCGGATGGCCATGTCGGCCAGCTTCTTGCCGATCAGCGGGAACGAGGAGATCGGACGGCCGAACTGCTGGCGCTCGTTCGCGTACCTCGCGGACAGCGCGATCGTCTCCTTGCACGCGCCGAGCGTGCCGGCCGCCAGCTTGAAGCGTCCGATGTTCAGGATGTTGAAGGCGATCAGGTGGCCCCGGCCGACCTCCCACAGCAGGTTCTCCGCCGGCACCTTGACGTCTTCAAGGATGAGAGGGCACGTCGAGGACCCCTTGATGCCCATCTTCTTCTCTTCGGGGCCGACGCTGACTCCGGGCATGCCGCGCTCGACGATGAAGGTGCTGAACTGCTCCCCGTTCACCTTCGCGTAGACGATGAAGACGTCCGCGAAGCCCGCGTTCGTGATGAACTGCTTCGAGCCGTTCAGCACGTAATGACGGCCGTCCCCGGACGGCATCGCCGTCGTCTTCGCCCCCTGCGCGTCCGAGCCGGACGAAGGCTCCGTCAAGCAATACGCCGCCAGCTTCCGGCCGTTCGCGAGATCCGGCAAATACTTCCGCTTCTGCTCCGGCGTGCCGAAGTAGACGATCGGCAGCGTGCCGATGCCGACGTGGGCGCCGACCGACAGCGCGAAGGAGGACGCCTTCGCCAGCCGTTCGTTGATCAAGGTCGAGCTCACCTTGTCGAGCCCGAGCCCGCCGTATACCTCGGGCACGTCCGCGCCGAGAAGCCCGAGCTCCCCGGCCGCGCGCAGCTTCCGGACCGTCAGCTCGTAGCTCAGCTTCTCGATCGCCTCGTCATGGGGCGCGATCTCCTTCTCGACGAAGTCCTCCGTCGTCTCCGCTATCATCCTCTGCTCTTCGGTGAAATCCTCCGGGGTGACGATCCGGGAGAAGTCCGGACCGCCTGCCCCTTCCAGGATAAAGCTTCCCCCGGGAACCTTGCCTTGCGTCGCTTGACTCATCGCCGCTCTCTCCTTATCAATATATTCGGATGAGGCCGTCTTTTTCCGATGTTAATGCCTTGGCTTCCGTCAATCCGCGTGAACCTCGAATACCCCCGCGGCTCCCATTCCGCCGCCGATGCACATCGATACGACGCCGATGCCGCCGCCTCTCCTTCTCAGCTCGTGGATCAGGGTGGCCGAGATTTTGGTCCCGCTGCATCCGAGCGGATGCCCGAGCGCGATCGCTCCTCCGTTGACGTTGACCTTCTCCTCGTCCAGCCCCAGCTCGCGGATGATCGCGATGCATTGGGAGGCGAACGCTTCGTTGAGCTCGATCAGCTTCACGTCTTCGAGGCCGATGCCAGCCATGCGGAGCGCTTTCGGGATGGCCTTGATCGGGCCTATGCCCATGATCTCCGGCTCCACGCCGGCCAGCGCGAACGAACGGAACGTCGCGAGCGGCTTCAGGCCGAGCGCCTCCGCCCGCTCGCGGCTCATGACGACCGCGGCGGCCGCCCCGTCGCTCATCTGCGAGGAATTGCCCGCCGTGACGGAGCCGCCCGCCTTGAACGAAGGCTTCAGCTTCGCCAGCGCCTCCAGCGACGTGTCGGCCCTAACGCCTTCGTCGCGGTCGAAGACGAATCTCCGCGTCACGAACCCGCCTTGGCCGTTCTCTTCCGTCCACCGCGCCTCGACGGGGATGATCTCCTCGCGGAAGCGGCCTTCCGCGACCGCCCGGGCCGCCTTCTCGTGCGAGCGCAGCGCGAAGCGGTCCTGTTCCTCGCGCGAAACGCCGTATCGCGACGCCACGTTCTCCGCCGTATGCCCCATGCCGATGTACACCTCCGGCATCGTCTCCACGATGGCCGGGTTCGGCGACATCTTGAAGCCGGCCATCGGCACGTGGCTCATGCTTTCGACGCCTCCGGCGACGATCGCGTCCGCGTGTCCGAGCATGACGCGCTCCGCGGCGAAAGCGATGGACTGCAGGCCGGACGCGCAGAAGCGATTGATCGTCAATGCCGGAACGGTGTTCGGGAATCCGGCATACAGCGACATGATCCGGGCGAAATTCAGCCCTTGCTCTCCCTCCGGCATAGCGCAGCCGATGATGACGTCGTCCACGTCCTCCTTGCGCAGGCCGGGCATCCTCTCCATGACGCCCTCCAGCGCCGCCTTGCCCAAGTCGTCCGCCCGGGTCTGGGCCAGGCTGCCCTTCTTCGCCTTGCCGACCGGCGTGCGGCCGATCGCAACGATTACGGCTTCTCTCATGTTCCGGTTCCTCCTCTCCCGCAAAATTAGTTGCGAAGCGCCTTGCCCTTCGTCAGCATGTGCTGCATGCGCTGCTGCGTCAGCGGCTCCCCGCACAGGCTCAGGAAAGCCTCCCGCTCCAGATCGAGCATGTATTGCTCGCTCACGAGCGTTCCCGCCGGCAGATCTCCTCCCGCGAGCACGTGCGCCAGCTTCTTCGCGATCTTCAGATCGTGATCGCTGATATAGCCGCTCTCGCGCATCCCGATCGCCCCGAGCGTCAGCACCGCCTTGCCCTCCGCCCCGGCGACCGCCAGCTTCCGCTCCGGCACGGGCTCGTAGCCGCCCTGGACCATCCTCAGCACCGCCTGCTTGGCCTCGTAGATCCGATGATCCGGATTCGCGGCCACGCGGTCCGTCTCCCTCAAATAGCCTAGCTTCTTGGCATCGTGACCGCTCGTCGACACCTTCGCCATCCCGATCGTCTCGAACGAGCGGATGACGTAAGGTTGAACGTCCGAGCCCGGCAGCGAAGCGGCGGACTCGCTGGCGCGCAGCGCGAACTCCTTGCAGCCGCCTCCCGCCGGGATCAAGCCGACCCCGACCTCGACGAGGCCGTAATACGTCTCCGGCGAGGCGACGACCAGGTCGGCGGGCAGGCATGCCTCCACTCCTCCGCCGAGCGTCATCCGATGCGGGGCGGCGACGACCGGCTTCTCCAGCCGCTTCAGCTTCAGCATCGCGTTCTGGAATTGCCGGATGATGCCGTCGATCTCCTCCCATTCCTGCTCCTGCGCTTCCATCAGCAGCAGCATCAGGTTCGCCCCGACGCAGAAGTTTCTCCCCTCGTTCGCGATGACGAGCCCTTCGTAGTTCCGCCTCACCTCATCCACGCTCTGCGAGATCATGGTCAGAATATCCGCCCCGATCGCGTTGTTCGGCGAGTGGAACTCGAGGCAGGCGACGCCGTCTCCCAGATCGATCAGGCTCGCTCCTCCGTTGCCCTTGATCGTCCGCCCCTGCTCCTTTAAGCCCTTCAGCGAGACGATCTCGGCTCGCTGCTCTTCCTTGCGCCAGCGTCCCTCGTGCGCGTAGCTGCGAACGCCTTGCTCCTGCGAGTAGAAGGACGTATGCCCTTCCGCGATCCAAGCGGCGACCCATTCGGGAAGCGACTCCCCTTCGGCGGCCATCCTCTTCGCGGACGGAACGAGACCGATCGCGTCCCACGTCTCGAACGGGCCGAGCTCCCAGTTGAACCCCCACCTCATCGCCTTGTCGATCTCCTCGATCGAATCGGCGATCTCGTAGGCCTTCGACGCGGAATACAGCAGCGTCCGCTTCAGCACGTTCCACGCCAGCTCGGAGTAGCGATCGCCTCCGCCGAGCAGCGCCTGTATCTTCGCTCTCGTCCCCTTGGCCTGCTTCGACGCCTCGAGCGAGCCGGCGGACGGCTTGCGCTGCGGCCGATACTCCATCGTCGCCGGGTCCAGGGCCAGGATCTCGTTCTTGCCATCCGCTCCTTTCCTCTTACAATAGAAGCCCGCCCCCGACTTCTCCCCGAGCCTTCCGCCCTTCACCAGCTCGCGGACGGCCTCGGGCGTCTCGAACAGCGCCTGCTCCGCCGGGTCCGCGACGTTGTTCCTTACGTTGTCCACGACATGCTCGAACGTGTCGAGGCCGACCAGGTCGAGCGTGCGCATCGAGGCGCTCTTCGGCCGTCCCATCGCCGGGCCCGTCGCCGCGTCGATCTCCTCGACCGTATACCCTTTCTCCGCCATCTCCCGCAGAACGGCAAGCATGCCGTACGTGCCTATCCGGTTCGCGATGAAGTTCGGGGTGTCCTTCGCCAGCACGACCCCTTTGCCCAGCTTCGTCTCGCAGAACGCCTTCATACGCTTAACAAGCTCGGGATCCGTGTCGTGTCCCGGAATGATCTCGATCAGCTTCATGTAGCGGGGAGGGTTAAAAAAGTGCGTGCCCATGAAGTGGCCGCGGAACCCTTCGCTTCTCTCCTTCGCCATCTCGTTGATCGAAATGCCCGACGTGTTCGAGCTGACGACGATGCCCGGCCGCCAGTATGGCTCGATACGGCCGAACAGCTGCCGCTTCGCCTCGAGCTTCTCGACGATCACCTCGATCACCCAGTCCGCCTCGGCGATTCTCGGTAGATCGTCCTCGAGGTTGCCCGGCGTAATCCGCTGGGCGAACTCTTCCGCGTAGAGCGGCGCGGGGTTCGTTTTCTTCATCTTGGCGATGGCCGCGTTCGCCAAGCGGTTCCTCACCGAGGGATGCTCCAGCGTCAGCCCGAGCTTCGCCTCCTCTTCCGTAAGCTGAGCAGGCGCGACGTCCAGCAGCAGGCATGGGATGCCCGAGTTGGCCAGATGGGCCGCGATTCCGGACCCCATAACGCCGGAGCCGATCACCGCCGCGCGTCGAATCGTTGGTTGCGTCATATGGAGCGAACCTCCTCGTCAGATGGTTGAGCTGCCCCTAGCCGGCTTCCGAAAACGGACAGCTCCAGCAATTCCGCCACATCCAGCGTCTTCACCCGATCTTGGACCTCCTTCATTCGCGTTCCGTCTTCCATCATCGCGAGACAGTACGGGCAGCCGCTGCTGATGACCGTCGGCGACGTCTCCAGCGCCTGCTCCGTCCGGGCGAGGTTAACGCGCTTGCCGCCCGTCTCCTCCATCCACATCCGTCCGCCTCCCGCCCCGCAGCACATCCCGTTCTCGCGGTTTCTCGCCATCTCCGCGAGCCTTACCCCCGGAATCGCTCCCAGCACGTTCCGGGGAGCCTCGTACTCGCCGTTATAGCGTCCTAGGTAGCAGGAGTCGTGATAGACGACCCGCTCCTTCAGAACGTGCAGAGGACGCAAACGCCCTTCCTTCAACAGCCTGTCGAGCAACTGCGTGTGATGAAGCACCTCCACTCCCTCCAGCCCGAAGTCCGGATATTCGTTCTTCAGCGCGTTGAACGTGTGCGGGCAGGCGGTCACGATCTTCTTGACGCCGTGCCGCCGGAATAGCTCGACGTTCTCCGCCGCCAGCTGCTGGAACAGCAGCTCGTTGCCCATCCTCCTCGCCGTGTCCCCGGAGCTCTTCTCCTCGTTGCCGAGGATCGCGAAGCGAACTCCGGCTTCAGCCAGCAGCCGGACGAAGGCGCGGGAGACGCGCCGGCTGCGCGGATCGTAGGACCCCATCGACCCGACGAAGAACAAGTACTCGAAGTCGGGAAGCTCCCGCACGGTCGGAACGCGCAGCCCTTCGACCTCGCCGGTCCACTCCGCGCGGTTACCGCGGCTGAGCCCCCACGGGTTGCCCTGCCGCTCTATGTTCTGGAGCGCCCGCTGCCCTTCCTGCGGCAGGCTTCCCTGCATCAGGACGAGATGGCGCCGCAGGTCGACGATCTTATCCACGTGCTCGTTGCCGACCGGGCATTGGTCCTCGCAGTTGCGGCACGTCGTGCACGCCCAGATCTCGTCTTCCGTCATGACGTCGCCGATGAGCTCCAGCTCCGCTGCGGATCGCCCGGCCTCTACGGCCCACGTCGACTTCTGCCAGGCCAGCGTCGGCCGGATGTCCGTCGCGCTCCCTTCCTCCCCGCGCCAATCGACTTCGGATGAGGAGGAAGCATTCATCGCATGAGCTCGCGCGCCCTGCCGTCCCCCCGTTCCGCCTGCCGTCCCTCCGAACGCGAATTCGGGCACCCAGGGGGATTTGCCGCTGATGACCGCCCCTTTTTCCTGAAGATGGTCCCTGAGCTTGGTAATGAGGTGCATCGGCGACAGCGCCTTGCCCGTCCCGGAGGCGGGGCAGACGTTCGTGCAGCGGCCGCATTCGACGCAGGCGTAGAAATCGAGCATCTGCTTGCGGGTGAAGTCCTCTACCTTGCCGACCCCGAACGATTCGGCGTTCTCGTCCTCCAGATCGAGCTTGCTTAACCTTCCGACCGGCTCCCGGCGGCGAAACCACAGGTTGACCGGGGCGGACAGAATGTGAAAATGCTTCGATTGGGGAACGTACACGAGAAAAGACAGAAGCACGAGAAGATGCGCCCACCAGAAGACGTAAAACCAGGCTCGGGCGGCCGTATTCGGCATTCCCGCGAAGAGAGCAGCTACAAGCGACGACAGAGGGGCCAGCCAGGATGCTTCCGCCCCCGCCCAGAGACGTTCGAAGCCCAGGGAGAACAGGACCGTCAGCATCAGCAGCAGGATGAAGAACAGCACCGCGCTCGGCTTCCAGCCCCTCTTGAGCCTCGGGAGCTTCTCTCCGTAACGCCGGTAGGCCGCGTAGCCCATCGCCGCCAGCACGAGAAAGACGGTCAATTCCTGCAGCAGGCCGAAACATTCGTAGGCGGGGAACGGAAGATGCCCCCCGTCCGTCAGCCCTTTGACGATCAAATCCAACGCGCCGAATTGAAGCAAAATAAAGCCGTAAAACACGACAATATGCATGAGGCCGCTTCTAGGGTCTTTGAGGAGCTTTTTCTGTCCGAACAGCTGCGAGAGGAACTCCTTGGTCCGCCCGGATCCGCCTCCGCGGAATTCGGTCGGGCGGCCGAGCCGCACGTAGAGGTAACGATGGTAGACCGCTCGATAGAACAAATAGAAGGCATAGCCGGTTATCGCCAGGAACAGCACGAGGTTCGCCAGTTGCCATGCCATGCGGATCCTTCCTTTCCTTTTCCGACGTGGAAGAAGCTAAACGGCGATGGGCGGAGCGATGGATGGAATGCGGGATGCGAATAAGCGGCGAGATTTGGAGGGGCGGCTGGGGCGTTTGGTTTGATAGCGGTTACAAATAAGCTGTCGCAACCAGTTTATGAACGATAACCCCCTTGACTTTCATTCGATTTTTCCCTACGATGAAGAAAAAATGAATGAGTATTCATTCAGTTTCTGATTCGAATTTTAGCACCGGGGTGCCTCGATGACAAGTAAAAAGAAAGAAAAATTCAGCCTGATTCTCGACGCCGCCCAGAAAGTCATCGCCGAGAGCGGGTTCCACGGCGCCCAAGTGTCCCGGATCGCCAAGGAAGCCGGGGTCGCGGACGGAACGATCTATCTGTACTTCAAGAACAAGGAGGACATTCTCGTCTCCCTGTTCCGTAGCCGGCTCGGCGAGCTCGTCGAGCTGTTCAACGCGAGAGCTTTGGAGGCGGCTACCTCCTCGGAGGCTCTGCGCCATATTTGCGAGATTCATTTTACGCAGCTGGAGCGGAATGCCGAGCTCGCCTACGTGACGCAGATCGAGCTGAGGCAGAGCTCGCTGGAGCTGCGCAAAGCGATCGGCCAGGCGGTGAAGCCCTATATCGAGCTGATCGAGCATATGGTTAGAAGAGGGATGGAGACGGGCGAATTCCGGGCCGATCTGGATCCGAAGCTGACCCGCCTGCTCCTGTTCGGAGCGATGGACGAAGTCGTCACCTCCTGGCTGATCTCGGGCCGCAAATATTCCTTGACCGCGCTTGTCGAGCCGACCGTGGCGTTCTTCCTGCGGGGCTTGCGGTAAGGGCGTGAACGTAAAACCCTTGTAAAGGAGCTGGCGTCATGAACATTTATGTCCTCCTGAAGCAGACGTTCGACACCGAGGAGAAAATCGTGCTGAGAGAGGGTCGGGTGTCCGAGGACGGCGTAAAGTTCGTCATCAACCCGTACGACGAATACGCCGTGGAAGAGGCGCTGCTGCTGAAGGAAGCCTTCGGCGGGACGGTGACCGTCGTCTCCGTCGGACCGGCCCGCGCCGCGGAAGCGTTAAGAACGGCCTTGGCGATGGGGGCCGACGAGGCCGTCCTCGTGGACAGCGAGGGGCGCGAATACGACGAGGCCGGCGTGGCCTTGCTGCTCGAAGCCTATCTGCGGGAACAGCCGGCCGATCTGATTCTCGCCGGCAACTTCTCGACCGATACCGGCGGCGGACAGGTCGCGCTGCGGCTCGCCGAGCGGCTGGGCATTCCCCACGCTTCCTCGATCATCAACCTGGAGGTAAGCGGCGGGAAAGCGACCGTCGTTCGCGACGCCGAAGGAGACGCCGAGACGCTGGAGCTCGCCCTTCCCGCGCTGTTCACCGCGCAGCAGGGGCTGAACGAGCCTCGGTACCCCTCGCTCCCCGGCATCATGCGCGCGAAGAAGAAGCCGCTGAAGCAGCTGGCCGCCGCCGAGCTGGGCCTGACCGAGGAGCGGCTGGCTCCTCTCTCGGTTCGCGCGAAGCTGGCGCTGCCCGCCGCTCGCCAAGCGGGCCGCAGACTCTCGGGAACGCCGTCCGAGCAGGCGGCCGCCCTCGCGCAGCTTCTCCGCGGCGAAGCTAAAGTTCTCTAGGAATCCATATCGATACAAGGAGGCCGTCCCATGGGTCAATCCGTTCTTGTCGTCGCCGAGGTACGCAACGGGAAGCCGAGACAGGTATCATTGGAAGCGCTTCACATCGCTCGCCGGGCGCGTCTGCCCGACGACCGCATCTCCGTCCTTCTCGTCGGGCATCGTTTAGAGGAAGCGGCGGAGCTGCTCCTTCCTTATGTCGATGGGGCCGTCTATCGGATCGATCATCCCCGTCTCGAGGTTTACAACCCCGAGACCTACGCCTCGGCGATCGGCAGCTTGCTGCGCGATCTGCAGCCCCGGCTGGTCGCGCTGGGCCATACGGCCTTCGGGCGCGACCTCGCCCCGGTCCTCGCCGCCAAGCTCGAGGCCGGGCAGATCTCCGACGTCGTCGCCCTCGAAGGGGAAGGCGCCGAGCTCGCTTACGTGCGGCCGCTTTACGCCGGCAAGCTGTTCGAGACGCGGCGCTTCTCCTCCGCCGGCGCTCAGGTCGTGACCGTGCGCCCGAGCAACCTGCCTCCGGCGGAGCCGCTGCCCGCACCCGGCAAGCTCGAGACCGTCGCCTACGTTCCGCCGGACGACCTTCGCACGGTCGTCAAGGACGTGATCCGCCAAGCCGCGGGCAAGGTGGACCTGACCGAGGCGCGGATCATCGTGTCCGGCGGCCGGGGCGTCCGCAACGCGGAAGGCTTCAAGCCGCTGCAGGAGCTGGCCGCCGTGCTGGGCGCGGCGGTCGGCGCCTCGCGAGCCGCCTGCGATGCCGGCTATTGCGATTATTCGCTGCAGATCGGCCAGACCGGCAAGGTCGTGACTCCCGAGCTGTACATCGCCTGCGGAATCAGCGGAGCGATCCAGCATCTGGCCGGCATGAGCCGCTCTCGCGTCATCGTCGCGATCAACAAGGATCCCGAGGCGCCGATCTTCAAGGTCGCGGACTACGGGATCGTCGGGGACCTGTTCGAGATCGTCCCTCTGCTGACGGAAGAGTTCAAGAAGCTTCTCGCCTCGCCGGCGTCCTGATCCTATCTTTTGATTGAATGGCAGATCTGCAACAGCGCCTGACCATGGTCCCCCGCGCCTCTTCCGAACCGACGGAATGCGGAGGACCGGTCCAAGGCGCTTTTTTGTTGATTCTTTACAAAATGGTGACAAATCTCATTGACAGTCCATGATGGCGTTTCCATTGATTTTCTTGATAATGGATATGCAAAACCTTGGATAACTCCTCCCTCGGCTTCGATGATAAGATGTTCCTCAATCCAGAAGACGATCGGGGGCGAAAAAAATGTTGATTCACGATTACGACGCTTATACAATATGGAAAATACGCGAGGCGAAGTTGGAGCGAAAAAACGAATTGGAGCGCATGCTCCGAACGGAGGAGGGGCTTCAGCCCAAACGTTCGGCTCGCCGAAAGTACGGAATCCAGCAATTCCTTTCGCTCCTCACCCGCAAGTTATCTTAGACGGGCGGTGATCGGCCATGGACCTTACCACTCTCAAGAGCTTTATGGAAGTCGCAAGGTGTCAAAGTTTTACAAAGGCAGCCGAAAATCTCGGCTACGTTCAATCCAGCGTGACCACTCATATTCAGAAGCTGGAGCAAGAATACGGAGTCATCCTTTTCGAACGGTACGGACGGATCATGAGGCTGACCTCGGCTGGAGAGTATCTTCACCACATTTTCGCTCAGATCCTGACGCTATACGACGATTCCAAGCTGCTCATCTCCCGGCAGGTGAACGGCAATCTCAACATCGGAACGATCGAATCGATGTTCGCTTATTTCCTCCCTCCGGTGTTCATGCAGTTTCGCCAGGCTTTCCCGCAGGTCTGCTTGAACGTTCAAGCCCTGCACGAGCAAGAGATTCTGCAGATGATCCGCTCGGGAGAGATCGATACGGGCATCATCCTGGATCGCATGGTCGTCGACGACGATATCGAATCCATCCCGATTCGCGAGGAGCCGCTTGTCTTGTTCACCGAGCCGAGCCATCCTCTATGCGGGAATGCCAAGATCACCATGAGCGACATGAACGGGCAGAGCTACGTCGCCACCGAGCAGACCTGCACGTACCGCAACGCGTTCGAGCGCCTGCTGGAGAGCAACTCCGTTTGCTACCGCATCCAGCATGAATTCGAGAGCCTGGAAGCGATCAAGCAATTCGTCGGCTACGGACTCGGCGTCGGCTTGCTCCCGCGCATCGCGATCGAGCGCGAGCTGGCCGAAGGCAGATTGGTCGCTCTCCCCTTCGAGCATCCGGAGATCGTTTTCCACACGCAGATCGTTCTCCACCGGAAGAAGTGGAAGAACCCCGCGATCCGGCACCTGATCGAACTGCTGGAGAATGCGGCAACGATAGAAAAGAGGTTGGCCCTATAAAGAAAAGGGGCACAACCTCTTTTTTTGCGCTTAGCGGCGTGGAACCGCGGCTACGGGATCGTTCCCGCGGCTTTGGTCCGCCTCCGTCCCGTTCGGATCCTTGAATTCGGACTTGTTTTCTTTCTCGAAATTAAGCTTGTCCGCCACCAAGTACAGAGGCCTGCGCTTGGCCTCCTCGTAAGTGCGGCCGATATATTCTCCGAGCACGCCGAGAAGCGAAAGCGTAATTCCGTGGAAAAGCAGGCTGATCACGACCATCGAGGTCCAGCCCTGCATCGTCGTGTCGGTGAAGAGGCGCTGGTAGAGGACGACGAGCAGATAGATAAATCCTACCGCCGACATGATAAAGCCGAGCACCCCCGCGAACTTGAGCGGCTTCGTGGAGAAGGAAGTGATCGCGTCGAGCGAGAGGCGAACCATCTTCCGAAGCGGATATTTCGTCTCCCCCGCGAAGCGCTCCTCCCGCACGTATTCCAGCGCGGTTTGGCGGAAGCCCGCCCAGCTGACCATCCCGCGGATGAACCGGCTTTGCTCCCTCATGCTGCTCAGCGCGTCGCATACCTTGCGATCCATCAGGCGGAAGTCGCCGGTGTCGACGGGAATGCTGACCGACGTCATCGACCTCAGCAGACGATAGAAGAGCGCCGCCGTCCACTTTTTGAACAACGACTCTCCCTTTCTCACGATTCGCTGCCCGTAAATGACGTCGTAGCCTTCGCGCCACTTGGCGATCATCTCCGGAATGAGCTCGGGCGGATCCTGAAGATCGGCGTCGATTAGAACGACGACCCGCCCGGAGGAATAATCCATGCCCGCGGTGACGGCGATCTGATGGCCGAAGTTGCGCGAGAAGTCGATCATCTTGACCCTCTTGTCATCATCCCCGAGCTTTCTGACGATCTTGGCCGTGTTGTCGCGGCTGCCATCGTTGACGAACACGAGCTCGTAGGTCTCGCCGATCGGCTCGAGAGCCGAAGTCAGCCTGCGGTAGGTCGTCTCGATGACCTCTTCCTCGTTGTACATTGGAACTACGACCGAAAGAAATACGGGTTCGTTCATTTTCGAGTTCGTTCCCCTTTTTATTTCACTTCCATCTTCATCTTGCTTCCGACCGAATCAGAAGCCCCAGCTGTCCAGCCACCGGATGCCGAAATTCATCCATTCGCGGCTTATGGTCAAACCCGTATAAATCGGATAGAACCAGACGAACAAGACCGCCGCTCCCGTCAGGGTCAGAGCGGACAGCGCTTTGCCGACCCGCGGCGACTCCTGCTCGGCGAATCGCAATATCCAGACGATGGACAGGATGAGCAGCGGAACCATCGGGAAGTAGTGATACAAGAAAGTAATGCTTCTTGGCGAAACCATCCATGGCACATAGAACGACAAGTACATTACCGCGGTAACCAGAACGATCCGGCTTCTGCGAATCGCCCCCAGGAACCAGGAAGCCAACAGCGCGGCGAGGCCGCCCCACCAGACGAGCGGATTGCCGATCGCGGCGATGCTCTGAGCATCCCCTTGCGCCAAGTCCTTCCCGCCATAATACCAGACCGGCCTAAGCATCAGCGGCCAGGTGTACCACTTGGAGGAGTACGGATGCTTCTCCTTGACTCCCTTGTGGTAATCATACATGTTTTTCTGGTATTGCCACAAATCCTTGATGCTGTCGTCGGCTTTGGTCGATTGCAGGAATTGTGTATAGGACGCGACATAAGTGCCGACCGGAACGGCGATATAGAGTACGAGGCATGCCATTATCGTCAGGACGACGCGCTTCAGATAACCGTTGTCCCCGTTCTCCCGCGCCTCCTTCGCTCTTCGGTACAAGTACCAGAAGAACAGGATCGCCAGCCCCGCGCCTCCGTAGAGGTAGTTCCACTTGACCGAAGCGGCGCAACCGAAGAAGAAGCCCGACAGCCCGAGATAGAGGAAGCTTTTCCCGAAGCCGCCGTTGCGCCACTTCGTCTCCCCGTAGAGATACATGAAGTAATACATCAAAATCGTAAACGTAACCCCGAAAATATCGACGTTCGCCATCCGCGAATGAACCAGATGGAAGCCTTCGAACATCAGCAGCAGAGTCGCCATGAACGCGTAACGGGTACGCTTGAACATTCCCCTGGCCGCCATGTAGAACACGGGCACCATAAGCGTGCCGCCGACCGCCGCCATGAAACGCCAGCCATACGGAGTCATCCCGAACAGCTCGACGCCCAGCGACAGAATGACTTTGCCGAGCGGCGGATGCGTATTCTCGTACGGCTCCATTTTCTCGATGAATTCATAGGCCGTCCGGCCGTGATAAATCTCGTCGAAGTACATGCTGTTGCGGTAATCCGGACGATAGGGAGCTTCGGACTGCTCGTCGAACGCGAGCGCTCCGCTTCCTTCGGTCAGCGTCCCCTTCTTCTCGTTGTCCGTGACGGACGCGATTGGGATCGGCGTCTTGCCGTCCGGCGAGAAGAACGCCGCTTCATACATCCGGAAGCCGACCCGGGTCGCCGTGTACCGCATGTAACGGGCTTCCACCAGCTTGTCCTCGGATTTCCATGTGAATGCCCGGCTTACTTTATGTTCAATCTCCGCGTAGGTCTGCCAGTTCAATCCGTCGAGGGAATATTCGACTTTGCTGTTGCCCGTCGCTCCCGGACCTTCATACAGGTTCAGTCGGCCGACCGAACGCGTTTCCCCGAAATCCACCGTGAAGCCGTCCCCGGCAACCCCCGGCTTCCAGAACGTTTGCGGCGCCGACCGATTTCCCAAATCGTGGAAAGAAGCCAAAGCGGATACAAAAGTTAATATTGCGACCAGAATCCAATCTATCCGTCTCCACCTGCGGCTGCTCCGCTCCCCGGAGTCGGTCGATCCCCACCCGATAGGCGCCGATCGATCGTCCAATCTTCCTTCCATTCCTGTCCTCGCCTTCCTAAACAGTCTGCTCCTATTGTAGACCAAACAGTACTTGCCGGAAAGTCCTAGACTGTCGATCGGTTCATCCTGCCTCCCTCGGGGTAATAAAGATCAGCCACCCATCGTCTCCTACGCGGAGAGATGAATCAAATCCCGAAGGGAGGAGATAACGATGTGGGGATTGTTACTAAGCATTGCGATGGCGATCCTGATCGGAATTATCGGCGACGCGCTCGTGCGAAGCCGAATGCCCGGAGGCGTGTTCGGTTCCATGATCGCCGGTTTCGCCGGCGCTTGGCTCGGAATTCTGCTTCTCGGCGCATGGGGCCCGGTGATCGCCGGCTTCCCGATCATCCCGTCCATCATCGGCTCGGCTCTGTTCGTTTTTCTGCTCGGAATGCTGGGCCAAGCACTTCGCAAAGCCGCTTAATCAACCCATCTAAGGAGGAGATCTCAATGTCCACAACAAAAGGCATGGTCAAAGGTGTCGTTATCGGAGGAGCCATCGGCGCCGCAGCCGCTCTTCTGCTCGCTCCCAAATCCGGTCAAGAATTGCGCAAGGACATTCGGTCCAAATACAAACAGGCTTCCGAGCGTACGATGCAATGGGCATCCGAAGCTAACGCCAAGACGAAGGAGATCGCAAGCCAGGTCGGCCAGCACGCCTCCGAGCTCGTCGACAAAACCCTCTCCGTCGTTCGTACAGCCAAATCGGAAGCGGCGGACGCGGCCAACTCCGTCAAGCAAGAAGTCACCGCCGCAGCCAACTCCGAGCGCGGCAGCTCCTAAGCCTCGCTTCCGCGTCCCGCGCGCCCCCCGACTATGCTCGGGGGGCGCGTTTTTCGCTTTTTCCTCGCTCCGGGCCTCCTCCTCTTCCGCGCATCCCTCCCTTGGCACTTTCCAACCATTCTCCCCCTTCTCACCTTTCCTCCCTTAACACCCTATCCACATTATCCGCCTTAATTACCTTAACTACCTTATCCGCCTTAACTACCTTAACCCTTAACCTACTATCCCCTCTTGTCAGAACCGCGTTCCTTCGCTTTTCTTCTCCTTGTTCATCGCCAGCCAGCAGCTTAAAAACCACTATCCCCCCTCCTCAGAAAGGGGCACTCCCACTCTGCACCTCCCCAATCCACCGACGCCAGAAAAAAACCACTATCCCCTTCTGTCAGAAGGGGATAGTGGTTTTTTTCTGCTTTTTCCATGAAGCCCCTTGAGAACCCTCTGAGGACCATTATCCCAAGCCCTTAGAACAAACCTCCCACCATTCGAATTGGATATCATTTCTTATTTTTATTGAAATGAGAACGTATGTTTGGTATAATAAAATCACAAGATTCAGGAGATGCTTACCTACCGTGTCAAAGGAGTCGTCCGCGATGGATGCATTCAATGAAAAGTTCTCAACCGATCAGCAATGCGCAGAGGCTCTTTTTCACGCGCGTTGGCCCGACGGTTTCCGTTGTCCGAACTGCCGCCATCCGGAGTATTACTTGACTCGGACTCGCCGTCACCCTCTTTTCGAATGCAAATCCTGCCGTCACCAGACGTCCCTGATCGCCGGCACGATTATGGGAGGCAGCTCGACCTCGCTCTCCAAGTGGTTCAAAGCCTTTTATCTGATGTCTCTTCCCGGCGGAATCAGCGCCGTTCGGCTGTCCGAAGCCATCGAAGTTACCTATAAAACAGCTTGGCTAATGGCTCACAAGATTCGAGAAGCCATGCGTACCGCCGAGCAATCCGTCAAACTTGAAGGCGTAGTTCAAGTGTCGACTTTCGGTTATGGATATGCTCTGTTTTTTGACGCTCATCAGCCGGTCTTGTTAGGCGGTTCTTTTAATGAACAAGGCGAACTGCAACAAATCAAGCTCCAGCAGCCCGATCCCGATCATGTCCGATTACCTGCTCGAACAGTAGATAAGGAGGGATATCTAGCATTCCTTGCCGAACATGTGAATAGTTCCGAGGTGACCTCGCTCCCTTACTATGCCAAAGTTCACCCGCAACTGGGCCCTTTTCGCCTGACGGTGAAGAATTGGTTGAATTCCACCTTTGGCGGCATCGGAGCCAAGCATTTGCATGCTTATTTGAACGAGTATAGTTTTCGAATCAATGCGGAGATGTACGACGTCGAAGGGACATCCTTTCGTTCGTTGCTCTCCTGGTGCGCCACAACCGCCAAAATCACTTACCGCCACCTAATCCGACCGCGCCGAACTCTTCCCATCGTTTGGAAGCAATTCGAGACGAAAGCCAAATGGATCGCCAGACATCGGGAAGCCTGGAGCTATTGATATCGTAATGACGAGACTTTTAAACGTGGCTGATACGCTCTCTAACTACTTTGTTCTGAGACGAGGGGATAATGGTTTTTGGGGAGGTTTCGGGATAGGAGCGTCTGTCCGGGGAAAACGAAGACCGCGAGAACGAGAGACTAAACGGCGAGAGAGAGAAAGGATAAACGGAGGAGGAGGAGGCATGATCAAAAAAAGGGAAGAGCGGAAATACCGCTGCTTCCCTTGGCGTTCTTAGATTAGTTAGTTAGGGAGAGGGAGATCGCGATTGCGAGATTCCTCCTCCAGAAGGGATCGGAACTGCTCAAGGGTTGTCCCATCGCTAAGATGTTCCGGAACGGAGATCGATGAGCACTCTTCCCTGCGGAATTCGCTGCCGTGCAAGAAGTAGCCGTACTCTCTAGCAAGGGTATACATTTGACAGAAACGATCGGCTGCATCTTTGGCTTGGGATTCCGTGTCGTAAATGGCGAGCTGGTTCCCTCGGCCCAGTGGGTTCGAACGGGCTTGAATGCTTAGCTGATAGGCGTCTTCTTCCTGACGAACCAAAACGTCACATTCGAAGCAACGGAGCTCATATCGAACACTCATCCTTGCCACCGCCTTTGCTGAATAAGAGATTGTGGTGCGTATCTCTTATTACCCGTTAGCTCCCGAATGAATCAAGCTTCTTCGCTTATCCAGCTTCTTAATTGTTCGATTGCTCTTCTTTGTATGCGGGAAATGCTCATCTGGGAAACGCCCAACTGCTCGGCTACGTTGCGCTGAGAATAGCCTTCGTTATAAAGAAGCAGGACCACCTTGCGTTCTTCCGGCTTCAACCGATTCATGGCCTCTTCCAGGTCCATTCTTCGTTCTGCGCTTATGTAGTCGTCAGCCGGGGAATGAAGCAATTCGCCCAAGGTGGACGTGCTCTCTTCCTCGTTGATGGGGGTATCCAGAGAAACATAGTGATACATCTCTCTTCCGGCCAGCACTTCCAGCGTCTCTTCGACATCCATCTCCAGCTTGGCGGCGATCTCTTCGACGCTAGGAGACCGTTCCAGTTGGACGGTAAGCTCGTCGATCGTCTGCTGAACGGTAAGACCCTTCTCTTTGATTCTTCTCGGCACCTGAATGTACCAAGACTTATCCCTTAGGTAGTTTTTCATCTGGCCGACGATGCTCTTCATGACATAAGGCTCGAACGGCATCCCAAGGGAGGGATCATACTGCTGCAACAGCCGAAAGATCGACATGCGTCCGACCTGGAACAGATCCTCTTGAAGATCGGGCCGGTTGCGGGAGATTTTGTTGGCGGCCATTCTGGCCAAAGGTTCGTAATCGCGCACGAGTTCGTCGGCAAGCTCTTTGCTGAGCGTGCGTTGGTACTCCAGCAGCTTCTGCCGGGCATCGTCGGGCTGACGCATACCCTCGCGATTGCTCATACGGTCTCGGGAGCCGTACGGCGCTTGGTCAGCGTGACGGCTGTTCCATTCTCGGTATTCAATTCCACGCGATCCATCAACGCCTGCATCAGGTATAGTCCTAATCCGCCCGACTGGATCTCCTCAATGGACTTACCGTGCAGATTTGACGTTCGGGACGCTTCGGGAGCCTGAAAGCTCTCCCCATGATCGCGAATCGTGATTTGAAGCTCCTCCTCGCCGATCCACCCGAATTCGATATCGATATGGCCTCCCGTTCCTTGATACGCGTGAAGAACGGCATTATTGCAAGCTTCCGACACGGCCACCTTCATATCCTCGATCTCCTCATAGGAAAATTTGAGCTTGGTGGCTAATCCGAATAACGTCAGACGAACGAGGTCGACGAATTCAGGCTGAGCAGGAACCGTCAGCTTGACGTTGTTATCTGTTACCATGGAGTGTTCATCCTCTACCTTTCATCATTTGAGTGTGCAGCCGAAGCCAACCGAGATTCAAGCTCTAGCCGAGTCCAGAAAAGGGGAAATTCCCGTCATGTCGAACAGCTTGCGAATATGATCCGATACTTCTTCCACGGCGAACGGCGCTTGGCGCGCGTGTCGAGCCTTGACGATACCGATTAGAATGCCTATTCCCGTGCTGTCGATATATTTTAAGTCCTTCAGATTCAACACCAATTTACGATCCGCCAGCTCCACGAGAGGCTCCATTGTCGTCCTCATCTGGGAAGCGACTTCAAGGTCCAGCTCCCCGGACAAATAAATAACGGTGAGCCCCTCCCGGTTCTCGGTTCGAAAGCTCAATTTATCAGTCTTCATGAGAAACCTCCTCCAACATAGATCAACCCTATTAAATACGTTCTTCTTTCCTTACCCTTCGAACTTTTCCTTGAAACATGTGAACGCTAAAAAAAGCGGATAGTTGCGGCGGCCGGCCCCCCCGTTCGATGATGGCAAAGTTGGGTAAATGGAGAATACTTAGGAAGGGGCGCTTGCCGATGCTTGCGGCCCGCTTTATTAGGATGGAGGAATAAATCGTGACGTTGCACTACGGATCGCTCTATTGGCCTTCAACGCGGCCGAATCCCCCTTCTTATCCGCAGCTGTTCGAACCGGTCCGTTGCCATGCCCTGGTCATCGGCGGGGGCATGTCGGGAATCGCATGCGGCTATACGTTAGTTCGAAGCGGCATCGATGCGGTCCTTATCGAACAGGGAACCATCGCATCCGGGAGCACGGCGGCCAATACCGGATTGCTTCAATATTCCAACGATATCATGCTATCCGAGCTCGCGAAGCAGATCGGCGACGAGGACGCCGTCGAATTCTATCGGGCATGCAAGAATGCGGTAGAGCAGCTTGTCCAGGTCGCGAACGGATTGCCTCGCGAAGTTGATCTTAGACGCCGCAGCAGCTTCTACTTCGCAAGCAGCGAATCCGATCTGCCTTCGCTGCGCAGGGAGCATGAAATGCTGGACCGACACGGCTTCGGCGTGGAATGGTGGGACGCCGACCGGATCGAGAGCGTCTTCCCGTTCCGCAAAAGCGGAGCCATCGTCACGCACGGGGACGCTGAACTGAACCCGTTCCTCTTCGTGACGTCTCTTGCCGAATCCGCCGCTCAGGCCGGACTGCGCATCTACGAGAAAACCTCGGCTCTCTCCGTTGAGGGAGTCAAAGGAAATTTTATCGTTCGAACCAACCATGGCGAGATTCATGCGGAGCATATCGTTTATGCCGTGGGTTATACGCCCGAGTCGGCGGGAGATGCCCGGGTCAACGCCAAGTTCACTCGCACTTATGCGATAGCAACGAAACCGATCCGTCGCTCTCTCTCGAATTGGCATCAGCGGTTTATGCTATGGGAGACCGCTCGCCCTTACCTTTATCTGCGGACGACGAATGACGACCGCATTATCGTCGGAGGACTGGACGAGAACTATCGTCAGCCTGTCTTAACGGATACCGATCTGAGGCAGCGTTCCCGGCGTCTCCTGTCGGAGCTTCGGCAGCTGTTTCCCGACTTCGAGGCCGAAGCCGAGTACGAATGGTGCGGCACTTTCGCGGAATCCGGCGACAACCTGCCGTGGATCGGGGAAGACCCCGGGACTCCGGGTCGCTATTATGCTCTCGGATATGGAGGCAACGGCACGATTTACAGCGCGATCGCCGCCCGATTGATCCGAGATGACATCATGGGAATCAAACATCCCATCGCCTCGATCGTTTCCCCGGATCGACGAACACATAAGAAGGCCGCATTCCGCTAAATCGGAATGCGGCCTGAATACGGCCTTCCTGCTATTGAAGGACATCGGAGGCGCCGCAGCTGCGCATGACGCGGGCCGTCTCCTCCAAAGAATCCGTCTCCGCAAGCAGCAGCAGCTTGCCTTCTTCCACGGACGGAGCGCAGTTCCGGGCCGTCGATTCGTCTAAGCCTAGCCGTTCCAAGCACCGAGTCGTGCTGAGGCCGTCCGAATCCGCCAAGGAATAGGCCGCGAAAGCGCCAGCCTGTCCGTTCATGCCCGCTCCCTGTACCGAACCCAGATACATGGCCGCCGGCATCGCCGCTCCTTCGTCGAGCAAGCCATCGTCCCCATCCCATCGCTCCGATGCCTCTTTGAGGCCTTCGATTCCTTCCAAACGAAGCTCGTCCTGAGACGACAAGAGAGGAGCGTTTTCCTCATTATTGACGACTGCAAGAAGAGAACGGCTGTTATTCCCTCTCGCCTGCAATTCATTCACCGCGTCCAGCACCTGCTGCTCCCGATCAAAAATCCCGATCGTCCAAGTCAAAGCGGCCACCTCCCCAAGGGAATTTCGGCTACGGCAGCGCCGTTGCCTCTCATTTTAGCTATACCCTGGGCAGCCTCATTTGAACCGAAACCGATTACTCTATTTTGCGATAGACCCGATGCTCTTCGCTTAAGGTCTCATAATGATCCGCATGACTGGTGAAAGCGAGAGACTCTTTGCCTCCCAAGACGAGAATCCCGCCGGGAGCCAGACTTTCATAGAACAAACGGTGAACCCTCTCTCGCAGGCTCGGATCGAAATAGATCATGACATTGCGGCAGAAAATCAAATGAAACTCATTGAAGGAGCGGTCGGTCGCCAGATTGTGCTCCGCGAACACGATTCTCTCCTTCAGCGAAGCCTTAAACGTAAAGAAGCCTTCCTCTTCTTCGCAATGACGCGACAGCTCCGACTGTCCTCCGGCCTCTCGGTAATTCGAGTCGTAAAGGGGGAACCGATCCTTCGGGAGCTGTCCCTCTCTTGCCCGGTTAAGAGCAGCGCGGCTAATATCGGTCGCATAGATTCGCGCTTGACCGAGCATTCCCTCTTCTTCCAGCCAGATGGCGGAAGAGTAGGCTTCTTCCCCGGTCGCGCATCCGGCATGCCAGACTCGGAGAAAAGAAACGTCCCGCAGTCCGTCCGTCAGCCGTTCCCTTAACCAGCGGAACGTGGCGGGATTGCGGAACAGTTCCGTCACGGGGATGACGAGATCGGACAGCAATCTCTCGAATGCATCTCGATCATGCAGGACGCGACCCTGCAAAGACGAAATATCCTCTTGTTTCTCCAGAAGCGCGCGGCGGCGGATCCTTCTGCGCAAGGAGGGATAAGCATATTGGCGAAAGTCATAACCGTACTCGAGATACACGGCTTCCAGCAGCAGCTTGATTTCCAGCTTCTCCAGCTGCTCGTCGTATCCCGGAAGCCTCCACTCTTCCATCATCGGGACAACCACACTTTCAGCAAGGAGAGCAGCTGGTCGATGGACACGGGCTTCGCAAGGTAATCCGAGGCTCCCGCCTGAAGGCATTTGTCCCGCTCTCCCTTCATGGCTTTGGCCGTCAGGGCAATAATGGGAAGGGAACTCCATTCGGTATTGCCGCGAATCCGTTCGATCGCTTCGTAGCCGTCCATCTCCGGCATCATGATGTCCATCAGCACGAGGTCGACCCGGATTCCCGATTCGAGCAGTTCCAGGGCTTCCCTTCCGTTCTCCGCCGAGTATACGTTCATCCGATGGTGATTCAGCAAGCTTGTCAACGAGAATACGTTGCGCGGGTCGTCATCGACCAATAGCACGGTTTTGCCCTCATAGGCGGACCTTGCGGTCTCCTTCTCCATAACGGGTTCCTTCAGAAGACCGTATTCCCGGTTGGCTTCGCTCTCAAGGGCAGGCAGCGTCTCCGTCTCCTCCGCCGCCGACGCCAGTAAGCCGCCATCCATCCAGGAGATCCTCGGCTTGGCATCGGCAGCGGCGTCCGGTCCCCTCACCGGCAAATAGAGCGTAAACGCGCTGCCTCGCCCGACTTCGCTTCGAAGGGTGATCCACCCTCCAAGCAGCTGTGAGAGATCCCGGCTGATGGTCAGGCCCAACCCCGTTCCCCCGAACTTCCGGCTGGTCGTGCCGTCCGCTTGGCGGAAGGCCTCGAAGATGATCTCCCGCTTTTCTTCCGCGATCCCGATGCCGGTATCCTTGACTTCGAAGGCCAGATATCGTTCCGTTCGTCCTTCGAGCTCTTCCTCGCTTCCCCGCCGCACCGTCAGGGAAACGGAGCCTTCGAGGGTAAATTTCATGGCGTTGGAGAGCAGGTTGCGAAGAATTTGCTTCAGCCGGTGGCCGTCGGTCGGAAAAGCCGCCGGCACGTCTTCGCCGACGCCGATCGAGAAGCTTAGTCCCTTGTCTTCCGCGATCGAACGATAGGCGTGCTCCAGATCGACGGTGATGTCTTCCATGGGAGTCAGCTCGATCTGAATATCCATTCGGCCGGCATCGACCTTGGCGAGATCGAGAATCTCGTCGATCATCTTGAGCAGGTCCTCGCCGGAGGAATGAATCGTCTTCACGAACTCCAGCTGCTTGTCGGTCAGATTGCCTTCCGCGTTGTCTTCGAGGAACTGCGAGAGAATGATTAGGCTGTTCAGCGGAGTCCGAAGCTCATGGGACATGTTGGCGAGAAACTCGGATTTGTATTGGGAAGCTCTCGCCAGCTCCGCCGTCTGCCGCTCCAGCTCGAGGTTCGCGGCCGCGACCTCGCGATTCCTTCGCGCCGTCTGGCGGATCTGCTCCTCCAGCTCCATCGTTTTGGCCATTAGCTCCTGATTCGCGTTCTCCAGCTCCTCCTGCTGGCGCTGCAGCCTCTCCTCCGACTTCTTAAGCCTCCCCGCGTGAACCTCGAGCCGCTCGTTGGAATCGCGCAGCTCCTCCTGCTGGGAGATGAGCTCTTCCGACTGCACCTGCAGCTCCTCGGTCATAGCTTGGGCTTCCCGGAGAAGCTCCTCCACCCGGTACCGCGACTGAAGATTCATGACGATGTAAGCGAACTTCTCCGTCAGCCGCTCGAGCAGCTCCCGCTCCAGATTGCCTATCGGGCGCAAATACGCGAGCTCCAGCACCCCTACGATCGTACCGTCCGCCTCGATCGGTGCCAGCACGAGCTGAAGCGGCTCCGCTTCGCCAAGGCCGGAACGAACCGGCACGTAGCCGGAGGGAAGCGGCTCGATGACGAGCAGCTCGTCCTTAAGCGCGCATTGGCCGACAAGGCCTTCCCCGATGGCGAAGGTAGACGCCTCTTCCGAGCCGGAAGCCTGCTCGCTGTGCGCATAGCTTCCGTACTTCGCCAAACGTTGCGTCGCATCGTCTTCGTCCGTTTCGATAAAATAAACGACGCTGTAGGCCGCTCCGAGAACGGACGTGAACTCGTTCGCGAACGTTTGGGCGACGTTCGCCAAACCGCCGCCGCCGTGGATAAGCTCCGTCGACTTGGCCATCTGCGCGTCGATCCACGCCTGCTGCTCTTTGGATTCTGCATATAGGGCTTCCCGCTCGTTCTTCTCTTGGAGATCCGCGGCGATCTGTTTAAATACCTTCGCAAGCTGCCCGATCTCGTCGCCGGATTCGATCTCCAAGCGGCTTAGGCCGCGAAGCCTGCCTTGGGAGAACTTCTTCGCCATGACGGTAAGCAGATTGAACCCCTTCGTGATGGTGGGGAGTACCCACAGCATGACCCCTAAGCCGATAAAAAGGCCGATCATGGTCAGCACCGCGAACCAGCGAACCGCATCGTTATACATGCCGCGGGAGGCGTTCGTCTCTTCCTCGATCGTCATCTGCTCGAAGGACGTAAGGGAATTCAGCGAGCTGACCGCATTGTCCTGGCGCGTTCTTCCCAGGCTCTTGTACAGCTCGAGCGCCGCTTGCTTATCCCCTCTCTCGATCAACGCGGCGAAACGATTCAAGAAATCCGAATACCGCTCCAGATCCCGGCTTACTTGGTCTACCGCTTGACGCTCTTGGGGATCCCTCGCCCTGGAGACCATCGAGGCCAATTTGGCCTCGAAGACGCTCTCCGCGAGCTTCAAATCGTCCACGCTGAGCCGATCCGATTCCAGCACGTTCAGCAGCACGTCGCTCACCGCCCGGCCGGTCTGATTCACGGTGCCGCGCAGGTCGATCACTTCCTTGACCATCTCGAACCTGGAGTCGTTGAAGCTGTTCATTCTGTCGTTCATTCGGCTCATTCTGTCGTATCCGAAAGAGGTGATGCCGACTAACAGCACCATTAGAATGATGAATCCGATAATCAGCTTGGTTTTGATCCTCATCCTCTAGGCTCCTTTCCAAGCACTTCGAGCCGGATCAGGCAGCGGTCGTCGGGATGGCGGTCGAGGGAATCTTGCTCCAAGAGCCGCTCCAGGCTGCACTCCTCCCCGCGCGAGGCCGCCAGCGCTCGCGCCAGCGCGGCCGCCTGTTCTTGCAGATCCCCGGGAAACAGATCCAACAAACCGTCCGTGTAGAGATGGATCGTATCGCCCGCTTCCAGCGAGATCGTATGGGCGGCGAGCTCCACGGTTTCGAACAGGCCGATGGGCGGCGAGCTTGAGCGCATCGAGACCGTTTCCCCCGTGCGCCTGCGAAGCAGCAGCCCGGGAGGGTGTCCCGCGTTCACGTATTCCAGAACGCCATGCTCCAGATCGATCCACACGCACATCCCGGTGCAATAGTAATGAACGAGCTCGTTCTCGTAGTCGAGCTGCAGCAGCCTGCTGTTGAGCTCCTGCATGACCCGCTTAGGGGTAATGTGCGTGCGCATCGCTTCCTTAAGAACGGAAGCCGAGAACATGCTGACGAGCGAGGATGAGATGCCGTGTCCCATCGCGTCGAGGACGGCGACAATGATGCGCTTGCTGTCGAAAGCGTGCCAGGCGTATAGATCGCCGGCCAATTGCTCCGAGGAGCGGAAGAACGCGCGGATCCGGAAGTTCTTTTCTTCGATCGCGGACGGAAGCACCGCCTGCTGCACCTGCCTGGCCAGCTCGAGCTCCTCCCTCATCCGCTGGTCGCGCTCCTTGTGCCAATCCATCTCCTTCTTGAGCCTAAGCGCCGACCGGATGCGGGCGAGGAGCTCCACCTTGTTGATCGGCTTCGTCACGTAGTCCGTCGCTCCGAGGTCCAACGCCTCCGCGAGCTTGCGCGAATCGCCGATCGCCGTCACGATGATGACCGGGATGTCGCGGAACCGTTCGTCCCGCTGCAGCATCCGGCACGCCTCCATTCCGTCGATCTCCGGCATCATCAGGTCAAGCAGAATCAAATCGATCGACGACTGGTTCGCCAGCTTCGTCGATTTATGTTCCGGGGAATCGAGCAGGGCGAACATCTCCGCCGCGGAACCGGCGGAGATGACGGAATCGTATCCCGAACGCTTAAGCATCTCCTGCACGACCATTACGTTCATCGGGTTATCGTCAACGACCAATATATTCACGATTGTCAGTCACTCCTTTTGCGAATAGCCAAAGCACGAATGGCATACGGGAGCAAGGAATGCGGCCTCCGCCGTCATTCCTTGCTCCCGTATGCCTTCCGGCTCTTCGAGCCTGCGGCGTTATTTGCGGGCAAGAACGAGCACCTTGCCTCTGTCCAGCTCTGCCTCATAGGTTACGGCCTCTCCCTTGGTCAGTCCCATCGACTCGATTTTGCCGCGGAGCTCGTCTCCCCGATTACGAAAGAAATTCGCAACCGACTGCAAAACTCCTTCTTCCGCGGGACCGATCGTGTTGACGTCGGCCGCGTCCGCCAGTCGTTCGGTTCGATCCTGCTCATGGGCCAGAACGTAAATCTCGTCTCCCGAATAGCCTTGCGACCTTAGGTTCTGAACCGTCTGAAACGCCTCAAGCCCGTTGTCTACCAGCTTCGTATAGGATCTCATGTCCATCTCCTCCTTGATCGTTCGGTAGTGGGTTACGTTTCTTATTTACCCCGCTCTCCCGGAACGAAACAGGCCGTCAGGCCTCCGATCGCGATAATCGCCCGGACGACTGCTCCCGGGAAGCCTTCAGATGGCTTCTTGCCGCGGTAACGAGCCGGACCCCGATCCGGATCCATTCCGCCCACTTGTTCTCCTTCTCCCGGCTCTGCTCCTTCACGGCCTTCGTAAACCGATCCGCCAGCTCCTTGGCCGTATGCGCCGTTTCCTGAATCGTGGCGCCCGCATCGCGCGCCGCGTCGAACAGCGCGTCCGCCGCGTGCAGCTTCTCCTTCACGTTAACCGAAATCTCGTTTACGTTCGTCGTCAGTTCCTCCACCTTGCCTCGGATCGATTCGACGGTGTCGCTGGCCCCTTCGATCGTCGTCTTGAGCGAATCCAGGGTCTGCCTCGCGCTGGTCAGCGTCCGGATCAGAAAGACGCAGAGAACAGCGAAGCTGACCGCGGCGATCAAGGCGCTTGCTCCGTAGAGCGCTTGTGCTGTCATCGGATATTCCTCCTTTGCGTGCATCTTCCGTAACGATTACCCGCTACTCTATCGCCCGAAACCGCGGACCGCGGCAAAGACGCCATCCCTTTCGAGCCCGTTCGGCTCGCGGAATGGCGTCTTGCGGTCCTTATCGTTTAACGGGCGAGCTTCCGGAGCTCGTTCTCTTCCATCGATGCCGTGCCGATACCGGCGAACGGATCGATCTCCTTCGCGAGCTCCCGGAGCCTCGCCTCTTCGAAACGATGCACCTTGCAGAAAAGAACGGGGCGGGCGCCGAACCCCGCCTCCTCCGACTCCCTCAACAGAACGGTCTCCCGGCTTAAGCTTCGCCCGATCGCTTCTTGGAGCTCATCGGCGCGATAGCTGGAGATCCACAGCATCCTCCAGGAGGGATGGCCCCGCAGCGACAGCTTCATCGCCTCCGTCGCCGCCAGCAGCGCCAGCAAGGAGTAGAAAGCCCTTTCCCATCCGAACGCCCACGCGACGATAAGCAGCAGCCCCCCGTTGAAGGCGAGCAACGCGGCCAATCGCGCCGCCGAATGCTGCCCCCGATCCAGAAAAAAGATCAGGTCGACGAGGCTTCCCCGCCGGTAAGCGATCCCCGCTCCCGCCCCGAGGAGCGCCCCTCCCATCACGGCCGCCAGGAGGGGATTCGCCGTCCATGCCTCGAACGGATGGAAAAGGAGCAGAGCGGCGCATAGCACGACGAAACCGAGAATCGTCGCTTTATCTAGTCTTTTGGTTAACGGCTTATAGAAAACGATCAAAAGGAGAAGTTGAAGCGAAAGCATGATCCATCCGAGCTTAGCTCCCGACAAGAACGCGATAAACGTCGAGATTCCCATCGTACCGCCCGCGACCAAGCCGTGGGGAATGAGGAACATCTCGAGCCCGATCGCGGCAAGCATTCCGCCCGATGCCGCTCCCGCCCATTGGCGGGAGCGGGACGGGGAAGACGAAGTCAGCTTCATCATCATGATACCGTTCCCCCGTTTCTTCTCGTTTTACTGCTCCGGCACGCTCCTTTTCGGCACATCCCACTTGAAAATTTTGTTCAACGCTTTATAAACGAGCTTGGTCTCCTTCGTGAGCAGCGGCCCCAGAATCGCCAGAATGAGCACGTAGAGGGCGGCGAACGGCTGCAGGACGGCGAGCAAGCCTCCGGCTTTGCCCAAATTCGCCACGATGATCGAGAACTCTCCGCGGGAGACGATAGTGAGACCGATGTTCGTGGAGGACTTCGGCGTCAGCCCCGCGCTTCGGCCCGCGAGCATGCCTGCCACGAAGTTCCCGAGCAGCGTGACGACGACGGCTCCGAGAGACAGCCAGATCGTCTCCTTCGTGAACAAGGTCGTCGGATCGATCGTAAGGCCGAAGCCGAAGAAGAAGATGGCCCCGAAGAAATCGCGGAACGGAATGATCAGGTTCTCGATTCTTTTCCGGTGCTGCGTCTCGGCGAGGACCAGGCCGACCAGCAGCGCCCCGATCGCCTCGGCGACATGAAGCTTCTCCGAGAAGCCGGCGATGATGAATAACGCGGCGAAGATCACCAGCAGGAAAACTTCGTTGGACTTGATATTCAAGTACTTGTTCAGCAGCGGCACCGCCTTGCGGCCGACGAACAGAACGACAAGCATAAAGCCTAACGAGATCAGCGCGGACAGTGCCACGCCGCCCACCGAGGTCGAGCCGCTCAAGATCAAACCGGACAGAATCGACAGGTAAACGGCCAGGAACACGTCCTCGAACATGATGATCCCGAGAATCATCTCGGTTTCCGGGTTCGCGGTCCGCTTCAGATCGACCAGCACCTTGGCGACTATCGCGCTCGAGGAGATCGTGGTAATCCCCGCGATGACAAGAATCTCTTCCAGCGGAAAGCCCGATACCCATCCGAACAAGATCCCTAAAGTAAAATTGATGGCGATATAGATCGTGCCCCCGACCGCGATGCTTTTGCCCGACTTGAGCAGGCGTCCGACCGAGAACTCCAATCCGAGGTAGAACAGAAGAAAGAGAACCCCGATCCTTCCCATGACGTCGATGAGCTCCGCGCTGTGAATGAATCGCAGATCGAATGCCCCCCAGTGGAAAGCGTGCGGCCCGACGGCCATTCCGATCAGAATATAGAACGGGATGACGGAGAACCGAAGCCTGGAGGATACCAATCCCCCCAAGGCAATGAGTCCGATCGCCAAACCGATCTCGAAGACGATGTGTTCCATCGGTCAATCACATCCATTTCTAATAATCTGCTTGAACTCGATAATTTGTTTTCTCTCCCCCATGACGACGATTGTCGAATCCTCGCCCAGCACGTAATCCGGTCCCGGGTTGATCTGCTTCGCGTTTCCTTTGCCGACGACGGCGATGACCGTGGCGCCGGACTTGCGGCGGATATCCAGCTCCCCGATCGTATGGCCCGCGCATTTGCTTCCCGCCTCGAGCTTATACCATTCGATGACCAAGTCGCCGAGCGCCATGTCGATATTTTCCAGCATTTTGGGTTTATAAAGCAGCCCGCCGACGATAAACGCTATCTGACGCGCCTCTTCGTCCGTGAGCGTCACCATCGAGATCGATTCGTCCGGGCTGGAATGATCGAAATGATAGATTTCCCGCCTTCCGTCGTCATGGACGACGATAACGATTTTCTCCCCTTGCTCGTTGGTCATTTGAAATTTTCTTCCAATGCTCGGAAGCTCGGATTCACGGATCTCCATCTTTGAATACCTCCAATAATTAAGTCCTCATTCCATCTATTGTTGGAAAATAGTGTGCGCAAACAAAGGCCTGAATAATCAAGGCCATGGCCGGCACAGCTAGCGTATATTCGAGGGTTTCTGAATCTTTTCTTGCAAAAAATAGTTTAAATTCGGCCGTAAGGGGTAAATTTTAGATGTTAAAACAAGCAGGTGCCCTAGGGTGCACTGCAGCGGAATGGAGCTTTCATTAAAAACGCGGGTGGCTTACGAAACGTAGTTGGATTGGTATTGAAGAGGTTTAAGGAACAAGCGTTTCAAACGAAGGGGTATCGCCGAGCGGCGATATTCGTGCGGAATGGATGCGGATCTGACGAAATATCCGGCCGCGGCAAAGACAAGCAGCAAGGATAGCAGTCTGCCGAGCCAATGAAGCTTGTGGACTTGATTCGAATTCGAATGGCCGAGCCCCGTGGAGTTCGACGACAGGAGAAGCTGACCGACCGTGACTCGCCCGCTTTCCGAGGTGCTTACCTCCGATTCCGGGATCGGGACGAACGTCAGGGACGTGAAGAACGAAATCATCAGCAGCGCCCAGCGCAGGGGAGATCGATTGGTTTTCAAGGGTATCACCTCCATTTCCGCTATTACTACTAGGGTACCATAGGGCAAGCCCTCGCATCAAACCGTCGGTCAACATTTTCACCCAAACGTCTCATTTTCTCTTGTCCAAGCTCCCGGGTTGTCTCGTCTTCGATTCATAATCCACGTCCTCCATCCGTATCCATGGGGTAGGAGTATCCGGAGCCAAGATTGTGA
This sequence comes from Cohnella thailandensis, assembly GCF_014212135.1. Taxonomy (GTDB): domain Bacteria; phylum Bacillota; class Bacilli; order Paenibacillales; family Paenibacillaceae; genus Cohnella; species Cohnella thailandensis. Next base: position 51,168 of record NZ_JACJVQ010000025.1, read on the forward strand.
ACACTTCTATTTATATGCAGCTACGCCGATGATAACAAGTCGGCGGGCAGAGGCTCTGGCACCCTTGGCGCACGAATCCCCCTATCGGAGTTCTTGTTCGTATATCAAGCGGTTATCAGCCGTATTATGGAGGTGCAGCGCCATTGAATTCACCATCTTTGCAAGTTGCTTACGTTAGCACGTACGTTCCGAAAAAATGCGGATTGGCGACGTACACCCATCATTTGAGGCAAGCGGTCATGGAGGCCAGAGAGGCGAACGCTCCCGATCCCGTCATCGCCATGTGCAATCCGGACGAAGTCGCGAGCTACGGGGAGAATTGGCACATCCCTCTGCTTAAGTCCGAGAAGGACGATTACCGCAAGATCGCCGAGACGCTGAATCGGAGTCCCGTCGACGTCGTCTCCCTGCAGCACGAATTCGGAATTTTCGGCGGAGAGGCGGGAAGCCACGTCCTCGAGCTGCTGCAGCATCTGACGAAGCCCGTGGTCACGACCTTCCACACCGTCTTCGAGAAGCCCGCCGAGCCCTATGCTTCGGTGCAAGCGGCCATCGCGGCCAGATCCGATCACGTCCACGTGATGAATCGCAAGGCGATCGGCTATTTGCACGAGCATTTCTCCATTCCGCCGAGCAAAATTTCGTTTATTCCCCACGGAGCTCCGGTTCCGGTTAAAAGGGAACGCCAGCAGACTCGCAAGCAATACGGGTGGGAGAACCGCAAGGTCGTATTCCAATTCGGCCTGCTCAGCCGCGGCAAAGGAATCGAGTCGCTTCTTCGCGCGCTCGCGACGGCCGTTCGCGCGGTTCCCGACCTTCTCTATATTATCGCCGGACAGACCCATCCCGAGGTGCGCAAGCACGAAGGCGAAGCCTATCGGGAGGAGCTGACGGAACTGATCAAGACGCTCGGACTGGAGAATCACGTAAGGATGATCAACCGCTACGTTCCCGAAGAAGAGCTCGTTTCTCTTATCTCGGCTTGCGATCTTTACGTCACGCCGTATCCGGGCATGCAGCAGATCACAAGCGGCACGCTTGCTTACGCGGCAGGGCTTGGGCGGCCTATTCTGAGCACGCCGTACAGCTACGCGAAGGATCTTATGCAGGGCAACGAAGACTACCTGCTGCCGTTCGGGGATACGGAGCTGTGGAGCGCCAAAATCATCGAGCTGTTCAGCTTCCCGGAGCTGCTGGCGCGAAGCGAGAGGAAAATAGCGGAGATCGGCAAGAGCATGCAATGGCCCCAAGTAGGAGCGCAGTATTTGGGGCTGCTTGAGCGGGTAACGTCGGGCAAGGGATGGAGCATCGCGGATGTCGTCTGATCGCAATGTCTTGCCCCGAAGCACCCCGTCCTTCATCCATCTGCGCAGGCTGACGGACGATACCGGTCTGATCGAACACGCGCTCGGCCGAATTCCAAGGCGAAGGGAAGGCTATACGACCGACGATAACGCCCGGGCACTCTGGACGGTGACCGAATGGCTGAGCCCCGAGCGTTCCTCCATCCTCGCGGAGCGGGATCGGATTCTGCTTAAGGAGCTCGCGGACATCTATCTCGCCTTTCTTCTCTGGACCCAGAAGGAGAACGGCTGGTTCCATAACAACGTCGCTTACGACCGCACGCTGGAGCCGGAGGACGTCTCGCACGATTGCCAAGGCCGCGCCGTCTGGAGCTGCGCCGACGCTTGGATTCGTCTGGAGGGGGCTCGCCGGGATACCGCGTTTATCCTGCTGCAGCATTCGCTCCAGACGATAGGCTCGATCCGCTCCCACCGGGGACAAGCGTTCGCGCTGGCGACGTGCTCCGATTTGCTGTCGGCGCACGACAGCGGAGTTCTCTCTCTGCCCGAAGGGTGGAAGGAGGAGCTGACGAACCATCTCTATCGCCTGGAAGGCGTGCTCCTGCGGGCGTTCAGCCACTCCTCGGCGGACGGTTGGAAGTGGTTCGAGCCGTCCATGACCTACGGCAACGGCGTTCTGCCCTGGGCCCTCCTCCGCGCCTTCCGGCGAACGGAGAATCCCGAGGCGCTGGAGGTCGGCCTCGACTCTCTCTCCTCGCTCCGGGCGGCGATGAGCTCCGGCAAGGGAGGGTTCCGGCCGATCGGCAACGAGAAGTGGCGGACGAAAGACACTTCGAGCCGTTGGGATCAGCAGCCGCTGGAGATGTTCAAGCTCGCCCTTGCCTTCGAGGAAGCGGCCAAAGCGATCGCCCTCGTGCAGGACGAGGAAGTGTCCCGCCTGATCTCCGTATCGTCCTCCTTGCGGCCCGAGCCGCACGGCGCTTCGGCGCTCGGCGCGAAATTGACGGACAGAACCGGCCATCCCCCCACTCCCCCTCCGCCGCTGGACGAGCCGCTGAGTCTTGCGGAGGAGCTGCGCTTGGCGCGCGATCGCTGCCTGGATTGGTTCTACGGCGACAACGATCTTCTGGTCCTCATGGTCGACCCTGAAGAAGGAGCCTGCTCCGACGGCCTTCAGCAGAACGGTCCGAACATGAATTGCGGAGCCGAAGCGACGATCTCCTTCTTGATGACTCAAGCGTTGTGCTGCCCGGGCACCGGCGGCAACGCCGTCTGAACGGCAAAGGCTGTCTCCCTAAGTCCGATGGCGACTTGGAAGACAGCCTCTGTCGTTTATTGCCTATATTGCCGGAGAAGCTCTTGAATCGTCTCCAAGCTTCGTCCCGCCCAGCGCTGCAGGCGGTCCAGCCGCTCGGCCTCCGTCTCGGCTGCGGCTAGCAGAGAGGCTTTATATTCGGGGACCTCTCCCGAATAAAGCTGGACGCTGCCGGCCGGGACCCATACTTTCTCCCGATAGGCCGATGCCGGCCGTTCGTGGAACATCGCGACATCCGGGTCGTTCGGATGATGCAGGTCCCCCTGCTTCGGATGGGACAGCACCGCGAGCACTTGGACGAGCGTCCTTCTTCCGTCCGATTCCATGACCTCTCCGATATATTCTCCCGTTTTATAAGCGGCCTTGACGATCTGTCCCGGCGCGTATTCCCGATCGCTCATTTTCGTCATCCCTCCGTATCCTTGATCTTCCTTATCTTCGTATAAGCAATTGTAACCCAAGGCTTCTCCTTTTGCCTATCCGCCGTCACGCTCTACCTCAAGACCTCCTAAATTCGTCGGCTCGCACTTGTCCCCGAAGGGGTAAGGAAGTAATATGGTAGGTAGGTAAAGTGGAGGATTGCATGCTATGCGCAAAAAAAGAGTGTTACTCCTATCGGAAGGATTCGGCACCGGCCATACCCAGGCCGCCTATGCCTTATCCGTCGGACTGCGACAATTATCTCCCCATCTTCAGGCGAGAGTGATCGAGCTCGGGACGTTCCTTAACCCGGTCATCGGTCCATTGATCCTATCCGCTTATCGCAAGACAGTCAGCAAGCAGCCGAAGCTGGTAGGACGGCTCTACCGCAGCTATTACGATAAAGGCCTTAACCGGATGACCCGATTTGCCCTGCATCGCCTCTTCTACAACCACGTGTCGGACGTGGTTCATCAGCTCAAGCCGGACGTTATCGTCTGTACCCATCCGTTCCCCAACGCGGTCGTCAGCCGGCTGAAGCGGCTCGGGCTGAACGTTCCGCTCGTGACGGTCATAACGGACTACGACGCGCATGCGACCTGGACGAATCCGGAGGTCGACAAGTACCTCGTCAGCACGCCGGCGGTGCGGAATAAGCTCCTGGCTCGCGGAATCACCTCGGACCGCGTCGACGTCACCGGCATTCCGGTCCATCCGAACTTCTGGTCGCCCCACAACCGGGCGGAGATTCTGGAGCAGTTCGAGCTGTCGGACATGCCTACCGTGCTGATCATGGGCGGCGGATGGGGCATTCTCTCCTCCGACCAGATGCTCGAATACATGACCCAATACGCGGACAACGTTCAGCTTATCTTTTGCCTGGGGAGCAACGACAAATCCCGGGAGAAGCTGCTCGCCGACCCGCGGTTCCAGCATCCGAACATCAAGGTGATGGGCTTCACGAAGGAGGTCAGCAAGCTGATGGACGTGTCCGAGCTGCTCGTCACGAAGCCCGGCGGAATGACCTGCACGGAAGGCATGGCCAAAGGCATTCCGATGCTGTTCTACGAGCCGATTCCCGGACAGGAGGAAGAGAACCTCGACTACTTCGTCACGCACGGGTTCGGCGAGCTGATGACGTCGACCGAGACGATCGACCGCTGGTTCCGCCTGATCCAGGAGCCGTACAAGGCGAACCAGCATCGCGACAGCCTGCTCGCCTTGCGGAACGCGGAGTATGCGCCGGCCAAGTGCGCGGAAGCGGTCCTGAGCCTCCTCGAGCGCAACTAGGAGAAGCTGGGAGCAAGACGGCGGTAAGTCTGTTAAAAGCCGATAAAATAACTGCAAAAAGGCCTTCGGGAAGCGAATCCTTCGCCTCTTGAAGGCTTCTTTTGATCGGGCGGCCGGGAGCCGTGCCGGAGCGCGAATGGACAGCGCTGCCGTCTTGCTTGTATCATGGAACCGAACGGCTTCCGAGCGGAAGCCTCCCGCGAGCAAAGACAACTCGTTCGCTTGGTCCGGATAGAGGAGGGAACCCGGAATGCAGATCATCGCGATGCTCACGATGCTGATCGATCACGTGGGATTCGTGTTTTTCCCCGAATCGGCCGCATGGCGAATCATCGGGCGCATAGCGTTCCCCTTGTACGCCTACGGCATCGTTCAAGGCTTTCTTCGCACCAGAAGCCGGCCGAACTATCTGAACCGCCTGCTGATGCTCGCGCTGATCTCGCAGGTGCCTTACATGCTCGGCCTGCAGGTGCTCCGCGTCAACGTCATCGGCACGTTCGTCGTCTGTCTGGCCGCCCTTATATGGATAGACCGCTGCAAATCGAAATGGGCCGGCGTCTGCATCGCGGCCGTCGCCGCCGCCCTGCTGGAGTTCATCCCGTTCGACTATGGAGCGTACGGGCTGCTGCTAATTCTGATGTACCGTTATCTGCCGCAAGCCTATTGGATCGCGGTTCATTTCGTCCTGAACGTCGGCTACTTCTATCTGAACGGATGGGAAATCCAGTTCTTCAGCTTGATCCCGACGGTCTTCCTGGCCTATTCCAAGCAGCTCGCGGATTGGAAGCGCGGCTTCGGCTACCGGGTTCCGAACTGGCTCTGGAGAAGCTTCTACCCGGCCCATTTGTTCGTTCTGGCGGTCATCGTAGCCGTTCGGGAATATGGCTGATCGGTTTCTGTGTCCGACGAGGCGTTCCGCCCGGGCGTATCGTAAGTCGTTCAGCCACGCGGCTCTTTATGCCAACCTTATCCTAACGGAACGGAGAGCCCTTATTTTGCTCCATAAACCGGCTATTGAAATCTAAAGGAAATGAGAGCCTCTATTTCGAAGAAACGATTCAAAAACAAGCGGTATTCACAAAATAAGGGCTATTGCTTCCGTTAGAATTGAAATTATCCGTTTAACACCCAAATAAAGGCTGTCAGTTCCGTTACAGACGAGACGACAACAGCGGCCCGTCCAGTAAAGGACGGGCCGCTTGTCATTCTTATAACGCGCTGCCCCCGAAGAGGAAGCGATACTCCCAATGCCGTCCTTCGAGGGAATCGATGCGGACTCCTCCGGACGTCTTGGAATAGGTTTGCAGGATTTGGCCGTCGCCCAGGTAGATGCCGACGTGGCTGATCTTCGTGCCGAACGGCGACTTGTTCTCGTAGAGGGAAGCGCTTGTCCCCTTGTAGTCCATGAAGAACATGAGATCGCCGCGCTTCAGCTGCTTCCAATCGGTCGTGACCGTCGATTTCTCGCGCACGTACGCGCCTTGCGCAGCCGAATCGGACGGAAGCGCGATGCCCAGCGCGTCCTTGAACGCTTGGCGCACGAAGTCGGAGCAATCGAACGTCGCCGTCGTGCTGCGGTCCGAGCCGTATTCGTAAGGCGTTCCGAGGTATTTCATGCCCGCCGCGATCACCGCTTCGACCTGGGCGGCGACGTCGGCCGGGGAGCCGGAGCCTGCGGAGCCCGAACCCGTCGAGCCGGAACCCGTTGAACCGGAGTTCGACGAGCCGGAACCCGCGGAGGAACCGCCGTCCGGAATCGTTCCCGTCAGCTTAATGTAGGACGAAGAGGTGCTGACGTAGCCGGATACGCCGTTCGCGTCGGTCGCCGCGTACCAGTAACCGTTCACCTTCGAAGTGACGGTCACCTTCTCGTTTTTCTGCAAATAACGAATTCTCTCTCCGGAAGCGGAAGGCGACTTGCGGAAGTTGACGCCGGCCACGATGACGGCATTCGCGCTTGTGTCTGCTGTCTCGGTAGGAGCGGACACAAGCTTAAGATACGATAAGCTGGAGGAGACATAACCCGTCTGGCCGGACGCGTCGCGCACCTTGTACCAGTAGCTGTTCGTTTTCTCCAGTACCGCTACCGTTTCTCCCGATTTCAAATATCTCATAACCGCGGACGAAGTGCTGGGAGCGGTACGGAAGCTGACCGACGAGACGATCTGGGCAGCCCCTTCCTTGACGGCGGCTCCCGCCGATAGCGGGATGGCGGTTGCGAGCATCGACGCGGCCACGGCGATCATCAAGCTTCTTCTCATATTCTGGCCTCCTGGAATCTCATGAAGGTAAGGCGGATACCCCCGCCCTCCTACATTATAGAGAGGCTTGTCCCCCATTCCATGAGACGGATTTCTTAGCAGCGGCTGCATCAATGGGCAAATAGAGCCAATCCGACCTAGGAACAAAGTACAAGAACCGTTGCCGCCCAACCGTTCCCAATGGCCGACGTCCACCATTTTCCAACGGTCCCGGCACAAAAAAAGAGAGGCTCGCCCCTTGGACGGCCCCTCCCCGGTCCCTCAGCTTTGCTCTCGATACCCATTGATCCGCAGATGCGCCTTGTACATCTCGACGAACGAAGGCTGGCTTTCCTTAGGCAGCCAATACTCGGAGTTCCAAAGCCCCGCCTGCTTGAACGCCCGCGGACAATGGACGAAGATTTCCTCGGTCTCGATCACGACGGCGAGCCCCGTCGTCTTGCCTCCCCACTGCTGGCTGGCGATAAACTCCTCGTTGCGGGTTATTCGGGCGCGGCCGTTGATGCGAAGCACCTCGTCCATGCCCGGAATAAGGCAAATCAGGCCGACCTGCGGATTCTGCATCATATTGAGCAAGGAATCGGTCCGCCGGTTGCCTGGACGATCCGGGAACGCGAGCGTGCGCTCGTCCAGCACTTTAATGAAGCCGGGCTTGTCTCCTCTCGGAGACACGTCGGTATTGCGGTTCGAATCCGACGTTGCCAGGAAAAAGAGCGAGGCCGAAGCCAGATAATTCTCGACATGCGAATCGATGATCGAGATCGTTTTCTTCACGATCGATTCGTGAGGCTCCTCGATAAATTCCCGCAATTGGTCGACCGTCGTCACCTGATCTCGCATCCAAATGGGAATGGTAGACACTTTCGTACCGCCTCCTGCTGATCGGACTCTATTCGGCGGGCCGCGAAGCCGGCATCGCTCGCTCGATGGCGTCGGCGATACTCCGCGCGTCCTCCCTCCCGGATTGCCGCAAATGCCGGATGACGTTGCGCCGCCTCTCTTCGGTGTGGTCTTGATGCAGCTTCCATTGGCCTTCCAATCTCGCGATCTTTATTCTAAAGCCTACTACCCCGCCGATCAAACGGTCGTACACATGGTCCGGAACGCGACCGTCCCAAGGCTCGGGCATCCCCGATTCGTAGAAGCGAATGGTCCGTTCCATGATCGATCTCAGCCCTTCCGCATCGTCGACTCTTGCGAAATCGCCGTACGCGTGCACCGAGAGATAATCCCACGTCGGCACGAACCCCGCGGCTCCGTACCACGAAGGCGTCACGTACGCGTGCGGGCCCGGGAACACGGTCAGCACGGTTCCGCCGATCGCCTGCCACTGCGGATTCGCCCTGGACATATGGCTGACGAGATAGAGCTGCCCCTCCTTATCCCTCTCGATCAGAAAAGGCAAATGGGTGCCGTGAGGCGCTCCTTTAGCCTGGGAGAACAGAATTCCGAAGCTATACTCCCGGATGAAATCCACGAGCGTCTCTTCGTCCTTCATCTCGTACTCTTTAGGAATATACATGCTGCGAGTCACGCTCCGTTCTTCGGGTTATCGTCCGCCTTCCAGCCGATCCCTGGCATCCGCCGCATCCTTGCCGGCCAGGCGCTTGCCCATGGTCGCCCGCCAGCTGTCCGACAGCGCCTCTACCGAGAGAAGCCGCCGAATTCCGGCCTCGTCCTTCTTGTCCTCATGCATGATGCGGTTAGCCTCGCCGACCGTTATTCCAAGCGGATGCGGCTCCAAGAGCAATGCCGGATCGCCCGCGGCTACGACTCCCTCTTCTATCACGCGAAAATAATAACCCGTAAATCCGGACTGCTGAACCCATAGAGGAAGCTCCGCGATTCCATAGCGGACGGATAGCTTGAAGCAAGGCTGACGGGGCTGGCTCACTTGCACGACAGCCCCTCCAAGTCGCAAAATATCGCCGATTCGGACCTGCTCCTCCGTCCATCCGCTCATTGTCGCGTTCTCGCCGAACGCCCCGAAGGCCATCGGCATGCCCAGCTTCGCTTGCCAATAAGGATAATGCTCGTACGGATAAACGCAGACGGCCTTGTCCGCACCTCCGTGATGCGCCAGGTCCGCTTGGCCGTCTCCCTCGAAGCCAAGCTTCGTCAGCCGAAGGGGACCGGACGCGGGACGCTTGCGGATGCCGGTGAGCACCGTTCTGCCCCCGTACTCCGTCTCCATCGGCAAGCCGGCGTTTACGGATTCGATTATTCCCATCGCCATCTGCGCCTCCTTGCCATGACGAAGCGAACGCCTATACGACGGCGCGGCTTCTCAGATGCTCAAGCACCGTAAAAGCGGATCCCAATTGAACCGCGCATAGATCTCGAATCGGCCGCATCTGCCAGTTCAGCTTCGGGAGAAATTCCTCGATCTCTCGGTCGAGCCACTCCAGCGTCTTCCGGCGGATCGCCTCCAGCTCCTCGCTCGGCTCCTGGTCGGCCATGGCCCGAATCAGCATTCCCGCGCAGCCGAGGGACAGCCACCAATCGCGCGTATGAAGGTCGAACCACTCCGCGGTCGTAGCGGGCCGATCGAAGTTGGGATGATCTCCTTTGGCCATCGTGCTCTCGTTGCGCCGCTTGTCCTCCTCGAAGTAGCCCCGGAAGCTGGTAACCGCCCGTTCGAGCATTGTCGGCTTCTTCAAGTAAATCTTGGCGAGCTCCGTCTGCCGGCGAAGGAACTCGAACTTGCGGCCGTCCCGCTCCAGCGTCTCCGTCATGATCTCGCGGCGCGTATAGCCGGATGGAGAGGTGTCGCTCATCCGGGGATCGATGAACTGGGACACCTCGGACATGAACGAGAACGTCCCGTATTTCGAGGCATAATCGGAGGAGCTCGCTCCTCCGCCCATCTTCGAAGCGGGGTCTTCCCCTTCCGGGAGCACCTTCTCCAAGTAATCGTAAACCTGCGAATACTTGCCCAACGTAAAGATGCAATCCCCAAGCGGCGGAATCATCTCCGTCTCGGGTTCTCCCTTGAGCAAAGGCAGCCCTCTCGACACCGCCAGCTGCCGCAGCTCCTCGTATATTTCTTCGCTCAGGGCTTCCGACAGGTAGAAGTACGTTCCCGCGCGATCGATATTGTGGAGACTGTTGAGAAAATGCGGCCGCGATTCGTCGATAGCCCTCATGAAGGCTTGCGTCTCCGGCATCGGAGCGTTCGCATGGAACGTCTTGTATTCGTACGGGAACGTCCATTCCACCTGCTCCTCGCCGGCGGGGCGGAAATAATAGCGCATGTAGCGATCCGGAGAATAGGGCCCCCGCAGCCAGCCTTCGTTCAAGCGGTAGCCGTCCGCATCGATGACTTTGACGATATAGAACGTATGGTCCAGCTCGGCGAGCAATTCCGCGTCCTCGCACAGCTTGCGGCTCAAATAATCCAGCGAGGAGGCGCCGATCGGCTCGTTCGGATGCGGGCAGCCGACGAACAACGCTCGGCGCGAGCCGTTGCCGATGCGAAGCATGAGCAAGGGATGGCCTTCGCGCGAATGTCCTATCGTGCTGAGCCGGACGATCGCCGGGTACTCCTCGGCGAGCTTGCGGGACGAAGCGTCCAGCTCATCCAAGGTCAAGAAGCGTTCAAAGTCCGGAATGTCCGCGATGACTCGATTGACCAGGTGCATGTTTCGATCCCCTTTCGTCCGGGCGTTCGGGCAGCGAAGCGGGAGAAGGCATCGATTCGCGATCTCCCGCCCCGGTTATGCCGTTACGAGGATATTATTTGTCCAGCCATACGTAGCTGTACTCGTTGAAGGCCGTATGCCCGACCGCCTCTTCGGAGCCCGGCTCGCCCTTCACGTAGGATTGAACGGGATTGGAGCCGACGTACTCCGAGATCGGAACGATCGGCAGATCCTCCGACAGAATCTTCTGGATCTCCGTATACTTCGCCTTGCGCTCTTCTTCCTTGACGAGCGTAGCGCCTTCTTCCAGCAGCCGATCGAGCGTCGGGTTGCTGTAGCCCATCATGTTCGACGGTCCGCCCGTTCCGACGCGGGATTTCACCGCCCCTACGTCCGGCCCTTGGTAGCCGCCGAGAATGCTGAGATCGTACTTGTGGTCTGTCGAGACGGAAGCCTCCCAAGCCGCGTAATCGCTCACGTTGATCGTAATCTTGATTCCGGCCTTGGCCAGCTGATCCTTGATGACCGTCGCGATGTCCTGATAGACGTTGTATTCGAAAATATCCAGCGTAGCGCTCAAGTAATTGCCGTCCTTGTCCGGCTTAAGCCCGGCTTGTTCCAGAAGCTGCTTGGCCTTGTCGACGTCGGTGGCAGGTACCGCGTAGTCATTGGAGACCGCCCAGTCGTACACCGGAGAGAGGAACGTCTTCGCCACTTGGGCTTGTCCCTTCTGAGCCTTGGCGACGATCTCGTCGTTGTTGAGCGCGTAAGCGATCGCCTGGCGAACCTCCGGCTTGTCGAACGGCTCCCTGTCGAAGTTGAACAGCAGGTAGACGCGGGACGGCCACAGGCTTGTCACGACCCTTACCTTCGAGTTGTTCATCATGGCGTCCAGCTCGGAAGCCGGAGGATCGCCGCCCAGAATATCGATCTCGCCGTTATAGAAAGCCTGCACCATCGTGTTCGGATCGGTAATGATCGAGAAGATCAGCTTGTCCACGTGCGGCACCTGCGCGAAGTAATCCGGATTCTTGACGAGGTTCACGCTGACTCCGGCCTTGTAGCCGTCGAACTTGAACGGTCCCGTTCCGATCGGAGTCGTGCCGGTTCCGCCCGCCCAATTCGAACCGTAGACATGCTCCGGAAGAATGAACGTGCCGTACCAGGCCAGGTATCCGATGAAGGCGGCATCCGGCTTCGACAGCTTCACGACGACCGTATTGTCGTCCGGGGTGGAGATATCCGCAATGCCCGCGAGGAACGTGGAAGCGAAGCCGCTGTTGCTCTTGATCGCCTCGAGGGTGAACTTGACGTCCTTCGAGGTGAACGCTTGCCCGTCATGCCACTTCACGCCGGAATGAAGGTGGAACGTGTATTGCAGACCGTCGTCCGTAACCTCCCACGACTCGGCCAGATCGGGAATGATCTGTTGTTTGTTGTTGATCTTCACGAGACGGTTGAACACGTTCTGGGCGATCGGATACATGAAGTCGTCGCCCGTTCCGTCCGGATTGAACGACAGCGGGTCACCCGACAAGCCGACGATCAGCGTGCCTCCTTCCTTCGCTTGCCCCGCGGCGGCCGATGCCGACGCGGAGGGGGATCCGGACGCGTCTCCGCCAGCCGAAGCGGAAGGGCTTGCGGAGGATTCGCTATTCCCGTTGTTGTTGCTGCATCCCGCCAATAATCCGATAATGAGTGCCAGTGCGATGAACCACGTCAATCTTTTTTGCATACTCCCACTCCCCTTTAGTTGGTTGTCAACCTTATATAGAAGGGTTTCAAGCCGGATAACGGCCCTACTCCCGAATCTATCGCGATTACGGGATATCGTCCGACGACGCATACGGGCAAGCGGCCAGATGGCCTCCGCCAAAGTCGGTCATGTCCGGGTAGACAGCCTTGCAGGAATCGCGCCTCCGGTAACAGCGAGAATAGAAATAACAGCCGGGTCCGGTCTCGACCGGGGAAGGCGGTTCTCCCTGAATGCGGATGACCTCCCGTTCCTTGACGAGCGAATCGAGCATGGAGGAGTTCGAGATTAGAGCCTTGGTGTAAGGATGCTTGGGATGGTGAAGAACTTCGTCCGTCGGACCGATCTCGACGAAGCGGCCCAAATACATGACCGCCACCCGGTCCGAGATATAGCGGGTCGATAGGATGTCGTGGCTGATGAATACCATGGCCGTATCGTTCTGCTTGCAGAGGTCGCTCAGCATGTTGATGATGTCGGCCCGCACGGATACGTCGAGCATGGATACGGGCTCGTCGGCGACGAGGAAGGAAGGGTTCAGCATCATGGAGCGCAGGATCGAGATCCGCTGAAGCTGTCCTCCGGACAATTCGTGAGGATGGCGCGATAAATAGTGTTCCGCGGGCCGAAGCCCGATCTGTTCCATTTTCTCCTTGCACATGGCAAGCCGTTCTTCGTAGGAGGAGCCGATCCAATGGAGCTTCAACGCGTCGGTGAGCAGCCGGGCGAACGTAAACCGGGGATCGAACGTGTCGAACGGGTTCTGGAAGACGATCTGGGCCGTGCGCCTGAACGCCAACGGGTCTTGCTTGTGAAGCTCTTCCGAGGCAACGCCCGAGAAGCGAATGGTCCCCGACGTGGAATTTTCCAGCTTGACGAGCAGCTTGCCCAGCGTGGACTTGCCGCAGCCGCTCTCTCCGATGACGCCGAGCACTTCTCCCTTCTCCAGGGAGAAGCTGATCCCGTCGACCGCCTTCACGTTTAGTTTGCGCGATGCCCTGCCTTTCGGAGAGAATAGTTTGGGTCGTTGCGCGAAGTACTTCGTTAGCTGTTCGACGGCGATCGCTTGCCGTTCTCTACTGGGCATGAATCTCGCCTCCCCTCAGGTGACATGCGACTTGGCGCCGATCCGGAAGCTCCGCCAGCTGCGGCTTGCTCGTTCGGCATGAGTCCGCCGCGAATTCGCAGCGCTCCGCGAACGCGCATCCGGCCAATGGAACGTCGAGAGCCGGAATCGAGCCGGGGATGCCGCGGATATTGCTTTTCTCCCCGTCGAAGGAAGGAATCGAGCGCAGGAGACCTTGCGTATAAGGATGAGCGGGCTTCGTCAGCACGTCCTTCACGAGTCCGGCCTCGACCACCTGTCCCGCATACATGACGACGACCTTGTTGCAGGAGGTCGCCACGACGGACATGTCGTGCGTGATCATGAGCCGAGTGATTCCGAGCTTGCGCTCCAGCTCCATCATCTCCTCCAGAATCTGCCCCTGAGTAACGACGTCGAGCGCGGTCGTCGCCTCGTCGAGAATGAGCAGCCTGGGATGGTGCATCAAGCTCAGCGCGATCGCGACCCGCTGCATCATGCCTCCGGACAGCTCGTGGGGATACAGCTTGTACACGCGCTCCGGAAGATTGACCATCTCCAGCAGCTCCACGATTCTCCGCTTCGCTTCTCTCTTGGACGCGGAGCTCTCGTGCAGCCGATAGACGTCCGCCATCTGGGCTCCGATCCGGTGAACCGGGCTTAGCGAGTTCATCGATTTCTGAAAGACGACGGCGAGCTCCTTCCAGCGAAGCTTGGACAGCTTGTCCTCCGGCAGAGCCAGAAGATCGGTCCCGTTCAGCAGAACCTCGCCCCCCACCTCCGCGCCGTTCTTGGGCAAGAGCCGGAGCATCGCCATCGCGAGAGTCGATTTGCCCGAACCGGATTCCCCGACGATGCCGACGGCGTCCCTCTCCTCGATCTCCAGGGATACTCCCTGCACGGCGGCGATCCTCCGGTTCTTGGTCGTATACGTGACGCTTAGATTCCTTACTTCCAAGATAGGCATCCTTTCCGCCTCCTAGTTGTTGTTGCGTAGCTTCGGACTTAATACGCGGTTGAGTCCGTCACCGATCATGTAGAACGCCAGCACCGTCACGACGATCGTCAGGCCCGAGAACGTGGAGATCCACCATCCGCTGGTCAGATAGGACCGGCCGTTGAACACGATCTGCCCCCAACTGATGACGTTAGGGTCCCCGAGACCGAGGAAGCTGAGGCTCGCTTCGGTCAGGATCGCCCCGGATATGTTCATGGTCGTGTTCGCGACGATCGGGAAGATCCCGTTCGGGATAATGTGCTTAAACAGGATCTGCCGCTTGCTCTCTCCGATGGCGACGGCGCCGAGCACGAACGTCCGCTCCCTGAGCGACATCGCTTGCGCCCGCATCAGACGGGCGTTGCCTACCCAGCTCGTCAGCCCGATGATCAGCATGACGTTGAGCATGCTGCTTCCGAACATCGCGACGACGAGCAGGATCAGGAAGAAGGTCGGCATGATGAGGAAAATGTTGTTGACTTCGGTAAGGGTCCGGTCGACGGAGCCTCGGTAGAAGCCGGCGATTCCTCCGAGCAACGTCCCGATGACTCCCGAGATGACGGCGGCTACGACTCCGATAAGGAGCGAGGTCCGCGCCCCGTACACGAGCATGCTGTAGACGTCGCGGCCCAGTCCGTCCGTCCCGAGCAGGTGCTCGGCTCCCGGCGGAGCGGTCAGCTCGTCCCCCAGAACGTAAGGGTCGTGAGTGGCCAGAAGAGGAGCCAGCAGAGCGACCATAACCAGCAGCGCGATCAGAAAGGTGCCTATTTTCAGTTGAATATTGCCGTTTATCGCGCTTAGCGCTCGCTTCATGACATTCGTTCGTCCCATAGCGTCGATGTCTCTCCTCTCCTTAACTGTAGCGGATTCGCGGATCGATGAAGGCGTAGATCACATCGACGACGATCATGCAGACGGCGACCGAGATGGAAAGGATCAAATAAATTCCCATGAGGAGCGGATAATCCCGGTTGCCGATCGCCTTCAGCATGAAGCTTCCCATGCCCGGCCAGGAGAAGACGATCTCGATGACGGCGACTCCGGTGAAAATATAGGCCAGCGTAATTCCGAACACGGTGACGGTCGGGAGAATCGCGTTCTTGAACACGTACTTGTTGAAAATCCGGCTCTCGCTCATGCCCGTCGCGCGCAGCGTCGTGATGAAGTCCTCGGACATGACCTGAATGACCGAGGAGCGGGCGATCCGGAAGAAGTACGGCGTGCTGATCAGGGTCAGCGTGAGCCCCGGAAGCACGAGATGCTTGAGAACGTCCATATAATGGGCGAAGCCCGTATATCCTCCTCTTAAATCGACCATTCCCGCCGTCGGCAAAATCTTAAGCGACGAAGCGAAAATCAGAATCAGCATCATTCCCAGCCAGAAGCCCGGCATCGAATCGAACAGATAGGACACTCCGTTCATCGCGGCATCGAGCTTCGAGCCGGCTCGCCTTGCGCAATAGATGCCGAGCGCCGTCCCCAGAACGAGCGACAGCACCGCCGTCGTAAGCGACAGAAGCAGCGTCGGGCCGAGCCTCTCCGCGATCAATTCCGCGACGGGACGGCTATTGGAGATCGATTCGCCCAAGTCTCCTTGGGCCAGATTCTTCAAGTAAGTCCATAACTGCGAGAGCAAAGGCTGATCGAGCCCGTATTTAACGCGCAGCGCCTCCTCCATCTCCGGGGAGGGGCTGTCCATCCCGGACAGGATGCTGGCCGGATCGCCGGGAGCGAGATGAATGAGCAGAAAACTGAGAACGATGGCCGCGAGGACCGTTAGAGCCCCGGTTAAAATTCTTTTGCCGATATATCTTCCCAAAGAAGTCCCCCCTACGCCTAAGGTTCGGATTTGCTCGATTTTTCCGCGATGCGGAATTAAATTCCGTACTTCAGGCCGACAGTTAACGTTCCCGCGTTCCGCGCCCCTCGGAGGATCGCCTTCCGCACCGTCTATCAGCTCTATCATAATGAGGGAGATTCTAATATGTCAACTATTATGACATGGCATTGACAACGTTATTTTTCGCCGTTCGCGCCCTCGAATACGACCTTCAGACAATAAGCCACTACATCCGGAAGCTTGCCGAAAGCGTGATCGCGGTTCAGCCTCTCCGTCCACTTATGAGCGTCCTTGCCGAACGGCCCCAGGTTCATGACCGGCACCTTGAACTTCTCCATCGCTTCGAACGGGATCGAATACCGTTCGCCCCAGAGAGGCATGTCGGCCGCCAGCTGGCGAACCGAAGCGGCCGCTTCCTCCGATCCGACGTAGCTTAGATCGAGCATGGCTCCGTGATGGCTGTTGGACCTCAGCTCCATGCCGTGACGTTCCTTGGCGTACTCCGACAGCCGGTCCGCCAAACCGTTGACGAACGGGTCGTTTCTCGAGCTGATGGGCGGGTAATAAGGCGGAGCGAAGAAGAGCACGATCATCGGGGCCAAATGCTTGCACAGCAGCGCGATCGCATCCACGGCCGCGGCCGCCGCCTGGCGATCGTCGGCCCCCGGCGGCAGCTGTTCCGCCGCGGCGGCGATAGCCAGCTTCACCTGAGCTTCGCCGAACGTACGGTTCGCGATATCGAGCAGCTCCTCGTATCGGAGAACTTTGACCTTGAAATCCGGTCGGTCAGCTCCTCCTAGCGAGGCGAATCGCTTCACCCGCTCCGCGAATCTCTCTTCGATCCGGCGAGCCGCCCTCTCGGCAACTCCGAGCAGCGGCGCAACGAGCTCGTCGACCGTCTTCTCCAGCATCAGAAGATTGAACATCGCGACCGCGCGGTACGGGATCGTAACGGAATAGGAGGTCATCAGGCTGCTTTGGATCAGGTTGGTCGGCGGAGGCGCCAGATAGCCGTCCACTTCCTCGCAGAACGAGGCGTCCAGCTCCAGCTCCCGGGTTATCTCCGCGGCCATGTAATTTCCGTTCAGGCCTTCGAACGGCTGCGCGACGTGCGTCTCCCTTCCGTAGCAGAGATAGCCCGGCAGCGCCTTGCCGATCGAACCTTTCTCGAGGTACCGGATAGAGTCGTCTTCGGCGGGACGATGCATCGCCTCGGCGTTCAACACGAGCGCGTACTCCAATCCCAGCTCCTCCGCCATCGCCGTCAGCACCGGCACCGCGGCTCTCATGCCGACGGAATTGACCTCTTCGTCCGGCACCGCGAGCAGCAGGACGTTGCCGTCGAACTCCCCGTCCGCGGCGCGCTCGAGCATGGACATATGAACGGCCAATCCGCACTTCATGTCCATGACGCCGCGACCGAACAGCCAATTCCCGCTCTCGACGTCCGCTCGGACATCGTCCGGCAGCGCCTCGGGCCGATCGTAGAACAGCCGGGTCAGCTCTTCCGCATGGAAGGCATGCTCCTGCCATTCCCCGTAGCAATCGATCTCCACGACGTCGAAGTGGCTAAGCAGGACGACCGTGCGCGAAGTCGGCCGCTTGCTCCGCACGAGAGCGGTGACAAGCTCCCTTCCGTCCTCGGCGGGATGGGATCGAAGCAGCTCCGGATGCTCCCGGAAGTAAGGCATCTCCGATAAGAGGCCGGCCACGGCCTTGGGGAATTCGCGTTCCGCGGCGGACCCGCTGATGCTCGGAATCCGAACGAGCTCGCACAATAAGTCTTGAAGCTGTCTCTCAGTCGCCCATCTCTTCAATGCAACCACCTCGTCTGATTATTCTGTATTCAAGCTATTTGGCTTGCACCGGCGTCATGCAAGGAGACGCGGCGAAATCCGCCAGCAGCCGGGCTCCGAAGCCCGTTGCCCCTTCCGGGGTATAGCCCCGGGTCGCCAGCGCTTCGTTCGTGCCCGCCATGTCGATATGCGCCCATGCCGCCCGCTTGTCGACGAACCGCCGCAGGAATAAGGCCGCCGTTATCGCGCCGCCGTAAGGCACTTGCGGGACGTTCGACACGTCGGCATAAGCGCTCTTCAGCCATTCGTCGTAGCTGTCCTCGAGCGGAAGCTCCCAGACCCGGTCGCCGCAGGCGAGGCCAAGCTGCATCAGCTGCTGCGGCAACCCGCCGGTGCCGAGCACGCCGGCCAGCGACGTGCCGAGGGCGCTCACGCAGCTAGCCGTCAGGGTGGCGATATCGACGATGCGCGAGGCACCGAGCCTGGACGCGCGAAGCAGCGCGTCGGCCAGCACGAGCCTGCCTTCCGCGTCGGTGTTCCCGACCTGGACGGTCGTTCCGTTCGCGTAGCGGATGACGTCGCCCGGCAGCATCGCTTGCCCGTCGATGCCGTTCTCGGCGGCGGCGATCATCGCGACGACGTTCGCACTCGCGCCGCTTCGGGCGAGTATGTCGACCGCGCCGATGACCGCCGCCGCGCCTCCCATGTCGATTCTCATGTTGCTGAAATTAGCTGCCGTCTTCACGTTGATGCCGCCCGTATCGAACGTGATTCCCTTGCCGATCAGCGCCGTGAGCGGAAGAGCCGGGTCCGAGCAGTACCGCAGCTCGATCAGCGCGGGCTCCCTCGAACTCCCCTTACCGACGGCCTTCAACCCGTGCAAGCCTTCCTCTTCGAGCCCGTCGCCGCGGTATACCCCGACCTGAACCGGAAGCATCTCGAATCTCTCCATCACGATTCTCGCCAGAGCTAACGGGTAGAGCTCGTTGGCCGGCTCGTTGCCGAGATCGCGGGCCAGCGCGGTCCCGGAGGCCCGAATCTGCCCTCTCCGGATTGCCTCTGCCAGCCCGGATCCCTTGCCGCGTATAAAGACGCCAGCCGAAGTTGCCTTAGGCTTCTTGGATTTGTACTTATCGAAACTGTATGCCCCGAGCATCCAGCCTTCGACGAAAGCCGAGACGAGCCCGTCGCCTTCCTCCGCGAAGGCCGGCAGTTGCCGAACCGCCTCAAGATCAACCTCGACGGATGCCGCTTGCTCCTTGATCAGCTCGCGGGCAGCGACCCCCGCCGCGGCCCTTACCGCTTCAAGCCCGAGCTTCTCCTTCGCTCCCATGCCTAAAGCCAGAAGCGAAGTTCCCTTGTCCAGGCTTCGAAACCAGGTCGCGGAGCCCCATTCTCCTGCCGTATCCTTGAGCCTCTTCCCTTCGATAACGGGAGCTTCCGACGTTATCGCGTAAACGACGACATCCGGCGAAGAGAAGCCTTGAACGGTAAACCTCACCTCGGAATCTCCTCCTTAGCACGGGTAAGCACGGACTCTACCTTTTCCATTATGCGGAATTGATTTCCATAATACTATTATTAATAGTAGGACACGAAGAGAGACGTGTCAATAATAAATACAGTTTATGTTATGAAATCTAACTTTTAAAATAGCGCTTACATTGTAAAGACAAAACGATGCGCTGTCAAGACAGAAATACTTGTTCAATTCGTTCCGCAGCCCACTCAAGCTCTTCCTCTCCGATAATAAGCGGAGGCGCAAGGCGAATCACCTTCTCGTGCGTTTCTTTGCACAGAAGCCCCAACTGCTTCAGCATCTCGCAATAAGGGCGCGCGGCGCCTCTCGTTTCGATCGCGATAAAGAGCCCCCTGCCCCGGACCTCCGCGATCTCCGGATGGCGAATGCTCCGAAGCCGTTCGAGCAGCTTCGCGCCAAGGGCGGATGAACGCTCGGCCAGCCCCTCCTCTTCGGTCACCCTTAACGCCGCAACCGCGACCGCGCTGGCAAGAGGATTGCCGCCGAACGTGGAGCCGTGCGAGCCGGGCTCGAACACGCCCAGAATGTCTCTGTCCGCGGCCACGGCGGACACCGGCATCACTCCGCCGCCGAGCGCTTTGCCCATAATGTACACGTCCGGAACGACATTCTCCCAATCGCATGCGAACCTTTTGCCCGTCCGCCCGAATCCCGTCTGAATCTCGTCGGCCATGAGCAGGACGTTCCGCTCGCGGCACATGGCCGCCGCTTCGCTCAAATACCCGTCCGGCGGAATGACGATTCCCGCTTCCCCTTGAATCGGCTCGACCAGGAACGCGGCCGTATTCGGCGTGATCGCCCTCTCCAACGCGGCCAGATCGCCATAAGGAACGAGCTTGAAGCCCGGCAGGAACGGCCCGAAGTGCTCCCGGTAGGACGACTCCGAGGAGAACGAAGTCACGCCGAGCGTTCGCCCGTGGAAGTTGCCTTCGCACGCGATGATTTCCGCTTGTCCGTCGGGAATGCCCTTCTTCCGGTACCCCCATCTCCGGGCCGCTTTAAGGGCGGTTTCGACCGCCTCCACTCCCGTGTTCATCGGAAGCATCGCGTTTTTGCCCGTCAACTCCGTAACCAGCTCCAGCAATTCCGCCAATGGCTCGTTGTAGAATGCCCGCGAAGTCAGCGTAACGAGATCCGCTTGCCGCTTGAGAGCTTCAATGATCCTAGGATGCCTGTGGCCCTGATTGAGGGCGGAATAACCGCTCAGCATGTCCATATAGCGCCGGCCGTCGGGATCTTCGACCCACACCCCTTCCGCTTTGGCGATGACGACCGGCAGCGGGTGGTAATTGTGGGCGCCAAGCCTCTCCGTAACGGAGATAGTATCCTTCATCTCGTTCATCGGTTTTCCTCTCCCTTGTTCCGAATTTTACGACAATATGGAATCGGTCCGTTGCCGAAAACGAACACCCCCTTTCCGGGAATCATTTAATTTTAACTTTTCCGTATAGTGGAATCAGTTTCCATTATTGGGACGATCGAAATGGGCGGGGTTATCCGCCCATTTTATTCGTGACTTCGCCGGCGCCTGCGACGATCTCCTTGCCCAGATAAGCGACCCTGTCCTCGGTCAAGCCATAGCTCATGACTCCGATTCCGATGGCACCGATCACCCTGCGCCCGAAGCCCAGGATCGGAGCCGCGATGGCGACCGTTCCTTCCGTCATCTCCGCGTAGCTGACGCAGTAACCGGCCCTCTTGATATCCGGCAGCGATTGCAGCAGCTTATTGCGGCTCTCCTTGTCCGCGATCAGCTTGATCAGGATCGCCTCCGCTTCCCGCGGATCCATGTTCGCCAGCATCGCCTTGTTCGGAGCCCCGATATTCATCGCGATCCGCTCCCCGAGATTCTCGACGACCCGAAGCTTCATCGGGCTCTCGATCTTGTCGATTCCCATGGAGAACGTGCCGTTCGGGATGCTAAGGAATACGGTCTCCTTCACCTCGGCGGCGATTCTCTCCATGACCGGTCTGGCGGCGGTTCTCAGGTCCAATTGATCGAGTTGCCTCACCCCGAGCTCGATCCACTTGGGACCGAGGATGTAACGTTTCGTCTCGGCGAGCTGAGCTACCAGATCGTGCTCGACCAAGGAGCTGATCAAGCGATGGGTCGTGCTTAGCGGAAGTCCTACCTTCTCGGATATATCGGAGATAGGCCAGCCCGACTTGCCGTCATCGGACTCCAGAATTCGGATGATCTGCATCGCCCTGTCAATCGATTGAACCACGGTTATCCCTCATTCGAAAATCTGCATGAATTCATCATAGGTTCTCCCTATCCCTTTGTCAACCGACAACCTACACGACAATGTGATATTTTGTGACGCGAGTTGTGAGCGAGAAACGAATGCCGCCGCTAGCAAAAACCCGTCCTTCAGACGAAGGACGGGTTCTCTGCTAGATACCGATTGATCCTTATGCCGGAAGCATGCGGGCGCGAAGCTCCTTGATCTCCGGGCTCTCGAGGTACTCGTCGTACGTGGTCATGCGGTCGATGACTCCGTTCGGCGTAATCTCGATGATGCGGTTCGCGATCGTTTGCAGGAACTGATGGTCATGCGACGTGAAGATCATCGTCTCTTCGGTGTCGACCAGACCGTTGTTCAGCGCCGTGATCGATTCGAGGTCCAAGTGGTTGGTCGGCTCGTCGAGCAGCAGCATGTTCGCGCCGGTCAGCATCATCTTGGACAGCATGCAGCGGACCTTCTCGCCCCCGGACAGGACGGAAGCCTTCTTCAGCGCTTCGTCGCCGGAGAACAGCATGCGGCCGAGGAAGCCGCGGATGAACGATTCGTCCGGATCCTTCGAGTACTGGCGCAGCCAGTCGACGATCGAGAGGTCGACTCCGTCGAAGTAGGCGCTGTTGTCCTTAGGGAAGTAGGCGGTCGTGATCGTCACACCCCATGTGACCGAACCGCTGTCCGGAACGATCTCCCCCGCGAGAACTTGGAACAGCGTCGTCTTGGCGATGCCGTTCGGGCCGACGAGAGCGATCTTGTCGCCCTTGTTCACGACGAACGACACGCCGTCCAGCACCTTCTCGCCTTCGATCGTCACCGTGACGTTGTCGACGGTCACGATCTGCTTGCCCGCTTCGCGCTCCGGCTTGAATTGAATGAACGGATATTTGCGGTTGGACGGCTTGATGTCGTCCAACGAGATCTTGTCGAGCATCTTGCGGCGGCTCGTCGCTTGCTTCGCCTTGGACTTGTTCGCGGAGAAGCGCTGGATGAACTCCTGCAGCTCCTTCATCTTGTCTTCCTTCTTCTTGTTCTGGTCGCGCATCAGCTTAAGGGCCAACTGGCTCGACTCGTACCAGAAGTCGTAGTTGCCGACGTACATCTGGATCTTGCCGAAGTCGATGTCGGCGATGTGGGTACAGACTTGGTTCAGGAAGTGGCGATCGTGGGAGACTACGATAACGGTGCCCTGGTAGCCGGCCAGGAAGTTCTCCAGCCATTCGATCGACTCGAGGTCCAAGTGGTTGGTAGGCTCGTCGAGCAGCAGGATGTTCGGGTTGCCGAACAGCGCTTGCGCGAGCAGGACGCGAACCTTCTCGTTGCCGCCCAGCTCGGACATTTTCTTGTCGTGCAGCTCCGTCGTGATGCCGAGGCCGTTCAGCATCTCCGCCGCGTCGCTCTCGGCTTCCCAGCCGTTCATCTCGGCGAATTCCGCTTCGAGCTCGCCGGCGCGCATGCCGTCCTCGTCGGAGAAATCGGCCTTGGCGTAGATGGCGTCCTTCTCCTTCATGACCTTGTACAGACGCTCGTAGCCCATGATGACGGTCTCCAGAACTTGGAACTCGTCATACTCGTAATGGTTCTGCTTCAGGACCGCCAGGCGCTCGCCCGGGGTGATGTGCACTTCGCCGGAGGAAGGCTCGACCTCGCCGGAGAGAATCTTCAGGAACGTGGACTTGCCCGCTCCGTTCGCCCCGATCAGGCCGTAGCAGTTGCCCGGCGTGAACTTGATGTTGACGTCCTCGAACAGAGGACGCTTGCCGTATCTAAGACTGATATTGCTCGTGCTAATCATTTAATTCGATCCATCCTTTGCTATTGATTATCGCTTGCCTGCCGGCTATAAAACCTCATGGACTCGCCATGCTGAAGCACAAACATTCGATCCCGCGGGATCTCGAGCCGCTGTCTCTCGAGCTCGAGACGTTCGAGAGCTTCCTTCGGGGTATCGTCCGCCAGCTTAAACGACCCGTAGTGCATCGGCACGAAGTATTTCGCGCGAACGTCGCGGAACGCCTTCAGCGCCTCTTCGGGGCTCATGTGCTCTTCGGACATGAACCATTCCGGCTCGTAAGCGCCGATCGGGAGCAAAGCCACGTCGACGTCGAAGCGTCGGCCGATCTCCTCGAAGCCGCGGAAATAGCCGCTGTCGCCTCCGAAGTAAATCGTCGGGCTTTGGGCGGATTCGAGCATCCACCCTCCCCAATGGGAGTGATTCGTATCCCATGGATTGCGGCGCGCCCAGTGCTGGGCCGGAACGAAGGTGAACTTCACCCCGTGGAACGACGTTTCCTCCCACCAGTTCAGCTCTTCGACTTGCCGGAAGCCCTTGCGCATCATCTTCTTGCTTAAGCCCGCCGGAACGTACAGCCTCTTGGCTCCGCTCAGCCGGCGAAGCGAGGAGACGTGAAGGTGATCGTAGTGGGAATGGGAGACGAGCACCACGTCGATCGGAGGCATGTCTTCCAGCTCGATTCCCGGGGGAGAGAGCCTCTTCTGAAGAGCCATGCGCCTAGCCCATACCGGGTCCGTGACGATATTAAGGCCGGCCATCTGAATAAGAAAGGTAGAGTGCCCGATCCAGGTAACGGACGGCTCGCTTCTATTGTGCTGCAGAAACGGTAGATCGGGATGAACATTAGGGACGCAATCGGAATAATCCTTCGCGTTGCCGCGGATCACTCTTTCTTGTCCCCATCGGACGAAACGGTGTCTGCCTGCTCGAACGGCCCCGGCGGAGTCGAGGTTGCCGAAGCGATTTTTGCCCATGGAATCCCTCCGAAGTTATGTTCATACCTACTATATCAGGAAAAAAGACAATGTACCAATGTATCAAGCTTATTCGGGAACAAGAAATATTGCCAACCCTGACGATTAGAAAATTTGGAAGTTCCGCGCGATTTGAGTTACTGTATAAGGGATAGGATCATTTTTACCCAGGAGGAGTAGCCATGAAGCTGTTATCCATCGAACCTACGCCGAGTCCGAACTCCATGAAGCTTAACATAGACGAGAAGCTGCCGATGAACGAGCGGCATACGTACACGCTGGAGCGACGGGACCAGGTGCCGCCGTTCTTCCTTCGGCTGCTTGCGATCGACGGGGTCAAAAGCGTGTTCCGCGCCGCCGACTTCATCGCGGTCGACCGCCGTCCGAACAAGGATTGGGCGGTCATCCTCGGCGCCGTGCGCGAGCTGTTCGGAGCGACCGGCTCCGAGGGCGCGGCGAACACCGCGATCGAAGCGACCGGCTTCGGCGAAGCGTTCGTGCTCGTCCAGATGTACCGCGGCATCCCGATCCAGATCCGCGTTCGCTACGCCGGTCAGGAAGCGCGGGCGGCGCTGCCTGACAAGTTCACGCGAGCGGTTAGCGAAGCGGCCGGCTCGACGATGATCCGCGAGCGCAAGCTCGAGGAGTTCGGCGTCCGCTACGGCGAGCCGCAGGAGATCTTGGACGAGGTGAAGCGCGAGCTGGACGCCGCGTACACCGATGAGCGCCTGCGCGGGTTGATCGCGCAGGCTCAGGCCGCGCAGGCGGCGGGCGGGGCGGCCGAGCCCGCGCCGCCGGAGCCGCCTGCGCCGCTGACGCGCGAGGAGCTCGCCGAGCGGCTCCGCGCGCCCGAGTGGCAAGACCGCTATGCGGCTCTTGCCCGCATGAAGCCTGACGCCGAGCAGCTCCCGCTGCTGGCGCAGGCCGTGCGCGACGCGCACGTGTCGGTGCGCCGGCTCGCCGTCGTGTACCTCGGCGACCTGCGCATCCCCGAAGCGCTGCCGCCGCTGTTCGGCGCGCTGAAGGATTCGTCGGCGGCCGTGCGGCGGACCGCCGGCGACACCTTGTCCGATCTGGGCGATCCCGCCGCGATCGGACCGATGGTGGAGGCGCTGGCGGACGCGAACAAGCTCGTCCGCTGGCGCGCCGCGCGCTTCCTCTACGAGGCCGGCGACGAGACGGCGTTGGAGGCCCTGAAGCGCGTAGCCGCCTCCGAGCCTGAATTCGAGGTGAAGCTCCAGGCCGAGATGGCCGTCGCCCGCATCGAGAACGGCGAAGAAGCGGCCGGCTCCGTCTGGCAGCAGATGACCCGGATGCGCGAGCAGGAGCAGGAGTAAGTTTTATAGCACAACCTTAACCTGATTCGTATCTGGATCCATCCGGATCCGTCCGAATCGTCGAGGGGATCAACGAAAGCGATTTTCTCTTCCGAGGAGGGAATCGGCAAATAAACATGATTTTTCACGTACATGTTGCCGATCCCCTCTTTTTCCGATTCAATAAAGCCGAAAATTCATGCAGAAGCATGTCATGTCGGGAGGCTCACGCATGCCGCGTTTCGTCGTCGTACCCGATTCCTTCAAAGGAAGCCTGACTTCCATGGAAGCAGGCAGCATCATCGCGGAGTCGATCCGCAAGCACTTTCCTTCCGCCGGGATCGACGTCATCCCGGTCGCCGACGGAGGCGAAGGCACCGTCGAAGCCCTCGTGAAGGCGGCGTCGGGCGAGCTGGTCGATACCCGGGCGACCGGGCCTCTCGGCCGCGCCGCGGATACTCAATTCGGAATTCTTCACGGGGACACAGCCGTGCTCGAGATCGCGAACGTCGCCGGACTTCCGATGGTGCCGAAGGAGGAGCGCAATCCTTTTAATGCTACCACGAGAGGCCTGGGCGAATTGGTAAAGCAAGCTCTCGACCGGGGCTTGCGCAAAATCGTGATCGGGCTCGGAGGCAGCGCCACCAATGACGGAGGCATGGGCATGCTGAGCGAGCTGGGGGTTCGGTTTCGGGATGCGAGCGGAGAGCTGCTTCGGGGCTTCGGACGGGATGTCGGACAAGCGGCATCCGTGGACTTCGGCGGGCTCGATCCGAGGCTTGCCGAATGCGAGCTGATCGCCGCCTGCGACGTGAAGAACCCGCTCTGCGGTCCCGAAGGAGCCTCGCGGATCTTCGGACCTCAGAAAGGAGCCGCCCCAGGGCAGGTCGAGGTTCTCGACCGTGCCCTTAAAGGCTATGCGGAGCTCATAGAGCGAGCGCTGGAACGGCCAGCCCTGCGCGACGCGCCGGGAGCCGGAGCTGCCGGAGGGCTGGGCTTCGCCCTGCTGTCTCTCGGCTTCGCGCTATCTCCCGGCGCCCAGCTTATCGACCGGATGGTCGGCCTTGAGAGGCGCATTGCCGGAGCCGACTGGGTCATCACCGGAGAAGGAAGAACGGACGGGCAGTCGGCTTACGGCAAGCTCCCTTTCTACGTCGCGAGCCTAGCCAAGAAGCACGGAGCCAAGTCCATTCTCATCTCCGGCAGCCTGGGCACGGATTACTTGGAGCTGCGAGGGCTGTTCGCGGGCTGCTTCGCCCTCGTCACCGAGCCATCGGACCTGCAGGCCTGCCTGGACCGGGCCGCGCCCGCTCTGTCCGCGTGCAGCGACAACGTGATGGGTTTCCTCCGAATCGCTTCGGAATAAACAAGGCTCAATTCCTTGCATTTGTAATGAAACCGTAATACGGCTTTCATGAACCCTTCATCTTCGGGCGGTATAGTTAACTCATGACCCCCCTTTTCATTTATATATCCTCATTAGGGCTTGCGGCTTCGGATGCTGCGGGCCCCCTTTTTTTGCCTTTAATGCCGAGCGGCCTCGGGTGAACGACCTCGTAATGGACGATATGTCCGTAGCGGTCCGTCTCGATGCTGCAGCAGCTGTTCATCAAGTCGCGCACCATCTCCCGGCCTCTTTGCACCCTCGATTTGGCTCCCGAATAGGAGATCCCCAGGCGCTCGCTCAGCTCTTTTTGCGACATTCCCTTCAGCTCCGAGAGCTCTACCGCCTCCCGATACTTGTCGGGCAGATACGGGAATACTCCCTTCATCCCGGCAACGGCTTCTTCGGTATAATCGGCGGCTTCCTCTTCCCTGTCAAGGATTTGCTCCGGCAGCGGACCCGTCGTCTTCTCCTTGCAGAAGTGATCCGTTATGGCGTTCCGCGCGATCTGGTACATCCAAGCCCGAAGCTTGGTCTCGTCCTGAAGGTCGGGGAGATGGCGGTAAGCTTTCATGAATATCGTCTGAACGATATCCTCGGCATCCGGGTGTCGATTCGTTCGGTTCCGGACGAAACCGGCAATCGGTTCATGATAGTTCTCCCACAGCATCTCCGGCGTGATCGGGGCTTCCAAAGCCGTCTCCTTCATCGTCATCGCGCCCTTTCTCCTCCATATTTTATTTTTTATTTTTTTTCGAGATTTGCGTCTTTTATCCGGCGTCTCCGTCTCCAACAATATAAACCAAACCTTGGAGGGATAAAAGATGAAATACAACTTGTTGGGCAATACGGGCGTGCTGGTGTCGGAGATCGGGCTCGGAGCGATGACCTTCGGCGGCGGAGAGCAATGGGGCGTCTTCGGAACCCTTGGCGAAAAGGAAGCGGAGGAGCTCGTCGGGCAAGCGATAGAGGCGGGGGTGAACTTTTTCGATACCTCTAACATTTATGCCGGAGGCCGCTCCGAGGAAATTCTCGGCAAAGCGCTCGGGGCGAAGCGGCGGGACGTCCTCGTCGCCACCAAAGTCAGAGGCCGGACGGGAGGCGGACCGAACGATATCGGCCTGTCCCGCCTTCATATTATCCGCGAGGTCGAAGCGAGCCTTAAGCGCCTCGGGACCGATTATATCGATCTCTACCAGATTCATAATCCGGATCGGCTGACCGATTGGGAGGATACGCTTCGGGCCTTGGACGATTTGGTTCGCAGCGGCAAAGTCCGTTACATCGGCGCCTCCAATATGAGCGGGTGGAGCTTGATGAAGACGCGCGCCCTCTCCAAGGAGCTGGGCCTGCATTCGTTCAAGAGCAGCCAGTCTTATTATTCGTTAGCCGGAAGGGAACTCGAAAGAGAGATCATCCCGGCGCTGAGGGACCAGAACATGGGATTGCTCGTGTGGAGCCCGCTGGCCGGAGGCTTCCTGTCGGGCAAATATTCGCGGACTCGCATGGGCGAAGCAGACGATCGCCGCGCCAAGCTCGCTTTTCCTCCCGTCGATCTGGACCGAGGCTATTCCATCCTGGACGCGCTGGAGGAAATTGCCGGAGAACGCGAATCCACCATCGCGAGAATCGCCCTTGCCTGGGTGCTTAACCAGCCTGCCGTAACCAGCGTCATTGTCGGCGCCAAGCGACCCGACCAGTTGCAAGACAATCTGCAGGCAAGCGGAATCGTTCTGACGGCAGAGGAGCTCGCGAGGCTGGATCAAGCGAGCAAGCTGCCGGAGGAGTATCTGACCTGGTCGTTCCTCGAAGGGGACGAATCGATTGTCCGCAAGCATGATTAAGCTTTTTTTAATCGAAATGAAAGGCTAATTCGCGTAATGTAATCAAATCGTAATATCGCTTTCATGGTCCTTTCACATTCGCCGGGTATGATAGTTACATGACCCCCCTTTTCATTTATATATCTCTTGAATGGGCTTGCGGACCGATCCGCAAGCCCCCTTTTTTTGTTTCTCGGCCGTAACGGAACGGAGAGACGCTAATCCGTTACAAGCGAGCCCTGGAATAGGGTCTCCGCCCAACGAATTCCCGCCCGACTCCGCACCTGCCGCTAGGCAAACGCATATTGTGCAGTAAACCGTGTGTATTGCCTACACGACAAAGAAGGAGGAGCCAAGATGCCGAAATCTCGCTCGTTAACCGAGCGATCTCTTCTGAGGCGATTAGGGATCGCTCCGAACGGAAAGGCGTCAACCAAAGCCCAGAAGAACGGGCCTGCCAAGAAACGGCCGCGCGCCGCGAAGGTTCGCCTGCATCAGAGCGGGATCGCGGAAGAACGGAAGCCGCCGGTGCGTCAGATTCCATGGTGGGTGCTGCCCGAAGATGATCGAATGCTCACGCCGGGAGGCGGAATACCGGGCGGCTTGTTTCCTCCCGGAGGAGGACCAGGTGTTCCTGGACCCGGTGGACCAGGCGGACCTGGACCGGGCGGACCGGGCGGACCTGGACCCGGACCTGGACCAGGACCTTTCCCGCCGCCGCCACCGCCGCGTCCGCCAGGGCCGCCTCCTGGACCGCCGGGACCCTTTCCTCCTCCGCCTCGTCCACCGGGCCCGTTTCCGCTGCCGCCGCCTCCTAGACCGCCTTTTCCGATTCCGATTCCGTTCCCGATTCCGGTTCCTCCTCCGGGGCCGACTCCGGCCTTTATTATCGTTCAGATCAACGGCGGCTTTGCTTTCCCTGGAGCGACTCAGACGGCATTTGCGTTCTTCTTCCCCGGCATCACGATCCGGCAGGCGCTTCAATCGACCGGGCTTGTTACTTTCGGGCCTCGCGGCTTTATCAGCTTCGTATCCGGAATTCGCATTTCCGGCACGGTTGGAGTACAACTTCGCTACAACGGCAGAATCATCCCCCAGACGCTGCTCGACCTGCCGGCCGCCCCGTTCAGCACGATCGGGCTCGAACTTTTTTATTTCTGAGCAGGTTAAATGAACCGCCTTCCAAGGAGGGCGGTTTATTCTTTATTTCTATTTTCTGAAAAAAAAGAGACAGGCGTCCATCCGCCCGTCTCTTTCCCTTATTTCCCGCCTTGGTACCAGTTAGCCGCAGCCTGAACCTCCGAGCCCGTCAATTGGTGCCCGTACCGCTCCCAATGAACCTCGACGCTCGCTCCGGCTCCCGTGAGCAGCGCCCCCAGCTCCTCCGTCTCCTGCGGCGCGCAGATCGGATCGTTCGTTCCGGCGCCGATGAAGACGGATACTCTGCTTAGATCCGGCAGCTTCAGCCCGCGCAGAGGCACCATCGGGTGATGCAGGATCGCTTTGCGGAACGCGTCTCGGTAGTGGAACAGCAGGCTTCCCGCGATGTTCGCGCCGTTGGAATAGCCGATCGCGACGAAGCTGCTTCGATCCAGCTTGTATTCCTTCGCCGCGTCGATTAGGAAGTCGTACGTCTCCTTCGTGCGGAGCTTGAGGTCCTCCTCGTCGAACACGCCCTCCGCCAGCCGGCGGAAAAACCTCGGCATGCCGTTCTCCAGAACATTGCCTCTTACCGACAGGACGGCGGCGTTCGGATCGATCCTCCCCGCAAGAGGGAGGAGATCTCTCTCCGTCCCTCCCGTGCCGTGGAACAGCACCAGCGTCGGGGCATTCGGCGTCTTGGCCGGCTCGAAAAGATGCTTCATGCTCATGCTTATCGATCCTCCTTCAGCACGCGGACTTCGATCGGAATCAGGTTGTCTTCGATCAGCTGGCGGTGCTTCTCGTACCAAGCCGGAAGCTGCAGCTTCTCGCCCAGATGCTCGAACGGCTCGTCGTTGTCGAATCCGGGAGTGTCGGTCGCGATCTCGAACAGGATGCCGCCTTGCTCGCGGAAGTACAGCGCGTTGAAGTATTGGCGGTCGACGATCGGCGTCGGATGGAAGCCGCCCTGCTCGACGTGCACTCTCCAGTTCTTGTGGTCGTCGTCGTTCTTCGCTCTCCACGCGATATGGTGCACCGTTCCGGCGCCGCCGGCTCCCCAGCCCATCGGCTCGGCGTTGATGTCGATCACGTTGCCGATGTCGCCGATCGAGCGGAAGCGAACGAGGCCGTTCTCTTCGCCGACCTTCGTCAGGCCGAGCACGTTCGTCAAGGTGTCCATCGTCTTCGCCGGATTCACGCTGTAGAGCTGGGCGCCCGCGAAGCCCTTGATCGCCTTCTCGGCGGAAACGCCGCCGAACGACCACTGGCTTGCCTTGCCTTCCTCGCGTTCGACGATCTCCAGCTGCAAGCCGTCCGGGTCCTTGAATTGCAGGAACGTCTCGCCGAAGCGCTCGTTCTTCTTCGTTTCGACGCCGAATTTCGCGAGGCGCTCTTCCCAGAAGGCGAACGTGCCGCTTGGCACCGCGAACGAGGTGTAGCCGACTTGGCCGCCGCCGACCTGGCCGATGCGGGAGCCCGGCGACGGGAAGAACGTCATCGCGGTGCCCGGGCTGCCCATCTCGTTGCCGAAGTACAGGTGGTACACTTCCGGAGCGTCGAAGTTGATCGTTTTCTTCACCATTCTCAGGCCCAGAACGCCGGAGTAGAAATCTACGTTCTCCTGCGGGTCTCTGACGAAAGAAGTGATGTGGTGGATGCCTGCGGTTTGCTTGTTCATTTTGAATTCCTCCATTTTTCTTTAATTTTATTTTCTTTAATTTAAGACTTTAGAGCCGAGAAGCGGCGCCGCCTACCCCATCTGCGCCTTAAGGCCAAGCTTCTTGATCAGGTCGATCGCCAGCTTCTTCTCCTCGAGCGTAAGGCCGCTCATCAGGCGGTCGATCGCTTCGGCATGGCTCGGGAACACTTGCTCGAACAGCTTCGTTCCTTCTTCGGTGATCTCCGCGAAGGTGACGCGGCGGTCGTCCGGGCTCGGAACCCTTCTCAGCAGCCCGCGGTTCTCCAGCTTGTCGATGTTGTACGTGATGCTGCCGCTGGTGACCAGGATCTTGTCGCCGATCTGCTGCAGCGGAATCCGGCCCTTGTGGAACAGCAGCTCCATCACCGTGAACTCCGTCGCCGACAGCCCGTGCTTCTTCATGTCCTTCACGGCGCTGTCCATGATCGACTTGTACGCCTTGGAGAGGACGACGAACAGCTTCAGGGA
>NZ_JACJVQ010000026.1 GCF_014212135.1 Cohnella thailandensis
AAAAGGACTTTTGACGGCAGGGTTTCCAGAGGAAATCCCGAGAGTCAAAATGTCCAACATCTGAAGAACCTTGAAGGCTCGTTCTGTACTGCTGGTTTGTCTCGCAAGAACCGAAGCTCTCGCTCGACTTTATTTCATTACGCTCGATGTTCAGTTTTCAAGGAACAAGTTTGTTTCGTTTCTTTCTCGGCCACCGCTCAGCGGCGACTCAAATAATATATCACAGCCGCCCACCCGAACGCAACCCCCTAAACTAAAATAATTCAAAAGAAATCAGAGAGTCCTTTAAAGACAACCGGCCGCAACTCTAAAGAGCTGCGGCCGGTCTGCCGATCGGGCTTGCGAATCTACTATAATCTTAGGTCCATTCTTAGTCCGATTCCCGCATATGAGGGAACAGCAGCACGTCGCGGATGGAAGGCGCGTCCGTCAGGAGCATGATCAGACGGTCGATCCCGATGCCGAGACCGCCGGTCGGCGGCAGGCCGTACTCCAGCGCGCGGATGAAGTCCTCGTCGAGGTCTTGGGCTTCGTCGTTGCCGGCGGCCTTCTCCACCATCTGAGCCGCGAAGCGCTCGCGCTGGTCGATCGGATCGTTCAGCTCGGAGAACGCGTTCGCGTGCTCGCGCGCCACGATGAACAGCTCGAAGCGATCGGTGAAGCGAGGATCCTTCTCGCTCTTCTTAGCAAGCGGCGAGATGTCGACCGGATGACCCGTCACGAACGTCGGCTGAATGAGCGTATGCTCGACGAACGTCTCGAAGAACGCGTTGACGATATGGCCGTACGTCATGTGCGGCTCGACCGGAACCTTGTGCTCCTTCGCCAGGCGATGAGCTTCTTCGTCGGACGTGACCTTCGTGAAGTCGATGCCGACCGCCTTCTCGACAAGCGAGGTCATCGATTCGCGGCGCCATGGCGTCTCCAGATCGACTTCTTGGCCTTGGTAGGTGATCTTCTTCGTGCCGAGTACCTCTTGCGCCAAATGCACGATCAGGTTCTCGGTCAGCTGCATGATATCCTCGTAGTCGGCATAAGCCTCGTACAGCTCCAGCAGCGTGAACTCCGGATTGTGGCGGGTCGAGATGCCTTCGTTGCGGTACACGCGGCCGATCTCGTACACCTTCTCCATGCCGCCGACGATCAAACGCTTTAGATGAAGCTCGATCGCGATCCGCATGTAGAGCTGCATGTCCAGAGCGTTGTGATGCGTGATGAACGGCTTAGCCGCCGCTCCGCCCGCGATAGCATGAAGGGTAGGCGTCTCGACTTCCAGATAGCCCAGCCCGTCCAGATAACGGCGCATCGATTGAATGATCTTCGAGCGGGTGATGAACGTCTTCTGAACCTCGGGATTCACGATGAGGTCGACGTACCGCTGACGATAACGGGTCTCGACGTCCTTAAGACCATGGAACTTGTCCGGCAGAGGAAGCAGCGACTTCGTCAGAACCTCGAGATCGTCCACCTTGATGGAAGTCTCGCCGGTCTTGGTCTTGAAGACGACGCCGGTCACGCCGATAATGTCGCCGATGTCCAGAATGTTGAACGCTTTATACTTGTCCTCCGGCACGGAGTCCGCGCGTACGTAGATTTGGATTTTGCCGCTCAGGTCCTGAATATGCGCGAACGAGGCCTTGCCCATCGAACGCTTCTGCATGATCCGCCCCGCCACCCGAACCGGCACCGCCTTCTCGTCCAGCTCCTCGGTGGACAGCTCCGAATACTCGGCGAGAATAGGGCCCGCTTCGTGCGTGCGGTCGAACTTGACGCCGAACGGGTCGATGCCCAGCTTGCGCAGCTCGTCCAGCTTGTTGCGGCGTATCTGCAGCAGTTCGCTGAGCTCGGCCGCTTCGTTCTGATTCTGATTTTCTTGATCCATGATGGTGATTCCCTCCAACCTATATAGCCTAGCCATAATCCCATTGTACACGGAAATCGCTCGAAATCGTGCAAAAAAGCTTCCCAAGGAAGCTTTTTCAATCATAAGAGCGATCAGAGGCCGTTCAAGACGTCCCGCTGACCGCCCGTTGATGTTGCAAGGCTGATGGCTTACTTTTTGATATCGACGATTTTGTATTGAATGATGCCCGCTGGAACGTTGACTTCGACAACCGTGCCCTTCTTCTTGCCGATGATCGTTTTGCCCACTGGGCTTTCATTGGAGATCTTGTTCTGCAGCGGATCGGATTCCGCCGTTCCCACGATGGTGTATTCCACCACGTCGCCGAATTCCAGATCCTCTACCACGACGGTGGACCCGATGCTTACCGTGTCGAGGTCAATCTCGTCGTTATTGATGATTCTGGCGTTCCGAAGCATCTTCTCGAGAGTAATGATACGCCCTTCGATAAAAGCTTGTTCGTTCTTGGCGTCTTCGTATTCCGAATTCTCGCTGATATCTCCGTAACCAATCGCTACTTTAATCCGTTCGGCCACCTCGCGGCGTTTGACCGATTTAAGGTTCTCCAGCTCTTCTTCGAGCCGTTTAAGCCCATCTGGAGTCAAAAGGACTTCCTTGTCGCTCATCTCACCGATCTCCTGTCAAAGGTATGATTTCCGTGCCGGGCACGGATTGGCTGCAGCTCCTATCGCATTTAGGTTGCTGCCGCAACCAAGCAATCCGTTGCTACTCAATATATGGCGCTTAACCGTTGACATGACACTTGATTGTACGGACAACTCTAAGTCGCGGGTCGCGAATATTGTTAAAGATTATATTTCAACCCCTGGAAAATGTCAATTAGCGGAAAAGCCCCCATATGGAGTCGGACTAGTCTTAATGGACTAGGGCCTCGCCTTGCTCCGGACCGCCCGCTTCGGCTTCTTCCTTAAGAGACTCTACATATTCGTCCAGTCTCTTCGCGACGGCCGCGCGGGACGTCATGTCCATGATCTCGTTCTTCACGCGAGCCGCGTCCGGAAGTCCCTTCAGGTACCAAGCGAGGTGCTTGCGCATCTCCCGAACCGCTTGGCCTTCGCCTTTCAGGTTGATCAGGCGATCCATGTGCAGCAAGGCGATGCGGATCTTCTCTCCGGCATCCGGCTCCGGAAGCAGCTCCCCGGTCGTCAGGTAATGAACGGTGCGGTACAGCATCCATGGGTTGCCGAGCGCGCCGCGTCCGATCATGACGCCGTCCACGCCGGTATGCTTCAGCATGCGTTCCGCGTCCTCCGGGGAGAACACGTCGCCGTTGCCGATAACCGGAATGGATACGGCTTCCTTAACGTCCTTTATAATATCCCAGTTTGCGGTGCCCGTATACAGCTGCTCCCGGGTTCTGCCATGCACGCTGACGGCGGCCCCGCCGGCGCGTTCCACGGCCTGGGCGTTCTCGACCGCGAAGATGTGCTCGTCGTCCCAGCCGATTCTCATCTTGACCGTGACCGGCTTGCTCTTCGCGGCGTCGACCGCATAGGAGACCATCTCGTAAATCTTGTTCGGGTCGAGCAGCCAACGTGCTCCCGCGTCGCACTTCGTGACTTTCGGCACGGGGCAGCCCATGTTGATGTCGATGATGTCCGCGTTCGTGTTGCGATCGACGAAGCGGACGGCCTCGGTCAACGACTCCTTATCCCCTCCGAAAATCTGCAAGCTCAGCGGTTTCTCCCTCTCGTCCACATAGAGCATTTCCAGCGTGCGCTGATTCCCGTGCAGGATCGCTTTGTCGCTGACCATCTCCGCGCAGACGAGTCCGCAGCCGAACTCCTTCGCGATCAACCGGAAAGCGGGGTTGCAGACGCCTGCCATCGGCGCCAGCACCACTTTGTTATTCATTTCGATGTCGCCGATCTTCAGCATGGCGGCAACTCCTCTCGGTTTAAAGCTCTGTCTCCCAGAGCTTCCATAATAGAATTCCTTCCTTCCGCCTGGCCTCGTCCGTCACGAGCTCCTCGCAGGGGAAAAGCCCGCTCTCCGGCAGCCAAACGTCCTGAAGCGGTACGAGCACGAAGGCCCGTTCCTGCATGCGGGGGTGCGGAAGCGTCAGCTCCTGCGTGTCCAGGACAACTCCCTCGTACAGCAATAGATCCAGATCGACCGTGCGGGGTCCCCACCGGATCGTTCTCACCCGTCCGAGCTCGTTCTCGACTTGAAGCAGCCGCCGCAGAAGCTCCGCCGGCGGGAGGCTCGTTCGAAGCGAGACGGCCATATTCAGAAAAGCAGGCTGATCGGTAAATCCGACGGGGTCTGTCTCGTATAGGTTCGACACCCGAACGATCTCGACCCCGTCCGTGTCTCCTAGCCGGCGAATCGATTCCCTTAACGTCGATTCTCTATCTCCAAGGTTGGCGCCCAGCGCCACATAGGCCAAGTGCATCGCGACTTCAATCCTCTGCGGGAACGGCATTGCCGGCCATCTCCCGCGTTCTTCGAAGCTCCACCGTCACTCCGTCGAACGTAATGTCGAAAGGAGGATTCGGCTTCGTTACCGAGACGGTTGCTTCATGGATACTAGTATACGTACCGAGCAACGCGCTTGCAATGTTTCCTGCGAGCGTCTCGATCAGCTTGACCGCGGGACCTTCCACGATCCCCTTCACGAGAGCATGAACCTCCGCATAGTTGACCGTGTCCTCCACGTCGTCGCTGGCCGCCGCGCGGGAGAGGTCCAAGCGCAGATCGAGATCGACGATATATTTCTGTCCCAGCCTATTTTCCTCCGGAATAACGCCATGATACCCGAAAAACACCATCCGCTTCAGAATCATCCGATCCATCTTATTCA
Source organism: Cohnella thailandensis (assembly GCF_014212135.1). GTDB lineage: Bacteria > Bacillota > Bacilli > Paenibacillales > Paenibacillaceae > Cohnella > Cohnella thailandensis. The sequence goes on from NZ_JACJVQ010000026.1 coordinate 4,728, forward strand.
TCCCCCTTCGCCGCTTGCCTGTATACGATCGCATCGGTCATTCGGGCGGTTCGGACCGCCTGCTTCACGTCATGCACCCGAACCATCTGGCAGCCTTGCAGGATGCCGATCGAGGTCGTCGCGTTCGTCCCTTCCACGACGTCGCCGGCCGGAAGTCCCAGAACCGTGCGGATAAAAAGCTTGCGGGAAGTCGCGAGCAGAACCGGATATCCTAAAGCGACGATCTTGTCCAGATGGCCCATCAGCTCCAGGTTCTCGTCGTAATCCTTGGCGAAGCCGATGCCCGGATCGAGCCAGATGTTCTCGGGCGCGACGCCCGCCGCCTTGGCCCGGTCCAGGCTGCCTTGCAGATCCGCGAGGACGTCCGGCACGAAGTCCAAGTAGTCCCGCACCCGTCGGTTATGCATGAGAATGACGGGGCAGCCGTAATCGGCCGCCACCGCGGCCATCTGGGGATCTTGCTTAAAACCCCATATATCGTTGAGAATGTGGGCGCCTGCTTCCAGCGCCGCGCGCGCCGTCTCCGGCTTGTACGTATCGACGCTGATCGGAAGCTTCACCTGCTCGCGAACCGCTTGGATAACCGGAACGATACGGCGAATCTCTTCTTCCGCCGATACGGGCTCATGCCCGGGACGGGTCGATTCTCCTCCGATGTCGATCAGGTCCGCGCCTTCTTCCTCCATCCGTCGCGCCCGCTCGACGGCCGCATCCACGTCCATGTAGCTGCCTCCGTCCGAGAAGGAATCCGGCGTAATATTCAGAATTCCCATGATAAGCGTGCGATGTCCGAGCTCCAGGCTCAATCCGTCGGGAAATTCGTATTTTCTCTTGTGGAAAATCGGCTTCATGCTCGCATCCGTCCTTTCGTTGCGGCCGATCGGTATTCCTGCATCAGCTTAAAAGTGCGCTCTCCCGGCTTATCCATGCGGATGTCCCCCTGAACCTTGCCGTCCGCGTCTTCCAGACGGATTACGGGCACGAGTTCTTGGATGGAGCTGGTGACGAACGCTTCCTCCGCCCGAAGGAGCTCCTCCCAAGCATAAGCGCCTTCCTCCACTCGCCAGCCTTGAGCCTTCGCCAGCCGAATCACATATCTTCTAGTTACCCCGGCGAGCGGACCGCAACCCAAGGAAGGCGTGCAGAGGGTATCGCCTCGAAACCAGAACACGTTGCTGACCATCCCTTCCACGACATGGCCCGCCGCGTTCAAGAACAGTCCCTCCGTGCCCGGAACCGCTCCTCCGGACGCGAGCTCGCGCTTCGCGAGAATATTATTCATATAATGGAAGGATTTCAACCTGACGTCCGCTTCCGGTTCGCTCCGGCGCAGCTTCAGCAGCCGCAGCGGCTTGCCGCTCCGCTCCTCCGGCTCGTCGGCCGCCTGAGGCTTCGCGTACACGATCTCCGTCGGCTTCCGATAAGGCTCCGCCGGGAGGCCGACCGCGCCGATGCCGGCCGAGACCGACCAGCGAATATAGGCGTCCCGGTCCTGCAGTCCGTTGGCTTCGATCAGCCTCGCCACCGAGCTCCTCATGTGGTCGACATTCGGCGCATATCGGATCCCGAGCGCCTCGCAGCCCTCGGCCAGCCTCTCGGCATGCCACTCCAGCAGCCACGGCTCCCCTTCGTAAGTGCGGAAGGTCTCGAACAGGCCCATCCCATAGAGGAAGCCGTGATCATGGACGGAGATCACGGCTTCCTCGCTGTTCATTAATTGTCCATCGAGCTGTACCTTCATGCTCTCATACCCGACTTATAAGCCAAGAAATTGCGAAGGATCGTCAGGCCGTTGTCCGTCATGATCGATTCGGGATGGAACTGAACGCCTTCGACCACGTATTGCTTATGCCGAAGGCCCATGATCTCCCCGTCTTCGCTCTCCGCGCTGATCTCGAGGGAATCCGGCAGCGTCTCTCTCTTCACCACAAGGGAGTGGTACCGCGTGGCGGTGAACGGCGATTCGACGCCGCTGAAGATCGTCTTGCCGTCGTGAGTAATCTCCGAGGTCTTGCCGTGCATCAGCTTCCCGGCGCGAACGACGTCGCCGCCGAAGGCCTGTCCGATCGATTGATGGCCAAGGCAGACGCCGAAGATCGGAATCTCGCCCTTGAAGCGCTCGATGAGGCCGAGGCTCACTCCCGCTTCGTTCGGCGTGCAAGGCCCGGGCGAGATCAGAATGTGGTCCGGCTTGAGCGCGGCGATTCCGTCCAGGTCGATCTCGTCGTTGCGGTATACCTTGATCTCTTCGCCCAGCTCTCCCAAGTATTGCACCAGGTTATAAGTGAACGAATCGTAGTTGTCGATAACCAGAATCATACCGTTTCCTCCCTACGGGTCAGCCGATTCGGGCGTCCTGCGCCTCTTCCTGCTGCCTTTCTCCGTACTGTACCGCCTTCCAGAGCGCCTTGGCCTTGTTCAAGCATTCGTAGAATTCCCGCTCCGGGTCCGAGTCGATGACGATGCCCGCGCCCGCCTGAATATGGCAGACGCCGTCTTGGACCGCTATCGTTCTTATTATAATATTAAATTCCATATTCCCGGCATAGTCAATCCATCCGAGCGAACCGGTGTAAGGCCCGCGCCGTACCGGCTCCAGTTCCTCGATGATTTCCATGGTGCGGATTTTGGGAGCGCCGGTAATCGTGCCGCCCGGGAAGGCGGCCGCGATCAGATCGAAGGCATCCTTGCCGGAGGCGAGCTTGCCCTCCACCTGCGACACGAGGTGCATCACGTGCGAATAGCGTTCGATCGTCAGCAGCTCCGGAACGTGCACCGTCCCGTACTCGGCGACGCGCCCCAGGTCGTTGCGCTCCAGATCGACCAGCATGATGTGCTCGGCCCGTTCTTTCTCGCTGGCGAGCAGCTCCTCCGCGAGCCCCGCATCCTCATCGGGCGTTCGGCCGCGTCTTCTCGTGCCGGCGATCGGCCTTGCGCTCATCCGGTCTCCGTCCAGCTTCACGAGCAGCTCCGGCGATGCCGAGACGAGCTGGAAATCGGGGAACTGCACGTACCCCATGTAAGGAGACGGATTCACGAGCCTCAGCCATTCATACAGCTCGTCGGGACGCGAGACGATCGGGCGGCTCTGTCTAAGCGACAGGTTCACCTGGAAGACGTCGCCCTGCGAAATGTATCTCTGCACGGCGAGAACCGCTTCCTTGAACCGCTCCTTCGTCATCGCCGTGCGAATCCCCGCGTACCCCTCGATGTCCATCTGCAGCAAATCTTCCGCCAGCGCTTTTTTCATCTTCGCGACCTGACTCGTCGCCGTCTCCTCTTCCGCGATAGCCGCAAAATAATCCCATTCTTCCTTCATCTTATCCACAAGCGAAGAGGCTTCCTCGTAGAGCTTAGCCAGCTCCTCCGGATAGGCCCATGCGGTGCTCGGGATCGGGTGATGGAGAGCGCAGACCAGCTCCGACCGCTCATGATCGAGGATCCATACCTCATTGACCAGAAGGAAAGCGTACTCGGGCAGCTTCAGGTCGTCCGCCGCGAGCTCCGGCAGCCTCTCCAAGGACCTGGCGACGTCGTAGCTGAGATAACCGACAGCGCCTCCGGAGAAGGGAGGAGCCCCTTCGGCCTTCGGGGACCGATGCTTCCCTAACCAGTCTCTGAGAATGGGGAGCGGCTTGCCGGTTATCTTCTCGCTTTCCCCGCTCCCGCCTCGAGGGGTGAACGCCACTCCCTCTCCTCCCCGACCTCTGACGATCGAGTCGGGACGAAGGCCGAGGTACGTGTATCTTCCGCCTTTGCCGCTCTCCAGGACGAAGGCGTGCTCGTCCGCCGACTCCCATGCCCGCTTCCAAAGAAGGATTCGATCCTCGCCACTCCCGAGCGGATACCGTTTGATCATCGGAAGTCTCGTGTACGCCTGCCCTTCCGGGAGACGGAGATTCTCCTCGCCCCATCTCAGCCAATGCTCCAACCAGGTTACAGTTACCTCTCTCACGCTTGTCCTCCTACCGGTGGCCTTCTTCCCGTTCTTGACGATTGAACTAATTATAACCGATCTTGTCCGCTGCACAATCCACGATTGCGGGGGCCGAATTGTCCACTTTATCCCCACAGTTATCCACAGCTTGTGCACATTATGCACAGACATCCTGCGCGTAACTGCTTGCGATAACAGAAAAACCCGATCCGCAGCTGCTGCTGCGAACCGGGTTTCCGATCACGACAGAGAATTAGTTCTCGAAGTTGAACAGCGGAGTGCTCAGATAGCGTTCGCCGTTGGAAGGAACGATAGCGACGACGCGCTTGCCTGCGCCAAGCTCCTTAGCCACCTTAAGAGCGGCATAAATAGCGGCGCCGGAAGAGATGCCGACCAGAAGGCCTTCCTTCTTGGCCACCGTGCGGGCCGTTTCGAAAGCTTCCTCGTTCTCGACCGTAATGACTTGGTCGTAGATTTCGCGGTTCAGGATGTCCGGCACGAAGTTCGCGCCGATCCCTTGGATCTTATGAGGACCTGGCTTGCCGCCCGACAGGATCGGGGAAGCAGCCGGTTCAACGGCCACGATCTTGATGTTCGGGAAGCTCTTCTTCAGGACTTCGCCCGCTCCGGAGATCGTGCCGCCCGTGCCGATACCGGCCACGAACGCGTCCAGCTTGCCGTCGAAGGAGTTGATCGCTTCCACGATCTCCGGACCCGTCGTCTCGCGGTGAATCTTCAGGTTCGCCGGGTTCTTGAACTGTTGCGGCAGGAAGTAGCTAGGGTTCTCGGCAACCAGCTCTTCCGCCTTCTTGACGGCGCCGTTCATGCCTTCGGATCCCGGAGTCAGAACGAGCTCCGCTCCATAAGCGCGAAGCAGGTTGCGGCGCTCCAAGCTCATCGTCTCCGGCATAACGAGGATAGCGCGGTATCCCTTCGCAGCGGCGACGAGCGCCAGGCCGATACCCGTGTTGCCGCTGGTCGGCTCGACGATCGTGTCGCCCGGCTTCAGCTTGCCTTCTTGCTCGGCAACCTCGATCATGCTGATCGCGATCCGATCCTTAACGCTGGAACCCGGATTCTGATATTCAAGCTTAACGTAGATTTCGGCGCTTCCTTCCGGAACGATGCGGTTCAACCGCACTAGCGGCGTATCGCCGATCAGATCCGTGACGTTCTGTACGATTCTTGCCATGACAGAATTCCCTCCCAGATATGGTGCGGCCGAACGCCGCCCCGCTGCTGTTATTCCGACTAATTCTCTCGGCTTTTACACTACGTTCATCTTATCAAACGCGCGGATCAATTGTCAATAGCTGGTCGTTCTAATTGATCGAATTTGTAGGCGGTTCCAAGGCCGGCTCCGATCTATGTAAAAAAGAGACCTGGAGAAGCGTTCTCCCGATCTCTATGGGGTTGGCAGCTGCAAGCCCGATTGCAGAATCCGCGCCTCGTATTTGACCAACAGCTGCTCCTCCAGGTCCGACATCGACACGGATTTCTGAAGAGCCAGCTCGCGATGCGCCTGCTTGCGGGCCTCGTCGGAGTCTACCGCCTGGACGACGTTCCGTCCCGTCAGCTGAATGAGCTCGAAGCCGTTCTCCGTCTCGATGGGACCTGCCGATTGCCCGACGTCCAGGCTCTCGGCCGTGCTCAGCACGTCGGGCGCCACGAACGGATCCCTGGTCGATACCCAGCCGAGATCCCCTCCCGAGTCCGCAGTGAACTCGTCGGTCGAGTATTCAAGCGCAAGCGCCGAGAACTCTTCTCCGTTCTTCAGCTTTCCGAGAGCCTCCTCGGCGACGTCGCCGCTCGGCAAGACGATATGGGAAATTCTCAGCTCCGTTCGAGGGCCGAATTCGTCCTTGTGCTCCTCGAGGTAGTAATCGATCTCCTCGTCGGAGACCGTTACCGGCAGAATCGCCAGCTGTTCCAGCTTCAATCGATAGACGACATCGCGTCGAACCTCTTCCCGTCCCATGCCGAGCTGCTCCAGCATCGAAGCATAGAACTGCTCCTCGCTGTCGTACCCTTGGCTCATTCTGCGCAGTTCCGCCGCGATGTCGTCTTCCGTAACCTCGATCCCCTTCTCTTCCGCCTCTCGGTCGACCGCTATGCAAAGCATGAGGGTTCGGAGCGTCTGCCCCCCGTAGCTTACGAGCAGTTGGTCGATCAACTGCTGCCTGGAGATCGGCGTCCCTCCGACGACGGCGACCGGCTCGTTCAAGCCGTCCGGTCCGCCGGAGGGAGACGTATCCGAAGGCGCGGAGTCGGTAGGGGAAGACTCGGCTTTCCCCGTCGAACAACCCGCCACGCAGAGCAATACCCACGAGAGGGCGAGCAGAACGATCGGTCCCATGCGCCGATTCGTCTGCTTCATGGTCATAATGTCGCTTTCTTCAGAATCTCTTCGAGCTCGGAAGCCTCGAAGCGATAATCCTCGTTGCAGAAGTGGCATTTCACTTCCGCATGTCCGTCCTCGTCGATCAGCTTCCGGAGCTCTTCCCGGCCTAGGCTGACCAACGTCCTCTCCACCCGTTCGCGCGAGCAGAAGCATTCGAAGACCGGCTCGATCGTCTCGTGTATGGTCAGGTCGTCTCCGACAAGGAACTTCAAGATGCCGACCGCATCCTCTCCTTGATCCAGCAATGCCGTGACGTGAGGCATCCCGGCGATCGCCTTCTCGAGACGAACCAATTGCTCTTCTTCGATTCCCGGCATGACTTGGACAATGAAGCCGCCGGCATGCAGGACCGAATTGTCCGTATCGACCAGAACGCCCAATCCGACAGCGGACGGCGTCTGCTCGGAAGAAGCGAAATAATAAGTGAAGTCTTCCGCCAGTTCGCCCGAAATGAGCGGAATGCTTCCCCGATAAGGTTCCTTGAGCCCGAGATCCTTCGTCACGTGCAGGTATCCCGTATGCCCTACCGCTCCGGCGACGTCAAGCTTGCCTTGCGGATTGCTCGGCAGGTGGACGTGAGGGAAATCCGCATAGCCCCTTACCTGCCCGGATGCGGTCGCGTCGACGACGATCTGGCCGATCGGGCCGTCTCCCTTGACCTGCACGGTCAGCTTCTCTTCCCCCTTGAGCATGGCTCCCATCATCGCGGCGGCCGTCGCCGTTCTGCCTAGAGCGGCCGTAGCCGTGGGGTAAGTGTCGTGCCGGCGCTGCATCTCGCCGACGAGCGCGGTCGTGCGCGCGGCGAAGACGCGGATGGCGCCGTTCCAGGCGGTGCCTCGCACCAATTCATCCTTCAATTCCATTCTCTGTAACTCCCTTCATGCCCCGCGTTAAGCATCCTCCGAAGAGCGCACGTTCCGTTCGTATATGATGCGAAGGCCTTCCAGCGTCAGCATCGGGTCGACCACGTCGATTCTCTCCGTCTCCGAAGCGATCATCTCGGCGAGGCCGCCCGTGGCGACCACTTTAGGCGCAATGTTATGTTCCTTGCGAATGCGATTGACGATCCCGTCCACTTGCCCGGCATAGCCGAAAATAATGCCCGACTGCATCGCGGCCACCGTGTTCTTGCCGATGACCTGACGCGGCTTCGACAGCTCGATCCGAGGCAGCTTGGAAGCTCTCATATAAAGCGCTTCGGCCGAGATCCCGATCCCCGGCATGATCACTCCGCCCTGGTACGTACCCGACGCATCGATATAATCGAAGGTTGTCGCCGTCCCGAAATCGACCACGACGAGCGGAGAACCGTACATCTCGATACCGGCTACCGCGTTGACGATCCGGTCCGCGCCGATCTCCTTCGGATTCTCGTACCGGATGTTCAATCCCGTCTTGATCCCCGGTCCGACGATCAGCGGCTCGTGCCCGGCGTACTTGCGGAACAGCCGCTCCATCGTGGACATCAGCGGAGGGACGACGCTGGACAGGATCACTCCTTCGATATCGTCCGCGGTCACTCCGGCGATGCTGAACAGGTTCCGCAGAAGAATCCCGTATTCGTCCACCGTCGAAGACCGATTCGTGCTCAGTCTCCAATGCTCCCTCAGCTTGCGTCCTTCGTACAAGCCGAGAACGATATTCGTATTGCCGACATCGACGACAAGAATCACAGGGAGGCCCCCTTCTTCTCGTTAAGATCCAAGCTGATGTCGAGCGCTTGGAACGAATGCGTCAGACCGCCGACGGAGATAACGTCCACTCCGCTCGCGGCAATCTCCCGAACCCGTTCCGGACGAACGCCGCCGGAAGCTTCGAGAATGACGCGGGAAGCGATTCCTCGAACTTGAACGGCCGCTTCCTTCATGGCCGCCGGGCTCATGTTGTCGAACATGATGATGTCCGCTCCGGCCCGGGCCGCTTCCAAGGCTTGCTCAAGCGATTCCGCTTCGACTTCGATCTTCATCGTGTGCGGGACCCTAGCCTTGGCCGCCGCAACGGCCTCCGGAATTCCTCCCGCCGCCTTGATATGGTTGTCCTTGATCATGACCGCGTCGTACAGGCCGAAGCGATGGTTGTAGCCGCCGCCGATTCGGACCGCGTACTTCTCCAGCGTCCGATGGCCCGGCGTCGTCTTGCGGGTGTCCGCGATCCGGGCGGGGAAGCCTTCGGCCGCATCGGCATAGACGCGGGTAACGGTAGCGATCCCCGACATCCGCTGCAGAAGGTTGAGCGCAAGCCTCTCGCCCGTCAGGATGCTGTGCGAGGAGCCTTCGACGATCGCCAGGACCTTTCCCTTCTCGACTTGATCTCCATCGCTTACCTTCGCTTCGAAGACCAGGGACGGATCCACGACTTCGAACACCATTCGGGCGACGGGAATTCCCGCGATCACTCCGGAAGCCTTCGCATGTATGATCGCTTTGGACTGCTGACCTTCGGGAACGGTCGCCATCGTCGTGACGTCGCCGCCCCCGATATCCTCCGCGAGCCACGCCCGGATCTGTCCGCGAACCGCTTCCTTGGCCGGACCTCCGATTCTCCAGTCGCTCTCCCGTTCAAACATTGCCTAGAACCTCCTCGCTGATCGCTTTATCTCTCTCCAGAATCGTATGCTTCTGCCAATGCGCGTCATCGCGGTTCGGGAAGTCCTCCCGATAATGAGCCCCGCGGCTTTCTTCCCTCGAGATTGCGGCGGACGTCGTCAGAATCGCGCAGGTCAGCAGGTTGGCGAACTCCAGCTCCTCGCGCCTCAGCAAGGCGGATTGGAAAATCGGAAGCTGGCGTTTGAGCTCCTCAAGCCCCTTCGCGAGGCCTTTGGCATTGCGGCGAAGGCCGACATAGCGAACCATGACCTTCTGCAGCTTCAGACGGCGCTCGATGAACGTGCCCATCGGAGGCAGATTGCGCCGCCCGTCGTTGTCCGGGAGCGGCTTGTTATCGGCCTCCGGCAATTGATTAATTCTATCCACAATTCGGCGTCCGAATACGAGCGCTTCGGATAAGGAATTGCTGGCAAGCCTGTTCGCCCCGTGAACGCCCGTCGACGACACTTCCCCGCAAGCGAATAATCTCTTGATATTGGTCTCCCCATGCAGATCCGTTCTTACCCCGCCCATCGTATAATGGGCAGCCGGAGCCACGGGAATCCAATCCGTCGTCATGTCCAATCCGTAGCTGAGGCAGGTCTCGTAAATCGTCGGAAAACGATGCTTGATCAGCTCGGGAGTCTCGTGAGTAATGTCGATATAAACGAACGTGGAGTTCGTCTCCTCCATCTCGCTCACGATCGCTCTCGCCACCACGTCGCGCGGCGCGAGCTCCAGCTGCGGATGATACTTCTCCATGAACCGTTCCCCGCGAATGTTGCGCAGATAAGCGCCTTCTCCGCGAACGGCCTCCGAGACTAGGAAGCGCGGCGCGCCCGGATAACAGAGCGAAGTCGGATGGAACTGGATGAACTCCATGTCCCGAATGACCGCTCCCGCGCGGTAAGCCATCGCGATCCCGTCTCCGGTAGCGACGTCCGGATTGGTCGTATAGCGATAAAGCTGCCCGGTACCCCCGCTGCACAAGACGACCGCTTTGCCGCGGACGACGACCCGCGATCCGTCCGCCTTCTGGACGAGCGCGCCGCGGCATTCTCCGTTATCCGTCAGCAGATCCAGAACGAAATGATCCTCCCAGAGCTCGATCTCCGGCATCTCCTTCGCTTTCATGGCGAGAGCGCGCACGATCTCGTAGCCGGTCGCGTCCCCATTGGCATGAAGAATCCGGCGTTGGCTGTGAGCGCCTTCCTTCGTCAGAGCGAGATGGCCATCCTCTTCGTCGAAGATGGTTCCCAGATCGATCAGCTCCTGAACGCCGTTAGGGCCTTCATGGACAAGAACGTCGACCGCTTCCGGATCGCATAGGCCCACGCCGGCGATAAGGGTATCCTGACGATGGAACTCCGGCGAATCGTCATCGGAGATGACGGCGGCGATGCCTCCTTGGGCATACCTTGTGTTGCTGTCGAACAGCGACTTCTTGGTGATCATGAGCACCCGATTGTTCTTGCTCGACTGGATGGCCGTATACAAGCCGGCGATGCCGGCTCCGATCACGATAACGTCCGTCTCTACCGTAGGCAATTCGTCCATTCGAAAATCTACAATGTAGCGTGGGATCATGGATAAGGACTCCTAATCAAGAGAGTAGCGCATGCTACTTCACTAGCAGCATGCGCTCAAGCGACAGTCGGGCTTTATCGGCTACGTCCTTCGGCACGTGAATCTGAGGCTGCATCGTTTCCAGCGCGCGAACGACCTTCTTGAGATTGTTTACCTTCATGTTCGGACAAACCAGGAACTTGGAGGCGAAGTGGAACGTCTTATCCGGGCTGTCGACCCGAAGCTGGTAGCCGGTTCCGTCCTCGGTGCCGACGATGAATTCCTTATGCTTCGATTCGCGGCAATACTTGAGGATGCCCGTCGTGCTTCCGACGAAATCCGCCATGGCGACGACCTCCGGGCGGCATTCCGGGTGAACGACGAATTCGGCGTTCGGATACTTGGCCCGCATCTCGACGACGTCCTTCACCGTGAGCATGTCGTGCGTGTTGCAGTACCCTTCCCAGATGATCATTTTCTTGTTCGTCTGCTGCTGAACGTAATGGCCGAGGTTCTTGTCGGGGCACCAGATGATCTCGTCCGCGTCGACCGAATTGACGACCTTCACGGCATTGGCCGAGGTGCAGCAAATATCGGTTTCCGCCTTCACGTCCGCGGAGGAATTGATATAAGTGACGACCTTGGCGTTCGGATGCTTGGCCTTCATCTCCCGAAGTCCGATCGGGTTCACCATGTCCGCCATCGGACAGCCGGCGCGTTCGTCCGGAACGAGCACGATCTTGTTCGGCGCGAGAATCTTGGCGCTCTCTCCCATGAAGTGCACTCCGCAGAAAACGATGACGTCCGCATCCGTCTCGGCCGCCTTCTGGGCGAGCAGGAACGAATCCCCGCGAAAATCGGCTACTTCCTGAATTTCGTCCCGTTGATAATAATGGGCGAGAATAATGGCATTCCGTTCCTTCTTGAGCTGCAGAAGCCGTTCCTTTAGCTCGCGATTCTGCTCCGCCTTCCGTTCCAAAGCCAAAGCTTCCATTTGTGTTTAACCCCTCTCCCAAGGCCTGGTGGCTGTCTCTTGGCGCTGATCCCTAATATAATAACGCTGCAACTTGCGTCAACTTTGTGAATATATGCACAAATAATGATCCAAAATGAGCGTCTAACAGCGTTGTTTATCACTAAATTTACACTTGCGGCGGTGCGGTGTCAATTGATCTTGTCCAATTTGTGCGGCAAAAAAATACGGGGGAGATCCCATCATTTTATTAGCGGATAAAGAGCAACAAAAAATCTCCAGTTCCGCTAAGCAGGAACTGGAGATCTTGTAGAAAACAATCCCTTATCAGGTTTCGTCGGAGCCTTCGCCTTCGCGGCGTTGGTCCGGGGCCGGAGGCGAAACTTCGTCGTCCCGAGTCTGAATGCGGACCCGAACGTTGCCGAGCGTATCGACGGTCGGCTCCAGGCTCGTCGGCTCGGAGCTTCCTTCGTCCGAACCTGCGCCCGCGCCGTCGATCGTGCCCTTCTCGAGCAGACGCTTGATCTGATCGAGCTCGAGCGTCTCTTCGTCGAGCAGCGTCTTCGCGATCAGATGAACCTCTTCGGTCTTCTCGGTCAGAAGCTTCTTCGCTCTGTCGTAACATTCGTTAATGATGCGCTGCATCTCTTGGTCGATCTCGTAAGCGATCGTATCGGAATAGTTCTGCTCGTGGCCCAGATCGCGGCCGAGGAACACTTGTCCCTGCGAGCTGCCGAACTGCATCGGTCCAAGCTTGTCGCTCATCCCGTATTCCATGATCATGCTGCGAACGATACCCGTCGCTTGCTTGAAGTCGCTGTAAGCGCCGGTGCCGATCTCGCCGATGAAGAGCTCTTCCGCCACGCGGCCGGCGAGCAGGCCCGTTACTTTATCGAGCAGCTCTTGCTTGGTGACGAGCATGCGGTCTTCCTTCGGCAGCATGATGACATAACCGCCGGCGCGTCCGCGCGGAATGATCGTTACCTTGTGAACCATGTCGGCATGCTCCAGGAAGTAGCCGACGATCGTGTGACCGGTCTCGTGATAAGCGACGATTCTCTTCTCGCGATCGCTGATCACGCGGCTCTTCTTCTCGGTACCGACGATGACGCGGTCGATCGCTTCGTCGACTTCCTGCATCGCGATATCCTTCTTGTTCTTGCGGGCCGCAAGCAGCGCCGCTTCGTTCAGAAGGTTCTCCAGATCGGCGCCGGTGAAGCCGGTCGTCCGCTTGGCGATCGTGTCCAGCTTGACGTCCTTGTTGATCGGCTTGTTGCGGGCATGAACCTTCAGCACCGCTTCGCGTCCCTTCACGTCCGGACGGTCGACCGTGATCTGACGGTCGAAACGGCCCGGGCGCAGGAGAGCCGGATCGAGAATGTCCGGGCGGTTCGTGGCGGCGACGATAATGATGCCTTCGTTCGCGCCGAAGCCGTCCATCTCGACGAGCAATTGGTTCAGCGTCTGCTCGCGCTCGTCGTGCCCGCCTCCGAGGCCGGCGCCCCGTTGACGGCCGACGGCGTCGATTTCGTCAATGAAGATGATACAAGGAGCGTTCTTCTTCGCGTTCTCGAACAGGTCGCGAACGCGGGACGCGCCGACGCCGACGAACATTTCGACGAAGTCGGAGCCCGAGATGCTGAAGAACGGAACGCCGGCTTCGCCCGCTACGGCGCGAGCGAGGAGCGTCTTACCGGTACCCGGAGGACCGACGAGCAGGACGCCCTTCGGAATGCGGGCGCCGAGAGCGGCGAACTTGCGAGGATCCTTCAAGAACTCGACCACTTCGACGAGCTCCTGCTTCTCTTCGTCCGCTCCGGCCACGTCCTCGAACGTGACCCGTTTCTTCTCTTCATTATAAAGACGGGCTTTGCTCTTCCCGAAGTTCATGACCTTGCCGCCGCCGCCCTGAGCCTGATTGATCAGGAAGAAGAACAGGATGAACATGATCACGAACGGGATAATCGACGTCAGGAACGTCAGCCAGAAGCTCTGTCCCTTCATCTTCTGGAACTTCACTTGCGCGCCGTTGTCTACGGCCGTATCGGTCAAATCCTGGATCGCATAGTCAGCTAGAGGGAACCGTCCGCCAAACGTCGAGCTGTTAGAGTCGGCTGGTTTTTCTTTATAATGACCTGTGACCAGGTAAGAACCGTTGTCGACACGAAGAGTAAGGTCCTTAACGTTGTCCTGCCGCACGATGGCGACAAGCTGGTTGTAATTCAATTCCTCCGTCGTCTCGCCTCTGCTGATAAAGAGCTGTACGAGACCTACGGTCACCAAGAATATAAGCAAATAAAAGCCTGTGTTGCGGATGAGACGATTCATCCCTGACCTCCTCTCGACACGCTTACATCATTTTACCATAGCCTGTCTTGGCATCACAATAGAAGTACCCGTCGTTCAGAAACCTGTAACTAGATTAATCTAATTCGAATAGATCTCCGGCTTAAGGATGCCGACGAACGGCAGGTTGCGGTAATTCTCCGCGTAATCCAGCCCGTAGCCGACCACGAAAGCGTCCGGAATCGTGAAGCCGGTGTAGTCCGCGTTCAGATCCACCGTCCGGCGGCCCGGCTTGTCGAAGAGGGCGACGACATGCACGGACTTCGCGTTGCGGCGTTCGAGAACGTCGATAATGTAGCTAAGCGTAAGGCCGCTGTCGATGATGTCCTCGACGATGATGACGTCGCGCCCTTCGACCGAGGTGTCCAGATCCTTTACGATCCGGACCTCTCCGGACGAACGGGTGGAATTGCCGTAGCTGGACACCGCCATGAAGTCCAGGGCGATCGGCACGGAGATGTTCTTAGCCAAGTCCGCCATAAAAATAAAGGCGCCTTTCAGCACGCAAATAACAAGGGGGTTGCGCCCTTGATAGTCGCGACTGATGGCGGCACCCAATTCTTTCACTTTCGTTTGAATCGTTTCTTCCGAGTAGAGTACTTCTTGAATGTCATTCAGCAATGCGAGGACCTCCCGATCCGATTAATACACGGTATGATAACTGTACTTCGTTCATGTCGCCGGATTGGCGATTGTTGCCTTAAGTCTCCGTCTCGACGGCGACGCGCATCAGCTTCGTTTGCTTCGTCCTCTCCGGAAGAGCGTGCCTGGATCTCCTCAATCCGGGAATCCACAGAACGGTTCCCCGGGCGTCGACAAGGAGAGGCACGGAATCCCTAAGGGACTTCGGAACCTTAGCGTCAACGAACATATCTTGCACTTTTTTGGAGCCGTTTAATCCGATGGGTTCGAATCGGTCGCCCGTTCTCCGATTGCGAACGGTCAAGGGAAGCTTAAGCCGCGATTCGTCGAAAAAAGCCTCCGTTCGGTACTCCGACGGATTGTCGCAGGCCGCGAACGTTCGCTCGAACCGAAGGACGGCCCGCGCTTCGGGAATCCGGAGAACCGGATCCGACTCGTTCACCTTATATTCGAAGCTTCCGGTTGCCTGCGGCCGAGGTCCTATGTAGACCCGCTCGTATTCGCGTACGAGAACCCAGCCGTTCCCGATATCGAGACTGCCCGTGGTCCGCTGCTCCGAGGACACCGCGGCCGCGGCCTCGGTCACCCCATCGTAATCGAGGATCTGAGCCTGCGGCGTGACGTAGTTTAATATTAGTTTAATCAATCTGCGTTGTAAAGCAACGTGGAGGCCGCAGAACCGCCTCCGGTCAACCGTCCAGCCCTCCCCTGCGCGAGTGACCGACTCCGCGAAAGCCCTGCGGGCTTCCTGTTCCATATAATCGTTATCGACGGCTGCGGTCTCGGCCAACCTGCGGAGAGCCCCTTTGATTCTCGGGTTGTACCGCTCGAGAAACGGCAGCACGTCTAGGCGTACGGCATTGCGGAAATACTTCCTCTTCGAATTGCTGCTGTCCGTCGCATAGGGAATTCCATTGCGGGACGCGTAATCAAGAAGTTCACATTTGGGTATACGCAAGAGCGGGCGAATCAGTTCCAATTCCTTTTCGCTGCGCGTACCGGCAATTCCTGCCAGCCCTTCGATTCCCGTCCCCCGAACGATTCGCATCAGGACGGTTTCGGCTTGGTCGTCGGCATGATGCCCGAGCGCGATATAGGAAGCGCCGTGACGCCGGGCCGTCTCGATCAGATATTCGTACCGCCGCTCCCGGGACGCTTCCTGCGGATTCATCCCCGACTCTTCGATGTAAGCCGGCATATCGATGGCGGCCGATTCGAAGCGAATGCCCCATTCCCTCGCGACCCCGCGAACCAGCGCCTCCTCCGCGTCCGATTCTTCTCCGCGGAATTTATGATTCACATGGGCGGCAATAAGAGAGAAGCCGTCCCCGTCCGAGAGCGACTTCAACAGGTGGAGCAGAGCCATGGAGTCCGGGCCGCCCGACACGGCGGCGACGACGGCCGTTCCCGGGCTCCGCCACTTCTCTCCCCGGGTCCAGGACTCGAACCGGAGCAGAAGCTCGTCCATTGCGCATCGTACTCCTTTCAACTGAACAACCATATCGCCATCAAGGAGATGCACAGAAGGAGGGACAGCGCGAATACTCCGGCCATCCACCCGGGCACCCTCGGCGCGGACGGGCTCTTGGCCCCGCTCGCCGCGTGAACCGCTTCGCGCCAGCTCTCCGCCGCCTCTTGCGTCGATTCGAATCGGCCGTGCAAGGCTCTCTCGAACCAGCCCGACAAGGGCTTCAGGCTCGGATGGGACTTCACCAGCCCGAGCAGCTCGCCCGGATCCCGGTTCTGGGGAAGCAGCGTACGGGTCAGATACAGGAGCCGCTTCTCGTCGAGCGCGTGAATCCATAGAACCGCCGTGCTGAACCAGTCGTAGGCGGGATCGGCCGTCCGGCTGCCCGCTGACCAGTAGCCCCGATCGTAGATCTCGGTGAACTGGCGAATGCCCCGCCCGCTCGCGGTCATGCCGCCGTAATCGACAAGGGCGATGCGCCCGTAATCGCTGACGAGGATGTTGTCGTTCTTAATGTCGCCGAAGACCCATCCCGCCTCATGGAGCTCGGATAAACGCCTCAATAACCGGTAGCCGATGACCCCGAACCACTCCGTCCCGTGCTTGCGCAGATAGGTGCGAACCGCGGTGCCCGGCACGTACTGCATGACATAGAAAGGAACCTGATTGCCGCTTAGCATCGCGTCGTCCACGTCGAGCAGGAAAGGCTGTTTCTTCTCCCGGTGGTCAAGGGACGCGAGGATGTTCGCTTCCGCCTGCAGGTCGGAGACGTCCTTGCCCAGCTTTATCGCGCAGGCAGCGCGTCCGTACGTAGCCAGATAAACCTGACCGTTCGCTCCGACGCCTAGCAACCTCTCCAACTTATATTTTCTTCCGTTCCACTTGCCGGTCAGAATCGTGCCCGGTGACAGCTGCTTCTCAGACGACGTAGCCACTCCGCATCCCATCCGTATCGTCTTGCTTCAATAAAGAAGCAGGATGTACATCTTCTGTCATGATCTTACCATAACTTTCGCGGAAATACTCGATCGCGCGCAGAAGCGCCGGCCCCGTCGGGGTCGTGCCCCGCATGCGCAGCTTCCCGAACAGCGAGCCGAACCGCTCGGTGGAAGACGTCCATGGCGTATCCAGCACGCAAGGCTCCTGCTCTCCCGGGAAGTGAAACACGGCCGCCATGCTTTCGCCGGTACGGGCCTGCAGGCTAAGCGATAAATCCCGAATCGCTTCTTCCACGGCGAGCAGCTTCGGCTTCATGCTGGCGCTCGCATCGATTACTAGAGCGACGCGCAGCGGCGTCGTCTCTCCCATGTCTTCCATGACCCGTACCACTTCGGCGCGCTTAGGCGGCGGCAAAGCTTCCACGGAGGAAACCCCGAACACTTGCCGAAGCTCTTGGTTGACGGCCTGGCGGATCGTTCCGACGACCGTCTGCCGGGTCATCATCTGCACGGTCTGGGACAGCTGCTTCGTGGAGACGATCCGGCTCATCCCGCCCCCGGCTCTCGCAATCTCGGCAATCTCCGAGGCGCCGTATTCGCCGATGCTTCCGTCGTCGATCACTCCCGCCACGTTCACGATAATTCCTTCCTCGTACGCCTGGGCCGCCGCCACGACGGGACTTACGCCGACATTGGATCCGCCGTCCGTAATGAGCAGAATCTGATTCATGAGCAGATTGCACCTCTTTCTCTTCATCTCTATTAAATCATTGTCGCCAAGGGATGAGAGAATTAACCGCCCGGGCCGATTTTCCTCCGCTTTGTCACAAACCCGGACCGTACGTTGTCTTCTTATAGGAAGTCAAAAAACCCATCCCTAGCAGGAGGTATTCGACATGAAGGCAAGAATCAATCATATGACGGCAAATCCGGGCGCTTATAAAGCGCTGATGGCGTTGGAGAATTTCGCGCAAGGCCGGGGAATCGAGCAGGAGCTCTACGAATTGATCAAGATTCGCGCGTCCCAGATCAACGGCTGCTCCTTCTGTCTCGACATGCACGTCAAAGACATGATGAAAATATCGAACAATCTCGAGAGGACGACGCTCGTCTCCGTATGGCGGGAAGCTCCTTGCTACACCGACGCCGAGAAAGCCGCGCTGGCGCTGACCGAAGCGGTCACGAAGCTGAGCGAAGACGGCGTTCCGCAAGAGGTTTACGACAAGGCTAGGGAATATTTCGACGAAGCGGAGTTCGTCGATCTGATCATGGCGATCAACGCCATCAATTGCTGGAACCGGATTGCCGTGTCGACGGGCATGTATCCGGGCTGCTTCTAATTGGGAAAATAGCAGGAAACCAAGAAGGGACGGATGCGTTTATGGACGGGCAGGAAAATCGGGAGCAACAGGTGGAACGGTGGTACCGTACGTGGAGGCCCTATCTGTTCTCGATCGCCTATCGGATGCTCGGTTCCGCGACCGACGCGGAGGACGCGATCCAGGACGTGTTCGTCTCGCTTCAGAGAATCGAGAGGGACGAAGCGGAAGAAATCCGCAACGAGAAAGCCTACCTGGCGAAGCTTATCGTCAATCGCTGCTTGAACCACCTCAAGTCGGCGGGAAGAAGGAAGGAAGACTACGTGGGAGAGTGGCTGCCGATTCCGATCGTCGACCGCTCGGAGCCGTTGCCCGAAGACGCCGCGGAGCGCAAGGAGGACATCTCTTATGCGCTCCTTGTGCTGTTGGAAAGGCTGAATCCGCTCGAGAGGGCGGCGTTCGTCCTGCGGGAAACGATGGACTGCGATTACGCGGAGATCGCCTTGCTGCTGGACAAAAGCGAAACGAATTGCCGCCAACTGGTCAGCCGGGCGAAGCGCAAGCTGGAGACGGATCGCAAGGGAGAGAGGAGCAGCGGGCCGCCGGCCGCCTGGGCTTCGGGATCGGAGCACCCCAAGGAGCTCGAGCTCGTCCGGCGCTTCGTCTCCGCTTTCTCCCGGGGGCAGATCGAGGAATTGGCGTCCTTGCTCACGGAAGACGCGATTCTGCTTATGGACGGAGGCGGCCGCGTTCACGCCGCGATCAATCCGATCTACGGCAGGGAGCGCTCGCTGGCCTTGCTCAAGGCCATGTACTCGAATTCGCTTGCGGGGGCCCGCTTCGAGTATGTCGAGACGAAGGAAGCCGGTCCCTCCATCGCCGCCTGGCGGGAAGACCGGCTCATCGCGCTCCTTATGTTCGACTGGGGTCCGGACAGAGTTGGCGGAGAATCGCTTCGCCGTCTCTTTACGATCTATAACCCCGATAAGCTTAAATTGCTCGGGTTGGCGCCGCCGGCCGAAGCCGGCGCTCAATCGTAGAAGCCTTTCTCCTTCGCGTATCTACCCCAATGAGGCCGCCTTCCGTCGATGTCGGAGAATCCGTACTCCTCGGACAAATCCCAGGAGGTCAGGGCCTTCCCCGACTTCGACGCCACGGCGGGATCCGCGGCCAGCTCCGCGATAGCCCGCCCGACGAAATAAGGAGTTTCCGACATGATGAAGTTCGGATCGACCCGGACGCCGTCTTCCCAATTCTCCTCGCTCACGCCGAAGTGGTCCAGCATCGCTTCCGACCGCAGAAAGCCCGGCGTAACGGCTACCGCCGACACGCCCGTTCCCGCGAGATCGGCCGCCATAGCCTCGGCTAGATGAATCGCCGATATTTTCGCCAGACTGTAATAGAGGTTGCCGCGGTACCGGTAATCCCAGCCGTCCGTTACTTCCACGATAAGCCCGCTTCCTCTTGCGATGAGCAAAGGGGCGGCATGCCAGCTGTTGATCATGTGCGTCATGACGGCACGCTTCTGAATGAGCAGGCCGTTGCCCAGGTCGTGCTCCCAGAACTTCTTGTTCCAGTCCGAGAGGGGATCGCCGCCCCAGATATCGTTGACCAACAGGTCCAGACGGCCTGCCTGCTCCGCGGCCACGCGCTCGAACAGCTTTACGACCTGCGCCTCCTCGGTGTGATCGACCCGGACCGCGATTCCCGTTCCTCCCTTGGCCGTCACTCTCTCCGCCGTCTCCTCGATCGTCTCGCTCCTCCCTATATCCGACAGACCCTCGCGCGAGCTTCTTCCCGTGCAGTAGACGATCGCCCCCGCTTCGCCCAGCGTCTCGGCTATCGCTCTCCCCGCTCCGCGGGTAGCTCCGGCCACGACCGCCACTTTGCCTTCCAATGCCTTCGGCTTCATGCTTCCATCTCCTCCATTCAATTAATTCTGCTTAATCATACCCGCCCGAATACGACATCCGCTGTCCTATTTAAAGTGCTACAATGAGAAAAAAACGAAGACGATTGAAGCCGAAACGAGGAGGAATGCGGATGAGAGCCGACCGGCTATTGGCGATACTGCTGATCCTTCAGACGAATGGAAAGGCGACGGTTCGAGAGCTCGCCGAGCGGCTGGAGGTGTCCGAGCGCACGATCCAGCGGGACATGGAAGCTCTCTGCGTCAGCGGCATTCCGCTCTCCGCCGAACGCGGAGCCAACGGAGGCTGGACGCTGCCCGAAGGCTACCGGACGAAGTTGACGGGGCTAACCTCGGACGAGATCCAAGCTCTGCTCGTCCTTCAGACCTCCAGTATCGTACGAGAGCTTGCCATGGAAGGGGCGGGCAGCTCGGCCCTCTCCAAGCTTCTATCCGCGTTGCCCGTCGCGACTCGCACGGAGGCGGAATGGATTCGGCAGAGGCTGCATATCGACGTTCAAGGCTGGCATGAACCGCGGTCGTACTCTCCCTATCTTCCGGTCGTTCAGCAGGCGGTATGGGAAGAGCGCAAGCTCCGGCTCCGGTACGACTCCGCCGCCGAAGGCAAGCGGGAGGCGGATCAGATCGTTTGTCCATGGGGTCTCGTGGCGAAGCTCAACACCTGGTACTTCGTCGCCTCCCCCGAAGTCCCCGAAGCTCCGGAGTCAAGCTCCGGAGAGGAAGGGCTGCGCACGTATCGCGTCTCGCGGCTCCTG
Source organism: Cohnella thailandensis (assembly GCF_014212135.1). Classification (GTDB taxonomy): domain Bacteria; phylum Bacillota; class Bacilli; order Paenibacillales; family Paenibacillaceae; genus Cohnella; species Cohnella thailandensis. Next base: position 25,588 of record NZ_JACJVQ010000026.1, read on the forward strand.
GACGCGGAGCTTCTGGACGAACGCTTCGAGGTACCGGAAGGCTTCGATCTGGCTCGGTGGTGGGAACGGTCCACCGCCCGGTTCAAGGAATCGCTGCCTTGGTATCCTTCGGTCGTCCGGATTCGAACGGAAGCCTGGAAGCGATTCGCCGGGGAGCGTTACGTCCGCATCCGCCGTCATAGCCTGGGAGAGGACGGATGGGTCGAAGCGGAAGCGGACTTCCATACGCTGAATTCGGCGCACGATCTGCTGCTCGGTTACGGCTCCTCCGCTTTGGCCGTCCGTCCGGAGGAGCTGGCGGAGGCGATTCGCCGGACCGTCGCCGGCCTCTCCCGGATGTACGGTCTCCCGGAGGGCGGCGCAGGCTCCGCCCCTTACGGCGTCGGCGTTTCTGAGCGAAGGGGAGAAGAGGCATAGGTATTGCGTAAAGCGGATTGCGGACAGACCAAACAGACCGCGAATGGGCGGTCTGGCGGTCTTCTCTATTCGTAAAGGATGTCTTCTTCCGAGCCGTTAAGCCGGCTCCTCGTCGCCGATCGCCTGCCTCATAGGGGAAGCTGGCCGCCAATAATCGATTAAGGGACCGTCCGCTCCGTGCACCGGGTCGGTGTCCGGCAGGGGCACCCGCGCGATCTCCGCGCGCGCAAGCGCCCTCTCTCCGTCCTCGGACGTCCATAGGTTCCATTTCATCCCGCGGGGATACGCCCCGACCACCCGGAAGTCGGCGCTCGCCGAGATCCTCTTATGGCCTGTTCCCGCGGGGAGCGCCAGCACGTCTCCCGGCCGAAGCTCCACGTCATACCCGTTCCCGCCCCCGAGCCTCAGAACCGCCCATCCTTGAACGACTCCAAGCGCTTCGTGGACATTCGTATGAAAATGATGGTAGTCGTACACCCCTCCAGTCCAACTGTTGCGCCAATCATGACGATTGAATACGCCTTCGATTCGGCTCGTATTGCCCTTGAACGCGCCTTCGTACAAGATCACCGGCAGCACGGGGTTGTTCGGTGCCTTACTGTCCTCCTTGAAGCTCATAATGATAACGTCCCTCATGCTCATCGGTTCTCCCTCCTAGTCGTTAACCGCCTCCCAGACAATTGTATTACGGCCCCCGTGTCAGAATGCTGCCCTGACGGCCGATTCCGCCGAAAATCTGCCGATGCCCGTTCCGCCGTCCGGCTTGCCCGGCTCTCCGCGAACCTCCCGCTTGCATGCTTCTCCGCCATGTCCGTTCCATTTTCCTCCGTCTCGCGTCCGGGACCGGTTGCCTTGCCGGAATCAGGCTTGCGTCCATCCTCGTGCCTATATAAGCATCTACGCTCGGTTCCATTCTCCGATGCCTCATTTTAGCTCACCGTCCTAGGTCGCTCTTGGCGATTGATGCCCGGCCAGCGGAAGGATGCCCATTCGGGCTGGTGCCGGGTAATGCGCGTGACGACTACCGTCATATCGTCGCGGATGCCTCCGCCCCCCGGATATTGGCGAAGCGCCGTATCCAGCAGCGTGTCGGCCAGCTCCTGCGGATCGTCCGTCGATATCTCCTGAAGCACCCTCTTGACCCACAGCTCTTTGTTGATGGCATGTCCCGGAGCGTCCAGGATCCCGTCGGTCATCATGATCAACGTATCCCCCGGCTGCAGCTCTACCTGCAGAACGTCGATCTCGATGTCATGCAGAATTCCGATCGGCAGATTGCCCGCCGACACCGGAATGACCTCCTTCCCTCGTTTGATGAAGCTCGGCGTGGAGCCGATCTTCAGCATCGTCGCCTGCGCGGTATGCAGATCGATCAGCGCCAGATCGACCGTCGCGAACATCTCCTCCGGAGAGCGCAGCAGCAGAACGGAATTGACCGACTTCACCGCCAGACGCTCGTTGATGCCGGATTGCAGCAGCTGCTCCAGCATGTGAAGCGCCGCGCTGCTCTCCATTCTCGCTCTTGATCCATTCCCCATTCCGTCGCTGAGCGACACGGCGAACTTCCCGCTCCCGAGCTCGACCATGCTGAAGCTGTCTCCCGACAGCCATCCCCCGTCCTTGGCCGCTCCCGCGACTCCCGTCTCGACCTCGAACGCCTTCGCCGATGCGAAGGTGACCGTCGTCCGGTCTCCGCCCGGAGAGTCGGTTCTCTCGCTGGTCACGGCAATGCTCTCGCCAAGGATATCGCTCAGCAGGGGAGCGATAATTTTCCGGCTCTCGTCGAAGCCCGGACGGAACGAATGGACGAGCTCGATCTCGATATGTCCCTCCTCCAGACTGATAATATCGACGCTGATAATGTCCAGGCCTAACTTATCCAATTCCTCTCTGATTTGCTCGTCGTGGCGAACAAGCTCCTTCGCCTCGCGGCGGATCTCTTTGACGAGATCGTCCATCACCTGCGACACGCCGGACAGCTGATCGGCCACGAGCAGGCGGCTGTCCTGCAGCTGCTTGTGCCAATGCAGGTCGTGGCGGTACAGGTCGTATTGCCTCTTCAACACCTCCAGCACTTGCGGGGTTTTGACGCAATGCCGAGCCCACGCTTTGGGAATCTTCGAAGGAGACAGGTCCGGCTCGGCCTCGATGGCGCTCATCATATCGGTCATCAGCTTGTACGTCTGGAAGAACTGGTTGTCCCAGCATTGGCCGAACCGATGGCAGCCCTTGCAGCTGTTCTCGTGCACAGCGCTGACGAAGTGGTCGAAGTCCTGGCTCTGGCGGGCCGCGTCCCCCGCGTAGGTGATCTGGCGGAAGCTTCGGGAGAGCTGGCGGAACACTTCCGAGAAGCGCTCGACGCGCTCCGCGGTCAGGTCCCTCACCTTCTTCGCGTAATCTTGCTGATTGCGTGCATAATCCGCGGTACCCGGAACATATCTTGCTATATATTGAACGAGCGTGCGCGGAGTCGCGAGCAGCAGGGCCGACGCGGCGACCGTCGCCCATACCGATAACATGGTGTCCTCCGCCCGGCCCGAGTATAACGCGAGCATCGACGTTCCCAGCAGCATGCCGAACACGGTCGCGGCCTTGCCTCCTTCCCGGATCAACCCGGCAAGCAGGCCCCCGAAGGCGAGCATTCCGATCTGGCTCACGAGGCCGAGGTCGGAGAGGCTCAGCACGATTCCGGCCACGACTCCCGCCACGCAGCCCATGAGCGGTCCGCCCGCCAACGCGAACAACAGCACGATGTACCGCGAGAACGCCTGGTCGACCCCTACCCCGTAGACCGTCCAGCCGACGAGCCCCGTCATGACCGAGGCGAGCAGGATCATCGCGCCGATCCATTCCTCGTGACGAAGGCCGACCCTTCGGTTTTTCTTCGAGAGAACCGGTATGGCATGAAGCAGCAGCAGGGTCAGCACCGTGGACAAGGCGGCCTCTACCGCCGTAAGTACGTAAGGAAGCCATTCCTTCGAGTCCGTCATCACGGTGTAGAACAACCGGACAAGCAGGGTCGCCGTGAATACGACGATCGGAGCGTGAGCGATCTCCGCCCGTTCGTACGCCTCCAGTCCCCTATAGAGCAAATACACGATCGCGATCTCCGCGCAGACGATCGCCGGCGAAGGATCCGTCGACCAGAAGCTTCCGGCGATCGAGGCAAGCGCGGCCCAAGCCGCATATTCCCTTCGCTTGTAGAGGACGACGGCATAGAAGGCGACGGCGAAGGGGGCCATTCCTTCCAACATGACCGCCTTGCCTAGAAGGAAGCCGATCAGGATAACGCCAAACAACCAAAGTTTCTGGCCGAGCCATTCCATGCAAGCAGCCCAGGTTCCTCTCCAGCCCCTTGTTTTGGGGTTCTCTTTTCTAGAATTCATCGGCTCTCGTCCCCTTGCCCCGAACCATCGCCTTCTCTTCTTGCTGCTTCCTTGCGTAGAATCCGGCTGCGTACGGGGGATAAACGGAACGACGGACGGCTTGACCATGAATGCGCACCTCTTCTTCCTTGTTTGAGTGTGCCTCTAATTATAGGAGGGGCATTTATGAAAGTTTGTCAGAAGCCGTTGCCTGTCCAGAAGTTTTTTCCGACAGGCTCCCCGCCAAGGGGACGACGCTATTCGGGAACGGCCGCGAACCCTTGCCCGACAAGGGCTGTCCCTGCCCTGCCCGCCGTTCGCGACCCTATCCCGGCGGCTTAATCTGTCGGCATTATGTCCGATTCCGACAGCAGAACTCGCTCCGTTTAAAACGTTTGCAACACTGTCGGTGCCGGAAGAACGCGAAAACTCTCCCCGCCGAACGATCTATTTTTTGAACCGGGACCGCTTGGATTCTCCTGCCGGGCAGGCCGGACAAGCCGAACAAGCCAGGCAAGCCGGACATGCTGAACATGCTGAACAATCCGAACAAGCCGGATACAAAAAAAATCCGAGCCCCATCGAGGGCTCGGACTTCAACCAATCTATATCGAAAGGGGTCGCGGTTTAGGAACGGCGTCCGCCGCGGCCTCCCCTCTTGGATTCGGTATTCTTCTTATAGCTGGACAATCTCTCTTCGCTGTCCTTAAGGAATCTGGATAACTTGTCGTCGAAAGTCGCTCTGCCGGCGCCACTCGGTTTGAAGGGACGACCGCCTCGATCGCCGCGCGGTCCACGTGGGGGCTGCTGCTGCTGCAATTCCGGAGGCTTATCCACCGCTTGACGAATGGAAAGTCCTATCTTGCCGTCCTTGTCCACGTTAATTACTTTGACAGTGACGACATCGTTAATCTTGAGATGTTCATGAACGTCCTTGACATAGCTATCGGCAATTTCGGAGATATGAACGAGTCCCGTAACGCCCCCCGATAAATCTACGAATGCTCCGAAATGCGTAATGCCAGTGACCTTACCCTCCAATTTGGAGCCCACTTCAATGGCCATAAAAACCGATGTTCCTCCCTGAACATAAGTGTGCCGAGCAGATTATAAGTCCGGCTATGCCGATTATAACCGATCGAGAAAAGCAAGGTCAACAGACGCTAGCCCCCGCCAAAGCCCGTCTTGAGGGCTTAAGGCGCGGAATTCTCCATCTGTATCGATTTCTCTCCCGGGAGACCCATCCCTTGTTCCTTGCGGGCGATCTGCCCGATGTACTCCGGATCGTTAAGGCGGGCAACCTCCTGCTTGAGTGCCACGTTCTTCGCTTGCGCATCGGAGAGCTGCTTCTTCGCTTCGATCAGCTGCACGTTCCGATCCGCAGCCTGATTGTACTGCATGAACAAGGTGTAGATCGCCCAGCTCATGAACAGGACGACTACCGCCAAGAGAAGCTTAAGCCTTCGACGCGCACCGACCGATGCATTCGAAGCTGCTGCCGTATTCGATGCCACGTTCCTAGCCCTCCCTCTTGTCCAAGTTCGCCGCATGGATGTCCGTAAAACCCTTGTAGTGTAAATAGTATATCACGATTTTCATTTTGAAAATATCCTTCTTGCGTCGCACTTCCGGTTCGAATGTTGTCGATATTAGGGCTTGCGTCTGAATACGTCCAGGACCTGGCGCCATTTATCGCGCGCCTTGCGAGCCGTCCGCCCGACAGGGCTTAATAATCTGCGGACGGGCAGAAGCCGCTCCCAGGTCCAGCGCCCGAGCCCGGCGAACGGCTTGGAGAGCAGACGGAACGTCCATAGCAGGATGGCCGCCGTCACGATAAATAGGATCTCCAGAACGCGGGCGAGCGCGCGAACGATCCAGATTAACGGAACGACGAGCAGTATCCGGAACGTTCTCCACAGCGCGTTCAGCACGTTCTGCGCCATGCGGAACACGAACCGGATCGCCTTCAGAGCCGTCGGGCTCAGCAGCCCGAAATAACCCGTGATCCCGATTCCGATTCCGAGGAACACGTATAGGCGGACTTCCCCGAAGTTCTTGTGAAGCAAAGTATGGAAGACGAGCAACGTCGCCAGGAACCAGTATACGATATCGAAGCCGGGAATCATCCAGCGGCTTACCGAGAAGCGGTGGCAGGCCACCCGGTACACGTCGAAGAAAGCGCCCATGGCGAGTCCGCAAAGAAGCATGGCGCCGATCGTATTCCAATGCATCGCGGCGTTCACTTGAATAACTTCCCGAACAGCCCCTTGGACTTCGCGGCCGTATTCCCGTCTAAGTAAACCAGAGAGTGAATGAGCCCTTCGATCGTTACCATTCCCTGCTCCAGGCTAAGATTCTTCATGTGGAGGTTCTGTCCTCGCACCGTGAGAAATCCGCACTCCGTCTCCAGCAGAAATTCTTCGTTGTCGAAGCTTTCGACGTTGCTCACGCCCGTGATATCCATGATCTTGCGGTTAAGCATCCGGATCTCCTGCCGCTTCGCGTTCTTCCCTTGCTCCATGGCACGTCCCCTCCTTATGAGACTAGCATATGGACGGCCGTCGGGAATTAGAACTTAGGTGACGCTTCCGATGTGCTTCAGGGCTTCTCTGACGCTTAGAGGAGAGAGCTTCGTGCCTGCGACGAAGTCCCGGACCGCCCTCGGGTCGGACTTCGCGTATTCCCGGAGCGCCCAGCCGATCGCCGCAGCCACAGGTTATCGGATGAGATCCACAGGGGTATACGCTCTCGAGCCAGCCCGGGACGGCTCAGGAACAGCCGGCCCGCCAGCTTGGAGGCAAGGAGGTCCACCGTATCCCACCAGGACTTCGACGAGATCAGCTTCTCGTAGAGAGAGACGAACGAGGGATCGGCCTGCTTCATCCTCTTCTCCAGCAGCACGATCGCCGTATAGTGGAATTCCCGCTCGGGCAGCTCCCATAACGCCTCAGCGACGCTCCTCAGCTCGTCTCCGGCCGGAACGCCGCGCTCCGCCAGGAAATCCCGAGTCAGAGCCAGACGCTCCGGCTGCTTGAGGCCGAGGAACGGGAACTGTCCTTTCATATAATTTTCCATCGCGTCCGCCGCCTCGGGCCTGGCATGCTTCCGGAAGAAGAGCTCGAGCGAGCGGACATAGCCGGAAGCGAATGACGGATCGGCCGGGCCTTTGGCGGCGAATCCGGCAGGTGCAGCAAAATCGTTGGGCTCGTGCGTCATGTTCCTCTCTCCTTTTGCAGGCATCGTCAAAAAAAAAAGCCCGCCTCCAAGCAGCCATCGGCTGGCTTGAGCGAGCTTTCTTTCCATTAGAGCAAAGGTTCGGACTTACGGGTTTCTTCCTTCAGGATCGTGTACATCCCTTCCGCGTCTTCCTTCTTCGCCGATTCCGCCGTACGCTCGATCCTGACGGTCAGAATTTTCTGGCCGAAGCCGATCTCGAGCGTATCTCCGACTTTGACGACGGTTCCCGGTTTAGCTTCCCTTCCGTTGAGAAGGACGCGCCCTTGATCGGACACGTCCTTCGCAACGGTGCGGCGCTTGATGAGGCGCGACACCTTCAGGTATTTATCAAGACGCATCTATTACTTAACGGCTTCCTTCAGCTTGTTGCCGGCTTTGAACGCAGGAACCTTGGAAGCTGCGATCTCGATCGTGTTGCCCGTTTGCGGGTTGCGGCCTACGCGGCCGGAGCGGCTGCGGGTTTCGAACGTGCCGAAGCCGATCAGTTGAACCTTGTCGCCCTTAGCAAGCGCGTCGGAAACTTCGCCCAGGAAGCCGTTCAGAACGGATTCTACATCCTTCTTCGTCAATCCGCTCTTCTCGGCGATGTTGTTGATCAGGTCAGTCTTGTTCATAATAAAAATTCCTCCCAAAAAGATTGTTTTAAATGTGGGCCCAAGCGCCCTCTAGGCGCATGGAAAGTCAGGCTTGCAGTAACACGATGAATAGTATTCTGTCCTCTGTTAAAAAAATCCTGCCTTATTCGCAAAAAATTTCGCGAAATATGATGAAATGCCTAGGATTGTGCGGAATCGAGGCCAAATCGCCGGTTATTTAAGGCTTTTGGCCTGCTGCCACCAATCTTCCATCTCTGTTAAATCAGTCTCGTCAAAGGAACGCTCTCTTATACGTAATTGCTCCTCAATATATTGAAATCGAGAGGAGAATTTGCGATTCGTGCCGGCGAGCGCTTCTTCCGGGTCGGCCTTGAGAAACCGGGAGATATTGACGACCGCGAACAACAGGTCGCCCAGCTCTTCCTTCTGACGTTCGCGAGACTCGTCCGAGATGGCTTTCTTCAGCTCCGCGAGCTCTTCCTCTACCTTCCCGAACACGCCGGTCAGATCGGGCCAATCGAAGCCGACGGAGGCCGCCTTCTTCTGAATTTTGTACGATCTCGGCAGAGCGGGAAGATCCTTCGGAATTCCATCCAGCAGGGATTGCCGCTTCGCGGCTCCCTTGCGCCGTTTCTCCTCCGCCTTCATCGCTTCCCAGTTGCGCAACGCTTCCTCGGCATCCTGCGCGTTCTCGCCTCCGAAGACGTGAGGATGGCGGAAGATCAGCTTGTCGTTCAGCTCCGCGAGCACGTCGAAGACGTCGAACGCCCCAAGCTCCTCCTCCATCTGGCTATGCAGCAGCACTTGGAGGATGACGTCGCCGAATTCCTCGCGCATGCCGTCCGGATCGTCGTTGTCGATCGCTTCGATCGCTTCGTAAGTCTCCTCGATGAAGTTCTTGCGGATCGAGGCATGCGTTTGCTCGCGATCCCAAGGGCAGCCTTCCGGACTGCGAAGGATCGAGACGATCTCGTGCAGGCGCTCGAACGAATGACGGCGGAGGCCCGGATCCTCGCTCGCGGGAATATAAACGAGCGTCAGGTTGCCGTAGCTATCGAGCCTGTCCAGCTCGTGAAGAGCGATCCGGCGAATCCGCTCCTCGCCGGGTACGCCCAGGGACTGCCCTACGACGATAGGGTGCTCGTCGGGATAGACGCCCATCAGGCTCAGCTTCACGTCGGAGGCGGTGAACTCGTCGTACACTTGCCCGATGACGGTATGAAGCCGCGGACGCAGATGCTCGCGACGCAGCTCGGAAGCGTCAAGAAGCTGGAACCCCTCGATCGGATCGAACCCGAGCCGCACGAAGGCTTGGTCAAGGAAGCTCTCTCCCCCGAGCACCTCCAGATCGATGCCCCTGTCCCGCGTTCGGCCGCGGAGCAGCTGAACCGTGCGTTCGGCGACCATCGGATGCCCGGGAACGGCGTAAATAATCCTATCAGATGGATGCTCTTCTGCCAAGTTCAGCAGCTTGTCCGCGATCGCTTCGTACACTTCTTCGAAGGCGTCATGGCTCTGGTAGAGCGTATCGAACGACTCGAAAGCGATGCCGCGAGCGGCCAAATCGGCGATGGCCGGGTGGTCGGCGGTGCGGGCGTACCTGTGGGAGGAGCTCTCCAGCCGCTTCAGGATGCCGAGCGTTAATTGGTCTTCGCCGCCGGAGCCAAGCCCGACGATAGTAATGGAGGGGGACATCGTCCATCATCCTTCCCGTTGTTTTATTGCTGATCTTATTCGCGATTCGCCCGCAGGCGAAGAAGCAGCCGGTCGATTCGCGAGCCGGCCCCGCAGCCGGGGAGCGCCCGCCATTCGCGCGGAGCTAAGGCGCCCGTGGCGACAAGCGCCGCGGCGAAGACGACCGCGCCGGCCGCGATGCACGGCAGCGCGGTCAGGAGCGCGCCCGCGCGAGGCGGAACGCCGCGCGTCAGGGAGCCCAGCAGCGCCGCGAGCAGGGCGACGGCCGCCGCCATGGCGGCCAGGGCCGGCGCGAGGCGC
>NZ_JACJVQ010000027.1 GCF_014212135.1 Cohnella thailandensis
TAAGCCGGTGGTTATGACTGCTTTAGCGAAAAAATATCATAAAGCGCTTGCAAAGTAAGAAGTTCTCGCTTTATAATGAATCCGAAACGTTTTGGAAAGGTGAAGCATCGATGGCGACCATTAAAGACATAGCTCGCAAGGCCGGCGTCTCCGTGACGACCGTCTCCCGAGCGCTAAACGGTTACGACGACGTGAGCGAGACGACGCGCAAGAAGATCAAACAAGTCGCCGAGGAACTGTCCTATAGCCCGAACGCGGTCGCCCGAAGCCTCGTATCCAAGAAGACTAGGACGATAGGTCTCATCATCTCCGATATCAACCGGGCGGGAGCGAAGGACGCGTTCGCCTATGAGGTTCTTTGCGGCATCAACGACCGGGCGGGAGATTTGAATTACGATTTGCTGCTCTTCAGCACCAACCCTTCCAAGCAGATGGAGAAGTCCTATACCGCGCTCTGCAAGGAGAGAAACGTGGAAGGCGCGATCATCTCCGGCTTGCGTCTGGACGATCCTTACTTGCAGGAGGTCATCGACCAGAATTCGTTCCCTTGCGTGTTGATCGATATTCCGCGAACCGGGGACAACGTGGCGTATATCGCCTCCGACAGCAGAGCCGGAGCCGCGATGGCGGTCCAGCATCTCCTCGACGGCGGCCACCGCGAGATCGCGATGATCAATGGCCACAACCAAGCGTTCGTCAGCAAGGAGAGATTGGACGGCTACAAGGACGCCCTTGCCAAGGCGGGAGTTCCGTTCCGGCAGGAGCTGGTTTACGACGGAGCCTTCACCGAAGACGGAGGCGCCGAGGCGATGTACCAGATTCTGCTCCGCCATCCGGAGACGACGGCCGTCTTCTGCGCGAGCGACCTGATGGCGCTCGGGGCGATGAGGACGCTGGAGCGCATGGGGCGGCGGGTTCCGGAGGATATGTCCGTCGTCGGGTTCGACGACATCAGCATCGCCGCGTATTGCTCGCCGAAGCTGACGACGATCCGGCAGGACAAATACGAGATGGGCTACCGCGGAGCCCAATTGCTGATCGACATGCTGGACGACCGCACCGACAGCCGCAAAGTCATCCTGGGCAATCAGCTGATCGTCCGGGAGAGCACGGCCCCAAAGGGAAATAGATGATCTTCCCTTTTTTTACGCGAAATCCGAAACGTTTCGGATTCTTTTTTCGGCAAGTACCCAAAACGTTTCGGAAAACCCAGGGAATGGTTAATGTAAGCCAAGTCTTAGAAAAATATAAGCAAAAACGGGGGAGAGCGCCATGGACTACAGAGTGATTAAAAACAACGATTTGTTCCTGATGACGGATCGACACGGGGACGTATCCGGCGAAGAAACGCCTAACGGTCTGTACAAGAGGGACACGCGATTCCTGAGCCGCTTCGAGCTCGCGATCAACGGCAAGCGCCCGGTGCTTCTGTCATCGGCGGCGAACGAGAATTACATCGCGACGTTCCGCCTGACCAATGAGCACATGACCGAGAACGGGGAGCTTCTCTTATGGAGAGAATCGGTCGAGGTCAACCGCGAAAGGTTCATCTATGGAGACGTGTTATATGAGAACGTTTCCTTGACGAATTACTCGACCAAGCCGGTTTCGTTCCGGTTGTCGCTGCGAATCGGAGCCGACTTCGCCGACATGTTCCTCGTCCGCGGCTTCCAGCCGGCGGATAAGCTGGGAAGCGTCTTGGGACGCGAGGCGAGCCTCTTCGGCTGGAGCTCCGAATACCGCGGCGCGGACGGCATCTCCAAGGCGGTCTCCGTCCGGTGGGACGTCCAAGCGGAATCGGCGAACGAGGAGGGCGAGATCGAATTCCGGGTCGAGCTGATGCCGGCCGAGTCCAAGCGGCTCCGGCTGACGGTGTCTCCTTCCATTGAAGGGGAGAAGCCGGTTGTCCTGGAGCCCGGGCAAGCTCTCGCGGAGCTGAGGCAGGCGGAGGAGCGTTGGCGGGCGAAGGTAACGGACGCGACGAGCGACAACGAGGTCTTTAACCGATTGTACGAACGAGGCGTGCAGGACTTGCAGGTGCTGCTGTCCGACTTCGGCTTCGGACCGTTCCCGGTGGCGGGCTTGCCTTGGTACGCCGTACCGTTCGGAAGAGACAGTCTGATCGCCGCGCTGCAGATGCTGCCTCTCGATCCTTCGATCGCGCTCGGCACGCTGAGAATGATGGCCGCGCATCAGGGAACGCAAACGGACGGCTGGAAGGACGAGCAGCCGGGCAAGATCATGCACGAGCTGCGCAGCGGGGAGCTCTCCAAATCCGGCCAGGTGCCGTTCTCCCCGTATTACGGAAGCATCGACTCCACTCCCCTGTTCCTGCTTCTGGCGGCGGAATACGTTCACTGGACGGGCGACTCTTCTTCCATTGAAGCGTTGATGCCTGCGATCGAGAGAGCTCTGGATTGGATCGGCGACCACGGCGACCGCGACGGAGACGGCTTCGTCGAGTACTTCCAGGAATCGTCGAAGGGTATCGCCAATCAGGGCTGGAAGGATTCCGAGGATTCCGTCGTGCATAAGGACGGTCGCTTCGCCAAGGCTCCTATCGCGCTAATCGAAGTGCAAGGCTACGTCTATCAAGCGAAGAGCAGACTGGCACCCGTGCTGGAGAAGCTTGGACGCAAGGAGAAGGCCGACAAGCTTCGCGCCGAAGCGGCCAAGCTGAAGCAGGCGCTGGATTCCGCCTTCTGGATGGAAGACGAAGCTTACTATGCGATCGCGCTGGACGGAGAGAATGAGCAAGTCCGCTCCGTCACATCGAACCCGGGCCATCTTCTGATGAGCGGCATTCTGTCGCCTGAAAAAGCTCGGCTTGTCGCCGAGAGGCTGATCGCCCCGGATATGTTCAGCGGCTACGGCATTCGCACGATGTCCGCCGAAGCGACGGGGTACAATCCGATGAGCTACCATGACGGAAGCGTCTGGCCTCACGACAACTCGCTCATCCTGCTGGGGCTGAGCCGAACGGGCCAGCTCGAGGCGGCTCGGACCGTTGTCGGCGGATTGTTGAAGTCGGCCGCGCAGTTCGAGTACGCCCGCCTGCCGGAGCTGTTCTGCGGCTACGGGGACGAAATCGGCTATCCGGTCTCTTACCCCGTCGCCTGCTCGCCGCAAGCATGGGCTGCCGGAACGTCGATCGTCATCCTGCAGGCGATGCTCGGCCTGGAGCCGAACGCGCTTGAAGGCACGTTCAAGCTCAGCCCGTTCCTGCCGGAAGGCATCGATCGCCTTGTCGTGCGCCACCTGCCGGTAGGGGAGGGGCTGCTGTCGGCGGAGATTCTCCGCGGCGGGAACGGCGGCCCGGTTACGGCGCGGGTTCTCGAGAATACGAGCGGGCTTCGTCTCGAAGCAGCCGAAGCCGCGCCGAGCCGCTCATGGAATTAGGCGGAAGAGGCCGGGCTGGGGAAGAAGGCCGAGGCCGGAAGGTACCTCCGGTGCCAAGGCCGCTTCTCCTCCGCGGAATCTGCAAACGCTTAATTTATAAATAGCATACAAAAGGGAGGAGTTAGGAATATGTCACGGAAATGGATTGCAGGTACGGCACTTCTATTATCTTCCGCTATGGCGCTCTCCGCTTGCGGCAGCAACTCGAACTCGAACGAGGGGGCTTCGTCCCCCGCGGCCTCGCCTTCGGCTTCCTCGTCGGCGGCCTCCTCGGCTTCGGCACCGGCCGAAACGACGGAGATTACCTTCGCCGGATGGTCTTCTTCCCCTGAGGAGCAAGCGCTGCTTCAGCAGGTGCTGGACGAATTCCAGGCGAAGAACCCGACGATCAAGGTGAAGTACGAGGTCATAGCCGATCAGTACATGGACGTCATCAAGACGCGCCTCATCGGCGGAGAAGCGCCGGACGTCTTCTATCTCGACGCGTTCGAAGCGCCGGGCCTGATGGAGAAGAACGTGCTGGAGCCGCTCGACGGCTATGTGACGGATGACTTCGACCTGGGAGACTTCGAGACTCCGATGCTGGACGCGTTCAAGTCGACCGACGGCAAGACGTACGGGTTCCCGAAGGACACGTCCACTCTGGCTCTCTTCTATAACAAAAAGATGTTCGCCGACGCCGGAATCGCGAACCCTCCGACGACCTGGGACGAGCTGCAGGCGGTTGCCGAGAAGCTCACGCAGAAGAGCGGCAGCAAGGTGTCCGTCTACGGTCTCGGCCAAGCGCCGGAGCTGGCTCGCCAGATGTTCATGATTCAAGCCTTCGGCGGCAAGCTGGCGGACGACCAAGGACAAGCGGCCTTCGCGACGCCGGAAGGCTTGAAGGGTCTGCAGCTGGTCATCGACCAGCATCTGGTCGCCAAGACGGCCGGCCAGCCGTCCGACGTCGGCGCCGGCTGGGGCGGGGAGATGTTCGGCCAGGGCAAAGCGGCCATGGTCATCGAAGGCAACTGGGCGATCCCGTATCTGCAAACCAACTTCAAGGATCTCGACTTCGCGACGGCGGAAGTGCCGACCGTCAACGGCAAGAAGGGCACGATGGCGTTCACCGTCGGCTACGTCATGAACAAGGAGAGCAAGCATAAAGAAGCGGCATGGAAGCTGATCTCCTACCTGACCGGCAAGGAAGGCATGAAGACCTGGACGAGCAAGGGCTTCGCCTTGCCGACGCGCAAGTCCGTCTCCGCCGAGCTCGGCTACGACAAGGATCCGCTGCGCGGCGCTCTCGTCGCCGGGGGCTCCTACGCGACCACATGGCAAGCGGGCTCCACGCTGCCGACGATCATGAACAACTTCAACAACCAATTCATCGCGGCTTACACGGGGCAATCGAAGCTCGAGGATGCGATGAAGAGCGCTCAAGACACGGCCAACAACGAGATCAAGGCTGCCCAGTAACAGGCCGGACGAGACGCGTCGCAAGACCGATCAAAGCCCGGGCGGATCCCGAAAGCCGCCCGAGCTTCGATCTTGCGGGCCGCTTGGGCCCCAGACGGGTGAAGCCGGGCTCCCGGCGCCATAAAGACGCCAGAGGCGTATTGGCTTGGCTTCAGCCGTTTCGCGTCCAGGCGAGAAATCATTTCATTAAAGAAGGGAACGTGCCGGTATGTCCAAACGTGCGGGCAATAATCGCTTAAGGGAAGCGGCGGCGGGCTACGGCTTCATGTCGCCGGCGATCCTGATTCTGGGCTGTTTTCTGCTGCTCCCGATTCTATATGCGATCTTCTTGTCGGTTCACAAAGTCAATCTATTGGGAGAGGTAAGCTACAAGTTCACCGGAACGGCGAATTTCGAGCGGATGATCGACGACCAGAGGCTGTGGATCGCCTTGCGGAACACGGCGCGATACGCGCTGATCGTCGTGCCGTCTCAGACGATTCTCGCGCTCGTGCTCGCTTCCATTCTCAATATGAAGATCCGCTTCCGCAATTTTTTCCGCGTGGCCTACTACTTGCCGACGGTGACCTCCTCCGCGGTTCTCGTGCTGATCTTCATGTGGATCTACAACACGAACGGGCTGCTGAACTTCCTGCTGGAGAAGGTCGGGTTGCCGACATATAACTGGCTGGGAGACCCCAGCGTGGCGCTCGCCGGAATCATGATCATGAACATCTGGTCGACGGCGCCTCTCTTCATGGTGATCTACCTAGCGGCGCTCCAGGACATTCCCCAATCCCAATACGAGGCGGCGGAGATCGACGGAGCGGGCGTCTGGCAGAAGTTCTGGCGCATCACGGTTCCTCAATTGAAGCCGGTGACCTTCTATGTCGTCGTCATGGGGATCATCGGGACGTTCCAGCTGTTCGACCAATCGTACATCTTCTCGGCCGGCTCCGGCGGTCCGAACAACGCGACGCTGACGATGGTGCTGCTGATCTATCAATACGCGTTCAAGAATCTCGACATGGGCTACGCTTCCGCGCTGGCGTTCATGCTGGCCGTCGTGATCATGCTCATTACGGTGATCCAGCGCTTCTTCTTCCGGGAAGAGAAGCTGAACTAAGGGGCTTGCGGGGAAAATGGCAATCTAGGAGGGGAATCATCATGAGTCGAGCGGCGAAACGATTGAAGCCGTTGGTGTACGTCATTCTCGGCATTTACGCGGTCATTACATTCGTTCCGTTCTTGTGGGCGCTGTCCGCTTCGTTCAAGTCCATGCCGGAGATCGTGTCCGGCGGGATGCATATTATTCCGAAGCACTTCACTTTCGATAATTACAGGACGATCTTTCGTCAGGAGCCGCTGTTCACGCGTTGGTTCCTGAACAGCGCGATCATCGCGCTGTCCGTCACCGCGTTTAACCTGCTGTTCAACTCCATGGCGGGCTACGCGCTCGCGCGCATCAAGTTCCCGGGAAGCACGCTCATGTTCTATAGCATCCTGGGCATGATCATGATTCCGGGACAGCTGACGATCATCCCGAGCTACCTGATCATCAAAGAGCTCGGGTGGCTCAACAGCTACCAGGCGATCATCGTGCCGATGGCCGCCCAGGCCACCTACATCTTCATGATGCGGCAGTTCTTCATCAACTTCCCGAGGGAGCTGGAGGAGGCTTCCCAGCTTGACGGGCTCGGCCGGTTCGGCACGTTCTTCCGCGTCGTGCTCCCGCTCGCCAAGCCGGCGCTGGCCGCGCAGACGATCTTTATCTTCATGGGCGCGTGGAACGAATTCCTGAAGCCGCTCATGCTGATGTCCGACAAGGCGATGTTCACCTTGTCCATCGGCCTCAACACGTTCAAGGGCCAATACATCAGCTTCTGGAACTACATCATGGCCGCCTCTATCATCATGACGCTGCCTGCCTTGCTCATCTATATCTTCTTCAACCGATTCTTCGTGCAGGGCGTTACGTTCACGGGCAGCAAGTAAACGCCCGAGCGTTACCTAGCCGCCGCGCTCGCTTCAGCCGCCGCCGTTCCGGCCGCCCGGCCGGACGAGAAGGCGGCTGTTATGTTATAACCGCCGGTATAGCCGTGAATGTCCAGAATTTCTCCGCAGAAGTACAGTCCCGAGCACTTCTTCGACTCCATCGTTCGAGGGTCGACTTCCTTGACGCTTACCCCGCCTCCGGTGATGAACGCTTCCTCGATGGAGAGCGTTCCCGAGGCGTTGACCGGCAAGCCCTTGCACAGCTTGGCGAGGGCTTCCCACTTGGCGCGAGAGACGTTCGCGACGCCTTCGTCCGGATCGAGTCCGGCGAGACGGAGAACGAGAGGGACGAGCCGTTCGGTCAGCTTCTGGCGGATAAGCGTCTTGACCGCCTTCTTCGGCTCGGAGCGGGAAGCGACTCCCCAATCGGCGGCCAGCCTCTCGGCCGACTCTCCGGGAAGCAGATCGATAGCTACGGTTACCGGCCCTTGCCCGTCCCGCAGCGCCTTCACGACGAACTGGCTGCAACGCAGGGCGGCAGGGCCCGACAGTCCGAAGTGGGTGAAGATCATATCTCCTTCATGGGAGATCAGCTTCTTGCCCTTCCCGTTCAGAACGGTCAGCACGCTGCCCCGCAGCGAGAGGCCTTGCAGCTCGCGGCTCTCGATCCACGGCTCGTCGGAGGTGATCGGAACCTCCGTCGGATAGAGATCCGTGATCGTGTGCCCCGCCTCTTCCGCCCAGGCATAACCGTCCCCGGTCGACCCCGTGTGCGGAACGGACTTGCCCCCCGTCGCGAGAATGACGCAAGGCGCGGCGATCTCCGCTCCCGAAGTGACGCGTACTCCCTTCACCCGGCCCTCCTCGTACAGAACCTTTTCCACCGTTTGATGAACCTTAATGGTCACGTCCAGCTCCTTCACCCGGTTCACGAGCGTATCCACGACCGTCTTGGCCTTATCCGACGCCGGGAACATCCGGCCATGATCCTCTTCCTTGACCGCGATCCCCAGCTCCTCGAAGAAGGAGATGATCTCCGGGCTTCCGAACGCGGACAGCGCGCTGTGAAGAAACCTCCCGTTGCCGGGAATGAAGCGGATCAGCTCCTGCGTGTCCTTGTTATTCGTGACATTGCAGCGCCCGCCCCCGGATATCCCGAGCTTGCGGCCCAGCTTGTCTCCTTTATCCAATAGAAGCGTCCGGGCTCCGCCTTCCGCCGCCGCGATCGACGCCATTAAGCCGGCCGGACCTCCTCCTATGACGATTACATCCCACATAAAACCATCCCGTCGCTTTCTGTATGACATCTTTGTTCCCATTTTAGCCGTCGCGGAGAACAAATGAAAGTTTAACGACTATCAAATGACTGCTTAACGCAAATAAAATCTGCTTCAATATTCGACAACCTATGGTTATTATTGTAAACATACGTCAGTTGTGTTTTAATCAGATTGCATACAGTCAATAAGGACTACTAATCGCGTTCATAGGAGCTGAGTGTACTTGGTCTGGCAATACATTCTGCTGCAAACTCTTATTGCATTGTTGCCGATCGGGGCCATGCTCCTATGGCTGACGAAGCCGGAGCGACTTCGACATATCCCCGTCGCGATCGTCGCGGCGAGCGGAGTTTCGCTGCTTCTGGGGATGCTCAGCAGATACCCCTTGCACTCGGAGAGCATCATTAACTTCAGGCTTATCCCCTACATAATCGGTTCGCTGTACGGAGGAATACCCGGGGCTTCGCTGCTTACCGTCCTCTACATGGTTTCGCGCTTGCTCCAAGTATCGACAACCTTCTCGATCGCGCTTCTCGGATTGTTTTTCTTGTTGATCGTTCCTTATCTATTCACGCGAATTCAGCGGTTTCAGGCCGCCGATCGGGCCGGAAGGCTGCGAATCGGGTTTTGCGGCTTCCTGGCGACCTCCATCCCGTTTGTAGTGGCTGCGATTCATGACGCCAATACGGGAGATTCGGGCTTCTGGTATTGGATGTACATCGTCATCTTCGGGCTGGGTTCGGCCGCCATCATCTTGTTCTCGATCCAAACTCTCGAACTGTCTATCGACCGGATCAAGCTCCAAGTCGAATTGCAAGAGGTGAGCTCGAATTACCGCAAGGAAGTGAAGCGGCTCCAGGAGTTTATCGATATCTCTCCGCTCGTGGCGATCTTTATCGACGGCCAGGGCAGAATCACGCAGCTGAACGAGATGGCGCTTAAGCTTCTATCCCCCTATGACAGGTCGGGCGTGCTTCACCGGCCTTATTGGTCGGTACTGAACATGTTCGGCAGCGAGACGCTGTTCGATTCCATTACCAAGGTAATGAAGGGAGCCGAACGGGAGTCGGAGGTGGTCCGGTTCCGCAATCGGCTTTTTTATACGGCGGTATGCGCCTGGAGGGACGAAGCCAAGCAAGAGACCGGAGCCGTGCTGATCGCCCACGACATGACGGAGCTTCAGCAGCTCAAGGACGAAGTGGACAAAATGGAGCGGTTAAGCCTCGTAGGCCAGATGGCGGCAAGCATCACCCACGAGATCCGCAATCCGATGGCCGTCATCCGGGGCTTTATCCAGCTTCTGAACGAGCGAAGCCCGAACGAGCACCATTCTTATTTTCACATTATTCTTCAAGAGCTGGATAGAGCCAACAACATCATCAACGACTTCTTGTCGCTGGCGCAGAACCGGATCGTGGAGAAGAACACGAGAAAGCTGAACGAAGTGCTCGAGGATTTGATGCCGCTGATCTCGGCCGACGCGAACATGCGCGGCCAGATGATCGAGCTGCGGATCGAAGAGGATATCCAGCCGCTGGAGTTGAACGTCAAGGAGATCAAGCAGCTTATCCTGAACCTCGCCCGCAACGGGATGGAGGCTATGACGGACAAGGGCATTCTCCGGATCGAACTGAAGAATATCGAGGACGGCGTCCAGCTCAAGGTACGGGATACCGGCATCGGGATTCCGCCGGAGAAGCTGGAGCGGCTGTTCGAGCCGTTCTTCACGACCAAGACCAACGGAACCGGGCTCGGTCTTGCCCTGTGCCTAAGCATCGTCGAACGCCACCACGGGAAAATCCAGGTGGAATCGAAGACCGGGGAAGGAACGACTTTTATCGTATCGTTCAATAAATACAAAGCCGGCCAATTGACGGCGGGCGCATAAACGAAGACGTTCCTGTTCACAATAGGAGGGAACCATCCAGACAAGGAGGATGCTCCCATGCCTAATCCACAAGGTCCGGCTCCGCTCGGTCGCAAGAGCGCGGGCGACGGCGGCAAGAACAAGCAACCCGAGGCCCCGGGATTCGACAAGAAGCTGGACGGTCCGAATCGGCCGTCGACTTGAGCGGAAGGCCAGATCGACATGACGAACAGGAAGCCCGGGACGGGGGCTTCGTCTCTCCCCGGCTCGGGTCGCGACGAAGCTGCGCCGGATCCGTTCGAGATTGAGTTCAGACCGGAATTCCGCGAAAACAGGGGCCCGCGGGAGCCGTTCATCAATTCGCACGGAGTCGTTATCGGAGATCACGATTACGAGTCCGATAACTCGCCGCTCGAGCAGTGGAGCGAAGAGACGGATCCCGCCGTCATGGCGGGGGACGAATGGGTGCATCCCTATAAGGATATCGGATTTCGTACGCGGGAGAATCGCGATATATTCGAGGAGGGCATTCCTCCGCGCACGGGGAATTTTATGCATCCGACCCACCAAACAGCCGACTTAAGCCGGATAGCCGACAACCCGCTCGACCTGGAAGACGAATACGAAAGTTACTATCCGGTGCCCGAGGTATTGGACGAACCCTGACGCTCTCGTCGGGGTTCGTTCTTTTGACGGTTTTCCAGTCAAAGCTTATAATAAAAAGTAAGCGGATAGGTCCGCCAAATCGGATGCAGGAAGAGAGGTTGACACTAATGTCAATGTCATTTGAGAGATACATGTTCGACATGATCCAACCGATGCGCGACGATCTGACCCGGGTTGGAATCAAGGAGCTTCGGACTCCCGAGGAAGTCGAAGAAGCGCTCCCTAACGCGAAGGGAACGACGCTCGTCGTCGTCAATTCCGTCTGCGGCTGCGCGGCCGGCCAAGCCCGTCCGGGCGTTGCGGAAGCGTTGCAGCACGACGTCGTGCCGGATCACCTATTCACGGTGTTCGCGGGCCAAGACAAGGAAGCGACGGCTAAGGCTCGCGAATATTTCGCGCCATACCCGCCTTCTTCTCCATCCATCGCCCTGATGAAGGACGGAGAGCTCGTGCACTTTATCGAGCGCCATCAGATCGAGAACCGCAGCGCGGACGACATCGCCGCCGATCTGACCGCCGCGTTCGATCGCTTCTGCCGTTGATAGAACGATAAGCCATCCCGCCGGTTCGCAAGTGAGCTTGCGGGAGTTTTTTTGATTATTTCCGATGGATAAAGTTAACAAGCGGGATAGGAGCGAGATGCATGAGCCTTCAACAGGAGATTATCGGCAAGCTCGGAGTGAAGCCGACGATTGACGTCGACGGGGAGATCAGAAGAAGGGTCGATTTCCTTAAGGAATACGTATTAAACTCGAAGACGACGGGGCTGCTGATCGCGATCAGCGGAGGCGTGGACAGCGCGGTCGCGACCGGCCTGTGCAAGCGCGCGACGGATGAGCTCTCCCAAGAGACCGGCAAGGAATACATTACTCTTGGAGTCTTCCAGCCTTACGGCGAGCAAGAGGACATCGACCACAGCTACGCGGTGGCCGAAGCGTTCAACCTGACTCATAAAGTAGAGACGAATATCGCCGAAGCGGTGGACGAAGTCGTGCTGGAGACGGAGTACGCCTTCAAGGCCCTCGGAACTCCGCGCCATATCAGCCGCGGAGGCAAGGGCAACGTCAAAGCCCGCACGCGGATGGTGATCCAGTATGCGCTCGCGTTCGACATGAACCTGCTCGTCGTCGGCACGGACCATGCTTCCGAGGCTCTCACCGGCTTCTATACGAAGTGGGGAGACGGAGCGGTCGACATTACGCCGCTCAGCTCGCTTAACAAGCGTCAGGTCCGCGAGATCGCCGCTCGCCTTGGAGTTCCGCAAGAGGTCATTACCAAAGCTCCGACGGCCGGGCTGTGGGAAGGGCAGACGGACGAAGCCGAGCTCGGCGTCTCGTATGAGGCGAACAGCGACTACCTGGAAGGCAAGGAGATCGACGCCGCCGCCCGGGAAGTGCTGGAGCGCCATTACCTGCGCACGGAACACAAGCGTTCGCCGATTCCGGGCATCTGACGGCCGATGATCGTCGGCGTCGGATTGGATATGGTGGAGCTGGAGAGAGTGGACAAGCTTCTCGCCGGCTCCGCGGGCTCCCGGTTCGCGGCAAGAGTGCTGACGGAAGGCGAGCGGGAACGCAGCCGCGTCATGTCCGGCCGCCGTCTGGCGGAGTTCGTCTCGGGACGATTCGCCGCCAAGGAAGCGGTCGTGAAGGCGCTAGGCTGCGGCATCGGCAGCGCCGTCGGGTTTCAGGATATCGAAGTGCTGCCGGACTCTTCCGGCAGGCCCTGCTGCCGATTGTCGCCCGAAGCGTGGGAGCGGCTCGGCCTCAAGGAAGAGCTCCATCGCCTTCACGTGGCGATTACGCACGAGAGAAGCATGGCCTCCGCGACGGCTATCGCGGAACGAATATAGCGAAGGAGAGCCCTAGCGCCGGAGAAGGCGTTCGGGCTCTCTTTGTTATTCGGGGGCCCCCCCCAAAAGTAATCGGAATCGACGACAGAGCTTTGCGTCACTTTTGGGGATTAACTATTTATGCTCCGACAGCCACTCCGCCATCGCATCGATCTGTTCCGCGCTTAATTTTCCCTTGAAGCCCTGCATGATTTTCCCGCCGTTCTCGATCTGGGCCTGGATCTGCTCCTTCGTAAGGCGCGCTCCGACCTGTTGAAGATTGCTCTCCTCTCCCATCATGCCTTGAAGCTCGGTGCCATGGCAGGAGATGCAGTTGCTGCGATAAAGCTTTACCGTCTCTTGGGGCCCGGACAATGGCTTGGCGCTCGCGGTGGACGGAGCCTTGGCTTCGCCGCCGTCCTTGCCGCATGCGGCCAAAAACAAGGAGGCGATCGCGAGAATGGCCAGCAGCTGCGAGACCGTTCGGAAGGAGTTGGCTTTCGGGGATGGAACTCTTACCATTTCAATCTTCACCTTCGCTCGCTTATAATAAGATGTTGTTACGATTACATACGCATAAGAGATTTAACGCAACTTGGGGAGCGCACATGACTACTAGCTATTTTACCATACTGATGAACAACCTCGAACATATGCAGGTCGAGACGGTGGCCGCGGCGGATTCCGGCAAGGAACAAGGGGTGCCAAGCGTCGGCAACTGGAAAGCGATGGATTGCAATCGCTTCCTGTTGGTGACGGAGGGGAGAGGCAGGCTGCTGACGGACCAGCATGAAGAGGAGCTTGCGCCGGGAACGCTGGGGCTTGTCCTGACAGGCACGCCGCACACCATTGAAGCCAAAGAGGGAGAAGTTCTTAAGCTGAAGTGGGTGCACTACAAAAGCAGCTTCGGGGAGAGGGATTGGTACAATAGCCTCGGCTTGCCGATCGTCATTCATTCGGTACATGACGAAGGCGCCAGCCTGATGGATAAGATCATCCATAACGTGACGCGCGACGGACTCACTTCGCGATTAAGAAGCAAGGCAGCCATTCTGGATTTGATCAGCCTTTATCTGGAATGCATACCGCCCATCCACACGATCGCCGAAGGTATTCCTTCGCAGGACATGGAGAAGATCAACGTCGTCATCAAGTACATAGACGAACATATTGCCGAGAACATCACGGTGGACGAGCTGTCGCGGCTTATCTATCTCCATCCGAACTACTTTATCGTGTTCTTCAAGAGCATGATGGGCTGCGCGCCGATCCAGTACGTGAACCTGAGACGAATGGAGATCGCCCGAAGCATGCTGCTCCAGCCGGATTGCAACGTGTCCGACGTCGCGAGCCGAATCGGCATGAAAATCTATTATTTCTCCAGGATGTTCAAGAAGCACACGGGGATGACGCCGAGCCATTACCGGAAGATGGGGGCCCGAATGCCGGGGTCGGGCGCGTCGGAAGCGGAAACGAACGAATAACGGATCTGATGAAAAAAAAGCTAATCGAGCATTAACGAAACTAGCGGCGGAACGGATGTCGCGGAAGGTTGGGGAACGGATGTACGAATCGGTGGCCGCCGAGGCTTTCAGCCGAGAGCTGCTGGCGTGGTATCGGAGAGGGAATCGCGATCTGCCATGGCGCAGAAGCAAGAACCCCTATTATATATGGATATCGGAGATCATGCTGCAGCAGACGAGGGTAGACACGGTCATTCCTTATTTTAATCGCTTCATCGAACGATTCCCTACGGTGCGGGATCTTGCGGAGGCTCCGGAGGAGGACGTTCTGAAGCTGTGGGAGGGGCTCGGCTATTATTCGCGCGCCAGGAATCTTCAGGCTGCCGCCAAGGAGATCGCGGAGAAGCACGGGGGAGAGATCCCGGCGGACAAAGCGGCGGTCAGCGGCTTGAAGGGGGTCGGACCGTATACGTCGGGGGCAATTCTCAGCATCGCGTTCAACCTTCCGGAGCCTGCCGTCGACGGCAACGTCATGAGGGTGCTGTCGCGGTATTTCTGCCTGGAGGAGGACATCGCCAAGCCGGCGGCTCGGGTCGGGATCGAAGGTCTGGCGCGCGAGCTTATTCCGGAGGGCGCGGCGGGCGACTTCAATCAGGCGCTGATGGAGCTGGGGGCGCTCGTCTGCACGCCGCGTTCGCCGCATTGCCTGACCTGTCCCGTGATGGAGCATTGCGCGGCGAGGCTGTCGGGCCGGCAGGAGGAGCTTCCGATCAAGACGAAGGCGAAGAAGCCGAAGCCGCAGCATCGTCTGGCGGTCTTGATCGAAGATGCGAACGGACGCGTGCTCGCCAGACAGCGGCCCGAGCAGGGGCTGCTCGCCAGGCTGTGGGAGCTGCCGCATATCGAAGCTCCGTTAGAGGCATGGTCTAACGATGACGTGGCTCCCGGCTGGCTCGCAACGACGTTCGCGCTCGAAGGGATGAACGTCCGGACGACCGGTTTCCTCGGCGATGCCGAGCATGTCTTCTCGCACCTGCATTGGTTCGTGAGAATCTGGGGAGCGGATCGGGTGTCGTTCGATCGTGCGATCCGGGACGACATGGCCGGCGCTGCGGCGGGGTTGCTTGGCGAAGAGGCGGTGAGAGAGTCCGCAGCCTCTTATGAAAGGGACGAGCAATCGGCATCGGAAGCGGGCGAGCTTCCGGCCGGCTATCGGTGGATCGACCGCGAGGACTTCGAGAGACTGGCATGGCCGAATCTGTTCCGCAAGATTCTAAGCGAACATTTCTCACGGGAGGGCGACTATGATCAAACCTTTTAAGCTGCCCAAGGAACAAAGGGAAGAGTTGGTGCGCGGCGTCCAGACATATTTCGAGAACGAGCTGGATCAAACGATCGGCAACCTGGGGGCGGAGCAGTTCCTCGACTTCATGATTCGCGAGCTAAGCCCTTATCTGTACAACCAAGCGCTCGCGGACGCCCGCCACGTGCTGGCGCAGAAGATGGCTTCTCTCGAGGAGGAGCTGTATTCTCTGGAGGTTCCGGTTCGTCGGGGACGGTAGCCACGCACCTGACCACCGAGCGCTGGAGACCCTTAAAAAGAGTAAAGTTTGCCCAAGTGATGGACCGTGCGCCGCATGAGGCTCTTCAGATGAGTATAATTTACCCAAGTGATGGATCAAGCGCCGCATAAACTCCCTAGGCAAGTCCCAGCACCCAACTGACGTACCGCTTAAACAAAAAAAGCTGCCCTCGGGCAGCTTTTTTCGCTGGAGATCGAATTACTTGGCAGCGTCGTAAAGAGCGCCGACCTTGTCCCAGTTGACAACGTTCCAGAAAGCGCTGATGTAGTCAGGGCGCTTGTTCTGATACTTCAGGTAGTAAGCATGCTCCCAAACGTCCAGGCCGAGGATCGGAGTTTCGCCTTCCATGATCGGGCTGTCTTGGTTAGGCAGGCTGTATACCTTGAGCTTGCCGTCCTTGCCGACGACGAGGAACGCCCAGCCGGAGCCGAAACGAGTCGTAGCCGCTTGAGCGAACGTTTCCTTGAACTTGTCGAAGCCGCCCAGCTCGCTGTCGATAGCGGCAGCAAGAGCGCCCTTCGGTGCGCCGCCGGCGTTCGGTCCGATGATCTCCCAGAACAGGGAGTGGTTCGCATGGCCGCCGCCGTTGTTGCGAACGGCCGTACGGATGCTCTCCGGAACGGCGTTCAGGTCGGAGATCAGGTCGTTCAGGCTCTTCTCGGCCAGTTCAGGCGCGTTAGCCAGAGCGTTGTTCAGGTTCGTAACATAGGTGTTGTGGTGACGGTCGTGGTGGATCTCCATCGTAAGCGCATCGATATGCGGCTCCAGAGCGTTGTTGGGATATGGGAGCGGTGGTAATACGTGTGCCATAATTTGAAATCCTCCTTCAAAATTTAAATATGTAGCCTATTTCTTATTATCCCTGATTTCGGATATTAAATCAACATGGATGTTTAAAAAGTCGGCCGATTCCCAACGACCAGGATAGAGTTCCCTATTCTCCTTTATTTATGCAAAAAGAGAAATACTCCGTTTTAGGCGAAATGAGCTGAATTTTACGGTTTTTTGACGTCAATCCACAGAAAGCGCTTTAATAGAAGCGCTTTCATTGATTTGCGCGAGAATACGCCAAAAAAATTTTATGTTTTCTTAACAAAAGGGAAGAATTTTTCTGAAACTTGTCGTAAAATTATCCTTGTGTCACTTTAGTACTATTTTGTTCTATCTTCTGTGTTCTGTCTTCGCAATCATCTTTTAAGCCGGGGAGATAATAGAATGAACATTCGTACGTTCCAACTGTCGGACTATCGGGTCGTTGCGGACCTGATGGCGGTCGCGTTGTCGGAAGAGTGCTGCGAAGAGACGATGGGGGCGTTGGCCCGCCAATTGTCGTGGGACAGCGAACTGGTGCTGGTCGCGGAGAAGGGCGATTCCATTATCGGCCTTATGATCGGAACGATCGACCACAACAAAGGGTATGTCTATCGTCTGGCGGTTCATCCGGATTATCGTCGTCAAGGAGTCGGCAAAACGTTGGTCTCGGCGATGAACGTAAGGTTCCGTCAGCGCAATGTGCTCAAGGTATTGATTGCGGGAGACAAGCACAACGAGCAGCTGCTGCCCTTCTACGAGTCGCTTAAAGAAGTGACGCTCGGATTCGCGAAGCTGGCTAAGCCGCTTTCCATTATGGCTATATAATCGTTTATAACGGACGGACAAGCCATTATCTCGATAAAGCGTTATGAGGAAGGCATATCTTACGTGCCCGGAGGCGCCGGAATGACGGTTGCTTTTGGCCATAAGATATGCTTTTCTTATAGTAATCATCTTGACCCTATACATTTGAATTCGATATTTCGCGTAACGGACGGCCGGGCAGGAGGCGTAACCCATGAACAGCGATTCTAATCGGTTCGCTTCTTTCGAACGCTGTGTGATCAAAAGCTTCAAAAACAACGGTTCCTTGCATCGGGTATGGATGGAGAATTGGCAGCTTCCCGATTCGCTGCTTCATCCGGCGCACGCCGAAGAATCGATGATGGTCTTCGTCAACGATCATACGATCATCCGGGAAGCGGACGGCAAGGAATGGATCAGCCGGGTTCCGGCGGTGTCCTTCTTCATTCCGGGAGAATGGTTCAACATAGTGGCTCTCCTGGAGGAGAAGGGGATTCGATACTACTGCAACATCGCTTCGCCTCCCTACCGCTATGCGGACGTGCTGACGTACATCGATTACGATCTGGATGTCGTTCTCCTTCCGGAAGGGACGTACTACGATCTCGACAGGGACGAGTACGAGAGGCACAAAGAAGAATATCGGTACAACCCGACGGTTCAAGAGCATGCCGAGACGGCGCTGGGTCGTCTACATGCCCGCATCGAAGCCAAGGGACAGCCGTTCGCCAACGATGAGGTTCAGCGTTATTATTCCGAGTGGAAAGCCTATATCAACGGCAAAGGAGACAGCGAACCTTCATGAGCGAAGCTCCCGGCACTCCTTCATCCGGCAGGTCGAGGTCCGTGCGGCCCGATCGGCCCGCGTGGCGCAAAGAGCTATGGGACTGGATTCGAGCCCTCGCTATCGCAATCGTCATCGTCGTTCTTTTGCGGGCATTCGTTTTCCAGCTGTCCACGGTCAAGAGCATCTCCATGCAACCGACGTTGTACGAGAAGCAATGGCTGTTCGTGAACAAGATTTCCTATAAGATAGGGCATCCTTCCAGGGGAGACGTCGTCATCCTGAAGGAACCCGGCGAGGGATCGGACAAGAAGACGCTGCTCGTCAAACGGATTATCGGGCTGCCGGGAGACCGTCTCGAGGTTCGCGATCATCAGCTATACATCAACGGAGCGCTTCAAGTGGAACGCTATACCGACGCCGTCATCGAGGATGGAGACATCGGGCCTATTACCGTGAGCGCGGGTCATTATTTCGTGATGGGAGACAATCGGCACTTGGAGTCCAGCAAGGACAGCCGTTCCTTCGGCGAGGTTCCGGAGAGCCTGATCAAAGGCAGAGCCGATTGGATCATATGGCCGATCTCCAGATGGCAGTCTCTTTAAACTAGAATAAGCGAGGCCGCGTTCCCCCGTTCGTGCCCTCGCGCGGAAGGAGGTGAACGGGGTGGAAGTCGTTAGAACGAAGCCAAGGGACGAGAAATTCTGGCGCGAATTGAAGGGCGAGCTGATCGCGGCGACTCCTTCGCTTGGCATCGACAAGATCGGAATCGCGTCGCCCGACCCGTTCGCCGAGCTGAAGGAGCGCTTGCTGAAGCACCGAGAGCAGGGCTACGAATCGGGCTTTGAAGAGCCGGATCTGAACAAGAGGACAGATCCGGCCCTCCTGTTCGACGAGCCTCGCTCGATTATCGCGATCGCGGTCGCGTACCCGTCGAAGATGAAGAATCCTCCGGTATCGGAGCCTGGAGCGCGGAGAGGAATTCTCTCGCGCTCCGCATGGGGCGAGGACTACCACCGCGTTCTCAACAACCGGCTGGAGCGGCTGTCGGCTTGGCTGGCGGAGAGAGTTCCGGAAGCGCGCGGCTTGTCCATGGTGGACACGGGCGCGTTATCCGACCGCGCCGTGGCGGAGAGGGCGGGCATCGGCTGGACGGGCAAGAACAGCTTCATTCTGTCCCGCGAGCTCGGTACTTGGACTTATCTCGGGGAGATGATCACCAACCTGCCTCTGCCTCCCGATCAGCCGGTCGAAGACGGCTGCGGAGAGTGCACCCGCTGCATCGACGCCTGCCCGACGGGTGCGCTGGTCGGTCCCGGGCAGCTGAACGCTCAGCGCTGCGTGTCTTTTCTGACGCAGACCAAAGGCATCCTGGAAGAAGACGTCATGGAGAAGATCGGCAACCGGCTCTACGGCTGCGATACGTGCCAGATCGTCTGCCCGGTCAACCGGGGAATCGACATCGGACGCCACGCCGAGCTCCAGCCCGACCCGGAGATCGCGAAGCCTCTCTTGGTGCCGCTTCTCTCGATGGGCAACCGGGAGTTCAAGGAGAAGTTCGGCTCGAGCGCCGCTGCCTGGAGAGGACGCAAGCCGATCCAACGCAACGCGCTGATCGGATTAGGCAACTTCCGGGACGAGGCGGCCGTCCCCGATATCGCGAAGGTGCTGCGGGAGGATCCGCGCTTCGAGCTTCGGGCAACCGCCGCTTGGGCGCTTGGCCGAATCGGAGGAAGCGATGCCGAGGCCGCGCTTGCCGAAGCGGCCGGAACGGAGACGGACGAGCAGGCGCTGGAAGCGATCGGGCGCGCCTTGGAGACGCTCCGTTCCGGAGGACCGAAGCGAAGGGCGGGCAGGAAAAAATCGGCGGAGCCCCGAACGGCCGAGTGAGTAAACGGAATGGCGTTAAGAATTTATCAGCAGAACCAAGGAGTTCGGCCGCAAAAAAGGCCGGACTCCTTTTTTACGGAGGAATCATTTCCTGGGAAATTCGAGGTAAAAAAGTCTTAATTCCCGAAGTTTCGCGCAATATGGCTTGTGCTTATGTCGAATTTGCCCGATACTTGAGGGTAGCAGAAGGACAAGACAGGAGTGAGAGACGTTTGAGGCTGGTTGATATTGAGAGCGTGGAACCGGGACAGGTTCTCGGACGAACGATCTTCTCCGCGAACGGAACCGTGCTGTTGACGACCGGAGTGCAGCTGACGGTTTTTATGATAAGCACGCTTAAGAGAGTCGGGGTCACCATGATCTACATCGACGATCCGATGTTCCGGGATATATCGATCGAGGAAGTGCTCTCCGAATCGACGAAGGGAGCGGTCATTCAGCAGATGTCCGAATCGTTCGATGCTCTGCGCTCCGGCAAGAGCTTCAATACGAAGGCGATCAGCATGACCGTGGACGCGCTGCTGGAAGACGTGCTGAAGAACCAGAACGTGCTTGTCCAGCTGTCGGATATCCGAACCGAGGACAATGCCATCTATATTCATTCCATGAACGTCTGCATGATGGCGACTCTCGTCGGCGTGAACATGGGACTCAACATGATCCAGCTGAAGGAGCTGGCCATGGGAGCCTTGCTCCACGATATCGGGAAAGTCGGGGCGCCCGAGCTGCAGGAGGGAAGAAGCCACCATTCCTGGCGCGGCTTCGAGATGCTGAAGATGAAGCGGGAATACAGCCTGCTCATCTCGCACGTGGCCTTCCAGCACCACGAGGCGGTGGACGGCAGCGGCAAGCCGAGGGGGATCAGGGGAGACGAGATCCATCTCTACGCGAAGATCACGGCGATCGCGAATATCTACGATAATATGCTGACCGATCTATCCGAAGGCAAGCGGATTCTGCCGCACGAAGCGGTCGAGAGGCTGAACGCGATGTCCGGAACCGTCGTGGACCGGGATGTTCTGATCGAATTCCTGCGGATCGTCTCCGTCTATCCGAACGGAATTTCCGTAAGGCTGTCCAACCGCCAAACGGGGGTCGTCGTCGGCCAGCACAAGGGACTTCCCGGCAGGCCGATCGTCCGCGTCATCGACAAGGCGGGGGACGAGGCCGTCGGAGCCTCGGAGGTCGACCTTGCCCAGCGCACGACGATTTTTATCGAATCGGTGCTCTCTTAAGGCGAGATCGGATTCCCGCGGCAACTTGTTTGCCCAACCTCCAAGGCCATGCTATCATAGGGAAGCGGCCTGACTCCGAGACCCTTCGGATCGGCTAGCTATTGTGGATAGTACGGAGGGAATCAGTACGATGTGGGATGTCATTATTCCGATTGTAACGCTGATCGTCGGGCTTATCATCGGCTTTGTCGTAGGCGTATTTTATCTGCGTTCTCAGCTCACCAAGATGCAGAACGATCCAGAGATGATCCAGAAGATGGCGAAGCAAATGGGCTATAATATGAACAAACAGCAGCTGAATAAGGCGCAACAGATGATGAAAAATCAGAATTTGAACAAGCCTCGCCGCAAATAAGCGGCCGATGGAGCGCCATTCACCGCATAGGGAGGGAATCCATTGTCGGGGTTGAAGGATTATACGAATTCCCAGGTGGCTAGCAACCGGGAGAAGGTCGAGTATCACGTTCGGGAGATTTTGAAGCTGATCGGCGAAGACGTGGAACGGGAAGGCTTGCTGGAGACGCCGGCTCGCGTTACCCGAATGTACGAGGAGATCTTCGCGGGCTATGAAGCGGACCCGCGCGACGTGCTCGGCGTCACGTTCGACGAGAAGCACGAAGAGCTCGTCATCGTGAAGGATATCGTCTATTACAGCCAATGCGAGCATCATATGGCGCCGTTCTTCGGCAAGATCCATATCGGCTACATTCCGAGCGGCAAGATCGCGGGCTTAAGCAAGTTCGCCCGGCTGGTGGAAGCCGTGACGCGCAGGCTGCAAGTGCAAGAACGGATTACTTCGCAGATTGCCGACATCCTCGAAGAGGTCCTCTCTCCCAACGGGGTGATGGTCGTCGTGGAAGGCGAGCATCTGTGCATGTGCTCCCGAGGAGTGAAGAAGCCCGGCAGCAAGACGGTCACTTCGGCCGTTCGGGGGCATTTCCGCAACAGCGCGGCCCTTCGATCGGAGTTCCTGTCGCTCATCAAGGAATAAGCAACGCTCTCTAGGTTAGCCGGAAGGCTAAGTAGAGAGCGTTTTTTTTATAATCTGCAGATCTCCATCGGGCACTGGTCGCAACGGCAGACTCCGCGCAGGTAAGGGACGTCCTTGATGAGCAGATGACCCTCGCGAACGGTAAGCACGCCTTCCTTGCGCAGGTCCGAAAGCATGCGGTTGACGCACTCCCTCGTCGCTCCGATCATGTCGGCCATCTCCGCATGGCTTATTTTCAGCGTAATGTAGATGCCTTCCTTCTCCTGAACCCCGTTCGAATTGCACAATCGGATGAGAAGCGAGCAGAGCGCCCCGGATTTGCCGTACAGCATCAGATCGCGGAACTTCGATTGCGTCATCCGGTGCACGAGCCCCATCCACTTCATGAACTCGATCGCGAGATCCCCATGCTGCCACAGCAGCACCTCCAGGTCGGCCATCTGCATGACGCCGATCTCCCCGTCCTCCAGCACCTCCGCGCTAAAGGCGTGCACCGGATTCGCGAACGGTTCCGGCTGGCCGTAGAGATCTCCCTTCTGAAGCATGTATAACGTCATATTTCGTCCGGTATCGGAGGTCTTCGTGATCCGGATTCTCCCGCTGCGCACGAAAATCAGCTTGTCGGCGGGATCCCCTTCCCAGAAAAGAACGCTCCCTTTCTCGATCGGCTTGCGGTACATGATGCTCTGCATCTTGGCGAAGCTGTCGGCGGAGAAGCACCGGGCGGTGCCGGCCAACCCTTCGTTGGAGATCGGAAGACGGGCTGCTTTGTTGGGTGTATGGGAGGTCGCGTTCTGGGCGATCGCGGTCATTCGGATCACGCTCCTTAACTCTTTATGATTCTATTTTAATGGAATTCGCGGGGATCGGTTATGAGGGGATTGACTGAATGTAACGGGGGGAATTCCCTGATTTTTGCTCCGTCCGCCACAAGAATGACAATAATCACAGTTTCTCGCCGGGATTCCGTCGTTAAATAAAGGTGTTTCGTCCGCCAGAACATCGAGGATTGGAGGAGGCAGATTACCGAAATCGGGCAGAAAGGAAGGCGGTAAGGATGAGGAGTTCCGGTTGTCTCGAGCTCCGGCGAAGGAAGAGGGGGGCGGCGCCATGGTGAGCGGAATCATTCTGGCAGGCGGCGCGGCCCGGGGAATGCGGATGAGGAACATGGTTTTGCTGCCCTACGAGGGGGAGGCGCTGCTGGACAGACAGATTCGCCTGATGGACGATCTATGCCAGGAGATCATCCTCGTGACGGGTTCGCCCAAGTCGTATCTGCCGTTGGTGCCCTCTTCCGTCCGAATCGTGTCCGACTACATGCCGGGCAGAGGAGCTCTCGGAGGCTTGGCGGCGGGCTTGTCGCTGTCCCAGCAGCGCTATGCGTGGGTCGTCGGCTGCGACATGCCGAAACTCAGCCCGGCGGCGGCCCGATTGCTGCTGAAGAGGCTGATCGGCAATTACGAGGCGGTATGGCCGTCCGATAAGGATGGGCCGCATCCGCTGCATGGGGTATACGATTGCGAGTGCGCGGGGCGAATCGCGAAGCTGGTTGAGGAAGGAGGGGCGACCCTGGCCGATCTGCCCGGGTATCTGGCCTGGGGAGAGGTGGCCGAGGGCGAATTCGCCCAGCAAGGCATCGCCTTCGATTTCCTGGAGACGATTCGCGGAACGGGATTCCACGCAAGGCCGGCGATCGAGGAAAGCCGGTTCCGGGCGGGAATCTGACGGGTTTGGCGAAAATGCGGCGGATAGAAGCGTAAGATTGGCGGATGTGAACCATGTCATAGTTGCGGAAGATGGCGAGGAGTACGTTGGAGGCAGCGGCCCGGCAGCGATTGACAGCTTGGGTTGCGTAAGGTTCGCTTCTGCGCCGCCGGGGCGCCGAAGCCGCGTTGTCCATTTTGTTTTCTCTGGAGGGAGAGAGACCATGGCTGTAAAAGAGAGTATGCCGCCCGTTACGAGTACCTCGGCGGAGGAAGTCGAAGCTTTGGCAGCAAGGGCAATGGCAGCAAGAGAGGCATATTTGTCGCTGGATCAGGCTCAGGTCGATACCGTCGTGCAGGCGATGGCATTGGCCGGCCTGGAAAGACACATGGAGCTCGCGAAGCTGGCGATCCAGGAGACGGGAAGAGGCGTATACGAGGACAAAATCACGAAGAACCTGTTCGCGACGGAGTACATCTACCACAGCATCAAATACGCCAAGACCGTCGGCATCATCGAGGACAATCCCTACGAGAGCTATCAGGAGGTCGCCGAGCCGGTCGGCGTCATCGCCGGCGTCACGCCGGTAACGAATCCGACCTCCACGACGATGTTCAAGTCGCTGATCGCGGCGAAGACCCGCAATCCGATCGTGTTCGCGTTCCACCCCTCGGCGCAGCGGTCCAGCGCCGAAGCGGCGAGAACGCTTCGGGACGCGGCCGTTCGGGCGGGCGCGCCGGAGCATTGCATTCAGTGGATCGAGAACCCCTCGGTCGAGGCGACCGGTCTCCTCATGAACCACCCGGGCATCGCGCTCGTCTTGGCCACCGGGGGATCCGCGATGGTGAAGGCGGCATACAGCACCGGCAAGCCGGCGCTCGGCGTCGGTCCGGGCAACGTGCCGTGCTTCATCGAGAAGACGGCCGATCTGGAGCAGGCGGTCACCGACCTGATCCTGTCCAAGACGTTCGACAACGGCATGATCTGC
Source organism: Cohnella thailandensis (assembly GCF_014212135.1). Taxonomy (GTDB): domain Bacteria; phylum Bacillota; class Bacilli; order Paenibacillales; family Paenibacillaceae; genus Cohnella; species Cohnella thailandensis. The sequence goes on from NZ_JACJVQ010000027.1 coordinate 24,731, forward strand.
GCGTCCGAGCAGGCCGTCATCGTCGAGGAGCCGGCGGAGGGCCGGGTGCGCAAGCTGATGAAGGACAACGGCTGCTACTTTCTGAACAAGGAGGAGACGGAGGCGGTATCGAAGCTCGTCATCAACCCGGAGAAGTGCGCGGTCAACGCCGTCATCGTCGGCCAATCCGCCGTCAAGATCGCGGAGCTTGCGGGGCTGAGGGTCCCCGCGGATACGAAAATCCTCGTGGCCGAGCTGGCCGGAGTCGGAGCCGCTTATCCGCTGTCGGCGGAGAAGCTCAGTCCGGTTCTCGCCTACTACAAGGTGAAGAACGCGGCCCAAGGCATCGAGAGGGCCGCCGAGGTTGTCGCTTACGGCGGAATGGGCCACTCGTCGGTCGTTCATAGCCGCGACGAAGAAGTGATCCAGGCGTTCGCCGCAAGGCTGCAGACCGGGCGCGTCATCGTCAACGCTCCGTCGACGCACGGGGCCATCGGCGACATCTACAACACGAACCTGCCTTCTCTTACGCTCGGCTGCGGATCGTACGGACACAACTCGACGACCTCAAACGTGTCGGCGGTCAACCTGATCAACGTGAAAAGAGTAGCGAGGAGAACCGTCAACATGCAATGGTTCAAGGTTCCGCCGAAGGTTTATTTCGAGAAGGGCGCCACTCAGTACCTGGAGAAAATGCCGGACATCTCTCGCATCATGGTCGTCACCGACGCGATGATGGTCAAGCTGGGCTACGTCGAGAAGCTGGAGTACTACCTCCGCAAGCGGAAAACGCCCGTTTACCTGGAGGTATTCTCCGACGTCGAACCGGATCCTTCGACGGATACGGTCGAGAAAGGGACGGCGCTGATGGCATCGTTCAAGCCGGATTGCATCATCGCGCTCGGCGGAGGCTCGCCGATGGACGCGGCCAAGGCGATGTGGCTGTTCTACGAATACCCGGATACGAGCTTCGATTCGCTTAAGCAGAAGTTCCTCGACATCCGGAAGAGAGTTTACAAATATCCGAGACTCGGACGCAAAGCGAAGTTCGTGGCGATTCCGACGACGTCGGGCACGGGCTCGGAGGTGACCTCGTTCGCGGTCATTACCGACAAGAACAAGGGCAACACCAAGTATCCGCTCGCCGACTACGAGCTGACGCCGGACGTGGCGATAGTCGATCCCGAGTTCGTCTATTCTCTTCCGAAGACGGCGGTGGCCGATACGGGAATGGACGTGCTGACGCACGCGATCGAGGCCTACGTGTCGGTCATGGCGAACGACTACACGGACGGGCTGGCGCTGCAGGCGATCCGCCTCGTGTTCGATCACCTCGAGAAGTCGTTCCATTCCGCCGATCCGCTCGCCCGTGAGAAAATGCACAACGCGTCGACGATCGCCGGAATGGCGTTCGCGAACGCTTTTCTCGGCATCAATCACTCGCTCGCGCACAAATGGGGAGGTCAATACCACACCGCGCACGGCCGGACGAACGCGATCCTGATGCCGCACGTCATTCGCTATAACGCGCAGAAGCCGACGAAGTTCGCTTCGTTCCCGAAGTACGGGCACTACGTCGCCGACCTTCGCTACGCGGAGATCGCCCGGATGCTGGCTCTCCCGGCGAAGACGACGGAGGAAGGCGTGAACAGCCTGATCGCGGCGATCCGCAAGCTGAACGCTTCGCTCGGCATTCCCGAGTCGTTCGCCGAACTCGGGTTCGACCCGGCCGACTTCGAGGCCCGGGTGGAGGAGCTGGCCGACCGGGCGTTCGAGGACCAGTGCACGACGGCGAACCCGCGATTGCCTCTCGTGACCGAGCTGGCGGACGTTTATCGCAACGCTTTTTACGGAAGGTTCTGAGGCGGCGGGGCCGAAGGGGAGCATGACTAGGGGGGCTGTAACCCGACATCATCGGGTTAGAGCCGCCCGGGGCTCCGGTTACGGAGCTGTAACCCGACATTATCGGGTTAGAGCTGCTCGGGGCTCCGGTTACGGAGCTGTAACCCGACATTATCGGGTTAGAGCCGCTCGGGGCTCCAGTTACGGAGCTGTAACCCGACATTATCGGGTTAGAGCTGCTCGGGGCTCCGGTTACGGAGCTGTAACCCGACATCATCGGGTTAGAGCCGCTCGGGGCTCCGGTTACGGAGCTGTAACCCGACATCATCGGGTTAGAGCCGCTCGGGGGCTTCGGTTACGGAGCTGCAACACCTTGCTACGCAAGAAGACTGAAGGAGGAGAGGCACCATGTCCAAGCTGGAGGATGAAGTGAGACAGATTCTAACCGAGAGAAATCCCTGGCGCGGCTTCGCGGAAGGGCCTTGGCAAGAGAAGACGGACGTCGCCGGATTCATCTCCCTGAACTTGACGCCTTACGAAGGAGACGAGGGCTTTCTCGCTCCGCCGACGGAGGCGACGGAGAAGCTGTGGGCGCAGGTTCTGGAGCTGATGAGGCGGGAGCGGGAGAACGGCGGGGTGCTGGATGTGGATGTGAACACCGTGTCGACGATCACCTCCCACGGGCCGGGCTACATCGACCGCGGCTTGGAGACGGTCGTCGGGCTTCAGACCGACGAGCCGCTTAAACGCTCGATCCAGCCGTTTGGCGGCATCCGGATGGTCGCCGATGCTTGCGAGGCCTACGGCTACAAGCTGCCCGCGGAAATCGAACGGCTGTTCGCCGACATCCGGAAGACCCACAACCAAGGCGTGTTCGACGCCTACACGACGGAGATGAGAAACGCCCGCAAGGCGGCGATCATCACCGGTCTCCCGGATGCTTACGGGAGGGGACGCATTATCGGGGATTACCGCCGCGTCGCCCTGTACGGCGTCGACAAGCTGATCGCGGACAAAAAGCGCGATCTGGTCGAGCTGGAGGCGGGTCCGATGCAAGAGGACGTCATCCGCCTGAGGGAAGAGCTCTCCGAGCAAGTTCGTTCCCTTCAAGAATTGAAGAGCATGGCGGCCGCTTACGGCTTCGACATCTCCCGTCCGGCCGTTAATGCCCGCGAGGCGGTCCAATGGGTCTACTTCGCTTACCTGGCGGCGATCAAGGAACAGAACGGGGCCGCGATGAGCCTCGGGCGCGTTTCCAGCTTCCTCGATATTTATATCGAGCGGGATTTGCGCGAAGGAACTCTAACGGAGCAGGAGGCGCAGGAGCTGGTCGACCACTTCGTCATGAAGCTGCGCTTGGCGAAGTTCTTGCGCACGCCGGACTACAACGAGCTGTTCAGCGGCGACCCGACCTGGGTAACCGAGTCGATCGGCGGGATGGGGCTGGACGGACGGACTCGCGTTACCCGCAACTCCTTCCGTTTCCTTCATACGCTGTACAATCTCGGCCCCGCGCCGGAGCCGAACCTGACGGTGCTCTGGTCCGAACTGCTGCCGGACGCGTTCAAGCGGTACTGCGCGAAGGTATCGATCGAGACGAGCTCCATCCAGTACGAGAACGACGAGCTCATGCGGCCCGAATTCGGGGACGATTACGGCATCGCCTGCTGCGTCTCCGCGATGCGGATCGGCAAGCAGATGCAGTTCTTCGGCGCGCGGGCCAATCTGGCTAAAGCTCTGTTGTACGCCATCAACGGGGGAGTCGACGAGAAGCTCGGAATCCAGGTCGGACCGAAGACGGCTCCGCTGACGACGGAGGTCCTCGACTACGACGAGGTCATGAGCCGTTACGAGGATGTGCTGGAGTGGCTGGCGGGGCTGTACGTCAACACGCTTAACGTTATCCACTACATGCACGACAAGTATTGCTACGAGCGCATCGAGATGGCGCTGCACGACCGGGAGATCGTGCGGACGATGGCGACGGGAATCGCGGGCTTGTCGGTCGTCGCGGACAGCCTGAGCGCCATCAAGTTCGCGAAGGTGAGGCCGATCCGCAACGAGCAAGGGATCGCGACGGGCTTCGAGATCGAAGGGGAGTACCCGCAATACGGCAACAACGACGACCGGGTGGACGACATCGCCGTATGGCTGGCCGAGAACTTTATGGCGAAGCTGCGGAAGCATAAGACGTACCGCGGCTCGATCCCGACGCTGTCGGTTCTGACGATTACGTCCAACGTCGTGTACGGCAAGAAGACGGGCAGCACGCCGGACGGCCGCCATGCCGGAGAGCCGTTCGCTCCGGGCGCGAACCCGATGCACGGACGCGACCGCAAAGGGGCGCTGGCTTCGCTCGGCTCGGTCGCCAAGATTCCTTACGAGAGCTGCCGGGACGGCATCTCGAACACGTTCTCCATCATTCCGAAGGCTCTCGGACGGGAAAACGACGCCCGCAAGGACAACCTGGTGTCGCTTCTGGACGGTTATTCGGTCTGCGGAGGCCACCATTTGAACGTGAACGTGTTCAATCGCGAGCAGCTGCTCGACGCGATGGAGCATCCGGAGCAATACCCGCAGCTTACGATCCGCGTCTCGGGCTACGCCGTCAACTTCATCAAGCTGACGAGGGAGCAGCAGCTCGACGTCATCAACCGGACTTTCCACGGCAGCATTTGACCGGCTGAGCTGGAGCCAAGCCTTTACCGCGGGGGAATTAGAAAGGAGCGCGAGTCGCATGCACTCGAAGGGACGCATTCATTCGATGGACACATTCGGCACCGTAGACGGCCCCGGCATCCGCTTCGTTCTGTTCATGCAGGGCTGCGCTTTGCAATGCGGATACTGTCATAATCCCGATACGTGGAAAACGGACGGCGGCCAATTGCTGACGGTGGACGAGGTGCTCGCGGAGATCGAGCCTTATGTTCCTTATTACGTCCGCTCAGGCGGGGGCATCACCGTAACCGGGGGAGAGCCGACGCTTCAAGCCCCGTTCGTCGCCCGTCTGTTCCGGGAATGCAAGAGGCGCTGGGGGCTTCATACCGCACTCGACTCCTCCGGCTTCTGCGATCCGCACCATGCCGAAGACTTGATCGAGGCCACCGATCTCGTGCTGCTCGATCTGAAGCTGATCGATCGCGAGGGGCACATCGCGCTGACCGGCCAGCCGAACGACCGGATCCTGAATTTCGCGAGATGGCTGGCGGATCGGAAACGGAAAGTATGGATTCGCCACGTGCTCGTGCCCGGGATAACCGACGGGTACGAGGACTTGAACCGGTTGGGCGCATTCATCGGCGGACTTGGCAACGTGTCCAAGGTCGAGCTGCTCCCCTATCACCGGATGGGAGTGTACAAATGGGCGCAGCTCGGCAAGGATTATCCGCTGGATGGAGTGCCGACGCCCGGCGAAGAGGAGGTTCGCCGGGCGCGAGGCATCGTGGATGCCGCCAGGAGTCGCTCTCTTGCGGCGGCTCCGGCCCAGTCGCGGTGACTCAACCGACCTCGCCGCCCGAGCCAAAGCTGCTCGAGTTGAGTCCTGGCGACTCAACTGGGCAAGCCGCCTGGGCTAACTGCTCTCCCGAAAGCTGATTTCGATGAGTCGCGGTTATTCTCCGTTGGCGTCTGCAGCCCGAAACGGGCAAGCATGCCCATGCGGGATATAAATAAGGCTAAATCGAACATCGAAATCGCCTCCGTACTTGCAGTATGATAGCGGTGTAGCAGCGCGGTGCGGCACCGGCCGTCATCGCTATCCTAAAGGCATCGGAGGCTTTTTATCATGTCAAGCGCAAGCGCTAACAAAATCCGCATCGGGCTGATCGGCGCGGGCAATATCGGCAATGTGCATCTTCAGGAATTCAGCAAGCTGGCTTCGGAGTGCGAGATCGCCGCGATTACGGACGTATTCTTGCCGTTGGCGGAGCAACGCGCGGCGGAATACGGCATCGCGACCGTATCGCCTTCTCCCGAAGCGCTTATCGCGCGCGAAGATTTGGACGCGGTCATCGTCGCCGTCCCGAACAAGGCCCATGCACCGCTGGCGATTCTGGCGCTGGAGAGCGGCAAGCACGTCCTTCTCGAGAAGCCGATGGGGCTCAACTCGGAAGCGGCCAAAGAAATCGTCCGCGCCCAGAAGCGCTCCGGCAAGACCGTCATGGTCGCTCACCAGATGAGATGGGACTGGCTCCCTCTGCAGGTGAAGTCGCAGGTCGACCGCGGAGAGCTCGGCCGCATCTATACGGCGAAGACCGGCTGGTATCGCCGCAAAGGCATTCCCGGCTGGGGAACCTGGTTCACCAAGTACGAGGAGTCCGGCGGCGGCCCGCTGATCGACATCGGCGTTCACATGCTCGATCTTGCCTTCCACCTGATGGGCGATCCGAAGCCGGTGTCGGTCTACGGCTCGACCTACGCGGAATTCGGACCTCGCAAGCGGGGGATCGGCAACTGGGGCAAGCCGGACTGGAACGGCTTCTACGACGTCGAGGATCTGGCGACCGCCATCATCAAGATGGAGGACGGCTCCTCGCTGACGCTTGAAGTGAGCTGGGCGGTTCATATGGACACGGACAGCACCCCGTTCCTGCACCTGATGGGCACGGAAGGCGGCGCGTTCCTGCGCGGCAACGAAGGCAAATACTTGACGGAGCGCTTCGATCAACCGGTCGACATCCCGATGTCCGCTCCGGAGAACGACGAAGGCGCGCGGATTCGCCTGAGCCGTCACTTCCTTGAATGCATTCGCGAAGGCAAGACGCCATGGACCTCGGCGGAGACGGGCTTGCGCAGCAACCTGATCATCGACGCGATCTACGAATCCTCCCGCACGGGCGGGGAAGTAAAGCTGGATTGGAGCCTGTAATCTTACAAACGAACAAAACGGAAAGCAGCCCATTCGATCTCATCGATCGGAAGGGCTGCTTTCCGTTTACGGGCGAGCGACCCGGAAGGGCTAGGATTCGTAATTGATGGTGATCAGGTTGGTGGACGCTTCTCTTTTATAAGCAATATGAATCTTCGAACCCGACGATAGCTCTGCCGTATACTCCATATATTTGCTTCCGTATGCATTCGCGCGTTCGGCATTTTCATAAGCTCGAATTTTGCCTTCGTCTTTAAGACGCTCCAACTCCCGCCGATAAAGAGATTCAAACTTATTAACTTCGGCATAGGTCAAATAAAACGGAGAACAGACATCTTCGCTTCCCAGAAGGACGGTTCTTTCGGAAAGCGGGACGGATAGGCCGTGCCATTCTTCTTCGTATTTGCAAGTGAAAGTTCTGCTGGGGAACGCGTAGCTTTTGACATAGTGATGAAATTCCGCGTTCCAGAAGTAAAATTGAAATAGGATAAGGATGGGGATCGAAGGAAGCAAGGCAACGGCCGCGGCTCTTTTCCCTTTTTTGTACGCGAGAACGGCAACGAGAAGAATCAGTCCTATTGCCATTAGGAACGTAAAAGGGATGTAAAGGATATTTCCGGCCAAACCATCACCCTCTTCCAAATTGGTGTACGACGCTATCGCATGCAATCAATGGAACGCCGAAGCTCGGCAAATTCGTCAGCGACCGAGTGCAGATATGCTAAGACCGCCTAGCCGCGGACGGACTCCTTTTCCCTGGCCGCATCCTCCCCATGTGTCTCTGCCGAGGAAGTCTCCTCGCCCTGCCACAGAAGCCGCATCTCGGCGCTCGTCTCCAATAGCTCCGCGAGAGTTCCTTCGGCCTCTACCTTTCCGTCCTTCATCACCAGGATATGATCCGCCCGCGACAGGGCGGCCCGACGATGGGACACCGCGATGCAGGTCACGTCCGGTTCTTGGAACAGCCTCTCCCATAGCGTTTTCTCCGTCTCGACGTCCAGCGCGCTGGACAGGTCGTCGAAGATAAACAGATCGGAACCCGTCATCAGCATTCGGGCCGTGGCGGCGCGTTGGATCTGGCCGCCGGACAGCATGACGCCCCTCGGCCCGACGAGAGTGTCCAGGCCGTTCTCCAGCGTCTTGATGTCCCGTTCCATAACGGATAGGCGCAAGACCCGATCGAGCCGCTCCGGAGCGACGTCTTTGCCTTGGGTAATGTTCTCGCGCAGCGTGTCGCTGAAGAGGCGAGGCACCTGCGGCGTATAGGCCGATCTCGGCGGCTTCAGGAACTCCGCGGGATCTTCGATCGCTCGCCCGTTCCAATGGATGGTTCCCTCGTCCTTCGGAAGAAGGCCCAAGAGCGTGCGCACGAGCGTCGACTTGCCCGCCCCGACCCGGCCGGTCACGACGAGGAATTTGCCTCGCGTTAGCCGGAAGCCGACGTCTTGGATTCCGTTATCCGAATCCGGATACGAGTAGGAGAGACCCCTGACTTCGAGGCTCAGCAGGCGATCCTCTTCCCGTTCCTTCGGCTCCTCCGCTTCCGGAGCTTCTCCGTAGATATGGATCTCGCTATGCTCGGCGATCAAGTCCTTCTCGCCCGGCCGGAACAGGGTCCGCATCCGGTCGAGCCCGATCTTCAGCCGCTTGTGCTGGAACACCATATAGCCGAACAGCGAAACGCTGAACGAGAACGTCGTCAGATAGGAAGTGAACAGCGCGAAATCCCCGACCGTGAACCGCCCCGCCTTCATCTCCGCCGCGCACACCAGCAGAATGACGCCGGTGCAGATGCTAAGCACGTGCTGATTCAGCGACTGCATGAATTGCTTGAACAGGCTATCCCGAAGAGCGGCCTTACGGCGGTTCTCGTTCAGTTTCTCGAAGCGTCCCAGCACATGCTCTTCGGCTTGACCGAGCTTAACCGCCTGCGCGGCTCCGAACGTCTCCGCGATAAAGCCGGTAATGCGGCCTGTCGCTTCCCGGTTCGACGCGGAATATCGTCTCGCCCGGTCGCCGGACAGGTTGTTGAACAGGGAGACGGCAACGAGCGGAAGGATCGCGACGGCCGTGATTTTCCAATCGATCCGGGCCATGATCACGATGCACGCCGCGGCGTAAATCAGGCGTCCCCAGAAGTCGACCCACGATTCCACGTATTCGACGACCTCGTCCACGTCATCGCGGAAGCGGGTCATCGCTTCTCCGGGGGAGGCGGGCAGGTTGCGTCCCGGCCAACGCATGATGCCGGCCAGCATATTGCGGCGCAGCCAAGCTTGCACGTGGTAAATATATCTCACCCATTGGTAGAAAGCGATAAAGAACGTACCGGTACGGACGAATCGGACAAGGCCGACGACGATCAGGGGAAGCGCGAGCCAGAAGAAGTCGTTCGATCCGGCCGTGGCCCGATCGAAGAACCACTTCATTCCGAGCCCTATGCCGACGGGCAGAGAGTGGAAGAGTCCCCACAGCAATCCGTTGATGATGATCAAGGAGGGCGTATAGCTAAACAGTCGCCCCATAAACCGAGTTACCGTCACGCCAATTCCTCCTCTCGGTTCGTTATCAATAACCGTCCGTATTCGGACGTCGGATCGGAGGCCAGAGCTTCTCTCGACCCGAACTCCGCGATCCGGCCCTGCCGCAGCACCATGATCTTGTCGACGTTGTCCAGAGTGGACAGACGATGAGCGATGACGATGCCCGTGCATTGAGCCAGCAGCTGATCGACCGCGGTCTGCAGGGCGGCTTCCGTCGCGGCGTCGAGCCGGGAGGACGGTTCGTCCAGGATGATCAGGCTCGGCTTCGTCAGGAACACCCGGGTGAGCGCGAACAATTGGGCTTCTCCCGCGGAGAGCGAAGAGCCTCCGGAAGACAGCCGCGAATCCAATCCGGCCGGCATGGCGTCGATCCAGGAGCGCAGTCCGAGCTGCTCGGTCGTCCTTAGAATCTCTTCATCCGTCAGATTAGGATTGAACAGCGTCAGGTTGTCGCGCAGCGTGCCGTCGAATAGCTGCACGTCCTGCGTGACCATTCCGACCCGGCGATATAGCGCGGGGAGGCTCAGGTTGCGAATGTCCGTGCCGCCGATCCGAATGACGCCGCGGTCCGAATTGTAGAGCCGCAGCAACAGCCGGCTGATGCTGGACTTGCCGCTGCCGGTTCGCCCGACGAGCCCGAGCCTCTCGCCCGGCTTCAGCTCGAAGCTGACGTCATGCAGCACCCGATGGTCTTCGTTATAACCGAAGCTAACTCCCTCGAACGACACGGAGAGGGGGCCTTCGGGCAGCCATTCTTCCTGGCCTTCTTTAATCTCGCTGCGGAGAGAGAGGAGCTCTCTCGTTCGGCGCATGCCGGACTTCGCCTTCTGGAATTCCTGCATCTGGTCGCCGAGCTGTTCGATCGGTTCGTTCAGCATCTGCGTGTATTGGAAAAACAAGAAGAGCGTGCCGAGCGTAATATGACCGTTCAAATATTGGCGCACGCTCAGCAGGAGCACCGCGGTGACGGCGACGGTGAACAGGACGACGGTGACGTTCCACGGCATGACGCGGAGCATCCAAGCCCTTCGGCCGGTCAGGAATACTTTTCTCATGGCCCGATGGTACCGGTTCATCAGGCGAGGCACGCCGCCGTTGGCTTGCACGTCCTCGATGCCGGCGATCCTCTCCTCGATCAGCCCGAAGAGAGCCGCGCTTGCCTGGCGCTCCGCCTGGGAGGCGTTCACTCCCATGTCGCGGATCGCGTACATGACGCAGATTGACGCGACGGTGAACGCGGTCATGACGGCCGCGATCGGCCAATCATAGAAGAACATATAGACGAGAATGCCGGCCAACAGGACGAAGCTGCCGACGATCTTGGCGATGAACAGCGCGAAGAAGTTCGACATGTGGGTCACGTCGCCGTCGATTCTCTCGATCATCTCTCCGGGCGTTTTGACGTTGTGAAACTTCATGTCGAGCCGAAGCGCGTGCTTGAGCAGCCCGCCGCGGATCCGGTTGGTCGCGCGCCAAGAAACGTCGTTCCCGAGATAGACGACCGAGATGGTGAAAAGCTGGATGAGAACGGCGATGGCCAGATAGAGGCCGGCCAGTGTCAGCAGGCCGGATAACGCCCCCGATTCGTTCGCCCGGTCGATGAATCGCTGAACGATCAGCGGATTTACAAGCTGAAGCGCGGTAGTCGCCAGAAGCAGAAGAAGCAGCAGCGCCATTCGCCCTTTGACGGGACGAAGGTACTGAAGCATCCAAGACATGGATAAGGACGATTTGGGCGGCATTCGGAAGAGCCCCTTTCTGATTCGATGCGTTAGGAGGCATAACCTGAACGGCTCGGACGGGCATCGTGGAGGGGAAAATAAAAAAGCTCCAGGCGCAGCCGCCTGGAGCGAGGTATACGCGAATGAAGCTACTGCATACGCCGGACAGGGTTTGCCGATGGGAACGAGCCTATTCGATTAAATGCGGCGATCGTAAGCTGCTGTTGCTGGACCATCGGTAGAACCCTCCTTTGTTTAAAATTGGGAATAGGGTGACTATATCACGGGCTCAAGAGGAGCGTCAACGTAAATTTCCTTAAAGTCCCTTAATTGCCGTTGTTCAACGTCTGCACCCGGTACCAGTAAGGATACAGGTCCTCGTATCCGAGCTTGTCGTAGAGGCGGTTTGCGGCCGCGTTGGCGCGCACGACCTGAAGGTAGCTGGAATGGGCGCCGCGTTCCTTGGCCCAGCCCAGAATGTGCAGCAGCAATTGCTCGCCGATGCCCTCGTTACGGCGGAACGGATCCGTTACGATATCGTACAGCCCGGCATAGCCGCGCTCGATCGCTCCGATTCCAAGGGCGACGGGGATGCCGTCGTCCGACAGAGTAAAGAAGCCTTTCGGAGGATAGGGCGCTTCAAGAATTAGCCTGGCCGTCTTTAAGCGATCCGCATGAAGAGATTGCCAAACGGAGAACGAAGAGAGCCAAGCCTCGTTTATTCGAGGCTCGACGAGAACCCGGAATCGGCCGGACGGAATCGGCAGATTCGCAAGGTCGCGAACTTTCACGCAGGAGGGCTCTACGACGCGGTAACTCGCCTCCTCCAGCAGATAATCCAGATTCCGGGGCTCGGAGAAAGGCGAAAGCTTGAAAATAGCGGGCAACCCCGCATCGTTGTAAACTTGCTCGCACCATGCGATTTTTCCGGCCATGTCCGTTTCGCCATCGAACGGCCACAAGGGCTGAACGGAGTTCGCGCGTTTGGTATAGCCGTCGGCCAATCTCAGCAGCCACCCGTCCCGCACGAATTGCCGCAAGGCGGGCCAAGCATTAAGCGTAAGCGGCTCGATAAGTTCGAAAGAAGAGGGGATTGTCTTCATGGAGAATCCTCCGGCAAAAGTCGATTCAACTAACTGCATTAATATACGTTAGAATTCATAAATATTCAATACTTCGTTATTTTCGGAAGGATGTCCCGGCGAAGGCAGGACTTACTGAACGGTAACGGATGTGATAAAATGGGGTTTTGGAAGATCGTATTTTGTCGAATGCTTGCTTAGAATGATCGTTCGGATTGGAGGAGCCGTCGCGAACATGTCTGCGGATAAAGAGAGGAAATCAGGGATAAGGCTGTCTCTGATTATTATAATAGTCGTTTTTTTCTCCGTGGTCGTCAGCTACGCCCTTAGCATGACTATCGGCTATACGACCCAGAAAAAATCGTTGACCGAGAACACGCTAGAGCTAAACCAAATCACGGCAAACGAGCTGAGCCGCACGACGGAGACAATTATCCAGTCCATGCAGGATACTCTGAAGTCGGCATCCGATTACATATCGAGCGGGCAGTGGAAGCAGGAGGACCTGCAGCAGCAGATCGATTTTCTCCGGGGATCGGTTCCCTACTTCAACTCCGTCGTTATAGTGAATGCGGCCGGACTCGTCACGGTGACGTCGCCGGAAGCGTTGCAGCTCAAGGGCACGACCGTAAGCTCCGAGCAGTCCAAAGAGGCATTAAGATTGCGTAAGCCGCTCATTTCGGATCCATACCGGGCGTCTACGGGTCGGCTGATCATTATGGCGAGTTATCCGATCTACGACCGGGACGGCGGATATGCGGGCTTCATCGGGGGATCGGTGTACCTGCAGGAGCCGAACGTCTTCCAGAAGATCCTAGGCCAGCAGGGAGTCAACGAGAACGGCTCTTACTATTACGTAGTCGATTCGCGAGGCAACCTCATCTATCACCCGGATGCGAGCCGGATCGGCGAGAACGTCTCGGACAACGCGATCGTCAAGCAGCTGCTCCAGGGTAAGAGCGGCCAGTTGACGGTGGAGAATTCGAGGAGCATAAAATTCCTGGCCGGGGCCGCGATCATTCCGGCGGCAGGGTGGGGGATCATCTCCCAGACACCGGCGTCGGTCGTAACGGAAAGCGTGGAGGAAGTGATCGCGAAGGTCGTCCTGATCAGCGCGCCGATCATGCTCCTCGTGCTGCTGATCGTTATTTTCGTCTCCCATCGCCTGTCTTCCCCGCTGAACCGTCTGGCGCATCTGGCTTCCAGCTTGAATTCGGGAGCGGCGCAAACCGTGCGGCTTCCGGACAGGAAGCATTGGAACTATGAGACGAACGAGCTTTATTCCGCGGTGAGCGAGGCGTTCCGGCTGTTGGACAAGAGGGCGGAAGAGTTCTCCAACCAGGCGCATACCGACCCGCTCACCGGTCTCACGAACCGACGCTTAATGGATGCGATCGTCTCTCGATGGGCGGAGGAAGGAGTTCCTTTTGCCGTCGTCATGATGGACCTGGACCGCTTCAAAGCCGTTAACGATACCTATGGCCACCAGATGGGAGACGAGGTTCTGCGGTTCTTGGCCAGGCACATGCTGGAGGAGAAGGGGACGAACGATTATTGCTGCCGTTACGGCGGAGAGGAATTCGTTTTCCTGCTTCCTTTTCGCACGGAGGCGCAAGCTTACGAGATCGCAGAGAAGCTTAGAAGCCGCATCGAGTCCGAGACGAGCCCGACGGGCAAGCCGGTGACTCTGTCCTTGGGCATCTCGAGCTATCCGCTGCAAGCCTCGACGGTAGAGGACCTGTTCCGGCAAGCGGACGACGCCTTGTACCAAGCCAAGCAGCAAGGACGCAACCGCACGATCCTGTACGACGCGGCGGCGGCAACCGTCGAACCGGAATGAATACGCAAGAAGGCTGAGCTTGAGGAGGCGTCCCCAGGTTCAGCCTTCTTCTTTAATTATCCGTGACGCTGCCGGTCGACCGCTTGAAGGAATGCCGTCGTGCGAGCGACATATTCCTCCGGATGCGCGCGGAAAATCATCTCGTGAAGGGCTCCCGGAACGACCCACAGCTCGGATAACGGATTCGTCTGGGAGGCGGCTACGTTCTCGGAGATGCCGATCGGCGCTTTGTCGTCGTTCGTGCCATGGATCAGCAGGATGGGAACCGAATAGTCGGTCGTCTGGGCTTGGGCAGACGGAATCCGGTTCAACTGCGTTCCCGTAAAAAGAGGCAGAAAGCGGCTTAGCAGAGGAACCGTCAAGGACTTGGGCACGTTCGCGTAATTGCGGATGTTGGAATAGATCGTGTCCGAGTCCGGGAGGAAGGTGCTGTCCAGAATCATCCCGTCGATGAGGTCGCTCTGGAGAGCGGCTTGCAGAGCCGTTCCCGCCCCCATGGAGAAGCCCCAGACGATGACCTCCCCGCTGCCCTTGTCGCGCGCGAGCTGCAGAGCTCCGATCAGCTGCTGGGACTCGGCGATACCGCCGGTCGCCGGCTGCCGGTCGGAGGAATCCGCATAGCCGTAATCGAACATCAGGACGTTGTAGCTCTGCTCGTGGAGCAAGGAAGCGATGTCGTACATGGGGACCCAGGACTCCTCGCGGTTCGTTCCATAGCCATGGCTCAGGATGACGGTTCGGTCTCCGGCGGAGGGAATCCACCAGCCGTTCACCTCAGAGGCATGATCGGCGCTCTCGAAGCGAACGTCCTCGTACATCAGATTGCGGGCGGCCATCGGATTCGACTGCAGGGCGGGGACGGACGGATAAGCGAACAGGTAAGAAACGACGGTAAAAAGGGCGACGAGGAAAAAAGCGGCGATACCGAGCAAGATTGAGGCGACGAGCAGAAGGCGATGTAGGCGGCGAGGGACTTTGCTTTCCAACGGGAGGAGAGATTGGCCGGGCGAGTAAGGCGGACTCTCCCAAGCCTGGGGAGTCATCGTGGTTGATGTCATGGGGTTCGCCTCGCTTATGTTGAATGAATGATGAGAACAGAATGATAAGAACAGAATTATGAGAACAGAATTATGAGAACAGAATGAGAAATCTCTTATTCTCTTATCGTAGGCACGGGAGAAAAATGCGTCAACAAGCGCTTTCATTTTGTTAGATCGCTGTAATCGAACTGTAATGGGGGGCTGGCAACGTTTACGGTTTTCTCCAGTTGAGTTATACTAGGTGTACCAATGTTTCGTAGCGTGAAACGGAAAGAAGGCGTCGACATGGAAGAGGAGAAGCAAACCATACGAGCGGTGGAGCGGGCTTTGGATGTGCTCCTGTGCTTCACGGCGGGGAACGATCTGGGGCTGACGGAGATCTCTCAGCGGGTAGGCCTTCACAAGAGCACCGTTTTCCGTCTGCTGGCTACTCTGGAGCATCGGGGGTTCGTCATTCGGGACGAGGCTACCGAGAAGTATCGCCTGGGCCTTCGGGTGCTGGAGCTGTCCGCGAGCCTAAGAAGGGAAGACGATCCCGCGCTGTTGCTGATCGGGGAGATGGAGCGGCTTCGCGACCAACTGGGCGAGACGATCAGCCTGTACGTGCGCGACCGGAAGGACCGGGTCCGCATTCAAGCCGTGCAGAGCCAGCAGGCGATTCGAAGGGTGGCGCCGGTCGGAGCGCGCTTGCCGCTGTCGGTCGGGGCCTCCAGCAAGATCCTTCTCGCCTTCGCGGAGCCGGAGGTGCAGGATCTGCTTCTGTCCGATCCTTCCTGGCCGGCATCCTTGAGTCCCGAGGCGTATAAAGAGCAGCTTAGGGAGATCGTTCAAGCGGGCTACGCGACGAGCTTCGAAGAGCGCGAGCCGGGAGCGGCGGCGATCTCCGCGCCGATCTTCGGCCGCAACGGCAAGCTGTTCGCCGCGCTGTCCGTGTCGGGCCCGTCGAACCGGCTGACCCCCGACGCGATGCTGGAGTGCGCGCCGGCCATCGTCGGGGCGGCCAAACGAATGGGCGCTTTGATCGGGTGATCGTTGGGGGCAGAACGTCGGTGTTGTCCAACGCTTCTTGGGTCAGGTCGTGAATTGGGCGTCGTTATCCGTGATCCCAAATCCATTTCTCCTTTAAAAAAGTCGTAATGACAATTAAGCATGAAATTTCATGTTTAATTTACGATAAGTGGAGATTTAATCGATTTATGCATGAAAAATCATGTATAATCGCCTATTTTATCGATTTCATTAAAAATAAGCATGAAATTTCATGTCCATTTACCCTTAACATCGGAATGAATAAGAACAATGACGGCGCCGAGGAACTTCCCGGCGCCGTCATTGTTTGTTATTTCGCATCCAGTCCCTTCAAGAAATCGATCGCGTCCTGAAGCGACGATACCTTGACCAGCTTCGGCTTCAGATCGAGCTTCTTGACGGTCTCCTCGGCTTCCTTCCAGTTGCTGTAGTCCCCCGATTCGACGTACGGGACGAGGAAGTAGTCGGCTTTCTCGCGGTCGGCCGCCATCAGCTTGTATTGGATGCCGCCGATCTGGCCGACGGTTCCGTCCGCGGCGATCGTGCCCGTGCCGGCGATCTGATAGCCCTTGGAGAGATCTTCCCCCGTAAGCTGGGCGACGATCTCGAGCGTCATCATCAATCCCGCCGAAGGGCCGCCCGTATCGTTGAAGTCGAACTTGACCGGGTCGGGAACGGTTACCTTCAGGACGGAGTCGCGGTAGAACCCGACCCCCGCCTTCCCCGTCGATTCCATCTCGATGAGCGGAACCTCGACCTCGAACTTCTTGTCCCCTCGCGTTCCGGCCAGCTTGACGACGTCCCCGGCCTTCTTGTCCGCGAGGATCTTCGTGAACGCTTCCGCGGTCTTCGCGTCCTGCCCGTCGATCGAGGTGATGATATCGCCCTCTTGCAGGCCGTGATTGCGGGCTTCCGTATTCTCGAGGAAGGCGCGAACGATGACGCCTTGCTCCTCGATTTTAATCTCTTCCTTCATTGCCCCGTAAGCGGCCATGAGCGCCGCGGACTCCGAGTTGTCCCGCATCCAGTACAGCAGATTGCGGTAGGCTTCCAGGTTGACCGTGCCGCCGGTCGCCGACTCCTGGGTCTTGATATCCATACGGGGGTTGAGCCTTGCATAAATAAGATCGAATACGTTCGGCTTGGAACGGGTGGATACGGTCGTGAACAGCAGGGCGCCTTTCTCTTCCAGCTCATGTCCCGTCTGAACGCGGGGATGGACGGGCTCCGCCGAGCCGGGGCCGTAGATAACGTACGGCCAAGTCCAATAGTACGCGACAACGAAGACGATGGCGACGAAGCCTCCGGCAATGGCTGTCCAATTGCGTCTTATCCAATGCTTCCATGCAGCCATCCGGGCGTCACCTCCGTTACCCATTATAACGCTTCCTTTATGCCGAGACAAAATATTCCGGGGCGAAGCGCGCAAAAAGAACGGCGGCGCAGGGAGCGTTCCCCGCACCGCCATTCTCAAGGCTTCGGTACAGTGTAAGAATTATTGTTCAGCCAGCATTTGGCGCAGAACCGTCTGCAGAATGCCGCTGTTGCGGTAGTAGTCGACGTCGACCATCGAGTCCAGGCGGACGATAGCCGGGAATTCGAAGGTGGAGCCGTCTTCGCGAGTCGCCGTTACGGTAACCGTTTGGCCGGGAACGACGTCGTTGCTGAGGCCCGTGATGTCGAACTTCTCGCGGCCCGTGATGCCGAGCGTCTTCCAGCTCGAGCCCGGTTGGAATTGCAGCGGCAGAACGCCCATGCCGACCAGGTTGGAGCGGTGAATCCGTTCGAAGCTCTCGGCGATGACCGCCTTGACTCCGAGAAGGAACGTGCCCTTAGCCGCCCAGTCGCGGGAGGAGCCGGTGCCGTATTCCTTGCCGGCGATGACGACGAGGTTCGTGCCGGAAGCTTGGTACTTCATCGAAGCGTCGTAGATGGACATGACTTCGCCGGTAGGCAGGTAAGTCGTTACGCCGCCTTCGGTTCCCGGAGCCACTTGGTTGCGGATGCGGATGTTCGCGAACGTACCGCGCATCATGACTTCATGATGACCGCGACGGGAGCCGTAGGAGTTGAAGTCCTTCTTGTCGACGCCATTCTCGATCAGGTACTTGCCCGCAGGGCTGTCGGCCTTGATGTTGCCGGCCGGCGAGATGTGGTCGGTCGTAACCGAATCGCCCATCAGAGCCATGACGTTGGCGCCCTTGATGTCGGCGATGTCGCCCACTTCCGCGCCGAGACCCTTGAAGAACGGCGGGTTCGCGATGTAAGTGGACTTCTCGTCCCACTCGTACAGCTCGCCCTTCGGAACCGGAATTTGGTTCCATTGCTCGTTCTGCGTGAACACGTTCTCGTACTTCGCGCGGAACATGTCCGGCGAGAGCGAAGCGCGAACGGCTTCTTGGATTTCGGCGTTCGTCGGCCAGATATCCTTCAGGTAGACCGGCTCGCCGTTGCTGCCCGTGCCGATCGGCTCGTTAGCCAGGTCGATGTTGACCGTTCCGGCAAGAGCGTAAGCGACGACGAGAGGAGGCGATGCCAGGTAGTTCGCCTTGACTTGAGCGTGAACGCGGCCTTCGAAGTTCCGGTTGCCGGACAGAACGGCGGCGACGGTCAGGTCGTTGTCGGCGATCGCTTGGCTGACTTCGTCCGGAAGCGGACCGGAGTTGCCGATGCAAGTCGCGCAGCCGTAGCCAGCGACGTAGAAGCCGAGCTTCTCGAGGTAAGGCAGCAGGCCGGCCTTGGTCAGGTAGTCGGTAACGACGAGCGAACCCGGAGTCAGGGAGCTCTTGACGTATTCCGGCTTCGTCAGGCCCTTCTCGACGGCTTTCTTCGCGACGAGAGCGGCGCCCAGCATAACGCTAGGGTTGGACGTGTTCGTACAGCTGGTGATAGCCGCGATAACGACGGCGCCCGTCTTCAGCTGGCTGACTTTGCCGTTCTTGTGGTTAACGTCGGCCGTAGCCGCGATCTTCTCTTCGGACAGGCCGTAGCCGCCCTTGTCGATCGGCGTGCGGATGATGCTGTTGAACTCTTCCTTCATGGAAGTCAGCTCGACGCGGTCTTGCGGACGCTTAGGTCCTGCAAGGCTCGGCACGATCGTCGACAGGTCGAGCTCGAGGATGTCGGTGAACACCGGATCCGGAGTATCGTCCGTACGGAACATTCCTTGAGCCTTGTAGTAAGCTTCCACGAGCTCGATTTGGCTGTCTTCGCGGCCGGTGAGGCGCATGTAGTTCAGCGTCTCGGAGTCGACCGGGAAGAAGCCGATCGTAGCGCCGTATTCCGGAGCCATGTTCGCGACCGTCGCGCGGTCGGCAAGGCTGATGTTGGACAAGCCGGAGCCGAAGAACTCGACGAACTTGCCGACAACGCCTTTCTTGCGAAGCATTTGGGTAACCGTCAGCGCCAGGTCGGTTGCCGTAGCGCCTTCCGCCAGGCTGCCCGTCAGGCGGAAGCCGATAACTTCCGGCATAACGAAGTACAGCGGTTGGCCGAGCATGCCGGCTTCGGCTTCGATGCCGCCGACGCCCCAGCCCACGACGCCCAGACCGTTGATCATCGTCGTGTGGGAGTCCGTGCCGACGAGGGAGTCCGGATAAACTTCGGTAACGCCGTTCTTCGTCTTCGTAGCCGCAACGGATGCCAGGTACTCCAGGTTAACCTGGTGAACGATACCCGTTGCCGGCGGAACCGCGCGGAAGTTGTCGAAGGCGGTTTGAGCCCAACGCAGGAAGCGATAGCGTTCCTCGTTGCGTTCGAACTCGATATCCATGTTGTATTTAAGCGCGTCCGGAGTACCGAATGCGTCTACCATTACGGAGTGGTCGATAACCAGGTCGACCGGAACGAGAGGGTTGATCCGCTTCGGATCGCCGCCGGCTTGCTTCACGGTCTCGCGCATAGCCGCCAGGTCGACGACTACCGGAACGCCGGTAAAGTCTTGCAGGACGATACGAGCCGGGATGAACGGAATTTCCTTGTCTTCGCGTCCATTCGCCCAGTTGCCGAGTTGTTTGACGTGCTCAAGAGTAATCGCGCGTCCGTCGAATTGACGAAGAGCGGCCTCGAGCAGAACTTTGATCGAGAACGGCAGCTTGGACACGGGGCCAAGACCTTGCTGTTCCAACCCTTGCAGGTCGTAGTACCGGTACGACTTACCGGCGGCCTGCAGCGTTGCCTGAACCTGATACGGCAGGTTTGACAATTCAATCAGCCTCCTGATTGAGTTTCATTCTACGAAACTCGATTTCAAAATCATTTTCTCCATTAGTAAGTATAACGTGTTGCCCGTTGTCCGTAAAGACGAAATTCGCCTTCCGGCGCGGAAAGTTCATGGAAAGTTCGATATTTCCCGGACGTATCCGCACTAGGATTCCACAATCGAACCCTCCTTCATCCGTACGTTCCGCCGCGGGTTCGTTTCGCCCAGATTCGAGGCATGAGCGCGCGCCGTACGGCATAGGATGGAACCGATACCATCTGCGATGAGCGGAGGGAGGAAGAACGGTGGGGGACAAGGATAACGGGTGGAAAAAAGCCCTGGTGGAGTACGTGAATACGCTGAACGGAGACGGGCTGTCGGGAAACGCGGAACCGTATCGAACCGTGCCCGACGCCGAGCACCGGCTGCGCTTCTTGAAGCGGTCGCAGGCGATCGCGCGGCGAGAGGGCGCTTCAAGGCTGAAGCCGATCCGCAGCGAGATGAGGGCTCGCCTGATCAGCAAGGAGGAGAATGCGACGGAAGCGACGTGCGTCGTTCGGTTCCACCTGATTCGTTCCTACGAGCAGGAACATCTTCCTTGGCTGGAGGAGCGGGCGGAGCAGGAGCGCATCCGGTTCGTGAGAACCGGGAGCCGGTGGCGAATCGACCGGATCGAACCGATCAACTCCGAGCATAACGCGGTGGAGTTGCCTAGCGCGGGGGAAGGAGCGGAATCCGATTACGGTTGGGGAAGGAGAACGGTTATCCCCTCGGTTCCGTATCTGAATCCATCCGCCGCGGGTCCCTTCAAGTCCAAGGTGCTAGCCGGTCCCGGAGTCGGCCGCGGCGGATGGGGAGAAGGCTGGTTCGATCCTTCGAGAAGAGGGGCAGCCTACCGCCGGGAGGAAGCGGTCGCTTACGCGGAGCAATGGTGGGACGAGGGCAACCCTTCCTACGAGAATTTCGAGGTGAATTGCACGAATTACGTTTCCCAGTGCATCTTTGCAGGGGGAGCGCCAATGAACTATACTGGGAGAAGAGAATCGGGCTGGTGGTATAAGGGCAAAGCGAACGGGCAGGAGCTATGGAGCTACAGCTGGGCCGTAGCGAACGCTCTTCAGGCGTACCTGTCGCAGCCTCGAACTTACGGGCTTCGGGCGGAGGTCGTGGATTCGCCCCGGCAGCTCATGCCGGGCGACGTCATCTGTTACGATTGGGACGGAAGCGGACGCTATCAGCACAATACGATCGTCGTCGCTTTCACCCCGGACGGAATGCCGCTCGTGAATGCCAACACGGTGAGCAGCCGCCATCGCTATTGGG
Source organism: Cohnella thailandensis (assembly GCF_014212135.1). Taxonomy (GTDB): domain Bacteria; phylum Bacillota; class Bacilli; order Paenibacillales; family Paenibacillaceae; genus Cohnella; species Cohnella thailandensis. Next base: position 46,198 of record NZ_JACJVQ010000027.1, read on the forward strand.
ATTATCGGGATTCGTACGCTTGGACGGAACGGACGCGTTATAAGTTTTTCCACATCGCCGACGAGTTCTGAAGGGAGGTCCGCCCCAGTGCCGCATTACAATAGGAAGATAGCCGATAAGGCCGGAGGACAATCATGGGACAAAAAGTACGCGTCGGGCTCGTCTACGGCGGACGCTCGGGAGAGCATGAAGTATCTCTGCAAACCGCGCTTGCGGTTCTGAAGTCGTTCGATTACGACAAATACGAACTCATTCCTTTCTATATCACGAAGACCGGGCAATGGAGATCGGGTCCGCTTCTTGAAGCGCCTCCTTCGGCGGTCGCGGAGCTTCAATTCCAAGGCGCGACGGCCGACGCGGGCGGTTCGGCGGAAGGCAAGCTCGTATTGACCGGCGCGGGGCTCGCTCCGCTGCTGCAAGGGATGTCGGAGCAGGTGCTTAGCGCGGAAGGAGCGGCCGCGGATCATCGCGCCATCGACGTGATGTTCCCGCTGCTTCACGGCACCTTCGGGGAAGACGGCACGATTCAAGGCCTGTTCGAGATGGCCGGCCTGCCTTACGTAGGCGCGGGCGTCCTCGCCTCCGCCGTCGGCATGGACAAAGCCGCGATGAAGACGATGTTCGCCCAAGCGGGACTGCCTCAGGTCGGCTACCGATACTTCACGAGGTACCAGTGGAACAAGGATCAAGAAGGCGAGCTTGCGGGAATCGAGGAGTCGCTCGGCTACCCTTGCTTCGTTAAACCGGCGAATCTAGGCTCCAGCGTCGGAGTCTCCAAGGCTCGCGACCGCGCGGAGCTGACCGCGGCTATCCGGGAAGCCCTTCGTTACGACCGCAAGGTCATCGTCGAGGAGTTCGTCGATGCCCGGGAGATCGAAGTGAGCGTGCTCGGCAACGACGATCCAAGGGCATCCGTGCCCGGGGAGATCGTGAGCTCGAACGAGTTCTACGACTACAAGGCGAAGTATATCGACGGCAAGTCCATCATGGAGATTCCCGCCGAGATTCCGCCGGAGACGGCCCAAACGATTCGAGAGATGGCGGTCCGCGCCTTCCTGGCGATCGACGGCAGCGGCTTGTGCCGCGCCGACTTCTTCCTGAGAAGAAGCGACGGGGCGATTTTTATCAACGAGGTCAACACCATGCCGGGCTTCACTCCCTTCAGCATGTATCCGCTGATGTGGAAGGAGACGGGCGTCTCGTACGCGGAATTGCTGGACGCTTTGATTCGCCTGGCTATCGAACGCCACGAGGAGAAGCAGGCCATCGATTACGGAAGCGGGAATTAACGAACGGGAAGCGGCGGAGGGAGAAGATCCCTGTCGCCGCTATTAAACGACGAACGGAGGGACAAGCCATGGGTTTCCAGACCGAGTTCAATTCGGTATGCAAGTTCAAGTCCGAGCAGGAGCTTTACGAGCTCTTGGAATACGGCCGCGGCAAAATGGTCAAGAAGAGCTTTCGGGTCTTTCCGACGGGGCAGAAGGTAATCGCGTACGCGCCCGACAATCAAGCCGTCGCGATCGTAAAGATCGTGGCCTCGATCGCCGAGATCAACTTCCAGGGAGAAGAAGTGACCGAAGTGGAGATGGAGCTTGTCCGCCGGCTTACCGAGGAGGAAGCCCGCGTTCAGACCGCGCTTGCCCACGAGATGTTCTTCGGGGAGCATGCGAACGGCTGAGGGCCGCTCTTTAGGGACACACTCTAGGTAGCAGTCTTCAGCTACCCGGGAGGATGTCATGATCGTACGTTTCGGATTTGTCGCTATGTCTACCCAGCTTGAGAATGCATCCCCGTCCCGGACGATGACGATGGCGAGCTTCGCCAAACTCGACGATCGCGAGGCGGGGCTTCGTCGTTTGGAGCGCCTGGCCGAGGAGAACCTGCATAATACGCTCAGGCTGCTGAAGCATTGCAGGTACATGGATGTGAAGGTATACCGGCTCACCTCCAAGCTTATTCCTCTGGCGACCCATGAGGCTCTCACCGATTGGTCGCCTTACGAGAAGCTGGCACCCGCTTTCGCGGAGGTTGGGAATTTCGCGAAGGAGCACGGGATGAGGCTATCGTTCCACCCCGACCACTTCACCGTGCTCAGCACTCCCCGCGAAGAGGTGCTGGCCAACTCGATCAAGGACCTGGCGCACCATGTGCGCCAGTTGGAGCTGATGGGGCTGGACGAGCGAGCCTTGTGCAATATTCATGTCGGGGGCAGCTACGGAGACAAGGCGACGGCCGGCCGGAGGTTTCTGGCCAACTTCGGCGCGTTGCCGGAGCGAATTCGCGAAAGAATCACGCTCGAGAACGACGACAAGACGTTCAACTCGGCCGAGACCCTCGCGATTAGCGAAGAAGCCGGAGCTCCGATGGTGCTCGATATCCATCACCATGAGGTGAACAACTCGGGGGAGACGCCCGAGTCCCTGTGGCCTCGAATCCGGCAGACCTGGCGCCGTTTCGGCCCGGAACTGGCGGGAGAGGCGTCGCTTCCGCCCAAGATCCACGTGTCCAGCCCGAAGAGCGCGAGCGACCCGCGCGGGCATGCCGACTACGTCGAGCTCGGTCCGCTGTTGTCGTTCCTGACGGCTATCGCGGGGGAAACCCCTGCGCTCGACGTCATGATCGAAGCGAAGAAGAAGGACGGCGCGCTCGTGAAGCTGATGGACGACCTGCGCGAGGCGGAGAAGGCGGGCGGTCCGGTGAAGGTGCTGAACGGCGGCAGCGCGGAGATTGTCGGGGGCTAACTTAGCTCGCCGAATTGATAGAAGATATTCACAATTCATGAGGCGCATCGGCCTTCTCGATCTGTTACAATTGAAAGAGAATCGTGTAAGCGTTGCAGAACGCCGCATAGAAGGAATGTGATCGGAAAGTGGCTTGGCTGGTCTTGGTGCTCATCGGAGCCGCCTCGGCGATCTTCGGCAGCATAGTCGGTTTCGGCGGCGGCATCGTCATCGTTCCTTGTCTTCTGCTTCTTGGACCTCAATTGTTCGGGGAAGAGATTTCCTCGCAAGTGGCGGTCGGAACCTCGCTCGCGGTGCTCATCTTCACCGCGCTGACGTCTACCTGGACCTATAAGAAGCAGAAGAAGGTGGACTGGGGAACCGGATGGATTTTCTTCGCGACGAGCGGGATCGCGTCGATGGCGGGAGCGCAGGTGACGAATCGGATTCCGGAAGCTCCCTTCCAGTTGGCCTTCGGGCTGTTCATGCTCGCGATGTTCGGCCTCATGCTGGCCAAGGAGAAACTGAAGCCCATCCGCAAGGAATGGCCGATTCGCCGAACGTTCACGGACGGGACCGGCGTTACATATGAATACGGCTACAATCTGCCGGCCGCGCTCGTTATCGGCGCGGGCGTCGGACTGGCTTCCGGGCTGTTCGGAATCGGCGGGGGCTCGCTCTTCGTACCGCTCATGGTGCTGCTGTTCCGTTTTCCACCCCATGTCGCCACGGCGACGTCCATGTTCGTCATCCTGCTCTCCTCCATCCTGGGAAGCGGGGTTCACCTGTGGAACGGCAACGTGGACGGCTGGCTGTTCCTGGCTCTCGTGCCCGGAGCGTTGATCGGAGGAAGGCTGGGAGCGGCTATCGCCTCGAGAATGACCGGCAAGCAGCTCATGTGGCTGCTGAGAGCGACTTTGCTCGTCATGGCGGCATACCTAATCATCGACGGCCTCCGCAATCTATCGGAACATTAGAAGCTTAGAAACGTAGAATAGGTAATGCAGCACGACCGGAACTTATCCGATAACGAACACATCTAATCTGATAGAAAGAGGGTTTATTATGGAAGAAAGGGAATCGATCATCGGCAGTAAAAGCTTCACCGCCGTCGCGGTCAACTGCGCTTCGAAGGCGGGCGAATGGATCAAAAGCCGCATCGGACGGTTCGCGGAGCCGGATTTGAAGTATTCGATGCACGATCTGGTCACCGAAGTGGACAAGGGCTCGGAACGGCTCATTCGCAATCTGATCGGAACTCATTTTCCCACGCATTCCTTCCTTGGCGAAGAAGGAGTCGAGCCGGGGCCGGATGCGTCCGCTCTCGCGCTGGAGCGGGTTAGCGACGCGGAATACCTGTGGATCGTCGATCCGATCGACGGGACGACCAACTACGTGCACGGCTTCCCGTTCTTCTCGGTGTCCATCGCACTGGCCTATCGGGGACAAGTCATCGTCGGAGTCGTCTACGATCCTTCGCGGGACGAGCTATTCGTCGCGGAGAAGGGCAAGGGCGCGTACGTGCACGGCAAGCCCATGAGCGTATCCCGGGAGGCGACGCTGCGCCAGAGCCTCGTCGCTACGGGATTGCCTGCGGATCATGAATTCGCGCTTCCCAAGAATTTGAAGCAGATTGAAGCGTTGGCCCCGCGGGTAAGGAACTTGCGGGTCGCGGGATCGGCGGCGCTGCATATGGCTTATGTCGCGGCCGGCCGCTTAAGCGGTTTCTGGGAGATCGGACTCAACTCTTGGGATCTGGCTGCCGGAGCTTTGCTTATCCAGGAAGCGGGCGGAGTCGTAAGCGACCAGTCGGGAGAGCCGTATCAACTGGGCGTGCGCCACGTGCTGGCGAGCAACGGCCGCATCCACGAGGAGCTGAAGGAAGCGCTGGCGCAAGTCTGACAAGCCGGGGCAACGGAACGGCCAGGCGGAGGTACATGTTCGCGGCGGCTTTCGACCATCCTAGCTTGGAAGGAGGCGGAACGATTGGACAAGGAACGCGAAGAGGCAAAAGAGGCGACGAAAGCGGAGCTGGAGCTCGCCCGCCGGCTGACGGAAGGCGACATGGAGAGCGGGGACCCGGAGGAGGAAGCGGTAACGAAGCTTTCTCCGAAGTGGGAGGTCCGCATCCAATCGGAGAGGGATCCGGTCGCCGAAGAGACGGCTCTCTATCGCCGAATGGCCAAAGAAGCGGACGGGCGTTACGGGAGCTACGGGAAAGAAGACGAAGGCAAGTAAAGAAGCGCAGCAAAGGCGGCCGAGTACGGCCGCCTTACTCTTTTTTGACGAAAACGAAAACCCCCAGTCCGACTACGGGCCATCGATGAAAAACGGGGAACGGGTTCGCCAACCGCACGAGTTATGGAGATCCACAGCCAGCTAGCCGCATAAATTATGTAGATTATCTGCATAATTTCATTCCGCAGATCGCCAGCTGCACAAATAATAACTCCTCTACACAGCTCGAACCGCCAGACATATATAGATTTTCTGCACAATTCAAACTTTCGGCTTCCAACCGCTAGATCTAAGCAGATTGACTATACAATCTCTCCGCCTAGAGTGCCACCTTCGGAACCGATCGACCGGTTACGGGCGATTCGGTTAATGGAGAGAGCTACCTCTTTTCCTTTTGGACGTGGCCTCTTGATTGCTCCTCACCGCCGCTAACGGAAATGACAGCCGTTAAATCGTCCTCAAAACGGCTCTTTTAAATCTAACGGAAATCAGAGCCCTTATTTGGGCCGAGTTGTCTTTAGATGCCCCCTTTTTCACGAAATAAAGGCGCTCACTTCCGTTAGAATTCCAAGAAGGGCTTTTGGAGCGAAATAAGGGCTCTCACTTCCGTTACAAGCGGGAAGCGGGGAGGGGGAGAATAGGGATGCAGAGGTGGAATAGGGATGCAGTAGCGGAATAAGGAAGCAGAGGTGAAAAAGCGCACAGGTGTGTAATAGGGGAACTTAGACGGAAGAGGGGAGAAGGATGCGCGATATGGTGCCGAGACGAGGCATCATATCGCGCATTTCCTTGCGACACGACAAGATCCCCAAAGGAAGCCACAGCTACAATGCCGGCTTCATTCCTCGCGACGACCGGAGCGTAAAGCCGAAGGTGACGCCGCCCGTCTCGTTGCGGACGCCGTAACGGCTGCCGTGGAGAGTCAGGATCTGGCGGACGATCGCGAGGCCGATGCCCGTTCCCCCGCTTTCCCGGCTGCGGGCTTTATCGACCCGGTAGAAATCCCCCCAGATTCGGGGGAGCTCTTCCTGCGGAATCGGCTCGCCGTCGTTATATACTTCGATAAGCCAGTGATCTCCGTCTTGGGCGGCCGAGATAGCGATCCGGCCGCCGTCCGTCGCATGCCGGACCGCGTTCGTGACCAGGTTCGTCAGAACCTGGCCGATCCGCAGCCGGTCCCCGATCGCCTCGGCCGCCTCGGCCGTTCCGTCGGAATCGCCTTGCGGAAAGATGACGGATATCGTCAGCGACTTCTCCGATCCGAGCGCTTCCGCCCGTTCCGCGGCTTCCCTTAGAAGCTCCGTAAGGTCGAACGCCTCCAGCGTCAAGGAATATTGGCCCGACTCGAGATGGGACAGCTCGAGCATGTCGCTGACGATGGCGGACATTCGGCGCGTCTCGTCCAGAATGACCTCGGCGTATTTCTCCCGTTTGGCTCCGCTGCCGATGTTGTCCTTCAGCCCTTCCGCGTATCCCCCGATCAGGCTAAGCGGGGTTTTCAGCTCATGGGAGACTCCCGCAATGAATTGCCGCCGCATTCTCTCGAGCCGTTTTTCCTTCTCGATATCTTCCCTTAGCTTCTCGTTAGCCGCCTGCAATTCCCCTAACGTCATCTGCAGATTGTCCGCCAGAAAATCCAACGAGCCGGCCAGCGCTCCGATCTCGTCCTTGCGCTTCCAGCGGGCGCGGGCTCCGAAGTCGAGTCCGGCCAACCGTTCGGCGAGCGCGTTTAATCGGATCAACGGCTTGGTGACGATCGTCGCGTATCCGACGGCAAGAAGCAGCACGAAGACGAGCGCGGCGCCCAAGACGTAGACGGAGAGGTCCTTGAACACGCTGGCCGCGTGGGTGACGGGCTGCAGGGAGGCGACGGCGAGCATAACTTCCCCGCTGCGGTTGCCGTCGCTGGAGATCGGAGTGACGGCAATCAGTTGGGGAGACTGGGCGCCGAGCGTTTCGGTCGAGTCCCCCCGCGACGAATAGACGATCGTTCGGCCCTCGCCGATCACCGCCCGGAAAGATCCCTCGTTCTGGACCCATACCTTCACGGCGACCATCATGTCTTCCAGCTCGGAAGGGACGGAAAGGTCCGGTACGAGGATCATCTCGGAATCGATCGGAACTTTGACAGGCCCCTCTTCGTCGATATTGTCCCCTTTTAAGAAAACCTGCTTTTTCTGCTGGGCGCCGCTCATGAGGACGGTGGTGACGGCTCCGTCCTCGATCGTGAGAAGAGCGATCTTCGAGTAATATTCGCTCTCGAACCGGGTGATGAACGGAGGCATTCCCGTCAGGGCGCCGCCCGTGCTCTCGTACGCGCGGTAATGCGCCGCGGTTCGGCCGATTTCCTCCAGAATATCGCTCTTCTGGCGACGCTCGTAGAAGGAAGAGAACCCGCCGGCCAGCGCCGCGAGCAACAGACCGACGAATAGCATAATGACAACGAACGTGACGACGAACAACCGGAAGGCAATCGACCGTTGCCAAGGTATCCTCATGGCGTCACCTTGAACCGGTAGCCGTTGCCGCGCAGCGTCGCGACCCACTCCGCGCGATCGCCCAGCTTCTGCCGCAGCCGGCGGACATGGGTATCGACCGTCCGCGCGTCGCCGTCGTAATCGTATCCCCATACATGCTCGAGCAGCCGATCCCGGCTCAGCACGATGTTGCGGTGGCTGACGAAATAGAGCAGCAGGTCGAATTCCTTCGGCGAGAGAGAGACCTCTCGCCCATCAAGCAAGACTTCCCGGCTCGATTCCTCGATGGACAAGGGTCCCCATTCGACTCGCCGGCTCTCGGCGGCCTTCCGTTCCAGCTTCGCGGACTCGTATCTCCGAAGCAGAGCCTTCGCCTTAGCCGCAAGCACCTTGGGGCTGAACGGCTTGGTCATGTAATCGTCGGCGCCCAGGTCATAGCCGAGCAGCTTGTCCTCTTCTTCGCTCTTGGCCGTCAGGAACAGGATCGGAACGTCCGAGAGCTTGCGAATCTCCTCGCAGACGTCGTAGCCGTCCAGTCCCGGCATCAGAATGTCGAGGATGACCAGGTCGGGAGCGGCTTCCCGGAACAGGGCCACCGCATCGTCGCCGTTCGCCGCCTCGATCCAGGCCAGTCCTTCGGCCTCCAAATAATCGGCTATCAACTCTCTCAGCTTCCGTTCGTCCTCTACGATCAGCACCGTTTGTCTCAATTCGGCTACCTTCTTCCCGCACGTTTTCCGATCCCGACGATTCCTTTGTTAGCCCCATTGTAGCGGGAAGCCCCGCCGTCTGTCACTCCCGGGGCTGTCACAGGGCTGTCACATTGGCGGGCTATGATGATTGGCATCCACAACCTGGAAAGGAGGAATCCGCTTGCGGAAGCTGAGATCGCCGTCCGTTCGGGAATCCGCTGCCGCGCTGACGTTCCTGGGTCCAAGCCTGGCAGGTTTCCTGCTGTTCTATCTGATCCCGTTCGGGGCGGTCGTCTATTATTCGTTCGTGGATACGCCGATTCAGGGTCGGTTCGTCGGAATGGACAACTACCGTCAGCTATGGGACAGCGCTTCGTTCCGCAAGGCGTTCGGCAACTCTCTCGCCTTCGCCGGAGTCGGCGTGCCGGTGTTGTTCGCTGCCTCCCTCGGCCTCGCCTTGCTTCTGAACAAAGCGATGCCGCTGAGGCGTACGTTCCGAACGCTGTTCCTGCTGCCGCTTGTCGTCCCGGTTGCTTCGATCGCGCTCGTCTGGCAGGCGCTGTTCCATTGGGAAGGAGCGATCAACGGCTTCGCGGCAAGCGCGGGGGCGGACCCGGTCGACTGGATGAACGGGCGCTGGTCGTTCGCCGTGATGACCGCGGTCTATGTCTGGAGGAACGTCGGCTACAACCTGGTTCTATTCCTGGCAGGGCTGGCGAATATTCCGGCGGAGCAGCTCGAGGCCGCGTCCATCGACGGGGCCGGGCCATGGCGGCGGTTCCGCTCGATCGTCTGGCCGGGACTTGCGCCCGTCTCGTTCTTTGCCGTCGTCATGTCGATCGTCAGCTCCTTCAAGGTGTTCCGGGAGACCTACATGGTTGCCGGAGCGTACCCTCATGACGCCATTTATACGCTGCAGCACTTCATGAACAACCAGTTTCAGAGCTTGGACTACCCGAAGCTGACGTCCGCTGCGGTCCTGCTCGCTCTCGTCATCGGAGCGGCCGTGTCCATTCTGTTCCGAGCGGAGCGCCGCGCAAGGGAGGCGTCGGAAGGATGAAATCGGCCGCGAACCGGATCGCGGCAGCCGTCAAGCTGCCCTTGCTTTGCCTGCTCGCCGTTATCGCGATTTTCCCGATCGTTCTGACCGTCACGAACGCCTTCATGTCCGAGCGGGAGATCGCTCATCACTACGGGGCGCTGGACGGCGCGGACGCCGACGGGGGAGACGCCGCCGCGATGCCGACGGACCGGGTGTCCATCCGGCTCGTTCCGGAGCGGGCCACGCTGAAGCCGTTCGGCGACGTGCTCATTTTCATGCCGAAGTTCCTGCTTCTCTTCTGGAACTCGGTTCGCCTGACGCTGCCGATCGTCGCCTTGCAGACCGCGGTCGGAACCTTGGCGGCCTATGCGTTCGCGAAGCTGAGATTTCCGGGCCGGGACAAGCTGTTTTTCCTCTACCTGCTGACGATGCTGATGCCGTTCCAGGTGACTCTTGTCCCCAACTACATCGTGGCGGAGAAGCTCGGACTGCTGAATTCCTACGGCGCCATCGTCTGGCCCGGCGTATTCGCGGCGTTCGGCGTGTTCCTGATGCGCCAATTCGTCTCGGGCGTGCCCGACGCGTATCTGGAAGCCGTGAGAATCGACGGCGCAGGCCCGTTTCGCGCTTTTCGCTATATCGTGCTGCCGCTTGTCCGGCCGGGTATGGCTGCCCTGATGCTGCTTGCCTTCGTGGACAACTGGAACATGGTCGAGCAGCCGCTGCTGTTTCTGACGGAGCCTTTCCGGCAGCCGCTGTCCGTCTACCTGGCGCGGATCACGGAAGGGGAGCGCGGAGTCGCCTTCGCTTCCTCGACCCTATACATGGCGCCGATCGTGTTGTTGTTCCTGTACGGGGAAGATCATCTGGTGGAAGGCATTCAGCGATCCGGGGTCAAGGGATGACCCGGCAGGAAGGGAGGGAAGAACGATCATTCGGAGAAAAAAAACGCTGCGCTTTGTTATCGGCCTTTTTGTCGGCGTCTTGCTGCTGTTCACGTTCCTGTCGAGCACGATCCAAAGCATGTCGCTGCCGAAGGTGGCGGTCGAGAAGCCGGAGATGGGCAGCCTCGATCTGAGCATCTCGGAGGAAGGGTATTTGCAGCCGGCTTACTCGGCGCCGCTGACGCCGTCCGGCAATTGGACGGTCGCTGAGGTGCACGTCCAGAAAGGAGACCGCGTCCGCAAAGGCGATCCTTTGATTACCTTCGATCCTTCCGATACGGAACGGACGCTGGAGGACGAGAAAACCCGCTACAAGCAAGCTCAGCTTCAGCTCGAACAGCTACAGGAGGCCATGAAGCCGCTGCTGCGCGCAGGAGAACAAGATGCCATCGACAAGCAAACGCGCGAGATCGAAGTCAAGAAGCTGGACATGGTTATCGCAGGGAGGACGATTGACGAATTGGAAAAGCAGATCGGCGAAGGCCGAGTGCTCGAAGCGCCGTTCGACGGCGTCGTCGAATCGATAACCGCCGAAGAAGGGATCCGGGTGTCCGCGGCGCAGACGGTATGCGAGTTGGCCAGCGACGCGTCCGGCTATCAATTGGTCATCGCGGCCGAGGGGGATGCCGCTTCCGCCCTGCAGATCGGCAGAAGCGTCCAGGTGGAGGTCGGGCAGCCCGAGCTCCGGCTTTTGGAAGGAACCATCGACAGCGTCGAAGACGCGGAGAGTCAAGGGATCGGCGGAAGCGGAGGAGGCTCGGACGTCAAGACGGTGACGATAGACGTGAACGGAACGGATCTATCCCCCGGCATGAAAGCGACCGTCTATATCGACCAGGAAAGCGCAAGTCCCGGCTTCAAAATCTCATCGGACGCTCTGCATTCCGACGGCAGCGGATCGTACGTGTTCACCGTAACGACCGAAGAAGGTCCGCTCGGCTCCTCTTACTTCGCAAGAAAAACGTATGTCGACGCAGGAGAAGAGAACGACGGCACGGTCATCATTCTTAGCGGGCTCATGCCCGACGAGCGAATCGTCACGGACTCGGGCGCGCCGCTCAGCGACGGCGACCGCGTTCGTCTGGAATAACCCACTTATAGGAGGAATAGAAAAATGAGAAAATCGTCCATCAAACGGGCATCGGCCGCGTCTTCGGCGCTGCTGCTCACCTTCGCGCTCGCCGCGTGCAATTCCGGCGGCGACGATCCGGCCGCTGCTTCCCCATCCGGCTCCGTGGCTTCCGGTACCTCGGCTTCCGATACCGGCGGCAAGCAGACGGTGACCGTAGCCGTGTTCACGGAGGATCGATTCCTCGAAGAAGCCGTCGCCAAGTTCGAGCAGGCTCATCCGGATATCGACATCGAAATCCAAGAGACGGTGCCGACGGACACGAGCGGCAATCAAATGAAAGTCATGAAGGGTCCGGGCGACGACGGCCCGGCTCAAGAAGACATCGATAAATACGCCAATGCCGTCGGCACCGCGCTCATGTCCGGCAATGCGGCGGACCTGATCTCCGTGAATTACTTGCCGGTCGACCGCTATCTGGACAAAGGCATGTTCGCCGATTGGAGCGAGCTCGCGGGGAAGGACTCAAGCTTCCCGACGGCCGAATACCAGGAGCGCGTATTGAAGGGGATGAAGGACGGCGAGAGCTGGTACGCCATCCCGATCAACTATTCGGTCGAAGCGCTGATCGGGAACAAAGCGGCGATCGAGAAGGCGGGCGGCGCCGACGACTCGACATGGACCTGGGAGCAGTTCCTCGCCCTGTGCGAGAAGATCGCTTCCGAGACCCAAGCGGACGGGTCGAAGCTGCAAGCCTTAAGCGGCGTAGAGGCGACGGAGGTTATCGGGTATGTGGCGCAATCCCTGTACGGAAAGCTTGTGACCAAGGAGGGCAGTTCCTATTCGTTCGACGAAGAAGCGTTCCGCGGCTATCTGGAGCAAGTGAAGCGGCTGTACGACAGCGGAGCCGCTTCGACGGAAATCCTCGGCAAAATGAATCAGGCCTTCTCGACGACGACCTTCTCGGCGCCGATGGACCTGGCCATGCTGCCCGGCAGGCTCGCGAACGGTCAAGGCGAAGTGCTGAACCCTCCCGGCTCCGGACAAGACGAAGGCTTGCCGTTCACCTCCGACCTGGCGTTCGCCCTGAACGACAAATCCAAGGCGAAGGCTGCGGCGTGGGAGTTCGTCAAGTTCCTGCTCTCCGAGGAGATTCAATCGTCCCCGTCGATGATGGCGTTCCCGGTGCATCAAGAGTCCGTTAAGACGAGACTTACGCAGTTCGCCGAGGAGCTGCAAAGCGGCCGGGCCAAGGTGATGATTAGGAGCGCGGACGGCGGAGGAGCGCAACCGGTAACGATCACCGACGAGCAGATCGAGTCGGCGCTCGCGCTCGTGCCCTCCGTCGGCAAGTACAATCGCAAGGACGATAAGGTGATCGGCATCATCGCGGAAGAGTCCGCCGCCTATTTCTCCGGAAGCAAGCAGGCGGAGGCCGTCGCGAAGGCAGTCGCGGGCCGGGTCGAAACCTATCTGAACGAATAAACGGCGTTACGTTTGCGATTCGCTCTTCAAGTACGTCTTAACGCTTGGAGAGCGATAGTCCTCGAATCGGTCGAGCAACGCGCTCGGCTCGGTGTCGATCAGCAGCATCGGGCGGTATTTCTCCTGCATGAACTGCTCGGTCAGCATGGTATCGAACATGGAGGCGAGGGGATCGTAATAGCCGTTCACGTTGAGCAAGCCGCAAGGCTTCCGGTGCAGGCCGAGCTGGGCCCAGGTGAAGATCTCGAAAAATTCCTCCATCGTGCCGGGACCGCCGGGCAGGGAGACGAAGCCGTCTGCCAGCTCGGCCATCTTGGCTTTTCTTTCGTGCATGGAGTCGACGACGATAAGCTCGGTCAGCCCCTTATGCGCGATTTCGCGGCTTTGAAGGAAGCCGGGAAGGACGCCGATAACCTGTCCGCCCTCCGCGAGAACGGCATCCGCGACGGCGCCCATGAGGCCGACGCAGGATCCCCCGTAGACGAGGGCGAGGCCGCGGCGGGCCAGCTCCCGGCCCATGGCTTGCGCGGCTTCTTGATATAACGGGGACGCTCCGATGCTGGAGCCGCAGAATACGGCGATGGATTTCATTGCAGCAACCTCCTGACGGATATTCGTTCTTAGAGTTCGATTATACCTCCAGCTTGCCTCGCATAAAAGCGATGAAACGGGAGGCTTGAGGGACTAGCGAGTCTTCTTCCCGGTAGACGAGGCTGATCGTGCGGGCCGGAATGGAGCCGGGAAGGTCGCGTACCGCGAGCTCTCCTTCCGTGGCTTCTTTGATGACGCTGCGGTAGGGCAGTATGCCGATCCCGATGCCGTGCTTGACCGATTCCTTGATCGTCTCGATCGCTCCGAGCTCCATGCGGATGTTCCAGCGAAGGCCGTTGTCCCTGGCCCAGCGCTCGGACAGCTCGCGGGAGGTCGAGCCGGGCTCGTGCACGAGAAAAGGCTCCATCCGCAGCTCGTCGACGGTTATCGCCTCCCGCACGGCAAGCGGGTGCCGGGGGGAGAGCGCAAGCTTCAGCTCGTCGCTGACGAGCCGGACGACGTTCAGGCCGGGTATGGGATCGGCCGGGAGGGACACGACCGCGACGTCGATCTCGTAGTTCGCGAGCATGCCGAGAACCTCGCCGGCTTGCTTCACCGTCAGCAAAGGCATCGTGTGCGGGTGCTTCTCCTGGAACTCCGCGAGGTACGCGGGGAGAAAATAGGTCGCGGGAGTATAGCTCGCCCCGATGCGAAGCTTGCCGCGGCCCTGTTCCCTATGGTCGCGCATGAGCTGCTCGGCCTCCTCGACGAGGGCGGCGATTCTGCGGGCGTACGGGCGCAGCTCCTCCCCCGCGCGGGTGAGCGTAAGCCTGCCCGCATTCTTGCGGAAGAGCTCGACGCCGAGCGACTCTTCGAGCTTTTTCAGATGGAAGCTGACCGTCGGCTGCTTCAGGCCGAGCTCCGCCGCGGCCTCGGTGATCGTCCGGCAAGCGGCGGCTTTCTCGAACACTCGTAACTGCTGAACATTCATCGTGATTCCTCCATAGTGGACGACTCTCGGGCTTCCTTTTCCCAATATAGAATCTATCTATGAAATGATCAATAACCATAGAAACTATTTAATTTATATTTAGCACGACGTTTACGTTCGAATGACATTCCCCCGGTAAAGTGAAGCTAGGTCATTCAAAAACATGGGGGAGGTTCACAATGAACACTCGGAACACGAAATTTCTGGCGGCAGCGGCGCTGCTTGGACTGACGGCGGTAGCATCGGCATGCGGCAACTCGAATAACGATACGAACGCGGCGGCTTCTCCGGAGTCGACGCCGTCGGCATCGGCTCCTGCCACGGAATCGGCAAGCCCGTCGCCATCGGAGAGCGCCAGCCCTTCCGCGGCAAGCGGCAACGGCGAGACGCTGACGGTTTACCTGAACGACTTCGACGAAATCATCAAGCCGATGTTCGAAGAAGCGACGGGGTACAAGCTGGAGCTCGTAACCGGCAACGGCGCGGAGATCATGTCCCGCATCGAGGCGGAGAAGGGCAACCCGCACTGGGACGTCGTCTGGATGGACGCCATGCCTTCGATCGAAGGCCTTAACAAGGCCGGACAGCTTCTGGACGGATATACTCCGGACAACGCGGCTAACCTGACGGACTTCGCGAAGCAGTTCGTGCCGGCTAACCAAGCGTACTACCCGACGGGCGCGCACGCGGCCTCGGTCATCGTTTACAACACGAAGGAATTCGACGAGGCTTCGGCTCCGAAGACCTGGAAGGATCTCGCCGATCCGAAGTTCAAGGGAGCCATCGGCATGGCGGATCCGGCGGTTGCGGCTCCGGCATATCCGTTCGTATCCTGGTTCTTCCAAGACCAAGGAATGGACGGCGGCAAGTCCTACTTCGAGAGCGTTCTGAAGAACGGCGCGCACGTGTATCCGAAGAACCCGAATGTCGCCAGCGCGCTGACCGGCGGAGAGATCAAGGCGGCCGCCCTTCAAGAGAGCAACGCGTACTCGCTCAAGAACGGCGGGGAGCCGATCGGCATCATCTGGCCGGAAGAAGGCGCTCCCGCGTCCGTTCGCGTGGCGGCTATCCAGAAGGATACGAAGCATGCCGACGCGGCGAAGGCGTTCGTCAACTTCCTGCTCGACCCGGCTGTTCAGCAGCAGCTGATCGATCAAGGCGAAGAAAGCTACTTCGAGCCGAGCGTGACGGGCGCGACGCCGAAGGCGGACCGCGAGCCGAACGCGAAGCTGGTTGCCGCCGAAGCTTCCTGGGCATCCGAGCACGAGGCCGAGATCAAGCAATGGTTCGCCGACAACTCGGTGCAATAATCCATGCTTAACCGAATTTTCGCTTACGGGAACAGGACGGGCTGGCTGGTGCTGGCCGTCCTTGTTCTACTTATTTTGCTGCCGCTCGCCGCGGTCATCGTCCAAGTGCTTCTGCCGGGCGTGTTCTTCGGGAACTGGGAGCTTGGGGATTTGTCGCTCTTGCTGGACGTGTTCAAGAGGCCTCTGTGGTATCAATCCCTGAAAAACACGCTGTTGCTCGGACTAGGAACGACGCTGTTCGCCACGATCATCGGGGGCGCTCTCGCGACCGTCCGGGCTCAGTGGAGGTTTCCCGGCGCGAGGCTGCTCGATTTGACGGTATGGCTGCTTATCATTACTCCTTCGTTCATTCTGGCTCAGGGGTGGGTCATGTTCGCGTCGGCGAACGGGCTCGCGCGCCAATGGTTCGGCTGGGATTGGATGCATTCCGTCGTCTTTACGCCCGGAGGACTCATCGCGGTCATGTCGCTGAGCAAGTTCCCGTTCGCTTACCTGGCGGTGCATTCCGCGCTGGAGTGGAAGGTCGACCGTCTGGGAGAAGCCGCGCGATTGAACGGGGGGAGCCCGTGGACGGTCTGGCGAACGATCCAGATGCCGCTGCTGCTGCCCGCCTATTGCTCGGGAGCGATGCTCGTGTTCATGGACACGGTAGGGGATTTCGGCCTTCCGGCTTCGATCGCGGCGGTGTTCCGGTTCCCGACGCTGCCGTATTCGATCTACTCGGCGCTGTACACGTCGCCGATCCGTTTCGACATGGCGGGCGTGCTGTCGTTCTACCTGGTCCTGCTTATCTCCATTGCCATGAGCATTCAATTCTACGTGCTGCGCAAGTCGCGGTTCGACTTCCTGAACGCTAGGGCGACGAGGGCGGAGCCAAGATCGCTTGCTGCCAGGGGAAAATGGGGACTGACCGCGGTTAACGTCGTGCTGGTGGCGCTGGCCGCGGGCATTCCGTTCGGGTCCAACCTGCTGACGTCCGTCACCCAATCGAACAGTTCTTCGGGAGCTTCGTTTACGTTCGATCATTATCGCAAGCTGTTCGAGAACGGCGGCCAGCTCGCGGGAGGCCTCGCGCATTCCCTGGAGATCGCGGGCGGAGCGGCGCTCGTCGGTCTTGTCGTCGGGTTCTTCGTTTCTTACGTTCTGACTTATTCGAGGTTCGCGCTTAGGCAGACGGTGGACGTCATCTCGCTGATCTCGCTGGCCGTTCCGGGCGTCGTGCTCGGGATCGGGTATATCTTCATCTGGAATCAAGCTTGGCTGGAGAAGATCGGGCTGCTGCTCTACGGCAAGCCGGCCATCCTCATCCTGGCGAGCGTGGCGGGGGCGATTCCGGTCATCACGCGGGTGCTGACCGGCGCGATGGCCAAGGTTCCGGCAGGCCTCCTGTCCGCCGCCCAGATGCAGGGAGCGGGCTTCGGCAGAAGGCTCGCGACGATCATGGTTCCGCTTCTTCGCGGAGCGCTGGTGTCCGCGGCGATGGCCGCGTTCGGGGCGAGCGTGTTCGACCTGGCGACGACCTCGATCCTGTTCCCGCCGAACTTCATGACGCTGCCCGTCGTGATCAACAAGGCGTTCGAGGATTTGAAGTTCGGCTACGCGGCGGCGGCGACGCTGACGGGCGGCGGAGTCGTGATCGGGCTCATCATGTTCATCGAGTGGGCGCTCAGGCCCAAGAAATCCAAACGGGCAAGGAGGGGCGGGATATGACGATTGAACGGGAAGCGAACCAAGCGGGCAGGAAGGAGAGGGGCATGACGACGATTCTGGAAGTGAGCGGGCTGCATAAAACGTTCGGATCGCATGCGGCGTTGAAAGGTCCAAGCTTCCGCGTTAACGCGGGGGAGATCATCAGCGTGCTCGGTCCTTCGGGCTGCGGGAAGTCGACGCTGCTGCAGCTGATCGCGGGGCTTCAGCAGCCGGACTCGGGGGAGATCCGGCTGCGCGGCGAGGTCGTATCGTCGGCTTCGAAGCTCTTTCCTCCGGAGAAGCGCGGGATCAATATGGTTTTCCAGGATTATGCGTTGTGGCCGCATATGACGTTGTTCGACAACGTGGCTTACGGGCTTAAGCGGAGGAAGGCGAGCGCGGCCGATATTCGGGGGAAGGTAAGCGAGCTGCTGGAGCTGCTGCGGCTGGAAGGGCTGCAGGACCGGCTGCCCGCGCAGCTGTCCGGCGGGCAGCAGCAGCGCGTGGCGATCGCGCGGGCTCTGGCGACGGAGCCGGACCTGCTGCTGCTCGACGAGCCGCTGTCGAACCTCGACATGCGCCTGCGGGTCGAGATGCGGACCGAGATGGCGTATCTGTTCCGGCGGCTCGGCACGACGGTTTTTCACGTGACGCACGATCCGGAAGAAGCGTTCGCGATGGCGGATCGTCTCGTCATCATGCGCGCAGGGGCGATCGACCAGATCGATACGCCGCAGGCGTGCTACGGGCTGCCGGCGACGAGATCGGCAGCCTCCTTGCTCGGCGCCGCCAACCGGGTGGCGGGCGGCTTCGAGGCGACTCGCTTCGGCGCGGCGGTGCGCGCGGGAGAGAGCCTGCTTCAGGGCACCGTTCCCGGCGGCTCCTGGAGCGGCGGAAGAGGGGACGGCGCGGTGGCTTTGTTCCGTCCGGAAGCGGCCGTTTGGAGAGAAGCGAATGGGGAGATGAACCCTCTGGCTTCGGCCTACTCCCATGGGGCTTCTTCTTCCCCAAGCGCCTCCCTTTCCCATGGCTCCTCCCTTGCCGATGAAGAGACGGCTGCGGGAGAAGAAGCCGCCGCAAGCGAACCGACGGTCTATAATCGCCTCGAAGCCAAGGTGATCCACAGCTCGTTCGAAGGCAGCCGCTGGCGCGTTCTGGGAGAGACCATAAACGGCGATAAGCTGGCATTCTTCCACGACGCTCCGCTGCCGGCAGGCTCGAGAGGGGCTCTGGAAGTGGCTTCTTCCGAGGTGTACATTTATTCGCAGGATGAAGAAAGGTAAAAGAAAGGTAGATTCGCATGTCTCGCATCTTGGCTATATCGGATATACACGGTCATGCGGAAGGAGCCCGCAAGCTGCTCCGCGCGGCGGGCTATGCGCCCGGCAGGGATGAGCTTTATCTTCTGGGCGATTTTATCGATTGGGACTCGCGCACGTGGCGAGCCTTGGAATACGTAAGGCAATTGGTCGCGGAGGGAGCCCGGGCGGTGCTCGGCAACATGGAGCGCTGGCTTCTGGAAGCGGGAGACGAGGAGCGCGCGGGAGCCGTCACGGCGGCGGAGCTGGAATTCCTGCGGAAGACTCCGCTCTATATACGGCGCGAACCTTACCTGTTCGTGCATGCCGGCATCCGTCCCGGCGTCGAGCTGGCCAGCCAGGACGCTTCCGACCTGATCGGGATCCGCAAGGACTTCTGGGGCGCGGAAGGGGAGCTGCCCTACACGGTCGTGTTCGGGCACACGCCCACTCATAAGATCGGAGCCCCGGCCGGAGAGATCTGGCAAGGCCCGAGCAAGGTAGGCATCGACACCGGCGCCAAGCACGGCTGCCGCTTGACGCTGGCCGACCTGACCAACCGGCAGGCCTACTCCTGCTCGACCGGCGACGCGGGATTGTACGGGGATTTTCGTCAGTCGTCTTGGAATTGATTTAGCGTCGAATTGAGATATAAACCCATTATCCCTTTGCATCAGAACCCGCTCGAAGCGGCTAGACGCCGTAGTTCTGAGTGGAGGGGATAGCGGGTTTAGGTAAGTGCGAAGAATATTCGGCCAAGAGAGCGCCAGGGCCAAGAAAGGTACTGGGTACCACACATAGGAGGGAATGCGAAGGAGAACGGTCAAGAAAGGTACTGGGTACCACACATAGGAGGGAATGCGAAGAAGAACGGTCAAGAAAGGAACCAGGTATCACGCATTGGTGAAAGCTCGAGGAAGAAAGAAATAGTCAATCGGGCATAGTTTAGTGCATTATCGCGCTTAGTCGGGCGGATGTTGATCGTTCTGCGAACGATAAGGTTTTCTGTTCGTTCTGAACGAGAGGGATAGCAGGTTCTGAGCGACTAACGGATATGCCATAGAAAGAACCCGCCATCCCCACGCCTCAGAACCGGCGAGGTGACACGGCCAATTCTGAGCGTGAGGGATAGTGGGTTTTCTAGCGTTGCCGCGATTGCGGTGTATTTACGATGTTATTTCGCCATCGCCTTACTCGAATGCGGCGTGTTTGCGACGTTACTTCGCCATAGCCTTAAACGAAGCCTCCGCAGCCTCCAAGGTGGCGTCGATGTCTTCGTCGCTGTGGGCGGTGGTCAAGAACCAGGCCTCGTACTTGGACGGGGCGAGGTAGATGCCGCGCTCCAACATCTCGCGGAAGAAGCGGGCGAATTGCTCGCCGTCCGTGTCCTGCGCTTCCTCGTAGTTCGTGACCGGGTGGTCGCAGAAGTGGGTCGAGAACGCGCCGACGATCCGATTTATCGTCAGCGGAACCCCGTGGCGGGAGGCCGATTCGGCCAATCCCGCCGCAAGGCGAGCCGCCTGGGCGTCCATCTTCGCGTAGACGCCCGGGGCGGCCAGCACGTCGAGGCAGGCGATGCCCGCCGCGACGGAGGCGGGGTTGCCCGCCATCGTGCCGGCCTGGTAGGCGGGCCCAAGCGGCGCGACTTGCTCCATCACCTTGCGGCGTCCGCCGTAGGCGCCGATCGGCAGGCCGCCGCCGATGATCTTGCCGAGGGCGGTCAGGTCGGGCTCGATCGCCGCGCGGTCCGGGAAGGCGTCGAACGTCTGCGTCGTGCCGTAATGGAAGCGGAAGGCCGTGATGACCTCGTCATAGATGACGAGGGCTCCGGCTTCGCGCGCCATGCGGCAGACGTCCTCGAGGAAGCCGGGCTTCGGCATGACCATGCCGAAGTTGCCGACGATCGGCTCGACGAGGACGGCGGCGACGTCGTCGCCCCAGCGCTCGAGCGCGAGCTTCAGCCCTTCCGTATCGTTGAACGGAACGGTGATGACTTCGCTGGCGATGCTAATCGGAATGCCCGCGCTGTCGGGAATGCCGAGAGTCGAAGGGCCGGAGCCCGCCGCGACGAGGACGAGATCCGAGTGGCCGTGATAGCAGCCGGCGAACTTGACGATCTTCGTGCGCTTCGTCGCCGCGCGGGCGACGCGGATCGTCGTCATGACGGCTTCCGTGCCGGAATTGACGAAGCGAACCTTGTCCAGCGACGGGATCGCTTCCTTCAGCTTGCGGGCCAGCACAATCTCGAGCTCGGTCGCCGTCCCGTACAGCGTGCCGTTCTGCGCGGCCCGAACGATAGCGTCCGTCACGTGCGGATGCGCGTGGCCCGTAATGATCGGGCCGAAGGCTGCTAAATAATCGATGTACCGGTTGCCGTCCGCGTCCCAGAAATAAGCTCCCTGAGCCTTCTCCATGAAGACGGGAGCTCCGCCCCCGACGGCCTTGAACGAACGGGAAGGGCTGTTCACCCCTCCGACGATATGCCGCTTCGCTTCCTCGTATAATTGAGCCGATCTGACTCTTGGCTGCATCATAAGAAATCCTCCTCTAGCTATATGTACAAGGTTGTCCTATCCGCTTAGGTCCAATGTTGTTATAACACACGAGGGGCCCGTCCCGAAAGACGGCCCCTCGCACGCAAGTAGTATTCTTTGGTTTGAACGCCCGGTTACGAGTCCGAGGAATCCGAGTTCGACCCCGAAGCCGACGCCGAGCCCGATGCGGACGGAGACGGAGTCGCGGCCGCCGTGTCGTCCTTGTTCAGCACTTCCTGCACGTATTCCTTCAGCTCGTCCTTGTCCGTAATGCCGAGCACCGAAGCGCCGCCTACCTTCTCGTCGGAGATCAACTCCATCGGAGGCAATTGGGCCGAGCCGGCCTGATGGGACTTGAAGCCGAGGCTGGCCAGCTTCAGCATGTCGTTCGCGGACAGGTTCGTCTCGATAAACGGGCTCACTTCGCCGATGATATCCGGCAGCTTAACGAGGTTCCAGCCGCTCTTCAGCTTGTTCGCGACCGCCTTCAGGAATTCGCGCTGGCGCTCGGTGCGCGTGAAGTCGGACATGGCGTCGTGGCGGAAGCGAACGTACTGCAGCGCATGTTCGCCGTCCAGGTGCTGCTGGCCTTCCTTCAGGTCGATGTCGTACACGTGCCCGTCCGCGGCGTCCGTGTAATGCATATCCTTTTCTACATAGAAATCCACGCCGCCGATCGCGTCCACGAGCTTGATGAAGCCTTGGAAGTCGGCGTATACGTAATACTGGATGTTCAATCCCGTCAAATCGCCGATCGTCTTCATCGCGAGGTTCGGACCGCCAAGCGTTATGGCCGTGTTGATCCGGTTATCCTTGTAGCCCGGAATCTCGGCGTACGTATCGCGCAGGATGGAGAACAGGTGCGCTTTCTTCGTGACCGGGTCGAACGAAGCGACCATCATCGAGTCGGAGCGGGCAACCTCGCCCTCGCGAAGGCCGCGGTCGTCTCCTCCCATTAGCAGGATGTTGACCCTCTCGGTTCCCGTCCATTCCGGAGGGGCTACCTCGGGCTTCTCATCGAATTGGTCGAACCGCGACTCTCCTTCGTCCTTCTGGAGGCTGTCCAGCTTGTTATATCCGTTATACGCCCATACGGCTCCTGCTCCGACGGCAAGGACGACCAGGGCTAACAGGGTAAGCAGAGTCCATTTTAATTTTTTTCTCATAGCGGATTAGTTCCTTTCGGTGTTCAGGACTAGGATGGGCTCCCGCCGAAGCCTCCAATCGTCCCAATCGCAGAATGTTTAGCTTTAGAAGAAGACATATTGTAGAATTATAAAGTTATGACCCGTATTTAATCAAGTTTTGTCGCATTTCGGCATTATAAAAAGGGGCAATGTTTACCATATGTTAGCCATTGACGTGAACCGGCTGCGCAAGCAGTTCAAGGTTCAAAAAAACCGCGAAGGCCTTAAGGGAGCCGTGCTCGATCTGTTCAAGAGAGAGCATACGCTGGTAACCGCCGTGAAGGATATCAGCTTCCAAATTCCTCAAGGAGAAATCTGCGGCTACATCGGAGAGAACGGAGCCGGCAAATCGACCACCATCAAGATGCTGACGGGCATTCTCGTCCCGACGTCCGGGCAAATCCACGTGAACGGCTTCGTCCCGCACAAGGACAGGGAGCGGTTCGTGAAGGAGATCGGCGTCGTCTTCGGCCAGAGAAGCCAGCTGTGGTGGGACATCGGGGTCATCGAGTCGTTCCGGCTTCTGCGCAAGGTATACCGGGTGGACGAGACGGACTTCAAGCGTAGGCTGGACGAGCTGATCGAGACGCTTGACCTGGGCGACTTGCTCAACCGGCCCGTTCGCAAGCTGAGTCTCGGGCAGCGGATGAGATGCGAGCTAGTGGCGGCGCTGCTTCATCAGCCGTCCATTCTGTTCCTTGACGAGCCGACGATCGGTCTCGATATTATCGTCAAAACGCAAATCCGGGATTTCCTCAAAAAAATCAACCGAGAGCACGGAACGACCATTTTGCTGACCACCCACGACCTTCAGGATATCGATGCGCTCTGCTCCAGAGTTATTATGCTCGATGACGGCCATATCATCTACGACGGCGGTCTGAACGAGCTTAAAGACCGTTGGAGCAAAGGGCGGGAGATCGTGTTCCAGTTCACGGACGCCGTCTCGCTGGACCGGGTAAACTCTTTAACGGCGGGTCTGGACGTCCGTTGGACGAAGGAGAACGAGATGGCGGCCAAGGTGTGGATACCTCGCGAGATGAACGTCTCGGACGTGCTGGCCAGGGTCGTGAGCTCTGCCGAGATCAGCGATATCAAAATCCTGGAGACGAACACGGACGAGATCGTCCGCGAGATCTACCGAACCGGCAGTCCGGAGGCGGGGGAGGGAATTCGTGGTTAGCGCTTATTTCGATTTTGTCCGCATCCGTTTCCTGACGATGCTCGCGTACCGGGTCAATTATTACAGCGGGATCGTCATCTATGCCATCAACATAGGCGCCTATTACTTCATGTGGAGGGCGATCTACGGCGACGCGGAGACGCTCGGCGGCTTTACGGCCGCGCAGATGACGACTTACATCGCGGTGTCCTGGATGGCCCGGGCTTTTTATTTCAATAACCTCGACCGGGAGATTTCAAACGAGATCCGGGACGGCAGCGTCGCCGTGCAGATGATGAGGCCGATCTCCTACCTGCTGGTCAAAATGATGCAGGGCTTCGGAGAAGGCATCTTCCGAATGCTCATGCTCATGGTTCCCGGGATGATCGTGGCGGTTCTGCTGTTCCCCGTCTCGCTCCCGACCGATCCGATGCGTTGGGTCGTCTTCTTCGTCATGCTGTGGTTCAGCTTCCTGATCAATTCCCAGCTGAACCTTCTGACCGGGCTGTTCGCCTTCTTCGTGGAGAACAACGAAGGGCTGATGAGAATGAAGCGGGTGCTGATCGATCTGCTGTCCGGCGTTCTGCTGCCGATCACTTTTTTTCCGGGGTGGGCCAAGACCCTCCTGGAATGGCTGCCGTTCCAAGCGATCACTTACCTGCCGAGCTCGGTGTTCACCGGCCGGCTGAACGGCGAGGAAGTCTGGAACGCGCTTTACGTCCAGATCGCCTGGTTCCTGGTGCTGATCGTTCCGATCCTGCTGATGTGGCGGTCGGCCCGCAAGCGTCTGTTCGTGCAGGGAGGGTGAGCCGACATGACTAAGATCCTGTTCTCGTTATCGTTGTTCAGAGAATATATCGCCAACTACATCAAGACCAAGCTGACGTACCGCGCGGACTTCTGGGTCGAGGTCGCGTCCGATCTGCTTTTCTCGGCGATGAACCTTATCTTCATCTTCGTCGTTTTCCAGCATACGCCGTCCTTGGGCGACTGGAGCGAGGCCGAGGTCGTGTTCGTCTACGGTTACTTTATGATTCCGTATGGCTTGTTCAGTACGTTCTCGAACCTGTGGAATTTCAGCGAGCGTTATATCGTCAAAGGGGAGATGGATCGTATCCTGACCCGACCGGCCGGTTCATTAACCCAAGTCATGCTGGAAAACGTGGATCCGCCGTCCCTCATCGGCTCGCTTGTCGGCCTAGGCATCATGGCGACGGCTTGGTGGAGGCTGGGGCTATCGTTCGACTGGTACGATCCTTTCGTCCTGATCGTGCTGGCGCTCGGCTCGACGCTCGTTTATTTGGGAATCTACACGGCGATCGCCGCGCTCTCTTTCTATTCGGACGCGCCCACGGGCATCACCCCGTTGATCTACAACATTCAGAATTACGGACGCTATCCGATCCAGATTTATAATAAAACCATTCGATTCCTGCTGACCTGGCTGCTGCCTTTCGCGTTCGTCGGGGTTTATCCGGCCTCCTTCTTCCTGGAGGAGCATCGCGATCCTCTGATGGCGTGGCTGACACCCGCGGTCGGCCTCGTCGTCGGAGCGATCGGCCTGGGCGTTTGGACGCACGGGGTCAAGCGGTACCGAGGCGCGGGATCATAAGGTTATCTAAAGGAGAATCGCAACATGTCATCTATCGCAATCGGCCGACCGGCGCCCGAATTCGAGCTTCTGGCCTCGAACGGCAAGAAGGTGAAGCTAAGCAAGTTTCGTGGCAAAAAGGTCGTGCTCTACTTTTATCCGAAGGATATGACGCCGACCTGCACCCAGGAGTCATGCGATTTCCGCGACGCGAACCCGGCGCTCAAGAAGGCGGGGGCCGTCGTCCTCGGCATCAGTCCGGACGAGCTGAAGTCCCATGCGAAGTTCGTGGAGAAGCATGAGCTTCCGTTCCTGCTGCTGTCCGACCCGGATCATGCGATCGCGGAAGCGTACGGCGTCTGGCAAGAGAAGAAGCTCTACGGGAGAACGTATATGGGCATCGTTCGCTCGACGTTCCTGATCGACGAAGAAGGAATCCTGATAGCCGAATGGCGCAACGTGAGGGTGAAGGAGCACGCCCGGAAGGTGCTCGAAGCCGTTCGCGGCGGCGTCAAATAAGGCAAGTGCGAAGGCGAAGGCTATCCCATCGGTCCGAACGGGCCGGGGATAGCCTTTATTTATTTCGCCGTCACCCGAAAAAACGCTACCCTACCTTGAATCCGCCGCCTGTTATTCGGAACGGTCCGCCTGTACAATGAGTTGCATGAAAGGGTTTGCAACGCGAGACGCGCTTTGCAGCTCAACGGAGACAACGAGGAGGTGCCGCACAAGGTGAACGCAAACGCAGAGGCGCCGAATCCGGCGTCCGCGGCCGCCGTCGGCAGCGGCATGACGAGAAGGAAATGGCTGAGGAAGCTGTACAGGCAGCGGTATCTTCAGATCATGGCGCTGCTCGGGATCGCGTGGATGATTATTTTCAACTACATCCCTATTTATTGGAACGTCATCGCTTTCCGGGAATTCGACATCATTCAGCCGCTGTCCGCGGCTCCGTGGGTGGGTCTCGAGCACTTCAAGGAATTTCTGTCGGACGACAGTCTCGGTTACGTCATCCGCAACACTCTGGGCATGAGCTTGCTGAAGCTCATCATCGGTTTTCCGCTGCCGATCGCCTTCGCGCTGCTGCTGAACGAGGTTCGTTCAAGCCGCTACAAGAAATGGATCCAGACGATCTCGTATTTGCCCCACTTTCTGTCCTGGGTCATTCTCGGCGGCATCCTGGCCACTTGGCTGGCCGACGTCGGCATCATCAACAAGATTCTTCAGGCCTTAGGCTTCATCGACACGCCGATCTCTTACTTGGCGGAGCCGAAGTACTTCTGGACGATCATCGTCTCCTCGGATCTGTGGAAGGAGCTCGGGTGGTCGGCGATTATTTACCTGGCCGCGATCAGCGGAGTTTCGCCGGAGCTGTACGAGGCGGCGACGATCGACGGGGCCGGACGGTTTCAGCGAATGTGGAGCGTTACGCTGCCCTGCATCAAAGGAACGATCGCCATTCTGTTCATCCTGGCGGTCAGCGGGCTTCTGAACTCCAACTTCGATCAGATTCTCGTTCTGCGAAACTCGCTCAACGAGAGCGCGAGCACCGTTATCGACGTGTACGTCTACCAGACGGGCATCTCGGACGGCCGATTCTCCTACTCGGCGGCGGTCGGTCTTTTGAAGTCGGTCATCGCGCTCGGCCTTCTGCTCGGCGCGAACTTCGTGACGAAGAAGCTGAACGACACCTCCCTGTTCTGAAAGGCGGCGATTCTCCCATGTTCTCGCTTAAACGCCGAACGCACGGCGATGTGGCGTTCGATTGGGTCAATAACGTACTCATGCTCGCCATCTGCTTTCTTACGCTGTACCCGATCTGGTACGTGCTCGTCAACGCCTTCAACGACGGGACGGACGCGATGCGCGGGGGCATCTACTGGTGGCCCCGGATGTTCAGCCTCGAGAGCTTCAAGACCGTATTCCAGAGCAGCGGCATCATGACGGCGATGGGCGTGACGGTAGCCAAGACGCTGGTCGGCACGGTCGTGCACGTCCTGTTCACCGCGATGGTCGCCTTCGCCCTGTCCCGGCGCGACCTTATCGGGCGCAAGCTTTACACGTTCATCGGGACGATCACGATGATATTCCCGGGAGCTCTTATCCCTACCTATCTGCTTATCCGGGATCTAGGAATGCTCGATCACTTCGTCGTCTACATCATTCCGGTCCTGTTCAGCTTCTTCGACCTGATCATCTTCCTCAGCTTCTTCCGGGAGATTCCGGACGGGCTGATCGAGGCGTCGGAGATCGACGGGGCGGGCGACTTCACCGTATTCCTGCGAATCGTCATCCCGGTGTCCATGCCGGTCATCGCGACGATCGCGCTGTTCCACGGCGTGTACCAATGGAACGATTATTTTACCGGGATGATCTACGTGAACGATACGGATCTGCAGCCGATTCAGACGTACCTGTACCGGGTCGTGGCGCAAGCAAGCTCCAATCAGATGATCTCGGCCATGCCGAGCGGCGTCGCCGCCAACGTGACGAGCCAATCCCTGAAGCTGGCGACGATGGTCGTCACCACCGCTCCGATCGTCATCGTCTACCCGTTCCTGCAGAAGTACTTCGTGAAGGGATTCATGATCGGCTCGCTCAAAGGATAAGCCGGACACGATTCGCTCGGTTTCGCTCTCCCGCCAGTCCGCTTGTTTATCCGTCCGCGCCCACCGCGCCGGCTGATAATAGAGGCAAGTCATCATTTCATACAAAGGGGCCGAAAAAAATGGGAACCAAACGCAAGCTTCTGACCTCCCTGCTGGCAGCATCGACGGCGATCTCCCTCGCCGCGTGTTCCTCCGGAGGCAATAACGGCAATAACGCCGCAAGCAGCAACAGTCCGCAAGACAGCGCCGCTTCTCCTTCCACGTCGGCGGTTGCGTCGGAGACCGCGTCGGCAAGCCCGAGCGCGTCCGGCGATCAGCCCGCTTGGCAGAAGAACACGTCTCCGATCACGTTCGATTGGTATATCAATTTCTCCTGGTTCACCGGCAAGTGGGGAGACGACGTCGTCGCCAAGTACGTGGAGAAGAAGACCGGCGTCAAGCTGAACTTCATCGTGCCGGCCGGCGACGAGAAAGCCAAGATGAACACGATGCTCGCTTCCGGCTCTCTGCCCGATTTCGTCACGCTTCAAGCGACCGACGAAGCGGTGAAGAAGATGATCAACGGCGATATGGTGCTTCCGCTTAACGAGTTGGCCGACCAGTACGACGCCTACTTCTACCAGGTGGCCGACCCGGCCAAGCTCGGCTGGTTCAAGATGGAGGACGGCAACGTATACGGTTACCCGAACGCCTCGTCCTCCCCGGCCGACTACGAGAAGTACGGCCAGATCTTCACGTCGAACCAGACGTTCGAGGTACGCAAGGACATGTACGAAGCGATCGGCAGCCCGGATATGAGCACTCCGGAGGGCTTCCTGAACGCGCTCAAGCTGGCGAAGGAGAAGTTCCCGGACGTCGACGGCCAGCCGCTCATCCCGCTGGGCTTGCACGAATTTACCGACAACGGCAACTACTCGCTGGAAGATTACCTGCAGAACTTCCTGGCCATTCCCCGCACGAAGGACGGCAAGCTGGTCGACCGCAAGCAGGATCCGGAATACCTGACCTGGCTGAAGACGCTTCGCAAGGCGAACGAGATGGGCCTGCTCGCCAAGGACATCTTCATCGACAAGCGCCCGCAGATGGAGGAGAAGATCGCCCAAGGCCGCTACTTCGCCATGCTCTATCAGCGTTCCGACTTCGCGAACCAGAACCTGTCGCTGTACCAGAAGGACCCGAACAAGGTGTATATCGCGATCGACGGCCCGGCCAACAGCAAGGGCGACGCGCCGACGCTGGCAGGCCCCGGCATCTCCGGCTGGACGGTGACGCTCATCTCGAAGAACGTCAAGGACAAGGAGCGCGCCATCGCTTTCCTGAGCTACCTGATCAGCGAAGAAGGCGAGAAGGACATGTTCCTCGGCGAGAAGGGCGTGACGTACGACACGATCGACGGCAAAGACCAATTCTTGCCGGAAGTGATCGACCTGCTCAACAAGGACCGCAACGCGTTCGACCAGAAGTACGGCGCTTCGTATAAGTACTGGATGCTGATGGACACGAACATGAACCTGCAATGGGCTCCGCCGAGCGTCGAACCCGCCAAGCAATTGGAGGATTGGACGAAGGGCAAGTCGATCAGCATGTCCGAGTTCGACGGCCTCGATCCTTCTCCGGAGACGAAGGAAGGCGTGGCGAACAGCAAGAACCTCCGCCTGTGGGGCAAGACGCTGCCGAAGCTTCTGCTTGCCAAATCGGACGCGGAATTCGATAATCTGTTCAACGACTACTTGAAGGACCGTACGGACGTGGAGGCCGTCGACGCCGCTCGCCAGAAGGTGTACGACGCCAACATGCAGAAGCTGGAATCGATGAAATAACGATCGGATTCGCGACTCGCGGCCTGGTCATTCCGTTTAGGGATGGCCAGGCTCGCCGTCGTCACCGGCGTGCCGCGGACAGCGGTCAGCGAGAATCGGCAGGATAGGAGAGGCGCGAATGAGAAGGTACGGGTACGGGGCGGTTCGGACATACGTGGCCGGCTTGCCGATTCAAGGCAAGCTTATCTTGTCGTTCGTTCTTATTATTTTTATCCCGATCGTGCTCTTCGCCTGGTACATGCTGAACGGAATCTCCGACGGCTCCATTCGCGAGATGACGAAGAAGGCCGAGAACATTCTCGACATCGAGAAAAACAACATCCAGAACAACATCGAGTTGATGGAATGGACGTCGCAGCTCGCGGAATCGAACGAGGACATGAAGGACTATCTGCAGTCGACGGACGAGATGGATATCGCCGCCCTCCTCGAATTCAAAGATAAAACCTTCAGCAACTTCGAGCAGCTTCTGTTCAATAATCCGCGGATCGCCGCCATCCGGATGTATACGGACAATCCGCATGTTTACGAATTCTGGCCGGTCGTGCTGAGCGAGTCCCGGATTCGGAATAAGCCATGGTACGGCACCGTTTTGGAGCAGAAGGGGATGAATTGGTGGGAGATTCAGCGGAGCATCGACATCCTGCAAGGCCAGACGGACGATGCGGATGTCGACGGCCCCTTCGTCTCGCTGTTCCGCGAGCTCGCTTCCTTCGACCGGACGACCCACAACGGCGTGCTTGAAGTGAGCATGAGCGTCCGGCAGTTTTTCACCAAGACTTTCAGCGTGCGCGAGCCGACCTCCCAGCTGCTCGTCGTCGCGCGGGACGGAGGCATCTATACCGACGAAGAGGCGGAGATCTTCCGCCGCGCGTCCGCGCAAGAGCTGACGGGCGCGATTCCGTTGTCGCCGGAGGAGGGCAACAGCACGGGAATGTTCCGGTATGGCGGGCAGTCTTATATGGCCGTGCAGACCTACATTCCGAAGCTCGACATTCACTTGGTCAACGTCGTTTCCCTCGCGGACACGTTGGCGGATATCCAGCGGAACCGCACCAACCTCGTCTTTATCGTGCTGCTTCTGGCCGCCGTGCTCATCGTCGTCTCCGCCTTCATGCATTCCCTTATTTTGAAAAGGCTTAAGATATTGAGAGAATCGATGAAAAAGGTACGAGGGGGAGACTTCCATCCGGACGTGCCCGTCTACGGCTCGGACGAGGTGGGCGAGCTAGGCCACCATTATCGGCAGATGCTGAAGAAGATCAACGCGCTGATCGCCGAGCAAGTAAACCGTCAGGCCGCGACGAAGGAAGCGGAGATTCGCTCGCTTAAGAACCAGATCGATTCCCATTTCCTTTACAACACGCTGGAAAATTTGAAAATGCTCGCCGAGGTCGAAGGGCAGTATACGATTTCCGACTCCCTCACCTCTCTGGGAGGAATGATGCGCTACAGCCTGCAGTGGACCCACGACCGCGTCCGGCTCCGCGACGAGATCGAGCATATCCGCAACTATATGGCGATCATGAATATTCGGTACGACGGCCGGCTGGAGCTACGGGTGGACGTTCCGCCCGAATCGATGGACCAGGAAGTGCTGAAGATGTCCCTGCAGCCGATCGTGGAGAACGCGGTCAAACACGGGATGAACCCTTCCGAGCTGAAGGACGGGAAGCTTCAAGTGCTGCTCACGGCGGGAACGCGGCTGGAGCAGTTCGTGATCGAGATCACGGACAACGGCTGCGGCATCGGCGAGGACCGTTTGAGGAGGCTGAACCGAATGCTCCGCATGGAGGAGTCCGACTACCGCGAGTTCCGCAGCGAATTCGACAAGGGGAAAAAGGAGAGCGGCGGCATCGGCTTGCGCAACGTGGAGCAGCGTATGGTCATGTCCTACGGGGCCGATTACGGGATTCGGGTCGAGAGCGTCGAACGGAGCTTTACCCGAGTCGTCATGACGCTCCCTAAATTCAATCTGGGCGGAGGAGAGAGCCGATGAAGCGCAAGCTGCTGATCGCCGATGACGAGACGAATATCCGTTTGGGCCTTCGCGCGATGATCGAACGGCAATTCCCGGACCGCTACGAGATCCTGTTCGCGGCGGACGGCGCCGAGGCCTTGTCCCTCCTCGCCGCCGAAGACGTTCCGTTCCTCATTACGGATATCCGAATGCCCGTCATGGACGGGATCGAGCTCCTTGATCGTCTCGAGGGGCTGCCGAAGAAGCCGGCGGTCGTCATCTTGAGCGGATACGACGACTTCCAGTATGCCAAGGCGGCCATCCGTCACCAGGTCCGGGAGTATCTGCTGAAGCCGATCGTCCGAGCGGAGCTGTTCGCGGTGCTGGAGCGTCTGGAGGAGGAGCACCGGGCAAGCGGGAAGCGCGAGCTTCCGGCCAGCGGAATCGACGCCTCCGAGCGGCTTGCGCAGGTGCTCTTGCGCGAGAACGCGGAAGAGAAGGAAGTAAGGAGCCGGCTGCTGGAGGCGGGGCTTGATTGGCTCGACGGCGAATACGCGGTCGGCCTGTTGAAGCTTCCCGCGAACGCGACGGACTTCCCGGCGATGTCCTCCAAGCTCGAGCAGGCGCTGGGCGCCGAATCCGACTGGGCCCGGTGCGGCGTTCGCGAAGGGGAGCAGGTCGTCGTCGCCCGCGATCCGGCCTTGTTCGCGGGGCTCATGGCCCGGCTTCGCGGCCACTCGCTCGGGCAGCCTTGCCTCGCTCTAAGCTCCAGAGTGACGGGAATGGGACAGTTGAGGCTTGCCTACAGTCAAGCGCGCCAGGCATCGAAGTACTTCCTGCTGCACCCCGATTCGGGAATAATCGGCTACGATGCCGTCCGAAGCCTCGATTCCGGCTGTCCGCTGCCGGAGGAGCCGATTCGCAAGCTGTCGAACCTGGTCGGGCTCGGCCGTCTGCCCGAGATGAAGCGGCTTCTTCAGCAGGCGCTCGACATTCGCGTCGTCGCCCGCTGCGAGATCGGCTACCTGATGGCCGTCAGCCGGATGCTCAACGAAGAGGTGTTCGACCGGGTGTTCCGCACGTACGGCGAGGAATCGGTCGAGATTCTGAAGCTGTACAAGAAGGCCGGCCATATCGAGAATTTCGATCGCTTCCACGATTATTACCATCACGTGGAGCAACTGCTGGAGCGGCTCGACGATTATGTCGGCCGCGTCCGTTCCGCCCACGGGGAGCGGACGGACATGCAGAAGGCGGTCGACTATCTGCAGGAGCATTACAGCGAAGACGTCAACATGGCGGTCGTGTCCAACCACATCTCCCTTAACTACACGTATTTCAGCGAGGCGTTCAAAGAGTATACGGGAGAGAGCTTCTCCTCCTACCTAAGGAAGCTGCGCCTGCGCAAGGCGAAGGAGCTGCTCTCGGGAACCGAGCTTAAAGTGTACGAGATTTGCTCGCTGTCCGGATTTGACAACGTGAAGCATTTTACGCGGGTGTTCAAGGAGTCGGAAGGCGTCACGCCGATGGAATACCGAAGCCGGGAGCAGCCCGTCCGCGGTGGGAGAAATTGATCGGGTTGCCTCGCCTTGACGCTGTCGGAGAGGCAAAGCTATAATTACTTCAATTGCAATGAATCCGCTAAACGACGCGGGCCTGCTCCGGCAGGCCTGCGATTCACGTTTACCCTCAGGAGGCTCGGTTAGGACAGTGACTAATAACCCGCATGAAATGATCGTCGTACTGGACTTCGGCGGTCAATACAATCAGCTCATCGCCCGACGGATTCGCGACCTTGGCGTGTACAGCGAGCTGCTGCCGTACAACACTTCCGCGGACAAGCTCCGTGCTCTTAACCCGAAGGGGATCGTCTTCTCCGGCGGCCCGGCCAGCGTCTACGCAGAAGGCGCTCCTTCCGTCGATCCGGGAGTCTATGAGCTCGGCGTTCCGATTCTCGGCATCTGCTACGGCATGCAGCTGATCACCCATCAGCAAGGCGGCAAGGTCGAGCCCGCGAGCAAGCGCGAATACGGCAAGTCGGACGTCGACTTCGCGGAAGGCAGCGCGCTCGTGCACGGATTGGAGAGCCGCCAGACGGTATGGATGAGCCACGGGGATCATGTCACCGAGCTTCCGGCCGGCTTCAAGGTCGACGCCAGCACGCCTCATGCGCCGGTAGCGGCGATGAGCCACGAAGAGCGCAAGCTGTACGCGGTGCAATTCCATCCGGAAGTTCGCCACTCCATATACGGCAACGAGATGATCAAGAACTTCCTATATAAGGTTTGCGATTGCAAGGGCGACTGGAGCATGACGTCCTTCATCGAGGACACGATCGAGGACATCCGCAAGCAGGTCGGCGACAAAAAGGTGCTGTGCGCCCTCTCCGGCGGCGTCGATTCCTCCGTTGTCGCGATGCTGATCCATAAGGCGGTCGGCGATCAGTTGACGTGCATGTTCATCGACCACGGCCTGCTCCGCAAGGGAGAAGCCGAAGGCGTCATGGAGACGTTCGTCGGCAAGTTCGACATGAAGGTCGTCAAGATCGACGCCCGCGAGCGCTTCATGAGCAAGCTTCGCGGCGTGTCCGATCCGGAGCAGAAGCGCAAGATCATCGGCAACGAGTTCATCTACGTGTTCGATGAGGAATCGGCCAAGTTCGACGACTTCGCGTTCCTCGCCCAAGGCACGCTTTACACGGATATCGTCGAGAGCGGAACGGCTACGGCTCAGACGATCAAGTCCCACCACAACGTCGGCGGCCTTCCGGAGGACATGAAGTTCGAGCTCGTCGAGCCGCTGAAGGCTCTGTTCAAGGACGAGGTGCGCAAGGTCGGCACCGAATGCGGCCTGCCGGACGAGATCGTCTGGCGCCAGCCGTTCCCGGGCCCGGGTCTCGCGATCCGCGTGCTGGGCGAAGTGACGGAGGAGAAGCTCGAGATCGTCCGCGAATCGGACGCCATCCTGCGCGACGAGATCGCGAAGGCCGGCCTCGACCGCGAGATCTGGCAGTACTTTACCGCGCTTCCGAACATGAAGAGCGTCGGCGTCATGGGCGACGGCCGCACGTACGACTATACGGTCGGCATCCGCGCGGTGACTTCCATCGACGGCATGACCGCCGACTGGGCGCGCATCCCGTGGGACGTGCTCGAGAAGATCTCCGTTCGTATCGTCAACGAGGTCAAGAACGTCAACCGGATCGTCTACGACGTGACGTCCAAGCCTCCGGCTACGATCGAATGGGAATAAGCTAAGAACGAACGGAACAGGCATAACCGTCAGGGTTGCTTATCAAGCGGCTCCTGACGGTTTTTCATAGCCGCCGAACTCATGCGGGAGGGGATAGACGATGACGCAGAAGCAGTTCCACTGCAATCCCGATCCGGAAGGAGAAGAGCTGCCCGACCTTTACGTGACCCATTGGGGTAAGGAGGATTGCGCTCCGCTGCATTCCTTCGGTCCTGGCATCCGCGACGTGTACAAGTTCCACTTTATTCATAAGGGGCGGGGAATCGTTCGAGTGGGGGGAGAGACCTTCGCCCTTACGGCCGGTCAGGCTTTTCTCATCTATCCGAACGTCGTCATCTTCTACCAGGCGGACGAGAACGATCCGTGGACGTACTCGTATTGCGGGTTCCGGGGGAATCTCTCGGAAGGGTGGATGTGCCGGACCAGCTTGACTCCCGAACGCCCGGTCTTTGCGATGGACATGCAGATAATGCCGTACCTCTACGATCAGCTGACGGAGACTCTGAGCCACGAGAACAGCCGGGACCTGCGCCTGAACGCCGTGATGTACCGGTTCTTGACCGCGCTGATCGAGACGCTGCCGGCTTCTTCGGGCGCCGATGGAGGAGGGGCGAAGAAGCCCAACGCTTACGTCCACCGGGCAATGGAGTATATTCACGCCCATTACGGAGAGTCGTTGTCCGTCGAGCAGCTCGCCTCCGACCTGGGTCTCGACCGCAAGTACTTATCCGCCATCTTCAAAGGGGCCAAAGGCGTGCCGCCCCAGCAATATTTGCTGCACTACCGTATGCGCAAAGCCTGCGAGCTGCTTCGGGGCAGCGAGCTCTCCGTCGGGGAGATCGCAAGGTCGGTCGGGTACGGGGATGCGCTTCTCTTTTCCAAAATGTTCAAACGCGCTCTCGGGATTTCACCCTCGGAATATCGGGCGTCCAATCTCCAATTAGACGACATTGTGCCATAAATACCTTCCATGCTGACATAGGCTTGCCCGTGCGGATTCGGTATCATTCTGGTAGACCTTAATCCAAGGAGGACTTCCAAATGGGCTATGAAGCTAGTGCAAGCCGGTATGACACTATGACATATAACCGCTCCGGACGGAGCGGACTCAAGCTTCCCGCGATCTCGCTGGGCTTGTGGCACAATTTCGGCGGCATCAACGTGTACGAGAACTCGCGCGCCATGGTGCGCCGCGCTTTCGATCTGGGGATCACCCACTTTGACCTGGCGAACAACTACGGTCCTCCTCCGGGCTCGGCGGAAGAAACGTTCGGCCAGCTGCTGAAGCACGATTTTGCACCTTATCGCGACGAGATGATCATCTCGACCAAAGCGGGCTACTATATGTGGCAGGGACCGTACGGCGAATGGGGCTCCAAAAAGTATCTGGTCTCCAGCCTCGACCAAAGCCTGAAGCGGATGGGACTCGACTACGTGGACATTTTCTACCACCATCGCCCGGACCCGGATACTCCGCTCGAAGAGACGATGGCGGCGCTAGACCTGATCGTCCGTCAAGGCAAAGCGCTCTATGTCGGCCTGTCCAACTACAGCGCCGAGCAGACCAAGGAAGCTTCCCGTATCCTGAAGCGGCTGGGAACGCCTTGCCTGATTCACCAGCCGAGCTACTCCATGATGAACCGTTGGATCGAGAACGGCCTTCAGGACGTTCTGGATGAAGAGGGCATCGGCTCGATCGCCTTCTCGCCGCTGAACCAAGGCATCCTGACGGACCGTTACCTGAACGGAGTCACGGCGGATTCCCGCGCCGGAGGACCGAGCGTGTTCCTGAAGCCGGAAGGCATCAGCGAAGAGACGATCGCCAAGGTGCGGAAGCTCAACGATCTCGCGGCCGGACGAGGCCAGAAGCTGTCGCAGATGGCCCTGGCCTGGGTGCTGCGCGGCGGACGCGTCACGTCCGCTCTGATCGGCGCCAGCAAAGTCGGCCAGATCGAAGACGCCGTAGGAGCGGTTAGCAACCTGGCGTTCACGGAAGATGAGCTTGCCGCGATAGATGCTATTCTTTTAGCTTAATAAAGTATCTTGATTAGACCCGCGACCGAGCGCGCTTGCCGTGCCTGGTTCGCGGGTTTTTCAGTAGTTAACGGCAGGAATGCCATTATTTATAGGTATCTTACATGTCATTCATAATGTAAACGGTAACAATACGAATAAATTTGTCGGAAAACAATAAAAAAGTTCGTTTTACGGATTGACGAATCAGTGCTTTGTACCTAAAATGATGAATGTTATGGAACGGAATCGAAGTTTTTCGTATAATCCCGGGAATGGGCTCGGGAGTTTCTACGGGGTCACCGCAAATGATCCGGCTACGGAAAGCGCAATAGGATCAGGGCAAGGCGTTTTACGCGGCCCGGTATACCTTGGCGCGCTAATGCGGAACCTAGGAGAGACATCTTCTGGGTTTTTTTCTTGTTTCTTGGGAGGATACGAAGCTCGGTCCGAATTTGAATCAGAAGGGGTACAGACATGGAGCGATTCTTTAAGCTCAAAGAGTTCGGTACGAATATCCGCACGGAGATCATGGCGGGCATCACGACCTTCATGACGATGGCTTACATCCTTGCCGTCAACCCGGTCGTTCTCGGTCCTTCCGGACTGGACACCTACGGCATTTTCCTGGCGACGGCGCTTGGCGCGGGCATCTTCACCCTGGCGATGGGCCTGTTCGTCAACTTCCCGGTCGCGCTGGCTCCGGGGATGGGGCTTAACGCATACTTCGCGACGACGGTCGTCGCTTCCCAGGCAACCGGTCATCCGATCAGTCCTTCGATGGCGCTCGCCGCCGTCTTCCTGTCCGGGATCATCTTCCTGATCCTGACGGTCACCAAGGTTCGTCAATTGCTCGTCGTCGCGATTCCGGATGGGCTGAAGCATGCGATCACCGTCGGCGTCGGCTTGTTCATCGCGATCATCGGCCTCAAGACGAGCGGAGTGATGACGATCTCGCTCGACGCGTTCGGCCGCGACTTCGCCCAAGGCAGCTATACGAATCTCGGCGGCAGCGAAACGGTCATCCACATGGGCAGCCTCGAGGAGCCTATGGTTTGGCTGACCATCGTCGGCCTGATTATTATCGGCGCCCTGATGGTGCTTCGCGTTCGCGGCGCGATTCTGATCGGCATCCTGATCACGACGCTCATCGGCGCGATCCCGGGAGTCGACGTCGTCGACTTCGGTACGCTTAAGGGCCAAGATTGGGTCCCTAACTTCTCCAAGCTCAACTTCTGGGACTTCAGCTTCTCGGATCTGCTGTCCACCGGCTTGCTGACGGCCATCGCCACGTTCACGTTCGTCGAACTGTTCGACACGTTCGGCACGCTGGTCGGCACGGCTAACCGCGCCGGATTCTTCAAGAACAAAGAAGAAGGCAACAAGCGCATCGGCAAGGCGATGCTCGTCGACTCCATCGCGGTCAGCGGCGGCGCCATGCTCGGCACGAGCACGATGACGGCTTTCGTCGAGAGCTCCGCGGGCATCGCGGAAGGCGGACGCACGGGTCTGACTTCCTCGACGACGGGCGTGTTGTTCCTCGTCTCCCTGTTCCTGGCTCCGATCGCCCTGCTCATCCCGACTCCGGCGACGAGCGCGGCACTGATCGTTGTCGGCGTGCTGATGATGCAATCCGTCAGCGAGATCGACTTCAAGGACCTGACGATCGGCATTCCGGCGTTCCTCACCGTCGCCATGATGCCGTTCACCTACAACATCGCCAACGGCATCTCGTTCGGCATCGTCTCCTATGTCGTGCTGGCAGCCCTGTCTAACCTGCGCGGCGAGAAACAGCATAAGGTTCACTGGCTGATGTGGATTCTGTTCATCCTAGTCATCGCCCGTTACCTATTCATCGGCGCGGAGGGCTAAGCGAGGCTCTCTCGGCTGCAAGGTCATTTCTCTTGAACGGTCGCAAGATCGATTCACCTAATGGCTTCACTTGAGCATGGCTCAATTCCTCAAAGCGTTCTCTCTATTTCATATGGAGGGGGCGCTTTTTATTTGATCTGCATAGGCGGGAGGGCGCTGGTTGTTGCTCATGTACAAGGTTTCAAGAAGCTAGGCCGCCTCTCCCGTTCGCTCAGGTTCGGGGAGGACTACTCTTCGCACGTTGCCCCGACTTACGCCTAAGTATGGTACTCCATACCACACTTTAGCTCGATGCCCCGTAAGCCCTCCGAAGAATGGTACTCTATGCCGCACTTTTGCACGTTGCTTCAACTGCCCGCCGAAGAATGGTACTCTATGCCACACATTAGCCAGTTGCCCCGACTGCCCTCCGAAGAATGGTACTCTATGCCACACTTTTGCACGTTGCTCCAACTGCCCGCCGAAGGATGGTACTC
>NZ_JACJVQ010000028.1 GCF_014212135.1 Cohnella thailandensis
AAAAATCGACTAACGGGGGCTCGAAGGTCGTGCTGGCGGTCGAGATAGTCGAAAAAATCGACTAACGGGGGTGCGAAGGTCGTGCTGGCGGTCGAGATAGTCGAAAAAATCGACTAACGCCTAGTCGCGGAAGCGGCTGTGCTAAAAAAAGCCGATCCAATCGCATAATGCGGAAGAATCGGCGCTTCTTAGTTGCCAAACTATCAAGCCGTGCCCAAAGTCACGCCCATCTTCTTTAGGTACTGGCGATAGGCGATGCTGACGCGGTCGCAGCGGAGGGAGAGCTCGGCCTGCAGGTCGAGCGGCAGGTTCTCCGGCTTCTGGTTCTCGACGATCGGCTTGTCCTGCGCGAAAATCATGTCCTGGAACTCGACGATCTCCTCGTCGGTCGTGCCCGTGTCGTAATTGAAGGAGAGGATGCCGTAGGCGACCGATTTGCCTTCTTCGACGGGACGAACGGTGAGCATGATCGTCATCAGGTTGCCGAGCTCGCGGTCGCGCTTCGTAAAGCGCACGGTGAGCGGCTTAAGGATCTTGTACGTGTAATAGACGTGCTTCGCTTGGCCGGAGCCGTCCGGATCGGGCTGGTACACCGCGATCTCCTCCGAGCGAATGCCGTCCTCTTCTTCTACCATGCGGTAATCGCCGATCTCCGCATGATCCGGCATGCCGAGGTAACCCTGGTGGATAAAGGCGAGATGGCCGACATCGAGGAAATTCTCGACGATCCGAGGAGGATTGGCGTTAACCTCTTGCGGTCCCCAGATCACATTGCGAAAGCTCGGATCTTCATCCTCGGGGTAAGAGACGAGCGGAGGCTCGCCGCCGCTTAGGTTAACCCAGACGAGACCGTACTTCTCGACGCAGGAGAACTTCTTGGCTCTGGCCTTCAGGGGGATGGCTTGTCCCTCCGGAAGCTGGGGAATCTTCGCGCATGCTCCGTCGGTATTGTATTCCCATTCATGATAAGGGCACACCAGACGGCCCTCCCTGATGCAGCCTAAGGAAAGGGCGGCTCCGCGGTGGACGCACAGGTCGGAGAAGGCGTGGACCCCTTCCTCCGTACGGAACAAAACGAGTCTCTCGCGAAGAACGACGATCGGAACGGGGCGGTCCTGAAGGTCGGAAGAACGGCAGGCGACGATCCACTCATTCGCCAGCACGGGATCGAGTTGAGTATTCGGCATAAGGTGTCCTCTTTTCCAGTCGTCTAAATGCGAACGTTTAATAACATTCTACAATTTATTGTACGTAAAAATCTATACTTTTCACGAAAAGTCCACTATAATCAAACGGTCGTTACTTTTTTAACCCATGAGGAGGTCTCAAACGAGCATTATGCAGGAACAACAGAGAACAGCGCAAAGCAGCGGTTTATTGGTCGGAGTCGACGACAAGATCGGCACCGGCAAAGCTTTCTTGCTCGGACTTCAGCACGTTCTGGCGATGGACCTATACATTGCCCCCATCATTATCGCCGGATTGCTCGGATTAAGCGGCGGAGACACCTCATTCTTCATCCAAATGTGCTTCCTGGCGACGGGGATCGGTACGCTGATCCAGACGGGGATCTTCATGCGGCTCCCGGTCGTTCAAGGCCCTTCCTATATTCCTATCGGCGCGATGGCCGCCATCGGCAATAAGCTCGGTTTGGCCGCGATGACGGGCAGCCTACTGCCGGGCGCTCTGCTTATCGCCGTTCTCGGCTTGCCGCTCAAGTGGTTCGCCAAGGCCGTTCGCAAAGTCATTCCCCCGATCGTCGGCGGTACCGTTATCATGGTCGTCGGCGTCACTTTGATTCCATCCGCGATGAACAGCATCTTCATCGCCCCCGGCAACCTCGGCAATAACGTGACGATCGCCGGCGTCTCCGCGGCCGTTCTCGTCGTCTGCATGCTGCTAGGCAGCAAGCTGAAGCGCGGCGGCACGCTGTTCCGTCTTCTCTCCGTTATCGTCGCGATCGTCGTCGGCACGATCGTCGCTTCCTTCTTCGGCACGGTAGATTTCTCTCCGGTTCGAGACGCGAGCTGGTTCAAGCTTCCGGAGCTGTTCCCGTTCGGCGCGCCTACCTTCGATCTTAGCGCCGTTCTTACGATGGCGATCGTGTACTTGATCGTCCTCATCGAAACGACGGGCACCTGGTTCGTCGTCTCCTCGGTAACGGGCAGCGAGCTGACCGAGAAGCGCCTCAATCGCGGCGCGTTCGGCGAAGGCCTCGGCTGCTTCGTCGGTTCGATGTTCGGCGGCTCTCCTATGACGGGCTATTCCTCCAATGCGGGCCTTATCGCCGTGACGGGCGTCGCCAGCCGCATGGCTATTATGGCCGGCGGAATCATCCTGCTCGCGCTTGGCCTCATTCCGAAGCTGTCCGTGCTGATCACCTGCATTCCGGAACCGGTCATCAACGGGATTTTCGCCATCGTCTGCGTCGCTATCCTGATGAACGGCATGAAGGTCATCCAGCCGCTGAAGATCGACGACCGCAACATGATGATCGTGGGCATTCCGATCGCGCTGACGCTCGGCCTTACGGTATTCCCGAAGGACGTGCTCAATACGCTTCCGGATATCGCCAATTACATTCTGTCCTCGGGAACGGCCGTCGGCGCTATCGCCGCGCTGGTGCTTAACTTGATCATCCCTAAGGGCAAAGAAGAGAAAAACGAAGGATAGATCGGCTTTAACGAGGTTAATGTTCGGGTTTGAGGGTATTTGCAGGGCTACAGATTCTAAACGCCACTAACTACCTCTTCAAAATCGAATGATTTAGCTATCATCTGCTTGACGCGTACGGATTTATCGGTTAGCATTTGAGGTGCGGCATGATTTAATCGATGCGACTAAGCGCGATGCCGAACATTCACATTCATCATTCCTTCGTATATCCTCGGCGATACGGGCCGAGAGTCTCTACCGGGAACCGCAAATTCCCGACTACGACGGATGTGGGATCGCTTTTCTCACACCCGCTCGCGGTCAGGAATTTTTTTGTTCTCTCGCGGCCATGGGCGGCACATGATTTCCTTAGTAGGAGGATGACACCACATGAATCGATACGATGTCGTTGTTGTCGGTGCCGGCCCGGCCGGTATTTTCGCTTGCTATGAGCTCACCCGCAAAGCCCCGGATCTTAAGGTTCTTCTCGTAGACAAAGGCCATGAGATCCGCCGGCGCAGCTGCCCCATTCTGGAGGAGAAAATCAAGCTATGCCCTCCGGCCGCAGGCAAGAAGGAATTCGCCGGCTGCCTGCCCGCATGTTCGATCACGGCCGGCTTCGGAGGCGCGGGAGCTTACAGCGACGGCAAATTCAACATCACCACGGAGTTCGGAGGCTGGCTGACCGATTATCTGCCGGCATCCCAGGTTCTCTCGCTGATCAAGTACGTGGACGAGGTCAACCTGGAGCACGGCGCGACTCCGGCGATTACCGATCCGACCACGGATACGGTGCGCGGCATCGAGCAGAGGGCTTACGCGGCGGGACTGAAGCTGCTGCGGGCGCAGGTTCGCCACTTGGGCACGGAGCAGAACCTGGAGATCAT
This sequence comes from Cohnella thailandensis, assembly GCF_014212135.1. GTDB lineage: Bacteria > Bacillota > Bacilli > Paenibacillales > Paenibacillaceae > Cohnella > Cohnella thailandensis. The sequence goes on from NZ_JACJVQ010000028.1 coordinate 3,543, forward strand.
GAAGTCTATCGCGGATTACCTGAGCACTCGCGTGGAGATGCGGTTCAAGACGGAAGTCGACGATCTGATCACGGTGAAAATAGACGGGAAGCACAAGACGACCGGCATTCGGCTGAAGAACGGGGAAGAGATCGAAGCGGATACCGTGGTCATCGCCCCCGGACGGGACGGATCGGCTTGGCTGACGGAGGTGCTGAAGAAGCGCCGCCTGAAAATGTACAACAACCAGGTGGACGTCGGCGTTCGCGTCGAGACGTCCGACGTGGTCATGCGCGAGATCAACGAGAACCTGTACGAAGGCAAGTTCGTCTTCAACACCTCGGTCGGCACGCGGGTCCGCACGTTCTGCAGCAACCCTTCGGGCCACGTCGTCGTCGAGAACCACAGCGGCGTCATGGCGGCGAACGGGCACGCGTTCAAGGATCCGGCGCTCGGCTCGAGCAACACGAACTTCGCGCTGCTCGTCTCCCACAAGTTCACGGAGCCGTTCGACAAGCCTAACGAATACGCACGCGAGATCTGCAAGCGCGCGAACGACCTGTCTAACGGAGGCGTCATCGTGCAGAAGTACGGCGATATCCTGAGAGGCCGCCGCTCCACGGAAGCCCGCATCAAGGAAGGGTTCCTCGAGCCGACGCTGAAGGAGGCCGTGCCGGGCGATCTGGGGCTGGTGCTTCCGTACGTCACGATGAAGAGCTTGATCGAGATGGTCGAAGCTCTCGACAAGGTAACGCCGGGCATCGCGTCCGAGCATACGCTGTTCTACGGCGTGGAAGCGAAATTCTACTCCGCCCGTCCGCAACTGACGGAGAAGCTGGAGACCGAGATCGACGGTCTCTACTGCGGCGGAGACGGAGCGGGCGTGACCCGCGGCCTCGCGCAAGCGGGCGCGGCGGGCGTCTGGATCGCGCGGGCGATCGCCGAGAAGGCGGGCGTCAAGCCTCAGCCTGCGAACGTGTAACGATAGATCAGGACCTTCTTTCCGAAGCGGGCTTCATCGCTTCGGAGGGAAGGTTTTTTGTTGAATGTGGTGCAATCCGCGCATTGCTTGGTTTCGCAACCCGCATTCCCGCCGAAGTGGTGCACCCGATGCACCACATTAGCCACCCCCGAGCCGGCCGATGGTTGCGTCGCGCTGCCGATCAAACAGCCTCATTGCCTTGTCAGGAACAGCTCCGCTAAAGCTCTACCCGGGCGGGTTTGCATTTTCTATCTTAAAAAAACAAACATCTCCCCCTAATTAACTTAATTGTTCAGGATAACCAAAGCGATCATAATAAAGCCCGTAGACAACCTGAAGGGGGAAAGAACGAAATGAAAAACGGCAAAAAAGTACTTGGAGTCGTTACCGTAGCGGGCCTGCTCGCGGCGAGCCTGTCGGCTTGCGGATCCTCCAATGAAAACGACGGCAACAGCGCGGCGAGCCCGGAGCCTTCCGCCTCCGCCTCCGCGTCCGCTCCCGCTTCCTCTCCCGCGGCTTCCGAAAGCTCCGGCGAGAAAGTCACGATCACGTTCCAGAACATTTATCCGGACTCTTCCGATCCTAAGTACCAGATGCTTCACAAGATCGTAAGCGATTACGAAGCGGCTCACCCGAACGTCAAGATCGAGCTGGACTCCCTGAACACCGACCAACAGAAGCTGAAGCTCAAGACGCAAGCGGCTTCCAAGGAAGTTCCGGACATCACGATCGTCAACCCGAAGGCGCAGATGCAGCCGTTCGTCGACGCGGACCTATTCGCTCCGCTGAACGACATGGTGAAGCAGAACGGCCTGGCCGACACGTTCCAAACGGGCATTCTCGATCCTTATACGTTCAACGGCAACCTGTACGCGCTGCCTGACGGCAACAACATCGGCGTCCTTTACTACAACAAGTCGCTGTTCCAGCAAGCCGGCATCGCGAACCCGCCGACGACGTTCGAAGAGCTCGTGGCGGACGTCAAAATCCTGAAGGAGAAGGGCATTACCCCGCTCGCGATCGGCGAGAAGGATTCCTGGACCGGCTCCTTCCTGTTCATGAACATCCTGCTCCGCACGTACGGCCCGGGCTTCCTGCAAGACGTGACGGACGGCAAGACGACGTTCGAGGACCCGGCCTTCCTGGAAGCGGTCAAGGCGTTCGAGGATCTCGTCAAGGCCGGCGCGTTCCAAGACGGCGCGACTTCCTTCGACTACAACGCGGGCGAGAACCTGTTCAAGACGGGCAAGTCGGCAATGTATTACATGGGCTCCTGGGCGACCGGCGGCATCGAGACCGCCGAAGTGAGCAAGGACGGCAACGTCGGCGTCTTCAAGTTCCCTACGGTGGGCGGCAAGGGCGATCCGGACGAATACATGCTCGCGCCGGGCTCCGCGTTCGCGGTCTCCAAGAACAGCAAGCATCTGAACGAGACGCTCGACTTCCTGAACTACTTCATGCTGAACTATCCGAAGGAGCTGTTCGGCCTGAAGGGCGCGGTCGGCCTGGCTCAGAAGGTCGAAGGCGACTTCAAGGCGGCCGGGTACTCCGACATGGCGGTTACGGTTCTCGACCTGTTCAAGACCGTAAAAGGCGGCGACCTGAGCTTCGACAACACGATGAACCCGGCGACTTCCCAGGTTCACCTGTCCAGCATCCAGAACCTGTTCGTTACTCCGGACACGGATCCCGCGGCGGTGGCCAAGGAACACCAACAAGCTTACGAAGACAACAAATAATAGATTCCGTTCGGCTTGACGGAAGGGGGCGCCCGCGCTCCCCTTTCGTCATCGTCCGGGAAGCATGAAGGAGGCGTAAGCCTTGAAAGTGTTGAAGGTGTCCAACTGGACGATCGCGGCGTTCGTGCTGCCGTGTCTAATCATATACATCGGTCTCGTGTTCGTGCCGATTGGCGTGTCCGTCTATACTTCCTTCCTGGATTGGAACGGAATCGTTCCGATCGGAATGGCCAAGCACGTCGGCTTCGATAATTACCATCGCATGTTCACCGGCGACTCCGTGTTCTGGCCCTCCGTCCGGCGCACGTTCCTGCTCGCGGGCTTCTCCATGCTGATTCAGCTGCCGCTCGCGCTACTCGTTGCGATCCTGATCGGCCGCTACACCCGCAAGGCGAATTTTCTGGTCTCCAGCTACTTCCTTCCCGTCATCCTGTCCGTCGTCGTGATCGGGCAGCTGTGGAAGACGATTTACAACCCGGCCTCCCAAGGCGGCATGATCAATCAAATCCTCGACAAGATAGGGCTTCATTCGTGGACGCACAACTGGCTCACCGACCCCAAAGTGGCGATCTACGCCATCATCCTCGTCGGGTTATGGCAGTACCTCGGGTATCACCTGCTCATTCAGTTTACCGGGATTCAGAACATACCGGCCGACATCTACGAAGCCGCCAAGATAGACGGCGCCGATGGCTTCAAGGCCGATCGATATATTACGCTGCCCATGATCGTTCCGATCTTCAAGATCTCGTTCGTTCTATCCTTTATCGGTTCGCTTCAATCGTTCGACCTGATCATGGTCATGACGGGCGGGGGGCCGGCACATGCGACGGACGTCGTCGCCATGCACATGTACAACATGTCGTTCCTATCCCAGAAGTACGGCTACGGAAGCGCGGTCGGGACGTTCCTCGTCGCGATGTGCCTGCTCGTCACCGTCTTGATCAACTTCGTTTTCAACCGGCTAGAGAAACGATACTCGTAAAAAAGGAGGCGCTCCGCACATGAACCGATCCGCAACGCTGCAAGGCGCGAAGCCCGCCGTCCGATCTCCCAAGAAACGCTTGCCCGTCGCCAAGACCATCGTCTATATCATCTTCGGCATTCTTCTCGTCACGCAGCTTTACCCGCTGCTATGGCTGCTGATATACTCCCTTAAGACGAACGAGGAGATTCTCTCGGGCAGCTTCTTCGCCCTTCCGAAAGTAGCCCAATGGGTAAATTATAAGAACGCCCTCGGCGGAGGCAAGTACTGGGACTACCTGACGAACAGCCTGCTCGTTACGACCGTAACGATGGCGTGCGTCATTGTCCTCGCCTCGTTGGCTGCGTTCGCCATTACGCGATTCCGCTGGAAGTACGGCCAGTACGTCATGCTGCTGTTCCTGCTCGGAATGATGATTCCGCTGCAAGCGACGCTGCTCCCGATCATGGTCATATTCAGTAATATGGACATCCTTAACACCAGGCTGAGCTTGATCCTGCCGTACATCGCCTTCCAGACGCCGATCGCGGTGTTCATCATGAGCGGCTTCATGAAGACGATCCCGACGGAGATCGAGGAGTCCGCCATCATCGACGGAGCGGGCGTTCTGAGGATTTTTCGCAGCATCGTGCTTCCGGTCTCGATCCCGCCGATCATGACGGTGTGCATCTTGACCTTCATCAACATTTGGAACGAATACGTGCTCGCCGCGACGTTCATCTCCAAGGAGAGCCTGAAGACGCTTCCGTTCGGGGTCAACAGCTTCGTCAGCCAGTATTCCGTCAATTATGGGGCGATCGGCGCGTTCCTCGTGCTCGGGGCGCTTCCGGTGATCATCATTTACTTCTTGCTTGCCGAGAAGATTACCAAAGGCATGGTGGCCGGCGCCGTCAAAGGGTGATCGTTGCAATGACCAGATTTCAGTCCATTCACGGACGGCTGTTCCTGATCTTCCTGTTCAGCCTGCTCGGATTGCTCCTCATCGTCAGCTTCGTGTATTACCAGAGGGCAACCGAGCAGGTTCGGGACAAGGTCGGGGACGTCGCCGAGAAAAACATTTCGCAGACGGTCGGCTTGTTCGACCTGATGCTGAAAGGGTACGACAGCGTCACCAAGTCGCTTAACAGCAACAACGAGCTGATGAGGCTGCTGCAGACCGAAAGCGCCGGGGGCGTCGAAGCCGTGAACCTGGAACGCCGCATTACCGATATTCTCGGGGCGATCTTCTATTCCCGCAACGACATCATCGGGATCCACGTGGTGACGAACTCCGGCAGGGTGTACAGCTTCGATCTCTCGATCGGCGGGGCGATGCATAACTATTCGGGCCAGACCTGGTTCGAGGAGCTGAAAAAATCGACGGGCGAAATGAAATGGTTGGGCGTTTATCCGGAGTCTCTCATGAGCACGGGAATCGACCGGCCTGTTTTTGCGTTCGGGCGCCAATTGTACGAGCTCAGCACGCTGAAGTCCGTCGGCGTCGTCTTGATCGAGACGGATGCCGAAGCGATCGTCTCCGCGCTTCGCAACGCGAGCCTGGGGCCCGGGAGCAACGTGATCCTTCGCGAATCCGGGGGGAAGGAGATCATTCGGACCCAGCCGGAGGAAGACGGCATGGCGAGCCTTCCGGACGGATGGCCCGGCCCGCTCAAAGTCGGCGAGGTGCTCGTTCGGGAACACGCGGGCGCCATGGTGACGGCCGCCCGGATCAGCACGGCCGATTGGACGGTCATCGGGGTAACGCCGAACCGCGAGCTGAACCTGGAGCTGAAGCAGACCCAGCAATTCCTGCTGACGGTCATCCTCGTTCTCGTCATCGCGGCGACGGTTCTCGCGACGCTCGTCTCAAGGTCGTTCTCGTCCCCGTTCAAGCGGCTGATCCAGCAGATGAAGCAAGTGGAGCTGGGCAACTTCAAAGGCGAGGTTCGCGTCCATTCCTATCATGAGCTGAACGTTCTCGTGGGCTCGTTCAACCGGATGGTGAGGCAGATGGACGATCTGATCGAACGAATCAAGCTGGCGTCCATCAGCGAGAAGAACGCCCAATTGCAGGCGCTGCAGTCTCAGGTGAACCCTCATTTCCTGTTCAATACGCTGGACATGATTTATTGGATGCTGGACGAGAGGGAGAACGACCGGCTGGGCAAGATCATTTTATCGCTATCGCGGATTCTTCGGTTCAGCAGCGATTGGGAGGAAGCGTCCCGGACGACGCTTCGGGCGGAGCTGGAGCAGCTGGAGCATTATTTGACGATTATCGAGACCCGCCTCAAGGGCCGCGTCCGCACGAGCATCGAAGTGGATGAACGGTGGCTCGGCACGAAGGTGCCGAAGCTGATTCTGCAGCCCGTCATCGAGAACGCCGTGAAGTACGGCTTGGAGCCGCTTAATCGCGAGGGAGCTCTTCGCGTCTGCTCCAGGGAATCGGACGGCCGCCTGGAGATCGTCATCCAAGACGACGGGGTCGGCATGGACGAAGAGACGCTGCGCCGCATCCGGGAGTCGCTGAAGGATTCGCCGTCCGGCGAGCGGGACGGGCAGGCGGAGCGGCGCGGCATAGGCCTGCTGAACGTGCATCATCGCATCCGGTTGATGTTCGGGGAAGCCTACGGACTCGGTATCGAGAGCGAGCCGGATCGGGGAACGACGGTCGTCGTTTCGTTTCCGATAGAGAGAGGAGGGAACGCTTCATGAACATACTCGTGGTGGACGACGAGAGCATTATCCGAGACGGGATCGAGCGAACGATCCGCAAGACGTATCCCGAACACCGCGTTTATCTGGCTTCCAGCCCGGAGGAAGCGGTCGACCTGCTGAAGACGCTGTTCATCCATCTCGTGCTGACGGACGTTCTGATGCCCGGCATGACCGGCATCGAGCTGATGGAGATCTCGCGCAAGCGCCATGCTCACGTGAAATGGGTGTTCATCTCGGCCCATTCCGAATTCGCGTACGCCAAGGAAGCGGTCCGTCTCGGGGCGAAAGATTATTTGCTGAAGCCGATAGGCAAAGAAACGCTGATCGAGAAAATCAAAGAGCTCGGCGAGGAGGTCGAGAAGGAGAACGAGAGGACGAGCGAGACTCAGCTGCTGAAGACGAACCTGAAGCTTCTCCGCGAAGCCGTCTTCGCCCGTTGGGCGTCCGGCCTCGATCTGGGCGGGATCGACTTAACGACGTTTACCGGCAGCCATCCGAGCTTTTACCTGATCATGGTCAAAATGGAGAGCGACGCGGATCTTCGGCTCGAGCATTTTATCGTCGAGAACGTGCTGTCGGAGCTGATCGACTCGGCGGGCAAGGGGTTCGTGGCCAACGTCGACGCCAGAAGCTTGCTCGGGCTCGCGACGCTTAGCGAGGAGGGCAAGCTCTCGAAGCTGATCGAGCTGCTGCGGACTCACTTGAAACGGTATTTGAAAGTTCCGTTCCAGGTTCTTCATAGCGAGCGGATCGACGACATGGCGACCGTGCCGAAACACGTTCAGGCGATGCGCCGGACGTCCGAGTCCCAACATTACGATCATTACGCTAGCGGAGGGGAGAAGGCGATCGAGGTCGCTCTTCAGTACATCCACGCGCATCTGCCGTCGGAGCTGACTCTCGAGAAGGTCGCATCCGTCGTGTTTCTCAATCCCGTTTATTTCAGCCAGCTGTTTAAGCAGAAGACGGGCCACGGCTTCAAGGATTACGTCACCCAGCGGCGCCTCGAGCGCGCGATGGAGCTGCTTCGCGATTCCGAGCTGAAGGTCGGCGACATCAGCGAACGGGTCGGCTACCCGGACGTCCGCCACTTCTCGCAGATTTTCCGCAAGAAAACCGGCTTCACTCCCTCCGAGTACCGGCAGCACGAGCTGGAGACGGCGGGGAAGGTTGAGTAAAATCACGCGCCTTCGATGTCCGAGGACGACGAAGGCATTTCATATAATTAAATATTCAATGGGCTAATCCGAGCTTGAATTATGATACTGCATGCAGTATCATAATTTCAACATCATGATATCACATACGGTATTATGCTGTGGAGGTGTAACCTGTGTGCCCAGGATAGAAAAGCTCGTGGAGAAGATGAAGAACCAACCACATAACATAAGGTATCCAGAAGCCGTTAAGGTTTTGGAGCATTATGGTTATCAATTGGTTCGAACAAACGGCTCTCATCGTCATTTCAGAAATTCTACGGGGATGTCTAAGACAGAGAGATCAGTAAGGTTTACACGGGGGAGTTCACCTTTATTTCGAGGAGGGTGCAGGTGAAGGGTGTAATGGAAAAAAACTTGGAGTATTACTTGCGTTTGGACTATACGATGATTATCAAACATGTTTCTGATGAATCAGGAACCTATTATCATGGGAAATTTGTCGAGTTGGAGGGATGCCAGAGTACGGCAGATACAATAGATGAATTGGTTCAGAACTTAAACGAAGTAAAGAAAGACCATATAGAAATCAAACTTGAATATGGCGATCCAATTCCCGAGCCTAGGGAACTTCCAAGCGGAAATATTATGCTTAGAATGCCTAGAACTTTGCATAGAGACTTGATTGATAATGCAGAACGTGAAGGCGTCAGCTTGAATCAATATATACTGTACAAATTAAGCGGAAAAGCTAAGTGACGAAAACCTATAAAATTTAAGGAGTTGTACCCATGAGAGTTATATTAATTTATAAGTTTAAGTATGATTAGTGTTTTGAATATATGTTTAGTTTATAGGTTAACATGACGAGGACCCTACGCATATTGCGGACGGTTCTCGTTTGGTTTTATGGGGTAGAATTTGCACAAGCGCCTTCGATGTCCGAGGACGACGAAGGCGCATAGGCATGGGTTAAGCTTTCTGCTCTTGAATCTTCTCGAACGCCCGCACGAATTCCGCCGCCGGATAAGCGCCGGACAACCCGAACTTGTTGTCGATAACGAAGAACGGCACTCCGGAGATGCCCATCGCGCGGGCTTGGGCCAGGTCCCGTTCGACCTCCTCGGCGCCTTCCCCGTTCTCTAGTCTCATGCCGATTTCATGGGCGTTCAAGCCGATGTCCGTCGCCACCTCCAACAGCACGTCGAGCTTCGCGATATCGCGGCCGAACTCGAAGTAAGCGGTCATGATGGCGTCGATCCACATCTGACGTTGCTTTTCCGGGAGCAGGGCGGTCACCCGGTGGGCGAGCACCGTGTTCGGCATACGGGCGACGCGGTCGAACCGGAATACCAGGCCGACGTTCGCTCCCGCCTCCGTTACGCGCCGCGTCATCTCTTCCAGCTTCGGCCCCATTTTCCGTTCCATGGAAGCTTTGAACGGAAGTCCCTCCGGCGGGAGGGAAGGGTCGAGCAGGTAGGCGCGGTGGCTTACCTCGATCTCTTCCGCCGTCCGTTCCGTCCAGAGTTCTATTGCGTCCGACAGATTCTTCATGCCGATTCGGCACCATGGGCACACCATGTCGGAGTAAACTTGAATATGCATGCGATCACCTCGTCGATCGGAAAGTTTCGCCTCCAGTATGACAGACGGGGACAAAGGATACAATGCGCGTCAAGAGGGGTAAAAACGGTATGAACGGGCATCATGAGACAGATGGCCCGCCGCCCCGCGGGTCGGCGCGTTTCGGTGTTGACAACCACAACTGTAATTGATATTATTACAGTACGAACCGGAGGAGGCGGCAGACGATGAACAGTGAATTCATTATTGCGGTCCACAGTCTCGTGCTGCTGGCCCATCGCGAGGACGGAATGGCATCCAGCGAGGAGATCGCGGCGAATGTCTGCACCCATCCCGCGCGAGTCCGCAAGGTTCTCGGCTGTCTTCGCAAGCTCGGCTACGTCTCGACGAGAGAAGGGTCCGGAGGCGGCTACCGATTGACCTGCGACCCGATGGAAGTCACGCTCGCGGACGTTTACCGCGCCATGTCGGCAGGCTCGCTCATGCCGAACTGGTGCTCGGGGGATCCGGAGATGGACTGCATGGTCGGATCGAACATGCAGGACGTGATGAACTCGGTGTTCTGCGGGGCGGAGAAGCAGCTGGAAGCTTATTTCTCCGATATTACGATCGGAGGCATGCTGCTGAACATCGCGCAGAGGCAGCACGTCTAGCGATCGGATGGCGCTAGGATGCAACGGGAGAAGTACAGGGCCCGATCATCATATAGAGCTGAGATTTGCTAATCATACCTTTCTAGAAGGAGTGGAGTAACATGGCAGTAGTAGTAACGAAAGACAACTTCAACTCTACCGTGTCCGAAGGCGTAACCCTTCTGGACTTCTGGGCTCCTTGGTGCGGACCTTGCAAAATGCAGCTTCCGATCGTCGAGGAGCTGTCCGAAGAGCTTAAGGGATCGGCTACGGTCGGCAAGATCAACGTCGACGAAGAGCCTGAACTGGCTTCCCAATTCGGCGTCATGAGCATTCCGACGCTGATCCTGTTCAAGGACGGCCAACCGGTCGACAAGCTGGTCGGCCTTCAAAGCAAGGATTCCCTGAAGAACAAGATCCAGAACCAAATGTAAATCTTGCCCGGAGCAACGGAACGCCCTCCATTCGGCTTAATCGGCCGCATGGAGGGCGTTTTTTTGGTTCGGTGCGGCGCGCCAGGGCCAAGGCGTAAGTTCCTTGCCGGGGCGGTTGCATTCGGGAGATTAGATGGTCCATTGGCCGTGGGCGACGGCGACGAGCTTCCATTCCGGTCCGTAGGGGGTGAAGACCAGAATCAGGCTCTCCCAATCATGCCCTTCCAGGTCCTTGTCGAACCCGGGAAAATGATATTCCACGAAAGAAGAGTTCGGGTAGATCTCCGCTGCGTTCCAAGCCGTATTGCCGGAGCTGGCGAGCTTGCCCACGGACACGACCGGCGCGTCCGCAAAGTCTTGGTCGTAGACGAACTTCTCGAAGTAGTCCCGGAAGCTCAGTCGGATTGGCTCGCCGGAGCCGTCGTAAGAACCCCAGTTCAGGGCCGTATCATCCTTGAAGGACGGGAATTGATCGGCTTGGAACACGAGATCCGTCTTGTCGTCGAGATGCGGATAAGGCGAGAAACGAAGACCTAGCTCGGTATCGGTCCAAGAGGACAAACGGCTCAGATCCCGGTCGCGAAGCGCGCCTACCACCTCGTCTGCCGCCGCGGCCAGCGACTGCTCTTGAGGGGTTAGGGACGATTCGGATCCGGAAGGGGCGGCCGATGGGGTGCCGGAGTTGCCGGATTCGGCAGGAGACGCTGACTGGGTAGCTTCTGCATTGGCAGACGGAACATCCACGGTACCGGCGTCGTTGTTTGTCTTATCGCCGGCTCCGCAGCCTGCCAATAGAAGCGCAAGAAGACTCGCCGTAAGAAGCGAAAGCATTCCGCGCATCTTGATTCATTCCTCCTTCTGAAGCGTTTCGTAGATCTAGTTGTCGGTTTTCTTTTTAGACGCAGGTTTGGTCAAGATGTTCCGGTCTTATCGGGTTGGAAAAAAATATTTGGCGCTTCCCGACGGATTTCGAGACAGGATTAGGCGGGTTCGTTCATGTAATGTACATAGAAGGGTGGTATAATTTGGCGGCGAAGGATTCGGTTAGAAACGGAGGGGATCGAATGGGCGGGCGAAAAAGACCCGGACTCGGCAAGCAGCTGGCCGAGCTTCATCGATGGAACGCCTGGCTGGTCGTCGTTCTGGCCGTCAGCGGCTTGCTCTTGTCTTGGGGAGCGGCTCGCGGCTGGCTCGGGGAAGGAAGGGTATGGCTGAAGCAGCTTCATATTTATATCGGGCTGATCACGGCGGTCATTCTGGTTCTCTACGGTCCGCTGATGAAGCGCCATCTGAAGCAGATCCGAACGCGGCCCAGACAGAAGGGCAACCTGGCCGTCGTGCTCGTCCTGCTCGTCGGCTGGCTGCTGTCGGGCATCGTGCTCTGGCAGTTCCGCCATCTTCCGCCTCGTTGGTCCAACGGAGCGTTGGCGGTTCACGACCTGCTGACATGGGTTGGACTCCCTTACATCGCTTATCATTCGATTACGCGTCTTCGTTGGGCGAGGAAGCCCGAGAAACGCGCGATCCGGACGACCGAGGAGCCGGAACGGGCGGCTCCCGGAGGGGAGCCTCGCCGGGAGCCGGCGTATTCCGCCGCGGAGCCTCAAGCATGGATGAGCCGCAAGCAGTTCATCCAATGGTCGGTCGGGCTGGCGATAACGGTTGCGGTAGTCCCCCCGTTCTTCCGATGGGCGGGCCGTACGCTCGGGGATTTCGGGCCGTCGGAAGCGGGCGGAATGACGAAGGAGACCGATCCGAACCGAATGCTTCCGCCTCCAGAGCCTTTGCCGGATTCGGCGAATGTAATAGGCGGGGGAGCCCAGGGGAGATTCCGGGTGTACACGGTAACTCCGCTGCCGAAGTTCGATTCGGCCAGCTGGTCGTTTACGATAGACGGGTTGGTGGACAATCCGATCAAGTGGAATTGGGGGGATTTTCTCCAGCTTAAACGGGTCGTGCAGGTCAGCGACTTCCATTGCGTGACGGGATGGTCGGTCTATCATAATACGTGGGAGGGCGTTCCTCTCTCGCAGTTGCTCTCCGCCGCGGGAGTGAGGCCTGGGGCCCGCTTCGTCAAGTTCTATTCCGGGGACGGGGAATACACGGATGCACTGTCGCTGGAACAGGCGCAGATGGAAGACGTGCTCGTCGCGGTGCTTCACGACGGCAAGCCGATTCACCGCGATTACGGGGGGCCGGTTCGCCTGATCGTTCCGAAGATGTACGCTTATAAGTCGGTTAAATGGCTGGAGAGGATCGAGCTGATCGAGGAGCCGCATTACGGCTACTGGGAGGTTCGGGGGTACGATAACGACGCTTGGGTTTAAAAAGTAAAAATGGGGAGAATAACGGTCGGGCCGACCGTCATTCTCCCCATTCGTTTGAGGCGCGGCTATTGCGATGGCGAGGCTGCCGTCTGTTCAGATTCGAGCTTGGCTTTAACCATCAGCTCTTCGCCTTCCCTTTGGATGGAGGCGAGCGCCTCTTCTACGGTCGACTTGCCTTGGAGCACCTCGTCAATGCGGCGATCGACAAGCCGATTAAACGGCTCGAAGAAACTAACGGGGACCTTCGACTCGGCGTACGCGGGCAACTCGTTCTCCGGCAGCTTGCGGTAGAACGCCCGGTAATCCTCGTCGCCTCTCCAGGCGGGATCGTCTTGCAACGCGAGAAGGTCCCCGTTGATGGCGACGGAGGCGCGGCCCATGCGTTCGGAGTGGAGATAGGCGATCGATTCCCAAGCCCGCACCGGCTTCGAAGAGACGGTGGGGATCGCGAACACGTATCCGGTGCCGAACCAGCCCGCCCGGGAAGGATCGGACGCCCGGATCGGTCCCGTCGCGACGCCCCACCGGAACCCGGGCTCGCCCGCCTTGAGATTTCGCATGAGCGAGTCACCGTCCACGGTCATCGCAGCCAGTCCCTGCGCGAACAGCTCCGTCTGAGCCAGCGCCTCCGGACCGTAATAGGTGGTGCCGTCCCTCGTATCGCCTTCGACGGTCTGGGTCCGGAACGTTCCGTTCCGGTAGGCGTCGACGACCTCGCCGAAGATGTTCCGCCAGCCGTCCGTATCGATCGTGAGCGCGCCCGTCTGCGAGTTGACGTACTCGACACCTTCCGTATAAGAGATTTTGTTCATCAGATCGAACGGCGTGCTCACCCATTTGACGTGTAGGCCGAATTCGTCGTCGCCGAGCCGGCTGTCGTTCATGAAGCGGCCGGCCAGGTTCAGCGTATCCGCCCAAGTCATGTCGTCCTCGGGGTATGGAATTCCGAGCCGGTCGAACAGATCCTTGTTGTAATACAAGGCCGATGTGCTGAAGAAGGGAGAGAGCCCGAACAGCCGTCCTTGCTCATTGCCTTTTAAATAGTCAAGAACGGCGGGATTGAACCGGCCGAGATCCATATCGGACCGCCAGGCGAACTCCTCCAAGTCGCGCAGGAGATCGGCATCGGCCAATCGGCGGTAATCGAACACGTTCATGAGAAGCAGATCGGGCTTCTCGGTATCCAGCCAATCCCGCCACCGGCTCTCCGAGAAAGAGCTCGACTCTTCGGGGATTTCGATCAAGATGAGGTCCCAATCGGAAAAAGCGGCATCGAAATAATCCCGGTACGTCGATTCGAAAGAGTAGGCATCCAGCGTCGCGATCCTTAAGGATACCGGCTCCTCGTTCGAGCTCTTCTTCGTGCAACCGGACAACAGGCAGACCGCGAGGAGGAACAGGCAGAGTCGCCGGATCATGGCCGGGTCTCCTTCTCCGCGGCAAGCGTCCGCAGCGTTTCTTCGGCTTCGCGGTCCAGCTGTTCCAGGAACGGCTCGACCCCGAGAGAGCCGTTCAGCAGATCCCGCTCCCGTTCCTGTCCCGACTTGTAAGCCAGGTTAAGCAGCGCCTGGTAAGCGGGGTCGGCTTTCTGCTTCAGGCTGCTCAGGGACAAGGACGTATCGTACCTGGCTTCGTAGTATGCGTCTTGCGGACCTGAGTCGTCGACGGTTTCGGCTTTGACGGTGTACAAGGCGTACGGCGCCGTACGGGTTTGCCTCTCCGTCTGCTCCGGGCTCAGGATGTACTTGAGCAGCTCCCAGGCGGCATCCGGCTGCGAGGATCGGGACGGAATCGCGAACACGTAACCGATCTCCATCGCCTGCCCGCCGGAGCGCGCCGATTCGTCCAGGGCGGGAGCGGGGAGAAGGGCCCATTCGTCGTCGAATCCGATCATCTCCCGCGCGCCGGCGAGATTGCTGCCGTAATCGCTCGGCTGGAACGTCATGGCGGAACGGCCGTTCAGGAACGGGTCGAGCTTGTAGAGCTCCTTCATGGGATAGCTCTTGCCCTGTTCCATCCCCTGCTCGCCTCCGATCCAGCCGTCCCGGTACCCTTGAACGAACGAAGACCATAAACCCGTCCAAGCTTTCGAGCTTAAGGTGGACCGAAGGCCGTCCGGCGCGTACGTTCCCAGCCCCAGGCTTTGTCCGACGGTCACCGCGTTCAAGGACAGGCCCGGCCGGTAGCCGAAGCTGAGCCCGTATACGGGATCCCCGTTCTTCTCCGATCCGGCGAACCTTGCCGCAAGGCCCATCGTCTCCTCCCAGGTCAGACTTCCGGACGGTTCGGGAATGCCAAACTCGGCGAACAGCTCCCGATTATAGTACAAGCCGTATGCCGAGAACTTGTCGGCCATCCCGTACAGCTTCCCCGCGCCGGCTTCCCGAATCGTCCGCCGGACCGGCTCATAGAAGTTCTGTTCGTCGATGCCGTCCCGGAGCAGCAGCGCGTCAAGATCCGTCAGCAGGCCGGCCGACGACAGCTCGTCCAGGTATCCGAGCGGAATCTGGACCAGATCGGGCTCCTCGTTCTCGATCCACTCCCTGTAATCTTCGAGGCTTCCCATTTTCGGCACGTTTGCCGAGTAGCTAAAGCGCGCCATAGGGTGCCGGATAACAAAAGGACTGCCGTATTTCCTCATAAAATCGTCCGCTCCCGACAAATAGCCGATCTTGAGCGTCGTCGTTTCCGTCTCGCTGATGACGGGCTTCTTCTCGGGCTCGGGCTTGTTCCAGGAAGCGAGAGTGCTTCCGATTTCCGAACGGAATACCACCGCCGCCAGGATAACGGCGACCAGGGCCGCGGCCGCAAGCGGAACGATTTTCTTCTTCTTGCGTCTCTCTTGCACGGCGATTCTCTCCTTTACTTTGCGAATCGTTCCCATCGAGAAACCGCCCGTTCCGAGCGGAGTCTCCGTCAAGTGGCTCTCCCAATCCCGCTCGGCGCGCTTCATGACAATTCGCTCCTTTCTTGGCCGGACGATCCCCATGCCCGGTTCACGGCTTCCCGGGCGCGGAACAGCCGCGACTTCACGGTTCCTTCCGATACGCCGAGCAGGGCCGAAATCTCCTTCATGGACAACTGATGATGAGCGTAAAGAAGCAGCGCCTCTCGAAGCTTGCGAGGCAGCTTCAGGACGATGTCCCAGATCGCCTGGTGCTCCTCCCGGTGCAGCCACTCGTTCTCCGCCGAAGGATGGGAGGCTCTGCTCGCGTGAGGCGTCAGGAAGCTTACTTTGCGAACCCAAGAAGACCGAAGATAATCGAGCGCCGTATTTCTCGCGATCGAGAGCAGCCACGGCTTGATCGGCGACTCCCCCCGGTAGTTATGGAGATTCTGGTACGCTTTGACGAACACGTCCTGGGCGATATCCTCCGCGGCCTCCCGGCGGCAGGTCAGGAAGTAGGCGTAATTCCAGACGTCCTTGCCGTACGCGAGCATGAGCTCGTCCAGGATCTCGTTGCGGTCCAGCCCCTCGGTCATATGCTTCAAATAGTCGAACTCCACTTGCGTTCACCTCGATAAACCGACGATTAACGATGGAAAAGGTTCCCTATCCATTAAAAATTTTGGCGAGAGGTTTGTATAGAGGGATGTGGCCCGCGGGGAAAAAGAAAAGCAGCGGCTTGGAGCCGCTGCTGCTTGAATGGGAAGAGGTTGGCTACTTGGAGCGTTTGCCGGGACGATTGACGGGAGTGGCGTTCTTGGATCGGTCGATCGTGTCGTTGACGAAGGCCATATCCTGATTCTTCGCGCGCATGCGGGTCGTGCCTTTGTAGTTGCCTGCGTGGTTTTGATTTTCCATCGGTCGTTCACTCCTTAGGGCTCTTGGCGGGAAAATGCCTCAAGGACATTGTTCTCCGCTTCCGCCGCCTCTATCCGAGTAAGGAAGTGGGAGCGGGAGGGCGGCTCGCGAACCGACTTGCTTGCCTGAGTAGACGAGGCAACTCGGATTCCGGTATAATGACCTGAGAATTGAAGAGGCGAACGATCGGGCGCTTAAGGCGCTTAAGCAACGGTCGCGCTTAAGTCAGGAGTGTACTCGAATGCCACTGTCTTGTGGAATCGTCGGATTGCCGAACGTCGGCAAGTCGACTTTATTTAACGCCATTACGCAAGCCGGAGCGGAATCGGCCAACTATCCGTTCTGCACGATCGACCCGAACGTCGGCGTCGTCGAAGTTCCGGACGAACGCCTTCAGAAGCTCGCCGAGATCGTAACGCCGAACCGGATCGTACCGACCGCGTTCGAATTCGTCGACATCGCGGGCCTCGTCAAGGGAGCCAGCCGAGGCGAAGGCCTGGGCAACAAATTCCTCGCGAACATCCGCGAGGTGGACGCCATCGTTCACGTCGTCCGCTGCTTCGTGGACGAGAACATCACGCACGTCTCCGGCAAGATCGACCCGATCAACGACATCGAGGTCATCAACCTGGAGCTGATCCTCGCCGATATCGATTCGGTCGAGAAGCGCATGGAACGCTCCCGCAAGAACATGAAGGGCGGGGACAAGAAGTACGCCCAGGAGGTTGAAGTGCTGGAGCGCATTCACGCGGCGCTGCTGGAAGAGAAGCCGGCTCGCAGCGTGGAGCTGTCCGACGAAGAGAAGCTGATCGTGCGCGATCTTCACCTGCTGACGATCAAGCCGGTCCTTTATGCCGCTAACGTTCACGAGAGCGAAGCGGCGAATTCCGATTCGAACGAATACGTGGAGCGCGTGCGCAAGTTCGCGGCGGCGGAAGGCTCCGAGGTCGTACCGATCAGCGCGAAGGTGGAGTCCGAGATCGCCGAGCTGGAAGGCGAAGACAAGGAGATGTTCCTGGAGGAGCTCGGCCTGAGCGAGTCCGGCCTGGACCGTCTGATCCGCGCCGCGTACAAGCTGCTCGGCTTGTACACGTACTTCACCGCCGGCGTGCAAGAGGTTCGCGCCTGGACGATCCGCAAGGGAATGAAGGCGCCGCAAGCGGCGGGCGTCATTCACACCGACTTCGAACGCGGCTTCATCCGCGCGGAGGTCGTCTCGTACGAGGACCTCGTTAACGCCGGGTCGATGAACGCGGCCAAGGAGAAAGGCCAGCTTCGTCTCGAAGGCAAGGAATACGTGGTCGCGGACGGCGACGTCATGCACTTCCGCTTCAACGTTTGAACGAATCCGGCCCCCGGAGCTCTGCGCTTTAGAGCTCCGGGGGCCGGATTGTTTTCCGGGGGCGGATCCCCGAATGTATGGGGTTATCGGAAACCCCAACGAAAACCTCCGACAGAAACCTCCTTTTATTCCCTTCCCAGCCGTTAAGGTTAGAAATTCGTTTATTCAAGGTAGAAAAATTTTCCCCGGCACATAACAGCTTTAAAGAATAGGAAACCGTTTTATATCTCTCTGTTATCGATAACTCTCTACAATAGAGGTACGACGATTGACTCGCGACGGTTGCAAGCGACTCGTTTGAAAGCGATTGCCGAATGCCGCCGCGCGAAAACGTTCCGAAGCAGGAGGGGTCCCATGGAACCGGTCACCCGGGAAGAGCTAAAGCCCGCCCGAAGCGGGGGTATTTTATCCGAACGGTACAGATTATTTTTGTATGCGCTTCCATTTCTCGTTCTCGTCTTCTTGTTCAGCTACCTCCCGTTGTATGGATGGATCTACTCTCTCTATAATTACCGGCCGGGCTTCAAGCTAAGCGATACGCCGTTCGTCGGCCTGCAATGGTTCCGGTCGATCTTCGCGAACCCGACCCAGACGGCGGAAGTGGGACGGGTCATGAAGAACACGATCGCCATGAGCTCGCTCGGTATCCTCACCTCGGTGCTTCCGGTCGCCTTCGCCATCCTCCTTAGCGAGATCAAGGCGATGCGCTTCAAGAAGACGGTTCAGATTCTGACGACGCTTCCGAACTTCATCAGCTGGGTGCTCGTTTACGCCATCGCCTTCGCTCTGTTCAACGTGGACAACGGCCTCATCAACAAAATCATGATCGGCCTGGGGCTCCAGGAACGGGGCATCAACTACCTGGCGACCGACAACCACACTTGGCTCTCGATGATTCTGTGGAATACGTGGAAGGGTCTCGGCTGGGGAGCGATCATGTACATCGCGGCGATCACGTCGATCGATCAGGAGCTCTACGACGCGGCCAAGGTGGACGGGGCCGGGCGGTTCCGGATGATCTGGAACATCACCATCCCGGGCATTATGCCGACGTACTTCGTCCTGCTGATGCTTCAGATCGCCAACTTCATCAACAACGGCATGGAGCAATACTTCGTCTTCCAGAACCCGATCAACAAGGACCACATCGAGGTTCTCGACCTCTACGTTTATAACGCGGGCATGCTCGGGACGAACTTCTCGTTCGCGACGGCCGTCAGCATGCTAAAGTCTCTTATCAGCATTGGCCTGCTTCTGTTCGCCAACAAGCTGTCCAAGTGGGTTCGCGGCGAATCCATCATTTAACCAGGAGGGGTGACGCATATGCGCATTCGCCGCAGCTTCGGCGAAATCTCGTTCCACACTCTGAATTACGCTTTCTTTATCCTGTTCACGTTCCTCTGCGTGTTTCCGTTCTATTACTTGTTCATCAACACGATCAGCAGCAACGATTTGAGCGCAAGGGGACTCGTCACTTGGTACCCGAAAGAGATTCACTTCGAGAACTACGTTCAGATTCTCAAGATCAAAGGTCTCTCCCAAGCGGCGTTTATCTCCGTGGCGCGAACCGTCATCGGCACGGCGGCGACCGTTCTCTGCTCGGCGTTCCTCGGCTACCTTTTTACCAAAAAGAAGATGTGGGCGCGGAGCTTCTGGTACCGGTTCATGGTCGTCACGATGTACTTCAACGCGGGCATCATTCCTTGGTTCGTCATCATGATGAAGCTGAACATGACGAACAACTTCCTGGCTTACATCCTGCCGACGATCGTCTCTCCGTTCTTCATCATTCTCGCCAAGACTTTCATCGAATCGATCCCGGAGGTGCTGCAGGAATCCGCGGAGATAGACGGGGCGGGCACCCTGACGGTGTTCTGGAGAATCATTCTGCCGCTCATCAAGCCGATCGCGGCCACCATCGCCATCTTCGCCGCCGTCACGCAATGGAACTCGTTTATCGACACGGTGTTCCTCATGACCGACCAGACCTATTACACGCTGCAGTTCGTGCTTTACAAGTACCTGAACGAATCGAATTCGCTCGCGGCCATCATCCGGAGCGGAGGAACGGCCAACATCGACTTATCCAAGATGCAGACGGCCACCTCGGTGCGAACGACCGTCTCGATGATCGTCGTCATTCCGATCATGCTCGTCTATCCGTTCTTCCAGCGCTTCTTCGTCAAAGGGATCATGATCGGCGCGGTCAAGGGCTGATTCCGGTTTCTTCCCGAAGGCCGATTGCGGAACGGTCTGCTATTCATCTTTAAGGAGGTGATCGGGGGGCGCGCGGGACTGCCGCGCTTGTCGATTCGCGACCGATTTGGACCGCGGCTTCACCAGTAAAGAAATCAAAGGGAGGCATTCCAGTTGAACAAGAAGATTAGAAAAGCAGGACTGGCGTCCACCGCCGCGCTGCTCGCGCTGAGCCTTGCGGCTTGTTCGTCGAACAACAACGGCGGCGACGCATCCCCGTCGGCTTCTACCGGCGCATCCGCCGGAGCCTCTCAGGAGGCTTCCGCTTCGCCGGCCCGCGACGAGTACACGATCGACGTCTTCTCCATGCTGTCCAACTTCTCCGGCGAGCAGCAAGGCTGGTTCGCCAAAGTCGTGAAGGACAAATTCAACCTGAAGCTGAACATCATCTCCTCCAACCTGGAGGGCGGAGGAGACGTCAAGTTCAACGCCATGATGTCTTCCGGAGACCTGGGCGACCTCGTCGTGTTCGGCGACGACGGCCAGAAGTACCAGGACGCCATCAAAGCCGGCATGCTGCTCGATTGGACCCAGAACGGACTTCTCGATACTCACGGCAAGAACATTATGCAGTACGCTCCGAAAGCGATCGAGAAGAACAAGGTGAACTTCGGCGGCGGCTCGAAGGTGTACGGCATCGGCTTCGACGTCGGCGAAGACAAGGACGGTCCGTCCGAGGGGAAGGACCTGACCTACCACCCGAACCTGCGCTTCGACCTGTATCAGCAAATCGGCAGCCCGGCCATCAAGACGATGGAGGATTACCTGCCTGTGCTTAAGAAGATGCAGGAGCTTGAGCCGAAGAGCGATTCCGGCCGTCCGACCTACGCCTTCTCCATGTGGAAGGATTGGGACGGCAACATGATGATGAACACGAAGGCCTGGGCCGGCTTGCACGGCTTCGACGAGACCGACGGCTTCAGCAACGGCGGCTTCACGCTTATTTCCGCCGACAAGGACGAGATACAAGGCGTTCTCGACGAAGACGGGTATTATATGCGCGGCCTGAAGCTTTATTTCGACGCCAATCAAATGGGGCTGGTCGACCCGGATTCCCTGACGCAAACGTTCGACGACGTCGTCAACAAGATGACGGACGGCCAACTGCTGTTCACCTGGTTCCCGTGGATGAACACGTACAACACGCCGGAGCGTCTCGCGGAAGGCAAAGGCTTCGCGCTGGTGCCGTTCGAAGAAGAGCGCACGTTCTCTTACGGATTCAACCCTTACGGCGGCAACCGCGTATGGGCGATCGGCGCCAAGGCGAAGAATCCGGAGCGGATCATGGAATTCCTCGACTGGATGTACAGCCCGGAAGGCGTGATCGTATCCAATTACGGTCCGGAAGGCCTTGCCTGGAAGAAGGGCGCGGACGGCAAGCTTGAGCTGACAGACCTCGGCAACGAGGCTTTCCCGTCGAACCAGACTCCGATTCCGGAGGAATTCGGAGGCGGCACGTGGAAGGACGGCCAGAACCAAATCAACAACACGACGCTGAAGATGACGGCTACGAATCCGGAGACGGGCGATCCGTACCAGTACGATCTGTGGACGTCGTATCTCGCCAAAGCTCCGAACAAGCTCGAAGAGAATTGGCGCGCGGCGATGGGCGGCGCGACGACGGCGAGGGAATATCTCGAGAAGAACGGCAAGCTCGCGGTCAATAAGCAGATCTTCACGGGTACCGCGCCCGAGCTCATCAGCGACGACCTGTCCCAGAAGCAAAGCCAAGTGGCGCAAGTCATCAAGCAATACTCCTGGAAGATGGTATTCGCCAAGGACGAAGCCGAATTCGACAAGCTGAAGAACGAAATGATCGAGAAATCCAAGGGTCTCGGCTACGACGACGTGCTGAACTGGAACAAAGAGCAGAACGAGAAGACGTTCGGCTATCGCAAGCAGTAAACGGAGATCCCCCGGGGAACCTCCGGAGAGAGTCGCAGGTATGGGAAGGGCGCCCGGCGTCCCTCCCATGCCTTTCTGTATTCCTAACGGCCGTAATCCTTGTTAAAATAAGGGATATCGACAAGGCTTGCCGATCCGGCAGAGAGGGGGACGACCGCTGGCTTCGCTGCGATTTTTCCGAATGCCGCATCCGTTCAAGCCCGGAACGTTAAGGCGAACGCTGGTCATCTATCTGCTGATCGCCTGCCTTTTCCCGCCTATCCTGTTCTCCGTCTATACGTACTCGTCGCTTCATTCGATCCTGACCAACAAAATCCGAAGCGGCATCGACGCCAGCCTGAAGCAGGAAGCGACGGGATTGGAGAACGTGGTGAACGTGCTGGACTTCGTCTCGAAGCAGTTCGCGCTGGACGGCCACATCGCCGACCTGATGAACCGCTATTTGACGACGGACCGGACGTACGACAAAGCGGTGATCAAGAAAGATATCGAGGAGAGCATCAACGTCGTGAACTTCACGAACCCGAACCTTGGGCTCACCGTTTATTACATGCCGGACGCGCAGGATCCCGTTCTGTTCACCAATCTGGCGGTGTCTCCTTCGTTCGGAGTCGAGGACCTTCCGCCGTTCGTTCCATATAAGGGAGCCTCATATTTCGGGCCTCACCGGACCCAATATAAGGACAGCGACAATACGGTCTTCTCCTCCTTGAGGGTCGTCCAGACGGACCAGGAGAGACCCGTCTATATCTATCTGGAGACCAATTCCAACCTCTTCGAGAAAATTCTGAACGATGCCTTGTACGGCATGAAGGTGTCCCACTATCTGATCGACGCGAACGGGAAGGCGCTGTTTACCGACGAAGGGGAGGCTCCCATCGATCCGGCTTCGATTTCGTGGGAGATGGCCCGCGAAGACGCGAACGACAGTCTGCGCTCGTACCGCGACTATTACTTGTTCGGGTATGACAGCCCGCAAGGATGGAAGCTTGTTACCGCCGTTAGTAAAAGCGCTTTCAACAAAGAGATCAACCTCTGGCTTCTGCGGATGGGGGGACTGTTCGTAGGCGCGTTCGGGTTCGCGATCGTCCTGGCCATGATGATTTGGCGCAAGGTATACGGCTCGATCCGCAAGGTGAACCGGGAGATCGTGCGCATGACCGGCGAACGGGAGGCGCCCGTGCAGCTGATGAACGTCGAGGAGTTCGATCAGCTGCTGAACAACTTCCAGGTCATGAAGACGACCGTCAACGGCTTGATCGCGGAGATCGGCGACAACGAACGGAAGAAGTACCAGCTCGAGACCGAGAAGCTTCTCAGCCAGATCAACCCGCATTTTCTGCATAATACCCTGAATACGGTTCAATGGGTCGCGCGAGCGAACGGCCAGGAGGAGATCGACGCGATCGTGACTCTGCTGGTCCGGGTTCTGCACTACAATATGGGCAAAAAAAGCATGATCGTAACCGTCCGAGAGGAGATCGAAGCGCTCGGGCATTACCTCGAGCTGCAGCGCTACCGTTACGAGGATGAGCTGCGCTTCCGCATCGAGGTGGAGCCCGCGGCGGAGGAAGCTTCCATCCCGCGCTTTCTGCTTCAGCCGCTGGTGGAGAACGCGATCTACCACGGCAAGAGCGAGGAAGGCGGGGAGATCGTCGTGACCGTGACGAAGGTCGGGCCGGACGGCCTGAGGCTGCAAGTGACGGACAACGGCCCGGGAATGGACGACGAGGCGATCCGGCGGCTGTTCGACGATGACGGGGAACGGCCGCGCGGAGGCATGGGCATCGGCCTGCAATACGTCAAGAGACTGCTGGTCAGCTTCTACGGCAGCGGAGACCGGCTTAAAATATCCAGCGCGCCGGGGCAAGGCACGAGGCTGACGGTGGAAATACCGACGACGCTAAACGAGGTGGATCGGGATGATCAAAGCTCTGGTAGTCGACGATGAGAAGCGGGTTCGCCAAGGCTTCATCTCGCTGGCGAACTGGGCTTCCTACGGCATCGAGATCGCCGGGGAGGCCAAGGACGGCATGTCCGCCCTCGAGGCGCTCGGCAGCGAACGGGTCGATCTGATGTTCGTCGATATCGGCATGCCCGGCATGTCCGGCTTCGAGCTGATCGAGCAGGCGCGGGGGCGGTATCCTTGGACGAAGGCGGTCATTCTGACCTGCTACCACGAATTCGACTACGTGCAGGAGGCGCTGCGCCTCGGCGCGATCGATTACATCGTGAAGACGCTGCTGAACAAGAACAACGTGGACGAGACGATGCACCGAATCGTGAAGCGGTACGCCTGGGAGACGCGCGGAACATTCGCTCCTCCGGATAAGGCGTTCCGGTTCGGGGCGGCGTTCGTCCCGCTTCGGGAGGGGGCTCGGCCGGATCTGCTGTCGGAAGGCCTTCCTTCCTCCCAGGCGATTCAGCCTCTCGAAGGGGGACTCTGGCTCGCGCCGATGTCCGCCCGGGCGGCCGGCGATTGGATACGGGATCTGCCCGCCTACGTGACCGCCGAGTGGCAGCCGGTGCGGGTGGTCTCGGCGTCGGGCCTGCCGCTGCCGGAAGCGGAAGCGCTTATCGGGTCGCAGTTGGCCTCCTATCTATTCTACTGGGATCAGGCAGAGCCGCCGGATTCGCTGGAGCTGGAGGAGCTGAGGCGAAGAAGCTCGCCTTCCGAAGCCGAGCTGGAGGCGGCGTTCGCGTCGTGGAGGCAGCTCAAATGGCTGATTTTCACCGAGGATTGGAAGCAGTTTATCGACCGGGTCGAGAAGTGGCGGATTCCTCCGGAACGGCTGAGACGGTTCCTAACGGAGGTGGCCGCGGAATGGTCCGGCATTCTGGGCTGGGAGTCGGAAGACCCGGAGTTCTCGCGGGAGTTCGCCGAATGGCGCCATTGGAAGCCGCTGCGAAACGGGCTGTCGAAGGCCGCCCTCCTTGTCCAACAGAGAATAGCGGAGCTGTCGCTCTCCCGCGAGGTGTTCGCCAGCCTCGTCCGCGCCTTTCTCTACATGAAGGAGCATATGGGGCGGGACCTGAACCAGGACGACATCGCGCGCCGCGTCGGCATGAGCCGCAGCTACTTCAGCCAATGCTTCAAGAAGTTCGCCGGCGGCGAGCTGTTCGGGGACGTTCTTCGGAAAATGCGGATCGAGCGGGCGCGCGAGCTGCTGGGCCGAACCGAGCTGTCCGTGCGGGAGGTCGCGAACCGCGTCGGGTTCGACGACGAGAAGTATTTCAGCCGGGTATTCCGGGAGAAAATGAGCGTCTTGCCGACCGAGTACCGCAAGTCGCTCGGCGCCGGGGGAGGAGGAGCCACGTGAGGGACGGGAGAAGGGGATTCGTGCGGGGAGCGGCGTGGCTCGCCTTAATAATGACGCTCTGCTCCTGCTGGGGCGGCCGCTCCTCCGAATCCGTCTCCGAGGCGACGGGAGTCGATCGGCTGGCTTACGAGCCGTACGATACGCCGGTCACTCTCCGGATCCCGCATTTGTATTCGGATATACAACTGCCGGAGGGAGATACGAGCGAGAATAATTTCGTCACCCGCTACTTGGCCGAGCAGACCGGCATCTCCCTCCGCTACGTCTGGGAAGCTCCCAACGACGCGCAGTACGCCTCGAAGATCGATTTGTCGATCCGCAGCGGAGATCTGCCGGACGCCTTCGTCGTCAATCGCGCTCAATTCCTGGAGCTGGAGAAGAACGGCCGGTTGGAGGATTTGACCGACGTATACCGGAAGTACGCCTCCCAGCTCGTCTCCTCCCTATATGACGCAACTGGGGGCAAAGCGCTTCAGGAGGCCTCCGTGGACGGCAAACTGTACGGCTTCCCCAACATCGCCATCGAAGCGGATTCCCCGGTCTACGTGTGGGTCCGCCAGGATTGGCTCGACCGCCTTGGGCTGCCGGCTCCGCGCGACCTGGACGACATCGCGGCCATCGTCCGGGCGTTCCGCGCCGCGGACCTGGACGGCAACGGCCAGGCGGACACGGCCGGCATTCCGGTCGACCGCGCGCTCGTGTACCCCGAGAAGATGGGCAACAACGGCCTGAACGGCGTTTTTGCCGCGTTCGGGGCGTTCCCGAAGCGGTGGATCGCGGGCTCGGAGGGGCAGCCGGTGTACGGCTCCGTCCGGCCGGAAGCGAAGCAGGCGCTTGCCTTGCTGGCGCGATGGTACGGGGAAGGGATCCTCGACCCGCAATTCATGCTGAGGCAGGATTCCCAGGACCTTGTCGCGGGGAACCAGGCGGGGCTGTTTTTCGGGCCGTGGTGGGCGCCGTATTTCCCGTTATCGAAGTCGATCTCCTCGGATACGAAGGCGGAATGGCGGGTTTACGCGGCGCCGCTCGACGGCCAAGGGCAGTTCGCGACGAGCGACGCTCCCGCGACCGACCGGTACCTTGTCGTCCGCAAGGGCTACGCTCATCCGGAAGCGGTCCTGAAGCTGCTTAACGCCTTTACCCGGCTGGAACGGAACCGCGATCCGAACGTCGGCCCCTTGCTGGAAGTGACCGAACGGTTAGGCACGCAGTTGAGGAATTATTATCCGTTCGACCTGCTGCTGGACCGTCCCGACGCGGTCGTGTCCCGGCACGACCAGCTCGTTCAGGCTTTGGACGGGAAGATCGACCCCGAGACTCTGGATCCCGAGACGAAGCGGCTGTACGAAGATTCCGTCAGCGAGCGCGAATCGCCGCGCAAGAACCTGGATGCGTGGAGCAGCTCGCAAGCTTATTTGCAGGGCGGCGAGGTGAGCAAGACGGCGATGAAGAAGGCGGAGATCCTGTACATCGATCCGACGCCGACGATGGCCTTGAAGTGGGAGAAGCTGCAGACGCTGGAGCAGGAGACGTACGCGAAGATTATCACGGGCGGATTGCCCGTGGACGCGTTCGATTCCTTCGTTCGGAAGTGGTACAGCGAAGGAGGCAGTCAAATCATGGCGGAAGCGGCATCCTCGCTTCGGGCGAAGCCGTCGACCTCTTCCGCCGAGTGACGGGAGCAGCCTTGAAGCCTTGAATCCCCGTTCTTTCGGTCAAGGCGGCGAAGATTTACGTCCGATCCGCCTAACTAAGAAACGCCGACGTTGCACGAATCCGTGCTTCGTCGGCGTTATTCATGATCGTTGCTAACGGTCGCGGCGCCGCTTCTGCCGCAGCTCGGCCGTCGAGTTGAACTTGGCCAGCAGTTCCCCGAACCGTCGGCTGTCTTCCTCCGGCCATTCCTCCAGCAGCTCGGCGTAAAACCGCTTGCGATTCCGGCGGACCTCCCGGAGCAGCTCCGGCACTTCATCCGAAACCCTGAGAAGATTGATTCGGGCATCCTGAGGGTCGACGGCGCGAACGACATAGCCTTTGGCTTCGAGCGAAGCGATCTGGCGGCTGGCGGTCGAGATGTCGAGCTGCAGGTCCTCGGATAGCGCCTTGATTCCGATCGGCCCGGTTTTCTCCAGATAACGAAGCAGCAGATAAGCCGCCCTCTCCAGCTCCTTGCCGTTCATGCCCGCCAGGCGAACCGCCTCCGCGCGGCGCATGAAGACCGCGATCTCCAGCTCGATGACGTCGAACGTATCTTTATCCATCGCCCATGTTCCCTCCAGTCCCAGTCCTATTCCGATTCTATTAAGCTTACCCTTCGCCAACGGACGTTGCAAGCGCTGCCGAGGCGGAAACCGTCGCGTGCCTTTTGTTAGCCGCACGCCTAAGCTTCCGAAGTCCCTTGAAAACAGCCGCAAACTTTGAAGGAGTGTGATATAATATTATGACTAAGATCCCAAGACTACGAAGGAACGCGAGGCTGGCTTCCGGCCGGCTTTTGCTCTAACCAATAGGAGGTTGAATGAACGTGCTGGACCGTCTTCAAGCGCTGGCGGACCGTTATGAGAAGCTGAGCGAGCTTCTGTGCGACCCTGACGTCGTGAACGACTCGTCGCGGTTGCGCTCTTACGCGAAGGAACAGTCGGACCTGGAGGAAGCTTACCAGGCTTATGTGGAATATAAATCGGTTTTGGAGCAATTGGCCGACGCCCGCGCTCTTCTGGAGGATAAGCTGGACGAAGAGATGCGCGATATGGTCAAGATGGAGATCGAGGAGCTCGTTCCCCGGCAGACGGAGCTGGAGGAACGCATCCGCATTCTCATGCTGCCTAAGGACCCGAACGACGGCAAGAACGTAATCGTCGAGATTCGCGGAGCGGCGGGCGGGGAAGAAGCGAACCTGTTCGCGGCCGAGCTGTACCGGATGTACGCGAAGTACGCGGACAGCCAAGGCTGGCGCACCGAGCTGCTCGAAGCCAGCGTCAGCGACCTGGGCGGCTTCAAGGAAGTCATCTTCACGATCAGCGGTCAAGGCGCCTACAGCAAGATGAAGTTCGAGAGCGGCGCTCACCGCGTCCAGCGCGTTCCGGAGACGGAATCCGGCGGACGCATCCATACGTCGACCTCGACCGTCGTCGTCATGCCGGAGGCGGAGGAAGTCGATATCGAGATTCTCGACAAGGACATTCGCGTCGACACGTTCTGCTCCAGCGGAGCGGGCGGCCAGTCCGTCAACACGACGAAGTCGGCCGTGCGGGTGACCCATATTCCGACCGGAATCATCGCCACCTGCCAGGACGGCAAGTCGCAGAACGATAACAAGGCCAAGGCTCTGCAGGTGCTTCGGACGCGGATCATGGACATCAAGATTCAGGAAGAAGAAGCGAAGTACGCCGGCGAGCGCCGCGAGAAGATCGGCACGGGCGACCGCTCCGAACGCATTCGGACGTACAACTTTCCGCAGAGCCGGGTGACCGACCATCGGATCGGCCTCACCATGCACAAGCTGGACGCGGTGCTGAACGGGGACATGAACGACCTCGTCAATGCGCTCACCCTCGCGGAGCAGACCGATCTGCTGGCCCGGGAGAACATGGCATAATCGAATTAATGGAAGCGGCGCGGCCTTCCCAGCGGAGGCGGGCCGCTTCTTAAGTTGTTCGGGAAGGAAGGAGCTAACGCGTTGGCAAAGGAAAAGAATCCGACGATAAGCGAAGAGTGGCGGAAGGGAGC
The DNA here is from genome assembly GCF_014212135.1 of Cohnella thailandensis. Lineage (GTDB taxonomy): Bacteria > Bacillota > Bacilli > Paenibacillales > Paenibacillaceae > Cohnella > Cohnella thailandensis. Next base: position 32,416 of record NZ_JACJVQ010000028.1, read on the forward strand.
GGACCTGCTGCGTTCGGCGGAAGTGGAGGAGGCGAATGCCAATTCCGAGCTTCTGCTCCTGCACGTCTTGGGGATAGGCAAGGCCGAGCTGCTTCGCGATCTTCGCGAGCCGTTCCCCGAAGGGAAGCGGGAGCTCTGGGAGCGGGCGCTGGAACGCAAGGCGGCGGGAGAGCCGGCCCAGTACATTATCGGCGAGCAATTCTTCTACGGGCGTCCGTTCCGGGTGACCCCGGACGTGCTCATTCCTCGTCCGGAGACGGAGCTTCTGGCCGAAGCGGTGCTCGCCCAAGCGGCGGGCTGGAGCGAAGCCGAGGGCGGCGGGCCGCTGATCGTGCTGGACGTCGGCACGGGAAGCGGGGCGCTCGCGGTTACTCTGGCGGCGGAGCGGCAGGACTGGGGCGTCCTCGCCTCCGACCTGTCGCCCGCGGCGCTGGGGGTTGCCCGGGGCAACGCCTCGTTGAACGGCGTGGAGGAGAGAATAACGTTCTTCGAAGGAGATCTGCTGGCTCCCTTCCAATGCTCGGCAGAGCGTCCGGAGGGCATCGCCGTCGACATCCTCGTCTCCAACCCGCCTTATATCCGCTCCTCGGACATGCCGGGGCTGCAGCGGGAAGTGAGGGACTACGAGCCGCATCTCGCTCTGGACGGAGGAGAGGACGGACTCGATCCTTATCGCCGCATGGCCGCGCAGCTCGGGAAGCTGCCGAGGCTGCCGCGGTTGGTGGCCTGGGAGATGGGAGCCGGCCAGGCCGACGATGCGGCGAAGCTGCTGAGGGCCGTCGCCGACTGGCGCGAGATCCGCTATGTGAAGGATTACGCGGGCATCGACCGGCATGTTATCGCCGTTGGAGATTAACCCGGTTAAGCGTCGCCCGAACGGTCCGGGCGGCGCTTTTTTTTGGGGCGTGCGAGGAAAAACGCTAGATTCGCAGGTTTAGAGTTTAAGAGAGAGGACATACTAGGGCTAAGACGTTCCGGAACGCATCGAGCGGCGCCGACGGGCGCTCCAAGGAGCGAGAAACGATGCGTGGTCATAGCCATTATTCCTTTTTTTCTTTTGCCAAGTCGGTCCTTATTTCTATGGTTGCTCTGTTGATTGGCGGTACCGTCTACTTGGCGCAAGCGGCCGGCCGGGAACCCGCCGCGTCCGCCGACGATGCGGTGCTCATTCCGCAGGATTCCATTCGGATTCGCATTATCGCTCAATCGGACAGCGAGGAGGATCAGGCGATCAAGCGCGCCGTGCGCGATCGCGTCTCCGACCTGATCGTATCGTGGGGCGAGTTGCCCGATACGCTGCCCGAGGCGAGAGCTTATATAGAAGCGCGTTTGCCTGACGTTCGTTCGGCCGCGGAGAGCGCGCTGCAGGACGAGAAAGCCCCCTACGGAGCCGACATCGAGCTGGCGGAAGTCCCCTTTCCGGAGAAAACGTTCGAAGGAACCGTCTACCCGGCCGCCGATTACGAAGCCCTCCGCATTACGCTCGGAGACGGCCAAGGCGCCAACTGGTGGTGCGTGCTGTTCCCGCCTCTTTGCTTGACCGCCGCTACGGCGAAGGAAGAAGCCCCGGCTTCGAACGCCGACGAGAAGGCCGAGACGAAAACGACGCAGGCGCAGAAGATCGAAAAGACGAGCGCCGCTGCGAACGCGGACGAGCAAGAGGCGGCGGCTGCGGCGGATACGGCGGAGGAGAAGCCCAAAGCGAAGTTTTTCCTCGCGGTTCTTCTGGAGAAGCTGTTCTCCTTCCTCAGCTCCCTTTTCTAAACCTTCCGGTGGTATAATAGAGCCATATCAAACGCATTAGGAAGGTCTATCTCATGAAGCAACGTACAACATACTGGCCGCCGGAGCAAGCGGAGGCGGGCGTTCGGGAAGCCGCCTCCGTTCTTGCGAACGGGGGCATCGTCGCTTTTCCGACCGAGACGGTTTACGGACTGGGCGCGGACGCCCGGAGCGCCTACGCCGTGGAGGGCATCTTCGCGGCGAAGGGACGTCCGTCGGACAACCCGCTGATCGTTCATCTGGCGGATGCGGAATCCGCTATAAAACTGGCGGAGAGGGTAAGTACCTTGGAGAGGAAGCTGATGGACGCTTTCTGGCCGGGACCTCTGACGCTGGTGCTTCCCGTGCGGGAAGGGGCGGTATCGCCAAGGGTGACGGCCGGGCTCGATACGGTAGGCTTGCGGGTGCCGGAGCATGAGCTGGCCCGCGAGCTCATCGCGGCGTCCGGCTGCCCGATCGCCGCGCCGAGCGCGAACCGCTCGGGCCGGCCGAGCCCGACGGCGGCGCGGCACGTGCTGGAGGATCTGGACGGGCGAATCGACGGGGTGCTCGACGGAGGGGAGACCGGGGTCGGCCTGGAGTCGACGGTCGTACGCGTCCTAGGCGGCGTCGTTCACATTCTGCGGCCCGGCGGCATTACGGCCGAGCGGCTGCGGGAGGTTGTCGGCGAGGAGGCCGAGGTGCGCTCCGAAGCCGAGGCGTCGTCCGGCGGGGGCCAGGAGCCGCCCGCCGAGGAAGCGCCCAGGTCGCCCGGCGTCAAGTACGCCCATTACGCCCCGCGGGGCGTAATGGTGCTCGTCTCGGGCGACCCGGAGAAGCTTCCCGCCGCCGTCCAGGCGGCGGCGGACGAAGCGCGGGCGCGCGGGGACCGCGTCGGCATTCTCGCCTGCGGCGAGAACGCCGGCTCGTACCGCGCGGCCGCGGTGATCCCGCTCGGGCCGCGAGCCGAGCCCGAGCGGGCGGCGCACGCGCTGTACGCCGCGCTGCGCGAATGCGACGACCGCGACATCTCCTATATCGTCGCGGAGGAATTCCCGGAGGCGGGCATCGGCGCCGCCCTCCGGAACCGAATGCTCAAGGCCGCGGGAGGACGCGTCCTCCGGGCCTAGCCGTAGCCTCGCCTGCAGCCTTTGCTGAGGCCGCTCGCCTTTATCGATTGGCGCGAACGGCCGCTTGGCGCTTGGCCTGGAAGTGGGAGAAGCATCCTCCGCGCCTAGAGCTCCCCCCGCTGCCGCTCGTCCCGCATCGTCCGCCGTTGTCCGCCGTACCCGATCCCCGAGCAAGGGTCATTTTCCCATCGGCCTCCTTAATGGACATGATCGCGTGCTCGTCCGCATATGCTCAGGTATCGGCGCCCGGTATGGCGCTCGCATGACCGCGCGGCGGACAAGGAGGTTGAACGATGGAGATCGTGTCCGCGTCGATGGGGCAGCTCCTCACCATTGCCGTAATGGCGTTGGCGCTAGGAATGGACGCATTCTCGCTGGGAGTGGGCATCGGCCTTAAAGGGATCCGCAAGCTCGATATTCTGCAGCTCAGCTCGGTCATTGCGGCCTTCCATGTGCTCATGCCTCTGGCGGGCATGGTGATGGGGTACTACGTCGGCAGCTTGCTGGGGGGAGTCGCGACCTCGGCGGCCGGAGCCCTTCTGCTTCTGCTCGGGGGGCACATGGTCTACAGCTCGCTTAAGGGAGAGGAAGTCCGGTCGATCAACCATCGCACCTTCTGGGGGATGCTGTTCTTCGCGCTGAGCGTCAGCGTCGATTCCTTCTCGGTCGGGGTGTCTCTCGGAATGTTCGCCTCGCATATTCTGATCACGGTCCTCATGTTCGGGGCCGTCGGGGGATTGATGAGCGTGCTGGGACTCATGCTCGGGAGGAAAATCAGCCATCAGCTCGGAGGCTACGGCGAGGCGCTGGGCGGCGCGATTCTGTTTGCTTTCGGAATCCTTTTTCTGATATAAATAGGTTCACGATACATTCCTCGGCGAGTCGCCGGAAGGAGGAGACGGCAATGACGCGAGTGCTTATCGTTTGTACGGGCAACACTTGCCGGAGCCCGATGGCCGAAGCGATGCTGCGAAGCTTGACGGAAGAGCGGGGGCTGGACGTGGAAGTGCGGTCTGCCGGAGTATCGACCGTCGACGGGCTGCCGGTGTCCCCGAATGCGGCCGAGACGCTGCGGAAGCGGGGAGTGAAGAAGCCGTCCGGCTCCACTTCGCTTACCGGAGAAGGGACGAAGTGGGCGGATCTGATCTTGACGATGACGGCCGGCCACAAGCGGGCCGTGTTAGAGAAATACCCGGAGGCGGAGGTCAAAACGTTCACGCTGAAGGAGTTCGCGCTGAAGGACGACCCCGTCATGGACGATCTGGCCGAGGCGGAGCGGCTGTTCGCGGAATATCAGACGCGGAGAGCTCTCGGGAAGGAGCTGCCCCAGGAGGACCGGGAGCGGCTCGCGGAGCTGCAGCGCAGGCTTCCGAGCTTCGATATCGCGGATCCTTACGGCGGGCCGCTCGAGGTTTACGAACGGTGCGCGGAGGAGATCATGGACGCCTTGAAGCGTTCCGTCGACAAGCTCCGAACGAACGATTGATTTTTGGGAACGGATTGATTTTTGCCGGAGCCTTCGGTATGATGAGGGTAATCGTTGCAGTTCCGGTGTAACTGGCGACACGGGTGGGCTTAACCACGGTGGAGCATCGGAATGACGGCCGGTCGCCTGGGCAGAGAGCAACGCGCGTCTTGACGTGCGTTCGCTCTCTTTTCGTCTTTTTTCACTCTTTTTTTCGCTCGGTTAGGTATAATAAATCCTAAGAATAAGGAGGTTTGGTTCATCCATGAAAATAGCGATTGGCGCGGATCACGCGGGGTATAGGCTGAAGGACGTTATCGTTCCCTTCTTGGAAGCGCAAGGACACGAAGTGATCGACATGGGCTGCAACTGCGCGGATTCCGTCGATTACCCTGATTATTCGGTTCCCGTCTGCGAGGCCGTCGTCCGCGGAGAAGCGGAGCGCGGAATCCTGATCTGCGGCACCGGGATCGGGATGTCGATCGCGGCGAACAAGATGGCGGGAATCCGCTGCGCGCTCGTCCACGATCTGTTCTCCGCGAAGGCGACCCGCGAGCATAACGATACGAACGTTCTGGCGATGGGAGAGAGAGTCATCGGCCCCGGCGTCGCGGAAGAGATCGTCAAGATCTGGCTGGACACTCCGTTCTCCCAGGGAGAGCGCCACGTCGGCCGCATCGGCAAGGTCAAGGCTCTGGAATCGGCGCAGGCCGCTTCGGGGCGTTGAGCGGATGCCTCGTTCGGTTCGGGTTCGTTGAAGGAGGGATACGGCATGGATTCCAACGTTACGGACAAATCTCTCGCCGATCAAGTGGAGACCGCTTTGACGGAGCTAGTCGAGGCGGGGGCGCTTAAGCCCGGCCGGAAAATCGTATTCGGGGTCAGCACCAGCGAGGTGCGGGGCCGCCGGATCGGAACGTCGGGAACGGAGGACGTCGCCGAGCGGATCTACGAAGGCGTCGAGCGCGTGCGGACGAGAATCGGGTTCCACGCGGTGTGGCAGTGCTGCGAGCATCTGAACCGCGCCCTCGTCGCCGAGCGGGAGCTCGCCGAGAGAATGGGCTGGACGATCGTCTCCGCGGTGCCGGTCCGCAAGGCGGGAGGCTCGATGGCGGCTTACGCCTATCGCCGGCTGGCCGACCCCTGCCTGGTCGAGTCGGTCCAGGCGGACGCCGGCTTCGACATCGGCGAGACGCTGATCGGCATGCACCTGCGCCCGGTCGCCGTGCCGGTTCGCCCTTCCGTTCCTTGGATCGGGGAAGCCCGGCTGACGATGGCGTACTCCCGGCCGAAGCTGATCGGCGGGGAACGGGCGGTTTACCGCCTGGAGGAACCGGAGGCGCCCGCGGGGGCTGCCGGGCCATCCGGGCCCGCGTCGGACAACGGCACTTGCGACTGAGGCGCGGCCGAGGGATCCGAATAAGAAAGGGAATGCTAGGCAAGTTAGCGGAATAACGGAATTTTCCCAATATACACGACCTTATAGGAGGACTTAACCATGGAACAATTGCGCAATCAAGATCCCGAGATCGTCAAGGCACTTAACCTGGAGCTGGGTCGTCAACGCAACAACCTGGAGCTGATCGCTTCGGAGAACATCGTCAGCGAAGCCGTCATGCAGGCGATGGGCACGGTTCTGACGAACAAGTACGCGGAAGGCTATCCGGGCAAGCGCTACTACGGCGGCTGCGAGTACGTCGACATTCCGGAAGAGATCGCCCGCAATCGCGCGAAGGAGCTGTTCGGCGCGGAGCACGCGAACGTTCAGCCCCACTCCGGCGCCCAAGCGAACCTGGCCGTCTACCTCGCCGCTCTGAAGCCGGGCGATACGGTTCTCGGCATGAACCTGGCGCACGGCGGACACCTGACGCACGGCAGCCCGGTCAACGCTTCCGGCCTGCTCTATAACTTCGTCGCTTACGGCGTCAACGAGCAGACGTTCCGCATCGACTACGACGAGGTTCGCAAGCTGGCCTTCAAGCATCGTCCCCGCCTGATCGTGGCCGGCGCCAGCGCCTATCCCCGCACGATCGATTTCGAGACGTTGGGCAAGATCGCCCAAGACGTCGGCGCGCTCTTCATGGTCGACATGGCTCACATCGCGGGCCTCGTGGCCGGCGGCCAGCATCCGAGCCCGGTGCCGCACGCGCACTTCGTGACGACGACGACGCACAAGACGCTGCGCGGACCGCGCGGCGGCCTGATCCTGTGCCGTCAGCCGTGGGCGGCCGCCATCGACAAGGCGGTATTCCCGGGAACGCAAGGCGGCCCTCTGATGCACGTGATCGCTTCGAAGGCCGTGGCCCTCGGCGAAGCCCTTCAGCCTTCCTTCAAGGACTATGCGGCTAACGTCGTTAACAACGCCAAAGTTCTGGCGGACACGCTACTGGCGGAAGGCCTGAACCTCGTATCCGGAGGCACGGACAACCACCTGATGCTGATCGATACGCGCAACCTGAACATCACGGGCAAGGACGCCGAGCACGTGCTCGACTCCGTCGGCATCACGGTCAACAAGAACGCGATCCCTTACGATCCGACTTCCCCGTTCATCACGAGCGGCATCCGCATCGGAACTCCGGCCGTCACTTCCCGCGGCATGGACGCGGAAGCGATGAAGACGATCGGCAAGGTCATCGCCCTCACGCTGAAGAACTCCAAGGACGAAGCGGTTCTGGCGCAAGCCCGCGGCATGGTCAGCGCGTTGAGCGATCGATTCCCGTTGTATCCTGGCCTGTCTTACTAATTCCCGCATAACGCGGGTACGAGAAAGCTCTCCCTGCGGCCCATTCGGCCGTGCGGAGAGCTTTTTGGTCGGAATCACCGAAAGCGGGTAAAGAGAATATGATGGCAGAGCGAGGCGAATTAGCGATTGACGCTGCCGTTTAGCTAAAGGTATACTAAGATTACGCTTAATTCCGGGTATCTCGCCTGGAAGCGGGGGAACCAATCTTAGGGGCGAATTGCTGCTTGCTTCGGCAAGAGCATAGGGGACCATCTTACCCGAGCCCGTCAGCTAACCTCGTAGGCAGTAGATGGGTCAATTCACCACATTAATTCAACTTCATTGACCCTATTAACGGGTCTTTTCTGCATTTTTTGGACCCTATGCTGGCTAAGCGCTTTTCAAGCCCTGCCGCCCGGGGTCTTTTTTGTCCCATCAGGAGGCGCAGAGGCGAACAAATCACTTGGACAAGGAGGAGGATGCAAGATGACGTGTCCACATGATTTCGCGCATAACGAGCTTGGAGGAAGCATGGGCGAGTTCGAGCCCGGACTGTTCGGTTCGCGGCGAACCGCCGAATTGAAGGAATGGAACGAAGCCGTCCGCGCCGAGGACCTGCCCGAGCGGGCGAAGGAGCCGGTTGCTTACCTTCACGTCAATCGATCGACCGTTCTTCTTAGAAATGTAGAGAAGGCCGATTTGTCCGACGCCATGTCCTACATTCGAAGCCAGAGTCTCATCAATCACGTTCATCTGTCCGGCGCGGATTGCTTCCGGCTGCCTCATGACCGGCTGGAAGAGATCATATCCTCGCTCAGGCAGATCGATCATGTCCAGATGATCCGGCTTCATTCCAGGCTGCCCGTCGCGGAGCCTTCCCGCATCGTCGGCAACGAGAAGCTGCTGGAGCTGATCGGCCTTCATTCCAAGCCGGGGAAGAGCATCTATATGATGGTCAAAATCCGGCACCCGAAGGAAATCACGGACGAGGCGATGGAAGCGTTCCGGTCGCTGCATGCCGCGGGCGCCAACCTGATCGCGGAGATTCCTATGGTTCGCGGTGTCAACGACGACGCCGAGGTATTGTCCGAGTTGATGAATCTTCTCGCTCAGGCGAGCGTTATTCCTTATCAGTTCGTTCTAGAGAGGCCGGTGCCGGGACAGGAGGCGCAAGCGGTCGAGCTGCCGCAGGCCTACCGGTTGACGGAAGCGGTGAAGACGAGGACGATGGGGCTCGGAAGAAGAATCCGTCTATCCTTGCTTCGCGAGGACGGGTTAATGGAGATTCTTGCGGTAGAGGACGGCAAAGCTTATCTCAAGTGGCATTCCTCGCCGGAGGAAGTCGGCGGCCGATTCCTTATCGTGAACGCCGAGAAGCATTCGCTCTGGGCGGAGGAGTGGGAGCTCGCGGCGTCGAGCGCGGAAGAGGGCAAGGACGAAGTGGATTTCAGGCGGAAGAAGCCGGCCGCCGACATCGAGCTTAGCCCCGGGTATTTTCCCAGCAGCAAGACCTATTTGAAGAAGCCGCATGAAATTCCCGATTAAGACTTAAGATAATAAGCGGGAGCCTTGATGCGAGCTTCGCGGAACTCCTTCGGCGCCCCAAGGGCGACGGGGGAGTTTTTGTTCGAGCGGGCAGGGATTCGGCTTACCCGTTGCGAAGTCTTAATAGCTTGAAACCCTTCTTCTTCTGCAGCGTATTACGCTGTATATGAAACGGGGAATAAACCCCATAGGGAGGAAATGAACGATGTCCATCTTCAAGAGGCTTCGCGACCTAACGATGTCCAATATTAACGCGCTGATCGACAAGGCAGAGGATCCGATCAAGATGACGGATCAATATTTGCGGGATATGCAGGAAGACCTTGAGGAAGCGGAGAAGGCGGTTGCCGCGCAGATCGCTCTCGAGAAGAAGTTCAAGCAGCTGTACGAGGAGCAGGCGGCTCTCGTTCAGAAGCGCGACGAGCAAGCGAACATCGCGGCCCAGAACAAGAACATCGACCTCGCAAGACGCGCTCTCGAAGAGAAGAAAGGCGCCGAACAGAAGGCTGCCGAGTACAAAGCGAGCTGGGACCAGAACAAGGCGGCGGCCGATCGCCTGCGCGAGAAGCTCGACGAGATGCGCAAGCAGTTCACCGAGCTGAAGAACAAGCGCGAGACGCTGGTCGCGCGCGCGAACGCCGCGAAGGCCCAATCCGAGATCAACAAGGCGATGTCGGGCTTCGGCTCCGATTCCGCGCTGTCCGGCCTGAAGCGCATGGAGGAGAAAGTGCTTCAGATGGAAGCCCATGCGGAAGCGACCGAAGAGATGAGCGGCTCCAAGGGCAAATCGCTCGACGACGAGTTCGCCGCTCTCGGCAAGGATAAAGCGGTCGAGGACGAATTGGCCGCGCTGATGAAGAAGTACGAATAAGACTTAATCGAGAAGGATAACCCCTTCGGGGGTTTCCTTCTTTTGCTCTTATCGATGCTGTCCGACGCGAGAGGAGAGACCTTTCATTGACGTTTAACGAAATTCTGGGAACGCTCGTATGGACCGCCGCCGGCGCCGTTTTGCTTTTTATTCTGATGGCAATCGACTCCTTCTTCACGAAGTATCGCGACCTGGAAGAGATGAAGAACGGCAACACCGCCGTGACGGTCCGCTTCGTGCTGAAGCTGGCCTCCCAGGGATACATCCTGTCCCGGTCCATCGTCACTTCGGACGACTTATGGGAAGCGCTGCTCGTCTCCTTCGTCTCCTTCGTCATTCTGTTTGTTCTGGAATGGATCGTGGAGGCGGTACTGAAGGCGTTGGCCGATCTCCGGCTGGACGAGGGAGTCAAGAAGGGCATCGTCGGTTACGGCCTGATCGCCGGGTCGTTGCATGGCGTCGGCGCGCTGATTATCGGCGCGTGCCTGTAACGCCGCGCGGAAGGAGGATCGCTCATGAGCTTGTTTCAACGGGTTAAAAACATTCTGAAGAAGCCCGAGCCGCTGAAGGCGGAACGGAGCGTTCTGACGTTAGGTCCGGGCGACGTGATCGAGGTATCGCTCGTGACGTACCAGATCGCCGGCCGAACCAAGCCGGTCAACCGCAATGCCGTCTGGCTGACGCTGCGGGACGGCGCGGATATTCGCTATCTAAGCATCGAGGAGAGGGAGCGTACGCTGTACGGCCTCTACTCCGTCATCGACGGGCGTCTCGATTCGTTTGACGAGGTGCCTACCGAGATCGAGCTCGACGGCATTCATTATTATCTGGACGAGCAATTCTACTCCCGGATCGTGGAAGACGGCAACACGCCGTTCACGTCCGCGGGCGGGGACCTGCACGTCTGGAACTTCCAGTCGGACGGGCGCAAGCTTCTCCGGATCGAGTGGCAGAACGGCCGTTTTATGCTGTATGAAGGAGAATCGATACTTCCCGCGGATGTCGAGTGGCTCCGGGGAGGCGCGTAATGGATTCCCCTCGCCGCAGATGGACTTCATGGATCCACTACACCGTTATTCTGGCTCTCGTCGTTACGCTGTTGTCCGCATGCGGCACCGTAAACGTCGAGCAGAGCTATCCGTTAGAGTCGGTCAACGGCAGCGGCAATTCGACCTCTTACGTCTACAGAGCGGCCGGAGAGACCGTGCCGGAGGTGGCTTCTGAGCTGGCGGCTCAGAAGAAGCCGCAGCAGCAATCTCCGGAGGACGAGGAACGGATGTTCCTCGTCTACTCCGATCAAGTGATTCACGTTCAGAAGGATCCGAACAACCCGGAAGATACCTTGATCGAAGTCGACAGCACGGAATACGTGCGGCAGAATTACAGCCCATCCTTCCTGGAGGGATATCTGCTCGCCAGCTTGATCGGGAGCTTGTTCGACAACGTGCCGAGGGGAAGCTACGGCGATTACCGCGGCTACGGAAGCCAGACGACGAACCCTCCGAAGACGGGTACTTACCGCGCGCCGACGGCGGGCGACACGAAGGCCGCTCCTCCGATGACGGTGTCCAAGAAGGGCTCTATCTTCAAACGGGTAACCGGCGGAGACAGCGCGGGAGTCGGCTCGGACGGAGTGTTCGGCAAGAAGAAGCAGGATTCTTCTTCGGGCACGGGGACGACGGGGAGCATCACCCGCAACAAGGACGGAAGCTCGGGCAAGTCCGGCTCGTCCGGCTGGCTAAGCCCGCGCAAGTCGGGCTCGCCGAAGACGAAGATCGGAGGCTCGGGCAGGATCACCCGGCGAAGGTGACGCTTCGTTAACGATATGTGCGCGATAGAGGCGCGGCGAGCATGGAGCTCGCCGCGCCTCTGTTTTGCGTTTATCGGTCTCCGATCAAATCAGAAGCGTGATGACGAGCAGCTCGTACAGGACGAGCGTCGTGATCGCGGCCGCGGAACTAGGGCCGAAGAAGCGATGCTGGCCGTGCGAATGAGGCGAATGGCCGTACGGGTTAGACGGATGGCCATACGGATGAGACGGATGGCCGTACGGATGAGACGGATGGCCATACGGAGATTGTTGCCCGTACGGTTGTTGATAATCGTGTTGAGGCGGCTGATGGCCGCCCTGCTGCGGAAAGTGCATCAGGTGAACGTGGCAGCCGTCGGTGCCCACGATGGTGCCTTCGTAGGTATGCCCGTCGATCGTCTGGATACGAACCGGGCGGTTGTCATGCTTGCCGCACAGCTCGGCGAGCTTGCGGCGGGTTTGCTTGACTTGGTCGATCCACGGGCTCTCCGCCTGGTAAACGATCGCTTGGCTTGCTTGACCGGCGCTCATAAGTGATTCCTCCCCTGGGTAGTTGATTCTAGGTTATGCGCCCGCCCAGGGAGCGGTGACGGATCGGGGCGGGCGACGGGGGCCGCCGGCCTATAATCTTGATATGAGGAGCTCGAACGCAAAAAAACCTCCCCGCCGTCGGCTTAACCGAGAGAGGAGGGCGGCGCCGTGGAGGCGCGTACGGTGAGGGAGGGCTCGAGGACGAGCCGTTCCCTTTCGAAAGCGCGGCCTTCCGCCGATTGAACGAGCTGCCGGATGACGGAGTGGCCGATCCGCTCGATCGGCTGGGCTACCGTCGTCAGCGGCGGATCGGTAACGGAGGCGAGGATCGTGTCGTCGAAGCCGACGACCGAGCAATCGGCCGGAATGCGCAGGCCGAGCTCCTTCGCCCCTTGAAGGAGGCCGATGGCGATCAGATCGTTGCAGCAGAATATGGCGGTCGGCCGGTCCGGGGCCCGCAGCAGCTTTAACGCTTGCTGCCGGCCTTCCCGGATGCCGACCGCTCTCTCGAGCTTGACGGGGGGAAGCGGGCCGGCATCGCGAAGGGTATCCCGGAAGCCGCGGACCCGTTCTCGGCTGCTGCTGACGGCTTCGCTCTCGGCGATGACGGCGAACCGGCGATGGCCGAGCCCCAGCAGATGGCGGGCCGCGGCGGCTCCTCCGGCATAGTCGTCGGAGACGACGGACGGAATGCCGGGAGCGTCCGGACATTCGCGAGAGACGAAGACGACGGGAATCGACCGTTCCAGCAGCGGGGCGAGCGAGGACAGCCGATCGACGCCGGTGCCGACGATGACCCCGTCGACGCCTTTCTGGCGAAGCAGCGCCGCGTAGCTCTCGACCTTCCGGTCCTGATTGTCGGTGCTGCAGATGAACAAGCTGTAGCCGAGCCGCTGGCCTTCGTCTTCCACCGCCCGCGCCAGCTCCGCGAAGAAGGGGTTGGAGATGTCGGGGATGAGCAGGCCGAGCGTGAACGTCTTCTTGCTCGTCAGCGCGGAGGCGATCGCGCTCGGCTGATAGTTCATTCTCTCGATAATGCGCCGAATCTCCTCGCGCCTCTCGCGGCTGATCTTGCCCTTGCCGTTCAGCACGTGGGACACGGTCGCGATCGACACGCCCGCTTCCTTGGCTACATCGTAGATAGTCGCTCTCATAAACTCCCTGCGCTCCGTTTCAAAACATAGAATTACCTTCATTATGCATGGATGGGAAAAATTTAAGCAAGCATAATTTCCCCTTATGTCCAAGACAAAGAGGATGCCGGGGCGCCAAGACGCCGTGACTCCGACGCGCAAGCCTTCCGTTCGTTAGGCAAGCTCACTCCTTGCGGAGAGGGGCGTTCATCAGCCAGTCGTGAGCCGGGTCGTTGCGGAACCTCCAAGCGCGCTTCGGTCCGGCCATGACGTTCAGGTAATAGACGTCGTAGCCGGGAGGGGCGGAGACGGGGTGGTAGCCCTTCGGCACGAGCACCGCTTCTCCGTCGCGAACGGCCAGCGTCTCGTCTAGCGAACGGTCGTCGGTGTAGACGCGCTGGACGGCGAAGCCTTGCTCCGGCTGAACGCGGAAGTAATACGTCTCCTCGAGGAGAGATTCTTCCGGGAGCGCGTCCCGGTCGTGCTTGTGGGGCGGGTAGCTCGACCAATGCCCGCCCGGGGTGAACACCTCGACGACGAGCAAGCTGTCCGCCGGCTCGCTCTCGGGCAGGATGTTATGCACGAGCCGCTCCATGCTGCCGCTGCCGCGCAGCTCGACGCCGACGCTGTCCGGACCGATAAGCCGGGCTTTGCGTCCTGCGGCGCCGGGGGCGAGACAGACCGCGAGCTCCAGCTCCGTCAACGCGGTTAAGGCGAATCGGTCGCCGGCGGGCACGTAGGCCGAGAAGGGAGGAGTCTTCTCGAAGACGCTCATTCTCCGTCCGACGTTGGGCCAGCTCCCTTCCTTCGTCACGATGTCGGCGCGACCGGAGAGCAGCACCAGGCAGGCTTCCTGCCCATGCGTGTCGTTAGCCAGCTTCTCTCCCGGCTTCAAGCGGTATACCTCGAAGCCGACATATTCCCAGCCCGCCGATTCCGGCGCGATGGACAGCATGCGGCCGTCGGCCGCCGGTACGGGACTCGGCTTCACGATCAAATTCGCCATGGCATGTTCCTCCTATTCGATCTCGCTCAGACGGACGGGGCGGTTCAACTCGACGGAACGCTTCGCGGCCAGCGCGATTCTCTCCGCTTGCAGCCCGTCGTTGCCGTCGACCGGAAGCGGCAGGCCGCGGACGATGCTGTCGACGAACTGGCGAGTCTCTTCGACGTAAGCCTCGTTGTAACGCTCGAGGAAGAAATGAAGCGGCTTGTCGCGGACGATGCCGTCGGCGCCGCTGATGACGGCCGTGTTCGGATAGTCGTTGTCGGCGGCAGCGCTTCCCGCCGAGCCGAACGCCTCGACTCGCTGGTCGTAGCCGTAGACGGCGCGGCGGCTGTTGTCGATGACCGCGAGCGCCCCGCTCTCGAACCGAAGCGTCGTGATCGCCGTGTCGATGTCCCCGTGCTCCGCGAATACCGGGTCGACGAGAACGGCTCCTTGCGCGAATACTTCCTCGACCTCGCTGCCGGACAGGTAGCGGGCCATGTCGAAGTCGTGGATCGCCATGTCCATGAACAGGCCGCCGGACACCTTGATGTAATCGGGATGCGGCGGGTTCGGGTCGCGGGAGGTGATCTTCACCAGATGGGTGTCGCCGATTCGTCCTTCCCGGATCAGCTCGCGAACGCGGCGGAAGTTGTGGTCGAAGCGGCGGTTGAAGCCGATCTGCAGCTTGACGTTCGCCTTGCGGACGGCTTCGAGCGCCTCGCGGGTGCGGCGAATGTCCATGCTGACGGGCTTCTCGCAGAAAATGTGTTTGCCTGCCGCCGCGGCTTGAAGGATCAGCGGCACGTGAGTGTCGGTCGACGAGCAGATGAACACGGCGCCAATGGACGGGTCGCCCAGGATCTCGTCGCTGTTCGTCGTCACGCGGTCGATGCCGCGCGCGGCCGCCCATTCGCGAAGCTCGTCTCCGGCGAACAGGTCGGCGATCGCGGCCAGCTTGACTTCAGGCAGGCGAAGCAGGTTGTCGGCGTGAATTCGGCCGATGCGTCCGGCTCCGATAATGCCGATCGTTAATGTCGTCATGTTGTCGTTCCTCCCGGCGGAGAGCTTCGCGCTCCTCCCGCATTCTCTTGGCCGGCTGGACATTACCAGCGGGCCGTCACCATCTTCTTGCGCGTGTAGAACTCGACTCCGTCGGTTCCGTTGGCATGCAGATCCCCGTAGAACGACTTCTTCCACCCGGAGAACGGGAAGAACGCCATCGGGGCCGGAACGCCGAGGTTGATGCCGAGCATGCCGGCGTCGATCGTCTCGCGGAACTGCCGGACGCTGCTTCCGTCCTTCGTGAACAGGCAGGCGCCGTTGGCGAACGGGGACTCGTTGGCGATCGCGATCGCCTCGTCCAGCGAGCCGGCTCTCATGATCGACAGCACCGGAGCGAAAATCTCGTCCTTCCAGATGCTCATCTCGAGGCTCACATCGTCGAACAGCGTCGGGCCGACGAAGTAGCCGTCGCCGCTCGCCGCCGCGTCGAGACGCCCGTCGCGAAGCAGCTTCGCGCCTTCCTTCTCGCCGGCTTCGATATAGCCGACCGTGCGCTCCTTGTGCTGCCGGCGGATGACCGGGCCGAGGAACACGTCCTTCTCCATGCCGTTGCCGATCGTGATCGCGTCGGCGGCCTGCTTCAGCTTCTCGACGAGCGAGTCGCCGATGTCGCCGACGGCGACGACGACGGAGCAAGCCATGCAGCGTTCCCCGGCGGAGCCGAAAGCGGCGCCGGCGATTTGGGTGACGGCGGCATCGAGATCGGCGTCAGGGAGGACGATCGAGTGGTTCTTGGCCCCGGCGAGAGCTTGCACGCGCTTGCCTTGGGCGGATGCGGTCTTGTACACGTACTCGGCGACCGGCTGCGAGCCGACGAACGAGACGGCGGCGATCGAGGAATGCTCGAGGATGCCGTTCACGACGTCATGGGCGCCGTGCACGATGCTGAGCACGCCCGCCGGCAGCCCGGCTTCGAGGAACAGCTCGGCGAGACGCTCGGCGAGCAGCGGCGTGCGCTCCGACGGCTTGAGCACGAACGCGTTGCCGCAGGCGATGGCGAGCGGGAACATCCAGCAAGGGACCATCATCGGGAAGTTGAACGGCGTGATTCCGCCGACGACTCCGATTGGGTAGCGGTACATGCCGGATTCCAGGTTGGTGGCGATATCCGGCAGCTGCTTGCCCATCATGAGCGAAGGGGCTCCCGCCGCGAATTCGACGCATTCGATGCCCCGCTGTACCTCTCCGTAGGCCTCCGCGTAGCTCTTTCCGTTTTCCAAGGTGATGAGTCGGGCAAGCTCTCCCCAATGCTCCACGAGAAGCTGCTGATAGCGGAAAAGAACCCGGGCGCGACGGGGTACCGGAGTGCGGCTCCAGTCCGCGAACGCTTGGCGTGCGGCGGTGACGGCTTGGTCGACCTCCTCCTTCGAGGACATCGGGACGTAAGCGAGCACCTCTTCCGTGGCGGGATTATATACCGGTTCGGCGCGGCCGGAGGCGGAAGGGACCCACTGCCCTCCGATCAGGTTGTTCAATGTTCTAGCCTTCGAGTTCGTCATGGGCGTTAGCTCCTCTCGGTTAATTAGGGACGATCTCGCCGCGGTTGCAGCGTTCGATGTAGTCGCGGACTTGATCCGCGCTCGGCATGGCGTCGGAGCAGCTGTGGCTGGAGATGACGATGCAGGCGGCCGCGCTGCCGAACTCCATGCTGGCCTCGATGCTCCAGCCCTGCATCAGGCCGTACAGGAAGCCCGCCGCGTAGGAATCGCCGGCCCCGAACGTCTTGACGACCTTCGCGGGGAAGCTGCGGGCGCGGTGCGAGGACCCGTCCTTGGCGTAGGCGATGGAGCCTTCCTTGCCGTGCTTGATGATGACGATCCGCGCGGAATGGTCGAACCACTTCTTCGCCGTGATGCGGTCGTCGCGCTTCGAATTGGCCTCGAATCGCTCCATCCTGTCGAATTCCTCTCGCGTGCCGAGCAGAATGTCGCACTTTTCCGCCGCAAGATTGTAATAGGTCGCCGTTTCTTCGTCGGATGCCCACGTGTACGGACGGTAGTCGAGGTCGAAAGCGATGACGGCTCCGTGCCGCTTCGCGTAGTCGAGCGCCTGGAAAACGGCTTCCCGCGACGGGCTCTTGGCCAGGGCGGTTCCGGAGATGAGCAGCAGGGCCGTTCCGGCGATCAGCGACTCCGGCACTTCGCTTGGCGTAAGCAGAAGATCGGCGACGTTGTCGCGGTACATCAGGATGCTGCAGTCGGACGGGCTCTTAATCTCGGTGAATGCAAGCCCGGTTACCGCTCCGGTGCGATCGACGCTGACGGCGGACGAATCGATGCCCTCCTTATCCAGATAGCGCGCGATGAAACGGCCCATCTGGTCGTCGGCGACTTTGCCGATGAAGCCGGTGCGCAGGCCGAGGCGGGACATGCCGATGCAGATGTTGGCGGGCGAACCGCCGACGTACTTCGTGAAGGTGGCCGTATCCTCCATGGGACGGTTGATCTCGTTGGCGTTCAGGTCGATGCACAGCCGTCCTATCGCGACGAAGTCGAGAGTTTTGCCGGTCGGGAAAACGATGGGATTCATGAAGGCTCCTTTCTCCGCTTGGTTAAGCGTGTTGGCGAATGAATTGCAGCGAACGGAGGGCGTACTCGTACGGCGGATGTTCCGCGGGGTCCTGCTCGCCCTCGAGCATGGCCCACCCGGCATAACCCCTAACGGACAGCTCGGCGAGAATCGGCGGGAAGTCGATATCGCCGTCGCCTGGCACGGTGAACACGCCCTTGCGGATGCAGGTGACGAAGTCGGCTTGTTCGGCGCGCGCTTCGGCGAGCACGGACAGGCGAACGTCCTTCAGGTGGACGTAGCCGATCCGATCGTAATGCTTGCGCAGCACGGCGAGCGGGTCCGCGCCGCCGTAAAGCGCGTGTCCGGTGTCGTACAGCAGCCAAACGAGCGAAGGATCGGTCATCTCGAGCAGCCGGTCGATCTCCTCGGGGGATTCGACGACGGTGCCGCCGTGGTGATGGTAGGTCAGCTTTAGGCCGTATTCCGCGGCGATTTTGCCGGCTTCGTTCAGCCCTTCGGCGAGCGATTGCCAGCCAAGGTCGTCAAGCCGCTGCACGACCTTCTCGTTCGGCGTGCGGCGCGGGTCGAAGTGGAGGGAGCCGCCGACCTCCGCCGTGCTGACGACCTCCGCGCCCATGTCGCGGAGGAAGGCGCAATGCTCGCGGTAGGCGGCGAGCTCTCGCTCGCGGTATTCGGGCGCGGACAGCAGCACGGACTTCCATTGCGAGACGAGCCGGATGCCGCGGGAGTCGAGCTCTTGGCGGAGCAACGCGCGGTCTTGCGGGTACTTGCGGCCCATCTCGGTGCCGGTCAGCCCTAGGCGGCGGATGTCGTCCAGAATCGTCCGGTAGGTCGTGTCGGCGCCGTGCTCGCGAACGTCCTCGCCGACCCAGTTGATCGGGTGGATGCCGAGCTTAAAAGTCAGTTTGCTAGACATGGGAATCCCTCCTGCAGGTTTATGGATAAATTGGCCCTTGCCTATGGCGCGCGGCTAGGCGCCGGGAGGCGGTTCTGTAAGCCGATGTTGTCGGGTTAGAGCGGCGTGAAACGCATACTTCGGCTCTGTAAGCCGATATTGTCGGGTTAGAGCGGCGTGAAAGGCATACTTCGGCTCTGTAAGCCGATATTGTCGGGTTGGAGCGGAATGAAAGGCATGCTTCGGCTCTGTAAGCCGATATTGTCGGGTTAGAGCGGAATGAAACGCATGGTTCGGCTCTGTAAGCCGATGTTGTCGGGCTAGAGCGGCATGAAACGCATGCTTCGGCTCTGTAACCCGACGTTGTCCTCGAGACGCCGGCTGGTTAACGGATGGTTCGTTGGGCGGCTTTTTCCGTATGCGCCTCTTCTCTCTGGCGGGCTTCGTTCACCTTCGGGCTGACGGATACCTCCGGAACGTCGACGCGCCACCACGATTCGTAGTCGCCCGTATTCGTTCCCGGCAGCACCTTGACCTCGATCAGCGTCGAGGTTTTCCCTTCGCGGGCTTGAAGCAGCGCTTCGCGCAGTTCCTCCGCCGTGCGGACGGTGACGGCATTCGCGCCCAAGCTGCGGGCGTGCGCCGCATAGTCGATCGGCAGGCACTCTCCGTCGAGCCGTCCGGTTGCGGAGCTGCGGTAACGGAACTCGTTGCCGAAGCCGTCGCTTCCTCGGCTGCGCTGCAGGTTGTGAATGCATTGGAAGCCGTTGTTGTCGAGCAGCACTACGGTAACCTTCACGCCTTCCTGAAGGCTGGTGACGAGCTCGGAATGGAGCATCAGGTAGCTGCCGTCGCCGACGAGGGCATAGACGTTCCGCCCGGGTTCGGCCAAGGCGGCTCCGAACGCCCCGCTTACTTCGTAGCCCATGCAGGAGAATCCGTACTCCAGGTGATACGTGCCCGGCTCGGCCGGTCGCCACAAGCGATGAAGATCGCCCGGGAGGCTTCCGGCGGCGCAGACGATTACGTCCGAAGGCAGAAGCGTCTCGTTAAGAATGCCGAGCGCTCTCGTCTGTGGAAGGCCGTCGGCCGAATCCAGGGAGTAAAGCCGATCGACCTCGCGGCTCCACTCCTCTTGGAGGACGGCGATCTCACCGTCCGCGTAGCCGCTCCGGTATCCAGAGTTCTTCAGCGCGTCCGCCAATGCCCGAAGCGACTCCAGAGCATCGCCGACGACGGCCGTGCCTGCCAGCTTGGCGGCGTCCGCCGCGTTCGCGTTCAGGTTGACGAACCGGACGTCCGCTTGGGAGAACGCCGACTTCGAGGCGGTCGTGAAGTCGGAATAACGGGTGCCGATGCCGATGACGACGTCGGCTTCCTTGGCCGCTTTGTTCGCGGCCAGAGTGCCTGTGGAGCCGACGCCCCCAAGGTTGAGCGGATGGTTCCAGGGCAGAACGCTCTTGCCGGCTTGCGTCTCCGCGACCGGAATGCCGAAGTCGGAAGCGAAAGACGCCAGCGCCTCGGCTGCCCCGCTGTAGTGCACGCCTCCTCCGGCGACGATCAGCGGCCGACGTCCGGCCGCAATGACTTCCGCGGCGCGTCTGACGGCTTCCGGGGCCGGAGGAAGCCGGTCGACGATATGCACGCGCTTGCGGAAGAACGCCTCCGGATAGTCGATTGCCTCCGTCTGCGTATCCTGCGGCAGCGCCAGCGTGACCGCGCCGGTGTCGGCCGGGTCGGTCAGCACCCGCATCGCTTGAAGCGCGGCGGTCATCAGCTGCTCGGGACGGACGATCCGGTCCCAGTAGCGGCTGACCGGTCGGAAGGCATCCGTCGCGGCGACCGTATAATCGCCGGGCACTTCAAGCTGCTGAAGCACCGGGTCCGGCTGGCGGCAAGCGAAGTTGTCGCCCGGCAGCAGAAGCAGCGGGATGCGGTTGACGGTCGCGGTCGCGGCGGCCGTCACCATGTTGAGCGCGCCCGGTCCGATGGACGACGTGCAGGCCCAGATCTGGCGGCGGCGCTTCTGCTTCGCGTAAGCGGTCGCGGCATGGGCCATGCCTTGCTCGTTCTTGCCTTGGATGAAGGCGAGATCGCCGGGGCTGCGCTCCAGCGCTTCGCCGATGCCGGTCACGTTGCCGTGGCCGAAGATGCCCATGACGCCCTTCACGAACTTGGTCTCCGTTCCGTCGACGGAGATGTATTGGTTATCCAGGAACTTAAGCAGCGCTTGCGCCATCGTTAAACGAATCGTGGCCATCGTTCCCCTTCCTTTCCGGTTGAAAATGAATTAAGCGCTTAACTTCATACGAAAATGCCCGATTGGGCTATCTGCGGTCTTCGGTGCAAGTAAATAGGGTTGCTGTTACGTATCGGATAAGATAGCAGTTAAGCAATGAAAAACGATTTTAGGCTGCATAGTAACGTGAGGAACTGCATATCCGTTTAGGATTTCAGAGTCGTGATTACTCATCCGGACCCACCATGCGAACGTTTACGAGCCGACTTGAGTCCTAGTTACTCATCTGAGCTTCTTGTAGCGCCCGAAGTCTCTCCACTTGAGTCGTGATTACTCATCCGGACCCGGCATGCGAACTTCCGGCGGAGTTGAACGGGTCAGGTACCGATGCTCTCGACCTCGACGAACAGGATCGGTTTCATGCTTTTCAACTCTGCGTACACGCCTTCGGTCGACTGACGGTCGGTCGCGGATAGAACGAGGCGAACCTCCCTGCGGCCGTCCTCGGAGTCGCGGATCTTGGTATGCTTGACGTGGTGAGTCAGCCGGATTCGGTCGATGACCGAGCCCAGCTCCGCCGGTTCGGCTACGGTTAGGCAGACCGAGATCTCCTTCTCCCGCAGGCGGGAGGGGCCGATCAAGCGAATCGCGGACGGAACGAGGTTGACGGCGACGATGATAAGCGCGGCCGATACGAACGCTTCCTTGAAAAAGCCGGCTCCGGCCGCGACGCCTAGCGCCGCGGAGGACCATACCATCGCGGCGGTCGTCAGGCCCGAGATGCCGTCGTTGCTGCGGCGAAGGATAGCGCCGGCGCCGATGAAGCCGATGCCGCTGACGATTTGGGCGGCCAGGCGCATCGGGTCCATATTGGTCATCCCGGGCTGCGCGAACCGGGCGACCGCTTCGATGGAGACGAGCGTGATGAGACAGCTCGCGACTGCGATCACCATGCTCGTCTTGATCCCCAGCGGCTTGTGCCGCAGCTGGCGGTCGATTCCGATCAGCAATCCGAGCGCCATGGCGGCTCCAAGCTTGAGGGCGAACATCATCCGTTCCGCATGCCTCCTTGCCCGACAGCTTCTCCCGAGAAGAAACGCTTCAAGAGATGAACCTCGATACCCGCGAGAATAACGATGCCGATGCCATGGTTGTCGTTAACCACTGTACGCAGCTCATGCATGTAGTAGTCCGGCGAGAACGAATAGCGCGATCCGCTGCAGACGCCGTGAACGTTGCCATGACGGTCGATCGCCGAAGAAGCGAGGCCTCGCCATGCCCGGATTGCCGCGTCCGCGAAGCGTTTTTGCTCCTCGGGCAGATACCAGCCGTAACGGACGCCGCGGGCGAAGGCGTAAGCGAACATGGCCGTGCAGGAGGCTTCCTCGTAGGCATCGGGCTCATTCAGCACCTGTCTCCATAGTCCGGAATCGCCCTGCAGCGTGAGGACTCCTTCGGACAGGCTTCGGAAGAAGTCGAGCAGAGCTTTGCGATCGGAATGCTCCTTCGGAAGCTTTTCGAGCAGCTCCGTCAGCGAGAACAGCACCCAGCCGTTGCCGCGTCCCCAAGGAACGCGGGTCGCTCTTCCGTACTTAAAATCGTAGACGTGGGACATGACTCGCCAATCTTCCATGAACAAGTACCGACGGTAATGCAGGAACTGCCGGGCCGACTCGTCGATCGCTTCCGGAGAACCGGTTAATAGAGAGTAGCGCGCCAAGAACGGTCCGCTCATGTACAGATCGTCGGCCCACATCGTATCGTCGAAGTATTCGCCGGGGCTGCGGCGGTAGAAGGCCCCGTCCTCGCGACGCTCCAGCTTTCGCAGCATAAATTCGGCTATGACGTCGGCGATGCGGCGGGCGGAGCGGTCCGCTGACGAAGCGTATTCGACCGATGACGCGTCCGCATGCGCACCCTTGCCTGCTCCCGTACCCGCGCCGGCATTCCCTTCGGGAGCGGAGAGGGATTCCAGCATGGCCGAGCCGAACGAGCCGCAATTGTCCAGCATCTTCATGAGTACGAGCTGCTGGTTGATGGAAGGGAAGCCATAAGCGTCTCGATCCCATAGGGAGTAATCGTACATTCCGGTGCAGCTTCGGATATGGCTCCGAGCGTACTCGGCCCACTCGGGGCGATTCAGCGCGCTCGCCGCTCGGAGCAGGCCGTACATCGTGACGCCGAGAGGATAGTCCCAACGGCCGTAATTGGTGGCCGCACCTGTCGTCCACTTGTTGCTGAGCATGGCGTTCTCGTAGTAGGGACGAACCCGGGAGCCGGGGGCATCCGTTCTCCAGTACGTTTTGCCGGAAGGCCCGGGAGAGCCTTCCGCTGGGAAAAGCGTCGACAGCGAGCAGACGGAGGAGGGATCGAGGGTCGCGTCCGGGGCGATTGGTCCGGCATAGAGCCACTCTCCGTCGTAGCCGTGCACCGTCGCCGGGCAGTGGAATAGGAGCGGCGCCTCTCCCGCGATCGCCTTCAATTCGAAGCCCCAGCCGTCCGCTCCGGCGGACGAGCGAACAAGAACGTCGACCTGTCCCTTTATGGGCAATGGCGCCGTCCGGAAGCTGCCGGACTCGTTCAAACGGACGACAGGCCGGCCGTCGATCCATACCGTCGCCGCTCCGCGCGAGCTACCTTGGAGAACGACGCTTGCCTCCCCGAGCGGCTCCAGCTTCGTCCACCCGAAAGCGTCCGCCGGTTGGGAAGGCCGGCCGAAAATCCGCTCGAGGTTCGGCAGCTTCGTTTCCTCGCCCGTCCACCGGATCCGCGGCAGCCACTCGAGTCCGCTGTCCGCTTCCGGCCGCGAGCCGTCGGGGAACCGTCCGTTCGATCCGAAGCATGCAGTCGGTACGGGGGGCGAGACGGCCCATCCCGCGCTGCCGGTCCTATCGGCGAACGGGGAGAGCACGTGCAGGATGCGAACCTTCGCCTCGTCGGCGCCGAAGCGGCAGCCGAAGCCCGCCGGGGTTTTTCTCGCTTCGAGGAGCACCTCGTTCCAGCCTTTGCGGAAGAGAAGGGGGACGACGACCCGGGCGTCGGGCTTCATCTCGTCCACGACACCGGAGCGATATAGCAGCTCTTGGTTCAGATAGAGGGAGGTCGGGCCCAGCGGCTCGATCACACTGTCGATCGACCGCTCTCCATCGCTCCACACAAGGGCGAACGCGTAGGCGTAATGGCCCAGCTCCGCTTGCGGAAGCCGTTCGGCCAGATCGAGGTCGTACAGCCCTTCCTCGTTCTGGAGGACGCCCTCCGTGCAGAAGCTGCGGACGGCGAACGGAACCGGCGGATTGGCGCCGATATACCGGTTCGCCACCAGCTCCAGAATTCGCCGGTCGTCCTCGCCGAACGCGGCGGCGGCGCTTTCGCGGGGATCGAAGCAGCCGGAAGGCGCCGGCCTCTTCGGGCGGGAGGCCGGAACGGCGTTGCTCCCAGCGCCGACCTCAACTTCGCTCACAACTTCGCGCGCAACTCCGCGCGCAACTCCGGCCCCAGCCGCGCTAGCAGCTCCGCCTGCAGCGCCGGACGTCAATTCGAGGTTAGTCATTCTTCTTCGCCTCCTCGCGTGCCGACGGGGACATCCGGATCCGGAACGTGCGGTCGAACGGGGTGAGCAGATTGACGACGAGCGCCTGGCAGCCGGAAGGGAGCTCGGCGTTGCGCAGAGCGCTCGCCCGGTGTTCGAAGGCTCCGCCCGACAGCTCGAACCAGTCGCTGCCGGAAGCGTAGCGGACCTCGCCGCCCTTCCAGAACCGGGTGCCGCGGACGAATCCGGCGTCCGCGTCGCCGCCGCCGGCAAATTCGCCCGCGGCTCCGTTCAACGGCTCAAGTTCGCCGCCGGCGAACGAGCCGTCGAGACCGAAGAGGAACGATACCTGAGTCACGACGGGCTCCGGAGTCGGGCATCGAAGGCTCACGGTCCAGCCGTCCGCCTCGCGGATCAGCTCCGCTTCCACGCGGTGCTCCTGGAGATGGGTCGTCTCCCTGAGATGGTGCGGAAGCAGATACCAAGGGCTGACCTCGCCCGAAGCGGAGGCGGGAAGGCTGCCGGACGGAACGGGGCCGTAGTATCCCTTCGTCTCGATGCCCGACAGCCTATAGCCGTCTCCGGACGCTTCCATACGGTTCATCCGGACGAAGCCGGGCTCGAAGCTGGAGCCGACCGTCAGGCCGAGCAAGCGAGCCGCCCCGTGGCGAAGCGCGAAGAAGGAATTCGTCTCGGCCATGACCGTAAGGCTCGTGCTTCCGCTGCGTTCGCGGGCGACCGGAGCTCCGAAGTCGGGATGAAGGCGGCTATGGTAGATGCGGCCGCCGTGCCCGGCGTCCTTCATAGCTTCCAGATACGCCTCGCGAGGGAAGTCTCGGTTGAGAACGACGCGGTATTCCGTCGGCAGGGAGCCGGGCTTGATCGTCTCCTCCCGCCATTCCGGATGGAGCAGGAAGCCGAGCAGGGCGTTGTTGTTGGCCGAGCCCGGGTGATCGATCGCCTCTCCCGCCAGCTTGGCGAGCGCGGCGAAGAACGGATCGCGGTCGCGATGGGCGAGCATCGCCGCCGCGGGGAGGTAGCCCGACAGATCATGGCGATGGCCGAAGTCCTGGCGTCCGGAATAATCGGTGACGACTTCCCCGTCGGGATGAACGAGGTAGGCCATCATCCGCAGGTTGCGCCGAACCGGCTCGACCAGTTCCGGCTTGCCCAGCAGGTCGGCGGCGTGAAGAAGCATGATGTCGCTGACGCCGTTGTAAATTCCGTTGCTGCGTTCGGTCCATTCGCCGTCCGCGGTGATGTCCATTCCTTCCGCGAGCCATTCCTCGGCGCGGGCGAGGAACTCGGCGCGCCCGGTCAACCGGTACAGATATCCGAGAGCCGCGGACATCACCCAGCGATGGTTCGGCGTATGGCAGCCTCCGGTCAACAGCGCGGGCGCGGTCCTCTCCAGGAAGAGGCGGAGGTTGGCTATCGTCCCGTTCAGCGGCGGCCATTGCTGGCGTTCCAGCAGCTCGAGCGCCTGGGCCATCCCGACGGCGACGAACGCGGTGTCCGGAGGCGAATGGAGATTCGTCCACCCGGGGGAGATCGTCCCGTCCGCATGCTGCTGCCGCAGCATGAACGAGGCGGCCAGCTCCAGCCTGCCGGCTAGCTCCGCATCGCGATAGCGCGCGGATTCCGGCGCGGACAGGGCGCACGCCCAGATCGCCAGATACATCCCGGTTCCCGTGTGGGTCGGCCATGCGATGCCGTTGTCCAAGTCGGAGACGCCGCCGTAGAAGCGGCTGCTCCCATCCATATCTTGCCTAGCGAGCGCGAATTCCGTCCATCGATCGCCCGCGGCTATAAGCTTCTCGTACATTCTTCTCATCCTCTCTGACTTGCCGTTGGTGCTATTCTCCGAAGGAGCCGCGGATGAAGGCCATCTCCCGTTCGATGCGAAGCGGGATCTCCTTGAGCAGCGACGTCCAGGGCACGAACAGATCCTCTTGTCCACCTAGCTCGTAAGGGAGAAACGAATAGGAGGGAGCGAAGCGGAATCGGGAGCGGATATGCTCCCGGACGAGCCGCTGCGCGCCTTCGTCCGCCATGAGCAGGCGGACGGAATCGCTGCCAAGCCAATCGGGAGCGGTAAGGCCATCCCGTCCGGCTTCCTTGTCCGTGCACTCGTCGGCGTTCGGAAGCAGCCGGAACAGGAGAGGCAGCGGAGCGAAAGCGTGCTTGCCGGGCTGGGAGTAGAGAATGACCTTGTTGCCGCTCAGATTGGAACGGTCCGGCAGCAGCGCCTTCAAGTAGCGGCCGTGAAAGCTCGCTTCCGCATCCGCGACGGTGCCGTCCTTGCGAAGGTATAACCATACGTGCTCCAGCTCGTAAAGATGCTGGATGTCATAGTCCCAATAGATCGCGTATTCCAAAGCGCGGTCGATATCGCGGCCGGAGAAGCTCATCGTTCTCCGGAACGAAGGAGACGACTCGCCGTCGCGCAGTTCGGAGACGCCAACGCGAACCGGATAGAACGGCTCCCGCTCATCGAACATCAGCACGGGGGCGTAAGTGATCCACTCGTCCTTCATCGGCTACGTCCCGAGTCCTGCAAGCTTCCCTAGCAGCAGGTCGTGGCTCGTTTCGATCTCCTCCGGCTTGCAGGCGGCCTTGAGCTCGTACACTTTGACCGGGGCGGCGGCGATGATCGGGAGGAAGCGGTCGAAGTACTCCATGTCGCCGCTATGCACGTAAGGGCACCAATGGTCCGACAGGCCGACCGTCTCGTGAATATGAATGCCGACGACCCGGTCCTTGATGAGCTCCATGTCGGCGGCGTTGTCGTACAGCCCCATTCGTTCCATCATCATTCCGTGGCCGAAGTCGTACCAGAGGCCGACGGGGGCGTCCGGCAGGCGATCGAACACCGAACGTGCTTCGCGAAGCGTCGGCATCTGATAGCAGCGGGAACGGGTCTCGATGCCGAGCGAGACGTTCCAGCCCTTGGAGGCGATGCGGTTGCAAGCCTCCTCGAGACTGTCGCCGATCCGGCGAAGGTATTCGGCGCTAAGCGACTCTCGCCGCTCTAGCATCTCGTTCCACCGGCTTCGATAGACGGCGGAATCGGCTCCGTGCTCATGATAGAGCCCTTTAAGCTCCTGGTCGACGTTGTGCACGAACGGCACCTCTCCCGGATGAACGACGACGGCCCGCGCGCCGTAGCGATGCGCGTATTCGGCCGAGCGAACGAGAAGCTCGATCGCCTTGTTGCGCCGTTCCGCGTCCTCGAAGCCTAGCAGAACCGAGTCGGTTCCGTAATCGGGGTCGGGCACGTGAGGGAACGTATTGTGAACGCTCGAGACTCCGATCTCACCGCGCTCGATCAAAGGCTCGATCGTTTCGAGCAGCTCATCGGTCACGTTGTAGTTAAGCTCGACGAAGCGGAAGCCGAGCTCGCGTATCTCTTCGATCATGCCGCTTCCGACCGGATGGCGCTTTATATTCCAGCAGGTCGAGAACGAATACTCTCCTTTGTCCTTGCCCATGACGGTTCTCCTTTTTCCATGAAAATCTAGTTAACCCTTCACCGCGCCGAGCATGACGCCGTTGACGAAGTAGCGCTGCAGCCACGGGTACACGAGCAGAATCGGCACCGTGGCGAAGATGACGCTGGCGGCCTTCAGGCTCTCCGGCTGAAGCAGCTGCGTTCCGTTGGCGCCTTCGAGCTGCATCAGGTCGCTGACCATGTTGTTCTGCACGAGCTGGTAAAGCTTGAGCTGGAGCGGGTACAGCTCCGGGCTGGTAATGTACATGAGCGTGTCCTGGAAGCCGTTCCAGCGTCCGACCGCGTAGAAAAGGCTGAGCGTCGCGATGACCGGCATGGACAAAGGAACGATCAAGCTGAGCAGCGAACGGAAGTGCGAGCTGCCGTCGATCTCCGCCGATTCCTCCAGGCTGTCCGGGATGTTCTGGATAAACGTGATCAGGATGATCAGATAGAACGGGCTGATCAGGCCGGGCAGCACGAGCGCCCAGATGCTGTCGAGAATGTGCAGGTTGCGAACGAGAATGTATTCGGGGATGATGCCGCCGCTGAAGAACATCGTGATGATGATGAAGAACATGACGGTCTTGCGGCCCTTCAGCTTCATCTTTGATAGAGGATAAGCCGCGGCGAGCGACATCGCCATGCAGAACACCGTGAACAGGACGGTGAGCAGGATGGTGAAGCCGAGCGACTTGATCATCGACATGTCGGTGATGACCTGCTTGTAGGAATTCCAATTCATCTCGACGGGCAGCAGGCTGACTTCGCCTGAGTTGATGGCGCGGGCCGAGCTGAGCGAGATGGAGACGAGGTGAACGAACGGAGCGAGACAAAGCAATACCAATAGAAACAGGACGATAATATTGACCGTATCGAACAGACGGCCTCCTTGACGAGCTTTCATGCCTTCATGCTCCTTTCCGATATGCGAGAGCCGCATGGATGCCGCATTCGACTACAGAATGCTCTGATCCGCCAGCTTCTTGGAGACGTAGTTGGATCCCAGGACGAACACGAGGCCGACAACGGCTTGGAACAAGCCGACGACGGTTGCCAGCGTATATTGGCCGGACTCCAGGCCGACCCGGTAAACGAACGTGCTCAAGACGTCGGAATATTCGCGTACGGTGGTATTGCCGATCACGTACGGCCGGTCGAAGCCGATCGAGATCATATGGCCGATATTGATAATGAGAAGGGTCACGATGGTAGGCTTGAGGCTCGGAAGCGTAATGCTCCAGATTCGGCGCATGCGGCCGGCGCCGTCCACCTCGGCGGCTTCGAACAGCTCGCGGTTGAGGCCGGTCAACGCGGCCAGGTAGATGATCGTGCCCCAGCCCGCGCTCTGCCACACGCCGATGGCGAGATACGTAACGAGCCAGTAGTTCTTGTCGGTCAGGAACGGCACGGCGTCGAAGCCGAGCGACGTAATGACGTTGTTCAGCATCCCGGACTGGGTGCCGAATACCTGGTAGGCGATGCCGCCGATAATAACCCAGGAGATGAAGTGCGGAATGTACAGGATCGTTTGCGAGAGCTTCCGGAACCAGGCGGTTCTCAGTTCATATAGCATGATGGCGATAAAAAGCGGAGCCGGGAACGAGACGATAAGGTCGAGCAGGTTGAGCATGAGCGTGTTGCGCAGCGTCTTGTAGAAGTCGCGCATCGCGAACACTTCGCGGAACGCGTCGAAGCCGATCCATTCGCTGCCGTTGATGCCTTGGAAGAAGTTGAAGTCCTTGAACGCGATAATGACGCCGTACATCGGACCGTATTTGAAGATGGCGAAATAAAGCACGGGCAGGACGAGAAGAGCGTACAGCTGCCAATATCGGCGGATATATCGGGTCGCATTCAAAGCGGTGAAGCCTCCTTCTGCTGGGGAGTGCGCCTAAGGAGGAGCCCGCAAGGCTCCTCCCGGACGCGCGGCCGTCAAGCCGGATTATTTTTGCATATCGGCATACAGTTTCTTGCGCTCGTCGAGAATCGCTTGACCGCCGCTGGCCATGTAGTCCTTCAGCATCGACTCGTAAGTGGTCTCGAATTGATCCGGCTTCGCCATCGTCGTCTTGACGAGAAGCTCTTCGAACTTGTCGAGCAGCGTCGTTCCGTACTTGGCCTGGGATTCGACCGGAACGTCGAAGCGGATCGGCGCGATCGTGTCGGTGCGGGAGATCGTCATCGCCTTGCGGGTCTCTTCCTGGTTCGCCTCAGGCATGCCCTTGACGTAAGCTTCGACGTTCTTGTCGGCGTCGCCGAGCGACTTGCCGTTGGAGATGATCGCCATGTCGCCTTGGTTGTAGAGACGGTTGCTGAATTCGGCCGGCTGATCGGCGATCGTGACCGGAACGCCGTCCACGAGGTTGTAGTTCTCGCCTTCGACGCCGTTCTGCATCCGGAACAGGTTGTCGCCGGACGCCATCCAGTCGAGGTACTTGACCGCTTCGGCCGCGTGCTTGCTCGCTTTCGGAATCATGATGTACATGCCGACCGGCGCATACTCCGGCTTGGCATGCTTGCCTTCCGAGTTCGTGTAGACGTCGACGGAAGAGAGAACGGCCGTCGGAATGTTCGCCTTCAGCGTGTCGACCGTGCCGTCCTTGTAGAACGGGTTCATGTCGTCTTCGCTGTAGAAGCCGACGAGGCCGTTGGAGACGTCCTGGCCAAGCTTCGTCTTGTCTTCGTCGAGACCGAAGTCGGCGCTCATGAGCCCTTCGTTGTACAGCTTGTTCATGAATTGCAGCGCATCCTTAAAGCCCGGAAGCAGAACCGGGTAATCGCGGGAGCCAAGCTGCTGCGTGAGCGTGTACTTTTGCTCTTCCGTAGTCGGCTGGATGAACGACCAGATCAGCGGCTCGTATTGGGCCGGGGCGATCGACATGCCGAGCGGGATCGCCTTGCCGCCGGTCCCGCCCGGATCCTTTTCCTTAAATGCTTTGAGCACGTCGTACAGCTCGTCGGTCGTCTTCGGTACCTGAAGGCCGAGCTTGTCAAGCCAATCGGTTCGAATGAAGGAGGAGTACTTGCCCAAGTGGGTTCTCTTGGCCGGGATTCCGTATTGCGTCCCTTCGACGACGCCGTAAGCGAGCGTATCTTCGCCGAGGAACGACTTCAGGTTGGAGCCGTATTGGTCAAGCAACTCACTAAGGTCGGTCAGGCCGCCTTGCTGCGCGTAACGGAAGAAGGTTCCGGAATCGTAGGTGAACACGATGTCGGGAACATCGCTGCCGCTCGCCATCAGAACGTTCAGCTTGTTGACTTCCTCGGAGCGCGGAACCGGCACGAATTCGAGCTTGATATTGTTCGGCGTGCCGAAGTTATCCTGAACGAACTTGGTTAGGTAGTTATTGGTGATGGACATGCCGTCCGGCGCGTTGCCCCGGTCGAACACTTCGACCTTCAGCGTCACCGACTTGCCGGATGGAGCGGAGGAGGAGCCCGACGTCGCGCTTGCGGTATCGCCGCCGTTGTTATTGTTGTTGCCGCCGCATGCGGACAGCAGGGCCGTGCTTGCGAGAGTAAGCGCCAGCAGGCCGGCCGTCTTTTTGTGCATGCCGTGTTGGTTCAACTTCTTAACCATGCGTTCATCCCCTTTTTCGTTATGAATTCAACTCTCGATCCGACTTTCGTGAATGCGGTTTCACTCGATCCGAATCGGAATGTCCCCAGTATGTCATCGCCGTAACCGAGCGGCAATAAACCAGTTTCCAATGGACAAACCGAAGCGGATAAAGCCCGCCGTTATGCGATTTTTGCCGAATGGACAGCACTGAATTCCTACAATAAACCGGATTCGCAAGCCCGATAAATCGGGGCGAGATCCGGTCTTGGAATTAGATAGGGTTGGAGGGGATCATCTTCAGCTTCCGATAGTCGCCCGGCGTGACGCCGACCGTGCGCTTGAACACCCTTCCGAATGTAATCGAGTTGGCATATCCGACTTGCATGGCGATCGACTGGATCGTTTCGTCGCTCTCCGCGAGCAAATGCTCGGCATGCTGCATGCGGAGAGCGACGAGGAAGTCGACGAACTTCATGTCGTATTCCTGCTTGAACAGGTAGCTGGCGTACTTGCCCGTAATCTGAAAGCGATCGCTGAGGTGCTTAAGCGATAGATCCGGATCGGCGAAGTTCTCTTGGATATAGCTGCGAATTTCCGCGATCATGGCGCGGTAGCTCTTCGTCTCGCTGACGCTGACATAGGTTCTGTAGATCTCGTTCAAATACTCAAGCGACAGGGATTCCATCTGGGTCAGCGACGTGGCGGAATGGAGCCTGTCCGCCCACTTCGTCGCCAATTCGCCCTCGAAGCAATCCCGGAGGCTGTCGGACAGCCCCTTGAGCTCGCGGCCGAGCGTCTGAAGCAGCAGTCTCATCAACGAATGAACGTCCTCGTCCTTCGGGGCGTCGGCCTCCATCTCCCGGAAGATCTGGTCGAGACGGTCGCGCCAGCTCTCGTTCGTAAGGCGGAAGTCCTGGACGCAATCGGCGCACAGCTGCATGTACTTGAACATCTCGGGCTGCTGTTCGCTCGGTACGTCGTCTATATCCGTCATGAAGCCGTGGCCGATCGAGATTCTCCGGTTCAGGGCGGCGAGCGCATCCCTATAAGAGGAGGGAACGCCGTACCAGCGCCCCGCGACGCTTCCGATAGCGAAGGATAAGGATAGGCGCAGATGACTCTCGATCCATTCCCCCGCGACGGTTACTCCCGCTCTCGCCCGAGACTTCAAATCCGGACGGTCCGGAGTCGAGGCGAGCACATAGACCATCCGGTCCGGAGCCAGCCATTCCCCCCAGCCTTCCAGTCCGTTGTCGCGAAGCACCTCCTGCATCACGTTGCCGAGCGCGAACTTCAGCATGTTTTGCTCGCTTGGCGTGTTGTTCGCGCAGAATTCTTCGTGCCGGTTCAGCCGAACGGCGACGACGACGAATTCGCCTTCGTCGGGCAGGAGCCGAAGCTTCCGGATGCGCTCGTTCCCTTGCTTGGATAACCCTCCGTTTACGAGGTCGAACAGCAGCTGCCGGCGTTCGATGATCAAATTCTCCCGCTGCTGCTGCTCGTAATCGACCGATTGATGAATAAGGTCTTCCAGCGCGCGGTCGATGCGCGACAGGTCGTCCATCTTGACGGGCGAGCGGTCGCTCTGGAACTGAAGCGTCTGGATCCGGCTCATCATCAGTTGGATCGGCTTGTAGTTGCGCTTGGAGATCCAGACGACATAAAGCAAGGCGGCGACGAGCGTCAGCACCGCGATTCCTATCCAGACATAAGAGACGACCGATACCCAGCCGAACAGCTGCGAATGCTGGATGCCGCTCTTGAACGTCCAGCCGAGCGATTCCGAGCTTGCCGTCGTGAGGACCTTGCCCGAATCGGCCCGTGCTTCCCCGTTATTGGGAGGATAAACCTGTTGGCCGGCGGAATCGGCGATTCTCAGGAACGATAAGTCGTGGTTCGTCATGCCGCCGATCATCGTCTCCAGGCCGTAGAGGTTCACGTTCACGACGAGCAGCCCTTCGCTGCCGAACGGGAGCGGAGCGCTCTTGTACAAAGTGATGACCTTGACCGCCGGCTCGTTGGCGGATTCCTTGTATGTCCGAACGGGAGACCAGCCGCGGAAGCTCCGGTTGTCCCAAGCTTGTTCCAGGAAGGGGCGATCGGAGAACAGGTCAAGGGAGATTTGCCCATTCTCGGTAAGAACGGCTCCGTCCGAGGCTCGGTACAAATAAGCGGAGTCGATCAGTTCGTTGTTCTTGACGAGGGAAGCCAGGCTGCGAACGACGCCGTACTTGACGTCGCGTTCTTCCGAGCGGTTCAGGTAGGAGTAGTACGCGGCATTCTTGACCGCCTCGTTCGAGAGCGCCGTCTCGATATCCTGGGCAGCTTGCTCGAGGCTGTCGATCACGTATTCCGTCGCGATCCCGTCCGCCTTCTCGGTTCCCGTACGGGAAATCTCGTTGACGACGAGAAAGGAAGAGGAGACTATAATGAAGAAAGTGAGGAGAACGATCGGGAAATAGGACACCATTAACCGAAAATACCAATTGCGAAGCATTTCATTCCTCCCTGGGTTCGACCTATCCGCCCGCGCCTGGAAAGTCTTCAATAGACTTCTGTGCGCCATGTCATTGGAAGCGCTATCAACTTAGATTAAGCGGTTTACTTCTTCGATTGTATCATAGATAGAGAGAAGGGAGCGACTGGTTTCCGGCGTCCTTCGCCGCGGCATGGAAGACTGATAAGGATAGAGTGCGAACCCAGGGAGACAATGATATAATGGACACGCAAGAAGAACGGAAGGGGAGAATCTTTTGGGTCGTTTTATCATCTGCGATCACCCGTTGATCCAGCACAAAGTGACTTTTCTGCGCGACAAAAATACCGACACCAAGCAATTCCGCGAATTGGTGGATGAGCTGTCGACATTAATGGCTTACGAGGTAACCCGGGATATCCCGCTTGAGACGGTAACGGTGGAGACGCCGGTCTCCCAAGCGGAAGGAAAGGTCGTGGCGGGCCGTATGCTCGGTCTGATCCCGATCCTGCGCGCGGGGCTCGGAATGGTGGAGGGCATGCTGAAGCTTATTCCGTCCGCCAAGGTCGGCCATATCGGCCTTTACCGCGATCCGGAGACTCTGTTGCCCGTGGAATATTACTTCAGCGTACCGTCCGACGTCACGGAGCGGGAGCTGATCGTGCTGGATCCGATGCTCGCGACGGGAGGTTCCGCCAACGCGGCGATCGAAGCCCTGAAGAAGAGAAACTGCCGTCCGACGAAGCTCGTCTGCCTGATCGCGGCTCCGGAAGGAGTCAAGGCGGTGCAGGACGCGCATCCGGACATCGATATATACGTTGCGGCTCTCGACCAGTATCTGAACGATCACGGTTACATCGTTCCGGGTCTCGGCGATGCAGGCGACCGATTATACGGGACTAAGTAACCGGGAGACCGGGATAGTTGGGGGAGACAACCGACGTGAGTGCGATTAAAGTGATGACGATATTCGGCGTAAGGCCGGAAGCCATCAAGATGGCTCCGCTCATTCTGGAGCTGCAGAAGTATCCGGGACAGATCGAGCCGATCGTCTGCGTGACGGCCCAGCATCGCCAGATGCTGGACCAAGTGCTGGAGGTATTCAAGATCAAGCCGGACTACGATCTGGACATCATGCAGAAGCAGCAGACGCTGGGCGAGATCACCGTTCGCGTTCTGCAAGGACTGGAGCCCGTCCTGAAGGAAGCGAAGCCGGATCTCGTCCTCGTTCACGGGGACACGCTGACGACGTTCCTGGCGAGCTACGCGTCGTTCCTGCAGCAGGTCAAGGTGGGGCATGTCGAGGCGGGGCTGCGGACGTGGAACAAGCTGGACCCTTACCCGGAAGAGATGAACCGCCAGCTGACCGGCGTCCTGGCGGACCTGCACTTCGCCCCGACGGATTGGTCGGCGGGCAACCTGCGCAAGGAGAACAAGCCCGAGGAGAACCTCTACGTCACGGGCAACACGGTGACGGACGTCTTCCAATATACGGTCAGGGAGGACTTCTCCCATCCGGTGCTCGATTGGGCGAAGGGCAAGCGGCTTATCCTGATGACCGCGCACCGCAGGGAATCCCAAGGCGAGCCGCATCGCCGGATCTTCGAGGCGGTGAAGAGAATCGCCGACGAGTTCGACGACATCGCGATCGTTTATCCGGTTCATCCGAACCCGGCCGTCAAGGAACCCGCGCAGCGCATTCTCGGGGACCATCCGCGAATCAAGCTGATCGATCCCTTGGACGTCGTGGAGCTGCATAACTTCTACCCGCACGCGCACTTGATCCTGACGGATTCGGGAGGCTTGCAGGAAGAGGCTCCTTCGTTCGGAGTGCCCGTTCTCGTTCTGAGAGAGACGACGGAACGGCCGGAAGGAATCGAAGCCGGCACCTTGGAGCTGGTAGGGACGGACGGGGAGGACGTGTACAACCGAGCGAAGGCGCTGCTCACCGACGGCGAGCTTTATGCCCGCATGAGCCGCGCGGCCAACCCGTACGGTGACGGACAAGCTTCGAAGAGGATCGCCCAGGCGATTCTGCACCATTTCGGACGAGGCCCTCGGCCGGATAACTTTCGGGTTTGAATAGAGGACGACGGCGCCGTTCGACTCCCCGTCGAAGAGCCTGTCCACATCCCGACAAAGACAGCTGGGATTTGACTTTGTCCGACCGAAGAGATTAAATAAAGGGGCAAAGTCAAATTCACAAAATGTTCATAAAGCATCGCGACTATTGCGAAAACCCTTGAACATCACAGCATACAGTGAGACTGTATGGTTTATCGAAGGAAAAAATCTAGGTTTGACAAGGGTTTTCAGGTTTTTTTCAAAGGAAGCTCAATTGACAAGGAACTAGCCCTCCGATAAAATGTATGAGGATTGACAGGGGTACAAAAGATGAAAGATAAGGGCAAGGGAGACAATCCGTGGAGAGCGCTAGGATTAATGGGCGCCTTAGGATTCCAAGTCGCAATGTGCGCTTTGGTGGGTTACTGGGTCGGAGGTTGGATCGGAGGAACTCGCGGCTGGCAAGCCGGAGGGATTCTGATAGGCTTCGGAGTAGGGATCTGGTCGGCAATCCTGCTTGTCAAGAAGGTCTTGGAGAATCATGATGAATGAGCTGTTGCGGAAGTCTATCCGAATCGCAACCTTCTTCCTCTCGGCGTGTTTCCTAGTTTGGGCGTTCCTGCCCGATTGGAGAATCTACGCGGCGGGGGTTATTCTGGGAGTCGTTGCGAGCGTTATCAATGGGATGATGCTTCGCAGAAGGGTAGACATGATCGGAACCGTTTTCACGAACAATCCGAATGCTCCCCGCAAAGCGAGTCTAGGACTGGCGAGTCGATTGGCTACGGTTCTGCTTGTAGCCATGGTGGCTTACAAGTACCCGGAAACGTTCCATCTGCCTTCCGTACTGCTGTCTTGTTTCTTCATGCCTATCGTTACCCTGGTGCTCGCTTACGCGGGCAACCGGAAAAATGATACCTGACGGAAAGGAGGGAAACAATACAGCATGCATGAATTTCCCGTGCTAGAAGTCGCTGGATTGCATATCGATATCGCTACCTTTATCGCAATCACGGTGTCGGCAATCGTCACTTTCGTTCTAGCAAAGCTGGCTGTTCGCAAACTGTCGGTTGAGAATCCTTCCAAGCTTCAGAACTTTATGGAGTGGGTGGTTGAATTCGTTCATTCGACCATTGCGAGCACGATGCCGCTCAAGAGAGTTCGTCCGTTCCTCGCGCTCGGTATGACGCTGATCATGTTCATCTTCATCTCGAACCTGTTGGGCTTGCCTTTCGGGATCGTGACGGAACATCATCATACGGATACTTTCGTCTCGCAAGAGATGTTGGACGAACACGAAGGCGAAGTGGAGCTGGCTTGGTGGAAGTCTCCTACGGCCGACCTAAGCGTCACCGGAGGACTCGCGCTCATCGTATTCGTTCTGGTGCATTTCCTGGGACTTAAGATGAATCGCAAACACTACATCAAACACTACTTCCAGCCGTTCTGGTTCTTCTTCCCTCTCAACATCATCGAGACGATCGCGAAGCCGGTTACCTTGGCATTGCGGCTATACGCCAACATCTTTGCCGGCGAAGTGCTCATCGCGACGATCCTTATGTTGGGGGTAATCGGAACGCCGTTCATGATCGTATGGCAAGGCTTCAGTATCTTCGTCGGGGCGATCCAAGCGTTCCTGTTCACGATCTTGACGATGGTGTACATCTCGCAAGCGGCTATCCACGATGACGAAGAGCACGCTGAACACGCGCACTAAGCCTCGGTTGCCCATGATGGCTTCACAAGGCCGCTATAAAATCAAACCCATTTTCTGAGGAGGATTTACACAATGGATATGAACGTATTGGCAGCTGCAATCGCAGTAGGTTTGGGCGCTATCGGCGCTGGCGTCGGTAACGGTCTGATTGTATCGAAGACGGTTGAAGGTATCGCTCGTCAACCGGAAAGCGCAAGCAAGCTTCAAACGACGATGTTTATCGGCGTAGGTATCGTCGAAGTCGTGCCGATCATCGGCGTCGTTATCGGCTTCCTGGCGTTCTTCAGCTAAGCCTATAGCAAACGAAATCATGGCGGGGAAGGCCAAAGCCCTCCACGCCATCGTTTTTTGAACAGATGCATAAGTAACGGAAAGGAGTGCGACCATGTCCTTACATTGGGAATCGTTTGTATACGCGATCGTGGCATTCCTGATTCTTTACTGGCTGCTCAATAAGTTTGCTTTTGGGCCGTTGTTTGGAATCATGGAGAAACGCCGTTTGCTCGTTCAAGAGCAGATGGACAACGCGGAGAAGAATCGCCTCGAATCGGAGAAGTTCCTGGAAGAGCAGAAGCAATCCCTGCAGCAAGCCCGCAAGGAAGCTTACGACATTATCGAGCAAGCCAAGACTACGGGCTCCAAGCAAGCGGACGAGATCGTCAATGCCGCGCGCGAAGAATCCAGCCGTCTGAAGAACGAAGCGGTGCGCGAGATCGAGAGCGAGAAGAACAAGGCGGTTGCCGCCCTGAGATCCGAAGTGACGGGCTTGTCCGTCAAGATCGCTTCGAAGATTATCGAGAAGCAAGTGGACGAGAAGGCTCAAGGTGAACTCGTCGATAAATACCTGCAAGAGGTAGGGACGAAGCCATGAGCCGCAGCAACGTAGTCGCGAAGCGTTATGCCAAAGCGATCTTCGATGTTGCGAGAGGGCAGAATCAGATCGCCGAAGCGGAGACTCAATTGATGCTCCTCGTCAAGGAATTGCAGAACAACGCGCCTTTCAGCGCGGTTCTCGCGGCTCCTAACATTCCGGCGGAAGCGAAGATCGGCGTCGTCAGCAATGCGTTCGCCGGAACCCTTCTTCCGTCCGTACTGAATCTGGTAAGCCTGCTCATCGAGCGCGGACGCCAGAGCGAATTGCCCGCGGTATATCAAGCGTACCTTGAGGTGGCCAGCGCCGCGCTGGGACGCGCGGATGCTTACGTAACCTCCGCACAACCGCTTTCGCTTAATGAGAAAGACCAAATCGCCAAGAAGTTCGGCGCTTTGCTCGGCAAGACGATCCGCGTACACGATGCGGTCGATGCGTCTTTGCTGGGCGGCATGACGGTCCGCATCGGAGACACGTTGTACGACGGCAGTCTCTCCGGCAAGCTGAATCGTTTGGACAAAGCGCTGCAATCGTCGGCAAAATAGACAGGGGTGAACGAATTGAGTATCCGGCCTGAAGAAATCAGCACATTGATAAAGCAACAGATCGAACAATATCAATCCGATATTCAAGTCGTGGACGTCGGTACGGTCATCCAAGTTAGTGACGGTATTGCGCGCGTGCACGGGTTGGAGAACGCGATGGCGGGCGAACTGCTCGAATTCGCTGACGGTACGGTAGGCATGGCCCTTAACCTTGAAGAGAGCAATGTCGGCGTCGTTATCATGGGTCCTTTTACGGGCATCCGCGAAGGCGACCAAGTGAAGCGCACCGGCCGCGTTATGGAAGTTCCGGTCGGCGAAGAGCTGCTCGGACGCGTCGTTAACGCTCTCGGTCAACCGGTTGACGGCGAAGGTCCGATCAAGACGACGAAGACCCGTCCGGTCGAAGGTCCCGCTCCGGGCGTTATGGCTCGTAAGTCCGTTCACGAGCCGATGCAAACAGGCATCAAGGCGATCGACGCCATGATCCCGATCGGCCGCGGCCAACGGGAGCTCATCATCGGCGACCGCCAAACGGGCAAGACGACGATCGCGATTGACACGATCGTCAACCAGAAGGGCAATGGCGTTATCTGTATCTACGTCGCCATCGGCCAGAAGCAATCGACCGTTCGTAACGTCGTCGAATCCCTGCGTCGCCAAGGCGCTCTGGACTACACGATCGTCGTTACGGCGAGCGCATCCGAACCATCCCCTCTTCTCTATGTCGCTCCGTACACCGGCTGCGCGATGGGCGAAGAGTTCATGTACAACGGCAAGCATGTTCTGATCATCTATGATGACCTGTCCAAGCAAGCCGCCGCATACCGCGAAATGTCCCTGCTGCTCCGCCGTCCTCCGGGCCGCGAAGCGTTCCCGGGCGACGTCTTCTATTTACACTCCCGTCTTCTCGAGCGCGCTGCGAAGCTGAACGACGAGCTCGGCGGAGGATCCATGACCGCGCTTCCGTTCATCGAGACGCAAGCGGGCGACGTGTCGGCGTACATCCCGACGAACGTTATCTCCATCACGGACGGACAGATCTTCCTCGAATCCGAACTGTTCTATTCCGGTCAACGTCCGGCGGTTAACGTCGGTATCTCCGTATCCCGGGTAGGCGGATCGGCTCAAACGAAGGCGATGAAGAAGGTTGCGGGCACGCTCAAGACCGACCTTGCACAATATCGCGAGCTGGCTGCGTTCGCAGCGTTCGGCTCCGACCTCGATAAAGTAACGCAATCCCGTCTCGACCGCGGTATCCGCACGCTGGAAATCCTGAAGCAAGGCATCAACGTTCCGATGCCGCTGGAGCGCCAAGTCGTCTCCTTGTTCATCGTAACGAGAGGGCACCTGGACAACATCCCGGTTGCCGACGTTCTTCGCTTCGAGAAGGAATTCTTGGCATACCTGGATGCGAACCGTTCCGAGATTCTCGCTTCCATTCGCGATACCAAAGACCTGGTCTCCGACAACGAGAAGGCCCTTGTCGACGCGATCGGCGCCTTCAAGAAGAGCTTCTCCACGACGGCTTAAGCCCGCTAGGCACGAATATCCGAATAAGCTCGCGCCGGGCTCGTCCGCTTCGCGGAAGCCCGGCAATAAGGTGGTGACATGAATGGCTAAAGGAATGCGCGAGATTAAGAGCAAGATCAAGAGCACTCAGAATACGAAGCAGATCACCAAAGCGATGGAGATGGTCGCGGCGAGCAAGCTGAGACGGGCGCAGAACGCCGCTCTGGCAAGCAGGCCCTATTCCGATAAGCTGAAGGAGGTCGTCTCCAGCATCGCGACGAGCGGCTCCAGCGTGAGCCATCCGATGCTCGAGAGCCGTCCGGTCAAGCGCAGCGCTTATCTGGTGATCACTTCCGACCGCGGACAAGCGGGCGGTCTGAACTCGAACTTGCTGAAGAAGCTCGTGGAGAAGCTGAAGGAGAAGCACAAGTCGCAGGACGAATTCTCTCTGTTCGTGATCGGACGGAAGGGCTATGACTATCTGGTTCGCCGCAAGTACGAGATCCGTCAAGAGATCATCGGCGCTCCCGATTCCCCGACCTTCGCGGACATCAAGAGCATCGCTTCCGCCGCGGTGGGCGGCTTCGAGAACGGCGAATACGACGAGCTCTTCGTCGTGTACAACCGCTTCGTGAACGCGGTGACGCAGATTCCGACGATCAAGCAGATGCTTCCTCTGGATGCTTCTCAATTCGACAAGCAGGATTCCTCCCTGTCCGCGGGCTACGAATACGAGCCTGATGCGGAAGCGATCCTGGACGTCCTCTTGCCGAAGTACGCGGAGACTCTCGTGTTCAGCTCGCTGCTCGAGAACAAGGCGAGCGAGTTCGGCGCGCGTATGACCGCTATGAGCAGCGCGACGAAGAACGCGACGAAGATGATCAACGAGCTTACCCTGCACTATAACCGTGCTCGCCAAGCGGCGATTACCCAAGAAATCACGGAAATCGTCGGCGGCGCGAACGCGATCAGTTAACGGATATAGAGGTTCATAACGAAGTTACAGGAGGGACACGAATGAGCAAGGGACGTATCGTTCAGGTCTTGGGCCCGGTAGTCGACATCGAGTTCGATCATGGCTATCTGCCGGACATTCTGAACGCAATCCAAATTCATCAAACCGGCGACAAAGAGGTTAAGCTGACGGTTGAAGTCGCTCAGCACCTGGGCGACAACCTCGTTCGCGCCATCGCCATGTCGTCCACGGACGGCCTGGTAAGAGGCACGGAAGCGGTCGACACCGGCAAGCCGATCGCCGTTCCGGTAGGTCCGGCTACGCTGGGACGCGTATTTAACGTGCTTGGCGACCCGATCGACAGCAAAGGCGACGTAGATCGCTCGCTGACGAATCCGATCCACCGCAAGGCTCCTTCCTTCGAAGAGCTGTCCACGCAACAAGAAATGCTGGAGACCGGCATCAAGGTTATCGACTTGATCGCTCCTTACGCCAAGGGCGGTAAGGTCGGTCTGTTCGGCGGAGCGGGCGTCGGCAAGACGGTTACGCTGCAAGAGCTGATCCACAACATCGCTTCCGAGCACGGCGGTATCTCCGTATTCGCCGGCGTTGGCGAACGTACCCGCGAAGGTAACGACCTCTATCACGAAATGACCGATTCCGGCGTTATCGACAAGACCGCGATGGTCTTCGGCCAGATGAACGAGCCTCCGGGCGCGCGTCTTCGCGTCGCTCTGTCGGGTCTGACGATGGCCGAGTACTTCCGCGACCAAGAAGGCCGCGACGTGCTTCTGCTGATCGACAACATCTTCCGCTTCACGCAAGCGGGCTCCGAAGTATCCGCCCTGCTGGGCCGCATGCCTTCGGCCGTAGGTTACCAGCCGACGCTCGCTACGGAGATGGGTCAATTGCAAGAACGGATCACTTCCACGAAGAAAGGTTCCGTTACCTCCATTCAAGCGATCTACGTACCGGCGGACGATTACACCGACCCGGCTCCGGCTACCGCGTTCGCGCACTTGGATTCCACGACGAACCTGGAGCGTAACATCGCGGCAATGGGTATCTTCCCGGCCGTCGACCCGCTCGCTTCCTCTTCCCGGATTCTGACTCCGGAAGTCGTCGGCGAAGAGCACTACAACGTTGCTCAAGCCGTTAAGAAGCTGCTGCAGCGCTACAAGGAGCTTCAAGATATTATCGCGATCCTCGGGATGGACGAACTGTCCGAGGACGACAAGCTCGTCGTGCTTCGCGCGCGTCGCGTTCAATTGTTCCTGTCCCAGCCGCTGCACGTTGCCGCTCCGTTTAACGGCATCCCGGGGCTGGCCGTACCGGTTAAAGAAACGGTACGCGGCTTCAAAGAAATTCTTGAAGGCAAGCACGACGATCTTCCGGAACCGGCGTTCCACAACGTCGGTACGATCGAAGATGCCGTCGAGAAGGCGAAAAAGCTCGCAGCAGGGCTCTAATCCGCCGCTAAGGAGGAATACCAATGAGCACCTTACGGCTCGAGATTGTCACGCCGGAGCGTATCGTGTACGAGCAAGACGTCAACATGGTTATCGCCAATGGCGTCAGCGGACAGCTGGGCGTTCTGCCTAACCACGTTCCCATGGTAACTCCTTTGAAGATTGCGCCGATCCGCGTCAAGAAGGGCAACTCGGAAGAGTTGATCGCCGTTCATGGCGGCTTCATGGAAGTGCGCAAGGAGAAGGTAGTTATTCTCGCGGAAGCGGCGGAGCAAGGAGCGGACATCGACCTCTCCCGCGCCCGCCAAGCGAAGGAACGCGCCGAACAGCGTCTCGCCAGCAAGAACGAGCAGTACGACCATAAGCGAGCCGAGCTTGCTCTGCAACGTGCGCTTACGCGTATTCAAACGTCCGGACAATAATAGATCTCATCCGAATCGCCGAGAAGCGAATTCCTGTTAAAGGAAATCGCGCTTCTCGGCGATTTTGCCATACTATCTGGAGGCGGTCACATGGAACAAGTCGTTATCGTCGGAGCCGGTCCATGCGGCTTGTCGGCGGCGGCGGAGCTGCAGGACCGGGGCTTCGACCCGCTCATTATCGAGAAAGAAAATATCGTTCACTCCATTACCTGTTATCCGACGAACATGCAGTTCTTTAGCACGTCGGTTCTGCTCGAGATCGCGGGAGTACCGTTCACGACGGTGGCGGAGAAGCCGACGCGGCTGGAAGCCTTGCACTACTATCGGATGGTGTCGGAGAGAAGGGCGCTGCGAATTCGGCGATACGAGAAAGTGACGGGGGTGGAGCGCAAGGGAGACGGCTTCGTCGTTGCTTCCGTCGGGCGGTCGGGTAACGCGGTCGAGACGGCTGCGCGCGCCGTCGTCATTGCGACCGGCTACTTCGATCATCCGAACCGGATAGGAATTCCCGGCGAGGATCTTCCCCACGTGACGCATTTCTTCCGCGAAGCTCATCCGTATGCCGGCACGAGAGTGACCATAATCGGAGGAAGCAATTCCGCGGTCGACGCCGCGCTCGAGCTGGAAAGGGTCGGGGCGAAGGTGACGGTGGTGTATCGGGGAGAATCGGTCTCCGCGAACATCAAGCCATGGGTACGCCCGGTCTTCGACGGCAAGGTAGCCAAAGGGCTTATCGAATTGAAGCTCATGAGCCGGGTGGTCGAGATCGGATCCGATTGGGTGAAAATAGAGACGGCTTCGGAGGAGGCGTCATCCGAGGTCGTGCAGGCCGACTTCGTTCTCGCTCTCACGGGGTTTCGGCCGGATCGGGGCTTTCTGAGAGCCATGGGCATCGAAGCGCCGGACGGCATCATTCCCCCGACTCACGACCCGGAGACGATGGAGACCAACGTTCCGGGGCTGTATCTTGCGGGCGTGGTATCGACCGGAAGAGATGCCAATGAGATCTTTATCGAGAGCGGCAGGTTTCATGGAAGGAAGATCGCGGCCCATCTGGCCGAACGGCTAGGAGCAGCCTCTGATTGATTCGGGTCCCGAATGGG
Source organism: Cohnella thailandensis (assembly GCF_014212135.1). Lineage (GTDB taxonomy): Bacteria > Bacillota > Bacilli > Paenibacillales > Paenibacillaceae > Cohnella > Cohnella thailandensis. The sequence continues at coordinate 76,821 of NZ_JACJVQ010000028.1, forward strand.
TAAGTTAATCGGGAACGAAGCTTTAAAGGAGGGTGTTCCATTATGTCGAAAGTAACGGACAGGCTGAACATTCATTTGGCGGACTGGAATCTTCTTTACACGAAGCTGCATCATTATCACTGGTACGTAACGGGCCCTAATTTCTTGGCGCTTCATGCGAAGTTCGAGGAGCTGTACGATTACGCCGGGACTTCGCTGGACGAGGTGGCGGAACGGATTCTGGCGCTCGGAGGCAAGCCGATCTCCACGCTGAAGCAGTATCTGGACCAGACGATGCTGACCGAGGCGGGCAAGGAGAAGACGGCGGAGGACATGCTGGAGTCCGTCATCAAGGACTTCCGGACCGTCGTCGACAGCTTGAAGGAGACGGGCGAGATGGCCGACGAAGCAGGAGATTCCGTGACGACGGACATGCTTAACGGCCATATCGAGGAGCTGCAGAAGCAGATCTGGATGCTGACCGCGACGGCGAAAGGACTTCCCGTTAAAGCATAATTTAAAAGGCGCAGAGAAGAGGCTCTCTCCGGCGGATTTCGATCCGTTGGGGAGAGCTTTTTTGCTTTCTATTACTTAAGTCGTATTTTTGAAAATTTTAACGATCGTTAGTAGACAAAATCAACAAAAATCCTCCAAAATTAGGTATACTAAAGTGCGGTATGTCCTATTTCTGGCAGCGACCGAAGAACCAAACCTATTTGGATATGGGTTTTCCAATAGAGTACGAGAGGATGGACGAGAAAATGAAGTTAAAAAGAAAGGCATGGTCGGTCTTCCTAGGGGCGACGCTTATCTCCTCGGGGATCGCGGCGTCGGCGGGAGCGGCCGCGCAAGACGCGGGCTGGACGGCTGCGGCCGGACTGTACGAAGTGAATACCTGGACGGGGCAATCCAAATGGGGATCCGACGACGGTGCCTTGAAGGAAGCCACCTTATTCCATCCCCGCTCGATCGTCCAGCTTCCGGACGGACGTCTTCTGGCGGCGGATACCGGCAATCATCTGTTGCGCGCGTTGAATGCGACCGCCGTCTCTTATTATGGCGGAATAATCCTGGAATATGACGAATCGGGCCTGCCGGTCGGCGCCTATCAGGATGGCGAGCTGGCCAAGGCAGCGTTCGACGAGCCGTCCGGGTTGGCCGTCGACGCTGCCGGCAACGTCTATATGGCCGATGCGTCCAATCATGCGGTCCGCAAAGTAACTCCGGACGGTCAGGTCACGACTCTTGCCGGTGACGGGCGTATCGGGGACGACGACGGGCAAGGAAGCAAAGCCCGCTTCTATTATCCGTCGGATGTGGCGGTAGACGCTTCCGGTACGGTGTACGTAGCGGATACGCTCAATCATACGATCCGCAAGATCGCTCCGGACGGAACGGTGACGACGCTCACGGCGCCTTCGACGAGGATCGTGGAGCTGGCCGCCGATGTCGTCGAGGCTTCCGGAGATTATGCGGACGGACCGATCGCGACGGCCAAGTTTAACGAGCCGAGCGGTCTAGTTCTGGACAATAAAGGCAATCTTTACGTCAGCGATAGAGGGAATCAAGTCATTCGCTATATCGATTTCGCGGCGGGTACGGTGACGACCGTGGCCGGAAGCAAGCCTTCGTATGCGAGCGACAGCCTGTATGCCGAAGGAGACTACCTGGACGGAACGGCAAGCGCGGCGCGCTTCAACGCTCCGGAAGGCTTGGCTCTCGCCCCGGACGGAACGCTTGTCATCGCGGACAGCCTGAACCATGCGGTACGTCTTCTGAAGGACGGAAAGGTCACGACGTTGGCCGGGGAAGGGACGGAGTTCGGTTCGAATGACGGCGTAACGTATGCGGCCCACTTCGATCATCCGACGGACGTCGCCGTCCTGGCGGATGGACGGCTTGCGATCGCGGACGAGAGCGGCAACAAGATCCGGGTGCTCGAGAAGTATCGGACGCCGGAAGGCTTCGCGCCGAGCGGCACGATCCAAATCCTGTTGAACGGCGAGCTCGTTAAGCCGGATGTGCCGGCGTTCGCGATGAACGGTTCGACGCTGCTTCCTCTTCGAAGCGTCGGCGAAGCGCTTGGCTATGAAGTCGGCTATGACGCCAAAGCGCAGACGGCCAAGCTCTCGAAGGACGGAGTCGTTTACGAGATCAAGAGCGGGGCGCTGACCGCGTCGGTAACGGAGAACGGAACGAAGTCCGAGCTTAAGCTGGCGAGCGCTCCGGCGACCAAGCAGGGAAGATTGTTCGTGCCGGTTCGGTTCTTCGCCGAAGAAGCCGGCCTGGATATCCAATGGGATTCCGCTTCTTCCGTCGTCGTTATTCGCAGCCCTATTTTCCAATAAGAGAATTCAATGATTGATAGAGTCAAAGGTTCACCTCGTAAAATGAGAGGAGTTGGCATTGGAATGCTAAGGAAGGTATCCATCCAGGCACTGGTCTTCTTGCTGATCGCCTTGCCCGTGCTCGGAACGTTCGCGAACGATTCGCAGGCGGCCGCTTCGTCGCGGGTTGCGATCATCAGCGACATGTCCGGCGATGTCCAGGTGCAGAAGTCGGGCGGGAGCAAGAAGATCCGTGCTTTTAAGAAGTTAAACCTGAATCAGGGAGACATGCTGCTCACGGGATCGAACGGCTCCGCGACGCTGCAGTTCTCCAACGGCACGTCCTCCGACGATACGATGACGGTAGACGCCGACACGACGCTGAAATTCTCCAAGCTCACGAGCAAGGACGGCACGGTGACGAAGGTCAGCATGCTGAAGGGCACGGCTTGGTCCGACGTCAAATCGATCCAGAACAAGGACGACGAATTCCAAGTCGAGACGCCGACGGCGATCATGGGCGTGCGGGGAACGAACTTCCTGGTCACGGTTAATCCCTTATCGGGAACGACGAACACTTCCGTCTTCGCGGGTATCGTGGAAGTGGCTCCTCCGGGGACCATCTTGGGAAGCGGGCAGCTGCCAAACGCTATTTCCTTGCCTACTGCGCCAGGGACCGTTATTAGCGGAAGCACGCCGGGGTCCATCCTCGTCTATCCGACTAACCAAATCATCATGAGTCCGAATACCAACCCGGGCGAACTGAGCAGTCAAGTCTCCATCGTGAACCTGGAGCTGCTTGCGCCGGTCGTTTCTCCGAGTATTCTCCAGGCTATTATTCAAAGCAAGCAGAAGATCGACGAGGAAAATCAACAGCTGCTGGAAAAGTTGAAAGGCGGCGGCCTGCCCGAGCAGTTGGGATCGAACCTCGATGTGGTAGGCGCTAATTTCGAGAATTTGATCGGGGCCTTAATCAATCAGATCGTATCCTCGGGATCGATCCCGCTGGAGGAAATCAATAAAATCCTTCAAAAAGCGCAGGAAATGATCGGACAGATTATCGAGTTCCAGAATAAAGTTCTGATCATATCGCAAATAGAGAAAGCGAAACAAGAGCTGCTGAAGCAGAAAGAACAACAGCTTCAAGAGCTGGAAAGACAGAAAAAGTTGAAGCAGCAGCAAGCGGAAGATCAGTTGTTAGAGAAGTTAAAGAAAGAGAAGGATAAGCAGAACCAGGAAAACGCGGCTAAATTAGAGCAAATTAAAAAGGCGATAGAAGAACAGAAAAATCCTACGAGTCCGACGACGCCGACGACCCCGTCGAATCCGGCTCCGTCCAGCGACGCGAAGCTTAGCGGCCTGACTCTGTCGGATGGCGTTCTGAGCCCCGCTTTCCATCCGGATACGGCTTCCTACACCGTCAACGTATCGAATGACGTCGCGGCGATATCGGTAACGCCGACGGCGGCCGGCGCTTCGAGCGTTAAAGTGAACGGAACTGCAGCGGCCAACGGCGCGGGCACATCGGTTCCGCTGTCTCTGGGCAGCAACACGATTACGGTTCTGGTAACGGCTCAAGACGGAACGACGACGAAGACCTACACATTGACCGTCAACCGCGCGTTGATCACGCAGATCGGCTTGAGCTTCGGCAACGGCAGCCTTGCGATCAATCCCGATCAGGACGAATACGATCTGGGAGAGTTCACGAACGAAGACAGCAGCTTCACCCTGTCTTTGCCGAACGACGGCACGACGTATACGGTCCGTCTGAACGGCCAAGAAGTGCTGCCGGGCGTTATTCGCTTGGCAGCCCTGGAGGATCCGGAATGGGACGCGCCGTTGGAGTACCGCATCCAGCTGGCGCCGGGCAACAACGCGATTCAATTGACGACTTCCTTGAACGGGTACTCGAGGACTTATACGTTTAATGCTCATTTGGAAGAGGAAGTGCCGTCTAACAACGCTTCTCTTAGCGACATTAAGATTAATGGAGAGTCGCTGGAAGGCTTCGAATCCAATGTAGCAGAGTACAGTTTAGTCGTGCCGTATACGACGACTAACCTTGAGGTAGTAGGGATCGCCGCCGATTCTGCAGCGCAAGTCGCCGTCAAAGGCGGCTCGGAGCTTCAAGTAGGCAGCAATGAGGTGACGATTGCCGTTACCGCGGCCGACGGCGTTACCAAGCGGACATATACGATCACGGTTACCCGCGAAGCGGCAGCTAGCGAAGTTAGCTTAAGCGAATTAGCGCTGTCGGATGGAGTTACGTTGACTCCTGGTTTCAGCCCGACGATTCTTGAATATACGGCAAAAGTGAATAACGACGTAACTAAGATCTCGGTAACTCCGTATGCGGTGTCGACTTCGAAGTTGACGGTAAATGGCGGCGCGGCTCAGAGCGGGCTTCCCGTTCCCGTTACGTTGAATTCTTCCGGCGATACCGTAATAACGGTTGTAGTCACGGCCCAGAACGGCCAGAAGCAAACTTATTCGATTACGGTGGAGCGCAAGTCTTCGGAAGCGAGCCTGAGCGGATTAAGCGTGGAAGGGTACGAGTTGATTCCCATGGAAGGGAACTCGTACAGCGTTCGCATTCCGGCATCGGAAGAGAGTTTAAAGCTGAGCTATCTCCTTAGCGAAAATGCAAGTGCCATCGTAACCGTGAATGGCGAAGCGACCGGCGATGTGGTAACGCTCGAAGAAGGCGAGAATACGATTCGAATCGAAATCACATCGGAAGACGGAACGAACGAGGACTTATACGTCATTTTCGTCGAACGCTTCTCCTCGGACTCGAAGCTGGGTGAACTTAGCGTATCCGGCTATAGCCTGAGTCCGGAGTTCTCGCCGGATATCGAGGAGTACACCCTTAGCGTTCCGTACTCTGAAACGATCGTAACGGTAGACTACTGGCTGTGGAACGAGATGTCTGAGGCGGTGCTGAAGGTGAACGGCGTCGTCGCGGAAAGCCCGACGGTAACTCTTGCAGCAGGAGACGACAACCTCATCGAGATCGCGGTTACTTCGGAAGACGGCTCGTCTACGACGACGTATACGATTACGGTAACGCGTAACGCGGCATCAAGCGATGCGAGTCTTACGGGATTGATGGTGTCGGAAGGAACGTTCAGCCCTTCATTCGACGCGAGCATTCTAGACTATACCGTGAAGGTGGAACAGGGGGTTGAACTGCTATACGTAACGGCGAGTGCGGCCGCTACTTCGAAAATTACGATCAATGGGGGACCGGCACAAAGCGGACTTCAAGCGAAAGTGACGTTAAATGCCGAAGGCAGCACGACGATTCCGGTTATCGTAACGTCGGAAGACGCAGTGACGACGAAAGAATATACGATCACCGTATTGCATAAGTCCTCTGTCTCCACCTTGAGCGGGTTGAGCGTGGAAGGCTATGATTTCGATACGCCATTCTCTTCGTCGGTTACGGATTATACTATCCAAGTCGCGAACGACGTTGAGTACGTGAACGTAAGCTTCACGGCATCCGATTCGAATGCGGGAGTTCGATTGCTTCATAATGGGAGTGACGCAGGCGGACAAGTGACCCTTGATGGCGAAAGGGCAAACATCATCGAGGTCGTGGTAACGTCGGAAGACGAATCGTCTACTAAGACGTACACGATCACGGTGGAACGTCATGGACCGGAAGCAAGACTGGGCGGGCTGAGCGTGAGCGGCGGAGTATTGAGCCCGGACTTCAGCCCGACGACGACGAGCTACACGATGAGTGTTGGAAATGAAGTGGCCTCGATCGTGGTGACGCCGTTCGTGGATGGAAGCGAAATGCTGACGGTGAACGACAGCGAAGCGGCTAGCGGAGTAGAAGTGACGGTACCGCTGGAAGTTGGCCTGAACACGATAACGATCGTAGTGACGGCGGAAGACGGGGAAACGACGGAGACTTATACGATTACGGTCACCCGTCAGGCGCCTTTGCCGGAAGGAGTTCTTAGCTGGACTACTACGGCAAATGAATCTACGGTGAATTGGATCCTCGTTGACGAGAATTCAGACGATTCGTTTGTGAAGTATGATTACGTTCTCTCCTTCGAATCGGCTCCGGCAACCTTCGAAGTGAATTTTGGATTCGATAGCAATGTGGTAGATGTTGACTCTGCCGAGCTGGAAGCGTTCGATACTTATTTCGACCTGTCCCAAGGCTACTTTGCCATTCAACAGGATCAATGGCACGACGGAGAGAATGAAGCAACCGTTTATTACAATCTCAAAGATGGAAGATATGTAAAGATAAAGTTGACCGTATATATCGGAACGCCACAGCTGATCGAACTAGGCTTGGCTATGGACTACGGTACGGTTTCCACGCCAATGCCGGTTAACGCAACCGGAACGGAACTGAGCGCTGTCGCCTTCCAAGAGGATTCGGACGATCGGTTGATTCTTTATCCCGACCCAAGCTTTGGAATCAATAATATGCAAATCATGGTGAATGGGGAAATCCTATTCGCGGGTGACGGTTATTATGCCAATGTCGAGGATGGCTGGAACGAAATTCTATTTAATCTGCTGGACCCTCTCACGGGAGAAACCGCTATTACTTACACGCTGCATGTTTACGCCGGGGCGGAGATTCCGGACGGACTCCAGATGACGGGTGTCAGCGGTACTTATGAAGGCGAGACGACTATGGACGTGGGGTTTGCTCCGTCGGAAGAAGCGTTGACCTTCTCCGGATGGTTAGCACCTAATGCTGCCAGCGAAATGGTGCTCACTCCGTCCGTTAACGATCTCGAGTCTTTAATCGGGGTGCTCTACTGGAATCCGAATGGACAATTGGAGTGGGCGGAGCAAACTTCGTACGAAGGGTCCTTCATCCTGCCTATCCATTCGATTTACGATTCGGCGTTCGTCGTCCTTAAGGATGAGGTTGGACATTCCGTAGTTTATGAGGTTCAGCTTGAGCAGCCTCCGTATGTTTACCTAACCATGAAATATGAGAGCTCGCCGGGAAATTATGTTGGGAGCAATCTAAGCGACTTCGGAGGCACTTATTGGAACGTATGGATGGAGTACAGCGGAGCGTCACGAGTGTATTTGGAGGAACCGTGGGAATCGGATTACACATACGAAATCGATGGAATTCCTATCGATCAATTCGATTTTGCTCCGGGCGGAACTCCGGTTCCCGAAGGCGACAACGTATATGAGCTCACTGTCTCGGATCAATACGGGCGTTCCGCATCTTACGAGTTCCATCTGATTCGCGAAGGAAATTGGACCTCTAATGTCACCGTGTCGGATATGGTCGTGCATTACGGGAACGATGAGACGGTGGAAGCTTCCCTGGGCACAAGCGGTTATTGGTCAAAAAACTGGTTCGCTTATCTGCCGGCTCACACCGATAATGTCACTATCTCTTTCAATCTTGAGGAAAGCTCCACCTCGGCGTTATATGATTTTTGGGGCAAGCTGATTGCTGAAGGTACAAACGAGTATTCGCTAAGCATGGATCCTTTGGGGACCGGAGCGGGTTATACTGCAAGTTATTATTTGGTAACGAAGGATACGGCGGGTAATCGGTACTTGTATCCGATCTTCCTGAATTTCGAGGAAACGGAGGAGCCTTCGAACGGGCTTCCGAACGGAATTGTGGGTTGGTCGCTGAAGGACGCCAACGATGTCGCGCACAACTGGACCGCTACAAACGATGTCGCATACTTTACGGCTATGAATGAGGAAACGACCTCCCTGGTCTTCCATTTGGACCTGGAAGAAAGATATTCCGTATCGTTGGCATCGGTTGAGAACGGCTATCTCGAGGCGGATGCAAGCGGCAATTATACGTTGACTCTACAGCCTGGGTATAATGAGTATTACTTGTACGTGACCGCGCCGAGCGAGTACACGGAGGTAATTTACCTTTATGCTATCGTTGGAGACATAACCCCGGAACTAGTGGCGAGCTTCGATTCGGAAGATGGACCAAACGCCGCGGATATCTACGAAAACGGATATATGTATTGGAGACCCATGGATGAGGTAACGGACGATACGATTCAGCTCGCGGCGTTCAACTTCGATACGGATCGAGTCTATCTGGACGAACTGTACGACGATTTCGATTCCCAGTCGATTACGCCGACGGACGAAGGGACGTACCAACTTCTGCTTGACCGTAACATCAACCGATACACTTTATATATGTCGGACGTGGCAGGGCGGACGTTCCAACCGTTCATTACGATCTTCTACAAAATGTACGAGCGGCTTAATCCGCAGTTCGAAGCAGGAGATGGAATCGTCGTATCCCCTTATGACTCGGCAAGTCGTTCTTGGACGGCTCACATCGATCCGGCTACCCAATCAGGTGAGAATCAGCTACATCTCAATTTCGCCGATGAAGGATATTACGCTTTGGCAGCTTATCTGTCCGATCCGAATAATTCGGGCATCATTAAAGCCGGAGAAAACGGAACCTATATTTTGGATTTCAGCAACGTAAGCGAAACTGTCGTTAATCTAAAGCTAGCTATTACCTATGCCAGTGGCGATCTAGAAGAGTACACTCTTACTCTTGACTTTACTCCGACCGCTTAATTAACGATAAGAACCGTCCTCCAGCGCATCGATTCGTCGAGTGCCGGAGGGCGGTTCTTGCCGTAGAAGCATACCCTGTCGAATCCTGTAAACGCTTTAATTTTATGGACGCCTCCAGACTCATTTGTTATAATTTGTGGAGGCAAAAATCCCAGTATCTGCAATCTCTTCATTCCAATTCGCCGGAGGCGATGATGTGGAGAAATATGCGAATCAGTATGTGATTGTCACCATCTTCCTGGTACTTGGCATCGTGTTCCCGATTGTCGTGCTGCAGATTGGCAAGCTGCTTCGGCCGAGCAAACCGAACACCGAGAAAGAGACCACCTACGAGAGCGGCAACGAGCCGGTTGGAGACAGCCAGATTCGCTTTAACGTCAGATACTACCTGTATGCGTTGATGTTCGTAATTTTCGACGTGGAGACCGTGTTCCTCTATCCTTGGGCCGTTGCGTATAAGCAACTCGGCCTATTTGCGCTGTTCGAGATGGTCGTATTCGTTGGCTTGCTTCTTGTCGGACTCATCTATGCCTGGAGGAAGAAGGTGTTCCAATGGAATTCGATTTAGCGAAAATCTCGCCCGAGGACGTGCGGGAGCTGGAGCGCAACGTGTTCATCGGCAGCATCGAGACGCTCAAGGGCTGGGTTCGCAGCAATTCGTTATGGCCGTTAACCTTCGGGTTGGCTTGCTGCGCCATCGAGATGATGGCGGCAGGGGCTCCGCACTACGACCTGGATCGGTTCGGGGTTATGTTCCGCACCTCGCCGCGTCAGGCCGACGTGATGATCGTCTCGGGCACGGTGACGAAGAAGATGGGGCCTCTTCTCCGCAGGCTATACGACCAGATGCCCGAGCCGAAGTGGGTCATCGCGATGGGCTCCTGCGCGACGGCCGGAGGACCTTATATCAAGTCCTACTCCGTTATCAAGGGAGTGGACCAGATCGTTCCCGTCGACGTTTATATTCCGGGCTGCCCGCCGAATCCGGCGGCGCTGATTTACGGCATTAACAAGCTCCAGGAGAAAATCCGCTACGAAGCCAGGACCGGGAAGCGGGTGACGGGCTCATGAGCGAAGAGGAGAAGCGCGAAGAACAGCCGCCGGTCGAGGGGGCGAAGGAAGCCGCGCCGGAGGGCGGGGCAAAGGTCGAGCCCGCCCAAGTACCCGAGCCAGCCGCATTGGAACCTGCGCCAGACGCACCGTCGTCGGCACCCGTCGGTGCGCCGCCGCAGTCGGCCGCGGAGAGCACGCCTTCAGCCGTTCCAGCCGAGCCTGCACCCGTCGCTGCGCCGCCCGCCGAGCCGGTCGCAGAGAGCGCCGCGCCTTCAACCGCTCCTGCGGCTCCCGGCACGCCTGCGCCCGTCGCAGAGAGCCCGGCACCGGCCGTTCCGCCTGCCCCGGAGAGCGCACCTCAAGCCGCGCCTGCCGCGCCGGCTGAGCCGGCCGGAACCGCGAGCGAGCCGCCGCCTTCGGTGCCCGCCGCTGCCGCGCCCGCGGAGGAAGCGGCTCCCGTCCGCCGCAAGGAGACGGACGAGGAGAAGGCGGCCCGCCGCAAGGCCGCGCTCGAAGCGCGCGAAGCCGCCAAGGCAGCCGCGGCGCAGGCTGCCGCTCAGGCCGCTAAGGCAAGCCCGCCGGCGGCCGCGAAGGCGGACGGAGCCGCCGCGCCCGAAGCGGAGGCAGCGCCGCCTCCGCCTCCATCCCCGAACCAGCCGCGCCTCGACCGCGCCGTCCAGCTGCTGCGGGAACACGTGGCCGCGGACGCCGTCGAGGAAGCGACGATTAACGAGCCTAACGATCACCTCCCGACGCTCGTCGTGAAGAACGAGCGCTGGCTGGCGGCGGCGAGGCTGTTCCGCGGCCATCCGGAGCTGAACGCGAACTACTTGCGCAACGTAGCCGGGGTCGATCACGAGACGCACATGGAGGTGGTCTACCACCTGCTCAGCATGGACAGCGGCCACGTCTATGCGGTGAAAGTGCGAACCGATCGCGACCGGCCCGCCGTCCCTTCCGTCACCCCCATCTGGCAAACCGCCAATTGGAACGAGAGGGAGATCTTCGACCTTCTCGGAATCGATTTTCCCGGCCACCCCGATCTTAGACGCATCATGATGCCGGACGACTGGGTCGGCCACCCGCTTCGCAAAGACTACGTGCCGCTGGATTCGGAGGTGTGACACCGGGCATGATTCGGACCGAGGAACTGCTGCTGAACGTAGGACCCCAGCATCCGAGCACCCATGGCGTTTTCCGCATCATCGTCAAGCTGGACGGAGAGATCATTACAGAAGCGACCCCCGTGATGGGGTATCTGCACCGCGGCACGGAGAAGCTTGCCGAGAACCTCAATTTTACTCAGATTATCCCTTATACCGACCGAATGGACTACGTGTCCGCGATGACGAATAACTATGTGTTAGTGCATGCCGTCGAGAAAATGATGGGGCTGGAGGTCCCGGAACGGGCCGAATTCCTCCGCCTGATCGTGATGGAGCTGCAGCGCGTGGCGAGCCACCTGGTGTGGTGGGGGACGTATCTGCTCGACATCGGGGCGCTTAGTCCGTTCCTTTATGCCTTTAACGACCGCGAGAGAATCCTCCAGCTGTTCAACGAGCTGTGCGGCGCCAGATTGACCTACAACTACATGCGGGTCGGAGGCGTGAAGTGGGATGCTCCGGAGGGCTGGATCGGGCGGGTCAAGGAGTTCGTCCGCGACATGCGAGAGAAGCTGCACGAGTATGACGACCTGGCGAGCGGCAACGAGATTTTCCTGTCGCGGATCAAGGGGGTAGGCGCTTACGATGCCCGGACGGCGATCGACTACGGCTTGTCCGGGGCGAATCTTCGCTCGACCGGAGTGAAGTGGGACCTTCGCAAGAACGAGCCCTACAGCCTCTACAGCCGCTTCGAGTTCGACGTTCCGGTGGGCAAGAACGGCGACTGCTACGACCGCTATCTCATCCGGATGGAGGAGATGAGGCAGAGCCTGCGCATTCTGGAGCAAGCGCTGGAGCAGTTCCCGGAAGGCGGAGAGACGATGGGCAAGGTGCCCCGCGTCATCCGCCCGCCCGTAGGAGAGATCTACGTGAGGATCGAATCTCCACGCGGCGAGATCGGCTGCTATATCGTCTCGAAGGGCAAGGCCGAGCCGTTCCGGCTGAAGTTCCGCAGGCCGTCCTTCGTCAACCTGCAGATTCTTCCCAAGCTGCTCGTCGGGGAGAGCATGACCAACCTCGTGACCATTCTCGGAGGCATCGATATCGTGCTCGGAGAGGTGGATTGCTAGATGCAGAGATTCTGGAACGACCCGGTCTCCTGGGGCCACGCCGGCATTTACCTTCTGGGAGCCATCGCCATTCTCGCGGTGGTCATCGTCTTCGTCACCTACGCGATTTACTTCGAACGCAAGGTCATCGGCTGGATGCAGTACCGGAAGGGGCCGAACCGCACGGGACCACTCGGGCTGCTGCAGACCGTCGCGGACGTCGCGAAGCTGCTGATCAAGGAGGACACGATCCCGGCCAAAGCGGACAAAGCTCTGTTTATCCTCGCTCCGGCCCTTGCGTTCGTGCCGTCTTTTCTCGTGTTGGCCATCATTCCTTACGGCTTGAACCTGCAGTTCGCCGACCTGAACGTCGGCTTTCTCTACTACGTGGCGCTCTCCGGGATCACGACGATCGCCATCATCCTCGGAGGCTGGTCCTCGAACAACAAGTACGCCCTGCTCGGAGGCATGCGTTCCGCCGCGCAGATGATCAGCTACGAGGTGCCGCTCGTGCTCTCGGTCGTCGGCATCGCGATGATGACGGAGAGCCTGAACCTGAGAGAGATCGTCATCCATCAGGAAGGGTACTTCTGGCATTGGAACTTCCTCCCGCAGATCATCGGCTTCGCGGTGTTCGTGGTGGCGGCGATCTCGGAGCTGAACCGGACGCCGTTCGACCTGCCGGAAGCGGAGTCGGAGCTGGTCGCGGGCTACCACGTGGAATACAGCGGGTTCCGCTTCGCGTTCTTCATGCTGACCGAGTATATCTACGTGTACGCGATCGCTTGCCTGGCGACGATCCTGTTCCTCGGCGGGTGGAATCCTCCGGCTCCGCAGCTGGATTTTATCCCCGGGCTGCTCTGGTTCGCTCTCAAGTTCGCGTTCATCGTGTTTTTCCTATTCTGGATTCGCGCTACCCTTCCCCGGCTTCGCGTCGATCAGCTGATGGGCATGGCTTGGAAGGTGCTGCTTCCTCTGGCGATCCTGAATATTTTCCTGACGGCGCTTGGCATTGAATGGTGGGGCAAAGGGGGCTGACGGACAATGAAAGGAACGGGAATCGTAAAAGGTCTCGGAGTGACGCTGCGGACGATGGGCTCGAAGAAGGTCACGATGAAATACCCCGACGTGCCGATTCAGATGCCGGACCGGTTCCGCGGGGTTCAATACTTCGAGCCGGACAAGTGCATCGTGTGCAATCAATGCGCCCGCGTCTGCCCGACGGATTGCATCACGCTTACGGGGAAACCGAACCCGGATCCGGAGAAGAAAGGCAAGGTCATCGATACGTTCGATCTCAACTTCGAGATCTGCATTCTCTGCGATCTGTGCACGGAGGTGTGTCCGACCGAGGCGATCGTCATGACGAACAACTTCGAGCTGGCCGCCTACAGCCGCGACGATCTGTTCAAGGATCGGGATTGGCTGTACGGGAACAACCGAAATATCCGGGAGGACAACAACAACATCGGAGCTCCCCAGAGAGGGGGAGCCAAGTAAGCCGTGCTCAACTTTAACGTGGACTTCACCGGAGAGTTCTTCGCCTTTTTCTTGCTCGCGGCATGCGCGATCGTCGGGGCCGTTCTCGCCATCAACTTCACGAAAGTGGTGCACATGGCGCTGTCCCTCGCGTTCACTTTCGTGTCTCTGGCGGGCTTGTACGTGCTGCTTCAGGCCGAATTCGTCGCGTTCGTGCAGGTGCTGCTCTACGTCGGCGCCGTCACGATCCTGATGATCTTCGGAATCATGATGACGAAGCACCAGAGCGAAGGCCGGGAGCCGGGACGGCCTCTTCTCGAGACGCTCGCGGCGATCGGCTGCTTGTGCTTGTTCGGCATTCTGTTCTACGCGATCCGGAACGCCTCGTTCCCGAAGCCGCAGGCCGAGCTGCCGGAAGACAACACGATGGCGATCGGCAAGCTTCTCTATTCTGCTTACGCGATTCCGTTCGAGCTGGTCTCCGTCCTGCTCACCGTCGCCTTTATCGGGGCGGTGGCCCTGGCCAAAAGGGAGAAAGAGGAAGAGGAGGAGCCGAAATGACGATGCTGGGTTCCTATCTGACTCTGGCCGCCGTCCTATTCTGCCTCGGTTTGTACGGGGTGCTTACGAAGAGAAACGCGATCATCGTCCTGCTCTCGATCGAGCTGATGCTCAATGCCGTCAACCTGAATCTGGTCGCCTTCGCCAAGTACGGAATCAACGCCTCGCTCCGGGGACAAGTGTTCTCACTCTTTACGATGACGGTCGCGGCCGCGGAGGCCGCCGTCGGGATCGCCGTGCTCATCTCGCTCTATCGACGCCGGGCAACGGTGAACGTAGACGAATACGATGAGCTCAGGAGGTAGCGCTATGGACATCACATTCGCGCAATACGCGTGGTTCGCTCCTCTATTCCCGCTGGCGGCGTTCGCCATTCTGACCGCGATGGGCCGCGGGCTGGGGCGGGCCGGGGCTTGGGTCGCCACGGCCGCCTCGCTTCTCTCGTTTCTCCTCTCCCTATTGATCGCCATAGAGAGGCTGGGGGGGACTGCGGAAGACTATACCGGGCGGATCGAATGGCTGAGAGCGGGAAGCATCATGCTGCACGCGGGCTATGAAGTGACGAACCTGACCTCGCTGATGCTCGTCATCGTCACTTTCGTCGCGTTGCTCGTGAATCTCTATTCGATCGGCTACATGAAGGACGACGAGAGAATCTCCGTCTTCTTCGGGTACGTGGCCTTGTTTACCGCCTCCATGCTGGGGCTGGTGCTGGCCGACAATCTGCTTACGCTGTACATATGCTGGGAGCTGGTCGGGGTCTGCTCGTTCCTCCTGATCGGCTTCTGGTTCCGCAAGCCCGAAGCGAGGGCGGCCGCGAAGAAGGCGTTCATCGTGACCCGGATCGGGGATTTGGGGCTGCTGCTCGCCATTCTGCTGCTCTATTGGAACATGCCGAATCACGCATTGGACTTTACGAGCCTCTACAACGTGTTCCATTCGCAGAGCGACACCCTTTCGGCTTCTCTGACGACGCTAATCGCGCTGCTTATTTTCCTCGGGGCCGTCGGCAAATCGGGTCAATTCCCGCTGCACGTCTGGCTTCCCGACGCGATGGAGGGGCCGACTCCGATCAGCGCCCTGATTCACGCGGCGACGATGGTGGCGGCGGGCGTCTACCTGGTCGTGCGCACGTTCGATATTTTCGAAGCCTCCCAAGCGGCGCTCGCCGCCGTCGCGATCGTCGGGGCGTTCACGGCGATCTTCGCCGCGGTCATCGGACTCGCGCAGAACGATATCAAGAGAGTGCTGGCGTATTCGACGGTCAGCCAGCTCGGCTACATGATGCTGGCTCTGGGAGCGGGCTCGACGGCCGCGGCAACCTTCCATCTCTTCACCCACGCTTTCTTCAAGGCGCTGCTGTTCCTCGCGGCGGGAAGCGTAATCCACGCGATCCATACGCAGGACATCCGCGAGATGGGAGGGCTGGGCCGCCGGATGAAGATAACGGCCTGGACGTTCGGAATCGGAGCTCTCGCGCTCTCCGGCATCCCGCCGTTCTCCGGGTTCTGGTCGAAGGACGCGGTTCTCGCCGCCGCCTTGGACGAGAGCCCTTGGCTGTTCGCCGTAGGCGTCGTTGCCGCCTTCTTCACGGCGCTTTACATGGCCAGATTGTTCTTCCTCGTCTTCTTCGGAGCCCCGCGCGGAGATGCGAAGGCGTACGCTCATGCGAAGAAATCTCCCGCCGTCATGACGGTTCCTCTCGTTATCTTGGCCGTTCTGGCCCTCCTGGCGGGCTTCGTCGAGACTCCGTGGAACGAATGGCTCGGCTCTTGGCTATCCGGCGAGGAGGAAGAGGGAGGCATCAACGGCCTGGTGGTAATCGCTTCGGTTGGAGCGTCTCTGCTCGGGCTTTACTTGGGGTGGCTTTTCTACGGAAGGAGGTCCTCCTCCGGCAATCCCGCGGCGGAGAAAGCCTCCGGGCTGCGGCGGATCCTGGAACGCAAGTTCTATGTCGACGAGCTCTATGAGCTGGCATTCGTGAGGCCGCTTGCCGCGTTGGGACGCGGGCTGGACGCGTTCGACCGGGTCGTCGTGGACGGGGCGGTCCGCCTGGCGGGCCGATCCGTGCAGGCGGCCGGCAAGCTGAATACGAGGCTGTTGAACGGACAAATCCAAGCCTATGCCTTATGCGCCTTGCTCGGAGCCGTTCTCTTGATTCTAGCCATTGCCGGAAGGAGGTTCTGGTGATGCTGGAGGATATCCCGGTTTTATCGATTCTAACGTTCTTGCCTCTGCTGGGGACGCTGATCACGCTGCTGCTGCCTCAAAGCCGAGTCCGTTTCATCCGGGGTACGGCGATCGCGTTCACCTTCCTGCCGCTGCTTCTGGCGATCGCGCTTTACGTCTCCTACGAACCGATAGTCGGGGGAGGAGCCTTCGCAGAGAAGCTGACCTGGCTGTCCATTCCCTTGAATACGGAAGCGGGGCTTGCGGACAAGGGAGCGACCTCCTATCGCTTGCTCTTCGATTATCGGATGGGCGTCGACGGACTGTCTCTCCCGCTCGTCCTGCTGACGGGGGCGGTCGCTTCGATGGCTTCGCTGGCCTCCGTATATATTCGCAAAAGATGGAAGCTCTACTACGCGCTCTTCCTGCTGCTTCAGACGGGGATGTACGGGGTGTTTCTCGCCCGGGATCTGACGCTGTTCTTCATCTTCTTCGAGCTGACCCTGATTCCGATGTTCTTCCTGATCGGAATTTGGGGCTACTTCGGAAGAGAGCAAGCGGCGAACCGGTTCCTCGTCTACAACGGGCTAGGGTCGGCGTTCATGCTGCTCGCCTTCCTTATCCTGATCGCGACGGCGGGCTTCAGCGCGACGGAGACGGCATCCGGCACCACGCTCTCCTTCAGCGGAAGCTATGAGGTTCTGCTGGCGAATTTGGCGGACCCTAACGCGGCCGTTAATCAGGACAGCATCATGTATCTATCGGACAATCTGAAGTGGACGGCCTTCATCCTATTGGTCATCGCTTTCGGCATCAAGCTGCCGATCTTCCCGTTCCACACCTGGATGCTCAAGGTGCATGCGGAAGCGGCTCCTCCGGTCGTCATGATCCATTCCGGAATCCTTCTTAAAATGGGGGCCTACGGATTGCTCCGCTTCGGGGCGTTCCTGCTTCCCGGCCAGCTTCAATCCTGGGCGCCGGTCCTGGCGACGCTCGGAGTCATCAACATCGTGTACGGAGCGATTCTCGCCTGCGCGCAGAAGGAGTTCAAGCTGGTGCTCGCTTACTCCAGCATCAGCCACATGGGAATCGTCCTGCTTGGGATCGCTTCGCTTAACGAAGCGGGCTTCGAGGGCGCCGTCTTCCAGAGCGTCTCGCACGGGCTTATCTCCGCGCTTCTGTTCCTGATCGTCGGAAGCCTGCACGAACGAGCGGAGACCACTCGCATCGACGAGCTGGGCGGCCTCGCGAGCGTTGTCCCGTTCACCTCGGGGATTCTGTTGACTGCGGGGCTCGCTTCCCTTGGGCTTCCGGGCTTGTCGGGCTTCGTCGGAGAATTCCTGTCCTTCCTCGGGTTGTTCGACTCGTATCCATGGTTGGTTGCGGTCGGCGTTCTCGGGCTCTTGTTCGCGGCCGTCTACGTTCTTCGCAGCGTGCTCTCCATGACCTACGGGCCTCTGCCGGACCGCTTCGCGGCCATTCGGGACGTCCGGTTCGTCGAGGCGCTGCCGATGATCGCGCTCACGGCGCTGATCGTTCTGCTCGGCGTGTATCCCGCGTTGATGACGGATATGATGTCGCATAGCTTCGACGGCTTGCTCAAGCTACTTCAGTCCAAGGTCGGGGGGTGAGAAGATGCAGGCATTGCAGACATTGACTTGGAACGATACCTGGTATCTGGCCCCCGAGATCGTTCTGGCGGCGTTTACGATCGCCCTTGCCCTTCTGGACCTGTCGCTTCCGCGGCGAATCGACAGGGACATCATCGGCTGGGGCGCCGTGCTCGGACTCGTGACGGCAGGAGTGTTCGTCGGCTGGCACATTCACGACCTCGGGGCGTGGGAGAAGGCGGGCGAGTCTCCATTCCGCAACCTGCTCGACGGTAGCTATCGCGTGGACGACTTCGGCAACCTTCTGAAGCTGGTTTTCCTAGGGGCCTCCGCCTTGATCGTCTTGGCTTCCCTGGGGACCGTGAAGAAGGAAGAGGTCCCGATCAAGGGAGAGTTCTATTATCTCGTTCTGCCTGCCGTTCTCGGAGCCATGGTGATGGCCTCCTCCGGGGATCTGATCACGTTATTCATCGGGATGGAACTGCTCGGGATCGCCTCCTATATCCTGGTCGGCGTTCGCAAAAGCAGCGGGCTGTCGGGCGAGGCGGCTTTCAAATACGTGGTGACGGGAGGGACGGCATCGGCGTTCGTGCTGTACGGAATGTCTTTCCTCTACGGGGCGACGGGCTCGACGCGGCTCAGCGGAATCGCCCAATCGATCGGCGACGCCGTCGAAGGTTCCAAGGCATTGGTTTACGTCGCTTTCTTCTTGATGATCGTCGGCTTCGCATTGAAGCTGGCTCTGGCTCCGTTCCACGCCTGGGCTCCCGACGTGTACCAAGGCGCCCCGACGCCGGTTACCTCGTTCCTTGGCGTCGTGGCGAAGGCTGCCGCTTTCGCGATGCTGTACCGTCTCTTCGTCAATACCGCTTTATATGCGTACGCGGATACCGCGCAGGTTCGCGAAGACCTCTTTCTGGCGCTTGCGGTGCTGGCGGCGGCCGCGATGATCGTCGGCGTCGCCGGAGCGCTGCGGCAGCAGAACGCGAAGCGGCTTCTGGCCCTGTCGGGGGTAGCCAACGCGGGCATTCTGCTCGTTCCGTTAACGCTGGACATCACGAGCTTCCATTCTTCCTTGTTCTCCGAGTTCATCTACTACCTGCTCGCCTACGTCTTCATGAACGTGGGGGCGTTCGCCGTTCTGACCGTGGTATCCCGGGAGACGGGCAGCGAGGAGCTGTCCGGCTTCGCGGGCTTGTACCACCGTGCTCCGTGGACCGCCGCCGCCATGACGGCTCTGATCTGCTCCCTCGCGGGACTGCCGGTGACCGGAGGCTTCTTCGGCAAGCTGTTTATCTTGTTCGGCACGGTCCAGACGAAGCAGTACTGGCTGGCCGCCATCCTTCTCTTCACGACCGTCGTCTCTTATTACCTTTACTTCTCCTTCATCCGCCAGATGTTTATGAGGAGCGGCGATACGGAACGTCAAACGAAGGTCCCGATGGCGACCGGGCTGGTCGTCTGGATCTGCGCCATCGCTTCCGTGGCCTTGGGCGTGCTTCCGAAGCCGATCCTGGAGTGGGTCGACGGCCTCTTCTCCGTATCGCTTGACTTCCTCTCGCGATAAGCCGCGGTTCCTCCGGCAGAAGGGAGGCTTCGAGCTTCGTCAAGGCGAGCGGCAACGCTCGGCCGGGAGCCCGGAGCCTCCTTCTCCTGTCCTCTTAACCCCCGTTCAACGCGATCTCTGCTCCCATAGTTCTACTTTTTTTCGAGCTTATCGATTCCATTGCGACAAAAGTCCTTTTTTTAAGAAAAGAGGAAGGAAGAGAGTGTCGAAAATAGAAGTATTAAGAGGAAGAGGATTGGGATCTCGGCACCTGATAAGCGCCGCAGGATTGCCCGGCCTCCGGGACCCGCATGCGCGCCCTGCATGGGACGTTCGGACGACCGGAGTTAGGCCGCGGCGATTAAAGGACGGCCGAGATGGTTAATCAACTGTAAGAAAAGGATGAACTCCTACTCGCAAAGTTTTGCAGGCGTTCGCAAGGCGCCCGAAGGCTTTGGCCAGCTCGTGCAAAGGTTGTGATCGACCATGAAGCGCCATACGTCGTTTGTTCTCGTTGTAGGCACGGCTTGGGCGGTTATTTTCTCCGCGGCAGCGGGACCTTTGGCCTTCGGCAACCCGGCCGCAGCCTCCGCGACGGAGAGCAAGGCCATTCCCGTTAAGGCTTCGAGCCTAACGTTCGTCCAGGAGAACGGCGGCTCGCAAGAGCAGCCTGCCGACTTCCTGCAGGCCATCGGCGTTCCTGAGGCTTGGCGTTCCCTTAAGGGGGAGGTCGCGGGCACGATCGCGATCGTGGATACCGGCGTGGACTTAAACCATCCGCTGCTCGCGAAGTATTTAACGGATGGGGTCAACCTGCTGGACAGCCGGAAGCCTCCGGAGGACGATAACGGACATGGAACGGCGGTAGCCGGCATCATCGCCCAGATCGCGGAGGCGAGCTCCGCGGGCGCATCCTGGAAGATGAAGATGATGCCGATCAAGGCCCTGGACAGCAACGGGGAAGGAAGCGAAACCAGTCTCGTTCGGGGAATTCAGTACGCCATCGAGAAGAAGGCGGATATCGTCGTGCTCTCCCTCGGTCTTAGGAGGGATGCGCCGGAGATGCGGAAGGTGGTCGAGCAGGCCGAGAAAGCGGGGGTGCTCCTGATCGCCGCCGGAGGCAACGATGCGGCCCAGTTCGGCAAGAAGGCGGCGATCCAGTATCCGGCCGCTTATCCGACGGTGCTGGCCGTCGCCGGCGCGGACGGGACTAAGCCGCAAGCGGAATCGACGACGGGGACCGAGATCGACCTGGCCGCTCCTTGGAGGGTAAGCACCTACAAGCGCGGAGGCGGAACGGTCACGGTCGAAGGGACTTCGATGGGAGCGCCGCAGGTTGCCGGGGCGGCAGCGCTGCTGATGGCCTCTAAGCCCAACAAGACGCCGGCCGAGCTTCGCGAGATTCTTCGCCGCACCGCACAGGACGTCGCCGCGAAGGGGTGGGACGCGCAGACCGGCTACGGAATCGTCCGAGCCGACTTGGCGGCCGCCAGCGACGACAATATCGATTGGCGGGAGCCGAACGACAGCCGCCAGACGGCCTCCGCGTTCCCGCTCGGAGCGGAGCTCTACGGAGTATGGTTGAAGGATGACGAATGGGACTATTACAAGATCGAAGTTCCTTACGACGGAGATCTGACCGTGCGATGGGAGGAGCTGGACGGGAGCTCCCAGACACCGAACCTGATTCTGTCTTCCTCCGGCTCCTCGGAGGAGATTGTCCCGTTCTTCCGGGGAGAAAGGCATTACAGCTGGAATGTCGGCCACGGCCGTTATTACCTGAAGACGAGCAAGGGCAGGGGCGGCCCGAACGGAGCCGTTCCGTATCGGCTCGAGACCGGCTTCGTCATGGCGGACGATGCGATGGAGCCTAACGGCTCGCCGCTGCAAGCCTTTACGCTATCGCCTCGGACCCAGAGCTGGACGGGCAACTTCAACCGTCAAGGCGACGAGGATTGGGTGCAGATCGCCCTGCCGAAGGACGGCAAGCTAAGACTGACGGTGGAGCCGAGCACGACCCGGATCGATCCGGCGATTTTCGTTCAGCAAGCGGGCGGCGAAGCTTCCTGGTCCAGGGACGATTACGGCGACGGGCGCAGCGAGCAGCTCGTGCTAACGAATGCGAGTTCAGGCAAATACTACATACAAGTGCGTAATGCCGTCTCGGAGAAGCCGGAACCGGTAATCGGGACCTACCGTGTGCAATTGGAATATATTACACCATACGTGGATCCGCACGAGCCGAACGACGCTCCGCTTCAAGCGACCGTCATCCGGCTGAACGCGGAAACCCCGATTCAAGGCTTGATCTCTTCCGCCGACGATAAGGATTGGTACCGGTTCACGATCGGCGAGCGGATGCAAGCGAGCCTGCAGCTCGGCAACATTCCGTCCTCGGCGCAAGCCGCCGTCAAGCTGTACGACAAAGGGGTCAAGGAGCTTGAAGGATGGAGCAACCGGAAGGGAACCGATCGGATCGACGGCTCGCGTCTCCTGCCGCCCGGGACCTACTACGTGTCGGTGGAAGCAGACGCTCCTATCCAGAGCTCCTATTACGAGCTGAACTTGAAGGGCGTGCCCATTGCTCAGTCGTTCAAGGACGTATCCGGCCATTGGGCGGAGAAGCCGATCACGGCGGTCGCGAAGGAGGGATGGATGTCCGGCTACGGAGACGGGCGGTTTCTGCCCGATCGCGAGCTGTCCCGCGCGGAGGCGATCGTCATCGCGGTTCGCGCCTTCCAGCCCGCAAGCAAGGGAACCCGTTCCAAGTATAGCGACTTGGCATCCGCGGAATGGGCATCCGATTCGATCCGGATAGCGGAGGCGGAAGGATGGCTCTCCGGCTTTACGGGGCGAAGGCTGGAACCCGACAAGTCGATCACCAGAGGCGAGGCGGCCGTCCTGTTCGCGAACGCCGCGGGCCTGACGCAATCCAAGCTTCCGCCGATCCGGTTCTTGGACGTCCCTTCCAGCCACAAGGCGGCAGGGGCGGTCGACGCGTTGGTCCGCAAGAAGTGGATGGCCGGTTACGGCGACGGAACCTTCCGGCCGGATCGGACGATAACGCGAGCGGAATGGTCCGCCTTGCTCGCGAAGCTGCTGCAATAGCGAGGAGGTTCGCGGATGAACGAAGAAAATATTTATCAAACCGTAGGCTGGAACGGGCTGTTCTCCATGTTCGTCACCTTGGGCCTTATCGTCGTAACATGGGTCGTGCTGAAGGAGATCCGCTGGGAGAAGCTCGTGAAGCACCCTCTCGGCCCCGGCGCGCAATTGTTGAAGCTGTTCCTGTCGATCGTGATCGGGCATCAGCTAGCCTCGTTCATCCTGGATTATTGGGACTGGACCGCTTCTCTGAAATGGCTGTTCGGCTCCAATTAAGCGAAGGCCGCATAACCAAAGTACGTAAAGATAACACTGGATAATATGGCGTAGATGCGTCCGCTTGCCAGAAGCGCCTTCTGAAAACCAACCATATTCGACAAATGTTGCCACTTGTGCGCATAGCGGAGGCGGTGATATGATGGAGTTTGGGTTTTCTGAAGTGCCTCTCGCGTCGAGCGGCTTCGGAATGATTATATACCCGCGGAGGGAACCACCCATGAGCAAAATCATCGTCCGCGGCGGCCGTCCCCTTAAAGGGACTGTCCGCGTACACGGCGCCAAAAATTCAGTCCTGCCCATCCTTGCTGCGTCATTATTGGCGGAACAGGGATCGTGCGTCATTCATGACGTTCCCGCCCTGGACGATGTTCACAACATTATACAGGTGCTGTCGGCATTGGGAGTTCAGGCGAATCAGGAAGAGGGCAGCGTTCGGCTGAATGCTTGCCAGCTGACGTCTTACGACGCCCCTTATGAGCTTGTTCGCAAAATGAGAGCTTCGTTCCTCGTCATGGGACCGCTGCTTGCCCGTCTGGGCAAGGTGCGCATCTCCCTGCCGGGAGGCTGCGCGATCGGCACTCGTCCGATCGATCAGCATCTCAAAGGCTTCGAGGCCATGGGAGCGGAGATCGGCTTCGGCCAAGGCTCTATTGAAGCCCGCGTCGAGGGCAAGCTGCGCGGAGCGCGGATTTACCTCGACATCGCAAGCGTGGGCGCTACCGAGAATATTATGATGGCTGCCGCTACGGCAGATGGAACCACGACGATCGAGAACGCCGCCAAGGAGCCGGAGATCGTCGATCTGGCGAACTTCCTTAACGCGATGGGCGCGAAGGTCCGCGGAGCCGGAACCGGCGTTATTCGCATTGAAGGCGTCGAACGGCTCGCCGGCGTCGAGCACGTCGTTATTCCCGACCGGGTCGAGGCCGGCACCTACATGGTCGCGGCGGCCATGACCGGCGGCGACGTGTACATTGAAGGCGCGATCCGGGACCACCTGGGACCGGTCGTCGCGAAGCTTGAAGAGATGGGCGTCGCTATCGAGAGCGACGAGAACGGCATTCGCGTCCAAGCGCAGCTTCCGCTTCGCGCGGTCGACGTGAAGACGCTGCCTTATCCGGGCTTCCCGACGGATATGCAGGCCCAGATGATGGCGCTGCTGCTGCATGCGGAAGGCACGAGCATCATCACGGAGACGGTATTCGAGAATCGTTTCATGCACGTCGACGAGCTCATCAAGATGGGCGCCCAGATCAAGGTGGACGGTCGTACCGCCATCGTGACCGGGAACGCCAAGCTTGTCGGCGCCCAAGTGTGCGCGACCGACCTGCGCGCCGGCGCCGCGCTGATCTGCTCGGCTCTGGTCGCGGACGGCACGACGGAGGTATCCGGCGTCCATCACATCGACAGAGGCTATATGGATATCGTAGGCAAGCTTGCCGGCCTCGGCGCCGACATCTACCGCGCGCCTTCTCCGGAGGAAGTGATGGCGGAAGCCGAACGGGCATCCCGTCACCCGTCCAAGATTCTGGAGGAGATCAAAGGCCAGGCAGCGGCTCCTGCCGACATGGGCAGAATCCGCGTTCAACCGACGCTGGCATAAGCCCGAACGAAGCGGGCCGCCTTGACTTGACCTTATTCATTTATTCCGAACAGTAAGCAAAGAAAAGCCCTTCTCTAAAAGCGATTCGCCTCGCGGCGGTCCGACGGAGAGGGGCTTTTTTGCCATCAATAAGAGATCAGAGAGCTTGCGGCGTGATGATGTCGGCGTCGCTCCCGATGTTCCCGATTCTAACGGAACTGACAGCCTCTATTCGAACTCAAAACGTCTCTTTTTTATTCTAACGGAAGTAGGAGCCCTTATTTCGGTCGAATGGCGAATTTATTAACCATTTTCCCCAAATAACGTCTCTCAGTTCCGTTTGATTGCAAAAACATGCAGGATAGACAAAATAACGCTCCTCAGTTCCGTTAAAAATCGAAAGAGGAGTCCAATCCCTCTGACTTTCCCTAGCTAACGGGAGAAATCGGCTAAGCCGGCAGGCATAACATTGCTTCATCTATGTCGCTCCTCCCCTTCGCTCAGGTCTCTTTATTTGCCTGAAGCTCCTCGATAGGTTCCTTTCTGATTGGCCCGCGTACTCGTTCTAGCAATCGGGCATCGTACATAGAATGGGAGAAGCATCGGGCGAAAGGAAGATTCTATGAACGAGAGGCTGCGAATTGATTGGATAGGTTTCGTGCTGGGAGTCGGCATCGGCTTGATCGTCTGGTTGTTCGTTCACGAGCAGAGCTATCGGCTCGGGAAGGACAAGCCGGTCGCGGTGCCGCAGGTTCGGCAAGAATCCGCGCTCCCGGCGGCGGCGACGGCGACGTCGGACTCCCCTTCGAACGGCGGCGGGAATGCCCCGGTTCTTGAAGAAGCAGTCAAGAAGAACGCGGAGGAGCGGCAGCCGTCTGCTAGCCTGGATAAGAAGGCCGAGCAAGCGGAAGCCTTGAGGTCGCTAGAAAGATTGAAGATAAAAGTATACTTGACCGAAGAGAAACGGGTCGAGAGCGTGAGCCTGGAGCAGTACGTGCGCGGAGTCGTTGCCGCCGAGCTTCCGCTCGAGTTCGAGCCCGCCGCGATGGAAGCCCAAGCCCTGGCGGCAAGAACCTATATCGTCCGCCGGCTGCTGCTGGAGGATCGTACCGGGATACCGGAGACGGGGGCGGCCAGCGAGGCGGACGTGACGGATACGGTGAGCCACCAAGTCTATAAATCGCTTAAAGAGATGCAAGAGCTCAAGCAATCGAACGAGCAGGGCTGGAACAAGGTGAATCTGGCGACTTTGCGAACGAAAGGGAGAGTCATCGTCTACGAGGGGGAACCGATCGAAGCGCTCTATTTTGCCTCGAGCAACGGACATACGGAGAACTCGGAGGAGGTCTTCGGGACGAAGCTTCCCTACCTCCGGTCGGTAGACAGCCCTTGGGATCGTACCGAAGCGAGCGACTGGGTGGAGAAGAGCACGTTCAGCCTGGCCGAATTCTACCGGAAAATGGGGGTGGGCTCCGTAGCCGCCGTCGCGGGAGGAGCCGGCAAATCTTCCATTCGCATTCTGGATCTGACAGACGGAGGGCGGGTCAAAGAGCTCCTCGTCGGAGACGAGCGGATTCCGGGCAAGACGGTCAGGGAGAAGCTGGGCCTTCGGTCGGCGGCGTTCACCCTGAAGCAGGACAAGCGGGGAGTGCACATCACGACGTACGGCAGCGGGCACGGAGTCGGCATGAGCCAATGGGGCGCCGAGGGAATGGCCGAGCAGGGAATGAGGGCGGAAGAGATCATAGAATACTATTATAAGGGAGTCCAATTGGCCGAAGCATCCGACTGGCTACCGAAACTACCGCTATAAGAATAGAAATCTTGCAATTCGCACGTATAAAAGTCTATCGCCTGGTAACACTTGCTTACTGAGGTGATAAACAATGAGTGACCAAAACAAAACCACTCGTAAAATCGAAGAGGCCTCCAAGCCAAGCGCGGGAGCGTCGCAAAACCAGACGTCGGGGCTCAAGAGATTGTTCAGCAAGCGTTGGGTATTCCCAGCAGTCTACATGGCCGCCGCCGCAATCATCGTAACGATTCTCTGGCTGAACGGCACGGGCGGCAAAGATCCGCAAGAGCCGGTATCGGGCCAACCGAGCATCGCGAGCGAAGAAGCGGCAGCCAGTCCGTCGGCCAGCGAGGAAGCGGTGGAAGCGGCCGTTCCGGGGGAAGCCCTCCGCATGCCGTTCGACTCCGAAGACATTACCGTCTCTCTGCCTTACTACAACGCCAGCGGATCCGCCGAGGAACGCCAAGCGGCCGTCGTCGAGTACGACAACAAGTTCACTCCTCACACGGCGCTCGACTTCTCGCATAAGGACGGCAAGACCTTCGAGGTTCTCGCGGCCCTGAGCGGCAAAGTCACGGTGGCCGAGAAGAGCCCTATCAACGGCTACGAGGTTCAGATCGAGCATGCCGGCGGCTTGAAGACGGTCTATCAAAGCCTGACCGATCTGAAGGTTCAAGTAGGCGACGAAGTGAAGCAAGGCGACACGATCGCGATGGCCGACCGCAGCGAAATGGAACAGAACGAAGGCATTCACCTTCACTTCGAGGTTCTTAGCAACGGTCAATCGGTCGATCCGAATTCCCTGATGAAGAAGCAATAAGCGCGCTAAGCAAGAGAGGGGCCTCCGGCATGAGCCGGGAGCCCCTCTCTATTTGTAATTAAGTATACTTCTTGTAATTTAATCCACCATTTTTTGTGAGATTATGGTACGATAGAACCAAGGTGATATTGACTTGGCGGGGCCTTTAGGGCTAAGGGGAGATTTCGCACATGAGAGAGTTGCACGTAGACGACCTGCGTCCGGGAGATATCGTGAACAAGACGCTTCTGTCCAAGAGCGGGATGGTCATGCTCGAATCGGGCACGGTGCTTACGGAATACTATATCAATAGGCTTAGAAATCTAGGCTACAAGAGAGTGGCGGTCAAGGATTCCGGTCAGAGGCCGGTTTCGCCGGACCTCTCCAACTCAAGACCGAAGAAGAGAGAATCGGGAGAAGCCCTGGAATCGGGCGGCGCCAAAGCCGTCGCCGAGATGAAGAATAACGAAGCCGCGCTGGTGAGGACCGAAGACAGCGTGAGGCGTTTCGTCGAATCGGATTTAACGTACTCCCGGCTGTCCCTTCCGTTTCTGGAGACGGCGCGCTTCCGCCGGGACTTCCGCGAGCGGGTGCTGTCCGTGCTCGAAGAGAAGCCGCTGGCGAACGAGCTGAGCGTCATGATGCAAAGCGATCCGCAGCTTTTCCAACATTCGCTTAAGGTGTCCCTCCTGTCGAACGTTCTTGGAGACGTCCGCGGTTTCGATTCGTCGCGGCTGGAGGAGCTGACGATCGGTTCCATGCTTTTCGATATCGGCATGACTCGGCTTCCGGAGACCATCGTCAAGGCGAAGCGCAAGCTAAGCGACTCGGAACGGGAGATGGTTCGCCAGCATACCTCCTTGGGCTACGACGTTCTGTCCAAGATCAAGGAAGTTCCTCAGCAGGCCGCGCGCGCCGCTCTCCTTCATCACGAAAGGTTCAGCGGGGGCGGGTACCCTTTCTCGCTTAAGGGACAGGACATTCCGGAGCTCGCTCAGCTCATCGGACTCGCGGATATTTATGACGCCTTGCTCTCGAAGAGGCATCACCGCGATCCGTATCCGAACAACGAGGCGATGGAATATTTATTCGCGGCGGGCAATTACGACTTCAACATGGACATCGTTCAGATGTTCCTCAAGCACGTCGTCGTCTTTCCGATCTCTTCCGTCGTCGAGCTGAGCAACGGACAGATCGGGATCGTCGAGCATGCCGAGAACCGGCTGGCCCACAGGCCGGTCGTCCGAATCATCCGGGAGGCGAACGGCGAGGCGATCGCGCGGCCTTACACGGTGGATCTGAATCAGAACCGCCAACTGGTTATTCTGCGCCTTGTGCAGGGGATCTAGGGAAATAGAAACCGAAGCTGGAAGGACAGGGGCTGCCCCCTGTCCTTTTTGCGTGGCCGAACGGGTACGAACGGACGCAAGAATGGGTCCAAAGACACCTCCGGCCAGCCGTTAGGCCCACAATCCACGCCGGATATGGACTTTCCGGGCTTGTCAGCCACCGGAACAAAGAATAAGTGACCGCGCCCCTCATATACTGTACCAATCTAATCGAGCAGGGAGGCGGGAGCGTGCACGATTACATCAAAGAACGCACCATCAAGATCGGCCGGTGCATTGTGGAAACGCGCAACACGGTTCGGACGATCGCCAAGGAATTCGGCGTCTCCAAGAGCACGGTGCATAAAGACCTGACAGAGAGATTGCCGGAGATCAATCCGGACCTGGCGGATCAGGTCAAACACATTCTCGAGTACCATAAATCCATACGCCATCTGAGAGGAGGAGAAGCGACCAAGATCAAATACAAGAAAACGACCGTCAAGAAACGCGAGGTGCTGACGGCGGGGAAGGCCTAAGTCCTAATTTCTCTTCGACAAAAAGAGGATTTTCTCTTCTTGCGGCGAATTTGGTACTATTACGATATTACAGCGCCGTGGAGGATTCTTCGAACATGTTCAGCAAAGACATCGGAATCGACCTGGGCACCGCCAACGTGTCCATTCATGTGAAAGGCAAAGGAGTCGTGCTTGACGAGCCTTCCGTCGTCGCCATCGAGAGCGATACGCGTCGGGTTCTGGCGGTTGGCGAAGACGCACGCCGCATGGTGGGGCGTACCCCGGGCAACATCGTGGCGATCCGTCCTCTTAAGGATGGGGTCATCGCGGATTTCGAAGTAACGGACATGATGCTTAAGGCGTTCATCGGCCGCGTCGGCGGGAAGACCTGGTACAGCCGTCCGCGGATCCTCATCTGCGCGCCTACCAATATTACGTCCGTCGAGCAGAAGGCGATTCGCGAGGCCGCGGAGAGAAGCGGGGCCAAGGAAGTCTTCCTGGAGGAAGAGCCCAAGGCGGCCGCGATCGGAGCGGGCATGGACATCTTCCAGCCCAGCGGGAATATGGTTGTCGATATTGGCGGAGGTACGACGGATGTTGCCGTGCTGTCGATGGGCGACGTCGTAACCGCCTCTTCTCTTAAGGTCGCGGGGGACAAGTTCGACGCGGCGATAATGAAGTACATAAAGAACAAATATAAGCTTCTGATCGGCGAAAGAACGAGCGAAGACATCAAGATCAAGATCGGAACCGTCTACAACGGGGGCAGGCGCGAGGAGATGGACATTCGCGGCCGGGACATGGTGTCGGGGCTTCCGCTCACCGTAACGATCTATTCCGACGAAGTTCGGGAAGCGTTGTGGGAGCCGGTATCTTCCATCGTGTCCTCGGCCAAATCCGTCTTGGAACGTACACCTCCGGAGCTTTCTGCCGATATAATTGATAGAGGTGTCATTCTGACCGGAGGCGGGGCTCTTCTGGACGGCTTGGACGCGCTGTTGGCGGACGAGCTCAAGGTGCCGGTGCTGATCGCGGAGGATCCGATGCACTGCGTGGTCAAAGGAACGGGAATCATGCTCGACCACCTGGACAAGATGACACGCAAAATGAGCTAGGAGGGATATTATGTTAAGGGGACTGTATACGGCCGCTTCGGGGATGATCGCGCAGCAAAGACGCCACGATACGGTGACGAACAACATCGCCAACCTCAACACCCCGGGCTATAAGGGAACGAGCTCCGTCAATCGCGCCTTCCCCGAGATGCTGATCGCCGCCATGGGAGGCAAGGACTCCTCGGCCGAAGGGACGATCGGCAAGCTGAACACGGGCGTGTTCGCAGAAGAGAATTTGCTCGGATTGCTTCAGGGAGATATGATGGAGACGGATCGTTCTCAGGACTTGGCCCTTATCTCCGACATTCTGGTCGACGGCTCTACCTTCGACGCTTCGGGGAAATACGTGGACGCCGACGGCAACGTGAGCTATCAGCCGCAAGCGTTCTTTACGGTCCGGACGGCGGACGGGGAAGTCCGCTACACACGCAATGGCAGCTTCCAGACGACGGCCGACGGCACGCTCGTCTCTTCCGAAGGCATGGCCGTGCTGGGCACGAACGGCCAGCCGATCAACGTGCGGGGCAGCTGGGATAACGTGACGGTAGGCTCGGACGGAACCCTGTACGACCGGACGACCAACGAACCGCTCGGCCAACAGCTCTATCTGACGAAGGTCGCCAACCCTAATCTGCTCATTCGCGAAGGGAACGGCTTGTTCCGCTACGAAGGGCAGCCGAACGGCATCGAGCAAGTCCAGGCCGGAGACCGCGTGTCGATTCAGCAGGGCTTCCTGGAGCGTTCGAACGTCGATTCCGCTCAATCCGCCGTCGACCTGATGGCCGCGCTGCGGGCATACTCGGCGAATCAGCAGATCGTGAAGTTCTATGATCAGAGCTTGCAGAAGGCCGTTAACGAAGTCGGCAAAGTCTAAAGGCGAGTACTCTATTATAGAGAATAAGGAGAACGAAGCATGAACAACTCCATGATCAGCGCGGCGGCTTCCATGGGCGCGATGCAACAGAAACTCGATATTCTGGCCGACAACATCTCCAATATCAACACTGACGGCTACAAGCGCAAGAATGCGGTATTCGAAGACATTCTGACCAACATTCAGCCGCACGAGGACAGCTTCCTGCTGGAAGGACGCCGCAGTCCTCTCGGCTTCACCCAAGGCTGGGGCGCCCGCGTCGTCGCCCAAACCCTGGATATGACGCAAGGACCTCTTAAGGCAACGGGTCTGGAGACGGACGTGGCGATCGAAGGCAACGCCCTGTTCGAGGTTCGTTCCGGCATGACGATCGACAGCGAGCGCGCCTTCACAAGGCAAGGAGCGTTCCAACTGATGCCGACGGAGAACGGCAACCGGATTCTGGTGACGAATTCCGGCTATCCGGTCGTGGCTTCGAACGGAACGACGGATACGTTCGTTAACGTGCCCGAAGGCTATAAACTTGTTATCGCGGATGACGGAACGATAACGGCGACGAGTCCGGACAATCTGGATTCTCAGCAGCTCGGTTCCCTGAAGCTGGTCGAGGTGTTGAAGCCCGAGCTGCTGCAGGCCGTAGCGGACAACATGTACGGGGTGCCGATCGACGTTAACGCCGGGGACGTGGTGCAGACGGTAACGGCGACTCCGAACCGGACGGACGGAGTCGCGATCCGCCAAGGCTCCTTGGAGCAATCCAACGTGAGCTTGGCCGATGAGATGGCGGATCTCGTCACGGTCCAGAGAGCGTATCAATTGAACGCGCGAGCCCTGACTTCGGCCGATCAGATGATGCAGATGGCAACCGACTTGCGCGGATGATAGGAGGGAGCGCCGTGACGGCCTCTAACCGTCCCCCGGCCAAGAAGAAGAGATCGAAGCCGAGTCTCTTCGGACAGATTCTGGGGACGAGCGTTAAAATATTGATTATCCCCGTTCTCTGCGTACTCGCGTTGATGGTCGGACTGGCGCTAGGCTACGTGGTGCTGGGAGAGCGGGAGCTGGCCGACGTGTTCGACATGAACACGTGGAAGCACATGTACGACCTTGTATTCGCAGACGGCAACTAAGAAGATTAATCTCGCCAAGTTGTCGTTAAGCTTGGCAGATTTCTGGCTCTCCGGCAATCCAGGGGGGCTTTCTTTTTGCCGCCGGGCTTGGCGAACGGTATAATGATGGGAGTTATTGTAGAGGGGGATTCGGGAAATGAACATACCCAATATGCTGACCATGTCCCGGTTCGTGTTGATCCCTTTGTTCCTCGCGTTCTATTTCAACGATCATGCCGTAACCGCCTTGCTGATCATTCTGCTCGCGGGGCTGACCGATCTGCTGGATGGGTATATCGCCAGGCGAAGCGGACAGATCACCCTGACCGGAACGATGCTGGATCCCCTGGCGGATAAGCTGATGATGCTCTCCGTCGTCGTCGCTCTCTTGATCGGGGGAGAGATTCCTTGGTCCGCGGCGGCCATCATGGCTTTTCGGGAGGTCGGCATGATCGTCAGCTCGACGATCTTTTATTTCCGCGGTTTGAGAACGGTACCGGCGAACGTATACGGCAAGCTGACGACCTTCGTGTATTACGTGGCCATCGTCTTTCTCTTCTTGGATGTTCCCGGAGGAGTCGGGATACTCTGGTGCGCGGTCGCCCTTTCCTTCGTCACGACGGGGGTCTATCTCATGAAATTCCGCCGTCTGAATCGGGCATCCTAGAGGAACGGGAAGGGATGGAGAGGGTTGGTAAGAGCCCGCCGCCCGGCAGCAAGCCATGGCGCTGCCCGGCGGCGAACCTTCTTATCTTAACCTTGGCGACTGCAGTTTCGCCTAAGGATTATTATTAGTATGGGCACGGAACGGCGGCCTTATGCGATTGTTTCGCCGCTAACCGACTTTTAGAAAAGGAGCATTTACGATGCTGAACGTAGAACAAATCCAAGAAATCATTCCCCACCGCCCGCCGTTTTTATTGATCGACCGGATTCTGGAGCTCGAACCGGGCAAGCGCGCGGTAGGACTCAAGAACGTAACGATGAACGAGCCGCACTTCGTCGGCCACTTCCCGGGGTTTCCGGTCATGCCGGGCGTTCTGATTCTGGAAGCCTTGGCCCAGGTGGGCGCGACCGCTATCTTGGGCGTCGAGGAGAATAAAGGGAAGATCGGCCTCTTCGCCGGAGTGGACGAATTCCGTTGGCGCGGACAAGTCGTCCCGGGCGACACGTTGACCCTGGAAGTGGAGATTATCCGCTTGAAGGGGCCAGTCGGCAAGGGACAAGCTACGGCGAAGGTCGGAGACCGGGTCGTCGCCGAGGGTCAGCTGATGTTCGCCCTGACGGACCCTTCGAAGGGTTAAAGGGACTCGAGCCGGGTTAATAACGGCTAAGAAGGGCTAGGAAGTTAAGCCGGAAGTACCTTCCTAAACCCGGGCGATCTAAGAGAGACTACATAGAGAGAACAGAGATAATAAAGAGAGGATGAGAGACGAGTGGCGAATGAGACGGCTTCCTATGAGGTGTATCAAGCATGGCTGAACGATCCGAACATTGACGAGAGGACGAAGGAGGAGCTTCGGGGAATCTCCGACCAGCCCAAGGAGATCGAGGATCGGTTCTATCGCGAGCTGGAATTCGGAACGGGCGGTCTTCGCGGCGTGATGGGCGCCGGGACGAACCGGATGAACCGGTACGTGATCGGCAAGGCCACTCAAGGCTTCGCCGCTCATCTTAAGAGAAGTTCGTCCGCTCCTTCCGTGGTGATCGCGCACGATTCGCGGCGCAATTCGGACGTATACGCTCTGGAGTCGGCTTGCGTGCTGGCGGCCAACGGAATCAAGACCTACCTGTTCCGTTCGCTTCGTCCGACGCCGCAGCTGTCGTTCGCCGTACGCGATCTGAAGGCGGCGGGCGGCATCGTCATCACGGCGAGCCACAACCCTCCGGAATATAACGGATATAAAGTTTACGGAGCCGATGGCGGCCAGCTCATTCCGGACGATGCCGAGAAGGTCATCGCCTCGATCCGCGCCGTCGAATCGTTCGATGACGTCAAGAGACTTACCCAAGCCGAAGCGGAAGAGCAAGGGCTGATTGTCTGGTTGGACGAAGCGGCCGACGAGAAGTTCGCGGATGCCGTAGTCGCCCAGACGGTAAACCCGGAAGTGCTGCGCTCGGGCGCGGGCGAGGCGATCAAAGTCGTTTATACGCCGCTGCACGGAACGGGCAATCTTCCCGTTCGCCGGGTTCTCGAGAAGGCGGGCTTCACCCAGGTTCATATCGTGCCGGAGCAGGAGAAGCCGGACGGCATGTTCCCGACCGTCAAGTCGCCGAATCCGGAGGAGCACGAAGCGTTCACGCTCGCCATGGCTCTGGCCGACAAGGCGGGAGCGGACATTATCGTCGGCACCGATCCGGACGCCGACCGGATGGGCGCCGTCGTGAAGAACGACGAGGGCAAGTACGTGGTGCTGTCGGGCAACCAATCCGGCGCGATCATGGTCTACTACCTGCTCTCCAGCTTGAAGGAGAAGGGCAAGCTTCCGGCGAACGGCGCGGTCATCAAGACGATCGTGACCAGCGAGATGGGAGCGGACATCGCGCGTTCCTACGGCAGCGAGGTCATGAACACGCTGACGGGCTTCAAGTACATCGGCGAGAAAATGACGGAATTCGAGAAGACGGGAAGCCATCGCTTCCTCTTCGGCTATGAGGAGAGCTATGGCTACTTGACCGGAACGTACGCCCGCGACAAGGATGCGATCGTCGCCGCGCTGCTGATTTGCGAAGCCGCGGCCTACTTCAAGTCGCAAGGCAAAACGCTGTACGAAGTGCTTCTCGAGCTTTATGCCAAGTACGGCACTTATCTGGAGAAGCTTGAATCCCGCACGCTCAAGGGCAAGGACGGCGTCGAGAAAATCGCTTCGATCATGAGCGATTGGCGCCTCGATCCTCCGGCCGAAGTGGCCGGAGTCAAGGTATCCAAGGTGCTCGACTATTCGGGCGGATTGGACGGCTTCCCTCCGGAGAACGTGCTCAAGTTCCTGCTCGAGGACGGCTCCTGGTTCTGCCTGCGTCCTTCCGGCACGGAGCCGAAGATCAAGGTGTACTTCGCCGTCCGCAAGGGAAGCCTTCCCGACGCCTCGTCCGCGATCGCCGATCTGACGGCGGCCGTTATGGCTAGGGTGGATTCCCTTAGTTAATAGAGAATACTGCAGCAGACCGTCATCCCGAACAGGTTGACGGTTTGCCGCGTTCGCATGAGCTCGAATCCTGTCCGGTTTTGCCGCACGCGACGGTTTTCCTTTTTATACATGGGAATGTTTGAGATGAGCACACTATTGGCAATAGGATATCGCTTGGAATGACTAGAGGAGTTGACGACGTGCCCCAGTGGATGGAGAAAAGCAATCGCCGGTTGGCGAAGGGATTGTGGTGGGCGGTCCTGATCGGGCTGCTAGGCTCTCTGCCGTTCGCTTATACGCGAATCCAGACGGAAGCCTCATCTAAGAAAGTGGAATTCGTGATGGACTACCGGGATATCGTTCAGATGTCCCAAACCCAGCCGAATCCTCAATCGTTCGTGACCGAACAGATTAAGGTGCTTAAGGACGCCGGAGTGAACGCGATGGCCGTCTACGAGAGCAGCCTGGAAGAGCTGAGCTGGGAGAAGGAAGTGACGGTGTACAACGCGCAGAACGCCGCTCTTCTCGAGGGCAAGCTGCCGGAAGTCGGCGACAACCGCACGTATCTACTATTTAATAACCCGGAGAATGTCTCCGTTCTTCGTCCAATGATCGAGAAGGCATTCGCAAGAAACGGCATACCGGTATCGGATTGGTCCTTCGGGGGCCGCGAGGGCTTGCTGCTCGATATCGGACCCGACGACGCTTATATGCGTCCTCTGCCGCCGAACCCCATCAAGATGCAGATGCTCAAGGACGAGGGCTTCCTGATCGTGCCTCGCCTGTCGGATCACGTGATTCCGTACAACGACGAGCTCGTGGCCGAGGAGATCGAGCAGTTCAAGGCTCTTGGCGTCAGCTCGATTATTTTCGACGGGGATGCCGTGACGGGCTTCGCGGATCAAGCGGACGAAGGCAGCCTGGACAAGTTCGCCGCGCGCCTGAAGGAAGCGGGAATCGGTATCGGGGCTATCGAGAATTTGAAAATTCCGCAGAAGGGCTTGGGAACGTTGGCCAATCTGCTCGATTATAACGTGATGCGCGTTCATTCCATCTCCGAAGGGGAGATGAACGTCGGCAAGCCGGAGACGCTCGCGGATCGCATCCTGTTGGCGGTCAAGGACCGCAACCTGCGTCTGATCTTCCTGAACGCGAGCGCGTCGAAGGACGCATCCAAAGGGCAAATCACGAATTCGATCGGGACGGTCGTCGAGACGATCGCCGGCGATGAAGACGAAGGAACCAAAGGCGCGATCGAGCAGATCGAAGACTTCGGCTTCAAGGTCGGAGAAGCGCATTCGTTCGACGTGCACCGTCCGTCGGCGGAGAAGCTGTGGAAGGCTTTCGCCATCTTCGGCTCGGTCGCGCTCATCGCGGCGACGATCGGCTTGTATCTGCCGAAGCTGCTGACGCTCGTTACCGTTATCGGCGCCATCGGCGGCGCGGGCGTGCTCGTGCTGGATTCCTCGCTTCTGAACCAGGCGCTGGCTCTGTTCACGGCGATCGCCGCTCCGACGGCATCGCTGGTGCTGCTGCTTAAATGGCTGCGCGCGAAGCACGACCGGAAAGAAGGACTTCCGCAATCGGCGTGGGGCCGAGTCGGAGCTTCGATCGTTCTGTACGTCAGAACGGCGGTGCTGTCCCTTGTGGCCGTTCCGTTCGTTATCGCGATCCTAAGCAATATTACGTACAATCTGGTTCTCGAGCAGTTCCGCGGGGTCAGCCTGCTGCACTTGGCTCCGATCGCTTTGGTGGCGCTCTATGCGGTGCTGTACGGCTACGGCGGAACGGTTCGCAGCAACTTCGTTAACCTGATGAAGCAACCGATCACGGTTCTGTGGGTCGTCTTGGCGGCGATCGTCGGGGCGATGGGCATGTATTACCTGTCCCGGACGGGGAACGCCGGACAAGCCTCCGGCCTGGAGCTGCAATTCCGTTCGTTCCTGGAGACCACGTTCGGCGTTCGTCCTCGGACGAAGGAATTCCTGCTTGGTCATCCGCTGCTGATTCTCGGCCTGTTCCTGTCGCTGAAATACCGCTGGGGCATCGTGTTCCTCGTGGCCGCGACGCTGGGCCAGCTCTCCATGGTGGACACGTTCGCGCATCTTCACACTCCGATTTTCCTGTCGGCTACGCGCGACCTGCTCGGCCTCGGAATCGGGTTGGTGCTCGGCCTAATCGCCATCGCGGTTTGGCAAGTGTTGGAGAAGGTCTGGCGGGGGTATCGGGCTAACGCTTGAAGGGACGAGACGAGATTCAAGATTAAAAATGATTAATGAACGGCGAGATGCGTCTATTCGGACAGCTCCTGCAGCCCTTGGGCCATGATGGCGAAATTGCTCGGATTCTCCGCATTCGAGTCGGATGGGGGAAGGGCTTGGAGATAGAGACGGCGTTTCGGGCCTTGATTGCCATTCCATCTTCAAGTCTTTTCTTAAAAGATCGTTAGACTTTTCTCATAAAGCTCGGATAGGGCTGAAGCGGTTTCTCATGATTTTCAGCTAATTTTAAGGTAAGATCGGGCGGTGCGTGACATAATGAAGGCAAAGAAAGACGGCAAATACAAGCTCGTTCTATCGGGATACTACGGATTCCGGAACAGCGGGGACGAGGCTGTGCTGCTGAGCATTCTTGCCGCTCTGGAGAAGGAAGCGGCGCAAGAGGGAGTCGGCGTGGAGCCGATCGTGCTGTCCGGCGATCCGGCCTGGACCGAGAAGCAATACGGGGTCCGGGCCGTGCCGCGGATGAAGCTCGGCGAGCTCCGCAAGGCTCTGGGAGAGAGCGACGGGCTGATCAGCGGAGGCGGAAGCCTGCTGCAGGATGCGACCGGAATGGGCTCCATCCCGTATTATCTGGGAGTGATGGAGCTCGCCCGAATGCGCGGCAAGCCGACGTTCGTGTACGCGCAAGGCATCGGGCCGGTCAATCGCCCGATGTTCCGCCCTTGGATCGCGCGCGCGTTCCGCAAAGCGGCGTACGTGAGCGTGCGCGACGCCGGATCGGCCGACCTGCTGGCCGACTTCGGCGTCGCCAGGGACCGGATCGACGTCGTGCCCGATCCGGTCATGGGGCTTCCGCTGCCGGAGGGCGCGGGCTCTCGCTCGGGTTCGAGCGAGGGGGCGGCCGCCGGCGGCGGCGGGACTGGCGCGGACAGGCCGATCGTCGGCGTGTCCGTGAGGTTCTGGCGCTCCGACCGCGCGGACCTGGACCGCGTGGCGGGAGCGCTGGGGAAGCTGGCCGAACGGCGAAGCGTTCGGCTGCGCTTCCTGCCGTTCCATCGCGGCTCCGACGAAGACGCGTCGCTGTACGTAATGGAACGGCTCGGGCGCTTCGCGGCGGACGCGGAGATTGCCCCGTCGCACGAAGCGCCGCAGGAGATGCTGCGCGAGGTAGACCGCTGCTCGCTCTTGGTCGGCATGAGATTGCATTCGCTTATCTATGCCGCGGGCCGGGAAGTGCCGCTGCTCGGACTCTCCTACGACCCGAAGATCGATCAATTCCTCGGTCAGCTCGGCGCGCGGGCGGTCGGCACGACCGATTCGCTGGATGCGGATCGGTTCGCGGAGACGGCAGCGAAGATGCTGGACGATCCTCAAGCCTGGCGGGAGAAGTCGCACGCGGCGATCTGGCGCCTTCGGGAAGAATCGGCCAGGCCGGCGCAAAGCATCGTACGCTCGCTGCTTAATCCAGATAGAAGGTGACGTTAAATGACAGGAAATAGCAACCTTAGGCCCTTTCCCACCGTCTCATTATATGGAGTGCCCTTCTCCAAGATGAATATGAGCGATACCGTGAAGTATTTGACGAAAGCGGTCGAGGAGAGAAAGCCTCACCGAATCGTAACCGGCAATCCCATCATGCTGATGGCTGCCGCCGAGAGCGCGGAATACCAGCGCATCCTGGAGACGGCGGATCTCGTCGTTCCCGACGGCGCTGGCGTCGTCTGGGCGGCCCGGCACGTGAAGCAGCCGGTTGCCGAGCGGGTCGCCGGCTTCGATCTTCTGCACGAGCTTCTTCGCGAAGGGGACAAGCGGGGGTGGAGCGTGTTCCTGCTCGGAACCTCGCAGGAGATTCTGGAAGCGGCGCACGACAACCTGAAGCGGCAATATCCGGGGGTCCGTTTCGTCGGAATGCGAAACGGTTACTTCAGAGATGACGAAGACGCGGAAGTCGTCGCCCAGATCCAAGCGGCCAAGCCGGATCTGCTCTTCGTGGCCCGCTCGGTCGCGAATCAGGAGCCTTGGATCGCGAAGTACCAGGAGCAGCTCGGCGTTCCCGTCATGATGGGGGTAGGGGGGAGCTTCGACGTCATTTCCGGCAAGCTCAAGAGAGCTCCGGCGATTTTCCGCAAGTTCGGATTGGAATGGTTCTACCGCTTGCTGCAGGAGCCGAAGCGTTACAAGAGAATGTTGGTACTGCCTCAATTCGCCCTTAAGGTCGTTAAAGACGGAGATAAGGTTCTAAAAACAAGATGATCTCTTGTGAAAAAATCATGAAAATGAACGATACGAGGAAATTCGCCGGAATTTGGCCGAAAAACTGCCTTGTTGAATTCGGTGGAGCCGGAGTATAATTCATTCCGGTGATCACACAAAGGGGAGTTATAGAGATGCCGATAGGCTGGTTGGTTGGAATCGGAATTGCCGGATTTGCACTGGCGCTAGGACTAGCGCTCGCGCTTACGCCGCTCGTCAAGAAGTTTGCCGTCAAGGTTGGCGCCATGGACGTGCCGGATCATCGCAAAGTTCATACGAAGGTCATGCCCCGTATGGGCGGGTTAGCTATCTACGCCGCATTCACCGTAACGATTCTGCTTTTTCTGCCTTGGCTGCCCGATAGCCTTCTAAGCGAACATGATCGGAACCTGATCATGGGGATGCTCGTCGGCGGCACGGTTATCGTGATTCTCGGAGCGATGGACGATCGCTTCCAGCTCAACGCGAAGCTCAAGTTTCTCGTTCAGATCGCGGCGGCTTGTATCGTTGTTTTCGGATATGACATCAAGATTAACCTTGTTAATATACCGTTCGGATCGGCCATGCAGCCGATGGGAGATTGGCTCAGCATTCCGCTTACGATCTTCTGGATCGTCGGAGTGACTAACGCCATTAATTTGATCGACGGCTTGGACGGGCTGGCCGCCGGCGTATCCGGCATCGCGATCGCGACGATTCTCGTGATGGCCGCGATCATGGGCCAAGGCTCCGTTATCCTGCTGTCGGCCGTCCTGCTCGGAGGAGTCGTCGGCTTCCTGCACTACAACTTCCACCCCGCGAAGATCTTCATGGGGGATTCCGGGTCGCTTTTCCTAGGCTTCGCTCTCGCGAACTTGTCCATGCTCGGATTTAAGCAAATTACGATCGTATCCTTCGTGATTCCTATCCTTATTATCGGGGTTCCGCTGTCGGACACGTTCTTCGCTATCATTCGTCGATTGGTCAACAAGAAGCCGATTTTCGCCCCGGACAAAGGGCACCTGCACCACAGACTGCAGCAGCTCGGTTTCAGCCACCCCAAAACCGTCCTTATCATCTACGGCATCGCGGCCTTCTTCGGAGCCTGCGCCGTCATTCTCTCGGTCGCCACGAGCGCGGGAATGGGCAACTGGGTCACGTTCATCGTCATCTGCGTGCTGATCTTCCTGCTGCAGATCGGCGCCGAGGTCATCGGGATCGTCGACAAGACGAAGCGTCCGGTTATCAATTTCTTAAGAGGCATGTTCCTCAAGCAGCAGACGGATAGTCGGTCTAAATAATTAGTTAATTGTATTAAAGAATTAAGGCTCATTTTCTTGGATCCGCCATGACGGAGAACAAGGATATGAGCCTTTTTTATGCTCAATGCTTAAACATTTGCTGATAGAAACCGATAAAAAAGAATATAGAACTTTTGTAATGTTTTTTATCGGATGGTCGTCAAATGGAAAGTGAGTCATCTGGCTCTACATACAGAAGGAGGCACC
This sequence comes from Cohnella thailandensis, assembly GCF_014212135.1. GTDB lineage: Bacteria > Bacillota > Bacilli > Paenibacillales > Paenibacillaceae > Cohnella > Cohnella thailandensis. The sequence continues at coordinate 117,933 of NZ_JACJVQ010000028.1, forward strand.
CTAGTGAAAAAGTTTGTTTCTCTATTTATGGCGGTTATTCTTGCCGTCACGCTGATCCCCTTCGGAATCGGCAAGCAGGCAGATGCGGCCGCAGACGCTCCGTTCTATTTCAGCCCGGATATTACGAGCTTGAAGAAGACGGCTACCTACAGGATCGATAATTCCAATACGACGGACACGCTGTTGTCGCGCGACAACGCTTATATTGTGTACCAAAGCACGCTTTCTTTCGAAGGTGCTTATGCGAATGTGCTGCCGACCGGCATGAGCGCCAGGATCGAGCATTTGAACCAGAACTCGAACGGAACATGGACGGTCGACGCGGCTCAATTCACGACCGGCGTCGTACAGGCCGATTCGGGCACTTCGCCGCGATTCAAGGCCAACAGTCTATCCCTGTTCAGCGGGATGAACCGCGTTACGCTGATCGGGATGAACGGATCGAATCAAAGGTCGGATTCGTTCTACGTGCTTTACGATCAAGTTCCTTATGTGGAGAATCTGTTCGTGAGGAGCGGAACGGCGGAGATCAGTCTGAACGAAGGCTCGCAGGCTGTCGTTCCGAACCAAACGGTGTTGCCGCGCGGAACGGTGCGGAACACGAACGAGGTCACGCTTAGCTTAAACGGCGCCTCTCCGTCTCAAATATCGGTTCCGGACAGCGGCGTTTTGTCTCTGCCGGCGCTGACGCTGCAGCCAGGGCTGAATACGATCACGCTGACGTTGAAGAACGGCTCGGACACGATCACGATCACTCGCCAATTGTTCTACTATAGCGCGGTGAACTCGTTTACTAGCATTATCATGCAATACGGTGCAGACACGTTCGAACTGGCTAATAATACGCCTTCCGTGACGACTAGTAAGTCGCCTGCTGATCAAGCGGAAGGACTTACGGTTACGATGCTGGTCCCGGACATCTCCGCCGCGACGCCGTTCGCAGGCAACGCCGATTACAGCATCAACAGCACCGTAACGGGCACGGTGAATGCGGCCGATATTATCTCCGACACGCTGATTCCAAGCAGCGATTCGACCATTCCGAACTATCGGCTTATCAAATTCAAGCTTCCTTCCTTCCCTTTGCAGAAGGATAGCCTCGGCAATCTGCTTGCCGATCAGAAAGTACAATTAAGCTTGGCCTATCCGGATACGACAACATCGTCGGTGACAGCGAGATTTCAATTTCTTCCTGGAAACACGGTTATTAAGGACATGCAGCTTTTGACCAACTATAACCCTATCGTCGACCCGGATGTGACCAGTGCCGATCGCTCTCCGCTCAAAGGCGCGGAAGTAACCGACTCTACCTTCTATATCCTGTTGACCGCGGACAAGGCGCTTGTTGCCGGCACAAACGATAAGCTGTATGGCAAGTATCTGCCGTACAGCACAACTCCGCTCACTTTGACGAGGGAATCGGGTGCGACGGGGCTAGCAGCAGATGGAACGCAAGCCGTTTATAAAGTCACGGGCTTCCTAAACGGTCAGCAAACCGTCCAGTTTCAGCTTGGCAGTCCGACAAAAGCATTTGACGCGGCTTATGCTGCCAGCATCTCGTACATTCAGAAGAGCTACATCTATATTGCCAATCTGACTGACGGACAACAGGTGTCTTTCGACTCCAAAGCGACGACCACCGTGAACGTTAAAGGCCAATATTTAGGCTTTGACGATCTTCAGGATGAGCAATATGTCATTAATGGCATGTCTTACGCTTATACGACGACAGAAATGAATAGCACCACACATGCATTCGAATTGAATCTGACGGTCGATTCAAGCATACTCGGCAAACTGGTAGCGGGCGAGAACCGCCTTACTTTCAAAGGGACGAATGTAACGCCAGGCGGCGTCCGTCAAGATGTGGTCAAGGAGATTCGCATTTACCTGGTCGACAAGAACGTGCCGACAGTTGCGAAATTCCAACCGGCCCTGGGCGAGGGACGCGTGGGCTTTGTCCTTGCTGGCCTGGATAATTACGATGCGGATATGTCGAAAATCATGTCCGTATCGCCGGTGTTCAAGCCCGTCGACGGCCATTATGAAACGAACGAGACTTTGTACGATCTCGTCATTCGCGGAAGCGGCGCTAAATTCGCTGAGTTGAAACTGGGGTCCGAGAGCATCAGCGGGCCGATTGAGATTCCGGAATCCGTTACGTCCAGCACGACGGCAATCCAAGGCCAATTGTCTTATAATAGTACTCATCCGTATTACTACGATCTTATCGGGGACAGCGGGGATTTCATCCTCCGGATTAAAGACATCCCATTCCCGGATGAAGGTTCGCGCGTGTACAATTTGGTGTTGACGAACAGTTCGGGCGCAAGCACGAGCCAACTGCTTGAGATTACCAAGGTCGTCTCCCCGTACCGCATCCTTTCGCCGGTTGCGACCGTAGGCGATCAGATCACCGTCAATAAGAACTTCGTTCACTTCGATATCGAAGCTAAGGGAGCCACTGACGTTTTGATCAATGGCGTGAGCGCCACCAAGCGTGAGGATCTGGCGAACCGCTTCGTCTACGACTTCGTAGGTTTGAAACCGGACAAGGCAACCTCTATCAAGATTCAGATTCAGCAGGCCGGCAATTCGTTCACCGAGACCGTTTCGGTTTTCTACTCATCGACGGTTCAAGTGGACAGCCAATATATGCAGAAGATGGGCAGCAAATTCAGCATCTTCAACAAACAATTGGAACTGACCTTCCCGAAGAACACGGTTCTTAAGGCGGCGACGCCTAATGCGAACCAAGTGACCAAGCTTTATACGGATACGAACCTGCTGTTCGGCATTGCCGATCCGAATACGGGAATCGTGGAGCGCCGGAACGACTATGGCGACATTATCGGGGTGGACCCGGACCAACGGACTGACGCGAACTTGCCTGTCGGTTCCCGCGTCGTTCTGATCGATTACCTGCTATCCGAGTTTTATACGAACCCGACGGCATTTCTGAACTTCTCGAACGTATCGCCGACGTATTGGATTAGCGGCGGCGTAGGGGAAGAAAGAAACGTAGGCGAGACCGGGTACAAACCTGCAACCAACGGCTTAACGCCTTATTCGATCGAAGGAGTTTTCGGAGTATCGTTCCCTTCGGAACGTAAGGTCGTACCGACCAATCGCGGCGAGCTTACGCTTAAGTTCGACGAAAGCGTCGTCGATGAGGCCGGAACCACCATCACGGTGTTCCGCTTCACGGATAAGAAGCAATGGGAGAACATCGGCGGCGCGGCGGACATGAAGAAGCATACCATTACCGTTCCGTTCGACGACTTCGGCTACTATAAAGTAGTTAAGATGAAGAAGAGCTTCTCCGACATTACGCTTCACCCGTGGGCGCGCAACATTCTGAACGCCCTGTATTCCAAAGGAATCATGAATCCGCTCAAGATCTCGGAGTTCGGAGTTTACGATACGACAACCCGCGGCGAGTTCGCGACATTGCTCGTAAAGGGTCTGAATATACCGTTGAATTATGATGCGAACAATACATTCCCGGAGATTACGCTCGGGCTAGAGACGACGACTTGGGACTATGCCCATATCGAGACCGCAGCGCGCGCCGGCATTGTTACAGGCAATACGGACGGATCTTTCGGCGCAGACGATCCGATCACGCGTCAAGACGCCGCGGTGATGATCGCCCGGGCGCTCGAACTCAAGATGGCGACCAATGACTCCAAGCTGGAAGCCGCGCTGGCCAAAGCGTTCGTTGATTCAAGCTCCATTTCTTATTATGCGCGGCCGGCTGTCGATGCCGTGAATAAGGCTAAGATCATGACAGGATCGTCTACGACCTTGCCTGGACAGAAGAAGCCGGTTTACAACTTCAACCCGCAAAGTCCGATGACGCGAGCGGAAGCGGGCAAAGTGGCCGTAGAGCTGCTCAAGCTGAGCACGGATATATTCTCGTCTAACTTGAGCTAATGGATTACTGAGGTATTCTGTTGATTTACAATGAATGCTTGGCAGTAAACGATGACGGCAAAGGGACAACCTCCCTGAGCCGTCATTTTATTTTCGCTTATCAATGGTCTAGACGAGATTGGATGGTCTGGAAGAACTTTGGCAATGACGGTGCGCTGCCCATCGGCTATACTGATGAAGGTTAGACGATACATAATCAGATGTGGGAATTTGTTCAAACGGTTATTGAAAAAAAATTGCGAAGTTTTATTAGGAAACCGCAACTTTTCTAATGCTCGTGCGTCTAATTACATGCTGCGTAAACAGAGGGACTAGAGACTCAGAGTCTAGTGCTGAAGCCAAGAAATCTCTTTACGCTCGTTTGTCGTCAATGTATAATAGGTTAAGTGGCATTTATTGCCTGGCTTATTTCTGTGCGTTTACTAGTTTCTGCGACATGATTCTTCCTTAGAACATGACCGTAGACATCAATTATAGACAATGCTCAACTCCGGAAAGGGGGTGAAACGCCGATGAGAGATTCGAGCTACAAATCTTCTAAACAAACAACACAACAGATTCCTTTTCAAGGAGGAGAAAAAAAGGTTATGAAGAAAAGTTTGTCTCTTCTTCTAGCACTGGCTATGGTATTCGGCTTGTTCGCATCCATGGCTTCTGCTGCTGATACTGAATTGACTACTGCTCAAAAGCTGCAGCAGCTGGTCGACAAGGGTGTACTTAAGGGTAAGCCGGACGGACTTCCGCACTTGGAAGACAACCTGTCCCGTGCAGAATTCGCTACGATCGCTATCGCGATCGCTGGCATTGCTCCATCCACTAGCACTTCTTCCGCATTCAAAGACGTTAAGGTTGGCCAATGGTGGACGTCGGCTATCCAAGCCGCGTACGAAGCTGGTCTCGTTAACGGCGTAGGCAACTCGCTGTTCTCGCCTAAGGCTAACGTAACGGTTGAATCGGTAATCAAGGTTGCCGTAGCGATCGCTAAGCTGACTCCTGTTGAAGGAGCAACGGTTGCAGGCACATCCGCTTGGGCTGGTCCTTACGTCCAAGCTGCTATCGATGCCAATCTTCCGGTTCCTACGAACTACAAGGCTCCAGCTACTCGCGGTCAAGCAATCGAACTTGCTTACGCCGTATTCCAAGGCCTGCAAGTTAAGCCGCTGAACGATGTCAAGGCTGTTCTGAACTCCGATGACACGATCACGGTAACGGGCGTCACTTATGGCTCTGACAGCGTTAAGGTTGCTATCGGCAATGGTACTGCTGTTGCTGCTACGGTGAAGGAAGACGGATCGTTCACGTATACGACGCCTGCTCAAGCAGCTGGCACGTACACGCTGACGGTAACGGCTTACAAGGGCGAAACTTCCCTGGCTTCCACGACGGCAACTGTAACGGTTGATGGCTTCGAAGTATCTTCCGTGACGGTTCTGAACGCTAAGCAAATCGCTGTTAAGTTCAACAAAGCTGTTCAAGAAGGCGTAGCTGTTGGCGGCCATAAGTATGGAGTTGGTTCCGCGAACTCTTACTTCTCCCTGGCTAATGGCGCTACAACTTACCCGACGGCTATCGATCTGAGCGACGACAAGACTACGGTTACGTTGACGTTCGCTGGTGGTTTCAAGCTGAGCTCTTATTCCGAAATCACGGTTAGCTCCAGCCTGAAGTCCGCTTCCGGCAAAGCAGCAACGGCTTACAAGCAAGCTGTCCTGCTTGACGACACGACTGCTCCGACGGTTTCCGGCGTATCCTACTCCGGTGGCGCTGCTACGGTAACGTTCAGCGAGCCGCTGGTTGACGCTGGTGTTGTTTCCATCAATGGCGCTCAAAAGGGTACTGTCTCCTCCACTTCTGCTGTTTACTACACGATCAACCGTAACAGCACGGCTGCAGGCAGCAACTATGGCGGCGATATCAAGTCCATCACGATCTACAACCTGAGTGCTGATACGAACTACACGCTTAACCTTGTTGGCGGTTATGACACTGCTGCTGTGTACTCTACGACGCATGCTCCGAACTACTTCGATTACACGGCAACGATCAATGTGCCGTCCGACAACACCGCTCCTACGATTACTTCCGTAACGGTTGAAGGCGATGTTATCACGGCTAAGTTCAGCGAAGCAATCAGCGTAGCTGGATCTGTATATCAAGGTAGCGTTGACAATGTTGGCGTAGCTGGTATTGTTGATCCTAATGATAACACGGTTGCGACTTATACGGTCGGCTGGCGTTCGGGTTCGTTCCTGAACACTACTGCGATCTTTAAGGGCTATAAGGACCTGGTTGGCAATACGGGTTCCAACTTCTCCGCAGCAATTACGCTGACGCTTGACACTGGCAACCCAACGGTTGCGAGCGCGCTGTATGACGGTACTTATCTTGCAATCAAATTCAACGAAGCTCTGAGCACTGTTGACACTACCAAGACTCTGACCGTTAAGTACACGAACTCGAACAACGTTGTAACGTACCCGAACATTTCGCTGGCTAGTGCAACGATTGGCTATGACGTTAACAACGACGGCGATGTAACTGATTCCGGCGAGAACTTCTACCTCCGCGTAGCTGCTTCTCTGAGCAACGGTACTTATTCCATCACGGTACCAAGCAGCTCTGTATACGATAAGGCTGCTTCTGCCCATGGCAATGACTCCGGCACTGTGTCTCTGACTGTGTCTTCGAGCACGACGTCTGGCAGCGTTACGGTGACTGTTTACACGAACGGTCTGAGCACTGACACTGCACATTATGACGGCACGCTCAAGAACAACCAAATCAAGTTTGACTTCAAGAACAAGAAGCTGACGACTGCTGCTCTGGATAAGTCCAAGTTCCTGATCAACGGTGCTCCATTGCCGGCTGACGCTAACCTGTACTTCTTGGGCGACACGAATGTCGTTATTGCTGAACTGCCAAACGGCGCTATTCCGGTTAACGGATACCGCACGATCAAGGTAGTTAACATTGTTGACGAGAACGGCAACACGCTGTCCAGCACGCTTGCTGACGTTCAACAAACGGTTTACATGAAGGAAAACCTCAAGCCTGTTGCTCAATCCGTTTCGGTTGTTAGCGACACGCAAATCGCTGTGACCTTCAGCGAAACGCTTGGCACTCTGCCTAGCACGCTTGCTAGCGGTTTGACGGTTAAGGTTAACGATGTTTCTGTTACGATCACTAGCTGGAACGTTTCGGATAATGTTCTTTACCTGAACGCTACTAGCGCACCGTTCTCTGCTTCCAAGACTACTTCTGTAGCTGTTTCTGGTTCCAGCATCGTTGATACTAACGGTAACACGGTTGCTGACGGCACGGTAACGAAGTAATCAACTGCCTTACAAAAAGAGCAAACCTTAGGGTTTGCTCTTTTTTATTTCTATAAAGGTAGCAAGTTTAGCTGAGAATCATTATTCTTTATTGATAATTTAGCAACTATTAGGAGGAATCTTGCGTCTAAATATTAAAGAATATTCAGCTTGGATTCATCTTCTGTTCATGTTCAGAAGCTATACTTGTCTTAATGAGAATAGGGAGGATTACATAATGAGAAGCCAAACCAAGAAAAACAGGTTACTGCTAGGAGTGACGAGCGTTGTCCTGGCGACGGCTCCGTTCTTCTCTGCAGCCGAAGCTGCTATGGTTACAACAACAGTACCGGCTATTACGGCTGTTTCTAAAGTTGTAAAACCTATTTATCTAAATGCGAAGAGCTATATTAATTTGGTGGACGTGAGCCTGGCTCCAGCTGACAATGGGCAAACAGCGGCCTTTAGGCTCAGCGTGTATAATGGCTCCACTGCGGTGTTAGATCTATCCGATTATTTGCTCCAACTAACGAACACGGCTGGAAGCAGTTATACATTAAAAACAGCATCAGCTGACAGCTTGACGGCTAAGATTGCACCGGGTTCGAAGGTGTTCATTACTCTATATGCATCTGTCGGAGAGTCGACCAAGCTATCTGATTTGAAATTTCGGGTTAGCAAGTTCGACTTCAGTTCAGCCGGATATGTCAAAGGAATCGGAAGCTTTACGTTCCCGACCACTTATACGAATATTGTAGGCGTAGGTTCTTACAAGGCCTTGTACTACAACAATACGACGTTAAACACTAAGGTGTACACGGCGTCCGTTGGCGCATCCGGAGAGAATAACTATGTGAATATCAACTTCGTCTATAATAATACGGGAAAGAATGCCGTAACGCTTAGCAAGTATAAATATTATATTATGACAAACGAAGGAATTATTTACCAAGCAACAACAGAAGAAGAGGATATTACGATTGATCCTCTTGAACGCAAAGAGATTCAGTTGACGGCAACGGTTCCAGCGAGCCTGAAGACAACGGGCTGGAAGCTTCTTATCGTAAATGAATCCGATGCTGCGGCGAAGCTTCCGGTCGGTTCTTACCAGCTAAGTTTCAGCGGGGCTCCTATCGCGACTAGCACCGATAGCTTTACTTATTCTAACACGAACGGTAAATATCAATTTAAACTGGCCAAGCTTCTCCGAGAACCAATGGATAGCAAGGATATTCTGGCGGCTAGAATTCGAATTACGAACCAAGGTACCGTATCGGCCGATCTTCCGAACATTTCTGGATATTTCTACTTAGATGATAAAGTGAAACTCGATTTTAAGACGGTTGCTTCCAGTAACCAATTTGGGTTAAATGCCGGCGGCTATGTAGACGTTGATGTTTATGCAACGCTTCCTGCGAATTATTCATTCACCAAAGCCAGCATCATTGTAAACAATAAGACGGCTGCAGATACAACCGCCGTTAAGATTGGTCAACTAGGGACAACGTCCGCCCAAACGAGTCTGCCGGTTAATACGTTTGATAAAGCGTATTCTATAGCGCGCGAAGGCAGCCAAATGACGGGGACGATTAATGGGGCAAAGGTGTACACGGGATTAAGTACAAAGCTGTTCACGGTACAAATGGCTCTCGCCAGCGATGAGAAGCGATCTATCGACCCTGTGAACTTGACGGCCTACTTTATAAGCGATAATGATGAGATCTTCCCAGCAACGATCTCCACGGGTACGGGCAAGGTTAATCCGCAAGGGAAGTCCCTTGTGACATTTAAAGCAAGCGTGCCACTGGGTTACGATACGTCGAAGCTTCGTTTAATCGTCGGCGAAGGCGTAACCGATACGGCATATACGACGGGAACTGCAATTGCGAATGCTTATGTTAATGGAGCCATATTTGCACTACCTGCAGAACAAGGAGTAACGAACTCATATCAGAACTTGACTCTTTTACCATATAATCTGTCCATCAATACATTTACTCCAACCATCTTGGGGGATAATGTCAAACTTACCTTTAAGTACGACCTAAGCAAAGATACCAGCTATAACATCTATCCGACGGATACAAAGTACCTGATGACGGTTGTTGGAACCGATACGGATGATGGAACGGAATATACGTATATATCCCAAGACCTTACAATAGAAGGCGATGGCGAGAGTGCTCTAACGGTAGGCGATGATAAGACCATTAGCTTTGAGAAGGCTAATCCTTATGGAGGAGTAGACAGCACTCTTAGGTTCACCGTACGCTTATATGAAGTGATTGATGGAGCTAAGAAGCTTGTGGCTGAAAGACCGATGGGGTACTGGTTCCTTGATAATGATTGGACGCAAGAAGCATTAAGTTAAAACAAATTATAAGAAAGCACCGATGTTATTGACATCGGTGCTTTTTCATAATTCGTCAAAATCCCCGGTAAACTGTGATATAATATTAATTATTTATCAGTTTCGGAAGGAGAGGGCCGATGAACCTGAATCCACCGGCTAAGCTTCTCCGCGGGCGTGCCAATATCGATGAGATGGAAGTTATGGCTAGAATAAATGCCCGTTCACATACCAAAGTGAAATGGATCCAAAGCGGCTTATTTATCCTTGAGTTCATTATCTACTTAATGAGCTATTTTATGTTGTTTATATATAAGGTTCTCCCCGAATACAAAGAGTCTTCGGTAAATCAAATCTTGAATTGGGGCAAGCAAATCCCCGTGTTAGATGATTATCTTATATTCTTTATTTGCTATATAGGATTATTCTTCTTATCCCTATATCAGAAGCAATACTATAAGCTAGATAAGGAGTATAGTATATCCGATGAACTTGGTAAAATCATAAGCACCGCCTTTATTTGCTTCTTAATCACGATAGGCATTTCTTTTCTGCTCAAAAATACAATGACGTATTCAAGATTCGTGCTTCTCTCTTTCGTAGTCTTGGTCATTGTAGAAGCGGGCTTGTTCCGTCAAATAAGAAAGAGTCTTTTAATTCAACTTAAGAAAAAAGGGGTCATAAACCAAAATATTCTTATAATCGGAGCCGGAAGAGTAGGGCACCAATTGAAGAGCCAAATGGATAAAGCTCAAACGGGTGCCGCGATAGTTGGATTTCTAGATGATAAAGAAACTGGTCAAGAGATAATCGGAGAGATAAAAGACCTAGAATCTATCCTGATTAGAAATCGAATCGATATTCTCTATATTACGATTCCATCCGCTCGAGATAAGATAAATTCTTTGTTAAGTCGCATTTATAAATACCAGGTCGACATCCGCATCATCCCGGAGCATTTTGATCACATTAGTTCCATATACGAATACCGCCATGACTTTGAATTTCCATGTCTTCAGATCGTAAAGACACCATTAAGAGGATTAAATTTATTAGTCAAAAGATTCATGGACATCAGTTTATCGGCCATAGGAATTGCACTGATTTCACCCTTATTGGTTGCCGTAGCTATAAGTATAAAAGCAACGACTAAAGGTCCAGTCCTTTATAAACAGAAGAGAATAGGCAAGAATTCATTGCCCTTCATGATGTATAAGTTCCGAACCATGGTCGTCAATGCGGATGAGATGAAGAAGCGATTGATGAGCAAGAATGAGGCTTCAGGTCCTGTGTTCAAAATGAAAAATGATCCGAGGGTCACCCGAATTGGAGCATTCCTTCGCAAATATTCGATAGACGAGCTGCCTCAATTGATCAACGTACTGCGAGGCGATATGAGCTTAATCGGTCCTAGACCCCCATTGCCGGAAGAAGCCGAACGTTATACGGATCAGCATTGGAGAAGGATGGATGTTCGTCCTGGAATGACGGGACTTTGGCAAGTTAGCGGCAGAAGCGATCTTACCTTCGACGAATGGGTGGATCTAGACATACAGTATATTGAACATTGGAGTCTAGGGCTTGAATTGAAGATATTGGTGAAGACGGTTCCGGTTGTGCTCAAGGGCAGCGGGGCATATTGAGGAGGAAGACGAGTTGGCAAGTAAGCAAAAGAAACAAACGGCACAGCTCCAAAAAAAAAGTGTCGGGACTTGGGAATGGCTTGCATTTCTCATGTTTGGGATATTCATGGTCCTTTGGCCATTTCAGTACGGTTTTTTTAACGGTGCAGGGCTGCATTCAGACACGCAATTTTTCTTCGAGAAGAAAATCTATTATGGAATTCTTCTTGGCATTCCTATCTTGCTTTTGGTTATTGCTAAGTTCATTCGAGCTGAGAAGTGGGAGCAGAGGCATCTTATTGCCTTAATTGGTTTTGCATTGCCACTGCTCTATTGGATTAACTCCTTTAGGGCGGAAACCGCGTATATGAATAAAATTTCTTTGCACAACTCCATCATGTTGTATGCGTTCTTTGTAATGGGGATATTGATTTCCGGTTCCGTTCCAACCCTTAAGAGATTGATTCATTTCTATTACGGCATCGGCAGTCTAGTCGTGGTTTATAGCTTTGGTTACCTTTTCGGCAACCGATATCGTATGGATGCATTGGTTTTTAGCGATGAGGTACGGCTTACCTCTATCTTCACCTATGCTAATGCATATGCGGCCTTTCTCATAACCTTGTTACTAATAACGGTTTACCAATTGACAAGCGTAACGAAACGTTCCATTCAGTTGGCTTATGCCATTATGCTGGTTCCCATCTGCGTCTCCCTTCTACTTACCTTATCACGCGGAGCTATGCTTATGCTTCCCGTGATAGCGATTGTTGCTCTCCTTCTAGTTAATTTGAGAAGACAACTGCTTATCCTAATATATGTTGTAATTGCTTTTATTCTCTCGCTATCTATTCAATCTTCTCTCTCCGACAAGGGATTGGCCGTTTACAATCGAATCCAGGCTTCATTGTCGGCAAGCCAACCTGTTAAGACGGTATCTTTCTTCTCTAGCGACTCGATTTTTGGATGGCTGCAGGTTGCAGCTGTTGCTGTCATCATGATGGCAATCGTCTATGTAATATCTAAATATAATGAGAAAGTCCGACTGGAAAAGTGGAACCGAAAGCTAGCTCAACTTTATATCCCGGTCATCCTAGTTATTGTTTCGATAGCCGGATTTGTTTCACTTCGGGCAGGTCTGCTTAATTCCATATTGCCTAAACAGCTCAGCGAACGGTTAAATAATTTCTCCTTTAATACCCATAGCGTGCTTGAACGCTTCACCTTTTATAAAGACTCTCTTACGCTTTGGAGAGAAAATAAGCTAATCGGAGGAGGAGGAGGGACATGGGAAGCTCTATATGACCGCTATCAGTCCTACCCTTATGTCAGTTCTCAGCCGCACAGTTACTTAATCGATCTATTGCTCGACACGGGGTTGATTGGATTGCTCCTCGTAGCGGGAGGATTCCTTTATCTCATAGTAGCTTTTCTATATCAATTTTATAAAGGCAAAATTAACGAGCGCAACGACTACCTGTTGTTCTTGCTACTTCCATTGAGCATCCTTCTTCATAGCGTGATCGATTTTGAGATGACCTATTCTTTCTTTGCCATACTCGTATTCTTCTGTATTGGCGTATTGGCTGGGCAGCAAAGGAAAGAGATTTTCGCAAACAGGAAGTCGGCAGAACATAACGGAGCAAAGTATGGCATGGTCGCGCTTTGGGCGGTCTTGGCGATATATTTGCTGATCGGAACCGCGAACGCTTTTACTGCCAATTCCAAATATACGAAGAGCCTTGAAATGCTGTATGCGCAAATGCCATTCAATCAACTAACGGATGAGCTGGAAGCTGGATTAAAAAGGGTGCCGGGACATCCGTTTATTCTCAAGCAGCTGGCAGCTAATTATACGGGGGCTTTTACCCAAACCGGAGAGCAGAGTTATGAGACAAACGCTCAAAAGTATACGAACCAGCTGATTTCAGCCGAACCGAATTCGAACTTGTCAATCAAAGCTCAGTATAGCCTTGCGACAGCATTGAAGGATCAGACAGCGGCGAATCAAGCAATGGAAGATGCGATGTCCAAGTTTCCCTATGAAATAAGCTATTATGAACAAGCAATAAAGGATCGCTTTCAACAGTGGTTAACCTATCAAGCTGCAAACGACTCCAATAACCAACAGGCGGAAGAGACCGCCATTCGCGAGATCGTGAGTCTCCATGATGAGCGTGCGCAGGAGCTGACTAAACTATCCAAGAAGATCGTTTACATTCGCACATTTACGTGGAGTGAGGAGACCAAAGCTATTCTAGAACAACTTAAAATCTAGCGAAGCAACGCTTATTAAGGTAACGAGAGAGGAGAATAACCGGATGCGTAAAAATATGAAAATTCTCAGTGCAGCAATCGTAGCAGCAAGCTTACTTGCGGGAGTGGGATACTACCAAACCGCAATGGCAGATAGCAGCACTACTTCCCCTGGAAGCACGAACGATCCGATCGTAACGAAGAGCTATGTCGATCAGAAAATATCGGAGGCGCTTGGGACGGGAACCGGAGCCGACTCGGGCACATCGTCCTCTAAACTTGAGGTTGTTACCGTCCCGATAGGGAAGAAGCTCATCGTGGAGGATGGAGGAGAGGTCATCGTCAGAGCTGGCAAGGCCATCGCCTATAGTCCCGATGTCAACGGACTATCCGACTTGACCGATGGGTTGGATATTGCTCCGGGCAAGGCCGTTGCCAATAACCATCTTATTCTCTTCCCTCGTGCTGGAAGGGGAGTGGAGGCAGATCCGGCCCAGAAGAACGGCCTTACGGTTCTAGTAAGAGGGAAGTATAATATCCAGTAAATTACCTCCTAGCATTCAACAAAATAAGTCAATAACTGTGTGCATTCATGGTATAATGTTTAATAATGTGCTTGAGCGAGACTAGTAAATGAAATCGGCGGTGCGCGCAGTTCATGAAGTCCTTAATCTATCGAGTAATCTATAAACTGGCCATCTCGATGAAGAAGTTCTTGTTGCCCTTTATTCCCCAATCCATGCGGAAGAAACTTAAGCGAAGGGTTCTAGATAAAGCTTTTAATTTACAAGAGTTAGATATACGTTCTTTGAATTCTCCCTCAATGAATATCGACGGAATCAATTTGATTGGTTACGTCAGAGCGGAGATGGGATTAGGCGAATCGAGCCGAATCGCTGCCAAGTGCTTAGAGACCACATCGACTCCTTTCGTGATGATGAATTTTGTTGGCACGAATACAGCCAGAATGACGGACTTAACTTGGCAGCACAAAGAAGTCGAGAAGCCGGAATATAATCTGAACATCTTCCATATCAACGCCGAGCAGATGATCGAGGTGTACACTCACTTCGGTCCCTCTTTGTTCGAGGGAAGATATAATATTGGTTATTGGCACTGGGAATTGCCCGAATTCCCCGATGACTGGCTGGACGGATTCAAGTTCGTCAACGAGGTTTGGGTCCCCACCGCTTTCGTGGCCGAATCCGTATCTGCCAAGAGCAATGTACCGGTCGTGGTCATCCCCCATGGTATCGAAGTCAGATTCGACGAACCTCGCGATCGTTCCTACTTCAACTTGCCGGAAGAGATGTTCCTGTTCTTAACCATGTATGACGTGAAGAGCTTCCAAGAACGCAAAAACCCGATCGCTTCCATAGAGGCATTCCAGAAGGCGTTTGAGCCGACAGACAGCCACGCTGGTCTTGTTGTCAAAGTAAACAACGCTCATTCCAATAAGGAAGACATGAAGCGTTTGTTGTCCATAACTCAGGGCTATCCGAACATTTTTATTTTAAATGAGACGTTAAGCCGAAATGATACGAACGCGCTGATAGCGTGTACGGACAGCTATATTTCTCTTCATCGAAGCGAGGGTTTCGGACTCGGCTTGGCGGAAGCAATGTACTTGGGTAAGCCGGCAATCGGTACCGGGTGGTCGGCTAACATCGACTTTATGAATGAACAGAATTCTTGCCTGGTTCAATATGAATTAATCCAAATCAACCAGGATTATGGACCCTATACATCGGGGCAATATTGGGCTGAACCCGATATTCAGCATGCAAGCGTCTATATGAGTAGGCTGGTGAACGATCAAGGATATTATCAGGAAATTGCCGAGAACGGCAAACGTTCCATTCAGGATTATTTCTCTCCGCAAGCGGTCGGGATTAAAGTCGAGAAACGCCTAAGCGAGATTCGCGACATACTGGGAGGCAGGCAATGATAATTACAAGTCTGATCATGGCAGGAGGCAAGGGAGAGAGGTTCTGGCCAAAGAGCAGAACTAACTTGCCTAAACAGTTCCTAAATATATCCGGCAACAAGTCCATGATTCAACAGACCGTCGAGCGATTAGAAAGACTCATGGAAATCGATCAGGTCTTTATCGTTACCAATGAGAGCTACGCCGAACTAATCCGAGTGCAAGTCCCTCATCTTCCGGAAGAGAATATCATCATAGAGCCGGTTGGTAAAAATACGGCTCCTTGCGTTGGCTTGGCGGCCATACAGATAGAAAGAAAATATCCGGATAGCACGATGGTCGTACTCCCGTCCGATCATATTATCAAAGACGAGGAGGAGTTTCTTCGGACTCTACGGGCTGCAATCGAAGTAGCGTCAAGAGATACCAATATCGTGACTTTGGGGATCAACCCCCTCTATCCGGAGACAGGTTATGGATATATTGAGAGTACAAACCACACCGTACAGATAAACGGGTTGGAAGTGCATTTGGTTAGTCGTTTTGTCGAAAAGCCAAACCTTGAAACGGCAGAGAAGTATATCCAGCAGGGGGGGTTCTATTGGAATAGCGGGATTTTTGTTTGGAAGACAACAACCGTTCTGCAGAAGATTAAAGAATTCCTACCTGTAGTTTACGACATACTCTCCACTATTCGAACGGCATTGGATGGACCTGATAAAGAGCAGACAATTAAGTCGGAATTTATCAAGATGCCAGATGAATCTATCGATTATGGCATAATGGAGAAGTCGGATCATATCTACGTTATTCCATGTAAACTAGGTTGGGATGATGTAGGTAGCTGGACCGCTCTGGATCGGATTAATGACCGAGATGAAAATGGAAATGTTATAATAGGTCATACTCTTAACATGGATACCAAGAGGTGCATCATTGAGAGTAATAATGGCAAGCTTATTGCCACTCTTGGGATAGAAGATCTAATTGTAGTGGATACGGAAGATGTTACCCTAATCTGTTCAAAAGATAAGGCTCAAGAAGTAAAGCGTCTGCTTAAAGAGTTGCGATCACAGCATCTTGTACAGTACTTATAAATTGATAAGGGGATAAAACGATGACGAAGAATGCATTAGTTACGGGAATTACTGGACAAGATGGGTCCTATCTTGCGGAATTATTACTCTCTAAAGGATATAAGGTATACGGCTTGCGTCGTAGAACGAGTATGCCAATGATGGAGAACATTGAGCACATTGAAAAGGAAATCGAGTTTCTTGATGGAGATTTGATGGATCAAGGTTCGCTAAGTCAAGCTGTTAGAATTGCTAAACCGGATGAAGTGTATAATTTGGCTGCACAATCGTTTGTAGGTTCGTCTTGGGACCAACCGTCTTTAACTGGCCAGTTAACCGGCATCGGAGTTACCAATATGCTGGAAGCTGTACGTTTAAACAGACCGGAAGCTAAATTTTATCAAGCGTCTAGCAGCGAAATGTTTGGTAAAGTAGTCGAGACTCCCCAGAAGGAAACGACTCCATTTTACCCTCGCAGTCCTTATGGCGTAGCAAAAGTTTATGGACACTGGATTACGGTAAACTATCGCGAGAGTTATGATATGTTTGCTTGCTCGGGAATTCTGTTTAATCATGAGTCTCCTCGTCGGGGCATCGAGTTCGTCACTCGCAAAGTTACGGATGCCGTGGCCAAAATAAAGTTGGGACTTCAAAAAGAGCTCCGCATGGGCAATCTCGATGCCAAACGAGATTGGGGATTTGCGGGGGATTATGTCAAAGCTATGTGGCTTATGCTGCAACAAGATAAGCCGCAAGATTATGTTATTGCAACCGGTGAGACGCATACCGTACATGAGTTGGTTGACATAGCCTTTAACCAAGTGGGATTAAACTGGAGAGACTACGTTGTCATTGATCCTCGATTCGTTCGGCCCGCAGAAGTCGACTTGTTGCTAGGCGACTCCTCCAAGGCACGCCAAGAGCTTGGTTGGGAGCTGGAAGTAAACTTCGAGCAACTTGTTCGTATGATGGTAGAAAGCGACCTGGAAAAGAACAAACGGCTTCTACAAAATGACAATGCATTTATTAATGTATAATTTACTTAGTGAAAAGGGGCATATTGCTCCTTTTTAACTATTAATATATGGTTATTTTCAAGGCGGTGTAGTAATGTTCGTAAATATGCTAGAAGTCTATAAGTATAGGGAAATGCTTAAAAATCTAGTGATTAGAGATTTGAGGACTAGATATAAAGAATCCGTATTAGGCTTTCTTTGGACGCTTCTTAATCCTATACTTATGTTAATTATTTATACGATTGCATTTAAAACAATTATGAGAATGGACATGCCGAATTATAGCGTGTTTTTGTTCTCTGGTCTTTTGCCGTGGACATTTCTTCAAACAGTCGTTTCGACGAATACATCCATAATTGTTAACAACAGCGGTTTGGTTAAAAAGATCTACTTTCCTCATGAGATTCTGCCTTTGAGCGCAACGCTGGCCGGAGCGATAAACTATCTGCTTTGTTTAATAGCGTTGTTTATAGCAATGCTTTATTTCCACATTGATTTTACTCTTTCTCTTATCTATTTCCCGTTAATATTATTGATTGAGATTATCTTTATTCAGGGTCTAAGCCTATTATTCTCCTCAATTAACGTTTACTTCAGGGATGTTAGCCATATCGTAAGCATTCTTTTTATGGCTTGGTTTTATTTGACTCCTATTTTTTATCCATTGTCGATGGTTCCAGAAAAATATAGACATCTGTATGAGTTGAATCCGATGACAAAGATGGAACAAAGCTATCAAGCTATTTTTTATTATGGACAAGCCCCGGAAATAAAGGGAATCTTAATTTCTTGCGCCTACGCATTAGCTTCGTTCTTATTAGGTTCTTTTGTTTTTAATAAGTTGAAAAAGAAGTACGCTGAAGAGCTGTAGAAAGGAGATATTCCATAATGGATGCTGCCATCTCCGTAGAAAATCTTAAGAAGTCTTTTCGAGTATACCAGGAAAAACCGGCTACCTTAAAAGAAAAGCTGTTAAGAATCAGGAAGGATCAGTACAAGGAAATTCCAATCGTTAACGATGTTTCCTTTACCATTAAAGAAGGAGAAATGGTCGGACTTATTGGGCAGAATGGTTCTGGGAAAAGTACGCTGCTCAAATTGTTAACACAAATCATTTATCCTGCAAGTGGTAAAATTCAAATAAATGGAAGAGTGTCGAGCCTGTTGGAATTGGGAGCAGGATTCCATCCCGATTTTACGGGGATTGAGAATATATATATGAATGCTTCTATATTCGGTCTCAGTAAGAAGGAAATAAGCAAAAGAGTAGATCAAATCATAGAATTCTCCGAACTGGAGGAATTCATTCACAATCCTGTACGGACTTACTCTTCGGGAATGTATATGAGACTTGCCTTTGCAACTGCAATCAATGTCGAACCCGACGTGTTGCTTGTGGATGAAGTGTTAGCGGTAGGAGATGCCTCTTTTCAGAGAAAATGTTTAAATAGAATCAAAGAATTAAAAAACAAAAATAAAACGATCGTATTGGTCACTCATGATCATGGGGTGGTTGAAAGACTCTGTGATCGAGCAATATGGCTTCAGGCTGGCAAAATACGCGAAGATGGCCCTCCAACGCAGGTTGTTAACGAGTACTTGAAGTATTTAGCGGAACAGGATGCCAGTAGAGAGACTGCTGGGGCTGCAGAGGAGCAAATCGTAGAAACTGCAGAGCTTGAGAGCATTGAGGTAGAGGAGAATACGCTCGACTCGGCCCTTCGATGGGGATCCAAAGATATTGAGATAACTGGCGTTAGGAC
This sequence comes from Cohnella thailandensis, assembly GCF_014212135.1. GTDB lineage: Bacteria > Bacillota > Bacilli > Paenibacillales > Paenibacillaceae > Cohnella > Cohnella thailandensis. The sequence goes on from NZ_JACJVQ010000028.1 coordinate 137,190, forward strand.
ATTGAATAGGAAATCTAGTCAGGAGTCTTTATTTGCATCAGTGGATTCCATGGTCATTGAGATCGATTACATCGTTAGAAAGAAATTGTCCGATACGCCCATTTTTGGCGTTGCTATCCATACGAATGATCGCATAAGAGTATATGGAACAAACACTCAAATTGATGAATATGAGTTGGATACGACTATTAAGAAGGGGACGCTGCAATTCTCTATACCCGCCCTTCAACTAACAGAGGGAGACTATGTTCTAGACGTCGCAGTTCATGATACCAGCGGTAAAATGTTCGATTATCATACGGAGTGTAAAGCATTTCGAGTGATTTCAAGAGTCAGAGACGTTGGAATCTATCAGATGCCGCATGAATGGAATACGATAAAGAGGTGATTAGGTTTTGGATCCATTTTTTGAATTAGATGCTTCCACGCAGGCGGAAGAAATCATGAGTCGCATTCGCAAACAAAGAAAAGAACGTAAGCTCCTTCTTAGTGAACAGGATATACAAGAAGATCCTTTTGTTGATCTCTACTGGAAAGCGAAAGAGGTTCAAGAGAACAGTAATCCCATACCGATTCCACAGAATGCTCCGTTCCGGTTCATTAAGAGGATAATCGGCAAGCTCATTCGCACTTATACAAGAGGACAAGTCCATTTCAATCAGTCTACTACAGCTTACACGGAACTCGTCTTGAAGCACTTTAAAAATATGCATAACAATTATCTTCAGCTAGAAGGCAAATACCAGGATAGTCTACAACTGTTGAATAGTTATGAGCAAGATAGACGGGATATGGAGCGCAAGATTGAGACTTTATCAAGAACAATCGCTGACTTGAAGCAATCAACGACCCATACAAATGATCGAATCAGTAACTTAGATGATTGGTTAAAGTCGTTAAATACAGCGCATGATAATCTGTACCAATGGGTAGAGTTGATCAACGGACGAATGGATAGGGCTGAAAATTATCAGCAACGAGTGAGAAAGGAATTGTTTGCGGAAATTAAGTATACCGACACTCATTCCATTCAGAGCACGAAGTTAGAGGCAAAGATCATTAATACTGAAAAGTATAACAGAATGCTTGAAAACAAAACTCTAAAAGTCAATCTTGGTTCAGGAACTCTTATTGAGGATGAATATATTAACGTTGATATGCGAGAAATAGATGGCGTAGATGTTGTTGCAGATGCAAGAGAGTTGCCTTTTCCTGAGGCAAGCGTCTCGGAGTTGTACTTGTCCCACATCATCGAACATTTCTCGGAACAAGAGATGCGAGATAAAGTACTACCGCATTGGTATTCCAAGATTGCTTACGGAGGGAAAATTAAAGTTATTTGCCCGAATTGGAAGGCAATGCTGGATGGCTATGCCCAAGGAGAAATCTCTTATGAGGTTTTAAAGGAAGTCACCTTCGGTTCACAGGAATATGAAGGGAATTATCACTATAATATGTTTACTCCTCAGACTCTTCAGCAAATGTTGGAAGAGATTGGGTTTGTTAATGTGCAAATAATAGCTTCCAGTAGAAAAAACGGTATGTGTTATGAAATGGACGTTGAAGGAGAAAGGTCTCGATGAAGGTTATTCAAGTCATGGATGCCTTGGATTATGGCGATGCGGTAAGCAGTCATGCTATTGAGATTCATGGTATTTTAGACGAATTAGGCTTTTCCAACGAGATAAGAACCATTCATGTCCATGAGAAAGTGAAGCATCTAAGAAAGAGCATCGATGAACTTCTTGTTCAGAAGGACGATATAATTCTTTTTCACTTTTCGGGTAAATCGTCAAGCTTCGATAAGATCAGAAAGCTTAAATGCAAGAAGCTGCTAATTTATCATAACATAACCCCTCATGAATTTTTTGAAGGTATGGAGCCCCACTATACCCATTGCATGGAGGGGCGTAAACAACTCTTACAGCTCGCGGGTCAATTCGACATGTACATTGGAGATTCGGAATTTAATGTTCAAGAGCTCCAAGCTATGGGATGCGAACCTACTTATGTCATGCCGATTGTTTTGGAATTAGGGAGTATTATAAGAAGAACGGTTAAGGATGCAAATAAAGGGAGGAAATTCTTGTTTGTAGGAAGAGTTGCCCCCAACAAGAAACACGAAGATATCATGAGGGTATTTGATTATTATTGCAAATATATCGACCCTCAAGCAACCCTGCATCTTGTCGGCAATTATCAGGATTATTTGCCGTATTACGAAAGATTGCAAAGCTATCGAGCGGGGTTGCTAAGCCGAGACCGGATCCTGTTTACGGGTAAAGTATCCGCTGAAGAGCGAGATCATTACTATCGGAATGCGGATGTGCTTCTATCCATGAGCGAACACGAGGGATTCTGCGTGCCCTTATTGGAAAGCATGTCTTATGGAATCCCGACGTTCGTCTTTAACTGTGGAGCGGTCAAGACCACAATGGGGAATGCCGGAGTCCTCATCCATGAGAAAAGATTCGAAGATATTGCGGAATTGATTGATGCCGTACTGAGCGACAAGAAGTTGGCGCAGGAGATAATAGATAAGCAATACGAATGGTTAAACCATTTTTCCCGAGACGAGTCTGTCAAACAACTGGTTTCGATTCTTGAGGAGGCAAGGAGTTTGTAGAAAATGAGTGAAGAGTTGAAGTTTTCCATTGTAATCTGCACCTATAATAGAGATGAATTTCTAGAGAGAACTCTCTTAAGCCTAAATAATTTGTCGTATTCGAATTTTGAAGTTATCGTGGTGAACGGACCATCGACAGATCGGACCTCTGAGATCATCGAGGGTTATCGGGATCGGATTAAAATTAGGACCAACAGCAAGGCTAACCTGTCTGTATCTCGAAATATAGGCATAAAGGCGGCAGCGGGAGATGTGGTAGCTTTTCTCGATGACGATGCTATTCCCGAACCGAATTGGCTCCATCAAATCAAGGAAGTATACGATGCCCATTCTCCAATTGGGGGGGCAGGGGGGCGAGTATTCGGACCGGGCGGAGATCACTTCCAGTTTCATAATGGATATATAGATATTTGGGGCGAGGCGGAAGTGAAGCTGGATCAACCAGGAATTCATACGGCCCCAAGATCGGATAAATACAACATTATGATGGGAGTAAACAGTACTTTCTCTCGCCAGGCTTTGCTGGAAGTAGGCGGCTTCGACGAGTATTATGAATATTTCCATGACGAGAGCGATCTGTGTGTACGTCTGACGAAAGCCGGATATCCCATTTATCATCATCAAGAAGCTTATGTGCATCATGAATTCGCAAGATCTCATATTCGTAAGTCCAATTATGATATGAACTGGTATCCGATTGTTAAGAATACAGTGTACTTTGGCGTTAAGAACTCGAAAGGAATTAAAGGATGGCCCTTGCGGATGATTAAGCCATTCCATGTAGCCAATAAACGTGCACGCGAGTTTAAACATTGGTACCGTAATCGGTTAATTAGCAAAAAGGATTATCGGCGTTTCATGAAGTTATGGCGCAAAGGCGTGTTCTCCGGTTATAAGGATGGCTTGTTTAAATCGACGCAAATCAACAACCATCTACAGAACGATGATCCATTCCTGACTTTCAGTAAGGTCCCAGTTGAACTCGATGCCGCTCTTCTCATTCATCAGAATAATCATATTGCCGAAACCTCAAGTGAGGCTCTGGCGGTATTACCCGAAAAGTTTGGTATTTGCTTATTAAGCAAGTATTATCCTCCATTCGGCAGCGGCGGGGTTGCCACCTATACTAAAGTATTAGCAGAAACTTTGGTGAAATTAGGGCATCCCGTTATCGTTTTAACGAGCAATGTTCCAGAAGGTAAACAGAATATAAATGGGGTTAGTGTAGAGCAGGTTGTAACTTCTACTAATTCAACAGACGATTTGAGTTTTTTAAATTCAGTAATGCCAATTACTGAATCGAATGTTCGTTATTCTATTAATGTGGCTAACCGAGTGGAAGAGTTATATCGGAATGGAGAAATTCATTTAGTAGAGACGCCGCTGTGGGACTATGAAGGTTTAGCTTGTACAGAGATTAATGGTTTAAAAACGATTGTGAGGTTAGAGACACCTTTAAGAAAAGCGGCAGATATGCAGGGGTGGAAGTGGAATAAAGACCTGGAGTTGTCGGCTAACCTTGAAGCAAAATTGTTATCTAAGTCGGATGGCATCATTACGATCTCGAACAATGTAAAAGATACGATCGCAGAAATGTATGGAATAGAGTGGGGAATTAAACCCGAACTTGTTCCACTTGGTCTATTCAACAGGACGGAAACAATCGAAAACTTGCATAAAGCAAGCCATTCAAGTCTCGAGATTAATCCTATAAAAGTGTTGTTTGTGGGGAGGCTTGAGCCACGAAAAGGCGTCGATATCCTATTGAATGCTTTTCGCCTTTGCTACAACGACAGTCTTCCGATTGAGCTAATACTTGCGGGCAATAAGAAAATACCATTCAAGAACGGTCTAACTATGGAAGAGATATTTACCAGAAGCTCGGACAAAAAAATTCAAGAAAAGGTTAAATTCCTTGGAGAAGTTTCTGACGAGGAACTGCATCAGTTGTATACCAAGTGCGACATCTTTGTTGCTCCCTCACGCTATGAATCATTTGGGTTAGTATATTTAGAGGCCATGAAGTACGAAAAACCTGTCATTGGATGCGCAGTTGGCGGCGTGCCCGAAATAATTGAAGATGGAGTTAATGGGCTTTTAGTAAAATCCGAGGACGCCACTGAGTTAGCCCAAGTGATAATAAAGCTAGCGAAAAATAAAGAGGAGAGGGATAGAATGGGTCGAAAGGGTAGAGAGATCTTGGAAAGCAAATTTTCGACTATTGCGATGACAAGGAAGACTCTTGATTACTATTTACAAGTTTTAAATCGCAATGGAAAGTAGCTTTAATAGTAAATAAGATCATGGATTGGTGGGTAACGGATTGTGAAAATTAATATAAGATATACGACAATTGCAATCCTGAGCATCATAATTTTTTCCGCGGCCATTTTACTTACAATTAATTTTTTGGACAAATATGAGGACTCGATAAATAAAGGACAAAATAAAAGCGTACAATCCATACAGCCCTATTCAGATTCGCCTATTAATGTGACCAATAATCATGTGGTGATGCAAAAGATTAGGGTGATGGAAAATAACTGGGAGGGTGTGACGCTTTTATTTTCGAATTATAATGCACCCGATAGAATAGTTGATATTCTAATTGAAGATGAAAGTTCTGGGGAGAAGATTATACAGACCAATTTTTTATCAAGCGAAATTAATAATCAAACTCCTCAGAAAGTCTTTCATTTTAATCAAATCAAAGATTCCAAAGGGAAAAATTACAATATAACCATTAGTAGTAATTCTAAAGAACTATCGGATAATTCCGTCGTTACTTGGTATAGCAATTATAATGCATATTCCCAAGGCGATTTATATATTAACGGAGAAAAGAAAGCATATGATTTAACCATGTCTTTGATTTACTCATCACCAGTCCTTCCTAAGGTCAAGATTTTAATAATAACAGCAATTGTGATTTTGTTGATGTTAGTTGTTTCCGTTTTTTTATTTTTTAAGAAATGGCCAATTCATAAATTGTTTGTTGTTTTTTCATTAATAAGCGGAATTGTTTTTGCAGTTATTCTACCCCCATCAACGGATGAATGGGCCCACTTTAATCGAGCGTATTCGATTTCAGAAGGCAATATTGTCCTCCCAAGTAAAGGTGACACCACAGGATCTTACATTCCGAGTTCGCTCCGGGATCTTAATGCCTACTATAAGGATTTATATAGTTGGCAAAAAGGGTTAGAGGAAGAATTGAATCAAAACGATAAGGTGTTTGTGGCATTTCCGAATTCAGGTGTTTACTCTCCAGTGCCTTATTTATCCCAAAGTATAGGCATTCTTTTTGGGAGATTTTTGGATTTATCTCCGCTTATTGTTTTTATCATATCAAGAATAATGAATTTAGTATCCTGGGCAGTTTTGCTTTATTTTGCAATTAAGAGAATCCCGTATGGTAAGAGCTTAATCTTTGGGCTAGCATTGTTGCCGATTTCTATCGAAACTGCTGCTTCTTGTTCTGCAGATGCGCTTCTCTTTGCAAGTAGTTTTTTACTTATTGCTGAAATATTGAATATTTATCATAATCCTATAAAGAGAATAGAAAAAGATAATATCAAATTACTTGCCGTTATTATTTGTATTATAGCTTTATGTAAACCTGGTTTCTGTTTACTGGCCTTATTATTGTTCGTAATCCCGAGCCAATATTACGGAAGCGGAAAAAAGTATGTGTACACAAACACACTAATCCTGGCATCAGGTGGTATATTAACTTTATTATGGACCTTATTGGTTGGAAAAAGTTCGGATGCCCTAGCTGTTTGGATGCAGAATATTTATGGGCCTGGAATCGATTCAAAAGAGCAACTTATAAATGTGTTACGTGATCCTACTGTTTTTGTTAAAGCTACAATTCATGCGATTGATGGTGAAAAGCAACTATACTACTGGCAGATGTTCTTGAAGACCTGGGTAACACCTTACGCACCGACTTTGTTTATGATTATTTACTCCTTTGTCTTCATTCTGAGTTTGATATTTGAATCTGATCCAATTAGGGACACCATATCCATAAGAGGGAAGAGCATTATGGTTGGAGTGTTTCTGTTAATAAGCATGGCCATTTATGGGATATTTTATTTGACGATAACACCTGTTGGAGCCTTAGGTATTAAAGGGACTCAGGGAAGGTACTTTATACCACTTCTGCCGGTTCTATTATTAACGGTAAAAAGTAAGTGGTCCATTAGCGTTAAATCGAGTGATGTATTATTGGCAAATTTATTGTTTTATATCTCGTTTTTTGGCGTTCTTTACTCTATGTTGTCCTATTACTTAATATATAAATAAGGCAATAAAAGTAAAGCTAAAGAGCGATTCAATAGAGTCGCTCTTACTTTATGGGTAATTAGAGATAAAAATCGATAAGTATTGTCAAACGTGATAAAATAAAGAAGGATCAAGTCACGTAAGACATGATAGGATGAACTGAAAGTGAGAATAGCGATCATACACGATTGGCTCGTTGTAAATGCAGGTGCCGAGAAGGTACTTGAGCAACTTGTGAATTTATATCCGAATGCGGATCTGTTTTCAACCGTTGATTTTCTAAAGGATAGTGAACGGGGATTTATACAGAACAAAAGAGCAAAAACCACTTTTATTCAGAAGTTACCTTTTGCTCGGAAGAAGTACCGGAGTTACCTTCCATTCATGCCTTTGGCAATTGAGCAATTAGATTTAAGGGGCTATGATCTCGTCATTTCAAGTTCTCATGCCGTTGCTAAAGGTGTATTGACAAGTCCGGGACAAGTGCATATTTCCTATGTTCATACTCCAATTCGCTATGCGTGGGATATGCAGCAGCAATACTTGGAGCAAACAAATTTGATTAAGGGGTTTAAATCGAGTATTGCCCGAATCATTCTACATTATATAAGAATGTGGGACCTTCGGACGGTTAATAGCGTAGATGCATTTATTGCTAATTCTCAATTCGTGTCGAACAGAATTCGAAAGTACTATGGAAGACACTCCGATGTAATTTATCCACCGGTTGATGTTAGTGCATTTGAAATGAAAGCTCAGAAAGAAGACTTTTATCTCATTGTTTCACGCCTGGTTCCCTACAAGAAAATGGATTTGATCGTAAGAGCATTCGCAACAATGCCAGATAAGAAACTTATAATCATTGGCGATGGTCCTGAGAGAGATAAAGTTAAAGCTCATCTCGGCCCGAATACCAAGTACCTTGGGCGCCAATCTTTTGAAGTTTTGAAGGATCATATGCAGAGAGCCAGGGCTATTATTTTCGCAGCAGAAGAGGATTTCGGAATTGTCCCTGTGGAAGCACAGGCATGTGGTACGCCAGTAATTGCTTATGGCAAAGGCGGAGTATTGGAGACGGTTATTGGGGAAGAAAGTGAAAATCCAACCGGCTTGTTCTTCAATGAGCAGACAGTTGAATCCATCCGAGAAGCGGTGGAGAGGTTTGAAGCAAGAATGCATTTATTCAAACCCGAGAATTGTAGAAGTAATGCAACTCGCTTCACAGCAGAACAGTTCAGAAGTCAATTCTCTGAATTTGTTATTACCGTATTAAATAAAACACAAAGGTGACGATGTACCTATTATTAATTGTTTACAATAGGGACCCATTAGGGTCTCTATTGTTTTTATTAAGTCACTCTTATGCCAAACACAGAGGTTATCTACAAAGTAGATGAACTTTATTCGGTTGAACACGATCGTGGCATTCTATGGGATGACCCTGACATTGCTATTAACTGGCCGATTGAGCATCCTACTTTATCCGACAAAGATGGCAAGCATCCATGTTTGCAAAATGCAGAGATCAATTTCTTTTGGTGAAGAATCCGGGGGGAATATAATTAAATATTATTACCATCATGATAGGTTGGCAGTTTGCCAGCCTATTTGCATACCTCTATCGGATACGAAAAAAGAATACGGAAGTATTCTGCAATTTTTGATATAATGTTTTGCGAGGGCTCTGATAAGACAATTTTCTGTTGTGCTTTCTAATATAGGAAAGTTGGATAATATCAGGATTGAATTATATATATTGTCTGTAGGTTAAGGGGATGGAAATGGATCGTAAAAAAATATTGCTGATTATTCCAGCTTACAACGAAGAAAAAAACATCGAAAAGCTAGTTTCATCTATTAGGATAACTTGTAGCGATAATGTAGATGTATTAGTCATTAATGACTGCTCTAAGGATAATACCAGTGCTGTATGTAGTTCTCTTGGAGTGCCTACTGTAGATTTACCGTGTAATTTAGGTATAGGCGGTGCGGTACAAACCGGATATAAATATGCAAATCTGCATGGTTATGATATAGCAATTCAAGTTGACGGCGACGGTCAACATAAGCCGGAATTTGTGTCAGAATTGATAGACCCGATTTTAAAAAGTGAAGCTGATTTGGTAATTGGATCGAGATTTATTAATAAGCGTGGGTTTCAGTCCACAGTGATGAGAAGATTGGGAATCGGTTACTTTACTTTCTTGCTGAAACTAATTACGAAGAAAAATGTCACGGATCCGACATCTGGATTTAGAGCCTGCAACAAAAAAGTAATCGATTTGTTCTCAAAGAGATATCCAACCGATTATCCTGAGCCAGAGTCAATCATGTATTTGATTAGAAATGGATATCGTATTCAAGAGGTCCCCGTAATTATGCAAGAGAGAATGGAAGGGAACTCCTCCATCACATCGCTCAAATCCGTATATTACATGATGAAAGTATCGTTAGCTATTTTAATTGATAGCCTGAGAAGACAAATAGTTTAGAGGTATATAATGATACCATTAAAATTGCAATTGTTATTAATTCTCGGTTCTGTGTTGTGTGCTATTATTTTAATAAACTTAATACGGAAGTATAGGTTAGAATTGAAATACTCTATGCTATGGCTAGCGATGATGATAATTATTTTAATACTATCTATTTTCCCGGATCTAGTTGGGGCCGTAGCACATGCAATTGGAATTGAGGTTCCAGTCAATGCGTTATTTTTATTAATGTCATTTAGTGCACTAGCTATACTATTTTCTGTTACAATAACTTCGTCTCGCACTTCAATAAAAATAAAAGAACTATCACAGGAGATAGGACTATTGAAACTCGAGGTAAAAAGATTAGCGTTAGAACGAGAAGCGGAGGAAAAGCAGGGATGAATGCCGTATACCTGCTACTGAATATAATATTGCTAGTTTCAGGGCAAATTTTGTTTAAACTAGGACTGGAGAAAATGGGCGGTGTCTCCCTATCTAACGCATGGTCAGCTCTTTTAAATATACATATTATTATCGGATTGATTTTGTATGCTTTGGCGACCCTAGTTTGGTTTGTAGTTCTATCGAGAATGCCACTAAGCACAGCGTATCCAATCCAAAGTTTAGCTTACGTTCTTGGAATAATCGTTGCGTTAGTTATGTTTAATGAACCTGTCTCTTTAATGAAATGGGTTGGTGCAGGAGTCATAATAATTGGAGTTGTATTAATTTCTAAATGATTCATATATCAAGAAAGCCATTTATACCGTCATCTTCCGGTGACGGTTTTTTGTATTTTTAGAATATCCCTAAATTTCTCCAATCCCGAAGCCGAAATATAAGGTACGACTATGTTCAATTCGGGAGGTATCATTTTGCGTCGTTTCAAATCTATAGCTTTCGTTCTTATCGCCGCCCTAATTGTCCAATTGAGCTTACCTCTCCTGCCGGGAGGCGCTAATACAGCCTCAGCGAACGGTGACAGCGGGCCTTTGGTTACCCAATTCGTCCCGCCTCCAGAGGAGATCCAGGCTCCTGCCGGATCTAGGCTGAAGATAACCTTTGATGAGTTCATCGTTAGGGGAACGGGGGCTATTACGATCCAGAAGAAAGAGAGCGGCTCCTTGGTAACGGTCGAAACTCTGAACGTTCAGACGGATCTGAATAATGTGCTTCTGGAGCAGCCGACGAGAGTTGCGACCATTATTCCGCGTACCTCTCTTGTTCCGGGCAACTATTTAATTAAAATTGACGGTTCCTCGTTCGCAAGCTTAAGCACTGGCAAGTTCTATACCGGAACCTCATCTTGGTCCTTTACGGTAGTGGATAACAATGATTTGGCTCCTAGACTTGATCCTGCCAACAAGTCTGTCGATAATTATGCAGATGGCCCTATTTTGCTTACGATGACCTATCCGTCTTCGAAGACGATGAAAAAAGGGACTGGTTATATTCAAGTTAAGCGCAAGGGGGATAATGCGACTTTTCAGACGATCGATGTCAATTCCGCTTCCGTTACGGTAAACGAGCAGACGGTCTCGATCACTCTGAATAAGCTGGATTACTCGACGGAGTATTATATCTTAATGGATATGGGCGCCATTCTGGATTCGGGCAACAATGAATACGGAATTGCTTCGGACTCCATCTGGAGCTTCAAGACCAAAGTCGAGACGGACAGGACCCCTCCGACCGTCAGTGCCTTCTGGCCGTCGAACGGAGGAACGCTTGGCCAGCTCCGCGGAAATTTGGCTATTAGCTTCAACGAGAACGTTTATGCAGGCAGCGGCTCCTTTACGATTTATCAAGGAGCGGCGCCTATCTGTACGATACCTGCCAACTCGCCCGCGATCACAGGCTATGGCAGTGCGACCATTACGATTTCGCCTACTGTCGGTCTGTGTCCGGTGTTTAGCAATAACACTTCATACTCGGTGACGATCTCTAATCTGGCCGTTCATGATGCTGCCGGTAACAATTATGCAGGAATTTCAGGATGGACCTTCAAGGTGGTGGAGGATCTCTCCGCTCCTGAGATCGTGACTCTTACGCCGGCTTCCGGTGTTATCAATGTCAAGCCGGATGTGGGCACGTTAAGCATTAAATTCAATAAAGCGGTTAAACTAGCCGCCGAAGCCAAAGCCCGGATCAAAGTCCTCTCCGGCTCGTCGTCCGGAAGCATTCTGGGGGAAGTTCCGTTAAGCGTAGCCTCAGACGATCCGACAGTCGTATACCTCAATTCAGTGCCTGCTTTATCCGCGGCAACTCAGTACGCCGTCTATATCGACTCCGGCTTGATCATGGACACAACGAATTCCAATGTTTTCCCTGGAATCCTGAACGATTACCGATGGAGTTTCCAGACGTTAGGGTCCGATAAGACGGCTCCTCGCTTCGCTAGCGCCGCGATGGACGGAATGTCGGTTGTCCTCACCTACAACGAGGATCTCGATCCGACGTCCACTCCGGCACCCGCTAATTTCTATGTGGCTGTCAATGATGTAGCGGCTCAGGTAACGGGAGTCACCGTCTCCGGCAAGCAAGTGTGGCTGAAGCTTCAGAACAGCGTGGCGGTCGGGCAGAAGGTGACTGTCGCCTATACGGCTGGAGAGCTTCCGCTTAGAGACTTGTCCGGCAACGCAGCGGCGAATCTAGCTTCGACAAACGTGTCCAATACGACAAACACGACGATCCCGAAGCCTTCTTCCGGATCCATTAGCGGAAGCGTATTAACGCTTAATTTCAATAAAACGTTAAATGACCTGCCAAGCAACGCTGCTTCGCAGTTCACGGTTAAGTTCGATAACAACGCAGTAAGCATCCAAACCATTGCCCTAACCGGTTCTTCCATTACCTTTGCGCTCGGCGCGACCCCGAGCTCGTCCCAAAGCGTCTCGGTATCCTATACGCCAAGCTCAACGCCCATTCAGGACAAGAGCGGCAACGCGGTGGCTGCCTTCACCAATTTCTATGTAACGAACGGGATCGATACGGTAGCTCCGGCGCTGTCTACGGCTACGGTAGCGAACAATATCGTTACCCTGTATTTTAACGAAGGGCTCAATGCCAGTTCGATTCCGCCGAAGTCGAGCTTCTCGGTGGTCGTGAACAATTCGGCGGCGACGATCTCATCGATCGCTATCGATAATAATGCCGTCATTATTACGCTCGCCCAGGCGGTGTCATCGGGAACGGTGCTGGTTACTTATATACCGGGGACGACGCCTCTGAAGGACTTGGCCGGGAACGCCGCGGGGTTAATCAGTAATTATTCGGTTACGGCCGGCGGCACTGCCGCCAAGTTCTCGAGCGGAACTTATGCCGGATCGACGATTACATTGAATTTCTCATCCAATTTAAGCAGTTCCTATATCCCTTATCAGTCTCAATTTATGGTGAAGGTTGGGAACGCAACGGCAACGGTAACTTCCGTGCAAGTATCCGGTTCGACATTAACGCTCACGTTAGCATCGTCCATTCCTTCCGGACAAGCCGTATCGGTGGCTTACAGCTCTTCCGGCAATTCGCTGAAGGACTCGCTCGGACTGACCGTAGCCAGCTTCGGACCCGTTACCTTGACTGGAAGTTCGACGGGCGGCTTGGAGAGTTATCTGGAAAAAAATTCCGAAGGCGGACTTACCTTTAGTTTGTCGGGGGCGACAACCGCTACGGATACTTTGCCTTCCGGCAATGCGACGGTCCGTTACTTGCTCAATGCGGATTACCTTACGAATGCATTGACGCAGCTTAAGAAGGGAACGGATATAACGAAGCTTCAGCTGAACTTCGTCGTTCCGACAAGCCAAGCCGGAGCGATGGTGGGTTTGCCGCTACAGTCTTTAATCAACGGCATGGTCCTGAATCCGGACGCCGTCATTCGAGTGGATTACGGCAGCTACCAATTCGAATATCCTTTACTCGCTTTAAGCAGCGGTTCGTTAAATCAGGTTCTCGCAAGCGACCCTTCAGCTTATCTGCTCATCCAGATTGACCGGGGATCCGACGCCAATCTGACGACGGCGATAAACTCGCAGGGCGCCACCGTTCTGACGCCCTTAATGGATTTCACTGCTTATACGGTAGCGAATGGCGCCAAGACAGAAGTGAAGGCGTATGATAACTTTGTCACTCGTTCATTTACGGTTAGCAATGTAGCAAGTTATAAGGATTCCAATCTATCTGTCGTTCGTTACGACAGCGATTCCGGAGCTCTGGCGTATACGCCGACGACGATTGCCCGTAACGGCTCGTCCGCCAAGCTAAGCTTTGAACGCAAGGGGAACAGCAAGTACGCTGTTGTCTACTACGGCAAGGTATTCAGTGACGTAACGGCTGCCTGGGCCAAAGATAGCGTAAATAACCTGGCTTCCAAAATAATCATCAGCGGGACATCTGCGACCCAGTTCCAACCGAACCAGAACATCACTCGGGCCGATTTTGCCAAGTATATTGTGAAAGGGCTTGGTCTTGATGGTCAGAAGAGCGCGGCTGCCCGTTTCTCCGATGTAGGCACTACGAATGCTTATGCAAGCTACATCGGCGCGGCAAGCGCAGCGGGAATCGTTCAAGGAGGCACCGATGGGCGCTTCCAGCCAACGGCATTCATCACTCGTGAAGAGATGGCGACGATGATGCAGAGAGCCATCGCTTACGTCGGCTCATCGGTTAGCGTTAGAGGAACCGAATTGACTCCATTTACGGATAGCGGAAAAATCAGCTCATACGCTAAGACTGCTGTTCAACAGAATATTGCAGCAGGCATCATGAACGGCGTCTCGAGTTATCAATTTAAGCCGAAGGACAACGCGTCCCGAGCCCAGGCGGCTGTCATGATCGAGAGAATGCTGAAGTACGTCGGGTTCCTGCAAGTGTAACTCATACAGAATCGCCTTTATTTTCCCGCAAGCCCATGAAGTTATACGCCTACGGAGTTCGGTCCCGATCCATACTAAGACCGTCAACTTCAAAGGAGGTGCTGTAACGAATGGCAAGCCGGAATAGGAAGCTGGTGCCGGAGAGCGCCGGTGCTCTGAATCAGTTAAAGTACGAGATAGCGGCGGAGCTGGGTGTCCCCTTCGGACAAGCCGGAGCGCTCGGACAAGACACGGAGTTCGCGGGAGAATTAGGAAGCTTCTCTCCAGCGGGAACCGGCTCCGCTTATCTCGGAAACTTGACGGCACGCGAGGCGGGAGCAGTCGGAGGCGGTGTCACGAAGCGCCTTGTCCAACAAGCGCAACAAACCCTTCTTTAAGAAGATTCGGATAGGCAAAGGTCCATTGACACCCCTCGACAATTCCGGTATCATTATCATTTGAAGGTCTGTCTAACAACCTTTTCCAACCGGAAAAGGTTCATTTTTTGTGTAGGGGAGGTTGAAGATATTGTCGATCAAAGGACGGCATCTCTTCACGTCCGAATCGGTCACCGAAGGCCATCCGGACAAAATCTGCGACCAAATATCCGACGCTGTGCTTGACGCATTCCTTCAAGCGGATCCATACGCGCGCGTAGCGTGCGAAGTATCCGTTGCAACCGGACTCGTTCTGGTTATCGGGGAAATCAGCAGTAAAGCCGATTATGTAGATATCTCTTCCATCGTGCGAAGCACGGTCAGGGAAATTGGATACACTCGCGCCAAGTACGGCTTCGATGCCAGCACTTGCGCCGTATTGACTTCGCTTAACGAACAATCCGCGGATATCGCCCAAGGCGTTAACGCTGCGCTCGAGAACCGCGACGGCAAGGATGTGCTGCAAGAGAACGCGGACATCGGCGCCGGCGACCAAGGCTTGATGTTCGGTTTCGCGACGAACGAAACGCCGGAATTCATGCCGCTTCCGATCGCGCTCGCGCACCGTCTGTCCCGCCGCCTATCCGAAGTTCGCAAAAACGGAACGCTCGACTATCTGCGTCCGGACGGCAAGACTCAGGTTACGATCGAGTACGTGGACGGCAAGCCGACCCGCGTGGACACGATCGTCATCTCCACCCAGCATTCGGAAGAAGTCAGCCTGGAGCAAATCCAGCAAGATATCCGCAATCATGTCATTAATCCGGTGGTGCCGGGGCAATGGCTGGATGGCGAGACCAAGTTCTTCATCAACCCGACCGGCCGATTCGTCATCGGCGGACCGCAAGGCGATGCCGGCTTGACGGGACGCAAGATCATCGTCGATACGTACGGTGGCTATGCTCGCCACGGCGGCGGCGCGTTCTCCGGCAAGGATCCGACGAAGGTTGACCGATCCGCAGCTTATGCAGCTCGTTACGTAGCCAAGAATATCGTTGCGGCCGGCCTTGCCGACAAGTGCGAAATTCAATTGGCATATGCAATTGGCGTAGCGAATCCGGTATCCATTAACGTCGACACTTATGGTACGGGTAAGGTGTCTGAAGAAATACTGGTTGAGCTGGTTCGTTCCAACTTCGACCTCCGTCCTGCAGGCATCATCAAGATGCTCGACCTCCGTCGTCCGATTTATAAGCAAACGGCTGCTTACGGCCACTTCGGCCGTACGGATCTGGATCTTCCTTGGGAGCGTCTCGATAAGGTCGAGGCTCTTAAGCAAGGCGCCACGCTCTAAGATATACGAAATTATACCTAACGCCCTATCCCCTTAATCGGGAAGTAGGGCGTTTTGCTTATTTTCCTTGTAAATACACTGAAATGCTAAAGATTGTTGCCTGAATTGCCGAAATAGATTAATGGACTGTAAAAATTCGCTTCGAGAATGTGGTTGGGAGGAAATGCCTATTGGTCGATATCCACACTCATATTCTTCCTGGTCTCGATGATGGGGCACCGGATCTGGAGCAAGCGCTTTCCATGGCGAGAGCGGCATCAGCTGAAGGAATCCGGAAGATCATCGCCACTCCTCATCATGCTAACGGAGTCTACAACAATCCGGCAGAAAGCGTAAGAGAAGCGGTAGAGAAGTTGAATGAAGAGTTGAAACGGGAAGGGATTCCGGTCGAGCTATACCCGGGCCAAGAGATTCGAGTGCATGACGATATGCTCGATGCATGGGCCAGAGAAGAGTTGTTGACCCTCGCGGATTCCCAATATATTTTGCTAGAGATGCCTTCGTCTCGTATCCCGTCCAAGATGTTCGAGTGGGTTCATGAGCTGCGATTGATGGGGCTGCATCCGATCATTGCGCATCCGGAACGGAACGCGGAGGTCGTGAAGAATCCCGGAAGGCTTGCTGAACTAGTGGAAGCGGGCTGCTACGCTCAAGTCACTACTCATTCCCTCCTTGGAGGATTCGGCAAGAAGATTGAAGAGGTCGCTTGGTCCTTGTGCAAACAGGGATTGATCCATGCGGTATCCTCCGATGCTCATCATTTGGAGCTAAGAGGATTCAAGATGAGCGAGACATATAGCCGTATCTCCCATTATATAGGAGATTCAGCAACCGAGTATTATAGACAAAACTCATCGAACATCCTCGATAATAAGCCTATTGCTATTGAATTGTTTTCTAAAGTTAATGTAAAATGGTGGAGAAAGTTATCAAATCTTTTCCATTAGTGTTGACCCTTATACTTATGTGGGTTAAGATTAAGTAACTGTGTTTCCGAAATAATTCCTTCATTACCTATTACATAATAAAGTGGGAGGATTCTAAATGAAACTAAGAAAGAAAGCACTTGCCGGATTCGTCGCTACCAGTCTCGCCGTTACTTCTCTTGCAGGAGTATCGATCACCGCTAACGGAGCAACCGTTAACCTGGGAGTCAATGTGGCTTCCGCTGCGGATGCTAATCTTCAGAAGTTGATAGAACTTCAGAAAAAGCTGAATAGCTCCCTTGCAACTAATGCGAATGTACTCGCGCTTAAAGTGGCTCTGAGTGGAGTGGATCACGAGGATGCGGTTGCTCCATTGTATGCTCCGTTCTCCTCTCTTGGATTGACTGATGAAGAGAAATCCGCTCTGATCGGGTTGTTGAAGGGGATTGTTCTTGCACCGGTTGACAATGAAGCCGAATTCATCGAACTCTTACAAACCACTGAAGTGAAGTCTCTTATCGGTGAAATCGAAAGAGATTCGGGTATCGACATCACGGTAGAAGACTTCGCTGCTCTCTTCGTTGCGTTGAACGATAAAGCATATTCGGCTCTTATCTCGAATCCGACTTATGCTGGCGGAAAAACCGCGTTCGTAGAGTCTATCGCTGAAGCGGTGCTTGGTGGCGATACTTCCGGCGCGCAGAAAGCATCTGATTTGATCGAGCATTACTTCACTTCGAATGCGAACTTCAAATCAGCGGTCCTTGATACTTTTGAAAATTATATGGCTGCTCCTGGTGTGAAGGATGCATTCGACGCGGCTCTTCCTTCGATCGTAGGGGCGTTCGCAAGTGCTAATGCTCCTGTGTATGGCGGTGGCGGCGGTGGAGTTGTTCAAGCCGGCAACACCGACGTAGCCAAAGCCCTCGAGACACTGGCTGGCCTGAAGGACAAGATCGCCAAGGCTACCGGCGATGAGAAAGCTGCTCTGATCAAGCAAGCGATCGATACGGCAAACGCGGCACTCGCTTCCGCAGCCAACGTCGATGTTTCCAAGCTCGTTGCGATCAGCGGCGATCAAGCAAGCATCAAGATCGACGCGGCGGCGATTGCAAGCTTCCTGAAGGATCTGGCTGCACTGAAGGCCGCGCTGGCTGCCGCTGTAGGTAATGCTGACGGATTTGTCGTTCCTACGTTGACGTTTAACCTCGGCACGGTTGCTCAAGCTTCTATCGCGGTTAGCTTGCCGGCCGACGTTATTGCTCAACTGACCACGGCCGGAGTCGCTAAGGTGGCATTCGCCGTGAACGGTCTGACGGCTACGCTCCCGATCAGCGGCGACTTCGCGAAGGGAATCGACTTCAAGCTCAACCACAAGGCGGCGACTTCGGCAGAGACCGGCGGACGCAAGGCCGTATCCGAACTGTACGACTTCAGCCTGGCTCTTGGCGGAGAAGCGGTAACGAAGTTCAACCAACCGATCTTCATTAAGTTCCCGTTCCAGACTGTCGCCGGCGTCGATCAAGAGAAGCTGACCGTCGCAAGAGTAGAATCCAACGGCACGTTGAAGGTACAAGGCGGCGATGTGGTAGGGAATACGATCACCGATAACTTCCGTCACTTCTCTCCATATGTCGTCGTCGAGAATAAAGTGAGCTTCAACGATATCTCGTCCGTTCAAGCATGGGCGGGACGCCAGATCGAAGTGATCGCGGCGAAGGGTGTTGTTGAAGGCAAGGCAGCCGGCAAGTTCGCTCCGCAGGACAAGATCACGAGAGCGGAGTTCGCGAAGATTCTCGTGACGGCTCTCAACATCGAGAACGACGATGCGACGACGGACAAGTTCACGGACGTACGCCCTGGCGACTGGTACGCTCCATATGTAGCCGTAGCGGCTGAAGAAGGAATCATCAATGGACGCACGGCAACGACCTTCGCTCCAACGGCAACGATTTCTCGCGCCGAGATGTCGACGATGATCGCAAGAGCGCTCAAGTCGGTTAAGGGAGTAGAAGACGTAGCGAATGCGGAAGCGGCGCTGGCTTCGTTCAGCGACGCAGGCCAGATTATCCCGAGCCTGAAGGAAGGCGTGGCTCTGGCCGCCTCCAAGAACATCGTGATCGGCACCGACGGCAAGTTCAAGCCGAACGACAACGCAACCCGCGCAGAAGCGGCAGTCATTGTATACCGTACGATCAACACCAAATAAGATAGCCGGCCGTACTCGAGAAGTATCCTCCACCCCGCCTACGGGTGGGGGATTTTCTACCTAGAGTGCCCTGTTTGGTAATTATATGAAAACATTCTGACTACGGTTAGGTAACTGCTTGGAGGGAACGTTACGTGTCCAATGAACTCGATCTCCGCGATTACTTTCAAATTCTTCGCAAGAGAGTATGGTGGATCGTCAGCTTCGTGTTGATCGTCACTCTTGCAGCGGGGGCGTACAGCAAGTTTATCAAGAGTCCGGTTTACGAGGCTTCGACGAAGATCGTCGTCAACCGCTCTTCGTCTAACGTCGGATCGCAACAGCTCGACATTAACGAAGTAAACACGAACATCAAGATGATCGATACCTACAAGGAGATCATCAAGACGCCTGCTGTCCTGGACAAGGTGGTTGAGCAGCATCCGGAGTTCGGGCTTAACGCGGATCAACTCAAATCGAAAATCAGCGTCAGCTCCGTAAACAACACCCAAGTAATGACCCTTGTTGTCCGTGATGAATCTTACGCCTCTGCAGCCCAGATGGTCAACGCGGTGTCCGCTATTTTTAAACAAGAGATCCCTAGTATTTTTAACGTTGAGAACGTAACCATCCTTAATGAAGCGAATCCGGACAAGACTCCAGGCCCGGTTGCTCCGAACGTTCCGCTGAACGTAGTCATTGCCTTCATCGTATCCCTGATGATCGCAGTCGGAGTTGCCTTCCTGCTTGAATATCTGGATGATACCGTTAAGACAGAAGAGGATGTCGAGAATATTCTTGGGCTCCCTACCCTGGCCGCAATCACTAGATTGCAAGCAGACGGGCTCCCTTCCGAGAAAAAAACCGATGCCGCGAAAGTAAAAAAGGTAGGTGAGCTATCCAGTGTCCGCACAAGCAAATAAGCGATATCTCGTCACGGAAGCGGACCCCAAGTCGCCTGTGTCGGAATCCTACCGGACGCTTCGAACGAATATCGACTTCTCCTCGATAGACGGGCAGATGCAGGTCCTCATGGTTACTTCGGCAGGCCCGGGAGAAGGGAAGTCGACGACCATCGGCAACCTCGCCGTGGCTTACGCCCAGTCGGAGAGGAAAGTCGTCTTGATCGATGCCGACCTCCGCAAGCCTACCGAGCACTACACTTTCCAAATCTCGAACCGAATCGGCTTGTCATCGGTCTTGTCCAATCAGGCAGAGCTTGGCCAAGCCATTCAAGATACGCATATCCCGTATTTGTCGGTGATCCCTTCCGGGCCCATTCCTCCGAATCCGGCTGAGATGCTAGCCTCTCAGAGAATGTCGAAGGTACTGGAGGAGCTTAAGCAACAATTCGACGTGATCTTGATCGATGCCCCGCCGGTTCTGGCCGTAACGGATGCTCAATTGCTGTCGACACGCTGCGACGGCGTCATCCTCGTTATGGATTACGGCAAGGTGAAGAAGGATGTCGCCTTGAAGTCGAAGTCCCTTCTGGATAAGGTGGGAGCCAAGGTTCTTGGCGTGGTGCTTAATAACGTGAAACGTAAGAAAAACGAAGGCTACTATTACTACTATTACGGTTCACCGAATTCCTAAGAATCAAATCGGAGGCGCAGGAAAATGGTTATGAAGAGAAGTTTGGTGCTGTTGCTTGTACTTGACTTGATGATAATCTGGTTTAGCACATACACAGCTTATCTGTTCCGTTTCGAAGGGGACATTCCGGGACGGTACATGAGCCAAATGCTCGAATATAGCCTGATTTCTACGCTTCTATGCATGGGATTTATGATTTTCTTCGGGATGTACCGGCGGATGTGGCAATATGCGAGTATTAAGGATCTCGTAAGGATGTGCCAGGCGGCCGTTGCCAGTTGGGCTCTTGCCTATGGGATTACGGCTCTCCTGTCCGATCTGTCGGTTCCTCTATCCGTGAGCGTGCGAATCCTGGAGACCAGCTTGCTCCTCCTTGGAGGAGTCCGGGTGCTGTGGAGACTCTTCGGAATGCGCACAAGGAACAAAGCGGAGACTCAAATTCCGACGCTCATCTTCGGTGCTGGCAATTGCGGCGAACTGATTGCTCGGGAATTCATGAATCCGGCCATGGACGGCCACAAGCTTGTCGGATTTCTGGATGATGACCCATCCAAACGCAACTTGACGGTGCATGGCTTGCGCGTGTTCGGCGGTAGGTCCGAGATGCTCCGACTGGTGGAATCTCATCGGATTCAAGAGATCATCATCGCGATCCCATCGGCGCCTCGCAAGACGATCTCTCAGATCATTAACCTTTGCCTTGCTGTCGGAGTGAAGCCTAAGATTATCCCAGGTATCGATGCCATGATTAAAGGAAAGGTCTCCTTCAGTTCCATCCGCAACGTAGACGTAGAGGACCTGCTTGGAAGAGAGCCTGTAAAGACGGACTTGGTCGGAATCGCCGAGTATGTTCAGAACAAGGTAGTCTTGGTGACGGGGGCCGGCGGCTCGATCGGTTCGGAGCTATGCCGTCAGATTGCACCGTTTAAGCCAGAGAAGCTGCTGCTTCTAGGACATGGGGAGAATAGCATCTACACCATCGAGATGGAGATGAGGCGGAAATTCCCTGAACTCACGATCGAACCTATCATTGCTGACGTTCAGGACCGTGTTAGGATCGAGGATGTATTCGCTGAGCATCTTCCGAACGTGGTTTTCCATGCTGCCGCCCATAAGCATGTGCCGCTAATGGAGAAGAATCCCTCGGAAGCGATTAAGAATAACGTGTTCGGAACGCAGAACGTAGCGGACTGCGCAGATAAGTACGGAGCCGAACGCTTCGTCCTGATCTCTTCGGATAAGGCCGTCAACCCGACCAGCATCATGGGAGCAACGAAACGAATCGCCGAGATGTACATACAGAACTTGAATATTCAGAGCGCAACCAAATTCGCCGCCGTGCGCTTCGGCAATGTCTTGGGAAGCCGCGGCAGCGTTATCCCGCTCTTTAAGCAACAGATAGCAAGCGGAGGTCCGGTTACGGTTACTCATCCGGAGATGATTCGTTACTTCATGACCATACCGGAAGCCGTCCAACTCGTCATCCAAGCCGGCGCCTACGCCAAGGGAGGAGAGACCTTCCTCCTCGACATGGGTGAGCCGGTGAGCATCCTCAAGCTGGCCGAGGATCTCATCCGACTCTCGGGCTTCGAGCCCTACTCTGAGATCGACATCCAGTTCACCGGCATGCGTGACGGAGAGAAGCTGTATGAGGAGCTCCTCACGGACGAGGAGGGCATCATCCAAACGCCAAACGAGCGAATCTTCATCGGCAAAGCGAACGAGATCAGCCAGCGTCAACTAGATCTGGAATTCTCCCGCTTGGAGAGAGTCCTCAGCGAGGATTCGAGTACAGTCAGGAATGCGATCGAGAGCTTTGTTCCGATTTTGGAGTTTGTGTCTTAACCACTTAATTAGGGGTAATCCAATGAACTATTTATTTTGGAAAAGGGTCATAGACATTGTTCTGTCCGGGTTCGGACTTCTATGTCTATGGCCCGTTTTACTAATTATTGCTACTGTCATTAAAGTAGATTCTCGAGGTCCTGTTCTGTTCAAACAAAAAAGAATTGGACAGAACAAATCGGAATTCATGATCCTCAAGTTTAGAACGATGAGGACTGATACGCCTAAGGAAATGCCTACCCATCTCCTTCAGAATCCGGATTATTTCATTACCAAAGTTGGCCGTTTTCTTAGAAAATCTAGTCTGGATGAACTCCCACAGCTAATCAATATATTTAAAGGGGATATGAGCGTCGTCGGCCCTCGTCCAGCTCTTTGGAACCAAACAGATCTTATCCTCGAGAGAGATAAGTATGGTGCAAATGATATTAGGCCGGGATTAACGGGTTGGGCACAGATTAATGGACGGGACGAATTAGCTATCGATGTAAAGGCGAAACTTGACGGAGTTTACGTAGATAGAATCAGTTTAGGAATGGATCTAAAGTGTTTCTTTGGAACTTTCACTAGCGTTCTTAAGGCTAAGGGTGTCGTAGAAGGCGGAACAAACAAGCAGGTTGCAACAGGTTCAGGGAGAAGGGAAGTTTAGTTAATGAAAAGGGTCCTAATAACTGGGGTGAATAGCTATATTGGAAATTCTCAAAAAAAATGGCTGGAGCAACAACCGGACTCCTATTTAGTTAAAACAATTAGTTTAAAGGACCCTAATTGGATTGAACATGATTTTTCGCAATATGACGTGATTTTTCATGTCGCGGGTAAGGCTCATTCAGACGTTGGTCATGTATCCGATGAAGTAAAGGCATTGTACTATAAGGTGAATAAAGATTTAACTCTTGAAGTGGCGAATAAGGCAAAAGAAGCCGGGGTTAAACAGTTTATATATATGAGTTCAATTATAGTTTACGGCAATAGTAATCCAATATCTAAGGAAAAAGTAATTACAAGAGATACAATACCTTTACCTGCAAACTTCTATGGGGATAGTAAGTTGCAGGCGGAAATCGTAATCTCTAAGCTCTCAAGTAATGATTTTAAAATAGCGATAATTCGTCCACCAATGATATATGGCAAGGATAGCAAAGGGAATTATCCTTTATTATCGAAGATCTCAAGAAAGTTGAGCGTTTTCCCTAAAGTTGAAAATAAAAGATCTATGATTCATATAGATAACCTCGCTGAGTTTATTCGTTTGTTAATTGATAACGAGGAAGCAGGATTGTTCTTTCCGCAGAACGCTGAACACGTTAGTACATCAAAAATGGTTCAACTAATAGCACAATACCACGGTAAACAGATGAAGCTAACCAAACTGTTAAACTTGCCTCTTATTATTGCAGGATTATTTCCAGGCAAAATCGGTGGTTTAGTAAATAAGGCTTTTGGTAATCTTGCCTATGATCAGTCATTGAGTGTTTACGATAAAGGTAATTATAGAATTAGAACCTTCGAGGAATCTATTAAAAGAACAGAAGGATAAAACAATGAAGAGAATGCTTATGCTCGCCTCCGTTTCCTCCATGATCGACCAATTTAATATGCCGAATATTAAGTTGCTTCAGGAAATGGGATTTCAAGTAGATGTTGCGTGTAATTTTGAAAATGGGAATACCAGCTCTTCCGAAAGGGTAAGTGCATTCAAGAAAGAGTTAGAAGATCAGCAGATCAATTATTATCAAATTGACTTTGCTAGAAATGTGACTAAACTTGCTCAAAACCTTCGAGCCTATAAACAGGTCAAGAGGTTATTGGAAGCGAATAATTACTCCTTTGTGCATTGCCATTCACCGATAGGTGGGGTCGTCGGCAGGTTGGTTGCTAAGAAAACAAATACTAAAGTGATTTATACAGCTCATGGATTTCACTTCTATAAAGGAGCGCCACTAATCAATTGGCTAATTTATTATCCGATAGAGAAAATACTCTCAAAAAATACTGACGTCCTCATTACAATCAATGCCGAAGACTATCAAATCGCGGCTAGAAGATTCTCTACAAAAAATGTAATTCAAATTCCTGGGGTCGGCATTGATGTTGAAAAATTCGATACGAATAGAAATAATAAGAGCGAAATCAGAGAACAACTAGGGATCAAGAAAGATGAGTTAATGTTGTTATCAGTTGGTGAGCTCAGTAAAAGGAAAAACCATGAAATTGTTATAAAAGCGTTATCTCTCATATCCGATGAAAGGGTCATATATTATATATGTGGTCGTGGGGAATTGCAAGAAGAATTAGTAACATTAAGTGAAAAACTTGATATAAAAAATAGAGTGATTTTTTTAGGGTATAAGACGAACATATCCGATTATTGTAAGGCAGCAGATTTGTTTGTATTTCCTTCCCTGCAAGAAGGCCTTCCAGTCGCATTAATGGAAGCTATGGCATCAGGACTGCCTGTTATTGCGTCAAAAATTAGAGGGAATATAGATTTGATTAAAGATAAAGATGGTGGCTATTTAGTAAATCCAAGTGATAGTGGTAGCTATGCCAATGGAATAAAACAGATTATTAATAATCCAGAAGAGCTAGAGTCTTTTGGAGAAAGAAACAAAGAGTATATCAAAGAGTATGGAT
This sequence comes from Cohnella thailandensis, assembly GCF_014212135.1. Taxonomy (GTDB): domain Bacteria; phylum Bacillota; class Bacilli; order Paenibacillales; family Paenibacillaceae; genus Cohnella; species Cohnella thailandensis. Next base: position 162,359 of record NZ_JACJVQ010000028.1, read on the forward strand.
TGGATAAGGTTGAAATGATTATGAGAGATATCTATAAGTCATTGTAATAAAAAAAGAATTTATAAAGAGGAATATTATGAAAAAACGGGTACTTCATTTGCTTTCGAGTAATTCATATTCTGGAGCTGAGAGTGTTGCGTTTAATATAATTAAGTCTTTTGAGGAGAGTTACTACTCTGTCTATGTGTCTCCTGAGGGCCCAATTGAAGACCAATTGAAACATAATAACATACCGTACATACCATTGAAGAAAATGAATCCTTTTTATGTTAGTAGAATTATACGTGAATGGAAGCCGGACATCATTCATGCTCACGATTTCAGGGCAAGTATTGTTAGTGCAGCTTCAATCCATAACTGTCACGTAGTTTCTCATATTCATCAAAATCCTCATTGGCTAAGAAAATTAAATCCCTTTACGTTGTTGTATATGTTAAGTGCTATTCGATATAAAAATATTATTTTTGTATCAAAAGCAATTGAGCGGGAAGCGATATTTACCAGACTTGTTAAAAATAGACTCCACATAGTACCCAACTATGTAGATATAGAAGATGTTATTGAAAAATCAAAGTTAAATAATGATACGTTAGTTAGCGGTCAATATGACCTAGCTTTTATAGGAAGACTAGTCGATGTAAAGGACCCCTTACAATTTATTCAAATTGTAAAGGCCGTTGCTAGTGAAAAGAAAAATGTAAGAGCTGTAATGGTGGGTGAAGGTGACCTTAAAGGACAATGTACTGAGTTAATTGATCGTTTAGAGTTAAACAGTACAATAGACATGGTAGGTTTTCAAAGAAATCCATATTCAATTATTTCAAACTCAAAAATAGTAGTTATGACCTCAAAATATGAGGGGTTTGGGCTAGTTGCAATTGAAGCAATGGCACTTGGTAAGCCAGTATTTTGTTCTCACGTCGGTGGTTTGAAAGATACTATTGTCGATAACATATGTATTATTAATGTAGATGATCCCACTGATTCAGCAGATTCTATCATAAAAGTATTATCAAATGACCAACTATATAACACAATAAGTTCAGCAGTTGAACAGAGAATAATGGAGAACAACAGTAAAGATAGATGGAAGAGTTCTATAACCCGAATTTATGAGGATGGATGAAGATACCATACATAGTATGGATTTAATCGACATATAGCCTACTTGGAATTGCTCTTTGAGAGTTAATAGTTAAAGTGAATAATAAATTGATTGGGGGATTAATTTTGGAAGTATCTATTATAATCCCTGTTTTTAATAGAAGGGATGTTATTGCTAGAGCGTTAGAATCGCTTGTTAACCAAACATTCACTGACTTTGAGGTTATAGTTGTAGATGATGGTAGCACGGATGAGTCTGTAGAAGTAATTCAACAGTATTGCGAAGCAGATTCGAGATTTAAATATTTCTATCAGCGGAATAAGGGGGTCTCAGTGGCAAGAAACAATGGGATCTCTAGGGCAAAAGGGGATTACCTCTGCTTTTTGGACTCTGATGATTACTATGAGCCAACTTTCCTTGCTGAAATGCATAAGGAAATAAAATATAGAATGTCCGATGTGTGCTACTGTGGTTATAACATTGTGAAAAGAAATATTATTAAGAATAAAAAGACTCATTTCACTACAAAGGGAGTCTTAGTTAAATACATTTTAGGTAAAGTTAACGTGCATACTACAGGCTGGATGATTAAAAGAAACTACTTAATGGAAAACAAAATTTTCTATGTCGAAGGAGTTTCATGGGGAGAAGATTTTGAGTTCTTTTGTGAAGTGCTAAGCAGAACCAATGCTATTTGCTATATACGTGGATATTTAACTAACTATACGGTGGAACCAACGGAATCTGCTCTATCTACTTTTAACATAGATAAAATGGATAAGGATTTTGAATCTATAAACAGATTAATAAACATCAGTGCAATAAAAGATAGGAAAGATTGTATCAAAGCATTGGTTGGATATCGCCTGCCTGCACTTTTGACTTATAGACTCATAGGAGCCTTTGAAACAGGATTAGATATAGGTCAAATAAAAAAGTATTATTTGAATTATAAAAAAGAAATTTTGAAAATGAATTACTCTCTTCGGTTAAGAAATGTTAAGTTATTTGTGTATAAATTAAAATTGATTTTTAAAATAATGAATGTTACATAGTTTAATTAAGCGAGGTGTGAAAATTGCCTGAAATAAGTGTACTGATGAGTGTATATAATGAAAATGAGAAAGACCTTAAGGCCTCAATCGAATCTGTAATTCATCAGACTTTTACAGATTTTGAATTCATCATTATAGTAGATAATCCGGAAAATATTAGGATCCATCAAATGGTCTCTGAATTCGCCCAACTGGACCATAGATTAAAAGTCGTCTTTAATGAGAGAAATATAGGTTTAGCACTATCTATCAATAAGGCAGCCTCCATCGCGACCGGGAAATACTACATTAGAACAGATGCTGATGATATATGTGATTTAAGCCGTTTTGAAAAACAATATTATATAATGAAAGAAAATAAATATGATCTTGTCTGCTCTGATTATTATTTTATTAATGAAAATGACGAGATATTAAATAGATCTGCAAAAATTTATAACAGTAATGCTATCAGAAAGCTGTTGCCGCATCAAAACATCATTCATCATCCCACTGTATTAATAAAAGCTTCAGTATTTCATAAAGTTAATGGATACAGAGAATTTCCATGCGCTCAAGATTATGATCTATGGCTTCGAATGGTTGCTGCTGAATGCAGTTTTTATATGGTTCCAGAAAAATTGCTCTATTATAGAGTGCGAAGTAATAGCATTACTGGTAAAAATAAACTCAAACAGTACTATACAATAAAATACATAAGGAAGTTGTTCAACAGTTACAATAGAAACGAATCAGATAGTTATAATCCTAATTCGTACAAGGAATATTTAAAGAAAAAAAAAGTAGACAATGAGAAAGTTCAGAGGAAGTTTGAATTCTATTCGGATCTTTTTATTACGGGTCGTATGCAAATGCACGAGAAATCATTTCTTAAAGGATCTATCAAGGTGATAATTGCAATTGTTTGCTCAAATTATCACAAATATAATATTTTCAGTCAAATTAAATGTAATATATATAATAAATATACATAATTAATGAATGATAGGTTATGTAAAAGAGGTCTATTAAATGAAGATTGATAGGTTAGTAGAGAATATAAAAATTTACTTTTTCGGTACTTTTTCAACTAAACTAATACAATTTTTATTCATTCCTCTATATACGAAATATATCGATTCTTTTGAGTTAGGCTATTTTAATCTAATTTTGTCTGTTGTTTGGTTTGCTGTTCCTTTGTTATATCAAACAATATGGGAAGGAATATTGAGATTTGTAATAGAAAAGTCTGAAAACGAAGAAAGAATATTTACTTCTACTAATCTATATTGTTTTGGTTTGTCAATTCTTTACGGTCTAGTTTTTTTATTGATTTCTTTGCTTATGGAAATTAACTATGGATTTTCAATTTTTTTAATGGCATTAACCCAAATGGGAGTATCATATTGGCAATTTTCTGCGAGAGCCTTAAAGAATAGTAAAGCTTATTCATTTGGACTTGTTGCTAATACAGTTATTACTGTTGCATTGAATTTCATTCTAATAATGATTTTTAAATTGGGATTACCTGCACTTTTCATTTCTAACATAGCTGGTAGCTTGGCTATGATTATTGTTATGGAAATGAAGTTGAGGTTGTTTGCCAATTTCCGCATATCAAAGTTTGATATATCTTTATTAAAGCAACTAATTAAATACTCTTTTCCGTTAAGTATTAATACGATTTCTTGGTGGCTTATTAATTCAGGTGGAAGCATAATAATTGTAAATCAAATAGGTATTGAGGAGAATGGCATTTATTCAATTTCCAGTAGATTTGGAATGATAATGACATTAATCACTTCTGTAGTAAATATGGCATGGCAGGAAGAATCATTTCGAATACATGGGGAAAAAGGAGCAGATAACTATTTCAATAGGGTCTTTGATTTTTTAGTGAGAAGTGTATTTAGTGGAATTGCAGTATTAATCCCGGTGACCTTTATCTTTTATCGATGGTTTGTTTATGGAGAGTATTCTACAGGGCTATTACTAACACCAATAATTTATTTAAGCACGGCTTTCTCTACATTTTCCTCTCATTTAGGTAGTGGATTTTTAGCTCGTAAAGAAAGCAATGTTATCTTTTACTCAACACTTGTTGCTGGAATTATATCTGTAGGTGGAGCTGCAGTTCTTGCACCAATATTGGGATTAATGGGAGTTGTAGTATCATCTCTAATTGGAACAGTGTGTATGTTCCTTATTAGAGCATTAATGTTAAAGAAACGAATGGTTTTAGAACTAAAGTACATTAATACAATAGGCTTATCATTATTTTGTATTTGTGTAATGTTTGTATGCAGCTTGAATAGTGTATCGGTTATATATCAAATGATTATTCTTATAATAGTAGTTGCCGTTTTGTTTTTTGCTAATAGGGATATTATATTTGTATTTCAATCACGAATTAATCAAAAATTAAAAGGAAATAGATAGGTTAATTTAGGAGCATAAAAAAGTATATAAAAGTGTATAGAGGAAACAACATGTGCGAATAAGTGAGAAATCGAGGAGTCGGGTATAATGAATGGCAAACTTAATGGTCCCCACGAGACATTTTTAATTACAGGTGTAGTTGGATTCATTGGTTTTTTTCTTACGCGTAGCCTTCTAGATCAAGGATGTAATGTTGTGGGGATCGATAACCTTAATGACTACTATGGCTTGAACCTCAAAAACTCACGGCTAGAGGCGTTATCATTATATGACAGATTCACTTTTTTAAAAGCGGATATCTCCGATAAGGAGATACTTCTAAAGATATTTAAGGAATATAAGCCTCGGGTTGTTGTGAACTTGGCAGCACAGGCCGGAGTTCGATATTCCATTGAAAATCCAGATGCATACATTCAGAGCAACATCGTCGGATTCTTTAACATTTTAGAAGCATGCAGACATCATCCTGTAGAGCATCTTCTATATGCCTCCTCTAGCTCCGTTTACGGGTCCAATCAAAAGGTTCCCTTCGAAGAAATGGATTTCGTCGATCACCCCGTCTCTCTATACGCGGCTACAAAAAAATCGAATGAGCTCATGGCTCACACATACAGTCATCTTTACAAGATCCCGGCGACGGGACTTCGTTTCTTTACGGTGTATGGGCCGATGGGGCGCCCGGATATGGCTTACTTCGGGTTCGCAGATAAGTATTTTTCAGGAGAGCCGATCAAGATCTTTAATAATGGAGATTTTGAGAATGACTTATACCGTGATTTCACTTACATAGATGATATTGTAGAAGGTATCGAGCGTTTAATATGCAATCCGCCGCAGGGTGAAGTGCAACATGAGGTATACAACATTGGTAATAACAACCCGGAAAAATTGATGGTATTTATCGAAACTTTGGAGAAGGCTTTTAGTAATAAGCTTAAGAGAAAAGTCGAATTTAATAAAATCTTCGAGCCGATCAAGCCTGGCGATGTGCCAGCTACTTATGCATCCACAGAGAGATTGCAGCAAGCGGTAGGATTTAAGCCCAAGACCCCTATTGAAGTCGGCTTGCAGAAATTCGCGGATTGGTATGTGGATTATTACAAAGTGAAGTAAAGGAGGGGAGACATACATGAAAATCACCATAGCCGGAACAGGCTACGTCGGCCTCTCAAATGCCGTGCTGCTCGCTCAGCACAATGAAGTCATCGCTCTCGACATCATCCAAGAGAAAGTCGACATGATCAATGCCAAGCAATCTCCAATCATAGACAAGGAGATACAAGAGTATCTCACGAACAAAAATCTCAATCTACATGCAACAACTGACAATTATCTTGCGTATAAAGATGCAGATTATGTCATTATCTCGACGCCGACGAATTACGATCCGGATAAGAACTACTTCAATACGAGAAGCGTCGAGGCGGTTATTGCGACCGTGTTATCGATTAACCCGGATGCGGTAATGGTTATTAAGTCGACAGTGCCGGTTGGTTACACGGAGTCGGTGAGAGAGAAGTTCGAGACGAACAATATTATTTTCTCTCCCGAGTTTCTAAGAGAAGGCAAGGCGCTGTATGACAATCTTTACCCTTCTCGGGTAGTGGTAGGAGAGCGTTCGGAGCGGGCAGAAGTGTTCGCTAACTTGCTGGTGCAGGGCGCCCTTAAGCAGGATGTTCCGGTGCTGTTCACGGATTCGACGGAGGCGGAGGCGATTAAGTTGTTCGCCAATACGTATCTGGCGATGCGGGTTGCTTTCTTCAATGAGCTCGATTCCTATGCGGAAGTAAGAGGCTTGAACACGCAGCAGATTATCGCCGGCGTCAGCCTGGATCCGAGAATCGGGGATCATTACAACAACCCTTCGTTCGGCTATGGCGGATATTGCTTGCCTAAGGATACGAAGCAGCTCTTAGCGAACTATTCGGATGTTCCCCAGAACATCATGTCCGCTATTGTCGATGCCAATCGAACGAGAAAAGATCACATCGCGGAGATGATCATCAAGAGAAACCCGAAGGTTGTCGGAATCTACCGGCTGACGATGAAGATGGACTCGGACAACTTCCGCCAGTCCGCCATTCAAGGGGTTATGAAGCGGATTAAGGCCAAAGGCATCGAGGTCATCATCTATGAACCGGCGTTAACAGAGGACTTTTTTAACTCTAAGGTGATTAACGATTTTACGGTTTTCAAACAACAGGCGGATGTCATCGTGGCCAATCGCATGTCGGAAGAGCTGGCCGACGTTGCGGACAAGGTGTACACGAGGGATTTGTTCAGCAGAGACTGATCATCAAGAGAGTGCGGGGCGTCCGAGGGGCGGTTCCGACCTCTCGGAATGGAGGCGAAGCTCTTGAAGAAGAAATCTAAGAAAAAGCTTTTTATCTGGATAGGCTCTATTCTAGGTGGACTTATTATTATCGGTTGCGTCGGAGGTTACTTTGCTATCAATTACACGGCGGACAAGGTTCTGGACGCCATGTTCGAATCGGCCGTAAAGGAAGAAGGTACGGGTGATACGGCAACGACCCCTCCAGCGGATAGCAGCGTATCCCCGAGTGAAACTCCGAGCTCTTCTCCAATCGCATCGGATGCAGGAGCTCAAGGAACCTCGTCTCCGGAAGCTTCAGATCCCGCACAATCGGGTAATTCTGGGGGATCTACCCCATCGAAGGAAGCGTCTGCGCCGCCTTCAAAGGAAGCGTCTACGCCACCGTCTACACAACCGTCTACGACACCGTCATTGGAGCCAACCCCATCCTCTACTTATACGCCAGAGATCTCTACGGATAAAGCGGAGGAAGTGAAGGAGGATATCTCGTTCTCCGAGAAAACGAAGGTCATGACCGTCATGCTCAAGAGATTAAGCGTGGACGATATTAAAACTCTGCAGCAGCTGGCCAGCGGCGGGCTGTCCTTGGAGAAGAAGAAGGAAGCCAAGGCCATCATCCTGGAGAAGCTGTCGGAGAAGGAGTACGACGAGCTCATCGAGATCGCGAAGAAATACGGCCTCAGCCAAGGGAAGAGCTACGAGGACTCCCAGCAAGAGGACCTTACGAATTAAAGGAATGAATTCATGAAGAAACAGCAAGAAGGAACTCGTCTTCGAAGATGGATAGCGATCGGAGCAGTCGGTTTGATCGTTCTGATCATAGCAGCGGTGCTGATCGGGGGCAAGATCGGGCGAGAAGGGGAGAAGCTTGTCCAGCCCCCTGATCCGATAGCGGAATCAAGCGGGTCTCCCGAATCGGCGAGTACGCCTCCGGCAAGTCAGCAACCTGAGCCGACGGGAGAGGCGGAACAGGCTCCGAGCGAAAGCCAGTCTAGCGAGCAACCTTCAAACGAAGAACAACCAGGAGAAGAGCAATCCGGCGAAGAGCAATCGCAACCGAGCCCTTCCGACGATAAGGCGGAAGCGACCGCCAAACCGCCGGCCGTCAAGCCATCGGAATCCCCAGCCGCGTCTCCCAAGCCTAGCGAACCTTCAAGCGAAGAGAAGGCCCTCCGCAGCAAGTACGAAGGCCAATTCTCCTCTCTGCGCTCGAGCTGCTTGGCCAAGGTAGACAAGCTGTCGGGAGAGGTTGTCTCCTATATCAAGAGCGCGAAGGCATCCAGCGAAGAGGTGACCGTATCCGACCTGCAAAAGCAGTTCATGTCGGACATCGCGGGGGCGGAGGCGGATTGCGATAAGCGCTTCGAGGCTATCCTGGCGAGCGCCAAGAAGGAATATGCCGAAGCGAAGCTGGGCACGGACGACCTGGACGGATGGTCGAAGGAGTATTCGGCCAGCAAAGGGCAGGCGCGCATGAAGGCGATGTCGCAGATCCTGGTCGCATGGGGAGACGGAACGAAATGAAGAGGAGAAACGCTTGGTCATGGAGACTGCTGCTTCTGCCGCTTCTGCTCGTCGGCTGGCTCTTCGTGATCTTCGGCTTCTCTTCGCAGCCTTATCAGAAGCAAGATATTAAACCTAAGCTCCAGAGATGGATTCCGCAGGAGACGGCCGAACGAATCGTGCCGAACATCAGCTTCAAGTATCATCACGGCACGGTCTCCGGAGCGAATCCGTACGGGTTTATCGAATTTTTCGTCCGCAAGGGCGCTCACTTGTTCGAGTACGGGGTTCTAGGGGTTCTGTGCTTCCTCCTGTTGTTCCCTATACCCAAGACGGGCTGGCGCTTCCTTGGAGCGTTGGCATTGACCGCGGCGGCCGCCCTCACGGACGAATGGTACCAGTCGCGCGTGTCGAATCGGACCTCGACTCTTCTCGACGTGGGAGTCGATTTAACGGGCGCCATTCTAGCGATTTGTCTCTTTTTGTTGGCCTATCGGCTCCTATGGGGTAGAATAGGTAAAAAATCCAACAGGTAGAAGAAAGGAATTCCAACTATCATGATGATGAATAAGCTCCGGTTGTCCGGTCTCGTTCTGGCTCTTCTGCTGTTCATGGCTCCGCTCTCCGCCAACGCGGCGACGGCTACCTCCGTAACGGTAACTCAACAGAACGTTCAGATGAATTTTGACGGACAGGCTCTCGCCCTCCCTTCGGGACAATATGCGTTCACCTATCAATCTCGCGTTTATATTCCTCTGAGATTCGTCTCCTACGCTCTTCAGAAGAATGTCATATGGGACGGCACGGCCAAGAAGGTGACGGTGTCGGAGCCGACCTCCGCGCAGTCCGTCGTTCTGAAGGAATACCTCATGAACTCGGCTGCGGCTGCTGCTGATAGCGCAAGCAAGCCGGTTACCGCGAAGTCGATCAAGGTCGCTCCGGTAAGCGTGAAGCTGGTCTTCGACGGCGCGGAGAAGAAGCTTCCGGAAGGCCAGCAAGTGTTCAGCCTGGACGGAACGATCTACGTTCCCGTCCGCTTCATGTCGGAAGCGATCGGAACGACGATCGCTTGGGATTCGAAGACGGGCAGCGTCATCGGCAAGTCCAAGGCTTACCTGGAAGCGGGCTCGGGCTCGAACGGAAGCGGATCGGGCGAGAACGGCAGCGGCAACGGCGGTGGAGAAACGGGCAGCGGATCCGGGTCGACGGGAGGCGGTGCCGGCGGCGGAGCCATGACGGTTGCCGAAGTCAAGGCCGCTACGCAGAAGTCGTTGGAGAGTCTCCAAAGCAGCTGCATCAATTCCATCATCGGTCTCCTCGGGACCACGACGGATAATGCCGAACTGATGGAGAAGGCGAATGCCAAGCTGGCCGTCTGCGATGCGAACTTCGAGGCGGCGATGACGACCGCCCAGTCGCAATTGCAAGCGGCGGGAGCGGACGACGCGGATATCCAGGCGACGATCGCCGGCTACAGAAGCACCTACGAGAAGACCAAAGAAACTTACCGCAAGGCAGCCGAGGATTATCTCGGAATCAAATAATCATTAAAGCGAACCATTCGAGGCAGGAGCCCAGCCCCTGTTTCTCGAATGGTTTTTTAATTTGGGCTTGATCGTTCATATTGGGCTTGCCCGGACGGTATGAATAATAGATGGTTTTTGCCCCGTTTCGAAACCGAACCACGAGGTGAAGAGATGAGAATTATTCTGTTATCCGGCGGCTCCGGCCGAAGGCTGTGGCCCTTATCCAACGATTCGAGGTCCAAACAGTTCCTGAAGGTGCTGACGGATCCTAGAGGCAATCCGGAATCGATGATTCAGCGGGTGTGGAGACAGCTGCTGCAGGCCGACCTGCAGACCAATGCCGTCGTGGCGACGAGCCGCGCCCAAGTAGATATTCTGTACAGTCAGATCGGCGCCTCCGTTCCTCTCGTGATCGAACCCGAACGCCGGGATACTTTTCCCGCTGTCGCCCTGTCCGTGGCCTATCTCTCCAGCGTCGAAGGGGTGGGGCGGCACGAGGCGGTCGCCGTTCTTCCGGTCGATTCGCATGTGGAAGACCACTTCTTCTGCAAGGTGATGGAGCTGAGAACGATCGTTCAGAGCGGCAAGGCGGATCTCGCGCTGATCGGGGTCGAGCCGACGCTTCCTTCCTCCAAATACGGCTACATCGTCCCCCAATTCCTCCCCGAGCAAGCGATCGAACCTCACCTTCGAGTCAGTCATTTTCAAGAAAAGCCGTCGGAAGAGCAGGCAACCTGGCTGTTGCTGCAAGGCGCTCTCTGGAACTGCGGGGTGTTCGCCTTCCGGATCGGCTGGATGCTGGACCATATCGAGAGCTTGGGACTGCCGACGGATTACGAGAAGCTGAGGTCGAGCTACGGGCAGCTTCCGAGAATCAGCTTCGATCACCAGGTGGTGGAGAAAACGCGGAACGTCTCGGTTCTCCCGTATGACGGCAGCTGGAAGGATCTTGGAACCTGGAATACGCTGACGGAAGAGATGGATGCCAACCTGATCGGCAAAGGGACGATATCGGCGGACAGCCATAACACGCATCTGATCAACGAGCTGGACATTCCGGTGGCGGTGCTGGGAATCTCGGACGCCGTCGTGGCCGTCAGTCCGGACGGGATTCTTGTCTCCGACAAGGCGGCAAGCCCCCGACTCAAGGAGGTGCTCACGATCGATCAGCGGCCGATGTACGAGGAGTGCCCGTGGGGCTGGTACCGGGTGATCGACTACAACCACTACGACTCCCAATCGGAGATGCTGACGAGGCGAATGAACATTCATCCCGGCAAAAAAATCCCCAAGCACCTCCACAATCGGAGGGAGGAGCTGTGGCTGATCCTCTATGGGGAAGGAGAAGCGGAGCTGGACGGAGACCGGCGGATGGTGAGAGAAGGGGATACGCTGCTGATTCCGCCCGGCACGGAGCATGCCCTGCAGGCGCACACGAGAATGGAAGTGATGGAGATCCAGCGGGGGATGGAGCTAACGGAAGAGGACTACGAGGAGCCGATCGGGGAGGTTTCCTGATCAGGAATGTAAATGGCTAATGGGGACTTAATATGCTCCCTCATACGGTTGATAGGTGAAAAAAACAACCTGTAACTATATGGGGGAGCATCTTCAAGACTAAAAACAAAACTTACAAGCTCTGCTAATGAACCAAAATCCAAAAATGAATAAGAAGATTGACCCTCAAGAAAGTTCGACCCCCTGAAGCTCACTTTGAATCACGTCTGTAGCTTACTTGTCCTGGATAGCATCCACATCTTTATGATACTAAATGTAGACCAATAATTTGACATTTTGATATTTCTTCCCCCCCTGAATTGACAAGTTCATGTAATCAATCCTATTATCGATTAGTAAGACTTTTTAATAAAGGGGATACGTTGTGCTAGTCATCCTGTATATTGCTTTACTCATTATCTACGCTGCCGCAGTCACTAATAGTATACCAGGATTTGCAATTTTTGCAGTTTCAGCGTTGTTCTTTCTTTATGCGTTTAATAAATTCAAAGCGAAATCCAATAAGACTACCGCATTTATGCAGATCATGTGTTTAAGCATCCCGCTATCTTGGAGGAACATTTTTGGTGGTGATTATGGGGATCTGGCGATAACTTGGTTCTATATCTTTGGGCTGTTTCTTTCCATCCATCTACTCGCATTAAGAAAAGAGATTAAGCTTAATAGAGCGAACTTCTCTCTTGTACTTTTGCTTGCATTCGCTGTTGTTTTCTCGGTTATACCACTGTTGTTGACGAATCCAGATTACTTTGATCAAGGTCTGACTCAGTTTATCATACTTACGTTTCATAATATTATCATCTTCTTGGCTGTTCTTAAGGGTAGGAACATTAGCAACATGAATGTATTAGCTGTTGAAAAAAGTTATATTCTAGCAGGCTTGGCAACTAGCATAGGATTGATAATTCAGTACTTTCTATTTCGAGTGGGCATATCAATTGGGGTCATTAAGTTTTATCTAAACCGCCAATCCTTCCACTTTCTGATTTCCGACGTCAGCCATGCATCTCTTTACCTAGCAACAACAGCGTTGTTGTCAATTCAATTAATTGGAAAATCGAAAAAAAATGTGAAGATGTGGATCATCCCAATCATAATATTAATAGGTGCTGCAATAACCTCGGCTAGGACAGGACTTGTTGCATTTTTTATTGTCTATTTGATCTACATATTCGTTGGTCAAAAGGGAATATCTCGGAAAGTAATGTCTCTCGTTATCGGAGTTGTTGCGTTGTTTAGTGCTTACAGCCTATACAAGAATGTGCGACAGCAGTCTAGTATTCGGGACATCCTGTTCGACTCTTCTGATCGTGATAACGGATATGAAGCAGCTTATAATCTATTTCTGCAGAATCCGATATTCGGTCATGGGTTCAGTATCGATTATATATCCAGTGTAATGGGACAACCAATACCTCACCTATCTTTCTTGCAATATTTGGTTCATGGTGGAATTTTCTATACCCTAATTTTGTTCGGAGTTATTTTCGTAGCTTTCCTTTATGCGAAAAAAAGAAAAATGAATGCATCCTGGCTCATTCTCTTAACTGTTCTCGGAACTTGTCTTGTTCCAGACATCTTCTCTACGAGGTACATCACACTATTGATAGTACTTGTGTTTCTTGAGAATGAAACTGCAAATCAGCTAGCAACAAAGAATAGCAATGTTGGAATATCCCTTGCAAATATGGCTAGGCTAAATTTCAGTCCAATAGGTAAAAAAATGGGAGTTAATAGAGGCCAGTGAAAAGTCATTTTACGAAAGAAGGTACTATTTCTCAAGCAGTACCTTCTTTTCTGTATAATGAAAATTTGCGTGAAGTCCATTGTTCCACTCAGATTTAAATTGCATTCAGTTCCTACACGGCTTAATTACGTTGCTGCTTAATTCAATCCACGTTTAAAACTATTCCATGCGGCTATGTATTGTAGCTCTTAATTACTCTAGCAGGAATTCCGCCAACAAGAACAAAATCTTCCCGAATGTCCTTAGTGACCACAGATCCAGCTGCTATAATTACTCCTTTACCAGCAATCTTAACTCCTGGCAATATAATAGCTCCTGCTCCGATCCATGCGCCATCACCGATTTCAACAAGTTGTCCGACATGGTCTTTTTTTACATAATTGTTTATCCAGTCACTTGTATCATACGTCCAGGATATAATTTTGGAGTAGGCTGAAAATGTAACATCGTTACCAATTAAAATTCCCCCACCACCATGAAAGAAAACATGTTCGTTAATTCTACAGTTATTACCTATTTTAATGTTTTCAGGATTTATTATCGTTAAGGGCAACCCAAAAATTTGAAGATTGGACTTCTTTGCGTTGAGTTGTTTTATAAATTTACTCGCTTTTATTCTATGAATTTTTGTACGAATACGAGCAGATATTGATCGTTTTGCTCTACTAAAGAAATTCAATGAACATCCCCCCTGAAAATTTTACTATTTTAATTAATAGTATCGTATGAGAGAAGAAAATTATATAAGTTTGTAAAAAGTAGAGGCCGGCTTTCCCGTTTTAATTGACAATTTTCTTGGACGGCTTGATTTCGAGCTTCCGCCGTTACGGCTCCAATACGCCCCGGAAAAACTCGTTGCGGCTGTGGTTCCGGTATTCTCTGGGCGTGCAGCCCGTTATTTTGCGGAATAAGGCGTGGAAAAACTTCATGTCGGAATACCCGATTCGCTGCGCGATCTGCTGCACGGACAGATTCGTCGTGTTGAGCAGGTCGCAGCTTCGCTGGATCCGGAGATGCTGCACGTATTGGGTGAACGTTTTGCCCGTGGCGGCTTTGAAGTGCTGCTGCAGCTGGCTGACGCTCATGAGATTCTTTTCCGCCAACTCCTTAAGAACCAGCGGTTCATGCAAATGATTATTCACGTAGTGAAGGACGTCCTTCACTTTCTCCATTCCCCGCGCGGCGCGATCCTCTCCCTTGCCGGCAACGTCGGATTGCATGCGGTGCAGAAGAATGAGCACTTGAAGCAGAGTCGTCTTCAGCATCGTGCGGTAGTCCGACAACCGTTGGTGATATTCGAGATAGGCGGAATCGAACAGCTGGGCGAATCGGTTGTGACGGTCCTGGTAATGGTACCAGGGCTTCGACCGGTGCTCCGGGGAGTATAGAATCCGGAACAGCTCGGAGTCGCCGGGGATCCACTGCTTGACCTCCTCGATCGCCTCTAGCTTGAAGATATAGTTGCAAATGACCAGGGGCTCGTTCGAATCCGGGGAGGACGGACGGAACACGTGGGGCGTTCCGACCGGAAGCAGGAACAAATCCTCCTTCTGGACGGGAATGGTCTGATTGCCGATATGGTGAAATCCATGGCCTTGTTCGACCAGGCAGATCTCGATGAAATCGTGCTGATGGTATTTTACCTTGAACGATTCGGTCTCACGGTTTACGAAGATAGGGAAGTCCAGCTCGAAGAAACGTTCTCCGCCCAGAAATTGAATCACCCGATTACGCCTCCGCTTCTTCCGCATTTTGCCCCTATCATACCCTTAAATGATTGGGAATCTCAACAAAAATACGATTTTCCCCTATAAAATTCTCGTTTTCACCCCCTTTTTTGAGTGCTTAATCGCCCTATAATGGGGTTGAATGAAAGCGCTGCCTCAGCGAGATTGGAGCCAGATAGCATGCCGCCAGCGATTGAGAAATTAACGGTCGATTACCGGACCAATCCGATCGGGATCGACAACCCGAAGCCTAGATTCAGCTGGATCTTGACAGACGAAGCAAGGAATCAATATCAAACCGCCTACCAGATCCAGGTCGCGACCGAGCTCGCGAAGCTGAGCGAAGACCGCCCCGATCTGTGGGACAGCGGCCAAGTGCCGTCGGATCAATCGCTGCACGTGATCTACGAGGGCCGGGAGCTCGTATCCGAACAAATCGCTTACTGGAGAGTCCGGGTATGGGACAAACGCGGGACTCCGACGGCTTGGAGCGAGCCCGCTTACTGGTCCATGGGGCTGCTCGGGAGGAACGAGTGGCATGGAGAGTGGATCGGAAGCGGGGTTAGCCCGGAAGAAGAATGGATTCCCGGCCTGTACTTGCGAAGAACGTTCGCTTTGAACCGGCCGGTCCGAAGGGCGACTGTATATGCCTCCGCGTTGGGGCTTTACGAGCTGAGAATCAACGGGCGAAAAGTCGGGAGCGACCGATTCGCGCCGGGGTGGACCGACTACCACACGCGAGTGTTATATCAGGCTTATGACGTCACCGACTTCCTGACGGAGGGTGGGAATGCGGTCGGCGCCATTCTGGGAACGGGCTGGTACGCGGGAACCGTCGGCATGATGGGGAGAGGGGTTTACGGCACCCGGCCTAGACTGCTAGTGCAGCTTCATGTGGAGTACGCGGACGGAACCGGGGAGCGTATCGTCACGGACGGCTCCTGGCGAACGAGCACGGGCGCGATCCTCTATTCCGACATCATCAAAGGGGAGAAGCAAGATACCCGTCTGGAACCGCAGGGTTGGGATTCGGCCGATTTCCAGGATCTCACATGGTATCCGGCGGAAGTATTCGATTACTATGAAGGAACGCTTACCGCTCAGCAAGACCCGCCGATCCTCGTAATGGAATCGCTTACACCCATTGCCGCCCATCGCACCGGTCCGCAAAGCTTCGTATACGATTTCGGCCAGAATATGGCCGGCTGGACGAGGCTTCGCGTTCCGGGAACGGAAGGCCGGACGATCAAAGTCCGCCACGCGGAGATGCTGAACCCGGACGGCACCCTGTATACGGAGAACCTGCGCAAGGCGGTGCAGGAAGACGTCTACGTCCTCCGGGGCGGAGAAGCGTTGTGGCTGGAGCCCCACTTCACCTATCACGGCTTCCGGTATGTCGAGGTGGAAGGGCTCGAGAACGAGCTGCCGCCGGGAGACTTGCTCGCGCAAGCGGCCTACTCGTCCTTGCCGACGACGGGGGATTTCGAAACCTCCGATCCGGCCGTGAACCGGCTGTACCGGAATATCGTGTGGGGACAGAAGGGCAACTTCTTCAGCGTGCCGACCGATTGTCCGCAGCGCGACGAACGACTGGGCTGGACCGGCGACGCTCAAGTGTTCGTCCGCACGGCTTCCTACAACATGAACGTCGCCGCGTTCTTCCGCAAGTACATGCAGGATGTCGTCGACGCCCAGCGGGAAGACGGCGCGTTCCCCGACACGGCGCCGGATGCGAATTGGTCGCACTTCAAGAAAGTATCCAGCGCCAACTGGCATGCCCCCGACAACGCGGGCTGGGGGGACGCCGGGGTCATCATCCCTTGGACGATGTACCTGATGTACGGGGATACGAAGATTCTCGAAGATCATTACGAGGCCATGAGAAAGTGGATCGACTATTGCGAGTCGACTTGCGAAGGTCTCATACGGCCGGGGTACGCGGACCATGCCGATTGGCTATCCGTAGGGGCCGAGACTCCGAAGGACGTGCTCGCCACCTTGTACTTCGCCTACAGCACCCGATTGTTCGTCCGAATAGCCGGCGTTCTCGGAAGGAAGGCCGACGTCCTGGCTTACGAAGAGCTGTTCAAGCGGATTCAGACGGCTTTCGTCGAACGCTTCGTTGCTCGCGACGGGAAGATCGAAGGCGACACCCAATCCCTCTACGCGATGGCCCTCTATTTCGAGGTTTTGCCCGATTTCCTGAAGCCTCAGGCGGTCCGCCGATTGGCCGAGCTCGTTCGGGAGAACGACGGTCACTTGTCCACCGGGTTCCTCGGCGTCGGATGCTTGCTGCCCGCCTTGACGGAGCACGGGGAGACGGAGTTGGCTTATGAGCTGCTGCATCAGAATACGTTCCCTTCCTGGCTCTATTCCGTCCGGCACGGAGCGACGACGATCTGGGAACGATGGGACGGTTGGACGGAGGAGAACGGCTTCCAATCGCCGTCGATGAATTCCTTCAACCACTATTCTCTCGGCTCGGTCGGGGAATGGATGTTCCGGTTCGCGGCGGGACTGGAGCCCGATCCGGAGCGGCCCGCATTCAAGCATATCCGTCTGAAGCCTTGTCCGGGAGGGCGGCTCACTTCCGTTAATGCCCGTTATGAAAGCGGATACGGTCCAATTGAGTCGAACTGGAAGCTGGAGCCTGATGGACAGTTCACGCTTAGCGTGCGGATTCCGCCGAACGCGTACGCGACGGTCACGCTTCCGGCCCCGGCGGTGCGCCTCGAAGACGGCGGCGAGCATCCGCCCGGACGAGAGACGTATCGCATCGGCTCGGGAAGCTATACGTTCATTTGCCGGATGGAAGCCCGGCAGGCGTCGGTTTGAAGCTGACACCGTTCAGCATCAAATAGAGAAACATACATTAGGGAGGTTGTTTGTCATGAGAAAAGAAAGAACGTTAACGGCCCTGCTGCTCGCGGCTCTGTTGTTGGTACTTGCGGCATGTGGCAACGACAAGGAGGCGGAGGGCGGCTCTTCTTCCTCGGCCGATTCCGGCAAGCAGGAGAACGTCGAGCTCCGCATGATGTGGTGGGGATCGCAGTCGCGCCACGATGCGACGCTTAAGGTCATCGAGCTGTTCGAGCAGAAGAACCCCCACGTCAAGATCAACGCGGAATATCTCGGCGCGGACGGCTACTGGGATAAGCTGAACACGCTCGTCGCCGGAGGCAACGCGCCGGACTTGATCCAGCTCGGCAACAACTATCCGGACTATGTCTCCCGCGGCACGCTGCTGGACATTACGCCGTATATCGGCAATCAGATCGATCTTAGCGGCTTCGACGAAGCGATCGCGACGAGCGGCAAGCTGAACGGCTCGCAATACGGTGTCAACCTTGGTTCGAACGCGTTAGGTATCGTTTATAATACCGAATTGATCAAGAAAGCCGGCATGGAGCCTCCTAAGGAAGGCTGGACCTGGGAGGAGATGGAGGCGTACGGCAAGCAGCTGGTGGACAAGCTCGGCAAAGGCTATTACGCGTTCGCCGACCAATCCGCGTTCACCCACTACGTCGGCAATTATGTGCGGGAGAACGGCAAGTCGCTGTTCAACGGGACGGAGATCGGCTTTGACGAATCGATCGCGAAATCCTGGTTCGAGATGTGGGACCGCTTCCGTAAGGAAGGTATCATTCCTCCGGCGGAGAAGGCGGCGGCCTATCTCGAGATCGCGCCGGACAACTCGATGCTGGTGGAAGGCAAAATCGCCATGTCGATCATCTGGTCGAACCAGTTCGTCGCCTTCCAGAACGCCATGCAGGACGAGCTCAAGATCGTCCCTCTGCCGGGCGGCGGCAGCCAGAAGGGCATGTGGATTCAGCCCAGCCAGTTCCTGGCGATCGGCAAAGACTCGAAGCACCCGGAAGAAGCCGCCCAGTTCATCGACTTCTTCGTGAACGATCCGGAAGCGACCGCCATTCTCGGCAGCGACCGCGGCATACCGGGCAACAAGTCCGTCCGGGAAGTATTGAAGGCGAACGCCGACCCCGTTCTCCTGAAGACGTACGAATATATGGACGTTGCGGTCAACTATGCCCGCGAGATGGACCAGGAGATGCCGAACATCGCCGATTGGGACGCGGCGCTCCGCAACGCGGCGCAGAAGGTGGCCTTCGGCAAGTCGACTTACGACGAAGCGGCGGCAGAGACGGTCAAGGCGGCTCAGGATGCCGTTAAGAAATCGCAAAAATAAGGGATTCCGGGGAGGAACCGCATTTGAATCAAGCTGCCAAACCGAATCGTATGCGAAATTACTTCATAGGGCTCTGGAAGAAAAATGCGGTTCCGTACCTCTTTCTTCTTCCATGGTTCCTGGGCCTCTTCGTATTGACGCTCGGGCCGATGATCAGTTCGCTTTATCTGTCGTTCACCGATTACGACCTGCTGTCGCCGGCCCGGTGGGCCGGAACGGCCAACTACGAGAAAATGCTGAACGAAGACGCGCGCTACGCGCAGTCGTTGAAAGTGACGCTGACGTACGTGTTCGTCTCGGTTCCCCTGAAGCTCGCGTTCGCGCTGGCCGTCGCCATGCTGCTGAACAAAGGGCTGCGGGCGCTCCATATTTACCGGACTCTTTATTACATTCCGACCTTGCTGGGCGGAAGCGTGGCCATCGCCGTCATGTGGCGCCAGATGTTCGGAGCGGACGGCCTGTTGAACGGCTTTCTGTACAGCGCGTTCGGGATCGAAGCCCCCGACTGGGTTTCGAATCCGAAGTACGCTTTATACTCGATTATCGCGTTGACCGTCTGGCAGTTCGGCTCCTCCATGATCATTTTCCTGGCGGGGCTTAAGCAGATCCCTCCGGAGCTGTACGAGGCGGCCGAAGTCGACGGAGCGGGCAAGGCTCGCCGATTCCTAAGCATTACGTTCCCGATGCTCTCGCCGGTCATGTTCTTTAACCTGGTCATTCAGCTGATCGGTTCGTTCCAGGCGTTCACGCAAGCGTTCATTATCAGCCGGGGCACCGGCGGCCCGATCGATTCGACGCTGTTCTATACGCTGTATTTGTATCAGAAAGGCTTCTCCCAATTCGAGATGGGCTATGCTTCGGCGATGGCGTGGGTGCTCTTGATCATCATCGGATTCTTTACCGCGATCGTGTTCGGCACGTCTAGATATTGGGTGCATTACGGGGACGGGGGGAGATCGTAATGAACGTTTATTCCCGCCGAACGGCTTGGCTCGTCCACGCGTTCATCCTGGCGCTCGGGCTGCTCATGCTGTATCCGATCCTGTGGCTCATCTCCAGCTCCTTCAAGCCCGACTCCCTGATCTTCTCGGATTTGCGGCTGTGGCCGGCGGAAGTGACGCTGGACAACTATGTGACCGGCTGGTCCGGGCTTTCGAAGGTGACCTTCGGGCGTTATCTCTTGAATTCGATCGTGTTGTGCCTGCTCACCGTTGTCGGCAACGTGGCCTCCTGTTCGATGGCGGCCTACGCGTTCGGGCGACTGAACTTTTCGTTGAAAAAGGTCTGGTTCGCGCTCATGATGGTCACCATCATGCTTCCGCACCACGTCACGATCATTCCGCAGTACATCCTGTTTCACAAGCTGGACTGGATCGATACGCTTGGCCCGCTTACGTTGCCGAAGCTTCTGGCCACGGACGCGTTCTTCATTTTCCTGATGATCCAATTCATCCGCGGGTTGCCGAGGGAGCTGGACGAATCGGCGACGATCGACGGCTGCGGTCCGATCCAGATTTACTGGAGGATGATCCTTCCGCTCGCCCTGCCCGCGCTCATCACGACGGCGATCTTCACGTTCATCTGGACGTGGGACGACTTCTTCAGCCAGCTTCTGTATTTGAACTCGCCGGGCAAGTATACGGTTCCGCTGGGGCTTAGGCTCTTCCTGGATTCGTCGAGCCAGTCCAATTGGGGGCCGATGCTGGCGATGTCGGTCGTGTCCCTGGTTCCGAGCCTGATTATTTTCTTCTCGCTGCAAAAATATTTCGTCGAGGGAATCTCGACGACCGGTATCAAAGGTTAAAGGAAGGTGGAACCCATCATGACCCAATCATCCAGCGAACGGGTGGAGAAATGGAGCGTATTCGAGCTTGCGCTCCGCGGCCCGAGCGACGGCAATCCGTACCGGGACTATCCGCTCAAGGCCGTATTCCGATACGGCGGCCGGGAGGTAACCGTCGACGGATTCTACGATGGAGAGGGAACGTACCGCGTCCGCTTCATGCCGGACCGGGAAGGCGTCTGGTCGTACCATACGGCGAGCCCGGCCGAACAGCTCGACGGGGTGGCCGGAAGCTTCGAATGCGCGCCGGCATCCGAGGGCAACCGCGGTCCGGTGAGGGTGCGGGACGCCTACCACTTCGCCCACGAGGACGGAACGCCGTACCATCCGTTCGGAACGACCTGTTATGCCTGGATCCACCTGGATGAAGGCATGCAGGAAGAGACGCTGCGGACGCTCGCGGGCAAGCGGTTCAACAAGCTTCGGATGTGCGTGTTCCCGAAGCATTACGCGTTCAACTCGGCGGATCCGGACAGCTACCCGTTCGCCGAGCGGGCGGACGGCGGCTTCGACTTCGACAGGTTCGATCCGCGGTTCTTCGCGAAGCTGGAGCGCCGGATTCTCGAACTGCAGAAGCTGGGGATCGAGACGGACCTGATTCTGTTCCATCCCTACGACAACGGGCGGTGGGGCTTCGACCGGATGAGCGCGGATACCGACGAATTCTACCTGCGTTACCTGATCGCCCGGATCGCTTCCATTCGCAGCGTATGGTGGTCTCTGGCCAACGAGTACGACTTCATGGAGGAGAAAACGACGGCCGATTGGGACCGCCTGTTCCGGGTCGTCCAGGAAGCGGATCCGTACGGCCATCTCCGTTCGATCCATAACGGCACCCGGATGTACGACCACGGCAGCGTTCGGTTCTACGACCACGCGAAGCCCTGGGTCACCCATCTGAGCGTCCAGCATTGGGACGTGACGCTTCCGCCGATCTGGCACCGGCAGTACCGTAAACCGATCGTGATCGACGAATGCTGCTATGAAGGCAACCTTCCCCAGCGGTGGGGCAACATTACGGCGGAGGAAATGACGAGGCGGTTCTGGGATTCGGCGGCAAGAGGGGCGTATTGCACGCACGGGGAAACGTATGCCGATCCGAAGGACGACATCTGGTGGGCCAAGGGCGGCAAGCTGCACGGGCAGAGCCCGGAGCGGATCGCCTTCCTGCGGGACATTCTCGAAGACGCACCCGCGGGCATCGAGCCGATCCCCGAGATCTACGATGTTCCGACGATCGGGGTGGAGGGCGAGTATTACCTGCAGTATTTCGGCATCCACCGCCCCTGCTGGCGGGAAATCCCGCTGCCGGAAGACGCGGCGTATAAAGCGGAAATCATCGATACTTGGGAGATGACGATTCGCGAGGTGGAGGGTACGCTCTCCGGCCCCAGCCGGCTGGAGCTTCCGGACAAGGTGTACCAAGCCGTCCGGATTCGCAAGCTCGCTGAATCGTAAGCGGAAGGCGCGCAAAAAGGACCTCGAATTCCACTAGGCCGTGGAGTTCGAGGTCCTTCGCAATCGTTCCCGTCATTTCAACCAGTGAGCGCACATCGGAGGCTTCCCGGCCAATTCGTCCATCATATTGACCACGAGCAGGTTCCAGTTCAGGAACCCTCCGTTCATCACGGGTTCGCCCGTGCCGGGGACGTAATATTCGTGAAGAACGCCGGTCCGCTCCAGATCCTGTCCGAGCAGAAGCACGGTTTTCTCGCACAGCTCCCGAGCCTCTTCACGGTACCCGTAATTCATCAAGCCGCGGAACACGACGTAGCTGGCGACGATCCAGATCGGCCCGAGCCAGTTCGACGGATTGTTCGTCGCTCTGCAGTCGAACATTTTCTCGTCCTGGGCCAGGGTCGTCACCCCGTACGGGCTGTTGAACGTGTTTTTGTCCGCGTAATGGTCGTCCGCCAAATGGGCTGCCTGGGAGTCGTTGCCCACGCCAGCCCATAACGGAATGAAGCCGGTCCACGCCCGGATCTTGATCGGCAGCGTCTTCCAGAAGACGCCCAGGCCCCGGTGGAACCAGTCGAAGTGCCGGGTCTTGATGTCCACGTCCACGGAATAGAAGAACTTGTCCCTCGGGTCCCAGCACTCGGCCTGAATGGCCTGCGTCAGCGAGTCCGCCTTAGCCGAGTAGTGCTCCGCCCGGTCCGGCTTGCCGAGCCGCCCGGCGATTTCGGCCATCGCTTTCAGCTCGGAGACCATAAACGCGTTCAGGAACACGTTGGCTGTCGAATACTTGGGGCGGCCGAACGTGGCCGGGTCGTTATCCATCCCGATCATGATGTCGTCGGCCCACACGTACAATCCGCAATTCTCGTTGTAATATCCGCTGTCGTAGCATTCGAAGTACTTTTCCAGCTTCGGGTAGTCGTCCCGCATCCATTCGTAATCGCCGCCGAAGCCGCCGATAAGCGCGATTTGCTGGCACAAGAAAGGCTTGTGCATGTTGGTGACGAAGCCTTCCCTGCGCTTATGGATCAAATAAGGCTCCGGAAGACCGGCGTGCTGGTCCAGGGTGGCGACCATCATCGGGATATACCCGTCCTCCATCTGGTAATCCAAGAAGTTCCGTACGTTGCCCTTCGCATGAAGCAGATAACGGGAACGGCGTTCTTCGTCGCCGGAACCGTCCGCGAGATTGAACAGAGCATACACCGCCCAGAACGAATCCCAATCCCACAAATTCCCGGCGTACTGGGAGCCCGGATCGACGAACGGATGCTTCAAATAATGGACGGGCACCTTTAGCGTCGTATCCGCGTTCTCTTGGATATACTTTCGCAGCAAGTTTTCATAGTATTGAAGATTTTGACTCATTTTTGCCCTTGTCTCCCCTTCGTTTCCGCAAGTAGGCGTACTGCAAGCTGAATATACCGCAGGTTCACTTTGATTATATAGGACCGGCGTTCCGGATTCGGGGGGCAAAGCGACAGAGTATATAGGGGGATCGCGTTCCCGCGAGACTCCTTTTTGAGCCATTATTTTATCTTAATCTATTTCTAATGTAACTTTTTGAGGTTTTCGGAGTCTTAAATAATAGGGAATTTGGTAGAAGAGGTAGACCCAAGTCCCCAAACAAATCCTTACCAGCATGGGAGAACTCGAATGTCTCGTAAATTTCATATGATAAGCTTCTGCAGAAAATGTCTAGTCCCCGTTGTAGCAGGTACTTTGGTGTTCGCTTCGATCGGCGGGATCGGGATTCCGTTCGCCACGCCCCCGGCGGCTATCGCCGCAACGACTTCCGCTACTTACAAGCTCGTACAGACGGCCGAGACGATGGTGACGGCCGGCGCGAAGCAAGTGGATTACCAATGGGTTTCCTCGAACGCTTCGGAGACGACTCAGATCGTGCACGTTCTTCAGATCGACCTGACCAACCCCTACGTTCAACTGAATGCCATGTCGGGCAAAGCCTCCACCGTGACGACGAAGCAATCGACCGGCGGAATGGCGAAGGAGACGGGCGCGGTCGCCGGCATCAACGGCGACGTGTTCAACACGTCTTCCAGCAGCGAAGGCACCGCGTTCGGCGCCGTGATCCAGTCGGGCGAGCTGCTCACGAGCACCTCGCAGCTGGAAGGCATGTACGCGTTCGCCGTCACGAAGGACCGGCAGCCGATGATCGATCTGTTCACCTTTACCGGAATGGCGACGGCGGAGGACGGAACCTCGTTCGCCCTGTCGGGAATCAACAAGAGCTCCTACAGGACGGAGCCGGACAACGGCTACAGCCACGTTAACAAGCTTTATATTTACACCGATAACTGGACGGCCTCGCAGCGCCCGATGAACAGCGGGACGACGCCGACGGAAGCCTTGGTCGTGGACGGAGTCGTGACCGAGATCGCGGTCGACTCGCAGATCGCGACGGCGATTCCGGCTAACGGCTATATTCTTCGTGGCCATAAGGAAGCGGCGGACTTCATCAAGAACCACCTTGCCATCGGCCAGAGGGTCGATTCCACCTATCAGCTCGTCTCTCAAACGTCCGGGGCTTCGTACGATCCGACCTCGTTCCAGATGATGGTGGGCGGTCATACGATCCTGGTGAACAATGGGGCGGCGGCGTCCTTCTCGCGGGACATCAGCGGGCTGAGCGGCTCGAACGATCGCGCCCGCACGGCGGTCGGCTACTCGCAGGACGGCAAGACGGTCTATCTGATCACGGTCGAAGAGAGCGGCGACCGCAAGGGCGTGACGCTGAAGGAGCTTCAGCAGATCATGCTTAAGCTCGGCGTCTACAAGGGCGTCAACATGGACGGCGGCGGGTCCACGACGATGGTGACGCGTCCTCTCGGCGAGACGGCGGTGACGCTTACCCATCCGACTTCGTCCGGAACCTACCAGCGTCTCGTCGCGAACGGAATCGGCGTTTACACGACCGCTCCGCATGGCTCGATCAAAGGCATCGTGGCCAGCGGACCTTCGACCCTGTTCATCGGTCAACAAGCGACCTACTCTCTTAAGGCTTACGATACTTACTATAACCCGATAGACGCGGGCACTCTTGCTCCAACCTGGAGCGCCAACTCGGGAGCCGGGACTTTCCAGAACGGAGTCTTCACGGCGACGAAGACGGGAACGGCTAAGCTTACGGTTAAGGCCGGAAGCGCGACGAATACCGTGGACATCGAGGTCGTCGGAGGGGATCAGCTGAGCCAGCTGTCCGTCTCCCCGAGCACGACGCTGCTTCAAGTCGGGCAGACCATCTCCGTTCCGGTTACCGCCAAGCTTAAGGACGGGCGCGAGCTGAGCGTTCCGGCCTCCTCGGTCAAGTGGGAGTTCAAGGGCTTCACGGCGGACGTCTCCGGCGGACAATTGGTCGTGAAGTCGGTGAACGAGAACGCGACGAACGCGTACGCGATCGCCCGTTACGACGGCTTCTCGACGATGATCGTCCTGGCGGCGGGCTCCGAGAAGAAGCTGGAAGACTTCGAGAACGCGGGGTACGCGGTCAGCTTCACGGCTTCTCCGGCCGAAACGGCGGGGAACGCCGCAATCGCAAGCGGCGTGGCGGGGCGCGAGTCCTCGAAGGTCCTGCAGCTCGACTACGATTTTACGCTGGGAAGCGGGGATCGCCGGGCCTACGCGGTTCTGGGCTCCGGGCTTGCGCTGAACGGCAGCCCGAGCGCTCTGACGCTTGACGTCATGGGCGACAACAGCAACAGCTGGCTTCGCGCGGAGGTCAAGAATTCGGACGGCACCCTCTCCTACCTGGACATCGCCAAGCAAACGAACTGGACGGGCTGGAAGTCGGTGCGCGTCGACATGACGGAAGCGGGAATCAAGTATCCCGCGACCCTGACGAAAGTGTACGTCGTGAATCTGGCTCAGGATCAGGACGAACGGGCGACGACGGGAACGGTTGCTTTCGACAATCTGTCCCTGCAGTATCCGCCGACCTCTACTGTTCCTAGCAGCAAGACCGTCGTCCTAAAAGTAGGAAGCAAGGAAGCGACGATCGGCGGAAGCAAGGTAGCGCTCGATACCGCTCCTTATATCCAGGATAATACGACTTACGTCCCACTTCGCTTTATCTCGGAAGCTCTCGGCGGGCAAGCGGATTGGGAGAAGACGCTTAAGAGAGTGACCGTTCTGAGAGGCTCGAAGATGATAGAGCTCTGGCCGGACAGCTCCGATATGATCGCGTCGGGCGTTCGCGTAACGGCTCCGGCAGCTCCGATGGTGAAGAACGGCCGCGTGCTCGTTCCGCTGCGGGTCGTCTCCGAACAATTAGGTCTCACGGTCGTCTGGGAGCAGGCCAAGAAATCCATTACAATTTATTAATGTTACTTTAACTATCACGCCCCCGGATACAATACGGACCTAAATGTGTTATGATGGAAATAAGACCTCGATTCCGAGGGATTGTTCCGCGGACGGGGGATTGGAACGGGACTAAGCGGCGCCTGAGACACGAGTGCGCGAGGAACCGAGCATAAAGAGGGGAATCGAACACGTGGAGTATCGCGTAGAGCAGATTGATCGTGTCATTCAGAATGCCGTGAAGGTCATGGAAGACAGCAAGATGCAAGTTTTCGAGATATGCGAATCGGCACGCCGCGAGCTGGAGTCTCTCAGCCAGGAACTGGAGAAGGTTCTCCAGGAGACGGGGGAGACGATCGAACGCGTAGACCGGCTGGAGCGGGACTACCGTCTTGCGAGAATCCGGCTTACGGAAGTAAGCCGGGATTTCGTACGGTATACCGAGAAGGACATCAAGGCCGCCTACGAGAAAGCGACGATCATCCAGCTCGATCTTATGGTGTACCGGGAGAAAGAAGGCTATCTCAAAGCTCGACGCGACGAGTTGCAAGGGCGCGCCCGGAACGTCGAGAGATCTATCGAGAGGGCGGAGTCGATCGGCTCCCAGATGAATGTCGTTCTGGATTACCTCTCGGGCGATCTGACCCAAGTAACGAGAATTCTGGAATCTACCAAGAACCGGCAGATGATTGGCCTCAAGATCATTCTCGCGCAGGAAGAAGAGAGGAAGCGGATCGCTAGGGAGATTCACGACGGCCCGGCGCAATCGCTCGCCAATCTGATTCTTCGCACGGAGATCGCGGAGCGCATGCTGGGGACGCAGGAATTGGAGGTTGTTCGCAGCGAACTAATAGACCTGAAGACTCAGATTCGCCAGGATCTTGGAGAGATCCGCAAGGTGATCTTCAATCTTCGGCCGATGGCGCTGGACGATCTGGGCTTGGTGCCGACGCTTCGCAAGTTCGTTCAGGACTTCGAAGAACGCACGACGATCCATGCCAAGTTCGAAGTGTCCGGCAAGGAGAAGAGAATGTCGTCGGCCCTGGAAGCGGCGATGTTCCGACTCGTGCAGGAAGCGTTCCAGAACGCGCACAAGCATGCGCAGCCGACCTACGTGTCGCTGGACATCGCCTTCGGGGAAACGATGATCGATCTGGTCATCCGGGACAACGGGAAGGGCTTCCCGGCCCATTCGATCGAGTCCAACGCGAGGGAGCATGCCAAGTACGGCCTGATCGGGATGAAGGAACGGGTGGATCTTCTGCAAGGAACGATCGAATTCGAATCGGCAGTCGGTCGAGGCACGACCATCACCATTCAAGTACCGATTAACGCAGAGCCGCGAAAGGAGTTGGGACATTATGGAGAACAAAGTACCGAATCGTAAGATCAAAGTGCTTCTGGCCGACGATCATCAGCTCTTCCGCGAGGGGCTTAAGAGAATTCTGAATATGGAGTCCGACTTGGAGGTTATCGGCGAGTGCGGCGACGGCATTCAAGTTCTCGAATTTTGTAACCGCATCAAGCCGGACGTCGTCCTCCTCGACATCAACATGCCGACGGAGAACGGGGTCATCGCCACCGAGCGCCTTCGCGATATTTTCCCGGAGATCAAGGTCATCATCCTCTCCATTCACGACGATGAGAGCTACGTGTTCGAGACTCTCCGCAAGGGCGCTTCGGGCTACCTGCTTAAGGATATGGAAGCGGAGGCGCTCATTAACGCGATCCGCACCGTCGCGCTGGGACAAGCGTACATCCATCCGAAGGTGACGGGCAAGCTGATCAACCAGCTTCGCCGAATGACTTACCTCGACGAGATCGGAGCCGCTTCCGGCGCCGCCGCGAGCCGCGAGACCGTGACGAAGCTGATCCCGAACGGCAACAACCCGCTGACCCGCCGCGAGGCTGAAGTGCTACGCCTGATGGCGGAAGGCAAGAGCAACAAGACGATCGGCGAGAACCTCTTCATCAGCGAGAAGACCGTCAAGAACCACGTCAGCAGCATTCTGCAGAAGATGGAAGTCGACGACCGTACCCAAGCCGTCATCAACTCGATCAAGAACGGTTGGGTCGTCCTGTAGGATAAACTTTAGAGCAAAACATACATATCAGGCAGCAGCAACGGCCCCCTGGCGATTGATCGCCGGGGGGCCGTTTGGCTAGCGGGAAGGAATGGGGGCTGAGCGCTGCAAATGCTCACCGCGGGTTAAGGTCGCTTCTCCCGCTCGCTCAGGTTCGCATGTTGCGCTAGTGTTGCTAGGCTGCTTTTCCCGTTGGCTCAGGTTTGCATGTTGCGCTTGCTTGCTAGGTCGCTTCTCCCGTTGGCTCAGGTTCGTATGTTGTGCTTATTTGCTAGGTAGCTTCTCCCATTGGCTCAGGCCCAGCAAAAGCATAAGCCAGACGGTGGTCCGCTTATGTCGCCTCTCCCATTGGCTCAGGTTCCTTATCCCCAGCACAGAGAACGGCGTGTGACAATGGTCAACCCTCGTCATTCGCGGACAGGCAGATACCGGAACGAACGCCCGAACCTCGGCATATATTGTCACACGAGGTCAAAGGGATGTCTCCAAGGCAAAGGAGCGGAAAAGAGGGCAGCAGCTGCCACCTTCCCGGACCGAAAGCCGATGGGCGACGTCGGACCGGATAAAAGCACGACGGAGGAGGTGCTCCCATGCTGGCTGGGCTGTGCGGGATACTCGTCGTTTACGCTCTTGGCGTTCTTTTTGTCCATTGGCTGGCGCGACGCCGACATCTGGGCGACGATCGGCATTACGTGCTCGTTGCGGGCAACCACGAGAAACAGATCGAATGGTATATG
The DNA here is from genome assembly GCF_014212135.1 of Cohnella thailandensis. Lineage (GTDB taxonomy): Bacteria > Bacillota > Bacilli > Paenibacillales > Paenibacillaceae > Cohnella > Cohnella thailandensis. The sequence continues at coordinate 191,939 of NZ_JACJVQ010000028.1, forward strand.
AGATCTCTCATGAGCTTTTCCCGGAGGACGGGAATGGGGCTTCATATAACGGTTGTGCTAGAAGATTCGAAGGACGACACGGCGGCAATCGTCCAAAAATTCGCCAAAGACGACAGAGGAATCGAGTGGCGCTACGACCAAACCTGGAAAGCGGATCAGGCGCTCGTCTGGATCGACCTGGCCCGGGAAGAGGACGTGGCTCGGCTTCCGCTCTAAGCGATCGGCCGTGGGCGAGGTGAGGGATTGCTTTCGCGTGTCGGGGAGTTTATACTGGAAGCATATGTTGGAAGTGCGGGCGAAGCACGCTCGAGCACTGTCGCGAGACAGTCTCGGGCGTGTTTTTTTGCGTCCTGAGCGAAGGGGAGAGGCGGTATAGCGATTCTTCGATGGGAATGGGCGTTGGGGGAATGGCGCATCGTCGATCGGGAATGGGCGTTACGGGAACGGTGCATTACCGAATGGGAATGGGCGTCGCAGGAAGAGTGAAACATCGATGGGGAAAAGGTGGTTGCGGAATGAGCGGATCGTCGATGTCCGAATATGGGGCCGATGGAGGGGAAGAGGAATGAGAGCGGTCGTTTACGCGAGGGAGCATGAGGGTGGAGCTATAGAAGCTCGATGGTCGGTTGACTGGGAGTCGCATGAGTGGACAGAAGAGCGGATAGGAGGCGGCAAAACCGTCTGCTGGCTGTCGGAGCCTCTACCGCTCGGGATAGCGGAGGAAAGCTGCCGGCTGTTTAATCTTGAACGGAACCGGCATTGGACGCGGGATCAGCTTGCGCAGTCGCTGAAGGAAGCGTCGGAGACAGCTTGGGAGGCCGCGGGCGAGAAGGGGATTCGGACTAAAGTCGT
>NZ_JACJVQ010000029.1 GCF_014212135.1 Cohnella thailandensis
GACGACGAACAGCTTCAGGGAAACGTCCCGCTCTTGCGATGGCTGCTGCTCCTGCGTCTGCAATGGCGTCTGAGTCTTCTCCTGCGTCTGCATCGGCTTGGGCGTCCGACTCTTCTCCTTCATGCTTCGTCACCTCGCTCTCGTCGTTGTTTTGGATTTAATTATCTTTAACTTGAGATAAATATACACCCGTTCGCGCTAAAACGCAAGGGGGTATTCGAACTTTTTTATCTAGCGAAAATCGAACCGGAGCGGCAGCCCGATCAGGACTGCCGCTCCGAACAGCTTATATAGTCTAGAACGCTTCAACCGAAGACGCTCCTCCCCGATGGACGGACGCTTAGGCCGATTTGGAGCGATTTACGATCGCGACGACGGCAGGCAGGAACAACGGCAGGAACAGGAACGCCAGCAGCATCAGAGCGATGATGACGACCGTCGCCATCTGAACCAGGGTGAGCACGCCCGACGGATACATCGCGGCGAACGTTCCGGAGAGGATGATGGCCGCCGAGAGAATGATCCCTCCGGTATGCTTCATCGCCTCGTGGATCGCCCGGCGAGGGTCCATCTCTTGATACTCCTGGTACCGCATGATCAGGAAGATGCTGTAGTCGACTCCCAAGGCGACGATCATGATGAAGGAGAAGAACGGGATCGTCCAGGCGAGATCCCCGTGTTCGGTGAACGCTCCGAAAATCCACTCCGTCAAGGTCAGCGCCGTGTAGTAAGCGAGCACCAGCGAACCGATGACCGCCACCGGAAGCCAGAATGCCCGGGAGATGAACAGCAGCACGAGCAGGATGCCGGCTAGCATGATGGCCGCGGTTCGCGTGAAGTCTCCGCCGGACACTTCCTTCAGATCCAGATTCTGCGAAGCGACGCCTCCGATTCCGTATTCCGCCTCGGAGAACCCGCTCTCCTTGGCCAATTGCTTGTAAACCTCATGCACCCGGTCCACCGAGTCCATCGCGGCCGTCGAATACGGATCGTCGCTCAGCACGACCGACCATTTGGCCGTGCGGCGGTCTTCCGACATGTACATGTCGAGCGACTGCGCGAACTCCGCTCCCGTTCTCACTTCCTCCGGTATGAAGAACGACTCGGAGCCGCTTGTACCGGACATCTCGTCAAGATAATCCGTCGTGCTCGCAAGCCCGTCGGACACCTTCTGCAGGCCCGCGACGCTGTCCTTCAGCCCCGTCTCCAGGGCAGGAAGATTGGCGGACAGAGCGTCCAATCCTTTGTTTAATTGAGTTTGTCCCTGCTCGATGCTTTTTAACCCTTCGGACAGCGCCGGCATCCGGCCGGTCACCGTTCGCTGCCCTTCGCTTGCCTCGGCCAAGCCGCTCTGCAGCGTGCTCGAGCCGCTCTCCAGCTTCCGGGCCCCTTGCTCGATCTGCTGCTGGCCCGACTGGATCTGCTTAAGCCCCTGCTCAAGCTGCGCCAGCTTGCCATTGGCCGAGTCGAACTGGCCGTTCAGCGTCTCGATGCCCGAGCTCAGCTTGTTCAGCTGCTCCGTCAGCGAGGCGGCGGTGCTCTTAAGCGTCGCGAAATCCGGGTTATCCGCCAGCCCCGTTTCGGATTGCTCCAGCTTGGCGACCGAATCGTTCATCGCCTCGGACACCTTCACCAGGGACTGCACCGATTGCTGAATGCCGTTGTACTGGGAATAAAGCGAGCCGTAGCCGCCGGAGATCGCCTGAAGGCCGGAAGCGATCGTTCCCGTCGAATCGTTCAGCTTCGCCAGGCTGCCGCGAAGATCCGTCAATCCCTTCTTGAGGTCCCCCGCTCCCGCCGTGCCCTGCTCCATTCCCGTCGCGATCTTGTTCAAGGCCGAGATGGACTGGTCGATGCCATCCTGCACCTTCTTCGTTCCGGCGACCAGCTCGCCGGCCTTGCCCAGATCCTCTAGCGGAACGGCGGCGACTTGATCGGCAGCCTTCGTAAGGCCGTCCCGGATCGTGCCGATCCCTTCGTTCGCTTGCTGAATCCCTTCGCTCAATTTCTGCGATTGGTTGCTCGTGTAGAGCTCCGCGATTTTCTCGCCCTTCGGCCTCGTGGCGCTATACACCTTATCCACGCCTTCGACCTGCGAAAGCCGCTCCGTCACCTTGTCGATAAAGGCCAGATTCCCGGCGGAATCCATCTCCTCGTCCGACTGCATCGCGAGCGTGGCCGGCATCGCTTGACCGGCGGAATAATGATCGTAAATGACGTGGATCCCTTGAACGGACGGATACGAATCGTCGACCTCGTCCAGGGAATTGTAGCTAAGCTGGCTCGAGTAGAACAAGGAGATCGGAACGGCGATGGCCAGCGTGATGACGACGCCCCAGATCGGCCGCTTCACCGCGAAGCCGGTAATGCCCGAGATGATCCGGTTCTCGGAATGTCCTCCCGCCGCCTTGGACGGCCAAAAAATCCGAGGGCCGAGCAGCCCCATCATGACCGGAAGGAACGTGAACAGGGCGATCAGAAGCACGCCGACCCCGATTCCGACGGCAGACGCGGACTTGAACAGCTGGAACTCCGCCAGCCCGAGCGCGCAGAACCCGATAAGCACCGCCGCCCCGCTGTATATCACCGTTTTCCCCGCCGTACTGTACGTCCGGACGATCGCCTCCGCCCTGGAGTCGGTGCGGGCCAGCTCCTCCTTAAACCGCATGAAGAGCAGGATATTGTAATCCGTCCCGATGCCGAAGAGCACCAGAACGAGGAAGATCTGCGTAAATCCGGAGAACGGAAAATCGACCTTGTCGACGAGCTGCGTCACGATCCCCAGGGAAACGAGGAACGACAGAGCGACGGCGAGGAGCGAAATAAGCGGCGTGACGGGCGAGCGGAAAATAAGGATCAGCACGACCACGATAAAGATAACCGCGACGAGCTCCGTTTTCTTGACGCCCTCCTGCGTCGTCTTGGTGAAGTCCTCGTTGATGAGCGCCGGACCGGTCAGGTAATGAGAGACGGGAACGTTCTTCAACGCGGCCGTCAGGCTGTCCCGAATCTCGTCCTTGGTGCGTCCTTCCGTGTCCGCCGAAGCGAGCGCCATGACCGTCGTGCCGTCCGCAGAAAGAAGCTGGTCCTTCGCCTCGGGGAAGTTCACGTGCGTCTGCAAGGAGACTAGCCCCAGCTCCTGCTTCTTGCTCTCCAGCTGTGCCAGACCCTGCTCGATGCCGGTCATTTGGTCCGCCGTCAGCTTCTCCGGGGAGTTGAAGACCAGAATGACCGACATCTCCCGCTCGTCCTCGGATTCGTCCCCCATCGCCTCCAGCAGATGGCTGGCTTGCGTGGAGGAATATCCTTCCGGCACTCCGATCTGACCCTTATCGCGAACAAGCTGATCTATATTCGGCATAATGGCGAGAAGCACGACGGCGACGACGACCCATGCCGCGATGATCGGCCACTTCCACTTGAGCATAAAATTCATAAATCCAACTCCTCTGCTGCGTTCTTTCTCTTCATAGCAATTTTATCCAATCCTTCATTTCTCTATTTTACCTCAATCCTCCTATTGCAGATTATCATCGAGTGCTAAAAAGAAACTGAAACAAAAATAAACAATTATGAAGTCGGAATACGGATTCGGATTCCGAGCCCTCCTAGCGAAGACTTGAAGGCTTCTATCGTTCCGCCATGCCGTTCCAGGATGGATTTGCAGCTGGCCAGCCCGAGTCCCGTGCCGCCCGCCGCGATCTGCCTGGAGGGATCGACGGTATAAAACTTCTGGAACAACGCGTCTAGATGCATCTCCGGCACGCCGACCCCGTTATCCTCCAGCTCCATGACCGCATCCTCGTTTCGGACGAACCCTCTCAACCGGATGCTTAGTTCCTCCCGGCCTCCGTAGCGGACGGAATTGCTGACGAGATTCGCGAACACCCGCCTCAGCATCGGCTCATGGCCGAGGAACGTCTCCGAGCCGCTCAGGGTATGGCTCCAGGTCAGCGACAGATGGAGTCCAGCCAGCTCTTCCTCGTACTCGACGGCCGTGCTCTCGAAGAACCGCTTGAAGTTGACGGGTCGAAGGGCAATGTCGGCGAGCTGGGCTTCGTTCTTCGTGAAGGCGGAGAACTCTTGAATCAGCTCCGTCAGGTGATGGGATTTCTTTTCGATCAGGCTAAGATAATCGCGGCGGTCCCGCTCGGTCAGCGAATCCTTCGTCAGCAGCAGCTCGACGAAGCCGTTCACGGAGGTTAGCGGCGTCTTGATGTCGTGGGCGATCGCGGCGATCATGTCGTTTTGTTCTTTGCTGGATTGCAAAAGTCGCACCTCCATCTCGCCGACATGCCGGTACAGCTCGCCGATCTCGTCCTTGCGGCTGACGGCCAGCGGGCGGGAATACGGCACGGATTGGATCCCTCCCAGCCGGTTGTTCAACCGTTGGATGGGCTTCGTAATCAGATAATGGAAGTGGAAGCACAACCCGACGAAAATAACGGACAAACAGAGGAGCAGCACGATGAACACCTGCTCGAACGCGGGGCCGAGCTCCACGTCGTCCGGCCCTACCGAATTCAAGATGCCTAGCAGCAGAACCGTCTCTCCCTCGGCGTTCTTCACTTGATGCCATTGCCGGTCCAAGCATTCCTCTCCGTCGGCCGCCCAAGGGTCTTCGCCGATCGGACGGAAGCCGGTATCGTACAGGCCGACGGTTAGCTTCTCTTGGTCGTTCAAGCCTCGAACGTACTTCTTGATGGCTTCGATGTCGGGGTACAGCTTCTCCGCTTCCTGACGGATGGACTCGTCGGCCGCCTGGCGCTCCTCGCGCAGCTCCTGAACGTTCGAGAAAATGCTCTCGATCACGTACGTTTTGATGTAGACCGCGATCAGCGCCGTAAGCCCGATGACGAGTATGGAAAACATGATGGGCAGCCTGACCTTGAGCTTCATGGCCGCAGCCCTTCCGGGGCGAACTTGTAGCCGACTCCCCACACGGTCTTGATGCATTCGGAGTAGGAGTCTAGCTTCTTGCGGATGTTCTTGATGTGCACCGTGACGGTGTTCATGTCCCCGTAATCGTCTCCCCACACGCTGGCGTAGATTTGTTCTCTCGTGAGCACTTGGTTCGGACGGCCGAAGAAGTAGAGCAGGATCTGGAATTCCTTGGTCGACAGATCGAGCTTATCGCCTTGAAGATGCGCTTCGTATGTCGCCTCGTTGAGTTGCAAAACTCCTTTCGCATGAACCTGAGCGGACGATTGCGGCTCTTCCTGCCGACTCTCCCACTCGCGGTGCAGCCTCTCCATTTTGCGAAAATGGGCTTTGACCCGCGAGGTAAGCTCGTGTACGCTGAAAGGCTTCGTCATGTAATCGTCCGCGCCGATCTCGAGCCCGATGATCTTGTCCATCTCCCGATCCCTTGCGCTCAGGAACAGAATCGGCGTCGCGTGCCGCTCGCGGATCACCCGGCATACCTCCAGCCCGTCCATCCCCGGCATCATGATGTCCAAAATGACGAAGTCGACGCCTGCGGCCTGCATGACGGCAAGCGCCTCGGCTCCCGAATAGGCGGACTTCACTTCGAATTGCTCGTATTTGAGGCCGTCGGCGATCAGCCTCACGATATCTTTATCGTCGTCGACGACCAGGACCGTTCTCGACATCGCGATTCTCCTTCTCTCTTGGGCGGTGCGGTTTCGTGCCATCTATTATATCGAGGAAAAGTGAAATAAATATGAAAGCACATAAAAAGCCGCGAGGAATCCCTCGCAGCCCAAACGTACGGCAACCTTATTTATTTTAGCTCGACTTTGGTCTCCAGCCCTTCGAGGAACTGGTTCGCCTTCGCGTCCTCCGCGAAGTCGTCTTCGATAATGAACGGCTTCACGACCAGATACTCGCCGGCCCCCTATCTCTCGCTCTTAACAGCCGCATTTTGACCGCGCTCTCCGAAATGTCGAGGGCGAGCCCCTTGTCGCAGCGGCAGATCCTCGAAGTAATGCGATGACCGCTATCCGCTGGGGCTCGTCCAGTCGGTCGACGGCTTCCCTCAGGTCTACCCTCTCGTAATCGTCGGCCGAAGCGGCCGCGGACGGAATCTCCGCATACGCATCGGCGCGGGAACGCTCGGCGAGAATTGATATAAGTTAGACCGATGGGATCGGGAGTCGATCACTTTACGGGATAAAAAAGAACATCCCGCCTAGGGATGTTCGGGAATAGCGGGCATCACCCGCATCAGGTTTTAAACGTAATAGTGACAAGAGCGTCGTCCGCGTTGCCGATTGGGAACGAGCTGCTGCTCGTCTGAATGGACGTAAGCGCGGGAACCGCATCGAGCAGCTTTTGCAGGTCGAGCTTCTTGTTCGCCCCGTTCACGTATCGCACCTTGACCAAGCTCTGCCCCGCCTTGATGGCCGCTTTGATCTTGCTCGCGAAATCCTCGACGGTCGAAGCGGAATAGGCCGGAAGCAAATATTTGTACCCGAGCGTCTCTTCCAGGTTGGCGTAAAAGGCTTGCCTCGACGTGTCCTTCGTCTTCAAGGACTTCAGTGTCTGCTGATAAGAAGCGACGGCCGCCGGATAAGCGATCGTCCATTTGTGGTCCCGCTTGATCTGAGCGTCGGTCAGCAGATAGTACGAGTAAGTCGTTCTCCCCTTCACGTCGGGAACCGGATCGTCGAACGTCGTATCGAGGTGGTACCACTGGCCGTCCAACTTCACCAGGTTCCACGCGTGCGCCCCCGTCGAGACGGTGCCCTCCGCGATCCGAACCTCCACTCCCGCGTCCTTCAGAAGCCGGTAGGCGAGCGAAGCGTAGCCTTGGCATACCGCCGTGCCGGAAGCAAGGGCATCGTAAGCGGAATGCTTGCGGAGCGAACGGTCGTAGGTCACGTTGAGCAGAATCCAGTCATGAACCGCCTTGACCTTCTGGTGAGCGTTCATGCCGGGCTTGATGATCTCCGCCCGAATCTCCTTGGACCTCTTGGCTACGTACGCCGACTGCGTCGCGTTTTCCCAATAGTCGACCTTCACGGAGACCGTTGCCGTCTTGCCGTCGGACTTCGAGCTATAGCTGTAGGACTTGATCGTATAATTCACGTAATCGTCCAGCTTCATCGCCGTCTCGAAAGCCTGATCGACCGTCTTCACCGAAGCCGACGCGCTTCCCGACACCTGTACGGCGAAAGACGCGCTGCCTTCGTTCAGCTTCTGCTGGATGGTGGAAACGAGGGTGGAGGAGACGGTGCCGGTCGTCGCCGCGGTCGCTACCTGTACCGCGCCCGGTTGTCCAAGCATCCATTCGCCGCCTGTCATCAGGACCGCCAAAGCGATTCCGGCCGCCGACGCCCTTTTCCAACCTTTTGCGCTCTTCATGGATCGCCCTCTCCTTCTCCGTTGTCCAAGTTGCTATTCCTATAGTAGCAGAAGGACAAGCCGTTCGCCTATCGGGCTTTCGGCACCCTACGAAACAAGCGAATTTCGTCTATGGTCTGCGCGGTAACCGGAGCGGCGTCCGGAATGGGGAAGGCGACGACGGCCCGTTCCCCGACCAGTGTTGGACCGGAGCTCGTTTCTTCTCTTTCCACCATCCGACATACTCATCCGACATGCACACCATTTCCCCTCCCCCTTCACCTCTACCCTCTTACCCTCTATCCGCAACCCTCGCAACCCCAAGACAGCCTCTACTCTCTACCCACTACCCTCCCCTCGCAACCCCTAGCTCGCCTCTCCCCTTCACTCAGTAGCAATTTACGAAGCAAACTATCCAATTCGATTCCAGATCCGCTTGCATTTTCCCAAAAATATGCTAATATTAAATGAGAACACATGTTCCCATTTGGAGTGATGAGATGTCGGAATCTTATGAGACGTTTCTTCGTGAGCAGGGGGGAGAGGATGCTTGCTATGACTTTTTTCTCCGCTGCCGCTGGCCTGATGGTTACCGTTGCCCCGCTTGCGATCACCGGGCTGCGTACACGATCTCCACTCGACGAATGCCTCTTTTTGAATGCACCCGTTGCCATTATCAAGCTTCTGTCACCTCAGGCACTATTCTGGAAGGTACTCGAACTCCGCTGTCCAAGTGGCTTTTCGCCATGCAAAGGATCATCGATCCTTCTGCGGGCATCAATGCCGTCCAATTAGCGGAACTGGTGCACGTTACCTATAAAACAGCTTACGCCATGCTGGACAAGATTCGGCAATGCTTAAGCTCAACCGAGTCGGACAAGCTTGCCGGGCGAATCGAAGCCGGTTTGGCCATCTATGGCCGCGACAACCTTTCTTCCTTTGAATTAACCGATACGCAGCAACCGCTGGCGGTGGGAATGTCTTACGATGAATCCGACCGACCGGCAAGATTTGCCTTGATGGAGATTCCTCGAGAGTATATGTTGTCAGGAACGATCACACCATTGGGATGTGATTTATTTAAAGATCGCCATTTTGCTTCCGACCCTTATAGCCAGGAGAATATCATCTATCGTTCGAGGTACCTCACGAAGCGCCATTGCAAGAATTTGGCGACCATATTTAAGGCTGGCTTCAAGAGGTTAAACGACACGTATCATGGAGTCCATCCCCGACACTTGTTCAAATACCTTGCAGAATTCACTTTCCGTTGGAATACGTTGCAGCAAGGGAGCAACAAGCTTCTGAGAATCGCCCAAGCATGCGCATGCTTGTCCCCCTCTCACGCTTCTTAATACGCAAAGTCTTCTCCTATAAAAATTGTCCCGTAATTCGAATGCTAATTACGCAAACAGGCCAACGCCTCCCTCCATTTCGCGTAATTAATGTCCTTTGGATCGAATAGCTGTCCGAATTCCTCAGTTCCTCATAGAATCTAATTCGATCATTGTGTCTCTTCTAGCACTAATCCTGGCTGTCTCATTTGTATCGTCTAGCCCCAATCCTGACTGTCGAATTATTTCTTTAACAGGTAGATGTCCTTTGTGTCCTGCACCTGAGCGAATGGGAGAAGCTGCATAATTAGCTGCGAGGCAATAGTGTCGTGTGCGGTCGGAGCAACCATGCTTATTCACTTCGATACTTCATCCTTCAGAGCCTTAAGCCGCTTCATCACGTCGTTCGCGCCGCGGCCGAAGTAGTCGTGCAGCGTGCGGTACTCCTGGTACAGGCGCTCGTAGATCGCGACGTTCTCCGGAATCGGCTTGAACGTCTCCTCGCGCACGCGCGCCATGGCCTTCGCCGCGTCCACGACGCTGTCGTAGCCGCCCTTCGCGCTGCCCGCCGCGACCGCGCCGAACATCGCCGCCCCGATCGCCGGCGTCTGCTTCGAATCCGCGATCTTGATCTCGCGGTTCGTCACGTCCGCGTAGATCTGCATCAGAAAGCGGTTCTTCTGCGGCAAGCCGCCGCAGGCGTACACTTCATGCACCGGCACGCCATTGTTGTGGAATGCATCGATGATCGTCCGCGTGCCGTAAGCCGTCGCTTCCAGCAGCGCGCGGTACATCTCCTCCGGCTTCGTCAGCAGCGTGTAGCCGACGACGACGCCCGTCAGGTTCGTGTCCACGAGCACGGAACGGTTGCCGTTCCACCAGTCGAGCGCCACGAGACCGGATTCGCCGGGCTTATAAGCGCTCGCTTTCTCGGTGAGCCACTGGTGAACGCCGACGCCTTCCTTCTCCGCCGCTTCCTTCACGTAAGCCGGCACCGCTTCCTCGACGAACCATTCGAAGATGTCGCCGACCGCCGATTGCCCCGCTTCGTATCCCTTGTACCCCGGGATGATGCCGTCTTCGACGACGCCGCACATGCCTTCCACCTCGACCTCGGAGGTGCCGAGCAGCATGTGGCAGATCGACGTGCCCATCGCCATGACGAGCTTGCCTTCGTCCACGACGCCGACCGCCGGTACGGCCGCGTGCGCATCGACGTTGCCGACCGCGACCGCCGTGCCTGCCTTCAGGCCGGTCAGCTCCGCCATCGCCGGCGTGATCTCTCCCGCCTTCGTGCCGAGCGGCTTGATGTCGCCGCGC
>NZ_JACJVQ010000003.1 GCF_014212135.1 Cohnella thailandensis
TGTATTAGGCACGCCGCCAGCGTTCGTCCTGAGCCAGGATCAAACTCTCCATAAAGGGTAAACCTTTAGAAGAACCTTGAAGGCTCGTTCTGTACTGCTGGTTTGTCTCGCAAGAACCGAAGCTCTCGCTCGACTTTATTTCATTACGCTCGATGTTCAGTTTTCAAGGAACAAGTTTGTTTCGTTTTTGTCGTTCGCTTTTCAGCGGCGACCTTTATAATGTATCACATCGGGCAACCGCTTTGCAAGAAGTAATTTATTCCATCTACTCTCTCGCTCGTTTATGTTGCCGCTGCGCCTAACAGGCGCGGGATTTAATGTATCACATTCGGCTATGCATCGTCAATCGCTTTTTTGTCATTTCGCCTCACTTTACGACAAAAGAAGCTGCTGCATCCCATAAACAAGGCCGATTCCCGGCAAGCCAAGCACGGCAACAACCCCTACCGTAGCCGGATTGATCGGCATATACCATCCGGCCGCAAGTCCGGAGAAGTTAATCGCATAAATCGCTAACGCCGCTAACACAAGATGAGTCCCGAATCGGACGAACCAGCCTTTCGGCAGCTGCCTTCTTATCATTAGGAACATTAGCGAACCGGAAGAGAGGAGCAATAGAGCCAGCCATAAGCTTTTCATAGAACGGCCCTCTTTGCAATTCCGGCTTCATCCCCGGTTTCGCCCAACAACAGCTTGGCTTCGCGAAGCAGAATATCCAGCTTTTTCTCAGCGGCTTCCAGCGTATAAATGGCATGGTCGATCCGATCGAATTCCACTACGTTCTCGAACAGACTCTGAGCGATATCGCGTTCCTTGCGCGCCCGACGAATGTCTTCCTGCAAACGGAGCCTTGTTTCGTCCACGACTTCTTGCCTGCGCTTACGACCGATTCCCAGCATTGCCGCAGCCTCCTTCTCAACAAACCGTCCGCCTTCAGGCAGACAACCTGTTAATAGATATATGTCCGCGAGGGAGGGCTTAGAATCCGGGACACAGAGATCGAATGGGAGAATGAACGGAAACGTGCGCTTCGGGTGCCAACAAAGGAAAAGGGACCGATCCGGAAGTCAACCACCAATGACCTCCGGATCAGCCCCTACCCTAATTGAGCTCGCGCCGGCCTTCCAGCGCTTTGGACAGCGTAACCTCGTCCGCGTATTCCAAATCTCCGCCCACCGGCAGCCCGTGGGCGATTCTCGTGACCTTGATGCCGAAGGGCTTCACCAGGCGGGACAGGTACATCGCCGTCGCTTCCCCTTCGATATTCGGGTTCGTTGCGAGAATGAGCTCCTGAACCCGTTCGTCGCTAAGCCTCTGGAGCAGCTCGGCGATCCGGATATCCTCCGGCCCGACTCCGTCCATAGGCGATATCGCGCCATGCAGGACGTGGTATTGACCCGTAAACTCCCGGGTCCTCTCCATCGCGACGAGGTCTTTCGCCTCTTGAACGACGCAGATCACGGAATGGTCTCTCGTCTTATCGGAACAGATTCGGCAAGGATCCGTGTCCGTGATGTTGCAGCAGACCGAGCAGTAGGTCAGCTTTCTCTTCACGTTCACCAGCGCCTTGGCGAAATCAATCGTATCTTCTTCCTTCATCCTCAACACATGAAACGCCAGCCGAGCGGCCGTCTTCGGCCCGATCCCCGGCAGCCGCGAGAACGAATCGATAAGCTTGGCTATCGGTTCTGGATAGAACAAGGGCTTCAAACTCCTCTAATCTCATTCGGCCCACGCGCTCTTTGAGCAGCGCGTGGGCCGAATCGATTCTCGCATATTAGAACAAACCAGGAATCTTCAGTCCGCCAGTGAACTTGCCCATGTCGCTGTTGGCCAGCTCGTCGGCCTTGCCCAAAGCATCGTTGACGGCCGTCAGAACGAGATCCTGCAGCATCTCGACGTCTTCCGGATCGACCGCTTCCGGTTTGATGTTGATGCTAAGAACCTTCTTGTGGCCGTTGACTTGCACCGTCACGACCCCGCCGCCGGCGGAGCCTTCGATCGTCTTGGTGCCCAGCTCCTCCTGAGCCTTGAGCATCTGCTCCTGCATCTTCTTCACTTGCTTCATCATTTGATTCATGTTGTTCATGGGGTGTGGCCTCCTTATTCATCTCTTATGACTACCAATTCTTCTCCGAAAAGCTTATACGCTTCATCAACCAAAGGCTCGCTCGGCGGAGACGCGCCGTCCTCCGTCGCCAGCTGAAGCTCTTCCGGCTGGCCGGCTTGCGCCTGAGACCCTCCCGCCAACGCTTCCTGCCATTCCTTCTGCAGGGTGGTCGCCAGTTCCGTCGGATGACCCATGACGGCCGTGAGCGCCTTCTCGATCACCTGCTTGTTGGCAGGCTTCTCCGTGGTCTCCCGGTGAATCGAATTCCTAAACGCCACGAGAACGGTATCGTCGGCATAAGCGACGGGCTCGCCGTCGACAAGCCATGCATGAACCGTTACCCGTTCTTCCTTGACGCGGGCCAGCACCTGAGGCCATTTGCCCATCGCCTGCAACGCCAGCTGAGAGCCTCGGGAAGCGACGAACGGATCCAGCTTGATCCGCTGCCTCGCCGCCTTCGGAGCCGAACCGGCTCCGGAGGAGCCGCGTCCGCCCCAGCCGTTGCCGCCTCCCCGAACGGCGGAACCGCCGCCGGACCGACCTCCCGAAGACGAATCCCCCTCGGAAGGAATCGCAATGCCGGAACGCTGCAGCTCTTCCAGCTTACGCTCCAGAGCAGCGACCTGACGCTGGAGCTGCTGAACCTCCGCGCCTCCGCCGCCGGCCGTAGCGCGCGAAGCCGCCGCTCCGGATGACGAGCCGTCCGCAGAGTTCGAATCGGTACACAGCTTAAGCAGCGCGATCTCGAACATCGTCTGCGGATGAGCGGCGTACTTCATCTCCGACTGGTACCGATTCAACACATCAATAATAGCAAACAGTCGCTCTCTCGGGAATCCTTCGGCCATGCCTTTCAGCTCGGCCGGAGAAGCGACCCGGCCCGCGGAAGCCGACGCGGCCGGAGCCAGCTGCGCCAGAAGCAGGTCTCGGAAATAATGCATAAGCTGCTCCAAGCACTTATCCGCGCTCTTGCCGGCGCGCATCATCTCGTCGACTTCGGCGAGCACGGCCGAAGCGTTCGAATCGCGTACAGCCGCCGCCAGTCGGGAGAATTGCTCGGCAGGCAGGCCCCCCGTCGCTTCCGTCGCTCCCTGCAGGGTAACCCGTCCATCCGAGAAGGAAGAGATCTGGTCGAGCAGGCTAAGCGCGTCCCGCATTCCTCCGTCGGACAAGCGCGCTATATAAACAAGCGCTTCCTCCTCGGCTTCAATGCCTTCCTGGCGGCAAATCCCTTGCAGCCATTCCGCTTGCTCTTCCAACGACACCCTGCGGAACTCGAACCGCTGGCACCGGGAGATGATCGTCGGCGGCAGCCGGTGCGGCTCCGTCGTCGCCAGCATGAACATGACGTGCGCCGGCGGCTCCTCGAGCGTCTTGAGCAGCGCATTGAACGCTTCCGTCGTCAGCATGTGCACTTCGTCGATGATGTACACCTTGCGCCTGACTTCCGTCGGCGAATATTTGACTTTATCCCTTATATCGCGAATCTCTTCAACCCCGCGGTTGGAGGCCGCGTCAATCTCGACAACGTCCATGACGGCGCCTGCCGCGATTCTTCTGCAGGGCTCGCATTCGTTGCACGGCTCCGGAGTCGGGCCGCGTTCGCAGTTGACCGCCTTGGCCAGAAGCCGGGCCGCGCTCGTCTTCCCCGTTCCCCTCGGACCGCTGAACAGATAGGCGTGCGAGAGACGATCCTCTCGAATCGCGTTCTGCAGCGTCTGTACGATGTGCTGCTGGCCGACCATATCATGGAAAGTTTGCGGGCGCCAGGCCCGGTATAGCGCAATATGGGCCACTTTATCCGCTCCCGTCGTATCATGGCTTTCTAATCATTATACAACATCGAACGGAAGCGCTCCACCGAGTCCTGCCATCCGGCTATCCGATCGGGCCATGACCGGAATCGTAATCGTGAAGACGGATCCGTCCGGCCCGGTCGAAACCTGGATGCCTCCCCCCATCTCATGAACGATTCGGCGGCAGATGGACAAGCCGAGACCCGTTCCCTGTTCCTTCGTCGTAAAGAAGGGGTCGAAGATTCTCTCGAGATGGTCGCGGTCGATTCCCGGCCCCGTATCGATAATATCGACCGTTACCTCCGTCGCGGAAGCCGCTTCCCTTCTCTCCCGAATCGTAAGAACGCCCCCCGTCCCCATGGCCTCGATCGCGTTTTTGCCCAAATTCAAGAAAACCTGCTTCAGCATCTCCTTGTCCGCCAAGATGAGCGGCCCGTCCGGCCAAGACTCGTAGTGAAGCAAGACGCTGCGCATGACCGCTTCATTGCGGAGCATGGGAAGCATGTCCTTGATGATGCTGCCGATGCGAACCGGGCTCAGCTTCACTTCCTTCGGCTTGCTAAGCAGAAGAATATCGTTCACGAGGCTGTTGATTCTCTCCAACTCCGACATCACGATTTGCACAAAATCCTGTTCGCGGTGCATCTCCCGGTCGGATAAGGACTTGCTGAGCAGCTGCATGAACCCCTTGATGGCCGTAAGCGGATTCCGGATCTCGTGAGCCGTTCCGGCGGCAACCTCGCCGATCATCTTAAGCCGGTCGGAATGACGGATTTGCTCCTCCAATTGAATGACCTGCGTGACGTCGCGGAACATGACATTCGCCCCGATCACGCGCCCTCCGTTCCACAAGGGGCTTCCGTCGAGCAGCCATTCCCTTCGGTTCCGCCCGGATCCTATCGAATAGCTTCTCCCGCGAAAAGCGACTCCTTCCAGAAGATCGGCATCAATGGGAAAAGGCGCCTCGCCCGAGCCCCGAACCGCTTCCTCGAGCGTCAGGTTCAGCAATTCCATCCGATTCTTGCGCAGCATCCGGCAAATCACGGAAGAGGCTTCCGTAATCCGAAGCTTGGAGTCAAGCAGCAGCACCCCCGTATTCTCGTCTTCCAGAATGCTCTCCAGCAGCCTCTCCGTAATGCTCGCTTCGCGAATGTCCCCCTTCGCCTTCAACAGATCGTTGCTGTACGCGAGTCTGCGCCTATCGATATCGTCCGAGCCGCGCATGGTCCATAGTCACCTCCCAGTCTTCGCAATAAAAAGTCATGAAACGACAAAAAAACATCTCCGCGCAGTAGATAATCTACGCTGAGATGTTTTATCTGAAGTAGTTGAGGATTAAGGTTGCGCGATAATATTTAAAATCGATAAGGACCGTGCACCTGTCCCCGATCGTTGCCATCCAGCCGGACATGCTGGCCTTGCTCCTTCAGGGCTGCCCTTCAACACAAGAACGTGACCACTTACGGCTGCTTCCTTCCGGACCTGACCGGGTTCATGGGCGTCCCTTGCGAAGGACCCTGCTATCGACACAACGCCAAACACGCCGGAACCTGCGTGACAAGACCTCAAACAGGAATTCAACCTCGCTATAGCGGATTGCGAGTTACAGGGCACCGCTACCTCCCCGTCTAGCACGGCATGACCTAGTATAACGAATTCCGGTCGTTAACGCAACCGAAGGGAACGATTCCCTCTCCTTCGCTCCGTCGACGCCTTCCGTTTCCCGTCGTTATCTTGCCGAAGTGACGTGAATCGTATACCGCGGGAAGTTAAAGCGAAGGACCGAAGCCGCTTGACGCTCTACCGTCGCGACCTCTCTTTGCGCAACCCCGCGGTCGAGCTTGATCGTTACGTAAGCGTCCGCGCCGTTAAAGGTCACGCTGCTGCCCGCGACTCCGGGCACATCCCGAATGGACTGCTGGATGAGCCGAGCATCGTTTTTGTAGCTTAGCGCCATATGCCGGCCGGGGATGCGAGGATAGCTGTTCGTTCTGCCCAGATAGCCGTCGTTACCGTAATTTTGCGTCTTGATGCTGCTCGACCCGTTGGCGTTGTTGTTATTGTTGTTGGTGCAGCCGGCTTGAACGCCGATAATCGCGATCGACAGCGCCGCGGTTGCCGCAATCCGCCTTATGCTTCGGTGTGTAGACATGAAAAAAACCTCCCTTTATCCCGTAGGATGTTAAGGGAGGTCTATTTCTATACCGCACAATCTTATATGCCGTATTTTTTCTTGAACTTATCGATACGACCGCCGGCATCCAGGAACTTCTGTTTGCCCGTGAAGAACGGATGGCATGCCGAGCAAATTTCGACGCGGATGTTCGGACGAACCGAACCCGTTTCGAACGTATTGCCGCAAGCGCACGTTGCCGTCGTCACATGGTACTTCGGTTGAATGGCCTCTTTCAATGCGTTCACCTTCTTTCTGCCCTGGAACTCATGCGGAACCAGAGTATTAGACACATAAACGGATTATAGCACGACAAGCATCGGATTAACAACAGGCGGCCCGCGTTAATTTTTGTCTCGTTCCCCATCCCTCGGCCATATCGGCACGCATGGTTCAGCGCCCCGATTGCGTAACCGGCGGGATGTGCGTGTACGAGCCGATCACTACGTCCGGCAGCTCCTCGCGAAAGATCTCGAGCAGCGTCTTCATGCCGTAAATCTCGCCTTGCGCCTTCGGAATCAGATTCAGGTACGCTTCCGGATCGATGTTCAGGTTGCGCATCTGAATAAGCTTGAGCCCCGTTCGCCTCGCGAAGCCAATCATCGCTTCGATTTCTTCCTCCCGGTCCGTAACGCCGGGGAAGACGAGATAGTTGATCGAAGTGTAGACTCCTTTGTCGGTCGCATACTTCAGGGACTTCTCCACATTGGCGAGCGTGTAGCCGCGCGGACGGTAGTACGCATTGTAATGATCGTCCAGCGCGCTGATGGTGCTGACCCGCATCAAGTCGAGACCGGCGTCCACGATCGCGCGCATGTGGTCCGTAAGCCCGGCATTCGTGTTGATGTTGATATAGCCCATCGAAGTCTGGGCGCGTACCCGCTTGATCGCTTCCACGATCGTCTTAGCCTGCGTCGACGGCTCGCCTTCGCAGCCTTGCCCGAAGCTGATAATGGATTCGGGCGTGCGGAGATGCTCGAGCATGATCTCCGTCACTTCGTCCACCGTCGGCTTGAATTGAAGCCGCGTCTGCGGGGAGACGAAGCCGCTGTCCTCCGGCTGCTCGGAGATGCAGCCGAAGCAGCCCGCGTTGCAAGCGAAGCTCACCGGGACCCCGCCTTCCCAACGCTGCAGGAAAGTATTCGAAGAAGTCAGGCACTCGTAGCCGAGCGCGCAGTTGGACAAATGCCGGTACAGCCGATTGTCCGGGTACTTCTCCAACAGCCTCTCCACTCCGCGCCGAACTTCGCCGCGATCGCAATTCTCGGGGTTCCACTTCTCCGGGTTGTCCGTTTGGCCGGCCGCCACGTAGAAGCCGCCGTCTTTCCAGACGACAGCCGTGTACCCGAAGAGCGGAAACGCCTGCGACTTGTCCGTCTTCGAGTAGCCGGGCACGTAATAACGCGTATAGCCCTGCGGAAGCAGCGCTCCGACGGCGTGATAGTTGCCGGGCAGCGGAACCATCTTGCCGGTCTTCGGATCCATGCCGACGGCGCGCGTGTTCGGAAGCCCGACCAGGGTCGCGCCGGGAGGAAGCGGAATCAGGTCGTCCTCCAGAAGCTCGACGAGATCGTCCCCGCTCCGTCCCACCCCGTACAGCTCGGAATGATCGTATACATTATCCTTATCATCTGCGTAAACCAGATGCATCGTTCATTGCCCCTCTCTCTTGCCCGCCCGACGGATTACGTCGAGCTGTTCCGAGGCGCGCGCTTCGTGCCCGTACGCTTGGCCGGGGCCGCGCCGCCTTCGGAGGTCGTTCCCAAGGCCGCATCGGAGGTTGCCGCTTCCGTCTTGCCTTCCGCTTCCGCGGCCGCCGCCTTGCTCTTGGAACGGCTGCTTACGGCGCGCGTTTTCGTTCCGGCCGCCGGAGCGGCCGCGGTCGCCTCGGCCGCCGCGCCGCCTGCCGCTTCCGCAGCTGCCGCAGCCGCTTGCGCTCTCGAGCTTCTTGTCGTCGCGCTCTTGGAAGCTGCCGAGGACGAAGACGCGGAAGAACGCGAAGTCGAAGCGCGCGTCGTCTTCTTCGCGCCCGCAGCCGCCGGAGCCGCGGTCTCCGCGACAGGAGCCGCCGCTTCCGCGTTCGGCTGTGCCGCTGGCGCGGAAGCGGCCGGAGCCGGCGCTGCGGACGGCGCGGCGTTCGTTGCCGCCGGCGCGGACGCCGACGTAGATACGGACGCTGCCGGAGCCGCCTTCGCTTCGCCGCTCGCAGCCGAAGCGGATCGAGGAGCCGACGCGCGGCCTCCGATCACTTCGCCCGGAAGCTGCTGCACGCTAGGCGTTCTTGTCCTTGGAGCAGCGGCGGACGAAGAAGCCGCGCTCGCCGGCGAAGAGGCCGTGCCGCCGCTCGCGGAAGATGCCGGGCGAGATGCCGACGGCGCCGCAGACGAAACAGAAGGAGCGGAAGCAGCCGCCGAAGAACCGGAAGCAGCCGAAGAGTACGACGAAGGGTTCGCCCCCGATGCCGCGCTTCCCGTAGATCCCGCGCTAGAACCCGCGCTTACGCCCGCGCCCGTGCCGTTGGAGTAAGCGGAAGCACCCGGAGCGGTGGAGCCGCCCGTGCTCCCCACCCCCGAGGATGAAGGACGGGAGTACCCGTTCGAGGATGACGAATAGCCGTTCGACTGACGGGAGCCGTTATTGCCGCCATAGGAGCTCGAACCCTGGAAGCTGCCCGAGCCGGTGCGAGGACCGGAATTCGTACGCATTCCCATTCCCGTCGAGCCCGGTCTTGCGGATGCGTTCGGGTTGGAGTAGCCGCCCGAGCGACTGCGGTTCGCGATCGAAGAGGAGCCTGAGCCGACGCCGCCCGAAGTCGGCGAAGCCGATCCGCTGCCGATACTCGAAGAGCCCGATGCGCCCGATGCGGAAGAGCCACTTCCCGAATGGCCGGGCGCCGAGCCTTCCAGCGTGTCGAGGAATTCCAGATTCGTCTTCGTATTCGACAGCTTGCGCAGAAACTGGTCGACGAATTCAATCGAATCGTTCATCCCCTTGCGGATCGCCCAAACCTTATCCAACTCGTCCTTCGTGAGAAGCATCTCCTCGCGGCGAGTGCCGGATCGGCGGATGTCCAGGGCCGGGAAAATGCGGCGCTCCGCCAGCTTCCGGTCGAGATGCAGCTCCATGTTGCCCGTTCCCTTGAACTCTTCGTAGATGACGTCATCCATACGCGAGCCCGTCTCGATCAAGGCGGTCGCCAGGATGGTCAAGCTTCCGCCCTCCTCGACGTTCCGCGCCGCGCCGAAAAATCTCTTCGGACGATGGAAAGCGGCCGGATCGATACCGCCGGACAGCGTGCGTCCGGATGGAGGAATGACCAGGTTGTAGGCGCGCGCCAGACGAGTGATGCTGTCCAGCAGAATGACGACGTCCCGCTTGTGCTCGACAAGACGAAGAGCTCTCTCCAGCACGAGCTCCGCCACCTTGATATGATGCTCCGGAACCTCGTCGAACGTCGATGCGACCACTTCCCCTTGCACCGAACGCTGCATGTCCGTTACTTCTTCCGGCCGCTCGTCGATGAGCAGCACGAACAAGTCGATGTCCGGCCGGTTCGTCGAGATGCTGTTCGCGATCTCCTTAAGCAGCAAGGTTTTGCCCGCCTTCGGCGGAGCGACGATCAAACCGCGTTGGCCAAGGCCTACAGGCGCGAGCAAATCGATAATACGGGATGACAGTCGGGTGGGAGTCGTCTCCAGGACTAGCTTCTGTTCCGGGAATAGAGGGGTAAGTGCGGGAAAATGGAGGCGTTCGGCAGCCGCTTCCGGAGTCACTCCGTTAACGGCATTAACTTGCAGCAAGCCAAAGTAGCGCTCGCTTTCTTTGGGTGCCCGGCACTTGCCCGAGACAAGATCGCCGGTGCGTAGATCGAATTTGCGAATCTGCGATGCCGAGATATAAATATCCTCGGCGCTCGGCAAGTAATTGATCGGCCTGAGGAAGCCGTAGCCCTCCGGCAGGACCTCCAGCACGCCTTCCATGAACAACAGGCCGCTGCGTTCCGCTTGAGCTCGAAGGATGGCGACGATAAGCTCTTTTTTCTTCATCTGATTATAAGCGGCGACCTGATAGTTCCGGGCGAGCCTAGTCAGCTCGTTAAGCGACATGCCCTCCAGGTCCGCCATCATAAAATCCGTCAATAGTATCCCCACTTTTTGTCCGAATGGGGCGACCCGGCAGCCGGATCACCCTTCGCGCCACACCTCGGCGCCCAAATTGCTCAAATGCTCCACCAATCGTTCATACCCGCGATCGATGTATTCGACGCCGGTAATCTCCGTCGTGCCTTCCTCTACCGTCAGCGCGGCGACGGCAAGCGCGGCTCCGGCCCGCAGATCGGTGGCTCTTACCTTCGCCGCGTTCAGGCGGCTGCCTTCGATAATCGCGGATCGGCCCTCCACCCGGATGTTCGCTCCCATCCGGATCAGCTCCGGCACATGCTTAAAGCGGTTGCTGTAAACGTAATCCGACAGGATGCTGACCCCTCTGGCCTGCGTCAACAGGCTCGTCATCGGAGACTGAAGGTCGGTCGCGAAGCCGGGGTATACCAAAGCCTTGACGTCGACCGCCTCGTAATGAGGCTGCCCGATGACCCGAATGGCTTCGTCCATCTCGTAAACGTGAACGCCCATCTCTTGGAGCTTGGCCGTCAAAGCTTCCAGATGCTTAGGAATGATATTATCGATAAGGACATCGCCGCGAGTCGCCGCGGCGGCTAGCATATAAGTGCCTGCTTGAATACGGTCGGGAATGATGGAATGCCGGCAGCCATGCATGCTGCTGACGCCTTCGATGCGGATCGTTTCGGTTCCGGCGCCTTTGATCTTCGCTCCCATGGCATTGAGCAAGGTTGCCACGTCGATGATCTCCGGCTCCTTCGCCGCGTTCTCGATAATGGTAGAGCCCTTGGCCCGGGAGGCCGCGAGCATGATATTGATAGTGGCTCCGACGCTTACGACGTCCAGATATATTTTCGCCCCGCGCAATTCCTTGGCCTTGATGCGGATGGCGCCATGTTCGTTGCTTACGACCGCGCCCAGCGCTTCGAATCCCTTGATGTGCTGGTCGATCGGGCGGGGTTCGAAGTTGCAGCCCCCCGGCAAGCCGATCGTCGCTTCTCCGAAGCGCCCGAGCAGCGCTCCCATCAAATAATAGGATGCTCTAAGCATCTTCACTCGCCCATTCGGCATGGGCACCGATCTCATGTTGGAAGGATCGATCGACATGGAATCCGAATTCCAGACGACCTTGCCTCCCAGCTCCTCCAGCAATTCCGTATAAATGGCCACGTCGCTCAAATGCGGCAGGTTATCGATTCGTACTTCCGACTCCGCAAGTATTGCTGCGGGAAGCAGCGCGATCGCGCTGTTCTTGGCACCGCTGATGCCGACCGTACCGCGAAGAGGTCGGCCTCCGCGTATCATCAGTTTCTCCATGAATGCATGGTCCTCCTAGTCTGCTGCTCCCGTACCGGCCCGTGGCGCACGGTCGGCCGATACAATGAAGGAAAGGGAAAACGCGCACGACGTTTTCCCATATCAGAAGGCATACCTACTTCGCGAGCGGGGAACGAATCGTCGGAATGCGCTCGCGGTGTCGTAATTGCTTCTTTATGAATGATTGAATTAGGCATGGCAATGCTGCCGAACCGTCGAACCTTCTTGCTTCTTAGCCGTTCGGGCAGGAATCGGATACTTGCGAGGGTCTATAGCTTATGCATCTGTAAGCGAGGACTTCACGAATAGGTGCGCGCAAGCCGCAAGGTTCCTCTTGATGTCGCCACTCCCGCCTGCACCCGTTTCAATCGAACGACTTGTACACCGGATCATTATACCACAAAAAAACTTTTTATTGTAAACCTGCCGCGACGCCCGGTTCCTGCCTACGATCCGGACGCGAACTTCGAGCGGGATCCGCCTTCTCCGAGCTGCAGATTCACGGCCATCCTCATCTCGTCGATATCGAACGGCTTGGTGAAGTGCATGAGCGCCCCGAGATCGGTCGCTTCCTTGATCATGTCCAGCTCGCCGTAGGCGGTCATCATGATCACTTTGATCTCTTTGTTCATCTCTTTGATTTTCTTCAGGATCTCTAGTCCGTCCATCCCGGGAATCTTCATATCCAGCAGCACCAAATCAGGAGTATGATTGCGCACAATGTCCAAGGCCGTCCGTCCATTCGCCGCTTGGAAGGTTTCGTAGCCCTCCGTCGCGAACACTTCGAGCAGCAAGATCCGAATTCCGATCTGATCGTCTACAATCAGCAGCTTCTTTCTTCCCATTCGATGTAGCCTCCGTTTCTCCAATTCGGATATCTAACCCGTATTCGAGATACTAGCATGGAAATCCTTTATTTCGCTGGAAAAAAAGTAAAGAACGCCCCGGATATACCCAGAGCGTTCTCTACCGGCCGATCAACCTTCCGAATGAACCAGCGAAGCGCGAACGAACTCGCGGAACAGCGGCTGAGGACGGTTCGGTCTCGAGGTGAATTCCGGATGGAACTGAACCGCGAGGAACCACGGATGCTCCGGAAGCTCGACCATCTCGACCAATCGGCCGTCCGGGGACGTTCCCGAAATCCGAAGGCCCGCGGCTTCGATGCGATCCCTATATTCATTGTTAAACTCGTAACGATGGCGATGACGCTCATAGACGAGCTCTTCTCCGTAGCACTTGGCGGCCAAGCTGCCCGGCACTAGCTTGCATGGATACAAGCCGAGGCGCATCGTGCCTCCCAGGTCTTCGATATCCTTCTGCTCAGGCAGCAAGTCGATGACCGGGTAAGGCGTCGCCGGATGGATCTCCGAGCTGTTCGCCCCGTCCAGGCCGACCATGCTTCGGGCGTACTCGATTACCGCAACCTGCATGCCAAGGCAGATTCCGAAGAACGGAACCTCGCGTTCCCTGGCGTAACGGATCGCCGTGATTTTGCCCTCGATGCCCCGATCGCCGAACCCGCCCGGAACCAGAATCCCGTTCACGCCGCCGAGCAGCTCGTCCACGTTCTGAGGAGTGATATCCTCGGCGTTCACCCAGCGAATGTTCACTTCCGCGTCCGAATCGATGCCGGCATGGCCGAGCGATTCGACGATGCTCAGATAAGCGTCGTGCAGAGCGACATACTTGCCGACGATGGCGATCTCCGTCGTTTTGTTGAGGGACTTCACCTTGCGAACGAGCGCTTCCCACTCCGCCATATCCGGCGCGGGAGCCGCTTGCTTCAAGCCCAGATGGCGCACGACATAATCGTCGAGCCCTTGCTCGTTCAGCATCAGAGGCACTTCGTACAGCGTCGATGCGTCGCGGCATTCCACGACCGCGCCCGGGTCGATGTCGCAGAACAGGGCGATCTTGCGCTTCAGCTCCTCTGCCATCGGATGCTCGGTGCGGCAAACGATGACGTTAGGCTGAATCCCGATGCTGCGAAGCTCCTTCACGCTGTGCTGGGTCGGCTTCGTCTTCACTTCGCCGGCCGCCTTGATGAACGGGATAAGCGTAACATGAATGTACATGACGTTCTCGCGGCCGATGTCGGACTTGATCTGACGGATCGCCTCCAGGAACGGCAAGCTCTCGATATCGCCGACGGTTCCGCCGATTTCGGTGATAACGACGTCCGAGCCCGTCTCGCGCCCGGCGCGGAACACCCGATCCTTGATCTCGTTGGTAATGTGCGGAATAACCTGAACCGTACCGCCGAGGTATTCGCCACGGCGCTCTTTGCTGATTACGGTGGAATAGATCTTGCCCGTCGTCACGTTGCTGTTCTTGGACAGGTTGATGTCGATAAAGCGCTCGTAATGGCCCAGGTCCAGATCGGTCTCCGCGCCGTCGTCCGTCACGAACACTTCGCCGTGCTGATACGGGCTCATCGTACCCGGATCCACGTTAATATAAGGGTCGAACTTCTGAATCGTTACCTTCAGTCCCCGATTCTTGAGCAATCGGCCAAGAGAAGCGGCCGTGATTCCCTTCCCCAGCGACGATACGACGCCGCCCGTTACGAAAATGTATTTGGTCACTCTGTACGAAACCTCCCACCACATGCCTAAGGCATTATCTTTAGCGTACCCGCAATTCCAACAAACATGAAGCCATATTAGATCCGTTCAAGCTCTTCCATAATCAAGGAAACGAACTGCCCTACAAAACAAAAAAGTGTCACCCATATAAATGGGGGCACTTTTTTAACCTTAAAATGGTTTATGGAAAAGCATGCTCTTAAAGCCCAAGCATAAGTTTAACTTCTCGCACCCAAGGTGTCAAGCCTGTACGGGAGGTGCTATTTGTCGTCGTCTTCGTCGTCCGAATCGTCGAATTCGTCGTCTTCGAGCTCTTCCTCGTCGTCCGATTCCTCGTCCAGATCCTCTTCGATTTCGGCCTCTTCTTCCTCGTCGATAGCCACTTCCTCGTCGACTTCCGCGGCTTCTTCGCCCTCGTCGAAGATCTCTTCGCGATCCTCGTCGAACAGGTCGAAGCCCTCTTCGTCGGTCGTGAAGGTTTCTTCCTCGTCCTCGCCGTACAGATCGTCGTCGTCCAGATCGTCGTCGTCGTTGATGATCCGCGGACGCTTGCCGCTTCCGGCAACGGCGTCATCCGAACGCTCGACAGGGTACCAGCGCTTAAGGCCCCATACGTTGCTGCCGACGCATGCGAAGCGGCCGTCAATGTTGATCTCGGTATAAAGCTGGGCGATCACTTCGTCGATTTGCTCTTGAGTGAAGCCTCTCAGCTTGGCGATCTCCATCATGAGATCGCGATAATAGAACGGGGTATTCGATGCCTTGAGCACCTCGAAGGCGAGGTCTACCATCGGCATTTCCCGAATTTTCTCGGCGTCGAACTTCAGGACGTATTCCGCACTCACGTTACTGCTCATCCTCTCTTTATGTAAGCGTGAACCATCCGGATACGATTCCGGACGATCAGAAAGTCAATCTTGTAGGAAGCTGTGTCACCCTTTAGTTAAACGCATTTTCCGTGAAAATGCAAGCTCCGCCCCTTCCTCCCCATCCCGAAACAACGAAAAAACGAAGACGGGTCCGCAAGACGGCGCCTTCGTTTCTCGACTGTACCCCCTCGGCCTCTCCGGATGGAAGGACCGACGTGGCTAAGAGTCTCGCCGGAAACTCTCCCTTCATCCTATGAGCCAGCTTCGATTTTGACACTATTCTCCGCCCATTTCGAGTCGAATCAGGCCGTTCTCCCATACACTCGAGCGGACGGCCTCATAGTATAGGGAAGCACATTCGCCGGGAGGGATCACCGCATTGGACATGAGCGGCTTGCTGGAATGGCTTAAAGGCTCCCTCTCTTCCTCAGAAAATCGCGCCCGCAGAATCCTCCGCTTCCTTCAGCCCGAGGAGGAGCGCCGTTTCCTTCACGAATTGCGCGCGCAGCGCAAGCACAGTCAATCCCTCCAAGCCGTCCGTCGGCTAGGCATCATACGCGCGTATACTTGCTCGCTTCCGAGCTTCGAGCTTCCCAAGGCGTTCTCGAATTCGATCGTCTGGGAAGACGACGTGCAGGTAAGCACCCATGCTCTCCCTCAGGCGACCCGGGCGCGCCCCGCCACGGACAAGGGAATCCCTTGGGGAATTCGAAGGGTCCGCGCGCCGGAGGCGTGGGGATTGACGACCGGATATAAAGTGAAGGTGGGAGTCATCGATACCGGAGTCGACTTTCAGCACCCGGACCTCCGGCATTCGGTCGAGAGGGGCATCAACCTCCTTCAACGCATGCTGCCGCCTAACGACGACAACGGGCACGGGACCCATATCGCCGGGACGATCGCCGCGGCCAATCAGCTTCAGGGGATGATCGGAGTCTCGCCGAGAGCTTCCATATATCCCGTTAAGGCTTTCGATTATAACGGCACCGCTTACGTATCGGATATAATTCTGGGCATCGACTGGTGCGTCCGCAACCGGATGGACGTCGTGAATATGAGCTTCGGCATGCGGACCCGCAGCAAAGCGCTGTTGAACGCCGTAACGAACGCATACCGTTCCGGAGTGCTTATCGTCGCCTCCTCCGGCAACGACGGCAAGCGCGGCGAGATCGATTATCCCGCACGCTACCTCGGCACCGTGGCGGTCGGAGCGACGGACCGGGACGGCCGAATCGCGGAATTCACCAACCGCAGCAGCCGAATCGACGTCTACGCTCCCGGAGAGAAGATCGACTCCTGCTGGCTGCGGGGGGTTCGGCGGAACATGAGCGGAACGTCGATGGCCACCTCTCATGTCACCGGAGCCGTCGCTCTGCTCCTCGCCCATCGCCCGGGCCTTACTCCCGCGCAGGTGAAAAGGCTCCTTCGCCGATCGACAAGGCCGCTTCGCCATACCCGTTCTCCCCGCCCGAACGGGGAACTGGATATTATGAGGCTTCTCCGCAACGCGGATAAATTGAAGGACTGACTCTCGTCAGCCCTTCTTCTTTATGCCCGATTCGCGATTTAGGGGTTACATCTTCTCCGGGGCGGATACTCCGACCAGACGGAGGCCGTTCCCGAGCACGATCTTCAGCGCGGCCAGCAATTGCAGCCGTGCCTGGCTCTGCTCCGCATCCTCCGTGATGACGCGCTCCGCTCTGTAGTAACTGTGGAAAAGAGAGGCGAGCTCGTAAACGTAGCGGATCATATGATGGGGAGCATACCCTCTCGCCGCATCCGAGATCACGTCCGGCAGCTCTCCCATCTTGCGCAGCAGCTCGTATTCATGCTCCGCGGCAAGCTTGTCGAGCGGCGCGTCCGCAAGCGGAGCCAGCGCGATCCCTTGCTCCTCCGCCTGGCGGAAGATGCTGCAGATCCGTGCATACGCGTATTGGACGTAGAATACCGGGTTCTCGTTGGACGTCGACACCGCGAGATCCATGTCGAAGTCGAGATGGGAATCCATGCTGCGCATCGTGAAGAAGTACCGGATGGCGTCGACGCCGACTTCGTCCATCAGGTCCTCGATCGTCACGGCCTTGCCGGTCCGCTTGGACATCTTAACCTTCTCGCCGTTCTGGAACAGGCTGACCATCTGGGCGATGAGCACTTTAAGCTTCTCCGGGTCGTTGCCGAGCGAAGCCATCGCCGCCTTCATCCGCGGAATGTACCCGTGGTGATCCGCGCCCCAGATGTTGATCATCTGATCGTAGCCGCGGCCGTACTTATCCATATGATAGGCGATGTCCGGCGTCAGGTACGTATAGCTGCCGTCGTTCTTTACCAGAACGCGGTCCTTATCGTCCCCGTGCTTCGTCGTCTCGAGCCAGACGGCTCCGTCCTTCTCGTAGACGGCGCCTTGCGCCTTCAGCGCGTCCAGCGCGTTCACGACGAGCCCTTTCTCATAGAGGGAAGTCTCGCTGAACCAGACGTCGAAGCTCACGCCGAACCGGCCGAGGTCGCGCTTGATCTTGTCCAGCTCCTTCTCCAAGCCGTAGCTGCGGAAGTATTCGAATCTCTCCTCTTCGGGCAGCGAGAGCAGCTTGTCGCCTTCCTTCTCCGCCAGTTCCTTCGCGAAGCCGACGATATCTTCGCCGTGGTATCCGTCCTCCGGCATCTCCGCCTGCTGGCCGAGCGCCTGGCGGTAACGGGCTTCGATCGAACGCGCCAGGTTCGCCACCTGGTTGCCGGCGTCGTTGATGTAATATTCCCGGGTCACTTCGTAGCCGGCGAAGTCGAGAATGTTGGCGAGCGCGTCGCCGACTGCCGCTCCGCGAGCATGCCCCAAGTGCAGGCTGCCCGTCGGGTTCGCGCTGACGAACTCCAGCTGCACCTTGCGGCCTTCTCCGTCCCGCACGGCGCCGTAGCGATCCCCTCCGGAGAGCACCTCGCCGATAATCGGGTACAGATAACCCTTGTCGAGACGGAAGTTGATAAAGCCGGGGCCCGCGATCTCCGCCGATACGATCGACGCCTTCGCCCGGTCCAGCTTCTCCACGATTCCTTCCGCGATCTGGCGCGGGTTCTTCTTCGCCAGCTTCGTCAGCTGCATCGCCGCGTTCGTCGCCAGGTCTCCGTGCGACTTGTCCTTCGGCACTTCGATGACGAAGTCCGGAAGCTCCTCTCTCGATACGAAGCCGGCGGCCACCGCCGCGTCCCCGATCGCTTCCTTCACTTGCTTATACAGGCGTTCCAATGCATAATCGCTCATGTTTCTTTATCCTCCCATAGCATCAACCGCAAGTCGAAGCGGTCCGTCTTCTCATCATTAACCCACAACTCGTATTGCCATTCAATCGACAGCGGCAAGCCGCCTTCCTCCGCGGACTCCGCCGCCAGCTTCAAGGTCTCCATCTCCAGGCGAAGCCTTCCCGCGGGAGAGGAATACCAGCCCGCCGTGCGCTGGCCGAGCCGGAAGCTCTGTTCGGCCTTCACCTCTCCGTGCCGCAGGAGCGTCAGGCCGTTCTCCTCCCATTTGAAGGTCACCGAGCATCGGCCCCTGTCCGCATCACTCTCTTCGTATCTAATATAGTAAGAATTTTTCTTAGGATACAGAATTCCGCGATATTCGGCGACGCTGGCGCCTTCCGGCTGAAGGCTGCGCAATTCGATTCGTACTCGCCTCGGTTCCGAGCCGTTCATCGCATCGGTTCATCTCCTTCCTCTCCCGCTTCTTCGAGGCGCAAACCCCGGGATCCGCAAGCGGCACCCTCCGGAAGACAACAAAAAAATCCGTCTCCTTAAAGAGACGGATTGGATCCGCGGTGCCACTCTTCTGAATGTCGCTTGGACGGCAGAGCCCTCCTGCCCCGCGCGGCATTCTCTCGATCGGATAACGGCCTTGGCCGGATCCCCCTACTTCGGCCTATGCCGAGCTCAGGGAATCGACTCCCGGGTGCGCTTCCCTTAGGACGTCGTGCCGGCTTCCACCCTCCCGGCTCGCTGCAACGACCATTCGATAAGGTACTCTCCCGATCCACGTCGATGGGATATGTTAGCCTTCATTATAGGATAACCGCAGCCAAAAGAAAAGCCGGGATTTCGCCCGGCCTCCCGGCGATTCGCGAAGCTTGCGGTCCGAAAGCCGCGAACGCCGCCCGATCATCTCTGCCTGGTCTCCGTCAGCCGGAACTGCCCGACGAGCTGCTGCAGGAAGGACGTGATGCTCTCCACCGTGTTCGAGGTGCGGCTCACGCCCCGGATGTCGCCGGTCAGCTCCTGCAGCTTGGCTTCGACCTCGGTCGAGATCGCCCGGTTCTCCATGCTGACCGTCGCGATCTTCTCCATCAGCGCAACCACTTCGTCGACGACCTGCGTCTTCAGGGAGTCCTCGGCTTTCGCGGAACCGAGCGTCTCGGAGGCTACCGCCACGAGCTCCGTTCCTTCCGCGACGACCCGGGTCCCTTCCTCCATCGATCGATAGGCCTCCTGGGCATGGCCGTAGATTTTCTCCACGATCCCGTGAACCTCTTCCGTCGAGCTGCGCGTCATATCCGCCAGCTTGCGAATCTCGGAGGCGACGACCGCGAAGCCTTTGCCGTGCTCTCCGACTCTGGCCGCTTCGATAGAGGCGTTAAGCGCGAGCAGGTTCGTCTGCGCGGAGATCTCCCCGATGACCTGAAGCACGCCGCGAATCTCGTTCGCCGTATCCATGAAGACGCGGATCGTCTCGTTCGTCTCGGCGACCCGGACCGAGATGTGGGACATCTTGTCCCCGATGCGCTCGACTTCTCCTTGGGCGATGGCGATCTGCGCGGAGGCTTTCTCCTCCAGCGTAAGCAGCGTCTGGCGCATCTCGTCCGCGACATCCTTGGCGACGTCGATATCCTTCAGCTGTCTTCGAATGCTTCGGATCATATCGTGAACCCGGCTGCTCACTCTCTCGGTCGTGACCGCCGTCGCCGCCGTCGATTCGTTCAATCGATGCTGGCTGGACGAGACGTCGGAGGAAGCGGATTTGACTCTCAGCATGATGCCTTCGAGCGAGTCGATCATGTTGTTGATCCACTTCGCGAGGTCTCGGATCTCGTCGTTATCGAATTCCCCGGTATCGATCCGTTGGGTCAGATCTCCTTTGCCTTCCGCGTTAATGCGAATGAAGCGGTTCAGGCTGCGAAGCGGCTCCACGATTCTCTTATGGCTGCGCCTTTGCAGCAGGCCGACGGAAGCGATGCCGGAGACCAAGCTCAGGACGAGCGCGATCGCCGCCGTCCAGAACGGGGACAGCTCCTTGGCGGAGAAGTAGAGAACGGCCGCCGACGCGACGCCGAACAGGCTCCATTGCAGCAGCTGCGGACGCGCTTGCCGGATGGAGATGCTGCGGAGCCGATACACCTCTTCCAGGTCCCCCTCGCACATCATTCCCCAGACGTCGGGGCAATGCGGAAGCTGGAAGGTAACGCCCTTGCCTATTACGGGAATATGACGGTAGTCCGAGTAGCCGGGAAATTCGACGAACAGGTTGCTGCCGTTGCGGATCGTGTTCGCGACCCCCGGATGAAGCTCCCCGGTAGCCGGATCGGTGAACATGATCTCCAGCTCCGTGTGTTCCTTGACCGATACGATGCCCCAGTCCGTCGTTACGCCGTCCTTGAGGTTCTCGCCGTGAGTGAAGGTCCGGTCCTCGAAGCGGCTGCGCGACAGCGCCGTTCCGGGCGAGATGTGGACGTTCAGCGCGGGCTTCGCCATGAACAGGTAGTTGTCGCCGGAATCGGGATAGACGTGGCCGGATTCCCGTTGGATCAGGTCGCCGATGACGTCGTTCGGAACGCGGCCGCATAGAGTGCCGGCCTGCTCCCCGTTCGGGTCCGTCATCGGCAGCAGGAAGAGCAGGGTCATCTTGTCATGGAAGGAGGAGGAACGCGAGCCGATCTCCTTCGTCAGAGGATCGGGGTACGGCCCGAACAGGCAAGGACGCGGGTTTTTGCCCTCTCCCGCAACGTACTTGAGGCCCGGGTCCAGAACGGAATCTGCCCCGTAGCTTCTCCCTTTATGGGGGAGGTGCGTGGAATAGACCACCGAGCCTTCCCGGTTCAACATGAATAGCTCGGTGTAATCGGAACCGCGCGTATAGGTATCCCCGAACAGCTTATCCCAGACTTCCTTGTCGTCCGTCCCGTCCAGGGCGATCCCGCCGCCAACCGATTGCAGCTGGTCGCGGAGCCGCTCGAGCGAACGCCAATACTCGCTTGTCCAATCCTTCAGGATCTCCATGCGGGTCTCGGCGATCCCCTCGAAGATATCCTCGACGTCCCGTTTACTTGAAGCATTAAGACGATAAGACCACCATAACGGCAACCCTTTCTTCCATCCCAACCAGTCAAACATGGCGCTCCCCCTTACCATTCTGTTATCTATGTTGTCAGCTATTGTATCACAAGAAATAGTAGTTTTGTCGCATAAAAATGAAAAAAATGGAGTTTTCGCTGATTTTCGTTTGCGAATGCGCCTTATTTTGGTATTATTTTGCAATTTATTCTCGTTTTCACGAGAAAAAACCGAACATTGATTTTCCACCCGCACCTATTCGCTTGAATAGTTGCACCTTTAGGCACAGAAAACCTAACATGGCTCTCGGGGGATATTTCGTTCAATAGTCCCTATTAAATCGCCCGCAATCCTTATCAAGCCGAACCCTAGCCGCATGAAAAAGCCCCGTCTCGCCATGACAAAAGGGCGATACCGGAGCTTAGGATGGGCTTAAGATCGGTTTACTTCGTAAGATCCTCGACGAATTTAGGCAGCGCGAACGCGGCGTGGTGCAAGCGGGGAGTGTAATACTTCGTGTCCAGCTCGGCGATGTCCTCGGTCTTCACGTTCAGCGGGTCGTGCTTTTTGCTGCCCATCGTGAACGTCCAGAGGCCGCTCGGGTAGGTCGGAATGTTCGCCGCGTACACGCGGACGATCGGGAACACTTCCTTGACGTCCCGGTTCACGCTCCGGATCAGGTCGGCCTTGAACCAAGGATTGTCGGTCTGCGCGACGAACAGGCCGTCTTCCTTCAGCGATTCGTAGATGCCTTGATAGAAGCCGCGGGTAAACAGCTGAACCGCGGGACCTACCGGCTCGGTCGTATCGGCAAGAATGACGTCGTACGTATTCTTATGGTCGTGAATGTGCTTAAAGCCGTCGTCCACTTGCACCGAAACGCGCGGATCCTCGAGCTTGCCCGCGATGGTAGGAAGGTATTGCTTCGAATATTCGATCACCTTGCCGTCGATGTCGACGAGAACGGCCTTCTTGACTTTAGGATGCTTCAACACTTCCCGTATGACTCCGCCGTCTCCGCCGCCGACGACGAGAACGTTCTCCGGATTCGGGTGAGTGAACAGGGCCGGATGGGTCACCATCTCATGATAGACGAACTCGTCTCTGACCGTCGTCATGACCATGCCGTCGAGCACGAGCATCGTGCCCCACTCATCCGTTTCGATCATCGCGAGCTCTTGGAAATCGGTTTGTTCATGAACGTATGTCTGTTTGATTTTGGCGGTGATGCCGAAGGTCTCGGTTTGCTTCTCCATATACCACAGTTCCATCGAGGACATGAATGTAAACCTTCTTTCTTAGTCAATTGTCTCCGCCCCCGATGGGCGGAACCGGATTCGCGCCTGGTACATGAGTCAAGTTGTATTATATGGAATCGTGCGCAAATTGCAACTTAAGCGGAATCGGAACAATCGGGATCCTCCCGCCGGGGAATAAGCGGAGCTCCGCTCTTCCATAATAAGGGGTGTAAGTAAATGCCTTGTTAATCGGAGGAAAAGGAGGAGTCAACCTTGAGCGACACGCGCACCGAAACGGAACCCTTCCACCCCCTGCAGCCGCATTTGAACGAGGAGAACGACGTCATGTCCCGGGAAATGACAGGAACCGACGTCAAGCGAAGCCCGTCCGGCCGCGGAAGCCGATGGCTATGGCTGCTCGCCACCGCCTTCTCGCTGTTCGTCCTCGCCGCCGCCTCCTTAGCCGCCTTCATACAGTTTGTCCCGTTGCCGGTCGCCTCGATTCCCCAATCGACGACCATTCTCGACTCGGAGGGCCGCGTGCTCGCCGCCCTGCAGGGAGGCGTGAACCGCAGAACGGTAGCGCTGCGCCAGATATCCCCCTGGCTGATCAAGGCGACGATCGCCGCGGAAGACCGCCGGTTCTACGAGCATTCCGGACTTGACGTCCGCGGCTTGATGCGAGCCGCTTGGGTGGACGTTCGGCATCTGTCGAAGGAGCAGGGAGCAAGCACCTTGACGCAGCAGCTCGCCCGCAATCTCTATCTCTCTCACGAACGAACCTGGAGCCGCAAGCTGAAGGAAGCCTGGTACGCCGCCAAGCTCGAACAGCGATTCTCGAAGGACGAGATTCTGGAGATGTACCTCAACCAGATCTATTACGGCCACGGAGCCTACGGGGCGGAAGCGGCCTCGCTCCTCTACTTCGGCAAGCATGCCGGCGAGCTTAACCTGGCGGAGAGCGCGATGCTCGCCGGCATCCCGAAGGGGCCGCGCTACTACTCTCCGCACCTGCACTACGGGCAGGCCAAAGCCCGGCAGGCGACCGTCCTGCAGGCGATGCAGGAGACCCGCTCCATCGGGGCAGCGCTCGCGGCAAAGACCAAGCGCGAGGAGGTGTTCATCCAGCCTCTTCCGAAGAGCAAGGGGCAGCTCGCTCCTTACTTCGTCGACTATGTGAGGAAGCTCGCGTCGCAATACCTCGGAACCGACGAGAAGCTTCTGAGCGAGGGCGGGCTGCAGATCACGACTACGCTGGACAGCCGGATGCAGAAGGCGGCGGAGGACGCCATCGCCAAGCAGCTGCCGGAGAACGGCGAGCTTCAAGCGGCGCTCGTGTCGATCGACCCCTCGACCGGCTACATCAAGGCGATGGTCGGGGGACGGGATTACGACAAGAACCAGTTCAACCGCGTCTTCGCCAAGACGCGCCAGCCCGGTTCCTCCTTCAAGCCCATCCTGTACGCGACGGCGCTGGACGAGAGGACGGTCACGGCGACGACCCGCTTCCGCAGCGAGCCGACTCTGTTCTATTACGACGATTACCGGAAAATTTATCGCCCGAGCAACTACAACGACCGTTACTTCAACGGGGAGATCGGCCTGCGGCAGGCCATCCGCTCGTCGGACAATATCTATGCGGTCAACACCATCATGCAGGTCGGCCCCGAAGAAGTCATCCGCATGGCCCGCAGGCTGGGCGTCACTTCCCGGTTGGACGCCGTCCCTTCCCTGGCTCTCGGCACGTTCCCCGTCAGCCCGTTCGAGATGGCATCCGCATACTCCGCGTTCGCGGGAGGAGGCAGCCGTACGGAACCGGTCGCCATCCTTCGCATCGCGGATCGTAACGGTCGCGTCCTGTTCTCGGCGAAGCCGCGCAAGGAGCAGGTCGTCTCTCCGGCTCTCGCCTACGTGCTGACCGATCTGATGAGAAGCGTCTTCGACACCGGCGGGACCGCGCACCGCATCTCGCACCTGCTGACCCGTCCCGTCGCGGGCAAGTCGGGCACGACGCCGTCGGACGCCTGGTTCGTCGGCTATACGCCGGAGCTGGCCACCTCCGTCTGGGTCGGTTATGACCGGGGGAGAACCATCACCCAGAGCGAAGCCCACCGCGCCGCCCCTATCTTCGCCGACTTCACGGAGCGCGCGCTGGCGAACGTCGTCCCTCACCCCTTCCCGGAGCCGGAGGGGGTCGTCAGGACCTACATCGATTCGGCGACGGGTTTGCTGGCAACGGCCGACTGCCCCAAGCATCGGGTGCTGGAGTCGTTCCTTGCCGGCACGGAGCCGACGGAGAGCTGCGCTCCCGCCGGAGAATCGCAGCCGGAGAAGACCGAAGGCGGCTCCTCGTGGTGGAACAAGCTCCGACGCTGGTGGAAATCTTAGTCCGTTCGCGCAAGAAGGCCCATGCGGTTGCCGATTGGCAACCCATGGGCCTTCATCGCTTTTCCTAGCTTCATTTAAGCCAGCAGATCCTTCAGCTCTTGAGGGGAGCGGTCCCACCATTCCCGGTTGTGCTCCTGCAGAAGCTTGGAGAGCGCTGCCTTCTCCTCCGGGCCGATGTTCTCCAAGAGGAATTTGCGCTTGATCGCGCGATCCAGCCGATTCACGTGGTCGGCGAGAATCTTCCAGCCCCGGCGCGCTTCCGTATCGATCAGCATCTCGCAGGACGCCGCGCCTCCGTAGAAGCTTCCTTCCTCGTCGCGGTCCACCGCGACCCAGACGATCCAGGCTTGGCGTCCGTTCGGAACGTCCTCCTTGTTCGGAGAGAACTTGATGCCCCGCTCGATCTTGCTCTTCGCGTGCATCGCCCCGACATCGATGTAAGCCTCTCCCTGATCGATAATGATGCAGGCGACTTGGCTGAGATCGATGCTTCCCGCGCCGAAGCCTTTATGCTGTTTATTGCTAACGACGTTAAGAGAAAGCTTCTTCTTCTCCGGCGCCGGTTGCTGTTGCTCGTTATCCATTCGTTCCAACCTCCATTCTCGCTCTCCTCATTCTAACGAAAAATAATCGGAAAAGCGATGATTTGGAGTCAACTTGTCTGCCTTGACAGCGGGGAACCGATCCTCTACAATTTGATTCATCAACCGTTCAACGAAATGCGAGGTGATTCGAATGGGCGGAGGACGCCGCTCCGAACGTAATCTGCGCCATGAACAAGCGGCGGAGACCCGCGAGAAGCTTCTTGCGACCGCGAAGACGCTGTTCGCCCAGAAGGGCTATCACGGCACGCCCGTCCGCGCGATCAACCGGGAGATCGGCATGGCGGACGGCATCCTATACCATTACTTCCCCGGCGGCAAGCGCGAGATGCTGACCGTCATGCTGCACGAGACCTTCGATAAGCTGGGAGATATGATCCGGGAAGTCAACGACGAGATAGAGAAATTGCCGTTAAAGGAAGCCTTGGAAGTGATCTCGAACCGGGTGCTGAAGTTGTTCCTTGACGACGAGAACATCATGCGCATTCTTTTCCGGGAGCATGACGTGCTGGATATCGAAGGCACCGACTTGCTGTCGAAAGTGATCGCGGAGAGGCACGCCTGGTTCGCCTCCATGCTGGAGAGAAGGCATGAACGCGGAGAAATCCGCAAGATGGACTTTCTGTTCGCGGCCAAGCAATTCATCTCGATGAACCTGCTATACGTCATCAGCTCCGTTATCGGAATCAACTTCACCGGAACGGACAACCGCGAGGATTATCGCAGGAGAGTTATCGAGCATACAGTGAATCTGTGGAAGAATCCCTGAATCCGTTCAGGGACCTTTTTACGGCATTAAATTCACCGTACGTTCAATCAATTAAATGGATAGGCGGCCCGTCCGCCGAGAGGAGAAGGAATCATGAACCTGCTGAAACAAAAAAACGTTATATTGGCGCCGATCGTCGTGCTTGCCGTCGCCCTTATTTTCGGCTTGGCGACGCTGGGCTCGACCGTAAACCCGGTTCCGAAGGACTTGCCCGTCCTTCTGGCCATGTCCGATCAAGGAGCGAGCGTTCCCGGCCAAGGCGACGTCAACTTCGGCCGAACGATCGAAGACACTCTGCTCGGAGCGCCCGCTTCGGCGCAGGCTGCCGAATCGCCGTTGGAATGGACGAAGGTTGCCGACGAAGCATCCGGTCTGGATAAGCTGGACCGCGAGGAAGCTTATGCGCTCGTCGTCATTCCGGAGACGTTCAGCGGCAGCCTCGCAAGCTTAATGTCGGGCGCCGCAGAACCCCCGGCCATCCGCGTTTACGTGAACCAAGGCAAGAACATGGCCGCCGCGAACGCCGTCTCCCAAGGGCTGACCCAGATGTTCCAAGCGGTTAACGGCAAATTCAGCGAACAGCTGCTTAACCAGCTATCCGCCCAAAGCATCGAAGTAGATCCCGGCCGGGTCCCGTCCTTGGCCAACCCGATCCAGGTGAGGACCCAGCTCGTGAATCCGGTCGGCACGCATAGCGCGAACGGCAACGCCCCCGGTTCCCTCACCCAGGTCGCTTGGATGGCTTCGCTGGTCGGCACCCTTCTCGTTTTCTTCGCGATGAAGAAGTTCAAGCCCCGAAGCAAGGCGGAGCGCGTAGGGGGACTCTGGCTGCAGGCTGCCATCGGCGCGGTTCTGTCTCTCGTCGCCGGCTTCGGGATCCTGTGGATCGCGGACGGCCTTCTAGGCTTGCAAGTCCCCGCCTTCTTCGATACCGCCCTGTTCCTGTCGCTGAGCGCCTTCTGCTTCTTCCTGCTGATGTCCGCCATCATGGCTTGGCTGGGTTTCGCGGGGATGCCGATCTTCATGCTCCTCTTTTTCTTCGTCGGCCCGGTTCTGACGCTTGCTCCCGAGATGCTTCCGCAAGCGACGAAGACGCTGCTCTACAGCTGGGTCCCGCTCCGCTTCGCGGTCGAAGGGCTCCGCGACCTGCTCTACTTCGGCCATGGGCTGAATCTGCAGACGCCGCTAATCGTCATTAGCTCTATCGCGGCAGGCTCGCTGGTCGTCCTGGTCGCTTCCGCGTTCCGCAAGCCCAAGCTTGCGGCGACGGCGGGAGGTGAGAACGCAGCCGCCTAATACGGATTGCCGGCCATACGATACCTTAACGGCAAATATCCTCCGTCCACCGACATCCCCCGCCTTCGTCCGGCGGGGCTTTTTCTTTTTCCCGGATAAGCCCCGGCTTGTTCACTCCGCAGATATAATCCTGGGACAACCAACATATACATGCCCTAGACGCTTGTCAACGGGAGGGTTAACCGTATGCCCCATCGTCGTATGTACCGCGCGCTTGTCCTGGCGGTCTCCGCCGCACTGCTCGTAAGCTCCTTCAAATTCGGATTCGCGGACGCCTGGGCCGATCAATATGTCCTGCCCGCGAGCGCGGATCCGCAGGAAAGGCCCGCCCTTGGCGAGATCTCCGCCGTCCCGGCTTCCGAACCGAATGCCGACGTTCCGTTAACGCCGACTTCCCCCGTGCTCAGCAATCGGGTGACGGAGTACCACATCTCCGTCGCGCTGGAAGAGGACGGAACGCTGAACGCGCAGCAGACCGTCACCTGGAAGAACCCCGGCCACAAGGACGTGTCCGATCTGTATCTGCATCTGTATCCGAACGCGTTCTCCCCCGGAAGCACCTTCCTGAAGGAATCGGGAGGACAGCTTCGAGGGGACAAGATGCAGGCCGGCAGCTACGGATCCATGACGCTGAACTCCTTGACGACCGAAGAAGGAGAGACGCTCATGCCCCGGCTTCATTACGTGCAGCCCGACGACGGCAATTCGTCCGACAAGACGCTGGCGACTCTTCGGCTTCCCCACTCCGTCAAGCCGGGCAAAAGCATAACGCTTACGATGAGCTACACGGTGAAGCTGCCCCAAGTATTCGCTCGGATGGGCAAGGCGGGGGACTTCGTCATGGCCGGACAGTGGTTCCCCAAGATCGCCGTCTACGAGCCGGCGGGGACTCGCGGAAGGGTGAGCGAAGGCTGGAACACCCATCAGTACCATGGCGACTCGGAGTTTTATTCCGACTTCGGCATCTACAGCGTAAAGATCGACGTCCCGGAGTCGTACAAGGTGGCGGCCACCGGCTTCCAGACGAAGCCGGCTGCTCTCGCGAACGGCCGCAAGATCTATCAGTTCTATGCGGACGACGTTCACGACTTCGGCTGGGCGGCCTCTCCCGCCTTCGAATTCGTCGAGGACACCTTCTCCTCCGTCGGGGTTCCGGGGGTTCGCATCAAGCTGTATATCGACCCTTTGCACAAGGATCTGAGCGAGAGGTACATGCATGCCGCGAAGTCGGCGCTGGCCAAGCTCGGAGAGTGGTACGGCGACTACCCTTACTCTACGCTCTCCGTCGTCGTTCCGCCGGCCGACGCGAACGGAGCCGGGGGCATGGAATACCCGACGCTCGTCACCGCCGCCGCCGCCAAGAGCGACAAGCCCGGGTACGAGCTGGAGAGGACGCTCGTGCACGAGATCGCTCACCAATACTGGTACGGAATCGTCGCCTCCAACGAATTCGAGGAAGCTTGGCTGGACGAAGGCTTTACCTCGTACACGGAGGATAAGCTGATGTCCTCCATCTACGGCATCTCGCCTAACGTCAACGTCGAAGCCAGCTACATGACCCACCCCGAACCGCTTAAGCTGGATTCCTGGCGATACAGCAGCTCCGACCGATACGCGGAGAACGTCTATATGCGCGGCAAGCTGGTTCTGAAGGCGATGGAGAAGCAGGTCGGGGAGAAAACGATGAGAAAGATCATGCGCGCCTACTTCCAGAAATACAGATTCAAGCACCCTTCTTCCGCCGATTTCCAGAAGGTCGTCGAGTCGGTGACGAAGGACAAGTGGTCCGACTTTTTCCAAGCTTACGTCTATCAAGGACAGATGGCCGACTATGCGGTCGAGTCCATTCAATCGGTCCCCCAAGAAGGCGGAGGCTACGTGACGACCGTGCTGCTCCGAAGGAACGGCGGCAGCGGACAGCCCGTAGGCGTCGTGTTCCGCTTCGCGAACGGAGAGACGGTCCGCGAGAAGTGGAACGGGGAGCAGAAGCACGCCCAGCTTCAATTGAAGCACTCCTCCCCGCTCTCCTATGCGGCGGTCGACCCCTCCATGTCGGTCGTTCTGGACAACCTGCGTTTCAACAATTATTTAAAGACCGAGGTCCCGGAAAAAACGCGAACCCGCCTCAATATCAGTCTCTCGGCGATCGTGGAAGGTCTGCTAGGCACTTTGGCATGGTGAGGTGATGGCGATGCGAAATTTTCTGCTTCATGGCTGGGAGCTGACGCTGCGGCATAAATACGTTCTCGTTGTCCTCTTTCTTTACCGGCTCCTCTGGGGATTCTTCCTCTATCGCTTCATCGACTCCGTCGTCTCTCCCGTGCTGGCCCGATTCCCGGACGACCATCCGAATCCGGACGCCGTCCGCATGTTCTTCATCGAAGCGCAGTTCCGGTTGTTCAAGACCGATATCTCCTTCGAAGCCCTCGCGCTGCTCGCCGGGATGTTCCTCATCCGGATGATCGCGACCCCCTTGATCAACGCCGGGCTCTTCTATTCGTTCCGCCATTCGGAGGACGCTCGAGGCACCAAGGTCCTGACCGGCATTCGAAGATCCTGGAAAGGGGTGACCGCCCTCTACTGGATCGAATCCGCGCTCACGCTGGCTCCGCTCGCGTGGCTTGTGCCTAAGGGCTATTCCATGTACCTGAAGGAGCCGGCTTTGGGCGCATGGCTTCAAAACCTTCTGCCCTATGTGCTCGGCTGGATCATATGGAGCTTCGCCGTTCATCTGCTTTTCCAATTCATGCAGTTCAGCTCCGCCTCGGACGATCCCGTTCTGCAGGGCCTCCTTCGGGCTTGCAGGAGAGCGGTCCCCCTGGCGCTGGTCACCCTGACCTTGCTAGGCATCAGCCTTCTCGCGTCGGCCGTCGTCACGACGGCGGGCTTCCTGTGGACCGGATTCGCCGCCGTCGCTCTGCATCAGGCGTTCCAGCTCGTCCGTTCCCTCCTCTCTTTATGGATAAGCGCATCGCAGTTCGAGGTTTGGCGGCCCGAGCTCTCCTCGTAAGCCGCAATATCCGTTTTCTCTACAAGCTTCTTCGTTCGGAGACCGGCAACGGTCTGTCGAACGAAGGAGCTTTTATGCGTTTATTTGGGGGAATAACCCTAACATTAAGGAATTCTAATCTTCGAGAAGCAGGAAAATGAGACCAAAAACCCGAATTACTATCCCTCAGTGCAAAAAATTGCCGAATTCCCGCGCACAAGGGAAACGGGGGAACCAGTCTTTTGGGTGAATTGATCTTGCCGTACAGGGATCATAGGGAGCCTTCAACCGAACCCTCCAGCTAACCTCGTAGGCTTTGGAAGGAGTCACCTGCTTTGCGCAAGAAGTTTTCTGCAATCGTTGCGGGACTAGCTTTATTGCTCGCTTTCCAGGTGGGCAGCGCTTCCGCGGAGTCCGAACTGGACACCCAAGTGAGCAAGCTGATCGGCATCGACTACTCTTACGGAGGAACGACGACGAGCGGCTTCGATTGCTCCGGATTCACGTCCTATGTATTCAAGAAGCTCGGCATGACTCTTCCTCACTCGTCCGGACAGCAATACAAGCTGGGCGACAAGGTAGCGAAGGAAGAGCTGAGAGCCGGCGACCTGGTGTTCTTCAACACCAGCGGAAGCGGAGTTTCTCACGTAGGCGTGTACGTCGGAGACAACAAGTTCGCGCATGCGGCTTCCAAGGGCGTCACGATCTCGGACCTCGACGAGAAGTACTATGCGAAGCGTTACCTCGGCGCGCGTCGCGTCATGAGCGACGAGACCTTCGAGAAGGTAACCTCCGATTCCGCAGCCGTTATGTAAGACACAAGAAGAAGGCTATCTGACCATCCTCGGCGGAGGACGGACGGATAGCCTTCTTTTTTATCGTTTCGGTATTAGTATTGGTTGGATTGGCCGCCGTCGATCGGGATGACGGCGCCGTTGATGAATTCGGATTCGCCCGAGAGCAGGAACGCGACCAGACGCCCCACTTCCTCCGGCTTGCCGAAACGCTTCTTCGGGTTGACGCTGACGAATTGCTTGCCGGCTTCTTCCCATGCGTCCTCGCCGCCGATTTGCTTAAGCGAGCCGACGACCATGTCGGTCATGATCGCGCCCGGCGCGATGGCGTTGATGCTCAGGTTGTATTGTCCGTATTCGATCGCCGCGTTCTTCGTCATGCCGGCAACCGCGTGCTTGCTGGCCACGTAAGCCGCTTGGTTCAGCACGCCGCGGATCCCGCCGACGGAAGCCACGTTGACGACAGCGCCGGATTGTTGTTCCTTCATGACGGGCAGCACGTATTTCATGCCGTAGAAGACGCCCTTCAGGTTGATGTCGATGACCTTGTCGAACATCTTGCTGTCGTAGTCGGCCGTCGGGGCTTGCTTGCCTTCGATGCCCGCGTTGTTGTAGAAGCCGTCGATGCGGCCGAACTTCGCGAGAGAGTCCTCGACGTATTTCTTGACCGCCTCTTCGTTCGATACGTCCGCGGTCAGCAAAAGAACCTCGGCCTTGGGTGCGATCGCCTTGATTTGATTCTGCGTCTCCGCCAGCGAAGCTTCGTTCAGGTCGACCAACGACAGCTTGGCGCCCTCCTTGGCCAATTCCAGAGCGGCCGCGCGGCCCAGTCCGGAACCGGCTCCCGTAATGACGACGACTTTGGATTCGAATCGATTGCTCATCTCTATCCTTCCTCTCCATGTTGTTGCTTTATCCTTGTCGATACTTATTATAATCCTTATAGTGTCGATTGTCGACAATTTGCCCCAATCGGTCGTCGCCAACGGCTTCGATCGATCGGAGCGCGTTCCTATGACGGAAGCGACCGGGTTTGTTCCAAGCGCAACAAATTCTCCTTCATCGGCAATCCCCCGCGGTACCCGGTCAGCTTCCCGTTCTTGCCGATCACGCGGTGGCAAGGAACGAAGATAAGGGCCGGATTCGCGCCGATAGCCGCCGCAACCGCCCGCACCGCCGCCTCTTTGCCGATCTGAACCGCAAACTCGGAATAAGAGCGGGTCTCTCCGTAGGGAATTTCGCAAAGCCCTTGCCAGACCTCTTGTTGAAACGGGGTGCCGGGCAGGTCCAGCGGCACGCCGGAGAAATCCCGTCTACCTTGGAAATAGTCCATGATCGCCGCCGAATACGGCGCCAGCTTCTCGTCATTCCTTGCCAATTCGCTCTTGGGAAACCGGGCCGCGATCCAATCTCCCATCTCCGCGAACGGCCGGTTAAGGGAACCTACGTAAACGAGCCCGTTGTCCGAAGCCGCTAGATGAATGTTTCCTGCCGTCAGCGTAAGACATGTCCAATAAAGCTTGGGGTTATGGGGTTTGCTCATGTTCTCGTCCCTCCAGATTCGTTCTGTCCGCATTCCATTGACGATAGCGGGCCGGCGTCCGCCCCGTCATTCGTTTAAACAAGGTCGTAAAATAAGACGCGCTCGAGAAGCCCACCGAGCTAGCGATAGCGGATAACGCTTTATCCGTTTCAAGCAAGCTCTTCTTGGCCTCGGCCATTCGCTTCTTCTGAAGATATTCCACGGGCGAAATCCCCTTTACCCGCTTGAAGGTTCTTTGCAGATGGTAGGGACTCCCGTGGCACAGATCGGCCAACATCTCCAGCGTGATCGTCTCGGCATAATGCTTGTCGATGTACCGGGCGATCTGGTCCGCCCATTCTTCGTCCGGAAGCCGTTCTCCGTTCGGCTTGCATCGCTTGCACGGCCGGAACTCCTCCCTCATCGCCTGCGCCGCGTTCGCGAAGATCCGGACGTTCTCTTTCTTCGGCGGTTTGGACTTGCAGGAAGGCCTGCAAAAAATGCCCGTCGTCCGGACCGCATAATAGAATCGATGGTCGAAGGCCGCGTCGTTCCGGAGAATGGCCTGCCACCGCTCTTCCGTTAAGATTAGCCCCTCTTGAATGTCATCGTTCACGGAGAATCACCTCTATCGCTAGTATAACCTCGCAGTCTCGGCTTGGTAAGCGATCCGGAATGGATTAGCAAGATCGAGCAAGCAGACATTAAGCCCCGAATGAGAGAGCAACATCGAGAAGACGCGGACGTGTTAAAACAAATGGGCAGGACCAATAATTCGCCGGGGGAATGAGGAACATGGGTAAATTGTATGATAAAGCAGCTATCGTAACGGGAGGAAGCCGGGGAATCGGCCGGGCCATCGCGCTGCGGCTCGGTCGCGAAGGGGCGAC
Organism: Cohnella thailandensis; assembly: GCF_014212135.1. Taxonomy (GTDB): domain Bacteria; phylum Bacillota; class Bacilli; order Paenibacillales; family Paenibacillaceae; genus Cohnella; species Cohnella thailandensis. The sequence goes on from NZ_JACJVQ010000003.1 coordinate 33,769, forward strand.
GGTCGCCGTGCATTATGCGGTCGGCCGCCGGGCCGCCGAGGAAGCGGCGGAGGAGATTATCCGCGAAGGCGGCTCCGCTTTCGCCGTTGGAGCCGATCTCCGAACGTTGGACGGGATCCGGACGCTCTATGAGGTCGCCGGTCGCGAATTCGCCGCGCGTTCCGGTTCGGCCGAATTCGATATTCTCGTCAACAATGCGGGAAGCGGCCTTCCGGTTTCTATCGAGGATACGAAGGAAGAAGAATTCGATTCCCTGATTTCGTTGAACGTAAAGGCGCCGTTCTTCATGATTCAACGGGCGCTGCCGCTTCTGCGCGACGGCGGACGAATCATCCAGCTGTCTTCGGCCGTCACGCGCATCTCCTTGCCGGTGATTCCCGCTTACAGCATGTCGAAGGCCGCCATCAACGGATTGACGCTTTCGCTGGCCAATCAACTGGGCCCGCGCGGAATTACGATCAATGCGATCGCGCCCGGATTCGTCGCTACGGATATGAACGCCGGCATGCTGCAGGATCCGGGCGGCCGGCGGTTCGGCGCCGAATATTCGATTTTCGGAAGATGGGGAGAGCCGGCGGATATCGCGAGCATCGCGGAATTTCTCGCGTCTCCGGAGAGCGGGTGGATCACGGGCCAGGTCATCGACGCAAGCGGCGGTTCTCATCTGTAAGCAAATGAGAAGAGCAGCCTCGATAGGGGGCTGCTCTTCCTCTTTTAAAATTGGAAATATTCCTTGGCGTTGCGGTAGGAAATGTCTTGCGCCAGTCCGCCCAGCAGGTCCATGTCGAGAGGAGCTTCCCCGTTCTCGGCCCATTCGCCCAGCAGGTTGCACAGGATCCGGCGGAAGTATTCATGTCTCGTATACGAGAGGAAGCTGCGGGAGTCGGTCAGCATGCCGACGAACCGGCCGAGCACGCCGAGATTCGCCAGCGCCCTCAGCTGCTCCAGCATGCCGTCCTTCGTATCGTTGAACCACCACGCCGAGCCGAGCTGCATTTTCCCCGGGATGCCTCCGCCCTGGAAGCTTCCGATCGCGGAGCCGAGCACGTACAGGTGCGTCGGGTTCAGCGAATAGACGATCGTGCGCGGAAGCTCGCCTTCCTGCTCCCAAGCGTCGAACAACGGAACGAGCGCCGCGCCGACGTTGCTGTCTCCAATGGAATCGTAGCCGGTGTCCGGCCCGAGCTTGGCGAACATGCGCGAATTGTTGTTGCGGGACGCATTCATATGAAGCTGCATCGTCCAGCCTAGACGGTTGTAGATCCGGCCAAGGAACAGCATCGTGAACGTCTTGTACTTGCGCTCCTCATCGAGACTGATCGTCTCGCCCGCTCTCGCCTTCGCGAAGACGGCCGCCGCTTCCTCCTTGGTCGCTTCCGCGAACGCGACGACGTCGAGCGCGTGGTCGGACACCCGGCAGCCGACCTCGTGGAAGAACTCCGCGCGTGCTTCCAGAGCGCTCAGCAGGTCTTCATAGACTTCGACCTTGGAGCCGATGACGGACTCCAATCGCTCGATCCATGGAAGGAACGTCGCGCGGGCGATCTCGAGAGCCTTGTCCGGCCGGTACGAAGGCAGAACCTTCACGTCGAAGTCCGGCAGATCTCGGATCTTCAAATGATCCTCCAGCGTGTCGGCCGGATCGTCCGTCGTGCAGATGACTTCGACGCCGGAGCGGACGATGAAGTCGCGCACCCGGAAGCCTTCCGGCTGTCTTAGCTTGGCATTCGCCTTCTCCCAGATGATCGGGGCGTTCTTCTCGTTAAGCAGCTCCTCGATGCCGAAGTAGCGCCGAAGCTCCAGATGAGACCAATGGTAGAGCGGATTGCCGATCGTCGCCGGAACGGTCTTGGCCCACGCGAGGAACCGATCGTAGTCGCTCACGCCTTCGCCGCCGGTGACGTACTTCTCCTCGACTCCGTTCGCCCGCATCGCCCTCCACTTGTAGTGATCCCCGTACAGCCATACCTGCGTCAGGTTCTCGTAGGAACGGTTCTCCAGAATGTCCGATTGGCTCAAGTGGCAATGGTAGTCGATGATCGGCTGACGCGCCGCATATTCGTGGTAGAGCTTGACCGCCGTCTCGTTGGACAACAGAAAATCCTCATTCAGAAAAGGCTTCATCCCCATACGAGCCTCCTTCTTAGTAGAAACGAACGAGATCGTCGATCTGCACGGATTGGCCGGTGCGGATGGAACGGTTCGCCGCGATGCCGGTCAGAATCGAGCGCGCCCCGTCGACATGGTTCGCCGCCCGGTTGAACGGATCCGGAACCGGCGTGCCGAACAGGTCGTTCAGCAGCACCGGGTCGCCGCCGCCGTGGCCGCCGACTCCCTCTTCGACCTTGGCGACGTAAGGAGCGCCGAACATCGGAAGCACCTTGATCTGCGCGCCCAGGATGGCTCCTTCGTCCGCCTTGTCGCCGCCGGAGTTCACGTAGGACTGCTCGACGACCTGCATCTCGATGCGGCCCTTCGTGCCGTTGAACGCGATCCGGTAGCCTTCCCACGGAGCATAGGCCGTCAGGGAATACGTCAGAATGGCTTGGTTCTTGTAACGGACGATGACGCCCATCGTGTCTTCGATGTTGATTCCGTCGCCGAAGACGCTCTGGTCGCGGCGGTAGCCGTCCTCGTGCTCGGCGTCGAGATACATCGCCTTCAGGTGCTCGTTCGAATCCAGATGGAGGGCGAACGGATCGTCCTTCGCCAGCGGATTGCCCGTGGCCCGCTCATAGAATTTCGTCACGCCGCGCTGTTCGGCGTTCTCTCTTCCGTAGAACAGCAGGTCGCCGAAAGCGAAGACGGATTCCGGCTGGGACGCGATCCAGAAGTTGACCAGGTCGAAATGGTGGGTGGACTTGTGGACGAGCAGCCCCCCGCTGTTCCGCTTGTCCCGGTGCCAGCGGCGGAAGTAGTCGGCCCCGTGTTGGGTATTCAGCAGCCACTCGAAGTGCACCGACGTCACTTTGCCGATCTCGCCCGCCGCGATCAGCTCCCTCGCCTTCGTGTGGTGCGGCGCGTAGCGGTAGTTGAAGGTGACGCGAACGTTGCGGCCCGTGCGGTTCACCGCGTCCAGGATCTCCTGGCACTTCTTCTCGTCGACCGTCATCGGCTTCTCGGTCACGACATCGCAGCCGAGCTCGAGCGCGCGGATGATATACGTATGGTGAGTCCGGTCGACGCTCGTGACGATGACCGCGTCCGGACGCTGCTCCTCGATCATGCGGTCGAATTGATCGCAGGTGTACGTCGGAATGGCCTTGTAGCCGTGCGCTTCGATCAGCCTCTTGTTCGCGTAGTCCATGCGCGTCCGGTTAATGTCGCAGAAAGCCAGCAGCTCGGAGGTATCCCGGTAATGCTGCGCAATGGCCCCGTAGAAAAATTCGGCTCGTCCGCCCGTGCCTACCAATACGTATTTCTTCTTCGCTTGCGATGTCATGCCAAAGTCACCTGTCCTTCTATGAATGGGTTTTATGGCTTTATTCTAAAGCATAGGAATGCTATAATTCTGCTCAAATGATGCCATAATGCGGTTGCACCCCGCATATCTTGCGCATTGTACAGGAGGTCAGCAAGTGACGATCGAAGCCTTCAGCTACGGCAGCACGAACCGGCTCTACGTCGAATACGTGAAGCGATCCGATCCTTACGCCATGACGCTCGATCACTTTCATTCCTATTACGAGGTTTATTACCTGATCTCCGGAAGCCGGATCTACTTCGTCAAGGACCGTACGTACCGGGTGGAGCAAGGCGATCTCGTCTTCATCGATAAATCCGTCGTGCACAAGACGCTGCAAGGCGCCGCTCCGGAGCACGAGAGAATGGTCGTCCATTTTACGGACGCTTGGCTGAACGAGTTGGCCGGCTCCGATGCCGCCCTGCTTCTGGAGCCGTTCCGGCAGGAAAGCCCGGTCATCCGTCTCCCGCGATCCGACTTGCGAAGCGTAGACGCGGTCGTCCGCCGGCTTCTCGGCGAGATTCGCCTGAAGCCCGCGGGGTACGGTCTCGTGCCGCCCGGCGCCGTCACGGAGCTTCTGTTGTCGACGGCGCGCTGCCTCCAGGAGAATGCGCATATCGGCCTGGACGGAGATACTTCCCCGAAGCACGCGAAGATCTTCGAGGTCGTTCGTTACCTGAACGAGCACTATGACGAGACCGTTAAGCTCGGGGAGATCGCGTCCCGCTTCTACATCAGCCCCTATCACCTCAGCCGCGCGTTCCGGGAGGTAACCGGCTTTACGTTCTCCGATTATCTGCAGCTCACCCGCGTGAAGGAAGCCCAGCGCCAGCTCGTGGAGACCGACCTTCCGATCGCCGAGATCGCGGTTTCCTGCGGATTCGACAACTTCTCCCACTTCGGCAAAACGTTCAAAAAAATAACCCGGCAATCCCCCCGGGATTACCGGAAGGGCGCCAGGTTCTGAGCAAGGTTCGAGCGAGGATAGCCGAAAGATAGCGGAAGGATAACAGCAAGACCGACGTTATGCAGCCGCGCGGGATCTAGCCCGCCGAAGCGCCAGCAGACCGTGCTTCGGCGAGAGAAGGAAGGCGGCGGCGAACAGGACGCCCGCCGCGCAGACCATGCAGCCGGCGATCGAAGCGTCAAGCGCGACCGCGGCGGCGTATCCGGCGATCGAGCTGACGATCCCGACGGCCACGCTGATGACGAGCATCGGGCCCAGCCGGTCCGTCAGCAGGTAAGCCGCCGCCGGCGGAATGATGAGCAGGCCGACGACGAGAATGGCGCCCACGCTCTCGAAGGAGCTGACCGATGCCATCGACACGAGTCCCATGAGCGCGTAATGGAACAGAGCGACCGGAATGCCTAAGGCCGCGGCGAGCGCCGGGTCGAACGAGGTCAGCTTAAACTGCTTGTAGAACAACGAGATCACAAGCAGGATAACGACGAGCGTGAATCCCAGAAGCCACACCGCCTTCGGCCCCAGGTCGGCGCCGCCTATCTCCAGCGTGCTCCATTGCACGTAAGCGATCTCCCCGAACAGGACGCAGTCCAGATCCAGATCGATATTGCGGGCGTTCAGGCTGATCAGCACGACTCCGACGGCGAACAGCGCCGTGAACACGACCCCGATCGAAGCGTCGCTCTGCACGCCCCCGCTCCGGAACATCTCGATCAGGAATACCGCTATGAAGCCGAAGGCCGCCGCTCCCAACAACATGAAGATAGAGTCTCGGGTCCCGCTCATCAGGAACGCGATCGCGATCCCCGGCAGCACGGCATGGCTGATGGCGTCTCCGATCAGCGCCATTCGGCGCAGGATCAGAAAGCAGCCCAGGATGGCGCAGCAGGAAGCGACAAGCGCCCCGGTCAGGACAATCCAGAATCCGCTCATAGAGACGCTCCCCTCTCTCCGGCGGGATTCGCCGTCCCCGCCTGCGTCGCGGGCGCTCCCGCCCCGGCTTTGGCAAGCTGCTTCGAGATCCAGTCCCGCTTGGCCTGCCTGCGAAGAAGGAGCTTCGACAGGATGCCGCGCTTAGGTCCGAACAGCACGGACAGCAGGAACAAGCCGGTCGCGGCCAGAACGCTGATCGGTCCCGTCGGCAGTTGGTTCACGCCGGAGCTGATCCAAGCGCCGGCGGCGCCGCTCGCGGCCCCGAACGCCCCGGACAGCACCGTCATCGCCGCCAGCCGGTCGGTCCAATAACGGGCCGCGACGGAAGGCGTAATGAGAAGCGCCGCGACCAGCACGACGCCGACCGCTTGAATGCCCGTTACCACGACGACGGTAACCAGCGTCAGCAGCGCGTATTCAAGCGCCGTTACCTTGAAGCCGAGCCCTCTTCCGAAGGCGGGATCGAAGCTGACCAGCTTGAATTCCTTAAAGAGAAGTCCGCAGATAAGGCTCATCCCCAGCGCCGTGCCGCCGAGAACGTACACGTCTCCCATCGTCATCGAAGCCGCTTGCCCGAACAGGAATTTATCCAATCCGCTCTGGTTGCCGTAAGATCCGTGCTGTATCCGCGTCAGCAGAACGATCCCGATCGCGAAGAAGACCGAGAGCACGATGCCCATCGCGGCGTCTGGCTTGATGCGGGAACGGCGCGAGATCAGATTCGTAAGAGCGGCGGCCGCCAACGCCGCCGCCGCGGCCCCGACCAGAAACAGGCCGACGCTCTTCACCCCCGACAGCATAAACGCGATGCAGATTCCCGGCAGAGCCGCGTGGGCCAGCACGTCTCCCAGCAAGCTCTCTTTCCTCAGATAGGAGAACGTTCCGACGATTCCGTTGCCGAACCCGAGCAGGATGCTCCCCATCAGAATCCAGCGCAGATTAGGGTCGTTAAGCATCTCCCACATGGCATTAGCCTCCTTTCGCGGCGGAGAAAGCCGCGGGGACGGGAATGCCGAAGGCGAGCTTGCCTCCGTACGTTCGGTGCAGCAGCTCGGGCGTAAACGTAGATGCGGTCGGGCCGTAGGCGATTTTCTCCCCGTTAATGAGCAGCACCGAATCGAAGTAATCCGCTACCGTCGCCAGGTCGTGGTGGACAACGAGAACCGTCTTGCCCTGCCGCTTGAGCTCGCCGAGCAGCGTAATGATCGCTTTCTCCGTGGCCGCGTCGACGCCGGCGAACGGCTCATCCATGAAATACAGCTCCGCGTCCTGCGCCAGCGCCCGCGCGAGGAATACGCGCTGCTGCTGTCCGCCCGACAGCTGGCTGATCTGGCGATTCGCGAATCCCGCCATCCCGACTTTATCAAGGCAATCCAACGCGATCTCCTTCTCTTGCTTGCCGGGCCGCTTGAACATTCCCAGATGGCCGTAGCGGCCCATCGTCACCACATCCAGCGCGTGGGTCGGGAAGTCCCAGTCCACGGATTCCCGCTGCGGAACGTAACCGACCCGCTTCCTCTGCTGCCCGTATGGCCGGCCGTAGATCCTAACGTCCCCTTCCAGCGATGGGACCAATCCGAGAATCGCCTTGATCAACGTCGACTTGCCGGCCCCGTTCGGGCCGATAATCCCGATCAGCTCCCCCTCCGCCGCCTCGAATGTCACCCCTCTAACGACCGGCTTCTTCCGGTACGCCACCGTCAGATTCTCGACGGCAAGCGGCGCCGTCCCGTTCTTCATAAGGATGGCCTCCTCTCCCTGATGGGCCTTTGTTTTATTTCAACGCGTTAACGATCGTGTCCACGTTATGACGAACCATGCCGATGTAGGTGCCTTCCGTCGTTCCGTCCTTGCCCATCGCGTCGGAGAACAGCTCGCCTCCGATCTTCACTTCATGTCCTTCTCGGCGCGCCCCTTCGATGACCGCCTCGATCGACTTCTTCGGAACGCTGGATTCCACGAACACCGCTTTGATCTTCCGCTCCACCAGCAAATTCCGCAGGTCGGCCACGTCCTTGGCGCCGTATTCCGAGGCGGTGCTGATGCCCTGCAGGCCGATCACCTCGATGCCGTAGGCATCCCCGAAGTAGCCGAAGGCGTCGTGAGCGGTCACCAGCACCCGGCTCTCCTCCGGAATCGAACCGATCCGCTCGGCCGCGTAGAGATCCAGCTCCTCGAGCTTCTCCAAGTAACCGGCCGCCCTCTCCTCGTAATCCGCCTTGTGAGCCGGGTCGTATTCGATCAGCGTGTCCCGGATCGTCTCCGCCGCGCTCATCCAGAGCTCGACATCGAACCAGACGTGAGGATCGTACGCCCCGTCCGAGCTCCCGCGAAGGCGATCCGCGGGAATATTGTCCGTGACCGCCTTAACCGTCTTCTCCTCGCCAAGCTTCTCGAGGATATCCGTCAGCTTGCCTTCCAGGTGAAGCCCGCTGTATAGGATAACGTCGGCATCCTCCAGCTTGCGGATATCCCCTTGCGAGGCCTTGTACAGATGAGGATCCACCCCAGGTCCCATTAAGCCGGTTACCTGAACCGAGTCTCCCCCGATTTCCTTAGCCGCGTCGGCGACCATTCCGATCGTCGCGGTCACCTTCACCCGCGAGTCGCCTCCCCTTCCTTCCCCTTCGTCCGTGGAAGTCTCGGCGCAGCCGGCCACTAAGACAGCAGACAACGTTAAGAACAAGATCAGCAGGACCAGCCTCTTCACGGACGACGCCACTTTGTTCACGCGATCCCCTCCAAACCTTTTTTTGACGACGCAGAGTTGTTTCATTGTACAAACTATTTTAGCCTGAGGACTATTTGTTTATATTATACAATAATATTGCCTTCGTGCAACTTTATGGGCAAAAAAAACTTCTTCCCTGCCGGTCAGAAGCAACTTGAATATCGTCGAAGCGCTGCCGTCGGGCGTCCGCCGGAACGAGAACCCGGCGTTCTTCTCCGCCTGCATCTCAAGGATTACGCTGCCGCTATCCTCTCTTGAGCTGCTTCCTCCGTCCGGAGCCGAATTTGACCCACAGGCTTCCGGTATCGTCTTTAAACAATTTGATTCCGACCAGCTTAAGCGGAGTCGTGACTTCCCGGAAATAATAATTAGGCATGCATCCCGCACCTCTTCATTTATCGAACTAGCCGTTTAGGACTAGTCCAATAGTATCATATTTGTTCCGTCCTTTTCTACTATCTTCTCCTATTATCCCCCTTCTTTTTACACATTTCGCCATTATTCTCGCTTTCCGAAACAAAGAAACCCTCCCGTCTTCCCGCGGGAAGATCGAAAGGGCTAAAGTCGTATTTATGCAGTCTCAAGCATGATTAGCCAACGGCGCCGACCGGCTCGGCCTCTTGCGTCCGTTGCTTGTTCTCGGAAGCGATGCCGGCAGCGCCTGTCGCCTCCTCCTCCAACCCCTCGTGCGCAAGCCCGTAAGGCAGGCACATCGGGGTTCCCGTGCGGGGGTCGGGAATGACGTCCGCGTCGATGCCGAAGACGACCCGAAGCATCTCCGGCGTCATGACTTCGACCGGGTTGCCCTCGTACAGCACGGTCCCTTGCTTCAAGGCGACCATGTGCTGAGCGTAGCGGGCGGCATGGTTCAGATCGTGGACGACCATGATGATCGTGCGTTTCTGCTCCTTGTTCAGCTTCTCCAGAAGCATCATGACCTCGATCTGGTGAGCCATGTCCAGGAAGGTCGTCGGTTCGTCGAGAAGAAGCACTTCCGTGCCTTGGGCGACGGCCATGGCGATCCAAGCGCGTTGCCGCTGGCCGCCCGACAGCTGATCGACGGGACGATCGGCGAAAGCGCTCATTCCGGTAGCTTCCAATGCCCATTCGACCATCCGCAGGTCCTCCGGCTTCAAGCTTCCGAAGCCCTTCTGATGCGGATAACGGCCGAAGGAGACCAGCTCTCTGACCGTCAAGCCGTCCGGAGACGTCGGATTCTGCGGGAGAATGGCCAGCTGCTTCGCCACTTCCTTGGTCGGCTGGCGGTGAATTTCCTTGCCGTCCAGATAGACGGCCCCGCTCTGCGGGCTTAAAATCCGAGCCATGGACTTCAGAATGGTGGACTTGCCCGAGCCGTTGGAACCGACCAAAGCGGTAATTTTCCCATCGGGTACGGATAGGTTCAATTCATTGACGATTCTCCGGGTGCCGTAAGCCAACGATAATTTATTGGTGTTTAGACGAGACATGAGCTCTCTCCTCGCGCAATAGCTATTATGTAGCCATGCTTATCTATGAATACCAGGCGTCCGCGATGGTTGCGACGTTGAAAATATTTCTCATTAAAAGGTCCGCGAATTAAATGATAATCGTTCTCAGTCCAGATGTCAACCCGCAAGACGCGATCCGTGCCCCCAAAAATCATTTCCATCGAAAAGGACAAACGCCAACCCTCTCTCCCGAAGAGGCGTTGGCGTTTCGATGGCTTACCCTTTTTTGGCCTTCCGAATCGTGAGGTCGTAATGTCGGCCATATCGCTTGGCGAGCTTAACGATTCTGCGAATGATCGACTGATCGTCCAGCAGCACGAACGGCTTCGCGTCCGGACCCGTGTTGATCTCCAGGATCCAGCTTCTCTTGTTCGTGTCCAGAGCCACGTCCAACCCCAGCTCGTTGAGCTTCGGATAAGAACCGGCAAGCCGATACGCCGACCTGTAGGCAAGCTCGCGGAATTGACGGAGGATGGCGGCTCCCCGGGAACTCCCCGCGACCTTGTTCAGCAGAGGGCGGGACGAATAGATCGTTCCTCCCTGGCTTCCGTTCGTCACCGGCTTCCCCGGATGCGCCATTCTGGCCAGGGTTCCGGTCACTTCCCAGTTTCTCTTCTCGTTGCGCTGGATCATCACCCTGAAGTCGACGGGACGGCCGCCGAGCCGGATCATTCGAATGCCTCGCTGCACCAGGTAGACCCGTCTCCTGCGATTCTTCTCGATCCATTTATAGGCGCCGTCGAACGTCCCGAACCTTTGCCGAACCGTGCCGTAATGAACGAGGTACCCCTTCCGCAGCTTCTCCGCCTTCATGACGCCGACCCCTTGGTGTCCGATATCCGGCTTCACGTAAACCATTCCGTAACGATTCAACATCGCCAGAAGAGACGATCGGCTCATGATTCGGGTCTCCGGCACATGAGCCGCAAGCTTAGGCGCTCCGACAATGATCTTCGTTTTGTTCCACTTGCTTAAGTAGCTTGGTTTCGTGCCCAATAAGCTCTCTCCTCTATCGCCTTTTTTATGCATGCCGTCTCCTTACCATATGGCGATTTTCTCGGTCTGCAAGGGCAATCACCTATGCCGGGCCCGAACCATTAAGCTTTAGGCTCATAAAATGTTAAAGGCTTGAACCATTTTGGATACGGCGGAGGGTAGCGCGAATTGGAGTGGACCGAGCTTAAGAAAAAAATCGATCAGACGATCCGTACTTTCCCTTGGTACGAGGCGGCGCTCAAGGATCGGGGCCTTCTGCACGCGGTAGAGGAACCCGTCCCGCTTGGCGAGCTTCCTCTGATGACTGCCGATTGGCTGGAGAAGCATTACTATACTCCTCAGCAGCCCCTGAGCAAACGGCCGAACCTGAGATGTTACCGGACCTCCGGAACGAGCTCCGGCTTGCGCAAGGCCATCTATTATTCCGAAGACGACGAGCTGGCTTACGCCGAGATCAAGAGCCGGATCTTCGGACGGTTCCTCGCGGGAACGGGAGTCCGCACGGCGCTCTCCGATATGGGCACCGGCCATGCGGCCGATACGGCCCCCGGAATCTTCGCGCGGATCGGCCTCCAGGCCGAAGCGATCTCCTTCCGTCTCCCGGTGGAGAAGCATCTGGAGAGACTGCTGGCTCTTCGCCCGAATGTCCTGTATACGATGCCGTCCATTCTGGACAGCTTGCTTCGGGCCGCAGACGATCCGAAGAGCTGGCGGGTCCGCAAGGTCATTCTTGTCGGGGAGGCCGCCGCTCCTTCCTGGATCGCGAGATCGGCCGAGCGATTGGGCATTCTTCCGACGGACGTGATGGACACCTATGGCTCCATCGAGATCGGGACGATCGCCTATTACTCGCACGAGCATGGCCGATACCTGATTGCCGAGGGCTTGGAAGCGGAGGGGCTCCGGGATATCCCCATGCCCGCCCGCGGGGAAGCGGCGGAGCTGGACGAAGAGGAGTCGGTGCTCGTGCTCACCTCGACGGTTCGGGAGACGTTCCCCTCTCTACGGTACGTCACCTACGATGTCGTTCGGGATTTCCGCCCCGTCCTTGTGGACGGAGTATGGCGCCAGAGCTTCCAGGCTCTCGTTCGTCGCCTGGGTCCGGAGCTTAAGCACGGGGAGAAAATCAGCGTCTACGATATCGAGGAAGTCGTGTTCCGCCATATCGGCCAGGCTATCGTCCGGGTCGAAGTGTCGGGCAACCGGCTCCGCGTGCACATCGGCGGCGACCCCGGCGAATCGACGCTCCGCAGGATCGAGCTGGATTTGTGTGACCGGATTCCCGAGATCGGGAGAATGATTCGAGGCAAGCTGCTGGAAGAGCTCCAGGTGCTTCGCCTGGACGAGAACGCTTCTATGGAAGGAAGCTCTATCAAACACAAAAAGATTTATTACAATTGAGGTGTTCGGACTTTGGAACTGAACGAGGGCATAGCCGCGACGATAGGCCGGACTCCGTTGGTCCCTCTCAAGAAAATGTTCAAGGATGCTCCTTTTCGGGTATACGCGAAGCTGGAGCTGATGAATCCGGGCGGCAGCGCCAAGGATCGTACGGCTCTTCATATGGTGAAGCAAGCGATCAAACGAGGAGAGATCGGCCCGCGAACGACCGTCATCGAGTCGAGCTCCGGCAATCTTGCGGTCAGCTTGGCCCAGATCTGCGGTTATCTCGGCCTTCCGTTCATCTGCGTGCTGGACTCCCGCACGACCTCATATCATCTGCGCCTGATCCGCAGTCTCGGCGCGCGGATCGAAACGATCGACAAGCCGGATCCGGACACCGGGGAATACCTGCCGGCCCGGATTCGCCGGGTGAAGGAGCTTCTCGCCGAGATCCCGGACAGCTACTGGACGAATCAGTACGAGAATCCGGACAATTACCTGGCCCACTACGAGACCACGATGCCGGAGCTGCGGCAGGAGCTCGGCCGGATCGATTATTTATTCTGCGGAGTGAGCACCTGCGGAACGATCAGGGGCTGCTCCGAGAGAATACGCGACGATAAGCTTCCGACCCGGGTCGTCGCCGTGGACGCGGCGGGAAGCGTCATCTTCGGCGGCGATGGACGAGCCGCTAGACGCCTGCCCGGACTCGGCGCGGCGATCGTGCCGAAGCAGCTGCGAAGCGAGCTGGTCGACCGAGTGGTCTACGTCGACGACCTCGCTTGCGTTCGCGGCTGCCACGACCTGCTTAAGACGGAATCGATCCTGGCCGGCGCGTCCTCCGGCGGGGTGCTGGAAGCGATTCGCCTGATCCAGGACGACATTCCGGCAGGGTCCGTATGCGCGGCCATCCTGGTCGATAGGGGAGACCGTTACTGGGATACGGTCTATAACGAAGAATGGACGGCACGGCTTGCGGAGAAGCCCCTCGCCAACGAATCCGTCGCCGGCACCTTCTCCGGCGGTGAGGCGCGCCCGTGATCTACTTGAACGACAGCCACATCGACCGGATCGGCTCGCCCTGGCGGGAGCTCATGCGAATCGTCTCGGCCGCGCTGAAGCACCAAGGCACCGAGGAGCTCGTGCAGCCCTTGAAGCCCTACCTTAGGTTCCGGGATCTCCGCAACCGGATCATCGCCATGCCCGCCTTCGTCGGCGGAGAAGTCGAGGCGAGCGGCATCAAGTGGATCGCCAGCTTCCCCGGCAATCTGGAACGGGGTCTCCCCCGCGCGCACAACACGCTTATTCTCAACGATACGTCGACCGGCGCGCCGGTCGCCTTCCTTCGCAGCAGCCGGCTTAGCGCCATTCGCACGGCGGCCGTCAGCGGGGTGATGCTGGACGCCTATCTGAACCGCAAGAGGGAACCGGCTCCTCGCTTCCGGGTCGGAATCGTCGGCATGGGGCCGATCGGCCTGACCCATCTGCAGATGCTTCATTCGGTTTACGGAGACCGGTTAGAGGAGATTCGGGCGTTCGACGTCCGAGGCGTCTCCCTGGAGACGCTGCCGGCGGAGCTTCGCGGCCAAGTCCGGATCTGCCCGGACTGGAGAGAGGTCTACGACCGTTCGGACGTATTCCTCACCTGCACCACTTCTCCCGAGAGATACATCGACCGGCCGGCTCGTCCCGGAACCCTGCTTCTTAACGTCAGCCTAAGGGATTACGCGCCGGACAGCGTCAAGCTCTTGAGAGCGATCGTGGTCGACGACTGGCGCGAGGTATGCCGGGAGAACACGGACATCGAGAAGCTGCATCTTCTCCACGGCCTTGCGGAGAAGGACGTCCTTACTCTAAAGCAGGTCGTCTGGGAGAAAGGACTGGAAGCCTATCCTCCGGAGGAAGCGGTATTCTTCAACCCGATGGGAATGGCCGCGTTCGACATCGCTCTCGCGGCCTACTATTTACGGCAAGCCGAACGAACGGGCATCGGAACCCGCTTGGAATGACAAGATGGGGATGCCCATAAACGATTTCTTGCTTTCATTGAACGGCCCAGCGAGGCCCTTCCGATGCGCATCCAAAAGCTCGACAGGCAAGCGAATGAAATCGCAGCCTGCAGCTCCCTAAATTCCACATCAGCAAATGCCGATTCAAATCAGGGGCCGTCCCTAGTCATTTAATGACTGATGGGATAGCCCCTTCCCGTTTAATCGCGAAACGTTCCGGACCGGCAATCCTCGAGGAACCGCGCCGTAACCTCGATCGCCTTCTCCAGCTCGGCGGTCGTTCCCCGGAACGGATGAGCCGTTCCGAAGGCGTGGTCCGCCCCTTCGACCGTAACGTGACGCTGATGAGGGGCCGCTTCCCGCAGCCTGAGACTGCCTTGAAGAATCGCCTCGAAATCCCGATCCCCCTGCACGAACAAGGCCGGAAGCTTCAGCTTCGCCATTTGATTCAAGATGTGGTACCGCTCTCCGTTCCGGTCAAGGTCCTCGAACAAACCGGCCCGGATCGGCATCTGCGTCTGCGTTCTGGCATCGTACACGTAGCCGATCCCTTCCCGAAGCACCTTCTCCCGGAATTCTTCCGGGAAGAGGTAGCAGACCGCGTTCCCGTTCCAGGAGACGATTCCCTTCACGTCCGGATGCGCCGCGGCATATAGATCCACGGTCGCCGCTCCCCGGCTGAATCCGAGCAGATACAGCTCGTCCGCGCGAACGGAATCGGCCAAGGGAAGCTCTCCCGCCCGGAGCGCCTCTACGACCGCCGATAAGTCCTCCTGCTCCCGGGTGAACGTGTTGCGCCCGAACTTCTCCAGCTCGTCGTAATCGGTCTCCCTCACTCCGTTCAACGAGAAATTGAAGGCAATGACCGCGTATCCGCCTTTGGCGAAGCTCTCCGCCGCGTAGGGGATAAATCCCCAATCCTTGAAGCCCTTGAAGCCGTGGGCCATGATCAGAACCGGCCTTCCTTCTTCTCCTTCCCGCAGCTCCCGAACTCGAACCTCGCCGCGCACGACGAGATCGTCCCCAAGAACCAACTCGAACGATTCCCGCCGGATCGCCTTCTCCAGCATCTTGTCTCGCCCCTTCCGTCTCGTCAAATAAGCTAACGCAACAATTACGTTTGTCCGTATGTTCACGGCGAACCGCCCATTAATTATCGTAATCGGTGCGCGATGTGTCGAATATATAGAGAATTTTAGCATTTAGAGTCGAAATATACTATTCATTCGCGTCAACTTCCTTTACAATAGCAGAAAACAATCACCGCAGCGGCCATTTAACGTTCGAAGCTTAGGGGGATCGAGCCACAATGAATGAACATGCATCCGCGAGCCTTGTGCCCCCCGCTCCGCCGGAAGAACAGATAGCGGCTTTCTACCAGCCGATCCTGGCGCTGGATACCCGCCGAATTATCGGCTACGAGGTGCTCGGCCGCCAGCTCGACGGCGATTCCGTCCGCAGTCTCGGCCCTTTCTTCACGGATTCCCGCGTCCCGGTGTCCGAGCAGATTCGCGTCGACCGCTTGCTGAGAGAGTTGGCCGTCTCCAAGCTGGGCTCCGCGGATGCTCCCCCTTCGCTTTTCCTCAACCTTAAGCCCTCCTGGATCTATCGGCACTATAAGCAGACCGGAGAGCTTCACACCCTGCAGATCCTGGACCGTCACGGCATCGACCCGAGCCGGATCTGCATCGAGATCACGGAAGAGGAATTCCGCGGCTCCTTCTTCGAATTGAACGAGATCATCGACATCTATCGCAAGCACGGCTGCCGGATCGCGATCGACGACGTCGGCTCCGACTTCAGCAGCTACGACCGGATCGCCCAAATCCGGCCTCACCTGCTTAAGGTAGATATCCACTTGATGAAGAGAAGCGCGAATCACGACGGCTACCTGGGCGTCCTTCGCTCGTTCTCGACGCTCGCCGAGCAGGTCGGCGCCTCGTTGCTGGTCGAAGGAGTCGAGACTCGGCAGGATCTTCAACGCGCGATTCAGATCGGCGCCCGCTACGTGCAGGGCTACCTGTTCTCTCCGGCGGAGCCGGAATTCCGTTCCGCGGGAGAATTCTCTCCTCTCCTGGAAGAGGAGCTCGAGAGGCACCGGCAGCTCCTGCACCGGACGGAGCAGTATTGGACGGATCGCGGACGGGAGCTTTACCGTTCGATGGGCGCCAGCTCCATCGGCTCGGAGCTGGAAGAGGCGGAACGGAGCGGGCGGGTCGGAGTCGCGAACGGGCCGGAATCGGACGCCGCGGACCGCATCCTGGAGAAGTGGCTTCCTCATCTGGACGCTTCCTGTCTGCGGGTGTACCTGTGCTTGGATAACGGCACCCAGCTCTCGTCGAATCACGTTCGCGGCAAGGATGGAAGCTGGCATTGCGAGCCGGAAACGCGAGGCTCGGATTGGAGCTGGCGTCCCTACTTCATCCCGCACCTGTCGCGGACGGAAGGACGCGCGGAGTCCAAGCTGTCCCCGAAATACGCCGACCTGAGCACCCGGACGTGGATCCGCACCTTATCGATTCCCGTCGGCAGGCGGCTGGTTCTTTTTCTCGACCTTGCGGAGCCGGCGCTCTGACGAACGCGCTTGCTCCGCTTGGCAGCCAGCTGCTCTCCTCCCGCCTCTCCCCCCTCCTCCTCTTCCGCGCCAGGCTTCTCCTCGCTTTCCCTTCCTTATCTCCGTGCCTGCGTCCAAGCTACCCTTCGGCATCCCGAATTTGTTACAATGAATAACACGACGACACGCGGGGGTAACGGAATTGGACTACATTATTCTGGATATCGAATTCAACGGGCGCAAATTCGCCAGCGAGCTTCCGATGGAGGTCATCGAGATCGGCGCCGTCCGGCTGAATTCTTCGCTTGCTTACGTGGACGAATTCTCTTCGATGATCAAGCCCGTCTACTTTGCCAAGCTGAACAGCTTCCTTAAGAAGAAGACGGGGATCGAGCAGGAGGAGATCGACGCGGCGGACGGCTTCGTTCAAGTGAGCGAACGGTTCCGGGAGTGGCTGGGGCCGAACGAGAATTTCCTTCTTCTCACTTGGGGCGGCGAGGACATGAAGCGAATCGTCTTCGACACGCGGATGCACAAGCTGGACGACTCCTACTGGATGACTACCGATTATTTCGACCTTCTGAAGGGTTACCTCCGCTACAAGGGAGTCTCCAACGACGTGAGCGTCGAAGCGGCGCTGGCCGACCTGGAGATCGACGCGTCGGGCTCCGCCCACCGCGCGCTGGACGATGCCCGCATGACGGCGGAGGTATTCCGCAAGGTGTTCGGCCATTTGGATCTGAGCCTCAAGCAACGATTCAAGGACACCTACTCGAACGCGAAGGAGCGCCGCTTGGTGAAGAACGCCATTCGAATGCTGAAGGGGCAGAAGCTGACGCCAAGCTGGGAGCTCCTCGCGGAGAAGGTGCTCGCCGGCAAGGTCGATATGACCAACGAGAAGAAGCTGGCCGAGCTGCGCGAATATTTCGAGGCCGAATTGAATAAGAAGGCGTAAACCGCCTTCCGCATGGGAGACATGAATTCATGAGATTAATATCTTGGAACGTTAACGGACTGCGCGCTTGCGTGAACAAGGGGTTTCTCGATTATTTCAAGGAAGCCGACGCGGACGTCTTCTGCCTTCAGGAGACCAAGCTGCAAGACGGCCAGATCCAGCTCGAGCTGGGAGAGGAATACTCGCAGTATTGGAATTACGCCCAGAAGAAGGGGTACTCGGGAACGGCCGTTTTCACCAAGCGCAAGCCGCTCTCCGTCCGTTACGGCATGGAGGAGGACGAAGAGCCCGAAGGCCGCATCATCACCCTTGAATTCGAGAACCATTACATCGTTACCGTGTACACGCCGAACGCGAAGAGAGACCTGTCGAGGCTGGATTACCGGATGGAGTGGGAGGACAGGTTCCTCGCATACCTTCGGAAGCTGGACGAGGTTAAGCCGGTGATCGCCTGCGGAGACCTCAACGTCGCCCACCGGGAGATCGACCTGAAGAACTGGCGCGGCAACCGCGGCAATTCCGGGTTCACGGACGAGGAACGGGGGAAAATGACGACGCTGCTCGCGGCCGGATTCACCGACACGTTCCGCCACCTGTACCCCGACCGGGAGGACGCGTACACGTGGTGGTCCAACATGCCGAAAGTTAGAGAGCGGAATGTCGGGTGGCGCATCGACTACTTCATCGCCTCCTCGCGGCTTGCCCCTTCGATCGTCGATGCCGGCATCGACGCCCACGTTCTGGGCAGCGACCACTGCCCGATCTATCTCGAGATTGCCGACGAATAACGCAAGAAGGCCGAGAGCCTCCCCGCAGGAGCGTTCCCGGCCTTCTCTTTATTTCTGCCCCGTGAAAATATGAATGGCATCCCGAAGAAACTCCGCGGTTCCCGGCCGTTCCTTGTCGTAATAGGCCCGGAAGCGTTCGTCGTCCACGTACATCTGGGCGAGTCCGGCGTGCGCTTCCTTGCTGTACTCGTTCCAATAGAACGTCAGCCAGCGCTTATGAAGCTCGGCCGCCCGCTGAGCTTCGGCCCCCGCCGGATCGCCCGTCGCGTAAGCCTCCGCCAGAGCCTCATGAATTTCTTCCGCCAGCCGGGTTGCCTCGTCGTGCTGCTCCTTCGTCATGCTCATCAGCTTCCGATTGGATTCCTCCACGGTCTTCTCGCCGTACTTCCGGCGGATTTCCTCGCCGTATCTCTTCTCGTTATCTTCGATCATCTGCCGCTTAAAGCCTTCGAATCTCTCCTGATCGCTCATCGTCCCTCTCCCTTCGGCCAGCGCGATCGTCCTCTCCACGTTCTCGAGGAGAGAGTCAAGCTGGCGTCGTTTGTCGAGAAGCTTCTCCCGGTGCTCGTACAGCGCCTTCGTGCCATCGAAGCTGGCTGAATTCACGATCCGACCGATCGTATCCAGGTCGACCCCAAGCTCGCGATAGAACAGGACATGCTGCAGGCGCTCCAGCTCGCGCCGGCCATAGATGCGATACCCCGACGAATTCAGCCTCGCCGGCGCAAGCAGGCCGATCTCGTCGTAATATCGCAGGGTCCTCGTGCTTACCCCCGCCATCCGCGCGAGCTTCTGTATCGTATATTCCATTCGATCGCCTCCCGACAAGGTAACGATACACCTTTACGCAACGTCAATGTCAACACCCGAATCTATGCGAAAAAAAAGACAGCCCGTTCAGACTGTCTCCTTGCTCTTGCGCGGCCAAAGCGTATAGCTGAAGCTGATCAGGAAGTCGATGCCGAGGATGATCGACCAAATCCGGACGACCTGAAGAAGGGCTTCCGTACGATCGGCATCTCCGACCATGAGAATCATCCCGAGAAGGCAGGCGCAGCCGATCGCCCATGCCAGCAGATGCTTCAGCCAAGCTTGCCGCTCCGAGCGGGCATGCTCGGTCCCGTGCTTGGCCTTCTTCCGCGGCGGCGGCCCTCCCGCGAAGCGATGCGCGAACCTCTCGTCCGCCCAGCGGATCATCGAATGGCCGAACGCGATCGAAGCGCCGATGTAGATCGCGGCAAGCCCATGCGTGAAGTCGGCCTCCGCTCCTCCGTTCAAATGAATAACGGTCGCGACGAGCAAGGCAAGATCGATGAGAGGAGTGCATAGGAGAAGGGCGGCGCCGGGCTTGGGCATGCGCAGCATGTAACGGAACACCAAGCCGACGACGATAAACACCCAGAATGCGATTTCGCAGCCAATGATAAACGCGATTATCTTTAGATTCCCCCTTGCTTCCAAATTATTGGTTTTGGTTATTATAACACAGTTGTATTAAAATACAAGCGTGCTATAATAAAGACATGCCTAAAATCGTCGATCACGAGAAAAGAAAAGAACAAATAGCCGAAGCCGCCTGGAAGGTCATCCGCCGCGAGGGCCTGGACGGCGTCTCCGTGCGCCGGATCGCGGACGAGATGGGAATCTCCCTCGGCTCGCTGCGCCATTACTTCGATTCGCAGGACGAGCTGCTCTCTTATGCCATGCGGTTGATTTCGAAGCGCGTGCGGCTGCGGATCCAATCCCTCCCGCTTAGCGGAGATGCGCTGTCGGATATCGAGCTTATCTTGGCGGAGATGGCTCCTCTCGACGAAGAGCGCCTCGCGGAATCGGAGGTGTGGCTCGCTTTCGCGGGCAAGGCCGTCTCCGATCCATCCGTTCGGGAACTAAGCCTGGAGGTTCACGAAGAATTAGCGCGCGCCATACGGAGGTTGATCGAGGTACTCGTCGACCGGAAGCTGGCCCGGGACGGCATCGACGTCGTCCTAGAGGCGAGAAGGCTTCACGCTCTTCTCGACGGGCTCGTCGTTCACCATACCACGTTCTCGGAACGGCTCGACCGGAAGGAACTGATGGAGACGATCTCCTACCACTTGAAGAGCTTGCTCGTTGCGGCTACGTAGCGCAAACATAGAGCAAGGGTTGCCCTGCCGCCGTCCGTTCAGGAAGGCGGCAGGGCAACCCTTGTTGGCGTTGAGCTCGTTCGAATGCGCGATTGCGTTTGCTTTAGCCGGTGAAGGATACGCTTCGTTAATCGTTTACCAGCCGAAATCCATCGTCTTGCCCGTCTCGATCCAAGACTTGGCGTTGCTTAGGATCATCGGCCAGCTCTCTTTGGTGCTCTCGTAGGAAGGATGGCCGTCCGGCCAGCGATCGTTGACGAGCGTAAGCTTCGTCGCGTTCCCGACCTTCTCCAGAGTCAACGTTACCCTCGTCTCGAGCTCGGCGTGGTTCTCCCGATAGGAGGGGCCGGGATGCTCCGTGTAGCTCATCCGGCGGCCCGGCTCGAATTCGAGCACCGTGCCGTAGACGTGCACCGTGTTCTCCCCGTCGTTGCCCGGACCTACGTATTCGTAAGGAGCACCGATCTCGAAGGTGGAGTTCAGCACGGAGCCGAAGAAGAGCGCGCGGACTCCTTCCGGCGTGACGAAGGCTTTCCATGCTTCCTCCGGCTCGGCATTGACATAGATCGTGTATTTGAGATCTTCCATCGCTATCTTCCTCCATTCTGGCTATAAGAGTTTGTTTGCTTGTCCAGCGGCGCGCTGGTAATCTCTACTATAGGATGATCATGCAGGATTGTATTGTAAATTCGCGACAACATTCCGTTCGAGGAGGAATGCCCGAATGAGAGAAGCGAAGCTCCGGACGACGAGAGGCATCGTCCAAGCCGACGAAGGCTTCCGCAACTTTACGCTGGCCCGATACGAGCCCGATCCCGCTTTGGCTTCGCTAGTCGAGCATTATTGGCTCGTTCGCTGGGATCTCAGGGACAAGCCCGACTTCCATCAGAATATTCTCTCCTACCCAAGCGTCCAATGGGTGTTCGAGAACGACTGGACGGGCACGAATTCGTGGGTGTACGGCGTTCCCCACCCCTCCTATACGAGGCATCTGAAGGGGTTCGGAGAGAGCGTCGGCGTGAAGTTCCGTCCCGGAGGCTTCTATCCGTATTGGAGGCAGGAGCTCGCGAAGCTGACCGGGAACCGGATGGACTGCGCGGAAGCTTTGGGGGCGGAAGCCGCGGCGCTCGAAGAGGGCTTCTGGGAGCTTCCGGACGACGAGACGCGGGCTAGGCGTATCGAGCGCTTCCTTCTCGACCGGCTGCCGGAAAAGGACGAGCAGGCGGAGCTCGCGAACCGAATCGTCCAATCGGTGATCGACGACCGGAACGCCCTGCGGGTGGAGGACGTGGCCGACCGTTACGGGCTGAGCGTCCGATCCCTCCAGCGCCTCTTCAGCCGCTACGTCGGCGTAAGTCCGAAGTGGGTGCTGAAGCGGTTCCGGCTGCAGGAGGCGGCGGAACGGCTGGAGAAGGGCGGCGCCATGAATTGGGCCGAGCTCTCCCAAAGTCTCGGATATTATGACCAAGCGCACTTTATCAAAGACTTCAAAGCGCTGCTAGGGATGTCGCCGGAAGAATACGCGAAGAAGGCCGAACGGCAAAGCCGGTGATCCCCCCTCCAAGCAAGCGCAAGAGGCCATTCCCGCATCCTCTCGAGGATGAAGGAATGGCCTCTTCTTTTATCGCCGTTCTACTTTCGGTTCTTCGGATCCATCGCATCGCGAAGGGCATCGCCGATAAAGTTGATTGACAGCACGCTCAGGATAATCATGACTCCCGGCGCGACCCACAGCCACGGTTTGTCGGTCAGCACGGTCAGGGATTGAGCGCTCGCGAGCATGTTGCCCCAGCTTGGCGTCGGCGGTTGAACGCCGAGCCCCAGGAAGCTGAGCGCGGCTTCGTCCAGAATCGCCCCTGCCACTCCCGAGGTCGCGTAGATGAGCAGAGGCGCCATCGCGTTCGGGAGAATGTGGTTGAACAGGATTCTAGGAGTCTTATAGCCTAGAGCCACGCTGGCTTTGATATACTCCGTTTGCTTGATGGCCAGGACGCTGCCCCGTACGAGGCGCGCGACGCCCGGCCACCCCAGGAAGCCGAGGATCAGGATGATGTTCGCAAGTCCCGGGCCGATGATGCTGGAGACGACAAGGATGAGCATAATGTAAGGGAAAGACATGAACATGTCGGTAATCCGCATGATGAGACCGTCGATCCAACCGCCGAAGTAGCCAGAGACCAGACCGAGCAAGGTGCCGATCGCCGCCGAGATGAGGACGGACGCGATCCCGACGGAGAGCGAAACCCTAGCCGCATAGATGATGCGGCTGAGCACGTCCCGGCCCACTTGATCGGTGCCCAGCCAGTGGTTCCAGCTAGGCCCTTCGCCGAACGAATCGGTTAAGGCATTCGGAGAATACGGAGCGATCCACGGAGCCAGAACGGCGCAGATCGCCATAAGGCCGATGACGAACAATCCCGCGACCGCCAGCTTGTGCTTCCGGAAACGGCGCCAGAACGCTCCCTTGGGCTCGCCCTCTCCCTTGAAGTCGAGCCCGATCGGATCGATGTCGGGCTGCCGCTTGACGCCGATATACCTTCTGAATAAATTCATGACCTTGCCGCTCCCCGGTAACTATGTTTGATGCGCGGATCGGCTAGGGCGTAAACGATGTCCGTGAGCAGATTCGCGAAGATAACGACGACCGCCGCCACCAGGTTCAGCCCCATGATCGTGGAATAATCCCGGCTCATGATCGAGGACAAGGTCAGCTGGCCGATCCCCGGCCAGGAGAAAATCTGTTCGATGACGACGGCACCCCCGAACAGGATCGGGATCTCCATGCCGAGAATCGTTACGATAGGAATAAGGGCGTTCCGCATCGCGTGCTTATTGACCACCAGAGCTTCCCTTAAGCCCTTGGCGCGGGCGGTGCGCAAATAATCCTGCCCGGCGATCTCCAGCATGCTGGAGCGGACGTAGCGGATGGTCCGTCCCGTCACGTTCGCGGTAAGGACGACGCAAGGCAGAATCAGGTGAGTCAGCACGTCCGCGAAGCCGCCGCCGCTTCCGAGCTCGGTCATGCCGCTTGTCGGAAGCCAATCCAGCTTAAGCGCAAAAATATAAACGAGTCCTAGCCCCAGGAAAAAGTTCGGAACCGAGATGCCGAGGAACGACAGCGTGACGACGGCGTAGTCCAGCTTCGAATACTGCCGGACCGCGCTGATCACCCCGAGCGGAACAGCGATCGCCAAGCCCAGCGCAAGCGAAATTCCCATCAAGAGCAGCGTCGGACCCAGCTTCTCTCCGATCATCCGGGTCACGGGCTCGTAAGTAATCATGGAGTATCCGAGATCCCCGTGAAGCACCAGATTTCGGAGCCAGTTCCAGTATTGCTCGTAAGCGGGGGCGTCGAGGCCGAGCTCGATCCGCTTCGCTTCCGCCGCGGCGGCCGGAAGCTTCGGGTTCACCAGCATGTCGACGGGATTGCCCGGCGCCATCTTCATGATGATGAAGTTGATGACCGTCACCCCGAACAGCACCGGAATGGCGATCAGGATGCGGCGCATTACGTAATTATACAACTCAAGCACCTCGGATCTTCATCAATGGGAGAACAAGCAAGCGGCAGAATGCGAACCCTCGCCCGCCAGCCTCGGCTCCTCTTGGCGGCACTGCGCCTGGGCCATCGGGCAGCGCGTATGAAACCGGCATCCGCTCGGCGGATTGACCGGACTCGGGACATCGCCCTCCAGCACGATCCTCTCCCGATCGCGGAGATGCGGGTTTGCGATCGGGTAGGAATCCAGAAGCGCTCTCGTGTAGGGATGCTTCGGGTTGCGGAAGATCTCCTTCGTCGGCCCTACTTCGACGACCTTGCCCAGATACATGACCGCGATCCGGTCGCTGATGTACCGGACGGCGCCCAGACCATGGGCGATGAACAAATACGTCAGGTTCAATTCCTTCTGCAGCTGCTTGAGCAGGTTCAGAACCTGCGCCTGAATCGAGACGTCGAGCGCGGATACCGGCTCGTCGCAGACGATCAGCTTCGGCTTCAGCGCAAGCGCCCGGGCGATTCCGACCCGCTGCCGCTGACCCCCGGAGAACTCGTGGGGATATCTCGACTTGCTGTTCTTCGGAAGCCCGACGAGGTCCAGCAGCCGATCGACCTCGGCGTCTACTTCGCCCGGCTGCACGACCCGGTGCACCCTAACCGCCTCCGCGATCAAGCTGCCTACCGTCTTGCGAGGGTTCAGCGAAGAATACGGGTCTTGGAAGACGATTTGCACTTGCGACCTTAGCCGGATCATCTCCCGGCCGGACAGCTTGGAGATGTCGGCTCCTTGGAACCTAATTCGTCCGTCCGTCGGGCGTTCGAGCCCTACGATCGATCGGCCGATCGTCGATTTGCCGCAGCCCGACTCCCCGACGAGGCCCAAGGTTTCCCCGGGCATAATGTTCAGATCGACCCCGTCGACGGCTTTAACGTAATCGGATGTACGGTTCAGCAAGCCGCGCTTGATCGGATAATGCTTCTTCAGATTCTCCAGAACGAGCAAAGGCGATTGGGGAGGTTCCTTCCATCCTTCGTTCATAACGCTTTCGCCTCCTCCCAGCGAGCCGTTGCCGCTTCGATCTCCCAGCAGCGCGACTTATGCCCTTCCTGCGTCTCGAAGAGAGGAGGAAGCTCCGCCGCGCACTTGTCCGTCGCGAAGGGGCAACGGTTATGGAACCGGCAGCCTTGCATCGAATGATAGCGCGCCGGAACCGCCCCCGGAATGGACTGCAGATCGTCCTCGTCGTCCAAATCCAGATGGGGCACGGAGCGCAGCAGCCCTTGCGTGTAGGGGTGCCTCGGATGGTCGAACAGGGTGAACACGTCGGCCTCTTCGACGACCTGGCCGGCATACATGACCAAGACGCGATCGGCCATCTCCGCCACGACGCCCAGATCGTGCGTGATCAGAACGATCGCCGTGCCCGCTTCCGCGCACAGCTCTTTCATGATCCGCATTATCTGGGCTTGCACGGTGACATCCAATGCGGTCGTCGGCTCGTCCGCGATCAATACGCTCGGGCGGCACGCCAGCGCCATCGCGATCATGACCCGCTGCCTCATCCCGCCGGAGAGCGCGAACGGATACTCGTCCATGATCTGCTCAGGTCTCGGCAGCCCGACCTTCCTCAGCATCTCGACGGCATGGGCCTTTGCCTGCCTCTTGTCCCGGTTCAGATGAAGACGGATCGCCTCCATCAGCTGATTGCCGATCGTAAAAACGGGGTTAAGCGAGGTCATCGGCTCCTGGAAAATCATCGATATCCGATTCCCGCGAACATCCCTCATCTTCTTCTCGTCCAGCTCGAGTATATTTTCGCCTTCAAGCCGAATCTCGCCATCCTGAATGCGGCTGCCCTTCCCGAGCAGCCGCATGATGGACAACGCCGTGACACTCTTTCCGGAGCCGGATTCCCCTACGATCGCCAGAGTCTCGCCGGCCTTGAGATCGAAGCTGACGCGATCGACGCTCACAACCTGCCCCTGATCCGTATCGAACGACGTTCGGAGATCGGTAACGGCCAATAAGCTATCCATCGCGATCGCCTCCATTTCCTGCAAAGAAGGGGGGCGGCGCCCCCTTCCTTTCTTACTTAATATCCCATTCGTAGACGTTGATGAACATTCCGAAGTCCTTCGGCGTCGCTCCCGTCACGCGGTTGTTGACCGCGCCAAGCGCCTTCGTCGCGTAAATCGACGGCATCGGAACGTCCTGCGCGATAATCTCTTGCAGCTTGCCGTACGATTCCTTGATCTTCGCTTCGTCCACTTCGGCGCCGATCGACGCGATCAGCTTCTCGGCTTCCGCGTTCTTATAGCCGTTCGGATTGCCTTCGTTCAGGAAATAAGCGATATCCGGCAGCGGATTGATCGGAGTCAAGGATACCGTCAGAATGCCCAGATCGTATTCCATCCTCACGAGCTTGTCGAGCAGAGTTCCCAGATCGAGCATTTGGATGTTTACTTTGACGCCGACGGCATTCAGGTTCTCGGCGATGATTTGGGCCGCTTGCTCCAGCGTAGCGTCGCCGGACAGGACGGACATCGTCAGCTGCTTGCCGGAATCCCAGCCGGACTCTTGCAGCAGGCTCTTCGCCTTCTCCGGATCGTAGCCGACCGGCTTGATATTCTCGCTCAGGTACGGGCTCGTGCTGTTGAAGTAGCCGTCCACGGCTTCGCCGGCGCCCTTAAGCAGCTTCTCGACGATCAGCTCGCGGTTCATCGCGTAAGAGATCGCTTGTCTCTGCTTCGCGTCCGGAACGACCTTCTCGTTGATGTACATGTATTGAGTAGCCAGCGGAGTGCCTTCCGTCGTCGTTACGTTGCCAAGCCCTTGAACCTTCTCGTAATCTTCGATCGGAATGACGCCCGCCGAAGGAATGTTCATGTCGATCTCGCCGCTCTGCAGTTGAGCCGCGATGGCCGTGCCTTGCAAGACCTTGAAGTTCAGCTGTTCGATCTTGGGAGCGCCGCGGAAGTAATCCTTGTTCGCCTCCATCGTCACGTAATGGTCGCGGTCGATGTCCACGAGCTTGTACGGACCGCTCGTTACGGTCGGCTTCTGCATGAAGTCGCTCTTGTTAAGGTCTTCCGGAGCGATATCCTTCAGCGCGGCTTGCGGCAGCGTCATCAGGTTGCGTCCTATCGTGTCTTTGAAAATGTCCAGAGTCGTGGGAGCCTTCGTTTTCATCGTCAGCGTGTGGTCGTCTACCTTGGCGACGCCGGAGATTTCGGACTGACCCTCTGGCAGATAGCCCGCATCGTCGAGGCCTTCCAGGCTGGCGAAGATGTAAGCGAAGTTCGACGCGATCGCCGGGTTGCTCATCAATTTAAGCGTATAAATTACGTCGTCGGCCGTTACCGGAGTACCGTCGGTCCACTTCGCGTTCTCGTTCAGCTTAACGGTGAACGTCGCGTTGTCCGTCGTCTCGATCGAATCCGCCAGCATCGGCTTGTACGTCAGATCGGAGTCGATCTCCATGAGCGGAGGGTACATCAGTCCCGCCACGTAGGTCGACACCAAGCCGACGGGAGCGAGAGGGTTAATGCCGCTCGGCGCGTAGGTAACGCCGATGTTTACCGTCTTCTTGCCGCCTGCGGCCGGTTGGCTCGCAGAGCCTTCCGCGTTCGTACTCGCATTATTATTGCCGCTGCACGCGGATAGAATCGTCAATACCGCAATGATCAGGATGGCGAGCGAAACCTTCTTAGACCCTCTAGCTCTCATTTGTGCACTCCCTTTTATTAATCCCCATGATCTTACTATGCTTTAATAATAGTAAGACGTTTGTCTAAAAAGTCAATACAATTTCTCTCTTCCTAATTTTCCCGACGGAATGAAAGGAACCGCGCCACGACTGGGATTTCGGCTCTCTATTCGTTACTTGTCCCGAAATGCATGGCTAAGAAAACTTATAAAAATTCATTACAAAATCCTATTTATAAACTAGTTCTTTATCGTATTTACAGTTGTTACTTAGGAAAATATTGGATTCCCTTTCGCAAAACCTGCTTCTCGCCCGCTTCTACCGCGAAGGGCAAACGGTTGTTGCGGGGAGGCATCGGGCAATTGAACGCATACGAGAAGGCGCAAGGAGGCAGGAACGCCCGGTTGAAGTCGAGGACGGCGACGCCCCCTTCCTCCATCGTCACGATCGCCATTCGACCCATCTCATACGTTTCGTTCCCGTTCGTCCGGTCGCCGAACACGACGATCAGCGAATCTCCCGACAAGAACGGCGTAAGCACGTAAGGCTCCCCGTCCACTTCGATCCGAATGTCTCCGGGGGAACGATGCTTCCGGGTCGCTCCCTCCCGGTCGGATTGGTGGGCGAAGCCGACCGTGCATCCTTCCCCGCCCGAGACGAACTCGCCGCGAATCGCCCAGCGGGGATCCTCCGGATAGAAGGAAATCCCTTCATAGCCCTCTAGATTTTCCGCCGCGGAATCCCATACTTCCAGCAGATGATCCGAGCCCGGCTGCTCGGTCGCCATGGCGGTAAGCCTGTCCGACAGCTTCACGAGCATCTTGTCGACCGACAGCGTCACGGTTCCGTCCACGATAACGCCATCGGCCGTTATGCCGTCCTTCGCCTCCGCGGACAGCGTCAGCCCCGGAAGGCCCGGAGCGAGCGGCGCC
Organism: Cohnella thailandensis; assembly: GCF_014212135.1. Classification (GTDB taxonomy): domain Bacteria; phylum Bacillota; class Bacilli; order Paenibacillales; family Paenibacillaceae; genus Cohnella; species Cohnella thailandensis. The sequence continues at coordinate 62,296 of NZ_JACJVQ010000003.1, forward strand.
CAGACGCCCGGAAGGCCTTCCAACGTTCCCGGACGGTCGACGGAATAAAGAGCAATCATCGACAGATCCCCTTGGGGACCTGCCGCCGATTGCTCCCGGTAAGCTCTCCATTCCCGCAGCGTCGTCATAGACCCGATTCTCCCGTCGAATCGCTCTTCAGGAAGTCGGTTACTTTATTAAGGAAGGAAGCATGCTCTTCGATAAACGGCATATGCCCGCTCTGCTCGAATACAACGAGCTTGGAGCCCGGAATCAGCCTGTGCATCTCCTCGGATTGGGAGATCGGGGTGATCCAATCGTATCTCGCTCCCACGATAAGAGTCGGCACGCGGAGACGCGGCAGCTTGTCTCGTACGTCGTAATTCGGAATAAAGTGCTTAAAGGTATGATTCGCAACCTCCAGGGATCCGATCGGGCGGTTGCCCGTCTCCTGCATCACGACCTCATCCTGAACGTGGAAATAGAGAGGGTAGCAAATATCCCACCATCTGACCAGATGAGCGTCGTCCTCTATTCTTCCTTCGAACAGCTCGGGGATGACGGCCAGCTGCTCCGCCGTCGCCGCCCGGCTTGCATACTCCAAAGCCGCCGGGTAGAAATCCTTGCTAGGAGCCGTATTGACGAGCAGGAGCTTATCCAGCGATTCTGGATGCCTCGTGGCGTATACCTGGGCGACCATTCCGCCGAAGGAATGTCCCAGCACGCTGATCCTCCCGAAGCCCAAATAACGGCGAAGCTCCTCAAGGTCGTCGGCAAGCTGCTCCAGCGTGCACGTCGCGGGATCGACGCGTTCGGATTGCCCGTTGCACCTCTGGTCGACGTAGACGATCTGAACGTGTTCCGTAAGAGGGGTAAGCCACGGCTTGAAATCGGAATGGTCGCTGCCCGGCCCGCCGTGTACGGCGAATAGAACGGGCCGATGGACCATCCGGTCCTTCACCGGCACATACCCCGACCCTTCGATGTCGAAATAAAGACGAGTTCCGTTTATTTTCGCAAACATTGCCACACTTCGCTTTCTCGATGTCGATTACAACCATGCTTCCCATTATCCAATACGGGCAATCTCGGGTCAACAACCCCGGAGAACGGCGCTAAACGAATGTAAAACGAGAGTAGACAAAGGTGCCTTATTTCGTAAATTCTAAGTAAAATAGGAGATAAAGGCGTATTTTAAAAGGATTTTTATTTTACAGCTTAGAAGGCTTGAATTAAAATGATTCTGATCCGTTGAAAGCAGGTGACGTCATTGAGCACGGAATTCCAAGTCAGTCCCGACATGATCGTTCAGATGTACAATCAAATATCCAAGCACTTCTCCAGCCAGCGCGTACGGAAGCTTGCCGAACATCTAAGGAAAAACGATTTATCGCTCAACCAGTTTTCGGTCTTGAACATCGTTCACCACCAGAAGGATTGCTCCTCCATTCACTTGGCTAATCATCTGTCCCTCAAGGCCGCATCCATGACCTATATTATCGACTTATTGGTAAAGAGGGGGCTAGTCGATCGAATAGAAAACCCTGACGATCGCAGAAGCCACTTCATTAATTTGACCGAAGAGGGAGCGAAGCTTCTCACCGTTCCCGAAGACGCCGAAGATCTCGCAAGATCCTTCGAGAACATGGAGCAAGAAGAGCTGAATATGCTTTATCTCTCTCTCGGAATTTTAAAGAATAAATTACTTAAATCGACATGACAAGTAGCTATTCGAATGACCAAGTAAGCGGTACATCCCTAACGGCATTCGTCATCCATTATCGGCTTTAGGGAGGAATCGCTTATGGATTGGCTCGAAACATTCATTGACCGCATTCGGGGCAAAGAGCTGCTGATCGCGCTCGGCATCGTTTTTCTTTTCTATCTAATCAGCCTGTTCTTCACCAGGTTGCTGTTGCCGAGGCTGCTGCGCCGTTGGGCTCATGGGGAGGATTCGGCCTCGTGGATGAACTCCGTCCGCAAGCCCTCCCATGCCCTGTTTCTGCTGATCGGAATCTATGCGGCGTTGGAATTCTACGTTCCTTCCGGTTGGGCGCACGAACCGCTGCTGCAAAAAATCGTCCGGAGCCTCGCCGTCTTCTTCGCTAGCTGGGCATTGTACAATATCGCCGCGGTTTCCTCCGCCGTGTTTCAATCGATCTACCGGCGGCTTGGCAAGGACGAATCGAGCATGCTCATTCCTTTCCTCTCCAAGGTCATCCGCTTCCTTATCGGCGCGCTGGCGCTGGCGGCGATCGCGACGGACTGGGGCTTCAACGTGAACGGAGTCGTCGCCGGCATGGGGCTTGGCAGCCTGGCCGTCGCCTTGGCGGCCAAGGATACCCTTAGCAACGTGATCGGCGGAATCGTCATCATCACGGAGAAGCCCTTCTCCAAGGGAGATTGGATTCTGACTCCAAGCGTCGAAGGCTTCGTGGAGGACATCACGTTCCGCAGCTCCAAAATCCGCACGTTCGCCGATTCCGTCGTGACGGTGCCGAACGCCACGCTCGCCAGCCAGCCGATCACGAATTGGAGCCGAATGGGCAAGCGCCGCGTGACGTATACGTTCGGAGTCGCCCTGGATACGGATCCGGTCGCTCTCGAAAGAGCCGTCTCCCGCATCGAGATGGAGCTTCGCCTGAACGATGAGATCCACCCCGATCTCGTCATGGTTCGGTTTAACGAATTCATGCAGGGCTCGCTCGGCATCTTTATTTACTTCTTCACGAATACGACGGTGTGGGTCGAGCACACGAGAATCCGCCAGGACATCAACTTCATGATTCTCGAAGTGCTTGCAAGCGAAGGGATCAAGTTGGCCTACCCGATCCAGCGCGTTCTGCTCGAATCCGAGGCTTCGGAACGGAGGTTCCCGGTCGAGGCCGGGCTGTAGCTTCAACCGAATTTCCGGCCCTCCGTACGGCAAGTCAACCGCGCAAAACGGCGAAGCGCCCTTTCAAAGCAGGGCGCTTCGCCGTTTTGTCAAATATTATTCGCCTTCCTCATTGACGATGATAATTATTATCAATAAAATAGAGGTATACCTTTCGAACTATATTGCCTTAACGAAGGCGATTCCTATACGGAAAGAAGGACCGACACGTGAACGAACAGCTTGAGCTATACGACGTGACGATAATCGGCGGAGGCCCCGCCGGAATGTATACGGCATTCTACAGCGGCATGAGGGATCTGAAGACGAAGCTGATCGATGCCAACGACCAGCTGGGCGGCCGGATCCTCATTTACCCGGAGAAGATGATCTGGGACGTGGGGGGCCTAACCCCGACTCTCGGCAGCAAGCTGATCGAGCAGTTGAAGCAGCAGGCCATGACCTTCGATCCGACGATCGTGCTCGGCCAGCAGATCGTGAAGCTCGAGCGCCAGGCGGACGGAACGCTGCTGCTTACTTCGGCTAACGGGGAGCGCCATTGGTCCAAAACCGTCGTCCTGGCCATCGGCTACGGCATCCTGGAGCACGCGAAGCTGGAGATCGAAGGAGCCGACCGCTTCGAAGTCTCCAACCTGCACTACACCGTGCAGGAGCTGGAGGTCTTCCGCGGCAAGCGCGTCCTGATCTCCGGAGGCGGCGACTCCGCGGTAGACTGGGCGAACGCGCTCGAGCCGATCGCGAAGAGCCTCACGGTCGTCCATCGCCGCGACAAGTTCGGCGGGCATGAACGGAACGTCGCCAAAATGAAGGAATCCTCGGCCAGAGTTCTCACCCCTTGCGTCGTCGATTCCCTGCACAGCAAGAACGGCTGCGATATCGACCAGGTGACGATCTCTTACATCGAGAGCGGAGAGAGCGAATGCATCGATGTCGACGCGGTCGTCGTCAGCCATGGCTTGCGCTACAACTTCGGCCCCGTGAGGGACTGGGGGCTCGACATGACCGAATGGAACGCCAAAGTCGGTCCGGGCCTGCAGACGAACATCCCGGGAGTATTCGCGGCGGGCGACTTCGTCGATCACGGCGGCAAGGTGCGGCTGATCGCGGGAACGTTCACCGATGCCGTGCTTGCGCTCAACAGCGCCAAGCTCTATATCGAGCCCGATGCCGAGAAGGTCGCTTACGTCTCCTCGCATAACTCCAAGTTCAAAGAGCGCAACAAGGCGCTCGGCGTGAAGGTGGACGAGGACGACGAGCACTGATCCCAATAAAATAAAAGCCGAGTTTCTCCCGAACGGGGGAACTCGGCTTTTGCTTTGTTTAGATCATCGTGCTTCCGTCGTAGGAGGCAATGACGCGATACAGGTCGGGACGCCGATCGCGGAAAATCCCCCATTCGATGCGTTGAACCTCCAGCTGGTCGAGGTCGAATTCGGCCACGAGCGTCGTCTCCTCCGCGCGCCCCGCTTCCTTCACCAGGTTGCCCTGCGGGCCGGCGATGAAGGAGGAGCCGTAGAAGGTGATCGAAGAATCGTCGTCCGATTCTTCCCCGACGCGATTCGAGGCGATGACCGGCATCAGGTTGCTCGCGGCATGGCCGCGCATGCACATCTGCCAGTGATCCTTCGAATCGATCGAGCCGTCCTGAGGCTCCGAGCCGATCGCCGTCGGGTAGAACAGAAGCTCCGCTCCCATGAGCGCCATGCAGCGCGCCGCTTCCGGGTACCATTGGTCCCAGCAGACGCCGACGCCGATTTTCGCATAGCGGGTATTCCACACTTTGAACCCCGTATCTCCCGGATTGAAGTAGAACTTCTCCTCGTACCCCGGTCCGTCCGGAATATGGCTTTTGCGATACGTTCCAAGCACGGAACCGTCCGCGTCGATGACCGCGAGGGAATTGTAACGGGCGTAGTTCTTTTTCTCGTAGAAGCTGATCGGCAGCACCACTTGAAGCTCCTTGGCGACCTTCTTGAAGTGATTCACCGCTTTGTTGTTCTCCAGCTCCGTCGCGTATACGTAATAGTCCGACTTCTCCTTCTGGCAGAAGTACGGCGTCTCGAACAGCTCCTGAATGAGGATGATCTGGGCGCCTTGGGCGGCTGCCTCGCGCACGAGCTTGTCCGCCTTGGCGATGTTCTCCTCAATGTTGCAGGAACAAGCCATCTGCGTGGCCGCTACGGTTACTTTTCTCACTTGGCTGCTCCTCCTTGTCGCGGCATTTGCTGCGTCGTGCAATGCACGTTGCCGCCTTCTTTGATAATGGCCATTCCGTCTACCGTCCGGATCTTGCGGTTCGGGAACGTCGCCTGCAGGATCCGCTCCGCCTCGCGGTCGGCTTCCGCCGCCGGACCGCCGAATACCGGCAGCACGATGCCGCCGTTCACGAAGTAGAAGTTAAGATAGCTTAGCGTCAGACGGCTGTCCTCGAACATGGCCTTCGGAGGCTGGGGAATCTTGACGATGTCCAGTTTGCGCCCCTTCGCGTCCGTCTCCTCCGCCAGGATCCGCAGGTTCTCCTGCGTAATCGCATAGTTCTCGTCGGAAGGATCTTCGCATACTTGGATGATCACCTTGCCGGGAGCCGCGAAGCATGCGATGTTGTCGACATGGCCGTCCGTCTCGTCGCCGTCCAACCCGCGCTTCAGCCAAATCACCTTACGGACGTTAAGGAACTTCTTCAGGTTCTCCTCGACCTCCTCGCGGCTCAGCTCCGGGTTGCGGTTCGGGTTCAGCAGGCACTCTTCCGTCGTGATGACGGTGCCTTCCCCGTCGACATGCAGGGAACCGCCCTCCATGACGAGAGGAGCGTCGAAGCGGCGGGCGCCGACGCGATCCAGAATCTGCGGCGCGACCGCATCGTCCAGATCCCAAGGGGCGTACTTGCCGCCCCAGGCGTTAAACTTCCAGTTCACGCCCGCGAGCTCTCCGTCCTTGCCGACGACGAAGGTCGGGCCGTTGTCCCGCAGCCAAGCGTCGCTGTGCGGGATAACGACCAGTTCGATATTGGACTGGTCCAGATAACGCTGCGCCAGCTCCGCGTCGGCGGCGTTGACGAGCACGGATACCGGCTCGAACTCGGCGATCGCCTTCACGATCTGGGCGTAGCCGGCGCAGACCTCCTCGTGGTCTTCGGGGTATACCATCGAATCCTTCACCGGCCAGGACATGAACGTGCGCTCGTGTTCCGTCCATTCGGGAGGCATCGTAAATTGAAGCTCTTGTGGGTTCACAGCGATTCAGCTCTCTTTATCGTATTTTCTCAGAACATCATATACGATATGCCTTACGATCTCAATGACGGAGGAGGCTTGGAAATATTCTCAGCATCGCCTACATCACCAGCCCCTTACTCCTTGCCTATGAAGCAATTCTCATCTACACCCCGCCTCCGATCTGTTATACTCGACTTACGATCGGAGGCTCTTAGAGCGAAGAAGCCTCCCACCACGAAGAAGAAAGAGGAATTCCAATGCCTGACATTCCCTCCGCAGAGGCCAACGATAGGGAGATCATCCCCTTAAGCCATCTGCGAGCCGACTGCGAGAGCTGCTTCGGCTTATGCTGCGCGGCGCTGCCTTTCGCCGCATCGAGCGACTTCGCCAAGGACAAGGCGGCCGGGCAGCCTTGCCCGGAGCTGCGCGACGATTATCGCTGCGGCATCCATAGCAAGCTAAGGCCGAGCGGCTACCGCGGCTGCACGGTCTACGACTGCTTCGGCGCCGGCCAGAAGGTGTCGCAGCTCACCTTCGAAGGACGCGGCTGGAAGGAAGCCCCCGACGCCTCCGCCCGAATGTTCGAGGTATTCCCGATCATGTGGCAGCTCCACGAGCTCCTCTGGTTCCTGACCGACGCGTTATCCCGCGAGCCTGCCGAGCCGATTCGCCATGAGCTCCTGCAGGCGCTCCGGGACACGGACGAGCTTACCAGGCTGAACCCGGACAAGCTGCTTCAACTGTCCGTATCCGCCCAGCGGGCGGCCGTGAACCCGCTGCTGCACCAGGTCAGCGAGCTTGTTCGCCAAGAGGCGCGCAAGCGATTCAAGGGCCCGCTTCGCACGCCCAAGAAGGCCGGGCGAGGCGCCGACCTGATCGGGGCCAAGCTCCGGGAAGCCGATCTGCGCTGCGCGAACCTGAGAGGCGCTTACCTGATCGCCGCCGACCTGCGCGAGGCCGATCTGAGGTCCGCCGACTTGATCGGAGCCGATCTGCGCGACACGGACCTGCGCGGCGCCGATCTGACGGACGCCCTCTTCGTCTCCCAATCGCAGCTGAATGCCGCCAAGGGCGACCAGACGACCCGCATTCCGGCAAGGCTGTCGCGCCCCGACCATTGGCAGAGCTAACTCTATCGGCAGACGACGTCGCCGGAAGATGCGGAGAGGCACCGTCAAGAGGATGACAAGCTCGGAACGACAGCGAACACGCGCAGAAGAGATGCAAATGCCAAATCGACAAAAAGGCTCCCTCGCCGGCCTTGGATGGACCTGAAGCGAGACAGCCTTTTGCCTATTTGGCTTATCCTTTACCTTGAAGCCTTCCCTTCGAACCCTGCGCGGCCTTCGCCTTGTCCGTGTTCCTCATCAGGATCAGGTTGCGGGCATAGATAAAGACCCCGGGAACCTGCCCCAGAATGTACACAGGGTCCCTCCGGTAGATGGCATAGACGGACAGAATCGAGCTGCCCAGAATGCCGAATACCCAGAAGGACTTCGTCACGATGCTCTGCTTCGCTTTCTCGCTGGCGATCCACTGGACGACGAAACGTCCGGTGAACATAAGCTGCCCGATCAAGCCGAAGCCGACCCAGAACCATTCCCGCGCGTGACCGGCCATCGTTTACTCGCCCCTGATCTGGTAGTTTATCGTTCGCTTGCGAAGCCATCCGATGACGATCGCGTCCATCAGCCCGACGAACGCCCGGTTAAGAACCCCGTACTTCGAGGTGCCTGCCGTTCTCTCGCGGTGGCCGACCGGAACCTCGACGACGCTGAAGCCGTTCATTCTCGCCAAGGTCGGCAGGAACCGGTGGAAGCCTTCGTACAGATTGAAGCTCTGGGCCACTTCCCGTTTGAAGAGCTTCATCGGGCACCCGGTGTCCTGGATCCGATCCCCGGTAATCTTGTTGCGCACCCCGTTGCCCACTTTGGACGAGACCTTTTTGACCAGCGTGTCCTTGCGGTCGACCCGGGTTCCGTTCGCGAAATCATACTGCTCCATATAAGGAAGAAGCTTGACGATGTCTTCCGGGAACGTCTGCAGGTCTCCGTCCATCAGCGCGACATAACGGCCTTCGGCTGCCTTCAAGCCCGCGGAGATCGCCGCCGTCTGCCCGCAGTTTTGCTCGAAGTGGATGACCCGAATCTTCGCGTCGCTCTCCGCGAGCTTATCGAGCTGGGGACCGCTGCCATCCGTGCTGCCGTCGTTGACCAATATGATCTCGTATTCCCCGACATGCGGATCGAGCGCCCCCGTAATCGCAAAATAAAGCCTCATCAAGTCGTCGCGCTCGTTATAGATCGGAACGACTACCGACACTTCCTTCATGATGTTCTCCCTCCATGCCACCGTGCGAAATTCCGTATTCCATCCTCGAAGCTCGTTCGAGGCTCGTATCCGATCAATCGCCTGGCCTTGCCGATGTCGGCGAAGGTCATCGTCATGTCTCCCGGCTGAGCGGGCAGCTTCCGAAGAATCGCCTTCTTGCCGAGCTCCTTCTCCAAGCATTCCACCATCTCGCCGAGCGAGACCATCCGGCTGTTGCCCAGGTTAAGCACCTCGTAGACCGACTCGTTGTTCTCCGCATATTCGAGCGCTCCGCGGATTCCGCCGACGATATCCCCGATATAGGTATAGTCTCTCTTGGTCGAGCCGTCTCCGTAGAACGGAACCTCGCTCCCTTGATCGATGAGCTTGGCGAACTTATGGATCGCAAGATCCGGCCGCTGCCGTTCCCCGTACACCGTAAAAAAACGCAACATCATTCCGTCTATCCCGTATAGATGGTGGTAAGTGTATCCCATAAGCTCGCAGCTTTTTTTCGTGGCGGCATACAGCGAGATAGGAGAGTCCACCGAATCGTTCTCCGAGAAGGGTATTCGCTTATTATTCCCGTAGACCGATGACGAGGACGCGCATACCCACTTGCGGACGCCGTATTTCTTCATCGTCTCCAGCAGAAGGAGCGTGCCCCTTACATTGACGTCGTCGAACAATAGCGGCTGCTCGATGGAGGCCCGTACGCCGGGCAATGCCGCCAGGTGAACGACCGCGTCGATCGGTTCCGATTGGAAAATGCGCTCCAACGCCGCCCGATCCCGAATATCGACCGTCTCCAGCCGATACCGTTCGCTCTCCAAACAGCGGCTCAGCTCGGCCAGGGCCTCTTTCTTGCCCGTAATGGCCGCAACGCTGTCCCGACAGGAATCCTGCTGGACGTTGCGCATTTTGACGCGATAGTCGTAGGAATCGGAGAAGCTGTCGAGACAGATGACGCGGTGCCCGCTCGCCATGAGGCTCTCTCCGAGGTGCGACCCGATAAAGCCCGCCCCGCCTGTCACCAGATAAGTAGACATGAGTGCATCCCCCTTCCGCCTATAAAATCGCAATGAAAAATAAGGCATTGCCCACGGCCCAAATGCCCTTAATCTCTTCTCTCTATCTGTAACTTTATGCTGCTCTTTCCGTCCTATGTCCACCGACAACCTACATATTAGTTCAAATAATCTAAGTTGTAAATCGATTATTTCTAGATATTTAAACGATTCGTCATATTTTTATTAAATTCATCAAAGTATTTTTTCTATTATTATACACATTCATCCGATTTGTCTTATAAGTAACGAAACAGCCGTCTTCCCCGGTCGGAAGACGGCTTCGCTTGTTGGACTATTCTGTTCAATAATACTCCTCGTCCGACCATTCGCCGATGAGGGGAGCATCGGAGAGACCGGGCAGCTTTAAGCCTTCCGCCGCGTATTGAAGATAGGGCTGTCCGGGGCCGAACCCGGGCTGCCCCCTATCCTCGGCGGCGGGGATCAAGCCCGCGTGGGTTTCGTTTAACCGGCGAAGCGTATGAACATCCCGCTCATAGAGGGAAGCATCCCATCGAATGCTTGGAATGACGCCCGCGACGACTTGAACGGGATACCCGCTCTCCTCGGCGATGATGACGGAAGCCTTATCCGGGTTGCTTCTCATGAAGGCATGAGCCCGCAGATGAGCCTTAAGATAGGAAATGATGACGTCTTCGTGGCCAGCGGCCCAATTCCCATCCGCCATGATTCCGGTTAAATAATCCCCTCCGAACCCCTCCGAGGGGAACGGAACGCCCGCCCCGATGGACCTCGCCCAGCTTAGATAAGGCTCCCACATGAAGCTCGCCCCTACGTTCCCTTTCACGATGCCGTCGAGACATTCGCTCATGGTCCGATGAACCACGGGATCGGATACGAGCCCGTTCGCGCTCATCCACTGCCTCAGCCGGTGCGAAGCGCTCGAATGACCGACCGTCGAGATCGCCCGGTCGGTTAACTCGTCCGCATACCGAAGGTTGCTTCCCTTCGGAACGACCAGAGCGAGCCCTCCTCCGTTGCTCGTCTTGCCGTCGAACGCCAAGAATAACGGCCGGAACCTCGGCAGCACCCGACTGAGCGAATGACTCGCGATCATCGGATAATCCCCGATCGAGGCGATCTGGACCCGTCCCCCGATCAAGCTCTCCACCAGTTCCATTCCGTTCGGGGCATTCGCCCAAGTGACGCGGTAAGAGCCCGATGGACTCGTCCGTTTCAACTCTTCCTCGAACAGGCCCAGCCGTTTGATGATCAGCGTGCTCCACAGCAAGGCCGCCCCGCTCTGATAGCCGACCGTCACCTCTCGCCCCGGCCTTTCCTTCGGCCTCTCCGCCGGCTGATGCTGTCTGGAATGCAGATAAACCCAAGCTTCCAGCTTCTCTTTGTCGATCCAGATCTCCTTGCCTACCTTAATATGCGGGAGCTGCTTATCCTTGCGCCAACGGTCGATCGTTGCCCGGCTAACGCCCAAAATATCCATCGCTTCCTGAAGGCTGAGCAGATTGAATCTTTCGTTAGCCATGATCGCACGCTCCCTTTTCCAATCTTAATTCAAACTATTTTGATGAGATTTATCAGTTAATTTGATCATAAGCGATCCCCCCTGTGATTTCAATGCCTACGCGGCTCGGACAAACCGGATTTTCCTCATTCCCGCTCGATATTCCTCATTCCTCCTCATCTTATTGACACTGCAAGGGGGCAATGTTATTTTCATACATATTAATCAAAGTTGTTTAGTTGGAATTGAGTCAATGAAGAAGATCACGCGATCAAGAAGGGTTGTGCAAAAAATGAGAATGGGGACAAAAAAACGCACGTTCTTAGGCGGAGTGACGACTTTCGCCCTTATCCTGGCGCTGACGCTTCTGTCGGCTTGCGGGGCGAACGATTCGAACGAGACGGCCGGCTCGGCCGACAAGAGCGCCGAAGCTCCCGCGAGCGGCAATGCGGAATTAGACAAAAAGATCCGAATCGGTTATCAGAAGTATGCTTCCATCAATATTCTCAAGGTTAGAGGCGGCTTGGAAGAGAAGCTCGCCGAGATCGGCTACAAGGTCGAATGGACCGAGTTCCCCGGAGGACCGCAGCTTCTGGAAGCCGTCAACGTCGGCAGCATCGACTTCGGCAACGTCGGCGAAGCGCCTCCGATCTTCGCTCAGGCGGCAGGCACGCCGCTCGTCTATCTCGGGCATTCCCCCGCGAGCCCGAAGGCGGAAGCGATTCTCGTTCCCGAGAATTCCCCGATCAAGACCGGCGCCGATCTGAAGGGCAAGAAGGTCGCTCTCAACAAAGGCTCGAACGTTCATTACCTCCTCGTCAAATACCTCGAGCGCGAAGGGCTGAAGTACTCCGACATCGAAGTCGTCTTCCTCCCTCCGGCGGACGCGAGAGCCGCGTTCGAGAGCGGCAGCGTCGACGCCTGGGTCATCTGGGAGCCGTTCTACTCCGCCGCGCAGCTCGCCACCAAGGCCCGCGTTCTCTCGGACGGCGAAGGTCTCGTCAGCAATTATGAATTCTATTTGTCCACCCGCAAGTTCTACGAGAACGACAAAGCCGCGCTTGACGTTCTGCTGGAGCAATTGCAGCAATCCGATGCCTGGGCGAAGGATAACCAGTCGGAATTGGCCGACCTGCTCGCGCCGGCGCTCGGACTCGACGTGCCTTCCTTGGAACAGGCGCTCTCGCATCGGAGCTTCGGCGTTGAGCCGATCACGGACGACATCGCCGAAGCGCAGCAGAAGATCGCCGACGTTTTCTACGATCTTAAGCTGATTCCCGACAAGATCGATATTCGCGAAGCTATCGTCGAATAAGGTTAGGAGGAAGGAGGACATCCAATGGAAATCTTCTGGTTCATTCCCTTGCACGGGGACGGCCGTTATCTCGGAAGCTCCGAGGGCGCCCGCGCCGTCGATTACAACTATATCCGGCAAATCGCGCAAGCGGCGGATAGCTTAGGCTACCACGGCGTACTCGTCCCTACGGGCAAGGCCTGCGAGGATGCCTGGATTGCCGCATCCTCGCTGATCTCCGCGACCGAGAGTCTCAAGTTCCTTGTCGCCGTCCGGCCGGGCCTCATGTCACCGTCCGCCGCGGCGCGAATGGCTTCCACCTTCGATCGCTTGTCCGGAGGGAGGCTTCTGGTCAACGTCGTCACGGGCGGCGATCCGCACGAGCTGGCAGGGGACGGGATCTTCTTGAATCACTCCGAGCGTTACGAGCAGACCGACGAATTCATGGACGTTTGGCGCAAGCTCATGCAAGGCGAGAAGGTCAGCTTCTCGGGCAAGCACCTGCGCGCCGAAGAGAGCGAGCTGTTCTTCCCTCCGATCCAGAAGCCCTATCCTCCCGTCTACTTCGGAGGCTCCTCGCCGGCCGCATTGAATATTGCCGCGGATCACGTCGACTGCTATCTGACGTGGGGAGAGCCGCCGGAGGAGGTGGCGAAGAAGATTCAGGTGGTGCGCTCGCTCGCCGAAGCCCGCGGCCGCAAGGTCAAGTTCGGCATCCGCCTGCACGTCATCGTTCGGGAGACCGAGGAAGAAGCTTGGGCGGCAGCCGACCGGCTCATCCGATATGTCGACGAAGAATCGATCGCGGAAGCGCAGCGAATTCTGTCCCGCTACGACTCGGTCGGCCAGAAGCGCATGGCCGACCTGCATAAGGGAGACCGATCCTCGCTCGTCATAGCCCCGAACCTATGGGCCGGCATCGGCCTCGTTCGCGGCGGCGCGGGCACCGCTCTCGTGGGAAACGCCGAATCGGTGTCCGCCCGCATCAAGGAATACCGAGAGCTTGGCATCGAAACGTTCGTTCTCTCCGGTTATCCGCACCTCGAGGAAGCCTATACGGCTGCCGAGCTGCTGTTCCCGCTGCTGCCCCTTGCCGCCCGCGAGCAGCCTTCCCCGGCCTCGGCGATCGAGGCCGTCGGAGAGTTGGTCGCCTACAATAAACGCCCGGACAAACGATCCCGTCCGCAGTCTGGAGGAGTCGCCCATGAAGCCGTTCCGCAAGCTGGCCGTTAATCGATACACCCCATATTATCTTCCCGTTCTGGCCGTGGCGGTTTGGCAGCTGCTGGGCCAGTACGGATATATCTCGACCCGAACCTTGCCGACTCCGCTCCAAGTAGCGGAGGCCGGCATTTCGCTTGCGAAGTCGGGGGAGATTTTCCAATATATTTACGACAGCGCGAAGAGAGCGTTCATCGGTCTCGTAATCGGAGGCGGGATAGGGTTCGTTCTCGGGGTTGTCAACGGGCTGTTCCCGATCGCCAACCGGTACCTCGACAGCTCTCTCCAGATGATCCGCAACGTCCCCCATCTCGCCTTGATCCCGCTTGTCATTCTCTGGTTCGGAATCGATGAGACGGCCAAGATTTTCCTCGTGGCTCTGGGCGTATTCTTCCCGATCTACATGAACACGGTGCATGGCATCCGTTCCATCGACCCCGGACTGATCGAGATGGCCAAGGTCTACGAGCTCAAGGGGTTTGCCTTCTACCGCGAGGTGATTCTTCCGGGAGCCCTCTCCTCCGTTCTCGTCGGGCTCCGTTATGCGCTTGGCTTCATGTGGCTTACCCTGATCGTCGCGGAGACGATCTCGGCCAATTCCGGGATCGGCTATATGGCCATGAACGCCCGGGAATTCATGAGGCTGGATATCGTCGTGTTCGCCATCATCCTGTACGCGATTCTGGGCAAGCTGTCCGACTCCGCGGCCAAGCTGATGGAGCGACGGCTCTTGCGCTGGAATCCGAATTACACCAAGTCTTAATAAGAGGTGACGTCCATGAGCACACATCGTCTCGGAGCCCGGCTCCACATTCAATCGGCAATTAAACGCTTTGGAGAGCAGGAAGTGCTGCGCGGCATCGATTTGACCATCCCCGCCGGTCAATTCGTCGCCATCGTCGGACGAAGCGGCTGCGGCAAGAGCACGCTGCTGCGCTTGATCGCGGGGCTGGAACCCCCGAGCGACGGGGAACTGACGCTTGACGGCGAAACGATCGGCGGCCACCACGCCGACACCCGAATGCTGTTCCAGGACGCGAGACTGCTGCCTTGGAGGAAGGCCGTCGATAACGTGCAAGTCGGACTTCGTACGAGAAGCCGCGAACGGGCTCTGGACGCGCTCTCCCAGGTAGGTCTCGCCGACAAGGCGAACGAGTGGCCGGGCGTCCTCTCCGGCGGCCAACGGCAGCGGGTCGCGCTGGCCCGCGCGCTCGCCGGCCAGCCTCGGCTGCTGCTGCTGGACGAACCGCTCGGCGCTCTCGATGCCCTGACTCGCATAGAGATGCAGCAGCTAATCGAGCGCCTGTGGCTGGAGCAGGGCTTCACCGCCGTGCTCGTCACTCACGACGTGAGCGAAGCGGTCGCGCTGGCGGATCGGGTCATCCTGATCGAGAGCGGACGCATCTCGCTGGACGTGAACATCACCCTCGACCGTCCTCGCGAGAGGGACGGCGGGTTCGTCCACTTCGAGAAGCTGATTCTCGATCGGATTCTCGAACGGGATTCCTCGGAAGCCCCTCGCGGCAAGAAGCTGTCTTATTCCATATAAGACTCGCAAAAAAACCCGCTTCTCCGAACGGAGACGGCGGGTTCTTCCTTTATTCCGATTTATTGGCCGAGCGAGTCCACGATCGCCTGCACCCCGTACGAGTTGCCGATCGGACCGTAGCCGAGAGCCAGCTCGCCGTTGATGCCGTAGACGCGGCCGTCCTGAACGGCCTTCAGCTTCTTCCAGACCTCGCTCTTCTCCCATTCGTCGGTCAGGGCGGGGACGGATTTATCTCCATAATTGAAGTAGCCCAGGAACAAATAATCCGGGTTCAGCTCCGCGAGACCTTCCAGGCTGAGCTGGGCTCCTTCCTTGATGTCGGCAGAATCCGGCGGGGTCAGATTAAGGCCGCCTTCGTAATAGGGCTGCAGGTAATTCGTGCCTTGCAGCCAAGCTTCTTTCTCTCTTACTTGCAGGAAGGCTACATTGCCGCCGAGATCGGCAAGCTTCGCCTTAGCCTCTTCCACCTTGCCGCGGAATTCCGAGATGTAATCGGACGCGACCTCTTCCTGGCCGAGAATCTCGCCGAACTTCGTGACGACCGCAGGCCAGTCTCCCCAAATATTCGTCGTCGCTTCATCGATTAGGACGGTAGGCGCTATCTTCTCCAGCTCGCCCGCGATTTCGGCATTGACGCTGTTGCCGCCGATGATCAGATCCGGATCGTAAGCGACGAGCGCCTCTAGGTTCACCTGCGTATTCTCGCCGACGGTCTTCAGTTCCTTCACTTTATCGACGTAAGGCTTATAGCTGTCCGTCTTAAGTACCGAGGTCTCTTCGCTGAACGGAAGCGCCAGCGCCAACGATTCGAGATTGAACAACAGAATCGAATCCCCGTAGCCCCAGTGAACGACCGCGATCTTCTTCGGCTCCTCTTGGATCGTAATCTCGCCGTTCGCCGCTTGAATCGCGCGCGGGAATTTGCCCGCCTCTTCGCTGGCGGAAGCCGCAGGCTGGGCGGACGGCGAGGCCGGCTCCGACTCGGAAGCCGATTGCGATGCCGACGGACTGCCGGACGCGGAAGAATTCGAATTCGAGTTCGAGCATGCGCTTACCAGCATAATTCCGCATAATAACGCTATGAGGAAGGTCATCCCTTTCATCTTCTTAACCATATCAAGCATCCTCTCTCTGCCCCTGTGTATTGAGTGATAATGTTTCTCATTATCACTCAATACCTTACCATCTCCTTCGGAGGATGGGAATAGAGAGATTCCCGATGCAAGGATGGACTATTTCACCTGCCGTAACCGCTGCGCCAACTAGCGCGCCTCCTGCCGGCTCTATTGCTGCGGCCCATGCCCCGCCTGGCCCGGCGGCAGCCCTTTATGCTTCTTGAAGAGCCTGCTGAAATAATAAGGATCGGAATAGCCGACGCTTCTCGCGACGCTGGCGACCGGGAATCGCCCTTGCAGCAGCAGCTCGTTGGCCCGGTTCATCCGGTATTGGATCAAATAATCGATCGGCGCCAAGCCGACGTACTTGCGGAAGAGGTACGAGAAATACTTCGGCTTCATCCGATATCGCTCGGCCAGTCGCTGCAGGGTAAGGGGCTCCATATAATGCATCTGAATATATTGGATCGCTTCGTCGATCACGGTATAGCTCTCCGGGTTCCGGTTCAGCCGTTCCGATAGAAGCAGCTTGTTGAGCAAGCGATAGAACAGCGCCTTCTTCTCCAGAAGGCTCATGCTGTCCGGGGAGGAAGCGGCCTGAAGCAGCTGCGAGTGCAGCTGGACGATCTCCGGATCGGGCGTCACCTGCAGCATCGATACTTCGGCCAAGCGGCGGATCGCGTCCTCGCTCCCTCCGGTCGGCAAATAATGCACCAAGCCGTATTCGAAGCCTTCGTCGCCGACCTCGATCTTCAACTGCTTGCCCAGGCCCCCGAGCAGAACCTTTCCCGGATCCAGCCGGTACCGCTCCGATTCGTTAAAGACGAAGTCCGCTTGTCCATTCAAGCTCAAGATGATCGCGCACTTGGTCGTGGGCTGCATGACGTGCCCGTCATAGAGGCCGCCCGGAGTCAGCTCCGTACGGTATACGCCGAACACGTCAAGCGGGACCGACGCGAGGTCTTGGGCCAATTCCTCGTAAAGGATCGGCATAGGCAACGACTCCTCCTTCTTCCCTTCTCCCTCTCATTGTACTGGAATGCCCCCGGCTCATCTACCATCCTCGGATCGGAACAATAAGGAAGAGGCGCCCGCGGCCGAATTCCCGCCGGAGGCACCTCTTCCTGCTAATCCCTATTCCGAATTCCTTGCCCGCTTACGGCTCCAACGTCAGCATGACGACCGATGCCGGAGGCAGAGAGATCTTCAGCTTGTTGCCCGTCATCCGCGCCCCTTCGAAAGCCGCCGGAGCTACGAGGTTCGGCTGCTCGAACGTGTTGTGCGCATTAATCGCGTCGTTAGCCAGGATAACGCCGGTGCAGGTATGAGCCTCTTCCGCTCCGCGAAGCTCCAGCTCGAGCTCGGCGGAATCGTCCGGACTCAGATTGCACAAGCTGACGTGAACCTTGCCGTCCTTCTTCGAGGCCGATACGCTGACCTGCGGCAGCGTCTCTTCGCCGCCCAGCGAGTATTCCCCGAACGTCCCGTGGAACGCGAGCGCTTCGGCGTCCTGGTGGACCTTGAACATCTCGAGGACATGATACGTAGGCGTCAGCAGCATTTTCTCGCCTTCCGTCAGAACGACCGCCTGGAGCACGTTGACCATCTGCGCCAGGTTCGCCATCTGAACGCGGTCGCAATGCTTCTGGAAGATATGCAGGTGATGCGCTGCCACGATGGCGTCGCGCATCGTGTTCTGCTGGTAGAGGAAGCCCGGGTTCGTTCCCGGCTCCACATCGTACCAGGTGCCCCACTCGTCGACGATGATGCCGACCCGCTTCTTCGGATCGTAGCGGTCCATGACCGTGCCGTGCCTCGTCAGAAGCTCGTCCATGTGGTTAGCCTTCCGCATCGTCGCGAACCATTCCCGCTTGTCGAAGTCGGTCGCCGAGCCTTTGTTCGCCCACGTCCCCGGAACCGTATAGTAATGAAGGCTAAGGCCGTCCATCATCGAGTGGGCTTGCTTCATGAGAACGTCCGTCCAATGGTAATCGTCGGAATTCGCTCCCCCGGCGATCTTATAAAGCTTGTTGTCCCCATAGTTGCGGGCATAGGTCTGGTAACGGCGATATTGGTCGGCATAATATTCCGCCGTCATGCTGCCGCCGCAGCCCCAGTTCTCGTTGCCGACTCCGAAGTACTTGAGCTTCCAAGGCTTCTCGCGGCCATTCTCTTGACGAAGGTTGGCCATCGGCGACTCCCCGTCGAACGTCATATACTCGACCCATTCCGACATCTCCTGAACGGAACCGCTTCCAACATTGCCGCAGATATAAGGCTCGCTTCCGAGTAACTCGCACAGCTGGAAAAACTCATGGGTACCGAAATGGTTGTTCTCGACGACGCCGCCCCAATGCGTGTTGATCATGCGCTTGCGGTTCTGGCGCGGGCCGATGCCGTCCTTCCAATGGTATTCGTCCGCGAAGCAGCCGCCCGGCCAGCGGAGCACGGGAATGTTCAACTTCTTCAATGCGGCGAGCACGTCGTTGCGAATCCCTTGCGTATTCGGGACGGAGGAATCTTCCCCTACCCAGAGTCCTTCATAAATGCAGCGTCCAAGATGCTCTGCGAAGTGTCCGTAGATGTTCTTGTTGATCGTGCCAAGCGTCCAATCGGCATGAATCACAATTCGGTTCGGCATGGTTCATCTCCTTAATGGCGGATAGCTCCTCTGATCGTTTGGCCTTTAGGCCAGATTCTCCTTCACTATAAGCCCGCTATTCTGTATGGTCAACATGTTTTTGTTTAATATTTTATATTTTAGAGAAATATTAAGTCATAAAGAGAATTATATTGCCACGACCGGAACAAGAAGATATGCTGAAGAAAATAAGATCGTTAAAGAGGTCATTATGGAAACGTTAGTCTCCGAGAGCAACCTGCCTCTGTTCGAAGCGCTGGCCAGCGGCGTGAGAATTCGGATCATCGAGCTGCTCGCCCAGGAGCCGATGGTCATGAAGGATCTAGCCTCCGCCACCGGACTGAGCAACTCGATCATTACGATGCATATCAAGAAGCTGGAGCGAGCCGGGCTTGTCCGGGTCGAGATGATTCCCGGCAAAGGCGCGGCCCAGAAGCTGTGCCGGCTAACCGCCGACCGGATGGAGCTCGTGTTCCCGCGACCGGGAGTTCTCCCCCGGAGCTTCCACCTCTCCAGCATCGCGATCGGGCATTTCGTCGACTTCGACGTCAAGCCTACCTGCGGCCTGGCCACCAAGACCAAGGTCATCGGAGGCGGCTTCGACGACCCGCGCTACTTCCTGGAACCCGAACGGGTGGACGCCAAGATCCTGTGGTTTTCCCAAGGCTACGTTACCTATAAGATTCCGAATTATTTACTGGAGGCGGAGACCCCCGAAGAACTGGAGATCACGATGGAGATCGCCTCCGAGGCCCCTTCGTTCAATGAGCATTGGCCGTCCGACATCGACTTCACCTTCAACGGGATCAATCTCGGCAAGTGGACGAGTCCCGGAGACTTCGGAGGAACGCGGGGGAAGTACACGCCGGAATGGTGGGATCTCAACCTGAACCAATACGGAATCCTCGTCCATATCCGCATCAACTCGGACGGCACGTTTATCGAAGGAACGCGGGTTTCCGGCTATACGATTCAGGACGTCGGGATCCGCAAGCCCCAATGGGAGCTGAAGCTATCCGTCCGGGAGGATGCCAACAACCGCGGCGGGCTGACCCTCTACGGCACGGGCTTCGGCAACTACCACCAGGATCTGCAGTTTAAGCTGTCGTACACGGCCAGCGAGACAAGCCAGGCCGAGTAAGCATCGCGGCAAGGAAAGAGAGGGGTTCGCCTTGAACGAGGATTGCAAAGGCTGTTCGGCCAGCGTGTATCTATCCGATGAAAATATTCGGCGCATGGTGGAGAAAGTCTCGAGGATAAGCGAGATGTGCGTGACGGACGAGGTTTACGAGCGGCGTCTCTCCCGTTGCTTCGCCTGCCCTTCCCTGCAGTACGGCACGACGTGCGCTTACTGCGGCTGCGTCGTGCAGGTCCGGGCGAAGCTGAAGGACAAGACCTGTCCCGCTCCCGGCGGCGAGCACGGCTTCTGGAGCGCATAACATAAGAAGCTGCCCTCTTGCCGATCGCAAGCAGGGCAGCCTTCTTTGTTCATTGTATTCCCTTACTTGGATGCCAGGTAAGCGATACCTAGTCCCCCAGTGACGGGGATGTCATAAATTTCGCATTCCACCTCGAAGACGTCGGCGATCCGCTCCCGTGTGAGCACCTCCTTGGGCTCCCCTCGTGCCGCGACCTTTCCTTTCTTGATCAGGTACAGGTAATCGCAATATTTCGCCGCCAGGGACAGGTCGTGCAAGGCGGCCAGCACGCCGATGTTCAGCGACCTCACGATATTCAGGATCTGAAGCTGATATTTGACGTCCAGATGGTTCGTGGGCTCGTCGAGAACGAGGAACTGCGGCTGCTGGGCAAGAGCCCTGGCCAGAATGACCCGCTGCTTCTCTCCGCCGGACAGCGACAAGTAGCTGCGCGACGAGTAGGCTTCCAGGCCGACCTTGCGGATAGCCTCGTCCACGATCCGAAAGTCGGCCGCGTTATCCGCGTCGAGCAGCTTCTTATGCGGGGTCCGCCCCATCATGACCATCTCGCGCACGGTGAAGTCGAAGCTGAGATCGTTGAACTGGCCGACGACGCCCATCAGCTGAGAGACCGCCTTCGGGCTGGACTTCAGCAGGTCGGTGCCGGACAGATGGACCTGGCCCTCGTCGGGCTTGATGACCTTATAGATGCTCTTCAGCAGAGTCGACTTGCCGCAGCCGTTAGGCCCGAGCAGGCCGACGAATTTCTTCTCCTGCACTTGAAGAGAGATTTTGTTGACGATCGACGCTCCGCCCAGCGAGACGGAGAGGTCCCTTACGTTCAGCTCCATCTTATTTGCCTCCAAAGCTGTAGCCTTTTTTGATCAGCATGTACATGAACAGAGGACCGCCGATGAGCGCCGTAATAATCCCGATCGGAAGCTCGACCTTCGGGATCAGGACCCTTGCCAGGAGATCCGTCCACACGAGGAAAATCCCGCCGATCCAGATCGACGTCGGCAGAAGCCGCCGATGATCGGAGCCGACGAGCCCCCGGATCAGGTGAGGAATGATGAGGCCGACGAAGCCGATCATGCCGCAGCTCGCCACCAAGACTCCGGTAACGATCGCCGTCAACAGCAAGTATAGCCTGCGGTAGGCGCTTAGATTGATTCCGAGCGTAACGGCCGCTTCGTCGCCCATCAGCATCGTGTTGAGTATACGGGATTGCAAAAGAAAGAAGAGTACGGCGAGTCCCATGACGATGGCGACGAGCGGGAGTTTATCCCATTTGGCGGCCGCGAGGCTTCCCATTGTCCAGAAGGTGACCGTACGGATCCCTTCCGTGTTGTTCGCCAAGTAGATGATGAAGTTGGCGAACGCCGTGCAGAGCGCATTGATGACCATCCCGGACAGGACCAGCTTCACCGAAGACATTTTCCCGCCGAGTCCCGCCAGCACCATGACCATCATCGCGGCTCCGAACGCCCCGGCGAACGCGCCGAAAGCGACTCCCATCTGGCTCAGGAAGCCGATCGAACCGAACCCGATCATGATCGCGAAGGTCGCGCCGAGGGTCGCGCCCGAGGAGACGCCCAAGATGTACGGATCGGCCAGAGGATTCTGGACGGCGGCTTGCATGATCGTACCGCACAGGCTGAGTCCCGCTCCGATGAGAAGCGCCAGCAGCACCCGGGGAAATCGGATGTTCCAGATGATATTCGCTCCCTGCCCCTGAAGAAGCGCCGGGATGTCCCCGATCTCGATCCCGCTAAGCTTGTAGACGAGAATCCGGAAGGAATCTCCGAGCGGGATATGCACCTGTCCGATCGATATCGCCACTCCGATTGAGAATATCGCGATCGCTAGGAGAACGAGCTGAACCAAAAGGAAGCCATACCGGCTAGTGACGAGCGCGCGCTCGTAGGACGGCCTCAAGGGTTGTGCTTGAATATCGGTCATTCCAATCCTACCCTTTCCGAATCGATACGTTCAGAATAAGTGAGAATGATTATCTTTGTCAATTATTTCGTCGTTAATGATTGACAGGGCGTTCGTTTTCGTTAATATTGATAATGATAATCCTTATCAGTCATGTCGAGAGACAAAAACAAGTTGAAAAGAGGTCATGATCCATTGAATTCTTTGAAAAATTTTCGTTCTTGGCAAGCGATATCGGCATTCTGTCTTGCTATCTGTTTAGTGGTATTGGCGGGGTGTTCCAGCAATTCGAATAACGAGGGCGCCGCTTCTCCGTCCGAATCTTCTTCGGCTTCCGCTTCGCCTTCGGCAAGCCAGAGCGCGGCTCCTTCCGAATCGGCGCCGGCCGCCGGCAAGACGTCCTACCCGCTCACCATCGAGAACTATACCTCGTCGGGCGATTCCGGAACCTGGGTCAAGAAGAATCAAACGTTCGAGAAAGCGCCCGAACGCGTCGTGGCGAACACGCAGCCGATCGCCGAGATGCTCATCCGGCTCGGCTTGACCGACAAGATGGTCGGCGTGGCCGCCCTGTACGGCGAAATGGATCCCGAGCTTAAGGAGGAATTCGAGAAGATTCCGGTTCTCTCCAAGGATTACGTCGGCAAGGAACCGGTCGTCGGCGCGAATCCGGACCTGGTCATGGGGCGGGCAGATTTGTTCGCGGATGCCGATTGGGGCGTTGGGACGGTAGACAGCCTGAACGATCTGGGCATCAACACTTTCGTACACAGCACGGGCGTGAGAGGCGCCACCTTGGACAGCCTCTATCAGGACATCTCGAATATCGGGCAGATCTTCGACATCCAAGACAAGGCGGCGGAATACGTGGACGCGCTGAAGGTCCGGGCCGAAGCGCTTAAGACGAAGGCAGCCGGCCTTCCGGAGCAGAAATTCGCTTACGTGTCGGACAACGGCGAAGGCGGCATCAACACGTACAGCGGCTACGTCGATACGTTCCAGGGCGATGTCCTTAACCTGCTGGGCTTGACGAACGCCTTCGCGGACGTGGAGGAATCGAGCATCAGCCTCGAGCAGCTCATCGCCGCCAATCCGGACGTTCTGCTGTTGTCTTGGTATACGGGATCGCCGGATGCTCAGACGACGCTGGATAAGTTGTATAAGAACGAGCAGTTGAAGGACATCAACGCGGTCAAGAACAAGAAGGTCTATGTCATCGACTTCAACACGTACTGGGGATATGGCGATCAGATTGTCGGAGGCGTCGAGAAGCTCGCGGACGAGATGACGGCGCAATAAACGAAAGGCGTTGAGGAAGCCTAAACAGGCTTCTTCAACGCCTTTGTCGTTAGGAGCGGTCCACGATGCTCCGCATGCGGGCCTCCAGCTCCAGCCTCGCCTGCTTGCCGGCGATCTCCTCGAACACGACCAATCCCGCGCTCAGGTTCGGCTTGCGCTCCACGTTATGGGCATCGGTGGCGATCGTGTGGGCATGTCCCGCCTGGATAAGCTTGCGGCCGAAGGACTGCGCCTCGGGACCGAAGTTGCCGACGATACTGTCCGCCGATACCTGTGTCCACATGCCGAGCTCGATCAGCCGAAGCAGATCCTCGGAGTTCTCGCGGAAGAAATAATGCCGCTCCGGATGCGCGAGGATCGGAGTAATTCCGGCATCGAGAAGCCTCTCCACGATCTCGGGCGTATCGGGGTCGTAGCCTTTCCATCGCTGTTCGACCAGGACGTGCGTGCCTCCCCATCCCAGCCGGGAGAAAGCGCCGCTTCGATGATGGCCGTCGAAGAAATCCTTGCTCTCCACCCGGACCTCGTTGCCCGGATGAAGCCGGATGCCGATCCCTTGCCGGTCCAGCTCCTTCTGAAGTTGTTCCAGCTCCCGATGGACTCGATCGGCCATGGTGAGATAAACCTCGTTGAAGTGAGGAGTGACAATGATATCCCGAATTCCGTCCTCATACGCGATTCTAGCCATGGCTGCCGATTCTTCCAGATCCCTCGAGCCGTCGTCTACTCCGGGCAAGATATGACAATGAATGTCGATCATGGCAATCCCCTCCTTCCGTTTCGACCTATCCTAACAGGGTTCCTCCCATCAGGCAATATGCAAAAAATCGCCCGCGAGTCGTTCGGCGACCCGCGGGCGATCGATTTAAGTGCCGCAGAAGGTTTGGTACGGAAGGTCCGGCTGTTCGGGAAGCCTCGCGTATTCCTCCTGTTCGGCCGTGTAAGCGAAAGGATTTTGCAACACGGAGAGCAGCTTCTCCATCAGGCTAAGATCCCCTTGTCCGGCGGCTTCAAGAGCTTCTTCGACCCGGTGGTTGCGCGGAACGACCGCCGGGTTGCGGCTTCGCATCCGCTCATACGACGCTTCTTGGGATGGAGACTGCCTGGAGCGTCTCTCCTCCCAGCGCCGATGCCACGCGTCGAATTCGGCGATTCCCGCTAAGGGGGAGTTCTCCCTCTCGTTCAAAGTAAGCGCACGGAACGTATTCGTGTAATCGGCTTGATGTTCCTGCATCAGACCCAGGAGATCCTTGATCAGCGTCTCGTCCTCCTCCTCTTCGCCGAAGAGGCCCAGCTTCTCTCTCATGCCGGACAGGAAGTGCTTCAGATACAGCTCCGGGTAGATCGAGAGCGTCTCTTCCGCGATGACGACCGCTTGCTCCTCGTCCTCATGCAGGAGCGGCAGCAGCGTCTCCGCGAATCGGGCCAGGTTCCAGCCGGCGATCGGAGGCTGATTGCCGTAGGCGTATCTGCCCTGGGTATCGATGGAGCTGAACACGGTAGCCGGATCGTAAGCGTCCATGAAGGCGCAAGGACCGTAATCGATCGTCTCTCCGCTGATCGCCATGTTGTCGGTGTTCATGACGCCGTGGATAAAGCCGACCAGCTGCCACTGGGCGATAAGCTCGGCTTGGCGCTTGACGACTTCCTCCAGCAAAGCGAGATACCTCTTCTCCGAATCCGCGATCTCCGGATAATGGCGCTCGATGGCGTAATCGGCTAACGCGCGAACATCCTCCGCCGTTCCCCATGCCATCATATACTGGAAGGTTCCCACGCGCAGATGGCTCGCGGCCACTCGGGCCAGGACCGCTCCAGGCAGGGAGGTCTCGCGGTAAATCGTCTCTCCGGTAGACGTCACGGCCAGGCTGCGGGTCGTCGGAATGCCCAAAGCGTACATCGCTTCGCTGATAATGTACTCCCGCAGCATCGGACCGAGAGCGGCGCGGCCGTCGCCTCGGCGGGAGTATGGGGTCGGGCCCGATCCCTTCAGTTGGATATCGAAACGTCCCCCGGACGGCGTAAGCTGCTCGCCCAGCAGGATCGCCCTTCCGTCGCCCAGCCTGTTGAAATGGCCGAACTGGTGGCCGCCGTAAGCTTGAGCCAACGGCGCCGAGCCCTCCGGAATCCGGTTGCCGGCAAGAACCGCTACTTGATCCTCGCTGCTTAGCGCCTCCGCGTTCAGCCCGAGGGATGCCGCAAGCGGCTCATTCAAGACGATCAAGCGCGGCGAACTCACCGGCATCGGCTCAATGCGCGTAAAGAAGGATTCCGGCAGCCGCGAATAGCTGTTGTCGAAGTTCCAGCCCGCGGCCGCGTCGCTGCCCGTCCGTTCCTCGTTCATCGTCATTCCTCCCTTTTCTTCACTATCGTCTATGGATGTCATTATACCCTCTTCCGCGATGGATGGCTTATTGACTTTTATTATATATACTGTATATACTGAATATATACTTTAAATACACTTAGCGCGGTGACCTCCATGCAGATTATTTTGTCCAATTCTTCCCCCGAGCCGATCTACGGACAGATCGTACGCCAGATCCGGGATTCGATTATAGGCGGAGAGCTGGCCCCCGGGCAGAGCTTGCCGTCCATCCGCCAGCTGGCCAAGGATCTCCAGATCAGCGTCATTACGACCAAGCGCGCATACGAGGAGCTCGAGAAGGAAGGCTTGATCGATTCCGTCATGGGCAAGGGCTCATATGTCTCGGGCGCCAGCCCGGAATTCCTTAAAGAACAGCGACTGCGGCTGCTGGAGGGCAAAATAGCCGAAGTGCTTCAGGAGAGCCGGTCGCTGCAGATGACGTTTGACGAGCTGGTCGCCCACATGAGATTCGTACTTGAAGAAATGGAGGAGACTGCCGAATGAACGACCCTTGCATCGAAGTCCGCAACGTGACGAAGCGATACGGCCGTTTTGCCCTTGAGGATATTACCCTGAACGTCAAGCAAGGCTATATCACCGGACTCGTCGGAGCCAACGGCGCGGGCAAAAGCTCGTTGATCAAGCTGTTGATGGGAATGAGCCTGCCGCTTGCCGGCGAAGTGCGGCTATTCGGAGAACCGCTCGCCAAGAACGAAGCGGAGCTCAAGGAGCGGATCGGCTACGTGGCGGACGACAGCCACTTCTACGAGCACCTGTCGATTCAAGCCATGAAGAGTATTTACGCTCCTTTCTACCGGAAGTGGGACGACCGTCTATTCCGCCGATATCTGGATCGGTTCGGACTCTCACCGAAGGCTCTGATCCGGAGCCTCTCCAAGGGAATGAAGATGAAGCTGGCGCTCGCCTTCGCGCTGTCCCATCAAGCGGAGCTTCTGATCATGGATGAACCGACCGCCGGCTTGGACCCGGTCTTCCGTCGCGAGCTGTTGGATATTCTGGCGGAGCTGATGCTGGACGAACGCCATACGATCCTGTTCTCGACGCATATCACGACGGACCTGGACCGCGTCGCCGACTACATCGCGTTCCTGCACCAAGGCAGGCTGGTTTTCCACGAATCCAAGGAGGAGATCTTCGATCGCTACGCGGTCGTGCGGGCCGAGAACTCGCTTCTGGACGCGGACGTCCGCCGCTCGTTCGTCGGCATTCGAGAGACGCCGGTCGGCTTCGAAGCGCTGACGAGCGACCGGGAGGAAGCCGAGCGGTTGTTCTCCGGGTTCGCCCGGATCGAACGCGCCACTCTGGAGGACATTATGTTTTTTACGGCCAAGGGGGTGACCGTTCATGGTTAATTTGATACGCAAGGACCTGATTTCGCTAAAATGGTACTTTCTATTCGTGCTGGGGTACGGGCTCGTGTTCGGTACGATCGCGACAAGTCCCTATTCCCCCTTGCTCGTAAGCCTGCTGCCTGCCATCATGCTCACGATCTTCGTGGCCAACATCGAGCTTCGCAACAAGAGCATGCTGTTCGTCGGAAGCCTGCCGGTCCGCCGCCGCCAAATCGTCTTGGCGAAGTACCTGTCTGTCTTCGTTTATATCGGAATCGGACTCGCTCTAGCCGCGATCATGTATCTTCTGAACGAACATATCCTGGATCAAAGCTTCCCGCTGACCGGAACGGCCGTCTTGATCGCCTCCAGCGTGGCTCTGCTATTCTCGGCTATTTATTATCCTTTGTATTACATTCTCGGCAGCCGAAATTCTTCCATCATCTCCGTTCTTATGATCTTCCTGGCATCCGCGCTAGCGGGAGGCTTGAACAAGTCGATCGACCTATCGGAAGTCGGCATTCCTTCCCAGGCTCAGCTGACGGTCGGCCTGCCGCTGCTCGGACTCGTCCTATTCTACGGTTCCTATCGGTTGTCGCTCTCGATCTTCTCCCGCAAGGATATGGAAGGATAAAGCCGGGCTCCCTCAGGGGCCCGGCTTCTCTGCGCGGCTCTATTCAGCGTACTTGGGATTCGGCCCGTATCGGTTGTCTCCCTCGCTGTCGATGCACCAGAATACGATAAGCACGACAGCTCCGATAATCGGAACGAGAGCAAGCAGCAGCCACCAACCGCTTCTGCCGATGTCGTGGAGCCTTCTGACGCCCACGGCGAGATTCGGGATAAGGACGGCCAGGTTGTAGAGATCGCGAAGCGAATCGCCGGTCGACGTTATCGTTCCTATAATGGAAAGCAAGATTCCGATGACGAAATTCGCCAGCGCGAATATCCAGAACTCTTTTCTCCGGGCTCTCCCTTCGAAAACGGCGTATTTCCTCATCACCCGCACGTACCATTCCATAGGATCTCTCCTTAGCGACAGAGTGAACGCCCCTCCTTCATCTATATGAGGGTTTGTCTGTTTCCATGTGGACGGGGGCCGCAATCGCCGATTTATCGATACCGCCGGCTTAATCCCTCCATCGTTCGGACGATTCCCTCCGAATAGTCCGTCCGGAGAGGCCGGCCCCGGAATTCCGTCGGCGACTCCTGCTCTACCCCGGCAAGCTCGTACCGGATCAAGAGCTCCCTCATTTCGGGCATTGCCCACCCCAGCAGCCGGCGCTTCCAAGGGCTCAGGCTCGACGGCCGCGACCCGGAACCGGCGGCCGCGGCGGCCCGCTCGCCGAATTCGGCCAAGGTCAGGGGAGCGCCGGCCGGCAGCAGCCATGTCTTGCCGTAGGAGGACTCCTCCCGGGCAAGCTCGATCGCGTACTCCGCGGCGTCTCCCAAGTACAAATACCCTCTCGCCGCTTGGGGATTCCCGATGACGTCCGGCTTTTCCCCCTTCGCTATTTTCTTCAGATAATAATGGATAACCGTGTCGGCGGCCGTCTCCCCGTAAAGCTCGGGCGCCGCCAGGCGCAGGACGCGGTCCGGCGACGAGAAGCGGAACGGCTTCCGGGCTAGGAAGCGGTAAGTTCCTTCCAGAAGGACAAGGGGAATGTTCAGCGTCCCGGATACATAATTGAGAGCGTTAAGCATCCTTTCGACGCGTTCCTCCCGCTCGTCATAGGCGACGTATACGCAGCAGAAAATCGCGTCCGCGCCCCGGGCCGCAGCCAGCAGCCCGCCCTCGTCTCCGGCAGCCCCCTTCACGGTTTGCAGCAGCGAGGAATCGGCATGGCGTTCCCGCAGTTTGGCTAGCTTCCGCTCCGACCCGGAGTACGCGACGACCTCGACCCCTTGCCCCAGCAGCCGTTCGATCATAACCTCTTCGATTCCGTTGCCTACTCTGACGATCATCGCTTTATGCATCGATCATTCTCTCCTTTAATCATTAATGTCGGTAATATTCATTAGAGATCCGGCAGGTTGCCCGAACGGGTTCCGACCGTATAGGACGTCGTGATTCCTTCGTAATTGAGCATCATGCTCATTCCCATCGAGGCATGCTCGAGATTATGGCAATGCGCCATCCACAGCCCCGGGTTGTCGGCGGTCAGCGTCACCTCGAAGCGGTCGCCCTTGGTCGTCAGCAGGGTATCGAGGTAGACGGGACTGCCGGTCAGCGGGACGCCGTTCTTGCTCCATACCCGGAACGTATGCCCATGGATGTGGAACGGATGGTCGCCGCCTCCTTCGTTGACGATCGCGATCCGAACCGTCTCCCCTTCCTTCACGTTCATCGGCGGAATCTCGTGAAAGGATCGGCCGTTGATGGTGTTGACGAACAACGACTGGCCCAGCTTCAGCTCGAAGCCTCGATCCGCGGCCGGCTTCCGATCCTGACCCTCCGCGAGCGGCGAGCCGTAGTCGACGAAGGAGAATCTCTCCTTGCCTCCGGACTCGGGAGGAACGGCTCCTTCTCCTATCGTGATGGGCAGATTCTTCAAGGAGTCGCTACGGACGACGACCTTATGGGAATCGGGTATTCGGAAAAGCAGGTCGTACCGCTGGCCGGCTCCGACCGGAACCTCGACGTCCCGGAGCGGTCCCGGCTCGTTCAGTTCGTGCCCGTCCATGGCCGCGACTTGGAAGGAAGCCCCGTCGACGCGGAAGCGAAGGGTGCCGTTCCCGGCGTTGGTCAAGCGGAGCCTTACCAGGTCGCCCGGATGGCCGTCCAAAGTCAATCCTTCCGCCGAGCCGTTCAGAAGCGGCGTGGAATCCAATTCCTGATAGATCGCGTTGACATCCATGATCTCGGTCTCGGCGCCGGCCGATTTAGGCAGGACCACGATGGAGCCCAGCAGGCCCATTCGAGCCTGAATCGAGCTCATCTGATGGGAGTGGTACCAGTAGGTGCCGGGTTCGTCGGCGACGAACGTGTAAGTGAACTGTTCTCCGGGAGCTACGGCGTCTTGCGAGACTCCGGCCACCCCATCCTGCGAGCACGGCACGTTGATTCCGTGCCAATGGAGCGTAACTCCGTCCTCGATATCCTTATTCTTGAGGGTGACGACGACCTTGTCGCCTTCCGTCACGCGAAGCTCCGGTCCGGGGGAGGTGCCGTTGAAGGTCCTAGCAGCCTTCGTCTTGCCGTTCCCCAGGGACAGGACCGTCCTGGCAGCGACGAGCTCATACGTCTTGACGGGGGCGTCCGTATCCTCCTCTACGATGGCTTCGCAGGCGATGGCCGAAGACGACGCATGGGAATGATCCGGCATCGAGGCCATATCGGCGCTCATCTCATGATGGTGATGCGCCATGTTGACTTCGACGGGCTTCTGCAGCCGAATTTGCCAGAAATAAACGGCGACCAGCACCAATGCGAGTCCGACGAGGAGGGCTGGGATTCCCCACAGAAACAGCTTCTTCTTGCTTTTCTTGCCGAGGCTCTTCGCCATTCTTATCTCCCCTTTCCTTGAGAGGACCGTACGATGAGGAGAACGAGAATGCCTGCCAGGGCGGATAGGATCGCCGCGCCGAGGAACACCCATTGGAACCCGCCCGTTAAGGCGTTCGCTTCGGAGGCTCCCTCGCCCAATAGATTGGTCGTTCGCATCGATGCCGCCGTCGTTAGGATGGCCAGGCCCACGGCGCCGCCGACCTGTTGACCCGTGTTGACCAAGCCGCTGGCGAGGCCGGCTTCCTTCTCCGAGACGCCGTGGACCGCGAGGTCGGTGCCGACGACGAAGGCGCCTCCTAGTCCGAGGCCGATCGCGATGGACGGCAGAAGAAGGTTCCCCGCGAACGTAGCCTCGCTTGGCGCCTGAGCCAGCCAGACCAGGCCTCCGGCCAAGACGAACAGAGAGACGGCCAGCGTCAGGCGGGTTCCGAGCTTCGAGACGATCGCCGGGATGACGCCGGCTACGAGAACCAGAGCGCCGGCAAGCGGCAGTTGCGTAAGTCCTGCCTTCATGGCGCCGTAAAGAAGCACTTGCTGCATGTAGACGGAGAGAGCGAAGAACAAGCCCGTCGTGGCTCCTCCGATGAGGAACATGGCCAGGTTGCCGCCAAGCACCGATTTGTTGCGGAAGATCGAGAACGGCAGCAGCGGTTGGGAAGCCCGGCGTTCGATCAGAAGGAAAGCGGCGAGGGCGGCCGCGGATACTCCGGCCAACGCCAGCGTAACCGGAGAGGTCCAGCCCGATCTCTCGATCCGGGCGAGAGCGGCGACCAAGGCGACAAGAGCGGCGGTGATCGTGACGGCGCCCGGCATATCGAGCGCGTTGCGTTCTCCTCTCCGGTCCCGAGA
The DNA here is from genome assembly GCF_014212135.1 of Cohnella thailandensis. Taxonomy (GTDB): domain Bacteria; phylum Bacillota; class Bacilli; order Paenibacillales; family Paenibacillaceae; genus Cohnella; species Cohnella thailandensis. The sequence goes on from NZ_JACJVQ010000003.1 coordinate 93,801, forward strand.
GACGAGAGAAGGAAGGGTCAGGACGACCAGAAGGCCGATCGGAACGTTGACGTAGAAGACGGCGGACCAGCCGAAAGCGGACGTCAGCACCCCGCCCAGAAGAACGCCGGCGGCGCTGCCGATTCCGGCGACCGCTCCCCAGATGCCGAGAGCTTTCGCCCGGTCGCGCGGATCCGGGAACAGCCGGGCTACCAGAGCGAGAGCGGCGGGGGCAAGCAAAGCGGCCGAAGCGCCTTGGAACGCTCTGGCCGCGAGCAGCCAGGCTCCCGATTGGGCGAGGCCCGCGGCGGCCGAGGCGAGCGTGAAGCCGGCGACTCCCGACAGGAATAGCAGGCGGTGTCCGTAGCGGTCGCCCAGCCTTCCCCCGAGGAGCAGGAAGCCTCCGAAGGGAAGAACGTAAGCGGTGATCACCCAGCTGAGCAGCTCCGAATTCAGGTTCAGGTCCGAGCCCAGCGAAGGGAGCGCGATGTTCACGATGGACGCGTCGAGCACGACCAGGAATTGGGCGAGAGCCAGAACGACGAGCGCCCACCAGCGAAGCTGAGCGGCGGATTGCGGGGCGGGCTTTGCCGCGGCCGCCGAGGAATGGGATGCAGCCTTGAGATTCATTGGATCATTCTCCTTTTGGTTTTGGTTTGTGATTGATTGATTACTTACTACTCGATGCGGATTTGCATGCCTTGCCGCTGCCATACCCGGCAGCTTGCTGCGGATAGAGATTCAACGGGAGCTGCTTAGCCGCGTTTGTCCGTTGAGTTCGGCCGAGCTTGCGGTTACGCGCGGAACGGCTGTTCATGGGAACTCTCCTTTCGTTTGGGAGATGGCAGGCTCGATTTGTTATTGATCAATTACTAACTTGATTTCATCATAAAGCATAGTTAGTGATTGGTCAATAACTTTTTTTGTTTTTCTCCGCTTGTAGCGACTCCCCTTTCGGAGGAGAAGGAGAACGCTTCGCGTCTCCTTACGTCATCTTCAATTCGGGCATATCGATGGCATCCGCGACGTTGCACAGCATTCCTCTAGCCAGGAACAGGAAGGTCCGTTCCTCCGGCTTCTCGATCCCCGCGCCCCGGAACGCTTCCAGCACGATCTCGCGCACCTCCCGGAATCCGCCGCGCATCGATTCGCGAATCGTCTCCTCGGCGATCGTCTGCGCTTGCATCTGAAGAAGAATTTCGTTGCGATGCTCTTCCATTATTCGTTCGTACGCGACGATCAGCTCTTTCTCCATGTTCTCCGGCGCAGCCGATTGGACGACTTGCCGGAAGGAACCGACAATCCGTTCCCAAGAAACCTCGAGCGCGCTCAGCAAGAGCGCTTCCTTCGACGGAAAAAAGCGAAAAACGTAAGGCTGGGAAATCTTCGCCCGCTCGGCGACCATCGCGGTCGTCGCCCGGTAGTAGCCGGTCTCGGCGAATACCTCGATCGCGGCGGACAAGATCTCGGATTTGCGGTTGACGGAAGTAGCGGAATCCTTGGCCATGGGGCTCACCTCAATTAGTTATTGATTAATCACTACCGTTAGTATAAACGGAACGATCGGCCAATGCAAATCCGCCTCCGAAGGCGAAGCCTCCCGAATTCGGGAGGCTCGTTCTCCTCAGATGGTTATGGACTTCTCGAAGTGATGGCAGGAGATTCTCATCTTTTGCTTCAGATAGAATCGGTGAGCCTCGAACCGCTGAACCCCGGAATCCAAATGCAAGGCCTCGCATTCCCGATCCGCCGCCTCTCTCTCCAACCAATCGAATAACCGCTTCGCATACCCTCGGGAACGGCTGGCTTCTTCGGTAATGAGGTCGTCCATGTACAGGAATCGGCCGCTGGCCAGCGTACGGACGATACGGTATCCGGCGGCCGCTCGGACAACGCCTTCTTCGTACAACGCGACAAGCCGGTATCCGGTCTCCGCTTGCAGTCGTTTGATCGCGCTCACGTAGGTCTCTTCCTCCAGGTGCGGGCGCAGCTGCTTCATGACCGAATAGGTCGCGGCTATCTCTTCCTCGCTATCGATGACTTTAATCGTCATTGCACTCACCTCTCATCGGGACATATTCCCTACTTTAGTCGAATTCGAAGGCTTGCGACAGAGCCAATTCGCCGATTTTCGACTGGTCCGCAGCCCTCGGCACCCTTCATTCATTTGAGCTCGGCCAATTTAACACTGCGCTTACACATTCATTAACAGTAGTCGAATAGTCCCCATCTACACTAGAGAATAGTCCAACTCTATCCAATGGGAGTGATCTGACTTTGAATCGTACCACGAAGAAGCTTGTCGCAACGCTTCTGGCGGCTCAGATGTCCGTCGGAGCATGGCTGACAGGAATCGCGTCTGCAGCGGAACCGGTGTCGGTAATACCGGGAACGCCTTACGACCAAAACGGACAGTATAACGTCTCCGTGCCTCATATCGTCATTCAGCAGGTGTACGGCGCTGGCTTGAGCGGCGCAAGCGACGCATTCGCTTCTCACGGCTTTATCGAACTGTTTAACCCGACCGACAGCGATATCAGCCTGGACGGCTGGTCGCTGCAATATGCGGATCGCGGCAACAAGAACACGACGGGTCCGACGAACGCTTGGGAGAAGTTCGACCTCCACGGCACGATCCAAGCCAAGTCCTCTTTCTTGATTAAAGGCAGGGCAACAGGCACGTCGGGGGCCAAAGTGGATCTGTCGAATAAAGGCGATCTTACGTGGGATCGCTACATCAACAACAAAGGCCTGAAGGTTGTCCTCATGAGCAGCCCGACTCTCGTAACCGACGTGAACCCGTTCGTCACGAAGCCTGCCGGCTACGTGGACATGCTCGGAACGGGCAGCAACGACGACGGAAGCGACATCGACGGATACGAAACGGCTTACCCGTCCGGCGATGCCGAAGGCCAATCCAAGAAGAAAGCGGTGCGCCGCATCGACTTCCAGGATACCGACAACAACAAAGCCGACTTCGTTCAAGTCGATTACAGCAAGATCGCGGGCGCGGAGCTCGAAGCGAACCGCCCGCACGACAGCTCGGACGGAGACTGGGCGGCGCTCCGCATTCTGACGACCTCCCTTCCGACCGCTTATGCGAATCAGCCTTATTCGGCGGCGATCTCCGTCTATGGCGGCGACGAGCCGTACGCCTTCACCGCCACGGGACTGCCTAACGGCCTTAACCTGTCGGCAGAGGGGGCCGTTTACGGTACTCCTACCGAAGTTGCCAGGGGGATTCCGGTCCAAGTAACGGTCACGGACAGCGCCACCCCCGCCAGGGTTAAGCAAACGACGCTGTCGCTTAACGTGGACACGTATCGTCCTACGATGAACGACACGTTGGCCATCAACAAGATCGCGGAATATTCCGTCGGCACCACGAATGAAGACGGCGGAGTCGCCGAGATCGTCAAGTACAACAAGGACAACGGCAAGTTCTATCTCGTGAACGGCTCCGCGAATCCTCCGAGCTTAGATATCGTAAGCTTGGGACAAGCCGGCGGCACGCTGGAGAAAGAGAAAAGCGTTCTCGTAGCCGACCTCGCCGAGAAGACGGAAGGCTTCTCGTTCGGCGATCTGACGAGCGTTGACGTGAATACGACGACCAAGAGAATCTATGCGGCCGTCCAAGAAGAGGATTTTCTTAAACAAGGCCTCATCCTCGAGCTCGACTACGACGGCAATCTGATCCGTTCCTTTAAGGCCGGTATTCAGCCGGATATGATCAAGTCCACGAAGGACGGCCGTTACGTTCTGTCCGCGGACGAAGCGGAGCCTCGCGACGGCGTTAACGATCCCGCCGGCAGCGTGACGATCGTAGATACGCAGACGAGCGTGACCGCTCAGGTTTATTTTAACGATCAATCGGTCATTGCCGACGACGTTCATATCCGCGGAAGCGTTGACGAAGACGGCGTTATTCGCTCCAAGGGCTCCAAAGCGGATGCTTATCTGGATTTCGAGCCTGAATACATCGCCTTGTCCGATAAGAATGATTTGGCATATGTCTCCCTGCAGGAGAACAACGCGATTGCGGTAATCGATATCGCTCGGAAGAAGGTCTTGTCCGTAAAGAGCCTTGGCTTTAAGGACTTCAACGAAGCGGCCAACGCGCTCGACGTGCAAAAGGACGGATCGATCCTGCTGGAGAACGTACCGTTCAAAGGCACCTACATGCCGGACGGAATCGCCTCTTATAGCGTCAGCGGCGTAACCTACCTGCTGACGGCGAACGAAGGGGACGCCACCGAATGGCCGGCGGAGGATCCGACTCGGGTGAATATCGCCAAGCTTAAAGACATCAAGAGCTCTCTCGATCCGGAATCGGAAGCTTACGCCTTCGTGAACGGAACGGATAAATACGACGCCGTGGAAGTTCTGACCGACCGCGGCAACGACGGCATCTACATGCTCGGCGGGCGCTCCTTCTCGATCTGGAACGCCGAAACGATGGAGCAGGTGTACGACAGCGGAAGCGACTTCGAGACGATCACTTCGCAGCGTCTTCCGGAATTCTTCAACGCCAGCAACAGCAAAGTCGATATGGACGACCGCAGCACGAAGAAAGGTCCCGAACCGGAGGACGTTAAGACGGGCGTCGTCGGCAACCATGTGTTCGCATTCGTCGGACTGGAACGCATCGGCGGCATCATGACGTACGACGTAACGAATCCGGCGGCACCGACGTTCGCGAATTACACGAACAGCCGCGTCTTCCTGAATGAGCAAGGCAAGAAGAATCTCGACACGTTCACCGGTCCGGAAGGCCTCGAATTCATTCCGGCGGAAGAAAGCCCGACCGGCAAGCCGCTCCTTCTGGCCGCCTTCGAGGTTGGCGGCAAGGTAGCCGTCTATGAATTGGATACGACGAAGGTCGTCTTGGACCAGAAGGCTCTGTCGCTGACGGCATTCGGTTCCTCCGCGACGCTGAAGGCTACCGTAACCCCGGTCGGCGGCAGCGATGCGACGGTCGCCTGGACCAGCTCCAACACGGCGGTGGCAACCGTCGACGCGAACGGCGTCGTTCGTCCGCAGAACGCGGGCACGGCGGTCATTCGCGCCGTCAGCGCCGACGGCTACGGCAGCGCCGAGGCCGTCGTTACGGTGTCGGCCGCGCCAAGCAACCCGTATACGCCGCCTACGACGACGAAGCCGAGTCCGGAGCCGGAGGAGCCATCCACGGAACCTAAGCCTCCGGCCACGACGAATCCGGAACCGTCCGCTCCTAGCTTCAGCGACGTAAGCAGCGGACATTGGGCGAGCGAATCCATCGGCAAGCTCGCCGCTCAAGGCATCATGCAAGGAATGCCGGACGGCAGCTTCCAGCCGAACAAACAAATCACGCGCGCCGAGTTTATGACCGTTCTCGCCCGTTTCCTCGGGCTGGACACGACCGGAACCTCCGGCGGCAAGTTCTCGGACGTGCCGAACGGCAAGTGGTACAGCTCTTCCATCAACAAGCTGGCCGAGCAAGGAATCGCGGGCGGGTTCTCGGACGGAAGCTTCCGCCCGAACCAGGAGCTCACCCGCGAGGAAGCGTTCGTCCTGCTCTACCGAGCCATCAAGGTTAAGCTCGATGCGGCTTCCGGAGACACCGCCCTGGATTCCTTCAAGGACGGCGGCAAGGTCTCTCCTTGGGCCAGAGAAGCGGTAGCCGCGCTGGTACAGGCGGGAGTGCTGCAAGGCGGCTCGGACGGCCAACTGAATCCGAAGAAGACGATCACCCGCGCGGAGATCGCGAAGATTATCGCCTCTTTCCTCGAATAAGCACGGATCGAAGAGAATCGGGAGCCTCCCTGGCTCCCGGTTCTCTTTTTGTCCCTTTTCTGCGACAATAGAGGAGCTTTTATTAGATAAGGCGAAAAAGGCAGGCATCAACGCATCTATGGAACTTACTTTGGAGATGGTCATTCTAGTCGCGGCGGGAGGTTTTCTCGCCGCTTTTATCGATTCCGTCGTGGGAGGAGGAGGGCTGATCTCCGTCCCCGTCCTGCTGACGGCGGGGCTTCCGCCCCACCTGGCGCTAGGCACCAACAAGCTGGCCGGGACGCTGTCTTCCCTGACCAGCACCTTGACCTTCATGCGATCCGGCTATGTGGACTGGAGAGGTACGGGTAAGCTTGTCCCTCTAACCGCAATAGGAGCGGCAGGCGGGGCCCTTCTTCTGCAGCAGGTATCCTCCGATTGGATGCGGCCGATTATCGTCGCCATGCTGATCGCGGTAACCTTGTATACGCTGTTGAAACGCGATTGGGGCGCGGTTCGCGGGGATGCGGCAAGAACGCTATCGCGGGCGGGCAAGCTCGGGATGGCCGCGGCCGCTCTGCTGCTCGGCGGCTACGACGGCTTCTTCGGCCCGGGAACCGGCTCGTTCCTGATCTTCGCGTTCCTGCTCTCGGGGCTCGACTTCGTGCAGGCGGCCGGCAACGCGAAGCTGCTGAACTTCACGAGCAACGTCTGCAGCCTGGTCGTGTTCCTGCTGCTCGGACAAGTCGCCTTCGGCATTGGCCTCGTCATGGGGGCGGCGATGGTCGCGGGCTCGCTCATCGGCTCCCGTATCGCCATCAAACAAGGCTCCCGCTACGTCCGGCTGCTTTTCCTCGCGGTAAGCCTCGTGCTCATTGCCCGGCAGGTCTGGTTATTGCTAGCTTAACAGGAATATTTTTGCGATAAAAATGAACTTCGGTCCGGTATCCCTTGTCTATTCGGTAGAGGTGATCATCGTTGAGCCCTGATTCATTGAAGCATATGACGGCCATGGATCCTCTAACGTTAGAGGAGCTCATGAAGGAATACGGCCAAGATGTCTGGAGCTTCGCCTATTCCATCACGAAGAACCGCGCCATGGCCGACGACGTCGCGCAGGACGCGTTCCTTCAGGCGTACCGCAACCTCGTCTCCTTCCGCGGCGAAGCCTCCGTGCGAACGTGGCTGCTGCGGATCGCGCGCAACATCAGCCTCAATTACCGGAATTCGGCCTTCTTCCGCAGGGTGCTCCTCATCGAGGCATGGACTTCCTCCGGCAGCGACCGCTCCGCCGAGCAGGCCTTCTTCGAGCAAGAGGCCGCGAACGACGTCTGGAAGCATGTATTCTCCCTGCCGGTCAAACAGCGGGAAGTGCTCGTGCTCCACGCGAAGTACCAGCTCTCCCTTCTCGAGATCGCCCGCATTCTCGACGTTCCGGAAGGCACCGTCAAGTCGAGGCTGTTCGGAGCGCGCAAGCGAATGTCCAACCTGCTGAAGGAGGAATTCACGTATGAGCCCGTCTAATCCGGAATGGTACGAGGAGCTTCGGGAGCACCCTTTGAGAACGGTTGCTTTTACCGAACGGCTCGCTTGGCGAATCAGGGAGAATGCCGAATCCGGAGGCGGCAGGAGGCGTCGAGGCGGGATGCGGTACGCAACCTATTGTGCGGCCTTGCTGGGTGTAGCTGCGATCCTCCTGTTTGCCTTCTTGAGAGATGAGAATTCGCCCGTTACTCCTCCCGTCGTCCCCTCGAACGCCCCCGCCGTCGTGCCGACGGCTCCGTTGCCGGAGGATCTCCCGCTCCTGAAGGAATCGATCGAACGGATCGCGTCCAAGCCGGAGCCGACGGATGAGGAATGGCGGAGATTGATGGTCGAGAAATCCGCTATAAAGAATAAAGAATTGATTGGCAAAGTACTCATCGGGAACCAATTCATGATGTTGATGTGGAAGAACGGCGAAGAGAAGAACGGAATCCTGGCCTTGAATCTCGGAATCGATCAGTTCTATTGGGAGGAATCGAAGGGAATCGGGTGGGAGCCGAGTGGCGGCATCGCTTATAGTCTATTGAAGCAGAACGGCGTCATCACGAAACTGGATTCTTATTCCTCGAAGTTCCGGCCCGTAACCGGCTTTACCGTCTTGGATGGCACCCTGAATCACGAAATCGGTAAAAAACGGATTCCTTACTCCTTCGGAATGGTTATCGACCCTGGGATCGTTCGAATAAAGGCTATCGATACCGGGAGCGATACCGGGAGCGATAAACCGATCGAATTGAACATGTTCAGCAAGGACGGCGAGACTTACTGGTTCGGTCTTCTGCCGGCCGACAGCCACGAGTATAAGCTCGAAGGCATCGACTCGGACGGGAACGTCATCGCTAGCGAATCGAGATTTTACTACTATTAAACTTTGCGAAAGCCGGGACTCCCCTCTCCTCGACGGGCGAACCGGCTTTCCGCCGTCTCTCCTGCTGCTTGCGAACCTTATCCCCCCACCCCGCCGGCCGTTCCTCATCTCTAACGGATCTGACAGCCCTTATTCGGGCTCCAAACCGCCCTTTCCGATTCTAACGGAACTAGGAGCCCTTATTCGGCGTAGAATCCCCTTTTGTTGCCCCTTTCCCCAAAATAACGGCGCTCACTTCCGTTACATTCCTAGAACGGGCTTTCGGAACGAAATAAGGGCTCTCATTTCCGTTACGTTACGGGAGAGGCTGATGTCCTTTCGTATCCCGGGCAAGACGCCAATCCCGGTTCGGAGGAAGCTGCGGAAGGAGCATTCCCGCCAGCATCAGCAAGCAGCCGAGCACTCCGCGGACTCCCAGAAGCTCGTTTAAGATCAAGTAGCCCCCTACCGCCGCGAACACCGCCTCCATGCTCAGAATGATGGCCGCTTGCGTCGGATGAGCCTTTTGCTGCCCGATGATTTGCAACGTATACGCGATCCCGACCGAGCAGATGCCGCCATACAACAGAGGAATGAGCGCGTTCGACAGATCGGCGAGCCGAATCGTCTCCGAAGCAAGCGCCGCTATCAAGCTTAGAACCGCGCAGGTGACTATTTGGAACAACGACAGCTTGAGCCCGTCAGTCGTACGGGACAGCTTGTCGATCATAAGAATGTGAAGCGACCAGAGGAAGGCGCCGGCAAGCTCGTAGAGATCTCCTCTGTTCAGCGACAGATCATTCGTTACGCATAGGAGATAAAGACCGGCGATGGCCAGGAGCGCCCCCGCCCAGTTGTTGAGATTCAGGCGCTGCTTCAAGAACAAGCCGAGAAAGGGCACGATTACGATATAGAGCCCGGTGACGAAAGCCGCCTTGCCTGCCGTGGTGTACAGAAGCCCTATCTGCTGAAGGGAAGAACCGCCGAACAGGATAATCCCCGCCCATATGCCTGCCGACGCGCCTCTTTTGTACTCTTTTCCCCTCTCGTCCGAAGAACGCCCCGATCTTCCGTCCAACCATAGAATGAGCGGAACGAGCGATAATGCCCCCAAGGCGAAACGCGCCGCGTTGAAGGTGAAAGGCCCAAGATGCTCCATCCCTTCCCGCTGGGCGACGAAAGCGAAGCCCCAGATGCAGGCGGTCAGCAACAAGAGAAGGTTGGACTTCAGATGCCGCGGCTTAGCCATGAGACGGATCTCTCCTGCCGTAGTCGTTTATTGAAAGCATACCACCTGAGTGTAGGAGAGAGGCGATTTTATTTCAATAGCCCTGGGGAAAAGAAATGGGAATAGAAAGCTTTGCGCGAGGCTTGCTTTCTCCTATGGCGCGTGCCATCATTTTAGGAAATAAGCCCATTTCGTGCGTGAACGGCAGGAGGCTCGCCATGATTCAGTTCGACCCGGATACCTATCAGGTCTCTTACGCGGGAGAGAGCCTTCCTCTGCTTCCGAAGGAGTTCGCCCTGCTGCGTTTTTTGTACGAGCACGACGGACGCTCCTTCTCCCGGGAAGCGCTGCTTGACGCCGTCTGGCCGCTCGAGGCGCCGACGGATCGAACCGTGGACGACCATATCTACCGCCTGCGCAAAAAAACGGCCCGATGGCCGCATCTGCTGAGCATCGAAACGGTACGGGGGCAAGGGTACAAGCTGACGCGCCGCGACCGGACTTCGGCGGCAAGCCCACTGCTGCAGGATGAGCAGTTCGCGTCGGACGTAAAGCGGATGCTCGCCAAATATCACGGATTGGGAATGGGAGCGGCGCTTCAGCTTCTCGCGGCCAACAAGGCGACCCTCGGCCTGCCCAGCGATCCTTACTACGATGTGTACGTTCATTTCGTGCGCGGGGATTTCGAATGGCTGCTGCGGTCGGACGGCCTCGAAGACAGGCTGAAGGCGGCCTACGCGGTTTTTATCCATGCGTCGATTCAACCCGATCCGGGCCGTTCTCTCCCCTATTTCGAGAAGCTGATCGCCCGGGGAGAATCCATCCCTACCGATTGGCTGTGCGACCTTCGTTTGAACGCGGTCTCCCTCTACCTGGAGCTTGGCAGATTCCAGGAGGCCCGATCGGAGCTCGAAGCGATTCGTCGGCCGATTCGGGATATGGATTCCCCCAGCTTCGCCTCGCATTTTCTGCTGAAGGAGATGCAGCTCCTCTTGCTCGAGGGCCATCGTGACGCGGCGGAGGCGAAGCTTCGGGAATGCGACGAGCTTCTGGCCGAGCATCCCATTCAACGGGAGCGCGGAGCGTATCAGGCGGGCAAGGCCATCTTCCTCTATGAAAAGGGAGAGGCGGAGGCGGCCAGGCAAGCGGCAGGCGAGGCCATTGAGACATTAAGGCAAACGTCGTTCGCTCCTCATCTGATCGCCAGCGTAAATATGCTCTTGAGATACCTGGACACGAGGGGCCGCGACGACCTTTATCGGTCCGAATGCCGGCGCCTCTGGGAGCGATTGTCGGAGCAATACGGCTTCGACAGGCTGCTGCGGCTGTCGGAGTCTCTGCTCGGCCGGCTCCTCTGATCATTCTCTGACAATCCCCTGTTACGCTGTCTGCAAAGACTCGAAACAGGGGGTTTCCGCATGTTAAGGCGCAATCGCTCGTTTGCCAAAATGTTCGCTTCGTACGGCTTGTCCGCGTTCGGGGATTACTTCGATCTCATGGCGGTCTCGATTCTTCTCGGCTTCATCTGGAAGGCCGATGCGATGACGGTCGCGCTCGTGCCGATCTCCTACGCGGTGCCCGGCATCCTATTCGGACAATTCGCGGGAATCGCGGCGGACTGGTGGAACAAGCGGAACCTTATGATCGCCGCCGACCTCATTCGCGCTGTACTTACCGTTCTATTGATCTTCGCCCCGAATCCGGGCGTTCTGCTCGGGCTCATTACGCTTCGCGCGGCCGTCCGCGTCTTCCATTATCCCGCCCAGCAGGCCATGACCCGGAGCGTCGTCGACGCCGGGCAGCTTCTTCAAGCGACTTCCTTGAACGGCGCCGTCTTCCAGCTGTCCAAGATCCTGGGACCGCTTCTGGGCGCTTCCGTCGCGACGGCCGTCTCTCCCGCCGGCTGCATGGCGGTGAACTCCGCCTGCTACGTCCTGTCCGCGCTGCTGCTCGCTTCGGTTCCGGCGCGTCATGGACGCGTGAGCAAGGCGACGGCCCCGCTCGCCGGAATGGCCGCCCTGCGCTCGGCTTGGAGCGAGGGCTGGCGAATCCTGCTGCGGAGCCGAACGCTGCTCGCTAGCGTAGGCTTCTGCCTGACCGGCCTGGCCGGCATTCAGCTGATCGACGCCCAGCTTGCCGTTCTGCTGCGCGAGGTCGCTCCCGACAAGCCCGAGCTGATCGGCTGGATCGTCACCGCGATCGGAACCGGCGGACTGTCCGGCGTCGCGTGGCTCCACCGCTACAAGCAGCTCCATGCCTACGGCTGGCTGCTGGGAGGAGGCGCGGCGCTGATCGGCCTGATGTTCGCCGCCGCGGGAATGTTCCGGCCGGAGGATCCGCTCTGGCTGCTCCTGCTCGTCTTCTTCGTCGGCGGGGTCGGGACCGGACTCACCTCCACCGGCATGAACTACATTCTGCAGAAGGAAACCCCGCCGGACGCGATCGGCCGGGTAAGCGGCATCTTCGACTCGTTGTCCAGCGCCATCTTCATCGTTGCTCCGCTCGCGGGCGGCCTGCTGATCGGTTGGCGGGGAGCTCCCGGCACTTTTATGACCGTGGGAATTCTAGTCGGGTTCATCGGGCTGACGGGGATCGTCCTTCAGAGGAAGCTTTGGAAAAGGGTCATCTATTCGAACGATTAACCCCCCCCCTTATCGGCGAACCACCGGAATCCAAATCTCGCTCCGGTACTTCGGCGAGGACGTGTCCTTCGACTCGTTCCACAGAATCTCCGGTCCCGGCGCCAGCTCATACCCGGAGGACGGGAACCACTCCGAGTAGATGCGTCCCCACACGTCCTGCAGCGCGCTTGGGAATGGACCGACCGCCTCGAATACCGCCCACGTAGATGCCCCGACCTCAAGCTTCGCCAAGCGTTCCGGACATTCTTCCGTCGTCGCGGCGCCGATATAATGATCCAGCTCCCCCCACTCCTCCATTCGACCCTCGTCGAAGTTCGCGGAAGCGCTGATCAATCCTATAGGCTCGACATTCGACAGCCTCTTGAGCAGATCGATCGTTTCCATGTCCAGGCTGGCCCACATGGCGGCAATCTCCGGGTTCACCCCTTCGAAGACGATCGGAACCCTCTTCTTAAGTCCTACGATGCGGAATGCTTCCTTGTCGACGATGCGATAATTCATTCCGTTGCCTCCCTGAATCGAAAGTCGGAAGGTCATGGGCGGATACGCCTTAAGCGCGCGGCCGCTGCCCCTGGCTTCGGACGGGGTCATTCCGTGCAGCTGCTGGAACGCCCTCGAGAACGAGTCCGGCGAATCGTACCCGTACTTGATCGCCAGGTCGATGACCCGAATGCCGCTACCTTGCAGCTCGAGCGCGGCAAGGGTCAGCCTGCGGCGGCGAACGTACTCCGACAATGGAACTCCCGCCAGGAAAGAGAACATCCTCTTGAAATGATATTCGGAGCAGAGCGCCCGCAGCGCCGCTTCCCGGTAATCGATCTCGCCCGCAAGGTTCCGTTCGATATAGGCAAGCGCGTCGTTCATATGCTTCAGCGAATCCATGTCCTGACCTCCTCTACCATTAAGGTAACGGAATTGCGGCGGAAGCGTCCGACAATCCGTGCACCGTTATGCGGCCTTCCCGTTAACGGCATTATATCATCCGTAAGCGGCAAGAAGGCCCCTTGCGTTATTCGCAAGAGGCCTTGGCCGAGAGGGCAAGCGATTAAAACTTCGCCCTAATATCCTTCAGATACTTGATCACGACCGCGGCGGCGCCTACGAAGTAAGCGGCCTTCACGATCCATTCCGTCTCGTCCATCGTCGAGAATCCCGCCAGCATGAGAAGCGGCAGCACGTAATAGACGATATCTTTCAAGTAGCCGAGCACGGGCTCGTTTAAGCTGGAGATCGTGTTTCCTTTGAGCGATTGGAAGAGCCCGGCCAGGAAATCGACCGCCATCGCTCCCAAAGCGACCCATAGGGCGACTTCCATCCAATACGTCAGCGCAACTGCCATACCGTATCATCCTCTCCTACATAGAATAAGTTTCTTGTAGCAATGTATGTCGGAGAGGACATGCTTGTGAGGGCGGGAGCTTAACTGCAGCTATCGCGGATCGATTCCAAGCATCGCTAACCCCAGCCTCACGCTGGAATGCCCCCTTTTCTCCATCAGATAGCTTGCGTATCCCCTCATGATGAGACTCGGCGCTTCGAGAGGCAGCCGGAAAAGCCTCCGAGCCTCGAGGTAAGGCTGAACGATCGAAAGAGGGAGAAATCCGAAGACAGAGCCTTGCAGGAGCATCGTCAGCATAGTGCCGGAGCGGTTCGTATGCAGCGAGGAAGGTAGCCGGGTCCGACCAGGCTCGCGAACCGTTCCGGGAACGGGGCTCCCCACTCGATATGGCAGTAGTTCGGGGAGTAGAAATCCGCGATCGTTCCTTCTTTTGCCGATACCAACACGATCTCGTCCTCGAATAACAGCTCGCTGGATACCTTCGGATGCTCGGGAGGGTCGTATCGGATCACCACGTGCACGGTGCCGTCCAGCAGAAGGTCGCGGATCATGTAACCCCTATAGCCCATTAAGACGGCACCGCATCCCTACGGGACGGTGCCGTCTTTTTCTTTACGTATACATTCTGATAGTACCTTTTTACCACATGATTATGTGATATATTGGATATATAGGATTATGACGAATAATGTCGAACGATCTTATCGTGGGATATTCCTGGCCTTAAGGAGTGAGATAATGTACGCTATCCGCTATAAGGCGGTTCCCTTTATTATCGGTTTGCTAGCCGTCCTCCTCGCCCTTTGCCCGTTAACGGGGCATGCCGAGTCTGACGAAAGCGAAACGGTTATGATTAAAGAATGGGAAATCCAATGGTTTAACGATAAAACGCAAACAAGCGGATCTCCATCCCTTGACGATCCCTGGCTCCACGTTAACGTCCATAAGCCGACTACGACGGTTCCCCAAGGATATAACGGAGCATGGATCCATGTAACCATTCCGCCGACCTCTAAATGGCTGACTCCCGGGCTTCTCATCGAACATATGTACGGGCTTCACATTTCCGTTTATGAAGACGGACTTCTCTTATACGATTCCAAACGGAATTCCATCTTCGATAGAAACACTCTGCTGCTAGCACTCCATTCGAAACCTCAATCCGCCGATTTGTATATTCGCGTTGCATCCATGGACCGGGCGGGAATCGTCAGTGCCGTCCATGTCGGCGATTTCTACGAGTTGTCCAAATCCTATAACCGCAAGGAGCTTCCAAGCCTGCTGCTCGGGGCTTCTATCGCGTTCCTATCCATCCTGATGCTGTTGATATCCGGATATCTCAAACGCCAACAACGCGGAGCCTGGGTGTCCCTTAGCCTCATAGCGTTGGCGACGAGCGTCTTGATTATCATGTATTCTACTTTGCCGTTCATTTATTTCCCCGAAATAGGAAAAATCCTTCAGTTTTTATTTGATACTTCGATGCTCGTTGTCTTTCCCGCTCTTCATTTTTATGTGGCTTCCATCTTTGACGGCAAGCTTGTCTTCTTCCGCAGGTTCGGCAAATGGTTTGCGGGCTACTCCGTATTTGGTTTTCTTATCTTGATTCTTAACGGAATCATAGGCGAATCCTTCTTTTTCTATTATAAGCTGTTTACCTTTTGGTTATTGGCTCCGATGATTTTTATTCATTTGCTTCTGGTTCTAAGCCATTCCGTCATTCAATCCGTTCGGGGGAATAAAGACGGCATCATCGTTTCCCTTGGTTTTCTTGCTCTAGCTGTCTCGGGCGTTGCCGACCTGGTAACGATCTATACAAGCGATACTATGCCTCTCGTGTACCGATGGAAGATCGGGATCGTGTTGTTGATAGTTTCCCTCGTAATCGTGCTCGCGCGGAAAATTTCGGCCGACCACCAGAAGCTCTTGGCCTATTCCAAGGAACTGGAGTTGTTTAACCATCAGCTGCAGCGAACCGAGAAACTGGAATTCGTAAGCGAGCTCGCCGCTTCAATCGCGCATGAGGTTCGCAACCCGCTGCAAGTCACCAGAGGCTTTCTGCAATTGATCTCCGCCAGATCCAACGAAGTCAACAAGACCCACTTCTCCATGGCGATCAACGAGTTAGACCGGGCCTCAATGATCATTACGGATTTCCTTACCTTTGCCAAGCCCGAACTAGACTCTATCGTTGCCTTAAATCTTAAAGAGGAGCTAACCACCGTAGAGACGATCATGAGCCCTTTGGCCGCAATTAACGGAGCGGTCTTCCAAGTCAAAGTGCCGGACCAATTGCATATCCTCGGCAACCCTTCAAAGTTCAAGCAAGCCTTCATGAATATCATCAAGAACAGCATCGAGGCCTTGCAAGATAACGGAATCATTGAGATCGATGCGAAGGAGGAAAATTCAATGGCGGTCATTCGTATCGCGGATAACGGGGAGGGGATGGAGAAGGAGCAAGTCGCCAGATTGGGAGAACCGTATTTCTCGACAAAGACGAAAGGAACCGGACTTGGTTTAATGGTTACGTTCCGTATTATCGAAGTCATGAACGGGACGTTGGAATTCCGAAGCGAGAAAGGAAAAGGAACCGAAGCTTGGATTCGGTTCCCGCTTACGCACCCAAACTAGGTCCAAGTGTACTTGACCGAATTATCCGCCGAAGCCGCATCCGGAGCCGGAGGAATGACCAGATAATAGCTCGAGGAAGTCTCTTCGACGACCTTCAGCTCGACATCCGCCGGCACGTCGATGCCGAATTCTTGCTTGATCGCGCCCTTGGGGTCGGCAAGCAACAGCTTCTTGAATTCCGGATCTTCCCATGCCTTCTTGATAATTTGCACTTTCAACGATTCCACGGACATTGGCTACACGACCTTCCTAGGCTAATTGGACTACTTCTCTATGTTACCATAATTTCTCTTTTTTCGTCATAGAATTATTTGAATCGACATAGTAGGTTACAATCGACGCATGACGGCCGATCCCTTATCCCCGGAAGCCCAGGCTGCCAATGACTCCGTTCCCAAATATAGTCTCGTAGGCCCTTTGCATAGGCGCAGAGGGCCTGGTTACTTAGAACGATATTCGCTGTAAACGTTCGTGGACGGATGGGAGACCGCCCCTCATTACGATGAAGGCTTGCACAGCCTGACTTGGTCTCTTATCGCCCACGATATTTATCAGAATCAAATCATCAATTACAACATTCGCTTGCTGACTAGAGAAGGCTACATATCCGCGATCCTGGTTTGCGATCCCGACCGGCTTGCGTCATCGAGAGCGCGGATGGAATCCGACGTTCTTGGCGGGCTTGCCATTAAGGAAGGAAGCCGCTACGAGGACTTCGACGCCTCGACGGATAAAAAGTCGAACATGGGGCTTGCGGCATTGGTCGTAGGCGGCGCCGGTCTGGCCGTAGCCAAGAAGGCGGGCCTGCTCGCGGTCATCCTGATCGCCCTCAAGAAATTCGGCATCGTCATTGTCGCGGCGGCGGCGGGACTCTGGCGGTGGCTCCGCGGCAAGTCCAAAGCCAAAGCTAATGCCAATGCCAATTCCAATGCGAGCACGACTCCTCGAGACCAGGAATCCACGGCTTCGAAGGACGGATAACCTCGACGATATCAACGCTTCATAGCCGCAACAAGGCCCCCTGCGAGCAGGGAGCCTTGTTTTTTTGCGAACACATTGCCGTATTATGCGCCAACTGCTTTAAAGCTTGAATCTATCCACTAAACCTTGCAGTTGAACGGCCATTTGGCTCAAAGAGGACGAAGACGAAGAGATCTGTTCCATGGAAGCCAGCTGCTGTTGCGTGGATGCCGACACGGTTTGCGCGCCGGCCGCCGCCTGTTGGGACACCTTCGAGATGTCCTCGATCGCTTTCACGACTAGAGCCGTTCCTTTGGCGATCTCCTCGGCCGAATGAGTAACGCCTTGCACTTGGCAGCGCACTTCGTCGACGGAAGCCTCGATCTCGGTAAACAGCCTTCCCGCCGTCTCGACGACTTCGATCCCTTCGTTTACTTCATCCATGGCCGATCGCATCGAGACTTGGACGTTGGCGATCTCCGCCCGGATAGCGGAGTTCAGGGAAGCGACTTGCTTCGCCGACTTCGCGGACTGCTCGGCGAGCTTCTTCACTTCGCCCGCCACGACGCCGAAGCCTTGGCCTTCTTCTCCGGCCCTCGCCGCCTCGATAGCCGCGTTCAGAGCCAGAATGTTCGTCTGCTGGGAGAGATCCGAGATCACGCCGATGGTCTGGCCGATCTCCAGGGAGGTTGCGACCAATCGATCGATGACCTCCGCCAGCCCGTCGACCGAGCCGCTGATCGAACTCATCTGCCGGACGGCGTTCCGAATGGCTTCCCCGCCTTCCGCGGATCTCGCCGCGACCTGTCTTGTCGTATCGGCGGCGGTATGCGCGCTGCCGACGATCTGTCCGATTCGATCCGATACCTCATGGATCGTTCGCGAGCTATCCTCTACCCGGTTCGCCTGCCGGGCGGCTCCGTCCGCCATCCGTTCGATTGCCGCCACGATATGGTCCGCCGCCGTCGCGGTCTGACCGGCGCTAGCCGATAGCTCCTGCGAAGAAGCCGTCAACTGATTCGAGGAGTCCGCCACTTCGGACACGACGGACCGGAGCGAATCGACCATGCGATTGAACGCCGCCCCCAGCTCCCCGAACTCATCCTTCGCCTTCACATCCGCTCGCCGGCTTAAATCCCCTTCGCTGATCACTTGGGATGCTTCCGTTAAAGCCTTGAGCGGCCTCGTAATCGATCGGATAATCAAATGAATGAGGCCGGCGCCGATCACCGTGAAGATCACGATGACGATCAACGTATTATTCAAAATAGGGGAGGCCGCATTCGTTACTTCGCTCGGCGAACGGTCGCCCGCGATTTTCCAGCCGGTCAATTCATTCGTGATGTAGATCAGATGCCTGGAATCTCCCTCCGGAGAAACCTGATCGATCTCGCCCGAATCTCCGTCGAAGAGAACCTGCTGCCCGCCGGAACCGTCGGCCGGCGGCGCCTCCGCCCCCTCTGCAGGCACGTCGCCGCCTTGCTGCCCCGTTCCTCCCACGCCCCAAGGAGGAGAGACGATGTTGGCGCCGCTGGAGCTGAAGATGACGATAAAGCCGTTCTCCCCGATCCGGACCCCGCCAACGATGTCGCTTAGTCCGGTCAAATCCAGAACGACGGAGACGAACGATCGACCGTCGTCCGAGGCTTTGGCGAGCGCCACGACCGTATCTCCCGAATCCTCCGACGTATAAGGCTCGGTTAGAACGACCTCCCCTTTGCTATTCATCGCTTGGGCGTACACATCGCTCTCCATGAAATCGGATGCCGTCTGCACGCTGCTCGTCGAATAGAAGGACGCTCCATCGTCCATGACGGCCGTGACCGATTCCGCTTCGGAATGGCTCTGGGCGTAGGCATCCAGCAGCTCGCTTGCCGGCATATTCGACAGCTGCCGCGACAACTGGTTCACGTCCGATATTTTCTCTTGTATGTATTGATCGACCAGGTCGCTGACGAGGGCAATATCGGTCGTCGCCATGCTTTCCAGCTGCTCGTCCACTTTATCCTTGGCCGTTATGTATCCGAACGTTCCGATCGCCAGGCTCGGCAGCAGCAGAATCAGCAGGAAGGAAAGCACCAATTTATTCCGGACCGAGCCGATCTTCAACTTGAATTTGGAAGGGTTAAGCTTAGAGGCAATATTCATGGTAGAGGTCTCCTTCATTCCAACGGTTTCCCGATTATAGACCTCCAAAGCTGAATTCCCGCTGAAACCCGTCTAAAGAATCCATGAAAATAATGCCATATTAAGAAGAGCCTTCTCGCGCCCATGGCGGTCGAAGGCTCTTTCGCGCAACTCGCTTGATTACGGAATAGGAACGTATACCTCTTCCCTATTCGCCTCTTCTTCGAATCGATGATCGATCGACGCTTCTTGAATGTAACCATATGCCCAATAAGCAGGCGGGACATCCTTCCATTGCTGCGGCGCGCCGGACAGCGGGCCTCTGCCCAATAGCCGATCGATCATCGCGACCGCTTCGGCGCGCGTCAGCTTGGCGTTCGGACGGAACGAGCCGTCCTCGTACCCTGTTACGACACCGGCGGCTTGCGCCTTACGAATAGATAGAGCCGCCCAAGTGCCTTCGGTGTCGGGGAATCCGAAGCCGCCGTTTGCATCGAGGGTCAGAAGCCGCGAGAGAACGCTCGCCATCTCCGCGCGGGTGATCGGAGCATCCGGCTTGAAGCGGCCGTCCGTGTACCCGCTCATCAGGCCCATTCGGGTCGTCCGAACGATCTCGTCCTGCGCCCAGTATCCCGCTGCGATGTCGGAATACGCTCTAGCTTCATCATTCTCGCCACGATCGATGACACGAGACAGAATTGCCGCCATCTCCGCTCGCGTCAGATTCCGTTCAGGTCCGAAGGTTCCGTCTCCATAGCCGAGAATGAAGGCTATGTGTTCTTCCAGGTCCTTCGGCAGATTCAGGACCGTGAAAGTGCCGAACTTATCGACGGAAATGCGGAAGCCTAGTTTGCCTTCGGCATCGTAATCGACAACCTTTCCTGGAATTAGCTCCTTCGTCCCGTCTTCATGTTCGACGAACGCGATCAGTTCCTCCTCGTCGGTCGGCGTCCCTTCCAATGGCAAGATGAGATCGATCTTGCGGTCGGACGAATTCGACTCGATCCGGACAGGCTTGCCGGCGGCATCGACTTCGGCGCCGGCTCCCCCTGCTGCTTCTTGTGTCAACGCATCCGTCTTCGCCTTGGAGACGACTTCCTTTCGGACTTCTTCCTCCAGAATCGGAACGATTCCGAACGTCCAATCCTCCGTCGCCCCTGCGAACGAATTGCCGGGGATATAGATTCTGGCATGGACGGATTGGATCTCCGCGTTCGTCCCGCTGTCCGACAACAGCTTGGCCGTCTCGTTCGCAAACATCACGCTCAAGTAACGCGCCTTGCCCTTGTCGTCCGGGAAGACAAGCTTCCCGTAATCCGAACCAAGCTCCTTCAGCCTGCCGAAGGCTTGGGCCGCCTTCCCGGCGGACAGCGGAACCCGATCCTCGTACAGTCCGTCTACGATCGTTCGATTCACGACTGCGGAATCGACGGTCGTGCCTCCCTTGCCGTCGACGATATCGATGGTTATGGCCGAACTGGCAGGAGGCGAGGCAGGCAACGCTGTCCACTGGGCGTATAAGGTCACATGACCCGAGACGATCGTCGAAGCATCAAACGAGGCCCCGCTTCCATCCGCCGCCGTATTCCATCCGTCGAATCGGTATCCGGCCCGGCTAGGCGGAGCCGGCAGCGTTCCCGCCGACGAGCCGTAAACAACCGTTAGAATCGAGGGGTTCGCCTCCGCATCGCCGCCGTTCTTGTCGAACGTCACCGTATAAGAGATCGGAGTCCATTGGGCATATAACGTCAAGTCCGTAGTGACCGCCTCCGAGAAGTCGTACGGTATCGTTAGGGCCTTGTCCATATACCATCCGCCGAACGCATGGCCTGTCTTCGTCGGAGCCGACGGCTCCAACGCCGCATCCCCCGAGTTCACGTTCAGAGAGGCGACTGCCGTTCCGCCGTTGCTCTCGAAGCTTATTTCGTAGAAGGCAACGGGAGAGTCCGTTGGCGTAACCTGAATTTCGTTGGACACCACCGCTTCCGATGAGGTTTGAGCCAGTACCGCGAAGGTATAGGTCGTACCGTTCGTCAGACCGGTTACCTTATAGACCGTCCCGGTCACCGAGTCGGGAGGAACGACCCCGTACGCGTCCCTTCCGGAACGTCTATAAAGGCTGTATGTTAAGGCACCCGGCACGTCCGTCCAAGTTAATGTCGCTTGACCGTCGCCGGCCGCGGCCGAAAGAACGGGCGATGCCAAGGTCCATTGAGCGTATACCGTTATATCCCCCGTAACGACCGTCGGCGCTCCGAAAGCCGTACCGCTGCCATCCGCGAATGTGTTCCATCCGAGGAAGCGGTACCCTGCCCGGCTAGGCGGGGTCGGCAGCGTTCCCGGCGACGAGCCGTAGTTCACCGTCAAGGAAGCCGGGCTTGCCTCCGTGTCTCCGCCGTTCTTGTCGAACGTAACCGTATACGGGATAGGCGTCCACTTGGCGTAAAGGGTCAAATCCTCGTTAACGGCGGCGGAGAAGTCGTAGAGTGTCGTAAAAGCCGCGTCCGCGTACCATCCGCCGAACGTATGGCCTGTCTTCGTCGGAGCAGCCGGCTCCGCCGCGACATCCCCCGGGTCTACGTTCTGTGCGGCAACAGCCGAACCGCCGTTGCTCTCGAAGCTTGCCTTATAGAAAGGGACCAGCTTCCGGACCACGCCGGCGTTTGCATCCGAGAAGAGCAAATGCCCGTCTCTATCGAAGTCCATGAATTGCATGGCGGTCATCGAGGCCATGGCGGCTTCGCCTCCGTCGCCGGAGTACCCCGGCGTTCCCGAACCCGCTATCGTGCGGATAACGCCTGCCGGATCCACCTTGCGGATATAGTACTCTTCCGAGATGTACAAATTCCCTTCTCCGTCGAAGATTATTCCCAACGGTGAAGCGAGCTGCGCCGAAACGGCCGGCCCCCCGTCGCCGGAGTGCCCCCTGCTCCCGGATCCGGCGTATGTGTCGATAATCCCCGTCGCCTTATCTACCCTCCGTACCGTTCCGGTTCCCACATCGGCGACATACAGATTTCCGTCACCATCGAACGCCAGTCCTTGCGGATTTATAAATCTGGCATCAAGAGCGGAACCGCCGTCGCCCGAATAGCCAGAGCTGCCGTTGCCCGCCACCGTGCTGATCTTCCCCGTAAGGTTATCCACCCGGCGTACCACGTGGTTACCGCTATCCGAGAAATACAGATTGCCGTCCTCGTCCAATGCCACCGCGGTCGGGATATCCAACAAGGCCGAGGTCGCTGGGTCTCCGTCCCCGGAGTAGCCCTGAGAGCCCAGAGAGCCGGCCACGACCGAGACGGTTCCGGACGGCGTTCGTTTAAGAATGGTATGTCGTCCGGTATTGGCGATATATAGATTCCCGCTATCGTCGAAGACAATGCCTGTTTGCCAGAACATCAAAGGGTCCGTTATCGTACTGATCGTCCCCGAAGCATCCACCTTCCGCAGGGTGCTGTTGTTTCGTTCCGATATGTAGAGATCCCCCGCAGGGTCTACCGCTATTCCGATAGGGGAGTACAATTGCGCGGAAGTCGCCGGCCCCCCATCCCCGATGCTTCCGGGCGTTCCGTTCCCTGCCACCGTGCTGATGTAATAATGGTTCGCCGATGCCGCGGCGCTGTCCATCCAGCCGCCCGGCGCCAAAGGAATCCATCCCGTCGTTCCCAGCAGGACGGCGATGAAGACGATCAACGCGTTTTTCCACCGGAACCCGGTTCTTCTGCCCATAGTTTTCTCCCCCGATTCTGTGACTCCTTATTGCATAGATAATTTTAAACAAAATTCGGCAATTTAACTAGATATGTCAAATAGTTCGACAGACCCAAATATGCCGGCCGATCAAAATTTCAAGAAAACCGTTTACCGCCGGGCTAGTTATCTGTTAAAATAATTCAAATGAAATGCGATGAAGAGAAGAGTAGGTAACAAGGATTCTTTCCCAGAGAGCTCCGGTCGCTGTGAAGGAGCAAAGAACCCGTTATCGAAAAAAGACTCTGAGCAGCGCGCCGGAACCGGTCCGATGGATGCGGGGGTGGCGCGACGGGAGCTCCTGTTACAGAGCTAGAGTATAAGCCCGATTCGATCCGGCCGTACTCGAAGAGGCGGACATGGCGACATCTCCGCGAATCTGGGGTGGTACCACGGGAATCCAATCTCGTCCCTAAGACTGGAAGCAGTCTTGGGGGTGGGATTTTTTTATTGTTGCAAAAGAAGTCCGGAACACATGTAATAGGAAGTAAAGAAAAGTGTCGAAAAGAACAACTTGAGGGGAGATAAATCGAATGACGCAAGTACTGAAGGTCGGCATCGTCGGCGGAACGGGTATGGTAGGGCAACGGTTCATTCAACTGCTGGATGGGCATCCTTGGTTTAAGGTAACGGCAATCGCGGCCAGCGCAAGCTCGGCGGGCAAGACCTACGAGCAATCCGTGCAGGGCAGATGGAAGCTCGCCACTCCGATTCCGGAGGAAGTGAAATCCATCGTCGTGCAAGACGCTTCCAAGGTCGAAGAGGTCGCCTCCGGCGTCGACTTTATTTTCTGCGCGGTGGACATGAAGAAGGATGAGATCAAGGCGCTCGAGGAAGCCTATGCCAAGACGGGAACGCCCGTCGTCTCGAACAACTCGGCTCACCGTTGGACGCCGGACGTCCCGATGGTGATTCCGGAGATCAATCCGGGCCACCTCGAAGTGATCGAAGCCCAGCGCAAGCGCCTGGGAACGGAGACCGGCTTCATCGCCGTCAAGCCGAACTGCTCGATCCAGAGCTATGTTCCGATGCTTCACGCGCTGCAGGAATTCCAGCCGAAGACGGTCGTCGCTTCGACTTACCAAGCGATCTCCGGGGCAGGCAAGAACTTCTCCGACTGGCCGGAGATGCTGGACAACGTTATCCCTTACATCGGGGGCGAAGAGGAGAAAAGCGAGCAAGAGCCTCTGCGCATCTGGGGGACCGTGGAGAACGGAGCGATCGTCAAGGCGAGCGAGCCGCACATCACGACTCAATGCATCCGCGTTCCGGTAACGGACGGCCACCTCGCGACGGTATTCGTCTCGTTCGGGAAGAAGCCTTCGAAGGAACAAATTCTCGAAGCCTGGAAGGGCTACAAGGGACGTCCGCAGGAGCTCGAGCTCCCTAGCGCGCCGAAGCAGTTCATCACGTACTTCGAGGAAGAGAACCGTCCGCAGACGAATCTGGACCGCGACATCGAAGGCGGAATGGGCGTCTCCGCAGGCCGACTGCGCGAGGACTCCCTGTACGACTTCAAGTTCGTCGGCCTCTCCCACAACACGCTCCGCGGAGCGGCGGGCGGCGCGGTTCTGATCGCCGAGCTGCTGACGGCGGAAGGATATATTAAGGCGAAGCAATAAGCCGACACGGCAATGCAGCGCGAAGAAGGCCGGAGTCCTCGAGTTCGAGGAGCTCCGGCCTTTATTATGGTTTCGCTAGTCGTTGGACGGCATGCGCTTTAAGGATCTTGCGGAGGCGGCGAGCGCCGCGAGCATGGCCGTCGCGGTGACGATAACCGTCAGCCAGACGGCTCCTTGGCCATCGCCCGGAGAAGCGGCGCCGGCATTCAGGCTCTCGGCCGCGAGTCCGGACAAGCGGCCGGGGTTCCAGCTCTGCTCGAACGGAAGCGAGCTTGACGCGATGGAGAGCACGGCGGCCGTCGCCAAGGCCCCGAAGGTCGCCGCGGCGGCGCTTCGGAGCAGAGAGCTGAACAGCAGCGCGAGCGTGCCGACGAAGCCGAGCCAAAGCGCGAATAGCAGCGCGCTTTGCACGACCTCTCCCCATCCTACGGAGTCGAAGAGGCTGGCCGTATAATACCAGGCGGCACCGTAGCCGGCGGCGAACGACAATACCGCGAGCAAGAGAAGGGCCGCCCATTTCGCCGTCACGAAGGACACGTGCGAGACCGGTTTGACAAGAACCATCGCGGCCGTTCCCGAAGCTTTCTCGCCCGAGATGGCTCCCATGCCGGATAAGGCGACAAGCAGCAGGCCGATGACGCCGAATTGCGAAAGGGCGCCGGCCATGACTTCGAACGGCTGGGGAGTCGGAATCCGAATGACGGCGCCCTCGGGCATATTGCCCGCGCTGGCGAGAATGTCGGGCATGAAAAAGGTAGCGATCGGCTGGGAAGCTCCGAGCACGATAAAGCCGATGGGCAACCATATGATGCGATAGCTGCGGAGAATCTCCAGCCATTCTTTGTTAAACAGCACGAACCATTGTTTCATGAGTGAGCCACCGCCTTCAGGAACAGATCCTCGAGAGTCGTGTAGCCGACCTCCAGCTTCGTTACGCGAACGTCCGCGTCGGCCAGCTCCCGGATAACCGTTCGGCGCGCCGTCTCGAGATCCCGAACGATAAGCCGGGCTCCCGCCGGCGTCGCCGATGCGGCTTCGAAGCCGGCCGGAAGCCGCTTTAGCCAGCCTTCGAGCCACTCCTTGGAACGGGAATCCCCCTCGGTCTCCAGCGACATCATCGGCTGCCGGTTCGCCTCGCGAATGCCGCTCAGCGAGCCTCCTTCCGCGAGACGCCCCGCGCTCATGATAAGAACATCGTCGCACAGCTCCTCCGCGTCATGGAGCACATGCGTCGAGAACAACACCGTCGTCTCGCTCTTCAGCTCCCCGAGCAGCGTCATGACCTCGCGCCGGCCGATCGGATCGAGCGCGGAGACGGGCTCGTCCAGGATGAGCAGCTTCGGCCGGTGGATCAGCGCCTGCGCAAGGCCGAGCCGCTGCTTCATGCCGCCGGAGTAGCCGGAGATTCGGCGCTTGCCGGCGGCGCCGATGCCGACGCGCGCCAGCAGCTCGTCGCTTCTAGCGTAGGCCTCCTTCGCCGAGAGCCCGCACAGCCGGCCCGCGTAGACGAGAAATTCGCGCCCCGTCATCCAGCCGTAGAACGCCGGAGTCTGGGGCAGGTAGCCGATCCATGCCCTAAGGTCCTGGCCCGGCTTCATCCCTTCAAGCCGAATGGCCCCGGAGGACGGCTGCAGCAAGCCCGTCAGCATCCGGATGGTCGTCGTTTTGCCGGCGCCGTTCGGGCCCAGCAGAGCGACGCAACGGCCCTCGCCGATGGCGAAGCTGATGCCGTCGACCGCCAGCGTGCCTTCGAATCGTTTGGTCAGCCGATCTACCGTAAGCAGCGCCATCGTTAATCCGACCTCCTGCCGAACAGGAAGAAGGCGATCGGGCCCAGCAGGTTCACCAGCACGATCACGATCGCCCAGAGCCACTTCGGCCCTCTCGTCCTGTCCGCTTTAACCAGCACGGTAAGAGCAACCGCGATAAGG
Organism: Cohnella thailandensis; assembly: GCF_014212135.1. Classification (GTDB taxonomy): domain Bacteria; phylum Bacillota; class Bacilli; order Paenibacillales; family Paenibacillaceae; genus Cohnella; species Cohnella thailandensis. Next base: position 120,156 of record NZ_JACJVQ010000003.1, read on the forward strand.
ATTAACTGCACGATAAGCAAAGGGACGATCAGGGAGATCCATTGAGAATTCGTTAGATTATCCATTAGAGTTCAAGCCTCCTAGTCAGCGTCTTTTCCTGCGAACGATCAACCAGTAGAAAAGAAGCGGCATAGGGCATTGGATCAGCCCCCAGATCGCCCAGAACCACGGGTATCGGCCGCGCTTCCGCGCGTCGGTATAGAGCCAGGTGGATTGGCACAGCATCAGCGGAATGACGGCCGCCAGAACCCAGATTTTCACGTCGTCCATTCGCGCTTCGCCTCCCGGTTCTTGCGGGATGAGACGGCCAGGAAGAGAACGGCGCCCGCTACCGCGAGAGCTTGCAGGACCGCGAACGCGATGACATTCCATCGATAGAGGAGAATCATCCCGCTAATGACGAGGATGCCGAGCAGCCACAGCATGAAGAGGTCGCGCCATAGCTTGCGGCCGGACTCCTCCCGGTGGCGGGTCACCAGCGCCTCCAGCTCCAGAAGATGCGGCACGGACGGCTCGATTCTCTCGTCCCAGCCCCTTAACGGCTCGCCAAGCAGCTCCTCGAACGCCTTCGCCTCCTCCGCTTCCGTCGCTCTCTTCTCCGGCTGCGTCTTGCGGAATCCCTCGTCTTTTCCCGTATCGCCGCTATTTCGTTCCAGTCTGCGTCCCGTCATCGTCGTTCAACTCCTTTCTCAGTCGGCTCAAACCGTTGTGCAGCCTTGACCGGACCGTCCCGAGCGGAATGTCGAGCCATTGGGCGATCTCCTCGTACGAATAACCGTAATAATGCTTCAGCATGATCGGCACTCGTACGTCCGGCGGCAGCCCGGCCAAAGCGTCGAGCGCGCTCGGCCACTCCTCCCGGGACATCGCGGCCTCGAAACGAATCGCCTGAAGGGCTTGCTCGTCCGATTGCCACTTGCGCTCTCTCCCCTTGCGCCGCATCTCGTCCATGTACAATCTCGTCGCGATGGAGATGAGCCAGGTCGAGAACTTCGCTTTCGCCTGGAAAGTCCCGATCCGCTCGATCGCCTTCAGCATCGTCTCCTGCACGAGATCCTCCGCCAACGCCTTATTCATCGTGATCTTGAGCATGTATTTGTAAAGCAGGGCGTAATGGTCGTGCAACAAGCTGGCCAGCGCCTTCGTATCGCCCCGGACGGCTAGTCGGATCTGGGCAGAGGCTTCAAGCTCGTTCGTGCTCATGACAGCCGGGGCTCCTCTCGGATAGTTAAATAGAAACAGCGTCTCTCGTTCGCAACCGGTCATAGGACGCTCGAAGGGTCGGAAAAGTTCACGCGGGATCGGAAATGATTTTTCCATTTTCCAGGATATCTACTTTGAATTATTTAAGTTTACTTAACTATTAAGCCAGTTTATAATTTAGATATCGAAGAGGTGATTTCCTCCATGGACCAACAAACCGCAGCCATCTGCATGAGAATCATCGATATCTCCAACGAGCTCAGCGTTCTCTTCCTAGAGGACATCAAACGAATTCTGGAAGGCGAGCATACGGAACTATCCACGAAACAGAAAATCCTGCTGGAGCTCATTCGCACGGGAAGTCGAACCGTCAACGAGATCGCGGCCTACTTCTCCATCACTCCAAGCGCGGCAAGCCAACTGGTTTCCAAGCTGGAGAAGCAGGATTACGTGACGCGCGAGATCAATCCGAACAATCGGCGGGAGATCATCGTAGGGCTTGGCGAGAAAGGACGGCAGTACATGACTTTGCTCGATGAGTTGCAGCTGTCCCTGGTCGAGAAGTATTATGCCAAGATGCCCTTGCCCGACCTTCGTAAGCTGCTGGAGTTGAACGAGAAGCTGTATGCGATCGCGTCGGAGACCCGGAAGACGGACTAGTCCCTCCTTCTTCCCGCTCAATAGTTAAGTTAACTTAATTTTTAATAAAACTAAAATATGGAGCGTGAATTCGCATGGATAGTCTCGTTCTCAACCTTAAGGATGGCAGAAAACTCGGTTATGCGGAATACGGCGACCGTTCGGGCGTTCCCGTGCTGTTTTTCCATGGAACTCCCGGCTCAAGACTGCTGTTCCTGGACGACGATCCCGCCTGTATCTCCCTGGGCATTCGGCTGATCAGCTTGGATCGCCCCGGGTTCGGTCTCTCGGACCCAAAGCCGGGCCGCACCCTTCTGGATTGGACGGACGATGTGCGGGAAGCCGCGGATCTATTGGGACTGAAGAAGTTCTCGGTCATCGGCGTATCCGGCGGAGGAGCTTATGCGGCCGCTTGCGCTTACCGGATCCCGGAACGGCTTCATTCCGCCGCCTTGGTGTCCAGCATCGCGCCTTTTGCGGATGGCAAGCCGCCGAAGTCGATGTCGCGCGGGAACCGGATCGCGTTCTTCCTAAGCCGGAAGTGGCCGGGAGTGCTGAAAGCCAATTATCGGGCGCAGAAAAAGTTGATTTCTAAACGGCCGGAAGCGTTCAAGAGAAGCTTGCTTGCGGAAGGGAAGCGGATGAACGAGTGGGATCGAAGGTTTCTTAGAACGGATGAGCAGTTGGAGAGCTTTATACTGCACCTCGGCGAGGCCATGCGCTCCTCCGTGGACGAATGCGCGAACGAACCGGCTCTGATCGCTAAACCGTGGGGATTCCAATGGAGCGACATGAAGGGTCCGATCGACATTTGGCACGGCGAGATCGACACGATGGCTCCGGCGAGCGAGATCCGTAAGCTGGCGCCGAGCCTAGCCGACTGCAAAGCTCGCTATGTTGCTGGGGCCGGGCATTTTCTTACCGACGACGAGGTGATTTGGAGAGATATTCTGAGCGCGATTAGGGAGCGCGTTCAATAGAAAGGCGCGCATCTATAAGAGATACGCGCCGATCAATCTATTTCCTCAGAAGAAGATACAAGAAGTACGGCCCGCCGATCAGGGCGACCATGATGCCCGCCGGGATGCCGGCCGGCTCGACGAGATGCCGCCCGACGGTGTCGGCGAACAAGAGCAGCCATCCGCCCATGAGGACGGCGACCGGAACATAGATCTGATGGCGGCGGCCGACGATGGCCTTGGCGATATGCGGAGCCATCAGGCCGACGAACGCGATGCCGCCCGTAACGGCTACCGCCGACGAGGCCAGGGCGACGGCCGTCCCGAGCAGAAGCAGCCGCTCCCGGTTGACGGAGACGCCAGTTCCGACGGCTATCCCTTCATCCATCGCAAGCAGATTAAGCGTATTCGACTTATAGAGCGTGTACGGCAGCAGAACGACCAGCCAAGGCAGGAGAGCCAACACGAACGGCCAATCCGCCCCCCAGATGTTTCCAGCCAGCCATTTTGCGATAAAATCGACCTTGCGAGGATCGGTGGAAGAGATCAGGACGACCATTAAGCCGTTTAAGGCCAGCGCGAAACCGATACCGACGAGAACGAGCTTGACCGGTTGCAATCCCGTCTGCTTGGAATAAGAGAACAAGTAAATGATGGCGGCCGTAGCCAGCGCTCCCAAGAAGGCGACAAGCGGGAGCACATAAGCGAACGAACTCGGATCGACAGGGAGAAAAAGATAGAACGTTGCGATCGCCACGCCGGCTCCCGCATTAATGCCGATGACGCCGGGATCGGCCAAGTCGTTTCGCGTTACGCCTTGCAGAATGGCGCCGGATAGAGCGAGAGCCATGCCGGCCAGCAGCGTAACGACGATTCGCGGCAGCCGGAAGGAGAACAGCACGAGATGCTCCTTGGCGGTCCCATGCCCGAACAGCGTCGCAAAAAACCGATCGAACGGAAGCGCCCCGGAACCCAGGCTAGCCCCGACGATGATCGTCGCCGCGATGAGCAGCAGCAGGCTTAGGATAACGACGGCTTGCTTCTGAAGCTTGGCAGTCCGGATCATGACAGCGACTTCACCCCTTTACGAACGACGAACAAGAAGAACGGAAGCCCGAGCACCGCGATGATGGCGACGACCGGCGTCTCGTACGGAGCAAAAATCGTACGGCCGAGCGTGTCCGCCATCAGCATGAACGCCGCTCCCCAGATCGCCGACATCGGAAGGACCGCCCGATAATCGGTTCCGAACATCGCCCTGACCATATGGGGAATCATCAGGCCGACGAACGCCATATTGCCGACGAGCGCGACGGAGGCTCCGGCCAGCAAAATAATGACGATATAGAGGAAAGCTTTCACGTAGGCCGTTCGAAGCCCCAACCCGACGGCGGCTTCTTCGTTCAAGCTTAATATCGTCAGCGGCTTGGAGAAGGCGACGGCTACAAGAAGAGCCGCAGCGATAACGGGGCAGATCGATTGAACTTGTTCCCAATTCGTGCCGATAAGTCCTCCCGACGTCCACATCGTGACGTCCTTGGACGTCTTGAACAGGAGACCGATGCCGTCCGCGACGGCGTACAGAAAGGCCGATATGGCCGATCCGGCAAGCACGATCCGGAAAGGAGACATGCCCCCCTTCTTAATCGTGCCAATCCCGATCACAAGCAGCATGCCAAGCGCCGCCCCGACGAAGCAGACCAACATGATTCCGGAGTAATTCAACGAAGGGATCATGGCGACGACCACGGCAAGCGAAGCGTTCGCGCCGGCGGACAGTCCGAGAAGCCCGGGATCCGCGAGCGGGTTGCGCGTCAGCCCCTGCATGATCGCTCCGGCCACCGCCAGCGCGGCTCCGACGAGCACGGCGGCGACTTCCCGCGGATAGCGGATCTCCCGCAGCATCGCTACTTTATCGTTGTCCCCGCCTTGGTTAAATAGGACAAGCCATAGCTCTCGCATGGATACATCCTTCGCGCCGAGCAGCATGGCGAGCAAAAACACGACCGCAAGAGCCGCGACGCTAAGTACGGCTTTAAGGGCAAAAGACTTGGGCTTCCGACTGCCACTCATGTTGCTATTCCTCCTCCAAGGTCATAAAGGGCGAGAAGAAGACCGAGGCAGCCTCCTATTGCAGAGGCATCTCGGCCTTCTTCACCAGCCCGTTATAAAGCGAACGCTTATTTCAGGAAGGCATCCTTGAAGATGTTCAGCAAGTATTCGAGCGTCGTCGGATCGCTGTACGTGGAAGCTTCCGTGTCGATCTCGATAAGATGTCCGTTCGCCACGGCAGGGATCTTCTTCCACGTGTCCGTCTCCATGAAGGAGTTGTCTCCCGAGGCGCTTCTGCTGAGGACGATATAATCGCCGGCATAATCGCTGAGGACTTCAGGGGACAGCGTGTAGTAGCCTGCTCCCAGCGCATCCGCCTTGACCTTCTCCGGCATGTTCAATCCCATGGCTTGATACAGGATTTCCGTTCCGCGGGCCCATGCGTCGCCGAACACGTAGAAGTTCTTGGAATCGGTCTCGAATACCGATACCGTCGCGCTCTCGCCGATCTTCGCCTTGATCTGATCGCCAATCTCCTTGGCGCGCTTCGTGAAGTCGTCCGCCCAAGCTTGCGCTTCCGCTTCCTTGTTCAGCATCTTGCCGATCTCGATTTGCTGCTGCAGGTAGTCGAGTTTGCCCCACGTGAAGGCAACGGTAGGAGCGATCTCCTTCAGCTTATCGATGCTCTTGCTGCTGGCATCGACGATGATCAGATCCGGATCCAGTTCGATGATCTTCTCGAGGTTGTCCTCGGAGACGACTTCCACTCCCTTAAGCTTCTCGGTGAAGTGAGGGCTCATGTTCGTCCACTCGTCGACGCCGACAAGCGTGCCTCCCATCGAGATGACGTTCGGCGCGTATCCCAGAGCGACGATGCGCTGCGGATTCGCCGGAACTTCGACAGGGCCGGTCTCGGATTGATAGGTAATCGTGCCGGAAGCCGCGTCGGACTCGGACGGGGAGGCCGCCGGTTCGCTCGCGCTTGCGCTCGGGCTGGAACCGGAGCTCGCGCTTGGAGACGCTGCGCCGTTGTTGTTATTGGAGTTGTTGCCGCAAGCGCTAACCAAGATGACGGTTAACACGAGAAAGATTGGAAGAAGCCATTTTTTGCTCATTTCGAGACCCCTTTATTATTTAATTGATATTGATTATCAATTGCACACGTAAATTAATATACTGCCATTCCTTTGGGTTGTCAACGCAAAGGAGCCGTCCCGACAGCAATTCTTTCTTGCTAAGCAGGCGACTCGTTTGAGGGGAATTTCGTTTCAATGGAAATAGGGCATAAAGGAGGTCCCTTATGCCCTATTTTCTCACCGCGAAGCCTTAAACCGCTTCCAGGCACCGATCCCGGAACTGCTTGCGCTTCTCCGCGTCGAGGCCGAACTCCTGCTCGAGGAACGCTTCCACGCTTCCGTAGCGCTCGTCGATGGCGGAGAAGACGGCCAGCATCGTCTCGCGGCGCAGCTCGAGCCCGGCAACGAATTGTTCCACTTGCTCGGCCGGAAGATGGGCGGCCAGCTGCTCCTTCATGCTCTCGTTCATCGGAGCCAGCGTGCGGTTGGAGATCAGATAGTCTTCGATAATCGTCTCCCTCGGAACGCCGAGCGCGAGCAGGATGAAGGCCGAACCGACGCCCGTGCGGTCTCTTCCCCCGGCGCAGTGGTGAAGAAGCCCGAGGCCGTCCGCGTCCGTGACCGCCTCCATCAGCCTCTTGAAGGACGGGTTGCCGAAGGCCATATCCAGGTACATCGTATCGAGGAAACTTCCGTTAGCCATTTCCTTCATATGGAGCTTGATCATCTCTCGCACGTCGGCGGGTACCTCTTGGGCAATGGCCGGAAGGTGAATGTTCGTCACGCCTTCGAAGACCGGATCCGGCTTGGCCGACGCCTCTTGAGCGCCGCGATAATCGAATATCGTCTTGACGCCGAGCGAACGGAACAGCTCCTTGTCCTTCTCGGTCATTCCCGTCAGCTCGGCGGCGCGGAACAGGATGCCGTATTTGACGCGGCGGCCGTCCTCCGTGGCATACCCGCCCATGTCGCGGAAGTTCAGGACCCCTTCGAATGGCAGAACGCGATCGGCCAAATCAGGAAAAGCAGTGTTTGCGTACATAAAAAATTCCTCTCTCTCGGTAAGTTGGTTTAGGCGTACTTGCGCCCGGTCGGGTTCGGCTGCTCTTCCGCAACCTGCTGCTGATACATCTGGCTTTCTTTACCTTCATAGATAAGCGCCGCGTGGTAGTCGGTCAGCGCCTCCGGCGGCCCGTCGAACACCATCTTGCCGTTCTTGATGCCGATGATCCGGCTCGCGTATTGCTTGGCGACCTCGACCTGGTGGAGATTGACCAGACAGGCGATGCCTTGCTCGGTGCAATTGCGATGTATAGCATCCATGACGACCGCGGAGGACTTCGGGTCGAGCGAAGCGATCGGTTCGTCCGCCAGGATCAGCTGCGGCTGCTGGGCGAGAGCCCGGCAGACGCCGACGCGCTGCTTCTGTCCCCCGGACAGTTCGTCCGCTCGCTTGTAGACCTCGTTTTCCAACCCGACCTTATGCAGCAAGGCAATCGCCTTCTTCTTGTCCTCTTCGCTGTAGCGATTGAAGACGCCGGCGATGGAGCTCATATAGCCCAACCGTCCATGCAGAACGTTCTCAAGCACGCTCAGCCGGCTCACGAGATTGTAATGCTGGAAAATCATCCCGATCTGCGAGCGAACGTGGCGCAAATCTCTGGAATTCGCTTTCTCGACGCGCTGCCCAAGGAAATCGATGCTTCCCGAGGTCGGCTCGACCAGGCGATTGATGCATCGGAGCAGCGTGGATTTGCCGGCGCCGCTCGGCCCGATGACCGCGATGAACTCCTTGGACTTGACCTGCAGGTCGATGCCGTCCAAGGCGACCGTTCCGGCGTTGTACTTCTTCGTTAAGCCTTTGATCTCCAGTAGGATTGTCATGGCTTTCCCTCCCTTGCCCGCGATCAGCGAGCCTGACTATTGAGCCGTTTGCGAATTTGATTGGTCATCATTTCAAGCAGGAACAACGTGATGAAGACGACGAGAATCCCCATGAGCAGCGGTGCGAACTCGTAGTAGCTGATGTACTCCTGCAGCAGAACGCCGATCCCTCCGGCTCCGACCATCCCGAGGATGACCGTCTCCGCGACCGTCATCTCGAAATTAAAGGCGATGAGCGCCAGGAAAGTCGTATACAGCGTCGGAATCGCGCCGTTGCACACCACGTGCCACCAGGTTCCCCCGAGGGCCCGGATCGCTTCGACCGAATCTTTGCCCGCCTCGTCGATCTGCGCCGTGAACGACTTAATGAGGAAGGAGGTCGTGGGAAAAAGCAGCCCGAGAACGCCCGCCATGGAGCCGAAGCCCATGCTGGCCACCGCGAGCAGCACCCAGATCGTCGTCGGAATGGTGCGGATGACGACCACGATGACTCGCAGCACTTTGGCGACATGGCGATTCGGCGCCGTCGTGTCGGCGATGACGAAGGACAGCAGGAGCGCCACGATCACGCTGATGACGACGCTTAGGAAAGCGATGATGACGGAGGTCAGCAGCTCGGTCAGCAGCTTCGGCAGATCGTCCAACGAGATTTGCAGGAATTGCTTCGCGATATCGGGAATTCGGGCGATCCCTTCCGCGAACTGCGTCGCGCTAAGATTGAGATAGAACAAGCAAGGGACGAACAACACGATCATGACGAGGAAAAACAGACGTTGATTTCGTTTCGTCGCTTTATGTGAAATCGGTATTTTCATTAGAGTAGACGCTCCCTTATGCGCTGGGTCACATATTCGACGACCAGGATCATAATAATCATGATCACAACGACGGTAGCCGTGCTGCTGTATTGGAACAGGTCCATCGTCAGCTTGATTTGGGAACCGATCCCTCCCGCTCCGACGATTCCAAGGATGGCGGAGGCGCGAATGGTGATTTCGAACATGAACAGCGTCCAAGAGATGTAGCCGGGCATGAATTGCGGAATGATCGCCTGCCTCAGTTTCTGCAGGTAAGTGGCACCGGTCGCTTCGACGGCCTCCACCGCATGCTTGTCGATCTCTTCGATCGATTCGGCATATAAGCGGGAGAGGAAGCCGATGCCGAGAAGAATTAGCGCGAAGATGCCCGGCATCGTTCCGACTCCGAACAAGACGACCAGAATGGCGGCCCATACGAGAAAGGGCACGTTGCGGATAAACGAAATGATGCTGCGCAGCACGACGCGGACGACCGGATGAGGCGACGTGTTGTGAGCCATCAAGAACGCGATAATCAGGGCGATGACGGAGGAGAGGACCGTAGCCACGACTCCGAAAGCCAAGGTGTCGAGAACGGGCTGTAGATATTTCGATAAATCGTCGAGATTAGGCGGCATGAAGTCGACGAACAGGAAGTTCAGGAACAGCGGAATCCCGCTTAGGAATTCCATGATGTCGAATTCGATAAACCATACCGAGAACAGGGTTGCGGCAACAAAGAGGAGAAGCGACAGAAGCCGCTTCGCCTTCCTTTGCCGCGCCAGCATTTCAGCGCGATTCATGAGGGGTTCTCCTCTTCGTTGGATTCGTGGGGAGCTCGGTTATTGCAGCAATTCGTCGGAGCTGAGCTTCAGGTCCTTCGCGATCTGGCGAAGATGGTCGTAGTTGCTGTCGTTCGCTTCCACGAACTTGGCGCCCGTCATGCCGAGCATGGAGAAGTATTCCGCGTTGTCGTAGCTAAGCAGGAATTCCTTGACCTTCGTCTTCACGTCGTCCGGAAGGTCGCCGCGGATGCCGATGGCCGTACCCGGAAGGGATTCGGATTCGGCGATGACGCGAAGGGAGCCCTTCTCGATAACGCCTTTCTCTTCCATCATGTTGATGACCATCGGGGAAGAAGCGGCGGCGTCGTATTGGCCGCGAGCGGCGCCGATAATCGCCTTGTCATGGCCGCCGGCGAATTGTACGTCCTTGAAGAAGGAGTCCAATTCATCGACGGAGATGCCGAGTTCGTTGACGATCGTGTATTTAGGAAGCAGGTGGCCGGTCGTGGAGACCGGATCGACGAAGCCGAACGTCTTGCCCTTCAGGTCGGCGACGGTCTGGATCGGCGAATCCTTCGGAACGAAGATGACGGAAGCCGGGCCGTTCGCCATGGACGGAATCGTAATCTCGGCGACCGGTTCTACCTTCGCGCGATCTACGGCTACGATATAAGAGAAGGGTCCGAACATCGCATAATCGGCCTTGCCGTTCTTCATCGCTTCGATCGCGGCGTTGTAGCTGTTCGCTTTGATGGACTCGACGGGAACTCCCAGCTTCTCGGACAGCTTGTCTTCGAAGTCCTTGTTCAACTCTTGGGCTTGCTCGTCGGATTCCTGCGGCAGATAAACGACGGTGAATTTATCCAGCTTGCCGCCGTTGTTCGAGCTGCAGCCTGCCAGGATGGCGATCAGCAGAAAAGCGGATAAGATGAGCAGTAGAGACTTTTTCAAGAATGGTTCCCCCTCGATAATTATACAACTTGTGTACAACTTGAATTCTAATTGAACACTATTCGCGAGGAATTAATGAAACGTAAAATATATGTAAATAACTCAAATGTTGCGAACTCTCTCTCCCGTGTCATAAGATACAGGTAAGTCAAGAGAGAGGAATCTTAAACGATATGGCTAGCTCTGCACTGATCGAATCCGCTTACTCGCATATTCGCAATCGAATTCTCGCAGGCGAGCTCATGCCCGGAACGCTTCTGTCCGAGAACGAGCTTGCGGAGCAACTGAACATGAGCCGCACGCCGATTCGCGCGGCCATCTCGCGGCTTGAGACGGAGGGCCTTCTCTCCACGCTGAAGAATCGGGGCGTTCTGGTCAAGGAAGTATCGCTCAAGGATGCCATGGATACGGTAGAGCTGCTGTACATTTTCCAGAAGCAGGCCACCGAACAGATGATGGAGAGCGGGGAGAAGCCCGATCTCAAGAAGCTTCAGGAGCTCCTCGACCGGCAGTTCGAGGCGGAACGGCAGAACGAGTACGGTCGTTATCTCGAGAACGCCTTCGAATTTATCGGCTGCTACGTGGCGGTTCTGAACAATACGGCCATCTCCCGTATCGTGGAAACCAGCGTCGAGAAGCTCGTTCTCTACGGCACCATCAACTATCTAAGAACGCCTCACGAGCCGCATTACTCCGCCAACCGGCAGAATCGCGAGATCTACGAGCTCCTGGTGGCGGAAGATTACGAAGGCATTCGCAAGGTTCTTACCGATGCTTACAATCGGAATCAGCAACGGATGATGAGGATTGCCAAAGTTTGAAAATAAACGGAGCCGGGCGATGCTATCGCCCGGCTCCGTTTGCCTATTATCGAACGACGGGCTCCGCCCCGCTTGTGTCATACGCTTCTCTGGCCTTCCCGACTTCGGAGTAATGGTCGGCCGCCCAGTCTTTGAGCATCTTCATGCACGGAATCAAGGAGTCTCCGAGAGGGGTCAACGCGTACTCCACGATCGGAGGAACCGACGGTGTGACTTTCCGGCTCACCAGGCCGTCCCTCTCCAGCTGCCTCAACGTTTGCGTCAGCATTTTCTGCGAGATGCCTTCAATGCGCCTCTGTATCTCCCCATATCGGATGGTCCCGTTCTCCAAGGAATAGATGACCAACGCGGTCCATTTATTCGAAATAATCTCCAACACATGGCTGTAACTGCAGGCCGCCAAGGAGATGTCCCGCGACTTCATTCGCTTGCCTCCTTACGCACCTTCGGGTGCGTTACCGACTTTAAAGTGCCGTCTAGCTCCATCTTAGTGGGTGGTTTATGGTGTGTCTATACCCCTGATAAGGAGAGATGCACAATGAAAGCTTATGTTCTTCAAGGCGGCTTCGGGCTCGATCGACTTTCGGAAGCGGATCGGGCCGTGCCGACTCCGGGCCAAGGAGAAGTTCTGATTCGAATGAAGGCCGTGTCACTGAACGCGCGCGATATCGGAGTCATAGACGGGTTCTACAAACCCGTGCTGGAAGGGCCTCTCGTTCCGGTATCCGATGGGGTAGGCGTAATCGCCGCCGCGGGGGGAAATGCAGGCAAGTTCCGGATCGGAGAACGAGTGAGCGCGATTTTTACCCAGAGCTGGAAGTCGGGCGAAGCTACGAGAGAGAACTGGGCAAGCACGTTAGGAAGTCCGCTGCAAGGGCTGCTTGCGGAATATGTCGTGCTGCCGGAGGAAGGATTGGTTCGCGTGCCCGAGCATTTGACCGATGTCGAAGCCGCGACTCTTCCTTGCGCCGGGGTCACGGCCTGGCATGCGATCGCTGAGGAAGGCAAGGCGAAAGCCGGAGATACGGTTGTCGTTCAAGGCACCGGCGGTGTCTCCTTGTTCGCTCTCCAGTTCGCCAAGCTCCAGGGCGCTCGAGTGATCGTAACCTCAAGCAGCGACAGCAAGCTGAACCGCGCTAAAGCGCTAGGCGCCGATTATGGAATCAACTACAAGGACACGCCGGAATGGGACAAGGCCGTATTGGAGCTCACGCAAGGAGCCGGGGCCGATCATATCGTCGATCTCGGGGGCGGGGCCACGCTCAACCGCTCCGTCTCCGCCTTGAAAGTAGGCGGCCAAATCAGCATGGTAGGCCTTCTGTCAGGCGCTAGCGCCGAGCTCGAGATCGTCCCCGCCATCCTGAGACGAGCCAAGCTTCAAGCCATAAACGTAGGCAGCCGCTCAATGTTCGAGAACATGAATGCCGCAATCGAATACCATCGTCTTCGCCCGGTCATCGACAGCGTATATCCCTTCTCGCAAGCGGTCGAAGCTCTCGCCCATCTGGCGAAGGGCTCGTATTTCGGCAAGATCTGCATCCAGTTCTAAGCCGTCGAATTAAGCTCGATAGTGGGACAGCACCCAGCATACGCCGTTCCGGTCGGTCACGATGGCGAGCAGTCCGTTAAACGGGGCTTCGTACGCTTCCGCGTTGATGATTCCGGAGACAGACAGCTCGCCATAGATCCTCCGGAACTCCTCCTCCGTCTCGATTCTCAGGAAGACCCGTACATAATCGCCTTTCTGAACCGGCTTCGCGGCCAGCGTATCGGCGAATTTCAAGGTTGCGCCCTTCGCGTGAAGATCCGCGTTCAGCACCGCTTCTCCTTGCTTGCGCAAAATCTCGATCTCGCCGCCGAACACGCTTTGGTAGTGCTTGATCTCGTCCTTGCAGTTCTCCACCGTGATAAAAGGAGTCGCTATCATGGGTTACATCCCCCTCAGGATCATTTGGTCGTACTTGGCACGGGCGATTTCGATCGCGTTCGCGACATCTTGCTCGTCGTTCAAATAGACGGACACCCAACCGGAATCGGGGAAAATATGATGAGGCTTCGCCTTCCCCTCCTCGATTCGGCGATCGCGCTCCGGCTTGGGCAGGAGAATGTCGAATAAGCGGTCGTCGTGAAGGTGTCCGATCTCTTTGCCGTTCCACCGGAACTCTACTCCCCCGAAACGATGGGGACATGTCGTCACTCCGTCCCAAGTCAGCAGCTCTTCCGTTAACCCGGTTCCGCTCATTCCGCCATCTCCTCCCGTTCGGTCAGATTTCTCAGCACGATTCGCAGCAGGCCTAACAGCAAGTCATACTCCTCGTCGCTTATGCCCTTGCGGGTCTTGCTCTTCACGCGCCAGAGCGCCTCCTGCACCTTCGGCACGACCTCGCGTCCCGCTTCCGTCAAGTAAAGCAGCTGGTACCGGTTATCGGCGGGATCGGCTTCCCTTCGCACGTACCCCTCCTCTTCCAGCTTGGCGATCGCCTTGGCCGTCGTCGTCTTGTCGATCAGCAGCGTTTCGCTCAGCGCCTTCTGCGTGACCGGCTGCCGGAACGAGATCGCCATGAGGAAAATGTACTGTCCGGCACCGATTCGGTACGGAGCCAGCTCGGCCGAGATCAGGACCTGCATGTGGCGGTAAATCGCGGAGATGTATTGGCCGTGCGACTCCGTGGCGCCTTTGTCGCTCGAACTCGAGCTCGGGCTCGAACTCGGTTTCCATTGCTCGCTCAATGGTCTCACCCCCAGATAGGATGCTATTGCAACTAATTGCAGTATACGCTCAATAGGATGCTATTGCAACTATTTTTTCAAGTTTTATCCATACCGTTAAACGCCGCCCAACCGGTTGCCGTGATACAACGAGCTCGCCGCAGACGAACGACGTGTTCGAAATCGCTCTTGCCCAATTGAACCGAGGTGTGGCAAACTAGAGTTATTCTATACGACAAGCCGCGCGGCAAAGAATGCCCCGCTTCCTTCCTGAACGGAATGGAGGCGGGGCTTTTGTGCGTCGGAAAATAAGGAGGAAAGGAATGAGCTTCGAGGCGGAACACGAGCAGTGGATCGGGAGGCATTTAAAGCTTAGAAAAGGGGGACGTCTGGACGCGCTGCGACGGGGTCACGGGTTCGGCAACCGATTGTTCGCGGAGAAAATTTGGTGGGCGTTAGCCGGACACTTCCACGGGTTGCATCCGGAATATGAGGTGAAGGATTGGCGGGGAAGATCCTACTTCGTCGATTTTATGTGGATCGTGGGCTTCTTGCGCATCGTCTTCGAGATCATGGATTTCGGCTCGCACGGCACCGACAGAAGCAAGTACCGCAGGGACCTGAATCGCGGGCTTTATCTGCAATCCCAAGAGTGTATCGTCTTCTATATTTCTCTTGACGAGTTGAAAGAGAACCCCGATTTTATCCTAGCCACTTTGCGAAATACGCTGGCTCCTTATTTACTGGCGCAGCCTAAGCGTTCCGGAAGCGCAGAGTACCGCTACTCCAAGATCGAAAGGGAATTGATGCGCACCGCCATTCGCAACAATAGGGTTCTTCGGCCGTCCGAAGCGGCGAAAAGGCTGGAGTTGCATAAGATGACGGTCATCAAGTACTGCCGCCTCTTGGTGGACAAGGGGAAGTTTCGCGCCATGGCTCAAGGAGCATCCGGGCGAGTCACTTCCTATGAGTATATAGGAACCTTGCAGAGCCCGGACCTGGTGTGAGATCGTATGTCGGGCAGGACGGCTTGGTCTCACGAAGGATTATGTATGGAATTTCGACCTTATTCTTTGCGATTTGGGCAGAAACCGTCGTTATGGATGAAAAATCGCACATATCTCTTCCACTTTCAAAAAAATCGGAATTTATGTATGAAATATCATACATATACTCCAATTTTGGGGTTTCGGCTTGAATTATAGTCGATAAATCGTCCATATGCGTTGCGTGCCGTGTTGAACGAGGAATGGCAGCGAACTCGACACCCATGCCGGCATCAGCATCCATACCGGTTTGGCGCCCGTATCGGGAACCCGCCAATCGCCAAGCCAGCGGGCTCCGGTACGGCACGCGCCGTCGCACCTCGCGCCGGGAGCTGCGCGAGGGCTTCAAGCTCAAGAGCGGGCCGTCCCATAAGGCGGCTGCTTAGGAACGGCGAAGGACACGCTCGTTCCTTCTCCGGGGCGGCTGCGAATAAGCAGTCCTTTTCCGTAGATTTGCTTCAGCCGGCGGTCGGTATTGGCCAGTCCGATTCCCGCGTGTCGGCCGGTCGGCTCCCCCCTAAACGGCGCTTGCGGCAATTTGTCTAGCTCCAATCCGACTCCGTCGTCTTCGACCGTGATCTCCGCCCCGTCCCCTAGGTCTTGGATCCGAATCCGGACAGTACCGCCCGCGTAGCGCCTGAGCACGCCGTGACGAACGGCGTTTTCCACCAAGGGCTGAATAGACAAAGGCGGAATCTGCAGACCCGGTAGTTCGTCGACCTCCCACGCGACTTGGATCCGGTCTTCGAACCGTTCCTTCTCGATATAGAGATAAACCCGGACCAGCTCCAGCTCCTTCCTCAGCGAAACCAACTGCTCCGAGTTGGCGGAATCGAAGCTCGCCCTCAGGTAATCTCCGAAGGCGATCAGCAGGTCGCGCATTCGGGCGGTGTCGACATCCGCGAGCGCGGCGATGGAATTGAGCGTATTGAACAGAAAGTGAGGCTGAATTTGCGCCTGCAGCCAAGCCGCCTCCAGACGCTTCTGTTCGCGGGCCGCCCGCGCCACGTCGGTCAGCGCCTTCACCCTCATTCTCAACTCTTGCGCGCCTACGGGCTTTACGATGTAATCGTTGGCCCCCGCTAGAAAGCCCGCTTCGATATCTTCCTCCCGATAGCGGGCCGTGAGCAGCAGAATCGGCAGTTCCGAGGACGAGAAGAAGGTACGGACCGTCCGGGCCACTTCATAACCGGACATGTCGGGCATCATGACATCCGCAACCAGCAGATCCCAAGGTCCCGAACCCAGAAGGGACAGCGCCTCCGAACCGCTTGTCACCGTCGCGATCTCGTATGGATCCGAGGCCAGCACGTGCTTCAGGATGCGCAGATTCACCGGATCGTCGTCGACGGCCAAGACGCGGGCCCGGTTCTCGGACGCGGGCGCCTCCGGCACGGGATCGGCTGCCGCATATGCGCCCAAGGGTACTTCATCCACTTCGAGCAGCCTGCCCGCGGCAACCTCGTCCGTCGCCTGATCCGTTCCTGCCATCTCCGCCATGGGAAGCGTAAACCGAAAGACGGAGCCGACGCCAGGCGTCGAGTCGACCGTCAATTGTCCGCCGTGAAGCTCCACCAGACGCTTGCTGACCGCAAGGCCCAGCCCGAATCCCGCTGCGTTCGTCTCCGCTTGAACCTCTCCTTGTTCATAAGGATGGAAAATCCGGCCGACCGTCTCCTCGTCCATCCCGATCCCGGTGTCCGCAATGCGGACGACAACCTTGTCGCCTTCGATCGCCGCTTCGATCGAGATCTGCCCCTCGTTCGTAAACTTGACCGCGTTATGCAGCAGGTTGAACAGGATTTGCACCAGCCGGTTCCCGTCCGCCAGCACCGCGGGCAGCGAATCCGGAACCCGGTTAACGAGCCGAACCGGCTTGCCGTCCGTCATGAACCGGACGATGTCGAGCACGCCCGCCGCCTCCGCCTGGAGCCGAAGAAGCGCCGGATTCACCCTCAGGCGATTCTCCCTCAGCCGATCCAGATCGATAAGGTCATGCAGCAGGAAGGACATGCGCTTGCCCACCGAAACGAGCAGCGAGAGCCGCTCCCGGTTGGCATCCTCGTTTATCGGCTCGCCGCTGTCGAGCACGGCTTGGGCCATATTCAAAATGCCGTGCAGAGGATTCCTCAGCTCATGCGAGGTATGAACCAGGAATTCGTCCTTGCGTTTGTCCGCCGCTTGAAGCTTCTCCGCCAACCGGACGGTCTCGGAGGCGTTGCGGAAATATCGCTTAAACCAATAAAGAGCGAGGAAGATAAAGAAGGCAAGCATGTCGAAAGGATAATAGCCGACGTCGAAAGAACTCGAATAACTGAAGATTCCCCATGCCAAGCTCAATGCAAGGGTCACCGTTCCCAACAGCAGATAGATCGCATCCGGAACGCCTTTGCGAACCGCCCGGTAGAAGAAGATAGGGGCCGCACCGAAGCCGACCAGCAATAGTGCCGTATGAAACGCGTCCGCGTAGGTAAACGACTTGACCGGCAGCGCCAGCACGGACAACCCGAAAAGGGCGCAGACGACGAAGTACCAGCGGGAATGACGCAGAATCGGGAATTCGGGCAGCAGGCTTCTTACGTACACCAGCAGCAATGCCGCCACGCCTAGATAGGATAAATAGAAGACTTTATAGGCGGCCTCGAATCCGACTCCGAACCAGACCGTCAGAAGCCGATCCGTGTTGGTAAGAACGGTTACCGCTCCGCATGCCCCCAACAAGGAGAAGATCAGAAGCGGCCTCTGCCGGGCACCGATGAAGTAAAGGGCGAAGGCGTACAAGGCATGCATGAACGCCAGCAGGATAACCGCCGCCTGCGATCCGATGGATAACCAATACGCCCGGCTCATCGCCTCGGTCTCCCCAAGCTTGACGGGCTCCGTCAGACCGCCCATGACGCGGTCGTCGTAATTGGCCACTTGCAGAACGAGGTCCAGAACGCCGCGATCGGCTTCGAACGAGACGGAATAAGGCACGTTATTCGCCGTATAGGAAGAGGCCCGCTCCGCCGGGTGGCCGGAGCTGCCCATCAAGCTTCCGTTTATATACAAGGCCGAAGAAGCGGAGATCCCCGGCACGCGAACGGTCAGCTCCGGCAAGCCTTCGGAAGGCAGCAGGACGCGCAGTCGATAGGTTCCGTATCCTATGGTCGATTTCTTGGACGGATAGAGATCCTCTCTCCAGCTTTCGGGAACCGCCACCGACTTGGCAACGCCGTTTGCCAATGGGAAGGAGCCATCCGGACCGGGCGTCGCTAGCTGCGAGGGATAGAAATCCCATTGTCCGTAGAGAGCGAGGATCGGTTTGGCCGAGGGGTCCCAACGGCTCAGATCCAGCAAGCCGGCTTCGGCGTCGGCCCTCGCGGTAGTCGTATGCAGGCCGACCCAGGCCAAGCGAATCCCCGTCAGCACGAGAAGGACCAGACCGACGATGGCCACGATTTTTCTTCTTTTCATCATAAGAATACGGGTTCGACAAAAACCGGGAAAATCCTTCCTGCCCAAGTCGAGAAGACACTATTGGACCCGGTGACTCAGCTATCCAATTGCCGGAGGAATTCGAGTGCGCGTTGCAGCGCCAGCTTCGCCGCTTCAGCGTCGTACGACGGCAAGCTGCTATCGGCGAAAAGGTGCCGATCGCCCGGATACAAGAAGAGCTCGGCATGTTTAGCCGACGCCGAGAGCTCCCGTGCCGCGTCGATGTCTCCCTCTTCGACGAAATAGGGATCCTCGGCCATTCCGTGAATTTGTACCGGCAGGTCCTCTGGCCAAGGCGATCCGAACATCGAGGTCGGAACGCAGGCGTCGAAGAATAACGCTCCCCGAGCTCTTTCGCGAGTCTGGGCGAGCCTCTGAGCCGCTACTACGCCGAGCGAGAACCCCGCATAAACGGTTTCGCGCGGAAGCCCCTCCGCCGCTTCCACACCGCGGTTTACGATCTTTTCGAATCCGATTTGCTCGACATAAGCCAGACCTTCCTCGATGGAGGCAAATACGCGGCCGTCGAAGAGGTCCGGAAGATGTACCGCGTGCCCCTCGCTTCTAAGCTCGTCGGCGAAAGCATGCACTCCCTCCGTCCGTCCTAGTACATGGTGAAATAAAAGAATCTTGGCCATTTTTCTCCTCCCCCGCTATGATCACGCCTATACGAATTCTTCGTTATGCCGTTGCGTTCCTGCAATAGGTTGTGGCACAATGTGGCTATACCATCAAACCCGAGTGGCAAAGAATGCCCCGCTTCCTTCCTTATTGGAATGAGGCGGGGTTTTGTACGTTTATCCCATTGGAAGAGGTGAAGGCAATGAGCTTTGAGATGGAGCATGAGAATTGGATAACCGAACATCTAAAGCGGAGGAGAGGAGAACGCAGGGACGCGCTCAGACGCGGTCACGGTTACGGGAATCGGTTGTTCGCCGAAAAAATCTGGTGGGAGCTAGTCGGTCACTTTCGCGATTTGCATCCGGAGTACGAAGTGAAGGATTGGCGCGGGAGATCCTACTTCATCGACTTCATGTGGATCGTGGGAGCGTTGCGGATCGTCTTCGAGATTATGGACTTCGGCTCCCACGGCACCGATCGGAGCAAATACCGGAAGGATCTAAACCGCGGCCTCTACCTGCAGTCTCAAAATTGTACTGTCTTCTACATCTCATTGGATGAGTTGAAGGAGAACCCCGGGTTTATTCTTGCCACGCTCAGGAATGCTCTAGCCCCTTATTTGTTGGTAGAAAGCAGAAACGCTAGACGGAAAGAGACGGCCTACAGCAAAATCGAACGCGAATTGATGCGCATCGCCATTCGCCGCAACCGCATCCTGCGTCCCGGCGAAGCTGCGAAGGAGCTGGAGCTGTATGCGGCTACAGTCGTCAAGCACTGCCGGAGCCTGGTTGAAAAGGGGAAATTTCGCGCTGTTGCACGAGGAGCCTCCCGGAGAGTGACCTACTACGAGTATATTGGGACGATCCAGAGTCCGGACCTGCTTTAATGAACATGAATTATCATGTTTATTTTTGCCGGGGGAGCAGAATCATCCGATTAAACATGATTTTTCATGTTTATTGTCCTACAGCCTCGAGAAGGGGCCGGATAAACATGATTTTTCATGCTTAATTGCTTAATTTAGGTTCTAGGTAGATATATGAACATGAAATTTCACGTTTATTTAAATAGGGCTGCATCAATCCCACCTCACGGCAGGCAGTCGCAGCCCTCCCTCCTTCCAAATCCTGTTCCCGGCTTGCGCCCTCGATCCATTCCGCTATAGTTCCCCTACTTCTCCTCCCTGCCCGAAGTCCCCGCCGACCGGGACCCGATCAGGTACCCGATAATGGTGGATTCCACGGGCAGCACTACCAGCGTCCACATCTCCTTCAGGCCGAAGTCGGCCGAGCGGAACCGGTCCGGAATCAGCGTGTAGGCAAGCGCGATGATAAGGATGCCGAGCGCGATCGTGCCGACAATGTACAAGCGGACATTTTCCCCCGAGCCGAAGAACTTTCCCAGAACGCCCAGCTCCGCCTTGCGTTTCTCGCTCTCCGCGTTGGCCGCGATGATTTTGCTGGCGACCTTGGGGTCTTGAATCTCGAGCTTATTCACCGGCCGGGACCCCCTCCCCCGCGAAGAACGTGAACGCCAGCATCCAGGTCGACAGGTCGTAATGGATGTTGACCTCGTAGCGCAAGGACAGCTTGCGGTTGTTCAGCACGCCGAGATGAATCAGGTCCCGGTTGCCGATCGGCTTGCCCCGCGGAAAGTTGACGCAGACGATCTTCACCATGTCCGCGCGCACAAGCCGAATGTCCGTGTCGAAGTCGTCCCGGTCCGGATCGCGCTCGATGCTGAAGACGAACGTGAGCGGGTCTCGCTCCTCGGACAGGACGATCTCGATCGGATTCATGCCATAGGCGAAGACGCGGCCGTGGTACACCGCTTCGTAGCCTCCGGACGTAATGCGCATGGCGATCCCCTCCCCCGCTACTAAACCGATTCGTACAGGCTCTCTCGGTCTATTCTACGAAGGAACGCGCCGCCGCATGACACCCTTATCCCCGCAGCAGAGACTCCGCTCCGTCCACGAACACGACCGAGCCCGTCACATGGTCGGATTCCGGCGAGGAGAGAAACAGCACGACGTTGGCGACCTGTCTTGGATCGCCGGGCGCATGCCGCAGCGGCTGGCTGCCTTCCGGATACTCGACCGGGATGACGATCTCGTCGACCTCCGGCTCCCGCTCGGTGTTCTCTCCGATGTTCGTGCGGATGCCTCCCGGACAGACGGCGTTGACCCGGATCCGGTAACGCGCCAGCTCCAATGCCGCCATTTTCGCAAAAGCGACCTCTCCTGCCTTCGAAGAACTGTACGCGCTGAACCCGAAGTTGGAGAAAATCCGGTTGCCGTTCACCGAGCTGGTGATGACGATGCTGCCCCCTCCGGCTTCCTTCATCGGTCCGATCGCATGCTTCACGCACAGGAACGTCCCCGTCAGGTTGATCTTGATCGTCGTCTCCCAATCGGCCAGCTCCATCTCTTCGATCGGGGCGAGAACGCCGTTGACGCCCGCGTTGGCGAACAGAATGTCGAGCCGTCCCCAACGCTTCACGACGTCCTCCACCGCTTGGCTCACCTGCCGCTCGTTCGCGATATCCGCCAGCACCGTCATGCACCGCTTATCCTTATCCTTTTGTCCGGCGTCGCTCTCTGCCCCCTGCGACTGAACAGCAGCCCTCTCGATGAGCTCCGCCGCCTGCGCGAGCTCCTTCTCGTCCCGGCCCAGGATGGCCACCCTCGCGCCTTCTTCCGCCATCCGAATCGCGGTCGCCAAGCCGATCCCCGACGCTCCTCCGGTCACCAGAGCCACCTTGTCCTGCACTCTTCCTTTGCGCTCGTACTCGCTTGTCATATCGATCTCCTCCTTTTTTTCCTTCCTTATAGCTTTACCCCATCCCGTCGCCGGCAAAAGAAGACGGCAATTCGACCCTAAGCGATGACTAGGACTTAGGATTCGAGCAAAAAGGTTCATTTTTTTATTTTTGCGGGGTAAAAATTACCTAGTGTTAACGTTCCGCCTCTACAATAAAGAAATAGCAGGGAGGCGACTACCGTTGGGCAAATGGTCGAATAGTCTATTGAACCAGGACGGAGTAAGTCGGATAGCCGAGGGAATGCGGAAAGGCGCCGTCGGCTTGCTGGCCGGACGACTGCCGCCGGAAGCGGCGTCATGGCCTCGCAAAAAATTGAAGAACTGGTCGGAAGGCCGACCGGACTTGCTGTGGGCCTGGCTAAGCGATCGGCTGCTGCTGCTCGCTCTTCGCATGCCCGAGGACAAACCGTTCGCGGAGGACAAGCTCGCCCGGACCGAGCTGGAGCTGCGCCGGATCGTCGGCGAACCTACCGGGGCTTCGGCCCCCGTCGGGTTCGGATTTGCATGGGTTGCCGCGCGCCCGCAGCACCGGTATACCGAGCAGCAGCTGCTCGATGAGATATTGGAAGCATCGGCGCTGGCCGGCAAGTCTCTAACCGAAGAAACCGCCAAGCCGGCGAAGCCGGGGCGCGAACATCGCGCGGACGAGAGCTGGAATCCCGAGACCTCCGGCATGACGATCGGGAAGCTTGCGACTTCTATCGCCACGATGGCTCCCGACGCTCGGGTATCGGCCGCAGCCGAATGGTTCGAGTCCCAACCCGACAGCCACAGTATCGTCGTGGAGACTGGCGGCACCCCTCAGGGCTTGATTACGAGGGAGAGGCTGAACGGAATGCTGGCCTCCAAGTTCGGCGTGCCGCTCTATTGGAATCGGACTATCGACAAGATCATGGTGGAGAACCCGCTTGTCGCGGACGTCCATTCGCCGGTGGAGGCCGTGGCCCGGCGCGCCATGAACCGGCCGGATTCCCAACTGTACGACACGGTGATCGTGACGGAGCACGGTCGCTGCCTGGGCGGCGTTACCGTTAAAGTGCTGCTGGAATCCTTCGCTTCGCTGCAAGCGGAAGCTGCGAGGCGCGTGAATCCGCTCACGGGACTTCCGGGCGGAGACAGCATCCGTCGGGAGATCGAAGCGCTCGTCCGATTAAAGAAGCCGTTCAGCGTCTATTACGCGGACCTCGATTATTTCAAATGGTTTAATGACAGCTACGGCTATAGCGCCGGAGACGACATGATCAAGTACACCGCCTCCGTTCTGGGCTCGGTGCTCGGGGATTCGGAGGAGGAAACCCGCTCTTTCTTGGGCCATATCGGCGGGGACGATTTTATCGCGATCAGCGACCGAGCGGACGCCGATGCTTGCTGCCGCTCCTTCATCGAGAGGTTCCACGCGGGCGTTGACGCCTTCTACGGCTCCTCCCGTCCGGAGATCGTGTTGAATCGGCACGGAGGGACGGTGGAGCAGCCTGGCGTGTCGCTGTCCATCGCCGTCATTCGTTGGGACGGATCCCGGGCCGTGAGCCACGAGCAGCTCTCGCAATGGGCCGCGGCTTACAAGAAGATCGCCAAGAACAAACCGGGAAGCTCGTATGCGATATACGAAGCGTCATTCGGAGACATGCTTTAACAACAGCGAGGAGGAAAAGGAATGGCGCTGGGAACATCCCCCGTGCAACGAGTATCGCGGGCAACGGAAAAGGAAACGGCCTTGATCTACTTTTATTGGAGCAGCGACGGAAGAAGAAGCTCCCTTCTGGAGGCTCGGTTTAAGCAACGGGCGGAGCAATGGGTCCGGGAGTGCTTCGACGGGCCGCTGCTTCCTTACCGATTGGAATGGGCTCATGGCGATTTGATACTGTTTTTCCGCGCGTCCAAACAACAGAGCCCCGCGCCGTTCAGGCGTTCGCTCCTGCTGGCCGCACAGGTCTATAGGAAGAAACTAGAGGAGACGCTCCTGGCGCTGCGGGGACCGTCCGGGGAGGTTAAGCTTCATGCCGGATGCGCGTTCGGCCTTCTCAAGAGAGGGAAGGATCCGGAGCGGCAGCTGCATGAATTGACGCGAGAAGCGATGCGAAGCAGCCATAGCCCCGACGCGCTGGACGATGCCCTTCGCTTGAGCGAGCTGGATCGTCTGCTGGAGGAAAAGGCGCTGCGTTGCGTATATCAGCCGATCGTGAATATCCGCGAGGGACGGCCGCTCGGCTATGAAGCGCTGTCGAGGCCGCAGAACTCCGCGGTCTTCCCCGGGCCGCTTCCTTTGTTCGAATTCGCGGAACGCGCCGGCAAGGATTATCCGCTGGATCAGCTCGCCCGCGAGCAAGCCATCTCCGGCAGCATGGGGCTCCATCCGGGAGAGAAGCTGTTCCTGAACCTGACTCCGCAGATCATCAACGATCCGCAATTCACCCCGTGGCAAACGCTCTCTCTGCTTCGGGAACACCGCCTGACTCCGGAGCAGGTCGTATTCGAAATCACGGAACGGTCCAGCATCGAGGACTTCGGCTCGGTGGAGCGCGTGCTGGCGCATTATCGCAGCCAAGGCTACAAAATCGCCATCGACGACGTCGGCGCAGGCTATTCGTCGCTGCTGTCCATCGTCGAGCTAAAGCCCGATTACATCAAAGTGGACCGGTCGATCGTAAGCGGCCTGCACGCGGACACGTTCAAAGCGCACATCCTCGAGACTCTTGTCCTGACCGCGAACCGGATGGGAATCGAGCTCATCGCCGAAGGCGTGGAAACTCAGGAGGAGCTGGACAAGATTCTGTCGATGGGGGTGAATTACGCGCAAGGCTATCTTCTGGGGCGTCCGGGAGAGATTCGATTGGGGCAAGGGAGATGAAGGAGGCGCACGGACGTCAATTGTCGATTTGGTGAAAAATGGACGCATCCCGGCGTTCCTATGGTACCCTAGTATAGCATGAGAAAAGGACAAGGGATGGAGTCTAACACGGTGAATTCGCAATTGACGATATATCTTACGCTGATCAGCTTATCGGGGATATTCAATGTCTTCTTGGGCCTCTACGTTTTCCCCCGAAGAAGTCGGGTCCCGAGCTCTTCCCTGCTGATCTTGTACTCGCTGGCGCTGGCCGTTTACAGCTTCGGCTATGCCTTCGAGCTGAACAGCACTTCCACCGGAGAAGTTAAGCTGTGGAATACCCTGGAGTACGTCGGCTTGTCCTTCTCCATCCCGATCGGCCTTCTCGTGATTCTCCAGTATCTCGGCAGAAAGCCCGCCCGCGCTTACCGGAACCTCCTATTTGTCATTCCGATCGCGACTTGGGTTCTCGTCGCCACCAACGATCTTCATCACTTCTTCTATAAAGAGTTCGCTTTGCTCGAAGGCAGCGGCGGCGCTCCCCGGTTGACGATCGGAGTCGGGGAAGGGTACATCGTCTTCTCTAGCTATGCGTTCTGCTGCTGGCTCGCCGGCCTCATGCTTCTGATGAACCGATGGAAGCAGACAAGGAAGACGTATCGCCCTCAGCTGCTCGCACTTATCCTCGGCCAGATAGCGCCGATGGTCGCCGGGTTCGTCTATTTATTCGGGATTATACCTCCCCTCGATCCGATACCGCTCGGATTGACCGGCAGCTCGGGGCTCTACGTGTGGGCCGTGCTGGCGAACAAGCGCCTCACCGTCGTTCCGATCGCCAAGGAGACGATTTTCGACAGCACGGAGGTGGGCTTCCTCGTCCTCGATTCGACGAACCGGCTGATCGATTACAATCGAACGGCGGGACGGCTGCTCCCTTCTATCGACCCCTATATGATCGGTTGGGGGATCCACAGGCTCTGGGTCGAGCTCACGGGCAAGTCCCTATCCCATCCGGATTTGCCCAAGGGCAAGCTGGAGGAACTGAACTTGACGGCGGCCGGCGGCTCCCGGTTGTATTATGAGGTTCGCTGCTCCGTCCTTCGGCATCGGGACGGGGAAGAGGCCGGGCGCCTGCTCTCCCTGATCAACGTGACCGAGATGAAAAGGCTGCAGATGGAGCTGGAGCATCAGGCTTACCACGACGGCCTAACCCAGATCTACAACCGCGCCCACTTCGTCCAGCTAGCCCGGGATCTGCTGGAGCAGTCCCTACGCGCCGGCCGATCGTTCACGGTCGTGCTGTTCGACATCGACTTCTTTAAGCGAGTCAACGATACTTACGGTCACGACATGGGGGATAAGGTGATCCGGCACGTCGTCTCGGTCTGCGGCGGAAGGCTGGAAGAGGATATGCTGTTCGCCCGTTATGGGGGAGAAGAATTCGTTCTCGCCCTTCCTTCCCGGGATTTGGCGGAAGGCTGCCGCTTCGCCGAGAGCCTCCGAGACGCGCTCGAGCATGCTCCGCTCGTCACGCAGCAAGGAACCGTCGCCCTTACGTCGAGCTTCGGAGTCGCCGAGACGAAGGGGAGCGGCGAGACGCTGGACGTCCTGCTCGGCCGGGCCGACGAGGCGCTATACGAGTCCAAGCGCAACGGACGCAATCGCGTCAGCGCATAAGGAGCGGCGTAAGCCGTCTGCCCGCAACGATAAAGGAAGGCTCGGGTCCTCGGACTTGAGCCTTCCTTTTTCGCTGGCAAGGGGCTTGCCCCTCATAGGATGAACAGAGCCTGATGGCCCGTCAGTTCCCTATAGCTCGAAAGTTAAGTTCGCCGGGGAGTCCGGAAGGTCGTTCTCCTCCTCTTCGCCCGTAACCGGCACCCGGTCGCTTACCTCCTCGAATCTAAGCGTGTCTACCCAAGCTCGGCCGGGCCCGCTCAGCAGCAGCCCGAACGCGATCGCGAGAGCATCCTTGGGCACGTCCAGCACGATCCGGTACTGGTTCCAGGGTCGGCTGCCGACGATCGGCCTTCTCCCCATATTGTCGAACCCGAGCATCTCGCCGCTTTGGCCGTCGATTCGCATCCATAGACCGCACCGGTTCTTGACGTCTTCGGTCTTCACGAATCCCGTCAATTGAAGCCTCCGCCCCCGATACTCGTCGGCTTTGAACGTCTGCATCATCGTGGCGAAGCCGTCCGCGCCGCCGCTCCTCGACCGCAAATAGCCCGACGCGCTTCCCAAGTGGACCTCGTTCCGATCGATTCCCGCCTCGTAATCTCCCGGATGGCTTCCCGTCAATACCCAACCTTTAGGCGCTTCGTACATCGTTCTCGTCTCCTTTTCCCTCTCCTGATGACCCGCTAGGCCCGACATCGTCCGCCGGTAACGGCCCGGCGTCGTGAAGTAAACCTTCTTGAAGGCGCGGGTGAACGCCTCCTGCGATTCGAACCGATAGTCGAGCGCGATGTCCAGAATGCCCCTGTCCGACGCGATCAGCTCGGCCGCCGCGCTCGCCAGGCGCCGCCTGCGGATATAGTCCGCGAGCGGCATGCCGACGCCGCCGCGGAACAGGCGATGAAAGTGGTACTTGGAGAAAGCCGCCCTCCCCGCGACCGACGACAAGGACAGGTCTTCCTTGAGGCGTCTCTCGATGATCGCCAGCACCGACTCCAATCCGTTTATCCTTTTCTCCGCGGTCATGGCCTCTCTCCTTTCTGAACTTAATTTACCATGAGGATGCCCTCCTCGTTTTGACCGAAATTGCGGAATAAAAGATCCCGGGTCCCAGCAGCCAAACGCTGTGCGAATTGCTATTCAGAAATCGATTTAGGAGACCGATAGTTAACAAGGAGAAAAATTAGCAATTCAATAAGATTTTGGTCCTAATTCACAACAGCAAATGGAAGGAGTTCCAGCAGGCTTCAGCGACATCAACCGCATTAGGCTTGTCTGTCGATTACGCGCTTATAAATCGAGACCAACATTGGAGGCAGACTCATGAAACGCAAGCTTAGCTTCAAGAACAGCTCCATTCGCTTCAAACTCATCGTTCTGTTGCTCGCGATCTCCGTCGTTCCCCTTCTGATCGCGACCGCCTTGTCCATCACGTACACCAGCAGGACGACCGAGGCCGAAAACCACGACACGCAGAAAGAAATCGTCTCCATCTATACGTCTCAGATCGACAAGTGGATTCGGGACAAAGCGGCCAAGGCCGAGACGCTTGTCGCGAGCCATCCGGAATTCGCCGAAGGCAACGCCGATCAGATTCTCCCTCTGCTTCGCACGATCAAAGAAAGCGACAACGAAATTCAGAATTATAACTTCATAAACCCCGAAGGCGCCGGCATTGATATCTCAGGCAATTCCATCGATGTCAGCGATCGCGCGCACTTCCTCGCGGCCAAGGAATCCAAGCAAACCGCGATCGGGGATATGCTCGTCAGCAAAGTGTCCAATACCTACGTCTTCCCGATCGACGTTCCCGTGCTCGACGCTTCGGGCAACCTGGCCGGCGTTATCGTCGGCACCGTCTCGCCCGATACCTTCTCCGTCTTGACGAATCAGATCAAGCTCAAAGAGAGCGGCTTCGGATACCTCGTCTCCGGCACGGGCGAATACTATACCTACCCGGACAAAGAGCGCATCGGCAAGAATATCTCGGAATACCTTACCGGGAAGGGCGCGCAGTCCTTCATCGATCGGCTCCTGAAGGAGGAGTCCGGCGCCATCGCTTACAAGGACGAGAACGGTGTCAAGACGATCAATCAATTCGAGACGATTCCGGGGACGAAGTGGAAGCTCGTCGTCTCCGTTCCGGAGCGCGAAGTGCTGGAATCGGTGAATCAATCGCGGAATCTGTCCGTTATCATCGTAGCCGTCGTCGCGTTGCTCACGATCGCGATTGCCGTCCTTGTGTCGCGGTATATCTCGAATATCATGCTGACGATCGCCGCCTTCATGAAGAAGGTTGCGGGAGGCAATCTGACCGAGCGGTTGAATGTCGATTCCAGCGACGAGATCGGTCAGATGAAGATCAACACGAACGCGATGCTGGATGCCTTCTCCGCCACCGTAGAGAAGATCAACGAGTCTATCGCCGGGGTCGTAGCGGCAAGCGAGCAGCTGCGGGAGGCGACGGAACGATCCTCCTCTCTCTCGCACGAAATCGGAAGAACCGTCAACGTCATCGCGGAAGGCACGGCAAGCCAGCTGTCCGCCTCGGAACAAACGGCGATGGCATCGGAAGAGATGGCGAGCGGCGTGCAAAAAATCGCGGAATCCTCCAACTCCGTGTCCGAGCAAGCCTCCACCGTGATGCAGGAGGTCGAAAGCGGCAACGAGGAGATCCAGCATGCGATCAAGCAAATTCATACCATCAGCGAATCGGCGAACCAGACGGCTCGCGTGATCGAGGAGCTGAACGCTCATTCGTCGGAAATCGGGCATATCGTAGACCTCATCTCCGACATTTCGAACCAGACGTCCCTGCTGTCGCTGAACGCTTCCATCGAAGCGGCACGGGCCGGAGAAGCGGGCAAAGGCTTCGCCGTCGTCGCGAACGAAGTGAAGAAGTTGGCGGAGCAAACCAATACGTCGGTGAATAACATCGCGGGATTGATCGGAACCATACAGACGGCGTCTCGCGGA
Source organism: Cohnella thailandensis (assembly GCF_014212135.1). Classification (GTDB taxonomy): domain Bacteria; phylum Bacillota; class Bacilli; order Paenibacillales; family Paenibacillaceae; genus Cohnella; species Cohnella thailandensis. Next base: position 149,475 of record NZ_JACJVQ010000003.1, read on the forward strand.
GCCTCTCAAGCGATCGTTCAGAACAAGCAGGATATCGAGCTCGGCTTAAGGAGCATGCGCCAAGTGGAGGAGTCCTTCACCGGCATCCGGCATGCCATTATAGACGTAACGGGCCAGGTGCAGGAGATCTCGGCCGCCTCGGAGGAGATGTCCGCGGGAACCGAAGAAATCTCCGCTTCCATGGGGGAGATGGTCAATATCGCCCAAGCATCGGCCAGCAATTCGAAGCAGGTCGCGGACCATTCGTCGGCTCAACTGAAGCTGATCGACGAAATGTCGGCGGCGACGAACGAATTGACGCGGATGATGAACGATTTGAAGGAACGCGCGGCGTTGTTCAAGGTGAAGTAAATAAGAATCGGCCGTTCGGCGGGATTTTTCCCGAAGGACGGCCGATTTTCGTTTAGTGGCTCTTTGGACCTGGAAGCCATTGTCTGATGGATAAGAACCCTCTATAATAGCAAGGTAGTGAAAACAATTCTCAATTGGGTTGCCCATTTGAGTTGCCTTTCTATATTCGCGCGAACGGGGCGGAGGTGACGAACAGATGCTGGATAAACAACTGCCGTTGTGGAATCACGCGGCAATCACGGTACTCGACGTGCGGCGATGCTCCGTCGAGCCGGGGGACGATCTGATGCTGCGGCTGCCGGCAAGCGCGTTCCTGTACGCCAACGGCGGAAGAGGACAGCTGAGGCTCGACGGCGCGATCCACGCCATCGCCCCCGGCCATGTCTGGCATGCCGGCAAAGGCGCTTCTATGAACATCGTCCGGGTGACGGAGGCCATGGATTATTTTCTTATCTACTATAAAGCGGTTTTGGTCCCTCCCTATCGCCGGCATCTGCTTGACTTGTACCGAGACAGCAACCCGTTTCGGGATTCGTACGGCTTCGTCCCCGCGAACCCGCTTCGGCTTTTAACCAAAATAGAACAGATGCATCTGCACTGGGGTCAGGGAGATCCGCTCGCCAAATTCCATGTCCGAGCCCTCTTCCATCAGCTCGTATTCGAGCTTCTGCGGCAGCGCCAACAGGCGGAGCCTGCCCGGGATCCTCGCGGCGACCTCATCGAACGGGCCGTCCGGCTGATGGAACAGCACTATGTCGAGCCGTTTAGCCTGGACGACCTCGCGAACGATCTCCAATGCGGAGTCCGGCAGCTGCAGAGGTTATTCAAGGCTCATTACGGAATAAGCCCCATGGAGTATCTGATTCGGCTTCGGATGGAGAAGGCCAAGGAGCTGCTTCTTCGAACCTCCGCGCCGATTGCGGACATCGCCGAAGCCGTGGGCTATCCCGACGCGTATCACTTTAGCCGGTATTTCAAGAAGCATTCCGGAGTTCCTCCCCTGCAATATCGTCGCTCCGGTCGCAATAATCCATTTTCGCCGTCGCTTTCGTCCATTGGCTCCGAAGAGGACCTCTCTTATAGTAATGTTGATGATGAAAATCATTATCAACAAACAGGCAGAGGGGTTGCAAGAATGAATTCGCGCACGAGAACATTGGTTACCGTTAATTTCCTGCTCGTTCTTATGCTGTTATTGGGAGCCTGCTCTCTGGGCGGCAATAACAACGGGGCTAACAACGCATCGCCGTCGTCGGCGGCTTCCACGACGCCCGCACCGTCGGCTTCGGCCGCGGCCGAGACGCCGCAAAGCAGCTATCCGGTAACGATAAAGCACGTCAAAGGGGACTTCACGCTCGAGCAAAAGCCAGAGAACATCGCCGTGCTGGACGTTCAATACGTCGATCAGCTGGTCGCCTTGAACGAGCAGCCGGCCGGGAGCGTCAAGGCTGCCGGGTCCGACGCGGACTTCCCCGAATACCTGTCCGACAAGCTATCCGACGTAAAAGTGCTCGGCACCTACGAGGAGCCCAATCTGGAAGCCATCGTGGCGATGAACCCGGATCTGATCATCTGCACCGAGGTTCATGAGGAAATTTACGAGAGTCTGAACAAGATCGCGCCGACCATCATGCTCATCCGCAATGACGACTGGCGGGACACGCTGTCCACATTCGGCAAAATCATGGGCAAGGAGTCGGAAGCCGAGCAGCTGGTGGAGGCTTACAAAGAGAAAACGGCAAAGCTCTCCTCCGAGCTCGCCGCCAAGCTGGACGGACAGACCGTCTCGTTAATTCGCCCTCGCGACGATGCCATTCGCGTGCATACGGGCGATCACCGCACGGGCGCCATTCTTTATAAGGACTTGGGGCTCCCGGCTCCGAAGATGGTCAGCGAAGTCGACGATACGTCCTTCAACGTCTCGCTCGAATCGCTGGCCGAGGTCGATGCCGACCACTACTTCCTGCTGACGGACGACATGTTCGGGGAGCTGGTGAAGGAATTCCAGAGCACGGCCACCTGGCAGTCGCTCGAAGCGGCCAAGAATAATCGTGTCTACACCGTAGACACGACGATGTGGATCGGCTATTACGGTCCGGTTGCGATTAACCTGGTCGTCGACGAGATTGCCCGCTACCTGCTAGGAACTTCTTAACATGCGGCAGCATCTGTCGCTTGAGGAGCGTTCATACTTATCCGAGCGCTACGGTTTGCGGTTGCAGGACGATCCCCGTCCCTGCCTCCGCAGCATTACGGCCATGGAGCTGCTGGATCGCGCGGCATGCGAGTCCTATCTGGACTGGCTGGGAGACTACATCGGATCTCCGACGCGCCAAGCGACGGCTTCCACCTTGGTCAAGAGATATGCTGCGATTGCCGTTTCGCCCGCTCTGTATTCCATGACCGTAAATAACAAGGGTTTGACGCTTGAGCTGGAGCATTGCCTCCTCGAAACGCCCGAGCTTCCGGAGCATAACCCGCTTGGCACGAAGCTTCCCTATCTCAGCGTATCTTCGTACGGGATCAGCCTGCCGGCTCCCGATCAACGCCGGAACTGGCGGGAGCATACGGTGCGCGAGCTGTTCGCCGGGCATCTGACTCCCTTGATCCGCTCCCTGTCCGAGATCGCCCGGGTGTCCAAGATGATTCTATGGGAAAATGCGCTCGTGCGCATGGTCCCGCTGTTCAAGGAAGCCATCGACTCGGCCGAGGACCCGACCGCCGCCGCGCGCATCCGCGAGGACTTCCGCTACATCGCCCGCGAAGCCCCGGGAGAGCTGTTCGGCGAACGCCGCAACCCTCTCTCCGCCCTGGTCGAGTCGACCGGGATGGATCCGGAAGGAGATTATAAGCATCGTCTAAGGCGCACTTGCTGCCTTTACTACAAAGTCTCGGCGGAATATTGCAGGCAATGTCCTCTTCCGCAGGAGTCTCGGGAATAAAAGAATAGGCCTCCATCCGCTTGGGCGGGTTGGAGGCCTTATTCCGTTTATTCGGCGGCGCCGAGAACAAGCTGCTCTATTGATGGAGACTGCTTCTGGCATACTCCTGAGGCGTCATTCCCGTTATGACCTTGAACACCTTAAAAAAGTACGTATAGCTCGTAAAACCGACTCGCTCGTAAATCTGCTTGGCCTTGTGCCCGCCGCCGTCGATCAGCTGCTTCGCGGCCTCGATCCGGAACCGGTTCAAGTAATCGGTGAAGTAGGTCCCCGTCTCCCGCTTAAAAATCCGGCCCAGATACGTATCGGAAATGCCGATCCGATCGGCCGTTTGCTCGAGGGAGATCGGGCTCGCGTAATGAGCTCGGATGAGTTGGATCGCCTGCTGCACGTGGATAGAAAAACGGCCAAAGCTTTGATGCCCGGACTCCAGCTTGGCGATGAGCTGCGCGTACAGCGACTTCGTCCATTCTTCGACCGCGTCCAGCCGGTTCGGATCGGACCGCTCCGCGCGCGAAAGCCACTCTCCTTCGTAGTAGGCGTCCCCGTGCAGGCCGGATTTCTTCCAGATTTTATCCGCGAGCTCAATCAGTTCGGTGACGGATTGCGCCATCGATTGCCTGTTGCCGGAGTCCCGGAGAGTGGAGAAAATATCGTCCAGGATCGCGTCAACGGCGATAGAACCCGCTTGCTCCGCCGCGCCGATCAGCGCCTTCTCCTGCCGCAAGGAAATTCCTGTTGCGGCAGCGGTTGCGGTACCCCCGCCTCCAGGGATCTCCGCCTTCGATGCCGGACGGACTCCGTCGGGAGCCGCCTCCAAGGCGGAGCGATAGTACGCGGCCAACTGGTCCAGGCCGGTGCCGACCGGCCCGATGCCGTACACGACCTGCATGTTCATATAAAGCTTAAGCAGGTCGGCCACCCGCCTCAGGCAAACTCGAACGCGTTGATGGATCGCGTACTCGCTGCGCTCTTCGTCGAAGGAGAACAGCAGCAGGTAGCGCCCCTCCTCCACGGGAACCGCGATTCCTCTCTCCTCGGTCATGCACTGCCGAATCAGGTCCAGGGTCGCCCTCGCCCGTTGAATTTTCCGCTCCTCGTCGGGAAAACGGTCCACCGGGCTGCTCGCCTCCGATAATCGAAGCGCCGCGACGACAAGCCGTCCGCTGCCTAGGGGCGACAGCCGGCGGAGATACTCCTCCGCGCTCGCCCGATCGACCTCGAGCCCGAGCGCGATGTTCCTCAGGTAGGTCTGCTCGAGCTCCGCATGGACGGCCGGCCAGTTGCGCTCGACGAAGTCCAGCCCTTCGGATTTGTCTTCCGTCTGCCGAATCTCTTCCTTTAGCCGAGCGAGCAGCTCCAGCCATCCGTCCGCTTCGATTCGGTGCTTCAGCACGTAATCGGAAGCTCCATTGCGCATCGTTTCTCTGACGAAGTCGTAATCGTCGAAGCTGCTGACCATCACCGTCTTGATCTTGCCGCGGTACCGTTCATAGACGTATCGGTTCAGCTCCACGCCGCTCATTCCCGCCATATGAATGTCCGCGACGACGATATGCGGCGTCTGCCGTTCGATCAGCTCGATCGCTTCCTTCCCGTTCCGGGCTTCCCCGCAGATCCGGAAGCCGTGCCGGTTCCAATCGATAAGCCGCCGCATATGGGAGAGAGCCAGCGGCTCGTCATCCACTAGCAGAACGTTTAGCATGGTCATTCTCCCTCCTCTCGAGCGGAATCTCGAAACTCCAATTATACATACAGTTATCCACCCATTAAAGTCGGAATAGAAACCGACGTCAGGCCGCTTTTCCCCATTTTAGGCGAGTTTCCGTCACTTTGACGCTTGGCGACCAAGCCGATAGGCCGTAGGCGAAATGCCGTTAAAATTGTAGAAAGCGCGGGAGAAAGCATACACGTCCGCATAACCGAGCGAGAGAGCGATCTCCGTTACCGTAAGCGCCGGGTGCCGAAGCAGCTCTGCCGCCTTCTCCATCCTCTTGCGGATCAAATACGTTTTGGGGCTCATCCCGTAATTTCGGTTAAATTCCATGTATAGATGGGATCGGTGAACGCCCGCGATTTCCGCGATGTCGGACACCGTGATCAGCTCCATGTAATGGCTGTCGATATAGTCCTCGCACTTCTTCAGCCATTCGACGGCTTTCTTCTGTCCCGCGTTCGGCGGCAGAGACAGCAACGCGAACAGCCGATACAGGGCTTGCTGCAGCTGCAGCTCCATTCCTTCCTCGGGTATCCAAGCGAAAATCTGTCGAAGAAGGTCGAGAATCTCTCCCGTGGTTCGGTCGCGAAGATACGGCTCGGCCTCCGTCAGCCCGATTCTCTGGAGGAGCGGCAAGACCTGCGGTCCGTCCATCGCCAGCCAATGCAAGCGAAGCGGCGAGTGATGCGCGTAATCGGCCGCCTGATAGCTGTGCTTCCGGCGGGGTACAGGCAGAACAAATCCCCCTTCCTCAGACGCGCCTTGCCATCCTCGAACGTGTAATCCACGGAACCATTAAGAATGACGTGGATGGAATAGCACTCGATCATGCGCGTACCGACCGCGTAATTGGCCTTGGCCACGTTAGTGCCGGACCGGATGGGCCAGAGCCCTCCCAGCTTCTCGAATTCGGACGGCGTATAGTAGCGGAAATCCACGTATTCATAAGCGGTTTCCTTCAAACGTCTACCTCCCTTAAGACCAAAAAAGGCACAGCACATCCCTTGAAGGATGCGCGTGCCTCTAGTTAGTCTAGTCGACGGTTATAAGCGCCAAGCTTGATTGGCTCTTATTAAGGATACCTGTTTTTCGCTTGTTTGGCCACCCTCTGCGTCCCGGTTTGAACCTCAGAATGTTTGGTCGATTGGACTTAGCCTCTTCGACAAAAAAAGTTGCCCTGAGAGTATCATAGCTTAGTTCGCGAGCCGTTGGGAATGTTCTTAAGTATTTGGCAAAATGTTGGGTTGGGGAGGGGGTCGGTTAGAAAAGAGTGCGGCAGCTCTCCAAGAAGCGGCCGATCGGCTCCGCCGAATATTCGTTCCATGGAGCTTCCAGGAAATCGTTGTCCGCGAGGAGATCGACTTTGTTCTCGCGAACGGCGGGCAGCTCCTTCCACAGCCTTGTCGCGATAAGCTCGGTCCACCTCGATTGAGAAGCCGGGCTCCGGTTCACGTGAACAAGAATTCGATCCGCTCCCATGCCAGATAGCTCGCCCGGCTCGATCTCCCGGAACCAAGGAGTCTCCCTGATCCCCTCCGGCGCGACAAAACAGAGATCGTCGTACAAAACCGTGCCCGCGCGGCGCCCCCAGACCATAAGCCGGTCGCGGCCGACAAGAAGGACCAGCACGGCGTCTCGGCAGACGATAGGCTCTAACTTCTCTCGAACCGCCTCCGCCGTGCGGTCGTAGCGCTTCAACCATGCCTCCGCTTCCTCGTCCTTTTCCAAAAAGCTAGCTGCCTGCCTGAAGTGCGCGCGCCAATCCTCCTCCCCGTTCAGGAACAAGGAGGGCGCGATCTCTCTCAGCTTCTCCTGCTCCTCGACGGGAACGAGTCCGTCGAACCCGATGATTCGCTCGGGCCGCACCTCGCGCAGCGCCTCCAAGTTGAAGTCGTATCGGTGGCTCAACGCCGTCCGAACCTCATAGGCGTATCGGCTGCGATAGCGATCCGTCCAGAACTGGTCCATCGGCGCCGCGCAAGGAATCATGCGAAGGGCCAGCAATTGTCCGATGTTCGCCCAGCTGTACGCCGCTATTTTCCGTCTCTGGTTGCGTTGATAGATGGCGGGCGCGAAGCCGACTTGTTTTTTGAACAGGTGGCTGAAGTAGCTCTCGCTCGCATACCCGATCCGTTGAACGATATCCGTCAGGGAATGGTTGCCTTCGTTCATGAGACGCTTCGCCTCCTGCAGCCGCAAGTCCGTCCGGTATTCCATGACCCCCTTGCCGAAACGTTCCTTAAACAGTCGCATGAAGTGGAACCGGCTAAGGCCGGCGGAGGACGCAAGCGCATCGACGGTAATCTCGCTCGCGTAATTGCGCTCCAGCTGAATCCGGGAAGCCTCCAGCGCAATCTCCGTTTGCCGCTCCTGATGGTTAAGCGCGACGCTCAGCAGCTCAAGAAGACCGGCCTCGCAGCGGAGCCGGGACGAAGGCGTCATCCGGGCCCACTCATCGGCAATTAAATCGAAGAGCGCGCCTGTCGACGAGGAAGAAGGCATGGCCGCCTCCCCTAAGAACGGAAAAACGGCCTTCTCGCGGTTTGCGAATGAGGGAGCGTCGTCCTTCGGCGTAAAGAAGACCTGGAATTCCAGCAGCAATAATTCCAGCGGGCTCTCCCAATAATTCGTCCATTCGATGAGCTGTCCCGGCGCGCAGACGAATAACGATCCGTGCCGGAGGGCGTGAGGGCGGCCGTCAATGACCAGCCTGCCGCCGGGAGCGTTCGAGAGAAGAAGGAGATGGGCCTTCGGCTTGATGAACGCTCTCTCCGTTAAAGAAGAACGGGGAGCATCCCTTAGAATTCGGACGTCGAGCAGCCGATAGCCGAGAAGGCCTGCAGCATCCTGCTGCAGGCCTAGCGGGGAAGGGTTATTCATGGACATGGTTTAGCACATCATCGGCTATGAGGCCGTTCGCCACCGGATTATCGTTGAACCAGTGGCCGGAATCCACCTTGAATATCGTGCCTTCCTGAACGGCTTTCAGAGACTTCCATAGCGCGTTATCCTCCGGAGGCTCCGAACGTCCCGGCCCGGAGATGACAAAGACGTAATCGACGTCCTTGAGTTCGGCCAACGTCTCCATGGAGTAAGCCTCGAAGTCGCCCTTCAGAGCGGCAGGCTGCTTAAACCCGAGCGTCTGATAGAGGGTCTTGCCGCCATAGAAGTTAGGTCCGAACAGTTTAAAGCTCTTATCGTCCTGCGGAAGCAGAATGACCGCCGTCTTCTCGGATGGCAGATTCCCCAACTGGCTCTCAGCGGCCTCCATCTTCTCCTCGTATTGTTCGAGAGCCTTCTTCGCGGCATCCTGTTCCCCGAGCAAATCGCCAAGCTTCTCCAGATTCGTCCGCCAGTCCGTGTTGTCCTCCGAGAGCACGAAGGTCGGAGCGATCTTGGAGAACTGGTCGTAATCGATTTGGCCCATGTAGGCCGGAGACAAGAAGAGGATCAGGTCCGGCTTGTAAGAGAGCGTCTCTTCCGCCGTCAACCCGTTGTCCATATTCAGAGACGGAACCCCGGAAAGCTTGTCCTGCAAGTACTGCTGGGGTTGGCCTCCGGCGCTCCATTGCGCGACCGGTGACACGCCCATTGCGGAGAGAGGATCCTCCAGGAATGGAGCGATAATGCGCTGCGGATGGGCAGGCACCTCTACTTGGTGTCCCATGGCATCCGTGAGAACGCGAGGGGCAGCCTCTTCCCCGTTAGCAGATGACGCTGCCGCCTCGGTCTGCGCAGCCGACGGCGATGTGGTCGCTGGCGTGGCATCTTCGTTCGAATTGTTGGAATTCCCGCATGCGGCTAGCAGAATCATCATAAGGGCCATCAGCCCTGCCGATAGTGTATGTTTGGACAGCTTCATTTCTTTGCAGCTCCTAAAGTTGAGATTGATTATCATTATCTCAATCAGTATAGAGCCAACTGCCTCCATTGTGAATAAGGGATCGTGCTGTCTTTTGGGTAACCGAGCGCATTGTTGCGATAATCATTCCATGCGGACGTGCGGAGAAGTTTTGGGTTCCTTGGCTCTATGTATTTTTTTCACTGCTTGAAGGAATGCCCGGAACAGTGGGGAGTCGGTGATTTACGGGGAATTACGGGCGCAACGGGAAACGTGGAACGGGATGCGGACGTGAATTCGCCCTGTTCATCCGGCTTAAGTGTTCGAACAGTTCCGACTCGGTTTGCACTATTGGTTTCTAACCGAATCCACCTCCACTCCACACAATTTCTTTCATCCGTTTAGACCTGTATTGAGATACGGTTCATCATACCCGACTAAAAACAGTCCCCGCGAATCACGGGGACTGCTTGCGCATTTAAACCTTGAAGCGATAACCCGCGCCCCATACGGTTTCGATAAACTGGTGCTGCGACGGGTCTTTCTGGATCTTATCCCGGATCTTCCCTACGTGAACCGTGACCGTGGCGGTATCGCCGTAATTCTCGATCCCCCACACCCGATCCAGCAGCGCCTCCTTGGAATAGACCCGATCCGGGTTTTCCGCGAGGAACAGCAGCAGGTCGAATTCTTTTGCCGTCATCGTAACATCCGTCCCGCGCAGCGTCACCCGTCTTGCATCGACCTGAATCGTGAGCTCGCGAATGTTCAGCTCGCGCGACTTCCGGGCATGCGAAAGCCCGGTGCCTGCCGCGACACCGGTCAATCGGTCATATCGTTCGAGATGCGCCTTTACCCGCGCCACGAGCTCCGTCGGGCTGAACGGCTTCGTCACATAATCGTCCGCCCCTAAGCCTAGACCTCGGATCTTGTCGATATCCTCCTTGCGGGCGGATACCATGAGCACCGGAATAAATTTGGTTTCCCGGATCCGTCGCAGTAGTTCAAAGCCGTCCATGCCCGGCAGCATGACGTCCAGAATGATCAGATCGTATTCTTGCTTCAGCGCCTCCTCAAGCGCCTGTCGGCCGTCTGCCCTTAGGGTCACCTCATAGCCGTGTACCTCGAGAAAATCCCGCTCCAGCTCGGCGATCGCGTGATCGTCCTCAACGATTAGCACTTTCCGCTTCGACATCTCACGCTCTCCCCGTTTCTTTGTTATCCCGTTTCATCGGAATGCTAATCATCACCGTCATGAACCGTCCCGGTTCGCTTCTCGCATGGATCGTTCCTCCATGATTCGCGATAATCTGCTTCACGATGGCAAGGCCTAACCCGGAGCCGGCCACGTTCTGATTCCGGTTCGTATCCGCGCGATAGAAACGGTCGAAGATCCGCTCCAGCTCGTCCGGTCCCATTCCGGGTCCGTTATCCGTAACCGCGAATACCCAATTCTCCGACTGCCGCCCGAAATAAACATGGATATGGGGCTCCTTCTTATCCATGAATTTCACCGAATTACCGACAATGTTCAGCATGACGCGCCTCATCTTCTGGACATCCATCGTCACAACATCATCTTGCCCCGCCTCATATTCGCTCGTTAGCCGCACGCCAGCGCTCTCGTACTCCATTTGCAGTTCGCTCATCGTCTGCCGATAGAACGACTCAAGCGGCACCGTCTCCATGTGGAAACGCTCCTGTTCGAGATCCAGCTTCGACAATAGGAACAGATCGTCGATCATCCGGTCCATATCGAGCGTCTTCGCATAAATCACGTCGATATACTTCTTCAGCTTCTCCGGATCGTCCGTAATGCCTACCCGAATTCCCTCCACATAACCTTTGATCGAAGTCAGCGGCGTCTTCAGATCATGCGAAATATTCGAGATCAGCTCCTTGCGGTTCTCCTCCAACGCTAGCTGAGCGTCGATCGATCGCTGCAGCTCGCTGCGCATCTTTTCATACGAGCGGATCACGCTTCCCACTTCGTTGCGCACCTTGGATTCCAGACGGAAGTTCAAATCCCCTTCCGCAATGCGCCGGGAGCCCTGTTCGAGCTGTCGCAGCGGCCTTACGATATCCTTCGTCGTGATCCAGAGCAGCGGGACCAGAATGATACCGACTAGAATGGCGATACCGAGAAGCACGAATGACTCGAACCGGTTCGTCTTGGAATCCGCGGCCGTCATGTCGGCGATCAGGTAATACGTCAAAGGATCATCGATCTCAGGGAAATCGTATCCCACCGAGAGCAAGTCGCGTTCCTCCCACGCGCTCACGACGAACACATCGTTTGCATGCCGCCCAGCGGCGGACACATCCTGCCGCAGCTGCTTCAGGAACGCTTCCCCCTCGCTGAGCGCGCCGTAGCTTTCCCAGCGGTCCCCTTGCCTGACGACAAGGAAGCCCCCGAAAGGCTGCAGCCGGTCTCCGATGGTGGCTGCAAACGCGGGGGACGTCAGCTCCTCCGGCGTGTATCGCTCCGCATAACGCAGATCCACGAACAGATCGATGCCCCTAGAAAATGCTTCATCCGGGGATTGATCCTTCACGATACCGCTTGCGAAATACGAGAGGACAGCCGTGACGATTCCGATTCCGGTCATCGCAACGATAATCGCCGTCAGTAAAGCGCCAACCAAATAAGTTAAAATGAGTTTCAATCGAATGGACATACGTCATAACTCTTTTCTTTGGAAGGCAAGCAAGCCCAATATAGTGCCAATGATATAGTAGGCTATCATAAATAGCAACGTTGAAACCGTCCTATCGGCATCCCCCCCGTACAGGAGCGGTTGCAGCCAATCCGCATAGCTCGTGACAAAAAACCGATTCAGCTGCGGCTCGAGAAAACCGACGGCACTCATCCCCATCCACAGCACGACGCTCACCGCCAGCCCAACGCCGCTGCTCCCCGCCCATAGGGATACGCTGTTCGCCAATACGAGCAGCAAGCCGCCGAACAGGATCGCGCCCCCAAGCTCTGCTATACCCGCTCCGAGAGAGGACGCCGCAGATGCGCCGTGAACAATGATGCCTCCAATGTATGCTGGCACGAACATACACAGGACGATCAAAGCACCGGCCGCCCACCCCGCGAGCAATTTTCCGATGAAGAGAAACTCCCGGCCGACCGGCAGCTTCAGCGCATGCTTGATCATCCCCTTGCTTTCGCCGATCATAAGGTCGCTGCCGAGCGCCACCATGAAGAAAGGGAGCACGACCGCAAGCAGCTCGATTGCCATCAGCGGCAGGTTGTCGCCCAGTCCAAGACGGTCGCCGATAAAGACGAAGAGAACGCCAATGACGAAGGAGAGCAGCAGCAAAGCCTTCAGCTTTCCTCCGCGGAACAGCTTGCGCAGCTCCTCCGCGGCGAGGTAATTCATCTGCGCGATCATACGGCGGCCCCGCTCCTTTCCTGTGCGAGATGATGCAAATAATAGTCCTCCACGCGGGCAAACGACTCCCTGATCTGCACGACGCCCGCCGTATGGACATGCCGCCCCTCGCAGACGATGCAAGCATGCGTGATCCAGTCCTCGATGTCGTGCACCTGATGCGACGACACGATGACGCTCATCCCCGTGTCGGCAACCAGGCGGCGCAGCATCAACGCGATTTCCCGCCTGCCCTCGATGTCCATGCCCGAGAAGGGCTCATCGAGCAGCAGCAGCTTGGGCCGATGGAGCAGCACGCTGGCCAGCTCTATCCGTTGCTTCATGCCGGTGGAGTATTTTCTGATCTTTAGATTTTGGTGCTTCGTCATGCCCACGAGCTCCAGCGTCTGCCGGATGCGGGCTTCGTCTACACCCGGATATAGCTTATGGTAGCACCTCAAATAGTCATATCCCGTGAGATAGGGGTACGGGGACGGCTCCCCGATCATCAAGCCCATGTGCGGCCTCGTCAACTCGGGCCGGTCGGCGACGGAGGCGCCGTTCCAGAGAGCTTCCCCGCGTTGTGTCCCGATCCAGCCAGCCATCGCCTGCAGCGCCGTCGTCTTCCCGGCGCCGTTCGGTCCCAATAAGGCGACAACCTCACCGGCTCGCACGGTGAGGTTCAGCCCTTGGATGCCGCGACCGCCGGGATAGACCTTCGTCAGATCGTTTGCTTCAAACATAGGTATGGTCCTCCCGTGGTCTATTGGGTTAGCTGCGATCGTCGAACGTTGCCGCGTCGATTATTTCCACGGACTTGCCGGCTGGGTCATATGCCTCTGGCGTCGTGGCATTGATGTCGCTAACGTGGCCTGCGCCTTCCAGCTCTACGCGGTGGGCGATGCCAGCCTCATCTTTGCCGCTCACTTCAAGCTCGCCTTGCACGCCTTGTACCTCGTTATTCGCATCGACCGTCATTTGCAGCCGCACATGTTCAATGGCAACGTCTTCCGTCAGCTCCGGCAACTGCGCTTCCAGGTCGATCCCTTCAAGTCCTTGGAAGAAAGGAAGCTGACTGAGCTGATCCCACTCCGTATGCGCTTCCGGCGCAAGTGCGCGCCCTGCCCGGTCTTCAGCCGATGCCGCATCCATTAGTAAACGTAGCGGGAGCGGAATATCCTCCTTGCTGATGTCGACCGTAATCGTCTTCGAGCCGTCCGCCTGGTTCGCCACGCTGAAGTTGTCCTTCAGGTCGCCGACCATAAAATCGAGGAGCGCTTCTTCCGCTTTGTTCATCGGACGATCCTGGAACTCCTCCTCATCCGACCATTCGCGATGTTCGCCGGCGCGTTCATCGTCCAAGTTGATCACCTGATAATGCAGATCATGCGTCCGGTCTACGAGATAGACCTTGTCATCTCCACTGCTGTACAGGCTGGCGTTTCGCTCGACACCCATAAGCGTGAAGTCGAGGTCGCCGCTGACGTTGTATTCGCCGCCTGCTTCCCCCATCTTCCCCGAGCCGTCTGCCTTCAGAACCGTCTCGCCGTCAACCGTCACGGTGAAGTTCCCGTTGACCGTCGCGCTCTCGATGGCGGCCCCCGACATAGGGTTCGCTTTAAGCATCGCTTTGAACGCATCATACCCTTCCGTGTTCGGACTATACGCGAAAGCCGTCGCCGTAAATAGTGTCATTGCGCCAACAGCCGAGCCTATCATGATGACTTTGCTTTTCTTTTTCATTTTCCACTCTCTCCTTTAAGGTTGTTTGGTCTCTCTCTTGCCTACAACCTTAGTCTAAAGGAGGAGTCTAAAGCCCCTCGAAAGCAATTCGAAAAGTTTTCTAAAATCGGAGATCTATATCAATATCATGATTCATAATCATTCAGGTGTTGTGCTTCGCTTTCGATGACTGGCTCTTTGAATCCTAACGAGCTGGGCCTACTTCGCCTCCGGCGGCAGCGATGTTCGCAGCAGGCTCTCCATGTCGGTAATCGGTACGGCCAAACCGGCCTCTATTATTTGGTCTTGATGCTGGATATCCGCGGTGGCGTATACAACGGCGATGGCTTTGCCATGTTCGTTAATGACGGGAGAGCCGCTATTGCCGCTATAGACCGGCGCTTGAAGGGCCATGACCGGCGTCTGACGGCCTCGGATCGGGACCAAGCCGATAATAGCGCCTTCGATGGCGATTTGCGTGAAATAAAGCGGATTGCCGATTACGTAGATAGGCTCCCCCGCCTCCCATTGCTTGTCCCGCTCGATTTCGATGAACGGCAGCTGTTGATCCCCGATATCCGCCTTCAGTATGGCGATATCCAGATCGGGATTACTGGCCGACAGCTTCGCTTTGTAACTCTGACTTTGCTCCGGAAACCTCACGATGATATAGCCGTTATTTTCGATTACGTGGTAGTTGGTCACAATGTAGCCGTCGTTTATGTGGAATCCGGTGCCTTTTCCGTTATCCGTGCTGACTGTGACAACCGCTTCTTTATACCTTAGAATTTCAGCCTGGCTGGATAATTCCTTCGACTCGAACAAGAGGGGCAGCGTCTTCATGTTGTAGATTCGCGGCCAGAATGCCAATATATTTCCGACTAGAGCGGCCACGAGCAGGAATAGGATCGTATTTCTGATCCATTTCCGTCGGTTGGCTGATGACCCCCCGTCATCCTCCTCCTCTTCCGAGTCAAAGTCCCACTCCTCGTCTGCATACGTGTCGCGATTCTCATTTTCTTGCTTATCATCGGAATTAGAAAAGGAGTTCTCTTTGTTTCGATTCGGATTATTTGCCATGCGTATCCTCCCGTACTCGCCGTAATCTTGTCCCAAAATTGTATGACCAAATCCCTTCTTCTTATTTTACTCCTGCATAAAAGCAAATACGACGTATCGAAAAAACGAAGCGTTCGAGACCTCTTCCCCCCATTCCCGTAAATAGATAGAAATGCCTGATTTGCGGCTTAACTAGGAGATCGGAGGGGAAGCCCATTGCAGTTGGTCCTGGACCAAATCGCAAAAACATTCGACAACAAGAAGGTGCTCCAAGGAGCTGGGTTTACTTTTGAGAAGGGGAAGATCTACGGCCTGCTTGGACGCAATGGCGCGGGCAAAACAACGCTGTTCAACTGCCTAAGCGGAGAAACGAAGATGGATGGCGGGAAGGCGCTGATCGAGGAGAACGGCACGACCCGCGAGCTGAGGGAGCAGGACGTCGGCTATGTGTACTCGCTTCCGATTCTGCCCGAGTTCCTGACCGGCTACGAGTTCGTGAAGTTCTTCATGGACATCAACCGGGAGAAGCTCGAGCCGAATAAGACTCCGGACGATTATTTCGACTTGATGAGCATCGCGGAGGAAGACCGGCACCGGCTGATCAAGGGGTACTCGCACGGCATGAAGAACAAAATCCAGATGCTGCTGTTCCTCATGACGAAGCCGCCGGTCATTCTGCTGGACGAACCTCTGACCTCCTTCGACGTCATCGTGGCGCTGGAGATGAAGAACCTGCTGCGGTCGATGAAGCAGGACCACATTCTGATTTTCTCGACGCATATTCTGCAGCTCGCAACCGATCTGTGCGACGAGCTGGTCGTCCTGAACAACGGGCAACTGTCTCCCGTTCCGTCCGACCTGCTGCGCAGTCCGGAATTCGAAGCCAGCGTGATCGAGCTGCTGAAGGATGAGAGCCATGCTGAAGACGCTTAATACGCTGCTCGCCATCCGCACGTCTTCCGCCGCCAACTGGTTTATTTATTTTTTCCGCAAGCTGCCGCTCCTCGGACGAATCATGCCTGCTTCCGCCTACTCCAACCTGAAGCTAAAGCGGTTCGTTGCCGTGCTCGTTCGAATCTTCAGCTACGTATGGGCATTCGTCTCGAAGTTCGCTTATACGGGGTTGTTCGTCTTCTGGCCTGCCGCGTCGCTCGGCGGGGAGCTGCCGCAGGAAGATCGGCTTCTGCTGTTTTTCCATATTTTTATCCTGCTTAGCTTTATCGTCGCGGGCGTCTCTTACGCCGTTATCTTGGAGACCAAGAGGGAGAAGTACATCGCGGTAAAGCTGATGAGGCTGCCCGCTGCCCGTTACATGAAGGCTTCGCTCGGCTATCGGTACGCCTTGTTCTTCGTCACGTACTTAGCCGCCCTGCCGGTATTCGTTTCTCTTCTGGGAGGCTCCATTCTGCAGGGGATCCTGCTGGCGGTGTCGGTCACGTTGTGGAGGGTATGGATCGAGCGCTTTCATCTGTGGCTGTACGATAAGACCGGCGTGGTCCTGATCAAAAAGAATGCGATCGTGTGGCTAACCATCGGACTTGGATGTGCAGCCGCCTATGCGCCGCTACTAATGGAGGCAACTCCAACCTGGGTTTCGTTGCTGGCCAATGTACCCGTCGCCCTGGCCGTAACCGTATGGGGCCTTGTCTCGGCTGTCCGGCTAGCCCGTTACCCCGATTACGCGAAAGCCGTCGAAGCCGCGACGAAGAAGGACGATCCGCTGCTCAATATCGGGCAGATGATCGCGGACGCGCAGAAGGCCGACGTGAAGCAAGCGACCGGGGATTATTCTCTGAAAACGTTGACGGACGAGTCGGCACGGGGCAAAGAGGGGTACGCCTACTTAAACTCGCTCTTCTTCTCGCGTCACCGCAAGCTAATCGCGCAACCGGTGTATAAGAGACTCGCGATCGCCTTGGCCATCGGCATCGTCGGGGCGGTCCTCGCTTTGCTGTATCGCGAACAAGCCGCTCAGCTGGAGCTGGCGGCGTTATTCCCGTATCTGCCCATTACCGTTTTCTTCTTCTCCGTGGGAGAAAGAGCATGCAAGGCGATGTTCTACAACTGCGATCAGAGCTTGATGCGGTACAGCTTCTATCGCAGCGCGGCCGATCGGCACTTCCGAATCCGCCTGTTCCGGGTCATCGGCCTGAATCTGGCGATCGCAGCCGCGCTTGGCGCCGCAATGACGGTCATGGCCGTCGCTGCAGGAACAGCGATAAACGGAACTCTTCTCCTGCTGTGGATTTACGTTCTGGCGCTGTCCGTGCTGTTCTCCATTCATCATCTGTTCATGTATTACATCTTCCAGCCGTACAGCGTCGAATGGACGACGAAGAGTCCGGTCTTCCATATCGTGAATACGGTCATCTCGATGTTCTGCGGGGCCAGCATATGGCTTCACGCTCCGTCCGCCGTCTTCATCACCGTCGCTCTGGTTCTGACGCCGCTTTACTTCGCGATCGCGCTCGTGCTCGTTCGCCGAATCGGTTATCGCACTTTCCGGATTAAATAAGTCAACCCTTCTGCCGCTCGACCTCCAGAATCGCCCTTTGGTGGATGAGACGCATGACCGAATCTTCCATCGGAGGGTTAGAAAGGCCGAACCTCACGTCGCGATAGAGCCGTTGGAGCGGATGGGTCTGCGACAGCCCGTGCGCTCCGGCAATGCGAAGCGCCTTGTCCACAACGGACAAGGCCGTTTGAACGGCGAACACCTTGACCGCCCCCAGTTCCGCCAGCCAGTAGCTCGGATCACCGTCCGATTCCTCGTAACGGGCCGCCGCGGAATACATATAGTGCCGCGCCGCCGACAGCTCGAGATCGATCGCGGCGATCTGCTGGCCGATGTTCGGCGCGTACAGGATCGGGCGGTCGAGCGTGTTCGGCTGATAGCTCTCGGCGAAGGCGATCGCTTCCGCCCTCGCCGCAAGGGCGATCCCCAAGTAGCAGGCCGGAATGTGCAGCAGGTACGGATTCACCGTCGGGCCGGCCTTCTGCGAAGCGCGGAACACGAGGGCGTCGGCCGGAAGCTCGACGTTATCGAGCGCGAGGTCGTGGCTGCCCGTCCCCCGCATCCCCATCACGTTCCAGGTCGGATCGACCGACACTCCGGGGGCCGACATCGGGATCAGGAAGTCCGCGTGCTCTCCCTCTTCCTCCAGCGTTACGCCGACGATCGCCGTATCGAGTACCGGGGACAGGGTGGTGAAGGTTTTACGCCCGTTCAGCACGTAGCCGCCTTGAGCCGACCGCTTCGCCTTCGTCTGATATTGGCCGCCCCGAGACGGGCTCCCCGTCGCCTTCTCCGAATTCGCCCGATTCGTAAGACCACCCGCCACCGCCGACCGGAAAACCCGCTCCAGAGCCGCCTCCGACCAGGGTCGTCTTACCGCCAGTTCGAAAACAACGCTCAGGTGCCACCCCATTCCGAGAGCGATGGCCGGATCGCCCTGCGCGAGCCGTTCCTGGTAGAGCAAGAATTCGTAAAGGCTAATCTCCGCGCCGCCGTATTCCTTCGGAACCGTCCAGCCGGGATAGCCGATCTCCCTCAGCAATTCGATATGACGATGGCTGAAGCCATTGGCCAAATCCGTCTCGTGCGCGCCGATCTTCATCTCGTCCGCCGCCTTGCCGATAAGCCGGAGCCGCTCCTCCTGCTCCGGCGTTCTTGCGAAACTGCCGTTGCTTATCATGCCGCCAACCTCCTCCTCGCCCAAAAGCTACCTTTCCTTAGCCGCTAAGTATGGTTAAACGCTAACACCATTCCCTTCGAGCGTCAACCGCCGCGCCGACGGCAAAGAGCCGCTGATCGTCTCAGCGGCACAGCTATAGCGTTATCCCGAAAACAAACGGTTAGACTCGCCCCCCTTACAAAGCCCCGCATTCTTGAGCGATCCGCTCCGCCTCGTCGTAGTCCTCTTCCTCGAAGATGGCGACGAGCATGATGTCCCGCCCGGTCTCCCGATTCTCGTAGCCGCCGGAGCTCATCCCGCTCGCGCTGACATTGGCGGCGGCAAGCACGCCGGCGTCCGGGCCGTCGAAGTCGCCGCCTAGCGTCAGGTGGCCCAAGCCGGGGAAGTCCCCCGTTATCGTTCCGCCGATCCTGTCCAGGCTTTGAAATCCCGTGCCGGCAAAGCCGTCGATCCGCTCGATGGCGTAGTCGATCAGCCTAAGCGACTTCATCCGATCCACGGCTTCCTTGGCCTGATCGGGCGTGTTGAAGTAAGCAAACAGCGTTCTCTCCGACATAGGAAGCTTCCCTCCAATCGCAATTGACGCTGGTAGCTTCTGTCTCGCGCAGAGGAATTATGCACATTGCCGATTTTCCCCCTTCCCAAGCGAGCCGCGCCAACCTATAATATGGGAAAATTTCTCGAGAGGCGGTACAGCCATGGCAGACGTATCCCGGGCGCGAGCCCATATGCCGGAAGGAACGAACGCGGTCATTAACAAGCGGTCTCTCGCCGCGTCCAACAAGAGGTTAGCCGAGCTTCTGAAGCCCGGCATGTCGGCGCTCGACGTCGGCTGCGGAAGCGGAGCGATCACGGGGGGCATTGCGGAAGCGGTAGGTCCGCAAGGCGAAGCGGTGGGCGTCGACGTCAACGAGCGATTGATCGCGGATGCGCGTCGGCAGCACGGGGATAAAGGCGGGACGCTCCGCTTCGAGATCGCCGATATCTACGCCTTGCCTTCGAGCGGGAGCTTCGATATCGTCGCCGCCGCGAGAGTGCTGCAATGGTTGGACCGCCCGAAAGCGGCGCTGGGGCAAATGATCGAGGCGGCGAAGCCCGGCGGCCAAGTGCTCGTACTCGACTACAACCACGAGAAGATCGTCTGGGAGCCGGAGCCGCCGGCCGCATTCCGCCACTTCTATGATCAGTTCCTGAAGTGGCGATCGGACGGCGGCATGCATAACGCGATCGCCGACGAGCTGCAGGGGATGTTCGAAGCCGCCGGGCTGACCCACGTACGCGTCTCCGATCAATCGGAGACGGTGAAGAGAGGCGAGCCCGGGTTCGAAGCCGGCATCGCCATCTGGGCCGAGGTCGCGGCCAGCCGGGGGCATCAATTGGTTACCGATGGTTATCTGTCCGAGGAAGAGCGCGCTAATGCCGAGGCCTCCTACCGAGACTGGATCGCGGAAGAGGCCGTCAGCCAAACGATGTACCTCCTCGCCGTCGAAGGAACTCGAATCTAGCAACGAAAGGCGGTTCTACGCTATGAGGCATGAACCCCGCAGCATGCAAGAGTACGTCGATTCTCCAAGCATGCAGCACAAGCTATTCAAGCGATCCTTGCTGATCGTCATCCTCTCGCAGATTTTCGGAGGAGCCGGCCTTGCCGCGGGGGTAACCGTAGGCGCGCTTCTGGCCCAGGATATGTTGGGCACGGAAAGCTACGCGGGGATGCCCACGGCATTGTTCACCTTGGGCTCGGCCCTGGCTGCTTTTCTCGTGGGGCGTCATTCGCAGCGGCACGGGCGCCGCTTGGGTCTGGCCGCCGGGTTCTTCGCGGGGGGCATCGGAGCGATAGGGGTCATTATCGCCGCCATGAACGAGAGCATAGTTCTTCTGTTCCTCTCTTTGTTCGTTTATGGGGCGGGGACGTCCACGAACCTGCAAGCGCGTTATGCCGGCACGGACTTGGCTAAACCCGACCAACGAGCCAAAGCGATCAGCTTCGCCATGGTCTCGACGACGTTGGGAGCGGTAGCCGGTCCTAATCTGGTGGATGCCATGGGTCGTTTCGCAACGTCCGTCGGCATCCCGGCTCTTGCGGGCCCTTTTATTTTTGCCGCCGTCGCTTTTATCCTGGCCGGGTTCGTCTTCTATCTGTTCCTCCGTCCGGACCCGTCCGTCGTTGCAAAGGCGATATACGAGGCCCGATCGGAGCAGGGCCTTCCCGCGGAAGCCACGCCGGGTACCCCCATGCGGAACAACCGAAATCTCATCGTCGGGGCCGCCGTGATGATCTTGACTCAGATCGTCATGGTCGCGATCATGACGATGACGCCTATCCACATGAAGCATCACGGACATGGCTTGGGCGATGTAGGCTTGGTCATCAGCATCCATATCGGATTCATGTTTCTGCCCTCTCTGCTTACGGGCGTTCTCGTCGATAAGATCGGTCGCACGACGATGTCGATCGCTTCGGGCGCGGTTCTGCTGGCTGCCGGGATTGTCGCCGCTCTGGCGCCGGCCGATTCCTTATTCGTTCTTATCGTTGCTCTTGCCCTGCTAGGTCTTGGCTGGAACTTGGGCCTGATCAGCGGTACCGCGCTTATCGTCGATGCGACGGATCCGATAACCCGCGCCCGAACCCAAGGAACGATCGACGTGCTGATCGCGCTGGCGGGGGCGTCGGGCGGAGCCTTATCCGGCATGGTCGCCGCCTATTCCAGCTACGCGGCGCTTTCGCTTGCCGGCGGCGGACTCGCTCTCCTGCTCGTGCCCGTGGTGCTATGGTCCCGCAGGAAACCGAAGCCCGTCTCTCCGGACGGGATCCCGTTGAACTAACTCACAAGGCAGCCGATCGAGCGATCGGCTGCCTTCTTCTTTTCCGCGTAATTTGATCTCGATCGCCATCAACGATAAACTGATTTTGACAATTCGTCCTTACAATGAAGGAATGATTTCCTTTGACTCTCACGGACTCGCAGAGGAGGCTAAGCGATGGCGGTATGGCGGAGAATCGCTCCGGCGGCGCTCAAGACGGCTCTGAAATGGGCGCTTGTCGCGGTCATCCTCTATTTCCTGATTCGCAATATCCCGATCAAACCGGCGGAGCTCGGTTCGTTCTTGTATCATGCGAACGCCCGTTTTTACGCCTCGCTGCTGATCTTCTCCCTATTTCTCATGATGCAGGCCGGCATCTGGGTGCTCATCGTCCGGGCGACGATGGCGAGAGACGAGGCTTCCGGCCAGTCCGCCGCGCCCAGGCTTCGGATGGGGACGGGGCTGACCATCTTTATCGACTCCCAATTCGCGAAGTACATTCCGGGCGGGATCTGGAACTACGCGGGCCGGATCGTTCTCGCGGGGCGCGAGGGGATCTCGTTCGAGGCGCTCACGGCTTCCGTTATCTACGAAACCGTGCTGCTCGTGGCCGCCGCATTCCTGTACGCCCTCCTGCTCTTAGCGATGCTGGGCAGCGTGCCCCTGATCCCGCTTATCCTCGGGACGGCCGCGGTTCTCGGACTCGCTTACGCGTACTATCCCCGGCTTGCCTCCGTCGTCGGGAAGGGATTCGCCTTCGCCTCGCGAAGGGGACCGGCGAAGAAGTTGATCCAGAGGTTCAATCGGCCCGCGGACGGAGAGGGTCTCGGCCCTGCGATCGCCATTATGCCGCGCCGCCGCTTCTTCGGCTGCCTGCTTCTCTTCCTGTTCAGCCACTTCATCATGGGGATCGCCTTCTGGATGATGGTAGGCAGCTTCGACAGGGGACAGATCGGCCTGTTCTACGCGGCGGGCACCTTCGCGGCCTCTTGGCTGATCGGCTTGCTCAGTCCTCTCCCCGGCGGTCTCGGCGTGAGAGAAGGCTTTCTGGTCTACTTCCTGTCGCTGAAGATCGACTCGAACGCGGCCTTGCATATCTCGGTTATCGCTCGATTGTGGAACGTGATGGCGGAAGTGCTGTTCTGGGTGATTCTGCACGCCGTTCGTTTTCCGTTCAGAAAGAGGAATAAGCCCGAACGCGGACAAGAGCCGAATGCATGAACGCGTCCGGCTCTTGTTCCGCCAACTTTTACACAATCCCGCATCGTCGTTAACATGGGGCATGACAGTTCGGTTATACAATCAAGGAATGGCTCTGCACAAAAGGGTGAAGAGAAATGAAACGCAGAAAAGTCGTGCTCGTCACGGGAGTATTTCCGCCGGGCATCGGGGGAATGCAAAATTATTACTATAACCTCTCCAAGCACACCAAGCACAAGCTGACCGTTCTTGCGTCCGAATATCCGGGGAGCGCCGAATTCGACCGCGAGCAGTCTTTTCCTATCGAACGGGGGGAATTCCTTCGGGGCGAAGGCATCGACATCGGGCGTTGGGGAAGCCTGTTCCGCCATGTTCGCCGGACGCTGCGCCGCGAGGAGCCGGACGTCACTCTGTACGGCTACGTGCTGATCGGTGTTATCGGCCTGCTGTTTCATTGGTTCGGGGGAAGGCGCTACATCATCTCCACCCATGGGATGGATATGCTCATGTTCCGAAGATTCCCGGGGCTGAACCAGCTGGTGAAGCTCATCCTGAGAAAAGCGGACGGGGTGCTGACGAACAGCGAATATACGAGAAACCTGGTTCTGGAGTACGGGGTGGATCCGAGAAGGATCAGCATCGTCAACCCGGGAGTGGAGTCGTTGTACGATAAGGCCGAGCCCAATCCTGAGTTGGTCGCGCGGCATCGATTGGAGAATAAATACGTTCTTCTTACCGTCGGAAGGCTCGTCCGCCGCAAAGGCCACGACCGGGTCATCGAAGCGATGCCCGCCATCCTGAAGCGCATCCCGAATGCCGTCTATCTGATCGTCGGCGACGGTCCCGAGCGGGAACGGTTGGCGAAGCTGGCTAAGGATATCGGCGTCGGGGAAGAGGTTCGGTTCGTCGGGAGCGTAGGCGGAAGCGAGAGATTGAACGAGTATTTTAACCTGGCGAACCAGTTCGTCATGGTGGCCAGAGAACTAAAGGAAGGCGACGCGGAGGGGTTCGGCATCGTCTACCTGGAGGCGGCTTCCGCCTGCGTGCCGGTGATCGCCGGAAGGTCCGGGGGAGCGTCCGAAGCGGTATTGGACGGGCTGACGGGCGTGCTGGTCGATCCGGAATCGACGAGCGAGATCGCGGAGGCGGTCGCTCGATTATCGGGCGACGCGGCGCTAAGGGAACGCCTTATACGCAACGGCTACCGCCGCGCCAAGACGCAATTCCAGCACCATGCGCTAGCCGAGGCGTTTGACGCTTACGTCGACCGGGTATGCTCCAGACCGGCCAAGCGCCGCAAGCCGGCCAAGAAGCCGGCGGTGGGCAAGATTCATCCGTAGCAAGCAAAAGCGCACTTCGGTCGGCGTCGCCTCCTGGGCGAAACCGATGAAGTGCGCTTTTTAGCTTGCCGGCAGCTCGCCACGGGACTCTCTTCGGAAGCAGCTCGTGCTGCATGATGGCGAGCGACGATTAAGTTCGATTACGTTCGTTTGCTTCTATGCATCAGCCACAGCAGATATGGCGCGCCCAACAGCGCCGCCACGATGCCGGACGGGATATCCCTCGGCTCCAGAATGACGCGCCCGACCCAATCGGCCGCGACGAGCAGCACCCCGCCCATGAGAACGGAAAGCAGCAGCGAGCGCCGATAAGAGGCTCCGGCCACGAGGCGCGCCGCATGCGGCGCCATCAGGCCGATGAAGCCGATCGTTCCCACGTTGGCCGCCGCGACGGCCGCGAGCAGAACGGCAAGGAAGCCGACGGCGAGACGCGTTCCCCGAACGGGGAGTCCGAGCCCGGTCGAGCTCTCGTCTCCGAACGAGAGCAGATCCACCTTGCGTCCCAGCAGCCAAGCGGCCGGAACGAACGCGCCCACGAGAGCGGCGAGCTGAATAACCTCCGGCCAGTCCCGGGCATAGGTGCTTCCCGCCAGCCAAGCGAGCGCGGGCGCCAGCGTCATTTGCCCGCGGATGACGAGAAGATTGACGATCGCGGAAGCCGCCGCGGACACGGCGATGCCCACCAAGGCGACGATCGTCGGATTCAATCCCCGGCGCCAAGCGCACGCGTAGACGATCCCGGCGGCCGCGATGCCTCCGGCGACGGCGCCGAGCGGAAGCCAGCCCGCGCCGAGCTGCGGCAGGGCGACGAGCACCAGCATCGCGCCGACGGCGGAGCCGCCCGTCACCCCGATGACGGAAGGATCGGCCATCGGATTGCGAACCGAGCTCTGCAGCAGATGGCCGCTGGCGGCCAGCGCCATTCCCGCCAGCGCCGCCGTGAGCAGGCGGGGCAGCCGGAAGTCGAGCAGCATGCTGCGCTGGAACTCGTTGCCGACGCCTATCAACGCCGTGACGACTTCCGTCGCCGTCATCTTGGTCGTTCCGCTCATCAGCGCCCCGATGCAGACGGCCGCCAGGAGCAAGCTGAAGACGACTACCCAGACGAAATAAGGAATGTTGCGATTGTTCATTCCCAAGGCGATTCCGCCCGAGGCCGAACCCCCGCTTTGGACCGCATGGCGGGCGCTGCGGAGCGCCAGCCAAATCAGCCACGGAGCGCCGATCAGGGCCGTAACCGCGCCGGCCGGAAGCTCCCCTACCCGGGTGCTCAGCGCCCGGGACAGCGTATCCGCCCCTACCAGCAGCGCTCCGCCCCAGACGGCGCCGATCGGAAGCAGCCAAGAATGGCGGCGAACGCCGGACAGGCGCACGAGATGAGGGGCGATCAGGCCGATGAAGCCGATCGGGCCGACGACGCTGACGCTGACGCAGGCGAGCAGGACGGACAAGCCCATCGCGGCCGCCCGGGTGACGGCCACCTTTTGCCCCAAGGACCTCGCCGTTTCCTCATGGAATTCCAGCAAGTCCAGCCGCCGGCCCGATAAGGTGAGCAGCAGCAAGCCGACGACCACCCAAGGCCAGACGAATCGGACTCCGCTCCAGTCGTTCTGAACCAGAGAGCCGGCCCCCCAGAGGAATAGGCCCCGCGTGCTGTCCTCGAACAGCAGCTGCAGAGCGCTCGTGATCGAGGAGAGGACCAGAGTAATGATCATCCCGCCCATCGCGACCCGCACGGGGGTCGACTTGCGGCCTCCGCCAAGGGCATAAGAGGCGTAAGCCGCCAATGCGCCGCCCAGAACGGCGAAAGGCAGCGGGGATTGGTGAAGCGCCGCGGGGAAAAAGATCGTTCCGACGACGACCAGCAGATAAGCGCCGGCATTGACCCCCATCGTCGTCTCGGAGGCGAGCGGATTGCGCGTCACGCTCTGCAGCAGGGCGCCGGACGCCGCCAGCGCCGCTCCGGACAGCAAGGCCATGAACGTCCGGGGGAGCCGAACGCTGCGGATGACATGATGCTCCTGCACATCCTTAGGAGAGAACAGCGCATCGACCACCGCGGACAAGGAGACGTGCGCCAACCCTTGCGTCAGGCTGAGAAATCCAAGGACGAGCAGCAGCAGCAAGCCGCCCGACAGCATCGCGACAGGCTTCCAGCCCAACCTGCCGAGGGCGGATTGGGCTGGAGAAGCGATCGTCGAAGCGGAACCCGAATCGAATCCGCTCATCGCTCTTGTCACTTGGCGATAATCCCGGAGACCGTGTTCGCGATCGACTCGGCCAGAATCGGACCGCCGAACGGCCACAGATCGCCGCCAAGGGCATACACGCGATTCTCCTTGACGAAGGTCAAGCTTTTCCATACCGCGTTATCCTTCAGGATGTTCGCGATGACGTCGTCGTCCGGCTGAGTAATATGAAGGAAGTTCGCATCCTGGACGGCCGGCAGCGCCTCGACGTCCGTCGTGGAATAGCCGTAGATTTCGAACTGCTGCGGCTCGAACGCGTTCGTGAGGCCGATTTTCTCGATAATTTTGGAGGCCATCGAGTTGTCCGTGAACAAGCGGAATTGAGCCGCGTTCTGGTTCGACCAGTCCATCGAGAGGACGAACGGAGCGTTCTCCTTGCCGGCGGCGACGACCTTGGCCTTCGCTTCCTCGAAGGTCTTATGCAGATTGTCGAGCACCGTCTGCGCCTCCGCCGACTTGCCTACAATGTCCGCGATAGACTTGAACGTCGTCTCCATCTCTTCGTATTGATCTCCTTGGCCCTCCGCAGGATAAGGGTCGTAAACGACGGTAGGAGCGATCTTGCTCAATTGGTCGTACGTTTGCTCTACGCGGAACTTGACGCCGATGATCAGGTCCGGCTTGAGCGCGGAGATCGCCTCCAGGTTCGGCTCTTGGCGGGTACCCACGTCGACCACTTCCGCGCCGAGCGGGAACTTCTCTTCGACATCGCCGGCCCATTGCTTGTAGCCTTCAATATCCGCGAATCCGACCGGTTTAAGACCGAGCGCCAGCAAATCTTCTCCGTATACCCACTCCAGAACGACGACGCGCTGCGGCGTTCCCTTGATCGTCGTCTCGCCCAGGCTGTGCTTGATAACCCGTTCCTGATCCGCTGCCGGGCTCGCCGATTCCGAAGCCGGAGCCGTGGATTCCGCGGACGCGGACGGCGATGAAGATGCGGACGGCGAGGCCGCCGAGTCGGACGAATTGTTATTGTTGCCGCACCCGGCAATAACGAGAACGACGGCTAGGATAGCCAAAACAAACGTGAATTTGAACGAACGCATGAACGATACTCCTCCCGAATGATGGTCCGCACGGAGCTAGGTACGCCGCGTGGGGACGATCCGCCCTTATGGGCTTAAAATAAGCATAGATAAACCAGTACGGTTAGAATGATAATCATTATCAACATTTATGTCAATGTATCTCATAAATAAAAAGCAACCAGCCTGTCAATTAAGCGATAATTAGCCGCAACGATTCCTTCAAAGCAAAACGAACCACCGGCTTGGCCGGTGGAGGCAGTTTGGAATGTCCTAATCCATAGATTGTGCCGATTGGAGAAGGCAGCAGTCGTTGACAAGTGATTCGAATGGAAGTAACCGTTAGACCCAAATCGAGAAATTCGTGTTTCCTAGGCTAAGTGCCAAGATGCATCTTATTCTGCCGCTCCACGCACGAACCCGCTTTAACGGAAATGAGAGCCCTTATTCGACTCCGGAAGCTCATTTTTGAAGTTTAACGGAAATGAGCGACGTTATCTGAGAGAAATAGGCTGCAAATACGACTATTGCATTAAAATAAGGGCTCCTGGTTCCGTTAGAACGAAAAATAATCGTTTTGGCAACAAATAAGGGCCGTCAGTTCCATTAGCGCGTTAGCGTCAAGGGGAGAGGAGTTCGCGAATGCGCGAACTCGCCGCTTGGACGTAGGCTTTGATCAGCGGATGAACCCGCTCCGCGAACGCCGAGCGTTCCGGCTGGAACAGCGTCCCGACGAAGAACGGATGGGAGCTCAGCTCCATGACGCGGA
This sequence comes from Cohnella thailandensis, assembly GCF_014212135.1. Lineage (GTDB taxonomy): Bacteria > Bacillota > Bacilli > Paenibacillales > Paenibacillaceae > Cohnella > Cohnella thailandensis. The sequence goes on from NZ_JACJVQ010000003.1 coordinate 177,573, forward strand.
TCTCGCCGTCCTCGTCCCGACCGGCGATCCGAAGCCCGGCTTGGTCGAGCCGCGGAGCGAAGTCCTTGACCAAGCCGTAGTTGCAGGTGCCGTACTGCTCCTCGATCTCGAGGCTGCCGTAGCTCTTCGCCGCCAACGTATCCGGAACAAGCCGGAAGCGGAAGGATCTCTCGCTCACGACGCAGGAGAGCGGAGCCACGAGCAGCATCGAGCCCGCCGGATTCGTCTCCGCATGGTCGGCTTCCTCCAAGCGAAGCGCGTTCCGGGCGAACTCGATGATCATATGCTGGAAGCCCCCGCACGACCCGAGGAACGGAACGCCATGCTCTCTGGCGAATCGGATTCCGTTCAGGGCTCCCTCCATGCTGGCGTAAGGGCTCGCCGGAACGCACCAGAGCGCGTCGAATTCCGCCAGCCTTCGCCCCGGATCCCGCTCCAGCTCCGGCGTCGCGATCCATGCCGCCTCTACCTCGCAGCCAAGCTCGTCCGCAGCCAGCCGAAGGGCGCGCGGAATGGCGATATGCGCCTTCACCTGCCCATTATAATCCCCGATCAATCCGACACGAGCCATGCCTTCCTCATCCCCTTTTTGCCAAAATAAGTATTCATTCTACCCCGCGGGGCTTCCGGCGTATATAGTCAACCAGGCCCATTCGTCCGCTATTCGCCCACCCTTTCCTGGCGGGATTGCTGGACCAGTCTCCGCGCCTCGTGACGGTCCATGACCTGAAGCTTGTTGAGAATGTTCGACACGTTGTTGGCCACCGTCTTAACGCTGACATGAAGCTGAGAGGCAATCTGCGCGTTCGTATCGCCGCTGGCGATCCGGGCCAGGATCTCCGCTTCGCGCCGGGTCAGCTCCGAGAACGCCGGATCGCTTTGCCATTCGGCATGACCGGGACCGGCAGCCGGCAGCCCCTCCGATAGGCGGCTTTCCCTGACCGCCGTCCCCTGGGAGGAGAAATAGTGCATCATCCGTTCCGCGATTCCCGTGCCGAATACCGCGCGGCCGCTTCCGACCATCCGGATCGACTGAAGCAGCTCCTCCTCGTCCGCGTCCTTCAGCACGTACCCTTTGGCCCCGACCCGCATGGCGGTGAAGACCGATTGATCGTCCCGGTACATCGTCAGAATCAGCACCTCGATGGACGGGAACCTCTCCCGGATGACTTGCGTCGCTTCGATTCCGTTCATGCCGGGCATGCGTATGTCCATGAGCAGCAGGTCGGGGCTAAGCTCCTCCGCCAGCCTGACCGCCTCCTCCCCGCTCGCCGCTTCTCCGACCACTTCCAGATCGTCCGTCGTCGCGAGCAAGCTCCGAACCCCGTTGCGGAACATGGGGTGATCTTCGGCTATGACGATTCTCATCGCGTTCCTCTCCTCCTTCATCCCTATCCTTGAAGCGGCAGCACCGCCCAAATCCTCGTCCCTCCGGAGGCATGACGCTCGATACCGCATTCTCCTCCGATCTCGGCAGCCCGCTCCCGCATGGACAGCAGGCCGATGCCGCCGGTAGCGCTCCGGCCTGCCTCCCCGATGCCCGGTCCGATGCCATTATCCGTAATCTCGACGGCCAAGCGGTTTTCTTCTTCGATGGACAACCGCACCTTGCATCGGGTCGCTTCGGCATGCTTGACGACGTTCACCATGGATTCCGTTATGATCCGGTAGGCCGCGACCTCTACGGCCGCGCGAAGCGACGGAATAACCGGAGCTTCGATCTCGAATTGCAGCGTTCGGCCGCCGGTCTCCCCCGCGATCCGGTTCGCCGGCTTGGCCATCTCCTCCATGCGGGCCCGAATGGCGCCAACCAGACCCAGCTGATCGAGAGCGGGCGGACGCAGATCGCTGACGAGAGAACGGATGTCCTCGACCGTGGATCTAATATCCAATCGAAGCTCATCGAGCATCGTGCCGGCCGTCTGCGGATCCTTATTCACGAGCTTGCGTGCCGTCGCGACGTTAAGGGCGAGCGCGGCCAGCTTCGGCGCCAGCTCGTCGTGCAGGTTGTTGCGGATGCGCCGCCGCTCCTCCTCCCGGGCAAGCACCAGCTTCTCCCGGGATTCCTGCAGATCCTCCGCCAGCTTTCTCATCCCTTGCAGCATATCCGCGTTGTTGACGAGCGGCCCGGCATGGCGGAGCAGCACCTCCAGGAAAATGTGATCCTCCGCCGAGAACGTCTCGCCGGACGAACGGTTGGCGGCATAAAGCGTGCCTAGCGTCCTGCCGCGATAGATGATGGGGAACGCGTTCAGCTCGAGCCCTTCCCGCCGATCCCCGGATTCGGCGATGATCGTTTCTTGGCCTTCGACTTCGATCGCGATGCCCGCGTAAGGCAAGCGGAGCGCTTCCTTCACTTTGCGGGCGACGGCCGAGAGCATCTCGGCAGGCGGGAGAGGCTGCATCAATTGGCTACCCAGCTCCAGCAGGACCGAGTAAGGATCGTCGTGACGCCCCTTGAGGAGCCGATTGACCCGCAGCTGCAGCCATTCTTTGATCGGGCCGAACGCCGCGGCGACAAGCCCCGTCGCGATCAACGAGATGACAAAGCGGTTCCAGGATTCGAACAGCCGGCCCAGATAGAAAACAACCCCGGCGTACAGGAGTCCCACGCAGACGGACAAAGCCCCGTACAGAAGAGTCCGGTTGACGAGAGGATTGATATTCCACAGCCGCCGCCTCAGCACCGCCAGCGTCAGCGTGACCGGAATGGCCGACAGGAACAGATGCAGGACGGCGTTCAGATAGATGAAGCTGGTCGCCTGCCCATTGTAGATGCCGGGATCGAACAGGATGCTGATCACGATGAAGCCCGCGAAGCTTACGGTCACGCCGTAGACGACCCACTTGGTCTGCTGGCGCTGCACGGGGGTGGACATTCGCCGGAACCGGTAAATCTGGGCGTATATGAGCAGTACCGTCGTCGACATAAACCACGCAAACTGGAGATAGACGGACAGCTCCAGATCCGCCCACATGTTGCCCCCATAGAAGAAGTTAACCAGATCGACGATCACGATGAGGAGGAGAGGATATCGGGTCCAAGAAGGAACGAATCGGCCGTCCGGGAAAAGAAGGCAGAACAGCGAAAGGGAGATCCACCCGATCGCCGAGACGCCGTGGAACCAACCGAGCGCGAACGAAGCATCCGGCGAGCCGACCATGACCAGCGAGGGGAAGGACGTTCCGAAGGCGACCATGGCCAGCGCGGCCGTCAGCCCCATCGGTTCCCGAGGTCCCTTCCATAGGAGGATGGCCGCCGAGGCATAGAAGACCGCGGTGAACAGGCAATCGACCAGGACGAGAAGAACCGCCGTTTCCTTGTTCGAGAGCCCCTCCGGATCCAGGGTAAGCGCGGGAACGGACAGGCCGCAGCCGTCCGGGATGCATTGCGTTACCAAGGTCTCGTAATAGCTGGGGATGCAATTGATATACAGCACGGCCGTCATCGCGAAGAAGACGCCGATCAGCAGCTGATAGACTCTGATTTTATCCATGCTTTCATTATATTAGCGCGGCCGGCCGCTGAATATGGGAATGCCGTTATTTCCTGCCGGCTCTTCCTATTTTCCCGGTTTCGGGAAACCGCGGATTCCCGAGAATTCGAGCATCTCTTACCCTGTCTCCCAAGGCGGCTCCGCCTCTAAGATAAGATTCAGGCGGCAATGCCAATCGAATATCGGAGGGAAACAACGAAATGAACGAATCGACGGTAGTACGTTGGTTAGGAATGATCTGTTTGCTGGCGGGGATCGCGAGAATCGGCATGACGCCGACCTCCTTCATCTGGGGGACGGACAGCATGCCGGAGCTGGTCTTCGGTTATATCGCGTGCATCCTGATGTCCGTGGGAACGATCGCGATCTATCAGGTGCAATCGAAGGAAACAGGGGTAACGGGCTTCATCAGCACCCTTGGCATCATTATCGGCAACGTGGTCACGACGGCGCTGCTGTTCACGACCTTCGTGATGGATCCAAGCGGTCCTAAGCCGGAGGGAACGGTCGTCGTCATCTCCGGGATGATCAACATGATCGGCCTCACCGGCGGAACGGTCCTGTTCACGATCTTGACTTACCGCGCCAAAGTTTTTCCCCGCTGGATCGTGCTTCTGAATGTCCTCATGATCCTCAGCATGTTCCTGCCCATCGCGGACAACAAGCTGTTCGCGATGTTCTGGGGGCTCACTTACGTCGGAATGGGCTACTGCATCTGGACCGGCAAGCTGAATTCCCGCACGGAGAAAGAGAGCGCGGAGTTCCAGAAGCCGATAAGCGCGTAGGCTCGAAGGAAAGCAAGCCAAGAAGCCTCGCCCGATCTTCCGGGGCGAGGCTTTACCGCTTCAATATCAGGCCGTTACGCATGCCTGCGATTCCGATATGGCGCTCACGATCTCCCGACCGGACTCCGGCGTCACTTTGAAGTATTTGTTCCCATCCGGATGAGTCGTGACCACGCATCCCTTGCTGCATGACCTCATGCACTTTCCGAGACCGACTTCTACCTCGCGCCGCATGCTCAGCAGCTCGACCTCCTTGAGGATGGAGGCCGCAACGGCCTCGATAGCCTCCTCGCCATTCTTTTTAACGCACATCTTCCCCGAGCATACCATGATTTTCGTATTCATATTAATATTGCCTCCTCATCATGATCGTTCAACCGCTTGGCAATGTCATCATAGAGGAGCAAATATGACGGCATTATGTCGGTGTTCGAAGACGTTAATGAGGTTTTACGACGTTATGGTATAGTGAAAGGAAACAATCGGATGACGCGAGCGGAGTGAGAAGGATGAAGCTGGAGCGCTTGATCTCGATGATCTATATGCTTCTAAATAACGAAGTGGTGTCGGCTTCCGCTCTGGCGGAGAAGTACGGCGTATCCCAGCGGACGATCTACCGGGATATCGACGCGATTTGCGCGGCCGGCATACCGGTCGTGTCATATCAAGGAGTAAACGGCGGTTACGGGATCATCGAGTCGTATAAAATGGATAGAAGCTTGTTGGGCACTTACGACGTAGGGTCCCTCATCACGGTTCTTCACAGCATGTCGACGGTTTTCGACGACGAGCGGGCCATGGAAACCGTCCGGAAGCTGCAAACGATCCAGAAGGACGACCGTCCTCCGAACTTGTCCATGGATATGGGAAGCCTCCGTTCTTATAACGAGTCGCTGCGCATGCTTAGAAGCGCCATTTCGGATCGGCATGCCGTCGAGTTCGAATACGTCAGCGGCAAGAACGAAAGAACTCGGCGAGCCGTGGAGCCGGTCAGTCTCCATTATCAATACGATACCTGGTTTCTATTCGGCTATTGCCGGTCGCGCAACGATTATCGGGAGTTCAGGCTTTCGAGAATGGCGGAGCTTCGCCTCCTTCCGGATCGGTTCGAGCGCCGCCACGACGCTTCGCCGCAGCGGATGACGTTCGAGAAATTCCGTTGGAACGATCATATCGATGTCGTGCTTCGCTTCTCGAGCGAGTCGATGGCCAAAGCGTTGGATTACTTCTATGACGCGGAAAGAAGCTTTAATCCGGACGGTTCGTTGACCATCCGGCTAAAGCTTGACAATGCCGTGGGAGAAAAGCGGCTTCTCTCTATTATTCTAAGCTTCGGAAGCGAGGCGGAAATCATCGAGCCTCTTGAGCTAAGACAGACCTTGAAGGATACAATCCAAAAAATCTCGCGAATATACTCGCAAGTATGACAGTCCGCTGTCATACTTTTTTTTATATCCTGAGATCGAATCCAAATCCAGAGGATAAACGATCAGGAGGAACGAAAATAATGGCAAACAATAACGCGCATGTACAGGAAAGAAATCATCAGGATGGCGATAACGCGGACATTCGTCCTTTTCGTATCGAAGTCCCGCAAGAAGCGTTGGACGATCTTCTCGAACGGCTTGACCGCACCCGCTGGCCGGACGAGCTTCCCGGAGTCGATTGGACATACGGGACGCCGCTAAATGTCGTAAAGGAAATGGCGCATTATTGGCGGAACGATTACGACTGGCGCAAACACGAGGCAAAGTTCAATCGATATCCGCAGTTCGTCACCGAAATCGACGGCGCGAATATCCATTTCATTCACGCGCGCTCGGAAGAACCGAACGCGATGCCGATTATTTTGACGCACGGATGGCCGGGTTCGTTCGCGGAGTTCATCGACATGATCGATCTTTTGACGGATCCGCGCTCGCACGGCGGAGATGCGGCCGATGCGTTCCACGTAGTCATTCCTTCCGTGCCGGGGTATACCTTCTCCGGGCCGACGCGCGAAACAGGATGGAGCTCCAATCGCATTGCCCGCGCATGGGCAACGCTCATGAATCGGTTAGGATACGATCGGTATGCGGCGCATGGCGGCGACGGCGGTTCCTTGATTACGCGCGCGCTCGGAATGGCAGATCCCGATCATGTCGTCGGCGTGCACGTCCTGCAATTATTCTCCTTTCCGTCGGGCGATCCCGCCGAGATGGCGAACCTGAGCGAAGAAGACATGCGCCGCCTTCAAATTCTGTCGAACTTCAGCGAGAAGGCGGGGTTCTCCGCCATCCAGTCCACGAGACCCCAAACGCTGGCCTATGCTTTGACCGACTCGCCTGTAGGCCAGCTTGCCTGGAATGAACTTCTCATGGGCATGGGAGAACCCAATTTGCTTACTCGGGATCAAATCTTGACTCAAGTGATGATGTATTGGCTGACCGGGACTGCCGGCTCGTCCGCGCGTCAGTATTACGAAGATGCCCGCGCAGCTCATCGGAGCGAGCCAAGCCGCGCGCCGACCGGGATCGCCGTGTTCGCGAACGACTTTCAATCCATTCGGCACTTCGCCGAACGGGACAATACCAATATCGTTCACTGGTCCGAATACGAACGCGGCGGGCACTTCGCGGCCATGGAAGTGCCTGACATCCTTGCGGAGGATTTGCGAAAGTTCTTCCGTCTGTTTCGATGACGCAGCATTTGCTGCCCAAGAAATGATATATTCTTTTGTTTATATTGAGAAAAGCCGAAAGCTCCCATCCCGCGGAGCTTTCGGCTTTTCTTCGATCACACGAGCGATTGAATAGCCGGTTCGATATCCGCCGGCTCGACGGGAGTCTCGAATCTCTCTCTCACCTCGCCGTCGCGGCCGATCAGGAACTTGGTGAAGTTCCACTTGATTCCGTCTCCTTCGGCAATCTCCGGATGCTTTTCCCTAAGGAATCGATCCATCCACTCGCCGTTCTCCGTCCGAAGGTCGAACCCTCGGAATGGGGCTTGTGCCGTCAGGTATCGATAAAGCGGATGGGCGGACGGCCCCCGGACCTCGACTTTCTCGAACAGCGGGAACGTCACTCCCCTGCTCTCGCACGCCTGCTTGATCTCCGCATGGCTTCCGGGCTCTCTTCCGTTGAATTGATTGCAGGGAAAACCTAGAATCTCGAAGCCCTTCTCCTTCCATCTCTCGTACAGCATCTGCAGATCGGCGAACTGCCGGGCATAAGCGCACTCGCTGGCTGTGTTGACGATTAGAAGAATTTTGCCTCGGTAGCTCGACAGTTCGACTTGCTTGCCGTCAATGGCGGCGGCTTGAAATGAATAAACGGACATGGAGCATTCCTCCCTCGCATTCAAAGCTGCACCTCTTATATCCATCCTATTCCCCGCCGACTTATAATTGAAATATATGATCTCTATTGCATTTATAGCTCCAGCCAATAACACTCCCAGTTGGCGACGAACGGCCGAAATCGCAACATAGCGATATACTTGCACAACAAAGAGGGCCGCCCGTTCGCCTATAATGAGGGCAAGAACTTATCCGATGGATTAGGGGGCCCTCTACCGCTATGAACTGGCAAACCGCAATCGAACAATCCATTCGCACGACCAAGGCCAACATCGCCCGCTTCGGCGACAGCTTCCCGCTCGTGAGCGAGGGAGGCAGCAACTACCGCCTGGAAAATCATACGTCCTGGACGGAAGGCTTCTGGACCGGCATTCTGTGGCTTACCTACGAATATAACAAGGATTCGGGCATTCGCGAGGCAGCCGTCAAGAGCGTCGATACTTTCAAGCGGAGACTGGAGAAAAACCAAGAGCTGGACCACCACGACATCGGCTTCCTGTACTCCCTCTCCGCGAAGGCGCAATGGATTCTGGAGAAGGACGAGAACGCGAGAGCGCTGGCCCTGCAAGCGGCCGACGTTCTTATGAAGCGCTGGAGACCCGATTCGCAATTGATCCAGGCTTGGGGACCCGAAGGGGATCCCGATAACGGAGGCCGGATCATCATCGATTGCCTCATGAACCTTCCGCTGCTCTACTGGGCGACCGAGCAAACCGGCAATCCTATCTATGCCGAGAGGGCACGCATTCATGCCGAGAAAAGCCGGAGATTCCTCGTCAGGGGAGACGACTCCTCCTACCATACCTTCTACTTCGACCAGAAAACGGGAGATTCGCTACGGGGAGGCACGCATCAAGGCTTCCGGGACGGCTCCACTTGGACTCGCGGTCAGGCTTGGGGCATCTACGGCTTCGCGCTCGCCTACCGGTATTTCCGGGATCCTGTCTACCTCGAGACCTCCCGTAGGCTGGCGCGCTACTTCATCGACCATCTGCCGGAAGACCGCGTCGCGTATTGGGACTTCGACGTGCCGCAGGAGGCCGGAACGCCGCGGGACAGCTCGGCTTCGGCCATTGCCGCTTGCGGCATTCTGGAGCTGGCGGAGCATCTGCCGCCGGGAGACCCGGATCGAGAATTCCTGCTTCGTTCCGTGACGGATCAGCTGGAATCGCTGACGAACAACTACTTCACCGCCGGAGACGCGACGGAGGAAGGCTTCCTGCGCCATGGCTCCTACTCGGTGCGGGGCGGAGCTTCTCCGGACGACTTCGTCATCTGGGGAGATTACTTCTATCTCGAGGCGCTGCTGCGCCTTCACCAAGGCACGCCGGGATATTGGTACGAACGCGGGTAAAAAGCCGAGCGGCACAGGGATCTTCCCTGCGCCGCTTCGGCTTTCTTATAGTTTCTTTTGCTTACTCCGCTAGATTCACCGCATCTTGTAAGTATAATCCTTGCCTTGAATCGACACGATGACTTTCACCGGCTTCGTGCCTTCGGAAGCCTCTTTCGGAAGTTCGGCTATATAATGCAATGTCCCGGTCTTCAGCGGTTCAATATTCGTGATATTGCTGTAGGTTAAATCGGTGCCTCCGCTTTCCTCGATGGTTGAGAAGCTGCTATATTCGTATTTGTCGTCGTACATTATTTTGACGGAGACGAACTCATCCGATACCCTTTCGGAGGTCAGTAAACTTTTAACCTTTATTACCGTGTCCAAATAAATATTCCCCGGTTCCTTGACTTCATAATACGAATACAGACTATCCGGATTAGGCGGCTCCACTTTGGAAGTAAAAGCCGCTTTGGCTATCGTTATCTCGGCAAAATCGGCAATCGTCAGCGCCTTTTGCAACTCGATGACGTCCGCTTCCTGACTGGGCGACGGCTCGGGAGTAGGAGATGGGGAAGGTTCTTGAGATGGTTTTGTTTCTTCGGCTTTCTTAGCCTCTTCGACTTGCGTCTTGAGAGCTTGGTTTTCGGCCGTCAGCTTTGTTACTTGTTCCTTTAGTTGAGCGATCTCGTTAGCGGAACCCTTATCTTCGCTGCACCCTGCCAGCGAGGATGCCAACGCCAATGAGACCAATCCATAAATCAGCTTTTTCACGCAAAGACCCCCATAATTTGTATAAATTACAGGATTCGACTGCTAACGACCAAAATCCTCTTTATCTCCCAAGCTCTATTGAAAAGTTTCCGCTATCAGGTACGAGTCGGGATGTTCAGGACAGACGCCGCTCTTTATAATGGGAATAGCATGCCTACATTCCCTCGAGGAGCGTTCAGCCGCAATGAACAAAGCGACCGATCACGGCGTCGAACCCGACTCCATCCTTTTCGCGTATAAGCAGCAGCATTCGGAATCGTACTACCACCACGCCCATCGCGGAATCGAGATGCTGTACATATACGAAGGTCATGGCGAGATCATGGTCGACAACCTGACCTATCCGATCGAGAATCATTCGCTCGTCTGGTTCCAGCCTTATCAGCTGCATCGGGTAGCCGTTCCCCTCGAGCCGGGACGCTCCTACACGCGGACCAACCTGACGTTCGATCCGCATCTGCTCGAGCGTTATCTGGCGCCGTTCCCCGTGCTGGAGAGATTCTATCGAACGCTGTGGAAGGGCCATCTGCGCAAGCCGTTCTTCACGGACTTGCAAGATTCGCCCATTCCGGCACTGCTCGAGCGGTTCCATCTGGCTCGGGGAACGGGCTCCCCCGGCCAGGATGAAGAAATCGGGCTCCTTCTGTTGAATCTGATCCAATGGTTGCAGAAGAACCTGTTCAAGGCGGAGGCGGAAGCCGCTTCGGACATTCCTTCGCGCGCCCAGTCCCATGCGGAGAGGATAACCGAGTGGCTGGACGAGCATTACAGGAAGCCGTTCAAGCTAGAGGAGCTGGCGGAGAGCCTGCACCTGTCCCCGTACCACGTCTCCCACGTGTTCAAGAAGTCCGCCGGCATGACGCTGTCGGATTACGTGATCCGGCGCCGCGTTCGGGAGGCCTGCGCGCTGCTCGCGAATACCTCCAAGTCCGTTCAAGAGATCGCTTCGGAGCTCGGAGGACTGTCGACGTCTTATTTCTGCCAGATGTTCAAGCGGGCTAAAGGCGTATCGCCGGAGCAGTACCGGAGAAGCATTCGCTAGCTTACTCTAGTTCCGTCCGGCGATACGCCCGATTATTTCGGTTCGACCTCGGCGATCGTCAATCGATACTCGAGGTCGTTCATGTAGGTTCCGTCATCGTTATGGAAAATAAGCCCGAGGGTTAGCGGCTCTTCGCCGGCATGAACGACAACGACGAGACGGTTGATTCCGCCCAGCAGGACGATCCCGCCAGCCGGGTCCGGAATAAGACTGCCGTTCAGATACAGTTCGTAAGGGTAGTTGCCCGCGACGCGAAGCTTGCCGGTTCGGCCGGGCTCGGGGGCATGCACGAAGCAGCTGAACAGCCATGGCCTCCCGTTCGGGGCCGGAATGCGGAACAGGCCGTCATCCGGGTGCCGCTCCCGCTTCAGCATCCATCCGTACAAGCCTTCGCCTAAATTATTTAGCGAAAATTCCGGATCGATGTAATAAGCCCGCATCTCTTCCAGAGGGACATGCGGCGGACAAGGAAGCGCCATGATCGCCTCGACGGCGGATTCGGCATCCCCTTTGACGCCTTCCAGCACGCCATCCGCGAAGGAGGCGCCCAGATTGCCGAGCAGCCTGGTGTAGAGACGTACGCTCTTCTCGTCGTCGGGGTTCGGCAGCAGTTGCGAGCAGATCGCCGCTCCTTGCCCGATCGCCGCTCGGAGGAGGAAGGCGCCCGGCTCCCTCGCTTGCCTTCGATTCAGCTCCACCAACGCCAAGCGGCTGTATTCCGCCGTAAAGCCCCCGATGAAGTAATCCTCCCATGCCGTCCCTTCCACGCTCACGCATAACGCCTCGGCGTTCTCGACCTCCAAGCGATGGCGGACCAGAATTCGGTTGGTCGTATCCCGAGGGGACAGGAATACCTTATCGTAGCCGAAGAGATCGACGGGACTTATGCCAAGCATCTCCTCGAACGCATAGACGGCTTCCAGATGATAGGATTCGTGCGGTACCGCTTTGACCGGCCGATCCAGCAGCCGGCCTAATGAGGCTTCGCGACGGCTGTCGGCCGGAAGCACGACCACATAGCCCCCGGCTTCCGCGAATCGCCTTGCCGTCTCGGCCACTCCCGGCTCCTCGAGCAAGGATGCTTCGGCGATAAGCAGTTCGCGTCCGGCAAGCGCTTCGTCGGTCAGGCGGCTTATTGCGTCGTATGCCAGAGTCAATCGAGCGAGGAATCGTTCCGATTCGCCGCCTGGCTCGGCATAGACAGCCGTTTTTGCCGTCGGTGCCGAAGCCGAAGTTGATGATGACGTGTTCGTGGCCGCGCTGCCGACGTAGGCGAGCATGTTGCGCAGCAGCAGCATCGCCTGCGGTACTCGATCCGCGTTGCTCATGACGTCGAGCTGGTTCGCGAGGAACATCCCCGGCCCGCTCCGGTATTCCAACAGCGGAGTCCATAGATCGCCGCCGTCTCCGAAGTCTCCGGTGCCGCACTCGAGCAGCATCGTATAATCGCCGGTTACCGGCTTGAAGAACGCGGCGCCGATGATCGGATCGGGACCTTCTTCGCCGGAATCTTCGTGCCAGAACATCAGATCGTCGTCGCCGAGCCCCTCCAGAACCGGATGAGCATAGCTTCCCGCGTGGGCTCTCATAAAGCCGCGGCGAGAGAGCGCCAGCTTGCCGAGCGAGAGCTGCCTCTGCTCCAGCAGAAGCAGACGGCCGCCCGACGCCACGAAGCGCTGCAGTCTGCACTCGAGGCTCCCGTCCGGGTCGGATCTGCCGCTTCCTACGATCAGCACGGATCCCCCTCCCAAATTGGCGATATCCGACTCTCCGATTCGCTCGCAGGCCGGGACCAACGCTCGAACGATCTCATAATCCGAGTCTCCGCCTGCGTAAGCGACCGGGCCTGCCAGCCGCACGGGCTCGGACTTGAGGCTCGCCGAATAGATCGAATAATCGACATTCAGCTCGTGAACCGTCTCCCCGTCATGCTTCAGGACGGCCGCGAGCGCGGCTTCGGCGCGGCGGCTCCCCGCCTTGTCCGGCGTCCAAATCAGCTCCAGGGTTCGGCGCTCCGCCGGCTCCTGGCGGAAGCGGAACGTCTCCTTGAAGACGACGCGCCCCTCCTGCACGATCCGGGCTTCGACGGCGACATCCCTCGCCCGAAGCGTGTCGTTGTAGACGTCGAAGCGTCGGCGAATCGGCTCGTCGTCGTAGAAGGAGCGATTGTACTCGGACGGGATGATCGTCGCCGCCTTGAACGCCGCCGCCATGACGGCGAAAGCCGGGTTCGGCCTGCAGGCCGGATACTCCTCCGGCAGCAGCCCATTATTTAGAGTCAGCGAGTAAGCCGGAATGCGATCGAAAGAAACGCCGGCCGTCGCCGGTTCTCCCTTCGAGAGCACAACGTCCTCATCCGGCATCGCCCGCATGAAATAATGCGCGAAGTTGAACGTGCTGATGCCGGACACGCCCCGGCGTCTGGCGTATTCCACGAACAGCCGCTCCTTCTCGGCCAAGCCGAGCGTGCTCTCGTCGGTTCCCCGATAGGCCGAGAGCCCCGAGTAAGGGCTGGCGTTCTGCGGGCAGATATACCACCAGCCGCCGTGCTCGCCGAAGACGAGCGGAACGGCTCGGTCCCACTGCTCGATCGTGCCGTCGATGTTGTAGTGGCGGCTCTCCACCTCGGTCAGCTCCTTCGGGAGCAGCCGGTTGTCGCCTTCCGCGATAATCGGACGAGTCGGATCGATCTCCTTCATCATCGCCATCCATCCGGGCATGAACCGTTTAAACCCGTCGCGGCCGTCGACCCAGCGCATCTCGTTCTGCAGGCTCCACAGGATGACGGACGGGCGGTTCTTGTCCCGGCGAAGGAGCCGCCGGATATGGGCTTCGCAATTCGCGAGATAGTCGGGATGGTCCGCCTGCATTTTCTTCGCCGAGCCGTAGATCGCCGTCTCGTCGACGATGAGCATGCCTTCCTCGTCCGCGATGTCCAAGTAAAGCGAAGGATACGGCTCCGCATGAAGCCGGATGCTGTTAATGCCGACCTCCTTGCACATCCGATACCAATTGCGTACGTAAGCTTCCGTCATCTGGATGGCGCCCTGGAAGTGCCAGGAGTCCCCTCTCAGGTTGATCGGCACGCCGTTCAACACGAATTGCGGCCCTTCGGTCCAGATTTCCCGGAAGCCGAACGTCTCCGTGAGAACGTCGACCTTCCTGCCGTTCAGCCTCAGCTCCAGCTCCGCCTCGTAGAGGAACGGAGAGTCCGGGCTCCAGAGCTTCGCCTCCTGCCAATCCAGCCGGAACGCGGCCCGGTACGTCCGGATGCCTCCCGCCGTCTCGTTCTCGCATAGACTGGGCGCCGACCCGCTCGGCAGAACCTCCGCCTCCGATCGCAGAACGGGCTCGCCGGCCGGCCCGCTCCCCCGCTCCCTCACTCGCAGCGTCGCCGTCAGCAGATGGCGCTCGGGATCGTAGCCGCCAGCCTTATCCGTCGATTCTACAGCCGCATCCACCTCGAGAGTCCCCTGACGGTAAGAGGTTCGAACGACGACATCCGCCAACGCGACGTTCGGATAGCTCTCCAGCCACGCATCCTGCCAGATTCCCCGGCACACGTAGCTGAACCACGAGCCGGTCAGCCCGGTCGACTTCTGCTGACCCGAGGCGATCGTAACGGTGTCGAAGCTGCCGCAAACGACATGGAGCTCATGCTCGCCGCCGGGCGTTACGCGGTCCGTGACGTCGAGCCGGAGCGGCAGGTAGCCGTCCTCCCAGACGGCGAACCTCTCCCGATCGAGATAGATGGCCGCCTTCTCCATAATGCCGTCCAATCTCAGCACGATGCGCTGCCCGGCCATTTCTTCCGGAACGCGGAAGCTGCGATGCAGCACGCCAGCATCCGCCGCCTGCCATTCCTTCGGGTAGCCGTTCAGGTCCATCGGCGCATAGCCATGCTTCGGAATCTCTCCCCAGAGCTTCCCTTGTCCGTTCACGAAGGAGCTTCGCCAGCTCGAAGGAACCCGAACCTTCCGCTCCTCGTACACGAGCCGGTCCGGGAGATCGCGCCGCAGAGGCTCGCCGTAGAGCGGCATGAAATCCCACTCTCCGTTCAAACAAATAGCGTGCCGCGCCGTCATCCGCCTAACCTCCCTTGCTCACTAGCTTCAAGAACAAGCGGCAGCTTCCGCCAAACCTCTTCCCCCGGGGGCGCGTCCGTCCACATGACGAAGTGAGGGTCCATCACCGCCTGCCAGTTATCCGGACGCAGGTTCGTCTTCAGCTTCCCTTCGTAAGGCGCCTTCTCGAGCGTGGCCGGCAGCTCCGAATAGAAGAACAGCACATTCTCATGAAGGCCGATGATGCCGTACTTGTCGCCGTCTCCCGGGCGTTCCTCTTGGTATTGGTAATGGTAGTACACGTAGCTGGCGATCTCCTCCGGCTTCAAGACGGCGATTCGGCCGTACGGCTTGCGGTCCGGATGCTTGCGGGCCCAATGCTCGGCCGACACCGGCCGCTGGTAGTGGAAAATGTCCGTCATCGGCGCCCAATGCCGCGCTTGCCCAGCTCCCGCGCCCGGCCAAACGGCCAGCAGCTCCCCCGCCTCGGCGAACAGGAGATCCGGATCGACCTTCTCCTCTCCCGAGCATTCGTAATAGAGAAACCACTCGTCTCCATAGGTGAACACGCTGGTATTCTCCGCGGGACAACGTTCCCGCCTTCCTTCAACCGCCCGCTTCATCGCCCGCAAGCAGGCTTCCGGCTCCACTCCCGGCCGGCATTGCGCTCTATACATATAACGCTTCATGACTACCTCCGTCGGTTCGATGATTCCATGCTCAAAGCGACCCTCCCCGCGAGGGGGAGGATCGCCCGTTATTAGGCAGCTCAAGATAGCCTAAACGTTCGCTTCTTCCGATACGTTGACTTCATTCGGCACGGCCGATTCTTCCTCCGCTCCGATCTCTTCCGACGCAGCCGCTTCTTCCTCAACGGACGCCTCTTCCGGTACGGCTGCCTCTTCCTGAACCGCCGGTTCCTCCGGAACGGCCGGCTCCGCTTGCAAGCCAGCCTCCGACGGCACGAGCGAGAACTTCACGTCGTCGAACATCAGGTAGCTGAACCCGCTGGCATAGAAGCCGACCTTGCCCGACGGCCGATGATTCGGGTCCGCCGCATCCAGCTTCAGGACGTCATCGACGTACACCTTGTACGTCGTGCCCTGAACCACGACTTTGACGTCGTAGACGGTATTCGCCTGCAAATCGAGCTGCGGCGAGTCGACCGTCTTCAGAATCGTCCAGCTCGGATTATAAAGAATCCACGAGGACGTTCCGTCCGCCTTGGCCTTGTAGCCGATGCGGGTCGAGCCGACGGAGTCCTGCTTATCGAAGATATACAAGGTTCCGCCGTTCTCCGGCAGCGTCTCCGGCGTCTTCAGTTTGAATTCGAGCTGATAATCCGTGAACGTCTTATCCAGGATTCCGGTCGCGCCGTTCACGATCTTGTACCAGCGGTTGCCGTACACGTCGGCGACGACGCTTCGGTTCGGATCGACCGGCCAGCCGTTGCCTCCGGACTCGAAGTTCGTGTAGTGCATCACGTTCGACACGGTCACGCGAATCTGCGCGGAGATATTCGGATATACCGCCGACGCGACCGTGATGACCGCCTCGCCCGCGCTTACCGCGCTTACGGTTCCGCCCGCATCGACCGTCGCTGCCGCCGGATTGCTCGATTCCCAGAGCAGGGCCGTGTCCGGAGTGTCCGCGGGGTCTAGCGTGACCGCCAGCGTTTTCTGCTCGCCCGCCGTCAGCAGCACGTTCGTCTCGGCCGGGAGAATGCCCGCCAGCTGATTCGTCGGCTCCTTGAACTGGATGTCGTCGAGCAGCATGCTAGGCATATCGCTGATGTAGAAGCCGACCTTGCCCGAAGCGTTAAAAGTCGAATTGGTCGCCTTCAATCGAGGCTGGTCGTTCAGGTAGACGCTGATCTCGCCGCCTCTCACGATGGCCTTCAGGTTGTATTCCGTATTCGGCTGAAGATCGCGCCCCGGCATCTTGACCTCCTTGACGACCGCCCAAGCGGCGTTGTACAGCAGCCAAGAGGACGTGCCGTCCGGGCGGTTCCGATAGCCGATCCGGCCGGGCTGGTTCGTGCTCTGCCGATCGAAAATATACAGCGTCGCGTTATCCCCCATCGTCGCCGGAGTCTTGATCTTGAACGTCAGCTCGTAGTCGGAGAAGTTCTTCTCCTTAACCGAGGAGGCTCCGTTCAGCAGCTTATACCAGTGGTTGCCGTCCTCGGTGACGATGCTGCGGTTCGCGTCCTGCGGCCAGCCGTTCGATCCGGACTCGAAGTCCGTCCGATCCATGACCCCGTCGCCCTTAGCGACATGAACGACGACCGTAGCCGTTGCCGACGGGTTCTCCTGCGAGGTTACCGTCACGGCCGTATCTCCGACCGCCACGCCGGTGACGATGCCCTTCGTATCCACGGTCGCGATTGAAGGATCCGCCGAGACGAAGCTCAGCGCTTGGTTGGTCGCGTTCCACGGAAGGATTGCCGTCTGCAGCTTTACCGTTTGCCAACGGTCCACCGTGATCTCGCCGTTATACGCGACAACATCCTGAACCGGGAAGGCATCGGGTCCGTTCGTCGGGCCGACCTTGCCTTCGGTTCCCATCTCGCCGAACGGAATGTTCGGGAAGCCCGGAATGGCCGTGAATACCGGCGCATTCGGCGCCAGCGAGAGGTCGCCGTTCACCAGATCGACGAAGCCCGGATCGGTCGCGGTCACCCAGTTGTTCGCGTACTGCACCAGATTGAACTTGTCGTACGCGCCGTTGGCGTTGGTCGTAGAACTGCGGGTTACCGTCGGGTTGTAAATCACGTTGCCTTGGAACGTATTCGTGTCCGGGTAATAGCGATTCTCCGTGAAGAAGTTCGCCAGCTCCGGGTATTTCGCCAGATAAGGCGTGCCGACCCAATCGTTGTTCGCCGCGAACAGCGCCTGCCATTTCGGCATGTAGTTCTTCGCGATCTGGCCTTCGGGGCTGTCGCCCAGATAGAGATCCGCGTAGTCGTACGGCACCTTGGCATCGACGAAAATATTGTTCTTCGAGAGAATGTGAGCCCCGCCGTTGTTGCGGATAGCCGAGTTGCCCATTTTGTAGAAAATGTTCTCCTCGATCTTAAGTCCCATCGTGAAGTTGTCCGGGTAAATCCCTTCCACGCCGGGCTTGCCTTCCCCGATGTTGTGGAAGTAGTTGCGATAGATGACGGTGCCTCGGCTCTGCGGCTTCTCCCCTTCGTTCATGTAGATCGCCCCGAGATCCGAGAACATCTTGCAGACGTCGTAGATCTCGTTGTATTCCACCACATGGTCGTTGCCGAAAATCAGGACGCCCGGATGAGGCGCGTCATGCAGCTCGTTGTGCGACATTCGGTTCCCGACCCCGGACAGATGGACGCCGGGATTGTACGCCTTGTGGTAGTAGGCGAAGTCGTGAATGTGCGAGTTCTCGACGAAGTTGTTGCCGGGCTCGAGCGTCGTCCGGTTGCCCCCGGTCAGCGTGACGGCCGTTCCGCCGATGTGATGAATGTGGGTGTTCCGCACGCCGTTGTAGTTGCCGACGCCGGGAACGATCTCGCTGTAATAGAACCGGCTCTGGGTGTTGATCAGCACGCCGCTGTTCGTGAAGTTGCGGATCTCGCTGTTCACGATCTCGGTGTGGCTTCCCCCCGCGATGACCGCCGCCGAATCTCTGCCGTTCTCCAGGATCAGCTCCTCGAAGCTGATGTAAGAAGCGTTAAGCGCGTTGATCATCGGCGTCTTCAGCATCGTGACGGTGATCTCCGGATCGGCGTTCGTCAGGAACTCCGCGTTCGGCAGGTAATACATCTTGCCGACATCCCGATCGATATAATACTCGCCCGGCATGTCGATCTCTTCGAGCAAATTCGAGGCGAAGTGGAAGTCCGGGTACCAGTTCTTCATAATGCCGCTCATCTCGCCGTACTGAAGGGTAATGCTTTTGTTCGCGGTGTCGATGGAAGCGACCTTGTTATACGACCATTCCCAGCTATAGCCGAAAATGCCGTCCAGCCAAATATCGTCCGCTTGAGTCCAGTATTGAGGGCGGTCGTACGTGTAAGTGAAGGTGCCGCCACGCTCATGCACGTCCGGGTCGCGCCTCGTCGGACCGGGATCGAGAATCTGGTCCATCTGCACGGTTCCCTCGTTCGGCCAGCGAGCCAGCGTCATGCCTTGACCTTCCACATAGAGCTCCATGGGAGGCACTTGACTGAGATCGTTCGCCAGGTAATAGCCGTGGCGGCTGATCACGCCGTAATCGGTAAGGCCGTTAGCGGCGAGGTCGTAGACGAGAACCTTCTCGCGCGCGGCCGGATCGATGATGCGGTCCAGAACGGAGGCGTCCGTCACCGGAACGAAGCCGCTCTTCTCGAGATTATGGCCGCCCGTCAAACGCACGGTCTCTCCGGGATAAGCCTTGTACGCGATCGGTTTGCCCGGCTCGCCCGAATCCTGCTCGCGCAGCTCGAAGCTGGACGTCCGCTCGTACACGCCTTCCCTTAAGTAGACGGTGATGCCGCCCTTCGGAAGGCCGCCCTTGCCGCGTGTCTTCAGCTCGCGGATGACGTCGCGCGCCTTCTCCAGCGTCTTGAACGGCTTGTTCTTCGTCCCCTGGTTGGAATCGCTTCCATTCGGAGACACATAAAGAGCTTTGCCAGTTAATTTGCCTTGAGGATCGTTGTCTGCGTAAGCGGTGGAGAACACTTGCGGAATCGAAAGCAACAGGCTTGCAAGAAGCAGTGAGATCAAGCTTTTTCTGATCATCATTTCCCTTCCTCTCATCTTGAGAATAGAGCGCGAAGGCCCGCCGGCTCGCCTGGAGCGGCGGACCTTCGCGCGCGATTGCAGCCTTGCGAATTCGTCCAATGGCCGATTTACTTAAGTCCCGCTTGCTTCAGGTACTCGTCGAACTGCTTTTGAACCTCGGCGACGTATTTGTCTTCTCCGGCTTCCTTCAGCTTCTTGTAGAAGCCCGGCCACGTCTCGTCGAAATCGAGCGTTCCGGTCGTGAGCCCCTTCTTGTACTCGCCCCATACCGCGTTCAGGTTGGCGATCTCGGTGACGACGGGCTCGGAGTTGAACTTGAAGCCGCCGACCGGGTTGAGCTCGGCCGTCTCGTTGATCTTCTTCGTCTGCTCCCAGACGTCCTTCGGCTGGCCTTCCTTCAGGTAAGAGTTGAACACGTTGCCGAACACCCAGTCCACGTTCGGACGGTACTTCGAGTCCGCTGCCGGCGTGATATAGCCGTCGGCGGTCTTCGTGTAATGCTCGCCTTCGATGCCGTTGCTGATCAAGTTGTAGAGCTCCGGATCGCTGTTGATCAGGTTGAGCAGCATCATCGCGCGTTCCGGGTTCTTGGACGTGCGGCTGATCGATTGGTTCGTCGTCGCCGAGTAGCCGTTCGTGAACCAATCGCTTATCGGAACGACGATGACGTCGTTTCCTCCGTTCTTCGCCTTCACTTCCGCTTCGACGCCCGGCTTCAGGACGTTGTTGAAATCGACCGCGATTTGTCCCTTCGCCTGGTAATCGTTCATCTTGGCCGTCGCGGCATCCTTATAGATGTAACCTGCCTTGTACCACTTGCTCATCAGCCGGTAAGTATCGAGCTCCTCTTCCGGATAACGAAGCAATTGGTAAGTCGGATCGTCGCTCTTGATATAGAAGTGGTCGTCCAGGCCGGGAACGCCCCAGAACGTATCGTCGTGGGTGATCGGAACATAGAAGCCGTTAAACGGAATGATATCCGGCTCGCCCTGCTTGATCTTGTCGAGGAACGGCTCGATGTCTTCCAGCTTCTTGATGGAAGCCGTGTCGAGCTGATACTTGTCGGCGAATCTCTTCTGGATGATGAAGCCGTAGCGGGAACCGTTGATCTGCTGGTTCGCGATGCCGTAGATCTTGCCGTCTACCGTGAGGCCGTCCCACATGTACTGCGGCATGTCGGACTTGAGCGAAGGAGCGTATTGCTCGAGCAGGTCGTCGAGCGGCTGCAGGGCGCCCTTGCGGACGAGCTCCTCCGGCTTGACCAGGTAGCCGGTCCACATGATGTCGAAGTTTTCGCCGGCCGCCATGACGGTATTCATTTTCTGCACGTAGTCTCCGAAGGCGACCGGTTTCAGCTTGACCGTGGCGTTGATTTTCTCTTTGACGATCTTATTGAAAGCGTCTTCTACTTTCTGTTGATCCGGCTGCATCTGGTTCAGCGGATAGTACCAGGTCAGCTCGACCGGCTTCAGCTCCTCCGAGCCCGAAGCCGATGCCGATGCCGACGCCGTCTGGGATGGCGCTTCGTTCGATGCGCCGGCGTTCTCGCCGTTGTTGTTCCCGCCTGACGAGCATCCGGCGGCGAGCGAAGCTGCGGTGACCAGGGTCAGCGCGGACAAGCCAAACTTTCTCTTCAACATTCGTGCGACCTCCTAAATTTTCTCTTGTTTAATATGTTAACCCTTGAGGGAGCCAACCGTAAGGCCTTTGACGAAGAACCGCTGGAAGAACGGGAAGATGACGAGCATCGGTCCCCCGGCGAGAACGGCGATCGCCATCCGCGCGGAATTGTTCGGAAAATCGGACAAATCGATGCCCAGCTGCTGAGCGAACTCCGAGTTCGTCGTGATGAACTCGATGCTGTTCAGCGTTCGGACAAGCAGCAGCTGCAGCGGTACCTTGTTCGGATCGTCGATGTACAGCATCGCGTTGAACCATTCGTTCCAGTAGGCGAACGCGATGAGCAGGCCGAGCGTCGCCAGCGCAGGCGTCGCCAGAGGCAGGATGATCCGGAAGAAAATCCGGTATTCCTTCGCCCCGTCCATCTTGGCCGATTCGATAACCTCGAGCGGAATCTTCGACAGGAACCCCTTCATGACCATGATATTGAACGGCGACAGCAGGATCGGCAGGATAAGCGCCAGCAGGCTGTCCTTCAGATGCAGGTACTGCGTCACCAAGATGTAGGAAGGAACGAGCCCTCCGCTGAACAGCATGGTGAAGAAAACGTAGAACGTGGTGATCCGGTTGTAGCGATAATCCGGCCGGGAGACGACATAGGCGGTCATCGCGGTAATCAGCAGGCTGACCAGGGTACCGACGACGGTGACCAGCATGGTCACTCCGTAGGCCCGGAAAATGATGTCCGGCGAATCGAGCATATAGCGATAGGCGCTCAGGCTGAAGTCGCTCGGGATGAATTGGTATCCGTGCTCCGTCAGGGATTTCTCGTCCGTGAGGGACACGGCGATGACGAGAAGGAAGGGCAGGACCACCGCGATCGAGAGGATCGTGAAGAACAGGTGCAAGAACCCTTTGGATATCGAAAATTTAGCTTCCATGCTCGCAGCCTCCTTACCACATCGAGTGTTCCGGGTTTATTTTCTTCACGATGCCGTTAGCCGCGAGCACCAGGACGAACCCGACGACGGATTGATAGAAGCCGACCGCCGCGGACATGCTGACGTTCCCGACCTCGCGAAGCGCCCGATACACGTAGGTGTCGATGATGTCCGTCGAGGAGTATAGGAAGCCGGAGTTGTTCGGAATGAAGTAGTGCAGCCCGAAGTCGCCCCGGAACATGCTGCCGATCGACAGGATGCTCATGATGATGATGAGAGGCGTCAGCAGCGGAACCGTGATCTTGAGCGCCATCTGGCGCTTCGTCGCCCCGTCGATCCGGGCCGCCTCGTAATAATCCCCGCTGATGCCCATGATCCCGGCGAAGTAGATCAGCGTCGTGAACCCGATCGCCTTCCACAGGTGCACGATGATCAGAATGAAGGGCCATGGGGCCGAATCCTGGTACCAGCTGACCGGGTCGAACCCGAGCGCGATCAGCGTGCGGTTGATGAAGCCGTCTGAATGGTTCAGGAACGCGTACGCGATATAACCGACGAGCACCCACGAGAGAAAGTGGGGCAGGAACAAGGCGGTCTGATAGAAGCGAGTGTACTTGGCTTTCAGCTCGTTCAGCAGAACCGCCAGGAATAAAGCGGCGACCGTCGTGATCACCATGTAGCCGAGATTGTACAGAACGGTGTTGCGGGTGATTCTCCATGCCGTATCCGTCGTGAACAGGAATCGGAAGTTATCGAGGCCGACCCACTTGCTCCCGAACATCCCGAGGTCGTACCGGTAGTTCTTGAAAGCGATAATGAGGCCCACCATCGGAAAATAGGCGAAGATCAGCTTGTACAGAATCCCGGGGACCGACAGCAGCAGCAGCTCCCGGTTGGACTTTAAATGTTTAAGCTCTCTTCTAAAGAACGACTTGCGTTTGGGCTTGGTCCGATCCAGCGGAGAATCCGCATTGGAATCCATACGTGCGCTGGTGCCGCCGTTATCGTTCAGGGCGACCGAGGCTTTGTTCGACATCGCGAATGCTCCTTCCTTACCGCCATACTTGCCGCCGCGTTCGCCGCTCCGTCTCGGTTCGGCTTGCCCGGCTTGCAGGTTTAACGATAGCTCAGGGGGCGGCAATATCGGTACTGTACAAACGCAGGATTCCTGTAAAAGCCGGCTGTACGTGTGCAGGAATCCTGTATTGGCGCGGTTCGGGGCTCTGTACAGAGTCCAGAATGCTGTAAGGGAGCTGAAAGTGGGAATGAATGGGGGTAGGGAGCGGAGGATGGGAGATGGGGGATGTACAAGGAAAAAGACGTGAAAATATAGTCCTAGACTGTCGCTGCTTTATTGAACTAACGCAAATAAAAAAGCCGCGCTATTGTCGTGCGGCTTCTTAGAGCTTCATTTGCATTCGATAATACCCAGCGGATTAGGCGTATCCATCAACGCGGCACACGCTGCGGGCCAGGCGGGGTCTTCAGGGTAGAGCGCGGTACGGAGATAGGACCAGACGAGCGCTCGCAGCGCGGCCACGCGCTCGGGGTTTTCGTCGGTCGTTTCCTTCGCGTCGTACGCGGCTACCCCGCCTAGCCCATGCTCCGCCCCGAACAGCGTCAGCAGGCATTTGGGGCCGGGGCTCAGGAAGTACGCATCAGAGCGCCAATCCTTGCGATCGGAGAACGCGGGGCTCCAGTCGTTATCACCCACGACGACGAGGGCTGGCGTTGTCATTGTGGCGAAGCTAGTTGTCTTCAAGACCGGGTAGTGCTCGGTTGCGAACGCGGCGAGGTCCTCGCCTTTGCCTGGCGCAGCCAACAGTACGCCCGCCTTGATCCGAGGGTCGGCTAGATTCACTTCCGTCCCGTCGACCGGATCCGTAACCCCCTGACCACACAGCATGCCTACCGTATGCCCGCCCATTGAATGCCCTACTGCGGCGATCCGGCTCCGGTCTAGGCGCCCGCCGAGCCCCGGAACAGCAGCCTCGATCTGGTCGAGGCGATCGAGAATGCAGCGCATGTCCTCGGCTCGGGACCGCCAAAACAACGGTGCCTCCGGGTTATCCGATTCACGCAGGCCCAGCGCCTTCGAGTCCAAGTGGGTGGGCTGGATAACGACGAAGCCGTGAGCTGCCCAGAAGTTTGCGAGGGGCCCGTAGCCGTGTAGGGATGACACGAAGTTCGAAGGCCCATGGCCGTGCGACAGAAGAATCACGGGCAGGTCGCTCCCCGTCGAGGGTGCGGAGACCTTGATCTGCAAGTCCGCAATCCGACCGGGGACCGAAAGCACTACGGGGCTGAAGGTTACGACAGGGGCGGAATCGTTGACAGGAATACCGGCAGCTTCGGTGAACGGCTTGCTCATGGAACGCTCTCCCTTTGGATTAGCCTGCATGAGTAACACTCTCCTTTTTTAGGACCATCCTATTTTTAGGATGGTCCCTTCTTTGAGATCGCTGTGATCCATTATTCCGACTTGGATTCAATTCGGCCTAACTGGTTGGTGCTCTCCTCCAATTCTTTGCGGGCTTCTATCCAGCTGGAATTGTCGAGGCCGAGCGCGTCGCGAAGGTACGACCACGTGAGCTGCCGGAGCAAAGCAACTCGTTCGGGGTTCTCGTCCGTCGTCTCCGCGACGTTGTACCCGGAGATTCCGCCAAGTATATGTTCTGCCCCGAAGAGGGTGAGCAGGCTCTTGCTGCCCGGGCTCAGGAAGTAGGGGTCCGTGAACCAGTCAGGCCCCCGAGTGGACAGGGGGGATTGGTCATGATCCCCCGCGACCACAAGAGTCGGCGTCCTCATCTCGGAGAAGCTCGGGTTCATGAATGGGAAGTTCTCTGCCGCGAACGGAGTCAAGTCAGCTCCGCCAAGGCCAGTCGTGGAAAGCAATACGCCCGCCTTGATTCGCGAGTCGGACATGTCCTCTCCCGGTTCGCCATTGGCATCGAGGACTCGCGCGCCGAGCAGCATGCTCACCGTTTGGCCTCCCCAGGAGTGTCCGGCTGCGGCAATACGGCTTCGGTCGAGACGTCCGCCGAGGCCTGGAACGGAAGCTTCAATAAGATCAAGTTGGTCAAGGATGAGCTTCAGGTCTTCGACGCGGAAACGCCAAATCAGCGGTGTACGGGGATCGTCAGCGGGAAGATTCAGCGTCCTCGAGTCGAGATGGGTGGGTTGAATGACCACGAAGCCGTGAGCAGCCCAGTAGTCGACTAACGGACCGTAGCTGTCCATCGACCAACCAAAGCCGTGCGAGAAAATAACAATAGGCAATTGGCTGCCCGTCGCCGGCGCTGATACCCGCACTTGCAAATCCTCGCCACGACCCGGGGCCGATAGGACTACCGGCTTAAACGAGATAACTGGAGTAGACGTACTTACGTTCATTTGCATAATAAATGTTCCTTTCTTGATCTTCTTGGCATTAGTATGGTTGACGTATCAACCTAAACCTCAAACAACTGTATCAAATTGTAGTTGACGTGTCAACCATGCTATAATGATTCCATGAATAAGAGCGAACTGAACGAAGAAGAAATTCAATTATGGTATAAGTGGAAAGGCTCCTTTCACAGCATCTTCGGTCGCGTAATCAAAGAGATGTCCGATCACACCGGACTATCAGAGGGCGATTATGGAGTACTGGATCGGTTAGACCTTCTGGGGGACGGTAGCCTTCGCCAACAGGAGCTGGCCGAATCCATGGACTGGGATAAGAGCCGATTGTCGCATCATCTGACGCGGATGGAGAAACGCAGGCTGGTGATGAGGAAGCCATTAGACAACGATCGCGGTGTTCAGGTCATCATTACTCCCACTGGCAAATCAGCCTTAAATGATGCCCGTCCCATCGTCTCCATGGCCATACGCAAACATTTCCTGGATCAATTAACCGATCAAGACGTGGAGTCGATTACGAAGCTGGCGGAAAGAACAAAAAAAGGTTCTGCCGCATCTTATAATGCCCCAGCGCCATGACCGCGTATTTTTGCCCCTTCCACCAAAACGATGGAGGGGGCTTTGCTTTCCTATTCTAGGTACCGCAACATTCTCCGACTTTAAAAGAAGCTAATTTCTATTTTTTTCTCTTAAAGCTTTTAATTAAAAACATTACAAATAATAGGACTACAAGTACGCTAAAGATAAAGTAAAACAATGATGGAAAATTAATCATATGGTTAATCCCCCTCAAAAATATTATTTATTCGTTTATACGTAACTAGACCAACGAATTTTCGTTAATCTGTCCGTTAGCTGAACAGTTTGAGGTCTAACTGCAGCAACCGCATTTTAAACTTGGCAGGCTACAGAATATCTTTCCCTAATGCATTTGACTTTAATTGAATGATCGTTTATTATTCGGCCATGAGATATAAGGACAAAAATAAAAATGAAGCTATTATTCAAGCAACCATTCAGCTTTTGAACGAGATCGGCTTCTCTGAAATTTCCATGTCCAAAATTGCCAAACGGGCTAAGGTATCACCAGGAACGATCTATGTTTACTTCGAAAATAAGGAGGACATGCTGAGGAAGCTGTTTATGAATGTCGAGCAGAAGATTAGTTCAAGTATGTTCCAGGGTGTCCATCATCCAATGCCGGTCAGGGAAAGATTTGAACTGATTATGAGCAACTATATTGAATTCATTCTTAACCATAAAGATGAATTCCTCTTTTATGAACAATTTTGCAATTCACCGCTTGTCGAGAATTTGTATCTTGAAGATTCCAGTATGATGTTCCAGCCTTTTTATAAATTGATCGAGGAAGGCAAAGAACAGAAGGTGCTTAAAGATTACGATACCATGCTGATGTTAGTTTTGATTTATGCTCCTGTTACCGAGCTTGCCAAACAATATTACAGAAGAGAGTTTGAATTTAATAATAAAAATGTGAAGGACTTGATCCAATCAAGCTGGGACGCTGTCAAAGCATAAGGAGTCCTTCTTTTTTTCATAGATAAAATGAATGAATGTTCAATTAATATTAATTTGAGAGTTGGTACCTATGTCCAAAAAGAGAAGAACAAAATATCAAATATCCAAAAACTTCGTAAACGGGAGGTTTAAATATCCTGTTGAAACGCCTGTCGAGTACAGCGTGAAGGCTTTACTCCCAATCTTTCGGCAATATATCAAAGGCAATCCCAGAGCACGGCCGAAAGAAATACTTCCGGTTCAGCGAATCGCGGCACCTTTATCAAAGGAAGATGTTAATAAAACGGCAGTTATATGGCTCGGGCACTCTACATCGTTTATTCAGCTGGAGGGGCGGCAATTACTGTTAGATCCGATATTTGAGTCTTATTCCTCTCCTTTCAGGTTTGGCGGCAGACGTTATAGCGAACAACTGCCCATTGAAATCGAGGATCTTCCGCAAATTGATGCGGTGCTCATCTCACATGATCACTACGATCACCTGGATTTCAGGTCTATCAAGAAACTAAAAGATAAAGTGAGAACATTTTATGTCCCTCTTGGGGTTGGCGGCCGTTTGGAAAGATGGGGTGTTGTTCCTAACAAGATTGTGGAGCTTGACTGGTGGGAGGAATCTGGGTTTAAAGGACTGAAGCTTCGCTGCACGCCGGCAAAGCATTCATCGGGAAGAGGGATTTTTAAGCAAAATACTACGCTGTGGTGTTCCTGGATTATTGAAGGAGAACATACAAAGATATTTTATAGCGGAGATAGCGGCTACGGACCTCACTTTAAAGAGATTGGCGAAAACTACGGTCCTTTCGATCTGACATTAATTGAGGCTGGACAATACGACAACAGTGGCTTGTGGCCGCTGCATATGCTGCCCGAGGAGACGGTTCAAGCCCACATTGAACTTCAAGGTAACATATTGCTCCCGGTCCATTGGGGCGCATTTACACTCGCATTCCATGACTGGGACGAGCCGATCAAGCGTGTTCTCAAGGCTGCGGCTGAAAGAAACGTCGTCATCGCGGTACCTCGCATAGGTGAAAGCGTTGAGATTGGTTCTTCAGAAATACCTTCGGTTCCATGGTGGAGAGATATTCCTTAAAGGGGGTGATCCATGTAAAAAGCGACGTATCCAACGATGATCAATATCTTATAAGAAATGGAAGTTCCAGATTTGAAAAAGTGGATAACAATTATTAGGAGGCATATATGAAATATTATTTCTTAGGCAAAAGTGGATTGCGAGTCTCGGAGCTTGCGCTTGGCACTATGACTTTCGGTACGGATTGGGGATGGGGTGCAGGCACGGATGAAGCTCAGAACATACTGGACATTTATCTTGACCGGGGCGGAAATTTTGTCGATACGGCCAGTGGATACACGAACGGAAGCTCGGAAAAAATGTTGGGCGAAATTCTGGGGGAACGGCGCGAGCGTATCGTTCTTGCTACAAAGTATACGATGAATACGCATCAAGGAGACCCGAATGCAGGCGGAAATCATAGAAAAAGCATGATCCGCTCGGTTGAAACGAGTCTGTCGCGAATGAAAACAGATTATATCGACCTGCTGTATTTACACTCTTGGGATAACACGACGCCGGTCGAGGAAGTGTTACGGGCTATGGATGATCTTGTACGAGCGGGCAAGGTGCTTTATGTAGGAATATCGGATACGCCGGCCTGGCAGATTTCGCGGATGCAGACAATCGCCGACCTGAGAGGGTGGTCTTCTCTGGTTGCCCTGCAAAACGAACACAGTCTGATCGAACGAACGTCGGAAAGAGAGCTTACTCCGATGGCTCAGGAGATGGGGCTTGGGGTTGTTGCCTGGTCGCCTCTGGCCAACGGTCTTCTGACCGGAAAATATTCAAGAGAGGATTTGCACCAGAGCAGCAAGAAATCCGAAGGCTGGAGCTCACGGGTAACCATGATGGCTAACCATGGTATGCTGAATGAGCGGGTATTCAATATTGTGGATGAAGTAAAAAAAGTAGCAGATGAAGTGAATGCTCCAGCAGCGCATGTTGCATTGGCATGGCTGAGAGCCCAATCGTCCGTTACATCCATCTTGCTGGGGGCAAGCAAAGCCGGACAGCTTGAAAGCAATTTGGATATGCTCGATTTGCAGCTTACGGAGGAACAACTGCAAAGGCTCGACACGGTAAGCGCGATTGAGCTGGGGTTTCCACATAAGTACTTAAATGACCCTGCAAACCTGTGGGGAGTTTTTGGGGGCGTAGCCGTCGAGCGCCGCTAAACTATGTCCAAACGCCTTCAAGTGATGGTTACCATGTCGTTAGATATGGAAATAAACTTGGAGGTGTTTTTTTGAATTTTATAGAATTTATTTCACAATTTTCGCACTTATTGCAATGTTGTCTTGACGACTTTCTATTCGCACCATTACTCAACTGAGACCGGTCATGCGGTGGTTGGGCCCCAATTGGATACTTTTAACTCCCCTAGAGGCGGCATCCGGTAGGCGGCGCCAAAAAGCCGGCCCGAAAAGCCGGGCCGGCCGTACATGCGCGCTCCGCGCATTCACGTATGCTTGTCGATCGAGAACTTCAACCGGTACTCCTTCGGAGTCACGCTGTAATGCCGCTTGAACAGCCGGTAGAAGTAGCTTTCGTTCCCGAAGCCGACCTTCTCCATGATCTCGGCCACCGTCAGGTCCTTCTGCTCCAGGTAGAGGCGGGCGTGGGCGAGACGGGTCGAGTTGATCAGGTCGACGACCGTTTCGCCTTCCTGCGCCTTGAACGTCTGCCCGAGGTACACCGGGTTCATCTTCAGCATGTCGGCGATCTTCTGGACGTTCAAGTCGGGATCGGCGTAGTGCTTGCCGACGATCTCCTTGATCGTGTCGGCGATCAGCTGGCTTTTGTCCTCCTTGCCGCTCTGGCGCTGACTGAACGTCTCGCCGATAACCTCGTTCAGCACCTGCCCGATCTCGTCCAGCGTCTCGGCGCCGAGAATGCGGCGGTTGATCGCCTGGAGGTCGACGGAGAGCGGGTTCAGGTGGTAGTGGTTCATCTCGCTGAGCGTGTTGCTGAGCGTGATCGCCATATGGAGCACCGCGGCGAACATGTTCTCGAAGCTGAAGCCGCCGATGATCTCCTTCCAGCGGGAGATCGCTTCCTCCGTCCGCTCCCGGTCCCCGCTTCTCATGCCTTCGGTCAACTGGCGCTCCAGCTCCGGAGGCACGCGGTACTCGGGATTGCGCTCGTTGTCCTTGATCATGTCCGGCTCGATAATCGAGCCCTTGCCCAGGATCATCCGGTAATCCGAGTGCCGGAGCGCAAGCTTGTAATGCTGCGTGATCTCTTGGTACCTGTCGAAGGTTCGGCTGAGCGTCGCCGTAAACGAGAAACGGTAGAACTGCTTGACCGTTCGCTGAAGCTCGCCGAATCGCTCCTTCAGCTCGTCCAGTTCCGCCGAACCGCCGCTGACGAGAAAGACGAGATGGCCGCTTCTCATATCCGCCGCTTCGCAGGAGAACGACCGGCGCAGAAGCTCTTGGCCGATGTTGGCGATCGCGAAGCCGTACAACGATTCGGCCTGCGTTCCCTGCTCGGCAACGAGCGCCTCCAGCCCGTCCAGCTTGACGACCGCTACCCGGATCGCCCCCGGAATCGCGAGATCGAGCCCGTATTGAGCCTTGTTCTGAAGCAATTCCGGCTCCGCCATACTCTCGCTTCCGGAGATCAGGCTCCTCAAGTGATAAGCCCTGGCGATGTTGATCTGCGAGGCTTGCTCCTGTTCGAGCAGCGACAGCTTATCCCGCATCCCCTTGTACGTAGCGGCGATGATCGACATCTCGTCGCTCACCTGCTCCGGCTCGCGTCCGTCGGGCCGGACGAGGCTGTACAGCTGACCGACGGGCTTATAGAGCCTAAGAGAGAAGTATATGGATAGAAGAACGGCGAGAAGCACGACGGAGATCGTCACGATGATCTCGGTCCATTTCATCTGCCGGACGCTGCCCAGAACGGCGTCGTAATCCCTCACGCTGACGATTTTCCAGTTGTTCAGCCCTTGGCTGAGGTACGTGATTTTATATTTGGTTCCCTCGTAGGTGTAATTGAAATCGTCCAGCGTGCTCGCCGAATTCGCTATCCGCTGGAGCACCGCGCTCTTCATCCCCTGGAGATCCGGTCGATCGTTGTCGCTCTCGATAAGCACCCTGCCGTCGCCGTCGGCGATAAAGAGACCGTCGTTCTCTCGCTCGGCCAAGCGATTAAGCGTTTTCACATTGTCCAACATCCAGTCCGGCTTCACCGTGAGAATAAGCACGTTGTCGTTGACCGAGCCGAGCGAGGGTCCGTCATAGATGAAGAACGCGAAAACGTCGATGTCGGAGCCTCCGTCAAGGTCGAGCGGAATCAGCTGAAGCTTCGGAACGTTCGGGTGCTCGTTCTTGTAGCGGCTCAGCTCCGCGTAGAACAAATCGTTGTCCATCCCATGATTCAGGGAGGAGAAGTAGCGCTTCTGCTTCGGGTTATAGAAAGCGATCGCGTGAAGATAGGGAGATTCGGCGACCGTTCGGTCCAGTCGGTCGATCTTGAGAACGCTCTGCTTGTAATCCGCTCCGGCCTTGACCGCGATCAGCTCGTCGTCGTTAAAAAGCGACACCGCGAGATTCTTCACGATCCCGTTCATGTTCTCGATGTTGTAATTGATCTGCGTCAGCAGCTTCAGGTCGGCTTCGTTCTGGAGCCGCAGCACCTTGCCCCGGGCATTGACGTTAAGAAGATAAGAGGCGATCGCCAGAAGGATGACGACGAGGATGAAGCTTATCAAGGTCCGCTGCAGGTACTTGCGCCCTCGGAACGTCCGAAACAGATTCATGGCGGTTCTCCCCCGTCTCGTCTTGGTCGTAGTGGTGACTGGTGCCTATACTATATATGCATGCCGAAAATGTTGTCAATCGAATCCTCTCCTGCGAAAAAGAGCGGAAACAAGGCGCTTCCCCGAAGGAAAGCACCTTGTTTCAATTGGCCGGAACGGATGTTGATCGATGAATTCAAGCCCTGTAATCGAGCACGACCATCTGATGGTTAAGCAGCTTCTCCAGCCTGTAGCGAATCGTATCGCCGGCCGTCTCGTAAGCGAGCTCGGTCCCCTCCGGGGCCAGATAGACGCGCGTGATCTCTTTGCCCGGAAGACGAACCGCCACGTCGATGTCATGCAGGGGAACGATATCCTCGATGACCTCGACATTCGTCCCTCTACGGACGGGGGACGCGTACAGGGAGTGCTGAACGAACCGCTTCTCCTTCTCTTGATGCTGCAGGGTCGCCACCCCTTGGGCGGGCAGTCCGATCTCAAGCGTCGGGTTCCCGATCAGAAGCCGCAGCGCATGAGCCACCGTCTCCTTAATGGCAAGGGTACCCTTCTCCGCATAATCCTCGAACAGGTTCCAGGCGATATAGATCCCGTTCGCGCTCCGGACGATGCCCGGTCCGCCCTCCGTCAAGCTGCCCGGCGTATGCTGGTGGGAGCAGAAGGAATAGACGTCCCGGTTGAAGTACGGATCCTCCCGTCGCCCGAGCTCTTCCCCTCCTTCGGCCAGCTCTACCTTCTGCCCTTCCGCGTAAACGACGAACGAGACATCGCCGAGAGACGGCAGCTCGAAGGAAGGATGCAGATAATCGGGCTTGAAGGGGTTCGGCCCGGCATAGCGGACTCCGAGATCGAGGACGAATTCCGTCAGGGCCGGATCCAGGCCGGATGCGCCGGTCGCAAGCAGCTTGCCGCCGCCGCTCGTATAGGCATCAAGCTTCGCCTTAAGCTCCTCGTTCACCGTCACCCGATCCGGAAGAAGGAGAACTTTATACGCGCTAAAGTCGGATTCGAGGTCCAGAACGTCGAACAGGATTTGATTCTCGAGCAGAATCCGGACCGCGCCGGCGTCCGCCTTCCCGGCGAGTCCCCCGATTATCGGTCCGATCGCCGCTTCGACCGAGAGCAGGCCGACGTCGGCGACATGGCGAACGTCCGCGCACCAGGATTCTTTGCGCTCCACCTCTTCATAGGCGGCCCCGATCAGACGGTAGGTTGCCGGGTCCATGCGCCCTTCGGGATGAAGCTGGTCTCCGATCGAGCAGCGGGCCCCGTTCGCGAGACTGAGCGCCACTTCATAACGCAGCGCGTTGGGATGCTTAAAGCCGCCGAACTCTCCCCAGGACAAGTGAAACTTGCCGGTCATGCCGAGAAAATCGTATCCGAGCTGCTGAACGTAACGGGCGGACAACGGGAAGTGATCGTAGCCCCAGCCGCCGGTCGGCAGCGACTCCAGCTCCAAATGGGTGTTGGCCGCCGCCAGGTCGCGCCGTCCCCGATGGATGTGACCGGAATTGTGGAAGATCGGCAATCCCGGCTTGATCGCATGAACCGCCTCCCGCACCCTCCGGGTGTAGTTCGCGTACGTTTTTTCTCCCAATTCCTTGACGTTCTTGGGGTCCCGCGGATCCTTCCCCTCGCCGAGCAGCTGGTTGACGCACGTATGGCAGTAGCACTTGCGCACACCGACGATATCCAGGAAGATTCCGTCCCCGTCGTACTTGCGCGTCGCCTCCTCTATCTGCCGGATGAGGATATCCAGGTAAGGAGTATTCATGCAGAACTGGTGGTAACCCGGCTCCATGAACGACGCCGCCCAGTTCGTCCGATCGTTCTCGTCCCTTATGAGCCATTCCGGGTGCAGCCGTGCCAGCCGTTCATCCAATCCCGCCGACAGATAGACGGGCGTCTTGACGCCGATCTCGTGCGCCGCCTCGATCTGCGCGCCCAGAAGGTCGAAGCCTAAGTGCGGATGGATCTCGTTCTCCTCCGATGGAAAGTACGCCCAGCCATGGTGGCACTTGGCGAATACCGTGATCGAATCGACGCGGCCGAGCTTCAGCATCTCCTGGAATTGAGCCTTGGAGAAGCTTTGCCCGATTCTTTGAATTTTTTCCGAAGTGTGAAAATCCAGATGGACCTGCCTGAAACGCATCGCACCGGGCTCCTTTCTATTCGAATGTTATGGATTCTGTTTCGTTAAGCGCTGTCACTATTGTATGATGGAGTGGGGCCAACGTCTTTTAACAGCATTCCATCATTTATAAAATATTCCGGTGGTGTTCCAGGTGGAGATAAATTCGGCGGGTGCGCGAAAGCTGTCGGAAACGACCGTTTACGTCCGGGAAGCCCATCGCTACACGTACCGCGGCGACGTCCACGAGGAGACCCGGGTCGGCTACACCTACGCTTTCCATCTCTTCTTTCACGGGCAGGGAAGAGTCGCCGTCGCGGGCAGATCGTATCCGGTCGGTCCGGGGTCGCTCGTCTTCATAAGGCCGGGGGAGGCGCATTCGTTCCATTTGTCTTCCGCCGCTCCGCTGGAGGCTTACAATATTTATTGCGACCTCTGGGGGAAGCCCGATCGGCTGTTCTCCCGCTTCTCGTTCCAAACGAGCCGCCCCGACCCGGAGCTTATGCCTTCCGCGGTGAGCTGTCCCGAGCTGGAGGCCCTTCCCGTTCATGCCCGGGTTCCCGGCCATTCTCCGCTGACGGACTGGTTCGTCCGGATCTGCGGGTGGCACGATCCGTCCGACGGGAATGCCGAAGCGCTCGTGTCCAGCCTCATGAAGGCATGGCTGCTTCACGCCCACGGCGAGCTTCGCTCCGACTTCCCGTACGACCGCCGCATCGCGCGCCTTCTCGAGCGGATGGAGTGGGAGCCGGAAGCCCGCTTCTCCCACGAGGAGATGAGCCGGGAATGCGGCCTGGAGAAGTCCCACTTCTATTCCCTGTTCAAGAGCGCGACGGGGATGACGCCGAAGGCATACCAGCTCAGGTTGAAAATGAAAAAAGCCGCGGCCCTGCTGCTGGAGAGCGACCAATCGGTCACCCGAATCTCCGAGCAGCTCGGCTACGACACCGTGCACTACTTCTCCAAGCAATTCTCCGACTTCTATCGTCAGTCTCCTACCCAATACCGCAGCCTGCGACGCGGGGGCGGACTGTAAAAGGAAGACGGAAGCCTCCCGCCATGGGGGCTTCCGTCTTGCGTTATCTTGTTTGGATAGTTACGCTTGCTCCTTGTGCAGTGCGTCCAGTAGACGGACAATCAGAGTCAACGCTTCCGCGCGGGTTAAGCCTGCTTTGGCATCGAATCGGTTATTGTCCTTGCCTTCCATGAGGCCTGCTTCCGCGACCGCCGCGATGGCTCCTCTCGCCCATGCCGGAATTTGGCTCGCATCCGCGAAGGTCAATGTCGGATTGGCGGAAGGCGTCAACTTAAGCGCTCGCGCGACGATGATCGCGATCTCCGCGCGGGTGATCGTATCGCCTGCCCCGAAGGTGGAATCGGCATAGCCGGTCATCAAGCCGGCGCCGGCAACGCTCAGGATGTGCGGCTTCGCCCATGCCGGCAGCTTATCCGCATCGGATAATCCGGCCGAACCGGAAGCTGCCGCGTCCAGCTTCAACGCGCGGCTGAGGAACGCCGCGATCTCCGCGCGGGATACGGTCGCGTTCGGGCGGAAGCTGCCGTCCTCGAACCCTTGGGCAATGCCGAGCTCAACCGCCTTTTGAATCGCTGCCTCCGCCCAGTGCCCCTTCGTATCGCTGAAGGAGATCGTCGGTCCGGGATTCGCGCCCGGTTCGGTACCCGTTCCGGTGTCCGTGTCGGTTTCGGTGTCGGTGCCGGTGCCGGGAGTCGGAGCGGTCGGAGTCGTTCCAGGTCCGGGGTTCGTGCCCGGGTTCGAACCCGGATCCGTGCCTGGATTCGTGCCTGGATCCGTACCAGGATTTGTTCCCGGGTCCGTTCCACCGCCCCCACTCTCGATCTTTTTTAACGTAGCGGCGTCAAGCTTCAATTGAATGTCGTACTCGTTAAAATAATGGACTGCCGGCCATTCGATCTTGACCCAACCGTCGATAACCTCGCTCAGATTGTTTACCGGGAAGGAAACCACGCGCGTGTTGGCCGCGGGATCGCGGCTGACGACCGTCGTAGCCGCGCCATTGAATTTTAGCGCCGTGATCTCCTTGTCCTGCTTCAGCGTAATGGATACGGTTAGCTTCGAACCGGAGACGTCCAGCCTAGCCGGAGTCGTCACGTAATCCTGCATGACGGAGGTCTCGTTCGTGCCGAATTTCAGGATTCGGTAGTCGATCGTGTAGGCGCCATCTTCGGGTTCCTTCACCGGTTCCGGCACGACCGTTGCCTTAAACGCGGCTGCCGCCGATTGCAGGGCGGCAAGCGCCGCATCGGTCTGCTGCTGCGAGCCCGGAATTCGGACCGCTTCCTCGCCGGCCGTATCGATGGCCAACTTGAAGGCAGCGATCGCTTGCGCCGGATATTGGCCCGGCTCGGTTCCCGCCTTAGCCGTCCGGAGCAAGGCGTTAGCTGCGGAGACGGCTTGCGATAACGCCGAGTTATCCACGCCGTTAAAGTTCAAGCGAATGTCGTGAGTCGCCTGGTAAGCTCCTTGGGCGATTTTAACCTGGGCGTCTACCATGGCTCCCGGATTCTCCACTTTGAACTTTACCGTTCTTGTGTCGGCCTTTTCGTTCGCGCTCACAACAGCCGCGTCGACGTAATCGCCGTTCTGCTTGACCTTGAACTCGGGAATGATCGAACTGTCTTTAATCGTTAACGTTGCGTAGGTCTCCCCATTAACCGTAGAGAGGGAGGCCGGCTTCAACAAATAGCCGTCCATGGTCGAGAACGTTGCATACGTCGCGTGCGCGACCGAATAGTTCACGCCTTGAAGAGTGCTTGCTTTAAAGGTATCTACCGCCGTTTGCAGAGCGGTTGCCGCTCCCGAGATCTCCAATCGGGTGGAGCCCAGATTAGCCGCTGTCGCTTTGGCGCTGTCTATAGCCGTTTGAAGAGCGGACCGCGCTTCCGACGGATATTGTCCCGGAGCGTTGCCTTCCGAGGTGTCGTCCAACAGCTCCTGCGCCTCGTCCGCCTTCGCGTCAAGCGCGGTCAACAGGCTTCCATTGAAGCTTAAATAGACGGTTTGGGTAACGGAAGGTTCGAGCGTCTTGAAGGTCAACGGGATGATTCCGCTCGTGTTCGGCAAAGTAGCGTCTCTATTCTCCGTCAATTGCGTTGCCCAAGTGTCGCTCCCGCTCGCTCCGGGGATCTCGACCGCTTTATTGGAGGAGGCGGAGTACGCCCCGTCTTTGGTCGGCCGAGAGTAAGTGACCGAAGACTTGTCGACGTTGGCTATGTTCCTCCAGACGATGTGCTCATAGACGTAATAATTCGAGCGCAGCACATCCGCGTTATCTTCGAAGTAAGAAGCCAAGGAAGATTTGGTGCCGGCCTGAAGGCTATCCAGGACAATCAGCGGAACCGTCTCCTTCGTAGTTAGGAAAGACTTGGCGGCGGCAAGCGACTTGCTCAATAGGTTCAAATGACTGTTTACCGTAAATTGAGTAGCCGATGCGCTGGCATGGACGCTGTTGGCCGCCGAAAGCGCGGATTTAAGGTTATCGGCGTTCGATTTGGGAGTTTCTCCTTCCCAGACGACAGCGTTATTGCCGTTGGCGGCGGTTCCCGTATGCGAACCTACGATTTTGATGTTATCGGCATAATCCGTCGCTTCCGTAATCAGCTGCTGCA
Organism: Cohnella thailandensis; assembly: GCF_014212135.1. Lineage (GTDB taxonomy): Bacteria > Bacillota > Bacilli > Paenibacillales > Paenibacillaceae > Cohnella > Cohnella thailandensis. Next base: position 215,272 of record NZ_JACJVQ010000003.1, read on the forward strand.
ACGCGGCCCGGTCGACCGCGACCTTCAGCCGTTCATGGTTCGCGAGGGCGGTAACGAGATCATTATAAGCTTGCGTAATTTGCTCCGGCGTCGCTTCCGCATCGTTGGCCGTCTCCTGCGCGCTCAAGATAGCCGAGTAAAGCGACACTTTGGAACCCGGGTAATAATCGCCGTCGGCATACCCTTCCGTTGTCCCTTCATAAACCGATTGAACGACGGAGATCTGTTCGTCCAACTGCTCCAGGGCAGCCTCCGGAACTCCCGCGCCTCCGCCGCTGTCCGCGGGAATCAAGGGCAGCTTGGAGGTATCGAGCGAGAGCTGAACGTTATACCAATTGTCGTAATTGATCGCTTTGACGATGATGTGCATCAGCATTTCGATTCTTTCCGTGAGGCTCTCGACCGGAACGCTGAAGGTAGCGTAGTATTCCTCCATGGGACTTCCAAAGAGATCTACTCCGGGCTCTGTCGAGAGCGGCGTGCTCTCGGTATAATCCGCCGGGTCGAGGCTCTTGCTCTTGCCGGGCGTCAAATGGCCGAAGTATCGGTACCATTCGTAATTATTCACCTTGAAGAGAAGAGTCATCTGACCGCCTTCGACGATCAGCTTGCCGGAGTTCAGCTCCATGAAAGCAGCCGCGGCCGAATTGTCCTCCGAATTATCCTTTAACGCCCGGAACGGAACCGAATATTCGCCATCCGGAACCTTAACGACGGTTGCAGCCGCTGCTTGTCCGATCTGCAACAGAGAGAATAACAGTCCTAACGCGACAAATAACGAGACCGATTTCTTGAATAACCTGTTCAAAACCGCACGCTCCTCTGAGAAAAAATAGATAGGTTCGATAAAGCTCCACTCCCTGGTTCTGCAATGGCTCCGGCGATGCGCCCCCTCTCTTGACGGTTTCTCGCCCACTAGAAATGATAATCATTATCAATCAATGGGCAAAAAAAAGAAGCTAGCTCTGAACCGCCATACGGCGGATATATTCAGAGCTAGCTTACTCAGCGATTATGAACGGAGCATGAATTTTACATTACGTTTTTCTCGGCCGCCTATTCTTACTTCATCCCGTACCGTACGAAGGAATCCACGATCTGCCTCTGCAGAAGAATGTAGATCAGCAGAATCGGAATGCACGCGGCCGTCGCCGCTGCCATAAGCGAGCCCCACATATTCGTGTCCGAATTGACGAACAGCCGGAGCCCGATCTCGATCGGGGCGTTCTCCATCTCCTTGGTGATCAGCATGGGCCACAAATATTCGCTCCAGCCGTTCAGGAACAAGATGATGCCGAGAGAGGCCACCATGGATTTGATATTCGGCAGAATCAGCTTCACCAGAATGCCGAAGTCGCTTAGTCCGTCGATGCTGGCCGCTTCAATCAGCACTCTCGGAAACGATTGAAAGCTCTGATACAGCGATAGAATGGCGAACGTCGAGACGGCGTACGGCAGCACAATACCCATGATATTCTCGTTGAGCCCCATACTGTTCACAAGCGAATAATTCGGGACCATGACCGCTTGATAAGGGATCAGCCAGGTCAAGCTGAGAATAGAGAAGATAAGCCCCTGGCCGCGGAACCGCCACCGGACGAGCGCATAAGCCGCGAGCAGGCTCGTCGCCATCTGGAAGACGCCTGTCATAATGGCGATGCTGAACGAGTTGAGCATCATGCGGAATATCGGCATCTCGTCAAAAGCATAGGTAAAGTTGGTCAAGACCGGCTTGTGCGGAAACATCGACGCCGTGAAGATCTCCGACTCGTTCTTGAACGCCGAGATCAGCATCCAATACAGCGGGAATACCGCGATCACGCACATGAGAGCGAGCAATCCATGCTGCACGAGCGTTAACGCCGGCGAACGCTTATTCATGGTAGATCTCCTCTCTCTTGTGCTAGTTGTCATAGAAGCTCAGCTTCCGGGACAGAGCATTCAGTCCCAGTGCGATCAGCCCGAACACCACGAAGAAAACAAGGGCTGCCGCCGAGCTAAAGCCGACGTTCATGTTTGCGAATGCGTTCTTGTACATCTCGTAGTATACGTTCGTCGAGGATCCGTAAGGTCCGCCGGCGGTCAGCATGTCAATGTACGCGAATGTCCATTGGCTGGCGAACAGAATGCTCATCGTCAGCATGAACAGGACCATCGGGGAGACGAGCGGCGCCGTAATGCGAATGAATACTCGGAATTTTCCGGCGCCGTCGATGCTCGCAGCCTCATAATATTCCCGATTGATGCCGGTAAGCGCCGAAGAGAACATGAGCACCGCGAATCCAATCATTTTCCAACCGGTAATGAACAGAATGATCCACTTCGCCCATTGCGCATCGGAGAAAAAGGCGATCGGCCGATCGACGACGTTCAGCTTCAGCAGAAGGTTATTGACGAGCCCGTTCGACGGATGGAAGAGCCAGCGCCAGATGGCTCCGACGGACACGGGGGCGAGAATCATCGGGATAAAGAAGATCGCCCGGTAGAAATTCTTCGACTTGCCCTTCATCCCGTCCGTCACGACGGCGAGGATAAGCGGGATTACAATCGAGAAGGGCAGCAGCCCAACCGTATAGAAGACGGTGTTCCCGATCGAATGGACGAAGGAGTCCGTCCGGAACAATCGGGTAAAGTTATCGAAGCCGACGAAGGTCGGCTCCGTACCGGGAACCATGCCCCACTTCTGGAAAGCCAGATAGCACGTATAGAGGAGCGGCCTGTACATCCAGATAATAAGCAGCACGATCGCGGGCAGAAGGTACAAGTACGGCTTCAACCGCCGCATCAACAGAGCTCGTCGGCTGACGGAGGCGTGTGTTGCCGAAGCGGTCCCCGCCAAGGGAGGGATTACGGCAGTCGGTTCCATATGGCTCATGGCGGAAGATAGCTCCTTTCCCACAGGATGGGTTATTGCTGAAGCATGTCGTTAATTTGGTCTTGCGCTTGGGTCAGCGTCTCCCTCACATCGGCGTCCGTCGAGACAGCCTTCACGATCGCGTCGGTGAATGCCGTAGCGATCTCGGTCGCATACTCTCCGGGCCAGATTGCAACCGGTTGAATGCGGTCGAGCTGCGCTAGATTGACGCGATACAGCGGATTCTGGTCGACGAAGTCCTTCAGGCCGTTCGGATCGTCTGCCAGCGCCGTCCGCAGCGGCAGGTAGCCGACTTTGGAGGTGATGATCGTATAACCGCGATCCCCGGTCACGAATTTAACGAACTCCCAGATCGCCGCAGCCTTGATGTCGCTGTCCGGACGAACCGCCAACATGCTGCCGGAGTTGACCGGAACGGACGGCTTGTCTCCGAATTGCGGCATTTGGGCCCCATACACTTGCCAGCCGGCGGCTTCGGAAGCGCTCTTGATGCCGCTGTACACGGACGTCGACTGAAGGAACATCCCCAGATTGCCTGCCATGAACTGCTCCGTTACTTCCGAATCGGTGCCCACTGCATGCGCGCCGCTGTGATAGAGGTCTTTCCACATTTGAATGGCTTCGATGCCCTCGTCGCTCGCGAACTCGGCCGACTTGCGGTCGTCGGCTATCACTTTGCCTCCGTTGCTCAGGATAACGCCTTCCGTCGTCCAGCCGTTGTTCGGAGCAAGCCCGAAGCCGTCCTTGCCCGTCTTCTCCTTGATCTGCAGAGCCGCTGCCTTCACATCGTCCCAAGTCTTCGGCGGGTTGTTAGGGTCCAGGCCCGCATCTTGGAACAGCTTGCCGTTCATGAACAGGATCGGCGTGCTGAACGTAAAGGCCAGACCGTACATCTTGCCATCGATCTTGCCCAGCGCCTGCGCGTTCGGGGAGATGCCTTGCAGGTGCGATTCCAGCTCATCCTTCGGGAAGACATCCTCGAAAGCCTTGAAGCCTAACGTCTGGCGGGAGCTGTCCATGGTAGCGAATCCGTGCTGGACGATATCGACCTGCTTGCCGGCCTGAATATCCGTTTTCCATTGCGTTAAGGTCGTATCCGCGATCCCTTCGACGATAACGCCCTTCTCCTTGCCGACCGTTTCGTTAAACTCGTTGAGCAGCTCTTCCATTCCTGCCTTCATGGTCGGATAAGCGAGGCTGTAGCTGTAGAACGTAACCTTCGTCGGGTTCGCCGGATCGAGCGCCGGAAGCTCCGCGCTTGCGGATGCCTCCGCAGGCTCCGAAGCGTTGCCCGCAGCCGCGGCGTTCGAGTCGTTATTGTTGCCCGAGCTGCCGCAAGCGGTTAATCCGAATGCCGTCGTAAGCGCCAAGATAAGGCTTGCTCCCTTTTTCCAACCTTGCATGTTGAATAAGACCCCCTTGAGTTTATGAACCTTGGATTATTCCAGACAGTATGCTTGAATGCGGGCGCGGACGGATTCGTCGATGCCGAATTCTTCCGCCAAATAACGTTCGAACGTTCCGTAGGCCTGCTCGATGCTTCGCAGGGAGGCCTTCAGATACCGCTCCCGAAGGAGCATCGCTTCTCCTAGAGCTTGCAGCTCCTCCGCCGAGACGTACTTGGAAGCCGCCTCGAACATCGACCGGTTGAAGCCTTGAAGCGTATCGTTGGAGTACAAATAATCCTCCAGGATCGTCTCGTACGGCACGCCAAGCGTCATCAGGATAAGCATGCTTCCGACTCCCGTGCGGTCCCGGCCGCCGGCGCAATGATGCACGAGCGGCAGATTCGTCTCGGGCTCGCTCAGCAGCGCCATCAGCTTCTTGTAGGAGGCGTTGCCGACCGGAAGCTGAACGTACAGCTTCTCCAGCATGTCTTCGGTGAACGCTTTATGATGGCCGCTTGCCAGCATCTGCTCCATCGTGACGTGCGGCGCATGCTCGGCGGCTTCGTTCGCGGGCACGCGGACATTGACCGCTTCGCCGATCGCCGGATCGGGCTTCTCCTCCGCTTCGCCGCGGTTGCGGTAATCGAAGACGGTCCTCATGCCGATCGGCTTCAGGTACAGATGGTCTTCCTCCGTCAGCCCGGTCAGCTCGGCGGCGCGGAACAGCAGTCCCGGCTTTACCGTTCGGCCGTCCGCCGCGCGCAAGCCGCCCATATCGCGGAAGTTAAAGGCTCCTTGAAGCGGAAGAAGCGTGCTTCTCGTAACGTGCTGCGTGGTCATGGGGAGTGCCTCCGTTGTTATTAATCATAAAAATTCGAATTGTAGCCGTTGCGGGAGAAGGCTCCGTGCGCTTACGGACATACAGTCCGTTAGAACGGCTTATTGGCCCTCTCCGGTTTCTAACGGACACAGGAAGCCCTTAGAACCGCACGATCGGCTTTAAGGCGCCTTTGAGGCCTTCTAACGGACTGGATGTCCGTTACGTTTCCGGTTCGCGATTTTACGACGTTTAAGAGTCGCCTATGTCCGTTAGCCGGGCCAGCGTCCTATCGGTAACAGAGGGACGCCGCGCCGATCGATCAGTGCTGAGCGGCAAGCAGGGAGATCGGGAAGCGCACCAGCTCCTCGCGGGCCGTCGGAATCTCGACCGTGCGGACCGTGATGCCTTCGCCGGCATTCACGCTGACGACGTTATAGCTAATCGCATTGATCATCGCGTAGTTGTCTTGATCCGCCAGTTCGCCGGCGAACGCCGTTCCGGATGCCGCGACGGCGCAGATTCCGCGGAAGGTGCCGACGTTGTTCGAATGAACGTGGCCAGCCATCACGCCGATGACGTCCGTTCCCGCGATCAGATCGCCGAATCGCCCTCTGTTCTTAAGCAGGTGGTCGCCGGGCATGCCTTCGATCGCCAGGACGGGATGGTGGATGCCGACGATCGTCCCTTGCGGAGCCGGCTCCTTCAGCTGGGCCTCGAGCCAGCCAAGCTGCCGCTCGTCCAGTTCGCCGGAATGGCTTCCCGGGATTTGCGTGTTCAACCCGATGAGGCGCAGTCCGTCGTACATGAACGAGTAGAAGTAAGGCTCTTCGGAAGAGGACTCCATCAGGTAGCCCTCGCGGAAAGGACCGCGGTGGTCGTGATTGCCGAGCACGACATGGACCGGAGCGCCGATCAGCTCGGAGCATTCGTCCAGCACCGTGCGGATGTAGGCATAATCCGCGGAATCCCCTTCATGGGACAGGTCGCCCGTGATCAGGACGAATGCCGGCTTCACGCCGGATTCCTTCGCGTGCTTGAATACTTTCCTAACGTTGTCCGCCATGTGAACCTTCGAGAACAATCCGTCTTGCTTGCCAGCCGCGTTCATGTGAGTGTCCGTCAGGTGAATGAATTTGAGATTTTCTTGGGTCATGATCATTACCTCCGATTTTGGGTAGATTTCATGCTTGGCATTAGGGCGACAGCTTTTGATGTTCAACTTGTATACAAGAATTATTCATCTTGTATGTAAACCTGGAATAAACGGAGGTCTCGGCTTCTGTTAATCCTGATTTTCTTTCGTTAACCGCCCATAGACCTTTATTTAACAGATATCCGAGCCCGGATTGTCGCCTCGCGTCGCCCTCGATCGGCGATTTGAAGGGAATGTCAAAAAACCTCGGAAACCCGTTCTAGGGTTCCGAGGCTCCGAGGTCAGATGTCTCAAGTATTAAGTTAATGTTAACGATTGGCTATGGCGCAGAAGCTCCTCCTGCGACCCCAGCTTATATTGCTTCAGGAACTTCTTCGCTTCCGAATAGTTCTTCTCCGTTAGAAGATCGAGCAGCTCCGCGTATAGCTTCCTGCCCGTATAAGGGCGATTGGAGCCCTTCGTAGAGCGGTAAGCGACGACGAAGAACAGCATTTTATCCTTGTAACGGTCGAAGGTCTCCAGAATGCTGCGGTTGTCGATCGCCAGAAGCAAGGTCTTCATGAACTTAAGGCCGCACTCGTAGTACTCGCGGTTCAACTTGTTATCGCTCGCCTCCAGCATGTCGCCAAGGTGACCGCGAAGCGCTTCGAGATCCAATTCATATTGGTGCTCATCGATCTGATCCAGCGCGAAAGAATACAGGGCCAACAGCAGGTCGTAGATGTCGAACAGCTCCCCGACCTCGATGCCCTGAACGAGAATCCCCTTCTTCTTAAGCGTCCGCACGAAGCCTTCCTTCTCAAGCAGCGACACGGCGGCTCGCACCGGAGTCCGGCTCATCCCGAGTTCCCCCGACAGCTCGCTCTCCGAGAGCAGCATCCCCGGCACGTAGGTGCCGTTCAATAGCTTCTGATGAATGGCCTGATAAGCGACATGGACAAGAGCCAATTCGGACATCGGTGAATGATCCTCCGTTACTTTCTCTAACAATCTCTCGCAATGACAAGCACATCATAGTATACAGAATGACCGAAGAGCTTACAATTGGAGGAAAATATGAATTTGCTTTTACTTGAAATAATCGAGGCTCATCGCTTCCCTTACCTCTTGCATCGTCTGCCGGGCGATTTCGCGGGCGCGCCGGGTACCGGACATAAGAATCTCGTCGACGGAGCCCGGTCTCGCTTCATAGAACGCCCGGCGCTCCCGCATCGGGGCGAGCAGCTGCTCCAAAGCAGAAGCGAGCTGACCTTTGCAAGCCGCGCACCCCATCGTTCCCTTCTCGCACCCTTCTCGTATCTCCGGGATTCCCTCCGGCCGAAAAGCCCGATGGTAAGCGTAAATAGGGCAAATATCCGGGTGGCCGGGATCGTTCTTATGAATGCGGCTTGGGTCCGTTACCGCCCGCTTGATAAGCGTAACAAGCTCTTCCGCGGACGAATCGAGCGGAATCGAGTTGCCCATGCTTTTGCTCATCTTGGCGTTGCCGTCCGTCCCCACGAGCCTGGGCATCTCGCCGACGAGCGGCTTCGGCTCTACGAGCACCGGCTTATACAGCTCGTTGAACCGGCGCACGATCTTACGGGTCAGCTCCAGGTGCGGCAGCTGGTCGTCCCCGACCGGCACGATCGTCGCTTTGCAGAACGCGATATCGGCCGCCTGGCTGACCGGATACCCGAGAAAGCCGTAATACATCTCGTCCAGCCCGCTGTTCTTCGACTCCGACTTGATTGTCGGATTATGCCGCAGAACGTTCACGGTAACGAACATCGAGAACAGGACGGTCAGCTCCGCGATCTCCGGAATCATCGATTGGACGAAGATCGTCGCCTTCTCCGGGTCGATGCCCGCCGCCAAGTAATCGAGAGCCACCTCGCGCAGATGGCGACGGATCAATTCCGGCCGGTCAAAATGCGTCGTCAAAGCTTGAACGTCGGCCAGCAGCACGAACGACTCGTACTGGTCTTGCAGGATTACGCGATTCCGTAGGCTTCCGGCGTAATGGCCAAGGTGAAGCTTGCCGGTCACCCGATCTCCGGTCAATACTCGTTCTTTCATGGGTTAACATCCTCCTTGAATTGGAATTCAACATGATCCGAAACGACATCTCGATCGATCGCCGCCACCAGCCGCCTTCCATGGCCATCACCCCCTTTAAAGTCAAAAAAACCCCGTCCGATAAGGACGAGGTTGTCGCGTTGCCACCTTAATTCGATCGTTCCCCCGCATGATACGCAAGCGAGCGACGATCCTCTCTTCCCGGTGCGGAGATCGCCCTGCGACGAATCTCGATACCGTCCCCTTGGTAACGGCGGGATGCCCGGCAGCTCCCTAATGCGCCTTGCGGCGGTTCGGGAGAGCAACTCGGAAGTCCATTCGAGCATGCGCCGGACACCGGTTCGCAGCGACCACCGGCTCTCTGAGTCCACCCTCGCATGTCTACTTACCCTTCTTCTGCGTTGTTGGAGATATTACTAGCTATCTTATGGAAAAGGATCGGGAATGTCAATCGGGCTTAGGCGAATAAATTCCGAAGCGGCCTCCATAATAGGAGAGGACATCCGACGAAAGGTGGAGAAGGTTCATGCTCGATAATCTGGAGAGCAGCTACGATTGCTCCAACGCGGGAGAGGATCTTCATCGGCTGAAGCAAGAGCTGGCGGAGCTTCGCGGACAAGGCTCGGAGGACGCGGAGGCTCAGGAACGGATCAACCGCTTAGAGAATCAGATCTCGTTCATTATGAATAAATGCGACATCAACTCCGGCAACTCCTAATGGCAGCGCCTCTTTCATGAGGAAAATCCCGTTAGAACGGATAAAGGACCGCGCCGCATCTTCCGGAGGGAAGAACGGCACGGCCCTTTTCTTATAACTCTTCGCTTTAAACGCTCTTTTCCGCCAGGACATGCGAGTCGTTGGGCTCTTGGCCGGCAGGCTTCTTCGCATACCTCTTATGGAGCAGGATCGTCTGCGCGATAACGAAAATTCCGCCGACCGCCCAGTATAACGGCAACGCCGCCGGCATCGCGAACGCGAACGCGCCCATCATAAGCGGGGAAATCAAGCCCAAGACGGCCATTTGCGGGTTCGGGTTCTGCTGACTCGACTTGGCCGCCGATTGCGACACGCGAAACTGAACGTAATATACGATGGCGGCAATGAACGGCAGCACGATATCCGGCTTCCCCAAGCTGAACCACAAGAAATTATGGGCCGCGATCTCCGGGGTACGGCGAATCGCATAGTAGAAGGCTAGGGTAATCGGCATCTGGATCAGCATCGGCAAGCAGCCTATATTCAAAGGATTGAATTGATGCTTCCGGTAAAGCTCCATCATCTCCGCTTGCTGTTTCTGCCTGGCCTCCGCTCCGGTCGCGTCCTTGTACTTCTCCTTCAGCGCATTCAGCTCCGGCTGGAGAACGGCCATTTTCTCCCTCATGGCGACCGATTTCTTCGTTTGATTCATCATAAGCGGCAGCAGCGCCAACCGAATCAAGAACGTCATTAGGATAATCGACAGGCCGTAATCGCCATGGAACGCGTTCGCGCACCATTGAATCAGAACCGAGAACGGATAAATAAAGTAGTGGTTAAAGAACCCGGGCGTGGAAGCTTCGATCGGATGGGACGGGTCGGCCGCCGAACAGCCGCTGAGCGACAGGACCAGAATCAACCCGACGATCAGGACGAGAGCGAGCTTGGCTCGTTTCCGAGGCTTGGAATTGGTGGTCACGTTTATGGTTATCCTCCCTATTGTATGAAGTAAGCTTCGATACAATCAGGGAGTCGCAATCCGCGTCGTCATCGGGGGCTTCCTTGCGCCTTGCCGTTCGGGCGATCCATCGCTGGATGCTCGTGAGCGGAGACGGCTTGAGAGGCACGCCAATCGAGGAGCCCGCGGCAATGGCCGCATGGTTCCATTGAATCTCTTCCGTGGAAAATAAGGAGAACGGCAGAAGAGCGATAGAGTAGATGAGGCCGAACGAGAATATCAATTGGACCAAGTCAATCCATTGTTCCATCCGGCCTCGCCTCCTTAGGTTTCGACTTCAGCGCCGTTATTGGAATCATTATATCATGCGCTTATGGGAAACCCTAACGAAGGAAGTTGTCATTCCCGGCAAATCATTAATTTGTTGCCATCGGGATCCTTCACGACGAACCAATGGTCGTGCTCGATCTCCGTCACGAGCTCGACGCCGAGCTCCTTCATGTAATTCAGAGAGCCCTGCAGGTCCTCCGTCATGAGCATAAAGGCTGGCGTTTCGATCGATGGCGCTCCGCCCGGCTCTTGGCCGCCCCACTTAGGCATCGTGTCCAGAACGACTCCGGTTCCTTCCATCGGCAGCGGGCACAGGTGTCCCCCCACGATCCCGCAGTCCTCCTCGTTCAGCCCAAGAACGCGGCAGTACCAGCTGCGCGCCTTCTCGATATCCCGTACCGGAACGAAAACGCTGCCGACTTTGTTTTTGATCGGGCTGACAGACGGCCTTCCTTCTTCCGTGCTTAATGGTTTGGTCATGGCAATGCCTCCATTTATCGTTTTAAGAGCTTTCGGGACGCTGAACGGCCGATAGCTTTCCGGGGAATTCCGTCTGATCGGCTGGCTCATCGCTGTTCCTCCCGAATCCCTTGAATCGGAAGCGAATATTTGGCGAAGCCTTCGCCTTCGTAGTCGTAGCGTTCGCAAATCGTGTACTTCCGGTCTTGGGCTCCGACGATAAGGCCGTTATCGCTGACGTACCGATCGACCACGCGGCAGGCGGCATCGTAGTCGCCGTCCTTATTGGGCACGACCACGCACTTCTGGGGCGGCAGCGTCGTCTTGAAGTACCACTCCGGAACGCCGTCGAAAGCGTCGACTTCCACGCACAGAATATAAGCGTGCAAGTCGGACTCGCTCTGCGTGGGAGCCTCGGGCCAGATCCCGTAATGAACGGAAGGATTCTTCACGAACGGAAAATGCTTCGTCGACGACAACAGCCCTTCCTTCGCATGCCGATACTTGCCGCCCATGTCCTTCAAGCTGACGCACGGAATGCCGATCAGCTTCAATTCGCCGTGCTCGACGACCCGCGGTTTCATGTCTTCCATGGTCTCCACCTCGATTTTGGTATGCAGCTGGCCATTAATCACTTTGAACGCCTGCGGAACGTGTTGGGGCTGATAGTTCTCTTCCTTGTTCTTCTTAGCGGGATTGTTCAACTGGGGCACTCTCCTCCGGCAGAATAGGAATATAGATTTTCACAAGAGCATCCTGTTCGATGTCCATCCCCGCAGCGGCGTGATACTCCGCGAACCATTGCCTCTCTTCATCCAACCGATAGCTGCCGCTCTTCGCGATCCACCGGTGCATCTTGTCCAAGACGCCGGTCAACAGCCCATAGGTCTTGGTCGCGCAGCACGCATACCGCCCCGCTTCCATTCGCTTTCGCTCCAGTCCCGCAGACGGCATGAGTTCCGGCTCCGCTAGAAGGAGGCCGTTCTCCCACCAATAAGTCTCGGAGTCCGGAGCGCCGTAAGAATAGGACATGTAATACGTCCCCAAGCCGGCCTGCCGCTTGCTGACCGGATGGCTCTCGTACCAGTCGATCAACCCTTGTTCGGCCACCTTCTGAGCTTCCTCTCCGTACCCTCGGCAGCAATAAACCGCGGCCGTCTCCCGTTCGACGATCTCGATCGGTTCGTCTCGGAGCTTGCGCTGCACGGGGAGATGCAGGTTCATCCGGGCCACCTTGCCGTTGTAGGCGATGAATTCCTCCAGGTAAGGGGGAGAGCCGATCTCGAACGTGCTCTTGGGCAGCCAATCCGCCAGAAGCCGGTCCCATCCGTCTTGAACGACCTTCGGAGACTTCGCGGCAATCTTCCTTACGGCATACAAGCCCCCGGCGAACGTCTCTTCTCGAAAGGCATCGTCGAGAGTCATTCCCACCGCGCCGACAACGAGCACCTTGTATCCGTATCGGAGGCTTCCGCCCTCCGAGGGGAGGTCGACATTATGACCGAAAATTCGGAATTTGACGGCTCTGTCCCCTCCGCCAGCCGCCAGCTTCTCGTACGCCGCCCGGAAAGCCTCGTTCTCCATGCCTTCCTCCTGCTCGGAAAGATGCAAATAAGCATGCGCCCTCTCCGGATGGAGCCGGATCACTTTGACGTCCGGGTACCGCTCCGAATGCTCCCGGTTCTCCAAGTAATCGACGCTCTCGCGCAGGCGGATCGGCTCGAAGCTGAAGATGATGTCGGCCTTGCGGTAAGCGGCCGGAGTCAAGCCGACGATCTTCTTGAACACCTTGGCGAACGAATGGTACGACTCGAAGCCGCTGTCCCACGCAAGCTCCTCTACCTTGCGATTTGAGTTCCTTAGGTGATCGGCGGCGACGCTTATTCTTCGCTTGCGGATGTAGTCTTTGACGGGATGTCCGGTCAGCGCGTAGAACACCCGGTACAACTGGGCAAGCGAGAGAAAAGCTTCTTCAGCTATGCCGGCGAGATCAAGCTCATCCTCCAGATGCTCTTCGATAAAGTCGATCGCTTGTTGAACGGAATCCTCGTAGCTCATTTTCCCACCTGTTCGGTACGGCTTCTTCTTGATTCCCATTATAACAGAGGGAAAATCGCCCAATAGGTTCAAAATTCTCAAAAATCGATGTTATGATAACAATGGTAAATCCAGAAAATTCTAGGGGGCTAACGGACATGGAGCCGAAATGGCTGGAATGGGCGAAGCAAATCCAGGGGATCGCGCAGACGGGATTGACTTACGCGAAGGATGTTTACGATATCGAGCGTTACGAGATGCTGAGGGAGCTCAGCATCGATATTCTCGCGAATTATACGACGGCCGGAACCGAGAAGATCAAGCTCGCCTTCGCCAGCGACACCGGTTACGCCACCGCGAAGGTCGATATAAGAGCCGTCGTGTTTAGAGAAAATAAAATTTTGCTCGTTCGCGAGAAGATCGACGGCGCATGGGCGCTGCCCGGCGGATGGTCCGATATCGGCCTTTCTCCTTCGGAAGTAGCCGTTAAAGAGGTCAAGGAGGAGTCCGGGTTCACGGTCGCGCCGGTCCGTCTGCTGGCCGTGCTGGACAAGAAGTTCCACAACCATCCGCCCGAGCCTTACCATGTCTACAAGTTCTTTATTCGCTGCGAGATCGTGGGCGGGGAAGCCCAGGGAGGCTTGGAGACGAGCGAGGTCGGCTTCTTCGGGGAGAACGGCTTGCCGGAGCTCTCGAAGGAACGCAATACCGCCGAGCAAATCAAACGGATGTTTGAATTCCTGAGAGATCCGGCTAAGGAAACGATTCTGGATTGAGAGAGATCGCGGGTTCTCAGAATCGACTTAGAACTCCGCGCCTCTAACCTTGGCGAATACGAGGGTATCCCTTAAGCTGCCGTCCACGCCTTGCTTCTCGCTCCGAAGCAAGGCTTCCTTGGCGAAGCCGAGCCGCTCCGCCACCCGGGCGCTCTTCGCGTTCCTGGAGTCGCACCGGATTTCGATTCGGTTCGCTTGCAGGACGTTGATCGCGAAATTCGTAATACGGTCGACCGCCTCCGTCATATACCCTTGTCCGCTGGAGGAAGTGCGAATCCAGTAGCCGATCTCGAATTTTCTAGCCTGCCAGTCTATTCGGTGAAGGCCGCTGCTTCCGATGAATCGCCCCGTTGTTTTATGAAGGAGATATAGCATCATGTCCGAACGCTCCAGGAAATGAACTCTTCCCTGCCTGGAGACGACTTCGGATTCCTCCGCCGTAGGTACCTGCTGCGCCCAAGGCATCCAAGGACGCAGCTCCTCTATGCTTTCGCGGATGGCTTCGTTGACCTTTATGCCGTCATCCCATTGGGGAGCTCGTATGATCAGACGTTGGCTCTCGAAGCTCTCGGGAATCGGCAACAAAATCGGATCCGTCCATTTGGCGCTCATGGTCATTCCTCCATCGCTTTGTCTTCAATCGTCCGTAAAGGCGATCCGTAGCAGCTCCTTCGCCTTCTTCAGCTTTCTCGCGTCCAATTGCCGCAGCAAGGCCATGATCTCGCTTGCCTCGTCCGTCCGGGAAGGTTCGCTCGGGACTCCCGATCCCGTTGAAGCCGGACTTGCCACGTCCTCTTCCTCTTCTTCCTCGCCCTTCTCCAACCGTACCCACGACGTCTCTACCGTATCCTTCATGCATTGCACGAGAAACCGCAGCTGATCGAGATCGTACCGGCTTAGAAATTCGCGCACGTTGCGGTTCATATGGACATGCAGCCTCTGGTGAATCTCGAAGATCTGTCTGCCCAAGGAAGTCAATCGGAACAGCACTTCTTTCCTGTTGTCGGGAAGCGATTCGGCTTGAATGACGCCCAGCTCCGCCAGTCTCCGCGTCATCTTGGACACGCTGCCCCTCGGGACGCCGAACCGCTTGGAGATCGTGATTCCGTTGATAGGCTCCGACTCCCCGATCGCATCCACCATGTGAAGCATCATGACGGTGGCTTCCTTCAGAAAGGAGATCACTTCGTCATTCGGGGCGTTCGCCATCATCCAGAGTCTCTCTTCGTCTTCGCCTTCCGCTTGGAACCGTTTCTGCATGGCGGCAATCTGACTGATCAGCTCCGTAACCAGAAGCTCTTGTTCGACGCTCTTAGCAGACGCTCGGACCACCAATCCTTCCCCTCTTCCGTGTGTTTTCTTGTCTTCAGTATAGCAACCGGGCCGACAAAAGGAAATATTTCTCGGAAACATTATTGACAACGTAAAAACAAAATCATACTATTGTTTCATAGGAACCAATTTTGAATCACGATTAACAAAATAGAATCGATTGAGGTGCTTATCATGAACTTCGTTATCGTGTTCGACCATCCGTACGGGTCCGCAGCCTCCGAGAACGTCCCGCACCGGAGAAGCTATTCCGCCGCCCTATTAGCCGCCGTGACGAGAGGGTTGCTCTCGGGCGGCCACCAAGTCGACCTGATAGACCTGCATGCGGACGGCTTCAATCCCGTTACGTCCGCCTCGGATCTTGCCTCTTGGCGCCAGAAGCGGACGAACGATCCTCTCGCGGCCGACTATCAGCGGCGGCTCATGGCCGCGGATCACATCATTCTGATCTTCCCGATCTGGTGGGAAGGGATGCCGGCTCTCCTGAAGGGCTTCTTCGACAAGGTGTTCGTGAAAGGCGTTATCTATGCGGAAACCAAGCCGGGACGCCCCTTCAAGTGCTTGCTGCCTCGCCTGCAAGGAGTATCCATGCTGACGGTCATGGCCACGCCTACCTTCGCCTACCGATTGTTCTTCGGCAATCCGATCGCGAAGATGGTATTCCGGGGTACCTTCCGCAAGATGGGCGTGGGCAATCTCAAATGGTACAACTACTCCGGCATGGAGAATCGCAGCTTGGAGCAGCGCCAGAGCCATCTGGCCAAGACGGAACGAATTTTCGCCACTCGCTGGAAACGCGTTTCCGCTTAAATCGCCGCCAACATGCCAAAGAGCCCCGCTTCGCTAAGCGGGGCACGGATGGCAGAGCAACGGCATCCGGTACGGGTTATTCTTCGGAGGGGCGCAGCACCGACTCGTCTCCCTTGTCTTCGCCGTCGGCCCACAGGTCCACGTCGATCATCGACATGGCTCTCTCCGGATAATCGGTAATCATGCCGTCGATCTGGAATTTAAGCACTTCCTTCATGTTGCGTCTGTCGTTGACGGTCCAGACCCACACCTCGCGTCCGTCGGCATGCGCCCTGTTCACGAAGGGATCGGTCAGCATCACTTGCTCGATCGTATAGAAGTCGACGTCCAGCTCCGACAGATCGCCGAGCGCGAAGTACAGAATTCTCCCGATCTTGATCTCGGGCGCGATCTCCCGGATCCGCGCAAGCGAAGCGCTATCGAACGACTGAATGCGAACCTCCTGCTCGATGCCGGCCTCCTTGACCAGGCGAACGACTTCGTCCGCCAGCTCTTCGCTCACGCCGCCGTACGGCTTCAGATCGAGCAGCAGCTTGATGCGGCCCTGGGTCTCGGCAAGCACTTCGCCAAGCGACGGAATGCGGATGAGATGGCCTTCCTCATCCTCGCCGATGGACAGCTTGCGGAGCTCCGCGAAGGTCAGCTCGTGCACGGTTAACCGCGCGCCGGCCATGCGCCTAAGATCGGAGTCGTGGTTAAGCACCGCGACTCCGTCCTTGGTCAGCTGGACATCCAGCTCCGCGACCTGCATGCCCTTATCGATCGCCGAGACGACGGACGGAAGGGAATTCTCGGGCGCAACCGAGGTGTCGCTTCGGTGCGCGGCGATGAGCACGCTCCACTTGGCGTAAACGAGGCTATCGTTCGCTCGCAAGCCGATAAAGACGGACAAGCCGATGTAGCAGACCGCGAGCGCCGCGAAGACCACGCGCTTGCGCCGGAGTCCTCTCCACCAGCTGCCGATGCGGCTCTCGAATCGGCCGAGCCCGCTTCGGCTCACGTTCAACCGATCCCTCGCCTTCATCCCCTTTTTCCAACCGAGCCCGTAATAGAGACGCGTCAGCACGAACATGTTGATCGGCAGGAGCAGCAGCGTCAGCATATAAGTCAGCATCGTGGACAGCGTCAAGGAGTAATGCTGCGACACGAGCGCCAGCACGTCCATGTTCAACCAAGAAGGAATATAGCCGATCAACGAAATTCCGGCGGAGGTTGCCGCAAGAATGGCGATATTCATCAGGACCAGCGAACCGAACAGCTGCAGCCAGCGCCCCTTCGTCAGGAGCATGCTACGGCGGATCGCCTGCCCCAGCTTCAAGTCCTCCAGCACGATAAAGTGAAGCGCGAAAATCCATCGCAGCAGCGTATACAGCGCGAGCAAGATAATCAGTACGTACGCGATGGTTACCGTATAGGAAGCGTCCAAAACATGGTTGTTCACGAAGATCGGCACGTTAAACAGCGCATAGAACGAAGCCGACAGAGGCGAGTCGATAAAAGGGATCAAGAGAAGCACCAGCACGACGAGCTGGAACACGCCGAAGCCGAGCAGCCTCGGCAGCTTGCGCAGCGCCGTCAGCACCGCATCCGCGATCGCGATCTCCTTGCCGAAGTAGCGTTGCTGGACAAGGATAATGAGCACGAACAATTCGATCAGCACCGCGAAGGAAGCAACCAGCCCAATGAGAAGGAGGCCGGTCAAGCCCTCGTAGGTTTCCCCGATCCGGTACACCTCGCCGTTAAGCAGCGATCCGGAGCCGACGACCCGAAGTATTCGGTTGAATAAGAACGTAATAATCGGAATAATAACGGCGCTCGTAACGAGCATATACATAAGCTCGAACAACAGCAGCTTGGCGGAAAAAGCGCGGAATTCGCGTATGCTCCGCCCTAGTAGTTTAAGCATGGACAATCATCCTAGTCTAATGTGTAGGTATCTATACATTATATGAATGATCTTCGGCTTGCCAAGTGAATGGCGAATATTGGATACTTTATGTAGTCGGGGGGCTTGGTTATGTATATTCAAATATCGGCTATCGTATTTTCCGTTCTCATCGGAATCGTGATCCTGTTTCAGCTTTCCTTGGCAGCGGGAATGCCGTGGGGAAGTTATGCGATGGGAGGGAAGTTTCCGGGCCGATATCCGCCGGCCATGCGATTCGCCTGTTTGGTTCAGGTCGTTATTCTGGCGGCGCTGGCCATGATCGTGCTAAGCAAGTCGGGTTCCGCTTGGCCGGGCTGGCAGTCGTTCGCCGATTCGGCCGTCTGGTTCGTCGTGGTTTTCTCGGCGGCGGCAACGGTACTGAACCTTATTACGAGAAGCAAGCGGGAAAGAAGGATTTGGGCGCCCGTGTCCATTCTGTTGCTTCTGACGAGCCTTCTGGTAGCCATCGGGTAATCATCGGGTAATCATCGGGTAATCATCGGGAATGGACCGCCCGCGAGGGCGGTCCCGGTGCCGCGAACCCAGGCGCTTATCCTACCGTTCGATGAGCTGCTCCCGCCTTGGACCGACGGATACCGTCGTAATGCTCACTCCGATCTCCGATTCGAGAAAATCGATATAATTCCTGGCCGCTTCAGGCAATTCATCCAGCCTGGTCGCCTGCGAGAGATCGCATTGCCAGCCCGGAAGCTTCTTGTAGACGGGCCGCGCCGAGACCAATCGGGAAGGAATGGGGAACTCTTCCGCGTAGCCTTCCTCCGTCTCGTATCCCACGCACACCGGAATTTCCTCCAAGTAGCCAAGCACGTCCAGATTCGTCAGCGCGACGGCGGTGGCGCCTTGGATTCGGCAGCCGTAACGCGTCGCGACCGCGTCGAACCATCCGACCCGCCTCGGCCTTCCGGTCACCACCCCGAATTCGCCGGCATCTCCCCCGCGGCGCCGAAGCTCATCGGCCTCCGCGCCCTCAAGCTCCGTTACGAAAGGTCCGGCGCCGACGCAGCTGGAATAAGCTTTCGTTACCGCGATGACTTGGGAGATCGCATACGGCGGAAGCCCGGCCCCGACCGATGCGTGACCCGCAAGCGTGGAAGACGACGTGGTGAACGGATAGATCCCGTGATCCGGATCCCGGAGAGCCCCGAGCTGTCCCTCGAGCAGGATCTCATCTCCGCTTCTGTAGGCTTTATTCAAGAGAGTCGTCGTATCGCCGATATAAGGAGCTAGAGACTCGGCCTGCCTCCGCAGCTTCTCGATCCATTCCCCCGCCTGTACCGGAGTCCGTCCATAAAGATGCCGTAACAGAACGTTCTTGCTCTCAAGCAGACGCTCCAGCCGATCGCGCAGACGGGCCGCATCGAACAATTCCGCGATCGGAATCCCGAGCTTCGCATGCTTATCGGCATAGAAAGGCGCAATCCCGCGTTTGGTCGAACCGAAGCTCCGCGCTCCCAATCTCTCCTCCTCCAGCTCGTCGAACAACCGGTGCGCCGGCAGCACGACTTGCGCCCGCTCCGATATTTTCAAAGCCGGACTTGGAACTCCCCGAGACAGTAAAGCCTGCCATTCCTCCAGCAAAACCTCCATATCCAGCGCCACCCCCGGACCGATCACGTTCACGACGTTCGGGTAGAACACTCCGGAAGGAAGCATGCGCAGGGCGAACTTGCCGAGCGGGTTGATGATCGTATGCCCCGCGTTGCTGCCGCCTTGATACCGAACCACATAGGACGATCGCGCCGCCAACGCGTCCGTCATTTTCCCCTTGCCCTCGTCTCCCCAATTCGCGCCCACGATTGCCGTTACCGCCATATACATTGGCCTCCCCGCCTAATTAGCTTACAGAGCTAATGATAAAGGCAGCGAAGTGTATTAGAATAATTGATATTAGTAATAGTCGATATAAAAAGGAGTAATGGCTGTGGAAGTCAATTTGGAATGGTACCGCGTTTTCTATTGGATTGCGAGAACGGGCAGTTTATCGCGGGCCGCGGAGCGCCTTCACATCACGCAGCCGGCCGTCAGCCATACCATCAAGCAGCTCGAAAGCGCCCTCGGCGGCCAGCTATTCTTCCGTACGACCAAAGGAGTGACTCTCACCAAGGAAGGCGAAGTGCTGTTCCATTACTTGGAGCAAGCCTTCAATTTCGTCGACATCGGGGAAAAAGCGATTGCGGAGATGAACAGTCTAAACAGCGGAGAGATCGCGATCGGCGCCAGCGACACGTTATGCAAGCACTTCTTGCTGCCTTATCTGGAGCAGTTCCACGCCCGGCACCCCGGAGTCCGGATCCGGGTCACGAATCGGACGACGCCCGAGACGATCGCTTTATTGAAGGAGGGGAAAATCGACTTCGGCATCGTCGGCTTGCCCGCATCCGACAAGCAGGTCGAATTCCGCGAGAGCGCGCCTATTCAGGATTGTCTGGTCGGCGGAGCGAACTATCGGGAGCTCGCGGACGGCAACGCGCTGCCCGTAGAGTCCTTGAACGCTCATCCCCTGCTCATCCTCGAAGGGGGCAGCACCAGGCGATACTTGGACGAGTTCGCGGCCGGGCACGGGGTGACGCTAGAGCCCGAATTCGAGCTCGGGAGCGTCGATCTTCTCGTCCGATTCGCGCAGAGCGGGTTCGGCCTGGCTTTCGTGATTCGGAATTACGTGCAAGAGGAGCTGCGGACGGGTCAGCTCGTGGAAATTCCGCTGAATCCCCCGTTGCCCGAACGGAGAATCGGAATCGCGACGCTTCGAGGGGTTCCTTTGTCCTCCGCGACGAAGGCTTTCCTGGCTTTGTTGCCGTGAGAGACCGGGTGGAGTTCGAAGCGGTCCGACCTTGGAATAGAACTCGGGCACTCCTAGAGTGCCCTTTGTCGATCAATCGGTATCTCTCGAATACACGGAGAAGCCGCTTCTCCTGTCCCAGCCCGTTCGGCTCCAGAATCGGTTGCCGACCTCGTTATCGTCCAGAACGAAGATATGGCACTTGTCTATCCCTTCTTCCTTCAGCTTACCGAGGCATAGATCGACCATTCGCTGTCCGATTTTCCGCTGCCGGAATTCCGGATCCACCGCCACGTGATAAATAAATCCCCTTCGTCCGTCGTGTCCGCAAAGAATCGTGCCCGCGATGCGGCCCTCCTCCTCATAAACGCAGCTAAGCCCTTTGTTCCGGTTCAAATATTTCTCGATATTGGATTTGGAATCGGCGTTGCTGATCGCCAGCCCTTCGATGCGGCTCCATAGTTCAATCATCTGATCATAGTCGTTGACGGTCATCTCTCGAATCATGATTCTGCAACACCCTTCTGAAGTTGTTCGGTTGATTCCCATTTAGTATAGTAAGGTTTGATCGATCGAACAAATGAATAATATCATTAATTGATATAAATAAAATTCATAGAAGGGGGTGCAAGAGGTTCATGACGTTGTTGCAGCTGGAGATTTTTATCGCGATCCACGACACGGGCAGCTTCACGAAGGCGGCGGAGAGCCTGAACCTGTCCCAATCCGCGGTGAGCCACTCCCTTCAAACGCTCGAAGGAGAGCTTGGTATCGCGTTATTCGATCGCAGCAAAAGGGAGATTCGGATGACGGAGGCAGGAGCTGCCTTTCTCCCCCACACCAGAGAAGCCTTGAATCAAACGCGAATCATCGAGCAGAAGGCTTTGAGCCTTACCCAACTGGAGTCGGGTACCGTTAAGCTCGGATGCTTCCCTAGCTTCGCCGCGAATTTGCTTCCGGAGCTGTTGGTTGGCTTTCAAACCAAATACCCTAACATCGAATGTATCGTGATGGAAGGGGATTACTACGACATTGCCAATTGGGTGAAAACCGGCGTCGTCGATATCGGATTCTCCATCGATCCGCGAAGCGAATTATCGTTCGACCCGCTATTCGACGATTCGATGCTCGTGGTCATGAGCGATAGCCATCCGCTTAAGGACCGTCCGACGATCGCCGTCGATGGCATCGCCGAAGAGCCTTATATTAACGTTGGCGGGTACGAGCAATTGCTCGACTTGATCCTGCAAAACACGTCCATCCGTTTAAATGTAAAATACCATTTGAGCAATACATATTCGATTCTCGCGATCGTCCGGGCGGGACTCGGAGTGACGCTCCTCCCTTCGCTTGCCATCCCCGAAGAGGCGACGGGCATTGTCGCTCGGCCGCTCGCTCCCGCATTTAACCGCTCCATCGGGATGGTCACCCGTTCCGCTTCTACGCTTACGCCGGCCGCTCTGGCTTTGATGAATTTCTCGAAGGAACGAATTGCCGGAAAGTGTATCCGGAATTAATAATTCATCCCGACATTGTCTCATGCTTGCGCGCGCAGCCTGAGCTTTCCGACGATCAGAAGCAACAAGGGAAGTCCGATCATGTTGACGGGAAGAACGAAGGGAACCCAATAATTCATCAAGTAATTCGTAGTCGCCTCGGTTACGTTTCTCGGAATTAAGGCGAACCATAGCATGATCGGGGCGAGAATAATGACCAGAGGCCGCCATTTGCGTATCCCGAGAAATTGTGCCGTTCCATAGGCGGTAATAAACATATAGACCGCCAATTTGATAAATACGCTTGCCACCCAGGTAACGATCGTTAACGGATCAAGGTTCTCGACGAATCCGAACAGCGAGATTTTGCGGGTCATCTCGAAGAACGGGTACCACAGCGTCGGCGTCAGATTGATCCCTATCGTGGCGATCGCCATGGCGAGTGCGACTGTCACGACCAAGATGGAGCCGATGGTCGCCCAATACGCATAAGGCGTGCCCTTGCGGGGTTGGTACAAGAAGGCGGCGAGCATGAGATACTCGACGGAATGGCCGAGATAAGAAGCGGAAGGCAGCGAGCCCCGGATTATGTTCAGCGCCCCGGAGTCCGCATAAACCGGCAACAGGTTTGTCAGCCGAATATTATTAACGCTGGATAGCAGGACTAGGATCACCATGAGGATGATGATCGGGCCGAGAATTTCGCTGCAGCGGGATATCGTCACGATTCCGTTCGAATACGCCGCGTACGAGAACAGCAGGATCATGATTAGCATGATCGCCCACTTCGGCGTCTCCGGCATGATCATGATGTTGATGACGTCGGCGAACTGCCTGAGTACGATCGGGATGATCGTGTACCACTGCACCAGGTAGATGACGATAACGGCCTTGCCTAACCATTTGCCCAATATCGTCTGACTTAGCTCGATCAAATTCTGTCCCGGATAGAGCAAGGTTACATTCGTGACCAGAAAGGTAATGAGAAGGGTGATGAGCCCGGCAACCAGAATGGCTATCCACAAGTCCTGCTTCGCGGCCTGAACGCCGGGCGTCAGCGTCATGACCAACGTCATGCCGACTTCCATGATCAGAATCATCCAGAACACTTGCAGACCGGTTACCTTCATCGTCGACGCCCTCCTCTCCTCCATTATTTAGGCAAGTGCCCCGGCTTCTGCGTTCTTCCGATCCTCTCGAGGATTACGGACGCTAGAACCTTGACGGGAACCTCGGGATACGTGTCCAACCATTCGGTTTGAAGCTTCTTCCATGCATAGGGATGCTGAATGTGCAGAATGTCGCCGAACCCGAGCACGTCCGATTGGAATTCCTTCTGAGTCTGTTCGATCAACCCGGAGATCATCTTCTGCAGTTCGTTCGAGAGCATCTGCTCGGCGCGGGACAAATTGGCCGGTTTGCTTAAATCAAGCGTCGTGTCGTTGGCGATGATTCGTCCCTTCGCGCGGAACTCGACCTCTATCTTCGGCGGACCTTGACTCACGAATGTTCGGACCTCCCTCCGCGTAGTCAGCAAATCCGCGGTGATCATTCCCGTCGAGAGCTTGCCCGCAGGCTCGATTCGAACCGGAATCTTCATCCCTGATCCCTGGTCTCGCATTAGCTTAAAAGCTTTGGAATGGGTTCCGGATAGGTAACCGACCAGCTTGTTCTCCCTGTAGACGGCTTCTCCGTCGATGACGAAGCTTGATTCCTGACCGTTCTTGATGAGCCGGATAGCGCCCGTTGCCGGCATGAAGCCCTTGGCGGCAAACGAGTCCAGAAATTTGTCGATTCTCTCCGCGAACGTGTATTTGCCGACCTGCATGTTTTTCATCCCGATCGAGGGAATAACCTCCAATGGATATGGCGAGCTTAGAACTTCCTTTGCCGTTGCCCCTTTCGAAGTCAGAATAAAGCAATTGTATCGGCTGTCCGGGAACCGGAGCATCGTATCCAACGTCTGGTCGACGCCATGCCGGGCAAAGTTCTCTCCAATTATGAAGACGGCCCGATGTCCGAAAAAAATTCGCCTCGAGAGCTGTTGCTGGATCTGACCGATCTGGTCTTGCGACACGGTTCCTTTGGAGGAGACCAGCATAACCGGCTTTTTTTTGCCCGCCATTTGCATATTTCCTTGAATCCCCATAGGGAGCGCGATTTGAAGGGACAATTCGATCTGTCCGTCGTCCGTCAGATCGACGCCGCTCCCCATCACGATCGCGATCTCGTCTAATTCCCTTCGATCCCAGCATCCCGATAGAGCCAAGCAAGGTATCAGGAGAAAGAACCAGCGAATGAACGATTGGCTTCTCTTCATGATTTATCCAGCTCCAGTTGCTGTTCCTTGTGCCATTTTCGCTTCTTCATATATTGCCATGGCACCCGGATGAATACGTCCATCAGCCCTAGCCGGTTAAACGGCGCAATCGGCCATAAGTACGGTACCCCGAACGATTGGAGATTCGAGAGATGGATCAGCAGGGCGATCATCCCTGCAACGACGCCATACAAACCGAACATTCCCCCAAGGAATACCATGCCGAATCTCAGGAGGCTGATCGCTTGACTCATTCCGTAATGGGGCAGAAGAAAAGAAGCGATCCCCGTCATGGAGACGACAATGATAATCGGAGCCGAGATGATTCCCGCTTGGACGGCCGCTTGGCCGATGACAAGGGCTCCGACGATGCTGATCGTCTGGCCGACCGGACGGGGCAGACGGACTCCCGCTTCGCGAAGCGCTTCGAAGGTCGTCTCCATGATCAGCGTCTCGATCATCGCCGGAAACGGCACGACCTCCCTTGCGGCGGCCAGGCTCAAGGCGAGGCTGGTCGGGATCATCTCTTGGTGAAAGGTCGTTATCGCCACGAATAAGGCAGGAAGCGCCATGGCCATGAAAGCGAACGTAAACCGAAGCCACCTTAGCATCGTCGCGAAGATAAAGCTCATAAAGTAGTCCTCGACGGATTGGAAGCCGAACCAGAACGTGATCGGCATGACCAGCACCATCGGCGTTCCGCTAACGAGAAGAGCCGCCTTGCCTTCGATAAGAGAGGCCGCCACCGTATCGGGACGCTCGGTCGCCTGAATGGTCGGGAACGGCGAATTGGGATGGTCGCTGATCAATTCCTCGACGTATCCCGATGAGATAATGCTCTCCAAATGGAGTCGCTCAAGGCGCTTATAAATCTCGTCGATAACGCTCTGCGGAGCATAAGTCTCGAGATAGGCGATCGTCACCTCGGTCTGACTGACGCTCCCGGCGGACATTCGTTCCATCTTAAGCAGAGGACTGCGGATGTATTGGCGAAGAAGCGACATGTTGACGTCGATATTCTCGATGAACCCGATGCGCGGACCGCGGATGATCGCTTCGGTGACCGGCTCGTCGAGTTGGCGATGAAGCTTGGTGTTGGCAATAAACCGGAGCGCGCGCTTCTGGCCTTCGATAAACAAGGCAACGCTGCCATGGACGATGTTCCGGACGATGTCCGGCATGTTGTCGGCAATCTGGGGTTTCATCGAGGACCCGAGCTTGATGACCATATCCTCGAGAAAGCGATCCGCGTTCTGCGGTTCGGCGTCCAGGTTCAATAGAGGCTTTAGAACTCCTTCTTCCCAGACGGTGTCGTCGATCAGCATATTCAAATAAACGGCCAGGCAAGGAACCGAGCCGGGCAAGTCCAACCTTCGGACAACCAAATCGGC
The DNA here is from genome assembly GCF_014212135.1 of Cohnella thailandensis. GTDB lineage: Bacteria > Bacillota > Bacilli > Paenibacillales > Paenibacillaceae > Cohnella > Cohnella thailandensis. The sequence continues at coordinate 240,899 of NZ_JACJVQ010000003.1, forward strand.
GCATTTGTCGAACACGGTTCGAATATGACGCTCGTTGTCCTCGAGCTTGTCCGAGACGTTCCGTTCGGCGATGTGCCCGAGATCCTCGAAGGGCTTGTCGGCGAATCGGGAAGTTCCTGTCTTTCTTCTCATCGAATCACCACGGCTTTGCTGGATAGTTGAGAGAAAAGACTCCAGGATACTATCCCCAAACCTCCCTTATTTATGCATGCCCTGTCCGCAAGAAAGCCAGCCATCTCGGCCGGCCTTGTTGGTCTCTATTTCAAGAATCGGGTCTAACGTAATGGATTGGAGAACAAACTGAACGTGAAAGGAGGGATCCCCCATCGGATATTTGTGGAAAGCGCTAGGCCTCGCGCTTATCATCGCTCTATCGGGAGCCGTATTGTATACGGTCGTATCCATGGGTTAAGAGAAATAGCGCTGCGCAAGCTTCTCGGAGGTTCGGGTAGCGAGAGCCTGGGTCGTCAACGTCGGATTCGGTCCGCCGATTCCGTTGTAATGCACGCTGTTGTCAGCGATGAATAGGCGCTTGACCTGATAAGCTTCGCAATTCGTATCCACGACGTGCCCCATTCGCATCGTGCTCTCCAGATGAAGCATAAAGCTGAACGGCGTATCCGAGCGGATGATGGTCTTGGCGCCCGCCAGCTTCAGCGTCTCGCAGGCATACCTGGCGAGCCGGTCGCGCCTTTGCAACGTTTTCGCGCTAGGCATGTAATGAACGACAGGAATCGGACCGTTCTCGTCCTTCAGAATCGGATCGACTTCAACCCGGTTTCGGGCCAGCGTCTCATCGTCCGTCAGCAGCAAGTAAGTCATCGTTCTGGAGTAATTCATCATCAGTTCCTTGAGGGCGGGTCCGACCGTTCTTCCGCGAACGTTCCACGGCGCTCCCGGTTCGGGCGGGTTTAGGGCATCGTAGCCGGCTTCGCTGAAGCCGTAAGTCAAGAAGGACATTAATCCCGGGCTTAAGCACGAGACCTGGAAAATCCCGATCCCCGGGATGTCTACCCTCGCTCCGGACGTATGGCCCATGTAAGGATAGACGGCGGGCAAGCCCATAATGCTCATCAAATCCTTCTCGTCGAAGACGCCCCCGACCCAATCGAAACAGTGGTTGGTCAGTCCTCTCCCAACCCAATAATTATAAGGAAGCTCGGAATTGAACCAGAGCCGGGGGGACTCGATGCATCCGGCCGCCATCACGACCGCTCTGGCCGTCAGCTCGCCGACTTCGCCGGTCCACGTGTCCCGGAACCGAACCCCCGCGGCGCGCAGCCCCTCCTTCGGATCGCGATCGGTTATTATTTTGATCGTGAACGAGTTGGGCCGGATCGCCACGTTGCCCGTCTTGAGCGCCAACGGGATATAGCTGACCAGAGTGCCCCGCTTGGCAATCTTGTCTACGGAAGGGCCGCTCGTGCAGCCGTTGACGCAGTGCCCCTGAAGCGTGCACCCTTCCATGTTGTTTAACTGCTCCATGGAGTAGTTCGGATCCATCAGGCGCTCGTTCGTGCGCAGGATCGCGTTCGGGTTCGGACGGTAGCCGGGAGTCGTGACGTCAAGCGTAGGCAGGAGAGACCAACCGGCCTTCTTGGCGCCGTAATAGAACAGCTCCTCCTTCGGAGTCGTCGGCGCGAATTGGACGGGCAAGGTCGCCTCGGCTTTCTCGTAATAGGGGATGAGCTCCGAATAAGAGATCGGCCACACTCCGTCCACGGCCGAAGGGAACGCCCGCGGGGACTGCGCCCAATAATGCTGCGTCGTACCGCCGACTCCAGCAAGCTGCCAGATATCCCCTTTTTGCCGCATTACCCGGTGCCAGGGAGTCCGGCTGCGGTCGGCCGGCCCGAACCGGAACGCGCCCGACACCACGTCGTTCATGTCGTTCTCGTAACGGCTGTAAATCTTCTTGTAGGTTCCGATGTCCAAATCGTCGAAGCTGGAGCTCCATTCGCTACCCCGTTCCGCGTTCGGGTTCCGCCACTTCGAGTTGCCGTAGAAAGGGCCGGCCTCCAGCACGAGCACCTTCAAACCCAGCTCGCCAAGCTCTTTGGCCGCTACGGCGCCCCCGCCCCCCGAACCGATCACAATGACATCCGCGTCATACAATGGTATACCCCCCATCTTCCCGAATGATGGTAAGCGGATAACCTCTCAGCGCCCGATATCCGAGCGAGACGCCGGGATACCCGGCCTGCTTCCAGCCGACGGGGAAACCCTCCAGCCTTCTTCGGGTCGGCGTCTCCAAGCGGGTCGTTCCATAGGCGGGCCACTCCGAATAGTTGCCGAACATGACGGCGCGGTTCAGGTAGTCGACGATGAACTTGACGAGACCGCCGTCGTTCCGAAAAGGGGGAGGAAGCGCTCTCAGATCGACCTCCAATCTCTCCAAGCGAGATAGGGTCCGAACCCGATCGGCCGGAGAGAGCGCGGCGAACGGCACATGGGGAACGGTTCCGTTCGAGGGCGCGAATTGGGCATTGACGGAGGCAACCATCTGACTCGCGCCCGAATTGAGCAAGGCCGCGGTCGAGTAGGCCAACGGCACGACTTCCGGATAAAACCCTACCGCGAGCGTAAGGCTGTGATCCAATTCCCAGATTATATATTCGTGCACGTGCAGTTGAACGGCGCCTGCGGTCTGCTCCGCGCCGTATTCGGCCATGGAAGGCGTAAACGGAACGATCGCCTCGGCCAGCGCGCGAAATGTGGCGATCGTATAAGAATAGGCATTCGCCGGGAATGAGACGGCCGGATTCATGGAATCGCCTCCTATGCGATGTCGGCTCCATCACAGGAGACTATTCGAAAATCCGGCCCTTTATTCGGAATTCTCTACAAACCGCCAAGAGCGTAAGAGCGAGCCGGTCGGGCTATCCTTTGACCGAACCCGCGATTCCATCCACGAAATAACGTTGGAACAACACGAACACGCACACGACAGGAACCAAGGCGATCGCCGCGCCCGCCGCCATCCCCGTGTAATCGACGGAATTTTCCCCCGCGAAGGAGTACATGCCGACCGCCAAGGTGCGCAGCTCCGGCTTGTTCAGGGTGAATACCAACGGAACGAAGAAGGAGTTCCAGGTGAAAATAAACTGCATGATGCCCGCCGTCGTCAACACGGGCTTCGACAAGGGCAGCATCACTTGGCCGAACGTGCGGATAAAGCCGGCTCCGTCGATCTCGGCCGCCTCCTCCAGCTCCTTCGGAAGATCCCGATAAAACGCCATGAACAGCAAGATGAAGATGACATGGGCGCCGGAGGACTCCGCCAGGATGACCCCGGGAATCGTGTTCAGCAGCCCCAAGTGCTTGATGATTTGGAACACCGGAATGATCGTGTAGCCTTTGGGAATGAACATCAACGCTGCCATTCCGAGCAGAATCCACCGTTTGCCCGGGAGCTCCCCCCTTCCCAGCGAGTAGCCGGCCAAGGCGCTCACCACCAACACGATCAGCACGGAGCTGACGGTAATCACGACCGAGTTCTGGAAATAGTCCGAGAAGCGGGCGACGGTCCAGGCCCGGCTGTAATTCTCCCATTGAAAGCTCTCGGGCAGAAGCCGTAAGCCCGCCCCGACATATTCCACGTTCGTCTTCAAGGAAGAGAAGAGCATCCAGACGAACGGATAAATCCAAACGAGACAGATCGGAATCAGCAGCAGGTGAAGCAGAGGCTGCCTTGCTTTTTTGCGTAGTCGCATCGAGCTCAGCCTCCCCAACCCGCGTCGGATTTTGCTTTTTTGCCGCCCGATACTCGGACCAAACCGCCTAAGAGAACGGACAGGGCAAAAATCGAGAGGCCGAAAATAATGCCCGCGGCAGAGGCGTACCCCATCTGCGGGAAACCTCCGCTGGCAAATACATATCGGTAGATGTACAGATCGACCATGTCCGTCGCGAAGTAAGGTCCCCCTCCCGTAAGCGTCGTGACCATGTCGAAGACGTGCATCCCGTTAAGCGCCGTCAGCAGCAGAATAACGGTCGCGACCGGAAGCAGCAGCGGAACCGTCAAATAACGGACCGTCGCCAGGTATCCCGCGCCGTCCATCTTGGCCGCGTCGAATACCTCGGACGGAAGCGACTGCAAGCCGGCCAACCAGTAAATCATGATCATGCCGAATAATTTCCACACCCCCACCGCGATCAGAACGATCATCGCTTTCGTCGGGTCGGCCAGCCAGCCGACCGGCTCCTTCAGAATGCCGAGGGAGATGAGGACATTGTTGAACAGGGCGTTGTCATTGCCGAAGATAAACTTCAACACGATACCGATAATCGCGGCGGTCGTCACCACGGGCAGGAACAGCAGCGTCCGGTACGCCGTGCGTCCCCGAAGAAACTTCAAATTCAGGACTAAGGCCGCGACGAACGTAGTCGGAAGAGAAAGCACGGTCAGAAAGAACATGTAGATCATATTGTTGCGAAAAGCGTTCCAGAAGGAAGAATCCTCAAGAACCGCCCGGAAGTTCGAAAGCCCCACGAAGTCGTTCAGCGGCCCGATCCCGCTCCAATCGTACAAGGAGTAGACGTAGCTCATAAGGATCGGATAGACCGTGAAGGCGGCCAACAGAACGAACTGCGGGGCAAGAAACAAATAGGTCCACGCGATTTTGCGTTTTCTACGGAAACTCATGCGGATCGCCTGCCTTTGCGAGGGAAGAGGCCCCCGGACTTGGCAGGCCTCCGAAATACTCGGATTTATGGATGGTACGGAGTAAACGGATGCCAATCCTCGAACGCATAGTCCGACGGGCTGACATTGCCGCCTTCGGAACGCACTTTCTCGATCGCGCTCTCGAACACTTTGTTCGATTCTTCGGTCAGCTGCGTCAATACCTGGTTCACGTCTTGGATTTGTCCGGTCAGGTAACCCTCAATGACGTCGGACAGCGTCTGCTTGGGCATTTTGCCGCTTGTCTCGACGACGACCTTCAGCGTCTCTTGGTTCCTCTCGAACGGTCGCGGAATGAGCTTAAACGTCTCGCTTTGAATCTTGAGCGCCTGCTCGGCGATCGGATTCTCCACCTTCGTCGCCTCGTTGACGGCCGGGATCGGGGAATATTCGATTCCGTCCCTTACCAGCTTCGGATAGAGATGCTCTTTCAGGAACCGAAGGAACAGCTTCGCCTCTTCGGCATGCTTCGTCGACTTCGCCACGTACAGGGACACTCTCGACTCGCCTTGGAAGGCGGCATACTGCGGCTTGCCGTCCAGCGTCGGCAGAGGCGCCGCGCCGTAGTTGTCCAGCTTGTCCTTGCTTAGCTGGGAGCCGAGAAAGGAACCGTCCATGGTCAACACCGCCTGTCCGGCTTCCATCATGGACGTGCCCTCCCGGTAGGACATCAGCAGGCTGTTGGGGTGCAGAAGCTTCTCGTCCTGCAGCTTCTTGAACAGCTCGAGGCCTTGGACGATCCCCGGCGAGTTAAACTCGTATTTGCCCGTCTTGTAATTGAACGAATCCGCCGGGGACACTTCGGGCTTAACCGCGGTAGCCATCTGCATGATGACGCCGCTTAGGAAGCTCTGGGGCTTAATGCCGACGACAAGCCCGTAAATCTTGCCTCCGGTGTTCTCCTTGACCTTCTTGGAGAATTCGTACAGCCCTTCCCAAGTCTTCGGAATGTCCGCTTCCGTCAGGCCCGCTTCCTTCAAGGCGGCTTTATTGTAGTACATCACCATGGAAGGACGCATCGGATTGAACAGCGGGAAGGCGTACGTGTCCTCGTTGACGACCGTATACCCCTGAGACCAAGTGCCTTCGTAATATTCCGCCTTCTCTTCCTCGGTAAGCACGTCGTTGATCGGCTGGATGACGCCCAGGTTGCTCAACTGCGTCGTGGGAATAGCCGGGTTATAGCCGAACAGATCGGGAAGCGTGTTGCCAGAGATGGCGGCTTGAACCTGCGCAACGTATTGGGCCGCCGGCACCGTGGCATATTTGACCGTGATGTAAGGATATTGCTGCTGGAATTCGGAGATGGTCTCGTTGATCTGGCTCGTCATTTCTTCCCATCGGCCCCATACCTCCAGGGTAACGGGGTCCTTGCCGGAATCGGCTCCCGTCGCGGCCGCGGCTTCGCCCTTGCCGCTTGCGTTCCCGTGCTTATTCGCGTTCGAATTCGAACCGCTGCAGCCCGAGAGCGCGGTAGTTAACGCAAGGGCGAGAAGAAGAGGAAGCAGAACGATTTTTTGCCTATTCATGTATGATGGCACCAGCCTTTTATAGTTTGGGGAACAAGGACGCTTGTCGGGTCCCCTTGATTGCGAAGATTCCCGGGTCGCTGTCTCTCGGAACGACATCCGAGGTGTGCAGGTACCAGTCCAGAAGCCGCGACTCCAGCTCCGACCTTATGCTGGCGTAGGAAGGATCTTCGTACACGTTGTTCAGCTCCCGCGGATCCTTCTTCAAATCGTAGAGCTCGCTTCGATCTGCCGTCCGTCGAATCAGCTTATAGTCCCCGGTACGAAGCATCGTCGTTCGGCCGACGCTGTCCGGATGCTCTTGCTGCTGCCTGGCTTTCGGCCAATAGATGCTCTCCGGATTATTGGCGAACCAAGCGTCCCGGACGGGGTCTCCTTCGAAACAATGGGGCTCCCTTGGATCGTACCCGCCATCCGCATAGACGGCGCGCTGCGGATCGCCGCTTGCTCCGCCAAGCTGTGGCACCAGCGTTCGCGCGAAGTGATCGTGCGCAGCTTCGATGTTCGCGAGATCCAGCACCGTCGCCATGATGTCGAACAGCTCGACCGGTTCGGCGACGGCGTGGCCGGCCCGATTGCCCGGCGAGCGGATAATGAGGGGCACCCGAGTCAGCACGTCCTCCATGCCGTTCGGCCATTTCTCCACCAATCCGTAATCGCCTGCGTAATCGCCGTGATCGGAGGCGACGATGACCGTGGTGTTCTCCTTCAGCCCGCTATCCTCCAGCGCCTGCATCAGTCGGCCGAACTCGTCGTCTACATGGCTTATCATCCCAAGGTAAACCTCCTGGACCTTGCTGAGCGTATCGTCCTCGATCCGATCCAACCTTCGGTATCGGCGTATGAGCTCGTGATACGAGGGCTTGCCCGGCAGCCCGGCCGGCCTCGGCTCCGGAAGCTCGGCGCCCCGATACATGCTTTGGTAAGGCTCCGGTACGACATATGGAGCGTGAGGGAGAAGCGTCGGAAGATAGAGCATGAACGGCTTCTCGCGCGCCTCTTCCGAGCGAAGGAATTCGGCCGCCCGTTCGATGGCGATGGCCGTCTCCGTGCTTTCGCGTCCTTGATCCTCCTCAGGCTCCATCAAGAAACTGTAGAACCTCGGGTCGTCCTTGCCGTAGGGATTTTTCTTGCGAAAGGTACCCGCGAAGGTTTTAACAAGCTCCTCCTGTTCCTGCTCCGCCTCCTCCTCCATGATTTCCCGCAGATAGGATTCGGAGTAGAGATGGTTCTTGCCATACCATTTAATCCGGTAGCCGGCTTCCTTCAAATAACGGAATAAGCTTGGCTCGTGCGGACGAAGCAGATGCCACAGCGTTCGGTGCCCCGCGTTATGCGGGTACAGTCCCGTCATAAGGCTGCAGCGCGATGGACTGCAAACCGGGTTCTGCACGTGGCACTGCTCGAAAAGCACTCCTTCGGACGCAAGCTTGTCCAGATGAGGAGTTCGGACGACGGGATGACCGTAACACCCCAGGCTCTCGGCGCGCATCTCGTCAGGAAAGAAAAAGATAAAATTCATGGCCGGACCCCCAATCTTCATTAGGCCACTCGGAATTCTAAACGAAACTCTGATACCGAGTATACGAAGACCGCGACCGACATAACAGCGGAATTATTTAGCGTCGCACGTGAAATTTTTAATTATAATTGATAAAACCCATTAGATTACTTTAATATAGGGTTGTTTAGGCTGGCATAAAGGACGGGAACGAAGAGGATGAGCCATTTGAGGCAATGGATAAACGGAAGGCGCGGGACCCTGTCTTTAAAATCCAAGCTGTTTCTTTTGCTGATCGCGATATCCGTCCTGCCGAGCGTCGTCGTCTTTACCTCCTCCCAGCACTACATGTTCCGTTCGAACACGCAATATTCGATTTCCATCTCGAACCAATATTTGCGGACGGTGTCTTCGGACATCGTTACCTACTTGCAAAATCTGACCCGCTCCTTCGATCCGCTCATCGTGGATTACGATTTTCAACAATTCTTGCAGGCGGCGCGGGACGATTACTCGGCTCAAGCTCGGCTCTCCGCTCGATTTCGGCCGCTGATCGACCATATTCTTCAGTCCCGGAACCAACATCTTACCGGCGTCCTGTATCTGGACCGATCGAACAAAACGTTATATGAATCTTACGACCATAGCCTGAACTTCGACTATTCCTTCGCCGACGATCCCTACTACGGAACGATACCCGGAACCGAGTCCGTAACCTTGTCGTCGATCCACTCCGCTTCGTATGTCTTAGGGTCGCCGTTAGAGGTCGTGTCGCTCGTCATTCCGATCGCCGATTTCCGAACGGGCGACTACTCGGCCTGGCTCGTTCTCGAGATCGAGTCCGGCTTCCTCCGCGGCAAGCTGAACGAGAATGCCGCGGATTCGGGTTCCAATCTCCTTCTGTTCAATAGCGGGACAGGCGAACTTATCGCCAATTCCGGTCAGGACCCCGCTCTGTCCGAGCAGTTGCGAACTTCGCTCGCTTCCGACCCTGCCGAAGGGGAAGCCATCTTATTCCAAGCCGGGAGAACGAACTACGAGGCGGCTTACCGCTCGATCTCTTACGGGGATTGGAAGCTCGTTTGGTTCGCTTCCCTCGAAACGTTGACCAGCGGCGTCAAGCATTCGCTGCGCGTCATGATCTTGGTCGCCTCGCTGTCCGTTCTGGCTGCCTCGTTCATCGCCTTCCCCGTGATGAAGATCGTCTTCCGGCCGCTTACGCACCTGAAGATGAGCATCCGGAATTTAAGCCGGGGCGTCTTCCTGCCGGTTACGGTCCGCCATCAGAACGACGAGATCGGTTTCCTGGTTCAAACCTTCAACAAGATGCTGGTCGACTTGAAACAGCTGGAAAAGGAGGTCGGCGATTCGAGGAACAAGGAGAAGGAGCGCGAGCTTCTTCAGCTCCAAGCGCAGATCAATCCGCACTTCCTGTTCAATACGCTGGAGACGATCGAGTCCTATGCTTACCGCAGCGAACCCGACGCGGTGGGATCCATGGTTCAAAGCGTCTCGCGCATCATGCGTTACAATATCCGCAAAGACGGCGGGTGGGCCGCGCTTAGGGAGGAACTGGACTATATCCGGGATTACTTGCGCATTCATGCCTTTCGCTCCGGCGCGGAGGCGGCGGTCGAATGGGATATCGATCCTCTCTGCCTGGAGGAGCCCGTCATGAAGCTGAGCGTGCAGCCATTCGTCGAGAACGCGCTGAAATACGGCTGGAATCCGAACCTGGGACCCGATCGGTTCCGAATCCGGATTAGGGCAGGCTTCACCGCCGAGGGCTTGGAATTTCAAGTTACGGATACGGGGGAGGGAACGCCCATGGAGATCCGCGATAAAATCGAACGGATGGAGGAGCGGCTCGGCATATCGGAGGATCCTTACTTTCAATCTCACACCGGCATCCAAAACATCTACCGGAGATTTTTCCTCGCGTACGGAGATCGCGTTCGCTTCGAGATGAAGCCGAACCTCCCGCACGGCACGACGGTACGATGGACTATCCGCAAGGAGTCTATTCGAGGTTCCGGTACTCCCGCGGAAGGAAACCGTATTCTTTCTTGAATAACGAACAGAAATAGCGGTAATCGGAATATCCGATCTCTCCGGCGATCTCCCTGACCGTCTTATTGCTGGAGACCAGCATCAGCCGGGCTTGCTCCAGGCGCTGACGTGTCAGGTACTGCACGAAGTTCACCCCGACCCTCAGTTTGAACATTCGGCTTAGAGTAACCGGATGAACCCCTATAGCCGTCGCAACCTTCTCCAAGCTCATGTCGGAATAGGACGATTGCCGAATATGAGCCATCGCCTGCTCGACGAGTCCTCCGTCCGAAGCCGCTTCCTCCTTGAGTTCTTTCAAAGCCCGGGTTGCCTCGACAATCAGCCCTCGAATCCGGGCAAGCAGATCGGTCCATGTTCGAAACCGGCGCACCCAACTCAACCAATATTGGATCTTGTCTTCCTCCAGCATGAGTACGGTGTCCGAATGAATGAAGCCCTCTTCAAGCAGGCCCAACAGAAGAGCGCATTCTTTACGCAGGAGCTTCAACTCAAGCTGAGCTACGATTGCCGCCCAATCGGATAATTTAACTTCCAGCCTTCCCAAATCGAAGGCTCTGGAAAGAGCCAGCAACTCGGTTCGAATTTGCTGAAGCGCGAGAGAAGCCGCTGCCGAAGGAAGCCGCGGACGAGAGGGCGTATCGCCGAAGAACCGGGCGGACTCCCATTTGTCCCACTCCCGCAAGAAGGCTTCCCGGAATTCCCCCCTCTCCGCGAACGTCCCGGGGATGGAGCTCTTGGCAATAAGAACGGCGGCGGCGGTATCCGAACGGACGTTGAAGATGCATATCGCTTCTTCGGCTTCTTCCCGGGACAGCGACTCGGCTTCTCTCTGCCAGAAACGAATCCGCTTCATGACCGATGAATCGAACCAGCAATCGGCCCGGCGGCACTCTAAGCCTTCCATCGCGAGGAACGACGCATCCAGCCATGGCCGGCAAGCCGCCATATCCTTCAGGAACGATTGATGCAGATCAGCCGAGGCCTCGCGAACGATCCGCTTCAGATGGTCGCGGTCCGCGGGCTTAAGAAGGAAGTCCGAAGCCCCGAGTTGAAGGGCTTGCCAAGCGTATTCGAATTCCTGATAACCCGTGAGCATGACCAGCTTGACTTGCGGATGGTTTCGGCGAACCTCGGCCAGAAGCTCCAACCCGTTCATCTCCGGCATGCGAATGTCCAGAAACGCGACGTCCGGAACGACCGCGTTGATTCCCTTGAGAGCCGAGAGCCCGAAACCGACGTCATAGACCTCCGCTTCCGGCGCGACGCTTCGGATCTTTTGGATGATGCTTAGGCGCACTTCGCTTTCATCGTCCGCGACGCAAATTTTCAAAAGCTCCTTCCTCCTTCGGCAGAACTCAATATAATTATTCCAATGATATTAGTCGGTTTTAAACTTGACCCTAGTGTATAGGCATTTCCTTCCTTCGTCAATATAGCATATGTAAAACAAACTTGACATATTGAATAGTTTTATTTACATTATGTTTAAGGAACTTTACTTAACAAAAATAACCATTCCGAGGTGTCGGGCATGACTTATCAGGAGAAGAAGAGCATTGTATCGTTGATCAGCAGCATTCTTATTTTCGTTATCTACGGCGCCTACAAGTACCAGAGTTACCCGGATGCGGGATCGGAATCGACGGAAGTCTTGCGCTACTGGGGCTCCTACGTACTCGTTCTTACTCTCGTCTCCATCATCGCGCACATCGTCATCGGCATTATTTTCAACATCGTGTTTCGGATCACGACCGGGGAGAAGGAGCCCGCGTTCGCGGACGAACTCGACAAGCTGATCGAGCTGAAGTCGTACCGGATCGGATTTTTCTTGTTTATCCTCGGGTTCCTGCTCGCCATGGGATCGCTCGTCATCGAGCAGCCGGTCCGCACGATGTTCGTGATTCTGATCTTCGCGGGCTTCCTCTCGGACGTCTCCGGCAACGTGGCGAAGCTGTATCATTATCGGAAAGGAGTCTAAGATGGGCAAAAATCTTGTCGGCAATCATATCCGCAGGCTACGGTTTAACCATAACGAGATGACGCAGCAGCAGTTGGCTGACAAGGTGGGCGTCACCCGGCAAACGATCGTGGCGCTGGAGAAGGGCAATTACTCCCCGTCGTTGGAGCTGGCTTTTCGCATCGCGCACGCGTTCGGCCTGCCGCTCGAAGAGGTCTTTTATTATGGGGAACATGCCGAGGGAGATGGGGAATAAGCGTAAAAGCATTAAAAGGCCGGATTCTCCATGAGAAGGAGCTCCGGCCTTCCTCTGTCTAACGGTAACCGGAAGCATCCGCCGGCTTGCCGGCATCCTGCACCTCCACGATGTACCTCCAGCAGTCCGGCTGCGAGCCGTCGAGATCATAGAAACCGTATTGCCGCGCGAGCTCCCCGCTCGACAAGGAATGACCGTTCCAACGGGCGACTTCCGAGTCGCCGGCAAGGGCGGCAACGGCGCGTCCGACAAACCGGGGAGTTTCCGAGATGATGAAATGAGGCTCCTTCGAAGCGGCGTCCCGCCAGTTCTCCTCCGTCACGCCAAAGTGGTCCAGCATGATCTCCGAACGCATCCAGCCCGGAGTCAAGGCTATCGCAGCGCATCCGTGCGGGGCAAGCTCATGAGCCAGGGACCGAGCCATGGAGATGACCGATGACTTGGCTAAATCGTAAAAGAGCGATACTCGGTAGTTCTTCTCGTTGTATTCCGCCGTCCCGTCCGTCATCTCGATGACCAGCCCGTTCTTGTTCCGGATGAGCAACTGCAGGGCATAGTGGCTTGTCAGGATATGCGTGTCGACCGCAAGCCGAAGCATCCGAAATCCCCGTTCAAGGGAGTGCTCCCAGACGGGCACCTTCCACTGCATCAAGTTTTCGCCGCCCCACACGTCGTTGACCAGGATGTCCAGTCTTCCCTGTTCCCTCTCGATGCGGGCGATCAGATTCCGAACCTGATCCCGATCCAGATGATCCACCTGAACCGCTATTCCATGTCCTCCCGCCTGATCGACAAGTTCCGCGGTTTCTTCTATCGTCTCCGGACGATTGTATTCGGAGCGCTGCGCTCTCGTCGTGCGCCCCGTCACATAGACGGTAGCCCCGGCCGCTCCCAACTCGATGGCGATCCCTCTGCCGGCGCCGCGTGTCGCTCCCGCCACCAAAGCCACTTTTCCTTCTAGAGGTCTCATCCTTCATCCTCCTCTCGCTGATCTACCTCTTAGTATAGCCCTATAAATAGGTCATCCTGTGTCCTATTTCGCGACCGTGAAGGTAGAACATCGTGACAGTCCGCTTAATTCGGAGCGGAAGGTCGCGTCATCGGATCGGCGCCGGACAATGACGCGTCTTCCGTTGCGGCGGCCTTCTTCCTTCTCGCCACGAGCTGGAGAAGAAGAGCGATGATCGCTCCGCCTGCGGCGCTAGCCGCGGCCGACACGGCCAACGTACGGTGCATGCCCTCCTCGAAGAGAAGCCGGCTGTCTTCGATCGACAGTCCCGGAACCGACGCGTCGATATGGCTCGCCAGAATGGCTCCTGCCAACGCGACGCCGAAGATGGCGCTCGTCTGGCGCGAGGTGCTGACGATGCCGGAGGCCGCGCCGGCGCGTTCGGGCGTCACGGCGCCCATGACGGCGACGGTCGCCGACGTGCCGACGATGGAGACGCCGAAGCCAAGCAGCGCCAGCGCCCAAGCGTAGGATACGTAAGAGTCGTCGGCATGAAGCAGCATCAGCCCGCCCAAAGCGGCGGCGATAACGAACGAGCCAAGCGGAATGGCAAGGCGCGGAGCGAACTTGGGGGCCCAAGCGCTTCCGAGGTAGGAGAAGACCATGATGCTGACGGTCAGGGACAAGAAACGGACGCCGGTCTGGATCGGCGACAGCCCTTCCGCTTGCTGCCAGAATAGGGTCAGCAGGAAGATGGCCGCATAAAGCCCGAAGAAGCCGAGAAAATTGACGAGCGCGGCGGCGGTCATGACGGGATTGCGGAACAGCCGCAGCGGGAACATCGGCTCGCGGGCGCGCAGCTCCCAGACGATGAACGCGATCAGCGACACGGCGGAAGCGGCGAACGCTCCGATGATGAGAGCGGAGTCCCAGCCTCGGGCGTTGCCTTCGATCAGGCCGTAAGCCAGGAAGGCGATAAAGGCCACGAATCCGAGTTGGCCGCCGATATCCAGCCTGCGTCGCTGCGCCGGAGGCCGATCGCCGCTCTTGGTCGCGAGCAGCGCGACGGCGATGACCGCGCCGATCGGCAGGTTGATCCAGAAGATGCTCTCCCAGCCGTAGGCTTCGACCAGCCAGCCCCCGAGCACGGGACCCGCGGCCAACGCCACGCCTCCGACCCCGGCCCATAGGCCGATCGCCTTGGCCCTGCGTCCCGGATCCTCGTACAGGGACCGGATCATGGCCAGCGACACGGGTATAAGAATGGCGCCGAACATTCCTTGCAAAGCCCTTGCCGCCAGCAGCCAGCCGATCTCGCCGGATACGGCGCAAGCGAAGGAGAACAGCGTAAACCCGATCACCCCCCAGATAAACATTCGGCGATGGCCGATCGAATCGCCGATCGTGCCGGCGGCGAGCTGGAGACAGCCGAAGGTGAGCAGATAAGCGTCGGTTATCCATTGGAGGTCGCGAAGTCCTACGCCGAAGCTCGCTTGGATATCGGGCAGCGCGACGTTGACGATCGTGCCGTCCAGGTTAACGAGGAAGACGCCGAATACGATCAGCAGCAGCGTGAGACCGGGCCTGCCTGCAGCCGAATGAGAAAATGAAGCCTTCATTCCATTACCACCTCTTCTTGCGCGACGGAGCGCGGGTTGTATGAAGCCGATGGCGTTATTGTAAAATTTGACAACATATTACGTCTAACTTATTATTTTCATTAATATCATGCACAGAAATAATGAATCGGAGGGCGTGCCATGGAGCTCAACCAGCTGGAATACTTCCTGACGGTCGCCAGATTGCAGCATGTGACCCGGGCGGCCGAGCAATTGTCCATTACTCAGCCGGCGCTGAGCCACTCGCTCGCCAAACTAGAAGAGGAGTTGGGCGTGCAGCTGTTCGAGCGCAGCGGACGCAACATCCGGCTTAACCGGTACGGAGAGCTGTTCGCGCGAAGGGTGGAAGGCGCCGTGCAGGAGATCGAGAAAGGACGCAGGGAGATCGCGGAGCTGACGAACCCGGACACGGGAGTGATTACGCTGGCGTTCCTGAACGTTCTCGGCACCCGGCTGATTCCGAGCCTGATCAAGCAGTTCAAGCAGCTGCATCCGAACGTCCGCTTCGAGCTGCAGCAAGGAACGGGAGCTTATCTGCAGAGTCAGTTGGAGTCGGGGGCCTGCGATCTGGTCATTACGTCGTCCTGCTCCGGCGAGTCCGGCTCCCTGTGGCAGCCGTTCCTCGAGTTCCGGCTCGACTTGGTCGTCCCGAAGCAGCATTCCTGGAGCGGAAGAAAAAAAGCGGAGCTAGCCGAGCTTGCGGATGAACCGTATATCGGCCTTCGCAACGAATGCGGCCTCAAGTCCTCCATCGACCGTCTGTTTACGGATGCCGGGGTAACGCCGAACGTCCAATACGTCGCGGAGGACCTCCCGACGGTGGCGGGATTCGTCTCCGCCGGGCTGGGCGTGTCTCTTCTGCCTCGGACGGAAGGGTTGACCTTGGACGGACTGTCGTGGCTAAAAGTCGACTTCGAGAATAACTTGTTCGAGGTCGGCGTGGAGTGGAAGGAGAAGCGTTACTTGTCCCCGGCAGCGCGCATGTTCCGCGACTTCGTGGCGGGGAAGACGAGGCTGACGGCGGTTATTTGAGTCCGCCAAGCCGAGACTTAACCAGAGGCCATTCGCTGTCCAGAATGCTGTAGAAAACATTATCGTGAACGGTGCCTCCGTCCGTCGCGTCGATTCTATGCCGGCGGAGGACGCCTTACCTGACGGCCCCGATTTTCTCCAGCGCCCTTTGGGATCGTATATTCTTGCCGCTGGCGGAGAATTGGACGCGGATGACCCCAAGCTCTTCGAAGCAATACCGCAATAGAAGATATTTGCAAGCCAGGTTCATCCCTGTTCCCCAAAATTCCGGAGAGAGCCAGGTCCAGCCGATCTCGACGCTGCGATTCGGCTTATCCAGGTCGCCTAGCCGAGTCGTTCCGGCCATAAGCCCCGAAGTCGCGTCGAAAACGGCAAAAGGAAGCTGCGTGCCGGCCTCCTTGTTGCGCAAAGCTAAATCCAGGGCTTGCCTAACCGCTTCTTCCGTGTTGTTTTTCCTCCAAGTATATTCCCAAATTCTCGGATCGCTAAGAAGCGGTGCCAGGTCGTTTACATGTTCGGACTGCAAAGGGACAAGCGTGGCTCTGGGGTTACCTAGCGTGAGATTCGAACGGAATTCCATAGGCGTTTCTCCTCTTTTTCTCCCTATCCTATCCCCCTAGCCCGGGATGAAGGAATGAAGAAATGCGCCGAAAGCTTGGATTCCCTAGTATAATTCAGTAAATAGATTTGCGCTTTTTCTATTCTCGAGGAGGGAAGCAAGTGATCGGAAGAGATCAGGGGAGCGAGGCAAGAACCGCGCTGGTCACGGGAGCATCCAGCGGCTTCGGGCTGTTGATCGCGCTCGAGCTGGCGAGGAGGGGCTATCGGGTCGCCGCGGCGATGAGAGATCTCACGCGGAGCGAGGAGCTGATTCACGCCGCGGAGCAAGCCGGCATTCGCCGGCGGATCGAGACGGTGCGGCTCGACGTGACGGATGCCGCCTCGATCGAAGCGGCCGCGGCGGACACGCTTGCCCGTTACGGGCGGCTCGACGTGCTGGTCAACAACGCCGGCATGGCCGTCGGCGGCTTCGTCGAGGAGGTCCCGATGGAGGCTTGGCGAGCCCAATTGGAGACGAACTTCTTCGGACTCGTCGCCGTTACGCGGGCTTTCTTGCCCGCCATGCGGGAGCAAGGCGGAGGCAAGATCATTCAGATCAGCAGCGTAAGCGGGAGAGCCGGCTTCCCCGGCTTCGGGCCGTACGCCGCCTCCAAGTTCGCGGTCGAGGGCTTCAGCGAGAGCTTGCGCCACGAGACGGCCAAGCACGGCGTCCAAGTCGCCCTCGTCGAACCCGGCTCGTTCCGCACGGCGATCTGGAGCAAGGGACTCGCCGGAATGCATACGCGGCCCGATTCCCCCTACCGCGAAGAGCTGAACGCTCTGCTCGCCTACACCAAGCGAACGGCAGCCACGGCTCCCGATCCGCAAGAGGTCGCCGATCTGGTGGCCCGGCTCGCCGATCGCCGCAAGCTCTCCCGCCTTCGCTATCCCGTCGGCCGGGGCGCTCGGCTGCTTCAACTCGGCTCCGGACTGCTTCCTTGGCGGTGGATCGAAGCGTCGGTCAGGAGGGCGCTGGGGAGCAAGCGCGATTAATTATGCAGCAGCCCGCGGAACGACAACAGGCCGCGACATTTCTGTCGCAGCCTGTTGTTCGGACCGAGTAGATCACATCCTTGCCAGCCAACTCTCGCCATCCGCCGCCAGCTCTTGAAGCTCATGGAACAACACGCCGGCGTGGTAGCCGTCGCAAACGGCGTGGTGTAGCTGCGCCGATAACGGAAGAAGGATCTTGCCGTCCTGTTCCTTGTATTTGCCCATGGTGAATATAGGCAGCAAGTAAGTCCCCTCGTTATAAACACTCAAGTTGAATCCCGTAAAGCCGACCCACGGAATGCTGGAGACCGGGAACGTGTTCGGCGGTTCGCCCGGGTCCGGGAATAACGACTTCGCGTTCTTGTAGGTCTTCGTCGCTTGAAGGTATCCCTCATAGAACGCTGCAAACTCCTCGCGGAACGGAGCCCAGATGCTGGAGAAGGTTTTATCCTCCTCGTGGAAAATAGTGAAGCCGGGAGACATGCGATCCCAATAGCCCAATCGGCCCTCCGAATCGAAGCAGGTTCGGAATTCCGGATGGCGGTTCACCGCCGTCGTAATCATATAAATCAGGGCGGGGTATAGCTTGACCCCCTTGCTTCTCAGTTCGGCCCGCAGCAGGGTGATATCGATATCGGCGGTCATGCTGAAGGTGCATCTCACCCGGTTTAAATAATGCTCGAAATAAGGCTTGCGCGGCCAGTCTTCCATGTCGATCGGAATGAAGTTCATTTTCTTAGCCCTCCTAAAAATGGTTGTATTTTAGGAGGGCACGTCAACTGCTTTAACCACCATATCCTCAATCCCGTTTCTTGTTTTTTTCATACGATACCATTCGAACAAATGATTGACAAGATTTACAACTCGATAATACTACCCTAACATACCGGGATTATCCTTGGAGTAGGACAGGCCCGGATCCCGATTTTTCATCCAATTAGACACCGGTGTCATCGCACTGTTAAAGAACACAACAAATGAAGGAGATCGCATCGCATGCAACCGAAATACACGATCCGGGATATCGCCAAACTGTCGGGGTTCTCGTTCAAGACGGTATCTCGCGTACTGAACGAGGACAAGAACGTCAAGCCGAGCACGCGGGACAAGATTCTGCAAGTCATAGCCGACACCAATTACAAGCCTAACATCTACGCGAGGAATTTGAGCAGTAAAACGAACAAGAACGTGCTGGTGTCCATCCGCAAGACGCACGGCCAGAATACGACGCAATGGTTCGACTACCTGATGTCCTTTATGACCAAGCAAGCGAACGCCAGAGGCTTCACGGTCATTCAGGAGGTGATCTACGACGACTCGGACCTTCGCCACTCCATGCTGGAGAAGTCCGGAGGCTATATCGACGTCCTCGTCCTGTTCTACTTGAGCGAGAACGACAAGCGCATCGAACTGGCCGACCGAAGCAACATTCCGTTCATCTCCTTCGAGAAAAACCCGCTCGCCCCTCTATCGATCTCCAATGACAACAAAGCGGGAATGTACGAAGCGGCGGAGTTTCTGTTCGGGAGGGGCCTGACGTCCATCTGCCTGCTTCTGGGAGCGGAAATCGATGTTAACCGGGAGAGGGCCGACGCGATCCGCGAGGTTTATTCCCGGAGAAACGTTCCGTCCGAGCGTCTGGAGATCGTCTACGGCATGAACAACCTGGAGGCGATCCGCAGCTTCGTCGACGGAAGGATCGAGCAAGGAAAGCTGCCGGAAGTGTTCTTCGTATCCGGCGACGAGAAGGCGATCGCGGTGTACAGCTCCCTGCACGCCCACGGCCTCTCCATTCCGAAGGACGTATCGGTCATCGGATTCGACAACATTCCCATCTCGCAATATTATTGTCCGCCGTTAACGACGATGGGCCAGGATTTCGAACGCCTCGCCTTCGAGATGTTCGGAGTGATCGAGAAGCTGGTCGAAGGCGAGACCGACATCGCTTCCGTCCAGGTAGAGCCCCGTCTAATCGTCCGAGACAGCGTCCGTTAACGCCATACCGGGATAACGCTTATCGCGGCTTCCGAAATCAAAGATTGACACCGGTGTCATTTCAGAGCCGGATTCAATATGCTTGGCCTATAAAACACGGAAATGGAATGGTGATGATGAGAAAAATCAACCGTAAGACGCCGATCGTTCTGCTGCTGCTCGCTATGTTCGTCTCCGCTTGCGGGAACGGCAACAATTCCGCCGATTCCGCATCCAGTCCGTCCGGCAACGCTGCCCCGTACGAGAGCTCTTCCCAGCCGCCTTCGCCTTCCGCGAAATCGCCGGTCACGCTCGACTTCTCGACGAACGCTTCGGGCGGCACGCTGGACGCGTTCAAGGACATCGCCGAACGATTCAACGAGGAGCACGAGGGCATTACCGTCGAGGTCGCCGAGCTGGGCAAGGACTTCAATACGCTCATGACCGCGAAGATGGCCAGCAACGACATGCCGGACCTCTTCTCGACAGCGGGCTGGTCCGTGCGCCGATTCGGCGAATACCTGCTGCCGCTGAACGACCGGGCGTGGGCAAGTCAAGTGGCGGAGGAGATTAAGCCGGTCGTAACCGATGCCGGCGGCAACCTGCTGGCCCTGCCGATGGATATCGACATCAGCGGGATGGTCTACAATCCATCGATCCTGCAAGAGCTGGGCCTGTCCGTTCCCGAGACGTGGGAACAGTTCCTGGCCGCCTGCGAGGCGATCAAGAAGGCCGGGTACACGCCCGTAGCGGTCGCCGGCAAGGAGTCCTCCGACATCGCCGGACTGATGAGCCGGGTGTCCCTGTCCTTGCTCGTTCAGAGCAATCCCGATTACAAAGCCGCTTTCGAGCAAGGCTCGTTCGATTGGAACCAATTCGCCGCCGTGACGGATTTCGTGTCGAATCTCAAATCGAAGGGCTATCTGAACGCGGATTATTTGACGGCGGACAAGGCCACGATCTATTCCGAATTCGCCAAGAACAAAGCGGCCTTCGCGTTCCAGTCGAATCAGACGATCGCCGAAATCATGAAGCTGAACCCCGACTCCCGGGTGTCCATGATGCGCATTCCGGTAAACGGCGAGAGCTCCGAGCCGTTCCTCATCAGCGGCGAACGCGACTCCGTCGGCGTCTGGAAGGACACGAAGCACAAGGAAGAAGCGCTTCTGTTCCTGGATTACTTGGCTCAGCCGGACAACGTGCGCAAGATCGCGGAGGCTTACTCGCTTCCGGCGGGGCTGAGCGGGGTCGAGGCGAACCTCGGAGCGCTGCAGGAGACATTCAACCAGTACGAAGGCGCGGCCGTATCGAACCACTTCGATAGGCAGTACTTGCCTAACGGCATGTTCACCACGCTCGGGACCGTCGGCTCCGGCTTGCTGTCCGGAACGATGGACGCCGGACAAGTCTTCTCCGCGATGAGCGAGGATTATACCCGCTTGACCAATGCCAAGTGACGCGCGCTCCGGCCGCCGAGCGGTCCTGAACCGAAGCCGGCTGGTCTCCCGCCTGCAGCTCGCGGCGATGTACGCGCCCGCCATGCTTCTGTTCGGCGCCTTCGTCTTCTACCCGCTGCTTAGCGGGGTTCGGATCTCGTTCACGGACTGGAACGGGTACTCCCAGCACTATTCCTATATCGGGCTCGACCATTACCGCAAGCTATTCCGGGATCCGAACATCCGCACCGCCTTCGTGAACACGCTCATCTACGGGATCGGGTCCACTATCGTTCAGAACGCGTGGGGGCTCGCTTACGCGATGCTGTTTAACCGGAAATTCGCGGGGAGAACGGTCGCAAGGGCAGCCGTCTATCTGCCGGTCATGATCTCGGGCCTGATCATGGGGTACATCTGGTACTTCATGCTGCAGTACAGCGGAGGAGCGCTTAACGATGCGATGGCCGCGTTCGGGCTCGCTCCGGTCGATTGGCTTGCCGATCAGCGGCGGGCGGTCAGCCTGATCCTGTTCATCACCTCGATCCAGTATGTCGGACAGGCGATGGTCATTTACTTGGCCGGGCTGCAGACGATCCCGCGGATGTACTACGAGGCCGCCGAGATGGACGGCGTCCGGGCGTGGAGCCGGTTCCGCCGCATAACGCTCCCGCTCCTGGCGCCGGCCATCATCACCAACGTGACGCTGAAGCTGATCGGCGGCCTGCAGCTGTTCGACCTGGTCATGGCGTTGACCGCCGGAGGCCCGGGCTTCAGCACCCATTCGTTCTCGACGATGATCAATTACTTGTACTTCGTCAGCCAGAACGCGGGCTACTCCGCCACGCTCGGCATCGCGCTGTTCCTGTCCATCATGACGATCACGGTCGTCGTCAACCGGTATCTCTACAGAAAAGAAGTGGAGTATTGAGATGAGCCGCACTTGGAAAATCATGCTCCCGCTTGTCGGAGCGCTGCTTGCCGTCATCCACCTGCTGCCGATCTACGTCGCGCTGTCCGTCGCCCTCAAGCGTCCTACCGACCTGACGAGCCGCTGGCAGTTTCCGAATTACCTTTATTTCGAGCATTTCAAGAATGCGTTCATCGACGGCGAGCTGCTTCGAGCGTTCGGCAACACGCTTGTCCTGACGGTTTCGACGGCGATTCTCCTGGTGGCGATCGGATCCATGACGGCTTACCCTCTGGCCCGTATTCGATCCCGCCTGAACCGCGTCTGGATGAACGTCATTCTCGGCGTGATGATGGTGCCGACGCTCAGCATTATCGTCCCGCTGTACTCGATGATGAATCGGCTGAACGCGATCAATACGTATTGGGGTATCGTACTGATCTTGACGACGTACAACCTGCCTCTGAGCATTTTCCTGTACGCCAACTTTATCCGCACGATTCCGAGGGAGCTGGACGAGGCCGCGAAGGTCGACGGCTGCGGACATTTCGGACTGTTCTACCGGATCGTCCTGCCTCAGCTTGCTCCCGTTACCGCCGCCGTTCTGATTCTGAAGGGGCTCAAGGTTTGGAACGACTACGAGTTCCCGCTCTATTTCTTGCAGAAGCCGCGCAACCAGACGATTACGCTCGCGATTTCCCGCTTTTTCTCGGACACCTCGTTCGATTTCGGCTCGGCGTCCGCCGCCGCGGTGCTCGCGGTCGTTCCCGTCACCGTCCTGTTCCTCGCCTTGCAGAAGTATTTCGTGTCGGGACTGACGGATGGAGCCATCAAATAACGATCCCCCAGGATGCAGGAGGAATGGCATTGCAGAAGATGACGCACCCGGAATTTACGGAAAAGCTGGTCGAGCTGTTCGATCGGCAAATGGACGAGCCGCCCAGCCCATGGGCCGTCTCCGAGAAGCTGCTGGAGAAAATCACGCCGTCCGGAGAAATGAAGCCGTTCTATGGAGCAACGACGGTCATCATGCTGTCCCGGAAGGACAACGAGGCCTGCCTCGCCGTCCGGGATCGCCTCTTCGGAGAGCACGGCGACCTTCTCGTCGCGCTGGACCCCGACACGTACCACCTGACCATTCACGCCCTTAGCAACGTGTACAACGTGGCCAACGACAACGAGCTCATCAAGCGGAGCATTCAGGACACCGAGCCGAAGGTCGAAGCGGAGTTCCGCCGCATAGCCGAACGATACCAAGGCCGCACGATCCGCATGCGGGCGCTCGGCGTAAGCACGGGAGGCAAGGACATTATCGGACTGAAGTTCGTGCCCTGCTCGGAGGAGGATTCGCTCCTTCTGACCGACTTATTCGAGAGGATGGAGGCCGTTTATCCGCTCGGCGAGCGTTACGTCCCGCACGTGTCGCTCGGCTACCACCAGATTCGGGAGCACAGCCCGGAAGAAGTGCGCGGCCTGTACGATACGCTGAGGCGGATAAACCGGGAGCTGGAGCTGACCATCGAGCTGGAGGTAGCGGAGCTGGTCTATCAGCATCACTATCATATGAACGATTTTCGGGACGTGTTTGCCGTCAAAGAGTTTATTCGCAACGGATAAAGGAGGCGTAAAACCCGATGGGAAAATGGAAATCGTATATCCTTCTGTTGATGTCCGCTCTGGTGCTCGTGCCCGGCGGGACGAGTCTTGCTAGCGAAGTCGATGTCTCCGCCGAAGCTGCGGTGGCCGCATGCGAGCCTTACGGGCCATGGGCCGGAGCCGCTTATAACCCCCAGAAACTGATGAAAGCGTTGGGCCAGCCGCGAACGGCCGAGGTCGGGCCGTTCCTGTCGGCCCACCGGGGGGCTTGGGGAACCGATGCGGACCTTCCGCAGCCGGCGCCCGAGAATTCGTTGACGGCGATCGACAACGCCGCCGCGCTCCGCTTCGAGATGGTCGAGCTGGACGTCAAGCTGACCTCCGACGGCAAGCTGGCCTTGCTGCATGATTATACGGCGGGAAGAGTCACCGACTATTCCGAGAGCATGGGGTTCGGCTCCTGGAATCCGTTCTTCGGGGAGACGCATGACGGCTACCGCCCTCAGGATTACGGAGACTGGGGAACGATGAACCAGTACAACCCGCTGGTCAAGCAGCTGTCCAGCGAGGTCGTCTCCAAGACGGACCTTATTCTGTTCGACAAAAATTCCGGCTACTTGGGAACGCTGGACGGAGCGGACGCGATCGGGCAATGGGTGCCTGGCCATTACGGCCAGGTTCCGATGCTGGAGGCTGCCCTGAACCATATCGGAACCCGATATCCGGGGATGACCGTCGTCATCGACCTGCGTCATCTGGACGAAGTGAAGGCGGCTATTCAAGCGATCGACAATGTCACCGATTGCACGGGGCGGCCCGCTAAGGATTGGGTTATCCTCAAGCCATTCGCCAACGTCTTCAAGGGCGGATGGTTCAATGCGGAGAACCCTGGTTCCTCCCAGCCTCATCCGGAGTCGGTAGCGGCTCTGATCGGCTCCTCCTATACGAAGTATAAATGGATCCCTGTCGTGTCCAACCGCCTCGTACCGCCCAACGCAAAGGGCGATCCGTCCATCATCCCCGGCTCCCCCGGTCCGGACACCTCTCAGATCATGGCCAACGTCACCCAGTATTTGCGGGACTGGGCCCGCGGGCTCGGCAGCTCGGTCGTGACGTTCGAGATCGGGGTAGGAGATTTCAGCATTCAATCCTTCAAGGACGCCTACAACCAGTTCGCCGGTTCCGTCACCAACATGCAATCGTGGAGACCGCCGGACGTCAACGTCGAAGCCCCGTTGGCCGTCAATGGACGCACGCTCATCGGCTTCAACTGGAAGGACGACGGAACGGGAGCCTATCCCGTATACAAGGAATCTTCCCGCAGCTACGAGGACACGAAGAAATGGGCCGGGGCGCTTACCATCGAGGATCCGCTCTACGTGCTGAATTCCGAGATGTTCACGAGACAAGCGGCGCAGCTAGCCATCTCGGACGTGACCGACTTCAACACGAACACCGAATACGCCATCGTCAGCCTCGAAAGCGGCAAAGCGCTCGATGTCTCTTACGGATCGTCGGAGAATGGAACCGCAATCTCCATTTGGACCACCCAGAAGCTGGACAACCAGCTATGGAGAATCCAGCAGAACGGAGACGGCACGGTTCGGTTCGTCAATCCTCTGACGAATAAATCGCTCGATTTATTTAATAACGACAGCACGAACGGCACGAAGATCAACCTATGGGAGACCAATTCTACCCCTGCCCAACGATGGCGGCTGCAAGATTATGGCGACGGCACGTACAAGATCCAGCATGCCGCCAGCGGCAAGGTGCTCGACGTCTACAACGGCAATACCGCGAACGGCACCAAGGTGCAAATCTGGGAGAGCAACGGCGGATATAATCAACGATGGCGGCTCGTACCCGTTGAGACGTACATGTTCTACGAGACGCAGAATCTTAATCTAACCATGGGCTTGGCCTCCGGATCGGGCTACGCGAATGCCGAGTTGGCGCTCTCCACGCCCTACATGACCGGTTCTTTATGGAGAACGCTGAACAACGCGGACGGAACCTTCCGGCTCGTCAATATTCAGGATAGCCTTGGCTACATTCAGTCGGGGGCAACGGTGGTGGATACGATGAACAGAGCGATAACGGACAGAACGAAGCTGCTCACGGCTTGGCTGGACCAAGCGCCAAGTCAGCACTGGTCGCTGCTCTACAACAAGACGGATAAATCCTTTACGTTCCGTCACCCTCTCAGCGGCAAGGTC
Source organism: Cohnella thailandensis (assembly GCF_014212135.1). Taxonomy (GTDB): domain Bacteria; phylum Bacillota; class Bacilli; order Paenibacillales; family Paenibacillaceae; genus Cohnella; species Cohnella thailandensis. The sequence continues at coordinate 266,221 of NZ_JACJVQ010000003.1, forward strand.
ATCGATATTTCCGACGGGAATTACACGGCCGGAACGCGACTGATACTGTTTAATCCGCACGAAGGCAATAATCAGCGTTGGTTCATTAAGCCTCTGTAATCGCAATACGGGCCGGGGTCAATCGCTCATTAGGCGATTGACTCCGGCCCGTCGCTTGCTTCCCCTACCCCTGCGCCGCTTCCTGCACGGCCGGCCTTCCGGCCTCGACCAGCTGTTTGTTCTTAACGAAGAATAAGGTCAGGACGGCCATAAGCAATCCGGTTCCGACCAGAAGCCATTCGATATCGACCGCATCCGCTATAGGTCCGAAGATCAGCATCCCGATCGGCATCATGGACGTCGAGATCATGCCGAAGACGCCGAAGATGCGCCCCATGTAATTCGGGTCCACCTTTTCCTGCAGCATGACGGTCGTCGGAGTGTTTAACATAGGCATGGCCAAGCCGAATACGGCCATCGGGATCAAATAAATCCAGAAGTTGGGGATCAAGCCCAACAGGACCGTACATGCGGCCATCACCAGGTTGCCGAGAGTCATCGTATGGATTTTGTTGCGGAAGCCGCCCCACGAGGCGATGAGGGCTCCGCCGGCCATCATCCCGACCGAGAAAGCGATCTCGATGGCCGTGAGTCGCCAATAATCGTCTCCGAAGCTGCGCGTCACCTGCAACGGCGTCAGAAACGCGGCCGGAGCCATCAGAACAAAGAAAATCGCGAAAAAGATAAAGAAGGATTTGAGAAAGCTATGGTTCTTAATGTAGGTCAGGCCAAGCTTAAAGTCCTCCCGATAGCTGGTCGTTTGCGCATCCGTTGCCTTTTGGTGCAGCGGAATTTTCAAGAAGAACAATAAAGAGAAAATCGCGATCGCCGCGGTAATCACGTCGATAAAGAAGATGACCTCGATCGTAGCCGCCGTAAGCAGCGTGGCGCTGACAATCGGAGCGACGAACATCATAAGCGCCTGAAGGGTTCCGTTGATTCCGTTGACCTTCGTCAGCTTATCCTCCGGCACGATCTGAGGCAGGATCGCCCCTACCGCCGGCGTCTGAATTCCCGTGCCGAGCGCGCGGACGGCCGCAATGACGAACAGCAGCCAAGCCTCATCGTAACCTAGCAGAAAGGTGATCGCTAGAATCAGAGTTACGGAGGCAATCATAGCATCGGCCAACATGATCAGATTCTTGCGGTTGAACCGGTCCGCCCATACCCCCGCGAACGGCGATAACACGAAGGTCGGGATGAACCCGCAAAGGATAAATAGCGTCATCATAAGGCCGGATTCGGTCGTGAGCGTCACGTACCACATGATCGCATACTGGACTAACGCGGATCCGAACAACGATATGGTTTGACTGCTCATGAAGAGAATAATATCCCTTCGCCAATTCTTGCTCTTATGCTCTTCGGTTTGTGCCATCCCCAACACCTTTCCGCGAATAAATGGAGCCGTTATTTGCAAGTATTGCCTTATTGCAGCACGCAATACACGCTTTACTTATTACGCCTGGGCCATGCTCTCCGTTTCATTGTTTCTTCCTGTTTCTTCCCCCTATAATAATTGTATACTTTAACTAAATGAGGGTATGAATTGGAGGAACAACGATGGTATTCGTGGCCTTGCTGCGGGGAATCAACGTAGGCGGCAACAATAAGGTCGATATGAAGCGGCTCAAACGCACGTTCGAAGGGCTGGGACTCTCTCAAGTCGTTACGTATATCAACTCGGGCAACATCGTTTTCTCGGACGAGCTTCGCTCTTCGGAGGAATTGGCCTCCAAGCTGGAGGATGCCATTCTCGCGGATTTCGGGCTTAGCATCCGAGTGATGATACGAACCTTGGACCAAATCCGAAATATCATGGACAAGCTTCCCGAAGACTGGACGAACGACGCGAACATGAAGAGCGACGTTCTTTATCTGTGGGAGGAATACGACCGGGAGTCCGTACTGGAGGAGCTGCACATCAAACCGGGGATCGATCGGGTCCTTTATGCTCCGGGGGCGATTCTATGGTCGTACGATAAAATCAATGCCTCCAAGAGCGGCATGAGCAAGATCATCGGCACGAAGCTCTATCGGCAAGTCACCGTCCGCAACGTCAACACGGCCCGCAAAATATACGAGTTAATGCAGACGCAGGCCGTCGAAGCATAAAAAAAATCGGCTTACGCCGATAGATCGAGCGAGTCGGAGTCGGCTCGCAGTCTTTTTTTGTTCGGAAAAGCGATCAAGTGTCCGAACTTGTTGTCGACGCGCTCCGCGACGAACAGCGTCAGCATAAGGCCGACCAGCACGGCGCAGGCGGAGAGCGGAATCACCCATCGATGGGTCGAATGCGAGAAGAACGGAATCAGGGAAATGGCCACGATCGGAGGCGCATTCCATTTGAATTTATTGATCAGCAGCATGGTGATCAGGACATTGATAAAGACCGAAATGGAGCTCGGATAAACGTAAACCAGCAAGGTTCCGATGACGGCGGACACGAAGGCCCCTATCGTAATTCGGACAAGCTCCTTGTGCTGGAAGGAACGAGACAGGAACAAGAAGCCGAAGGCGCCAAGCGTCGGGAAAAACAACGTATCCAGAAACGAGATATGAAGCGAAAACCAGTAAATAACCATGATGTAGAAGCAAATCGCTATCGTCTTGATGTTCATCGAACCTGCTAAAGCCTCCCGCATTCTTTTCCGATCCGAATTGGACCCGTTTCATTCTATCATGTTTATCTCATCCGTCAATATTTGATCTTTAAGGGAGATTGCAATTGTTTCATATCGCTAATGGGAGGCATTCCGAACATTCTTCGGTATTCGCGGCTGAACTGGGATGGGCTTTCATAGCCCACTCGGAATCCTGCCTCGGCTGCATCTACGGCTTCCGATAACAATAGGCGCCTTGCTTCCAGAAGACGGATCTTCTTCTGATATTGAAGCGGACTCATGGCCGTCGCTTCTTTGAAATGGCGGAATAGCGATGCGGGGCTCATATGGACGGAATTCGCTAATTCCTCGGTATGCAAAGGCTCCGCATAGTTGTTTTTGATCCGACGAATGACCGTTACGATACGCTGCATGCTGCTCCCGTCCCGCGCAATCTGCTTGAGATACTCCCCTTGCTCTCCCTTCAGAATTCGATAATAAAGTTCGCGAAGGATTAACGGTTCAAGAATAGGGACGTCCTCGGGCGTCTCCAGAAGACGGACGAGCCTTATCGCGGCATCCAGGAGAGATGGGTTCGTTTCGGATACGAATATGCCCCTTCGCATCCCCTTCTTCTTGATGGACGGAGCAGAAGATTCCCTCAAAATATCAAGAATCTGCAAGGGATCAAGCTTAAGGCGTATGCACAAATACGGATTATCAAGGGAAGCTTCCGTAATTTGGGCAGAGATCGGCAAGTCCATCGATACGACCAAATAATTGGAAGGTCCATAGGAGAAACGATCTTGTTCAAGCATAACGACCTTAGAGCCCTGAGCGACGATGCAAAGAGCCGGTTCATGAACCCTGAGTACGGGCAATGTGGTCGTGGAACTGCGAATCAGTTCAAGCGAGGGGATTACCGTGGAATGAACCCCGTCGTCGGCTGCGAATTTCCCAATTAATTTAGACAATTCCTCGTGACTGTTCACTTCGACCCTCCTCCCGCTTCCGCCAAGCCTTCTACGGATTTTATCATAATCACTCTTCGGGTTAGAAATCAATCCGATTGATAGGATTAGGCAATAACGCGCAACAATTCGTCTACTGGCATGCAAGGAAACGGTGTGAAAATAAAGGCATCCCAGTAGACAAGGAGTTTGAAATGGATAAACGGATTTGGATTTTAGCAATCGCCTCCTTTGTAGTAGGCACGGTCGAGCTCGTCATTGCCGGAATAATCGATATGATCGCACAAGATCTGAACGTTTCCGTAGGAACCGCAGGCCAACTGATCACGGTTTATTCTTTAGTATTTGCTTTTGGTTCCCCCATCCTCATCACCCTAACTTCTAAGGTTGAGCGCCGAAAATTATTGACCGCCGCCATGCTTGTCTTTTTCGCGGGGAATCTGATATCTATCCTCAGTCCTAACTTTACGGTACTTCTTATCTCGCGGATTATCCTTGCGGCAAGCTGCTCGATTGTCGTTGTTCTTTCCATTGTTATGGCTTCAAGTATCGTTGCGCCCGAATCAAGAGGTCGTGCGATCGGAATTATCTTTATGGGAATAAGCGCGTCTCTTGTCCTCGGCGTCCCTATCGGTACGTTCATCGGGGAACTGTGGGGATGGCGCTCCACGTTTGTTTTAGTCGGAGGCCTTACTTTGATCGTTGCCTGGGCCGTCCGAAGATATCTTCCGCAGGTTGCTCCGCGTCCGGGTATCCCGTTGCGAGATCAGCTTCGAACGCTGAAGAACTCCAAAATCTTATCCGCGCATTCCATCTCGATCCTGCAGATGACCGGCCAATTCACCATCTACGCCTACGTCACGCCCTTTTTGCAAGAGACGATGGGTCTGTCCACTAACATGATCAGTCTTGTTCTGTTCGTATATGGATTAGCGGGGATAGCCGGAGGTTGGATTGGAGGATGGTCCTCGGACAAACTCGGGAACGGCAGGACGATTATCGTCACTCTCCTGCTGCATGCGCTGGCTATCTTCTTATTGCCGTATTCGACGAGTTCTATCTTTCTATTGCTTATCGTAGTCGTAGTCTGGTGCGCATTCAACATGGCTCCAAGTCCCGCCATTCAAAGCTACCTGATCCAAACGGCTCCGGAATCTTCGGATATCCAGTTAAGCTTCAATACATCGTCGTTGCACATAGGAGTCGCGGCAGGTTCTATCGTCGGGGGGCTGATCGTCAATCATTATTCGGTCACGACGAATACTTGGGTAGGCGGGCTGATCGTTATTCTGGCTATCCTATCGGCCGTCTTCTCTTTAAGGAAAAGCAACGCAAAAACATCGACGACTTCATCTTAGGAGAACCCATGGCGGGGATTCGAAGTCCAATGGAAATAAGAGGTTAAGGTGTCGCCGCCCAACGGTTCCGTTCCGGAAATTGGGCGGCGATCGTTTTGTTTTACAAGCTTTGCGACGTGGGGCGAACGATCAGTTCGTTAATCGTCACGTGAGCGGGCTGTTGAATCGCAAACAGTACGGTTCTGGCAATGTCGCCGGGGTCAAGCTGGTTCCAATCCCGGCTGCCCAATTTCTCCAATGCCGGATAAATCGAGTTGTCGGTAATGGTATCGTACAGCTCGGTTTCTACGGCGCCGGGGGAGATGAGAGTGGTCCGAATGTTCTGGTTCGCTCCCAATTCAGTGCGCATGCCTTCCGTTAAAATCCGTACCGCATGCTTGGTTGCGCTATAAATAGAGCTCGAAGGGAAGAGGATATGCCCCGCAATGGACGAGAAATTAATGATGTGCCCTTCGTTGCGTTGTTCCATATGCCTATATACCGCTGCCATCCCATAGAGAACGCCTTTAATGTTCACATCGATCATTCGCTCCCATTCATCGACCTTTAAATTCTTGAAGAATGAAAGCGGCATGATTCCGGCATTATTGATCAAGATATCTATTTGTCCGTAGGATTTAACGGTTTCATCGACCAACGATTTCACATCGGAATACGAGGTGACGTCGGTCACTTTGTAGCTGGCTTCGCCTCCCGCTCTCCGAATTTCTTCTTGCAGTTGCTGCAAACGTTCTTCCCGGCGAGCGGCAAGCATGACTTTAATGTCATGTTGGGCGAGAAGCTTGGCCGTAGCCGCCCCCATTCCGCTGCTGGCGCCTGTGACGATTGCTACTTTCGAATTCATGCGTATTTCCCCTTTGTTCGTTTTTAGCCAGTTACCGTTGGCATGATTTTAGGTTAACAAGTGGAGTTAACTGTAAGTCAAGCATCGGCAAAAGAAATGGTTTAAGGGGAAAAAACCTTGGATCCAGGCCTATTTTGAGAAATTTGAAGAACAATCAACGATAGAATTCGGCAAACACAAGGCAAATAATCTTTCAGTATACTCTAACCAAAAAACGAGTTTGGGGGCCGCTCTTGGCTTACGGAACGTTGCACCCGACTTAGGGCAGCATCTTGGCCAACCCTTTTTCTTGCATATCGTAAATCGCCAGCTTGTAATTGATTTGTTCCAAATACTTCAAAGTATCCGAGAGATTCTTCTCTATTTTTTCCTTATGCTTGAGCATCATTTGTTTACGCATATTGAGCGTACTTTCGCCTTCCTGGTATAAATCTACATAATGCTTGATCTCGGCAAGCGGCATGCCTGTCGATCGCAGCGCCAAAATAAAATTTAACCACTCCATACTCTCCTCGTCATACAACCGATTGCCGCTCGAGTCGCGCTTGACGTACGGCAGGATTCCTTCCCGTTCATAATAACGGAGAGTGTAAGAGCTAATTCCGGTATCCTCCGAAACTTCTTTAATGGTGTACATGTTGTTTTTCCTCCTATAGTTAGAGTTAACTATAATAGCTTTCTACTTGGATTAGTCAAGCAGCCTTGATCGTAAACGGACGTGTGGAATTGCGTTAAGCGAGGGTAAAAATACGTTAAGTAAACAATTATCATACATTTGCAGGGAAATGGTATGCTAAAATAATCCATACGAATCGGAGAGAGTGAACAAAATGAAGGACATTACGTTCAAGGCTTATGCCATCACAAACGAAATCGATCTGAATAAAATCGCCATTCATTGCGGAATCCCGAAGAAGTTCACGTGGGAGGAGCCGCTCATCTTGCAGGGCGGGGCGCTGGAGAAAATCCTGCAGAGGAAAGTCGACGAATCGCAGCAGGTACTCGTCTTCTCGTTCGGCAGCGTCGTCTTCGTGAACGACGAAGCTAAAGAAGGGTTTCTGCCTTTCGTTCGTTATCTGCGGACGATCGAGCCGAACATCGACGAGGGCGATGCGGACCGCTATACGGACGATTACCGTCTTCGCGTGGATGCCGGAGGCGTAACGGAGCTGACCGACGAATACGTCGTCGTCAACGAGATCGAACCCTTCCATCAGGAGCTGATCGCGACGGTGCTGGCGAAGTCGGCCGCGTTGGAGAAGATCGAGGAGCAGCTCGGCAAGATCCACGACAAGCTGGAGAACATGATCGACCGCCTTGACAAGAGCAATCTGCGGCTCGGCAAGAAGGAACTGGCGCGCACGACGGCCGCGATCATGCGGCATGAGTACAATACGATCTCTTATATCATGATCCTCGATAAGCCGGACATTACGTGGGCCAGCAGCAGCGCGGGCGAGTTCTACGACCGCATGATGGAGTTCTTCGAGATGAACGACCGGTACGCGATCATCAAGAGCAAGACCGAGGTGCTCTACCGGATTATGGACGGTTTCTCGACGATCAGCCACTCGACTCGCGGCTTGTTCGTCGAATGGGTCATCGTCCTTCTGATCGTGAGCGAGCTTGCGATAACGGTGCTTCAGTTGGTCGGATGGATCGATTGAGCTTGATGCGGACTCCGGGTCGACTTTTGGACGCCCAAATACACCGCCTATGCCTTAGGGTTATAGGACGGTGTATTTTTCATATTTGCCCGTCGGCGGTCTTGCGCAGGAATAAGCCTTCTTGCCGTAGAATAAATCGGGTAAGTAGAATAATACGGAACGGATATGACGCCGTCAAAGGAGGTTGCCCGCGTGAAGTCCATCACCGTACAGAGTCTCGCGGATCAATTCAAGCTGGAGGTGCTGGCCGGCGCCGGACGCCTGGACCGGAAGATCACGCGCCCTCGCGCGCATCGCCCAGGCTTGGAATTCGTCGGCTACTTCGAATATTTCCCCATGGAACGGGTGCAGGTGCTCGGCCGCAAGGAGATCACGTATCTGCTGCAGCAAAGCGTCGAGGAGCGACTTCTTCATATCGGCAACATCGTCAAGTACCACCCGCCCTGCTTCATCGTGACGGCGGGCCAACAGGAGCTGCCCTATCTGAAGAAATTCTGCGACGAGGAAGGCATCCCGCTGCTGCGGACGAACGAATCGACGACGGAATTTATCGCGAAGCTGGACGGATTCCTGGTGAAGGCGCTGGCCCCGGAGCAGTCGATTCACGGCGTCTGCGTAAACGTATCGGGCATCGGTGTCCTGCTCCGGGGCAAGTCCGGCATCGGCAAAAGCGAGACGGCGCACACCCTCATTCGCCGCGGCCACCGGTTCGTGGCGGACGATATCGTCGTGCTGAAGAAGCTCGGCCCGGCGCTGCTGCTCGGGACGCACAACGAGACGACCCGCGAATTCCTCGCGCTGCGAAGCGTCGGCCTGATCAACGTCGTGCGCCAGTACGGGCGCCGCGCGTTCCAGGACGAGACGCGCATCGTGCTCGACATCGAGCTGACGACCTGGCGAGAGGGGGAACTCAGCAACGCGCTGGAGCTGGAGCCCCGATTCACCGAATACCTGGGCGTGAAGATCCCGCATATCGAGATTCCCCTGCAGCCCGGGCGCGACGTCGCCGGACTGATCGAAGCGGCGGCGAACAATTGGTATCTGAAGCAGCTTGGGTACAGCGCCGCGGAGGAGTTCATGCAGAGAATTCAAGGCAACCTGCAGTAAGCCGTTGAGTAGAGTAGCAAGTCGGCGAACTAGAACACCAAGACGGGCCGTAACAGGCAGCCAACCGCCAACCTGTTGCGGCCCCACGCGTCATTCCCTGACCGTCACGACTACGTTACCTTTCTTATGCTTTTGTTCGACATAGCGATGGGCATCGGGAATCTGTTCGAACGAGTATCGTCTATCGATGACCGGTTTGATTTTGCCGGTCTCGATAAGCTCCTTGAGGAAGAGTAGATCCTCAACGCGTGGTTTTTGCGACATATCAACGCTCACGTGTTTTCCGTTCGGACGAAGCGCGATCTTGCATGCCGACTTTGCGATTTTCGATATTTTTCTCCCGACGGCATCCAGGATTAAATCGTACCTTGCTCCGCTCGCCGCAAAATCCTCTTTCGTATAATCCAATACCCTGTCCGCTCCTAGAGCTCTCACCATCTCAAGATTCGCGGTGCTGCATACCCCCGTCACATCGGCCCCCAAGGATTTGGCAAGCTGTACCGCATAAGTCCCCACGCTTCCGGATGCTCCGTAAACAAGAATCTTCATTCCGCTCGCGATATTACCTTTTCTAAGCAAATTCAGCGCGGTTATTCCCCCGATAGGAACGGCGGCGGCCTCCTCATAGGTCAAATTGGTCGGTTTGATCGCCACTATTCCGTCTTGCGGCAGACATCTATACTCGGCATATGCGCCGAAGCCGAAACCGCAAAAAGCAAAAACTTCATCGCCTATCCGAAATTTCCTTACGTCTTTGCCTACGGCTTCGATTTCCCCGGCTAACTCAAAGCCTAATATCTTTACTTTTTTGGGCTTTAGGAGGCCGTTGAATAATCTTGCTAGGAACGGGTCGGCCTTCCGCATGCGCCAGTCCCCCGCCGTTACCGTTGTCGCGAAGATTCTCACCAGCACTTCATTGTCCTTGGGTACGGGTTTCTCCACCTCTTGCAGATGAAGAACATCGGGCGATCCGTATTCGGTATATACGATTGCTCTCATCCTTTCCCCTCCTCTCTTCATTATTATTTCGACCTGCCCTAATGATTTACCTTATTTTCGCAACCGAAGCCGTTCGAGAAGCATCTTACATAGGGGAAGGAGGATGCTCTCTGGATATCGTTCTGGGCTTGAGGAATAAAGACGAGGCCGCGCTTCGGGCGTTAATGGAGCGGTACGGCAACGAACTGATGCGTACGGCCTACTTATTGGTCAAAGACAAGCATGCCGCGGAAGAAGCGGTCATGGATACGTTCATTCAGGCCTACCGCAAGATCGACCAGCTCCAAGATCCCGACCGGCTTCACGGCTGGCTCCTGCGAATTACCGTAAACCGATGCCGGATGAAAATGCGCACCTGGAGCTGGACCCGAATATTGCCTCTTCCCCATGTGGAAAAGATGATCGCGGAAGAAGAGCCGGGCCCGGAGGAGCTCTTGATCGACGCCTGGCGCAACGAGAAGTTAAGCGAAGCGCTGCTTAAGCTGGATTACAAATATCGCGAGGCTATCGCGTTATTTTATTACAACGGATTAACCGTGGCCGAGATCGCGGAGCAAACGGGCAGCAACGAAAATACGGTGAAGGCCAGGCTTGCGAGAGGCAGGGCGAAGCTGAAGCTCATGCTGGAGGAACAGGAGGATGGGAATGAAGCCGGAGCAAGAGCAAGAGTTCATTAGGAGAAGGTTGGAGGAAGAGCTGGGGGACCTGCGTTTTCTTAGAGGCGCGGAAGTATTGGATCGCACCCATCCCCGTTCATGGCGGGCCAAGCTGCGGGCTTTGTGGAATTACGAACTCGAACTGCCGCTTATTCCGATAGGCGCTAGCTTCGCCGTGCTGCTGGCGATTTTCCTCGTTGCCCAGTTGCAAGAGGAGACTGGTAAAGGGGAGACGGCGGGGGATATGCCCCGCTCCGGAAGGCAGCTCGTGGAAGCCGGAGGCAATACCTACTGGAAGGACGATTACGAGAGGGCGGTGGAAGGCGTTGAAATTAAAGATCAAAGTTAAGCATCTCTTCGCGCTCGCCGTCGCCTTATGCGCCTCGTTTATCTTACTTCAGCTGATCGTGATGCCCAGGATCGACGTCGCGATGGCCAAAAAGCATTTCGAGCAAGGGACATCCGGAGGAAAGAATGACCTGCTTCGAGTAATCGATGCCTCGTCCGGGGGCGACAAGTGGGAGCTTATCCGACGTTACATGATCGAGAACGGCTCGGACATGAGCCTAACGAGATTCGACGTCATAGCGGGAGACGGGACGTTCTACTCTTCTACGGCAACCTCGTATCCGGATGCGCCGCGCTGGACGGGCGAGGAGAGAATCAAGTACTTGGAAGCCTATGTCGAAGGCGGTCCGGCCGATGGCTATTTGGTTAGAGCGGCGAAGCAATTGGCCTTCGAATATCTCGTTCTAAGCCGGACCGAAGACGCGATTCGGGCTCTGGAGCGGACGGAACAAAGGCTGACGGGCGGTTACGATAATCAGAAAAGAGAGCTTAAATTCGCCCGGGCGAAGATTTATGCGGATGCCGAACAATTCGAGACGGCGGAGCGGTTGTTGACCGAATTGAGCGAAAAGCCGAACCAGAAGGGCACGTATCTTAACGACAATATCGCGAAGCTCCAAACCCGGATCATGGAACAGCGCGACGATACGAAATCAAGCGTATCCGGAACCATTAAACGAAGCGACGGCCAGCCGATGGCGGGCATCGGGGTGTACTTGCGAAGCAGCAGGGACGTCTACCATAGCCTGATCGAAAGCGAGCCTTACCAGACCTTGACCGATGCGGAGGGCAACTTTGCGTTCAAAGGCGTTGCCCCCGGCAGTTACGTGATCTACATCGGCCTGGGCTTCGAGCAAATCGACGGTTGGACTCTACCGGTAAGCCACGACGAGGAGTGGATCGACCTTCGGGGAGGAGAACATCTGACCCGGGATATTACCTTGCAAAGGCTGATACAATTGCGCTCCCCGGTGGACCAGCAAATCATTACCGGCAAGACGGTCACATTCGAATGGGAGCCTGTCGAAGGAGCTGCTTATTACACTCTGAACGGGACTTTTCCCATCGAAAACGGTACGGTAGGAAACAGGATTAAGGACCATATCGAGAGCAATTCCATCGAGATTCCCCTCGAAACGCTCTACAGCGTTGAAAGCGGCTATTCTTATAAAAAATTCGGAGACAAGGACATTCCGGATCCCTCCAATCTTCTCGGGTACGCCGATCCGTCCAGCCGGTTCTCCTGGAACGTGGAAGCCTACGATGCCGACGGGAAGCTGTTGACGCGGAGCAACGGGTACCGCTTGAACTTGAACGAGCAGACCATGGGGCCCCTCCCTTTCTTCTATCTGAAGGAGCGCACGCTTACCGACGCCGATCGGCTGCTTCTGGAGGGTCGCATGGACGAAGCCTTGGTCGAGTACAAAGCAGCTTATGAGCGGGATGAGCAAGATGAGCATAGCCTTCGGATGATGGTTAAACTTCTGAGGATTAACGCCACGGACGCTAAGCGGCCTCTTGACGCGGCTTCCGTAACGTACCTTGAGAAGCTCGCAAGCGTCGACGATACCGGCAACGACATTTTCCCCTTGATCGAATACTATGGAAGCGTCGAAGATTGGTCCCAAGTCGACCATTACTACGGCATGCTAAAGGAAGCCCGGCAAGGAAGGGTGGAAAGCTACTCTCAAGCCTATTACGGAAAGCTGCTGCTGAAGCAAGGGAGAGTTCAAGAGGGCGCGGCGCAGCTTCGGCAAGCCCAAGAGAACGATCCCTCGAATCGATTCATCGGCACCTATCTCGCGAGCGTCATTTATTTGTCCGGCACCTTGGATACGGCCGAGGAGCTTGCGCTTCAGTATCCGGAACGGTCCTATTACGACCAAAACAACCCGGATTGGAGCGATCTTGTTCAAGGTTTAAAGGAGGAAAGCCAGGACTCGAACGACGATTCCTACTTCTCGAAGCTGAAAGAGGCGCTGCGAGTTTGCTTCGGCGGGGAAAAAACGGAGATAGAGAACTGGACGGCGGAGTCGGAATACTCGGCGATGAAGGCGTTCATCAAGGCGCTGTCGAAAGTGGATTGACATGACGATGCTTCATTATGCTAACGGGCAGAGCTTAGACTATTATGAATAAAAGAGGTTTTTGGATTATTTGAAAATGGGGGATTTAAAATATGGAACGTAAAATTCAACTAATGGAAACCTACGTAAATATCGACCTTGGAAACACCCCCTATTTAAAATTAGATAAAGGGTTGCAAATTCCATACTCTTCAATCAAGGGAATAACAACAGGTAGACCGATACCAAATGCTTTTAAACTATATGGTGCTTCATTTGGAGGAATGAGAAGCGGGTTATTTAGATCAAATGGTGGTTATCAACTCCACTTTTTTGAAAATGAGCTTGAAACTCTTCATTTAGATTTGAATAGCTTTCAAGTTGGTAAGTTCAAAATATCAAAGTTGATCATTGGTGTTGAAAATCCTGAAGAAATAAGTAAAAATATTTCCGAAAGAGTGAAGTGATACAGCAGCAGTTTAGGACTTTATTTTCTTGTCCTTGACTGCTGCTGTTTCGATTCTTGGAACATCTAGTACTTATTTCTCGGACGCTGACGGTTTTGCGATTCGAAAATCCGCGAGTTCCCTTTAACTCGTCAACGTAAAGATATCATCGTTGTCTTTAAGAAACTGTATTCTCTCCGAATAATCTTGTTCTGCTTGAGTTTTGGTCAGTATATTGCTGGAGACTAATAAGTCATAAAACGACTGCAACAGCTGTTCCGATATACGATAGGGGTGACTCTCGGAGGTAATCATCATCCTTAGTCCGTCAACCAGGACGGAGGCTGTTTTTTCTCGCTGAACAAGCTCGATCTGTACACCGCTGCCGTCTATGATAACATACATTTCTTTGCCGTCTCCAAGTGCGATATGATTGACTTCTGCTCCGTCTGCCAAGCGTCTCTGGAGTTCTTTCATGGAGTAGCCCGGAATCGGATCGTTTCTTAGAAGCCAGTCGGCAAAATCTGTTGCATCAACGCGATCTGTATCGTATTTTTTCCAAGCTGCCCCATTGTTCTTCCGAATCCATATTGAGTTGTCCTGCGTTATGCGCAGAGCCATCTCGTTGTCCGTATAAACGGCCTTATACTCTGAAGCACGCAGCCGATCCATCAACTCCGGCACGTCCGATTGGTTGAAGGATAAATCTATCGGCATTAATTCCGTCGTGGATTCGCCTTGATACAAGGCAGGTACAGCTTCGGCCGCAGGCCTCTCGACTTCGGGAGCCGCTTCTGTTCGGTCCCGGGCGGAGGTAGCAAAAACCGTAACGGTTCCGGCCACGATCGCCATAGCGAGAAGCATCGTCGATATGGTGATTTTTTTCGTTTTCATGATCGATACAATCCTTTCTTCGATCGGGTTTTTAGCAAAATGACTCGCCAATCCCGACAGCCCGCTTTTCTTTTCTTCCATACGGACAAGCGCCATCGCATAGGCAGGTTTCTTTTTCTCCCCAAATGTCCTTACGACCGTTTCATCGCAGGAGAGCTCGATGTCGCGGTTGGCAAGGATGTACATGACCCACACGACAGGGTTGAACCAATGGATACACAAGCAGGCAGCGAGCAGCCACTTCTTGAGGGTGTCGAATCGTTTGATGTGCGTGTACTCGTGGGCAAGGATAAACTCGAGTTGTTCGGTATCGGTATGGTGGATATACTTCGGCAACAGGACCACGGGATGCCAAACGCCATAGGTGAGGGGAGTCCAAATGGCATCCGACTGCCGGATATGTACCTTTCGCCTTAACGGGTTCGACTTCTGCCACTCTCGGATGAACTCATTATTCATCGGAAGCGAGCAGCTGTAACGGTTTCGGTACCTTAAATGCGGGATTATAAAAGATAAAGCGCATAACGTGCAACCAATAAGCCATATAAGCACCCAGGGCGATAGGGATGAAGCCGGCTCCGGCGGTACGACCGGTTCGATCATAAATTCTGTCATGAATGGCATGGTAATCGTTTGACCATTTGATATGGGCGGGCTTTGCTCTAGGGGAAGGCTCTCTTGTACGGTAAACATCCTGCCTAATTCGTTGACTGCCGTATAGACGCTGAATGGCGATTGAACGGGAATCGGGACCAGCAGCCTCAGCAACGCAACTCCCCAGAGAATAATAAAGGTCGTTTTCGGAACTTTATGCAATAACAAGAAACGAAAACAGACAACCGCTAGGATGAAGAGAGAAGCCGACACGCTCATATCCATTAACGACATGCCCGCTTTACTCCAATCTCTCGATCAATTGTTTTAAGCGGCTAATCTCCTCAGACGTCAGCTTTTTCTGCCCTAGAAGAGAAGCGATCAGCCTGTCGGGAGCGCCATTGTACATTTTATTGATCAATTCCGTTGTTTCGTGCTCCTGCACCTGTTCTCGCGTCACAAGCGCGCAACAAACGAAGTTCGGCTCTCTCCGCTCAATCGCTCCTTTATCGAGGCACTTCTTGATGACGGTATAAGTCGTCGTCTTGCTCCACCCTATTTTCTCCTTCGTGATCTCCGCAATCCTCTTAGCCGTCGTATCGCCTTCCTTCCATAAAATCTCCATAATGTGAAGCTCGCTGTCGAACAGCTTAATACTCATAGAAGGCACCTCGCATCTGTTCTATTGAAGTAGAATGAGATGCTTTTATTCTATTCCAGTAGAACGAATCCGTCAAGCCGTGTTGAATCAGGTGAACAGTCCGCCTAAACGATCGTCGGCCGGAGGCGGGCAGCCCAGATGCCTCGCCATCGATACGATTTGGCCTTTGTGATGGAATTCATGCGTCGCCACATGGGTAAACAGCAGCAGAGGAGTAGGCGACTTCGGGTAACCTTGCCAGCTCTCGTCTTGCTCGATAGGTTCGGACCAACGATCTCGATACTCGTTCAAGAACCGTTGTACGAGCTCATCCGCTTCCGCGAATCTTGCGCGGGCGTACTTCACGTCGGCGCGTTCGATCTCGTGTACGGAAATATCCCAATGCTCGTTTATCCTCTTAAACGCATAAGATTCCAACCAGAATCGATAACTGTCGACGACATGACATTGGGTTCGCATAATCGTTCCGCGCCCAAAACCGGGAACCGTTTGATGCAATAGCCGAGGAGGAAGCTCTTCCATGAAAGCGAACATGTTCTGTCTAGCTAGTCGGATCCAATCGTATTGTTGCCGCAGCACTTCCAACAACGTTATCACTCCTCGAATGTCGAATATTCCTGTTCATCTGACCGTTTCAACTTCTCCGTTATCGTCAACACATGGCCGTCAGGGTCGATGATGGTAAAATAAAGCGTGCTTCCGCGCAATTCGATCCGATCCACCACGGAACCATCGTCTATCATCGTCTGATACGAACGGAAAATCGCATAGGGGTCCGCTCGCCGAAAGCCATCGACCAACGCTTCGAACACCTCGATGCTAAGACCGCGGCTTGGAGCTGTAATCGCGGAATCGTCCCAACATTCAGGGTGGCGCTCAACCGCCGTCTTCAGCCTTGTCCTCGCCCGCTTCAGGGCCGCTTTCACCGAGCCCTCGGATTGACCGAACAGCATTCCCGTTTCCTTCGCGGTAAAGTGAAAGACGTCGATCAGCAAGATAAGAACGACTTGCTTGGGTTCTAGCCGATCGGACAACAGTTCGAGCGCCTCGCGCACATCCCACCTGCTCCATTCGTCATAAGAACCGACCAGGTGCTCTTCGAGCTGCCCTGCCTGCGGCTGCAGTTGGCGGCTGCGGCATATATCTACCCAAGCGTTCGCGGCAATCCGAAACAGAAAGGGCTTCGTGATTTCCCTGTTCGGGAACCGGGTATGCCAACGATAGGCTTTAATAAGCGCTTCCTGCAGCAAATCGTCCGCATCCCAAGCCGAGCCGGTCCTAGCCAGACAATACCGTCTCAGATCGCTCTGCAGCGGAAGCGTCATCTCCGCGAACGTCTCGTATCCCTCGTCCGACGGTGAGAATCGTTCAATACTTCGATCCACTCCCCACCAAACCCCTTTTCACTCGATCACCTGCGCTATCTCCCACAAATACCCGTCCGGATCGGCAAAACAAGCCGTCCGCCGCCCCCAAGGACGCGTTATCGGTCCATTCAGCAACTTAACGCCTCGCGCTTTCAATTCATCGCATACCCGATCGGCGTCCGGCACTTGGATCGTGAACAGAAAACGTGCGCCATCTCCGACTCGACCAACCTTCGCCGGTTCAATTAGCTCCGGGGCATTCGACAGATCTAAAAGATTAATGCATGTATTACCGTAATCGAACACCGCGCAGGATCTGTCTTCATATCGGATCGAAAGTTTGAAAGTCTCTTGGTAGAAAGCCTTCGACCGTTGCAAGTCTTCCACAAACAAAGTAATTTCGGTAATTTTATTTACCCAACCCGTTATCGCCATTCATAATCGACTCCTTCATTTGCGGCACTATTGTTGCTTCCGAATCTTATTCTTGTGAGCAAAATACGGCGTCTGCCCCGTCTCTTCCACGATATCGACGGGATTTCCATCCAGATCGAATGCTTGGAAAAACCTGTGCCCATCCTCTTCGTGGATTTCGCTTAGTTCCGCTCCCTTTGCCTTAAGCTGTCTGTACGAATGGTCAATATCGTACGAAGTGAAATTGAAGTAAGGTATCGGGTGTTTGCCGGTATCGAATTGGACAGGCTGCGGCTTCTCCACTTTCCATAATATGACCAATGTTTGACCGTTAGGGAACGCGAGTCCGACCCGATAATCGGTCTTCTCAATCGTCTCCAGATCGAACATTCGAACATACCACTCCGCTGAACGTGTAATGTCGGTTACCGGAATGAAGATGGCGGATACAAATGCGACGATTTTTTCCATAGTAGATCAACACTCTCCTTAACCTGATTTTCAACCTATTAACGATAAAAATCCATCAAAAGATACGGGTAAGAAATGAGGTCTTCAAAAAATTTGCTCGGCTTCTTCTTTGCTCCCCGTTGCCCGAGCACGCCAAAGAGGACCGAACAGGTCGCTCGCCAGCAACCTATTACAGCCCCTCCGGCTAAGACTATGCCTGCTACTGCCCCCGTCCTGCTAACCCATAGAAGAACAACTCCACCATTTGATCTATGCTTAGGGTTGTCCGTTCTTGATTCGAAGCCTCCCACTGCCGGCCCAGCTCATTTTTGAACATCGTGAAGTAGCGCATCGTCAACTCTTCCGTCTGATCTTTACGAATATAATCCTCTTGTTTCCCGAGCTCGACAAACCTTCTGAAAAAGTGCTCGACCTTTTGCTCGCTATAGTCCTCCATCATTTGCATCAATCCACTTAACTCAGAGGATGGGGCTTTCTGAAACTCATCCGCCAACATTTTTAAGTTTCTGGCCTCCAAGAGCATGATCTCCTTAGTCTTCTCAGGAAAGGATAGCCCGGAATCAAGTATGTCCTCGCACTCGGCCAACCGCTTGTCCATCCAGTTCATTAGCGTATCGGCATAGAGCTGTTCTTTCGTCTTAAAGTAGTTATATATGGTAGCGGGGGAAACCTTCGCTTTATGCGCGATCTCATTCACGCTAACCTTCTGAAGGCCATATTTGAAAAATAGTTCAAAGGCCGCGTTGTGTATTTGCTCTATTTTTTTCTGTTTTCGTCGTTCGAAGCCGTCCATCCTCTTCACCTCATATGTACTGTAACCAAAGTTGTAGAGTATTTCAATAAAATCAGTATAAAACATTGAATTTGCGAAATGATGTAGTTATAATAATTTTGTAGTAATTTTATATATTTACTACATGACTATTGCAAACGTTAATTTTTGAGGAGGGTAATGAGATGAAACCAATACGAATTCCTTCTTTTTTGCATGATGTTTTTGGTGAAAAACAGACCTCTGGGTCTATTCTGGCGATCCTGCTTTTTGGCGGAATCCTGACTTCCGCGCTATATTTGGTTTTCCCCGAAATGACGAGCCAGATGCCGGTATGGCGAAGCGCCGCAGCGTTATTGTTGATATTCGATATTTTTTCCGGATGCATAGCGAATTTTACGGCTTCAACCAGCAACTTTTATGCGGCTAGAAGAACGAACCGGATCGTATTCATTGCGATACATTTCCATATCGTGCTTGTTGCGATTCTTCTTCACGGCGACATTTGGAATTCGTTGGGGGTTTGGGCTTATACGGTAATTGGCGCATTTATCGTAAATGCTCTTATCGGCAAGCATTCGCAGCCATTCGTTGCGGGTTTGCTCTTGTCCGTCGGCTTCGGCTTCATTCCTATGCTGCCGGGAATACCGCCGTTTATGCTGATTATCAGTCTATTGTTTATGCTTAAGGTGCTCTATAGCTTCGCCGTCGATCATTATGGCCAAGCACGACGTGACTCCGGTGAAGAACTATGAATACTTCGCTCCGAATATCTAAGCTGTCTAAGTCGGATAAAGCCCCGTTCGTATCCCTGATGAGCAGAGCGTTTTCCCGGGACCCCTTGTTTCTGCATTTGTTCGGCGATTCCGAGCATGACCTTAAGGCAAGCAGAAAGGTGACGGCATTCGTATCCTTTATGTTTGATAAAAGCTTTTTACTTCATGAAGAAGCGCTAGGCTTTTTTGAGAATGAGATTCTTCTCGGCGCATATGTCGTAGAAAAGCCGCGAGCAGATATGCTTCGGAGTATAAGAGGAGGATTGTTGCTGATCGGGAGGGTGCTTCCCTTGATGTTTCGGTTGTCCTGGCAAACGCTGCGTCTTCTTAACGGCTATATGCGAGTCACAAAGTCTGCCGTACCTCCACGGATGCATCATTACCTTATTATGATTGGAGTAGAACCGGAGAGTCAGGGAAAGGGCGTCGGCAAGGCCCTGCTGAACCATCTGTTGACTACAGTAAGTGCGGATCGGTACTCATTGGGAATCGCGTTGGATACGGAAAATGAAGAAAATATCAAGATCTATCGAAGGTTTGGGTTTGCCTTGAGCAGAGAGACGAAATTCAACGATTTACCGGTTTACTGCATGTTCTATAAAAAAGACACGGATTTATAAACGAGATGATCTGTTGCGCTTCAGGGTTATGTTAGCTTATAAGAAAAAAATACAGAGCGACGGCATCCCTTTCGCCGTGCTCTGTATTAAATTTCGAATACTAAAAAATTTACTCATCTACCGTCGCAATCGGATTGACCGCAAAGATCGAATGAATGTTGCCGTCAGGATCTGCGAAGAACCCCGTCGTGTGGCCCCAGTCCATGGATCTCGGCTCCGTTATCGGCGTAGCTCCCTTTGAAACGAAGTCATTATACGTATCGCGAACGATTTCCGGCGACTCGCACTGAAAATTCAATTCAAAGGCTTGACCCTTGCGTTCTTCAATAAAGGAATGATGCCCGTTCGTATTATCGGCCATTAAAGCCTTGGAACAAATCGCGAAGCGAACGCCGTTATTCTCGAATTCGGCATAATGGCTTTCTTCGACAACGATAGGAAATCCAATTACTTCTCGATAGAACTTAGCCAACCGGGATACATCATTCGACATGATCGTAATCCCCTCTAACTGCACTTTCATCCGTACGACACTCCTTTATCCTTATCGATGATCGCTTTTCCACCACCTATAATAGCATAAATAGGTAATTACACCATGGCACTCCAGCTTTCTTCTTATCCCTTACGATGCGCAACATCCCTTGCCGCAAATGGATATTGCTACCTTTTGTATATCTGTTATATAATATATATAACAGATAGCGTCGCTGTTCTGTGCCAAAAGGAGAGACATTTCATGTTCATCGAGCTGGATCTGCAATCAGAGACTCCGCTATACGAGCAATTAATGAACCAGCTGATCGAAGGGATCGCTTCGGGCGCGTTGAAGCCGGGCGATCCGCTTCCATCCGTCAGGAATCTAGCGGAGAATCTAGGCATTAATCTCCATACCGTCAATAAGTCGTATACCTTGCTGAAGCAGGATGGTTTTCTGCAAGTGCACCGGAAGAAGGGCGTTGTCGTCCAGCCGGACGCGATGCCGGGCGTGACGGCGGAATTCGAGGCCAAGCTGGTCCGGCAGCTTCGTTCGCTCGCGGCGGAAGCGGCCGTGCGCGGAATGACGGAAGAAGCTTTCGTGACCCAATGCAGAAAACTGTATGGGGACACCATTATGAAGCGCGGAGGGGACGGGCAATGATGATGAATGGAACTGTCATAGCAGTCGCGAGCCTATATTTTCTTCAAGCCCTGTTGATCGGTGTACAGAATTTCTTCGGTCCCCGAGCCCTCTTGTTTGGAGTGCCGATTCCGGCTGCCGATACGCAGGATCCAGCCGTTCGTCGAATACGCGTGCAATATACGATTCTGATGGGGATATTCGTGCTGATTGTGGCCGCCGCTTGCTTCGCATGGATTCGGTACCTGGACGCTGCGCACGCCTTAGTCTACCTTTTGGCCGCCCTTCTCGCTCAATTTCCGCTCTCCGGCCTTGCGATCGCGATCTGCAGACAATCGGCGCTGCGGTTGAAGGCAACCCGCGGATGGCAAGTCCCCGTCGAGAACAGAAGGGCAGCCAGCATCTCGAACAGACGGCATCGTTCCCCCGTGCTCGGCTTGCCATGGTTCGGTGCTCACTTGGCCGTCATCGCGGTTTGCATCATCATCGCCATGGTGAAGTGGAACGATATCCCGGTTCAATTTGCCATCCAATGGAACGCGGACAGAATACCGGACTGGTATCGCTGGTATTCCACCAAGTCCATCGGTTCCGTCTTCTATGAGAACTTTGGACAGCTTATCGGAACCGGAATTTTTATGCTTCTGAACCTCGTCATCGGCAGAACAAGAACGTCTCTGGATCCGAAAGACCCGGAAGGCTCGCTGCAAAAGCAAATTCGGTACAAGCGAATCAACTCTTTCGCGATATGGGGGATTTCGCTGGTTGTGACCGTATTCTTGGGGCTCTTCCAAGCGGGCAGGATTTATTCCTTCCAGTTGGACTTGTGGATCCATTTAACGCTCGCGCTCCTGCTTACGGCCTATCTGCTGCTGCTGGGCATGGTCGTTTATCTGAGGGCGAGGGGACTGGATCAGCAACGAGATATCCCTTCGCAGGACAATCGATATTGGAAAATATCGGGGATAACCTATTGCAATCCTGATGATCCGGCGATCTTCGTTCCTAAACCTTACGGCATGGGCTGGACCGTCAATATGGCCAAACCGATGGGCCGGCTAGCGATCGCAGCGATCGTGGGAGTTCCTATTCTGCTCTTGGTATGGGTATGGCTTCTAATCATGTAATTTGAAGGAGAGGTCGAATTCCGATGAATGCAGCCGTCAAGTGGATGCAAAAATTCGAAGACCGCGACACCCGGCATAAGCTGAAAGGCTATCGGGACAAAGCGGAGCTCATCCGCAAACGGAATTGGGAGGCATTGGACGACAAGCGGTTGCAAGCGGAATCTCTCCGGTTGAAGAAGGAAGCCCAATCGGGGACGCCTTTGGACGAGCTGCTTATTGATGCCTATGCGCTAGCCTGCGAGGCAGCGAAGAGAACGCTCGGATTACAGCCATACGATGTCCAGATCATGGCTGCCATCGCTCTGCACGAGGGATTTCTGATCGAGCAGCATACCGGCGAAGGCAAAACGCTCTCCGCCGTTATGCCTGCTTACCTAAACGCGCTAACCGGCGAAGGCGTTCATGTGCTGACATTTAACGATTATTTGGCCAATCGGGATGCGGAATGGATGGGCCCGATCTATCGTTTCCTCGGATTGACGGTAAACTCGGTTCAAGCGGGCATGAGCTTGTCCGAGAAACGGGAAGCATACGCCGCGGATATCACCTATGTTACGGCCAAAGAGGCGGGATTCGATTATTTGCGCGACGCGATCGCGCTAAATCCAGCCGATACCGTGCATCGTCCTTTCCATTACGTCATCGTCGACGAGGCGGATTCCCTGCTTCTCGACGAAGCGCGGGTGCCGTTAGTCATCGCCGGCGAGCCGGACTCTTCCGGCAACGACGGCGTTCGTTTCGCGGAAGTGGCTAGTCAGCTCGAGCAAGGGAAGCATTATGTATTCGACGAGTTCGAACGGAACGTTTATTTGAACGAAGCGGGCGCTGCGAAGGCGGAGTCGCTGCTGGGATGCGGCAACTTGTACGAAAGCCATAATAGCCAGTTGTTATCGTCGCTAAATTGCGCGCTGCATGCGGAAGCACTATTGAGAAGAGATGTCGATTACATTGTCCGGGATGGAAGGATCGAGCTGATCGACGAATATACCGGCCGCGTGGCGGAGAACAGGCATTTGCCGGACGGGCTGCAAGCCGCGCTTGCGGCCAAGGAAGGGCTGCAGCCCTTGGCCGGCGGGCAAATTCTCGGGACGATCACCCTGCAACACTTCCTCAGCCTATATCCGAAGATTTGCGGGATGACGGCTACCGCGCAAGCTTCCGCAATAGAATTCGAAGAAATTTATGGGCTTCAGGTCGTGCAAATTCCTCCGAACCGGCCAAACCTACGGATCGACCATCCGCACCGGATTTATACCCATAAAGAGGCTAAACTCAAGGCTCTTGTACAAGAAATCTCGTCCGTTCATGCGACGGGACGTCCGATTCTCATCGGTACGTCAAGCGTCGGGGAGTCCGACAGGCTGGCGGAGGCGCTGGCGGCTGCCGACGTGCCTTGCCAGGTTCTGAATGCGAGAAACGATGCGCAAGAAGCCGAGATCATCGCCAGAGCGGGAGAAATCGGCGCCGTGACGGTATCGACGAATATGGCGGGACGCGGCGTCGACATTCGGCTCGGCGGCGGCGACCCCTCACAGGCAGAGGTTGTCGCCAAGCTGGGCGGGTTGTACGTGATCGGTACGCATGTGAACGAGAGCGTGCGGATCGACGACCAACTGCGCGGGCGTTCCGGCCGCCAAGGCGACCCGGGAGCTTCCGTATTCTTCGTAAGCTTGGAGGACGAGCTGATCCTTCAGTTCGGCATCGATAAAGCGATTCCGCCCAGGTATCGCGATCTTAGGCTGGATGAGGCTCTCGAAGAGTCGGCGCTCCGGAGCAATATCGCGCATATTCAGCGCGTTATTATGGGGCAGAACTTCCATATCCGCCGGGAACTGAACCATTATTCGGATATGGTGGAGGACCAGAGACGTCTTCTATACGAGGAGCGGCTCCGAATTTTGACGGGCGAGAAGCCGATGAGCCCATCGGAGCAGCGGGTACGGCTTTTTTATATCGACAAGTGCTGGGCCGACCATCTGGCATACGTCTCTTACATTCGCGAAGGCATCCACTTGGAGGGCATTACCAGCCGCAATCCGATCGCTGAATTTCATGAGCAAATCATGCAAGCATACGAGCAAATTCCGGATCGAATAAATCAAGAGTCGGCGGATATGCTCGCAAGGCTCGGAGGCTCGAACGATCCGGCGGAGTGGGAGAAGCTCGGGCTGAAGAGTCCTGCTTCCACTCGGACTTATATCATCAGCGATCAATACATGCAGAAGACGCGCGGCACATGGAGCCCGGCTACGGTAGTCGCTTATTGGCTTCGCAAGATTTTGAGGCCGGTGTTCAGGCTGTCTGAATATTGATGCGGCGCAGCTTCATTTCCACTTCAGATTACTTTTTTCTTATAGTACAAACCGAGCACGCCATTGCTATAGGTTTTACTGTTTATTAATTGCAAGTCGTGCTGTTTATCGGAAGACTCGAATAGTCTTTCGCCTCTAGAAGCGATTGCAGGATGAACGAACACCCAAAGGTCGTCGAAAAGCTCATGCTCGATAAAGAGCTGCCAGGTTTTCAATCCGCTCTCGACGGAGATCATTCCTGCCGTTTTCTTCAGTGCTAGCATTTCCTGTACGAAAGATTCGTTATCTTTGATCAGGATTTGCTCTGAATTCCTCCACACAAGATCTTTGAGCGAACGGGAGATCACGGTTTTCGGAATGTCGTTTATTTTCTTTGCGATCGAGCGCTCGAGATCGGACCCGGAGGATTGCTCGGCACTTTGCCAGTACTCTGCCAACTGCGCATAGGTATTTCCCCCGACGACGATCCGATCTATCCTGTTGTAATAGTCGACATACTCCTCCAGAATTTCATCGCTAAGTTTCATCCATTGATCTTCATCGGTGACAACACTATCCAGTGACATATGCATCGTTAATACCGTTGTTCCGATCATATAAGTCCTCCTTCTATTGCGCTCCATGGTAAGCCTGAATTAATGTTTCGATGTCAATCTTCGTCATACGATCAATGGCATCCGCAACCCTTTGGGCTTTGTCGGGATCGGGGTCATTAACCATCTCCCACGCGATAGTCGGGGCGATTTGCCAATACACGCCGTATTTGTCCCTAAGCCAGCCGCACACTTCTTTAACTCCGCCTTCGGAGAGCTTTTCCCAGTAATGATCGATTTCTTCTTGCGTATCGCAGCTTACGTAAAGCGATATACCGTCGCCGAATGTAAAAGAAGGTCCTCCGTTTACCGCAATAAGTTCCTGTCCGTCCAGTTGAAAACGTATTGTTCTTACGGTGCCCGCAGATCCCCCTTGCCCATCTGCATAACGAGTGATGTTACTAATCTTGGAATTTTTAAAAATCGAGACGTATGCATTTACTGCTTCCTCCGCCTGATGATCGAACACCAAATGCGGTGTGATTTTTTGCATGGGAATTTTCATTTCATTTTATTTCCTTTCATCTTAAAGTCGCCAGAAGCTCGGCAAAACGATCCATGCCCTCGCTCGCTCCTTTTTCCGCTCCGTTCCGAAGCATCCAATTGCGGGCCTCCATCGTCTGAAAGACCGTGTGGGCAGTCAGCTTCGTGCGTCCTTCCTGCAGCGCTTCAAGCGTTACTGTTTCAAGCATCACCTTGCCTGGATTCCCTTCGTATTCATAGGTCCTGACAAGCTTCTCAGGAGGAACGCAATCGTGATAGACGCCATTAAAAGCATGAACATTGCCATCGGCATCGCGTTGAATAAATCGCCAGATACCTCCTTTTCTAACCTCCATCTTCTCCACGACAGTTGTAAGGTACTTCGGTCCCCACCATTTGGGTATGGCTTTAGAATCGGAGTACATCCTGAATACGAGCTCACGCGGTGCATCGAAGACGCGTGTTACGATGATCTCTTGTTTCTGAGGTTCGGCAATAATTTCAGATCTTGTCACGTCTATTCTCCTCTTCTTTAAGTTCCTGCAAGTAATCGTTCATACGATCGAAACTCTCGTCAATGATGAGGCGATAGGACTCTATCCAACTTTCCAGTTCCCTGAATGGATCGGGGCGCAGCTTGTAGACTCTCCGATTCCCCTTCACTCGCGCCTCAACAAGTCCGGTATCATTCAGGATACGAAGATGCTTGGAAACTTTCGGTTGAATAAGTCCAAGCCGATCGGTAATCTCCCCCACGGTAAGGGGGCCTTTGCGCAAAAGCTCAACGATTTCGAATCGATTTGGCTCGGCGAGAGCATATAATGTTGATTTCATGATTGGAATATACCATGAATGGTATATACATGTAAAGGTATATTCTTTTTAGAGAATATTAATGCAAACATCGCTAACAAAGGGGTATAAAAAATACACCGCCAGAGCGTACATAAGGCTGCATGGCGGTGTTTTATGAAGAGAAAAAGTTAGCGATAAGCCCGCTCAACGAAAGTTAAAGAATGGACCCCCGCTTACAAAATAGATTTAAATTTCACAATCGATCCGATTTTGCCCGAGGCTTCGCCCTCATAGGCCAGCTTCACATAGAAAGACGATTCATTCGGATCCCAACAGGCCAGAAGCCATATGACGGCGGGCAGCGGGTACCCCTTCATCACCGTTATTTTGTTCAGCAATTGGCCGTCCTTAAGCTCGGCCGACGATATTTCATCCTTATCGACAACATCATGGATCAAGATTCGATTCTCATCGGGAGATAGACTGAATGCGTACGTGTAACGGCCTCGGTCGGCATCCGGTTTGCTTAATAACGTCGTAAATTTGTCTGTTGCCGGATCATAGATATAGACGCCATCCTCGTTCTTGTGTTGCCCGTCAAACAAAACGCTGCCGTTCGAAAGCGTATGAAAGCTCCAGATAGAATACTCCTCTTCTGCTATTATCTTTTCAGACCGCAGACTCTCCAGCTCGATTTTATACAAGCTTGACTGCGCTCCGCTTCCAACCCCAATCTTCATATACAGCGCGCCGTCCGCGACTTGAAGCTCATGTTCGTAGCTGTAAGATTGTGCATCCAAAACCTCCTCAAGCCGGATCTCGTACACATTGGCCTCTACGGAATCTACAATGTAAAGCACGCCGACCTCGGTTGAAAAAGCGGCATACCTTCCTTCCGCATCTGCAAACCGGTTGAGCATCATCTGATCCTTGCTCAGGAGCGTTTTATACGGCTCGCGGCTTTTATCCAATATTTCCGTGCTATCGCCGGTTGCGATATTCAAGATGTAAGCGGAAGTTCCGGAGTCGTATAAAGCCTTCTTGCCGTTCAGCGCTACATCGTTGACGGGCTCCTCCAGTAATTTCACCGGCTTTCGATCCTCGTCGTCCTCCAGGCCTGCGGAATAGAAGCCTTCGTTCCCGTTGTATAGCATGCGTCCATTCTGGATGGATAAAATATCCTCATAACTCAGCTCTTCGTCGATTGGCAGCAGCTTCCCGTCCAGTAACGGAGCTTCCATCTTGCCGAGCTCCGTCCTTACATCCTCGCTCAGCACATAGGACGCGGTTTGGGGAGACCCTGCTTCGACTATCGAGCAGCCTCCTATCACAACCATACCTGCGATCAGTCCAACAAACCAACTGTTTTTCAAAGATTCTAATTTCATTCTTGGCTACACCCTTTCGATCGTTTCTTACGATCACTATAAGGGAAGGTTATGTGCAAATTCGCCTCGCTTGTTGCCAACTTATGTCCACAGCGGCAGCTCGGCTTGAACGATTACATGCCCGCCCTCCTGGCGATATACGATCGTTCCCCCGTGGCTTTCCACGATGGCCCGGCAAATCGCTAAACCCAGTCCAATGCTGCCTGTATCGCTCCGATCCGTTCCATGAGCCCGGTAAAAAGGCTCGAAAACCAACAGCTCGTCCGCATCCTTATCTGTATCCCGCTCATTCGCTACTTGAACTACGGCAACCTCTGCGGACCGGAACGCCTTAATCTGAATGTCCGTCCCTGCGGTGCCATATTTGATCGCATTATCCAGCAAATTCACCCATACCTTCCGCAGCTCCTCGCTTTGTCCGCGGACCGTAAGATGCTGCGAATCGCATTGCAGCAGCATTTTGTAACGGGCGGCCTTCATTTCCAGATCTTCGCAGCAAGCCTGCAGTTGCTCATGCAAGTTAACCGGTACGTTTGGCGCCTGCCGCTGTCCCTCGTCTTCCCTGCGGGCGAGTTCAAGCACTTGGGCAACCATGCTGTGCAGTCGGTCGCTTTCCGTTTTAATTTTGACGGCTGCGCGCTCGAGAAAATCGGGATCGTCGAAGTTCGGCTTACCGATAATTTGCGCATAGCCGGAAATGGAAGTAAGCGGCGTTTTCAGCTCATGGGTTATATGCTGATAAAATCGCCTCTTGCTCTGTTCAAGCGCGACAACCCGATTTCGTTCGGCTTCAAGATGCTCCATTTGCTCCTCGATTTGCCGCTTCATCTGTTTAAAACTGGCCGCCAACAGACCTGCTTCATCGCTTCGGTTTGCGGGCAGCGCCGCGTTCTCTTGGTTGCCCTCCCCCAGTCCTCGCATCGCATGCGACAGCGCAATCAGGGGTCGAGTCATCCTTCTCGACAATATATAAGTAAACACAGTAACGATAACAAACAGAAACGCCGCGAATCCGGCCAAGCTTTTGAGGATCGCTCGGTTATGCATGTAACGGCTTGAATAATCGCTGGTGAGACGGAAGGAACCTTCATAGCGCTCGCCGGAATAGAAAGGAATCGTGAGCATAATGAGATATTCGTCGCCGTCTTGCACCCTTGTTACGACTGATTTATTTTGCGCGCTCAACGCTATATCGGCTTCCAGCGAGAAATTGCCGCTAGCGGACTGCAATGGATCGAGAATGACGCTTCCGCCTTTGGTAAAGCGAGTCTCTCCCGCGAATCTGCCATCTTTATCATAATAAGCCGCAGGATGGCCCGTGCTTCGGCTGATGCCGTAAAGCAGCCGCGATATCCGCTCTTGCTCGTTCTCCCTGCTTCCTTGGCGGACAAGCGCATCCTGCTGGATATGATCATACGCAAACGACTGAAGCTTCCTCATATCTCCCCGAATCGTCGCATTCGTCTGCTCTTTCAATACGTGGGAGATATACATATAGAGACAGCCGGTTGATATCGAGAAAATAACGATGAAGCCAATCGTAAACCTCCAGTGGATCGGCAGGATTCTTCTTTTCATACCGCTCCCCGAGCTCCCAATCGGTAACCGACGCCAAACACCGTATCGATCAAAGCCATATCCAGCTTTTTGCGGATTCGCTGCACGTGAACGTCAACCGTCCTTATGTCGCCCTCATAATCCATCTCCCACACATGATCCACGATTTCTTCCCTTGAGAATACGCGCCCGGGATATTCGTGAAACAGGAGCAGCAGCTCGAATTCCTTAGGTTTTAGCTTGATCTCTTGTCCGTGCCTATAAACCGCATAGCCGTGCTTGTCCAGCTCAAGGCCTGGAGCCAGCTCGACTCGCCGATTCGCCAAACGATTATCCGCTTTTTCCTTTCGCCTCAGCAGCGCCTTTATTCGTGCGGCCACTTCCCGCAGCTCGAACGGCTTAGTCATGTAATCGTCGGCGCCAAGCTCGAGCCCCACGATTTTATCTAGCGTGTCGGTGCGCGCAGTAAGCATTAGAATCGGGACTGAGTACTTCGTAGACACTTCTTTGCAAATATCGAAGCCGTCGGCATCCGGCAGCATGGCGTCCAGAAGCAGCAAATCCGGCTCTGCCTGCTCCAGCAAACGGAGGCCGCCTTTGCCTGTGCCTGCGCTGAACACGGAATAGCCCTCGCCTCTGAGCGCATAGGTCAGTATGTCTCGAATGGCATCGTCATCTTCTATAATTAGCAGCTTTTTGGGCAAAATAGAGCTCCTCGCTTCCAGTCTGCAATGCAATCGTATTCCTTCATTATAACGGGAAAATATTGCCGTTTTATTGCCAGCTTGGCGAAAGCTTCAATCATCTTAGATCGAGCAAAAAATACATCGCCCAGGGCACAAGCCCCTATGGCGATGTATTCAAATATTACGATTTATTGACGGGATAAGTTTTGTTTTGCGCTCGAGTTGAACTTTGCCCAGATGACGCCTCCATAATAGCCAACATTTGGGCTAAAGGCCGATTCGAAGCCGAGCCCCTACTCCAATTCCGGCTCCTTTGGCGCCTGGTCGAGCAAAGCGATCGAGCTGGCGACGAATGCTGGTATTGCCAAGGGATACCCGGACGGAACATTCCGTCCGAACGCACGGACTACCAGCGCCGAAGCGAACTAAATAGCAAAGCAAACACACGCCAAGCCTTTAGGCCGCTTAGCGATGTGTTTGCGGTTGATAGCGACAGGCTGAGCGACGCTTATCCCTGCGCTACCCCTTCAACGGCGTTGTCGAGACAGCGTTCAGCGCGCTAATACGAATTCGGTCCAGCAGCATCGGCTGGCCGTCCGCTTGCCTTAGCTTGATCGTCTTCGACTCTCCCGGCAGCAGCTCGAAGAAATTGTCGCTCATCCGAACGTTGCCCTGCGGGATGTCTATGGTCACCAGCCTGGCGACAGCGCCTGCCGCCTGAACCGTCACGACTCCCCGTTCCGCGTCCACGCTCGCCGTCAGCTGGGCTTGCGGCAAATCGAGCTCCTTTGGATCCCGCAAGTAATAAAAGTTGTCCTCGCAATCCCATCCCGGCGCCGACAGCCTAACCAACGCTCGATCCGGGGCAAGCCCACCGAGAATGTCAGGCTCCTCCCATTCCCCCAGCTTCGCGGCCGTATTGGCGCCGACTTCGGCAGCCGTCTCCAACGTCTTGGCAAGCCTGCCTTCCAAGTCGTACACCTGTAGCATCACCTTGCCCGAGTAGGCTTGCAGTCGGTCATTAACGACCCACAGCTTAAGCGGCTCGCCGGGCTCGTGGTCCAGCGTGAGGTGCAACGGCTGATAAAATTTACGAGCATAATAGTAAGAAGCCTTCGGCAGCAGCTCGTAATCGATCAACGACCAGCTCGTGCCCGGCCAGCTGTCGCCATGCTGCCAGATGAGAGATCCGCTTGTTCTGGCCTTGTTGCGGCGATAGTGCTCGATGCCGTACTTGAGCCCTTCCGCCTGCGTCAGCATCGAGAATCTCATATATTCCTCGATGTCGGAAGGGATTCCGGTATATCCCTCCATTAGCAGAATGCCTTTCTGATGATTCGTATCCTTGTTCCGGTACGCCATCTCGACGCTTCCCCAATAGAACTCCTCGTCCGGGACGTATTTCTCCAGCGTATGGCGATTGGCCGAGGCGTGCATGCCGAATTCGCTGCTGAACAGCGTAAAATCCTTTTTGTAATTTTTGAAGGTGACGCCTTCGATGCTGTAATCAAGCTTCGTCGGTTCGCCGAATCGGCGCGGATAGACCGACCCATGCCAGACTTGCCAGTTGTGCCGGTCGCCTACCTCCGGATCGTTGGCGTCGTTGCCGCCATACGGAGAAGACGGCCAGTAAGGGCGGGAATCGTCGTATTGCTCCAGGACCTCAGGCAATAAAGCATGGTAGATGGATTCGCCGTAGAACGGACAGGTGATATCGCCGTCCGAAGACTTCATATCGTACAGCCAATCGATTTCGTTGTTCCCGCACCACAGGGCAAGCGACGCGTGATTGCGCAATCGCTTAACGTTGCAAATCGCTTCCTGCCTCACATTGTCCATGAAGTCTGCATTGTAATCAGGGAAGAGGGCGTTAGCGAAGGCAAAGTCCTGCCAAACAAGGACGCCCAACCGGTCGCATTCATCATAGAAGATATCCTTCTCGTAAATGCCTCCGGCCCAGATGCGCAGCATATTCATATTCGATTCGACGGCCAGTTCGATCAGATCCGTATAACGCTTGTCGGGCGCCGAGCCGATGAGGTTATCCACCGGAATCCAGTTGGAGCCTTTGGCGAACAATCGGACGCCGTTCAATAAGAAAGCAAAGGCATTCCGGCCCTGTTCATCCTCCAGCAGCAGCTCGATCGTACGAATGCCGAATGGCTTGCGGTAGCGGTCCGTTTCTTGTCCGCCCGCGTACAGAACGACTTCAAGCTCGTACATGTAAGGCCGTCCTAGATCATGGGTCCACCAGAGCTCCGGACAGTCAATCGTCAAACTTAATTCCGCGCACGAGCGCTCCAGCTTGCCGGCCGCTTCCGCTGCCGTTTTGCCAAGCGCGTCGATCAGACAGGCGCGATAAGTCAATTCGGCGCTTCGATCGAAGCATTTGGCCTCGATGGAAGCCCGCACGGTTGCCCTATCCTTGTCGGCCGTATCCGTGCGCGCATATACGCTATCCAAGCGAGCCCGCTTGCTGCGCTTTAGATAAACCTTGCCCCAGATGCCCGTCGTTACCATGCGGGGGCCCCAGTCCCATCCGAAATTCATGGCCGCCTTGCGAATCCAAGGGCGTTCCTTCGTATAAGAAGACCATTGCATCTGGGCCTTGTCCCGATTGTGCAGGAACAAGGGATCGAACTTGACCGCCACCGTATTGCGACCGCGATTCACGATGCCCGTCACATCGTAAACATAACGGCGGTGCATGTTGGCCGTTCGTCCGATCTCCAGGCCGTTCACATAAATGGTGGCGAACGTATCCAGTCCTTCGAACGCAAGTTCCAGCCGTTCCGCCCGGCTTGGCGCTTCGTCCAGCTGGAACTTGGTCCGATACCACCATTCCTTCTGTTCGATCCATCTGCACTTGATGTCGTTATGTCCGTAATAAGGATGCTCGATCAGCTTCCTCTCGATCAGCGCGGAATGAACGTCTCCCGGCACGGCGGCCGTCATCCAGAAGCGGTCGTCCAGACCGGGATCCGCGAGCTGAAGCGGTGGAACCTGTCCGACCTCGTAATGCTGCAATCTCCATTCGCCCGATAGTTCCATAAGGTCCCCCATGGTAGTTGATAAATTTTTGGTCCGACGAAGCTCCGGCAACCGTGCGCGGAGCTTCGTCGGACCAAATGTTTGTCTGTCAATGGTTTCCTGTCTACTTTATTTCAGCTTGGCTTCCGCCGCTTTACCCTTTTCGACAAGCGTCTCATATACTTTTTCCAGCGAGTTTTGGCCGAACATGACCGATTCCATCTCGGATTTATACGTGGACACGAAATCCTCCGCGCCCGCAGGAGCAGGATAGAACGGCAACGCCTTGGGTTTGGCCGCGTTCAGCAGATCGATGCCAAGCTGCTCGCCTGCCGTCAGGGAGCCTTCGATCGACTGCAGGATGTCGTTATTAATCGGGATGCCGCGCACGGTGCCGAGCGTCTTGCCCGCCTCCTCGTTCGAGATGAACCACTTAATGAATTCCTTCGCTTGAGCCTTATTGGACGATCCTTCGCTAACCGAGAAGAAAATCGTCGATTGCGCCCATCCGCCGCCGGCTTCGCCGATTGGGTAGCTGTTAACGGCAATGCGACCGCCGGGAAGCAAGGCTTCGATAGCCGTTGCGGATCCTACGGACGCGCCTCTGAGCATAACGCGACCGGTGCCAAACGTATCCGTCTGGGGATCGTTCTCCTTGGAGCTGAGCTGAAGATCCGCCGGCGGCACGATGCCCGCCTTCTGGAATTCGGCGTATTTCTCGTTGAATTCGAACCAGGTGTCCTTGTCCAGGTTAAACGTCGTGCCGTCCTTGAAGATCGGGCCCAAGCCTTTGGACGTTTGGTAGAATTGATACCACTCCCATATGTTTCTGAGGTCATCGATCGGATATTTGTCCTTGGGAAGCTTCGCGCGGGCTTCCTCCGCGTAGGCGAAGAAGTCCTCCCAGGTCCAGTTGTTGGTCGGGAGCGTGATTCCGGCTTCTTCGAGCGCAACCTTGTCGTACACCATGCCTTGCCCGTTGTAGCTGAGCGGTATGCCGTATACTTTGCCGTCGATCTTGATATTTTCGATAACCTGCTCGTCAACGATGCCGGACAAGTCAATATCGGACAGATCCGCTAACAGGCCGCGCTTCACGTAACCTTGAATATAGGCTGCGTCCATCTGCATGATGTCGGGAAGCGTCTTCGATGCGGCGAGCGTCGGCAGCTTCTGCCAGTATCCGTCCCAATTGGTGTATTCGGGAGTGAAGGTCACCTTCGGATTAGCGGCCGTGTACAACCCAAGCGCCTTCTGGGTCGCTTCGTGACGCACGTCGGACCCCCACCACATGATCTTCAGATTGACCGCTTTATCCGCGGATCCGCTCCCGCCGTTGCTGGCATTGCTTCCCGCGTTTTCCTTATTGGAGCCGCAGCCGGACAAGACGACGACGGAGGCCAGGGCACCGACCGCCAACGTTTTGAGCAATGGACTGCTCTTCTTCATATGAACACTCCCTTTTATATGATGAAAATGATGAAGCCGCTGGTTAGGTGAGCATGGGTGGGCTTAGCCCTTAATACCGGTTGTCGCGATGCCTTCCACGAAGTGCTTCTGGGCCAGGAAGAAGATGACGGCCGAAGGAACGACGGATAGCAGCGACATGGCCAGCAATTGTCCCCATTGCACTTCGAACTGATCGATGAACATCCTCAGCCCCAAACCTACCGTAAACTTCT
Organism: Cohnella thailandensis; assembly: GCF_014212135.1. Classification (GTDB taxonomy): domain Bacteria; phylum Bacillota; class Bacilli; order Paenibacillales; family Paenibacillaceae; genus Cohnella; species Cohnella thailandensis. The sequence goes on from NZ_JACJVQ010000003.1 coordinate 300,667, forward strand.
CGACGGAGCTCAAGTAGAGCAGTTGAGCGAAGAAGTCGTCCCAGCTCCATAGGAAGGTGAAGATGCCTACCGTGTACAAGGCCGGCTTGATTAACGGACCGATTATTCGGAAGAAGATGCCGTATACCGATGCGCCGTCAATCTGGGCCGCTTCGTCCAGCTCTCGCGGTATACCGCGAATAAATTGCACGACAAGGAAGATGAAGAACGCGCCCCCGCCGAAAAAGTGCGGCAAGATAAGCGGAATATAGCTATCGGTCAGACCCAGTTTGGTATACAGGATGTACTGAGGCACGATGGTAACCTGCGACGGCAGCATGAGCGTCATCAGCAGCACGGAGAACCAGAAGTTGCGGAACCTGAAGTTGAGGCGGCCGAACCCGTAACCGACGAGCGCCGCCGTCAGCACGCCGCCGAGCACGTTCCAGAACTCCATGACGAGCGTATTGCCGAAGAACTTCGCGAACGTATATTGGGAAGAGTACGTCCAGCCGTTCGTATAATTTTCCCACATAAACTTATCGGGCCACAGAGTAGGAAGAGACAGCTCCGTTTGGCTCTTGAGGGAGGCGCCGATCCACCAGATAACCGGGTAAATCATAAGGAGCGAGAACGGAATCAGCAGGAGATGGTTTTTCCAAGAGCTTTGTTTTTCCGTCATTATCGGGATTTGCCCCCTTCCGCCTCGTAATGGACCCAGTACTTGGACACGGTGAAGTTAATTAGCGTGAATACTCCGATAATAAGGAGGAGGATCCACGCCAGCGCCGACGCGTAACCCATCTGATATTGCCGGAACGCTTTCTCGTAGAGGAACAGGACGTACATATAAGTCGAGTTAGCCGGACCTCCGCTCGTGATGACGAATGCCGAGGTGAACATCTGGAAGGCATTAATGATGCCGAGCACCAGATTAAAGAACATGACGGGCGAGAGCATCGGAAGCGTAATGTTGTAAAATTTGCGGAACGCGCCGGCGCCGTCTACGGATGCGGATTCATATAGATCCTTGGGAATCTGCTTCAAGCCGGCCAGGAAGATAACCATCGTGGAGCCGAACTGCCAAGCATTGAGCAGAATCAGAGTGCCGAGCGCCGTGTCCGGGTTGGCGATCCAGCCGATTCCCTGAATGCCGAACCAGCTCAGAATATGATTGATGTAGCCTTCGAGGCCGAACATGTTGCGCCACAAAGCCGCGACCGCGATGCTGCCCCCGATTAAAGAAGGGAAATAAATGAGCGTTCGGTAGATGCTCATGCCTTTGACGTTCTTGTTGAGCAGCATCGCAACCAATAAGGAGAACAGCAGCTTGATCGGAACCGCGAATAGCACGAACGTAAACGTAACGACGAGCGATTTCACGAACAGCCTGTCGGACGTCGTAATAGTCGAATAATTATCCGTACCAACCCAGACCGGGGAGTCAAGCAGAGAATACTCGGTAAATGATAAATAAAGCGATTGCAATATCGGCCATAGAGTCAGAAGCAGAAACCCTATCAGCCACGGGGAAATAAACAGATAGCCAGCCGTATTATGCTGAAACCTTTTGCCGGATCCGCTTTTTCTACCAAACACGGCATTCCCTCATTTCTATGAAATTCAATTGGTGAAGCGCTTTCATTGGTTTCCTTAGGAACATACTAGTTGATCGAGTCTAGTTTTGTCAACTAGATTTGTGCAATTATTATGTTTACAAATTACATTTATGTTTACAAGAACAATAATACCCATAACAAAAATAACCTCCGACTCGCATGGGCTGCGAAATCAGAGGTTATTGGCGAGTCCATTCGCCCGAAGGCGGATTTAATTCCGTTGCCCTTCGACGGCTGTCCGAGGAGGAGCGATGCTGCCCTTAATGATGAGATCGCCTTGCAACAATAGCTTCTCATGAGGCATTTGAAGATTGGCGAGACGCCAGAACAGAAGCTCGACTCCCTTGATCCCCAGCGCCTCGGATTCCGCGTTGACCGTGCTTAGCTCCGGGAACTCCTGCATAAAATCCGCCTCGTTATCGAATCCGGTCATGCACGTATCTTCCGGGACGCGAATGCCCAATGGTTGCATGGCACGTAATAAATGCGAAGCGATCTTGTCGTTGGCGCACACCAAAGCAGTAGGAAGAGAGCTGTTTTGCAATTCCGCAAGGGTAGACGCGATGAGATCGAGATTCTCTTTATCGTTCGTAGGCTTAATACGAAGCAGAGACTCGTTCGGAGTGTGCGGAATGCCGCTTTCAGCCATTACGGATTTGAAGCCGTTCCAGCGATCCGCAAAGCTTCTCGCGAACCGCCAGTCTCCTACGAACTGAATGTCGGTATGACCCTTGCCGACCAAATATTTAACCAGTTTACGCAGGATATCGTAATTATTCATGAAGACGCTGTCGGAGCTAACCAGCTCGTCCTCGTGATCGACCAGTACGAAGGGAATGCCCACATTGCGTAATTCGACAAGCATGGAGGTCTCGATTAACCCTAATCCTATTATTCCGAGCAGCGCCTCGGGACGCATGATCTTATGGAAATTGCGAGGCGAATCGTCCGTAATGAGAACAGAGCCGATGCCGCTTGACTCTAACCCCCTGAACACTCCTTCCAGAACCCTGCCCCAATAACTGGATTCTCTATTCTGACTGCGTATGTTGGGGAAAAGAATGCCGATCAATTTCTCGTCATCATCGGCCTGGCCTTGATTGTTGGCGGATCTCTTGATGAGCTTCTGGTCCAGGTAACCGAGCTGCGAGGCGGCTTCGAATATTTTCTCCCTCGTAGCCGCGCTAATTCCCGGTTTGCCTGACAACGCTTTGGATACGGCATATTTGGATACGCCGACGATATCCGCGATCTCCTGCATGGTTATTTTCTTACCCTTGGCCATGATGTTCACTCCGCACTTTAAGATAAAAGCCGCTAGTTTACACGATAATAGTCTGTAAACCAAACTCATCTTTTATCATCATAACAAAAACCTTCTGAAGTGTATACGAATAAGCCGTGGATGGCAAGCCCTTGCAAAACAGTGCTGTAAAAAGCAGCCGGTTGCTCAACCTCGCTTGCAATGGAATTTCGCCAGAGGATTCTGCGTCCGCTATCCGAACAAATTCTGCACATGTGGGCGCTACTTCAAGCAACAAGCAGTAAATTGCTTATGAAGGAATGGAGCTTGAATCTGTATGGAGTCTAACGAAAACTTCAGCAAATCAGCAAAAGTATCAAAAGAAATAACCCCTTTTTAAGTTACAAGTTTTGTGTTGAATGACTCACCTGCTTCAATAAGTTGTTGACTCGTACATCGGGCCGGGAAAGCTTCACCGTATTGGCGGTGGGGTTTCTCGGCCCTTGGTCTTTCTACATGGGCACCTTGGGCTACATGCAATCGTATATCGGTGATGGGAGCGTGCGCTCGGTTCGCCCCGCGCTGTAAGTATTTTCATCTCCTAGGCGTTGACTCCTTGTTGACTCCGGGCATACATAATAAGCCGCCATGACCCTCGGGCTACATGGCGGCTTGTTTTGCTGTATCGATACTGCTATGATTCGCTCGATCCTTACTCGTCCCTGGTAGCAATGGGGTTGGCAGCATAACTAATCCAATCGCTCCAGCTCCCCGCGTACAGCTTCACCTTCTCGAAGCCCGCTTCGCTAAGAGCAAGCACATTCGGCGTCGCCGTGACGCCGGAACCGCAATAGACAACAAGCTCCTTATCGCGAGGAAGGTCGGCGAAGTGCTCCGCGAGCGCCTCCGGCGACTTAAAGCTTCCGTCCTCCTGAAGAACGCCCTTCCAGAACTTGTTGCGAGCGCCCGGGATGTGGCCGGCCTTCTTGTCGAGAGGCTCGACCTCGCCGCGATAGCGCGGAGCTTCGCGGGAGTCGACGAGCACGCGCTCCTCGCCGCCGAGCGACTCCTGCACTTCTTCCATCTCGACCAGCATGCTATGCTGCACGGTCGCAAGGAACGTCGACGGAATGAGTACCTTCTGGTCGGCGTTCACCGGATAGCCGCCCTTCTTCCAGGCACTGAAGCCTTCGTCCAGGACGAAGACGTTCTCGTGCCCGAGGTAGCGAAGCAGCCACCACAGGCGGGAAGCCATCGCTCCGCCTTGGTCGTCATAAGCGACGACGCGGGAATCGTTGCCGATGCCGACGCGGCTCAGGCGACCGGCGAGCTCGGCGGCATCCGGCAGCGGGTGGCGGCCGCCTTGCCCGTCCTCTTCGACGGGAGCGGACAAGTCGCGCTCCAGATCCAAATAAACAGCCCCCGGAATATGGGACTCCTCATAAGCCGCGCGCCCCGCGTCCGGTTGCCCCATCACGAAGCGGCAGTCCACGATGACCAGATCGGATTCGTAAAGGCGGGCGAGCAGCCATTTTCTAGATACGACATGTTTCATTAGTGATCCATCCTCTCTTTATATTGCGGAATGCGCAGGCGATTTCGCGCGACTCTTTCTGCCGGACAAGGCGATAGCCGCAAGGACCACGACGATCATGGCCGCCGCGATCGCGAAGAATATCCATCGAGCCACCGACACCGCGTAATGGTCCAGGGACCAGCCGATCAACTTCGGCATAATGGCTCCGCCGAGCAAGCCGTATGCGATCAGCAGGCTCGTGATTCGCTCCGTCGCTCCCGGAACGGACCGGTTCGTAAAGACAAGCGCGATGGCGAACAACCCCGAGAAAGCAAACCCGGCGATGAAGGAGAAGATAAACATCTCCGTAGTCCCTCCAGTCAGGGCCATCAGCAGGAAGCATAACGCTCCGATCGCGGTGCCCCAGAACAAATACATGCCCCCGCTGATGCGGTCGGCGATGTGCCCGGAGACGAGACGCCCGAGCGTCATGGCCGCCCAGAAGACGCTGATCGACGTCGCCGCCGCCGCGTCCGACAAGCCGTTCTCTTGAACGAGCATGGACGGCAGGTAGTGAACGTAGCTCATCTCCATGCCGACATAGATCACGAAGAACAGCGCGCAGATGCCCAGCAGAATGCCGTAGCGCCTGCCCAGTCGCAAGGATTTCCCTTCCGCGCGGGTTGCCGCTTCCGCTTGGTGGACCGCTTCCCCTCTTGCGCCCAGCAATTTCGTAGGCCACAGGACGACCCATAAGACGAAGGTAACCGCCGCCAGCGCTCCGACGATGCCGAACGCGAGCTTCCATTGCCCTATCTCGATAAGAGCCGCGCCCGCGAACGGGATGATCAAGGCTCCGGCCCCGAAGAACGTCTCCAGCCGGCTCATCGCGACGTTCGCCCGATCTCCGGTCGAGGCGATAATGATGGAGCCGATCAAGGATTCGATGATGCCGAAGCAGAAGCCCGTCAGCGGCGCGATGCCGAGCATGATTCCCCACGCGGGCTGAGCCATATATAGGAATTCCATAACCGCCATCCCGAGAAAAGCCGCCAGAAGGAGCCCTTTCCGTCCGATCCGTCCTATTAGAAACGGCGCTGCGATCGTTCCCGCGAGCCCGCCCAGGAACTGATTCATGACGAGCTGGCCGCCATCGCCGTAATGAACGCCGTAAGCGTGTACCATCGGCTCCAGGACGGAGCCCACCACCAATTGCCCTAGCCCTACCGTAAGGTAAGCCATGCAACCCAAGAATATTAAACGCGACATCTAGCTGAAGAACTCCTTCCCTCCCGGGCAATGAACTCTATCCATTCCCAATAACGTCTTCCTCTCTCTAAAAAAACGCTACGAAGAGTATACCATGAGTCGACGCCGGAAAGCTTCTTCAATTGAATGCCTTTATCGCGCGGAGACGGCGTTCCTCTTGCCGATGCGCGTCGAGATGACGGCCGCGAACAGGCAGACGAAGCCCGCGGACACGAAGGCGGCCGAGTAAGAACCAAGCCAGTCGCGGATCGCGCCCGCGCCGTAAGCGGCCGTGGAGGCGCCCAGCTGATGGGCGACGACGACCCAGCCGAAGATCATGCCGGAGCGCTCCTTCCCGAACTCCTGGGTAGCCAGCTTCACGGTCGGCGGAACGGTGGCGATCCAGTCGAGCCCATAGAAAACGCTGAAGATAAACAGGTTCATCGGTCCCGAATTCAAGGCGTAGGGCAAGAACAGCAGGGACAAGCCGCGAAGCCCGTAGTACCACATGAGCAGCTTGCGGCTGTCGAAGCGGTCGGACAGCCAGCCGGAGAGAGTCGTTCCGACCAGATCGAACACGCCCATCAGGGCGAGGAGGCCGGCCGCGGTCACCTCGGCGATGCCGAAATCTCCGCAAGCCGGTATAAGGTGCGTGCCGATCAGGCCGTTGGTCGAATAGCCGCAGAAGAAGAAAGTTCCGGCCAGCAGCCAGAAGGATTTGCTCTTAAGCGCCGAGCGGAGAGCAAGCAGAGGCGCGAGGAACAGGTTGCCCCGGAACGGAACCGGCTGAACGATCTCGTCCGCCCCGTATGGAGCAGCCCCTACATCGGACGGGTGATTCCTCATGAACAAGGCGACGAGGAACAGCAGGACGACGAGCACGCCGACGGCCGTATAAACGGCTGATTTCCAGCCGGAAGTCACCGTAATCTGCGCGAGCAGCGGCAGGAACAGCAGCTGTCCGGTCGCCGCGCTGGCGGTCAGAATGCCGACGACGAGGCCCCTGCGCTTCGCGAACCACTTGTTCGAAACGGTGACGCCGAGCACGTTCGCCATGAACCCGGTCGCGATGCCGGTCACAAGCCCCCACAGAATCTCGAACTGCCAGAGCGCGTTCATGAGGGACGTGACGGCGAGCCCCGCGGCCAGGAGCGATATGGAGAAAAGCATCACTCGCCGCACGCCGAACCGTTCGAGGAACGATGCCGAGAAGGGGCCGACCAATCCGTAGAGGAAGATGCCTATCGACACGACGCTCGAGATGCCGCCTCGGCTCCATCCGAATTCCTTCTCGAACGACAGCATGAAGATGCTCGGCATGGAACGAACGCCCGCCGAGACGAGCAGCGTCACGAACGTAACGGCGACGACAATCCAGCCATAGTGAAATCGGGTTTGCTTAGGAGCGGAGGCTCCGGCTTGGGGCAAGCTGTTCATGGCTTGGCTTCACTCACTCTCTTATATTTTGTTTGTACATGCAAAATACAAACCAAAGGAAAAGTCAAGACTTCTCCAATTGCTCGCTCGAAGACACCAATCGCTTCGATAGCTCCGTCGCGAATTCCTTGCCCAGAATCTCGTCGTACCGGTCGTGAAGATCCCGGGAAGCTTGCTTGATCGACTCCAGCATTCCTTCCCCTTTGGCCGTCGGATAAACCAGCACCGTCTTGCCCTGAACCTTTCGCTCCACCAGCTTCTTCGTCTCCAGCTTATCTACGAATCGCGTCAGCGTGGACGGGGCGACGGACAGCTTCTCCGCCAGTTCCTTCTGGGAGATGCCCGGAGTGCCGACCGCAAGCCGGACCAAGTAGCCGTACATCGGGCTCAGACCCGTCGGGGCGAAGGCGTCCTCGGCCAGCTTCGTGATCGCGCGACCGAGCCGGTTGGCGGTGAAGAACAGGCATTCGTGAAGGAAATGATCGTCCGCTTGGCTCATATCGAAGACCTCTTTCTATTTTGTATGTACAACAAATATAAGGGCGTCCCTTCCGCCTGTCAATAGTCGGCAGATACTCAGCGTCGCCCGTCTGTGTTATCTTGGTAGTATTGAATTGCGCTTTGCGTTCGGCAAAAGGAGGAGACTTTGTGAGCATGACTGCCCCTATCCCGGAATTCCGCTTCACGGCGATGACGGAGGAGGATGGAGCGGAGATTGCCGAGTGGCGGTATCCGCCGCCTTACGACTTGTACCGCTGGCCTTCCTGGGAGCAGATGGTCGCCCAAGGCAAGGAGTTCGGAGATCCGCAAATTCGCGCCAAACAATACACGTCGATCCGGGATGCCGACGGTCGGCTGATCGGATACGCTCAATTTTTCCCCATGGTAGGGGTCGTTCGGATCGGCTTGGGACTTCGCCCGGAATGCTGCGATCGCGGCTGGGGAACGGCGTTCACTCAAGCCATCGCCCGGGAAGCCGCGAGAAGATCCCCGAATTCGGAGATCGATCTGGAGGTCGAAACGTGGAACAAAAGGGCGATTCGCACTTATAAAAGAGCCGGCTTCGTCATTACCGACAAATACAAGAGGCAAGCATCGCATAAAACCGTGACCATCTATTGCATGACGTTGCCTAAGTAGAAGAAGCCGCCCCTCGACGGGCGGCTTCTTCCATGTATGCGACAAGCGTCTCGGATCAGTCCCCGAACAAATCGCCGAACATGTCCATGACGCTCTTTTTCTTCTTGTGCTTGTGGTGTCCATGATTGTTGTACGAGCCGCCATGCGAGTTATGCGAATCGTAGCGGCGATCGCGGTTGTCGTACGAAGGAGATTGAGGCGGATAAGGCTTCGGTTTCTCGTCGTAATACCACTGATTATAATCTTCGCGGACTTCGCGAACCTCGCTCATCAGCTTGTCGAGCTCGCCGCGGTCCAGCCAAACCCCCTTGCAGCTGGGGCAGATGTCGATGAGAACGCCGTCCTTCTCGACCTCTCTCATTCTGGAATCGGTGCACACGGGACAATTCATTCGCGCGGAACCTCCTTTCTCATCCTATTGTTCCTTTTACGTTCGGATTCCATAACGGTTTCAAGAGACCGCAGGCTCGGACGCTCGCGAGACGGGGACGGGTCAATTTTATGAAAATTGGGAGGTTCTCTCTAAACCTTTAGCCTCTACATGTCGATAACACTAGTAACGTGTCAGGTGCGTGAGACCAACCAGCCACGCTATATCATTACGAGACAAGCTGGGGTGTACGAATGAAGAACTCAACAATAATAGGGCTTATACTGGGACTGTTTTCGCTGATCGTAGGGATGATCCTTAAAGGCGCCCCGATCACGTCCCTTATCTCCAACCCTGCCGCGTACGTCATCATTCTGGTCGGTACCGCCGCTTCGGTCGTCATGGCGTTCCCGAGCCGCGATCTGGCCAAGGTGCCTAAGCTGTTCAAGATCCTCTTCTCGGAGCAGAAGCTGATCTCGAAGCAAGAAGTCATTACGATGTTCATGGAATGGGCATCGATCACCCGCCGCGAAGGCTTGCTCGCTCTGGAAGCCCGAGTCGACGAGATCGAGGACCAGTTCCTCAAGAACGGCATGAGGATGATCATCGACGGCAACGACCAGGACTTCGTAAGAGACGTTCTGCTTGAGGATATCTCCGCGACGGAAGACCGGCACAAGGCCGGAGCCCAGATCTTCTCCCAAGCCGGGATGTACGCTCCTACGCTGGGCGTACTCGGAGCGGTCGTCGGCCTGATCGCCGCGCTCGGCAACCTGGAGGAGATGGAGAAGCTCGCTCACGCGGTCGCGGGCGCCTTCGTCGCTACGGTACTCGGTATCTTCACCGGTTACGTCCTCTGGCACCCTATGTCCAACAAGCTTAAGCGTCTGTCCAAGCGGGAAGTCGAGCTTCGCCTGATGATGGTGGAGGGCCTGCTGTCCATTCAATCGGGCGTCTCCACGACGGCGATCCAGCAGAAGCTGTCCGTCTTCCTGACTCCGACGGAGCGCCAGCGCTTGGCCGAGAAGGAGGAATCCGCTCGTGAGCAGAAAGAACCGGCATGAGGAGCATGAAGAGCACGCGGACGAATCCTGGTTGCTGCCCTATTCGGACTTAATGACGCTTCTCCTGGCCTTGTTCATCGTCTTGTACGCCGCCAGCTCCGTGAATATTTCGAAGCTGGAGGAATTGAGCAAGGCATTCGATAACGCCTTCTCCTCCGGGATCAGCATCCTGGATAAGAGCGCTCTGATCGAAGCCGAAGACGAGCAGAACAAAAGCCAGAAGCAGCGGCATGAAGAGATCGGCATCCGCACTCAGCAGGAGAAGCTGATGGCGCAAGAGCAGGAGGATCTTGAGAAGCTGAAGAAGGAACTGGACCAGTACATCGACAAGAACGGACTGGTCACCCAACTGGAAACTCAGCTTAACCAATCCCAGCTCATGATCACCATTCGCGATAACGCCCTGTTCGCTTCCGGAAGCGCGGACGTGAAGCCTACCGCGCAGAAGCTTGCCGTCGCGATCGGCCTGATGCTGCAGAAGTACCCGGATTATGAAGTCCTCGTCTCCGGGCACACGGACGATCATCCGATCAGCACCAGCGAGTTCGCCAACAACTGGGAGCTCAGCTCTCAGCGGGCGCTTAACTTCATGGAAGTTCTGCTGCAGAACCAAGCGTTCGATCCGAAGAAGTTCAGCTTCATCGGCTACGGCGAATATCGCCCGGTCGACACGAACGACACCGAAGCCGGCCGCGCGAAGAACCGCCGAGTCGAAGTATCGATCCTTCGGAAGTACACCGACAGCTCGGCCACCAACACGGTGCTTAGCGCGATTTCCGATGAGGCGAATTCCGCTCCGTCGACAACGACAAGCAACTAAACATCGAGCGTAGAAGAAGGGCTGCCGACCGGCAGCCCTTTTGCGTTAAGTTCTCCGATCGGTTTCACGAAACGAATGGATACGCGAATGCGTCAGACAGATATAGACGGAATATTCAAGACTGCAAACGATGCCGTAAAGGGAGTGCACTTATGAAACTAAAATGGGTACTGAGGATCTTTAGCTTAATCGCGTTTATTTTGGCTCTTCTGTTTATCCTTAATGATAACCAGACGGCAGGCGTGGTATTTCTAGTCGTCGGTTTGGTTTTGGAGGCTTGCGACATCCTGGCGAATCGTAAAGCTCCCTAGTCGTCAATCTTAGAATATGACCCGTCATTCAACTCGGCATTTCGACCTCACTTCTTCATCCTACACGGACATTTTATTTTCAAAGAGTGTAAGGATGTTTAATGGATTCTATAAGCTAGACAGAATCTGTGTTCCATAAGAGGAGGTCTTCGAATGAATGGAACTCCGTTCCCCGAATCCTATTGGCTTGCATCCGCCGAGAGGCCCGTCTTCCGGAAACTGGACGGCACGGTCACCGTCGACACGGCGGTTATCGGAGCCGGGATCGCCGGGATCACGACCGCTTACCTGCTTGCCAAGGAAGGCAAGAACGTGGCCCTCGTAACGGCGGGCCGGATTATGAACGGAACGACCGGCCATACCACGGCCAAGGTTACCGCTCAGCACGGCTTGATCTATGACGAATACATTCGCGATTTCGGCGAAGAGAGAGCCGGGCTCTTCTATCGAGCCAGCATGGACGGCTTAAGCTTCATCCGGCGAACCATCGAAGAGCATCAAATCGATTGCGGCTTCTCGGAAGAGGATGCGGTAGTTTATACCAATGTCCAAAATCAGGTTTCTAAGCTGGAGGACGAGTTTAAGGCATATGCAAGGCTGGGAATTCCCGGCTCCTACAGCGAGTCCATTCCCCTGCCGGTTCCGGCTATCGCCTCCGTCAAGATGACGGGACAAGCCCAGTTCCACCCGATCCCGTACTTGTCGCATCTGATCCGGGAATTCGTCCGTTTGGGCGGACAGGTCTACGAAGAGACGACGGTCGAGACGGTCGAGGAGGGCACTCCTTCCAAGCTGATCTCGACGAACGGATACGAGGTCATCTGTCAGGATGTCGTCTCCTGCTCTCACTTTCCCGTTTATGAGAGCGGCTTTTATTATGCCAGACTTCATCCGGAGAGCTCCTATGTCATCGCGGTCGCGTCTCCCAAACCCTATCCCGGCGGCATGTATATCAATGCGGAGAATCCCACGAGATCCATCCGCGCCGTGCATTATCGGGAAGAGGAGCTATTGCTGGTCGGAGGAGAATCGCACAAGACGGGTCAAGGCGTTCCGACGATGGAGCACTATGAAGCGCTTGAGAGATTCGCGAGAGAATCGTTCGGAGCCGCCGAGATGCGGTACCGTTGGTCCGCATTGGATTTCGAGACGCTCGATAAGCTGCCTTATATCGGACGATCCACCCGCAAGCATCCCCGCAGTTATGTGGCGACAGGCTTCCGCAAGTGGGGAATGACTTCCGGTACGGTCGCCGCGCTCGTGTTGACCGATCTGATCATGGCCAGAGACAATCCCTACGCGGAGTTATTCGACCCGTCGCGGTTCGAAGCCGGCCCGAGCGTCAAGACCTTCATCAAGGAGAATGCGAATGTAGCCAAGGAATTCGTCAAAGGGAAGCTGGAGTGGATGAGTACGAAGCCGGAGGAGCTAGGTCCCGACCAAGGGGCGCTCGTACGGCTCCATGGGAGGAAAGTAGGGGCGTATAGAGCCCGGACGGCGAACTCCATCTGCTCGATGCCACCTGTACCCATATGGGTTGCGAGGTGGAATGGAACGACGGTGACCGGACATGGGATTGTCCCTGCCACGGATCCAGGTTCGACTGCCGGGGAGAGGTTATCGAAGGGCCGGCTGTCGAGCCTTTAAAGAAAGTAGAAGACTGATCCAAAGGAGCTGGAGCTTATGAACGAATTCGAACGTCCGCATAAGAAAGAAACCGAAATCCGTCCGGAGAGGGATCATCCGGAGCAATATCCGACGGAGAAGGAGAGTCTCTTCGATAAATTCCTGAGCGAACGCAACGTGGATCCGATTCCTGTGGAGGATCTGAACATGGAAGTCAAGGAAGAGAAGGATAAGACCGCGACAAAGAACCATTCCTCGAGCGAAAATAAACACCGTCCCTGACAGCCGCCATAAAAACCATTCCTATGCTCGCCGAGACATGGCTAGAAGCCGCTCCCAGGCCCCGCGCCTCCGGGAAGTGGCTTCTATGAGCTTGGGGCGTTACCCTTGAACGAGACTAGGCATGACCTGCCCGTCTGCCGGCTTCTCTTTATCTCGTTCCATGCGTTCCTTGCGTATTCCTGCCCAGATCTCAAGACTTCTCCAGATCGCAACGATATCTTGTCCGTAATGGACGCCGAAATAAGACCACTTGCCGCTCAGCTCCTCCCAGAATCTCACCTTGCCCCGATAACCCAGCTCCTCGATCCTTTGAACTCTTGCGGAAGAGTTCTCGTCATCGGGCGTCTTCCTGAGGGGGAGTTCCGAGTCCTTCGAGAAACGATAGAGGAGGCGGATATGCTCCTCGATGAATCTCTCCGTCCACAGCTCGTCTCTGCCCTTCAAGCTCCACAAATCGGGAAGAAGATTGGCCGCGAGAGGAACCACTCGATTGGCGGACAACCACCTCGTCTCGTAAATCGCCTGGCAGAAAGCGATATCTCCCCTGATCCCGTACTCGTTGCCGATAGCCAAATATGCCTTCGCTCCGTCCTGCCCGATTCGCAGCCGCCGCCTTGCGGCATAATGCTCGAGATCGGCCGCTTCGACTCTTGCCGGGCCTGCTATCGGAGTTTTCCCGGACGGATCTCCTCCCTCTTCGATCCGATACCGGATCCCCGCCTCAAACCACATACCGGTCCCCCCATTCCCTCTCCTCTTGTGCCTAACTGTTTCTCTTATTCTATTCCGGCATGTAGATAACTTGCACTTCGGTCCTTCTCTGATACAATTTAAACAGCCCTATTCGGGGGATATGCACATATTCACGCATCGCTATCCCCATTATCCACCGCAGGATGTGGATAACTATAACGGCGGGATGCCTTGCTGTGCCTCACATCTGGCCGTGCACCCCATAACGAATGCACATATTGCCCACAGAAATCAACAAGGTGTGCATAATCGTGTGGACAACAAAGAGGTTATCCACAAAATTGTGCACACCATGTTAACAACGAATACACGTTCGCGGTAAAACCGAGAGGAGATCGAACGAATGACGGATCGGCAGCTGGAAGACGAGAAATGGATGCGTGAAGCCATTCAACAGGCGAAACTAGCAGAGGAGATCGGGGAGGTACCTATCGGCGCGGTAATCGTTCGGGATGGGGTCATCGTCGGCTCCGGCTACAATGTCCGGGAGACCACGCATGATCCGACCGCTCACGCCGAGATGGTCGCCATACGTCAAGCGAGCGAAACGCTCGACGCATGGCGACTTCTGGGCTGTACCTTATATGTAACGCTTGAACCTTGCCCGATGTGCGCGGGCGCCATTCTCCAATCCCGCGTGGAACGGGTCGTGTACGGAACCGCCGATCCGAAGGCCGGATGCGTCGGCACGCTGATGGATCTTCTGCGCGACCAACGATTTAACCATGTGACCGAGTGGACCTCAGGAGTGCTTCAGGAACAATGCGCCATGCTCTTGACCGATTTCTTCCGACGACTTCGAGTCCGCAAATAAAGCCATTGCGGGGATGGGCTGCCTGCTTCTGCATGAATTCATGCGATTCTTCTGGAGCTGAACAATCAGTCGATCCGCTTCTTCGCTAACTGCGACAATCTCCGGGTCGGTCAGATTTCCCAAGTCGTTCGCCATATCATAGAGCCGGTTCTGCAGCATCTCGAGACGATGAATGAGTAGGCTGTTATCCATTAGGGCTTCTGGCCGCTCCTTTCGAATTAGATTATTCGTCACGCAGCGATTAACATCCGTGAACTAGACTCATTATATGATATATTTTCAGCCATTAATGTAGAACCATGTCGATCCAATCATTTTAATTTCTCTCATTTTCCGACATTTTTGGTTCGGCCGGACTATGACCGCGGAATCAAAAATAGACATTATTTTCGCTAGGAAAGGGGTAAGCCCATGTCCTCCCGACTGTTGCTTGTCGAAGATGACGAATCGCTGCATCGAGGAATCGAATTTACGCTGCGGCAGGAAGGCTATGAAGTGGTAGGTGCGCGCCGGATCGCGGAAGCGGAAGCCGCCGTGGAGAACGACCGCTTCGACCTCATCGTTCTGGACGTGCAATTGCCCGACGGAAGCGGATTCGACTTCTGCAGCAAGCTGAGAAGAGGGTCCGACACCCCCGTAGTGTTCCTGACGGCCAGCGACAGCGAGCTCGACATCGTCCGCGGCCTGGACTTGGGCGGGGACGACTATATCACGAAGCCGTTCCGCCTGCGCGAATTCCTCTCCCGGATCCAAGCCGTCCTTCGGCGCCACAATCGCAACCCGGCCCGAAGCTCGAATAGCGAGGGAGCGGCGGTTCAGGCCGGCGACCTCGCGCTCTATCCGCAAGAGATGCGGCTTACCAAGCAGGGACGCGAAATCTCGCTCAGCATGACCGAATTCCGGCTGCTTTCCCTGCTGATGAACCATCCTCGCGCCGTCTTGTCCAAGGAGCAGATCCTGCAGCAGCTCTGGCAGGAGGGCAGCGATTATATGGACGACAACACCATTGCGGTCAACGTAAGGCGTCTTCGCGAGAAGATCGAGGATAAGCCGAACGATCCGCAGAAAATAATAACGGTGCGGGGGGCAGGCTACAGGTGGAACGGTTAAGCGAGACTAGACGAAGCTTCGGGCGGCTCTGGCGCAATCCCGGCGTTCGCCGCTTTGCCGCGATCTGCCTGGCCGCCGCCGTCGTCCTGATGCTGTTCGCCTGGCTCTACAGCCGCTACGAGAGCGACCGCTTGAAGCGCGAGTGGCTCGCCCGCGACGAGCGGCTGATCGGGTCGCTCGCCGCCGCCCATCCCGAGCTGGCCCCCGAGCTTCCCCGCCTATTCGTCGAGGATGGGAAGGAAGACCCGGAAGCCCGCAAGCTCGGGCAGGAGCTCGCCTCCCGCTACGGGTTGGACGAGAAGGCGGACAGCTCTATTTTCCCCATTGTCGAACGATTTCGCTCGGAGCTTTGGATTAAGCTTAGCGCAGGTCTCGGCCTGTTTATTCTCCTCTTGTCCTTGCTGCTCTTCCGAGTGTATGCCAGCCCTTATCGGCATATTCACCGGCTGGCCGTCTCGCTGGAGAAGTCCGTAAAGCAGAATTCGCCGATGGACAAGCCCCTCTATGAAGACGGAGAGCTGGGCCTGCTCTCGCATACCGTTCAGGAGCTCTCGCTCCGGCTCCAGGAGACGATCTCCCAGCTTCACAAGGAGAAGACGCTGCTGAAGGATACCGTGGCGGATATCTCCCATCAGCTCAAAACCCCGCTCACGTCGCTCGCCATCTACGTGGAGCTTCTTCAGGATCCTCGGACAAGCCGGGAGGACGCCCGCGAATTCCTCGAGACATGCCGCCGCGAACTGGAACGGATGGAATGGCTCATCCTGACGCTGCTTAAGATCGCCCGGCTGGAGGCGGAAGCTCTCGAGATCGTTCCGGTCCGGGCGCCGCTATCCGACACGGTCGAGATGGCGCTCGATCCTCTAAGAAGCGTAGCCGAGCTGCGCCGGGTTCGGCTCCGCGTGGAAACCCCGCAAGAAGAGATTCCTCTTCTGCACGACCCTAAATGGCTGTCGGAGGCTTTGACGAATCTCGTCAAGAACGCGATCGAACACAGCCCGGAGGGTGGACAGGTGACCGTTCGGACGGAGCGCACGCCGATGTTCGCCCATATCTCGGTTAGGGACCAAGGGGAAGGCATCGACGAGCAGCATCTTCCGCATATTTTCAAGAAGTTCTACCAATCGTCCCCGGCCGGCAGCGGAGTCGGTCTCGGCCTTCCTCTCGCGAAGTCAATCGTGGAGAAGCACGACGGGCTGCTGTCCGCCTCCAGCAGGCCCGAAGAGGGAACGACCTTCACGATGACGATTCCTTTGCACCGGACCCTCCCCCAGGCATCCTCCCTTACAAATCTGTAAGGCGGCGCGTCCTCCCTTGTAAGGTTGGGGCGCTATACTTGACCTGTAGATTGTACGGGAAAGGATGAATTAACGATGAACAGCATCATCGGGGTCGATAAACTGAGCAAGACCTATGGCAAGGACAGCACCAAGGTAGAAGCTCTCCGGGAGGTCAGCTTCGACGTCGCGCAAGGGGAATTCGTCGCGATCGTCGGATCCAGCGGTTCGGGCAAAAGCACGCTGCTGCACATGCTCGGCGGACTGGATCATCCCACTTCGGGAACGGTGCACATCGACGGAGAGAACCTCTACGCGCTGAAGGAACGGGAACGCGCCGTGTTCCGCCGCCGGAAGATCGGGTTTATTTTCCAATCGTTTAACCTGATTCCGGTCCTCAGCGTCGAAGAGAACATCCAGCTTCCGCTGCTCCTGGATCATCGCCAGCCGGATAAAGAGTATATCCGCGACCTGATCCACACGCTCGGCCTGGACGATCGCCGCAGGCACCTGCCGTCGGAGCTGTCCGGCGGACAACAGCAGCGCGTCGCCATCGGCCGCGCCCTCGCCTATCGCCCGGCGATCGTGCTCGCGGACGAGCCGACCGGGAACCTGGACAGCGCCAACAGCCGGGAGGTCATGGAGCTTCTGAAGCTCGCCGTTCGGCAGTACCACCAGACCGTCATCGTCATCTCCCACGACATGAACATCGCCGCCGAAGCGGACCGCGTGCTGCGCATGCAGGACGGCCGCCTCGTCAGCGACACTCGCGGGGGGAATCGGGCATGAAGGGATACGGCGCGCTCGCCGGGCGCTATCTGAAGCAGCAGCGCAAGCGCTCGATTCTGACGGTAATCGGCATCATCCTCTCGGTAGCGCTTATCAGCGCAATCGGGACCATGGGCATGAGCATCAAGGATAACTTGTTGAAGGAAGCGGTCTATAACAGCGGGTCCTATCACTTCGCTTACAGCAAGGCAGACAGCGGATTGTATAACGAAATAACGAAGAATGTCCTCGTCGACCGAACGGGCGTTATGAAGGAGAGCACGGAGACGGAGCTCCGGGACTCCATCAAGCTGACCCTGAACGAAGTCAACGCGGATTTGTTCCAGTTGGCGCCTCTGCATCTGGCTTCCGGACAGTGGCCGAAGTCGTCCGGCGAGATTATCGTGGAGGAATGGATTCTTCCTTACTTGCCGGGGGAACCGAAGCTTGGAGGGACGACGACGCTGAGCGGGCCGGACGGCCAGCCTCATGAGTACATCGTGTCCGGGCTCTTGATCAACACGAGGATCAACCAGCTGAATCTCGAGTCCTCCGCCTTTTCTTTGAATGGCGAGGTGGGTTCGTCATCCGGGGAACTGGATTTATTCGCCACCTTGAAGCCGGGAGTCGATATCAGCGACAACCTGGACTCGTTCCGGGAGCTGGCGCGGGAACAATTCAGCCCGAACAATCTGGTGCTCGCCTATATGGGAGAATCGCCGGACGACAACTTCAACCAGGTCCTGCTCGTTATCTTCGGAACGCTGATCGGCCTTGTCGTTCTGTCGACGGCCGCCGTTATTTATAATATTTTCCACATCTCCGTTCTGGAAAGAATCCGTCAATTCGGGCTGCTCCGTACGCTCGGTGCTACTCCGTCGCAGATTCGCGGGCTCGTGTTCCGCGAGGCGACGACCCTTGCGGCGATCGGCATTCCGCTCGGCTTGTTATGCGGATGGGGCGTGCTATGGCTGATCATCACGCTGATGGTCGAGGCCGGATTCCGCATCCTGTCGCTGGAGCAATTCGAATTGAATTGGCATACGTGGATCATGGCCGGCAGCGTGGTCATCGGGCTTCTCTCGGTCTATCTGGCCGCTTGGCTCCCCGCGCGCAAAGCCGCCTCCGTCTCGCCGGTCGAAGCGGTGCGAGGCGCGGGAAGCATCGTGCGGGAATCGTACCGCCGCTTCCGAATCCCGTCCCCGCTTCAAGCGATCGGCGTCGGGGGCAACATGGCCGCCAAGAACATTCGCCGCAATCGCAGCAAGTTCCGCATTACGAGCTTCTCGGTCATTATCAGCGTGACGTTGTTTATCGTGTTCCACTACTTTACCCAAGAGATGTTCTCGCTTACCTCGGGCTCTAACGACGAAGAACGGATCGCGTTCTCGGTGACGATATCGTCCCAAGGGAATACGGAAGGCGAGAAAGCCGATTTCCTCTCCGAAGAGCAGATCGGCAAGCTCGAGAACCTGCCGGGCGTGCGCGGCGTCTATGGAAGGTACAACACCTTCGGGACCACCGCCTGGGT
Source organism: Cohnella thailandensis (assembly GCF_014212135.1). Taxonomy (GTDB): domain Bacteria; phylum Bacillota; class Bacilli; order Paenibacillales; family Paenibacillaceae; genus Cohnella; species Cohnella thailandensis. Next base: position 319,575 of record NZ_JACJVQ010000003.1, read on the forward strand.
TCCCCGGAAGCTGGTCAACGAGCAATTCTTGAACATATCGCGGATCCAATATACGGAGTCGACTAAGGACGAGACCGATTACAGCCTGGTGAATATGGAGATGGCGAAGTATGACGATTCCCGCCTGAGAGAGGCGGCGGCTTATCTGACGGACGGAACGGCCGATCCGGAGAAGCTGAAGGCGATGAACGGGGTTCTGCTCGTGCAGACGGTCAAGCCTATGGATCCGGACACGGGGAAAAAGACGATTCTGGACATGACGAGGTACAAAGTCGGGGATAAGCTGCTTCTGGATATGTCGTCCGGCATAAGCGGTTCGGAAGGAGACGCCGATAAGGCGCTGTTCCGCGAAGTGACGATCGGGGGCATCCTCTCGCAGTCGCCGTTCGGAATGATCTATACGGATAACTATGCTCGAGTGATGGCCCCGGCCGATCTGTACGACGATCTGGTTCTTAGCGACAAGGCGGCTTCTCCCGCCGACTTGGCCCGATACGGCATCGACGTCGCCATGGAAGACGGGGCGGACGACGGCCCCGTTCGCGAAGCGCTGCAGCAGCTGGTCGATTCGACGCCGGGCGCCTACCTGGTCGATACGGCCGCCGATCAGAAAGAGCAGCGGCAGTTCACCCTGCAGATGCAAATCTTCATTTACGGCTTCCTTACCGTCATCGGGCTTATCGGAAGCTTGAATATCATCAACACGGTTCAGACGAACCTGCTGCTTCGCCGCCGCGAATTCGGGCTGCTGCAAGCGGTCGGAATGACGATGGGGCAGCTGAAGAGAATGGCGACGCTAGAGGGAGTCTGGTTCGGACTTCTTGGCGCCTTCTGGGGACTCGTTCTAGGAATCGGCTTCTGCTACTTCCTGTACTTGCAGCTCACGGAACTGCAAGGGATGCCCTTCCAGTTCCCGTGGGACGGTTCGCTTATCGCTTGCGCTGCCGCTTTCGTCGTCGGTTTGTTCTCCGTGCAAGGGCCGCTGCGCCGCCTTGCCAAGACGAACCTGATCGATTCGCTTCGCGAGGAGAATTAAGCATGAATACCCCAGCCTGGGAAACTAGGCTGGGGTTACCCTTTTGTCGGGCATCTCGGTTACTGAAGACAATAAGTTATCTATACAGCCCGGTTTCGGCCGGGCTATTCCGCGCCCGGAGCCGGCCCGCAGGAATCGCGGGACACCCATTCCGTCGGAAGGACGACTCGCTTCTCCGCCTCGGACGCGGGCTCCGGCTCTTCGGTGATGAGGCGGTCGAGCAGCGTCACCGCCTCGTAGCCCATCCTCGGCATATCCTGCCGGATGGTGGTGAGCGCCGGACGCATTCCCCGGGCGGCTTCGATATCGTCGAAGCCGACGATGGAGATATCGTCCGGGACCGCAAGCCCCCGCTCCGCGGCCGCATCCATCGCCCCGAGAGCGCTGAGGTCGGAGCAGCAGACGACCGCGGTGGGCCGTTCCCGTTCCTCTAGGGCGAGGAGCCGGTTCATCGCTTCGTACCCGCTCGCCTGCGTAAAGTCGTCCCCGACATCATAGTCAGGATGATCGGCCAAACTATGGTCCGCGAGCCCTTGCCGGAAGCCCCGCTTCCGAAGCTTTTCGACATAGGAGCCTTTAAGGCCCGCAAGGTAAGCGATCCGCCGATGGCCCAAGGCATGCAGATGCCCGACGGCCTCGCGGGTCGCTTCCGCGTTGTCGGAGGTAACCATCCCGATGCGGCTGCCCTTGATGTCCAGATCGATGAACACCGCGGGAAGATCCGCCTCCACCAGCTCCGAGAAGTTCCGGTCCGTCTCCTGGAAGCCGAACACGAGAACGCCCTCCACGTTGCGAGTCCGGCAGTGGCGCACCAAGCTGTATTCAGGGCCGATCTGGGCTTGCGCCAGATAGATCAGATCGTAGCCCTTCTCCTGCAACGCCCGGTCGACCCCGCCGAGCAGGCTCCCGAAGAACGGATGCGCGAGCCCGGTCGTCAAGAAGACGCCCAGCGTCATCGAGCGCTGTCCGACAAGAGCCCGCGCCGCCGCGTTGGGTTCGTACCGCAGCTCCTCGACGATCCTAAGCACCTTCGCCCGCGTCGCCTCGTTGACCGAAGAATATCCGTTAAGCGCCTTGGATACGGTGGACACCGATACCCCGGCGGCTTTGGCTATATCTCGTATGTTCACCGACATGATAAAACTTCGCCTCCACCGGTTCGTTCCCATTCGTCCCTCTAACGATAACCCGAATTTCGGGGCGTGGCAATCGCATGATATCGCCTGATCGCTGGTGCGAAGGCTATTAAATTCAAAACGGGTGGAACACCATTCTCCACCCGTTTTTGCTCTTACTCGTGTCAGCCGAAGTTCAATGGAATGCAAATATCATCACGCCTTCGGCGACATTGGACCCCAGCATGCCACGATCGGTATCGTTCAGGGACATTTAATTATGGAGAAAAGCGCATACTGGATTTTGACCAAGCTAATACACAAAGCTTTTCTCATTCCTTACTCTTTCAAGCTCACTTATCCAATGAGTGTCATCACCGAAATATTGGTTTATTACCGTATTGAAATTTTTAAAGGCTGTTGGTTCTGGCTTAGGGATCGGGGGTAAACTTAGCATTTTGGCTTTTTCATTTAATGTTCCAAAGAACATTACTTGACGCATGGCATCTTTTTTTAGGGAGGGTAGAACTTCGTTATTAATATATTCTTCACTTTCAATTGTTTTATCAACTAGTCTATTACAAAAGGCTTCTATTTCGTTATAAAACAATGAATACTTAATCTTGCTTTTTAAAAGCAAGCCAGTATATTGGGATTGATCCGTATCTTCAACTTCACCATTATTCTCTTGAATTTTCTTATCCAAAAGAGTAAATTCCGTTAGAACTTCTTCAAACTCGACTCGTTTGTTCCTAACTTTTTCGTACATTGCATCCGCTTCTAATCTATTAGCTTTTCTCCTTAGAATATCTTGCTCCTTTTTACTGCGACCATTCAAAACAGTTGTGTACACGAAACTTCCAATGGCTAGCAGAAATGAAAGCAACGAAATTATGGATTCCATATTATCTTGTCCTATTATTTTTTCTTTCCTTGATCAAGTATTAGAAGCAAGTAATCTAAATTGCTTGTATCCTCTTCAAAGAACATTAACTTCTTGCCTTTATTTTTTGAATATACAAATTGACCTAACTCTGCGCGTAGCTTATTTGCATTTGTAAGCCTTGATTTATTTTCTTGATACCAATTGTAAACATCATCAATTTCATCAGAGTTTAAAGCAGCACCGAATATCTTTAGTATAATTAATCGAATCTCATCCACAATATTTGAGCCTCTCTTTCCTATGATTCAACTGTAATAATATGTAACACAGGCGTAGCCTTTATGCAAAGGTTCTTTTGCAGGACTGTTCTTTCTCTATCTTCCGTAACGGAACGTACGGACGTTATTCGGAGTCATTAAAGCATCTTTCGATTCTAACGGAATGAGGAGCCCTTATATTAGCCATGGTTCCTCTTATTAGGTCATTTCTTCAAAAATAAGAGCCCTCTGTTCCGTTAAATCGCAAAAACAGGTTTATGAGGCGAGGTAACGGCTCTCAGTTCCGTTACGATTCAGTTACTTGGCAAGGACGACCTTCTAGAAGAAAGTCCCCCCAACAACAAATCAAAACGAAAGAAATCCAATCATCGTCTCATGGATGCGCTTTCTTATCCCCGTTATCATGGGAATACGAGGAGGATGGCTCATGTACGCAAAGCTCTATAAGCATCGTTGGCAGTATCTCATGATCCTGCCCGGCGTCGTTCTGTTGTTTCTGTTCAGCTACGTTCCGATGGCGGGAATCGTCGTCGCGTTCCGCGACTTCCGGATCGGCACGTCCATCTGGGACAGCCCGTGGGTCGGGTTCGACAATTTCTCGTTCCTTCGGGAACCCCAATTCTGGACGGTCGTGGAGAACACGCTGTACATTTCTGTGTTAAAATTTATTTTCGGTTTTCCGGCGCCTATCCTTCTGGCTCTATTGATTAACGAAGTCGCCCACTCCAAGTTCAAGAGATTCGTGCAGTCGGTCAGCTATCTGCCCCACTTCTTCTCCTGGATCGTCGTGGCTTATATGCTTCAATCGTTCCTCACGCTGGACGGGGGGATGGTCAACCAATTGATCGCCAAGGCGGGCGGGGAACCGATCTTCTTCCTGGGATCGACCGAGTGGTTCCGTCCGATCGTCGTCGGCAGCGGGCTCTGGAAGGAGACCGGCTGGAACACGATTCTGTACCTGGCGGCCATCACGACGATCGATCCGCAGCTCTATGAAGCCGCGAAGGTCGAAGGAGCCGGGAAGCTCGCGCAGATCCGGCACATAACGCTTCCGGGCATCATGCCGACGATCTCGATCGTGCTGATCCTGAGCATTCCGAGCTTGATCACCGTAGGCATGGATCAGATTTACCCGCTCATGAACTCGGCCAACATGCAAGTATCGGACGTCCTGGATACGTACGTGCTCCGCAGCGGACTGCAGCAAGGCTACTTCGGAATGTCGACCGCCGTCGGCCTGCTCTCTTCCGTGATCGGCCTGGTGCTTGTCCTTACGACGAACCAGCTGTCCCGCAAGCTGAACGGCGAAGGACTATGGTGATCGTATGAAAAGAACCCGAATGGAGAAAATCGCCTACCCCGTCGTTATCGCCGTCCTGTCTCTGTTGTGTCTAAGCGTCATCTATCCGTTCCTCTACATGCTCGCCATCTCGCTTAACGAGGGCGCCGATGCGGCCAAGGGCGGAGTCTATATCTGGCCGCGTTCGTTCACGACGATCAATTACGAGATCGTGCTCGGCAACGAGGTCATTCGGCACTCTTATCTCATTACGATCGGAAGAACGGTTCTCGGAACGATCGGCGGCCTGTTCGTCACCCTGCTGGCGGCGTACGGCCTGTCGTACAAGAAGCTTCCGCTGCGGGGAACGATTCTCGGCTACATCCTGATCACGATGCTGTTCAACGGGGGCCTTATCCCCTTCTACATTCAACTCAACGATTTAGGCTTGCTCAATACGTTCTGGGTGTACATTTTCCCGGGATTGTTCTCGGCTTGGAACATGTTCGTCATGCTGAAGTTCATTCAAGGCATCCCGGAGGCGCTGATCGAGGCCGCCGAGCTGGACGGAGCCGGCCCGGTCCGCGCCCTGCTGCAGATCGTCATCCCGCTCTCGAAGCCGATGCTCGCCGCTCTGGGCTTGTTCACGGCGGTCGGCCACTGGAACGACTGGTTCGCGGGCAGCTTCTTCGTCACCGATCAGTCCTTGATCCCGGTTCAGACGTTCCTTCAGCAGCTGCTGTCGGCTAGCGATCTATCGGCGGTACTCGGTTCGAACACGAACCAGGAAGCGCTGGCGAGAAGCTCCGAGATGGCCAATATCACGCTGATGTCCATCAAGATGGCCGTCGTCATGGTCAGCTCGATTCCGATCCTGTGCATCTATCCTTTCCTCCAGAAGTACTTCGTGAAGGGCGTGCTGATCGGCTCGGTGAAAGGCTGACTTGCAAGTCTCCATATGGGGTATACGCAATTGTTCCTATACCAAAATCTCTAACAGACAGGGGAGTTATCGATGAGCTCCATCAACAGAAGAAAAGGGTGGGCCGCCTTATCGCTGGCAGCCGTTCTGGCCGTAACGGCAGGCTGCTCCGGTTCGGGCAATTCCAACGAGGCAAGCAATTCCGGTTCCGAGGCTTCCGGCACTCAAGCCGCGCCGTCGGGCAATTCCTCCGGACCGCTGGCCTTCGATCTATGGCTGGGCTGGACGGCGACGATCAATAACGATAGCCTGGTTCAGAAGTACTGGAAGGAGACCGAGCCCGGCGTCGAGGTGAAGCTGGAAGCGACCCAAGGCGATGCCCTGACGGCCCTGAACCTGAAGATCAATACGGGCGGCTTCAAGGACGCCGCGATTTTCGGCCGCAACGACACGGTCAAGAGCGCGATGAACCGCTCCAATCAAATCCTGTCTCTCGAGCAATACTTCGACATGCCGGATAAATATCCGGGACTCGCTGCGATTCCGAAGCAATACCTCGAGCGCATGAAGGATAAGGACGGCCATATCTGGTCCATTCCGACCTGGTTCGACCAGAATCCGGACGATCCGTGGCCGGGTTGGTCCTCCCTCTCCTGGGTCGTTCGCACGGACGTGCTGGAGCAGGTCGGCATGACGAAGGACGACCTGAAGACGATCGAAGGCGTCGAGACCTACCTGAAGAAAGCCGCCGAGCAGAAGGACGCTTCCGGCAAGTCCCTTCTTCCGATGTCGTTCCTGATGGACACGAACGATACGGCCGGCTGGAACGACGAGAACGCGATCCTGACCGCGTTCGGCGTCTCGACCTCCGGATCGGGCGTCGCGAAGAAGGGAGACGAGTTCGTCTTCGCCTTCGACGATCCGCAGTACAAGGCCGCCTACCAGTGGATGAACAAAATGTACCGCGAGCAGCTGATCGATCCGGAAGTCGTGACCGACAAGAAGGAGCGCTACAAGGAGAAGAACAAGTCCGGACGCGTGGCCCTTAACGTCGGCAGCTTCTTCAACATGGACGCCTCCCTCTGGGAGACGCTGGACGGCCCGACCGAGACCGGTTGGTACTACGACGTCATTCCGTACCCGCAGGTTCCGGGCGTCGAGCAAGTCGGCACGAACCAAGTCGTCAACCCGTATCCGGGCTACGACGTCTACATCAGCAAGAACACGAAGAATCTCGAAGCCATCCTGAAGTTCTTCGACTACACGCTCTCGCCGAAGCCGGAGATGCAGCAGGTCGTCAACGAAGGTCCTGCCGGCCTATATTGGGATTGGGTCGATCAGCCGCTTGGAAAGTGGAACTACATCGACGATAATTATAAGCAGCTGCGCAATTCGGGCGACCAAGCCTCGAAGGCCAAGGTAACGCCGGAGCTGTACATGACCTCTTCCTACAACAACGCCTGGTATCCTTGGTGGAACAACGAGGTCGAGCTGGCGGGCGCGGCCAAGTCGCAGCAGTTCACGGCGGCGGTCGGCCAGATGGGCGGCGTGCGAGCGGCCCACAACTACGACCTGCTCACTCCGAAGGAAGGCGGCGTATGGGAGAAATACGCTCCGGAGCTCGAGAACATCCGCAAGGAATTCCGGGCGAAGTTCCTGATGGCCAAGGACGACGCGGCATTCGAGTCGACCTGGAAGGCGTTCCGGGACGCCCTGGAGAAACGCGCTCACTGGAGTGAAATGAAGCAAGAATGGCTGGAGACGTACCAAGCGGACGTGGCGGCCAACGGGGAATTCTAAGCGGAGCAGGAGCAGCCTTCGGGTTGCTCCCTTTGCCGTTCTGCGGCGGCCGCGCGACATCGGGACGGGGGAGAAGCGGTGAAAGTCAAACAAACGCTGGAGAGATGGATCCTGCGGGGAACGAGGTCCATGCACCTGCGCGGCAAAATCGTGCTGTTCTACGGGCTGATCGTCTTCATCCCCACCGTCCTCCTCGCCGTGGGCGCGGGCTTTCTGACCTTCCACAGCGTTCGGGAGAACTACCTGCTGACCATCAAGGAAGCGGTTCGCCAGACCGCCCAGAGCATCGAGTTCCGGAAGCAGAGCTACGATCTTCTGGCGACGCGAACCGCGACCGACGGGGAGCTCATCTCCCGGCTGTCCCGGGATTACGCGGACATGGTCGAGCAGCTTGAGACGGTCAATTACGTCGATCGTTCGTTCCTGCTCACCGCGAAGTATTTGCCGGGGATCGAGGACTTCCGCATTTATCATACGAACGGCAATCTGGTGCAGGACGGCGGCCTCCTATGGAAGCCGGAGGACCGGATGCTGGCCGGGATCAAGGAGAGCGATTGGTTCGAGCAGACGATGGGCTCGCATGACATCCTGAGCTGGACCAACGCGCAGAACGACCCGCGGAAGCTGATCGTCTCCAGCAAGATCATCGACGGCTACGGCCGCTCCTACGGACTCGTGTATCTTCTGCTGGATTACAACGACGTGTTCGCGGAGCCGTTCAACCATCCGTTCAGCGGCGCCGGGGACATGTACATCGTCGACAAGGACGAACGCATCATCGCGTCCTCCGAATCGTCCGAGATCGGAGACCGGCTCTCCAGCTCCTCCCTGCAGCCTTACTGGAAGCACCAGAACAAGGTGAGCACCCCGATCGGCGGGAAGGTTCTGATCGTCCAGAAGCTCAGCGACAATTGGTCGATCGCGGCGCTCGTCCATATCGACCAGATGGAGAAGCAGTCCAAGCACATCTATTACACCGTCGGCGCCAGCATCGCTTTTTTCCTCTTCATCTCCGTCTTCGTCATCATGGCCGTGCTGAAGAACGTCGTGTGGCGGATCCGCAAGCTGGGCAACCGCATGACCGATATCTCGCACGGGGTGTTCGAGGTCACGGTCAAGAACCGGGACAACGACGAGCTCGGCGAGCTGGAGGTGCTGTTCAACTCGATGTCGGGACGGCTGGGGCGGCTCGTCGAAGAGAACACGCAAGCGAATCTCAAGGAGAAGGAGCAATCGTTCCAAGCGCTTCAGGCTCAGATCAACCCGCACTTTATCTATAATTCCCTCAGCCTGATCCGCTGGCGTGCGATGGATCTGCAGGACGACATGCAGCTGCGCACGATCGACGCTTTGACGACGTTCTACAGGCTGGCTTTGAACAATCGGGTCAACGTAACGCGGATCAAGGACGAAGTCGAGCATCTGAAGGCGTATCTGGAGATCCAGCAGCTTCGCTATCCCGGAAGAGTGAACGTGGAATGGGAGATCGAGGAGGAGACGCTGGAGCTCTATACGATCAAGCTTCTGCTGCAGCCGATCGTGGAGAATTGCTATCTGCACGGCGGCATCACGAACCGTCCGAACGCCTTCATTCGAATCTCCGTCCGACGAGAGGAGAATTCGGTGCATTTCCGCGTGTCCGACAACGGCAAAGGCATTAAACCCGAGGTGCTCGACAAAGTACGGAACGGCAGCTACGAGGGGAAAAACAACGGCTACGGCATGAACAACATTCGCGAGAGGCTGCGGCTTTATTTCGGACCGGAGGGTCGCCTTGCCGTCGACAGCGTCCGGGACGAAGGAACGGCGGTCTCGATCCGCATCCCCGTCTGCGAGGAGCGCCCGGAGATCAAACGAGGTGAAGGCACATGATTCAGGCATTGATCGTCGACGACGAACCGCTGCATATCCAAGGACTTCTTAGGCACGTGGACTGGAGACGGCTGGGCTACGAGGTCCCCTTTACGGCGGAATCCGGCGACGACGCGCTCGCCATCCTGGACGATAAGAAAATCGACGTTCTGATTACCGACGTCTCCATGCCCGGGATGACCGGGATCGAGCTGCTGGCGAGGTGCAAGTCGGATTTTCCCCACCTGCAATCTCTTCTTACGCTCATGATCAGCGGCTACGACGAGTTCGAATTCGTCCAGGAGGCGATCCATCTCGGGGCGAAGGCTTACGTGCTCAAGCCGATCAAGACGGAGGAGATCGAGGAGAAGCTCGCCTCGTTCCGAACGACGATCGAGAAGCGCGACCAGATCGAACGGGAGACGACCTTGCTTAAGGAGAAAGTAACCGGCAGCCTGGACGTCGTTCAGGATCGGTTCGTGAACGATTTGATTGAAGGCCGAGCGCATGACGGGGCGCTGATGGAGTCGTGGAGCCGGCTGCTCGACCTTCCCTTAGGCGTTGAGCATATCCGGATGTTCCTGATCGGGTACGACCGGCTCGATCTGGCCGGGGCGCCGGATGCCCGCCGGCGGATCCTGCTGGCCGACGGCCTTCTGAAGACCGTTAAGATCGGCTTGTCCGGCTGGGAAGGAACGTATATCGGCAAGACGGGAGCGGACGAGGCGGCGGTCCTCCATCTGAATGCGGAGCCTAGCGACCGGGCGAGAATGGAGAAGCAGCTGCAGTTCGTGCAGGAAGTCATCCGGGAGCAGTACGACGCTTCCGTGACGATCGGCGTGAGCCGCGAATGCTACGACTGGGAAGAGATTCCCCTGCTCTACAAAGAGATCAAGCACATGATGGCCAACGCCCGTCTGGGCGGCGGAGGCCGGATTCTCTACTTCGACCGGGTCGAGGCGGAGGACTATCAGGAATATCGATTGAAAGAAGAAGACGTGCCCGAGATCGTCCGCCTGCTGGAGAGAGGCGAAGGCGAGAAAGCGATCGTGCGGTTCAACCACGCCTTCGATCTGCTGCTGACGCAGAAGCCGGTCTCCTATTCTTACGTTCAGGCTTTCGCCATGGGGCTCATCAGCGAGCTGGCGCGCAAGATCGGCCTCGAGAAGCAGGAGGACGGCGACGAGAACATTCTGATCTGGAAAAGGCTGATCGACTGCACGGGAACCGAGGAGATCCGGGACGCGGTACTGGAATACATGGCCCGCTTCGGCCGGACGAACCGGCGGGAGGAGCCCGGACTGCAGCACAATCTCATCCGCCGCATCGCGGAGTATATCGGGGACCATCTGCAGGACCACATGACGGTCAAGCAGCTGGCGGAGCAATTTCACTTGAACGCGAGCTATCTCAGCGTATTATTTAAGAAGGAGACCGGCCGGACGATCTCCGACTTCGTTCAGGAGGCGCGGATGAACAAGGCGAAGGACCTGCTTCGCGATCCGAACGTCAAGATCTACGAGGTGGCGGAACAGGTCGGCTTCCAGACCGCGGCCTACTTCGCTTATCTCTTCAAGAAAGTAACGGGAACGACGCCGCAGGAGTACCGCGACTACAACGATTCGACATCATAGGTTGGCGCAAAAGAGAACGGAGGACGATCGAGTGCTTACGAAGATAGATTTGGCGGGAACGTGGAAGCTTCAATTGGACGGGGGAAAAAGCGGGCTGCGGCTGCCATACGGCGATACGATGGAGCTGCCCGGAACGACGTCGCACGCCCGCAAAGGCGAGCCGAACGACGCTGTCGAAATCAGCCACTTAACGGATGGATACAAATTCGAGGGCTGGGCTTGGTTCTCGAGGGAAGTGGAGATTCCCGAGCGGCTGGCCGGCAAGACCGTCGCGCTGTTCCTGGAGAGAACCCGGGTCACCGCCCTATGGATCGACGGTCAAGAGGCGGGAACCCGGAACAGCCTCGGCACGCCTCATCTCTACGAGCTGAAGGAAGGTCTCTCCCCCGGCCGGCATACGATTACGATCCGTGTCGACAACACCGATTACCCGACCAAGGGCGGCCACCTGACCTCCCCCGATACCCAAACGAACTGGAACGGGATTACGGGACGGATCGAGCTGCAGTTCTACGGGGAGTCGTATTTGCAGGATGTGCAGGTATATCCGAACGTAGCGGATCGGTCGTTCTTGGTGAAGGCTCGGCTTGTCGGAGACGGCGCGGATCGGATGGCCATCTCGGCCTCCGGCTTTAACGGTCACGATCATGTGGTCGCTGCGCAAGAGTACGCTTTGGGCGGCGAAGAGGTTGAGGCGACGTTCGTTCTGGGGGAAAATGCCCGGCTATGGAGCGAGGCGAATCCGTTCCTGTATAAGCTGACCGTTCGGCTGCTGGACGCGGATGGCGAAGCGCTGGATACGCATGAGTTGAGCGTCGGCATGCGGGAGTTCAAAGCCGACGGGGACAAATTCTCGATCAACGGGACCCGTACCTTCCTTCGGGGCAAGCACGACGGCCTTATTTTCCCGCTGACCGGGTTCGCTCCGACTAGCATCGAGGAGTGGCTGCGCATTCTCGGCATCTCCAAGTCGTACGGAATCAATCACTACCGCTTCCATACGTGCTGCCCTCCGGAAGCCGCCTTCGAGGCCGCCGATATTCTCGGGATTTACATGGAGCCGGAGCTGCCGTTCTGGGGAACCGTCACGGACGAAACGTACGACAATCATAACGCGGCGGAACAAGCCTATCTGATCGAGGAAGGCTTCGCCATGATGAAGGCCTTCGGCAATCATCCTTCCTTCGTCATGATGTCTCTCGGCAACGAGCTGTGGGGCAGCAAAAGCCGGATCTCCGAGATCCTGCGCGCCTACAAGGCCGTCGACGACAGGCACCTGTATACGCAAGGCTCGAACAACTTCCAATTCGTTCCCGTCATTCTGGAGGAAGAGGACTTCTACACCGGCGTTCGCTTCTCCCGGGATCGCCTGTTCCGCGGGTCGTACGCGATGTGCGACGCCCCTCAAGGCCACGTGCAGCTGGATCGGCCGGGTACGAGCAAGGATTACGACGAGCAGATGGTCCCCTCTTCGGCTGGCGGGAGTGATGCCGCCGGGGCCGGGACCGGCGAGAGCGGCACCATTCAGATTCAGTACGGCACCGAGGCCCGAACAGTGGAAGCGGAGTCGGCCGAGGAGGAGCTTATTCCGCGAATTCCGGTCGTCTCGCACGAGATCGGCCAATACGCCACGTTCCCTCGGTTCGCGGAGATCGAGAAATATACGGGGTCTCTGAAGGCGCGCAACCTTGAAACGTTCCGGGAACGGCTCGAAGCCAAGGGGCTGGGCTCGCTTGCCGAACGGTACTTCGAGAGCTCCGGGCAGCTGGCCGTGGCTTGCTACAAGGAAGAGCTGGAAGCGGCCTTCCGCTCTCGGAAGCTGGCCGGCTTCCAAATTCTCGACTTGCAGGACTTCAGCGGGCAGGGCACCGCCCTGGTCGGCATCCTGGACGCGTTCATGGACAGCAAGGGGCTCGTCTCGCCGGAGGAATGGCGAACGTACTGCTCGGACGCGGTTCTCCTCGCGAGATTCGACAAGTACAATTACGAGTCTGGCGAGCGTTTCGATGCTCATGTCGAGCTGGCGTATTACCGCGAAGCGCCGTTGCCGTCGCTTGAGCTGAGGTGGGAGCTCCGCGCCGGGGATGCCGTGCTGGCAAGCGGACAGACGGCTGCGTCGGCGCCGGTTGGCGAGGCCTACGTGGACATCGCCGATTTGAGCTTCGAGCTGCCTTCCGTCGAGGCGATGACGAAGGCCGTATTCTCTCTGGAGCTGGCGAACACGGACATTCGCAAAACGTACGATCTGTGGATCTATCCTAAGGAGAAGGCAGTATCCCTGTCAGGCGACGGTCTTCACTGGGCGGAGGAACTGACGGACGACGTGCTTCGGCTTCTCGAACGCGGTGAGAACGTCCTGCTGACGGCGAAGCCGGAGCTCGCTTCGCGTTCGATCGAGGGAACGTACGCTACCGACTTCTGGTGCTACCCGATGTTCCGCTCGATCTCCGAGAGCATGGGTAAGCCGACCCCGGTCGGAACGATGGGCCTGCTGATCGAGAACGGGCATCCCGCTCTCGCCGACTTCCCGAGCGAAGAGCACTCCACGTACCCTTGGTGGACGCTCGTCTCGAATTCCCGCTCGTTTATTCTGGACGACCTCCCGGCGGAGCTTAAGCCGATCGTCCGGACGATCGACAACTTCGAGCGCAACCACAAGCTCGGCTTCCTGTTCGAATGCCGCGTGGGCAGCGGCAAGCTGCTCCTCTGCGCGCTCGACGCCGATAAGGTGCAGGAGGTCCCGGAGGGGCGGCAGTTCCTCTCCAGCCTCGCCCGTTACGCCCGCTCCGAAGCGTTCAAGCCTCAAGCGGAAGTGACGGCGGAAGAGCTTCGGAAGCTTTTCCAATAAGATCTCGTATTTACGCAGAGAAGCGACACTGGGGGAGATCCCTGTGCCGCTTCTCTGCGTTGTGCGCGAAGTCGCCCACTCTCGCCGAAACCTATTTCATCCGATGTCGAAGAATATTTTTCTTCGTCCGCTCCTATACAGACCCGTTTGGGTCTGTATTTTCTTTCACGTGCTCTAAACCGTGCGATTTCTGGAGGCGCCCAAGCCGGACAGGAGCAGCAGAACGCTAACGACAAGAAGCAGCAACAGCGGGAGGTTCCAGCTTGCCGTAAAGTCATGAAGCAAACCGAACAAGATCGGTCCGGTTGCCGCCAGCAAGTATCCGACCGATTGCGACATGCCGGACAGAGAAGCGGAATCGAAGGCATCTTTCGTTCGCAAGCTTAAAAAGATCATGGCCAAGCTGAACGCACATCCCGCTCCAATTCCCAGTAAGACGGTCCACAACGAAATAAGCGCATTTCCTCCGAAATAAAGACCTCCCAATGAGACAAACAACAGGAACGTCATGATGATGACCAGCAAACGTTGGTTCTTCATGCGCCCCGCCACGATCGGCACGATGAACGCTACGGGCAGCGCGGCAATCTGAAACAGCGATAGCATCCAACCGCCGCTGTCTTCATTCAACCCCCGGCTGATCATGATTTCAGGCAGCCAAGCGATCAACACATAGAACAAAAGAGACTGCGTCCCCATAAAAATCGTAACCATCCATGCCAGCGGCGAACGCCACAGGCTTCTGCGCTTCAACGCGCCGCTCGTCGCTGCCCCGGCAGACGCCCGACTCGCCCGGGCTAGAGGCAACCAGAACAGCGCGGCCAACAGAACGAGTACGCCCCAAATGCCGAGCGCGCCATTCCAGCCGAAACCGAGGTCGCGGGCGACCGGAACGCTGACGCCGGACGCGATCGCCCCGCATAAATTCATTGACACGGAGTAGACGCCGGTCATGAGGCCGACTTGATGAGCAAAATCCCGTTTGACCAGACTTGGAATGAGCACGTTGCACGCCGCGATAGCCAACCCGATCAAAGCCGTGCCTGCAAACAAAGAAGCGGTTGCGGTCAACGAACGGATCGCGATGCCCGCCATGAGCAAAACCAGCGCATAAAGCAGGGTCCTCTCCACCCCGAAACGGCGTGCCAGAACGGGCGCGAACGGCGAGAGCAGCGCGAAAGCAAGCAACGGCAGCGTAGTGAGCAGACCCGCCGCGGCATTTGACAGTCCGATGGATTCGCGAATCGAACCGACCAATGGGCCTACCGACGTTAGCGGGGACCGCATGGTCAGCGCGATCAGGACGATGCCGAGGATGACCGGCCAACCCAACGACAACGATTTTCTCGCCATCGTTGACTTCGTAACGCTTCGTACGCTCACGGCCGCTCTCCTCCTTTAACCTCAAGAACGGCTTTCGATTCCGCAATATAACGGTGAACCGCCGCCACGGCACGATCGGCGTCTTGATCGAAAATCGCTTCGACCAGTTGCCGGTGAATCTCCAAGAAATTCGCATCGGCTTCATATCGAGTCAGGCTTGTAAGCAAATCTTGCGACGCATCCGTGATATGGTTATATAATTCGATCAAGATTTCATTATGAGACGCCGCGATGATGCCTTGGTGAAGACGGATATCCTCCGTGACAACGCCATCCAGGTCACCGCGTGCTGCCGCCCCTTCCCAGCGTTCCAGTTGGAGAAGAAGCTCCCGCGCCTCGTCGTCCGTTCTGCGCCGGGCGGCCAGATGGGCTCCCTCGCGTTCTAGCGCATGCCGGACTTCCAACGTCTGCAGCGTATCGGAGCGCATGATGCGTTTTTGCAGGACGACTCCCAACGCGCTCGAAGAACAGACGTACGTTCCGTCTCCTTGCTTCGTCTTCAAGAGTCCCGCGTGAATCAACGCCCGAATGGCTTCCCTCAATGTATTGCGGCTAACATTCAACTCGAGCATCAGCTCCGGTTCGGCCGGAATACGCATCCCGACAGCCCATTTGCCGGTTTCGATCAGTTTCTCCATTTGCAATGCGACTTGCTCGACAAGCGTCAGCCGATTCGTTTTCTGAAGCATATGTCAGTCCTCGTTTCATCAATTTATCAAACATAGGATGTTTGGTTAATTGGTATTTTATCATACTTATACCGTGGGGACAATTCCTTGCCTAAAAAACCTGCCTAAAGGATGATCGATAGACTCTGGTTTATTCGCTCCATTGGAAGGCCCGCGCGTAAGGAATCAAGTGATTTTCAGGCTTATTTTCCCTTGACCCGAGCGAACAAGCTCTCTTAACCATCCCTCTTGTTCTTTTAGGAACCTTTTAGACTCGTTTAAGCTCCGCTTTAGGTTCGGGGTGCATGATGGAGTCACAGCAAGCAAGGGAGGATGATTCGAATGAATGATCATAAGGACAACAAGCATGAAATAGATAGCCGCGATGAAACCCTTACCGTTTACCGTTACGATTCGTCGAGACAGGTGGCAAGCCTGAAGTCGTCATACGAGGAAGAGTTGAATGCAGCTGGGACGTCTGGCGTTTCGGGTAATGGCGGCGGCAGCCGAGGAGGCCGTTCGAAGAAAGGCTCGGCTCGTCCGATCCTCGCTTCCTTCCTGGCCGGTGCGCTGGTCGTCGGAGGACTGAGCTTCCTGTCGGACCGGATGAACCTGTTCACCGGAGGCAGCTCCGCGGTCGAATCGGCCGCCTCCGGCAGCAGTTCCTATTCGAGCTCCGCAGGCTTCACGACGGCATCGCTGAACGTCGACGAGAAGATCTCGTCCGTCTTCGACGAAGCCAACCCGGCGGTCGTGGAGATCGAGAACTACGGAGTCGAGACGGCTTCGCAAGGCAACTGGCTCTTCGGCGGACGGGGCGGATTTATGGATCCGCGGCAGCAACAGCAGCAACAGGAACAGAGCAACGCAGAGCCTGTCTTGATGGGCACGGGAACCGGCTTCTTTTTTAACGAGGATGGGTATATCTTGACGAACGAGCACGTCATCGCCGACGCGACGGAGCTTAAGGTTACCGTTCCCGGATATGACGAGCAGCTGACGGCCACGGTCGTGAACTCGAACGCGGATCTGGATCTGGCCGTGCTTAAGGTCGAAAGCCCGGACGGCACGAAGTTCCCCGCCCTGACGATCGGAGACTCCGATGCGGCTAAGATCGGGGATTGGGTCATCGCGATCGGCAACCCGTACGGCCTGGACCACACGATGACGGTCGGCGTGCTCAGCGCCAAGGAACGCCCGATCACGATCACGGATGACGACGGCACCGAGCACAATTACGAGCACCTTCTGCAGACCGACGCTTCGATCAACCCCGGCAACTCCGGCGGTCCTCTCCTGAATGCCCAAGGCGAAGTCATCGGCGTGAACACAGCGGTGAACGCGGAAGCGCAAGGCATAGGATTCGCGATTCCGGCGTCGACGATTCAGGATGCCCTGACGGATTTGATGGCGGGAACGACGGTTAAATCGCTCTAAGAAGAGAAAGTCTATAAGCTGCTGCACTTCATACCCTATTCGAGCCCACTCTTGAAGCGCCTCTAGACGGCGTTTCGAAAGTGGGCCATTTACTATTTGACAGATCGATACAAAATTCATATCCTTAGTATCAACAAGAACGGAAAGGAAAGGAAGTCAAACCGATGAGCAAAAGCGGAAGGCCCCGCGCCTTTAAAGACACTGCCGTCGTCGATGCGGCCGTCGAGGTATTCTGGTCCCGCGGGTACGAAGCCTGCTCGACGGACGATTTATGCAAGGAGACGGGCCTCGGCAGAGGAAGCTTGTACAACGCGTTCGGAAGCAAGCATGAGCTGTATGAGCAAGCCTTGATCCGGTATCAACAGTTGGGTCTGTCGGAGCAGATCGATATTCTGCGCGCAGATATGCCGGTAAAGGAACGGCTAAGATCGTTGCTCGAATGGGAGATCCGGGAGGATTCCGCTGCAGGGGACCGAGGATGCCTCCTGATCAATGCTTCCGCGGAGAGAGGCAAATCCGACCCGTCCGTGGAAAAGATCTTTACTCAACACGCAAGCCAGCTTGAACGGGCAATCGAAGAAGCCATGAGAGAGGGACAGTCGAACGGGGAGATCTCCCCGGAGCGGAATGCGCAAGAGCTCGCCGCCTTCTTCCTTAGCAGTTATTACGGCCTTCGGGTACTTTATCCCGGGACGATGAACCGCGCGCTGGCCGGGCGGATCATAGACGGAGTTTTGGCGGCCGTCTTCTAGCGATAGTTAAAGCCGGAGGGCCGTTCGCCGAAAATAATCGAAATACCGTTGTTTATTGCTGCATCTCTATTTTGAGTGGTTACTTAGGGATGCGGCATTTTCAGCCCTATTTTTGTACTAAACGTTACAAAATAAAACGATTAAAGGAGTTGCTGACTTTGCCTCTTGCTATTTATGTATTGGGATTGATGATTTTCTCGATGACGACCTCGGAATTCATGGTGGCCGGCATCATGCCGTCCTTGTCCGCGGAGTTCGGCGTATCGATCGCGGCTATCGGCTACCTGATTTCCTCCTATGCGGCCGGAATGATTATCGGAGGACCGCTGCTGACGATCGGACTGCTGAAGGTACCCCGCAAGAAAGCCTTCCTCGCCCTTTCCTTTATCTTTCTGGTCGGTCAGACCCTGGGTGCTTTGGCTCCGAATTATGAGCTAATGATGGCGGCGCGGGTTCTCACCGGGATCGCTTCATCGGCTTGCTTCGGCGTCGCCATCGCCATTGCGTTGACCCTCGTCCGCCCGGAACGGAGCGGTCGCGCCGCATCTATCGTTCTAGGCGGGCTGATGGTGGCGACCGCGGTCGGCCTGCCGGCTGCCATGTTGTTCGATCAATATTGGGGATGGCGCTCCAGCTTCTGGGCAGTGGACGTCCTTGTTCTCGTCTCCGGGCTGATGGCGCTGATTCTTATTCCCAAATCGACCAAAGAAGAATCGGCATCGATCACGATCCGAAGCGAATTGGCCGCCTTTAGGAGCCGCCATTTGTGGGCGGCTTTCGCGACCAGCATGCTGATCATCGGCGCGACCTTCGCCGCTTTCAGCTATTTTACGCCCATTCTAACGGACCTCGCGGGCTTTGATAGCCAAACGGTCCCGCTTCTGCTCGGAATCTATGGGGTTGCGACTGTCGTAGGCAATACGATTACCGGCAGATTGGCCGACCGTCATATGATGACGATTCTGACGACGGGTCTGATCGTGCTGACCGCGGCTTTGGTCCTGTTCGGTCTGCTAGCACGATCTCCGGTTATGGCCGTTGCGGCCGTCATCGTAATCGGTCTGTCCGGGGTTACGATGAATCCCGCCATGGTTACGCGAGTCTCGCGCGTATCCAATAGCGGAGCGCTAGTCAGCACGTTCCATGTGTCGGTCGTCAATTTCGGAATCGTCGTCGGTTCGACGATCGGAGGAATGACCATCGATCACGGATTCGGGCTCGTATCGCCTCTCTGGGTCGGGGCCGGTTTGGCTCTGCTCGGGCTTCTGTCGTTGCTGCCTTACTACAATAAGAAAAGTGCTGTGGCCACGGCATCCCCTTCTGCAGCCGAAACCGGAAAATCGTGCGCTTGACCGAAGACGACTCACCCGATTCGAACGTATGTATTTCCATTTATCTAACCACTCAAAAAATGCCCATCACGGGCGGCTACTCGTGATGGGCAGAAGGAGAAATTTGGTCGTGCCGGTAGTGGCTACTTAATAAACTCCAGATCCAGCACGAAGAATGATGACCAACAGGATAAACAAGACAAGGACGAATGCAGCAGCTTGTATCCCGCCGTACCCAACGACTCCGCTCAAAGGATTCACCACCATATTTTTATTGTGACTCAGCACGATGTCACTCCAACAATATATGATTAGGTGCTTATATCGTCAGTACTCATACCCATACGGCTAATAATCCGCGAACGTACAACTAACTCCGGTTGGAGGTCCATAAAAACAAAAAGAACCGCAACCGGGTGCGATTCTTGAACATTCATAATGAAAGCTGGCGCGCCCGATACGATTCGAACGTACGACCTGCAGTTTAGGAAACTGTCGCTCTATCCTGCTGAGCTACGGGCGCGCAACGAGTCTTATTATAACAAAAAAAACGGAAATGGAAAAGCGGCCTCCCGTTTGAGCTTTCGCAACGCTCCATGATATATTTTGGGGACAGCCATCTTTATGAAGCAAGACAAGGAGGAGGCACGTCATGAAGAAAAACCGCTTGGGCAAGTCGGACCTGTTCGTCGGCGAGATCGGACTCGGATGTATGTCCCTGGGAACCGAAGAGGCAAAAGCGACGTCGATCATTCACGAAGCGTTGGAGCGCGGCGTCACTCTTCTCGATACGGCGGATCTGTACGACGGCGGACGCAACGAGGAGCTTGTCGGTAAGGCGATTAAAGGACGTCGCGGGGATGTCGTGCTTGCGACGAAGGTAGGCAACCGCCGCATTCCAGGCCAGGACGGCTGGGTATGGGACCCTTCCAAGGAGTATATCTTATCTGCCGTAAAAGAAAGCTTGCAACGGCTCGGCACCGACTACATAGATCTCTATCAGCTGCACGGAGGCACGATCGACGATCCGATCGACGAGACGATCGAAGCGTTCGAGCAGTTGAAGCGCGTAGGCGTCATCCGCGAATACGGGATCTCCTCGATTCGTCCGAACGTGATTCGGGAGTACGCGTCCCGCTCCTCCATTGTCAGCGTCATGAATCCATACAGCATCGTGGATCGGCGCGCCGAAGAGGCGGTGCTCCCGCTGTTGGAGGAGAAGGGAATCAGCGTGATCGCCAGAGGCCCGCTGGCAAGCGGCGCGCTCGCCGCGAACCGGAAGCCGGCCAAAGGCGTGACGGATTACGAGCTGGCAGAATTAGAAGCTCTGCGCGGGCGGCTTGAGCGTCTCACTTTCGACGACAGAAATCTCACTCGGCTAGCCTTACGCTACCCCCTCGCTCATCCGGCGGTGGCTGCGGTCATTCCGGGCGCCAGCTCGCGCGAGCAGCTGCTGCAGAACCTCGCAGCCGCCGAGGTTCCGGCTCTCACGGACGAGGAGCTTCGGACGATTCGCAGCTTTAGCAAAGCCAACAAGTACGCTCAGCATCGTTAACTCATCCAATCGACATAATTCAAAAAGACGACCACCCGCCGCTTATGCGACGAATGGCCGTCTTTTCTTTTTTACTCCAGCTTACTGAACGTCATCCTCGATCCGCTTGACGAACGTTTCGCTTCCGTCGGAATTGCGAACGGCTTCGTGCGATACGGTCGCTTCCTGAACTTCTCCGAACGCCCAGTGGGTGGTCGGAACGTCCGGGAATACCGGCTCGAGCCCTTGCAGCGGTCCGCGGTACAGCATGCGGTTAATCATCGTAACCGCTTCGTCCCGGCGGATCTTCTGGTTCGGACGGAACGTTCCGTCGGTGTATCCCGTCAAATACTTGCCCAGGTACAGCGCTTCGATGGCGTTCTCCGCCCAGTTGCCCTTCGTATCCGAGAAGTGGTTGGAGACCGGCTTGCCCGGGTTCAGATCCAGGAATCGGGCCATGACCGCCGCCAGTTCGCCTCTCGTGATCGCTTCGTCCGGACGGAAGGTTCCGTCGGAGAAACCTCCGAAGTATCCGTGTTTAACCGCGATACGGATATAGTTCGTTGCCCAGTGTCCCTTGCGAATATCGCTGAAAGGCAGAGCGTAGTCGATCGTTTCGTTCTCCGTCAATCTGGCGACGATCGCCGCCAGCTCGGCACGGGTCAGCGAGTTGCCAAGCTTGAATTCGCCGTCCGGCATGCCGATGATATAGCGCTGATGGCTCAGGTTGCCGAATCGATCGGAGAATACTTTAATCTTGGCCGTCGAATTCGCCTTGGCTCCGGAGGCGGAGCTGCCGTTTACGCCGAATTCGCCGGAGATGCCGAATTCTTTCTCAGCCGCGTCCAGTTGGGACCACTGTACCTTAATCTTGTAGCTGCCGCTTTGGCCGCCTGCCAAGTTTGTCACGTTCCAAGAAATCGTGTTGCCGGTTACCGTGCCTCCGTTAGCGTCGATAACTTCGACTCCTTCTGGCAGTTGAACCTTAATCGTTCCCGCGTAAAGCATGGCGGTCGATATGTTCTTGTAATCGACGGTAATCGTCGACTGGGTGCCTTCTTGAACGACATTCTGATCCGTGGATACGGCCAGCGATACTTCCGGATTCACCGGGGCACCGCCGGAAACAATCACCGGCTCCAGCTCGACGTCATGCTTAACGATATCCCATTGGACCGAAAGAATCGGACTCGTGTAAGTGTAATACCCAGCCTTGGATACGACCACGTAGTAGTCCGTTTCCGGATAAACCATGTAAGCGTAGAAGCCGTTGGCGTCGGTCAACTGATCGGGGCTCGCGTTATCGTTAGGAGCAAAGCCTACCAGCTCCGGCAGATCGACGGGAGATTTGGTGTCCGCATAATAAAGCGTTACCTTCGCGCCCTCGATGACGGCTCCCGTAACTTTATCGGTTACCGTTCCGTACGGGTCGACCAGCTGCTGCGTAATGTTCAGCTCGCCGTCCTCTTTTACGTTTACGGTACCCTTGCTGATCGTAATTTCCTTGCCTGGCTCGATCTCATAACGAACTTCCAGGGTGTAGTCTCCTACCGCCAAACCGCTTGCATTGAATACGCCTTGGGAGGACAGGTCAAACGCCTTAGGCGAGCCGTTCTCCATTAAGTAGTCTCCGTTAACGTCCTTCAGATAAACGTTCGTTTTGCTCAGCAGCTCGGAGCTTAGCAGAGCCGGTTGTCCGTTCGGCTGCTTGAACGCGACAAGCCCGGAAATGGTTTTCTCCGAAACGTACGTTTCATCGCCGTTGCCCGTCGTTTCGCCGACTGGCGCTTTCTGGCTATAGGAGACTGGCGTCTCCACGCCGCCTATGTTCACCGTTTGCGTAACCGTCAGGTCGTAAACCGCATTTCCCTTCGGTACCGGAATCGCATATGCTCCGTTAGCATCGGTGATAACCGTCTCGTCGAAGTCGACTCCCGGCTCGATAACCTTATCCCCGTTCAGATCAAGCGTTACCCGCACGCTTGCTCCCGCAACGGGCTTGTTGGTACCGCCCTCCGTAATGACGCCTTTCACTTGCGCCGGCAGGAAGGTCATTTGAATAGAGGCAGACGCAGACAGTCCCTTGTCCAGATCCAGCACCGTGGCCGTTACCGGAATCGATTGCGGCGTCGTGCCGGTAATGGCGGCAGATTGGTACGTAACGGTAGCAAGCCCGTTCTCGTCCGTAACGACCTTGTTGCCATTCGGGAAGGTTCCCGTCGGCGCATCGAAGGTCACTTCAACGTTGGCTATCGGGTTTCCGCCCGCATCCTTAAGAACAGCTGTCAGTTCGGAAGTCGACTTGCCGTCTCCCAGGATTTGTTCCGGATCCGCCGTCAACGTAAAACCAAGTTCCAGTACTTCGAAGCTGTTATCGGACAAGCGATCCGCAGGCTCCGAAGGAAGCGGAGACCCGTTGATATCCCGCGCCGTGAACGTAACGTCATAGACGCCAGGGCTCGTCCCTTCCTGCAGCACGGTGTTCGTCTTCTTCCAGAGTTTATATCCGTCTTCGGCGCTTGTCGCTTGGTTCACCCAAATCAGGTCCACCGAGGCGCCGTTCACGTTCGCCGTAACCTGATCGGTAATCAGCGAGGATACTGCCGACAGGATCAGAGGATGCCCCGGAACGGCGGGCAGAATCGTCGAATCTCCCCGTTCCTTGTCTCCTACCCAACCGTCCAACGCTTTGTGCACGTTGACCGTGACGACGGCCGGAGCGCTTGTCTGCCCTTCGGCGTCCGTGACCGTATAGGTGAACTTATCCACTCCCGTAGCGCCTGGGTTAGGCGTGTAGATCCATTCGCCTCCCTGCGGGTTCGTAGGATCGGCCGGCGAGATCGTTCCCTTGAGCGGCCCGGATTCGATTTGGTAAACAACTCCACTTACGCTAGCGCCCACATCGGTTCCCGCTAACACGATTGTCGTAGAAGGAGTTCCTTCTTGAGTATTGACGACGAGCGCATCCGCGGTCGGAATGCCGTTATAGGCGATCTTAACCTGTGCAGGATCATCTGAGTATTGCTTGCCGTCAAAACCATACCAATCGAAGGTTACTGTCGATCCGTTAGCAAGTCCCTCGTCCGGCGAGAATTTCAAGCTGTTCAGAACTGCAGCCGGAATGGAGGTCTTAACGCCCGGCATGACATATACGGCTTCCGTAACGGATCCGCCAGGGTAATAGAACAATTGGCCTTTGCTAGCAAAGTCGGCTGGAAGCTCCACCTGAACACTATGGAGCGGATCGAGATCTTCATCGGTATACGAAGCAGTGAAGTTATCGCTGTCTACGTTGCCGAAGGAGATGATATCTCCCATCAATCCGGTCTTAGCAATATCGGCGACGACCGGCGTGGAATTGATCGCGATCGTTACCTTCTTGCTGTCCGCCGCATACTGGTAGCCATCGAAGCCGTTCCACATGAATTCGACCGCACCGCTTACGCCCGGCTCGGGAACGAACCGTAGCGATCCGAGGTCGGCTGCGGAGATCTCTTGTTCTTCTGCGACAGCGGTCTGAGTAGTGCCGTTCACCAGTACCAGCTTGCCCTTGTCCGGATCTGGAAGAGCCGTAATCTTGATTTTAGTCAGGTTATCTCCGTCTAGCGTATCCTGGAATGCATGTGCGCTAAAGTCCTCGGAGGTAAACGTAACCGTATCGCCTTTATATGCTTCTTTCTCAAAGTTCTCTACCGTCGGCTCGTGGTTCAGTTTCAGTATGAAATTGGCAGGTTCGGATGCCTTGCCTTGGCCATAGCCGCTCCACTGAAACTCGGCAGTGTAACCCATCGTCGAAGCAGGCTTGTAGCTCAGCTTGTCTAGGTCAGTCGCTTTAATGACGTAGCCCGCTCCGCTTACATCGGAGGTGGTCAATGTATGACCGTCATAGATTAACACACCATCATCCGCCGCAGGGAGCGAATGAATCGTGACTACCTGCAGATTATCACCGTTAGGAATGTCTTGTGCTCCGCTTACGCCGCTATTCTTGAAGAATCCGGCCTGAAAATCCTTCAGGGTCAGCGGGAGTTCGGTCTCCTTGAGCACCCTCTTCTCAATATCTTTAGCCTTCATATCGAAGGTAGAGAAGGACAAGACATGTTCTGCCTTACCCGCCGTTCCATCGGTTCGAGCATCGAACAACATGATGTTGACGATGTATTCTTTATTCGGATCAATCGCGGAGTTACTCAGAACAGGCGCCCATGATTCTTCGTTGTCCTTAGTCGCTCCCGCGAAGTTCTTCGTTTCGACATCCAGATTGATCTCCTGAACGTTGCCGTTCGGATCCTCTACCTTCTGGATGACGTTGGCTTCCATGACAAAATTGCCATTCGTCTTAGGCAAGAATGTCGTATCCAGAGTGATTTTGCCATTCTCCACTTTAAGGCCAGCATCGTTGATTTCGCCATTCTCGCGAACGCCTCCGTCCACGACGAGCTGCGCCCAGTCGATCTCGGTTACCCAACCCGAGTTGAAGGTCGATACCGGAGCTAGGTAGTAATGATGGATGGACGTTCCGACGTAAAGATTTCCCTTGGCAATCTTGTTGAAGTCGGAAGGAGATAAGGAGAAGACGGTCGTGTTCCAAATTTCGTTCTGGCCGGATAATGCACCGATATAGTTTTCTTGCTTAAATTCCTTTTTAAACTTATCGGTGGCACTTGTCCATTTGCCGGTAGTCGGCCAGTTCGTATACGGATCTCCCAGCGTAATATCAGCCGGGTTAGAGGACATATACACCCGGTCCCACTCGCCGTTATCCGTACTCTTATAATTGACTACGTCCTTGTACTCATCGACATCATAAGCGCGAACGAGCAATTGAGCGCTGACCGTTGGCAACTGATCGACGTCCTCAATCTTGAACTCGATTGGATAAATGGAATCGCCATTCTTGATCCGGCTGCCCCCGAAGTCTACGTCCCCGTCCGCAGCGCTTTGGGGATCTCCGCCGCCCCAGTTGTCGGTATCGGTAAAATACGTGTTCCCTGTGTACGTCTGAACAGGCGCGGCCGAAGCTTGGGAGCCGATGCCCGCCGTCAGCGATCCCATCACGAGCGCCGTCGCCAGCACCGATGAAACCGATGATTTGAATCGATTTTTTCTCTTCATCTTAACTCTAGAATTCTCCCTTCGTGATCGATATAAATTTCTATTTTTATGCATATTTCGCCACAGAGTACTCTATCAAGCTCATCTGAACAAAAACTGTACAAATCTTTGAAATAGATTCTTTACAAAAAGGGAGATTTATCCGATTGTAATAATAACGCTTCCAATTTCCGTTACGAGGCTATTTCTATAAAAAAGGCGCTGAGGTATTGATCAACTTAAGCAACGAAAGAGAGCGGCAGGTTCGGTATATTGGCATCGGGGAGAAAGACTTGGCTCTCCTGTCCGGCAAAGCCGCCGAGTTCGGCACTATTGTCGAAGATTTGGTCGAGCAACTGTACGACCAAATAGTCAAGCAGCCCGATCTATTGTCGATTATTGAGAAGTTTAGTTCGATCGATAGGCTTAAAGAGACGCAGAGGTGGTACTTCTTGTCCATGGCCGATGGGGTACTGGATGAGGAGTATATTCGGAAGCGTCTTCACGTCGGAAGGATCCACTCCCGGATCGGGCTGACCACCAACTGGTACCTGGGCACGTACGTGCTGTATTTGGATCTGGCGACCGCCCGCTTGTCCGAGGTGCTGCCCGACCAGTGGCAACCCGTCGTTCAGGCGCTGTCCAAGATGTTCAATCTCGATTCCCAGTTGGTCCTTGAAGCCTATGAAAAGGATGAGAAGGGGAAAATCCAGCAGTTGCTCGACAAACAAAGAGAGATGCATTTGGGGGTCGCGGCCGCTATTCAAGAGCTGGCTTCAATGATGGCCCAGCTGTCCGACAACAGCCGCAAGGTAGCCGACAGCGCCAGCCGTACCGCCGAGAGCCAACGGCAAGCTCACGAGGGCATGGTGAGCATGGCGAACGAGGTGGCCTCGATCGAAGAGCTGGGCGGCATGATTCGTTACGTGGCCGATCAGACCCATATTCTTGGGCTGAATGCCGCTATCGAGGCGGCAAGAGCCGGGGAGCAAGGCAGAGGCTTCGAGGTGGTCGCGAACGAGGTGCGAAAGCTGGCGAGCCAATCGAAGGATTCTTCGGTGGCCATTGATAACAAGCTTAAACAGATCAACAAGCTGCTGACCGGGGTCAAGCAGCAATCCCAGCATGTGTCGACCTACTCTTCGGAGCAAGCCCTCGGCGCTCAAGAGCTGCTCGACTTTGTACGGATGATCGAACAGGTGACGGAAGAGCTGGAGAAGCTCCAATAACGGCTAACAAACAAGCCCGCGAATCGGATCGCGGGCTTGTTATACGTTATCCTTCCGGCAATGGCTTGCGGCCGCGGAAGCCGTCCTCCCAGCTATGGTAGTGGGACACGCGCTCCTCGCCTTCCTTCCAGCAGAGTAGAACCTCCCTCTCCTCCAATAAAGCGGGAAAGTCGATCAAGCCCGGATTGATCATTTTCAGATAAACGCCTTGGCGCTTGAAGTTCTCCACGAGCAAATCGATCTCCATGCTCATGAAGTCCAGTCTTCCTTCCTCCTCGAAAAACCGCGAGCCTCCGCTTCCGCCTCTCGTGGAGATCATATCCGTCGAAGCTTTCATTTTCTGCAATTCCATATATCTTTCTTCATATTCGCTCATGATGCCTTTCAGCTGAAGCAGATTGCTTCGGAGTTCGGGCAGCAGCGCGTTCGCTTCCTCAGGCGTGAACCGTTTTGTCATTTGGCATCCACTCCTCCCCCTTAGTGTACTCGAAGACGAGACCGAATTCCATTTTCCACCGGTGAATTGGGTCCTAAGTCGAAGAATAATTCAGCCTAACGGTGGAAATCTAAGGAAGGCAAAGGAGGTGTACCCGTGACCAACTCGCATAACAACCCGTCTAAGGCGGAAGTTCAAACGACGAAGCTTAACCGCTTGCCCGTTCCAGGCGAAGAGGATACGGAATTCTCCGCTGAAGAAGCGGCGGAAGCATTCGAGCAGAATGCGTCTTCCGTGCAAGAAGAGCAGCAATAATCCGGGAGCCCGAGCCTCCGCCCGAGGCCGGGCTTCCTGCCGTTCTTGACGACTGGTAAACGGATAGAAGGACGGTTGAATTTGGATAGGCTTTTGGATAGATAAAGCTCTTTATTTATATGCGAACCTGTGCTATACTACTAAACGTTCGCTTAACACAGCGACGTATCGAGACGTGGCTCAGCTTGGTAGAGCGCTTGCTTCGGGAGCAAGAGGTCGCAGGTTCAAATCCTGTCGTCTCGACCATCCATAATAATGACAGAAGCCCTGAATTTCAGGGCTTCTTTTTGTTTTTGCCAAATGCCAAGCTATCTAATCGATCAGCTTTTTCCTGACTTTTCTCCAGAAGCCTCCATTCCTTCGATTCATATGCTTCTCATTGTCGATCAGCAGATGATAGGAGGACCATAGCGTAGATGCCCTAAGGATTACATATGCGCCTATGGCGATTAATACGACGCAGACCGGAAAATAAGGGATCAAGGCTCCTTCGGAAATCCCCTTTTTCTCCAGCAAAAAAGCCATTCCGCCTATCGCCACCATGCCGGCCCCGACGATGACCACGGCTGCGTACCGTCCCTTCAATCGATTCAAACGTTCCGTCAATTGCTTCACATAACCTTGATCCAGCAGAAGAGCTTCTTTCTCCAGCACATGGTACCGTTCCTCGTCCTTCAGGATGGCGGACACGAGGACGACGATGCCGGCCGCCGCCAACAAAATGATAAGGATGGAATAAACGGCGGGCTCCTGTCGAAACATTAAATACGGCAAGCATGCCAGAATTAGCAGGCATACGCCCGACGCAATTCGATTGGACGACCTTTGCTGATGGCTCAAATATCCCTCCGCCATCTCTTGGCTGACATAATACCCGCGCTCTTCGCGGCTGCCCTTCGCCTCGGTTTCCTTTAATAAATAATCGATGGACACCTCGAATAGATTGCCGATCATAAGCAGCTTCTCGGTCTCGGGGAATCCTTGTCCGTTCTCCCACTTGCTGACTGCCTGTCTGGTCGTATTCAGCTTTTCCGCCAACGCTTCTTGGGAGTAACCCTTTTCTTTACGCAGCTGCAGCAATTTTTCGCTAAATGACATGAGCTTGCTCTCCTTTGCTTTCTGATGCCTTAATAATAAAAAAACATCGGAGTCGATACGATATCCTTGAGGTTGCGTTTGCGCCACATACGGTTGCCATTGCGTAATTTTGGATGCAATGCAGCGGAGAAGGCTGAATTTGGACCATCATGTACCTACCGTCTCCCCATCCGAACCTGCGCCCCCATAATTCCCGAACACTCGCCCCGCTCTAAACAGCAGGAAGATCAGCAGCAGATGAGTCACCAACAAACCGAGCGCAAACAGCATGAGGATAGGCCATATTTCGCCTAGTATATAGTTGAGTTGGAATGGCATGCAGAACAGCAAGAGCGCGCCCAGCGCAAACGACCATCTCCATAAGCTGCCCGCCCTCGATGCAATGGCTTTCTTCCCTTTCTCAAGCGCCATCCCTCGAATGCCATCGCAAATTCCGTAGAAGAGCACCAATTCGACGACCATCGCCAAAGCCGTTAAGCTAATCGTCCCGATGTCCGGACTTTCGCCGCGTGTCAGTGACACCTCGTATCGCACTCCAAAGAGCGCAGCAATCGTCAATACGAACCGAATCCAGGCGACCGGCAAAGCGATTCTAAACCCTCTATGATGCCGACTAAGCTTCGAGAGCCCTGCCAGGATCAGAACGTACCCGATTAGGTCGTGCAGAAGATCGAAGCCGTTAATGCGAATATTGACGAGCGTAAAGATAAGCCCCCAAGCCACTTGAGCAAAAGCTCTCTTCATTCGCCGCCTCTCCTCTCTTCGCGGACATAAGCGCGCATCTCCGACTCCGACGGATAAGGCAGATAGTTCGCAAAGACGGTGTATTCGTATTTCTCCCCATTAGGCTCGACGAATGTTTCCTTGAGCAGCAGCCTGTAGACGTTCATCCGGTCTTCCTGGCTCAAACGAAACCGGTAACTCAGCTTAACCGACTGTCCTTCGCTTAGCTCCGCTCCGCTGGAGTCCGTCTCGATCTCGTATTGAAAGGCAGCCCCTAGCCGATCAAGCAATGCCGAAGCGACTCCTTCCAGCCGTACCGGCCGTTCTGCCTTGACGGTCGAGAAGCCTTCGTTGCCGCTCGAGTTGCCGGATGACATCATGGCGATCGGGGAATCGACGGACGTGTCCAGAGGCCAAGCCTCGCGATAAACGACGATCTCGCCGATCTCTTCGTCTCTTACGCTGCCGTCGTTGTAATACACGGTTGCCGTGCGAAGACGAAGCGGCTCCTTCGCGGTCCGTTCCGTCATGGCGTCTTCTTGGATGTAGCCCCTTAAAACGTAAATCGTCTGCCTTCGCAGCTCCTGGTGGACTTGCAAGGGATCGAATCTCAGCTCCGGAAGCTCGTCGATCTGAACGTTCACAGGCTTGCGTTCGTCGTCGTTATTCGCTACGTACAAGAGTTCGATCGGGGAAAAGGGAATGGCCATCATCTCGACATAGTGCCGCAAAAACCCCGGGCTAGGGAGCTTATTGGACTCATAATACCAGAAGTTTCCTATCCAACTAATCAGAATAACTCCCGCAATAAGGCCATAGATGGCTTTGATTCTCAACTCGGTGCCCCCATTCCGTCGTTCTCCGTTCGCCGATATAGATTATAACGCGATGGAATGGGAGTTGTTTCAAGTTTATGGAATTATTATAACAGTTCAAAAAAGCGCCTTACTCCAGCTCTTCTTCACAGCACCCGAACTTTGTTGCCAGAACCCGCTTTAACGGAAATGAGAGCCCTTATTTCGTTCCAAAAGCCCGTCTCTGCAGTCTAACGGAACTGAGCGCCTTTAATTAGGCTAATTGCCATCAAAATTGGGGAGCTCGGCCAAAATAAGGGCCCGTGGTTCCGTTAGAATGATAAAAAGCCATTTTGAGCACAAATAGAGGCTTTCATTTCCGTTAAAAAATGAAAAAGACGCCCGGAAGCTCCGGACGCCCTTCGTTAAACGCCGAAATGAACGACGTAAGGCTGCATGGCCGTATGATAAAACCCTTCGCTGTATTCGACCACTTCTCCCGTATCGTCGTAGGAATACCGCAGCCTTCGGAGCAGCGGAGTGCCGGGGGGCAGGCCCAGAGCCTCCTCGATGCGGGGCGGAGCCGTTGCGACCGCGAACTCGTCGCGAAAGTTGGCGAGCTCGATGTCGTTCTCCTCGAGGAAGCCGTAAAGCGAATGATCGCCGAGCGCGGACAAGTCCGCTGTCGCCAGGTGTGAGGGCAAATAATGAACGTAGTAGATGTAGGGCTCGCCGTTCAGCAGGTACAGCCGTTCCACGCGCAGGCCTTCGTCTCCGAACAACCGATGCGGAGCCGATTCGGGCTCGTGGGTCGCCAGCTCGGAGCTGAGGAGCCGCTTCTGCATCCGGTGACCTTCCTCCACGAGCAGCTCCGTGAAGCTCTTCCAGGTCGAACGCTTGGCCGTCGAGGTGTTGCGGACAACCTTCGTCCCCTTGCCGCTGCTCGGCTCCAGATAGCCTTCCGCGACGAGCTCCTTGATCGCGTTGCGGACCGTTATCTTGCTCACGCCGAACTCCTCTTCCAACCTGGGCTCGGAAGGGATATTCGTATCGAGCGGATACTGGCCGTGCAGGATCCGGTCCTTCAGGATATTTTTGATTTGCAGATATAAGGGCCGCTTGCGGCGGGACAGATTCACGGTCGCCATCTCTACCTTTCTATATCGCTTGCCGATTCCTCCATGACGCGACGAATGTCGGCTTCGGAGGACATCGGGGTGTCGCCCGACACCGTATGCGCCAGCAGCGCGGCCGCCGCGGCGAAGGCTACGGTCCGGTCCGGCGCATAGCCGGACAGCTCCCCGTGCAGAATTCCGCTGGCGTAGGCGTCTCCCGCTCCAATTCTATCATAGACGGAGAAGGTTAGCTTCCGGGAGAAGGCGAACGACCCTTCCTTGAACAAGTAGCCTTCGAGCGAATGCGTGTTGTCTCCGTTCACGGAACGGTGAGTGCCGGCAATCGCCGAGATGCCGAACCGTTCCGCCACGGCCGGAATCAGCTCGGTCAGCTGGTCCTTGCGCTCCGTTTGGCCGGTCTCCATCCCCAGGATGTGAATGGCGTCTTTCTCGTTCATCAGGACGAGGTCCGCGAGGCCGAGCATCTCGATATAGTGGGGCTTGGCCTTCGCGTAGCCCCCCTCTCCCCAGAGGGAGGGCCGGTAGTTGCAGTCGAAGACGACCTTGCCGCTCTTCTTCTTGACCGCTCGCGCCAGCGCCGCCATGTGACCGCGGACCGTGTCGTTCATCGCGAGCGCGATGCCGCAGAAGTGCATGGCATCGGCCGTCGACGCGACCGCTTCCCAATCGTACGCTCCCTCCGGCGCCGCGTTGAAGCTGCTCTCCAGCCGGTTCGAGTAGGTGACGCGGCTCGGTCTTGCCCCGAAGCCGTTCTCGAGGAAGTACATGCCAAGGTAAGGGCCTTCCCGGCGAACGAAGTCCGTCGACACGCCCAACCGGCGAAGGTGGGCGGCCGCCGCGTCGCCGAGCGGGTTCGCAGGCAGCGTGGTGACGAGATAGCCGGCGTGCCCGAATCTCGTCAGCGCCGAGACGACGTTCACTCCGGTGCCGGAGAACGAGTATTGCAGCGTGCTTGACTGCGATAGCAGATCGTAGCCGGGCACCTGAAGTCGCATCATGACTTCTCCGAACGCGGCGATTCTCTTAGGCATAATGATCGACCCATTTCTTCAGGATGGCGAGCAGCTCGCGGACGTCCTTCGGCCTCGTCGCCCCCGTCTCCTTATCGATGATGGACGAGTACACGTGAGGAATGACCTGAGGCACGCCGGCCTCAAGCGCGATGCGCAGGATCGGCTCGAAGTTCGCCATGTCGATGCCGCCGGTCGGCTCCAGCGCGAAGCCTTCGGAGGCGCACGCCGCGGCCACGGCGCGGTATTCGTCTTCCCGGCTTAAGCCATTCATCGGAAAATACTTCAAAGCGTTGCCGCCCATGTCGCGAACGAGGGCGATCGCCGCCCGCACCGGCACGATCGCAGGTTCGTCCAGCGCCGCGCTGAACGGTCCGGTCGAGATCGCGACATACCCGGGACGCCCGGACGGAGAGACGAGGCTGTTGATCCAGCTCTCTTGGCCGCCCAAGTTCGCTCGCGTCGCGCCCACCGCGGGGAAAACCTGGTTGATGTGGCTGCCCGGGTAGCTCTTCGCGATCTCCGCCACGACGGCGGCTTGGCGATTGTCGCCCGCCCCGAGGCCGATCGACACCGCGTCGTCGATGGCCGCCCCGTATTCCTTCATCGCCCGAACGGCTTCCTCCGCCGTCGGGTAGTCCTTGGACAGAACGCCGACGAGCACGTGGCCTTCCGCCGCTTCGAACACTTCCTTCGCGTTGGCGATGCTTCCCGCGAGTACGTTCAGGGCCGCGCGGTTCTTATAGAGACGCTTCTGTAAGCTTGCCATGTCATTGTCCTCCTGCCAGCTCTCGAATTCGGGATGCGATGATGCTTATGTCGTCGCCTTGGAGCGGACGCGGGTCGATGTCGAAGTAGCCCTGGCGAACGCCGTAGTCGCGCGTATAGATCGCGATCTCGCCGTTTTGCAACTCGGATGCGAACTGAATGGCGTTCTTCCCTACCCGTTCCGCGTCGATCCGGACTCGGGCGCGATAGATGGCGCGTCCCGCCTCGTCCTGCACGATCGCCACCGATACGCCATCCAGCTCGCCAAGCGTCAGCAGCGTCTCGAGCGCCTTCCGCTCCCGCTCGCTCGTGTCTTCCTTTACCATATATTCGTCCAACGCCTGAAGCAAGCCGAACGTCGATTCCTTGCCGACCTTCATGCTTCGGCCGATGCCGTGCAGCTGCGTCTTTACCCATTCCACGTAGGTTCTCTTCCCGGCCACGATGCCCGTCGTCGGGCCCTCGATCGCCTTGGAGCCGCTGTAGATGGCCAGATCCGAGCACTTCACGTACTTGCGGACGTCTTCTTCGGCGGCTGCGTCCACGATAAGCGGCACGCCCAGGCGGCGCGCGATCTCCCAAGTCTCTTCCATGGAGATCATGTTCTTCTGCACCGAGTGATGCGACTTGACGTACAGGATGGCGGCCGTTCGCTCGCCTACGGCGTCCTCGATATGCTCGGCTTTGCCTTCGTTGGCGTAGCCGACTTCCACGACCTTGCCTCCGCCCAAGTAGACCATCGTCTCGACCGGAGCTCCGTACTGAACGTTGTGACCCTTCAGCATGACGATCTCGTTCTTCGCTATCGGCTCCTGGTGCAGCTTAACGCTCAGACGCCGATCTCCTTGAGTGACAAGGCCCGCAACCGAGAGCGCGATGCCGCTCGAAGCGGAATTCACGACGACCGCCGCCTCCGAGCCGAGAATATTCGCGATGTAATCCCCGGCCTTGTCGACGAGATCCGAGATCTCGACATAGCTCTGGCCCCCGCGCTTCATCGCTTCCATGACGGTATCCGTCGGGGCCGACACCCCCAGGATGCTCATTCTCCCGCTGGCGTTTATGACCCGCTTAAGCCCGATCTTCGCATTCCACGTATTCGCCATTCACGACCACTCCTTTGGGTTCGATTCGTTCGCTTGCCATGCGTACCTCATCTTCGGAATCGGTCAAGACGACCGGCTCGTTCCGGACGGAGAACAGCGTCAGATGGGCGACGTCCCCGACCCGAATCCGGCCGAGCTCCGGCCGCTCCAGCCAGTCCGCCGCATTCGACGTAACCGCCGCGACCACTTCTTCCAGCGGATAGCCGAGGTAGAGGAATTTCGTCATGACGTTGGCAAGGCTGTATACCGGCCCGTTCAACCGGTTGCCTCGATAGATATCGGAGCTGATCGTATGCAGTCCGATGCCGTGGCTCTTCGCCGCCTCGGCCGCGCGGAACGAGAAGCTGGCCGTGCCGTGCCCCACGTCAAGACGCACTCCTCTCCGAATGGCGTCCAACAGCACTTGAAGAGGCTTGCCTTCGGCGTCGAACAGATTGTTCTCTTTGCCATTGAGATAATGGGTGATGATGTCCCGCTTCACGAGCAGCGGCACGATCTCCTCGATGCTTGGCGGGCCGGAGCCGATATGGACCATAAGGGGCAGATCCGCCGCTTCGGACAAGGCGCGCGCCATGCGGAGCGGCTCTACGCCGTTCCCTCCGACGACGCTCCGGCTGATGCGCGCCTTAAGACCAACGACGAAATCCGGCAACCGTTTCGCGGCCTGAATCGCGGCCTCCCCGTCGATCCACTCCAGCCTCGACAACTCGTCGATCCGGCTGAGCCCGATACGGGAAACGTTCAGGAAAGCGAGCAGGTTCGTCTTGGCCCTCCTGCCATTCTCGGCCAGCTCCCCGATCCGGTCCGCGCCGCAGCTTCCGGCATCGACGATCGTTGCCACTCCCTGCTTCGCGCCGATCTCGTCGATCTCGTCCCCGTAGGGGTCGAATTCGGGAAAAGCATGGACGTGCAGATCGATCCACCCGCTCGACACGTAGGAGCCCGAGCCTTCGATCACTCGCGTCCCTGTCCCCTTCCCCGCTTCCGTCACTTCGGCGATCCGGCCTTCCTCGATCGCGATATCCGCGAGCCTTCGGTTTAGGAGCCGAAAGTTGCGCAGAAGCAATCTTTCTTTCATTTGTCGAATCACCTGCTTATGTCGTTTGTTCTGAAATGCAAATTGCAGTATTGCTTTCGCCTATTTCTTAAGATAGCATAGAAAACAAAAAATACAATATAACATTATAATGTTTAACCATTGTGCGACGGTTAGATATCATCACGACTCATGATTCGTTAGAAAGAGACAATTCCATGACCGAAAGGGGCCCATTCCTATGAAATGGAGATTCGAAGGAGAAGTAACCTCGCTGCAGCCGGGCATTCGCTGCCTGGAGCAAGAGCTGGGATGGAAGATCGCGGCGGAGAAGGAGGCTGTCCGGGTTAGGGTCGAACAAGC
This sequence comes from Cohnella thailandensis, assembly GCF_014212135.1. Lineage (GTDB taxonomy): Bacteria > Bacillota > Bacilli > Paenibacillales > Paenibacillaceae > Cohnella > Cohnella thailandensis. The sequence continues at coordinate 355,437 of NZ_JACJVQ010000003.1, forward strand.
GCCGGGCGGGCTGGAGGTCGGCCGCGAGGAAGGCGGGCTGTACGTCCGCTACGAGCTCAAGCATCAATTTTACCGCGGGTTGGGACTCCTTGCGCAACATGCGGGAGACGAAGACTTATGGAACCTTCGCGAGACGCAGCAATTCGACCGGGTCGGCCCCATGTTCGACTTGTCCCGCAATGCCGTGTTCACGGTGGACGGCTTCAAGCGCATGCTGAACAAGCTTGCCCTCATGGGCATGAACACCGTCATGCTGTACATGGAGGATACCTACGAGATCGAGGGAGAGCCGTACTTCGGCTATATGAGAGGCCGTTATTCTCGGGAGGAGCTAAAGGAAATCGACGATTATGCCGATCAATTCGGCATCGAAGCGTTCCCCAGCATCCAGACGCTCGCCCACCTGGAGGAATTCCTCAAGTGGGAGGCCGCTCTGCCATACCGGGACACGAAGGGAGCGCTTCTCGTCGGAGGGGAACGGACCGCCCTCCTCGTGGAGCGGATGATCGAGAGCGCCAGCGCCCCGTTCCGCAGCCGGCGGATCCACATCGGCATGGATGAGGCGGAGGAGCTCGGCCGCGGCAAGTACTTGGATCGCAACGGGTACGAGAGCCGCTTCGAGATCATGACGGAGCACCTGCGAACGGTGCTGGACGCCGTACGGCGCCGGGGGCTCGAGCCGCTCATGTGGAGCGATATGTTCCTGAAGCTGGCTTCGGGCAGCGGGGCCGACTATTACGAAGCCGACACGACGATCCCCGAAGAGATGGCCAGCCGCATCCCCAAGGACGTCAGCATGGTATATTGGGATTACGTCCATACGGAGCCCGAGGATTACGAGCGGCTCATCGCCAAGCACCGACCGCTCGGCTGCAACCTCGTCTTCGCAGGCGCGGTATGGATCTTCAATACGTTCGGCGTGAATTACGGCTTGTCCCTGAATGCCTCCGACGTCGCTCTGCGGGCATGCAAGAAGGAAGGCATTCGCGAGGTGTACGCGACGATGTGGGGAGACGACGGCAACGAGGGCAACCCGTTCGCGGCCCTGCTCGGCCTGCAGCTCTACGCGGAGCATGCCTATTCGGAGGAAGCCCCGTCCCGGGAACGAATCGCCGAGCGGGCGAAGCTCTGCACGGGCATCGACGCTTCCGCCTTTCTTCTTCTGAGCGGTCTCGACGAGGTGCCCGGCTCCGAGCCGAACAACCGCAAGCAGAGCAATCCGTCCAAGTTCCTGCTCTACCAGGACGTGCTGCTCGGCTTGTTCGACAAACAGATCGAAGGCTTGGCCCTCGAGGCGCATTACGGGAAGCTAGAAAGCCGAATCCGCCAGGCCCGCCGACCGGACGCCGACCTTGACTATATCTTCGAGGTGCCGGAGAAGCTGTGCGCCGTCCTGAAGACCAAGAGCGAGATCGGCATTCGGCTGAAGCGCGCCTACGACGCAGGAGACCGCAAGGAACTGAGGAGGATAGCGGAGGAGGATCTTCCGGCTATCGCGTCGGCCGTACGCGAGCTGCGCGCCGCCCACCGCGCTCAATGGCTTAGAATGTTTAAGCCTTTCGGCTGGGAAGTGATCGATATCCGTTACGGCGGCGTGCTTAGCCGACTTGATACGGCAGCCCTGCGTATCCTCGATTACGTCGATGGACGCATTGAAGCGATCGAGGAGCTCGAACAGGAACGGCTGGTCTACAGCTCGGCCAACCGCTTCAACAATCGAGGCGTCGGGTGGTGCAGCTATTACTACCGGATGGCCTCTCCGAACGTGTTTTTCCATGTGATCAACCCGTTCTAAGCAGCAAGAAAGTTCATGGAAAGGCGTGGGATATTGACCCTATGGTTTAAGCAATCTCTTAAGAGCAAGCTGTCCCTTCTGATCCTGGTAGCGGTCATCACGCCGCTTCTGGCCACCGGCGTCGTGTCTTACCGGATCGCTTCCAACCTTACGGAGAAGATCGAGAAGGAGTCCGGCATGAACACGCTTCGGCAAGTATCCGAGAAGCTCGATTTTCTGATGAGCGACGTGGATACGATGTCGGTCTTTATCATCGGCCAGAAGGACATCCAGTCCTACCTCGATCGCGACCGCGAGGACTACGCCCTCTATTCGCAGAACGTCGCCTTCCTCATGAACCTGGCTTCTTCCAAACCTTACATCTCCAATATCACGATCACCTCGGCCAAAGGCTTCCCCGCCCTGTCGAACACGACGGTGCTGCACTCCGGGCTGCCCGCCCTGCAGCAATCCTACGCCGAAGAGCACTCCATGGACGAGAAGTGGTGGACTCCGCCCTACGAGAACCAGACGACGGACGACGGCGTGGCCGAGGTATTCTCGCTCGTTCGCCCGATCCGGGACTTAAGCAAGTTCAAGCGCATCGGCGAGCTCTCGATCAGCGTCGACATTCCCGAGGTGAGGCGAATGCTGCAGGACGCGGGCTGGAACGCGAGCGGTCATATCTGGCTAGTCGACGACGAAGGCCGGACGGTCGCCTCTCCCTCCGCCAATACCGGCTCTACGGGTCAGACGCTTCCCGATATCGACTTCCTGAAGGACAACGAGGGAGTCGCTACCGTCTCGGAGGACGGGGAGAGCAACACGCTCCTCTATTACACGCTGCCCACCTTGGGCTGGAAGCTCGTCGGCGTCATCCCGACCCAGATCTACACCGCCCAGAACAAGTACGTGCTGACGCTGACCGCCTATGCCATCGGCCTCGCCGCGGTGTTCGCCGGCGCGCTCGTGCTGTATTTTATCACCTGGGTTACCCGACCGCTCAGCAAAATCACGAAGAAGCTGAAGGACCTCAACCCGGACGAGCCGATTACGAGAATCGAAGTGAAGACCTCGGACGAGATCGGCATGCTGCTCCACAGCTACAACAAGCTCAGCGACCGGATCCAACGATTGAAGACGCAGCTTCAAGAGAACGAGGCGAAGAAAAAAGAAGCCGACATCCAGGCGCTTCAAGCGCAGATCAATCCCCATTTTCTATACAACACGCTCTCTTCCATCCACTGGACCGCCTTAATGAACAAGGACAAGCCAACCGCCGAGATGGTCGGCGCCCTTAGCGATTTCCTTCGGTTCAGCTTGAACGAAGGCAAGGAGATGTGCGCGGTGCAGCAGGAAGTGGCCCACGCCCAGAACTACATTCGCATCATGTCCAAGCGGTTCCCGGACAAATTCGATTCGGCCTTCTTCATCGACCCTGAGCTGCACGACAAGACGATGCTCAAGCTGCTGCTGCAGCCGCTCATCGAGAACAGCATCATGCACGGCCTTCAGAAGCTTAAGGGCCAAGGCTGCCTGTTCGTCTACGGCGAGCTCCGCGGCGACCATATCGCCTTCGCGGTCGAGGATACGGGCACGGGCATCGAAGCGAACAAGCTGCGGAAGCTCCGAAGGCATCTGAACGCGCCGGACGAAGCGGCGGAAGACACCGTGCGGTCCGGACGCTCGGGCTACGGCCTGCGAAGCGTGCATCGGCGTCTGCAGCTTCATTACGGCAGCTCCGCCGGACTCTCGATCGACAGCGAACCGGGCATACGGACTCGAATCTCCTTTGAAATCCCGATATTGGAGGAACGCGCATGAAAGTGATGATAATCGACGACGAAGTGATCATCCGCACCGGCTTGTGCACCGTCATCGACTGGCAGGAGCTCGGCATGACTCTGCTGCCGCCCGCGGAGTCCGCCGAGGAAGCGCTGGAGCGCATTCCGGACGAACGCCCGGACATCGTTCTGACCGACATCCGCATGCCGGGAATGGACGGGATTCAGCTCGCCAAGGAGATCAAAGCGCGGCTGCCGGATACCGAGATCGTCATTCTGACGGGATACGACGACTTCGGTTATGCCCAACAGGCGCTGCGCGAAGGCGTGACGGACTATTTGCTCAAGACGAGCGGTCCGGAGGAGATCATCATGGCGGCGATGAAGGCCAAGCGCAACCTGCTGGCGAAGTGGGAGGTTCTGAAGCAGGAAGCCGTGCAGGTCGCCGCGCTGCGCAATCAATGGTTCGAAGAGCTGCTCGCCGGGGGAGGCAAGCGCCAGACCGTTCCCGCTCCGGGGTTCGATCCGGTCCTGGCCTGGCTTGAAGAGAACGGAGCGGCGAAGACGGGACCGGACGGGGTGCTGCTGCCGATGCGCGTCATGATCGTCGGAGCTTCCAGGTGGGGCGACGATCGCTTCGCCGAGCTGATGCTGGAAGCCGCGGAGAGCCAGCTGCGCGAGCTGCTTCCGTGCGTGACGCTCCGCAAGGGAGACCGCATCGTCGTCGTGTTCCGCGCCGGAGAAGGCTGGTCCGAAGGGAGCCGCCTCGGCAAGGCGATTTCCCGGATGAAGGAATCGCTCAAGCGCGAGATCTTCGCGGCCGCGGGAGAGCCCGCATCGGCGCTGGCCGAGCTTCGGCGCTCTTACGAGGAGGCGGATCGGGCTTTCTCCTACCGCCTGATCTTCTCCGAAGGAGGGTTCTTCGAATCCAAAGATATGAGCGCACGCAGGGGAGGCCGCACGGTCTGCTCCGCCAAGGAAGAGAACGAGCTGTCGGCGCTGCTGATGAACCGCGATACGGCCAAGCTGCGCGCGTGGACGAACGATCTCGTGCAGGAACGGCTTCTCGATCCGGACGCGACTCCGGCATCGGTGACGGCCTTCTTGCAATCGGTCGTGATCGCCGCCCACCGATGGCTGGACCGGGCGGGGGAGAACGCCGCGGAGGCGGCCGGCGGAGGCGTGCCCGCGTTCTCTTTCCACCCTGGAGTGAGGCTCGAGGACGAGCTGTTCAAGCTGCTGCTCGCCGTGTTGAGCGAGTTCCACGACCGCGTCGGCGCCGGGCGCTACTCTTACGTGCATCGGGCGATCGCGTATATTCGGCATCATCTCGATCGGCATCTGACCCTGCAGCAGGTGGCCGGGTTCGTGCACGTCAACCCCAACCATTTCAGCGAAGTGTTCAAGAAGGAGACTGGACAGAGCTACATGGAATTCGTCACGCGGGAACGAATGGAACGGGCCGCGAACATCCTCCTGTCCACCCAGAAGAAGATAAGCGAAGTAGCCGGGGAGGTTGGCTACGAGGACATCAAGTACTTCAGCCAGCAGTTCAAGAAGACGATGGGGCGCACGCCTTCGGAATATCGAATAATGTCAGATTACTTAACACGTTGAAAACTCTTACATCGTCATTTTCCGAACTTTCTCTCCCTAAAGCGCTCACAAACTGAAGAATACCTACCATGCAACCGGAAGTCCTCCCCTACAACGGCACGGGAACGGCCCCTATACTAAAAATACATTCATGGAGGAGGGGTATCTTGATATGAGAAAAAAAACGATCGCTTTAACCGCAATGGCGTTGGCCGCGACGGCCGCGTTATCCGCTTGCGGAGACAATTCCTCTAACGGCAATACCGCAGCTCCTTCCGGTTCGTCCGGCTCCGCCGCTTCCGCCGAGAAGGTGAAGCTGTCCATCTGGCATAACTTCTCCGGCGACGATCTGCGGGCGAAGGCCGTCCGGGCTCAGATCGACAAGTTCAAGGAAGCCCACCCGGAGATCGAGCTGGACGCGCAAGCCATTCCGCCGGACGGCTATCGCCAGCGCCTGAAGACGGTAGCGGCCGCGGGCGAGATGCCCGACGTGTTCTTCACGCAATCCGGCACCTCGATCCAGGAGTTCTACGACGGCGGCCTGATCCAACCGATCACGCCTCTGCTCGACAAATATCCGGAATGGAAAAACAACTTCATGGAGGGAGCGCTCGACCGCCTGTCCTTCGACGGCCAAGTGTACGCGACTCCTCTGAGCGGCTCGGCAACCTCTTTGTTTTTCTACAACAAGTCCCTGTTCGATAAATATCAGGTGAAGGTCCCGACGACTTGGGAAGAATTGATGGCCGCGGTGAAGACGTTCAACGACAACGGAATCACTCCGATCTCGCTCGGCAACAAGGCCGCTTGGCTCGCCCAATCGAGCATCCTGTCTTCTCTCGCGGATCGCGTGACCGGCACCGATTGGTTCCTTAAGGCGTCCAGCCAGGACGGAGCGAAGTTTACCGACCCCGAGTTCGTTCAAGCTCTGCAGCTCTTCAAGGATCTCTCCGACGCGAAGGCGTTCCAGACGGGCGCGAACAGCCTGGACAACACGCAGATGGAGCAATACTTCATCGAAGGCAAGGCAGCCATGATGATCGACGGCTCCTGGGCTCTGACGAACATGGCGGCAACCGGCACGCAGGAGCAGCTGGATCAAGTCGAAGTGACCGTCCTTCCTTCCGTTCCCGGCGGCAAAGGCGACCCGAACTCGATCTCCGGCGGCGCGGGCGGCGGCCTCGCTCTGAGCAAGGAAGCGACGGGCGCGAAGCTTGACGCGGCGCTGGAGCTGATCTATGCGGTCAGCGGGCCGGAAGGCATGCAGGCGATCGTCAACAGCAACTCCGTCGTCAACTACAACGTCGAGCCGGACGCATCCATCGTTACCCCGCTGTTCTACAAAGCGTTCGATCTGTTCAAGTCCGTCAAGCTGACGCCGGTGTACGACGCTTACCTGACCTCTGCCGCAGCCGACGTCATCAACAACGGCCTGCAAGACCTGCTGCTCGGCGGCAAGCCGGAGGACATCGCCCAGAAGCTTCAAGACGCGCAAGCGCAGGCTCTCAGCCAATAAGGCAGCCTCACTAGCGGGAGAGAAGGAATGCGGGGAGCGAATCCGCGCCCCTTCTCTCCCGACGCATCAAGACGCCCTTAAGCGCAAGCTCGGAAAGGAGGCCGGCCATGACGATCTCAGGCCGTCTCAGGACGTTCATCATAATCGGGCTTCTGCCCGCCCTGCTCATTTATGCGGTGTTCGTGCTCATCCCGATTTTCTGGTCCGCTTATTACGGATTTTTCAGCTGGAAAGGGATCGGCGCCTCCACCTTCATCGGCTTCGACAACTATGCGGAAGCGCTCCGAGACCCGATCTTCTGGCGCGCGCTGAAGAACAACCTCATCATCGTCGTCGCTTCCATCGGCGGCCAATTGCCCATCGCGCTCGTTCTTTCTCTGATCCTGCGCAAAAGCACCCTTTTCCAAAGGTTCGTCCGTTCGGCGGTGTTCATGCCCATGGTGGTGGCGAGCGTCGTCATCGGCATGATCTGGGGGTACATCTACCATCCTCAGATCGGCATTCTGAATTTCATCCTCGATACGTTCGGCCTCGAATCTTGGATTCGGGACTGGCTGGGCGATCCCGGCATTAACATGTACTCCGTCAGCGTCCCGGTGATCTGGGCGAATATCGGCCCTTACCTGATTCTATTTATCTCGGCGATCCAGAACATCTCGTCCGAGATCGAGGACGCCGCCAAGATCGACGGGGCCGTAGGCGGCAAGTGGCTCTACCTGATCGTCATTCCGATGATCTGGGACACGATCAAGGTGGCGATCGTGCTTTGCATCTCGGGCAGCCTCAAGGCCTTCGACCTCATCTTCGTGATGACGGGAGGCGGTCCGGCCCAATCGACCGAGCTGCTCGCTACTTATATGTACAACAATACCTTCGAAGTTTTCCGCTACGGCTACGGCTCCGCGGTTTCTACCTTGATTATCGTCATCAGCATGATCCTGGTGCTCGGCAGCCAGCTGCTCATGCGACGCAAGTAAGACGGAACGGCGGCTGCGACTAGGGCCGCCCCTCCGAGAAAGAGAGGACCGACATGAAGATAACGACCGACGGCGGCCTGGCCCTCGATGCGGACCGCGCCCCTCTCTCCCGCTTCCTCAAGCCGAAGTGGTCGTGGATCGGGAACGTTCTGCTTCTCGTTTACGCGCTGCTGACGCTGTATCCGCTCGTTTGGCTGTTCATCAGCTCGTTCAAGACCAACCAGGAGTTCTTCGGCAAGCCGTTCGCCCTGCCGACGACCTGGAATTTCGACAATTACAAGCGAGCGTGGGAGATCGCCGATCTCGGCACCGCGTTCGTCAACTCCGTGATTGTCACCGTAAGCTCGATCGTCTTGACGCTGTTTCTCGGAACTCTGACGGCTTACATCCTTTCGCGCCTGGAGTTTCGCTTCAAGGGGATTCTCATGTCGCTGTTCGTCATCGGCATGCTCATCCCGATCCACAGCACGCTCGTTCCCTTGTTCATCATGATGAACAAGATCGGCATCCTGGACACGTACGCCTCGCTCGTTCTGCCTTACACGGCTTTCGAGCTGCCCGTCGCCATCTTCGTCGTGGCCGCCTACCTGACCTCGGTGCCGAAGGATCTCGAGGAAGCGGCCATGATCGACGGCAACGGCTACTGGGGCACGTTCTTCCGCATCATCATGCCGCTTGCCGTTCCGGCGATGGCTACCGTCTTCATCCTTGGCTTCCTGAGATTCTGGAACGACTTCGCCTTCGCCCTCGTGTTCATCAACGACCAGTCGCTGAAGACGCTGCCGCTCAGCCTGTCGATCTTCTCCGACGGGTACGGCACCGACTACAGCCTGACGACCGCCGCCATGGCGATCGCCGTCATCCCGACCATCATCGTCTACTTGATCTTCCAAGAGCAGATCATGAAGGGAATGGTCGCCGGGTCGGTGAAAGGGTAAATCGACGCCATAGCGAAGGGCCGAACCGCGGCATGCGGTCCGGCCCTCTTGCCTCTTATCTTCTCCGCTTGCGGATCGCCAGCGCGACTAGCTCGGCCACGATCCCGAGCGCCAACCCTGCCATCGATAGCTCCAGGAAGGTCAGCAGACTGACCAGATCCTCCCACCCGTCCGCATCCTTTGTGACGTAGAAGACCATGGCAAGCAAACCCGCCAGCACGCCTGCCGCGAATGCAAGCGACAGAAGCCTTGCTCCGAGCCATCCCGCCAAGGCGGACACCAGCGCCAGCGCGCCTCCTAGCAGAACGAAGCGGAACGCGAGAGCGAAGGTGAATACTTGTCCGAGGATGCCGAAACGGATCGTCATTAGAAGCGCGGAGTAGAGAACCAGCCCGCACGCTCCCCAGAGGAGCCATTTGCCGCTGCGCGCCGCCGGAATCCCGATTTTCCTCCTTGCTGCCATAGCCCCATTCCCCCTCCTATAGGAATCTTCTTCCGCGATTGCAACGAAGGCTCCCGCCGTTCCTTGGCGGAACGGGCGAGAGCCTCCTCAGCTTTTCAATATAAATCTTACAGTCCGGACTCGGTCTCGAACTCGGTTCCGAGATCCTCGCCCATGTAGCCGCCGAACATAGCCATAAGGTCTTCCATAGGAACGATATCTTCGGCCTTAGGCTCGCCGTATTCGAACTTCGGGTCGGCATTGATGTCGGACATCTGGGACACGACCTTGATCGTACCGCTGCCGGATTGACCGTTATCCTCGATCTCGGCCTTCACGACCATATCGGTGTAGCTGGCGTAGCCTTTGTCGTCGATGCCGAAGTTGGCTACGGCGTCCAGCGACTTGACCGCGCTGTTGAACTCTGTCATCGCGTCCTTCACGTCGGCGTCCGTCGTCTCTTCCAGCGACTTCTTCGCCTCGTCCAGATCTCCCGTCTCCAGCTGCAGCATGTTGCGGTACTCTTCGTTAGAGGCCAGCAGCTCGATGACTTCCGGAGCGATATCCTTGATGATCGTGTTGACGAGCGGCTCGACTTGATCCTGCGTCACGTGAAGCTGAACGACGCTCTTCACGCCGGCGTCGGACGGGATTCCCGCATCCTTGACGCTCTTGCTGGACAGATAAGTCTTCTCGTCGATGTGCTTAAAGACGATCGCGTAAAGGTCGTTAGCGAACTTCGTCAGCAGACCGACGTCCATCGTGGACGGAATTTCCGTGCCTTGCTGCTCCGCGAGCTCCTTCAGATCGAATTCGACGAACTTGTCGACGATGTCTTCCGGAAGGCCGAGCATCGGAATATTCGGAACCTTGAGCCACATCTTCTCTTCCGTCATGACGATCGGAATCTGGAAGGACATCGCCAGATCGCCGCTGATGCTGATCTTCATGTTCAGCTCGACCATCATCGGATCGGCGCGGTACGCGCCCGTCCAGCTAAGCTCCGCGTTCTGCAGAAGGCCCAGGGCGCCCGCGGCTCCCTCTTCCTGCATGACTTCCTCCGGAAGATTCAGGTCCTGGATGGCCAAGCTTCCCTTTAATCCGTATGATTTAATCTCCGCCGACTTCTCCATGGAGTCGAGCAGCTTCTCCGACGCCGACTTCGAATCGCTGCTGCAGGCAGACAAAACGAATGCAATCGATAATACCAAAGACAGGACTAGCGCAAACCTTCTCTTCAAAATCATTTCTCCCCCTCGTGTTTAAAACCGAATCAAAGGTGATTCAATCTAATTAATGCAGGTTAATTGTAGCTTAACGCCCTGCAAGGGGGAAGAGTTTTTACCTAAAAATACGCTAAACGTCCTAGAAAAATACAAGGCCGAACGTTAATGGATGTCCTTCTTCTTGAATCTTCCTCCGCGCACGTCATGGATATTGCCGACCGCGAGGAACGCGTTCTCGTCCATTTCCGTGACGATGGATTTGAGCTTCGCTTCTTCCATACGGGTAACGACCGTGAAGATGACCTGCTTCGTGTCTCCGGAATAGCCGCCTTCCCCGTTGAGGTAAGTGACGCCGCGTCCGAGACGGCTGACGATCGCTTCGCCGATCTCGCGGTAATGCTCGCTGATGACCCAGATCGACTTCGATTCGTCGAAGCCTTCGATCGTCAGATCCATGACCTTAAAAGCGATAAAGTAAGCGATAAGGGAGAACATCGCGTTATCCCAGCCATAAACGAGACCCGCGCTTCCGAGAATGAACAGGTTGATGAACATGACCATTTGGCCTACGGAGAACGGGGTTTTTTTGCTGACCATGATCGCAACGGTCTCCGTGCCGTCCGTCGTGCCTCCGGTGCGAATGACGATTCCGACTCCGATGCCGAGCAGAATGCCTCCGAACACGGTCGCGAGCAAGGTTTCGTCCGTGAACGGTTCGACATGATGAAGAAGAGCGGTGGTAACGGATAGAGTAATGACGCCTAATAACGTAGATAACGCGAAGGTTTTGCCGATGGACTTATAACCGATGATTAAGAACGGAAGGTTGAACAGAAACAGGAACACGCCGAGAGGCCAATGAGTCAAATGAGCGGTCATGATGGAAATGCCGGTTATCCCGCCGTCAATGATATTGTTGGGGATAAGGAAGATCTCCAGAGCGACGCCTGCGAGGACGGCTCCGAACATAATGAGCACGATTCGGGTAACGATTTCCAGCGCGGATAGCCGAGTGTGCTGGATCGGCTTGGCTTGGACTTGGGCGGCGGATTGAACAGGTTGCGGACTGGTCATAGGCACCTCCTAAAAAAGGGATATTTCTTTCTATTATAACAGTGTATTCGTTAGCGGTCTAATGAAAGCGATTGCATATGGCAAGAAACCCTTCCATGGCTTCCTAAAACGTTTGCAAACGCAATAAAACCGTCTCCGCAGATAAGGATCTGCAGGAAACGGTTTGGTGCGGTAAGGCTCTTATACGGCTCGGCTTCAGCCCTCGGGATTATTATGGCTTACGTGGTTATGAGTCTTGACCTTCTTGGAGCCGGAGAGCGGCTCGTTCGGCTGACGATTCCGGCCTTGGCGCTTGTCATGTCCGTGCTCCGACTGCGGGTCCCCGGTGCTTATCGAATAGTTTCTCGGTTTCATGGCGCACCCCTCTGCGGCAGATTAAGTTGTTCTAAAATGATGCAGGTCCGTCGTCTCGTCGTGATTAAGGGCGTCTTGATGGCGGCGGTCATTCGTCTGCTGTTGCTGCTGCTGGGCTTGGTGGCTGTTGACGGGATTGCGCGCCAGATCCTCGACGACGTTGCTTAGGTTTTTGTCCGGCATGCCGTTCTTGTTCGCCATGAGTCGGCACCCTCCCTTATGCGTGGGTAAAATGATGCAAAGCCTGTGCGGTTTCATGCAAATGGCGACGATAGTCCGCGATCAGCTCCTGCATGACGTCGGTTCGCTCGTCGACGGATTGCCCGTCCTTCTCCACGTCGGAGAGCTGGATATCGATCTCCCGGCTGTCGACGTATTTGACGGAGAAGTCGAATTCAAGCATCTGCCTGCCGGCGGTTTGAATGTGGACCAAGAGCGTATCCGAATGCTTCTCGTCCTCAAGAACGCTAGCCGTATCTCCGTTGCTTAGCCGCTCGGAAAGCGTCTCTCTCCACGCTTGCGCAAGATCCGCCTGTGGAACGGCGAGTTTGTCGTTGCTTGACATGCTTAACACCTCCGCTCCGTTAGCTTGGCCCGGGCGTTCTCTCTTCATTCAAGGCGAGACTTGGCGGAAAATGAAAAACCGATCCTCGTTCGGATCGGTTGTTGTTGGCGTATTCTGGCGGAGAGAGTAGGATTCTTTTTGTCGCTCCCTCTCGGGAATCGACTCGTTTTTTGCGTATGGCGGAGAGAGTGGGATTCGCTCCGTCGCGTCGTGGCCGTAATACGTCCACAACATAGCGACTATCACGCCGGGGCCTACGAACATGCCTTTGGGCATGTTCGCTTAACGGCCCGTTCTCATCCCACTCGCCATACGCAAAAAAGATTCCCTCTCGGGAATCGGCTTGTTTTTTGCGTATGGCGGAGAGAGTGGGATTCGCTCCGTCGCGTCGTGGCCGTAATACGTCCACAACATGGCGACTATCACGCCGGGGCCTACGAACATGCCTTTGGGCATGTTCGCTTAACGGCCCGTTCGAATCCCACTCGCCATACGCAAAAAAGATTCCCTCTCGGGAATCGACTTATTTTTTGCGTATGGCGGAGAGAGTGGGATTCGAACCCACGTGGGCTTGCACCCTAACGGTTTTCAAGACCGCCCCGTTATGACCGCTTCGGTATCTCTCCATAAGAAAGGCAGCGGCGCAATTCGATGGAATCGCCCGATCTGCCCCGTAATCATATCACAGAGAAGAAGTTAGGATCAACCCCTGGGGGCGATCTTGTCGATTCCTCCCATGTAAGGCCTCAGCGCTTCCGGAATGACGACCGTTCCGTCCGCTTGCTGGTAATTCTCCAGGATCGCGGCGACGGTACGGCCCACGGCAAGCCCGGATCCGTTCAGCGTATGAACGAGCTCCGGCTTCGCCCCCGTTTCGCGGCGGAAGCGAATGCCCGCGCGGCGAGCCTGGAAGTCCTCGAAGTTCGTGCAGGACGAGATCTCGCGATAAGTATCCTGGCTTGGCAGCCAAACCTCAAGGTCGTAGGTCTTGGCCGAACCGAAGCCCATGTCGCCCGTGCAGAGCGCCAATACGCGGTACGGAAGGCCAAGTACCTGCAGGACACGCTCTGCGTGTCCCGTGAGCTCCTCCAGCGCGTCGTAGGACGTCTCGGGGGCTACCAGCTTCACGAGCTCCACCTTATTGAATTGGTGCTGGCGGATTAGGCCGCGGGTGTCTCGGCCCGCCGCTCCGGCTTCCGAACGGAAGCAGCCGCTGAACGCCACGAACTTCGCCGGAAGCTGATCCGCGTTCAGGATATCGTCGCGGTGCAGGTTCGTCACCGGAACCTCGGCGGTAGGAATAAGGAAATATTCCGTGCCTTCGATCTTGAACAGATCCTCCTCGAACTTCGGAAGCTGGCCCGTCCCGACCAGGCTGTCGCGATTGACGATGTACGGAGGCAGCACTTCCTCGTAGCCGTGTTTGTCGGCGTGCAGATCCATCATCAGGTTTATTAGGGCACGCTCCAGACGGGCTCCCAGCCCTCTGTAGAAGACGAAGCGCGAACCGGTAACCTTAGCGGCGTTCTCGAAGTCCAGAATGCCCAGCCCGTCCGCTAGGTCAAAGTGGGCCTTCGGCTCGAAGTCGAACGATGGCCGCTCGCCGACGCGGCGAAGCTCGACGTTGTCTTCCTCGGAAGCGCCGACCGGCACGCTCTCGTGAGGCACGTTAGGAATCGAGAGAAGAATCGCGTCCAGCTTCTCGTCGAGCGCGCGAATCTCTTCGTCCAATTCCTTGATGCGATCGTTCACGCTGCGCATCTCGGCGATCAGCTCGTCCGCGTTGCCGCCGCTCTTCTTCAGCTTGGCGACCTCCTGCGAGACGACATTCCGTCTATTCTTGAGCGTGTCGCTCTCGACCAGCCTCTCCCGGCGAGCGCTGTCGAGCTTCGGGAACTCTTCGATCAGCTCGAGCGAAGCGTTGCGGTTGCGCAGCGCCTGCTCGACCTTCCCTAAATCGTTCCGCAGCAATCTAACATCCAACATGTGCTGAACTCCTTTCCCGTGTACGGGTATTTATCGGTACTGAGGTCGGCCTGTCCGCCGCGATATTATCGATTAGCCGAGGCTTCCTTGGCCATGTTCAGGAAGTACTCATGCAGACGATAATCATCCGTGAGCTCCGGATGGTAAGAGGAAGCAAGCAGGTTCCCCTGTCTGGCGGTCACGATCTCGTCCTTGTAAGTAGACAGCACATCCACGTTGTCTCCGACTTCCTTGATAAGAGGAGCCCGAATGAACACCGCCCGAAGAGGAGTATCGATGCCCTTGACGTCCAGATCCGTCTCGAAGCTCTCTCTCTGACGGCCGAACGCATTGCGGGCAACCGTCATGTTCATCAACTGCAGATGAGGCTCTTCCGCGCCCTCCAGCCTCTCCGCCAGAACGATGAGGCCCGCGCAAGTCCCGAACACGGGCTTGCCGTTCCGGGCGAATTCGCGGATCGCGTCGATAAAGCCGTATTTTCTCATCAGCTTGCCGATGGTCGTACTCTCGCCGCCCGGCAGGATAAGGCCGTCGATCTCTTGAAGCTGCTCGACCGTCTTGACCGCCACGCCCTTGCCTCCGGCAAGCTCGATGCTTTTGATATGCTCCGCTACGGCCCCTTGCAGGGCCAATACTCCGATGTTCATCCAAGTTCCCTTCCTTCATAGCCAATACTGCCTTGCAATGGGTAAACCCAATCTGGGCGGCTCCCCATCGGCTGTAAGGAGCCGTTGCGAAGCCGCCCGTTGTGAATGGATAGTAGTCCGCCCCGCCTCTTACAGGCCGCGGTCTTGCATGCGCTCGGAACGATCGAGCTTGGAGATCTCGATGCCCTTCATCGCGGTGCCCAGGTTCTTGGACACGCGAGCGATGAGTTCGTAATCGGTGTAATGAGTCGTCGCTTCCACGATAGCGCGAGCGAACTTCTCCGGGGAGTCGGACTTGAAGATACCCGAACCGACGAAGACGCCGTCGGCGCCCAGGTGCATCATCAGCGCGGCGTCGGACGGAGTGGCGACTCCGCCTGCGGCGAAGTTGACGACCGGCAAGCGGCCCGTCTCATGAACGCCGAGCAGCAGGTCGTAAGGCACGCCGAGAGTCTTCGCTTCATGATACAGTTCGTCCTTGGACAGGTTCTGCACCTTACGGATTTGACCCGTGATCAGACGCATATGACGAACGGCTTCGACGATGTTGCCCGTTCCCGGTTCGCCCTTCGTGCGAAGCATCGAGGCGCCTTCTTGAATGCGGCGAAGCGCTTCGCCAAGGTCCTTCGCTCCGCAGACGAACGGAACCGTGAACTCTTCCTTGCTGATGTGGAAGATATCGTCGGCCGGAGTCAGAACTTCGCTCTCGTCGATGTAGTCGACGCCCAACGATTCCAATACTTTCGCTTCCACGTAGTGGCCGATGCGAGCCTTGGCCATAACCGGAATCGACACGACCTTCATGACTTCTTCGACGATGGTCGGATCGGCCATGCGGGCAACGCCGCCAGCCGCGCGAATATCGGAAGGAACGCGTTCAAGCGCCATAACCGCCGTAGCGCCCGCCGCTTCCGCGATCTTGGCTTGCTCCGCGTTCATGACGTCCATGATGACGCCGCCCTTTTGCATCTCGGCCATGCCGCGCTTAACTCTCGAAGTACCTGTCTCCATGATTTCTCACGCCTCCTGAATATACTATCCATAGATTTTACAGGAAGGGCCGCCAATAGACAACCCATCCGCTCGGGATTGTTACGCTATTGTTGCAAAACTATCCAGTAACAGGCTTCGCTTAGAACAAATCCACGATCCCGTTGAACAGGCTGGAGAAGAAATCTCCGATAGCCCGAAGCAGAAGCTTGAACCATCCGGCCTTCTTCACGTCGTCCCCGGCAACCAGATCGACCGTTACAGTCTTATCATCTTGAGTAGCCGGATCCTTATACGTGTAAGTAACCGTTCCGACCTTGTCTCCCGATTTGACCGGAGCAACCAACGGATCGGAGACCGGAGTCACTTCGGTTACCGTCGGGGTCACTTCGGAGCCCTTCGGAACCAGGATCGTAATGTCGGTAGCCGTCACGACTTCTACCTTCTTCGAAGCGCCTTTTTTGACCTTGAGCGTCTCATGCTCCGGCACCGAGGCCTTCGCGTCCAAGATCGTCTTCTTCTCGAATTGGTTGAAGCCGTAATCGAACAGCTTGGCCGTCTCCAAGAAGCGCTTGCCGTCGTTCATGCCTCCGGGAACGCCCATGACGACCGCGATCAAGCGCGTGCCGTTCTGCAGGGCCGTTCCGGTGAAGCAGTTGCCCGCGTTCGTGGTATGGCCCGTCTTCAGTCCGTCTACGCCGGGGTAAGCGAACTTCTTGAAGTTCGTTACGTTCTTGTTGGATTCCAGCATCCAGTTGTAGTTGACGACCTCGTCTTTATCGCGCTCGCGGAACTTAAAGGATTGGATCTTGGAATATTCCAGGAATTCGGGATAATCCTTAAGGATATGATATGCCAGTATCGCGGAATCGCGAGCCGACATGACCGTCTCTCCTTCGATGGAAGTCGGACGATAGGCTTCCGGCATATCGGCGCGATCCAAGCCCGTGGAGTTGATGAAGTGCGTCTTCGTCATTCCGAGCTCGGCCGCCGTATCGTTCATCAGCTTAGCGAAGGCTTCTTCGGAGCCCGCTACGGATTCCGCCAATTGCACGGTAGCGTCGTTGGCCGAACCGATGGCCATCGCCTTGTACAGTTCTTCAACCGTATGCTTGTCTCCTTCGGCAAGGAAAACCCGGCTGCCGATCTGTAGGGAGGCATTCTCTTGCACCGTAATCGTCTGGTCCCAGCTGAGCTTGCCGTCTTGGATAGCTTTGAATACCAGATATTCCGTCATCATCTTGGTCATGCTCGCCGGGGGGAGAGCCTCGTCGGAATTATTCTCATAGAGGACTTGTCCGGTCGCGGAATCCATTAGGATAGCCGATTTAACGTTCAAATCCAAGGAAGCCGTATTCGCCGTTCCAGCGGCAGCGGCGCTTGCAGCGCCCGACAATATTATCATAACGGCCATTACAAAAAGAACAGGAATGGCCACGAATCGTTGATGGTTAAGAGACAGTCGAAGAACGGAAGTAAGATTGCGATTCAATGCGCGTATCTCTCCTTTTCAGCAGGGTATTTTTTGTCGTGTACAGGCATTAAACTCCGAATGTTATTGTATCATACCGCATACCAAGGAAAAAGCCGCAGACGAGATTTCTCTCCTCTGCGGCCTTTTATTAATTGGAAACTGTATTTTACAAGGAGTAGTTAGGCGCTTCCTTCGTAATCTGGACGTCATGCGGATGGCTTTCCCGCAATCCCGCGCCGGTAATGCGCACGAACTCCGTATCGTTCTTGAGCTCTTCCAGCGTTGCGGTTCCGCAGTAGCCCATGCCGGAGCGAAGTCCGCCGAGCAGCTGATGAATCGTGTCGCGGATAGGTCCCTTGTAAGGGAGGCGCCCTTCGATGCCTTCCGGAACGAGCTTGGATTCGTCTTCTTGGAAGTACCGGTCCTTGCTGCCTTCCTTCATCGCGCCGATGGATCCCATGCCCCGGTAGGACTTGTAACGGCGGCCTTGATAGATCTCCGATTCGCCAGGGCTCTCTTCCGTACCCGCGAACAAGCTTCCGAGCATGACCGCGCTCGCTCCTGCCGCTATAGCCTTGGTGATCTCGCCGGAGTACTTGATGCCTCCGTCGGCGATGATCGGAACGTTGTATTCGCGCGCTACCGATGCGCAATCGTAGATGGCGGTGATCTGAGGAACCCCGATACCCGCGATAATGCGCGTCGTACAGATCGAGCCCGGTCCGATGCCGACCTTGACGATGGAAGCTCCGGCTTCGATCAGATCGCGGGTCGCTTCGCCCGTCGCCACGTTGCCGGCCACGATCGTCAGCTCCGGATATTGCTTGCGGATCTGACCGACCATCTCGACGATGTTGATATGGTGACCGTGCGCGGAGTCGACGACGATAAGATCGACGCCCGCATTCACCAGCGCCTCTACGCGCTCGAACGTGTCTTTGGATACGCCAACGGCAGCTCCGACGAGCAATCGGCCGTGCGAATCCTTCGCGGCGTTCGGGAACTGAATGGCTTTCTCGATATCTTTAATGGTGATAAGACCCTTCAGCGTGTTGGACTCGTCGACCAGAGGGAGCTTCTCGATCTTGTGCTGCTGAAGAATAACCTCGGCTTCCTGCAGCGTCGTGCCGACAGGCGCCGTAACCAGATTTTCCTTGGTCATCACGCTGCTGATCTTGATCGAATAATCGTGCACGAAGCGCAGATCGCGGTTCGTCAGGATGCCGACCAGCTTGCCTTCGCCGTCGACGATCGGAACGCCGGAGATGCGGTACTTGCCCATAAGCTCTTCGGCATCGTATACGTGATGGTCTGGAGTGAGTGAGAACGGGTTCGTGATAACCCCGCTTTCCGAACGTTTCACCCGATCCACTTCTTCTGCTTGCTGAGCGACCGACATATTCTTATGGATGATGCCGACGCCGCCTTCGCGGGCGATAGCGATCGCCAAAGCCGACTCCGTGACGGTATCCATTCCTGCGCTGATCAACGGAATGTTCAGCTTCACGGACGAGCTGAGCGTCGTCGATACGTTCACGTCCCTAGGCAGAATGGTCGACTTCCTAGGAACGAGCAGTACGTCGTCGAACGTCAGGCCTTCCTTGGCGAATTTGTTTTGCCACACGTGTAATTTCCTCCCTTATCCGGTTAGTAAGCCGGTTGATCTCCGATTAATTATAGGCAATCTTAGCAGAGGCATTATAGGCTGTCAAGGCATAAGCAGAGCTTGTCATCGGGCGTTCAAACGAACGAACCGGCCAAAATCCGCGCCGCATGCGAACTTACGAAAAATTAGCTACCTTAGTTTGGATATCGGCAAGATGCGTTCCACAGCAGATAACCGTTTACCCCTTCCTTCGATGCCGCCCTCACTTGCTCCCGTATTTGCGCGGAACCATATGTCTGATGCGGATGCACCCAGGATGCGGTGAAGCTCTGAAGCCACGGCCTCACTTCCGCGATATGCCGTCCGTTTCGCCTTAGCTCATTGTTCTGCTTAACGGCATCCTTCATGGCGTGGGAGACGATGCTGCCGGCCATGAGATCGGGAGCGTTAATTCCCCAGATGCCGGGGGAGTAATGGGAGGGATATACCATAGGAGAGATGACGTCCACTTCGGCGGCGATCGTCGACCAACGCTGCCCGATGCCCATATCCCCTCTAGCGGTTCCGATCAAGCCGAAGACGTCGGCCGAGATGATCCCACCGGATTTGTGTACTTTGCCGGCCGCCTTATGAAGGAATCGTCCGATCGCTTCAGGGCGGCTCCATCCGTTAGGATTATGAAAGTTCACTTCCCTGTCTACCTTGTCCCGATTTTCAGGAAAACGAACATAGTCGAATTGAACCTCGTCAAACCCGATTCGGAGCGCCTCTTGAGCAAGAGATATAGGGTAGCCCCATGCTTCCTGACGATAAGGATCGATCCACGCTTCTCCACCCCGATCGCGCCAGACGGTTCCGTCCTTTTTCTTGAGAGTCCATGCCGGCATCGCCCGAGCAAGCGAAGGGTTCTTGAAGGTTACGATTCGCGCGATAAGATAGATATCTTTGCTCTTGAGGCGCTTGACCGTTTGTCGAAAATGCTTTGCGGACCGACTATTCGATGGACGAGGAGAAGAAGGGGGGAGCTCGATCAGATTTATGCCGCCGTTGACGTCGATAACCATCGCGTTTAATTCCGTACGATCTACAAGCTCGATCAGTTTCTCCATCTTCGGACTTCTTACAGCGCTGGATGAAACGTAAATTCCCCTGATGGGGGACTTCGGTCTCCGGATTTTGGCCGTGGCCGGCAATGCCTTCGACTCATTCAAGTGGATGGCGGAGGACGCAATACCGCGTTCTCCCCCTTGGAAAGCTTGCGTGCCGGAACAGCCCTGAACCCCCATGACAACGGAAAACAAAAGAAAGAAAAAGAAAGGTCTGCGCCCCATCGAAATCCGCCGCATCTCAAAACCCCCTGCCTTCGCCATGTAAGTATGACTAGTATGGACTGCCAACTCCTCCGAGTTGAGTTGGAACTTCTGGCAGCGGAGGACGAACAGCCCCATCTCCTCGGCGGAAGAGATGGGGCTGTCCAGGGGTTCGCTTGCGGATGTATCTGATCACGTTGTCCTTAGCGCGTAAGATGAAGTTGCAAGGATGAGGCCTGGGTTGTGTGGATGCGCTAGCTTCAAACGTGTTATTTGCACGGATACGTCGCATCGCAGGTTCGCTTTTATTGATTGTAACTCAAATAACTTAGAAACTCTTTAAGGGGGGATTAAGAATTCGTTAAATCGGGTGTGCAACTACAACGAAGAAGCGGCAGATTGCTCTGCCGCTTACAGGTCCGTTCTATATGGCTTGCGCCTTGATAACCGGATACGAAACGAGTTAGCGTTCATTAGCATCTCACTTGCCGTGTTGGCTGATTAGGATAAGCCCTCGACCGATTAGTACTCGTCAGCTGCACACGTTGCCGTGCTTACACCA
>NZ_JACJVQ010000030.1 GCF_014212135.1 Cohnella thailandensis
CTAATCAGCCAGCATGGCAAGAAAGATTCTAATGAACGCTAATTCGTTTCGTATCCGGTTATCAAGGCGCAAGCTTTGAATAACGCTACGGCTGCAACGCATTGCTTCGCAATGCTGCCTGCACCCTAGCGAAGCGACGACTTCGTCGCGCTAGGTTTGGTGATGATGGCGGAGGGGTTCCACGCGTACCCATCTCGAACACGACCGTTAAGCCCTCCAGCGCCGATGGTACTTGGACCGCAGGGTCCTGGGAGAGTAGGAAGTTGCCAAGCCGACAAGCAGAGAAAGCACCCAGCGATGGGTGCTTTTTTGCATACATAAATTTCGATCCCCAAAATAGTCAATGCATAGTCTAATCTGTGTCAATATAGATGACATGAATTTTATTGCCCCTTGGCATCTTCCACAATGGGAACGAGTGTCTCTGTGAATCAAGCCAATGCTGCGTCAATATTGTTGACGTGAGTGCCGATTGCCGCTAGTATTAGCCTGATTTCAAGACCAAACAGAGACGATAAGGGGAGACCAGCTATGAAAAAAGGATTCTTGTTCCTCGTACTTGCGCTAGTGCTAATCGTCACCGCATGTTCAAACGGCAACAACAATTCCAACGCTTCGGAATCCGCAGCGCCATCTTCGTCGGCACCGGCATCTTCGGCAGCTTCGCCGTCCGCCGGCGCCGAGAAGGAGCTGCCGCGCGTCGCGTTCGTCTATATCGGCGAGCCGGGAGACGGCGGTTGGACCTATCAGCACGATCTGGCGCGCATCGAGCTCGAGAAGAAGTACGGCTTCACGGCGACGGTCGTCGAGAACGTTCCGGAAGGCGCCGATGCGGAGCGCGTGTTCGAAGAGCTTGCTCAGGATCACGATCTCATCATCGGAACGAGCTTCGGCTACATGGATTCGATGGTCAACGTGGCAAGCAAATACCCGAAGGTGAAGTTCCTGCACGCTTCCGGCTACAAGACGGCGGAGAACCTGTCCACCTACGCCGGACGCGCGTACGAGACGGCCTACCTCGTCGGCGTGGCGGCAGGCAAGATGACGAAGAACAATCATCTCGGCTACGTAGGGGCTTACCCGATTCCCGAAGTCATTTATACGATCAACGCCTTCACGCTCGGCGCTCAAAGCGTGAACCCGGACGTCCAAGTCGACGTCGTCTGGTCCAACACCTGGTACGATCCGACGATCGAACGCCAAGCGGCGGTGAGCCTGCTGGATTCGGGCGTGGACGTGCTGGCGAACTACCAAGACTCCCCGGCAGGCATTCAAGCGGCGGCGGAGCGCGGCGTTTACTCGATCGGCAACGACTCCGACATGAACAAGTATGCGCCGGACTATTACATCTCCAATACCGTTTACAACTGGTTCTCTTATTATGACCGCAACGTTCAAAGCATCATCGACGGAACCTGGAAGTCCGAGAGCTACTGGGGGAACTTGAAGGAAGGGCTTGTCGATATGGCTCCGCTCGGCAAGAGCGTGCCGCAGGACGTGAAGGATCTGGTCGGCCAACTGAAGCAAGAGATGATCGACGGCAAAATCGACGTCTTCGGCGGGCCTCTGGTCGATCAAAGGGGCAAGGAAGTGAAGCCGTCCGGACAATCGTTATCGGATGACGAAATTCTCAACATGAATTGGTTCGTGAAGGGCGTTAAGGGCACCATTCCGAGCTAACGGATAACGGAGGCGAAAGGCATGCAGAAATCCATTCAAGATCCGGCGCTCTGGAACGAATGGCATCCGGTCGCGCTCTCCGAAGAGATCGGGGAGAAGCCGAAAGGGGTAAGCGTACTAGGGGAGAAGCTGGTCCTGTACCGCAGCTCCAAAGGAGTCGCAGCGATGCGCGATCTGTGCATTCACCGAGGAGTGCCGTTGTCTCTGGGCCGAGTCCAAGGGGATCGAATCGTTTGCGCGTATCACGGATGGGAGTACGACGAAAGCGGAGCTTGCGTCTGCATTCCCGCCATGCCCAAGGGACAGGCGATTCCGACCAAAGCGAAGACGCCGACCTTCTCCTGCTGCGAGAGCCTGGGCTTCGTGTGGGTCTGTCTAGGCGAGCCAAGAAGGCCGATCCCTCTCTACGAGGAATTCGTCGATCCGGAGCTGATCGCGCTGCGCATGGGTCCTTATCCGGTTCAAGCCTCCGGGCCGCGCGTGGTCGAGAACTTCCTCGACGTCTCCCATCTGATGTTCGTCCATGACGGATTGCTCGGCGACCGGGAATTCCCGGAGATCAACGACTACAGCATGGTAGAGGAAAACGGGGTGTTTCGTTCGACCGAGATCGAGGTCTATCAACCCGATCCGGACGGACGAGGACACGGAGTTATCAGCCGGTACACTTACGAGATCTTCACTCCGCTTGGAGTTCGGCTTATCAAGACGGCCGACGGATCCGACGAGCTGTTCCACTTGTTCCTGTTCGTTCTGCCGGAATCGGAGACGACTTGCACGGCTTTCATGCTGCAGCTCCGCAATTACGGCAAGGATATTCCCGACCATGTGTTCGTCGACTTCCAGAATACGCTGCTCGTCCAGGACAAGCTGATCGTCGAGAACCAGAAGCCGGAGCTGCTCCCGCTCGATCTGCAAGCCGAACTGCATCTCAAATGCGACCGGGTCGCGATCGCCTACCGCCGGAGACTCAAGGAGCTGGGCGTTACGTTCGGAACGGATTAACCAACCACGGAAAGCTCCATACCAGACAGAAATCCCGGGAGATCAGAGTCTCCCGGGATTTTGCCGCTTTTAGCGAAGGTTGGGAATATCGACCTCGGGATTGACTTCGGCATTATAGTCGATGTCGTCGGTCTCGAAGCCGAACAGCTGGAAGAACTCGCGGCGGTAGCCGGCGATGTCGGTCAGCTCGTTGATGTTGTCCGTGGACAGCTTCTCCCAGATAGCGGCAACCTCCGCTTGGACGTCCTCCTGCATCTCCAGGTCGTCGACGCGAATGCGGCCCCGGGAATCGGTCGCCGTCTCGCCTACGCCGTATAGGCGAGTGGAGAACAGGCGATACATCTGCTCGATGCAGCCTTCATGGATGCCCTTCTCCTTCATGACCTTGTACAAGGCGGAGATATAGAGCGGAACGACCGGGATGGCCGAGCTGGATTGGGTAACGAGAGCTTTGTTGACGGAGACGAAAGCGCGGCCTCCCTTGGCGCTTAGCTGTTCTCTCAGGCGGATTGCCGTCGCTTCCAGGTCGTCCTTCGCGCGGCCGATCGTTCCTTCGCGATAAACCGCGTGGGTGATTTCAGGTCCAATATAGGAGTAAGCGACGGTGGTGGCTCCGTCGCTCAGCACGCCGGCTTCGCTGAGAGCATCGATCCACATCTGCCAGTCTTCGCCGCCCATGACGGCGATCGTCTGACGAACCTCGTCTTCCGTGGCCGGCTCGATCGTCGCGATCGACACTTCCGCCGTATGGAAGTTAACGGTCTTGTTCGAATAAGACGGGCCGATCGGCTTGATGACGGAGGTGAAAGTCTCGCCCGTCGCGGGATGCGTGCGGCGGGGGGAAGCGACGCTGTACACGACGAGGTCGACTTGTCCGAGCTCGGAGCGAATGAGCTCGATCGTTTGCTGCTTGATCGCGTCGGAGAAAGCGTCTCCGACAATGCTGTACGATTTGACGCCCGCCGCTTGGGCCGCTTGCTCGAACGCCGCCGAGTTGTACCAGCCGGCGGTAGCGGTGCGGGAGCCTTCCGCGGCTTTGTCGAAGTAGACGCCGATCGTATTCGCTCCGGCCGCGAAGGAGGAAACGATTCTGGAGGCAAGGCCGTAACCGGTCGAAGCGCCTACGACGAGCACGTTGCGGGGACCGGAGATGGCCGGCTGCGACTTGACATAGTCCACTTGGCGCTGAACTTGCCTTGCGCAGCCTTCGGGATGCGCGGTCGTGCAGATGAAGCCTCTCGTTTTGGGTTGAATGATCATATTAGACATATCCTTTCTCAGACGTTCGGGAATGGAGGCGCCGTTTGATCCGTTCTTGGCAACCTTCCTTTATTTTACCGAATTTTTGTCCGATTGGGAAACGTCTTCATGGTCGGCTAACGGAGAGTAGCCCGTCAAGGAAGAGGCTTCCTTAACGGGCGATTCGCCTGTTCTATGGACTAAGGGCGGCCAGCAAGCTGCTGTTCTGCAATCTGGACGAGTCTGCGAGTGATTTGTCCGCCGATTCTACCGGTGTCGCGAGTCAGCATATTGCCGTAATAGCCGTCTTGCGGAATTGCGATCCCGAGCTCTTGAGCCACTTCGAATTTCAATTGCTCTAGCGCCGCCCGGGCTTGAGGAACGATGAGCTGATTGCGATTGTCTGCCACTTGAATCACCTCCACCTTCTGGCAATATTATGCGAAGCGATCTTCCCTCTTATTCATAAAGTTACCGGGTCCATTCGCCGCCGGGGGGTGCTACAATGAGAGGATCAGAAAGCTCACGGAAGGACGGGGGACCTATGTATCTAGCTCCTATGCGGATGGGCGGACTCGAGGAGCCGATCCTGGACGAAAACTACATATACGAACCCAAATTGGACGGCCAGCGCCTCCTTCTCTCGATGGAGCACGGGCACGTCCGCCTTTTTTCCGGCCATGGCTTCGATCTGACTTCCCAATATCCCGAGCTGCATTTCGTCCCCGTCGCGGACGGGGAGGATGTCGTGCTCGACGGCGTCATCGCGGCAATCGACCCGGACACCGGGAAAATGAATCCCGATCTTCTCGCGAAGCGGTATCGAATGAGGAAAAGGATGGACATCCGGGAAGCTTCGATCAAGTGCCCGGTCCATTACTTCGTCTTCGATATTTTGCGCTACAAAGGGGAGGACATACGCGAATGGCCGCTGGAGCGAAGAAAACGGCTGCTGAACGAAGCATTGGCGGGGAATCTACATTACAGCCTTATGCCTTATCTAGACGGCGACAGCGCAGCCCTGTTCGAAGCTTTGGGAAGGAGCACGCTGGAAGGGATCGTCGCGAAGGACAAACGCAGCGCGTATCGGAGCGGACGAAGCCGGAGCTGGCTGGGCATCCGGAATTACCGTTACTTGAACGTGCGAATTACGGCCTATCGAAAAAACCAGTTCGGGTGGCTCGTTCAGCATGGGGAGGAGTGGCGAGGCATCGTGGCGGATTCGGTTCCCGCGGCCTATCGTCAAGCTTTCTACGGGGTGGCTAAGGTTCTGGCAACCGGGGAAGATAAGGACTTCGTCTACGTCAAGCCGGTGATCGAGGCCGTCTTGAGGTACGCGAAACGGCGCCCCGACGGGGCGCCGGCGGATCCGGAATTCGTTCGTTTCGCCGTTTAGACGGCGGAGGATTGGGGGATAGCGGCTGCCGGAGCCGGCTCGGCAACGCCTTTGATCTCCATTCGGCTCGTTCCGTGGAGGACGCCTCCGGGCTCGACGGACAGCTCCGCGGCCTGCAAATCTCCCTGAAGAACCCCGGACGACTTGATGATCAGCTTGCCCTTGGCCGTTACGTTGCCGGCGATCCTGCCCGCCAGTACGATATCGCGGGCGGTGACGTTCGAGCGGGCCAAGCCTTTCTCACCGATAATGACGTCTCCCTCGCAATCGATATCTCCGTTGACTTCTCCCTCCAGGCGAATGCTGGCCTGAGAGGAGATTTTCCCGTCAAAGACGGTACCTTCGCCGATTAAAGTGTCGGTCTTGCTCGGATCAAGCTTCGACTTCTTGCCGATCATAAGAATTCCTCGCTTCCTTTATTGGGATTAGAAGGCAGGTATGGCAAAGGGTTGACCGCCGTGCCGTATTGGATGACCTCATAATGCAGGTGGGGACCCGTGCTGCGGCCCGTATTGCCAAGCTCGCCGATCAGCTCCCCCTTCTCCACCCGATCGCCGGCTTCGGCGATGAGCTTGCTGAGATGAAGGTAACGGGTTACCAAGCCGTTGCCGTGATCGATCTTGATGTTGTTGCCCTCGGCCGAATCCTTCCGGGACCAGGTGACGATGCCGTCGGCCGACGCATAGACGGGATCTCCCACGTTGCCCGAGAAATCGATTCCCGAATGGAATCTGGCGCGGCGGGTGAAGGGGTCAAGCCGGACGCCGAACCTGGAGGTAATCTCTTGGCTGTCCGTCGGCCATACGCTTGGGGTGGCGTCAAGCTTCTCTTGAACCTCGTGAACATCTTCTTTGATGTTTTGAAGTCGCTGCTCTAGAGCATCTAGAGCAGGGGCAAGGGAAGAGATTTTCGCTCCGGAAGAGTCCAAATACCGCTGGAATTCCTCGTCCGTCGCGGGGATGTCTTCGCCTCCCATGCCAACGTCCGCGAGAGCCTTCTCTCGAATGGCGGCAACGGAACGCGCGGAATCGTCCAGCCGGCTCGCGCGAACCTCATCCTCCCGTTCCTCATCGGAAGAAGATCCCATCAGCTCCCTCACTTGCGCTTCCAGCGCGTCCATGTCGTCGAGCTGCCGCTGGATGGCGGAGGCTTGTTCGGTTAGAACGACGATTTTGGTCTGCAGATAATCGATGCTCGTATTCTTGTCGGCAACAATCTCTTCGTACCGGGAGGACGTATCGTTCATCTTCCGTTCCAGGTAATCCAACTGATCGGCATTGGCATCGTAATGACGATAAAGCATGAGGCAGGCCAGAACGAGCAGAATGATCAGGATGGGTATTAGAGTTGCGCCTATCGCCAACATATAGGACGGAACGGCTATTCGCCGAACCGGGCTGCTTGCGTCCGGAATGAGAACGAACGTAATCTTGTTACGGCTCCATCTCATCTCGATCCTCCTGTCACATGAGCTACATGGTCAGAAATAGGGTTCGACAGAAGGAGATATAATCCTTTCGAAAGTTATTAAATAATTCCGTAAATTGAGAAAAAATAAAAAAAAGCCCGCTTTTCGGCGGGCCTTCACGATTCCATTATCGATTGCTGCTTCTTTTGTTCTTCCGATGCTGATTCCAACCGGCCGACGCGACAACGACTCCCGCGACGGTCAGAACGATGCCGACCGTCAAATTAATCATGATCATATCGATAATTCCGAAGATCAATACCATTAAACCTAACACGGCTAGCTGCAAAGGATTGGATTTCATGCGACACCTCGGGGTTTTTCTTCTATTTTACCGTATGAAGGCCCCATAATGACAGCTTATCTTACAAACGGAACGGCAATCGGAACGATTTGCGTAAGATCGGGTAAAGCCACTTCACGCCGCTGGGGGTGAGCGTATCCGCCGCTAAGTGGGACAAATAGCCGGCAATGGCGACGACAGTGATCCCTTCGATAGCCAAATGGCTCTCCAGTCCGGCGGCGATCCAACCCCAAGCCGCGACGGCCCATACCGTGTGGGTCAAGCCGCGATGATTCAGCCACGGAGCCCAAGCGACGAATACGCCGAGTCCCATGAGCCAGTTCCATCCGTTCGACCATCCGGCATATAGAAGGCCGATCCCGCATAGGCTGACCATCGCGTTGCGCAGCGCCCCTTCCTTCATAATGAGACCGAGCAGGACAAGCGATCCGGTCAGGATCGCGTACTTCGGGTAGAAGACGCGTTCGGCGAAAAAGAAATAAGCAAGAACGAGGGACGACAGCACCCCGGTCCACAACGCCGACTCCCGAACCCAGTGCGAGAGCTTCCCGAGCTTGCTGCTGAGAAGACTGGTCCCGTCGAGATCCGGGCTTAATGCGGATACCGCCGCTACCGCCACATAACAGACGGCATTCTGAAGGTGGAACGGATAATAAGCGGATGCGACCGCTCCGATCGCCGTCCCGATGGCAAGATGAGTAGAGCCTTTCATCGAACACCTCCCGTTGACTGACAACGTTGCGTTTTCTCCCGAAGAGAACGTATGTTTGCCGCAGTCTATTATACACGGGATCGCGCTCAAGCGCCATTTATACGGAAACGGAAGGCATGGAGTGTCCGGAGCCGGCCGGAACGCGGTTCGATTCGGCCCGGTTTAAATATTTTTTGCCCCTCCACCGCCATAAGGACAAAGCGCCTCGGACGTATTCGTCCGCGATCATGCACCAGTAGATTCCGATGAGCCCCCAGCCGAGCCCGACGCCAAGCCAATAGGAGCAGAAGGTGGCGATGATTCCGAGAGAGCCGAGAGAGATGTACATCGTAAACCGGGTATCTCCTACCGCGTTCAGCGCGTTCCCCAACGCCATATTGAGCATTTTCCCAGGCTGCAGCACCAGATTCAGTCCGAGAAGGGAGACTCCCATCGCGACGATCTCCGGATCCGACGTGAACAGTCCGAGCATTTGTCTTCCTATTAAATATAGAAGCAACGCGTTCGCCAAGACGAGCAGAAGCCCGAATGCGAGCGCCCGGTACGCGGCCGCGTAAGCCTCCTTCGTTCGGGACTCCCCGTACAGGTAGGCGATCCGGATCTGAACGGCCAGAGCGAACGCGTACCCGAGCATGAAGCAGAACGATTCCAACGTGTTCATATACGTTCGGGCCGCGAGCTCCTTGGCGCCAAGCATCGCCAGGAACGAATAGATCGCAAGCTGGGAGAATACCCAGCAGCTCATGTTGACGCCCATCGGCCATCCGATTCGGAGAATCTCCTTAAACAGCTTGAGATCGAACCTAAGGTAATCGGGCAGGCGAATCGTCCGCTCGAAGGAGTGGCGGAACATATAAAGCAGAATAAAGACGGACAGCAGACGGCACGCGTTATCGGACACCGTTACTCCGGTCAGCCCCCACTCGGGAAACCCTATTTTGCCGAAAATCAGCCCGTAATTCAGGACGATATGCACCAGGTTGATGAAGATTCCGGTATACATAGGCCCGCGAGTGTTGCCGGTGTTGCGGATCGCGGTGCCGAGCGCGGCCGTCATGGCGGCCAGGAACATCCCGCCTCCGACGTAAGAAATGTAGGTATCCGACAGAGGCCACAGCTCTTCGGATAAACCGAGAAGCATGGCAATGGATCGCGACTCGAAGAACAGAACGAAGCTGATAAGCAGGCCGATCGCCGTGCTGACCGTGACCGACATGACCGCGAGGGTACGGGCATCCTCCGGCCGCTGCGAGCCGAGCCTCTGAGCGATCAGAATTCCGGCTCCTGCCGCGATGGTCGTAAAGAGGGTGGTAAGGGCATTGAACAATTGGTTGGAGAAACCGACGACGGCGACGGCATCGTCGGAGATCCGGCTGACCATGACGGTGTCCACCGTTCCGAGCATGGTCTGGAGAAGCACCTCGATAAAGACGGGCCAAGCGAGTGTCCATAAGGAAAATTTGCGGTCCAATGATTTCATGATTTAAACCCCCACGATGTTAGCCGGCGATGTGATAAAATAAGTGGAAACAATGCGATTATAGATGGAAAGACGAATCGCGTGTGTCACTTTTCAAACGGAAAGTTATAAAATCCAAACCTGAATGATGGAGGGGTGGCCTTGAGTCTGCTGCAATTAACGGCTCCTCCGCTTCCTCACTACATTGCAAGCGGATACACGATTTCCGAACCGGCGGAGAGGCATGTCAGCCGCAAAAACATCGGGGTGTTCGATTTGCTGTTCGTGGTCGAGGGCTGCTTGTACATCGGAGAAGAGGAACGGACATACGAGGTAAAGGCCGGCCACGGCTTTATTCTTCGACCGGATCGTTATCATTATGGTAGCGCCGGTTGCGAAGTTAGAACGGGTTACTTCTGGCTGCATTTTCAGACGACGGGAAGCTGGAGGCCGTTGGAGGCTTCCGAATCGGCGGGGGGATCGGAATTTCAATCGGCGCCGGATGGCCTCGATGCGTTCACGGCGCCGTCGTTCCCGCTAGTCCTGCCTCAGTTCGTCAAGGCGGCCCATCCCGGGAAAGTGGAAGAGGTTCAGTATCGGCTGATCGATCTGGCCCCGATCACGCATCTCAGCTCGGCGCGGTTCGAGCAGCAGGTTCTGTTCCAGGAGCTGATCGGGCTGCTCGCCGAATCGACGGCGCCGCATCGTTCCTCGCCGGGAAGAGCGTGCGCGGAGCAGGCGGCGGCTTACCTGCGCAAGCATTATCGGCAAGAGATCTCGGCCAAGGAGCTGGGAGACGGCCTCAGCTTCCATCCGGTATATATCGCCCGCTGCATGCAGCAGGAATACGGCTGCTCGCCGACGGAATACCTTCTCCGCTACCGGATCGAACAGAGCAAGCTGCTTCTGCTTCAAACGGATATGACCGTAGCCCGCATTGCGGAAGAGGTGGGATTCAACCTGGCGCCTTATTTCAGCTCTTGCTTCCATAAGGTAGTCGGGATGTCTCCTCGGAATTACCGGAAGCAGTATTTTGAAGGGTAGGCCAAGGTGAAACCCCTTGAACAAGACAATTTGGCTCGCCCTTCTCCCTGGTGTTATGATAGTACGCAGATGCTAAGACACCCTGCAAAGACTTAGCTATCATCCCAATAACAGATTAAAGAGGTCGATCATATGGTCAGATTCGGCGTTATCGGCACCAATTGGATTACGGATGCGTTCCTGCAAGCGGCCAAGCAGGTCGAAGGGTTCGCGCTGACGGCCGTGTATTCCCGCACGGAAGAGAAGGCGAAGGAATTCGCGGCGAAGCACGGGGCTTCCCATGCGTTCACGGATATGGAGGCGATGGCGGCGAGCGGGGCGATCGACGCGGTCTATATCGCGACTCCGAACAGCCATCACGAGGAACACGCGACTCTCTGCATGAATCGCGGGATTCACGTTCTGTGCGAGAAGCCTCTTGCCTCGAACGCGGCGGAGATTCGGAGAATGGCCGAATCCGCCAAGCGGAACGGCGTCCTTCTCATGGAAGCGATGAAGACGACGCTGCTTCCGAACTTTCAAGCGATTATCGACAATCTGCCTAAGATCGGCAAAGTCAGACGATACTTCGCGAACTACGGCCAGTACTCCTCGCGTTACGACGCTTATCGCGCCGGAACGGTGCTGAACGCGTTCAACCCGGCGTACTCGAACGGAGCTCTGATGGATCTGGGCATTTATTGCGTTTATCCGGCGATTGTCCTCTTCGGCAAGCCGTCCGAGGTGAAGGCGAACGGCGTTCTTCTCGAGTCGGGCGTCGACGGCGAAGGAAGCTTGCTGCTTAAATACGAGGGAATGGAAGGAGTCCTCCAGTATTCCAAGATCTCCAATTCCTACGTGCCAAGCGAGATCCAAGGGGAAGAAGGAAGCCTGCTGATCGATAAAATCAGCACGCCGGAGAAGGTGGAAATCCGGTACCGGGACGGAAGAACGGAAGAGGTGTCCGTGCCCCAGCATGCGGATAACATGATGTACGAGCTTCAGGAGTTCCTCCGGCTCATCGAAGCGGGAGAGCTGGAGTCGAAAATAAACTCGCACGCGAATTCGCTGTCTTCCATGGAAGTGATGGACGAAGCGAGACGGCAGATGGGACTCGTTTATCCGGCGGATCAACGTTCCTGACGGCAAGACCCTATAGAGACGGAGGCGGATCCTTTAGAGGGACCCGCCTCCGTCTTTATTTTTGTTATACCGGGAGGTGTATTGGGGATTTGTTCATGGCGTGATCGCGCTTAAGGCTAACGTTTCGGTCTGCCCGTCGGTTTTCGTGATCGAGAGTTCAAAGACACCTTCGTCGTTGGGATGGATGGTGAAGAAATCGGCGTTCATCTCGGAGGAAACGTGAAGACTCCTCACTCCTTGGAGTTCCAGCGGATACTGACTCGCCATCTCGAAGCCTTCCCCGCCGATGAGCCGATACTCGATCGGCCCGATCTTCGATCCCCTGTCTTCGCCAATGTTCTGAATATATAAGGAATCGAACCAGGAATGATTCACCTTAAATAGAGAGTAAGTGGCGAGCCACTCCTCCCCTTTGCCTAGGTATACGGCTTCATTTTGGGTTTCGGATTTGTCGTTGCAGGCCGTGAGCAGCAAGACAGCCGACAAGGCGGGCAAAAACGCTCGAAGAAACTTCAACGGTTCGGAACCTCCCTTTGATGTGCGTCTACATCCTTACCCATTCGACAAGTTGTTCCCGAATTCCTGGCCGGAAGAATAATCGCGACGCAGGGCTCATATATTGGTGGGAAGAATCGGACAAGTACAAAGAGCCGTTCATAGGAAGGTGAACCGTATGACTCATGCCGTCGGCCGAGCCGCCATTCACGGAATCGGAACCGCAATTCCGCCTCACCGTCTGGAGCAGTCCGAAGTGTCGGAGCGTTTGGCCCGCGCGTTCGCGGGGATGGGGGATACCGCCAGGTGGGCGAGACGGATATTTAAGCAATCCGGGGTCGACACCCGATATACCTGCGAGCCGAATCTACTCGAAGAGGCAGAGCTGTGCCGCTATGTGGAGAGCGGCGATCGGATTAGCGTGCCGTCCACATCCGAGAGAATGAGGATATACGAGAAGGAATCGGTACGGCTGGCCGCCGACGCCGCCGGGAGGGCTCTCCTCGAATCCGGCATGAGTCCGGGGGAAGTGACGCACCTGGTTACGGTGAGCTGCACGGGGATGTTCCTGCCGGGGCTCGACGTTCATCTGGCCAAGGAATTGAAGCTTAAGTCGCGAGTAAATCGGTACCCGCTCACTTTCCTTGGCTGCGCGGCAGGACTTACGGCCCTTCGATTGTCGCGCTCCCTCCTCGAGGCGGATAGCGAGGGGGTAGTCCTGATCGTTTGCGTAGAACTGTGCACGCTGCACCTGCAGCCATCGGCCTCGCGAGAAGCTCTGTACGCGTCGGCTTTCTTCGGGGATGGGGCTTCCGCTTGCGTCGTGTCCAGGCGGGATGGCGGATGGTACGAGCTCGGGGACGAGCGGACGTTCCTTCTTCCCGATTCCGAAGAGGAGATCTCCTGGAGAATCGGCTCGTTCGGCTTCGATATCCGCTTGTCCACCCGGATTCCCAAGCTGATCGGCGAGCATGTTCCCCGTGAGGTAAGCGAATGGCTCGGTCCGCTCGAGGAGATTAAGCTGTGGGCGATTCATCCCGGGGGGAGAGGAATCGTGGATGCGTTGGAGAGCTCTCTCGGGCTGACGCCGGACGATACTTCGGCGAGCCGCGCGGTGCTGCGGAATTACGGCAACCTGTCTTCGGCGACGTTGCTGTTCGTGCTTCAACATCTAAGAGAGCGGCTGCTGGCTCAAGGCGAGAGGGAGCCTCGGGATGGGGTTGCTCTGGCCTTCGGACCCGGGGTAAGCGCGGAAATGCTGCGGATTCGCCATCTTCCCGGCGCCCGCCGCTGCATTGAGGATGCGGGGCGCCTGGTCCTGGCCGGTGCCGATGGGCGGGAGAAAGAATGAGCGGGCTCCGCAACCGTTCCGCCAGACCGGAACTCATGGACGACTTCAACCAAGGCGGAGAGGAGCTGAGGGAAGCTCACCGCCATCTTCGCCGGTTGAACCGGCTGTTCGGGGCGTCCGGGCCGGCCCTCTACGGGGTCGACAAGCTATGGAAGGAAGCGGGAAAACCGTCAGTTTGGACGGTGATGGACGTCGGCGCGGGCTCGGGAGACATAAACCGGGCGCTTCTGCGTTGGGCGGAGCGGAGAGGGATCGAGCTGTCGATTCGGTTGGTCGACCGGACGGAAGAAGCCTGCGCGGAAGCGAGGAGGCTGTACCGGGACGAGCCGCGGATCGAGGTTCTGAGGGCGGATCTTTTCGCCTTGCGGGGGATTCGGGCGGACGTCGTCACGGCGAGCCAGGTGGCGCATCATTATTCGGACGAGGAATTAACGGGCCTTGTCCGGGCGCTGCTCCGGATCTCCCGCTGCGGCGTCGTGATCTCCGATATCCACCGCAGCGTGGTGCCTTGGCTCGCGGTCTTCGCGGCGACCCGGCTCCTCTCCCGCAATCGATACATTCGGAACGACGGCCCTTTGTCCGTGGCGAAAGGGTTCCGTTCCTCCGATTGGACGCGCCTGAGCCGAAGCTTGGGGACCGGGACGCTCCGGTATTCCTGGCGACCGCTCTATCGATATTCCGTTTGGATTCGCGAATAAAGGGGCGAAAGCCATGAAATCGGGAATGTACGATGCCGTCGTGCTCGGGGCGGGCATCGCGGGGGCAAGCCTGGCTTACTCGCTGGCGAAGCGAGGCTGGAACGTCCTTCTTCTGGACCGGCGGACAGGCTCCGCCCACAAAGCCTGCGGCGAATTCCTGTCGCCGGAGGCTCGGCACAGCTTGCGCGGCTTGGGTCTGGAGAAGACGGTCGATCGCTTGGTTTCCGAGCCGATTCGCAAGGTAAGCCTGCATTCGTCGGGCGGAGCCGCTCTCGAGTTGAAGCTGCCCGCGCCTTCCGTCGGGGTAAGCCGGCAGCTTCTCGACGAGGCTCTCCGAACGGAAGCGACGAAGGCGGGAGCGACCTGGCTTGGAGGCGCGACGGCGCTCTCGGTTCGCGCGCAGCCGGGCGGCTATCGCGTTCGGGTAAGAACTCAAGCAAACGAGGAAGCGGAACTCGAAGCCAGGACGGTATTCGGGGCGTGGGGAAGAAACGTCTCTCCGGCGTTGGCGGGAAAAACGTCCGACCGGGCGCAACGGGCTTTTCGCGGCGTAGGGTGGAAGGTTCATGCGAGAGGGCTGGAGAACCGGCAAGCGGTGGAGCTTTACTTCTTCAAAGGCGGCTACGTCGGTCTTGCCCCGATAGGAAACGGCCTGACGAACGCGGCTGCCCTTGTCGAGTTCTCCGTTGCGCAGAAGGCGCCGAAGGGTCCGCTTGGCTGGCTTAAGCTGGCGGCGGAAGGCAATCCGGCGTTCGCCCGCCGATTCGAGGGGGCGCTGCCTTTGGCGGAGACGGAGCGTTCGGCCGCCCCGATCCGGACGTCGGACAAGGCCGCCGCCTGGCGAGATTATCCGCTCTTGGGCGACGCCGCGCTTGTCATTCCGCCTCTCTGCGGCGACGGCATGGCGATGTCTCTTCGATCGGCGGAAGGCTGCGCTCCGCTTGCGGACGCTTACCTTCGCGGCGAGATCTCCATGGAGGATTGGCAAAGCGAATACGTCCGTCTGGTAAAAGAGGAGCTGGAGAAACCCGCAAGGTGGGGAAGACGGCTTCAGGCCGGGTTCCTTCGTCCTCCCGCGGCGCGGCTTCTCCTGAGACTGGGAGCGGCGTCTCCCAAGCTTGCCCATGCGGCGTTCCGCGCCACTCGCCTTGCTCTGCCCGCCAAGCCGACATGAAGCGACCGTCCGAATGGATTTATCGTTATTCGACTCTCATCGTTCTCGGCTGGCTGCTTGCGCTCCTGCTCGCCGGAGGGCATGCGGGGCGACTGCATGAGGTGCTGGCCGGACCCGGCTTGACGGTCCGCGGTTCGGAGGAGCAGGCGGAGAAGCTGTGGAGAGAAGACGAGGGCGTCTCCGGCGAACCGCTGGCGGCGCTCTTCGAGAGCCTCGTCCCGGCCAACGAAGAACGGTTCGAAGCCGGCGTCGAGGCCGCCCTTGCCGAACTCCCCGCGATGGCCGGCCTCGTTCGAATAGAGAAGCTAGAGCCCTGGGCGGAGGAGGCGCGCTCCCGCTACCGGGCGGTTTTGTTCTCTTTTCGGCAAGAGGAGGACGAGCAGGGTCCCGCGGTGATTCAGCTGCGGGACTGGGCAGCGGGCTTGAACGAGTCCGGAGTCTATCGGATCGCGATTACCGGGCAAGCGGCCGTTCAACTAGACGTGAACGAGTCCAGCCGTCTGGATATTCGGCAAGCGGAGCGAATCGGGCTGCCGATCGCTTTCGCGATCTTGTGCTTTTCACTTCGAGGCGTGCTTCCCGCCTTGCTCCCGATCGCGGCCGGCATGGCGTCCGTCGTGTTGGCGATGGCCGTTCTTCGCGGAATCGGAACGCGCTTCGAACTTTCCGTCTTCGTTCAAAGCGTCGTTCCGATGGTGGGACTTGCCCTGTGCATCGACTTCGCTCTGCTGCTCGTCAGCCGGTACCGGGAGGAATGCCGACGCCATTCGGCTCGCGAAGCTCTCGAGAGGACGATGAAGACCGCGGGGCGCTCCATCGTCCTCTCGACGCTTTGCGTCTTGGCCGGGCTCGGCAGCACGCTTTGGATTCGGCTTCCCGTGTTCAACAGCGTCGCTCTGAGCGCCATGATCGTGCTGATCGTTGCCGCCGCGGCTTCTTTGACCCTCGTTCCGGCTCTGCTGGTTCGGATGGATGCATCCGTTATCGGTAGAGGCGGCGGCACAAGCCCGCTGCGCCGCTTCTGGCGCGCATGGGGAGCTGCGACGCTCAAGAGGCCGCTCCGGCTGGCCCTGTCCGGAACGGTTCTGCTCCTGCTCTGCGTGGTTCCCGTCCTTCGGATGGACGTCGTCATTCCGGATGAAACCTCGCTGCCGGCGAACAACGAATCCAGGGTCGCGGCTGGGCGAATCCACGATTTTTTTCTCCCTCCCGGGGCCACTTTCATCAAAATCGTCGCACAAAGCCGGCATGCTGCATTAGATGAGAAGGAGCTCTCGGAATGGAAACGCCTGTATCGCGCGGTGGAACAAGATCCCCGCGTGTTGTTCGCCGGCGCTCCTTCCCTGAACGGAGAGGGGAATCGGGCGTGGCTGAACGTATGGATCGGGGCGCGGGCGGAATCCGGGGAAGCCGCCGCTTGGGTGCGGGAACTGCGGCAGGCCCCCTATGAATTGAATATCTATTTGGCGGGCAAACCCGTCGAGCGGCAAGAGATTCTAAGCGAGATAGCGCGGGGAATAAAAAAGGCGATCCCAACGCTGCTTCTCACGAATTATTTTCTGCTGCTGCTGGCGTTTCGGTCTTATGTTATCCCTTTTAAAGCGGTCCTCATGAACGCTCTCGCCATCGCGGCCGCGTTCGGGATCGTTACCTTGGCGTTCCAAGGGGGCTTGTTAGGCATGCCTCAAGAGGGAATCGCGGTCGTCGTTCCGGTGTTCGTCTTCGGCCTCGCCTTCGGGATCAGCATGGATTACGGCGTATTTCTGCTGACGCGCATCGCGGAGAATTATCGACGCACCGGCGATAACGACCGGGCCGTCCTTGAAGGACTCGCCGCGACCGGGCCGATGATCACCTCCGCCGCTGCCATCATGACGGCGGTTTGTTTGCCATTCGCCTGGGGCGACGTGGCCGGCGTAAGGCAGCTGGGAGTCGGTTTGACGGCGGCCGTCCTGCTTGACGCCACTCTCGTTCGGATGCTGCTGGTCCCGACGTGGATGAAGCTTCTCGGCCGTTGGAATTGGTATTTTTGAGCTATTTCCCTAAAGACTCTATAAAGAGTCGATAAATTCCGAGGCGCGGCATAAGTTTCTTTTTGACAAATGAATTTAACCGTAGCATAATGGTGTCTATCAAATGTTCGCCTATGTAAATTCAACTAAGAAAAGTCGTAAAAAACTCAGGCTGCCATTATTCCAATCAGCCTGTTTTTGATGCGCGCGCAAGAAAGGAGATGCGAAAATGGCGTTATTTAAAGAATTAAAGAGCAAGCTGTTTATATTTTTCACCGTCATTCTGTTTCTTAAGGGTGCGCTGGCGTGGTTCGTCGTGTTCGACAACGGTCCTTCTTGGACGACGCTGCTCACGGAGATTCCGGTCTTCTGGATCGTCTTCTGCTTCATCGAGTGGTTCGCGACGAAGAGAAAGGTCCTGTATTACATGATCGCGAACTTCCTGATTACGCTGCTCTACTTCGCGGTGCTTATGTATTACAAGTATTACGGAGTCATCGCCACCTATCACGCCCTTGGCCAAGCGGATAAAGTAACGAAGGTCGGGGAAAGCACTTATTCGTTGATGGATCCTTATTACCTGCTGATCTTCATCGATATTATCATCTTTGCCGCCTTCTTCATGTTCCGTCCGAAGAGCATCGCGAAGATGAAGGCGATGGGCATGCAGCGCACGAACCGCCGGGTCCTGCTCGGTGCCTTCATTCTGTCCGTCGCGCTCTGCATCTTCAACATCTGGCCGAACCATGCCAGCATGAACGAGACGAAGAAAGCCGAAGAGATGGGCATTCTTAATTACGAAGTGTACACGATCGTCAACGACACGACGAAGGAAGAGGAGATCATTCCGAAGGAAGAGATCACCCAGGAAGCGATTGACCGACTCAAGGGCATCTCCAAGCCGGCCAACCCGCAGTTCTACGGCGCCGACAAGGGCAAGAACCTGATCATCATCCAGATGGAATCGTTCCAGAACTTCCTGATCGGCCTTAAGATCGACGGCCAAGAGATTACGCCTAACATGAATAAACTGGCGGCGGATAATTTCCACTTCACGCAATTCTTCACGAGCGCGGGAGCGGGAACGACCTCCGACGCGGAATATACGGTCAACACTTCGCTTTACGTTCCGAAGAACGAGCCCGCTATCCAGAACTACGTCAAGAAGGCGCTGCCTAGCTTGCCGAAGCTGCTTGAAGCGAACGGATATTCGACGGCTACGTTCCATACGAACGACGTCAGCTTCTGGAACCGCACGGAGCTGTATAAGGCGATCGGCTTCCAGAAGTACTACGACAAAACCTTCTACGGCGACAATCAAGACGAACACGTGGCTTTCGGCGCCAACGACGAGGTTCTGTATTCCAAGACGATCGACGTCCTGAAGGAGATGGACAAGAGCGAGCAGCCGTTCTACTCGCACATTCTGTCCATGACGGCCCACCATCCGTTCCACCTGCCCGAGAGCATGTACAAGATGGATCTGCCGGACGAATTGGAAGGCACGCTGGTCGGCGACTACATCCGATCCCAGAACTACGCCGACTATGCTCTGGGTCAGTTCATCGACGATCTGAAATCGAGCGGCCTGTGGGATGACAGCGTCGTTCTCCTGTACGGCGACCATCAAGGAATCAGCAAGTTCTTGATCGACGATAAAGAGAAGGATTATCTCAAGAATATTCTCGGCAAGGACTACGACTATACCGAAGTGCTGAACATCCCTCTTATCATGCACGCTCCGGGAGTCACCTATCCGAGCGAGATCAAGACGACGGGAGCTCAAGTGGACATCATGCCGACGGTGGCGAACCTGCTCGGCGTCTCGATGGACAATCAAATCCACTTCGGACAGGATTTGCTGAATCAGACTTCGAACGTGCTGCCGATGAGACACTTCCTGCCGACAGGATCGTTCATCAACGACACGCAGCTGTTTATTCCGGGTATCGAATACAAGGACGGCATTCATTACTCGATCGAAGACAACAGCGAGTCGACGACCGGATCGGACGAATGGGAGTACCTTAACGCGCTGAAGCTGCTGCAGATGTCGGACAGCTTCGTGAAGCAATTGCCGGAGGCCGATCCGTCCGACGCGCCGGTGAATGCCGTGGAATTCGCGAACGACGCGGATGCCGCTAGCACCGAGGATGCCGCTAGCACCGAGGACGCCGCGAGTACCGACGATGTCGCGACTGAATCGCCTTCCGCATCGGCCGAAGCAACGCCTGCGGAATAATAAATCGCTGCAAGTAAGCTCCGGAGCCTTTGGCTTCGGAGTTTATTCGCGTTAGCAAGCCGAATGGAGATATAATGCAATCATAACGATTTTATCGCAAAGCGATAAGGAGGATACCGATGACAAGAGTGCATTGGACCGGCACCGATCTGAGCAGCAGCCCGATCGGGCTCGGGGGAGCGAACTTGGGCAGCACGATCTCGAAGCAGGAGTCGTTTCGCCTGATGGACGAATACGAGGAGCTTGGCGGCAATATGGTGGATACCGCGCAGGTGTATGCGAACTGGCTGCCCGACGCGGAGAGGAGCATCAGCGAGACGACGATCGGCGATTGGATGAAGCAGAGGGGCAATCGGGACCGCTTGCTCGTCACGACCAAAGGAGCTCACCCCCTGTTCGAATCGATGACGGTCTCGAGAATGTCCGACGGCGATCTGCGGGAAGACCTCGAGGGAAGCCTTCGCCGCCTGCAGGTCGATGTCATCGATATGTACTGGCTTCATCGCGACGACGAGAGCCGGGGCGTCGGGGAGATCGTCGAGAGAATGAACGGCTTCGTACGCGAGGGTTCGATCCGGTATTTTGGCTGTTCGAACTGGACGGCGGCCCGAATTCGCGAAGCGCAGCAATATGCCGCTCAACACGGGCTTCAAGGGTTCGTCGGCAATCAGATGATGTGGAGCCTGCCCGTCGCCGATCGCGCCGGTCTTCAGGATCCGACGCTCGTTCCGATGGACCGGGAGACGATGGAGCTTCACCGCGCCGCGGAGCTGACGGCCGTTCCGTATTCGTCCCAAGCGCAAGGCGTCTTCAGCAAGTGGGACAAGGGGACGCATGCTTGGGACGACGACAGGATCGCTCCCCAGTATCGGTCGCAGACCAACGTGGAGAGGTTCGCCAGAGCGCGGAAGCTCGCCAGGGAACTGAACGTGCCCATCGGTCAATTGGCGCTTGCTTATTTGACGAGCCAGCCTTTTCCCACCGTGCCGATAATCGGCTGCAACACGCTGGAGCAGCTTCGCGAGAGCATGCAAGCGGCCGCCCTGCGCTTGACGCCCGCTCAGCTCGATTATTTGGACAACGATCTCCAATAGACCGTTAAATTCTATTGACCGCAGGAAAAGGAAATGAGATAATGTACGCGCGTACACTAACTGAAATCCGGATTAAGAGCTTGTCCATAAGCTTGGAATGAAGACGAGGTGAGACGGTTTCCCAATGGCATCGCGCAAAGAAGTGGCCGATCTGGCCGGCGTCTCCGAAGCGACCGTATCCCGGGTGCTGAACAACGTCGGTCCTATTAAAGAAGAGACGCGCCGCAAAGTACTGGAAGCGGCCGACCGGCTTGGCTACCAGCTGAATGCGATTGCCTCCAGCTTCGCGAAGGGGAGAAGCGGGAATATCGGAGTCGTTCTGCCGCACGTTCCGAAGGTAAGGCTGTTCTCGACCTTCTATTTCTCGGAAATTCTTAGCGGCATCGGCGAGGCGGTACAGGAAGCGGGCATGGGACTTTTGCTGCTGTACCGGGAGCCCGGAGCGGAATTCGATTACCTGTCGCTTTTTCGCACGTCGAGGATCGATGCCTGCCTGGTGCTGGGAGCGACCTCCTTGCCCGAGGAAGAGCGGTCGATCTCCGCAATGGCGGACTCGGATATGCCCTTCTACGTTATCGATCAGAAATACGAGAATCCGGGAATCCCGTCCGTGCTCGCGGATCACGTGCAAGGAAGCTATCTGGCGGCGAAGCATCTTCTGGATCGCGGGCATCGGAGCATCGGCTTCCTGAACGGCTCGCCCCACTATTCGAACAGCCGGGATCGGCTGGAAGGCTACCGCCGGGCGCTCCGGGAGAGAGACATCCCGTTCGACGAGCGCCTGCTCTTCGAAGGGAATTACAGCCGGAAGAGCGGCTTCGAGGCGGCGGAAGCGATCCTTCGAGTCTTGGACCGGCTGGATGCCGTCGCCTGCTCGAACGATCGGATGGCGATCGGATTGATCCAAGGGCTCAAGGAAGCGGGGGTTCCCGTTCCCGGTCGCCTGCCGGTGATCGGGTATGACGATTCCGACGCGGCGGCGTTCGTCGATCCGCCTTTATCGACCGTTCGCGTGCCTTTTTACGAGATGGGGAAGCTGGCGGCGGAACGATTGATGCGGGAGCTGTCGCCGGCGGCGAAGGCCGGGGGATCGGAGGCCGAGGCCGGCCGAATCGAAATTCTGCCGACCTCGCTTGTCATTCGGCAATCAAGTTTAACTGCGAAGGAGAGCTAGAGACATGAGACGAGCGCTTATCGTCTGGGGCGGATGGGATGGCCATCAGCCGAAGGAAGTAGCGGAGTTATTTCGAAAGACACTGGAGAAGGAAAATTTCGAGGTCGAGGTATCGGATACGCTGGAGGCCTTCGCGGACGCGGAGAAGCTGATGGGACTCGATCTGATCGTGCCGGTCTGGACGATGGGGAAGATCGAGCAGGCTTGGGTGAACAACGTATCGGCCGCCGTTCAAGCGGGCGTCGGTCTTGCCGGCTGCCACGGGGGAATGTGCGATTCGTTCCGCGAGAACGTGGATTGGCAGTTCATGACCGGCGGACAATGGGTCGCTCATCCGGGCAACGACGGCGTGGAATACACCGTGAACATCAAGGCGGGCTCCAGCCCCCTGACCGAAGGCATCGATGATTTCGCGGTGAAGAGCGAGCAGTACTACCTTCATGTCGATCCGGCCGTCGAAGTTCTCGCGACGACTCGGTTCCCGACGGCGCCTGGCCCCCATTCGCTGAACAAGGCCGTCGATATGCCGGTCGTCTGGACGAAGCGGTGGGGCGTCGGACGGGTTTATTACAATTCGCTCGGCCATCAGGCGAACATTATCGAGATGCCGGTCGTGACCGAGCTGATGCGCCGAGGGTTCCTCTGGTGCGCAGACGGCAAGGCGGCGGCTTCCGGGTCTCAGAGCTCGGGAGCTTACACGGGCATGGCGGACAGCCAACTTTAATCGCGGGCGAGGAGAGAGGCACATGGGGAAAATTAAGGCCGGCATTATCGGTACGGGCAACATAAGCGGAATTTATCTGAAGAACGGGAGCCGCTTCGACTCCATGGAGATCGTCGCTTGCGCGGATCTGGACGTGGAACGCGCCAAGGCAAGGGCGGCCGAATACGGAATCCGGGGCTGCTCGGTGGAGGAGCTTCTGGCGTCGGACGACATCCAATTGGTCATCAACCTGACCATTCCGCAGGCGCACGCGTCCGTCTGCATTCAAGCGTTGGAAGCGGGCAAGCACGTCTACGTGGAGAAGCCGCTGTCCGTTACAAGCGAGGAAGCGCGACGGATTCTCGAGACCGCCGAGCGGAAGGGGCTAAGGGTAGGAGGCGCTCCGGATACGTTCCTCGGAGGCGGCATCCAGTCTTGCATCAAGCTGATCGACGAAGGGAAGATCGGCACCCCGATCGGGGCGACGGCGTTCATGATGAGCGGCGGCCACGAGAGCTGGCATCCCGATCCTGCGTTCTATTACCGCACGGGCGGCGGGCCGATGTTCGATATGGGGCCTTATTATTTGACCGCTC
Source organism: Cohnella thailandensis (assembly GCF_014212135.1). Lineage (GTDB taxonomy): Bacteria > Bacillota > Bacilli > Paenibacillales > Paenibacillaceae > Cohnella > Cohnella thailandensis. The sequence continues at coordinate 22,969 of NZ_JACJVQ010000030.1, forward strand.
TCGTCTCGATGCTGGGGCCGATTTCCCGGGTGACCGGATCCGCGAGAATCTCCTTCCCGGAGAGAACGATTACGAGCAAGCCGAAAGCCGGGGAGAAAGTCGAAGTCGAAGTGCCGACCCATGTGGCGGGCATCCTTGATTTCGCTTCCGGACCGATCGGCACGATTCTGACCAGCTTCGATGTCAAGGGAGGCTCGACGCTCCCCTGGATCGAAGTTTACGGCAGCGAAGGCTCTCTGCTCGTGCCGGACCCGAATAACTTCGGCGGCACGATCCGGCTGCGCAAGGCCGGCGAGCGGGAGTGGACCGACATCCCGCTTACGCACGGGAGCGCGGAGAACGCCCGCGGCATCGGAGCGGCGGACATGGCCAAGGCGATCCGGGACGGCCGGCCGCACCGGGCGAACGGAGCGCTCGCCTATCATGTGCTGGAAGCCATGGAAGGCTTCCACGCCGCCTCCGGGAGCGGAACGCATTACGCGATGAAGAGCTCCTGCGAGCGCCCGGCTCCGCTTCCGGCGGGACTGAGCGATTTCGCTCTGGACTAAGAGAGAGCGTTAGCGAGACAAGAGAGAGACCGGATGGCGGCGCCATCCGGTCTTTTCTCTTGTTCCGAAGCGTCGATAAACCGATTGACGAGGACGAGGAAGATGGGATAAGTTAGGTTAATCCATGAAAACCATCTAAGGAGAATCGAAAGAATGCGCAAGTGGAAAATCGGAGGCTTGGCGCTGGCCGTTGGGTTGCTATTAAGCGGCTGCGCCGCCGGGGAGATGACGGGCAAGCCGGAGGCGGACGCCGCCGCGCTGAGCGGGAATCAGGTGGAATGGGCGTTCACCCAAGCCGACCAGCACCCGGAGCAGCAGCTGGTTTCTCTTATCGGCGAAGCGAAGGAGACGCTCGATATCGCCATCTACAGCCTGACGTACCCGGACATCGTGCAAGCGATCAAGGACGCGAAGGCGCGCGGCGTCGGCGTCCGGCTGATCACGGATAAGATCCAATCGGGAGGCAAGTCTCAGAAGGAAGCGCTCAAGCTGCTCGGAAGCGCGGGCATCCCGATGAAGATCAACAGCCATAGCGGACTCATGCATCTCAAAATGACGATCGTGGACGGGGCGGCCGCCACGACGGGTTCCTTCAACTATTCGAAATCCGCAAGCACGACGAACGACGAGATCTTCGTGATTTTCCGCAATGCCGATATCGCCCGTTCCTTCGAAGAACAATTCGATGCGATGTGGACGGACGAAGACCGCTTCGAGACGATTGCCCCAACGATCGCGATGGACGAATCGAAGGCGGAGAGCAGGGATGAAGAGCAAGAGGAAGGGGATGCCGAATCCGCGGCGCCGGCATCCTGCGCGAACCCGGAGATCAAAGGCAATATCAACTCCAAGGGAGATAAGATCTACCATGTCCCCGGAGGAGCCCAGTACGAGAGAACAAAAGCCGAGCAGATGTTCTGCACGGAGCGGGAGGCGGAGGAAGCGGGCTTCCGGAAGGCGCAGCAATAAAGGAAAAGAGACGGAGAGGCTGCGAATTTCGCGGCTTCATCCGTCTCTTGCTTTATCTCGGATTCGATAATTTCGCTATCGCAAGCATCTGGTCGGTCATATACTTGGCCGAATACCGATAATCCGAATTCACCCAATATGAGATCAGTCCGAGCATCGTATAGACGTTCTGGTTGATATAGATCTCGCGGTCGATATGAGCCGGAATCCGAGGGAAAAGCAGTTCGTACTCCTGCGTAAAAATCGAACGGATCGCCTCGAACAGCTTTTCCTGAAACCCCGGATTGGAGCCTTTCAGCAGCAAGCCGAAAGCGTCCTCGTTTTCCCCGATGTATTGAAAAATCTTGATGGCCGAGGGAGTCAGCTGCCCCAAATCGTAGCTCTCCCTATTGTTCTCGTAAGGTTCTTTAAACGCCGACAGGAAGCCTTCGATGACTTCTTGAACGAGTTCATCCAATAAATCTTCTTTATATTGATAATGCGCATAGAAGGTAGCCCGGGAATATTCGGCCCGGGAGGCGATTTCGCTAATGGTGATTGCCCTGAATTCCTTCTCCTTCAATAGATCGATCAGTGCGCTCCTTAGCGCTTTTTTGGTGCGAATGACGCCGTTATTCATTCCCCGTCGCTCCCCGCGCATAACTCGCCGTAATGTATGATTTCGCAAAGAAATTGGACATTTTTGAACCAAGTGTAAAGATCTTTACAGGGCCCGGTTTCTTGTAAATTGAAGCGTTCGGCCGCGAATTTATAATAAAAGTGTGCGATAGATTTCATTGCTAAAGGAGTCCTATTCATGAAACTTCAAGGGAAAACAGCCGTCGTCACGGGTGCCGGTTCCGGCATGGGGAAAGCCATCGCGACCCTGTACGCGCAAGAAGGCGCCAAAGTCGTCGCGGCCGACATCAATCAGGCGGGAGTCGATGCCGTCGTCGCCGAAATCAAAGCAAATGGCGGCGAGGCGACGGGCGTCGTCGTCAATGTCTCCAAGAAAGACGATGTCGAAAAGATGATTCAAACCGCCAGGGAGGCATACGGCTCTCTGGACGTTCTCGTGAACAACGCCGGGGTCATGGATAATTTCACTCGGTCGGCGACGTAACGGACGAGCTGTGGGAGCGCCTGATCGGGATCAACCTCACCGGTCCGTTCCTGGCTTGCCGCGCTGCGATCAACATCATGAAGGACCAAGCAAGTGGCGGCGTCATCGTCAACAACGCTTCCGTCGGCGGATTGTTCGGTACCCGCGGAGGAGCCGCATATATCGCGTCGAAGCACGGGCTGGTCGGGCTGACGAAGAATATCGCTTCCACTTATGGACGGGAAGGCGGCAACATTCGCTGCAACGCGATCGCTCCGGGAGGCGTCAATACCAACATTCAATCCACCATTACGGCTCCCCATCCGCTGGGCTCCGCAGCCCTGGCCGACGCGGGCCCGGGGAAATTGGCGGATCCTATGGAAATCGCGCGAGTCGCTCTGTTCCTGGCGTCCGACGATTCCAGCTTCGTCAACGGGGACGTCATCAAAGCCGATGGCGGCTGGACCGCGCGTTAATCTAAGGTTATCGAAGCCATTATATCAAAATCGAACAGGAGAATAAAAATGAGTCGACTAGCCGGCAAGGTTGCCATCATTACGGGAGCGGCAAGCGGTCAAGGCGCGGTGGAAGCGAAGCTATTCGCCAAGGAAGGGGCTCAAGTCGTTGCCACCGATATGCAAGAGGAATTGCTTCAATCCGTGGTGAATGAGATCCGTACCGAATTCGGCGACGTCGCGATCGCCGTGAAGCATAATGTCGCGGAGGAGAGCGACTGGATTCAAGTCGTTCGCCAGGCGGTCGAGAAATACGGAAAGATCGATATTCTGATCAATAACGCAGGCATAACGGGCAAAATCCTGGCATTAGCGGATATCGACGTAGAAGAATGGAACAAAGTTATGAATGTCAACGCACTCGGCAATCTTCTTGGAATCAAGCATGTCGTTCCGGAAATGAGAAAAACGGGGCAAGGCTCGATCGTGAACATCTCCTCCTTGGCCGGCATTAACGGCTTAGGGGGAATCGGGGCTTACGGCGCCTCTAAGGGGGCTACCCGAACGTTGACCAAAGGGGCGGCCCGGGATCTCGGTCCGGACCATATCCGCGTCAATTCCGTCCATCCGGGTTTTATTCAAACTCCAATGATTTCTAATTATACGGAGAACGAAGAGGTCAAGAAGCAGCTGATCTCGCAAATTCCTTTGCAGTACTTAGGGAATCCCGAAGACGTGGCTTTCGCCGCGTTATTTCTGGCCTCCGACGAATCCAGATTCATTACCGGCGAAGAGCTTATTATCGATGGCGGACAGTCGATTAAAGAATAGAAAAGAGATAGAGGAAGGGCGTCTGACGGACAGGCGCCCTTTTTGCGTTTTGCCTTTGAAATCCTTTGCAATTTGGCCCGTTTCGTAGTATCGTATCGTTAGCCTAACTATAGCTTTCGTACTAATTTTTATACAAACAAATGATTGTTCCTAGATTGTATGTTAGCTAAGTTAAACCACAACACGGCAGAAAAGCGGGTGCACTTTTTGATGAAAACATTTCTGTTGAACGGAACATGGCAAGCGACGAACGTACGCACGGGAGAAGGATATCCGGCGCAAGTACCGGGCTTCATCCAGAAGGATCTGATGGAGCAGGGCGTTCTGCCTAACGAATACGACACCCTGTTCGAACCGAAAATCGAATGGGTGGAGCACGACGCTTGGACGTACCGCCGCTCGTTCGAGCTTAGCGAAGAGCTGCTCGCCTCCGAGGCGCTCGAGATGGTGTTCGAAGGCGTCGATACGTTCGCGGAGATCGAGCTGAACGGCAAGGCAATCGGCAGCACCGAGAATATGTTCATGTCCTATCGCTTCAACGTGAAGGGCATCGCGAAGGCTCGGAACGAGCTGGTCGTCCGCATTTCTTCCCCTACCGAGACGCTGAAGGAGAAGGAGAAGGCGTTCGGCGAGGATCTGTTCCTGTGGAACGGCATTTCTCCCCGTTTGTTCGGACGCAAGGCCCAATACGGCTATGGCTGGGACTGGGGCGCCCGCGTCGCGACGGTCGGCATTCACAAGGCCGTTAAAGTCGAAGGCTACGAGCAACTGCGCGGAGAGCACCTCGGTTACCGCCTTACGAGCATTTCCCAAGACAAGGCGATCGTAAACGCGCACCACAAGATCGTTAACGTTCGCGGCACCGCCTTCGAAGCGGAAGTGACGTATACGATTTACGACGGAGAGCAAGCGGTAGCGGTCAAAAAAGAAACCGTCAGCGCGGCGCCGGGAGAGCGGGTATACGAGACTTCCCTGGAGATCGCGAACCCGAAGCGCTGGTATCCTCTCGGTCACGGCGAGGCACATCTGTACCGCCTGGTCGTCGAAGTCGCGGCGAAGGATGCTTCGTACGCTCTGGATTGCTCCGTCGGCCTTCGCGAAGTGAAGATCAAGATGCCTTACGACGAGCAAGGGCGCAAGTTCCTCATCGAAGTGAACGGCATCTCCATTCTGTGCAAAGGCGTGAACTGGATTCCGCTGAAGCTGTGGCCGAACCTAGACACCGCCGAGGAATACCGCCAGGAGATCGAAGATATCGCGGCGGCGAACATGAACATGATCCGCGTCTGGGGCGGCGGCACGTACGAGAACCACGACTTCTTCGCCGAGTGCGACCGTTTGGGCATCATGGTCTGGCAGGATTTCATGTTCGCGTGCGGCGATTACCCGGACGACGACGCGTTCTCGGAGCTCGTGCGCAAGGAAGCGGACTTCGTCCTCGACGAATTCGGGTCTCACCCAAGCATCGTGCTCTGGTGCGGCAATAACGAGAACATGTTCTTCATCGAGCGGAGCCGCAAGAAGCGCAAGCACGGCTTCGGCGAGAAGCTGTACTTCGACGTGCTGAAGGAAGTATGCCGCAAGGACACGCTGCGCCCTTATTGGCCGACGAGCCCGTACATGCTCACTTTCGACGACTCGCGCTATGAAGGCGACTATGGCGACCTGCACTCCTGGTATGTCTGGGGCCAAACCCATCCATACGAGGAGTATCGCGAAGTGAACGGGCGCTTCCTGTCCGAGTTCGGCATGCAGTCCTATCCTTCGATGAAGGTAATGGACGCCGTCGACGCGGAAGCCGACCTGCGCGATCCGAAGTTCGACGCGATGCAGAAAGCCCCGAACGGCATTCAACGCCTGTTCTACTACACCGTCGGCGATTATCGCCTGCCTGCGACGAAGGAGCAGTTCGTCTACGTGAACCAGCTTCTGCAGGCGAACGCGCTTCGCTTCGGCGTCGAGCACTGGGTATCCCGCATGCCGGACACGTCCGGCGCGCTCATCTGGCAGTGGAGCGACCTGTGGCCGTCGATCAGCTGGGCGCTCGTCGACTACGGCAAAGTGAAGAAGCCTTCGTACTACTACATGAAGAGAACGTTCCAAGCCCCGAACGTCGTGGCGAAAATCACTCCGGGGCAAGCGGAAGCGACGCTGCACCTGATCCACGACAACGGCGATTTCGAAGGCCAAGTGACGATCGAATTCTACGATCTGGCGACGGACAAGGTCGTCAAGACCGAAGAGCGCGGCGTCAAGGCGTACGGGCATCGATCGACCGAGCTGGATAAGCTGAACGTCGGCGGCTTCGACGCGGCGACGACGATCGTGTTCGTCAACCTGCTGTCGAGCGGCGGGGAACGCCTGGCCCGTCAAGCGTACACGCTCGGCAAGCCTCACCAGCTCAAGCTGAAGCCGGCTGCGCTTACCGTGACGACTAAGCCTCTCGAGAACGGCGATACGCTGATTTCGATCTCCACCGACGCGTTCGCGAAGGATGCGGGTCTGCTGAACGTTGTCGGAACGCTGTCCGACAACTACTTCGATCTTGTCGCGGGCGAGACGAGAGAGGTCGTTCTCAAAGGCAAGCTTCCGGAAGGCTTCGCGATCGAAGCTGCAAGCCTGAACGGCGTGAAGACGATCGGCTACGTGTAAGCCAAGATTTTGGTTGTGCAACGGCTTGCGCTGTATTACACTAACAACAATTGAATATTCGCGGGAGCTTGCAGAAGCAGGCTGAGAGTACGGCTGATCCGTCGTAGACCGTTTAAACCTGTTGGGTAATGCCATCGTAGGAAGAATGCGTATTTTTTGCGCGCGCTTTTAAGCGTCTTACCCTGATCTTTTTGAGGGGTAAGGCGCTTTTTTGCCATCTGGCTCGGGAAGTCGTGCTCTCATCCTTGCCGTCCCTGGATTCGAATATTCAATTCACTATGGGATAAGGAAGGCGAAAGCGATGAACATTCGGCAATTGGCAAGCAAGCTTCAAGAGGTGCGGGACCGCAATCCGCTCGTGCATAACATCACGAACGTCGTCGTCACGAACTTTACCGCGAACGGGCTGCTGGCTCTGGGAGCTTCTCCGGTCATGGCGTATGCCAAGCAGGAGGCCGCGGACATCGCCGGGATCGCCGGCGCGCTTGTCTTGAACATCGGGACGTTGAACGAGGTCGAAGTCGAAGCGATGAAGATCGCCGGGCGAGCGGCGAACGAACGCGGCGTTCCCGTCGTGCTCGATCCTGTCGGAGCGGGAGCTTCGGCATACCGGACGGAGACGGCCAGAAGCCTTCTCTCCGCGATCAGGATTTCGATCGTGCGCGGCAATGCCGCGGAGGTGGCGAACCTGATCGGACGGGATTGGGCGATTCGCGGAGTGGATGCGGGCGCGACCGGCGGAGATGTCGTCGGCTTGGCGAAGGAGGCAGCCCTTAAGCTCGGAACGGCAGTCGTCGTCTCCGGAGCGACCGACATCGTCTCGGACGGAACGAGGACGGTCGCCGTGCATGGCGGCGACGCTTTCCTGACCCGGGTGACCGGAGCGGGCTGCCTGCTTACGTCGGTCATCGGCGCCTTCGCGGCCGTCTGCGAAGATCCGGTCGAGGCTTCCGTAGCGGCGTTGGCGACGTATAGCGTGGCGGCCGAGCTGGCGGCGAGCCGGACAAGGGAGCAGGGCCCGGGCAGCTTCCAGATCGCGTTCCTGGATCGGCTGTGGAGCGTCACCGCCGGCGACGTCGAACGGCTTGGCAAGGCGGAGGAGATCGAAGGATGAGAACTCCGACCGCATTGACGATCGCAGGCTCCGATAGCGGAGGCGGCGCGGGCATTCAAGCCGATCTGAAGACGTTCCAGGAGCTTCGGGCGTTCGGCATGTCCGCGATCACGGCCGTGACCGCGCAGAATACGCTCGGCGTTAGCGGCATCTACCCGCTTCCGGCGGAAGCGGTGCGGGCCCAGATCGCGGCCATCGGAGACGATATGGGAGCGGACGCTTTAAAGACGGGAATGCTGTTCGGAGCCGATATTATCGAAGGGGTGGCGGAAGAGATTCGCCGCTTGCGGTGGACCCGGGTCGTCGTGGATCCCGTCATGATCGCCAAGGGGGGAGCCGCGCTGCTTCAGGAGCAGGCCGTTCAAGCCTTGAAGAAGCACCTTCTGCCGCTCGCCTTGGTCGTCACGCCTAACGTACCGGAGGCGGAGACGCTGACGGGCACGAAGATCGGCGGGATGGTTGCGCGGCGGGAAGCGGCAAGACGCTTGGCGGAGCACGGCGCGCGCTATGTCGTCCTTAAGGGAGGACATGACGATTCCCTGGAAGGGCGCTCCGTCGATCTGCTGTTCGACGGAAAGGACTTTCTCGAGTTCGAAGGCGTCAGGGTGTCTACCCGGCATACGCACGGAACCGGCTGCACGTTCGCGGCCGCCCTGACGGCGGAGCTTGCGAAAGGGAGCGATGTGCCGCGAGCCGTCGAGGTCGCCAAAGCGTTTATCCAAGCCGCCATCGAACAGTCGCTGGAGATCGGTCGAGGACACGGGCCGACGAACCATTGGGCATACGGCGACCGGAGGAGGGCGGCAAGATGAACGCGACGCGGAAGGAGGATGCCGTCCGTCAGGCGCTGCGTGTCTACTTTATCATGGGAAGCAGCAACGTTCCCGCGGGCATCCCGCCCGAGCTGATTCTGGCGGAGGCGATCCGCGGGGGAGCGACCCTCTTTCAATACCGGGAGAAGGGGACGGGGGGGCTCCGCGGAAAGGCGCGAACGGAGCTGGCATGGAAGCTGCGCTTGCTCTGCAGGGAGCGAGGCATTCCGTTCATCGTGAACGACGACGTGGATCTCGCTCTGGAGCTGGACGCCGACGGCGTCCATGTCGGGCAGGAGGACGAAGCCGCTTCCGCCGTGCGGACGAGGATCGGAAGCAAGCTGCTCGGCGTCTCCGCCTATCATGAAGCGGAGGCGGAAGCCGCGATTCGAGCCGGCGCGGATTACTTGGGAGTCGGGCCGATCTTCGCGACTCGCACGAAAGAGGATGCGAAATCGGCTTCCGGGGTTCAAGCGATCCGGCGGATGAGAGAGCTTGGCATCCGGCTGCCGATCGTCGGCATCGGCGGCATTACGGCGGAGAACGCGGCCGGCGTCGTGCGGGCGGGAGCCGACGGAGTGTCCGTCATCTCCGCCATCTCGTCGGCGGAGTATCCTCGCGAAGCGGCAAGGCGACTGGCAACGGCGGTGGAATCGGCTTTGGCGAATCGATAGATTCCCGGTTACGAGATGCTTGAATGCGCTACCAGTCTCGTAGAGTCCGTGATATGATGGCAAGGATAACGATTTCTTGAGATTCGACCGTACCAGGTGAGAGGAAGGGATTTCATTGGAAGAGCTTTTGTTATGGCCGGAGGGAGCGCCGCTGGCGCAAGGAACCGCTCCGGAGGATCGCCCCGCGTTGTTTCCCTATTTGCTGGAAGGCCAAGAGCGCGCGGCCGTCATCGTCTGTCCGGGCGGAGGCTACGGGATGCGGGCCGATCACGAAGGGGAGCCTATCGCCAGATGGTTGAATACGCTCGGCATCTCCGCCTTCGTGCTGCGCTATCGTGTGGCGCCTTACCAATATCCGAGCGCCCTGCTTGACGCGCAGCGCGCCATTCGAACCGTTAGGGCGAACGCGGAACGGTTCTCCGTCGATCCGAACCGCATCGGCATTCTCGGCTTCTCCGCCGGAGGCCATCTGACTTCCGCGGCCGCGACGCTCTTCAACGAAGAGCTGAACGTCGCGAAGGACGAGCTGGACGCCGCCGTATCGGCCAGGCCGGACCTCGCCATTCTCTGTTACCCGGTCGTCACGCTGCAATCCCCTTTTACGCATGAAGGCTCGCGCTCCAACCTGCTGGGGACGAATCCCGACCCCGAACGGGTCGTTTATCTCAGCAGCGAGGAGCGGGTAACCGCCGAGACGCCTCCGACGTTCCTGTGGCACACCGCGGACGACGGAGCGGTTCCGGTCGAGAACAGTCTGGCTTTCGCAGCCGCGTTAAGCCGACACAAGGTTCCGTTCGACCTTCACGTTTATCAGCACGGTCGCCACGGCTTAGGACTCGCCGATGACCAGGAGCATACGAGAGAGTGGACGGCGGCCTGCGCCTCCTGGCTCAAATTGAACGGCTTCTCGGGAAATTAATAGATTCTATTCATGCATATCTGAGGATAGCGATTCAGGACCAGGGTCCTTTATTGCTATCTTTTTTTGCATTCTCATAAACAATTGCAAACAAAAGAAAATTTTAACAATTGGATGATAATAGGCGGAAATTGACTTTACAAATCCTTCTTATAATGACGAATGTAAACGCATGACAAGGGTTGGGGCAACAAATCGATAGACCAATTTGGGAGACAAAGAAGGGTGACCGAGCCAATGGTGATGAGAAAAGCAGTAGCAGCATCCGTAGCAGCCGCAGTCGTAGCGACGTCGATCGTCAGCGCCGCGTCCGCAGCGCCTGCCGCGAAGACAGTCGCGGCAGTCCAAGCGCAGCAATCGACCTTCACGGTGAACGGCAACGCAGTGGCATTCCGAGTCGTAACGAAGAACGGCGAAACGCTTGTATCCGTTCGCGATCTGGCCCAAGCGATCGGCGCTAACATCGCGGTAAACAACGGCGCGCTGACGGTAACGCTGAACGGCCACACGGTCGAAGTGAAGCTGAACGCGAAGCAGCTGACGGCGGACGGCGCCGCCGTGAGCCTGAAGCAGCCGATCCAGCTGGTGAACGGCTCGACTTATATCGCGCTGCGTCCTTTCATTGCCGGCCTTGGCGGCACGGTCGCCCTGAACGCCGGCCAAATCTCCGTGTCGACGGTGCAATTGCTCGAAGGAGCGGAGAATCCTCGGTTTGTAAACGCTAGCACGCTGCTCGTTTCCACGATTCAAGAAGAAGGCCGCACGGACTACCTGGTCGACACCGCAACCGGCAAGAGCGAGGTTCTGATGACTTCGACCGACAAGTCGGATCTGGTCGTCGCGCCTAACGGCCAGCAAGCGATTTTCTCCGATAACGAGGGCCTGCTGTATCTGATCAATCTCTCGACCAAGGCCGTCGCCAAGCTCTCCGACGACAACAACATCAAGCCCGAGCTGGTCTGGTCCCCGGACAGCGGCACGGTATACTTCCTGCAAGGCGACAAGGGATCGGTCATCGCCAAGATCGACGTTACCAGCGGCGAAATCACGAAGATCCTGGAAGACAAGGTCGACTACAAGTCCAGCCTGAACGTCTCCGCGGACGGAACGCAGTTCGTTTACGCGGTAACAACGCTCGGCAAGGTAACGGCCGACTCGACGAACGTGGACGAAGACAACGTCGATATCGATTTTTCGGCGAACCAAATCCAAATCTTCTCCTTCGATTCCACGGTGAAGGACGGCAAGCCGACCCAACTGACGAAGGGGACGGACGACAAGATCTTCATCACTTCCGCCGATGGCAAGAACGCCGCATATGTGAGCGTACCGAACGAAAACTCGAACGCGGTTCTCGTCGCGGCGGCGGCGGACGGCACGACCAAGAATCTGTACGGCGCGCATGACGTGCTGGAGTCGGTCCAATATGCCGGCAAGCTCTACGTGCTCGCGGCGAACAGCGATACCGAGAACGGCATTTACGAAGTAACGGCTTCGGGCGCCGCGAACCAGCTGTACGCGGTATCGGCGGAAGTGTCCTCCATCGTCGTATCGGAATCCGGCATCGCGGTCGTCCGCGACGGCTCGATTCTCGTCAAGAACGGCAATTCCTGGACGGCCGTCACCAAGTAATCGTTCGCAGGGCATCCATTCGCCGAGATTTCATTTGCCGCGTTTTCATTCGATAGAATCGAGAGGAGTCATTCTTCCATGAGAAAATGGATCAAATCCCTTACCGCCGTCGCGCTGGCGGTATCCCTGATCGGGGGCGCGACCTCCGCGGCTTCCGCGGCCAGCACCCTGAAAGGCAAAATCGTCATCAACGGGTCCTCCGCGCTGCTGCCTCTGACGCTTCAAGCGGCCAGCGAATTCAAGAAGCTCAACCCGAAGGTCAAGATCTCCGCATCCGCGGCCGGCTCGATCACGGGCCCGCAAGCGGTCCGCAAAGGAATCGCCGACATCGGCGCCGTAGACTGGGATGCTTCGCAAGACGTGCCGGGCTTCAAGAAGTTCGACGGCCAAGTGGCCAACCCGGTTGCCGTTACCGTGTTCTCCGCTATCGTTCACAAGGACGTTAAGGTAAGCAGCCTGACGACGAAGCAGCTGCAAGACATCTTCTCCGGCAAGATCACGAACTGGAAGGATGTCGGCGGCGATGACGAAGACATCGTGGTCGTCAACCGCAAGTTCGGTTCCGGCACCCGCGTCAACTTCCAAATGAAGGCCCTAAGCGGCACGGAATTCATGAGCAAGGGCGACAACTACAAGGAAGTCGGCTCCAGCGGCGACATGAAGACGACGATCGAGACGACCCCGAACTCCATCGGCTATATCGATCTTCCGTACGTAACGAGCAAGATGAAGGCTCTCAGCATCAACGGCGTCGCTCCGACGGAGAAGAACGTTCTGAACGGCACTTACAAGGTATGGGGCATCGGCTACTTCATGACGAAGGGCAAGCCGACCGGAGCGACGAAGGCGTTCATCGAGTACATTCAGAGCAAGACGTTCCAGAACGGCTCGCTGAAGAAGCTGAAGTTCATCCCTCTGGCATCCGTTAAGTAATTGATTATCCCATAAACGAAGAGACAGCCAGCTTGAGCGCCTCGGCGAAAAGCTGGCTTCTCCTTATGAGAGGAGATCATCTCTCCATGATCGAGATGAATCAAGCCGTCCAGACCGCTTCGGCGGAGCTGGGCAACAGCATCCGTACCGGCTCGGGGAAGTCCTTCGACCGAAGAGCTAGATTGAGATGGGCGAACTCCGCCTTCCGCATCGCCTGCATCGCGGCTGCCGCTTTTGTCTGTCTGGTGCTGTTCGGCATTTTATTCCTGATGTTCCGTACCGGCGTCCTGACCTTCCAGGAGGTCAGCTTTGCCGAGTTCTTCTTCTCCGCCGATTGGGATCCGGAGAACGGCCGATACGGCGCGCTGCTGTTTATATTCGGAACCGTTGCGCTTACGGCCCTTACGCTCCTGATCTCCGTCCCCTTCTCGGTGCTTATCGCCGTCTTCCTGGCCGAAGTGACGCCGAAGTGGCTGCGCAACCTGCTTCGTCCGGTGCTTGACCTGCTGGTCGGCATTCCGTCCGTCGTATACGGGTATCTCGGACTCACGGTTCTGATTCCCTGGCTTCGCGACATGACCGGCAAGGATCTGGCCGACGGGCTTCTTGCCGCCGCGATCGTCCTGACCATCATGGTGCTTCCGACCATCAGCCGCGTCAGCGACGACGCGATCTCCGCCGTTCCGAAGAAATACCGCGACGCCTCGTACGCGCTCGGTTCGAACCGTTTCCAGACGATCTTCCGCGTCGTTCTCCCCGCCTCGAGCCGCGGCATCGTGTACGCGGTCATTCTGGGCATGGCCCGCGCGATCGGCGAGACGATGGCGGTCGTCATGGTCATCGGCAACACGGCGCAAATCGCCGACAGCCTGTTCACGCCGACGGCCGTCCTCACCAGCAATATCGTCATGCAGATCTCCAGCGTCGAGTTCGAATCCACTTGGAACTACGCTCTCTATATGATGGGCTTCCTGCTGCTCGTCATTTCGCTGATCATGATCGTTGCCGTTCGTTTCCTTCAGAAGAGAGGAGTCCGCGAATCATGAACGAATCCACCCGTTCCGAAGCCCCTTATTCCTTCGGCAAGCGGAACAGCTCCTCCGCACTGTACGACAGAATTTTCACCGGCCTGGTATGGGGGATCGGCATTCTCGTCATCCTCTTTATCGTCGGTCTCTTGTTTATGCTGCTTAAGAACGGCCTTCCTAAGCTGACCTGGGATTTCTTGTACAGCATTCCGAGCGAGATCGAAGAAGGAGGCGGCATCGGGCCCGCTTTGTTCAACTCGTTCTATCTGCTTGCCATCTCCCTCATTATCTCGATTCCAATCGGCCTTGCCGCCGGAATCTATCTGGCGGAATTCGCGCCGAACAACAAGCTGATCGACTTCGTCCGGATCTGCGTCGAAGGATTGTCCTCGGTTCCGTCGATCATCTTCGGCCTGTTCGGCATCGCCCTCTTCGTCGAGATGTTCCAGATCGGATTGACGATTCTCGGCGGGGCGATCAGCTTGGCGTTCCTGAACCTTCCGATGCTTACGCGCATCACGGAAGAATCGATACGCGCCGTGCCGGTCGAGATGAAGAACGCTTCGTTCGCCCTCGGCTCCACGCATCTGCAGACGATCCGCAAGGTACTCGTTCCGGTTGCCCTGAACGGACTCGTCACGGGCATCTGTCTCACCGCCGGACGCGCGTTCGGCGAGAGCGCGGTCATCATCCTGACCGCCGGCGTGACGACCTCCGGAGTGATGTGGGACTTCAATCTGTTCTCGCCGGGCGAGACGCTTGCGGTCCATCTCTGGTACGTGCAATCCGAGGCGATCGTGCCGGACGCGCAGGAGATCGCCCAGAAGGCGACCTCGGTGCTCATTTTCATCGTGCTGCTGATCAATATCGTTTTCCGCGTGCCGCTGTGGCTGAATTCCCGCAAGACCAAAAGCTAGTATCCACGGGAGGAATCTTGTTTGAAAGCTCTGATCGAGATAGATAAGCTGAATTTGTTCTACGGAACCTTCCAAGCTCTTAAGAATGTATCGATGGAAATTCCCCAGCGGGCGATTACCGCGTTTATCGGCCCTTCGGGCTGCGGCAAGTCGACGCTCCTGCGCACGCTCAACCGCATGAACGACATGATTCCGGGAACGAGAATCGAAGGAAAGATCGCGGTAGGAGGAACGGACATCTACTCCGGCGAAGTACATGTGGAGACCCTGCGCAAGAAGGTAGGCATGGTGTTCCAGCAGCCGAATCCTTTTCCGAAGTCGATCTACGATAACGTGGCGTACGGCCCGAGGCTTCACGGCGTCCGCGGCAAGAAGCAGCTGGACGAGATCGTCGAGTCCAGCCTTCGGGCGGCGGCGCTCTGGGACGAGGTGAAGGATCACCTGAAACGCTCCGCGCTCAGCATCTCCGGCGGCCAGCAGCAGCGGCTGTGCATCGCCCGCGCGCTGGCGGTCGAGCCGGACGTGCTGCTTATGGACGAAGCGACCTCGGCTCTCGATCCGATCTCCACGCTGAAGATCGAAGAGCTGGCGCAGGAGCTCAAGGATAAGTACACGATCGTCATGGTGACCCACAACATGCATCAAGCCGCCCGAGTCTCTCATCAGACCGTGTTCTTCCTGAACGGGGAAGTCGTCGAGTATTCGGAGACCGAGAAGCTGTTCTCCGATCCGTCCGACCAGCGGACGGAAGACTATATCAGCGGAAGGTTCGGTTAAGCGAAAGCCGAACGGAGAGGGGACTTGTGATGACGGTAAGAAGAGAGTTCGATCGCGGCCTGCAGGAGATGCAGGCGCTGCTCGGCGAGATGGGCGGACGCGTCGAGAAGGCGCTGGTGGACGCGACGGACGCGCTCGTCAACCTTAACGCGCTCAAGGCGAGAAAAATCGTGAAGGAAGATTTGGAATTGAACCAGCTGGAGGAGCGGGTGATGGAGCTCGGCTCCAAGCTGATCGCGACCCAGCAGCCGGTGGCGAAGGACCTTCGGCGCATTCTCGCCGCCTTCAAGATCGCTTCGGATTTGGAGAGAATGGGCGATCTGTCCGTGGATGTGGCCAAGGTCGTCCTTCGACTCGAGGGCCAGACGCTCATCAAGCCGCTGATCGATCTGCCGAGAATGTCGGACGCGGTTCGCATGATGATCTCGGAGTCCGTTCAGTCGTATTCCGACGAGAACGTGGACTTGGCTTACAAAATGAGCAAGGACGACGACCTGGTCGACGCGCTGTACAGCCAGATCATCCGCGAGCTGCTGACGCTAATGGTCGAGAACCCGAAGACGATCCCGCAAGCGACGCTTCTCAGCTTCGTCGGCCGCTACTACGAGCGCATCGCCGACCATGCGACGAACATCGGAGAGAGCACCGTTTATCTGGTTACGGGTTCGCGTCCGGACTTGAACGCCTGAACGTGGGCAAGCTCGTTTGGCCTTGAGCGTTTCATGCACGGCCTCTATAATTGGACTTCATGCCTATTCTCCAATTCGGCCCAGACAGTACCTTATCCCTTCCGCTCATGTCCCGGAGGGAAGGGCGGGTATCGAATGTCTGCCGACAGCAGGCTCGATACGGTAGTTGGGCTGGCCGGCGTAAAATTTGAGATCGATGCTTACTAGAGAATAAATCGCTACTTCTGGCTGTAGGCGTTTATCTGCGGATGAAGCCCAACAACGAGCGAGATGGCCCTGCAAGATTTCTCTCAGCTTCTAAAAAAACCGTTCCTCGTCAGAGAGGAACGGTTTTACATTTTATACCAAATGAGCGGAGGGGATAAGGCACTGTTTTGCCCTGCTTAGATAAGTCCCCCTTACCGCGGGCATGAAGCCGCCCACTAGCCTTCTTCAGCAAGATTCATTCCTCGCAGAACAAAGGAACGAACTCGATGCCGGCCTCCGAGATGCGAACGAGGCCTTTGTCGGAGATGCGGAGCGTCGGGATGACGACGAGGGCGAGAAGGGACAGAGTCATAAACGCATAGTTGAGCGTGCATCCGGCGGAGACGAGCGCGCGGCTGATGGACGCGGACTGCTCGGCGGCGACCTCGAACGGTTCGGCCGACATGAGTCCGGCGATCCGGAGCGGGAAGGACGTCGCCCCCTCCTCCGTGACGACGGCGGTGCCGCCCTGCATGCGGATGACTTCGTTCGCCGCTTCGGCCATCAGCTCTTCGGAATTGCCGATGATCAGCACGTTGTGGCTGTCGTGCGCGACGGTCATGGCGATCGCGGCGGGCTTCGAGAAGCCGATATTCGCGACGAGTCCGACCGAGCGGTTGCCCGTCTCTTTATGGCGCTCCAGCACGGCGATTTTGCAGAGGCCGCTGTTCGGGGCAAGCGCGATCCGGGAATTCTCGACCGGAACCTTAAGCTTCAGTTCCGGCGTCTCGACGTGATTCTCGACGACCTGAATGACGCGGACGAGCGCCTCGCCGGATTCGATCGGCGCGGCGATCTCGAACGCGGAAGCGGCGATGTCCGGCTTCAGCCGGACCGAGTTGCGCACCTTCTCCGGATATTCGTAGGCCGGAAGCTCCACGACCATCTTGCCGTTCTCCGCGACGACGACGCCGGCCGCTATCGTCGTTGCGACGTTCACGTCGGCCAACCGCCCGTCGAGCAGCAGAATGTCGGCGAAGCTTCCCGGCGTGAGCGAGCCGACGTCGCGGGAGACGCCGAAGCGCTCCGCGGTGTTGATCGTCGCCATCTGGAAAGCGGTGATCGGCTTCACGCCCTGAAGGATGGCGTCCCGAACGACGAAGTTCATGTGGCCCTCGTCCCGGATCGACTCCGAGCTGCGGTCGTCGGTGACGAGCATCATGCGGCGGGTGTCGATGCCGGATTCGGTATGCGCCCGAATCGTGTTCGCGACGTCGTGCCATGCGGATCCGCGGCGCATCTTCGCGTACATGCCCAAGCGAATGCGCTCGATGACGTCCTCCGGAGTGACGCATTCGTGGTCGCCGGTGATGCCGCTCGCCGCATAGACCGGCAGGCGCCAGTCATTCGACGGCCACGTGAAGTGGCCGTCGGCGATACGGCCGGCCGCCAGGGTCTCCTTCAGGATCGCGGCCATTTTCTTGTCCCCGTAGACGACGCCGGGGAAGTTCATCACTTCGCCGAGGCCGATCATGTCCGGGCCCCAGCGGAACGCTTCCGCGACGTCCTCCGGCTCGACGGAGGAGCCGGTCGTCTCGAATTCGGAGCCGGCGGCGGGCACGCAGGACGCCACTTGCATATAGGCGGCAAGAGGAGTGCCCAAGCCCTCCTCCCGCATCAGCTTGATCCCTTCGATGCCGAACACGTTCGCCATCTCGTGCGGATCGAAGAAGCCGCCGGTCGTGCCGAGCGGCAGCACGGCTCGAGCGAACTCCGTGACGGTAAGCTGCGTGCTCTCGATATGGGCATGCCCGTCAAGCAGCCCAGGAGCCATATACTTGCCCTTAGCATCGACGATCCGCGTCTTGGGACCGATCAGATGGGAGACTTCCTTGCCGACATAGGCAATTCGCGAGCCTTGCACGGCGATGGACATGTCCGGCAGCAGCTCGCCGGAGACGACGTTCACGAGATTTCCGTTCCGCACGACAAGAGAAGCCTTGACGTCTCCTCTGGCGGTAGACACAAGGCTCTCGAAACATTCGGATAAAGGGGGTCTAAGGAATTTCAATTTGTTTGCACGCTCCAATCGCCATTCTTACCTCCTAGTATCCCATCTCGCGAGCCGTTCGCGCAAATCGAAACTCACTTCCGGAGACGAATTCGATTCGTCTCGGAGGGAGGAAGATACTCGATAACCGGAGCAATCGGGGCTTCCAGCGAGGCGGACGCGGCCGGAGCAGCCTTCGGCATGCGGCCTTCTCGGCCGTCGGGCTGACCCTTTGCCTTTACGGAGCGGCCGGATTTCAGTCGGGATGCATAAATCCGGTAGGCGAGCAAGACGGCAACCGTCATCCCGGTGACGGCGTACATGCCGGAGATCGCGGGGTCCTTCGAATCGGTTCCGATTAGAGTCCCGTGCAGCAAGGCCATTCCATAACCGGCGAACGCCAGAAAATGGATCGCGCGCCAAACCTTCCGCCCCAGCCGCTTCATCAGATCGGAGCTGGCGATCAGGATCGCGGAGATATAGAGCGATAAAGTTCCGAGTCCCGCCAGCCAGCGGTGATCGTCGGAAGCGAACGGAATCGCCAGCTCCGCGGCCGAGTATCCCACGTATTCGTCGAACAATAGCACCATGCCGTGCATCATTCCGAAGAGGAAGCCGAACCAGCCTGTCCATTGATGGACGGCGAGGATGACCGCTTGGTTCTTGCCGCTTAGCTTGCCGCTCATCAGAAGACCGGCCGCCGTCGAGACGAAGAGCAGAAGATAAGACGTGATTCCGGCGGCTCTCGTCGTCGCCCAGACGGAGAAATACTCAGATAGCTGCTGCATAGGAGCCGCCTCCGATCTCGGCATACTCATTAAGCGAGCCGCCTTTGAAGAGATGCCCCTCGCCGTTGACGGCGACGCAGCCTAAACCGGGTTTGCGGGCTTCCAGCCATGGAATGCCGGCTTCGGAGCCTAGAATCAGCAAGCATTTGGCATAAACCTCCGCCTCCGTCAAGGAAGGGGCCAGCACGGTTGCCTGCACGAGATCGGTATCAGCCGGGCGCTGCGTGCGCGGGTCGATCAGATGATGCCGTACGCCCTCTTTGGTGCCCCAACGCCGCTTCAGGGTGCTGCTCGTCGCAATGCCGGCAGGCCGCTTAAGAACGAGGGAGGCCGCGTTTTTCGCTCCGTCGCGCGGATCGGCGATTCCGATCTCCCAGCCTTGGACGGGCTTTCCCCACAGGATCATGTCTCCTCCGGCGTCGATCGCTCCCGTGCCGACTCCTTCCCGCCGAAGCATGCCGGCCAGCTGCTCCGCGCTCCAGCCCTTCGCGATGCCGCCGAGGTCGAGCGATAGCTCCGGATGCAGCCGAATGCCCATCATGCGCCGGTCCAATGCGACCGGCTCCTCCGGCATATCGACGCAATAGTCGTCTGCCGTTTGCCGATCCGAATCGAGACGGAGCTTCTCGATGCTCTCGGAGTAGCCTTGCGCGATAAGCGCTTTGCCCAGATAAGGATTGAACAAGCCGTCCGTCTCGCGATAGTACCGGTCCGCTACGCTCACCGCTTGGTAGAGCAGGGCGGAAGCAAGGAAAGGACGGCCTTCGCTTCGATTCAGCGAAGACAGCTCGCTCTCCGGGAGGAACCGGCTGAGGTTCCTCTCGATAAAGGAGAACCAGGATTCGGCTTTGCCCGCGGAGACGGACGAAAGGCCGATCGTATGGAAGGCAGTGCTCATCGCCGTAAAAGTATGCATGTCGGTTTCTCTCCTTTCGCTTCCGGTAAAGCTTCGCCAGCGTCAGGAACCTCTCGATTGCAAGCCGCCGCCTGCCGAGTTGTCCATGGAGCCGCCTTCTTCGTATGTTCCTCCCGTGCTCTCTCCGAACGATCCGCGGCCGTGCCTGCCGCCGGACTCGCTCTCCCATTGCTGCATCAGGCTGTCCTGGTCGGATTGCCCGGCCGGATCCGTTACGGTCGGAACGGACGATGCGCTGGCCGTCCCCGCATCTTGGTGGGATATATACCCGATTAGAATGGAATACAGCGCGGCTCCCGATAGGCCGACGATCCATTTGATCCCTTTCTTATTCGCCATGGAATCTCCTCCTTGCCCAGTAGAATAAACGAGCAACCTTAGGCCCGCTTGAACGCAGTCTGAAAAACGGCTTAAAAAGGTTCCGCCAACGCTCGCCGTCATCTATCAAGCGCGTTCTTGTCCCATTTTCATATATTGTATGGAAATGATGATTTTCGAAGAGGAGGAGAGGGGATGCATCCTAATTTGGGCATTCTAAGCATAACGTTCGGCTCCATTATCGGATTCGGCTTCGGAACCTGGACGGAGTCGCTCAGCTTCCTGTTGGTCCTTATGGCCGTCGATTACGTTAGCGGCGTTGCGGCTTCGCTGCGCGACGGGAAAGGGTTAAGCAGCGAAGTCGGCTTCTGGGGACTTGCCAAAAAAGGCCTCATGCTGCTGATCGTCATCGTGGCCCATCGGATCGACCTGGTGCTGGGGGCCGACGTGGCGATGGGGGGAGCCGTTTATTTCTATATCGTGAACGAGCTGCTGTCGGTCATGGAGAATTACGGGCGTCTCGGGCTTCCGATGCCGGACAGGCTCCGCGAAGTCATTCGGATTCTGCGGAACAGGGCTGAAAGGAAGGACGACGATCCCTCCAAATAAGGGCCGACTTCGCCGTCTTGTTCATCAAATTGTCAAATGTGAAAAAAAGTTGACGTTCTCCCATAAGGAACAGTTGAGTTCAATTGTGTATTTTAGGTAAAATAAGAGCTAGACATTCGAATGAATCAGGGGGAGCATCAATGTTCAAGTGGATCATGCCAGTATTGATTGTCATCGCTTGCTTGTTCGGCGTTTATTTGCTCGCGGACGGACTGCCCGAGAAACCGAAGGAAGAGCACCTCGCTGAGGGAACGGAATTGCTGAAGATTACGGCGACTAATTTCGAATTCAACGAAGGCGAATATCACGTGAAGGCCGGTACGCCTTACGTTCTTAGCTTCTCGAACAGCCTGGGCACTCACGGCGCCGAAATTGCCGATTTGAATATCAACCTGACCAAGGATAACCCGAGGGTTGAATACACGTTCGATAAGCCCGGTACTTATGAAATGCATTGTTCCATCATGTGCGGACAAGGCCACTCGACCATGACGGCCAAGATCATCGTCGAGTAATCGGCATTAAACGATACAAAAAGGAGCCTCCCGGCTCCTTTTTTCCCGTTGTAAACAAACCCATGGCTTATGCGGCGCTGCGTCTCCTCTGCACGCGGGCGATCCCGACGTCGCAGCAATAGCCGATAATCGCCCAGCTGGCGACGGTAAGCACGTACATGAACAAAACATTTACCTGATGAATATCGCCAAAAAGCTCGACGAACCAGATCGGAACGCTTAACATGAATAAGAAGAGGTTATGCGGATCGTAGCCTGTGGCGTTGAATAAACACAAGGCTACCGCGAACAGCGAGCACACCAAGGTTGCTTTATAGCTCATGCGTAATCCTCCTGCGGCGATGCTTTTTTGACGGGACATGCGTGGGTTCGGCCCAATGTCCGTAGTATGCTCCCGCTTGAAGGATTCATTCGGCTCGCCGCGGTCCGCCGTACACATCAGTCCAATGAAGAAGGAGAGAATAACGAATGATCACTCACATCGTCCTGTTCAAGCTCAAAGATCGCAGTCCGGCAAGCGTGGAGCGCACGGCTCAGGTGCTTCGCAACCTGGAAGGCAAGATCGACGAGCTCAAGTCCATCGAAGTGGGCATCGACGTGCTGCATTCCGAGAGATCCTACGATATCGCCTTGACGACGACGTTCGATTCGATGGACGGGCTTCAAGCCTACCAAGTTCATCCCGAGCACAAAAAGGTCATCGAACACATGAACGAGGTTCGGGAATCCTCCGTTAGCGTCGATTACGAGAGCTGAAGGGGAGGTTCGACGTGAATTCATCCGACACGGGCGCCGGCGATCTGTACGAGATGATGACCTATCTCATCCTCGTCATTATCAGCATGATCGTCATGGTAGCATGGTTAAAACGCAAAGCGAAGCGAAAGCGTCGTAACGACGGGGGTTAAGTTATGTATTACGTAAATCGCGAAGGGATCGAGCGGCGTCTCGGCTGCATCCCCGAGCTTGCCGAGGCATTGGACCATCTGGCCGCCTCCTGGACAGGCTCTCTGCTGGAGGGTCTCGCGCAGGAGCGCGCGCTGCATCTCGCCTTGGAGATCGTGACGGACGTCGGGAATTTCCTGATCGACGGCTTCATGATGAGGGATGCGAGCAGCTACGAGGACATTATCGAAGTCATTGCAGGAGAAGGGGTTCTCACCGCCGAGCAGGAGAAGACGTTCCGCGAGCTCGTTCAGCTTCGCCGGCCTCTCGTTCAGGAGTACGACGAGTGGCCGCGCCGGGAGCTGCATCCGCTCGCCGGAAGCTTGGCCGGGCAGATGATCCGATTCGGGGAAGACATTCGGGAATATCTGCGCCGTGAGCTCGATCCTTGGGAGAAATAATGCCGAAGCCCGATAAGCGCCGTTCTGCGGACCCGTTCCGCGGACGGCGCTTTTGTTATAGGTGAGGACTTTATATACTTTCTGGTATCATAAATAAATTTACGTCCCGTTCATCTTCCGTTACAATAAAGAGAACATCCAAGAGAACATCGGGGTTGACGCGTTCTAAGCGGAACGTTCATGTCCGTGAAAGGAGGAAGCCTCATGCCGCAAGCGGAAGAAGGGACGACGCGCCGACAATTGATGCACCTGCTCCGCACGCAGGGCGGGAGCAGCATCGCGGAGCTGGCGAAGCCGCTCGGGATTACCGAGATGGCGGTTCGCCGCCACATTCATACGATGGAGAAGGACGGGCTCGTAACTTCCACGCTGCTCAGGCAAGCGATGGGACGACCTTCCTACCGATACAAGCTGACGGAACGGGCCGACGAGCTGTTTCCGAAGAATTACCCCCACCTGACGTTGGAGCTTCTCGGGGAACTGGAGGAGCAGGCGTCCGGAGATTCGGTCATCGCCCAATTGTTTCAAGGCAGAAAGCGCAAGCTGGAGGTCAAATACCGCGAACTCATGGAGAGCAAGGAGCTGGGAGAAAAGGTCGCGGAGCTGGCCGGCATTCAGAACGCCGGCGGCTACATGGCGGAATGGGAGACGGCGGAGGACGGAAGCTATCGGCTTCATGAATACAATTGTCCGATCGCGCAGGTCGCGAACCGTTACCGCGAGGCTTGCCATTGCGAGAAGCAGCTGTTCGGAGATTTGCTGGGCGCGGACGTCGAGAGGACGGAGTGTCTGGCGGACGGCGGCAGCCGATGCACGTATAAGATTCGGCGTTCGGAAGGTTAAAGCGAGAGACGTTCATGGGGAATTCGGCCCGGTGAACGTCTCTTTTTTATTTTCCGCCAAAAAAAGGCGGTTTGTCCGCGGTGTCAAGTCAAGCCCACTCTTCTTATACTGGATTAACCGCATGGGCGAATGTCCCGAATGCGTTCAGGATAAAAGAAGGGAGGTGCGCTGCATGGGATGGGAGTTCTTGGGCTATGCGGCGGCTGTGCTTTGTTTGACGGCGGCGGTTGCGATCGCGTTCGTTAGCGTTGCGCTGCGGCGATCGCTGCGCCGTTGGGAGGAAGAGGCCTCGCGGCTGGGGCGCGAGGCGGAGACGGCCATGACGGAATGGCGGCAGCTCGGCCAAGAAGCGGCGAACGCCGCTCGTTTATGCCGCGAGGGGCTCGAAGGTCTGGAATCGCTCGCGCAAGGGGGGCGAGCGATCGGGGAAGCCGCCCGTACGGCAGCCGGAGCCGCCGCGGAAGCGGCGGTAAGCTGGACCCGGAAGCTCTCCGATCAGCTTGCCGCGACGGAAGAGAGACAGACGCGGAGGCTGGGAGAGACGCTCGACTGGATGGAGCTCGGAGTCTTCGTCTGGAACGCCTGGACTCAACATTTCGGCGGCGCGCCGAACGGACACGGTCGTAAATCGGGAGAGAATGCGGATCAGCAGCGGCGATGACCGGTGCCGACCTCGCGCAAGATGATGGCCGAGAGCATCGGCCGAAGCCGGAGAGGAGATATCACCTATGGCAGAGAAGAAAGTCGTCAAGTCCTTCCTGTGGGGAGCGCTCGCGGGCGCCGTAACGGGCGCGGTTACCGCATTGCTGTTCGCACCTAAGGCAGGCAAGGAGCTTCGCAAGGATATTGCCGATACGGCCCATACGGTCGGCGAGAAGACGGTGGAGCTGAGCAAGAAAGCCGGTTCCTCCGCGCAGTCGATCGTCAAGAAATCGGCGGATTGGGCGGTTGACATTCGCTCCAAATTCGCGAAGAAGGCGGATCCGGAGGAAGCGCAGAACGAGGAAGAAGAAACCGTCGCCCTGTAAGCAAGAAGGTAGAACCGAACTGGAAGCCGCCCGCTCCCGCAGGGCGGCTTCCGCGCGTGTTCATGGGCTTGCGGGCTAGAGTCGAACTTGTCCGGGCAAGCGCTGCGATGCAGGTACCTTTTGCGGCACGGTCTCATACTGTATCATGTTCCGACATCACCTATCTGGAGAAAGCGGTGTTCCCGTGCAGCAAGCGATCGCAGTCTTGGACTCCGGCGTGGGAGGACTGACTGTCGTCAGAGAAGTCATGCGCCAGTTGCCTCGAGAGAAAATTCTTTACTTCGGCGACACCGCCCGCACTCCGTATGGGCCGAGGCCGGCGGAAGAGGTCGTCCGATTCACGCGCGAAATCGTCGATTATCAGATTCAGTATCATCCGAAGATGATCGTAATCGCCTGCAACACGGCAACGGCGGTTGCCTTGGACGATATTCGGAGCCGGGTCGGCATTCCGGTCGTCGGCGTCATCAATCCCGGCGCCCGCGCGGCGATCGGAAGAACGAAGACGGGCAAGATCGGCGTGATCGGCACCGAGGGAACGATCAAAAGCGGAGCTTACGAGCAAGCGCTGCGCAGACTGTCGCCTCATATCGAAGTCTGGAGCCAATCTTGCCCTCGGTTCGTTACGCTGGTGGAGGACGGTAACTTTCGCTCCGCAGAGACCCACGAGACGGTAAGGAGCTCCCTGCTCGGCCTGCGGGCGAGTCCGATCGACTGCCTCATTCTCGGCTGCACCCATTACCCGTTCCTGTCGGAGACGATCTCCGAGGTCATGGGACCGGGCGTATCGCTGATCAGCTCGGCGGAGGAGACGGCGAGGGAGATCAGCACGATCCTGCACGAGAACAACCGGCTTGCAGGCAACGACGAAACTCCGATCCATCAATTTTTTTGCAGCGGGGATTCGAGGAAGTTCCAGCAGATCGCCCAGCAATGGCTCGGGGAGCAAATCCGCTTGACCCCTGTCGTCTGGCAGGTTCCGCAGATCGGCTTCTGAGCGTTTTTTTCCGTTCCCATCTATCTTCAATTAACGGTGCCATCCCTCGGCCAATCGGCTGCGGGGTGGCATTTTGGCTATCTCCCGTACATAGGGTGATTACCATATAGGCGATTACATCTTGGAGAGGGGACGGTGGGCTTCTTGAATACCCGCACCTATGTCGTTCAGCAGGGGGACACGCCTCGCCGAATCGCTTCGCGCTTTGGCATAAGCTTGACCGCGCTTGCCGCGGCGAACCCGCAATCCATCGAAGGAGAGGCGCTTCTTCCGGGCGAGCTTCTGGACATCCCGATCGGCCCTCCTCGCCGATACGTCGTTCAGGAGGGAGACACTTGGGAGAGCATCGCGCAGAAGGCAGGGTGCACGGCGAGAAGGCTGCGCGAGCTCAATTCGGCTCATCTCGCATTGGTACCGGGCGGGGAGTGCGTGCTGGAGCTCCCGACGGCGGGAGATCGGATCGTCCGCTGCGACGCGGAATACGGCTCGACCCAGTTGGCCAGAGATCTGGAGAGGCTTCGCCGGGAGTATCCGTTCCTGGTCGTTCGGACGATCGGCCACAGCGTTCTCGGCAAGCCGATTTACGCCGTCCGCATCGGAGACGGGCCGTTCCGGCTGCAGGCCAACGGGGCCGTGCACGCGAACGAGTGGATCACGTCGCTGGCTTTGATGCGATTCGCCGAAGAGTACGCCAGGGCGTGCAAATGGCGAGGCTCCTTCGGCGGGATGAACGCGGTCCATGGCTTCGAAGGCTGCACCCTGTGGATCGTGCCGATGGTCAATCCCGACGGAGTGGATCTGACGCAGGACGCGCTTCGAACGGGACATCCCATGTACAAGGAGCTGCTTCGCTGGAACGGCGGTTCCCATCGTTTCGCCCGCTGGAAAGCCAATATTAGAGGCGTGGACTTGAACGATCAATTCCCCGCCCATTGGGAGGAAGAGAAGAAGCGGCGGGCGGCGGACGGCCCCGGTCCCCGCGATTATTCCGGCACGGCGCCCTTGTCTGAGCCGGAGGCCCGCGCCCTTGCTTCCTTCACGGAGGAGATCGACTTTCATTCGGTGCTTTCTTTTCATACGCAAGGGGAAGAAATCTATTGGAACTATCGGGGGTTGGAGCCGCCGCAATCCAA
Organism: Cohnella thailandensis; assembly: GCF_014212135.1. GTDB lineage: Bacteria > Bacillota > Bacilli > Paenibacillales > Paenibacillaceae > Cohnella > Cohnella thailandensis. The sequence continues at coordinate 49,729 of NZ_JACJVQ010000030.1, forward strand.
AGCTTGGTCCGAGAAGCTGGGACAGGCGTCGGGCTACCGGCCCGTTCGGCTCGAGGGCAGCGATGCCGGCTTCAAGGACTGGTTCATCCAGCGGTTTCGCAGGCCCGGGTTTACGGTCGAACTTGGCTGGGGCCGCAATCCGCTGCCGCTGGAGACCATCCACGACGTGTACGCCGAGACGGCCTGCCTCCTGACGACGGCGATGGAGCTGGGAATGAGCGAGGAGTACGGCTGAATTTCAACTTGATTTAAGCTGATTCGTTCCTAATGGGGAAACATAGAGGCAGGCGGGATAGGATAAGGAGAAAAAAGCGGAAAGATGGCCGTGTGCAGCCGGGTAGATTGGCGACGGGAGCGATAATGGCGAATGCGGCTAACCGCAACCGAAATTATCGTTCCCGTCGCCCGTGCTTTTCGTCTTATTTGGGAAGGAGTACTTTCATCTGCTATACTGGGGTCATCCGTTGGCGGAAGGGAGAGGAACGAGTATGGCAAGACGCAATAGCGCTTCATGGATAAAACTCGGCGTCCGTCTGCCCGGCCGGGTGTGGAGGGTGCTCCGGTCTCCTCGCGTACCCGTTCGGGACAAGCTGTTGTTCATCGTGCCCGTCGTACTCTATTGGGTGCTGCCGGATCTGATGCCCTTTATGCCCATTGACGATATCGCGGTCACGATCGCGCTCGCGGGCTGGTACGCGGGTCGGATGGAGAACAAATACGGGATAAAAACGTGACGATCGCGGCGCGGACGACGGTACGCCGGGCGTTCATTCCTCCGGGCGATTAAGAGAGCATTCCATTCTTGAGTTCCTGAACGGAAGTCATTACAATAGAACGAGAGCAAGCAAGAGACAAGCCGGATCGTCGGCGATGTCTACTAAATAGAGCAGAGACAGGAGCGAGACCTCACATGAAGTGCAAAATTACGCGCAACGCGGCGAAGATTCTGCTGAAGGAGATCGAGAAGCCGGAGAACGAAGGGCTGAAGCTTCGCGTATTCGTGACCCACGCCCACGGCGATCATGCCCACTACGGCATGGATCTGGACAAGCAGAAGGACGGCGACGTCGTCGTCTCCACGGACAAGGGCATCGATGTCCTTCTGAAGGAAGGAGAAGACTTCCTCGACGGAATCATCATCGACTACCTGTACATCCCGCAGGAAGGCTTCGTTATCACGAATCCGAGCAAAGGCAACCATGGCGAGCACTGAGGAACAAGTCAGACCCCGCAAGGCGACGAACGACATTATCATTTGCGATAAGTGCAGGCATATTCGGATCAAGTCGCTCGCAAGCAAGCTGCAGGCGGCTGCGCCGGGAACCGAGATTAAAGTGGGATGCAAGTCTTATTGCGGGCCGTGCAAGCGGACGGGCTTCGTCTTCGTAAACGGACGATACTTGAAAGGCGACACGGAGGAAGAGCTTGTCGAGAAAGCCAAGCCATTCATTAAATAAGGTTACTTCGTCGGATCGAAGGGTGCCTCGAAAGTCATTCATTGACTGTCGAGGCACCCTTTTGCGCGCAAGGGCAACCGGCCGGATCGGAGCGTTCTTATAGAAAAGTTCTATTTGGCATGCGGTTGACACTCGGCGCGGAAGGGTGGTAACTTTGTTGGTAGCCGCTAATACCTATTAAGCTGATCAAAATAGTGGAGTTGACCAGATCGACTGGAGACATCTACGGCGCAACGTCGCGTCGGCTGTCTCCTTTTTTGTTGCGGTAAAAAAGAAAGGAATGAGAAGATGGGCAACCCGCGCGAGAAAAGTTGGAAGTTCGATACGTTGCAGGTTCACGCCGGCCAGCAACCCGATCCGGTCACCGGAGCGAGGGCCGTCCCGATTTACCAGAGCAGCTCCTTCACGTTTCGGAGCACGGAGCACGCGCGAGCGTTGCTTAACTTCGAAGAAGAGGGCCATACGTACACCCGGATCGGGAATCCGACGAACGCCGTGCTGGAGGAGCGGATCGCGGCGCTCGAGGGGGGGACCGGCGCGCTCGCCGTCGCTTCCGGATCGGCGGCCGTCACGTATTCCGTCTTCAATATTGCCGGAGCGGGAGACGAGATCGTCGCGGCCAGCACGCTGTACGGAGGGACCTATAACCTGTTCGCGGTAACCCTGCCCAAGCTGGGAATCCGCACGAGGTTCGTCGATCCGGACGAACCGGAGGCGTTCCGGCGGGCGATTACGAGCCGAACGCGAGCCCTGTTTATCGAATCGATAGGCAATCCCGGGCTGAATATTCCGGACATCTCGCGAATCGCCGAGATCGCCCACGAGAACGGCATTCCGCTTATCGTGGACAATACGTTCGGAACGCCTTACCTGATTCGCCCTTTCGAGCACGGAGCCGACATCGTCGTGCATTCCGCGACCAAATACATCGGAGGGCACGGCAACTCGATCGGAGGGCTTATCGTCGACGGCGGTCGGTTCGACTGGACGGGGGGCAAGTTCCCCGGCTTCACCGAACCCGACCCGAGCTACAACGGCATCCGCTACGTCGAGAAATTCAAAGACGCGGCTTACATCGCCAAAGTCCGGGTTCAGTTCCTCCGGGACATCGGCGCGTCGATCAGCCCGTTCAACTCGTTTCTTCTTCTGCAAGGGCTGGAGACGCTGTCCTTGCGGCTGGAGAAGCATCTAGCCAACGCCGCTCAAGTGGTCGATTATTTATCGAAGCATCCGGACGTGGCGTGGGTCAATTACCCCGGGCTTCCCGACAATCCGTATTACGAGCTGTCGCGGAAGTATTTTCCCAAGGGTCCGGGTTCCATCTTCACTTTCGGGCTGCGCGGAGGCTTCGAAGCCGCGAATCGGTTCATCGACGGTCTCGAGCTGTTCTCCCATCTCGCCAACGTAGCGGACGCGAAATCGCTCGTCATCCATCCGGCCAGCACGACTCATGCCCAGCTGTCGCCGGAGCAGCAATCGGCGGGCGGACTGACGCCGGATTTGATCCGTCTCTCCATCGGTCTGGAAGATCCTCAGGATCTTATCGAAGACCTGGAGCAGGCGCTGTCCCGCAGCCGGCAGCCGATCGGAAGAGCCGACGGATAGGAGAGGGAAAAGAAAACCGGGGGGAGCAACGGAAACATGACGGAAATCATCGTGGAGAAAAACGCGGCGGCGCGCATGCGGGACGGCGTTCTGCTTTATGCGGACGTGTACCGGCCGGCGGACGGGAAGCCTCGCCCCGTGCTGCTGTTGCGAACGCCGTACAACAAAGAGGATGCGCAGACGATGAATTACGCGCATCCGAGCTGGTACGCCCGGCACGGCTACGTCGTCGTCGTTCAGGATACCCGGGGGAGATGGAGCTCCGAAGGGGAGTTCGTTCCATACGGGAACGAGGCCGAGGACGGCTACGACACGATCGAGTGGGCGGCGGAGCTGCCGTATTCGGTGCCAAGGGTCGGCATGTACGGATTCTCGTATTGCGGGGCGGTACAATGGCAGGCCGCAACGCTTCGGCCGCCCAGTCTCGCGTGCATCTCGCCCGGCATGATCGGTTCGGATTCGTATCAAGGCAAGTCGTACCGCAACGGCGCGTTCTCGCTCGCGCTTCTGCAGTCCTGGGTGCTGTTTACCGCGCAGGACACGGCCTTGCGGCGAGGGCGAACCGATTGGGCCGCGGAGCTCGGGGATTATTATTCGAATATTCAATCGTTTTACAAGAAGTTGCCGCTGGCATCGCCCCCGGGGCCGATCCGGGAGCTGGCGCCCTATTACGAAGAATGGTTGGAGCATCCGGTCCGATCCGATTATTGGCAGGCGCATTCGCTTCGGGACCGGTACGATGCGATCGAGGTGCCGGCGCTTCACCTCGGAGGCTGGTACGACGTCTTCGTCGACGGGACGATCGAGAACTTCCGCGGCGTCCGCGAGCGGGGAGCGACGGCCGAAGCGAGGGAAGGCCAGCGTCTCGTCGTCGAGCCGTGGTACCACATGCCCTGGTCGAGATATGTCGGGGAGCTGGACTTCGGTCCGAACGCGGCGAACCGGATCGACGAGCTTCAGCTGAGCTGGTTCGATCAATGGCTGAAGAACCGGGAGCCTTATCCCGCGCCCGCTCCGGTCCGTTACTTCCGGATGGGAAGCAACACTTGGCACGACGCGGAGGATTGGCCGCCGAAGGGAACGACCGAACGATCGTATTACCTTCGCAGCGAGTCGAGGGCGAACTCCATCAACGGCGACGGAACGCTGTCGCCGGACAAACCGGGGGACGAGAGTCCCGACGTGTACGTCTATCATCCTTCAATTGCCGTCCCCGCTCTGGGCGGGAGGTCGGGAGCCGTGCCCGACCTGACTCCGATGGGTCCGCGCAATCAGCTGCCCGTCGAGGTGCGGAACGACGTTCTCGTGTACACGACGGCTCCGCTCGCGGAAGAACTCGCGGTCGTCGGAGAGATCTCGCTGGAGCTGTACGCGGCAACGTCGGCGGAGGACACCGACTTCGTCGCCAAGCTGGTGGACGTTTATCCCGACGGCCGAGCCTACAATGTCGCGGAAGGAATCGTAAGGGCAAGCTACCGCGACGGCTTGGCGAAGCGCGTGCCCGTGCCTGCCGGCCAAGTCGTCCGCTATGAGCTGTCGCTCGGTCCGACCGCCATCGCGTTCGGGGCGGGGCACTCGATCCGGCTCGACCTCGCAAGCTCTCTGTTCCCGACGTACGACCGCAACCCCAATCGGCTTATCGATCCGGGGAAGGCAACGGAGGCGGACTTCGTCGCCGCGACGCAGACGGTCTATCACGACCGCGTCCGTCCGTCGCGCTTGCGGCTTCCGGTGGTCACGGGAGAAGGGGGCGCGACAGGGCGATGAAAGTCTCCTTCATCTGGTTCGATTTGGGCTATACCCTCGTTTATCAGGAGCGGGAAGCCGCCTACCGGCGATTTCTCGCCGAAGAAGGCATCGACCTTGGCATCGAGCGGATCCGTCTGGCTTACCATCTGGCCGACAAGCTGTTCATGCGGGAATATCCGGGAGTTCTGGGCAGGGAGGTTCAGACGTTCTATCCCTGGTACATAGGCTGGTTAAACCATTCGCTCGGCCTCAGCTTCGATCTGGATAAGCAATGCCGGTTCCTGCGGGAAAGCCAAGGCAAGCCCGAGCGAACGTGGAAGGCGTTCCCGGAAGCGGCGCGCATCCTGCGCGAGCTGAGGAACCGCTCCTTCGGAGTCGGGCTCATCAGCAATTGGGACTCTTCCGCGAGAGCCGTGCTGGAGAGCGCGGGCTTGCTGAACCTGCTGGATCCGATCGTCGTCTCGTCGGAGGTCGGCGTTTCCAAGCCCGACCCGGAGATTTTCCGGATCGCGCTGGAGCGGGCGGGCGTCCGGGCGGAGGAATGCCTCTACGTCGGAGACAACTATTACGACGACGTCGTCGGCAGCCGGAGAGCGGGAATGGCCAGTTGCCTGATCAACCGGTACGGCACGCAAGGAATCGAAGAAATCGAAGGCGCGAACGTCATTGCGTCCGTCGGCGAACTGCCCGGGCGAATCTTGCCGGCATCGGCCGGATATCCATCTTATAGGGCGAAAGGGAGAATCGTACAATGAGAAAACAAACGAAGACGAAGCGGTGGTCGGCGTTAGCCGCAGCGCTATTGATGGCGGTACTATCCGCGTGCGGCGGAGGCAACGGAAACGGGAACGGAGGAGAAGCGGCAAGCTCCCCTAGCGCCGGCGCGCCTGCGTCGGAGGCCGCTTCCGCGAGTCCATCCGCTTCCGGCGAGCCGTCCGGCGGCAAGAAGCAAGGGGGCAACGTCACCGTCCTGATCCTTCAGGATCTGGACTTCCTCGATCCTCACCAGGCGGTCGCCGCGGGAACGTACGAGGTTCTGTTCAACGTATTCGAAGGCCTCTTGAAGCCCAACGAGAAGGGCGAGCTGCTTCCGGCGATCGCCGAATCTTATACGGTTTCGGACGACGGGCTGAGCTATACGTTCAAGATTCGCGGCGGCGTCAAGTTCCATAACGGCCAGCCGCTGACGTCCGCCGACGTGAAATATTCTTACGCGCGGCTGGCGGGCTTGGACACGGGCAAGCCTCTGCAGGCCACATTCGGCGGAGTCCGATCGGTGGAAGCGCCGGACGATTCGACAGTCGTCATTACGCTTAAGGAGCCCAACTCTTCTTTTCTGACCGCGCTGACGGCCGCCGTCATCCCGAACGGTTATCAGGACAGCAACAAGAACCCGGTCGGCACGGGGCCTTTTAAGTTCAAGGAATATACGCCCGGCCAGCATCTGGTCGTCGAGAAGTTCCCCGATTATTACCAAGCGGGAGTGCCTTCGCTCGACCAGGTGGAGTTCCGCATCGTCTCCGATCCGCAGGCGGGACTGCTCGCCTTGAAATCGGGCGAAATCGACATCTACCCTCGAATCGGCACGGAGCAGCTCGAGCAGGTAGCGTCGGACTTCCAAACGCTCAGCACGCCTCAGAACTTGGTTCAGCTGGTTACGTTCAACATCGACCGCAAGCCGTTCGACGACATCCGGGTGCGCCAGGCGCTCAATTACGCGATCGACAAAGACGAGATCATCCAGGGCGTGGCGCTGGGCAAGGGAACCAAGCTGGGCTCCAACCTGAGCCCGGTGCTGGCGAAGTACTATCAGGAAGGACTGGAAGACAAGTACAAGACGGATCTGGAGAAGGCGAAGAGCCTGCTTAAGGAAGCCGGCTATCCGGACGGCTTCGAGACGACGCTGTCCGTGCCTTCCGTCTACCAATTCCACGTCGATACGGCTCAGGTCATCGCCGCTCAACTGGAGAAGATCGGCGTGAAGGTCAAGCTCGAGCCCGTCGAATGGGCGGTATGGCTGGAGAGAATCTACAAAGGACGCGATTACGATACGACCATCATCGGCCTGGACGGCAAGCTCGACCCTTACCAGATCCTGAACAAGTATCTCTCCGACTCTCCTAACAACTTTTTTAACTATAGCAATCCCGAGTTCGACAGCACGCTCCAAGCGGCGGTGGCCGAGACGGACGACGCCAAGCGGATCGAGCTTTACAAGAAAGCGCAGACCCTGCTTGCCGACGACGCGGCGGCGATCTACATCATGGACCCGAATACCAACGTGGCCCTGAACAAGAAGCTGGCCGGCTATAAGACGTACCCTCTTTACGTTCAAGATCTGTCCAGCGTTTATTTTACGGAGTAACCGGCGCGGTCGCCGGGACGAAAAACGATGAACTACTATTTTAGGCGGCTGTTTACGTTGGCTCTCACGGTCGTTCTCGTGCTCATTCTGACGTTCTCCGTATTCCGGGTCATCCCTGGGGATCCCGCGCTCGCGATTCTCGGCGTCGAAGCGTCGCAGGAGCAAATCGAGATGCTGTCCGAGAAGCTTGGCACGGATAGGCCGATGGCCGTCCAACTGCTGGAATGGTTCCGGGGGGCGGCGACGCTGGACCTCGGGACGTCCCTGCGATATTCGGAGCCGGTGTCCGATCTGATCGCGTCTCGGCTGCCCGTGACCCTGATCCTGGCGCTCGAGTCCGTCGCGATCGTCATCGCGTTCTCCATTCCGCTGGGAATCGCGGCCGCGCGCAGGCCGGGGAAGGCGGCCGATCTGGCCGTCTCCGTCCTGACCCAGCTCGGGCTGGCGGTGCCCTCCTTCTGGATGGGAATTCTGCTGCTTCTTCTTTTCGGGCTTACATTGAACTGGGTGCCCGTCAGCACGTACGTCGGTTGGGACGAGAATCCGTGGCTGGCGCTCCGGTCGACTTTCCTTCCGGCCGCGGCCCTGGCCATCCCGCAGATCGCGATCGTCGTTCGTTACTTGCGCACGTCCCTTCTCGAGCAGCTGAATCTGGATTATGTCCGGACGGCCCGAAGCAAAGGGCTCGGAGACCGGGCGGTGCTCTACGGGCACGCGCTGCGGAATTCGCTGCTGCCGGTAGCGACCGTGATCGGCATCCAGTTCGGAGAGCTGCTCGCCGGAAGCCTGGTCATCGAGCAGGTGTTCTCGCTGCCGGGCTTCGGAAGCCTGCTCATCTCGGCGATCGGCAACCGCGACTATCCGCTCGTCCAAGGGCTGGTCCTGTTCATCGCGGCTTCCGTCATCGTCGTCAACTTCCTGGTCGACCTGTCTTACCGGTGGCTCGATCCGAAGATCAAATTGAGATAGGGGACGGATATGAGACGAAGAATCAATATGACCGTCGGTCTCCTGCTGGTTTCGATGTTGTTTGTCCTTATGCTGGTCAGCTTATTCTACACCCCGTATGAACCGAACGCGATGCGGATCGCCGATCGTCTCTCGGGGCCGAGCGCTTCGCATTGGCTCGGTACGGACAATTTCGGCCGGGATCTGCTCAGCCGCTCGATGGTCGGGACGCAGACCGCGTTCCTCGTCGGGGCAGCCTCGGTGGCGATCGGGGCGGCGGGCGGCCTGTTGGTCGGTTCCTTGGCCGGCTATGCCGGCAAGTGGGCGGATGAGCTGCTGATGAGGGCGACCGACGCTCTGCTCGCTTTTCCGGGAATTCTGCTGGCGCTTCTGCTCGTCTCCGTGTTTCGTCCGTCGCTCCTGCAGACGATCCTGGCGATCGGGATTCTGTTCGTGCCTTCCTTCGCCAGAGTCGTCCGGAGCGGAGTCCTGCAGCAGCGAGAGGCGGATTACGTCCGCGCGGTTCGGGCCTTCGGAGCGGGACACGTCAACGTCTTGTTCGTCCAAATCCTGCCGAACATCGCATCCTCGATCATAACGACGGCCGCGTTAAGCTTCTCGACGGCGATTCTGATCGAAGCGGCGCTCAGCTACCTGGGACTCGGGGTTCAACCTCCCGATCCGAGCTGGGGAAGGATGCTGAACGAGTCGCAGACTTACCTGTCGGCCGCTCCATGGTTTACGCTCGCTCCCGGCGTGCTGATCACGATCAGCGTGCTCGGCTTCAATCTTCTGAGCGACGGCATCCGGGACGCTCGCGACGTCAGGGCATGAGCAAAGGACAAGGGAGGTGACCTCTATGGTTGGAGCGAAGCCGAGCGGCGGCGAAACCGTGCTGGAGGTCCGCGATTTGCGGCTTGAATTGTCGGCCAAGGATGGCGCGAGGCTGCCGGTGCTGGAAGAAGTGTCGCTTAAAGTCGGCCGAGGCGAAATCGTTGGCATCGTCGGCGAGTCCGGCTGCGGCAAAAGCGTGCTGAGCCTGTCCGTTCTCGGGCTGCTGCCGCCCTCGATTCGGGTAGCCGGCGGCGGTATCTACAACGGGGAGCGCAAGGAGCTTCATCGGCTCGGCGAGAAGAGCCTGCAGCGGATTCGGGGGAAAGAAATCGCGATGATCTTCCAGGATCCGATGACCTCGCTCAACCCCGGCATGACGGTGGGCAAACAGGTCGCCGAAGCGATTCGCCTCCATACCGGCGCTTCCAAGCGGGAAGCCGAGGAGAAAACGGTCGGTTTGTTCCGCAAAGTGGGGCTTCCGAGGCCGGAGACGCTCTATCATGAATATCCGCATCGGTTATCGGGCGGCATGAGGCAGCGCGTCATGATCGCCATGGCCGTCTCCTGCCAGCCCGATCTGCTGATCGCGGACGAGCCGACGACGGCTCTTGACGTCACTATTCAAGCGCAAATCTTGAAGCTGATGAAGACATTAAGGGAAGAGGACGGCACATCCATCCTCCTGATCTCGCACGATCTCGGCTTGATCTCCGGGGTTTGCGACCGGATCGCGGTCATGTACGCCGGCCGGATCGTCGAGGAAGGCGCCGCCGCCGAAGTGCTGCGGCATCCCGCCCATCCGTATACGGCGGGCCTGCTCGCTTCGCTTGCGCTGCCGTCCAAGAAGGGAACCCGGCTGCACTCCATACCGGGAAGCGTTCCCGCGCTGCGAGAACGGGGCCCCGGCTGCGCGTTCGCTTCGCGCTGCCCATACGCCGCCGACCGGTGCTTGGCCGAGAAGCCCGCGCTTCGCGGAGTCGCAGGCTCGGCGTTCCCGCGAAGCGCGGCGTGCCACTTGCTGGGCGAGGAAGGAGGTCTCGCGAATGTCGGCTCCTGAAGCGATCCTAGAGCTTCATCATATCGAGAAAAGCTATGCGCCGAAGCGTTGGCTCTCGCGGGGCGAAACGCTCCGGGCCGTCGACGGGGTCTCCTTATCCGTTCGCAAGGGAGAGACGCTCGGCATCGTCGGAGAGAGCGGCTGCGGCAAATCGACCATCGGCCAAATCGCCTCGCTGATGCTTCGGCCTACCGGGGGCAGCGTGGTCTTCAAGGGCGAGGAGCTGGTGCCGGGACGCCGCTCCCCGCGCGATTCGCGCCGCAGCCGGATTCAATACGTGTTCCAGGATCCGTACTCGTCGTTAAATCCGCGATTCACGATCGGACGATTGCTGGAGGAGCCGCTCGCCATCCGGAAGAAAGGGACTCGCCGGGAGCGCAGGCGGGAGGTTCTGCGAATGCTGAGCAGGATAGGGCTCGATCCCGCTTATGCCGACCGCTACCCGCATGAGCTAAGCGGAGGTCAGCGACAGCGCGTCGGCATCGCGAGGGCGCTGATGCCGAGCCCCGAATTGCTCGTGCTCGACGAGCCGGTCTCCGCGCTGGACGTCTCCGTTCAGGCGCAGATCCTGAATCTCCTGAAGGATCTGCAAGCGGAACGTTCGCTGACTTATCTATTTATTTCGCACGATCTCAACGTCGTGCATTATATGAGCGACCGGGTGGCCGTCATGTATCTAGGAAGGATCGTGGAGCTGGCGGAGGTGGGCGAGCTGTACGACGGGCCGCTTCATCCTTACACCCGAGCGCTCGTGGACGCGATTCCGGACGAGCCCGGCACGACGCCCAGGGAGGCGGAGATCATCGAGGGGGAGCTGCCGGATCCGCGGCAGCTTGCCGGAGGCTGCGCTTTCCGCGCCCGATGCCCGTTCGCCCACGAGCGATGCGGCCGTCAGCCTCTGCTGGAAGAGGTGAAGCCCGGCCATTACGTCGCCTGTCATTTGCTCGAGCCGGATCGCGATTGAATCCCATAGGATGCGATGGATCGGTAAAAACCGGAGGCAGCATGACCCTTGAAGGGGATGCCGGCCTCCGGTTTTTGCTTATGCGACATCCTTCATCCCTTGACGGCGGAAGGCGGAAACCCCTTGATCGACTTGAAAACGTTGCTGAAATACGAGACGTCGCGGAAGCCGCACCGGTCGGCGATCTGGGTCACGGTGAACCCGCCGGTCGACAGCAGCATCTCCGCGTGGTTGATCCGGATCTGGTTGACGTATTCCTTAAACGAATGGCCGATGGTTTTCTTGAACAGTTTGCCCAGATAAACCGAATGAAGGTTCACGAGCTTGGCCATGTCGGACAGATGCAGCTCCTCCGGATAATGCTCGCTCACGTACTCCAGCACTTTGTTGATCCGCGCGTCGGCAGGGGAAGGGGCGTCGTACCGATAGGACATGACCAGCAACCGGTGCAGAATGAACAGGAACAGCGCTCGGGCCGGCATGACGTAGCCGGGCGGCTTGCCCATCCATACTTGCGCGAACTGTTTCATATAGCCATAGAGCTCGTTCGTGACGACGTTCTTGGTAACGGTTTGGAAAGGGAGAGGCTCCGAGCTTCCGGGCAGCCAATTGAAGTTGAACGCGTAGGAGTGCATCGGATCGTCCTTGAACGTATAGGCCTCCCTGACGCTGCCCATCGGGACGTAGATCATGTCGCCGGCCCGGGCCTCGTAGTCGACTCCGTTGACGCGGTAGACCGACCGGCCTTCGACGACGAACGTCAGGTCGTGAAAGTCGATCCTCTGCTTGACGATCTCCCAATCGGGAAAACACCGCCTGTCCACGAAATAAACGATGTCCGGTACGCAATTCTGCAGCCGCTCGATATCCATGTCGGGAACCGTCCTCGCAATCATGTTTAATAATTACAACTCTAAGTCTAGTTTCTCCATAGCTGATTGTAAACGATGAATCCTATACTTAATCCTATAGTCGTTTAATAATTGCAAACTCCATGGAGGGGACTTATCGTGGCGAATGACAATCAGTCGAACGGGGGAACGTTCCGCCGAGGCGGGGAACCGGCAGGCGAAGCTTATAAGGCTTGGCTTCGGTATGCCAGGCTGGATAGGGAGTTCATCGAAGGGAACGGATATGCTTCTTGGTGCGGAACCGTCGTGACCGCATCCGCTGAGGACGCGGCCCTGCTCGCGACGGCGCGCAGGGAGCTCGCGGAGGGAATCGAGTCGATGCTCGGCCGCAGGCCGCAAGAGAGCGGCAATGCCGACGAAGGAAGCTTCCTTCTGATCGGCACGCTGGGCAGCGCCGAGCTTCAAGGCTTGACGGACGCAGCCGAGAGGGAGGCAATCGGAGACGAGGGCTACATCCTGCGCGCGTTCGAACAGCCGATGCGGCGCTTTATCGCCATCGGAGGCAATACGGATAAGGGCGTTCTATACGGGGCGTTTCATTTGTTAAGGCTGCTTCAGACCGGACAGCCGATCCGCGATCTGAACGTCGTCGATCGTCCGGCCTCGAAGCTAAGAATGATAGATCATTGGGACAACATGGACGGCAGCGTGGAGAGAGGCTATGCGGGGCGGTCGATCTTCTTCCGGGAGGGGGATTTTCTCGGCGATTGGGATCGCGTTCGGGATTACGCCCGCCTGATGGCGGCCGTCGGGCTGAACGCGGTCGCCATCAACAACGTGAACGTCCACGAGACGGAGACCCGGCTGATCGCTCCCGAGCTGCTCCCCTCCGTGGCTCGCGCGGCGAGCGTTTTCCGGGAGTACGGCATCCGGCTGTACCTCAGCGTCAACTTCGCCAGCCCGATCCAGCTCGGGGGGCTGACGACGGCCGACCCGCTGGACCCGCGGGTTCGGGAGTGGTGGGCGGAGAGGACGGCCGACGTATACCGGCACGTTCCGGACTTCGGCGGCTACCTCGTCAAGGCCGATTCGGAATTCCGGCCGGGGCCGTTCACGTACGGACGCGACCACGCGGACGGAGCGAACCTGCTGGCCGAAGCGCTCCGGCCGCACGGCGGAATCGTCATTTGGCGCTGCTTCGTCTACGATTGCCAGCAGGATTGGCGCGATCGCAAGACCGACCGGGCCCGGGCGGCCTACGACCACTTCCGGCCGCTGGACGGGAAGTTCGACGAGAACGTCATTCTTCAAATCAAGAACGGGCCGATGGACTTCCAGGTGAGAGAGCCCGTATCCCCTCTGTTCGGCGGGCTGCAGCGGACGAACCAGGTGCTCGAGCTGCAGATCACGCAGGAATATACCGGCCAGCAGAGGCATCTATGCTACCTCGTTCCCCAGTGGAAGGAAGCGATCGACTTCGATACTTATGCGAAGGGCCCCGGTTCCACCGTAGCGAAGGCTGCGACCGGCGAGCTGTTCGACCGGCCGCTCGGAGGCTTCGCCGCCGTCTCCAACATAGGGGACGACGGCAATTGGACCGGCCATCCGCTCGCCCAAGCCAACTTCTACGGGTTTGGCCGGTTGGCCTGGCGGCCGGAGCTCTCTGCGGAACAAATCGCCGACGAATGGGTAAGGCTTACGTTCGGCAGCGATCCGGACGTCGTCGCGACGATCGGCCGCATGCTTCTGGATTCGTGGCCGATCTACGAGAAATACACGTCGCCGCTAGGCGTCGGCTGGATGGTCAATCCGAACCATCATTACGGTCCGAACGTCGACGGCTACGAATACTCCATGTGGGGGACTTATCATTACGCGGACTGCCATGGAATCGGAGTCGACCGCACCGTCCGCACGGGAACGGGCTATGCCGGACAGTACCACGACGCGCCCGCCGCCATGTACGAGTCCGCTGAGAGCTGCCCGGACGAGCTGCTGCTTTTTTTCCACCACCTCCCATACAGCCACGTGCTGAAATCCGGCCGAACGATCATCCAGCATATCTACGACACGCACTTCGAAGGAGCCGAGCAGGCCGAAGGGCTTGTCGAGACTTGGCGCAGGCTTAGCGGGAAGATCGATGCCGAGCGCTACGAGAGCGTTCTAAGCCGGCTGGAGCAGCAAGCGAAGCACGCGGCCGAATGGCGGGACGTCGTCAATACGTATTTCTGCCGCAAGTCCGGCATTCCCGACGCGCATGGACGGCAAATCTATTAAGGCCGAGAGGTGGAATCGTTGAACGAGAAGCTGCTTTTCAATGACGGGTGGGAGTTCGCCAAAAGCGGACTCGGGCAGGAGGATTGGGCTGAGCTAAGCTTCGAGCCGGTCGATCTGCCGCACGATTGGCTCATTTACGACACGCTTAACCTGTACGAGAACGGCATCGGATGGTATCGCAAGCGGTTCTCTTATCATTCGACAGCCGAGCGGGCGCTCCTGATGTTCGACGGGGTCTACATGGACTCGTCCTTATACGTGAACGGTAATTTCGTCGGCGAATGGAAGTACGGATACTCCTCCTTCGAGCATGAGATCACGGACGCCCTTCGGCCGGGGGAGAACGAGATCGTCGTGAAGGTCGTCCACCAAAGCCCGAACAGCCGTTGGTACTCGGGCGCCGGCATCTATCGCAACGTCTGGCTGAAAACGCGGGGATGCAATCATCTGGGTACGGACGGCGTCTATGCGAGCGTTAAAAGGGAGAACGGCGACTGGGCGGTAGAGATCGAGACGGAGTTGAACGCCCAAGAGGACGTTGTGCTCTCCCAGACGGTTCTGCAAGACGATTCCATCATCGCTTCCGTCTCGACCCGGATCGCCGGAGGGTGCCTGGCCGAGAATCCCGTCTGCCAGAAGCTCGAGGTCCGCAACCCTCTCTTGTGGAGCCCGGAGGAGCCGAGCCTCTACCGGCTGGTCACTCGGCTGCGGCTCGCTTCTTCGGAGGGCGGCGAGGGAATCCTCGAGACCGTATCCCGGAACATCGGCTTTCGAGAGATCGAGCTCGACCCGGAGCGGGGGCTGATCTTAAACGGCGTTCGCCTGAAAATCAACGGGGTGTGCGAGCACCACGACCTCGGGGCGCTCGGAGCGGCGTTCAGCAAGGAGGCGCTGAGAAGAAGGCTCTCCATCCTGAAGGAGATGGGCGCCAACGGCATAAGGACGGCCCACAACATGCCGGCGCCGGAGCTGATGGACCTGGCGGACGAGATGGGCTTCCTGATCGTGTCGGAGGCGTTCGACATGTGGGAGAGGCCGAAAACTCCTTACGACTACGCCCGTTTCTTCAAGGAATGGGCCGCCGCCGACGTCAGAAGCTGGGTCCGCCGCGACCGGAACCATCCGAGCCTGCTGTTGTGGAGCATCGGCAACGAGATCTACGACACCCATGCGGACGAGAGAGGGCAGGAGATCACGCGAATGCTGGCGGAGGAAGTGCGGAAGCACGATCCGAAGGGCAACGCGCGTGTCACCATCGGCTCGAATTACATGCCATGGGAGAACGCCCGCCGATGCGCCGACATCGTCAAGATCGCGGGCTACAATTACGCCGAGAAGTATTATCGCCAGCATCGCGAGGAGCACCCGGATTGGGTCATCTACGGAAGCGAGACGGCCTCGGTCGTGCAGAGCCGGGGCGTGTATCGGTTTCCGTTCGAGAAGCCGATCCTGACCGACGACGACGAGCAGTGCTCCGCTCTCGGGAACAGCCCAACCAGCTGGGGAGCCAAGTCGGCGGAAGCCTGCATCATCGCGGAGAGGGATACCCCGTTTTCTCTCGGCCAGTTCCTGTGGACCGGGTTCGACTACATCGGAGAGCCGACTCCCTACCATACGAAAAACTCCTACTTCGGCCAAATCGACACGGCCACGTTCAAGAAGGACTCGTACTATATCTATCAAGCGGCATGGACGGATTGCCGGACCCGGCCGATGGTGCACCTGTTCCCTTATTGGGATTTTAACCCCGGCCAGATGATCGACGTCCGCGTGTGCACGAACGCTCCGAAGGTCGAATTGTTCGTGAACGGGCGCTCCATGGGCGTTCAGGAGCTGGACCATAAGAGGGGGACGCAGCTCGTCGGCTGGTGGAAGGTCCCGTATGAAGAAGGCTTCATCCAGGCGATCGCTTATGACGAGAACGGCGCCGTCATCGCGACGGACGCGAGAAAATCGTTCGGAGACGCGGCTAGCATTCGTTTGAGGACGGATAAGGACCGTCTGACCGCGAACGGGACGGATCTGATCTTCGTCGAGATCGGCATGGAGGACAAGGACGGGCATCCCGTGGAGAACGCGAACAACCGGGTGCGGGTCGAGGTGACGGGCGAGGCTCGGCTGGTGGGGTTGGATAACGGCGACAGCACGGACTACGACCCTTATAAGGGAATGAGCCGCAGGCTGTTCGGCGGCAAGCTGATGGCCGTCGTGGCGGCGACGCTTACGCCCGGCAAGGCGAGGATCGAGGTGTCCTCCGCCGGCATGAGGAAGGCCGCGTTGGAATTCGAGACGGTTCGGGCCGACGACCCCGGGGCGCTGAAGGGAATAGCCGCGAGCGCGCGAAATCGGGAGCTTCCCGTCGCGACTGGAACGAGCAAGGAAATCCCTCTTAGGAAAATGGAGATCGCCAGCCCGTCCGGCCAAAAGCTTCATGCGTCGCTGCGAGAGGTGACGGCAACGGTTGCGTTATTCCCCGCGGATTGCTCCTATCGCGAAGTGGAGTGGAGCGTCGTGGGCGAGTCGGGAATCGTCTCCAACATCGCCAAGGTAGAAGCCGACGGGCTGGATGCGAAGGTCACCGCCCTCGGAGACGGAGAGTTCCGGCTTCGGTGCACGAGCCGGAACGGCACCGCCAAGACGAAGCTGATCTCCCAGCTCGAATTCCGGGTTAGCGGCATCGGCACCGCTTATAAGGACCCGTACGGGTTCATCTCCGCCGGGTTGTACGATTACAGCAAAGGCGAAGTCGGCAGCGGCAACGAGAGAGGCGTGGCGACGAGCCGGGACGGTGAGACGCAGGTGGGATTCCGGAACATCGACTTCGGGCCTTACGGCTCGGACGCGATCACGATTCCGATCTTCGCCTTGTCGAGCGAGGAGTACCCGCTTCAGATCTGGGAAGGGATGCCGGACGAGGAGGGCAGCGTCCTTCTGGCCGACGTCGTCTACCGGAAGCCCTCCCGCTGGAACGTGTACCAGGAGGAGACGTACCGCTTGTCCAAGCGTCTCCGCGGGCTGAGCTCGATCTGCTTCGTTCTTCGTCAGAAGGTGCATATCAAGGGCTTCTCGTTCGCGAGACCGAACCGGGCTCTGGAGCGGCTTCACGCGGCGGACGGCGACCGCATCTACGGGGATGCGTATGCGATTGAAGAAACCCGAGTCGTAGGCATCGGGAATAACGTCTCCCTGGAATTCGACCGGTTGGACTTCGGAAGCGAGGGGGTTACCCGTCTTGCGGTCTATGGCCGATCGGAGATCGATCGGAATACGATCCGCATTCGCTTCGAGAGCGTGGAGGGCAAGAAAGCGGGCGCGAGCGCCGGCGAGAATGCAGCCGCGGGACAGGGAGCAGATGAACTTGTCCAAATCATCGAATTCGCGTCGACGGACGGCTACGAGGAGCGAGTGTTTGACCTGGAAAGAGTGGCCGGGCTACGGAAGGTCACGTTCCTCTTCCTGCCGGGAAGCCGCTTCGACTTCGGCTGGTTCCGGTTTATTCGGTGAGCGGGGGGCATGAACATGAAAAATCATGTTCAATAGGCACCGATTCGGCCATATCGCAGAAATGTACATGAAAAATCATGCTCATAAGCTTCCGATTCGACCAAAATGCTGAAATAAACATGAAATATCATGTTTGTTAGCGCAGAATCAGTAGAGTCCATATAATTGTG
>NZ_JACJVQ010000031.1 GCF_014212135.1 Cohnella thailandensis
AGCCAGCACGGCAAGTGAGATTCTAATGAACGCTAACTCGTTTCGTATCCGGTTATCAGGGCGCAAGCTTTGACCAACTGAAGATGGTTTGGTGATGATGGCGGAGGGGTTCCACGCGTACCCATCTCGAACACGACCGTTAAGCCCTCCAGCGCCGATGGTACTTGGACCGCAGGGTCCTGGGAGAGTAGGATGTTGCCAAGCCGACAAGCAGAGAAAGCACCCAGCGATGGGTGCTTTTTTGCTTGTGCGTAGGCGGATTTAATTTTCGGCCTCCAGGAGGAAGCCGCAAGATTAGGATCAGAAGACTTAGTTCGATCCTAGATGTTCTCCAAAAAAAAGACCCGCAGCACAAGTCTGCGGGCAAAGTCTATATATATCAGAAGGGGTCATGTGTTTATCTTAACGGCTGCGGATTAAAGGGTCCTGATAGAAACCTTAAAATTAGATGAATGTTTAGCGGTGATAATAAGAGATTTCGGAGCCTTCCAGCCGAATGACCCCGTCGCTCAGCTCCTTGCGGGTCCGAAGCAGGAGGAAGAAGCGAGGCGCCAGCAGCCAGACGTGCCAGAAGATCAAGGCGACGACCAAACTGGAGCTTGTCCAAGGGTAGAACAGGCCTGCCACGCAGCAGCCGACGAGCAGCAGATGCAGATGCAGCCTTCGGAACAAGGAGAGACTGGTGTCCGATACGGGCAGCGGGCCGATCCACGGGAGATCGAATCGCAGGAACCATTTTTTCTCCGCCGGCTCTTCCACTCTTCGCAGCGTGATCTTAAGAACGATAGCATGCACGGCGAACATAACGGAGAGTCCGAGCAAGGAATAAAGCAGCCCTCTCCATGCGTCCAGAATCGTCAGCGCGGCGATACCCATAAGGGCGGCGGCCAAATAAGCGTACTTCATCTCCGGAAGGAGAGTCAGCTTGCGGATTAGCTTATAATGATAGATAGTCGGGTCCTTCATTCGAATAACTCCTTACGAACGCACTCTGTTCTTTACTATCGGCGTATGGGAGGGGAAATGTTAAGATTCGGAGGGCGACTGCTATTATTGATGTATATTTTCATAGAATATACCCCATACTATAAGTTATAAGGCATAGAAAGCAGGGATGGCAATGGATCAGGATCGCATGGAAACCTGTATTGTCTGCGGCCAACCGAAAGAAGAAGGCATTCATATCGTGAATGAATTTATCTGCATCTCTTGCGAGATGGAAATGGTACAGACGAAAGTAGAAGACGAGAAATATCCGTTCTTCGTTAATCGGCTTAGACGGATAGCGGTCCGTTATCATGTTTAAGCGATGAAACGCAACGAGGTAAGAACCGTTTGCTCTTGATGGACAGGAGCGGACGGTTTTTTTGTTTGGTATAATAGACCGAAGTCATGGAAAGGAACGGTGGAAAATGAACGGGAACGCGGATCGTGCTCCTCTATTGGAAGCATTGCTGATGCACGCGGAACGGCGGCCAACAAGCTTTCATGTGCCGGGTCATAAGCAGCGCGAAGCGAAGTATCGGACGGACCAGACGGACTCCCTCTACCGAGATCTGCTCGCTATCGACGTCACGGAACTGTCCGATACGGACGATCTCCACCATCCCGAAGGAGTTATCGCCGAAGCGGAGCGGCTTGTCGCGGACTGCTTCGGCGCCGAGGAGAGCTGCCTTCTGGTAGGGGGCAGCACGTCCGGCAACCTGGCGATGATTCTAGGCGTCTGCGAGCCGGGGGAGCTTGTTCTCGTTCAACGCAACGTCCATAAATCGGTGATTCACGGGCTGATCCTTGCCGGAGCTCAAGCGGTGTTCTTATCTCCGGTCATCGACCCGGAGACGGGTCTTGCTCTGGCTCCCTCCCCAAGCACGGTTATGGCAGCTATAGAACGCTACCCGGAAGCGAAGGCTCTCTTCCTGAGCAACCCGAATTACTATGGGCATTCCTCCGATCTCCGCGATCACGTCGCGCTTGCCCATCGATATGGAATTCCGGTTCTTGTCGATGAAGCGCACGGACCTCATTTCGGACGGCATTCGTCATTCCCGACGAGCGCACTAAGCCTTGGAGCGGATGCGGTCGTTCAATCGGCGCACAAAATGCTGTCCGCCATGACGATGGGGGCCTATCTTCATATGCAAGGGGACCGGGTAGACAAGGAGAGCATTCGACAATACCTAAGAATGGTGCAGAGCTCGAGTCCCTCGTATCCGATCATGGCTTCCCTTGATCTGGCTCGCTGGCAGGTGCAGACCAAAGGCGAAGAGTTGTTTCACTCCGCTCTGGCAGCTGCGAGAAACATTCGGGAGAGCCTTGGAACCTCTCCGATTCGTACGCTCCTTCTGCAGAGTCCGCGGGTCAATTGGCAGGGGGATCCGCTGAAGATCGTCCTGACCGACGCGACGGCAACGCTGTCGGGCTTCGAGCTGCGCGATGAGCTGGAGGCGCTGGGCTGCCTTGCGGAGATGGCGGACGATCGTTACGTCGTTCTTGCCCTAGGCACGGGAACACGAGAGGAAGATGGAGACGTATTGATTCGGGCCGTCAGGAAAATCATTCATAAATTCGGTCTCGAGAGGAAAGCCTATAAAGAAACCTCTCCGGGAGAAGTCCAAGCCCCGGACAGTCCCTACTCGCTTCCCGCCCGGTTCTCCCGCCATTCTCTTCCTACCGAACCCATTAAATTGGAGGAGGCGGAAGGACGGATCTGCGGCGAATGGATCATTCCCTATCCGCCAGGCATTCCGGAGCTTTATCCCGGGGAGATCATTACCGCCGCAGCGATTAACCGCCTTAAGCAGTGGAGGATCCAAGGCTCTCGAATTCAGGGCGCCGAGGATGCCGAGCTTAAACGCTTGCGCGTTGTCGTACAGGGTTAAGGGGCGAAGGGCAGGAGGATTCAAAGGAGCCGACTCGTTTCATGAATCGTACGGATGACGATATTCGCCTCGCGATCGGCCGCATCGCGGCCCTGATGGCTTCCCTTCTGATCGTAAGCCTTATAATGACCTCTCCGATCGTCGGAGTGGCGGACAACGGGGATTTCGCCCGGGTGATGGGCGCTTCGGGAATCGCGCCGCTCGATCCGTCCGAATCTTACGGCGAGCGTTATTTCCGGCATGCCCACTCCCATTACGCCTACGGAACGTTCCTCTCGGGTGGATATGTATCGACGCACGTGCTGCTTGTCGCGCTCTCCGGCTTATTGTCCCGCCTGCTCCTCGAGCCGGTGTACGATATCCGCTGCCTGGGACTCCTCTATACGATCGCGATTTTGTTCGCGATTCTTCTGCTCGTCCGCCACATGCCCGAGCTTAAGACCAGAAAGGGAACCGTTCTTCTCTCCTCGGCCTTTAGCATCGCGCTTGCCTTGGTCTTTCTGGACATCGGTTACCTGGCCTACTTCCAATCCTTCTTCGGCGAGCCCTACGCGATGGTAGCCATGCTTCTTATGACGGCTGCCGCTCTGGCTCTGACCTCTTCCCAAGCCCCCTCCGGCAAGCTGTTGGCCTTGTTCGTCTGTTCGGCGCTGGCCGTCGCCACCGCCAAAATCCAGTACGCCCCGTTAGGCTTCGTCTTCGCGATGCTTGCCTGGAGGCTGCGGGACCTGCAAACGAGCGTTCGCTGGCGACGGCAGGTCCGGGTCGGAGCTTGCCTCATCGCCGCAGGATCGATTGCTATGATGATAGCGGCTCCGAATCGGCTCGTTCACACCAACCTATACCAGTCCATCTTTTACGGAGTGCTTAAAGACACCCCCTCTATCGAAGCGGACCTTAAAGAGCTCGGGATTCCGCCTAAGTATGCCGTTCTCGCCGGAACGAATTATTTTCAGAAGGATACCGCCATTCCCCAGAGAGACGCTGCCCTCAAACGGGAAGTCCTCGATCGGCTCAGCCACCGAACCATCGCGATGTTTTATCTTAAACACCCCGGGCGACTCCTCGAGAAGATGAAGAAGGCCGCTCTGGCAGGGACGTCGATCCGCCCTTATTACCTGGGAAATTATGATAAGACCGACGGCAAACCGAAGGGCGCCTTGAGCTACCGATTCAGCGCCTGGAGCGAATTCAAGCATCAAAGGATGCCGAAGAGCCTCGGATGGTTCGCCATCGTTTATTCGGGGTACATGTTGGTTATCGGCGCGGGCTGGCTCCGAAGCCGGTCCAGAAGCGCCAAATTCGCATTCGAGACGTTGGCGGTCGTGGCGGCGTGCGGGATTTTCGCTTTCGTCATTCCTTTAATCGGGGACGGGGAGGCGGATCTGGGCAAGCATTTGTTCCTGTTCAACGTCTGTTTCGATATGATGCTGGTCTGTCTTCTTTTTCTCGGATTGTACGGTCTGGGCAAAAGACTGGAACGATAGGGACGCGGAGGAGCCCTATAGTATATAATGATTAGAGAAATAGAAGACGCGAGGATGGGCATCGTTCATGACGAAAGGGTATTTTCTATCGGTTGAAGGGAATGAAGGGGCCGGCAAGTCGACCGCGCTGTCGATGGCGGCCGAGCATCTGACCGGCAGGGGCATCGAAGTGGTCATGTCGCGCGAGCCGGGAGGAATTGCGATCGCGGAGCAAATCCGTTCGATCATCTTGGATAAAGACAATACCGCTATGGACGCGCGGACGGAAGCGCTTCTGTATGCGGCTTCGAGAAGGCAGCACTTCGTGGAGAAGATCGTTCCGACGTTAGAGTCCGGCAGGACGATCCTGTGCGACCGATTCATCGACAGCAGCCTTGCTTACCAGGGATATGCGCGCGGCATCGGAATCGAGGAGATTCTGGCCATCAATCAATTCGCGATCGAGGATACGTTCCCGGACCTCACCTTGTTTCTGGACGTCGATCCGGAGCTCGGCCTTGCCCGCATCAACGCGAACAAGAATCGAGAGATCAATCGATTGGATCTGGAGGCGCTCGGCTTCCATCAACGGGTACGGGAAGGCTACCTGAAGATTGCGGCGAGATTCCCGGAACGAATCGTCCGAATCGACGCCAATCGTTCGGTCGAGGAAGTTCTGGAGAGCATGAAGCAAGCGCTGGATGCGTTCTTGGCCCGCAAGTCCCGTGTCGCGAAACATTCGTTTGGCGGATAAAGAGGATTTTGACCGCAACGTGTCTAATTATATGTATTGGAAGCCATTGCCGATATCTGAAGGAGGGACAGGCAGATGAAGCTGTTGATTGCCGTCATTCAGGATAAGGATAGCAGCAGATTGTCGAACGCTCTCATTAAAGAAGGATTCCGGGCAACGAAGCTCGCCAGTACGGGCGGTTTCCTTCGCGCGGGCAACACGACTTTTCTTATAGGCGTCGAGGATGAGAGAATTCAGCAGGTGCTCGACGTCATTCGGGCGAATTGCAAGATTCGCGACCAGCTGGTGACGCCGGTGTCCCCGGTCAGCGGAGCAGCCGACTCGTATATTCCGTTCCCCGTGGAAGTTCAGGTGGGCGGCGCCGCGGTATTCGTGCTGCCGGTCGAGAGGTTCGAACATTTCTAACGAGCAGCGTGGTGAAACGTAATGAAGATCGAGCCCGGATTTCGCCCCTTCAACAAAACCCTCGTTCGCAACGATTCTCCGAATCGGCAAGCGCAGACGCAGACGTTCGGAGACTTCATGCAGCATCAAGAGGAGAGCCGCACGATCGAGGAGCTGAACCGCAAGCTGGTGGAGATCGGAGCGCAGGGAGATCGCCTGATGCGCTCCATGACCGTTCGCGAGCTGAAGCAGTATCGCCTTATGGTCAAGAGCTTTCTGGAGGATACGTTAAGACGGGGAATCAAGCTTAAAGAAACCAAAGGCTGGGACAAGCGCGGCCGGGGCAAAAGATACAAGATTCTCGAGGAAGTCGATTCCCTGCTCGTCGCGATGGGAGAGGAGCTGCTTCAGAGCGAGGAAGGGCGCTTGGAGCTGCTGGAGAAGGTCGGCGAAATTCGCGGCTTGCTGATTAATTTAGTCTTCTGATGGATAGCATGTGCAAGGCCGTCTGCGCGAATGTCGAGCCGACTTAGTCGAACAATCGCGAGCGGCCTTTGTTTTTTTATATACGAATTTCAGCCGGAGAGGAGGACATTCGGATGTCCATGCAAGACGTTCCGGGCCAGCGCCGGGCGAAGGCGCTGCTGCAGAACGCGCTGCGCGCCGGCAAGGTCGCGCACGCCTACTTGTTCGCGGGACCGGCGGGGAGCGGCAAGAGGGCGATGGCGGAGGCGTTCGCCCAGACTTTGTTCTGCGAGAAGCAGGGCATCGATGCTTGCGGAGAATGCCTGGAATGCCGCAAAGTGCTGCACGGCAACCATCCCGATCTTCACATGGTCGTTCCGGACGGCGCCACCGTCAAGATCGAGCAGATTCGCGAGCTGCAGAAGGAATTGTCTTACCGAAGCGCGGGAGCGGGACGCAAGGTTTATATAATAGAAGGCGCGGAGACGATGACGACGCCGGCGGCGAACAGCCTGCTTAAATTCCTCGAGGAGCCGAACTCTCCGATCAATGCCATTCTGCTTGCGCCGAGCGCCCAATCGGTGCTGCCGACCATCCTGTCGAGAAGCCAATTGGTGCCGTTCGTGCCAGGGGATCCGGAGGAATTGGAGCAGGCGTTGATCTCCGAAGGGAAGCCTGCGCTGCTGGCGAGAGCCGCGGTGCACATGACGTCCGGGCTCGAGGCGGCAAGGGCTCTCTGCCAGGAGAATTGGTTTGCAGAAACTCGAAACGTAGTGATACAATTAGGTAAGGAGAATTCGTCCCGATTTCCTGCTGCGTTGCTTACGGCTCAACAGCAGGTCTTCAAGACGGATGTTGCCGAACATACAGATACATTGCTGCAGATGTTTGCCTTGTGGTATAGAGATATGATTTATGTCATTACCGGCCGAGAGACAAGAATCGTGTTCTCGGATCAGTTAGAATGGATTGCCAAGCACGCTTGGAGCCGCAGCCTAGACCATTGGCTCGCGGCGATGGAAGCGGCGCTGACGGCGGCTCGCCGAATCAAGGCGCATGTTCAGCCGCAGTTGGCCCTTGAGCAATTCCTGGTTAAGTCGCGGGAGGGATAGATAGTGTACGACGTTGTCGGCGTCCGCTTCAAGAAGGCGGGCAAGGTCTACTATTTCGATCCCGCCGAGCATTCGGTGTCCAAAGATCAGAACGTTATCGTAGAGACGGCCCGCGGAGTGGAATACGGTCAGGTGGTCATCGGACCGAAGACCGTGGGAGAAGACGACGTGGTGCTGCCGCTTAAGAAGGTCATTCGAGTCGCGGGCGATCAAGACGCCCGCGCCGTCGAAGAGAATCGGAACGCGGCGAAGAACGCCTTCGCGATAGGTTTGCAGAAGATCAAGGACCATCAGTTGAAGATGAAGCTGGTCGACGTGGAATACACGTTCGACCGCAACAAAATTATCTTCTATTTCACGGCGGAAGGCCGCGTCGACTTCCGGGAGCTCGTCAAGGACTTGGCGGGAGTGTTCCGGACTCGCATCGAATTGCGGCAGATCGGCGTGCGCGATGAAGCGAAGATGCTGGGCGGAATCGGCCCGTGCGGACGGATTCTGTGCTGCTCGTCTTGGTTGGGAGACTTCGAGCCCGTCTCGATCAAGATGGCTAAGGATCAGAATCTGTCTCTCAACCCGACGAAGATATCGGGTCTGTGCGGGAGATTGATGTGTTGTCTGAAGTATGAGCATGACAACTATGAGAGTGCAAGAGAAGAGATGCCGGCGGTCGGCAAGATCGTCATAACCTCGTTCGGTGAGGGCAAGGTCGTCGGTTTGAACGTAGGCAATCGCATGGTGCATGTCCAATTGTTCGACCTCGGCAAAGTAAAAGAACTATCGTTTGAGGATGTCGTGGTCAAATAACCGTTTCGACACTGACACAACCTGATGCTTGAGGTGTAAGCTGTTGATGAATGACATTTTCCAACGCATGGAAGAGCTTGAAGCGCAGCTGCTCCATGTCCAAACCGAGTACGGTTCGCTTAAATACAAGATCAAGGAGCTTCTGGAGCAGAACCAGCAGCTGATCATCGAGAACGAGCAGTTGAGGAAGGTTTTGAAGCGGGAGAACGGGTTCGCCGCTCCCGAGGGAACGTCGGAAGAGCCGGCTGCCTCTGCCGGACAAGCCAAAGAGTCGTCGGGAGCCGCTCACGGAGTCGGAGAAGGCTACGACAACCTGGCACGGCTTTATCATGAAGGATTCCATATTTGCAACGTTTATTACGGGCATCTTCGAATGGAAGGCGATTGTCTGTTCTGCCTCTCCTTTTTAAGCAAGTAATCGCTCCAAGGAGCTTTGCGAAGCACGCGCTGTTCTTCCTCGCGAAGAGGAAGACGGCGTTTTTTTATTGTCGCCCGCCTTCCGGAGCGGGAAAGGTGGCATTTCTCGTTTAGATCAGGTAAGCTAGTGGGCATGAGAAATATGGAACGAATGGTGGGAAAGACATGTTGGAGTTGCCGATCGGCTCCCAAGGAATGCCCGATGCCCGGCTGAAGCCGGGAGAACGGCTGGACGACTTGCTGACCTACGAGCTTAAGATCATCCAGAGTCCGGAAGTATTCAGCTTCTCTCTGGATGCCGTTCTGCTGGCGCGGTTCGCGACCGTCCCTCCTCGCGGCCGGGTGCTGGACTTGTGCACCGGCAACGGGGTCATTCCTCTGCTGCTGTCGACAAGGACTTCCGCCCGGATCGAAGGAGTGGAGATCCAGCCTCGGCTTGCGGACATGGCGGAGCGCAGCGTGGCCTTGAACGGACTCGCGGACCGGATCCGGATTCGGCTGGGAGATCTGAAGGAATACGAGAGCCCGGACGGACCTTACGATGCGATAACGGTGAACCCGCCCTATATGCCCGTGAAGTCCGGCGAACATAAAGAGAACCTGCATCATGCGATGGCTCGGCATGAGATCGGGTGCACGCTCGAGGAGGTAACGGCCGCCTGCTCCCGTCTGGTGAAGAGGGGAGGGCGCGTGTCGATGGTTCATCGGCCGTCCCGCTTGGTCGAGATTACGGAAGCGATGAGGAGGAACCGTCTCGAGCCGAAGCGGATGCGCTTCATTCACTCCCACGCGGACAGCGAAGCGAACATGGTGTTGATCGAAGCCCTGAAGGAGGGCAAGCCGGAGGTTCGGCTGCTGCCGCCGCTCATTGTCTACCATAAGGACAGGGAGTATACGCAAGAGCTGCTGGACGTGTTCTATGGAAGAAAAGATCGGCTAATCGATAACGGCAACAAGGAGACGGAGGCGGAAACCCCATGAGTTCAGCGGATCATCAACGGAGCGAGACAAGCTCGGTCGCCGTTCAGAAGAGCTTCGCCGCCCGAGATAAACCGGGAACCCTCTATCTGGTGGCGACGCCGATAGGCAACCTGGAGGATATGACGTTCCGCGCGATTCGGACCTTGAAGGAGGTCGATCTGATCGCGGCGGAGGATACCCGTCAATCGCGCAAGCTTCTGACTCACTTCGAGATCAGCAACCGGCTGGTCAGCTATCATGAGCACAACAAGGAAGCGAGCGGACCGGAGCTTCTTCGTCTTCTCTCCGAAGGCAACAGCATCGCCCTCATCAGCGATGCGGGACTGCCCGCGATATCCGACCCGGGAGCCGATCTGGCCGCCGAGGCGGCGGCGCTCGGGATTCCCGTCGTCCCGATCCCGGGTGCCAATGCGGCATTGTCCGCCCTCATTATCTCCGCTCTGCCGACTGACCGATTCTTATTCGCGGGCTTCCCGCCGCGGGATCGCAAGGGAATGGATCGCTTCCTCGACGGAATAGGATCGGAGCCCGGAACGGTCATCCTCTATGAAGCCCCTCACCGGCTGAAGAAGACGATCGAAGCGATAGCGGCCAGATGGGGCCATCGCCGGATGGCGATCGTGAGGGAATTGACGAAACGATACGAAGAAGTCGTCCGGGGTACGGCGGAAGCTTGCGCGAGACATCTCGAGGAGGTTCCTCCTCTAGGAGAGTGCGTCCTTCTGCTGGAAGGGACGGCGAGCGCCGGCAGCGCATGGGGTTCGGAGACGGGCACAGCGGCCTCGGAGCCGGGCTCCTGGTGGTCGGCTCTGTCTCTCGCCGAGCATGTGGACAAGTACGAAGCGGAGTCGGGCAACCGGAAGGAAGCGATGCGCCTCGCGGCAAGGGATCGGGGGCTATCCAGGCGGGACGTCTATCAGGCACTCTTGAAACAAGAATAGAAGAGATAAAGACCGAGATTAGGCCGCTAAATTATACACATGTGAATAAAGCAAAAAAATCCCTCCCGCATGAGCTCGGGAGGGTTGCAAGGAGATATAAAAAGGTTAGAATTAACAAATTTTAGACTTTCGTTTTCTATTATAGCACACTTCTTTAATTTGTCACAGGTGTAGGCAAATCCTTCAAGCAATCTCGGCAAACAATTTTGCCCTTGAAGTAGATTACGCTCTCCGCATTTCCGCAGAAAA
The DNA here is from genome assembly GCF_014212135.1 of Cohnella thailandensis. Lineage (GTDB taxonomy): Bacteria > Bacillota > Bacilli > Paenibacillales > Paenibacillaceae > Cohnella > Cohnella thailandensis. The sequence goes on from NZ_JACJVQ010000031.1 coordinate 10,453, forward strand.
TACAAGCAGGCTCATACTTCTTCAGCATGATCCGCTCGCCGTCCACGTAAATTTCGAGCGCATCCTTCTCGCCGATACCCAGCGTACGACGCAGCTCGATCGGAATGACCACGCGGCCGAGCTCGTCCACCTTGCGAACAATACCAGTAGATTTCATCATTTGGAAAACTCCCTCTTCTCAGGTTAAAATAAATATAAAGCTCTCTAGCAAACGTGCAACAAAGGCGGATTATTATTCGTCAGCATTCGACAAAATTCTCGTTTCACTGCCTATAATCATACCAACCATTCCCAAATAAGTCAACCGAGATTATGCCGCGTTGCAGAGAAAATCCGTGAAACGCCTGTAAATACAGGAACAAAACAGATACTTGAGCGAAAATAGAGATTCAAATAAAGTCAAAAAGTCCTAATACATATAACGACATTATTCGACATTAGTTTCGGTGATTTGTCGAATTGTGATTAAGAAAATAATGGATAACGGAGGTGCTGTCTATGTTCCGACCGCTGGATGAGGAGAAAGTGTTCAAAGATCCGGTGCATCATTCCATCTACGTGCAGGATGCGACGATATGGAAGCTGATCAACACGCCGGAGTTTCAACGATTGAGGAGGATCCGACAGCTAGGGACGACCTATCTGACTTTTCATGGCGCGGAGCATAGCCGGTTCTCCCATTCCTTGGGCGTCTACGAGATCACGCGCAAGATCATTAACCAGTTTGAGCGTAACGGATATAAGGATTGGCCGCAAGAGGAAAAGATGGTAAGTTTATGCGCTTCTTTGTTGCATGATGTCGGACACGGCCCATTCTCCCATGCCATCGAGCAGGTGTTCGACACCGATCATGAGGAATGGACCTGCGAGATCATTCTTGGCGACACGGCGATCCATCGGGTGCTGAAGGAAGCCGACGAGCAGCTTCCTTGGAAGGTCGCCTCCGTCATCCGCAAGACCTACGACAAACCGATCGTCGTCAGCCTCGTCTCCAGTCAGATGGACGCGGATCGGATGGACTATCTGCTTCGCGACGCCTACTTCACCGGAGTCAACTATGGCACCTTTGACCTTGATCGGATCCTGCGCGTGCTCCGTCCGCATCAAGGGCAAATCGTCGTTAAAGAGAGCGGAATGCATGCGGTCGAGGATTATTTGATGTCGCGCTACCAGATGTATTGGCAGATTTACTTCCATCCGGTCACCCGAAGCTCGGATATCCTGCTGAAGAAGATTTTCCGAAGGGCCGTCGAATTGCGCGCAAGCAGGCATCGCTTCCAGTTCATGCTGCCTTCGCTGCAGCAGCTGCTCGAAGGGAAGCTGACCGTAGAAGGATATCTGTCCTTGGACGACAATGTGGCCTTCACGGCATTCAGCCAGTGGGCGCACGAGAAGGACGAGCTCCTGTCCGATTTATGCCGAAGATTCTTGGATAGACAATTGTATAAATACGTTCAGCTGGAGACGATGGATCTGAAGCTCATCGAGGATCTCCGCGGCGAATGGTCCCGGATCGGGCTGCATCCGGATTATCATCTGGAGACGGATACGGTGGTCGACCTTCCGTACGACGTCTACAAGCCGGGAACCGAAACGGGCGCTTCCGAGAAGCCCCCCATCCTGCTGCTCGACGAGAAGGAGCAGGTGACGGAGATTTCCGCGAAATCGGACATCATTCGTTCGATCGCCGGCATTCACCGGGGGAAATACTACGTGTATTACCCGGAAGAACTGTTGATCTCGAGGGCGGATCGACTACAGGCCCATACCCGTGAGCTGTTTCATTTATAATAGAAGCGATTATTCGATAGAAGGAGACGAAACCTGACATGTTATTTGACACCCATGCGCATATGGATTCCCCGAAGTTCGACGAAGATCGCGAGGAGATGATCGAACGCGCCCGCGAAGCGGGGATCGAGAAGATCGTGAATATCGGATTCAACCGCGAGACCATTCCGACAACGATGGAGCTAGCGGAGAAATTCCCGTTCGTTTACGCGGCGGTCGGCTGGCATCCGACGGATGCGATCGACATGAGGCTGGAGGAGGATTTAGCTTGGATCGAGAGACTTTGCGCCCATCCGAAGGTCGTCGCGATCGGCGAAATCGGACTGGATTACTACTGGGACACGTCGCCGAAGGACATCCAGCATACCGTGTTCCGCGAACAGATTCGCTTGGCCAAACGACTCCGTAAACCGATCATCATTCACAACAGGGATGCTCATGCAGACGTGGTCCGGCTGCTTCAAGAAGAAGGGGCATCGGAGGTCGGAGGCATCATGCATTGCTTCTCCGGAAGCTGGGAAACGGCCAAACAATGCCTCGACATGAACTTCTATATTTCCTTCGGGGGACCGGTCACGTTCAAGAATGCAAGGGTTCCCAAAGAGGTGCTCGAGAAGGTTCCGAACGACCGATTATTGATCGAAACGGACGCCCCTTATTTAACTCCTCACCCCCATCGAGGGAAGAGAAACGAGCCCGCTTACGTGCGTCTCGTCGCACAGGCAGCAGCGGAAATAAAAGGAATTTCCGAGGAAGAAATAGCCAAAATAACGATGCGCAACAGCCTGGAGTGTTTTGGACTGCCGAGATAAAACGCTACCATCTCAAGAAAATCGAATCCTTTGTCCGATAAAACTGATATTTGCTTGCGAAAACGGGGATTTGAAGATAAATTCATCGAAAACGAGCCAAATTCGCCAATTGACCCTTCTTTACACCTTTGGCGCCAAGAGGTTATCATCACAATCAGAAGTTTGAATATGGCATCCCTTTTCCAGTGCGCTTAATCTCCGATAAGGAGAACGGGGGACCCGATGCAGAGGACGGATCGCACCACAATCCGCGCCGATGCAGACGAGCAATCTTGGGGTGAATTTCGATGAAGAGCGGTTGGCTGCAAGACGGCCATCCATCTCCGAATCGAATAGGGCGACTCTCTTCGTCCGAACCCGACAGCTAACCTCGTAAGCGTGGTAGAGAGAGGTCACCTCGTGCTGCCCAATTCCCTTTGATTCGTACACAAGCGGAAGCCACGAACAGATCCTCTGTCTGTCGAAGGCTTTTTTTGTTGTCCGTTTTACGCAAGACCCAAGGGAGATGGCTCGCCAGCGCGAAGGAACCGATGAACTGGGCAAGGCGGCGCACGTTCGTACGATTGCCGCATCGTACGGATATCCACGCCGTTATCATAAATGGATAGTCGCGTCAGACAATCATGCGTAACAGTCGACGGCGGGGCTATGAAGGAGGAACGAGAAAATGGGATTTGTTCCATTAGGGAACGCCCATGATCCACGACCGACCGGCAAGCTTTTCGCAGCGCGATGGAAGCATGGGCACTTACGCTTGGTCCTGCTGAGCGTAATTCTCTCTTTTGCTATGACCATCTTATTTCTAATGCTGCTGCACGGCGCGTCCGCCATGAGCGTGACCGTCGTGGACGGCGGGAAAACTACCGTCATCCAAACGCGTAATTCCGATGTGCAATCGCTCCTGGAGGAGCATAGCATCGCCGTGGGTCCGCACGATGAACTGTCGACTCCGCTCGCAACGCCTTTAAGCGACGGCAGTACGATCGTCATCGATCGCGCAGTAGGGGTAACCCTTCTTGCGGATGGGAAGAACGTAGTCGAATATACCACCGAGGAGACCGTCAAGGATGTGTTGCACTCCAAGAATCTGTCCCTCGGACCGGACGATCGGATCTATCCGGCGCTCGACACCCAGGTGTACGACGGCCTGAAAATTCGAATCGTCCGCGTTAAGAAAGAACTGAAGGAAGCTCAAATCGAAGTTCCCTTCACGGTCGTGGAGAAGAAGGACGGAAGCCTTGCCGCCGGAACGAAGAAAGTCGTTCAGACCGGGAAACAAGGCCTTGTCGTCAAGCAGTTCGAGAAAGTGTACGAAGACGGCAAGCTCGTCAGCGACCGCATGGTCTCCAAGACGGTCGCGGAGCCTGCCGTGCAGAAGATCGTAGCGGTCGGAACGAAGAAGAAAGCCGCCGTTACGGCGTTGTCTTACGAGGCCGATTCGGAGAAGAAGACGATCACGATCGGCGGCGAAACCGTCAAGGTCAAGAGCGTGCTCAGCAACGTTACCCTGACGGCTTACACGGCCGGTCCCGAATCGACCGGCAAGGACAAGGGCGATCCGGGGTACGGAATTACCGCTTCCGGCACGACCGTGATGGAAGGGCGGACGATCTCGGTCGATCCGGACGTCGTTCCTCTCGGCTGGTGGGTGTACATCGAAGGCATCGGCATACGCCGTGCCGAGGACACCGGGAGCGCGATTAAAGGCAAGAAGATCGATGTTTACTTCGAAAGCGAAAGCTATGCGAATAAGTTCGGCACGAAGCGCGGATATACCGTGTACGTGATCGGACCCGTTAAGCCGACCTCCGATTGATCGGGGGCGGCCGTTAGCAGAGGAACGGTCCGGAAGCCGAACGCTTACGCTTCAATGGGATGCCACCATCGTAAGCGCATCGACAACAATCTATGCGGAAGCTGGCTGCAATTGCTGGGGAAGAGGCGCTAAGCCTCTTCTTTTTGTTATCAGCGGGAAACTTCGCCCGGAGTTTTGTTATAATACAACCTATGGGATTAAGTTAAGGGACGGAAGAACGGAAGGCGGCAGATCGTTGGCTAAATTACGCATTCAAGAAATGATCGTGGTGGAAGGCAAGGAGGACACCGTCGCGATCCGGCGAGCGGTCGATGCCGACACGATCGAGACGGGCGGCTCCGCCATCGGCGAGGAGGTTCTGCGCCGAATCGTGCTCGCCCAGGAGCGGCGCGGCGTCATCGTGTTTACGGATCCCGACTCTCCGGGAGAGAGGATTCGCAAGATCGTGGCGGAGCGCGTGCCCGAGTGCAAGCACGCCTTCCTGTTGAAGGATGAAGCGAGGGGCAAGGACGGGATCGGGGTCGAGCATGCCTCGAACGAAGCGATCGTCCGGGCGCTGGAGCGGGTACGCGCCCCCGGGCCGCATGCGTCGTCCGATGCATCGGAGACGCCGGCTCCGGAGATCGAGTGGAGCGACCTGCTGGATGCCGGCCTGATCGTGCATGCCTCGGCTTCGAAGCGCCGGGAGCGCATGGGAGAGCTGCTCGGCATCGGCTACGCGAACGGCAAACAGTTCTATAAGCGCTGCGTGAACTTCCGCATCACGCGGAAGGAGTTCCTCGACGCCTTGGAACAATTGGAGAAGGAAGGAATCTAACGAACATGACCCCATCGAACTTCCGGGCCGGAGCGGATATCGCTACGCCTAACCGGACCAAGGATATCATTCGCAAGCACGGCTTCACGTTCAAGAAGAGCCTGGGCCAGAACTTCCTGATCGACAAGAACATCCTCGATAAGATCGTCGCCGCCGCGGAACTGAGTCCCGCCAAGGGCGCGCTTGAGATCGGCCCCGGCATCGGTGCGTTGACGGAGCGGCTCGCGGAGGAAGCGGGGCGGGTCGCCGCCGTCGAGATCGACACCCGCCTGATTCCGATCCTGCGGGATGTCATGGCGGAGCGCGACAATGTGAACATCGTGCATGGAGACGTTCTGAAGACGGATCTTCACCGGCTCTGGAAGGAGCAATTCGCCTCATGCGAGCAGGTCAGCGTAGTGGCCAACCTGCCTTATTACGTGACGACGCCGATCATCATGAAGCTGCTCGAGGAAGGGCTTCCAATCGAGAGCATCGTCGTCATGGTGCAGAAGGAAGTCGCGGAGCGAATGGCCGCGAAGCCGGGAGGCAAGGATTACGGCACGCTCAGCATCGCGGTGCAGTACTATTGCGAGCCTCAGTTGGTCTGCATCGTTCCTTCGGGTTCGTTCATTCCGGCTCCGAACGTCGATTCGGCGGTCATCAAGCTGAAGCGCCGCGGCGAGCCTGCCGTGGCCGTCCGCAATGAGGCCGCCTTCTTCAAGGTCGTGCACGCCGCCTTCGCCCAACGCCGCAAGACGCTGCAGAATAACCTGTCGCAGCTGGCCGGCAAGGAGAGGAAGCAGGAGCTGGGAGCGCTGCTGGAGAGCTGCGGCATTAAACCGGAGCGAAGGGGCGAGACGCTGACCCTCCAGGAGTATGCGACGCTTACCGAAGCTCTGCTTGAAGCGGGAATCCTCTCCTGATCGCGCGCCGGATTCGGATAACCTTGCACCATGTGCCTATCGCTTCCATACGATAGGCTTAGAGGTGATTTGCCCATGAAGCAGGGGGAACTGGTTGTCCGCAAATCCTATGGCGGCGATATGTTGTTCCGTATTGATGCCGTATTCGATAAGATGGCGGTGCTGCGCGGAACGGATTACCGGCTGCTGGCCGATTCGCCCATCGACGATCTCCAATCGGTGCGGAACCCGGACGAGCTCGGAGGGACCAAGCGGGCGCGCATCCAAGCGACCGAGTCCTTGAAGCGAATGAGGGAAGAACGGGCGAACATCGGCCTATCGCAGCTGCCGCACTTTTTGAACACGGACAGACGCCCTTATTTCGAGATGCCAGGCAAGGTTCTCCATCTGGATGGAGACCCGAATTATTTACAGAAAAGTCTTGCCGTCTATCATCAGCTTCGGGTGCCGGCGGAGGGGGCTCATTGCCATGAATCCCAGATGCCGCAGGTGCTGATGAGGCTGCTTCCCAAGGTGCGTCCCGACATCGTCGTCGTCACCGGCCACGACGGCGTGCTTAAGCAACGAGAGGATTGGCATAAGCTCACCAGCTATAAAAATTCGGTCAACTTCCTCCATTCCGTTCATGTCGCCCGGGAATACGAGAAGCATAAAGATTCCTTGGTCGTGGTGGCCGGCGCTTGCCAGTCACACTTCGAGGCGCTGCTCGGAGCCGGCGCCAACTTCGCGAGCTCTCCGGGCCGAATCATGATTCACGCCTTGGATCCGGTATACGTCGCCGTGCGCGCCGCGTTCACTCCCTTCCGGGAGACGATCAACATCGAGGATGTCATCGCCCACACCATAAGCGGCATGCAGGGAGTCGGCGGGATCGAGACGATGGGCCGATATCGGATCGGGGTGCCCAATCTGAAATCATTGACCTCCAACGTGGACGTAGGGTAATAAGCTTTACGTCCTATTTTGGGATTTTGGGCGTAAATGAAAGAAAATCACCGTTGACAACATTTGCTCTCGGCCTTATAATATTTGATCGTTTGACACGAGCCCTCTTTTCTTGTTATAATTTACAGGGAAAGAGGTGGTAGTGGATCATGGCTAAGAACGCGCTTATCGAGATCAAGCGAAGCTTGGAGCCGCACGTCGGTTCCAAAATCATGCTCCGCGCCAATGGTGGCCGCCGCAAGACCGTAGAACGTACCGGCGTGCTGGAAGAGATATACCCTTCGGTTTTTATCGTCAAGCTGGATCAGGAACAAAATGCGTTTAAGCGGGTTTCGTACAGCTATGCAGATATTCTGACCGAATCCGTTGAAGTGATGGTTTGCAATGAAGAGGGTCAGGTAAGGATCAATTTCATGTCGCACTGACAAGATTCGGTTGATGGGCAGCCGCGCTTTCGAGCGTAGGCTGCTTTATTTTGTTGAATGAGCCCCGATCGGCGAGGGAAGACTATCGGTTAGGAGCCGTTACGGCGACCCACACTCGTTAAAAGCGAAAGGGGCGGTACCCATGAGCCGGAGAAGGAGAAGCACCATGTCCGAGGAATTCAAAGCGGAGCTTGCGAAGGATCTCGGCTTCTACAATACCGTTCAGAACGAAGGCTGGGGAGGCATACGCGCCAAGGATGCCGGGAATATGGTCAAAAGAGCGATTCAGATTGCCGAGCAGGCTGCTTCCCGCAAGCAATGATCAATCGGCTGAAGATGGAATAGCAGATAGCAGCGGCTCCCTTCTGATGGGAAGGGTGCCGCTTTGTTGTATTTCGTAGGCCTAATGGCCGAAATCGCATTTCTCCCGGGGGTTTGTTATAATATGTAAAGCTTTTGGCTTGAGACGAAGATTGGATTGCCCGACAGGTGATGATGATGATGATGAAAGTATACGAGAAGGCCCCGGCCAAAATAAATCTGCTGCTGAACGTGCTTCGGAAAAGAGAAGACGGATACCATGAAGTCGAGATGATCATGACGATGGTAGACCTTGCGGACCGGCTCGAGATGTACGAGCTTCCACGCGATCAGATCGTGCTCTCCAGCCATGCAGGGTTCATCCCGCTCGACGAGAAGAATCTCGCTTTCCAGGCTGCCCGCCTGATCAAGGATCGTTACGGCGTTCGGCGCGGCGTATATATCCATCTGGACAAGCAGATTCCGGTGGCGGCCGGTCTCGCCGGCGGCAGCAGCGATGCGGCGGCGGCGTTAAGAGGGCTGAATAGATTGTGGGAGCTCGGTCTGTCGATGACGGAATTGGAAGCTCTCGGCGCCGAGCTGGGCTCCGACGTCCCGTTCTGCATCCGCGGAGGCACGGCGGTGGCGAGAGGGAGAGGCGAGAAGCTCGAATCGATCGAGAGCCCCCCGCAATGCTGGGTTGTGCTCGCCAAGCCTCCGATCAACGTCTCGACGGCGGACGTATACGGCAAGCTTCGAGCGAACGAGATCCAGGACCATCCATCCATTCCGGGAATGATCGACGCGATCAAGCGTCAGTCCTTCCATGACGTGTGCGCGGGATTGGGCAACGTATTGGAATCGGTTACTTTGCCCAAGTATCCGGAGGTTCGCCAGATCAAGGAAGTCATGACGAGGCTCGGAGCCGACGGCGTGCTCATGTCCGGAAGCGGACCGACCGTATTCGGGTTGGTATCGAAGGAATCCAAGGTGGCGAGAATCTACAACGGGCTTCGCGGCTTCTGCAAAGAAGTCTACGTCGTCCGGATGCTTACGTAAAAGTTCTTGCTTAGCCATTTGATGTTAGGTATGTTATCATGATGTTTAGTGAAGTCTTGCTCAAAACCGGATAAAGATGTTATGATTGCGGTAAATTATTCGGTTTTGGGACGGGAGAGAGGAATTGTGAAAAAGTTGAAACGCAGCGCGCGGCTTGTGGAGATGACTCAATACTTATTAGCCCGTCCCCATACGTTAATATCTCTGACAGCCTTCGCCGATCGCTACCAATCGGCCAAGTCTTCCATCAGCGAGGATCTGGCCATCATCAAGGAAGTTTTCGAAGGCGAAGGGATCGGGGATTTGCATACGCTGGCGGGAGCGGCGGGCGGGGTTCGCTTCATCCCCCGATGCGACAAGGCGATGGCCTTGGAGAAAATCAAGGAAATGTGCCGTCAGCTGGAGCAGCCGGATCGGCTGCTGCCTGGCGGCTATCTATACATGACCGACTTGCTCGGACAGCCGGCTCTGCTTCAAGAAGCCGGCCAGATGTTCGCCACCGCGTTCGCCGATCGCGAGATCGACGCCATCATGACCGTCGAGACGAAGGGGATTCCGCTCGCTTACGCGACGTCCTTGTTCTTGAACGTTCCGGTCGTGATCGTCAGACGGGATCACAAGGTTACCGAAGGCTCGGTCGTCAGCATCAATTACGTCTCCGGCTCGACCAAACGGATTCAGACGATGTCTCTTGCCCGTCGCGGGCTTCGGGAGCAATCCCGAGTGCTCATCATCGACGACTTCATGAAGGCGGGCGGAACCATTCAAGGGATGATCGACCTGCTGCACGAGTTCAGGGCGGTCGTCGCCGGAGTCGGCGTATTCGTGGAATCCGGGGAGATCGATAACGAAGAGAGGCTGCTTCACGATTATGTCTCGCTTGCTCGGCTGACGGAGGTAGATTTGAAGACTCGCCATATTACGGTTCAACCCGGGAATTTCTTTAAGGAGGAACAATAATGACTATCTTTGGAACGATCTCTACGGATGCGGCTCCGGCCGCGATCGGCCCTTACGCCCAGGCCGTGCGTTACGGCGATCTTCTGTTCACTTCGGGACAGATTCCGCTGACGCCGGACGGAGTTCTCGTAGAAGGCGGAATCGAGGAGCAAACCCGTCAGGTGCTCTCGAATCTTAAAGCCGTCCTCGCGAGCGTCGGAGCGGACTTCAAGAACGTCATCAAAACGACCGTATTCCTGAAGGACATGAACCAATTCGCGACGTTCAATTCGGTCTACGCCACCTATTTTTCGGAGCATACTCCCGCACGCTCAACCGTAGAAGTGGCGCGGCTTCCGAGGGATGTTCTTGTCGAAATCGAGGTTATTTCGACAATCCCTGTCGAAGGGTAAACCTAACAAAAAATAATTTCAAATTCGACCATTAATTTTCCAATAAAAAGAAGGAATTTGCACGGTAATGTGGAATATTACACCAAGTCTTCCGAAGGGGCAAAGGTGGTGAACACAAGTGCAAATTACAGATGTGAGGCTCCGCCGCGTTAATTCCGAGGGGCGCATGAAGGCTATTGCTTCCATTACCATTGACAATGAGTTCGTCGTTCATGATATCCGAGTGATCGACGGCAACAATGGGATGTTCGTGGCAATGCCGAGCAAGCGGACACCGGACGGTGAGTTCCGTGACATTGCTCACCCCATTTCCTCCGGCACACGCGAGAAAATCCAATCCGCCGTTCTGGCGGAGTACGAACGGGCTGCTCAAGACGAAGAAGTATTGGTCGAAGGCGCTTAACAGGAATCATACAGAGAATGGATATGAGAATTTCTTAAGAGAGAGCTCTACATGGGCTCTCTTTTCATTTGCGTTAGAATAAGCTAAACTTTAGAGATTGTGAAGAGATAAGCAGAAATGCCGACGGCGAATCCCGGACGTTGTTGCGCGGACGCCGGCTGGAAGAAGGAAAAAGGAGGTCTCGTTGCTTGAGAAGATTGGCTATCGTATTAGCGGCCGGACAAGGCAAACGAATGAAATCCAAACTATATAAAGTGCTCCACCCCGTATGCGGCAAACCGATGGTGAGCCATGTAGTGGAAGCGGTGAAGAAGGCGTCCTGCGAGCGGGCCGTCGTCGTCGTCGGACATGGGGCCGAGGCGGTCATGGCGCATCTCGGAGACTCCGCCGAATACGCTCTGCAAGCCGAGCAGCTGGGAACCGGACATGCGGTGCTGCAGACCAAATCCCAATTGGGCGATCTCGACGGCGTTGCCATCGTCGTCTGCGGAGACACTCCGCTCGTCACGGCGGAAACTCTCGAAGCGCTCATCGCCCTTCATGAGAAAGAAGGCTCCGCGGCAACGATTCTGACGGCGGAACTGGAAGAGCCGACCGGCTACGGCCGGATTATCCGGGGAGAATCCGGAGAAGTTCATAGCATCGTCGAGCAGAAGGATTGCTCGCCGGAGCAAGCGGCTATTCGGGAGATTAATACCGGTACCTACTGCTTCGACAACCGCAAGCTGTTCGACGCGCTCTCCCAGGTGACGAACCAGAACGCGCAGGGCGAATACTACCTGACCGACGTGATCGGCATTCTGCAGAGGCAAGGCAATCGGATCTCCGCCTATAAGTCGGAGGATCCGGCCGAAGCAATCGGCGTGAACGATAGAATCGCTCTCGGGCAAGCGGAGCGCCTCATGCGCCGCCGGATCGCCAGGGCCCATCAGACGAACGGAGTTACCCTGATCGATCCGGAGAATACGTATATCGAGTCGGAGGTAACCATCGGTTCGGATACCGTCATTTATCCGGGAACCGTGCTGAAGGGACGGACGGTCATCGGCTCGGACTGCGTCATCGGACCTTCCGCGGAATTGAAGGACACCGCGGTCGGAGACGGCTCCGTCATCCGGCAATCGGTAACCGATGAAGCGGAGATCGGAGAAGGCTGCTCGGTCGGACCGTTCGCTTACTTGCGCCCGGGGACCAAGCTCGCCAACCAAGTGAAGATCGGGGATTTCGTCGAAGTGAAGAATTCCGTCATCGGAGAAGGCAGCAAGATCCCGCATCTTAGCTACGTCGGAGACGCAAGCGTCGGCGCGAACGTCAACATCGGATGCGGGGCGATTACCGCCAACTACGATGGTTATAATAAATCGAGAACAGAGATCGGCGACAACGCTTTTGTCGGCAGCAACGTCAATCTGATCGCTCCCGTCTCCGTCGGCGAAAGCGCTTATGTCGTCGCGGGCTCTACCATTACGCAGAATGTCGGAGCTAACGATGTCGCCATCGCCCGCGAGCGTCAGGTAAACAAGCCTGGCTATGCCGAGAAGCTTCGCGCCAGAGCGCGCGCCCAGAAAGAAAAGAAACAATAATTTCTCTCTATCGTAAATAATCCTATAAAAGTAATTAAGGCGGTGCGTCATGTCTTACCCAGATTCAACTCTCAAGCTGTTCGCAGGCAGTTCCAATCCAAGACTAGCTGAAGCGATCGCGCGCAACATTGGAATTGCTCTCGGCGATGCGGAGATGAGAAGATTCAGCGACGGCGAAATCCATATTCGCCTAAACGAGAGCGTACGCGGCTGCGACGTCTATGTCGTGCAGTCTACCTCGCAGCCGGTCAACGAGCATCTGATGGAGCTTCTCGTTATGGTGGACGCTTTGAAGAGAGCCTCGGCCAAGACCATCAATGTCGTCGTTCCCTACTATGGCTACGCTCGGCAGGATCGCAAAGCCCGTTCTCGCGACCCGATCACGGCGAAGCTTGTCGCCAACCTGATCGAGACGGCGGGAGCCCACCGCGTGATCGCGATGGACCTGCACGCCATGCAGATCCAAGGCTTCTTCGATATCCCCGTCGATCATCTCTTGGGAGTTCCGATTCTGGGCGATTACTTCCAGAGCAAGGGCTTGCTTGCTCCGGTCGTCGTCTCTCCCGACCACGGCGGAGTCGTTCGCGCCCGCCGACTGGCCGACGAGCTTCAAGCGCCGCTGGCTATCATCGACAAGCGCCGTCCGGAGCCGAACGTCGTCGAGGTCATGAACATCATCGGCGACGTTTCCGGACGCACGGCGATTCTCATCGACGACATTATCGACACCGCGGGCACGATCAGCCTGGCGGCCGAGGCCCTTAAGAAAGCCGGAGCTCGCGAGATCTATTGCTGCTGTACGCACCCGGTGCTGTCGGGCAAAGCCCTCGAGCGTCTGGAGGCCGCTCCGATCAGCGAGGTTGTCGTAACGGATACCATTCCTCTCAGGGATCCTTCCGCTTCGACGAAGCTGCGCGTGCTGTCGGTAGCTCCGCTTATCGCGGAAGCGATTGTCCGCATTCACGAGCAGCAGTCGATCAGCAAGCTGTTCGAGCCGCACGTATAAAGGATGTTTAGGCTTGGTCGGTAACGGGTACTAATAGGTATATCACCGTCTGGAGGGATAACCTTATGAGTACAGCGTTACATGCCGAAGCACGCCAGCCATCCACGAAGAGCGCCTTGCGTCAGCTGCGGAAGCAAGGGAAGGTTCCGGGCGTTGTTTATGGCAAGGAATTGGGGACAGGCTCCGCTATCGCGCTGGATGCCAAGGAGCTCGGGGCTCTGCTTAGAGGGAATGCGAGAAGCATTCTGGAACTCGAAGTTCCGGAACAAGGCAGCCGCTCGGTCCTGCTGTCCGATCTTCAACGGGATCCCATCAGCGGACAAGTCCTTCACGTGGACTTCCGTCATGTTAACTTAAACGAGTCTATTCAATCGTTCGTTCGATTGGATTTCCAAGGAGTAAGCCCCGGGGAGAAGGAAGGCGGCATGCTTCAAGCCATCCTGCATGAGCTGGAAGTGGAATGCGTCGCGAAGGATCTTCCGTCCTCGATTCCGGTCGATATCGGCTCGCTCGGAATCGGAGACCATATTACGGTCGGAGATCTCAAGCTTCCCGCCGGAGTCAGCGCGGCCATGGAGCCCGAATCGGTCGTCGTCGCCGTGCTCGCGCCTCAGAAGGAACGCAGCGAGGATGAGCTTGAAGCGATGGACGATGCGGCGGAGGAGAACGAGAACCACGAGCGCGCCGCGCTGGCCGTCGAGAAGGATTAAGCCAACCCCGGCGTTTCGCGCGGCTGCGCGTTGTCCAGAAGGAGTGCGGACGATTCGATCGTTCCGCACTCTTTATTTTTTTATGCGTCAGTATCCGGGTCGAGAGATGAAGGTAAATTGCTTGCGGCTGTACAAGATGCTGTTGACCTTGACGAATTCTTTGCCATAATATTCGATGAAGCCGATGTCCTTATGGATGGTGCCCCGGTAGATCTGAATGGGGACATCCGCGGCCATGTGGTCCAAGAAATGACAATCATCGAATATCATTTGTCCGTTCAAGTACATCATCGATACCCTCTTTCGATCGGAAAAATGGTTGTACTTCTAATGACACGGCAGAGTGACGATTCGTTGCAACGGGCCCTATTTTTTTCTTGGGCTTAGAAGCACAACGATGAAATTCTATTCGGGAAGAGCGGGGGAATATTCGCATGAAATGGATAGTGGGATTAGGCAATCCCGGATCCGCTTATGAAGCTACGAGGCACAATGCCGGCTTCATGGTTATCGACGAGCTGGCCAGAAGATGGGGAACCGCGGTTAGCCAAAGCAAGTGCAAGGCGTTGGTCGGAGAGGCGCGCGTCGACGGCCGGAAGGTTGCGTTAATCAAGCCGATGACGTATATGAACTTGTCCGGAGAGTCGGTTCGGGCTTTTATGGATTTCTATAAAGTCGAACTGGAGGACATGATCGTCGTTTACGACGACCTGGATACGGACCTTGGACGGATTCGTCTGAGGTACCAGGGCAGCGCCGGGGGCCATAACGGGATCAAATCCATCATCCAGCACGTCGGCACCCAGACCTTCAATCGAGTGCGCATGGGAATCTCGCGTCCGAAGAACGGGCAGCCCGTCGTCGATTTCGTTCTAGCGCCGTTCGCGAAGGCGGAGCAGGCCGATCTTCGTCGAATGATAGAGGAGGCGTGCGATGCGATAGAGTTCGCTCTCTCGCACCCGTTCGATCAATCGATGGCGAAGTTCAACGGTAAGCAAGGAGATTGAATTCGGGAACGGTCCATGGCGAACCGCGCTTAATATCGGAATGAACCGGGCATACTGAAGGTAATGCGGCGCCGCCCGCATACCCTACCTTCAGGAGGCATACATATATGGCTGTAAACTACGTATGCAGGCATTGCCGAATGCCGCTTGGAAGCTTGAATTCGATTCAAGTAGAAGACTACAGACTGGGCTTCCATTTCTTGACCCCCGAAGAGCGAAAGCGTATAATATCGTATAATTCCAACGGGGACGCGACTGTACAGGTCATTTGCGAATACTGCAGTCAAACCTTGGAGAGCCATCCGGAGCTGGTCCTGCAATCGAATCCGCTCCAATGATCTAACGACGATAGCGAGGCCTTGGCATGTGCCGGGGCTTCTTTTTGGATGTCCGCGCAAGTTTGCACTCGGCAAGCGGTTGGGAATTTTATGAACGAAGCTATCATTTGGATGGTCGGATGCCGAACCGACGCAAGCTTCATCGGCGTCAATGGACGTCGAAGGCGGTTTTTGCTTGGTGCCAGAAATTGAAAGGGGAAACGTAATGAAGGCGCTTATAAATACGTTTGCCACAGATCCCGAGCTGGTCTCCGTCCTGTCGGGAGTCCGAGGAGGCATGCGCGAGCAGCTTGTCGCCGGACTGTCCGGTTCCGCACGGCAGGTCATGATCGCCGCGATGTATCGCGAGCTGCAGAGACCGATGCTCGTCGTGACGCATAACATGTTCTCCGCGCAGAAGATGGCGGAGGATCTTCAGGAATGCTTGTCCGAGGAAGAGGTTCTGATTTATCCGGCGAACGAGCTGATTGCGGCCGAGACGGCGATCTCCAGTCCCGAGACCTCGGCAAGAAGAATGGATGTATTGATTCAACTCGCGGGAGGCTTCCGCGGGGTTGTTGTCGTGCCCTTCTCCGGCGTTCGGCGCTTCCAGCCCGACCGCTTGACGATCTCGCAAGCGATGATTTCGCTTAAGGTCGGAGACTCTTTGCCGATGAACGATTTTCTCGAGAAAATGGTCGGACTCGGCTACGAGAGAGTCGACCGCGTCGAACAGAAGGGGCATATGAGCGTTCGGGGAGGAATCGCCGACTTCTACCCGCTGACGTCGCCCGTGGCCGTTCGGGTCGAATGGTTCGACGACGAGATCGATTCGATCCGGACGTTCGATCCGGCGGATCAACGGTCGATCGACAAGCTCGATACGTTCCAGGTGCGCCCATGCCGCGAGATCATCGCCGACACCCGGCGGTTCGCCAACGCGGCGCAGCATGCGAGCGAGCTTCTGGACATCCAGTTGTCCAAGATGGCCGATCGCCAGGCCAAGGAGAAGCTGCAGGGCGAAATTGCCCGGGAAATCGATTTCTTGAGACAAAATATGTATTTCTCCGAAATCTATAAATATATCTCCTTGCTCTATCCAGAGAGACAGACTTTGCTGGATTACGTTCCGAAGGACACTCTGCTTCTGATGGATGAGCCGAACCGCCTGAACGAGACCGCGCGTCAGCTGGAGCGGGACGAAATGGAATGGACGACCCATCTGCTTCAGCAAGGCAAGTCGCTGCCCGGCTTCGTCCTTGCCATGAACGCGGAGCAGAGCTTGTATCCGAAAGCGTTCCAGATCGTTTACCTGTCGCTCTTCGTCCGCCAGATTCCTCATACGCAGCCCCAGAATATCGTGAACTTCGTTTGCCGTTCGATGCAGAACTTCCACGGGCAGATGAACGTTCTAAAGACGGAGATGGAGCGCTGGCGCAAGAGCGGCAGCCATATCGTTATGCTGGCCGGCAACGCGGAGCGGGCGGACCGGATGCGAAGAGTGCTCGAGGATTACCATATCGAGCTTCCGGAGATTTCGGAGGGCAACCTGCAGAGCGGCTTCGAGTTGTCTTCCGTAAAGCTCATCGTGATTACCGAAGGCGAGATGTTCACCCAGAAGCAGCGCAAGGCCAGGCGCGTAGACCGCCGGATGGACAATGCCGAGCGGCTCAAGAGCTATACCGAGCTGAAGGTCGGAGACTATGTCGTTCACCAGAACCACGGGATCGGCAAGTACCTGGGCATCGGCACGCTCGAAATCAATGGAATCCATAAGGATTATTTGCATGTCGTTTATGCCGGGGGAGACCGTCTCTCCATTCCGGTCGAGCAATTCGATCTCATTCAGAAGTACGTCGGTTCCGACGAGAAGGAGCCGAAGGTCAGCAAGCTCGGCGGCGCCGAATGGAACCGGGTGAAGTCCAAAGCCCGTTCCTCCGTCAAGGATATCGCGGACGATCTGATCAAGCTGTACGCGGAGAGGCAGGCGACGACGGGGTTCGCGTTCGGCGAGGATACCGCCTATCAGCAAGAGTTCGAAGCGATGTTCCCGTACGACGAGACTCCGGACCAGCTTCGCGCGATCGAAGAGATCAAGAAGGACATGCAACTTGCCCGGCCGATGGACCGTCTATTGTGCGGGGATGTCGGTTACGGGAAAACCGAGGTGGCGGTACGGGCGGCATTCAAGGCGGCGATCGAAGGCAAGCAGGTGGCGATCCTGGTGCCGACGACCATCTTGGCTCAGCAGCACTACGAGACGTTCCGCGAGCGGTTCTCCGGCTATCCGTTCCAGATAAGGGTGCTGAGCCGCTTCCGGTCGCGCAAGGAGCAGAACGAGACCATCAAGGGAGTCAAGGCGGGGACCGTCGACGTCGTCATCGGAACCCACCGGCTTCTCTCCCAGGATATCGTGTTCAAGGATTTGGGCCTCTTGATCGTCGACGAAGAGCAGCGGTTCGGCGTCTCCCATAAGGAGAAGCTGAAGCGGCTGAAGACGAACGTCG
The DNA here is from genome assembly GCF_014212135.1 of Cohnella thailandensis. GTDB lineage: Bacteria > Bacillota > Bacilli > Paenibacillales > Paenibacillaceae > Cohnella > Cohnella thailandensis. The sequence goes on from NZ_JACJVQ010000031.1 coordinate 28,208, forward strand.
ACGTTCTGACCCTGACGGCGACGCCGATTCCGAGAACGCTGCATATGTCGATGCTGGGCGTGCGGGATTTATCCGTCATCGAGACTCCCCCGGAGAATCGGTTCCCGGTGCAGACCTATGTCGTCGAGTACAGCCCGACCCTCGTCCGCGAGGCGATCGAGAGAGAGCTGGCCCGGGACGGCCAGGTTTACTTCCTCTTCAACAGGGTGCAGGGCATTTACCAGATGGCGGAGCAGATCAACGCGCTCGTTCCCGACGCCCGCGTCGCCGTCGCGCACGGCCAGATGTCGGAGCAGGAGCTGGAGAGAACGATCCTCGACTTCCTGGACGGCGAGTTCGACGTTCTCGTCAGCACGAGCATCATCGAGACAGGCGTCGATATTCCGAACGTCAACACGCTGCTCGTCCATGATGCGGACAAGATGGGCTTATCCCAGCTCTATCAGCTGCGCGGACGGGTGGGGCGTTCGAATCGGATCGCATATGCTTACTTCACCTATCAACGGGATAAAGTGCTGAACGAAGTCGCCGAGAAGCGCCTGCAGTCGATCAAGGAATTCACCGAGCTGGGGTCGGGCTTCAAGATCGCGATGCGGGACCTGTCCATTCGCGGCGCAGGCAACCTGCTCGGCGGAGAACAGCACGGCTTTATCGCTTCGGTAGGCTTCGATCTCTACTCTCAGATGCTGGCCGAGGAGATTCAAGCTCGCAAGCTGGAGCAGTTCGGCAGTCAAGAGCTGGCGGACATTCCCGTCAACACGCAGCTTGATCTCGGCGTGGATGCATACTTGCCGCCCGAATATATTTACGACAGCATTCAGAAAATCGAGATCTACAAGAAAGTGGCGGCGGCCGCTTCCCTGGACGACGTTCACGATATCTTCGAGGAGCTGACCGACCGCTTCGGCGATCCGCCGAAGTCCGTCCTGAATCTTCTGGCGGTAGCGAGATTGAAGGTGTACGGTCGTCAGTACGGAGTCGAATCGATCAATAAGCGGGGCGACGAGGTTCTGATCAAGATCGAGGCCCGCCGCCGCGAGCATATGGACGAGACGAAGCTAAAGGCTCTTGAGCAGAAGCTCAAAGGCAAGCTGCAGCTGCAAGCGATGTCCCCCCAGCCGACCATGAAGCTGTTCGTCCGCGGAATGGACGAAGATTCGATGTTGGCATTTGTCGAAGAGTTTCTGGTACAATACAAAGAAGTGACCAAAATTAAGGGGGAATTACAGGATGTCGCACCCTAAGCGCAGTTCGTATAGCCGGTTTGCGATTACGCTGCTGGCTGTCGTACTGCTCGTCTGCTTGGCGGCCGCCTGCGGCAAGAAAGAAGACAAGGTCGTTGGCGAATACGAGGGCGGACAAGTAACCGCAAGCGAATTCAAGCAATACAAAACCTTTATGAAGGTAATGAATCCTTATTATGCGAGCATCATAGACGAGGATTCCGTTCAGGAGAGCGTTCTTAGCTCCTATATCGGCATGAAGATCCTGAGCGCCCGCGCGACGGAGGAAGCCAAGACCCAAGGAACGGAAGAAGCGAACACGAATTTCACTACGATCAAGGATCAGATCGAAGCGTTGGACGCGGACACGAAGAAGTCGATCGAGGACATCATGAAGGAAGGCGACCTGACCTACGATCAGATGAAGTCGTTCATCACGACCCAGACGATCGCGTCGAAGGATGCCGATCTCAAGGTAACGGACGAGCAGATCTCGACCTACTACGACGAGAATAAGGATTCTTTCAAATACGCGACCGTTCGCCACATCCTGATCGGCTTCACGGATAAGGAAGGCAAGACCCGCGAGAAGGCGGACGCGCTTAAACTGGCCCAAGAGGTCAAGCAGAAGCTGGTCGACGGCGGCGATTGGACCGCTCTCGCGAAGGAATACACCGACGATACCGCCACCGCGGAGAACGGCGGTCTGTATGAGAAGGCCAACCCGGACCAATGGGTCGAGGAGTTCAAGAATGCCGCGAACACGCAGCCTCTTAACGAGATCGGCGATCCGGTCGAGACGGAATACGGCTACCACGTGATCAAGGTCGAGGCCCGCGGCACGAGCACGCTGGAGGAGTCCAAGCAGACGATTCTCTCTACGCTCAGCGGCGAGATCATCGACAAGTTCATGACGGACGAGCTGCCGGGCTTGATCAAGAGCATGGACGTGCCGAAGCCTAGCGCCAGCCCTTCGGCTTCGGCAAGCGCAACGGCTTCCGCTTCGCCGTCCGCATCCCCGTCGGCATCGGCGCCGGCGAGCCCGGAAGCGTCCGCCAGCCCGTCGGCGTCAGCAGGACAATAATCGCCTAGGTCGCGCAACCCCTCCGTATAAAAGGAGGAATCGGATGATCGATCGGAGACACGCAGGGAAACGCCTGCGTGTCTTTTTTTTTCTCTAGGGAGACCGGTCGACTGATTCGCCACAATATGGAAGGGGGTAATAGATAATGCACAATTCAGACGATTCGGCCCGGCCCCCTTAAACTGGGAATGGCTTCCGAATTCAATAAAGAGCGAGGTAAGAGTTTGGCTCCTACGGAAGGACAATGCAGCAAGCAGGTGCTACAAATAATGGAATCGGACCCGGAAGAGCAGCCTTTGTCCGGCGCCGTTCCGGCGTTAGGCGGCCTTATTTGACGTTAATCTCCATCGGTGGGCAAGCGCATAAGAAATTGGGAGGGGTTGAATACTATGCCCAAGTTCAAGGTCACTTTTCTAACCAATGGTCAACGGTTCGTCATACAAGCCTAACGTTCGTAAACGTCCGCAAGCGGCAGGCTGATTCCAGGGTTAATCACATCCAAGAAAGTGGGGCAACACGAGCTATGAAAGCAACCGGGATTGTACGTCGCATTGATGACCTCGGTCGGGTCGTTATTCCAAAAGAAATTCGCCGCACGCTCCGCATTCGCGAAGGGGATCCGCTCGAGATCTTCGTGGACCGGGACGGGGAAGTCATTCTCAAGAAGTATTCGCCGATTGGAGAGCTGGGCGACTTCGCCAAGGAGTATGCCGAATCGTTATACGAGAGCACGGGCCATACTGCGATTATCTCGGACCGGGATACCTTCATCGCCGTGGCGGGCGCTTCGAAGAAGGAGTATATAGACAAGCCGGTCGGCAGCATGCTCGAGAATTGCATGGACAACCGCAAAATCATCGTCGAATCGCAGTCGGGCAGCTACGAGATCCTTCGCGACAACGCGGAGACGTTCAGCTCCTTCGCGATGGCGCCGATCGTGGCGGGCGGCGATCCGATCGGAACGGTCATTCTGATCAGCAAGGACGATAACGTTAAGATGGGCGAGCTGGAGAGCAAGATGGTCGAGACGGCGGCCGGCTTCCTGGCCAAGCAGATGGAGCAATAGAACGGACAAAACTCGCCTGAGATCCGAGTATTCCCCATAAACGATAAAAGCTTCCCGGAGGTGGTTCGTTCACTTGGCGGCGGAGCTTTTTCATTATGGCTGCGCGGGCGGGGACCGTCATGGGCAAGCCGCTTCGGACCGGCGAGTCGGACGAGCCTTCCCGAGGTTTGTGTTATAATGCTTCATGGATGGTTAACCAATCTTTGCGTTCGCTACCTAGGAAAGGAATGCTCCATGAAGACGGATAGGGGAAAATCCGCAGGCGGGAGCTCTGCCCTTTGGCAGAGCGCGGCTCTCCTGGGAGGGGCCGCTCTGCTCTCGAAGCTGATCGGCACCTTCCAGAAGATTCCGCTGCAGAACCTGGCGGGCGACGAGGTGTTCGGTCTCTACAGCGCCGTCTATTCGCTCGCCGTCATGTGGATGACGCTCGCGTCGGCAGGCGTTCCGATCGCGGTATCCGTGCTTGTCGCGGAGCGGGCGGCGGATGGCGACGAGGCCGGAATTCGGCGGGTGCTCCGCTACTCCTTGGTCGTTCTCACCGCCAGCGGTCTGATCGCCTTCGCGATTCTGCTGCTCGGGGCGGATCTCTTCGCGGAGTGGATGGGCGTCCAGGAGGCGGCTCAGGCGATTCGCACCTCTTCGCTGGCGCTGCTGTTCGCCCCGATGACCGCCGCGCTTAGGGGCTACTCCCAAGGCCGGATGCGGATGCTGGGCCCCGCCGTGTCCCAGCTCTCCGAGCAGACGGCCCGCGTCGCGTTTATGCTGGTCGCCTTGCTATTGGCGGTCGATCACGCATGGTCGACCGGAGCGACGGCCGCCGCCGTTCACGGCGGGCTTGCGATCGGCGGAGCCGCCGGGCTGGCGGTTATGGCCGCGATGCTCTGGCGGGAGCGTAAGGCTTCAGGGCCTCGGGCTCCGTCAGAGGCTCGCTCCGGGGCAGCCGCTTCCTCGCCGCCAAGGACCGAGAGGGAATCCCGAGGAGCCTTGCTTCGCCGAATCCTTGCCGTCGCCTTGCCGGTCGCGGCCGGCTCGATCGTCGCGCCTCTCTTCGGGCTGATCGACGCCTTCACGCTGCCGCGCCTTCTGCAGAGCGCCGGCTCCACGGCGGCCGAGGCGATGGCCTCCTTCGGCGAGTACAACCGCGGCATCGCGCTGCTGCAGCTCATCGTCATGGCGGCGGGCGGCGCTTCCGGCGCCCTGGTCCCTGCGTTGACGGCGGCTCGGACGCGAGGGGACCTGGGCGGCCAGCGGCGGCAGGCGGCATTCGCGCTTCGCCTCGGCTGGTGGTTCGGCGGCGCCGCCGCCCTTGGGCTCGCCCTGCTCGCCCGGCCGGTCAACATAGCGTTGTTCGCCGATGCGGGAGGCACGACGGCGATGGCGATCATGGCTTTCGCGGCGCTAGGCGGCACGCTCCAGGCGATCGGCGCCTCGCTGCTGCAAGGGCTCGGCGACCTTCGTTCGCCCGCCGTGCATCTCGCCGTCGCCGCGCTGATCAAGGCGGCGCTCAACGCGCTGCTCGCGCCCGGCTTCGGCATCGACGGCGCAGCCGTCGCCGCGCTTGCCGCCTACGGCTCGGCCGCGCTGCTCAACGCGCTCGCGCTGCGCCGTCTCCTGCCGCCGCGCGCCGCCTTAGACG
>NZ_JACJVQ010000032.1 GCF_014212135.1 Cohnella thailandensis
CACAATTATATGGACTCTACTTTTTTTGGAGGTCAATTCAGTTTTTATACATGAAATATCACCTACAGCAACGGAGTTAGCATGAAGTTAAAGACCTAAAAATGTAAATGTTACCTTAAATATCGAAACGGCCCTAGAAGAATTGCAATAGCCAATGTAAAATATAGGATAAAGTCTAGATCGTAAATAATCGAAATTTTGTAGGAAATATGTAGTTCGTAGAAAAGACGTTATGTGCAATTCGATTAATACTAAATAGGTTCCTAAGAAATGAGGATAATAATGGATTACTCTCACCTTCAGGAATGGTTCGAAAAAGAAAGAGAATTGAATGAATTTGAAATAGAAATATTAACATTATTATTAAGTAAACCTTTCAAAGGTAGAAACATACTAAAAGAACAGATAGTCAAAACAAAGGTTAATGGACGCTGTAAATGTGGGTGTTTAAGTATCAATCTTACTGTTCCACATGATATAAATAAGTTCCCACATCATATTCGAGTGCCAGTTGAAATTAATGTGAAAGAACGAAATGAACCAGTTATGATCCTGTTACACGTAGTTGATGGATATATTAACGAATTAGAGATATTAAGAGCTGATTCAGAGCCTATAATAGAAAAATTAGATATTACAAATTATGAATTGATTATTAGAAGGGAACTCGAAGAAGAATCGAACAGCACATAACATCATATCCACGCTTCGGAGCCTGGTGGCTCCTCGGTCCGCCCGAAGAAGAAAGGCATGGAAGTGGAATCTGGCGGACACATCCACACCGACAAACTGCGCAAGCGCAGCCGGCTCCTAACGGAGCCTTAAGTCGGTGGGACGTCGTGGATACAGGAATGTTATCTGAAACATCTGCAATTAAGTAAAAATAATAGTAAAGGATGATAACACATGAAAAAAAGAGTATTTATTAGTTTTGATATTGATAATGATGAAGGTACAAAGCGTATGTTAACTGGACAAGCTAACCTTCCAGATAGTCCTTTTGAATTCAAAGATAATTCAGTCAAGGCTCATTTAACAGGTGACTGGAAGGAGAAAGTTCGTCGTAGAATGGATAATGTTGATGTGGTTGTTGTACTTTGTGGAACAAAAACCCATACTGCTGATGGTGTTGCAGCAGAGTTGACAATCGCTAAAGAAAAGGGGAAACCGTATTTCCTTTTAGCAGCATATACAGATAAACCATGTTCAAAACCCAAGACAGCTACATCATCTGATAAACTTTATAGATGGACATGGGATAATCTAAAAAAACTAATTGCCGGACAACGTTGAGGAGAGTTCATTGTATGAAAATATTTGTTATCCATAGATTTGAAGATAATAAGAAGGCTAGAGAACTTATTAAGGAACTCTCTAGAAATGCAAAAATCAATCTTCAACCAGTGTTTTTAGATAGTTATAGAAATGGGAGTTGGAAAGCAAAGGCGATTGATGAAATATATAATTCGGAAATTGTTGTAGTATACAATTTACAACACTGTAAAGAATCACCCAATGCTTTATGGGAATTAAATAAAGCTGAGGAAGCCAAAAAAGAGATTATTGAACTTAGTGAAAAAAATAATGATGAAGCAATTTCAAGATTAATAACTGTATATAATATGAAAGATGAATTTGAAGACTGTTTTTCATCAAATACCGATAACACCATGGAATTATATAAGTTGATGGTGCAGTCTTCTGAACAATTAATTCAAAGAAGACAAGCAACGAACGCATTCTTTATTACTGTAATTGGAAGTCTCCTTGCAGTTGCAGGTTTATTTGCAAGTACGGGAACCCTGAATGGTGATTCCATATTTATATTGTATGGTTTTGCAGGTGTAGGGATTCTACTATGTAATTCATGGAAGAATTTAATAGAAAACTACGGAAAATTAAACAAAGCGAAATTTGACGTAATTCTAAGGTTAGAAAAAGCCTTAGGAGCACAAATATATTCTGCCGAATGGATTGCTTTAGGAAAAGGAATGAGAAAAGAAAAATACAAGTCATTTACAGCTACTGAAAAGAATGTCCCCTTTTTATTTATGCTTTTGATTATTGTTTTAACAATTGCAATAACTATTTGGATTATTTACAAAAATGATCTATTTTGAAACACAATGAATTTTGATAGTTTTTTCAAGAAGACAGATGCAACAGATAACACCGTTTTCACGCTGCGAGGCATTCGCCCCTTGGTCCGCCAGGAGTATTAGTCAGGGGAATCGATTCAGGCGGACACATCGATCCCCCTAAGATAGGAGCGATCTAGGGGGGATCGACGTCGTGAATACAAGGGACGTTATATGTAATTGGGGCAAAAGCGAAAAATGAATATTAACAATATATAGATAATTTGATAGGATATTCATATATAACACGTGGAGGTAATAATATGGCGGAGGAGACAAATCAAGAAGTTGTTGATGATTTCAGCAGGGAACAATCCTCGAAAGAAACAAAAGAAAAGAGAAAGGGCAAAGCATTTCCTCAGAGTGAACTTCCAAGAGTTACGTTAGAAGATACAATTCCGATAGCTCAGCAAATTTATGAGAATGTAGCAAATAGTTCAATTTCTTTTGAAGAATTAGCCAAACTTCTCGGGACAAGTGTTCATACAAAAAGCACTAAATATGGGATTTGGGGATCTGAAGCGTACGGATTACTTACAAAAAATGAAAAGGGAGACTATTTACTTTCTGAAACCGGAAGAAAAATCATAGTTCCAACATATGATGGAGAAGACCTTGAGGCGAAAATTAAAGCAATATTGACTCCGACAGTACTTAGTAAATTTTATCTGGAATATAATAAACATCCTATACCTCAAGACAATTATTTTTCTAATCTTCTTGAAACTAAACTTGGTGTCCCTAGAGATAGAATAGTAGAAGCAAAGGAAATAATTATAAAGAATGCTGAATATACTGGGATATTAAGGAAAGATTCTAAACTAGATAAAAATATAATAGATTTGGATGTTGCAACATCATTAAAAGTAAACAATGAAAAAGATGATGTAAAAATTCAAGAGATTAAAGAGGTAGAAATAACAAGTTATTCAACAAATATTCTTGAAAGTGACGAAAAGACTTGTTTTGTTATTTGCCCTATAGGTGAAGATAGTTCGCTTGAAAGAAAACATTCAGACTTAATATTGAAACACCTAATCCAACCTGTACTTGATTCATTTGGTTATAAGGTTGTAAGAGCGGATAAAATCGAAAAGTCTGGGTTAATAACACAACAGATTTTTGACAATCTAATTAAATCCCAGCTTTGTATAGCGGATCTTTCTTTTAATAATCCAAATGTATTTTATGAATTGGGAGTTAGACATATGAGTCAGCTGCCAACAGTTCAAATTATACGTAAGGGTGATAAAATTCCATTTGATGTGTCTCATGGAAGAACGATTGTTATAGACACGTCTGATGTATATACTGTATTTGATCGAATGGAATCGGCCAAGAAGGAATTAATAGAATATGTAAGAGCGATCGTTAGTAATATTAATAATGATATTAGCGAGGATAATCCTATCCGTGTTTATTTACCGAACATCAAAGTAATATTACCCAAATAATGGTTAGTCCGTGAATATACGGGCTTTCTTTATTGCTTTACTCTTCTACTTTGCGGTTTTTTTGCCCGATGAGAATGAATTTTGAATTACTTAGGCAGATCACAACCCTGAGAACTTACCCGCAATCGGTGTCTGCACCGTTTAGCTTAATAGTTGATGGGATTCTGGCAGAATGACTTACATAAGATAATTTGCTTGTATTTCGAAGATGGCCCCAACTTCATATAACATCATATTCACGCATCGGGCGTTGTGGCCCTCGGTCCGCGAGATGAAATCGGCAGGGAAGCAGATTCAGCGGACACATCCGCACCGACTAACCGCAACGCGGCCACTCCCGTTGGTCGCTTAAGTCGGTAGGACGTCGTGAATACGGGAACGTTATACGCAAGTTCGTTAAGATCAATAAATAGAATAACTATCAAAATCTAATTTAAGATTGAATTTACTGAAAAAATCGATACCTAAAATTGCATCGAATCCATATGGTATTCTTGTCATTCCGAGCTGGATTTCAAAATCATTTAACTGATAATCGTCAATGTATAAATCGGATACTGATTGTTGATAGCAAACTTCACTTTTTCCACCGACACCATACATTCTTACAGCACTACCGTTGCCAGATTGAATATAGAGACCTGTAGAATCTACAAGATCGGTATCAAAGATTGATATTAAGCATCCAGTATCAATTAAAACATGTTCTAATTTGATCGATCCTGATTTATACTTCAAGTTAATGGAAACAGTAGGGAGGCCACTATGCATTTGAATCTTCATGGTTTCCCTCTAAAACCGAGAAAGGGCTGTTCAATAACCTCTATTGATTCATTTCCAGTGAAGAAAATATAGAACTCTCTATCAGGCTCAGCTAAGTGAAATTTTTTATACTCTGTCCATGCTTGTCTTGAATCGGGGAAATCTGACATGACGGACATTTCTTCAATAATTCTACGACTATTAAGTGAGGAAGCTTCGATAGCTTCAACTAGCACCCATTTTTCTGGGTAATGTTCTCTGACTGTAGACCACTTCATAAATGAGACCTCCCGAAACAAGGACTATGATATTAATTTTACCACAAGAAAAGGGATTTGAATGCATTTCGAAGAAGAACGAACCGGCGTATAACACCATGTTCACGCTTCGGGCCATTCGACCCTCGGTCCAAAGAAGTTAGAAGTGGAATCGAAGAGGCATTTCAGTAGCAGGGAAGATTATTCAGCCGGACACACCTGCACTCCATAACCGCGTCGCGGCAGGTTCCTCCGGAACCTTAAGGGAGTGGGGCGTCGTGGATACAGGACCGTTATGTGCAATTGACGAAAAATCATATTGTATGAGGTGATTCCATTGAAGCGAATATATCTCATAAGACATTGTAAGGCCAATGGTCAAGAAGCAGGTGCCCAATTAACGATCGAAGGTCGTATACAAGCAAAACATTTAGCTGAGTTTCTGACTGAGAAACAAATTGATTATATAGTTTCAAGTTCATATGAACGAGCCATTTCTTCAATTCGACCACTGGCTAAGAAACTTAATTTAATGATACATATGGATAACCGGTTATGTGAGAGGGTATTGTCTACGGAAGAATTGGTAAATTGGATGGAGACTCTTAGAGAGTCCTATGAGGATTTAGATAGGAAGCTACCAGGCGGTGAATCATCACGAGATGCGATGACCCGTGGAGTTTCTGTCATTAATGAATTATACAGTCGGACAGAGAAGAACATCGCAGTTGTGACACATGGAAACCTAATGTCGTTGATATTAAAGTATTATAATAATAGTTATGGATTCAATGAATGGGAAAGGCTGACGAATCCAGATATATATGAACTTGTCAAACCCAAAAATGAAGAAGAAACAACATTAAACCGAATCTGGATGTAACTCGAGGAAGTCGGAAACAGCGCATAATATCGTATTGACATATCGGGACATTCGACCCATTGCAAGAAAGCTAGTCGGCAAAACGTTAGAAAAATATTAAACTCTATGTAGAAGATCAAGGATACAGAGGAAAGTATGATCAATACAAGGAGATTCATATGAGTCACGTAAGTATCGGATGGCCAGAGAAAATAAACCTGATAATAAGAGCAAGTTAAATATTGAATTGATTGTTGGAGGTAAGAAATGAAAGTCAAACGAATAGTCCCAAATATTGATACAAGGAATGTTGACGCGGCGAAATCATTTTATCAGGATGTGCTCGGGCTCGATTTATTGATGGACCATGGCTGGATTGCAACTTACGGATCAAGGGAAGAAACGAGTGTCCAAATTAGTTTTGCTTCACAGGGGGGATCGTCGACACCTACGCCTGATCTATCTATTGAAGTTGACAACGTAGATCTTTGTTTGGAACGCATGAAGAGCGCTGGATTTCGAATTGAATACGGTCCTGTAGATGAGCCTTGGGGGGTTCGGCGTTTTTTTGTCCGCGATCCGTTTGGCAAGCTTATAAATATTCTTGCCCATAAAGCGCATTAAGAAATAATTGGAATAGGGAGAACGTCAAGAATGTCAATTACGATCAGATTTGGAAATTCAGGCGATTCAAACGATGTACTAATAGGCGATCAACATATTCCGAAACATATTTTAAGTTGGAAGCTGCAAAACCAAGAAATTGTTCTGGCCAAAGACGATGAGGATTTAATCGGATATTTAAGGGTGGAATTCTTATGGTCGAAGTTCCCTTATATAGGGTTGATAATGGTTCATCCTGATTATAGAGGTAAAGGTCTGGGAAAAGGAATGTTACAGTATGTTGAAGAGCATTTAAAGAGTAAGGGCTTAAGAAAAATATATAGTTCGTCTCAAGTAAATGAAAGCCCCCCTCAAGAATGGCACAGGAAAATGGGATTTAAGGAATGCGGAATAATCAATGGAATAAACGAAGGTAATATCGGAGAAGTGTTTTTTGTTAAGGAACTATAGATAACGTTTTAATGGGTAGTTCAAGGTAAGTTATTTTGTGTAATGAATTTATTGCTGTCTCCCTTAAGGACAACAACAATGAATTTTTTGGTGGACTGAAAAAACATCAACGATTTCGGTTGAAGGCCCGGCTCGAGAAAGAAATAAACTTCTTTGACTAAGTCTGGATAGATAGCGGAAGATAACTTAACCGGCTTATCGAATTGGACGTGCAGGATTAGACCGGACTTAGGATTCATATCGATATTTCCGTAAATGGCGGGTGACGATTGAAGGAGTTGCATGATAGATTCCTGAAGATCGCTTGATAAAGGACTTTGCTTGATTACTTTCTCTTGCTTAACGTCAAAGATCTGAAGAGCTGCTTGGTTGGGGTTATGCGAATTTATACGGAGGGCCACAAGGGCGATTGAAATCATTTTGATAATCAAGTTGAGTCACCTCGTCGTAAGTATACCCGGAAGAAGGAAACTTCATTATTGTCTTTATTTTTGTAGGCATGTTCCTCATTCCTGTAAAAGCTTTTTTAAACCCGAAAAGGAGGCGGAATCATTGGATTTAACGGCTTACATCGGGCAATACATCAAAATCTTCACGCAAGAGCAAGATTGGTTTATCGGCGAGTTGCTTAAAGTCCATAAATATGATGATGGTCAACAGATGGAGTACGAGTTTAATTGTGTTATTTCGATTAAAGATCAAAATAGAAAAGCGAAATTCAAAGGAATATATTTACTGAAAACCGACGAGATCAAGGCAATAGAGGAGCTGGATCCGCAAGTTCAACAAGGAATCAGACTGACCGTCATCAATGCCCCTAAATTAATTGAGGCTCATCGTTCCATGATTAACGAAAACCTACCCAGCAGGGTCTCGTTCGGGAGAATAGAAAATCCTGAATAATAAGGCAAAAAGTATATCGGTCGGTCGCTTCGTACAAGCCATGAATAGGATCGCTGCCGTCGTGAGACTCTAACCGCAGGGTTAAACTCATCCAAAGGCAGGGATACTCATGAGAAAAAAAGTCGTAAGCGGAATTAGTGTAGCTGCTCTCTCCTTGATGCTCGCGGTACCGGCATACGCCTACACAGGCACGGCAAACGGAGGCAATGGCGGGCTAGGTAACGGAATGGGAACCACCACGCAAGGAATGACGGACGGCACGAGGATGTATAGTCAATCGGTCGACGGACGGGCAACGAATCGCGACGTCAGCGTCTACGGAACGGGTACGGGCACCCAATTTTTGAACGTAAACACGAACGCCACCGGAACAACTACCAACGACGGATATCGAGGACTCGGCACTACAACTACGACCGACGGATATCGAGGGTATAACACAAGAAATACGACCGACGGATTCCGGGGATACAGCACGACGAACACGAACGGCAGATATCGCGCGGCGGCAACGACCGCCAACAATGGCTCCAGATGGGGTTGGCTCGGGCTTCTCGGACTGCTTGGACTCTTCGGGATGCGCAGCCGCAATCCGGAGCGCGAGCGTTAAGAAAACCAAGTAAATTAACGTTAAGAATAACGATGCGGATCATGCTCGGGCAACGGGCGTGGTTTCGCATCGTTATTTTTGCTTCTTGGACATCCCGATGCCGACATACAATGAACCAGGTTGCCCGCCGCGATAACGGAGGGGAGGTGTAACCATGTGGGTAAAGCCGGCTTTTAAGATCATCGAGATTTGCGCCGAAGTAACCGCCTACGCTTATCGGAAGTAACCGCTTTTTGCCGGAGAAATCCGGCATCTCTTCTATAAAGGGGAGAGTCCATGATCATTAAAGTGTTAGGCTCCGCTGCGGGAGGAGGATTGCCGCAATGGAACTGCAATTGCGCCAACTGCAGACGAGCGAGATCCGGCGATCCGTCCGTTAGCGCCAGAAGCAATGATTCGCTAGCCGTTAGCCCGGACGGGATCCAATGGGCACTATTGAATGCAAGCCCGGATATCGGTTTTCAGTTGGCTGCGCATGACTGTCTTCGCCCGGGGCCTTCCTTACGGAGTTCTCCCGTTCAAGCCGTTCTTCTGACCGATGCGGAATTGGACCATACGACCGGACTTCTTCAGCTGCGGCAAGGCTCGTCCATGGAAGTATTCGCAACCGCTCCGGTTCTTCATGCGCTTGAGCACGGCTTACCGGTTCGGCGAATCGTTGAACCCTTTGCGAGCTTTCGGTGGCAAGAGGCGCACCCGGAGGAATCTTTTCCACTATTTGGGGGACAATTATCGGTATGTCCGTTTTATTTAGGCGACAAGCCCCCTCGATACGTCTATGGCGAACTACCTAAGAAACCGGATCAACAGAAGGAAGCTTGGGTGGTCGGCTATCGAATCACGGACCGGCTAACGGGCGGGACCGCCGTCTACGCGCCGGGAATCGAGGCTTGGACTCCGTCGCTGGAACGTCAACTGGAAGCCGCCGATTGCCTTTTTGTGGACGGTACCTTCTGGAAGGGCGACGAGCTTCGCTCGCTCGGCGTCTCCGAACTGGATGCTTCCGATATGGGGCATCTTCCCGTTGGCGGACCGAACGGAAGCGCTGAACGGCTTGCGCGTTTGCCGGCACGGCGCAAAGTTTATATTCACGTCAATAACACGAATCCGATGCTGGACGACGATTCCCCGGAACGCCGAATTCTGGCGGAGCTGGGCATTGAAATAGGTTTTGACGGAATGGAAATGGAGGTTTAAGGGTTGGACTCGTATTTGCTGTCGAACGAACAATTCACGTCGCGCCTGCGGCAAGTCGGAGAGGAACGCTATCACGACAAGCATCCTTACCATATCGCCATGCATGAAGGCAAGCTGTCTCCCGAGCAAGTTCGGGCTTGGATCGCCAACCGGTTCTACTACCAGAAGAATATTCCGGTCAAAGACGCGCTGATCCTGTCCAAGCTGCCGACTCGCGAGGAGCGCCGCGAATGGATTCAGCGGATTATCGATCACGACGGAAGGGAAGGAGGCGAAGGCGGAATCGAGGCGTGGATCCGTTTGGGCGAAGCCGCGGGCATTCCTAGAGAGGAAATGCTGGATGAGCGTCACGTGCTTCCAGCCGTCCGGTTTGCGGTCGACGCCTATGTGAATTTCTGCAGGCTGGAGCCGTGGCCGATTGCCGTAGCCTCCTCCTTGACGGAGCTGTTCGCGCCTACTCTCGTCTCCAAGCGGATCGGCGTATTCGAGCAGTTGTACCCATGGATTCGTCCAGAGGGTCTTGCGTATTTTCAAGCGCGGCTTTATCAGGCGCCGCGAGATGCGGATCACGGCTTAAGCCTAGTGCTGCGCGAATGCAGGGATCGAAGGGAGCAAGAACAAGCGATAGGCGCCTTGCGGTTCAAATGCGATGTCCTCTGGGCGCTGCTGGACGCGTTAAGCTTGGCGTATCCGATCGGAGAGAACGAGCGATGAGCTCGTGGGCGCTGTCGGAGAGGCCGCGGCTGCGAAGTCCGGGACGCCTGAAATACGACAAAGCCCGGCAGTCGGATCTGCTGCTGCTGCCGGAACGGGTCGTCGAGTTGAACGAGGCGGCGGGAGCGATCCTCTGGCT
Organism: Cohnella thailandensis; assembly: GCF_014212135.1. Taxonomy (GTDB): domain Bacteria; phylum Bacillota; class Bacilli; order Paenibacillales; family Paenibacillaceae; genus Cohnella; species Cohnella thailandensis. The sequence continues at coordinate 10,111 of NZ_JACJVQ010000032.1, forward strand.
ATGCGACGGGAATCGATCGATTGCGCAGCTGATCCAGGAGCTCGAGGCCAAATACGGCCAAACGGGACTCGCGGACGATATCGTCGACTTTCTCGCTTCCGCCGAGGAGAGGGGGTGGTTGGAGAGATGACGGCAAGCTTGCCGTATGCCTTGACCGCGGAACTGACGCATCGATGTCCGCTTCATTGCCCGTACTGCTCGAATCCGATCGAACTGCAGAAAAGGGAGAGCGAGCTGTCGACCGGCGAGTGGCTGAGCGTGTTGGAGCAGGCTAACGATCTAGGCGTCGCGCAGGTCCACTTTACCGGCGGAGAACCGCTTCTGCGCCCGGATCTGGAACGGCTCGTTCGCCGGGCCAGGGAATTAGGCCTCTATGTTAACCTCATCACGAGCGGAGTCGGATTGACGGATGAACGCATTAATCGTCTCGTGGAGGCCGGGATCGACAGCATCCAGCTGAGCGTGCAGGCCGCTTCGGCGGAGCTGGCCGATTCCATCGCCGGTTTCCGAGCCTACGAGCTGAAAAGGCAAGCCGCGCAGAGAATCCGCGAGCGCGGACTTCCTCTGCATATGAACGTCGTGCTCCATCGAGCCAATCTTCATCAGATCGAAGAGATTATCGAGCTTTGCGCGGATTGGGGAGCAGAACGTCTCGAGTTGGCCAATGCCCAATACTACGGTTGGGCTCTGCGCAACGTAAATGAATTGCTTCCGCGAAGGGAGCAGCTGCAGGCAGCCGAAGCCGCCTACAAGAGGGCGTTAGAACGCTTCGGACGCCGAATCGAACTGATATGGATCTTACCGGATTATTATGAAGATTTCCCGAAGCCCTGCATGGGCGGTTGGGGCCGGCTGTCGCTGACGATAGCGCCGGACGGGCGGGTTCTGCCTTGCACGGCTTCGTCGGATATACGGTCGCTGACCTTCGAGAATGTGAAGGAACGCGAGCTGGCTTGGATCTGGCACGATTCCCCTTCTTTTAATGCTTATCGAGGCTACGATTGGATGCCGGAGCCCTGCAGAAGCTGCGAGCGGCGCGAGCTGGATTACGGCGGCTGCCGCTGTCAAGCCTTTCAGTTAACCGGCGACGCCCGGGCGACGGATCCCGTATGCGTACGCTCCCCCCATCGCGGGATCGTCGCGGATCGGGTCGGTTCGGTCGAGCAAGGCAAGGCCGGAACACCCGACTATGCCTACCGCGGCAGGTGACAAGCGCATGAGAATATTCGACGCCCACTGCGACGTGCTCAGCAAGCTGCTGGAGAATCCCGATCTGGATTTCGCCCATGGCCGAGAGGGTCTGGACGTTACGTTGGATAGAATGCTGGCATCGGGCATCGCGGTGCAAAATTTCGCCGTGTATTTGCCGGAACGATGGTCCGACGATTTTAAGCATATCCTGGCAAGCATCGATCTGTTCCACGAGCGCATCCTAAACGAACCGCAAATGCGGTTTATTCGCACGAAAACCGATTTGCGGCTCGTCTCGAACGAGAAGCGGATCGGAGCGCTTCTATCCTTGGAAGGCGTAGACGCGCTTCACGGAAACTTGACTTATCTTCGCATTCTATACCGCCTCGGCGTAAGGAGCGTCGGCATCACCTGGAACCGCGCCAACTGGGCGGCGGACGGCGTCCTGGAGCCGAGAAACGGCGGCTTCTCCGAGGCGGGAAGGGGCTTGATCCGGGAATGCAACCGGCTGGGCTTGATCATGGACGTCTCCCATCTGTCCGAGAAAGGCTTCTGGGAACTAATGGAGGAGACCGACAAGCCCGTCATCGCCTCCCATTCCAATGCCAAAACGATCAGCCCCCGGTTAAGGAATCTGTCGGATGCCCAGATCGGCTCGCTCATCCGGACCGGAGGCGTAATGGGAATCACGTTCGTTCCTCCTTTCGTAAGCGAGGAGGAGCCGGTCCCGATGGATCGAATTCTGCATCACATCGATCACGTTTGCGCGTTAGGCGGCAAGCGCCATATCGGTTTCGGCTCCGACTTCGACGGAATTCGGGAATGGATCGTCGGATTGGAGCATGCGGGACATTACGACCGGTTGGTCAATCTTCTTCTTAAGCATTATCCGGAGGAGGACGTGGAACAATTTATTTACGGCAATTGGTTTCGATTTTACTCGGAGCAATTGCCGGATGAATAGACGAGGAGTCAAGACATCGTCGCTTCCACTCTCGGGTCTTGCTCGCGCGGCTGCACGAATCCGACGGGAAGCTCGTCTCCGCCCTTCAGGGCCTTGTCCTGCCCGATGAACTTCGTCAATTGAGTTTCGAAGAATAGGGGACTCTTCTCCCACGCGTCCTTCGGTACCGTCAGAACGAATCGGCCTTCCCGATCGGGTATCGAGACGGAGTAGGGAACATCGGAAGGGACGTCGAGTCCGGCCAGCAAGCCGTGGTAGGTCGCTCCCTCTGAGGTCGTGCAAACCAGCGTCGGAGGCTTGTCGTCGATCGTCGAGCCTTCCTTGGGCAACCGGATCCGAATGTCTACGCTCGTGTTCCGCGGAAGATTAAACACTTTGCCTTCGGGAAGCTCATATCGGCGCGTACCGACAATGACCGTAAGGTTCGTTTCCTCGTCCTCCGGCCAGTAATACATCTCGTATCTCCCGTCCTTGTCCGTAGGGGTCGATTTGGCGAAGCCTTCTCCTTTGTCCCGATCGATCCATACGACCGCATCCTTGATCGGATTGCCGTTATAGTCCGACACTTGGCCCGCTATCCGGTACTTGTCGATCCGGAAGAAGGCGATGTTGTCGTCTGCCGCGAGCTTGAAACGGGCGTGAACCCGGACTTTGCTCGCGTCTTCGGAAGGCTCTACGCGGCTTACCTCGATCGGGTGGTAGATAGTGACCGCGGAGGACGCCGATAGGACGCCGTCCGCTTCTTCGCTCCCGATCGGCTTGCCGTCGATCTTGGCTTCCTGGAAAGACGAGACGCGAACGGCCTTGTTTGCGATCAGGCTGCGGTCGACGGTCAGCTCAAAAGAGCCGTCTTCCCCGGTGGCGATGCTTCTTCCTTTGCCATCCATTTGCAAGAGGGCATTCGCAACCGGCCGTTCTCCGTATAATAACTTGCCCTTAACGTCGGCGAGGTGAGAGCCGTCGCTTCGCCACGACTTGGCGACAAAGGAACTCTGCTCGAGCTCGATTCGGCCCCGCGGGGCTTCCGTCCGCGCTTCTGCGTCGGTTAGAGCGGCTGTCCATAACGTTATTCCAACGGCTAAAAGCGCACAAAGTCCTGCTTTGGTCATTTTTTTCACGGAACGGTCTCCTTTACATAAGAAGGCCAAGACAGGACGTTATGCGTCCTGTCTTGACCGCCAGGGTCGAATCGTCGTCGTTAACCCGAGTGCGCGTTGCCCGTCTCGGCTTGTCCGGCTTGACCTTGCGTCTTGTCGCCGCCAAGCCCGAACACGTGAACCATCGGCTTCGTTCCGCCGGTGGTGAAGGCGATGTATTCCTTGCCGTCGACCGTGAAGATCGATGGCGCCGCCTGTACGCTATTTCCCGTCGTCTGGAATGTCCAGATCACCTTGCCCGCCTTGATATCGAGCGCGTTGATCTTGCCGTCCAGCTCGCCGAAGAACGCCAAGCCCGAATCCGTGCTCGTCAAGCCGCCTCGCTGTGCATCGGTCGTCTTGATCTGATAAGCTTTCTTGCCGGTAGCCACGTCGATCGCGGTTACCGTCCCGTATCCTTTAACGTCCGTCACCGCTTCGTACGAGGTGCCGAAGGCCGCCGCGCCCGGTGAATCCGGAGTGCTTGCTTCCGCTTCGGTCTTCGCCGATTTGTAAAGGGAAGGTTCTTCGATGCCCGGAATCAAGACATAATTCGTATTGGGGTCGTAAGTCTCGGGAGCGTAATTCTCGCCGCCGAGCACGCCGGGATAGCTGACCGTGCCTTCGGGCGTCGGATCCTTCTTATCGATCTTGGTGAAAGGAACCTTGTCCCACACCGTATCTCCCGTAGCGGCGTCCCAGGCGAACCATAATCCGGACTTGCCTCCTTGCACGACAAGTTTCTTCTTCGCTCCTTTGACCGTGGCGTTAATGATCATCGGAGAGGCTGCGGCGTCATAATCCCACATGTCGTGACTGACTTCCTGCTTGGCCCAAACGAGCTTGCCTGTCATCGCGTTCACGGCTACGACCGAGTCGGTGTACGGGTTGTCTCCCGGGCGATTCTCGCCATAGAAGTCCGGAGCCGGATTGCCCGTCGAGAAGTACATAATGTCGGTTTCTTCGTCGATCGCGACGGGATTCCACACCGTTCCGCCGCCTTGGAAGGCGCTCTTCGCCAGCCAATCCTGGCCTTTGGGCGGCACGGTCCAGAACGGAGAATCCCAAGCCGGCGTCAGGTCGCTCGCCTTGAACGCGGCTACGAAGCCGCGGACGCCGTTGTCGCTGCCGCTGCTTCCGATATAAACGTTGCCCTTGTAATATTGGGGGGCGGTCGTCTCGTAATATCCGTTCTCGATAGTGACCCCGTCGATATAATCGGATAGCTTGATCATCTTGATCAGCTCGCCGGTCTTCTGATCCAAGGAGACCAGCGAATTGTCGACCGCCAGCATAAATACTTTGCCTTCGCCTACCGCTACTCCCCGATTGGCGATGATCCCCGCTTTCGAGAAGTTGGCCGCCTGCTCGGCTTCCGGTTTCCAATGCCAGATCGTATTCCCTGTCGCCGCATCGAACGCGAATACCTGGTTGCCCGCCGTCGTTACATACATGATGCCGTCGACGACAACCGGATAAGACTGATTCCCGTTCTTGACATCCGCGTCCAGCGTCTTTAAGTCCGCAGACCAAATCACGCCCAGATCGTTCACGTTATCGGCGGTGATCTCCTTGAAGGGGACGTGCCGATTGTTGGCCAGCGTGTACCCGTAAGAACCCCAGTTTTCGAAGGACGTGCCGGTCGCGCCGGTCGCGGTCGGGCTGTTCGTCGCGGACGCAGTCCCCGTTGCGGTGGGCGAGGGGGACGCATTATTGGCGTTGTTGTTCGTGGCGCAGCTGCTAAGCACCAATAATAGGCTTAACGCCGTTCCGACTGTGGCATGTGTTTTCTTCACGGTTGTAACCTCCAAGATGGATGGGTGGTATGCGTCGTCTTCATACTTCTATGGAAGATCTCCCGATAGGTAATCTTCGTTGAATATGGTATTTCCAATCTGGCTTAATTTATGTAAAAAAAGCCCTCGCGCCTTCCTATTAGGAAGACGAAAGGGCAGAAGGGCATCTTGCTCGTAATTTAAGATAGGGTTCCTTGGTTCGCTGCGCCGTTCGCTTCGATAGCGCCGTTGGCTTCGATAGCGCCGGCGGTATCCTTAGCGTCCCTTTGGTCGTAGAGCTGCCCGAGCTTCCAGCCGATCGCGATATTCACGACCGCCATTGCCGAGAATAGAACGACGTCTCCCCAAGGCTCCGGAAGCAAGAAGTCGGCCAGGAGCCAACCGCCGGTCATGGAGATTCCCATCAACGCGCCTTTTACGGGCGATTTCAAGAATGCTCTAGCCATTCGCATACCTCCCGTGTTCGTTTAACCAATCCGAATGAATCTTGGTTCCCTCATCGGATTGTATGTCGAGGACAAGAGCGTTTATGCCGATCGGCGGCAGCAAACGAAACGGGCGTTAACGGCAGGAAATCCTGCTGCTAACGCCCGAGCGGTCGTTCGATCAAACCCGTTCGATTAATTCTCGATATTCGCCCAGATCTCGTCGTCGACCTCGAGGGTAATCTGAGAAGGGTAGGCGCGGATTTGGTATTCGTTCATGACATATCGCATAATCGATTCCTTCAGATTCGCCTCGATGAGGAAGCGGCTGCGCCCTTGCACCCAGACCTCGGCGGAGAAGCCTTGTTCTTCGTCCCATAGGAGCTCGACCTCGACGGCGGAGACGGGAACCTCGTGCCGTTCCGCCATATGAAGGCATACGGCGTTGACGATCTCGTCCATCGTAATTCTCATGGGGATTACCAGCGACGAGCGTCGTTAGGGCGTTGCGGCTGTTGGTCGCGCTTGCGTCGGATCGAGACGAACACGGCGCGGATAACGGCAATCAGAGCGAAGATCGCGAGCAGGTTAATGATCAAGCCAAGGAAGTCTCCGAAGAAGCCCATTCCGCTGAACATCGTGCCGAAGAGCAAGCCCGCGATACCGCCGATCATAAGGCCCTTCATCAAGCTGCCGCCGCTGAAGAAGCCGCGATTCGCGTTGGTCGTGCCGGCCGTGCTTCCCGTCTTGGTGCTTGTGCCGCTATTGCTTTTCGACACGTTATCTTGAGCCTTGGATGGCGTTTGGGAGAACGATTTTTTGCCGGAGCTGAACGATTTCCTAGCGGCGTCCGCCGAGTCGGCCGGAACGCTAACGGCCACAAACAGCGCGAACAAGCTGAAGATTAGCAATGCTTTTTTCCACATGGTGAATAACTCCTCCTGATTAATGCTTCATTTTTTATTTGTCTTCGAGGGTATATACGAGCGGACAGGCAGTCGGTTTCAGGAAAAGGATGCCGATCTCAAAAGAATCGGTTATGCTGTAAATACCGTCGACGGGGAAGCGGCGGAGAATGACCGAGGAGTTCGATGACTTTGACGATAACGCCTTATCCGGAAGCTTTGGTGGATTATTTGGCGGAATATTACGGATCTCGGGATTTCTTCGAATGCCACGAGATCATGGAGCATCATTGGAAGGAAGAGAAAGGCTCGCGTTATGAGGAGTGCTGGCTCGTGCTGATTCGAATTGCCGTTTTCCAGTATCATGCCCGAAGGGGCAACGGGGAAGGCGCTTTTAAACTGCTGCATAAAGCCGCTCGGGAGATCGATCCGGACAGGATGAACGAGATCGGTCTGAATGGGTTAATGCTTAAGGCTCAGCTTGATTCGCTGAAGCGGCGTTGGGTCGATCCGTCCGGCGTTGCCTATGAGGAGCTCGATATTCCCGTTCGGAACCAAGACCTATTAAAGCTCGCCCAAGAACGCTGCTTCCTGAGAGGGTGGAAGTGGGGAACGCCGCTGGAGGAATTGGACATCTCCATCATCGATCGGCATTTGCTCCGAGACCGTACGGAAGTCATTGAAGAAAGAGAGCGGTCGGCGAAGAGAAAGGCGGAGCGGCAGGGCGAAGAGAAGGAGGAAGGGTTATGAAGAGGATCTATGAATACGGGCAAACGGAGATCGATCATCTCTCCACGGCGGATCCGGTCCTGGGAGCGGCCATTCGTCGGATTGGAAAAGTAGAGCGTCAAGTCATCCCCGATCCCTTTGTCTCCCTGGTCGATTCGATCGTCTCCCAACTGATCTCGAACAAGGCAGCCGAAGCGATCTGGAATCGGTTGATCGCCCATTTCGGGGAGCTTACGCCCCAGACGCTCGCCGAAGCGTCGCCGGAACAGCTGCGCGCTTGCGGAACGACCACGAAGAAGGCGGAAGCGATCGTCGGCATCGCCCGGAAAATCGTGGCGGGAGAGCTTCGGATCGATCGTCTTCGAGAGATGGCCGACGAGGAAGTCGTCGATTACTTAATGGCTCTGAAAGGCGTCGGGAGATGGACCGCGGAGATGGTGCTGATCTTCTCGCTTGCGCGGCCGAACGTCGTCAGCTGGGGAGATGTCGCCATTCGGCGAGGAGTGATGAAGCTGCATGGGCTCGATTCCTTGACCCGGGAGCAATTCGACGAGCTGACGAGCCCGTATTCGCCGTATGGAACGGTGGCTTCGCTGTATCTGTGGGCGATCGCCCATCTCCCGGAGTCGGAATTCAGGGAGCAAGGAATGACGTAAGGGGCTTATAATGGAAGAAAGACCGTTCCGCCTCGGTCGGGCGAACGGTCTTTTTGAATTATGGCGCATTAAATAGCCGGTTCTTCTTGCTTCAAATATTCGTATCCGTCGACAACCCATTCCAGGGCTCCCGTCTTCGGATCGATGATCATGCCGTGAACCGGCGTTCCGGGAGGCAAAAGCGGGTGCTTGCGAACGATATCGACGCTTTTCTCCACGCTCGCCTGAACGTTCTCGAAACCGGTCAGCCACTTGTCGAAGTCGAATCCGGAATGGTGCAGGGTCTTGATCGTTTGGGACGGAATGCCTCGTTCGACCATATGGCCGACGACCGTCTTCGGGTCGATCCCCGTCATCCCGCAATCGTGGTGGCCGCAGATGACGACTTCGTTCGCGTTCAGCTCGTAGAGCGCGACGATTACGCTTCGCATGATGTTGCCGAAAGGAGCGGTAATGATGGCGCCGGCATTCTTGATGACCTTCGCGTCGCCGTCGTGGATGTTGAATGCTTTGGGAAGCAGCTCCGTCAAACGGGCGTCCATGCATGTAACGATCACAAGGCGCTTATCGAGAGGCTTTTTCGGCCAATACTGCTCGTACTCTCCGTTCTCCACGAAAGCTCGGTTATGGGCTAGAATCTCGTCAATTCTTCTCATAATTACCTCCTGAATTCGATTGCGCGGCCGTCTTAAGGCTTATCTGGCGGCTTGCGAAAGTCTCATGTCTCGTACGGCCAGCCGGTTCGTGTAAATCTGACTGTCGCTCGCCAAAGCGAATGTACGGTATTGCTCGTTATAAGCGATGCGCATACGCTCATCGAAGAAGATCGCGTGTCTAGGCTCGTACCATACCGCAAACGGTTCGCTAACCGCTTGAACGTCCTCTTTCTCCGGGGCGTCTACCGCCCACAGAACGGGCACCCCGCTAACCGAGCAGCCGCAGCCCTCGGAATCCGACACCAGCTTGTAGATCGCGTTCGAATCGCCGAATCTGGCCGCGAGAGCATGAACGGCTTCTTGGCTCCATTCTATGATCATAGCGCACATCCTCTCCTTAGACGAGCCTTTTAGCCGCGTCCGTCCATTATGTTGATTATAAATTTCGCGAAAGGTATGATCAAGAGGAAACGGATTTTCGTTGGGGAAGGATGGGAATAAAATGAGCGACATCAAGGACGCGTCGGACCCGAAGCTGGAACGCTTCCGCGAGCTGACGAAGCAAATCAAACAATACGAAGAGATTCTGGCCGCGATTTATTGGGATATGAGGACAGGCGCTCCGCGCAAGGGAATCGGGCTCCGTTCGGAAGCCTACGGCACGCTGTCCGCCGAGACGTTCCGCCTCTCCACGTCGGCCGAGATGGGAGAATTGCTCGATCATCTCTCGCAACCGGAAGCGATAGGCGCGTTAGGGGCGATCGACCGCAAGCAAGTGGAGGAGACTCGCAAGGACTACGAACGAAACCGCAAGCTGCCTCCGGAGTTGTACCGGGAATACGTCGTCCTGACCTCGCAAGCGGAATCGGCGTGGGAGGAAGCGAAGCGGCGCGACGATTATCCGGGCTTCGAGCCTTACTTGGAGAAGATAATCGACTTTAATCGCAAGTTCATCGAATTGTGGGGAGTCAAGGGGACGCCTTACGACACGCTGCTCGATATATACGAGCCGGGGATGACGACCTCGGAGCTGGACCGGCTGTTCGGCGAATTGAGAGCAAGGCTCGTTCCGCTTGCGGACGCGATCGCTTCCCGCGGGGATAAGCCGGATACGAGCTTCCTCCGAGGCACCTTCGATATCGCCGCGCAGAAGAGGTTCAGCAAGTTCATTCTGACTCGGATGGGCTTCGACTTCGAAGCGGGACGGCTGGACGAGAGCGTTCACCCGTTCGCGACGGGTCTCAATCCCGGCGACGTGCGGATCACGACCCGATACCTGGCCGACGATCTCACCAGCGCGCTGTTCGGATCCATCCATGAGGGCGGCCACGCGCTCTATGAGCAGAATATAGCACCGGAGCTGGCGGGAACGCTGCTCTGCACCGGCACCTCGATGGGGATCCACGAGTCGCAGTCCCGGCTGTGGGAGAACATGGTCGGCAGAAGCCTAAGCTTCTGGAAGCAATTTTATCCCGAGCTGCAGAAGCAGTTCCCGGGACAGCTCGACAACGTCGGCGTGGAGCAATTCTATCGCGGCATCAACGTGGTCGAGCCTTCCCTGATTCGGATCGAAGCCGATGAGCTCACCTACAACCTGCACATCATGATCCGTTACGAGATCGAGAAGATGATCTTCAATGAGGGCTTGTCCGCCAAGGAGCTTCCCGAAGTATGGAACGCCAAGTACAAAGAGGCTCTAGGCATCGTTCCGGGAAGCGACGCCGAAGGCGTCCTGCAGGACGTTCACTGGTCGGGCGGCTCGTTCGGCTATTTCCCATCGTATTCGCTTGGGAATATGTACGCGGCACAAATCATGAACAAAGCGAAGACGCTGCGCCCGGATCTCGAAGAGAGAATCGCCGCGGGCGAGTTGGCTCCTCTCAAGGAGTGGCTGACGGAGGGCGTATACCGTCACGGCAAGATGAAGAATCCGTCAGAGATTATCGAGAGCATAACCGGCGAATCGCTGAAGTCGGCTTTCCTGTGCGATTATCTGGAGACCAAGTATCGCGAGATCTATCGATTGGGCTGAGGAAATAAGTTCGGAAGAGGGAATAAGACGCCGCCCGCCCGAATATTCTTCCACCGAAAGGCTTCGCGCGAGCCAGGCTGAGGAGGATGAGGGCGGATCCGCCGGTCCGGCGATTACCGAAATGCAATCTTTAGTCATCTTCTAAGCAACAAGTCATAGAATGGAAGGGAAAAGCTTGTGCACGGAGACATTTTAGTCACTCTAGACGAATGTCCTGCATAGACTTAATTGACTTGATTGTATGGAGGAGGTCTACCGAATGGCTATTGCGGATAAACGGCTGCAACGCAGGGAAATCATCACGAAAGCGGTTTGCGGCAAAGGCCGGAAATTCTCGACGATTACCCACACCGTGACGCCGCCGCACCATCCTTCCAGCATTCTGGGAGCATGGATCATCAATCACCAATACGAAGCGGCAAAATCGGGGGGCGGAATCGAGGTAATCGGGTCTTATGATATCAACATCTGGTATTCTTACGACAAGAACTCGCAGACCGACGTAGCCAAGGAAACGATCTCCTACGTTGAGCTCGTGCCCCTGTCTTATGTAGATCCGAGGCACCGCGCATCCACGGAGGAAGTGTCGGCGGAAGCCACGCAAGAACCGAACTGCGTCGAAGCGACCATCAGCTCCGGCGGAAGCTCCGTGCTCATCCGCGTCGAGCGCGAGTATGCCGTCGAGATGGTAGCCGAGACGAAGGTCATGGTCATCGTCGACCCGACCGGCTTCGACGACGATGCCAAGGATGCCGACTTCGGGCTGGAAGACGGCGATTACGAAGATCTCGACTCGGACCTGCTGGAAGACGATCTGTAAGCGGCCCGTGGCACGGTCGGTACTTAAGCTTATGCCGGTGCGGGAGAACGCGCGAGGGCGAGTGCCCTGTCGTATCATCGAAAATAGCCTATTCTTCACGGTGCGGACGCATAGCCGCACCGGAGCGCAAATCGGGAAGGGTCATTCGGCTTCGGCGCCTATACGCCGGCGGGACGGCCCTTCCCGTATTTTTCCTGCGGAGGAGGCGGCCTGTGGCTGGACGCGTGTGGCTTCTTAGGGACGAGAGCGGACGATTGGACACGGCGGCGGGAATAGCCGGCGTCATGGATGGAACGCCCGGGCCCGAGGAGAGTCTCCGAGGGGATGTCCTCATTCGGCTGGGAAGAGGCGATCTTCCGTCGAGCCTTCGTCTCGGACAAGCGGCCGAGGCATGGATCTGGAACGAGAGGGCGGAACATGTCGCTTCGCTGGGTAACGAAGAAACGGCGAGACGCCTTCGGCGGGAGGGCTTCGTAACGGCGCTGCCGGCAGGTCGACCGTCGGAAGGCAGGGCGACAGCAAGCGGAACGAATACGGGCCGAACCTTTACAAACAGAACCGTAATCGGCAGGGGAACGGCAAGCTGGCCGAGCGCAGCATACGAAAGGGAAACCCGGAGAGATCGGGACCGTGCTCCTCGCTCTTCCGTTCTTGGAGGCGGCTTCGATCCGATCGGAAGCTCCGGCTTCTTTCGCGTCTGCGTCTTTGGGCTGGATACCGCTCTCGTCGATCCTTTGCCGGTAGATTTCAGGAGGCCTCTGGAGCTGGAGAGAAGGCTTGCCCGCGCGTCGGCCCGGGCTCTGTACGCGCTGGGCTTGGATAGCGGAACCGTCGGCTGGCGAGTCGGACGCGGAGGCAGATTAGGCGCCATCGTCAGCCTTTCTCCATGGATCGAAGAGAGAGGCGAGGAATGGCCGGAGCTGCTTCGCGAGAGGCTGAAGAGGTTCGCGGATTCTTGGAGCAGGGAGGCCCGGCAGCCGGTACGGGTTCGGCTCGGGGCGGACCCGGAATTCGTGCTTCTGTCCCCGGCCGGCAAGGTCGTCCCGGCATCGAGGTATCTGCCGAAGCGCGGCTCCGCGGGCTGCGACGCGATGCGGGTCGGGGGCACGCTGCGCTGGCCGCTCGCGGAGCTGAGGCCGGAGCCGGCCGAAGAGCCGAGGGAGCTGGCGACTTCGATCCGCCGCCTGCTCGCGCTTGCGGCCGGCCGGACGGCCGGGGCGGCCGTGCGCTTCCGCGCCGGGGCGGCTCCGGTGCGCGGGCTGCCGCTCGGCGGCCATCTCCACGTGAGCGGAGCGGCGCTCACAGGGGAGCGATTGCGCGCGCTCGACAACGCCGTCGCGCTTCCGCTTCGGCTGCTGGAGCCGCCGGAGGCGAACCGGCGTCGTCCGCGCTACGGCTCGCTGGGCGATTACCGCTCGAAGAGCCACGGGGGCTTCGAGTACCGCACGCCGCCGAGCTGGCTCGTGTCCCCGACGTTAACCAGGGGGACGCTAGCTCTCGCCAAGCTGGCGTCGGAGCATTCCCGCGAGCTGGCCGCGGACCGCCCTCTGGATGACGACAGGATGCGGGACGCCTTCTATGGAGGAGACCGGAGATCGCTTCTGGAAGGAGCGGAACGCGTCTATCGCTTGATTCGCTCGACATCTTCTTACTCGCTCTACCAAGAGGATATCGATCCGATCTTCAAAGCGATTCGCGAGAATCGGCATTGGGACGAGACGACCGACCTGCGCAAGAAGTGGCGCATTCCGTACGCGGCAGGTCCCGATTAAGGCCGCTTCGGCCCGGACGAGGAGTTGGTACTTTCGGTCCGTTGTGGTACCCTTGGAAGATAGAACGACTCGCTCTGCGGCAGGAAGACAGGCATGCGGCGGATAGCGGAACGAATGGGTGAAACGTATGGACGACAGGAACAAGGCCGAACCGGGAACGGGAGACACGGGGCGCCGCAAGAACGAGCACATCGAGATAAGCTTGAAGGAGGACGTGAACAGCCGTTTGACATCGGGCGGGTTCGACCGCTATCGCTTCCGCCATCAAGCATTGCCGGAAGTCAGCTTCGAGAGAATCGACACCTCCGCCTCCTTCCTCGGCAGAAGATTGGCCTTCCCGCTGCTTATCAGCTCAATGACGGGAGGCACGGAGGAGGCGGCCCGGATCAACCGGCATTTGGCCGAAGTCGCCGAGAAGAGGGGATGGGCGCTGGCGCTCGGATCCGGAAGGGCGGCATTGGAGAAGGAGGAAGCCATTCCTTCGTTCCAAATGAGACGGCTGGCGCCGTCCGTTCCGATCCTGGCGAACCTCGGCGCCGTTCAGCTCAGCCTCGGCTATGACGCAGACGATTGCCGCAGGCTCGTGGAACTTGCGGGAGCGGACGGATTGGTCCTACATCTAAACGGACTGCAAGAAATCTTTCAGCCGGAAGGCGACACCGACTTCAGCGGATTGCTTCGCCGCATCGAGAAGATTTGCCGCGAGGCCGAATTCCCCGTCGGAGTGAAGGAAGTCGGCTGGGGAATCGACGGCGGCAACGCGAGACGCTTGCTGGAGGCGGGTGTCCGGTTCATCGATGTCGCGGGCGCCGGAGGCACCTCCTGGAGCCAAGTGGAGAAAATGCGTCTGCGGGACGAGGTAAGGAGATTGGCCGCCGACTCCTTCGCGGATTGGGGAATCCCGACGGCGGAGTGCATTGTCGAAGCGCGAAGGGCCGCTCCTTCCTCCTGCCTGATCGGAAGCGGGGGGGTGAAGAGCGGGATCGACGCGGCCAAGGCGCTCGCGCTGGGAGCCGATCTGGCCGGGTTCGGGCGATCGCTGCTCGCCCACGCCGTCGATTCCGCGGACAGCCTGGATCTGCGGCTTTCCGTGATCGAATTCGAGCTGAGAGCGGCGATGTTCGGCATCGGAGCCCCCGATCTGTCCGCTCTGCGAACCACCGATCGTCTGACGGCAATAGGTTAACGTTAAGGATAAAGCTCGGACTTCGAAACTCTCCGTTCTTCTGGCTTCTTCTTCGGAAACGGACGAGACGCAGGCCGAGCTTTTTTGCTATAATAGTAGGATGTTAGAGTATTGATTCATTACTGTCATCGCGAGCCGATCGACGGCGAATGACGAACGGATTGCAACCGTAGGAGGATATCGATGGCCGGTTATACGCCGATGATGCAGCAGTACCTCTCCGTTAAAGCGGATGCGCAGGATGCGCTGCTTTTTTTTCGTTTGGGAGATTTTTATGAGATGTTTTTCGAGGATGCCGTCACGGCGGCCCGCGAGCTCGAGATCACGTTAACGGGGCGCGACGCCGGCCAAGAGGAACGGATTCCAATGTGCGGGGTGCCGTATCATTCCGCGGAAGGATACATAGCAAGACTGGTGGAAAAGGGCTACAAAGTCGCGATCTGCGAGCAAGTCGAGGATCCGGCCACGGCGAAGGGAGTGGTCCGGCGCGAGATCGTCCGTATCGTGACTCCCGGCACCGTCATGGAGACGAAGAGCCTGGGCGAAGGCTCGAACAACTTTATCGTCGCGGCGGCGGAGCAGGGCGGCCGCTTTGGCCTCGCGGCCTGCGACCTGACGACGGGCGAGCTGTACGCGACCTCGTTCCCGGTCTCGAAGGAGACCCTGCTGAACGAGCTCAACGTCTATCGCCCTTCCGAGGCGGTAGGAGACGTCGCTTCCCTTGCCAGACTGAGGGACGAGGCCGCCCGTACCGGCCAAACTCTGCTCTGCACGGAGCGGGAGCGCGTCGAGGATCCGGACGCGCGGCTGGCGGCGCAATTCCCGAAGGAGCATTGGGCCGCGCAGGAGAACGTCCGCAAGCTGGCGATCGCCCGTCTGATCGCCTACCTCGGCGAGACGCAGAAGCGTTCGCTCGGCCATCTTCAGACAGTGAAGTTCTACGATCCGAAGCAGTACATGGCGCTCGACGCTTACACCCGCCGGAACCTGGAGCTGACGGAGACCGTTCGCGACCGCTCCTGGAAGGGCTCGCTGCTCTGGCTGCTCGACAAGACGAAGACGGCGATGGGCACCCGGCTATTGAAGCGGTGGATCGACCAGCCGCTGCTCGACCGCGGCTCCATCGAGGAGCGGCTCGATGCCGTTGAAGCGCTGCATGGCCGCTGGATGGAGCGGGAGGAGCTTCGCGAAGAGCTCAAGGAAGTGTACGACCTGGAGCGGCTCGTCGGCCGAATCGCCTACGGAACGGCGAACGCCCGCGACTTGAACGCGCTTAAGGCGTCGCTGCAGCGCATTCCGGCCATCCGGGCCCTCTGCGAACGGCTGGATTCCGCGCCGCTCGCGAAGCTGGCCGGCGGGTTGGACGATTGTTCCGATCTGGCGGGCGCGATCGATGCCGCCATCGCCGACGATCCGCCGGTGTCGGTCCGCGAAGGCGGAATCATCCGGACCGGCTACGACGCGAAGCTCGACGAGCTTCATATCGCGAGCAGGAATGGGAAGACCTGGATCGCGGAGCTGGAGAGGCAGGAGCGCGAAGCGACCGGAATCAAGTCGCTGAAGATCGGCTTCAACAAGGTATTCGGCTATTATCTCGAAGTCACGAGGGCGAATCTCTCGGCCCTTCCCGAGGGCCGGTACGAACGCAAGCAGACCCTGGCGAACGCGGAACGGTTCGTCACCCCCGAGCTCAAGGAGAAGGAAGCTCTCATTCTCGAAGCCGAGGATCGGATGGTCGATCTCGAGTATTCCTTGTTCGCCGAGCTGCGGGACCGGATCGCGTCCCAGATTCCGAGGCTGCAGACGCTTGCGGAGCAGATCGCGTCGCTGGACGTTCTTCAGTCGTTCGCAGAGGTCGGCTCCGAGAAGAGATATACCCGGCCTAGATTCGATTCCGGCTACGGCCTCACGGTGAAGGAAGGACGGCATCCGGTCGTCGAAGCCGTGTCGGAGGGAGTGGCGTTCATTCACAACGACACCTCTCTCTCGAAGGAGGACGGTTCGATTCTCCTTATCACCGGCCCGAACATGGCCGGGAAGAGCACTTATATGCGCCAGGTGGCGATGATCTCGATCATGGCCCAGATCGGCTGCTTCGTTCCGGCGAAGCAGGCGGAGCTTCCGCTGATCGACCGCATCTTCACCCGGATCGGCGCGGCCGACGACCTGGTCGGCGGCCAGAGCACGTTCATGGTCGAGATGAAGGACATTCAAGTCATGACGGAGCAGGCGACGGAACGAAGCCTGATCATCATCGACGAGCTGGGACGCGGAACGTCGACGGACGAAGGAATGGCCATCGCCCAAGCCGTCATCGAATACGTACACGATGTAATCGGCTGCAAGGCGCTCGTCTCCACGCACTTCCATGAGCTCGCCAGGCTCGAGGAGACGCTGCCGTCGCTGCGCAACGGATGCATGGCCGTGAAGGAGAGCGCGGATGGCGTGACCTTCCTGCGCAAGCTGGTGGCCGGAGCGGCGGATTCCAGCTACGGGATTTATTGCGCCCAGCTGGCCGGATTGCCGCAATCGATCGTCTCCAGAGCCTACCATCTTCTGGAGAGCGCGGCGGCGATCGAGCACGTCGAGAACGTCGCGCCGCCGAGGATGAATCCGCCTGCGATCCGCGAAGGCGAAGCGGTCTATCAAGCTCGGCCGGACGACGCGCCTCCGATCGCCGCGGCTCCGGTTCCGGAGCCGGGAATCGTTCAACTGTCGATTTTCGAAGAGCCCGTTAAGCAAGAGAAAGGGAGAAAGGCATCGCCCGCCGCGGACAAGCTGGCCGATAAGCTTCGCAAGCTGGACATCATGCGAATGACTCCGCTGCAAGCCTTGGAGTGGTTGAACGACGCGCGCAATCAACTTATCGAGAACGGAGAGCCTTTATGAATAGTAAAAAACTTCGCCCCGCGCTCCTTTTGCTTACCTTGACCGGCATGCTGGCGAGCGCTGCGCCTTCGGCAACGGCCGCGACGGCCCAGCAAGTCGAGGACGTCAAGCAGATGCTCGAGCAGTACCATCTCGTTTCTCCGTCGGAAGAAGCGCTCAACGATGCCGCCATTCAAGGAATGGTCGATTCGCTGCAGGATCCTTATACGCAATATTTCTCGGAGGAAGAATGGACCTCTTTTAACAGCAGCCTCGAACAGGAATATGTCGGAATCGGGGTCGTGCTCCAGCAGGACCAGAATCAGATCTTCATCGAGAACGTGATAGACGGAAGCCCGGCCGCCAAAGCGGGCTTGAAGCCGGGTGACGCTCTTCTCTCGGTAAACAACGTGTCCGTTCAAGGCAAGTCGGTCGGCGACGCGATTACCAGCTTATCGGGGCTGGAAGGGAGCACGGTCCGGGTCGTCGTGGGACGCAACGGCGCTTCCGTCACGGCCGTCTTAACCAGAAGCAGCTTCCAATACCCGCTGGTCGTCTCGCAGTCGCTCGGCCAGAACGTTCAATATCTACAATTGACCCAATTCTCGACCGGCGCCGCGAATAAATTTAAGGAAGAGCTGACGAAGCTGGAGAATTCCGGCATCTCTTCTCTGATTATCGATCTTCGCGATAACAGCGGAGGATACCTGAACGAAGCGCAGGGCATCGCGGCGAATTTTATCAAGGAGGGCGTCCTCGCGCACCTGGTCGACAGCCAGGGAGCCGACGTGCCTCTCGAGATCGAGGGAACGGAGAAGTCCTATCCGGTCTACGTCCTGATCAACGGCTATTCGGCTAGCGCCTCCGAGCTGCTGTCCGGAGCCTTGAGGGATTACGGCGTCGCGAAGCTGATCGGTTCCCGGACTTACGGCAAGGGCGTCGTGCAGCAGCTTCTGCAGGTGCCGTCCGGCGGTTATCTGAAGGTGACGAACGAAGAGTATTACACGCCCAAAGGAATTCAAGTCGACAAGAAGGGATTGACTCCGGATATCGCGGTAGACGGCGAGGTTCAGCAGCTGATCGCGGCCTTCCGTCAAGCGGGCGGAACGAAGCTGACGCTGACGGCCGGCAAAGGCGCGGTCGTCGTCAACGGAGTCCGGACGTCCTATTCCGACTCGGTCGTCCGCAAGAACGGAACGGCTTTCCTCGATTTGAAGCTTGCCGCCGCCCTCTCCGGAGCGACGTTCGGCTACGAGAAATCGACGCAATCCATCGTTTTTAAGCGCAATAATCAGACCGTCCGCGTGAAATCGAATAAAGCGGGACTTTATATCGCGAACGGAACGACCTACGTAAGCCCGGCGCTGCTGGCTCAATGGGTTCCGGGGCTTCAATCCTCCGATTCGAACGGGCTGCTGAAGCTTAGCTTGTAGGGGATATCGAAATGCCAGCCGCGCGCTAAGAAAGGAGGAACAGGGATGGGAATCATCAAACTGCTGGATGAGCATCTGGCCAACCAGATCGCAGCCGGAGAGGTCGTGGAGAGACCGGCTTCCGTTCTCAAAGAATTGATCGAGAACGCCGTCGACGCCGGAGCCACGACCGTTGACGTGACGGCGGAGGATGGAGGCTTGACGCTGCTTCGAATCGTCGACAACGGTCGCGGCATCGAACCGGACGACCTGCGCACCGCCTTTCAGCGGCACGCCACGAGCAAAATCTCGTCCGGCAAGGATCTGTTCCAGATCGTCACGCTCGGCTTCCGCGGCGAAGCGCTGCCCAGCATCGCGGCCGTCGCCAAAGTCCGCTGCGTCAGCTCGATAGACGACAGCGGATTGGGCAGGGCGATCGAGATCGAGGGCGGCGCTATCAAGAAGGAAGAAGACGCCGCCGCGACGAGAGGAACCGACATGACGGTGCGGGAGCTGTTCTTCAACACGCCCGCCCGCCTCAAATACATGAGAACGGTGCAGACCGAGCTCGGCCATCTGTCCGACGTGATGTACCGGCAAGCTCTGTCCCGGCCGGATATCGCTTTTACGTTCAGCCATAACGGCTCGACGCTTCTGCGGACGACGGGCAACGGGGACTTGCGGCAAGTGGTAGCGGCCATCTACGGAACCGCTGCCGCCAAGGCGATGGTCGAGGTGAAGTCGGAGCACCTGGACTACAGCCTGACCGGCTTGACGGCCATGCCGCTGGAGACTCGCTCCAATCGGAACGCCATTACCATTCTCGTGAACGGAAGGTACGTGCGAAGCCCGGCGGTCGTGCAGCCTATGCTGCAAGCGTACCATACTCTGCTTCCGATCAATCGATTTCCGCTCTCGGTGCTGAACCTTCGCATGCACCCTACGCTTGTCGACGTTAACGTGCACCCGGCCAAGCTTGAGGTTCGCTTCAGCAAGGAGACCGAGCTTCGAGCCTTCATCGAGGAAGCGGTGCGCAAGGCGCTCGGGGAACAGACGTACATTCCTTCCGGCGCCGCCGTTCGCGCGCCGAAGACGCCATCCTGGGTGCAGGAGCAGATTCGCTTCCAAGTGAATCCGGAGAAGGATGCGGCCGCCGAACTCCCGAACGACGCAGCCAAGCCCATTCCTTCCGCTTACGATCGTCCGAGTGCTTCGGCTCCGGCATCGTCTTCATTGGAGGACCTCGTGCTTAAAGAAGCCCCGGCTCCGTCCCGCTATTCGGGCGAACCGAAGCCTCAGGAGCAGGGAGAGGCCGCGCGTCCGGCTCCAAGCTACAATCGTCCGGGCCCGGCAGCGCCGAATACGCCGTCCGGCGGTTCCTCCGTCCAGGCCTATTCGACTTACCGGACTTCCGCGGATCGCCAGAACGCCGAAGCGAAGATTCCGGAGAAGGTGTGGCAAGCGGCGTTCTCCGCGCCGGAGAAGGAAGCGAAGCAGGCTCAATTCCCCGAGCTGTATTGGGTCGGCCAAGCGCACGGAACTTATATCGTGGCGCAGAACGAGACCGGGCTCTACCTCATCGACCAGCACGCGGCCCATGAGCGGATTCATTACGAATATTTCTACGAGAAGTTCGGACGCCCCGAGGAGGCAAGCCAGGAGCTGCTGCTTCCGGTGACGCTCGGCTTCGCGCCCGACGAATACGAGGCCATTCGAACCAGAATAAAGTTATTCGAACAAGTCGGCGTATATCTGGAAGAGTTCGGGGGCAATACCTTTATTATCCGGGCGGTGCCCCATTGGCTTCCGGAAGGAGACGAAGCGGATATCGTGCGGGAGATGGCGGAGTGGGTCATCAAGGAGCGGGGAGTCGACCTGTTCAAGATTCGCGAGAAGGCGTCCATCCTGTGCTCTTGCAAAGCCTCCATCAAAGCGAACCAAGCGTTGTCCAGGGAAGCCGGCGAGATTCTGATCAAGCGGCTTGGCGCTTGCAGGCAGCCGTTTACCTGCCCGCATGGCCGTCCGATCGTCATCAGCTTCAGCACATACGAGCTGGAGAAAATGTTCAAGCGGGTGATGTAATGATCGTCACGACGATGGAGAAACCGCCCGCGGAAGTGATCGAACGCGCCAAGGGGCTCGCGGAAGAGCTAAGCAGCCGTTACGTTCCGAGAAGACGCGAAACCATACGAGGATTGGAGCGGGCCAAAGCCGACGCCCATGACGGGGTTCTTGTCGTCGGCCCGCAGGAGCTGAGGTTCGTTCATGGCGAAGAGCCGCCTTTGTTCTTCCATCCGAGCATGGCACTCATTCGAGTGAAAAGGCTGCGCGAAGGGGATACGGACTCGCTTCTCCGCGCAGCCCGGCCAAGTCCGGGAGATGTCGTTCTGGACGGCACGGCCGGTCTCGCATCGGATGCGTTGGTTCTGTCTTATGCGGTGGGCGAGTCCGGCAGAGTTATCGCGTTGGAAGCGTCGAAGGTGCTTCATACGGTCGTTCGCGAAGGGCTTCGCACCTATGACACCGGGATGGATGACGTTAACCGGGCCATGCGCAGAATCGAAGCCGTGCACGCCGAGCATTTGGCTTACTTAAAAGCGTTGCCGGATCGAAGCGTCGATATCGTCTTCTTCGATCCGATGTTCTCGAGGCCCGTGATGGAGTCGACCTCGATCCTGCCGCTTCGGACGGTAGCTCGCGACGAACGGCTGACTCCGGAGACGGTATCGGAAGCCTTGCGAGTCGCGCGCAAGCGCGTCGTGCTGAAGGAGCATCGGGACAGCAAGGAATTCGGAAGATTGGGCTTCGCGAAGAGCCGGCGAACGGCATCTTCGGTCGCTTACGGAGTGATGGAAGTTAATGATGTTAAATAATTCGGACGAGATTGTTAAACCTGATTCATTCGAAGCGGATGAAAGGCCGCCGCTCCTGGTGCTGGTCGGTCCGACGGCCGTCGGCAAGACCGCGCTCAGCTTAAAGCTGGCGAAGGCGCTAAACGCCGAGATCATAAGCGGGGATTCGATGCAGGTGTACCGGGGAATGGATATCGGAACCGCGAAGCTTCCTATCGAAGAGCGGGAAGGCATCCCCCATCACCTGATTGACATATGCGAGCCGTCGGAGACGTTCTCCGCGGCGGACTTCCAAGCCAAGTGCGCAGAGACGATCCGAGACATCCATTCGCGCGGCAAGCTTCCTTTTATCGTAGGGGGAACCGGCCTCTATGTGGAAGCGGTCTGCTACGGCTATCGGTTCCAAGAATACGGAAGCGACGAGGCCTTCCGGCAGCGCATGAGCGAATACGCGAAGCGATTCGGGGCGGAGGCTCTCCACGCGAAGCTCGCGGCCGTCGATCCGGCCTCCGCGGAGAAGCTTCACCCGAACGACGAAAGAAGGGTCATTCGCGCTCTCGAGGTGTTCGAGACGACGGGCCAGCCGCTATCCGAGCTCCAAAGCCAGAGCCGGGGCGACGCCAAGCGTTCTCCGTACAAGCTGTGCCTGATCGGCCTGACGATGGAGCGGGAGAGGCTGTACGACCGCATCAACGAACGCGTCGACCAGATGCTGGAGCAAGGGCTCGTGGAAGAAGTGAAAACCCTGATGTCCCAAGGAGTTCCCGTCTCCTCGGTTGCCCTTCAAGCTCTCGGGTACAAGGAGATCGTCGCCTATCTGACGGGAGAGCTCGATTACGAGTCGGCGGTTACGCTCCTCAAGAGAGACACCAGGCACTTCGCCAAGCGGCAGTTGTCGTGGTTCCGCCACATGAGAGAATTGCAGTGGGTCGATCTCGATACTCTTCCAAAAAACACCGAACTTTTCAAAGAGATCTGTGGTATAATAGCAGGAAAGTTTCCTTTCGATCTTGAATATACTTGTTCATAATCCATATGGCGATGGGGGTTACCAGTAATGAATAAATCCATAAACATCCAGGATACGTTCCTGAATCAACTGCGCAAAGACAGTGTCCCTGTCACCGTGTATTTGACGAACGGCTTCCAAATCAGAGGAGTTCTGCGCGCCTTCGATAACTTCACGATTATCGTCGACAGCGAAGGACGCCAGCAAATGATTTACAAGCACGCGATCAGCACCTTCATGCCTCAGCGCAGCATTTCTCTTCAGCAGCAGGATTCCGGTTCGGACGCCTAAACCGCGCCTGCTCCAGAGGAATAATGAAACTTTTCACCCCTTGATTGCGTCTAACAGAATAGACCGGCCACTCGAACAACCCTTCGAAGGGTTGTTCTTCTTTATGGCGGGGTAGAGAGAGAACAAAAGAGACATCCTGGAGTAAAGGGGAGATTTCATGAAATCCGCAGATCAGACACCCGGTAAACGAAGCAAATCGAACTCGCCCAAGCAAGCAGCCGGCAAAAAGAAGAAGAAACGCGGCAAGGTATGGCTTTGGCTCTTCTTCGTAGCGCTGCTAGGAGTCGTCTGTGCCGTCGTCGGATATTTGCTTGTCATTCTGAACGGGGAGAGAATCCTCAGCAGCAACGTCGACAAGCTTAACGATATGGATCAAGCATCGGTCATCGTCGATTCTTCCGGGACGGAGCTGTCCAAGCTGTACGTGTCGGGAGGCAACCGCGAGTACGTCATGATCAAGGACATTCCCGAGAAAGTGAGAGAAGCGTTCGTAGCGGTCGAGGACAAACGGTTCTACGAGCACAGCGGCATCGACCTCTGGGGCATCGGCCGGGCGCTCGTGAAGGATATTATCGCCCGCAGCGCGGTAGAAGGCGCAAGCACGATCACGCAGCAGGTGGCGAAGAATATCTTCCTGACCGCGGATAAGACTTTATTCCGGAAAGGGACAGAAGCGTCCATCGCCCTGGCGCTCGAGAATCATAAATCCAAGGACGAGATTCTGGAGCTTTATTTGAACCGAATTTACTTCGGGAAGGGACAATGGGGCATCAAGACGGCGGCGAAGTATTACTTCGACGTGGATGACCTTAACGATCTGAAGACTTGGCAGATCGCGACGCTCGTCGGCATTCCGAAGGGACCGAACGTCTACAATCCGATCAACAACCCGGAGAAGTCGCTTGAGCGCAGAGGCGTCGTTCTGTCGTTGATGGAGGAGCAAGGCCTCATCACCGAAGCGGAGAAGCAGGAGGCGATGGCGACCGAATACGTCCGCCCGGCTTCGGCGACAAGCAACTCGGAATATACGACCTATATCGATTATGTCGTCGACGAGGCGCAGGAAGTGACCGGTTGGGATGAAGAGAAGCTGCTGACCGGCGGCTATACGATCGTAACGACGATCAACACGGCCGCGCAGAAGGCGATGGAGAAGGAATTCGCGGACGATTCCAACTTCGAGAAGAGCGATGACGAGACGAAAATCCAAGGCGCGATGGTCATCATGGACCAGCACGACGGCTCGCTTGTCGCCATGGTCGGCGGAAGGGACTACGAGCAGAAAGGCTGGAACCGGGTGACGAAGGCCCGGCAGCCGGGATCGTCCTTCAAGCCGATCGTCTCCTACGGTCCCGCCATCGAGACCGGCGATTACTTCCCATGGTCTATCCTTCGGGACGATAAGACCTGTTACAACAACGGCAAGTACTGCCCGACCGATTCGAACGCGAAGAAATATATCGGAGCGGTCTCGATGGCCGACGCGATCAAGGAATCGCGCAACCAGCCGGCCGTCTGGCTGTTGAACGAGATCGGGGTGAAGACGGGCGTGAACTTCGCGGCCAAGCTCGGCATCGAGCTCGGTTCGGAAGACCGCAACCTCGCGATCGCGCTCGGCGGCTTGACGAACGGGGTTTCGCCGCTGCAGATGGTTACGGCCTACAGCACCTTCGCTAACGGAGGACAGCTGCAGAAGGCGCACAGCATCTCCAAGATCACGGATTCTACCGGCGAGACGGTCTACGAATTCAAGTCCAATGCCAAGCAAGTCATCAAGGAGACGACCGCTTATTACGTCACGGACATCATGAAGGGCGTCGTCTCCGGAGGCACCGGCACGAAGGCGAAGATCAGCGGACGGACGGTAGCGGGCAAGACGGGAACCACCCAGCTCGGCCTTCCGGGCGTATCCTCCAGCGGCAACCGCGATGTCTGGTTCGTCGGCTACACGCCGGAATGGACGGCGGCGGTCTGGATGGGGTACGACAAGACGGATGAGAAGCATTACGTGAAGAAGAGCAGCGGCCAAGCCGCCGCCTTGTTCTCGAAGGTGATGTCGGCCGGCCTCAAGAACGTGAAGAAGCAGACGTTCCCGACACCTTCCGAAGTTCAGAAGGAGGAACCGACGGCGCCGAACGCGATCCTGGGCCTTGTCGGCGAGTATAACAGCCAGGACGTGTCCGTCGAGCTGAATTGGACGGCCGTCGCCGGAGAAGGAATCACCTATAAGATTTACCGCAAGGACGACGCGGGAGCGGACTTCGCGCAGCTCGGCGAGTCGGCCGAACCTTCGTTTACCGACCTGGCGATTCTTCCGGAAGTTACGTATACGTACTACGTGACGGCCTACGACGCGAAGGAGAAGCTGGAGAGCGAGCCGTCCTCCCAGGTGACGGTCACGGTTACGACGGAGCTCGAATCGTCGCCGCCTCCGGAAGAGAGCCCTCCTCCGAGCGAGGAGCCTTCCGAGCCGCCGGTCGAGCAGCCGACGGAGTCGCCGGGAACGAACCCCGGCGATGGCGGCGTTAATCCCGGCGATGGCGGGGTCAATCCGGTTGAACCGGGCGGCTCGGATACTCCGAGCGAAACTCCGCCTCCAAGCGAATCTCCGTCCCTGCCGGCCAACGGCGGGGATGCCGGAACCGGGAACAACGGGAACGGCATTGGCAACGGGAATGGAAATGGAAATAGCAATGGGAACGGCAATAACGGAAGCGGAGCTGCAACGGGGGTCACGGCCACCGTCGTAACTCCATGATGAAGCCGAGGGGCAAGCGTACAGCTTGTCCCTTTGCTGTTGTTATCTCTATAATAGGTTGAGATCGACAAGGAGGAATAACGATGAATTGCGCAAGGATCACTACGGAAGAACAGTTGAAGCAAGCTCAATACGTGCGCAACGAAGTGTTCGTGAAGGAGCAGCAAGTGGACCCGGAGCTGGAATGGGACGAATACGACGCGTCTCCGGCAGCGTGCCGCCATTATTTGGCGACGGACGAGGACGGAACGCCGATCGGGGCGTCGCGTTGGAAAGAATACGAGCCGGGTATCGCCAAGCTGCAGAGAATCGCGGTGCTGAAGCCGTATCGCGGCCGCTCGGTCGGTCGATTGCTCGTGGAAGCGATGGAAGAAGGCGCTCGCCGGGAAGGGTATTCCGGCGCCGTTCTGGACGCCCAATGCTCCGCGGAAGCTTTTTATCATAAGCTCGGCTATAAAACCCTCTCTCCGGACATCTTCCTGGATGCGGGTATTCCGCATGTCCGAATGGGCAAGAACTGGGAGATATAACTCTAAGTAACCTGCGTTCTGACAGATTAGCCTGTCGTTCACTGGTGAGTTAAGGGAACTTGTGGTAAGCTTTGTGTAAATCATTTTCCGGAGACGAAATCAGTCATGAAACGTAAATTTTCAGATAGGGCGAATTGGCGCCGAATTCTCAAGAAGAGCTATGCCTGTATCCCGTACGAAGAGCCGGGCTTCAAGGGCTTTGTCACGTTATACAGAATCCATGAGCTGCGCGACCCCTTATGGAAAGAATACAACGGGCGTAGAATGTGTCTCGCGGATAAAGGTTATTTGTGGATGCAGCATTTTCCCAGAGGCGAGCATTTCGTGGTCACGACGATGTTCGATGACAAAGGCAGAGTCGTGCAATGGTATATTGACATCTGCAAGACGCAAGGGCTGACCGATCAGCAGGTTCCTTGGTTCGACGACCTATACCTCGATATTGTCGTTCTTCCCACGGGGGAGACGCTGCTCTTGGACGAGGACGAGCTGGAAGAAGCTCTGGACGACGGCCACATCACGGCTAGGGATTCCGCCATGGCCCAGAAGACGGCGGGGCGGCTGCTCTCCCTGATCCGGCAGAAGCGATTCCCGTTCTTCGAGATGAGCCTGCACCATCGTAAGATGTTCTTGGAGCAGCTCGGCTGGGAGCAAGGGTCGAGATGATCCTGAATATCGGCATGCAGAAGCCGTCTGCCCGTCCCCGGGGCAGAAAATACCTGAAGCGGGCCATAGGAATCGCGGCGGCAGGGGCGGCTGCGCTCGTCATCTGGTGCTTATCGTTGTTTATGATCATAAACCGGTACGAAGGCCTTCCGAAGTCGGGAACCGTGCAACCTGCGGATGTCGGAATCGTTCTTGGGGCGAAGCTGTGGCAGGACAAGCCCAGCCCGGCTCTCGAGGAAAGGTTGAATCTTGCGCTGGAGCTTTATCGCACCGGAGCGTTCGATCGTTTGATCATGTCCGGCGGCCTCGACGTGGAGGGAGACGCAACGTTGACGGAAGCGGAGGGAATGCGCGATTACCTGGTGAGCAAGGGAGTGCCCGAGGAGGCGATCCGATTGGACTCCGAATCGCACAGCACGTACGAGAACCTGCTCTTCAGCGGAAGGATCATGAAGGAAGAAGGCTGGAACCGAGCGGTAATCATTACGCATCAGTACCACGGCTCCAGAGCTCAGGATATCGCCGAGTTCCTCGATTACGAAGACGTCCAGGTTCAAGTGGCCGATAGCAAGGTGCTCAACATGGCTTACCACCGGACAAGAGAAGTGCTCGCTTATACGAAATGGCTCGGAGAGAAGTGGTTGTTGCATGGAGGCAAGAATCCCGGAATAGATTGAGGTAGCGGCATGGAGCAAGCAAGCGTCGGCCGACTTCAGCTAGGGCGGGGTGATGGCGTTGAACGTTGGCGCGAGATATTCCGAGAACGGGAACCGGGCGGAAGCCCGGCCTTCCAGGCAAATTAACGTCGTACTTAGAAATAACGATGCGGTCGGCGCTTCGGCGGCGGCCTCTTCGGAAACGGCATCGAGATCCATACCGGCGACGGGGCCATGGCTGGAATGGCAGCGGGAGCTAGACAAGATGACGGGGCTCGACAATGTCAAAGCCCTGGTCTACGAGATCTACGCGCTGCTGCAGATCGCTCAATTCCGCAACGATGCGGGGCTGGCGAGCCAAGCTCACGTCTATCATATGATTTTCAAGGGGAATCCGGGAACCGGCAAAACGACCGTGGCGAGGCTGCTCGCGCGGCTGTTTCAAGGAATGGGGCTGCTGAGCAAAGGGCATCTTGTCGAGGTGGAGAGGGCGGATCTGGTCGGAGAGTATATCGGACACACCGCCCAGAAGACGAGGGATTTGGTCAAACGGTCGCTCGGAGGCGTGCTGTTCATCGACGAGGCTTACAGTCTCGCGAGGGGCGGGGAGAAGGACTTCGGGAAGGAAGCGATCGATACTCTCGTCAAGGCGATGGAAGACTATAAGAATCAATTCGTTCTTATCCTCGCAGGCTACACGATGGAGATCGATTTCTTCCTGATGACGAACCCCGGCTTGCCTTCGAGATTCCCGATCCAGATGGAATTTCCGGATTACACGCCCGACCAGCTGATCCAGATCGCCGAAGGGATGGCGAGAGACCGGGAATATACCTGGCTTCCTCAATCCCTGCAGCGGATCCGGCAGTTGATCGTCCAGGAGCGCAACGATTCTCCGTTCCATTTCAGCAATGCCCGATTCGTGCGCAATCTTCTCGAGAGAGCGATACGGAATCAGGCGGTGCGCCTTCTGACGCAGTATCCGGAATCGTCGCCGGGACGCCACGAGCTGATGAGCTTGAAGCCGGAGGATCTGACGGCCGACGAGAAGCGCGGATAAACGAAGCAAGCAAGACGCAAAACGCAGGACGCCGGTCTCGGCGATCCATTCCACCCCATATTGGAGGCAAAGAATCGAGCGATGAGAGGCTACACATACGATACCGGCGCGGAGATTCAAGAACGGGCATTGTTGGTCAGCTTGGTGACCGACGAGACCCGCCGATCGGGCGCCGATCCGCAGCAATCGCTTGAAGAGCTTGTACAGCTCGCCGAGACGGCAGGCGTCGAGGTCGCGGGAACCGTCATGCAGAATAGGGACGTCCCCGATACCAAGTGGTTTGTCGGGAAGGGCAAGGCAATGGAGCTTAAGGAGATCGTCCTGGGGCAGGAGCTTACGACGGTCATCTTCGACCAGGAGCTGTCCGGCGCCCAGGTGCGCAACCTGGAAGAAGCCCTTGACGCGAAGATAATCGACCGTACGCAGCTCATCCTCGACATCTTCGCCGGCAGGGCGAAGACGCGCGAAGGGATTCTGCAGGTAGAGCTCGCCCAGCTTACCTATTTGCTGCCCCGATTGTCCGGTCAGGGGAAGAATCTCTCCCGTCTCGGGGGAGGAATCGGAACGAGAGGTCCCGGAGAGACGAAGCTGGAGACCGATCGAAGGCACATTCGCAACCGGATTAGCGAGCTGAAGCGCCAGCTCGAGGGCGTTTTGGCTCACCGCAACTTACATAGGGAACGCAGGCGCAAGACCGGAGCCGTCCAAATCGCGCTTGTCGGCTATACGAATGCCGGCAAGTCGACGCTCCTGCGCCAACTGACGAAGGCGGACGTGCTGGCCGAGAACAAGCTGTTCGCGACGCTCGATCCGACCTCTCGCCAGCTTAAGTTGCCCAGCGGCAAAGAAGTGATGTTGACCGACACGGTCGGCTTTATTCAGAACCTTCCTCACGATCTGGTCGCCGCTTTCCGGGCGACGCTGGAGGAGGCGAACGAGGCCGATCTGCTTCTCCATGTCATGGATGCTTCTTCGCCGATGCGCGATCGCCAGAGAGAAGTCGTGGAAGAGGTTCTCGGGGAGCTCGGAGCTTCCGGCAAGCCGACTCTGATGGTTTACAACAAAATCGATATATGCTCGCCGGCCGATTTGGGACTGCTGTCGGGCGGGCCGGACGCGATGCGCGTCAGCGCGTTCGATCCGAACGACATGGAGAGGCTGCTCCAGCGCATAGAGGATAAGCTTCTAGGCAGCGTGGCCGATCTTCGCATCCCGGCTTCCCGCGGCGATCTGGCCGCACTCGCTTATCGCGTCGGCGATGTGATCTCGCAGGAGACCGAGGACGATTGGCTGCTCCTGACCGTTCGATTAAACGAGAATGATATGGGCAAATGGGGAAGGCCTTTGATGCCGTATTTTACGGATAGCCATCACCCGCAAGGGTCTGAATAGAGGGAAACGAGGATTGACCTGACGATGAGTAACTGGAATGGGAATTGGGAAAGCTTCGCGAGAGATGCCGAGCTCGCGGCGAAGGAACGGCTGAACGAGGTCGATCGAATCTCGGAGAGCAATCAATGGAAAGTCATCAAGGCGTTCCAGAAGCATAGGGTGAGCGACTTCCACTTTAATTCCTCGACGGGCTATGGATATAACGACCGAGGCCGCGAGGTGCTGGACGAGGTTTACGCGGAGGTGTTCGGGGCGGAATCGGCGATCGTTCGGCCGCATTTCGTGTCCGGAACGCATACGATCGGAATCGCTTTGTTCGGAGTGCTGAGACCGGGCGACGAGATCGTGTTCGTGACGGGCAAGCCCTACGATACCCTTCACAAGGTTCTCGGACACCCCGGGGACGGTACGGGTTCGCTCGCGGATTGGGGTGTCGGGTTTACGTTCGTGCCTCTGCTCGGGAACGGTCAAGTGGATTGGGAAGGCGTGAAAGCCGCGGTCACCCCTCGAACGAAAGTTTTCGCCATTCAGCGTTCGCGCGGATACGATTGGCGCCCTTCGTTCACGATCCAGGACATCGAGGAGATGGTCGGCAAGCTTCGATCGATCAAGGACGACGCCGTTATTTTCGCGGACAACTGCTATGGCGAATTCACGGAGGAGCGGGAACCGACGGAGATTGGCGTGGACCTGATTGCGGGCTCGCTGATCAAGAACCCGGGAGGCGGCATCGCCGCAAGCGGAGGGTACATAGCGGGCCGTAGGGATCTCGTCGAGCTGGCCGCTTATCGACTGACGGCTCCCGGCATCGGAGGCGAGGTCGGGGCGATGCTCGGCACGACTCGCTCCATCTACCAAGGCCTGTATCTGGCGCCGCTTCTCGTCGGACAAGCGGTTAAGGGCAGCGTATTCGCGGCTTCGGCTTTCGAACGGCTTGGCTTCGAGACCCATCCGACATGGAACGATCCGCGAACCGACCTGATCCAAGCGATTCGATTCCGCTCGGCGGAACATTTGATCACATTCGTCCAAGCGGTCCAACGGGCTGCCGCCGTGGATTCTCACGTCGTGCCGGAACCTTGGGACATGCCGGGGTACGAGAACCCTGTCATCATGGCCGCCGGGACGTTCATTCAGGGGGGGAGTCTCGAGCTGTCCGCGGACGCTCCGATTCGCGAACCTTACATTGCCTTTATGCAAGGCGGCCTTACCTACGCTCATGTTAAATTAGCGGTACGTCAAGTGATAGAGGACATGCATAGTCGAAATCTACTGTAACGAAAGACGACAAGAGATCGACGGATATCGGCATCGAATTCCGTAATTAAACCTTACATTCATTGACACGTTTGTGGAATGAAGTTACAATGGAAGTGGTTACAAATTAAAGTGTCATAATGGAAGGTTGATACGTATGGCTGGCGATGAGATAAGAAGGAATATGGCGTTATTCCCAATTGGAATCGTCATGAAGCTGACGGACCTGACAGCGCGGCAAATTCGTTACTATGAGCAGCATGAGCTTATCCAACCGGCCCGGACGGCGGGGAACCAACGTATGTTCTCATTCAACGATGTAGAGCGGCTGTTGGAGATCAAAGCTTTAATCGAGAAGGGCGTTAATATCGCAGGCATCAAGCAGGTGATGAATCCGGTCGGCGAAGGCGAAGAGAATGGGACGATCATCAGCGAGCAGTCCGAGGTCAAGCGCCGCGAGATGACGGATTCGCAGCTCCATCGACTGCTGAAGCAGCAGCTGATGGCTGGCAACAAGCGACCGGGACAGGTCTCGCTCATCCAAGGCGAGCTCTCGCGCTTTTTTAAGAACAAATAATCCGGGTTCCGCCTAAACCAAGGAGGATGTCATGAGCAATTACACTCGCGAAGATATTATGAGAATAGCCAAGGAACAGAACGTTCGCTTCGTCCGTCTTCAGTTCACGGACCTGATGGGCATTATCAAGAACGTGGAGATTCCGGTCAGCCAGCTGCCCAAAGCGCTGGACAACAAGATGATGTTCGACGGCTCTTCGATCGAAGGGTACGTGCGCATCGAAGAATCCGATATGTACCTGTATCCGGACTTGGACACGTGGGTCGTATTCCCTTGGGTGACCGAGGACCGCGTCGCCAGATTGATCTGCGATATCTACATGCCGGACGGCACGCCTTTCGCGGGCGACCCGCGCGGCATTCTGAAGCGCGCCCTGCAGGAAGCGGAAGAGATGGGCTTCAGCACGATGAACGTCGGTCCGGAGCCGGAATTCTTCCTGTTCCAGACGGACGACAAGGGCAATCCGACGATGGAGCTGAACGACCAAGGCGGTTATTTCGATCTTGCGCCTACGGACCTCGGCGAGAACTGCCGTCGCGATATCGTTCTGATGCTGGAAGAGATGGGCTTCGAAATCGAAGCTTCCCACCACGAAGTCGCTCCCGGCCAACACGAGATCGACTTCAAGTACGCGGACGCTATTCGGGCCGCCGACCAGATTCAAACGTTCAAGCTCGTCGTCAAGACGATCGCCAGGCAGCACGGCCTTCATGCCACCTTCATGCCGAAGCCATTGTTCGGCGTGAACGGCTCCGGCATGCACTGCCACCTGTCGCTGTTCCGCGGCAACGAGAACGCGTTCTACGATCAGGCCGATAAACTCGGCCTGAGCCAAGTCGGACGCCAATTCATGGCGGGCATTCTGAAGCATGCGCGCGGCATGGCGGCGATCACCAACCCGACGATCAACTCCTACAAGCGTCTCGTTCCCGGCTATGAAGCGCCTGTATACGTTGCTTGGTCCGCAAGCAACCGCAGCCCGATGATCCGCATTCCGGCTTCCCGCGGGCTCAGCACGCGCGTCGAAGTCCGCAACCCGGACCCCGCCGCGAACCCTTATCTCGCTCTGGCCGTCATGCTGAAAGCCGGCTTGGACGGAATCCAGAAGAAGGCTCCGCTGCCGGCTCCGGTCGACCGCAACATCTACGTGATGACGGAAGAGGAGCGCGAAGAGGCGGGCATCCCGAGCCTTCCGGGCGATCTTCACGAGGCTCTCGGCGACCTGCTCCGCGACGAAGTGGTCTGCGAAGCGCTCGGCGATCATGCGCTTAGCCACTTCTACGAGATGAAGGAGATCGAGTGGGACATTTATCGCACCCAGATTCACCAATGGGAACGCGATCAGTACATGACGACTTACTAATCGGCATGAATGAAAGACGGCTCCAAGCGGTCAACGTAACGTTGACTCTTGGGGCTTTTTTTGCAAAGCGGACTCAATAGTCGAGGAACGCTCGGACTAGTGGGGGATAGAGGAACCATACTTAAACTGACGAAACAAACGGCGTCGAATAAAAACGGGACGTTGGCAGAAGATATCTGCCAACGTCCCGTTCTTGTTGTTACCGGATGCTGCGGATGAGGCCGATGACCTTGCCCAGGATGCTCACCTTGGTGAGACGGAGGGGCTCCATGCTGCTGTTCTCCGGTTGGAGACGAATATGGTCGCGTTCCTTGTAGAAGGTCTTGACGGTCGCTTCGTCGTCTTCCGTCATCGCGACGACGATGTCGCCGTTGTTGGCGGCTTGCTGCTGCCGGACGATCACGAAGTCGCCGTTGTGGATGCCTGCTTCGATCATGCTGTCCCCCTGAACGGAGAGCATGAACACGTTCTGGTCGCCGACCATGCTGGCCGGAAGCGGGTAGTACTCCTCGATGTTCTCCGTGGCCGTGATCGGAACCCCGGCCGTTACCTTGCCGACGAGAGGCACTCGGCGTACGGAGTAGTTGATCTGGACGATGTTCTCGTCCTCTTCGTCGAGAATCTCGATCGCGCGAGGCTTCGTCGGGTCTCGGCGAATGAGTCCTTTCTTCTCCAAGCGGTCCAGATGACCGTGTACGGTCGAGCTGGAGGCTAGTCCAACGGCTTCGCCGATCTCGCGCACGGAAGGGGGATATCCCTTCTCGCGAACCTCGCTCTTAATGAATTCCAGTATCGCAGTCTGGCGATTGGACATCTTCGACACGCCGCCGACCTCCTATAGGATAAGTACATGATGACAAATTATAACACAGAACCGGAGTTCGCACAAACACTCGTTCTCGGGGAACAAATGTTCTAAATTATGGTTGATTCAAACGTATGTTCGTGTTATGATCATACCAGAACAAATGTTTGGAGCGTGAAGAACATGGTACATGTGTGGGAATTGGGTTCAGGCACTCAAACGCAAGCGAATCGGAGGGCGAACGCCGCGAAGGCGCCTTCGTCCGATCGGCATTACATAAGAAGTACGAACATCTCCAGCACTTCTTTCTTTACCGGCTGGAAGATGGCGAGATCGTTATTTGTCGTCGCCGCATTCCTCCTATTATTCGTTGGGTTCTCGTTTATGAGATCTTTCGCGGATGAGCCGGTATCGACGGTTCCGGCTGCCAACGAGACGATCGTGATTGCGGATGCCGGAGATACGCTTTGGAGTATTGCTTCGGACGTCAAGCGAGACGGGATGGACACGAGACAAGCCGTTCATCGTATTATGGAACGCAACGGTCTGTCCGAATCGCAGATCGATATCGGAGCGCGTCTCATCATACCCGCTGGGGTGGGAGCGGACGAGGGATCTTGAGGTTGTGTTCATTGCGGCAGCACCTAGCTATATATCTTGCGACAGTGGACTTCCTTCTTTTATATAGAAGGGAGTCTGTTCTATTTTTTTTGAATCATTTACGGCGCCCGGACGTATTAAGGCAAGGAGACCGAAGCGGTTGTTCGCGGATGGAAGGCTTCTTGACAACGCCCAGAGGTTAATGTCAAAGTAGAAGAGGATTTGTTCAGGAAGGGGAGTGAATACACAACAATGGATAAACTGATAGAGAGAATCAACGAACTCGCCCATAAACATAAAACCGTAGGGCTCACCGAGGAGGAGCAGGCGGAACGCGCCAAGCTTCGCCAGCAATACCTCGAACGGTTCCGGCAAGCCTTCCGTCAACAGCTCGATAATATCGAGATCGTCGACGAACCGCCGACTCCGGGAATCGCTCATTAACCCGACCAATTGATACGAATTAGAGGAGGCTCCATTCATGTCGCGTTCCTGGGAGCGAATGGTAGAAAAGAATCAGAAACAAATCAATGCCAGGCGCAAGAAGGAAGGCAAAGGCCGAATCTCTGCGCCTGCTCAGCAGGTTGACCGATTCAAGGGACGCAGTTATATCGTGCCGATCCTTCTTATCCTTCTGATGGTGTTCTTCGTAACGGTATCCCAGCCGTGGCAGGAAGACTTCGGCCAGAACCAATCCCTGTTCTGGATTACGGTAGGCTGTTACTTTCTTCTTGCAATTTTCTACTACCTTCGCCGGCCGTACTTGTCGGTCTCGAAGGATACGCTGGAGACTCGCCGTTTCTCCGGTTACAAGAGATTGAAACCGGCGGAGATTCGGAAGATCGTCGTTCAGCCCGGCTACGTGACGATCGAGACGGTGAAGGGAACCAACTGGGTGTTCTCTAGGTTCATGAATTTGTATCCGATCGAAGCGATGGGCGAGCGCCTTGAAGCGTTCGCGACGGTTAACCACATCGAGTGGGAAAAGAAAAGCAAATAAACGAAACGCGACAGAAGCGAAGAGGAGTACGGGATGACGATCAAGGCGGTATTATTTGACTTGGACGATACTCTGCTGTGGGACGACCGCAGCATCAAGGAAGCCTTCCGCGACACGTGCAAAGTCGCTGCCGAAGCGACGGGCTTGAACGAAGAGGCGCTCGAAGAAGCCGTTCGCCGGGAAGCGAGGGCGCTCTACGAGAGCTATGAGACGTATACCTTCACCCAGATGATCGGAATCAATCCGTTCGAAGGACTTTGGGGCAACTTCACGAAGGGCGAGCATCCGATGTTCCGCAAGATGGAAGCCATCGTGCCGGAATACAGGCGCAATGCTTGGACGAACGGCCTGGCGGCGCTCGGAGTGGACGATCCGGAGCTGGGCCGGAAGCTTGCCCAGTGGTTTCCCGCTCAGCGAAGAAAGCTGCCTTACGTGTACGACGAGACTTTCGCCGTGTTGGACGAGCTGAGCGGCTCGTACCGCCTGCTGCTGTTGACGAACGGTTCACCCGACCTTCAGCAAGAGAAGCTGGACGGGGTTCCGACGCTCATTCCGTACTTCGACGAGATCGTCATCTCCGGCGATTTCGGCGAGGGCAAGCCTTCCCCGCGCCTGTTCGCTCATGCGCTGGAACGCCTGGGCGTCTCGGCCGATGAAGCCGTCATGGTCGGGGACAAGCTCACGACCGACATCCTGGGGGCGAACGGGGCCGGTATCGTGTCGGTATGGGTGAATCGCCACGGAGCGGTCCGCAACGACGAGATCGTGCCAAAGCATGAGATCTCCGATCTGCGGGAGCTTATTCCCCTCTTAAATAAACTCAATGGGTAAAAAAATCCCCGGTTCAAGAACGTCGATGCGCTCTTGAACCGGGGATTTCGCTATTGGCGCTTATTTCGAGAATGCAGGATCCGCGAACGGATGAGCGACCCAGCCTTCGGTCTCGATGAACAGACGAACCGCTACGACCTTGCGAACGTCCGTCAGCGTAAAGAAGTGAGGGTTGCCTTCCGGAACCGAGATCACGTCGCCGGGGGAGAGGATAACGTCGAAGTAGCCGACTTCGTCGTTGCCCTTGATGACGAAGATGCCTTCGCCCGCAGTGATCGCGCGAACTTCGTCTTCCGTATGCGTATGAACGTTCTCGAACTTCTTCAGCAGTTCTTCGATGTTCGGAGTAGCGTCGGACAGAACGACGATGTCCCACGTCCGGTAGCCGCGGCGAGCGGCAAGATCCTTAATCTCGGCCTCGTAGGCGTCGAGAATTTCTTGCTTGTTCTCGTCGCTCAAGCTGAAGTTCTCCACCAGGTGAGCGGGGAGCTTGCTCGTATCCCAGTGTTCGTAGAGAACTTCGAACGAATTCAGGAACGACCGGACGTTCTCTTCGCCGGTGATCAATTCGCCGGTATTGCGAACTCGAATTTGAGCCATGATATTATTCCTTCTTTCCCAATATGGATTAGTGACTTTATTATAGACCACTTTTCGCCAGATGTCGACCGTTCCCCTTGTGACACCTTTTCGTAAATACTTGATTCTGGTAGTATAGAGGTTAACGATTT
Source organism: Cohnella thailandensis (assembly GCF_014212135.1). Classification (GTDB taxonomy): domain Bacteria; phylum Bacillota; class Bacilli; order Paenibacillales; family Paenibacillaceae; genus Cohnella; species Cohnella thailandensis. The sequence continues at coordinate 47,037 of NZ_JACJVQ010000032.1, forward strand.
TGCAGACGAAAGATGAGGCCTCTAAAATGACTTTAACGTATACGAAACCGTCTTTGCAAGGGGAGCTTAAGAAGCGCATTCTGTTCCTGGACGGCGCGATGGGCACCATGATCCAGCAAGCCAACCTGACGGCCGAGGACTTCGGCGGGGAGGAGCTGGAGGGCTGCAACGAAATGCTGGTCCTGACCCGTCCGGACGTGATCTCGGGCATTCATTCCGCTTATTTGGAAGCGGGATCCGATATTATAGAGACGAATACTTTCGGCGCGACGGCGGTCGTTCTGGCGGAATACGACATTCCGGAGAAGGCTCGCGAGATCAACCTGGCGGCCGCGAAGCTGGCTAGGGAAGCCTGCGACAAGTATTCGACGCCGGAGAAGCCGCGATACGTTGCCGGCGCTCTGGGACCGACGACGAAGACGCTATCCGTTACGGGCGGAGTGACGTTCGAGCAGCTCATCCGCGATTATTACGAACAGACGGTCGCTCTTATCGAGGGAGGCGTGGATGCGATTCTGATCGAGACGTGCCAGGACACGCTTAACGTGAAGGCGGCCGGCATCGGCGTCAGACAAGCTTTCGAGAGCACGGGCGTCGAGCTGCCCGTCATGATCAGCGGAACGATCGAGCCGATGGGAACGACGCTTGCCGGCCAGAACATCGAATCGTTCTATGTCTCGCTTGAGCACCTTAAGCCGATCTCCGTGGGTCTAAATTGCGCGACGGGGCCGGAATTTATGCGGGATCATATCCGCACCTTGTCCGGCATAGCGGACGTGGCGGTAAGCTGTTATCCGAATGCGGGGCTGCCGGACGAGAACGGTCATTACCACGAATCGCCGGATTCGCTGGCGAAGAAGCTGAAAGCGTTCGCCGATCAGGGCTGGCTCAATATAGCAGGCGGCTGCTGCGGAACGACGCCTGCCCATATCAAAGCGATGGCGGAGGCGATGAAGGACGTCGCCCCGCGCAAGCCGGAAGGCACGCATCCTCCAGCCGTATCCGGAATCGACACGGTTTACATCGAGAACGATGGCCGCCCTTACATGGTAGGCGAGAGAACGAACGTTCTCGGTTCGCGCAAGTTCAAGAGATTGATCGCCGAAGGCAAGTACGAAGAAGCTTCGGAGATCGCCCGCGCTCAAGTGAAGACGGGCGCTCACGTCATCGACGTCTGCGTGCAGGACCCGGACCGGGACGAGGCGGAGGACATGAAGCAATTCCTCGAATTCGTTACCAAGAAGGTCAAAGCGCCGCTCATGATCGACACGACGGACCCGTCCGTCATCGAATTGGCGCTCAAATATATTCAAGGCAAGTCGATTATTAACTCCATTAACCTTGAGGATGGAGAAGAGAAGTTCGAGAGAGTCGTTCCGATCATTCATCGCTACGGAGCGGCCGTCGTCGTCGGAACGATCGACGAGCGCGGCCAAGCGATCTCCAGAGAAGACAAGCTGGAGGTGGCGCTTCGTTCTCACGATTTGCTGGTAAACAAATACGGTTTGAAGTCGGAGGACATCATTTTCGACGCGCTCGTGTTCCCGGTCGGCACGGGGGACGAGCAGTACATCGGTTCCGCCAAGGAGACGATCGAAGGCATCCGCTTGATCAAGCAGGCGCTGCCGAAGTGCCAGCAGATTCTCGGCGTCTCCAACATTTCCTTCGGTCTGCCTCCGGCGGGCCGCGAGGTGCTGAACTCCGTCTTCCTGTACGAGTGCACGAAGGCGGGTTTGGACTACGCCATCGTCAACACGGAGAAGCTGGAACGCTACGCTTCCATACCGGAGCATGAGCGCAAGCTGGCGGAAGACCTGCTGTACGAGACGAACGACGCGACTCTCGCGGCTTTCGTGGCCGCTTTCCGCGACAAGAAGGTCGAGAAGAAGGTCAAGGCCGACAACCTGACCCTGGAGCAGCGCCTGGCCAACTACGTGGTCGAAGGAAGCAAGGACGGCTTGCTTCCGGATCTGGACGAAGCGCTGACCAAGTACGCTCCGCTCGACATTATCAACGGTCCCCTCATGGAAGGGATGAGCGAAGTCGGCCGCTTGTTCAACAACAACGAGCTTATCGTCGCCGAAGTGCTGCAGAGCGCGGAGGTCATGAAGGCGTCCGTAGCCCATCTCGAGCCGCACATGGAGAAGGCGGATTCCGCGGTGAAGGGCAAGATCATGCTGGCTACCGTTAAGGGCGACGTTCACGACATCGGCAAGAACCTGGTCGAGATCATTCTCTCGAACAACGGATACAAGATCGTGAACCTCGGCATCAAGGTTCCGCCGGATCAGCTGATCGAGGCGTATCGTGCGGAGAAGCCGGACGCGATCGGCCTCTCGGGCTTGCTCGTGAAGTCCGCCCAGCAGATGGTGCTGACCGCCCAGGACTTGCGCAGCGCGGGCATCGACGCGCCGATTCTCGTCGGCGGAGCCGCCCTGACGCGCAAATTCACGAAGACGCGGATCGCGCCGGAATACGACGGCGTCGTCCTCTACGCGAAGGATGCGATGGACGGCCTAGATATCGCGAACAGGCTGAGCGATCCCGTTCAGCGCGAGGCCATCGAACAGGAGCATCGAGCCGCGCTTGCGACGCTAGTGGCCGAAGGCGAGCAGAAGAAGGAGCTCCCGGAGCTGACCAGGGCAAGGCGTTCCAACATTTCCCAGGACGCGCCGGTATTTACGCCGCCGGATTACGAACGTCACGTGCTGAGGGATTATCCTCTCGCTCATGTCATGCCGTACGTGAACATGCAGATGCTGCTCGGTCATCACCTAGGCGTCAAGGGCAAGGTGGAAGAGCTGATCGCCGCGGGCGACGAGAAGACCGTTCATCTGAAGGAGACGGTCGAGGGCATCATGCGGGAGGCGCAGCAGACCGGGTGGCTGAAGCCGCAAGCGATGTACCGGTTCTTCCCGGCGCAATCGGAAGGCAACGATATTCTCGTTTACGATCCGCAGGACACGTCCAAGGTGCTGAAGCGGTTCTCGTTCCCGCGCCAGCAGGTCGAGCCGTTCCTGTGCCTCGCGGACTTCCTGAAATCCGTGGACAGCGGAATCATGGATACGGTCGGCTTCCTGGTGGTAACGGCGGGTCAAGGCGCCCGCGAGCAGGCGGACAAGTGGAAGGAGAGCGGAGATTACCTGCGCTCCCATGCGCTCTTGTCGACCGCCCTGGAAGTGGCGGAAGGGATGGCGGAGCGGGTTCACCAGATCATGCGCGACAACTGGGGCTTCCCGGATCCCGCGGAGATGACGATGAAGCAGCGGTTCGGAGCCCGTTATCAAGGCATCCGCGTGTCGTTCGGCTATCCGGCGTGTCCGGATCTCGAGGACCAAGGGCCGCTGTTCGATCTGATGAAGCCCGAAGACATCGGAGTCACGCTCACCGAAGGCTTCATGATGGAGCCGGAGGCTTCGGTGTCGGCGATGGTGTTCGCCCATCCGGAAGCCCAGTACTTTAACGTCGATAAGAGTTAAACTTATACAAGCCCTGGAAATCGCAGGATTGGGCGGGAGAATTCGAGCATAGAAGTAAGTGGTGCCGATTCCCGTTGCAACCCGAGATTTCCGGAGCCCCTTCCGGCGCATAAGGCCGGTAACGGAGAAAGCGGGCCGAGACGGCCCGCTTTTTTCGCGCGTGTTGACCCGAACGGATTCCGGTCGGCAAGCTTATTCTTCTTCGGCGAACTCGGTCTCGTCGGCTATTTCTTCCTCGAACCCTTCAACGGCCTGGCGACGGCGAGCGTTCTTTCTCTTAAGCTGCGAGGTTTCCGTCGCGGAGATCTCGTCGGCATGCTCGTCCAAGTAGTCATTGGTTTCGTTGAGGTTGTCCAGCGTATTCGATTTGGCTTCTTGAAGCTTGCGCGCGTTATCGGAACGATCGTCTGGCTTGCTCATTATTCATCCTCCTGATCATTGTAAGATCTTATCCGAAAAGGAACGCCGGATTCCTTTCCGTCCTCTAGGTTGGCGGAAAATCCGGATTCTATCCCTCCGGGCGGCTTCGACGATTTATTCGTGCGTTTATCCGATGCTAACAGAAAGGGGTGCAGCATGGATACCGGGTCTCACCTGCTATTCGGCCTGTCGCTCGCGGGCCTGGCTCATCTGAATCCCGCCGTCCAAGGAGACGCCATGTTGTCCGGAGCGATCGTCTGTGCGACGATGATCGGCTCGCACGCGCCGGACTTCGACGCGGCGTACCGGCTCCGCGGCATGGATAAATACGTCAAGCATCACAGGGGCTGGAGCCATTCGATTCCCGCGTTGTTCCTATGGCCGGCGGCGGTCGGAGCCCTGACGGCATGGGGATGGGGGCAAGGGGACCATCTGGTTCTCCTCCTGCTATGGTCGCTGATCTCGGTCGTTCTGCATGTCGCGCTGGATTTGACCAATGCTTACGGAGTACGGTGTCTGCTGCCTTTTCGCCGGGAGTGGCTGCATCTCGATTCGCTCTGCTTGACGGATCCGTTTCTGCTGCTCGTGCATCTGATCGCATCGGCCCTATGGCTGACCGGTCTTCTCTGGGCGTCCGAACCCGGCTTCCTCTTCGTCGCCGCATGGTCGCTATCCGCGCTTTATATCGTATGGCGGATCGTTCACCACAGCCTGGCCGTTCGCTTGGTCAAGAACTCTTTTCCGGATTGGAGGGCCGTTCACGTTCTACCGGATTTGCGCTGGTTCCGCTGGCATTATATCGTTCAGACCGACACGGACTTCTGCATGGGCAGACTCCAAGGAAGTCGGATTGAGCGCTCGGGAGCGCTGCCTAATGAAATCGATCAATCCCACGACTGCGTCAGGGCTTCCATGTCGTTGTCCTACGTGCAAGTGCTGCTGAACTTCGCCAAACGCGCTTACGTGAAGTGGCAGAGGCAGCCCGAGGGAGGCTATCTCGTGACCTGGACCGATTTGAGGTTCTGGAGGGAGAAGGACTGGCCGTTTCGCGTAGAGGTCCGCATGGACGAACAGCTCAATCTCATCGAGCAGAAGGTAGGATGGCACAAGAAAGCTTGGGAGCCGCCGTACGTTTGATAGAACCGGTTGGCCGACGGCCGCGCGTCAGCCTCTTGCGAAGAGGCGATGCGCGGCTTATCTTTTCCCGGGAAAGCGCAGGGATCGACAGGCTCGTGGCAACATCTGTCAATGACGTTCGAAATCGGGATCCCCTTCCCGACAAACGTCGCTCCTTGGCACACTCGCTCTAGTCAATCGAACAGATATTCGCTAAACTGAGATATATGTAAAGAGGAGACATGGGCATATATGATCAAGAAAAGAACATTGCCCGAGCTGATCGCGGAGCTTCGGACGAATGAAAATATCGTGAATTGGTACGAAATGCAGCCGGAGGAGGCGAGAACGAGGCCCTTCCCCGAAAGCGTGGATTCGCGAATAACGGCCGCCCTGGAGAGGCGAGGGATCGCCCGGCTGTACACCCACCAGGAGGAGGCTTACCGGCTGGCAGCGGGCGGGGAGAATATCGTGGCGGTGACGCCGACCGCCTCCGGCAAAACGTTATGCTACAACCTGCCCGTGTTGCAGGCGATAGCCAAGGACGATACGAGCCGGGCGCTCTATTTGTTCCCGACCAAGGCGCTCGCGCAGGATCAAATGAGCGAGCTCAACGAGATCATCAAGGAAATGGGCATCGACATCAAGAGCTTCACTTATGACGGCGACACGTCGCCCACGATTCGGCAGATCGTCCGGAAAGCCGGGCACATCGTCATCACCAACCCCGACATGCTGCATTCCGCGATTCTGCCTCACCATACGAAGTGGGTCAGCCTTTTCGAGAACCTGAAATACATCGTCGTCGACGAGCTGCACACTTATCGGGGCGTGTTCGGAAGCCATGTGGCCAACGTCATTCGCAGGCTGCGAAGAATATGCCGCTTCTACGGGAGCAATCCGGTCTTTATCTGCACGTCGGCGACGATCGCGAACCCGAAGGAATTGGCGGAGCAGCTGACCGGCAGTCCCATGCGGCTTATCGACAACAACGGGGCTCCGCGAGGAAGGAAGCATTTCGTCTTCTACAACCCGCCGATCGTGAACGTTCCTCTCAATATCCGGAAGAGCGCGACGGTCGAGGTCAACCACCTTGCGAAGGAGTTTCTCCGCAACAAAATCCAAACGATTGTTTTCGCGAGAAGCCGGGTAAGGGTCGAAATCATCTTGAGCCATATCCAAGAGCTGGTGAAGAACGAGATCGGCTCGAAGTCCATTCGAGGATACCGGGGCGGCTACCTTCCCAAGCAGCGGCGAGAGATCGAGAGAGGGCTTAGGGACGGGGAGATTCTCGGCGTCGTGAGCACGAACGCGTTGGAGCTGGGCGTCGACATCGGGCAGCTCCAGGTGTGCGTGATGACCGGCTACCCGGGCAGCATCGCGAGCACGTGGCAGCAAGCCGGGCGAGCCGGACGGCGTCACGGGGAAGCGCTGATCATCATGGTGGCCAGCTCCACTCCGATCGATCAGTACATCGTTCAGAACCCGGAGTATTTCTTCGACCGCACCCCCGAATCCGCGCGGATCAACCCGGAGAATCTGATCATCTTGGTGGACCACTTAAGATGCGCGGCGTACGAGCTGCCGTTCAAGGAGACCGAAGAGTTCGGGCCGCTCGACGTGACCGATATTTTGGAATACCTGCAAGAAGAAAGAGTGCTTCACCGCAACGGGGATACGTTCTATTGGGCCAACCAGTCTTTTCCGGCCAGCGAGATCAGCCTTCGGTCGGCTTCCCAGGAGAACGTCGTGATCGTGGACCAGTCGAACGTTGCCGCGGTCAAGATCATCGGGGAGATGGACCGGTTCAGCGCGATGACCCTTCTGCATGACGAAGCCATCTATTTGCACGAAGGGGTGCAGTACCAGGTCGAGAAGCTCGACTGGGAGCACAAGAAAGCGTACGTGCGGGAGGTCGACGTGGAATATTACACCGACGCCAACCTGGCCGTGAACCTGAAGGTGCTGGAGATCGACCGGACGCGAAGCCGGGGGCGGACCGCCGTTCATTACGGCGACGTCGCCGTCAACATGATCCCGACGATCTTCAAGAAAATCAAGCTGACCACGTTCGAAAATATCGGATCGGGTCCGATCCACTTGCCGGAGGAGGAGCTGCACACGAGCGCGACTTGGCTGGAGCTCACGGAACCGGATCCGGAGCTCGGAACGAAGACGCTGGAGCAGCTGCTGCTCGGAATCGCGAACGTGATGCAGCACATCGTTCCCGTTCTCGTCATGTGCGACCGCAACGACATCCACGTGGCGGCTCAGATCAAGGCGGCCCAGAGCGGGCTTCCGACGATCTTTATTTACGATCATTACCCCGGCGGGATCGGGCTTGCCGAGGACGTGTTCAAACGCTTCGACGAAGTCAAGGACGCGGCCCGGCGCTTGATCCAAAAATGCCCTTGCAAGGATGGATGCCCATCATGTATCGGAACCGAAATCGAAGGAATCGACGGCAAGCGGAAAAGCGTTCAGCTCCTGTCGCTTCTATGACGCGGACGAGGCGGACGATCGAGGCGGGGGTTGCCCCATGAGCAGCCTGAGAGAAAAGCTGTCCCGGCTCAAAGGGTTGTCCTCGGGCGCGGAGAAGGAAGCTCGGCCGGTTGAGGAGGCGCCAGCCGCGCCTCCGGCGCTCGAATCGTCCGAACCCGAGGACGGCGGAGCGGCGCTCGAGACGGCCGTCCAAGCGGCCGCCGCGGCAATCTCCGAAACAACCGTTCAAGCGACCTCCCAGCTTACCGACCAAGCGGCCGCTCAAGCAACCGACCAAGCAACTGATCAAGCAAACGCCAATGCAGACACTCCGGCCGTATCCGGGGTTGCGCCCGACGGTTTCTTGCACCCCGCGTTTAAGAAACTGGGGATCGTCGAAGAGTCGAATGCGTTCGGCGCGTTCTTACTGAGACGGATCGAATATCCTCTGGAGCACCGGCACGGAATTTATCCACTTGGTGCCCTAGTCGATTATGCCGCCTGCTTGAAGCCCGTCGCGTACAGGCAGAATCAAGCCCGTCTTGACTCGGAAGGCCAAGAAAGAATGACGCCCCGAAAAAAGAAAAAGCTAAGCGTGAAGGACGCGTACAGGCTTCCTTTGCCGGAACCGGAGGATACGGGCAAGGAGCCTGGCGCCATCGAGCCCGGCCGCCTTCTGTTCTTCGACACGGAGACGACGGGGCTGGGAGTCGGCGTCGGCAACGTTCCGTTCATGATCGGCTTCGGGTATTACGACGAGGGGCGCGCCCGGATCGTCGTCGAGCAGACGCTCATTCGCCACCAGGGCGAAGAGAAGGCGATGCTGCAATATTTGCTGGAGCGGATGAACGGAAGAACTCATCTGGTCACCTATAACGGGCGCACGTTCGACTGGCCGGTGCTGACGAGCCGGTTTATCCTGAACGGCTGGAGACCGAACGGGACCGAGCCTTATCATCTGGACTTCCTGCACCCGTCGCGGGCGCTGTGGCGCAATACGCTGGAATCGTGCAAGCTTAGCCGGATCGAAGCGGAGCGCCTCGGCATCGAGCGCCATGAGGACGTGCCGGGTTCGCTCGCGCCCGAGCTCTACGTCCGTTACCTGAACGACGGGGATGCCTCGCATCTGGAAGGCGTCTATCTTCACAACGAACAGGACGTGCTGACGCTCGTTACGCTGGCCGCTCATTTCGGAGCGCTGCTTGCCGACGACCCTGCGAATGAGATCGCCGTGCCTCAGGCGGCGGAGGAGCTTTATCGGACGGCCGCGTGGCTGGAGCTCCATGGCCGGACCGAGAAGTCGGAGCGCCTGTTCTCGGAGCTGGCGAAGCGCGGCGACGCGCATGCGGAGAGATGGCTGCTGCCCGCGGCCGACCGCTACAAGAAGCTCGGACGCTACGAGCAAGCGGTGGAGCTTTGGGAGCGGGCGGCGCGGAAGGCGGAGGACGCCGTCGTGCCGTCGATTGCCGCTCATGTCGAGCTGGCGATGCATTACGAGCATAGGAACCGAAACTATCGGCTCGCGGCCGATTATGCGGAGAGAGCGCTGGAGCTGACGTGCCGGCTCCCCGTCTTCGGAAGAGAGAATCCGAAGCGAAGGGAAGAGCGGGACGCATTGGAGCACCGATTGAATCGCTTGAGGCGAAAGTCCGAGCGAGGCTAGCTGGCCCCCCGAAGGCCGCTCGATGATTTAATGGCCTTAAATGCTTGCCTTACGAGTAGGAAAAAGGTATTGTGGGAAGCAGCGGGCATGCGTTAAGAGCCCGCAAGGCAACGAAGAAGGCGAGTGGAACACATGACGAATCAACCTTTGTCCTCTCCGCCTCGACTGCGCAAGCCAAAGGCTTTGATGTTCGATCTGGACGGGACTTTATATCGGGGGGACGAGCGGATTCCGGGAGCGGATCGGCTTATCTCGGAGCTGGAATCGCTCGGGCTTCCTTGCTGGTACTTAACGAACAATTCGACCCGAACGCCGTCACAAGTCGCGGAGCACCTGAATAGAATGGGCATTCACGCGGATGCGGCAAGGGTCATCACTTCGGCCTCGGCGGCGGCTCATTACGCGAGAGAGAATTACGATGGCCGCTCGGCGTATGTCGTCGGCGAATACGGACTTCGCCAAGCGTTGGCGGAAGCGGGATTCCGGCTGGCGGAGGATAGCGAGGAGAAGGTCGGCCTCGTCGTTCAAGGAATCGACCGGGAGCTGACTTTCGCCAAGATCAAGACGGCCGTAAGGCACTTGTTCTCCGGGGCGGACTATCTGCTGACGAATCCCGATCTGCAGCTGCCCGTCGAGGGCGGCGTACTACCCGGGGCGGGGAGCCTCTCCGCGATGCTTCAAGCCGCGACCGGCGTCGAACCGGTCGTGATCGGCAAGCCGTCGACGATCCTGACGAACTACGCGCTCGACAAGGCGGGCGTCTCCGCCGAAGAGGCTTGGGTCATCGGGGACAATCCGCTGACGGATATCGCCGCCGGCGCAGCGGCGGGCTGTCCGGCGCTGCTGGTGCTCACGGGCGTCTGCACGGAAGACGATTGGCGGCGGAGATGCGAGGCGGCCGGCGCGATGCCGGATGCGGTATTGCCGGGACCGAATGAATTATTGGACTATATCCGTACCATCATACAGACACAGAATTGACGAAGGGATGACTGCGGCATGTCGGAATGGCCAGAGATAGAGACGTATCGAGCTTTGCTGTCGCCATTGATCAGCGGCTTATCGATCGAGGGAACGACCGTGAATCGGGAGAAGTCGATCAACGAATCGGCGGAGGAATTCGGATCCGGACTGTCCGGTCGCAAGATTCTGTTCGTGGAGCGCAGAGGCAAGCACCTGATTTTCCACCTGGACGACGGCAATCGTCTATTGATCAACCTTATGGCGGGAGACTGGATCTATTACGGACGCGAGGGCGAGAAGCCGGACGGCGAATATGCGCTTATTCTCGAGCTCGAAGACGGCAATCGTATCTTCTTCGGCGGACTAAGGCACGGTTACGCGTATCGCATCAGCGCCAAGAAGCTGATCGAATTCCTTCGGCCGCTCGGTCCCGATCCGTTCGATCCGAGACTGTCGGCGGACAGCTTCGGCGTTCGTCTCCGGACCAAGCGAAGCAAGCTCAAGTCGGCTCTCGTCGATCCGAAGTTTATCTCCGGGATCGGCAATGCCTACGCGGATGAAATTCTGTTCGAAGCGGAACTGCGCCCGGACTCCGTTATCGCGGCGATGAGCGGCGATGAGATGCGGAAGGTATACGACTCGATGCGCAAGGTTCTGGAAGAAGCTGCCCGGAGCGGCGGGGCTATCGCGGTCAGGTTCTCCGCGGAGGACATGCTGACCGGCGGCTACCGCGATTCGTTCAAGGTGTACGAGCGAGCAGGGGAAGCTTGCGCGCGCTGCGGAGGGACGATCGTCCTGGAGACGGTGAGCAATCGCAAGAGCTATTATTGCCCATCCTGCCAGAAATAAGCTTGATCGATGATCATCGGATGTCATTTAAGCACGAGAAGAGGCTATCGGGAGACGGCTAGGACGGCGGTTAAGCTCGGCGGGAACGCGTACCAGTATTTTCCCAAGAACCCCCGAAGCCTGCAGCTTAAATCGACCTTCGATCGCGCGGAAGCGCAGCGCTGCGCCGCATGGTGCCGCGAGAACGGAGTCGTATCGGTCGCGCACGGCCCTTATCCGGTCAACCCCGCCGCAGACGCGGAGGCGGCCGAGACGATGGCGGCTTGCACGCTGAACGACCTCGAGATCGCGGAAGCCTGCGGTTCTTTGGGCGTTGTCGTTCACTTCGGCGTTTATCGAGCTTCCGACCCGTTACAGGGCTACCGAAATGTTATACAATATATCAATATCGTGCTGTCTCGCTGGAAGGGCAAGGCGCTCATTCTGCTGGAGAATCAAGCAGGCGACCATGGACCGATGGGAACGACGCTGGACGAGCTTGCGACGGTACGGTCGCTGTGCGACAAGCCCGAAGGAGTCGGCTTTTGCCTGGATACGTGCCACCTGTTCGCGAGCGGGCAGTGGGACGGCGCGAATTGGGAACGTTTGCGGGAACGCGGCCTGGAGCTCGGATTCTGGAATTCGCTCAAGGCCGTTCATCTGAACGATTCGCGATACCCGTCCGGATCCAAGAAAGACCGCCACGCCCGGATCGGCGACGGGCATATCGGCGAAGAAGGATTCCGGGAGCTGCTTGCCTCGGACGTGCTTGAAGGAATTCCTAAGATTCTGGAGACGCCGGCGGGACCGGACGGCACGCATGCGGAAGAGATGGCGCTCGTGAAGCGGTTAAGCCATTCGGAGGAGGAAAACGAATGATCAACGTGTTTCTGGACGATATACGCCGCTGTCCGGCCGGCTTCGTTCCGGCGAGGTCGGCGGAGGAATGCTTGCTGCTTCTGAGCTCGGAGGAAGTCAACATCCTGTCGCTGGATTTCGAGCTCGGCATCGGCGAACCGAACGGCTTATACGTCGTTCACGGAATGATCGCCGGAGAGCATTATCCGAAGGAAGTATTCGTCCATTCCTCCAGCATGCTCGGCAGGGCGCAGATGGTGAAGGCGCTCCGCGACGCGAATCCGGCAGGGCTCGTCGTCCACGACGGCCCGATGCCCGCGGCCCTGCTTGACGAAGTGGCGGCAGCGAGCGCCGAGGGAGAACAGCCATGAGAGAATGGGAGGGCGGCGCCTGGGAGAAGGAGCTGGAGTCGCTAAGCGGAGGAAGCCTGTTATACATACACACTCCGTTGTGCGGCACTTGCGCTCTCGCCAGAAGAATGCTGGGGGTCGTCGAGGCGATGATGCCCGATCTGCCGCTTCATGCCGCCAATTTGAATCGGATGCCGGGACTGGCCGAACGGCTCAAAGTCGAGAGCGTGCCGTGCCTGTCCATCAAAGACAAACGTACCGGCGAATGGAGCAACCTCTATCGGTTCGGCTCCGTCGTTGAGCTGAACGAGGTTATCCGCCGGTCTCAGCAAGGATAGCAACCCGAGAGGAGATTGAACCGGTGAGCGTCATCGACTTGAATCGGCTGACATTAAGGCGCGGAGAGAGACAAATTCTTCAAGGCGTCGATTTGCACGTACGGGAAGGCGAGCATTGGGTTCTGCTGGGGCGCAACGGCTGCGGCAAAACGACGATGCTGGAGATGATCAACGGTTACCTGTTCCCGACGACCGGGACGGTGGACGTGCTGGGCAACCGCTACGGCACGGTCGATCTGCGCGAGGTGCGCAAGGAGATCGGCTATATCGGGGCTTCCCTGATCGAGAAGTTTACGCTGCGCGATCCGGTCTGGGAGATCGTCGTCGGCGGATTGAACGCCTACCTGCGGATCTATCAAGAGGTATCGCCCGAGGCGCGCGATAAAGCTTTCCATGAGCTGGAGAGAATCGGATTCGCGCATATGGCCGATCAGCCTTTCGGAACGCTGTCGCAGGGCGAACGGAAGAAGGTGCTGCTCGCGCGGACGATGATGGCCGATCCGAAGCTGCTCATTCTGGACGAGCCTTGCGCGGGGCTGGACCTCTACGAGCGGGAGAAGTTCCTGTCGGCTCTGGAGGAGTTGTCTTCGAGGAAAATGTCCATGCTGTACGTAACGCACCATATCGAGGAGATCGTTCCATTGTTCACTCATGTGGCGCTGATGGCCGACGGACGGATCGTTGCCGCCGGCGCGAAGAAGGAAGTCTTGACGCCGGAGCTGCTGCGTTCGGCGTACGATGTGAACATCTCGGTTCAATGGCAGGATGAGCGGCCATGGATTCGGGTCGGGAAGGGATAAGAAGGAATGGCTGATTTTATCGCAACGGCGAACCCGGGCTTTGCCCCGTTCGCCATGGAGGAGCTGAGAAGAAGCTTCTCCGGGATTGGGCAATCGGGGCTCGCGCCGGGGGAGACCTTCAAGGTGTCCACCGGGGCTATGTCCGCAAGGGAATGGGTCGAGCTTCTGAAGAAGAAGGAGCCGATCTTCCTTCGCCATGTATTCCCCGTCGACGAAGAGGTTCCCATGTCGGACTCCCAAGAAGAAACGGCGGCGGCGCTTGTCCGGTTCGCGTCCGCGAATGCCGACAGGCTCGAGGGAACGACGGTTGCCGTGCAGGTTCGCAAGTCTCAGGACAGCGTCTTCCCGTTCTCGAGCGCGGAAGGACGCGACGCGGTCGCGCCGACCCTTCGCGAGCTGGGCGCCGAAGTCGTCGCTCGAGATTCGAAGTGGATCTTGTCGGTATACGCGGCGAAGAGATCGTTGTATATGGGCTTGTCGCATCCGGAGGACAATCTGTCCGATTGGCCGGGCGGCGCCGTTCGATTTCGCCGCGAGGAAGGGTTGATCTCCAGGGCCGCCTTCAAGCTGCTCGAAGCGGAGAAGGCGTTCAAGCTGCCTCTGCAGGGGTTCATGAACGCGTTGGACTTGGGAGCGGCGCCGGGCGGGTGGACGTCCGTCCTGCTGGAGAGAGGAGTGAAGGTGACCGCCGTCGATCCGGCGGAGATGGACGAATCTCTGCTGCTTCATCCGCATTTGCGCCACCTTCGCAAGAACGCGGCCGAGGTGAAGTTCGCGCCGGGCACGTTCGATCTGCTCGTCTGCGATATGAGCTGGGATCCTCACCATACGTGCCGAATCGTCTCGGAGCTCGCTCCCGCGCTTTCGGCCGGGGCTTCCGGCATCATTACGCTGAAGCTCATGTACCGCAAGCCGATGCAGACGATCCAGGATCTGCTGCAGGAGTACAAGAAGCATTTCGAGATCCGCCAAGTAAAGCAGTTGTTTCATAACCGGGAAGAAGTTACAATATGGGTGAAACGCCGGCCTTAACGCCGATGCGATAGCCTTGCACGCACGGGAAAGCATCCCGCGCCGTCAGCCGAGCCATTCCGCGCTCGCTGCCCGCGCGGGATTTTTTGTTTTTGCGACTTAAATCGGGAGGGGACTCCGAATCCTATATGGAGTCCTGCTCATTAAAGAGGGGATGGGCGTTTATGCTTATGGGATCGAAGCAGCCGCTAAGCGGACTTCCGGCGGAGGGAGAACTGTTCGCGGGGAGGTATCGGATACGGTCGCCGATCGGACAGGGCGGAATGGGAAGCGTTCTTCTCGCGGAGGACGAGCGTCTGGGGAACAAGCTTCGGGCGCTTAAGTTTACCGAATCCCGCTTCGATGCCGATTCTCCGGAGGAGGAACGGTTCATCGCCGAAGCGCGAATTCTAAGCCAGCTGCAGCATCCCCATCTTCCCCAGATCGTGGATTATTACGGAACGAACGATCAGGTACCCGCCTGCATCGTGATGGATTACATAGCGGGGGAATCGCTGGCGACGCGCTGGCTGCATCAAGGGCTGCGGCTGCCCTTCGAAGAAGTGCTGGAATATATGATTCAACTGTGCGACGTTCTCGGTTATCTTCACGCGCAGAAACCGCCGGTGGTATTCCGGGATTTGAAGCCGGCCAACGTGATGATCGACCTCCAGGGTAGAGCCGTACTGGTGGACTTCGGCATCGCGAGAAGGTATCGGGCGGAAGCGGCAACGGACACGACGAGGCTCGTCACGCCCGGTTTTGCCGCGCCCGAACAGCTTCGGGGCGCGCAATCCGACGAGCGCACCGACTTGTACGGATTGGGAGCGCTCGTTTATTATTTGCTGTCGGGCGGCGAGCTGGCTTCCCACGGGTATCGGCCCGATGCCTGTAACAAGGACGTTCCGCGCCGGTTCCGGGACCTGCTCGCCCAGCTGCTGGCCGTAAGGCCTTCCCATCGGCCGGCGAGCGCTCAACGGCTGCTCGGCGAACTTCGGGGCTATCTCCCCGCGTCAAGTTCGATAAAGAAGGACATCTTTAGAAGAGAAGATCTCCAGCCGCGGAATAGGCAAACGGCGGGTTGCGGCTCCAAGATCGTGGCCGTCGTCTCGGCTTATCCGGGGGCCGGAGCGTCTTTTGTCACCCTGTCGTTATCGTCCCGATTGACGGCTTTATCGGCTCCGCATTCCGTCGTCGAGTGTCCGGGGGGAGATCCCGAGATGTTCTCCTGGCTGGACGGGGAACGGCGCATGCCCGCCAGATCGGCGTTCTGCGATCCTTCCGGCGTTCTGCCCTTCGCTCCCTGCTGGAGACAGGGAAGGGCGGCGTACTATCCGCTTAACCCGGAGGACGGCTCGCGAAGACCGCCCGAGCCTGCGTTCGCGGAATGGCTGCGCAGGCTCGACGGCCGTATCGTTCTGCTTGACGTCTCCAGCCGTTGGGAGAATCCCGCCGTCGAAGAATGGGTCGCCGCCAACGCGGATTGTTTCCTGTTCGTCGCGGATTCGCTTCCCTTGCGGTGGAACGTTCGAAGGCAGCGAACGCTGCTCCGAATCCGGGAGCATGCCCGCATGCGGGGAGCGGAATCGGCATGGATCGCGAATCGGGACCTTCGGTTCGGAGGCAGGGACGAGTGGATCGGGATGCTGCCGGAGCTTCCGCTGTTCTCCTTGCCGGACGTGAATTATTCCGATGTGGTCCGGTCTCTATGGAAGGGAGAGCACCCGCCGCTCGAGAAGACAACGACCGCCCCGATCGACCGTTTCCTCGAGCGTCTCTGGGAGGATCGGCCTATTGGCGATCGGCGGCCTTCCCGGATATCCAAAGGTTGGCATCGATGAAATAAGACAGGCATGATACAATGGAGTGAAGAACTTCTTCGCATTTCTTAAATTGGATGCTCCTTCGCAAGAGGTCTTGGGTCTGTCGACCCAAGGGCCTCCAGCGCTTCAAATCGCGTAAGCGCAGTTCCGCGAGGAGCCGTATCGGAGCGATGGGCGCTTCGAATCCTAAAGCAACCGAAGACGATGAGGTGAATCATGAGCGAGAATATATTGATTATCGAAGATGAAGACGGCATCGCCCGCATCCTTCAGCTCGAGCTTGAGCACGAGGGCTACACGGTCGGACGAGCCAAGGACGGGCGTACCGGCTTGGAGATGGCGACCGCGGGCGGCTGGGATCTGATGCTGCTGGACGTGATGCTTCCCGGCTTGAACGGCATCGAGGTGCTGCGGAGAATTCGTCAGAACGATCAGGCGACCCCGGTCATCCTGTTGACGGCCCGGGATACGGTGCCGGACAAGGTCAGCGGCTTCGAGCACGGGGCGAACGATTACGTGACGAAGCCCTTCGCGATGGAAGAGCTTCTGGCGCGGGTAAGAAACCTGTTGCGCATCTTCAAGGCTTCCCGCGAAGGGGAGAGCGAAGACGTCATTCGTATCGGAGATTTGACCATCGAGCTGATGACGCGGAAGGTGTTCCGCAAGGATCATGCGATCGATCTGACGCCGCGAGAGTTCGAGCTGTTATTATACCTGGCCAGGCATAAGAACGAGGAGAAGACCCGCGAGGAGATTCTCTCGGACGTATGGGGATACGAATATATCGGAGACACGAACGTCGTGGACGTCTATATACGTTACCTGCGCCAGAAGATGGACAAAGGCTACCGGCATAAGCTTCTTCACACGGTTAGAGGCGTCGGGTATATGGTGAAGGAGCCCGATGCATGACGCTTCGCTCTCGGTTTACGCTTTTTACCGTATTCTGGTTAATCTTCATCCTTATTCTTTATAATATCTTCGTCTATTTCTTCGTGATTCGGGTAACGACGCGAGGAGAGATGCAGATTATGGCGAATAAGACCGATCTGGTCGTGGAGACGCTGCGGAAGGACGAGATGAACGGGATCGCCGATACGAAGCTGCTCAGCGACATGTATAATGCCAACGAGATCCTTCGCATCGTCAACAAGAACATGGAAGTCGTCAACATCGTCGGCATCGACAAGGAGCTTAAATCCATTACTCCGGTCATCAGCAACGTCACTCGCTCCGAGACGGTGAGAATCAGCGGCCAGCGGGTTCTCATCTATTCGGAGCCGCTTTATTACCATGACGAGCTGATCGGCGTCGTGGAGGGGATCAGGCGGCTGACGGTGCTGGACGGGTATCTTCAGATTCTTGTCGGCGCTCTGAGCGCGACGAGCGTGGGAGCCGTCGTTTTCGCCATCTTCGGAACGTATTGGTTCACCTCCCGGTTGACGGGGCCGATCGGCCAGATGGTCCAAACGATGAAGGAGATCGACCGAAGCGGGAAGCTGCACCAGGTGAAGCTGGGCAGGGAAGAGTCGATCGAGCTGCAGCAGCTCATTCGGGCGTTTAACCAGATGATCGACCGGCTGGACCGGACGATCGAGCGCCAGAAGCAATTCGTCGCCGACGCCTCGCACGAGCTGAAGACGCCGCTGACGGTCATCGGCAGCTATGCCGATCTGCTGAAGCGATGGGGCAAGGACAACAACGAGATTCGCGACGAAGCCATCGAAGCGATCGCGAACGAGACGGAGAGGCTGAAGAAGCTGACCCATTCGATGCTGACGCTGGCCGAAGCCGAACAGGACGATTGGCTTCAAGTGGAGCGATTCAACGTCGCCGCCGTTCTCAAAGAGCTGGCGAACGTTCTCAGCACGACTTTCCAACGCGAGATCCGAGTACACTCTCCGAACTCCAACATCATCATGTTGGGAGATAAGGATAAGATCCGGCAGCTCGTTCAAATTCTGATCGACAACGCGCTGAAGTACAGCAAGGAGCCCGTCGACGTCCGAATCCGGCTGGATCGCAATCTCGTGAAGCTGGAAGTAACCGACTACGGAATGGGCATCGCCGAGAGCGAAATTCCTTTCCTGTTCGAGAGATTCTACCGGGTGGACGAGGCAAGGCATCGTTCGACCGGGGGAAGCGGGCTTGGGCTCTCGATCGCCAAAAAAATCGTCGACGTGCATGGCGGACATGTCGAAGTGTTCAGCAAGATCGGCGTAGGGACGACGATCGTGATTCAATTCCCGAGGAACCTTCATCTATCCTAGTCAAGAACCGGCTCTCCCGAACGATGGGATGACCGGTTCTTGTCATGAGGATTACTCGACAACGCTTGCTCCGAGGACGCAACTCCTTATAATAAGGGGAGAGAAAGGATGGATGACCGTTGAAAATGAGAGTATCTTCCGTGCAATTCGAGCTTAAGGACGCGGATAGCTTCGAGCAATGGGCGGAGCAAGTCGCCCACTACGTCAGGAACGCATCCGAGTACGGGGCCAAGTTCGTCCTGTTCCCCGAATTCATCACGACGCCTCTTCTAGCCATTGGAGACACGAGCGGCAAAGGGCGGCCGATTACCGCGCTTCCGCAATATACGGATCGCTATATCGAGCTCTTTGCCGATCTTGCGCGCGAATACGACATGTATCTCATCGGAGGAACGCACGTTACCCAGCGGGGGGATCGCCTTCGGAATACGGCTTTCTTGTTCGCGCCGGACGGGCGGCAATTCACCCAGGATAAAATCCACATTACTCCTTCGGAGAGGGAAGAATGGAACGTCACCGGCGGAGAAGGCGTGGCGACATTCGATACGGAATACGGACGCATCGCCGTACTCACTTGCTACGACATCGAATTTCCCGAGATCGTGCGCATGGTCAGGGCGAAGGGGGCGGACGTCATCTTCTGTCCTTCCTGCACGGACGACCGGCACGGCTTCTACCGCGTGCGGTACTGCTGCCATGCCCGCGCGGTCGAGAACCAGGTTTACATCGTGACGACGGGAACGGTCGGCTCCCTGCGCAAGGTCGACTTCATGAGAGCGAACTACGGGCAAGCGGCCGTCCTTACGCCGAACGATATTCCTTTCCCCCCGCGAGGAATTCTATGCGAGGGCGAGATCAACGCGGATATGCTCATCACCGCGGATCTGGACCTGTCCCTGCTTGAAGACGTGCGCAAGGCCGGCTCCGTGACGACATGGCGGGACCGCCGCACCGATCTGTATACGGATTGGGTTTGATCGCGGCGTAGGAGGACTAATCATGTATAAGCAATGGATCGCCACCGACGGGCAGAGGTTCGCTCCGGCCGTTATCCGCAACTATGCGAAGGACGATTTTGCCGGATTGATCGAGGTGCAGGCGCTTAGCTTTCCTCCGCCATTCCCTTCGGAGCTATGGTGGAACGAGGAGCAATTGGAGGAACACGTCGCGCGGTTTCCGGAAGGGGCGCTATGCGCGGAGATGGACGGGCGAATCGTCGGCTCCATGACCGCCCTTCGCCGGACGTTTCGCGACGGGGATTGCCATGATTGGGCGTCCGTCACCGACAACGGATACATTCGTTGCCATGAGCCGGAGGGGGATACCCTTTATGTCGTCGATATATGCGTGGCGCCCGCCTATCGCCGCTTCGGCTTCGGCAAGTGGCTAATGCAATCGATGTACGAGACGGTCGTACATCTGGGCTGCGCGCGGTTGTTAGGCGGGGGGCGCATGCCGGGCTATCGTCTCGTCGCCGATCGATACTCTCCGGAAGAGTACTTGGAGCAGGTAGTTTCGGGTGAGCGGAAGGATCCGGTTTTATCCTTCCTGCTAAGCTGCGGAAGAACGCCGGCGGGAGTCGTTCGCCATTATCTCGACGACCGGGATTCTTGCGACAACGCGGCCTTGATGGAATGGCGCAACCCGTTCCTGAGTCGGTGATCGGTAACGAGAAACTTAAGTAAATAGAATATCCAGCAGGAATCCCACGACGCTCAGAGACAGGTTGAACCAGCCTGTTATCCGGGCGGTTTTTTTTTCCCGTTGCATGTTTTTTTTCGAGTATTCCTTTACATCGATTATGAGCAGCAGGAAGCCGCTTGCAAAACAGATAAATATCGCATAGCCGTAATAACTACTCGTAAGCGTGTCGCCCATGGTTGATCGAAGACCTCCTTTAACCGGGTCGGGCCGATTCTTATCTCGCTTTCATTCCTACGCGCCTTACGCGGACTTGCGTTATCACTTCGAAGGAAGCGTCTTTGTAGATCTCTTGCCATTTCTTCGCGCTTCGGACGTTCCGATTCCAATAACCCGGTTTCTTGGCGCGGACATACTCGCCGAAGCCGAATATATCGGAATCGAATTCCTGCGACTTGCGGATGAATTCCATGCCGAACCGGTTGGACGCTTCCGCCTCCGTCTGTTCGATCCGGCGAATGATTTTAGGATCGTTGAGATTTAGGCTATCGCTCATCTTTTCCTCCAGATTGATGTCCAACGCGATATGAATCGTAAAATGCGGTCGGCCGTTCTGGAATCGAACATCCAATTTGGATTTGCGATGAGTGGAGGCGATCATCACCGTCTCCTTCGTTCCGTCCAACTTGACGAACGCCCGGTATCCGGCGGGATTGATCCCTTTAATGGCCAAAAACGCGCCGATCTCCAGCGGCTTCGATACCCCGACCATTTTGGCTCCTTTAAAAAAGGCCAAGCCGCTGATCTCGACATTCTGTTCTTTTTTTAATTCCACGTACGGAAGAAAACCTTCTTGTCCTTTCTTGGAGGTGTTGCTCCAGTAAATGCCGATGAAATCCTTCGGGAATTTGCCCATTCGAATCGCTTCCTCTACCGTTGTCATCAGATAGAGAGTAGGCACCCTCTCCAGCTTCGGGGCTGCCTCCATGAACGCCTTTGCTTTGCCCTTCGATACCACCATCCATGCCATTCTCCGGACTTCCGAATTGCGGCGGAAATAATCGTTGATATTCTCCATGCCTCTGGCAGCCAAATCTTCCGAGACGACGATGACGCGCAAATGCCCGAAGAAAAGTCTGCTGGACATCTGCTGCTGCAAATTCATGAAGGCGTCGTCGACGGAATGTCCCACGACGTCGATGACCCATACCGTTTGTCCCCCGCCTCCCTTGCCCCCGCCGCCGCTCTCTCCGGGCCCCAAGGGAATCTTTCCCGGGATGGCGATTTGGACGCCTACGCGAATCATCTGTCCTTCCGGTACGGGGATGGTGTCTTTAATATGAGTAACCTCATCCTCGTCGTCCTCGTTTTCCTGGGATACCGAATCGATCGAAACGCCCAGAACGATGGCTCGCTCCTCGATCTCCAGCCGATCCCAGCATCCCGTCAGGAGCGGAGCTATCATCGAGAGGACAAGGAGGCTTTTGACGAAGTTAGAGAGACGAACTTTCTCCATGCCGTTTCCCTCTTTTCCCGCGCAGAATGGAGACGAGCAGCAGCAAGGCCGGATAACCGATCGTAAGGAACAACCCGATCCTTCCTACAATCTCGATGATATCGTACATATTCACGATGTTTTGCGGCAGCATCGCCATGACGAAGACGAACGGCAGCAAGAAGAAAGCGAACATCTTGTGTTCTTGGAGTCGAAGCAGCTGCCGGAGAGCATAAATGGTGAGAAAGTAACTGGACAACAGGGTCGTGAACACCGCGGTCACCCAGACGGCCAGAAATGCCGCATCAAGCCGTTCCAGAACGTTAGCCGGCAGGGACGTCGCTTTGGCCAGCTCCAGAGTGGGCCAAAGGAGCTGTTTGATCTCCTCGGCTCCGAATACGCTAACGGTCGCGGCGACGATGATCACGTATAAGCCTCCTGCGATCGTTAACCCGATTAGGCTTGAGATCATGGCCTTTTCCGGTCGACGCATGCGCGGAATGACAATGGTGAGAATGAACGATCCTTGAAGCAAAGCGGCGATCGTAATGACTCCGCCCAAGAAATCCTTCGGCTTGTTGCCCCAGATAGGCTGCAGATTGAGAACGTCTGCGTTTTTTAAGGAGAGCGCTACGATAAATAGAGCCGGCCACAATAGCAGCGGAAAATAAAAGAAGTGAATATAAGAGAAGGTGGCAATCGAATTGCGGGTGGAAATGGCGGCAAGCAATAGCATGACGATGACCGTGATCTCGACGGGGGTTTTCTTGAGGACCGAGGTCACGACGACCTCGCCGAATTCGCGTGCTGTAAGGGAGGTCAATACGGCAAAAAACGCGATAATGAGCATGCTTCCGATCCAAGCCGGCCACTTCCCGATCACCTGCTCGCTGTATTCCACTATCGATTGATGGGGGAATCTCATTCCGAGCACCGTGATTATGGACAATCCGGCAAAAGAAAGCAGCACCGCGACCAGGGTGACGAGCGGACCTCCCGAGTCTGCGGCTTCTACGGCGAATAGCGGAAGCGGTAGAACCCCTACCCCGATGATAGTGCTTACCAAGATAGAGGCGGTCTGGATGGCGGTTATCGAGCGGGGGTGCTCCACGGGTCAGCGCTCCTTTTCGTCCATGCTTTTATTCGGATCGAGAATATCTTTGCTTGTTTTCCTCGGCGGCGTAACCATCTTAGGGTTTTGCCGTTCCGAGTCGAGCGTTTGCAGAAGTCCTGGCCGCTTGTTCATCCACCAAAGGGGTCCGCGTATCAGCAAATCCTTAAGTCCTTGAAAGATGCCGGGAACGAGCGGGCTGAGGTAAGGGATGCCGAAGGACTTCAAGGACAACAGATGGTTCGCGATAAGGATCAATCCGATCATGACGCCATACAAACCGAAAATTCCCGCCATGAAGATGAGCGGAAACCGGAGAAGACGAAGGGCCAGCGCCGCGTTGTAGGCCGGCGTCGCGAACGAGCCGATCGTGGTGAGCGCAATGATGACGACGGTAATGGGACTGGCGAAGCCGGCGGCTACGGCCGCTTGTCCGATGACGAGCACGCCGACGATAGAGAGCGCTCCGCCGACTTGTTGCGGCAAGCGGATCGTCGCCTCCCGAAGCACTTCCATGGATATTTCCATAATCAGCACTTCGACCACCGCCGGAAACGGGACGCCGGCCCGGCCGCCTGCGACCGCCACCGCGAACTCCGTCGGAATCAGCTCCGGATTGAAGGAGATGATGGCTACGTAAAGCGAGGGGAAGACCAAGGAGAACATAAGAGCTACCAGCCTTGCCATCCGGACCGCGCTCATAAGCAGGAATCTCTCCGTGTAGTCTTCGACGGTCTGATAGAATTGGCTGAAGACGGTCGGGACTATCAAGGCTAGAGGGGATCCGTCCACGAGGATGGCGACGCGCCCTTCGGCCAGATTGGCGACAACCTTGTCGGGCCGCTCGGTGTTCTGCACTTGAGGGAACGGCGATATGTGATTGTCTTCGATGAACTGCTCCAAATAGCCGGTATCCAAAATAATGTCCGTATCGATGTTGGAGAGCCGCTTCTTCACTTCGGCAACCAGATCCGGATTCGTAAGTCCCTCTATGTAGCAAACCGCGACGGAGGATTGGGTTCTGCGGCCGATTTCCATCATGTTGATGCGAAGGTCGGGCGATTGAAGCCGATATCGGATCAAGGATAAATTCGTGCCGAGCGGTTCGATAAAGCCTTCCCGCGGACCGCGAATGACCTGCTCGGTAGCCGGTTGTTCGATGCCTCTCTTCTCGATATGCCGGGTTTCGAGCACGATCGCGTCCTTTACGCCTTCCACGACGAGGACCGATTGGCCGCGGATCAAGCCGTCGATCCACTTAGCCGGCTTTTTCTCCAAACGGGCTAAGCTGTAATAGAGAACATCGTTAACGAGAACATGCTCCAGCCGTTCGGGCGGAATATCCTCGTTCGCCAGATGAGGCGGCAAATACATCACCGCTTTGAGGATATCCTTGTTTAGCATGCTCGGGTCGACCATGTTGCTGAAGCAGAAGAGCACGGCCGGGTGTCGGCCGAACACATGGAACGGGCGCATCGAGAAGTCGTCGTTCTCTCCGCATTGGCCGTTGATAAAAGCAATCTTATCCTCCAGAGAAGCTAGCGAATTCGTCGTTGTCATGCTCGTTCTCCGCTTTCCCGATCGTATTTTGCGCTGACCGTGCGCGCGATTCGATTCATTCACTCAGCTTAGACAATTCGACATTCCTTTAAACGAATCGACGGGCGGATTCCATTTTGCAGAAGGTTGTATTAAAGTTACAGAAGGGCTAAGCCGCTTGATATATAACGATAGCTTAAGGAGCTGGGGAAGAGCATGCTGGAATACCGTAAAATCGAATCCGTGGAAGATCCCTATTTTGCGAAAATGCACCGGTTGATGGGAGAAGTGTTCCCGCCTGAAGAGGTATTGGCGTTCGAGCTGTGGAGAGAACCTCTGCTCGATCCGACGATCCAAGTTTATGTGGCCGTTCATGAAGGAGAGGTCGTCGGCGCGACGGAATACCGCTATCGCCCCGAGCTTCGGGTCGCCATGACGGACTTCACGATTATCGGCAGAACGGGCCTCGGAATCGGCCGCTTCTTGATGGTAGAGCGCGAGAAGCATCTGAAGCGGCTGGAGCGGGAGTCCGGCGTGCCGTCGCTCGGCATGTTCGCCGAAATCTATAATCCGGAAGCGGATGCCACGGCCGCTCTAACGTTCGGTTCCGTGCAGCCGATGCACCCGTCGGTCCGCCGCGAGGTGCTGTCCCATGTCGGTTACAAGAAGCTGGACATCCCTTACGTGCATCCGTCTTGGGACCATGAAGGCAAAGCCGTGCAAGGATTGGACTTCTGCTTCCGCCCGGCGGACGACGGCGCGGAAGCGCTGCCGGCTTCGCTCCCCGCTCGCTTTCTTCGGTGGTACTATTCCGCGCTGCCCAATAAGCCGCGAGAGTGGGAAGAAATGATGACGGAGCTGGAGAAGAAAGACTCGGTCGCCTTGTTGCCTCTTTAATCAAACAGGATGGGGAATGGACGGCAAATGAAAATAACGATTCTCGGAAACGGAGATTCGCTTGGAACGCCTCGCGTCTATTGCGGCTGCGAGGTGTGCGAGGAGGCGCGCGGCGGCGGAAGCAACGCAAGGCTTCGGCCGTCGGCGTGGCTGGAATGCGACGGCGAGGAGCCGCTGCTGTTGGATTGCGGACCGGACTGGCGCCGCCAGATGGAGAAGCTGTCGGTACGCAGCGTCTCCCAGGGGCTGCTGACCCACGCTCACTTCGATCACATCGGCGGGTTGGTGGAATGGGCCGACGCATGCCGCTGGCTGGATACGACGGCAACCGTATATACGCCTCAAGAGGTTATCGGGGAAGTGCTCGGCCGCTTTCCTTGGATCGGCTCCCGGCTTCTGCTCGCGGCGAACGATGCCGGCATCGCGTACGGCGGGTGGAAGATCGTTCCCTGGAGAGTGAACCACGGCAAAAACGGCTATTCCTACGCCTATCGATTCGATCATGGGGAGAACGGAAAAAGCTGGGCGTATTGCTCGGACTCGTTCGATTTAAGCGAGGAGGAGAAAGCTCCGCTGCGCGGAGTCGATCTTCTTGTGCTGGGGACGAGCTATTATAAGGAGCCTTACGAACGAGAGACTCGCTCTCTGTACGACGTGGTCGAGGGGGTGGAGCTGGTCCGGGAGACGGGAGCGAAGCAGGCCGTCTTCACGCACCTCTCCCATGACATCGACGTTCGGAAGGATTACGGGCTGCCTTCGTACGTAAAGCTTGCAAGCGAAGGTCTCGTTATAACGATCTAATATTGAGAGCCTCGCCGATCGGCTAATCCCGGCAGCGAATCACGAGCAGCCGGCCTTCTCCGAGATGCACCGTTCCGGACGGCCCGGCCAGCAGATTGCTGACGCCAAGAGACATCCCGATTCGAAGCGTCGCCTCGTTCAGCGGGTAGACGAAGCCCTCGAGCGTTATCCCGCCGGCAACGGGAGTCAGAGGGAGCAGCGAGACGACGGGGAATCGGTCGCTTGCCTGCAGCCGTCTGCTGCCGGGACCGGTAAGGATGCCGATCTCGTTGTTCTCGTCGCAGAGCAGCGCCTCGCAGCCTTCGGATTCGGCCAAGGCGAGCAGGTGAACGTTCGCCAGGCTATGGTCGAAGCGGGTTCCCAAGCCGCCGACGATCAGGACGCGCTTATAGCCGCGACCGACGGCTTCGCGAAGGGCGAGCTCGGTATCCGTCCAATCCTTGTCGATCGGATCGAAGGAGAGGCATTCGTCCGCAACCGATCGGACGAGCCGCAGCTGCTCTTCGCCGATCGAATCGAAGTCGCCGAGCGCAAGGTGAGGCTTTATTCCATGCTCGGCCAGGAATAGCGCTCCGCGATCGGCTCCGATCAAATAATCGCCGTCCCGAATCAGCTGCAGCGACCAGTCGCCTAAATGACCTCCTGTATAGATTAGGGCGCGTTTCGACGATTCAGTCGTCATGGGGTTGAATCCTCCTATTAGGGAATGCCGGTGCCCGAATGCCATCGGATGGACGGCACAGGCGCGATTTTCTTATCAGTATACCTTAGAAAAAGAAACGAAAGGAAGACAACCATGTCTTATTCGGTATTGTTCGTCTGTTTAGGGAACATCTGCCGTTCCCCGATGGCCGAAGCGGTATTCCGCGACAAAGCCTCGAAGGCCGGCCTTAGGGAAGTCGAGATCGACTCCGCCGGAACGGGAGATTGGCATGTCGGCAAGCCGCCTCACGAAGGGACGCGGGCGATCCTGGATACGAACCTCATTTCGTATGACGGCATGCGCGCGCGCAAGCTGAAGGCGGAAGACGGCGAGAAATTCGATTTAATCGTGGCGATGGATACGAATAACGAGCGCGATATCCGATCGATCATAGGCTCGAATACGCGAGCGGAGGTCATTCGATTCCTCTCCTTGGTACCCGAGAAGGGGATCGACGACGTTCCCGATCCGTATTATACCGGCAACTTCGAGGAAGTGTACGAGATGGTCGGGGAAGGGTGCGATCGATTGATCGCAAGAATAGCAAGCCGCCAGAACGGTTAGACGGGAAGGGGCTGTCCCATCGGGACAGCCCCTTTGACCTATATCGCTTACATATGAGCATCCGGGCCCATGAACGCGCCGAGCGCTTCGGGCAGCTCCGATTGCCAGAAGCCCCATTTGTGCTCGCCGTCCTTTTCCCGATAATCGACATAGGCGCCTCTAGCCTCGAGGACCTTTCGGGCCGTCCGGTTCAATTCGACGAAATTATACGTTCCGTGATCCGTTTGATAGTCGACCTCCCGGAGGCCGACCGTCATCCAGAGCGACAGCATCGATAAATCCTGGAAGGATTGAATCTCCCGCAAAATCTCATCATAATAAGCGCCTGACAACGACAAGATGCGGGTAAATAATTGGGGATAGCGGAGCGCGAGGGAGAGGCTGACGGCGCCGCCGAGAGAATCTCCGGCAAGAAGCCTTTCTTCCGGCGTACGGCGAACGGAAAATCTCTCTTCCACGTAAGGGAGGAGCTCCTCGGCAAAAAATCGCACGTAGTTCGAATGGCGATCGCCGTCCGTCCGATATTCCGAAGTCCGGTAATGTTTGTTGACGTCGACGCCGACAATAATATAAGGGTCCCAATCCTCTTCGAGAATGAGGCGGTGGGAGATAGTCGCGACACGCCCGAAGTTGAAGAAATCCTCGCCGTCCTGACAGTAGACGACGGGATAGCTTAGCAATTCCTGATAGCCCGGGGGCAAATAGACTCGAATCGTGCGCGTTCCTTCTTCTAATAATCGGCTCGGCACCTCGTGCCGCACGATCGTTCGTTTGGTTAGGGAAATGTCGCTCATCTGGCGGATCCTTCCTTTCTTGGAGATAATTCTACGTATGGCGAACCACCGGCATGGGTACACCATAGGGAAGAGTGGAGGGATTTGTCAATATGCAAATCTCGCGCCCGCGGCTCCTGAAAACCGTTTGCAAAGGATGGCAATGGAACGCCGATAAGCCGAAGCCCTTGAGCGCGAACGGAATGTAAGCTATTTCACTGTTAATTGTATCACTGTGTTATACATGTATTGAAATTCTGTACTATAAACATTTTGGCGGACATAGTTAAGATAAATCAATAAAAATGCCGATTTATCTTTGACCAATCGAGTTATACAGGTTTATAATAATCCTATAACAGAAACTCCTCTTCCACAATTCTAGACGAGGTGAGCGATAATGAGCAAAGGTTCTTTGGACGCTCCGGCTAAGCCGGTTAACTCTCTTACGCACGAGGTGCACTCGGAAGATGTAACCCCGCTGCAAGTATTGTCTCCGGAAGGCGAAGTCGTCAATCCGGAATTCATGCCGGATCTGACGGACGAACAGCTTAAGGAAGTCATGTACCGCATGGTCTTCACCCGCGCATGGGACGATCGCGCGATCAACCTGGGACGTCAAGGACGCCTGGGCTTCTACGCGCCGGTCTCCGGCCAAGAAGGCACGATGGTAGGCAGCGAATACGCCCTGACGAAGGACGACTTCGTCTGCCCGGGCTACCGCGACATGCCGCAGCTCGTATGGCACGGTCTTCCGCTGTATCAAGCATTCCTGTACTCCCGCGGCCACCAGCACGGCGGTCAAATTCCGGAAGGCGTGAACGTTCTGATGCCGCAGATCATTATCGGCGCTCAGATCCTGCACGCAACCGGCATCGCGATGGGCTTCAAGCTGAAGGGCGAGAAGCGCGTTGCCATCACGTACACGGGCGACGGCGGCTCCTCGGAAGGCGATTTCTACGAAGGGCTTAACTATGCCGGCTCCTTCAAGCTTCCGGTTATTTACTTCGTACAGAACAACGGCTATGCGATCACGACGCCGTTCGCCAAGCAAACGGGCGCTCAATCCATCGCCCACAAGGCGCTGGCTGCCGGCATCCGCGGCCTGCAGATCGACGGCATGGACGTTCTCGCGGTTATCTACGCGGTTCAGCAAGCGGCCGCGATCGCTCGCGACGGCGGCGGCGCCACGCTGATCGAAGCGCTGACGTACCGTTTCCGTCCGCACTCGATGTCCGACGACGCGACCAAGTACCGCACGAAGGAAGAAGAGCAGGAGTGGAGCCTGAGAGATCCTCTGATCCGCTTCGGCAAGTTCCTGGAGGCGAAGGGACTCTGGTCCGAAGAAGACACCGCGCGCGTCAGAGAAGAAGCGAAGAACGCGGTCAACGAGCACATCAAGAAAGCCGAGCAAACCGAGAAGATGACGGTTCCCGGCCTGATCGACAGCATGTTCGAAACGACGCCGGCTCATCTCGAAGAGCAAAAAGCGGATTTCCAATAATCGAATAGCCGATAAACCATAGATGGGAGAGTTAGCAGCATGGCACAAATGAATATGATCGAAGCCATTAAAGACGCGATGCGAGTCGAGCTTCGGCGCGACCCGAACGTGCTGATCTTCGGCGAAGACGTCGGTCACGTCGGCGGCGTCTTCCGCGCAACCGAAGGACTTCAAGCGGAGTTCGGCGAGAATCGCGTATTCGATACTCCGCTCGCCGAGTCCGCTATCGGAGGTCTCGCCGTCGGTCTGGGCACGCAGGGATTCCGCCCGATCGCCGAGATTCAGTTCGTCGGGTTCATCTACGAAGCGCTTGACCAAATGTTCGTTCAAGCGGCTCGCATGCGTTATCGTTCCGGCGGACGCTACAACGCGCCGATCGTCTTCCGCACGCCGTTCGGCGGCGGCGTCAAGGCGGCCGAGCTCCACACCGACTCGCTCGAAGGACTCGCCATTCAGACCCCGGGCATCAAGGTCATCGTGCCTTCGAATCCTTACGACGCCAAGGGACTTCTGATTTCGGCCATCCGCGACAACGATCCCGTATTCTTCATGGAGCATCTGAACTTATACCGCGCATTCCGCGATGAAGTGCCGGAAGGCGAGTACACCGTTCCGATCGGCAAGGCGAACGTCGTTCGCGAAGGAACGGACGTTACGATCATCGCATACGGACTTATGGTCCATACGGCGAAGAAGGCCGCGGACGAGCTGGCCAAGGAAGGCATCAACGCCGAAATTATCGATCTTCGCACGCTGATGCCGCTCGATATCGACACCATCGTGGAATCGATCAAGAAGACGAACCGCGCGATCGTCGTTCAGGAAGCCCAGAAGACTTCCGGCGCCGCCGCCGAAGTCATCGCCCAGATCAACGAGAAGGCTATTCTTCATCTCGAAGCGCCGGTCCTTCGCTGCGCGGGCCCGGATACCGTTTATCCGTTCGCGCAAATCGAAGACGCTTGGCTTCCTACTCCGGCTCGCATCGTGAAGACGGCGAAGCAAGTGCTGGAGTTCTAATATCGCGCATAAGACAGGAGGATTCGACGTGGCTCGATTCGAATATCGTTTCCCCGAGCTCGGAGAAGGATTGCACGAAGGCGAAATCGTCAAGATGCACATCGCTCCGGGGCAGTCGGTAACAGACGAAGACATTATCATGGAAGTGCAGAACGATAAAGCAATCGTAGAAGTTCCTTGCCCGGTTAACGGGAAAGTGCTCGAAGTATTCGGCAAGGATGGCCAAGTCATGCACGTTGGCGACGTCGTCGCGATTATCGAAGCGGAAGGCGAGCTTCCGGAATCGATCCACGCTTCCGACGCGGGCTCCGCATCCGAAGGCAACGCGGCAACGGGCGGCGCCGACACGCAAGGCCAGCCTGCCCAAGCTCCGGCTGCGGCTCCGGCGGCGGAAGCCAAGCCTGCCAACGCCGTCGTGCTGGCAACGCCAAGCATTCGCAAGTTTGCCCGCGAGAAAGGCGTAGCGATCGCCGAAGTGAGCGGCACCGGCAAGAACGGGCGCATCACCCGCGACGACGTTCTCGCTTACGCTCAAGGCGGCGCTCCGGCGGCTAACGCGGCGCCTGCCGCTTCCGCAACGCCGGCGGCGGCCGGACAAGCCGCGGCCGCTCCCGCCGCGAAGACGGTTCAAGTCGGTACCGGCGTCGAAGAGCGCGTACCGTTCAAGGGCATCCGCAAGGCGATCGCGAACGCGATGGTCAAGTCGGTCTATACGGCTCCGCACGTTACCTTGATGGACGAAGTGGACGTGACCGCTCTCGTGGCTCTGCGTTCCCGCGCCAAGCCGGTTGCCGAGAAGAAGGGCGTCAAGCTGACGTACCTGCCGTTCATCGTGAAGGCGCTCGTCGCCGCTTGCCGCGAATTCCCGGTCATGAACGCGACGATCGACGAAGCGGCTAACGAGATCGTCTACAAGAAGTTCTACAACATCGGCATCGCGACCGATACCGACAACGGGCTTATCGTTCCGGTCATCCACGAAGCGGACCGCAAGAACATCTGGACCGTAGCTAACGAGATTCGCGACCTGGCCGTTCGCGGACGCGACGGCAAGCTTGCTCCTGCCGAGATGAAGGGCGGCACGATCTCGATCACGAACATCGGCTCCGCCGGCGGCATGTTCTTCACGCCGGTCATCAACTTCCCGGAAGTCGCGATTCTCGGAACGGGACGCATCTCCGAGAAGCCGGTCATCAAGAACGGCGAGATCGTCGCCGCTCCGATGATGGCTCTGTCGCTTAGCTTCGATCACCGTATCGTCGACGGCGCAACCGCTCAGAATTTCATGAACTACATCAAGCAGCTGCTCGCGGATCCCGAGCTGCTCGTCATGGAGGTATAAGACATGGTCGTAGGAGACGCTTCTCTAGATATCGATTTGCTCGTCATCGGTGCGGGCCCCGGCGGATATGTCGCCGCAATCCGCGCCGCACAGCTCGGTCAGAAGGTTATTATCGCGGATAAAGGCAACTTCGGCGGCGTCTGCTTGAACGTAGGCTGTATCCCGTCCAAGGCGCTGATCAACGCGGCTCACCATTACGAAGAGATGGTTCACGGCGACAAGTACGGCTTGAAGGCCGACAACATCAGCGTGGACTTCGGCAAGGTGCAAGAATACAAGGGCTCTGTCGTCAATAAGATGACGAGCGGCGTCGAGATGCTTCTGAAGGCGAACAAGGTCGAAATGTTCCGCGGCGAAGTGATGTTCATCAACGAGAACGAAGCTCGCCTGTTCAACGACCAAGAAGCTCCGCGTTACCGCTTCAAGAACTGTATCATCGCGACGGGCTCGCGTCCGATCGAGCTGAAGGCATTCCCGTTCGGCGGCCGCATTCTGTCCTCGACCGAAGCGCTGTCCCTGCCGGAAGTTCCGAAGAGCATGATCGTCATCGGCGGCGGCTACATCGGCGCCGAGCTCGGCCAAATGTACTCCAAGTTCGGCACGCAGATCACGATCCTTGAAGGCGCGGACACGATCATTCCGGGCTTCGACAAGGACATGAGCCAGCTCGTCGTCAAGAAGATGAAGAAGAACAACGTCGAGATCGTGAACGGCGCGCTGGCTAAGAGCGCCGAGCAGACCGACAAGGATATCACGGTTACTTACGAAGTGAAGGGCGAGACGAAGACCGTTACCGCCGAGTACCTTCTCGTTACCGTCGGCCGTCGCCCGAACACGGACGGCGAGCTGGGCCTCGACCTTATCGGCGTCAAGGTGAACGACCGTGGCCTGATCGAAGTCGACGACCAATGCCGCACGAACATCAAGCATATCTTCGCGATCGGCGACATCGTTCCTGGCGCGGCACTCGCTCACAAGGCTTCCTACGAAGCCAAGGTTGCGGCGGAAGCGATCGCCGGACTTCCTTCCAAGGTGGACTACAAGTGCATTCCTGCCGTCGCGTTCACGGATCCGGAGTGCGCGAGCGTCGGTTACACCGAGAAAGAAGCGAAGGATAAGGGCCTCAACGTCAAGTCCAGCAAGTTCCCGTTCGGCGGCAACGGCCGCGCGGTTACGCTTGACGGCGCGGACGGCTTCATGAAGATCATCTCCGATGCCGACACCGGCCTCGTGTACGGCGCTCAAATCGCCGGCGTGGAAGCTTCCAACATCATCGCCGAGCTCGGCCTCGCGATCGAGATGGGCGCTACGGTCGAAGACATCGCGCTGACGATCCACGCTCACCCGACTCTGGGCGAGATCACGATGGACACCGCCGAACTGGCTATGGGTCATCCGATCCACACGCTTGCTCCGAAGAAATAAGATCGATAGAAGAAAGCCCGATCCGGGCAGCGGGAGCTGCTCGAATCGGGCTTTTTTTAGGCATAAACCGGATTATTCATGATTCTCGAACCAGATATCCTTGAAATCGATCCAACCCAGGGAATTCAGGCTTGCTCCCCGTACGTAAGAGGGAAGCATTCGATTGTTGCGCTCATGATAGAGGAAGATGATGCAGGCTTCGTCCCGGAGGCGCTGCTCGATCTCTCTCAGATGCAAGCGGCGGTCCCGCTGCGAGTCGGCGCTTAAGGAAGCGTCGATCCTCTTGCGAATCCAAGAATCTCGCTCCTGGTCCAAGTAGTTCTTGACGACGCAGCTACCATGCTCGTAAAACTCGACCTCGCAAACCTCGTCCTCCGCGAACACGACGCATAAAATCGTCAGATCCGCATCCGTTAATTGAATGCCATCCGATAAATCCGTCCGCGAAGTAGGAACGATCTCGGCTTGGATGCCCCATTCCGCTAGCTTGCGAACGATCCAGCGGGCTTCGTCGCCATATTTCTCCCGGGCTCGGAGCTTCAAGACCTCGCCGTCGTAGCGGCTCTCTCTAAGCGCAGACCTGACTCTCTCGGAATCGAGCTCGCCAATGGGAGTCGCCATGCTGACCTCCGGCCGGAAGCTGGTCGCCGGCAGAACCCGATTGCCCGCCAGATCCTCGACGAGCTCGGCAGGATTCAAGATCATCTGCACGGCGCGGCGAAATGCTTCGGATTGATGAGGACCTGCCCGGTTCATGTTCCAAACGATCATCGTGCTCCCGTTGCACAATTGAATAAGCTGCTGCAGGTTATCCTCGGCGAGGGAATCGGCTTCGCTCGGCGGATCGTCCTCGAAGCCGCGCATCACCTTCGGCAATTCGCCGAACGCGTCATGGCATTCCTCCGGCATGTTGACGACTCGAACGCCGTCCAGGTAAGGCCGGCCGGCATAATGACTCGTATGAGCGGCTAGCAGGATGCTATGCGGGGAGACGGAATGAAGCCGGAACGGTCCGCATCCGATCGGAAGGGCCCAGAAGGCTTCTTCCTCGCGGCCTCCAAAATCCTTCGGGAGAATGGAGGCGGCAGCCGTGCAGAGAAAGCGGTCGAAAATCCGGTTGGGCCGTTCGAAGCGGAACCGAACGATTCGGGGTCCGACAGGCTCGATGTCCGCCAAGCCGCGCAGAACCCAACTGTTCGGTTTGCCTTCCTTCAGTCTAGAAAAGGTGAAAACGACATCCTCCGATGTGAGCTCCCGGCCGTCGTGGAACAGAACTCCCTTCCGCAGGTAATACACCCACTCCGTCGCGTCGGGGGTAGAGGTCCAGGTATGGGCGATAGCCGGAATGATTTTCTCTTGCTGCACGTCGTATTGCACGAGGCGTCCGTAAATCTGGCGAACGAGATGAGCATCGAACGAAAAGTTCACTTCGGCGGGATCGATGGACATAACGGGACTGAAAACGGGGAATCTCAATAGATCACGCGCAATCTTGCCGTCCAGATCGATTTTCTTGTACCCGAAGTGGCCGTTCAGCCAATCCATGAACGTCTCCCGGGCATTCGTCCCGTGTGCGAATTTGTCCAAGAAATCGAACGCCTGCTTGTACTCCCCGCGCTCCACGAGGCTTCGGCTGATCTCCAGCAAATAAGGTTCCTTCTCCAGCCTGAAAGCGATGCGCGACCGATTGCCCCGTCCTCGTCCGGGGGACCAAGCGATGAGCTGCTCCTCCTCCAGCTTGCGCAGGACGAACTTCGCGTTCCGCGGCGTGCAATAGAGAACGTCGGACAGCTCCTCCACCGTCGCTTCGACGAACGTATCCGCGGCTCCCTCGCCGTTGAACCGATCGTATAGCGTTAAATACCTTTCGGCTGTCAGCATCAGATACCCTCCAATTCGCAATGCTCAATAAAAGGTGAAATGGTATACGATGATTCTACGCTTTTTATCCCCTTTTGAGAAGTCCATAATTGGAACCAAGAGGAAAACGCAATGGGGGAGAGAATCATGATGGATCAAAACTACTTGGTGGAAAAATTGACGGAGTACCGGAACCGCGAGCTGAAAGCGAGCGAGAAGAACGCTCACGTTCGCTACGGGGGTAAGAGAACGCGTTCGTTGAAGGGTTGGCTATCGGTCTTAGCCCAAACGTTCGTTAAAGAATCGAGCCGATAAAGAAGTTCCTCTCTGCCGCCATTCAACCTGTTGCCTTATTTTCTTGCCGAATGGACTCGTCTTCGGGGCATGGGCAAGACTATAATAAGAACAGAAAGGCAGCAATGCCGGCAGAGAGGGGCAACACCGCATGACCGCACAAGCCAAACCGACGAGCGTCTCTCGTTCGATCAAGACGATGCTCGTATTCCCGGGGGATACGAATTACCATGGAACGATGTTCGGCGGGAATTTAATGAAGTACATAGACGAAATCTGCGTGATCGCCGCCATGAGGCATTGCGGCAGGAGAGTCGTTACCGCATCGACGGACAGCCTCGACTTCAAATCGCCGGTTCGCATGGGCGAAGCGGTCGAACTGGAAGCGTTCGTGTCTTGGACCAGACGGACTTCGATGGAGATTTACTGCATCGTTCGGGCGGAGAATCTGGAGACGGGGGAGCGCCGCACGACCGTTACGTGCTTCAATACGTTCGTCGCCGTCGACGAGAACGGCAAGCCGACGGAGGTTCCGGCGGTGATTCCGGAGACCGAGGTGGAGAAGAAGCTTCACGCAAGCGCTCCGGAGAGGTTCGAGAGGCGGAAGAAGCGCCGCGAGGAGCAGTTCTATATCGACGAATAAGCCATCGCGCCAGGACGGAGCTCGGGACATTCCCGCGGCTCTGTCTTTAATTTGACGGCCCTGGGCATTTCCATCGACAGATGAAAGTCTTCAATGATAAAATACTCAGTAAATAACGACAAAAGGTGTGTAATCAATTGCGCAATTATTTGGATTTGCTGCAGGACGTGCTCGATAACGGCGTCCGCAAGGAAGACCGCACGGGAACGGGGACGCTAAGCGTCTTCGGCAGGCAGCTTCGCTTCGACCTGTCGGAAGGGTTCCCTCTCGTCACGACCAAGAGGCTGCACCTGAAGTCGATCGTCCACGAGCTGCTCTGGTTTCTGAGCGGAGAAACGAATATTCGATATTTAAAAGAAAACGGAGTCTCGATCTGGGACGAATGGGCGGACGAGAACGGCGATCTAGGTCCGGTATACGGCTCGCAATGGAGGGCTTGGGAGACGGCGGACGGGAGAGTCATCGATCAAATCTCCGATGTCGTGGCCGCGATCAAGCGCAATCCGGATTCCCGAAGGCATCTCGTCAGCGCCTGGAACGTGGCCGAGATCGACAAGATGAAGCTTCCGCCTTGCCACTTCGTCTTCCAATTCTACGTCGCGAACGGCAAGCTCAGCTGCATGCTGACGATGCGGTCGATCGATACGTTCCTGGGACTGCCTTTCAATATCGCCTCGTACGCGCTTTTGACCCATATGATCGCCCAGCAATGCGATCTGGACGTCGGCGAGTTCATCTGGTCCGGCGGGGATAC
Source organism: Cohnella thailandensis (assembly GCF_014212135.1). Classification (GTDB taxonomy): domain Bacteria; phylum Bacillota; class Bacilli; order Paenibacillales; family Paenibacillaceae; genus Cohnella; species Cohnella thailandensis. The sequence goes on from NZ_JACJVQ010000032.1 coordinate 83,800, forward strand.
GCATATTTACAGCAATCACATCGAGCAAGTTAAGCTTCAATTAACCCGCGAGCCGTTCCCTCTGCCTAAACTGGTCATTAAACGCAAACCGGAATCGATCTTCGACTATAAGTACGAGGATTTCGAATTCGTCGGCTATCAATATCATCCAGGCATCAAAGCTCCGGTTGCCATTTGATCGTTTCTTGTCGAATACACGTTCAACTCCGAACAATTATTCCGGAATGTTACCGAATGTTCGGTAGTCACCGAAGTTAACCTTGTGGTATTATAGGAATACTCGATAGGAAAAAGGTGTTTCAATGACGATTACGCTAATCGCAGCGGTGGCGCAGAACGGGGTAATTGGAATCGATAATGCGCTGCCTTGGAGGCTTCCGGCCGACATGAAGTTTTTTAAGAGCGAGACAGTCGGCAAGCCCGTGCTCATGGGGCGGAAGACGTTCGAATCGCTTGGCAAGCCGCTTAAGGACCGCACGAACATCATCCTATCCCGGACGCTGGGACAGGCGCCGGAAGGCTGCGTTCTCGTTCGCTCTGCGGAAGAAGCCGTCGAGAAGTTCGGCCATGACGAGTTGATGGTGATCGGGGGAGCGGAGATTTACCGGCAGCTTATCGGCAGGGCCGACAGGCTTGTTCTGACGGAAGTCGGCGCGAGCTTCGAGGGGGACGCTTATTTTCCGGAATTCGATCGCTCCGAATGGGTATTAGTATCCAGAACGGAAGGCATACGGGACGAGAAGAACGTTCATCCGCATGCTTTCTGCGTCTATGAACGCAAGCGCGAGTAGACAAATCGTACAAATAATTCAGTTAATAGTCCATTCTAGCGTCAACGGGTTGTCTGGTAGGATGATGTAACATTGTATGGAAGATAGGTGCAACCGACAATTCTTGCAACTTTCGGCCTAGACGGATATATTTAAGGATACTCAGCGCGCACGTGCGAAACACCGATAGATGGAGGAATTAAAGATGTCGACGCCTACGGGTTTTATGGAATATCAACGCGAGCTTCCCAGCGATCGCGATCCGCTTACGCGCATCAAGGACTGGAATGAATTCCACCGGATGTTCTCCGAAGAACAATTGCGTACACAAGGTGCCCGCTGCATGGATTGCGGCACTCCATATTGCCACACCGGAATGGAGCTGGCCGGAAGCGCGTCCGGCTGTCCGATCAACAACCTGATTCCGGAGTGGAACAACCTCGTTTATCGCGGACTGTGGAGAGAAGCGTACGAGCGTTTGTCGAAGACCAACAACTTCCCCGAATTCACGGGTCGCGTCTGTCCGGCTCCGTGCGAAGGCTCCTGTACGGTAGGCCTGATCGGCGAGCCGGTTACGATCAAGACGATCGAACAAGCCATCATCGACCGCGCGTTCGAAGAGGGCTGGGTCGTTCCTCAGCCGCCTAAGGTGCGCACGGGCAAGAAAGTAGCCGTCGTCGGTTCCGGTCCCGCGGGACTTGCCGCCGCGGCTCAGCTGAACAAGGCGGGGCATACGGTAACGGTATACGAGCGTTCCGACCGCCTGGGCGGCTTGCTCATGTACGGCATTCCCACGATGAAGCTCGAGAAGCACATCGTCGAGCGCCGCATCGAGATTCTGAAGGCCGAAGGCATCAACTTCGTCACGAATACGGAGATCGGCAAGGACATTTCGTCCGAGCAGCTTCTGGCCGAATTCGATTCGGTCGTCCTGTGCGGCGGCGCGACGAAGGCTCGCGGCCTTGGCGACATCGAAGGCGCGAACCTGAAGGGCATTCACCCGGCTATGGATTACCTGAACGCGTCGATCAAGAGCTACCTGGACAGCGGTCTTGCCGACGGCAATTATATCGATGCCAAAGACAAGCACGTCATCGTTATCGGCGGCGGCGACACCGGCACGGACTGCGTCGCGACGAGCCTTCGTCTCGGCTGCACCAGCGTAACCCAATTCGGCACGCACGCCAAAGCTCCGGAAGTTCGCGACCAAGTGAACAACCCATGGCCGCAATTCCCGAACGTCTACACGCTCGATTACGCGCATGAAGAAGCGAAGGCGCTGTACGGCGAAGATCCGCGCGCGTTCTCCGTTCTGACGAAGAAGTTCGTCGGCGACGAGAACGGCAACGTGAAGGAGCTTCACACCGTCCAAATTCGCCGCTACGTCGACGAGACGGGCCGCAAGATCTACGAAGAGATTCCGGGCACCGAGAAGGTATGGCCGGCGGATCTCGTTCTGGTCGCCGTCGGCTTCGAAGGTCCGGAACGCACGATCATCGATCAGCTGGGACTGGAGACCGATCGCCGTTCGAACGTGAAGGCGGCTTACGGCAAGTACAAGACAAGCGTTGACAAAGTATTCGCAGCCGGCGACATGCGCCGCGGTCAAAGCCTTATCGTCTGGGCGATCAACGAAGGCCGCGAGGCGGCTCGCGAAGTCGACAAGTACCTGATGGGATCCTCGATGCTTCCTTAAGGGACGGGTTCGACGGACGGGTTCGACAGACATAACGCTTGCAATTCGATAGGTAGAGGGTTGTCTTCGGCCGGGAGAGCTTCTTCGGGCCGGAGACAGCCTTTTTGCATAATTTGAGCCATGTTAACAGGAGGTACGGACCGATGATCAAATACGGCGACGACCGGGTCACGAATCTGCAGTTCGCGGCGTTCTATCCCCGGATCGAGCGAAGAGACGAGCAGTGGGTGGACGTGGAGCTGCGCTTCGAGACGAAGCCGAATACGGACGAGGTGCCTTCGGATCTGATCGAATTGACGGCGCTCGTCATCTGCACGAGGGCGGGAGCTCCCATCCAGATCGAGGCTCAGGACGCAGGCTGCGACTGCGAATACCAGTTCACGTTCTTCGAGAAGGAACAGATCGAAGCGTTCGTTCGCAGCGACGAGATTCAGGAGGCTATTCGCCGTGCGTAAGGCGCGGTAATTGCATCTGAATCCGGATCGTACGGAGTATCCGATTCCCCAAATCTTTCCTCTATGATAAACTAATCGAAGAATGCTAGATTCGTTCGGTAGCGGGATCAAGAGGGAGAGGACGGGGAGCGGATGAGTAACGCGGTGCTGCTGTCGCCATCGGATGTCGTCGTCATCCGCCGGTATGTCCAGACGAAGTATGCGCCTCTGCCGAAGGCGCGGCAGGCGGAGATCGTCGCGGAAGCGGTTCGCGGGACGATCGAGCGCCGGCTGCCCGACTTGGATTCGAAGCTTAAATCCCGCATTACCCAAGAGCTCATTCATAGATGCCTTGTCGGCGAGAGCCGGGACGTCATTCCGGAGGATGTGCTGGACGTATGCTCGGACCTTACCTTCGAGGAACCGATGGACTTGGAGCGGCTGACTGCTTGGTTGGAGGAACGCGAACAAGGAAGATGGAGCCGGGAGCAGATCGCTTCCCGGGTGAACAGGGGCAATCGGCAACTGGAGACGCTGCCGCCGAGTCGCGAGATTGGCTTCGACTCGAACTCGTCAGCCGCGTTCGCGGCGGTTCCCGCGGCAGAACCCCTATCTGACCTAACCGTAGAATCCGATGCCGAACGGCACGAAGCGGAGACGGCAATCGGCTTTCTGAAGAGAGATTGGCGCAAGAATGCGATTTGGTTAGGACTGACGATCGCCCTGGCCATCGGAATGACAATGTGGGCGCTTCCCGGGCCGGATCGTTCCGGCGAGTCCGATCGCATAGATTCCGCGCAACCGAGGACATCCTCTACAGCGGTTGCGGAAGCCAATTCGGGAGGAATGCCAGACGAGCTGCGCTATATGGAGTTCGAACCGAAGGACGTTCTTGCTTATCTGCACAGCCGCGATTCTCTGCTGGCCGAAGAACCGTATTTTTCATCGATCATTGCAAGCGCCAAAGAGTACGATGTCAATCCGCTCCTCTTGCTGGCGATCACGGGACAAGAGCAAGGCTTCGTTCCGAAGACGAATAAGCAGGCCGAGCAGATAGCGAACAACCCCTTTAACGTGTTCCATAGCTGGCAGGATTACAACACCGATATTCGCGATTCCTCCCGCATCGCGGCCAAGCTGATCGCCAAGCTCGGCCGGCAGATCCCGGAAGGGGAGGAGGCCATCTCCTGGATGAATCGCACCTACGCCGAGGACCCGGGGTGGTCCAAGGGAGTCAGGCAGCTGTTCGATAAGCTGACGGAGCTCTCGAGATAACAAAGAACCCCGCTAGCGGAACAACCTCCGCCGTCGATTCGGTATGGTGGTCAAAGCGCCATATTATCGAGAGTATTGGAGCGAGGAGTAAAGGTTTCTCCACAGGTTGACAGCCCTTCGAGGGCTGTTTTTTTTACATGGAGAAAACACAAAATCCATAGACCGATGAGCATATACTCCTATGATAGAGAATTGGGAGAGGAGAGAAAGGAATGTCTCTGCTTACTCGGGAATACGCCTTGCAGGTTGTCGCGCAACTGCTGCCTCACGGAGCGGAGCTGGCCGTGCTGCATGCGCCGGTACCGTATCCGGCCGTCATGGCAGCGGATTTGGACGGAGATCGGAACCTGGAGATTGTCGGCGTTTACCGCATGCCGGAAGGCATGCGAGCGCTTGTGGCGAAGCAATCCATTCACGGTTGGTATGTTGCCGCTCGAATGAGAGGTCCCGGCTATGGCATTGCCCAATTGGCCGAGGCTCCGATCGCGGGCGCGTATCCTCCGACCCTTCTTATCGGGTGGCAGATCGGCGAGCGCTGGGCTCAGCTTGATTTGTTCCAATACGGTTTCGGGGAATATCGCCATCTTACTCCATACGACATATTCTACAGCAGGCTTGCGATCGAAGAGATCCCTTCTCCGGGAGGCCGGGATGGCCTATGTCAATTGGCTCTATGGATTCACGATCGAGAGGAGGCCTATCAAGTCGAGCTGCTGCGTTGGCAAGGGGACGGTCTCGTTCGGGATCCGTCGGCTTATCCGGCGTACTTCGCAAGGACGGTAGTACCCTATTATGAGCAATTAACGACCGAACAGCCTTCATCGGGACTGTACCGCTTTTATCGGGAGGAAGCCAGAGCCAAGGCCGGACTATCGCCGGCGAGGAGCCAGGAAACCGCGGATCTCACGGTGCTTAAGGCGGAGAGAGCGAGAGACGCCGCGCTTGAGGCCGCGATCTCTTCGGCATACGGCATGTCCAAGGACGACCAAGGGAGCTATGCGTACAATCGGATCGACTTGAACGGAGACGGCGTTCCGGAGACGATCGCGTTCCTGTCCGGTTCGCAATTCTGCGGCAGAGGCGGCTGCAGCGCGGCGATCTTCCAATCGGAGAACGGCCGGTATCGGCTTCTTTCGAAGCTGAATTTCGTTCAGTCGCCGATTATCGTCAGCTATACGAGCACGAACGGCTACCGGGACCTGATTCTTGGCGTTTCGGATGGCGGCATTCGGGAGCCTGTCTACAAATGGCTTAAATTCGACGGCGTTCATTACCCGCCTAATCCATCGGCGGAGCCGGAGTGGCCGAACGGCTCCCGGCTGGAAGGAACCGCGATTCTGGCGGATGACGGAAGCTTGTCGGCCGGGATCCCGATGACTGGAGTCGCGGTACCCGAATAGGCTGAGTTTACGGTTAAGTTTGCATTTCTCGGCGATGAATGAGAAAATTTCTTCCATAACCGTTCCTTATCCATCCTACACTTTCGTTATCATTGGAGGCCCCGTCATGAGAAGAAGCATCGTCGCCGTCGACATGGACGATACGATCTGCCATCTCGTCAAGAGAGCGATCTATCATAATAATAAAGAATTTCCGACTCATCCGCTTCAGTACGAAGAAATGCTGGATTGGAACACCGATCATCTCCGGCATCCCGCCAGCACGCAGGAAGTTTTCTTCGGCCGGCCGGGTCTCTACGAGGAGCTGGAGCTGTACGACGAGCATGTGGTCGAAGAGATGGAGAAGCTGCACGAGGCTTACGACGTGATCATCGTGACGGCCGGACAGCCGAAGAGCGTGGCGGAGAAATGGAACTGGCTTCAGCGGCACATGCCGTTCATTCCGTTCGAGAACTTCTTCGTCTGCAAGCGCAAAAGTCTCATCGGGTTCGATCTGCTGATCGACGACGGTCCGCACAACCTGTTGCCGGCGCTCGAAGCAGGGAGGAAGGTCCTCTGCATCCCGCATCCCTGGAACCGGAGGCAACGCGAGCAGCATGCCTTCCCCCTGATGGATTCTTGGAAGAACGCCAAGGAGCGCGTCGATCAATTGCTGCAGCACCCCTAAGGAAAAAGATGCCCCGCTTGGTCGCGTTGACCGGGCGGGGCATCTTATATTCGCATGTTACGGCCTCTCGATCAGCTGCTTGAGCTCGGACACCAGCTTGTCCAGGCTGCCGTAGCCGGAGACGACGTCCTCGATCTTGCCGTTCTGATCCTCCAGGCTGGCGCATACTTCTTCGAGAGAGGACATGTTGCGTTCGGCGGCGGAGGCGATCAGGTTCGAGTTGCTGGCAATTCCGGAGTACCTCTCCCGAACTCGCTCCGCCGAGCGGTAGGCGAGCTCGGACTGCTCCTTCACCTGATCGGTATTCCCGGAGATTTGCCCGATAATCCGATTGACTTGTACGCAGGCGGTATGGCTGGCTTCGGCAGCGGTCTCGCCCCTCAGCACTTCCTTGCTCACCGCTTCGATCTGATAACGAACCGTATCCAGAATCGAAGAGATTTCGGCCGTCGCTTCGCGCGAATGATCCGCCAGCTTGCGAACCTCTTCCGACACGATGGCGAAGCCTTTGCCGTGTTCTCCGGCTCTAGCGGCTTCGATCGCGGCGTTGAGGGATAGAAGGTTGGTCTGAGTCGCGATCTCGCCGATCGTGCCGATGATCGAACTGACGCGTTCGTTCTGCTCGCTGAGCGCCGACATGAGGTGAACGGTCTCCCGGATGATGTCGCGAACCCGGCCGACCTCCTCGGAGAGGGCCGCGATCTGCGCTTCGCCGGCATGGGTCAAGTCCGCCGTCTCGGAGGTATACCCGCGAAGGCGTTGCGTTCCGTCCGCCAGGTCGGCGATGACGGAATCCACTTCCTGAACGGAGCCCGATACGGTGATGACGGCGTGGCTCTGCTGCTCGAGGTCCTGCGACATCTCTTGGAAAGCGGCCGTCAATTCGCGGGAGATGTTGCCCGTCTTGTTCACTTCGACCTTCTGACTGGAGCTGAACTCGCTCAGCACTTTGATCGACGATTCCAGCTTCTCCATCATGCGATCCGACAGCTCTTTGGCTGCGACCGTCTGCTTATGTTCCTCCGTGACCTGCTTCTGCAGCTTCTCTCCGAAACGAGCGGAAGCGGCGAGAGCGGCCGTCAGGAAAATCAGGTACATGTAGAGATACAGCAAGGAATCGTTCGGGAAAAGGGCTTCGCCAAGCTTCGGGTCCAAGAACACGTAGGTCGTCGTCGCCATTCCTAGGATGCCAGCGAGCAGGATAGGCTTGTAATTCGAATAAAGCGTCATTAGCGCAATGTTAACGTAGACGAGAAAATAGGTGCTGACGATCGGATTCGGGTCCGATACGACGAGCAGAAGCGTGATCACGGACAGGATGACCGGGACCAGATACATCACGTACTCGCTCAGAATGCGTTTATAGGTCAGTACGGTTGCAAGCGAGCAGGCAATTCCTCCGAATACGATCAGAATGACCAGCATCCGAAGCGGGAGCGCCGCCGAGACGTCGGCTATGACGCCGAGCAGGAGCATTCCCCATAAAATTTTGACATAAAGCCGATTTCTCCTATCCAACACCGTCAGTTCTTTCATTATGTACCGCCTTCGTCAATGATTATCTTATCAGAACATTCTCCGGCCGGAGAGTCAATTCGACGTCCTCCAGCTCCGCGAGACGAAGCCAATCGAAGGCTTCGGGATTCTCGTACATCGCCTTCATGTTGAAGACGACGGGGATGACCGTATCACCCTTGTAGTACTTCGAAGTGCCGACCTTGTCCATCGGAACCTTAAACGTGATTCGCAGAGCCCGGAAGAAGACAGGCTCCAGAAGAGACACCAAGTAATGGTAGCCGTTCGCTTGGCAGAAACCGACGATCAGCGTAAGCAGCTCGGCCAGATAGGGGCCTCTATGCTCCTTAAGAAACGCGATTTTATCGATTTCCGCCACTTTGGAGGGATTCATCGCTACCCATGGATGGAGGGAGAAGGGGGCGATTTGCTCCAATCGTCCTTCTTCCAAGCTGTAGGGCTTGAATTCCGCCGTGCCGGCCGCTTCCCCGAGAGGAGTGATGGCCAGATAACGGCTTAGGTAATCGGTCGAGAATTCGAACTCGAAGTTTTTCTCGCGCCATACGGTCATCCAGATATAGTTGAATAGCGCGGCCTCCATATCGTTTTGAACTTTCTTGATCATTCTCATCACTCCTTGTCCTTCTTTTGTCTGTTTAGGTACCCATGGAACGAACCGCCTTTCTCCGTCATTCACCTCCTCCCCGGTGGCTATATTTATACTATCGGAAAATCATGGAAAACCGTTTAGAAAAACCACCTGTGTTTTAAATTCGGGGCGGAATAGTAAACATTAAATTCAATAAACCATATTTTTACTATAAAATCAATTCATTATCGGGGTGTTAATTATAAAATAATGCCAAAAGTACGCGAGTTATCTGACAATTGAGCGAAAAAAGACGACACCAGGGAAATTCCCCGATGCCGCTTGTCTTCGTAGCCTTTATTCGGTTCGACCTTGTTCGATAACTTGTTCGACTTTCAGCAGATGCCGCATCATTCGTTCTCGCGCTTCGACGCCGTCCCGAGCCTCTATGGCTTCGAAGATGGCTTTGTGCTCCTGAAGCAGCTGCTCGGAAGAAGCTCGTTCGGCGAAAAACCACAACCGGCGCGATTCCTTCATGCTTTCGCGAAGACGGCCGGTCATCGATTCCATCATCGAGAGAAAAAGCGCGTTTCGCGAGGCGCGGGCGATCAGGAGGTGGAAGCGGATGTCGGCTTGATCGCTCGCTTCCTCGTCATCCAGCACGCTCTCCATTAGCGCAAGCGTCTCCTTCAGCTCCGCCAGATTCTCGTTCGTCCTTCGCTTGGCGGCCAACTCCGCGCAGCCGGCTTCGATGAATTTGCGCACCTCCAGCACTTCCTGAAGCTGCTCGTTCTTGAAGGAGACGGCACCCGCATCGTCGGAGGAGGGGAGCTCTTGGCTGACGTAGCTTCCTCCGCCATGACGAATCGTGATCCAGCCCATCGCCTTGAGGCCGCTTAAGGCTTCCCGAATCGTCGAACGGCCGACCTCGAAGCTCTCCGCCAGCTCCACGACGGTCGGAAGCTTGGAGCCGGGAGCGTACTGGTTCGACTCGATCATGCCCTTGATCTGCTCAAGTACGAGCTCCGAGCCCTTCCGGGCCTGGACTTTCTGGAAAGCCACGCGAATTCCCCCAAAAAAATGATATACATCTATTCAAACATAAGGTAAGCTAAAAGAAAAGTGATCAGATCACATGATCAATATAATCATTTCAACGGAGGTTGCGTGCATGCTCGACAGCCAAATCGCCAATGAGCTCCGGGAGATCGTCGGAGCTTCCCACTTCAAGGATGACGACCAAACCAGGGTCGCTCACTCGTACGATGGAACGCCTATGCTGCAATCGCTGCCGGACGGGGTCGTTTATCCCGGCAGCACGGAGGAGGTGTCGGCGATCATGCGCGTCCTGCACCGAAACCGAATCCCCGTCGTCAGCCGCGGGTCCGGAACCAACCTGTGCGGGGGAACGGTACCGGTGCAGGGAGGAATCGTCATGGTCATGCATCGGATGAACGCCATATTGGAGGTGGATCTGCAGAACCTCACGGCTACGGTCCAGCCCGGCATCCTGACGAAGAAATTCATCGAGCATATCGAGAGCCTAGGCCTCTTTTATCCTCCGGATCCGAGCAGCATGGCCATCTCGACGATCGGCGGGAATATCGCGGAGTGCTCGGGAGGGCTGCGAGGGCTTAAGTACGGAACGACCAAAGACTACGTGCTCGGTCTCGAATGCGTGCTCGCATCCGGCGAGATCATCCGAACGGGAGGCAAGCTGGTGAAGGACGTCGCCGGATACGATCTGACGAAGCTGCTCGTCGGCTCCGAAGGGACGCTGGCCATCGTGACCGAAGCGACCCTGAAGCTGATTCCGCCTCCCAAGCATAAGAAGACGATGCTGGCCATGTACGGCGATATTTACGATGCTGCGCGCACGGTGTCCAAGATTATCGAGAATCGAATCATTCCCGCCACGCTGGAGCTGCTAGACAATCCGACGATTAATGTCGTTAACGATTATGCGAAGCTGAATCTGCCCACGGATGCGGCCGCCTTACTGCTCATCGAACAAGACGGCGAGCCGGAGACGGTCGAGCGCGATATCGAGCTCATCGCGAGCATCTGCAGGCAAGAGAACGCTTCGCAGATAAGCGTGGCCCAGAACAACGAAGAAGCGTTGAAGCTTCTTACCGCTCGCCGCAGCGCGTTTACGGCGCTCGCCAGGCTTCGGCCGACGACGATTCTGGAGGACGCGACGGTTCCGCGCTCCAAGATCGCCGATATGGTTCTGGCCATCAATCGAATCGCCGCCAAGCATAGGGTGCAGATCTGCACGTTCGGGCATGCCGGGGACGGCAACCTCCATCCGACGGCGACGACGGACGCCAGGGACCAGGAAGAGGTTCATCGCGTCGAAGAGGCGTTCGCCGAAATCTTCGATGCGGCCATCTCGTTCGGCGGGACGATCACGGGCGAGCATGGCGTCGGCCTGGTAAAGTCGCCCTATCTCGAGTGGAAGATCGGCGAACCCGGCGTCGCCGTCATGAAGAGCATCAAGGCGGCTTTCGATCCTCTGAACCTGCTTAATCCGGGGAAAATGTTCGCCAAGTCGGCGAGAAGAAGGGTGGTGCTCGAGCGTGGCTAAGACGGCGGATCGGGAAGCCTTGCGCGAGACGTTAAAGATAAAGCTGGATTACGACCAGCTCACTAACTGCATGAGGTGCGGCTTCTGCCTTCCGGCTTGTCCGACCTTCAGGGAGACCGGGCTGGAAGCCGAATCGCCTCGAGGCCGAATCGCGCTGATGAAGGCGACGGTCGACGACGTGATGGAGCCGGACGTGCCGTTCGAGGAGCAGATGAGCCACTGTCTCGGCTGCCGGGCGTGCGAGCCCGCTTGCCCGGCGGACGTGAAGTACGGCCGGCTCATCGAGCAGGCGAGAGACGCGATCGAGCTGCATACGAAGCAGCATCGCGGATGGGTGAAGGGCGTACGTAAGCTGGTTTTCCAAGGCTTGTTCCCGCATCCGAAGCGAATGGAGCTGCTCGGCAAAGGACTGAAGCTGTATCAGCGTTCGGGACTCCGGGCGGTCGTCCGGAAGACGAACGCGACCAAGCTTCTTCCGAAGCAGCTGGGCGATATGGAGAGAATTCTTCCGGACGTCGCAGGCAAGGGAGTCGCGAAGACGCTTGGAACCCGAATCGCCGCCAAGGGGGAGCGCGTCGGCACGGTCGGCCTGTTCCGAGGCTGCCTCATGGACGCGATGTTCTCCGAGACGAATCGCAAGACCGCGGAGCTGCTTAGCGAAGCCGGCTTCGACGTGGTCATTCCGGAAGCCCAGAATTGCTGCGGAGCTCTTCATGCGCATAGCGGCGAGACGGAGCAAGCGAAGGAGCTCGCCAAGCGAAACATCCGGGCCTTCCGCGAAGCGGGCGTCGATGCGATCGTCTCGAACGCGGGAGGATGCGGGGCGATTCTCGTGGAATACGACCACTTGCTTCACGAGGAGCCCGAATGGCTCGAGGAAGCGCAGTGGTTCGCCAACCGAACGAAGGACATCAGCTCGATTCTATGGAACGAGGGAAGGACGCTTCCGTTCGCCAAGCAGACCGGTTCGGGAGCCGAACCCGTAAAGGTCACCTATCAGGATTCCTGTCACCTGAAGAACGTGATGAAAGGCGGAGCGGCCCCTCGCAAGCTGCTGGATTCGCTTCCCGGAGTAGAGCTCGTCGAGATGAAGGACGCGGGCTCGTGCTGCGGCTCGGCCGGCATCTATAACATCACGCAGCCGGACATGGCCAATCGCCTGCTGGAGAAGAAGATGGACGACGCGAACTCCACGACGGCCCATTATATCGTCACCAGCAATCCGGGCTGCCTGCTGCAGATGAAGCTGGGAATCGAACGCCATGCGAACGATAAGAGGATGCAGGCCGTTCATATCGTCGATTTCCTGCATGAACGTATAGAACATTCGAATCGTCCGATAGATAAAGTCAATCGATAATACGTTGACTTCCCTTGTGTGCGGATGGTAGATTGTTCCCATCTCGATATATTCCGACCGAAATGGTTGGTATAAAGTCGGCGAGGGACGAACGATCCGGGAGGTCAGCGTTTTCCATGAAGGTCGCTCTTTTTAGCTTGTTGATGAATATACCGAATGCGGTGACGGGGGAGTCTCTCCCCGATCATCGGAAATTTCGCAACGTCCTGAGGCAAGCCGAGCTGGCGGAACGGCTCGGCTTTGACGCGTACGGCATCGGAGAACGCCACGGGGAGCCGTTTCTCTCCTCGTCTCCTCCGGTCGTTCTGACCGCGATCGCGGCCAGAACGTCGCGAATCCGGCTGCACTCGACGGTAACCGTGCTCAGCGTTCTCGATCCCGTGCGAGTCGCCGAAGATTATGCGACGTTGGACCACCTATCCGGAGGGCGGCTTGAGCTTATGATCGGCAAGGGGAACGACCCCCGCCATTACCCGCTGTTCGGCGTTCCGGAGGAGCAGCAGTGGGAGTCGCTCGAAGAACGGTACTACCTGCTGAAGAGATTATGGCAGGAGGAGAACGTGAATTGGGAGGGGCGTTATCGTCCGGCTTTGGTTGAAGTAACGACGCAGCCGCGGCCCTACCAGAAGAAGATTCCCATCTGGCACGGCAGCGCGTCCAGCGAGATCTCAACGGAGCTGGCAGCCAAGAACGGGGAACCTATTTTCTCCTCGAACGCCTTTCATCCGATGGCGAAATACAAAGCGCTGATCGACCACTATCGGGAACGATGGGAGTATTACGGGCACGATCCCGAAGAGGCGATCGTAGGCTCCGGCGCGGGCAGCCTTTATCTGTCGAACACGAAGGAAGAGGCGATCGAGAGATTCCGTCCTTATTATCAAGCGTATAGCTTAACGGATGCGGCGCAGCATAATCGTTCTCCGTTCACGAGTCTGGAGGACACGGTCGAGAACGGCCCCGCCTTGGTCGGAAGCGCGGAAAGCGTCGTCGAGAAGATTCTGAAGTACCATCGGGCTTTCGGCCATCAGGTGCTTGCGGTCAGCGTCGACGGATTGACGGAGCAAGAGCAGCGGGAACAGATCGAACGATTCGCCTCGGAGGTGCTGCCCGTCCTTAAACGAGAGATTCCCGGCAAGGTATGGGAGAGCGCTGATTTAGCCCAATAGCTTCTGGATTTTATCGAGCCGGAAGACTGGAGTCGCTGCAGGGAGATTAGGGGATAAATCGAGCGTAATCTAAGGACCTCTTGGAAGAAGAGGTCCTTGCTATTTTGCAGAGGAGAAAATCGTTCTATCGAAGCGATAGAAAGGGGATATTCCTAATTTTTGTTCTATGAGAAACGTTATTTTGTGAATGTCTGCGGCGGTAAGGAAGTGCTACTCTTGAACTGGCGCCGAAAGATGAGGATCCTATCCCGAATCCGTTATGTAAACGCTTTATCGAAAGTGTTTAACTCCATTAATTATCTAGTTGGAGGCGGTAAGATTGAGGAGGATAAAAGGATGGCGAATATGGGCTGCCGCATTCGCGTTGTTTGCTTTGGTGCCGGTTGGCACGGGGAGCGCCGCCGCGACGTTAGAGGAGGTTCCATATCCGATCGATTCCAGCAACCAGGCCGGCTGGTGGTCGCCGCTCGATACGTACGGAACGGGATTGGAATACGCGTACATGGCATACAACGCTCCCGGAAGCACGGCCGGAACGCACAAAGTGTACATCGCGCGTAGGGACGGAACGGGTGCTTGGAGCAACATCCCGGTCATGAACGGAACGAACGTTGCCGAATTCATCGACGACAACGGCCATAACCAACCGTCGATCGCCCGAGACGGCAGCGGACGGTTTCACGTCTTCGCCTCCATGCATGACAACACTTGGCGGTACTTCCGTTCGGATACGGTAGGCGGAGCGCCGCAGGAGCATGCGGCCGACATGCCGGATCCGACGATGAAGGTGACGTATCCGGTGCTCGCGACCGCGCCGAACGGGGATTTGTATCTGATGGCCCGGATCGGCAAGGACACGGCGGGGAAGCGGGACGCGCATCTGTTCCGCTGGGATAACGCGAATTCGACCTGGAGCCAGATTGCCGTGGTGGCGACTACTCTCAACCGCTCCGTTTATCCCGACGATCTCGTCTTCGATTCGAATGGCGACTTGCATATCCTGTTCGAATGGGCGCACTTCGCCGCCAGTCCGCTTCGTCATCAATTGTCTTACCTGAAATATAGTCCGTCCACGGGAACCTTCTCGAAGGCGAACGGAACGGTCGTATCCGCTCCGGTCACTTTGTCGACGGCGGATATCGTCCAGCCCCTGGCGGCAACCGAGGCTTACGTTCAAAGCGGAAGCGATCCGGGCGGTCCCGGCGTTCAAAGCGCGAAGATGACGGTCGATTCCGCGAATAATCCGATTATCGCTTATCGCTACCGCGAAGAGGGCAGCACGACTTTCTCCGTTAAGCAGGCCGCATACGGCGCTGCCGGCTGGCAGCTCCAGACCGTCTACGATGCAACCGAGACGAGAGCCGCCATCGACGTTACCTGGACAGGCACCGAGGCAAGAATTTATTACGTGAAGTACAGCGGGACCGACCGCGCCTATGCGGCAGTGAATGCGGGAGGAACTTGGACGGCGACGTCGATCGCTCCGGGCAAGCCGATCGAGAGATTGGCGGTCAAGCGCAATGCCAAGAACGTCGATATTCTGTACTTGGTGGACATCGCGAATTTGAAGCTGTATTACGGGCGCAATCCATAAGAAGGCGAGACGGCGTCGGGAGATATCCTGGCGTCGTTTTCGTATTGGCGAATATATAATCGCGGATATTCGTAATGGCGGATATTCGCAATGGCGGCGATTCGGAATAGGGGTCATTCGGATTGACGGAGGAAGCCGAATGAAGTAAGATGAATTCAGGTTTAGTTGTTTAGTAAATTACTAAATATTACGAACAGAAAAGAGGCCTATCCATGAAGATTCCAACGTCGTTAAAGCATAAGCCGGTTATCGTCGCCGCGGATTACGAGCGGATTGACGGCCGCCTCGCCGGCAATACCGATACGAAGGGGCTGTCTCTCGGCCTTGCCCAATGGAACGACCGCGGCAAGGTCGATATCTCGGCCAAGGTCTGGAGGTACACCGGAGAGAAGTGGTCCCGGCAATCGGAGGAATTGCCCCTGCATCGGGTACTGGACCTGTCCATTCTGATCTGCCGCACCTTGGAGCACTTCCGGGAAGCCTATCGACATGAGAGCCTATACGACCCGGAGAAGCCGGTGATCGACCGAATCGGGCTGCAAGGAGATGCCATGACGGTCGAGGTGTGCACCGACAACGAGAAGATCAAAGAGGACATCAAGCTGTTCAGTCAGGCGCTAAGCGACGACGGAGAGTTAATCGGGGAGAGACTTCGGACTCTCTCGCAACTGCTCAAGGATATGGGGTATTGAGCAATATCTTGCCCAAGGAAGGAAGAAAGGCATGGACAAGAGCAAACGCAAGGAACTGCAAGAGGAGTTCAAGCAGGTCAAGACGTTTATGGGCGTCGTTCGAATCACGAATCGAGCGAACGGCAAGGTCTTCATCGACTCGTATCCGAATCTGAAGAACAAGTGGCTGACGATTCAGATGCAGCTGGACATGGGCCGGTTCGCGAACGCCGAGCTTCAGCGGGATTGGAAGGAACAAGGCAAGGAAGCCTTCGACTACGAGGTGCTGGAGGAGAAGGATACGTCCGATATCGCCGACGTGCGCTGGGAGACGAAGCAGATGGAGAAACGGTGGCTCGAGAAGCTGCAACCGTACGGAGACGCGGGATATAACAAGCCGAAGCCGAAAGCCTAGGAGTAGCTATCTCGCCCCCGGCGCCGTTAATTTACCCGCGGCACCTTCAATTAGGGCGATTCTGCGCTTCGGGATCACGCAACGTGCTTGAACGGCATCAACAGCCTTTCGTCGGACCAAGTACAAATAATGAACGTGACGAATAGAAAGCCCGCAACGACATCGTTGCGGGCTTTGCTGCGTTCACTCGAGAATGCTTACTGGAAAATCTCCCCGCCGGCGCAGTTTACGACCGTGCCGTTCAGCATGTCCGCTCCCGTCGTCGCCGCGAAGATGACGACTTCGGCGATTTCCTCCGGAGTCGCAGGAAGGCTGGGACCCGTCGACGCGCCCAGCTTCGCCATGCGCTCCTCCGTCAGCGTCGTCACCGCGTTGGCCGCGATGTTCGTGTTCATCACATTCGGCGCCACGCCGACGGCGCGGATATTCAAGTCCTGATAGTCTTGTCCGATCGACTTGGTCATCGCCGCGAGCCCGTGCTTCGTCGCCGAGTACAGGCCGTTGAAGGCCGTCGGCTTGAAGCTGTTGGACGATACCGTGTTGACGATGCGGCCGCCGCCGCCGGCCAGCATGACCGGAATGACGTATTTGAGGCCCAGGAACGCTCCCTTGAGATTGACGCCCGTCACCCGGTCGTACTCGCTCAGCTCGTATTCGTGCAGCAGCCGCAACGGAACCATGACTCCCGCGTTGTTGGCGAAATAATCGATGCGGCCGAACGCTTCGACCGTCTTCTCCACGTAATGCTTGACATCCTCTTCGCGGGAGACGTCCGCCTTGACGAAGATCGCTTCCGCTCCGCGCTCCTTCGACAGAGACAGCGTCTCGAGTCCTGCCTGCTCGTTGAAGTCGACAAGGGCCAGGCGATAGCCTCTCTCCGCAAGCTTGACGGCAAGGGCCCGTCCTAGCCCGGTGGCCGAACCCGTAATCAAGAATACCTTGGAATCGCTCATCCGTTACACCTCTCCAGTTCGTTGATATCGCGATGCGCGAGTTTTTTTACATCGCACTGGTTAGATGGTAACATAATAGCGGCAAGTTGGATAAACACAGGCTCGTTCGGGTGTAGTAAATACGACACTCGTGCTGCGAGGTGTAATCTAAAGTTAAGGAGAGAAGGAATCGTGGGCCAACGGGATTACCCCGACATTCGCGTCGTAAGAACGCGGGCGAGGCTGAGGGAAGCGTTGACGGAGCTACTCCAGGAAGCCTCCTTCGAATCGGTGAACGTCACGGATATCGCCAAGATTGCCGGCATCAACCGGGTGACCTTCTATAATCACTACGACTCGAAGGACGAGCTGATCGCCGAAATTCTCGATCTGCAGCTTGACGAATACGTGTCGCTCATGGAGAAGTTCGATCCCAAGGCGCCGACCGAAGGGGTCATCGCGAGCCACGAGAGCTTCATTCGAATCAACTACGAGCACTTCGGGCAATTCTCCAAGGTGTACAAGCTGCTGCTGTCGGACGATTTTCCCGCTTATACGCAGAGGTTCGTCTCGATCATGCAGAAGAGCATCCGCAACGTCTTGTCCCATATGAAGGGCAACCCCGATCTGGACGAAGAGGATTACGCGTTCTTCAGCGAATGGATCGTCGGGGGCACGATGCAGACGATTCGGAATTGGATCCGCAGCGGCTTCGATCCATCGGCAGAGGTGATCGCGAGAAGAACGATTCAGACGACCCGAATGATGCTGCTCCGATAACGGACGCGCCCGGCTTTCTATGGTAGAATGCGTATGGAGAACGAGAAAACGAGAAAACGAAACGAAAGAGGATTGATTCCCATTCAGGTTGAAACGACGCTTACCAAAGAAGATTTCTGGAACCTTAACAAGTACGTGCTCTGGAACAAGCAGAGGAAGACCGTCCTGACGATGCTGTTCGGTTATCCGGTCGTGTTGTTCCTGCTGTTCATGATCATGGATTACGCCATCTGGATTTGCATCGCGGCAGCCCTCGTTCTGGGAGGCGGCTCTCTGTGGTTCTTCTACTACCGATTCAAGGGCAGGGTCATGAAGGTGCCGGTCGACAACCCGGCCCTGCTGGGCACCCAATCCTTCGAGATCGGCGCAGAGGGCTTCTGGGAGAGCACGAGCGCGAACCGCACGTTCACCGAATGGCAAGGGATCGAATCGATCGAGCAGAACAACGAATATATCGTCGTGTTTGTCAGCCGGATGCATTGCCATCTCCTTCCGAAGAGGGATTTCGCTTCTCCGGCGCAAGCGGAGGAGTTTTACCGGACGGCGATCGGCTATTGGCAAGCAGGCCGAAGCGGCGGCAGGAACGCAGGATGAAGCTCGGGGCCCTGATCGGTGTCGGCAATACCGCAAGCGTATACGAGTGGGGAAGCACGGAGGTTATCAAGCTGTTCCACGATTGTTTCGATGCGGCGTCGGAGGCGGGGAAGGAAGCACGCAATGCCGAGATTGTCGACGGCCTAAACGTCAGGACGCCGAGATTCTCCGGTCTCGTCGAGCACGAGGGCAAGCCGGGTTTGGTGTACGAGAGAATCGAAGGGAAGACGATGCTGCGGCAGATCGAATCCACGGCGGAGAGCATCGATTATCATGCCAAGCTCATGGCTCAACTGCAGTTCGAATTGCATCAGGTTCGGGTGCGAAACGATTCGAATTTAAAAAAAGAGCTGGAGAATCGACTGAATTGGACGGAAGAACTGAACGACGGGGAGAAGCGGCAGATTCGAGCGATCCTGGCATCCTTGCCCGAGGGCAATGCCCTGTGCCATTATGATTTTCATCCCGACAACATTATCCTGTCGCCGAACGGTCCCGTCATCATCGACTGGATGAACGTCCTGATCGGCGATCCGGCGGCGGATGTCGCCAGAAGCTCCATGATCCTGCAGTCGACGGATCTTCCTTCGAATGCGCCCGAATGGCTCGCGAACGGCTGGCTATCTAATAGAGAGTACCGCGTGTGGTTCTATGAACAGTATTGGCGCGAGTATCAAACGTTGTCCGGAATGCTCTTAAGCGACGTGGAGCAATGGATGGTGCCGACGATAGCCGCAAGAATCATAGAAGTCGACCGGGTTTCTCGCGGTCGCTATTTGGAGAATATGAGATCGAGGTTAGCCCGATGACGGATTTAGAGCAAGCGATTTTTCTTAGACAAGCCGGCGAGCATGATCAAGCAAGAGCATTGCTGCTTGACTTGATCGAGCGGGATTCGGCGAACCCGGCCGTCTGGTACCAGTGCGCGTGGGTTCACGACGTGATGGAGCGGGAACGAGAGGCCGTTCTCTTTTATCGGAAGGCGCTGGAGCTTGGAATTGCCGGAGAGGACCGGGAAGGAGCCTACCTTGGGTTGGGCAGCACCTACCGGACGCTAGGCATGTATGCGGATGCCGGGGCCGTTCTGGAACAAGCGATGCGGGAATACCCGGAGAACAGGGAATTCCTCGTGTTCTATGCGATGGTACTGCACAACAGGAAGGAACATGACAAGGCGATGGAGATCGTGTTGCGGCAGCTTGCGGAAACGAGCGGCGACAAGGGGATTCAATCGTACAAGCAGGCGATCTTATTCTACTCGGACAAGTTGGTTGAAATCTGGGAATAGTTCCGCATAAAAACGGCCATGCAACGCGATTCGTTCGCGAGGCATGGCCGTTATGTCAGGATGGACCGATAGGTTTGCTTCAGTCCTTCGATCAGACTGCTGCGGGGGCTCCATTCCAAGACGCGTTCCGCCAGGCGGTTATCCAAGCAGCTGTCCCTAATATCGCCGGCCCTCGCCGGGCTGTGCTCTACGCCCAATTCCGGTTCGTGAATCCGCTTGAGAAGGTCGACCAGCTGGTTGATCGAAGTCCTTCTTCCGGTGCTGATGTTGACGGTCTGTCCGTCCCCCTTGCGGACGGCGGCCAAATTGGCTTCCACGATATCTTGAACGTAGATGAAATCGCGGGTTTGTTCGCCGGTTCCGTGGACGGTCAGAGGCAAATTTTGCTTGAGCTTGTTCATAAAGACGGAGATGACGCCTCCCTCGCCGCGGGAGGTCTGGCGGGGACCGTACACGTTGCTGTACCGCAAGATCGTATAAGGCAATCCGGAGAGACGATGGAACAACCGAATGCTTTTCTCCGCGGTGTCTTTGGATAAGCCGTAGAAGGAGATGGGGGAGGTTGCCATGCTCTCATCTTTGGGATATTGGCTGCCCTCTCCGTAGACGGCGCTGGTCGACGAGAAGACAAGCTTCCGGACGCCCGATTGCTTGCAAGCCTGCAGAATCCGCAAGGTTCCGACGACATTCGTATTCGAATCCTGAGCGGGATTCGCGATCGAGCTCTGGACGTCTATCTGCGCGGCCAGATGGAACAGCACGTCGGGGCGGATCGCCTGGATGAGGTCCGAGATATTCTCCATAGTAATGTCTTCCTCATGCAAGCGAGCGGATGGGTGGACCTGCTCTCGGAGCCCGCTCGAGAGGTTGTCGATAATGTGCACTTCGGCGCCGCCCAGCCGAAGCGCATCCGCCAGATGAGAACCGATAAAACCGGCGCCGCCCGTAACGAGAGCTTTCATAATCCAACTCCTAACGAAGGAACTGGAATAGTGTACGATTCGCGTCCAAGGCTTGCGTGTGCGCTTGACTCAAGAATAAAAAACTCGGTCGGAGTTGAAATCCCGTCTAGGGTCGTGTTATCATTCAAGTAATTCAAGGACAGGAGTTGAACGCGATAATGGATTTTTCTTGCTAAGGTTCAAACGAGATAAGCGATTTTATCGCCTATTTTCTTTGCCTAATGCAAGAAAGATGCCATATCCGTTCACTCAGACGAATATCCCGATCCGGCCCGTCGCGGGCGGATTCGCCTTATTTATTTGAGTCGCGAGAAGCATCTTTCTTGCGGCTCATTTTATTTTGCGCGGGAGGATATTTCATGTCATTAATCAATGTGAGAAACCTAACGTTTGCCTATGAGGGCAGCTACGACAATATTTTCGAGAACGTCAGCTTTCAGATCGATACCGATTGGAAGCTAGGGTTTACGGGGAGGAACGGAAGAGGGAAGACGACTTTCCTGAACCTGCTGCTCGGCAAGCACGAGTACGGCGGTCACATTAGCGCTAATGTGAGCTTCGAGTATTTTCCCTATCCGGTTCCGAACAAAGAGGATAACACGCTGGACGTGGTCGGCGGGATTTACCCCGATTACGTCCATTGGGAATTGATGCGCGAGCTTAGCTTGTTAGACGTCACCGAGGACGTGCTGTACCGGCCGTTCGAATCGTTGTCGAACGGCGAGCAGACGAAGGTGCTGCTGGCCGCCTTGTTCCTTAAGGAGAACAGCTTCCTTCTGATCGACGAACCGACGAACCACCTGGATCTCCAAGCCCGAAAGCTGGTCAGCGACTACCTTCGCAATAAGAAGGGCTTCATTCTCGTATCTCACGACCGGGCGTTCCTGGATCGGTGCGTCGATCACATTCTGTCGATCAACAAGACGAATATCGAGATTCAGCAGGGCAACTTCAGCAGCTGGATGGAGAACAAACAGAGACAGGACCAATTCGAGATGGCCGAGAACGACAAGCTTCGCAAAGACATCAAGAGACTGAGCGAGGCGGCGGCGCGCACGAGCCATTGGTCGGACGAAGTGGAGAAGACGAAGAACGGAACCCGCAACGGGGGACTCCGGCCGGATAAGGGCTATATCGGACACAAGGCCGCGAAAATGATGAAGCGTTCCAAAGCGATCGAGAACAGGCAGCAAGCGGCGGCGGAGGAGAAATCCAAGCTGCTGCGCAACATCGACGGCACGGAGAGCCTGAAGATCGGCCAATTGGCTTATCATAAGCATCAGCTTGCGGAACTAGACCGCGTCTCGATAGCTTACGGCGATCGGAAGGTTTGCGAGAATGTCAGCTTCGCGATCGAGCAAGGAGACCGCATCGCGCTGTCCGGCAAGAACGGAGCGGGAAAGTCCAGCTTGCTGAAGCTCATCCTGGGAGAAGAGATCGAGCACTCGGGTACCGTCCGGATCGGAAGTCAGCTGCGCATCTCCTACGTCTCTCAAGACACCGCTCACCTGAAGGGGAATTTGGCCGATTACGCCAGGGAGCAGGACATCGAGGAAAGCCTGTTTAAAGCGATCTTGCGCAAGCTGGACTTCTCCCGAACGCAGTTCGAGAAGGACATGGCGGACTTCAGCGGAGGACAGAAGAAGAAGGTGCTGATCGCCAGAAGCTTATGCGAGAAAGCGCATCTGTATATATGGGATGAACCGCTCAACTTCATCGACGTCCTATCCCGCATGCAGATCGAGGATTTGCTGCTGACTCATGAACCGACGATCTTGTTCGTGGAGCACGACAGCGAATTCTGCAGGCAAATCGCAACCAAAACGATACAGCTGTAAAAAAGAAGAGCTCCAGACGACCCGGCGTTCGACGCAAGCGGATCTTCGGGGAGCTCTTCTCTATGTTAAACATCGATCAGGATCGGCAGGATCATGGGACGCTTCTTGAGCTGCGCGAACAGATACTTGGCGATCTCATCCTTCAGCGCGCGCTTCAGTGCGCTCCACTGCCGGACTTTGGCTTCTTTAAGATCCGCGAGAGTGCCAAGCGCCAGCTCTTGAATGCTGCGAATCAACTCTTCGTTGTCCTTGACGAACACGAAGCCGCGGGAGATGACGTCGGGTCCGGAGAGAATGGACCCGTCGCGCTTGCTCATCGTCACGACGACGATAAGGATTCCGTCCGCCGACAGCTGCTTGCGGTCGCGAAGGACGACCGTGCCGATATCCCCGACGCCGAGCCCGTCGACGAACGCATCCCCGGCGGGGAGCCTGTCGCCGAGAACGGCTTTGCCGCCCGCGAACTCGACGGCGTCGCCGTTCCCGACGATAAAGATATGGCTCGGATCGACGCCGACGGATTCGGCAAGCAGCCGATGCTGGTACAGCATCCGATACTCGCCATGAATGGGCACGAAATATCGCGGCTTCATCAAGGAAAGCATCAGCTTCAATTCTTCTTGGCTGCCGTGGCCCGAGACGTGCATTCCCGTCGAAGTTCCGGATCCGTAGATAACCTTGGCGCCTAGCTGGAACAGGTTATCGACGATCCGGGACACGTTCCGTTCGTTCCCGGGGATGGCGCCCGCCGCGATAATGACCGTATCGCCCGGATCCACGCTCATTTGCCGGTAGTTTCCGTTCGCAAGCCTGGCGAGCGCCGCCATCGCTTCGCCTTGGGAACCCGTGCAGAGAACGGCCACTTGCTCGGACGGCAGCTTGGCGGCGGCTTCGGCATCGATCAACATGCCTTCCGGAATATCCAGATAGTTTAATTCCTGGGCGACGTTTACGACATTCACCATGCTTCGTCCGAGCAGCACCAGCTTCCGTCCCGATACCGCAGCCGCCCGAACCACCTGCTGCAGCCGATTCACGTTGGAGGCGAAGGTGGAGACGAACACCTTGCCATCGGCATGGGAGATCGCTTCCTCGAGATGAGCGCCCACTAATCGTTCCGACGGCGTGAAGCCAGGCCGTTCCGCGTTCGTGCTCTCCGACAGGAGCAGAAACACGCCTTTCTCTCCGATAGCCGCCATCCGATGAAGGTCGGGGTATTGGCGGTTCTCCGGGGAGAGATCGAATTTGAAATCGCCCGTATGTACGACCGTCCCTTGCGGCGTCTCGAAGACGATTCCCAGGCAATCCGGGATACTGTGGTTCGTGCGGAAGAAGGAGGTGCGAATGTCGCCGAATCGAACGACCGAATCGGCATGGATGACGTTCAGGGTCGCATTGCGCAGCAGGCCGTGCTCCTTGAGCTTCGTCTCGATCAGACCGATCGTCAGCGCCGACGCATACACCGGCACGTTCAGTTCCTTCAAGAAATAAGGAATTCCCCCGATATGATCCTCATGTCCGTGGGTGACGATCAAGGCTTTGACTTGGCTCGAATGCTCGAGCAAATAGGAAATATCCGGAACGATCAGATCGATCCCGAGCAGGCTCTCATCCGGGAACTTCGAGCCGCAGTCGATGACGATAATATCCCCGTCGTATTGAAGGACGTACATGTTCTTGCCGATCTCGTTCACGCCGCCGAGAGCGAAGACGGTTCCAACTTCCGAAGTGCGATTCATTTCGATTCTCCCTTTGTCTCATTATGCAAAGTATTATGAGATCGGACCCATGGGCTTATTCGGGATCGGATCGGCAAAAGTTACATTTTAATTACAAATAAGGGTTTATATCGAAAACGATTGCCGGGGGGATGGATGTTTGTTATAGTAGAAAAATAGTCTAATCTTAACTGAATATTGCGTCTATTAGCTTAGTTTCCGGCTATGCCGGAGAGCGGGGGAACCAATCAATTGGGGCGAATCGATCCGATCGGATCGTAGGGGACCATCTAACCCGAGCCCGTCAGCTAACCTCGTCAGCTTAGGATGGGTCAATCATACGCGCAGCGGAGGATTTGTCCTCGGCTTGTCTTTTGACCCGTGCAACGGGTCTTTTTTGTTGCCCAAAAGAGACCCGGCAAGTTCAAAAAACAGGTAAAGGAGAGTGCCGATGCCTCAGCCGAAGTATTTGACGAACATCGACAGGATCGCGCAAATCCCGGAGTCGGAGAGAGAACGACTCAAGCGGATAACCGAGAAATTCGTATTTAGAGTCAACGATTACTATTTGAATCTTATCGATTGGAACGATCCGGACGATCCGATCCGCAAGCTGGTCATCCCGAATGCGGATGAGCTCGGGGAGTACGGCCGTTGGGACGCTTCGGACGAGGATACGAATTACGTCGTCCCCGGCTGCCAGCACAAATACGGAACGACGGCGCTGCTCATCGTCTCGGAGGTATGCGGAGCTTATTGCCGCTATTGCTTCCGCAAGCGCCTATTCCGCAACGATGTCAAGGAAGCCGTGACGGACGTGGAGCCGGGCTTGAATTACATCGCGGAGCATCCGGAGATCAACAACGTGCTATTGACCGGCGGAGACAGCCTTATTCTCGGAACTCCCAGAATTCGGGCCATCCTTGAACGGCTTAGGGAAATCGATCATGTCAAGATCATCCGAATGGGATCCAAGATTCCCGTCTTCAATCCGATGAGGATCTACGAGGACGAGGAGCTTCTGGCGACGATTCGAGAATTCTCGACCCCGGAGCGAAGGATTTACGTCATGGCGCATATCAACCATCCCCGGGAGATAACGCCGGAAGCCGTCAAAGGCTTCGAGGCGCTGCACCAGGCGGGAGCCATCGTCGTGAACCAAACGCCCGTGCTGCGAGGGATTAACGATGACCCGAAGATTCTAGGGGAATTGCTGGATAGACTGTCGTGGGCCGGAGTGACTCCTTATTATTTCTTCGTGAATCGGCCGGTGGCGGGCAATAAAGCGTTCGTGCTGTCTTTGCGCAGAGTGTATGAGATCGTCGAACGGGCTAAAGCGATGACATCGGGACTTGGCAAGCGAGTTCGGCTCTCGATGAGCCACACCTCGGGCAAGATCGAGATTCTGGCCATCGAGAACGGCAAAGCTTATCTGAAGTACCATCAGTCGAGAGACGGTCAATACGGCCGATTCATGGAGCTGGATTGCCCGGAAGAGGCTGCCTGGTTCGACGATTTGCCCGGCAGCGAGAAGTTCTGGACTAAGCCGAAGAAGAGGACGAAGGAAGTCGTATCCGTTAACGCCATGCCGGATCTTCCGTCCGGAAAGGCGAATTCGCCGGTGCGAACGGCTGCGTCTAAATAAGAAGGGTCGGAAAGGGGGATTCCTCCTCTCTTTGTTTTTGTCCCGGTATGCAGGTCCGCGGGAGAACGCATACTACAGAAAACGAAAGGGCGTGCGTTCGATCATGGTATCTTTTATCCTGAAATGGCTGATTAACGGGGCAATCGTGACCTTTCTCCTTGTTTATTACACGGAAGCTTCTTACCTCGGGGCGTTCGTCGCGGCCACGTTCCTAACCGTCATCTCTTATTTCGTCGGAGACCAGTTTATTTTGCGAATGACGAACAACGCGGTAGCGACCGTGGCCGATGCGGCGATTGCATTCGTCTTCCTATGGTTCGTCGCGGCGATGATGAACTGGAGTTTAAGCGTCGGCGAGAACTTGGCGATGGTCATCATCCTCGGCATTGCGGAAGCGATCGTTCATCGATACATTCTGCCCGTCGACTTCAGAGTCGCGACGAACGACTGAGCCGGACCTTGGAACCAACGGAAGAGCTGCGCCTATGCGCGGTTCTTTGTCATTTCCGAGGAGAAACCTTGCTTGCCAATCCCCGTAAAAGGAGCATTAGCTCTGAGGGGGAACCAAATTGGAGAAAACTTTGGCGGAATTGTTCCGGCAGCCGCGGGTTCGCAAGTGGGCAGAGAAACCGAATCATCGATTGTCGGTAGGTATCATTCAGGGAGACGACCGAACGGTATGGGAAAAGGGCGCGCCGCGAGGATCGGGCATAAGCAACGGCTTATACGAAATCGGTTCGATAACCAAAACGATGGTGGGATTGATTCTTGCCATCGGTGAGAAGGAAGGACGGTGGAACTCGGCGGAGAGGCTTGCGGACCTCGTTCCGGAATGGAAGGAGAGTCCGTTCGCCCGAGAGACCTCTTTGCTTCAGCTTGCCACCCATACTTCGGGACTTCCCGTCGTTCCAAGCAACCTGAGGGCGACGATAAACGACCGGATGAATCCATACTCCGGTTATACGGAGCGGCATCTAAACGAAAGCGTCCTGTCCGAGAAAAAGAGACAAACGGGCTCGCATCGCTACTCGAATTACGGATTCGGATTGCTGGGTTGGGCTCTCGCCAGACGCTTAGGGATGAGCTTAAACGACATGATCGGGAGCTGCATCGCCGAACCGTTCGGCATGACGAATACCGGAGTCGCGTCTTCGGGATCGCTGTCGGCCTCTTTGGTTCCCGTCTACCGGGCGAGCGGCAAGCCGACGAGACATTGGGACTTCTCGGATGCGTTAGGCGGTGCCGGCGCCGTACGTTCCACGATAGACGATATGCTGCTTTATCTGGAAGCCCACCTGAACGAGTCGGAGGAGGAGCCGATGGGGAGGGCGATCGCATTGGCTGTGCAAGAGCACCAAGCTCTCATGCCCAAGCGGGGAATCGGGGTCGGTTACGCATGGATGAGGTACCGGGAGAAGGATGGAACTCTTACCCATTGGCATAATGGCGGCACGTACGGCTCGAGCTCCTTTATCTCCTTTAACCGGGAGAACAGAACGGGATTTGTCGTCCTATCCAACTATGGCTCTTCCGCCTGGAGCCAACTGGCGCCGATGCTCGGGATTAAGCCTATGTCCGTTGACGGATTCGCATCGATGCTCAATAAAGAACTTTACGAATTGAAATAAGAAAGAGGGGCGTCTCCGTCGAGACGTCCCTCTTGCAGTCTAAGCGATTTTACCGTACGTAAATCCCTCTTTCATATTGAACGGGAGGCTCGACCTTCCGAGCCACCGCGCGGATCGCGTGCATCGCCCAATAGGGATCGTCCAGCATGCCGCGGCCTATGGCGACGAGGTCGGCGTCTCCGTTGGCGAGCGCCGCTTCCGCGACATACGGATCCTCCAGGATACCGACCGCGATAACGGGCACGCCTAGTTCATGTCTATAAGCGCGGGCGAACGGTACCTGGTAGCCGGGATGGTTGCCGGGCTTGCGCTTGCCGGCCGGAGCTTCTCCGCCGCTGGAGACGTGGAAGACATCGACGCCGGCTTCCTTGTAGCTATGGGCCATCCGAAGGGAATGCTCCAAATCATAGCCTCCGTCCATGTATTCGACGGCCGAGATTCGGAAGATGAGCGGCATATCGTCCGGCATGACGCTTCGGACGGCTTGTATGACTTCCACGCCGAACCTCGACAGATCCTGGCCGTATTCGTCCGCGCGGTCGTTGATGCCCGGAGAGTGGAACTGATGAATCAGATAACCGTGCGCTCCGTGCAGCTCGATAACGTCGAAACCAGCCTCCACGGCGCGGCGAGTCGCTTCCTTGAACTTGACGACCATCCCGCGAACCTCTTCGGTCGAGAGGGCGCGCGGCGGATTCTTGATGCCTTGGACCGGAATGCCGGAAGCTCCGACCGGCTGCGCGGCATCCTCGGCCTTGCGGCCGGCATGCGCGATCTGAACGCCGATCTTGGCGCCGTATTTATGCACCTCGTCGACGATTCTCTTGAAGGCGGGAATCTGCTCGTCCGACCATAACCCCAGATCTTTCGAGGTAATGCGGCCGTCCGGCTCGACGTCGGTCATCTCCACGATGAGGAGTCCGGCGCCGCCGACGGCTCTGGAGACATAATGAACGAAGTGCCAATCGTTAGGGATTCCGTCAAGCGCGTCGACCGAATATTGACACATCGGGGGCATTACGATGCGGTTTTTTAAAGTCAGTCCTTTCAACGACCAAGGTTGATCCAGATAGCTCATTCCATCCGCTCCTTATCCAATCGTTTTTTACTGTGTTTGACGTTAATACTATAAGGATAAAGGAGGCTTTTCAACCAAGCTTCTTTTTATCTTGCTTTTCTTATGGGAATGCGAAACAATATTAGCATGGAAAAAGCGACACGCATATCAGGAGGCTGGCGAACAGGTGAATAGCACGCTCTGGCTGGTGGTTGCCGTCGTTGTCGTGATGATAGCGGGACTTATCGGCACGATCATGATCGGACAATCCCCAAGCAACCGGGAGGAGAACTCTCAATACTCCAGAAATTCGGGTAAGATCTGGGCGAATCTGACCTGGATTTACGCGATCGGGATGATCCTCGTCGTGCTGCTCGTGATCTGGTTATTTCAATAGATCGGGATATCGTCATAAGGGTCGCTCCGATGCGGCTCTTTTTAATTGGTTAAGAAAAAGCTGTAACCCGAATCATAGACGTGTCTCGGAACTTTCATTATCATAAGAACCAAATCTACCCGGACGGGAGACGTTAATCATGCCATCGAACGAAATGCAGCCAGCCCAGCAGCTTCTCCTGCTCATGGAGCGAATTTACCGGTACGGGATGACGACGACCTCCGGAGGCAATCTGTCGATCCGCGGGGCCGACGGGGATATTTGGATTACGCCGTCGGGAGTGGACAAGGGAGCGTTGACCGCGGAAGACATGGTATGCGTGCAAGCGGACGGTTCGGTTCGGGGCAAGCACAAGCCCTCCAGCGAATTTCCGTTTCACCGTTTGATTTACGAGACGAGGCCCGATTTGCGGGCGATCGTCCATGCGCATCCGCCGGCGCTCGTCTCCTTCAGCATCGTAAGGCGGATTCCCGATACCCGGCTGCTCCCGAACGAACGGCTGATTTGCGGACGGATCGGAATGGCGCCGTATGCGCTTCCCGGAAGCGAAGAGCTCGGCCGCAACATCGCCAAGGTATTCGGGGAAGGCGTCAACTCGGTCATGCTGGAGAATCACGGCGTCGTGGTCGGAGGCCAAGACCTCTTCGAAGCGTTCCGCGTGTTCGAGACGCTGGACTATTGCGCCAGGCTGGAGATCGAAGCATCGAGAATCGGGCGTCCGACTCTGCTGACCGACGAGGATTACGAAATCGTCAAGAAGAGCGCGTTGTCGCTGCCCGCACACCGCAGCGAAGGCATCGACGCGAGCGAGCTGGAGATCCGGCGCACGATGTGCGGATTCATTCGCAGAGCCTACGACCAGGGACTGTTCACCAGCACGCAGGGAACGTTCTCCCAGCGCTTGAACGGGACGGATTTTCTGATCACTCCTTACGGGATCGATCGCAAGTACCTGCAGCCGGAGGAGCTCGTTCGCGTCCGGAACGGGACGAGCGAGGAAGGAAAGCTTCCCAGCCAGTCCGTTCGTTTCCATCAAGCGATCTACGAGCAGCAGAAGCATGTCGATTCGGTTATCCTGGCGCATCCGCCGTACATCATGGCCTTCGCCGTAACGGATCTGCCGTTCGACTCCCGGACGATTCCGGAGAGCTATATCCTGCTTCGCGGGATGCCCAAGCTATCCTTCGAATCTTTATATAACGAGCCGGAGGAGACCGCCGCGCTGTTCAAGCCGAACACGCCGATCGCCATCGTCCGCAACAACTGTATCGTCGTTACGGGCCAAGGCTTGCTGAACACGTTCGATCGCCTGGAGGTCGCCGAATACAGCGCCAAGTCGATTCTCTCCGCGCGCGCCCTCGGACATGTGGCTCCTATCGAAGACGACGAGATCCGGGATTTGAAGCAGGCCTTTAAACTGGAGGATTAACTTTACCCGACTTCCGACTACAAACAATCGGATGGGAAGGACCGATTCGGCTTAGGCCGCAATCGGTCTTTCTTCGTTCGCTCCGCATATATTCCCTATTAGAAGATTGTCCGACAAGCAAGCCTTTTTGGAGGGATCTATGCGTAACCTTCAGGTTCAAATTACCGGGATGACCTGCAGCGCATGCTCGGCCCGGATCGAGAAGTCGCTGAACAAGCTGGAGGGCGTGAAGACGGCTTCCGTAAGCTTGGCGACCTCCCAAGCCTCGGTTCAATGGGAGGGAGCCACGGCAAGCGAGGAGCTCGTCGTCGAGAGAATTCGCAAGCTCGGCTACGGGGCGGAGATTCTCAGGGGGGACGGGAGGAATCCGGCGGAGCTCGAGACCCGGGCTTATCGCAACCGTTTCATCGCCTCCGCGCTGCTGTCGATACCCTTGTTCGCCGCGATGGCAGGGCACTTTCTTGAGCCCTACGGCATTCATACGCCGGAGCTGTTCCAGGTCCCTCTGATCCAAATGATCCTCGCTTCCGTGCTTCTGCTGTATGCCGGCTTTCCCTTCTATCTGGGAGCTTATCATGCGCTGAAGCAGGGCATGCCCAACATGGACGTTCTGATCGCGATGAGCACGGCGGTCGCATACTTCTACAGCCATTATCAAGCGTTCAAGCCGGGAATCGGCCGAATGGACGCGCATGTCCTGCACGGACATCCGCCGCTTTACTTCGATTCGATCGCCATGATCCTCGTGTCCGTTACGTTAGGCAAGTGGCTGGAGTCGATCGCCAAAGGCAACGCCGCCCGGAGCCTGACTTCCTTGCGGGAACGGAGGGCGCAAGTGGTTCGGGTCGTTCGCGGCAGCGGAAGGAGCACGATCCCCATAGGAGAGCTAGCGCCGGGAGAACGGTTCGAGGTTCTCTCTTCCGAATGGGTTCCCTTGGACGGCGTCATCCTGGAAGGAACGGCGGAGGCCGACGAATCGCTGTTGACAGGCGAAGAGAGCGTAGCGGTTAAACGGGCGGGAGAACGCGTCTATGCGGGCACGCGCCTCGTAAGCGGACGATTGCAGGTTCAGTCCGACGACAGGGGCTCGGAATCGAGGCTGTCTCGCATGATCGCATTCGTCGAGAATGCCCAGCATAGCAAGCCGAAGATCGAGAGAAAGGTAGACCGGGTCGCCGCGTTCTTCGTGCCTTCCATTATCGCTTTATCCATGCTGACTTTTGCGGGCTGGTGGTTCCGGGCAAGCCCGACGGAAGCCGTGGATCCCGCGATGGCGGTGCTGCTGGTCGCCTGTCCCTGCGCGCTGGGGCTCGCGACCCCGATCTCGATGCTGATCGGATCGAGCCTCGCGCTCCGAAGCGGCATCGTCGTCAAGGAAGCGAGCAAGCTGGAGGCTCTGAGCCAAGCGAACGTCTTCGTGTTCGACAAGACCGGCACGCTCACGATCGGCAAGCCTGCCGTATCGGACATCGAGGCATCGCTTCTTCCTCCGATGACGCTGCTTCGGCTCGCCGCGGCATTGGAGCAAGCCTCGGACCATCCGCTCGCTCAAGCCGTCGTACGCGAAGCGAGAGCGCGCAGGCTGCTCCTGGCGCCGGCGAAGGAGGTCTCGGAATATCCGGGAAGAGGGATAACGGGGATCGTCGAAGGCAAGAGAGTCGTGCTGGGACGCGCCGCATGGCTGTCCGAACAGGGGATCGCCATGCCGTTGTCTACCTCTGCAGGCTCGGATGGGAGCCCGCATTCCGTTCTTCATTTCGCCATGGACGGCAAGTGGAGGGGAACGATCCGGTTCCGGGACCAAGTTCGCGACGATGCGGGCGCCGCCATTGCGGAGCTCGCGCGATACGGAGAGATCTGGATGGCCTCCGGAGATCGCGGCGAGGCGGCGGCCAAGATCGCGGCGAAGCTGGGAATTCTTAACGTTCGGGCGGAGCTGCTTCCGGAGCAGAAGCTGGAGCTCTTGCTCGAACTGCAGAAGACGGGAGGGAGAGTCGTCATGATCGGCGACGGCGCGAACGATTCGGCCGCGCTGGCGGCCGCGGACGTGGGTATCTCGATGGCGGGAGGCAACGAGGCGGCGCTGCAGGCAGGCGACGTCGTCATCTCGGCGGGCAAGCTCTCCCGGGTAAGCGAAGGCTATCGGATCGCCAGACGGACGATGCGGAACGTCAAGCAGAACTTGACGCTGGCGCTTCTCTACAATGCCGTCATGATCCCGCTTGCCGTCTTCGGCTTGCTGGACCCGCGCGTTGCGTGCATCGGAATGGCATCGAGCTCCCTGATGGTCGTCGGCAATTCGCTCCGGCTTGCGAGGCGGACGACTCCGGCATTCAGAGGCAACGGATCATGACCGGGGACGACGCGATCGTTGCCGTGCTGGCCGGATTGACGGGAGCTCCCCATTGCATCGTCATGTGCGGGGGGATCGGAGCGTCCATCGCCATGGAAGCCAGAAGAAGCGCGGCCGTGTCTTTGGCTTTTTATCATGTCGGCCGGATTTTGACTTACGCGATAACGGGCGCTTTGATGGGGGCGGCCGGTTCGTTCCTTAACCTCGCGGGCCGGTTCGTCGGCTTGCAGGGAGCGGCCAGCATCCTCGGCGGAGTCTTTATTCTGCTATGGGCATGGCGCAAGTTCACCTTGCCGCTTCATGCCATTCGCTTCCCGGGCCATGAACGGTTGAAGCGGCTGTCGGGCTCGTCCGGCTCCTCTTGGGAATACGTGTCCATCTTTTTAACCGGCTTGCTGCTCGGCTTGCTCCCATGCGGCCTTACCTACGCGATGCAAATGAACGCCGCCGCGACGGGAAATGTCGCGGACGGCTTTCTGATCATGCTCGTCTTCGGCTTGACGACCTTCCCCATGCTGTTCGCGTTCGCTCTGTCCGCCAAAGGCATAAGCAAGAAATGGAGAAAGCAACTGAGGGGAGCGGGGCAGAACCTGGCCATTCTGATGGGCATTCTCTCCATTATGAAAGGGCTGAGCGCGAACGGCTGGATCCCGTCGATTCATCCTTGGCTATGGTGAGCATTCGCTTGTTTTATACCACCTTGTAGTCGTGAAGCAGGACAAATTCGTCCGAACCGATCCGAACCCGGGTCTCCGCGACCCAACGGCCGCTCATCACCGGCACGAGCGTTCCCTCGTAGCCGGAGCCTTGAGAGCTCCGCTCTACCTTGGCCGTAAAGATTCCGCAGAACATCTTCGGCATCCAGGATTTGATCTGGATGCTTGTCGCTTCGACGTTCGCGCCGCCGACGTCGGTGACCGTGACGAGGAATTGCTTCTCTTCCATGGGAGAAGAGCGCGCCTCGAGCGTTCTCACTTCGATTCGATAACCGTTCTTCTCCAGCGTGCTGACCAGGGGGACGGGGGAAGCCTCTCCGGAACGGGACAGCCAAACGACGATTCCAAGGCAGATAACGAGGGCGATCGGCCAAATTCCTTTTTTGAGCAATCGCGACATGCTTAATCGCCTCCTTCAACCTCTATATAGGTATGCGTCTAATCAACGCAAAAAGAAGCCCCTGCCGCGAAAAGAGCAGGGGCTTGTCGTCTCTGACGAGAAGGGAAGAGGCTTATGTCGACTGCAAGTTCGATCGGCGACCGATGGTTACCCTTCCGCCGTCCGTCCCGAGTTGAGCAGGGCGACGCCGCCGACGATTAGAACGATTCCTAGAACAAGAACGAAATTCAGGGGCTCTCCCCAAGCAAGCACGCCGATAACGGTCGTCAGAACGGTGCCTACGCCGGACCAGATCGCATAAGCCGTCCCGAGAGGAACGGTCTTCATGCACAACGATAGGAAATAAAACGCGAATCCGAAGCCGAGAAGAAAGAGAAGGCTGAAGACCGCGTGACTGAATCCGTCGGACAGCTTAAGCATGGAAGTGCCGAATACCTCGCCGACGATCGCTAAGGCTAATGCCAAATACCCGTTCACTCCGATTCCTCTTTTCCCGGTTATTGACTTTCCCTGGCTATCTCCACCAAGACGACTCCGGCGATGATCACGAGCATGCCGAGCAGCTTGCGGGCGTTAAGCTTCTCCCTGAACGCGAGAATCCCCGCCACGGCGGTCAGAGCGGTTCCGAGACCCGCCCAGATCGCGTATGCCGTCCCCAAGGGAAGGTCCTTCAACGCCAACGAAAACAAATAGAAGGACACCGCGTATCCGACGACGAGCAGAAGGGAAGGGAGCTTTCTCTTGAATCCGTCGGACAGCTTCATCATGGAGCTTCCGAACACTTCGGCGACGATTGCCGAAGCCAGCAGAACATATGCGAGCAAACGATTCTCTCCTTTACGTTTCGGTCATTTTCTTTAAGGCGTCGATCACCTGGTTCCGCAATTCCGGTTCGAGATTCCCGAGGCCGAATATTTCCGCAAGCCACAAGCCGTCCACGGCCAATCGGACGATGGTGGCGGCGACCGGATCGATCCCGTCGTTCTCGATGTTCTTCTGCCAGCCCGAATAGCTGGTTCGCAGCTTGGCCAAGATGTCCGGGTTCGAATAGAGCGAAGCGATCAATGCCGTGCTCAGCTCCTTGGAATGCTCGTTCGCGGCATCCTCGCAGGTGGCTTCGAGATAAGCTCTCGTCCAGCGCCCGCCATCGCTCGGCGAATTCTCTACTTTGGCGTTGAGATCGGCGACGAATTGACGGGACGATTCCTTCGCCATGGCGTGAATCAATGCCTGTTTGTTGGGGAAATGGTGCAGCAAGCCGCCTTTGCTGACTCCGGCTTCCTTGGCGACGGCGTCCAAAGTCAGCTTCTCGGCGCCAAGCGTTCTTACGACGTTGCTGGCGGCGGAGAGAATGTCGCCGTATCTCGAATTGCTGTTCATTGCGTTCACCTCGAAAAAAACTATACCGTCTGGACGGTATAGAAGTCAAGCGCGAGCGGCCTTCCAAAGCGGTCCCGTCAAGCAAGCCGCGAACACGGACATATTCAAGAAGAATCCCATAAGAAAAACAAGCTGAGCCCCTTCGTGCTCGGTCACCCATCCGGAGAACGCGATCGCAAGCGGCATACCCAGCTTAAAGATCGATCCCGTGATCCCGCTGATCCGGCCGATGAGGGAATAGGGAGTCGTCTCCTGGCGGAACGTCCATATGCTCACGGAGCTGATGGTCTCGAACAAGCCGAAGAGGAGCAATCCCAGGGCAAGAACGCAAGCCTTGTCGGCTATATAGAAGAGGAGCTGGACAAGCGCGGTCATCAAGGCGGATAAAGAGATCAACCGTCCCACGGAGAAACAGCGGCGCAGCCGTCCGATCAGCAGGCTTCCCGCAAGCCCGCCGGCTCCCGCGGCCGAGAGGACGATGCCCAGCTCCAGATTGTTCAACTTAAGA
Source organism: Cohnella thailandensis (assembly GCF_014212135.1). Taxonomy (GTDB): domain Bacteria; phylum Bacillota; class Bacilli; order Paenibacillales; family Paenibacillaceae; genus Cohnella; species Cohnella thailandensis. Next base: position 119,567 of record NZ_JACJVQ010000032.1, read on the forward strand.
ACGTCTTTGGAATAGAAGATAATCGTCGTATCGATCATCCCCGAAGCCGAATTCAAGAAGATGACGATGACCGACATCCGGAGCAGCGGCCGGTTGCGGAGCAGCTCCGCCCAGCCTGCGCGAAGCTCCGTCCGGAAGCCTTGTCCTTGCGCTCCGGATGTTCTCGATTCGTGGTTGGGAATAAACAATAGAGTCGCATAAGCAAGCGCAAAGGATATCGAAGTGATCAATAGAGCCAAATGAAGGTTCGGCAGCATAAGAATGAGGCCGCTTAATCCGGGTCCCAGAATTCCGACCAGCGTCGTCACGAAGGCATAGGAAGCGTTCGCGGAGGTCAGAAGCTCTTCGGGTAGGGAGTGCTTAACCATGGCGACCCTGGCATTGTTGTAGGCGTAGCCGAGTCCCATCAGCAGAAATCCCGCGATATAGAACGCGTAGGGCTCTGGCTGGCCGAATTCGATGACGCCGTAAAGGATCCCAAGGACGATAGCTTGCAGGAGTATCGCGGACAGGGACCATCTTTTTTTGTTCACCCGATCGACCAGGACGCCGATAAACATCGCAAGAAGCAGGTTCGGAAGAAATTCGATTCCCCGCATTGTCGCCATAATGACGGAGGAGCGGGTCATTTCATACAGGATCAAAGGGAGCGCCAGCTCGTAAATCTTGTTGCCGAACGCCATGATCGCTCCCGTGCCGAGCAAAATAAGAAAAGAGGGACTTCTCCAGACGGAGGGCGCGGACGGGGTTGATCTTTCTTCTGTTGCTGTGGACGAGATAGTCGGGATAGCCATATGGGCAGGTTCACTCCTCTTTACGGTTTAAGCGTCACCCATTATACTTTTGGAAAAGTGGAACAAAAAGCGAAAGGTGCGGAGAGGGATTTCGTCTTTTAGGGGAGGAGGCCGGTACTTATGGAGCTTGAAGATTATTACCTGCAGCTTAGGCAGTGCTACCCGGTACAGACGGAAGGGCAGCCGCTGACGATCACGTTGGACGAATTCGCGAGCGCCCTGGATTGCACGAGACGTAATGCACAATTGCTGATTCAGAAGATGATCGAGAGAAGCTACGTGGAATGGTCGTCGGGAAGAGGAAGGGGCAACCGGTCTACGCTCGTTTTCCTGCAAAATAAAGAAGAGCTCCTCCTTCGTAAAGCCAAGAGGCTGGCCGAGCAAGGGGAGCCGGGAGCCGCCCTGGAATTCGTGCGGAAGCATTCGGACGATTCTCTGAATGCCGAATTCCATGGCTGGCTGATCTCCCAATTCGGGCTTCAAAGGCGGACCGACGAGCTGGATGTGCTGAGGTTTCCGTTTTACCGGCCGATTCCCGATCTGGACCCGATGAACGTGATTCGGCGAACGGAGGCGCATATGGTCCGCCAAATCTTCGACACGCTGGTCGAGTACGATGCCGCGGGCCGAGCCCATAAACCCGGTCTGGCGCACCATTGGGAGCATGACGAGACGAGAACGCATTGGACGTTCTACTTGCGCAAAGGAGTCTTCTTCCACCATGGGAAGAGAATGACCGCCGAGGACGTGAAGTTCACGTTCGAGAGGATCAAGAAGGAGAAACCGGACGACTGGCTGACGGCTAATATGGCGGACATCGAGGTTCTCGGCACTTCAAGCTTACGGATCCGGCTCCGGGAATCGAACGGGCTGTTTTTGAATTTTATCTCGCAGGAGAGATTCTCCATCGTGCCGAGCGACTTGGGAAGGCTTGTCCCTCGAATCGATTACGAGAGAATGCCGATCGGTACGGGACCGTTCCGAATCGCGGAGAACACGGCAACGAAACTCGTTCTCGAAGCGAACGATTCCTATTACGGCGGACGTCCTTTCCTGGACCGGGTCGAAATCTGGGTGTGGCCTGATTATCGAGAAACGGCGTTGCGGGAGGATTATTCGCCGAAGGAAGCGCAGGTGCTCTATTTCGAAGCGGTCGATCGTTCGAAATCGGGGAATGTTCTTAATCGCGCGGAAGCCGGCAGCAGTTATTTGACCTTTAATTTAAGCCGTCCGGGGCCGCTGCAGGATGTTCGCGTTCGCTCCGCCATCCACGGGGCGCTCGATCGGCAGGAGATGGTCAGGGAGTTGGGCGGGCGAAGGCTGAAGCCGTCCTCGGGATTCGATCCCGGCCGCGACGAGGAAGCCTACGGCACCGGCGTCGGCTTGCGGCAAGCGCGGGAGCTTCTCGAGCACTCGGAATACAAGGGCGAAACCTTGAAGCTCTACACGTACGACTATTCCGCCAATAAGGAGGATGCCGGCTGGATTCGGAGCAGGCTCGAACGATTGGGAGTGCGCATGGAGACGACGGTGCTGCCCATCCGCGAGTTGAGCCAAGCAGCCGAGATCTCCCGCGCCGATCTGATTCTATCCGGAGAGGTTCTTGGGGTCGAGCCCGCGGTCACTCTCATCGATATGTATCGCTCCAGTCCCGGATATATCCGGAACCATTTGGATCCTGCGAATCTGGCAAAGGTGGACGCCGCCGTCTCCGAAGCGTTGTCGGAAGGCGATCCTAATCGTTGCATGGACATCCTCCGCGACTTGGAAGCGGAGCTCCGGGATGCGCTGCAGCTTCTATTCCTATATCACAGCCATCAAACGGTCAGCGTGGATCCGGCGCTGAACGGGATCGCGCTTAACGCATGGGGCAAGATCGATTACAAGGATATTTGGCTTAAGGACAATCCCATATGAGAGAAAGGAGTATTAATTTACTACCTTGTTCTGAGTCTGGTTTCTGGACTTCAATTCCGATCTCTCGATTCTCACCGATACCTGAACGACGACCTTGGCCTTCGCGAATTGCTCGTTCCATTCCTTGGACACCGGCATGAATTCATGATAGCGGTGCCGGTATAGATGCTCCCCGAAGCCGAACACGTCGACTTTATATTGTTTCTGCACCTTCCCGATCGTCGCGGTCAGGCTTTCCTTGAGATGCTCGGACGCCAATCGGTCCAATTGCTCGTAGCCATGGATTTTATCGATGGCCAAATTATCGTCCATGCTTGCGACGAGACCGGCAGCCTCGACGTTGATCGAGATGAGCGGTCTTCCCTCGATCATTTGGACTTTCTTGGAAGTATGGCAACGGATCAGCCGGATGGCCGCGTATTTGCCCTGCCCGTCAAGAGGGAAGGAGACGGTCGTCCGTTTCAATTGATTCGTGACCAAGAGAACCATCCTCGTATCCTCCTTCGACAGAAAGCCGATCAGCCGGTTCTCCCGAAACGCGGCCGATCCCGCAATCCTCACGAGCGTCTGGGGATCCAACTTTTTGCTATTTTCGACGCTTTCTTCCTTGTCGCTTTTTTTATCGAGCGTAACTGCTCCAAGCAGGAGCTCTTTGCCCGGGGAGAAGGCGGACTGGGCGACCTCGTACATGAAGCTATCCGGAACGCCGCCCCAGTTGTTGTGGTAGTTGAACACTTGGGATTGGATCCCGAAGCCGGCATACATGCCGTCCGGATAGGCCACCCGCAGCATGTCGGAGGCTTTCGTCCCGCGGGACACAAGCAGAGTAACGTCTTCCCTTACATAGCGGGAGCGTTGGACGAAGTCCATAAAGCGATCCAATCCCTCCCGGGCGATCCGCTCGTCGACGATGATCACTCGAATATGCGACGGGATCAGCATCCTGTCGAGATGCTCGTTCATTCGTATCATGGCTTCGACGATCGTGTCCGCTTCGTTTGAATATAGCTGCGAGGGAGAACCGCCTTTGCCGCCTTCGAAGCTCATCGTTTCCGCCGAATTCAACACTTCGAGGGTGACGAGAATTCGGCCGTTATGGCCTGGCTCCAGCGCCAATCCCGTCATTAGGGAGGCGCGGCTGACTTCGACCATGTCCCAGCATCCGCTCATCTGAAGGCATGCTCCCAGGAGAAGGACGGCGCCGACCAACCTTGCGAGCTTCCTCATGCGGAACGTTTCCCGGAGAAGCGGGATAAGGGGGAAAGGTACGGAACCCCAAACGTCTCGATTCTCGTCAGATGGATCAGCAAGTATGCGCAGCCCAAGATAACTCCGTACAATCCGATGACGGAACTGAGAACGATTAAGGCGAAGCGGAACAGGCGAATGTTGGCTCCGAAGGTGTAGACGGGGGATACGTAACCGGATATCGCGGTCAGGGCGACGATGATGACGGTGATGTTGGATACGATGCCCGCCTGAACGGCGGCTTCTCCCAGCACAAGCGCTCCGGCAATGGAGATGGATTGCCCTACCAATCGGGGCATTCTTGTTCCGGCCTCGCGGAGCAGCTCGAAGGTGATCTCCATCAGGAACATCTCGACGACGGCCGGGAAAGGAATTCCTTGTCTTTGCGCCATAATGCTCGTAAGCAATAAAGTGGGAACCAGTTCCTGATGGTAACACGTTACGGCAACGTAAAAGGCGGGCAGGGTCAAGGAAAATAGAAAAGCCACGTAGCGCAGCAAGCGAATGAACGTGCCGAAGACGAACCATTGGTATTGGTCTTCGGGGGACTTGAAGAAATCGGTGAATTGAGCGGGGATAATCAGCACGAACGGACTTCCGTTCACGATCAGCGCGACTCGTTTGTCCAATAGGCAGGAGCAGATGGAATCCGGCCTTTCGCTGTTGTAGGTGGTAGGGAACAGATAGAAACGGTTCGACTGAAGTTCGTTCTCCAAACCGCCGGAATCGAACAGCCCGGTCAGACGCGCGCTGCGGAGCTTCTCTCGGATTGGATTCAATAGCCGCTCGTCGGCCTCGCCTTCGAGATAGGCAAGATAAACGGAGGTGTTCGACTTGGAGCCGATGACGTGCTTCTCGAAACGGAGATTCTCGTTCAGGATTCGCCTGCGAATCATGCTCATGTTCGTATCCGCCGATTCGGTGAAAGCCTCCTTCGGCCCGCGTATGACATTTTGGGCCGTCGGCTCGGCGATCGATCGCTTCTCCAGTTCCTGAACATGGATCAGAAGCATGCGGTCCTGACCGTCTAGCAGCAGACCCGCATATCCTTGGGTCATCCATTCCGGAAGGTGCCCCGGATCCTCGAGCAAACGCGTGTTCAACCCGCCGAACAACCGAAGACGCAGCGAATCCAGCGCTTCCGCCGAGTCGAAGAGGATCTCCCGGTACGAAGCTTGAAGGAGAGGCTGCACGACGTTATTCATCAGGAATGTGGAATTGGTCATCGTCGATAGAAAACAGAGAAGACCATCGCGATCGGCCAGCCGAATGGGGATCAGGGATAAATCGGCCGAGGAGCCGAAGTGAGCCCGAAGCTCGTTCTCGATGCGATCTTGACGGAAACGGTACGTTGCCATTATGCCTCCTTATGATTTAACCGCAGCCTGAGCAGCAGCAGCGTCGCGAGAGGGATGGCCAGCTGAAAGGGGATATGAAGCCAGTAGATCGCGTAGACGAGGCCTTCGGAGACGTGCTCCGCGTTATTTCGCGACACTTTGATCGACAGGGCGCCGATCAGCAAGGCGAGAGACGGGGCGAATCCTCTCCAATCGCTCCCGAACAGGAATTCGGCTCCTTTGGCGCTGGCGTACAAGAAAATGGCGGATTTGACGATAACGCCGAAAATAATGATAAAGGCGACAAGCGCATCCATGCGCGTAATGAAATTCTCGATATTGATGAGCCTGGCCGCGTCCAAAAGCGCGAAGACCGAATACTTCATGTTCTCGATCCCGAGAACGCTCGTCTGAAGAAGGTTCGAGAAGGAGAGGATGGCCGTCGCGCTAAGAAGAGAGAAGAGTCCGATTTTCCGCAGCGTCTTGGCTCCTCCTAAACTGGACCCGAACGCGAGGAACACGAGAACTTCCCCGTATGGGAACCATATCGAGCTTCGCAAGGAAGCGCCTGCGACGGCTCCCAAGCCTTCGGACAAGAAAGGGAGAACCCGCTCGAGATCGATGGAATCGCTAAAGTACAAGAGGCAGGTCAGCACCACGAAGAAGAATAGAACCATTCCTGCAATAAGGATGGAGAGCCTGCCCAGGGCGATAATTCCTCCGCATGCCGCGTAAGCGACAATACCAACGAACGCGAGGACGATGACGAAGCTGGGCGTATTGCGCAGAAGCGCCGTCAGAATCAGTTCGACCATGTCTCGGAGGTTGCGGGAAGCGATATATAGAAAGTAGACGGAATATCCAAGTGCGAACAGCTTGCCGAAGTGCTTGCCCCAAGCCGCAACCAACAGCTCGTACAGATTTCGGTCGCATCCTGTCCAGAATAACGCCAGGTAGATTCCGGTCAGAAGCAGATAGGGGACGATCGCCGCGATATCGATCAACCATGAATCCGGAACCAGTCTCGGCGTGCCGTAGATGATGGACGTTCCCAGCAAGAAGACGAGCATCATCGCGTAGAGCTGAAGACCGGTTAGTTTCGATTCCATCGCGTGTCCTTTCTCCGGCCGAATAATCTTGCCGACAGCCTTTGTCCGAACGGCCGCTCTCGGAGATCGTACCAGCAGGAGAGGAGAAGAGCGGAAACCAGCAGCGTCCACGCGCTTCTATTGAAATAAGCGTCATCAAGGAACATGCGCTTAACGGAGACGAAGAAGGATTGACGATAAACCAGCGTATCGAACAGAACTAACAGAGCGAAGCTAAGGCTCGCCAAGACGAGCGTGCCAATCGCAGCCATCGAACCCACTCCTTGCCTTAAGGGTGCTTCGCTTGCGGGGGAATTATTCAAGAAAGACAGAGATGGAGAGGTAAAAAGAGGAAGATGAGGTGAAGAAGCTAATCGTTGAACGACGCGCCTTGAATAGCCGGAACCGGCAGGGGGAATACTAAGAGGACGTGCGTTCACAAACTTGTCATATTTACTTCATTTTTTCTTCATGTGCTTTGGCGGAATCGATGATATTATTTGTATCAAGCAGTAAATAAGAATGATTATTGACTGCTAAACGTTCTCAATAAGTTTTTTAAATAAAAACAATTAGGAGGAAACCAACTATGTCTCTGATTGGAACCGAAGTCAAACCTTTTAAGGCGCAAGCCTACCACAATGGCAAGTTCATCGAAGTAACGAATGAGGACTTCAAGGGCAAGTGGAGCGTCGTTTGCTTCTACCCTGCGGACTTCACTTTCGTTTGCCCGACCGAGCTGGGCGACCTGCAGGATCAATATGAAACGCTGAAGTCCCTGGGAGTGGAAGTCTACTCCGTCTCGACGGACACTCACTTCACCCACAAGGCTTGGCACGACAGCTCCGAAACGATCGGCAAGATCACGTACATCATGATCGGCGACCCGACGCACACGATCTCCCGCAACTTCGACGTTCTGATCGAAGCGGACGGCCTGGCTGACCGCGGCACGTTCATCATCGACCCGGACGGCGTTATCCAAACGGTCGAAATCAATGCGGGCGGCATCGGCCGCGACGCTAGCGCGCTTGTCAACAAGATCAAAGCAGCTCAATACGTTCGCAACAATCCAGGCGAAGTTTGCCCTGCTAAATGGCAAGAAGGCTCCACGACCCTGAAGCCGAGCCTTGATCTTGTAGGCAAGATCTAAGGAGGGCATTCCAGGTGTTGGATTCTGATATCAAGCAACAATTAGACCAATACCTTCAGCTCTTGGAGAGCGACCTGCTGATTAAGGTCAGCGCGGGTTCCGACTCCGTATCGCAGGAGATGCTGGCTTTCTTGGACGAGTTAGCCAGCATGTCCTCCCGAATCAAGCTCGAGAACGCCGAGCTGGCGAGAACGCCAAGCTTCAGCGTGAATCGGGCCGGTGCGGAAGATTCCGGAGTCGCTTTCGCAGGCGTTCCCCTCGGGCATGAGTTCACTTCGCTGGTTCTGGCTTTATTGCAAGTCAGCGGAAGAGCTCCGAAGGTAGATCAAGAAGTCATCGATCAAATCAAGGGCATTAAGGGCACTTATGCATTCGAATCGTATATCAGCCTGACTTGCCACAACTGTCCGGACGTCGTTCAGGCGTTGAACGTGATGAGCGTTCTCAATCCGGGCATCTCCCATACGATGATCGACGGCGCCGCGTTCAAGGAAGAAGTCGAGAGCAAGGAAGTCATGGCCGTTCCGACGGTATACCTGAACGGCGAATTTTTCGGTAGCGGACGGATGTCGATCGAAGAAATTTTGTCCAAGATCGTCGAAGCTCCCGATCCGTCAGAATTTTCTAACAAAGAGCCGTTCGACGTGCTCGTTATCGGCGGAGGACCGTCCGGCGCCAGCGCCGCTATCTATGCCGCGCGCAAAGGCATTCGCACGGGCATCGTGGCGGAGCGCTTCGGCGGCCAGGTTATGGATACCGTCGGCATCGAGAACTTCATCAGCGTCAAGTACACCGAAGGCGCCAAGCTGGCAGCCAGCTTGGAAGAGCACGTCAAGGAGTACAACGTCGATGTCATGAAGCTCCAAAAGGCCGTTCGCCTGGAGAAGAAGGATCTGGTCGAGGTTGAATTGGAGAACGGCGGCGTTCTGAAGAGCAAAACCGTTATTCTATCCACGGGCGCTCGTTGGCGCAACGTAAACGTTCCGGGCGAAGCGGAGTTCAAGAACAAGGGCGTGGCCTATTGCCCGCATTGCGACGGACCTCTGTTCGCGGGCAAGCGCGTAGCCGTCATCGGCGGAGGCAACTCCGGCGTCGAAGCGGCGATCGACCTTGCCGGAATCGTCCAACACGTCTCGGTGATCGAATTCGGCACCGAGCTGAAGGCGGACTCCGTTCTGCAGGATCGTCTCTATAGCCTGCCTAACGTAACGGTTTACAAGAATGCGCAAACGACGGAGATCACCGGCACGGACAAGGTGAACGGAATTACGTTCGTCGACCGCGATTCCCGCGAGGAAACGCATGTCGAGCTGGAAGGCGTCTTCGTGCAAATCGGTCTCGTTCCGAATACGGAATGGCTGGCCGATACGCTGGAGCGCACCCGCATGGGCGAGATCGTCGTCGACCGTCATGGCGCGACCAGCGTGCCTGGCGTGTTCGCCGCGGGAGACTGCACGAACAGCGCGTACAAGCAAATCATCATTTCGATGGGATCCGGCGCAACCGCGGCTCTCGGCGCGTTCGACTACCTGATTCGGAATTAAATATAACCGCATCAAAAGCAGCTATCGGTCCCGATAGCTGCTTTCTTTATGTTTAATTACGAACCTTACCGGCAAGACGATTGCGGAATCGTTAAGCCGTTTCCTTCTCCGGCATGCGAGAGAAGATCCATTTCAGGATCGGCGGTGTGACCAGCGTGGTCACGATGACCATTATAATGACGGACGTGTAATATTCCTCTTGCAGAAGGCTGGCGGATTGACCCGTGGAGGCGATGATCAGGGCGACTTCGCCGCGCGAGATCATGCCGGAGCCTACAGCGATGGAAGAGCGGGTGTCGAACCCGGTCAAGCGGGCGCCCAGTCCGCCGCCGAGAAGCTTCGTAAGGATGGCGACGATAGAGATGACGATCACGAAGCCGATCTGCGAGCCTAAGCCGTCGAAGCTGACGTTTAGCCCGATGCTTACGAAGAAAACCGGAACGAAAATGCTATAGGCAATCGGTTCCAGCTTGCGCTCCATCTCCTTATGCAGAGGAGTTTGAGAAAGCGCGATTCCTGCCGCGAAAGAGCCGATTATGCCGGCCATTCCCATATACTCAGCGAAATAAGCGAATCCGAAGCAGATGGCGACCGCGATGCTGATAACGGCTTCGGAGACGCGCAGCTTAGCGAGCCACTCCATCGCCTTCGGAATGACGAACCACCCGACCGCGATCACGACGACGAAGAAAATGACTTTTTTGCCGATCAGGAGACCAAGCGAAACATCGTTGCCGGTTCCGAGAACGCTCATCATGACCGCAAGCAGGATGACGACCAGCACGTCGTCCACGACGGCGGCCCCGAGGATGGTCGTACCTTCGCGCGAGCCGAGCCGGTTCATCTCCTTCAGCACTTGAACGGAGATGCTGACCGACGTCGCGCAGAACAGAATGCCGAAGAACATGGCGTAGTCCGAGGAGAATCCGAACGCCAACGCCGCGGAATATCCCCCGATAAACGGCAGAACGATTCCGCCGATCGCCACGGCGAAGGCCGCCTTCCAATTGCGTTGAAGCTGGGCAAGGTCCGTCTCCATGCCGGCCAGGAACATTAGAAGCAGCACTCCGATCTCCGAGAAGTAATGAAGATAGGAGGCTTCCGGCTCGAGGACGCCGAGCACGGCCGGTCCCAGCAGGACGCCGACGATAAGCTCCCCCAGAACGGCCGGCTGGCCGAGTCGGGCCGAGAGGTGGCCGGCGATTTTGGTTGCCGCGATAATGATGGCCAAGTACAAGATAAATTCCATTTTCTATTCTCCTTTACCCCTCTTAAGATGTCCAAAAGCCGAAAAAAAACAAAGAGGAGCCCTTGGTGACAGGCTCCTCCGAAAAACATAAGTTCAGCTATTTGATTACGGAAATTATAATGCATTCCATTCCATACGCGCAAGTCGAGGCAAGGAAATTTAACATAACAACATGTTTAGTCCCCCATATTGCGGCAGCCATGGGACTATGTCACAATTATACTCAATCATACATAAGGAGGCTACGCCGCATGGAGCAGTGGGAATACGCGACTTTTAAGTATAAGACCGGCGGTTTTCTTGGAGGCAAAATCGATTCGGAGGAATTCGAGAGCGAATTGAACCGGTACGGCTCGGACGGATGGGAGCTCGTTTCCTGCTTCGATACCGCCATGTCCCAAGGCGCTTCCCGGGATATTATCGTTATTTTTAAGAGACGCAAGAGCTTTTGATTCCTTCTGCTTAGAAATGAGAAGCTTTGACATACCTTTTCTTGAATAGCTTCTCGAGCCCGTTGGCGACGAGGTGGAAGCCGACGATAAGCAAGATGTAGCAGGCAAGAGGGATGAATAGAATCCATTGGTGCGAGTAGAGGCTCGTTCTGGCTTGTCCGATCAGCCCGCCCCATTCGTTCGTGCGGCTGTGGTACTCGGGAGGGTCGAAGTACATGGTCGTGCCGCCTACGAAAATATTAAACAACGCCAATTGGCCGAATAGGGAGAGCACGAGAATCGCTTCTTGCACGAGGAGGATCATCAGGCTCTCCTTTAGGTGCGGAACCAGGTGCGACCGCATGATTTTCCAATGTCCCGCCCCTAGGGAGTGAGAAGCGAGGATGAACTGTCTCTCCCGGAGGACCATCGTTTTATCCTTGACTACGGATACGACGGAAGGCACGCCGACCGCGGTCAGCACGATGCCTAGCAGAATGGACATGTACAAAGGAGAAAGATTCGTATTGATCGTGATTCCGGTTAAGGCGAACCACGCGATCAAGAAGACCGGAATTCCGTTCAATACGCTCCAGGAAGACGACGTCCGAACCCGTTTCGGCGTTTTTTTGCTGTAGTAGCCCATCAGCATGCCGAGAATGCCTCCGATGCCGACCCGGGCCAACGCGATCCCGGCGGAGAGGAAGATCGTATATTTCGCCCCGTCCAGAAGCTTGGCCATCAAGTCGTAACCGTTCTTGTCGGTTCCGAATGGATAGTCCGCGCCCGGCGCGAGCGGGGGAGAGATGATGCGGCCGACGCCTTGTTCGCTGGGAATATACTGCCGCTTTACCTGTTCATCCAGTCCATGTGGGGCGAAATAGCTCCCGAACAAGGCCGCCGCAAGCAATAATGCCGTAATCAAAAGCCCCGTCAGCAACGTTTTATTCATCGCACGAACACCTTCTCCCATCCACGCAAAAATAATTTCAGCACGATAAATACGATGGCGTACACCGCAAGCAAGGACAGCAAGCCGTTCACGACCACGTCATATTGATAGCCTTCATAGGCGAACGCGTCGGCGTACAGAAGCTTCGTCACGCCGTGCATGTTGAACAAATATTCCACGATAAACAAATTTCCCATCATAATCCCCAACAGCTTATGTAAATCGGCCTTGATAAAAGGCAGGACATTCGGCAGCGCGTGAAAAAACACGATGTACGTTTTGCCTAATCCGCGGGCTTTGGCGAACCCTATGTAATCCTCCGACAAGGTCATCTTCATCTGCTGGGCGACGTTGCGGATCATGTAGTTGGCAGGGAGGACGATCATGGAGATCAATGGCAGCATGACGGCCGGATGGTCGGTCGAGAGGCTGGCTACCCGAAAGACGACGATTCCCGTTTCCGATGCAATATAGACGACAAGAAACTGAAGCAGCAGAATGATGACGAAATCCGGGAGAGCCCCGATAAACTCCACGACGCGCTTCAGCCATTCCGCGCGGGACAATCCGAGATAAATGCCGACGAGGATGCCGATCGTCGTCCCGATCAAGGCGCCGGCCGCCACATAAAACAAGGAAACGTTGAAGAAGCTGCCGATCTGCTCCCAGAAGGAGCGCTCGGTTCTCCCCGATAAGAAGCGGAACGATTCGCCCGTTCCGATCCCGGCGAAATAATCCCGAATGCTGGCGAAACCCCCCGACCAGTTCAGCCGGATGGAGCTGCCGTTCTCGCCCAATTGAAGCAAGATCGGCAGGACGGCAACGAGTAGAACGAATGCCAATAGGCCGGGTATGGCGATTACCGTTTTTGCAACCTTTAACATGCTTCGCGACAACTGCCTTTCCCTTGTCATAATAATTGACTATAAGTATAACTTTTAAGGGAGTAAAAGACTATTGTTTCCTTATTATCAATCGTCTTGCTGATCTGGGAACGCTCCGAATAATCTTCCGAGGGGCAGGCAACCTACCTTGCAGAAGGGTAGGGCTCGAGATGAAATTAACGTCAAGACTTGGTTTCGCCTTACTGGCAAGCCTGCTCTGCGCCGCGGGCTTCGGAGCGATCGCTGTCCTGGTCGGTACGGAACGAATCGCGAGCTTCGATCGCGCGATCATCGATTTCTGGCAAAGCCGCGAATCGGCGACCCTAACGAACGGGATGAAGGCGTTCACGGCCATCGGGTCCGGGATTCCCGTTGTCGTCATATCGATAGCGATCATGCTATTCCTGTTTTTCGTGCTCAACCACCGCAAGGAATTGATTCTGTTCGCGTTCGTTCTGGCGGGTTCCGAGATATTAAACGTCGCGTTGAAGCTTGTCTTTCATCGGGAACGTCCGAGCTTCCATCGGCTCGTTCAGGCGAGCGGCTATAGTTTTCCGAGCGGTCATTCGATGGGGGCATTCAGCTTATACGGGATTGCGGCGTTTCTTCTGTGGAAGCACATTTCTTCGAGAAGGGGAAGGACGCTTCTGATCCTGGTCAGCTGCGCCCTGGTTCTGGCCATCGGGATCAGCCGGATCTATCTGGGGGTTCATTACCCGAGCGATGTGCTGGCGGGGTATTTGGCGAGCGGCTTCTGGCTGACCGCTTCGATTACGGTCTATCAGCGGTACATGGAGCGGGCGGCGGAAAGGGCAAACGGCCTGCGAAAATAAGTCGCAGGCCGTTGCCCTTTCCGCCTCTCGGCTACGTTTGAATATGGATATCATGCGTCTGGCCTTCCGCCGCGAAGCGAAGCAATTGCTTCCCTTCTTGCAGGAGGGCGTCCGATTGTTCCCCGGTCAGCTTGAGGAAGGGCTCCACGCATAACGTAGATCGATCTCGGCTTCGATGGATCGACCAAGTTCCGGCGACGAAGCCGTCCAAGAGAATCGTCGGACGGATAATGCCGTTCACGGTAAAAACGCGGCTTCGGTACCGATCGTCGATGATCCGGCTTCGGTTCGCATGGGACAGGAGAATGCTGTCGAACTCGCCAAGAAAACGGAGAGGAACCGGCATATCCGCTTCCGGCCGGGGAGCCTCGGGCAAGTCGAAAAGCTCTCTGCCATCCGTATCTCTAAACGCGACAAGTCTGGATCGGAGAGAAGAGACGACTTCGTTTAACCGAGTCAGACCGGACCAAACCTGAATATCTTCAACGGTTGCAGGTCCGTAGGCCGATAGGTAGCGCAGCACGAATTCCTTGGCGTCCGGATTCGGCGTTAATGGCCGGCCAAGCCAAGCTTCCGCCGAGGCATGCACGGCTTGACCTTTGAGTCCCCATATCCCTCTAGGCGGAACCTGGACAAGCGGCACGAGGTTTCGGACGGCGGCGGATAAAGCCTCCGCCGGACGATCCGTCCACCGTTCGCTCAATAGCCTTCCTAATTCTTCGAAGGTTAAAGGTTGGTGCTCGACCAGTCGGCGGCCGGCTTCGGATAGCTCCTCATAGTTCACGCCATGGAGCCGTTTGCCATGATTGCCTTTCAGGGTCTTTTCCATGACGGGGTGGAGCCAGGGGCGAAGCTTCAAAGCATCTCGGCCGGAAGAGAGATGAAGAGTGGCGCGCATGAGAACCATGCGCACCGCTTGCTTCTCCAAGAGGAGGTTCGACAGCTGCTCCTGCCTGAAACCCTCCAACCTAGTCCATAGGGCGAAATAAGGCGCCAACGGGGCTTGAGCCTGCAGGCCGATAAGCTTCTCGATGGCTTCTAGAACGGTGAGCTTCTCGCGGCTTATCAGCATTTGTCTGGCTAGCAAAGAGCGATTTAACGCTCCGGGATTCATCGACATCATGTTATCTCCTCAGTTCCGGATAGAAAAGGCGGATGTCGCCGATCCATATGATTTCTGTATTCATAGTAGCTCTTCCTTCCTGACAACTATTTGACAAGGAGAAAAAGCATTACCCCATTTTTCGAGTGGCAGCCTGTCAAGAAACGGGATGACCCTGCGCGTCTGTTTGTGTATGATTTAGGAAGAGCGGGTTAAGGCGCGAACGATCGACTTCCCGCCTATGGTCGGAGAGGGGGGCGAATTTGAAAATACAGCGGTTGCTCGGAATAACGATGGTCCTATTGAGCCAGCGCAGGGTGAACGCCAAAACGTTGGCGGATAAGTTCGAAGTTTCGCTGAGAACGATCTACCGGGACCTGGAAACGATCAACACGGCCGGCATCCCCATCGTGTCTTATACGGGATCCGACGGAGGATACGAGATCATGGAGCAATTCCGGATCGAGAGACAGCTCGTCACCTTGGACGATCTGCAATCGATTCTCGTAGCGCTCAAAGGAGTCAGGGCTTCCCTTGACGACAAGGAGATGGACAGCCTGCTCGCCAAGATCAAAGCGCTGGTGGCCAGGTCGGATCAGCAGCGAATGGAGGAGCTCGGCGATACGCTGATCTTCGACACGAATCTCTGGCACGGAGGCGGTCTTCGGGACAAGTCGATCCTGAACTCGCTGCGCCAAGCGGCCAAGCATCGCTCCGTCGTCTCGTTTCGATATACGAATACGGACGGAGTCGAAGAGGAGCGGGAGGCGGAGCCGATAGGCCTTGCGTGGAAAGGATACGCATGGTACTTGTATGCTTACTGCCGTCTTCGCGGCGACTACCGCACGTTCCGGCTTTCCCGTTTGAACGCCCTGCGCGTTCATCTGGAGCACTTCCTTAGCCGCGGCGTTCGGATGGAAGAATTGGACGCCCGGTGGGGGAACCCACAGAAGGAGATTCCCGTTCCGCTTGTTCTTCGATTTCATTCCCGGATGAAGGTTCGAGTCGAAGAGTCGTTCGGCTGGGAGAAGCTCGAGAAGCAAGAAGACGGTTCGCTGATCGTCAGGGTCGACTTTCCGGATAACAACTGGCTTTACGGGATGCTTCTTAGCTACGGTCCCGACGTTCAGGTGCTGGAGCCTGCTTCCATCGCGGAGAAAGTGAAGAATCTCGCAAGGCAAATGTACGGCTTATACGAAGCGAACGTCACTATCGATTGGAAATAGCTTGCCGTCTGGAGAGGATAAGATGATTCAATCCATTGTCCATATCGCCCTGGTCGTCAGAGATTATGACGAGGCGATCGAATTCTATACGAAGAAGCTTCATTTCACTTTGGTGGAAGATATTTATCAGCCCGAACAGGACAAACGATGGGTCGTCGTTTCTCCGCCGGGCTCCGCGGGAACGACCCTTTTGCTGGCAAGAGCCTCCAAACCCGAACAAGAAGCTTATATCGGCAATCAATCGGGCGGAAGGGTGTTCCTGTTCCTCAACACCGACGATTTCTGGAGGGATTATCGCGATATGGTCTCGAAGGGAATCGAATTCGTCCGCGAGCCCAAAGAACAACCTTATGGCATGGTTGCCGTGTTCAAAGATCTTTACGGGAACTTATGGGACCTCTTGGAGCTGAACGAAGATCATCCGATTGCCAAACGAATAAAGTAATGGAATAAGAACCGCTGCCGCCCTCTTAGGAGGACGGTTTTTCTTTTGGCGCAAGGGCAAGCTTCGCCGTTTCTTTACGTTGTAATCGTCCGTTCACATTCAATCCAAATGGGCGGGATACGATAATAAGAATAGAGAATGCAAGAGAGGGGAACGCCGTTATGACAACCGTAATGGTCGTGGACGACGAAGCTCACATTCGCGAGCTTGTTCGATTATATTTGGAGGACGAGGGGATGGAGGTTGCGGAACGCCGGAACGGAGCGGAGGCCTGGGAGCTCTTGCAGCAGCGGGAGATCGATCTGGTCGTGCTTGACGTGATGATGCCCGAGATGGATGGCTGGGAGCTGTGCCGCAAGATCCGGGAGTCGGGAGACAAGCCGATTCTGATGATAACGGCCAAAGGCGAACCGACGGACAAAATCAAAGGCTTCCGGCTGGGGACCGACGACTATCTGGTGAAGCCCTTCGATCCGGTAGAGCTGGTGCTGCGGGTGAAGGCGCTGCTCAAGCGGTATAAAATATCCATCTCCCAAACGATCCGGCTCGGAAGAGTGACGCTCGACAGGAAGAGCTACCTGGTGGAATACGAGAACGCCGGCCTATCGGCTACGCTGCCGATGAAGGAATTCGAGCTCCTCTACACGCTTGCCAGCTATCCCGGCCAGCTGTTCACAAGGGACATGCTGATTCAGAAAATATGGGGAATGGATTACGACGGCGACGAGCGGACGGTGGATACGCATATCAAACGGCTGCGCGAGCGGTTTGCCGACTATGCCGACGATTTCAAGATCGTAACGCTGCGCGGCTTAGGCTACCGATTAGAGGTTTCCGATGTCTAGCCTGACCAAGTCGCTGTATGTCCGGGTCGTATTTATATTCTTAGCGGCGGTTATAGTGAGCTTATTCCTATCGTTGATACTCATTACTAGACTCTTCGAGAACCAAGCGATAAGCTACATCCAGGAAGAAATGATCGAATCCGGACAGGAGATTATCGAGTCCTATTCGGAGGCTTATCCGCAGCATTCCGCCGTGCTCGCGAAGGGGATCTCCGTCACTTCCGCGAATTCCGTCAACTTCTACGGTCCGGACGGGGGATTGCTGCACGAAGAGGCTCTGAACGGCGGGAAAAGGATCGAATTGGATCAAGAGACGATCAGCTACGTTCTGAACGGCGGCGTTTATCGCGGCTCCGAGCGCGGCCCCAAGAGTCTTCTGGTCGGTTTGCCGTTCGAGATCGAAGGGCAGCGGTTCGCCGTCTTCATGGAACCCTCGATCGGTCCGTTCATGACCTTGATCCTAAGGTTCTTCCAATTCGAGCTGTTATTCTCTCTTCTGTTCGGGAGCGCGCTCATTCTTCTTGCCGCCCAGTATATCGTCAAGCCGCTCAAGAAATTGACGAACGCGACTCGACGCATGAGCAAGGGCGACTTCTCGTTCGAGCTGAGATCGAAGCGCAAGGACGAAATCGGTCAATTGACGCGCAGTTTCGGCTCCATGGCGAAGGAGCTCGGAACGCTGGAGAAGATCCGGCAGCGATTCGTCTCCAACGTCTCTCATGAGATTCAGTCTCCGCTTACTTCCATCAAAGGATTTACCAAGGCGCTCAAGCAAAAGAAGATGGATGAAGACAGCCGTCTGCGTCTCTTGACCATTATCGAAGACGAGACGGAGCGATTGTCCCGATTGGGCGAGGATCTGCTACAACTGTCAGCCTTGGAATACGAGCATCTCCGGCTCAATTTAGGAGCTTTGAGGTTGGACGAGCAGCTTCGCAAATGCGTCATCTCCTTAGAGCCGCAGTGGGCGCCGAAAAACCTCCGTATCGAGCTAGAGCTCGAAGAGATAGAAGTCCATGCGGACGAGGACCGGGTCTATCGATTGTGGATCAATCTGCTGAGCAACGCTATCAAGTTCACGGGTCCGGACGGAGAAATCTTCGTCACCGCCAAACGAAAAGGAGATAAGGCGATCGTCCTCGTTCGGGATACGGGATCGGGCATTCCGGAGAACGATCTGAGCTCGATCTTCCAGCCTTTCTATAAAGCGGATCCTTCCCGAACGAGCGCCTCCGGAGGCAATGGAATCGGCCTCTCGATCGTGAAGCGGATCGTCGATCTTCATCATGGCGAGATCCAGGTAACCAGCTCTCCGGGAGAAGGGACGGAGTTCAAGGTGACCCTTCCGTTGGATCAACCTTCCAATAAAATGTAACTCGCGCTTCACATAGGCGACAAATTCGCGCGCTATACTCCTCTCGAATAAAGAGAGGAGAGAAATCGATGAATTTTCTAAGCAGATTAAGTCTTAAGAACGGGGTCGCCGTCGTCATCCTCTGCGTTCTCGTTCTCGGGTACGGCCTCTATTCCGCCACCCAGATCAAGCAGCAGACGTTCCCGGATCTGGAGCTTCCGGCGGTAGCCATCTCCGTCGTTCAACCGGGAGCTTCGTCGGAGGAGATCGAATCAAGCCTTACGAATCCGATAGAGGATACGTTAAAGAGCTTTAAGGGCTATGATTCCTTAACGAGCTCAACGACGGAGAACGGAGCAAGTCTCTTTATCCAATTCCCGTTCGGAACGGATATGGAGAAGATGTCCGCGGACGTGGAGACGGCTCTGGCCAAGCTCGCGCTGCCGGATAACGCGAGCGTTACGGTTCAGCGGTTGTCCGCCGGATCGGTTCCGGTCTACCAGGCAGCCGTATTCTCCGAGGGAGACGGCCCGGATTCCGATGCGCTGGCCGCGAAGCTCAATGACGAGATCGTGCCTAAGCTTCAGAAGCTTGAAGGGGTCAGTTCGGTAACGTTGGACGGAACGAAGACGGAGAAAGTGAATATCGTCGTCGATAAAGAGAAGGCGAACCGGTACGGGATCTCGCTCGGCTCCATCCAAACCGCCATTCAATCGCTTGACTATGCGGTTCCGCTAGGGAACGTAAGCCAAGACGAGACGACGATTCCGGTCCGGCTGGTCGGCAGCATCGACTCGCTCGACCAAATCCGGAACATAGGCATCGTCGGCTCCGCGGCAGGACAAGCGGCGCAAGGAGGAATGCCCGCAGCCGTTAAGGTGAAATTATCCGATATCGCCACGGTAACGACGGTTTCCTCTCAGGATAGCATTACGCGCTATAACGGCACGCCGAGTTACGTGATCGGCGTCGTCAAGAACCAGGACGCGAACACCGCGGACGTCGCGGACGAAGTCAAAGAAGTTCTGAACGATTATCAGGATAAAGGCGAGCTTGACCTTCACGTGATCCAAGACCAAGGCGAAGCCATCGAAGAATCCATCTCTTCGCTTGTTCGCGAAGGCTTGTTCGGCGCTTTGTTCTGCGTCATCATCATCTTCTTGTTCTTGAGAAACGTTAGAGCGACGATCATCTCGATTCTCTCTCTTCCGATTTCGATCTTCGCGACCATCGCGGTTATGGATCAAATGGGATATACGTTGAACATCATGACCCTCGGCGGTATCGCCGTATCCGTCGGGCGGATCGTCGACGACAGCATCGTCGTTATCGAGAATATATTCCGATGGCGCCAAGAGAAGGGCAAGGGAATGAACGGCAAGGAGCTTGCGTTTAAGGCGACCAAGGAAGTCATCGGCGCCGTCGCTTCTTCGACGATCGCAACCGTCGTCGTCTTCCTGCCGCTTGCTTTCGTGAGCGGCATTATCGGGGAGTTCTTCCGTCCGTTCTCGATCGCCGTCGTCGTCTCGATCCTGTCGTCCCTGCTCGTTGCCGTCATGCTTATTCCGGTCCTCGGAGCGAAGTTTTTCAAGAACGTCAAACCTCACAAGGAAGGCAAAGGGGTACTGGCCCGTTCCTTCGAGAAGGTGATAACCGGCGCTCTGAAACGCAAAGCGATCGTGCTCGCCGCCTCGGTCGCGCTTCTCGTCGCTTCTCTTTGCACGATTCCGGCCTTAGGCGTCGCTTTCTTGCCGGCAGATTCGGTGCCGACGGCTTCGATCGAAGTAACTCTTCCCGCGCAAAGCTCTCAAGATCAAACGAATAAGGTTGCGGAGCAGATCGAGGATTATGTCGCCAAGCTTGAGGGGATGAGCAATTATCAGGTAAGTATCGGCGGCGGAGGTTCCGGCAATCCTTTCGGCGGGGGCGCCGCGCAGAACAACAAAGCGACGGTAACCGTCCAATTCTCGGATGATTCGGACGTAGAGCGCACCGTCGAGCAAGCGAATATCGATCTGCCGGCGTTGGCCAACGCGGCGGTAGAGGGGACGACGGTGACGGCGAAGGAAGGCGAGCAGCAAGGCTTGCCGTCCGGCAGCGGAATCGATGTCACCTTGTACTCCGGCAACGTGGAGCATCTGTCCCAAGCCGCCAAGCAGGTCGAGCAGCTCATGTCTTCCCATGCGGATCTTAAGGATACCGACAACAACATGAATGACGTCTCGCCGAAATGGGTGCTTACGCTGAATGAGAAAGGTATCGATTCCGGCGTATCGGCCATGGCCGTCATGCAAGCCGTGAACGAGCAGCTGAAGCCGGTCGATGCCGGGACATATGCGTTGGACAATAAGAATCAGGACGTAACGATCTCTTATGCGCAGCGGATCGGCTCCCGCGAAGAGCTGGAGAATATCGCGATCCCGACTGCCGCAGGAATGTTGACTCTGAAGGATATCGCGAATGTCGACGTCCAGAACGCGCTGGCCACGATCAACCACGATGACGGGAAGACTTATGCCGAGGTTAGCGCAACGATCAAGGACGGTGCCGATACCGCTGCCGTGACGAACCAAGTCAAGAAAGATATTCAGAGCTTGGCGCTGCCGTCCGACGTGGAGATCAGCTTCGGAGGAGGACTCGCGATGATCGCGGAGGGCTTCGCCAGCATCGGAATCGCGATGGCCGTCGCGGTCGGGCTCGTGTTCCTCGTCATGAGCATGACGTTCGGCGGCATCGTCACTCCGTTGATCATTCTGTCGTCCTTGATCTTCATTCCGGTCGGATCGCTGACCGCGCTTCTGATTACGGGACAGGCGCTGTCCATGAGCGCGATGATCGGCATGCTGATGCTCGTCGGCATCGTCGTCACGAACGCCGTCGTGCTCCTCGACCGCGTCGAGAAGAACCGCCGGTCCGGCATGGCGATTACCGATGCGATTATCGAAGCGTCGACGACCCGCCTGAGACCGATCCTGATGACCGCATTCGCGACCATGCTGGCCTTAATGCCGCTCGCCTTATCGGGTTCTTCGACCAGCTTGATCTCCGGCGGCCTGGCGATCACCGTCATCGGCGGTTTGTTCACGTCGACGCTGCTGACGCTGGTCGTCGTACCGGTCGTCTACGAGCTCGCCTGGAAAAAACGCAAGGTTCGCGAGATAGAGGACTTCTAAAACTTTAGGATTTAGCCTATGGGCGATCGCGTTAAGCGGTCGCCTTTGCGCTTCATGGTTGGCATAGCGGGCATGCCCGCTATAATAAAGGGGAGGAGGAGGACCGTCCCCATGACCAAACGAAAGATAGCATTCTATCGCGATGAACGGCTTCCTTTCTTGGAAGCCAAACGATGCGAAGCGAACGAGTTGGCATACCGCAAGCACTTTCACGAGGAATACTCCATCGGTCTAATTTATGAAGGCGCAACGAACGCT
This sequence comes from Cohnella thailandensis, assembly GCF_014212135.1. Classification (GTDB taxonomy): domain Bacteria; phylum Bacillota; class Bacilli; order Paenibacillales; family Paenibacillaceae; genus Cohnella; species Cohnella thailandensis. The sequence goes on from NZ_JACJVQ010000032.1 coordinate 141,400, forward strand.
TGGTGCGAAGGCCGTTCGTTCCGAGTCGAAACGGGCAACGTAATCAGCTTCCCGCCGCACATGCTGCATGCATGCCAGCCGGAACCGGGAGCCGATTGGAAGTACAAGATGCTCTTCATCCGCAGAGAGTGGCTCGAAGGGTTGGAGAGAAACGAGCTCGCACGGCTGCGGATTCCGTTTCTGTTGGGCGATGCCAAACGGGCGAGGGTGAGCCTGCACTTCGAAGGTACGATGAACGCTTTGGAGAATCGCAGGGACCCTCTAGAGGTCGAGTCGACCCTGATCGAGCTTATCCAAGAAGTTGCGCGAAGAGACGAGGAAGATCAGGCTCACGGCGAACGGCTTGGGCAAGATCTTAGAACGGCGAAAAGAATCAAGGAATATATACAAGACCGCTTTGCCGAACGGATTACGCTGGAGGAGCTTGAGAGGGAAACGGGAATCAGCCGATTCCATCTGATTCGGCTGTTTAAGCGGGACGTTCATCTGCCGCCGCATGCTTATCAGAATCTGCTTCGCGTGAATCATGCCAAATCGGAGCTGGCGAAGCGAAGGCCGATAGCGGAGATTGCCCTCGAATGCGGGTTTTACGACCAAAGCCACTTCGCGAGGACATTCTCCCGAATCGTCGGCGCATCGCCGCGCTCCTATTCATTGTCTCTATGACGGGAGCAATTTCGTACAAGACGGATTTACCTTCCACGAGATAAGCTCTAGTAGCGAAACGGGAAGGGGAGATTACGGACCATGGATCATATCAAAGAATGGGAAGCCGCGTTCGCGGATGCCCTCAAATCGATTGCCCGGCGGTCGGATGTCAAGGCGTGCGTGGAGGCGGATCCCGTACTATATCCGTTGCTGCGGCGCGCGGCCGCTCGGTTCGTCACGGGAGACGCCAGGCAGGATGGCCTGACGATTGCAAGAAACTTAAGTTCGCTTGGGTATAGGGTGTCCCTAGAGTATATCGGCGAGAATACGACTGACGCGGAGGAATGCAATGCCGCTGCGAGAGAAATGGAGGAGCTGATCGGCGATCTTGGCTCAAGCAGGATGCTCGCCCGAGTCTCGTTCGACTTATCTCACATTGGCTTGCGCATCGATGACGAACTGGCTTACGAGAATTTAATGAAACTGGCGGCAACGGCGGATAAGAGCGGAATCGAGCTCTTCATCAGCATGGAGGAGTCGGCCAAGACCGATGAGATCCTGGCGATACACGAGCGCGCCGCCAGGATACATTCGCACGTCGGCATCACTCTGCAAGCCCACTTGCATCGCTCGGAAGAGGATGCGAGAAAGCTGCCCGCGAATTCGCTCGTTCGTGTCGTTAAGGGCGCCTACAAGGAGCCGGATACGATCGCGCTGCCGCGATCGGGGAAGCTGAACGAACGTTTCTTAACGATAACCGAACAATGCGTACGCAACGGACATCGAGTTTCCTTCGCCACTCATGACGAAAGCCTGATCGAGGAGGCGATCGCAAGGAAGTGGCCGGCGAGCGGCCGCTTTGAATTCGAGACGCTGTACGGAATTAAGCCCGATCTAAGCGCCGGTCTGCAAGAGAAGGGGCAACCGGTACGAATCTATTTGACCTATGGCCGGGAATGGTACTTGTACCTCTGCCATCGGATCGCGGAATTCCCGCCGAACCTCTATCGGGCCGTTACGGCCATGATCGGCGGAGAGGAGCTTCGGCCGCGTTATTGATCGATTCCAGAAAGAAGCCGTATCCCGTGAAAGATACGGCTTTTACCGTTCACCACACAAACCGGGAAGGCGGAACCTTGTAATACTTCTTGAACGCTTTCGAGAAGCTGAACGGATCCGGGTACCCGAGCCGTTCGGCAATCTGCTGAATGGAGAAGGTTCTGCTGTACAGCAGCTCGCGGGCCCGGTTCATTTTCAACTGATAGACATAAGCCCCGGGCGTGATTCCCAAAGCTTGCTTAAAATAGAGGATAAAGTACTTCTCCGACATGCCCGCTACTTCGGCAAGCTCCGCGACGCGAAGCGGGAGGTGCAGGCGTACTTCGATATGGGAGAGGACGGGCTGAAGCGCTTCGAGATTTGCCGTCCGCTTGTTGTCCGAAGCAAGGGCGGCGAAGCTTCCCCGATAATCCCCGCAGTCAAGCCGTTCCATGATCTTGGAGAGCAGGATCGTCAGCGCTCCCTTCAGGCGTATGCCCGACATGGGGGCGCTGCCGCTATATCGTTCGTGCGCTTCCAGGAAAGAAGGAAGCTCTTCCTCGACAAGCGAGCTGGCTAGTATGCCGGAGATCGGATAATTATCGAGAATCCGCAATTGGTTCCCCAAGCTGAAATCGAAGTGGATAAACGCAAACCGGCAGCCGGCTCCAAGCGACGAAGCCGTGTAGGCGACCGTCGGGCTGAATAGAATTAGGTCTCCCGCCGAGGCGACATGAACTTGATCGCGGATCCGAAGCTCGATCGTTCCTTCGCGAAGATACCACAGGTCGTAATCCGGATGCTGCTTGCTCTCGATCCAATCGGCCGGGTGATCCATCGTATTGGCGGCATTAACGCGAATTTGGATGTGCTCGGACAGCTCGTTGAAAAGATTCAGGTTCCCCAATTCCACTTTCACCGTACCTTTAGACAAAACGGATTTTCCCCATTATATCACGGTAATCTGCATGCGGATTCAAACCTTACCATATGACAGGTACGCCTTACTTTGCTGCATTCCGATTCCTCGCCGACATCCTATAATGGAGGCATGGAGGGGATAAACATGACCGTTCAAAAACCGAAGGTCGTCGTGTTGGGAGCAGGAAGCTTGTTCTTCGGAAGGCAATCCATCTGGCAAATGGTTCATTCGGAGCACCTGAATAAAGGAACGTTGGCCTTGGTCGATACCGACGCGGCGCGCCTGGACAAGATGGTGAAGCTCGCCCGGATGGTGGCGGCCGCCAATCGGGTCGAGCTGAAGATCGAAGGCTCGGTCGACCGTAGAGAAGTGCTTAAGGATGCGGATTTCGTCGTATTGAGTTTTGCCGAAGATACGGTGAAGTACAGGGGCATCGACTGCGCGGTTTCCGAGAAGTACGGCATTCGCATGTGCTCGGGAGATACGATCGGTCCGGGAGGGATTTTCCGGGCGATGCGCGAGCTGCCGGCGATCATGGACTGCGTTAAGGATATCGAGGAGCTCTGTCCGGACGCATGGGTTATCAACTACATTAATCCTTCCGCGGTTCACGGCATCGCGCTGTCGCGCTTTGCCCCGCAGCTCAAGAGCTTCGCGCTCTGCGACTCGCACCATATGCCGCATAAGAAGATCCTGTACGCACAGAGGGCGGGCATCATCGGGGAGAAAGGCGAGTATACCGCGGAGATCGACCGCAAGTTCGATATGCGCATCGCCGGCGTGAATCACTTTACGTGGCTGATCAAGGCGGAATACGAGGGCAAGGACGTTCTTCCGGATATCGCCGCGTCCATGAAGCGAACCGCGGAGACGGAGACGGTAGGGGGGGACGTCGGAGCGAAAGCGCTGTTCAACGATTCGATCAGCTATCAGCTCTATGAGATTTTCGGTTCCGTTCCGACCTGCACGGCGCATACGAAGGAGTATGTTCCTTACTATCAGGGTCTCGGAAAGCTGGAGGATGCCATTCCGCCGCTCTCGATCTGGGAGACGGAGGATCGGTATCGGCGCCATGAAGAGATGTGGGAACAGGTAGACGGATTCTTGAGCGGAGCCCTCCCGATCGAATCGTACATGGATTCCTTCGGTCCCGACCATGCGACGGATATCATCGAGAATATGGTCGCGGGACTCGGCAAGCCGTTCTTCATCAACACCTTGAACCGGGGAGCCGTCACGAATATGAATGACGATGCCTTCCTGGAGCTGCTATGCGAGGTCACGATGGACGGAGTGAAGCCGCTGCATGTCGGGGAGATGCCGCGGGGCATTCGGGGCATGCAGGAGCTCGTGCTGGATACGCACGAGCTGACGGCGGAGGCCGTCGTCGAGGGGAGCCGCGAGAAGCTGAGAAGAGCGATGCTGACGGACCCGCTCGTGCGATCGATCGCCGATGCCGACCGGATCATCGATGAGCTTCTCGAACTGGAGAAGGATGTCATTCCCGAGCGGTGGTATGCCAAGTCTATGGCATGAATACCGAAACGAGGCTGCTAAGGGTCGCAGCCTCGTTCTTTTCTTTATTCTTTGCATTAAGCTGACGGCTAGTCGGTCCAAACGACTTGCTCGCCGTATTTTTTGCCCCAATCGTACATGCTGCGCAGCACGGGCATGAGGCTTTCGCCATAGTCCGTCAGGGAATACTCGACGCGCGGCGGGACCTCCGGATAAAGCTTGCGGCTGACCAGCTTGTCTTCCTCCAGTTCGCGCAGCTGATGCGCAAGCATCTTCTGGGTGATATTCGGGATCAGCTTCCGAAGCTCGCTGAATCTCTTGGTGCCTTCGAGACCTAGGTGCCACAGAATGATCAGCTTCCACTTCCCGCCAATGACGGCAAGCGTCAGCTCCTTCTCGCAATTGATCTCTTTCAAGTTGATGCGATTTTTGACTTCCAGCGCCATCGGCCGTTCCCCCTAAGAAGAGTTTAAAAATGATAGCAAGTATACATAAGAAACTTAGGAGAGTCAAACGGTACGATAGGCGCGGTAGCAAAAAGACCGTTCAGATCGGTCGCCCGTCCGAAGGAAGGCTATTCGAGATTGGCATGATTGCCGTACATGACGTCCCCGCGAAGCTGCTTAAGCTCCATCAGTTTAAGTACGATGGCATCGTAGAACAGGAGCAAGCCTTGCTCGAACAAGCTTCCCATCGGTTGAACGGTCGAGGCGGAGGAAGCTTCTTTGCTCGCGGCGGGCAATGCCGCCACCGAATCGGACATAAGCGCTAGGGTAGACTCGGGATTAACGGTCACGAGCATGACCGAGGCGCCGATGCGTTTGGCTCTGTCGGCCATTCCGATCAGGCTTCCCGTCTCGCCCGAGCCGGAGCCGAGAACGAGGGTATCGGACGAAGAGATCGCCGGGGTGATCGTCTCGCCCACGACGAAGGCTTGGATGCCCAGATGCATAAGCCTCATCGCGAACGCTTTGCCCATCAGGCCGGAGCGCCCGGCGCCCGCGACGAACACGCGATTCGATTGCATGAGCTTGTCCGCGAAGGAATCGACCTTATTCGGCAATTCGGAAGCGCTCCCGATCAGCTTGTCCAATTCGCCGAGTATGACGGCCGCGTAAGGCACCGAAGAACTCATATCCGGTTACCCCTTGATCATCTGCCGCATTTGCGAAGCGACATCGGCTTTGTTCTCGGCGCCGGTAATGCCGCCGCCGACGATGACGAGATCCGGATTCGCGGAGATCGCTGCCTGAAGCGTGTGCAGCTTGATACCTCCGGCTACCGCGGTCTTCGCATTCCGGACGACGGATTTGATCGTTTGAAGCTCCTCGAAGGAGTTTTTGCCGGCGGCTTGCAGGTCGTACCCCGTATGGACGCAGATGTAATCGACGCCTAACGCGTCGATCTCCTTCGCGCGTGCCGCGATGTCTTTGACATTGATCATGTCGACCATGATCCTGCGGTTCTGCTTGCGGGCTTCCTCCACGGCTCCTCTGATCGTGGAGTCGTCCGCAGCGCCCAGAACCGTAATGATGTCGGCGCCCGCTTCCGCGGCTTTCATGATTTCATAGCCGCCGGCGTCCATGATCTTCAAGTCGGCAAGCACTTGAAGGGAAGGGAACGCTTCTTTGAGCGCTTTGACCGCGTGAAGCCCTTCGTTGATGATAATCGGCGTCCCGATCTCTACGATATCGACATAAGGCTCGACTTCCTTCACGAGCTCGATCGCTTCCGGTATGTTGACTAGATCCAGCGCAAGCTGCAATTCCATGGTTTAATCTCTCCTTGGGAATAAGTTTGGCGTTTCGTTCCGCAAGGAAGATCATAAAGCGGTTCGGCCTGTCGGGGAAGTACGCACTTCGGCGTGAGTTGGTTACGCCGGGGTAACCAATGGGCCGTCGCCGTTCTTCCGAACGATGAGTTTTACCTAAAATCCCCTTTCTATGGTGTTGCCAGTATGCTATAATACCTCTAATTATGTTTAAAGGGGGTGAGGTAGGTGAATCTCGAAATGGTCAATAACCGTCTTAGCCAGCTTCATTTGGAAATGACTGGCATCGCTCCGACATCTCTCGCGAACGGGATCCGTCTGTCCATTTTTGCTAATACGATTAACCCATTCGCGAGAAGACGCCTGCCTTGACCACGACGGAACGTTAGTCAAGAGCCGCGGCTTATTGCCGCGGCTCTTTATTGTTCGGGCAAGAAGGGTCTTCCATGAGCAGGAGGCTCTTACTATGATAATTGCAAACGTACAACAGCTTCGCAAATACCATTCGGCGAACCTTATTCTGGACGGAGCGACGTTCCAAATTCAGGAGCAGGAGAAGGTCGCCTTGATCGGCCGCAACGGCTCGGGCAAATCCACGCTTCTGCGAATCCTGTCCGGCTACGATCAGCCGGATGGAGGCTCCGTCTCGATCAAGAAGGATCTGCGGATCGGTTACTTGCCGCAGATCCCGGCCGAGTTCGAACGGATGACCCTTTACGAAGTGCTTGCGCACGGCTTTAATGACCTTTCGCAGCTTAAGCAAAAAATGTCGGAACTCGAACTCCGGATGGCGAGCCCGGAAGCCGCAGAACGACCGGAGCTGATGGGCAGTCTGTTGGCGGAATATACGGACGTCCAGGAGCGGTTCGAGCAAGGCGGCGGCTACGAGATGGATACGTCCATCGACCAGGTGGCGAGCGGGCTGCAGATCGCCAGGGAAGACGATTCGCGCCCTTTCCGAAGCTTGTCGGGGGGAGAGAAATCCCGGGTCGTGCTCGCCTCCCAGCTCGTCACCCGTCCGGGGCTGCTTCTGCTCGACGAGCCGACGAACCATCTCGATATGGCGGGGATCGAATGGTTGGAGCAATTCGTGCAACGGTACGACGGCGCCTGCGTCATCGTGTCGCACGACCGGTACTTCCTTGATGCGGTCTGCGGCAAAACGATCGAACTGGAGGATGGCGAAGCCCATCTCTATCACGCGTCCTACAGCGGGTACGTCAAAGAAAAGGAAGAACGTCTTCTGAGGCAGTTCGAGCTGTACCAAGAACAGCAGAAAAACATAAAGAAGATGAAGGAAACGATTCGGCAGCTCGAAGAGTGGGGACGGGTCGGAGGCAACGAGAAATTTTTCAAGCGGGCGGCTTCGATTCGCAAGGCGCTCGACAGGATGGAGAAGGTCAAGCGGCCGGCTTTGGAACGGAAATCGGCCGATTTCGCCATTAACCCTCTAGACCGTTCTGGCAACCGGGTCATCGAAATCGAAGGAATTGCCAAGCGGTTCGAAGACCGCGTTATTCTTAAGGATGCGGAAGGCGTCCTCTTCTACGGAGAGAACGTGGCGCTCGTCGGAGACAACGGTTCCGGCAAAACGACGCTGTTCAAGCTATTGTTAGGCGAGCTTGCTCCCGACTCCGGGCAGATCAAGCATGGCTCCCGCGTGGATATCGGTTATTTGGCGCAGCAGGAGCCTATCCAAGATCCTAAGCGGACGGTGCTCGATTATTTTCGCAAGGAAGGCGGTCTGGAGGAAGGGGAAGCGCGCGGCGTGCTCGCTCAATATTTGTTCTACGGCGCCGACGTGTTCAAGTCCCTGCAGTCTCTGTCCGGCGGTGAATGGACGCGTTTGCGGCTGGCTCTGCTCGTCAGGAGGAAGCCGAACCTGCTGCTCCTCGACGAACCGACGAACCATCTCGACATCGATTCGAGGGAAGCGCTCGAGGAGGCTCTCGAGGATTACCCGGGAACCGTGCTCGCCATCTCCCACGATCGTTATTTCATCAACCGTCTGGCCAAGAGGGTGTGGGAGCTGAAGGAAGGAGCCCTGACCGCGTATCTCGGCAATTATGACGAGTACCTGGCGGGCCGGCAGAAGCCACAATCGACGAAATCCGATCCGACCCGAATGATCAAGAAAGAGCCGGCGAAGAGCGAGCGGAAGCCGGTCCGCGGAGAGACTGGCGATCTTACTGCCGAGAAGCTGGAACATGAGATTCGGTTTATCGAAGAGGAGCTTAAACGGCTCGACGCGGAGTTGAACGGATTGAGCGGCATCGGGAACGAGGCGGACCTTGAAGCCCTGTGGCAACGGAGAGTAAAGCTGCAGGCGCGGCTGGAGGAGCATATGGAGCGATGGCTGGAGCTTGAGGATTAAGCGAGGCGAGCCCTCCCGATGAACGGGAGGGCTTCTTTCTTGCCGGGTTAGGTATTGACATCAATTGGAATGAACGATTGAATGGAATAGACCCTGGAAGGAATAAGGAGGTCGGGAACCGATGATTTACGACTGCCTGATCGTCGACGACGAAGTCGAGCTCGCGGAGGCGACATGCGAATATTTGAATCTGTGCGAGGTGCGATCGGCTTACGTAACGAGCTCGGAGGATTGCGAACGATTCCTGCGGGACAACGAAACGAAGCTGATCCTTCTCGATATTAATCTGGGCGAGACGTCCGGGTTCGAATTGTGCAAAAGGCTGAGGCAAACGACCGACGTGCCCATCCTCTTCATCAGCGCCCGTTCCAGCGACGACGACGTTCTGATTGCCCTGAACATAGGCGGCGACGATTATATCCGAAAGCCTTATTCGCTTAGCATTCTGCTGGCGAAAACGAAGGCGGTGCTGAAACGTTACGGCAGCGGCGGAAGCTCGGGTTCGGCGGATCGGCTGAGCTTCGGGAACGTGACGATCGACAGCCGGCTCGGCCGGGTTCGCGTCGGTGAAACGGAGGTTAAGCTCAAGGCGTTGGAATTGAAGCTGATCTGCTACCTGGCCAGAAACCGTAACCGGGTCGTCGCCAAGGACGAGCTGTTCCACAACGTATGGGGAGACTCCTTCACGGGCGACGGCACGCTTAACGTACATATTCGGCATTTGCGCGAGAAGCTGGAAGAGAACCCCAATGATCCTCGATATATCAAGACCGTATGGGGAACGGGCTACATCCTGGAGGACAATCCGTCGTGAAGACCAAGAGGCTGCTCTTGCTGATCGCTGCCGTTATCGCCGCCGGCGCCATTCTATCTTATCGGATTCTTCATTCCAACTTCGATATCGAAGTCGACGTCGTCGAGATCAACGAAGCGGCCAAAACGATCGAACAGGCGCTGGGAGCTTTCGATGCAGCCGATTTGAGCGCGATTCCTTACCCCTTCGCCGTAATCGACAGCGAGGGAACGGTTCTCTATCGATCGAGAGCGGACACCCCCGATACGGTATACGAGGCCATTCGCGAGAGAAGCACGATCGTAGACATTAAGATAAACGATGAAGTCGCTGGCAAGCTCTTGCTTAACCATGAGGATCGGCTGCAGGTGAAGGAAATCAAAGAGAAGCTGTTCGCCGTTCTGCTGACGGCATTCGTTCTGTTGGGCCTGTTAGGAGCAGCCTATCTTCTCTATCTGCAGCTCGCCGTATTTAAACCGTTCCGCAAGCTGCAGCGATTCGCGCTCCAAGTGGCGAGAGGGAATCTGGACCTCCCGCTTGCGATGGACAAGAACAACTTGTTCGGAGCGTTCACCGAGAGCTTCGATATCATGCGGGAGGAACTGTCCGCGGCCCGGCAGGGAGAATACGAAGCCAACCGCAGCAAGAAGGAGCTCGTCGCCAGCTTAAGCCACGATATCAAGACGCCGGTCGCTTCCATCAAAGCCTTAAGCGAATTGATGTTTCTGCAAGCAACCGACGAGAAAGCGATCCGGCAGCTTGGCGCGATCAATGCCAAGGCGGATCAGATCGATCTGCTCGTCACCGATATGTTCCACGCGACGCTGGAGGAGCTGCAGGAGCTTAAAGTGACGGTATCGGAAGAGTCCAGCGCGATCTTGGCCGGCATGGCCGCCGGCGAGATTCAACCGATCCGCTGCGATCCGATTCCGGAATGCATCGTACGGATGGATCCGATGCGACTGCAGCAGGTTCTGGACAACGTTCTGAGCAACTCTTACAAATACGCCGCAACCCCGATCTCGATTTCTTCGCGCATCTCGGGATCTTTTCTCGAGCTAAGCATATCGGATTACGGCCCCGGCGTCGGCCGAGACGAGCTGCCCTTGCTTTTCCATAAATTTTACCGGGGCAGCAATTCGGAGAGGCACGGCGGTTCGGGACTCGGCCTCTATCTATCCCGGTACTTCATGAAGAACATGGACGGCGACATCGAATGCTATAACCGCGAAGAGGGGTTCACGGTCACGCTTAAATTGAAACTCGCTTAAAGAATTAAGAAATGGTTAAGAACCGGGCAAAGATCGGCTAAGATTTGCTCCTGTATGATGAGAGACAGAATAACCATTTCATTTAAGGGAGCGCGCATATGGGAAGAACGTTGATCCGAACGGAGAAGCTGTGCAAATCATTCTCGAATGACGGAAACCAGCAGCACGTATTGAAAAATTTGGATATGAGCTTGATGGAAGGAGACTTCACCGTCATCATGGGAAGCTCCGGGTCGGGCAAGTCGACCCTGCTCTATGCGATCAGCGGCATGGACAAGCCGACGCTCGGAGAGATTCATTTCGACGGTCAAGAGATCTCCAAGCTTAGCAACGACCGGCTGGCGAAATTCAGAAGGGATTATTGCGGATTCGTGTTCCAGCAGATCTGCCTGCTGGATAACATGAGCGTGCTCGACAACGCCCTTACGAGCGGCTTGCTTCTCAGCAGGAATAAAAAGAAGATCGCGGCTAAAGCCAAGGAATTGTTCAAGAGAGTCAGCTTAAGCGAATCGTCCTGGGGCAAATTCCCTTCGCAGCTGTCCGGAGGAGAAGCGCAGAGAGCCGGAATCGTTCGGGCATTGATCAACGATCCGAAGATCGTGTTCGCGGACGAGCCGACCGGCGCACTCAATTCCGTCTCGAGCGGCAACGTGCTAGACGTCTTAACCGATATTCACCGGAACGGCCAGAGCATCGTCATGGTCACCCACGACATCAAGTCCGCCTTGCGCGGCAATCGGGTGATCTACCTGCGCGACGGCATCATCTGCGGAGACCTTGGTCTCGGTCCCTATTCCCCGGAACTAAATTCAGGAAGGCAGGAGAGATTAAAAGACTTCCTAGCCGAGATGGGGTGGTAGCATGAAGATCGCACGTCTCGCCATCGCCAATATCCGCAACGGCAAAAGCGCAGCGCTCTCGCAGCTCGTCCTGATCTTCATTGCCGCCTTGCTGCTTACGACGGGCATGACGGTGATCGGCCAGATCGGCAGCTTCTTCGACCGGAAGACCGATCAGCTGCGCGACCCGCACGCGGTCATGATCATCGAAGAGGCGCAATTCAAACCGGAGTACGAACAGTTTGTCCGATCCTATCCCGGGGTCTCCTCCGCCGAGGCGGAACCGATCTTGCTCTTGAACGGGACGAATTTTCTATTCAATCATAGCAACATGTCGATCGGGACGGTCATCCTGAACGCGGAGAAGGAGAGATCGCTTTCTCCGCTGAATCTGATCGAGACATCGAAGACGGCTACCGCCGAAGACATCTATTTATCTTATAGTTTTAAAGTGAGCGGAGGCTACCAGCTGGGAGATTCCTTCACCTTCCACTACAAGGAGAAGGACTACCGGTTTCGCGTCGCGGGCTTCTTCGAAACGACGATGATGGGATCGCAGAGCATGGGAAGCTTCAAGTTTTATTTAGCGGATGCCTCCTATCGTAACCTAGCCGATTCGCTGGGCGAGTCCTCCGGAGGCCGATTGTTATCCGCAACGCTCGGCGACCGTTACGAGGGAGCTGAGCTTCTAAGCGATTTCAAGCGCGCGTTCCCCGAGATGGATACCCCGAACAATTCCGATTATACGTGGCAGATCGATGTCGGGACGGTGAAAAGCACGAGCACGATGACCGTCAATATTGTCGCCATGCTTCTTATCGCCTTTGCGTCGGTTATCGTACTGGTCTGCTTGATCGTCATCAAGTTCCGGGTATCGAACAGCATCAAGGACGGCATGAGAAACATCGGCATTCTTCAAGCCATCGGCTATACGAACGGGCAAATCCTCTTCGCGTTCGTTCTGCAATTCGCGGGAATCGCATTCGTCGGAAGCGTCGCGGGCGTTGCCGCTTCCCATGCGGCGATGCCGTTCTTCGGCAGTGTGATCAGCAGCTTATCCGGGCTTCGATGGAGCGGGAGCTTCGACCTCGCGGTCCAATTCGGCAGCTTGTTCCTGGTCGTGGCGCTCGTGTTGGCGGTTACGCTGCAATCCTCGCTGCGCATCCGCAAGCTCGCGCCCGTTGCCGCCCTTCGCGGAGGAATCGCGACTCACAGCTTCCGCAGGAACTATTTTCCTCTGGAACGGTCCAGAGGCGGCCTGGATTACGTTCTCGCCTTAAAGGCGATGATGGCCGGGCGCAAGCACAACGCCATGATTGCTTTGATTATGGCCGCCGTCACCTTCGGCTCGATCTTCTCCATCATTCTGTACTATAACGTCGCCAAGGACAAAACGGCCTTTATCCATCTGGTCGGAGTGGAAACGTCCAACGTATTGGTTACGGCGAATTCCGGAGAGAATGGACAACGGCTTCGAGAATCGTTGGAGAAGGAGGTCGGAGTCGATAAGGTGACGGTTCTGGATCTCGTCGAGACGAGGATGGAAGGAGAGACCGTCTACACGAACCTGTCCGACGACTTCGGGAGGCTCGAGAACAATACGGCCTACGAAGGGCGGCATCCGAAATACGACAACGAGATTTCGATCTCCTGGCTGATCGCCAAAAAATTGGATAAGCGCATCGGCGATACGATTCAGGTGGAAGCGGGGGGAAGAACGTATTCGTACCTCGTAACCGGGTTCAGCCAGGAGATCAACAACATGGGGCAGGTCGCGAATTTGACCTTGACCGGCATGCGGCATCTGATTCCGGACTACCGAGCGACATCGTTTCACGTCTACTTGGAGGGCAAGTCCAACGAGCCTTTTATTTCCGATATCAAAGAGAAGTACGGGGATGCCATTCGAGATGTCATCGACGTCGACGAGACCTTGAAGAGTCAGACCGGCACCTACGTGTCAGCCGTGTTCGCCATCATGGTAGTCGTTCTGACTTCTACGGTGCTGGTAATGGCGTTAATCCTTTACTTGGTCATCCAAACGTCGATCCTGAAGCGCAAGCAAGAGTTCGGCATACAGAAAGCCCTCGGCTTCAGCGCTTTGCAGCTGATGAATCAGATCGCGATAAGCTTCGTTCCCGTCGCGGTTGCGGGAGTGTTCATCGGATGTCTGCTCGGCTGCTTGTGCACCAATCCGCTGCTTGCGCTGCTCTTCTCCAGCACGGGAATAAAGAGCGTTCAATTTGTCGTCAACGTGCCGGTGATTGCCGCAGTCGGGGCCGTCATCGTCATTCTCGCTTATATCATCTCGCTGCTTGTTTCTCGACGCGTTCGCCATTTATCGGCCTACAGCTTGATCGTGGAATAAGCGAATGCAGCTCCATATCCTCGCACGAAGCCGACTTCCGGTCGGCTTTTTGCATGTTTATTTAAACTCTAAGCATAAGGCTTCCTTCGCAGGACACCCTAGCTCTATCTATTTCGCATGAGGGAGGGGTAGACTTGCTTAACGACAAGAAGACGAGAACTTTGGCCGATCATGAAGCGTTGGAGCTTCATGAAGCGCTGAACTTCAAGACTTTGTGCTTGGCCAAGTCCAAGCTCATGCAAGGGCTGGTCTTCGATCAAGAGCTTCGAGCTCTGATGGAGAAAGACGTGCAAATGAACATTCAAGCGATAACCGATCTTCAACGGATTTACTCGGAAGCGAAATTCGCATCCGAAATCCCAGAGTTCAGGCCAACCCCGATTTTGAATTAAGGAAGGAGAACGACATGGAATCGAATCAAGCGGATCCGATCCGGATGGATGCCCTCGATCCGGCGAATTCGTTGAACATGCCGGAGATGACGGATATGACGCTCGCGACGGATTTTCTCGTCCGGGCGAAGGAAGGCGTTCGCAACGCGGCTGTCGCGTTGACGGAGGCCGTCAGCCCTGAAGCGAGAACGCTGCTTAAATACCAGCTGAAGCAGGGAATCCAACTGCATCGGGAGATCGCCGAGCTCATGGTTCGGAAGAATTGGTTCCATCCCTACGAGCTCGAGGAACAGTTCAAGCTGGACGGGCTGTCCGCCGTGAATACCGTAGAAATCGCCAAGCAAAAGCTGTTCCCGGACCCCGCGAACCGCAAAGGGATGTTCGACCGAACTCCGGACGAGCCCAAGGGAGGACCGCCCGCATGAAGGCCGTGACGTATCAAGGGATAAAGAACGTGGCCGTCAAGGATGTGCCGGACCCAAAGATCGTAAAGCCCGACGATGCGATCGTTCGCCTCACGACGACCGCCATCTGTGGTTCGGATCTGCATCTGCTTCACGGGATGATTCCGAATCTTCATGAGGATTACGTGATCGGGCACGAGCCGATGGGAATCGTCGAAGAGGTAGGACCCGAGGTCACCAAGCTGAAGAAAGGCGACCGCGTCGTCATCCCTTTCACGATCGCGTGCGGGGATTGTTATTATTGCCGAAACCAATTGGAGAGCCAATGCGATAATTCCAACGAAAATGGCGAGATGGGAGCTTACTTCGGGTATTCGGGAACGACGGGCGGATATGCCGGCGGTCAAGCGGAGTTTTTGCGGGTTCCGTACGCGAATTTCACCCATTTCAAGCTTCCCGAAGCCTGCGAGCTGCCGGATGAGAAGCTGTGCCTGATCGCGGATGCGATGCCGACGGCCTATTGGAGCGTCGACAATGCGGGAGTCAAGAAAGGGGACACGGTCGTCGTCGTCGGTTGCGGACCGGTCGGCCTTATCGCCCAGAAGGCGGCTTGGTTCAAAGGAGCCGGCCGGGTCATCGCCGTCGATTATTTGGAGTATCGGCTGGAGCACGCCAAGCTGACGAACAAGGTCGAGATCTTGAATAGCGCCACCGCGGCGAATGCGGGAGAGCAGATTCGGGAAATGACCAAGGGAGGCGCGGACGTCGTTATCGATTGCACGGGCATGAGCGGCAAAATGACGCCGATGGAGTCGCTGGCCTCGGGACTTAAGCTGCACGGGGGAGCGATAGGCGGCCTCCTCATCGCGACGCAGTCGGTGCGCAAGGGCGGAACGATCCAGATCACGGGCGTTTACGGCGGCAGATACAACGCTTTTCCTCTCGGGGATATTTTCCAACGCAACGTGAACGTCCGGACGGGACAAGCGCCGGTCATTCACTATATGCCGTATATGTACGAATTGATTCAGTCGGGCAAGCTGGATCCCGGAGACGTCGTCACCCATGTGCTTCCCCTAAGCGAAGCGAAACGGGGTTACGAGATCTTCGATACCCGGCAAGATAATTGCATCAAGGTTGTCCTCAAGCCTTAAAGCGATCCCCTACTGGAAAGGAGCTTCCCCATGAGTTACGCGTTGCACGAAATCCTCGAGGTTCATGAGCTGGCGGCCATCAAGGCGGCAACCCTGACGAAATCGAAGACGATGCAGCTTCTCGTATCGGACCCGGCCTTGAAGAGGATCATGCAGCAAGACGTTCTGGCGTCGACCCGACATCTTCAAGAGTTCGAGAAACTGCTCTCCGAGGCAGCCCGTCAGGAGGTTACGTCATGAATCCGCTGCTCGAGCGTCTTATGGGCATGCACACGATCACCGATCAAGTGATCGCGACGGACCTTCTGAATTCGGCCAAGGGCGCCGTTCGCAATTACGCCATGGCCATAACGGAGGCCATCTCCCCGGAGATCCGAAGCGTATTGGAACAACAGTTGGACGACGCCATCGCCCTTCACGAGCAAATCGTCGCGTATATGCTGGATAAAGGCTGGTACCATCCGTGGAATCTGAAGGAACAGCTGGAGTCGGACATTCGCGCTATCCGGACGGCAATGGCCATTCCATGAACCAGGCTATGCCAGGAAGGCACCAAACAAGCCGTTTCCCATCGGGAGTCGGCTTGTTTGTTCATCCCTTGTCTCCACTAGATTGAAGCAGCTCGATAAAGTGAAGCGCGGCTTTCGAGAGGCGGCGATTCCGGAGAGCGACAAGGCCGACGGAAGACGTCATTCCCGCTTCGTCGGCTATCTTATGGGAGACGATAGGATATCCGGGATGCTGCTTGAGCAGCGTCTCGGGGACGATGGAGACGCCGAACCCGGACGACACCAGATTCATGAGCAAGGCGATGTCCGAGCATTCCCCGAGCAAATTGGGTTCCAATTGAAGCTCGGCGAAGGCATTCAGAATCAAATAATGAACGCCTAAGCCTTGCGTGCTCGGAAGCAGAAGGGGCAGCTCGCTAAGCTCGGCAAGGGAGACTTCCCGGTCGAGGTCAATCGGAAGATCGCCGGAAGAAATCAAGTAGAAGGGCTCCTGATCGAAATGCAGCACGGCAAGATCGTCCCCAAGGTCGAGAGGCAGCCTTATAAACGCCAGTTCGACGGCACGGCTTCGAACCAATTGACATAGGTGGGAGGACTCGCTCTGCTGAATCTTGTAGGAGATCTTCGGATACCGGAGCCGGAAGCGGCGAAGAAGCTCGGGAAGCTCCTCGACGGACAATGTGTTCACTCCGATCGCCAGCTTGCCGTTCATGCCGCTTCCGACCTCTTGGACCTCCGTCTTGGCCGCTTCCATCAGTTCAACCATCTGCAGGGCGTATTCGTACAGCCGATGGCCCGCTTCGGTAATCCCCAACGTTTTGCCGTTTCTCTCGACGAGCGGGGTGCCGAGTTCCTCTTCCATGGCCTTCAACTGTTGGCTTAAGGGGGGCTGGGATAGATGAAGCCGCTTGGCGGCGGCGGATACCGTCCGTTCCTCCACGATAGCGATAAAATAACGCAGTTGCCGAATATCCAATTCGGGCACTCCTTTCGGGACTATATGAAAAACCTTATCTAAAGCGATAGTTTTATATATTTCTCCTATCGATCTCCCCATGCTACCATGAAAGCAACCGGAATAACAGGAGGGACGACGATGATAGACGATATCGATCTTAAGCATCTGCGCCGTTGCGTCGAGCTGGCGGAGCAAGCGCTGAATTCGGGAGACGAGCCGTTCGGCTCCGTTCTTGTGTCCGCAGAAGGCGAAGTGCTGCTGGAAGATCGCAATCGCGTGGCGGGCGGCGACCATACGCAGCACCCGGAATTCGCGCTGGCGAGATGGGCGGCGAATCATATGACGGCGGAAGAACGGAGCCGTGCGACGGTTTATACGTCCGGCGAGCATTGTCCGATGTGCGCCGCGGCCCACGGCTGGGCAGGACTGGGACGCATCGTTTACGCGAGCTCCTCTTCCCAATTGGCGGAATGGCTCGGGGAGTGGGGGGTTCCGCCGTCGCGGGTTCGGCCCCTGCAGATTCAAGAGGTCATTCGCGACGCGGATGTCGAAGGACCCGTTGCGGAGTTGGCGGAGCAAGTGAAGGAGCTGCATCGCCGATTGAGGGCGAACGCCAAGCCATAAAGCGAAGAACCGTTTCTCTCGAGCGAGGAGCGGTTCTTTCTCATGAAGGGCGAAAGTCCCATAAGCGAGACAAACTTACTTAAGAAAGGGGTGTGGCGATTGTCCATTCGATTTCGGCTGTTGGCGAGCTTCAGCACGGTGTTCGCCGTGGCCGTCGTCCTCTTCACGTTGATCTCCTACTTGCTCTCCGTTGCGATTACGGGCGACATGAAGAGCGTCAGCCGATTCTATAAAATCCATTATTCCTTGCATCCGTTGACCGACGAGGAGGAGACGATCTTCCTCGATCTCAAGTATATGGCCAAGCAGGATTCGGAACAGCTAACCGACGAGGCGCTGCTCGCGCAATACGATCAACAGTTGAAAATGGTGCAGGCCGGCTTATTCGTCAGGAGAGACGATGAGCTGATTTATGCGTCGCCGTCGATCGGGGAGCCGGAGATGAGGTCGGCGCTTCCCGCCTACGATGCGGCTAATCTGTCGATCCGCAGCACGCTTAACGTCGGCAACCGGTTTTTCTCTTATGCCAAGTTCGACTTCCCTTACCCGGACGGTTCGATGGGCAGCTTGTACGTGATGAAGGAACGAAGCCCGTTCGCGGAGCTCGTTCGGACGCTGCTTCCGATTCTGATCGCGGTCCTGCTGGCCGTTATCGTGCTGACCGGCTTGCTGCTATATCGCTACCTCACGAGGACGATGATCCGCCCGCTTGAGGTGCTGAAGCGCTCGGCCGAGCAGATCAAGGAAGGCGACCTTCAATTCGAGCTCAAGCCTCATTCTCGCGACGAGATCGGCCAACTAAGCCAAACGTTCGAGGAGATGAGAAGGAGATTAAACGAGTCGATTCAGCTGCAGCTTCAATATGAGGAGAACCGCAAAAGCCTGATCTCGGGAATCTCCCACGACCTCAAGACGCCGATCACGACGATCAAAGGATATGTCGAAGGGATCCGGGACGGGGTGGCGGATTCGCCGGCCAAGCTCGATAAATACGTCGGGACCATCTATGCGAAGGTGAACGAGATGGGCCGATTGGTCGATGAATTGCTTCTCTATTCCAAGTTGGATCTCAGGCGCGAGCCTTATTCGTTCGAGCGCATCGATCTGGCGGCGTTCGCTCGCGACGCTGCGGAAGAAGCCGCCTTGGAACTGGAGGGCAGAGGTGTAACGGTCGACCTGAACGTCATGGCGAATGCTCCCATTCCCGTCCTGGCAGATCGTTCCAAGCTGAAGCGCGCGCTCGATAATTTGATCCAGAACAGCGCGAAGTTCATGAGCAAGCCCGAGAAGAGAATCGAAGTTCGCGTCGCGATCGATGGCCGCCATGCTCTGCTTGAAGTGACGGACAACGGCCCGGGCATTCCCGCGGAGTCGCTGCCTTATATTTTCGAGCGGTTCTATCGGGGAGACGCTTCCCGTAACAGCGGAACGGGAGGCAGCGGACTCGGTCTCGCCATCGCGAAGCAGATCGCGGAAGGCCACAGGGGGACGATAAAAGCGAACAGTATTGCAGGCGAAGGAACGAGAATGACGATTCGGCTTCCGCTGGCCGATAATGGAAACGAGGACACGGAATGAAACGAATCTTGATCATTGAGGACGAAGTGCCGATCGCGGAGCTGGAGCGGGATTACTTCGAATTGAACGGTATGCAGGCCGAGCTTGCCCACGATGGTCCGAAGGGATTGGAGAAAGCGCTCGGGGATCGATACGATCTCATCGTGCTCGATCTGAATCTGCCTGGCGCGGACGGGTTGGAGCTCTGCCGGATGATTCGGAGCAAGCTCGACGTTCCGATTCTGATCGTGTCCGCCCGGGACGAGGAGATCGATAAGATCCGCGGCTTCGGGTTCGGCGCGGACGACTATGTCACGAAGCCGTTCAGCCCGAGCGAGCTGATCGCGCGAGCTAAAGCGCATATGACCCGTTATGAGCGGCTGGCGGGAAGGACGCCGGATTCGGAGCAGATACGCATCCGCGAGCTGACGATCGACCGTTCCGCCAGAAGGGTTTACGTGCGGGGAGAGGAAGCCATTCTGACGACAAGGGAATTCGACGTCCTCGCGTTCATGGCTCAGCATCCGAACCGGGTATTCAGCAAGGAGGAGCTATTCGAGCGGCTCTGGGGACTGGAATCCGCGGGAGATATCTCGACCGTGGCGGTGCACGTCCGACGGGTCCGGGAGAAGATCGAAGCTATGCCCTCCGATCCGCAATTTATCGAGACGGTATGGGGCGCAGGGTATCGCTTCACCGTCTGAGAGGCGGAATTGTTATGCCGCCGTTCATAAATTGTTAATCTCTCCTTGCGGGATTGTTCAAACCTTGGCGCTACGATAGAGAAGAGCCAGACGAAACCGACGATCCCAAGGAGGAATACACGCGATGAAGCAAGAAACTCGTACGATAGCAATATGGACGCTCGCCGCCGCGATTGGCGTCGCCGCCCTAGGTCCGGTGTCCGCATCCGCCGCGACTCCAACCGCTGCAACGAAGGCTATTGTCCTGAATGAGGCCATGGATGCCGTCGTCTCGCAAGCGATCAAGCAGCTATCCGATCAAGGCGTTCTACAAGGGTATGAGAACGGTACGGTTCGTCCGAACCAAGCGGTCACTCAAGCGGAAGCCGCTAAGCTGATCGTTCTCGCGCTGGGGCTTCGGCCGACATCCTCTTCGAGCTCTTCGCTAAGTAACGAGCATAACGGCAAGTGGTATGCGGACTACGCGAAGACGGCCATCGATAACGGCCTGTTATCGGCAGCCGACTTCCAGCCGAACAAGCCGGTTTCCGAGCAGGAGCTGGCAGGCATGGTCGCCAAGGCGCTGCAGCGGGATGCTTTGTCCGCCAGAAGCTGGATGGAAGCGATCAGCGACGGCAACGCCCAAGCTGCTCGCGGAGAGGCAGCCCGCCTCCTGGTGAAGGCGGAAACATCCGTCCGCTCCGAGAACGCGCGCATCGTCTCCGTGAAGGCGCTGAACTCCATTGCGCTGGAGGTCACGACGAGCGGTCCTCTGACGCTGGAAGACAAGACGATCGAACGGTCGGCGGAGACGTTCCGATTCGACGGCGGTCTGACGATCGTCAATCAGCCCCGCCTGAAGACAGGTTCGGCGAACACGTACATCGTTCCGGTTACGACAATGGAAGAAGGCAAATCTTACACGCTCACCTATAAAGGGCAACAGAAGCTTACTTTCACGGGAAGCGGAGAGCTCATTCGATTCGAACAAGCCCGTCAAGTCGCAAACGATACGTTCGAGGTCGAAGCCCTTCTCTCCGAAGGCGTCGTCGATTACGGCTATATCATCTCCGCCTACGCGGACGGCCGCGGCGCGAACGCGCTCGTCTTGGGAGACGGGCTTACGCTGAACGGCAAATCCTTGCAGGTCATCCCATCGCTGCGCAACCGGACGGCCGTATTGACTCCGGATGGCGGCGAGCCGATGACGGTGTCTTACGTCGGCTACACTCAATCGACGGACGGCAAGCAGGAGCCGAAGTTCCGTCTGCCGGCCGGCAAGAAGCTGGAGCCGGGAGTCGCTTATCGCTTATCCGCGGACTGGTTCGAGACGAAGAACGCTTCGTTCGTCGCCGGCGACGTGGCGCCGCTCGTCATCGCTTCGGCGCAAGCGACGGACGCCAAGACGTTAACGGTTACGCTGAATGGCGATCCGGGAGACGAGCTGTTCGCCTTCCGATCCGTGAAGCTGGAAGGGGACGACGGCTCGGAGTGGACGGCGCAATACCGGGTGCAGACCCGGAAGGGGGCAACCGGCGTATTCGATCTTCAGAACGGCGGAGAGCTGAAGAGCGGTGTGAACTACAAAGTATCGCCGGTCGGAGATTGGGCCACGGCAGCGGGCGAAGCGATTTTTATCAAAGCATAATAAAATGGCGCGTTAAGGGAAGAGGCTGTCCCATAAGTCA
>NZ_JACJVQ010000033.1 GCF_014212135.1 Cohnella thailandensis
CCTGCTCGACTGTATTTCATTACGCTCGATGTTCAGTTTTCAAGGAACAAGTTTGTTTCTTTTTGTCGTTCGCTTTTCAGCGGCGACTTTTATAATATACCACAGTACGCTAGGCGTTTGCAACAGGTAATTTCTTCCTTGCCGCTATCGCCTCATCGGCGACTTGCCTGCGACCTGCTTCGTGCTTGCCGTTCGCGCTTGCTCTTGCGGCGGCGAGAATTAATTTAACACAGATGCAATGCGCTCGTCAACGCTATTATTAAAGAAG
The DNA here is from genome assembly GCF_014212135.1 of Cohnella thailandensis. GTDB lineage: Bacteria > Bacillota > Bacilli > Paenibacillales > Paenibacillaceae > Cohnella > Cohnella thailandensis. The sequence goes on from NZ_JACJVQ010000033.1 coordinate 269, forward strand.
TAATTTTCAGTTTTCTCCGGGCTCCCGGCCGATCTCGATCATCTGAACGCCTTCGTTCAAAGTAGCCGCGTATAGGAGAGCGCCCTTTACCGCGATATCCGTAACGGGCGAACCGAGGCTTACCGATACGGCCATCCATTGGCGGCGAAGTTCCCCCAATCGATACAATCCCCGATCCGTGCACAAATATACGCCGCCCTGCGCTTGAACGATTTTGAAGATAAACATTCCTTCAAACCTTATTCTCTCAAAGCCGCCTCTGCCGTTCCCGGCTGCCAGCTCCCCATTCTCCGTAATTCCGAGGAGACGCCCTTGGAACGAACCCAAGCTTAGGATCCGGGAACCGAGAGCGAACTGCTCCCAGGAGCACGTAAAGCGGTCGTACATAGCGATTCCCCAATCCATCGCCAGATAGATAAAGTTCGGCGTATAAAGGAAATCATATACGGCATGACCGGAGAACGCCGTGTTCTTCCAGCCCCTTGCCGTATGGCACCACAAGCCGTGCTCCGTCGCCGCGAAAGTCAGGCCGCCCGATTCCTTGTATTGATAACAATTGATCGGCATTTTTTCCGGAGTCCAGATTTCGTTCTTCAAGCGAAAAAGCCCTTCGTCCGTGCAGGCGAACAACCGATCGGATTGCCGCTGCAGCCGATTGATATGTGCGTTCTCCGGAAGCCCTGACGCGCAGCTGTCCCATCCGCCCGCCTCGTTCGCTTTCCAGACGTTGCGCCCGGCCGGAGCGGTAAAGATCGTATTATCTTCAAGGACGGCAATGGACGAGAAGTGGAAGAGCACTTTCCCGCCTTGCGGCCTCTGATCTTTGAACATGAAGTCATCTCCTATGGCTCTTGCATTTCACTCTGCTCTATCGTGATAATGAGAATCGTTATCATGATTATACGTTCTTGCCCCCGATCTTTCAATCCTCCATACAAGCAAAACCGCATTCGTCTCCCTTAAACGTCGATGAAGCTTTGCGGCGGTTACTCAGAAATGAATAAGCGTGCAACTTAATAATTCTGAATAACTAAAAATAGAACAAGGTTATTCCCCTCGGCATCGGCCCGGAAAATAACCCTGTTCCTTAATCCCCATAGGCGGGGGCGTAGCGGACCTCCATTACTCCGAGTCCCGTCTCCCGCTGCGACTTCACCGTCTCGCGAAGATAGCCTTTCATGACCAGCTTCTGAAGAACGAGCGACAGGTCCACTTGAAGGCCGTCCAGCTCCGGATGGTTCTGAAGCTCCGGCATGCTCCAAGGCTCGGGCCGGCTGGAGATAATCCTTAGCAGAAGCGCGCAGGATGTCCTCATCTTCGTGAGAACCGAGAACTCGCAGGCGAGCAGAACGAGCTGGATTCGCTGCTCAAGCGTCTCCGAGCTTGTCGTAAGCTCCTCATAAAGCTTATAGATACCGGGATTGACCCGCCTCATCTGGACCCAGACGGTAAGCTCCGGATGCATTCCTTCTTCGATTAGCGAGATGTCGGCCCAATGATGGAGCGCGGATAAAATATTGCTATACGCGTCCAGGAGCTGCCCGTTCTTCAAATCCTCTTTGGCTTGCAGATAGGTCCTCGTAAACTTGGTGAATTCGCGCAAAATTTTGCGTTCCTTCAGCTCGGCGGGCCAGACGGTCAACCTTCTGCGGAGATCCTCCAGATACCCGTTGCGGTCCAGAAGAACGTCGCCCTCCAGGATCCATTGGACGACTCCTTTATGCTCGCCGCTGGTGATCCACTTCTCCATCCCGTCAAGCGTAATTCGATTGACCTGAATTCGGGTTTCTCCCCACATCCAATGCTCCACCTCGCGCTGGGGCGGCTTGTTGAACACGGCAACGACCAGTCGGTCCATCCCGGCGATCAATCCTCCGTAAGAATAGGGATTGATGACGAGCAGCAGACTCTCCAAGCCTTCTTCCCGGCCGAACAGATCCATATAAAACAACCCGCTTGTATCCAGCCTGCTCAAGAGTGTCGCCTCCCCGCGCGAGAAATACCGCTTTCAACGAATGAAGGAGAAAGTGGTCTGTACGCATTTTGTAGGATATAATGGAATTCATGCGTAAAATTCTTATTCTACAGAGCAACTCCGGTTTCCTGCCGGATGCCGAATATGAAGACGGGAGCCATCTCATATGAAATTCAGAGCGAGCAAGATATCGACGATGCGGACATGGGGACTGCTCCTCGTGTTCGGCGGCATGGGACTCATGGTGTTCGGGACAAGCGGAATCCTGCTGTTCGGCCAAGTCGGCAAAATCATCGCGGGTATCTTCATGGTATTCGGACTGCTGGCCTGCGCGGCGAGCATGATCATTTACTTCTGGGTGGGCATGCTGTCCACGAGCGCGCCGGTCATCGAGTGTCCGGAATGCGGGAAAAGAACGAAGATGCTCGGCAAAACGGACCGGTGCATGTACTGCCACACGATTCTCACCTGGGACCCTGCCGAAGCGACGACCGGAGTGCCGGCCGAAGAGCAAACGCTGTCTCATTCCTAAAACGCCGTCAAGTAACGAAAAGAGCCGCTTCTCCCGGAGACAAATCGGGGGAAGCGGCTCCGTTTTTATTTGCCCGGCCGGTTGACGCTCCTTTATAATGGTTTATGCAAAGGAGGTCGGTACGGATGGCAAATCACATTGCCGGGACTGGCAACGACTCGTGCAAAGCCTGATAAAGGGGCGATACTTTGCATGGGGCGGACGATAGCTTGAAAGTGGACCGAATCGCCCGAAGAAGAGGATATCGTTTCTAATAATGGGCTTTGCACCTTATGGAGATTTATCAAATTCCAATAAGGGGCTGTAAAGACATGAACCAACCATTTATTAGAAACCACCAATATAACCTGATCAAGAAACAAATCAGGCTGCTTCAGCAAACCTGCCAAACGGTATACGACCCGAAGGTCGTGAAGTCGGTAAGGGAAAACGCGCAGGCGAGAATCGCCGAGGCGTTCCCGGAGGCAATCGGGCCTCAGACGGAGATTTTGGAAGCCTTCCTGCGTTACGACTCGGAGGAGCAATTCCGGGACTACCTTCTCTCGCTCGAGCCTTACCTAGAGGAATTCCCCCGAACGACGGAAGCGCAGCTCAAGAAGCTGTTCCCGAAGGTCAAGAAGCTAAAGCTGCCCGACCTGTCCGCCATCGACTTCCGATACGTCACGTACTTGGGATGGCTCGACATCGCGACGAACAAGCAGTTTCTCGCGTATCCGCTCGGCGGCAAGCTTGTCGGCGTCGAAGGGAGATTCACCCCGACCCACAAGAAGGGCACGTGCTTCGTCTGCAAGAAGCAGGAGGAAGTCGCCTTGTTCACGGCCGTCACGAAGTCGAAGCCGGCTAACGCTTCGCCCGATTATTACAAGGCGATAGGCAACTACTTGTGCGTGAACGGCGAAGCCTGCAACCGGAATATAACGGAGCTCGCCGCGCTGGAGAATTTCGTATCCGACATTATCAAGTGAACAGATCCCCCAAAAGTGACGCTAAGCTCTGCAGCGTATTCCGATTACTTTTGGGGGAGCCCCCGGTTAATAATCCCCCAAAAGTGACGCTAAGCTCTGCAGCGTATTCCGATTACTTTTGGGGGAGCCCCCGGATAAACAAAAGGCGACGTTAGGGAGTTGAACTCCCTGCGTCGCCTTTTTATACGCCAGCTTGGACTTGCTCGTCACGGCCGGGATTGCAGCGCCTTGTCCAAGGCCGCCCAGATATCCGCGCTCTCGAACCCTCTCCGCCAGCTGGCCGCTCCCGCCAAGTTGTACTTCTTGACGAGCTCCGCCCTCTTCGCGATGGAGGAGGCGTCTTCGATCCAGATTTTTTTGGTCGCGCCGTCTTCCTTGAATTCCACGTAGTTCTGACCGGTGTCCGCGGACAGCTTCGGAGTCAGCTTTTTCTCGGCGATCAATTCCTTCACGGAATCCATGCTCATCGTCTTCGAGGAGACCTTCGTCTCTCCGCCCGAAGTCGTCTCCGTCCAGATTCTCGTGTAGTACGGCATGCCCAGAATCAGCTTGCCGGCCGGTATGCCGTCCTCCTCGAGCAGCCGAACGATCGATTGCTCCGACCAAGGAAGCGAAGCGACGGAGCCCGCGACAGGACTGGAAGCCCAGTGCTCGTCATAGGCCATCAGGATGAGAAAATCCGCCGCCTCCGCAAGCCTAGGGCGATCAAGGAACAAGGACCAATACTCGCTGTTCGACTTAGGCGTTACGTCGACGGACAGCACCAAATTCTGTTCGTGGGCCAGCGGAGCCAACTCGCGAACGAATTGAACGAAGTTGTCCTTGTCCGACGTCTCGACGTTCTCGAAGTCCAGATTGATCCCGTTCAGCTTGAAGGTCTTCGCATACGCGAGCAGCTGCTGAATCATCGTAATGCGGGTCTCGTAGGTGGCAAGCGCATCGGTCGTCGGTTCCGGCTCGAACCCGTTGCTGAACAGCGCCCACACTTGAATTCCTTTATTTCTAGCCCAACTGGAGTAGCTCGCATCGGCTTTGCTGATGATTTGCCCCGAACCGTCCTTCAGCTCGAACCAGGTCGGACTGACGACGTTGACTCCGGTCAGCTCTCCGATCTTGCTCGTATCGGGATTCGCCGTGTAGACAGGCTCCCAGGTCAGGTTGATCCTCTCGCCCGTCACTTTCCAAGCGACAAAGGGCTCCTCCTCCGCGGAGCCCGCGGAGGGCGTACGCCGGATCTCGCCCAGCACGACATTCGACTTCGCGGCGTAGCCGAGAAAGCCTTCCGCCGATTGGAGCTTATACCAGCCGTCCTCTTCCCCCCATACCGTCACGGTCGTGCCTGCGGCTAAATCTTCGATGATGGGAAAAGACTTGTCCGGCCCGCTTCGCAGCTTGGCTCCCTTCTTCGAAGACGCCGGCACCTCGGCTGTCTGGATCGATTGGTCCGGCATCTGCAGGGTCACGATTCCGGAAGTCGCCGCTTCGACGGCTTGTATGCCGAATAGTTGTTTAAGCGGCGCGAACGGCAAATACAGTTCCCCGTCCTGCTCCTTCGCGGCGAAGCTAAGAGTGAAAGGCTTCCGGTTCATCGTCGCGTCGAGCTCCCCCGCCTTAAAGTGAAGCACGGCCTTGTCGGTCGTTAGAATGATCGATTTCGAATCTTCCTCGTAACGCACTCCATCGCCCAGCAGCTTCTCCGCCACCTTCAGAGGGATCAGAAGGCCTTCGCCCTGTCCTATCGCCCCCATCTCGCTCCATTCCCCGTCCAGCATGATAGGGTGCGGAAGAGATCGATATTCCGGCGTCTCATGGGCGGTATTCGGCCGCTCGGAGATCCACCAGTAGAGGATGGCCGCCGCTATGGCAGCCATAATAAATAAGAATGCAAGAATCGGGCCCTGCCGCCTTCGCGGACGGCGCCGGCCGGTCATCGCCATCGTGTTCAACCGCACACTCTCCTTCTCTCTAGATCTATAAATTAAACGAATGCGAGACTCGCAAAGTTCCAAATAAAAACGCGAGAAGGCTTGAACCTCTCGCGCGCTATTCTAATGATATGGGATTCGCCTTCAGGATTGCATCTTGGCGCATGTCGGACAAAGTCCGTAAATCTCCATCCGGTGTCCATGAACGACGAAGCCGGTCAGCTTCCGCGCCGCGTCCTCCACTTCCCTCACGGGCTCGTGCTCGAAATCGACCATCGTCCCGCAATTGGTGCAGATGGCGTGATAATGATCGGACAGATCCGCGTCGAAGCGACTGGAGTTGTCCCCGTACGTCAATTCCCTAACCAGACCGGCGTCTACGAACAGCTTCAAGTTGTTGTAGACAGTTGCCACGCTCAAGCTCGGATATTGGGGGGACAGCGCCCGATAAATGTCATCCGCTTTCGGATGAACGTGAGATTCCATCAGAAATTGCAGTATGGCATACCTCTGCGGCGTCATCCGGACCCCTCCGGATTTGAGCTGGTCCACGGCATGATGAACCCTGGAATCCATGCTCTTCACAGCCTTTCCTACTAGTTAACCTAATTTTAATGGTTTATTTTCAGAATTGTCAATGGAAGCGCAACGCCAACGCCCGAAAATACTTTCCTTCATGAGGGGAAAAGGACGAACGACGTCAGTCCTTCTTCTGGGAATGTCCCCTGCGATCCCAGAACCAAACGAGAGCTCCCAATCCGATCAAGATGACCGCCCCGGCCACCGAGCCGATGGAATGAGGCAATCGATCGCTCCAATCCGAACGGGAAGACTGGAAAAGGATGAACCCGGCGATCACGAGCAGAACGATGCCCGCGACGGGAACCTGATGAACCTCCTTGCCCCTTTGGTTATAGGGGTGATCCTGCCACGGCTGAGGCCCTGTCGGTCCGGTTGGTCCGGCCGGTCCGTTTGTGCCCATCGGACCGGAGGATCCGAAAGGACCGAAGGACCGATATCCTGCGGCACGCTGTTCATTCACCATCTCCGTGCACTGCATGACGCTGAACAAGTTATAGAAATACAGGATCGGCACCATGAGGCTGAGCAGCACGATAATCAATACATTGCTATCATATTCGTTCTCGATGGCGAAATAAACGATTCCGCAAATATTTAATGCCAGCATCAACATAATGTAAATGCCCTTGGACATTAAACCGAGATACATATGGCCCGTCCCCGGAACGAAAATCGAGAACAACGCGGCCAGCCACTTTTTCTTAGGTCGATACGAACCCGAGTAGAAGCCTTGGCCGAACCCTTGGGGCGGCATCATCGGCGGATGCGAGTCCTGCTCCCCTCGCTGGAATCCCGGTTCGGGCGGGGTATTCCAATTATCCGGTTGTTTCATTCCGTCAACCTCCATTTTACCTATCGTTTATTATTCCACGGACACGGATGTCACGCCCGCCATTCGCCGAAGCTCCTCCGCGATCGGCAGGGCCAGCTCCGTGCGGGACAGTCTCACGCTCATTCTCATTCGGATGCTCGCGACCGAGTGGATTCCTTCGACCAGCTCGTCGAAGTGAATTCGCAAGATCTTGGCTTCCCTCTGGCGGAAAATCATCTCGATCTGCTCCGTCGCTACCAGGTCGGAATCCACGGTCAAAGTAAAGAGATGCTCTTTCATCAGGTTTACGTATCTTTTTTCCACGATGTTCAGTCCCCATAGAACGAGAAGCACGAGGAGAACCGAGATGACCGCAGGGAAGTAAAAACCCGCTCCGACGGCCAAGCCGATCGCCATCACGACCCAGAGAGACGCGGCGGTCGTCAGCCCCGTAATGGACTTGCCGGTGAACATGATCGTCCCGGCGCCCAAGAAGCCGATTCCCGTAATCGCTTGCGCGGCCAAACGCGCCGGGTCCCGATTGACGTTAGGCTGCCCGATGAAGTCCGTAAACCCGTAAATGGACAGTATCATGATCAAAGACGAGCCCAGGCAAACGAGGATATGCGTCCGAAGGCCGGCCGCATGGTTCTTGCGCTCGCGCTCGAAGCCGATCAAGCCGCCAAGAATCACGGATAGAATCAAACGCAGAACGAGATGCCAGTTATCAATCGACCAGGGATCTTCCATCCGCTTTTCAGCTCCAGTTTGAATTTTATCATACCGATTTTCCAAGCAACAATGGCTTGCCGACGGGGAGCAAGCCTAGACTCGAGACTAGGAGCTTTCTTCCAGCCGCATGAGCAGCAAGGTGATATCCTCGCGCGGCTTCAGCGTATCGATCGCCCGGAAGCCCGCTTTCTCGTACAAGGCTATAGCGGGCTTATTGCGGATCTCCGCCGTCAAGAGCCACGTCTTCTCTTCAGGATACGCGGCGAGCGCGTGTTTCAGCAGTCGCGATCCAACTCCTCTCCGGAAGGCGTTCGGATGCACCATTAGCTTGCTGATCGTGTTTTCATGTTCTCCTTCTTCGACGGCGACGGCGCCGACAAGCTCATTCGACTCGTCCCTTGCGCCGAATACGACGTCGGAAGATCCCCGCAGCATATCGATCGTATCGTGAAGCGGAGGAAGATCGGTCACTCCGATCAGCTGCGCTTCGATTCGATACGCCGAGTGTTGAAGGCTCCATAGCTCCTCCGCCGCGTTTCGATCGCTCAATTGCAGCCGTTCTATTCTCATGAGACAGTCTCCTTTACCGGATGGTAAACGGAAGCGGCTTCCCCGGATGCAGGGCCGCCGCTTCTTCGTGTGGTTATGATTTCAAACGATCCATCAGCATCTTGTTCACGAGCCCCGGATTCGCTTTGCCCTTCGTTTCCTTCATGATCTGCCCGACAAGGAAGCCGATCGCCTTATCCTTGCCGCCGCGGAAGTCCTCGACCGACTGCGGGTTGGCCGCGATCACCTTGTCGACGATGGCCAGGATCGCGCCTTCGTCGCTGATCTGCACGAGGCCCTGCTCTTCGACGATCGTTTGAGGAGCCTTGCCGGTCTCGATCATCGTCTTGAAGACGGTCTTGGCGATCTTGGAGCTGATCGTCCCCTTCTCGATGAGGCCGATCATCTCGCCGAGCCCTTGGCCGGTCACCTTCGCCTGGTCGAGCTCCAGGCCGTTCGAGTTCAGGTAGCCGAGCAGATCGCCCATGATCCAATTCGCGGAAGCCTTCGCGTCGCTCGTGTACTTCAGGCTCTCCTCGAAGAAGTCCGCAAGCTTCATCGAAGCGGTCAGCACGCCCGCGTCGTAGGACGGCAAGCCGTACTGCTCGGTATACCGGGCTTGACGCGCGTCCGGCAGCTCCGGAATGGAGGCGCGGACCCGGCTCTGCCATTCCTGGTCGATGTGCAGGCGAACGAGGTCCGGATCCGGGAAGTAGCGGTAATCGTGGGCTTCTTCCTTGCCGCGCATGCTGAACGTCTTGCCTTGGGATTCGTCCCATCTTCTCGTCTCTTGAACGACTTCCCCGCCGCTTTCAAGAATTTCCGCCTGGCGGATTTGCTCGTACTCGAGGCCGCGCTGGACGCCGCGGAACGAGTTCATGTTCTTCAGCTCCGCGCGGGTGCCGAACTTCTCCTGCCCGTGCGGACGAAGGCTGATGTTCGCGTCGCAGCGCATCGAGCCTTCCTCCATCTTCACGTCGGAGACGTCGCAATAAAGCATGATGGCGCGCAGCTTCTCCAGATAAGCCTTCGCTTCTTCCGGAGAGCGGATGTCCGGCTCGGAGACGATCTCGACGAGCGGCGTTCCGACGCGGTTGAAGTCGACGAGGGAGCCTAGCCCGCCGTCGATATGGGTCAGCTTGCCGGCATCCTCCTCCAAGTGGAGGCGGGTGATGCCGATTCTTTTCGTCTTGCCGTTCACTTCGATATCGATCCATCCGCCCGCTCCGATCGGCTGATCGTATTGGGAGATCTGATAAGCCTTGGGAGAGTCCGGATAGAAGTAGTTCTTGCGGTCGAACTTGCACCACTCGGCGATCTCGCAATTCAGCGCCATGGCGGCCTTCATCGCGTATTCGACCGCTTGGCGGTTCAGCACCGGCAGAACGCCGGGGTGTCCCAGGCAGACGGGACAGGTATGCGTATTCGGCGGCGCCCCGAAGGACGTCGAGCAGCCGCAGAAGATCTTCGACTTCGTGTGCAGCTCGACGTGGACCTCCAGACCGACTACCGTTTCATATGGGGCCAGGATGGACATGTGTGCTCCTCCTCAATTCAATTACAGCGCGGCGCGCAGCTTGTGATGATCGGTCGATTCCTCGTAGGCGTGCGCCGCCCGAAGCACGGTGGCTTCGTCGAACGGCTTGCCGATGATTTGCAGGCCGACAGGCATTCCGTCCGCCAATCCGCACGGAACGCTGATGGCCGGAACGCCGGCCAAGCTCACCGGAATGGTGCAAATATCGTTCAGGTACATCGTCAGAGGGTCGCCGACTTGGGCGCCGATCGGGAACGCGACCGTCGGAGCGGTCGGCCCGACGATGATATCGTACTTCTCGAACGCCTGGTCGAAGTCCTGTTTGATAAGCGTGCGAACCTGCTGGGCCTTCTTGTAGTAGGCATCATAGTATCCGGAGCTGAGCGCGTACGTGCCGAGCATGATCCGGCGCTTGACCTCGGGACCGAAGCCTTCGCTGCGGGAACGGCGGTACAGATCGATCAGGTTGTCCGGATTCTCGGCTCTTACGCCGTAGCGAACGCCGTCGAAACGCGCCAGGTTGGAGGATGCTTCGGAAGAAGCCAGCAAATAATAAGTCGCGATGGCGTAATCCGTATGCGGAAGGGAAATTTCCTCCCAGACGGCGCCGAGCGATTCGAACTGCTTCAGGGCTTCCATCACGCGCTGCTTGACCTGCGGATCGATGCCCTCGCCCAGGTATTCCTTAGGCACGCCGATCCGAAGACCCTTCACGTCTCCCGTCAGCTGCGACAGATAGTCGGGAATTTCGACGTTCGCGGACGTCGAATCGCGTTGGTCGTGGCCCGCGATCGCTTGCAGCACGACGGCCGCGTCCTCGACGTTCTTCGTGATCGGACCGATCTGGTCCAGCGAGGAGGCGAAGGCGACAAGGCCGTAACGGGAGACAAGCCCGTAGGTCGGCTTCAGGCCGACGACGCCGCAGTAAGCGGCCGGCTGACGAATCGAGCCGCCCGTGTCGGAGCCGAGGGCATAATAGACTTGACCGGCCGCCACGGCCGCCGCCGAGCCGCCGCTCGAGCCGCCGGGCACGCGGCTTAGGTCCCACGGGTTGCGGGTAACCTTGAACGCCGAATTCTCGTTCGAGCCGCCCATCGCGAATTCGTCCATGTTCAGCTTGCCGATAATGACAGACTGGGCTTCGCGCAGCTTGGAGACGGCCGTCCCGTCATAGATCGGATTGTAATTGGACAGAAATTGGCTGGCGCACGTCGTTCTCAAGCCTTCCGTCACCATATTGTCTTTGACGCCGACGGGAAGCCCGTACAGGATTCCGCGTTCGGCGGAAGCGTTATCGTCGAGCTTGCGCGCCTCCAGGCGAGCCGCTTCTTCATTCAGAGTAAGGAACGACCCGATGCGTTCGTCGGTCTCGCCGATCCGCTTGAACGACGCGTCGACCAGCTCGGAGACGGACAGGTCTTTATGGTGAAGGCGGTTATGTACTTCCGACAACCGCAGATCAAACAACGACAAAATAATTCCTCCCTATTGATGTCTTATTCCAGAACGGCCGGCACCTTGAACTGCCCGTCCTCTTCGTCCGGCGCGTTAAGCAGCACCTTCTCGATCGGCAGCGATTCGGCGACCTTGTCCTCGCGCATGACGTTATACATCGGACGGACATGGCTCGTGGGCTCGATGCCGTCGGTATTCAGCTCGTTAAGCTTCTCCGCGTATTTCAGAATCGCGTTCAATTGGCCGGTGAACTGTTCCTTCTCGGCTTCCGTAAGCTCGAGGCGGGCCAGGTTCGCGACGTGTTCGACGTCCTTGACCGTAATGCTCATGCTAAGTATTTCCTCCCCGGGTTCTTTGTCCAATCATTCTAATTATTATATCGAACAAGCGGGTTTAACTCAATGATCCCTATGATACGCAAGGATACGCGCCCATTTGCCGGCGGAAGGCGCCGCCCCGTTATTTCTTCGGTTCATTCGCGCTCCTCTTGGGTAATAATACGGATAATGCCTTTAGACTTAGGAGGAGATCGCCATGCCCCGATATCACGTACGCAACCGCCATATTCCGCTTCGCGACGAAGGGCTGCTGGAGCTGGCCTCCGACGACCTCGGGGCCCGGGCGCTCCTGGACGAGCTCGTCGGCCCGCCCCGGGATCCGGGCGATTGTCCCGTCTGGTCCGTTCCCTTCTCGAAGGAGAGCGCCTTCCTTCGCTTGATCAACGAGCTGCAGCGCAAGACGAGCGGACAAGCTCCTCTCTCCTTGCGATGCCGCATTATATACGACGACGAAGCGGACTCGGAGACGGCGCTTCATTCCGAAAGCGCCGCTCCGCAAGAGCCGGAGGACGAAGGATGGCTGCCGATCGAATTCCTGTTCGCGGGAGTCGGACGGGACCGAATCGTCGATCTCATCGCGAACAAGAGGTTCACCAGCCATATGCAGCCCGTCGTCCAGCCGAACGGAACCCCGATCGGCTACGAGTTTCTGCTGCGCCCTCTGCCCGAGCAAGCTCCGTTTCGGCCGGCCGAGCTATTCGAAGCCGCCCGGGAGTCCGGACTCCATTCCTTCCTGGACAGGGAAGCAAGACTGTCGGCCATCCGACTGGCCTCCAGTCATCTGCCGCAGGGAATCAAGAAATTCATCAACTTTCTTCCTTCCTCGCTGTACCGTCCGGCCTCCTGTCTGGAAGACACGTTCCGATCCATTAAAGAGTACGGGATGGACCCCCGGGATTTCGTCTTCGAGGTGGTGGAGACCGAGCGTCTCGATAACAAGAAGCATCTGCTGGACGTCTTCGAAGCTTATCGCGGCGAAGGAATTCGTCTCGCCATGGATGACGTCGGGGAGAAATACGCGACCCTCGACGTAATGGAGACGCTTCAGCCCGACTACGTCAAGCTGGATCGCAAGTGGGTTTCGGGCTGCCATCGCGATACGGAGAAGATGCGGCATATCGATGATATTCTGGAACGAGTCTCCCGCTTCCACGGCGTCGTCCTCGCGGAGGGAGTCGAGGACGAAGGAGAATGGCAATATCTTCGCCGCGCAGGCATCCCCTTGCTGCAGGGCTACCTGTTCGGCCGTCCTTCTCCCGTCCCCGTGCCGGCCGCCGTCGGCATCGGACGCTGACCGCAGCGCATGGCGATCCTAAAGAAAACACCCGAACAGTCCGCCAAAATCGCGTTCTGCCCGGGTGTTCTTTTTCAAACCCTATACGGTCCGTTCGCTTAGATCCAAGCCTTCAAATTGACTTGGCGAATGAAGTCCTCGCGAGACTGCACTTCCTTCTCGTTCTCCGGCTCGGCCGCCTCGTCCCCGTTCATGATCCGTCGGAACAGCTCCTCGTTGCGAGTCGCCAAAGCGAAATCGATCAAGGCCTCGCGCTCGATCCGGTCCGCTTCCTGGCTTAGTAGAGTCTCTTCGAGCTCGACGTCCTCGCCGGAAACGTAGAATTGGCGATTCGCCTTGGGAATTCGAACGATATATTCAAATACGCTGTCCGTATTGCGGTCGTAAGCGATGATATAGCCGTATTCTCCGACGGGAAGATTCTGTTCGTAGCGGTCGCCGACAACGATAATTTTCTCTCCCAGCTTTAGCATCGTGTTTCCCCTTCCCTTGTGCTGCGGTTTTGCTTCTATCCTACTAAAGATTAGGAATAGAATGCAAATAAGGAATGAAATTTTACGAGATTCCTAGCGAGAATGAACGACTAAATACCTAGATCTTAGCGAAAATGACTCGAGTAGGCGTTCTCCTTCTCCTGTTGAAGCCGGTGAAAAAGATTGATCTCCTCGCGGCGCCGCCGTTCGAATTCCCTTAAGGACTCGGCTCCGGCCGGTCCGCTTAGATCCGTCCGGAGCAGCAGCTCGGCCAGAACGTCCGCGTCCTTGAGCGCGCAGTTAATTCCGAAAGCCCCGGTTGGACTCATTGTATGCGCGGCATCCCCCATAATGACAATTCCGTCTTGCGCCCACGTCTCGCTGTAGCTGCTGTATACTTTGAGCAAGGTGAAGTCGGACCAGGATACGATGCGCTTGCGGATGGTCTCCTCCAGGTCGGGATACTCTTCGACGAATCTCCTCAGGAACGGTTCGATCGGCCCCTTCCGAAGCGCGGGATACGAGTCCTCCGGGATATTCCAGCCGATCTGAATAAAGCCTCCCGTTTGCGTGAACAAGGAGATCGGCTGATCCCCGGAGAGCGCGTTGCGAATGACCGGCTCCCAACCCTCCGGCTGGGGAACCTTCGCCCACAGCAGGTCGAAGCCGTGCTTCCTAACCGTCGAAGCAATGCCCGCCCGCTGGCGGATAACGGAATGGCGTCCGTCGGCCCCGACGACAACCGAGCTTGCGATCGTGATCTCCTCTCCGTTCTTTATGGCCTTGATCCCGATCGTTCGCCCTTCCGAGTCGCGTCGCAATTCCTTGGCGCACGTGCCCATGAGCAATCGGAAGGACGGCAGCGGCTTCGCCTGGCCTAGGATCGCTCCAAGAAGGCTTCGCTGAGGAACGTGGATGCTCATATGGGCTTCGCCCGCTTCCGGGTCGGGCAGCAGCACCTCTCTCGCTTCGCCTCGCTGCCAATACTCCACTCTCTTCATGGGCAGAAGCCCTTCTTGGGCGACTTTGTCGAACAATCCGTGCCGGACCAGAATCTCTTCTCCGTCCGCCGTAAGATGCTCTCCCCGGAATTCTTTGTCGATGCGGGCGTGCCGTTCGACCAGAACGACGGATACGCTGCGTTTAGCGAGCAGATAGCCTAGCAGAGCTCCTGCGGGACCTCCTCCGACGATACAGACGTCCGCCTGAACAAGCATGCCGACTTTCCCGCCTCTCTGTGATGTTCTCTTCGATGTCTGAAAGCTTCTAGGTGCCTGTCCCGCCCAAGAGAGCCGTCTCTAAGATTTATGCCATGGCTCTGGTTTCCTGCGGAATATGCCCGGACTTCGCCACCTTGGTCGCCAGGTAAAAACGATTGTAATCCGAAATGTCTCCCCAGAGCGGAAGGTGTCCCTCCGCCGCAAGTCCGCTTTTCTTCAAGGAAGCGAGCTTGCGGGGGTTGTTCGTGATCAGCGTGACCGGACGGGAACGCAGCGTCTCCAGCACGCGAATCGGCTGCTCGTAAGAGCGGCTGTCGTCCTCGAAGCCGAGAGCCTCGTTCGCTTCGACCGTGTCCAGTCCTTCTTGCTGCAGAAGGTAAGCCAGCGACTTGGAGAAAAGGCCGATTCCGCGCCCTTCGTGGTGAGCCAGGTAGAAGAGAGCGCCGCTGCCGTGCTCGGCGATCATCCGAAGAGATTGGCGAAGCTGGTACCCGCAGTCGCAGCGCTTGCTTCCGAAGATGTCGCCGGTATGGCAAATGCTATGCATTCGGACCAGAGCCTCCGGAGAATGCTCGAAATCCCCGTAAACGAGAACGGAGGATTGCTGAAGGTCCGCCAGATTCATCGTCTTAAGCGAATCCAGGACGGACTCCGGAGTCGCTTCCGGATCCTTGGATTCCAGCCATGTATACCACTTGAATTCCGCTACGCGATCCCCCATTTGGATCGGAAGCTTGACCGGACCGACCAAAATCAGATTGTGGAGGCCGGGATTTTGAATAAGAGTCATTTTATCCATTAAGATGCGTTTGA
This sequence comes from Cohnella thailandensis, assembly GCF_014212135.1. Taxonomy (GTDB): domain Bacteria; phylum Bacillota; class Bacilli; order Paenibacillales; family Paenibacillaceae; genus Cohnella; species Cohnella thailandensis. Next base: position 15,470 of record NZ_JACJVQ010000033.1, read on the forward strand.
TGTCTGTAGAAATCATGTAGGATCACCTGCAATCGTTGGTCTAGGATACGAAAGTCGCTCTCCCCGGTCTATCGCCCGCCGGAATGGGATTCGGCAGCGAAAGAGCGAGGGGAGTATCGATAATGTAGATTCATAACCACTTACATAATGTAAGTTAGTGTACATTCATTATGAGCTTATGTCAAGGGCAGTCGGCGAAAATACCAAGTAACTCGCTCTGCTTATATTCGTTTGGATCATAGACAAATAAGCCCAGTCTAACAGGCAGACCGGGCATCGTCCTCGCTTGGCAAGTCTGTTTTGGCATGCATTCTAGAGTGCGTACAGCTTCTCCGGGCTGACGGTTAGCGTATCGAAGCCATCCACGGTAATGAGATACGTATTCTCGATGCCGACGACGCCGATTCCCGGAAAAGTAAACTTCGGTTCGATGGCGAGCACCATTCCGGGTTCGAGCGGTTCGTTGAAGCCTCGGGCGAGCACCGGCCATTCGTCGACCTCAAGACCGATGCCGTGACCGAGAAACTTCACCTGATCGGCTCCGAATCCCATGAAATGATCGGCAAGGCCGCTCGCCTTCGCTTCATCGAGCGCCGCTTGATAAAGCTTCTCCGGAAGCTCTCCGGGGCGGAGCATCCGCTCGATCTTGCGTATGATGGCTGCGGATACCTCATACGCCCGGAGCTGAGGCTTCGGCATCTCGCCGATGACGGCCGTACGGGTTTGATCGATCGTATAGCCGTCCACGCAGCAGCCGATATCGAGCAGGATCGGCTCTCCTCTTCGAATCGGCCTCGCGGAAGAGCTCTGCGGAGCCGAAGCTCCGAGGCCAAGGCCTCCCGCCGGTCCGTCGAAGTAGGTCGGGACCGCGGCCGCTTCCCCGGCGGCGACGACTCCGGTCATGATCTCCTGATTGTATCCTCTCATGCGCATAAGGCCGATATGGCCTTGCCGGCGCATGGAATTCTCGATGATCGCCATAAGCTCAAGCTCGGTCATGCCTTCTTTTAGTTGCTGCAATCCTTCCTCGAGAGCGTCGGCGGCGATTCTGGCCGCTCGCCGGATGGCGGCAACCTCCGAGGCCGTCTTCATGCTTCGGGTCTTGCGCATGATCGAGGAAGCGTCCTTCCACATGGCCGAGGGAACGGCATCCTGCAGCCGCAAAAACAGCTGGGCGGGCAGGACGTCCAGGTCGGCCCCGATGGCGGGAGCTCCCGCCGCGAACGTCTCCGGGTAATCCGCGGCCAGCTTCGCTCCGAATTGCCGGAAGCTGCCGAGCTCGACCGTTCGCACGCCGGCCTCCTTCAAGGCACGTACCAAGCTTTTCTTGACATAGTATGTAGATTCTCCGCTTCGCGGAATGAACAAATAGCCGCTTTGCATGGAGCCTGTCCAGTAATACAATCCCACGTTCTGGGTCACCAGGCAGCCGTCCATGTTCTCTTGCTCCATGTAGGCTTGCAAACGAGCTCTCCGGCCCGCCAACTCTTCGCGCTGAATCTCGTCCATCTCTCCGTCTCCTTCGTTCATGGGACTGTCCTTTGATTACAGCAGAGATGGGAGCGCAAAGTCAACTCGGCTGGAAAAGAGAGCGATAATAGGGCGGAGAAAACTTCGTTGTTGGCAAAATGCGTTCGGCGGAAATCGGATTAGGGAGAGTTGGGGAATTCGGAAGGGTTGAAGATGGGAGAGCGACGTTGGGGCGCGGTTGGGAGAGCGGCGGTCAGGCAGAGTCGCGGTTGGGGAGAGTCGACGAAGGTTGATAGAGATTTATATCGGCTAACCGATTCTCCGTAGGGGCAGTTGAGAGCCAGATAGTCGAAAATATCGACTAACGTCCCTTCCGAAGCGGCTGATTAGAGCGAGATAGTCGAAAATATCGACTAACGTCCCTTCCGAAGCGGCTGATTAGAGCGAGATAGTCGAAAATATCGACTAACGTCTCTTCCGAAGCGGCTGATGAGTTCGAGATCGTCGAAAATATCGACTAACGTCCCTTCCGTACATTGGCGAACATGCGGAGCAATGTGCGAAATGCTTGCGGTAAGAAGCACCATACATCGGCGCGCCGCCGAGAAGCAAGCCGAGCTCCCTACCTAATAAACCAACTCCGCCGCTCCCTTCAGCTCCCACTCGATCGGGGGAAGCGCCGCGAAGACTCTCGGGTAGACGATGTTCACGATAAGCACGACCCCGGGACGGCGAAAAGCGACCTCGTAATCGTACTGCTCGTTCCGGTAAACGTACGGGAACGGCTTCGTCTCGTCGACGATGTCCAACACCTTCACCTCGACGGCGTCCCTAAGGTAACCGTCCGCGCGAGGCGTCAGGTCCGGCTCCAGCCTCAGGTTCTCGCGAAGGTACAGCCTGGCCGCGGCTACCGCTTCTTCGCTATCGATGGCCAACACGCCGAGCTCCAGCTTCTCGTCGTCCAACTGCTGGGCGGCGGCATGGGCGGCGCGGTCAACCGCTCTTTTGCCCTCATGAACGACGGACAAGGCCAGTTCCTCGTCCAGTTGCACCGCTTGGAGAAACCACCAAAGGGTCAGCATAAGGACGACAAAAACGAGCTTGTGCATAAAGCCTCCCGTTAATAGGCCGTCAACCTCCTCTATGGAAAGGAGGTCACGGCACGTATTCGCTCATCTTCATTCCGCTTGCCGAGAGAAAGGCATCGTCGTCCGGTTCTATTCCGATGAGCCGGTCGATGTTCAGCAAGCCATCGTAAGGATAACGAATGATCAGCTTGATGCCCTCGCCTCGGGCAAGAGGCATCGAGGCATTGCCGGCCTCCGCGCCGGACGCGGAGCCGACCTCATATTCCAGCTTGTCCGGCTCGAAGCCGCTCTCCTCAAGTCTCGCCATCGACTCCGCGATCAGAGCCTCGTCGATATAACCGTAGCGGCCGCTTGCCCCGACCTCCAGCAAATAATCGGCTTCCTGCTGTAGCAGCGCTTGCCGGAGAACGAGCACATGCTTGTAGACCGGCGAGAACATCAGCCAGCAGAACATGCCGGAGAACAACAGGAAGACAAGGATCTGCTTCATGGACTGATCCGCGAGATTCCGTCCGACATTCTTGTCGCGGACCCCTGCAGCCTGGATTCGGCTCCGTCATCTCCCGCGTTGAAGCCGAGGTACAGCGTGACGACCGTCGCGATCAAGAGAACGGTCATTAAGATTTGCCTCATGGCTCTCGCCTCCTCCTTCGCATTAAACCCGATTCCGCCGGCTAAGAGAGCGAGAGAGATAGGAAGATCGACGCAGGGGTTGCCCTCCTCTCTCAGCCAACGCAAAGACCCATTAAGGCTGAAGATTACCCAGAGTCGTATTCGTCGTCGTCCCTTGCGTCGTGATACGAGCTCTCGTTCCGGTATTGTCTTCCGCGATAATGTTGGTGAACATCAGCGCGACCACGATCAGCATCATGACGGTGATCAGGATATTCCTCATGCACTCACCTCCCTTCGAGAACCGCACCTTCGGCCATTATCATTCCTCGGCCGCGTTATCCTTCAAGAGCCCAGCTTATCGAACAGCTTCTGGGATTCCTGAACCCAGGGATAGATGAAAATTTGAAAGCTGTAGAGAATCGGAATTCCCGCGAGGACGAACAGGAAATACGAGGCCGTCTCCTTGCGCCCCGCCTTGGAGAGCTCGATCTTCGCTTTGTATTCCCGGAGAGTTTCGCGAAGCATCTCGTAGACCGCTTCCCCTTCATTCATGCGAAGCGCCCGGAGCGTCTCCGCGAACCCGTAAGCTTCCCCCGTTCCGATTCTTGTCTTGAACCGATTCAGCGCCAGATCGGCGTCGTGGTACCATTCGTTGAGCAGAAGCTGCATCTCGCTCCGCAGCACTCTCGTGTACGGCAGGCATCTCAGCAGCTTGCCGTGAAGGTGCAGCTTCGAACCTTCGTAGTAGAGCAGCTGGCTGCTGACGACGACGAGCTCCTTGCGAATTCGGTCGGTTCGGTACTGCTTGTAGGATTCCAGCGCAGCCCTGTCGAACAGCGCGAGAGCCCATAAAGCGCAAGCCGCAAAAAGCGCGTACCATCCATAAACGGCCGGGATAGCCTTGCCTCCTTGCCATTGCGCCAGCAGGGCGAGCGCGGGAAGGAACGCCAGCAAGCTCCTTCTGGAAGCAAGATAAAGCTCCGGTTCGATTCGGATTCCGCAGCCCGCCAGCAGCGTTCTTCTCTCCGACAACGCCGAGCTCTCCGTCAAGCTCCCTGTCAGACGGAGCCACCACTTGGGGACGTTGTCCGCATGAATTCCTCTCCGAGCCGTTCTCCAACGCGGGCGGCGCTCGAACAGCAATCTCAGCACGATCGCGAAGCCGACAGCCCCTATCGCGAGCTGAACGATCCAGCCGATCAGGCCGAACATCCCTTGATCATACGAAGCCATCCGTTTCGCCCCCTCCTACAGTCGTCTCCTGGACAAATAGATTCCCATCAGCAGCGACGCGAACAGCATGACGACCGCATTGAGCAGCATCCCTCTGCCTCCCGCATCCGCCAGGTAGTACCGGTAGCTCGCCTCCGGATTCATGCGGATGTTGATGCCGATGAACAAACCGAAGAAGAGCGCCGGGGAAAAGTTGGCGATACGGATCTCAAGCAGCCGATGACGCTCCTTCTGATCCTCCAATCGGGAGCTGCGCATGTCTCCGATCAGCTCCTTCAGGTTGTCGGCGATGTCGTTGCCCTCGGCGAGCGCGACCCGAAGCATGTTGCAGAAATAATCCGCCCATACGCTCCCGATCGCGAGCGCGAACCGTCGAAGGCTGGCTTCATCGTCCTCGTGGACGCAGAGCTGAAGATACAGCTGCTCGAACACGAGCTGCGCCTCGCCGGCGAGCCTTCTTTCCTCGACGGCGCGCTGCAGCGCGATGCGAACGTGGCTGCGTCCCGTGACGAGGTAGCACTGGTAGAACAGCTCGAGAGCCGGCAAAAAATCCAATCGGACGGCCAGTTGCCGCTTGATCAGCCTCATGCGAAGCAGACTGTAAGGGAGCAAAGCAAGCATCGCGGCTAGCAACACCGTTGAACGGAACGAATGGAAAAGCGCGGCCCCGACTGCTATTCCGGCTATGGCAAGCCCAACGGACAAGAGAGCGAACCCTTCGGCTCGGCTTTTCCATCCGGATGCCGCGAGCAAGTCCGCGAGATGGTCGTAAGGCTTGCCGAAGCGGGAAAGGAACCGTCCCGCGTACCGGCTCCAAACGGGCTCCCGGTTCGAGCGGAGCCGGCGTCTCCTTGCCGCATGATCGGAAAATAAGGCGATTCCCATCCGCAGCAGAGCGTAAAGCAAAACGAACACGGCGAGCAGAAGGAGCGCGGTCTCGATTCCCATTGGCCGCTCAGTCCCCCTTCCCCGCCTGAACCATTGGCCGCAATTTCTTCCAAGCTTCCGGCGCGTATCGTCCCAGCCTCTCCCTCGCTTTCGGGGAGCAATTCAGCGGGAGCTTCCATTCTCCGCTTTCTTCGTCATACCGCACCCAGTCGCGAACGACGGCTTCTCCTTCGCGCCATTCGAACTCCCCGATTCGGACGAGCTTGCGCGACGAACCGACCATCCTCATCTCGAAGCCGATCTGCGTCACGTATTCGGTAATCCGCTTCGTCAGCCGGACCGGGTTCATTCCGCGGTTGTCGAGCATGCACATGTCCGTCAATGCTTCCGGCACGTCCTCCAGCGCGTTCGCATGGACGGAAGTGACGCTTCCTTCATGCCCGCGGGTACAGGCCCTGACATAGATATTGGCGTCCTCGTCGCGAATCTCCGCATGGCAGATCCGTTGCGGGGATTGGCGAAGCGCGAGCTTAAACGCCTGCTTCGAGCCGTGCAGCGGGTCCTCTTCGTCGGCTTCGTATTCGATGACGTTCTTGTCCGGAAAATCCCGCAGCAGGGACAGCTCGTACCGGCCTTCGATCGTCACGAGCCTCTCCTCGTCCGGCATGGCGGCGATCAGCGCCTTGATCAAGTGGGTCTTGCCTGTATTCGTGGCCCCGATGACGACCATATTGAACCGCGAATCGACGATCGCCCGAAGCAGCTCGCGTATCGGCTCGTTGATCGTCCGATACTCGGGCCGGCACAGCGTATCCAGCTCGAATCGGCGAACGGTGTAGAAGCGGATGGTCAGCGTCGGCTGCGAAGTAAAGCCGAACCCGGTCATCGTCACCCGGGAGCCGTCGAGCAATTGAACCTCCGCCCACCTCTTGCGGGGGTTGATCCGATCGTTATTGAACAGCACCAGGTTCTGCTGGATTCTCTCGACCATCGCCACGTCTTCGAATCGATAGGCGGACGGAACGGCCCGACCGTCTCTCACTTCGAAGATCCGGGTCCCGACGACTTGAACCTCCTCCAAACCGTCGCGATGGCGAAGCACCAGCTCCAGCACGTTCAGTCCGATCACCTCGGCGAACAGCGCCTCCGCCAACGTTCCGTACGGAAGGGAGCCGGTCGAGAGATGCTGCAGCCGCTTCTTGATGATCCAATCGGACAGGACGGCGAGCAGCTCCGCGCGTTCCTGCGGGAATCCGATCACGGCCCGGTTGAGCTTCTCCGCGTAGCGCCTTTGCTCTTCCTCGTTCCAGCCTCTAGGGGCCGCCAGCATGTGTCTCGCTTCTTCCGTCAGAGCTTTAAGGTCTATGCCGGCCAACCCGTTCCCCGGTTCTCTTAGCAGCGATGGCTGGGAGCTCGGCAACGAACTGTCGGTTTGAAGCTTAGCCGCGTAAGCGGTCGGCGAGAACCGCCGCGTTGCCGGCTCCTTCCCTTGCAGCGCGGCTCCTCCGCGGGCATCGTTCTCCGCTTGCCCCGTCTTCTCGACCATCCTGCTTCTCGTATCCGGCGCCCCGTTCATCGCCTTCTGCTCCGGTGCATCATGAGTCTCCTCCGCCACGGACGATCCGATTTCTGCAGCCTCTCGGCCCAGTTCAGCGTCCGGAGCAGCGGATCGACCACGGAATCGAAGGCGGCCGCGTTCCTCTCGTCCGAGGCCAGCCATTCGTCCAAGCGGCCGCTGTCCAGCTGAAGATGCAGGCTCTCCTTCAGTCTCAGCTCGGAGAGCGATACGGCTCCCGTCTCCTTGCGAATCTCTTTCATTCCGAACCCTCCTCCCGAATACGGATACTTTCCGTTTAGAAGCACGAGTTGATAATGCTGCCTCTCCACCCCGAATTGAGCGCCGACCTGCCCGGTCCACCGATGAACGTCCTCTTGAAAATGGCTAAGGTTCCCCGTCGTTACCAGACACCGGTGATCGGCCTCGCGCATCGCGCAAACCGTGGCGGCGTTGTCCCAATACGCGCTCACGTCCGCAATCGTCAGCTCGAAGGCCTCTCTAGCCGCCCGAAGCAAGCTCGTCATCTGCTCCGGCTCGTAATACTCCGCCTGGTCGCGGGCGAGATTGCCGAACAGCACATGCAGGCCGTTAAGGCGGGACGGCGCGAAAGCGTACTGCTTCAGCTTCTCTCCGCTAAGGGTTCCGGCCTTCAGCTCCGGCCGGATTCCGTCGAGCGTCACCTCCGGCTTGTCGATGCCCAAGTACAAATGCGTCTTCGCGCTCTTCAGATTCAGGCAGAGGAAGCCCACCCTCTTCCCCGTCGTGGATGCGATCCGGTAAGCCGTTCCGAATGCCGCAAGCGATGTCCCGATGTTCGGCGTAGAGCCGCCGAAAGCGACCAACTTGCCTGATGCCGCGCTCATGCTCCTTCCTCCTCTTCCATATCGATAGCGGAAGCTTCGTAGGCGATGACGACCTTCGAGCTTCCGTCCTTGCAGGCGGCGTCGAGCTCCAGCCATTGCCGCTCCGTCAGATTCAGGTTGACCGAATCGATGGTGCCGTTCGCGTCCCTTCGGGAGGCGTACATCTTCTCTTTGTCTCCGCTGGTCAGGGATTCGAGGCTGCTGTTCTCGGGGCTCTCGATCTCCGTGTTCGCCGCCGTCTTCACGGCCGCGACGACGACGGCCTCCGCATACAGCCTTCGGGAAGGCTCCTTGTCCGAAGATAGGTATACCCCGACCCGGTCACCCGCTCTTATCCCGTTGGACACCGACTTCACGTAGTTCCGCGGGATTTGGAACGTCGCCTCTCCCGGGCGGGGCAGCAGCGGGAACCGTTCCACCTTCCACGCCAGCAGAGGCTCCTCCGCCCCGAGAGGAGCGACCGCCTGCAAGCCGGACGCCTCGCCGATCCTCGTCAGCATCCCTTCCTGCACGGATGCCTTCGCAAGAGAGATCGTGGAGAGCATTCCCTCCTCCAGAATGGTGCCCGCCGGAATGAATTGCTTGGGCACGACGACCTTCACCATCTCTTCCTCTCGAATCTGCCTGATCTGGAGCCAGTAGATGCTATAAACGAGCATGCCGGACAATAGCGCCGCAGCCAGGCTGATCGTCAATTGACGCTTGCGATTCATAACCGCTTTCCCCCTATCCCCGCAACTCAGAATGGAAGCCGCAACAAAAAAAGAACGCAGGCAAGAGAGGTATCCTCTCATAGCCTGCGTTCTTCGCAGCCGTTCGAATTCTATGAACCTTGGTAAGGCCCATATTATCAGATGCTTAGCGAATAGTAAAGAAATATTTTACAGATATAGGAGCCTACTTAAGGACGAACGTAAGGATTCGACTGCTTCTCCTCGCCTATCGTCGTCTCCTGGCCGTGTCCGGGAAGCACGAGCACCGAATCGGGGAGCGCGTACAGCTTCTCCCGAATCGACTTTTCCAGGGCCGCTTGGTTGCCGCCGGGAAGATCGGTGCGTCCGACCGAACGCCGGAACAGCGCGTCCCCCGCGAACAGAAGGTCGCCGCATAGCAGGCTGACGCTGCCGGGAGAATGACCCGGCGTATGGAAGATACGGAACGTTTCCCCGATCCACTCGATCGTCTGCCCGTCTTCCAGGGCAAACTCGGCCGGATCGGTCTTCACCGGAGGCGTCACGTCCGTCCAGCGCAAGGAGCCGTTCTTCGCCGGGTCGACGAGCCAATCCTTCTCCTGGGCATGGAGATAAACCGGCGCTCCGAAGCGCTTCCTCAGCTCGTCCACTCCGCCGATATGATCGAAGTGGGCGTGGGTAAGGACGATCGCTTCCACCTGAAGCCCTTCCAGGCGGCGAATGAGCGCCGGATCCGGCGTTCCCGGATCGATGACGATCGCCCGCTTGCGGTCGGCGCTTGTCACCGCGTATGCGTTCGTCTGAAGCGCCCCTAACGTATACCGTTGAAAAGAAACCATGTCGCCTATCCCTCCCGCCGTTTTAGAAGCCGGACAACAGGTCGTTCAGCTCGCGCAGGACGACAGGAGCGTAATCCGATTGCTCGCCGTAACGGCGGCCGATCTCCTGGCGGGCAGCTGTCAGGTTGTCTTGGTAATCCGCCGCCTCGCGGTCCGGATTCGCCGCCTTGAAGTCGATCATGACCTGCTGAACGTGCGCGGGACGAGGACCCCACTTGCCGAGGAGGTAGCCGCCGGTATCCGTGAACAGCACGATCGGGATGGAGCGGCCTCCCAGCGTCAGGTGCTCGTCGATGAAATCGAGGTGCTGCTCGATAATGAACACTTCCGTGGGAATGCCGGCCGTCTCCATCGCCCGGAATACGACCGGCACGCTCCGAAGCGCGTCTCCGCACCATTCGGCGCTGATGATCATGCAGCGAAGGTCGTCGCGGTTGTTCAGCGATTCGAAGAACTCCTTCTGCTCGTCGTCCGGCCACGAGAACCCTTCGTAGTTCGCCGCGAACGCTTCTTTATTTTTGGTCATTCCGTCCATGAACGCCTGCGGAGAAATGCCGGTATTCAGTCTTGCGGAAAGTGATTTGCTCATCAAAGTTCCCTCGCTTCTGGAAATAGGTTCTTGAACGCCTCTATTGTAGCAGATGAGTTTAATAACGCCTAACCGCGCCTAACTCTCGCCCGTCCTCTTGGAATCAGGTATTCTTGGAGGACTTGGAACGCTTGCGCAGATACTGAAACAGGAAGTAAACGATCAACAGCGCAATCGCGACAAGGATGATCGGCTGCACGTACGGAGCCGCTTTTTCGTCGATATTTTCCCACTGGTCCCCCAATTTCCATCCGAGCCATACGAACAGAAGAGACCAGGGCAGCGAAGCGATCAGGGTCAGAAGGGTGAATTTGGTCAAGTTCATCTTGGACATGCCCGCGGGCAGCGAGACGACCTGGCGCATGACCGGAACGAACCGCCCGGTGAACACGATGATCGGACCGTATTTCTCGAACCAGCGCTCGGACAGCTCGATATGCTTCTCTTTAATGTGCAGATACTTGCCGAACTTATAGACGAACGGGCGACCTCCGAAACGGCCGATCGCGTACAGAATCCATTGCTGCAGCACGGCGCCGATCGTTCCGCAGAGCACGGCGACCCAGAACGAGATGTCTCCTTTGGATACGAGATAGCCGCCATAGGCGAGAACGATTTCGCTTGGGATAACCTCTAACGCAAGTCCGATAATAATTCCGAAGTAGCCGAGACTCTCTATCCACACCAGCAACTGATCCAGCCATCCATGAATCGTGTCCATCATGTAGCGCGTTCCACACTCCCTCTTCGACTCCTTGAAAGATTCAATCTTCTCTATCATAGGGCATGGCATGCTCTTTACGCAAACTATCGAACGGACAAAACGGCTTGTCATGCAGGGACGGGCTCGCGCATAGACTCTTGGTAGAAGTAGGACAAAGTTGAAGAGGAGAGAGCGGACGATGAGCAAAGTCGTGTTCATTAGCAAAAAAAGGGCGCAGTGGTACCTCGTCCTCGCATTGGTCGTCATTATCGCCGGGGTTTATATCGGTTGGCAGCAAAATAAGCCCGCCATGGCTACGTTGGACGATTCCGGCACGCAGGTGTTCAATCTCGTTACCGGAGAGTTCACGAGCACCGTAAACGGCAAGCAGCTGGAAGCGTATGTCTTCGCCCCAAGCACGATTCCCGTCAAAAAAGGCGTTCCGGTCGAGCTTCGCATCACGGGCGTCAGCGGTCAGTCCCACCCGTTCGTGATCGAAGGCTTGGATATCGAGGGCACCGTGCAAAAAGGAAAAACGACGGTCGTGAACTTCACCCCGAAGGAAGCCGGCACCTATTCGATCGTCTGCACCACGCACAGCGACCCGCAAACCAGCATCCCGATGGTCGGTTACCTGGTCGTTCAATAAGCTTGTCCGTCATGGCCGCCCCCTCTACCGAGCCGGGCGGCCTGCCTGTGTCCGAAGCCTCCCTCCTTGCATAGGTTAATGTCGGGAGAGGATGACCGATGAGAGCAGGACAACCGAAGCATCAAGCCCCCCTGCCCTCCGCCCGCACGATTCGCAGGGCGTGCAGCAACGAGCTTTACCGAACGGTCAAGCGGCTGCGGCTCTACGTGCCGGAGGAGAAAATCCGGCAAGCGGAGGAGCTGTACGTGAAACGGGTGATCGGCAATCTGATCTGGATCACGGAGAACCGCAGCGATCGCCGCAAGCTGGCGGATTGGTGGGATGCCGAAGTAAGCGAAGCCGTCGCCGAGCTCTGGGAGGTTGATCTCGCTAAGCTTCAGGCTGCTTTTCGCGCCTCTTTCGGGGGATGATCTCGGGACAACCACGGGACGAGAGGGAGAGCGTTGGCGGGTCGGTGGCGGTCGTGGCAGGTCGTGGCAGGTCGGTGAGGGAAAGGCAAAAAAACAAGAAGGCCGGTCCTTTCGGGGCTGGCCTTCTCGCCTATTTGCTTGCTTGCTCGCTCGCTTGTAATGTTGCTTGGCTGCCGGGCATTAGCCGATCCGGCTTTCTCTCTTAGCCGATGATCGCGAAGGTCTGAACTCCGGCCGGTATCGTCCTTCTTCTGAACAGAACGCCGTTCGCGTTGAACGTCCGAATCGTATAGCTGACTCTGGTGAGAACGGGAATATTATTGAACCGGGCAACGCCGAAGGAATCGAACGCTGCGATGCTGACGATGACGTTGTTCCGGGTCAAGGTAGCAAAGAAGCCGGTCGTGTTGAAAGGAACGCCGTTGTTCTGCACCCAGACGACGGTCAAACGATTGAAGGTCGTCCCTTGCACGGGCACGAGATTCTTCTTGGCGAATTTATAAGTCTTCGACTTTTGGGAATCGCCGCGGATGGGTCGAGGGCGTCTGTTAGCCATAATGGGATCACACTCCTTAGCTGAGTATAATCCAGTCTATGAACCTAGCAGCGGCTCGTTCCCGGCTCTCTCCCAGCGGTTCGTCCATTTTTGGCGTGACCTGTGAAAATGCCGCGAATATCGCGCGATTGCTCGTCCGCCAAGGCGTACTTCGGCTTACGCGGATTGGTCAGCGACTTCGGCGGGCGTTGTGCGGAATTTCCGTGCATCTTGGGCCGATCGGCGCTCCGGCCGCGGGCGTTGCGCGGAATTTCCGTGCATCTTGGGCCTATCGGCGCTCCGGCGGCGGGCGTTGCGCGGAAAATCCGTGTATCTCGGGCAGATCGGCGCTCCGGCGGCGGGCGTTGCGCGGAAATTCCGTGCATCTCGGACCGATCTGCGCTCCGGCGACGGGCGTTGTGCGGAAATTCCGTGTATCTCGGGCAGATCGGCGCTCCGGCGGCGGGCGTTGTGCGAAAAATCCGTGTATCTCGGGCA
>NZ_JACJVQ010000034.1 GCF_014212135.1 Cohnella thailandensis
CACCTTGTTAAGGGGTTACCAAATCCCATTTCACGGCGGCACCAGCAACCGGAAGGAGACACATCCCTCCAAAATATAAATCGCTAACCTAAAAGATAGGGGCTGTCCATAAGTTTATGACTTATGGGACAGCCTCTTTGATCTTTATGGCAAGAGCAGCCGTCAACCCAGAACGACGCGATCGTCGGCAAGCTTGCTGCCGCTGATCTGCTCGAATTCTCCGAGAAGCTGCGCAACCGATAAGTCCTTCTTCCGGCTCTCCGGAATATCGAGGATGATGCGTCCCTTATCCATCATGATCAAGCGGTTGCCCAAACGAATCGCTTGCTCCATGTTGTGGGTGACCATGAGAGTAGTCAGCTTCATCTCCCGAACGATGCTGTCGGTCAGCTTCGTGATCAGTTCCGCGCGCGCCGGGTCGAGAGCCGCCGTATGTTCGTCGAGAAGCAGGATGCGAGGCTGGGTAAACGTCGCCATCAGCAGGCTGAGCGCTTGGCGTTCGCCGCCGGACAGCAGCCCGACTTTCGCTTTAAGCCGATTCTCGAGGCCGATGCCAAGCTTGCTAAGCTGCTCGCGGAACAGCTTGCGCCTGGCCGCCGAGACGCCCCAGCCAAGACCGCGCGGCTTGCCGCGAAGATAAGCCATCGCCAGGTTCTCCTCGATGGTCATGTTCGGAGCGGTTCCCGCCATCGGATCCTGGAAGACGCGTCCGATCCAGCGGCTCCGATTCGACTCCGATATGCCGACGACGGAAGCATTCTCGATGCGGACGTCGCCGAGATCCGGCTTCATCACTCCCGAGATAATGTTCATCAAGGTGGATTTGCCCGCGCCGTTGCTGCCGATGACGGTGACGAAGTCGCCCGGCTTCAGCTGCAGCTGAATATCGACGAGCGCGACCTTCTCGTCGACCGTCCCCGGGTTGAACAGTTTGGTCACGTTCTGAATGTCCAGCATCAGGATCGACCTCCCTTACGAGCCGCTGCGCCGGCCGCCAGCTCGGCGGATCGCTTGCGGGCGAATTTCTTCTGCTTGACGGAGCGCTGGATGGTCGGAATGACGAGCGCGACGATGACGATGATAGCGGTGATCAGCTTCAGGTCGGACGTCTCCAGATGCAGGAAGTCCGCGCGAAGGGCGAGCGCGATGACGATCCGGTAGACGATGGAGCCGAAGACGGCCGCTAACGTCGCCAGGAGCACCGTGCGATGGCCGATGATCGCTTCGCCGATAATGACCGAAGCTAGGCCGATAACGATCATGCCGATGCCCATGTTGACGTCCGCGAAGCCTCCGTCTTGGGCGATAAGCGCTCCCGACAACGCCACGAGTCCGTTGGACAAGCTGATGCCGACGATCTTGGTCCGGTCCGTATTGGCGCCGAAGCTGCGGATCATGCGGGCGTTGTCTCCCGTCGCGCGAAGGGATAAGCCGAGATCGGTATGCAGGAACCCGTCCAACAGGAACTTAAAGACAAGAACGAATATCGCCAAGACGATTATATAGAGCAGAGTCTCGGATGCGATCGAGGAGAACAAAGTCTCCTCTCCGATCAAGGAGACATTCGGTTTGCCCAAGATTCTCAGGTTGATGGAGTAGAGAGCGATCATCATGAGGATACCGGACAGCAAGCCGTTAATACGGCCTTTCGTATGAAGTAGGCCCGTGCAGGCTCCGGCCGCAAGCCCTCCGACGAAGGCCATAAGCGTCGACAACCACGGCTGATAGCCGTTCGCGATCATCACCGCCGCGATGGCGCCTCCCGTCGTGAAGCTGGCGTCTACGGTGAGATCGGGAAAGTCCAAGATGCGAAAAGTAATGTAAACCCCGAGCGCCATCAAAGCGTACATAAGGCCTAACTCGACGGCTCCGGTAAGCGAATTCAGCACGCTTATTCCTCCCTATAAAGTGACAAACGGAGTGAACCGCTAGAAGCGTGCTCACTCCCGTCCGTTTAATCTTGCTTGCCGCTCAAAGCTTACTGGATAATGTTCGTTTCTTGGTCTTGAACCTTCTGCTTCATGGCATCCGTTACCGTGATGCCTTGGGCTTCGGCGGCCTTCAGGTTCAAGATCAGATCGAGCTTTTCTTGCATGGTTACCGGCAGGTCGCCGATGTTCTTGCCGTTCTTCAATACGTCTACCGCCATCAGGCCGGCTTGGTAGCCGTGGTCGAAGTATTTGAAGCCTACCGTAGCGAACGCGCCCTTCTCGACGGTATCGCGGTCGCTGGAGAAGAACGGAAGCTTATTCTCGTTCGCGACTTGGATGATGGCGTCCACGCCGCTGACTACCTTGTTGTCCAGCGTGATATAGAAGGCGTCGACGCGTCCCACCAGGGATTCGGCCGCTTGCTTGACTTCGGAAGTATTCGTCACCGCGGCTTTAACCAACTTTATGCCGTGAGCGGACAGAGCTTCTTCGGCTTTCTTGGACATGACGACGGCATTCGGCTCTCCTTCGTTGATAACGACGCCGACCGTCTTCACATTCGGGAAATCGGAAGCGATAAAGTCCATCAATTGAGTGATCGCCGCAGGATTCGTGTCCGACGCGCCGGACACGTTGCCGCCCGGTTTTTCAAGATCGGTAACGAGCTTCGCGTCCAACGGATCCGTCACCGCCGCGAACAGCACGGGCGAGTCCTTCACGTTCTGGACAATCGCTTGCGCGGACGGAGTCGCGATGGCGAGGATCAGATCGTTCTTCTCGGAAGCAAGCTTCTGGGCGATCGACAGGTTGTTGGTAGGATCGTCTTGGGCATTATTATAGTCCAGCGTCAGATTGACGCCTTCCTCGATGCCGTTATCCTTCAGAGCGGCCAGGAAGCCTTCGCGAGTCGCGTCCAAGGACGGGTGCTCGACGATCTGCGAGATAGCGATCTTGAACTGCTTGCCGTCGTCCGCAGCCGGGGCGCTTGCACTTGCGCTTGCGCTCGCGGACGGGCTGGAGCTTGCGCCGCTCTCTCCGTTCGCGGAATTGCCGTTCGAATTGTTATTGCCGCACGCGGAAACGACCAGCATGGCAACGCCCAGCATTAACGGTGCCCACAACTTTTTCTTCATATGATCTGCCCCTTCTCTAGTTAAAAATGACTACATGTCCAACATAAACACTTTTTCAGTTTAAAGCGGCTATCCGTCGTCGTCAATTCATATCATTGAATTTTCAGCCATTTTATCTCCGGTTCGAGCATGATTTTGGCAACGTTGTCACGGAATGATAATATGTATCCTTTTTATGCCGGAGATGGATTGGCGAACCCGCCTATTACAAAAGAAAGAGGCGAACCGGGTTCGCCTCCTTCTTGCACTTCCGATCGCGGCCTGCCTCTCGATTAGAAGCCTTTGTATTGAGGCTCCTCGTTCTCGAGCTGCTGCACTCGCGATTCCACTTGCTGGAGTACCTGCTGCGTTTGTTGCGCCGCATTGGTGAACAGAGTCTTGGCCTCTTGGTTCTGCGTGGACAGCGCGAATTGCTCCAGGCTGGCTTGGGCACTCTTCAGCGAGGCAACGCACGTTTTGACTTGGGATGCGACCGTCATGTTTATCACCTCTCCACTGTATAAAGTCGAATGCCCTTCGGAAGGACGATTAATAAACTGCCCCGATTCGCGCAAAATCATTATCGGTCCCCGTGTCGTAATTTTCGGTCGTTCTGGCAACCTTAAGAGAAAAGCCGAAGAAGGAGATGCGGCCTATGCCGAACAGCAAGTTGAAGAAGCTGACTCCCGTTCAGCAGGAGTATCAGCTTGTAGCGCTGCGCAGAATGCCGAAGCGCAAGGTGGCGCTTAACTGTCTGCGCGCCTTTCTTGTCGGGGGCCTGATCTGCGTGATCGGCCAGGGGATCCAGCAGGCCATGATCAAATGGGGCGGATTCGAGAAGGCGAACGCGGGAGACCCTACCGTAGCCATTCTTATTATTCTGTCGGTGCTGCTTACGTCCATAGGCGTGTATGACAAAATCGGGCAATGGGCCGGGGCCGGCTCCGCGGTGCCCGTCACCGGGTTCGCGAATTCCATGGCTTCCGCCGCCATCGAGCATCGCAGCGAAGGGCTCGTGCTTGGCGTCGGCGCTAACATGTTCAAGCTTGCGGGTTCCGTCATCGTGTTCGGAACGGTAGCCGCGTTCGTCGTCGGCATTATTCGTCTTATTTGCTCGGGAGAGGGGTAACGCGCACATGCTTAAAGGCCATCAAAGCTGGATTTTCCGGCAGAAACCCGTTATCGTCTCCACGGCCGCCGTTGTCGGTCCGTTCGAGGGACGAGGCCCGCTCGGCAAAGACTTCGACATCGTGCACGGGGATTCCAGGTTGGGACAGGACAGCTGGGAGAAGGCGGAACGGACGCTTCTGGAAGAAGCGACCTCCATCGCCATCGAGAGAGCGGGTCTTACCCAGGAGCAGGTCCAATTCTACATCGGCGGCGACCTCATGAATCAGATCACGAGCAGCAGCTACGCCGCCCGCACGCTCACGATTCCGTACTTAGGCGTTTTCGGCGCATGCTCGACGTCCATGGAGAGCCTGGCTCTCTCTTCCTATTTAGTAAGCACGGGCGGAGCCAAATACGTGCTGGCGGGAACGTGCAGCCATAACTCGACCGCGGAGAAGCAGTTCCGTTATCCGACCGAGTACGGCTCGCAGAAGCCTCCGTCCGCGCAATATACCGTTACGGGAGCGGGAGCCGCCGTGGTCTCCATGGAAGGCTCCGGACCGGTCGTCGCATCGGCGACCATCGGCCGAGTCGTCGACATGGGCATCAAGGATCCGTTCAACATGGGAGCCGCCATGGCTCCGGCCGCCGTCGACACGATAACGGCCCACTTCCGCGATCTGCAGGTGGGCCCGGACCATTACGACCTGATCGTGACGGGGGATCTGGCTAAGGTAGGCCATGCGATCGCCAGCGATTTGCTCGACAAGCATAACATCCCGATGCATAAGACGCGGTTCAAGGATTGCGGCATGATGATCTACGATTATGAGAATCAGATGGTGCAGGCGGGCGGAAGCGGCTGCGGCTGCTCGGCCGCGGTCACGTACGGCCATCTCATCCGCAAGCTGCGCAAAGGCGAGCTGAAACGGATTCTCGTCGTGGCGACCGGCTCCCTGCATTCCCCGATCTCCTTGCAGCAGAGCGAGTCGATCCCTTGCATCGCCCATGCGGTAGCCATCGAAGCCAGCCCCGAGCCGGAGAAGGAGGATTAAGCCATGAACATGCCCGATTGGTCCGTGATCGCCATCCGCTCCCTCGGGGCGCTCATCATGCTGTTCCTCTTGACCCGGATTCTGGGCAAGAAACAGATCTCCCAGCTCACGTTCTTCGAATATATCCTCGGCATTACGTTGGGTGATCTGGCGGGCTTCATCTCGACCGACATCGAGGCCAATTATCTTCACGGAGTCGTTGCCATGCTCGTCTGGTTTCTGATTCCGCTGGTGGTGGAGCTTCTCGCCTTGAAGAGCAAGAAGATGAGGCAGCTGTTCGAAGGGTCTGGCCGGGTGATGGTCAAGGAAGGCAAGGTGCTGGAGGACAATCTGAAGAAGGAACGGCTCTCGCTCGACGAGCTCCTGGAGCAGATGCGCGGCAAAAACGTCTTCAACGTCGCCGACGTCGAGTTCGCGGTCATGGAGACGAACGGGGAGCTGAGCATTCTGCTCAAGAAAGAGAATCAACCTCTTACGCCGAAGACTTTCGGGATCAAGAGCGTCAACGAGGTGGAGCCTCAAACCGTCGTGATGGACGGGGATATTCTCGACGAGCCGCTCGCGACGATCGGCCTGAACCGAGGTTGGCTGACTACCGAGCTGGAGAAAATCGGGGTATCCGTCGAAAATGTCTTTCTGGCGCAAGTGGACGCCTATCAGCAGCTGTACGTGGATCTGTACGACGACAAGATCAAGGTTCCCGCTCCGCAGGGCAAGGCGCTCCTTCTTGCTACGCTCAAGAAAACGCAAGCCGATCTGGAGCTGTTCGCCGCGGCCACCCGCAACGAAGAGGCCAAGCTTATGTACGAGAGAAGCTCCCAAGAGATGGCTTCCGTCATCGATTCCCTGACACCGATGCTCAGAGGCTGACCTTTTTCCCGCTTGAGCGCTCATAAACTTATGTTTATAATATAAACATAAGTTTATTTTTTTGTTTAGAGGAGATCTCGATGGACCGCGAACAACAGATCTTGTCGCTGATTCGGCGCAACCCGTTCATCTCCCAGAAGGAGCTGGCGGAGAGAATCAACATCTCCCGCTCCGCGGTCGCCGGCTATATCGCTTCCCTCACCCGGAAAGGAAGCATCAAGGGCAGGGCCTACATCACCTCCGATGAAGGCTCGGCGATTTGCATCGGGGGAGCTAACTTGGACAGCAAGGCTACGGGCAAGCAGGCGCTTCGGCTCGCCGCGTCGAATCCGGTGACCGTGACGGAGGCTTGCGGAGGAGTCGCGCGCAACATCGCCGAGAACCTGGCGCACCTGGGCTGCCGCGTCTCCCTGCTGACCATGACCGGAGACGACAAAGCCGGCCACTGGTTGCTGGAGGAGACCGCCCGCCACGGCGTCGACACGAGTCCTTCCGTCATGCTTCGCGGCGAACGGACCGGCTCCTATACCGCCGTGCTTGACCAGGACGGGGAGATGTTCCTGGCTCTCGCCAACATGGACATTTACGAGAGCTTCACGCCCGATTACCTTAACGAGAAATGGCCGCATATCGCCTCCTCCAAGCTTGTCGTCGCCGACACGAATCTGCCGGCCGACAGTCTCGCCTACCTGATCGAACGCTGCCGCTCCGAGGGCCTGCCGCTGTTCGTCGACCCGATCTCGCCGGAGAAGAGCAAGAAGCTGCCCGAATCGCTCCTGGGAGTGACCGCGATCTTCCCGAATCTCGCGGAAGCCCGCGAGCTGACGGCCGGACGTCTTGGAGACGAAGAGCCCGGCGATCCGGGATCGAGCCGGGAAGCGCGCCGGCTCGCGGCCGCCATACGGAAGCGGGGAGCCGAGCACGTCTTCATCACGATGGGCAAGGACGGCGTATTCTACTCGGGAAGCGAGGCGGATGATGGCACTCAGCTCGCCGCCGTCCCGACGCAGGTCGTCGAAGTGACGGGAGCCGGGGACGCTTTCCTCGCCGGAGTCGCTTACGGCATCCTTCGCGAGCATTCCTATCTGGAAGCGTGCGTGCTCGGACTCGCCTCGTCGCACCTTGCTCTTCAGACGTCCGATTCCGTATCGGACCGTCTGAACGCAGAAGAACTGAACCAAACCATTCAACGAATGAGAGGACAATGACCGCATGAATCGCTACCTGCAATTTACTCCGGAAGCCTACGAAGCCCTGAAGACGGGCAAGCCCGTCGTCGCCCTGGAGACGACGATTATCTCGCACGGAATGCCTTATCCGCAGAACATCGAAATGGCCCGCACCGTCGAGAGCATCATTCGCGAGCAAGGCGCCGTTCCGGCCACCATCGGCATCATGAACGGCCATATCAAGATCGGCCTGAACGACGAAGAGCTGGAAGCCTTCGCGACCAGCCCGTCCGTCGAGAAGGTCAGCCGCCGCGACTTCCCCTACATTCTGTCCTCCGGCAAGATCGGAGCGACGACGGTGGCCGCCACGATGATCGGCGCTGCCCTGGCCGGCATCGAAGTGTTCGCGACCGGCGGCATAGGCGGCGTCCATCGCGACGGCGAGAAGACGATGGACGTATCGGCGGACCTGACCGAGCTTGCGAGCACCAACGTCGCCGTGGTCTGCGCGGGAGCGAAGTCGATTCTCGACATCGGCCGCACCTTGGAATACCTGGAGACGCACGGCGTTCCGGTCGTCGGCTACAAGACGGACGAGTTCCCGTCCTTCTACTCCCGCGAGAGCGGCTACGGCGTTGACTTCCGTCTCGACACGCCGGAAGAAGTCGCGAACGTGCTTAAGACGAAGTGGGAGCTCGGGCTGAACGGCGGCGCCGTGATCGCCAACCCGGTTCCGTCGGAGCATGCCATGAAGAACGAAGAAATCGACGGCTTCATTCAGCAGGCGCTGCGAGAAGCGAACGAGCAGAACATCGCCGGCAAGCGAGTCACGCCGTTCCTTCTCGGCCGCATCAAGCAGCTGACCGGAGGAGACAGCCTGGCCACGAACATTCAGCTCGTGTACCACAACGCCAAGGTTGCCGCCCAGATCGCGGTAGCCCTGAAGAAGTAAATCTACATTAGAGAGGCTGTTCCCCAGGGTCTTCCGCAGGCCCGGGAGCAGTCTCTCTTCTATTCCGCATCTCCTCCCCCGCTAAGCCGATCTTCTCTCCTCTCCGCCGTTCGAGCGGATTTTCAATTTTTTTACGCAAAATTAAGCTCTTGCGCATTCAACACTCTCCAACCCGTGCATATAATTGGGAATCATTGGTTGGAGGTGTCGCTTGATGAGGGGTCGCGTCTATGGAACCGCCCTCCTGCTGATCGTCATCCTAGCGCTCGCTTTCCCGTCGTTCGCTGCCGGAGCATCGGCCGCCGAGACGAAGCTCGACGCCAAATACGCGAAATACGAGCATTTTATCGTCATCGACAAATCGGAGAACCGGCTGTACTACTACGAGGAAGGAGCGCTGATCAAGTCGTTCGCCGTCGCTACCGGCAAGAAGGACTCCTATACGCCGGAAGGCTTGTTCTCCGTTCGCGAGAAAATAAAAAACCGCCCCTATTATAAGGAGAAAATCAAAGGAGGAGACCCGAAGAATCCGCTCGGAGACCGCTGGCTAGGTTTAAAGGTGACCGTGAACGGCAAAACTTCCTACGCTTACGGTATTCACGGGACGAACAACGAGAAGTCCATCGGCAAGTACGTGTCCGCGGGCTGCATCCGCATGCACAACAAGTCCGTCCGGTGGCTGTACGACCAGGTCGAGACCGGCACCCCCGTCCTTATTCGCAAATAAACAAAAAAGCGCGGGATTGGCTTGGAAACGCTGCATTTTTCTTGATTTCGGGCGCTTATCCGATTCGACATTTTTCGGTTGACGAACCCCCCCTCCCGGTGTAACATTGCTCTATTATGGGTTGAAAGTCATTATCATTTATATATTCTATAGAGAAAAGCGACTTTGATCGCATCATTGGATTGGACTTTCTGGGAGGAATTACACTGTGGAATCCATGACTTTCGTTCTGTTCGGGGCTACCGGCGACTTGGCCAAGAGAAAGATCTACCCCGCTCTCTATAATTTATACGCGGACGGGAAGCTTCCCGAATCGTTCTCGGTCATAGGCTTAGGAAGAAGGGAGATTGAGGACGAGACGTTCCGCGGCAACGTGGAGCAATCGATTCGGCAATTCTCCCGTCGTTCCCCCGCGGATAGGGAGGACTTGAACGCGTTCTTGTCCTCCTTCCGGTATCATCCGCTCAACGTCTCTAACCCGGAAGACTACCGCAAGCTGCTCGAAGTCGTACAAGCCCGCGAGACGGAGCTTCGGCTTCCCGACAATCGCCTCTTCTACCTGTCGGTCGCTCCGGAGTTCTTCGAGATCATCGCTCGGCAGATTCAAGAGAGCGGCCTTGGCGCCACCCGCGGCTGGAAGCGCCTGATCATCGAGAAGCCGTTCGGCCACGATCTGGCGACGGCGCGCTCGCTGAACGAGAACCTGAGCCGCGCCTTCGAAGAGGACGAGATCTACCGGATCGACCACTACCTCGGCAAGACGATGGTTCAGAACCTGGAGACGCTCGTGCTGGCGAACCCGGTCATCCAGGCCGTCTGGAACAAGGAGCATATCTCCAACGTCCAGATCACGGCCAGCGAGACCGTCGGAGTCGAGGAGCGCGCCGCTTATTACGACCAATCCGGAGCGATTCGCGACATGTTCCAGAACCATCTGCTCCAGGTGCTCATGATGACGGCGATGCGGCGTCCAAGCCAAATCACCGCCAAGAATATCCGCGAGGAGAAACGCAAGATCATCGAAGCGCTTCGCCCCGTCGCGAAGGAATCGGCCGGGCTTAGCGTAGTCCGCGGTCAGTACGCGGCCGGAGAGATGGGCGGCAAGTCCGTCCCCGGTTACCTGGACGAGCCCGGAATCGGCGCCGAGTCGAAGAACGATACCTTCGTCGCGGCGCGGCTATGGATCGACCACCCGGATTGGGAGGGCGTTCCCTTCTACCTTCGGACGGGCAAGCGAATGGCCGCGAAGTCCACTCGCATCGTCGTCGAGTTCAAGAATCCGACCGAGGACCTGTATTCGGCCAAGAACGAGAAGACGTCCCCGAACCTGCTGATCATCGAGATCAACCCGAACGAGAAGATCAGCTTCCTGTTCAATGGGAAAAACTCCCGTAGCGACGGTCTTATCGAGCCGGTGGAGATGAACTTCCGGGCGGACCAAAGCGAGCTGCCGGAAGCCTACGAGCGCCTGATCTCCGACGCGCTCGACGGGGATTCCACGTTCTTCGCCCATTGGAACGAAGTCGAGCTGGCCTGGCAATGGGTTCAACCCGTCCTCGAAGCGTTCGAAGAAGGGCTTCTGCCGCTGCATTCGTACGCCGCCGGATCGAACGGCCCCGCCGCATCGGACAAGCTTCTGAAGGAGCAAGGCCATGAATGGCGGCTCGATCCGGATGTTCCGGAGCTGATCGGACAGGCTTGAATCGGGGAGTTAATGGAAATTAAGATATCGGATAAGCCCGCCAAACAACCGCTTCTTAAGGGGCGCGTCGTTTGACGGGTTTATCTTTTGCATGGAAATCATTAAGAACAATAAATTTACATTGACAATGATTCTCATTGGCAATAGAATTCGTATAGATTTAATACCTTATCCGATCGCTTGGGGGAATAGTCGTGAAATTAGCTTGGACCGCGCTTCTGCTGGCCGCGAGCCTTACGGCCGCCGGCTGCAGCTCGAATAACAACGAAGAGAACGCCGGAGACGAGAGCGCTGCCGCTTCTCCGACCGCATCCGCGTCGTCATCCGCCGCTTCGATCGATTGGACGCCTATCGTCGACTCTTACCGGCAGTACTCCATCGAGCAAGCCGACGCCTTCATCACCGAGACCGACAAGTTCGTCGCCGCCGTCAAAGCGGGCGACACGGAAACCGCGAAGCGGCTCTATGCGCCGACTCGGATGTACTACGAACGGATCGAGCCGATCGCGGAGGCTCTCGGCGACCTTGATCCGAACATCGACGCGCGGGAGAACGACGTCGAGGAGAAGGACTGGCGCGGCTTCCACCGCATCGAGAAGTCTCTCTGGGTAGACAACGCCGCCGCGGGCGCGGAGGACTATGCGGATCGCCTGCTCGAAGACGCGAAGTCGCTTCGCGCGCTGATGGAGACCGTCGAGATCGAACCGACGCTTCTGGTCACGGGTGCCGTCGAGCTGCTGAACGAGGTGTCCTCTTCGAAGGTAACGGGCGAGGAAGAACGTTATTCCCATACCGACCTGTACGACTTCGCCGCTAACGTCGAAGGGGCTCACAAGATCTATGACCTGTTGAAGCCGGAGCTGAACAAGAAGGATGCCGAGCTCGAAGCGAGCATCGGAACGAGCTTCGCCGATCTGGAAGAAGCTCTCGGCGCCTACAAGAGCGGCGACGGATATGTCTCGTATACCGACCTGACCGAAGAGGACACGAAGAAGCTGAGCCAGTTGATCGACGCCTTGGCGGAGCCGCTCTCGCAGATGGGCGTTATTCTGGGGGCTTAACGACATGGCGAACGAAGAACGAAAAGACGGGGAGCGGCAGCCCGAAGCGCAAGACCAGCCGCTCTCCGGTTTACTAAATAAGCCGGTCAGCCGTCGGGACGTGTTGAAGATGGCCGGAATCGGAGGCGCTGGGCTATTGCTCGGCGCCGCCGGCGTTGGGGCGATCTTCAAGGAAGGCCTCTTCGCCGGAGCGTCTTCCGCGGCGAAGCCCGCCGCGAAGGAAGCCGCCGGCGACATCGTCGAGTTCTACGGAGCGCATCAGGCGGGAATCGCGACGCCCTCCCCCAACTTTATTCTGTTCGCTGCCTTCGACGTGGTCGGCACTAGCCTGGATAGCGTCCGCGCTTTGTTCAAGGCATGGACGGCCGCCGCGGCGTCCATGACAAGGGGAGAACCCGTCGGAGAGGAGAGCGGCAACGATCATCTGCCCCCTACCGACACGGGCGAATCCGCAGGATTGTCGCCTTCCCGAACGACGATTACGTTCGGCGTGGGCCCCTCCTTCTTCGACCATCGGTTCGGCCTGGCGGGCAAGAAGCCTGCCGCGCTGGTCGACTTTCCCGCGTTCGGCGGCGACGAGCTCCGTCCGGAATGGACCGGAGGGGATATCGGCGTGCAGGTATGCTCGGACGACATGCAGGTCGCCTTCCATGCCATACGCAATCTGTCTCGCATCGGGCGCGGCAAGGTCGTGCTTCGCTGGACCCAGGAAGGCTTCCAGCGTACGGGAGCGGCCGATCCCAAGGGGGCGACGCCCCGCAACCTGCTGGGCTTCAAGGACGGAACCGCCAACCCGGACACGGACGACGACTCCGTCATGAACCGGGTCGTCTGGGCTCAATCCGCCGACGGCGCGGGCTGGATGGCCGGAGGAACCTACATGGCGGTTAGGCGCATCCGGATGCGGGTGGAAGTGTGGGACCGGTCGACGTTGGCCGATCAGGAGCAGACGTTCGGCAGGCACCGGGCAAGCGGCGCTCCGCTGGGCGGCAAGGATGAATTCGACGAAGTGAATCTGGAGGCCAAGGACGCAAGCGGCAAGCCGCTCATTCCGATGAACTCCCACGTCCGGCTCGCCCGAGGGGACGGCTCGGCGCAAATTCTGCGCCGTTCCTATTCCTACTCCAGCGGAATGGATAACAAAACCGGGCAGCTGGACGCCGGGCTGCTGTTCATATGCTTTAACCGGGACAGCCGCAAGCAATTCATTCCGATGCAGCAGAAGCTCGGGCAGAGCGATCTTCTCAACGAGTATATTGTCCATAACGGCAGCGCCCATTTCGCCTGCTTCCCCGGCGTTCGCCAAGGCGGCTATATCGGCGACACGCTGTTCTAGAAAGGAGCGATGAGTATGATGCGGGCAACGCTGCAACCGGCTTGGCTTCGCGGGCTGCGAGGCTTCGCGCTCGCGCTGCTGCTGGCGTTTTCCCTCCTTCCGGCGGTCGCGGGAGCGGCGGACGATTCCGGGAGGCCGGAAGCCGATCGGCTGCTTCCGCTGGTCGGTTCCGCCCTGGTCGATGCCGGGCAGAGCGAGTGGAAGGAGGCGCTGGCGGAGGTTCAAGAGGCGGAGCGGATCTGGGCGGGCTTGAAGGCGGAAGGGTCCGAAGCCGCCGCGGATGTCAATTCCGCCATCGCTCAAGCCAATAAGGCGCTGGCCGATGCCGAGACCGACCCGGAGAAGGCGAAAGCCTCGCTCTCCGCGCTCGCCAAGGCTTTCAACAATTACGTCAAAAGCACGAAGCAAGAGACGGGAACGAGCGGCGCCGAGGCGGCCGCCGGCATGCTGCCGAAGGCGGAGCAGCTGCTGAGCGCCGTCGAGACTTCCTCCTGGGATGATGCGAAGAAGGCCTTTGACGCCATTAACGACAACTGGAAAACGATCGAGCAGCCGATCCGTACCGAGAACTCCGCGGTTTATGCCAAGCTTGAGACGAGCATGAGCATGATCCGGATCGCCCTTCAAGCGGAACTGCCGCGAGCCGAGCAAGCGCTGACGGAGACGCAGGCCTTCCTGAAGCTGATCCAAGATTACAAGGACGGCACGCTGGTCGCGGAGCCCGTCCAGACGGGAGTGACCGTTGCCGATCTGATCGTCATTCTCGATAAGGCTTATGACGACGTCGAGGCCGGCCTGTACGAGGAAGCGGACGGCCAGATGGCCTCCTTTATCGCCAAGTGGCCGTCCGCGGAAGGAGAAGTGCAGGTTCGTTCCGCGGCTGCGTACGATAAGATCGAGATTCAGATGGCTTCGGTATCGGGCTATCTGCTCTCCGAACCCGCGCGGCCCGAGCAGGCCAAGAAAACGATCGACAGCATGCGCGAGCAGCTTCGGCCGATGGCCGAGGAAGCGGCGGCCTATACCGCCTGGGATGCCGCGCTGGTCCTGTTCCGCGAGGGCCTGGAAGCGATACTCGTTCTGGCAGCTCTGCTTGCCTATCTGAAGAAAACGGGCAATGAAGCGAAGCGGGTCTGGGTCTGGTCCGGCGTCTGGTCCGGCCTTGCTTTAAGCGGCGTCATGGCCGTCATTCTGACCTATGTTCTCAAGCAAGCCTCTTCGGGCAGCACTCGGGAGCTTATCGAAGGCATCGCCGGCTTGGCCACGGTGGCGCTTATGATCACCGTCGGCAACTGGCTGCATAATAAGTCGAACTTGAGCAACTGGAACCGGTACATCGACAGCAAAATGAGCGATGCTCTCGCCCGCGGCAGCCTCTGGTCCCTGTTCGCCGTATCCGGTCTGGCCGTCCTTCGGGAGGGCGCGGAGACGACGATTTTCTACGCCGGGATGGCGTCGTCCATCTCGGCCGCGCAGCTCGTTCTCGGGATCGGCGGCGCTTTGGTCGTCCTGATCGCGTTGGCGTTCGTCATCATTCGTTACGGAACGCGGTTGCCGATCAAGCCTTTTTTCCTGACGGCATCGGTTCTGATCTATTACCTGGTCATCCGGTTCGTCGGGGAGAGCATCCATTCCTTGCAGGTGGCGACCGCTCTTCCTTCCCATTACGAAGCCAATCTCCCGACCTTCTCGGCGCTAGGCCTGTATCCGACATGGGAGACGACGATTCCTCAGCTTGCGCTCCTGGCCGGCATTGTCGGGCTATTCCTCTGGAAGCGCTCGGGCCGGTCGAGAACGGTGAACGCTTAAAGAAATCCGCGGCTAACGGAGACAAACAACTACAAACGAACGGCCCGCACGGGAATCGCTTGACGTCAGGCGACTCTTTACGGCGGGCTGTTTCATTTTCTTTAGATCGCTTTAAGAACGGATTAAGCGCAATTTAAGTTACGGAGGGTAAGCTTATCCCATGATCCGAAACGATCTCGACGATCTTATCGTACTAATAGATATCCCTGAGCCTTATAAGGAAAGGAAGGTAAGACAAACGATGAAATTCTCGACGCAAAGATGGGCAGCCGCGTGCACGATCGCCCTGATGCTGGCGATGGGCAACGGCATGACGGCGAACGGCGCGCAGGCCAGCACCTTGACTAACGTAAATAAATCCCCGGCAGCAGCGGGCGAGGACCCGTTCCTCGTCTCCTTGGGAGCGCAGGATGAAGACGAAGTTCGCGACGCCTTGAAGGATGGCGCGTCCTTGGCGGACATAGCGGCCAGCGCCGGTTCGGACGTTCGCCCGGTAATCGAGATGCAGATCCGGCAGCTGACGGAGCAGCTCGAGCAGCGTCTGGTAAACGGCAGCATCACATGGGACCAATTCGTTGCCTACAAGGCGGAGGTCCCCTCCTTGATCGAGGCCAGCGCTTACGAAGCTTATGGACCGGACTCGGAAAAGGAAGGGCTTAGCGAAGAGGCAGGACTATAATCGTTCGATGATATCTCCGGCGAGGAGCGAGGCTTGGGACGGACGGACATTCGCGGCCCGATCGCCCGCCGCTCCGTGAAGATAGACGCCGGCGGCGGCGGCCTGAACGGGACTTAGCCCTTGAGCGAGGAGCCCGCCGATCAAGCCGGCCAGCACGTCGCCGGAGCCCCCGGTCGCCATGCCGGGGTTGCCGGTGACGTTGACATAGACGCGCCCGCCCGGCTCCGCGACGACGGTGCGCGCGCCCTTCAGCACGACGATGACGCCGTGCTCTTCGGCGTATCGCCGTGCCAGCCCGATCCGGTCGCGCTGCGCCTCGCGAACGGACAGGCCGCACATCCGGGCCATCTCGCCCGGATGCGGGGTGAGGACGACCGGGACCGCTCGGCGGGGCCAGGCCGCGAAGGGCTCGCCGCCGGCGTCCTGGCCGGGAGCTTCGGCGGCGGCGAGCATATTGAGCGCATCGGCGTCAAGGACGAGGGGGAGGCTGCCAGGCAGGCTCTCCCATAGCGTCCGCAGCCATGCGCCGTCTTTGTTCCATCGGCCCATTCCGGGGCCGATGACGAGCGCCTGCTTGCCCGCGGCCGCGGCGGCAAGCGTTTCGGGCGGCGCGGCGCTCCAGTCGCCGCGGCCCGCGTCCGGCATGCCGAGGAGCATCGCCTCGGGCAGCCGGCCCAGAAGCGCGGGCAGCAGCGAGTCCGGCAGCGCCCAGCTGACGAGCCCGCTGCCCGAGCGGAGCGCGGCGCGCGCGGCGAGCAGGCCCGCACCGCTCATCGGGCGCGAGCCCGCGGCCACGAGCACGTGGCCGTAAGTGCCCTTGTGCGTATCCGCCTTCCGAACCGGCGGCCACGCCAGCTCCAGCTTCTCGCGCAGCGTCCGCTCGCTCAGCTCGAACGCGCGAACGCCGATCGTCTCCGCAGCCGACTCCGGAATGCCTATGCCGCG
Source organism: Cohnella thailandensis (assembly GCF_014212135.1). Taxonomy (GTDB): domain Bacteria; phylum Bacillota; class Bacilli; order Paenibacillales; family Paenibacillaceae; genus Cohnella; species Cohnella thailandensis. Next base: position 16,459 of record NZ_JACJVQ010000034.1, read on the forward strand.
GACAACCACGCGTCCCGCGTTCTCCGCGCCGGGATAGAGCAGCAGCCCGCGCTTCGACATCGCGAGCGCAACCGTGAGCTCCGCCCTGACGCTCGGCTCCGCGGCTTCCCCCGTGTCGGCGTCCAGTCCGCTCGGAATGTCCGCCGCCACGATCGGCTTCCCGCTCGCGTTCGCCTCGCGGATCAAGCTTGCGTACGGCTCGCGCGGAGCTCCCTTCGTGCCGGTGCCGAGCAGCGCGTCGATCACGCCGTCGAAGCGGTGCCACTCGATCTCGCCCGGCGCATACGTCATCGCCGGAAGGCCAAGCCGCTCCGCGATCCCCCTCTGGATCGCCGCTTCGCCGACCAGCTGCTCCGGAGGGACGGCATACGCAACCGTCGCCCCATGGCCCAGCTCGATCAGATGCCGGGCGCAGACGAGCCCGTCTCCTCCGTTATTCCCTTTGCCGACGAGCACAAGCCACTCGAAGCGCCGCCTGCCAGCCTTTCGCTCCCCGTTCTGCGGCTGCGATTTATTCGCCGACCGCGTACCGTTAGCTAACTGCACCTCATTCGCCGACTGCATCCCGTTAGCTAACTGCATCTTGTTCGCCAGTTGCATCCCGTTAGCTAACTGCACCTCATTCGCCGGCTGCATTCCGTTAGCTAACTGCACCTCATTCGCCGGCTGCATTCCGTTAGCTAATCGCGCCTCGTTCGCCGGTTGCCCTTCATTCGCCAGCTTCGCCGCTTCCTCCGCGATCGCCCGTCCCGCGTTCTCCATCAGCACCAGCGATGGGATGCCGATCGTCTCGATCGTATGGCGGTCGATACGCCGCATCTCCTCCGAAGTGACTAGATACACTCTCAAGCCCCCCTTTTTCCGAGACTAACCGCTCTTCTCCGATTGTAGGCCATCGCGGCAGAGTCGTCCAACCTACTGTTGAGCGGAGCCGACTTGTAACGGAACTCAGAGCCGTTATTTTGCTCCGTAGACGGATAATCGAATTCTAACGGAACTCAGAGCCGTTATTTCGCCGATTTCCGCTGATTGGAGCACAAAAAGCCAGAATAGGGTCTCTCACTTCCGTTAGAATATAAATCGATTGGTTATCGGACAAATAGCGGCTGTCACTTCCGTTAGAGATATGAAACGCGATGAGAAGGCGCTATTCCGACGTACCAAAAGGACCGCACGACCCTCCAGCGGAGAGCCGCGCGGCCCTATTGGCCTTGCACTAGTTGACTCATACTTACTTTCTCGCTAACCTCTGTTCCATTGTCCTGCTCTAAGTTGCTTAGCTCTTCCTTTATAGCTAACCATTGCTCCATCGTCCTGCTCTAGTTGCCTAGCTTTTACTCCCTCACTAACTCATGTTCCATCGCCTTACTTTAGTTGTCTCGCTCTTCATTTCTCACTAACCCTTGCTCCATCGCCTTACACTTGTTTCCTTGCCCAATTTCCCGCTTGATCCGCTCTTAGTAAACCGACTTCCATTCCGCGATGTTGCTGAAGTCGAACTTGAACGGATCGCCCAGCATGACTTGCGTGCCGTCGCCGTCGGCTACGATTTCTTTCTCGCCGAGCGTGCCGGCCGTAAACTTCTCTCCTGCGGCGCCCGTAAGCTTGCCGTCGACAAGCGATTCCGCCGCATAGCCGGCCAGGTAGCCGACATCG
>NZ_JACJVQ010000035.1 GCF_014212135.1 Cohnella thailandensis
AGTAGAGTCCATATAATTGTGTAAAATGGTGTCTAAAAAAGAGAGAGCCATGAAGTAGATCCTCGTCTAGAATGAAAGTTGTCGAGACCACATTCAGAGGAGAGGTTCTATTCATGACTCAGTATCAGATTACACTAGATGAGACTTTATTGCATCAATTGTTTATTGGGGATTCTAGAGATGCGGGAGTTGCCGCTTTGCTAGAAACGGTTCTCAACCAAGTGTTGAAAGCACAAGCCGTGGAACAATTGAATGCGGAGCACTATGAGCGAACGGAAGAGCGTCTAGGTTATAGGAACGGGACATACCCACATACGCTTACGACAAGAGTTGGGAAGCTTACCCTAAGCGTACCTCGATTCCGGGACGGAACGTTCTCTACGGAGTTGTTTGCCCGTTACCAACGCAGCGAACAAGCACTTGTCCTTGCATTAATGGAGATGGTGCTAAACGGAGTCTCTACGCGGAAAGTCGCTCGGGTTACCGAAGAGTTGTGTGGTGCAGAGTTCTCCAAATCAACGGTAAGCGAGCTGTGCAAGCAACTTGACCCAATCGTGCAGGAATGGGCACAACGGCCTCTCACGGGGATCACTTATCCGTTTCTCCTGGTCGATGCAATATATGTGAAGGTGCGTGAGGATGGCCGAGTACGCTCCCGTGGCGTCATGATTGCCACAGGTGTTAACGAGAATGGCTACCGCGAAATCCTAGGGCTGCAGATTGGTGATACCGAGTCCGAAGCAAGCTGGGGTGCCTTCTTTGAGGAACTGAAGCAACGGGGTCTGCATGGCGTGGATCTCGTGACCAGTGACCATCATAAAGGCTTGGTGAAAGCCGTACGGACGCATTTCCAAGGTGTGACCTGGCAACGCTGCCAGACCCACTTTATGCGGAACATTCTCGAAGCTTCACCGAAGTCCTTACGCCCCGAGATAAAGGCTCACGTGCGAACCATTTTCGAGGCTGCGGATGAGCGGATGGGCCGGGAGTTGTTAAACAAGACGACAAGTCTATTTGCACTGAACGCGCCAAAAGCCATGGAAATCCTCGAAGACGGCTTCGACGATGCCACAGCTG
>NZ_JACJVQ010000036.1 GCF_014212135.1 Cohnella thailandensis
CGGCTTGGCGTCGCCGCCGCTGGCTTCGTTATTGTTGTTGCCGCCGCAGCCCGCGAGCAGGGACATGGACAGCACGGCCGTCAATCCCAATGCCATTATCTTTTTCACTTTCCGTTTCCTCCTTCGGAGTCTCTTTCGGTGTGTTCGTTTGTCCCCCGAGAGCTCCTAAGAGAGCTAAGCAAGATGGAAAACTTCGGGCAAAAATCGGATCGGCTCGGCCTCCCCCAGATCGAACGATCCCTCCACCATCTTCGAGGTAATCGCGTTCCAGCGTCTGCACGCTTCGCTCCGATTTAAATAATCGAAGGCAGCATCGACATCGTCGCATTCGAAGCAATAAAAAAACTGGCTGCCGTTGCGAAAGATCGAGTAATTGCGGATGCCCGCTCTTGCATGCTCCTCCAGGATCTCGGGCCAGGGCTTCTCGTGCAGCATCACGTATTCCTCGACATATTGTTCCTTCACATTCCATGTCCAGGCGAATCTCGCGCTTCCCATTCCCTATTCTCCTCTCTATTAAAGCTTAATCAACGCCCCGGCTGTAATGAATTCCCGTGGCAGCTATAGAACGACCGTTGGCAGCCCCATCAGATCGCCGACTTTACGGAACAGCGAGGCGTTATGTCCTATCGACATCGCGCAATGATGGGTAGGCGCTTCATCGAACCAGCGAGTCAGGTATTCGTCCGGATGCGCTTTGAATTTGACCGGCGTCTGCGTATTGCCGATGCGCATGATCGGGCCGTCGGTCGACTCCGCCTCGCTCACGATCAACTTCAATCTGCCGTCGCCGGTCTGCGTCACGTTAAGCGTAGTGATCGGTCCCGTCTTGACCTTAGCCTCGACAGATACGCCGGTTCCTTGTTTGCCATGGTAAAGCCCCATGCCGCGCAAAATCGGTTTACCCTCTGCAATCTTCAGGTGGAACGGGCCGTCGTGGCCTAGAAGAATCGTGCCGTCGACGTAATCGGTAGCCACGATCTCCGAGAAACTCCCGCCGGTCCCCAGAATATCGCATATCTTCATTGCGATCGCCGTCTTGAGGTCGCCTTCGCCCGAACAAGGAATCCCCCTGGCGGTGAGCAGCGAATGTCCAACGATAAACCCGGACTGCAATCGCTCGTATTCTCCGCCCGGCGCGCCGTGGTAGTAGTAAGACAACCCGTCCAGACCGTATTCCCTCACCAGCTTCTCCTGCGCGGCGGCTACCTTGCATGACCATTCCATCTGTTCCTCCGTTGGCTTACGCGCGATCGGATCGCTCGGAGAGTCGCCGCTGATCTCGAACATGGAGAGCGTCTCCTCGCGTTTGGCCGCCACATCGGCTGGCGTTACCGTCTGCAGCAAGCGGTCGAGGTCGCACATCTCGAGCACTTCTACGTGTACGCCGGTCTGCGCTTGAATCATCGTGAAGTCGCTGTACATATCGAGCATGCCGCTATACGTATTGCCCAGGAATCCGATTCGGCTATGACGGAGCGCGCGCGGCACCCCGGCCGCTCTCGCCCACTCCTCGATCTCGCGCCAAGCGCGGATAGCCTCCGGCCGATCGTTCGTGATCTCGTTAGTAAGCGAGATAGAGGGAGTGTAATCCAGTCCAAGCAATCCGTTCACGACCCGATAAGAAATACCGGCGCGATTGAACGCGTTGGCGAATTCCGGCACGGGACAAGCTCCGCAATGCGCAAGCCATTCCCCTGTCGTCGTCCGCTCGTAGTCGATGCGATCCGTCGGCTGCAGGTTGAGAAAGACGACGGGCGATTTACACGCTTGATGCACCGGCAGAACCGTAGAACTGGTCGAATACGTGGCCGCATGGCAAAATACAAGGTCGACATTGCGGGAGTTTAACCACTCGCCCGCTTTTCTTCCTTCTTCGGCCGTATCGACCAATCCATAATGGTAAACCTCGCCCCATTCGGATAATCGCTTCTCGATAAAAGCCGCGTATTCGATCAGCCGTTCGCGCAGGCCGGGAAACTGTTCCCAGTAAGCGCGAAGCCCGACGGCATACAGGCCGATGCGCGGCTTGGGCGGAAGCTTGATCGGGGTTGGCATGGTCATCGTTATCACCTCTATCATGGAATCAGTCTCATCGTAACCGCTTTCAATGGTTGTGTCATCGAAGGATCGCAACTTATAATCATAGTATCTTGCCTTGAGGTGACGACCATGCCTGCCTACCGTGAGAATGCCAATCACGCCTGGACGGAAGACTCCGTTCGGCTCATCCTGACGCCGTCTCCCTTCTCCCGGGAATCGTTGTATCATGCCCAGGAGATCGGCCGTTTCGTCGCGTTGCCCGGGTATTTCACGGAACGCGAGCGCTTGAGCTCCTATCTGATCGTCTATACGATTGCCGGCGGCGGCAAGCTCGTCTACGGCGGAGAGACGCACTCTCTTGGACCAGGGCAAATTTTCTTGATAGATTGCATGGAATATCAGTATTATGCTGCCTCGGACGAAGGATGGGAGATCGCTTGGGCGCACGTAAGCGGCCCCGCTCTAGGAGGTCAATACGGATTCTATGCGACTCGCGGCGGTCCCGTCCGAACGCTTGCGGCGGGAAGCCGCATCCCCGCCTTGCTGGAGGAACTGCTCGCTTATTGCGAGACGAGATGCCTTCGCAATGAACTGCTCGCTTCCGCGACGATCTCGATTCTGCTGACCGAGCTTATGCTATTGAATACGGAAGCCGACCGCGCGGATACGGCTCTCCCCGGGTTCGTCGCCGAAGCGATGCGTTACATTGAGCGTCATGCCTGCGAACGTCTGACACTCGATCGCCTGGCCGGCGAATTCGCTATGAGCAAATATCCGTTCGCCAAGGCCTTCAAGCAATACAGCGGCTTCTCGCCGGGCGAGTACATCATCAATACCCGCATCTCTAGGGCAAAGGAACTTCTGAAATATTCCGAGCACACCGTCGTAGAGATCGCAGGGATTGTCGGCATCGACAACGTCAGCCACTTCATCAATCTGTTCCGAGCCCGCGAGAAGCAGACGCCGCTTGCCTATCGAAAAACGTGGAAGAGCCCCCGCGCTTAATTTCGGAGCTGTCCTCGCGCGGTTCTACGAAGCCTAAAAAGCACGACCCTCCTCAGGCTCCAAGGAGGGTCGTGCAGCTCTATTCTTCAAATTCCATTAAGTCGTCAGTAAACCGACTTCCACTCCGCGATGTTGCTCGCGTCGAACTTGAACGGATCGCCCAGCATGACTTGCGTTCCGTCGCCGTCCGCGACGATCTCCTTCTCGCCGAGCGTGCCCGCCGTGAACTTCTCGCCTGCGGCGCCCGTAAGCTTGCCGTCGACAAGCGCTTCCGCCGCATAACCGGCCAGGTAGCCGACATCG
>NZ_JACJVQ010000037.1 GCF_014212135.1 Cohnella thailandensis
GCAGTCATAACCACCGGCTTAGCCGGTGGCTTGCATCAGCCCTATAAGGGCATGGTACAAGCATGCGCCTCTAAGGCGCACTGAAAGTCTGCCAACCGCGTGTTGTCCCGGGCTTGCCCCTGTAAAGGGGCTTTTTATTTGCCCTTCTTTACCGACTCACCCGTAAACGGGTCGATTAGCTCTTTCATCGATAGTTGTTCATATTCCTTGTCTTCTACGAGTTGATTCCGGATGTATTCCTCTATGACCTTTTTGTTCCTTCCCACTGTATCGACAAAATAGCCTCTACACCAAAATTGCCGATTTCCATAGCGATACTTCATGTTTGCGAATTTATCAAAGATCATTAAGGAGCTCTTTCCCTTTAAATATCCCATAAACTGCGACACACTCAGCTTTGGTGGAATACTCACCAGCATATGAATGTGGTCCGGGCATGCTTCTGCTTCGACAATTTCGACACCTTTCCGTTCGCATAATTCGCGCAAGATCTTTCCAATTTCCCTTTTCAACTTTCCGTAAATAATCTGTCTTCGATACTTAGGTGCAAATACAATATGGTATTTGCAGTTCCATTTCGTGTGTGCTAGACTGCTCTTGTCCATCCCTTGTCCTCCTTGATATATGGTAGCGGTTGGCAGACCGGCTCCCATGTTATCATTGAAAGTCAAGGGATGACTACTCATAGCTATAAGCTTTCCTGAACCCCCAGTCGAACTGGGGGTTTTCTTATACAAAAAAGACATCGCCCGGCTGTCGGCCGTCGATGTCTACCGTTTTTCTTCCGTATGGAGCGAGTTCCGGTAAGGCTATCTCGCTTCGAAGGTGTCGTACGCGCCCGTG
>NZ_JACJVQ010000038.1 GCF_014212135.1 Cohnella thailandensis
AGCGGCGGCGACGCCAAGCCGAGCAGCTCGGCGGCCAGCGGCGGGTCGGGCGACAAGCAGAAATTCGCTATTATTTTCAAAAATACAGGCAACCCTTACGGCGAGAAGCAAATGGAAGGCTTCAAGAAGGCGATTGAGGAGAACGGGGACGAAGCGATTCTGAAGGCTCCGGACCAGCCGACGGCCGAAGCGCAGATCCAGATGATCGAAGAGCTGATCTCCCAGAAGGTGGATTCCATCGCGATCGTCGCCAACGATCCGGACGCTCTTCAACCGGCTCTCCAGAAGGCCATGAAGGCTGGCATCAAGGTACTGTCGCTCGACTCCGCGGTTAATGCCGACAGCCGCATGGTTCACATCAACCAGGCGGATCCGGAGCGCATCGGCCGCACGCTGATCCAAGGCGTATCCGAGATGATCGGCGGAGAAGGCGAGATCGCCATCCTGAGCGCGACTTCGCAAGCGACGAACCAGAACACGTGGATCGAGTGGATGAAGAAGGAGCTCGAAGACGGCAAGTATGCCAAGATCAAGTTGGTTAAGGTCGCTTACGGCGACGACCTGCGCGACAAGAGCGTATCCGAGACCGAAGCTCTGCTGAAGTCGTACCCGAACCTGAAGGGCATCATCGCTCCGACGACGGTCGGCATCGCGGCCGCGGGCAAGGTTCTGACGGACAAAGGCCTGAAGGGCAAGGTTCAACTGACGGGCCTCGGCCTGCCTAGCGAGATGGCGGAATACATCGAGAGCGGCGTCAGCCCCTGGATGTACCTGTGGAACCCGATCGATGTCGGCTACCTGGCCGG
>NZ_JACJVQ010000004.1 GCF_014212135.1 Cohnella thailandensis
AGCCAGCACGGCAAGTGAGATGCTAATGAACGCTAACTCGTTTCGTATCCGGTTATCAGGGCGCAATAAAGTGCCTTGAAAAAAAGAAATAAAAAAGCTTTACAACAACGTGATGATGTGATAAGATATTATCCGTTGCTGAAAATTCGGTCCGGTGATGATGGCGGAGGGGTTCCACGCGTACCCATCTCGAACACGACCGTTAAGCCCTCCAGCGCCGATGGTACTTGGACCGCAGGGTCCTGGGAGAGTAGGACGTCGCCGGGCCGGATCACAAAGCTTGCTCTCATAGCTCAGTAGGTAGAGTGCATCCATGGTAAGGATGAGGTCACCGGTTCGATCCCGGTTGAGAGCTCCAGAAATTCTCGTGGCCCGTTGGTCAAGCGGTTAAGACACCTCCCTTTCACGGAGGTAACAGGGGTTCGATTCCCCTACGGGTCACCATTCACCTTAATAAGTGAATAATCGCTAGCGTGTCATGGAGGCTTAGCTCAGCTGGGAGAGCATCTGCCTTACAAGCAGAGGGTCGGGGGTTCGATCCCCTCAGCCTCCACCATGATCTTATCGCTGGGGATTAGCCAAGCGGTAAGGCAACGGACTTTGACTCCGTCACTCCAAGGTTCGAATCCTTGATCCCCAGCCAACTTCATGAGCCATTAGCTCAGTTGGTAGAGCACCTGACTTTTAATCAGGGTGTCGAAGGTTCGAGTCCTTCATGGCTCACCATCGTAAGACATGCGCGTGTGGCGGAATTGGCAGACGCACCAGACTTAGGATCTGGCGGGCAACCGTGGGGGTTCAAGTCCCTCCACGCGCACCACTTATATGCGGAAATAGCTCAGTGGTAGAGCATCTCGTTGCCAACGAGAAGGTCGCGGGTTCGAATCCCGTTTTCCGCTCCATCATATGCGCCCTTAGCTCAGCTGGATAGAGCGTCAGACTACGAATCTGAAGGCCGGGAGTTCGAATCTCTCAGGGCGCGCCACTTAACTTAATATTGTCGGGACGTAGCTCAGCTTGGTAGAGCACCTGGTTTGGGACCAGGGGGTCGCATGTTCGAATCGTGTCGTCCCGACCATCTTTCGCGGGTGTAGTTCAATGGTAGAACTTTAGCCTTCCAAGCTAATAGCGTGGGTTCGATTCCCATCACCCGCTCCATTAAGTAAACGACGAACCTTCTGTCTTGGACAGGAGGTTTTTTTGCGTTCTTGGATAATGGATTGGGTTCATCATGGGCAATGCCGGGTAATCCATGATGGCGGGATATCGGAGTCGATGCCTATAAAGCGGATAGCGAGGCAGCGAGGGCCGTCCTGCAACCGTTGAGGAGAAGAACGCTGCCTTCCGGTCGGAATGGATCTGGAAGGAAGGAAAGCCCCTCAGAGCGGCGATGGAACGGTCAACTGGCTGAAAGCTCTCCATTTTCCAACAATTCGTGACCTTCTCCCAACATCATTTTTGCCCCGGGGGCAGATTTTCGGGTTTATTTGTAGTATGATAATATGAAGAACTTGTGACAGAGACGCTTTTCATGGGGTGAGTGAGATGACTGAACTGGCTACTGCTAGCCGGCCGTCCTCGAACCATCTGCTTCGCCGCGACGTTCGTTTCCTAGGAAACATTCTGGGCGAAGTTCTGGTTCACCAAGGCGGTCGTGAATTGTTCGACAACGTTGAGAAGATTCGCGAAACAAGCAAAGCCCTCCGCGCGGATTTCGTGCCGGAGCTGTACGAAGAATTCCTAACCACCATCAACAAGCTGAATCCGGAGATCCGACACCAAGTCATTCGGGCGTTCGCGATCTACTTCCAGCTCGTTAATATCGCGGAACAGAACCATCGGATCCGCCGCAAGCGCGATTACGAAAGATCGGCCGGAGAAGCGGTTCAACCGGGCTCGATCGAGAGCGCCATCCAGGATCTTAAGACGAAGAACCTTCCTATCGAAGATGTCCACAAGCTGCTTAACGGCATATCCCTCGAGCTTGTGATGACAGCCCACCCGACCGAAGCCATGCGCCGCGCCGTATTGGATATCCATAAGAGAATCGCCGATCAGATGATGGAGCTGGACAATCCTTCCCTTACCTTCCGGGAAAGGGAGAAGCTGCGCGATCAACTGCTGAACGAGGTCCTGACTCTGTGGCAGACCGACGAGCTGCGCGACCGCAAGCCTACGGTCATCGACGAAGTCCGCAACGGCATGTACTTCTTCAACGAGACCCTGTTCGACGCTCTGCCGGACGTTTATGACGAGCTGGAACGCTGCCTGGGCAAGTATTATCCGGAGCACGACTGGCATGTTCCGACGTACCTTCGCTTCGGCTCCTGGATCGGCGGAGACCGCGACGGCAACCCTTCGGTTACGGCTAACGTCACCTGGCGCACGCTGAACATCCAACGCGGCTTGGTCATTCATAAGTACGAGAGCGTGCTAAAGAATCTCATCCGCAAGATGAGCTTCAGCACGAGCATCGTCGAAGTGACGGACGAGCTTCTTCAATCGATCGAACAGGACCGCGAGGCGGTCGAGCTGCGCACGATCGATCCTTGGACGAACGAGAAGGAGCCATACCGCATCAAGATTACGTACATGCTGCAGAAGCTGCAGAATATGCGGGGCGAACAGTTCAAGGGGACGAACCAGCGCTACAATTCCGTCGGCGAATTCATCTCCGAGCTGCAGCTGATCGAGAGAAGCCTGCGCCACCACTACGCGGACTTCGTGGCGGACAGCTACCTGAAGAAGCTGATTCGCCAAGTCGAGCTGTTCGGCTTCCATCTGGCGGCGCTGGACGTTCGGCAGCACAGCAAGGAGCACGAGAACGCGATGACCGAGGTGCTGGCGAAGGCCGGCGTCGCAAGCGATTATCCGTCCCTCAGCGAAGAAGCGAAGATCGAGTTGCTGAACAAGCTGCTGTCCGATTCCCGTCCTCTGCTCCACGAGAACGCGACCTTGACCGATTCGACGAAGGAGATCCTGGACGTCTATCGGACGATTTACCGCGCTCAGCAAGAGTTCGGACGCGATTGCATCAACAGCTATCTGATCAGCATGACCTGCGGCGCGAGCGATATGCTCGAAGTGATGGTATTCGCGAAGGAAGCGGGCCTGTTCCGCCGCAACAGCGACGGGTCCATCGAATGCACGATTCAATCGGTGCCTCTGTTCGAGACGATCGACGACCTTCATGCAGCGCCTCAAATCATGAGCACGCTGTTCGAGCTGCCGATTTACCGCGAGACGGTCGCGGCGATGGGCAACCTGCACGAGATCATGCTCGGCTACTCCGACAGCAATAAGGACGGCGGCATGGTGACGGCGAACTGGGAGCTGCGCGTCGCGCTGAACGAGCTGACCGCGATGGCCGCCAAATACGACGTGAAGCTGAAGTTCTTCCACGGACGCGGCGGCGCTCTCGGACGCGGCGGAATGCCGCTGAACCGCAGCATTCTGGCTCAGCCTCCGCATACGGTAGGCGGCGGAATCAAGATCACCGAGCAAGGGGAAGTACTCACTTCCCGTTACTCCATGCAAGGAATCGCGTACCGCAGCTTGGAGCAGGCGACAAGCGCGCTCGTGAAGTCGGCTTACCTGGCGATGAAGCCGGAGGAAGCGCAGGACAACTCGCAGGAAGCGTTCTGGGATGAGCTTATGCCGTCCATCTCCGAGACGGCCCAGACGAAGTATCAGGATCTGATCTTCCGCGATCCGGGCTTCATGTCCTTCTTCAAGGAATCGACCCCGCTGTCGGAGGTAGGCGAGCTGAACATCGGCTCCCGCCCGTCGAAGCGGAAGAACAGCGAGCGCTTCGAGGATCTGCGGGCGATTCCGTGGGTGTTCTCTTGGACGCAGAGCCGCTATCTGCTGCCGGCTTGGTATGCGGCGGGTACGGCGTTCAAGAACTTCGTGGGCGGCGATGCGGCCAAGCTGGAGACTCTTCGCGACATGTACCGCAACTTCTCCTTCTTCGGAACGCTCATCGACAACCTGCAGATGGCGTTGGCGAAGGCGGACCTGCTGATCGCAAGCAAGTATGCGGACATGATCAAGGACAGCACGATCAAGGATCGGATCTTTACGCTGATCTCGGAGGAGTTCGAGACGACCAAGGAGATGATCCTGGCGATTACCGGACAAGAAGAGATTCTGGACAACGTTCCGGTTATCCAAGAGTCGATTCGCCTGCGCAATCCGTACGTCGATCCTCTTAGCTACATGCAGGTTCAACTGCTGAGCGAGCTTCGGGAGAAGCGCGCGAACGATCAAGACGATGCCGAGCTGCTTCGCGAAGTGCTGCTGACGATCAACGGCATTGCCGCCGGCCTTCGCAATACGGGCTGATAAGAGATAATAAGAAACATCCGGGGACGCCAAGCAGAAGCGACTTGCTGCCGCGCGACCATGGCGGAATCTGGAGCTGTCCTCAGGCCTTGAAGGCCTGCGGGGCGGCTCTTGTTCTTTTCTCCGAAGGATGCGGGCGCCCAAACTGGCGTAATAACGTCGTACCCTTGCTTTTTGGAGAGGGGTCGTTTACCATTTTGATAGAGGATACAGGCGTTGCTGCTTGAGAGTGCTCGTATGTGGAGGATTGACGGTGAAGCCAATTGAGACGCGGCTGGCTCGGTTAGCCCGCAAGGGAGACCAGCGCGCATTCGCGGAGATCGTGGATTTATACAAGGATAAGCTTTATCACCTCGCCTACCGGATGATGAACAATCGTCAGGAAGCCGAGGATGTGGTCCAGGAGACATTCCTGCGGGTCTATAAGAACTTGGATCGCTACGACGAGGATCAGAAGTTCTCTACCTGGATTTACCGGATCGCCACGAACTTATGCATAGACAGACTGAGAAAACGCCGTCCCATCTATTCCCTCGACGCGGAGTCCGCGGATCACGAAGGGCTTGACGGCTATGCGATGATGCCGAGCGACGATCGCACGCCGGAGAGCGAGCTGATCCTGTCGGAAACTCAGCGCATTATTCGCGATGCCATCGAGACGCTGCCGGCCAAATATAAGTCCGTCATGGTCTTAAGGTATCTGCAGGACATGTCTCTTCAGGAGATATCGGACGTCCTGGACATGCCGGTGACGACGATCAAGACGCGCGTGCACCGCGGGCGCGAATTCATGCGGAAGAAATTGGAGAACAAATTGTGAGGGGACGGAGCCCGCAATTGTTGAAACCGGAGCTCTTCTTCAGCGTAGAGTATAGAAGCATTGCTACGGAGTTTAAGCTCCGGGGGAGAAAGGGATGGCTTAGCCTATGAATTGTAAAGTCGCCATCGCATTCATGCACGATTATTTGGACAATGAGCTGTCGCGCGAGCAATCCGCGGAGCTGAGTCGGCATCTGGAGCAATGTCCGGAATGCCGCAAGCGACTGGAATCGCTCGAGAGGACGGACGCTCTGCTCCATTCAGTCCCTGCTGAACGCGCGCCTAACTATATGGCTTACCGCGTGATGAAGTCGCTGCCCAAGACGCGAAGCCCCAAGGCTTGGACAACTTGGGTTCGCCGTCACCCGGCGTTCTCGGCAGCGGCGATGTTCCTTGTCGTCATGGTGTCCAGCTTCGTCGCCATGTGGAACCAGAGCGAACAGCTTACGGTCCGCGGAGCCGATCTGGAGCACGTCGTCATCGAAGGCAATACCGTCATTATCCCGGCGGGTCAGAAGGTTGCGGGGGATCTGACGATAGAGAACGGAGTCGCCCAGGTGCTTGGAGACGTAGAGGGGAACCTGACGATCATCGACGGCAACGTAACGCTAGCTTCAACCGCTCATATCGCAGGGAAGGTCAAGACCATCGATCGGGCAATGGATTGGGCATGGTACAAGGTCACTTCCTGGTTCGACACGCTCGCGTACGGATCCTGATTCGAATTCGCTTCTAGCGGAAGTCCGCTTCGATTCGGGAGGCCTCCCTAGGACTTAGGGAGGTTTTTTTGCGTTCTTGACAGGAATTCGGTATAGGAGTAGAGAAGTGAATAAAGATATATCCTAAGCGTATATTGACAAGAATCGGGAAATCCGATCGAGACGCCAAATCGGGGGGTGCGTCTTGGAAGCATATTTTCAAACGTTAACCTTAAGCAAAGCCATCAAGGATGCCATCGACATCCTGATCGTAAGTTATTTAATCTATAAGATGTTCCAGCTCGTCAAAGGAACGAGAGCGGTACAGCTGCTCAAAGGGATTTTCCTTCTCGTGATCACGTGGGCGCTCAGTACCTGGTTGAATCTGTACACGCTGAAGTGGCTGATGAATCAGATGTTTACCTTCGGCGTTCTGACGATCGCGGTTATTTTCCAACCGGAGCTCAGGCGGGCGCTGGAGCAGCTGGGGCGCGGCAAGCTGTTTAACCGCTCCGATGCCGATTCCGACGTCAGCCAGCAGATCAACGGGGTTATTAAGTCTATTAACCATATGGCGGAGAGAAAAATCGGAGCCCTGATCGTGTTCGAACGCAAAACGGGACTGACCGATTACATCGAGTCCGGAATCAAGATGCAATCGACGATCAGCTCCGAGCTGCTCATCAACATCTTCATTCCGAACACGCCTTTGCATGACGGGGCCGTCATCGTGCGCGAGTCCCAGATCATGGCCGCGGGCTGTTATTTGCCTCTGTCCGAGAATCCTTTTATCAGCAAGGAGCTGGGGACTCGGCACCGGGCGGCGATCGGGATCACCGAGGTGTCGGACGCGATCTCCGTCATCGTGTCGGAGGAGACGGGACAGGTCTCCCTGGCGATGAACGGGCAGATCGTTCGGGACATCAAGGAAGAGTCGCTTATCTCGAAGCTGTTCGAGGAGCTGCGTCCGCAAGCGAAGAGCAATACGCAGAACTGGGCCTTCTGGAAGCGGAAGGAGGGCGATCGCCGTGGATAAATGGCTGAACCATCCGACCGCGATGAAGATCATTTCCCTGGCGCTCGGCATCATCCTGTGGGCGGTCGTGCACTTCGATGAATCCCAGCCGACGACGACGGTGCCTACTTCCAATTACGAATACAAGACGGTCAACTCCGTCAGGATTCAGGCAACGGGACTGAACGCTCAGAATTACGTTCTCCAAAGCATGAGCGCGGATAGCGTTAAGCTCTATGTTCGGGGCAGCAAGACGGATCTGCTTCGGGCAAGCTCGGACGACTATACGGTATACGTCGATTTAAGCACCGTGACGGAAGGCCAGCATACGCTGAGATTACAGACGGAGCTGCCGCGGGGCGTGGAGCAGGTCTCCATTACGCCTAGCACGGTCACGGTGGCAGTGGAAGAGCTCCAGACGAAGGAATTCGAAGTGGAGGTCACAACGAAGGGAACCCCCGCGAAAGGATATAAGGCGGGCATTCCCGTCCTCAGCCCGACGAACCGGGTGCACGTCACGCTGCCGTCCAGCGGTCTCGCCAAGGTGGAGCGGGTAGGCGGAACGGTGTCCGTCGAAGGGGAGAGCAAGACGATCAAGAGCAAGAGCGTCAAGCTTGCGGCCTACGACAGCGAAGGCAACGTCATCGAAGGGGCGGTGCTCGATCCGGCCGTTCTCGAGGTGGAAGTGCCGATTACGAATCCGTACAAACTGGTGCCCCTGCAGTTTAAGCTGATCGGACAGCTGCCGTCGGGATTAAGCATCGCGTCCTTCAAGCCGGAGACGGAGCAAGTGACGATCTACGGTCCTCAGGACGTTCTGGATACGATCGAATTCGTGGAAGCCGACGTTAATCTAAGCGAATTGACTCAGACCGGCGAATTCGCGGTTCCGATCAAGGGAGTCGCTTCGATCACCGAATTCTCGCCGGCGGAAGCGAAGGTAAGCGTCGAGATCGTGCTGTCGCAGATTCGATCGCTGCAAGGCTTGCCGGTGACGATCGAAGGAGTCGGAGACGGGCTTGCGGCCAAGATCGTGGAACCGGCGACGCAGGTGGTCGATATCACGGTCAGAGGGGCGCCTGCGATTCTGGATAAGCTTCAGCCGGGCGACGTCGACGTGGTCGCGGACCTGAGCGGACGAGGGCTTGGAAGCTACACGGTGCCGCTGACGGTCAACTCGCCGAGGTTCGTCGACCAGGCAGGAGGCAACTTGACCATTACCGTGGAGATCACGGAGGCGGCAACGGAGGAGCCTACCGACGAGACGGCGGCGACGGATGGCACGGAGACCGGCGCAGGCGAGACCGGAAGCACGGGTTCCGGAGGCGCAGGATCCGGAAGTACGGGCTCCGGAGGCGCGAGCTCGGGCAACTCGGGTTCGGGCAGCACGGGGACGGGGACATCCGGCTCGGGTGGCGCCAGCTCGGGAAGCTCGGGCTCGGGCAATGCCGGCGCCGGGAACGAAGCTTCGCAGGCGGACGGCGCGTCCGGAGCGGGCGGAGCCGAGACCGATCAGCCGACTACGAATCAGGAATCCCAAGCCCCGGCTAGCCATTAGGACGTATTCGTTAGAGCCTGGTTATAGCGGGTGCACGGGAAGACAGAATGTGAAGGAGAATATACGAAGCTATGGGCAAATATTTCGGAACAGACGGCGTTAGAGGTATCGCGAATCAGGAGCTGACGCCGGAATTGGCATATAAAATCGGCAGATGCGGAGGGGTGGTCTTGGCCGGGCGCGCGGAGCGTCCGCGGGTGCTCATCGGAATGGATACCCGGGTATCCGGTCCTCTCTTGGAGAGCGCGCTTATCGCGGGATTGCTCTCGATCGGCGCCGATGTCATTCGCCTCGGCGTGGTAAGCACGCCGGCCGTCGCTTACCTGACGAGAACGATGGGAGCCGACGCGGGAGTCATGATCTCGGCTTCCCACAATCCGGTGCAGGACAACGGCATTAAGTTCTTCGGCAGCGACGGCTTCAAGCTGCTCGACGAGACGGAGGCCGAGATCGAACGGCTGATGGACGCGGAAGAGGATGCTCTTCCGAGACCGATCGGCGGCGGGATCGGAACGGTCACGACAGATCTGGAGCTTAAGCATCAATACGTCGACTTCTTGAAGACGACGGTTCGCCATTCCCTGTCGGGTCTCAAGATCGTGCTGGATTGCGCGCATGGCGCCGCTTACGAGCTGGCTCCGGAAGTATTCCGCGAGCTGGGGGCGGAGGTTATCGTCTATGGAGCCAAGCCTAACGGCCTTAACATCAATGATGGAGTCGGATCGACCCATCCCGAGATGCTGGCCGAGAAGGTGAAGGAGCATGGGGCCGACCTCGGCCTTGCGTTCGACGGCGATGCCGACCGCTTGATCGCGATCGACGAGAACGGCGAGGAAGTCGACGGAGACTACGTTCTGTGCATCTGCGGAGATGCGATGAAGCGGGAAGGAAGACTGAAGCACGACACGGTCGTGACGACGGTCATGAGCAACATCGGCTTCTTCAAGGCAGCGGAGAAGATCGGCCTTAAGACCGCTCGAACCGCGGTCGGAGACCGTTACGTCATGGAGGAGATGGTTCGCGGCGGGTATAACCTGGGCGGCGAGCAATCCGGCCATGTGATTTTCCTCGATTACAACACGACCGGAGACGGCATCCTGACCGGCTTGCAGCTGGCGGATACGCTTAAGGCATCCGGAAGCAAGCTGAGCGAGCTCAAATCGGTCATGCGCAAGTACCCCCAGGTGCTGGTCAACGTTCGGGTCGCGGACAAGTCGCGTTATCCGGGCAACCTGGCGATCTCCGAAGCGGTCGCGACGGCGGAAGAGGCGCTTGGCGACAACGGGCGCGTCCTGGTGCGTCCTTCCGGAACGGAGGCGCTGATCCGCGTCATGGCGGAAGGGCCGGATCGCTCCGAGATCGAAGAGCACGTGGAGAAGATAGCGAACGTCATTCGACAAGAGCTTGTATAAAGCGCGTAGAGGGTCCCTTGGTATCTAAGATGCCAGGGGACCGTGTCATTTCCTGGGGAATAAGCAGGTTTCAGTTGCAAGACGGCATGAAAACGAATATGATAAATAGATATTCCAGAATGGAAAGGCAGGGTAGGGACGAATAAGCACGAAAAGCGCCAGAACTTGTCGGCTGCACGAGGGCGGTTGCCGGAAAACGGAATTCCGCGCAACATGCGTTTATGCGCTCGGGGTTATGCGGCAAGTTGACGAGGTGGAGGTGTTCGGAACGTTCGGCGGGGACCTCCCGGCCCGCATCGGGGCCGTAAGACGGAAGACAAAACGCTCAGGGCAACCGGGCGGCCAATATTCCGAAGAAGATGAGAGCAAACTATCGCCAAAAGCGGTTTTAGCGTCTTGGAACGCTGAAGCGGGCGGGACGGCGAGAAAACGTTCAAGGATCGAGAATGTCCGGCGGGCCGAGCCAGGCCGCTTGCGGACCTGTTAAATGATGTTTAATTAGGTGAGTACAACTGCATGCGGCTGCGACTCGGAGCGTCTACGGGCATGGCTCGGACGACAATCATCCGAATCGGAGGTCTATTTAACTATGTGCGGTATCGTTGGATATATTGGCAATCGGGAATCTCAACCCATCCTGTTGGAAGGGCTCAAGAAATTGGAATATCGCGGCTATGACTCGGCCGGAATCGCGGTATTCACGGAGCAAGGCCTGGAAGTGACGAAGACGGTCGGCCGTCTGGCGAACCTGGAAGGACGTCTGCAGGACGATCCTCTTCGCGGTACGGTGGGCATCGGCCATACCCGTTGGGCGACGCACGGCAAGCCGTCCGACGTGAACTCTCACCCGCATACGGATAACTCGCTGAAGTTCTCCGTCGTGCACAACGGCATTATCGAGAATTATCTGGAGCTTAAGGAAGAGCTCATGCATCAAGGGCACCGCTTCCTGTCCGAGACGGATACGGAAGTGATCTCCCACTTGATCGCCGTCGAATATGAAGGCGACATCGTCAAGGCCGTTCAGAAGGCCGTCCGCAAGATGCGCGGCGCGTTCGCGCTGGGCGTGCTAACCGAGCATGAGCCGGACCGCTTAGTTGCAGTACGTTATGCCAGCCCGCTGATCATCGGGGTCGGCGATGGCGAGAAGTTCATCGCGTCCGATATTCCGGCCATTCTGGAGCATACTCGCGACATCTACATTCTGAACGACGGAGAAATGGCGGTTCTGACCCGCGACGGCGTCGAGCTGATGACGATCGAGGGCAACTTTATCGCCAAGGAAGTTTTCCACGTGGATTGGGATCTGATGACGGCCGAGAAGGCGGGCTTCGATCACTTCATGCTCAAGGAGATCCACGAGCAGCCGAAGGCTTATCGCGACACGATGCGCGGCCGCGTCAGCGAGGACGGCAAGTCCGTCTCGCTCAGCGAGCTGACGACGATTACTCCGGAAGAGCTTCGCAAGTTCAATCGCGTGCATATCGTCGCTTGCGGCACCGCGATGCACGCCGGCATGGTCGGCAAGACGATCATCGAGCAGCTCGCCCGCGTTCCGGTCGAGACCGACGTCGCGTCCGAGTACCGCTATCGTTCGCCGATCATCACGCCGGAGACGCTCGTCATCGTCGTGAGCCAGTCCGGCGAAACGGCCGATACTTTGGCCGCCCTGCGCGAAGCGAAGCGCAACGGCGCCCGCGTTCTCGCGATCACGAACGTCGTGGGCAGCTCCGTCGCCCGCGAAGCGGATGACGTGATCATCACGCTCGCCGGTCCGGAGATCGCCGTCGCTTCGACGAAGGCGTACACGTCCCAACTGATCGCGTTCTACCTGTTCGGCTTGCACTACGCGCAGGTGCTCGACACCAAGGACGAAGCGTTCGTATCCGGCGTCCTGGCCGCGATGGATTCGCTGCCGGAGCAAGTGGAGAAAATTCTCTCCCAGGCCGAAGTCATCAAGAAGATCGCCGAGTCGATCTCGCGCCACTCGAATCTTTTCTTCATCGGCCGCGGACTCGACTATGCCGTCGCCCTCGAAGGCTCCCTGAAGCTGAAGGAGATCTCGTACATTCACTCGGAAGCCTACGCGGCCGGCGAGCTGAAGCACGGCACGCTCGCGCTGATCGAGGAAGGCATTCCGGTCATCTCTCTGATCACGCAAGAGGACCTGCAGGAGAAGACGCTTAGTAACATCAAGGAAGTCAAAGCCCGCGGCGCCGACGTGTTCGCGATCGTGAACGACGGCAACGAGGAAGAAATCTCGAAGTCGGTGGACTCTGTGTTCTCCATCCCTCGCACGCTGAGCTTGCTGACTCCGGCTCTGTCGGTCGTGCCTCTGCAATTGCTGTCTTACTACGCTTCCCTGGCTTTGGGGCATGACGTAGATAAGCCGCGGAATTTGGCTAAGAGCGTTACGGTGGAGTGAGGCTAGGGCGATAGCGAACAAGATGTTCAGTGAGATTAAACTTAGTGACTTTGCAATATAGTCAGTACCTTTGCAAAATAGATGGTTCTTTACCAATATAGTTGGTTTTTGTACCTAGAAGCACATTCTAAAAACACCATGAGGCAACCTGAATTGATAAGGGGTTGCCTCCTTTTTTTAGAGGTCGATTAAAAATGGACTCAATTGGAAAACGTGTGAAAAGATACGTAAAGAGAACGAAATGATTCAGGTTGAATTCTCTTCGGCATTAGGAATATCGCAAGGAAGACTGATTGAAATTTAAAAGGATATTACTAAGCCTTCGGCAGATACTTTAATCGCCCTAAGAAAGCGATTTGAGGTTGACTTAAATAAACTTTTGCTTGATGACAGTTGAGTGGGTGATTGAATTGAAATCAGCAGACATATTAGAAAAAATATTTAAGAAAAGTGCAATCTCGGTGGTGCATTGTAACATTCGAGGCTTTTTATAGTGTTTAAAGAAGTCTTTAGGCGATTAAACTAACGGAGAACGTTAGTTAAATAAACAGCAGCAGTCTAGGACGTTATTTTCTCGTCGATGATTGCTGCTGTTCAGTATTCAGGGGGCAGTCAAAGTCTGAAGGTTTTGCAGTTAGATTCACTGTACGAATTCAATACATCCAGTCTAATACTTTATTTTATTAAGATAATGTGTAAATAAACAATTGTAACAGGCTTCTAGCACCACGAACAATCTAGGTCGATCTGTTTAAGCTGATCCTTTATTACATTGGTTTTCTTTGTTTCAAATCGAGGAGAACCATGTTTGCAGTACTTTTGATTCCATGAGAGACAGTGTCTTCTTGAACAATTTCATCCGAGCTGCAGCTGTAATAATCTGCAATTTCACGAAGGCTCCATCTTTGTATTTGATAATGAAGAAGCCATTTAAAGTGGTTTAGATTCCTTTTTTCTTTTTCCTTTACGTATCCTCTACTCAATAGAAAATCTTCTGCACGTTTACGATACAACTCTTTGTATTCTGCAAAAGCCTGATCAATTCGATTCTCAAATTCTTGCCAAGTGTCTGTCCTTGGATCCCATGCGAGTCCAGTAAAGCTGGGAAGTGTAAATGGTTCGTTTTTTTGAAGCGCCTCTTCCTTCTTTCTGTCATATATACTAAGCATTAATTCATAGTGGTTTCGTATTTCTTCATACATATATTCGTTTTTATCTTTCGTGTATGCCAACATAGTATCCGGGGAGAAAACAAAGGGATTCGTTGTTTGAAAAAAGGAATCATGAATGGATTCGCCACGATCAATGCTTTTACTTAGTTCTATATTGTCAGGCTCATCTTCATGAAATACATTTTCCGCCAAAACAAGCCTTTCTTCATATGGCCAAGTATTTCTGAACCGCTGCGAATTACGAACAACTTCCAATGAAACATTATACCGTTTGGCAAGCTCCTTATACTCGTTTATTCTCTTTTTCCGTTCGGATTCTTTGCAGTCGTTATAGAAGAATGAAAGTGATACCAGACCCAAAGATTTATAGAAATCAGACTCCCCTAAAAGATTAAACTTGTGGGCCCAAGCATTAATTGCTTCTTTCAATGGAATGTAATTTGGACAATTGTCGCTGCTAGCTTGGCTAACGATTCCCCACTCAGACGGCCATAATTGACTTCCTTTGTGATGCTTACGGAACCAGCGATCAGCTTCAGCATAAATATCATAGATTTCCCTGAGCTCATCTAATACTTCGGGTGTGGTTTCCTCGAGTAATTCCAAAAAGTATTTGATAGCTAAATATGTGCCGCTGTCCGTAATCGTTGACCCACCGTATGTAACTCTCTTTGGATGATAATATAAACCCTTCATATTCAATCAACTCCTATGATAGTCTTAACATGACTCATCATATAGAAACCACTTTATAGTTTACATGAAATAAGCAACGGTTGCTTAAATTCAATAAACTAAGTCCAAACCAACCGGCATAAAGAAAAAGAAGAACAGAGCAGTACTCCGTTCTTCTCCTTGAATCTATATTGGGTTTACTCGCTTAAGAGGTTAGCCAGATTAACGAACAACATGGGCAGCAATAGTAGGTCCAAAAGCCTATTTGACTGCACCGTCTACGCCAAAACGCCCCGTATACACTTTCCCGGCCTTTGTCTTATAAGTCTTGGTATACTGCTGAACGAAATTATACAAATTTTGAAAAATGAGAACGCCTGGATTCGACCGCATTGCGTTTGCTGCACGCTCATTCACGGTATTACCTGGATACGGAAATGAGCCCAGAAGATATTAAACAAATGAAAGAAATTTCCAAAGACAAATCCTATCACTGTCCGGAGCCAATTTTACTTATTATCGGAGGAAACCCCAATAATGCTTACTCAATAAGTATTACTGTTTTTAATAGTAATGGTGGATCGGTCGTACTAACAGAGCACACTATAGAATACTTGTAGTTCTAGTTCTCTAAAAATAGTGAAGGATCTTCTAAAGAATTAAGCATAAACGGCAATAATCTCCACTTTTTTATGGGTTGCTCATTTTTTAATGCGGTATCAATAACATTCTATCTTTGAAAGATCTTCAACGGAATTTCTTTGTCGAGGTAAGTGTTCGAAGAAAATAAAAGTGTTGGACAGAAAAATAGGGAAAATAACGTTGTAAACGTGCTCCTAGCATAATTGGCGGTACTCGTGGGATAAAGTCGGCCGGTTTGGACTTAGAATATGTACTACCAAAAAGTAAACGACCTGTGACCTGCATCTCTATTATGGAGCGATGCAGATCGCAGGCCAAGTGAATTTTCATTCATGGTGGTGACCACTAGGCCATGGTGGTTTGGTACAGCCTCTACTAGATTTAAGGTTGGAGTCTTTAAAAAAGAGTGTTAATCTATGATATATGTAGCTATTATGGCATATCGGTGGTGTTTTTTTGGAGGAGACAAAAGAGCGTGCGTTATTAAAGTTAAAAACGGAGATTGATAATGATATTTCAAAGATCGTGGGCTATGCAAAAGAATGTACATCAGTAGAGTTATATTTTCTTATTTACTTACTTAGAAATGTAAGAATTTTAAGGTTAAATCCTTCAGATCATCCTCCATTTCGGGCTGTATATATTAGTGCAGTGACAGCTGTATATGAAGAAGCTTTGAAATATTCCATTCAGCTCGTTTATAAATATGGCAATCATGCTCCCTCTATCGAGGAGGAAGGTCTGCCACGTTTCAATAACCCACTTTCTATTGCAGTGCATAAAACGGCTTCGATATTGAACAGCAAATTCGAAACGACATCATTCTTTGAACTTTTTGACATAAAACTTAATGGTGATCAAGATCGGTACGCTGAAATCAATATGAAAGCCTTATTCGAAAATGATGATGTTAAGAAATTCTTTGATTATTTTCTACGCATTGATTTGTCTTCCCAAAAGGAAACACTACGCACACTTAATGATCATCTTGAACATTTTCGGTCTGAATTCGATGGTGTTTCCGATCTATTTCGAGCGGAGTTTGGAGTAACATTTGAAACATATATCCGTTTTTACTATTATATCGGAAATAAGTTATTGAGGAAGTTAACCGAGTTTTTTGCTTCAGCGCCAAAACTGGAAAATGGAAATATGGCACCATTTGCATTAAGTTCAATCTTAATGTTTACGCCACACATAATGATAAGTGAAAAAGAGATAACAGACGCTTTAGGAGAAAAGATACGCCCTCTCATTAATCGTCTCATACTTTCACCAGAGGAAATAAATGAGAAAGAATTACGATTCTATGCTCTCAATAGAAAGCCACTATTACGAGCAATTACAGGACATTTGATTGTTTCTCCTGAACTTTTTTTAGATGGATTATTCACAAATACGCACTATTCTTTCTTGGAAGGCAAACATAAGGAAGCTTACAAAGCTAAAACAAGTGATCTTTTTCTTGAGCGTATAATTAATATCTCCCGTAAATTTGGTTATCGAGTACTCAGACGAAATCTGGAACTTTTTGAAGGAAAACAGCAGATAGGTGATCTCGATATTGTACTTAGGAATCGCGACGGGCATACCTTATTGATTGAGGCAAAGAAGCATTCATTGCCTTTAGAAGTGTATTTTAAAAATGTACAAGCTGTAGCAGATCGGCTAAGCTATCTTCATAAGGATTGGGAAAAAAAGGTGAATCGAAGAATTGCTCATCTTTCTTCTAATTACAGTCGTTATAAAATCGAAAAATCTTTCGCATATATAATCGTAACGAAGAATCCAGAAATTATATCCCACTACTCAAATCTGATGTGCTTAACTATTGAAGAGCTTGAAGTATACTTATCTAGCGGTAACTTAACATTATCATTCAACGATGTGTTTAATATTATGAATAGACAAAGTGAACTTAATGAAGCGGAGCTCGAAATGATAAGACAAGAAGATTTAACGTCATTTATCTAAAATGCATTTGAAAGCGATGCGTATTATAACGAAATCGATCAATACTATGGCGGCCATATGCATATTTCCTCACAACTATTGAAGGTGCATCGGCATAAGTCGTGCTATATGAGCCCCCAAGGAAAAGGCCTTTTACAGCCTTTCAGTGTGCCGCCAGGCTTTATCTCGATCGCCTGATTAAATGAAGAACCAATTTTAATGTAAATATGAGACAAAAACATTAATGTAATCGAGGTTGAAAGAGGTTTTTCTGAGACACCAACAATAATGTAACTTTAAAAATAAGCTAAAATTACTAAAATCCTTGTTATTGCTGGATTCTTTAGACACCAACAATAATGTCACTGAACAAAGATTTGTTAGAAGAAAATCTAGTTGTAGACTATGCGTTTATGGTATGATTCTGGTAATTAAAGGCGAAAGGGTGATTTAGCCCATGATCTATTAATCCTATCCGTTAAGAAAACCTCGGCAATTATTGGTTTTCTGGATAGGAGAGGTCTGGGCTTTTTGCACCCTTTGAAAGGGTAAATGCCGCTGTTTGTATTCGCAAAAGCGCGCATTTTCTTTCGGTGCTACGACCTCCTGTCCATGTGGACCAGGAGGTTTTTTTGATGTTTAAAATTCCCATTGAAAAAGGAGAGTGATTATTGTGCTAGGGCCGAATCCGAATGAAAAGTACCCTATACCGGGAAATCGCAATGTACAATTTATCAGTAATACGATTACTAGACCCAACATAGTAGCGGGTGAATACTCATACTATGATGCCAAAGATGGTGAATTGTTCGAAGAGCAGGTGTTGTACCACTATGAAGCAGTCGGCACCAAGTTAGTGATCGGGAAGTTTTGCTCAATTGCTGCCGAAACGACATTTATTATGGGAGGCGGCAATCACCGGATGGATGGCTCGACCTACCCTTTCAACATTTTTGCTCATGGTTGGGAGGCATATGTGCCTATGATGGAACAGCTATCCATCAAAGGAGACACCATAGTTGGAAATGACTATGGGTCGGTCGAGGGGCAACGATCATGCCGGGTGTCTCGATTGGGGACGGAGCAATTATTGGCGCACGTGCCGTCGTAGTTAAAGATGTACGACCCTATACCATCGTCGGCGGAAATCCAGCGAGAGAAATTCGACAACGATATTCTTCGGAAGTGATTGACGAGCTTCTGAAGATCCGATGGTGGGATGCCAAGATGGAGCTGATTAACCATTATATGGGGGCTATTGTTAGCGGCAATCTGGACAAGCTTTTGGAGATGAAAACAAAGATGTAAAGGGCAAAGGAGTGTTAGCGCATGGAAGCCAAAATTTTAGAGTTCAAGGTTCCCGAACCAGACTCAGGGCCATATGGGATCACATTTGGACCGGACGGGGCATGTTGGTTCACAGAGCAGAGAGGTAATCGAATTGGACGTATGACGGTCCAAGGAAAATATTCTTCTTACCCGGTTCCGACGCCCGAGGCCGGTGTCATGTCGATTGTGGCCGACAGGAAGGGGGACTTATGGTTTACGCAATATAAAGCGAACAAGATCGGCCATTTAACCCCAAATGGCCGTCTGACTGAGTTCGAAGTCCCGACACGCTCCGCATCGCCGTTTGGCATCGCAGTAGGACCGGATCAATCCGTTTGGTTTACGGAAATGTCGGGCAATAAAATCGGTAAAATATCTATCGATCACAAGATCATCGAGTATACCCTGCCTCAGGAAAACTGCTACCCCTCATTCATAACAAAAGGGGCTGATGGCGCCATGTGGTTTTCGGAGAACCAAGCCAATCGGATCGGACGCATCACTCCGGATGGAGAAATTCATGAGTTCCCAATCCCGACGGCAAACGCCTGTCCTGTCGGCGTAGCATGCGGTTCAGACGGGGCGGTGTGGTTCGTCGAAATCCAAGGCAATAAAGTAGGAAGGATAACGACGGATGGGCAAATAACCGAGTATGAGATTCCAACCAAAGAAGCCCGACCTCATGCAATCACGCCAGGCAAGGAAGGCGAATTGTGGTTCACGGAATGGGGGCGAAATCAAATCGGCCGTATTACCACTAGCGGCGTGATTACGGAATACTCTATTCCGACTCCGAACGCGGAACCTCACGGCATTGTTTTCGGGCTGGACAACGCCGTTTGGTTTGCCGAAGAGTGCGACCAGATAGGGAAGCTCATCCCTCCAAACGCAGCGACTTTCGACTAACGGGGAACGTGGTTCAAAAATAGGCAGAAGTTTCATGACTCATGTCGAGTCCCTTTACATTTACTCAATAAGGTGCTAAGATCAGTTCTACACTTATAGAAATGTAGAGCTATGCCAGGAAGGAGATCGTCATGGCAGAAAATGAAATGGAAATGGGTCAGGCTGTCAAAGTATATAAAGCTTTAGGCGAACCCACGCGTTTAAAAATCGCATTGATGCTGGCGAAGGAAAGCAATCAATGCTTTACTGCTATCGGCGAGAGACTGGAGACGGTAGCCGGTTCAACGTTGTCGCATCACTTGAAGCAATTAACCGACTCCGGCATCCTCAATTCCCGCAAAAGTGGATCCTATATTCACTATAGCGTGAATCAGGAAGTGGCCGAGAAATTTGCGCCTTATTTGTTGGCGTAAATTTTTTTGACCATCATTTCTACATTTCTAGAAGTGATGAAATTAAAAGGAGTGGACTAAATATGAAAGAGAAGCCAATGATGGAGTTGGGAATAACCACCTTTCTCCATACAAAGCCCGAACATGGCGGCGTCTCGCCGGCAGAGAGGCTGCGCCAAGCGATCGAGGAGATTCGATTGGCCGATCAGGTCGGGCTCGACGTGTACGCTATTGGGGAGCATCATCGGATCGACTACGCCAGCTCGTCGCCGGCGGTCATTCTTGCCGCCGCAGCACCAGCAACCAAGCGGATTCGGCTATCTAGCGCGGTAACGGTGCTCTCCTCGGATGATCCGGTCCGTGTTTATCAGGACTTTGCAACGCTGGATTGTCTATCCGAAGGTCGAGCCGAGATCATGGCGGGGCGCGGCTCCTTCGTGGAGTCGTTCCCGCTGTTCGGGTATGACCTAAACGATTACGAAGAGTTGTACGAAGAGAAGCTTGAACTTTTATTAAAAGTACGGACTACGGAGAAGGTCACCTGGGGGGGCGGACACCGTCCTGCCATTCATAATATGGGCGTATATCCCCGAGCGCTGCAGGAACCGCTGCCGGTTTGGATTGGCACAGGCGGCAGCCCGGAGTCAGCTGTTCGGGCCGGCACGCTGGGACTTCCTGTTATCTTCTCGATTATCGGCGGGATGCCGGAGCGGTTCGCCCCTTTGGTGAAGCTCTATAAGGAAGCCGCCAAGAGGGCAGGGCACGATCCCGACATGCTGCAGATTGCAACGCATTCCCATGGTTTCATTGCGGATTCGTTTGAAACGGCCGCTGAACGGTATTTTCCCGTTATGGCCGGGCAGATGAACCAGATTGGCCGGGAACGCGGGTGGCCGCCTTACACTCGCGACACGTTCCATGCAGCTTGCGACCTTCATGGAGCTCTATATGTCGGAGATCCGGAATATGTGGCGGAGAAGATTCTGCTTGCGCAGAAGAATTTAAGCCTGACCCGGTTTCTTATGTACGTCGATTTCAGTTCGCTGCCTCATCGGGAATTGTTGCGGACGATCGAACTTCTCGGTACTAAAGTCGCCCCTATAGTCCGTAAAGAACTGGCAAGACAATAAGGACTTGGATCCTGAAAAGGTGAGTTTTTTTAATCATTAATTCCACATTTCTAGAACAGTGGAACCGAATTGGGAGGGACTTATATGATAAATTCATGGAAAATATACATTCTGGCCATCGCCAGTTTCTTAGTAGGGACATCTGAGTTTGTTATCGCCGGCATCTTGGATAGGGTAGCAAGCGATGTCGGAGTAACGCTGGCAGCAGCTGGGCAACTTATCACCGTCTACTCGCTCGCATACGCGATCGGCACGCCGATTCTGATCGCCATTACGGCAAGAATAGATCGAAGAACGCTCATGCTGGCTGCATTAGCGCTATTTTTCATAGGGAATCTGGCCACGATTGCTTCGACCGGCTTCGCCATGCTGATGGGAGCTCGAATTATTCTGGCGATCGGCACAGGCGTCTTTATGGTGGTTGCCCTAACCGTTGCGGCTAGCCTCGCTCAGCCCGGCAAGCAAGGCAGCGCGATTGCCACGGTTCTCTTAGGCTTTAACCTGGCGCTTATTCTCGGTGTGCCTCTCGGAAGAGTAATTGCCGGGTCCTATGATTGGAAGATCATATTCACGGGGATCGGCGTGCTCAGCCTGATAGCAATGGTTGTTCTTCGGTTGACCATCTCCAAGTCAAAGGGAGAGACTCCTGTTCCCATACGGGAGCAGCTTTCCCTGCTTAGGACCCCTCGAATCTCTATCGCCTTGTCCATAAGCTTTTTCTGGATACTTGGTTATACCGTCATTTACACTTATATTTCTCCATTCCTTCTGGACATTACCGGAATGAGCGACCGGATGATCAGCGTCGGTCTGTTCGCATTCGGAATTGCCAGTCTTCTTGGATCGCAGGTTGGCGGCTACGGCGCGGATAAATGGGGCATTCCCCGTACGATGATCGGGGGCCTGCTTTTCCACTCCGGGATTTTGCTTCTCATCACGGCATTCGCCCATTCTTCCGCGTTCGTGCTGCCTTTACTGATGTTGTGGTCCTTTTTTGCCTGGTCGACAGGCCCTGTCCAACAGGTCTATCTGATTGGCATGGCACCGAAAGCCTCGGGAATCGTCCTGAGCTTAAACACTTCTATCGTACAATTGGGGATGGCCGTTGGTGCCGTAATCGGGGGGATGGTGGTGGAAAACATATCGCTTCAAGCCGTCGGTTGGATGGGCGCCATCGGCGTTGCGATCGGAATCCTTCCGGCAGCGGTATCTTTATCCATGCGTAGCCAAGTTAGCGTAAACTCCAAAAATTAATTGTCACGGATAGGTTCCTATAGTTGTCTTATTTTATGTATAAACTAAAAGCAAACTGGAGGAACCATTTCATGAGAATGAAGGAGGATGTTGTCGATGACGAATTTTGTCGCTGATATAAAGATTCCCGATAGTCAACTAGCCAGGGAAGCTGCCGAATTATTGCGCGAGCATGGCGACGAGCTTCTATGGAACCACTCGAACCGGGTATTTCTGTTTGCGGCTATGAAGGGGAACCTGAATCAAATCCAATACGATTCGGAATTGCTTTATATCAGTTCGCTCTTCCATGACATCGGTCTTACTCCCGCATACCGAAGCGCGGACAAACGCTTTGAGGTCGATGGGGCTAATGCAGCCCGCGATTTTCTTAGAAGTCGCGGCGTCCCGGAGGATTCCGTTCGGCTGGTATGGGATGCGGTTGCCCTGCATACGACCATCGGTATCGTCGAGTATAAGGAAGCCGAAGCGGCGCTTATGAATTTCGGCGTCGGCTATGATGTGGTCGGGAAGAACTTCGATCTTATCTCGGCGGAAGCGCGTCAGAAGGTCGTCGAGGCTTTTCCACGCGATCGGTTTAAACACGACATCTTGCATGCCTTCTTGGAAGGCTTCAAACACAAACCGGAAACGACATACGGGACGATTAACGCCGACGTGTGCGAATGGCTTCTTCCGGGATATAAGCGCCCCAACTTCTGCCACCAGGTCCTTCATTCCAAATGGGATGAGTAATGGACTTGTGCAGGAAAATATAGGAACAATATTGAATATATCTCTCGCGGTTTATGTTCGAACGTAGAGGGAGGAAACGGATGTGCGGGCGAATGGGGAAATCAAAGGGGAAGCAAGACTGGAAGACATTACGGGAATAACTTGCATTTACGTGCCGGTAAACGATGTTTACGAGTCTATGAAATGGTACCAAAAGAATTTAGGGTATCGGCCTGCAAACGAAGAGCGCGTTGAGCCTGGGATGGCGACGGCCGTATTGAATGTTCCCGATCGGAATGGCAACCTGCCCTCGCCCGGATTAAGGCAAGTCGTACCCGCCCTATTCCTTCACAAATCGGATGAAGAAGGCGGTCGATTACGCTTCTCGTGGTCATTGGACAGCGGCAGACCCCACGCCATCGCCTGTTTCATTACTCCGCGGATCGAGGAGCTGCTTGAGCGTTTCAAGGCGAACGGAGTGAATATTTTAGGAGAACGGATGACCAGTGGACCCAACATAACGTTCGCCGATCCCGACGGCAACATATGGGAGGCTTGGCAGCCCTAATCGATTAAACTGATCTATTACGCTAACGAGGAATGCTTAGAATGTTCACTACGGCAGCTAAGGACTATTTTTAGTCCAAAGCTGCCTCTTTAATTATTTAGTTGACGTTAGGTAAAGCTTAAAGGAAAATTTAACTAGGCTGAAGGAGGTTGGACTATGCTAAACCAAATTGTCCCTTATCAAGAAAGCTACCATGACAAGTTGATCGATATTTGGTACCGAGCGGTGAAGCTTACCCATACCTTTCTCACGGATGAGGATATTGAGTTTTATCATCAGATGCTTCAAAGCGGAGCGTTGAGGCAAGTCGAGATTTGGTTGGAATTAAGCGAAAATAAGGAACCATCCGGGTTTATCGGGCTTGATGGAACGAAGATAGAGATGTTATTCATCGATCCCGACTATCATAGGAAGGGGATCGGCAGTCGGCTGATCAAGCATGCAGAAGCAATAAAAGGCAGTCATCTCCAAGTCGATGTAAATGAGCAAAATGATGCGGCCTACGCATTCTATAAGGGATCGGGTTTCGTACAGACCGGAAGATCGGAGCTGGACGGCTCGGGACGCCCTTTTCCATTGCTGCATTTAGAATTAAAAAGTTGAGCCGGCACGACAGTATTTTTGAAGACTGGGGTTTAAACTCAAGGAGGGTTTCTCATGTTGAGTGACTACCGGCTGACCAAAGCGGACAAGCGCGGTCTGAGCCGCTTCGATCCGAATGATACGGGCGGCTTCGCAAGTAAAAAAGAGATTCAAGACGAGTTTGAACAAATGGAACGGAAGCTTCGCAATCTGCAGGACAAGCTGTTCGCCTCGAAGACGAACGGCGTGCTTGTCTTGTTCCAGGGGATGGATTGCAGCGGCAAGGACGGCGTCATCAAGAAGGTTCTGTCCAACCTGAATCCTCAGGGCTTTCGAGCGGAGAGCTTCAAGAAACCGACGGTCGAGGAATCCGCTCATGACTTCCTGTGGAGAACGCACAAGGTTGTCCCGGCTAAAGGCTATATTACCGCGTTTAACCGTTCTTACTATGAGGATGTGCTCATTACCCGGGTGCACGGCCTGATTCAGGACGAGGAAGCGGCAGCCCGAATGAAGCATATCCGGCATTTCGAGAAGCTTCTAACGGACAATGGCGTGCTGCTGATCAAAATTTTCTTGCATATTTCGCCCGAATTCCAGCTCGAGAAAATCCGCGAACGGCTGAGCAACCCGGAGAAGCTCTGGAAGTTCGATCCGAGCGATCTTAACGAGCGGCATTATTGGGATTCCTACATCGACGCATACGAAGATGTCTTCCGGAACACGTCAACCCCTCACGCCCCGTGGCATATCGTCCCGGCCAATGAGCGTTGGTTCCGCAACTACCTGGTGCTCCGAATTATTTTAAGCTCCCTAGAGAAGCTGGACCTCTCTTATCCGGAACCGGATATCGAGACGCGAAAGCTTCTGGAGCAGCTTCAAGCCAACGATCTCCTGTAAAAATTAAAGCACCGGACAACCGTTTGAAGAAGAAAAGGAACCCAGGCGGGTTCCTTTTTTGCCTGCGAATCGCCTTACAGAGATTTGTCGTCGACGCTGTCCAGCCACGCCTCGATGGTGCCGATGACGGAGGCGACGCAGCCGTCTTCGAACGGCGAGATCAGGCCGGCCGCGTTAACGAGCTCCGTGAAGGAGAGGCTGCCGCCGAGACGGCATAGGCCGAGGTAATCGTTCCACGCGGCTTCGCGGTCTTCGCGGGACTTCTTCCAGAACTGGAACGCGCAGAGCTGGGCCAGCGTGTAATCGATGTAGTAGAACGGCGAGTTGAAAATATGCCCCTGCTTGTGCCAGAAGCCGCCTGCCGCCAAGTATGAGTTGTCCGCGTAATCGCGGTGAGGAAGGTACTTCTTCTCGAGCTCGCGCCACGCTTGCTTCCGCTCGGTCGGCGTCGCCTCCGGATTCGCATAGACGTAATGCTGGAATTCGTCTACGGTTACCCCGTAGGGAATGAAGATCAGCGAGCTGGCGAGGTGATCAAACCGGTATTTGTCCGCTTCCTCCTTGAAGAATAGCTCCATCCACGGCCAAGTTAGGAACTCCATGCTCATGGAGTGGATTTCGCAGGCTTCATAGGTAGGGAAGGCATACTCGGGCACCGCATAGCCGCGGCTCTCGTACACCTGGAACGCATGCCCGGCCTCGTGCGTCAGCACGTCGATATCGCCGGAGGTGCCATTGAAGTTGGAGAAAATATACGGCGCCTTGTGCTCGCTGATATACGTGCAGTAACCGCCGCTTTGCTTGCCCTTCTTGGCGACGAGGTCCATCAGCTCGTTGTCCTGCATGAACCGGAAGAACGCGTCCGTCTCCGGCGACAGCTCCGCGTACATCTTCGCTCCGCCGGCCACGATCCATTCCGGATCGCCCTTCGGCGTCGCGTTGCCGGACAGGAAGGCAAGGTTCTCGTCGTAATAGAGCAGATTGTCGACCTCGATACGTCTCCGCTGGCGTTCCTTGAGTTTCGTCGCGGCCGGGACGATATGGTCCTGCACTTGCTTGCGAAAGTTAGCGACCATGTTCGC
The DNA here is from genome assembly GCF_014212135.1 of Cohnella thailandensis. GTDB lineage: Bacteria > Bacillota > Bacilli > Paenibacillales > Paenibacillaceae > Cohnella > Cohnella thailandensis. The sequence continues at coordinate 25,571 of NZ_JACJVQ010000004.1, forward strand.
GTCGTAGTCGGTCCGGCTCATGCGGGCATAACCAAGCTCGATGAAGTTGCCGAAGCCGAGCTTCTTGGCGATGCGAGTGCGGACCTTGACCAGATCGTCATAGATGCGGTCAAAGGTCGATTCGTTCTCCGCCATGAAGCCGGAGGACGCTTCGGCGGCGCGTCTACGCATATCCCGGTCGGTCGATTGCTGGAACGGCCCGAGCTGGGCGAGCGTTCGCTCTTCGCCTTCGAACGGGATTTTTGCGGAAGCGATCAGCTTGGCGTATTCCGTCGTTAATTTGTTCTCCTGCTGGAGATCCTCGATAACCTCCGGGCTGAACGTCTTCAGCGACAGCTCGGCGAGCCGGAACAGCTGCCGTCCCCACTTGGCCTCCAGCTCGGGACGGAACTTCGAGCCGACGAGCGCCCGGTAATAATCCGTCACGAATTCTTGCACGACCGGGCCGTTCTCGTCGAAGAAGTCCTGCTCGGCTTTGTAGAATTCGTCGTTCGTATCGATGGAGTGGCGAATGCTCGCGATCGTCTGCATCGTTTCGAACTCACTGCGGAGCTTGTTCATTCCCGCCATCGCCGCGTCCTGCTTCTCGTAGCTGTCAGCCGCGGAGAACACGCCAAGCAGCTCCTTGAATTTCGCCTCGAACGCTTTTACGTCCGGCCTCTCGTATGTATATTCGCTAAATCTCATGCTCCATGCACCGCCTTCCAGTTATTAAGACTAAAGCGGCTGCGCCCAGCCACGATTCCATTATACCCCATTCCCTTATCAAGGCGGGTTGAATATATGATATAGTCAAGCGTAGGCTAAATGTTGGAGGAAAAGATGAATTCAAGGGAAAAGTTAGAGGAGAATCAAGTTTGGCTATATGCAATTACGCTGGTAATTGCAACTGGCGTTGGTTTGCTCTTTTCTGATTTAGGCTCAAGCTTGGATAAGCTTATATCCTACGTGCTCGCTGTTTTGATGTATGGGATGTTTACGCAAATTCCATTTCTCAGGCTGAAGGAATCGTTGTCCAATCGCCGTTTCCTGTATGCCCTGCTCACCATGAATTACATCGTCGTTCCCATTGCGGTATGGGCTCTGACTCGATTCCTCCCGAACGATTCCGCTTTACTATTGGGTGTATTCTTAGTATTGCTGACACCGTGCATTGACTATGTCATTGTCTTTACCCAACTGGGCCGCGGCAATGAAAAACTCATCCTAGTATCCACGCCGCTCCTTTTTATATCGCAAATGATCTTGTTGCCCGTTTATTTATGGCTTTTCCTAGGCAAGGAGGCCATGAGAATCATTCATGTCGAACATTTTGTCGAAGCCTTTCTCGGCCTTATTTGTCTTCCTCTAGCATTGGCGCTTATCACTCAACTGTGGGCAGGCAAACATAAGTCGGGCGAACGGTTCCTTAACGCGGCTGCGTGGCTTCCGGTACCTTTTATGGCGTTAACCCTATTTGTTATTGTCGCCTCGCAAATCAGCCGATTGTACGATTCTTTCGATGTCATTGTTAAGGTCATTCCGATCTATGCTGCCTTTATGATTATCATGCCGATCCTTGCCCGTATTTGCTCTCGACTATTCAGATTGGATACGGGTGCAGGACGCGCTCTCATATTCAGCTCAGGCACGCGTAATTCCCTGGTCGTTCTTCCCTTTGCACTGGCTCTCCCCGAGCCGCTCAATAGCTTAGTTCCTGCTGTCATCGTGACGCAGACCCTTGTGGAGTTAATTGGCGAACTCCTGTACGTACGCCTGGTTCCGAACGTTTTACTTCGAGGAACTATTGCTCAAGATAACTGACAACCTGTTGTCAGTAACGGCCATGTATTCTGAGAACGAAGGTTCCATTAACCCATTCCGGAATCGGATAAAGGGAGAGGTTGGCGTTGGGTAAAAAGGTAGAGTATAAAAGAGATTTTAAGCACCTCTATATAGCGAAAACGAATCCAGAGGTGGTGGAAGTGCCGAGGATGCCCTTTTTTACCGTCAGCGGTTCAGGAGATCCTAACGGCGAGGAGTTCGCCAAGGCAACGGAAGCTTTGTACAGCATGAGTTATGCCGTGAAAATGTCCTACAAAAGCGAGGATGTACCCATAGGTTATTATGAATATACGGTGTTCCCTCTTGAGGGGGTATGGGACTTGATCGATTACTCAAAGCCCTCAACGGACAAAAGTAATTTTAAGTACACTATCATGATACGCCAACCCGACTTTCTGACCGAAGAGGGGTTCGAACGGTTCTTGGAACGGACGAAGCGGAGGAAGTCAAACCCGTACCTGGACGGAGTTCGCTTTGAATATGTCGAAGATGGGCTGAATTGCCAAATGATGCATTTAGGCCGTTTTGAAGACGAACCGGCAAGCTTCGCGCGAATGGAAGCCTATTGTACGGAACATGGCTATCTCCGCGCAAGCAAAATACATCGGGAAATTTATTTATCCGATCCTCGCAAGACGGAACCGTCAAAGTTGAGAACGGTGTTAAGATTCCCTGTCGTAAAGACCTGATATCGAAGTGGAAGGGGATGATTGATTATGATTCATCAACGCGAATGTCCGGTGGAGACGATCCTTCATGTTCTGGGCGGCAAATGGAAACCGATGATTTTATGGAACCTGATCCAATCCAATAAGCGATTCAACGATCTGGAGAAGCTTATACCGGATGTTTCTCAAAAAATGCTTTCCCAGCATCTGCGGGACTTGGAACGAGAGGGCATAATCGATAGAACGGTCTACCCCACCGTCCCTCCCAAGGTAGAATATTCCCTTAGCGAATATGGCAAGACATTGATTCCTGTCGCGGAGGTCATGTGCACTTGGGGAGAAAACCATAATAAACGGAAAAATGAGGAGTCTGCTTCTTAAAGCGGGTGCCATACAAAAGCTGCCAAGGGATTTTTCCTGGCGGCTTTTTGCTTTTTACCGCAATGCTTACTTTTAAGTAAGGACCCTACTTTAAAGTGGGTTCTTATAAAGAGATTTAAACGATGCTAAGCTTGAGTCATTCCAGAGATGAAATATCGGGAGTCAAGGATAAAAGGAGGAACAAACGATGAAAATCATTGTTTTCGGAGCAACGGGAAATACGGGGAGAAGAGCGGTGGAGCAAGGGCGCAGAATGGGGCATGAAATGACCGCCTTCGTGCGAAACTCCGAGAAGTTTTATGAACAACAAGGAGAGCGAGCCGAACAGGTAAAGGTGGTCGCGGACGATATCCTAAACCCGGTAAGCGTCGCCGAGGCGCTCTCGCATCAAGACGCCGCTATTATTGCTGCCGGCCATGCGGGTCAGGGAGAGGAGTTCGTTCGTCTCGTGGATAACATTATTAGCCAATGCGAGATCCACCCTAGTTTCGCCGGGAGGGTATGGGTAATGGGAGGCGCCGGCCTGCTGGATATTCCATATACCGATCATATGGGCAACAACCTGCCCGGATTCCCGCCCGCTTTTCAAAATCACAACCGGAATTATGAACGACTGCTGCGGTCCGAGCTTGATTGGTCCATTATGTGTCCGGCAACTATGCTTGATTCGATAGCATCTCCGGCGTCGGTTCATCTGCATGTAACAACGGATACCTTGCCCCTATCCGTACCGAAGACGATCAAGGAATTATCCGAGGCCGATATAGCCGGTTACTTGTTCAGCAGGCTTCAAGAGATGGATGTTGCTTATGAGGATGTCGTGCAATGCATGCTGGACCATATGGAGCTCGGAGGACCTTTTCATAGGAAAAGGGTCGGGCTCGCCTATCAAAGCGAGATTCCGCAGTGACTACGGAGCCACGAGGGAGATGGTGAGTTTGTTTGGTTGGATCCATAACCGTACTAATGGTCCTTAAGCCATTCTGAAGAAGCCTCAACCCATTCGCCAAACGCTACTGACATAACGTTGTCAGTAGCGTTTTTTTATAATCGGTCATGTAAACGTAAACGAATAAATTAAAGATTTGGAAGGATGATATTTTGTGAATTTCGCTTCTGTACGCATCATTACGGACGACGTGGATCGTCTCGTCGAGTTCTATGAGAAAGTCATGGGGGTTTCGGCGGAGCGGCCCGCGCCCGTATTTGCCGAACTCGTTATGCCGTCCTGCACCCTTGCCATCGGCCACTCCCAGACGGCGCAGCTATTCGGCGCCGGCTCCGTAGCGGGGGCTAACAACCGCACGGTCATCATCGAGTTCCGCGTCGACGATGTCGAGGCCGAATACGTGCGCTTGAAGCCGATTGTCGATAATTGGGTACAGGAACCGACCACGATGCCGTGGGGGAACCGTTCAATGCTGTTCCGCGATCCCGACGGCAACCTTCTTAACCTCTTCGAGCCGGTGACCGAGGATGCGATTAAACGGTTTAGAGGCAGACATTGACGGGCAGTAAAGATGGCCATTAAACTTGCCGTTACAGTCAGGGCGGGGAACCGATTCATAAATGACGCGATTTAGGCGGTTGAAACGATCGATTCCTTGAAAAAACAGGCGTAAAATAGCAATAAGACCACCCGAATCGAGGATGGTCTTATTGTTATTTTCGATAGAATGATCTAGATAGGTGTACCGTAGCGGAGAAGTAAGCAGGAAAATATCATTTCCGGGTGGAATTTGTTGGCGACAAGTTAGAGTGGGGGTCAATAAGATCATGGAAAAGTACGGAAGTGACAAATCCCGTTTTCTAAAAGAAATAATGGATTTAATGGTATCAATAAAAGGCGGAACAATTGAACTACGCGATTTTCATAATACGGATAAGTGGCTTAGTACTGATTACACTTTATCGAACCCAGGAAGTAATAAAGAGGCTATAACATGGACGGAAACGATCGAGCCTTTCCATGTAATGAAGTATCCGGTAACCCGGCAGTTGTATCATTTTGTCATGCATGAAGAAGAAATAGAGCCGAGCGTGAGCAAGTTGCCCATTACGGAAGTTTCGTGGATGGACGCTATTGCCTTTTGTAATGAATTATCTAGAAAGCTTGACAGGACGGAATGCTACACAATCACAAATGAAAGCGAGAACACAATATATAACAAAACAGCGAATGGATTTCGATTATTATCAGACGCTGAATGGCAATATGCGTGCAAAGCTGGAACCGCGGGATATCGGTATGCAAGAATCGATCAAATTGCATGGTATCAAGAAAACTCCAATGGAACTGTTCATCGGGTAGGACAACTGCTTCCTAATCCATGGGGACTTTATGATATGATTGGGAACGTATGGGAATGGTGCTGGGATCTATATGATACTGAGCGATATGGGAACTACAGAGTTTTCCGGGGAGGCAGTTGGGCCGAAGTGGAGAACAATTGTGGTTCTACGAGTAGAAGGAAAAGCATGCCCGATTTCAAAATAGATGATCTCGGCTTTAGAATAGCACTTACAAATCCTTGAATAACGACGAACGATAGTCGAACAACCCAGCTATACGTACAGAAAAACGATCTCGCATCCGAAATACTATCCTCATGAGATCAATCCTTAATCAAAAAAGCAGAAAACCAAAGACAGTATGGAAGTGGAAAAAGACCTTAGTTGCCCTCCTGCTGGGTGCAGTTGCGCTGGCCCTTGCGTGCATCGTCATCTTTAACATACTGGTTGCCCGTCAGGATGTGTCCCTACTGGAGGAGCCATTGCCCGCGTCAACCATCGTCTATGATCAGAACAAGGTAGAAGTGCTCCGTCTCTCGCCGAGCAAGGCCGAAGCCGTCAGCTACGATAGCTTGCCCGATTCGTTGATCGAAGCGGTCGTAGCCGTTGAGGATAAGCGATTCTTCGAACATAGCGGTACGGACCTCCAAGGCATCGCCCGAGCTCTGATCGCCAATATGTCGAGCGGCAGAACGGTACAAGGGGCGAGTACGATAACGCAGCAGCTGGCCAAGAACGTTTTTCTATCGCAAGAACGAACCTGGACGAGAAAATGGAAGGAGCTTCTGCTTGCCGAGAAAATAGAAAGGAATTACGACAAGCAGCAAATTATAACCTTCTATCTGAATCAAATCTATTTTGGCGAAGGAGCTTGGGGGATCAAGAAAGCGGCCGAAGTTTATTATGGCAGGCCGGTTCATAAGTTGACGCTGTCGGAATCCGCGTTGCTTGCGGGAATCATTAAAGCGCCGTCAGCTCTGTCCCCATACCGACATCCGGATGAAGCCAAAGCCCGCAGGAACGTTGTCCTGCAGCTCATGAAGAATCAAGGGAAAATCGATCAAGCCGCTTATTCCGCTGCCATAAACGAGCCGCTTTCTATTCTCGCTTCTAAGCCGGACAGCGGCAATGGGATGAAGTATCCCTATTACATCGATCAGATGATTCGCGAAGCCGGCGATAAATACGGACTCACGCAGAATGAAGTTCTTCACGGGGGACTTCGCTTCTATACGACTCTAAATAGCCAAATGCAAGAAGCCGCCGAGCGCGTTTATGCGCAGGATAGTAATTTCCCGGCAAGCGGTTCCGACCAGCTCATTCAAAGCGGCGCCGTATTGGTAGACCCTCGGGACGGAGGAATTAGAGCGCTTGTCGGCGGCCGCGGCGAGCAGCCTTTCCGTTCGTTTAACCGCGCCGTTCAATTAAAACGTCAACCTGGCTCGACAATGAAGCCCATATCGGTGTACACGCCGGCTCTAGAGCACGGTTACTCTCCGGATGATACTCTGATCGACGAACCGGTTAACTTTAATGGCTACCAGCCGCGAAACGCGGGCGGTAGCTACCATGGCGAGGTCTCGATCTATGAATCGGTTATTCATTCCTATAACGTACCGGCAGTCAAGCTGCTGAATGAGTTGGGAATTGACGCAGGGATGGAATCGGCTAACCGATTCGGATTAGAGCTCACGGAGGCAGACCGGAACCTGGGGCTTGCTCTTGGCGGTCTCCAGGAGGGGGTATCTCCGCTTGAAATGGCCGAAGCCTTCAGCGTATTCGCGAATGACGGGACGCGAATTCCAGCCCACGCCATTACCCGTATCGAAACAGCCGATGGAGAGATTGTGGCGGAGCACGATCCGGATGACGGGATAAGCGTAACCGATCCCGCGGTAGCCAGAACGATGACCTCCCTGTTGGAAGGCGTCGTGACCGAAGGAACCGGAGTCGCGGCGGCGCTGGAAGGCCGACAGGTAGCCGGCAAGACGGGGACGACCGAAATGCCCGGAACGGGCGGACAAGGAATGAAGGACAACTGGTTCGTCGGATACACGCCCCAGCTCGTCGGCGCGGTATGGCTCGGTTATGACCGCACGGACGCAAGCCATTACTTGACGACAACCTCCAAGGCTGCAGCCGCCGTATTCCGAACGCTGATGAGCGAAGCGCTTAAGGATGAACCGGTTATGAATTTTCCTAAAGTGCCGGGGACGGCGAAGAAAAACGATAATCCGAAGAAGCAAGAGAAACCTAAACCCGATAAAAAAGATAAGAAGGACAAAGAAAGCAAGAGCGATGATAAAAAACACGGAGATGGACCGGGGAAGGGAAAAGGGAAGGATAAGGAAAAGGATAAGGATAAGGACGACTAAATAAAACGAAGAGTTCAATAAGCAAGCTCCCAATCGGCAAATGGAATTTCCATTCAAGTCGATTCGGAGCTTATTTGCGTTAAAATCTCCAACTAATTGACCACCGACTAACGACACCCGCTTTGTTTTCGGGATTTTTCTTTTCTGGCTGGTACGTCCGCAGCACTAGCCCTTTTTTGGGGCTAATCGCTGTTGGAATCTGCCTGATTCTTCAATTTATCCATTTCAGCAAGCGTCATTTCGTTGCACAGGCGGATGAATTCAAGGATCAGAGACGTTTGCTGCTCATCATACCGGGACAGGATCTGAAGCGTGGACTGCATAACCGATTGGAACAGAGGGGAGATTTGGGCCGAACGCCCTTCCGCAGGCTTGACAACCACTCGTCTCCGATCGTTCGGATCCTTATCCCTGGTGACATAGCCGGCCTGCTCTAACCGATCGATAACATTGGTTACGGCGCCTGTCGTCAAACCGGTTAATTGGGCCAATTGTCCGGCGGTTACGGCTCCGGTACGGTTTAAAAAGTCCAGACACTTGTGATCGGTCGCATTCAACCCCAATTTTTCCGAAATGAGTTGGTGAAGCATAACGGCTCGCGCGCTGTTTTGGCGCAATTCGTTAAGCAAAGCCTGTTGCGATGGAGATAGGTCATGAAATTCAAGGGAACTGCCTCTTGACATAGCGAAACCCCCAAGGTAAGATTAACTTATCTTAATGAATTAAGATATATAATTGATTAAGAAAATCAGTTAATTAAGAATTGTTATGAAGTCAGTATATCACAATGTCAAATGTCCGCAAAATATTTTTGATGAAGAACGGAGGGATTGGGACCAGCCCGGATAACGTCGCGAATCTGATCCTTTCTCTGGGATCGGCGGCGAACAGCTTTCTAAATGGTGAAGAAATCCGCGTCACCGCCGGAAAATAACAATGAGGAGCGTGCATAATCATGGAAAATCGCAAAGTACAGGGCGTAAGCGAGATCGAATATTTGTTTGAGAAGCTAAAGCTGGCCTGGGACAGAGGGGATGGAGAGGCCTATGGGGCTTGTTTCACGGAAGATGCCGACTATGTCACGTTTCAGGGGGAGCATCTGCAAGGAAGAAAAGCGATTGCCGATACGCATCGGCAGCTCTGGAACAGCGTGCTGAGAGGATCGACTTTGGAAGGCGAGATTAAGAAGATTCACTTCATTACGCCGGAGTTCGCCATTTTTCATGGATTGGGCGCGGTCAAACTGAGATGGCAAAAGACGGCGCCGAAGAAAAGAGACTCCATTAACACGAATGTCGCCGTAAACCAAAACGGCGAGTGGAAAATAGCCGCTTTCCAGAATAGTCGAATCTCGGGTCCGGGCCTTATGCAAAAAATATTTACTAAGCTCAGCAAATAAACTCTGCCCGTAGAGAGGAAGAAACGCATTGTTCGTAACCGTTGCGAGTATGATGGTAACCTATGCGATGACGGTACTATGGTCTATCGCAGGTATGGGAGTCACGGGACTTCCTTATGTTAAAAGCCATACTCGACTGAAAACCTCGAGAATGCTGTTGCTTTGGATGAGTTACGCAGGGGCTTTGTTGGCCTCGATATGGCTCGCTCTGATCATCATTCTGTACGTTAGGAGCGGCTGGTGGTCCGTTGAAGGCATCGTGAAGACGATTCTGCCCGTCGTGCTGGTCGGCTATGCTCCCGTGTTCTTGTATGCACTGCCTCGGTTAAGAGGCTTGCGCAGATCCGTTCCCGACCAAGAGACGCTGATCCGAACAGCCCATCCGATGCTGATCATCCCGAATTACGCAGCAGCGCTTGCATCCGGAATTGCCGCATACCATACGGTCTTCTCGCAACCGACTCTTCCGAGTCTGTTGGAAACGCTGGGCATACTTCTTCTTTTTCTGCTTGTGCTAGTTGTCCCGTCTCTATTCGTTTTTAGAAGATACCAGGCGATCCGGGAAGGAACGTTCACGGCGTCTCCTGCATGGAAAAGGCTGTTGAAATTCGCCCTCGCAGGAGCGACGACGGCGGTTGTGGCGATCGCGATCCTGGCTGTTCAGGCATGGACAGACTACCGTACATCCATCCTGCCGGAAGCTTCGGGCATGATGAATCACGAGCGGATAGACACGGGAGGCGGGGCGCCGGCGATGATGCTCGGTCATCAGGCCCGGCATAACCATACCGGTATGGTTGCAGTGGCTGCGTTGACGGGAGATTTGTCTGCGCCTGTAGATATCCAATACGAGCTCGTCGCGCAGAAACGCCAAATCACGCTTGCTTCTGGCGCCAAAGTCGAAGCTTGGACGTACAACGGCGAAGTTGCTCCCCAGCTTCGCGCGCGGCAAGGAGAGAATGTGGAAGTGAAGCTGATCAACCGGGATATCGACAAAGGCGTAACGATCCACTGGCATGGATACAACGTGCCTAATGCGATGGACGGCGTGCCCGGCATGACCCAGAATGTCGTCCGTCCCGGGGAGTCCTTCACGTATCGATTCCGCGCCGAACAAGAGGGGACGTACTGGTTCCACTCTCACCAGCAGGCGGCAGAGCAAGTACGCAACGGCTTGTTCGGATCCTTTATCGTCGAACCGCAAGAGGAGACGGCGAACAGCGACGAAGAAGTCATCCTCATCAATCATAACTGGACAACCGATCGAGGGGAGAAGACCGCATTCGGAGACCAGGATCTTATGCAGCGGAAGCAGATAATGCCCGGGAAAACCGTAAAGCTAAGACTCATCAATGCCAATAATCAATCCCAAAAATATATGCTGCTGGGAAGCGACTACAGCATCACGAGCATTGACGGCACTCCCGTTCGGCAGCCTGATTCGTTGTCGGGTCAAACCGCATTCCGGCTCGCGGCCGGCGGAAGGTACGACGTATCGTTTACGATGCCGGATCATCCCGTCCAGTTCAAACTGGGAGAAACAATCGATCTTGAGGGGCCGGGCATCCTTTTTTACACGAATTCGCTGCCGAACCGGCCGAGCTTTCAAGCGGCAACCGGCCTGTTTGATCCGTCCGAATACGGAGAGCCGGCCGTAAACGAAGTGACCGCCGCAACCGAGTTTGACAAGGAGTTTAGGATGATATTGGGCAACCGAATGGGATTCTACAACGGGGAATTCCATTTCCTATGGACCGTTAACGGGGAAGTTTATCCGCATACGCCGACCTTTGTCGTCAAAGAAGGCGAGACCATTAAAACGACCTTTATCAATAAAAGTTTATCGGAGCATCCGATGCACCTTCACGGACATCATATGACGGTGCTTAAGAAAAACGGCAAACGCGTCAAGACGCCATGGGTGACCGATACCTTAAATGTCGAGCCGGACGAATCGTACGAGGTGGCGTTCCTTGCCGACAATCCGGGCATGTGGATGGATCACTGTCATATCCTGGAACATGCGGCAGTGGGAATGGTCCTACATCTCATGTATGACAATGTCATGCCTTCCTATGAAGCGGGCATGCGATCGGGAAATTTGCCGGAGTAGCGCGGCGCACTCTATGTCCGGCGGCTCCGCGGGCGATTTATGAACTGGACGTAATCCAAATTGAATATAATGGATGGAATGGATGCGGCTAGATATACATCGGCCAATCCGCACATTCAGAAACCCCAGGAACCCTAAATCCGGAAGAAGTAATTTAACCAGGTCGAACATTGGGTATTCCTCCCAGGAACCAAGATAGGTGAGGGGGAAAATAGATTCTCTTAACGGCAGCCGACCAATGAGTCGGCTGCCGTTTCTTAGGTATGTGAAGGGGAGCGCCATGATTTACACAAAGTTATTACTTCGGACACACTGCACGAACACTCGGGCTTTAAAGTGATAGATGTGAGATCGTTCCCATGTGAGATCGATCCCATAGACCAGGCCATCGGGAGGTTATGTCGAGAGTGTCCATCGATCTGCTTATCGACCGAACCGGTTCCTTATCGCCGGACGATTCCAAGACGCATCTGCGTTTCCCGTTTCGCTTGGACAGGGAATGCGCGAATCTTCATATCGAGTTCGACTACTCGCCGAAGCTGCTGGAAGACGAGGAGCGGGCAAGGGAGCTGCTGGACGCCGCCTTCGAGCTTTATGTCGAGCCGGCACGCAGAGCCGCGGCAAGAGCGAACGCGGAGCGTTATCTGCCGCTAGCCAATCTAGTAACCGTATCGGTAGACGATCCGAATAGGTACCGTGGAGCCTGCCATCGCCAAGATCCTATGCAACGCCTCCATTTGTCCGCAGTCGAAGCCTCGCCCGGTCTTCTGCCCGGCAGGATCGAAGAGGGAGAATGGACCTTGACGCTTAGCGTTCACGCCATCGTCACGGAGTCGTGCTCATACCGGCTCAAGGCGTGGGCGACCGGGGAGGACAACGAATGAGATGGCTCGCTTGCGAACTTCATACTCATACGCTTCATAGCGACGGCAAGCAGACGCTGCGAGAATTGGCGGACGGCGCCGCGAAGCTAGGCTTCGAATGCATCGCCCTTACCGACCACAACACCATGTCGGGTCTCGCGGACAAGGATGCCGTCGAACGGGAGACGGGGCTCGTCATCCTTCCCGGCATGGAGTGGACGACGTTCCACGGCCACATGGTCACGATAGGGGCGAGCGAGTTCGCGGATTGGCGGCTGGCCGAGCCCGGCAATCTGCGGGAAGGAACGGCCGCGGTTCGCCGGCGGGGAGGCCTCGCCGGTCTAGCCCACCCGTTCCGCATCGGCAGCCCGGCTTGCACCGGCTGCTTCTGGGAGTTCGAGATCCGGGACTGGTCCGACTTGGACTATATCGAGGTCTGGTCCACGACGTTCGCTGCGATCAAGGAAGACAACCGCCGGGCGTTCGAGCTTTGGACGAGCCGCTTGAACGCGGGAGACCGGATCGCCGCCACGTCGGGCCGGGACTGGCATGAGCAGAAGGAGACCGACGATCCGCTGTCGGTCACGTATCTCGGTCTCGCCGACGAATCGGCGCCCTTACAAGAAGAAGCGCTGCGGGCGCTGCGGGAAGGCCGAGTCGCCGTGACGATCGGGCCGTTGCTGACGCTGACGGTCGTCGAAGAGGGCGACAACGGCGCGGTCTACGCGCTCGGCTCCGAAGTTCCGCTTGCAAGCGGCGCGGGCGCGCGGCAGCCCCTCAAGGCCTGCGCCGACTTGCGAGCCTCCGTCCGCGAAGGGCTATGGGAGCTGCATCCGCAATCCGGCCGGCTTGTGCTGACGAGCAACAAGGGCGACCTGCTGGAGCTCTCCGTCCATCTCGCGGAAGGGGACTCGCGACATTCGTTCCCGTTCGATCGGGAAGGCCTGCTCTGGATCCGCGCGGAGCTGTGGGGCGTCGTCCGCGGCGTCCATGCGCGAATCGCCTTTACGAACGCCATTTATTTCGAACGGGGGGACGGACGATGACCTTTCCGCTTATTACCGCCCATACGGGCAACATGGGCACGGAGGACAACACGCTGGCGTCCGTCCTCGCCGGGTTGGCGCACGGAGCCGACATCGTAGAAGACGACATTCGAACCGACCGCGACGGAACGCTCGTATTGGCCCACGATGAAGAGGTTCGGCTGCCCGGGGGACGAATCGGCCGGTTGGCCGATCTGACCCTGGAAGAGCTGGCGGAGCGACCGACCCTGTTGAACGAGGCGATCGGGCCGGTGCTGGAAGCCGGCAAAACGATGAATTTAGACGTGAAGACGGACGCCTGCCTGGAGCCGATCGCGGAATGGGCGTCGAAGCTGGGGCTGTACGACCGGGTGTTCCTGACCGGTTGCGGCTACGCGAGAGCCGCCCTCGCCAACCGGATCGATCCGCGTCTCCGCAAGCTTCTTAACGTCGACGCCGATTCGTTCTCGCGGCTGCCATTCGCGGAAGCGACCCGCGAGGCTTGCGCGGCCGCACTTAACACAGGCTGCTACGGGCTGAACGTGCCTTACCCGCTGGCTATGCCTTCGTTGCTCGAATACGCGGCCGATCGGGGCTTGCCGGTCTACGTGTGGACGATCGACGACCGGCAGCAACTGGAGCGTTTCGCGGACCTGGAAGTGCGCTCCATTACGACGAGGGATGTGGCCATGCTTGCGGATATCAAACGAAATCGAAGTCGGGAGCGCTGAGACGGATGGGTTCCAACATCAAAGAGATTGCGACGCTGGCGGGCGTATCCCGCTCGACCGCGTCGCGGGTCATCTCCGGGAAGGGCTATGCCAGCCCGGAGGTGCGCGAGCGCGTCATGGCGGTCGTGGAGAAGCTGCAATACAAGCCCAGCGCCGTTGCGCGGGCCATGGTCAACCAACGGACCCACAACATCGGAGTGATCGTCTTCCGGGAGCAGCAGCCGATCGTCTCCCACCCGCTGTACGGCAAGCTTATCGATTCCATCCTGGCGGCGAGCGAGGCCTGCGGCTACTCGGTCTTCTTGAAGACGGATCAGGAGATGTCGCTTCGCTCGACCGACTATTTGCTGGAGCAGCGGGTGGACGGACTTATTCTGATCAGCCGGTTCCGCAAGAACGTCATCGATCACGTCAAGAAGTTCGGCGTTCCGTATCTCATGGTGAACGGAACGACCGACGATCCGGACGTCATCCAGCTCGTCAGCGACGACGAGGAAGGCGGGGCCAGCGCGGCCGCCCATCTTCATCGGCTCGGCCATCGCAGATTCCTCGTCATCGCGGGACCCCAGGAGCACCGCAGCCACAACCTGCGGCTGGAAGGATTCCTGCGCGGCCTCGGAGGCTTCGGTCCGAGCGTCGATTGCGAGGTCGTGCTGTCCTCCGACTCGACCTTCGACCAAGGCCGCCGGCTGATGAGCCGGCACGCGGAAGAGTTCTTGCGGGCCGGCCGAACCGCCCTGTTCGCCACCAACGACATGCTGGCCCTGGGCGCGATGAGGACGCTTCTCGGACTCTCCGTCCGGGTGCCCGAACAAGTCGCCGTCATGGGCTTCGACGACATCGGCCCGGCGGCGATGTACACCCCGGCGCTGTCGACGGTTCGCGTGGATACCGATCGGATCGGGAAGGACGCGGTGGCGATGCTCGACCGGATCATCCGCGGGGAGAAGGATTTGCCCAAGCTTAATGTATACGCGAGCGAGCTGATCGTTCGCCAATCGACTTGACGAATCGGGGGGATCACCGCTATGGGTTGGTATTTTCGCGCGGTCGGGACGAGAAGAATCGTCGAATTTCTGCTGCTGACCGCGTTCGTCGCGTTTTTCGCCGGACCGCTTCTGAATTTGGCCGTGCTCGCCTTCAGCGGGCAATGGAGCTATCCGGACCTGCTGCCCCATCAATGGTCGCTCAAGTGGTGGAGCTTCGTCCTGAGCAAGGACGACATCGCGAAGTCCATCGGCTTGTCGTTTCTGATCGCCGCTATCGTCACCGCGCTGTCCATCGTGATTTGCATCCCGGCCGCCTATGCGTTCGCGCGAATCCGGTTCCCTCTCAAACGCTTCTTTCTGTTCTCGTTCCTGCTGACGCACGCTTTTCCGAAGATGGGCCTGTACGTCTCGATCGCGGTTCTATTCTACCGGCTTGGCCTGATGAACACGCTGCTCGGCGTCGTCCTCATCCATATGATCAACGTGCTCATGTTCATGACGTGGATTCCGACGGCGGCGTTCCGCAACGTTCATGCCGCGCAGGAGGAGTCCGCGAGGGATGTCGGAGCTACCCCGTTCCGCGTCTTCCGCAGCATTACGCTGCCGATGGCGATGCCGGGCATACTCGTCGCTTCGGTCTTCACGTTCCTGAATTCGCTTGACGAGGCGCAGGGGACGTTCCTGGTCGGCATTCCGGATTACAAGACGATGCCGATCGTCATGTATTCGATCATCTCGGACTTCCCGAGCAGCGCGGGCGCCGTGTTCTCCATCATTCTGACGGCGCCGACGATCCTGTTGCTGCTGGCGGCGCAGCGCCTCGTGAGCGCGGATGTCATGGCCAGCGGCTTCCAAGTCAAATAAGCAGGAGGAATCATGAGTCTTCAATTATCCGTTCGAGATGTGACGAAGCGGTTCAAGACGGGCGAGGGCGTGACCGGCATCAGCCTCGATGTGACGAAGGGGGAGCTCGTGACCCTGCTCGGTCCGTCCGGCTGCGGCAAGACGACCGTGCTGAGAAGCATCGGAGGCTTCCTGAAGCCGGATTCGGGCGACATCCTGATCGAAGGCCGAAGCGTCGTTGCGCTCCCGCCGGAGAAGCGTCCGACCTCGATGGTGTTCCAGAGCTACAATTTATGGCCGCATATGACCGTTTATGAAAATCTGGCCTTCGGCCTTAAAATACGCAAACTCCCCAAAGCGCAGATCCGTGAGGCGGTCGCGGACGCGCTTCGGCTCGTGCAGCTGCCGAACTCGGAGAAGAAGCTGCCCGGCCAACTGTCGGGCGGCCAGCAGCAGCGCGTCGCCTTGGCCCGCTCCTTGCTGCTGAAGCCGGCGGTGCTGCTGCTGGACGAGCCGTTCTCCGCGCTGGACGCGAAGCTTCGGCAGGAGATGCGGGAGGAACTGCGGGAGATTCAGACGCAGACCGGCCTTACGATGGTCTTCGTCACGCACGACCAGGAGGAGGCGCTGGCCTTGTCCGACCGGATCGTCGTCATGAACCATGGGCACATCGAGCAGGCGGCCGCTCCGCGGCACATTTACGACCGTCCGTCCACGTTGTTCGTCGCGCGCTTTATCGGGAAAATGAACTTTTTGGAGGGGGTGGTGGAGGGGAGCGGAATCCGGGTCGGCCCGTTCGTCTTGCCTAACGAAGATCGAATCGAGGGCGAGACGCTCGTCGGCGTAAGACCGGAGGACGTTATCCTCAAAGCGGCGGAAGCGGGAGAAGGCATGAAGGGCCTTATCAAGCAGATCATGGTGCTGGGTCATTATGCAGAGATATCGGTTGAGCTGGAAGGCGGCGGCACCGTCCGCTCGTTCCAGCCGAAGGACGCCGTCCGGGAACTGACAGCGGGACAACAAGTGGCTGTCGCATTTACCAAATCGATTGCCTATCCGAAGATAGGCGACAATTAGGAGGATGAACCATTCATGATCCGAGTGAAAAAAGGGTTGACCGCTGTATCCGCAATGACTCTGTCTCTGGCCGTTCTGGCCGGCTGCGGCGCCAATAACGACAACACGAACGACGCCTCGTCTCCGTCCGCATCCCCATCCGCCTCGCAAAGCGCCTCCGCGCCGGCTTCCGGCGAGCCCGTCGAATTCCAGTTTTATTTTACCGGGTCTCAGAACGTTAAGGATCTATGGGATACGCTTATCCCGATGTTCGAGAAGGAGAATTCGAACGTCAAGGTGAAGCCGGTCTACATTCCTTCCGGCACGGGCGCCCAACCGACGTACGACCGGATTCTGGCCGCCAAGCAGGCGGGCAAGGGCTCCGGAGACATCGACCTGTACGAGGACGGCGTCAACTACGTCACCCTGGGCGGCAAGGACGACGTCTGGCAGACGCTTGACGCTTCGGCCATCCCGAACTTGTCCAACATCGACCCGAAGACGATGCAGGACGTGACCAATCTCGCCGTTCCGTACCGATCCTCCGCCGTCGTTCTCGCGTACAACAGCGAGAAGGTGACGAACCCGCCGACGACGCTCGACGGGCTGCTCGACTGGATCAAGGCGAATCCGGAGAAGTTCGCGTACAACGACCCGTCCACCGGCGGCGCGGGCAGCTCGTTCGTCTCGACGGTGCTCTACAAGGACTTGCCGGAGGACGCGATCCACGACTCCGATCCGGCCATCATGCAGCAATGGGACTCGGGCTTCAATACGCTGAAGGACCTGGGCAAGTACGTCTACGGCAAGGGCATCTACCCGAAGAAAAACCAAGGCACGCTCGATCTTCTTCAGAACGGCGAAGTGGACATGATCACGGCGTGGTCCGATATGGTGCTGCAGCAGCAGAACGAAGGCCTGCTGTCCAAGAGCATCAAGATGCAGCAGATCACTCCCGGCTTCAACGGCGGCCCGACGTACCTCATGGTGAACAAGCTGTCCGACAAGAAGGACGCCGTCTATCAGTTCCTGAACTTCGTCCTGTCGCCGGAAGCGCAGGCCGTCATCGTCGACAAGATGAACGGGTTCCCGGGCATCGAGCTGTCGCGCATGTCCCAGGAGATGCAGGATAAGTTCAAGGGCGTGTCCGAAGGCTTCCGCACGTTCAACCTGGGCGACCTGGGCACCGAGATCAACAAGCGCTGGCAAAGCGACGTCGCGGCGCAATGAGCAAGGGACAGGGGCGCAAGCAAGCGATTCTGGGGCTGATTATGGTCAGCCCCTCGTTCCTTCTTCTGCTGATCGTCGTCGTTCTGCCGATCGCGCAGTCGTTCGTCGTCAGCCTCCGCGAGGAGTCCGGGGGGATCGGGCTGGGCCGGTACGCCTACCTGTTCGAGGACAAGGGGATGCGCGACAACCTGATCTTCACGCTGCGAATCACCCTCGTCTCGTGCGCGCTCGTGCTTGCCGTCAGCTACGCGATGGCGCTGTACATGCGCTTCAGCGACGGGCGGCTGGTCGATTGGATCCGCCGAACGTACATGATTCCGTTGTTCATCCCCGGCGTGATCGCCACCTACGGTCTGATGAACCTGCTCGGCAATCACGGCTGGCTATCCCGGTTTCTGCTGGTTTTCGGGATCGAGCTGCCTCGCATCATTTTCGACCAGAAGGGCATTATCATCGCGAATTTATGGTTCAACATCCCGTTCGCCACGATGCTGCTCAGCTCCGCCATGGCGGGCATTCCGGCGTCTGTCATCGAGAGCGCGAGGGACGTGGGAGCGGGCAAGCTCGCCATCTTCTTCCGGGTCATCTTCCCGCTGTCGTTCAAGACCTTCCTCGTGGCGCTGACGTTCGTCTTCATGGGTGTGATCGGGTCGTTCACGGCGCCGTTCCTGCTCGGACCGAACGCCCCGCAGATGCTCGGGGTGTCGATGGAACAAATCTTCGGCGTGTTCCGGGAGCGCGAGCAAGCGGCGGCACTGGCGTTCTTCACGTTTCTGCTGTGCTCGGCGCTCGGTTACTTCTATATCCGCTCGATGGCGCAGGAGGAGGCCTCCCGGTCCTGACGCTCGCGAGCAAAGAAAGACGCGCCTGACGGCGCGTCTTTTAGATAGTCGAAAAAATCGACTAACGGAGCATCGAAGGAGACAGGTGAAGGCTAGATAGTCGAAAAAATCGACTAACGGAGCATCGAAGGAGAAAGGTGAAGGCTAGATAGTCGAAAAAATCGACTAACGGAGCATCGAAGAGGATCGTTCCGGGCGCTGCCGCCCCGCAACCAACAACAAGCAGGCCGCCTCCCCGAGGGAGACGGCCTGCTTGGGCAGAACGTTGCGATCAGCCCTTAACAGCCCCGGCAACAACGCCTTTGACGATGTACTTCTGCAAGAAGATAAACACGATGATCGAAGGCAGGACGGCCAGCACCATGGCGGTCATCGCGTACTGCCAGTCGGACGTGTATTGACCGACGAAGGTGTACGCGGCGAGCGTCAGCGTCTTGGTCGAAGGCGAGCCGTTGACCATGAGCAGCGGGAGCAGGAAGTCGTTCCGGATCCACATGACGCCGATGATGATGATCGTCGTCGTGACCGACTTCAGTTGCGGGAAGATGACGGAGAAGAACAGGCGGAAGCCGGAGGCTCCGTCGATCGTCGCGCTCTCGTCGATCTCGCGCGGGACTTCGTTCTCGACAGCTTGAAAGACGCGCCCGACGGCGCGTCTTTCTTTATCTTTTTATAAATCATCAGAGTCCGTCAGCTTCTGACCATTCTTAATCGAGCGTTCGGCGTCAGTGTCCGGCCAGCATGCTCTCCTCCGCCCGTACTTCGCCGGATCCGCTCTTCTGCGCGGCCGGTTTGACGCGGCGGATGAACAGGCTGAGCACGAAGCCGACGATCGCGAAGCCCGAGGTCAGAAGGAACGTGTCGCCGAACGCGCCGACGGCCGCCTCGAGCGGGTTAGGGCCTTTGTAGGCGGCCATGACCTTATCGCTATGCGTGGACAGATAGCCGGTCAGACCGGCGACCGCGAAGGAGACGATGACCTGCTGGGCCGAGTTGGTGAGCGGCGTGACGCGGCCGACCAGATCCTTGGGCGCCGTATTGAGGATGTAGGTGTTCATCGTCATCATGGACAGCCCCATGCCGCAGCCGAGCAGGAACAGATTCAGCATGATAACGTAAAGCGGACGGTCGAGCGTGATTTGCGACATGATCAGCAGCGCCGCGGAGATGAACAGCGTGCCGGTGATGACGATCGGGCGCGCGCCGATGCGGTCGAACAGACGGCCGCCTATCGGCATGCAGAGCATGGAGCCCAGTGCCTGAGGCAGCAGGATGAGACCGGTCTCAAGCGGCGTGTAGCCCTTGACTTGCTGCAGCATGAGCGGGAAGAGAATGATGGAGCCGAACAGCGCCGCATATAGAATCCAGGACAGGATAATGCCCTGCGTGAACGCGAAGGTGCGGAAGACGCGCAGCTCCAGCAGCGGCTGACGGTGCCTCAGCTCGACGAAGATGAACAGCAGCAGACTGACGCCGCCGACGATCAGGCCGGTCAGCGTACGGGAGGAGCCCCAGTCCGTGCCGCCCTCGCTGACGCCGAACGCGAGCATGGCGAAGGCGACCGGGCCAAGGATCATGCCGAGAATGTCGAGCGCCGGCGGTTTGCCGCGTTCGAATACGGGCAGGTAGCGCCATGCGACGATCACGGCGGCGACGCCGATCGGCAGGTTGATCAGGAAAATCCAGTGCCAAGAGACATACTCGACGAAGTAACCCGACAAGACCGGTCCGAGCGCGGGCGCGAGCAGAATCGGGATGCCGAGAACGCCCATGACGGCGCCGCGCTTCTCGGGCGGCGAGATGCGGAAGACGAGCGCCATGCCGATCGGCGCGACCATGCCGCCGCCGATCCCCTGGATGATGCGGAATACGACGAGCTGCTCCGTGTTCGTCGCGAGCGCGCAGAGAGCGGAGCCGAGCGAGAACAGCACGATCGTCGCGATGAAGATGCGCTTGGAGCCGAACTTGTCGGTCATCCAGCCCGCGAGAGGGATAACGGCCGACAGCGCCAGCGTATAGCCGGTGACGGCCCACTGCAGATGATGCAGGGTCGTGCCGAAGTCGTCGACCAGCGTCGGGATCGCTACGTTGACGACGGTCGTATCAAGGATAACCATAAACATGCCGATAATAACGGCGAGGAGCGGCGGCAGCAGCTTGAGCAGCGAGAAGGGCGCTGCGACGTCAGGCGAAGCCGAACGCGAGTTTGCCATATGAATTCCATCCTTTCCCAAATAACGGACTGAACCTTGACGGAAGCATGATTTTCCGTTAACGTTATGACTAATCAGTTTTAACAAAAACCCTTCAGTCATAAAAGGCTACAGGCCTATTTGTATCGCGTTTGGCAACCTTTGTCAATCCTTATTTTTCGGGAGGGCCTATGAGTATTCTCAAAAATAAAATCGTGGAGTCGGCCGAGCGGCTGTTCGCGGAGAAGGGCTACGAGGCGACGTCCATCCAGGATATTGCGGACGATTGCAGCATCGCCAAGGGCTCGCTGTACAAGTTTTTTCCTTCCAAGGAGGACCTCTACATCGAGATCATGGAGGTGCATTTCGCGCGGATCATGGAGGAATCCGCGCGGATCCGCGAGCAAAAGGAGCTGTCGCCGCGCGAGCTGTTCGTCGAGGAGATCCGGCACCAGCTCGATTATTTCTTCCATCACGGCTTGTTCGTGGCCAATTCGCTGAAGGAGAAGCCGCCGATCTCCGGCGACAAGCTCGGTCCGCTGCTCTTCCGCAAGCGCGCCAGACTGCTCAACTTCAATCGCGGGGTGCTGCAGCGCCGCTATGGGGAGGCGCTCGAGCCGCACGTCTGGGATGCGGTCATGATCCTGAACGCGATGGCGAAGGAGTACCTTCACCTGATGAAGACGTCCGCCAAGCCGCTCTCGATTCCGGCGCTGGCGGCGTACTTCGCCGATCGGATGGACGATCTGGTTGCGGGCTTGCTCGCGCGGAAGGCGGAGCCTTTGCTCCCTGCCAGCCTGATGAAGGAATTCGAGTCCGAGCAGCCGGAGACGCTGCGGGAATCGATCGAGCGCTGCGGCGCCGTGGTCCTCGAGCGGGCGGCCTCCACGATCCGCGAGCTGAGCGTGCCCAACGCGCGCAAGCGGGAATTGGAGCAGATCCTGGAGCTGCTTCGGGAAGAGGGGGAGAAGGACGAGCCGAGGCGCTTCCTCGTCACGGCGCTGCTGAACGAGCTGGCTACCGAGCACGAGCTCGCGCCTTATGCCGCGCGCATGCGTCTATGGTCGGAGCAACTGCTTAAGTCTTAGGGCAGCTTATCAAGAACATACCTGAAACATTAGAATCCGCGCCATGCGCGGGTTTTTTTGCATCCAAGTCGGCAATAAACGAACGGGCAGTTTGGCGCAACATGGCTGTCCGCAATTAATTTCAGGTTTACCCCTTGAACCTTACGTAACGTAATGATTTATTGTGAACGTAACAGCAGGACAAACACAGGACAACAGACCAAACATTGCACAAGATAAATTCGAAAGCGGAGGAGAAACGGACATGAGAAAACTCGTATTGTTCATGCATGTATCGCTCGATGGGTATGCGTCGGATTCGAACGGAGGACTGGATTGGATTCCGTACAACGAGGAATTAGAGAAATACGCCGAGGAGGTCGTAGCCGAAGTCGGCTCTCCCGTATACGGGCGTACGACGTATCGGATGATGGAGAGCTACTGGCCCGCGGTGCTGGAGGATCCGAATGCGTCGAAGCACGAGTTGGAGCATGCCAAATGGCTGCAGGATGTTAAGAAGATCGTCATCTCCGGCACGATGGACAAGGCGGAATGGAACCATACGATGCTGATCAAGGACAATATCGCAGAAGAAATCAAGGCGCTAAAGGAGCAGCCTGGCCAAAATCTCGTTATCTTTGGCAGCCCGGGGGCTGCGAAGACGCTTCTTGAGCTCGGCCTGATCGACGAATTCCTGCTGACGATTTGTCCGGTCGTCCTGGGCGGAGGAAAATCAGTATTCGACGGCGGCGTCGAGAAAATCAGGCTCAAGCTGCTGTCCAGCCGAACGTTCAAGTCGGGCATTATCGCGACCCGCTATGAGTTGGAGAAATAGTCGTGCCGTACAAGGTGTTCCGCTCTAACGGGAGCTATAGCTCAAAATGCACCACGGCAGCCAGCCAACAAGCGCGGCTGCCGTTTTCATTCAACTAACGGGCAGTTTAACACAGCAAATATTATGAAACCGAACAACATCCTGCGAGTTATGACTAGACTAATTGCCTTCCCCTAAAGGGCTATTTTTTATTTAATCTTTTTTCTTGACCTTTACATTAATGTGAAGCTTTATAGTTAAGCTAACGTTCCCAATCGATGAGGTGATCGTTTTGAAGATCGGAAAGGTAAGAAAAATAACTGGCGTTAGTGCCCGTTCGATTCGTTATTATGAGGAGAAAGGATTGATCCAAACATCTCGTCAAGAAAATAATTATAGAGAATATGACGAGAAGACAATCGAATCCATTAACACAATTCAACTTTATTTAGGATTAGGGCTGACAACTGACCAAATTCGGGACATTATCTTCTGTAGATTTCCTGAGCGACAGGAGCATAAAGATAAAGACGTCTATTGTGAGGAATTGCTGCTTATGTATCAGTCGAAAATGCACGAGATTAACCAACAATTAGAGGCTTTAACCAAAGCGAAGTTCAATTTGGCTGAAAAAATCAATCGGATGGTGCAAAAACGGAAGGAGGATAATGAATGACTATATTAGTTGCTGGGGCAACGGGAACCGTAGGGCGGCATGTCGTGGACCAACTTCTTCAAAGGGGGCAAAAGGTACGTGCATTGACACGTAATCCGCAGCTAGCCAATCTTCCTCATGGTGTAGAGGTTGTCGCGGGAGATTTAAGTGATCCAAATACGCTAGTTTCTGCGTTGGTTGGCATCAGCGGCATGCATTTAATTACAACAGGTGCCGAATATGCCCCGTTACAAACAGGACCAGAAATCGTTGAGCTTGCTGAGAAGGCCGGGGTGCGAAGGGTTACAGTTTTGTGGAACGGAGAGAAGGGCCCTTTTGAGAAGGCGGTTGAGTCAAGCAGTCTGGAGTGGACTCAGCTTTAAGCTTTTGAATTTATGGCAAACGCACGGAAATGGGCGAACTCTATACGCTCCGAGGGGGTTGTTCGAGACCTGTTCGGAGGAACACTGATTGCTCCTGTTCATGAAGCCGATATTGGAAGAGTCGCAGCAGTTGCACTAACTGGGGAAGGTCATGCAGGTCATATATATACATTAACAGGGCCTGAGAGTTTGTCGGTTCAAGATAAAGTTCGGATAATCAGTGAGGTTATTGGACGTGAAATTCAATTTATCGAAAGCTCTGAAGAAGAAGAACGTGAACAGATGAGGAAAATGGGTGTTCAGGAGGATGCAATAGATTACGTGATTCGTTGGCACCTTAATCCGCCTAAATCTGCTTATACCGTTATGTCGACAGTGGAGGAAGTAACAGGACACAAACCGTATACGTTCGCAGAGTGGGTTAGGGAGAATGCAGGATTTTTTATCAATTCGGATAATGCTTGAATCTATGTAAAACCGAACTATGGTACCTCTGCGTGTTATCAGTGAAAATCTGGGAGTTACGGTCAACTGGTTGGATTCGGCAGTCGTGCTCACAAAAAGCAATGTGGAGGTAATTTTACAGCTGAATAGCAATAAGGCAGTCATAAATGGTAAAACGGTGCTGTTTGATGCTAAACCCTATCTAAAGAATAATCGCACGATGGTTCCGCTTCGTTTTATTGCAGAGGCGTTCGGTTGCGATGTCAGTTATAGCAACAATGCAGTAACCGTCGAAACCAAGCCATTGATTATCGATGGTGTGACGGTCAAAGCATTGCAACAAGAATACTATCTGACTATGGGGAGCGTAGTAAATCAAGGGTACGACAGCTTAATGACCCAAGAAAACGAGGCTGCCGATGGGATTGATCAGCGGCCATTGTTGCGCTAACGGGAACTATAGCTCAAAATGCACGACGGCAGCCAGCCAACAAGCGCGGCTGCCGTTTTCATTCAACTATACCAGCTAATAGCTTGTCAACATTACCAGTAAAGTTAACTGAGTTCATATGATATATTGAAAAATAAGCACGTCAAATAACCCTCCAACTTGACTTGGAAGGTTATACCAATGGTTTTTTGTTATGCATCACGAAAGGTCTTTTTGCTTTTTAGAATGGCGTGTAACCAATGAACTAGCTTATTAGCGCATGCAACTAGAGCCACCTTGTGAGGCTTTCCCTCAGCTCTTTTACGTTCGTAGAACTCTTTCAGGCGCGTATTACGTGAACGAATCAGTCCGCACTGTACAGCCATAACTAGGGCATAACGAAGTTGTCGTGAACCACGTTTGGTGATTCGGTTTCGAGTTGCTGTGAATTTCCCTGAAGCAAAGACACTTGGATCAATTCCAGCAAAAGCGACTAGTTTTTTGGGATGATCAAATCGGTCGATTTCCCCAACTTCGGATAAAATTGTTGCAGCAATTTTATGGCCAATACCGGGAATCGACTGGATTAAATCATATTCTTCAATTTCTTTTGCCAGGGCATCTATGTTCTGTTCCAATTCAGCGAGATGCTCTTGGTATTGAAGAATAATTGAGATTAAGATCTTCAAATTAATTAAGTGGCTTGCATATAGTGTTTGTTGAAACGGATTTTGTTTTGCAGCATCTAGCATCCGCTGAGCGCGTTCGTTAATCCAGTTCTCTGAACGCCCTCGTTTAGATGGGAGAAGTGCTTTAATCTTCGTTTTAATCGTCTCTTCATCGGATTGCAAAACCGAGTACGATGTTGGGAATTCATATAATAATCGCAGTGAAACACTTGAATACATAGCCCCAAAGACGCCCTTGTAGGCAGGGAATACTTGATCTAAAACAGCTTGGAATTGTAATTTAGTCTGCACGCACATCTTCGAGAAGGATTCAAATTGCCGCGTCAGATAGCGCAAATCAAGTAACCGCACGCCTCTTTTTCTAAACGGTTCGAACTCTTCTTTGTAGTGAAGCTCACCAAGAAGATAAGCATCGGCAGCATCCGTTTTTACTTTACGGAGATTTGTTTTTCTTAGTCGATTTGAAATGAGCGGGTTAATCACGATGTAAACATACTGGTGCTCCTCTAAGAATTGAACAACAGGACTTTGATAATGTCCGGTCGCTTCAAGAATAAGCGTTGGACGTTGACCAGATTCGCGCTCAACATCATGAATAGCTTGAAGCAATTGCAAAAGTCCATCTCGTGTATGAGCGAATTGAAAGGTCCCTCTGAAAGGTTTTCCCCGATCTAAAAAGGCCTGTCCATGGCTTTCTCCTTTTGAAATATCTAGCCCTATTACAGGATTCATTCGATCTCTCCTTGATGTGAATTTACCGGTAGCCCCTATGACTTTGCTTGTCGCTCCATAGCATCGCATGTGATACGGGATCCATGTCCCAACCAGCCTCAATCATGGTCATGACAAGTAGGGGTGAACATTATAGCGCTCGGGATCAAGTCCCACGGGCAGGTACGTTCGACCCGGCCACCTTCAATCCTCCAACCAAAACAAAAAAGGATCAACCAGTAAGAATTGGTTGACCTCATAATACGAACGGGCAGGATAGTTCAGCAAAGAAATGTAGTTCTTAGAGGTCGAGGCTGTCCAGAAAGTCCGTTTTGGAGGGGGGCGGGGCGGCTAACGGACACCAGAGACGCTTAAAATCTTAAAACCAACCTACGAAAAATCTAACGGTCACCAGGAACCCTTAGAGCTCAAAAATGGCTGTCCAAAGCAGGAAAACACACTCTAAGCGTCGCTAATGTCCGTTATATTTTGAAAATGTCTTTTTTGCGCTTCTAAGCGTCTCTTATGTCCGTTAGACTGTGAATTCACTTCTTGGAGCCGCAGGAATCCTGCCGAAGCGAATGAATTCCAAATGAAAAAAGCCTCCGACTCAGAGGCTTTTTCCTTTTGCCTGTTCATTTGGCATCGCTCCATCAGCTATAGACGATATTCCCGATGTAAATAGCCTTTCTATCAAACGAATTAATTGATCCGGGGGCAAATCTTTTTGCCTGCGTTGCCAAAGACGAAGAAGTGAAATAGAAGTTGAGAGGTGAAACTCTAATAAATAGGGGGTGACTGGACTATCTTCAGGCGAACAATAGTTCCGCCCATCGCTAAAAAATTCGTTTTTCAACTTTTCTATAAAGCGGATATTGCCGTAATCGCCTAGTAAAGCATTTAGGTATGCCCCTTTTTCCTCGAAAAGCAGGAGCAAATCTTGCGGTTTTATATCCGCTTGCTCTGTGTTTTTCAATTTCTCCCGGATAAAATCCACTATTTCGCTTTCGACGATTCTAAGCAAATCGTAAACATCGGTAAAGTACTGATAAAAGGTGCTTCGGTTATATCCGGTCTTGTTTGCAATTTCCCGTACGGTGATTTTCTCTATCGGTTTTTGGCCATAAAGTTCGCAAAAAACGCCGATAAAGGCTTGCCTTGTTTTTTCCGTTATTTCAGGCTGCTTTTTCATCTCTTGCTCCTTTCGCAAGCAAAATATCATCCGACAAACGAGATGAAATTGTTGGTTGTTGAGTTTGTAACAAAGTCGTATGATTCATCATACAACGCGTTGTCTTATAGTCAATAGAGGAAGATATCGTTTAGAAAAGAACGTACGAAAGTAGGTTGTCATATGAAACTGCTAGTCTACGGCGCGGGGGTTCTCGGCAGCCTGTACTCCGCCCGCCTGCATGAGGCCGGGCACGATGTCTCGCTCCTCGCCCGGGGCAAGCGCCTGGCCGCCCTGCGCAGGCATGGAGTGCAGCTCGCCGAGGGAGACAGCCCGATCGTCAGGAGCGTACCGGTGCCGGCGGTCGAGCACCCAGTCGGCGGGTATGACCTGATCGTCGTCTTCGTCCGCACCCATCAGGTGGATGCGGTGCTGGAGTCGCTCGCCGGTCTCGAAGGCGACGTGCTGTTCATGCTCAACTGGGCAGCCGGCGCGGAACCGCTGGGCGCGGCGATCGGCCGAGAGAGAGTGCTGCTCGGCTTCCCCACGGCCGCCGGCACGATGGACGGCGACGTGGTCCGCTACCGCCCGACCAACATCGCGACCCGCCTGTTCCCGACGCCGATCGGCGAACCCGACGGCCGTACCACCCCGCGACTGGAACGGATCGTACGGGAGTTCCGAACCGCCGGGATTAATGCCAAGGCAGAGCCGCAGATGGATACCTGGCTCAAGACGCACGCCGCGTTCGAGGTGCCGCTCTTGCAGGCGGTCAACGCGGCGGGCGGCCCGGTGGCGCTGGCCGACGATCCTAAGGCGGTCCGCGGCATGATCCGCCTCATGCGGCAGAACCTGACCGCCTTGCCGACGCCGCCGGTCCCTCGCGGGTTCGCTGCGTTGCGGATTCTGCCGGAAGGGCTGCTCGCGGCCATGCTGCGACGCTTCTTGCGGAGCCGGACGGCCGCGCAGCTCGACAATCCCTCGCCTGCGGCGACGGCCGAACTCGAGCGGCTGGACGAACAGGTTCGTGCCTATGCGAGGGTCCAGTAGGCGAGGTAGGCGGCTGCGCCTTCCCGGCGGGGGCCTAGGCGGCGCTGCGCACGGGATTCTTTGGATTGCCTCTCACTTCCAGGATCGAGCGGCATTTGCTTCCTTTGCCAACCAAGCGACGTTCGGCTACAATGAAGCTTCGCAGAAATTGCAAGGCGGAGGAGCAGGAACGTGAGCATTAAAAGCAAGGATCAAGCGGAACTTATGGGGCTCGTCAAAAATATTCGATTGGGCATGGCAACGGCGGAGGCGTCCGCGCTGCGACTAAGAAAAAGCGGCGACACGCGTTTCGAGGACAAAATGATCGGTCTTTTTCTACATGAAATCGGAGGGCGGATTCGCCAAAGCTACGGCCAAGCGTTCAAAAAGGAGCTGGACCGCTACTCCAATTTGGATCTGGTCCAATTTTATATTAGCGCCGGCTTTGATAGAGAAGTCGAGGAGCTGCTTACGTTAGATGACCGCCTATCCTAGGCGGTTTTTTTTGCCCATGGGGTGAAATCGAGAAATTGGATGGTGAGAATTAAGCCGAGATTGGATGGTCACGCTCCGAGGAAATGTTGCTATATTAATGGTGCTTCACCGAGGATAACGATCCGCGGTCATTTCCCGAGAGGAGGGCTTATTATGTATTACTTAATAGGTCTAGTAATCATTGTGATAGCGGCAGCCGCGGTTGCGACTATTTTAATCGGACATTCTTCGGAGAATAAAAGAGAGCATACGGGCTACGGCCGCGGAACGACGAGGAAATGGCGACGGCTTCTTGTTATTTACGTTCTTGGCACCCTCCTTGTTCTTGTCGCGTTCCTGTTGCTTTTAACTCGTTAAGGATTGGAAAGGTTGTGAACATTATGTTTTATATAACGATGATTTCGCTTCTCATTGTTGCAGGTATCGTTGTTATTTACGTTGGCGGCAAATCGGCAATCCAAGCGGAAGAAGACTGACTTACGGAGCCATTAGCTTCCTGACAGACCGGGCGAATCCGGCAATCCCGGTTTGAATATCTTGACTATTCGGCCTTGCGTAGGTGAATCGGGCAAACCCTGAGTTCGATCCATACACGCTGCCGGGAACGTAGACGACCCCGTTTTTGATCGCCTCATCGAGCAATTTGCCTTCATGAACGTAAGGAATCAGTTTGATCCATAAGTGTATGCCCCCTTGAGGAGCGTTATAGGCAACCAAGCCGGAAAGCTCGTTCTGCAAAGCTTCGATAAGCAAATCGCGATTAAATTGCAATTGGATCCTTAAACGCTCTAAATGGGCCACGAAAGAATCGGATTGAAGAAATCGCGCGACGACTCCTTGGGGAATAACGCTAGGTCCGAAGTCCATCTGCTGCCTAGCGTCCGCAACCCTTTGAATGACGGAGTGCGGAGCAACCATCCAACCGATGCGCAACCCCGAAGCGGCGATTTTGGAAAAGGAACCGATATATATGATGCCGCCGTTCGAATCCATCGATTTAAGCGACGGAAGCGGGAGCCCATCGTAGGCAGTCAAACTGTAGGGGTCATCCTCCACGATAGGAAGACCCAGCTCGCTTGCGATATCCAGCAGCTTTTTCCGACGTTCTTGGGCTAAAACCGTGCCAGTAGGATTTTGAAAATTAGGATTCAAAAAGATCATTTTAATACGATTTTCTTTAAACAAACTGCGAATATCATCCGGGCTAATTCCTTGATCGTCCATGGGCAATGGATATATTCGAAGCCCTGCCGATTGAAACAGAGGGAGCGAATAGCTATAGGAAGGATCCTCTATGGCAACGGCATCTCCCGGAGACGTTAAACACTGCGTAATCAGAAATAAAGACTGCTGGGAACCCGATGTAATCATGATCGAAGACTCGCTCGTACGAATCCCCCTATATTGGTAAAGATACTCTACTAACGCTTGCCGGAGCGGAAGATACCCTTGAGGATTGTCGTATCCGAAATAGGCAAAGTTGCTTTGTTTGTTTAGGATGGCATTTATTTCATCGATGGGAGCTAAATCCGCCGAAAGCTCGCCGCTTGCAAAATCGATCATGGAAGGATCCTGAAGCAGAGCCTCCCGAATTTTCCGCAAGAAGGGCAAATTAGGCAGAAAGCCGCCATTCTCCGCGTATCGTTTCCAGTTGGGCGTATGTCTCGTTATATTCCCCCTCCAAGCATCGGCTACGCGCGTTCCGCTTCCCGTTCTGCTCTCGACGATCCCCATCGAACGAAGCTCCGCGAACGCGAGAATAACGGTACTTCGGTTGACGCCCAATTGATTCGCAAGCTTCCTCTCGGATGGAAGCAAGCTGCCGGGCGGGAACTCTCCGGTGGCAATCCGCTGCTCGATATGATCGGCAATTTGTTCATATAGAGGCTTCTTGCTCTTCCGATCGAGAGTCCACATCGTTTCACACATCCTTTATTGATTCCATCGAACATATCCAAACCTCTTATGGATTGTTGAACAGGTTGTCCGCGGTGAGTTGGATGTGCGCCCTGAAGATCTTGACGGCACGATCGCTGTCGCGGCTAAGAACGGCATCCATTAAGGCCTTGTGTTCGGCACGGCCATCGCGA
Source organism: Cohnella thailandensis (assembly GCF_014212135.1). Taxonomy (GTDB): domain Bacteria; phylum Bacillota; class Bacilli; order Paenibacillales; family Paenibacillaceae; genus Cohnella; species Cohnella thailandensis. The sequence goes on from NZ_JACJVQ010000004.1 coordinate 56,372, forward strand.
GTTTGCTGATGCGGGGTCGGATAATGCCGATAAAATTCGCTCAAATCCCAAAGGCGCCTGCAGATATCCAGAAGAACCGGATTCGGACATGCGGCGATAAGCTCGTAATGAAACTGACGGTGGATGTCGGACCACTCTTCGCTAACGGCAAGCTTCTGGTTCACTTCCCTGTACTCGGCCGTCTGGGACAATTTGTGGTGAACGGCGATGACATTGGATTCCCATGTGAGATCGCCATAGGCGATGGATAGGCGCAAGGCTTCGGATTCATTGAGCGACCGTGCCTGAATGATGTTATTCAGTTCTTCTTCCGACGCCGTCTTCACGGAGAATCCGTGGTTCGGGTTTTGCAGGACGAGGCCATGGGTGGCCAACCGGGTCAGCGCTTCCCGAACGACGGCGACCGAGACCTCGAAGCCTTTGGCAAGCTCCGACACGGTTAAGGGAGAGCCCGGTTCATATTGTCCGGCCAGAATATCGGACTGCAGCTTCTTCGTGACATTTTCGCTTAAAGTGGACGAACCGTTTCTTTTGGCCATGAAGCCAGCACCATCCTTCATGCGCATAGGCATTATACACGTTTCATTAATTTACATCGAATAGGATAAAAAAACAAGTTGAAATTCGACAACGATTAAAATAAACGATTTATATTTACAGAATCGATTCTAAATAATATAATCGAAACTGCATTCGACAAAAGGAGGTAGTTTACAGTGAGCAACAACCCATTTGCCAAATTGGCGGAAGTCGCAAGCTTTCAGGTGACCAGCAACGATATTTCGGAGGGCCTTCCCCTACCGCCCCGGCACTACTCGTCGGGAATAGAGGGCGGCCAAGATCTGTCGCCCCATTTGAAGTGGTCGGGCGCGCCCGAAGGGACGAAGAGCTTCGCCGTTACCGCGTATGACCCGGATGCCCCGACCGGATCGGGCCTCTGGCATTGGGCCGTCATCGACATCCCTGCCGACGTCACGGAGCTTCCGACCGGAGCAGGCGACGAGCAGGGCAGCGGACTGCCGCAAGGCGCTATGCAACTGCCGAACGACGTGCAGCTCAAACGGTTCATCGGCGCGGCTCCGCCGGCGGGTCACGGTCCTCATCGGTATTATTTTGTCGTTCATGCGCTGGATGTCGAGAAAATCGGCGTCGGCCCGAATGCCACGCCGGCTCTCTTAGGCTTCACCATGCAGAGCCATACGTTAGGAAGAGCGGTGCTCATGGCGACGGGAGAGACCGATAAATAAGTTAGCTAGGTAAGAATGCGGGTTGACGAATGTCAACCCGTTCTGGTATTCTTCCTTAAGTGTAATAATTACGTACAACGAGGTTGGTTCTTTTATTTGACCATTAATCGTAATTATTACATACATCTCAAGGCGATTGATTTAACTTCCGAGAGGAGGACGGGAAGGATATGAGACTAGCCACCCTCCAAGATGTCATGTTCGGGTACGACGACGTTCCATGTCTTGAAGACGCGAATGTCGAAATCAACTCCGGCGAGTTTATCGCCGTCACCGGCCCCAACGGAGCTGCGAAGTCAACGCTTCTTAAGCTGACGCTGGGCTTGCTCCAGCCATGGAGAGGAAAGGCCGAGCTTTCCTCGCATAACAAGGACGGGAACAAGCTTGCCATTGGGTATGTGCCGCAGCAGATCGCATCGTTTAATGGAGGTTTTCCGAGCAACGTACAGGAATTCGTTTTATCGGGGCGATACGGCGCGGGCTCCTGGTGGAGAAGAATGGGCAGGAAGGATCTGGAGGCGGTAGAGCGGGCGTTACTACATACGGATACGCTGAATCTGCGAAACCGCAAGATCGGGGAGCTGTCTGGCGGACAGAAGCAGCGGATCTGCCTGGCAAGAGCTCTTGCCATGTCTCCCGATTTATACGTGCTGGATGAGCCGACGACCGGAATGGATCAAGAGAGCCGGGAACGGTTTTATGATTTGATGCGGAACGAGGTTCGGGCGATGGGCAAAACCGTCGTCATGGTGACGCACAACCTGACGGAGGTCGAGCGCGATTTGGACCGCGTCGTAACGTTGGTAAGAAAGGAGGAAAGCGGATGGAAATGCTGCACTACGACTTCATGCAGCGGGCATTTTGTGCCGGCGGGTTAATCGCGCTGTTGGCTTCGGCGCTAGGCGTATACTTGCTGCTTAGGCGTCAGGCCTTGATGGCCGATATGCTGTCCCATGTGTCATTGGCAGGCATAGCGGGAGGGGCATACTTCCAGGTCAATCCGACGATGACGGGATTCCTCGTTGCCGTTTGCGGCGCCGTCGTTGTCGAGTACCTCCGAAGGGCCTATCGCACGTATAGCGAAATATCCGTGGCCATTATTATGGTCGGAGGATTATCTTTATCCGTCATCTTAATGAGTTTAAATAAATCGATAAATATCAGCTTCTCGTCGTACTTGTTCGGTTCCGTCGTGGCGGTGAACCGGACCGAACTGATTATCATGCTGGCTACGGCCGTAATCGGCGCGTTGTTCTTCTACTTTCTTCGAAGGCCGCTTTATTTAATTTCATTCGATGAAGAGACGGCCAGGACAAACGGGATTCCCGTCCCTTGGATCTCCCTCGGCTTCAGTATCCTCACCGGAATGATCGTTGCCGCGGCCATGCCGATTGTCGGCGTTCTGCTCGTGTCTTCGCTGATCGTGCTGCCTGCCTCGTTGGCCATCCGAATATCCCCTAGTTTCTCCGCCGCGATATTTATCTCGATGGGAATCGGGTTGTTAGGCGTATTTACAGGATTAACGGCTTCTTATGAGTTAAGCACCCCTCCGGGAGGAACGATTGCCTTCGTTCTGCTGACGTTTCTCGTTATCGGGATAACGGTCAAAAAAACGATCCATAAGCTTGGAGCGAAAGCTCGAATGACTGCCAAGCAAGCGGAAATGCCCGTCACTCGCCATAGGGCAACCAGAGCAGAAGAATGGTCGAACCCTTGAAGGAAGCGACGTACGGATTTCATACAACAATTTATATATGGAGGTTTTAAGCAATCATGAATTCTTGGGTAACCAAAACAATGGTATTGGGTACGGGACTGGCACTGGTGCTGTCCGGTTGCGGCAATAAGAACGAGGAAGCTCAGGCGGACAAAATCAAAGTCGTCACGACGTTCTATCCGATGTACGAATTCAGCAAGCAAGTGGCGGGAGAACATGCGGACGTCGTAGCGCTTATCCCGTCCGGCGTCGAGCCTCACGATTGGGAGCCGAGCGCGAAGGACATGGCTGCGATCAAAGAAGCCGACGTGTTCGTTTACAACGGCATCGTGGAGGGCTGGGTAGACGATGCGCTATCGAGCGCGGCAAACGACGATCGCCTTGTCGTCGAAGCGAGCCAAGGAATTTCGCTGATGGAAGGCGTAGAGGACGGACACGATCACGGGCACGAGGAAGACGCCGAGCATGCCGAAGAGGAAGAACATGCGGAGGAAGAGGGGCATGAGGAAGAAGGCCATGACCATGAGTCGGACCCTCACGTCTGGTTAAGTCCGGTATTGGCCCAGAAGGAGGTTGCTGCGATCCAGGCCGCGCTCGAGCAAGCCGACCCCGCGCATAAGGACGATTATAAGAAAAATGCCGAGGCTTATATCGCCAAACTGAAGGAACTCGACCAAGAATACCGGGATGGGCTCAAGGAGGTTAACCGCAAGGAATTCGTCACTCAACATGCCGCATTCGGTTACTTAGCCAAGGAATACGGACTGACGCAGGTTCCGATCTCCGGCTTGTCGCCCGAACAGGAGCCGTCGCCTGACGAGATGGCCGAGGTTGTCGAGTTCGCCAAGGAACACCAGGTCAAAACGATTTTCTTCGAAACGCTGGTCGATCCCAAGGTAGCCCAAGTCGTCGCGGACGAAATCAACGCCAAGACGGACGTTCTCAATCCGCTTGAAGGACTGACGGACGAGGATCTCAAGAATAATCTGGACTACATCGGCGTTATGAAGCGGAATCTGGAGGCTCTCCAAAAAGCGCTGAACGAATAGTTCCCGATATTCGGAAGAATCGATAATCGATATACGCTGGGCTCGGCGGAATATAAATTCGTAATAATTACAATATGGATTGGAGTCATGTAAATGAATAAAATACCGGTAACCGTACTAAGCGGTTATCTGGGCGCCGGCAAAACGACCGTTCTAAACCACGTGTTGAACAACCGGGACGGCCTAAAGGTCGCCGTCATCGTCAACGATCTAAGCGAAGTCAATATCGATGCGGAGCTCGTAAGGGAAGGCGGCGGGCTATCGAGAACGGAAGAAAAATTGGTCGAGATGTCCAACGGCTGCATCTGCTGCACCCTTCGGGAGGATTTGCTGCGGGAAGTGGAGAGGCTGGCCCGCGCGGGTCGATTCGATTACATTTTGATCGAATCGACCGGAGTCGGGGAACCGGTTCCGGTTGCCCAAACCTTCACGTATATGGACGAAGAACAGGGGATCCATCTCACGGAGCTATGCCGGCTCGATTGCATGGTAACCGTAGTCGACGCTTATCGATTCTGGCATGATTTCTCCTCCGGAGAATCGCTGCTCCAAAGAAACCAGGCCGTTGGCGAGGACGACTCCCGGGATGTCGTGGACTTGCTCATCGATCAGATCGAATTCTGCGATGTGCTCCTGCTTAACAAATGCGACATGCTCGAGAACGACGAGCTTAATCAACTGGAGGCCGTACTCCGCAAGCTGCAGCCGCGCGCCAAGCTGATCCGAACCGTTAAGGGGGAGGTCGCCCCCGCGGAGATCCTGAATACCGGATTGTTCAGCTTCGAGGAAGCGAGCCGATCCGCCGGTTGGCAGAAGGAGCTGGAGAAGCCGGTTCACGTGCCGGAGACCGAAGAGTACGGGATCTCCTCCTTCGTATTCGAGAGAGCGAGACCTTTTCACCCAAGCAGACTGATGGATTGGATGGAAAATTGGCCTGCGGAGGTTGTTCGCGCCAAGGGGATCATGTGGGTGGCGACCCGGAACGATATGGGCCACAGCATCAGTCAGGCCGGACCATCCATTCAATTCGGTCCTTCCGGCTACTGGTTGGCCGCGCTGCCGGAGGAAGAACAAGAAGCGTACCTGCGTGATGACCCCGAGCTGGGCAAGAACTGGTCGGAGCCGTTCGGGGATCGAATCAACAAGGTTGTGTTTATCGGCATTGACTTAGATACCGAGCAATTAACCGCTTCGCTCGATGCCTGCTTGTTGACGGATGCCGAAATGAGGAGCGATTGGAGCCGGTTTACCGATCCGCTGCCTTAATCCTAGCCATATCACTGAATTGCCGGGCGGGTGATGACGGTTGAATGCCAGGAAATACGTGGATAGATGTCTGATGGAGCTGTTCAATAACGGGATGCGCGTCACCGAGCAGCGGAAACGAATGCTCTCGCTCGTCGCGAACTCGAAACACCCGCAAACCGCCATGGAGCTTTACAGGAAGATGAAGAGAACGTTCCCGGGCCTGAGCTACGAAACGATCTATCTCAACCTCAAACTGTTTATGGACTTGCGATTTATCGAGACCATTTTATTGGGGAACGAGGTTCGGTACCGGGCCCTCCCAGCCGTTCATGCCCCTCTTGTCCAATACATCTGCATGGATTGCAAGAAAGCGATTCAGGTTTCCTTCGATCCGTCCCATCCGGCATTTCCGATGCCGGAGCAGTTTAAATCTGTCAATTATAAGCTGGACATATTCGGTTATTGCAGGGATTGCTGCGATAGGGGAGGGTCTCCGGCCGTGCAATAAGGTTGCTACTGTACGCGCCTTTATCGTAATAATTACGTTTTGACCCGATCTGAACAAATACAAATCCGCATTTACATGAAGGGAGGCACCGAACATGAGAGTAACCGTTACCCTTGCTTGTACCGAAACGGGAGATCGAAATTACACGACGACAAAGAACAAAAGAACTCACCCGGAGCGCTTGGAGTTAAAGAAATATTGTCCGCGGCTGAAACGCTATACCTTGCATAGAGAAACCCGTTAATAGATCATTTTTTCCATTAGGAATTGAGGAGGCAAATAGAATGGCCAAAAAATCGAAAGTGGTTAAAGAGCTGAAGAGGCAAGCGACTGTTGCTCATTTCGCGGAGATTCGAAAGCAACTAAAGGCTAATAAAGATTATGAAGGCTTGAAAAGATTGCCCAGGGACGCATCGCCGACCCGGCTTCATAACCGATGCGAGCTAACGGGGAGACCGCATGGGTATCTTCGCAAGTTTAAGGTGTCGCGGATCGCGTTTCGGGAATTGGCTTATAAGGGGCAAATTCCCGGCGTGAAGAAATCCAGCTGGTAACTTCGGCAGGTGTCGTTATGAGGAGATGAAGGAATGGATGCCTTTACGGTTCGCAGAATAGAGAAGATTCTTCAATGGTACATCGGTCAAAAGATTCCTCTGCGCATGCGTTCGTCCGTTCGATTGGCATACGAGTGGGAAGGAACCAACCTGACTCTTTGCGAGGAAAGACCCGATCAGAGGTATCGAGAATGGATAGGGCTGCCGATCGTGCAATTTCGCTTCCTGCAGGATAAGTGGCATGTTTATGCGATATCCAAAAAAGGAACGTGGGAGAGTCCGGCAACGATAAAACCGCATGAGGATTTCGAACGTCAACTGGAACTGGTGGAGTTGGACCGGGAAGGCATATTCTGGACCGCATGACCCCCATCCGTTTCATGTTGTACATTAGTCGTAATAATTACGATTAAATGAAGCTGATTTTCTATGAAGATACTCATTTGGAGGAATCGATCATGAATCTTCAGGCCCCGGACAACAAAATTCCCGTAACCGTTCTTAGCGGATATTTAGGCGCAGGGAAAACGACGATATTAAATCACGTGCTTAATAACCGCGACGGATTGAAAGTAGCCGTCATCGTGAATGACCTAAGCGAAGTTAACGTCGATGCCGATCTGGTCAGGGACGGCGGAGGTTTGAGCCGCACGGAAGAGAAGCTGGTCGAGATGTCCAACGGCTGCATCTGCTGCACGCTTCGAGACGACCTTCTCAAGGAAGTCGAGCGCTTGGCCAAGGAACGGAAGTTCGATTATATCCTTATCGAATCGACCGGCGTCGGAGAACCTCTGCCCGTGGCCCAGACGTTCACCTATGTGGATGAGGATCTGGATATCGATTTATCCAAGCTGACCCGCTTGGATTGCATGGTAACCGTCGTAGACGCGTACCACTTCTGGAAGGATTACCATACGCGCGAGACCTTGAAGGATCGTAATCAGGAAGCCGGAGAGGACGATATGAGGGGCGTCGTCCATCTGCTGACCGATCAAGTGGAATTCTGCGACGTGCTCATCATCAACAAATGCGACATGGTCGGCGAAGAAGAGCTGACGAAGCTGGAAACGGCCCTGCGGGCGATGCAGCCTCGCGCCAAGATGATACGCGCCACGCACGGCAAGGTCGATCCGAAAGAAATTCTAGATACCCGCTTATTCGATTTCGAAGCCGCGAGCCAATCGGCCGGATGGATTCGAGAGCTGGAGAAGGATCACCATACGCCGGAGACGGAGGAGTATGGCATTTCTTCGTTCGTCTATCGGAGAAAAATACCGTTCCATCCGGAGAGGCTCCTGAAGTGGGTGTCCGATTGGCCGAAGGAGATCGTTCGTTCAAAGGGGATCCTATGGCTCGCCACCCGCAACAATATGGCTTTATCGTTCAGCCAGGCGGGAGTCTCCCGGCAATTGTCTCCGGCTGGGCTGTGGGTGTCTGCTTTAACGGACGACGAGAAGTACGCGTACTTCGGAAGCGGCGAGGTTCCCCGTTCCCCCGATTGGGATGAACGATGGGGCGATCGGGTCACGAAGCTCGTCTTTATCGGAATCGGAATCGATCGGGAGAAGATTGCCTCCTCTCTCGACAAAGCTTTGCTTACGCCGGAAGAAATGAGAGGCAATTGGCGCGAGCTGAAGGATCCGCTGCCCAAATTCGGACAGAGGTGAGCGAGGGAAGAAGATGACGAGCCCAATTCCTATGTACATCCTCTCCGGATTTCTCGGAAGCGGCAAGACTACGCTTCTTCGCCTTGCCGTCGACGCCCTCGTCCAATCGGGTCTCAAGCCGGCCGTCATCATCAACGAGATCGGCGACGTCGACATAGACGGTCGGATCCTGGAACGCGACGTGCCCAGAGCAGAAGTATTAAGCGGATGCGTTTGCTGCACGGTAAGCGGAGACGTGCCTTTCGTCGTGGAGAACTTATGCAAGGAGCATAGCCCCGACGTCATTCTGCTCGAAGCGAGCGGAGTCGCGAATCCGCTGTCGATCGTCGATAGCGTGACGGAGGCTTCTTTCCTTCGGGAAGTCGAATTCTATCGCATGGTCACGGTCGTTGCGGCTCCTTCATTATCTGCCATGCTTCGCAACCGTACCCAAGGAAGAATGTTTCGGCTTATCAGGGATCAAATAAAAGCCGCGGGCTCGATAGTCCTTAACCAAGTCGATCGCGTCGGGCAGGAGGAGCTGACGGAGCTTCATCTTGCGATAAGAGAGTGGAACGCCGGAGCGTCGTTAATCAATACGGAGTATTGCAGGGGAGGCGCTTCTTTCCTTCTTGAAGCAAAGTCCGCGCGAACGGAGAACCGGAGGTTCTCTCCGTTGCCTATCCTTACGGAGAATGGCCATCTTTCCTGTTCGATAAGCGCCCCCGGCCATGCCGCCCATTCTTTCCTTAAGGCGCATACCTATTTTTTCTCCAAACCTCTGTCCCGAGAACGGTTCGAGGCTTACCTGGACACCCTTCCCGATCCTATCTACCGTGCCAAGGGAATTGTCCGATTCAAGGAGGAAGGCGCCTTGTCCCTCGTTCAATACGCCTACGGACAATCGCATCTATCGGTCATACGCCCTTTGCAAGAAGTTCGGGAGGTCATCGTGCATATCGGTCAAGGCTTCTCGGAACAAGCTATCGAGGAAGCCCTAAAGAAGATAGAATGCGAGTCTTGAATCTTGAATGTTGAATAGAAAAGGAGGCTGAACCTTGGCTGCATACGATTGTTTGGTTATCGGCGGAGGAGCGGCCGGAATCGGGATAGGCTGCGTCTTGAAGGACTTGAAGGTCCGTTCGTTCCGAATCCTGGAGCGGGGCGAGGTGGGCGCTTCCTTCCTGCTGTGGCCGCCGGAGATGAGGATGATCACGCCTTCGTTCACGAGCAACGCTTATGGCATGCTCGATTTGAATGCGATAACCCTCAACACCTCTCCCGCGTATTCGCTTAATACGGAACATCCGACCGGCAAGCAATTCGCCGAATACTTGCAGGCCGTCGCGGATCACAAGGAGCTCCCGATACGACGAGGAGTCGATGTCGCCGCGGTACGGCCGTTGCCGGCCGGCGGGTTCGAAGTCGACACGTCCGAAGGCACGCTTCGCAGCCGCTTCGTGATCTGGGCCGCCGGAGAGTTTCAATACCCGAAGCTTGATGCTTTTCCGGGGTCCGAACACGCCATTCATACCAGCCTGATCCCGAACTGGAACGACCTTGAGGGCGATGAATTCGTCGTCATAGGAGGATACGAGAGCGGCGCGGATGCCGCAATAAACCTTGGCAAGCTAGGGAAGAAGGTAACCCTCATCGACCGAAGCGGCCGATGGACCCATAAGGGAAGCAGCGATCCGAGTGTAGAGCTGTCTCCATACACGAAGGATCGCATCCATAGCCTCGAAGAGGGACGAATTCGGCTGATGGGGCGGCATGAGGTTCACGAGATCGAGCTCTCCGGCCAAGGAAGCTATCGAATACGCTGCGTCAGTTCGTCCGGAAGAGCGACGACCGTAACCTCCGTTTCGCCTCCCTTATTGGCGACCGGGTTCCATGGCAGCCTGAGGCTTGTCGAAGATTTGTTCGAGACGGGCTCGAACGGAGCTCCGGCGCTGAGCGGCAACGACGAATCTACGATTACGCCGGGTCTTTATTTATCCGGTCCCGCGGTTAAACACGGAGATCTGCATTTCTGTTTTATATATAAATTTCGCCAGCGTTTCGGGGTGATCGCGAATCATCTCGCTTCCAAGCTGGGGTTGGATGCTTCCGTTCTGGATGAATACCGGAAACAAGGCTTCTTCCTGGACGATTTATCCTGCTGCGGAGAGAGCTGCGAATGCTGAACGGCGCGATGTCGCAACCATCCTCCATGGCGCTTATCGGCTTCGAATCCTCCGGCAAATCCGCCCTGTTCCGAAGCTTGACGGGAGATTCTTCATCCGAGGTAGCGAATTTCAGAGGCTCGACCGTAATGGCGAGAAGAGGCTCCCTTGCTCCCAACCGCCAAATCGTCGATTTGCCCGGGATCAGGCTTCAAGACGACAGTGTAACGACGCGGTTGGCCTTGGAGGAGCTAAACCAGGCGGATATGGCGTTGCTGGTCGTTCGGGCGACTCACTCGGCCTCGGAGCTCCCGCATTTGCTCGAGCTGGTCCGAGCCCGTCCGATCCGGGTGGCTCTCTTGCTCACATTCGCGGATAAAGTTCCTTCAAGAGTCCAAACGTTGGTTCAGACGTATAAGGAGCAATTAGGAATTCCCGTTTACGCCGCGGACGCGCGGTTTCTGGATTCGGCCTCGAGGGAGCAGATATTGGAGTCGGCGGCCAATGCCTCGACTCTTCGCCGGCAAGCCGCGGCAAGGTCGCCCATGGAATTTATGGACATGGAGCCGCCGACAACCTGGCTTGAGATTCCGGTATGGGGGCGCCTGTTTGCTATTCTGCTCCTCCTATCGTTATTCGCTTTCCCTGTCTTTCTAGCCTATCATCTGTCTTCTTGGCTGCAGCCAATCGTAGACGGCGTCTTGGTTCCGTTCGTCGTAGACCGATTGTCCACGTGGCCGGAGCCGATGGCTTCCCTGCTGATAGGCGATTATGGGGTCATTACGTTAGGCTGGTACTCGTTTCTATGGGCCTTTCCGGTCGTTCTGCTTCTTAGCGTAACGATCGCGATCGGCGAGGAGAGCGGGATTAAAGATCGAATTACGGACTCCCTGGATCCTTGGATGAGGGTCGTCGGACTCAGCGGCAGGGATCTGGTTCCCGTTCTGTCGGGGTTCGGCTGCAATGTGGTAGCCGTTCATCAAAGCCGCGCTTGCAGCGCTTGTTCCCGCAAATCGTGCGTTTCGTTGATCGCCTTCGGATCGGCCTGCAGCTATCAGATCGGAGCCTCTTTATCCTTGTTCAGCTCGGCCGGCCATCCTGTGCTCTTCCTGCCTTACTTGCTCCTCTTGACTATCGTCGGCGCGATCCATACGAGAGTATGGAACCGGCGTCCGTACCAGGGATTGCATTCGATTCAGCCCGGAACAACCTTCCTGCAGGTTCCTGCTCTTAAGGCGGTCCTCTGGCGAGTACGCAACGTGCTGAAACAGTTCTTGCTGCAAGCCATGCCTATCTTCCTGCTCTTATGCATCGTATCGACGATTTTGCAGGAGACGGGAGTCATCGGGTTTCTCACCGAGCTATGCGCTCCGCTGATGCAATTGCTTCATCTGCCGGCCGAAGCGGCAGGCGGAATCTTGTTCTCTATCCTTCGCAAGGATGGCCTGCTTGTATTGAATCAGGATAACGGCGCTTTCTTAAGCGGGCTTCATGCGGGACAGCTATTTGTGCTTGTCTATCTGGCTTCTACGCTCACGGCTTGCCTGGTGACCTTGTGGACGATCCGCAAGGAGATGGGGCTGGCGTTCGCGGCTTCGATGGCATCGAAGCAAGCGGCGACTTCCGTCATCTCGGCAGTTGTTCTCATGCTGTTAGTAGGCAGGTGAATTCCGTATTTGGGGAAAATGAGGATCCGCGACAAGGAATGGAATTGACAAGTGTTTCCTTTATTGCTATCCTCAAATCGTAATGATTACAATTATGAAGAGGGATATGGTTCGATATTCCTGAGACGATTTAACCTGCACTTAAATCGTAATAATTACATATAAGAGCAAAGGGCTGGTGAAATGATGCAAGAAATCGATTTTGTGAAATTCAACCCGACGCAAAATATGACCATTCTTGTGAAGTCGAATCATCCTGCGGAAGACTACAAGCATATCGCTTCGCAATTAATGTCCTACGACAGCCTGCATGCCGAGCAAGTCGGGTTTATTAACCGCTCGAGCAACCCGGTCGCGGCGGCAAGCCTGCAAATGGCCGGCGGGGAGTTCTGCGGCAACGCTTGCATGTCGATGGCTGCCTACCTAGCGGCCAACAGCGGCATGGAATCGGATGGCGTCATGGAGATTAAATTGGAAACCTCGGGAACGAATCAATTAGTCTCCTGCCGCGCGAGAAGGGAAGGGGACGTCTACCTCTGCCAAGTTGCTATGCCCTTGCCTTACGCAGTCGAATCCAAATCCGCGACTTATGGAGGGGAAGAGATACCGCTTGTTTTGGTGAAGTACGAACGTGCTTTCCACGTCGTCATCGAGGCGGACCGATTCTCCGAGGAGTGGATGAGGAAAGCCGAAGGGTTGGCCAAACTGCTTGGCCTCGCGTTCGATTCCGGATTAATCGGCATCTTGATGTTTAATTCGGAAACATTTGAAATGGCCTCGCTTATTTACCTCCCGGGACTGGACAGCATGGTCTGGGAGAAAGGGTGCGGCTCCGGAACGGCTTCGGTGGGAGCGTACTTGTCCTGGCGGAACAAGGAGAATGTCAGCGCGCGAATCAAACAGCCGGGCGGCACGATTCAAGTATCGGCGGAATACGGCGGACAGAAGGTAACAAGCCTTCAAATCGAGGGCGCCGTAAGCATCGTGGCTCATGGCAAAGCGTTTATCGATACGGAAAGGAGCAGGCAGAATGGATGCATACCTTCGGCTGCGCCGATCTTTAACTGATTTTCTCGAGAAGTTCTCCTCCTTAGCGACTTCATCCCCCGATAGCTTCCGCGGAAGCTCGGAGTTGGAGAGGGTCATCGACGACTATTCGAGATTTATCCTCGAGGAGAGGAACCGAACCGAATGGGGGCAGTTGGAACCTCATCAAGCAGCCGAGCTATCTCCGGTTGCAGACGAGTTAAGGGAAACGTCCGCCCTATGCGTGGCCATGATGGAGAAGCATCGGGCATGGAAGCTGCTCGGCGGAGAAGAGGACCATACCGAATACTTCGATAATATCGAGGCCGGCATCCAGGAAGAATTCGGAAGATTTTATCTGGATTCCGACTCCAAGGTCTTATTGGTGGGCTCGGGTGCATTCCCGATGACTCCGCTGTATATCGCTAGACGAACGGGAGCCGAGGTCCTGGGCATCGATATCGATCAAGACGCCATTGAGCTGGGAAGGAAAGTTATCGCTAGACTAGGCGGCGGCTTGCGAATACGGCTTGAGAACAGGTTCCTTGAACAGCTGGAAGGGATCGGCGAGTTCACGCACATTATCTTTAGTTCAACGGTTGCCCTTAAATACGAGCTGCTGGATCAATTGCATTCTTTGACGAAAGCGAACGTTGCCGTGGCGATGAGGTTCGGGAACGATTTGAAATCCTTGTTCAATTATCCGATGCAAGAAACCGACCCCCGGAAGTGGCAGCTTGCCGACGTTGTTCTGCATCCCGATCAAGTCTTTGATATCGCCTACTATAAGAAGCCTTGAAATAAAGGGAGAATGGGAGGTCTTTATGAGCGATTTGAGCCGGGTATTGGTATTGGGGACGGGACCCGTCGGCATTCAGATGGTCCTTCTACTGAAAAAATACTTAAAGAGCTACGTTGGAATCGCGGGACGGGAGTCCATTCGATCCGCTCCGTTCTTTGCGGCCATGCGGGAGAACGATCAAGAGATTCGCGTCGAGATTCAAAATGAAAAACACGGCCGATTGGAAGGGAGGTGTAAAATCGATCAAGTCTTTCATGGATACGCGGCCGTTAATGGGGAATGGGATACCCTGATGATGGCGGTTACGACGGATTCCTACATAGAGGTTCTGAGTCAACTGAACGGACAGCTTCTACGGCAAGTCAAATGCATCGTCTTGATCTCTCCTACCTTCGGATCGAATAGCTTGCTGAAACAATACATGAAGGAGATCGGCTCCTTCCCGGAAGTGATCAGCTTCTCCACTTATCTGGGAGATACCCGCTGGCTTGATGGCGCGCCTTCCAATCAAGCGAAGACGACCGGCGTCAAGAAGAGATTGTATGCCGGATCCTCGCATCGTCCATCCGGCAATCTCGACAAGCTTTGCGACTTATACTCGCAATTAGGAATCGCTCTCGAAATCGTGCCTGCTCCGATAGAAGCCGAGTCGAGAAACATTTCCTTATACGTCCATCCGCCGCTATTCATGAATGAGTTTTCTTTAAGCGTCGTCTTTAAAGAGGTCGAATCCAAGAAATACGTTTACAAGCTTTTTCCCGAAGGCCCCATCACGCCGCAGCTTATTCGCGACATGAGGGCGTATTGGCAAGAGATCTCATCCCTGCTGGAGAAGATGGGGCTGAAAGGCCTTAATCTCCTCAAGTTTATGACGGACGATAATTATCCGGTAAGACCGGAAAGCTTATCCCGACGCGACATCGATAACTTTACCCGTCTCGATGCCATTCACCAAGAGTACTTGTTGTACGTCCGCTACGCTTCCTTGCTGATCGATCCCTACTCTCAGCCGGATCGGGAGGGGAGATATTTCGATTTTTCGGCGGTTCCCTTGCGTCCCATTTTCGTCAACAAGGATGGCTATTGGGATATCCCGAGAATGCCCAAAGAAGATTATTACCGGATTAAAATCATTCAAGGCATAGCAAGAACCGCGGCTATTAGGACACCGACGATGGACCGATTTATAGAGACCTATGAAAGCAAAATCGAAGAAACCGCGCAAAGGCTAAAGGATGAACCGTTGTCCGAGGCATTCCTCGTTCAAAGCTTCGAAGAGGATCTGCGGAGGATTGTCGGCGAGTCGGTTAGCAGGGAGATCAGGAGGCATTGAAATGGTAAAGAAACAAGTCGTTCCCTTTCTTGTATTGGTAGTCGCGGCCTTGTGGCTGGCGGGATGCAGCAGCTCCGCTAATAGCGAGAAGGAGAGCTCGGCGAATTCGGCGGCGTCCTCTTCGGCGAGAGATGAACTGGTTTACGCGACGGCCAAAGACATCAACGACATGAACCCTCATTTGTATGCGGGCTCTATGCCGGCGCAGGGTATCGTCTATGAATCATTGGTGGAAAACACGGCGGAAGGCATTAAGCCGCTGTTGGCGGAATCGTGGGACATCTCCGAGGATGGCAAGATCTATACGTTCCGCCTGCGGCCAAACGTCACTTTCCATGACGGCGAGCCTTTCAACGCCGAAGCGGTCAAGCTCAATTTCGACGCCGTCCAGAGCAACGCTTCCAAGCATGCGTGGATTAAATTGTCCTCCATGCTGACGGAAACGAAGGTAATCGATGAATATACCGTGCAGCTGGAGCTTTCGGAGCCGTATTATCCCGCGCTGCTCGAATTGTCGATGACCCGGCCGTATGTGTTTCTCTCTCCTAAGGACTTTATCGACGGCGAAACGAAGGACGGCGTAAACGGATACAACGGAACCGGTCCTTATAAGCTCACGGATCATAAAACCGATCAATTTGCCGTCTTCGAAGCGAACGAGAGCTATTGGAACGGCGCTCCTAAGCTGAAGAAGATTACGGCTAAAGTACTTCCGGCGGGCGAAACGACCTTCTTGGCCCTTCAGAAAGGGGAAGTCGACTTCGTGTTTACGGATGACCGGGGAGCGGACAGCATCGACGTGGAGGCGATGAACAAGCTGGCCGAATCGGGCGACTTCCAGATCGTCAGAAGCGAGCCGATGAACACCAAGATGATCGTCGCCAACAGCAGCAAGAAGGACAGCCCCGCCGCGGATGCCGCCGTACGCCAAGCCATCTGGCATTCGATCGACAGAGAGACCATCGGCGAGGCCATCTTCAATGGCACGGAGTCCGCGGCCGATACGCTCTTCTCCTCGAATGTCAATTACGCGAACGTCGAGTTGCAGAAGCGCGACTACGACCTCGAGCTGGCCGAGAAGCTGCTGGAGGAGAATGGATGGGTAGGAGAAGGCATTAGGGAGAAAGACGGCCGAAAATTAACCATGAACTTGTATTACGACGTCAATTCCTCGTCCCAGAAGGCCCAGGCCGAGATGATTCAGAACGCGGCGAAGAATATCGGCATCCAACTGGAGCTGTTCGGCGAGGAATCGACCTCTATCGCCAACAGAAGAACGACCGGCGACTACGATCTGCTGTTTAATCAAACTTGGGGTCTCGCGTACGATCCGCAGAGCACCATCGCCTCCTTCACCTCCGATTCGGCCTACCGTCATACGACGAGCGGCATTCCGGAAGCCGAGGAGCTATACCGAAAAATCGGGGAAGTTATGGTGTCCTCCGATGAAGAAACCCGGAAGGCCCTGTATCAAGATATCCTGACCATCGTCCACGACGAAGCGGTGTTTATTCCGCTAACCAACGGCAGCGTTACGATCGTGGCGCCTAAGGACCTGCAGGGCATCTCTTTCAAGCAAACGCAGTTCGAGCTTCCGTTTGAGCAAATGTCTTTTAGCCGGTAGGCGACTCGGCAAGCAAGAGGGGGGAATCCCCCCCTTTTTACTTGTCATAAAGGAGACTTTCATGGGGAGATATATTTTCAAAAGAGGGCTGATCTCGGTTCCGCTGCTGCTCGTCGTTTCTTTCCTGACCTTTATTCTGAATTCGCTCTCTCCGATGGATCCGGCCGAAGTCGTGCTTCATGCCCAAGGCGTGCCGAGAATTACCGACGAGTTGCTGGAGGAAACGAGGTTGGCCCTGGGCTTGGACCGCCCTTTGCTCGTCCGTTATTGGAACTGGTTCCTCTCCTGCTTGAGGTTGGACTTCGGAGACTCCTACGTGACGGGCAAACCGGTGTGGTCCTTACTGGGACCCGCCTTCTTAAATACGTTGAAGCTAACGATGGTGTCGGTCGTGGCCATTATTATCTTGTCCATCGCTTTAGGCGTTCTCTGCGCCCTTAGGGAAGGAAAGCTGCTGGATAAGTCGATCCGAGGGATCTCCTTCGTTCTGACCGCTATGCCCTCCTATTTGTTGGCGTCCCTATTGGTGTTGTACTTTTCCGTCAAGCTGGATTTGCTGCCTACGAACGGCATGGACACGATCGGCAGCTATATCTTGCCGGTAACCGTCATTACGATTAGCTATGCCGGGATTTACTTCCGCATCGTAAGAAGCTCCATGCTGAGCAGCCTTAACGAGGATTATGTGCTGTACGGCAGAGCGTGCGGCTTGCCGGAGCGCAAGATCACGAGGCGCATTCTCCGAAATTCGCTTCAGGTGGCCGTCTCGGTATTTTGCATGGCGATTCCTATCATCCTCGGAAGCACGGTTGTCGTGGAGAATATCTTCGCTTGGCCGGGGTTGGGGACGCTAAGCGTCAATTCCATCCTAAGCCGGGATTTTCCGATCATTCAAGCGTACGTGCTCATCCTGGCTGCGTCTTTCGTCATCGTCAATACCTTCTCGGACATGGTCAACGCTTGGGTGAATCCTAAATTAAGGGAAGACGGATAAATGAGACGATTCCATTATTTTCTCAAAGACAAGTTAGCCGCTTTATCGTTGGCCATTATCTCGATTACCGTCATCGCCGGGATCTTCGCGCCTTGGATCGCCCCGAACGATCCGGAAGAGGTCCATATGGAGCTTCGCTTTGCCTCGGCATCCTGGGAATACCTGCTGGGCAACGATCATTTGGGACGATGCATTCTCTCCAGACTCATCTATGGGATCCGTCCAAGCGTGCTGTGGGTATTGGTCGCATTGGTCGCCTCCGTGGGGATCGGAGCGGTTATCGGATTTATTGCCGGGTACTTCAAAGGGAGAATCGATGCTTTCCTGATGAGAATCTGCGATGTCATGCTGTCCTTTCCCGGCTACGTGATGACTTTGGCGATCATCGGCATTCTCGGCGTGGGACTCGAGAATATTCTGCTTGCGTTCGTCTTGATGAAGTGGGCCTGGTTCGCCCGCATCATCCGAACGTCCGTCATGGCCTATGCCGAATCCGATTACGTGAAGTTCTCCAAGGTGCTTGGCATGGGCAGCCTCCGAATCATGAGGAAGCATATCTTGCCGGTCTCGCTGCCGGACATTGCCGTGACCTCCAGCAGCGCCTACAGCTCCATGGTCTTGCAGCTTTCCGGCTTCTCTTTTCTGGGGCTAGGGATCCAAGCGCCGCATGCGGAGTGGGGGATGATGCTGAACGAGGCAAGGGAAGTCATGTTCTCAAGACCGGAAATGATGCTTGCTCCCGGGATAACGACCATTCTCTTCGTGACGGCCGTCAACTTCTTTACGGACTCGCTCCAGGTCGCCCTGGATCCCAAGCTAGGGATATCCGGCAAGAAACGGCAGGGCCGTCCGGACTCCGTGGCCGGAAGAATCCAAAGAAACGAGGTGGCGTGATTCCTCTATGAATCTATTGGAAGTGAGGAATTTGAGGGTGTGGGACGGTCGGGGAGGGAGCGTGCTCGTCTCGGATAGCTCGTTTCAGTTGAAGAAGGGAAGCTGCTTGGCCATTATCGGCGAGAGCGGGAGCGGCAAGTCGCTGACCTGCAGGGCGATTATGAGATTAAACGGGAGAGGGCTTCTTCAATCGGGGGAGATCCGGTTTAAAGGAGTCGATTTAAACGAACTGGACGAACGCGAGATGAGAAGCCGACGAGGGAAGCAGCTCTACATGATCCTCCAGAACGGAATGCGCGCTTTCGATCCGTCGAGCGTCATCGGCGTTCATCTCAGGGAGACTCTCGCCCGCCATTACCGTTGGAACAAAAACGAAACGACGGAGAAGCTGAGGCAAGCCATGCAAAGCGTAAGGCTTCAAGACCCGATCGGCATTCTGAATAAATACCCGCACCAATTGTCCGGGGGCATGCTGCAGCGCGTGATGATCGCTTTGGCCCTTCTGTTGGAGCCGGACGTCATTCTTGCCGACGAGCCGACTACCGCGCTCGATACGGTGTCCAAGTTCGAGGTCGTGGAACAGTTTATTCAATTAAGGGAGAGGACGGGGTGTTCCATGATCTTCGTCTCCCATGAGCTGGGCGTCGTCAGGAAACTGGCGGACGAAGTGATGGTGATGAGAGCCGGAAGCGTTATCGAGAGCGGGACGGCAGCAGCCATTTTCTCGAATGCGCGTCATGATTATACCCGTTATTTGACGTCATCGCAGCGGAAGCTGAACGACCGGTTTCAGGAGCTGATGGGAGGTGCCGGAATTGCTGACCGTTGAAGGAGTCTATAAAACCTATCGCAAGGGAGGCATGTTCTCAAGGGAACGACAGCAAATTCTGAGGGACATTAGTTTCGAATACAAGGAAGGGGAATGTCTGGGCATTATCGGGGAGAGCGGCAGCGGGAAGTCGACGTTGGGACGCCTGCTGCTCGGCATCGAGAAGCCCGACCGCGGTACGATTTTGCTTCAGGGGGAAAGCGTGGAGAAGAGAGGAGGGAGACGGGGGAGAATCAGCGCCGTCTTTCAGGATTATACCTCCTCCATCAATCCTTATTTTACCGTCGAACAAGCGATTCTGGAGCCCTTGACCCTGCAGCCGGACGGAATGGAAGCCAAGCGCGACAAGGTCGGTCGACTCTTGCGCCAAGTCGGTTTGGACTCGTCGTTCCGCTCCAAGTACCCCCATGAGCTGTCGGGCGGACAAATCCAGCGGGTGTGCATCGCAAGGGCAGTCGCGACGGAATCGCCGTGCATTCTTCTGGACGAAGCGATCAGCTCCTTGGACGGATCCGTTCAGATGCAGGTGTTGGAGCTGCTCAAGGAGTTGAAGGACTCGTTCCGTCTGGGCTATCTGTTCATCACCCACGATATCCAATCCGCCGCTTATTTGTGCGACCGGGTGCTGATCCTCAGAAGCGGTCAGATCGAAGAGATCGTTGATATTAAGGAATTAAAAAACGTTCAGTCGCCTTACGCGCAAAAGCTGCTGCGGATGATGATTACTTAGCGGGATGGAGGAAGGAGCAAGGATGGCAAAAGGAGCTTTGTCATGGCCGTTTCTGCGTTTATATTTATTAACCATCATCTATTTCGGAGCCAATTCCATCCTGAATGTCATGATTCCGCTTCAGGGAGATTCGTGGGGCGCAAGCAATACGGAGATCGGGATCGTGATGGGAGCCTATTTGTTCACGACGATGTTTTTTAGACCGTGGGCGGGCCGAATCATTCATCGGCAGGGACCGGTTCGCGTGCTGCGCATCATCCTGGTCATCAATGGATTGGCCCTGCTTTTATATACGTTTACCGGCCTGGAGGGGTATTTCGCGGCCAGGATGCTGCAGGGGGCATGTACGGCCTTCTTCTCCATGGCTTTGCAGTTGGGCATTGTCGATGCGCTGCCGGAGAAGGAACGTTCTCAGGGAATATCGCTGTATTCCCTGTTTGCCTCGATCCCTACGATTATCGGGCCGCTGCTGGCCGTCGGGATGTGGCGCTCCGGCGATTGGACTTGGTTTGTCGTGAGCATGATTGCCTTCGCCATGATAACGAATATGGCCGGCTTTACTGTCCGAATGAATGACTCCCAAGCGTCCGTAACGGGGCCATCTCCGCAAACCACATCATTTCTGCAAGAACTTCCTCAGTTATACCGGAATCCAGACCTATTTAAGTGCAGCCTGTTGATGCTTGTCGCTTCCGTCGTTTTCGGAGCCGTGACAACCTTTATTCCTTTGTACGCCGAAGAGATTCCAAGCGCCAGCGCCGCCGTCTTCCTGATGCTTCAGGCGGTTACGATTGTCGCGGCCCGTTTCTTCTTAAGGAAAAAAATCCCCTCCGACGGAAAGTGGCATTCCGCTTACGTCATGGTCATTCTGATGAACGCGGCGGCGGCTTCGTTGTGCGTCAGCTTAAGCCCTTCGGTCTCGGGAGGCTTCGTTTTGTTTTATTTGGGCGGCTGTTTGATGGGAATCTCCCAAGCGCTGCTATATCCTACGTTAACGACTTATTTGACCTTCGTGCTTCCGCAGCCTAGCCGCAATGTCTTGCTGGGCTTGTTTCTGGCCATGGCCGACTTGGGCGTCTCGCTGGGAGGGGCCGCGATGGGGCCGTTGGCGGATCTCTCGTCCTATTCGTTCCTTTATTTCATTTGCGCTATTCTTGGAGTCGCGATGTCGGGGTTCGTTTATTACAGGAGGCGTCAAGCGAATGCCTCTCCATGAATACCCTGATAGACTATATTAACACCAATTTTTTGATTTAGTAGTTTCCGTGAGATATAATCCAATTACTTACAAAATTTCCTGTACGGACGATTGCGGAAATCCGGGTGCGGAAATCAAGTAAAGGAGGATATCCCAATAAAACGTGCGGTATTGCTGATTTCTTTATCTATCATGATCTTGGCCACCCTGCTATCCGGCTGTCAATCCGCTTCAAACGACGGGGAAATCATCTCGAAAGAATTAATCAAGGTGCCTGGACAGAACCCGAAAGTCAATATCTACCAAGTATTCTACTATAGCGAAGGCACGAAGGTTGAGGCTCTGTTAACCGAACCCATCTGGTCCGGCGAATATCCGTTGGTCGTTAACCTTCACGGAGGAAGACTCTTTAGAGAAGAGTCCATCACCCATTACGATTTCGGTTACACCGCCGAGTCGATCAGCAAGGCATCCCATCGAGTGATTACGCTATACCCGAATTATCGCGGATATATGGAAAGCGAAGGACATGTGCAAGGGCTGGCAGACAGTACGCTGGATGCACAGAATGCGGTTAAAGCAGCCAAGTCCATGTTGGGCAAGAAAATAAAAGCTGATTCAACCTATCTGCTTGGCTATTCGTTTGGAGGCGGCGTCGCGTTAAGAATGGCTTCCGAACGTCGCGATGTTAAAGCCGTTGCTGCGGTCAGTCCTTTTGTCGGTTCGGACGAATACATCCGGTGGCTCGACGAGAATCCCAAAAATTCATCTATTCTTATTGCAGGTTGGAGAAATAATCTTAGAGATTTAAATGATGATGTACATAAGAATAACGGCTCTTTATTGGACCGAATTCCGGATATAGAGGCGCCGGTTCTTTTCTTGCAAGGAACAGGCGATGCCAATGTCATCTGGCAAACCGTTCAACAATACGCCGATGATATGGAAAAGGTGGATAAAACCGTCAATTTGGTTATGTTTCCGAATGGCAATCATGCACTGGATGATCAAAATCGAGAAGCAGCGAATGAAGAGATCGTGCAATGGTTCCAAAAGTATGGCCTTTCGAAATGGTAATAGAGAAAGCGGCAGCCTTGGATGCTTTCGAGTCCGAGGCTGCCGCTGTTTTATGCCCCGCATCGCCGTTGGATTTTTATAACAATTGTTTTATTTTCAACGCTCTCAACGGGTATAATAAACTTTGGTGTTCGATTTACGGGCAATCAAACGGAAATGAGGTTAGTAGATGAAGAGTGCGCAACAACAGCAATCGGTCGTATTAAAGAAGGTTTTACGAGGACTTGCCGTCATTATCGGAGCGTTCATAACGGCCTATGGGCTAGAAACCGTATTAATTCCCAACAACGTATCCGATGGAGGCGTGACGGGTCTGAGCATCGTGGGGTCGGAGTTTATCGGACTTCCGCTGGGACTTCTGATCGGGGTTCTTAATATACCGTTTATTTTTCTAGGATATAAGCAGATCGGGAAAAGCTTTGCTATCTATTCCGTGCTCGGCATTGCCTCCTTGGCCGTCGGAACGGTCGTCATGCATCACCTGACGCCCATCATCGAAGGAGATACGCTGCTGGTAACCGTCGTGGGCGGTATCATTATCGGCTTCGGAATGGGTCTGGCCCTGCGCAATGGCGGCGCCTTGGACGGAATCGATATGTTGGCCGTACTGCTGTCTCGCAAGCTGCCGTTCGGCACAAGCGATCTGATCCTGTTCTTGAATATGTTCGTGTTTATCGTCGTTTCGACCGTATTCGGCCTTCAAGGGGCTATTCTGTCAGGTATCGCTTATTTTATCGCCTCCAAAGTGATCCATATCGTCGAAGAAGGCTTAAGCGGCGCCAAAACCTTCAAAATCATCACGAAGCATCCCGAGATCATGGTCGAGACGATTCGCGATCGCCTAGGGCGAGGCGCTACCTATAACCTCGTGGAGGGCGGCTATTCCAACGAACAGTTCAAAGAAATTACTTGCGTCATTAACCGACTGGAAGAAAGCAAAATGAAAGAAATCATCCATGAGATCGACCCGGGCGCCTTTATTATGGTGTACGATGTCGCCGAGGTGAAGGGCGGCAACTTCAAGAAGCACGATATCCACTAAGGGGTTTCGAGATAGAAATAAAAAGAGAACCGCCGCCAAAAACGGTAGTTCTCTTTTCTTTAGAAAAATAATAGAAGGGAAGAACCTTCGTCTAAGTGGATAAGCATGAAATATCATGTTTATTTTTCGCCAGAGGGCTCAAATGAGGGATTGTAGCTGAAAAATCATGTATAATCTGCTTTATTTTGAAAAACAGGGCCGTTATAGATGAAATTTCATGTACATTGAGCTCCATATCGAATCATGGACAGATTATAGATGAAATTTCATGTACAATGTAGTTTTTTAAGCCCTCCAAGGGCTCCTACAACCCTTCTATTTCCGCCAGAAAGTCGTGCAGTCGGCCTTGTCCTCGATATTGAACTCGATGAGCTTCTCAAGCAAGGAGAAATCCACCGGCTCGTTCCACCGGATGCGGATCAACCCCTTGGTATGACCGTAGCCGCTCCGCTCGATCTCCTCGGCGAACCGAGCCATGGCGGCTTCCTCCGGGGCAACGGCCATGTGCTGTTTGGCGACGCTGAAGCCGATGATAAAGGTGCCGTGATCGGTAAACATCGGCTGATTCCACGCGATCTTGGGCTCTAGGGTCGGGAATTTCGATAAGATCCAAGCAAACACGTCTTCCATTCGGACTCGATGCTCCGGATTGTCGATACGGTTCAGAAACGGCTCCAACACTTCCACGTTGACCCCTCCATACGTCGGACAAAGTTATTTTCATCATATCAGCTGGCCCATCCTCAAACAACTTAATCCCCCGTATTGCCGATAAGCGCGGCGTCTGCTAAGATGATCTAGACTTATTAAATTGCTTTAATAAGTGTCCAAGCGCCCACCCTTAGCGGTGAAAGGTTGATCGACATGACGAACGTATTCAAGACTCAGAACGATTTCAAGGAACCGTTACTCTATCGAATCCGAGCGGGACTCATCATGCTGGGAAGCGCCACGAAGGCGGAGCTCAGCCAGCGGCTGGGGATCAGCTTTCCGACGATAAGCAAGTTCATCGCCCAGATGGAGAAGGACGGAGAGATCCGCTATTCGGGCGATGACGATTCCAGCGGAGGCCGAAGAGCGAAGCGGTATACGTACGATCCGGAATACATGCTGGGATTGGCTATTTTCATAGAGAAGAACGAGACGAGTTATTCGATCTTCAACTGCATCGGCGAGCTCAAGGAACGGGGGACCAAGCCGAGCGTGCTGGAGCAGGATGCGCAGCTTCTGGCGGACCTTATCGAGTCGCTGATCGAGAAGTACCCGAGGCTTCGTTCCATCGCGATCGGAGTGCCCGGCGCCGTGAACAACGGGAGAATCATCTTTATCCCTCCCTATCAGCAATTCCTCGACTACGATTTAAAAGGGGAATTCGAAGCCCGGTTCCAGCTGCCGGTCGCGGTCGAGAATGACATGAACGCATCGGTGCTGGGGTACGCGTCGAACTTCGAGCTCGAGAACGAGTCGCTGGTTTACCTGTATTTCGGCCAGAACGGACCGGGCTCCGGCATCATGATCAACGGCGATGTCGTTCGAGGCAGCACGTTTTTCTCGGGAGAGATTTCGTTCGTGCCTCAGTACGATAATCAATCCTTCTTCCAAGCGCTTCAACTGGAAGGGCAAGATCGCCGGATCGTATTGGCAGGGGAAAAGCAGGTCGACGCGGTCGCCCGTCTGATCGCCACGTTCGCCGCCATTCTCAATCCTCGGGCCGTCGTGTTTAACGAGGAGGAAGTGGACGTCTCGCTATTGGCCAAGATCGCGGAGAGAAGCTCGGCCTACATTCCGAAGGAACATTTGCCCTTGCTGATGATGAGCAATTGGAGACAGGATTACTTGACCGGCTTGCAGCAATTAGCGTTGAATTTGATGATTACGGAAGGCTGAGGGAGGGGCAGGATGGCAACCTTTTTTCTAGCGATTATTTATTTGGCCTTTATTAGCTTAGGAATTCCAGATTCCCTGCTCGGGTCGGCTTGGCCTTCGATGCGGCTCGACATGGGGGCATCGTTCGGCTTCGCGGGAGTCTTGTCCATGATCGCGGCCGGAGGAACCATCGTGTCCAGCCTGGCGAGCGGGAGTTTGGTTGCGCGGGTCGGAACGGGGAAAATCACGCTGATCAGCTGCTGCCTTACGGCGGGAGCGCTGCTTGGCTTCTCCGCGGCTCCTTCGCTGATCTGGCTTGTCTTGCTGGTCATTCCGCTGGGCTTAGGCGGAGGAGCCATCGATGCGGCGCTGAATCATTATGTCGCCGACCATTACAAAGCCCATCACATGAACTGGCTGCACTGTTTCTGGGGCGTAGGGGCTACGATGGGACCGATCATCATGTCTTATTTTATGACAGAGCATAACTCTTGGAGAGAGGGGTATGCCGCCGTATCCATGATCCAATTCTCGCTCGCGATTGTTCTGCTGGTTACGCTCCCCCTTTGGAAGCGCGTCGCCGCAAACGGAGAGGTCGAGAACCGCGAGGAGCTTCCCGACCAAGCCGCATCGGAGAAGGGACGATCCGCGGGCGGCTCCAAGGGCAACGTGCTCCGGATCAAAGGGGTTAAGCCTACTCTTAGCGCGTTTTTATTCTATTGCGGGGTCGAAGCCACGGTCGGATTATGGGGAGCCAGCTATCTGGTAGGGGCAAGGGACATGACGGCCGAGTCGGCCGCCGGTTGGATCTCCTTATATTATGGCGGAATAACGGTCGGAAGGCTGATTACCGGCTTCATCACTTTGAAAGTCAACAATCGCGTGCTGATCCGCTGCGGCCAGATGATCGCCATTGCGGGCGGGGTGCTGCTCTTGCTTCCGCTGCCATCGCTTTTCCTAGCCGGGCTCGTTCTGATCGGACTCGGGTTAGCTCCCATCTACCCCGGCCTCCTTCATGAAACTCCGGCGCGTTTCGGCAAGGAGAACTCCGCCAAGCTGATGGGCTACCAGATGGCGGTCGCCTATACGGGAGCGACCTTTCTCCCTCCGCTGTTCGGAGTCCTTGCCGCGCAGACGAGCATCGTTTTATTGCCGTTCATCGCGCTTGCGTTCCTCGTTATGATGTTGTTAAGCGCCGAGAAGGTGAATCGCGTGTTGCATCAGGGCGTATATCTCCGAGGATAGGAGATATGCGTTCTTTTTTTTCGGCTGCAAGACTGCTAGGGAACCATTGCCCGAGTTATGACCATATAGAGGTGAATGATCATTCGGAGAGGAGAAGCGGCTTGGATATCGAAGAGCTCAACGATCTGATCGAACGGCACGGCAAAGCGTTATACGGTTTCTGCCTTAGACTGACGTCGAACCGGGCGGATACGGACGATCTCTATCAGGAAACCTTGCTTAAAGCGATAGAAACGAGAAAGAAGATGGACGGCAACCGCAATCCGAAAGCCTTTCTCCTGTCGGTCGCGGTCGGGCTGCGCAAGAACCAGCGCCGGAAGTTCGCCTGGAGACAGAGAATCGCGCCCACGGCGGAATACAGCGACGAGTACAATGCTATATTTACGGACGAGTCCCCGGAAGATGCCCTGCTGTCTTCGGAGCGGCGCCGCCAAATCCAGGAGGCCGCGGACCGTCTTCAGGATAAGCTCAAGATTCCGCTTTATATGTACTATACCGCGGAGCTGTCCATCGAGGAGATCGCGTCGGCATTGAGGATTCCGTCCGGAACGGTCAAGAAGAGGCTATATCAAGCCAGACAGGCGATGAAGAAGGAATTGGAGGTGGAGTCTCTATGAGCGATTCCGATAAGTGGGACCGCATGCTTCGCCAAGCCCTGGCTTCGGAGGCGGGGCCCGATGAACGATTGAACCGAAACGTCATTCATCGGTATAGGGAGAGAAGCGAAGCGAGACCTAAGGGGAGGAAAAGGATATCGATAGGCGTGCTGGCGGCCGTCTTCACGCTGCTCCTGTCGGTATCCGCGTTCGCGGCCGTAAAGCTGTTAAGTCCCCAGCAGGTAGCCGAGCATCTCGGCAATGGACCGTTGGCGGAAGCTTTCGCGAGCGGCGACGCTGTCGAAATCAACGAATCGGTCGTGTCCGGAGGTTACGAGATTACGCTGCACGGACTTGTCTCCGGAGCGGGGCTGAACGGGCTGGAGGACCTGTCGAGCGACATTTCCCCCGAGAAAACGTATGCCGTCGTATCCATAGCGAACGCCGACGGAAGTCCGATGCCCAAGACGAGCGATCCGGAATACGGGGAAGTGCCCTTCTACGTGTCGCCTCTTATGCGAGGCTTAAAGCCTTGGCAGGTAAACATCTTTAGCATGCACGGCGGTTATAGCGAAACCGTTCTGGACGGCGTCATGTATCGGCTCATCGAATGCGACGGAGTGGAGATGTTCGCCGACAGAGGCGTCTATCTGGCCGTCGTCGGCGGCACGGCGTTCCCCAGCAACGATGCGATCGCCTACGACGAGGAGACGGGCGAGATCAGCCTCCGGCCGGATTACGAGGGAGCAGCCGCGTTGTTCGAGCTTCCGCTGGATAAGTCCAAAGCCGATCCGGCCAAGGCGGAAGCGTATTTGCGGGAGCTGCCGAAGGAGCCGGAGGAGAAGGAGACGGCTGCCGAGAACGATGCGGCAGCGTTGCTGGAGAGCAAGTCGGAGGAGATGGCGACGAAGTCCGCAGAGCGGAAGAAAAAAGTTCCCGAAGGCACGACGATCCTCGAGTCCGTCCAAAAGTTGACCCCCGACGATCGGGGAAGAGTTCACTACAAATACGACGTCTGGAACGTCACGCTGACTCCCGATTTATTCTTCCCGGAAGGGCAGACGGGCGATTATCCCTTCCAATTCAGCGAGAGAGACGGAAAGGTATTGGCACTGGTCTTTACGGTAGATAGCCTGGGCGACGTTACCGGCAAGGTCGTGGAGCTCGATCCTTAGCGAATTGCCAATTGATGGTTATAACCGGCCATGGTAGGATAAAACCATGTCTACTCCTATCATGGCTACCAAATTATATATTCCCAAGCCTCGGCCGCAAGCGGTTCTCCGCCCGCGATTGACCCAGAGGCTCAGCAAAGGCTTATACCGCAAGTTGACCCTAATCTCCGCGCCCGCGGGCTACGGCAAGACGACTTTGGTTGGCGAATGGCTCGCGGAATGCGGAAGGCCGGCCGCATGGCTGTCGCTCGAGGAAGGGGACAACGAGCTAGCGCGCTTTATCACCTGTATGATCTTCTCTCTGCGAACGCTTGAGGGGAATATAGGGGAAGGCGCGCTTGCCATGCTGCAAACTCCTCAGCCTCCGCCGGCCGAGTCGATCCTGACCGTACTCTTGAATGAGCTCGCGGCCCTCCCGAACCCCTTTATCCTCGTTCTGGACGATTACCACGCCGCGATGTCGGCGCCGGTCGACGATGCCGTGTTTTTCCTGCTCGACCATCTTCCCGCTCAGATGCATCTTGTCCTGACAACCCGCGCGGACCCGGGTTTTTCGCTCGCCCGGTTGCGGGTCCGGGACCAATTGACCGAGCTGCGCGTTGCCGACTTGAGGTTTACCCGGTCCGAATCCGAAGCTTATTTGAACCGCGTAATGAGCCTTAACCTGTCTGCGGATATAATCGCATCGCTGGAATCGCGTACCGAAGGGTGGGTTGCGGGTCTGCATCTGGCCGCGCTCTCCATCCAGGAAGATCGGGACGCCGATCGGCTTATTCAGGCTTTTAACGGCAGTCATCCTTACGTGCTGGATTACCTGGTGGAAGAGGTCCTGCAGCGGCAGCCCGAAGCCGTTCAAGCCTTCCTGCTGCGGACCTCGATTCTCGATCGCCTGTGCGGATCTCTGTGCGATGATCTTATGCTCGATCCCTCGGTTCCCGGGAAGGACACGTTAATGGAGCTTGAGCGCAAGAACCTGTTCGTCGTTTCCCTGGACAACGAACGGCGGTGGTATCGCTATCACCATTTGTTTGCCGACTTGCTCCGCAGAAGGCTGGAAGAAAGCGTCGGCGGGAGCCGTATCGCGGAATGGCATAAACGGGCAGCCGTCTGGTATGAGGCGAACGGATTCGATATAGAAGCGTTCCGTCATTCCGCGGAATCCCGGGACATCGAACGTGCCGCTCGTCTGCTGGAAGGCAATGGGTTGCCTCTGCATCTTCGCGGGGCTGCCGGCCTTGCGCTGAACTGGCTGAAGACGTTGCCTGCCGCCGAATTGGATGCTAGACCCTCGTTATGGGTGATATACGGTTCGGCTCTGCTGATGGCGGGCAGGCTGACGGACGTGGAAAGCAAGCTGCAAGCGGCGGAGACGACTTTGGCGGGAGAGGAATCGAACGCCGGCGTCAGGGACCTGCTCGGACTCATTGCCGCGACCCGGGCTACATTGGCGTCCTTGGAGTCGACCGGCCATCCTTATCCTGGAGGCGCCGATCGCAAGCTGCGGGCAGCCGAAGCGGTCATGGAGAACGCGCCGTCCGACGACAAGACCGAAGAGCTTGTCGGCTTGATTGCCCCTTCAAGCGAGGAGCGGATAAACGGAGGATGGCAAGAAACGGACAGAATAATCGAACAGTCCCGTCTTGCGCTTGCGTACTTGCGACCGGACAATCTCCCGGTTCGGACGGCGGCCGCCTGGATGCTGGGCGTCGCTTGCCAGCGGCGCGGAATTTATCCTTCGGCTCGCGAGGCCTATAACGAAGTCATCTCGAATAGCCGAATAATGGACCATCGGCTGATGGCCGTCATGGCCATGATCGGACTGGGTCAAGTTGAGGAAGCCGAAGGTCAGACCGATTCGGCGGCGGAATTTTACCGAGAGGCCCTTCGATTGGCAGGCGATCTGCCGCTTCCGGCGCTCCGCGAAGCGCGGCTGGGTCTGGAGCGCCTTCTCAAATCAGACGACGGGCAGGGCAGCCTAATTGAGCCGCTCAGCCGGAGAGAACTCGAGGTGCTGGAGCTGATCGCCCAGGGGCTCTCGAACAGGGAAATCGGAGAGAAGCTCTTCTTGGCGTTGGACACGGTCAAAGGGCACAACCGCCGGATCTTCGAGAAGCTTCAGGTGCAACGACGCACCGAAGCGATCGCCCGCGCCAGAGAATGGAATTTAATCCCGAACACCCGCAAACCACACTAAAGTGTCTACGGCCCCCTGCCTCTTCAAGCTAAACTGGATGTAAATTCAGCAGAAGAGGGAGATAGGCATGAAGATGACGGCAAGAGCGGCAGGGGTATTGTTTCTGATATCGACGGTGGCTTATCTGATAGGAAGCGGGCTTATGGATTCGGTTCTCGATCGGCCGGATTTTCTCGCCCGACTATATCCGGACCGGGCAAGCGTGTATGCGGGATTGTTCCTGGAGCTGATAAACGCCATGGCGGTGGCGGGGATTGCGATCCTTCTGCATCCCATCTTAAAGCAACATAACGAAGCGTTTGCGCTGGGGTACTTCGGTTCCCGAATTCTGGAGTCTGCTCTGCTTATCCTAAGCGCTATCGCTCCGTTCCTGCTTGTCGCGCTGAGCGATAACTCCAACTCCGCGGATGCCGCTACCGCGGGTTCGCCCTTTGCAGCGATAGGAGACTTATTGGTAGAAGCGCGTTCCGTGCTCTTCGAGATGGCCATGATCGTGCTGAGCTTGGGCAGCTTGCTGCTTTGCCGCATCCTCTATCGATCGAGGCTGGTTCCGCGAGCATTGTCCGTCATCGGCTTCGTCGGGTATGCCGCCTTGTTGGCGAACAGCTGTCTGGCGATCCTCGGCCAAGAAATCGGCCCCGTTCTGTTTGTTCCGGGAGCTATCTTCGAAATCGTATTTCCTTTATGGTTAATCATGAAGGGACTCCATCATAAGGAGAAAATAATCGAGAACGGAGGGTCAAGTTGATCGTAACTTACGAGGAGATCACGCGGAAAGGCGTGGGCTTGCTAAACGAGGATGCCATTATTTCTCGTCCCCAAGCCAATCTATATGGAGTTCTGGATGGGGTATCTTCTTTGGTACCCTATCTGAATTCCAAAAAGGAAACCGGCGGTTTTATCGCAGCGAATCTGGTGAAAAACTACTTTGAATCGGTTGCCGAACTTGGAAGCCTAGCGGACCGCTTGGTTGAAGCCAACGATCTTCTAAGGGAGCAAATGATTCTTGAAAATATAGATCTGAGGAAAAAAGATGAGCTTTGGGGGGCGGCAGCGGCAATCGTTCGCGTTCAGGATGACGGCGTGGAGTTCATACAGACGGGCGATTGCATGATTTTAGCCGTGTATGATGACGATGAGGTTCGACCTTTAACTAGGAGACAGGTTTCTCACTTGGAAGCTCCCGCATTCGCCAAATGGCAGGAAGGAATAACCAAAGGCTTAAAAAGCCGGAAAGAACTTCATGAAACCATTATAGAGACGATAAAAAAGAATCGATATCAGTCAAATACAGACGGTGGTTACGGAGTTCTAAATGGGGAAGAGAGCGCGGTTCGTTTTTTCGAATACGGGAAAATCAATCTGACCTGTCTAAAACATATTCTATTATTGACGGATGGGATGTTCTGGCCCTCCAGTATCGTAATGGAACAAAGCTCGTATTGGACCGCTGTTGCCCATAAGATATTGAACAGGGGTCCCCATCTTTATGCTCAAGAGCTAATAGAACTTGAAGAAAACGATCCCGAGTGCCTTGCCTATGCCCGCTTTAAGAAATCGGACGACAAGACCGCCGTTGTGATTAATTTTAGTAAGATTGCGCCTTAATAGGGAGAGTCCATATGCAAAAGGTGATTCCTGCGCTCCGTATAACCGACTATGCAAGAAGCAAGGCTTTCTACGTGGAGGGAATGGGGTTTCAAATCGACTGGGAGCATCGATTCGAACCGCATTTCCCCGTTTTTGTTCAGATCACCAAGGACGAAATGACTCTTTATTTGACCGAGCATACGGGGGACTGCCAGGTCGGCGGATTGATTCATTTTTTTGTTTCGAACGTGGATAGCTGGTACGACGAATTAAAGAGCAAGAAGGATATCCGTATTATAGAGCCTCCGAATGAGGAGCTTGAAGGGCTTCGCATGATGAAAATCGTAGATCCGGACGGTAATCAGTTACGGATCTGCACTCTTGTAGAAGAGCTTGATGAAACGATCGGTTAACGATATCGTTAACCGATCGCGTTCAGCAGATCGTTCAAGGCCTCGGCCATCGACGGATGCGTAAAGATCGTGTCGCGCAGAACCGTATACGGTTGCCCGGAATTCATGAACATCGATTGAATTAGGTATCCGCTTGGGAGAGCGTCCCAAAATACTTTACCACGACATCGCGGAAATCCAGAGCCGCACGCGAAAGATAGCGGCTCTTGTGCCATAACAAGGCGATTTCCCGTGCCATTCGATCGTTCTCTATTGCCAAATAGTCGATCTGTTCATAGGAATTCCTTGCCGTGCTCGGCATGAAGGCCACTCCGATTTCGGCTTCCACAAGGGCGCTCAGCCTAGCCGGTTCATCTCCCTCATACACGTACCGGGGTTGAAACCCGGCCGATCGGCAGATCGAATCCACGAGGCTGCGAATTCCGTAGCCCTGCTTGACGCCGACGAACCATTCCTCCCGCAGCTCCGTCAAGGATACGCTGCTCCGGCCCGCCAGCCGATGCCCTTTGGGAACCGCCAAGAGGACGGGGTCGACCATCACGATCCGGCACTCGATCTCCTCCTCCTGAATAGGCGGGGAGGACAAGCAGAAATCGACCTCTCCCCGATGGAGAAGCGTCACCATCTCCTGCATGCTTAGCATTTGCACGTGAATTTGGACGTCGGGCCGCTTCTTCCGGAACTCCCGAAGAATAGGAGGCAGCGTGCTCGCGGTGGTCACGGCCAATTCGAGCGTCCCCTGTTCCGGGCCGGACCTATCGCTCATCTCCTGTTTGCCCTGTTCCAATTCGAACAAAGCCCTCTCCGCGCGGCTACGGAACCGGCTTCCGAGCTCGTTCAAGCGCATTTTCCTCCCCGTTCGGTCGAACAGAGAGACCCCCAGATCCTCTTCCAGGCGCTGAATCGTTTTGCTTAGGGACGATTGCGTCACGTGCAGCCTTCGCGCGGCTTCGGTCACGTGCTCGGTACGGGCTACCTCGAGAAAATACTGCAGCTGAAGAAGCTCCACGGCCAACCTCCATCCATTCCTTTGGGTCAATGACATTATAACTTAAAATGCGTTGGAGTGAATAAAAGGGAGGAGGTAAGATAGCTTTATCGCAGATGAGAGGGGCTTGAGCCATGAATGCAAGAAGCAGATGGCTGATGATTGCCGTCGGACTGGGGATCCTATTAAACCCATTGAACTCTTCCATGATTTCCGTTGCCATCGCAAGGCTGCAGCAGGAGTTCGGCCTCGACTTTACCGACGTCTCCTGGATTATTTTTTCTTTCTACATCGCGAGCGCGATCGCCCAGCCCGTTATGGGCAAGGCCAGCGATTTATTCGGCCGCAGGAAGATCTTCCTGGCGGGGCTGGTCGTTTCCCTCGCGGCTTCTTTGCTGGCTCCGTTCTCGCCAACTTTCGGATGGCTTCTTGTATTCCGCGTTGTCCAATCGATCGGAACCAGCATGATGGTTGCCGTCGGAATGGCGATCGTCAGGATCCATATCGCGGAGAAACAAGGGACCGCTCTGTCCGTTTTGTCCATTTTTTTATCCGGGGCGGCGGCGATCGGCCCTTTCGCGGGAGGGATGCTACTGGAGTGGGGGGACTGGCCCGCGATCTTTATCGTCAACGTTCCGTTCGTGGCGGCGAGCTTTGTCTTGGCCTGGAGGATGATTCCGAAGGACGGACAAGCGGCACCCGCCGCGAGCAAGATGTCTATTCGCCAATGGTTGCACGCGATCGATGCGCCCGGGATCCTGCTCTTTACGGTGGGCCTTGTTGCTCTGCTCATCGGCTTGCTGTCCGCGGAATCGTCCGGACAGGCGTCCCTATGGAGCGTCCTTGTCGGCTTGATCGGCCTCGCGGCGCTGACAGTCTTCGTGCGGCATGAATTAAGTACGGCGTCGCCTTTTATTCCTCTAAGGACGTTCGCCAAGTATCCCGCCATGACGTGGGTCAACGTTCAGTTCATTCTCGTCAACTTGCTTTTTTATGCTCTGTTCTTCGGTCTGCCCTCTTATCTGCAGATGGTGCGTCACGTCAGCGAGTTCCACACGGGGATTCTTATGCTGACCTTAGGCCTAAGCTCGCTCGTCGCTTCTCCGATAGCGGGCAAATGGATCGATAAATCGGGGCCCAGGCCCGCCTTGATCGTAGCCGCCATCCTGATGACGCTGGGATCCGTATGGATCGTCACCTTAAACGAAACTTCCCCGGTGATCGGCGTAAGCTTGGCGCTCGTTGCCTTCGGCTTCAGCAACGGGTTGAACGCCGTAGGAATGCAGGCGGCCCTGTTCGCAAGCTCTCCCAAAGAAATAGCCGGCGTCGCTTCCGGGCTATTCAATACGTCGAGGTATCTGGGGACCATTTTGTCCTCCTTGTTGACGGGCATCATCATGGGGGATTCGTTCAGCTTTGCGGGATTTCGGCTGCTGGGGATTGTCCTCGCGGTCATTGCGTTGGCTCTAATCATGATGAGTCTACGACAGAGTCGTTCACCAGTCGGATCGGAGCCCTCTCTTTAACGCTTCCGCAATGGCGACCACTCGTTTGGCCTGGTGCTGGACGGCTGCCCGCACCTCCTTCGCTTTCTTTTCCAACTCGTCCGTACTTACGCTGACTCCGTAGGGATTGCCTCCCGCGGCGTACAAGGATTGGTCGGTATACCCCGGGGCGACGACGACGGCTCCCCAATGGTACATGGTCGTATACAAGGAGACGACGGTCGTTTCCTGGCCCCCGTGAACGTTCGAGGCCGAGGTCATCGCGCTGACGACTTTGTTGACGGTCTGTCCGCTGAACCAGATCTTCCCCGTCGTATCCAGGAACATCTTCATCTGCGCGGCTATATTGCCGAAGCGGGTAGGCGTGCTGAAAATAATGGCGTCCGCGGCAACGATATCGTCCGCGGTGGCGATCGGAATCTCTCGGGTGGCTTCCAGATGGGCTTTCCACTTCGGATTCGCTTCGATTAAGACGGGGGAAGCGATTTCTTCCACCCGAAGAAGCTTGACGTCGGCGTCGGCCTGCTTCCCTCCTTCGGCCGCCCACTGCGCGAGCTGATAATTCACCCCGGTCGAGCTGTAATAGACGATCGCCAGTTTGACCTTGGACATGTTCCCCACCTCCGACCTTTTATTCCCTCAGTATCCCATCCCCCGACAAGGCTTATTCCGCCATGGAAGCGGGTCTGGCTGCGCGTGATAAAGAATCCAGCCTTGGAGAAAATAATCCAATAAGAAGGGGGGGGCATCCCATGGAATGTTCGAGCGAAGGCTTGTCCGAGCAATCAATCGACCTTAGAAGCCGATTCCTGGCCTTTACCGATCATGCCAGGGCCGCTCTCGTTTCGCTTAACGAGGACGGAGGCGACCTGTTGGGAGAGCTTAGGCACCTCTCCAAATCCTTCGCGGATATCGCCAGAGCGGCTTCGACGTATCATTTAACGAGGCTGCTTAATCCTTATACCCGTAAGTGCAACGAGATTTTTAAGGCGGTCCGGAATCTAAGCACCATGCGGACGGGAGCGCTTATCGTTATCCAGAGAGAAGCTTCCGTGGAAGATAGGATGACGGCCGGCATTCCCTTGGGGGCGGAGATAACGTCCACGCTGCTGGAATCCATCTTCAACGTGGGCAGTCCGCTTCACGACGGCGCCGTCTTCATCCGGGACGACGGCATCGTATCCGCCGCCAACGTGCTTCCCTTAACGAAGAAAGTGTATCGAACGAGGAAAATGGGAACCCGGCATCGTGCCGCGATCGGTCTATCGGAGCATACGGACGCCTTGGTATTCGTGGTATCGGAGGAGACGGGCACGCCATCGTTCGCCTTCGACGGATCCCTTTATCCTTTTTATTTCATGGATCGGGAGTAGGAGGGCTGAGCGCTTGGAGCTTAACGCGGTTAACGGCGACTTTGCCTCGTTGCGGGCCGAGCTTGCCAAGATGCTTACGGACATATCCGAAACGTTGAATGTCGAGCTGTCGCAATTCGAACCGGGCCATATTCGGCTCCTTAACGTTATAGGGGACATCTCCAAGAAATTCTCGGCCATGGAGTCGCTAACGTCCACGTACTACCTGGAAGGGCTATTATCCGAGCATACGGCGAGCAATAAAGAAATCTCCCGAGCCGTTCATCGGTTGAGCACCAAAGGCCATGCGGCGTTAATCGTAATCGAGAAGAACGATTCCGTCCTTCCCTACCTAAGCGGGGGAACGCCGATCCAGGCTAGAATCTCCAGCCAGCTCTTGGAGACGCTGTTCCATCCGGCAAGCGAATTCCATGAAGGCGCGGTTCTGATTCAAGGGGAAACCATCGTATCCGCGGGCCATGCGCTCCCGCTTACGGAAGAGATCTTCTGGGATCGGATGTATGACGTCCGCGAGCTGTCCGCCGTCGGCTTGTCGGAGCGATGCGACGCTCTTGTCCTGCTAGTCTCGGATAGCGGGGCGACTTCGGTCGGGTCGGACGGGAAGCTGATTCCGGTGTCGATCTCGTCGTAAGGGAAGATGAAGCGGGAGGTTCAAGATGGTAGACGTTCTTACGGAAACGATCATTCGGCGACCGCGCGATCAAGTCGCTGCCTATGCGGCCGACCCGGATCATGCCCCGCAGTGGTACGCCAACATTCGGTCGGCGGAGTGGAGGACGCCGAAGCCGTTGGCGGCGGGCTCCCGGATCGCCTTTAAAGCAAACTTCCTCGGACGAGAGCTCGCTTACGTTTATGAAATCGCTGACTATGAGCCAGGCGAACGGTTGGTCATGAGAACGTCCGAGGGACCTTTTCCAATGGAGACGACGTACACATGGGAGACGGTCGACGGCGGCGCTACCCGAATGACGCTGCGCAACCGAGGCAACCCGAAGGGGTTCTCGGCCTTGTTCGCCCCCTTCATGTCCATGATGATGCGGCGCGCGAATCGCAAGGATTTGCTCGCGATCAAGACCATACTGGAGGCGTCTAACAGTGGGTGACCTTCCGTTTGCCAGGTTGCCTCAGCATCTAAAGAACGATAAAAGCAATGTCAAGGCGGCAGCCGGCCAAGAGGCGCGGCTGCCGTTTGCTTAGAACTCAAGGGTTGAAGAACGAAGAGAGTCTTTTTTAAGCTTAGTCTCGAGCTTTTGCAATAGAGATCTGGTCGATATCCGGCGCATAGGCCGTGGAATTTGAAAAGCGAATCGTGTTATTTCCGGCATTCAGTTGTACATCAACTACTGTCGTGTAGAAGGTCGTCCAGCTCAGCGTATTCCGGAAATAGTGCCGCTGCGCCGTTCCTCCGTTAACGCTGATGTCGGCGAAACGGTTCACGATGTTATTGTTATAGGCATGAGTCCCTACGACTTCGGCGTTGGCGTACGTAACGACCATGCGGTAAAGTCCGGCTGTCGGCACGTTGATGGAATTGAACTGGAGGTAATTGGCCGTTCCTCCGCCGATCCAGCCGACGACGCTGCCGCCTGCCGCACTCGCATTGCTGGAGATGGCGGCAGCTCCACCGCGCGTATGGCCCGACGCTTCTGCTTGGTAAGTCGTCATCGTGCCCGAAGCCGAAAGGACGTCGATGTAGTCGATGTTGACGGCATCCGATTCGTCGTTCGTATAGGCCTTCAAGCTAATCCGGTTAATGCCCGCGGTCAGGAAGACGCGGATCGTCGAATCGTTCCAGGTATCCCAACTGGCTGTTGCCGGAAGAGAGAGGTCCGTCAGAGTGCTGCCGTTCAGATCCATGCGAAGGGAACGAGTGGAGGGGGCGCTGCCGAACGGTCCGGCCGCATAACGAACCGTGACGTCATAATAGCCGTTCGAAGCGGCGTTGACGACGAAGTTCGTGCTCGCGTTGTTCGTTCCGCCGTAGCCCTCGACAAACGAAGTGCCGGAGTAGCCGCCCGTGGAGCCGTAAGTAATGGAGGCCGTGCCCGATATATCGGCATATTCCGCTTGGTAGCGGGTGCTGCTGCCTACTGTGGACAAGTCTTTGTCCGGCGTAATGATCAGTTGATAAGCCGACAGTGCCTTCATTCCGTTCACGGGCACGGCGATTTGCCCGTTCACGATCGAATAGTCTCCCTCTTGCACGACATACGGAACGCCTGCAGGGTTGGTGCCCGTATTGTCCGTGCCCCATACCGTAACGTGGGCGGCGTTGCCGAAGTAAGGTGCGGAGCCGAAGCCCTTAATGACCACATCGGTGCCGAAAACGTCCGAGCTGTTAACCGATCCGCCCAGAATAACGCGTGCTTGCTTCTTCGAGCTGTCGAGCGTAGCGACGCCCTGAAGGGAACCGTTCTGCGCAGGCGGCGTTACCTGCACCGTGTTGCCGGTCATGTCGCCGTACCACTTGTAAAGCCACCAGGCGCCGGTTGGGCGATTGTTCTGCGTGACAAGGTCGTTCAACCCGCCGGCCGTCGTCCAATAGGCGATATTGCCGCCTACTTTGCTGTTCTCGAACTTGGAGATGAATTGAACGAGATTGCCCGGGACGCCGATATCGGTCGACGCTCTTCCATATTCGTTAATGATGATAGGCCGCGGGGTAATGCCAAGGCTTGTTTCGATGCCTCGGTAATGGTTGTAGTGCGTATTCCAGTCCGTGAAGAAGGAGTTATCCAACTCATGCCAAATCATGATATCGGGGAGAACATTATTGTTCTTGGCGAAGGTCATGAACTGGCTGTATACGTCGGCATGATAGTAGGCATAAGCGGGACCCGCGATCTTGGCAGCAGGATAGATCGATCGTATGCGTTGATAGACCGTCTTCCAGTCGTTAAAGAAATTCTGAAGCTTATCGGTCGAATTGTACCAAATCCAGTTCGGCTCGTTGAAGGGGATAAAGGCGTAAATGCTCTTATTAGGATCGGCAAGCACCTTGTTCACAATCGTATCGACTTTCGTCAGGTAGTCGGCGAGACCGTTATTCTCATAAGGCCAGTTCTGATAAATGTCTTGCATCTCGATCAGAATCTGGCTTCCGCCGGCTCGGATAAATTGGGGAGCGACGACCAAAGCATCGCCGTTCGGATGCTGCAAGCCGTCCGGCGCTTTCTGGGAGATCGATTGAGGCTTGAGCGGGATAAGCATATTGTCGCTCGGAATGCCCGGATCGCTGAGTCCGTACAGGAAGCCGGAAGCCCCATGCTGGATGGCGCCTGTATTCACGGATAGATCGACAAGGAATTGCGGGTTTGCGGCATGTCCAGTCTCCGCGGGCAGCAAGCCGAGAACTAGGGTGGCACCAAGGAACGCCGACATCCATTTGGATCTCTTCATCATTTACCTTCCTCCATTTTGTAGAAATAAACTCTTTTGAAAGCACTTTCATTTTTTAGCTTATCGACGGAGGAAACGGATGGAAATGAAAGAATTTTACAACCTGCGTTTCTTTTTTTACCCATTCGGTTCCTCGGGTAGCCAAGCTTAAACGATAGGGACTATCATAGAGACGAAGGATGACAGAGGCCATGGAGGTTCTTCGCTTGTACCGTAAATTCAAATTCGTAAGCATTAAGAACAAGATGGCGGTACTCTTCATCATTTCGATCTTGATCCCTATCCTTATCCTGTTCATCAATTCTTATCTATCCTCGCAGCAAATGCTTGAGAGCAAATATACCGATCTATTGGAAGATATCACAAGGCAATCGAATATCCGCATCGAGGAATTCCTGGACGATACCGAACAAATCTCCCTTATCTCCAGCTATGGAATCAACAGCTATGTGTCCGCCGTCTCCCAGGAGAATTATCCGGTGCAAAATTATTTAAGGAATGCTTCGCAAAGCAACGAGAATCAGGCAACGCAGCTGCTGATGAACTACATCACGATGAAGGAGCGGGCATTCTCGGTTTATATCTATAATCTGAACGGCGGCCAGGATCTGCTCGTCAGCACGAACAAGCCGGTGGATTACACGTATCACCCTCGCAACGAGAGCTGGTTCCGAGATTTTCTGGCTTCCGAAGACATTACTAGGGATCTGCCTACCCGGATCGATCTGCAGACGAAGCAAGAGAACAATTGGGCGATTTATCACTTGCGGAAAATATTCGATCTCGAGAACGGCAAGCTGCTCGGACTCATGGTGATCAGCATCGATATCGACTTCATCAACAAGGTGAACAAACGCCTGCAGGAGAGCAGCCGTTCCGCCTTCACGATCGTCGACGAGAACGAAAGAGTCATCTTCAACAGCGATTATTCTCGAATCAATCGCCCCTTCAGCGAATTGTTCCCCCTGAAGGCGAAGATCGATAAAGACACGGCCAGAGAGGTCGTGAAGTCCGGAGGCAAGAGCTATATTCTTATTCATTCGGCGTTCGAAGCCCATAACTGGACGACGTATATTTACATGCCCGTGGAAGAGCTCGCCGTCGAGGGCAACATCCTTATGCGTAATCTATGGATGATAGTCATGGCGCTTGTGCTGTTCGCCATTATCAGCTCGTTCTACTTATCCAATCTGATCACAAGGCCGATCAAACGGCTGATGAAGAATATGACGCTCGTCGAGCAAGGGAGATTCGACAATCTGCCCGCCGTCAAGTCCAACGACGAGATCGGACTTCTGGCGAAGCGGTTCGAACAGATGTCGTCCGAGCTGAAGCAGCTTGTCGAACGGATCTATCACGAGCAGGAGGAGAAGGCGGAGGCGGAGATCCGGGCGCTTCAAGCGCAGATCAATCCTCATTTTCTATACAACACGTTGAATTCGGTGAAGTGGATCGCGTCCATGCAGAGAGCGGACAAGATCGTCGAGATGACGGAGGCGCTTATCTCCATCCTGCGTTATTCCTCGAAGGTCGAGAACCGGATGGTGCCGATTCGCGAAGAGTTCGACAACATCGCTCACTATCTCACGATTCAGAAGGTACGATACTTCAATCGAATAGCGGTAAGTTATCGGCTGGATGAACGGTTGCTCGATTACGAAATTCTTAAGCTAAGTATCCAACCGCTTGTGGAAAATGCGATTTTCCACGGGATTGCGGACCAGGAGGACGGCACTTTAACGATAGAGGTGACCGCTTGCGGGGAGAATGACATCGCGATCCGGGTAGGGGACAACGGAGCGGGGATGGAAGAAGAAGCTTCCGCTGCTTTAAGGCAAAGACTGAAGGAAACGGACGGTCACTCCGGCAGCATCGGCGTCTTCAACGTGCACAACCGTATACGAAGAGTGTTCGGCGAGAGATACGGGATTGATTTCGCCAGCAAGAAGGGGAAGGGAACGACGTTCACGATAACGATTCCCAGAACCAAGAAAGGGGAGATCGAGCAATGAATAAGGTGCTCATCGTCGATGACGAGCTGCTTATGCGAATCGGATTGAAATCGATGATCGATTGGGAGGAGCAGGGCTTCCGGATTGTCGGGGAAGCGGCGAACGGCAAGGAAGCGCTGGAGCTTGCGGAAATTCATAAGCCGGATCTCATCATAACGGATATCAAGATGCCCGTCATGGACGGGCTCGACCTTATTAGGTCGAATTCTCGCAAGCACGAGGGCTGCCAATACGTCATTCTCAGCTGTCTGGATGAATTTCAATATGCGCAAGAAGCGGTTAGACTCGGAGCCGCGGATTATTTGATCAAGAGCGACATCAGGCCGCAGCAGCTCAAAGACGCGCTCGGCAACATCCGGAGGCGCATTGCCAAGGATTCCGCGCATGAAGAAGCCGCGGTCCTTAAAGAGCAGGTGAGGGAGGGCATCGGCTATCTGAAGGAGACCCTGTTCAAGGAACTGATCAGCGGCTTCCGCGAAGAAGAGGAGATCTTGGAGAGAATCGAGGCTTTGAAGATTGCTCTTGTCCAAGGGCCGATGATTCTGGCGAAGCTGAGGGTGGACCGTTTCGAACAGATCCGCAGGAAGTATATAGAGCAAGACGAGAAGCTGCTGAGGTACTCCGTCGTCAACATCATGGAGGAGATCGTTTCCCGGCGAAGAGGCCGCGAGATTATCGTGGAGAATTCCGCCGAATATTTGCTCGTCCTGAATGCGGATGGAGAAGTCATGCATGAAGAGGAGGTCGATTCGTACAATCGATTGTTCGCCAAGATTCAGGCTTCTTTCAAGGATTT
This sequence comes from Cohnella thailandensis, assembly GCF_014212135.1. Lineage (GTDB taxonomy): Bacteria > Bacillota > Bacilli > Paenibacillales > Paenibacillaceae > Cohnella > Cohnella thailandensis. Next base: position 98,874 of record NZ_JACJVQ010000004.1, read on the forward strand.
TCTCAACATTACAGTCGCGATTGGAGTAAGCAGGGTCTCCCCCGGCTTCGGGGGCCTTAAGAAGGCGTATCGGGAAGCCGATGCGGCGGTGAAGAGCTTGTACTTCGAGGGACGAAGCCGAATTGCGTACTACGATAGAATCCCGAAGAAGATCCGGGAGTCGGAAGTCTATCCGATCTCTCAAGAGGACGAGAAGAAGTTCCGTCTGGAAGTGGAATGTTCCGGAGACGGGGCGGTCCCGTTCATCGATTCCGTAAGACAAGGGCTGCGGCAGGGAGACTATTCGGAGCAAGCGGCTCGCAAAGCTTATATCTCCATCTTGTCGTTGATCTCCTCCTGTTATCCCAGTCTGCCGGTCATGGAAGGAGAAGGGCGCACCGTTTATGAGCAGCTTCTTCAAGAGGAGACGTTGGACGAAATGCACGAGCTTGTCCTTCGTTTCTTGGAAGCATGCGCAAGACATAACCAGAGCCGATCCGAGCGTCCTCAGAGTTATGCGGAACAAGCGAGATCCATCATGCTGTCGCAGTACGCGGAGGATATCTCGCTGCAATCCGTTGCGGACCAGATCAACGTGAATTCCTCGTATCTAAGCCGGATATTCAAGCAAGAGACGGGCGAGAATTTCGTTAATTTTCTTACCCGGATTAGAATGGAGAGGGCTCAGTCGCTTCTGAAGGACAAGAACATTAGAATCTACGAAGTAGCGAATCGGGTGGGCTATCCGAACACGACTTATTTCAGCAAGTTATTCAAGAAAACGACAGGGCAAAGTCCGGAAGAGTATCGAGGATGAGACTGGAAGAATCGGCATGGTAAAAAAATGAACGGCAAAAGTCAAAGAAGTGCATAGGGAGCTATGCGCTTTTTTTGTTTCGGAGCGAAGCAGTAAAGAAAGGAAATACGACGGTAAAGAAGCTTGATTTAGCTCCCGCGGGGGATCGGCTAACATGAATCGTGTACCAAGGTTGTTAATCAACTATCGATTTAGGGGGTTCTCTCGGTGAAAAAAAGTTTATCCGTAGCACTAACTCTTGGACTAGCGGCGTCCGCTCTTGCGGCATGCGGCAGCAACAACAATAATTCCGGCTCTTCCGCCAGTCCGTCGGCTACGCCGTCCGCATCGCCATCCGCGTCGTCGTCCGCTCCCGCAAGCCAAGCGGCAAGCGGAGAGAAGGTTACGCTGACCTACGCAATCTGGGATTCCAACCAGGAGAAAGGGCTGCGCACGATCGCGGACGAGTTCGAAGCCGCAAATCCGAACATCAAGATCAACATCGAGGTAACGGGCTGGGCCGATTACTGGACGATGCTTGAAGCGGGAGCGACCGGAGGCTCGCTGCCGGATGTCTTCTGGATGCACTCCAACGAGATTTATCGTTACGCGTCTAACGGAATGCTGCTCGACTTGAATGACCGAATCGCGAGCAGCCAAGCGGTCAAGCTGGAGAACTTCCCGGAAGGCTTGAATCAAATCTACAACTTCCAAGGCAAGCAATACGCGGTTCCGAAAGACTTCGACACGATCGGCTTATGGTACAACAAGACGATGTTCGACGCGGCAGGCTTGAAGCATCCGGACGAATCCTGGACGTGGGACGATCTGTACAGCGCGGCGAAGGCGCTGACGAAGGACGGCGTCTACGGCTTCCTCGCTCCGCTGCACAATCAAGAAGGCTATTATAACTTCGTCTATCAGAACGGCGGCACGATCATCACGGACGACAAGAAGTCGGGCTATGACGATCCGAAGACGATCGAAGCGCTTGAATTCTATGTCAACTTCGTCATAGAAGGCCTCTCTCCCGCCGTATTCGACGACGCCGAACGCGCCGAGCTGATCCAGAACGGCAAGGTGGCAATGGGTTACTTCGGTTCATGGAACCTGTCCGGCTTCACCGCGAACGAATTCATGGCGAAGAACTTCGACGTCGCCGTTCTGCCTAAGAAGGAGAAGCAGGCTTCGATCTATAACGGATTGGGCAACGCAATCGCATTCAATACCAAGCACCCGGACGAAGCTTGGAAGTTCGTCGAGTACCTAAGCTCCAAGGAGGGACAAGATCGTCAAGCCGAGCTTGGCGTCGCCATCTCGGCCTACAATGGCGCGGCGGATCTATGGGTATCCTCGAATAAGACGTTCAATATCAAAGCGTTCGTCGATATGGTCGACTACGGCGTTATCCGTCCTTACTCGAACACGACGGCCGTATGGGAAGACAAGGCCTATGAAGCACTTGGACCGGCGTTCACGGGCAAAGCTACAGTTGAAGAAGCGGCCAAGAACGCGGCTAAGATCATGAACGAAAGCCTGGCTCAAGAGAAGTAATACGAATGGGCGGGAAATAAGAAGCCACACCTCATTGCGGCAGCCTTCCGGTTGCCGCAATTTGATAGGAGAGGGAACCAATGAACAAACAGATAGCCAGAAGAATCTCCAAGCAAACATGGGGTGAATGGTCCTGGGGCTGGTTCTTGATCGCGCCGACGATCATCGGACTTATCGTGTTGAACATCATCCCTATCATTCAGACTGCTTATTTAAGTCTCTTCAAGAGCGGGGATTTCGGCCGCGGCAATATCTATGTCGGCCTAGACAACTACCGCAAGATGTTCTCCGACGTTCAGGTCTGGCATTCGGTCGGCAACACGCTGCTTTATGCCCTGCTTGTCGTTCCGACCAGCATCGCTATCTCCCTGATTGTAGCTGTCTTCCTCAACGGGAAAATCTGCGGGAAGTCGATTTATCGTACGATCTACTTCATCCCGATGGTTGCCGCGCCGGCTGCGGTGACGATGGTGTGGAGATGGTTGTACAACGAGCATTTCGGGTTGATCAATTACCTTCTATCCCGAATCGGCGCGGACGCCGTCGATTGGGTAGGTAGTCCGAAGCTTTCCTTGATCTCGATCGCGATCATCGGAATCTGGAGCGTCATCGGCTACAACATGGTTCTGCTTCTGGCGGGGCTGCAGGAGATTCCCAAAGACTTCTATGAAGCCTCCGACATCGACGGAGCCAGCCGGTTCCGGCAGTTCTTTGTCATTACGCTTCCGCTGTTGTCGCCGACGCTGTTCTTCGTTGTCGTAACTTCGATCATTCAGGCCATGCAAGTGTTCGACGTGATCTACATGATGATCGACGTGACGAGCCCGGCCTATGAACATACCGTTTCTCTCGTGTATCTCTTCTATAACAATTCCTTCAAGTATTCGAACAAAGGATACGGATCCGCGATCGTCATTCTGCTGCTCGCCATCATCCTGATCATTACCTTCATCCAGATGAGGGCGCAGAAGAAATGGGTCAACTACATGTAAGGAGGTCGAATCCTATGGTCAGGACGAATCGAATGCCCCGATACTTTGTTCATCTTCTGCTCGTTGTCGGCGCTATTCTCATGATAATGCCTTTTGTCTGGATGCTGCTCACTTCGTTCAAGTCCGTCACGGAATCTACTTCCATGAATCCGTTCGTCTTCTTCCCATCGGCGTGGAAGTGGGAGAACTATTCGGAGGTGCTGCGGCAGAACAACTTCCCACGGCTTTATTGGAACACGTTCGCCATGGTCGCGCTGCGAGTCGTCTGCTCCATCGTGTTTAGCGCGATGGCCGCTTATGCGTTCGCCCGCCTGAAGTTCCCCGGCCGCAACTTCTTCTTCGGGCTCGTCCTCTTCCAGATGATGGTCCCTACCCAGATCTTCATCATCCCGCAATACCTGATGGTCGACTCGCTCGGCATGCGCAATACGATCTTCGCGCTGCTGTTCCCGGGACTCGTGAGCGCGTTCGGCACCTTCCTGCTTCGCCAGTTCTTCATGGGATTGCCGAAGGAGCTGGAGGAGGCGGCTAAACTGGACGGCTGCAACATCGGGCAGACGTTCGTCCGAATCATGCTTCCTCTCGTACGTTCGGGGATGGTCGCGCTCGGGATTTTTACCGCGTTGTTCGCCTTTAAGGACCTGATGTGGCCGATGATCGTCAACACGAATTCGAACGCGGCGACCTTGTCTTCCGCGCTTGCGAAGATTCAGGGAGCCTATTCGGTCGATTATCCGGAACTGATGGCGGCCTCCGTGCTCGCGATCGTTCCTATGCTGATCCTGTATGTGATCTTCCAGAAGCAATTTATCGAAGGGGTCGCGACTTCCGGCGGCAAGCTGTAGGGAGTCGACGAATCCGTCTTAACAGGAGGAGAAAAATGTCCATTCTCTATTGCGAGTCTTCCCGAGAGTTCCACTTATTCAACGACAGCATCAGTTACATCGTCAAGATTCTTCGCAACGGGCAGCTCGGCAATCTCTACTTCGGCAAGAAGCTGAAGCACCGGGAATCGTTCGGCCATCTCCTTCAGGGAGAGCTTCGGTCGCTTGCCGCCTACGTGTTCGAGAACGATTACGAGCTGTCCCTTCAGCATACGAAGCAGGAATACCCTTCCTACGGGACGACGGACTTCCGGTATCCGGCATTCGAGATTAAACAGGAGAACGGAAGTCGGATTACCCAGTTCGAATATCGCTCCCATGCTATTTTCCAAGGGAAAAAGAAGCTGGCGGGTTTGCCGGCGACCTACGTGGAGGAACCTGAGGAAGCGGAAACGCTCGAGATCGCGCTCTATGATGCCTTGATCGATGCGGAGCTTATTCTTAGCTATACGATCTTCAGGGATGGACCGATTCTCGCGCGGCATGCCCGATTCGTCAACCGAGGAAGCCGGCCGCTCGTGTTGACTCGCGCGCTTAGCCTCTGCGTCGATCTTCCGGACGACGACTACGAGATGGTGAACCTCGCCGGAGCCTGGAGCCGGGAACGGCATGTCGTCGCCGGCAAGCTGAAGCAAGGAGTGCAAGGGATCTATAGCCTTCGCGGGGCAAGCAGCGCGGAGCATAATCCTTTCCTTGCGCTGAAGCGTCCGAATACGGATGAGAATTCGGGAGAGGCCTTAGGCTTCAGCTTCGTTTACAGCGGCAACTTCCTAGCGCAGGCGGAAGTGGATACCCATCATTCGACGCGTCTGTTAATGGGGATTCATCCCGACGGTTTCGAGTGGCCGCTCGCTCCGGGGATGAGTTTTCAAACTCCGGAAGCCGTCATGGTTTACTCGGACTCCGGCCTGAACGGAATGAGCCAAACTTTCCATCGCTTATACCGAACAAGATTAGCGCGAGGCCTCTGGAGGGATCGGGTACGGCCGATTCTTATCAATAATTGGGAAGCGACCTCATTCGATTTCGACGAAGCGAAGATTCTGGGCATTGCCCGTACGGCGAAGGAGCTTGGAATCGAGCTGTTCGTTCTCGATGACGGATGGTTCGGCGCTCGCGACAACGATCGAGCGGGGCTCGGCGACTGGAGCGTGAATCGGAAGAAACTTCCGAACGGCATTCAAGGGCTCGCAAGCCAGATCGAAGCGATGGGAATGAAGTTCGGTCTTTGGTTCGAGCCGGAGATGGCGAATAAGGACAGCGACTTGTATAGGGCTCATCCGGATTGGATTATCCAAACGCCGGGCCGCGCGGCTTCGCCTTCCCGCAATCAGCATGTTCTGGATTTCTCCCGCCGGGAAGTCGTGGACGAGATTTATCGCCGGATGTCCGTGATTCTTAGGGAAGCGTCCATCAGCTACGTGAAATGGGACATGAACCGGTATATAACGGAGTGCTATTCGGCGACGGCCCCTTCTTCCGAGCAGGGGATGGTCTTCCATAAATACATCATCGGAGTGTATGATTTATACGAACGCTTAACGACGGAATTCCCGCATATCTTATTCGAATCGTGCTCGAGCGGAGGTGCGCGCTTCGATCCCGGCATTCTTTATTACGCTCCCCAGACGTGGACCAGCGACGATACGGATGCCGTCGAACGCTTGAAGATTCAATACGGCACTTCCTTCGTCTATCCGCTGAGCAGCATGGGAGCCCATGTATCCGAGGTGCCTAATCAGCAGTTGGGTCGGATTACCCCTCTAGAGACCAGAGCGAATGTCGCTTATTTCGGCGCGTTCGGCTATGAGCTTGATTTGAACCATCTCACCGGCGAGGAGAGGGAGGCCGTCCGCAAGCAGGTCGCTTTCGCCAAGCGGCATAGGGAGCTTATCCAGAAGGGGATCTTCTATCGATTGCTCAGTCCGTTTAAGGGCCAGTCGACCGGTTGGATCGTTGTCTCCGAGGACCGAACCGAGGCGCTCGTCGGTTATTATCAAGTTCTGAACGGCGTCAACGAAGGCTGGAAGCGTCTGAAGCTGGCCGGTCTCGCCGCAGAATTCGATTATCGTATCAACGACGATCCCGAACGGGTTCACTATGGCGATGAATTAATGAACGCGGGAATCGTCATTCGCAAGGGAGAACTGTGCGGCGGCGGGGGCGACTTTGCTTCTGGTCTCTATTATTTAAAGAAACAGTAACGGGAATCGGGCAAAGAAGGATGGCCAAAGGAGTCTTCGCATCATGAACGCAAAAAGCTGGGGACGGCTTGCAAGTATCGCGCTTATCGCGCTGAATTTGTCTGCATGCAGCAATACGGGCGGCAATGCGGATACTTCGATGATCGGCGGAACCGAGAACGGGGAGACGTCGGATAAGCGGGTTACTCTGCGTTATTCGAGCTATCTGCTGGATACGGCTCAAGCGGGCAAAGTCTATTACGACGCGATCAAGCAGTTCGAGGAACAGAATCCGACGATCAAGATCGAGGCCGACTTTATCCAGAACAACAACTATACGGCCGGGATCAAGATCCGATTGCTCGGCGGCGAACAGATGGACGTATTCGATACCTGGTCTCCCAGCCTGTTCGAGGAGTTCAGGGCGCTCCGGGGCGACATGTATCTGGATCTTACGGATTCCGAGTTCTTGGCCGATTTCTTTCCCAATTCCTTAAAGCCCGTAACGATAGACGGCAAGGTATATGGCGCTCCCGAAGTCATGCATAGCGACGGGCTGCTTTATAACAAGACGTTATTCGATAAGCTCGGCCTTGAGGTGCCGCAGACTTGGGACGAGTTCCTACTCGTCTGCGAGAAGCTCAAGCAAGCGGGAGTAATCCCGATCGCCATGGACTCGGAGTGGTCGACCGCCCAATTCTTCTGGGGATCCATCATGTCCAATAACGGAGCGGACGAGGAATGGACGCGGAAGCTGGAAGAGGGAGAAGTCCGCATCGCGGACCCGATCTTCGTCGAGGCCATTAAGATGCATAAGGACATCATCGACAGAGGGTTCGTTCCGCCCGATTGGCAGAACCTTAAGCATGAACAATCGAAGGACCTGATCGGTCAAGGCGAGGCGGCGATGATCATAACGGGGACGTGGGACATTCCAAGTATCCAGGAGCGCAATCCTGGCAATGACATCCGCTTTATGATGGTTCCGGGACGGGAGAAGACGGTCCCTAACATAAATGTAGGCACTTATCGCGTTATTAGCTCCAAGACGAAATACCCCGAGGAGGCGAAGAAATTCGTCGCCTTTATGACCGGTAGAGCCACTCAGGAGAAGCTGGCCGCAGGCGCTTCGGCCGTTCCCTCCGTTGTGTCTGCGCACATAGACAACCCGGTAGCGGCCGAGATCGCGAACGCCGTGACCCGAGAGGACGCCGCCCTCTATTGGCCGCATACGGTTTCGACCGAAACGCTTCAGACGCAGATCCAAGAAGCGGTCAATCGCTACTTAGCCGGACAGAGCCTGGAGGCTGCTCTGAAGGAGATTCAGCTTGTTATCGACGAGGCGGCCGAGAAACGTCGGTTGGCTAATGAGTGATTAAGGATATCGAAAAGATTCAAACTTGCGAGTAAATGACCGCTGCCTATCCGGTATCGATCTCGTCGTAGAGAAGATGAAGATCATTTTAATCGGATCGAAGCCTTAATCAAGTCGGCGATTTGTTTCGGATGAGTGATCGGAGCCAAGTGACCTGCGTTGATTTCTAAGCTATGCCAACCTTGTGCGGCTGCGCTGGAAGCCGTTTGATGGAACATGGGGAATTCCGTGCAACGAATATAAGTACGGGACACTTGCGCTTGTTTATCCATGGAATAGTTGAGCTTCTCCATATGAGTGGCAAGCGGCATTCGGGTTAGGTAAGGAGCGATGGCCGCAGAGATTGCGGGATCGTTCAGTCCGAATGTCTCCAGGGGCGGAGGCTCAACCAAGGAGGGGTCCGCGGACAAGAAATACCGCATGAGGGAGTATACATCCGGATAACGGTCTACGACAGACTCGCCGGGTTCGGTAATAAACCCGTCTACGATAACGATATCGCAACGGACCCGATCGAACAAACGGTCGGCGGCGCCCGCGGCAACCATTGCGCCATAGCTGTGACCGACCAGCACAACGTTCTTCCTGTCTTCGAACAAGACGAGGTTTACGATATCCTCGATATGCGCGGATAAATTAATGTCCCCGGTCAGCAAATGGCTGCGGTCGCCAAGCCCGGTTAAAGTAGGGGTTAAAACGCGGTACCCTTCGGCTGTCAATCGACTGCCGACCTCTCTCCAACTCCATCCCCCTAGCCAAGAACCATGAATGAGAACAACCGTCGGTTTCTTTGAATTCTCTGCATCTTCAAACAAAGTACGTTCACTCCTCCATTATCGTTCACTATAAGTGTACTAAAACACTATATGTGAATGTTTTTAACATCATTATATAGGCCAATATTAATTTTGCAACAATTTTCAATATGGATGTCAACTTAATTTACAAGAGCGAGAGTCGAGACGAGAACCTATCGGGATGGCCTTAAATCATGCCAATGTCCTTTCCTTGCGCAGGAATATCAAATCCATTACTATTTAGACAACCTCAACATTTAATTGGGTTAGAACAATACTGCCGAGCAGGGTGAATGTATGAATGAGATGGAAGCTCCAACTCGATCAAGCTCCTCCTCTCAGGGAATCCAATCCCTAGAGATCGCGTTTTCCATACTGAAATGTTTTAAAGAGGCGAAAGCTCCTTTGTCCGTATCGGAGCTGTCCAAACGTTTGGAGATGCCGAAGAATAAAATTCACAAGTATCTCGTTAGTTTTATAAGAGTCGGCGCTCTTATTCAGAATAAAAAAGACTCGACTTACGCGATGGGGCCTGCGTTAATCGAGTTGGGCCTGGTCGCGCTCCAACAATACGATGTTGCCAAGATCGCTAAACCTCATATTCGCGAATTCAGCAAACAGATCAATCACTCCGTCGCGCTTGCGATCTGGAGCGAAGAAGGCCCGATGATTGCCGAATACGAACGGAGCGATAAGCCGATACAAGTCGAAATTCAAGCCGGATACCGTTTTCCCTTGTTAATGACGGCTCTTGGCAAGTGCTTTGCCGCCTTTCTCCCTTCCGCGCAGGTTCGGCCGTTAGTCCAACGGGAGATCGACAACTATCAACTCGATGAGCAAACGGTAAATCAGGAATTGCAAACGATTCGCGAGGAGCGGGTGTCCTTCCGGAATACGCCGTTTGCGGGTATACCGGGGAGCATGTCGGTAGCAAGCCCGATTTTCGACTATACGGGCAACATGGTTGCCGCTCTTTGCCTCATCGGATTCGCAGGCGAGATCGATATTAGTCCAACATCCGATGATGTGCTCAAGCTCAAGGAGAAAGCCTCTCAGATAACCAAACAACTGACATAGGGGATTAGGCACTGCGGTCATGTCGACCGGCGGTGTCTTTTTTTATGTAAGTTTTCCTTGCATGAAATACCAAGTTAAATTATACTGAGCTCAAATCACATATGGTGTATCGTATTCACCAATAGTGAATAATTAAAACGGAATAGGAGTTGTTGGAAAATGAATCAAACCTTCAAAGCCGCTGCCGTTCAAGCTGCCGCCGTCTATCTGGATCTGGAGGCCACGATCGACAAAACATGCGGACTCGTGGACGAGGCCGCGGCTAACGGCGCTAAGGTTATTGCATTTCCGGAAGCGTTTGTACCGGGGTACCCTTGGTGGATATGGCTTGGCAATGCCGATTATGGAATGAAGTATTACGTCAGGCTGTACGAGAACTCCGTAGAAATTCCGAGTCCATCCATTCGGAAGCTATCCGAAGCCGCCAAGAGAAACAAGGTTTACTTCTGCGTATCCGTTACCGAGAAGGATCGCGGCTCTTTATATCTGACGCAGTTATGGTTTAACCCTGCCGGCGACTTGATCGGCAAACACCGGAAATTAAAAGCCACGAATGCGGAGAAGGTAATCTGGGGCGATGGCGATGGAAGCATGATGCCGGTGTTCGAGACGGAATACGGCAATCTCGGGGGATTGCAGTGCTGGGAGCATCTGATCCCGCTGAACATCTCGGCAATGGCCTCGATGAACGAGCAGGTCCATGTCGCGTCCTGGCCAACGGGATTACCTTTTGACGGCCATTTGTTCGGCATCGACGTATGCGAGATTGCAACGAAGTACTATGCGATCTCCAATCAAACCTTTTGTTTGTTGGCTTCGCAGATTTGGACGGAAGAGATGAGGGATATGCTCGGGGAAACCGAGTATCAACGAAACTATATGAAGATCGGTTACGGCTTCGCCCAAATCATAGCTCCGAACGGTCAGGTGATCAGCAATACGCTAGAGCATGACGAGGAGGGGATCGTGTACGCGGACATCGATCTCAAACAAATCATACCCGGTAAATTCCTGATCGATCATGCGGGACATTATTCCACTCCCGGCTTCTTAAGTTTAACCTTTGACAAATCCGTTCATGAACCCGTAAAAGTGATAGGCGAATCGAAGCCGAACGTTATCGGTTACGAAGCTATTCATAATAGCTAACGTCAGTTCTCGAGAGGAATTATTAACCCATGAATAGCAGCCTTGAACGGAAAATAACCGAACTCGCTTGGAGAGACCCTTTGTTTGCGGAAATGATCGAAACGGATCCGCATCGAGCGCTGGCGCAAATCGGGGTTGAAGTGCCGGATGGCGTTAAGCTCGACATTCGGCGTCAAAGGAGAGATACGCTTTATTACGTGATTCCGCCTTTATCCGAAGAGCAGGACAAAGCCGAAACGGTCATTAACCAAATGGATTTATGGCAGAGCGCCGAACTGTTCGTTTGGATCATGCCACAGAAGCTGAAGGTTCAGCTCTTGGCGATGCGACAAAGCTACAGGAGGAATAATCCTTAATGGATCAACACGATCTCTTTACCGCCCATTACCGGTTGCTGCAACGCGACCGGGCTGCCCGCCAACGATTAATTACCGATCCCAGAGCAGGGTTGAATGAGTATTATGGGCCAGGTACGGTACCGGAAGGGGAGTTCCGAATTGAAGTCGTTTCTCAGGAACCGGATACGATAACGATCCTCCTCCCGTCGCCCATAGATCAAGATACGAGCGATGAGGCATTGGATGCTTCCTGCCGCCGCATCTATGACATCTTGTTTACGGACGGCGTAGGAGGGTATTTGATCCCGGACGATTCCTTAACCTGGGTTCTTCGAGATATGCGCTCTAACGTAGTCGAGCGATCCCGCTAAACGAACTAATATTGTTTTGTTCGAAACAAAACTGGAGGAATGGATCAATGAAGAAAATAAATCCGGCAACCCTTACGAATACCGTGACGAGCCTGATCTCGCAGATCGTCGTCGCTCCCGTTTCACGGTTGGCCTTTATCTCCGGGCAAGTTGCTCTTAACGAGAAGGGAGAGCTCATCGGAGAGGGAGATTACGGGCTGCAAGCGAAGCAGGTGTTTACGAATCTAAAGCTTGCATTGGAAGCCATCGAGACGGGACCGGAGAATATCGTGCAGATGAAGATCCATGTCGTGAACCATAAGCCCGAGTTGGTCGATTCGATCTTTAGGGCGGGCTTCGAAGTATTCGGCGACCGGTGGCCGCTTACGGCCAGCACCTTTATCGGCGTTCAGGCTCTTGGCTTCGAGGAATGGTTAGTGGAAGTCGACGCGATCGTAACCGTATCTTAACGAAGGGAGGAGAAACGAGAAATGAACTATGACGTTATTGTAATCGGCGGAGGACCGGTCGGAATGATGTTGGCTGGGGAGCTCGCACTGGCCGACGTCAAGGTCTGCGTATTGGAGAAGCTGGAAGCGACTACGCCTTATTCGCGAGCGCTAAGCATTCATCCCCGGACTTTGGAAATATTGGATTTGCGGGGATTGAAATCAGAGCTGCTGAAGATCGGCAAACCGCTCCCAACCGGCCACTTCGCAGGCTTGGAAACCCGGTTGGACTTCACCGTAATCGATTCTTCCTCGAATTATTCCTTGTTTATCGCCCAGTCGGAGACGGAGAAGGTACTGGAGAGGAGAGCGAAGGAATTGGGGGCCGACATTCTCCGCGGAATAGAAGTATTGTCGGTGAATCAAACCCCCGATTCCGTCGAGGTTAGCGCCTTCGGGACTAACGGGCTGATGACATTAACGGCAGCGTACGCGGTTGGCGCCGACGGAGCGGGAAGCTTGGTACGCAAGCAGGCGAACATTGCCTTTATCGGAACGGATGCGACCCTTACAGCGGTACAGGGCGATGTCGTACTCAAGAATCCGCCGCCAACGAGCGTCGTATCCAGCTTTAATGAGAAAGGAATGATTATGATCGTTCCCGTCTCGAAGGAGCTGCACCGCGTCGTCTTTATCGATCCGGACCGAAAATCGATCCCGAAGGACGAGCCCGTCACTCTGGAAGAGCTCCGCGCGGGAATGATCCGCATGCTGGGAGAGGACTACGGAATCTCCGACCCCTACTGGATGACCCGATTCGGCAATGCGACGCGTCAAGCCGAGCGCTATCGGGAAGGAAGACTGTTCCTTGCGGGGGACGCCGCGCATATTCACTTTCCGGCCGGCGGACAAGGCATGAACGTGGGTTTGCAGGAAGCCATGAATCTGGGATGGAAGCTTGCCGCCGAAGTGAAAGGGTGGGCTCCCGAAGGGCTGCTCGATACTTACCAGGAGGAACGGTTCCCCGTCAATACGGCATTGCTTCGGAACACAAGAGTGCAGACCCTGCTGTTCGGAACCGACTTCTCCCCTACAACGATTCACCTGCGCCGATTGATATCGGACTTGTTGGAAAGCCCGGAAGCGAATTACCGCTTAGCGAGCCAGATCGCGGCCGTAGACGTTAAGTATAACGCGGGAGAGAACGTCTCGTCCCATCGACTGAACGGACGCCGTCTTGCGGAGCTTAAATTGCGTTCGGCGAATGGCGATGTATACAGCATTTACGAGTTATTCCGGGACGGGAAATATGTATTGCTGAATCTCGCTTCGGATTCCAATGCTGTAGTCATTGCAAGCGATCAGCCGCATCGCCTATTCAACGTTATAAGCGCAAGCTTGGCTGAACCAGCCAATGATTGGGACAACGTGCATACCGCGTTGATCCGCCCGGACGGTTATATCGCATGGGCCGTCTCGGCGGCCGAAGCCGATATCCTTACCCGAATCGAGCAAGGAATCAAGCAAATCGGCAGAGGCTAAGCCGATGGAATGCTTATGAAGAAAATTCCGGTTGTTTATCTTACGCTCACGTTATCGGCCATTTTTTGGGGAGCAAACTTTAATGCCGGCAAGATCGCCGTAGAAGTGATGAGCCCGACCCAAGTAGCCGCTTGGCGATTTATCATAGCTGGCTTGGTCATTCTCGTTTTATACTGGATAAAGGAACGACCTGCCTGGTCTTCGATAAAGCCCTATGCGTGGATTTATCTCTTAATGGGGCTCATCGGAATCTTCTTAATGAATATTTTCTTGTTTAAAGGGTTAGCGGCCACAAGCCCCATCCATACGTCTTTAATAACGGCCACCAATCCGTTGCTTACCCTTTGCCTGTCCGTCTTCTTGTTAAAAGAGAAAATCAACCTTCGTCAGCTAGCGGGAATCGCAATCTCTTTCTTGGGAGTGTTATTCGTCCTTACGAACGGTTCGCTGACGAAGCTGGAGTTGATCTCGACAGGGGATCTATACGTCTTGCTTGCGACTGCCCTTTGGGCCTTGTATGGAATCCTCGGCAAGAAATACGTCGGCAACGGTTCGCCTCTTGCGACAACCGCCCTAACGATGGCAATAGGTGCCTTGTTCTATCTCCCTTATTCCTCATTTGCGACGGGGGACGCCAGTTCTGCAAAGATCCTGGAAGCATGGTTAGCCGTGATCTTTATGGCCTTGTTTTGTTCCGTACTGGCTTATTTATGGTGGAATCAAGGGATAGCGCGGATCGGCGCTAATCAAACGTCTTTGTTCTTTAATATCGTCCCCATCTCCACGATGGCCATATCGGCATTGTCAGGCGAAAGCATAGGCGTTGCTCAGATGCTTGGCGCCTTAGCCACGATATGCGGGATTTTATGGTCGACGAGAACGGCGAAACGGAGCCGCTCGGAATGTTTCCCTCAAAACAATCATGTATAATGGAGAGGAGAGTCAGTCCAAGGGAGACGAAACGGATGCAACCGGCGGATCTATCTAAACAGTGGATATTCAAGAACTTCATTCATCTTGTCAGTCAGCAGGAGATGAGGGATAGCAAGTTTGCCGTCCGCATGCGCGAAGAAATGCAGAAGTTCGAGAAGGAGCTCGGAGAGAAGAGCCTATTAACGCTGTCGGATATTCACCTTATCGCGTGTATCGGAGATTTCTCTCCTATTAATGTAACCTCCATTGCCGAAAAAACCGGATTAACGAAAGGCTCAATCACCAGAATTAGCAAGAAGCTGTTGAAGCTCGAGTTGGTCAAGAGACAGCAGATTAACGATAATAAAAAAGAAGTGCATTATAGCTTGACTCCAAAGGGCCAGAAGGTTCATCTCATTCACAATCGAATTCATCATGAAATTGAAGAACGATTCATGACCTTTCTGGATAAATACACCAACGAACAGCTTGATTTTGCGAGAAGTCTAATGCAAGACTTAGCGGAGTGGGATTATTAACATGTTGAGCACCGCGCTAATCGAACTTAGAAACCGCCCGCTTGAATCAATTGGAGCATCCTTTCGGTCGGCATCGCTTTTGGCCCATCGGCGAGTCGATCATGCGGCATATGGCGTACGAGTTCCCCGACGCCGGGTTTGAACGGGTGACCGATCAATTCATGCTGGGAAGCGACATCCTGGTCGCCCCGGTCTTGAAGAAGGGGGCGGCAACGAGACGGATTGCTTTCCCGCCCGGCACCTGGTTAGGCGACGACGGCAGACGGGTCGAAGGGCCGTGCGAGCTTGAGGTCGACGCTCCGCTGTCGAGATTGCCGTGGTACCGAAAGCAATAATTCCTTCCCTACAAGCGTGTCGATGGCCTGCCTAGGCGATTGACGCGCTTTTCTCTTTGCCAGCCCGCTACTCGTCAAGTCGAATTTGGCAATCAAACTGGTCGAGATATACATAGCGGAAACGCTTAAAACATTCTATGATTCTATTGAATTGGAAGAGCAGTGATAGGGCAACAGGGAAGTTTAGACGTCGGGGGGCTTCTTGCATGCGCAAGCTGCATATTCAATGGAATTCGATTCGCGTCAAGCTGGTCATCAGCGTATTGTTGGTGACGGTTCCGCTCATCGCGCTGCTGTTTTACAACAACTATTACGCGATCCATGTGGTCCGGGACCAAGTCGCCCATTCGAACAAAAACATGCTGTCTCTCTACATGCGCGAGATCGACAACGGGTTGGAAGACGTCAATAAGTATTTGATTTCGCTAGTCTCTTCCGATATGGACGTGCAGATCATGGATTTGCCCCAGAATTCGGACGATTACATTCTGTCCAAATCGAGATTGTCCGCGAAGCTGTCCAACAATATCTTGATTTACAAGACGGACGCCTTCTTCGTGTACTCGATCGCCGAAGACGATCTGATGGACGTGGCGGACGGACGGATCGATCTGAGCGAGAAGGAAACCGTACGGAAGTTCATCCGCGACGGCGTGCGCTCGGACCCGGAATGGGGAGCGGTCCGCAATCCGAACTGGTTTACCGTAACGATCGGCGGCAAGTTCTATCTGATGCGGATGATGCTAGTGGGAGATATCCTCGTGGGCTCATGGGTCCGGGCGGATTCCATCACGCTCCCGCTCTCGTTGATCCATTTCGGAGAGAAGGGAGGCTCCCTGCTGCTCCGTTCGGACGGCGATGTCATGATCCGGACGAGCCAAGTCCATACCGAAGACATCGACTTCCGGCAAGACATGTCCGGCTACTACCTCTCGGGGTCCAAGGAACAATACTTGGTCGTGGGAGAACGGTCTCAGAACGCCGATTTCACTCTCGTGGCGCTAATCCCCAATTCGGTTATCCTTCAGAATCTGCCTTACCTGAACCGCGTCGTCTTCCTTATTTCCGCCTTAGGAATCGTTCTTCTGCCGGGTTTCCTGCTGTTTCTGAGAAAGGCGCTGCTGATTCCGCTGAGACGAATCGAGGCCGTCATGAAACGGATCGGGGAAGGAAACTTCAAGTTCCGGATCGAGCCTTATCCGACGTCGAACGAATTCAAGCTGGTGAATTCGACGTTCAACCGGATGATGGCCCAGATCGAAGAGCTGAAGATCAGCGTCTACGAAGAGCAGCTGAACAAACAGAAGGCGGAGCTGCAGCACCTGCAGCTGCAGATTAATCCTCACTTTTTTATGAATACGCTTTCTATTATCTATAACCTGGCCTTGACGAGAAGTTACGAAACGATCAAGGAGATGAGCTTGCTTCTCGTACAGCACTTCCGGTACATGTTCCGCAGCAACCTGACATTCGTTCCTCTGATGGAGGAATTGGAGCATGTCCGCAACTACGCGCGGATTCACGAGCTTCGGTTCCAGCAGGACCTGAAGTTCGAGATTCATGCATCGGGCGAGATGGACAAAGTCCATATTCCTCCGTTGATCATCCAGACCTTCGTCGAGAATGCCACGAAGCATGCCGTTTCGCTGGATCGTTCGCTCCGGATCGCCGTGGACATCCGCATGGAGGATTCTCTTCCCGAGCCTTATCTTCAAATCCGAATCCGGGATAACGGCAAAGGCTTTAAAGAGGAGATCCTGCGGGAGCTGAGAGAAGGAAATCGCGTCGTCGACGAGCAAGGGGAGCATATCGGCATCTGGAACGCTTGGCATCGGATGCGGTTGCTGTACGGAAGCAAGGCCCGGCTTGATTTCTCCAACGACGAGCCGGGAGGAGCCGTCGTGATCATTCGTTTGCCCTTCCAGCCGGAGTCGAAGGAAGCGGAACCGAAGAATGCAAAGGAGGACAGGACATGACCCGATTGCTGATCGTGGACGACGAGCCTTTTATCGTCAATGGACTGAAGCTGTCGCTGGATTGGGAGCGCATCGGAGTCTCAGCCGTTTTGACGGCGCATAACGCCAGGCAGGCCAAGGAGATTTTTCGTGCGGATCAAGTAGATATCATGCTATGCGATATCGAGATGCCGGAAGAGAGCGGATTGGAGCTGCTGGTCTGGGTGAAGGAGCATTCTCTTTCTACGGAATCGGTATTTCTGACTTGCCATGCCGACTTCGCGTTCGCCCGCCAAGCCATCGAACTGGGAAGCTCGGATTATATCCTGAAGCCCGTGCCGCCGGAGAAATTGGAAGCGGTTATCCTTAAGGTCATCGATAAAATCCGCAAGCAAAATCAATTGGCGGAGCAAAGCCGATCCTGGGTGCAGCATCATCCGCTGTTCATCGAACGGTTCTGGCTCGACCTCGTTCATCTCGTGATTCCCCCGGGCGAATCGGCGGTTCGGCAGGCGATCCGGGAACGGAAGATGCCTTATCCTGCCGATATGAAGGTCTGGCCGGTCCTGATCCATGTCCAAAGATGGCACAAGAAGCTTCAGTCCCGGGACGAGAAGATCCTGGAATACGCGTTGAAGAACGCGGCCGAAGAATCGATTCGCGAATGGGGCTCGCAAGCCATCGTGATTACGCTGGACGGCCGCAAGCTGCTTGCGTTGATTCCCGTCCAGCCGGGAAGCGCCCCCTGCCCGGAACGGCTGCAAACTCTGTTCGGTGCTTATATTCAATCCTGCCGGCCTTATTTTTATTGCGACCTCTCCTGCTACATCGGACAAGCGACGCCGGTTCACGAGATTGCGAGCCGGACTCGCCAGCTTCTCGCGCTCCAGGCGAACAACGTCTCCTACGATAATCGCGTCTTTCTTCAGGGAGCATCGGAGGAACCGCGGAGCACGGCTCCGATGCCGGATATGAAGGTTTGGTACGTCATGCTGACCAAAGGCTCCAAGAGCCAGCTGATTCAGGAAGCGGAGCGCTATTTGAACTCGCTCGCGAACCGTTCGGGCTTCGACGCGGTGTCGCTCGGCCATTTTCATCAAAATTTCCTGCAAATTCTGTTTGCCTTCCTGCAGCAGAAAAATATCGAAGCCAGGCATTTGTTCGGGGACTCGATCTCGGCCGAATTGTCCGCACAAGCCCCGCATTCCATCCCGGATATGCTGGATTGGGTCAAGCACGTGACGGAAAAAGCTATCCGCCAAGTGCAAGAAATCGAGCAATCCCATTCCGTCGTCGAGAAGGCATGCCGGTATATAGACGCCCATCTGGATCGGGAGTTGAGCCGGGAAGCGCTGGCCGCCCAATTCTACCTGAATCCCGACTATATGGACCGGCTGTTCAAGAAAGAAACGGGCAAGTCCATGAAGGAATACATGTGGCAAGAGCGGCTTCGGGTCGCGGAGGAGCTGCTGGCGAAGACCGAGCTGCCCGTAACCGAAATCGCCTTGCAGGTCGGATACAGCAGCATTTCGGCATTTACGAGATTGTTCAAGAAGCATACCGACCTCAATCCTAGCGAATACAGAACGAAGCGAACGCAGAGCAGGTCGAGATAGGGCAAGCAAAAGGTCGAGTTTGGATTAGTGGGCCTATCCCTGCAGGACTAAAATGGGTTTAGAAACACACCACAATTAATGGGGGAGTTCCATGAACGCATCGAAGAAATGGCTCGCGCTGCTGTTGATCGTCTGCCTGTCCGTTCTTGCCGCTTGCTCGTCCAATAACTCTTCATCCGGAGGTTCGAGCGCCTCGTCGCCATCCGCCGGCTCGCAGCCGTCCTCGGGCGAATCGGGGGAAGCCTACGAGCTCAACGTCGCCTTCCCGATATTCGGCGCCGTGCCCTCGAATATGCCCGAAGTGGAGAAAGCCATCAGCGACATAGCCAAAGAAAAAATAGGCGCCACCGTCAAGCTGACCCCGATCAGCATCGGAGCCTGGTCGCAACAGTCCAACCTGATGCTGACCAGCAACGAGAAGGTGGACCTGATTTACGTGAGCGGAACGTCGTTTACCGGGATGGTCTCCAAAGGCCAGCTGCTTGCGCTCGACGACTTGCTCGGCGAACACGGCCCGGATATCGTCGCGACCTTCGACCCCGAATTCTTGAAAGCGACCGCCATCAACGGCAAAACGTACGCCGTGCCCTCCAACAAGGAGATGGCCGTCGATTACGGCTTATCCATCCTGAAGAGGTACATCGACAAATACAAGATCGATCCAACGTCCATCAAGACGCTCGACGACCTGGACGGGCTGTTCAAGACGATTAAAGACGGAGAATCGGATCTGCCCGCCATTCTCGTGCCGCAATCCGCCGGAATCTCCTTCCTGGCCAGCCACCGATGGTTCGATCCGCTGGGCGATTCGATCGGCGTCCTGCCGGACTTCGGCGGCGGGCTGACCGTCGCCAATCTGTACGAGTCTTCCGAATATGCGGCCTTCGTGAAGAAGATGCGCGAGTGGTACCAAGCCGGCTATATCATGAAGGATTCCGCCACCAATAAGGATAACGGCAACGCGCTGATCTTGGCCGGCAAGGGAATCGCCCGGCTGTCCAATCTGAAGCCCGGTTACGAGAGGCAGACCTCGCTCGAATACCAAGAGCCGGCGACCGTCATCTCGCTGACCCAGGCCTATGCGACAACTTCTTCGGTAGCCTCGGTGAACTGGGGAATCCCTTATAGCGCGAAAAATCCCGAGAAATCGATGCGATTCTTGAATCTCATGTACGGCGATACGGAGATCATCAATCTGTTCGACTGGGGCATCGAAGGCAAGGACTACGTGAAGAAATCGGAGAATATCATCGCTTATCCGGAAGGCGTGGACGCGACTACCGTCGCTTACAACCTGAACCTCGGCTGGATGTTCGGCAATCAGCTGAAATCCTATATTTTCGAAGGCGAGGATCCGGACCTGTGGAAGAAGATGGCGGAATATAATGCGAACGCCGTTCGCTCTCCGGCCTTGGGCTTCTCCTTCGACGCCTCCCCGGTCAAGACGGAATACGCCGCGGTGACGAACGTGATCAATCAATATGCCCTGCCGCTCGAGACCGGCAGCGTGGACCCGGACAAGATCCTTCCCGAGTTCATCGCCAAGCTGAAATCCTCCGGCATCGAGAAGATCATCGCGGAGAAACAGAAGCAGCTGGATGAATGGAAGCGGCAAAACGGATAAGCGCTCAAGAGCGACCCGGTCGGCTTGTTCGATCGGGTCGTCCTACACAAGGGATAAGAGGAGGCACCCAGAGTGGAGAATCGCAAAGCCGGAAAGCGAATGCGGCTGCTCAAGACGTATGCTCCGCTATATTTGCTAACGATCCCGGGATTGCTGTATTTGTTGATCAACAACTATCTTCCCATGCTCGGCCTGGTCATCGCCTTTAAGGACGTTAACTTCAGCAAAGGGATATTGGGCAGCGATTGGATCGGATTCAAGAACTTCGAATACCTGTTCAAGACCTCGGACGCTTACGTCATCACGCGCAACACCATTCTCTACAACAGCGCGTTTATCGTCCTGAATCTTATCGTCGCCGTCGGCGTAGCCATCCTGCTCAACGAGATCAGAAGCAAGCTGATGGCGCGATTCTATCAGAGCGTCGTTCTGCTGCCGTACCTGATCTCCATGGTCATCGTCAGTTATCTCGGTTATGCGGTATTGAGCATGGACACCGGCTTCCTGAACAAAACGGTGCTTCCCTTATTCGGGATGGACGAAATCGCATGGTACAACGAGCCCAAGTACTGGCCGTATATCTTGACCTTCATCCATACCTGGAAAGGAGCTGGGTTCCTGTGCGTGGTGTATCTGGCGGCCATCATCGGGATCGATCAGGAATATTACGAGGCGGCTACCCTGGACGGAGCTTCCAAGCGGCAGCAGATCCGCTCCATTACGCTTCCGCTCATCGCTCCGGTGATCACCATGATGACGCTGCTTGCGATCGGGCGCATTTTCTACTCGGACTTCGGTCTGTTCTACCAGGTTCCGATGGATTCCGGCTCGCTCTTCAACGCGACCAACGTAATCGACACCTATGTTTACCGGGGATTGATGCAGCTGGGGGATATCGGAATGTCTTCCGCGGCGGGGATGTACCAGTCGCTCGTCGGCTTCGTTCTGGTGCTGCTCTCGAACTACGTCGTCCGCAAATTCAACCGGGAAAACGCGCTCTTCTAAGGAGGGATACCAGATGAACCACAACCGCGAAGCCAGGGCGTGGCAATGGGGCGGACATACCGTCCTGCTGATCTATTCCGCGGCATGCATTCTGCCTTTCCTGCTGCTGTTTGCTTCTTCCTTCACGGACGATAAGGTCATCATGCAGAGCGGCTATTCCTTCTTCCCGGAGAAGTTCAGCTTGGACGCTTATCGTTATCTGTGGAACGAATCGACGGACATCCTGCGGTCGTACGGAATCACGATCTTGATCACCGTCGCGGGAACGGCGTTCAGCCTGGCCATGACGTCCATGCTCGGCTATCCGATCTCGAGAAGGGATCTTCCTTACCGCCATCCGCTTGCCTTCTATGTCTTCTTTACGATGCTGTTCAACGGGGGCCTCGTTCCCACCTACTTCGTTTACACGCAAGTATTCGACTTGAAAAACACCTTGGCCGCCCTGCTCATACCGGGCTTGCTGCTTAACGGCTTTAACGTTCTGCTCATGAGGACCTTCTTCATGACGACGATTCCCCCGGCCATTCTCGAATCGGCGAAGATCGACGGGGCGGGAGAAATCCGAATTTTCTATAAAATCGTTCTGCCTTTGTCTTTGCCCATCTTGGCCACGATCGGCCTCTTCCAAGGAATCGCCTACTGGAACGATTGGTTCAACGGCCTCATTTACATTACGAATCCGAAGCTGTTCAGCCTGCAGAACATCTTAAACCGAATCATGTTGGATATTCAATTCCTCTCCACCGATCCGGCGCTCAGCGCGCAAGCCTCCGGCTCCATGGACTTGCCTACCGCTTCGTTCCGGATGGCGATCGTCGTGATCGGGGTGGTTCCGATCCTGCTCGCTTATCCGTTCTTCCAGAAGTACTTCGTCAAAGGAATCGCGATCGGAGCGGTGAAGGGATGAGCGAGGAGCCGAAATCTATTAAAGGAGGAGCTACAATGGGAAAATATTACGACGCGATCACGGAGGTCACCGACTTCGGTCCTTTCGTGAAGAAATTGGTGCTGCCGGTGAACTCGAACGTGAAGGCGGCAGCGGTGAGACCGGAGTGCTTTAACGTCTATGGGGAGCGAATGGACGCGGAAGGCAATCTATTGATGCTTCCGTTGAGCTGGTCGGAGATGGACAAGAAGGTGCCGAGCAAGGGCTATTGCGCGGTTAAGGACGCCTATCCGTCCGACTCCAATGGCGAACGTAAGGAAGAGGGGGCCTTCGTAACGCTGGAACTGAAGAACAGGCCGTTGGATGTCACGTCGCGAATCGCCGCGCCGAACGGAATGAACGAATTCGTCATCTGCGATTACCGAATTACCCAGATTGC
Source organism: Cohnella thailandensis (assembly GCF_014212135.1). Classification (GTDB taxonomy): domain Bacteria; phylum Bacillota; class Bacilli; order Paenibacillales; family Paenibacillaceae; genus Cohnella; species Cohnella thailandensis. Next base: position 121,650 of record NZ_JACJVQ010000004.1, read on the forward strand.
GGAGATTCCTAGCGAACAAGGGGCGCTCTCCGGCTTGGTCTTCGATAAGTGCGCGAACAATCGCATGAAGGAAGCGCAGCCCTTCCTGCACGGAATCTCGTCTTATAAGGAGCTGCCTTTAAAATACGGCTACTTCGTCCCGCAGACCGGCAACGGAAGACGGCCCCTTCTTATTTGGCTCCACGGAGGAGGGGAAGGCGGACAGGATCCGACGATCGCCTATGCGGGCAACAAGGTGGTGAGCCTGGCCGGCGACGATATCCAGGCCAAGTTCGGCGGAGCGTTCGTCCTCGCTCCTCAGGCGCCTACATTCTGGCTGGACGATGGTAGCGGACAGTACGGAAGAACGGGCAAATCCATGTACGGCAAGGCATTGAAGGCGCTGATCGACGAGTTCGTCGCCAAGAACGATGCGGCGATCGATCGGGACCGAATCTATATCGGCGGATGCTCCAACGGCGGTTTTATGACCATGCGGATGATCCTGGATTATCCGGAGTACTTCGCCGCGGCGTATCCGGTATGCGAGGCTCTGTACGACGAAACGATCGGGGATGCCCAGCTCGAGGCCATTAAGCATCTGCCGATATGGTTTACTCATTCCAAGGACGATTCGATCGTCAAACCCGACGAGACGGCCGTGCCGACCTACGAGCGGCTGATCGAGGCCGGAGCGAAGAACGCGCACTTCTCGTTGTTCGATCAAGTCGCGGATCTCCATGGCTTGTTTACGGAGGACGGGGAAGAGCCGTACGTCTACAACGGACATTTCTCCTGGATCCATGCCCTGAACGACGACTGCCGCCTCGATTACGACGGCAAGCCGGTCGTGGAGAACGGCAAGGAAATGACGCTGATGGATTGGCTGGCGCAACAAAGGAAACGTTGACCGAGCGCTACAGATCCTTCCGGCTGAACGCCCGGCACCCGAGCAGAAGCAGAACCGCCGCGTACAAGACGGAATACAGGAGGAAGGCGTTCGACGGAACGCTCGCGATGGAGAACGGACCCATGTCCGATATCGCCAGCCCCGCCCAATCTCCTCCTCCCACCAGCTCGTAGAGACTCCTTCGATAAACCGAGTCGGTGGGCAGAATAAGACCGGTCAATAAGACGAATTTGCCTACCGCCGGGTGGGAATCCCCGTAGCTGGCGACTCCTTCGATCAGCCCGCTGAAGAGAGCGAAGCCGTACAGCAGGGCGGAGCAGATCCCGTTGCCCAGCATCGGCAGATAGACGGAACCGAGCATGGTCAGCGAGAGGAGCAGGAGCGGCATCCAGAGGAACAGCCCGAAGCTGCGCAGCACCTCATCCATCAGCAAGGGAATTCCGGTTTGGCTGCGGACGGTCCAGACGACGGCGACGAACAGGACGGCGCTATAGGCCGCGATCCAGACGGCGTGGCCCAGCCACTTCGCCAGATACAGCTTCCAGCGGGGGATGGGGCGGGCGGCAACGGCCAGCAGCAGGCCGCTCTCCTGTTCGCCCGTGACGGTTCCCATGGTCGTGAAGAGCACGAAGAAGGCAGCCAGGAATTGGGAGAAAAAAAGGCCGAGCACGAGCATGACCATGCTGTTCAGCAGCCGTTCGGCGGAGGAGATCGGAGTCAGCCCGGAAGGGCCGGTCAGCTCCCGTACTCCGAAAGCGAACAGAACGATGAAGATGAGAGTCAGAATGAGCGTAACGAGAAAAACCCGCTTGCGGGTCAGCTCCTTGAGCGTTGCTGTCATATACATAGTCATTGCGGAGCGCCTCCTTGCCTGGATTGGGCCATCCGGATGAACCAGTCCTCCAGGCTGTTCGTCTCGGGTCCGGCTTCGTAGAGCGTGAGTCCGCTGCGGACGAATACCGAGACCAGATAGCCGGCCTGTTCCCGGTCGGCGACGCGCGCGGACAGGAGGGCATTGCCGTTCGGATCGGACTCGACCAGGCTCAGCGCGGAAGAGAGCTCGTCGCCTGCGGCGTCTCTGACTTCCGCCAACGACTCCGGCAGCCAGCCGCCGAGCCGGAAGCGCCACCCCATTCCGCCGGCGCTGCCATCCTGGGCGCTTCCGAGAAGCTTATGCAGCGGACCTGCCGCCAGCAGTTCGCCCCCGTAGAGGAAGGCGGCTTCGTCGCACAGCTCCTCCACGTCCTCGAGAAGATGGGTGTTAAGGAAAACGGTCACGCCCTTGTTCCGCAACTTCTTCAGCAGGCTGCGGATCTCGTAGCGGCCGACAGGATCCAGCGCCGAAGCGGGTTCGTCCAGGATAACCAGTTCCGGCTCGAGCAGCAGGGCGGCGGCGAGACCGAGGCGCTGCTGCATTCCCTTGGAGAAGCCGCCCACCCGGCGATCCGCGGCTTCGGAGAGCCCGACCAGCTCCAGAACTTCCCGGATACGGCTGCGGAAGGCCGAAGACCGAGCGTCCTTCGAGCTAAGCCCGCCTAGCCGGCCGTGGAAGCGGAGCACCTCCTCCGGAGTCAGCCAGTCTTGAAAGCGAAACAGCTCGGGCAAATACCCGAGCTTGCGCCTTGCTTCCGCCCGGCCCAGAGGATGCCCCAGCACCGCGGCCCGCCCGGAATCCGGGCGGTGAAGGCCGGCGAGCATCTTGACGAAGGTGCTCTTGCCGGCGCCGTTGGGGCCCAGCAGGCCGAAGATGCAGCCCTGCGGCACCTGCAGGGTGATGCCGCGGCAGCCCCCGCGGCCGTTGTAGGTCTTGGTCAATTGCTCCGTATCGATCATCATCATGGCGAGACAAGCTCCTCCGCCGCCTGCCGGAAGGCGGCTTCCGTCGGGAAGTCCTGCGTAGTAACGCTAAGCAGGCTGATTCGGCTTCCGTCGAGCCAGACGAGGTAGCGACGGTTGTCGTCCGCGGTCATGACCGCATCGCGTCCGTCCAGCCGGAAGCTGGAGGTCACGCCGTCCCGGGCCGGGATCGGGAGCGTGCTCTGCCAATCGCCGATGGCGGCCAGCTTGGTCCGCAGGCTGTCCGGCAGCACCGGCAGCCCCAAGATCGCCTCGCGGACGGTCCCCGCATCGATGCCGTCTTCCACCGTCAGCTCCGGCTTGCCGAATTGAAGCAGCCGAGCCGGCTTGCCCGCCAGCTCGCCCTCCGAGGCGACGCCGTCCGGGATGCTGAGCGCGATGGATTTGCCGTCCGCTTCGTCAGGCAATTCGGTGGTTCCGCCCAAACGGGTGAGCAGCCGGTTGACCGCCTTCGCGTTCAACCGGAAGGTAAGCATAGCCGCCGGTTGGAAGGAGGGAGCGGCGGATGAGTCCAGCCGGAGCAGGGAAGAGCCCATCCGGCTCTCCGCTTCTTCCCAGGCCACGGTTCGGCTTTCCCCGCCGCCCGATTGGGTCAAGGTGCCGTATTGGGCCAAGTCGAAGCTCCGTTCTCCATCGGGCGAGCCGCGCTCCAGCAAGCCGGAGATGGAGGACAAGTCGTCTGCCGTGATTCCGACTCCGACCATGTTCTGGATTCGGAACGTTTGCTGCATGGCGCCCAGCGCCCGGTCGCCGAGCGGAGTGGCGATCAGGACGACGGCCGCCGCGGCCGCGGCGGCAACGGCGGATATTCTCCGCAGCCTGCGCTTCGCCGGCCTTTCCGTTCTCCAGTTCCCGTACGCCCCGTTATCCTTCGTCAAGCTTAATGATTCCGTTTGGTTCATCGTTATCGCCCCATCCTTATCGTCCCTATACCGATTCTCGTTCGCTTGCCGCCAAATCGCCGGAATCGGTTCCCCGGCAGCGAGTCTCTCGAACCGCTCCCAAGCCCGATCCGGATCAAAAACCGCTTCCCCGCCGGTCCGCTTCGTTTCGTCCGCCATCGCTCCGCTCCTCCTCCTGTCCGTACTTCTTCTTTAGCCGTTCGCCCGCCCGGGCCAGCAGCGTGCCGACGATCTTCGGACTCACTCCAAGCCGATTCGCGATTTCCTCGTAGCTGTACCCTTCCTCCCGAAGCAGAAGGGCGGTTCGGTCCCGATCCGAGAGCTTATGCAGCACCCGGCGGACCACTTCGATCTCCCACTCGCGGATGATCTCCGTCTCTCCCGAGGGGACGGTGCCGTCCGATCTAGTCGCCGCATGGGCGGTTTCCTTGGCCAGCAAGGCTTTGTCGGACGCCCGTTGCCTTAAATAATCGTAGCCTACCCTGGTCAGCACCCGGTGCAGCCAGGCACCGACGGCCTCCAGCCGTTCCGGAGGGTTCCGGTAAAGCCGCAGGAACACCTCTTGGGCCAAGTCCTCCGCCGCCGCGTAATCGCCGGTCAATGCATAAAGCTTCCGCGCCACCCCGGGGTAATGCTCCCGGAACAAGCGCCGGAACAGCTCGGGAACCCGCGCGCCTTCCTCCATGTCGCCGCCGTCCCCTCCTTTCGCTTATAAGACGGATGCCGAGCCGGTTTTATAGCAGGGGGAAATAATGGAATGCTTTATTTATTTTCTCCGACGATGCCGAATCCCTTCCGCTCATGACAAAAACCCGCAACAGAGTGCGAGGAAGCTCGCCTCTTGCGGGTTTTTGCCGCTAATCCTATATTACTGGAATTCCACGAGCCGGTTGATATCCGTGCCTTCGGTATTCTTGCCCATCAGCCTGCGGAACAGGAACTTCGCCATCTTGAACTTGTTTCCGGTATCCCAGTACTCGGCGGTCTCGGCTTTGACCTTGATGAGAACGAGGTTCGGGTCGTCGGCGGTGGCTTCCAGCAGCTCCTCGTAAGCCGGATTCCAGAATTCCCTCAGCTTCTCGGGGCTCTCCACGAGTTCGGCTTCGCCGCGAATGGACACGAAGGACTTGCCCGCGTAAGCCACGTTGACTTGTCGGTTCCGAAGCAGCTCATGGAACTTGCCGGTGTCCTTCTTGGTCACGAACCAGAGGTCGCCGTCGAATTCGACATCCTGGGTTCTCATCGGCCGCGACACCAGCCCTTCGTCGGATACCGTCGTGAGCATCGCCGTATCGATGTCTTTGATCAGCTCGCGGACTTTCTCGATCGCTTCCTGGTCGGCGGAGGCAAGATTCGTCATTTCGCATCACCTTTTCCATTAAGAGGTTTCGCTTAGTATTACACCTCTTACTCTCCGGCAAACCAGGGGACCGTACTTTATTCCGCTTGCAGGAATTCGATCACGGCGCCGAGGAATTCGGCGGGATATTCGACGTTCGTCAGGTGAACCGCCGGCAGTACGAGGAGCTTGGCGTTCGGTAACGTCCGGGCGATGAGCTCGCCATGGCCGGGAAGCGTCACGGTATCGTACTGTCCGGCAATGACCAGCGTCGGATGGCCGATCAAGGCGGCCGTCCTGCGCATGTCCATGTCGCGGATCGCCGCCCAGCTTCCCGCGATGCCCTGCGGACGGGTGGCGAGAACCATCCGGCGAAACGTCTCGACGAGCTCGTTCTCCGACTCCAGCATGTTCGAAGGGAACCAATTCTTCATGAACCTATCGGCGATTTCGGGGAGGCTGTTCGGCTGAAGAACGGAGGCGATGAGGCCTTCCCATTGATCGGCAGGTCCAAGATAAGAGGAGGTGTTGCTCAGAACGAGCCGCCCGATCCGTTCGGGAGCGTGGATGCCCAGCCACTGTCCGACGACGCCGCCAAGCGAGAGCCCCAGGAAATGCGCGCGTTCTATCTTAAGGAAGTCCAACAGCTCGATGACATCCCGTCCCAGCCGGTCGAACGAATACGGCCCTTCCGGCGTATCCGAGGCGCCATGGCCCCGGTAATCGTAGCGCAGCACGCGGAAATGCCGGGACAACTCCTCGATCTGGCCGTCCCACATGCTCATCGAGGTGGCGATGGAGTTCGCAAGCGCCAATACCGGATTTTCCGCCGAACCATCGATTCGATAGGCGATCCGGACTCCGTCGCCGGTCGTAAAGAAATCTACCCCATTTGCCGCTATCGCTTCGTACCCTGTCATTGCTCTCCGCTCCCTCGCTGGTTATTAGTGACATTTTATTGCAATCCGCTTACTATCTTAAATAAGATGTTTAAGGAATTCGGGGCTTGAAACCTTAAATTCATCGTTATTCAACCCTAACCTTCCTAAACGAGGTGCCCGAACCATGGACGATATCGATCTGAAAATCTTATCCGCCGTTCAAGAGAATGCGAGGATCCCCGTTTCCGAGATGAGCCGGAATATCGCGATGTCCCAGCCTGCCGTAACGGAAAGGCTCCGCAAGCTGGAGGAGCGGGGAGTCATATCGGGCTACCGGGCGAAGCTTTCTCCGTCTAAGCTCGGGAAGCATACGACCGCGTTCGTGCTGTTCAAATCGAACGATTGCAAGAAATTCGAAGCCTTCGCAGAAGCGGCGCCCGAGATCGTCGATCTCTACCGGACCAGCGGGGAGTACAATTATTTATTGAAGGTAGTGACGGAATCCGGCGAGACCTTGGAGAGCTTCCTCGAAGCCTGCAACGCGTTCGGCTTCTCGTCGACCCTCGTCGTTCTTTCCACGCGATTTGAGGATAAGAGCCTGATCTGAACTCGCGCTCGGGAAACGCGCTTATTGCGGGTTTGTTGTTTTCTTGATCGAATTTTTACTATTTGACGCAACGGCAGCCGGCTAGATGATCGGCTGCCGTTTTCATTGAACGAATAGGCAGGCAGGATAGTCGTGCATATAAAATCCTTTGCAGAGCAAATGCTATTGACATGGCAGCTACTACGTGTTACTTTATAGCAGTAGTAAGTAACACTGCATACCTGTTATACAGAGTAGCAAGGAGTGATTGTGGTGGAGAATCTAACGGAAATGCTCAAAGGGGTGCTGGAGGGCTGCGTCCTTGAAATTATTAGCCGCAATGAAACCTACGGCTACGAAATCACGCGGCGGCTGAACGCCCTCGGCTTCTCGGATGTCGTGGAGGGGACGGTCTACACCATACTGATCCGGCTTGAAAAGAATAAACTGGTGGAGATCACCAAGAAGCCCTCCGACATGGGACCGCCGCGAAAGTTTTTCGCCATCAACGATGCCGGGCGCGAGGAGCTGCGGAGGTTCTGGGAGAAGTGGGAGTTCGTCTCATCGAAAATGAACGAGTTAAAGGAGGAGAACAAATGAACTTTTGGGAGAAAATTACCGGCAGTGACATGACGAAGGAAATGAAGGCTTTCGAATCGCGAGTCCAAAAGCTGCCGGCCGATTATCAAGAAGCATGGAAAAAAGTGAATGCAAATATTTGGCAGCACTCCGATTTCACCGGCCGCAACCTCATGCCCATTCTTGACGGCGTGCTTGGTCTCCTTGAAGAAGCGGCGGCGGACGGCCAGGGTATCCAAGAGGTACTGGGCGACGATATCCCAGGCTTCTGCTCGGCGCTGGCCGGCGAAGAAGGGGCAAAGTCTTACCGCGACAAGTGGCGCGAGCAGCTCAACAAGAATATCGCCAAAAAATTAGGCAAATAGGAGGGAATCGAATGAGCATAAGAGATATCATCGAAGGCAAAAAAGAGTGGCGAGCGCACGTGGCGCGCGTCAAAGCGCTCCCGCAGGATTATCAGATCGTTTATAAAGAGATTCAAAAATACCTCTTTAAGGTCGGCCCTGTCGAGCTAACCGAAGGGACGGGTTTGCTCTCGGGGATTGTCGATCTATTCGAAGAAGGAGCGGCCTCGGGGAAAGGCGTGCTCGAAGTGACGGGCCGAGACGTAGCGGCCTTCTGCGACGATCTCATCAAAGATTCCAAAACTTACGCCGACCTCTATCAAGAATCCGTTAATCAAGCCGTTAGCAAGGCCATGAAAAAGGTTACGGATAAAAAAAGGTAAAGAGGGGGGATATCGAGATGGAAAAAGCAATCGAAGTGAAAGGCGTGAGAAAGTCCTATAAACAAGTTCATGTTCTGAAGGGCGTGGATTTCGAGGTGGAGAAGGGCAGCATTTTCGCCCTGCTCGGCTCCAACGGCGCGGGCAAGACGACGATGATCCGAATCCTTACCACGCTGCTCAAGCAAGACGACGGAATCGTTACCGTGGGCGGATTCGATGTTGCGTCCAAGCCGGACCATGTGCGGCAATCGATCAGTTTGACCGGGCAATTCGCCGCCGTGGACGAGATACTGACCGGGCGGGAGAATCTTATCCTGATCGCCAAGCTGCGGCATCTTAAAAATCCGCGCCAGGTTGCGGACGATCTGCTTAAACGCTTCGGCTTGACAGATGCCGCGGATAGAAAGGCATCTACTTATTCGGGCGGCATGCGCCGCAGGCTCGACATCGCCTTGAGCCTTGTGGGCCAACCGAAGATCGTGTTCCTCGACGAGCCGACGACCGGACTTGACCCCGAGGCGCGCATCGAGGTATGGAAGACCGTCAAGGAGCTGTCGGGCGGCGGCACGACGATCTTTCTGACCACGCAGTATTTGGAGGAGGCGGAGCAGCTTGCCGACCGAATCGCCATTCTGCACGAAGGCAGAATAATCGCGAGCGGCACGCTCTCGGAGCTGAAGAAGCTGTTCCCGCAAGCGAAGGTGGAATATGTGGAGAAACAGCCGTCGTTGGAGGAGATCTTCCTCGCCATCGTCGGCAAGAAGGAGGCCATGTAAATGGAGACGGTAAAGAATCACTTTTTCAGCGACATGAGCGTTATGCTTGGACGTTCCATGCGTCATATTTTCCGCAGCATGGACACCATCATCACGGTCTGTATCACTCCGATTGCGATGATGCTGCTGTTCGTCTACGTGTTCGGCGGCGCCATTCAAGCCGGCACGGATAACTACGTGAACTACCTGCTGCCCGGTATCCTGCTGATCGCTATTGCAAGCGGTATAGCCTATACGTCATACCGCTTGTTTCTGGATAAGCAACGGGGCATCATCGAGCGGTTCCACACCATGCCGATTGCGCGTTCCGCCGTGCTGTGGGGACACGTGCTGACCTCGGTGGTATCCAACGCCATTTCTCTTGTCGTTATTATTCTGGTAGCGCTCGTTATGGGCTTCCGCTCGTCTGCAGGGGTCCTGCCTTGGCTTGCCGTAGCCGGTATCCTCCTGTTGTTTACGCTGGCTTTGACATGGGTTGCGGCGATTGCCGGACTGACAGCCAAATCGGTGGAAGGCGCAAGCGCGTTCTCCTATCCGCTTATCTTCCTGCCCTTCATCAGCTCGGCGTTCGTGCCGACCGATTCGATGCCGAAGGTCGTTCGCGCCTTCGCCGAGAACCAGCCCGTGACCTCGATCGTGGAAGCTATCCGCGCGCTGCTGTCCGGACAGCCGGTGGGCAACGAGATATGGATCGCGCTTGCGTGGTGCTTAGGGATATTGATCGTCGCCTATCTGTTTGCGGTGCGCGCATTCAAACGGCAAGCGGCGTAAAAATGGAGGGAAGGGCATGACTATTTCGCTTAAAACCGAAGCGTGTCGGCTATTCGGCATCGAATATCCGATCTTCCTTGCTGGAATGGCGGGAGGGCCGGGGACAGCCGCCTTAACGGCGGCGGTCTCGAATGCCGGCGGTTTAGGGACTCTGGGAGCTGCCTATATGGAGCCTAATGGAATACGGGACGCCATTCGGACCATTCGCGAGACTACGGAGAAGCCGTTCGGCGTCAACCTGTTCAGCCTATCGGTATCCGACGATAATCGGAGAACGGCAGAAGTCCAGCATGAACTAAACCGAATACGGTCGAGTCTCGGGTTAAAGCCAATCGCCGACCAAGAGGCGCGTTCGCCGGATTATTTCGAAGAGCAGTTCTCCGTGTTGTTGGAGGAACGCGTTCCCGTCATCAGCACGGCGTTCGGCGTGCTTCCCGAGCCCTTCATGAAACAAGCCAAACAAGCGAATATTAAGGTCGTTACTATGGTAACGACAGTCGACGAAGCGATCTTGGCGGAGCGGGCCGGCTCCGATGCGGTCGTGGCCCAAGGCAGCGAAGCGGGAGGTCATCGCGGGACGTTCGACCTTGCTAACCGTCCGTTAGGAGCCAATATCGGCACCATGGCGCTTGTCCCGCAAATTGCCGATCGAGTAAGAATACCGGTCGTAGCGGCAGGAGGCATAATGGATGGCCGCGGCCTCGTCGCTTCGCTGGCGCTCGGAGCGCAGGGCATACAGCTTGGAACGCGATTCCTGACGGCTCTCGAATCGGGAGCTCATCCGGCCTACCAGCGCAGATTGCTAACGAGTACGGAAGAAAGCACGGTTCTGACTACCGCCTTTTCCGGCCGACCGGCAAGAGGGGTTGCCAACAAGTTCACCGAGATTTGGTCGACGAACGGAATCCCGCCGCTTCCCTTCCCTACTCAGAATACCGTTACGCGAGATATTCGCAATGAATCCGCTAAGCAGAACAACCCGGAATATATGTCGCTTTGGGCGGGGCAGGGACTGCGAATGCTCGCATCCGGCCAGACCGCAGCCGAGATCGTTAAGGAAATTATTCTTCAGGCCGAGGCAATTCTTTAATGGAGATTCAAAGCAACAGGGAGCAGATCCCGCCGAGCTGTTCCCTGCTATCGTTTTTGGCGCCATGATCGCTGTCCTTGCCTTACTGCTCAATGCACTGTTTAATAGCCTTAAATTGCTGAGAATGAACGCCTTTATATTCAATTTCTCATTAAAAAAGAATTCGCCTTTAAATAAGGCGAGTTCTTTTTATTTCTCGATTTTTCCGGATCCGAATCTTCAGGATTTCTTCAGAAAGATCCTAAGCAGGAACTAAGTTGTTTTATCTAAACTGATCTTGTTTCTAACAGTTCAATGAGGTGGGATAAAATGTTTAAGAATCATTCTCTTCTTTTCTTTAAGAAGTTTATTCATAATCCTAAATATGTCGGAAGCGTCGTTCCAAGTTCGCGGTTTTTAGCCAATCGTATGGTTGAGGCGGCCGAGTGGGAGCAAGCTGGAAATATCGTTGAAATAGGGTCAGGCACCGGCGCGATTACGCGTGTAATCGCGGAACGCGCAAGGCCTGAAAGCAAGGTGATTCTCTTCGAGAAAGAGGAGGAGATGGGGGAACGGCTTCAACAGGATTTTCCCCAGTTCATTAGGGAAAGCAACGCATTGAGGTTAGTTGCCCAACTGAAGAAGCACAATGTACAAGAAGTCGATTACATCTTTAGCGGACTGCCCTTTTACAACTTTTCCCCTATCATGCGGCTCCAACTGGTTCAGCAGTGCCAAGAGGCGCTTAAGCCGGGAGGCAAATTGATCGCTTTTCAATACTCTTTGCAAATGAGAAAACTGTTCGCGGAGCATTTCGAGATTGAAAGGATCTCGGCAGTCCCCTTGAATATCCCCCCTGCGTTTGTTTATGTTTGTAGGAAGGCGAACCATAAATTTCATCATTCTAGGAGAGAGTAAAATGAGCGTCATTCTAGTCGTAGATGACGATACGGAAATCAGGGACGTTATCCACGTTTACTTGCGCAATGAAGGTCACTCGGTCCTTGAAGCCTCCGACGGAGTGGACGCGCTCGATGTTCTTAAGCAGCGGGAAGTAGATCTCATCATATTGGATGTCATGATGCCGCGAATGGATGGCATAAAAGCATGCATGCGCATCCGAGAAAGATCTTCCGTCCCCATTATCATGCTCTCCGCCAAGGAAGGAGATATGGATAAGATCATGGGGCTAACGACAGGCGCGGACGATTATGTCACGAAACCATTCAACCCGATGGAGCTAATTGCCCGCGTAAAGGCGCAGCTAAGGCGACAGAGAATGCTCGCCGCGAAAGACGCCGCACACGACCAGATCGCCATTAGAGAGCTCGTTATCGACATGGCAAAGCACTTTGTATCGATCCGGGGCCAACCGGTCATGCTGACGCCCTTAGAGTTTGCAATCCTGCGTTTGCTTGCGGCTAGCCCAGGACATGTATTTAGCGCCGATGCGATCTACGAGTCCGTATGGAAAGAGCGAGTCGGTTATTCGGACAATACGGTAATGGTTCATATCCGAAATCTGCGGGAGAAGCTTGAACTCAATCCGAGGAAGCCGGAATACATCAAGACGGTATGGGGTGTTGGTTATAAAATGGATAACTAAGCATTTCGGAATTAGGCGGAGCGTACGGTACTCCTTTCTCGGGGCCATGGTCCTGACCATCGTGTTATCGTATTTTCTTAGCTTGTATGTCATCGGGTTCATCGGGCGGTTGATTGATTCGACCACAGCTCAAGGAAAGCTTGAGTACATTCCGTTCTTAGTCGTTGCATCGGTAGCCGTTTTTACCATGATTTTTCTTCTTCTCTTCTATCTTCTTACTAAACGTATTATTAAGTATTTTTCGGTTCTTTCGGAAGGGCTCGACATTATCTCGAAAGGTAACTTCGAGTATAGGGTTCCCGTTGTTCGCGAAGACGAATTAGGCGCTTTGGCCCGAAATATGAACAAGATGGCCGAACACCTCGCCGCGCAGAAAATAAAGGAAAAAGAAGCGGAGGAATCTAAGATGAATCTCATTACAGGCGTTTCTCACGATCTTCGTACTCCGCTAACAAGCATGATCGGCTATTTGGATTTGCTTCGCCAAAGATCCTATTTAGACGAGAACGAATACGATCGCTTCGTAAACAATGCCTTCAGCAAGGCCCAGCAGTTAAAAAAGCTGATCGACGATCTGTTTATCTACACTCGGCTAACTTCCGGGAACATGACTTTGGCGAAGCAACGAGCGGATATGCGCGAGCTATTGGAGCAGGTTTTGTTCGAGTTCGTGCCCATTGCCGAAGAACATCATGCCGTTGTTCAATCGCAGATCGGGATTCAAAAGGCAGCCGTCCATATCGACCCCGAGCAGGTAGCTCGAATTCTAGATAATCTGCTGATGAATGCGCTCAAATATTCAACAACCCCTAAATTCATCGATGTTCATCTAACCTCTAACCAAACATCCGTATATCTGACCATAACAAACGAGGGAGAACGGATCACCAAGGAGCAAGAAGCCAAACTCTTCGATCGATTTTACAAGACGGAGAACATGGAGCATCATTCCCATCTTCAAGCGGGTGCCGGCTTAGGACTTGCAATTGCAAGGCAACTTGCGGAACGCCAAGACGGTCGTCTGACGCTCGAATATGATAATGGCCATTATGCATTTACGTTAGAACTTCCCTTGCTTGAGTGCCGGGAATAAACCTACAGCTTCCTTGCTTTGACTACGAAAGTGACTGGAAGCATCCTTGCTCTTTGAGCTAAATCGCTGTTATCGTCCCGCGATTGCATCAATTCAACATCGGATTCCTCGATCATTTGCTCAATGACAAATCCCGCTTTAGCCAACGCGTTCACATAGGTCGACAGCTTACGGTCCGATAAGGTTAGCTCGCCTTCATCAAGAGGCACCGAGTACCAGGATTCATCGAAATAACTTTTGTTAAAAACAAGCCTGTTATTTTCTGCAACGACGCATTTGTGTATAGGGTGAGACCAACTGAAGATAAATACGCCGTCTTTTTTAAGGTAAGCAGCGATCCGGCGGAAAGTACCCTCGAGGTCGGTGGTCCACCCTATGGCATAAATGGAATATACAAAGTCGAAATAATCCGCGGGGATGCCGCATTCTTCCTCCATGGGAGAACGGATTAATTTTGCCGACAGACCGCGAGCCTTCAAATGCTGCGCTGCCTTTTCGAGTTGTTTTTCCGATAGATCTACACCCCATAGCTCAGATGCTTGGCGTTCCCCGTGATATTGCAAGGATTGGCCGTTTCCGCAGCCTATCTCCAGCAGCTTCTTCCCCGAGACATCGCCAAAAAGCCGGTACTTTTCATCCGAGACGAACGCTCCGTAAAAAGGTAGAACGATTGCTCTCAGGAAGTCATTTCCTTGCGTATCCCAATAGAAGCTGTTTGTTCGATAAACAGAATTCTTGTCCATGCCGACGCCCTCCCCGAACCCACTGTTAGATAAAACACCCCCAAATATAATAACATTAACCGCCTACAGTTTGCGGTTGGATCAAGGGTTACAGATCGACTTTCAAGGTGCCCAGCATCTTGACGAATTTCGGATCGTGGTAGGATAAGAAAAGAGTTTCCCGCGTATCGAGGGCGGAAATTCGTTCGATATCGTCCGTACTCAACTCAAAATCGAAAATGTCGAAGTTTTCGAGGATTCGCTCTTTTCTCACCGATTTTGGAATGACGACGATTTCACGCTGAACAAGCCAGCGCAGCACGACCTGGGCGACGGACTTGTTGTGTTGTTGCGCGATCGAGGCCAGCACTTCGTTGCCGAACATGTTACCCAGTCCTTCGGCGAACGGCGCCCACGACTGGTGCTGCACTCCCTGCTCTTTCATAAAAGCCGCGCTCTCGATCTGCTGGTAGAATGGATGCGTTTCGACCTGGTTGACCGCGGGAACGATTTCGTTATGCACGATGAGGTCCATCAGACGGTCGGGCAGGAAGTTGCTGACGCCGATCGCCCTGATCTTGCCTTCGCGGTACAGATCTTCCATCGCGCGCCATGCGCCGTAGTAATCGCCGAACGGCTGGTGAATAAGGTACAGGTCGAGATAGTCGAGCTGCAGCTTCTTCAGGGATTTGGCAAACGCCAGCTTGGCGCTCTCGTAGCCGGCATCCTGAACCCAGAGCTTGGTCGTGACGAACAGCTCCTCGCGCGGTACGCCGCTGCGTTTAATCGCGCGTCCGACCGCCTCTTCGTTCAGATAACCGGCGGCGGTGTCGATCAGGCGGTAACCGGCCGTCAGCGCTTCATATACCGCGTTCTCGCATTCTTCAGCATCGGGAATTTGATAGACACCGAAGCCGATGATCGGCATTTTCACTCCGTTGTTCAAGGTTACGGTTTGCATTGAATAATTCCTCCCATTGTTCAATAGATAACAGCAAACGGCGCGTACCCCGGAATTCGGGAACCGCATCCGGAATTCCGCTTACGGCCGATCTGCGTTAAAATAAGCCTATCGCCTTCGTGTTACACGAAGGCAAGTGGTATTTTGAACTTTTTTTCAAGGAGGGTTACGCATGCATACGGTTAAAGAGGCCGCCTTACTAACGGGACTCACCGAGCACGCCGTGCGCTTTTACACGGACAAAGGCCTGGTGCCGAGCGTACAGCGCGATCAAAACAACATTCGGATGTTCGACGAGGAATCGATCAACTGGCTGCATGGCGTTAAATGCCTCAAGCAGTCGGGGATGCCGATTGAAGCCATTAAAACGTACGTCGATCTCTGTCTCGAAGGAGATTCGACCGTTCCGCAACGCTACGCGCTCATGATGGAGCATAAAGAGGCGGCGCTCGTCCAGCTCGAAGAAGCCAAACGGCACATTGCCCATTTGGAACAAAAAACCGCCCTATATCAGGCCATTCTGGAGCACCGCTCTCCAGATACGACCAATCCCGGCAACTGGGATAACATTCAGCATATGCATGGCGACGTATTTTACTCGCCCTCCGTTCGGAAGGCGAATGCGATGGCGCGAAGCTGAGAATCAAACAGCGGCACCCAAGGACTTTCTGCTTGTCCAAGAGTGCCGCTATTTCTAAGATTTATTGATCGTCGCCTCTAAGAACGACCGGCTCCGATCGGTTGCCCGCGTAATCCTCCAGCGCCACGTACACGTTCTCGGCCGTCGAAGCGAATTCGAGGCTGGCCTTCGTGCTCCGTCCGCGGATGATCCGGTCTTTATTCCCCACGCCGTAGGTGGTCGGGAAGGAATGGAGTACCCCGTTCTCGTAGACGTACAGATATCGCCAGTCTCTCGTCTCCGGCATCGGCAGGTGGAGCGTATCGCCTTCCCAATACCAGTCTTCCGCATAAGGCTCGGCGACTTTGTCGATAAACGTGCCGCTCACCGCCACCGCGTCCGCGCGTTTGGGAGCGATCGTCACCACGAACTCGTCCCCGTTGACCGGCATCTTGTCGAAGGTGACGGAGGTGGCGCTTGCGGATACGACCTTATTCTCCTTGACCGGCTTCTTGGACGTCGTCCAATGGACCGATTCGACGTTGATCTTCAGATTGCCCGCGGGCTCGGAAGGGTTGGTCCAGCGGACGGTCAGCTTGCCGTCCTCCGTCGATTCGACCTGAACGTCCGACACCGTCTTCGTCAGGTCGAACGGAAGAACGGCGGCCTCGCCTTCCAGCCCGTCCGCGCCGACCGGAACGACTTTAATCGTGCCGGACAGGGCCGGGAGATTCTTGATGTAGAAGACCTCGTCGTACTTGCCGCCGACGAACGTGTCGTTGACATAGACGTTGTACTGCTTGACGGTCCCGTAGTTGTCGTTCATGTTCCAGCGGATGTTCATTTCCCCGGTGCCGGCGAACGCTTCCTCGATCTCGAGGCCTTTCGGCGCGGCAGGGCGTACGGCGGAGCCGTCATGGATCCGGATCTCCCCGATATTCATCTGGTACGCATTGGCGGCTTCGTCTCCCGGAGCGAAGACAAGGCCGAAGGCCGCGATCGATCGGCCCGCATAAGCGCCGAGGTCCAACTCGGCCGTGCTCCAGCCGCCGGTCGCTTCCCCGCTGTTCGGAACCGGAACCTTCGCGACCTCCCCTGGCCGATCGGCGAAGATCAGCCCGATCTGCATGGAGGAAGAGTCCGTATCCGGCTTGTTGAACGCGATCGACAGCTTCGAGTTCGCGTTGACGCTCAGCTCGGTCTTATACAGGCGCAGGAACGTCTCCGCGTCCAGCTTGCCGCTGACGACAAGGGAGCTTCCTCCGTTGTAAGCGCCGATCTGCTCGTAGGCTTGGCGGCCCGAATCTCCCAGGTCGTACTCCGGACCGTAATCGAAGTCGACGGCGAGCCGGCTGCCGGCCGTATCCTGCCACCACTGCCAGGTGACCGGCACGTCCTGCAGGCTCATGTTCGACCATTCGGCCGGGTTCGAGACCGCTCCGTCGCGATAGTAGGAGAGGCCGTGTCCCGTGTTGAAATCGGTATAGAAGTTCGCGCCCCCGACGACCGAGCGTTCGGCGATGACCGAAGAGATGCCCGGCCAATACCGGTTGTCGGCATACACGTCCGCAACCGTATTCGTCCGGGAGACCGCCGTATTCGCCGGATCGACGTTCGGGCCGGACCACCAGAGCTGCTCGCGCAGGGCCGTCATCCACTGGTAATCGTTCTCCGCGCGATGCCGAACCGGCCAGCTCAGGTTCATATCCTCGTCCAGACCCGCGTGCACGAAGTCCGCTCCGAGCGTCGCCAGGCTGAGACGCGGCACGCCGCTTGCGTCCAGCTTGTTCTTCAGCGCGGTGCCGTTGACGCTCTTGAACCGGTCGCGTCCGGCTTCGAGGCCCGCAAAGCCGACATCGTTCAAGTCGAAATCGGTGCCGTATTGGCCGTTCAGGTTGTTCAGATAGGAGGCGGCCGAATTGATCTGGGTGTTCCCCATTCCGTAATCGAAGAAGAAGGACTGCGACACTTGCTTGCCCGTGGCCTTGTCGTAGAGGAACGAGATGTTGTTGTCGTTGAAGGTGCGGGCGAACGTGTTGGAGCCGGTCGCCGTGTTCAGCGAGTCGTACCATTGAACGTACAGCCCGCCATCCTGAAGCGCTTTCATGAATCCGACGTAATCGGGAATATCCTCCGTGGCGACGTTGGGATTCTGCTCCTCCTGATTGATGAAGTACCCGTCGTAACCGAAATACTTGGCCATCTCGATCAATTTTTCCGCGACCGGGTAGTTGCCTTTCTTGTCCTTAACGATCATCTGCTTGTACGTCTGCTGGCCGCGGTCGTTATTGGAGAAGAAGATGCCGGCCAGCGCCATCACTCCGTTCTTGTGCGCCGCGTCCGTGTAAGTAGGGTTCGGGATATTCAGCATGCCGAACTCGAACCATTTCTGCTGCCAATCCTTCTGGGCCAGCTCGTCGTAATATTCGGGAGGGGTGTAAGCCGTGGCGGTTCCGTGCCAAGGAGACCAGTAATCGACATACTGCCAGAAGTTAAAATGATATTGGGCGAATTTGTTGGTGTAAGGAGCGTTCTCGATAAACGCATTCCCGTAATCGCCGCTGACGTTCGTCATTTGGACGTTCGGGTCCAGATTCGGGTTGGCCTGAGTAGAAGCTAGAGGAGCGATCCGCCGTTGAAGCGGGACATGGGAGCGGAGCATTTCCGCGTAAGGGTCGCGTTCGGGGCTCCAGTCGGCAATATGGCCGCTCGTGTAGCCGTGAACGCTTGGCTGGTTAGCCCCTTGCGCCTGGTCTCCGGCGAAGGGCCACGTGTCCCCGGCCGCCGCCGTAAACGGGAAGCCGGCTGTGAACAAGGCTGTCGAAACGCTGAGCACGGTGAACTTGGACCAAGTCTTCTTCTTGTCTCGGATCTTCAATGAATCATTCTCCTTTGCAGCGTTTTTTCTTCCTAAGTACGTTGCTCCGTTGGTTCCATCCGGCCCCCTTTCGTAAACGGTACCCTTTCGGTTCCCCCCTAATCTATTATATGAAACCCCTTTCATGTAGAGGTCAAAGTAAAGATTTGGTGGACAAACTAAAGAAAAAGCGCAATCCACTCTAGAATCGAAGCAGACAGCACATGGGGAGGCGAGCATTCAGCTAGGCGTGCCGAATAGGCTGGATACGAAATTCCATACGCGTCCATGGAGTCTAATTCGGATAGCGGTTTAATGCTTCGCCCATTTTTTGCGGTACTGATGAGGCGTGATTCCCATACGGGATTTGAATAGCTTGCAGAAGTAAGAGCAATTCGTTAAGCCGATCTCCTCCGCGATGAGAGAGATCGGTTTATTTGTCGTCGTCAGCGATAGAACGGACTGGTGAATCCTTCGGGTGGCGAGATACTCGGTGATGCTGATTCCGGTGGCCTCTTTAAACAAGTGGGACAAGTGATAAGGGGACTGATGCAGGGATTTGGCCATCTCCTCCAGCCGAAACGGAACCGTGTAGTTAGCCTCGATCCAGCTCAGCATCTTTTCCACAGGGTAAGGCTTGCGGCGAGCCGGATAGGCGGCGGCCTGCTCGCTCGATTTCTCCCATAACTGCTTAACGGCACGAAAAAGAAGAACGAGAAACAAAGAAGCCTCTTCGTGCCTCTCGGTCTCGGACAGCGAGCTTAGCTTGTCGTTCATATCGTTGAACAGCGTGTCCAGAAGATCGGAAACATCGACGCCATAAAGGCAGGGATAGGGCAGCTTGCCCTCGCAAATAAAGGCGAAGAAAGAATGGAGAGCGGGCCACTTCTCGAAATAGGCTTCGAACAGGGTCGGCTCGAATATGGCAAGGGAGCGTTCGAACGCTTGACCTTCCGAATAATCGAACTGCAGGTGATGAAGCTGATAGGGTTGGAAAATGCAGAGCATGCCCGGCTTGATTTCGTAGCGGACGTTGCCCACGATCATGGTCCCTCGGCCTTGATGGATGTACAGAATCTCGACGCCAAGGTGGGAATGGAACGTCTCCCGATGCTCGTTGTTGACGCTCTTGCGTTTATAGGCGAAATGCAGGGGCTCCTCGCTGTAGTTCATCGCAACAAACGGCACCATGGTCTCCTCCCGCCGATCCGTCCTCATAACCGCAATATAGCGTTATTTTCTCCCCCTTGCAAGAGCACAACGATTCTCCCCGATAGGCTATTATCCTTGTAGGAAGACCGATTGCCTGGAGGGAGAAGCGATGTTGAAGATAGCGATCATAGGGGCGGGAGCGATCTCGTCGAGCCACATCGAAGGGTATCTGCGATTTAAGGATCGCTGCGAGGTCGTCGCCTTGTGCGATCTTTATCCCGAGAAGGCCGAAGCCAGGAAAGAGCAATATGGACTCGAAGCGAAGGTTGTCCGGGATTACAAGGAGCTGCTCGGGGACGGGATCGATCTCGTGTCCGTGTGCATGCCGCCTTATTCCCACGCGCCGGCGACGATCGATTTCCTGAACGCGGGAAGCCATGTCCTCGTCGAGAAGCCGATGGCTTCTTCCCTTGAGGAATGCGACGCCATGATCGAAGCCGCGCGGATGAACGGCAAAGTTCTGTCCGTCGTCGCGCAGAATCGGTTCCGGAACCCGATCATGAAGCTGAAGAAAGTGCTGGACAGCGGAATGGCCGGCCCCATCCTTCACGCGCAGGTCGATTCCTTCTGGTGGAGAGGGCACTGCTATTACGATTTGTGGTGGCGCGGCACATGGGAGAAGGAAGGCGGAGGACCCACGCTGAACCATGCGGTTCATCATATCGACGCGCTGCTCTGGATGCTGGGTCGTCCTAGCGAGGTTCAAGCGTTCATGAGCAATGTCGCGCACGATAACGCGGAGGTGGAGGACCTGTCCATCGCGCTGCTTCGTTATCCGAACGGAGCTCTGGGACAGCTGACGAGCTCGGTGGTCCATCACGGAGAAGAGCAGCAGATTATTTTCCAAGGGCAGCATGCCCGCATCTCGGCGCCTTGGAAGGTAACGGCCTCGACATCGCTGCCGAACGGGTTCCCCGTGCGCAACTCGGAGTTGGAAGGGCAGATTCACGATCTGCATGAGCGACTGCCCGATCTTCCATACGAAGGCCACGCGGCGCAGATCGACAACGTGCTATCCGCCATCGAGACGGGAGAACCGGTGTTGATCGACGGCGACAGCGGCCGGAGCACCTTGGAGCTGATCATGAGCATCTATAAATCCGCGAGCACGGGAGAGAAGGTCAGCCTTCCTCTGGCCAAAGACGATCCGTTCTATACGAGCGAAGGCTTAATGAGGAACGTGACCCATTTCTATGAGAAAAGCGGCCATGTGGAAAATTTCGCCCCGCAAGCCATCACGACCGGCAGCAGCTACGAGGCGAAGGACAATTAACAGACGCGGAGGGACGATCGGCATGCAGAAGAACGACGGAATGAACTACGCCCCGAAGGGGAAGCCCAACCCGGTGGTCAAGCCCGGAGAATTCGTCATCGCGGCCGTCGCGCTCGACCACGGCCATATTTACGGCATGGTGAACGGCTTGCTGGAAGCGGGCGCTACGCTGAAGTGGGTATACGATCGCGACCCCGCCAGAGCGGAGGCCTTCAAGAGCAAGTACCCTCAAGCGAAGATAGCTTCTTCCGAGAAGGAAGTTCTCGAGGATCCGGAAGTACGCTTGGTGGCCGGCGCCGCGATAACGTCCGAACGCTGCGCGTTAGGCTTGCGGGCGATGGACGCGGGCAAGGATTATTTTACGGACAAGGCGCCGTTCACGACCCTGGAGCAATTGGCGGCGGCTCGCGCCAAGGTCCGCGAAACGGGCAAAAAGTACATGGTCTATTACAGCGAGAGGCTGCATGTCGAATCGGCCGTTTACGCCGGTCAGCTTATCGAGCAAGGGGCCATCGGCCGGGTCGTTCAAGTGACGGGCTTCGGCCCGCACCGATTGAATGCGCCGTCGCGGCCGGAGTGGTTCTTCCGGAAGGAGCATTACGGAGGGATCATCTGCGACATCGGCAGCCATCAGATCGAGCAGTTTCTCTTCTACGCCGGATGCAAGAACGCAAAGGTGCTGCACAGCAAGATCGCGAACTACAGCTGCCCCGAATATCCGGAGCTTGACGACTTCGGCGATGCCGCGTTGTTAGGGGATAACGGCGCGACGAACTACTTCCGGGTGGACTGGCTCACCCCTGATGGGTTAGGCGTCTGGGGAGACGGGCGCACGGTCATCTTGGGAACGGAAGGGTACGTCGAGCTGAGAAAGTATATCGATATCGGTCGGGAGAGCTCCGGCAATCACGTGTACCTGGTCAATCAAGAGGGAGAATTCCACTATCAGGTGAGCGGACAGATCGGGTATCCCTTCTTCGGAGAGCTTATTCTGGATTGCTTGAACCGGACCGAGAACGCGATGACGCAGGATCACGCATTCCTGGCGGCGGAGCTGTGTCTCAAAGCTCAAGCGATGGCTATTAAAATTAGTTAGAATTAATAGGATGATTATGGCGTAGTCCCGACGATCCGTGCGGTTGTCGGGGCTTTCTATCGGGGGGTATATCCATGGGTATCCTTTATTATCTTACTTTTGCTTCCGCAATCGGATCGGGGCTGCTGGCCGGCATCTTTTTCGCTTTCTCGACCTTTGTAATGACCGCGTTATCCCGCCTGCCGGCAGAACAGAGCATTTCTGCCATGCAGACTATCAATACCGATATCGTACGATCCCTGTTCATCGCGGTTTTCATGGGCGCAACCGTTCTGAGCGTCATTTTGGGAATAGCTTCATTCTTCAAGATAGGATCTCCTAGCTCCGCCTATGTGCTTGCGGGCAGTGTGCTCCTATTCGTTGGCGCCTTTCTGGTTACGGTCGTCTTTAATGTGCCTCTCAACGATACTCTGGCCGTTGCCGATCCAAGGAGCCCGAATGGAGCGCGGGCGTGGCAAGACTACCTGAACGGGTGGATGCCGTGGAATCATGTTCGTACGCTTACTTCAATCGCCGCTCTGGTTTGTTTTATCGTCGCTATTCGCAAGTGGTGAGAACGCAAAGCGCAAGCTGCCCGGAAGGGACGGCCTGCGCTTCCTTTTTATCAGATCTCTTGCAAGGTGGGCCGAAGCGTAATCTCGTTTACGGCGGCATCGTCGGGTTCGTTGATGGCGAAGGCGACCGCCCTGGCGACGCTGTCGGGCGATAGAGCCAGTCCGCTTCCCGGAGTCGCGACATTTTGGTATTCGGGCGGAAGCGCGCCGATCGCCGTCTCCGTCGCCACCATTCCCGGGGAGATGTTGGTGGCCCGAATGCGGGAGGCTGCCGATTCTTCCTGGCGCAGGCCTTCGGTGATCGCCCGGACGGCATGCTTGGTCGCGCTGTACACGGCCGTTACGGGAACGACTTTGTGCCCCATTAGCGAAGATACGTTGATGATATGCCCCGATTGCTGCTCCCTCATCGCGGGCAGCACCGCGGCGATGCCGTACAGAACCCCCTTGATGTTCACGTCGATCATGCGCTCCCAATCGTCGACCTTCCGTTCGTTCAGCAAGGAGTTGGGCATAATGCCGGCATTGTTGATCAGCACGTCAATCCGTCCGTACTGTTGCAAGGCGGCCTGCGCTACTTCTTGGATCTCTTGTCGCGAGCTTACGTCGGCCGTCCGGAAAATCGCTTCTCCGCCGTCCCGTTCGATTTCGCCGGCAAGAGCTTGCAGCCGATCTTCCTTTCTTCCGGTCAATACGAGCTTAGCCCCGTGACGGGCCAGCAGTCTCGCGATCGCTTCCCCGATTCCGCCGGTCGCTCCGGTCAATACAACCACTTTCGATTTTATATTTTCCATAGGTCATCGTCTCCCGAATGATTAATTGAAGAGTGTTATCTAGAGCGTTGCGCAACGCTTGTTGTATATTTAACGTCCGTTGATTATGATTATATAGAGCGACGGAGAGGAATCAATCGTTAATCCGCGCGGATCCGTATCATATACGACACTCATTCGCAAATTGTCGATAAATGCTAGGAGGCGACCTGTCCATGGAGGTCAAAGTCAAGAATGATCGTCGCATTACAAGGACGAAGGAGGCTATCAACCGGGCATTCCTGGATCTATTCGCCAAGAAGGAATTCGAGCGGATCACCATCAACGAAATTGCCGATCAGGCGAACGTCAACCGTGCGACCGTTTACCTTCATTACGCGGACAAGTACGACCTGCTCGAAAAATGCATCGAGGATCATCTGAATCAAATGGTCGCGGCTTGTTCTCTGAATAAGTCCTTCCAACAAAAAATAACGGATCTATCCGAAGCTGCGGAGGCGCTGAAGTTTCTGTTCGTTTATTTCGAGAACCATTTTCTATTTTTCTCTTCCATGCTCTCCAGTCAGCAAACGACCGCGTTTCGCGAATGCATGCTGGGAATTACGAAGGATTTGATCCGGAAGCAGATGAATATGGAGGGAGTTAACCGAGACATGGACGCGGAAGTCGCGATTCAGTTCACGGCTTCCGCTTTCGTCGGAACGGTGGAGTGGTGGATCGCGAACCGGATGCCGCATTCGCCTTCCTATATGGGGGAACAAGCCATGAGGCTGTTCAAGCGGCACGACATTTATTGCGCGGAAGTCTGACGTTGCTGATCGTACGTCCGCGAATCGCGATGGTTTCTCATGTCCGTTAACGTCGGAAGACGGTTACCGGATGTACTCATATCCGTTCACCTTCAACACGATCTTCCCGCGACCATGACGGCTCTCGATAGCCCGATGAGCATCGGCCGCGCGCTCCAGAGGGAACACCTGCCGGATATGAAGGCTAAGCTTGCCTTGTACATGAAGTTCTGCCAGCTCCGCAAGGCGGGCGGCCGTGCGTTCGCCTCGGACAATGCGGAGCCCCAGCTCCTCGATGCGATCGTACGCGTAGAAGGTGCAGATCCGGCTCTTGTCCGCGACGAGTTCGACGGCCGCCTCAAGCCCTTCGCCTCCGGCCGTATCGAATGCGCAGTCGATTCCGTCCGGGGCGAGCCTCCGGAGCCGATCCGCCAATCCTTCCTCGTACGTGATCGGTTCGGCTCCTAGCGATCGGATATAATCGTGGTTATACTCGCTCCCCGTGCCGATCACTTTCCCCGCGCCCCACTCTCTCGCGAGCTGGACGGCGATGGAGCCTAGCGATCCCGCCGCGCCGTTGATCAGGACGGTATCGCCGGGGCCGACGCCTATCGCCTTAAAGGCGATGTGAGCTCCCTGGCCGTTGCCGGTCAGCCCGCCGGCCGCTTCCCAAGACATGCTCCGCGGCTTCGGGGCGATCTGATCCGCGCCGACGACCACGTATTCGGCATAACTATTTAGTATGGAGAAGCCAAGCACCTCGCTGCCGACCGGGAAGCCGGTTACGCCCTCCCCGACCTCGTCGACGATGCCCGCGAATTCGTTCCCCGGAATCTGAGGGAACGACACCGTTACTCCATAAGACGGAGTCCAGCCGCTCCGAATCGAACAGT
This sequence comes from Cohnella thailandensis, assembly GCF_014212135.1. Classification (GTDB taxonomy): domain Bacteria; phylum Bacillota; class Bacilli; order Paenibacillales; family Paenibacillaceae; genus Cohnella; species Cohnella thailandensis. The sequence continues at coordinate 146,473 of NZ_JACJVQ010000004.1, forward strand.
CATAATGCTGGACTCCGGCCGCCATCACGCGAACGCGGACTTGCCCCGGACCCGCGTGCGGCTCCGGGAGCTCCATCGCTCTCAACACTTCCGGCCCTCCGAACTTCGTAAACGCCGCAGCTCTCATTTGATTTTCCCCCTTGGTTTTCGTAGGCTTCCTTCTACTTGATCAGCTTCATTTTATAACCGATAATCAATATATAAAAATACATCTTGCCACATAAGATATATTCCTTTGAGTATATAAGGAGGGTGACGATGGAGCTTCTGCAGCTGCACTATTTTCGCACGGTTGCCCGGTTGGAACATATGTCGAAGGCGGCGCTGGAGCTAAGAATCGCGCAGCCCGCGCTGAGCAAGACGATCGCCCGGCTGGAGAAGGACGTGGGGGTGCCTCTCTTCGACAGGGAAGGCAGGCAAATTCGGCTGAATACGTTCGGCAAGGCGTTTCTGCAGAAAGTGGAGGGGGCGCTGAACCTGCTGGAAGAAGGGCAGAGGGAAGTGGCCGATCTCGCGGGCTTGGAGCAGGGAAGCATTCACTTGGCGACGCCGACGCTGGAACGGTTGTCCGAGCCTCTCAACGCCTTCGTCGGTCTTTATCCGAACGTGAATTTCCGCATCACGCAAGCTTCCATGAACGAGATGACTCGCCTTATCGAATCTGGAGAGGTGGATATTTGCTTTACTCCTTGCGCGTTGAAGAGACCGGATTTCAGCTCGAAGTCCGTCTTGAACGAGGAGGTTTATTTGGCCGTCCCTCCCGGGCACCGGTTATCGGCAAGGCGGAGCGTCAGCTTATACGAAGTGGCGAACGAGTCGTTTATCGGTTACAAAGAAGGCTTTCATTTTCAGGTCATGAACGAGGGGTTCCTTCGCGCTGCCGGTCTGTCGCCTAACTTCATCTGCAGAGTGGACGACGCGCCGTCCATCGCCAAGCTTGTCTCCGCGGGACTCGGCGTCGCGCTCGTCGGCAATTGCGGAGGGCCCAAAACCCCGCTGCATCTGTTGTCCATCGCCGATCCGGTCTGCGAGCGCCATTTTCAACTCGTTTGGAATAACAAGCGTTATCTCTCCAAGGCCGCTCATCGGTTTATCGATTATGTCGTCCGGTTTTTTGAAGTCGCTTAAAAGGGGAAAACGGAGGCGGTGATCAGCGAATGGCCATCGAGATCAAAGAGATTCTATCGAAGAAAATCCTGAGCGAAGCGACGGGCTACTTGGATGTCGGGTTCACCCACTCCTTGAATCCATATAGCGGCTGCGCGTTCGCCTGCAAGTACTGCTACGTCAGGGAGATGCCGATTCAACGGTTCCGGGAGGTTCCGTGGGGCGAGTGGGTGGACGTCAAAACGAACGCGGCTGAGAATTATCGGAATGAAGTCGCGGCCCTTCGCCGCAAAGGCAAGCCGGTGAATCTCTTTATGTCGTCCGCGACCGACCCCTATCAACCGATCGAACGCAAGGCGGAAATCACGAGGGCGATCCTTCAAGCCATGACGGAGAATCCGCCGGATTTTCTGCAAGTCCAAACGCGAAGCCCGCTGGTCTCGAGGGACATCGATCTGCTGGCGAAGCTTAAAGAGCAATGCGAAGTGCTCGTGTCCATGACGGTAGAAACGGATCGCGAGGACGTGAAGCGGATCTTCGCTCCGACTGCTCCGGGAATCCAATTGAGGTTGAAGGCGATGAAGGAAGTCCGCGATGCGGGGATCGCCACCCAAGCCGCGATTTCCCCCGTATTGCCGTTTACGCCGGACTTTCCCAAGCTCTTGGACGGAGCGGCGGACCGAATCTGGATCGATACGTTGAGCATTGGAGACGGGATGATGGGCAAGCGCTCCGCTCGCCTTGGAATGCCAGGTTTATTCAAAGAGAACGAGCTGTCGGACTGGTACGAGCCGAACATTCACCTCAAGGTGGAGAAGTACTTCAAGCGGTTTTTCCCGGACGGAACGGTTTACGTCTCCAAGGAGGAGGCTTATCCGCCCGGCGGGAAGGAGAGATGACGCAGAGTGTCGAAGATGAGAATGCAATCGTATCTTCTATAATGCGCAAGAGGGGAAGCGAGAGTCGATGGAGACGGTTATGCGGCATACGGTTCCGGGCAAGGAGAAAGCGGTGGCCTTCACGTTCGACGATGGGCCGAATGCCGTTTATACCCCGCAAATAATGGAGATTTTCGGCAAGGCGGGGGGCAAAGCGACGTTCTTTATGATAGGTTCGAAAATAGAGGAAAATGAGGAGACCGCTCGGGCCGTCCATGCCCAGGGCCACGAAATCGGGAATCACACCTACTCGCATCCTCGGCTGACCGAACAGACCTTGGAGGAAGCCCGCGAGGAACTGAGTCGGACGGACGAGAGGATTCGGGAGGTAACCGGCCTTCCGGTACGAACGTTCCGACCGCCGTATTTTGCCTGCGATGATCGGATCCTTAGACTTGCGTCCGAATTCGGTTACGTAAGCATCGGAGCCTGCAATCCGGATACCCGGGACTGGGAGCAGCCGGGCGTCGACTATATCCTCGAGAGGACCAGACCGACCGTGGGACCGGGGGCGATTTTCCTGTTCCATGACGGGAACGGGGATCGCTCTCAAACCGTGGAAGCCGTACGGATTCTGGTCGAGGAGCTCTCGGCCGAGGGTTACCGGTTCGTTACCGTCAGCGAGCTGCTGGCGATGGCGGATTGATATTGGAGGAAGGGGAGGCAGCCTTGGCGGGTTGTCTCCGTTTTTTAGATTATAGATGATTTTTCATGTCTATTTTCGCGGCAGGGTCCGGAAAACGATGTTAAACATGAAATTTCATGTTTAATCGTCAAAGATTAGTAGAGTCCATATAATTGTG
>NZ_JACJVQ010000005.1 GCF_014212135.1 Cohnella thailandensis
TAAGCCGGTGGTTATGACTGCCTTTTGCAGGTAGCGTGCTACGTACATATGCAATCTCGGCGAAGGGGAAGGACCTTGATCTTCCTCCCTATCCCCTCAACGCCTCCATTAAATCCGAATCCGGCGGCAGAGGAATGTCCTCGATCCCCTCCGAGCTTCCCGGTATCTCCACGAACGCCCGATGGACCTCGCGAATTTGCGGCAGGCTGCGGAAGCCGACGATGACCTCGTCGATTTCCGGGATGCTTTTGACGAAGGAGAGCGCTCCTTGGAGAGGAGTCCGGCCCTGCCGCATCCAAGCGCCATGCAACGCGGCAATCGGCTCGCGCAGCCGTTCGAGCCGGGAGGGCAGCAGCGACGGGTCCCGAAGCAGAAGCCCGTGCAGGAACGCGGACCGCGATTGAATCTCGATACCGGAGGCCCGAAGCTGGCGGAGATGGCCGGACGCGAGCAGACGCCGGTCCAGCGCGTTCGCCGGGAGCTGAACGAGGTCGGGCTTGAACCGCTCAAGCAGCCGATCCAGCTCGTCGGCCCCTCCAACGACGGAATAGCCGATTTTCTCCGTCAGTCCCTCTTCCTTCCAAGCCTGAAGCCGTCCCACGATCCGCTCCCCGCCCGGCTTAAGAATGTCCTCCCCGCGCTGGACGACGACGGCGTAGACGGGAGTTCTTCGCATGGCCCGAAGAGAGCGCCGAAAAACCGCCTCCAGGCGGCCGATCGGCTCCGGCCCGATCCATTCCTCGGGGAAAGCGGGGGTCTTGGTCACGATCCGGGGAAAAGCGTACCCTTCCTTGATATGCCCGATAATGGTTTCGCTGTCCCCGTATTCGGGCGCGGTATCGATCGTCTCCATGCCCGCCTGCTGGGCATAAGCCATAATGGCGGCAGCTTCCTGGAACGGAACTTTGCCGCGATCGCGATAAGGATTCCTCAAGCCGAAAGGAATCGTGCCGACCGCCAGCTTCATCCGATCATCTCCTCATTGGATAAGGTCGACTCGCAGTCCGATTCCACGTTAAGGAGGATAGACAGCGGGAGAATGGGGGTTCCGTCTCCTTGGAAAAGCGACACGTGAACATGGCCGTACGCATCGCTAGAAGCGATGCCGATCCGGCTGATCGACTCCGGCGGAAGTCCGCTCTCTTCGAGCTTGCAGATCCATTCCCTTCTGTGAGCGATCGTTTCGAAGCTTCCATGATGGAAGCGCCCGTCCTTCGTCTTCAACGCCAGGAAAGGCTGAGATCCGAAGGTCGGCTTGTTGGAGCGAACCTTGAGCGCCAGCCCCGAAGCGGTTCTCTCGAATTCCGCGTCGAGCTCAAGCGGCCGGGGATCGCGCAGGCCGAGGCATTGCCTCGCGGCGTTCAGCGCGCCGGAGTGTTCCCACCGCACGTTAGGGAACTTGCGCTGCGCTTCCTTAAGCAGGCCGTAGACGCCTTCGACCGCGGGACGGAGGTCCATGCTGTCATGGCTGGAGAAGGCAAGCACGGTCGGATAGCCTTCGTCGGCGCGGCGGAAGGCCAGCTCGACCTCCGCTTGATCCAACCGGCGTTCGTGGTTCCCGGCCGGCAAACACTTGAAAATCGTACGGTTGCAGTAGCCTTCCCGTTGGATATCGTCGTAGGAGGGGCGATAATGGGACCAGTCCCATACGGCTCTCCGCCACTCCAGGGAGGAGCCTTCATCGCCCGGGCTTGGCCGGCTGCCGCCCCGATAGCGGGAGACGGAGCGATTCGCATAATCGAACGGGATCCATTGCTCCAGGAACCAGTGAGTGTCCGGTCTTTCGGCGTAAGGTCCGGGATGGAAGCAGGTGGGGAACCACCCGCGTTCGAGAAGGAAGCGCGCCATAATGTCGGTCATCTCGGGGTAATGGAGCAGGCTGGCGCCGGCATCGGGCGAGCCTCCATGGAAAGCGCTAGGGCGGAAGTGCCAATGCACCTCGTCCAATCCCGAGAAGCTTGTCAGCGCAAGCTGCGAATAGCGGTCCAGCACCGAGTGCGCGCCCTCGCCGGCGGTGAGCTTGTCCTCTTCCGAACGTGGTCGGCTCGTCACGAACCAGTTGTAGATCCAGCCTTGTCCGGTAGGGTCGGCATAGCGCCCGCGGAACTCCGAGCTTGTCGATTCCGAATGAACCGAGTCGTCCCGTTCCGAGGAGCTTGCCATAGATTCCTGAAGGGGCCCTTCCGCATCGACGCAATGAACGACATACACCGTAGGATTCGCCATGTTCCGAACCTCATCTCCCGAGAATGACATATTGGATACGTTATGTAATTAATAGAGCAAAATGATACAATAAGTAACTATATGAGATAACTGTACTGGCAATCCATAGAGATGTCAACCCGCATTGTTTTATGGATTTTCTCGCTATCCTTCTTGTCTATTTTCTATTTAGGATGGAAGTCTCGCATGTTAAATTTTCGGTAAATTCAAGTGGCGGCTTCCAACGGAATGCTATAATAAATAAGTTGCATTACAAAATGGGTTGCGGAGGGGAATTCATGTCTTTAGTACCTGCTGCGCGTCTGCAGGACGTGACGAAGAGAATCGGCAATCGCACGATTATCGATCGGGTATCCCTGGAGGTTTATCCGGGAGAGGTGTTCGGATTCCTAGGGCCGAACGGCTCGGGCAAAACGACGACGATTCGCATGATGGTCGGCTTGATGTCCCTGACGTCGGGGGATATTGCGATCGGCGGACACAGCGTCAAGACTCACTACGCGGAAGCTGCCGCGCAGGTCGGCGCCATCGTCGAGAACCCGGAGATGTACAAATATTTGACGGGGTATGAGAATCTTGTCCACTATGCGCGCATGAATCCTTCGGTCACGAGGGAGCGGATCGACGAGGTGATCAAGCTTGTCGGCCTGGAAGGGCGCATTCATGACAAGGTCAAGAAATATTCGCTGGGGATGCGCCAGAGGCTCGGGGTCGCCCAGGCCGTGATGCATCGCCCGAAGCTGCTCATTCTGGACGAGCCTACGAACGGCCTCGATCCGGCGGGCATCCGGGAGCTGAGGGATTATCTCCGGCAGCTCGCCAGAGAGGAAGGAACCTCGGTATTCGTCTCCAGCCACCTGCTGTCGGAGATGGAGCTGATGTGCGATCGGGTCGCGATTCTGCAGAAGGGTCAGATTATCGACATTCGTTCGATCCGGGGAGCGGAGACGCAGACAAGCCTGGAGCAGATCGCGCTGTTCGAGGTGGATCATCCGCAGAATGCGCTCGGGGTGCTCGAAGGAAGAGGAGACGCGCGAATCGAGGACGGCCTGCTGGCGATTTCGGCCACAAGAGACCAGATCGCGGAAACGAACCGTCGTCTGGTGGAAGCGGGAATCCGGGTCTACGGCATCCGCGCCAAAACGAAATCCCTCGAGGATCAGTTCCTCGAGGTCACGGGAGGCGAGACGATTGGCTAACTTCTGGAAGCTCGTTCAGAATGAGAACATGAAGATTTATCGCCGGATTCGGGCTTGGATCATGCTGGGCTTCGTCGTGTTCGTTCCGGTGCTTATCTCCGCGATTTATATCATCGCATCCGGAGACAACGACGCGAACAACTGGGAAATGATGAAGCTGGAGACGACGATTCTGTACCAGCTCATCACGATCTTCACCGTCGTCAAGGCCGCGGATTCCGTCGCCGGGGAATTCTCGACGGGAACGATCAAGCTGCTGCTGATCCGGCCTTGGAGCCGTTCGATGATTCTTCTCTCGAAGTTCGTGGCGCTTCTTCTGTTCGCTCTTCTGCAGATGGCCCTCTGCTTCGTCGTCACTTGGGGGCTGAACGCGGCGCTGTTCGGCATCAGCTCCGATTCGTCCGCCGTCATTCCCGCTTTCTCTCCGGTGGCCGGGGATTCGGTTTGGGTGTATATCGGATTGCTTTATTTGTATCTGTTTATCGCGCAGGTCATGATCCTTTCGGTTGCCTTCATGCTGTCCGCGGCGTTCCGCAGCGGAGGACTCGCTATCGGACTGTCGATCTTCGTTCTGCTCTCGGGAAGCTTCATTACCGGAATGCTTAGCTTGACGGAGAAGCCGTGGGTGAAGTACGTGCTGTTCGCGAACGTCGACTTAACCTCCTATCTGAGCGGAAGCACGCCGCTTCCGGAACAGAACATGACGCTCGGTTTCTCTTTGGCGGTATTGGCGGGCTACTTTATCGTGTTTAACCTCGTTTCCTGGCTCGTGTTCGTCCGCAGAGACGTAGCGGCTTAAAGAGACAATAACGGGTTAGCCGGCGATTCCTATTATAGGATGTCGCCGGTTGTTTTTCTGTTTAGAAAATAGTTGGATGCCTGTCGATTTTTGCTATGATAGAGTCACGGCTTTTTTTAGGAGGTTTATGATAGATGGTAGGCAGCGGGAAAAGGTTCAGACGGCGAAGTTTGCTGTCGTTTTTGCTTTCCATGGCAATGGCTTTAGGAGGAACGGTTCCGACAGCGTTCGCGGCAGAGCCGGATACGAGGATAATGACGGTTCCGCCTTTCCATTCGATCTACAGCAATGCTTCCTTTGATTTATGGTCGGAAGATAGCGACGCTACCTTTGAATGTTCATTGGACGGAGCGGTTTTCGCCGCTTGTGCTAATAATAACGCTTATGCGGGCTTGACGGACGGCTGGCACACGCTGCTGGCTAGGGCCGTATCGAGTTCGGGCGAAAGCGACTCTTCTCCGGCCAGTTACTCTTGGTTAATCGAAACCGGACCTCCGGCCGCACCTAACCTGATTGCTCCGGCGAACGGGTCCGCGACGACTCCTTTGCCCGCGATAAGGGGGACGGCATCGAACGCTAAAGTTACCGTTTTCGTCGACGACGTCGAGTTAGGCACGATAGATGTCAACAACGACGGCAGTTGGACATTCCCTTTGACTGTTCCTCTTTCGGACGGTTCGCACACCGTAAGTACGAGAGCGGTCGATGCCGCGGGGAACGCGGGCGCCTATTCGGCGACCCATACCTTTACGGTCGATTCGATCCCGCCGGGCGCTCCGACGATAATAAACCCGGCGAACGGAGGGATAACGAACAATTCGACGCCGATCTTTAGAGGTTCGGCGGAGCCTAACGTCTCGGTAACGGTGCTGCTGGACGGAGCGGCTGCCGCAACGGTGAACGCGAATGCAAGCGGCAATTGGTCGTGGACGCCGAGCGCGCCATTGGCGGACGGCGCGCATGTCGCCAAAGCGAAGGCGACGGATTCGGCGGGGAATGAGAGCTCCGATTCGGGGGCTAACACGTTCACGGTCGACACGGCGGCGCCGCCTGCTCCGGTACTAACAAGCCCGGCGCATGGTTCCACGCTGGCCGACTTCACCCCGACGATAAGCGGAACGGCGGAGGCGAACGCCACCGTGACGGTGATTATCGACTCCGTCCCAGTAGGCACAACTGTAGCCAATGTCAGCGGCAATTGGACGTTAGGCTTGCCCTCGTCACTGTCAGAGGGCTTGCATACCGCGATGGGGAGAGCGACCGACGCGGCGGGGAATACGAGTCCGAATTCCGCGCTTCATTCCTTTACGGTCGATTCGACTCCGCCGGCCGCTCCTGTGGTCATAACCCCGGCCAATGGAACGTCGACGAACGATCCGACGCCGGTCTTCAGCGGTACGGCGGTGCCTAACGTATCGATAACGGTGTTGCTGGACGGAGCGGCTGCCGCAACGGTGAACGCGGATGCAAGCGGCAATTGGTCGTGGACGCCGAGTGCGCCATTGGCGGACGGCGCGCATGTCGCCAAAGCGAAGGCGACGGATTCGGCGGGGAACGCGAGTCCGGATTCGGGGTCCCATACGTTCACGGTCGACGCGACGGCTCCTGCCGCTCCGGCCATTGCCGGCCCGGCCGATGGTTCCATCTTGGCTGTCGTAACCCCGTCCGTAAGCGGAACGGCGGAAGCGTACTCCACCGTGACGGTGATAATCGACGGCGCCTCGGCAGGCACGACTGTCGTAAATGGAAGCGGTCATTGGACGTGGACGGCCAGCGTTCCGCTTGCGGAAGGAACGCATACGGTTAAAGCGATAGCTACGGACGCACAAGGGAATACGGGTTCGATTTCGGCGGAGAACGCGTTCGTTGTCGATACGACAGCGCCGTCAGCACCGGCAATCGTTAGCCCGTCTGACGGTTCCGTGGTGACCGATTCGACGCCAACGATCGGCGGCACGGCCGAAGCGAACGCAACGGTTAGCGTTCTGCTGGATGGCTCCTCGGCAGGAACGGTAATGACTAATGCCAGCGGGGTTTGGTCGTGGACGCCGAGCACCACGCTAGCCGAAGGGGATCACTCCGTGAAGGCAACCGCAACAGACGCGGTTGGGAACGAGAGCGTGGATTCGACCGCCGTTACGTTCACGGTCGACACGACGGCGCCGAGCTCGCCTACCATAACAAGCCCGGAAGACGGCTCGGCCACATCGAACGCTAAACCTATGATCGGCGGCACGGCCGAAGTGAACGCAACGGTCACCGTGCTGCTGGATGGCTCCTCGGCGGCAACGGTGACAGCCGATGCGAGCGGCGTTTGGAGCTGGACGCCGGGTACGGCGCTGACCGACGGCGCCCACAGCATAAAAGCAACCGCAACAGACGCGGTTGGGAACGAGAGCGTAGAGTCGACCGCCGTGACGTTCACGGTCGACACGACGGCGCCGGGCGCGCCTGCCGCAACAAGCCCGGAAGACGGCTCGGCCACATCTAACGCGAGACCGATGATCGGCGGCACGGCCGAAGCGAACGCAACGGTTACCGTGCTGCTGGATGGCGCCTCGGCGGCAACGGTGACAGCCGATGCGAGCGGCGTTTGGTCGTGGACGCCGAGCACGGCGCTGACCGACGGCGCCCACAGCATAAAAGCAATTGCAACAGACACGGTTGGGAACGAGAGCGTAGAGTCGACCGCCGTGACGTTCGCGGTCGACACGACGGCGCCGGGCACGCCTACCGTAACAAGCCCGGAAGACGGCTCGGCCACATCTTACGCAAGACCGACGATCGGCGGCACGGCCGAAGCGGACGCAACGGTCACCGTGCTGCTGGATGGCTCCTCGGCGGCAACGGTGACAGCCGATGCGAGCGGCGTTTGGTCGTGGATGCCGAGCACGGCGCTGACCGACGGCGCCCACAGCGTAAAGGCAACCGCAACAGACGCGGTTGGGAACGAGAGCGTAGAGTCGACCGCCGTGACGTTCACGGTCGACACGACGGCGCCGGGCGCGCCTACCGTAACGAGCCCGGAAGACGGCTCGGCCACATCGAACGCAAAGCCGACGATCGGCGGCACGGCCGAAGCGAACGCAACGGTCGCCGTGCTGCTGGATGGCTCCTCGGCGGCAACGGTGACAGCCGATGCGAGCGGCGTTTGGAGCTGGACGCCGGGTACGGCGCTAGCCGAAGGAGATCACTCCGTGAAGGTGACGGCGACCGACGCCGTCGGCAACGAGAGCGCGGAATCGGCGGCTGTCGCGTTCTCCGTGAGAACGGCCGTCGTCGCTCCGCCGAGTTCCTCTCCTGCGACGCTGCTCGTCGAACTTAAGCTGACGTCGGACGACGAAGCGCTTGCGCTAACCCCGGCTTTTAAGCCGGATGTATTCTTCTATCGGGCGCAGACGAATCGGGAGGAAGTTCGGCTTCAAGCGACCGCTAACCTCTCCGGAATGAAGCTATCCTTGAACGGCGCAGCATGGGACGGAGACGATATCCTGAAGCTGAAGGAAGGGGATAACGAGCTCCAGATCGTCGTGACCGCCGCGAACGGCATGCAAGCTTCCTACTCGTTAGCCCTGCATCGGGAGGCAGCCGAACCCGTCGTTCCATGCCCGTTCGTCGACGTGGCGGGACACTGGGCGGGGACCAACGTTTGCGAAGCTTATGAGCTCGGTATCGTAAACGGGATCGACGATTCGCATTTCCAGCCCAACCGTTACGTGACCCGCGCGGAATTCGCCGTCATGCTGATGAACGCCATTAAGCCGAGCGGCGCGGCCTCCGATACCGGCGCTGCCGCTTTCGCCGATGAGCAAACGATACCCGAATGGGCTGTCCCAGCCGTAAAATGGGCGAAAGACGCCGGAGTTGCGGCCGGCTTCCCGGACGGCTCCTTCCGTCCGCAGCAGGAGATCAGCCGAGCCGAGATGGCCGTCATGTTGATCCATGCGGCTTCCTGGCCGACCGAAACGGAAGAGACCGGTGCGCTCGGCTTTAAGGATGACGCGGACATTCCGAATTGGGCGCGCTCTTCGGTCAGGGTGGCCGTCTCCCGCGGCGTCCTGGAGGGCAGCGACGAAGGCAGGTTCCAACCGGAGGCGCTTCTTACCCGCGCGGAAGCCGCGACGGCATTGCTTCGGTTGTTCGCCGAACGTTCCGGCGGTTAACAGAAGAAGCTAAAGCATTCTTTTCATCCAATCGAGGGTTGTCCCGATCCCGTCATTGCCGGCGGTATCGCGGACAGCCCTTTTTTCTATGGCTTGAGGCAAAACAGGCGCAGATGGGTAAGTTGGCTTCAAATCGCGTCGCCCGAGCCGATCTCGGCCGGGTCCGCCACGTATGAGCCTCCCTTCCTCCGCACAAGCTAGATTATTGGGGGCTGGAGAGGACTTGAGCGCGAAGGGGTGTGAGCATGGGCTGGATCGTCGCCGTATTATTGATCTTTATTTTTCAGGCAGCCACGATTCTCGCGCTGGAGCATCGGCGCCCGGCGCATGCGGTCGCTTGGCTGTTTATCCTTTTCGTCGTTCCGATTATCGGGTTCGTGCTCTATTACTTTCTGGCCCGGGAATACCGGAGGCGGCGCCGGGCCAAACGAAGCTTCGCCGAGGAAGATCGGATCCGGTCGAAGCTCATGGAGCGAAGCCGAATCGTGAAGAAGCCATCCGAGCTGGCGAACCCCGAATTCCTTGACCAGGAGAGGCTGTTCCGGCTGCTGCTCCATTCCGGCGCGGCGCCGATTACCGGCTGCAATCGCTGCAAGGTGCTGACGAACGCGGCGGCGACGTACGAGGCGATGCTGCAGGCGATCCGGCAAGCGAAGCATACGATACATATCGCTTCTTATATTATCCGGGACGACACGACGGGCAAAGTGTTTCGCGAGATGCTGATCGCGCAAGCGCGCAAGGGAGTCAAGGTTAGGCTGATGTACGACGGCATCGGGAGCTACAAGCTGACGGAGGCATATTTACGCCCGCTTCGGGAAGCCGGAGTCCGCGTGGCTTGCTTCTTCCCGCTCCGTCCCTCTTTCCTTCGCAAGAGGATGAACTATCGCAATCATCGCAAAATAGTGGTTACGGACGGCGTGACCGGCTTCGTCGGAGGCATCAACATCGGGGACGAATATTTGGGCGGAAACCCGCGGCTCGGCTTCTGGCGCGATACGCATCTCATGCTGGAAGGAGACGCGGTATATGGCCTGCAGGAGATCTTCCTGAAGGATTGGGAGCTCGCGACCGGAGAGCCGATCGAGGATGCAGAACTTTTTCCGGTTCACGGCTGCTCGGGCGAAGAGGCGGTTCAGATCGTGGCGGGCGGACCGGATCGCGGCACCGATGCCATCCACGATACGCTCTTCGCGGCCATCAACTCGGCGAAGCGCAGAATCTGGATTACGACGCCTTACTTCATTCCGAGCCCCAGCATCCGAAGCGCGCTCAAATCCGCCGCGCTGGGCGGGCTGGACGTCAGGATGATCATTCCGTTCGTTCCCGACACGTGGCTCGTTCACGCCTCCACGCTGTCCTATGTGGAAGAAATGCTGGAAGCCGGAGTCCGCGTCTGGCAGTACGACAACGGCTTCGTGCACGCCAAGGTCGTCATCGTGGACGAGCTGCTCGCGATCCAAGGCACGGCGAACATGGATCTGAGGAGCTTCTACAGCAACTTCGAGACGAACGCGATCCTGTTCCATCCTTCCGCGATCGCGCGCCTGGAGACGGACTTCCGGAAGGATCAGGCGGACAGCTCCGAGATGAGGCTGGAGACGTTCCGCCGCAGGCCGTTCGGAAGGCGAATCGGCGAGTCGATCTCCCGAATGCTGGCGCCTCTGCTATAGCCGGGCATCGAGCTTTACCGTGTCGGCGAAGAGATCATCCCCAGCACTCGGCCGAGCGGCTGCTTCGGCGTCTTCTCGATCAGATCGCCCATCCGACGCAGCCTATCGGCGATATTGAGCAGGTTGAAGTCGGTCGCTTTCGCTCCGCGCTTCACCTCTTCGCGGGTCAACGGCGTAGACACGGGCGCGCCGGGACGGGCTCTGGGCGAATAAGCGGAGATGAGAGTGCGGCCGGAATAGAACTGAAGGTAATCGAGGTAGATCAGCGATCCCCGGTTTTTCTTGAGCCTCTCCACGGTGAACAGCTTCGGATGCCGGGTCGTCAGGTACTCGCTGACGAACTTCCCGAATTCCCGAAGCTGGTCGAACGTCGGTCCCCGCTCGATCGGCATGACGACCTGTACGCCGGTCGCCCCGGACGTCTTCGGCACGGCGGCAAGGCCGAGCGAATCGAGCAGCTCCAGAACGATCGACGTCGCTTCCATGATGCGCGGCTCTTCGTCCAGCGAAGGGTCGATGTCGAGCATCCATCGGTCCGGAAGCGGATCTCCGATCCTATCGCAAGAGACATGAAGCTCCAGCGCATACTGGCTGCCCAGCCAGACCAGCGCGGGGAGAGAATCCAACCGAATGTATCGAATATCCCCGGCGTCCGCGGTGCGAATATAAGATGGCGCGGGCACGGGACAATTTTTCTGATAAAAGGATACGCCGTGAATGCCCTCGGGATATCTAATCGTCGTGAGATAGCGCCCCGTCGTGTGAGGCAGCAGGTAAGGGGCGAGCTCGGCGAGCTTCTGGATGTACATCAATTTCGTGATTCCGACGTCCGGCCAGATGAGCTTGTCCGGATGCGTGACGTTCAGCTCGATCTCCCCGAGCTTTAGCTTGACGGCATTCCCTGTCGTTGTCGGCATGGCCTTGATCTCCCTTCCGTTATATCGCGAATTTAGCATTCCCTAAAACAAGGAGCTGAGGCGCATGGAGCTTAAACCGGTCATTCCGTTCGAGCCGATCTCGTCAAGCCGCATCCCCGTCGGCGAGAGGTGGATTTACCAGATCAAGTGGGATGGCGTACGAATGCTGATGTATCGGGACGATTCCGGCATTCGGCTTATCAACCGCAAGCTTAACGAGCGGACCGCGCAATATCCCGAGTTCGGCCAGCCGGACCTGGCTTGCGCCGCTTCGTCTTACATTCTCGACGGGGAGATGATCGCGTTCGACGAGAGCAAGCCCTCCTTCCACGAGATCATGAAGCGGGACGGCTTGCGCAGAACGGCTAGCATCGAGGCGGCGGTTCGGCGAGTGCCTGTCGTTTATATGGTTTTCGATATCCTTTATTATGAGGGCGAGTGGACGATTAACCGTTCGCTCGAGGAGAGGCAGCGGCTGCTGCATTCGGTCGTCAAGACGGGGCCGCTCGTTCAATTGACGGATTCGTTTCCGGACGGGGCCGCCTTATTCGAGTTGATGAAGGCGCGCGGGATGGAGGGAATCGTCTGCAAGAGCCTCGACAGCGCGTATTCCCCGGATGGCAAGGACGGACGATGGGTCAAAAGGAAGCTTTCTCGCGATCTCTACGCGGCGGTGGGCGGAATCACGTACAAAGATGGAAGAGCGAACGCGCTGCTGCTCGGGCTTTACGCGGAGAATGGCACGTTCGCTTATGTGGGGCACGCGGGCCCGGGGAAGCTGACTCAGGCCGAGTGGACGCGGTTCGTGCGCCGATTGTTGGAGGAGACGGCCGTCCGGATGCCCTTCTCGAATCGTCCGGAGAGGCATCGGGACGCGGAGTGGGTCGTCCCCCGCCTGGTCGTGAAGGTGCAATACATGGAGCTTACCCCGGGCGGCACGCTGCGCCATCCTGCCGTTCAGGCAGTCATGGAGACGATACCGGCCGGGGATTGCGTCCTTGATCAGATCCTTTAAACCAGCTTGTTGAAAAGCTTCAGCTTGTCGGGATTGCGAACCATGTAGATCCGGAGGATCCGTCCGTTCTCGACTTGAACCGTCACGACCGAATCCACCGCGTCACGCGAGAAGACAAGCAAGCCGAGGCCTCCGTTGACTCGGCCGAGCTCGAAGCGCATCTCTTCGCCCGGAGCCGAGCTCTTGCGCATGACCCCCAGAAGAAAGCGCGAGACGAAGTCCCGGCCGACAACCGGTTTCACGGCCGCGTTTGCCTTGCCTCCGCCGTCGGAGATCAGGACGACATCCTTGGCGAGCATGGACATTACCTCATCTACTTTGTCTTGGCGTAGCATCGCAAGAAAGTCGTGGACCCACGCCGCTTCCCCGGGGGCAGGCTCGGCGGGCGGCTCGGGGAGAGGGCCGCCGAGCTTGCTCTTGGCGCGGCTGTACAGCTTGCGGCAGTTCGCTTCGCTTTTGTCCAGGATGCCCGCCATATCCGCATATTCGAAGCCGAGCGCCTCGCGAAGGACGAACACCGCCCTCTCCGCGGGAGTCATTCTCTCCAGCAGAACCATCGTGCCGTAGGAGAGCAGCTCGTCGCGGGCGATCACCTCGAATACCTCGTCCTCCGAAGTCGGGACCGGTTCGGGCAGCCACTCGCCGAAATAGCTCTCGCGCCGTTTGCGCGCCGATCGGCCGAGGTCCCGGCAGCGATTCGTTACCATTTTGCACAGATAAGCCTGCGGCGCCTCGTTCAGACCTCGAGGCTTCGAGTCGTAAGCCTTCAGGAATACGTCCTGCACGATGTCCTCGGCGTCCGAGAACGAACCGGTCAACTGATAGGCTAACGACATCAGAAGCCTTCGGTGACGCGAGTATAATTGCTCCATGTTCGAACTTCCCCTTTCGCTGCCGGCCGAGTCACTTGATCATGCTGGCCAAGTTCCACACATACTGCTTGATCCGCAGGCCCGGCTTGCCGGCAATGACGAAATCCAGTCCCCACTTGCGAACCCACGCCAATCCCTTCTCCGGACCCAGTCCGATGCAGAAGGTCTCCATATAGCCGGAATGGATCGGCGCTTGCCGCCCGGACAGATCGGCCGCGATGATCTTGCCGAGCCTCGCCGCTTGAGGCACGGCTTCCTTGCAGGTCATCCCATCCGCGAGTCCGGTGCGCGGGTCGATTACTTTGGCGCAATCCCCGATGCTGTAGACTCCCGGATAGCCGGGGACGCGGTAGCTTGCATCCACTTCGACGAAGCCGTCCGCCGTGAGGGGCAAGCCCCATTGCCCGACGACTGCATTCGGCGCCAGCCCCAGCGTCCACACGCAAAGTCCGACGGGGAGAGGCTCTCCTTTAGACAAATGCAGAACGCCGTCGGCTTCTTGAAGAACGCGGCAGCCATGCTTCACGACGACTCCGCCGTTCGTCAAGATTTGCTCCAAGCGTGCGGCCACCTTCTCCGGTCCTTGCGGGAACAACCGTTCATTCGCGTTATAAAGGACGATCTTCAGATCGTTCGGGTCAAGTCCCAGCCTCTCGGCATCCTGCCGGGCATGATACGCCAATTCGGCGGAAGTCTCGATTCCGCTGATGCCTGCTCCGGCTACGGCGATCGTCATCAGGCGAGAACGTTCGAGAGGATCCGCTTCGGCCGCCGCCTGCTTCAGATTCGTCCTCCACCTCTCGCGGATCGCGAGCGCATCCTCTAACGAAGCGAGCGGCAGGCCGCCTTGCCGCGGCTCGGGCGTTCGGACGGTGCTGCCCGCCGCTACAACGAGAATATCATACTTCCTCGTCCGCTCGGCGCCGGAAGCGTCCGCGAAGCGAATTTTTTTCTCCTCCGCCAGAATGCCGGTTACGGCGCCTTGCACGATCTCGACCCCGTCGGGGAAAAGCCGGGAGAGAGGGATGCGGATTTCCTCGTCCGTAACCGCCGGCTTAAACAGCAGGACCTTGCGCAGATGATGCGGGTTCTTGTCGATGAGAAGAAGCCGGACCGGGCGGTCGATCTCGCCTCTTAAAGCTTGGTTGCGAATTTCCTTCACCGCGTGAATGCCGGCGTGCCCGGCTCCGATGACGATGCAATCGAGGGGGTTCATCGGTTTTGCCTCCTTGTCGTTTACGAATCTGACGGTATAACGATCGACCGCCGCATTCTGTGACAAGGAAGCTTCAAGACCGCAAGCAAGTGCTTCCAACGGGTATCCCTCCCGCATAGAATAAGGTACTGCACCTACATCGAGATCGGAGGGAATCCACCATGGGAAGCCCATCCTCGGCACCCGCGGCGATGCTGGCCTTGATTCTTGTTTTTATGACGGGGTCGGCTTGGTTCGTCGCGCTTCATCCTCGGCTATTCTGGAGAATGCTGGGCAAGGAACAATCGCGCGCGGGAGGAGTGCGAATCCTTCGGCTGGCCGCGTTCGCCAGCGGGTGCATCGGCTTCGGTCTGCTTCTGCTGCCGATTCTCTGAGTCTTTTCAAAACGATTCCGCGATGATCCCAACGTTAGACAAAATAAACGGCAGCCCCTCGAGGATGGTTTCCATCCCCGCAAGGCTGCCGTATGCTTATCAACGAGATTGCACGTTTTGTTGGGATGCCGACTTAGGGTAACTGGCTATCCGTTATTGGTTATGTTCCAGTCATGGGGCGATCCCGAAAGCCCTTTGGTCAGGTGCACTCGTTGGGAGCGTTTTTCTTTGGCTTCTTCGGCGTGCGGCCGGGGTTGGACGACCACTTGTCCCCGAATTGCTCCAGCCTCGAAGGCGAAGAGGCCGGTCCGTCGTTGTCTGGCTTGCTGTTGCGTCCGCTCATCGTATGTTCACCCTCCTCGTTGTCGATAATTTGCCCAACTAACTTTCGTTTTACCTCGCGAGCAACTTCATGGTAGACAATTCCAACTATTTATGGTAGTTTGTTTACAAATATCGCTTGCGCGTGAAGCACACGCCGCTCTCCACCTGACCGTGGGGGCGGCTTTTTGCGTTCTTATGCGCATAAAGGGAGGAAGTTCTAATATGAGCGACTTTGATCTTGCTTTCAAGAAGCTGGTGGAGGAACAAAGGCGAACCTCGACGGGGCAGCGACTGGAGATGCTGAACAAGGATTTGACGGGTACGCGCAAGCTGCTGGAATCGACGCTTTGGCCGATTCTGAAGTCCTTGGACGGAATCGTTCTGGAGAAAGAGATGGTCAGCCTGTCCGGAGTGAAGATATACGTGGACGTGTTTTACGAACCGTTAGGAATCGCGTTCGAGTGCGACGGCTATGTCGCTCATGGCGAGAACCTCACCCGGGATCGCTTCTCGTTCGAACGCATGCGGATTCGATCGGTGGCCGTTCGGGGCTATCGTTACTTCCCGTTCAGCTACGACGAAGTGGATAAGAAACCCGAAGCTTGCCAACGCGCGATTTACGAGTTGATGGGCAGATATGCGAGCGCACCAGGCTCTGCCTTGATGGAATTGCCGGTCCTCGAACGGGAGATCGTTCGCCTAGGCTGGTCCAAGGGCGGCGAGCCTTTTACTTTAGCGGAAGCTTGCAAGTGCTTGTTGTTCAAAGACGATGCGACCCGTGTAATTCTCAAGAAAATGGTTAAAAAAGAGATTTTGAGTCCAGTTGGTTCAGGAACGCTCCGACACCATGCTTATCAGTTAACACAAGCTGCTGACGCTCTTATGGTGTAATGAACAAGAAGCTGTAACCCGATGATATCGNNCCGATGATGTCGGGTTACAGGTAGCGCGAGGGGTTAGTTTAGAGCTGTAAGCCGACAATGTCTGCTTACAGGAAGTGCGAGGTTGGAACACAAAAAAACCAAGCAAGCCAATGGCTTGCCCGGTTTACAGAGTTTATGATCAGCCCGTGAACTCTTGAACCCAGACGCCGTTGTAGTAAGCGACGCCGATCGAGGTGAAGTTGCTCTTCAGGATGTTCGCCTTATGGCCGGCGCTGTTCATCCAGGCGGTCATGACCGCTTGGGGATTTTGCTGGCCTTTGGCGATGTTCTCGCCGGCGTAGCTGAAGCTGACGCCGTACTGCTTCATCATGTCGAACGGAGATCCGTAGGTTGGGGACGTGTGATCGAAGTAGTTGTTGTTGTACATGTCCTTGGCCTTGGCGACGGCGACCTGAGTCAGCTTGGCGTCCGTCTTCAGGGCGCCGAGACCGACAGCGGCGCGTTCCTTGTTGACCAGGGCGACGACTTGGGCGGCGTAATCGGATTGAGTAGCCGTGGAGCCGCTGCCCGCGGAGCCCGAGCTGGAACCGGAGCTGCCGCCGGTCGAACCCGAGTTGCTGCCCGTGCTGCCCGAGTTGCCATAGCCGTAATTACCGCCTGTCGAGCCAGAACCTGCGTTGCCAGTCGAGCCGGACCCCGCGTTAGAACCAGCGTTACCTGCCGAACCGGAGCCTGCGTTGCCCGTCGATCCGCCGGTCGTTCCCGTGTACCAGTTGCCGTTCTGGATTTGCGTAAAGATCGAGTTCAGATCGATCCCGTATTGGCTGGCCAGCTTCGACCAGGAGTAGTTGATGCTGTATGGGTTCGCCGCAGCCGACGTCGTATTGGACGCGGCCGATGCGGAAGCTGCGGCTGGAATGGACAATGCAAGGACCAGAGAACCGGACAGGACCAACTTGCCAAGACGTTTCTTCTTCAACAATGAGGTTTCCTCCCTTGGTGTATGCCTGCGAGGTTAGCTGCCGGGTTAGGGGTCCAAGCGTTCCCCCGCCGTACCATCCAGCGGTACGGCTTCACCCCTGAACTTGGGTCCCCCGCGCCATGCGTTCCGCGTGGCTTCGGCTTGGAATGACTTCAGTCTATCAGCATCCCAAGGGGAATTCATTGGCAAAATATTGGCTTGGTGAAGATCCTCTCATCTTTAAGCTTTCTTTAAGCTTTTATTGGCCGGGTCCACCGGCGCCTTCCGGCGATCGCGCCGTTCTGCG
This sequence comes from Cohnella thailandensis, assembly GCF_014212135.1. Lineage (GTDB taxonomy): Bacteria > Bacillota > Bacilli > Paenibacillales > Paenibacillaceae > Cohnella > Cohnella thailandensis. The sequence goes on from NZ_JACJVQ010000005.1 coordinate 16,931, forward strand.
TTTGGGAGCGGCGGTTCCCTTGCCGGCCGCGGAGCCGGCCCCGACGCTCTCCGCCCCGGCGGCGGCCTTCTTCGCGGACGCGCGAGCGGTCGGCTTCTTGCGCGAGGACTCTCCTGTCTTGGCGGCGCCCGCGTCCTCCGCGGCCGCTTCCGGAGCCGCCGTCTTCGCGGCCGTTCTCGCGCGGCCAGAACGGTTCGCTCGTCCCGCCGCGGGAGCCGCTTCCGCATCCGCCCCGGCAGCTGCGCCGGCGGCCGCCGCTCCGGCTCCCGGCTTGACCGCTTCGAGGCTCGCCTGAAGCGCCGCCATCAGATCGATGACGTTGGTCCGCTCGGCCGCCGGAGCGGTCACGACATCGATGCCTTCGCCCGCGATCTTCCGCTCGATGGCGTTCAGCAAAGCGACGCGATAATCGTCCGTGTACTTGGCCGGATCGAACGGAGTCGACAGCTGGTCGATCAGCAGCTTCGCCATCGCCAGCTCCCGGTCGTTGACCTGAACCTCGGCTCCGGGAAGATTGGGCACGTTCTGGATCGGCCGGATCTCGTCCGGGTAGAACATCGTCTCCATGCAGATGCAATTCTCGACGGCGCGAATCGCCGCCAGGCTGCTTTTGCTGCGGATCGATACCTTGGCGATGCCGATTCGCCCGCTTTGCCGCATCGCCTCCAGCAGCAAGCCGTAAGCTCCGCCGCCCGCCTGATCCGGAGATAGGTAATATGTCTTCTGATAATAGAGAGGATCGATCTCCTCCAGCGAGACGAAGTCCAGAATCTGAATCGTTCGCGTACTCTCCGGCTTGGCCGCCTCCAGCTCCTCCTCTTCAAATAGCACGAAACGCCCTTTTTCATACTCGAAGCCCTTGGTGATCTCTTCCCACTCCACCTTCCGGTCGCAATGCAGGCAGCTTCTCACGTTCGAGATGGGGGTGCCGCACTCGCGGTGAATCATTCGGAGATGAATGTCCTTGTCCTCCGTGGCGGTGAACATTTTGACGGGGACGTGGACCAAACCGAAGCTGATGGCGCCTTTCCAGACTGTATGCATTCGTATAGCACTCCTCTCGGGCCTAAGTTCCGTAAGGTTAGAGTTCCCCGAATGAATGGAGCTAACCCGCAGCGGGCATATTGTGCTTGGCGTGACAAAAACACCGCAGAGAGGGGACCGAGCAGCGATGACCAACCCGAGCGATACGGATGCTTTGTACGAAGGCAAGGAACAGTTCGACATGGATATCGACAGGATGGTCAACGAAGGACTTGGCGGCGGTCAGGTTACGATTCACAACGGGCATATCGGCGCTTCGACGACGGATACGCTGGAAGGGGGAGTGCACGGTGAACGCGCAGAGGGCAGCTGAGATTTTTTCCTCGAAGGATACGATAGAGGTCGAGCTGGAAGGACAACCGGTCTGGATCGAAAACGTAGACGAGGCGAACGGGATGGCTACGGTACAAATAGGAGCGAAACCGACGAACACGAAGACCGTCTCGGTCGAGCGGCTTAAGGAACACTGACAAGGGAAGGGGCCGGCCGGGAACAAGGGTGGCTGCGCCCCTCGCGTTAGGCTTGGCCTTCCCATGGCTGATAATGGTATAATTATGAAGATGCCATACCATTATCATTCGAGGGGAGCGACTGTGTAATGTATGATGTAGTGATTATTGGCGGAGGTCCCGCCGGATCGAGCGCCGCTCTGTTCACCGCCAAGGCGGGCAAAAAAACGCTGGTGATCGACAGCGACCAAAGCGTGACGAGACGAGCTTGGCTGGACAATCATTACGGAGCTCCGAGCATCTCGGGTCCCGATCTCGTCGAGACGGGCAAGAAGCAAGCCCAGAAATTCGGCGCCGAGTACGTTCAAGGAAAAGCGACGAAGCTGAAAGTAACCAAGCTGACGGCGGCGGACGGCTCCATCTCCATCGAGACGGAGGATGGCGCCTCGTACGAAGCCGTTCATGTCATTATCGCAACGGGCATGTTCACGGATTTCGCTGAAGCGAGCGACATCCGGACGAAGCCGGGCACCGAGCCGAGAATCAAGACGATCATCGACGCTACGCCGGAAGGCAGAACGAGCGTGGACAACGTATGGGCGGCGGGCACGGTAGCCGGAGTCAGCATGCACACGATTATCACGGCAGGCGACGGAGCCAAGGTGGCGATCAACGTCATCAGCGAGCTCAACGGAACGCGTTACGTCGACCATGACGTGTTGAAGGCCTAATCCGACCTTTTCGGCAAAATACTCCTTTAATCTGATTGTGAATCCGGAACGACTCCCTTAATATGAGAACCGACGACGACGCGGGCCCGTCCCGCTCGTCTTTGTTTTATATGCTCCAACCTGCGCAGACGGTTAACCGCATCCTTAAGGTTGGATTCTCAAGGAGCAGCTTATGCCTCACGAACCCGGACACTACGACGCGCTTCTTGTTTTTCTTTCCGTGCTGTTCCCCGTCGTTTCCTCCTACATAGGTTACGATCTGATCGGGCGATATCGATCTCCCAGCTTCCAATCTCGCTTGTTCATTCCTCTTGCCGCGATCGTGATCGGAATCGGCATCTGGTCCATGCACTACTTGGGCATTCTTGCTTGGGAGACGAACGCTTCGCTTTGCTTCCGCCAACTTCCGCTATATCTATCGGCCGTTATTCCTATCGCCATGGTATACCTCGGCATTCTCCCGATCGCCAAACGGCGGGAATGCAGGCATGGCTCGTTTATTATTGGCGGAACCTTTATCTCCGGGGCCATCGTGCTGATGCATTTCATGGGGATGTACGCGATGGGGATGTCCAGCATCTTCGATTATCTTCCGGGCTACATCTTGATTTCGATCCTTATCGCCGTTTTCTTCACCTTCTGCTCCCTTTACTTGACGTTCTATCTCCCCATCTTTATTTGCGGCAAGCGGGAGATGCTGCGGAAGATGGCGGGAGCCCTTCTGTTCGGGATCGCCGTGTCCGGGATGCACTACGTAGCGATGTCGGGCACGTATTTCAACCCTTCGAATGCCATGGTGATCGAATCCGGAGTCGAATCGCCGTATTTGGCCGTGCTGATCGGAGGGGCGGCCCTGTTTATCATGGCAACGGTCTGGATCGTCATGTATCTCGACAAGAGAAACGCTCTTCGGGCGGCGCACTTCAACGAGCGGCGGTATTTCTCCTTGTTCGAGCATTATCCGGACATGGTCGTCTGCTACGATCCGGCTCTCGATCGCTTGGTCAGCATCAATCCGGCCGTGAACCTCAAAACGGGTTATAAGGAAGAAGACATGCCCGACGTCATCCTGGAGAATCTGATCCCGGACCGGGAAGAATTCCTAAGGGCGGAAGAATGCTTGCGCGCGGTCATCCGCACGGCGGTACCCCAGGCTTCGGAGATGCATATTAAAGGACGCACGGGCGAGCGGATTCTCCTTCACGTCTCCATGTTCCCGCTCTTCGTCGAGGCCAAGGAATACGTCTATATGGTGGCCAGGGATATTACGGAGCAAAAAAAAGCGGAGCAAGAGCTCATACGGGCGAAGGAGGAGGCGGAGAGCGCGAACGGGGCGAAAAGCGCTTTTCTTGCGACGATGAGCCACGAGATCCGAACGCCGCTGAACGGAATCGTAGGGGCGAACCAGCTCCTGCTGCGGGCGGATCCGACCGAGACGCAGCGCGAGCTTCTGCTGCTTCAAGACAAGAGCAGCCGGGCGCTACTTCGAATTATCAACGACATTCTCGATTTCTCGCGCATCGAGACGGGGAACGTGCAGCTTAAGCCGGAATGGTTCAACCTCATCGATTGTTTGACGGACTGCATGGAGCTGTTCTCCATCAATGCCGGGCAGAAAGGCATTCGGCTGGAGACCAGCCTCGACCCCGAGCTGCCGAACCTATTGTACGGAGATCAAACGCGGCTTCGGCAGGTTCTGATCAACCTGATCGGCAATGCCGTGAAATTCACCGATTTCGGCTTCGTGCTGCTGGAGGCATTTCCTTCGGCAGAGGAGGCCGCCGGAGCGGATCGGATGGTCGTCGAGTTCCGGGTAACGGACTCCGGCATCGGGATTCGCGCGGAAGATATCGACAAGCTGTTTCTTCCATTTAATCAGATGGATTCCGCCATGAACCGGCAATACGAAGGGACGGGACTTGGCCTCGCGATCTCCAAGAACTTGGTCGAGCTGCAAGGAGGAACCATCTGGTTGGATGCCGAATGGAGAGAGGGGGCCCGATTCGGCTTCCGGCTGCCGTTCCGGACGGAATAGTCTTTTGCAAGTTCGTATACATGCCGATATAATAAGGACACAACATGCAAGGCGGCGTCCCGACGACGCCCTCCGAACGCGAACGCGCACATCCGCGCTGGACGGTCCTCCGTCCGTCCGCGGATTTTCTGCATTCGCTCGGGGGAGCACGGGGACAAGGTTCCTCTCGCCGAGCATACGGAGGCGGAGGAGTGGCAATGGCGGACGAGCATCAATCCCATGAAGGGAAAGAACGCGTATACGAGTGGGTCGCCCGCGGCGAAGCGGATACGGTTCGCCTTGCGGAGAGCTTGGCCAAGCTGGCGGTTCCCGGCACGGTGATCGCGTTGGACGGCGACCTGGGAGCGGGCAAAACGAGGTTCTCGCAAGCGTTCGCGGCCGGCTTAGGCGTTCCGGGCATCGTGAACAGCCCTACTTTCACTATAATTAAGGAATACGACGGGGGCCGATTGCCTCTCTATCATATGGATGTCTATCGTCTCTCGATGGAAGAGGCGGACGAGCTCGGTTTGGACGAATACTTCGAAGGAGAAGGCGTCTCGTTGGTCGAGTGGGCTTCGCTTATCGTTCCGCTGCTGCCCGCCGAGAGGCTTCATCTGCATATCGGCCATCTCGGACCGGAATCGAGAAGGTTCACTTGCGAGCCTCTGGGGGAACGCTATGAGGATTGGTGCGCGCAGCTTGGCATGACGGAGAAGACGAGGAGGGAGACGGAACGATGAACGGGCTTGCAACGAATGGCATGGCAGAAGGCTGCACCGCGCTTGCCCTCGACACCTCGACCGCCACGCTGGCGGTCGCGGTCACGCGGAACGGCGAAACGGTCGGCCGCTCGCAGTCGTACGCGGAACGCAATCATTCGGTTTACGTGACATCGCAGATGAAGGAGCTTCTGGAGAGTTGCGGCACCGAAGCATCGAAGCTGGACGTGATCGCGGTCGGCCAAGGGCCCGGCTCCTATACCGGGGTCCGAATCGCCGTCACCGCGGCCAAGACGCTCGCTTGGATCTGGAAGAAGCCTCTCGTCGGAGTTTCCAGCCTCGAAGCGATGGCCTACGGCTTCTGGAGGAAGAGGCTTGAATCGGAGACCGGAATCCAAGGGGACGTTTGGATCGTTCCGCTGATGGATGCCCGCCGGGGACAAGTGTACAACGCGCGCTTCGTCGCGCGCGAGGACGGTGCCTGGATCCGGGCCGAAGAGGATGGAATTCGGTTGTTCAAGGGCTGGTTCGACCGGTTGGAGGAGACGTCGGCCGGGACGTCCGAATCGGAGAAGCCGCCGAGCGAGATCTGGTTTCTAAGCGAGACGGGCGAGCTGACGGCCAAGCTGCTCGGCGAGGCCGATGACCGAATCGTTCATGGAGCGGGCCCGGATAGCGCCGTCTCGGCGTCGGGGGCTCTTTGTCAGGAAGTCCTGTGGGAGATGGACGCGGCCGCCGTCGGCTTGCTGGCGGAGGAACGCTTCCGGAGAGGCGAAACGGACGGCGTTCACGGCTTCGTGCCGAACTACACGCAGCTGACGGAGGCGGAAGCGAAGCTGAACGCCGCGAGAACGGAGAGTGCGACATGAGCCACCCGAGTCCGATCGAGCGCCGCGAGACGCTCGAATTCCGCAGCATGAAGGTCGAGGATATCGACGCCATCGTCGCGATCGAGCAAGAGGTATTCGCGGCCCCGTGGACGGCGGAAGCGTTCCATAACGAGCTGAAGCAGAACATGTTCGCGAAGTACATGGTGATGGAGCAGGACGGAGACATTCTCGGCTACGGCGGGATGTGGCTGATCGTGGACGAGGCTCACGTCACCAATATCGCGATCCGCGAACGCTACCAGGGGCAGGGCCTCGGGAAGCTGCTTCTCGGAGAAATGATGAAGACCGCCCATTGGCTCGGCGCCAAGCGGATGACGCTGGAGGTGCGCGTCTCGAACGAGGTCGCGCAGCGCCTCTATCGCCGGTTCGGCTTCGAGCCGTCCGGCATTCGCCCCGGCTATTATTCCGACAACATGGAGGACGCCCTGATCATGTGGGCGGATCTCGAGCCGGAGGTCTGGACCCGGCAGGAGCCGGCCGGTTCTCCGGCTAGGTCCGGGAATCGGCGAGGGGCGTCAAGAGCGGCAGAAGGAGAGCAAGCATGAACAGTCCGTATCATTTACTAGCTATAGAGACGAGCTGCGACGAGACGTCCGTGGCCGTCGTTCGGAACGGAACCGAGGTGCTGTCCAACGTCGTGTCCAGCCAGATCGACACGCATCGCCGCTTCGGCGGGGTCGTGCCGGAGATCGCCTCCCGCAAGCACGTCGAGAGCATAACCGTCATTCTGGAGGAAGCGATCGCGGAAGCGGGCGTCTCCCCGGAGCAAATCGATGCCGTCGCGGTGACGCAAGGCCCCGGTCTGGTCGGCGCTCTCCTGGTCGGCGTCGTTGCCGCCAAGAGCCTGGCGCTCGCGCTGGACGTGCCGCTCATCGGCACTCACCATATCGCCGGGCATATTTACGCGAACCGGCTAATCGGGGAGATACGGTACCCCGCGCTGGCGCTCGTCGTCTCGGGCGGGCATACCGAGCTCGTGCTGCTCGAGTCGGAAGGCCGCTTCCGCATCGTCGGCCGCACGAGGGACGACGCGGTCGGCGAGGCTTACGACAAAGTCGCCCGCGCCCTGTCTCTCCCGTATCCGGGAGGCCCACACGTGGACCGGATGGCGCACGAGGCCGAGGACGCGATCGAGCTGCCGCGCGCTTGGCTGGAGCCGGAATCGTACGATTTCAGCTTCAGCGGCCTCAAATCCGCCGTGCTCGCGGAGATCAACCGCGCGAACATGAAGGGCGAGCCGATCCGGGCGCACGCGCTCGCGAGAGGCTTCCAGGAGTCGGTCATCGACGTAGTGACCGTAAAGGCGATGAGAGCCGCGCGGGAGTACGGCGTGCGCCAGCTCCTGCTCTGCGGCGGCGTCGCGGCCAACAAGGGCCTGCGCGCGCGGTTGACGGAGCTGTGCGAAGAAGCGGGTCTTCCGCTGCTCATCCCGCCGCATTCCCTCTGCACCGACAACGCGGCGATGATCGCGGCCGCCGCGGACCTGAAGTGGAGGAGCGGCGAATTCGACACGCTCGATCTGAAGGCGGAAGCGCAGCTGTCGTTGGAGGACTGGTCGGTCGGCACGGCGGTCGTAACCGAGTAACCGGTAGGGACTCCGAGGAGTAGGAGAGGGACGGGATGACTCTATTGTGGCAAGGCATGCTGCTCGGTTTGTCCGTGGCCGCGCCGGTCGGACCGATCGGCATTCTGTGCATCCAGCGCACGCTCGCCTTCGGCAGACTGCAGGGGCTGCTCTCCGGGCTCGGAGCCGCGACGGCGGACGCGATTTACGGATGTATCGCCGCGCTCGGGCTGTCCGCGGTCGCCGGATTCCTCGCGGAGCAGCAGGATTGGATTCGGATCCCCGGGGGGATCGTTTTATGCCTTCTGGCTTACCGAACGCTGATCGCCAAGCCCCCCGACTCCGGAGAGCGGGAGCGCGAACCGGCCTCCGGACGGTGGACCGGTTATTGGTCGACGCTCCTGCTGACGCTGGCGAATCCGCTGACCATTATCTCCTTCGCGGGTATTTTCGCGGGATTCTCGGGAGCGGCCGGTTCGAGCTCGGGTCCGGGCTCGCCTATGCTGCTCGTTGCCGGGGTTTTCTTAGGCTCCGCTCTCTGGTGGCTGGCGCTGTCCTCCCTGGTGGCCGCATTCCGCAAATTCTTGTCCGCAAGCTGGCTAAAGGCGATCAATGTCGGATCGGGGATCGTCCTTCTGATCTTAGGCATATCGATTCTATGGAGAGCTTATGCGCAGGTTAACGGATGAGCTTTCCGGTGACGCGACTCCCTTCCCGATTCGGGATAGGGAGTCTTCTTTACATCCGTCCTGCTCTCGCCCGTAACGGAACTGACAGCCCTTATTCGAGCTTAAAGCAGTCCTTTGCAATTTTAACGGAACCAGGAGCCCTTATTTGAGTCATTGTACCCGTTTTTACCCCGTTTCTTCGAAAATAAGGTCGCTGAATTCCGTTAGAAATCAGAAACGGGCTTTTGGAGCGAAATAAGGGCTATCATTTCCGTTACAGACGGGATCTTCTTGGCGCTTGGCGCTTGGAGCTTGGAGCTTGGAGCTTGGAGCTTGGAGCTTGGAGCTTGGAGCTCGAGGAAGCGAGGATCCCCCAGAAGCCGGAATGCAGCAAGGCGGGGAAAGCGGCCACCCGGTGTTTATGACAATAACAGGCATTTTAAAAGGAGAGATCGACCATGCATAAAATGTTCATAGCGGACGCCTTCGCGAACGCGCCCTTTCGAGGGAACCCGGCGGCCGTCTGCCTGATTCCCGAAGGAGAGTGGCCGGAAGACGAATGGCTGCAGAAGGTTGCGGCGGAGATGAACCTGTCGGAGACGGCTTTCGTCGCGCCGGAAGGGGACGAATTCCGCCTGAGATGGTTCACTCCGGAGGTGGAAGTCGACTTATGCGGGCACGCCACGCTCGCGACCGCCCACATTTTGTGGGAGCAGGGAGAGAGCCGCGGTCGGCTGCGCTTTCGGACCCGGAGCGGCACGCTTGTCGCCTCGCGGGCGGACGAGTCGATCGAGCTCGATTTGCCCCGATTGGAGACGCGGCGGTGCGAATGTCCGGAGGAGCTCCGGCAAGCGATCCCGGCGACCGTTCTTTATTGCGGCAGAAGCCAGACGGACTACGTGCTCGAGCTGGGTTCCGAAGCCGAGGTGGCGGCGCTGCGGCCCGATCTGGGACTCGTCAAGCGGATCGAAGCCCGCGGGGTTATCGTGACGGCGCCAAGCGACAAGCCGGAGCGGGACTTCGTGGCCAGGTGCTTCTACCCGGCGATCGGCATCGACGAGGATCCGGTGACGGGTTCGGCTTTCTGCGCCCTTGGGCCTTACTGGGCGGAGCGGTTGAACAAGAAGCGGCTGACCGGGGAGCAGATCTCGGCGAGAAGCGGGTTCGTCGGAGTGCGTTTATCGGAGGAAAATAGGATCGTGCTAAGCGGCCGGGCGGCGACGGTGCTGAGAGGGACTTTAGGCTAGGGAGCGACCGGGCCGAATTCATGGCTTTCGACAAGAGTCGGAGCCGTTCAGCCCATGGAGCGGAGACCAAAGTCTCCCTTTGTGGCGAAATCTGGTGAAAGCGATTGCAAAAATAATCAATCTTCGACAGAATCGCCTAACATTCATCAAGACGGGGTGTGGATACAGTTATCCACACCCCATGTGCATATTGTGGACATCGCAAAAGACTCCTTGCGGCAGTAAGCTTCATGGATTACGTCACGGGGGATAACTGATGCTGTCGTTTTATGTGGACAATGTGGATAAAACGGTGGAAAAGTCAGAAATTTAATATTCAGATAATAAAAAAGCCTATAAGAAACGGGTTATCCCGAGAAAAAATCACAATTTCTGGGGATAACCCGCTGCTCACAGGCTGTGGACAAAGCTGTGCGTAACCAAGGATAACATTCGTCGGAGATCGGGGACGTCAATCCAGCAAGGATTCCCATATTTCATAGGCTTCGTCGAGCGCTTGTCGCCGTTTGTCGACCTCTGCCTGTTTCTCGCGAAGGAGGACGTAATCGGAGAACACTTCCTCTTGCGCCATCTCCTTCTCGAAGGCGGCAATCTCCTCTTCCAGGCGGGCGATGTCGGCTTCCGCCTGCTCTTTCTTGCGCTGTCTGGCGCGTTCCTCCCGTTTGGCCTGCTTCTCCGCCTCATAATCCTGAACGGGCGCCGGGGAGGCGGCGGCCGTGCCGGCTTGCGGCGGAGAGGCCGCTTCGGCACGCCATTGCTCGAGCTCCTGTTTCTTCGCGACCATATCATCGTAATTGCCCAGGAAATGCTTCGCGCCTTCCGGATGAAGTTCGACGATCCGATCCGCCAGGCGATTGAGGAAGTAACGGTCGTGAGAAACGAACAGCAGCGTTCCGTCATATTCCTCCAAAGCGGCTTCGAGCACTTCGCGGCTCCATAGGTCCAGATGGTTGGTCGGTTCGTCCAGTACCAACACGTTCGCTTTGCGCAGCATGAGCTTGGAGAGGGCTACTCGCGCTTTCTCTCCGCCGCTTAAGGATCCGACCGTCTTTTTGACGTCTTCCCCGCTGAACAGGAAGTTGCCCAGGACGGTTCGAATCTCCGCTTCGGGAAGCATCGGGTATTCGCTCCACACCTCCTCCAGCACCGTGTTGGCTTTGTTCAGCTGCTTCTGCTCCTGGTCGTAGTAGCCGAGCATGACGCCGGTTCCCCAGCGAATCGTTCCTTTGCGAAGCGGCAACGATCCGACCAGCGCCTTAAGCAGCGTCGTCTTGCCGATGCCGTTCGGTCCGAGCAGGGCGATGCGCTCGCCTCGTTTCGCTTCGAAGCTGACGCCCTTAAACAGCGGAGCGAGCTCCTCGGACGGAGAAGCGGACGCTTCGGACACCTGAAGCACATCCTTGCCGGTGCGGCGCTCGGTCGTGAAGGAGAAGCTGGCTTGCTTCAACGTGCCCGGCTTCTCCAGTCTCTCGATCCGCTCCAACGCATTGCGGCGGCTCTGGGCGCGGCGCGTGGTCGTCGCTCTCACGAGATTGCGCTGGATGAAGTCCTCCATTCGGGCGATTTCTTTCTTCTGCTGCTCGTAGAGCTTGACCCGTTGGGCGAAGTCCGCGGCCTTCTGTTCCATGAAACGGGTATAGTTGCCGGTATAACGGGTAGCCTGATGACGTTCGATCTCCACGATCGAGGTGACCGTCGCATCCAGGAAGTAACGGTCGTGAGAGACGATGACCATGGCGCCGGAGTACGTTCGCAAATATTGCTCCAGCCAGGTCAAAGTCGCGATGTCCAGATGGTTGGTAGGCTCGTCGAGAAGCAGCAGCTCCGGCTGAACGACGAGAAGACGCGCCAGCGCCAGCCTCGTCCGCTGGCCTCCGCTAAGGCTTCCGACCGGAGTGCCGCGCGGGAAGTCGCCGAAGCCCATTCCGTGCAGGACGCTGCGGATCCTCGTGTCCATCTCGAAGCCGCCCGCGTCGCGGAACCGGTCGTTCTTGTCGGCGTATTGGCCGAGCAGCGCTTCGTACCGCGCGGCATCCTCCTGTTCGGCCGGGTCGGCCATTCTCTCTTCCAATCTCCGAAGCTCCCGCTCTTGTTCGAGCAGGGGACCGAAGGCGTCGTACATGACCTCTTGAATCGTCATTCGCCCGTCGAAGCTGCTGTTCTGCGCCAAATAGCCGATTTTGACCTCGCGCGGCTTCGAGACGGAGCCGGAATCGGCGGTCAGCTCGCCCGCCAGGATGCGAAGAAAGGTAGACTTGCCCGCTCCGTTGACGCCGACGAGGCCGATACGGTCTCTTTCATTAATAAGAAGGGACAACCCTTCGAGTACCGGGGTGACCCCGTAATGTTTCGTTATGCCAGATGCTTGCAATAGCAAGAGGAATCCCTCCGACAGACTGAATTTTCATAGGAATGAGCTTCATTCCAGTGTAGCGCAAAAACGCGCCTTCGTCCAAAAGCCGGTCTGGGCGGAATCGCCGGACCCAAGCGATTTCTTGGCGAAATTGGACAAATAATGATAAACTTAAACTACCTATACCTACATCGAGAAAGAGGGACCGAACGATGGACCTCGCGCGGGCAGAAGCTCTTAAGAAGGCTCTTCGGCAATCGGCGGCGGCAGCGAGAGACTCCGTTCCGTCCGAGCTTCGGTCCAGCCTGTCGGAAGCGGTCTGCGACTCCGTCCTGAGAGACGTGCTCGAGCCGCTGCGGGCGGAACGAGGCAGTAAGCTTACGGTGTGCCTGTACGGCGCCTTTCGCTCCGAAGCGAATCCTTCCCGGCTGGCGGACCGTTGCCGGGAAGACGGCCACCTTGTACTCGCGACCCGGGTTACGGGCGACGGCCAAGGGATGGAGCTCCGAAGGCTCGACGGCCCCGGTTCTTGGGGGACCGGCCGCTGGGGGGTTCCCGAGCCGGATCCGGCCCGCACCGAGCTATACCCGATAGAAGAAGCGGTCGACTTGATCCTGGTTCCGGGCCTCGCCTTCGACGAGTTCGGGGGAAGGCTCGGCTATGGCGGAGGATTTTACGATCGATTATACGATGTAAGAAGGAAGAACGCTCGTTCTGCCGAATCTACGATATGGATTGGATTCGCCTTCGGCGCGCAGCTCTCGAAGGAGCGGCTGCCCAAGGAGGATCACGATCTCCCGCTGGACGGACTGGCGACGGAGAACGGAATCCGATGGTACGACAGGAGGAGAAGGAATGGATAAGCTGACTCATTTTAACGAGCAAGGCCGCGCGGTCATGGTGGACGTCTCCGATAAGCCGGTTACGGCCCGGACGGCGACGGCCGAGACAAAAGTGAAGATGAACGAAGAGACGCTTGCGCGAATCCTCGAGGGAAAGGTCGCCAAAGGGGACGTGCTGGCGGTCGCGCAGGTAGCCGGAATTCAGGCGGCCAAGCGCACGTCGGATTGGATTCCGATGTGCCATCCTCTGCCTCTAACGGGAGTAAACGTCACCTTCTCCGATAACGGCAAGGATACGTTGTATATCGCGGCGGAAGTGAAGACGACCGGCAAGACGGGAGTCGAGATGGAAGCCCTCACGGCGGTCTCGGCTGTCGCCCTTACCGTTTACGATATGTGCAAGGCGCTCCAGAAGGATATGGAGATCGGACCGACCCGGCTGGTGTCGAAGACGGGCGGCAAGAGCGGCGACTACGCGATGGCGGATCGCCCCGCTGAGTAAAAAAAGAGAGATAGACCTGCGCATTTTTGGGAGGAGGGACTGGCATGTTTTGGAAGGTTGCCTTGTTGTCGGCAAGCGATAAGGGCTCCCGGGGAGAGCGGGAGGATACGAGCGCACAAGTCATTCGGGAGCTCGTGGAAGAGGAGCTCGAGGGGGAGATCGTCGATTATCGGGTCGTACCGGACGAGAAGGACGAGATTCAAGCCGCGCTTATCGAGATGGTCGATTATTTCCAAGCGGATCTCGTTCTGACGACGGGGGGGACCGGTCTCGGGCTTAGGGACGTGACGCCGGAAGCGACTCTGATGGTGTCCGAGAGAACCGTGCCGGGCATGGCGGAGGCCATTCGCGCGGCGGCGATGCAGCGGACGCGGAGGGCGATGCTGTTCCGCGGAGTCGTCGCGATACGGGCGAATACGCTGATCATCAATCTTCCCGGCGATCCGAAGGGCGTGACCGAGTCGCTGATGGCGATCATGGACATGATTCCTTCCGCTTTGCTTCAAGTAAAAGGGCTTGGGAGGGATATTGACGTATGACGGCTAACCGCGCGGGCAGCGGCGAAGGGAAGAAGCTCGGGAACACCCTGCTTCGCGAAGTGAAAGTGGAAGAAGCCGTCGGACTCGCTCTCGCGCACGATCTGACCCAGATCTTGCCGGGTCGGTTCAAAGGCAGGCTTTTCCGCAAAGGGCATCGGGTAACGGAAGAAGACATTCCCAAGCTGAAGGATATCGGCAAGGAGCATCTTTACGTCATGGAGCTGGCGGAGGGCGATCTGCACGAGGACGATGCCGCTCTCCGCATGGCGGCGGCGCTGGCCGGCGAGAACTTGACTTACGGAGAACCGCATGAAGGCAAGGTGGCCCTCAAGTCCGCGATTCACGGCCTGGCGCAGGTAGCGAAGCCGGTCGTCGACCGGATCAACGCCATCGGCGATATCGCCTTGGCGACGGTCCTGAATCACCTCGTCGTGCGGGAGGGAGAGTCTATCGCGGCAACCCGCGCGATTCCGCTCGTCGTACCGGAAGCCAAGGTCGCGGAGGTCGAGAGAATCGCCTCCGAATACCGGGAGCGGGAAGGCTCGGCGCCGCTCGCGGTCCGTCCGATGCGCAAGCTGCGGGCGGGACTTCTGACGACGGGAAGCGAAGTGTTCCACGGAAGGATCCAGGACAAGTTCGGCCCGGCCGTCGTCCGCAAGCTGGCGGAATACGGTTCCGAGGTGGCGGAGCAGCGCTTTGCGCCGGACGATCGCGAGACGATTGTCGGCCATATTCACTATTTTCTAGAGCAAGGGTATGATATGATATTGGTGACCGGGGGCATGTCCGTCGATCCGGACGACCGCACTCCCGGCGCGATCGCGGATGCGGGGACGGACATCGTCAGCTACGGAACTCCGATGCTGCCGGGCTCCATGCTTCTGTTCGGTTATTTGAAGGGCGTTCCGATCTTCGGATTGCCCGGCTGCGTCATGCATGATCCGTACACGTCCTTTGACGTGCTGCTGCCTCGGGTATTGGCGGGGGACGTCATCGGACGCGAGGATATCGTCGGAATGGGATACGGCGGGTTGCACCGCTCCTAAACAAGGCTATAATGGTATTCATAAGCTAGCTATCACCTAAGTGTAGGAATAGGAGGCGTAACGATGGGTGGCATCGGCGCTACAGGATTCATTCTGCTCGTGATCGTCGCATTGCTTTTGTTCGGACCCAACAAGCTGCCCGAGCTGGGCAAGGCTTTCGGCAAGACCCTTCGCGAATTCAAGCGAGGCGCGAACGGTCTCATGGAAGACGATTCCGCGGCGGCTCCGAGGCGCGTCGAAGTGAACGCGCAGGAAGCCGAGCAGCCGAAGGCGGAACGGCGTCTTCCGGAATAATTTTCCAAGATTGATGACGAGGGCGGCTTGCCTCAGAAGCCGCCCTGATTGTTTGTTGCATAGGAAATAAGGCGAAGCGATTTCTTGTAGATAAACCGGGAGCTCCCCCAAAAGGAATCGGAATCAACTACAGAGCTTTGCGTCACTTTTGGGGGAATTGTTCGTAGGGGAGGTATGCGCATGGCGACGGATCGCACGGACACCGCACAGGCTTCCGGAGAAGCGGGCTGGATGCCGGTGATGTCGCACATCGGCGAGCTTCGCAAAAGAGTCTTTATCGTGTTGATCGTGCTCGTTCTCGGCGTCGCGGGCGGATTGTTCTGCGCGAAGCCGATCTTCGATTACCTGATGGAAGAGACGCCGGCGGGACGCATCGAGCTGCATGCGTTCTCTCCTTGGGACGCCATCGGATTATATATGAAGCTGGCGTTCATCGTCTCCTTCGTCGCGGCGATTCCGACCGCGATCTTCCAGCTATGGGCTTTCGTCAAGCCGGCGCTCGGCCGCAAGGAGCAGAGGGCGACGCTGCGCTACGTTCCCGCCGCGTTCTTCATGTTCTTGGCCGGGTTGGCTTTCGCCTATTTTATCGTGTTCCCGATGGCCTACAGCTTCACGGAAGGCATTACGGACAGCATGGGAATCGAGCCGATGTACGGGGTAACCCAGTACTTCTCGTTTATGTTCAATATCGTGTTTCCGCTCGGCGTTTTGTTCGAATTGCCCGTCGTTCTCCTCTTCCTAACGAGAATAGGGATCCTGAATCCCGTCGTTCTGAAGAAAATCCGCAAGATCGCCTGGTTCCTCATGGTACTGGTGGGCACGGTCATTACGCCTCCGGACGTCATTTCCGACCTGCTTGTCGCGCTTCCGCTCGTCATTCTGTATGAAGTCAGCGTTTTCCTCTCCACGCTTGCCTTCAAGCAGCGGGAAGCCAAGCTAAGGGCGCGGGAGCTGGAGGACGAAGAAGAATATCGCGCGGCGGCAAGAACGTAGGCCATCGGCGCCAAAGATACCCGCAAGTTTACGACCCGCTGGGCCGGAGACTTGCGGGTTTTTCTTGCTTAAACGACATTTTGCCTGCCCCGATTCTCGAAAACGACGGGCTTGTCTTTTTTTCGATATTCCATTTGTTTCATTTTATGGTACACTAGAAAACACAACTATGGTAGCGTTTACATATAGGCTTAATTTATCTTTCGGTTTCGGGAAAACAAGTCTTGCGGCCTAATGTCGGAGGGGGAAGATGGAATGCGGAAGTCGGGTATGGGATTGGGCAAAAAAGCGCTGTTGCTGTTCCTGGGAGTGAGCTTGCTGCAATTGGTTATCGCGGGGCTTGTCATTGTCGGGGTGAACACGTCGTCGAATCGGATGCTCGGCATCTTGATCGCGGTTATCGCGGCGGCATGCATCGCCGCGGTCGGCCTTGGCGTTCGCTACCTGAATCGTTCGGTGATCGACCAGATCGGAAGCATTACGGGGGCTCTGAAGAACATCTCGTCCCCGAACGGAGGAGACCTGACTCGCCGGATCGTCGTTCAAACGGGCGACGAGGTCGGCGATCTCGCTAGCGCGGCCAACGCGATGCTGGACAGCTTGCAGAAGCTGATGAAGGAGCTGCGGGGCAGCACGGCCGAGCTGGCGGCGGCGGCGATCCAGCTGAAGCAAGGCGCCGACGAGAACGCGAGAGTCAGCGGCGAAGTGTCCCGGGCGGTGGAGAAGGTCGCCTCGGGTGCGGTCACCCAAGTGGCGAAGTCCCAGCAGATCTCGGCGGTGATGCAGGAGACTCGCGAAGGGCTGGGGCAAGTCGCCGCGACGACGACGGGAGCGTCGGACGCGGCCGTCTCCACCCGCAGCCGGGCGGAAGGGGGAGCGGTGCTGCTGCAGCAGGCCACCAGGGACATCGGCGAAGTGGAATCGTCCTTCCGGTCGCTTCAGCAGATGGTGAGAAGCTTGAACCAGAAGTCCGAGCAGGTGCTCGAGGTCATCGGCTATATCTCCGAGGTGTCCAACCAGACCCATCTGCTCGCTCTCAACGCGGCGATCGAAGCCGCGAGAGCCGGAGAGCATGGCAGAGGCTTCGCCGTCGTCGCGGGAGAGATTCGCAAGCTCGCCGACCAGACGCAGCAGTCCGCCGTTCAGATCGGGGACACGCTGCAGGCGATGTCGCTGGATATCTCCAGCGCGGCGTCGAAGTTCGAGCAGAGCTCCGAGCAAGTCTATGGGGCCGTCTCGGGGATGAAGCGGGCGGAGGAGTCGTTCAGCGAGATCGTCGGCGACGTCAGCACGCTCAGCAGCAATATCATCGAAGCGGCGGCCTCCATCGAGCAGATGTCGGCGGGCAGCGAATCGGTCGTTATGTCTATTCAGGAGATCGGCCGGGTAACGGAGGAGACGGCCTCCTTCACGGAGCAGGTCGCTTCCATGTCGCAGCAGCAATCCTCGTCCAGCGGGGCCATGGCGGAGACGGCGGACAAGCTGAGCGAGATGGCTTCCAGGCTGAAGGCGATGGCGGGGCACTACCGTACTTGAATGATTTGAATGGGCTTGGGATAGAATGGAAGGACGAGCGCGAACGGAGCGGACCCGCGAGATCATCGGGTCTGCTTTTTTTAACGGAAAAGGGCTTGAAATGCTTTAGCAAAATCAGTATCATAATAGTTGGTTATTAGCACTTCACATTAACGAGTGCTAACAAAATGGGGGAATCCCCTATAAACATTCAACCTATTCACAAAGGAGGCTATTTTCATGATCAAACCTTTGGGTGATCGCGTACTTGTAGAAGCGAGTGCCAAGGAAGAAAAAACCGCAAGCGGAATCGTCCTGCCGGACACGGCTAAGGAGAAGCCGCAAGAAGGAACCATTGTCGCGGTGGGCAGCGGCTCGCTGAATAAAGACGGTGCTCGCGTAGCGCTTGAAGTCAAAGTGGGAGACCGTGTACTGTTCTCCAAATACGCAGGAACCGAAATCAAGTATGAAGGCAAAGAGTACTTGATTATGAAGGAAAGCGACATTCACGCGATCGTGGGCTAATCGCCGACGGGAGCTGACGACATAAGCATCACCGGGAATACGTAACGCAAGGAAACACATTATCGAGGAGGGTAACCGAAATGGCTAAGGAAATTAAATTCAGCGAAGACGCGCGCCGCGCGATGCTCCGCGGTGTCGACACGCTTGCCAACGCTGTTAAAGTAACGCTTGGACCGAAGGGACGCAACGTCGTTCTGGAGAAGAAGTTCGGATCCCCGCTGATCACGAACGACGGGGTTACGATCGCGAAGGAGATCGAGCTCGAAGACGCATTCGAGAACATGGGCGCGCAGCTCGTTAAGGAAGTCGCAACGAAGACGAACGACGTAGCCGGCGACGGCACGACGACCGCTACGGTTCTGGCTCAAGCGATGATTCGCGAAGGCCTGAAGAACGTTACCGCGGGCGCGAACCCGATGGTCGTTCGCAAGGGCATCGACAAGGCGGTTAAGGCTGCCGTCGAAGAGCTGAAGAAGATCTCCAAGGAAGTTGCCGGCAGCAGCAACATCGCCCAAGTCGCCGCGATCTCCGCCGCGGACGACGAAGTCGGCCAACTGATCGCCGACGCGATGGACAAAGTAGGCAAGGACGGCGTCATCACCGTCGAAGAGTCCAAGGGCTTCAACACCGAGCTCGAAGTCGTGGAAGGCATGCAGTTCGACCGCGGTTATGTATCCCCGTACATGATCACGGACACGGACAAGATGGAAGCCGTTCTCGACAATCCTTACATCCTGATCACCGACAAGAAGATCTCCAACATCCAAGAGATCCTTCCGGTTCTGGAGAAGGTCGTTCAATCCGGCAAGCAGCTGCTGATCATCGCGGAAGACGTAGAAGGCGAAGCTCAAGCTACCCTGATCGTCAACCGTCTGCGCGGCACGTTCACTTGCGTAGCCGTTAAGGCTCCTGGCTTCGGCGATCGCCGCAAGGCTATGCTGCAAGACATCGCGGCTCTGACCGGCGGCCAAGTGATCACCGAAGAGCTCGGCCTCGAGCTGAAGTCCACTTCGATCCAGCAGCTCGGTACGGCTCGCCAAGTTCGCGTCAACAAGGAGAACACGATCATCGTTGACGGCGCCGGCGATCCTAGCGACATCAAGGCTCGCGTTAGCCAAATCAAGACTCAAATCGAAGAAACGACTTCCGATTTCGATCGCGAGAAGCTGCAAGAGCGTCTGGCTAAGCTTGCCGGCGGCGTAGCCGTCATCAAGGTTGGCGCAGCGACCGAAACCGAACTCAAAGAGCGCAAGCTGCGCATCGAAGACGCCCTGAACGCAACCCGCGCCGCGGTTGAAGAAGGCATCGTCTCCGGCGGCGGTACCGCACTCGTTAACGTATACAACGCCGTTGCCGCAGTACAAGCGGAAGGCGACGAGAAGACGGGCGTCAACATCATCCTTCGCTCGCTGGAAGAGCCGATCCGCACGATCGCTGCCAACGCCGGCCAAGAAGGCTCCGTTATCGTCGAGCGCCTGAAGAAGGAAGAAGTCGGCATCGGCTACAACGCCGCTTCCGGCGAATGGGTCAACATGTTCGACGCCGGCATCATCGATCCGGTGAAGGTAACTCGCTCCGCGCTTCAGAACGCTGCTTCCGTAGCGGCTATGTTCCTGACGACCGAAGCGGTTATCGCCGACAAGCCTGAGCCGAAGGGCGCAGCTCCGGCCGGCATGCCTGGCGGCATGGGCGACATGGGCGGCATGGGCGGCTTCTAATCGAAGCTGCTTGACAAAGATGGACCAGAGGGGAACCTCTTGGTCCATCTTTTTTTTAGGCAGATGAATCCTACCGATACCGAAATATCAAGTTTTTAAACAATTTCCCCACCGTTTTTCAATTATCATTCCTCTCAAGCCCCTTTATCATAAAGAGGTAAGTCATCACACCTAAGAGGAGTAATGAAGATGAGAAGACGCTTCGCTACGATTATGGCACTCATCCTGTGTTCCGCGTTAGTTGCTTGTTCGTCGAATAAGGGCGACACGGGTTCCGCGGAAGGCGATCAAGGCTCGGGCTCCGTCACGTTGCGTTTTGCCTGGTGGGGAGATCAGGCGCGGCACGATTTGACGATGGAAGCGATCAAGCTTTATGAGAAGAACTATCCGAACGTGACGATCGTTCCGGAGTTTTCCGGATTCGACGGCTATTTCGATAAATTGTCGACGCAAGCGGCGGGTAATCAGCTCCCCGATATTTTCCAGATGAATGTACCCAACTTCTCCTCCTATGCGAAGAACAACCTAATGGCCGATTTAAAGCCGTATGCGGATCAAGGGAAAATCGATTTCTCGAATATTAATGAAAGCGTTGTCGGGCTTGGCGAGCTGAACGGGAAGGTATCGTCCATTCCCGCCGGCATTAATGCGATCGCGCTCGTGTACGATCCGGCTGTCCTTCAAGAGAACGGCTTCTCGATGAACGATGCGGAATGGACCTGGGACGACTTTATGAATATGGCGAAAAGCATCACCGAGAAATCGGGAATGTACGGGGGAGGCAACATCGAATCGGTAAATGTGCTGTCGTATTACTATTTCCGTACCCTTGGCAGCGGCTTCTTTAATGCCTCGGGAGACGGCTTAGGGTTCGAGGACGCGCAGTTGATCGATTATTTCAACAAGGTATCCGAGCTTGCAGCAGCCAAGGCGATTCCGACTCCGGATATCGTAGCCTCTATCAAAGGCATGGAGGATGATTTGCTTGTGAAGGGGCAAGCGCCGTTCTCCTGGCGATTCTCCAACAACTTGTCTTCCTTGGCGAATCTGGCCGGCCGTCCTCTTGAATTGGCGCTTCTGCCAGGTCCCGGCTCGGACAAAGGCATGATGCTGAGGCCATCGCTTTATTATTCCGTCGCGGAGAATTCGAAACAAAAAGAAGAAGCGGTCAAGTTCTTAGACTTCCTCATTAACGATCTCGATGCGAACGACATCCTGAAGGCTGAACGGGGCGTCCCGATCTCTGAGAAGGTACGAGAACACATGATGCAAAATTTGAATGAAAATCAGAAGAAGGAGTTCGAATATATCTCCCGAGTCGAACAGCACAGCAGCGCCGCGGACAGACCGGAACCGGCCAAAGCCAACGAAGTGCGAAGCGCGCTTACCGACGTCCTCGACCGGCTGCTGTTCAAGACCCTCTCGCCTGAAGAAGCAGCGACCGATTTCAAGAAAAAAGCGTCCGAAATTTTAGGCAGAAGCTGAAGAGAAGGGATTCATCATGAGGGAAAAAACCAACCTGCTAGGTTACTTCTACATTAGTCCGTATATCATCGGATTGCTGGCATTCACCCTGATTCCGATGGCGATATCGTTATATCTGTCCTTTACCGACTATAATCTGTTGTCTTCCCCTCGCTGGATCGGGGGGGGCAACTTCAGTCGGATGGTATCCGACGATCAGTTCTGGCAATCGGTCAGAGTCACCTTCTATTACGTGTTTACCGCTGTTCCGGCTAGGCTTGTTTTCGCGTTAGCAGTAGCTATCGCCCTCAAGGAACTGAATTTCTTGAAAGGCTTCTATCGGCTGGTCTTCTACGTCCCGTCCTTGATCGGGGGGAGCGTTGCCGTGGCGGTGATCTGGGTACAATTGTTTTCCAAGGACGGGGTGGTCAACGCTTTTCTCAATACGCTGGGCTTCAACATCGACTTTTCGTGGATTGGGAACCCTTCGACGGCCATCTGGACTCTCGTTCTCCTGTCTGCCTGGCAGTTCGGCTCGGCGATGCTGATCTTCCTGGCGGGCTTGCAAAATATCCCGAAGGATTACTACGAGGCGGCGAGCGTAGACGGCGCCAACGCTTGGCGGCGGTTCGTGCGAATTACCCTGCCGATGCTCAGCCCCATTATTTTGTTTAATGTCGTCATGCAAACGATTAACGGCTTTTTGGCGTTCACGCCAAGCTATATCGTGACCGAAGGCGGACCGATGAATTCGACGTTGTTGTACGTGCTTTACCTGTTCCGCAGAGCCTTCCAATTCTCCGATATGGGCTACGCATCCGCCATGGCCTGGGTTATGCTTATTCTCATCTCGATCTTAACCGCGCTTATTTTCTCCTCTTCAAGAAGTCTGGTTCATTATGAAGGCAAGGGGGACTGAGCGCTATGACCTTAACCAAAACGAAACTGTTGCCCATCGCGGCGCAGGTGCTGTTATTTGCCTTCTCCATTCTGATGCTGTATCCGGTATTATGGATGGTGTTCAGCTCCTTCAAAGACAACTCGGAAATATTCGCCAAGAGCTTCTCGTTATTCCCGACGGAATGGAAGTTCGGCAACTATGCCGCGGGCTGGAAAGGGTTCGGCTCGTATACGTTCGCCACGTTCTTCAAGAATTCCTTTATCGTCGTCCTGATCTATACGGTCGGCGCCGTCCTAAGCTCGGCCTTCATCGCGTACGGCTTTGCGCGCATGGAATTCGCCGGTAAAAAATTCTGGTTCGCCTGCATGATCGCGACGCTGATGCTGCCGCAGGAAGTGATCATGGTTCCGCAGTATATCGTCTTCCAATGGCTTGGCTGGGTGAACACGTTTCTCCCGCTTACGGTTCCTTCCTTTTTCGGCATTCCCTTTTTTATCTTTATGCTCGTGCAATTCATGAGGTCGATTCCGGCGGAATTGGACAACGCGGCCAAAATTGACGGGTGCAACTCGTTTATGATCTTCTACAGAATCATTCTTCCGCTCACGCTACCCGGCTTAATGACGGCTGCGATATTCGCCTTTTACTGGCATTGGCAGGACTTTATCGGGCCATTATT
This sequence comes from Cohnella thailandensis, assembly GCF_014212135.1. Taxonomy (GTDB): domain Bacteria; phylum Bacillota; class Bacilli; order Paenibacillales; family Paenibacillaceae; genus Cohnella; species Cohnella thailandensis. The sequence continues at coordinate 39,631 of NZ_JACJVQ010000005.1, forward strand.
GTACTTGTCCAGACCCGACCTCTATACGGTATCGCTGGCGTTAAAAATGTTCTCGGATCCCGACACGTCATCAAACTGGGGAGGGATGATCGCGATGTCGGTGCTCTCTCTCGTTCCGGTCATCGTTATCTTTTTCTGCTTCCAGCGTTATATTGTCGAAGGCATTACGGCAGGGGGAGTAAAAGGATGAACCTCGTTTATATCCATTCGCATGATACCGGGAAATGGATCGAGCCTTATGGCTATCCGGTATCGACGCCGTCGCTAATGAAGTTCGCCAAGGAAGCCACCACGTTCCGGCAAGCGTTCGCAGCGGCTCCGACCTGCTCGCCGAGCCGATCGGCCTTGCTGACCGGCTTGTCCCCGCATTCGTGCGGAATGAATGGGCTCATGCATAGAGGCTTCAAACTGAACGACCCCAAGTCTCACCTGGCATCCGTGTTGAAGGAGCAAGGCTACCGGACGGTGCTCTGCGGATTCCAGCACGAAGCGACGGATCCGACCCAAATCGGCTATGAACGCATTCTGAATGAGGCCCCCACTCCGATCACCGCAGAGACGCAAACCCGGTATGATGCGAATACCGCGGCGCTTGCCGCCGAGTACCTTCTTCGGGAAGGAACGGGAGAACGACCGTTCTTCCTCTCCGTAGGCTTCACCCAGACGCATCGTCCGTACCCTTCTCCGGAAGACGAGTCCGAGGCGGAATATGTCATGGTGCCGCCTTGGCTGCACGATAACGCGGAGATTCGGCGGGACGTGTCAAGTCTGAATGAGTCGATACGAAGACTCGATCGGTGCATCGGGGAAGTTTTATCGGCGCTAGAGGCGTCAGGGCTACGGGAAGAGACGGCCGTGCTGTTCACGACCGATCACGGTATCGCATTCCCGTGGATGAAAGGGCATTTGTACGATCCGGGCGTCGCGGTCTCCTTACTTCTGGATTTTCCCGGCAATTCGAAGAAAGGGCAAGTAACGGATGTGCTGATCTCACATCTCGATGTGGTTCCGACGGTATGCGAATTGGCGGACATTCCCTCTCCCGGTGAGCTCCAAGGGCATTCGCTCCTTCCATGGTTCCGGGGAGAGACGGATCATGTTCGGGATGCCGTCTATTCGGAGCTGACGTTCCACAAGAGTTACGAGCCCGTTCGCAGCGTCCGGTCGAATCGGTACAAGCTTATCCGTTCCTATCAGGCCAATCCGATGTACGTTCATGTATGCGGAGATGAGGGAGATAGCGAACGGTTCGTGGTCCGGCATGGCTTTCATGAGGAAAAGAGAGAACGGGAGCAATTTTTCGACCTTTATCTGGACCCGTTGGAGCGGACCAATCGAATTGGCGACCCGCGTTACCAAGACGCGATCGCCGAGCTGTCCGGCAAGCTGGAGGAATGGATGCTCGCCACCTGCGATCCGTTGCTGCAGGGACCGGTGGTCCCGCCCGAAGGCGCAAGATTGGAAGAATTTCCGAATTCTTATTGAGAGAGCTCCATGACAACTCCATAATCAGAAGTGTCAGTCCTAATGGAGGGAGCTCAACATGTCGCGATTACATCCTGTTCATTGGTATTCCGGTTTGGGGCTGAAGCACAAATTCCTGGCCATCCTCATCGGCATCTTATTGGCGGGCTTGGTTCTCTGTTCCTCGGCCATTCAATTGGCGCTTCATTTGTACGACCGTCAAATTTACGAGGAATCGTCTTACTCTTTGAACCTTTATGCCTCCGGAATCGAGAATGAACTCAAGCGAGTCGAGGATCTATCCTTAAACTTAATGGCCGACGAGCAGGTTCAGCGGTATTTGGCGAACGTTCAAGAGAAGGACGAAGTGAGCTACGATACGTTCGCGGCGGGAAGCCGGATCGTCCAGAACCAAATGCTTGATTATATGAACAATGAGCCCTACATCGAATCGGTTCGGATCATCGATGCGCAAGGGACGAAGCTGTTTGCCGGAATTCAATCCGGCATTCTCGATGAAGGCAAGCTATCCGAGCTATACGGAGATGCCAAGGAAGCCGAAGGGGGAATCCGTTGGGTTGCCTTTCGCGAACGCAACGGCTTCTTCTATGCCGTCCGATTAATCCGGGAGCGGGCGGACTTATCGATGCGTACGTTGGGCGCGCTCGTGTTCGAAATCGACATGGACAAGCTTATTCGTTATCGAGTCAATGAGGAAGCCGTCGTCGATAAGCAAGTTGTCATTTTCGCGGAGCCGCAAGTGCTGTATAGCAACAGCGACTTATCGCAGGCGTTGATCTCCCGTCTGCCCAGCTACAGCGGAAGCGGGTACAAGGTGGAGAAGATCGATGGAGAACGGCTCTTCGTATCACGTTATACGTCCAAACGGCTGGGCTGGAGCTACGTTCAGGTGATTCCGCACGATACGTTATTTCAAAATATCGTTTATATGAGAAGCGGTTTGCTCCTCGCATTCGCCGGCATTTTTATCGTGGTATTGCTCATCGGCCATTACTTCTCGCGTACGCTGACCCGACCGATCGAAACGTTGAGCCGGATGATGTCGAAGGTGCAAAGGGGACAATTCGATATCGAGGAGAAGGATTATGCGGAGATCCGGGGGAGAAAGGACGAGATCGTCCAGTTGTTTCGCCATTTCCGTAGCATGGTCGACAACTTGAACGAATTGATTCAAGAAAATTACCGCAAGCAGCTTATGCTCAAGGATACCGAATTTAAAGCGCTGCAGGCGCAGATTAATCCTCACTTCTTGTACAACACGCTGGAGTCGATCAATTGGCAGGCGAAAATCAGCAAGCATCACACGATCTCCCAGATGGTCGAAGCTCTGGGCAAGCTGATGCGGCAGACCGTCGATAACAAATCTCAGACCCGTACGTTGGCCGAAGAGCTTGAGATGGTTCACCATTACATTACGATTCAAAAAATCCGGTTCGGCAAACGCTTGGCCTACGAAAGTGCCCCCATAGCCGAACAACGGCAGATCCTCGTTCCGAAACTGATGCTCCAGCCGTTAGTGGAGAACTCTATTTCTTATGGAATGGAACGTGCGGGAACGATATTGACCATCGTCATCGCCGTTGAATGTATAGATGACATGATGTACATTCGCGTATCCGATAATGGGCCGGGAATGGAACCCGAGCTTCTGGAGCGAATCATGACCGGCGATTATGAGTCGAAGGGAACGGGCATCGGCTTGAAGAATATCCGCGATCGGATGCGAATTCTGTACGGGAACTTTTCCAGCTTCGCATTGCGGAGCACGCCAGGAGAAGGAACCGAAGTGATCTTGGGAATCCCGTTGGCGTTCGGGGAGGAGGGATACCTTGCGCAAAGTGATCTTGGTGGATGACGAGGAATTTATCGTACAGGGTATAGCCAGCGTGATTGATTGGCAAAGCCACCATGCCGAACTGGCGGCGACGGCTTTGGACGGAGAAAGCGGCCTGAAGGAAATCTTGCGCCATCAACCGGATATCGTGATTACGGATATTCGCATGCCGGGCATCGACGGTATGGAGCTCATCAAGCGAACGAAAGAACTCTTGCCCAACGTTCGCTTTATCGTCCTATCAGGCTATGGAGATTTTCAATACGCCCAGCAGGCGATGAATTACGGCGTGAAACATTATCTTCTGAAGCCCTGCAACGAGATGGAGATTATCCATGCCTTGGAGCAGTTGATGAAGGAAATCGAGGAAACGCAGCAAAAGGAGCTTTCTATCCGCGCGATGAAGCAAAACCTGGAAAAGGTCATGCCCCAAATCAAAGAGCAATTTTTAAAGGAATATTTGTTAAACAAACGGTACAGCCATAAGGATTGGGATTATTACGCCAGACTGTTTCAGCTTGAGCCTATCGTCGCTCCGGTGTGCGTGCTGACGTTCCAGCTCGAGCATGAGATGGTCGACTACGAGTATTATTTTGCCTTGCAAAACATTGCCGTGGAAATATTGCAGGAGAACGGCTCCGTGTTCATGTCCACGACGATTGGCCAGAACATCGTGATTCTGATGGAGAGCGCGGCCTTGCCGGCACTTCAAAAGGATATTTTCCGAATACAGGAGATCTACCAAAGCTATTATAAAATGTCGTTCTCCGTTGCGATCAGCGAAGCGGACGAAATCAGACAGGCTAGAAGCCTGTACAAAGAGACGCTGGAGTGCTTGAAGCATAAGTTTTACCTGGGCGAAAGCGCCATAATCGCTAAATCCGATTTAGTCGGACAACGACAAGAGGATATGCTGCCATTCGATTTCGATTCGTTATGCTTATGCTTGCGCAGCGGTCTTGCGGATGAGGCGGCCAGAGAAATCGATGACTTCTTCGAGGAATTGATTCATTCGCAGATGAACATGAACAAGGCGAGATCCCATTGCCTGACCCTGTTCTCGGTGATCTTAAAAGAAAGCGATTCGGCCGCGACGGAGCATCTGCTCAAGCGAGCCGTGCAGATCGTCGACATGCCGACACTGGCGGAGATGAAGCGACTGATTGTAGGCACGATGGAGGAAATCGCGGAGGCCCATTATCGGGAGCAAAGAAATTCCTATCATTCGATCGTTCGCAAGGCGCTGGAATTCACGGACGGCCATCTCGAGGACCCCAATCTGTCGTTGAATTATTTGGCGCAGCAGATTCTTTATTTGAACGCTCACTACTTGGGGAAGCTCTTCAAATCCGAGACGGGGATGAAGTACACCGACTATCTGATGAACGCCAGAATGGAGAAGGCCAAAGAGCTGATAGAGAAAAATCGGAAGCTCAAAATCTATCAAATCGCAGATGCTACGGGATTATCCGAGAACTCGCAGTACTTTAGCCAGGTGTTCAAAAAACATACGGGGTATACCCCGAGCGAGTACAAAGCGATTATCCATGATGGCCAAGAGGATGAAGACTAACAGAGGGGTTGAGGCGCTTGCCGGCTTTGGCGTTGGACAAAAATGAGATGATCGAAGTAATGGATCGGATGGCGGAACGGACATTCGAGATGGATTTCACTTGGGATTGGCCCGCAGGAGTCGCCTTCTATGGGGTCAGCAGAGCATTGGAGGCAGGCTGCGACTCCCGCTATTTGGACCGACTCGTCGCGTGGGTCGACAGCAAGCTGGAGGAAGGGCTGCCGCCGTGGACGGTTAACTCGGTGTCGATCGGCCATTGCTTGATTGCGTTATATCGGAAAACGGAAAACGAAACGTATCTGGCGACGGCTATCGAAATGGCGGAGTACTTGAAGCATCATGCCCCCCGCTTCGCAGATGGAGTCTTTCAGCATACCGTTTCGCAAAATTATCAGTTTCCCGAGCAGGCATAGGTCGATACGATGTTTATGGCCGGATACTTCCTTGTACGCATGGGAACGTTGTTGAACCGGGACGATTATCTCGAGGACGGTTTACGCCAATACCATGGACACGAACGGTTTCTGCAGGATGCGAGAAGCAATCTCTTCTATCATGGCTGGGATCATCTCGCTCAGAACCATATGTCCGGCGTGTTCTGGGCAAGAGGCAACTCTTGGGCGGCGTATACGATGGCAAGAGCTCTCAAGGAGATCCCGGTGACCCACCCCTCGTATATGCAAATCCACGATTCCCTGCGCGATCAGTTGGCGTCTCTTGTTCGCCTGCAATCGGAAGAGGGCTTATGGCACACCGTCTTGAATAACCCCGAGTCGTATCGGGAAGCTTCAGGGTCGGCTGGAATCGCTGCGGCATTAATCGAGTTCGATGAGGCCATCGGCAGCCCGTTGTATCGTTCCTATATCCATAAATCGCTTGAAGGGTTATTAAAGCAGGTGTCGGAGGACGGAACCCTGTTGAATGTATCCGCAGGGACGGCGGTCATGGACGATGAGGAGGGGTACCGGAATGTTTCGCGCCGAAGAATTCAAGGTTGGGGGCAGGGACTGGGACTGGCTTTCTTTGCAGCCGTCATGATGTCAGAGGTTCGCCCGAGCTAAAAATAAAATCGCCGGCCTGGCCGTCCAACAAGGGACGGGTTAGGCCGGCGATTGCCGTTCCTTACAGCTTAAACTGACTCACGGAAGCCTTGAGGCTTTGGACGATCGTTTGCAACTGGTCGGCGGCGTGAGAGATGCTTTCGCCGAGGGCGAGCTGCTCTTCGGTCGCGGCCGCGACGGTCTGCGCCTTGCCGGCCACCTCGCGGGAGGAATTCGAGGATTGCTCCATGCTGGCGGCGACTTCCTCCGAGCTGGCCGACATCTGCTCGGTGATGGCGGAAGTCTCGTGCACCTGCTCGACGACCTTCTTGACGGCTTGATGGATGCTGTCGAAGTCTTCGGCGACGTCGTCCATCAAGCGGCTCCCCTTCTCGGCTTGGCTGACCGTGCTCTCCATGAAAGTCGATGCTTTGCCGATCTCGTCGCGCGTCTCGCTGATCAGCGCGGAGATGACCTCCGCGGATTCCAGAGAGCCGGCGGCCAGATTGCGAATCTCTTGGGCGACGACCGCGAAGCCCTTGCCGTGCTCGCCCGCTCTCGCGGCTTCGATAGAGGCGTTGAGGGAGAGGATATTCGTCTGGTTGGCGAAGCTGGTAATGTTCTCGGTGATCTCGCCGATCTTGTCCGACTTCTCGTTCAGGTTGGCTACGATCGCCGACAGCGCTTGAATCGCCTGCATGATCTCGTTAAGCTGCTCCTTCAGGCCGAGCATGTGCTCGTTGCCTTCGTCGACTTGTCCGGAAGCCGTCGCCGACAGGTCGGAGATCGAATTGGTGTTCTCCGCGATCTTCTGAATGCCGGAGGACATCTCTTCTACCGCGCGGCTCGTCTCTTCGGCGATCGTCGCTTGGACTTCCACCTGGGAGGTGACTTCTTGAATATTCTCGGCGACATGGTTGGTGGTTGCGGCGGCTTCCTTAGCGCTCACGGACAGCTCGACCGCGGCGGCGGATACGGTCTGGGTATTGTCCGAGATCTGAAGGACAAGTCCGCGAATTTTCTCGATCATCGTATCCATGGATTCATTGAGGCGGCCGAATTCGTCCTTGGAATATTTGGCCATTCTCTCGAAGTGGAGATTGCCCCCGGCAACCATCCGCGTTTTATTCTGGAGATTGGCGATGGTCCTGTTCAGATGGCGAAGGGTAAAGAACGCAGCCAGGATAATGACGATCCATTCTATGAAGAGAACCGTGTACATGCTGCGGGTATCGGCATTCTTCTTTTTGATAATCGCGTCCGTTTCTTGTTTGCTGTATTGATCCAATAGGCTGCTCAGGGTATCGATGGCGGTGCGGCTGTTCTCGAACCTTTCGCTGAGAGCCGTTTCTCCGGCCTGATCGACCGGCGATCGGTCCTTGACGTTGCCCGTCGCGATCTCCGACCACTCCTTGAAGGCGGTCTCGTATTGGGAAAAGGCAGCTTCGGCAGAAAGCGCGCTCGTCTCCTCGACGTTATCCATCAGCTTGGCATCCTGCAGGATGGCTTGGGCTGCATCGATTCGTTCGGACACTTGAGCGACGTTCTCGTTGAAATCCTTCTCGTACTCCGCATAGGCCTCGCTAGGAAGCGGAACGAAACGAAGAAGGTTGTACGCGTTCATAGCCTGATAGAAATCACGGTCCGCGGAGACGATGTGGTTATTGGCTATGTAAGACACTTCATACAAGCTTTGGTTCATCCGCTTAATATTCGACGAGTTGAGACTCAGCAAATAGTAAGCCGTAGCCACGAAAAAAACGATCGGGATGAACAGAAGAAGCGCTAGCCTGACTTTGACGGACAAGTACATGTGGGATTCCTCTCCTTGGTGTGAATAATGACGGTTAACTACATTAAATGATTTAGTTAATATATCGGCTGCAAGAATGTTTTTATGAGGACAACTCATGAAATTTAAAAGCCGAGGTTATGACCAAATCCTAAAAAGAGTCTTGACGAACGAGTTCGATCCGCTCCGGAGAGATCATAAACGCCAAAAAGCCCGGACGCGACGAGGCGTTCCGAGCGGCTTTCTTGTGTTAGGAACGAGGAGGAAGCGGCTGCCGCCGATTCATCGTTCCTGCCTTGATGCCCTATAAAGCGCTTCCCTCTAGCCGCCATATTGCCAGAAGTTCGGCAGCTAGCTTCAGAGATCCCTCCAGATCCCCCGAACCGTCCTCCAAGCTCCAAACCGAGGACAAAACAAGATGGCAGAACGTCCAGGCAAGCAAACGTTCGGATCGCACCTGCAGCTCTTCCGAGAAAATGGCGATACGACTGCGAATGAGCCGTATAGAAGAGTCGGTGTCGCCATCCGGCAGGTTGTTCAGCAAGAAAGGCACGGTCCCGTACTCGATCTCTCCGATGACTCCTTTCGGGTCGATCGCCACCCATTCCGAGCCGCCGGACAAAATGTTGTCGTGGTGCAGGTCGCCATGCAGCAGAAGAGGCATCCCGAGCGTTCGGTGCAGCCGTTCGAATCCCTCTTCCGCGCTCTTGACCAACGGTTCGGGAATCGGACCGGTTCCGCCGCCGTGCTTTTGCCTAAGACGGCCTAGCCCTCGAGCCCATTGCTCCGAAGAGGGGAACGATCCGCCTTCCGGCGCGGGAATCCGCAGCGACTTTAGCAATCCGGCGGCGATTCGGGTCGCTTCCTCGTCGTCCTTGACGGACTTAAGAGTGAGTCCGGGAGCAAGCCTCTCAAGCAGCAGAATGCCCCGTTCCGGCTCGGAATCCAGCAGTTTTACGCCTCCGCGTCCGGAGAACAACCTCAGCGCTTCCGATTCGAGAGGAAGCTCCGGGTCTTCGGGAACGCGCAGCTTCAGCACGGCCGGCCGCCCGTCCGGAAGTGCCGCGGCCGTTACGTAATTAAAGCTGAGCGGGTAATCCGAAGTAATAAGCTTCAGTCCCCATCTGCGCGAGCAATAGTCGATCAACTCGCCGAACCCGGCTATCCATCGCTCCCCGGCTTGTCCATGAACTTGTCTGATCGTCGAGACGAGTCTCTTCGGCAAAGACGTCATTCGTTCGCAGCTCCTCTCTTCAGCAGCTTCTTTTTACTCTATTACGGAGTGTACCACATCGCTCCCTTTTCCACGAAAACGAATAACGGATGTCGTTATTTTATAGTGAAAATGACATGTTCCTGTATTAATTACTGCGATAATAGTGTGTTATCTTGTGCATGTGTCGTATATTTGAAGTGAGGAGCGAACGAGATGATTCGAATTGGGATGATCAGCTATTGGCACGTGCATGCGGAGGATTACACCCGGCAAGTGCTCGAGCACCCGGAGACGGAGATCGCGGCCGTCTGGGATGAGCTCCCGGAACGCGGACGCGAGAAAGCGGAGAAATACGGAGTGCCGTTCTTCTCCGATCTTGGAGAGCTATTGGCGAAGGAGGATATCGACGCGGTCGTCGTGGACGCGCCTACGAACGTTCACCGCGACGTCATGGTGCAAGCGGCCCGGGCCGGCAAGCATATTTTCACGGAGAAGGTTATCGCGCCTACCTTGAGCGAAGCGAACGAGATTCTCGAAGAGGTTCGCAAGGCGGGAGTGAAGCTGACGGTATCGCTGCCGCGTCTCTACGATGCCTACACGCCGGCGATTCGGAAGGTCGTCGAAGACGGGACGCTGGGCAAGCTTACGCTAGCGAGAGCTCGCCTGTCCCACAACGGCGCGACCGCGGGCTGGCTGCCGGAGCACTTCTTCTCCAAGGAGCAATGCGGCGGCGGGGCGCTGATCGACCTGGGCTGTCACCCGATGTATCTCGTTCGCACGCTGCTCGGACTGCCGGATAGCGTAAGCGCTGTCTACGGCCATGTGACGGGCAAGGAAGTGGAAGACAACGCGACGGCCGTTCTCTCCTACGAGAACGGGGCGATCGGAATCGTGGAAGCGGGCTTCGTGAACAGCCATTCTCCTTTCTCCATCGAGCTGCACGGAACCGACGGCACGCTGCTGTTCGGCTTCCCGGAGGAGAAGATTCTCGTTCGCAGCAACAAGCTTGGCGACGACTGGCAGGAAATCAAACCGGGGGATCGGCTCCCTTGGGCGTTCTACCAGTGGGTCTCTCACATTCAGGAAGGCACGGAAGCGACCGAGAACGTGGAGATCGCGACGGACCTGACGAAGCTGATGGAAGCCTCGAACCGTTCGGTCGCCGAGGGACGCCCGATCCGCCTGTCCGAATTGGCAAAATCATAATCGGCCGCGCAACGTTCCCCTATGGATGGCGGGGTCGCTCGCGAGCCTTGGGGGATGAACGCATGACGGAAAAGAATAGCGGCAAGCCGGCTTCCGATCTAAGCGACGAGCGGATGGAGAGGGGCAAGCTTGGCGAAAGTAGGGGCGAAGGAGCGGACCGGAGAAGCGAGCCGGGAAGCCGCAAGAACGGCTCCGCGCCGTTCCCTTACGCGAGAATGGAGCGCAAGAGGTTCGCTCTGGACAGGCTCGATCTCCGGTTCCGCTGGGGGAACTACGGCATCCGCGTGCTCCGGTGCCATCTGGCCTCCTTCGAGAGAGGGCATGTCATAGCGGCTCATAAGCATTCGGAATACGAATTTCATTTTATTCCCCGGGGCAAAGGAGCGGTGATCATCGGGGACCATCGCTTCGAGCTGCAGGAGGGAGCGTTCTACCTGACCGGGCCGGACGTCGTGCACGAGCAGATCTCCGATCCGGAGGACCCGATGTTCGAGCTGTGCCTGCACTGCGAGATCATCCCGCTTGAGGCGGAAGACTCCCGCGAGTGGGGCGACGAGCTCGAGGCGCAGGAGGCGGAGGAATGCATTCGCCTTATTCGGACGATGCCGGCCGTGCCCGCTTTGGATCGTTATCATGCGATGCAATGTTTTCTGGATGCTTATCGCGCCTGGGAGGAGCAGTCCGTCGGCTTCTACACGACGATGAAGCAGACGGTGCTGCAAATCCTGCTGAGGGCGGCCCGGGTTCACGCGTCGCCGGAGGCGGCGGGCAACATTCCGGAGCGGGACATGAAAGACCATCGTTTCCGGCTGGCCACCCAGTACATCGAGGATAACGGCGCTCGTCCTCTTACGCTGGAAGAGGTGGCCGAACGGGTCCAGGTCAGTCCTCGCCAGCTTCAACGGATCTTCCGCAGCGAAGGGGAGACGACCTTCAGCGATTGGGTGGAGCATATTCGCCTTCAGCGCATCTGCTCGGAGCTGCTCGAATCGGACCGCCCGATCGAGGAGATCGCGTTGGACCACGGCTACGCCAACCCGAACTACTTATACCCTGTTTTCAAACATAAATTCGGAATGACTCCGTCGGCCTACAGGCGCCTTCATGGCGTGAGATAGGATTTAATGGGGCGGGGCGAATCCCATGGGAGGATCTTCATCTATGACGGCAAGAGTAAAAATCGGCATTATCGGAACCGGCGGCATCGCCCGCGCCCACGTGGCGGCCTACCGCAAGCTGCCCTACGTCGACATCGTCGCGGTAGCGGACGTCATTCCCGGCAAGGCGAGACAGTTCACGGAGCTGGAGGGCTTAACGGAGACCGCCGCGTTCGACAGCCATACCGATCTGTTGAAAGCGGATTTGGACGGCGTCAGCATCTGCACGCCGAACGTCTCGCATCATCGTACCGCGGTCGATTCTCTCCGCGCGGGCAAGCAGGTGCTGCTCGAGAAGCCGATGTCGGTCACGCTCGCGGAAGCGCTCGAGATGGTGCAGACGGCGAAGGAGACCGACAGGATGCTGACGATCGGCTTCCAGCCGCGTTACGATCCTAACATGAAGAAGCTTCAGGATATCGTCCAATCCGGACGCCTCGGCAACGTCTACTACGTGGAGACGGGAGGCGGCCGAAGAAGAGGGATGCCGGGCGGCACGTTCATCAGCAAGACGCTGGCGGGAGCCGGCGCGATGGCCGATATCGGCTGCTATTCGCTCGACATGGCGCTGAACACGCTCGGCTACCCGCGTCCGGTCTCGGTGTCGGCGTTCACGTCGAACCACTTCGGCACGAACCCGCTCTATCATCCGGAAGCGGCCAAATTCGAGGTCGAAGACTTCGGCGTGGCGATGGTCCGGTTCGAGAACGATCTCGTGCTGCAGTTCAAGATCTCCTGGGCGATGCATATGGATTCGCTCGGCTCGACGCTGTTCCTCGGCACCGACGCCGGGCTGAAGGTGACGCCGGCGGGCTCGGGACCTTGGTCGGGAGTGTGGGACGGAGCGGTCGGATCGATGACGCTGTTCCACGACGATTTCGGCGGGCATACCTCGACGGACGTGCCTCTGATCGGCCATAGCTTGAACCTGTTCGACGAGAAGGTGCGGGACTTCGCCGAAGCGGTGCGCGATGGCCGTCCGGCTCCGATACCGGGCGAGCAGATTCTGATTCAGCAAGCCATCATCGACGGCGTGCTTCGCTCCGCGGACCTTCGCCGCGAGGTGGCGATCGAGCTTCCTTGAGCTATATATGTTAGTTAAGCAGAACCTGCCGCGGCGCAGGTTCTTTTTTTGTTTCAATTTTGAATCATTTTTCGCCATAATGACTAGTCTCTCGTCAGATTTCTTATAAGATAGGAGTTGGAAGATTTTAAATAAAAGATGGATGATAGGAATCGCATGCTGTCGAATTGGACAGGGCTTGGAGGGTTGGGAAAATGGTGGCGATGTCGCGTTATAAGAGGTTTCTTGCATTTATGCTTGCGGTTGCGTTGTTAGTTCCGTTCTTTGGAGGGCAGGTTCGGGCGGAGGTAGCGTCGGAGTCAGACAGGATGGAAGCTTCGTTGATTCTTCCTTCCGGCGTTCCCGGATTCAGAGCCTTGATCCCCTTGTCCGATGGAGGATACGTCGGGGTCGGAGACGGACAAGTCTCGAAGCTGGATTCCGACCTTAAGGTCGACTGGGAGACTAAGGTCTTGACGGATGAGAGCAAGCTTCCTAGCCTTACCTATGTCGCTCAAGCCGCCGACGGGGGATATCTCTATTCGGGGAGCTACGACTTCAGCAATAATTGGGTTTACGGCAAGCTGAATAAAAACGGAACAGTGGCATGGCAGACAATCGATTCAACCGTGAACGGAGCAGCCGTCAAGATTATGGAAGAATCGGGCGGCTATCGGGTGTTCGGTTATAAGGGAACCTACGACAAGGACATTGCAATGGTTCGGACTGACGGCAGCGGGACCAACAAAGCTACGATTGTCACCCCACTGGACGGCTCTCACTATGTACGGGACGTACTTCCTGTATCCGGTGGATATCTGTTCATTGGCGATACCGCGTCGCAAGGCTTCATCGCGAAGGTCGATTCCGCGGGGAATCTCGCGGGAACGGTTCAATTATACGGAGCTGGCAGAACGGCCATCGAAAGCATCAATCCCGCGCCCGATTCCAGCGGGGATTATCTATTAACGGGCAATCAACTTCTTGGTTCCGCGCAAAATGCTCTGTTGCTGCGGATAGGTGCGGACGGTACGCAAAAATGGCTTCGAACTTATCCGGTGGGGACATCCCTTGCCTTTTCATGGTCTTCGACGCGGGAAGGCGGATTTATCGTAAGCGGCGGCAATAATTCGGGGAACGGTGTCCTGATCAAGACTGACAGAGAAGGGAATACGCAGTGGTGCAAATGGATCGAAGGCTCCGGCAATCTTTTCTACGTCAAGCAATTGGCTGACGGCAGCTACGAGGCTGCAGGCGGCAATCTTGGCGGCACGTTCGTGAAGGTAACGGTAGGGCAGCCGGCGGTATCCGCGGACGACGATGCGAATCTCATTGTCGGGCTGAGCTCCTCCATGGAGTATTCCATGAACGGAGGGACGTCCTACACGGCGTATGACGGGATTACGCCGCCAGTCTTCGAGGGAGACGCAACCGTTCTCGTGCGATACAAGCAGGACTATTCCGCCGGGTATGAAGCGGGAGCGCCAAGGACTTTAACGTTTACGGTGAATCCGGTTCCGGTGGTCGCGGTCGAGTTGGTTGCCGCTATCGATGACATTACGGTGCCGTACGGAACGGAATCGGAAGCGCTGGAGCTTCCGAGTGAGGTGAATGTCTCCCTGAGCAACGGGGATGAGGAGACGGTAAGCGTCGCTTGGGATAGCGGAACTCCGGATTATAGTGGCAATGTCTCCGGAACGTATGTGTTCAAAGGCACGCTGATTCTGCCCGATGGAGTCACGAATCCGGCAGGGCTCCAAGCGACGGTGAACGTTATCGTCGGGAAACAGCCTCCGGCTCCGGTCGTTGTGGATTCGGTCGCGGCGGTCGAGGATATCTCGGTGCCTTATGGCACGTCGTCCGAGGCGCTGGATCTTCCGAGCGAGGTAAAGGTTTCCCTGAGCAACGGGGATGAGGAGACGGTAAACGTCGCTTGGGATAGCGGAACTCCGGCTTACGACGGCAATGTGTCCGGCACGTATGAGTTTAAAGGTGCTCTAACGCTTCCGGAGGGAGTGACGAATCCGGAAGGGTTGAAGGCGACGGTTAATGTAATCGTCGGGGAAAAACCGCCGGCACCGTTAGTGACGGTAGTGTCGGTTGCGTCGATCGACGACATCACGGTGCCGTATGGCACGGAGTCGGAAGCGCTGGAGCTTCCGAGCGAGGTGATTGTCTCCCTGAGCAACGGGGATAAGGATACGGTAAGCATCGCTTGGGATGAAGGCACTCCGGCTTACGACGGCAATGTGTCCGGCACGTACACATTCAAAGGTACGCTGACTCTGCCGGATGGGGTGACGAATCCGGAAGGCCTTCAAGCGACGGCGAACGTTATCGTCGGGGAACAGCCTCCGGCACCGATAGTTACGATAGAGTCGGTTGCAACGATCGACGATATTACGGTGCCGTATGGCACGGCGTCAGAGGCGCTTGAGCCTCCGAGCAAGGTTGAGGTCTCCCTGAGCAACGGGGATAAGGAGACGGTAAGCGTCGCTTGGGATGAAGGCACTCCGGCTTATGACGGCAATGTGTCCGGCACGTACACATTCAAAGGCACGCTGACTCTGCCGGATGGAGTGACAAATCCGAGAGGGCTTCAAGCGACGGTGAACGTTATCGTCGGGGAACAGACTCCGGCACCGGTGGTGACGGTAGAGTCGGTTGCGCCAATCGACGATATCACGGTGCCGTATGGCACGACGTTGGAGGCACTTGAGCTTCCGAGCGAGGGAGGGATCTCCCTGAGCAACGGGGATGAGGAGACGGTAAGCGTCGCTTGGGATGAGGGCACACCTGCTTATGATGGTAATGTCTCCGGCACTTACACATTTAAAGGCACGCTGACTCTGCCGGATGGTGTCACGAATCCGGAAGGGCTTCAAGCGACGGTGAACGTCAACGTCGGGGAACAACCACCGGCACCAATAGTTACGGTAGAGTCGGTTGCATCGATCGAGGATATCACGGTTCCTTATGGCACGGCGTCAGAGGCGCTAAAGCTTCCGAGCGAGGTAGAGGTCTCCCTGAGCAACGGGGATAAGAAGACGACAAGCGTCACTTGGAACGAGAGCGCTCCGGCTTACAATGGCAATTTACCCGGCACGTACGTATTCAAGGGCGCGCTAACGCTTCCGGATGGCGTTACGAACCCGCGTGGGCTTCATGCAGCAGTGAACGTTATCGTCGGAGAGCAGCAGGTCACCCCGCAGCCTCCTGTCGTCTCGACTCCGAATCCTGCAACGAACATAACGGTAGCTTGCGGTACGGTTGCCTGCTCAGCCAAGCTTGGCGACGAAGCGGAAGTCGAGCTGCCGGACGGATTGTTCGACGGCCCGTTCACGCTAACGATCGAGAAAAAGGACTTCGAGAGCGGAACGGTCCCCGTCTCGATGAAGCCGTTGACCCCGGTTTATGAGCTGCTTAAGAGTTTTGCGGGCAAGTTCAGCAAGCCGGTTAAGCTGACCTTCAAATTCGATGTGGCTGCTCTAGAGGAAGGCCGACATGCCGCTCTTTTCTATTACGACGAGGTAAAGAACGAATGGATCGAAGTCGAAGGCCATGCGGAAAATTCGAGGTTTATCGCTCAGGTTGATCACTTCACGAAGTTCGCGGTTTTCTCGGTAGAGGATGCTCCGGTTCCCGAATTCTCCGATCTGACCTATCATTGGGCGAGAGAAATGATCGTCCAAGCAGCTTCTAGAGGGATCGTCGAAGGCTATTCGGACGGAAGCTTCCGTCCGAATGCAACGGTTACGCGCGCCGAATTCACGGCGATGCTCGTCCGGGCTCTCGGGATCGATGTCTCATCCACTAGCGTCCTGAGCTTCTCCGATGCTAGCCGAATCGAGACATGGGCACAACCCTACGCGGCTGCCGCGGCTCAAGCCCGGATCGTAACCGGTTTTGCGGACGGCTCCTTCCGTCCGGATGCGGAGATTACCCGAGCGGAGATGACGAACATGATCGCGAGAGCGATTGGATTGGCTACGGAAGATTCCGCCGATAGTCCGTTTGCCGACTTGGATTCGATCCCCGCTTGGGCTCGCTCCGCTGCCGTTGCGGCCGGTCAGGCCGGTATCGTCACCGGAGCGGACGGCAACCGCTTCGCTCCGGAACGCCTAGCGACGCGTGCGGAAGCGACGGTAATGCTGTGGAGAATGTTGGATTATCAAGATAAAGAATAGGCGCCATGCAAAAGGCTGCCCGACGACTTCAGGTCGTATGGGCAGCTTTTAATTGATTCTTCTTTTTTATAAGAATCTATCCCAATGATAAAGGAAGTTAATTCCGCTTAAGGGTCTTGTCTCAATGGTTTGAACACCGTTTTTCCGAAAATAAGTTTCAGTGGAATCCGCCGAAGACGTCCATCAATCCGTTCTGAATTCGCAGCTTGGCGAGGTCGAACTCCGAATATTGCTTGATCTCTTCCACGTTAAGTCCTGCGGGAAGAAGGGCAGGATGGAGCTCTCCGGGCCGGCTTCGCTTCACTTGGCGAACGCTGAAGACTTGGGCGGAAGGATGGTTCAATCGATAATAGAGGGTGGAACGGCTCAGCCCGAGAAGCTCGGTCTGCGTCCGGATCGGGAGGCCCTGTTCTTCCCGGCGAACGAGCTCGTTAAGTTTCTGTTTGGGGACGCTCGCCGCGGCCACCTTCTTCAGCCATTCCAGCTGGAGGGTCAATTTGTTCGCTTCCTGCCGCAGCTCCTCGATGCGAAGCTCGTAGTCGGCTTTCAGCTTCTCCGTCTCTTTGGATTCCTTCTCGAACAGCTTGGAGAGATTGGCGAGCGCATGGCTCTTCCACCGTTGGAGAAGGATCGGATGGATATCGAACTCTGCGGCAACCTGCTGTACGGTCGAATTCTCTTCCAGAAGTCTGGATACGATATGGGCTTTTTGTTTGGGCGTAAATCGTCTTCTCCGGGTCTCAGCCATACTAGCATCGTTCCTTTTCGTGTCCAAAATAGATGATCTTGCTCGGGGCGGCGGCGGACTTCTAATCCTTATATTAGGGGAGGTTTTCCAGAAATTCAACACAAATTCCAACTTGACGGGTGGGAATTATCTGTATTAGGATGTGGAATATCCAAACGGGGCAATTGCCCTCTGACATAAAGGATGCTGACCAGACCAACTGGAAGTGCCGCTAAAAATCTCTCCCGCCATCGGGGGACGTTTTGGGCGGTTTTTGTTTTTTTCGGGCGAAATACGAGGCAAAGGGGAGAGTCGATTGCAAGTATTACGATTGGACGGCGTCAGCAAATCTTATCCGAATGGAACCGTTGCCGTTCAGGACGCGAATCTGGAGGTGGGAGAAGGGGAGCTGATCTCGTTCGTCGGTCCTTCCGGTTGCGGCAAATCGACGATTTTTCAGATGGTGGCCGGACTTTCCAAGCAGACGGCGGGAGAGATCGAGATTCTCGGCGGATCGACCGGGCAAGCGAGGCGGGACAACGCGATTTCGTTCGTGTTCCAGGAAGCCACGTTAATGCCCTGGGCATCGGTGAGGGACAACGTCGCGCTGCCTCTTAAGCTGCGCAAGCTGCCCCCCAAGCAGCAGGAAGAGGAAGCCGAGCGGGTTCTCGAGCTGGTCGGGCTCAAGGATCACGCGAAGTCGCTTCCCCGGCAGCTGTCGGGCGGCATGCGCATGAGGGTGTCGATCGCAAGGTCGCTTATCGCCAAACCCCGCATCCTGCTCATGGACGAACCGTTCGGGGCGCTGGACGAGATCACGAGGCAGACCCTGCAGGAGGAGCTGCTGTCCATCTGGCAGCGAAGCAAGGGGATGACGGTCTTGTTCGTCACCCACAACGCTTTCGAGGCGGTCTATCTGTCCAATCGCATTCTGGTCATGACGCCCAGGCCCGGAAGAATCTCGCGCGAGATCGAAGTCGACGTTCCTTATCCGCGAGGGGAGCAGTTCCGCTCCAGCGCGGAATTCAGCCGCTTCGTCGGTCTCGTGAACGAATCGCTGAAGCATTAGACGGGAGGTGCTAACCAACAAGCCATGAATCATTCGCTGCGCCGTTTGCTCTACCGAGTCGGGCCGCCGCTTGCCGCCTTCGTGCTGTTCGTCGGGATCTGGGAAGCCGCGGTTCGGATCGCGGAGCTTCCGACTTATCTGCTCCCTAAGCCTTCGGATATCGTGAAATCCGCCGCAGACAATTGGTCCCGGCTGCTCGGATCGGTATCCACGACTCTCGTCGAAACGATCCTGGGATTTCTATTCTCGGTCGTCGGAGGGGTTCTCGGAGCCATTCTGCTCGCCAGCTCCAAAATTATCGAAAGGAGCATCTATCCGTACGCGATCGTCCTTCAGACGATTCCGATCGTGGCGGTAGCGCCGATCATCGTTATCTGGTTCGGCGCGGGGGTTCGTTCTATCGTGATCGTCGCCTTCCTCATCGGGTTCTGTCCGATGCTGTCCAACACGTTGATCGGACTGAACTCGACGGACAAGAACCTGAAGAATCTGTTTATTCTCTATAACGCGACGAAGTGGCAGACGATGTGGAGACTCCGCATTCCGGCGGCCCTCCCCTATATCGTCGGCGGTCTCAAAATCTCCTGCTCGCTCTGCGTAATAGGAGCGATCGTAGGGGAATACGTGGCCGGCGTCGGCGGCGGCCAAGGCGGTCTCGGCTACGCGATCACGTACGCCGCCATGCGCATTCAGACTCCTTACCTGTTCGCTTGCGGATTGGCCGCTTCCGTTCTCGGAATCGCTTTTTATCAAATCGTGAATTTCCTATCCCGCAAATGGCTGGGCTCTTGGCATGAATCCGAGATGCGCGGCGAGAACGAATAAACGGCTTCAACCCGGAAGCAATAACTCCTAATTCGAGAGGAATGAACTATCCATGTCTATCCGTAAAGTCAGCCTTATTGCCGCAACATCGTTATTCGCCCTTGCTCTCTCGGGCTGCGGCCAGAATAACGGCAACGCGAACAGCCAGGGCTCGCCTTCCGGCGAAGCCTCCCCGAGCCCATCCGCATCCTCCGCAAGCGCATCGGTCTCCGCATCGCCATCCGCGGAGCCTGCCAAGGAACTCCGCAAAGTGACGGTTCAGCTCGGTTGGTTCGCCGAACCGGAATACGGCGGCGATTACGCCGCCCTCGTAAAGGGATACTTCGCGGAAGAAGGGCTCGACGTCGAGATCCGCTCGGGAGGCCCTAAGGTGAACGGCCGTCAGATCGTCGCCACCGGCAAGGCCGACTTCGGCTTCGCGAAGGCGGATACGGTGCTGCAGAACCGCGAGGAAGGGCTGCCGATCGTCGCCGTCGCGGGCGTGCTCCAGAGCTCTCCCCAGGCGCTCATCTACCACAAGGATCAGAATATCAAGTCGTTCGAGGACTTGAACGGACGCACCGCCTTCTTCGTGCCGGGAGTACCGGCTTACGAGTACGTGAAGAAGAAGTATAACCTCCAGCTTAAGGAGCAGGTAACCGACGGGACGCTCGTCCGCTTCCTTGAGGACCAGACGTCGCTGCTGCACGGCTTCTCGACCTCCGAGCCGATTACGCTCAAGGAACAAGGAGTCGAGGCGGAAGCGTTCCTCCTGTCCGAATCCGGCTATGACCCTTACGAGATTACGATCATCGCGAACGAATCGTTCATCAAGGACAACCCGGAGGTCGTCAAGGCGTATCTGCGGGCGGTCAAAAAGGGCTGGGAATATTACTTCGACCATGCGGAAGAGATCAACGAGAGAATCCACGAGGACAACAAGGACCTGCCGGTCGCCGCGATGAACGAGCAAGCCAAAGCTTACGAGCCGTTCGTCAACGGCGGCGACGCCGCTACGGAGGGCTGGGGCGTCATGAAGGAGGAGCGCTGGGAAGAGAACAAGCGGCAGCTGCTCGAGACCGGTCTCCTGACCAAAGACGTCGACGTAAACGAGGCGTTCACGACGGAGTTCCTGCCCGAGTAACGCCGAGTTAAACTATCGCAATCCAGTAAACGGAGGTAACGTACGATGAGCACTCTTGCTTACCCTTTGAAGGAGCAGCATTGGATCGACACGGCGGCGGAGCTGTCGAAGGAGTTCGCCAAGACCGCCGCGCAGACGGACCGCGAGGCCGCGCTGCCCAAGGAGAATCTGCGGAGGCTGTTCGAATCCGGGTTGGATCTGGCGATCCTCCCGGTCGAGAAAGGAGGAGCGGGCATCTCCTTCAAGACGTTCGGGCGAATCCTGTTCGAGATCGCGAAGGGCTGCCCGGCGACGGCCTGCATCTGGCTCATGAATACCGGAGCGGCCGAGACGCTGATCGAGCTCTCCTCTCCCGAGACGTCCGCCAAGTACTTAAGCGAGTTCAAGCGCGGCAAGAGGTTCGCCAACGCGCTCAGCGAGCCGTCATCCGGCAACCTATTCCTGAACCCGGTTCAGGAGGCGCAGCGGCTGGAGGACGGCGTTTGGAAGCTGGAAGGCGCGAAACGCTTCGTGTCGGGAGCCGAGCTTGCGGACTACTTCCTGATCAACGTCAGCATCGACGGCGCGCCGGCGTTCTTCGGGGTCGAGCGCGACGAGACCCTGGAGATTCACGACATCTGGGACGCGCTCGGCATGCGCGGCACTCGAAGCCAGTTGATCGGCTTCAACGGAGCGAGGCTGAAAGCCGAGAACCGGCTCGGTCCTCCTTCCGCGGACCGGCAGAACCTGATCGGCCTCGGATTGCCTTGGCTGTCGCTCGGAATCGCCCAATCCGCCTACGACGCGCTGAAGGAGCACGTACAGCGGAAAAAACTCGGCGCCACCGGCAAGCCTCTGTCGCACGCCCAGTGGATCCAGTTCGAGACGGCGGCGGTTCACGCGAGGCTGACGGCGGCCAAGCTGCTGGCCGAGCATCTGCTCGATCTGGCGGATCAAGGCTCCGCGGAGACGAACGTCGTCGGCATGGAAGCGAAGATTCTCGCCAACCAGATCGCCAAGGACATCGCGGAGCTCGGCATCCGCGTCGGCGGCGGCTCCGCCTATACGAAGGCGCTGCCGTTCGAGAGGCACCTGCGGGATTCCCACGCGGGCGGGCTGATGGCTTATTCCAGCGAGCTGTGCCATATTTTCGTCGGGCAGTATGAATTGAACGTGAAGGAGACGGAATGAAAGCGGCGGCCAAGAAGGAGATCCGGCTGAACGCCTTCGACATCAACGCGGCAATGCACAACGCCCACGGCTTGTGGAAGCATCCGGAGAACGAGCGCTACCGGTACAAGGATCTGCGCTATTGGGTGGAGCTGGCCCAATTGCTCGAGAGAGGCAAGTTCGACGCGCTGTTCCTGGCGGACGTGTTCGGTTTCTATGACGTGTTCAGAGGAACCCGCGACGCCGCGCTCAAGGATGCGATCCAGGTTCCGATCAACGATCCTTCGCTGCTTATTCCGACGATGGCCTACGCGACGAAGCATCTCGGCTTCGCGGTGACGGTGCCGACGACGTACGAGCATCCTTACGCCCACGCGAGACGCATGACGACGCTCGATCATCTGACGAACGGACGGATCGGCTGGAATGTCGTCACTTCCTTCCTGCCGAGCGCCGCCCGCAACTTCGGCATGCAGGAGATGATTCCTCATGACGAGCGTTACGACATCGCGGACGAGTACATGGAAGTCGTCTACAAGCTGTGGGAGGGAAGCTGGGAGGACGACGCCGTCATCCGCGATGCGGCGCGCGGCATCTATACGGATCCGGGCAAGGTGCACGAGATCAAACACGAAGGACGCCATTACCGGGTGCCGGGGCCGCACCTGAGCGAGCCTTCCCCGCAGCGGACTCCCGTGCTGTACCAAGCGGGAGCCTCCGGCAGAGGCAGGGCGTTCGCGGCGAAGCACGCGGAGTGCGTCTTCATCGACGGCCACTCGTTCGAGAGCATGAAGTTTTATACGGACGACATCCGGGCTCAGGCGGCCGCGTACGGACGGAGACCGGACGACGTCAAGGTGTTCATGGCGCTCAGCACCGTGGTCGGACGAACGGAGGCGGAGGCCCGCGAGAAGTTCGAGGAGCTGACCCGGCTCTCCAGCGAGGAGGGCCCGCAAGCGATCTACGGGGGCTATACGGGCATCGACCTGTCGAAGGGAGCTCCGGACGATATTCTCGGGTACCGGCGCACCGATCACGGGCAGACCGTGATGGCGCGGTTCACGACGATGGCGGAGAAGACGTACACCTACGGCGAGGTCGTCGAGCAGGTGAAGCGAATCGGCGGAAGGGCGGTCGTGCTGACAGGCTCCGCCGAGCAGGTCGCCGATCAGATGCAGGAATGGGTGGAGAAGACGGGCATCGACGGCTTCAATCTCGGGCACCTGGTGACGCCTTCGAGCCTGAAGGACGTGGTCGACCTCGTCATCCCGATCCTTCAAGAAAGAGGCGTCTATAAGACGGAGTACGCGCCGGGAACGATGCGGGAGAAGCTGTTCGGCGAAGGCGCGAGCCGGCTGCCGGATCGTCATCCGGCGGCAGGTTATCGTTACTAAGCGAGGAGATACGAAGAGATGGCCAAACAAATTCTGCTCAACGCGTTCGACATGAACTGCGCCATGCACAGCGCCCACGGCCTCTGGAAGCATCCGGAGAACGAGCGGTACCGCTACAAGGATCTGAACTATTGGGTCGAGCTGGCCCAATTGCTGGAGAGAGGAATGTTCGAGGCTCTGTTCCTCGCCGACGTTCTGGGCTTCTACGATATTTATCGCGGGAGCCGCGACGCGGCGCTTCGCGACGGCATCCAGGCGCCGGTCAACGATCCGTCGCTGATCATCCCGACGATGGCTTACGCCACCAAGCATCTCAGCTTCGCCGTCACGGTGCCGACGACCTACGAGCCTCCCTATGCCCACGCCAGAAGAATGTCCACGCTCGACCATCTGACGAACGGCCGGATCGGCTGGAACGTCGTGACCTCCTTTTTGCCCAGCGCGGCTTTGAACTTCGGGCTCGATGCCGTCGTGAAGCATGACGATCGGTACGAGAGAGCGGACGAATACATGGAAGTGGTCTACAAGCTGTGGGAAGCGAGCTGGGAGGACGATGCGGTCATCCGCGACGTCGAGAGAGGAATTTATACCGACCCGTCCAAGGTGCACGAGATCAACCACGCCGGCAAGTTTTACAACATTCCGGGTCCCCACTTAAGCGAGCCTTCCCTTCAGCGAACCCCCGTCCTGTATCAGGCGGGCACGTCGAAGCGGGGGCGGGATTTCGCGGCGAAGCATGCGGAGTGCGTGTTTATCGACGCCCATAATTACGAGAGCATGAAGTTCTACGTGGACGATATCCGGGCTCGCGCGGTTTCCTTCGGCAGGAAGCCCGAGGACGTCAAGGTGTTCATGGCGGCGAACGCGGTCATCGGCCGGACGCGGGCGGAAGCGGAAGAGAAGTACAGGGAATACACGGCTCTCCGCAGCGAAGACGGTCCGCAGGCGCTATACGGCGGTTTCAGCGGAATCGACTTGTCGAAGTACGATCGCTCCGATTACCTGGAATATTTCGCTTCCGATGCCGGCCAGGCGTCGGTGGCCCGATATACGACGATGTCCGAGAAGCGGATGAACGTCGGGGAAATTATCGAGGAGAACGCCAGGATCGGCGGAAGAAGCCCGCTGCTGTTCGGTTCGCCGGAGGAAGTAGCGGATCAGATGCAGGGCTGGATGGAGAACACCGGCATCGACGGCTTCAATTTGGCTCATCTCATGACGCCGGGCACGCTGAAGGACATGATCGACCTTGTCGTTCCTATCCTGCAGGAGCGCGGACTGTACAAAACCCGCTACGAAGAGGGGACGATGAGGGCGAAGCTGTTCGGGGAGGGCGACCGCTTGCCGGACCGGCATCCGGGCGCCGCGTTCCGCCGATCGTTCGAGGGGATAAAGGAGAGATAACGACCTATGGCACTAAGGGGGAAAAAGTTCCTGGACAGCTTGAGCGACGGGCGGAGCGTATGGATCGACGACGAACGGGTGGAGAACCTGCCGGAGCACCCGGCCTTCTCGGGGACGCTCGGCACGATCGGCGGCTTGTTCGACTTGCTCGACGATCCGAAGCGCAGAGACGAGGTCGGCTTCGCCGTTCCCGGACGCGAGGCTTATGCGCACAGCTCGTTCCTCGTTCCGTATTCGGCCGAGGACCTGGCGAAGAGAACCCGCGCCTTCGATTATTGGGCGCAGGAGACGAACGGCGTGATGAGCCGCTTGTCCGACTACGCCCGCTCTCTCGTGACGGGCTGGTACGGGGCGCGCAAGCAGCTCTCCCAGCTCGATCCCGGCATCGAATCGAAGCTCGCCGCCTATTACGAGCAAGCGAGGGATAACGACCTGTTCCTGACGACCTCGCTGCTCGATCCTCAGATCGACCGCTCCAAGGGGCTCGACGACAAGCGGATCGCCGAGAGATTCCTTCACGTCGTTCGCGAGAACAAGGAAGGCATCTACGTCAGCGGCGCCAAGATGATCGCGACCGGGGCTCCTTATACGCACGATTTTATCGTGTTCTCGTTCTACCGGCTGGAATCCCAATATGGCAAGCACGCGCACGCCCTGCTCGTCCCGGCGAATTCCAAGGGGCTGCACATCGTCTGCCGGGAGTCGTTCGCGGAAGAGAAGACGTCGGATCATCCGCTCAGCTCCCGGTACGACGAGATGGACGCGGTGCTCTTGTTCGACGAGGTGTTCATCCCTTGGGAGCGGGTTCTCCTCTATGGGGATGCCGAAGCGGTGTGGAAGCTGAGAAGCCATCAGAGCTCGAATTCGCTCGCGTTCCACCAGACGGTCGTCCGCTTCGTCGCGAAGCTCGAGTTCCTCGCGGGCGTCGCGTTCGCGATCGCGGAATCGATCGGGGTGAACGGCTTTCTGCACGTGCAGGAGAAGCTCGGCGAGCTGATCACCCAGATCGACACGATGAAGGCGCTGCTGATCGCTTCGGAAGCGAAGGCTCATGCAGATCCCGCGACGGGGATATGGGTGCCGGAGGCGTCGTTCATCGATACGGCGAGAAGCCTCGGGACGAAGCTATACCCGCGGGCGATCGAGATCCTCCAGCAAGTTGGCGGAGGCGGCTTCATCCAGACTCCGTCCAGCCTCGGCCAGTTCGGCGGCCCGATCGGCGAACTGCTTCACCGTTATTTCGAAGGAGTGGCGCTGAACGCGGAGAGCAAGATCCAGCTGTTTAAGCTGGCCTGGGATTTGATCGGCAGCCCGCTCGGCTCGAGGCACGAGCTCTATGAGAGATTTTACGCGGGAGACCCGGTGAGAGGCCTCGCGAACCAATATTTGAACGCGGACAAGACGCCGTGGACGGAGCGCGTATGGAAGCTGTTGGAGAAGTCTCGGGCTTAAAGATGTTTGGCTAAAAAAGCCTGGCTAAAGAAGGGAGAATAAACGATCATGGAAGTTTTCTGGTTTATACCGACCCACGGCGACGGGAAGTATCTGGGGACGACCCAGGGCGCCCGCGCGGTCGACTTCGATTATATGAGCCAAATCGCCAAGGCGGCCGACACGCTCGGCTACGGCGGCGTGCTGCTGCCGACCGGCAAGTCCTGCGAGGATCCGTGGATCGCGGCGTCCGCGCTCCTTGCGTCCACTCGCCGGCTGAAGTTCCTCGTGGCCGTCCGTCCGGGCTTGATGTCGCCGACGATCGCGGCCAGAATGGCCTCCTCTTTCGACCGAATTTCCGGGGGACGCCTACTGGTGAACGTCGTGACCGGAGGAGACGCGGTGGAGCTGGCGGGGGAAGGCCTGCATCTGGACCATGATGCCCGTTACGACCTGACCGACGAGTTCCTGACGGTATGGCGTCAAGCCCTCCGAGGAGAACAAGTCGACTTCGAAGGCGATTACGTGAATGTCAAAGGAGGCAAGGTGCTGTATCCTCCCGTGCAGCAGCCCTATCCGCCGCTCTACTTCGGCGGCTCCTCGGACGCGGGGCACAAGGTAGCGGCCAAGCACATCGACGTCTACCTCAGCTGGGGGGAGCCGCCGGCTCAAGTAGCCGAGAAGATCGCGGTCATGCGCAAGCTCGCTGCCGAGCAGGGAAGGACGGTTCGCTTCGGCATCCGGCTGCACGTCATCGTGCGCGAGACGGAGGAGGAGGCGTGGGCGGCGGCGAACGACCTCATCCGTTATCTGGACGACGACACGATCGCCGATGCGCAGCGGATTCTGGACCGCTTCGATTCCGTCGGCCAGCGCCGGATGATGGAGCTCCACGGCGGCAGCCGCGACAAGCTCGAGATCAGCCCGAACCTATGGGCCGGAGTCGGTCTCGTGCGCGGGGGAGCGGGCACCGCGCTCGTCGGCGATCCGCAGACGGTCGCCGCGCGGATGCTGGAGTACAAGGAGCTCGGCATCGAAACGTTCATCATGTCCGGCTATCCTCACCTTGAGGAGGCGTATCGGATGGCCGAGCTTGTTTTCCCTCTGCTGCCGCTTGAGGGCAAACAGGAGAAGGAGCAGCAGCGCTCCTATATTAGCCCGTTCGGCGAGATGATCGCCAATAACGAGCTTCCGAAGAAGTAAGCATAGCCTCTTGCAGATTGAATAGAGCCGTCTCGGCAACGAGGCGGCTCTAGTCTGTCTGCTAATCCTGCGCCATTCGTTGAGACTGTTCGGAATATGGCCGAACGCAAGAGCGAAACTGAACAAAAGCATCGCAACCGAGTGCAGAAGCACCGACGCCGACAGAAATACGCAACCGGCTTTATGGCCAGGGGCACCGGAATTCTCGAAAAAGAGGAGTATAAAGAATCGCGTATTCCCTATTATGCGAGAAATACTTTCCCCAACCGAGATAGTAGAGAAGAAGGGCGAGCAGCATGACGATGCACGCCGCCATTTCGTAGGGGCACGGAAATGGACAGAGTAAAAAAGAGGCGTAACGATGACTCCGAATCTTCCAATAAATTCGGCTGCGGCGAAGATACTCGAGTGTTTAAGGGGAGGATCGGGAACGTTGAGCGGTTGTTTAGTGGCGAAGAGGAGATTGAGTAGGAGAATCGACAACGGGATTAACAAGCTTTCGGGATGCAACAATCGTTTCCCCCCTCCTTTCTCCCTGGGTAAACCTTATCGCGGAGAAAGTCTGTGATTTTCCATTCTTACGGAGCTAGGCAGAGGGGAGCTATTGGTTATTATCAGAAATACTAGGAGAACACATCTCCCTCTCGCCGAACATCTTGTAGGCTCAAAGGATAAATACATTGAGTTACATTCATTCTATTCATCTTTGCGTCGAACGCCCTGTTTTTGTCAACGAGGGGTCTTCCTGCACTATAAATAATAAAGCAGTAGGTTGTAATCTTTTGATGGAGCCCTTGCTCGGCTGCTATCGGGTATTCCTGGTGAGCAATCGGTCGGCCCACATTGTCCGGCGGGTCATGCAGGCTCAGACCGGATGCAAGCGCCGTGCACTAGAAGCAGATAGGGAGCGCAGCGCACTCACTGTCCGGTGGCTCCGAGGGCGATCGATAAACTCGGCCTTTGTTGATTTGTACTATTAGGAAGGAAGATTTGTATGAAGGAATATTTGTTAGTTCGTTGGGGAAAGGTTAAAAGAAGAAAAAGTCATGCAACCAAGGGGGGATCCAAGTTGAATATAATGGATGGAATGGATGCGGCTAGGTATACATCGGCCAATCCGCACAAAGAAGATGAACAAGATCATGTGCAAATGCCAATGGTATTAAGGAACTTAAACAATAAATCCAATTTATCTTCAACCTCTCCTCAACAAGCGCAAGTTCAAATGGCTCAACAACCGCCGCTCATTCAGGAACCCCAGGAACCCCAGGAACCCTAAGGGAGTGTCGCTCTAGTGACAATGAACAACTGTGACGCACACGTTCAGGGAATCGAAGGCATTGAGGACAAAATTGCAAAAGGGGACGCTCTACGTTCTAAACCGGATCAAGTTGAAGACGTCTCATCAACCTACCCGCAAAACGAAGGGTATCAATCCGAATGCAGGGAATAGATGAAGTTGCCTTAAGTGGCGGGCACTTTCGGAATCACGCGGCCTATGCTTCAAAAACCGGAAAGTAGTTCATCAATAGGGAAGACAGCGGAGAAATGGGGGCTGAGCAATCGGTTGAGCAGATCCGGCATGTTTGAAGGCGAGAAGCCCTGTACCTTTTATCAGAAATCCCAGATTTTGATACCACGGCAGCCAATTGTCTTCGTCGGCTGCCGTTTTCGTTGTAGTGCGTGATATCGGAGTACAATGCGAGTTCTCATCAAAGTTCGTCGGAGCGCTTGTCAACAATGGCACTTTCGCATATCTTGTCGTGTTCTCTCTCGCACATAGCCTCAACTAGAGCTTAAAGAGGGTATTACCCGAAAATCCGGTTATAGGGAAAGCCGGTACGATAGCCTTTAACCCTCAAACCCCGCAACCTCTCCGGCCAGAAAAGCGCGGAACTCTTCCACGCTGTAGAAGGTCAGCAGAGGAGGAGTCGCGTATTCCTTCGATTGGACGGCGGGCATCCATTGGGCGGCATAGGTGCGGACGCCGGCGGCCGTGCCGGCCTCCATGTCGTCGTTGCTGTCGCCGACGAAGATGGTGTCCTCGCGGTTCCAGCCAAGCGAGCCGAGGATCTTATGCAAGCCTTCGGGCGAAGGTTTGGATTCCTTCACGTCGTCTCCGGTGACGATTTGGTCGAAGGCGAGGTTCATTCGCAGCTTGGCGAGCGAAATGTCGAGCGTCCGGCGCGCCTTGCCCGTGAACAGAGCCATGCGCACGCCGGCCTCGGCGAGTTCCTTCAGCAGGAGAGCGATCTTTTCCACGGGCTCGACAAACTCGTGATGCTTCTCCTCGTAATGCAATAGAAACTGCTCCGTCGCGGCCTCGAGCCGTTCGCGGTTCTTGAGGTTCAGCTCGATTATGCCGAGCTCCGATGGACCCGCCAAGCGGATGAAGTCGTCATAGCCGAGGTCGAAGCCGTCGTGCTCCTTAAAAACCCGCTGCAGGGCATTTACGATGATCGGAAGCGTGTTGGCCAGCGTCCCGTCAAAATCGAAAACGATGTTGCGAATGGTCATGAGCGATTCTCCTTCTGCGCCGCGATTTTCTCCGCGAGCTCGTTCAGCTCCGTCCAGCGTTCGAGCAGCCCGTCGAGCTTCTCTTCCAATTGGCGCTGCTCCTCCATCAGCTCTTGAAGACGGGCGGAGTCGCTGCCCGCGGCGTCCATCTGGCCGGCGATCGAGCTAAGCTTCTCCTCCGCTTCGGCGATCCAGCCGTCGATCTGTTCGAAGTCCTTCTGATCCTTATAGGACATCTTCAATGCGCGTTCCCGTTCGGCCGGCTTCGCGGGCGAGGCCGCCTCGGGCTTGCTCCTGGAAGCCGCGGCATCCGAAGCGGATCCGGATCCCAGCCGGGATTGCCGTTCCTCGTAATCCGTATAGTTGCCTTCTTGCTTCGCAACGACGCCGTCGCCTTCGAAGACGAGCAGGCGGTCGACCGTTCTGTCGAGGAAGTAGCGATCATGGGAGACGACGAAGACGACTCCGGGAAAATCGTCCAGGTAGTCTTCGAGCACGCCGAGCGTGGCGATGTCCAGGTCGTTCGTCGGTTCGTCCAGCAGCAGCACGTTCGGAGCCTCCGTCAAGACGCGAAGCAGCTGCAGGCGGCGTTTCTCCCCGCCGGACAGCTTAGAGATGAGCGACCACTGCATCGCCGGAGGGAAAAGGAACCGTTCGAGCATCTGCGAAGCGGACAAGGACTCCCCTTCCGCCGTGCGAATCTGCTCCGCTCCTTCGCGAATGTACTCGATCACCCGCAGATTGCCGTCCATCTCCTCGTGCTCCTGCGAGAACCAGCCAAGCTTCACGGTCGTACCGAGCTCCACGGAGCCGGAGTCCGGGGCGAGCTTGCCGGCGATCATTTTGAGCAGAGTGGACTTGCCGCTTCCGTTGCGGCCGATGATGCCGACGCGGTCCTCCGGAACCGCGATGTAGCTGAGATCCCGAATCAGCGTACGGTCTCCCATCCGCTTGGTTACTTCGCTAAGCTCGACGATTTTTTTGCCGAGGCGGGTCGAGGCGACGGAGACGTCCAGCTTGCCGTTCCCGGCCTTGGGACCTTGCTCTTTAAGCGCTTCGTAGCGCTCGATTCGCGCCTTCTGCTTCGTCGAGCGAGCTTGAGCCCCGCGGCGAATCCAGGCCAGCTCATTGCGCAGCAGGTTCTGCCTCTTCGCTTCGGAGGCGGCTTCCCGCTGCTCTCGCTCCAGCTTCAGCTCCAGGAACCGGCTGTAATTCGCCTCATAGAAGTAAGCCCTGCCTTGATCCAGTTCGATAACCCGGTTGCTGACGCGGTCCAGGAAGTAGCGATCGTGGGTAATCATAAGAAGAGCGCCGCGGCGTTTCTGCAGCATACCTTCCAGCCAGGCGACGGAATCGTTGTCGATATGGTTCGTCGGCTCGTCCAGGATCAGCACGTCCGAAGGCTGCAGCAGCGCGGCCGCCATCGCCACCCGCTTGCGCTGCCCGCCGGAGAAAGTATCGACAGCCGCGTCGAAATCCTCGATTCCGAGTCGGCTTAGGGTCGCTTTGGCTTCGCTCTCGAGCTGCCAGGCGTCCAGCTCGTCCATTCGCTGGTTGGCGGCGATGAGCCGCTGCTGGAGCTTCTCGTCTTCCGGACGCGCATTCAGCGCATCGAGGGCGGCGGCATATTCGCGAACGGCGAGAAGCTGCGGGGTGCTGCCGCCGAGAACGTGTTCGAGGGCGGTCTCGCCTTGCGCGAACGAGGGATCCTGCGCCAGCATGCGGACTCGGACCCGGTTGCCGACGCTTACCGTTCCCGAGTCGGCCGGCTCGAGACCGGCGATCACCTTGAGAAAGGTGGACTTCCCGGTTCCGTTCACGCCGATGATGCCGATGCGATCGCCTTCCTCGACTCCGAAGGTGACGTCCTCGAATAGAGTTTTCTCCCCGTGGGATTTGGTTATATGTTCAATAGACATGAAGTGCATGGTTCTACCCTACTTTACGAAATGATACGGTACTCGACTTTCTCTACTATAACATAAAACCGCCGGCGGATATGGAAACCGACCTGAGGCGGATTGGCGAGAATCCCGGCGTAAGGATATAATACGATAGAGAAGGTTTCCGATTGCCGTAGCTTTCGCTACAATAGAAGGAACGGAAAGATCGGGGGAAAGACAAAGATGACGGAATACATATTCGGGGTAGACGGGATGATCGCCTTCTGGCTCATGCTCGTCTGGGGCATCGCGGTCTATCGGACCGGCAGGATCGCTTACTCGGCCAATTACGCCCATATGAGAAGACGAGCCCTCGGCGCGTTCCTGTTCGTGATACTGGGAATCGTGCTCGTGGCGCTAAGAATAGCCACCGGGCTGATGGAATGGCCGCAGACCGGCTGGAGGGAATGGCATAGCCGATTCGTCGTCCAATTGATCCCAATGGTGCCCGTATGCATCTTCGCGCTCAGGACATCCGTTCTTCGCCTGTGGACCTTATACGCAGGGATCGAAGTGAAAGCGGATTCGGTCGCCGATCCCGAGCAGCCGCTCGACGCGCCCGCTCGCCGGAAGGCCGCGGATCCGGCGCTTAAGGTGCCGATTCAACTGATGGCCTTCATCTCCGTGCTGGCCTTCTACCTGACCTGCGTCGCCGCGGAGCCGATCGGCTGGATCACCGCGGTGGGAATGGTGCTGCTGCCGGCGCTCTCGATCAGCACGCTGCAGAACCGGGCCAAGAAGAAGCGGAGAAGGATCGGAAGGGTCGATTGGGTGCTTCCGAGCTTCACGGCCCGCACTTCGCGCGGCTCGTTCGCTCTGGCGATCATCGCGATCGGCCTCACGATCTGGCTTGCGGTCGTCTCCGACGAGGAGCCGCTTCCTGGCCGGAACGAGGTCGGGAGCGGAACCCGGCTCGATCCGAATGCCGACCTCGTCTTCGACGGGGCCAAGCTCTCCAAGATCGAAGATTCCAATCTTGCTTACGTGAGCACGCAATGATTTTTTGGTTTTGGCCAAGCTGCCGATCTTTGGATCGGCTTTTTTTATGTGTAGCGAACAATTCTATGCTATGATGATAAGCGGATCGCTAGGCGGACTGCTAGACGGATCGCTAGACGAATAGCAACATCCGAGCGAATTCTTACCCTCAAGGATAAGGCGCGTGACCTCGTACGTTCCGGATTTGGGGCGGCGGGAGTCGGGCGCTTTTTATAGGATACGGCCAATAATAGAATTAAAGGAGGAAATCGTTTTAGATGCTTAGCAAGTGGCGGCAGACTCATCTGTCGAACGTACGTCTGAACGTGCTGGCCGGGATCACGACCGTGTTGGCCTTGATTCCCGACTCGCTCGCGTTCGCTTTCATCGCGGGAGTCAACCCGATGGTCAGCTTGTACTCTACCATCTGCATTCTTATCCTCATCTCCTTCTTCGGAGGCAGACCGGGGATGGTATCGTCGACGGCGGGCTCCATGGCGGTGCTGATGACGGCGCTGGTCGCGGATCACGGGCTGGAATATCTGTTCGCGGCGACCGTTCTGACGGGGATCATCCAATTCCTGATGGGCGTGTTCCGGATGGGGAAGCTGATGCGCTTCGTGCCCCAATCGGTGGTGACCGGCTTCGTCAACTCGCTCGCGATTCTGATTTTCCTGTCCCAACTGCGCTACTTCGACGGACAAGCTTGGCCGATGTACGCGATGGTGGCGGGAACCCTGGTCATTATTTATTTGCTGCCGCGTTGGTTTAAGGCGATTCCGTCGCCGCTCGTCGCGATCGTCGCCATGACGATTCTTTATGCGCTGCTCCCGGGCGGGCACTTCCAGTCGGTAGGCGATCTGGCCGACATCAAGGCGTCCATTCCGCTGCCTCACTTCCCGGATCTGCCGATGACCTGGGAGACGCTGTGGACGATCCTGCCGATCTCGCTGTCGCTCGCGATCGTCGGCTATTCCGAGACGCTGCTGACCCAGACGATGATCGACAAAGAAACCGGAGAGCGGACGAGCAAGGACCGGGAGCTTCGCGGCCAAGGCATCGCGAATACGGTGACCGGCTTTATCGGCGGCATGGCGGGCTGCGCTCTCGTCGCGGAATCGGTCATCAACGTCAAGAACGGCGGCCGTACCCGGCTGTCGACGATCGTGGCGGGGGTCGTGCTGTTCGTACTGATCTTCGCGCTGGCGGATGTCGTAGCCGCGATCCCGATTGCCGGCTTGGTCGGCGTCATGATGTACGTGTGCGTAGAGATCTTCGACTGGAAGTCCGTCGCGAATCTGCGGCGCGTTCCGTTAATCGATGCGATCATTATGGTGCTGACGGTCGTCATCGTCGTCTGGACGGACAATCTGGCGCTCGGCGTTATCGTCGGCGTCGCGCTTCATCTCCTTACGAAGCTCGCGCAGCCGATGAGACGAACCGAGGAACTGGAAGGATAAAGAGAAGGGGCTGCCCCCGGAGCAAGCGACCATGTCGTCGCGTGCCCGGGAGCAGCCCCTTTGCTAATTTTACTCCTTTTACTCGATTAACGGCTTCTCGTCCTCGGTCTTGACTTCCAGAACGTCGAGCAGGAACA
The DNA here is from genome assembly GCF_014212135.1 of Cohnella thailandensis. Classification (GTDB taxonomy): domain Bacteria; phylum Bacillota; class Bacilli; order Paenibacillales; family Paenibacillaceae; genus Cohnella; species Cohnella thailandensis. The sequence goes on from NZ_JACJVQ010000005.1 coordinate 73,544, forward strand.
TGAAGATAGGGATGCCGAGGATAAGTCCCCAGATGCCGAAGTAGTGCTGGGAGAACACGAGAATCACGAACGTGTAGAACATCGGAAGCTTCGTCTTGTGAGCCATCAGACGCGGATTGAGCACGTATGCCTCGATGGCGTGGATGACGAGGATCATGACGACCGTCCAGATGACGAGCACCCATCCGCCGGTCTGATAGCCGATCACGCTGATCGGAATGAACGAGATGGCGACTCCGGCAACCGGAATCAGGCTCAGCAGGAAAACCAGGATCGTCAGAATGAACAGATAAGGGAATCCGAGGATCCATAGCCCGATCATCGTCAGAATGGTGTTCACGATCGCGATGATCAGCTGTACCTCGATAACCTTGCCGAAGGAATCGACGAACTTCTTGCCGAAATACTCCATCTCGTCGTACAGCCAACCGATCTTGCTCTTCTTGAACTTGCGCGTAAACCTCATGATCGAGGCCTTCTGGAGAAGGAAGAAGAAGCTTAGCAGAATGACGACGAGAATGATTTCGAGCCACTTGCCCAGCTTGGAAATATAATGAATCGCTTGATCGAGATAGTCCTCGGGATTGACCTTGTTGATCGCCTCGGTGAGCTGCTGGGCGATCTTGTCGTCCTTGTTGGTGTCCAGGAACTTGTCGATGTTGTTGATCAAGTCGGTGACTTGGCCGATGATCTTCGGGACGTAATTCGTGATGCCGATGACCATGGCCGCGATAATGACGATATACAGAAGGCTTGCGACCGCATTGGGATGAATCGGGAACAAGCGGCTGATCTTCTTCGTGAGGAACCCGGTCAGGCTGTTCATGACGAAGGTGACCAGGAAAAGAAGCAGGATAAGATTAAGCATGTCTCTGAGCAAGTAAACCGCCAGGAGGACGAAGAGGCAGATCGCGATCTTGCGAACTACCGGCGAGGCAAAAAATTCTCGAATCATTCCCATTTAATTCCCTCTTCTATATAGACTTGTGCGTAAGATAATTTTACGGATAAAGTCCGCCGTGGTTTCTTCTTTTTAACAAGTTTATATCAAATAAATCCCTCCGGCGCAAAAACAGGCATCCGTCCCATAAGGGAACGAATGCCTGAGCGGAATTAGACGTATTGACGGGTGTTGTCCTTGCGGCTGAGCCGGTAAGCGGCAATCAGCGCGAAGGCGGCGGCGAACGCGACCAGGATGGCCAGGTTGAGCATCAGGCCGGAGCCGGCATCTCCGCTTTGGAGCTTGCCCAGGGAATCGAGCAGCCAGTGCTGGGGCAGGAAAGTGGAGATTCGACGCACGGCGTCGGGCATGATATCCATCGGGAAGAAGCAGCCCGAGAGCAGGCACGTAGGCGTGATGATCAGAGTCGACAGCGCTCCGGAAGCGGCGTTGCTCGTCGAGAGGGAGACGATAAGCAGGGACAATCCGATCGCCGCCAGCGAGAAGAGGAACAGAATGCCGGCCAATTGTCCGAACGGAACTCCCGAATCGATGCCGAGCACGAATTTCATGAAGACCAGCGTAAGCACGATCTGGACGATCAGCACGATGGCATTCACGGCTACGTTGGAGAACACGTACGTGCGGGACGATACGGGAGACGACATCATCCGAAGGAACGTGCGATCCTGTCTCTCCTTCTGCATGATCTCCGTCAGGGAGAAGGAGGAGGTCAGCATGAACAGCAGGAGGAAGCCGATCGCTTGGTACGTGATGTCCTTTTTGCCCGAAATATCCTGCAGGGATTCGACGTTGACCGCGTACCCGCTGCCGGTAAATTCCTCGTAGAGCCGATCGAATCGCGCGGAGTCTCCTTCGCTCGTCTTCGCGATAGCCGCCACGTTGCCAAGATAATTGTTCAGCATGGAGCTGACGTAGGCGGTCACTTGGGCTCCCTGAATGGAGACGATGTCCGCGGACGGGGCTTCGCCGTTCTTCAGCTTCTCGGAGAATCCGCTCGGGAACACGATCCCGCTGTCGATCGAGCCGTTCTCGATCTCCGTTCGCATCTCGTCATTCTCGAGAACCGTCACTTTCACTTTCTGAAGCTGGGCGAGGTATTGAACGGCGTCCTCGGCGACCTTTGAGCCTTTATCTTCATTGACGATTCCGATATGAAGCGTTCCGCTGTTCGCGCTCCCGTAGATCAGCATGGAGAGCAAGACCCCGGCAAGGGGAAGCCCGACGTGCAGGAATCCGCTTTTCTTATCGCGCAGGATGAGGGCCAGATTTTTGCGAACGAGCCATAACCAATCCTTCCACATGATTAGAGGGCCTCCTTTCGGCGCATGAACAGGATGGAGAGAGACAAGAATAAAGCCGCGAAGATGACGTTGAAAAGAACGGCCGGCCAGAGAGCTTGAACTTCATCCGAGTAGATGATCTTGGTCAAGGCGTCGTTCGCCCACCAGAGCGGGGAGATCTTCGCCAGGATCGCCCAGAATCCGGTCATGTCGTTGACCGGGAAGTACGCTCCTCCGGTGAACGAGGCGATCTGGGTGAACGTCATGACGGCCGACGAGCCGCCCTCGCCGCTGAACAGGTAGCTGGCGCCGAGCCCCAGGCTTACCGCCAGCAGGACTTCGGTGAAGAGAACGATCAGGATGGGGCCGTAATGGTCTCCCCAATTCGCGCCGAAAGCGAACCGGCTGACGGCGACGACGACGATTACGCACAGGAAATTGATCAGCGTGCAGGCGATGACCTTGCCGGCGAACAATTCGGCCTTCGAGATAGGAGCGGCGGCCAAGCGGAGCGCGGTGTTGCGAACCTTCTCTCCCCGAATGAGCTGGCTGGCCGACATGCAGGCATAGAAAGCGATCATCGTCGACATGGCCATGGCATAGTAATCCATCGAGTCCGGAACGGTATCTCCTTGAAGGGAAGTCTCCTTCACGTAGGTGCCGGATCCGGCTTCGGAGAGCAGCGTTTCCAGCGACGCGGGATCCTGCTTGGCGCCGGCCGCGGCCAGCGAGTAGCGATTCGCGAACGCGGATACCATCCCTTGCAGAATGTCGCTCTCGACCGTCAGCTTGTTGCTGCCGTAGAACTCGATTCCGTCGTTCTTGATCTCCGCGAAGGCGGCGTACTCTCCGTTCTTGACGGCCTTCTTGCCATCCTCATCGGCGGAGAGAGGCGTTACCAGAACGCCGTTCTGCTCGATGGACTTCGCGAATTCGTTCCAATAGCCGCTCGCTTGCGATTCGGGATCCTCCAGCTTGTAGGCCAGCTTAAGATCATCGAAGGTCAGGCTTGTCGTAAAAGCATTCGTAAGCGCCGTACCGAGTATAAGCATCAGGACGATCGGGAACGCGAGCATGAACATGAAGGTGCGCGTATCCCGCAAGCTCCGAAGGAGCTCCTTCCTGGCGATGTGAAGAATGATCATTTTGTCCTCCTCCTAGTCCCGCAGGTTCCGGCCGGTTAAGGTCAGGAATACCGATTCCAGGTTCGGAGCCTGCTCTTCGACGGAGCGAATGTCGGCGTTATCCTGGATGAGCTGCTGAATGACTTCGTTCAGGTTGTTGACCTCCGCCTTGGACTGAAGCTTGATCTGGCCGTCCTCGATCCGAACGGAGACGACGCCCGGCACGTTCTTCAGCTTCTCGACCGAGATATTGCTCTCCGACCGAACCCCGATCCAGATCTCCTTCGTATCCGTCACGATCGATTTGAGCTGCTCCTTCGTTCCTTCGGCGATGATCTTGCCGTGATCGACGATGGCGATGCGGGTGCAGATCTCCTCGACTTCCTCCATGTAATGGCTCGTGTAGATGATCGTGCAGCCCATCTCGTTCAGCTTCAGGACGGATTGCAGGATGTAGTTGCGCGAATGCGGGTCGATGCCGACGGTCGGCTCATCCATGATAATGAGCTTGGGGCGGTGGGCGATCGCGCAAGCGATGTTCAGACGCCGCTTCATTCCGCCGGAGAAGCTCTTCGGGAAGCTCTTCGCCTTGTCCCCGAGTCCGACGAATTCCAGCGCCTCCTCCGTTCGCTCCTTGAGAAGCGATCCTCTCAGGCCGTACAGCCCGGCGAAAAACTGCACGTTCTCGTAAGCGGTCAGCTGCTCGTAAATCGCGAGGTCCTGCGGTACGATCCCGATGTTGGACTTGGCGAAGCGGGGATGCTTGGCGATGTTCTTGCCCAGAACCTCGATCTCTCCCTTGGTCGCCTTAAGCAGTGAGGAGACCATATGGATCGTTGTGCTCTTGCCGGCTCCGTTCGCGCCGAGGAAGCCGAAGATTTCCCCTTCCCTGACGCTGAGGCTCATATTGTCGACGGCCGCGAAGTCTCCGAAGGTTTTGGTCACGTTGCGAATGTTCAATACGTTCACTTGGGCTCACTCCCTTTTGGTTTCCGAACTCTTGAGCTCATTGTAAGAAAAAAGGGCGCCCTTATGTCAGTGCATAAGTTCACCCTTTGAGCATGAGAAATCTCATTTTTCTCCGAGGAGAAAATTCACCTGGCCGCTTCTCTCGGCAGCAGCGTCGTCACCCGGAACCCTCTTGTCCCGTCCACGACCACCGTTCCCCCTATGGCCGCGGCCCTCTCCTCCATACCGACGATTCCGAGTCCCTTGATCACCTTATCCGTACCGATTCCGTTGTCGGAGACGACCGATTTCACGAACCGGTTCAACACCTGGATCTCGATTCCGATGACCGTCGCTTGCGAGTATTTCATCGCGTTGGTGACCGCTTCGGTCGTATTCTCCTGAATGATCTTCCATTGAAGGGGAGTGATCGCGTCAAGCTCTCCCTCGTGGGTCACGGTTGTCGTGAAGGAGTTGTTGTGCTTGGCCGACAGCTCGTCCGCATACAGGCGAAGCCGGTGAATGCCGAGCTCCTCGGACTTCGGCTTGATGTCCTTGAGGGCCAGGCGGATTCGCTCCAAGCCTTCCTTGGAGATGGAGATCGCGTTGCCGAGCAGCTCGGCGGACTTGTCCCGGTCGACATGGAGCAGCGTGCGGGAAGCCTCCATCTGAATGAGAGCGCCGGCCATGGAATGTCCGATCTCGTCATGGATTCGTTGGGAGAGCCGATTGCGTTCCTCGAGCTTGATCGTGTACTCGGACTGCCGGATATACTCTTCGTTCTCTCCTAACGTTCTCGACAGCCTTTCCAGCTCCGACCTCAGCTTTTCGCGAGTATGATCCATTCTCTCCAGCCTGTCCAACTGGGTTCTCATGCCCAAGTAAACCAGGGAGCTCAAGGCAGTCGCCAGGATGTAAACGGGGATCGCGCCCTTCGGCAGAAAAGGCAGCGGAACGATCGCGAGCGCAAGCAAGGACCGGCCGGCCGCGCCCGGCGCCAGCTCCACGAGCTCGAACAGGTGAACCGGCAGCAGCAGCAGGAATTCCGGCGACAAACGAACGGCGCACAGCACGAGGAAGGCGGACGAGAGCAGCACCAGGACGATCTTCGCGTTGCGAGGTTTAAAAAGAGGAATGGCTATGTTCAAGATCAGGTAGAGGAGATAAGCGAGAATTTCCCAAGACGTGCTCGTGCCGGAGAGAAAGTAGGTGGCGGCGATCACGTAAAAGAGCAAGGCCGCCTTGTTGCCGATCAACCAATACTCCATGCGGCAGCTCCTCCTATTCCTCAGCGGGCTTCGTGGCTCCGGTCAAGTAGTAGATCGCGATTTGAGTCCGGTGCTCCAGAGCGGTTTTGTTCAGGATCGACGTGATGTGGTTGGCGACCGTTCCTTCGGAGATGAAGAGCTTCTTCGCGATTTCTTTATTGGACAACCCCTTCGCGATCAAGGCGATGACGTCCAGCTCCCTCTCGGTGAACAGGCTGCGGTCAATTTTGCATGCCGGTTCGGCGTTCGCCGTCGGGGAAGCGGAGGCAGGGGGCTGTGTTTCCGCCGCGGAAGGAGCCTGAGTCAACGTCGTTTTCAGCTTGTCGAGCACGACGTCCTGAAGCACGCGGTGCTCGGCGAACACGCTGCGGATGGCGTCGCGAATCCGATCGGGCTCGTTGTTCTTGAGAAGATAGCCTCGGGCTCCCGCCTGAATCGCCTCCACGACATATTCGTCGTCGTCGAAGGTCGTCAGGATAAACGGCTTCGTCTTCGTGCGCTCCGCGATCGAGCGGGTCGCTTCCACTCCGTTCATGACGGGCATCCGAATGTCGAGCAGGGCGATGTCCACTTCGTTGGCGAGGCAATACTCGACCGCTTCGGCGCCGTTCTCCACGGTAGCCACGACCTCGAAGTCGCTGTAGCTGGTCAAAATAATCTTCATCCCTTCCCGGATGAAGGAGTTGTCGTCGGCGATCAGAATCTTGATGGTCATGGCGCGGACCTCCCATTTTTTCCCGAGGCATGTTGTATTAGATTATATCAGAGACGGGGGAATGCGCTAGATGGGATTGGGGAGTTGGGGGGAGGCCGCCGCATGACGCACCAAGATGAGTACTCATTACTCGTTACCGCAGACCGCCCAGAAGCAAGTTCATTAGCCAAGCTCACGGCTCGTCAATCTAGTCCGAATAATCGGCCAAGTCCCTTCATAGACATGAACCATGGAATAACCAATGTGCAGAGGGGTTGATCTCATGCGTCGTCGGATCCCATGGATCTTGTCCATGGTCGTGCTGTTCACGGCCGTATTGTCGGCGTGCGGCAGCAAGAACGCGGATTCGGTCGTGAAGGATTTGAACAAGGTGGCAAGCAAGCTGGAAAGCTATCAAGGCAGCGGTAAAATGATCCTTCATACGGGGCAGCAACCGCTGGAGTACAAGGTCGAGGTATGGTACCAGAAGCCGCAGTACTATCGCATCGCGCTTACGAACGAGCAACGCGACATCACGCAGATCGTGCTTCGCAACGACGACGGGGTGTTCGTCCTGACGCCTCGCCTGAACAAGAGCTATCGCTTCCAAAGCGATTGGCCGGAAAATCAAGGACAGGTGTACCTATACCAAACGCTGCTGCAGAGCATCGCTCTCGATAATTCCCGGCAGTTTACGACGGATAAGGACGCATACGTGTTCGACGTGCAGGCGGGCAATTATCAGAACGGGTCCTTCGCGCGCCAGAAGATCTGGCTGGCCAAGTCCGATTACAAGCCGCAGCAGGTTCAGGTGACCGATACGAACGCGAACCTGATGGTCGAAGTGAAGTTCGACAGCTTTGAATTCGATAAGAAGTTCGATAAGTCGGCGTTCGATATGCAGCAGAACATGGGCAGCGCTCCCGGCACCGGTTCGTCCAGCGCTTCGGGAACGGGCTCGGACGGCAAGGCTCCGGATTCGGATACGTCCTCCGGCAACGTCGAAGGAATCACCGAGGACGGGACGAATCCGGGGACGGCGAGCGGAAATACAGACGGCGCCGAGACGGACGGAGCGGCATCCGGGCAGACAGACGCGACGAGCGGCGAAGCGAACGAGGGCGATGGAGCGGCGCCGGTTCAAGGGAACTCGGACGAATTCCAATTCATCGAGCCGGATCCCGAATCGCTGCCGGAAGGCGTGGAACTTCGGGAATCGCCGCGCGATCTGCAATTGGCGGAGACGCAAGGAGTCATGCTCCGATATACCGGTACGTATGACTTCACGTTGGTCGAATCGATGCCGAAGGATGAAGCCGTATCTTCGAGCGAGGGCATCATGCTCGATTTGGGCGCCACGTGGGGGCTGCTGTCCGGAGAGGATACGACCACGCTGACCTGGACGTACGACGGGATCGAGTATCGATTGACGACGGCGGATCTTCCTCAAGAGGATATGATCCGAATCGCCCAGTCGCTCGCTGCCCAAGGCGCAGTCAAATAAAGGATTAATCGGGCATTGCGCGCGAAGTTTCGGACAGTCAATAGGATTGGATTTTGAACAGGAAGCCGGCCGAACGCGAGCCGGCTTCTTGCGGGCTATCGATGGAAAAGGTTGTCTTCCCCGCTTGCGTTGACAGTCCAGCGCTCTCCCGTTAACATTACTTTGATGGGTTTAAAGCTGGGTTAGTTATGCGGCTGACGGCAGCGCTGTCTGATTTGGGCAGCGTTGCCGTCATCGCGTTGACGACGATTCCGTGCGGGTCTTCAACGGCTTGCTCGGGATCGCGAACAAGAAGCGGGTGGACAAAGATGGACAGTTATTACAGGCCGACCATTGCGGAGATTTCTCTCGATGCGTTGGAGCACAACGTTCGCGCTTTCCGCCGTCGGCTGGCGAACGGAACGAAGCTCCTTGCCTCGGTCAAAGCGAATGCGTACGGACACGGCGCGGTCGAGTCGGCGAAGGCCGCGGTCTCGGTCGGAGCCGATTATTTGGGGGTAGCCTTCCTGGACGAAGCCCTGCAGCTTCGCCAGGGCGGAGTGGATGCTCCCATTCTAGTGTTGGGATACACGCCGGCGGAAGCCTTCGGCCTTGCGAGAAGGCAAGGGATCACCTTGACCTTGTACCGTCACGATCAGCTCGACGCCGTCGAGAGGCTGACGGAGCAAGGTCCCCGATTAAAAGCCCATGTTAAGATCGACAGCGGCATGGGGCGTCTTGGCGTGCTTCCGGGCCCGGAGGCGGAACGGTTCCTGGAGAGGGCTTGCTCCCTGCCTCAGCTTGACGTCGAGGGAATGTTCACTCATTACGCCAAGGCGGACGAGACGGACAAAACGCACGCCTTGATGCAGGCGGAACGGTTCCATGGCGTAGCGGAATACGTGCGCAAGAGGGGCTTGCCCATCTCGATCGTCCATGCCGGCAACAGCGCGGCCGGGATCGATCTTCCCGATCGGATCGGGCAGATGCTTCGGCTCGGAATCGGCATGTACGGCCTTTATCCGAGCGACGAGGTTCGCAAGGATGAGATCGAGCTGAAGCCGGTGCTCTCCTTGAAGACGAAGCTCGTGCACGTCAAGACCGTGCCGCCGGGAGAAGGGATCAGCTATGGCGCCCGTTACGTAACGAGCCGAACGGAGAGAGTGGGAACGATTCCGGTCGGTTACGCCGACGGCTTCAGCCGCATGCTGACGGGGAAGGCGGAGGCGCTGCTGCGCGGGCGTCGCGTTCCGGTTCTGGGAACGATCTGCATGGATCAATGCATGATCGGCCTGGACGCGGCGGCGGCGACGGGAGAGCCCGAATTCGAGCCCGGGGAAGAAGTCGTCCTTATCGGACGGCAGGGAGATCAGGTCTTGACGGCGGAGGAGGTCGCCGCTAAGCTAGGAACGATCAATTACGAGGTGACGTGCATGGTCGCTTCTCGGGTTCCGCGGGTCTTCCTCCGCGACGGCGTCGCGGTCTCCGTCCGGAATCCGATCGTTTCCGGGTGAAACTCAGCTGTTTTTATCGAAATTAGCAGGAATGTGGACGTGCCGCAGCGAATGTTTTAGCCAAGGTCGTATATTTATCACGCTGGACGGTATACTGGCAATTAGGCTGGGGTTTGGAAAATCTTTGGAGGTGCTTGTTCGGTGGCCAATATTCAGAATACGAAGCGGATTATGATTAGCCTGCCTGATCATCTGCTGCGCGAGGTCGACTTCGTCGTCGCTAAGGAGAATACGAACCGCAGCGAAATCGTCAGGCAAGCGATGAAGCAATATCTCGTGGAGCGGAAAAAGCGGATGATTCGCGATTCCATGCAGCGCGGATATTTGGAAATGGCTAAAATCAATCTGAATATGGCATCGGAAGCGTTCCAAGCGGAAGAGGATGCGGAAAGCACTCTCGGGCGTCTCGTTAGCGGGGTGTAGCCTTTGATCGTCAAACGCGGGGATGTGTTCTATGCGGACCTCTCGCCTGTGGTTGGCTCGGAGCAAGGAGGCGTGCGGCCGGTTCTGGTTATCCAGAACGACATCGGGAATCGCTTCAGCCCAACCGTAATCGTCGCCGCCATCACGGCACAGATACAGAAAGCCAAACTCCCTACGCATGTCGAGATCGACTCCAAGCTGCACGGACTGGATCGCGATTCGGTCGTCCTCCTGGAGCAGATCCGCACGATCGACAAGCAGCGGCTGACGGATAAGATCACCCATCTGGACGAAGAAATGATGCGTAAGGTCGATGACGCGCTGCTGATCAGCGTGGGTCTCATCGAGTTTTAAGTGGAAGAGCCGCCCTGCGGCTCTTTTTGATTTTCCGCGGTCCCGCTGCATAGATATTTAGTGAAAACTGGAAGGGGATTGACAGAAGGCGCGGCGCACAGTATATTAAACCAGTGATTTAAACGATTGTTTAAGTCGGTTTGAACCAAATAAAAAGAAAAGAGATAGGGAAGGCGGAGAGAAGCAGTGAATACGATCAAGTTGTTTTTCAAAAGACCGACGACGATCATCGGGATCGCGACGGCGTTTTTGTTCCAGGTTATTTTCTCGTTGGTGTGGATGACGGGGTACGACGGCGTATCCGACCGAATGGGCGAGCTGAAGGTCGCGATCGTCAACGAGGATGCCGGCTTCGGGGCCACGGTAGTCGAGCAACTGCAGGCCAATCTTCCGGTCAAGACTTCCGTGCAGACGGACTACGAAGCGGCGAAGGAGCAGTTGAACGACCGCGAGCTGCAGATGATCATTCATATTCCGGCCGATTTCTCGGCGTCCGCCCAAGACGCGGCGAAGACGGCCAAGATCGATTACGTCGTTAACGAATCGAATCCGGCGACGATCAAGTCGATGATGACGTCCGTCGCGTCCCAGGTGACGGCGACGGTCAATAAGGCCGTCATCGGTCAGGGCGCCGCGCAGGCGCTTGCCTCGGCCCAAGTGCCTGCCGAGCAAGCCTCGGCAATGGCGGCTTCCCTCTCCGAGAGAGTCGTCTCGAATACCGAGTCGATCAATCCGGTGAAAGGCATGAACAATCAGATGGTTCCGATGATGATGGTTCTGGCTTCTTATGTAGGAGCGATGATCATGGGGATGAACCTGGAGCAGTCCTCGATGGCCTTGTCGGCCTCGACCGGGCGTTGGCAGAGATTCGGAGCGCGGGCGCTTATCAATGTCGTGGCGGCGTTCTTCGTCTCCTTGGTAGGCGTCTCGTTGGTGGAATCGCTGGGAGGACAGTCGGAGCATGGCTTCTTCGCCCTCTGGGGGACGGTGTTCGCGGTTCTGCTGACCTTCATGTTCGTCAGCCAGATGTTCCTTATCCTGTTCGGCATGGCCGGCATGCTGTTCAACATCCTCATGCTGTCGATGCAGCTGGTCTCCTCCGGGGCGATGGTTCCGAGAGAGCTGCTGCCGAACTTTTACGTGGCGCTTGGAGACGGACTGCCGGCAACCTACGCGGTCAAAGGGCTGATGAACGTGCTCTTCGGCGGCGCGGGCACCGGAAGCGCGTTCGGAATGCTTGCGGTCATCGCGGCAGTCGCGTTCGCGATCGGCGCGCTGGCGACGGCGCTCAAGCCTCGGCGCAAGCCCGCCGCCGCTATGGCCGGGGCGCAAGGCGCCGCCGGAGCGACCGGCTCCTCCCTTTGATCGAAGCAACTCGCACGGCTTGCCTTCTTGCTTCGAGCGATCGGTCCGTTCATAATAAAAAGGATGAACCTATCCGCGCGTATACGGAAGACAAGTCGGGTTGAAGATCGGAGGCAGCGATGGAATCGGCCGAGCACGACGTGAAGATGCGGCTGTTGGTGGCCGCGAAGAAGCTGTTCTCCCGTCAAGGCTTCGACGGGACGACCGTAAGGCAGATTTGCGAGGAGGCCGGCGCGAACGTCGCGCTTGTTTCGTACTACTTCGGAGGCAAGGACAACATGTATCGGGCGCTCTTCGATATGTCCTTCCCCGAGAGCCTTCTGCTCGAAGGAGAGGAAGCGAAGCAGGACCCGGTGAAGGCGATCAAGCTGCTTATCCGAAAGGTCATCGCCTATCAGGCGAACGACCCCGAGCTGGTGAGGCTGATCCAGCAGGAATCCGCTCAGTTGACGCCGAGAGTCGCGATCGTGCAGAAGTATCTCGTTCCGGTATGGCAGATGGCAAGGGACATTTTGGAAGAAGGCAGGCATCAAGGCGTCTTCCATTTTCGCTCGCTGGACAACACGTTCTTGTATGTGTGGGGAGGAATTCTGTTCCCGAGAGACTTCGGCTTCTTTAATCCGGTCATCCGCGAGCCGCTTCCGAGCACGGAAGAGAAGATCGCGGACGTAACCCGGTTCGTGCTGGGCGCGTTGGGATACAACGGCGACCCGGAGCCCGAGACACCATAATCCGCTAAGCAGGACGCTTCCCAAAGGGGCGTCCTTTAGCCGTCTCGCTACTACATAAATATATTCGAAGGGGAGTCGAAGCAATGAGCGAAGCAACGCAGCAATTGACCGTCAAGGAAGCGGAGGAGCGGATGATCGCCCAGATCGCGGCGGAGCTGGGGCTGAAGCCCGGCCAAGTCCGAACCGTGGCGGGGCTGTTCGACGAAGGGAATACGATCCCGTTCATTGCCCGTTACCGCAAGGAGATGACCGGAGAGCTGGACGAGAACCAGCTTCGGGCGATCGAGGAGCGCAGAGGGTACCTGAAGCAGCTGGAGGATCGCAAAGGCGAGGTCGTTCGGCTGATCGAGGAGCAGGGCAAGCTGACTCCCGAGCTGGAGGACGCCATTCGCAAGTCCGCGAAGCTGCAGGAGGTCGAGGATCTCTATCGGCCATACCGGCAGAAGCGCAAGACGCGGGCGAGCGTCGCGAAGGAGAAGGGGCTGGAGCCGCTGGCCGAATGGCTGCGCTCGCAGCCGCGCCAAGGCCAAGTTCTGGCAGAAGCGGCCCGGTACGTGAGCGAGGAGAAAGGCGTCGCCACGGCGGAGGAAGCGCTGCAGGGTGCGATGGACATCGTCGCGGAGATCATTGCCGACGATGCGGATATCCGTAAGCGCGTGCGCCGCTATACTTGGGAATACGGCATCTTGCAGAGCAAAGCGAAAGACGAGAACGCGGAATCCGTCTACGAGATGTATTATAAATACTCGGAGCCGCTCAAGCGTTTGCCTCCGCACCGGGTACTGGCGATGAATCGCGGCGAGCGGGAAGACGTCCTAAGCATCGGCATCGAGCTGCAGACGGACCGGCTCATGGAGGAGCTGCGCCGCCGCATCCTTCGCGGACCTTCCGCGACCGCCGAGACGCTGGAGGCCGTGATCGAAGACGCCTACAAACGGCTCATCGCTCCGTCGATCGAACGCGAGCTTAGAGGCGAGCTGACCGAGAAGGCGGAGGAGCACGCGATCGGCATCTTCTCCGAGAATCTGCGGAATCTGTTGCTCCAGGCTCCCGTGAAGGGGGCGGTCGTGCTGGGCGTCGACCCTGCGTATCGCACGGGCTGCAAGCTCGCGGTCGTCGACGAGACCGGCAAGCTGATGGAGGTCGCGGTCTCGTACCCGACTCCTCCCCACAACAAGAAAGCGGAGGCCGAGGCGATTTTCCGCCGGCTGATTACCCAGTACGGGGTTACGCTTATCGTCGTAGGCAACGGAACGGCCTCGCGCGAGACGGAGCAGTTCGTCGTCGGCGTCATCAAGGGCATGCCGGAGCGCAAGCTCCGGTACCTGATCGTGAACGAGGCGGGGGCGAGCGTCTACTCCGCGTCCAAGCTGGCGCAGGAGGAGTTCCCGGACCTCGACGTCGCCGAGAGAAGCGCCGTCTCGATCGCGAGACGCCTGCAGGACCCGCTCGCCGAGCTCGTAAAGATCGAGCCGAAGGCGATCGGCGTCGGCCAATACCAGCACGACGTGACGCAGAAGCGGCTCGAGGAGAGCCTCGGGGGAGTCGTCGAGTCCGCCGTCAACCACGTCGGCGTCGACGTCAACACCGCTTCGCCCTCGCTGCTCGCGTACGTCTCCGGCGTCAACGCGACGCTGGCGAAGAACATCGTCAAAGCGCGCGAAGAGAACGGCAAGTTCACCGACCGCAAGCAGCTCCAGAAAGTGCCGCGGCTCGGAGCGAAGACCTACGAGCAGTGCATCGGCTTCCTGAGAATTACGGACGGGGCGAATCCGCTGGACAAGACCCCGATTCACCCGGAGTCCTATAAGGTAGTGGATCGGCTGTTCAAGGAGCTGAAGCTGAAGCCGGATGCCATCGGCACTCCCGAGCTGAAGGCCAAACTGGACGCGCTCGCTATCGGCGAGACGGCGGCGAAGCTGGAAGTCGGGGAACCGACCCTGCGGGATATCGTCGACAGCCTCCTGCGGCCGGGCCGGGACCCTCGCGACGAGCTTCCCCAGCCGATTTTCCATACGGACGTTCTGGATATCGAGGATCTGAAGCCGGGGATGGAGCTGAACGGCACGGTTCGCAACGTGGTCGACTTCGGGGCATTCGTGGACATCGGGATCAAGAACGACGGCCTCGTGCACGTGTCCCAACTGAGCAACCGCTTCGTCAAGCACCCGACCGAAGTCGTCGCGGTCGGCGATACGGTCAAGGTCTGGGTCATCGGGGTGGACCTGAAGAAGGGAAGGGTCAGCCTCACCATGAAGGGGCCGTCGGAAGGGTAACCGCTTAGCCGGTCGCTTCCCCTAACGTTATTAAGACCGCCACCCCTCGGAAGAGTCGAGCGAAGCTCGGCCGGCCGGATAAGGAGTGGCGGTCTTGTTCATAGGCTGCCTAAGCAGCCTGATCTTGCGAATCTCAAACGCTGGAAGCGGCTCTTCGTCTCTCAATGATGCGAACGCGGAACCGTTCCGCTCGTCCCTGCCGGGGACTGTCGCTGATAGAAGAACCAGCAATCGTTCAGCATCTTGATCTGCCGGCGATCCTTCTTGAAGTACGCCCGCATGAGCTGGTTGCACAGCCACTGCGGCATCGCTGTCGCCCTCCTCCCGTATACGCTGCTTCCCTAGCATATGGGAACGGCGGCATAACCGTGCAGGTCCGACGGCGAAAGTCGCCAGCGGGTACGAATTAAATCGAAAGCTCCTCTTCCTCTTCGTACCATTGCTCCAGCTGGGCTTGCAGCGCGCGGATCTCCGTCAGCAGCGAGACGAGCGGATAAGAGGATTCCCGAATGGAGGAGAACGTCTTCTCCAATTCGTTGATGTACGTCAGACCGTTCGTCGGCGAAGCGTTCTCTTCGAGCAGCTCCAGCGAGGTGCACTCGGCTACCGCTCTAGGAAGCTCCGGCACGTTGTCGGCGGTCAGCTTGGCGAGCTCCTTGTGAAGCCTCAGGTTGAGCGCGCTTAATTGGTACGCATGCGTAGCGGGCATCTCCACGAATTGGAGGGTGCCGTCGCTATTTTGCAGAATATTGTAGGCCTTGTTCGACATTGCGTCGTGTAGCTCCCCTCATGCAACTTATACTTGACAGTGTAGCCCATGAGGCGTCTACAATTCAAGTAGGACAAGGGTTCGGGAGGAACGAATGGACGATCGGGAATTGCAGGCATGGGTGGAATCGGTATCTCTGAAGTCGTTCGGAATTCCTTTTCGCCACCGCGCCACCTTTAACGGAAGACTGAGCACGACGGGCGGACGTTATTTTCTGAAGAGCCACAACATCGAGATCAGTCCGAAGCAGCTGGCCGTTCACGGAGCCGAGGAGACGGAGAAAATCATCAAGCACGAGCTGTGCCACTACCATCTCCATCTGGCGGGCAGAGGCTATCGGCATCAGGACGCGGATTTTAAGCAGCTGTTGAAGAAAGTCGGAGCGACGCTTCATTGCAAGTCCCTTCCGGGCGCGCGCAGAAGCTTGCCGGTTAAATATTTGCTCGTCTGCAAGGAATGCGGAATGACGTATCCCCGGAAGCGGAAGGTGGATCCTCGCCGCTACGCGTGCGGAAGATGCCGGGGCAAGCTGAAGCTGCTTGCCGCTCCGCCGCAGGAGAATGGGGTTCGGGAGAAGGTTTAAATCCGCTATAAATCCGCTGCTTGCGGGCATGAAGCGGATTCCGATTTTCCATTAAAAAACAGCGTTCAAAAAGCTTGACTTCTCTGTGGACCCATGATAAATTAATACATGTCGCTTTTGGAAAACACATTCCCTGATAGCTCAGTCGGTAGAGCACTCGACTGTTAATCGAGTTGTCACAGGTTCGAGTCCTGTTCGGGGAGCCAGATGGAGAAGTACCCAAGTGGCTCAAGGGGACCCTCTGCTAAGGGGTTAGACTGCGTAAGTGGTGCGAGGGTTCGAATCCCTCCTTCTCCGCCACAACTTCCAAATACGATAAGGACCTTCTCGGGCGCCCGGGAAGGTCCTTTTATTACGTTCGCATTTTCGCGGAAGCGGCTCTACAGCCACTTCTTTTTCTTTTTGTAATACCACCACAGAACTCCGGACACGATAAGCATGACGATCCAAACGCCCAGGTAGCCGAATTTCCAATCGAGCTCGGGCATGTTCTTGAAGTTCATTCCGTAGAGGCCGACGATGAAGGTCAGCGGCATAAAAATCACGCTAACGACGGTGAGCGTCTTCATGATCTCGTTCATGCGGTCCGACTTCATGTTGATCTGAAGGTCGAGCAGCGCCGTGATCGACTCGCGGAACGTATCGATGGAATCGAGCTCCCGGGAGAGGTGGTCGTGGAGATCGATGAAGTAGACGTCGGCTTCCTTGCGGCTATAAGGGAAGCTTTCATGGCTGAGCTGGCTTAAGATCAGCTTCTCCTCCGAGAAGATCCGTCTCAAATTATGCAGCTGGCGCTTAAGGCGGAACAGGTCTCCGGCGATCTTCACGTAAGGATTGTCGAAGACGGCGCGTTCGTGCTTGTCCAGCCGGTCGTCCACTTTGTCGCTGACAAGGGTATAGTCGTCTACGCATCGGTTCAGAAGCGTATACAGCAGTCTTCCCGAGTATTCCATGAGGTTCGGAAGCCGTTTGAATTCTTCCTCGGTCTCCTGAAGGGATTGAATCTTGCGGGCGGCGACCGTAATGATGTAATTGGGGCCGATCACATGCTCGAACTCGGCGGTGGACAGATCCTTGTTGACGTGGAAAAAGGCGATCAGCATGTGCTTGTCGTACTTGTCCAGCTTCGGACGCTGGTTCACCTTGATGCAATCTTCGATGATGAGAGGGTGGCATTGGAAGAGATCTCCGAGCACCCGCTCGATCTCTTCGGGCTTGGCCCCGATAAGGGGGACCCAAGCGACTTCGTTCTCGCCTGGAACGCGCACGGGCGTCTCCTCGACGGTCTGGGATTCCGAGTTATAAACGAGCATATTAGACACGGAGACACCTCTTTTCCTGCAATAAGGATAACATATTTTTACACCGAAAAAACTTGAGGAAAACTTGATAATTAAGCTTGCGTTTCCTGGGCGCATCCGATATAATCATTTTTGTCGTCGAAACGGGACGGCAGTCGGAAAGATTAGAAGCATGTGCCCATGGCCCGTTGGTCAAGCGGTTAAGACACCTCCCTTTCACGGAGGTAACGGGGGTTCGATTCCCCCACGGGTCACCAACTTTCTTTTCGAGCCATTAGCTCAGTTGGTAGAGCACCTGACTTTTAATCAGGGTGTCGAAGGTTCGAGTCCTTCATGGCTCACCAGTTTCTTCTCATGAAGGAACGATTACCCAAGAATATGCGGTCGTGGCGGAATGGCAGACGCACCAGCTTGAGGGGCTGGCGGGAGCAATCTCGTGGAGGTTCGAGTCCTCTCGACCGCACCATAATATCGATGACGAGATCCTTCGCTTAGGCGGGGGATTTTTTTGGTTTTGGGACAACCGCACATTTCGCTCCATCATCCAATCTCATCAGGGACATCTCTCATACCTTGATACTGGCCTTGCTAAGCGAACGTAGGGGAGGGTGAGATTCGGATGAATATGTATGACTTCTGTCTCAATCATAAGAATCGCAGAGTTCGCGTACAGACGCATTATGGAACCTATGAAGGCACAATCGTGGACGTGGACCGGGAGAACCTGTACCTAAGGACGTCCAAGGGCGAATTGACATTGTCCGCTTGGGGCGGCTATGGCGGCTACGGATACGGCTGGGGATCGGGCATCCTTGCCCTGTCCCTGTTTACGCTGCTGGCGATCGCTCTGATCTGATCGGAGGGCACCAAAGGGCGGGAGAAGATATTGAAAAGTATGACTATTTCTCTCGCCCTTTACTTTTGAGCCGGAACCGCCTATACTATTTAAGTGTCCTTCGGGGACGAGCTTGAATAAAGCTTCCCGGGACGAATGATTATGCGGTCGTGGCGGAATGGCAGACGCACCAGCTTGAGGGGCTGGCGGGAGCAATCTCGTGGAGGTTCGAGTCCTCTCGACCGCACCATAATATCGATGATGAGATCCTTCGCTTAGGCGAGGGATTTTTTTGTATTGCAACGGACTTGATTTCCATCATAAAATGGCTTATCGACAAAGGAATATAGGAACGCATAAATTCTGGGGGCAAACGATGAGCAGTTACGCAAGGATTCTTAACGGTCATGCGGAAGAAGCGTTAAAGGTGATGTCGTCGATCCGGGAGATATCCGTCGAAGAATCCGGAAGCGATGAACGTATCGCGCAATCGCTCGGAGGCATACACAAGGAAATCGTTAAAGGCATGGACCGCATCCGAAAGACGCTTGACCAATTGATGGAGAACGTCGAATGGGATTCCTTCAACGTCTCCTTCTTCGGCGAGACCAATGCGGGAAAGAGCACGACGATCGGGGCGCTGCTGCGCGACAACGATGAGGGAATAGGCGACGGCCGCAAGGATTTTACGCAACGGAAGCAAAGCCGGACTTGGAACGGCGTACATTTGATGGACATGCCGGGCATCGAAGGCAATGAGCTTAAATACGAGAACGAGATTCGGACTTCGGTCTTGAAATCGCACGTTATCTTCTATGTCGCCGCGGCCAACAAGGAGCCCGAAGAAGGGACGCTACGCAAAATCAAGAAATACCTGAAGGACCAGGCGAAGGTGTACGTTATTCTCAACATTCGGGGAAAGCCGGGGATGTACGCGCGGGTCAAGGAGCTGATCTCGCCGAATGTTCAATCGGTTCGGGACCGGACGGAAGCCAAGCTGCGATCCATTATTGGCGCGCAATATAAAGGCATTTTTCTCGTTAACTCCCATCTGGCTTATGTCGCTTCTGGCCGTCCGGCAAGAGACGAATTCATCGCGGACCGAGACAAAGCCATATCCGTATTCGGAAGCGCCGAGCAAGCATACGCGTTCAGCCGATTCGACGAGTTGGAGGCGGAGATCAAGCGTCTTCACGAGATGGCTCCCAAAGAAATTGCCGTCAACAATACCTATAAATTGGTCCAAGGAATCGAATCCATCCTTTCCAGCCTCCTGCGCGAGAAGAAGAACTTCGATCAGGATATTAAGCTGCTCAAAGACCAAGTCAAACAAGCGACGGAGAAAGTGGAGCATACGATCGGCAAATACAACCGGGATTTGCTGAACGACTTGGATGCCCGGCTGGAGCGAATGAAATCCGACATGCAGCATAAGCTTGCGTCGTGTATCGACAACGGACTCGGCGAAAGCGCGATTCAGAACGCATTGCGGGAAGTGAAGGATCGGCATGAACTCGAGATCAAAGACGGGTTGGAAGCTCACATTGCGAGCCTCCGGTCGGAAATCGCGAAACATCTGGACAACCTGAGAACCCGGATCGACCTTGGGCTGAAATTCAACGGCGTCAAGAACGGGGATATCGACCTTGGAGAGATCGTCCGGGAGATGAAGCTAAGCTTTAAGTATATTTTCGATCAAGTCGCTGATCTAGGCTTTACGATAGTCGGAATCGTAACCTCGTTCGCCATTAACCCGATCCTCGGGGCGGTTACGCTTGTCGTCGGAGTCATCCGCAAGATCTGGGACTGGTTCTTCCGAGATCCGGCCAAACGCAAGCGGGAAGCGAAGGATAAGGCCTACTACGAAATCGACAAAAGCATCAATGGCGTGAAGAAGGAAATGGAAGCCAACATGAGGAGAGAAGCGGCGACATTGGAACGAGGCATCAAGCGACAGCTGCATGCGGTGAACCAATTCGTCCGCTCCACCGAGAGGCTGAGTCAAGCCCTGAACGCGAAAGTCAGGGAGTTGAATCTCGTTCGAATCGACATCTCGAATTCTCTTATCGAGTTCGTCAGCGGGACGCGGCCGCAGGTCGCTTATTTGGATCTTCGGATGAGAAGAGCGGTGTGTATCTTGGATAAGCCTATTCGATACCGGGAAGAGCTGCTGCAGCTTGAAGCTTTCGAGCAATACGGCTCCATCAACGAGCTCCTCAACGGGCTCGATCAGCGAGTCGAGCGGCAGATTCTATTCTATGGAGGCAAAGACGAGTTTCACTACCGCATGCTGTCGGGAATTAACGATTACTACGCGTCGAAGAATCCGGCTCATCCGATCAAACAAGTCAGGAGAGGGTAACCATCATTACATCCTATACGGAGCAAAAGAATAAGCTGAGGAATCTGCTATTCAAGCTGGAGAGCACGCTTGAGGAGAGTAAGACGAGACTGGGCCTCGAGAACGCGGAGCTGACTCGGAAGCTTGTCGCGGCTAGAGACAACCTGGAGAACGAGAAGTTCGTCATCGCCATGTTCGGCGCGTTTACCGATGGGAAATCCACGCTTTTATCCGCTTTGACCAAGAAGCTGGATATCCGGATCGCTCCCGAACCGACCACCGACTCCATTCAAGTGTATCCGTACGGGGATTACGTTATTGTGGATACCCCGGGGTTATTCTCCGACGACATGCTGCATGACGAACGCACAAAGAAATACATATCCGAAGCGAATGTCCTTCTTTATACGGTCGATCCGGTCAACCCGCTGAAGGAGAGCCACCATGCGACGATTCGGTGGTTGCTGCAGGACTTGCAGAAAATCGATTCGACGATCTTTATCGTCAACAAAATGGACGAAATTGCGGATCTGGACGATGAAAAGGACTTCGAGCTTCATGCTTCGATCAAGAAGGAAGTCGTGAGGGATACCCTGGGGCGGATTCTTTCCCATGATGTTTCTCCGCGAATCGTATGCACGGCAGGCAACCCCTTCGATCAGGGGCTTGAGCATTGGTTCGCTAATGAAGAGGAGTACATGCAGCTTTCGCGGATCCCGTTGCTCGTAGAGGAATTAAATGCCTTCATACGGGAATCCAGAAGCGGCCTGATGATCAAAGCCGGAATCAGCGTCATAAGGGACGCCGTTCTCCAATTGGAGTTCCAGTTGAAGGCCATGAACGAGAAGCTGTCCGACAAGCTCGAGGTTATTCGGAACCAAGAGCGGGAAGTGTCCGATTCCGTCGAGACGCTTCAAAGAGACATCTCCCGGAAGCACCAACAGATCAAGGAAGAAATTCTCACGATACGCCAGGACCTGCTCGTCTATATGGAAGGGGCGGCGGATCGCAAGCAGTTCGGATCGCGAGTGCAGGAGAGATTGGGCAACAACGGATACATTCTTCAGGAAAGAATCAACCTAGTGATCCAGAAGTATACGGAACAGTTGTTAGATGAACAGGATCAGTTGATTAGGGAAGTCGAAACTTCGGTTGAGTATCACAATCAGCTTCAGTCTCAGCTCTTGGAGTATTCCCGAAAAATGGGAATGAATCTGGTATCGAAGCTGGGCACCCAATCCACGCGGGCGATTGCCGACTCCATTCTTAAACTGCGGGACATGACCAAGCTTAATATCAAGTTTAAGCCATGGGGGGCGATGAAATGGGCTTCCCGTATCTCCAAATTCGCCGCGTGGATGCCCGTCATCGTAGACGTCGTAAGCATGGTCATGAAAGCCGTCGAAGAACAAAAGCTTCAAAGCGCCAAGCAGCAAATGAAGGAGCAGCTAGAAGAATTGTTTAAGGATTTCTTCGAGTCCTTTACGATCGAAGACTATACGGCCGCTTATTTCCCTGCCGTTAAAGGAACGATCGATATGCTTAAAGAGATTCGGAAGTCGACGGAGGAGTTCACGCAGCTGAAAGCGACGCTTGGCGATATCGCCTCGAGGCTCCGGGAAGATATCGAACTTCTTGTATGAGGCGATGAAGCTAACCTTTCGTACAGTCATTTAACGTCATTCCGATAATGAGGCTCGATCGTGGGATACAGAAACTGGTTCTCGAAATCGACCGTCCTCTCTTCCTCTTCGGAGGTTTCGTTGGCAAGCTTCGCGTTTTCTTGTTCGGGGTTCTTGCGATGTTTTTCGGTCATGGGGAACTCTCCTTCGAGGCATAAGTATCTATAGTCATGTTCCGGGGAACCCAAGAATATTCCGGCGGCTACACGTGAAGAATGAAACGGAGTTTACGCGAAGGAAAGGTTGGAACCGAAAGATGAACGTACAGCGCGCGTCGGAGATTGCCGCATCGCCGATCATGGCGAACGTGACCTTGGACGGTACTCCGGTATACATTCAACACGTCGACGAGGCCGAGGAGGTCGCCCGGGTATACCCGCTTGACCGTCCGGACCAAGAGATGAACGTGGCCGTAAGGCAACTGGTCGAGGATGGGGAAGAGGTCGGCTCCGTCGGCCCGATCCTTTGCCGCGACATCTGAAGGAAGAAGCAAGCCCCTATCCGCATTGGTCAATCCCCCTATCGAACAAGCTGTTTCCGGAATATCAACCGGGGACAGCTTGTTTTACTTTCTTTTTGTCTTACGATAGAGGTTTTTGGCGGAATTTGGAGAATGACTTTGTATGGCAACAATGCCGAAAATCGAAAGGGGAGTTGAGGATGGCCAAGTATACGCGGGTAGAAAAGGACAGATGTATCGTTTGCGGAGCTTGCGTGGCGATAGCGCCCGACGTTTACGAATACGATGACGAGGGATATGCCGGCGTCATCTTCGGCGGGGACGACAATCGCGGGGTCACGGCTATCGACGAGGAGTTTCTGGATGATTTGCTGGACGCGGAAGACGGCTGTCCGACGCTTGCGGTCAAACTCTCGGACACGCCTTTCTCCTGAACCATTCCGTTCCTCTAAAGCGAATTTAACGCTCCGCGTCGGCAGTCGATGCGGGGCGTTTTTCGATGATGGAAAAACAATCCCCCGAACAAGGATTCGGGGGATTGCTGCCTATTGCCGGAAGCCTTAAGCCTCCATCTTCTGAGCCGTATACAGCTTGTAGTACCTGCCGCGCTGCGCCATAAGCTCGTCGTGCGAGCCGCTCTCGGCGATGCCCTTGTCCGAGACGTACAGGATGCGGTCGCAGTTCTTGACCGTGGACAGGCGGTGGGCGATGATGAACGACGTCCGGCCCTTAAGCAGCTCGTTCAGCCCCTTCTGGAGCAGGCGCTCGGTCCGGGCATCGATGGACGAGGTGGCCTCGTCCAGGATGAGGATGCGAGGGTCGGCGAGCAGCGTGCGGGCGAACGAGATGAGCTGGCGCTGGCCTTGGGACAGCTTCGAGCCGCGCTCATTGACTTCGGTCAGGTAGCCCTGCTCGAACTCGCGGATGAAGTCGTCGGCGCAGACGGCCTTGGCCGCGGCGATGACTTCTTCCTCGGTGGCGTCCAGCTTGCCGTAGCGGATATTGTCCAGGATCGTGCCGGAGAAGATGAAGCTGTCCTGCAGCATGATGCCCATCTGGCTGCGCAGCGACTTCAGCTTCACTTCCGCGATGTCGTGGCCGTCGACGAGAATGGCGCCGTCCGTGACGTTGTAGAAGCGCGAGATCAGGTTGACGACGGTCGTCTTGCCGGCGCCGGTCGGGCCGACGAGCGCGATGCTCTCGCCCGCCTTGACGTGGAAGTTCAAGTTCTCCAGGATATTCAAGCCCGGATCGTAAGCGAAGGTGACGTTGTCGAACGTGACGCTGCCCTTGATCGGCGGGAGCTCTCGCGCGTCCTTAACGTCGCTGACGGTGACCGGCTCGTCGAGAGTCTCGAAGATACGCTCGAGATAAGCGACGGAGTTGATGAAGCTGTTGTAGATGTTCGACAGGTTCAGAATCGGCTGCCAGAAGCGGGAAGCGTAGGCGCTCATGGCGAGAATGACGCCGAAGGTCGCCTCGGCCGGGCCCATAACCAGCAGTCCGACGAAGAAAATGGCCGTCAATACGAGGGTCGCAAGGTTGTCTACCGAGAACGGGACGAGATGGGTGAAGTACATCGCTCTCATCCATGCCTTGCGGTAGTTGACCGCCAACCGGGTAAAGATGCCTTCGTTGCGCTCCTCGCGCGTGAAGATCTGCGTGACGCGAATGCCGCTGATGCTCTCCTGCAGGTAAGCGTTCATGTTGGAGCTCTTATTGGACACCATCTGCCAAGCCCGGCGCTGTCTCGTCTTAAGCAGGAACATGACGAGGAGGAAGATGGGCAGCCCGGCAAGGATGACGAGCGACAGCTTCGCGTCCACGGCGAACATGAAGATCGCTATGAAGACCAGGTTCAGGATTTCGAGAATGAAGTTTATGATACCGTTGGACAGCACGTCCGAGACAGCGTTGACATAGTTAACGACCCGGATCAGGATCTTCCCTTGCGGCCGGTCGTCGTAATACTGGAACGGCAGCTGCTGAAGATGCTTGAACAGATCCGACCGGATCTCGAAGATGATGTCCTGGCCGACACGGGTCATGATGCGCGAGCGGATCGTCGCCAGAATGACGCTGACGACGATGGTCGCGAGCGTCATCGCCGACCAGAACAGCAACGCCGGTTTGTCCTTGGCCGGAATCGTCACGTCGATGACGTGCTGGACGATCAGCGGCGCGGAGAGTCCGATGCCGGCCGAGAGGGCGCTCAGCAGGAAGGCGACGAGCATCGGCGTCTTCTGTTTGCGGATATAGACCATCGCCCTGCGGAAGTGGCGGATGTCGAACGGCGATTCCAGATCCTCGTCGATGTCGAATTTATTTCTGGCCATGTGCCGTCACCTGCCTTCCCAAGCCCTCGTTCTGGAGCATGAATACTTCGTAATAATAGCCTCGTTTCGCCAATAGCTCGGCGTGCGTGCCGTCCTCGATGACGCGGCCGTTATCCAGGATGAGGATCCGGTCCGCGCTTGCCGTCGTGGACACGCGCTGGGCGATAATGATCTTCGTGCAGGAATAGTCGAGCTCCCGAAGGCTCTTCTGGATATGCTCCTCCGTCTCCAGGTCGACGGCCGAGGTCGTGTCGTCCAGGATGAGGATCGGAGGCTTGACGGCCAGGGCGCGCGCCAGCGCGATGCGTTGCTTCTGACCGCCGGACAGGCCGACGCCGCGTTCGCCGACGATCGTGTCGTAGCCCTCCGGCATCTTCCGGATGAAGGCGTCGGCGGCGGCGAGCCTCGCGAACCGATGGACCTCCTCCTCCGGCATCTCCGGATCGCCGTAGGCGATGTTGCCGTCGATCGTATCGGAGAACAGCAGCACGTCCTGCGTCGCCACTCCGATATTGGCTCTCAGCTCGCCCAGCTCCAAGCCTCGAACGTCCTTGCCGTCCACCAGAACCCGGCCGGCCGTCACGTCGTAGAAGCGGGGAATCAGGTTGATGAGCGACGTTTTCCCCGAACCGGTCGCCCCCATGATCGCCACCGTCTCGCCGGGCTCGATCGTGAAGTCGATGTCGTCGAGGACGGTCGCGTTGTCGTACTTGAAGCTCACGTGCTCGAAGGCGATTCGGCCCTCGTAACGGCGCTTCTCGATCGGATTGCGATCGTTGACGATGCCCGGCTTGGAGTAGTAGATATCGATGATTTTGTTAAGGCTGGCGAAGAAGCGTTGAATGTCGTTGATAATGATGCCGATGTTGCGCATCGGGTTCGACAGGCCCCAGATAAGAGCGGAGAAGGCGGAGAATTCCCCGAACGTAAGCCGTCCGTCCATGACGAGCATGCCGCCCACGATCATCAGGATGACGTTGAAGCCTTGGGCGAACGTCTCCAGGTAAGGGAAGTAGTCGAGCCACACCATCGCCGCCGCTTTGTTGGCCTTCGCGTAGTGGACGTTTTTCTCCGTGAACTTCTCGACTTCGAACTCCTCGCGAGCGAACGCCTTGACGACGCGATTGCCCGCGATATTCTCTTGGGTCGTCGTGTTGAGCTGGGACAGCCGTTCCCGCAGGTCGATGTACATCGGCCGTACTCGCTTGGCGAATAGAAACGCTACTATAAAGATAGGAGGCGAGAGAATGAGCAGCCATAGAGTCAGTTCGGCGTCGATATAGAAGAAGTAGACGACCGCCGCCACGAAGATCGTCAGCGATTCGATGATCGTCTTGAATATCCACGCCATCGTGTGCCGCACCATATCGAGGTCGCCCGTCATCTTCGTCATGAGGTCCCCGGTACGGTTGCGGTCGTAGTAGCTCATGTCCTGGCCCTGAATCTTGTTGTAGAGATAGATTCGAACCCGGTAGAGCATGCTTTGCGAAGCGACCTCATAGAGCAGAGTCGTGCCGTAGGCGAGCCCCGTGCGCAGCAGCGAGAAGCCCACCATGCCGAGGCAGAGGCCGATCAGCAGACCCCGTTCGTTCGTCAGATTGGCCATCGCGTTGTCGTTGGCGATGAAGGTGTCGACGATGCGCTGTCCGAGGTACGGGTTGATGATGGTCAGCGACGAGCCTATGACGGAGAGACATAAAGCGATAATGTACCGTGCTCGATCCCCGATCAAATTGTGCCATAACCACTTCAGTTGAAACATTCGATCACCGGCTTTTTCTGTAGGTTTGAATGCTTGAAAGCGATCTCCTTTTTTAACAAAACAATGGGATTATAACACAAATAAGAGGAAGAGGGACGCTTTCCGGCATAAGTGAACAAATAATATTTGAAGCCCGAAAATATGTCCGCATCCCTCTATCGTTTCGCGCCATACGACTCCGAAATCGCGACATTTCGGGCTGCAAAAGAAGAAAACCGCGCCCTTAGAAGCCGAAGCTTCCGAGGATGCGGTTTTTGGTTCTCGGGGAAAAGCCAAGCTATCCTGCCTCGTAGCCCATCGCCCGATAGAAGCCCAACTCCGAGATTCGGGTCAGCTGCAAGGCCATGTAATGAGGCGAATAGATTCGATTCTGCTCGAACCATCTGCGGATGGTGCCCATCGCGGAAGAGCTCGCGTAATCGAGCAGGATATCCAGGGGGACAAGAAGCTTCTGGCTTGGCTGCGCGCTGGTGATTCTCAGGTAGAAAAATTCGCGGATGGATTCCAGCATTCTATCCGATAAGGAGGAGTCCTGCATCCGGGTGAGGATAATCCGATAGAAAGTTTCGTTCTCCGCCAAATGTTCGAATAGGGCCAGGAAATACGGGTCGGGCGTCTCGAAATCGGTCTGGAAAGGGGGAGCCGAGAGGCCGTATTCGGGCGAGGCGAGCTTGCCGAGAGCGGACAGCTTCTCTTCGGCGATCTTATCCATCAGTTCGAATTTGTCTTGATAATGGGCATAGAAGGTAGAACGATTCACGTTGGCTCTCTCGGTGATATCCCGAACGAGGATCTCGGAAAAAGGTTTCTCTGTCGCCAGAGACAAAAGAGCGTCTCGGACGAGCTGTTGCGTGCGGACGATTCTACGATCCGTTGGACCGCCAAGGCGACTGGAAGTCACTGGCATACCTCCCATCATTTTGACCGACATATGACTTGAATTTGTTGGTTAGCCAACATATTGGACAGATGTATGTTAGGTAAAATAACAGAATGCTTGCGTTTTCAATGCGCATTATCTACCCGATAATAGACTTTCTGTGATGTTTTGTTGGTTATCATACTACGATCGCGAAAATGTCGGTTGATATAAATGTGATAATAGCTATCATAAATGATTATCTAATGTTAATCAACGGGTAGTCCGTTTCGCTATCGGCAGATAGAGAGGGGTTTATAGGCTTTGAGGGGAGCACGGTTTCTAGATAGCTTGAACGATGGTCGCCATGTCTGGCTTGAAGGCAAGAGGTTAGAGAATCTACCGCAGCATCCGGCTTTCCGCGGAACGTTGGAGACGATCCGAACGCTATTCGACACGTTGGACAACCCGGGCGTCCGGGACCGCGTGGGCTTCCGGATTCCGGGAAGAGATCGTTACGCCCACAGCTCGTTCCTCGTTCCCTTCACGGCGGAGGACCTCGCGAAGCGAAACGAAGCATTCTCCTATTGGTCGGAGCAGACCCATGGCATGATGAGCCGATTGTCCGATTACGCCCGTTCGATGATCACCGGCTGGTACGCTGCGCGAAGCCAGCTCGGCCGATTGGATCCCGGGTTCGAGAGCAAGATCTCGGCCTATTACGAGCAAGCGAGAGACAACGATCTGTTCCTGACGACGGCGATCATCGATCCTCAGATCGACCGTTCCAGCGGGCTGGACGACGGGCGGATCTCCGAACGCTTTCTGCACGTCGTTCGGGAGAATTCGGAGGGAATCGTCGTTCGGGGCGCGAAGATGATCGCCACCGGAGCCCCTTACACTCACGATTTTATTATCTCCTCTTTCCTGAAGTTCGAGATGAAGGACAGCAAGCACGCCCACGTCCTCGTCGTTCCCGCGAATTCTCCGGGCTTGCATATCGTCTGCCGGGAATCGTTCGCGGACAACCGGGAGCAGAACCATCCGCTCAGCTCCCGTTACGACGAGATGGACGCGGTTTTGTTCTTCGACGACGTGCTGATCCCTTGGGAGCGAGTGCTGCTGTACGGGGATGCCGAGAAGGTGCTGGCGCTTCGGAACAACCATACGGCGAACGCGCTGGCGTTCCACCAGAACATCGTCCGGTTCGTCGCCAAGCTGGAATTCGTAACGGGAGTCGCCTTCGCGGTCGCCGAATCGATCGGGGCGAACGGCTTCCTTCACGTCCAGGAGAAGCTGGGCGAGCTGCTCATCCAGATCGACGTCATCAAGTCGCTAGTCGTCGCTTCGGAAGCCAAGGCGAAGCCGGACGAATCCGGCGTTCTCGTGCCGGAGCTCGGCTATATTCATTCGGCGAGGAATATCGGAACGAAGTTTTATCCGAGAGCGCTCGAAATCCTGCAGCAGGTCGGCGGCGGAGGCTTCGTTCAGTCGCCGTCGGGAGTCGAGGACTTCTACGGTCCGATCTCGAAGCTGATGCATCTCTACTTCGAAGGGGCGAACGTCAGCGCGGAGAAGAAGGTCCAGCTGTTCAAGCTCGCTTGGGACCTGATCGGCAGTCCGCTGGGATCGCGGCATGAGCTGTACGAGCGATTCTATGCCGGCGATCCGGTTCGCAACATCGCGGCCCAATACGCCTCCCACGACAAATCGAGCCTCACGGATCCGGTCTGGAGGCTGCTTAAGATGACCAGCAAGAACGGATCCACCCTGCTCTAGAACGAAATAAATCAGATTGAAATCAAGGATGATGGAACCCGAAAGGAGCTTGTCCTTATGAACCGACAACAACTCGTAGCTTCCGCCCGAGGCGATGCGCCGATCGATCTGGCGATCGAGAACGTGAAGCTGGTCAACGTATTCTCCGGAGAGATTTATCCGGCCGCCATCGGGGTTACGGGCGACACCATCGTTCACGTGACCTCGCCGGGCGTCACGACGCTGGAAGCCAAGGCGAAGATCGACGGCCGCGGCCGGTACGCCATTCCCGGCCTTATCGACACGCACGTTCACGTGGAAGTAAGCATGCTGACGCCGGCCGAGTTCGCCAACGCGATCCTCCTGCACGGAACGACGACCGTGCTTACCGATCCGCACGAGATCGCCAACGTGCTCGGGGAGCGCGGCGTCAAGTACATGGTGGACGCGACGGAGGGCATGGACATCCGGATGATGAACATGCTGTCCTCCTGCGTTCCGGCCGCCCCCGGGCTGGAGACGTCCGGAGCGGACTTCACGCCGGAGGCGGTCGGGAAGATGCTCGCCTGGGACGGCATCTATGGCCTCGGCGAAGTGATGAGCTACCTCGGCGTCATTCAAGGCGAAGAACGGATGGCCGGCATTCTCGAAGCGGGAGAACGGTCGGGCAAGCTCATTCAAGGCCATGCCCCCCGCGTCTCGGGCCGGGACTTGTCGGCATACATGATCGCGGGCCCGAATTCCGATCACGAATCCCGGACCAAGGAAGAAGCGATCGAGAAGATCCGCTCGGGCATGATCGTCGAGCTTCGGGAAGGCTCCTTCTCCCTGAGCATCGAAGAATGCGCCCCGATTCTGAAGGACATGGGCTATCTGCCGAACGTCTGCTTCTGTTCCGACGATTTGCTCCCGCACGACCTGGCTGACCGCGGACACATGAACTACATCGTCCGCAAGGCCATCGAGCATGGCATCGACCCGGTCAACGCGATACGCTACGCGACGCTGAACTCGGCGGAGCGGCTGGAGCGCAGAGATCTGGGAGCGATCGCGGCCGGCAGGCTCGCCGACATCGTGCTGGTCGACGAGCTGGCGGCGATGAACGTGTCCGACGTGTTCGTCGGCGGCAAGCACGTCGTGCGCGAAGGAGAGCTGATTCGTCCCCAGCCGGCCATCGCTCCTCCGGAGGACTTTCTCAAGACGGTGAAGCTTCCCGAGATCACCGCGGAGGATCTGGTGCTCCGCGTGGACGATCCGAACGCGACGGAGGCCCGGGTGCGCCTCATCGAGTACGACGTGGCGCCGGGAATCCCGACCGACTTCCTCGAGACCGCGCTTCCGGTGAAGGACGGACAGCTCGTTCCCGAAGCGTACGACGGTCCGAAAGGTCCGCTCTGCCGGGTCGCGGTATTCCACCGCCACGGGCTGAACGAGAATCGCAACCTTGGCCTGCTGGCGGGGTACGGGATTATCGCGGGGGCGGTCGCGACGACGGTCGCTCACGACAGCCACAACCTGGCGGTGCTCGGAGTGGACACGGACGACATGGTCATCGCGGCGAACGAGCTTCGCAAGTCCCAAGGCGGCTTCGTCGCCGTCAAGGACGGCAAGGTGATCGCGCATCTGCCGTTCCCGCTGGCGGGACTGATGAGCCTTGAACCGGCGTCCGAGCTCGTGCCGAAGCTCAAGAGCTTCGTGGACGTGCTGCTTAAGGAGATCATGCCGGGCAAGAATCCGATTCACCGGATGATCGCCGTCACCCTTCCCGTCATCCCGAAGGCCAAGATCACGGACCTCGGGCTGGTCGAGGTAGAGACGCAGCAATTCAAGCCCTTCATCATGGCAACACGGTAACACCAAATAGAAACAAGATCGAAAAGGGAGATGAGTGGAGATGAAAAAAAGCTTTGCGGTAATGACGCTCGCGCTCAGCGTGACGGTAGTGGCGGCTGGATGCTCGAACAACAACAATAACGGGGGAGCGGCCAGCCCGACCGCTTCCTCATCGGCATCCGCTTCTTCGTCGGCATCGGCATCCGCGGAAGCGAAGGTCGTCAAGATGGCGATCAACAACACATGGAAGCCGTTCGGCTTCGTGGACGACAAGGACGAGCTGGCCGGCTACAACGTCGACGTGCTCAAGGCGATCGATGAGAAGATTCCGGAGTACGAATTCGAATACGAGGGCGTCGACCAATCGGCCGTCTTCGTCGGCGTCGACACCGGCAAGGACGTTCTCGGAGCGGGCAGCTTCTTCAAGACGGCCGAGCGCGAAGAGAAGTACCTGTTCCCGGACGAGAACTACGGCAACATCGTGATGTACCTGGCGGTCAAGAGCGACAATTCCGACATCAACTCGCTGGACGACCTGGTCGGCAAGAAGCTCGTTCCGCTCATGCCGAACACGAGCAACTACAACATCATCAAGGATTACAACGACGCTCATCCGGACGCTCCGATCAAGCTCGAGACGATCGACAACGTGACGACGGCGGACGCCCTCAAGTGGGTCGCATCCGGCCGCTACGACGCCTTCCTCATTCCGGGCATGACCTACTACGATACGCAGAAGGACCTGAACCTCGACCTGAAGCTGACGGACGCCATTCAGACGAACCCGATCTACTTCGTCCTGAACAAGAGCGAGACGGACCTCAAGACCAAGATCGACGAGGCGCTTAAGGAGCTCAAGGCCGACGGCACGCTCTCGACCATCTCCCAGACGTGGATGGGCGAAGACATCTTCAAATAAGAATCGAGGCTGACAGATGGGCATTACCTTCAATCCGGAATACATCGTCAAGGTTTTTCCCAAGCTGCTCGAGGCTTTGCCCTTGACTCTATTGATCGTAATCCTATCGCTGGCCTTCGGACTGCTCCTGGCTTTGCTGCTTGCCGCGGCGAAGCTGGGAAGCAGCCGGATTCTTCGAATCCTGGCTACGTGGTACATTTCGTTCATACGGGGAACTCCTCCTCTCGTTCAGCTGTTCCTGGTCTTTTACGGACTTCCGCAGGTGCTCAAAGGCATCGGCATCGATATCAACAGCTGGGACAAAGTCGTATTCGCCATCATTACCTTCTCATTAAACGGGGCGGCATTCCTGTCGGAGATCATGAGATCGGCTTACCAGGCCGTCGATCGCGGACAACAAGAGGCCGCCTTTAGCGTAGGGATGACCCCGTTTCAAGCGTTCCGGAGAGTCATGCTGCCGCAGGCCTTCGCGATCGCCCTTCCCAATCTCGGCAACTCCGCGATTTCTCTTCTGAAGGAGACCTCGCTTGCCTTCACGATCGGCGTCGTCGACGTCATGGGCCGCGCGCAGGTCATCAGCATTCGCTCGAACGGCGTCAACCAGCTGGAGCTGTTCATCGCGGTCGCGCTTCTCTATTGGGCACTCTGCTTCATCATCGAGAAAGCCGTCGCCTTGCTCGAGAGAGCGTTCAAGAAGGGGCACAAGGGAGTCGCCGGATAACGTTCGACAAATGGCATAAGGGAAGGAACGTTTCTTATGGTCTTCGACATGGAGTTTGCACTAAAGTCATTACCGAAAATAATCGCCGGCATCCCGATGAGCCTGCTCATCTCGGTCTTCGCCATTCTGGCGGGCCTCGTGATCGGGTTCCTGGTGACGCTCTGCCGCATGTACAAGGTGCCGGTATTAAATAGACTCGCGATCATCTATGTCTCGTTCATTCGCGGGACTCCGCTGCTCGTGCAGATTTACGTGATCTACTACGCTCTTCCGATGGTCGCCGATTGGGCCGGAATGAAGCTGGGCCTCCCGATCTCTTCGGCGGATCTCCCGCCGCTCGCCTTCGCGCTTACGGCATTCACGATCTATTCGGGGGCTTACCTGTCGGAGACGATCCGCGCGGCGCTTAGCGCGGTCGACCCGGGGCAGATGGAAGCGGGCTATTCGGTCGGTCTCACCACCTGGCAGACGTTCCGCCGGATCGTCATTCCGCAGGCGTTCGTCGTGGCGCTCCCGAGCATCGGGAACAACTTCCTGGGTCTGATCAAGGGAACGTCTCTGGCGTTCACCGTCATGGTTATCGAAGTCATGTCCAACGCCAAGATCGCGGCGGCGGATGGGTATCGCTACATGGAATCTTACGTCGACGCCGCTATCGTTTACTGGTTGCTCTGCATTGTTTTCGAGAGATTGTTCGCATGGTTGGAGAAGAGAAGCGGGCGTTATCGTTCGAAGTCCGCGTAACCGACAAGAGGCCGACAGCCAACGAGGAGGAACGGATCATGAGCAAGGGGACGGACAAGACGGATAGCTATTGGCTCGGCATCGCCGGGGATCTGTCCGCGGAATTCGCGAAGAAGGCGGCGGACGTGGACAGGATGGGCGAATTGCCCAAGGAGAATCTGATCGCGCTGTCCGAGAGCGGCTTGGATCTGGCGATCCTGCCCAAGGAATGGGGCGGAGGGGGCATCTCCTACCGTACCTACGGGAAGATCGTCTTCGCCATTGCCCGGGGCTGCCCGGCGACCGCCTGCATCTGGCTCATGCACACCGGAGCGGCCGAAGGTCTCGTCATGCTGTCCTCTCCGGAGAGGTCTCGCTACTATCTGGAGGAATTGAAGCGAGGCAAGCGGTTCGCCAGCGCGCTCAGCGAGCCGGCCTCCGGCAACCTGTTCCTCAGCCCGGTGCAAGAGGCGATCCCTCTGCCGGACGGCGACTGGAAGCTCGAAGGCGCCAAGCGCTTCGTTTCCGGATCGGAGTGGGCCGACTACTTCATCGTCAACATCGGGATCGAAGGCAAGACGACTTTCTTCGGCGTGGAGCGGGACGATTCCGTCGTCATCCACGACATCTGGGATTCTCTTGGCATGAGGGGGACCCGGAGCCAACTGATAGGCTTCAACGGTACCCGGCTGAAGAAGGAGAATCGCTGCGGCGAGGCTCTGCGTGCCCGCCAGGGCCTGATCGCGCTCGGCCTTCCGTGGCTGTCGCTCGGCATCGCCCAATCGGCTTACGATGCCATGCGCGCGCACGCGGAGAAGAAAATGCTTCCGTCGACGGGCTTGCCGCTCGGCCACGCGCAATGGGTTCAGGTCGAGGTTGCCCAGGCTTACGTGAAGCTGAAGGCGGCCAAGCTGCTCGCCGAGGACCTGCTTCGCCTGGCGGACGAGCATTCGGAGGAGACGAACCGGGCGGGACTCGAGGCGAAGCTGATGGCGAACCAGGTCGCGAAGGAGATCGCGGACCTTGGCATCCGCGTCGGAGGCGGGCTTGCCTACACGAAGGCGCTCCCGTTCGAGCGGCATCTCCGCGATGCCCAGGCGGGCGGCCTGATGGCTTATTCCAGCGAGCTGTGCCAGATTCACATCGGACAATCCGAGCTTCGGGTCGGGAAGTAGGGAGGCGGGAAGATGGCGAAGAAGATCCTGCTTAACGCATTCGACATGAACAGCGCCATGCACAACGCCCACGGCTTGTGGAGGCACCCCCTGAATCAACGGAACTATACGAGCTTGGACTATTGGGTGGAGCAGGCAAAGCTGCTGGAACGCGGCCTCTTCGACGCGATCTTCTTCGCGGACGTGCTCGGCTACTACGATACGTACCAAGGCAGCCGCGACGCCGCGCTGCGGGACGCCGTCCAGGTTCCGAACAACGACCCAACCCTGCTCATCTCCGCTATGGCGTACGCGACCAAGCATCTCGGCTTCGCGGTCACGGTGCCGACGACCTACGAGATGCCGTTCGCCCATGCCAGAAGAATGTCCACTCTCGATCATCTGACGGGAGGCCGAATCGGCTGGAACATCGTCACGTCCTTCCTGCCGAGCGCGGCGCGCAACTTCGGCATGGACAAGATGATCGCCCACGACGACCGGTACGAGATGGCGGAGGAGTACCTCGAAGTCGTCTACAAGCTATGGGAAGGCAGCTGGGAGGACGACGCGGTCGTCCGGGATCTCGCCCGGGGCATGTACGCCGATCCCGCCAAGGTGCATGAGATTCGCCACGAGGGAGCCCATTTCCGGGTGGCGGGACCGCATATCAGCGAGCCGTCCCCGCAGCGGACGCCTTTGCTTCTCCAAGCCGGAGCTTCGGGGCGAGGACGCGAGTTCTCCGCCAAGCACGCGGAGTGCGTGTTCATCGATTCCCACTCGTTCGAGAGCACGAAGTTCTACGTCGACGACATACGCGCCAAGGCGGTCGCGAACGGCCGCAGGCCCGAGGACGTCAAGGTGTTCATGGCGACGAACATCGTCGTCGGCCGGACAAGGGAGGAAGCGGAGGAGAAGCTTCGCGAGATGACGAGGCTAAGCAGCCCCGAGGGACCGCTCGCGCTGTACGGAGGCTTCAGCGGCATCGATCTGTCGCAGTACGATCCGGACGATTACATGGGGTACAAGGCGACGGACCACGGGCAGGCGTCGGTGGCGCGGTTCACCACCCAGTCCGAGAAGAGGCTCAAGGTCGGAGAAGTCATCGAGACGGTGCGGAAGATCGGCGGCCGCAACAGCCTCATCCTCGGCAGTCCGGAGGAAGTTGCGGACGGCATGCAGGCATGGATGGAGAACACCGGCATCGACGGTTTCAATCTCGCGAACTTGATCCTTCCGGGTACGTTCCAAGACGTCGTCGATCTCGTCGTGCCCGTTCTGCAGGAGAGAGGCCTCTACAAGACCGAATACGATCCGGGAACATTGCGCGAGAAGCTGTTCGGAGGAAGCGGAAGGCTGCCCGAGCGACATCCCGCGGCGTCGTTCCGGAATTTGCCCTGATGCACAGAACCAGTACTAATCAAGGAGTGAGGGTCATGGATGCGCGCATGAACAATCGAGGTGACGAAGAATGATCAAGCTCGCCGGCATCAAGAAATCGTACGACAAGCACGAGGTGCTCAAGGGCATCGACCTGGTCGTGAACAAGGGCGAGGTCGTGGCGATTCTCGGGCCGAGCGGCTCGGGCAAGACGACGCTGCTCCGCTGCATCAACTACCTGGAGAAGCCGGGAGACGGGGAGATCTCGATCGGGGATTTCCATTTCCGCTGCAAGCGCCCGCACAAGAAGGACGTCCACTCTCTGCGGCAGAAGTCGGCGATGGTATTCCAGCACTATAACCTGTTCAAGAACAAGACCGCCCTGCAGAATGTCATGGAGGGCCTCGTCATCGCGCAGAAGGTTCCGAAGGAAGAAGCGAAACGGAGAAGCATCGCGCTTCTGGAAAAGGTCGGCCTCGGCGCGAAGCTCGATGCCTACCCGAGCCAGCTGTCCGGCGGACAACAGCAGCGGGTCGGCATCGCGCGCGCCTTGGCGCTCAATCCGGACGTCATTCTGTTCGACGAGCCGACGTCGGCGCTCGATCCGGAGCTCGTCGGAGAGGTTCTGGGCGTTATTCGCCAGATCGCGAAGGAAGGCATCACGATGATCATCGTGACCCACGAGATGAGCTTCGCGCAGGAAGTCGCGAACCACGTCGTGTTCATGGATCAAGGCGTCATCGTAGAGGAAGGCGCGCCGTCCGAGCTCTTCAACAATCCGAAGGAGGAGCGCACGAAGCAATTCCTCAAGCGGATCCGGCCGGAAGCGAACGTCTAGGAAACCGAATCACCCGCGTCCGTGCCGCGAATTCGCGAGACGGGGCGGGTGATTCCGGTTTACGGGGAAGAGGCCAGCTGCTTAAGCGTATCGTCCAGCACCCTCAGCCCGACGGCGAGATCGGACAGCGACGCCCATTCCGCGGGATTATGGCTGATGCCTTCGAGGCAGCGGACGAAGATCATGCCGGTCGGCACCCGCCGTCCGATTACCATCGCGTCGTGGCCGGCGCCGCTCGTCAGCTCGAAGGCGGGCAAGCCTTCCCGTTCCACGGCTTGGCGAATGCAGGCCATGAGGAGCGGGGACATCGGCGTCGGGTCGATCTTGATGTTGACGTCGCAGCTAACCTGAAGCCCGCGCCTGGCCGCGATCTCTTGCGCGACTCGAACGATCTCGTCGATCAGCCGGTCTCGGCTCCCGAGATCGATATCGCGCACGTCGACGACCAGCTTGACCTCGCCGGGGATGACGTTGCTTCCGTTCGGGTAGACGTCGAACTTGCCGACGGTCGCGACGGCGGTCGGGCTGAACGCCTCCGGAAGGCTGTCCAGCACGGCAACGAATTCGCCGGCGCCCGCCAGCGCGTCGGAACGCATGCCCATCGGCGTCGTTCCGGCGTGGGAGGCGCGGCCGGTCCATCTCATGTCGAGCCAGGCGGGACCGGCGATGCCGTTCACGATGCCGACGGGAAGGCCTTGCTTCTCCAGCACCTGGCCTTGCTCGATATGAAGCTCGACGTAGCCGTGGAGCTCGTCCGGCTTGCGGGCCGCTTCATGGGCCCGGGCGGCATCGAGTCCGTCCGCCCGCAGCACTTCCTCGAAGCCGAGGCCATCATCGTCGCGATAGTGCTTGACCGCTTCGAGATCGAGCTCGCCCATCATGAAGTGGCTGCCGGTCAGGCTGGCATGGAAGCGGGAGCCTTCCTCGTCCGCGAAGGCGGCGACCTCCAGCCCTCGGATCGGGGCGTAGCCTTGCTCCTTCCAGCGTTGGGCCACCTCCAACGCGGTCAGAACGCCGGCGACGCCGTCGAAGTGGCCGCCGTTCGGAACGGTATCGATATGCGAGCCGGCTAGCACGATCGGAAGCTCCGGCCGCGAGCCTTCCAGCAGCCCGAAGACGTTGCCGACGGCGTCCTCGCGGACTCGAAGGCCCGCCTCTCGCATCCAGCCCTTGAGAAGCTCCTTCGCCTGCCTGTCTTCCGGAGAATAGGCGACGCGAGTCGCTCCGAAGTCCGGCGTCGCGCCAATCTCGCTGAGCGCATGAAACCGGGAAGCCAAACGGTCCAGGTTCGTCTTATTGTCATAAGATTCGGTTAATTTCGCGAATAAGTTCATGATGTCCACCTTCGTCTGTCGTTTGTTCACCATCTTACAGCAGATTGATTGCGACAACAATAGAGAATCCGGGAGGAACCGCCATGATCCGAGCCGACCTGCTCGTCACGAACGTGAATATCTTCAATGCGTACATGAAGCGATTCTATAAAGGCAACGCCGCCATTCTCGACGGGAGATTCCTCCATGTCGGAGAGGCGGGCGCCGAGGAGTTCGACGCCGCGAGGACGGTCGACGGCCGCGGCCGCTACATGATTCCGGGGCTGATCGACATCCACATGCACATCGAGAGCACGATGGTGACGCCGAGCTCGTTCTCCTACGGACTTCTGCCGAACGGGGTAACGACGATCGTCGCCGAGCCGCACGAGATGGCCAACGTGTTCGGGCTCCGGGGAGTCCGGGAGATGATCAAGGCGAGCAAGAATTGCGCCGTCGACATCTACTACGCGATACCGAGCTCGGTGCCGGCGACGGAGCTGGAGACGTCCGGCGGCCGCATCGAGCTCGAGGACATCGAGGCGCTGCTCC
Organism: Cohnella thailandensis; assembly: GCF_014212135.1. Taxonomy (GTDB): domain Bacteria; phylum Bacillota; class Bacilli; order Paenibacillales; family Paenibacillaceae; genus Cohnella; species Cohnella thailandensis. Next base: position 112,084 of record NZ_JACJVQ010000005.1, read on the forward strand.
CAGAGGACAGGGTGATCTGCCTCGGGGAGATCATGAACTACATGGAGGTCGTCCACGAGCCGGACTGCAAGACGAACCGCATCCTGAACCATATCCTGCAGCATCACCCGAAGCTGATCGTCGAAGGCCACGTCCCGCGCTTGCTGGGGACGGAGCTGAGCCGCTTCGTCTTCGCCGGCGTCGATTCGGACCATACCCAGCAGACCGTTCGCGGCCTGGACGAGAGAATCAAGGCCGGGGTTTTCGTACAGGTACAGGAGCTCTCGATGACCCGGGAGGTAATGGATTACTTGATCTCGGAGCCGGTATCCGAGCATTTCTGCTTCGTGACGGACGACGTCATGCCGGACGACTTCGTCAAGAAAGGGCATCTGAACCATCTGCTGCGCAAGGCGATCGGCATGGGAATGGCTCCCGAGGACGCCATCTACGCCGGAACGTTCACTCCCGCGAGGAGGATGCGGCTGAGCGACCGCGGAAGCATCGCTCCGGGCAAGATAGCGGATTTTGTTCTCCTCTCTAGCCTGGACGAGTTCCGAATCGATGAAGTGTACAAGAACGGCGCCAAGGCGTTCGACAGCCGGGAGGAGTATCCGCAGCAGCTTCAGCTGAGGCAGTTCCCCGACGACTTCTACGAGAGCGTGAAGCTGGCGCCGCTAGTCGCAGCGGACCTCGTCCTGAAGGCGCCGGCCGAGGAGGGAACGATCCGCTGCCGGACGATGACCGTCGCGGACGGCACCTTCTTCACGGAGGAGCGCATCGACGAGTTCGCGGTTCGAGGCGGTGAGGTTAGGTGGCAGGAATCGCCCTATGCCCTGGTCGCCACCTTCGAGCGGTACGGCCGAACGTCCGGCAACCGGGCACTAGGCCTAGTAGGAGGGAACACGATCGGGCGTGGAGCGATCGCGACGACCTACTCTCACGACAACCATAACCTGATCGTCGTCGGTCGCAACGCGGAGGATATGCTGCTGGCAGCCAACGAGGTCATCAAGCATCAGGGGGGCTATTGCGTAACGGAGAATGGCCGGGTACTCGCGATGCTGAAGCTGCCAGTAGGGGGGATCCTGTCGGAGGAGCCGCTGGAGCAGGTGGCGGAGGACGCCTCTCGCCTGGTCGAAGCGATGATCGGACTCGGCTACGAGCATTACACTCCGATCATGTCCTTCAGCACCCATTCCCTCCCGGTCAGCCCCGGGCTCAAAATCACGGATTTGGGACTCGTCCGCGTCGACGAGCGGGAGATCGTTTCTCTCTTCGCGTGAGCCGAGCGCCCGTTGCCTCTATGCGTATCGCAAGATCAAAACGGAACAAGGCGGCTAGGGGAGAAACTCCCGCATGCCGCCTTGTTCCCGATCTTTAAAGCGAGCTGCCCTTAAGCCAATACCTTGCCGATAGCCTCCAATACCCGTTCCGCTTGGAAAGGCTTGACGACGAAGTCCCGCGCTCCCGCCTGAATCGACTGGACGACCATCCCTTGCTGGCCCATCGCGGAGCACATGATGATTTTGGCGTTCGGATCGTTTTGCCTGATTTGCTTCACCGCGTCGATCCCCTCCATGACGGGCATCGTAATATCCATGGTGACGAGGTCCGGCTTGCAGATCGAATACTGCTCGACCGCTTCAAGGCCGTTGGCCGCTTCGGCGACCACCTCGTGTCCCCCGTTAAGAAGAATGTCCCGGAGCATCATCCGCATAAAAGCCGCGTCGTCGACGACCAATATTTTTGCCATTCTTAGCTGCCTCCCAATCGATTGCGTCTATTATACTTCCAGAGCCATGCAGATCTCCAACCCGTCCATGCCGTCCATATGGATCGGAACGGACACCGTCTTCATCCTGGAGGCTGCCACTCCGAGACCGCTGCCGGTAATAATGGTCGGAGGTGAGATATCCAGCGTAACTCCTCCCTGGGAGAGCTGGATGGCCGCGTTCCCGCAGATCATGTTGGCCAGCTCGGATATCGCGCTCAGGGCCATGTCGTCGAACTCGGCGACCGTCGCTCCTCCCATCATGCCGGATACGATCCGAAGCGCGTCGGCGGTCGACATTCCGGTGTACACTTGTCCTCGAAGATGCCCCGTGACCCCGATGACCGTGATCACTTCCTTGCCGTCCAGCGGCTTCGCTTGTTCGGCGGCCTCTCCGATGCGCGGAGAGAATTGGAACATGCCCAAGATGTTGCTGGCTGATTCCAGAAACGGATGGATGTGCTGGGTTGTCATTCCCTACAAGTCTCCTTATGTTCTGTGAGTTGCGGACCGCTTAAGTGAGTCCATCGCACTCCCATTCTATAGGAAAATCGTTTGGAAATCTCTTCTTCGCATGGGCCTAAAGTCCATTTATTGTTTGGCGATTGTTAGGAATCGGAATTTTTCCTTGGCAAGTATACGCTGAACGAGGTCGACTCCCCAAGGACGCTGCGGGCGACGATGCGTCCTTTGTGCCGCTCGACGATCGATTTGGCGATGGCGAGGCCCAGCCCGTAGCCTCCTTGCTTGCGCGCGCGGGAAGAGTCCGTCCGGTAGAAGCGGTCGAAGATCCGGGTCAGATGCTCCGGCGCGATCCCGTCTCCCGTGTTCGTAACCGACAGGACGACTTCCCCGGCTTGCTTCTTCAGCGAGAGCGAGACGGAGCCCTCCGGCTTCGTGTATTTGATCGCGTTGTCGAGAAGGATCATGACGACCTGTTTGATTTGCTCGCTGCTCCCGACCATCGTCAGATGGGGCTCGATCTCGTAATCGAGACGGATGCGCTTCTCGTAAACGACGGCTTCCATCGTCAGGATGATGCTTTCGATCGCGTCGCTGATATCGAAGGCGGCAACGAGCAGCTCTTCCCGAGTATCATCCATTTGGGTGAGGAAAAGCAGATCGTTCGTCAGCTTGGTCATGCGCTCCGTCTCCGACTTGATATAGTGGAGCCACTTCGACTGATTCCGGATCGTATCTTCGCTATTGGCCAGAAGAACGTCCGTGTTCGTGTTGATGATAGTAAGCGGAGTCTTGAGCTCATGCGACGCGTCGGCGATGAATTGCTTCTGCTTGTCGAACGCTTCCTTGATCGGAGCGATCGAGCGGTTGGCGAAGTAGCGGCTCACGAAGAAGATGACGATAAGCATCGCCAGCGCGACCGCGAGAAACGTATAGATGAGGTTGGTCAGGATTTTCTGCTGGGCGCTGACGTCCAGGAAGACGAACATGTACCCGCCGTCGATCGATCTCTCGCGCGAGAATGCCCAACGGCTGCCGTCCAGCGTAAATTGCCCCGTATCCTTGCCGCTCGACCAAGCCTCCCCAAGGGCAAGCTCGAGCAGCTCGTCGTCGACCTCGAATTGGGACTTGCTTCCCGTCAGCGCGCCATCCTTGTCGGTCATCGCCATAAACGACAGCGAACGCTCGATCGGGGCCATGCCGACGTTATCCTTGGGAGGCATCCCGGAGATCCCGCTGCCGTACGCGGGATCTCCCATCCGTCCCCCGCGGGGACCGTCGTTGATCTTGTGATAAGAATCCGTCGCGCGGGACAGATCCATTCGGATATCGTTCTGGGTGTTGTTATAGGTAATCGTATAGATGGCGGCGAAGGCAACCAGCATAATAATCGAGAAAATGACGAGATTGACGACCAGAAGCCGATTCCGCAGCTTTTTGAACATTAGGCATTCCCCTCGAGCACGTATCCCAATCCTCGAATCGTGCCGATGCGCACGCTCGAATCCAGGAAGGTCAGTTTTTTGCGCAGGAAAGATACGTATACTTCCACGTTGTTATGCTCCGCCTCCGAATCGAATCCCCACAGCTTCTCGATGATCTGCTCCTTGGAGGTCACGGCCTGCTTCCTTAGAATAAGAAGCTCGAGCAACTCGCTCTCCTTCAGGTTCAGCTTGATTTCCTTGCCGCCCGCGCTAAGCTTCAGGTTCGACGTGTTCAGCTCGATGTCTCCGAACTTCAGCGCGCCCTCCGGAACGACCTCGCCCTTGCGTCTCAGCGCCGCCCGAATCCGGGCCAGCAGCTCGCCGGTCGAGAACGGCTTGGCGACGTAATCGTCCGCCCCGTGATCCAATCCCGCGATCTTGTCGTCCACTTCTCCTTTGGCCGTCAGCAGAATGACCGGCGTGGAGTCGCCGCCCTTGCGCAGCTCCTTCAGCACGGAGATTCCGTCCATCTCCGGCATCATGATGTCGAGCAGAATCAGATCGTATATCCCGCTTCGCGCGTAATCCAAGCCCGAGCTTCCGTCATGGACCGCATCGACCGAGTAATGGTTTTTTCTCAGAATTTGCGCGAGAGCCTCGGCGAGATGCTGCTCGTCTTCTACGATTAATATTCTCATCGGTTCTTCATCCTCTATCGTTTGGCTTCCTCTTATGCGCTCTCATTATATTAACGCTACCTTTAATAAACCTTAACGGCATAACCGGCGAAAATTTGAAATGTTATCGGAATGTAAACTCGTTTAAGCTTCGTTAAAGGTTCGGGGGATAAGATACGGACATGGCAAGCGAGCAACACTTTACACGAGAGGAAGGGTGGCCCTATGGCTATCGAGGTTTTTAACCGCCACGAGAACAAATACCTGATGAACCGCGAGAAGTACCTTACCTTTTATAACGCGCTGCTTGAGTATATGGAGAAGGACGAATACAACAAGAACGAGTTTTACTCGATCAGCAACCTGTACTTCGATACCGAGCACGACACGATGATCCGGACAAGCCTGATGAAGCCTAAGTACAAGGAGAAGCTCCGGCTCCGGGCGTACGGGGTGCCCAACGAGGATTCGAAGGTGTACCTGGAGATCAAGAAGAAAGTGAACGGGCTCGTGAACAAGCGAAGAACGGCTCTCAAGCTGAACGAAGCCTACGAATTCGTCCGCACGAAGGAGGCGCCGGAGCTTAAGAGCTATATGAACCGGCAGGTCGTGAACGAGATCGACTACATCTTAAGAATGTACGGGGATCTTAGGCCGAAGCTGTATCTGAGCTACGAGCGCAAAGCGTTGTTCGACAAGCGCAGCCGGGATCTTCGAATCACGTTCGATACGAACATCCGCTGCAGGCGCTACGATCTTAAGCTGGAGCTAGGCGATTACGGGGAGCAGCTGCTCGAGGAAGGCCAATGGCTCATGGAAGTGAAGGCGGAGAAGACGGTTCCGTTCTGGCTGTCGAAGCTGCTCTCCGAGCACGGGCTGTACCGCACGAGCTTCTCGAAATACGGCAACGAATATAAGAAAATGCTCAAAAACCAACAGTCGACGAAGGAGACTATCGCATATGCTTGAATCGCTTTTTACCGGTACGACGACCTCGGCCGAACTTACGTTAACGTCCGCCCTGCTCACGATTTTCATATCCATCGCATTAGGCGGAATCATCAGCCTTACCTACATGAAAACGAACCAAGCCGGCTACGCGCAAGGCTTCGCCCTGACGATGGTCGTGCTTCCCGTCATCGTCGCGATCATCATTCTCCTGATCGGCAGCAACATCGCCAGCGCCTTCAGCTTGGCCGGCGCGTTCTCCATCATTCGCTTCCGAAGCGCTCCCGGAGATCCGAAGGATATCACGTACGTCCTGTTCACGATGGCGGCCGGCCTGGCGTGCGGAACCGAGCATTTCGCCTATGCCGTCCTGTTTACCCTTATTCTGTGCATCTTGATGTTCGTTCTAAACCGCTATAACTTCGGAGCCAGAAAAACGCAAGTCAAGACGCTGAAAGTGACCATTCCGGAAAACCTGGGCTACGAGGAGGCGTTCGACGAAGTGTTCGGCAAGTTCGGCGTTCCTTACGAGCTGAAGAAGATCCGCACCACCGAGCTGGGCAGCCTGTACGAGCTCGTGTACAACGTCACGCTTAGCGAGCGGATCAACCAGAAGGAGTTCCTGGACGAGATCCGGGCGAGAAACGGCAACCTCGACCTGTCGCTGACGATGAGTCCGACACCGGAATATTAACGGCATCATTCATACCCGAGAGGATGGATTTCCTATGAAAGAACTGACGACGAAAAGAAAAACGGCCATTCTCCTGCTGAGCCTGGCGATCCTGGCCGGATGCAGCAATGCCGCGACGACGAATGGCGGGAGCACGGAACCGGCTGCCGCGGGGCAGGCCGCGACGACGTCCTATGAAACCGCGGCGGCAAGCGCGCCGACCGAGCTTAAGATGGCCGACCTGGTCGCGTTCGAAGAAGATACGAATTCCGCTTGGAGCGCGGACGGTTCGACCTCGATAACGCTGAACGGAACGAGCGCCACGGTCAGCGGATCGGGCGCGACGGCCGAGAACGGCTCGGTCACGATTGCCGCGGCGGGCACTTACGTCCTCAGCGGTACGCTCAGCGACGGCCAGATCGTCGTCGAAGCCGGCGAAGAGGATACGGTCCGGCTCGTGCTGAACGGAGCGAGCCTCGCGGATAGCGACAGCGCCCCGATCTACGTGAAGTCCGCGGACAAAGCGGTGATCACGCTGGCGGACGGAACCGAGAATACGGTAACCGACGGCGCGGAATACGCTTTGGACGCCGGTTCCGACGAGCCTAGCGCGGCGATCTTCAGCAAGGCCGACCTGTCGATCAACGGCACGGGCAGCCTGACGGTCAACGCGAATTACAAGGACGGAATCACCGGCAAGGACGACCTCTTGATCGCGGACGGCAGCATCGCGATCAAGGCGGCGGACGACGGCATCGTCGGACGCGACCTGCTGGCCGTGCAAGCCGGCACGATCGCGATCGACGCCGCCGGAGACGCGATGAAGTCGACCAACGACGAAGACGCGGACAAGGGCGTCATCGCGATCGCCGGAGGCGCGTTAGATATTAAAGCCGGCAACGACGGCATTCAAGCCGAAACGACGCTGCTGATCGACGGCGGCACCTATACGATCGTGACGGGCGGCGGCAGCGCGAACGCCGAAGCGAAGGTCGAGAGCGGTCCGGGAGGAATGGGCCAAGGCTTCGGCGGCGGCATGCGTCCGGACGGCGGAACGCGCCCGGACTGGTCCGGCACGGACGGCCAGCCGCCGGCGGCTCCGGATAACGGGACAACGACTGCGACGAAGGCTTCCGTAACGACTGCAAACGCAGATCCCGCGATCGTTACGGCGGCGACGGATACGGCGGCAACGGATACGACGGCGACCGATACGACGACGACGGAGGAAAGCGATTCTACCTACGATGCGGGTACGGAGGAGTCGACGAGCGCCAAGAGCCTGAAGGCCGGCACGAACCTCGTCATCAACTCGGGCAGCATCGCGATCGATTCCAAGGAAGACGCCATCCACAGCAACGGCGCCGCGACGGTGAACGGCGGAGAGATCGCGATCAAGTCCGGCGACGATGCGGCCCATGCCGACACGGCCCTGACGATCGCGGGCGGCAAGCTTACCGTCGAAAGCAGCTATGAAGGGCTCGAAGGAGAGACCATCCTCGTCTCGGGCGGAGACGCTAGCATCGTCGCAAGCGATGACGGAGTCAACGGATCCGGCACGGACGCCATGGTCCGCATCAGCGGCGGCACCCTCACGGTGAACGCCGGCGGGGACGGATTGGATTCCAACGGTTCGATCGAGATGAGCGGCGGCACCGTCATCGTCAACGGACCGACGAACGACGGCAACGGAACGCTCGATTACGACGGCACGTTCACGATGAGCGGCGGCTTCCTGATCGGCGCCGGCAGCTCCGGCATGGCTCAGACGACCGCGGAGGATTCCGGCCAATCCTCGATGATCATGACTTACTCGGCGACCCAAGCGGCCGGAACGCTCGTTCACTTGGAGGACGGCGCGGGCAACGCGATCGTTACCTTCGCTCCGGCCAAGGATTACTCGTCCTTCGTCATCAGCTCGCCGGACCTGAAGCAAGGCGAGACGTACGCGCTCTATTCCGGCGGATCGTCGACCGGCACGGAGAGCAACGGCTTATATACGGACGGCCAGTACTCCGGCGGAACGAAGGTCGTGGAGTTCCAGCTCGAGAGCAACTCTACATGGGTTAACGAGTCTGGCGTGACCGCCGCGAATACGGGTCACGGCATGGGCGGCATGGGCGGCGGTCGCCGCTAATAAAGAAGGGCGTCTCCAAGCCGGCATAACGGTTTGGAAACGTCCTTTCTTTATGTGCGAGGTCGTCCACTTCTCGGTTAGGGTTTGATCCCGCGATCGAGAGCCGGGAACATTCTCGCGATTTCGTTATAGAGCTGGGACCGGCTTAGCGGATATTGCAGCACTTTCTCGACGGCGGAGGATTGGACCGGTTCGTTCCTGTCAGGCTCGCGATCGGCGCTGACGAGAACGATCGCTCCTACGGACTTAGCCGCGTCCAGCCGAAGTTTCTCGGCCAGCCGGACCGCATTCTCGCCGCGAAGCTTCCGGTCGATCATCACCAGATCGAAGCGTTCCGGACGATTCAGAAGAACCAAGGCTTCGGATCCGCTGCCGGTCGTGCGGACGGCGAAGCCGAACGGTTCCAGCTGTCCCTTCAGCATCAGCTTCGTCTCGGGATTGTCGCAGACGATCAGGATGCTTAGCGCAAGCATCGGAACGTCAACCGGCTTGTCCGGAAGCGCCGAACCTTCCGCAAGGCCGAACCGGGCGGTGAAGGAGAAACGGCTCCCGACGCCTACTTCGCTCTCGGCCCGGATCGTGCCGCCCATCAGCGTCGCGAGATTCCGGCTGATGACGAGACCGAGTCCCGTTCCTCCGTATACGCGGGTCGTGGACATGTCGGCTTGGGTGAAAACCTGAAACAGCTTCGAACGCTGCTCGTCGGAGAAGCCGATTCCCGTGTCGGCGACGGTGAACTCGAGCAGGACTTCCGCATCGTCCCTGCTAAAGACGGCGACCCCCAAGACGACCTCCCCGCGGTCGGTGAATTTGACGGCATTGTCGGATAGGTTCAGGAGCACCTGATTCAGCCGGAACGGGTCGCCGACCAGCAGCCGAGGGACGTCGCGATGGATCGAGAAGCTCAGCTTCAGTCCTTTGTCATGGGCCTTGATGCCGATGAGGTTCGAGATTCGATTCAACGTCTCGCCGAGATCGAATTCGATTCGTTCGAGAACGACCTTGCCCGCTTCGATTTTGGAGAAGTCGAGAATATCGTCAATGAGCGAGAGAAGGTTCTTGGCCGACAGGATGGTCTTGTCCACATAGCCCTTCTGCTGTTCGTTAAGCGACGTACGCTGCAAGAGATTGCCGAGTCCGATCACCGCATTCAGCGGGGTGCGGATCTCGTGGCTCATGTTGGCCAGGAATTCCCCTTTGGCGCGGTCCGCCGCCTCCGCCGCTTCCTTGGCCTCCTCGAGCTGAACGTTTTTGCTCTCCAGCTCGGCCGTGCGGGCCTCGACGAGCTCTTCGAGATGCTCCTTGTAATGAAGCAGAGAGCTTTCGCTGATCCGCAGCTGCTTCTCGATTTCGATTCTCTTGATGGCGTATGAGATCAGAGAATAGAAGAAAGGAATCGCAAAGGCATGGAAAAGGACGTACGGCACGAAATATTGGCCTGTGTAGTCGCTGTCGACCCGGATCGAACCGAGGCGTACCCAGAGGATGGATTGGACGCCGAGAAGCAAGCCGAACAGCACCGCGTATTTCTTTAAGACTCCGGGCCGTTCGCGACGGAGCCGGTAAGCGGCAAGGCCGATCAAGGCTCCGCTGGCGATCAAGGCTAATCCGGGCAGAAGGTACCCTCCGAGGAACAGCCTGAAGATTCCGATGAGCAGAGTCGTCAATAGAACGGATAGAGGCCCCCCGAAAACGCCGGAGAAAAAGAGGCATTCGAGCCGAACGTCCAGCCGCAGGCCCATATGGTAAGGGAAGGACATCGCGACGATTCCCATGATTCCGAAGAGGAGTCCGAAGATGACCTCCTGCATTCTCTTGGACTGGCGGGCATAATAGGGGTAAATCCATCTCAGCAGGAAAACGAAACTGACCATCAACGCGCTGCATTGAGCAAAGTAGTAAAGGAATCCCATGCGCCACCCGCTTCGACTTCTTTCGATTGATGTGCCCTCATTATACAAAGAGCCGTCGAACAAGGAAAGGGGCCGTAAAGGCGCATGCAAAAGGGTCCGGGATGGCAGCGTGGGCTGTTCCCGGACCCTAGTCGTTATTCGAACGCGGCCTTGATCTCGGCCGCGTTCTTCTTCGAAGCCAGAAGCACGGCCAGCTTCAAGCGGGCTTTCGGCCCGTTCAGCCCGCGGGCGAAGACGACGCCGAGCTCCGTGAGCATCGCTCCTCCGCCTTCATAGGCGTAAGTGCCCTGCGGCTCTCCGCCGATGCAGCGGCTGACCAGAACGACCGGAATCCCCGCCGCGATCGCCCGTTCGATTCCGGGCAGAAGGGAAGGAGGGACGTTGCCTTGGCCGAACGCTTCAAGGACGATGCCTTCGGCCCCCTTGGAGAGCGCGAACTCCAGCCAGTCCGCTCCCATGTCGAGCACGGCCTTGACGAGGAAGACGGAGCCGAGAGAGAGAACCGCCGCGTCCTCGTAGCTTGCGGCGGGTTCCATGGAGTAGCGGAACTCCGCCTTGCCGTTCCGCACCCAGCCGATCGGGCCGGACTCCGGGGATTGGAAGGCGAGCAGGCTGGACGTATGCGTCTTCGTGACATAACGCGCCGCATGGATCTGATCCTGCATGACGACGAGCACGCCGCGGGAGCGCGCGTTCCCGCTTGCGGCCGCATAGACGGCGCTCATCAGATTGACCGGGCCGTCGGTTCCCGCGTCATTGGACGCCTTCATCGCTCCGGTGACGATGACCGGCTTGCCCCAAGGGAGCTGAAGATCCAGGAAGTAGGCCGTCTCCTCCAGCGTATCGGTGCCGTGGGTGACGACCACCCCGTCGATCTCCGGGTTCGCGAGGCTGTCCCGAACCGCCCGAAGCAGGGCGTTCAGTTCCGTCAGGGTCATCTGAGGGCTTGACTTGTTGCATACGTCCTCGGAGACGACCTCGATCTCCCCGTTCAGCCATCCGGATAACACGTCGTTCGTCGGGCGATCCACCTTGCCCGTGCTCGCGTCGTGAGACATCGCTATCGTTCCGCCGGTGGTCAGCAGCTTGATTTTGCTCATGTAGGAATCCCCCCGTTTAAACATACCGTCCTATTATACGTCCATTCGCCGCTTGGGCCAAATGCCGTCCCTTCGTTTCGCCGCAGCGGCGGAGGGGCCGCTCACGGTTCGAACGAACAGCTGCAGCGACCGGCCGACGCAAGCCAGAGCGAACAACAGGAAGAGGATCGACCAGAGAAGAGCCGGCAAGCCGGTAATCCGCTCCAGCGAGGAAGCGTCGCCCGCGCTCCGGGAGCCGTCAAGGGAATTCAGCACGAGCGTGAAAGGCCCCATCGCCGATTCCTCAAGCGTCAGGAAAGCGAGAAGCCCGTAATAAACGCTTCGGATCCAGTCCTTCTTCTGGAATAGGACCAGCGCGTTTAAAGCGATGAACCCGATGAGCCACCTAAAGCCGAAGCCCGAATGGACGTAGAACGCGAGCAGCGCCAGGGCGATTCCCGTCATGAGCCAAAGCCCGAGCTTCTGCTTCCCCGCGCTTTGGAGATAAAACAGCAGAAGGGCGAACAATGAGGCGCCTATGTAGCCCGAGAGCGCAATGGGAAGATGGCTCCACGAGGAGGCCAATCGGAAATACGTCACTCCGCTGTGATCGGCGTGCAGCTCGACGCTGAGCACGCTTCCGGACAAGAGCAGGGTCGTAGCCGCGTGGCTGAATTCGTGAACCATCGTATCGAGATTGCGGAAGAAGGCCGAGAAGGGAATCAGCCTGGTCAGGAACAGGGATACGATCAGATAAAGGATCGACAACAGCCATTTGCTCAACGAGCTTCGCTCCTCGTCTCCCGGCGTTTTCTCTATTTTCACATAATGATCCTAAATTGCAAGCGGCGATAAAAAAAGCCCACCGCGCCGCAAGGACGCGATGGGGTGAGGTTAGCCTCGTGTGGAATGTCCGCGAATTAGTAGCCTGCCTTCAGGATGATGACCAACAGGATGAACAGTACGAGAGCGAAAGCTGCTGCTCCCATGCCGCCGTAGCTGGCGCCTGCAACTGGGTAACTCATGCGTTATCACCACCGTGGAAGTAGGATTGTGTATCACCCTGTCATCTTATGACCGGGGACATTCGGATGACCGAGGCAAACGCACAGATCAAACTCAGGTTCCGCGAACGCCCGCCCATAATAGGCATTTCGATTTAGCGCGCAAGAAAAAGGCTTCCGCCGTCGCGAGCCTCGACTCGATCAACGGCGGAAGCCATCCGCACATGCCATAACGCTTATTCGGCTTCGTTCAAGTAGTGAAGAATAAACTGAGCGGCCTTCTCCGGGTTGGCGGCGGAGGCTTTGATGGCGGCGTAATACTGGCCGGTTCCGTTCACGCCCAGCTCATCGCCGAGCGGCGTTTCGGACAAGTCGATCGCATATACGGCTTCGTCCAGAGAGGGCTCGGGTTGTCCGTTCGAATCGACCGGCTGGTAGACGATGGCCTGCGAGTCCCCATCCTGCGGCAGCTCCCCGGCGCCGGCGCCCTCGTAAGAGTCGAGAGGAAGGAAGAAGCCTTGGTTGGCGAGTTTCTCGAAGTTCGCCTTGTCCACGATGAACAGGTCCGACTTGTTGTCGAGCAAGACGATCACGCTTTTCTGAATGAGGGCCATATCCTGCTCGCTGCGAACCTCGCTAGGGACGTAGGTAAGCTCGGCCTTCACGCGCTTCCAGTCCGGGAACCGCTTCAGAATCTCCTCGCCAAGCGGCTCCGTGTCGGCGCCGAAGCTCTCCCCGTAGAAGAATTCCCCGTAGAACATGACGGACAGGTCGATCGGCGGCAGCTTGGCCAATCTCGCCTGCTCCTCCCGATGATCGACAAAAGCCTTGATTCCGTAACCGATCAAAGCGAGAACGATAAGTCCGATAAGCATGTGAAATTTATAATAGTGGAAAAAGTGATCCCATTTCTGGGCTTTGTTCGCCATGCCCTTGAATTTGCCGTATTCCTGGGCGGTGAACTCCGCTTTGGCCTGGTTCTCCTCGTAATCGCGGATAAAACGGTAGGCTTCGCTGATCTTGTCCAAGTCCACGGCTTCTTCGGCGGGCGTATCTCCGCCTTCCCTCATCTTCTGGGCGCGGGCCCGGCGCGTCAAGAGGAAGAACCGATTCTCCAGCTCTTCCTTGGTAGCGGTCTCCGGAAGTCCAAGCGTTTCGTAAGCCTGTTTCAAGTCTTCCAATTCGGTCACCTTCTGTCGTTGTCTTCAACACTTTAATTAGTATACGTGATAATTTGAGGCGCTTCCACCGGGTCTACTCTTTTCACGGGCCGATCGGTTAGAATAGGAGGAAACTCGCGCAAGGGAGCCTGGCGACTTTGACCATAAGCTTATTTCCGGCGGAGTGGCTGGAAGGACAATATCAGCCTCGGGTGCATGCCTACTACTTCAAGGAATGGAACCGGTTCGAGATGGACTACCATCGGCACCCGTCCACCGAGATCATGTACGTCATCTCCGGCACTTGCCGGGTGGAGCTCGCGGCGACGCCCTCGGACAACCCGGTTTCGATCTTTATGAAAAAGGGCGAATTCGTCGTTCTTAACGCCGACGCCCCTCATCGCCTGATCGTCGCGGACAAGTGCCGGATGCTCAACATCGAATTTCATCGGGTCGATTGGGCGGGACCGGTTCCCTCCTTTAAACAATTGTCCGTCGAAGAAAAGGCGCTTCGCGGATTGCTGGCCGAGCCGGAGCCGTACGCGGTGCTTCGCGATCCGGAGGATGTCTACCATACGCTGAGAAGCCTCGTTCTCGAGCTGGACAGGAACGGCTCCTCCGACGGGGCGATGATTCAACTGCTGCTCTCCCAGCTGATCATCCGCATAGGAAGATTGCGTTCGGAGTCCCTCGGCGGCGATTCTCTTCCGGCGGAGCAATACGTCCGGCAAGCGATCGAATACCTTCACCAGAATTACGACCGGGAGATTCAAGTGAAGGATATCGCGGCGGCCGTCAGCTTGCACCCCGGCTATCTGCAGCGGATCTTCAAGGCGCAGGCGGGACGGACGCCGGTCGAATATTTGACGGATCTTAGAATGAAGAAAGCCCGGATGCTGCTCCGGCAGACGGACATTCCGGTGTCGGATATCCCGGAATACGTCGGCGTCGGCAGCAGGCCGTATTTCCACGCACTATTCAAGAAATATACGGGACTTACTCCGGTCGAGTTTCGGGGATTGCGGGACACCCATCGCTGGGACTTGGATAAAAGTGAGGATTTCTGACAGCTGCGCGCACAGGAAGTCACGATATTGATAACGCTCTTGTCGGCTGCGTCGATACAATGAAAGAGAAAGTCGTTCATTGAAGAAACGAGTCCACGGAGGCGTTATAGCGATGTCATTTAAAATTGCGTTCATCGGAGCGGGCAGCATCGGCTTCACCCGCGGCTTGCTGCGCGACCTGCTCAGCGTGCCGGAGTTCCATAACATCGAGGTTGCTTTTACGGACATCAATCCCCATAACCTGGAGATGGTGACCGAGCTGTGCCAGAGAGACATCGAGGAGAACGGATTGCCGATCCGGATTCAAGCTTCGATCGACCGCCGGGAAGCGCTGAAGGACGCGAAGTACGTGATCTGCACGATTCGCGTCGGCGGCTTGGAGGCGTTCGCGACGGACGTGGACATTCCGCTTAAATACGGGGTCGACCAATGCGTGGGCGACACGCTTTGCGCGGGCGGCATCATGTACGGGCAGCGCGGCATTCAAGAGATGCTGAATATCTGCAAGGATATCCGGGAAGCGGCGGCCAAGGACGTTCTTCTGCTCAACTACGCGAACCCGATGGCGATGCTCACTTGGGCCTGCAACAAGTACGGCGGCATCCGGACGGTCGGCCTGTGCCACGGCGTGCAGGGCGGCCATTGGCAGATCGCGCAGGCGTTCGGACTGGAGATGGAAGAGGTCGATATCGTCTGCGCGGGCATCAACCATCAAACCTGGTACGTCCAGATCAAGCACAAGGGCGAAGACCTGACGGGCAAGCTGCTCGAAGCCTTCGAGAAGCATGAAGACTTCAGCCGCACCGAGAAGGTCCGGATCGACATGCTGCGGCGCTTCGGCTACTACAGCACGGAATCGAACGGACACCTCAGCGAATACGTTCCGTGGTACCGCAAGCGTCCGGACGAGATCAAGGATTGGATCGACCTCGGCAGCTGGATCAACGGGGAGACCGGCGGATACCTGCGCGTCTGCACGGAAGGCCGCAACTGGTTCGAGACCGACTTCCCGAATTGGATGAAGGACCCCGCGCTGGAGTACAAGCCGTCCGAACGCAGCCACGAGCACGGCTCCTACATCATCGAAGGGCTCGAGACGGGCCGGGTTTATCGCGGGCACTTCAACGTGGTCAACGACGGCGTCATCCGCAATCTTCCGGCGGACGCGGTCATCGAAGCGCCCGGCTACGTCGACGGCAACGGCATCTCGATGACGACGGTCGGAGACCTTCCGCTCGGACCGGCCGCGGTGTGCAGCGTCAGCATCTCCGTGCAGCGCCTCGCGGTCGAAGCGGCGGTGAGCGGCGACGACAAGCTGCTTCGCCAGGCGTTCATGATGGATCCTCTCGTCGGTGCCGTCTGCAATCCGAAGGAGATCTGGCAGATGGTGGACGAGATGCTCGTCGCGCAGGAGAAGTGGCTGCCGCAATACGGCGCGGTCATCGCGGAAGCGAAGGAGCGCCTGGCGTCGGGCAATCTGTTGCCGACGCGCGAAGGCTATCAAGGCGCCGCGCGCCAGCAGGTGAAGACGGTCGAGCAGATGCAGCTGGACCGGGACGAAGCCAACCGCAACGCCGGCGAGTCCGACAAGGGCAAGAACCGGCACAAGCTGCCGACGGATATCTAAGCATCATGTTGAAATGCCGCTCCCTAGCGCGATGGCGCTCCCGGGGGCGGCTTTTTAGCGCTATGCACCGGGCTGCGACGGTTGTTCGAACGGGAGAGCGAGCGGAGGCTTCTTTTCCTTCGCGCGGCTGTGCGATGCGGCGTTTCTTCCAGACGCACTCCTCATTTCTATGTAACGGACATCAGCGACTCTTATTCGGCTTTTTACGACCATTCCGGATTTTAACGGACACAGGAGCCCCTTAAATGTCGGTAACCTCCATTCGAAGCGATAGAATAGAAAATAAGCGTCTCGTATGTCCGTTACTCCGAAACCCGAGATAGAACACGATCGCATCACGAACCTTACAGGTTAAAATAGAGGATCCGTCCGGTTGCGAGACTAATTGGTTTATTTACGGCGGCAGCAGTATGCGAACGGGCAGTCGCAAGCGGTCATGCAAAAGGCGATAGCGAGACGGGAGAGGATTCCGTCTTGCCGATGACAATCCTACAATCCTACGACCCTGCGCCACGATCAATGCCCCCCTCGACTGTAACGGAACTCAGAGCCCTTATTCCCGTCAAAATCGACCTTTTCCCATTTTAACGGAAGTGTGAGCCTTTATTTTGGCAAAAAGCCTCTAAATACAAGCCTTTTCCCAGAATAAGGGCTCTGCGTTCCGTTAGACTTCCAGAGCGTGCCTAAGCAGAGAAATTAGGGCTCTCACTTCCGTTACAGCGTCAAACGCCACGTCGACATGATCGCACGACGAAGGACCCACCCCAGCCTCTCCTGACCGAAAGGGATAATGGTACGCCATCCCTTCGAAAAGCAGCCCGAAAGCAGGAATGATCCCGCCCGGACGGACGTATATATGCCTCGAGGCAAGAATGGGCCGGCAGTCCGCGGCGGTGGACAAGATTTTACGGCGATATTCGATCCGAAAAAGGCGGAGGTCCCACATGGAGTCATCGATCCTCTGGTTGATTGCCGGTTTGCTGCTCGTCATAGCGGAGATTTTGACGCTGACGTTCTTCCTGCTGTGGTTGGCGATTGGGGCTTTCGCAGGGGCGATCGCGGCATGGCTGGCTCCGGATTCCTTCTTCGTTCAGGCGCTGGCGGCCGTAGTCGCGGCGGGCGTGCTGACCGTCTTCACCAAGCCGTTATCCCGCAGGTTCCGCAAGTCCGGCAAAGGGTTCGAGGATGCGATCGATCGGTTGATCGGCAAGCAAGGCATCGTGATCGAGGACATCGAAGAGGGCAAGTCCGGCATCGTCAAGGTGGAGGGCGAGCTGTGGAGCGCCGTCTCGGATGAGCGTCTGGCCAAAGGAGAGCCCGTCGTCGTCCTTCGCAGGGGAACGGCGCAGGTAGAGGTGCAAAAATGGGGAGGGAATCGCTAGGTGGCCATCGTTATCGTCGTATTGATCCTTTTGCTGGCTGTCGTGTTTGTCGGCTTCTCGATCAAGATCGTGCCTCAACAGAAGGTCGGCGTCGTCGAGCGTCTCGGGAAGTATAATCGGCTTCTCACGCCGGGCGTCAACATTCTGGTGCCGTTCATCGATTACGTTCGCGTGAACCACGACCTCCGAATCCAGCAAGCGCACGTGCCGCCCCAATCGGTCATTACGAAGGACAACGTTCAGGTTCAGATCGATACGATTATTTTCTACCAGGTGGTGGCTCCCGAGCAGGCAACCTACGGAATCTCCGATTACGTGTCGGGCGTGAGCAACATCACGACGGCGACGATGCGGCAGATCCTGGGCAAGATGGAGCTTGACGAGACGCTGTCCGGGCGGGAGAAAATCTCGATCGAGATCCGGCTGGCGCTGGACGAGGCGACGGAGAAGTGGGGCGTGCGGATCGAGCGCGTCGAGGTGATCGACATCAAGCCGCCTGCCGACATCCAGGAAGCGATGGATAAGCAGATGAAGGCCGAGCGCAGCAAGCGGGCGATCGTGCTCGAAGCCGAAGCGGCCAAGCAGGACATGATCCTGCGGGCGGAAGGCGACAAGCAGAGCAAAATCTTGAAGGCCGAAGGCGACAAGGAGGCGCGCATCCGCGAGGCGGAAGGGCTGCGGCAGGCCCAGGAACTCGAGGCGCTCGGACAGGCGAAGGCGATTCAGGCCGTGGCGGAAGCCGAGAAAACGCGGGTGGAGCTGCTTGCGGCGGCGGGACTGGACGAGAGAGTGCTGGCGTACCAATCGTTCGATGCGCTCACGGAGATCTCGAAGGGCCCGGCGAACAAGGTATTCCTTCCTTCCAGCGCCGTGGAGGTGCTTGGGAGCATAGGGTCCATCGGGGAACTTTTCAAGACCGCCGCTAAGGAAGGCAAGTAAACGTAAAGAGCCCATCCCGGCAATTCCGGAGGATGGGCTCTAATCGTTCATTTAGGCGTCAGATCGCGCCAGCTGCGGCCGCTGTCCGTCGTTCCGAGAAGAAGGCTGGAGCTCGGGTTCCGGGGATTCATCGCGACGACCCATCCGTCTTGAGGGGAGAGGAAGCTGGAATCCTCCACGCTGACGAGGCGCGGATCTTCGATCTTCGCGAAGGAGCTTCCTCCGTTCTTCGTATGAAGCAGCCCGCCTTCCACCGGTCCCGCGCCTACGCTAAGCGGAACGTATCCGAATTTCGCGTTTACGAAATCCAGCTTGACCGGGTAGGGGCGGATTCCCGGGATCTGCTGATTGCGGAGCTGCCAGCTGATGCCGCCGTTGGACGTATGATACAGCTTCGATCCGTGGGTGTTCGGATTCGCGAGCAGCAGGAAGCCGTTGCGAGGATTGATGAACTGGATGTCCACGGGAGTCCATTCGCCGTTCAGCTTGGGAGCGTTGGACAGCAGACTCCAGTGGCGCCCCCCGTCCTTCGTTTTCCAGACGGCGGTTCGGCAATCGGCGTTCGAATCGGACGGGACGAGCCCCGGTCCCGGGCAGGCCGTGCCGAGTCTTCCCGCCGCGTAGCCGGTCCTCTCGTCCGGGAACGAAATCCGGTAGGGAGCGGCCTCGTTGTTCGGAAGGGAGACGTCCGTCCATTGCCTGCCGCCGTTCTCCGTTCTCCAGATGCGGGTACCCGTCCGGACGAAGGCGTTGCTGGAATCGACGGCGGCGACCTCGTTATCCGCGCTTGCCTTCGGATCCTCCTTGGTCCATTGGGCGGACCAAGATTCGCCTCCGTTGCGCGTGTTCAGTATGGTGAGCTTCGAGCAGACGGTTTGGCCGGACTCCTCCCTGCACTCCGACGGTCCGACGGCCCAGCCTCTTCGGTTGTTGGCCATCGCGAAGGAGGCTTCCCGCACGTTGTCATGGAGCAGGCGCTCCGTCCACTTGCTGCCGCCGTTTGTCGTGCGCCACACTCTTGTCCGCTTATCGTCTCCGCTCGTTCCGAAGGTCCAGCCGTGTTCGGAATCGACGAATTGGACGCCTTTGAGCTTTAAGGAAGTCGTCTTGGCTTCGGGAGCCGCCGACGGCGCCGGTGCGGCAGACGGGCTTGGGTTCGCGCTTGGGGCCGAGCTCGGAGCCGGAGCGGCGGAAGGGCTTGGATTTGCGCTCGGGGCCGGGCTTGGAGCCGTGCTTGGAGCCGGACTAGGGCTTGGGCTCGGCGTCGGGGCGGAGGCGGAGACGGTCGCCGCTCCTCCCGCAAGGACAGCAATAGCCAGCAGCAAGGCCGGCAGACGCGCGTATTTTCTCATCGGGATCTCTCCTGTTCGGGTTGGACTTGCGCCAGCCATTAGGTTTTCCCTTCTTTTCCCATTTTTAATCATTGCGGAACGAAATTCGGGTTGACGGATTTTCCTCGAAATGGTATCTTATCCATACATTCAATTCGGCTTGCGGAAGCACCGCAATTTCCGGCGCGAGAGCGTCTCGGGAGTTGCGGTGCTTTTTTGCGTTTCGCCGGCATGGGGATCGGGAGGTCCTCCGGCTCGGACGCCGCAAGGCCAAGGAAGGAGAGAATTCGAGTGAAACGATGGGTACTGGCCGTGCCGGAGCCGCAGTATACGGCGAAGCTCGCCCGCTATATGAAGGAGAAGCAGCCTACGTGGGAGGTGAAGGCGTTCACGCAGGAGCTTGCGTTGGTTCGTTATCTATCCTCCGGCGAGGGGGCGGACGCGATAGCGGTGCACGAATCGATGCTGACGGCGGCTCGGGAAGCGATAAAGGCCGGCGGCTTTATGGGCAAAATGCTGGTGCTTCGAGAATCGAACGGCGAGACGGAGCCAAGAGGCGAGAGCGGCAGGAACGAGGCTGGCGCGGCCGCGGGGACCGTCTTGGAGGATGGAACGCCGACGATTCCGATGTATCGGCCGCTGTCGGCGTTATTGAACTCCATGGCCGAGGAGCTGCTTGGAGCGGCGGGAAGAGGCGGCCATGCCGATCCGCGCCTCGGCGCCGCCATCTGGACGGTATTCTCCGCATCGGGCGGAGCGGGGAAGACGACGGTGGCGATGAACCTCGTCCGTCAACTGGGAGAGAGGGGGTACCGGGCGCTCTACTTGAATTTGGAGCCGCTGAACGCAACGGACCTGCTGTTCGGACGAGGGGATCCGGACAGCTTGTCGGGTTTGCTGTACGAGCTGCAAGCCCGGCCGGACCAGATGGAGGAGGAATGGAAGAAGCGGCGCAGGCAGCATTCGGTGCTGCTCGGCGACTACCTGGATGCGCCGGAGCATCCGGCGGAGCGCCTCGCGATGAGTCCCACGCGAATGAAGGAGCTGCTGGGAGTTGTCGCCGGCAGCGGGCGGTATGAGGTCGTCGTCGTTGACCCGGACAGCGGAAGCGGGGAATGGCACCAGGAGCTGCTTGCGATGAGCGACCGGATTGCCTGGCTCGTAACTCCCGAAGCGATGAGCGTCCGCAAGACGGAGAAGCAGTTGCGCTATTGGCAGAGCAAGAGTACGGGCCTGTTCGAGAAGGCTTCGTGGCTGCTTAATAAGGCTTCCGGAAGCGAAGAGCTTCGGGAGCGCTTGCCGCAAGCCCGAATCGCCGCAAGGCTTCCCTATATGCCCCAATGGAAAGGACTCGAGGAGATCGACAAGCTGCTTCGCGCGCCGGCTTTCTGCGGAGCGGTAGAAAGGATCGTCGAGGAATGGGGGTGCCCGGTCAAGGAGGATCGCCCTTCCCGGGCGAGCAGAAGAAGAGGTGCGGCGAGTGGAGACGCAGGCGCTATCTTCAGCAGAATTAGCTAGTCTTCGGGAAGCGGTCAAAGCGAGGCTCTCCTGGGAGACGGCGCTCACGGATGAGGAGCTGAGGAGCGTCATCGAGTCCGAGCTGTTCGCAAGCCGGACGGTCCGGGCGCTGACGGCGGTCGAACGGCAAGCGGCGGTGAATCGGCTCTTTCATTCTTTTCGAGGCTTGGATGCTCTGCAGCCGCTGCTGGACGACCCTCTAGTGACGGAGATCATGATTAACGGGCACTCGGAGATTTTCTACGAGCGCCTGGGGGAGCTGTTCGAATCGGAGATTCGCTTCGAGAGCCGGGAGAGGCTCGAGGATCTCATCCAATCGATGGTCGGACAAGTGAACCGCATGGTGAACGAGGCCTCTCCCATTGTCGACGCGAGGCTGCCGGACGGCTCGCGGGTTCATGTGGTGCTTCCGCCGATCGCGCTCAAAGGACCGACGGTGACGATTCGCCGATTCCCGGCCCAGCCTATTCTGATGGAGGGATTGATCGAACGTGGCTCGATTACGGGGGAAGCGGCGGATTTCCTGAAGCGGCTTGTCCGGGCCAAGTATAACCTGTTCGTCAGCGGAGGAACCGGCTCGGGGAAGACGACGTTCCTGAACGCTTTGTCCCAATGGATTCCGCGGGACGAACGGGTCATTACGATCGAAGATGCAGCCGAGCTTCAACTAAGGAGCATTCCGAATCTGGTGTCGCTGGAGACGCGCAATGCCAATTCGGAGGGCAAGGGAAGAATCGGCATGCGCGAGCTCATTCGGGCGTCGCTCCGGATGAGACCCGACCGGATCGTCGTCGGCGAGGTCCGGGGAGAGGAGGCGTTGGAGATGCTTCAGGCGATGAACACGGGGCATGAGGGATCCTTATCCACGGGACACGCCAATAGCGCCAAGGACATGATTTCGAGGTTGGAGACGATGGTGCTCGGCGGAGCCGATCTTCCGATCGGAGTCGTGAGACAGCAGATCGCGTCGGCCGTCGACGTCATCGTTCATTTAAGCCGCTATCGGGACCGCAGCCGCAAGGTAGCGGAGATCTGCGAGATATCGGGCATGCGCGACGGCGAGGTCGAGCTGCGCACGCTGTTCGAATTCGAGGAAGAAGGGGAACGGAACGGGGTCATCCAGGGAGGGCTCCGGAAGCGGGAGGGTTTGATTCATACGGAGAAGCTGAGGTTTGCAGGCTTAGGGAGGGAGGCGGAGCGATGACGGACTATTCGGAGTACCCCCTTACCCGTTCCCAACGCGTTATGGCGGTTCTCGTCGCGGCAGCGATATTCGGTATCGTCATTTGGTTGATGTACCGGCACGCCGTTATCGCCCTGATGGCGTCTCCGCTCGGTTTGCTCGGCCCTCGTTTGCTCCGGAGCCGCTTGAAGAGACAGAGGCAAGAACGCCTTCGCCTGCAATTCAAAAGCATGCTCCAAGCGCTGGCCTCCCTGCTTGCGGCAGGACGTTCCGTGGAGAATGCCTTCGACGCGCTGGAGGGGGACATGGTTCTGCTTCTCGGGGATCCGAACGCGGATATTATTCGCGAAATTCGCGCGGTAAGGATACGGGCGAAGAGCGGGGACCCTCTGGAAGCCCCTTTGACGGATTTCGCGGCGCGAAGCGGACTGGAGGAGGCGAGAAGCTTCGCCGAGGTGTTCTCCATCTGCAAGAGATCGGGAGGCGACCTGGTCGAGGTCGTCCGGAGAAGCTCGGCGATGATAGGGGAGAAGATGGAGGTCGAGCAGGAGCTGGGCGTCTTGATAGCCCAGAAGAGGCTTGAATCCAGCCTTATGATGGGCATGCCTTTCGCTTTTGTCGGGCTGCTCGGCTTCTTCGCCGGAGATTACATGGAGGGCTTGCATCAGGGAGCGGGCTGGCTTGTTCTGACGGGATGTCTGCTGCTGCTCGGCGGCTGCTGCTGGTGGATGTACCGAATCATGGAGATCCGGATATGAGGTCGGCCTTCTGGTGGACTTGGCTGGCCGCGCTAGCTCTTCTCTATGTCTGGCTGCTCTGGAAGACAAAGACGTGGGGAGCGGTTCTCCGTTCCGGCAGGAATAAGAAGAAGGGGGAGCCGGCGCCGATCGCGGAGCCGTTCCGCGCTTGGTTGGAGCTGCCGCCGCTCAATAACAGAATTCTGCCGTGGCTTCACCGCCCGCAAGCCCATCTGGCGCTGCTTCACGGAGGAATCTGCTCGAACGAGAGACTCGCGGGCTGGGCGGCCCAAACGATCGGCCTTTCCTACTTGACCTTGCTTTTGGCAGGCCTGCTGGGAGCGCTGTCCGGCGGCGGAGCCGAGATGGCCGTTCTAGGCATTGTCGTCGCGGCCCTTCTTCCGCTGCTTCGGGCGAGAGAGATCGGCAAGCGGGTGGAGGAACGGCGGAGGATGATCGTTCTGGAGCTTCCCGAGCTTCTGAGCCGGCTTCTTCTCCTCGTGAACGCGGGAGAGAACGTGCTCCGAGCGTTGGAGAAGTGCCTCCATCGAAGGAAGGGCACGGCTGCCGAGCACCCTCTCTACCTGGAGCTCTCGCATGCGTTGGAATCGCTGAAGAGAGGAGAGACCTATGCCTGGGCGATGGAGGAATTCGGACGCCGATGCGCCGTCCCCGAAGCGAAGCTGTTCGCGACAACCGTCATTATGAATTCGCGGCGGGGAGGCGAGACGTTCGTCGCTTCGCTGCAGGAGCTCTCGAGAACGCTTTGGGAACGAAGAAAGGCGATGGCAAGGACGCTTGGGGAGCAGGCCTCCTCGAAGATGGCTTTTCCCCTTGCGATTATATTTCTGCTTATTCTGATTCTGGTGGGGGCCCCGTCCTTGCTCATGATGTCTACCTAAACGAAATTCAGAGGAGGAACTAAGATGCTGGAGAGAAGCAAACGGCTTCAACGCTGGAGCGCGAGAGGGATGACGATTCTATGGAAGGACAAGAGCGGTCTCGGAACGCTGGAGATCGTGCTGATTGCCGCGGTCATTATCGCGATCGCCCTGCTGTTCAAAGACTGGATCATCGAGTTCTTGAAGGATTTGTTCGGCAAGGTGGAAAGCAATTCGGAAGAGGTGTTCAGCTGAAACGGGGATTAAATACGCTTAGCTGCAGCTCGCGGATACGGAGGGGGTGGAGGGATACCGCCGGGTCTATCGTTCTGGAGTCTTCCCTTGTGTTCCCTGTCCTACTGATGGTTACTTTCTTGATCTTGTTCTTCTCCCTTTATATCGCCCAGGGCGCGATTGTCTATTACGAGGCCTCGACCGCGAGCGAGAGGGCGGCCTTCGCATGGTCGAATTCCAACAAGGACCCGCGCACGGGAGCTTATCCGGAGGGGCAATACGAAGGACTCTACTGGCGGCTGACGGAAGACCGGCTGATCTCCGGGCTCTTCGCAGGGAGAGCGACAGCGGAGGACGAAGGAGGCCTATCGATCGAGAACGAGGCGTCGACGGGAGCTGACGGCGGGTTGACGGAGCGCAAGCTTTCGGCGGCGGCGAACAGCTTGAAAGCCTCGATCCCCGGTGAATGGAGCTACCGGAACACGGCAGTATTCCGAGAGATCGCTGGCGAAGCTTCAAGCTCGGCCGTTCCGGAGGCATTGAGAAGGATCTGGCCGGCGGCGGCGATTCGTTCGGTGCCGACCTCGGTCGTCGTGGAGCCCGCCGAATTCATTCGCACGGTCGATCTGATCCGCTATTATGCCCAGAAGTTCCGCGGGGCGGAGGAAGGCGAGGAGGCTTATCGCTCGAAGGCGCAGGCCGTTCTGCAATCGAAGCTTTCTTCCTAGCAATGCCGTGGAGACGCCATAGAGAGGGGGGACAGGGGTGTCGTCCATCATGAGGAGACGGAAGAAAAGCAGGAAAAGGAAAAGGGAAAGGGGCTCCGTCTCGATCTTCTTTATCGCGGCCGCCGCGGGTTTCGTGCTGCTGAACGGACTTTTGATCGATTACGCTAGAGTCGCCGCTTTCCGCAAGCAGGCCGAGCTCTCGGTCATGTCGGGAACTCGTTCCGTCCTGTCGGCTTACGATCCCGAGCTTTATGAGAAATACGGCTTGTTCGCCAGAGGAGGGGACTCGGCGGACGAGCTGTTCCTTCGAACCTTGGAGGGGAACCAGCCTACTTCGGACGGACAAACCTTCTCTTTGCTGGACGTGAAGTGGACGGCTTCGGCCGCGATCGAGAGCCGGCCGCTGGCTTCTCATGAGGTGCTTCGTCGCCAGGTGCTGGAAGAGATGAAGTACAAAGCCCCGATCGACCTTACCATCGAGCTGATCTCCAGATGGAGGGGAGTCGCGGACGCGGTGAAGGAAGCGGGTTCCACGGTCGATCGCCTTGAGGAGATGAGGCAAGCGTACGAGCGAAGGGAAGCGTCCCTTGACGAGGCGTTAGAGATGGTCTCCGAAGCGGGCAAGCTCCTCGTCGAACCCCTGGAGACGGTTATTCCTTCGCCGGTCGTCTCCCTGAACGGACAGAGAAGCGCGGCTAAAGCAAGCACCCTGCCGGACGTTGTTCTTATGTACCCGGACTACGTGGCTAAGAGAACGTCGGACGAGAACAGGGCGGCCGCGTATAGCGCAGCCTACCAGGCATGGGCGGAGAGGGCGAGGCAAGCGGAAGCCGCGGGCGACAAATTCACCGAACCGCCGCCGGCACCGACGCCGCCTCTGTATGACAAGGAGATTAGCGAATATGTAGACGGAATTCAGCAAGTACGCTCACAGCTCCTCCGGCTAGAGGGAGCACGCAAGCAATCGGAGTCGCGTTTGGAGAGAGCGGCGCAAGCCATCGAGGCGGCACGTCGGACGGATGAAGAAATGAGGAGAATAGCGGAAGAAGGGAGCGCGGAGACGGAGGATGCGGAGAATGCCGGGGATGCGTTGTCCCCGGAGGAATCCTCCTTCGGATACGAGGCCAACCTTGCCTACGAGGAACTCCGCCGCTCTATTCAAGAGCTCGTCCTCGGGGATGAATGGTTCGAAGAATTCCTAGGAGAGGTCGACCGGCAGCGCCAAGCCGGGGAGCGATTGTCGCAGGCATCGCTGCAAATGGCCGGTACGATAGGAGGAATTCCGGGTTCCACCGGATTGTCGGCTCAGTTGGTTTCGGAAGGAGACCAGCTTCAATCCCAAGCTGAGCTTTATCGTTCCGGCTTTGGCGAATCCGGCTCCGTCGTGATGAATCGACGGGAGAGGATCGAAGAATACCGCTCCACCGATCAAGAACGCCGAACGCTCGAGGAGCAGGCGGATCGG
The DNA here is from genome assembly GCF_014212135.1 of Cohnella thailandensis. Taxonomy (GTDB): domain Bacteria; phylum Bacillota; class Bacilli; order Paenibacillales; family Paenibacillaceae; genus Cohnella; species Cohnella thailandensis. The sequence goes on from NZ_JACJVQ010000005.1 coordinate 138,406, forward strand.
GAATGGCGGCAAGCGGAAGAGAGCATATTGTCTCTCGCTGGCCATGACGAGGCGGAGCCGGAAGATTCGAAGACCTTCGAGCAATTGGAGCGGCTCTACCGGAGCAATTTAGCTTGGAATTCCGCAAGCGATGATTCGACGGAGACCTACGAGCAAGCTTCCGAATTAGGCTCCGCTCGCGAAGAAGCTTTGGAGCAATCAAGCGGATGGCTGTCGGCGATGTCGGATGCTGCAGTCGGTGCAAGAGATCGACTCTACGGGTCGGAGTATGTCGTTGGCCGCTTCGTTCATAGCGATCCGACCGAGGTACGGGAGATTCTGGCCGGACAAGCGGAGCTTCCCGCGTCTCCGACCTTCCAGCAGGCGGAGTATATACTGTATGGCTTCTCCAAGGCGTCAAGCAATCTCATGGCGGCCTATTCCGAAGTCTTGGCGGCAAGATTATCTATCCGCATGGCGGAAGGACTCATCGAAAGCGCCCGCTACGGCCACCCCTTGCTCGTTCTGGCCGCGGCTACCTTATATGCCGTTCGCGCCGCCGCCCAAGACATGCGGAGCCTTCTCGCCACGGACACGATCCCATTATCCAAATACGTTGCCGTTACGACGACTTATTCGGATTATCTTCGCTTGTTTCTATTGATGCATGGCGGTTCGGAGAAGCATTGGGCTCGAATGACGGCAATCATGGAGCAGGAGAGCGGGCTGAGTTTCGAGCGATTATATACTTATGTAAGCGGGCAAGGAACGGCTTCGATTACCCTGTGGTTTTTTCCTGGGCTGGTCAAGACGTTGGGGTTGTCCGGCAGGTGGGGCGGGACCGTAAATGGGGAGAGATACGAGGCGACTTACCAGGCGGATGATGCCTATCAATAGAAGGCGGGTACCTGAACGGCACAATTGGAGGAAACGCCTGATGCGGGATGAAGGTTCCGTCACGTTGGAGGCGGCGTTGATCATGCCGGTTTTTCTGTTGTTCGCGATCTTTCTGACCTTCTTGATCCAGACATGCGTGACGACGATGGCGCTTCACGGAGCGCTGTCCCAGACGGCGCGCCAAGCGGCTTCGATGTGGTATCCGCTGTCCATGGCGCAGGAATCGTTCTCGAATACGGAGGCGGGCGAAGGGCTTGAATCGGTTAATCGGAAGCTGGGCGGCATGCAGGAGATGCTGGAGCAATACGGCAGCCTCCTTCCGTCGCCGTTGTCCGAATGGGCGGAAGAGGCCGCAAGCCGCTCCTGGACGATAGAGGAGAACGCGGCGATTCCGCTGTTCGAAGCTTTGATGGAGAAGATCGCGGACCCGCGAGTGCTGGATAAGGATCGTCTCTCCATCGTAAAGGTCGCTCTGCCCGACAGCGAAGGGAACGATGGGAATCTGACTCTCGAATCGAAGTACCGTCTTCCGATGAAGGTTCCGTTCCTCGGGCGCGACTTGACGTTGCGGGCCTCCGCCACGGAGCGGGCGTGGATCGGAGGAAGCCCTTCGACCGCGCTCCTGGATAGCGGGGACGAGGGGGAGGGGAGCGGGCTCAGCTTTCTCTCCATGGAACCAAGCCCGGCAAGGCCGGGACGCAAAGTCACCTTGACGCTGAAGGCGGCGCCGGGGCAGACGGTTGACCTGTCCGTCTACTATAAAAGCGGGCAAAGCGCGGCCAAGCACTTGGGACAAGCGACGGCGGATTCGGAAGGACGGGTGTCCTGGACGTGGCTCGTATCCGGGAACACGACGTCGGGTACCTGGAACTGGGAGGCCAAGACGGAGAGCGGATTCACTTGGAACCAGACGTTTCTCGTATCGCGAAATTAAAGGGAGAGAGGATGCTCTAACGTGAATCTCATCGTTCTGATCGCGTTAACGTCGTTAACGGCATTGGCCAGCTGGACCGATCTGCGCAAGCGGCTTATCCCGAATGCGCTGACGGTTTCCTATGCCTGCGGCGGCTTGCTTTATCACGGCGCGGCGTTCGGCTGGAAGGGCTTGGCGGAGTCTTTGGTCGGGGGAGTCGCTGCTATGGCTCCGCTGCTTTTGATGTATGTACTGAAGGGCATAGGAGGCGGCGACGTCAAATGGTTCGCGGCATTCGGATTTTGGTCCGGGGCTTCCTTCGCCCTTCAACTGGTCGTCCATTCGATACTAGCCGCCGGCGTCATTGCGCTCATCATGCTCTTGGTCCGGCGGATAGGCAATCGGGAGAAAAAGGAAGCGGCCGCAACCTTTCCATTCATGGCTGCCGTCGCGCCGGCATTGGCGTTTCTGCTCAGCGGCGAATTTTAGGCAGGGGAGGCAACAGCATGCAAGGTTATCGGGTTCGTTTCGAGCAAGGAAGGGGCCATCAAATGGTGCTGGAGGGGCAGCCGCCTCTCCGGACGGAAGAGTTGGACCGGCTTCAGCTCCGAATGCTGACGGGCATGGACGGCATTCCCGGCGTTTTGCCGATTCAGGCGGAGGAGCTGGACGGCTTTGTCTCCTTCCGATATTCTCTCAAAGGGAGCCGGATGCTCTCTCAAACGTTCCGCGTCGAACGATGGACGATGGAAGAAGCGCTGGAGGCTCTCGCGCAGCTGGCCGAGATTCTGGAGCAAGCGAATGAGCATATGCTCGACGTCGACCGTTTCCTCCTGGAAGACGAGTTTATCTTCGCGGGCCCCGGTCGGGGAGAACTTTCCGTGACCTATGTGCCGGCCGTCCGCGAGTTTCAAACGATCGGTTTCGCCGCGCGGATGGAACGGTTGATTATCCGGTGGATGATGAACGTAGAGCTGCCGGACGGCCCTGTTCTTCAGAAGCTGTTAAGGCAAGCGGCAAGCGCCGATTTCTCTCCGGTCGACCTAAGAAAGCTGATCCGGCAATTGATGAATCCAACCCGGAGCGATACGGATGCTTCGGGATTTTCGGACGTGCGCTCGGGTAAGCAGGCGGCTCCGCGGGTGGAATCCCTCTTTGTTCGCCGCGAGGCCGCCGCATGGGAACAAAGAGCTCCGGCATCGTTACGCCCCGTCCTGCCCGATGTTAATCCGGCTAGCTCAGGCGAGCCAACGGCAAAGGAACGCCTGCCGCTGCCGAATAAGGCATCGATTTCGGAAGCCCAGAGCCTATCCGGACTGCTTGGAGAAGAGCCAACAAGGTGGGAGTCGTCGGAGAAGGGTCGGGTCGAGAACGAGGGGAAGGCTTCGAGCCGTTGGAGAACGTGGCTGTTGGCCGGAGCGGGCGGATTTATCGCCTTAATATGGCGCTTCGCTTATTTGCCGCAGCCTGGCCGGAGAGGACTTATACTGGCGTCCGGCGCGACCTTGCTTGCGGTCGGGGCGGTCATCTTTCTCTGGAACGGATGGGGAGGCGGCAAGAGCAGGCGCCAGCCGGAGGTAGAAGAAGATGGCGGCAATGGAAGCGATCGAGACGTTGACGGCTCGTCTTGGGAAGCGGCCGATGAATTCGGCGACCGGCCGGCGTCCGACACCGAGCCGCCTAAGAGCGGCCGTTTCGGCAAGGCTTGGATGCCTTCCGGCGCAATGGATGCCGAACCGTTCGAGCACGTTCATTCTTCCGAGATCGCTGGCCGGAATGACCAGAAAATCAAAGCGATCGATCCGGCAACCACTTGGCTGCGTTCCGATCCGGGAACCATGCTGCTGTCCGAACCGGAAGGCTCGCCCGCGAGAAGGGAAGATTGGTTTTTGGAGTGGGAGCAGGACGGAGCCAGCCGGAAAATCCGTCTATCGGGCGATTCCCTTGTCATCGGAAGGTCCAAGGAAGTCTCGCAACATGTTGACGAGACGCCCGGAGTGTCGCGGGCCCATCTGGAACTCTTGCGCGAGGTGGACCGTTGGCAGGCGAAGGACCTGGGATCCCGCAACGGAAGCTGGCTGAACGGAGTTCCCATGGCTCCTTACGAAGCCTATCCTCTTGCACGGGGTGACAGTCTACAGATCGCGTCTTCCTTGTATCGGCTCCGCGAAGAGACCAAGCCCATCCCCATTTGAGCGGATGTTTTTTGGTAGATTTTCGCTAGTGTAGTGGGCGCTTTCCTGCTAGAATGGCATGGATATCGAATTCCTTCCGAAAGGGGCCATCTATGCCAACGAACGAGCAATTGCGAGATATCGAGCGGCTGCAGCTGGAATGCGAGGCTTATGACCATGTGCAGCTTAAGCTGAATTGGAGCATGCTGGGGAAACGCACGGGCGATGAACTGGATTTTCTTCTCTATGAGGGAGCGGAGTTGATCGCTTTTCTGGGCTTGTATCCTTTCGCCTCAACGGTTGAAGTATGCGGAATGGTGAAGCCGAGCGAACGACGTAAGGGCCATTTCGGCAGCTTGTTTAAGCAAGGGATGGCGAGAGCCCGGGAGCATGGCTTCGAGAAAATTTTGTTGAACGCTCCTTCGGAATCCGTTGCCGCCCGTGAATTTCTGGCCCGGATCGGCGCCGAATATGCTTTCTCCGAGCATCAGATGGAGTGGGAAGCGAGAGATCTGGACGGGGTCGCTGGCGTCGAGCTTAGACCGGCAGAGGAACGGGATATGGAGCTGCGCGTGCGGCTGAATGTCGAGGCTTTCCGCATGAGCGAAGCGGATTCTCGCGCGCTCGAGAACGAACAGGCGGGAGAAGGCGAAGTTCTCATCATCGAGGCCGACAAGGAGCCGGTTGGCAAGATCCGGGTCAGCCGCAAGGATGGGCAAGCCTGGATATACGGCTTCTGCGTACTTCAGGAGCGGCAAGGGCGCGGAATCGGAAGACAAGCGCTCCGCCGGATCGTCGGCGAGCTGAGCTCGGAGGGGTATTCGGTGCACCTGGAGGTCGAAGCGAAGAATGACCATGCTCTAGGGCTGTACCGATCCGTAGGGTTTCGAGCGGTGCATTCGCAAGATTATTATTCTTGGCCGATAGAGTAAAACAACGGACGCCGAGGCAAAAGCTCGGCGTCCGTTGTTTTTATCTTGGCTTATCGGTTCAACAAGTTCCGCAGAGCGTCTTCCAATCTCGGATAGGAGAAGACGTAGCCATGCTCCAACGCTTTGCGCGGGTAAGCGTGCTGACCGGTCAGCAGCAGCACCGATTGCTCGCCAAGAGCTTTCTCGACCAAGGAAGCCGGCGCGTGGAACCAATAAGGGCGTCTGGATACGTAAGCGAGGGTTCGGCCGAATTCGTCGTTGTTGACGGGATCGGGAGCGACCGCGTTAATGGGCCCGGAGATCCGGGAATCGTCCAAACAAAACAAGATGAGACCGACCATATCGTCAATATGGATCCAAGGGAACCCTTGCATCCCGGAGCCGATTCGCCCTCCCGCGAACATCCGGTAAGGAAGCCGCAGGAGCGGGAACGTCCCGCCGTCCCTTCCCAGCACCAAGCTGATGCGGACCTTAACGATCCGTTCGATCGGGATTCGGTCGACGGCTTCCTCCCAGGCGACGACGACCTGGCCGAGATAGTCCTCCGGCAATGCGGGAGAATCCTCGTCGAACAGCTCCACCGTCTGGGATTCGCGCCGTTCCTCTCTAAGCAGCGGGAAGTCGACGTCCAAATCCTCCGCCCTATTCTCATCCGTATCCGGTTCGGACGAACGAAGCTTGGCCAGCAGCTCCATCAGATCGGCATCCGTCTCGTATTCGGAGGCAGAGGAGGATTTCCGGCTCTCCGGCAGGAACTCATCATTTTCTTGCGATTCGTAGGAAGGCGGAGATTCGGGTTGACTAGGGATCTCCTCGTGCCGAGGCCGGGCCGAATAGACCGGCTCCCCTGCCCAAGCTTGCTCCGCCGCGTTCTTCTCTTCGTCCGTCTCGCTTGTTCTTGAGGAGAACCCGCGAATGCCGGCGCGTTCTGCCGTCATCGGCTCGAACTTCGGCTCCGGCGCGCTTGGAATCGAACTTTCCGGAAGCGGATCGTCCTCGGCTTCGCGCTCCTTCTTCAAGGTGAACAAAGAGCGTTTAGCGGAGAGTTTGGAACGAACGGAGATCGATTTCCTCTTCATGAGAGGAGAGTACGAGTGGCCGTATAGAGAGATGCCGGAAGCGTTCACGAGCACCTTCGGGGGCTGATCCATTCTCCGTACGATATCTTCGATGCGAAGAGCCGTTAACGTGCGAGAGACGAGAATCTGTCTCTTCCGCTCCTCCGTCCATTTCTTCCCGACGCTTTCGCCGACCAAGTTGACGATCGCGTCGATTCCGTTCCATTGCCAAGGCTGCTGCGACCATTCCTCCCAGGTCACATAGAGCAAGCCCGCGACGGGAGTCGCGGGCAATCGGCGCGTGACGATCCAAACTTCATCTCCGCGTTCCAGCAGAGCTTGCGCGAGGGCGTTCCCGATAAACCCTGTTCCGCCGCATAGCATTAGGCGCATGGGCACGCACTCCTTCTTTGACTATTGCTTCTCGATGGCGACGATGGTTAACTGCTTCAGCGTCTGACCGCCGGAGTCGATGCTTTCTTCGGTATATTCGAACTTCACTTTGATTCCTTCGTTCCAATCGGAGATCTTCTCCGAGACGTCGGAGTCGATCTGGAACACCGTCGGCTCGCCGTTGAATTCCACTTCGATCGAATGGTTGTCCACTTGACCGTTGTATACGCCGCTTCCCTCCAGCTTCTTCACTTCGTTCGAAGGCGATGCGGACGGGGATTCGGATGGGGATGAAGAAGGCGACGCCGAAGGGCTGGCCTCCGGAGAAGCGCTTGACGATTCCGTAGGCGACGAGCTTGCGCTTGCGCTAGGGGTCGCGTTGGCGTTCTTCGCGTTGTTATTGTCGTTGCTGCAAGCGCTGGCTAGCAGAAGCATAGAAAGAAGACCTATCGTCCAAGCCGTGTTTTTGCCGAGTCGTTTCATGGGTGAACACCTCCAAGAGTTATGCGTAAATCCAAGCTGTAGCAGAGCTCCCTCAAGAGGTTAGACGACAAGATGGACCAAAGGTTTCGAAATTCGTCGCGATTAACGGGAATCCAGCCTTAGGTCTAGGACAGCCCGAGTCGTAAATCGCGTTATCCGAGCAGATGGCGATAGGAGGAATAGTCGATTTGATTCTCCTCCAGGAAGCTGATCAGAAAGCTATGATCGCGCTTCGGCGTTGCCAGTATATATCCTTCGATGCAGTGAGCTTCCGTGACTTCTTTCGCTCCGCTTTCGACGGCCAACTGCCCTATTTTAGCCGCGATGGAATGCTTGGCGATGTCCCGGAAAGCCGAAGGGACCGGAGACGCCAGCTTATCCAGCAATTGCTTCGATTGCTCGGTCCAGAGAGGACGGCTGCGCTCGACCCAATAATTCTGCCAATCGAGCTTGGACTTGCCGTCTTGCTTGGGAAGCACCTTCAGGAACTTGCGGAACATGAAAAAGCCGCCGATGCTCATGAAGGCGACGAGCACGATGGTCCAGAACCCTATGAAATAGAGAAACCAATCTGGGGTGGAGTTCACCAGGGATCACCTCAACTTCAAATTATATCTGATTTCCGGTCAAGATAAAATCCCGTCTATTACCGGAGTCATTCCTGTTTCTTGCGCTTTTGCTTAAGAAATTCCTTGAATAGCTTAATCTCCTCGATTTCCTCCTCGGTCCATTCTTCTTTCTCGCGATGCGCGGGATCGGTTCGATTCATTTCTTCCGGTTCGCCGGCTAACGTATCCAGGCTAACACCAAAATAAGTCGTCAGCTTCTTTAAAGTGGATAACTTCGTGTTTTCCGATCCTTTCTCGAAAAGAGCAACTATTGTCGTGTAGGGGATACCGGCTCCTTTAGCAAGCTCGGAGCGATTAATCCCACGTTCGTTCATGAGCTCGACTAATTTATTTGTCAGCGACATCGAGTTACCCTCCAACGTAATTTTGATTTCATATTAATTCATAAGATCGGGAATGTAAATAAGGCTTTATTCGATGTGTCGTAGAAAAATGAGTATAAATATTGACAAAATACGATGTATCGTATTTAATGTAGATTAACAATTACGTTGCGACGTATATTTGACCGGAGAGGTTTTCTTCGGTTCGTCGCATGACTTCCGAAAAAAGAGGTGAAAGTAGTGTCCGAACTGATGAAGCTGCACAAAGCTACTTTTCAACACGTGGAATCCGAATTAGGCTGCTATCATGACACTCGCAAAGAAATCATCGTATTGAGAAACGAGATTCTTCGCGGCGGAGGCCGAGGGGACGACGAGAATGTCGGCGGTGGACGAGGCAATCTTCCCGGAGATCCAACGGGCCGCAAGGCTGTCCTTCTTACCAGCCATAAGAAGCTGGAACAACTGCAAGCAATCGTCGATGCCATCGAATCGATCGTGGAGAGGCTTCCGGAAGAGAAGCAGCGCCTGATTCATTTGAAGTATTGGTCCAGGACTCAACGCTTGACATGGGAGGGAATCGGGATGGAAATAAACGTGAGCGCTCGGCAGGCCATGCGATGGAGAGACGAGATTATCGCGGCCATCGCCCATAAGATCGGGTGGAGGTAACGGATAAAGCCTATTGTCGCATTGATGTCACTTTCGGCCTCATTTTCCGTGATACTATGATAACGTGAAAGAAAAGGGCGACGGATTCCCCAAGGGAATGACGGTCGTCCTTTTGCTTTTCGGGATCCGGATGAGGCATCCGGGACTCAACGCTCGTTGGCCGGAGCATCACGGCTGCCCGCGGCGGGGTTGCGCCATATAAACCAAACGGGAGCGTGTAACGAATGGACTTGCTGGAATTGCTAGGCGAACGACTTCATGCGCAAGTTCTCGCGAAGTCGGGCGAGAAGCATAAGATCGCTATCGTCTCTGACGGAACTTGGATTCCGAAAGGCAAATTCAACGAAGCGAACAAAGCGCGGAGGGTCGCGGAAGAGACGCTGAAGGAGCGCGACAAGCAGATCGAGGAGCTTCGAAGAGCGCTCGCCGATGTCGATTCTCTTAAGGCGAGGATGACAAGGCTGCTTGCGGGCATCGAGTCAGTTGCGGAGAACTATGAGGCGGAGCTGATAGATCTGAAGCTCAACGCCGCGCTTAAGCAGGCTTTAATCGGTAAGGTACACGATCCGAACATCGTTATCGGGTTGATCGATAAGACCAAAATCGAATGGGACGAATCGGGCAACGTGCGTTCCGGACTGGATGATCAGATCGAAGCCCTGTGCTCGAGCAAGGCATTTTTATTTATCTCCGAGAGCTTGAGGTGAGAAAATGACCACGATATTCGAGGTGCGCGAGGCGGTCATCGGGACGATCGGCGAAGCTTTTCCGGGAATGCCGATACTGGCGGAAGAGATTCCCCAGGAACAAGCGAGACCCTTTTTCTTCGTCAAAGATCTTCCTGTCGTTCATTCGCGCATCATGGGACGCCGTTACGTTCGTTCTCATAGCTATGAAGTGCAGTATTTTCCTTCCTCGATTGAAGGCGCCAATCAAGAGATTCTTGACGTCGCCGAGCGGTTGACGGAGTTATTGGAGCAAATTCGTTTGGGTTCGGGGAATCTGCGCGGCAAAGGGATGAGGTTCGAAACGGTCGAAGGCGTCCTTCGCTTCATGGTTACTACTGATATTCATGTATTCAAAACAAAGGAGCCGGTACCTCTAATGGGATCGGCTTCTTTTAAGGAGAGGGTCGAATGAGCACTAGAAAGAGCGCTGGAAAAGCGGCGACTGCTGTAGACACGTCAAGTTCGGCAACTGCGTTTGAGACGGAATCTTTGGAGCCTGTCTATTCGAAGAAGCAGTTGCTAGCCGCGGATCGCTTTAAGCCGCAACAGAAAGACGTGCTTAACGCCATTCTAAACGATTATGAGACATATTCCCTAGGCAAGGTTAACCGCTTAATGGCGGATTTCGAACAAAGGACGGTGGAGTGAAATGGCAGGAGGAACTTGGATCGCTCAAAATAAGGTGCGCCCCGGCGCTTATATCAACTTCGTAAGCGACGGCGGAACGTTGGGAGCATTGGGAGAACGTGGAGTAACGGCGATGTCCCTTTCGCTGTCATGGGGGCCGAGCAAACAAATCATCGGAATCAACGCGGGAGACAACGTGAAGGAGCTTCTGGGATACGATATCGCTTCGGAAGAGATGCTTTTGATTCGCGAGGCGCTAAAACGGGCTCAACAGCTGCTCCTTTATCGTCTAAATGAAGGTACGGCGGCAAGCAAGGCGATCGGCGGCCTTACGGCAACTGCCCGATATGGCGGCACTCGCGGAAACGATCTGACGATTATCGTGCAAACGAACGTTGACGACAACGCGAAGTTTGATGTCATCACCGTGTTGGAAGGAAGCGAAGTGGATAAGCAAGTGGTTTCGGCGATCTCCGATCTCAAAGATAACGCTTGGGTAGCGTGGTCGGGCAGCGGCACGCTCACCGTCACTGCGGGCGCTTCTTTGACCGATGGATCGGACGGCACGACAACGAACGCGGACCATACGGATTTCCTCGGAGCGCTTGAATTGCAGGAGTTCCAGACGGTGGCCCTGCCTTCGACGGACAGTACGCTAAAGGGCGTCTATTCGGCGTTTGCTCGGCGTCTAAGAGAGGATGAAGGGAAGAAAATCCAGGCCGTGCTCGAGAATTATCCGACCGCGGATCACGAAGGCGTCATTAGCGTCAAGAATGGCGTTATTCTGACTGACGGCACGACTCTGACGGCCGCACAGGCAACGGCTTGGGTCGCGGGAGCGACGGCTGCGGCCACCATTGCCGAATCGTTGACCTATCAGGCCTATGACGATGCAACGGATGCCGCTCCGCGGTATACCAACTCGCAAACGATCGCGGGCTTGGAAGCGGGGGAATTCCTGTTCACCGCAAGCGGCGGGAAGGCGATCGTCGAGCAGGACATCAACAGCCTGACCAGCTTCACGGTCGACAAAGGCAAGAAATTTTCCAAAAATCGCGTCATCCGCGTTCTCGACGGAATCGGCAACGATTTCAAACGAATCTTCGAGAGCTATTACCTCGGGAAGGTCAACAACGACGACGACGGCCGCAACCTGCTCAAGGTGGAGATGATCTCTTATCTCAATTCTCTGCAAGATGCTGGAGCCATTCAGAACTTCGACTCTCAAACGGATGTCACGATCGTTGCCGGCACGGATTCCGACAGCGTGTATGTCGATCTTAACGTGCAGCCTATTGATGCGATCGAGAAAATTTATATGAAAGTGAAGGTGAAGTAAGATGACTTACCTCCAAGCTCGCGATACGATCAACGGCCAAGAAGGCCGGGCATATGCAACGATCAACGGTGAGAACGTTGAGATGTTCTACATTAAGACGCTTGAAGCCACGATCGAGAAAACGAAGGCCGAGATCAAAACGCTCGGTCGCCGGGGAACGCAGCATAAAGCGACAGGCTGGTCCGGCAGCGGAACGATGACGATTTACTATATGACGTCGAGATTCCGTCACCTGATGCTGGACTATGTCAAGAGCGGCATCGACACGTATTTCACGATCACCGTCATCAATGAAGACCCTAATTCCGGCGTCGGCATGCAGACGATTACCCTCATGAATGTAAATCTCAACAAGGTTATTGCAGCCAAGCTGGATACCGACAGCGAAGCGCTCGAAGAAGAGATGGAATTCACTTTCGAGGGCTACGAGATCGGTTCCGATTTCAGGCAGATTAACGGGTAAACGGGTAAATACTGAGGAGGCTAATTTAATGAGTGACTTAAGCGCATTTTTTGCACAGAACGCCGCGGCGGATTCGACGGAAGAGTTCATCGTCTCCGATCGATTCAAAGGGAAGGATGGCTTGCCGATCTCTTGGCAATTGCGCAGCATCTCAGCTGCGGAGGACGAAGAGTGCCGTAAAGCGGCTACCAAACGCAATAAAGGCAAAGGCGGACAAACCGTGACCGAAATTTCGACCGAGGAATATTTGGCTAAGGTGGCTGTAGCCTGCATCGTATACCCCAACCTCAAGGATGCCGAACTGCAGAAGTCGTACGGGGTCATCGGGGCCGATTCCCTGCTTCGCAAGATGCTGCTGGCCGGCGAATACGTCGGTTTGGTCCAGAAGGTTCAAGAGTTAAACGGCTACGACAAGGACATGTCGGAGCTCGTCGACGAGGTAAAAAACTGATCAAGGAGGGCGACGGGGAAGCGAATTATGCTTACTACGCCCTCCACGAGCTTCACCTTATGCCGCATCATTTGGTGAAGTTGAGCCGCCGCGAGAAAGCGGCCATCTTCGCCATGATCGACGTTCGCGTCGAGAAAGAAAGAAAAGAACGCAAAACCAGAAGAACATAGGGTTTCTATGCGAGTATCGAAAGCGCGGCTTCTTCTTCGGGGGAAGCCGTCTTTCAACATAATGGGGGAGGTGGCGAGCATGGCCACCGTCGACGAAGGCTTCGAATTAATCGATCGCTATAACCAGGTTCTAAATCGAACCTATGTCGGCATTAAGAGAATCGTTATCATACATGAGCTCATGAGGAGGCAGCTTGAACGACCGGTCACGATACAAATAGATCCCGCTCCGGCCTTGCAAGAAGCTCCAAGGGCGCTGGCGAGAATTAACCAAGAGCTCAGTAAGATGAATGTAAAGCTGAATATCGAGCTCCCGAGCTCGCTCAATGAAATGTTCGCCAATACGCAGCGGCTCATTTCCAGATTATTGGTTGCCGTGAGGCAATTGGGCCGAACGAGCAAAGGCTCTGCCGAGTCTATTCTGACCCAAACGCCAACGGTTGGCCAGTTCGCGAACAATGTCGGGCAACAACAGGAGGGCCAAGAGCAAAAGCAGAACGACACCGGGGAAAAGGAAGCCTCATCCGAGGGACTGCTAGGCAATCTGAAATCGATCACGAGCGAGATCTTCTCGATTTCCAGCTTGCAGAAAGCGGTCGACTTCGTCAAATGGTCCGACGAAATCGCCAGAGTCAACGCGCGATTGGGAATGGTCAACGACGGTACTCAGACTCAGTTCGCCTTGCAGCAGAAAGTTATGGATGTCGCTAACGGCTCTCGCCAGTCCTATGCCGACACGGCAACCATGATCACCCAACTGGGATCCTCGAATCCGGGCACCTTCAAGAGCAATCAGGAACTGCTGGATTTTACTTCCCGGTATAACAAACTGTTGGTTGCAAGCGGAACCTCGCCGGAAGAAAGCCAAAGCTCGATGACGGCAATGACGCAGGCGATGACGAGCGGCGGGCTTCAAAGCGATGGACTTCAATCCTTGACGGAGTCGGCACCGCTGCTAACTAAGGTATTGGCGGACGGGCTGGGAGTAGCCCGGGGGTCGCTTGAGCAACTAGCCTCCGACGGCAAAATGACCTCCGAGAAGATCGTAAAGGCTTTTGCGCAACAAGACGCTTACATCAATGCCATGTTTACGAAGATGCCGGTCACGTTTAGCCAAGCGATGACTATAGGCAAAAACAAAGCGATAGAATGGGTTTCGTCGCTTAATGGCGCGAACGGCCCCCTTCAGAAGGTGACGGATTCCGTTATGAAGCTCGTGGAGTGGCTCGGTTCCTCTCAAGGCCAAGGATTCTTTGACGGCTTAACGGCGGGCATCCGATTCGTGTCCGATGCTTTCGCGGCCGGAGTCCAATTTATTCTCGACAACATGAATATCGTCCGGAACGTCCTAATGGCAGTCGGAATCGTCGTGTTGGGGCTTGCCGGGTATTGGCTTATCATGTGGGCGGCGGCATCATGGCCCATTCTGGCAGTTATCGGAGTTATAGCGTTACTGATTGGGGTGCTTAATTCCTTCGGAGTGTCGACGCAGCAGATCGTCGGAGCCGTGATGGGGTTCTTCAATGCGCTGTTCTCTTTTCTATGGAATGGAGTAGCTTTAATATGGAACGGCTTCCTTTCCTTTGCCGAATTCCTCGTCAATCTCTTTATCGATCCCGTCTATACGATCAATAAGCTGTTCTACGACTTGGCGATGTTTTTTATGGGCCATCTATACAACATGCTTAGAGGTACGGAGAATTTCGCCGGAGGATTCATGAAGGTTATTCTCGAGGGAATTAACGGTGCGATCGGCGGCGTTAATATGCTACTAAAAGCGATAAGTAAAATTCCGGGCATGGGTAATATTAAGCCGGTCAACTTGCTAAACACGAACAATGTTCATGCCTTATCGGACGGGTTAAAGACCATGATGGGTTCTCTCGAAGCTCCGACAACGGATAAGGATTTATGGGACTCTTCTAAATATCGGATGGAAGAGAAAGACATCCAAGACGCTTACCAAACCGGCGATAAGTATGGGCAAGGGCTTTTCGGCAAAACGTCGAACGCGTTGGACAGCATCAAGCAACCAGGGGATGCCTGGTCGACCGCCAATACGACCGCAAATATTGATAGAGTCAACGAAGTCGGGAAGATTAACGATAAAGTCGACATCGGCAGCGAAGACCTTAAGATGATGCGAGAACTGGCAGAGCTCAAAAATATTCAGAATTTTGTGACGTTGCAGCCGCAAACGACGGTAAACGTAAGGACCGGCAATGTGACCAAGGAAGCGGACGTGGATTCGCTGATCTCGAGGCTATCCGAGCATCTAGAGGTTGCAATTGTTAGCAGCGCCGAAGGGGTGTATGTTTGATGCCGTACAGCATGGAACTCAGCTATAACAACAGACTGGAATTCTTCGAGCTGCCTGTCTTGCCGGATTCCATCGAGTTTAAGGGAGATGGCGGAAGCAGTACTTATACCATCGTCGGGCTTGGAGAAATCAGCGTAATCAAGGATCGGTCGCTGCGAGAGATCCGTTTCTCTTCTTTTTTTCCCATGGACCCGTCCCGGATTTATCGGGAACCCGATCTCCAGAATGGGAGCGATAATAAGTCGACTTATTTTGAACCGGAATGGTACGTTCAACGAATCGAGAGTTGGCTGGCTTCGAAAATCCCGATCCGGTTTATCTTTACGTCGGATGCCTACCAGGTCAATACCGCGGCGAGCATCGAGTCCTTCGAATGGTCGGAGGTGGCGGGCAGCGGCGGAGATATCGAGTACAAGCTCGAGCTTAAGGAATACCGGTTCTATTCCGCCAAGAAAGTGGAACTGCCGAGCGATACGACCAAAGCGACGAAGACGGCGAGACCTGACGAGAAGCAGATCCCCAAAACTTACACTCTAGTAGCGGGGGACAGTTTATTCAAGGTGGCCCAGAAGGTTCTTGGAGATAGCGGACGTTGGCGCGAGATTCAGAAGCTAAACGGAATTACGGATGCTCAGCTCAAGACGCTTCAGATCGGGCGCATCCTGAAAATGCCATCTTAGGAGGCGAAGGAATGCAGCTTGAAGTGATGCTGGACAAAAAAAACGGAAGGGTATGGGACATCTCGGAGATTGTCGCCGATCTGCAGTGGCAAACCGCCCGAATCGGCAAGGCAGGAACTCTTTCGTTTACGTTAATCGATAACAACAGGTTCTACGGGGACAAGAGCTTTGCGATTAGGAACGGCGATATTATCCAAGTCCGCAAAGATCAGACAAATGTCTTTTACGGCTATGTTTTTGAGATCGGTTATGGCGCAGGCGAGGAAATCCGTATCAAAGCGTACGATCAAATCCGTTATTTAATGGCCAATGATACTTATGTCTTCACCGGCAAAACGGCGACGGAAATCATTCAAAAGATTGCTACGGATTCGGGCCTGAAGCTGGGCAAACTGGCCGACACGAAGTATAAGATTCCCTCTTTGGTAGCCGATGGGCAGAAGCTGCTCGACACGATGTGCAAGGCGCTTGATTACACACTTATCAACGGTTACGGCAATTTCTATCTTTACGATGACTTCGGAGGCTTGACTCTCGCGAACGTATCTCAGCCGCTTACAGACTTTTACTTCGGGGACGAGAGCTTAATGACCGATTACGATTACGCCGTATCGATCGACAGCGACACGTATAACCGAATCAAGATCGTGCAAGACAATAAGTCGACGAACAGGCGCGACGTTTATCTCGCCCAGGACAGCGCCAATATGGCCAAGTGGGGGCGCCTGCAGCTCTATCAGACGGCTGACGAAGGCATGAATTCCGCCCAAATCAGTCAGATGCTCGAAACTTTGATTACGCTCAAGAATCGCGAGTCCAAATCCCTAAGAATTGAAGCTATCGGCGATATTCGGGTTCGCGCAGGCAGCTACGTCCGTATCTTTATCGAGCGTTTAGGGATCAATCAACCGATGCTGGTCGACGAGTGCAATCATAAATTCGATGGCGACCATACGATGTCGCTGACGTTGAAGGTGATATCATGAGCCGATTGCTGCAAGTAATTAAACAAGCAGGTGCGGGAGCGGTAGGGGCTTCGCAGCCTGTTGCCATCCTAACGGGGACAGTGGTCAAAATAGATCCGCTTGAGGTAACCGTCGATCAACGGTTTACGCTCATGGCGGATTTTTTGATCGTGCCCGAGTCGTTGACCGAGTACAAAATCGAGGAGCTGCTCATTCGCAAACGGCTGGAGACGGGCGATAAGCTTATTCTGCTGCGAGTACAGGGCGGCAACCAATATCTGATCTTGGACAGGGCGGTGGAGACATGATTCCGACAGGGGGGCAGATTGGCTCTGACCAACTGCAGGAGCTCCGTCCGCCAAGCAAAACGTACCGTCTCGATTTGGACAAGCAGCGCGCACGCGGCACGATCGACGGCATCGATGCGGTGCGGCAAGCCGTCCTCAAAATCCTGAGCACCCAGCGGTATGACTACATGATTTACAGCGCCGATTATGGCTCCGAGGCGACAAGGCTATTAGGAGGATCGCCGGGAGTCGTACGTTCCGAGCTTGGTCGACGGATCAAAGAGGCATTGCTGCAGGATGACCGCATAAGAGAAATAACCGATATGTCGATTACGGACAGCGGAGATGGTGCGTTAGCGACTTTTACCGTCGTTACGGATCAAGGTTCATTTAAGGAAGGGGTGATGGTAAATGTATGAGGCGCAGACGTACGAGACGATTCTCCAGAGAATGTTGGCCAGGGTTCCGAATGACATCGACAAACGAGAAGGCTCGGTCATCTTCGACGCTCTTGCGCCGGCCGCATTAGAGCTTGCGCAAATGTATGCCGAGATAGACATCAATTACAACTTGTCCTTTGCGGATACGGCAAGCGGAGAGTTTTTGACCAGGCGTACGGCGGAACACGGAACGATTCGCAAGGCGGCAACGGCGGCGAAGCGTTTGGGATTGTTTTATGACGCTAGCCACGCGTTGATGGATGTGGCCGTCGGCACCCGCTTCTCGATATCCGGCGTCAATTATGCCGTCTCCAGTCGATTGTCGCTCGGGAAATACGAGTTGACTTGCGAATCGACCGGGGTTATCGGCAACCAATATTTCGGTCCCTTATTGCCGATCGATTACGTCGAAGGACTAGCGCGCGGGGAACTGGCGGACGTTCGCATACCCGGTGCCGATGAAGAGACGGATGAATCGCTGCGGGCGCGCTTCCTGACAGAGATCAACGCGCAGCCGTTCGGCGGCAACGTTGGTGACTACCTGCAGAAGGTCGGCGATCTGAACGGCGTAGGCGGGGTTAAGGTGTTCCCGGCTTGGGCGGGCGGAGGAACAGTTAAACTAACGATCTTGGACAGCAATTACGCCGCACCCCCGTCGGCTCTCGTAAACGAGGTTCAGACCGTAATGGATCCCGTGGTTAATAGCGGAGAAGGAATAGGCATGGCGCCCATCGGCCATCGCGTGACCGTTGTCGGCGCGGCGCCGGTTACCGTTAATGTCTCGACAACCGTGACACTGCAGAGCGGCTTTACGATCGGACAGGTTCGCGAATCCTTGGAAGCGGCAGTAGAAGAGTATCTGCTATCCCTGCGCAAATCCTGGTCATCGGTAGACCAGACGATTGTCCGAATTTCGCCCATGGAAGCCCGAATGCTCGGCGTGGAAGGCATTGCCGACGTATCGGGGACCACGCTTAATGGCTCGGCCGCCAACATAACGCTGACCAACGAACAAATTCCGATGCCGGGGACGGTGACGCTTCTTGAGTGAGCCGTTGATGACTTTTCTCCCGACGTTTTACCGGGATATAACAGAATTTGTCGAGCTGACCGAGACGGAGGATGCAGAACTGGCTGCTCTGGAGAAGGCGGTTATTCGACTCTTCGACGATCAATTCGTTCTGACCAGCTCGGAGGAGGCGGTGAGGCGACGGGAGCGCATGCTGGAGATCGTCGCCGATCCTACGGCAGAGACATTAAATTTCAGAAGAACGCGCATCATCAACCGATATACGACCAAGCCGCCTTTTACCGAGAGGTATCTTCAGCAAAAGCTCGATTTTATTGCCGGTGTGCCTGGACTCGTGCTTGTCGAAGTCGATCCGATCAGCTATGTGCTCGGAATCAGTGTCGGAGTTGAGAATGCGGCCGTGCTGCGAGAAATCGAGTACACGGTCAATCTGCTCCGGCCGGCGAATTTGATTTATCAACCTAAGACCTTCGTGGCAGAAAGGCTGGGGATCTCGGATCGGGCTTTCGCGATCGGACTTGAACGACGGACTAAACTGGGAAGCTGGCAAGTCGGCAAGACGCCATTTGCAATTCGAAGGGAGGCAATATCGCTATGATTGCTCAATCCTACCTGAACGAATTGACCGCATATACGAACGCGAAGATCGTCAAGGTCGTGCTGAACGATACGGTTGAGATCTCTAACTTTCTGTTTAAGGAGACGGCAGAGAACGTGTTGACGCTGGAATATCTCGTCCCAATGGGGACCGTTGCCACGGTTTCGAAAATGGAACTTAAATCATCAACCGGCGCCGTGGTCAGCTCCCGAACGGTCAATGTGCCGATCGTGGAAGACACGATCATGCGCCATGCAATAACCGTAGAGGAGGTATCGGCATAATGGCCTACAACGGCAAAACAAACTGGCAATTCGGGGACACGGTTACGGAAACGGACCTTAACCGAATCGAGCAAGGAATCAAGACTCTCGACCTGGACAAAGCCGGCTACGCGGATCTCAACGGAGCCATCCAAGCCAAATCGGTCGACGGCGCCGTGCGCGTCGCGACGACGGCCAACATTACGCTGTCAGGACTCCAGACGATCGACGGAGTCGCGTTGGCGGCAGGGGATCGGGTGCTTGTCAAGAATCAGACGACCGGCAGTCAGAACGGCATCTATGTCGCGTCAGCAAGTACTTGGACACGAGCCGCTGACGCCGATACAACGGCTAAGATCGCGGCCGGCATTAGAGTATACGTCCGCGAAGGAACAGTCTGCGGCGGCAAGACCTTTGACATGAGCAACACATCCGCTGTTACTCTAGGTACGACGGCCATAACCTTTGTACAGAGCAGTGGGGCAGGATCCGCCACGGATACGGTCATCGGCAGTCGCGCTATTAGCGACGCGACGGCTCCTACCGGTGACAGCGGTACTGTTACGACGCTGTTCGGCTGGCTGGCCAATATGATTAAATCGATTACTGGCGGGGCGACTTGGCGGACTGCACCACCAACAACGCTAACGTCAGCAAAATCCCATATTGACGCCACTACGGGTATTCATGGTGCGACGTCTTCCGCGGCCGCCAGCACGCTTATTCAGAGGGATGCATCTGGAAGAGCGCAAGTGGCTGCTCCTTCTGCGGCAGCAGACATTGCCCGTAAAGATACCGTTGATGCTGCTATTACTACAGCAGCTAATGACGCCACGACGAAGGCGAATGCGGTTCAAACGAACTTGACTACGCACTCTAACTTAACGGCTGCAAGTATCCACGGATCAACGGATGCAGCGACAGCGAGCCGACTCGTACATCGCGACTCGTCCGGACGTGCGAAATTCGCAGGCCCATTGGCGGACTCAGACGCTGCGACGAAGGGTTATGTCGATGAGACAAGCATGCCGACGCCGGTTCGTGTGGCGACTACGGCGAATATCACGCTCTCCGGAACGCAAACGATCGACGGAATCGCCGTCGTTGCTGGCGACCGAGTCCTCGTTAAGAATCAGACGACCGGATCTCAAAACGGGATCTACACGGTCGCATCGGCAGCATGGACTAGGGCCAACGATGCAGACACGGCGGCGAAACTCAAGTCGGGAATGCTTGTTCGTGTAGCCGAGGGGATGGCGAACGGAACGACGTCGTGGGGACTTACGACAACGGGGACAATCACGGTAGGAACGACGGCGCTCACATTCTCTCAAGCGGGAGCTCCTCCAGATGGAACGACGCTCGAGTTCTCGGGAAAAACGATCCGGATCAAGGATGGGGGCATCACAGACGCCAAGATTGGCAATCGAACGATTAATGATGCAATAGCGGTCGGAACAACGGACACGGATACAGTGACGAACCTTTTCTCGAAGATCGGGGCAATGATCAGAGCGGTCACTGGGAAGGCGGACTGGCATACGGCTCCGGCTATAAGTCTGGAGACGGTGAACAGCCGGCTTAATCAGGCTGTCAACACGACGAGTAGTCCGACATTCGAAGATATCAATGTGGTAACGGTACCAAAGCGTACAACCGACGCGTTTACTATTTGGGTCCGCCCGGATGGAAACGACGCTAACACAGGGTTTGCAAACACGGCTGCAGGGGCGAAAAAGACGATCGCAGGTGCAATCGCATCCATTCCCCAAATGGTTAACAATACCGTGACCATTGATATTGCAGACGGCACGTACCCGGAACAGGTATGGATCGATGGGTTTCACGGTAAAGGCGGGTTTGAGATTGTCGGCAATGAGACAACCCCAGCAAACGTCAAAATGAACGGCTGGATAGTTATCAATAATAGAATAAATATCAATATCAAAGGTATGACGAATGTTTCCACAAATAACAACGTATATGCCGTTAGGTCTTACGTCCGATGTGTTCAATTCAATACCACTGTAAGCGCGACGGCTAACTTCGCTTTTGAAGCCGCAGAGGACGCTGTCGTAACTGCTGACAATTGTGTTATCAGTAATAGGCAGGCGGCATTCAGAGCGATAGGTCCGGGATCTCATGTATACGGATATAATTGCACAGGTTCGGGTAATGCCAGCACGATATACGCACAAAGTGGGGGCCGAGTTGACACAAACGGAAACGTACCGACTGCAACAGGAGCCGACTGGATTGACCGGGGTATTGCCAACCGAGGGTTTGGTGTTCTCAATCCTTGGGGAGAAAACACGAGGGATTATAGACCTGCGGCTAGGGGGAAAGTTTCGGCGATTCAAAATTTCCCTACAGGTACTTGGACGAAAGTGGCGTACGCCTTTGAGGAATACGATCATTTAGGCAACTACGACGCAACTCTATCGCGGTTTACAGTGCCTCAAGCAGGTATTTATCAGGTTCATGCCGGTATTGGTTTAGCACCGAATGTTTCAGGGGTGGAGTACGTTCTAAAAATATTTTTGAACAACTCTGCCGATCGAACATTAAATCATATGCGTCCCGGCTCTTCTGGTGCAGTAACAATTGCAGGATCAGGAACCATACGGCTTCTCGCAGGGGACTTCTTGGAAATTTATCTGATTCATCAACTAGGAAGCACCCTGCCTAGTTATCAAGATGGAACAACAGGCTTTTTCGAAGTTGTTCGAATCGCCTAGACAGGAGGTGCTTAAGAGATGAACCTAGCACTAGCAATCATGTATCTTTATCCGCAAGCGAATCCGCTTTACGACTTCATAGCGAAAGACGACGGCCCAATGTTTCACCTAATAGTGGACGAGCATCCTACGAAGCAGGTGCTTCTACCCGATGCCGAGGGGGCAGATCCGGAAGACTGGATCGAGGGCGTTCACTTCGAATATCGGAAGAAAAACCCAAGCGAGATGACCGAGGGCGTAGAGTTTGAATGGCTCCCCAGCGTGCCATATATCGCAACTTGGAACGTGAAAGATGCGAACGGAAACGACGTCCCGCAGCCGACCGAGCAGGAGCTTCAAGCCGCATGGGAAGCCTATCAGGCACTACCGATTCCTAAGACTCCGGAGGAACTGGAGGAAGAACGCCTCCAGACGCTTGAAACGAATACCGACGCGGCGTTACTTGGTGTCGCTGACGCCTACGAGCAGCAACTCTCGGCCAGCGCTACACAGGAGGAGCAGAATATCACGGCTATGCTGGGGCTTACGGAGGTTTACGAACTGGCTATGCTGCAACAAGCAGTCATTGAGCAGTTGCAAGCGAAGATCGCTCAACTGGAAGCCAGCCAAGCAACAGGAGGTGCAGCATGATTCAGGTATATGCAACGCTGATTAGAAAAGGACTTAAAACCATCGAGGATGTTCCGCAAGTCATTCGAGCGGAAGTACAAGCTTTGATAAACAATGTTTAGGGGAGCCGTGATCTGGCTCTTTCTTTATTTCCTGAGAGGGGAAGTCACCGTGGTCAAAATATACACAACTCTGATTGTTAAAGTCTACAAATCTTTCAATCAGGTTCCTGTCAACTTGCGACCGGAAGTAAAAGACGAACTGGAAGCCCTTGGTCTCGGAACATACGGAAAGCCGCTCGCTGCATAATCGCAAACGTTTGGGAATTTGAGGTCGGCCGATGGTCCGGCCTCTTTATTTTCAGGAGGGAAACCATGCAACGCTTTATTAAGTCACTAATGAGCCTCGATACATTAGCCAAGCCAATGAACGGAGTGATCGCAACCATGGGGGCATTCATTTCTCCGATCATCGAATATGTTACATCCAGCGGTAAGTTCTGGGCATATCTTTTTTTCATTGCGATCGTAGCGGCAGACTGGTTAGCAGGAATAACTGCAGCAAAGAAGACTGAATCTTATCGCAGCGAATATGGCCAAACGGGAGTGCTCCGGACGATATTCCTCGCCTTCATCCCCTTTATTGGGATGCTGCTGGACAAAATGGCTTCAACAATCTTTTTTATTGATCAGCCCGGCGTCGCTTTCTACGGACTAACGCTGATGCTTGCCTACCATAGTTGGGAGAGCATGACGGCCAATTGCGCTCGAGCTGGTTGGGATAAATGGATTCCTAAGTCTGTCCTCAATTACGTTGCCTCCGAGATTAAGGCCAAAGCAGAGAGAGCTGCCAATATTAAGGGGGAGGGGAAGAATGGCTAAAGTCTACTACAGCCAAGAAGATCTCCGCTGGAAAAACACGCCATACACGAACCGCAACGACCCGACACAGACTATCGGAACATCCGCATGCGGGCCCACGTGCTTCGCGATGGCAGCGAGTTCGCTTCTAGGCAAATCGATCCTCCCTACGGAGGCGGCCAAGTTTGCGGTAGACAATGATTTTCGAACGGACGATCAAGGGACGAAATGGACCTACTTCGCCGCGGCAGCCAAGAAATACGGTCTTGCGTGCGAACAGACGGGAACGATGGAAACCGTAAAAGCAGCGCTCGCTACAGGAGCCCTAGTCGTGGCCTCGATGCGATCCGGGCATTTCACGGCTGGCGGTCATTACATTCTGCTCGTCGGCATCGGAGGGGGATGGTTCGACGTATACGATCCAAACCAAGATAACCGGAAATACGGCTCGGACGGATTGATCGACCAGGGGGTTAAAGACGACGGGAAGGTTCGGGCGAAAGAGTCGGTTATACGCAACGAGGCTCGGCAATTTTGGATCATCAACAAACCCGTTATCGAGGAGGAAGAGCAGCCTATGATAGCAGCGGAAAAAAATGAATTCGAGGAACTTACGTCCCGGGTGGAGGCCCTGGAGAAGAAGATCGAAGCTCCGGCGTGGTTCCTGAAGGAATTCGGGTCCGGTAATCTTAACGGGCTTATCAGCGAACCGAAGTTTACGTCCGAAGGATGGAGAGTGCTATCGGTCGCATTGCGAGCGATAAAGAAATAAGGAGCCCGAGGACTTCGGTTCTCGGGCTTTTTTGTTTGGTTTTGTCGAACGATTGCCACCAATATATAGAAGGATGATTTAGAGTTTCAAATGGAGGGCCAGCACCAACTTTACGACTTCGAAAGGGCGGGTTAATTTTAGCGACAAAGCACCTCAGACATTGCAAGCCTAGCGTTTTCAATTTGACTTTCTTCGTAGGCTCAAAAGTGTTCTTGTTGTTTAATCGCGATTCTTTACCAAAGGGAGCATACATATGGAGATATTAAATTGGATGGAGCCCTCGATCGATTGCGCGTTCGAAAAGGCTTATTCAGCTGCGGAAGACTCACACTCTGCCATAAACGATGAAATCAATGCCGTATTGGCTGAAATAAAAGAATTGTTCGTTTCCTCCGAATTGAAGTTGATTTATAAATTAGAAGATTTAATCAACGATCGAGTAGCCCTTATCTCGAAAGGGACTTATCGTCAAGGCTTTAAGGATGCCTATCGTATTTTCAAATGAAATCGAGCTCTTCTTAGGTCGCATTCTCTATCCTTACCATACCGACGGGCTTCAATCCTAGATTTATTTCGATGTTCAAGTTACAATTAAATACGGATTTATTCGGCCAAGCCCGGACAAGACTCCGGGAAGCTTATCGAGAGGAGCCAGCCATGCTGAAGATCGGATCGCACGTATCGTTCTCGGACCAAGGACTGCTGACCGCGACGAAGGAAGCTTTGACTTACGGATCCAGTACTTTCATGATTTACACGGGAGCACCGCAGAATACCAGACGCAAACCGATCGAGGATCTATTCATAGACGAAGGCAAACAATTGATGGCCCAGAACGGGATCGGGGAGATCGTCGTCCATGCGCCGTACATCATCAATCTGGGTTCTTATAAGGCGTCGACGTTCGATCTGGCCGTGACCTTCCTGCAGGAAGAGATTCGCCGGACCCACCGGATCGGCGTTCGCAACATCGTGCTCCACCCCGGTGCGTATACCGAGAAGGACCCCGAGTACGGGATCGCCAGAATCGCCGAAGGCCTGAACGAGGTTCTGTCCGGAACGCGGGAGACCGAGGTCAATATCGCGCTCGAGACGATGGCGGGCAAAGGGACCGAGATCGGCCGCAGCTTCGAGGAGATCGCCTCCATTATCGATCAGGTAGAGGATAACCATCGCCTGACCGTCTGCATGGATACCTGTCACATGCACGATGCCGGCTACGACCTCGTGAACGACATCGACGGCGTCCTGAAGCTCTTCGACCAGATCGTCGGACTGGACCGCGTGGCGGTCGTCCACGTGAACGACAGCAAGAACCCGCGAGGAGCGGCGAAGGACCGTCACTCTCCGATCGGCTCCGGCTATATCGGCTTCGAAGGGATTCATAACGTCGTTCATCACGAGGCGCTCCAAGGCCGTCCGTTTATTTTGGAAACCCCATGGATCGGTCAAAAAGAAAGGCCGATGTACGAAGCGGAGATCGCGCTGCTGCGAGGGGACGTGGAGGAGAGATTCGGCGGCGAGTTCCTGGAAGACGTCGAGCGCATTCACTACTTCTTCGAGAAGGAGGTCATCGTTCCCCGGCTGTACGTTCTGGATACATGGGAGCTGCTGAAGAACGATGCCAAAGCGAAGAAAGCCGACCCGCGCGAGCCGATGGACCGTCTCTACGACCTCTTGCTGGCGAATTCCGTCCTGTCCGCCGATTATTCGGAAGAGCAAGTGAACCAGCGTTTGACCGTCGCCCTGGCCGGCAAAGATGTGCTGGCCAAGCTGTAATCTGGTATATCCGAGAGGAAGAAGTCAAGAATGAGTTCGAATAAGCCAATAAACCCGCGCGACTTCGCCGATAAGGCGAACCGCGCTCGCATGCTGATCTCTTGTCCGGATCGCGCGGGAATCGTATCGACGGTATCGCAGTTCCTTTTCGACCAGGGGACCAATATCGTCTCGTCCGACCAGTACACGATGGATCCGGAGGGCGGCATGTTCTTTATGCGGGTCGAATTCGACCTGGAGAACCTGGAGAGCAGGCTCGCTTCGCTGCAAGAGGATTTCACCCGGGTGGCCGACCGGTTCGATATGCGCTGGAGCGTCTACCGGGCGAGCCGCCGCAAGCGCATCGCGGTGTTCGTCTCCAAGGAGGACCATTGCCTGCTGGAGCTGCTATGGCAGTGGCAATCGGGGGATCTCGACGCGGACATCACGATGGTGATCAGCAACCATGAGGACAGCCGCGCTTTTGTCGAATCGATCGGACTTCCCTTCCACTATATTCCGGTGACGCCGGATACGAAGGCCGAGGCGGAACGCAAGCAGCTGGAGCTGACCGAAGGCAAGGTCGATCTGATCGTGCTGGCCCGCTACATGCAGATCGTGACTCCGAAGTTCATCGAGCGCTTCCCCAACCGGATCATCAACATTCACCACTCCTTCCTGCCCGCGTTCGTCGGGGCTAAGCCGTACAATCGCGCTTACGATCGGGGCGTGAAGCTGATCGGCGCGACCGCCCATTACGTGACGGAGGAGCTGGACGCCGGTCCGATCATCGAACAGGACGTTCAAAGGGTCAGCCATCGGGACAACGTGAACGAGCTGAAGCGCATCGGGCGACACATCGAAAGAATCGTTCTGGCGCGGGCCGTTCGTTGGCATGTCGAGGACCGATTGGTCGTTTTCCGCAATAAGACCGTCGTGTTCGAATAGTTCCATGATCTCCCACTTGTCCGTACAAGTAATGGAAAAGTCGGGGGCGTCGTGGTACAATAGGCAGGATCAAAACAGGAACGATATAAGGCATCTCCGATGAGCACCAGAGTCGGCGAGATGTTTTATCATAAGCTCTGCACACAAAGAGAAAAAACAGCTAAACCCGCGTTGCAAAAGATGGAGGAGGACAAGATTCATGACTGCAAGCTCGAAAACGATTGAACAATTAGCCGTAACGACCATCCGTACCCTCTCGATCGACGCCATCGAGAAGGCGAAGTCCGGTCACCCGGGCATGCCGATGGGCGCGGCTCCGATGGGGTACCAGCTATTCGCCAAGACGATGACGCACAACCCTTCGAATCCGGAATGGATCAACCGCGACCGGTTCGTGCTGTCCGCCGGACACGGCTCGATGCTGCTCTACTCGCTGCTTCACCTGAGCGGATACGATCTGCCTCTTGAAGAGATCAAGAACTTCCGCCAATGGGGCTCCCTGACTCCGGGGCATCCGGAGTTCGGCCACACGGCCGGCGTCGACGCGACGACGGGACCGCTCGGACAAGGCTTCGGCATGGCGGTCGGCATGGCGATGGCGGAAGCGCACCTGGGCGCGACCTACAACCGCGAAGGCTACGACCTGATCAACCACTTCACGTACGGAATCTGCGGAGACGGCGACCTGTCCGAAGGCATCTCGAACGAAGCGGCTTCGATGGCAGGTCACCTGAAGCTCGGCAAGCTGATCATGCTGTACGATTCGAACGATATCTCCCTCGACGGCGAATTGAACTTGTCCTTCTCCGAGAACGTGGCTAAGCGCTTCGAAGGGTATAACTGGCAAGTCATTCGCGTCGAAGACGGCAATGACCTGAACGCGCTGGCTAAGGCGATCGCGGAAGCGCAAGCCGAGAAGAACAAGCCGACCCTGATCGAAGTGAAGACGGTCATCGGCTACGGTTCCCCGAACAAGGGCGGCAAGGGCGGCCACGCCGGTCCTCACGGTTCCCCGCTGGGCGCCGAAGAAGCGAAGCTGACGAAGAGCTTCTACGAGTGGGAAGGCGAAGACTTCCACGTGCCGGAAGAAGTTCGCGCTCACTTCGCGGAAGTGAAGAAGCAAGGCGAAGAAGCTAACGCGGCTTGGGATGCGCTGTTCGCGAAGTACCAAGCGGCTTATCCGGACCTGGCCGCTCAATTCAACAACGCGGTCGGCCGTTTCCTTCCGGCCGGCTGGGACGCGGACCTTCCATCTTATTCGACGGAAGACAAGCCGCTGTCCACTCGCGTCGCTTCCGGCAACGCGCTGAACGGCCTGGCGAAGAACGTTCCTCATCTGTTGGGCGGCTCCGCCGACCTGGAGAGCTCCACGATGACCCACCTGAAGGGTCTGCCGCAATTCAAGGCCGGCCAGTACGAAGGCCGCAACGTTTATTACGGCATCCGCGAGTTCGCGATGGCTGCCGCCATGAACGGCGCTTCCCTCCACGGCGGCGTTAAAATCTTCGGCGGCACGTTCTTCGTGTTCACAGACTACCTGCGTCCGGCCGTTCGCCTGGCCGCTCTGATGAAGCAACCGGTCGTTTACGTTCTGACTCACGACTCGATCGCCGTCGGCGAAGACGGTCCTACGCACGAGCCGATCGAACAGCTCGCTTCGATCCGCGTCATTCCGGGCCTGACGGTGATCCGTCCGGCGGACGCGAACGAGACCTCCGCGGCATGGGCTTACGCGGTCGAGAACAACGACAATCCGGTCGCCCTCGTGCTGACTCGCCAGAACCTGCCGGTTCTGCCGGGCACGCAAGAGAACGCACGCGAAGCGATCAAGAAGGGCGGCTACGTGATCTCCGAAGCCGCGAACGGAGCGCCGCAAGGCATCCTGATCGCGACCGGCTCCGAGGTTCAACTGGCTGTCGCATCGCAGAAGGCGCTGGCCGAGCAAGGCATTCACGTTCGCGTTGTCAGCCTGCCGAGCTGGGATTTGTTCGACAAGCAATCCAAGGAGTACAAGGACAGCGTCATTCCGAAGTCGATCAAGGCTCGCCTCGCGATCGAGATGGCTCATCCGTTCGGCTGGGATCGCTTCGTAGGCGACGAAGGCGCGATTCTCGGCATCGATACGTTCGGAGCTTCCGCTCCAGGCGACCGCGTCATCAAGGAATACGGCTTTACCGTCGAGAACGTCGTCGAGCAATTCAAGAAGTTGATCTAAGCTGCTTTTTTAGACCTGGGGAGGAAATCCGCGTATGTCGCAACAATTCGATCAAGTATCCGTCGTTAAGCAAGCCAACATTTACTTCGATGGCAAGGTAACCAGCCGCACGGTTCTGTTCGCGGACGGCACCCGCAAAACTCTCGGCATCATGCTGCCGGGCGAATACGAATTCGGCACCGGCCAAGCCGAGCTGATGGAGATCCTTGCCGGCAAGCTGACGGTTCAACTGCCGGGCAGCGAAGAGTGGATCTCGATCTCCGGAACGGGCGAGTTCACGGTCCCGGCCGACTCCAAGTTCAAGCTGAAGATCGAGCAAACGACCGACTACGTCTGTTCCTATCTGTAATCGAGAAGCGTAACGGTAGCTCGTAAGCGACAAAAGCTGCTTCGTAAGGTCTTAGGACCTTGCGGGGCAGTTTTTTTGCTTTCTGACAGCTTCGGAGAAGTAAGGCAGGTGGGCTGGGAGGCCGAGGGATTTATTGAACAATGTGCAATAACGGCGTCTGAGGGTGCGGGGACCGGCTGGCGTTGAAAAAAGTCAATAACGGGTAGCGAATCCAGGGGAAGAACCGGATACACGGAAAACATGCACAACGGAAGCTTCGTTAGTCGGATGCGAATGGATAAGTAGAGAATAGTCGTGCAACTAAGTAGCAAAAGGAGCAGGCTAATCGACTAACGGGAGCGCCAAGGCACATCCGAGCAAGCAGATAGTCGAAATATTCGACTAACGGGAGCGTCGAAGCCCATGCGAGCAAGGGGTTAGTCTAAAGAATCGACTAACGACGCCGAATAGAAGGATTATCGAGCAGGACGTGTAATATCTATTTAAAAGAAAGAAAGAAAGCGCTTCAATTAACGGAATTCGACGTGCCGCCTTGATCGAATGGATAGCCGTCAATCATTCCTAAGCGGAGGGGTCAACGGATGAAGAGCGATGTCATCGTAATAGGAGCCGGCCTGGCGGGGCTGGCCGCGGCGGCGGAGGTTGCGGATGGGGGGCGCAAGGTGCTTCTCGTCGATCAGGAACCGGAGGCTTCGTTCGGAGGGCAGGCGTGGTGGTCGTTCGGGGGCTTGTTTCTGGTCGATTCGCCCGAACAGCGGCGGATGGGGATCAAGGATTCGCGCGAGCTGGCGTGGCAGGATTGGCTTGGATCGGCCGGCTTCGACAGGGAGGAGGACAGTTGGGGGAGCAGATGGGCGGAAGCCTATGTCGACTTCGCGGCGGGAGAGAAACGAGCCTGGTTAAGAAGCATGGGCATCCGCTTCTTCCCGGTCGTCGGGTGGGCGGAGCGAGGCGGCTACTTGGCCGACGGGCACGGCAACTCCGTGCCGCGCTTCCACATCGTGTGGGGGACGGGGCCGGCCCTTGTCTCGGCGTTCGAGCAGCGAGTCAAGCGGCACATGCAGAACGGCTTGCTGACCTATCTTCCCCGCCATCGGGTCGACCGGCTGCTTACGGAGAACGGCGCCGTCACGGGTATATCCGGAACCGTGCTGGCTCCTAGCAATGCGAAGAGAGGGGAAGCCAGCACGAGGGACGCCGTCGGCGCCTTCGAATATCGGGGGCAAGCGGTTCTCGTCGCGAGCGGCGGCATCGGAGGCAATCCGGAGCTGATCCGCCGGAATTGGCCGTCCCGCCTCGGGGAGCCGCCGAAGCATATGCTGTCCGGCGTTCCGGCGCACGTCGACGGCCGAATGCTCGGCATCGCCGAGGAGGCGGGCGGGCGAATCGTAAACCGCGACCGGATGTGGCATTACACCGAAGGGCTCAAGAACTGGGATCCCGTCTGGAGCAACCACGGCATCCGCATCCTGCCGGGACCTTCCTCCGTCTGGCTGGATGCGAAGGGGCGCCGTTTTCCCGCGCCGGTGTTCCCCGGCTTCGACACGCTCGGCACGCTGGAAGCCATCCGGAAGACCGGCTACGACTATTCCTGGTTCATTCTGACGCAGAAGATCATCAAGAAAGAATTCGCGCTCTCCGGCTCCGAGCAGAATCCGGATCTTACGGGCAAGAGCATCAGGAAGGTGCTAAGCCGCGTGTTGCCGGGAGCGCCGGAACCGGTTCAGGCGTTCATGGATCATGGGGAGGACTTCGTCATCTCGGATAACCTGCCCGATCTGGTCGAGGGGATGAATCGGCTAACGGGCGACCCGCTCCTCCGATTGGAGGACATCGAGAGGCAGCTGAAGGCGCGGGATCGGGAGATCGCCAACAAGTTCTCGAAGGATCTCCAGATAACGGCCCTCAGAGGAGCGAGACGCTATCTCGGAGATAAGCTCATACGCGCGGCTCCCCCGCACGTGATTCTCGACCCGAAGAACGGTCCCTTGATCGCCGTGAGGCTCCAGCTCGTCAGCCGCAAAACGCTGGGAGGCCTGCAGACGGACCTTTCCTGCCGAGTCTTAAACGAGGAAGGTGCTCCCGTTCCGGGGCTCTACGCGGCAGGGGAAGCGTCCGGCTTCGGGGGAGGCGGACTGCACGGCTATCGGGCGCTGGAAGGCACGTTCCTCGGAGGCTGTCTTTACACCGGACGAACGGCGGGAAGAGCTATCGTCGAAGAGCTTCGCCAATAGGCAAATAGCCAGCCGGACCGGAGCCGTTCCGATTCGATTGGCTAGCATTTTCACCTGGCTGGCCTCTCTGTCGCCATTAACTCTCCTGAACCTGATAAAGCACCCGCACGAGGAGGTCCTGGCTATAGTTGCCGAAATGGCGGCCGAAGATGGTCAGGCCTCTTTTGTTGACGCTTCGTTCGCCCACTTCGATCCGGAACGTAATCTCGCTCTGGTAGTTCAGTCGGATATCGTCCAGAGTGACGTCGGAGATCCGGCAGCCGTCGATGAAGCTTCCCCCTCGGGTGACGCGAATAAGCTTGAGCACGCCGTATTGGTTGAGGTGCGGCGGCCACCAGTCGGGATTGAACGTTCCCCGGATGTCGCCGAAGTCGCCGGGACTGGTCCAGGAGCCGATCTCGATGTCGTTGACGTAGAAGAAAATATCGGAAGGATAGCTGTTGTTGAACCCGGGGGCCTCGGAGCTCAGCTCCATGGAGAATTGAATCTCTTCGAAGCTCTGGTTGGCCTTCAGGTAGTTCGGAATCTTGTATTCGAGAAATCCTTCGGACAGCCAGATAATCTCGGAATCGATGCGCATCGGGTCGGCAAAAAAACGCGGGTCGTCGAAGTCGCCGATAATGCTGTCCTTCGTCGCGAGCCCGCAGGTGGGGGAGGCGGAGTAGTTGCTGTAGTGGCCGACTTTGATCTCGACCTCGTACCGGTTGGAGATCTCCTTGTTGCGAAGGTCGATCACCAGCTTCTCCTCGTTCAGGTAGCAGATCTTCTGGATGCCGTGCTTGCCGACCGCCGTATTGATGTCGATCAGCCCGCTCTCTTCCAGCTTCTTGACGTGCATGGTGATCACGCTGTTGCTGAGGTTCAGCTTGGTCGCGATATCGTTCAGATTGAGGCTTTGATTGTTCGCCAGGAGCTCCAGGATCTGAATCCGGATCTCGGAGCTGAGCGCCTTGTAAATATTGATCCCTGCTTTCAGATCCTTAATGTAGATCATGGCGACGTCCTTTCCGTTGACGTTTATTTCGCTTAATTATAAATGAAACCGCTTCAATTGGAAACATGAAGAGAAATTTTTCAAGCCGAAAATCAAAAAAATCTCGTTTAATTCTAAATAATGCGAAATGATTAGATAATTTTAAAAATGTCCCTTGATTATTGCTGTAAGCGCTTATATAATAGCGCTATCAAATGTTCCAGCTGCTCACCTAGATGCTCATCCAACGGCTTCCCCACAGAATTCCTCGGCATTTGCTTCATACAGCCTAGAAACAAAAGAATCAACTCCGCAACGAATCGCAGCCTCAAGAGACGGTTAATCATCACGAACTTCCAGAAGCTTTTATTTCGCAATAGTGTGAAGTAAACGGCAATATCGGAGCTCGGCTTTTGCCCGCAACAGGGTTAAAGTATAGATTTTCATCTCTTAAAGAGGGGGCATTCCGCCTTTATGAAACCGCTTAAGTCGCTTAAGTATGTCTTCGCCGTTTTTCTTGCCGCTTCCATGGTTCTGGCCGGATGCAGCAACGACAAGAACGAGGGAACCGAATCGTCCGGAGGCTCCAAGGGAGGAACGACGAAGCTCGTCTTCTGGACCTTCAACGAGCTGCATCAGAAGTTCTTCGAGAAGATGGCGGACAACTGGAACAAAGCGCACGCCGATCAGCAGATCCAACTGGAAGCAACGACGTTCCCTTACGAGGATACGCACAGCAAGCTGCTCGTCGCCCTGCAGTCGGGCACGGGAGCTCCGGACCTCGCGGATATCGAGATCAGCAAAATCGGCAACTTCCTGAAGGGAGAGCCGCAGCTCGTTCCGCTGAACGATATCGTGGAGCCGGAGATCGGCAACCTGGTCAAATCCCGCCTCGACAATTACGCGAAGGACGGCAAGTACTACGGCATCGACTATCACGTCGGCGCGGAAGTGATCTATTACAACAAGGAGATTCTGGACCAAGCGGGCGTCAACCCGGACGACATCCGGACGTGGGACGATTTCGAGAAGGCCGGCAAGCAGGTGCTCGAGAAAACCGGCAAGCCGATGACGACGCTGGAGACGACGGACCAATGGTCGTATTGGCCGCTGGTGGCTCAGCACGGATCGGACTTCCTGGACAAAGACGGCAACGTGACGATGAACGACGCGGTCAACGTGGAGGTTCTGACTTATCTGCAGAATCTCGTGAAGGAGAAGGTGGCGGTCGTCGCTCCGGGCGGCGGTCACCACGCCGAAGAATATTACGGCTTCATGAACCAAGGAGGCGCGGCGGCGGTCTGGATGCCGATGTGGTACATGGGCCGCTTCACCGACTATATGCCCGACCTGAAGGGCAAGATCATCATTCGGCCGACGCCGGTGTTCAAGGAAGGCGACATGCGCTCCTCCGGGATGGGCGGCACGGGTACCGTCATTACGAACCAATCCAAGAACCAGGAGCTCGCCAAGAAGTTCCTCGAATACGCGAAGATCTCCAAGGAGGGCAACATCGAGATCTGGAGAGACCTCGGCTTCGATCCGATCCGGACGGACGTGTGGGGAGACGCGGCGATGAAGGAATCGAACAAGTTCACCGACTACTTCGGAACGCAGATCTTCGAAGACCTGCTTAAGCTGAAGGACGAGATCGCGCCGGTCAACATCAAGGAGAGGACGCCGGCCGCTTCCGACGTCGTGAAGACGAAGGTCGTGTTCTCCATCTTCAACGACCTGAAGGACGTCAAGACGGTACTGGACGATGCAGTGAAGAGCATTCCATAACGAATCGGTCCGCTGCCTGCTCTGCCGCCCCTAATGATGGGCAGAGCAGGCGACGACTGTTTTCCGGACGGGCAAAGGAGGCTTTGAGGTGAAAGAAGGACCGAAGCAAGCCGGAGCGGCGAAGCAGCTGTTTTATTCGCAACGGGTCGCCCCCTATGTGTTCGTGCTGCCGTTTATCCTATCCTTCCTGATTTTCTTCGCGTACCCGGTCGTCAGCACGATCCTGATGAGCTTCCAGGAGGTTCTCCCGGGACAAACCCGCTTTATCGGATTCGACAATTACGAGAGGCTGTGGAACGATTCCTTCTTCACGGCCTTGAAGAACAATACGAGGTATACGATCTGGACGCTGCTCATCCTGATCCCGCTGCCGCTCGTCCTGGCCGTGTTCCTTAACTCCAAGGCGATGCGGTGGAGCGGATTTTTCCGGTCGGCGCTGTTCATCCCTACCCTTACCTCGGTCGTCGTCGCCGGCACGATCTTCCGGCTCATCTTCGGTCAGACGGACCTCGCGGTCATGAACATGCTGCGCCATGCGTTCGGCTTCGAGACGATCAATTGGCTGGCCGATTCGACCACGGGGATGTTCGTGCTGGTGGTGCTCGCGACTTGGCGTTACGCGGGGATCAACCTGATCTATTTTCTCTCCGGCCTTCAGACCATTCCCCAGGATCTGTACGAGTCCGCCGAGATCGACGGAGCGAACCGGTGGAACCGGTTCTGGCGGATCACGGTCCCGCTGCTGAAGCCGGTGACGATCTACGTCATCACGATCAGCATCTACGGCGGGTACGCGATGTTCACGGAGAGCTATATGCTGTGGAGCGGCAACCATTCGCCGAACGACATCGGCCTGACGATGCTGGGCTACATCTATCGTTCGGGAATCGAGAAGAACGAGCTCGGCTTCGGTTCCTCGATCGGGCTCACTCTGCTTGCGATCATGCTGGTCATCAATATTATCCAGCTCAAGTTCTTCGGCCTGTTCAAGAAGGAGGAGGATTAACGGATGGCGGTCAAACCTTCCTCGCCCTGGGAGCGGCTGCTGCTGTTCCTCTTGTTCTTGGTGCTCGCGGCCTTGGCCCTGTTCCCGTTCTACTGTCTGGTGCTGGGTTCCCTTAAGCCGTCGAAGGAGCTGCTGCGGCTCGGCCTCAACGTCCGTCTCCAGCCGGAATTGCTCTCGTTCGACAATTACCAGTTCCTCTTCTCGGAATCGGCGCGGAAGTACCTGCTCTGGTACCGCAACAGCGTCGTCGTCACGGTCGTCTATACGGCGGGCTGCCTGCTGCTCTCCTCCATGGTAGGCTACGGGCTGGCCGTCTACCGCTTCTTCGGGCGCAACCTGATTTTCGTAGCGGTTCTGTTCGTCATGATGGTGCCCGTCGAGATCATCATGCTGCCTCTCTACAAGCTGATGATCAATCTGCGTATGATCGATACGTTCCGCGGCATCATTCTTCCGTTTATCGTGGCTCCGCTGCCGATCTTCTTTTTCCGCCAATACGCCTCCGGTCTTCCGAAGGACTTCCTCGACGCGGGACGGATCGACGGCTGCTCCGAATACGGCATCTTCTTCCGGATCATGCTGCCGCTCATGGCGCCGGCATTCGGGGCGATGGCGATCCTGCAGGCGCTGGCCAGCTGGAACAGCTTCGTCTGGCCGATGATCGTGCTGAAGACGAACGAGATGCTGACGCTTCCGATCGGGCTTGCCAGCCTGCTCACCCCGTACGGCAACAACTACGACATCCTGATCGCGGGCTCGGTTCTGGCGATCGTTCCGATTCTGATCATCTTCGTGTTCTTCCAGCGCTACTTCGTCTCCGGTCTAACGGTCGGCGGTGTGAAGGGATAGTTCGTTCTCGCATATGCGCAAATAAGGCTCCGGCCAGGTTCGAATCGAATCTGACTCCGGGGCTTTTTTGCTGCGTATTTGTTTGCTGGAAGCGGGCAGCTGCCGCCGGGAAGCATCTATCATCCCTAGCAAAGTATAAAGGAGAGCGAATCGTTGGTATTGCGGGGAAGGAGGACAAAACGGATCGCAGGCTCTCTATCGGCAACATACATTGCTAGTGTAAGGACAAGACATATCGAGAGGAGGGATGATTATTCGTTTTTTACTAGATTGATAAACGGAGGGTGAAAAGAGGTAGAACACTATGTTGGACGCATCTGCTTGGCTAACGATCGCCGCCTTCCTGGGAACGCTCGGCTTCCTCTTCTGGCGTCCCCAATCGAACGAAGCCATTCCGGCTTCGATAGGCGCGGCCATCGTGCTGATCAGCGGAACCGTATCGTTCTCCGAGCTCGGCATCATTACGGAGACGATAGGCGGCGCGGCCATTACGATCATGGCGACCATCGTGATGGCGATCGTGCTGGAGAGCTTCGGCTTCTTCCAATGGGCCGCCGAGAAAGTGGTGGAAGCTTCCAAAGGCTCGGGCATTCGATTATTTTGGCTGACGAATCTGCTCTGCTTCCTGATGACGCTGTTCGTCAACAACGACGGAAGCATCCTGATTACGACGCCGATCCTGCTTATGCTCTTGAGAAGGCTGAATCTAAGGAATCGGCAGAAGATTCCGTACCTCCTGTCGGGAGCTTTGATCGCCACGGCGTCGAGCGCCCCGATCGGCGTTAGCAATATCGTCAATCTTATCGCGCTGAAAATCGTTCATATGGACCTTTATATGCACACGGCGATGATGTTCGTACCGGCCACGTTGGGACTTCTGCTGTTATCGTTCCTGCTGTTCGCCGTATTCTATCGGGAACTGCCGCGCAAGATTCCGATCGTCTCCATGTACCCGGCCAAAGCCCGCTCCCCGGCCAGACGAGACCATCCGCTCATGGAGCTGGAGCCTCCTCTGCCGGCAAAGAAGAGCAAGGGCTTTATTCGCAATATTCTGCTGTTCGTCTTCATGGTGCGGATCAGCTTGTTCGTCGCTTCGTATTTCCATTTTCCCGTGCCGCTTGCGGCCGTGATCGGCTCGATCTGCTTGCTCGCCTGGCGATGGCATTATCTGCGCATCTCGCCCAAGGATATGGTTCGCAAGACGCCCTGGTATATTCTGATCTTCGCGTTCTCGATGTACGTGATCATCTACGGCCTCCGGAACATCGGGCTAACGGACCAGCTCATTCATTATTTGAAACCGATCGCCTCCGGCGGGCTGCTCGACGCAAGCGTTGCGATGGGCTTCCTGATCAGCCTGCTGTCGAACGTCTTCAACAACCACCCGGCCTTGATGATCGGAACCCTGACTTTGACGAACATGGGATTGGATCCCTTGACGATTAAGATAGCCTACCTGGCCAGCGTCATCGGCAGCGACATCGGCTCGCTCCTGCTGCCGATTGGGACTTTGGCGACGCTGATGTGGATGCATATCGTTAGGAAGGACAAGGTGAAGATCGGCTGGGGCGATTACGTGAAGGTAACGATCGTCGTCATTCCGATTACGGTGCTGTTTACGCTCGTGATCCTTGCGGCTTGGGTATCGTGGATTTTCTAGAGAAATAGATCGCATAAAAAAAAAGACCTTCAAAAAAGAAGGTCCAAGACAAGAGGAATTTAGGTTATACATCAAAAAGGTATGCGGCGGGGGACGCAAAGGCTTGTGCGGCTGTCCCCCGCCATTTATTTAACCGCGTATGTCCCGGGGCTTCCGTTAAATCTTCTTCCCGATCCACTCTTCGTAAACCTTCGCCAAGGCGGCCAGATCCTCTTCGCCGTAGCCCTTCGCTTGGCCGGCTTGGAACAGGCTCTTGGCGACCTCGAGCATCGGGGTCGGCACGCTCATTCCGTCGGACAGGACGGAGCCTAGCTTCAGGTCCTTCAGCATCAAGGCGAGAGAGAATTGAACGGAGTAGTCGCCTCCGATCACCTTGACGCCCTTCAAGTCCGCCTGCTTGCTCGCGGCGCCACCGCCCTGCACGACGCGCAGGAACGATTCCATGTTCAGCCCGCCCTTGGCGGCGATCGCCATGCCCTCGATCAGGCCGGCGGCGTTGATGCCGACGATCGCGTTGTGGCACAGCTTAGCGGTCGCGCCGCTTCCGCTGGCTCCCATATAGACGATCTCCCTGCCCATGGCAAGGAAGACGTCGCGGTTCGCTTCGACGACGGCTTGATCGCCGCCGACCATGAACAGCAGCGTGCCGGCGATCGCGCCGTCCTTGCTGCCCGTAACGGGCGCGTCGAGGAAGGAAGCGCCCTTCTCGGCCACGCTGGCCGCAAGGCGGCGAGCCAGATCGCCGGAGATCGTGCTGCTGTCGATGACGGTCGCTCCCGGCTTCAAGCCGGAGAGGATTCCTTCTTCGCCGTAGAACACTTCCTCCACGGCGCTGTCGTTGCTGATGATCGTCACGACCACGTCCGAGCTCTCCGCGACCTTGCGGGGGGAAGCGGCTTCCTTGGCTCCGAGCCCGATCAGCTCGGCGGCTTTGCCGGGGGTGCGGTTATAGACGGTGACGGCGTAGTTCTTGCGGAGCAAATTGGCGGCCATGGGCGCGCCCATCGTTCCGAGTCCGATGAAACCGATGGTAGGCATGCGGGGTTCTCTCCTTAGTCGTTATCCAGATTGCTTTCATTATAGAGGACTAGGAATCGTTAGAAAAGTTTAGGATAACTTAACCTGCGAAGGATAGGCGAACGAACGGGGAGGGCGCTTGTACCGGGGGGCTCCCTTGGAGTATTCTAGTTCTAAGCCATCCACGGTGAAAATATTGGCAGTACGGAAGGGAGCCCATAAAAGTGAGTCAAAGCATTCGTCTGGACTATTCCAAAGCGCTCAAGTTCGTCGGGCAGCACGAGATCGACAACCTGGCGCCGGCGGTCAAGCTCGCGCACGATCAATTACATAACGGAACCGGAGCGGGCTCCGATTACCTCGGCTGGATCAACCTGCCGTTCGATTACGACAAGGAAGAATTCGCCCGCATCCAGCAAGCGGCGAAGAGGATCCAATCCGACTCCGAAGCGCTCGTCGTCATCGGAATCGGCGGCTCTTATCTCGGGGCGCGCGCCGCGATCGAGATGCTGTCGCACTCCTTCTATAACACTCTCTCGAAGGAGCGGCGCAAGACTCCGCAAGTGTTCTTCGCGGGGAACAACATCAGCTCCACCTACATGACGCATCTGCTTCAAGCGCTGGAGGGCAAGGACTGGTCGATCAACGTCATCTCCAAGTCGGGCACGACGACCGAGCCGGCCGTGGCGTTCCGGATCTTCAAGGAAGCTCTTGAGACCAAGTACGGCAAGGAAGCCGCGAAGAAGCGCATCTACGCGACGACCGACAAGGCCCGCGGCGCTCTCAAGAAGCTCTCGGACGAAGAAGGCTACGAGACGTTCGTCATCCCGGACGACGTCGGCGGCCGATATTCCGTGCTGACGGCGGTAGGCCTCCTGCCGATCGCGACGGCCGGAATCGACATCGAGGCGATCATGAAGGGCGCGCAGGACGCGGCGAAGCTCTATAATAACGGCAATCTGGCCGAGAACCCGGCGTACCAATACGCGGCGATCCGCAACGCGCTCTATCGCAAGGGCAAGACGGTCGAGATCCTCGTGAACTACGAGCCGGGGCTGCACTTCGTCTCCGAGTGGTGGAAGCAGCTGTACGGGGAGAGCGAAGGCAAGGATTACAAGGGCATCTACCCGGCTTCCGTCGACTTCTCGACCGACCTGCACTCCATGGGGCAGTTCATCCAGGAAGGCAACCGGATCATCTTCGAGACCGTCATCCAAGTCGGCGAAGTGAAGGAGCAAATCACGATCAAGAGCGATCCGGACGATCTGGACGGGCTCAACTTCCTGGCCGGCAAGACGATCGACTTCGTCAACAAGAAGGCGTTCGAAGGAACGATTCTGGCGCATACGGACGGCAACGTGCCGAACCTCGTCGTGAACATTCCGGACATGTCGCCGCATTCGTTCGGCCAGCTTG
This sequence comes from Cohnella thailandensis, assembly GCF_014212135.1. Classification (GTDB taxonomy): domain Bacteria; phylum Bacillota; class Bacilli; order Paenibacillales; family Paenibacillaceae; genus Cohnella; species Cohnella thailandensis. Next base: position 178,409 of record NZ_JACJVQ010000005.1, read on the forward strand.
TCTACTTCTTCGAGATCGCCTGCGGCGTCAGCGGTTATCTGCTCGGCGTCAATCCGTTCGACCAGCCGGGCGTCGAAGCCTACAAGGTGAACATGTTCGCTCTGCTCGGCAAGCCGGGATTCGAAGAGAAGAAGAAAGAGCTCGAAGCTCGTCTCTAATCCGCCAACGTCGTCCCATCGCCGATAATTACGGTCTGACCCTCCGGGGACGGGCCGTTTTCTTTTCCCCCGCGGAACTGTCGTGTTAAGATAAGGCTCAAGCGAATCATCGGAGAGGTTGGGGAAGCATATGCTAGCTAAATACGCAACGGTCCGGCAATACGGCGAGGCGGAGATCGTGATCAAGAAGTCGAGATTCATCGGCCATGCGAAGCCGGCGGAGAGCGAAGAGGAAGCGGTCGCGTTCGTGGAGGAGATCAAGAAGCGGCACTGGAACGCCACGCACAACTGCTCGGCCTACGTGGTCGGGGAGAGGGACCAATTCCAGAAGGCGCTGGACGACGGGGAGCCGAGCGGAACGGCGGGCAAGCCCATTCTGGAAGTCATCAAAAACCGCGGCTTAAAAAATACGGTCGTCGTCGTCACCCGGTATTTCGGCGGAATCATGCTGGGGGCAGGCGGTCTCGTTCGCGCGTATACGGACGGGGCCGTCGCCGGAATCGATGCCGCGGACCCTATAGTCAACGTGCTTCACCGGGAAGTGATCGTCGACGCCGATTACACCTGGTACGGGAAAATCGAGAACGAGCTGCGAAACCGCGGAATCCGGGTCGGAGACGTCGGATTCACGGACCGGGTGCGCGTCATTTGCCTTCCCGAGGCGGGGGAAGCGGAGCGGTTCGCGGCATGGATGACGGATTTGACGCAGGGCCAGACCGTCATCGAATTAGGAGAAGCGAAATATTTTATTGAAGGCGAATGAAGCGGCCGTACGGCGTTCAGCCTCGGATCGTCTTGATGTAATAGGTTCTCTCTCGCGGACCGTCGAATTCGCAAAAGTAGATTCCCTGCCAGCGGCCCAGCACCAGGCGCCCCCCGGATACGATTATCGTCTGCGAGGCGCCCGTCGTGATGGCTTTCAGGTGGGACGCGGTGTTGCCCTCCGCGTGGCGGTAGCCCGGATGGTTCCATGGATACACTTCGTCCAAGCGGAGCAGCACGTCGTGCTTGACGTCCGGATCGGCATTCTCGTTGATCGCGATACCGGCGGTCGTGTGCGGGCAATAGACGACGGCGATGCCGTCTTCGATTCCGTCCTGCGAGACGGCGCGGGCCACTTGGGCCGTAACGTCGATCATCTCGTCTCGGCGATGGGTTCGCAAATTCTCTTGTTTAAGCATGGTCCTCTCCTCCGTTCGGTCGATATACCCGATTATAGCGAAGGATCGGAAATAATTCGACTTTTTCTCATTGACGGAGATGGGACCTTCTGCTACATTAATAATACCTACTAAGTTAATAGGAATTATAATGTTGTCCCACATCTCGGGAGGTTCGCATACGTGACTAACATGCTGCGGAGCCGATGGTGGAGCTGGGGATTTCGCAGCGCCGTCATGCTTTATTTCGTTCTCTTGATCGTTTTTCCCATTCTCGGCATCTACGGCCAATCGTTCTCGGACGGTTGGGCCTCGTTCGTAGACAATCTGACGGAGCCGCTTGCCTGGAAGGCGGTCATGCTGACGGTCAAGCTGGCGATCATCGCGACGATCGTCAACATGGCGATCGGCACGATGGCCGGTTGGGTTCTGACTCGTTATCGCTTCCCCGGAAGGAAGCTGCTGAACAGCATGGTCGATCTTCCGTTCGCGCTGCCTACGGCGGTCGTCGGGCTCATGATCCTGCTGCTGCTCGGACCGCGCAGCGCGGTCGGCCAATGGGCCGATTCGCTGGGCTTTACCATTCTGTTTCATGAACCGGCTATCGTCGTGGCCATGGTGTTCGTGACGTTCCCCTTCGTCATTCGGGCGGTACAGCCGCTGCTGGAAGAGATAGACGCCTCCGAGGAAGAGGCGGCGTACACGATGGGAGCCACGAAGGCGAAGACGTTCTTCCGGATCATCCTGCCGAATATGCTGCCGGGCATTCTAAGCGGAGCGATGCTGGCCTTCTCCAGGGCGCTCGCCGAATTCGGGGCCGTCGTTCTCGTCGCGGGCAACATCCCGGGCCGGACGCAGGTGGCTTCGGTTTATATTTTCGGACAGATCGAGAGCGATCATCCCGCGGCCGCGGCCGCCGTATCCGTCTTGCTTCTCACCTTCTCGTTCCTCATTCTCTGGCTCGTGAATTACGTGCAGACGAGGAGGACGGCAAGATGACGATGCGCAGACTATGGATCGGATTGACGTTCGTCCTGTTCGGCCTGCTGCTCGGAGTTCCGGTCGTCCGAATCGCGATCGGCGCTTTCGATGGCGGCGTGCAGGGATTTATCGACGGAGTCGGCAGGCCGGAGGCGCTCCACGCGCTCATGATGACGGGGATTATCGTCGTCATCGTCACGGCGATCAATACGGTATTCGGAGTCATGCTGGCGCTTTATCTGGTTCGCGCGAACTGGCTGGGGCCTCAGCTCAAGAGGCTGCTCAACAGCGTCGTCGATCTTCCGTTCGCCGTGTCGCCGATTATCGGCGGGCTTATGATCGTGCTGCTGCTCGGACCGGATGCCGCGCTAGGCGCCCTTCTTAACAAGGCGGGCATCGATATCGTTTATGCGCTTCCCGGAATGGTTATCGCGACCTTGTTCGTGACCTTCCCGCTGATCATCCGCGAGGTGATGCCCGTTCTGCAGGAGATCGGAGCCTCGCAGGAGGAAGCCGCCCATATGCTCGGAGCCTATCCGTGGACGACGTTCTGGAGAGTAACCTGGCCGTCCATCCGGTGGAGCGTCGTTTACGGCGTCGTCCTGACGGTCGCCCGGACGCTCGGCGAATTCGGGGCCGTGCTCGTCGTCTCGGGCAATATCCTGTTCAAGACGCAGACGGCCACGACCCTGGTTTACCAAGACGTCGAGAACTTCAACGTGACGGCCGCCAACTCCGTCGCGCTGGTGCTCGCGGCTTGCTCGGTCGGCCTTCTCCTGTTCATGGAGTGGGTCAAGTCCCGCAAGGAGAGTTAACGATCGATCATCACCGATAAGGGGTGCGTATACATGCACGTAGAAGTAACCGGATTAAACAAGAGGTTCGGCGAATTCCAAGCCGTCGCGGACGTGAGCTTCTCCATCGCCAAGGGGCAGCTGATCGGCCTGCTCGGCCCGAGCGGCGGCGGCAAAACGTCCATCCTGCGCATGCTGGCCGGACTCGAGTCCCCGGACAGCGGCGATATCGTTTTCCACGGGCAGCGGGTGAACGATCTGCCTCCCCAAGAGCGGGGCATCGGCTTCGTCTTCCAGAACTACGCGCTGTTTAAGCACATGACCGTCGAAGGCAACATCGCGTTCGGCCTCGAAGTGAAGAAGTGGAACAAAGCGAAGATCAAGGAGAGAGTGGCGGAGCTCGTCGAGCTGACGGGCCTCTCCGGATTCGAGAAGCGCTACCCGCATCAGCTTTCCGGCGGACAACGCCAGCGCGTCGCCTTCGCGAGAGCGCTGGCGCCGGAGCCGCAGCTGCTGCTGCTGGACGAACCGTTCGCCGCGATCGACGCGAAAATCCGCCACGAGCTGCGGTCCTGGCTGCGCGAGATGATCGACCGTCTCGGCATTACGTCGATCTTCGTCACGCACGACCAGGACGAAGCGATCGAGGTGGCGGACGAGATCATGATCATCAACAAAGGCAATCTGGAGCAGAAAGGCTCGCCCTGGGAGATCTACAAGGATCCGAAAACCCCGTTCGTTGCCGGCTTCATCGGGGAGTCGACGACGGTGGAGGACATCTCGGCGCTGAAGGGCTTCAAGGAGGCCGCCAACTGGCCGGGCACGAAGGGGCTTATCCGTCCGGAATACATCGAGATCGGCAAGGAGAACGAGTTTACGCTGCTCTCCGCGACGGAGACGGGGAAGGTTAGCCACATCCACTTCCGCGGAAGCGAATGGCTGGTGGAGGTCCAGATCGGCGACATCAAGCTGGTCACATACCGCTCGCTCGAGAAGAGCGTTCTGCAAGTCGGCGACGAGGTTCACGTCCTCATCCATCGTGCTTACCTGTTCAACAATAAAGACAACTGGGTCATGGAAAATTCACTGAAGGTGGATCCCTTGCCTGTTCATATCTGATTCGCCGCCGGAACTGTCGGACTGAAGACGGTTCCGGTTGTCTGTCAAGCGAAGGCAAGAGGAGTAGGAGCCTACGGAGGCACTACGGGGAGGATATTTGCATGCAACGCGATAGCCAACATTCGGATAGGCGCCGCAGAACCGGGGTTCTCGGATTGGCGTCATGCTTGCTCCTTGCCGGCGCTGTGGCCGGCTGCGGGAACGGCGCGGAGGAAGGAGCTGGGGCTTCGCCTTCGGCAGGCTCGGGGGCAGGGCAAGCCGGCAAGGAGGTCACCCTCGTCATCGGGGCTTATTCCGTCGCCAAGGACGCGCTGCAGGAGATTCTGCCGCGGTTCGGCGAGGAATGGAAGGAGAAGACCGGCCAGGACGTGAAGTTCCAGGAATCGTACGAGGCGTCCGGCACCCAGGCGAGAGCGATCGCGGGAGGCTTCGAAGCGGACGTGGCCGTCTTGTCCATGGAAGGCGACATGGACAAGATCACGAAGGCCGGCCTGATGGGCTCGGACTGGAAGAACGGGGCGAACGGGGGGATGATTACCCGGTCCATCGTCGTCATGGGGACGAGAGAGGGCAACCCGAAGGGGATCAAGGACTTCGACGATCTGACGAAGCCGGGAATCAAGGTGCTCTATCCGAATCCGCAGACGTCCGGCGGCGCCCAATGGGACATCAACGCTCTCTACGGCGCGGGGCTGATGAAGTCGGAAGAGGAGACGGGATCGAGGGACGAAGCGGCGGCGAAGCGGTTCCTCGTCGACATTCACAAGAATATCGAGTCGATGGACAAGAGCGGCCGAGCGTCGATGGCCGCGTTCGAATACGGGGTCGGCGACGTCATCGTCACCTACGAGAACGAGCTGCTGGCGAGAGTCGCGCAAGGCGTCCATTACGACATCGTGACCCCCAGCCGTACGATTCTGATCGAGAACCCCGCCGCCGTCGTCGACGAGAACGCGGACAAGCACGGAGTTCGCGAAGCGGCAGACGCGTTCGTGGAGTTCCTGCACGGCGACGTCGCGCAGGAGATCTTCGCCGAGAACGGCTTTCGGCCGGTATCGGAGAACGTCGCGGCGAAGTGGGACGACAGCTTCGCCCAGCCGGAGAAGCTGTTCGACATCGGTTATCTCGGCGGCTGGGACGAGGTCCGATCGAAGCTGTATTCCGATCGCGGGATTTGGTATCAGGTGTTGGCGGGGCAATAGGGGAGCGGATATTTCTCTCCGGCCCTCGGCTTGGCGTCGTTTAGGCATTCCAATAGCGGTCCGCGTGTATCCGCGACCTTTCCTGTGGTATACTGTTTACGAGATATACACTTTCGTGAACGGTCTTACAGGGACGGCGAAGATAAACGGAGGACCGCTTTTATGTCGAACACAGAGAAACCGGATTTGGAGCATGAAGCCTTGCAGAGCCTTCCGAACGGAGTGCTGCTCAGCTGGGGGAAGGTCAAACAGCCGAAAAGAGGGCCGAAGGGCGAGCTGAGCATTCCCCAGATCGTCGAAGCGGCCGTGAAGATAGCCGATCGGGACGGACTCGCCGCGGTCTCCATGAACCGGGTGGCGCAGTCGCTCGGGTTCACGACGATGTCTCTCTATCGTTATATAACGAGCAAAGAGGATTTGCTCGTTCTAATGCAGGATGCCGTTTGCGCCGTCGAGCCTCCCGCGGAGCGTCCGGAATCGCAGTGGCGCGAGGAGATGAAGGATTACGTTTGGCTGTCTTTACAAATGATACGCAAACATCCGTGGTATGTCGATGTTCCCATCACGGGCGTTCCGGTAACTCCGAACAATCTGCTGTTCGTCGATTGGGGAATACGGACGATGCGAAATCTCGAGCTTAACGATTATGAGAAAATCTCTTTTGTTCTGCTGCTTAGCGGATATGCGAGACATTACGGCATCCTATTGCGGGATATGGACCGGGCGATCGGAAACGGAGCCACCGAGGATTCGTTCAGCGGAAGAGGCTACACGGAAGCGCTGAAGCATCTGGTACGTCAAGAGGATTACCCGAATCTGTACCCGATGGTTCAATCCGGGGTCTACACCGAAGAAGGCGGGGAGCCGAATCCGATCGGAGACGACCTCGAATTCGGCTTGAACCGGATTCTGGACGGCATCGAGATGTACGTTGAGAGCAAGAAAGGGAAATAACGATAGGCGGAACGTACAGACCCATGAAAGATAGGCGGCTTCGGGAGGGATCCCGGAGCCGCCTTATTACGTCTATGATTCATGGCCGCCTTCTATCTTCTCCCCGCCAAACGCCGGAAGGAGCGGACGCTCCAGGCGAACGCGACGGCGAGGATGAGCAGGCACCAGCCGACCGCTATCCAAGCGTCGTTCCCGATCGGAGTGCCGGTCAGCAGTCCCCGGATCGTCTCGATGATCGGGGTGATCGGCTGATGGTTCGCGACTCCGTGAAGCCAGCTCGGCATCGTCTCGGTCGGGACGAACGCGCTGGACAGATACGGCAGGAACAGAAGGATGAATCCATATCCGGACGCCGCCGCCGGGCTGCTCGCGACGAGACCGATGCCGGCGAACAGCCAGGTCAACGCGAGAATGAAGAGGGCGATAATGGCAAGCGCGAAGATCCAATCCATGAGGCCGGCCGACGGACGGAAGCCGACGAGCATCGCGACGAGAATAACGATTCCGGTCGCGAGCAGATTGCGGGCGAGGCTGGAGACGATATGGCCGATGACGACGCCGTGGCTCGCGATCGGCATCGTCCGGAAGCGGTCGATGATGCCGCCCGTCATGTCTTGGTTCACGTCCACGGCCGTGCTGGCCGAGCCGTAGCCGGCGGTCAGAAGGATAATTCCCGGCACGACGTAGTTCACGTAATCGCCGGTGGGGTCGATCGCTCCGCCGAAAATGTAAGTAAACATCAGCATCAACATAATCGGAAGCACGATTGCCATGATCAGGGCATCGACGTTGCGAAGGCTATGGCGCATGCTCCGGCCGATGAACACCGATTGGCTCGTGAACACGGATACGGAACCGGATAGTGAATTTCTCATTAGGCAATCTCCTCCTTAGGTTTAGCCGTCAAGGAGACGAACACGTCGTCCATGCTCGGCTTGCGGATCGCGATTCGCGTATCCGACGGATAGCGGGCGGACAGCTCGTTGATGATCCGGCTCACGTCCCGTACGCTGCCGTCGATCGGAATCGATTCCAGCACGACATCCCCCGTCCCCCGAACCTCCAGCACTTCTCCGCCGACCCGGGCTTTCAATTCCTCCGGAGTGCCGTCCGCGACGACCCGGCCTTCGGAGATCACGGCGATGCGATCGGCCAACTGGTCGGCTTCCTCCAAGTATTGCGTCGTAAGAAAAATCGTGATCCCCTGCTGCTTAAGCTCCAGAATCATGTCCCACAGCGTGCGGCGGCTCACCGTATCGAGTCCCGTCGTCGGCTCGTCGAGGAACAGGATCGGACGGTCCGCGACCAAGCTGTTGGCAAGGTCGAGCCGGCGCCGCATTCCGCCCGAGAACGTCTTCACCTTCTTCTTGGCGGAGTCCGCGAGATCGAAGCGCCGGAGAAGCTCGGCTGCGCGGCTGCGCGATTCGGAGGCAGACAGTCCCGAGAGCCGAGAGATCATCCGAAGATTCTCTTCCGCCGTCAGCACCTCGTCCACCGCGGCGAACTGTCCGGTCAGGCTGATCGAACGCTTGACTTCCTTCTTCTCTTTGACGACATCGTGTCCGGCGACCTTGACGATCCCTGCGTCCGGAACGACCAGGGTGGTCAAGAGGTTGATCAGCGTCGTCTTGCCCGCGCCGTTCGGCCCGAGAAGCGCGAAGACCGTTCCCGTCTCTACGTTCAGGTCGATTCCGTCCAGTACGACCTGTCGGCCGAAGGTTTTGCGCAGTCCTTGGATTTCGATTGCCAGTTTTGACATCTCAATCTCCCTTTCTAATAGTGTATTGTATAAACAATATATAACGTACACAGTAAAATGGCAACATCTGTTTTTTTGGCTGCCGTTTTTTTTCATCCGACTTTCTGTTGCGATTTCTGTAATCGGTTTCAATTCCTATCTTTTTTTCCGTTCCGCCTAAAGTTGCGTCCTTATATGGGGTTGCGGCTTCTTTTTATAATACGGAGGCAGCAAGAAAAGAAGGAGGAGAGAACCGTTGCTCAAGCCGGGAATTTACCGCAAGCTGGTCCGTCAGCGTTATTTGCTCGCGATGTGCCTTCCGTTCGTTGCGTGGGTGCTCATTTTTTCCTATACGCCTTTGTTCGGCTGGATCATGGCGTTCAAGGACTACAAGCCGGCGATCGGCATTCTGCAATCGGAATGGACCGGGTTCCGATTCTTTAAGGAGTTTCTCGTCGATCCGAGGTTTTACGAGATTGTCAGAAATACGTTCGTCATGGGGATTCTGAACGTCGTCTTCGGCACGGCGTGCGCGATCCTGCTGGCTCTCATGCTGAACGAAGTGAGGAACAAGTTCTTTAAGCGAAGCATCCAGACGATCTCCTATCTCCCTCACTTCGTCTCCTGGGTCATCGTCTCCAACATTTTCTACACGGTATTGTCCACGGACGGAGGCGTCGTCAACAATCTGCTTCTGTGGGTCGGCCTCATCGACGAGCCGATCAACTGGATGGCGCAGGGCAAGCTGTTCTGGGTCATCGTCACGGTCGGCCAGGTATGGAAGGAAGCCGGCTGGACCGCGATCATCTACTTCGCGGCGATGACGTCCATCGACAAAACCCTTTACGAAGCCGGCGAAGTGGACGGATTGGGGCGAATCGGCAAGATACGCTACATTACTCTTCCGGGCATTATGCCGACGATCGCCATTCTCACGGTTCTCAATATCGGCAATCTGTTCAACGCGTCGGGCTTCGATCCCAGCTACCTGCTAGGCAATAACATGACGCTGACTTATTCCGATAATCTGGCCGTTTATACGTACCGCTACGGTCTGCAAATGTCCCGATTCTCCATGAGCGCAGCGCTCGGCATTTTCAACTCGGTCATTTGTTTGATTCTGCTCTTCTCGGCGAACAAGCTATCCGGGAAATTCATCGAAGGCAAAGCCATATAGAGGAGGCTCTAATGATCAATCGAATCCGAAGAAACAAAGGAGACCGGGTATTTGACGGCATCAACGCGCTTCTTCTCTTGATCGTCGGCGTCGTTACTTTGTATCCGTTCTGGAACATTCTCGTGCTCTCCTTCAACAATGCGCTCGATACGCTTCGCGGAGGCGTCTATCTGTGGCCGAGAAGCTTCACGCTCGATAACTTCAAGATGATCTTCGATCTCCCGCAGCTGGCGACAGCGTTCGGCAATTCGTTCCTGCGGACGATTATCGGATCGCTTTTGTCCGTCGGAAGCACGGCGATGCTCGCCTATGTCATTAGCCGAAGGGATTTCCTGTTCCAAAAGTTGTTGCAGCGTCTCTTCGTCATCACGATGTATGTAAGCGGCGGGTTGATCCCGATCTACTTCGTCATCAAGGGGCTCGGATTGCTCGACAACTTCCTGGTCTACCTGATACCGATGCTGCTGCAGCCGTTTTACCTGTTGATCGCCCGCAGCTACATGGACGGCCTTCCCGCGAGCCTGCAGGAGTCCGCTCAGATCGACGGCGCCAACGACTTTATCATTTTCGCGAAAATCATTTTCCCTTTGTCGATGCCGATCATCGCGACGATCCTGCTGTTCGTGGCGGTCGACCAGTGGAACGCGTGGTTCGATACGTTCATTTATACGGCCAACGAGAAGCTGACGACCTTGCAATACGAGCTGGTCAAGATTCTCTCCCAGTCGACGGCGAGCGTGAAGAACGACGCGGATCTGAGAAACAAGCTGGCGGGAGGCGCGGGAGTCGTGTCTACGCCTCAATCCATCCGCATGGCGATTACCATCGTCGCTACGATCCCCATCGTCGTCGTTTACCCGTTCGTTCAGAAATATTTCGTTCACGGAATGACGCTGGGCGCGGTCAAGGGGTAACCCTTGACATGGCGCCGAGCTACAGGGACCGGATATTAAAGATCGGGCAACTGATCTATAATATAATTTACTAGAAGGAGCGAGACATCTATGCATAGGGGCAAGAAGAGAAAGATTGCCGGCGTCCTGGCACTGTCGTTAATGACGGCCGTCTTCACGGCCTGCTCGAACGGCGGGGGCAATGGCGAGGCCGGTTCAACCTCGAAGGGCGCAAATGAAAGCGCTGCCTCCAAGCCAACCCATCTGAGCATGTTTACCTTCACCGAGGAAGTGCAGTCCAGCCTGACCGATTCGCCGGTATGGAAGAAGCTGATGGAGAAAACGAACGTCGATATCGACCTTCAGACCATCTCCGGTGCCGGCGCTGACGAGAAGAGGAGCGTCATGATCGCAAGCGGCGAATATCCGGATATCCTGGACCGCATAGACGAGCGGTTCATCGACGCCGGAGCGCTCATTCCGCTGGACGATCTGATCGAGGAGTACGGACCCAACATCAAGAAAGCATGGGGAGACTCCCTGAACAAGCTGCGCAATCCGAAGGACAACAAGATCTACTTCCTGCCTTCGCCGAAGAACCGTCCGGAGGAGATCGTCGAGCCCGGAGGCACGCTTCTCGTTCAGTACGACGTGCTGGAGAAGACCGGCTATCCGAAGCTGAAGACGTTGGACGACGTCTATAATATGCTTAAGCAATACACGGCGGAGAACAAGCAGATCGACGGCAAGCCGTTTATTCCATGGGGCTTGTGGGCCGATTCTTGGGGCTATAACCAGACGGTGAACAATCCGGCGCTATGGGCTTACGGCTTCACGGACGATTCGGACGCTTATGTCGATCAGAAGACGTTCGACGTCACTTATTTCAATACGACCGATTCCTTCAAGAACTACTTGAAATTCCTCAATAAGCTTTATAAGGGCGGGTTGCTCGACAAGAACGGCTTTATCACGAAATACGACGAGTTCAACTCCCAGGTAGCCAGCGGCCGCGTGCTCGCCATGATCTACAACGCGGGCCTGATCAGCGAAGACGAAGCGGCGCTGCGCCAAGCCGGCATGCCGGAACGCGCTTATGCCCGTTTCCCGATCGTCGCGGAAGAAGGCATCCAGGACAGAAGCCAGGTGTACAGCGAGTCTTACGATACGGGCATGGGTATCACGATCAAGGCCAAGGATCCGGTAGCGGCGATCAAGTTCATGGATTACCTCTTGAGCGAAGAAGGCAACGTGCTGCTGAACTGGGGGATCGAAGGGGTCCATTACGACATCGTGGACGGCAAGCGCGTGCAGAAGCCGGAAGTCACGAAGGAGTGGAACTCCGATCCCGCATACCGATGGCAGCAAGGGGTGAACTCTCTGACCTGGTGGCCCCAGTACAACGGCGCCATCAAGCTGGATGACGGCGATTACGCTTCTCCGTTCAATACCGATGCGATCTATGCTTCCTACGATGACCAGACCAAGAAGGTGCTGCAGCAATACGGGGTCAAATATTGGGGGCAATTGTTCGATACGACCGGGACGAGAACGCCTTACGGCTTCGCGTGGACGATTCCGATCGAGTCAGGCTCCAAGGCGGAGCTGGCAAGCGCGAAAGCGAATGAGCTTCGCCATATCATGGTAGGGGATATCGTGATGTCGGGCGATGACGCCACCTTCGACGCCAAATGGAACGACTTCGTCGACAAGCTGCGCAACGAGAGCAAGATCGGCGATTGGGAGAAGGCGATGTCCGAAGCGATTCAAACCCGGCTTAAGCTGTGGGGAGTAACGCAATAACCAGGATTTCTACATCTAAGAATTAGCGGAGGTATGAACATGAAGAAGCTTGGAGCGATGATGGCGCGATGGAGTCCGATACGGCTTCGCACGTTGCGTTCCAAGCTTCTTCTGACTTACTTGGCCGCGATCGCCATTCCGCTGCTCACTCTCGGAATCTATTCGATGAGGCTGCTGGACTCTTCTCTTAAGGAACAATCGATATCCGTAGAGAAGCAGGACCTGCTGCAAATCATGGAGAACGCGAAATCCTCCTTGAATTCATTCGTATCCTTATCCAGCGATATCAGCTACGATCCGAAGATCTGGAGATACTTCTATTCCGATTATGACGAGCCGGGCGAGAGCATGGAAGGCTATTACACCCTGATTCGGCCGCTGTTCGCGCGATACCTGACGCTCAGGCCGGAGATCAGGAAGATTACGATTTACACCAAGAACGACACGCTGCTTTATAACCGTTTCGAGATCGCGCCCGTCGAGCCGGGAACCTATGAAGCTAAGCTTTATGACGAAACGTTGGCTAGCCGCAAGGTGCTGTGGAAGCTGCGGGAGGATTCCGATTCCGGCGAGAAGCTCGTTACGCTGTCGCGGATGCTCAACCTGAACAACGTCGTCGTCGGCATGGTCGTTCTCTACATCGACGAGAATCAATTGTACGGCAATATCCGAGGGCAAACGGAAGGCGGCGAGGCGTATCTTCTCGGGCCCGACGGAGCCGTTCTCAGTTCGACGGACCGAACGGCTCTGGGCCAACCTTACGGCGGAACGGAGCTGGACGTCCGGACGGAAGGACAAGGCCTCCTCTCGAAGGAGATCGAGCGCGACGGGAGCGAAGAACGGCTGACCGGCATCCCCTTCGCCTTATCTCAATTCCCGAACGAACAGTGGGCTCTCGTCAAGACGGTGCCTCAGAAGACGATCCTTGCGGTGACCCGGCAGTCGAAGATCTACCAGCTTGGCGCGTTCGCTCTATTGGTCGTGCTGCTCTGCCTCATTTCCGTCACCATGTCCGGAAGCATCACCCGAAGAATCAAGGAGCTTGTCATCAAGATGAGAAAAGTAGAGCGGGGAGACTTCGACGTCGCGGTCAGCTTCGGAGGGCAGGATGAAGTCTCCTACATGGGCAATACGTTCAACGCGATGGCCGCGAAGCTCAACACTCTCGTGGGGCAGGTCTATGAGATGCAGCTGACCCAGAAGGATATGGAGCTCAAGAACAGAGAATCCGAATTGAAATGGCTTCAGAGCCAGATCAACCCGCATTTTCTCTTCAACACGTTGGACGCGGTACTCTACGGCATCCGCAACGATAAAGAGGAGACGGCCAAGATCGTGGAATTCTTGGCGAACAGCTTCAGGCGAAGCATCCAGTGGACGGAGGATCTCGTCTCTCTGGAGGAGGAGCTGAAGTTCATCAAGGAATATTTGGCCATTCAACGCTTCCGGATGCCGGACAAGTTCGCTTGGCAAGCGGAGGTGCCGGCGGAGGCGCTGTCTCTTAAGCTCCCGAAGATGCTTCTTCAGCCGCTGGTAGAGAACGCGGTGCATCACGGTCTCTCTCTAAAGAAGGAAGGCGGCAGTCTTCTTCTTAAAGTGGAGGAGCAGGATAAGGGAACGGGCAGGGAGATCGTCATTCGGATCCGGGATGACGGCGTGGGCATCGAAGAATGGCGGCTGGAGGAGATTCGCGAAATTCTGCATGGTCATGAAGCAGGTGAGACGGATCGTCATATCGGTTTAAAAAACGTGTACGATCGGATTCGGCTGTATTACGGAGATCAAGGACACTTGGAGATAAACAGCGTTTACGGCGAGGGGACGGAGATCGAAGTTCGAATTCCGGTGCTCGAAGAGGAGGATTCCGATGTTTAAAGCCGTGATCATCGACGATGAGCTCAATGTTCGCGCCAGGCTGCGCGAGCTGATCGATTGGGAAGAGCTCGGGTTCGTTCTGGCCGGAGAAGCGGATAACGGCGAAGACGCATACCGATTGCTTCTGGCCGAGAAGCCCGACCTTGCGATCACGGACATCCGAATTCCGGTCTTCAACGGCCTGGAGCTGATTCGCAAGGCGATTCCCGAGCTTCCTCATTGTCATTTCATTTTGCTCAGCGGTTACGGCGACTTCGAGTATGCCCGGGAAGCGATCCGGTTCGGCGTTCGGAATTATTTGCTGAAGCCCGTCGGCGAAGAGGAGCTCCGTTTAGCGGTTCGGACCGTCAAAGAGGAGCTCGTTCGGCGATGCGAGCAAGACCGGATGATCGGCAAGGGAATGGAGGCGCTTCGGGAGAAATGGGCGGCCGATGCGCTTCATGGGGCGAACGCATCCGGTCTTCCTCAACGGGCCACCGAATTGAAGCTGACCTTGGAAGACGTCCGGTACTCCGTATTTGTCGTGGACTGGACAAACGAAGGAGAAGCTTCGCACGACGAGGCGGAGGAGGAAGAGAAGCTGCTGGACACTCTGTTCCGATTGGCAATCGAACAAGCTCTCTTGCCGTTCGGCAACCCCATTATCGTGACGGATGAACAGGAGAGATACATCGTTCTTCATCTGGCTCCGGTCGGACCTGCCGCTCAAGCGAACGGCCTGTCCCGGCTAGAGCCCCGCGTTTTGGCGCAGAGGGTTCTCGAGCAATGCGGGGAAGTTCTCGACGGGCAAGTAACCGTAGGTTACGGCGAAGCCGTTGCCCGGCTTGCGGATGTGTCTTCGAGCTTCGCCCAGGCCGTTCAAGCGGTTGAAGGCAAATTTGTTCTGGGCAGAAACAAGGCGATCGGGTATCCGGACGTCGCGGGCAACTCTGCGGCAGGGAGCTGGAACAAGCTGGCCGAGTTCGACCGCAGCGGGCTGGAAGAGGCGATTCGGTCACTGGATTTGGATAACGTGCGCAACGAGACGAAGAGATTGTTCTCCGCGCTTCGGGAGCTGAGCTCCGGACCCGCCCTCATTCGAGGGATTCTGACGGAGAACCTGGTCGCCGCGCTGCGCATTCTGATCCGAATCCATGGCGACGCGGGCGAAGTTCTGGGAGACGGCTTTAAGCTCGACGATTGGTTCGATAAGCTTACGCTCGACGAGCTGGAGGGACGGTTCTACGATGTCTGCGCCAAGATCGTGGATTACATTCGTTTGGCGCGAAGGAACAGACCCGGCAAGCTGGTGGAGCAGATGCAGGATTACATCGACGAGAATTACGCCGAGGAGATTACGTTAAAGAGCATCTCCCGTATCTTCTTTATGAATCCGGTCTATCTGGGTCAACTGTTCAAGAGCGAGACGGGGATCGGCTACCATCAATATTTAACGCAGGTGAGGATACGGGCGGCCAAAAAACTGCTGGACGAGAAGGATTGGGGAGTGTCCGAGATCGCCGAGAGGGTCGGCTATAAGGTCGCTCGCAATTTTTACATCGCCTTTAAGAAATACGCGCATTGCACGCCTAACGAATACAGGAGCAGAGGGCAGGCAAGCGCAAACGATAGGCCAAATTAACGACGGACCAGGAGGGTTATCGATGATTTTTTATGACCGATTCAGAGCGGGAGTGAACCTGGGAGGCTGGCTATCCCAGTATTTCGCCAATCTGGCGGGAGGGAATCATTTCGATTCGTTCATTACCGAATCGGATATCGCCGTCATTGCCGGCTGGGGAGCCGATCACGTCCGGCTTCCGGTAGATTACGATATTATCGAGAACGAGAGCGCGCCGATGACCTACGACGAAGCGAATCTCGAGCGGATCGACCGCTGCTTGGAATGGTGCGGGAAGCACGGGCTGAACGTCATTCTCGATCTGCACAAGGCTCCGGGCCAAGTGTACGGGTACGTCCCCGAGCCGAATCCGATGCTGAACGAGGACGGGAACCGGGAGAGATTTCTGGCGATTTGGACGATGTTGGCCAAGCGTTACCAAGGGATCGGGAACCGGCTCGTCTTCGAGCTGGTCAACGAGATTACCGATTCCACCGACTATCAGTGGAACCGGGTTTACTTAAGCGCGGTGGAAGCCATACGGCAAACGGATGCGGAGCGGGTCGTGCTCGTCGGGGGCAATGACGCGAACAGCGTTCTGACCCTGAAGGAGTTGACATTAAGCGACGATCCTTTAGTCGTATATAACTTTCACTATTACGAGCCGCTGTTCTTCACCCATCAATTGGCTCCGTTCAGCGAAGATATTCTGGAGTACGGCAAGATCGTTCACTACCCCGGAGAGATGCCGGAGGCGCAAGCGTACCTGAACAAGCATCCCGAATATCTGCATAAGTTGGGGCGCCAAGCGTGGGAGAGAAACGACAAGCAGTTGATCGAGAAATACTTGCGCCATGCCGATAACTTTATGACCTACGCGGGCAAGCAGCTCTATTGCGGGGAATTCGGAGTCATCGACCAGGCGCAGCCGGACGACGCCGTTCGTTGGGTCCGCGATGTCGTGAGGCTGCTGGACGAACGCGGGATCGGACGCGCGTACTGGAGCTATAAAGAGATGGATTTCGGGCTCGTCGACCGGAATGGCGCCGTAGTCAATAAAGAACTGATTAGAGCATTGTTCGAATAAAAACGGAAAGAAACCGCTCCTCCCTCAAGGCCGTCATCCGCGTCTACGAGGGAGGGGCGGTTTTCTTTGCGACTATGCGGCTTGCCGCGTCCATGGGCAAGCGAGAATCGCTTTCTGAATGCAACCAATTGGAACGAAGCCCGTACTATCCTAACAGGGTCATAAGCCGGAGAGGAACGATAGTCGATTTTTCCCGGAGAGATAAGCTATAATTGGAGTAACTCATCAACCGCCAGGAGGTCCCCACTTGCTGAAGCCAAGCAGTCTCAACAAAAACGCGAAACCAAGCAGTATCAAAACCGCCCAGTATTTGTTGCTAATCAAATTAGTTTTTATCGTGACCGTCTTCGGGCAGATCTTCACCCTCGATAAGAAGGAACTGGAAGACATCGACATGTCGACCGTGTTCATGAACTTCGCGATGGCCGTCCTTCCGGTCGCGCTTGCGCTGTACTTCATCAAGAGGCGGATGTACTGGCCAACGATCATCATGTGCTTCTTTATTCTGTGGCTGAGCTCCATCGACGTGATCCAATTGGTGCTGTCTTTTGCGACGCTGCTCTTCTTGTTCAACAGGAAAAGCCGGAATTACTTAAGAGGCGAAGGGGACAGGCTCGGAGCGGAGCCGCAAGCGATCGAAGTGGAAGCGGAGGTGGATCCGGACGAGGTCGAAGCGGAGGAGCCGTCCGTTGCCGACGAAGAGCAGACGCGCAAGTCCTCCGACGAGGAAGCGCTGCCGGACGGAGAGGAGCGGGAGAAAGAGGCTCCGAAGACGGTCGCGGCGCCGTCCGCCGCATCCGCTGCGCCTGCGGGCCAAGGGGCTGCCAGAACGAAGCCGAGCGCCGATCCGGTCGTAGAAGTGCGGGAAGCGACGGCGGCCGATGCCGAAGCCATTCACTCGATCATGCTGGAGGCGTTCGAAGAATTCCGCTCCGCGGTTCCGCCTTCCAGCGCTCTGGAGGAGACGGTCGATAGCATCCGGGAAGGCCTCGAATCCGGCAGCGAATTCGCCGCTATCGTATATGAAGACAACCTTCCGTCGGCGATGGTCCGATACCGGTTCGAAGGGGACGCGATCTACTTCTTCCGCCTGTCCGTCATCCCCACGAGAAGAAAACGCGGCCTTGCCCGCATGCTGGTGGAGTGGATCGAGCGGAAGGGAGTCAGCAAGGGGATGTCCCGAAGCACGTGCATGGTTCGCCAATCGGTTCACCGGAATCTGGTGCTGTACGAGAACATGGGCTACGAGATTGTCGGCCAAGAGCTGTTCGTTCGCCCTTTAGGCACGGTGAAGTCGCTGAAGCTGGAGAAGAAGATCGGAATCGAATAAAAAAATAGATCGTCCGCTGCTTAAGCCTTTCCGGCTTGGCGGCGGGCGATCTTTTTTTATTCGGTGCCGCCGGGACGGCGGTTATTCGCTTTGCCTTCCGGATTCGAAGTCCGGCGCGGCATCGTTCGCGACTTGGATCGCGACGGACATGGCTTCCGGTTCGACCATCAGCGTCGCGCGCACGAATCGATAGTAATGGCCGTTCAAATGGATGGCAGGCACAAGCCGAAGCAGAAACAGCAATTGCTCGATGTCGGGACAATCCCAGTCGGAGGGAGGCAAGCCGGGCCTTAGCCAGCGTACGATCATGGCTTCTCCTCCTTCTTGGCGGCTAGCCGTTTGCGATGTCGAAGCTCAAGGATAATAGAGAGGATAACGCAAGGGAAAAACAGAATGACATACATGATGAGCCAGAAAGGCATGGACGGTAGCAACATGCGGAAGCTCCTTTCCTGACGTTGAAGAATCGTCAAGTATCCTTATTTTAACTTGTAAATTATTCCTGAATCAACCGATAATTTGAACTTTCTTCAAGTATTCTGTTGGAGGTTCGCCCATTCTCTTATACTGGGAATCAGAAGAGGTGATGAAGATGTCGTTCGGATCGCGTCTGAAGCAGGCTCGCAACGGCAAACAATGGACGCAGAACCAGGTCGCGGACAAGCTTGGCATCGACTTCACGACGATCTCCAAATACGAGAACGATAGGTCTCAGCCGGACAACGACGTGCTGAGGGAATTGGCGGATATCTACGAGGTCTCGATCGATTGGTTGCTGACCGGGGAGAAGAAAGGGAACGTCGGCGCCGAGAACCGACTGCTCGTCAACGGCGCGGAGGAGCCGCTGACCGACGAGGAGGCCAAGCACCTTCTCGATAGCTTGGAGATGTTCCGTCTGCTCAAAGCCAAGCGGCTCAAGGATCGGCGAGGACAAGACGCGTATGGAGACCGGGATGGGGCTAAATGAACGTGAAATTTCATGTACATTCCTCGATTTTACGGGAATGGGGCTCCATGAACATGAAATATCAAGTACATTCCTCGATTTTACGGGAATGAGGCTCAATGAGCGTGAAATTTCATGTACATTCTTCGATTTTACGGGAATGAGGCTCAATGAACATGAAATTTCATGTTCATTCCTCGATTTTACGGGAATGAGGCTCAATGAACATGAAATTTAATGTACATTCCTCGATTTTACGGGAATGAGGCTCAATGAGCGTGAAATTTCATGTACATTCTTCGATTTTACGGGAATGAGGCTCAATGAACATGAAATTTAATGTACATTCCTCGATTTTACGGGAATGGGGCTCCATGAACATGAAATTTCATGTACAACTGCGGCAGCATCGGCCGGTGGACGCCGCGAAGGCGGCGGGTTCGGTTAACTTGCGAACGTGAACTACGACAAGACGTAAAAAAACGGCCTCGGGAGCTTCAAGCTTCGCATTCCCGGGCCGTTTTTTTTATTGGTTCAGCACGAACTTCTCCAGCACGTGAGCCACGCCGTCTTCGTTATTGCTTAACGTGACGTAGTTGGCGATCGCTTTCAGCTCAGGAATGGCATTGGCCATCGCGACGCCGAGTCCTGCCGCTTCGATCATCTCGTGATCGTTCCAGGCATCGCCCATGGCGATCGTCTCGTCCATCGTGAAGCCGTAATGGGCCGCCAGGAACCGCAGCGCATGCCCCTTCGTGCCTTCGGGATGAAGGAATTCGAGATAGTTCGCTTTGGACTTCGTCACGTGAACGCCTTCTCCGAGCAGAGGCTTCAAGACCGGAATAAGGGCGTCCAGCTTGGCCGGATCGTCGATGATGATAAGCTTCGTATGGTTGCCTTCCGGCAGGCGGTCCAACTCGGGCTCCACGATGTAAGGAATGCCGGACTGCTTCGCGTACGCGGCGAGCTTGTCTCCGTTATCGAAGGAATAAAGCCGATCGTTAATATAAGTTTGAAGGTGGAGATTGTGCTCGCGGGTGTATTCGTACAAGAAACGAACTTTGTCGTAAGGAACGAATCGTTCGTACAGCACTTCTTCATCAAGCAGGTTGCGAATGAGAGAGCCTTGGTACGTTATGATCGGAACGTTGAGGCCGACCTGCTCCGCCACTTTCTTCGCGGAAGCGAACATGCGGCCGGTCGCGATCGTCAGGTGGGCGCCTTGCGCGATGGCTTCGGCCATTCTGCTGCGGGTTTTCTCCGTTACGGCAAGATCGTCCGTCAGCAGCGTGTCGTCCAGGTCCATCGCAATCAAACGGTATTTCGACATGGTTACCTCTCCTTATCCGAGTACGGCTTCTATCTATAGCCATCTAAATTATAGCCTTCCAAAATTGTATAGCAAACGTTCGGAATAGGACAAGCGCGGAAAAGCCGCCGGACCGGGCGCTGTATCAGCGTTGCATCGGAAGGCGGCTCCTTAACGTCAATCGCGGTTAAATTCCTCGACCTTCTCTCCAAGCCACTGGCGAATGACCGCGAACACGGCTCCCCGCTCCGTCTCGTTGTGCAGCTCATGGCGAAATCCCGGCCATTCGACCAGCTTGCAGCGGCTCCCCGCGCGGGCGGCGAATTGGCGGCTCGCTTCGAGCGAGGTGACCTTGTCGTCGCTTCCGTGCATGAGAAGCACCGGAACGGAGAGCTTGCCCGCGTTCGCGATCGCCCAATGGCCGGCGCGGCTTACTCCGTAGAAGAAACCGGCGGTAATATAGCCGTGACCGTCCGGGTCTTCGGCGATCCTACGGATCATGGCGGGATCCGAGGTCAAGCGCTCGGCGACAAGAGGGCGATGGTTGGAGTACTGCGGATAGATTCGTTCCACGATCCGGCCCACGAGAGCGGTTAGAGGCGGCGGGCTGAACGCAAGTTTAAGCCAAGGGCTCGATACGACCGCTCCGGCGATAGTCGGCTGGCGGCGCAGCAGATAATTCAGGGTCACGTTGCCGCCCATGCTGTGTCCGTAGAGAAACGCCGGCAGGTCGGGATAACGGCGAGAGGCTTCGGCGATCAGCAAATCGGGACCTTGGAGGAGAGCGTCGTAGCCCGGCGCATGGCCGCGTTTGCCCGGCGTTCTCCCGTGGCCGTATTGATCGAACGCCCAGACGATATAACCCTCCCGAACGAGCATCTCGGCGACATGGGCATAGCGCCTGGTATGCTCGCCCATCCCGTGAACCAGACCGATGAAGGCTTTCGCCCGCGACGGGTCTTCCGGCAGCCATTCGCAGGCGAACATGCGGGTGTCGTCCCGCATTCGCCATTCCGTCTCCCTATAACTCATCCTTGCCAGCCCCTTTCTTCATCGGATCTGCATCTCTATTCTTTGTAGCCCAAATAAACGACAATTGCAATCCCCGGTTCAAGCATCGGGCGTGAAGAAAATGGCAGCTTACAATCCGGGGGATGATTGGCAACCTTGCACGGTTTCGGTTCGTCTGTAAGGGGTGAGGAGGGTGTTAAAATGAAAACAAACTTTACAAACAAGAGAAACAGCAAGCTTCTGATCGTGGCGATGGCTTCGACTATCGTCGTAGCGGGCTTGTCCGCCTGCACGAACAATAACAACGCCGATTCTTCGGGGACCCCGTCGCCAAGCTCGCCATCGGCAGCGGTTTCCGCTTCCCCTTCCGCGTCCTCGTCCGCAACCACGGCCCCTACGTCCGGTTCGGAGGACGGCGCGATACTCGATGCATTTAAAGGGAAGATTAGCGAGAAGGCTTCCTATGCCGACCTGAACGCCCAGCTGGACGCCGATTTGCCGAAGGTATCCAAGGACACGGCGGACGAGATGCTGCGTCAGCTTCTCGCTTATTATGAAACGAATCTGAGCGAGATGCAGTCGAGCTTCGAAGAGGAGAAGCTGCAGCAGCAGCTTCAGAAGGTACAGTGGCCGTTCACCGAGGATCAGCTTTCGACCATCGAGGACGGAGCCGCCCGCGAGAAGGTGCAAGCCGCGCTGGACGGAGGCTTTAAGCTGGAGACGGCCGAAGGGTTTGCTTTTCCCGTCGTGGATTACGGCAAGCTGAAGAGGTTCGATTCTTACGCGAGCCCCGCCATGAAGGATTACGTGGCGCTGCTGGCATTGGAATCGGATCAGAAAAGGGCGGCCGACGGCGGGCTAACGATCTCTTGGGAGGAGCTGGCGAACCGGACGCTGACCGCGGAGCGATTCGTGAAGGATTATCCGGATTCGCCGGAGAAGGCCAAGGCGACGGAGAGATACCTTCTTTACCTGACCAACCTGCTCTATGGTCTCGATAACACGCCGATTTTCGATTTCGATACGTACAAGGTAAAGCCGGACATCACCGAGCTCTACGAGAAAATAGTCAGCGAGAATCCGGATACGGCGACGGCTAAGCTTGCCCAGGAGTTCCTGGACGTGCTCGCGAAGACGGACGGATACGTGTTCCGCAAGGGAGATAGCGGCGGGCAATCGAGTATCCCGGAAGTTCAGGCTTTCCGCGATCAACTGGAGGAGAAAGCCAAGTCCTTGCTCGGGTAACCGGATCGCAGCGGCTACAGCCAATTCGAATAAAGACTCGCCAACATCGCACATGTTTCCCGTATGCCTTTTCCGCCGAAATGAATTACAATGAATCAAGGAAAACGTTTTATACGTTGTACATCCATTATTATGCGCGGAGGGGTTTACGTTGGCTAAGTTAAATTTCCCGTCTGATTTCGTTTGGGGCACGGCAACGGCTTCGTATCAGATCGAGGGTGCATATCAAGAGGACGGCCGCGGCCTGTCCATCTGGGACACGTTCTCGCATACTCCAGGCAAGGTCGTGAACAACGACAACGGCGATGTCGCTTGCGACAGCTACCATCGTTATGAAGAAGACGTCGCTCTGCTGAAGAAACTGGGCGTCAAGGCTTACCGTTTCTCCATCGCATGGCCGCGCATCTTCCCGCAAGGAACGGGCGAAGTGAACGAGAAGGGTCTCGATTACTACCGCCGAGTCGTCGACGCTCTGCTTGCCGCAGGCATCGAGCCGGCCGTTACTTTGTACCACTGGGATCTCCCGCAAGCTCTGCAAGACAAGGGCGGCTGGGCGAACCGCGATTCGATTGATGCGTTCGTGAAGTATGCGGAAGTGATCTTCAAAGAGTTCAACGGGAAAATCAAGCAGTGGATTACGTTCAACGAGACCTGGTGCGTATCGTTCCTGTCGAACTACATCGGCGCCCATGCGCCGGGGAACAAAGACCTGCAGCTCGCCGTGACCGTCGCCCATAACTGCATGGTCGCCCACGGGGAAGCGGTCAAGAAGTTCCGCGCTCTCGGAATCGAAGGCCAAATCGGCACGACTCACAACCTGTACTGGTATGAACCGCTCACCACCAAGCCGGAGGACGTGGAAGCCGCTCGCCGCAGCCGCGCTTACTACAACGAGTGGTTCATGGAGCCGACGCTCAAGGGCACTTACCCGCAGTTCATGGTCGACTGGTACCGCTCCAAGGGCGCCGAAGTGCCGATTCAAGACGGAGACATGGAGACGATCTCGCAGCCGATCGACTTCATCGGGGTCAACTTCTACAGCGGCGGCTACACGCGCTACAAGAAGGACGAGGGCCTGTTCGACAGCGAAGACGTCCAAGTCGGCTTCGACAAGACGTTCATGGACTGGAACGTTTATCCGGACGGCCTGTACAAGGTTCTGTCTTGGGTGAAGGACGAGTACGGCGACATTCCGATCTACATCACGGAGAACGGAGCTTGCTACGAAGACGAACTCGCCGAAGGCAATCGCGTGCATGACGCGCTTCGCGCCGACTACTACAAGAAGCACTTCATCCAGCTGCATCGCCTGATCGAGTCCGGCGTTCAACTGAAGGGCTACTTCGCTTGGTCGCTGCTCGACAACTTCGAGTGGGCGGAAGGCTACAAGAAGCGCTTCGGCATCGTGTACACGAACTACGAGACGCTCGAGCGTCACCCGAAGGACAGCTACTACTTCATCCAGAAGGTCATCGCCGACGACGGATTGGAAGTTTAAGGGTTATTAAAAGAGCCGGTTTCCCGTATCGCTCGTTGGGGCGTGCGGGGAGCTGGCTCTTTGTTTTTTTTGATACCTTTCTTAAACGCTACCGACGCATGTGCATCAAGATGAGTAGTAGTTACTCAACTGAATCCAATGCAAGAGACCATAAAATTTCCACCGGAGCCGTATATCCGTTACAATAAGGGAATCGAAGTCAAATGCTTTTATCGGAAAGAAGGAACCTAGCTTATGAACGTCGTCGTCGCGACGCTGAACGCCAAGTTTATCCATACCTCGCTTGCCCTGCGCTGCCTCAAGGCGTATGCCGAGCCCGAGTTCAAGGTGGATATGGCGGAATATACGATTAAGGATCCGGCGATGAACATCGTTGCGGACTTGTACCGGCGCAAACCGGACGTCGTCGGCTTCTCCTGCTATATCTGGAACATCGAAGAGACGATCACCGTCATCGACATGCTTCGCAAGGTGCTGCCCGAGGCGACGATCGTGCTCGGAGGCCCGGAGGTAAGCTATGACACCGAGTACTGGATGAACCGTCTGCCGTCGGTCGACCACATCGTCGTCGGCGAAGGGGAAGAGACGTTCCGCGACCTGCTGCGGGAGCTGGAGGGCGATCGCAAGTTCCACTTCGTGTTCGGCCTCGCCTACCGCAAGAACGGGGAAGTCATCGTGAATCCGGGCCGCCCGAAGCTGGATCTGAACGCCATCCCTTCGCCCTACCGCTTCGAGGAGGATCTGCCGACGCTCGCCAACCGGGTCGTGTACTTCGAGACGAGCCGCGGCTGCCCGTTCAGCTGCCAATTCTGCTTGTCCAGCATCGAGGTGGGCGTGCGTTACTTCGATATGGATCGGGTCAAAGCCGACCTGACCTATCTGATCGACAGCGGAGCCAAGCTGATCAAGTTCGTCGACCGGACGTTCAACATCAAACGCGAGTATGCGCTCGAAATTTTCCGATTCCTGATCGACAATCACCGGGGCTGCGTGTTCCAATTCGAGATTACGGCGGACATCATGCGGCCCGAGGTGCTGGACTTTCTCTCCGAGAACGCGCCGCCGGGCATCTTCCGCTTCGAGATCGGCGTCCAGTCGACGAACGACGAGACGAACCTGGCCGTCAAGCGGCGCCAGAATTGGAGCAAGCTGACCCGCACGGTGACCAAGGTGAAGGAGAGCGGCAAGATCGACCAGCATTTGGACCTGATCGCCGGTCTTCCGCATGAGGACTACGACACGTTCCGGAAAACGTTCAACGACGTGTTCGCGCTGCGTCCGGAGGAGCTTCAGCTCGGCTTTCTTAAGATGCTTCGGGGAACCGGGCTTCGGCTAGACGCGGAAAAGTACGGCTATGTGTTCATGGATCGGGCTCCGTACGAGATGCTCAGCAACGAGCTGATGCCTTTCTCCGACATCGTGAGAATCAAGCGGGTGGAAGACGTGCTGGAGAAATATTGGAACGCGCACCGGATGGACCGGACGATCGAATATTTGGTGGATACGGCTTACCCGTCTCCGTTTGACTTTTTCCAGAGATTCGGTGATTATTGGGAAGGAAAGGGATGGCAGAGAATCGGCCACCAGCTGGAGGATTTGTTCATCAGGCTCTGGTCGTTCCTGCAGGATGACGCGAATCCCGAGCTCAACATGGAGCTGGCGCTGGCGCTGCTTAAAGCGGATTATTTCCTTCAACATAAGTACAAACCGCGCAAGATTTGGTGGGACGCCGAACGATTGGAAAAGACGACCTGGACGGCGGATCTGAAACGTGCCGCGCAGCGGCTGGGCATGGAGGAGAGAGAGGCGGCCAAGAAGCTCGTTCTGGAGAGGATTCCGTTCGATTACGAGGCATGGGTGGCTAAGAAGGAGTACGACGCCGGGACCCAGACCCTTCTCGTCGCCGTATTCGGAGGGGAAGAGGAGCCGGCGCGGCTCGTGCCGATTCCTCTTCCCCTCGCGGCCGCCCAGTAAACCGAACGCGGGGCAAGCCTTTATGCGTCCTTGGAGAACAGCTTCGGGTTGATCATCTGCTGAAGGTATTCGTCGATTTGAGCGGCGGATTCCTTCCTGCCGTTCTCCATCCACCACGCGCAAAGGGCGATTCGGGCTCCGGAGACGAACGCCGCGATCACTTCCAGGGGAAGCGGGAACTTCACTCCCGACTCCTCGAGCTCCCTCAGGTCTTTCTTGAGTCCTTCCATCCCGTGCTTGTACAGCATTCGAGAGATTTTGCCGTCGGATTCGCTTGTCTTCAAAGGGGTGAATTTGTTCTCATCCATAATTTTCTCGGCTGTTTGCGTAGGTTTCAGCAAGCGATCCCGAACGGATTCCTGGCTGAATTGCTTATCGATCTGTTCCAATCCGTACATCAGCAAGTGATCCTTATCCTCGAAGTGGTTGTAGAAGGTCGTCCGGTGCACCATCGCTTCGTCGCAGATCTGCTGGACGGTGATGGATTCGTAAGGATGGCGCTGGAACAACCGCAAAAGAGCTTCCCACAGCAGCTTATGAGTGCGTCTTACCCGCAAATCGGTCGAGGCGGATTCTGAATTTTTTTTCGACATATGACCCCCATCTGTAGATTACTCTACAACTTCGCTTAATTTGAATCTTGAGCGCTGGGCAAACTAACTAGTATATTGGAAACTATACATCTGTAGGCTTAGACATACAAGTGTAGAAAAAAGATAGAAGAGGGAGAGAAAACCACCAACCATGAGTACTGCAAGCGCAACCCAAAGCGGTTCCGGCGTCGATCTGAGCCGCATCAAGCGCGGACCGATCGTTTTCGCGCTTATTATCGGAGCCTTCGTTGCCATTCTTAACGAGACGTTGCTCGGGAACGCGCTTCCCGAATTGGTCACTGCCTTAAACGTTCCTTATTCCACGATCCAATGGCTGTCCACCGCGTACATGCTCGTCATCGGCGTGCTCGTGCCGGTAACGGCCGTGCTTCAGCAATGGTTCACCACCAGGCAGATGTTCTTGTCGGCCATGATCCTGTTCCTTGTCGGAACGGTCATCGCGGCGATCGCTCCCGGATTCGAATTGCTGCTTACCGGCCGGATCATTCAGGCTCTCGGAACGGGCCTTATGCTTCCCGTCATGATGAACACGATTCTTGCGATTTTCCCTCCGGAGAGCCGGGGCGGAGCGATGGGACTCATCGGTCTCGTCATCATGTTCGCGCCCGCGATCGGTCCGACGGTGTCCGGTCTGATCATGGACTCGCTGTCCTGGCGCTGGCTGTTTATTCTCGTCATCCCGATCGCGGTGTTCTCGATCATCTTCGCGGCGGTCTTCATGAAGAACGTATCCGAAGTGACGAAGCCGAAGGTCGATGTCCTGTCGATCATTCTCTCGACGATCGGTTTCGGCGGCGTGGTGTACGGGTTCAGCAAAGCCGGAGAAGGCGGCTGGGGTCATTCGGAAGTTATCTGGGCGATTAGCGTCGGCCTTGTCGCTCTCGTTATCTTCATCTTCCGTCAATTGAAGCTTAAGGATCCCGTCATGGATCTGCGCGCATTCAAGTATCCGATGTTCGCGCTCGTGACCGTCCTGCTCTTCGTCATCATGATGACGCTGTTCTCCACGATGACGCTGCTTCCGATGTTCCTGCAAGGCGTCCTGTTCATGACGGCGTTCAAGTCCGGCCTGACGATGCTGCCGGGCGGAGTCGTAAACGGGATCATGGCTCCGATCTCGGGCAAGCTGTTCGACAAGTTCGGACCGCGCGTGCTCGTTATTCCGGGTCTCATTATCGTGGCGCTGTCCATCTTCTTGTTCACCGGGTTCGACGAGACGACCAGCAACGGTTACCTGATCACGGTTCACATCGTTCTGCTGATCGGCCTCTCGATGGTCATGATGCCGGCGCAGACGACGGGTCTGAACCAGCTGCCGCGCCATCTGTATCCGCACGGAACGGCGATACTGAATACGCTGCAGCAAGTATCCGGCGCGATCGGCACGGCGCTGTTCATCAGCATCATGTCGAACGGCCAGAAGGATTACCTGAAGACGTCCAGCGATCCTCAGAACCCGCTCGAGATGGCCAAAGGCTTGATCGAAGGCTTGCACAGCGCGTTCTGGATCGGCTTCATCATCGCGCTCGTCGCGCTCGTGCTCGGCCTCTTCATCCGCAAGACGAAGGCGCCGGAAGGCGAGACCCGCGGCGGCATGGGCCACTGATCGGAACGGATCGTTATCCGTAATCTATAGGCAAGCAAGACGAACCCCGATGTCTCGCGTAGAGACATCGGGGTTCTTTGTTGCGGAGCTATTAGCTTGCCTGACCGACCGTTTCGATCTTCGCGGTCCCGCCTTGCCCGCTCCAAGTTTTTTTCCAGCTGTTCTGCACGACCATCAGCATGATCATGCTGAGGACGACGATGCCGCTAAGGATAAGGAAGCCGGGGGTGTAGGAGTTGGTCGACTTGTACAGGCTGCCGAGAATCAGCGGGAGGGCATAGCCGCCGAGGCCGCCGGCGGCACCGACAATTCCCGTGACGATCCCGATTTCATTGGAGAATCGTTGGGGGACAAGCTGGAATACCGCTCCGTTGCCGGCTCCGAGGCACATCATGCCGACGAAGAGCAGAACGATGACGAGAGCGAGCGGAGGAAGCGAAGAGACGCAAGCGAGCATGATAGCCGCGCCCGCATACAGGATGGTGAGCATTCGCACGCCTCCGAGCTTGTCGGACAGGACACCGCCGATCGGGCGGAAGAAGCTTCCGGCGATGACGCAAAGCGTCGTGAAGTCGGCCGCGCGTACGGCCGAGAGGTCGTATTGGGCGTTGAAGAAGATGGTGAGGTAGTTGGACAGGCCGACGAATCCGCCGAAGGTCACGCTGTACAGGATACAGAACAGCCAAGCGTCTCTCTGGCTAAGCACTTTGCCGTAGTGGGACAGTTTCTTGGGAGCGGGGCGGTTCGGGCTGTCCTTGGCGAAGATCGTAAAGAGAACGAATACGGTCAGGATCGGAATGAGAGCGAGTCCGAAGACGACTTCCCAGCTCCCGTAATGCTGAGCGAGCCGGTTGGCGAACAAGGTGGAGAAGACGGTGCCGCTGTTGCCGGCTCCCGCGATCCCCATGGCCAGACCCTGGTGCTGCTTCGGGTACCACTGGCTGGCCAGAGGAAGAGCGGCGGCGAACGAAGCGCCGGCGATGCCGAGCAGAAGGGCTACGATATATAGCTGGTCCAGGGAGTTGACGAACTGCCAGCCCCAGATAAGAGGGATGGTCGTCAGCAGCATGCCGATCTGCCCGGTTCGCTTCGCTCCTATATAATCGGTGAGGAAGCCGAGAACGAGACGAAGGATCGAGCCTCCCAGAACGGGAAGGGCGACGAGGTTGGCCTTCTGTACGGGGTCCATCGGATAATCCTGCATGATGACGACGGCAAGAGGGCCGATCAGCACCCATACCATGAAGCTCATATCGAAGTACAGGAAGGCGCTGAATAAGGTAGGTTTATGTCCGCTTTTCCAGAAGCTTTTGTTTTCGTTTTCCATCGAGAATAACTCCCCTTTCCTTCAATCCGGACCCTGAAGAGTCCTAGTGTAATTTCCACTGAAAGGCTGATTGAACAAGAAGAGGCCGCACTCCTCCCTTAGGAAGGAAACTGCGGCCCCATTGCCTAACGGCGGCACGCCTCTGTGCTCGCCGGGAATATTTCGGTCACGTCATTGTGAACCCAAGCTGAATTATAGAAAATCGATTTTTTGATGTCAATATACATCACGCAAATTTTCTGAAAATAAACGATTCACCCTCCGATTTTGTGTTTTTATTCGGCACTTACGTCATATAATGTGACATTTGTATTGACATTATGAAGATTGCCGCGTACTCTATATTCAATGGAATAAAAGGTCGCACAACGAAGTGCCCGACAATGGCGATGACGCCCGTACCCTTGCTGCAAGGGACGGGCTTTTATGCTTTTTTTAAGCGATTCGATGGTGTTTTCGATGGAGGGGGAATTCGAATGATCGAAGCGACAGAGAAAACGAGGAACGGCGTCGTATCGGTGGAAGAGGCGGAAGGTCTGCTCGTATCGAGGGCGCTCCCACCGGGCAAGGAAGTCGTGGAGCTGTCCCAGGCGCTGGGCCGGACGGCGGCCGAAGCCTATGTCAGCCCTTTCTCGATGCCTCCGTTCCGAAGGGCGGCGATGGACGGGTATGCGGTGAAGACGATCGATACGCTGGGCGCTTCCCCGGAACAGCCCGTTCTATTGTTCGTCGAGTCGGAGCTCAAGGCCGGCCAGAGCGCGGAAGGCGTTCAAGGCTTCTCCTCCGAACGTTCGGCCGTTCGGGTGTTCACGGGCTCGCCGGTCCCGGCCTCCTTCGATTCCATCATCATTCAAGAGAGAGTTCGGCGAGTGATCGGGGAGGATGGGATCGGCGTCGCTCAGATCGACCGTCCGGCCGAACGGGGGCAGCACATCGCGGAGCCGGGCAAGGACATTCCGGAATGCAGCCTGCTGCTGAAGCAGGGGAAGAGAATCGGACCTAAGGAGATGGCGCTGCTCGCTTCCTTCGGCTTCGAAAGGGTGTCGGTGCATACGAAGCCGACGGTCGCCGTCCTTCCGATCGGAGAGGAGCTCGTGCTGCCTGGACAGCCGCTGCTACCCGGACGCATCTACGATTCGAACGGTTTTATGCTCGAAGCCAGCTTAAAGGAGATGGGAGCGACCGTTCGCCGACTTCCGCCTTGCGCGGACAGGGAGGATGAGATTGCGCGTCTTATCGACCAAGCTTGGGAAACCGCGGATTTGGTCGTGACGACCGGGGGAGTGAGCGTCGGGCGCTACGATTATGCCAAGCCCGCGGCCGAACTGGCGGGAGCCGAGCCGCTGTTCACCAAGGTGCTGATGAGGCCGGGAACGCCGACATCGGCATACGCGAGAGGGGCCAAGACGCTGATCGCCTTATCGGGCAATCCGTCCGCTTGCTTCGCGGGCTTGGAGCTGCTGGTGAAACCTTACGTGAGAAAAGCTTATGGGTCCGATTCCTACTTAAACGAATGGGAGTCGGGCGTGCTGGAGGAGGGGGTCTCCAAGCCCTGTCCTTATCCGAGATACATTCGTTCCCGGGTTCGTCCGGCCGGCGGCGCGTGGAGCTTGACTCCGCTGCCGAACGATCGATCGGGCAACATCGCGGCCTTCTCCGGGGCGGGAGCGCTCGCGATGATTCCCGCCGGAGGGCAAGGAGCGGCCGCGGGGCAGAGCGTTCGCTGGCTTCGTTTGACTTAAGCTTGAATGGGGGAGTCTGACGCAATGAGCAAAATGAGGCTGGTTGTCGTAGGCAACGGGATGGCGGGAGTCCGGTGCGTGGAAGAGATTTGCGAGCTGGCTCCCGATAAATACGAGATTACGATTATCGGCAGCGAGCCGCATCCGAATTACAACCGGATCCTGTTGTCGAAGGTGCTCCAAGGAGACGCCTCCATGGAGGAGATCATTCTGAACCCTTGGCAGTGGTATGAGGAGCGGGGAATCCGGCTGTTCGCCGGGCAGAAGGCGGTCCGGGTCGACACGGACGTCAAGTTCGTGGAGACGCAAACCGGTCTCAGGCTCGAATACGACCGCCTCATTCTGGCGACCGGGTCCTCCGCTTTCATTCCTCAGCTCCCCGGCATCGGCAAGCCGGGCGTGATCGCTTTTCGAAGCATGGAAGACTGCCGGAAAATGGTCGAGGCGGCAGGGCAGTACAGGCGTGCGGTCGTCATAGGGGGAGGGTTGCTCGGGCTGGAAGCGGCGCGCGGGCTGCTGAACCTCGGGATGGAGGTGACGGTCATTCATAACGCCTCCTATCTGATGAACCGTCAGCTCGACCGAACGTCCGCCGAGATGCTTCGCAAGGAACTCGAAAGCCAAGGCATGCAATTTCTGTTCGGCAAATTAACCGAGAGGATTCTGGGACGCAAACGGGCGGAAGGGGTTCAATTCTCGGACGGGAGCAAACAGCGCGCGGATCTGATCGTCATGGCCGTGGGCATTCGGCCGAACGTCGAGCTGGGGAAGACGAGCGGCATCCATGTGAACCGGGCTTTCGTCGTCGACGACTATCTTCGGACGAACGTGCCGGACGTTTATGCCGTCGGGGAATGCGCGGAGCATGAAGGCATCGTCTACGGCCTCGTGGCCCCGCTGTACGAGCAGGGCAAGGTGCTGGCGAGACGGCTGTGCGACGCCGAGACGGAGCCTTACCGCGGCTCGATCCCGTACGCCCAGCTCAAGGTCTCCGGCGTCGACGTCTATTCGGTCGGCAGGATTGACGACGGCGAAGGGGAGATCGCCTATCAGAGCCTTGACGGCATTCAGGGCACTTACAAGAAGATCCTGACGGACCGCGGGAAAATCTCGGGGGCCATCTTATACGGAGACATCTCGGAGGGAAGCAAGCTGCTTCAGCATCTGAAGCGGGGAACGGATATCTCCGCGATCGCGCGAACGTTCTCGAGCGGAGGGGGGGATCGGGGCGAGGACGCCGCGGCCTCCATGCCGGAGAGCGAGATCGTCTGCAATTGCAATAGCGTCAGCAAAGCCGCCATTATTCGAGCGGTGCAAGAAGGCGGGCTGAAGACGGTGGAGGAGGTCAAGGAGAGGACGAAGGCGTCCGGCTCCTGCGGAGGGTGCAAGCCGATGGTGTCGGCCGTCCTGAGGCTGGCGCAAAGCGGCGCGGTACAGGCGACGGTCGAGAAGGAGCCGGCGGTGTGCGGCTGCACGGAGCTGGGTCATTCCGCTTTGAAGGCCATTCTCGAGGAGAGAAGGTTCGCGCGGCTCGACCAAGCGATGGCCGAGCTTGGCTGGCGAACGCCAAGCGGGTGCACGTCCTGCAGGCCGGCTATCCTCTATTATTCGCGGGACGGCGAGAGCTTGAATAAAAAGCGCGCGGAATGGGACTCCGTCAAGCTCTCTTACGGAACCGGAGGCGACTTCGAGCAAGCGGCCGGGATCGGCCTTACGCTTGAGCATTCGCTGAGCGGGCTCCGGCTGCCGAATCCGCTTACGATCGCCGTCGATGTCGGCTCCAAAGGGAGAGGGGGCTTGCTCGTCAAGGAGCTGGGCATTTCCCTGGCGCCGGCCGGCTGGGAGATTTACGCGGGAGGGAACGAGACGATTCCGGTTCGGCAAGCGCAACTTATTGCGGTAGAACCGTCGCTCGGCACCGCCGTCGATTTGATTGTCGCCTGCTGCGTCTGGTATGGGAACAGCGCTTATTACGGAGAGCCGATGTGGAGATGGCTGGACCGAATCGGCCTGATCGGGGTGCGGGAGAGATTGCTCGATCCCGAGGCAAGAGTGGATTTGCTCTTAGAGAAGCCCGCGGGAGCGTCGGATCCAAAAATCGCTATCGGAGCGGGATGGGGGGAAGGTCATGCCGGAGATTGATCGCAAGGGGGCGGCGGTACTGCCCATGATGAGCACGCAATGCCCGTTCTGCAGCGTGCAGTGCAAGATAAACGTCGTTTCGGAGCCGCTGCCGTCCGGACGGTTCCAATATCGCGCCGAGGGCCGGATGAACGCCGCCTCGGAAGGAAGGCTGTGCGTCAAAGGGCAAAACGCCCATCAGCATGCCATGTCGAGAGAGAGAGTGCTCTATCCTCTCGCGAAGAAGGACGGGAAGTTCGTCCGCGTCAGTTGGGAAGAAGCCGTCTCGACGATCGCCGAGCGCATGGGCGCGATCCAGCGGGAGCATGGGCGCGACGCCGTCGGCGTTTACGGAGGCGGTTCCTTGACGAACGAGTCGGCCTACCTGCTCGGCAAGTTCGCCAGAGTGGCGCTCGGAACGAAGTACATCGATTACAACGGCCGCTTCTGCATGTCGGCCGCCGCATCGGCCGGCGTCAAGGCGTTCGGCATCGACCGGGGCTTAACGAACCGTTTATCGGAGATCCCCGAGACGGATTGCCTCATTCTGGTAGGAACGAACATCGCGGAATGCCAGCCGACTCTGATGCCTTACTTCAACCGGGCGAAGGAGAACGGAACTTACCTTATCGTCGTCGATCCGAGAGAGACGGGAACGACCGCGATCGCCGATCTTCACCTGAAGGTTCGTCCGGGCACCGACGCGGCTCTGGCGAACGGCCTGCTTAAGGTCCTGCTGGAGGAGAGGCTGGAGGATCGGGCGTTCCTGCGGGAGAGGACCAATGGATTCGCGGACGTCGAAGCCCACCTGAAGGGGCTCTCGCTCCAGGACATCTCCGAGCTGACGGGAGTCTCCGAAGCGAGCATTCGCAAGGCGGCGATCGCCTACGGTCGAGCGAGGACGGGAATGGTTTTCACGGCCCGGGGCGTCGAGCAGCATCGGGACGGTCATATGGCGGTCCGCGCCTACCTGAATCTGATTTTGGCCGCCGGCAAGATCGGCCGTCCGGGCTCCGGCTACGGGGCGGTAACGGGACAAGGGAACGGCCAAGGCGGCCGGGAGCATGGGCAGAAGGCGGATCAGCTCCCGGGCTATCGCCTGATCGAGAACCCGGAGGACCGCGAGTACGTCGCCGGCGTATGGGGGATCGATCCGGCGGAGCTTCCCGGCAAGGGGGTATCTGCCTACGAGATGATGGAGCTGACGGTAAGCCGGGATATCCGGGGCATGCTGGTCATGGGCTCCAATCCGATCGTCTCGAACCCGAACGCGGGAGTCGTGGAGGAAGGCCTGAAAAGCTTGGAATTCCTGGCGGTCGCCGACATGTTCCTGTCGGAGACGGCCGAGCTGGCCGACATCGTGCTGCCGGTGACTTCCTACATGGAGAACGCGGGAACGCTGACGAACCTCGAGGGAAGGGTGCTGCTTCGGGAAGCGGCGCGGCCGGCTCCGGGAGAAGCCCGGCATGATTGGCAGTGGCTGTGCGACCTGGCCGCGCGATGGGGGAAGAGAGAGAAGTTCTCCTACTCGCACGCCGAAGAGATCTTCGAAGAGCTGCGTCTCGCGAGCAAGGGCGGAGTCGCGGATTATTACGGCATTACGTACGAGCGGCTCAGGCAAGAAGAAGGGATTTATTGGCCTTGCCCCTCGCCGGACCATCCGGGCTCGCAGCGTCTGTTCGAGGAGAGCTTCGCTCACCCGGACGGAAGGGCGCAGCTGCTGCCGGTCGACAATCTGCCTCCGGGCGAGGATGTCGACCCGGAATACCCGCTGCTCATGACGAACGGGCGGCTGCTGCCTCATTACTTGACGGGAGTACAGACGAGGAGAAGCCCGTCGCTCACCGCGCGGGCGATCGAGAACGTCGTCGAGATTCATCCTTCAACGGCTCGCCGATACCGCATCGAGGACGGAGCTCTCGTGAGGATACGCTCGCGCAGGGGAACGGCTGTCGTGCGAAGCAAGGTAACGAGCGGCATTCGCGAAGACACCTTGTTCGTTCCGATGCATTGGGGCGGCATTCAGAACGTCAACCTTCTGACGAATCCGCTGCTCGATCCGGTTTGCCGAATGCCGGATTTTAAGGTCAGCGCCGTCGCGATCGAGCCTTGGTCGTAAATCGGGAGGAGGGAAGGGGGATGGAAGGAGCGATCCTGGCCGGCGGTTCGGGACGGCGTATGGGAGGGCTGGCGAAGGGACTGCTCCCGTTCGAGGGCGCGCCTTTGATCCGCACGATCGCGAGCCGAATGGCTGCGCGCTGCAACCGCGTTTCCCTTATCGTAGCTTCCGACAAGCAGGCGGAGGAATTCGCCATGCTGAAGCTGCCGACTCGCTTGGACTTCCTTCCGGGGAGCGGCCCCCTCTCGGCTCTTCATTCCGCGCTGACGGGCGCGGAGGAGCCGCTCGTGTGGGTGTCGGCTTGCGACATGCCCTTCGTCAGTCCGCAGGCGGCAAGCTGGATGGCCGGCAGGCTTGCCGAGAGCGGGGCGAACGCGGTCGTGCCCTTCGTTCATGGACGTTTGCACCCTCTTCAAGCCGTCTATCGTTCCGACTGTTCCGTCTACACGCGGGAGTGCATAGACCGCGGAGAGAGAAGAATGATGAAGCTGCTGGAAGCGATCCGGCCGCTAGTAGCGGAAGAGTCGGAGCTTAAGGAGGTGGGGATCGATTTAAGCTTCGTGACGAATATCAACACTCCGGAGGATTACGATCGGATTGTGCCCGGATATCGAATGGGCTGAGCCCGAGCAAACGCCAATCAACCGCTTCATGTCGAGCTCACAAGGAATGACTTTCGGCTCGGCAGGCGGAGTCGCGCTCGCGGCTTCTTTTTTATGTCCGGGTTTTTCGAAAAGCGCCGCATAGGCGACGAAAAAAAAGAATTGGCTGTCCATGTAACTAAATATACCATTTGGTCGCAACTACAATCATAGTCGAAGGGTGAGCAATTTGTTTAACTGGCTCGGCTTCCGTAAGGGATTGCCGCTGTGGAGATCATGGCGTTTGAACAAGGGCTTGGCGAATGACATCAAACAAGTTTTCGAAGGGATCGCGGAGACGCGCAAGGAGCTTCTCACCTCTTGGGCGAACGATTACTGGGGTCATCTGGAGCGGCTAAAGACCGAACTGGAAGCGACGACTGCTCATGCTGCCGAGGGAACGGAGAGGCGCGGCCCGGCGAAGGGCGTTGAGCGGATGCTTGCTTCCATCTATGCCAAAGGAGCGGATTGGACCGAGCTGTTCGTGCTTGACCGGGAGCGGAAGGTGGTTGCCAGCACTTATCCCGCGCACGAGGGCGTCGCGTATGGGCCGGAGAGCTTGCTCGCCGCCGCGTTGGACTATTCGGAAGCCGGAGGAGATCGGCCTTGCCTGTACGGCCCGTACGCCGATCCGATGACCGCGACGATCGGGCCGAGATCCTCGTCTTTTCACGATAAGATGACGCTTCTCTTTATTTATCCGATCGTTCGGGATGGGACAAGCCTTCGGTACTTATGCGGGAGGGTGCCTAACGACGTCATCGGAGACTTGATCCAGAGAGAGTCCGGCCACGTATACCCCGACTCCGGCGATAATTATATCTTTATGGCCCAGCCGAAGCTCAGCGCGAGAATCGCGCCGGGCACGGCGCTGTCGCGGAGCCGGTTCGAGGATCGGACGTTCACTCGCGGCGAGAACCTGAAGGACGGGGTGAAGACGGACTGGGGCATCGTATCGGTGAAGGAGCATACGGAGCTGGAGCTCGCGTTCACCGATCCATCGACCGGCGAGCTTCATGAAGGAGTTCGCAATACGATTCGCAACGGCAGCAATCTGTTCGTCGAGTTTCCCGGCTATAGCGACTATCGCCACGTTCCCGTCATCGGCAAGGGAGTGACGCTGCGGCTTCCGCATAGCCCCGATCTTTGGGGAATGATGTGCGAAGCGGATCTGGAAGAAGTGTATCGGATTCGCAGTCTAAGCTGGCGGCATTGGGCAACCCATGTTGGAACAGGGGTCGTCCAGAGCGCTGCGGCGGCGCTTCTCGTCTATTTTGTCGCCGCGGCGGCTTCGCCCTTATGGACCGCGGTCAGCCTGTTTGCGTTCTGCTTGTTGGCCGGTCTGGCGGCGGCGAAGCGGACAGGCAAGCGGAGCGTCGACCGGACCGTCGGACAGCTGCGAGGGATCATTCGCTTCATTCGAATGAACGCGGAAGGTAAGGGGGACCTGACGAAGCGGCTCTCGCCGGAAAAGCTGGATAACGATGAGATTCGCGAATTGGCGAAATGGATCAACAATATGATCGATTCGCTGGAGGGCATTATGATTCAAGTGAAAGCGGCTGCCACCGAAGTATTGTCGAACCAGCAAGTTCTGCTGGGTACTACGGAGACGACGGAGCAATCGACAGGGCAGGTGGCGCAAAACATTCGCGCCATGATCGGAAGCATCCGCAGCCAACTGCAGGATATCGACATCGCCAAAGAGACGTTCGACCGAATGCAGGCCACGCTTCATGAGCTTGAGAGGCAGGCGACAAGGCAAATCGAGGTTCTGCAGCAGGAGGTGGAGCGGATCGGCGCAGCGATGAACGATGTTTCCGTCAAGGTCGGCGAGACGAATGCGACGATTCGCGAGTTTCTCGAGACCACGCGGCAGGTGAACGGCATCCTGATGGCGATCGAGGGCATCTCGAGCCAGACGCACATGTTGGCGCTGAACGCCTCGATAGAAGCGGCGAGGGTCGGCGAACAAGGCAAAGGCTTCGCCGTGGTCGCGTCGGAGATTCGCAAGCTGGCTTCTTTAACGCAGCAGTCGACGGAAGAAGTGGCCGGCATCATCGAGCTCATACAGCAAAACGCCCGGCAGGCTTTTGAACTGATGGACGAAGGAACGGCGGTAATCGAGCAGAGCGGCAAGCTCGTGCATGAAGCCAGCGGCATTCTGTCGGAGGTTAAAGCGGAAGAGGCGAAGCGCACCCGGACGGTCGAGGACGTGGTCGGAGAAGTGGTCTCCCTGATGGAGAAGGTGGCGGCCGTGAGCAAGGAGAACCGTCAGATTTCGGGACGTGTGGAGGACAACGTCCAGATGCTGACGGGGGACATCTCCCAAGTCCGCCATACCTCCCAAAGCGTGGAAGTCATTACGAAGGAACTGCAGAATATCGTCGGGCAATTCCGCCTGACGGAGACCAGGCTTCGGTAAAACGGAGATTCAGCGCCTCGGCCTTCCCGTACGGGAACGGCCGAGGCGTTGCGCTACCTTAAGGAATCTTTATAAAGCTCGCGCATGACGTGGCGCAGCTCGGGAACGATCAGCCTCGTCATCGCCAGCTTCACGGCTCCCGTCGAGCCCGGCATCGAGAACACGGCCGTCGTGCCGACCGTTCCGGCGATGGCCCGCGACAGGATCGCCGCGGAGCCGATGTCCTCGGCGAAGCTCAGCATGCGGAAAATCTCCCCGAAGCCGGGCATCTCCTTCTGAAGAACGTCGCGAACCGCTTCGTAGGTCGTATCCCTTCCGGCGATTCCGGTTCCGCCGTTCAGGAGCACCGCCTCGATGGCGGGATCGGCCGCGGCCTCCTCCACCAGCTTCTTAATGTTCTCGTATTCGTCCGGCACGATCTTCCGCTCGGCGACGACGTACCCGTTCTCCTCCAGAAGAGTCTGCGCGAGCTGGCCGCTCTTGTCGGTCTCCGGCGTACGAGTGTCAGATACGGTAATGATGAGGCAGGCTACGGAAGCGGGCGCCTCCCGTCTATGCTGCTCGGTAGAAGGACTGTTGGACATAACGTTCTCCCCTCGGGGCTTCTCATTGCGGAAGTCCTTTTTTTGTCGATAGGGTTAGTTTATCAAAGAATGCGGACGGGCGCACCGGACGAAACCGCAACTAATCGATCGTTTGCCACGTTTACTATTGCAGGGATTAATTCCATGAATCTTCTAGTTCTGGGGGATTGTACATGATAGGGCGTGAACGGATTGAGGAGAGCAGGGATTCTGCTTATAGCGGTTTGCATTTTAATGGGCGGTTGTTCCTCCAATAAGATTGAACGCCTAAGCGATGAGCGGATTCGGGAAGTGGCGTGGAACTCGCTAGGCGAGGAAGTAAAGAATAACGTTATCGGGTCCGAGGGGGATATCGGCTACCGGGTCGAGCCGTCGGGGGTTAACGTCATAATCAATAATGCGCCGTCGGACGTGTGGAAACAAGCGGAAGTAAAGTTTCTTGGCGAGTCGGAGATCGCTGCCGCCGTTCAGGCGCGCGTGCTGCATGGCAAACCGGATGAGGTTGCCCGAGTCAGTTTTAAGCTGATGCTGGGGGGAAGTACGAACGCTCCGTACCGGGTTTTCGTCGATCCCCTTGAAGGAAAGGTCATCGGCCAGCAGAAAGGGGCTCTCCCGCCTAACGCGACAGTTGACGTCGTCCCCGAGAAGTCCAACGACTACGCCATCGATGCGAACGGGACGTTTCTTGCCCTGCAGGACTGGAGTGACGAAGTCGACCTGGAAAAGATTCTAGGGAGTCCGACATCCGGTCAGAGCGATATATTGACGAATGCGGATACGCTTAACGGCTCAAGTACGAAATATATAACCTATGACGGCCTGGATATCGAATTGTTCTCGCCGAGTCAAGAGGAGGATCGATTCTGGATTCTGAGCATGAAGCTCACGAAGGATCGATACAGCACTTCAAGAGGCATATCCGTTGGAGATTCGGTGTCCGATTTGAAGGCGGCCTATCCGGATATTCAGCTGGCTCCCGACGGAAGAACGGACGAGAATAACGGCGCCTACCTGATGAGCGACGGGGAGCGATACAACCGTCTATGGTTCGAAGTAGCCGAGGGCGAGATCACCGAGATTCGGATTTACCATGAGATTCCTTAGGAGTTAAGCATTTTTTTAGAAACCAATAGGTATGATTTGGAGTTAAGCTAATAAAGGGATTTTGCAAGGGGGAGAACCAGGAAGCTCAGGATTCCTCTGTTCGTTTTTACTGTGGGAGTGCTCTCGGGAACCGTTCAATGGGTTTACAACAGCTTCCCCTCTTCCAAAACAGACATTTATGCAGAATCGCTCCTGTTTCTCTTAGTGATCGCGGTAGTCATATTAATCGGCGAAAAGACCGGGATAAACGATAAAAAAGTCAAATTGTCGATGGCTCTGCCTATAATGTTCGCAGGAATTCTTACAGATTACGTAATGGCATAGGAGAGGTGTCCCATGATCGAATGCCCGTACTGCTATAGCGAAGTAGAGATCGCGAACGGCAGATGCCCGGAATGCAAACGCAGGTTGGACGAGGTCGACGAGGAAGATTTTCTGGAAGATGAGCAGCCTTACGCCAACGCAGAGGACATGATTCGCGACAGCTTTAAATGCTCCAAATGCAAGCACGACGACTGCGAAATCAAAGAAGTCGCGATGACGGGAACCGGCCTTAGCAAGCTGTTCGATATCGAGCACAATCATTTTCTGTTCGTCTCCTGCACGAACTGCGGCTTCGTCGAAGTGTATAACCCGGACATTCTGAACGGGCACAAAGCCGGAAAAATGGGCACCATCATGGACATTCTGTTTGGAGGATAAGCATCGATGAGAAGCATAAACGATTGTTTGGAGGAAAACGAAGCTATCCGATGGGTCGAGATTGAAGCGAACCTCGAAAAGGAGTCGAAGCCGAATTGAGGCCAAGATACTTCCTGATCCTGCTGCTGCCCCTATTACTAGTCGCCGTCGTCGGATGCTCTTCGGGCAAGTCCGTCCGACCGGATACCCCGGAGAACCTGGCTAGTCTTGCTGCGTATGCCATCAGTATCGAGAATTTCGAACAATGGCGTTCTTACTTTACGGAGCCGAAGCAAGGGGAATTGACCAAGAAATACTTCGATCAGATGAAACCTGAGAACGATACCGGAGCCACGGAAATCCGAACGTATAGTTTTTTGAAGAGGGGCGACCGAATCCTCCTTCTGGAGATCGTGAACGATCCTGAGACCCAATCCTACAAGATACAGAACGTCATCGAAGTACCTAAGGAACAACGCGATTTATTCGACGGGTCGTTAACCGAGCGATAATGGCCTACTGGGAGGAGCAAAATGGGGACGAATTTCGGAGAACCGGGTTTCGGGGATATGCTTGGCGAGATGCCGGCGTTTTTTAAGATTTTCGGCGGCTTGGTGATTGTATTGGTGGTTGGGGGATTCCTCTATGTCATCGGCAAAGGCTTAACGACGTGGACCTCCAACAATGCGGCGGAGCTTATGCAGCGACCCTGCCGGGTCGTCGACAAGCGTACCGAGGTGTGGGGAGGCTCCGGGGATTCCAGCGCGAACACGAGTTACTACATCACCTTCGAGTTCGAGGACCATACCCGAATTGAATTGCAAGTGAGAGCGAACCAATACGGCTTGATCGCGGTA
Organism: Cohnella thailandensis; assembly: GCF_014212135.1. GTDB lineage: Bacteria > Bacillota > Bacilli > Paenibacillales > Paenibacillaceae > Cohnella > Cohnella thailandensis. The sequence goes on from NZ_JACJVQ010000005.1 coordinate 220,084, forward strand.
GGAGATACGGGGGAGCTCATGTATCAAGGAACGAGATTCAAGGAGTTTAACCGGGCATTGAGCGTATAATCGGAAAATAAGGAGGAGCGGGCGATGCGGCTTTTCCGAATGGCGATACTCTTCCTGATGGGTTCGATTGCCGTTGCCGGATGCTCAAATGTAAATGCGAGCGAAGTTAAGAGCGTTACGCTCGAGTGCATTCAGGAGTGCTTGAGAATGGAAGTTAAGCCGTTCGACAAGAAGGTTTACGAGGATAGAGCGTCCATTGCGCTCTTCGCGAAAGCCGTCAACCAAGCGGAAAAAATGGAGGGCGAGTTGGATTACGGCGCCATCTTTCTGATGACTTTTCGGATGAAGGACGGAAGCTCCTCGGAGTATCATTTCAACATCGCAAATACGGATAGCCCGCAGAACGGTCTGTTGTTGAAGTTGCCAAATACGAGCCAAGGCTATAGGATCTCCCAGGCAACGAGCGAGAAGCTTAAGAAAATCATCTACGAGTAGGAGATTAAGCAATGAACTCTTTGTTTTTTACGGATGAAGGACAGGAAGCGGATGCAAAATTTCTGATCGAGAGGATCGATTCGTTTAACCGGACGACAGCCCCTACGGCTCAGGAGCCCGTATCGGAAACGGTCCAGCTGTTCCTGAAGGATCGGGAGGGGCGAATCCACGGCGGGGCGACGGGCATCCTTTACCGCTACGCATTGTTCATTCATGTGCTATGGATCAGCGACGAACTCAGAGGCCAAGGCTACGGCTCGAAGCTGCTGAAGGAGCTGGAAGAGAGGGTACGGGCCAAAGGCTGCCGGCTCATCCATCTGGACACTTGGGATTTCCAAGCCCCGGAATTTTATAAGAAGCAAGGCTTTGAGCTGTTCGGTACGTTGGAAGGCTTCCCCGAAGGCTTCAAACGGCACTATTTGCGGAAAATAATCGGATAACGATCATTGGACGGATGGAGGCGCATCAGAGCATGGAACAAGCGGTAAGGGAGGAAAAGTCCAAGCTGTATTTCCGGCTGATGTTGGCGCTGAGCGGCGTCAGCTACGCGTTACTCCTTATTTTCCATGTCTTGCGCTGGACGATTGCCGACGAGTTAACCGGATTTATCGCGTTCTTCTTGGGTTTCTTGGCTTATGCCTTGTTTTATGGGTTGCTGGTCGTCTCTTTTCTCTATGTTCTATTTACCCGCAGTAAACGGGTCAGGCTCCGGAATTCGATCCCTTTGATCGTCGGGCTAGTCGTCCTCGGAATCGCATTGGAATTTCCATATATTTGAAAGGCGGGGAACGGGATGTACGAATATGTTTTCGTGGAGACTTCTCTCGGGGGCTTCTTCACCTCCGCGACCCATCAAGAAACGATAGTCGAGTACGCCAAGCAAGGCTGGCGCCTTGTCCAAGTGCTGCCCACTAATTACAACGGACACGGCAAACCGACTCAATACGAGATTATTTTCGAGAGGCCGGTTCAGGGCGAGTGAAGCTTCAGATTCGGCTCTGTAACCCGATGATGTCGGGTTAGAGCGGCGAGAAGCTTCAGATTCGGCTCTGTAACCCGATGATGTCGGGTTAGAGCGGCAGGAAGCATCAGATTCGGCTCTGTAACCCGATGGTGTCGGGTTAGAGCGGCAAGAAGCATCAGATTCGGCTCTGTAACCCGACGATTTCGGGTTAGAGCGGCAGGAAGCGGACAAGGGACATTCTGTTGATGGCCGCCTGAATATCAAAAGAAACACCTGCCCTCGGGCAGGTGTTTCTCTCATTCATAGATGAAATTCTACTCCGCCGACTCGGTCTCGTATCCCTCGGGAGCGGGCTCGCTCGGCTGGACCGGGGGCGCGTCCTTCGTCCGGACGAGACGGTCCGTGATCGCCGGCACGAGAAGGAAGAAGGCGTAGGCTAGCGTCATCCAGATCGTGAAGGCTTGGTGCTGCCCCTCGTCGAACTTCGTAAACACGCTGTCGCGGTTCCAGACGACGATCGTATTGAGCAGAAGACCGATGAGCGTGCTGATGAAGCCGAGCCGGGTCGCCGAGCCGGGCTCGCGGAACAGCCGCAGCCGGACGACCAGCGAGATCCCGATCAGCACAAGAACCGTCAGCGCTTCGAGCAGGAACAGCGAGGAGCCGAAGCCGGATTCCTCCGTGTTCACCAGCAGCCAGTCTCCGAACAGCAGGAAGAATAGCAGGGAGACCGCCCACATGGCAAGTCCCAGTCCGGTTAAAATCAACGTTTGACGCAGCATCGCACGACTTCCTTTCGCATGGGCCGATATTTAGTTAGTGCCGGGAACGCGGCTGCGGAGCACGGTGAAGCTGCCGTCCAGCGAATAAGCTCCCAAGGTCGCGGGAAGCAGGAAGCAGTCTCCCGCCTTGGCATCGATCGATTCCGTTCCCCAGCCGATGGAGCCTTTGCCTTCCGCGACGATCAGGATGTCGAAGCTATCCGGCGACGTTTCTTGCTTCCAAGAGCCGGTTACGACTCCTTTATCGGTAATGAAGTACGGGGACTCCGCCAGCGTCAGCCACTCGTTCGGCTTCGCTCCGTCCGTCTTCATGCGGGTCGCACCGGCACCTTCGTAGGCGGTGACGTTCAGGGAATCCTCGATGTGAAGCTCGCGAGGCTTGCCGTCCAAGCCCGGACGGTCATAGTCGTACAAGCGGTAGGTCGTGTCGGAGTTCTGCTGAATCTCCGCGACGAGCACGCCCGCGCACAGGGCATGGACGGTTCCCGCCGGGATGTAGAACGTATCGCCGGCTTGGACGGATACCTCTTGCAGGGTGTCCATGATGCGGTTCCGTTCGATCGCGGCCGCGAACGATTCGCGGGTGACGCCCGGCTGCAGGCCGTAGATGATCTTCGCGCCCGGCTTCGCGTCGAGCACGTACCACATTTCGGTCTTGCCGAGCTCGCCCTTCGGCAGTCCGGCGTAATCGTCGGTCGGGTGAACCTGCACGGACAGGTCGTCGTTGCAATCCAGAAGCTTTATCAGAAGCGGGAAGCGACCGTTGCCGGAGCGGTTGCCGGCGGAGCCGAACCATTCGGCGCCGAGCTTCTCGCGGATCTGGTCGAGGCCTTGGCCGGCAAGCTCGCCGTTAAGGACGTGGGAGACGCCGTTCGCGTGATCGGCGATCATCCAGCCTTCGCCGATGTGGCCTTCCGGAACGTCGTAGCCGAACTGCTCGAGCGCGCGGCCGCCCCATACTCTTTCTTTGAACTCCGGTTTGAAGTGCAGCGGATAAGGTTTGATGGTCATTGCGCATTTCCTCCTCTGGTTGATTGGAAAAATTCGATGGATTCGCCGTCGGGGCCGTGGAAGAAGAAATAGCGGCTTCCGTTCGGCAAGCGGGTGATCTCGGAGTCGAGGGCGGCCACGTTAAGCTTGGAAATCCGCTCATGCTCCTCCTCGATGTCGTCCACGGCGAAAGCGACGTGATGAACGAGCCCTTCGGGATGAACGTCTCCGTCATACCCTTGGATCAGCTCGATCTCGGTATCGCGGGAGCCGGGGAACGATAGGAAGGCCAGCTTGATGACCCCGTTCGTATGATCCAACGTCTCGAGATAATCGAGTCCGATCACCTTCGTGTAGAACTCGATGGACGCTTCCAGATTGCTGGAGTGAATGCCGACGTGCTCGATCTTGCGTACAGCCATGGTTTATCCAACTCCTTTATTTATCTCTTTTGTATGGCGATCAGGTACGGGGCGTCCGGCTTCTGCTGGAAGCGATAGACGACCGACTGGGCGGCGGATGAAGGGAGACCCGCGCTCCAAGCGGCCACGGCCGAGGCTTCCTCGCCGCCGCCCTCATGGCCGGGATAGACGACAATCGTAATGATTCCTCCCGGCGAGAGAAGCCCCATGGCCGCCTCGAGCGCGGCCAAAGTCGTCTCCGTCAGCGTAATCAGCTTGCGTCCTTCCTCGCCTGCGGCGGGGAAGTAGCCGAGGTTGAACATGACCGCCCGCACCCGGCCGCGATGCTCGGGTCCGATAAGCTCCGCCATTCGCTGGTGGCCGGCGCGGAGCAGAGTAACCGGGGCGAGCGGCTGCCGCGGCCGCTTCTTCCGATTCTCGCCTAAAGCAGCGGCCTTCTCGTCTTCCTCCGATGCGGCCTTCAAGCGGAGCTTCGTCGCCTCTAGCGCTTCCTGCTGCACGTCGAAGGCATAAACGCGGCCGCTCGGTCCGACCGTACGAGCGAGAAACAGAGTGTCGACGCCGCCTCCGGCCGTCGCGTCGATCGCGACCGAGCCGGGCGGGGCGTTCTCGGCGACCCACCGCTGGGCCATCGTCAATACGGAGAGAAAGCCCATTCTAACGCCCCTTCCACAGCTTGCCTTGCCACGAGCCGCGGCGGACGAGCTCGGCGTCGATTCCGTTAAGCACAGGCCACTTGTTCAGGCTCCACATCGGACCGATGAGCAGATCGCGGGGAGCGTCGCCGGTCAACCGGTGCACGATCATCTCGGGAGGAAGGATCTCGAGCGTATCGGCGACGAGCCCGATGTATTCGTCCATCTCGAGGAAGCGCAGCAGCCCTTCCTTCCATTGACGGACCATCGGCGTCTTGCGCATCAGATGAAGCAGGTGGATCTTGATCCCTTGAACGTCCATGCGCGAGACTCGGCGTCCCGTTTCCAGCATCATCTCCCGATCCTCGCCCGGAAGGCCGTATATGATATGCGCGCAGACGCGAATGCCGCGGGCTCGAAGCCTTGCGACCGCGTCCTCGAAGCATGCGGTATCATGGGCGCGGTTGATCAGCCGGGAGGTAGACTCGTGAACGGTCTGCAAGCCCATCTCCAGCCACAGGTACGTGCGCTCGCTTAGCTCGGCCAGATAATCGACGACATCGTCCGGCAGACAATCCGGACGGGTGGCGATGGACAAGCCGACGACTCCGGGCTGCGCAAGAATCGTCTCGTAATACTCCTTAAGCGTCGCCAGAGGAGCATATGTATTCGTATAGGCTTGGAAGTAACCGATGTATTTGGCGTTCGGCCATTTCAGATGCTGGCGGTCCCGGATCTTATTGAACTGATCCACCAGATCGTCCCGCCGGCTCCCGGCGAAGTCGCCGGACCCGCGCGCGCTGCAGAACGTGCAGCCGCCCGCCGCGATCGTGCCGTCTCGATTCGGACAAGTGAAGCCGGCATCGAGCATGACCTTCATCACCTTGGCGCCGAACCGCTCCCGCATCTCGTGATTCCACGTATGGAACCTTTTGTTGTCGCTCCAAGTCGGGAGCTCCCCGGCCCGGGCCTTCTCCGTCATTGCCATTTTGCATAACCGCTCCTTGCTTGACTTACCCTAAGCCCATTGTACCGAAAAAATGCGGCATTGGCGAGAAGAGGGAGGCTTCCTGATAAAAGCTATTTGGTGCCCGTGCGACTTCCGATAAAGAGGTTTTTGACTGGGAACGAGCGGAAAATAGCGCTTTCAACTTGCAATACCTAACATGATGCGTTATATTAAAAGTGCGTCAAATCAACAAATAAAGCTGACATGGCCCAATAGATCCAGCAATAGACTTTCCAGTTGCGCCACTCCGTTCTGGGAACCCTTATCCCACAATAAATCCGATCAGGAGAAAGCGAGAGGTGAGGATCATGACTTCGACCGTTAAGATCCCGCAAGGAGACGACACGATGAAGGTAGAGCTGACCATCAAGGAAGTGATGGCGCTCGCGGGCATCAAATTCCACAGCAACCATAATGTCGAGGTTTCCGCGAAGAGAAAGCTGCAGGATGCCCTGGATGCTCAATATCATATCGATGAACCCCGTACGGTCAACTGACGTTTCGTCCCAATAGTGCAGAGAAGGACCGCCGGCTCCTCCTTCGCGGAGAGCTTGGCGGTCTTTTTTGTCGGGGTTCCCCGAAGGAGAGGCATTCGCTAGGATCGGCGAGCGGATACCCTTTACTTTTGCCGCGAGATTCGGCACAATAAGTGTCGGTTATGCAGAACGGAAATCGTCCCGGCGTCGGGACGACAGGGGGTTAATCGATGCGCCTGCGCGGCAAGAAGAATAGGGTTAGCTTGGAGAGCCAGACGGACTTGGTCGTGCTGGAGCCGAAGAAGCTGAAGGGCAAGTGGCATGAGCTGTTCGGCAACGACAATCCGATACATATCGAGCTTGGAATGGGCAAGGGACAATTCATCAGCCGAATGAGCGCGAACCATCCGCATATCAATTATCTCGGCATGGACATGTTCGACGAGCTGCTGAGGATCGGCAGCCGGAAGGCGCGTACTCTATGGAAGGAAGAGAAAAACTCGGACGAGGTTCCGAATCTGTTCCTTGTGCGGGGCAACGTCGAGCACCTGGAAGAGATGTTCGAGCCGGGCGAGCTGGAGCGGATCTATCTGAACTTCAGCGATCCGTGGCCGAAGTCCAAGCATGCGAAGCGTCGTCTGACGTATCATCGATTCCTCTCCATGTACAAGAACGTCCTTAACGAGAGGGGCGAGATTCACTTCAAGACGGACTCTCTGAGCCTGTTCGAATTCTCGCTGAACAGCTTCTCGGACTCGCAGCTTCAGATGAAGAACATCTCTCTCGATCTTCACCGCAACGGGCTGCGCGAGGATCTCGTCCTGACGGAATACGAGACGAAGTTCTCCGGCCAAGGGATGCCGATCTATCGGCTGGAAGCCGTTATCGGCAGCGAGGCGATCCGGGAGCATAGAAGCCGAGTGGCCGAAGCGATGGAGAAATCCAAGCGGCGCGCGCCGGATGAGGATGCCGCGGAGAAGGACGAGCCCGTAACGGAAGCCTCGTCGGAGGAATAAGACATAGGATGGTGTCTCAGCAGTCATGGCGAATGACGGAGAGACACCTTCTCTTTTAGTCGGAGATCGAGGGAAGGAGCAACAACATGAAATCACTCGTATTGGCCGAGAAGCCGAGCGTGGCGAAGGAGATCGCCCGGGTGCTCGGCTGCGGGCAGCAGCATAGAAGCTATCTGGAAGGACCGAACTACGTCGTCACTTGGGCGCTGGGCCATCTCGTCACGCTGTCGGAGCCGGAGGATTACGATCCGAAGTACCGGACATGGAACCTCGAGGAGCTGCCGATTCTTCCGGATCGCATGAAGCTCAAGGTCATGAAGGAGACGTCCGGCCAATTCCGGGCCGTCGCGCAGCTGTGCAAGCGTTCCGATCTCGGCGAGCTGATCATCGCGACCGATGCCGGCCGGGAAGGGGAGCTGGTGGCGCGCTGGATCATGGAGCTTGTCGGCTGGCGCAAGCCTTTTAAGCGGCTGTGGATTTCGTCGCAGACCGATCAGGCGATCCGCGACGGCTTCCGCAGCCTGAAGCCGGGACGCCAGTACGACGCGCTGTACCGGTCGGCGGTGTGCCGCGCCGAAGCGGACTGGCTCATCGGACTGAACGTGACGCGCGCGCTGACGACGAAATACGACGCGCAGCTGGCGGCCGGCCGAGTGCAGACGCCGACGCTGTCCATCCTGATCGAGCGCGAACGGGAGATCCGCGAATTCCAGCCGAAGCCTTACTGGACGATATCGGCCGATTTCGGTTCGTTCCAAGCGCAATGGCGCGAGAAGGACGGCCACGACGGCCGGGTATGGGACGAAGCTCAGGCGCGGGCCGTCGCGGAGCGGGTAAGCGGAGGAACCGCCAAGGTCGCGAAGCTGAACACGGTGGAGAAAAGCGAGCCGTTCCCGCAGGCGTACGATCTGACGGAGCTGCAGCGGGACGCGAACAAGAAGCTGGGCTTCTCGGCGAAGACGACGTCCAACGTGCTGCAGAAGCTGTACGAGCAGCATAAGCTGGTCACGTACCCGCGCACCGATTCGCGGTACATCTCCAGCGATATCGTTCCGACGCTGAAGGGAAGGCTCGACAGCATCGCGATCGGCCCTTACGCGACGCTGGCTCGCAAGCTGCTGAGGGGATCGCTGCCGGTGTCGAAGCGCTTCGTCGACGACAACAAGGTGAGCGACCACCATGCCATCATTCCTACCGATCAGTACGTCAACCTGTCGGCTCTCTCCAATGACGAGCGCCGCTTGTACGATCTCATCGTCCGCCGCTTCATCGCGCTGTTCTATCCGCCGTACCGTTACGACGAGACGTCGGTCGTGCTGTCGGTAGGAAGCGATCACTTCCATGCCAAAGGACGCATCGAGAAGGATGCCGGCTGGAGGGAAGTGTACGCCTCCGGGAACTCGAACCAAGGAGCCGAGGATTGGGATGACGCTTCCGAAGAAGGCGCGGAGCGCGCCGACGCCCAGCCTTCCCAGCGGCTGCCGGAGCTGGCCGCCGGCCAATCGCTTCCGGTGAAGGCCTGCCGCGCGAAGGAGCTGCGGACGCAGCCGCCCGCCAGGTATACCGAGGCCGCGCTGCTCGCCCGGATGGAGAAGCACGGGCTGGGCACTCCGGCCACCCGCGCCGACATTATCGAGAAGCTGCTGTCGACCGACACGATCGATCGCTCGCAGAACCGTCTTGCCCCGACCGGCAAGGGAACCCAGCTGTACGAGCTCGTCGTGGACGACCTGCGCAGCCCCGACATGACGGCTCAGTGGGAGTCGGAGCTGGAGCGGATCGCGAAGGGCAGCGGCAACCCGGATAAGTTTATGGCCGGGATCCGGGAGAGGGCGCGGCTATGGGTCGACGAGATCAAGCGCCAGAACCGGGAATACAAGCCGCACAATCTGACCGCTTACCGCTGCCCGGAATGCGGCAAGCCGCTGAAGGAAGTCAAGAGCAAGCGAGGCAAATCGTACGTCTGCTCCGACCGCGAGTGCGAATACCGACGCTCGGCGGAGCCGAACCTGACGAACCATCGCTGCCCGCAATGCCATAAGAAGATGGAGCTCCGCGACGGCAAGGCCGGCAAGTTCTTCCATTGCCGTCCGTGCAACGTCATCGAGAAGCTCGGCGACAAGACAAGCGGAGGCCGCGCCGGCAAGCACGAGCAGCGCAAGCTGATCGAGAAGTTCGGCAGCGACAGCGCCCCCGCTTCCAACAGCTTGGGCGAAGCTCTTCTCGCCGCCATGAAGAAAAAAGACGAGTAACCGAACCCCCTCCGGCTATCACCAGCCAAGAGCAGTGCCGCGTCCGTGCAACCCCAACAGCAGATCGTCCTTCGTCCAAGGCCAACCCGGCCGGGAGAAGGGCGATTTTTTCTCTTCTTTTACCAATTCGAACTATTCGACTCTTATGGCGCCGAAGGCGTTTTGCGCGGCTGCGAGGGAAGCTTTGTCAAGCTGCCGCATAGAGCCGCATAGATATAAAAGAGGTCAAGTCGAGAGTTTGCGCTGCCAAGAAAGGAGCGGTCCGGATGAAGCTTGCCCATCGCGAATTCTGGTTCAATCCCATGATCGCGTTCATTCTGGGAACGGGTCTGGCCGCCTTGGCGCTTGCCGTCGCCGGTTTCCAGGGAACGGCTACCGTCCTATGCCTGGCCGGCGGAGCGGTCGTCTACGCGATATTCGAGTACCTGGTCCATCGCTTTCTGCTGCACCGGTTCCCGCGAATCGCTCCGGCGATGCATCGCGGCCATGCCGAGCACCACCGCCATCCGACCGAGCTGGAGCACCTGTTCAGCCCGATCCGCTACGACGCCGTTCTTTATCTGGGATATTCCTTGGCGAATTTGGCGATTTTCCGCGATTGGCGGCTTGCCAGCGCGGTCGTGGCCGGTTCGGCCTTGTTCCAGCTCTACTACCAATGGATGCATTATGCCGCGCACCGGCCGATCAAGCTCGCGACGCCTTGGGGGAGATGGATGCGGAAGAAGCACCTGCTCCACCATTATCTCGACGAGCAATCCTGGTACGGAGTGTCCCACCCCGTCATGGATTACCTTTTCGGCACGAGCAAGCCCCAAAGCAAGAAAGGAAAGGACGCCGGACAAAAACGCGCCTGACTCCGCAATCTTCATTTTCCCGAATGACCCGTATTTGGATGATCCAAACTAACTTAGAACGGGCGAAAGCCAGGCAGAAAGAAGGAGGGTACGAGATGAGGGATCTGATCAGCAAAACCATATCGTTAGGATTGGGAATCGCGGTCGCGAGCAAGGAGCAGGTGGAGAAGCTGGCCGGCGAACTGGTCAAAAAAGGGGAGATGACCCGCGCGGAATCGTTCGCCTTTATCGACGATCTGCTGAAGAAGGGGGAGGAGACCCAGCATAAGCTGGAATCGCTCATTCAAGAGAAGGTTCAGAAGGTCGGCGAGCGTAAATGGGCGACCAAGGAGGACATCGAACGAATCGAGAGGCGCCTGGACCAGCTGTTGGATAGGCTCGAGAAGAGCGAGTAGCGGGATCTCGGTCCCTCTGGAAAATAGGGCAAAGGAGGGAGCGGCTTGGACGTGGGGCGCAGGTTTCGGCATCTTCACCGGTATCGGGAGATCGCGTCGGCTTTCGTTCGCTACGGCTTCGGCTATCTGGTCAAGGATCTCGGATTGGCGGAGGTCGTGCCTTACCGGACGTTCTGGAACGGGCAAAGGAAAGGCGTGGACAAGAAGTCGCTCGGCATCCGCATCCGATTGTTCCTGGAGGAGCTCGGGCCGACGTTCGTCAAGCTGGGGCAGCTCGCCGGCTCGCGCTCCGATCTGCTTCCCGGGCATATCGTCGCCGAGCTGAGATCGCTGCAGGACGACGTGCCCGCGTTCCCGTTCTCGGAGGCGGCCCGGATCGTCGAGACCGAGCTCGGGGATAAGCTGGAGGTTCTCTTCTCCGAGTTCGAGGAACGGCCGATCGCCGCGGCTTCCATCGGACAAGTCCATCTGGCGGTGCTCAGCTCGGGAGAATCGGTGGCGGTCAAGGTTCAGCGGCCGAACATTCGAACGATCGTGGAGACGGATCTCGAGATTCTGGCCGAGCTGGCCGCAATGGCGGAACGAAGGCTCGAGTGGGCCAAGCGCTACCGGATCCGGGAGATGGCGGACGAGCTGGGAAGGGCGCTGCTCGCCGAGCTCGATTACGGGAAGGAAAGGCGCAATGCCGAGAAATTCGCCGTTCTCGGAGCCTCGATTCCGTACCTGCACATCCCTGCCGTGTATTCGGAACGCTCCACCGGCCGGATTCTGACGATGGAGCGGGTCGACGGAATCAAGCTGTCCGACAAGGAGGCGCTTCAAGCCGCGGGACATTCGCCCGCCGAGATTGCCGACCGGTTCGTCTCGATCATTCTTCACCAGGTGCTGTTCGACGGTTTTTTTCACGCGGATCCTCATCCGGGCAACGCGCTCGTTCTGGAGGACGGCCGGATCGCGCTGCTGGACTTCGGGATGGTCGGCAAGCTGAGCACGACGATGAAGCTGTATTTCTCCTCGCTGGTCATCGCCCTTCGCGGCCAGAGCACCGAAGGGGTGATTCGCGCGATCTCCCGGTTGGGCCTGATTCCGGACAACATAGACCAAAGCTCGCTGCACGCCGACGTGGACGAGCTTCGCGAGCTTTATTACGGAGTTCCGCTAAGTCAGATCAGCTTGGGGGATTCGATTCGGCGGTTGATGGACGTGGCCCGCAAGCACGACATCCGGATTCCGTCCGAGATGACGCTGCTCGGCAAGGCGCTCCTTACGACGGAGGGGGTGGCTTCCGGGCTGGATCCCTCGTTCAGCATTCTGAAGGTGGCCGAGCCGTTCGGGCGGAGGCTGCTGAAATATAAGGTGAATCCGGTTCGGGCGATCAAGCGCGCTGGCACGAAGCTTCCGGAGATCGCCGACTGGCTGTGGGACGCGCCCGGCAAGCTGAAGGAGCTGATGACGCTCGCGAAGCAGGGCAAGATCAAGCTCGAGCTGACCGTCCCCGAGACGGAAGCCTTCATGAAGAAGCTTGACCGGATCGGCAATCGGCTCTCGATCAGCATCGTCCTGCTTGCGTTCAGCATTCTGATGGTCGGTCTTATCGTCGGTTCTTCTATCAATAGCGAAAGCAGCATTACGATCGGGCGCTTCCCCGCGATCGAGATCGGGTTTGCCGTCGCCGGAACGATGCTGCTATGGCTGCTTTATTCTATTTTTCGTTCCGGCCGTTAGACGATCCAGAGGGATACGAGCATCGCCGTCGCGCTTCCGAGGAAGGCCCCGGCCAGCGTATCGCTCGGAAAATGAAGGCCGAAATAGATGCGGGACAAGCCGATTCCGATCGCGAGAGGCAGCAGGAGCGGAATGAGAAGCGGCTCCGCGAGCATCCAAGGCGTAAGCATGGCGAAGCCCGCCGTCGTATGGCCGGACGGGAAGGAAGGGTCCTGCAGCGGGCTTCGGCCGATCGTCGCCTGCGGATATACCTGATAAGGGCGTTTGCGGGGAGCGCTTCGCTTCGCGATGAAGACGGGCACGTGGCTTAAAGCGACGGCGGCAAGCGCCTGCCACCCCGCCGTGCTCCAGGGTTCGGGAGCGAGCAGCCCGGCCGCGGCCGAGAAAAGCAGGCTGAAGGTCGCCCCTCCCATTATCGTCAGCAGGAAGAACAGCCGGTTTAACGCCTCGCGATTCCACCTTTGATTCACGTGCAGGAAGATCGGCCCTTCTACCTGATTGAGAAGGCGGTAAATTTGGCTCATGCCTTCACGCTCCTTAGACCTAGGGATGTCGATATCGAATGCAGCTTTATCGTACTGTTTTTATGTTCTGAGGATATCAACGCAAAAGCAACGGATTGTTAACCCTTGTCGAAGGTAGGATTTGACACTCCTCTTATACCCCGTTAACTTCTCCCCCTTAGGATGGAGATAAGAACGAGGAGGCGATGAGTGTATGGAAGAGCTTCGTATCGCGCTTTTTACCGATACCTACACCCCCGAGGTGAACGGCGTCGCCAAGACGCTGGAGAGGTGGACGACTTACCTGCGGAAGCAAGGCATTGCCGTTCAGGTGTTCGCTCCCTCGCGTCCGAGAAAAGAAGCGGCACCTTCCGGCGCGGCGGAAAGGCTGGCGAGCATCCCCTTTTTCCTCTACCCGGAGCTGCGTTTGTCCGTCCCCGTCTCCCCGGCGGCGGAGCGCAAGCTGCTCGCTTTCCGTCCCACGATCATCCATGTGGCGACCCCGTTCGGAACCGGAATGGCCGGCAGGCATCTGGCGCTGAAGCACGGGATTCCCTTGGTCGCCTCCCATCATACCCACTTTGACCGTTACCTTCCGTATTACAACCTCCAGTGGATGGGTAAACTGTTATGGAGATATTTGTATTGGTTCCACCGTCCTTGCGAACGTATTCTTGTCCCGTCTCCTTCCGTTCTGGAGGAGTGCCGCAAGAAAGGATGGGGGGGACTCGAGGTCTGGAGCCGAGCGATCGACACGTCCGTGTTCCATCCGGAAGTCGACCGGGAACGCCTGCTCGAGCAGGCGGGAATTCCGGCATCGCGGCACGTCGTGCTGAGCGCGGGAAGGCTCGCTCCGGAGAAGCAGACGGAAGTGTCCGTCGAGGCCGTCGCCCGATTCGCTTCGATGACGGGCGAAGAGGTCGAGCTGGTTCTCGCGGGCGAGGGGCCTGCCGAAGCGAATATCCGCGCTTTGGCCGCCAAGTTGGGCGTCCGGGCGACCTTCCTGGGCTCCATTCCTCAATCGGAGCTGCAGAAGTGGATGGCCGCCTCCAGCGTGATGCTGTTCCCTTCCCCGACCGAGACGTTCGGCAACGTCGTCTTGGAAGCGATGGCCTGCGGCTTGCCCGTGATCGGCGCGAACGCGGGCGCGGTTCCGGACACGCTTAAGGACGGAACGAACGGCCTTCTCTGCGCCCCGGGCGACCCGGACGAGTTCGCCGCCGCGATGGCAAAGCTGCGAGCGAGCCGCGAGCTGAGGGAGAAATTGTCCAAGGCGGCTCTGGAGACGGCACGTTCGAAGTCCTGGGACGAGGTGTTCGGCGGATTGCTCGACTGCGTCGCTCAAGTCTCCCCCAGACAAAGAAAGGAGCAGGACGTTATCTCCGTCTAAATTCGAGAGAAACAAAGCGGCGTCGGAATCCTTCCTACAAACAAACCGAGGGAGCCGGCACTAAGCCGTAAAGAAAAAGGGGTTCAGGGGGTTAAAAACTGAATATGTGGAACAAAGCGTTTATGGGTCTGCAACTGATCTTTTTGCTGATCGGCGCCTACCAGGTCGTCCTGTCCCTGTTCGGCTGGCATCGCAAGAAGGAGAAGATCGCGCGCCCGCCGACGAAATCGTTCGCCCTTCTCGTGGCCGCTCACAACGAAGAGGCCGTCGTCGGGGCTCTAGTGGAAAATCTGCTGAAGCTGAGATATCCCCGGGAGCTGTACGATATCTTCGTCATTTGCGACAACTGCAGCGATGGCACGGCTGAGGTCGTAAGAAGGTATCCCGGGGTTTATGCCTGCGAACGCGTTATGCCGAATAAGAGAGGCAAGGGCTTCGCGATCGAATGGATGCTGAAGGAGCTGTGGAAGCGTCCTAAGGTCTACGATGCCGTCGTCATGTTCGACGCGGACAATCTGGTCGCGACGGACTTCCTTGCCTATATGAACGAGGATCTGCTGAGCGGTTACCGGGTCATACAAGGCTACTTGGACACGAAGAATCCTCACGATTCCTGGGTGAGCGCCGCGAACGGTATCAATTATTGGTTCTGCAACCGGCTCTGGCAGCTGCCCCGGCACAACGTCGGCTTGTCGAACTACCTCGGAGGCACGGGGATGTGCTTCGACGCCGCCTTGCTGAAGGAGATGGGCTGGGGCGCGACGAGCCTGGTGGAGGATCTGGAATTTACGGTCCGCTGCATCCAGAGGAACGTCTATCCGAAGTTCAACTTCGACGCCCGGGTATACGACGAGAAGCCGATCACCTTCCGAGCGTCCTCCCGGCAGCGCCTCCGCTGGATGCAGGGACACTTCGACGTGGCCAGGAGATACATGCTTCCCATGCTGTGGCAAGGAATCAAGGAGAGAAGCTGGATCAAGCTGGATGCGGCCCTGTATATTTTCAACGCGTACAATTTTCTGATCGGCTCTCTCTTGACCGCGACGCTATGGATCGATATGCTGCTTCCCGGGGAGCCGCGCCTCGACTCCGTCTACTCGCTCATGCCCGCCTGGCTTGCGATTCCGATCTCCCTGTATATTTACATGCAGTGCCCGCTGGCGATGCTTCTCGAGAAGGTGGAGTGGAAGAGCTACGCCCGGCTGATCACCTTCCCTCTGTTCTTCGTGTCCTGGTGGCCGATCACCTTCTGGGCGTTCTTCACCCAGAACAACAAGACATGGAGCCACACGAAGCATTCCCGGGTGCTGCGCCTGGAAGAGGTCCAGGGCAAGCGAATGAGCGCGGAGAACACGAACTCGGCCTGATCCTCGGGCGAGTTGACATGGCCGCGATCGCGTGATATATTGTTCGAGTGACTGTTCTAATCATCAGCACGCACAAGCAGAAGCACCCGCTTCTCACCTGCCCGGCACCGGTCGGCTGGTTTTGCGTAGCCGACGTACCGGCAGGCGACGGAGCGAATCCGCGCGAGCCATCTTAACGTTTGCGACGGAATGCGGGTCTTCATGACTCGCATTTTTTTTGTTTGTGTAAGAGAAGAGAGGAACAAGGCAACTCAGTCCTATTTGGAGGTGGAACATTATCAGCAAGGATCATCAAATCAATGAGGAAATCCGGGCGAAGGAAGTCCGACTCGTCGGACCGGAAGGCGAGCAGATCGGCATCAAGCCGTTCCGCGAAGCGATGCAGATGGCCATCGATGCGAACATGGATCTGGTGAACGTTGCGCCGCAGGCGAAGCCGCCGGTATGCCGCATCATGGATTACGGCAAATTCCGTTACGAGCAGCAGAAGAAAGAGAAGGAAGCCCGGAAGAATCAGAAGATCGTCGACCTGAAGGAAGTTTGGTTCCGTTCGAACATCGAGGAGCACGACTACCAGACGAAATTTCGCAACGTCGTGAAGTTTCTGAACGAGGGCGATAAGGTCAAATGTTCCGTGCGCTTCCGCGGTCGTGAGATTGCCCACGCGAATATCGGCCTTAAGATCTTGGAGCGCGTCGCGAACGAGGTTGCGGACATCTGCACCGTCGAACGGGTTCCGAAGCTGGAAGGCCGCAGCATGATCATGATTCTGGCTCCGAAGAGCCATTAATGAACAGGAGGACAAACAGATGCCTAAGATGAAGACACACAGCAGCCTGAAGGATCGTTTCAAGATTACCGGTACCGGCAAAGTGAAGCGTTTCAAGGCTTACAAGAACCACTTGCTGTCTCATAAGTCCGGACGCCAGAAGCGCGTTCTGAGCTCGCAGCCGCTGCTGGCTCAAGGCGACTACCGCCGTCTGCAACAACAAATCGGCAACCTGAAATAATCGACTACAAGATCGCGCAAGCGATATTCATATTCCGGGAGGTAATGAGCAATGGCAAGAGTCAAGGGCGGATTCGTTACTCGCCGCCGTCGCAATCGAGTTCTTAAGCTGGCCAAAGGTTACTGGGGCGCGAAACACCGCCTATTCAAGAAAGCTAACGAGCAAGTCCTGAAGTCCCTGACGTACGCATACCGCGACCGTCGCCAAACGAAGCGCAACTTCCGCAAGCTGTGGATCGTGCGCATCAACGCGGCCGCTCGTCAGAACGGCTTGTCCTACAGCAAGCTGATGCACGGCCTGAAGCTGGCCGGCATCGAAGTGAACCGCAAGATCCTGGCCGACCTGGCCGTGAACGACATCGCCGCGTTCAACAGCCTGGCTGGCACCGCCAAGTCGAAGATCAACGCGTAATTCGCGCCACGATAAGAAGCCGCCTTATCCCGTTCGCCGGGAGAAGGCGGTTTTTTGTTGCTGGAACTTCCGCCTCTTTTCGCCATTAAGGACAAGGGTGCAGACGTCCGCCTGTCCTCCTTCATAAGATAAAGGACAACGGGTTCAACCTTGCTAAGCATGTTCTTGGCGCTCCAGAAGGTTGCCTGTGTGGGGAGGAGGGGGAAAATGTCACAAGTGACTCGCGAACAGGCCGCTAAGCTGGTAGGCAAGACGATCTATGCAAAGCGCAAGGACGGAAGCGTCGTCAGCGGCAAGCTTGTCCGCCTGAGCGGCAACGAGCTCATCCTTGAAGTTCCGACAGGCAAGAAGGCTCGGACGAAGGCGATCATACCGCTCGTGCTCTTCGATCTTCTCGCCATCGGCACGACTCCTTTCGGTTTCGGAGGCTTCGGAGGATGGGGCGGCTATAACGGCTTCTACGGAGGCGGCTGGTGGTAAAACGGATTTCCTTCCGATCGGGTCGATAAGGTAAACGATTAGCCTCCCTTTCCCGAAATGCCCGCGGCCAGCGGAATTCGGAGAGGGAGGCTAATTGGTTAGATCCTGCGCAGGAGCCAGCTGTTGTCGGCGGCGTCCAGCTCATTGCCGAGCACGGGCTTCCAAGCTCCAGGCGCAGCCGGGTTGTTGCCGGGTCGGGAAGGAGAGGCGCTGCCTTTGCTCGTCCGCCAAGGATCGGCGCTTGGGCGGCCGGCGGAACGCTGCCGATGTTCGCTGCCGGCGGAATGCTGCGGCTGCCTGCTGCCTGAGGAGTGCTGCCACTGTCCGCTGCCAGGGGAGCGCTGTCGTTGCCCGCCGCCGACGGAATGCTGCGGCTGTCCGCTGCCGACGGAGCGCTGGGCGGAGGCAGGCGATCGCTGAGCGTCTCCTTGGGCGGCGTAGTCCCAGAGCCAGCCTGGTTCGGGATCGAGCTTTTTCTCCATGCGATAGCAAAGCAAAGCCTCCACGTATTGCGCGTTCGAATAGCCCAGCCGGGAATAAAAACGAATCCCTCTGGCGTTGTCTTTGTCGACATAAAGCATGCTTCTGATGCAGCCTTTCTTGCGGCCGTATTCTTCGGCCCGCTGCATGAGCTCCGTGCCCCATCTGCGGTTCTGATAGGCGGGATCGACGGCGAGAAGGTCGATAAAGAGAACCTTGTTCTGAATGACCATATGCAGAAAGCCATAGGGGTCGCCGCCGCGGTTCTTTGCCGCGACGAGAGTCGAGCCGTTTCGAAGACGTTCGGCGACCTCGCTGTATAAACGGCCGTCGCGAGGGTGCGCCCAAGGCGATTTGGGCACGAGCTGGCTGCGGACGAGCTTGACGATCCCTTTCGTATCCCGAGGCTGCCTCCAACGAATCATCCTATTCACCTCCAGAAGAACGATGCGGGATAAGCGGCGGATTGCTATAGGGTATGAAATCGTTCCGGGGGTTGTTCTCCGCGAATTTCATCCTTGTATTGACGAATGGTTCGGGGAAGCATATAATTAAACTCATTCAACCGAACATCCAACAGCAATGATAAGGAAGAAGCGGGAGGGCTCTTGAGCTCAGAGAGCGTCGGATATGCTGAGACCGATGCCTTAATCCCTGGACGCTGGGTCTCCTTGGAGCTGTTCGCCTGAACCGCCGATTTCGGCATTGTAGGGTGAAACGGAGTGGCGCTCGTTAACGTGCCTAAGGTATGCGATTGCCTCTTGAGCGCTCAAGCTTGCAGCCATACTTTATGAGGCCGTCGCCGCGAGGCGTACGGTAAATCCGGGTGGTACCGCGGAAGGCACAGCCTTTCGTCCCTGAACATTCAGAACGATGTTCGGGACGAAAGGCTTTTTTGGCTTTTACGATCGTAAAGCCGATTGCAAACTCTACATTCCGGAAGGAGGATGACGGATGAGCGCACAAAGTGCCACGCTGAAATCCAAAGAAGAATTGATTGAGAAATGGAGCAAACCGGAAGTCATTTCGGGTTCCGAGATGCTGCTGCGCAGCCTGTTGTTGGAGGGTGTGGATTGCGTCTTCGGTTATCCGGGCGGAGCGGTTCTATATATCTACGATGCCATGTACGGCTTCGAAGACTTCAACCACTTGCTCACCAGACACGAGCAAGGCGCCATTCACGCCGCGGACGGATACGCTCGCAGCACCGGCAAGGTCGGCGTCTGCATCGCCACTTCGGGTCCGGGAGCGACCAACCTCGTAACGGGTATCGCGACCGCCTACATGGACTCGGTGCCGCTCGTCGTCATCACCGGCAACGTGGCGACCAGCCTTATCGGTACGGACGCGTTCCAGGAAGCCGATATCGTCGGCATCACGATGCCGATCACGAAGCATAGCTACATGGTACGCGACGCCAAAGAGCTGCCTCGCGTCATTCACGAGGCGTTCCATATCGCCAACACGGGCCGCAAGGGACCGGTTCTGATCGACATTCCGAAGGACGTCTCCGCGGCGAAGGCGCTGTTCCAGCCCGTCACCGAAGTGAACCTGCGCGGCTATCATCCGACGGTCAACCCGAACCGCAACCAGGTCGACAAGATGATTCGCGCCATCGAGAAGGCCGAGCGTCCGGTACTGCTCGTCGGCGGCGGAGCGATCTACTCCGGAGCGCATGAGGAGCTGCACGAATTCGTGACGAAGACGCAGATTCCGGTCACGACGACTCTGCTCGGGCTTGGCGCTCTCCCGACCGGCCACGAGCTGCACATGGGCTTCCCGGGCATGCACGGAACCTGGACGGCGAACACGGCGATTCAGAACGCGGATCTGCTGATCAACATCGGCGCCCGGTTCGACGACCGCGTGACGGGCAAGCTGCAAGGATTCGCGCCTAACGCCAAAGTGGTTCATATCGATATCGATCCGGCGGAGATCGGCAAGAACGTGCCTACCGACATTCCGATCGTCGGAGACGTGAAGACGGTGCTTCAGTTGGCGAACACGCTGGCGAAGAGAGCGGACCAGGCGGACGCCTGGCGCGCGCAGATCCAGGAATGGAAGGCGAGCAAGCCGTTCAAATTCCAGGACTCCGACACGGAATTGAAGCCGCAATGGGTCGTTTCCCTCATCCACGAGACGACGAACGGCGACGCGATCGTCACGACGGACGTCGGCCAGCATCAGATGTGGGCGGCTCAATATTATCCGTTCAACAAGCCTCGTTCGCTCGTTACCTCCGGCGGACTCGGAACGATGGGCTTCGGCTTCCCGTCCGCCATCGGCGCACAGATGGGTAACCCCGATCGCACGGTCGTCTCGATCAACGGCGACGGCGGCATGCAGATGTGCGCGCAGGAGCTCGCGATCTGCGCGATCCACAACATTCCGGTCAAGGTCGTCATCTTGAACAACCAAGTGCTCGGCATGGTTCGCCAATGGCAGGAACTTATCTACGACAACCGTTACAGCCACATCGACCTCGCCGGCAGCCCGGACTTCGTGAAGCTGGGCGAAGCGTACGGAGTCAAGTCGTTCCGTGCGACGAACAAGGAAGAAGCGAGAGAGGTTTGGGAAGCGGCGCTGCGTCATCCCGGCCCCGCGCTGGTCGAATTCGTCGTTCGCAAGGGCGAGAACGTTTATCCGATGGTTCCTCAAGGCAGCACCATCGATCAAATGCTCATGGGGGATTCCGAATGAACACCAAACATACCATTGCCATTCTCGTGAACGACCAGCCCGGCGTTCTGCAACGGGTGTCGGGGCTGTTCGGACGCAGAGGCTTCAACATCGAGAGCATCACGGTCGGAGCCTCCGAAGAGCCCGGATTGTCCCGGATGGTTATCGTAACGACCGGAGACGATCATACGCTCGAGCAAATTCAGAAGCAGCTCTATAAGATTATCGACGTAATCAAGGTTATCGACATCGGATCGAGCCCGATGGTCGGAAGAGAGCTCGGCCTGATCAAGGTCAACGCCGAGCCCTCCGCCCGTCCGGAGATTCTGGGCGTCGTCGAGACGTTCCGCGCGGCGGTCGTCGATATCGGCCCGAACAGCCTGATTGTACAAGTTGTCGGAGATTCGGATAAAATAGATGCGATGATCGAGCTGATGAAGCCGTACGGCATTCGCGAGCTGTCTCGCACGGGCGTAACCGCGATGATTCGCGGCGCCCGCTAATTTTTGCAGCCGAGCGCTTTAGTGCTTTAGTCTATCAAGACGTCCTTATCCACCGTCCGCTCCCCGCTGGAGCGGGTGTTCGAGGAGAGGAGCGGCTGGCCGCGGGGAAGGCTTGTCCACCTAGAGCTTCCGCAAGGGTCGACTTCTCTCTTGGAACGCCCGTTCCATGAGGGTTGCCAATATTTGCTTCATTTAATTAAGGAGGAACACATCCAATGGCAGTCAAGTTATTCCACGAGAAAGACGCCGACCTCGGCGCCCTGAAAGGCAAGACAATCGCGGTCATCGGCTACGGCAGCCAAGGCCATGCTCAAGCTCAAAACCTGCGTGACAGCGGTCTGTCCGTTATCATCGGTCTTCGTGAAGGCAAATCTGCCGAAGCGGCTCGCAACGACGGCTTCGAAGTTCTGAACGTTGCGGACGCAACCCGCAAAGCGGATGTCGTTCAAATCCTGATGCCGGACGAAACCCAAGCCGCCGTCTATAAGAACGAGATCGAGCCGAACCTGAAGAAGGGCGCCGCCCTCATGTTCTCCCACGGCTTCAACGTTCACTTCGGCCAAATCGTCGCACCAAGCGACGCCGACGTTCTGCTCGTCGCTCCGAAGTCCCCGGGCCACATGGTTCGCCGCACGTATGTCGAAGGCTTCGGCGTACCGGGACTGATCGCCGTTCACCAGAACGGAACGGGCAAGGCGTTCGAGATCGGCATGGCATACGCGAAGGGCATCGGCTGTACCCGCGCAGGGGTTATCGAGACTTCCTTCCGCGAAGAAACCGAAACCGACCTGTTCGGCGAACAAGCCGTACTTTGCGGCGGCGCTAGCGCCCTCGTCAAAGCCGGCTTCGAAACGCTGGTCGAAGCAGGCTACGCTCCCGAGATGGCTTACTTCGAGTGCTTGCACGAGCTGAAGCTGATCGTCGACTTGATGTACGAAGGCGGACTCGCTTCCATGCGCAACTCGATCTCCAACACGGCGGAGTACGGCGACTACGTTACCGGACCTCGCATCGTAACGGACGAGACGAAGAAGGCGATGAAGGCCGTTCTGTCCGACATCCAACAAGGCAAGTTCGCACGCGACTTCATCCTAGAGAACCAATCCGGACGCGCGTTCCTGACGGCTACCCGCCGCAACGAAGCCGAGCATCCGATCGAAGTGGTCGGCAGCCAGCTCCGCGGCCTGATGCACTGGATCAAGAAATAATCGCATGTCAGGCACCGGCTGTCCCGGGGGCAGGCTCTGCTCCCTGGGCAGCTTTTCTTTTATCCGTGCATGCGATCCGAGTATGCTATAATTTAAGGCAATACACTGTCTGCTTCAGGAGGTGCGGGTGAACCCCTGCCATGAGGAAAATTTATATCTTTGATACGACTTTGCGAGACGGAGAGCAATCTCCCGGCGTTAACCTGAACACCCAAGAGAAAGTTGAAATCGCTCTCCAGCTCGAGAAGCTCGGCGTCGACCGCATCGAAGCGGGCTTCCCGGCCGCCTCTCCGGGCGATCTGGCCGCCGTCAACGCGGTCGCCCGCGCGGTCAAGAACGCCTCCGTCATGGGGCTTGCGCGCTCGGTCGAGAAGGACATCGATGCCGTGAAGGAAGCGCTGAAGGGCGCCGCCGATCCGGCCATCCACATTTTCCTCGCCACTTCGCCCATTCACCGCAAGCACAAGCTGCGGATGGAGAAGGAGCAGGTGCTTGAGACGGCGGAACGCGCGATCCGCTACGCCAAGAAGCACTTCGCCCGCGTCGAATTCTCGGCGGAGGACGCCGGACGCACGGAGCTCGATTTCCTCTGCCAGGTAACGGAATTGGCCGTTCGCGAAGGCGTCTCGGTCGTCAACATTCCGGATACGGTCGGCTATCTCAATCCTCAGGAATTCGGCCATATTTTCAAGACGCTTAAGGAGAAGGTGCCGGGAATCGAGCAAATCCAGCTGTCCGCCCACTGCCACGACGATCTCGGGATGGCTACCGCGAACTCGCTGGCCGCGATTCTGAACGGAGCCGACCAGATCGAAGGAACGATCAACGGGATCGGGGAACGCGCCGGCAATACCGCTCTGGAAGAGGTGGCGCTCGCCCTGGCGACCCGCGCCGATTTCTTCCAAGCGAAGACGACGCTCAACCTGAAGGAGATCGCGAAGACGAGCCGTCTCGTCAGCAAGCTGACCGGCATGGCCGTTCCGGGCAACAAGGCGATCGTCGGGGCGAACGCGTTCGCGCACGAATCCGGCATTCACCAGGACGGCATGCTCAAGGAGAAGACGACGTACGAGATCATCTCTCCGGAGACGATCGGCCTCAAGGACAGCAAGCTCGTGCTCGGCAAGCACTCCGGACGCCACGCGTTCCGCGAGAAGCTGATCGACCTCGGCTTCGAAGACCTGACCGAGGATCAGGTGAACGCGGCTTTCGGCAAGTTCAAGGATCTGGCCGACCGCAAGAAGGACGTCAGCAACGAGGACATCATCGCTCTGCTCGAAGAGAAGATGGTCGATACGCCGGAAGTGTTCGCTCTAGAGCAGCTGATCGTTTCCTTCGACAGCCACTCGACCCCGAACGCGACCGTTCGGCTCAAGACTCCTCAAGGGATCGTCGAGACGAAGTCGGAGGGCAACGGCTCGATCGATGCGGTTTATCGCGCGATCGACGCTCTTACGAAGGAAGAAGTCGTCCTCGACGACTACACGATCAAGTCGGTTACGGACGGTACGGACGCGCTGGGCGACGTGCACGTCGTTCTTAAGCAAGGCGACGAGAGCGCGCAAGGACGCGGCGTCAGCACCGACATTATCGAAGCGAGCGCCCGCGCTTACGTGGATGCCTTGAACCGCCTGATCGACAAGAAGAACGCTCCGAGACGCAACCGTCGCGACAATGTAACGCTGATTTGATTAATACGATAAGCTCCGCCGCCCCATGGACGACGGCAATATAGGAAGACGGTGCCCTGGCGAGGGCCTCGTTACTAGAAATGGGGAACTGATATGAATTATCGATTTTCCGAGCGGCTGGGAAGCTTCTCTTCGTCGGCCGTGCGCGAGATCCTGAAGCTGACCCAAGGCAATTCGATTCTCTCGTTCGCCGGCGGCTTGCCCGCGGAAGAGCACTTCCCGGCGCAAGCGATCTCGGAAGCGTTCGGGCGCGTCATGGAGCAAGGCAACAAGGCGCTGCAGTACGGACTCACGGAAGGGTATCTGCCGCTGCGTCAAGCGCTGTGCCGCCGCATGGAGAAGAAGCATGTCAAGGTGACGCCGGACGACATGCTCGTCACGACGGGCTCGCAGCAAGCGATCGACCTGCTCACCCGCATCTATATCGATCCGGGCGACGTGATCCTGGTCGAACGTCCGACGTACCTGTCGGCGCTGCAGGTGTTCCGTTCGTACGGCGCGGTTCCGATCTCCGTCGACGGGGACACGGACGGCCTGAACCTTGCGGACCTGGAAGCCAAGCTGAAGCAATACAATCCGAAGATGCTGTACGTGATCCCGACGTTCTCTAACCCGGCGGGCCGCGCTTGGAGCGAGGAGCGCCGCCGCGGCGTTCTGGAGCTGTGTCGTCGCTGCGACACGCTCATCCTCGAGGACGATCCTTACGGGGAGCTGAAGTTCGGGGACAAGTCGGTGGAATACCGCTCGCTGTTCTCGCTCGACCGGCATCCGGAAGGCTCTTGCGTCGTGTACACGAGCACCTTCTCCAAGACGGTCGCTCCGGGCCTTCGCACCGGCTGGGTGATGGCCGACCCCGAAATCATTCGCCAGATGGCCCGCGCTAAGCAAGCGGCCGACCTGCAGTCGAGTTCGCTCGACCAGCAGACGCTCTATCAGCTGCTCGAGCACTTCGATCTCGACGGACACATCGAGTTCGTTCGCACGGAGTATGAAGCGCGCAAGAAGCATCTCGTCTCCCTGCTGGAGCAATACGCATGGCCGGGAGTCACCTGGGAGGAGCCGAAGGGCGGCATGTTCATCTGGCTGCGGCTTCCGAAGGAGATCGACACGGGAGCGCTGCTTAAGATCGCCGTCCAGGAAGGAGCGGCCTTCGTGCCGGGCGTCTCCTTCTACGCGGAGGATCCCGAGCTCAACACGCTGCGCATGAACTTCACCTACAACGACACCGCGACCACGATCGAGGGCATGAAGCGCCTCGACAGGGCGATGCAGAGCGTTCTGGTGAAGGGGTAACGGAACATAAACCGTCCTGATAGGCTTCGGCCTGTCAGGGCGTTTTTTTGTAGAACCTTCCAGTTTGACTGGAGGTTTAAAAAGTTTTCAGCTATGAGTAGACATCTCTTGCGAGCAGATCTGCAAACCGCTTCCCTGAAATCCCGCTCGAAGTGCCGCCGTTGCACGGAAAAACCGTGCATCTCCCTCGGGCTCCCGCTCGGAGTGCCGCCGTTGCACGGAAAAACCGTGCATCTCCCCCGGAATCCCGCTCGAAGTGCCGCCCTTACTATTGGCTTCCTCAATAGAGGCCAGAGCCCTATAGGCTTGTTATAGAAGAACCGCGCTCTATGCCGATCACCATCACCCATAACGATTTTTCCGTTAAAAACGAAGGAATCGCAAAAATTTGTCCCCTTCTTATCCAGGTTATGTGTTATATAGAGCAAAGAAGCAAGAGAGGTGAGCGTACACGGAACTCCAGCTGATTCAAGCAACGATCGATGCAATACGCAACGGCCAGTCGGACGCCTATAGTTCGATAGTCCGCCACTATCAACGTCCCATTTACATCTATTGTTGCAGGCTGCTTGGGGACGATACGGAAGCGGAGGATGCGGCGCAGGACATTTTTGTAAAGGCTTATCGGTCCATTGGCCGCTACGAGCCGACGGGAAGTTTCTCTTCCTGGTTGTACAGCATCGCTTACCGGCATTGTCTGAACATCCTGAGAAGGCGCAAGCTGCAACGAAAGCTTCAGGGTCTGATCATGCGCGATGACCGAATGCCCGGTCCGGAGACGTTGGTCGACGAACGAACGTTCAGCCCGCCCCTGGAGGATGCACTGCGGCGATTATCGGCCTTTGAACGCAGTTTGCTTGTATTGAGCGTTTTTGAAGAGAAGACGTACCCCGAGATCGCGGCCATTATCGGCAAGAACCCGGATGCGGTAAAAAAACGAATTGGAAGAGCGAAACGAAAGCTGCGCGCAATGTTAGAGGAAGATGGGGAGGTAGAAGCATGGAACAAGCAAGAGACTCTTTGGCAGACTCGAAGCTGAGGATGGGCGGTCGAAAAGAAGAGCGGTTCCGCGAGATCGACATCGTGGATGCGGTGATGGGAAGGGTGCGGAGACTGGACAATGGCCCGCGGAAAGCCAGGCGCCCTCGACGCCTGACGAAAACGGCGGTTCTTGCCGCGGCGGGGAGCCTCGTATTATTAGGTTCGGTAGCAGGCTACGCGGCGACGGAGTACGTCAAGCTTAAAGATTCCCAAGGCCGGGTGGTCATTGAGACGATCGAGGCGTCCAAATTCGAGTTGCCGAAGGATATTGGCCAGAGGATGAGCGAGTATCGCGACCGCGTGCATGCAGCTCTTAAGCAGGACGAGATGGCGGCGTATTACATCAAGGATGACGAGGTCAACGCTTATGCCGCAATCGATCAGATCGATTTCGAATCGAAGCTGGAATACGACACGTACGGCGATTACGAGAGTCGGATGCAGAGCGCGAAAGCGCCATACCTGCCCAAGCCGGATTCCCTGCCGAGGGGATACGAGTTCGAATTCGGCAAGCTGACGCCGAGACCTCCCCTGCGAGGAGACCCGGGCAACGAATTCGAACAGATAAGAGACCGGCTAAAGTCGGCTGCCGAAGCCGCGAAGAAAGGCGAAATCCTGTTCATGGAGACCGTCAAGTGGAAGTCGATCCTGAACTCCAAGCTCGTCTTCGCCAAGGGGAGCGCCAAGATTGAACTGCTTGCGACAACCGGAGCGGAGAACGGCACTCCCAAAGCAACGATCTCGCAGCGAGAATCGGATCGATCGGAGTCGGTTCGTCTGAGCGATGCCCAGCAAGCCGTCTACGTGCGGGATGACGGCCTCGAAGCGACCAATACCAATACGCTAGCATGGTACGACGAAGCATCCAACATTTACTACTCCATATATGCGGACAGCTCGGTTACCCGGGATGAGATGCTGCGAATCGGGAAAAGCATCGTTCAAGCGGCGGGAGACCGGTAAACCGCGTCTCCAAGCTCCAACCTATAGGCTACAACTATGAAAACGATAGCTTTTATCTATTTTGCCTACGCTGCCCAAGTATGCTACAACTGATATAGTGCCATCATTGGATATCAGATAGGATGAGCTAAGAGTCCTCTACTCCTCTCTGATACCGACGCAAAGCTTCAATGACGTTCGGGAACGTCATTGGCGTTTTTGCTTGGACAATCGAATCGATACGGGAGTGTGCATACGGATGTCTGAAGTGAAGAAAATCGCCGTCATCGCCGGCGACGGGATCGGACCTGAAGTCGTAGGGGAAGCCATTAAAGTGTTGAAAAAAACCGAAGAGCTGTTCGGCTACAAGTTCGAGCTCGAGCACGGCTTGTTCGGCGGGATCGCCATCGACGAGAAAGGAACTCCGCTTCCGAAAGAGACGCTGGACATCTGCAAGAAGGCGGATGCCGTGCTGCTTGGCGCGGTCGGCGGTCCGAAGTGGGACAACAATCCGAAGGAGCTGCGTCCGGAGACGGGCTTGCTCGGGATTCGCAAGGCGCTCGGCCTGTTCTCGAACATCCGTCCGGCCGTCGTGTTCGACTGCCTGAAGGACGCGTCCACGCTGAAGCCGGAAGTGCTGGAAGGCACCGACCTGATCGTCGTGCGCGAGCTGACGGGCGGCATCTACTTCGGCGAGAAGTTCCGCCGCGAAGGCGCTCAAGGCCAAGAAGCGGTCGATACCTGCGTCTACAACGTAACCGAAGTCGAGCGCATCGTGCGCCAAGCGTTCGAGATCGCCGGCACGCGCAGCAAGCGCCTGGCGTCCGTCGACAAGGCTAACGTGCTCGAGACGTCCCGCCTGTGGCGCGAGACGGTCAACCGCATCGCTCCGGAATACCCGGACATCGAGCTGGAGCACGTGCTCGTCGACAATTGTGCGATGCAGCTGCTGCGCCGTCCTTCGAGCTTCGACGTCATCGTGACGGAGAACATGTTCGGCGACATCCTGAGCGACGAAGCCGCCATGCTGACCGGATCGATCGGCATGCTCTCGTCCGCCTCCCTCGGCGAAGGCAGCTTCGGCCTGTATGAGCCGGTCCACGGCTCGGCGCCGGACATCGCGGGCCAAGGCATCGCGAACCCGATCGCGACGATCCTGTCGGTCGCGCTGATGTTCAAGCTGACGTTCGGCTACCAAGAAGCCGGAGACGTCATCGAGCGCGCGGTTAAGCAAGTACTGGACGCGGGCCACCGCACCGGCGATATCGCCGTCGACAAGAGCAAAGCGATCGGAACGACGGCGATGGGCGACCTGATCGTCGCTGCAATGGCTCGCTAATCGACCGAAAGCTTATTCGGCTCCGGCGATCTTTGTCGGCATGACAGGAGGTTAGGAAGATGGCAGAACGCATGGTTGGCCGTCCGGCCCCGGACTTCTCCCTCAAGACCGCTCTTGGCGACGGAAGCGGCTTCGGTCAAGCGGCTTTGTCCGATTATAGAGGCAAGTGGCTCGTCCTCTTCTTCTATCCGCTCGACTTCACGTTCGTATGCCCGACGGAGATCGTCGCTTTGTCCGAAGCGGCGGCGCGGTTCCAGGAGCTTAACGCGGACATTCTGGGCGTCAGCGTCGACAGCGTCCATAGCCACAAGGCTTGGATCAACACGGCTAGAACCGATAATGGAGTAGGCAAGCTGAACTTCCCGCTCGCGTCCGACATCACGAAGAATACGGCTCGGGATTACGGGGTTCTGATCGAAGAAGAAGGAGTCGCCCTTCGCGGCCTCTTTATCGTCGATCCGGAAGGCGAGATCAAGTACCAGGTCGTCAACCATAACGACGTGGGCCGAAGCGTCGAGGAGACTTTTCGAGTGCTTCAGGCGCTGCAGTCCGGAGGGTTATGTCCGATCAACTGGAAGCCCGGCGACAAGAATCTCGCATCCAAGTAGCTCTCTGCTATCCAATACTTAACAATAGACGCATGTATCCGCATGCGTCTTTGCTTTTTTCGCCATAATGCGTCAAAATCAGTAGCATAGGGTAATGGGTAATGCGGCAGGAATTCGGAAGGATAGAAGAGAATATAGTGAATAACGCATTGCAGGTTGCGTAACGGCCGGTTCGAGGAGGGAAGACGATGAGTTTCTGCTGCGGAGCAAGCATGATCGGAACCAAAGGGACTTTAAAGCATTATCGGACGCGAATCCATAATGTGCCCATTCTGTTCTGTCCCGTGTGCCACCGGGTGGAGGTCCATTATCTGGTGGAGAACGAATACGAGATTCTGGCGGAATACGCGCATGGAGACGGCGCTTCCGAAGTCGACTTCCACGACTACGTTGACGAATCGGACAAAGAGCTTCATGAGAACTGCGTAAACAATGAGGACGAGGATCCCATGCAGGTTGTCCAAAGTCAGATCGATATGGCTCTTGATCTGCTGTCCTTCTCCAAACAATTGAAGGATACGGAATGGGAACAGCAGTTGAAGCGAAGACTCGGCGTGCTCGCTCAGCGCAAGCAAAAGCTGAAGTCGAAGCGGATGACGGGAGGCGCATTCTGAGCGGCGCCCTGCCCGACCTTTGCGGAATAAAGCCATCTCCGCGCGAGATCCGATTGCCTGGCGATCTGACCGATCAAGCGATGCCCTAGCATCGTGCGTGTCCGGACGGCATGGGATGAAGATCGGCGCGGGGATGTTTTTTTTTGTTTCCACCCCCCAATCCATGGAAGTCGTCTACGAATGTTATGAACGTGGGGTGAGCGCTTGCTTCTCGTATTGTGGAGAAAATGGACAGGACGCGGCAGTGCGGCAGCCGTGCCTGAACCGGAGGCATTGAATCCGGAGGAAACGGTCGAAGCGATCCAGCAAGGCCGTGAAGAGCTGCGCAACGACCTAATTAAACAGTATCGACCCTTCATCGTAACGACGGCGAGCCGCTTCAGCAAGCGGTACATCGATCCGGATCGGGACGATGAGTTCAGCGTGGCCTTATTAGCCTTTGACGAGGCGATCACGCGATATTCGAACGAGGGCGGGAGCCGCTTCATCGGCTTCGCCGCGCAAGTCATGAACAGGCGTCTGATCGATTACGCGCGCAAGGAGCAGCGGCATCTCACGGCGGTTCCCTACAGCTCTCTCCAGGGGGAATCGGACGAGGAAGGCTCCGTGCTGAGCAAGATCGAAGCCAAGGAAGCGTTGACGGTTTATTCCAGGGAGCAAATTGCCCAGGACCGGCGGGATGAGATCCGTACGATTACGGAGGAGCTGTCGGAGTACGGGATTTCCTTCTTCGAGCTGACCGAGCAATCGCCGAAGCATCAAGACTCCAGGGAGTCCTTGCTGGAGATCGGGATCCGTCTGGCTAAGCGGGAATCCCTGCTTGCCTTGCTCAAGGATAAGAAGAAACTTCCTTTGAAGGAGCTGGGCCAGCTGGAGAACGTATCGCGCAAGACGCTGGAGAGACATCGCAAGTATTTGATAACGGTAGCTTTGATTGCGGCGGGGGCTTATCCCTTGCTCCAACAATACATAACGGGTGCGGACGCGGGCAGCGAGGAGGGTCGGCTATGAGCAAGGCAATAGTCATGTCGTTAAAGGGACGGCGAGCGGTTGTTCTAGCTCAGGGAGGCCGCTTCGTCATGGTGCCCCGCGAAAAGCACTACCAAATAGGAGACGAGATCGAATTCGAGGCCGAGGAAGTACGCTCTTTGCCCCGAACGGCATCCGGAAGGCGCGTTCGGTGGGCGGCGGGAGCCGGCGGCGCGGCCGTGCTATGCCTTCTGCTGTTCGGGGGCTTGTGGCTGAGGACGCCTCCGGTCGTCGCCTATGTGACGATGGACGTCAATCCGAGCGTGGAGCTCGGCGTCGACGGCAAGGACCGGGTGCGGCAGCTTCGAGCCGTGAACCCTGACGCGATCCCGATTATCGAAGGCATCGATTACAAGGGCGAGTCTCTCGAGAGCGTAACCGATCAGATCGTCGATAAGCTGGCTTCTTTGAAGCTGCTTGAAGGAGAGGACGCCGAGGTCGTCCTGACGACCGTTCCGGTCGGCAAGGTCGACGAGGAATGGGAGAGCGAAATCTCCGAGATGATTAAGCATTCCATTGAAGAAGCGGGAGCCTCTGCGGGAACCGCGGGAACGTCCGAGGGTACCGCAAAGGGAAATGGCGAAGGGGCGGAGACGGCCGAGACGACGCCCGTCGTCACGACCGTATCGGTTCCCAAGGAGGTTCGAGAGCAAGCGAACGCGAAGGGAGTCTCCGCAGGGAAGATGGCCTTCTGGCTCAAGGCCGAAAGCCAAGGTCATCGCGTCCCCCTTCAGAAGCTTAAGAGCGAATCGTTGAATCAGATTTCTTCCTCCTGGGGCGGAGTAAGCTCGGTGCTGAAGGAGTCCGAAGACAAGGATAAGATCAAATCCGACGAAGAGTGGAGAGAACTGGTCTCCAAAGCTCAAGAGAAAGAGAAGAAACGCCAGGAAGCCCGGGAGAAAAAGCAGAATTCCGCGAAGGACGACAAGGGCAAGACGTCCAATAAGCCGAAGGCGGAACAGAAGCCCGGGACTGCGGCCGGCGGCAAGGAAAATAAACCTTCGACCGCCCCCCCTGCGCCGTCTTCTTCCCCGAGCGCGGAGCAAGCTTCCGTCTCGAAGAATGGCGCTAAGGCCGAGAACGGCGACAACGCGCCGAAAGCCACGAACGGGACGAGCAATCGTCCCTCTTCCCCTAAGGATCCGGGCAAGAACAAGCCTTGGAACGGGAAGTCCGAGGGCAATCGCTGGGGAAGAGAGGATCAGGATCAAGACGACAAGAAATCCTCGTATGACGACCAAAGCAGTTCGAAGAACGATCCGCGAGAGGAGAAGAACGAGCGGAACGAAGACAAGGACAAAAACAAGAACGGCCAACGGGATCGCGATGGCAACGATCGACAGGATAGCCGGGGGAATAACGGCGGCAACGACTAAGAGCGGAGCCGCCTGCGCGCCGGGATAAGGGTTCCGACAGAATGCGGGACCTCTCTCGACAAGATCTCTCATTGACAGGGTGATCTTGTCGCGACTATGATAGATGTGAATTTTTGTATGATTGTCCTTCATCTAACATCCCGGAAGGAGTCCTCATATGAAAAGGTGGGAGACTCGCTACTTCTCCGCGTTGGTTGTCTTCGTGATGAGCAACGAAGACTCGAGCGGCAGGAACTTGGCGGAGTTGCGAACTTGGCTGCAGGGCATCTCCACCGACGATATTCTGAAGTACCACGAGGAGAGCGTAAGAATGCTGCTTTCCAACGCCGAAGACGAAGACCGGATGTCCATCATGCACCGGTCTCTTTTGTTTCTAATGGAGGTGATCTCCGTGCTGAAGATGCCCGAGACGGCCGCGACGACCGAGGACATCGATCCGGAACGTCTGAAAGATGCCGTAATCGATTCCATTCCGATCGAGTACGAGCCGGCGAGCAAGTTCGAAACCGTTCTTCAGCATATGGATACGGGAGTGGCTCTGTTCGATTCCGACGGTTATCTTCGTTTCTTGAACGTACAGATGGCCCGGGTGCTTCAGACTCCCCGGCGCGCGCTTATCGGCCAATCGGTGCGTCAGCTGTTTTTCCATCCCGCTCTGCGCCGACCGATTCGGAAGATTTTCCTGCGGATGTACAAGGAGCTTGTCTATTATCACCGTTATCATGGCGAATTCGAGGATTCGAACGGACGGATACTGCTGATCAGCATCTCCCGAATGGATGAGCTCGACGGGGACTATCTGGTCAGCATGAAGGACGTATCGGAATACAAACAGATCGAACAGACGGCTTTCCAGAATGATAAGCTGGCGATGCTCGGCAAGATCGCGGCGGCTATCGCGCATGAAATCAGGAATCCGCTTACTTCGATCCGCGGCTTTATCCAGCTCTTGAAGCCCTATCTGGAATCGATCGGCAAGCAGGAATACGTTCGGATCATTCTCTCCGAGATCGATCGGGCGAACGATATCATCTATGAATTTCTGAATTCCTCCAAGCCCTCGGCGCCGATGAAGCAGACGCTGACGGTGGCCGATCTCGTGAAGGAGACGATTCTGCTCACCGAGAGCGAAGCGCATATGAAGGGCTGCGAGTTCCAGACGGAGATCTACGACACCGATATCTCCGTCGCGATCGACGTGAAGCAGATCAAGCAGGTGCTCCTCAACATGGTGAAGAACGCGATCGACGCCATCCAGGATACGGGGGACCAGCGCAAAGGGCTGATCGAGCTCTCCTCCCGCAAGGAAGGGCGATTCGCGCTTATCCGGATCCGGGACAACGGCAAAGGGATGGATCGAGCTACGCTAAGCAGGCTTTTCGACCCGTTCTTTACGACCAAAGAAGAAGGAACCGGGCTGGGGTTATCCGTAAGCTATCGTATCATCCGCAACCATGGGGGAATGATAGAAGTTCAGAGTACGCCGGGAGAGGGTACCGAATTTTTGATTTATTTGCCTTTAGTGGAAGCGAGAGAGTAAGGATAACCGGTCGCGGTGCCCAGAAGGAGAGTGGATGCAGATGAGCCGAACGGATACGGAGAGCCGGGTTCCGCCCGGACAACGGTTGACGACGGGTTTTCCCGTCTTGCACCATGGAGAGGTTCCGTATTATCGGGACATGAGACTGTGGGATCTGAAGCTGCTTGGCCTGGTGGAGGAGAACGTCACGATCTCGTACGCGGAATTCATGAAGCTGCCCAGACGGACGTTCGTGAACGACATTCATTGCGTCACGACTTGGTCCAAGCTCGATAACGAGTGGGAAGGCGTCGCGGTGGCGACGATCATGGAGAAGGTCAAGCTGAAGCCGGAAGCGAAGTACGTCATGCTGCATGCCGAACGAGGATGGACGACCAATCTGCCTCTGGAGGATTTTCTCCGGGACACCTCCTTCTTCGCGCTTAAGCACAACGGAGAGCTGCTCACGCCCGAGCACGGGTATCCGGTCCGGATGGTCGTTCCGCACCTGTACTTCTGGAAAAGCGCCAAGTGGCTGCGGGCCGTCGAGTTCCGGGCGACCGACCGGCCGGGCTTCTGGGAGCGGAACGGATATCACATGTACGGCGATCCCTGGCTCGAGCAAAGATACGATTTTGAATGACGGAATAGGAACGTTTCAAAAAAAAGAGGCTGCTCCATAACTCAAAGCTAGAACTTTGAGCTTATGGACAGCCTCTTTTTTGTAGCGGAATGCTCGAAAAGACAATAAAAAAACGACGTAAACGACGTCGCCAGCTTGTTTTAGACAGTTTTTAAGAAAAGATAGATGTCCTCGCCATCTATAATATTAGTATAACTTAAAGAAAAACATAAGTCTATACTTTTTGGCGGGATTTGGATATATTTTTTGAGCGCCACGCAAAAACGCTTTCTGCGCCCTTTCGGCGCCGAAAAAGCTTTGCGGAAATCATCTAGAAGCGGAAAAGAAAGAAGGAGGGAAAAACGAGTGATCGAGCTGCAAGGAATAAGCAAGTCGTTTAAGGTCGCCAAGCGATCGTCCGGAATCGGGCAAGCCTTCAAGGCATTGTTCGCGAGGGAGCATACCACCGTTCATGCCCTGCAGGAAATTTCGTTCTCGATCGGCGAAGGAGAGATCGTCGGCTACATCGGGCCGAACGGCGCGGGCAAGTCGACCAGCATCAAGGTGATGAGCGGAATTCTGGTTCCGGACGAAGGAAGCTGCAGCGTCATGGGCTACACGCCTTGGAAGGACCGAACGGCCTATGTCAAGAATATCGGCGTCGTGTTCGGTCAGCGATCGCAGCTATGGTGGGACGTGCCGGTTCTCGATTCCTTCGAGCTCCTTAAGGACATCTATCGCATTCCGGATGCCGAATACCGCGGCAACCTCTCCATGCTGACGGAGACGCTGGATCTGGAGCCGATCCTGAAGGTGCCCGTCCGGCAGCTCAGCCTGGGCCAGCGCATGCGCTGCGAGATCGCCGCGTCCCTGCTGCACGGGCCTCGCATTCTGTTTCTGGACGAGCCGACGATCGGCCTTGACGCGGTCAGCAAGCTGGCGGTCAGGCGATTCATTCGAACGCTGAACGAAGAGAAGGGAGTGACGGTGATCCTCACGACCCACGACATGAGCGACATCGAAGCGCTTGCGGAACGAATCCTAATGATCGGCAAAGGAACGCTTCTCTATGACGGAACGATCGGGGAGCTGAGGAACCGGTTCGGGACGGAGCGGAAAATCACGGTCGACTACGAAACCTGCGATCGGCCTCTCGAGATAGAGGGAGCGAAGACGCTCTCCTGGTCGCCGGAGAGGGCGGTATTCAGCGTCGACACGGGGCAATACCGAATCGCGGATCTGATCTCCCGCTTGTCGGGGCAGATTGAGCTGCTCGACGTCTCCGTGGAAGCCAAGCCGGTCGAAGAGATGATCGTCGAGCTGTATCGGGAGCACCGAATATGAGGGCTTATACTTCCGTTTGGCGGCTCAGGTTCCTGCTCGGGCTGCAATACCGGACGGCGGCCTTCGCCGGCATCGCGACCCAGCTTTTTTTCGGCTTTATCTTTATCATGATCTATATCGCTTTCTACGAGCACGGAGCGGGCGGCGCTCCGATCGATCTTCCGGATTTGATCTCTTACACGTGGCTCCAGCAAATTTTCCTCACTCTTATCATGCTCTGGTATCGGGACAATGAGATTTTCCGGCTAATCACTTCCGGCAACATCGCCTACGAGCTATGCCGCCCATGCGGGATCTACGGCTTCTGGTACGCCAAGCTGCTCGGACAACGCCTTGCCGGAGCGTCGCTTCGCTGCTTGCCGCTTCTGCCGATCGCGCTTCTGCTTCCGGAGCCTTACCGGCTCGGCTTTCCTCCTTCGATCGCCAATTTAGGATTGTTTATACTATCGCTAGCGATCGGGCTCCTGATCGTCGTCTCCGTGTCGATGCTGCTTTACATCTCCGTTTTCTGGACGATGTCGCCGGTCGGCTCGACGCTCTTGATCTCGATCGCGGGCGAGTTCTTCGCCGGAATGGTCATTCCCGTGCCGCTTATGCCGGAGTGGCTGCAGAAGATCGTGAATTTCCTGCCGTTTCGCTGGACGGCGGACTTTCCGTTCCGCGTGTACACCGGGCATATTCCCGAGCGAGAGGCGCTATTAGGAATCGCCGCTCAGCTAGCATGGATCGTCGTACTTATCGGTTTCGGACAATGGCTGCTCTCCAGGGCGCTGAGACGGACCGTTATCCAAGGAGGTTGATCTTAGGCCGTGTCCGGAGTTCGACTTTACTTCAAGTATTTATCGATGCTGTTCCGTTCGCAGATGCAGTACCGCGCGTCCTTCCTGCTGCTGACGTTCGGCCAGTTCTTTATTCCGTTCGCCGTTTTCGCCTCGCTGTACTTTATGTTCGAGCGCTTTGGGCAATTGCGCGGCTGGTCCTTCTTCGAGGTTGCTCTTATTTTCGGAGTCATCCATATGGCGTTCTCGATAGCGGAGTGCTTCGCGCGAGGGTTCGACATGTTCTCCTCGCTCGTCGGAGCGGGAGAATTCGACCGGCTGCTCGTTCGCCCGAGAAGCACCGTGGTGCAGGTGCTCGGCTCCCAATTCGAGTTCACGAGGTTCGGACGCCTGCTGCAGAGCGCCATCGTGCTCGTCTGGGCTCTCGCGAAGCTGCCGGTCGATTGGAACGTGGCCAAGGGAATTACGCTTGCGCTAATGATCGCGTGCGGCGTGTTCATCTTCGCGGGCATCTTTATTTTGTTCGCCACGCTATGCTTCTGGACCGTCCAGGGGCTGGAAGTAGCCAATATCTTCACGGACGGCGGGCGCGAGATGGCGCAATATCCGCTGGATATTTACAAACGTTGGGTGACCGTCTTCTTCACGTTCGTGATCCCCTTCGGCTGCATCAATTACCTTCCGATGCTCTATATTCTGGACAGGGTGGAAGGCCGCGATCTCGCTTATATGGCGATGCCTCTTGCCGGAGCGGTATTCCTCGTTCCTTGCGTGCTGGTCTGGCAGATCGGCGTCCGGCATTACCGGTCGACCGGGTCTTGATCGTGCGAAGGGGGCGCGGGGGAGAAGTCGTCTTCGCGGGACGCCGGCGTTTGCGGCTGTACGCCGACAATATCGACTTGCTGGGAGGATAACAGGTTCCCTCCTAGGCTCGAAGCCTTGTCAGCCTCCGACTTCCTATCGCCTTTTCGTCATTCTAACGAAATCTTACCCATAAGCTATGCAGGAACACGGCGCGAATCTATAATGGGGGAATTACGAGGAAGTCTTCGATATTCACGGAGAGGAATTGGCCTTATGACGAATACCGGCGCTCTCGCCGCCCCCGCCTTGCGCTTATCCAAGGGATTGCTTTTGACGATGGCTTTTGCAACGGGAATGACCGTCGCCAATCTGTACTATAATCAGCCGCTGCTGGCGGACATCTCGCGTTCGTTCGGCGTTAGCCCGGACGCCGCGGGGCTGATCTCGACCTTTACCCAGATCGGCTATGCCCTCGGGCTCGTTCTGTTCGTTCCTCTCGGCGACATCAAGGAGCGCCGATCCCTTATCACGGCGCTCCTTGCGCTCGTCTCCCTATCGCTCGTTGGCGTAGCAACCGCCCAAAGCCTGGCCTGGATGTACGCGGCCAGCCTCGCGGTCGGAATGACGACGATCGTTCCGCAGATCATGATTCCTCTGTCGGCGGAATTCGCCGCCCCCGAGGAGCGGGGCAAGGCGATCGGCATCGTGTCGAGCGGGCTGCTTATGGGCATTCTATCGGCCCGCGCCGTGTCGGGGCTCATCGGGGGAACGTGGGGATGGCGAATCATGTTCTGGATCGCGGCGGCCGCGATGCTGGCGCTGCTCGTGCTGCTGAGATTGCTTCTGCCCAGAAGCCGGCCGGTCTCCGACCTTCGGTACGGACAACTGCTCATGTCTCTCGGCACTTTGGTTCGAAAGTATTCCATCTTGAGGGAATCCGCTCTGATCGGAGCGGCCAACTTCGTCGGCTTCAGCGCGTTCTGGACCTCGTTGTCCTTCTACCTCGAAGGAGAGCCCTACTTTTATAGCAGCCAAATCGCCGGGCTGTTCGGGCTCATCGGCGTCGCGGGCGCGGCAGGGGCGCCGATTCTGGGCCGCTTGGCGGATCGGCTCTCGCCGAAAAGGATGATCGGCATGCTGACTCTGCTATCGATGGTCGCCTTTATCTGCTTCGGTTTGTTCGGCGTTTACCTATGGGCCCTGATCGTCGGAATCATTCTGATGGACCTGGGGGTGCAAGGCACGCAAATCTCGAATCAAACGCGGATTTATGCGCTCGAGCCTTCCGCCAGAAGCCGACTGAACACGGTTCAGATGTTTATCACTTTCACCGGGGGAGCGATCGGTTCCACGCTCGGAAGCTTCGCGTGGAAGGAGTGGGGCTGGACGGGAGTTTGCTTGACGGGCGGCAGCGCCATTACGCTCACGCTTATCGTATGGCTCGTCCACCGAAGCCCCAAGGCGGCTCGCGCCGCGGCTAATGCCGAAAGCAAAGCGGGATAAGGGGGGGCCTCTAGCCGAACTTGTCGGTTCGGCGGGATTGCTGGTATGATTAAGGAATCGACGACATCGGCATTGCGCTGATAAGCTTGCCGCCGATGGAGAGGAGATTTCGTTATGTCCGAACACAAGCATCACAAAGCGCAGGATATGCTTGCCGTCATGTCGCGGAATGGCTGGAGAATTACCGATCAGCGCCGAACGCTCGCGAACATTTTCTCGTCTACCGAGCAGTACCTGTCCCCGAAGGACGTCTACGATCAGTTGACGGAGAAATACCCGAGCGTCAGCTTCGATACGGTTTACCGCAATCTGAGGATGCTTAGCGAGATGGGCGTGCTGGAGCAGTTCTATTTCATGGAGGGCGGACTCAAGTTCAAATCCTCCTGTCTGGACCACCACCACCACCATCTGATCTGCACGAATTGCGAGAAGACGCTGACGTTCGATTTTTGCCCGATGCAGGATACGCTTAAGCTCCCCGGGAATTATAAGATCATGAACCATCGCTTCGAGATCTATGGGATTTGCGAGGAGTGCCAGAAAGAAATGGCTCCGCAGGCGTGATCGCTCTATCGTCGCTTGCGAACGAAGCCATTCTCCATTGCGATTAATTGTAATAATTACAGTCTCAAACGAAAAAAGGAGACTTGTCCGATTTATTCGGCAAGCCTCCTTTTGCGGTCAACGAAGCAGCGCCAGGTCGAAAGAGGGGACAA
Organism: Cohnella thailandensis; assembly: GCF_014212135.1. GTDB lineage: Bacteria > Bacillota > Bacilli > Paenibacillales > Paenibacillaceae > Cohnella > Cohnella thailandensis. The sequence goes on from NZ_JACJVQ010000005.1 coordinate 259,359, forward strand.
GTCCTTCCTTGGCAGCGCGTCCTAGAAGGGCTTCGACGGCGGCGTATCCGCTATCGCCAAGGCTCTCCGTGAATTCGTTCACGTAGAGCTCGATATGCTGCTTGGTGACTTCCGGGGCCATCTCCTGCGAATGGCTGGCGACGTAAGCCTTCGATTCATCCGGGTGAGCCCATGCGTATTGCACGGAAGCTCGGATCCAGTTCTCGACCGCTTTCAAGTCCAGATGGCGGCGGGCGATGATCGCTCCCAGCGGGATCGGCAAGCCCGTGTCTTCTTCCCACCAGCTTCCCATGTCGGCGACAAGATTAAGCCCGTAATTCGGGTAGGTGAAGCGGGCTTCATGGATGACGAGTCCCGCATCGATATGGCCGTCGCGGACGGCGGGCATGATCTCATGGAACGGCATGATGACGATTTCGCCTACGCCGCCCGGGACCTTCTGGGCGACCCAGAGCCGGAACAGAAGATAAGCGGTCGAGCGGTCGCTCGGCACCGCGATTCGCTTGCCGGAGAGGGACGCCGGATCCGCGGAGCCGGATTTCGTCAGCACGAGCGGTCCGCAGCCTCGGCCAAGGGCTCCGCCGCAAGGAATGAGGGCATAATGGTCAAGAACCCATGGAAGGGCGGCGTAGGAGATTTTCATCACTTCGGGTCCTTGGACATCGGCGGCCCAATGGTTGGTTTTGTCGATATCGGCATAAGTGACGTTCAGCTCGGGAGCTCCGGGAATGAGGCCGTGCGCCCAAGCATGAAAGACGAAGGTATCGTTCGGACATGGGGAAAAAGCAATATTCATCGCAGTACCTCCGCTAGTATAGTAGTCGCGCGTTCAAGAGACTGAAGGGCGTCCGGGATGCGCCACGCGGATCGGTCGCGAGGACCGACCGGATTCGAGACCGCTCTCAGCTCGAGCGCCGGAATGCCGAATTGGCGAGCGGCCGCCGCTACTCCGAAGCCTTCCATCCCTTCGGACGAGGCGCCCGGAATCCGCGCGGCCAATCGCTCCGCCGTGGCTGCCGTTCCGGTTACCGTCGATAAAGTGAGGGCGGGACCTTGGACGGCAGCGAGATCCGCGTTCCGCAGCGCGTCGGTCAATCGGCCGGCCAACTCGGGATCCACCTCGATTCGGGCGGATCCGAAGCCAAGCTCGTCCACGGCGGAGAAGCCGTCCGGCGTCTCCGCGCCCAGGTCGGCGGCGATAATCGCGCTCGAGACGACGATGGAGCCGATCTCCGCTCGCCCCGGATAGCCTCCGCCGATTCCGGCGCTGATCACGAGATCGTAGCTTCCCTTGGCCAATACGGCCGCCGTGCTGGCCGCCGCGGCGGCAGGGCCGACTCCGGCGACCCGGACGGCGATGCCGTCCGCATCCGCTCTTTCGAGGCCGCGCTGAACCGCATCCCGCTCGATGGGGACGGCCGTCATGATCAGGACGTTCTTGTATCGCTTTCTTTCGCTGTCTTGCATCTTTTCATCTCCAATCGCACCATAACTTAACTTTAACAAAAGCGTTGCCGAATGACAAAAGGGGTTTGCTTAGTCCGGAGTTTTAGGGTACAATCAGATTAGAATTATTCTAAACAAGCGAATCGCTTTACCGGGACGAGATTTCCGTAACTGCGGTCAGAGAGGTGAGGACCCATGTCGATAACGGAACAAATTGAGAAGATCAACCGGCAGATGATAAATAAAGGCTACAAGCTGACGCCGCAACGCGAGGCGACGCTTCGGGTGCTTCTGGAGAACGAGAAGGACCACTTGACGGCGGAAGACGTGTATATGCTGATCAAGCCGAATTATCCGAATATCGGGCTTGCGACGGTATACCGTTCCTTGGAGCTTCTCGCCGAGCTTCACGTCGTGGAGAAGGTCAACTTCGGAGACGGCGGGGCGAGGTTCGACCTTCGCAGCGACGATCAGCCGCACATGCACCATCATTTGATCTGCACGCGATGCGGGACGGTTGAAGAGATCAAGGAAGACTGGCTGCTGCCGATGGAGAACCGGATCGAGAAGGAGCTTGGCTTCCGCGTGACGGACCACCGCCTCGACTTCCATGGCATCTGCCGCGAATGCAATGCCAAGGAGAAGGCTAAGAAGGACAATGACGGAGATTGCGGCAAAGCGGTCTCGTAATCGGAGTTTGGCCCGAGTTCCCCTTTGGGGCTCGGGTTTTGCTATGATAGGGGTATGGAAAAAGGAGCACTCGGCATGGGCAAACATCGGGTAACGGAAACACGAAAGCTTTTTATTTTAGCGCTTATCGCTCTATTGGCTGTAGGAATGACCGCTTGTTCGAGCGGCAAGATCAAGGAAGGCTCCGCGTCGCCAGCGGCCTCTTCGCCGCTGACGACGCCTTCCGGTCAACAGGAAGAGGAGAGCGGCGAGCTGTTCGAATTGAAAGCGGAGAGCTTCGAGCAGACGCCGGAGGGAACGAAGCCGGATCCGCTGGCCGAGGATAGTCCGATTTACGTGGCGGAAGGAAGCCGGGAAGCCGGCATTCGGTTAACCTTAAGCCTGGACAAGCGGGGGGATTTTCTTCTTGCGACGGGCATAGGGGAGCTGAACAACGGCAATGGGGCATCGGTTCCTTTTGCGATCGATCAGACCTCCGTCATGCATTCGGATTCTCTTGGCGAAGGCAAAACGCTCGTATACGGGGGCTTGACCGTCAATGCCAAGGAGTCGAACCTGGTGTTCGTGCTCGGCTTCAGGTACGTTCCCGAGACGAAAGAGCTCGAGCTTCGTTTGGCGAACGGGGAGGGGCTTGTCGTATTCGGCCATGGGGAGACGCTGGACTCGAGCAAGACCCGGATCGAGGAGCTGGAATCGGGGCATCGTCCTCGCAACGCGGAATAGAAGCGGGACTGAAAGGAGCTTGACGGCTTCCGGGAAAGAAGCATATAATGGGAATAATTCCGAGTTTATAAATCGGATATATTCCGAGTTTCTGAGTTGGATATATAAGAGACGATAGCAAAGGAACGTGATCCCATATGGCCAAAGTAGTGATCCTGATCGGCAGCCCTTCGGCGAAATCCAGACTGAATGGAGTTGTCGACCGAATTGCCAGCCGCCTCGGAACGTCCGACTTGGAGGTGTCGGTCATCTCCGTGCGAGATCTTCCGGCGGAGGATCTTCTTCTCGCGAACTTCGGAAGCGAGGCGATCCAAGCCGCGAACAAGGTCGTCGCGGAAGCGGACGCTGTCGTTATCGCCACTCCCGTGTACAAAGCCTCCTTCCCCGGCGTGCTCAAGGCGTATATCGACTTGCTGCCCCAGAAGGGACTCGAGAACAAGATCGTCCTTCCGATCGCGATCGGCGGCACGATCGCGCATCTGCTCTCGATCGACTTCGCGATGAAGCCGGTGCTCTCGACGATGGCGCCCCGCAACATTCTCGCCGGCGTCTTCGTCATCGACAGCCAAGTGACCTGGAACGACGACGGAACCGCCACCCTCGCGGAAGAGATCGCGTCCCGCGTCGACGGGGCGATCGACCTTCTCGTGCAGGAGGTTCACTGGCAGACGAGCAAGGTTCAGGCTTAGAGTCGGGATAGGAATGACTTGGATAAGGTACGAACCCGCCGACGGCCTGCCAGTACATTTAACTGGCGGGCCGTCGTTGCGTTTGATGGGGGAGCCGCGAGAGGGTGCTGAAGCGGGAGATGCGCGGAAAAACCGTGCATCGGCGCAGCGGATAACAGAACGAGCGAAACTTTTCCCCGGGTTAAGCCCGCCTGCCGGAATCGCGAAGCTCCTTTTCCCCAATCCTTGCATCCTTCAACGCGGGGAAGCGTTCCTGCTTGTTAAAACGGTAGCTTTCGTTATAAACTAGATACCATGTTCCTCCACACCGACGGAGATGAGTAAAGGAGTTTGCGCAAGATGACCGTTCACAACAAAACGCGCCATTGCCAGATCGTGGATTGCACGATTCGCGACGGCGGACTTGTCAACAATTGGGATTTCAGCGTGGAGTTCGTTCAGGACCTGTACGAAGCGCTTAACGAAGCCGGCGTCGAATACATGGAGGTCGGCTACAAGAATTCCCCGAAGCTGCTGAAGGGTTCCGAGGACGCGGGTCCTTGGCGCTTTTTGAACGACGACTTCCTTCGCAAGGTAATCCCGGAAAAGAAGAAAACGAAGTTGTCGGCGCTTGTCGACGTGGGAAGAGTCGATCCGGACGACATCCTTCCGCGCAGCGAGTCGATGCTCGACCTGATTCGCGTCGCCTGCTACGCCCGTGATACGGAGAAGGCGATCGAGCTGGCCACGATGTTCCATGAGCGCGGCTACGAGACGACGATCAACATCATGGCCCTGTCCAACGTCATGGACAACGAATTGACCGAATCGCTCGCCCTGATCAGCGACAGCCCGATCGACGTCGTCTACATCGTCGACTCCTACGGCAGCCTGGATCCGGACGACTTCCGCTACCTGGTCGAGAAGTTCCGCCGCTCTCTTAAGCACAAGCGCCTTGGCGTTCATACCCATAACAACATGCAGCTGGCTCTCGCGAACACGCTGACGGCGGCCGAGATGGGCGTCGAGCTGCTCGACGCTTCCGTTTACGGAATGGGCCGCGCGGCGGGCAACTGCCATACGGAGCTGCTGCTGGCCAAGCTGGCGAAGGCGGAATACAATCTGCGTCCGCTGCTCGGCATGATCGAGAAGCACATGGTCACGCTCCGCGAGAAAGAAGAGTGGGGCTATCTCATTCCCTACATGGTGACGGGCGTGCTGGACGAGCATCCTCGTTCGGCAATGGCATGGCGCGCTTCCTCCGAGAAGGATGAGTACCTGAAGTTCTACGACAAGATGACGACTCCCGAGGTTTTTCCTAAGGGATAAACAGAACTGGCAAAATTTAACTAAGGCGGTTCCTGCGGGGGCCGTTTTTTCTTGTTTTCCTATAGAAAACCTCGACAATATAGGAAGAATGGGCTATCTTTTGAATACAGAATATTCGATCAGGCCTTGGAATGAATCACCGACCGAAGGAGATGGACATGAACCGCGAAGATAAAAAAATACTAACGAGACAACGCATCATGGAGTCGGCCGTACAGTTGTTCGAAGAGAGAGGATTTATGTCGACGTCCGTTCAGATGATCACGGATCGGGCCGAAGTGGCCAAAGGGACGTTCTTTAATTACTTCGCTTCCAAAGAAGACATGATTCTGGCGCTTCAATCGGATACGCTTATCAGCGTTATCGGAAGCAAGGTGGAGCCCGAGGGTCCCGTTCTGCCTAGTCTGTACGACGGCATTGTCGCTTACGCGAAAGAGTACCCGATGTTCAAATCGACGACGCGCGCGGTTCTTCAGGGGATGTTCGGAAGCCCCAAGATAGGGGACGTCCAGAGGAAGAGAAGCGAGAAATTCATCGAATTCCTGACTCCGATTCTGGAGAGGGGACAGAACAACGGGGAGATCGCATCGGATCGGTCCGCCAAGCAGATCGCCGCAATCGCGGTGGAAGCGTATTACGGCGTCCTCATGCTGTGGTCGCTCGATCTGGACGAGGTGCCCCTTCTCGAGAGGATGAAGTCGATCTACTCGGTCTTTATCGACGGAATTCGCGCCGGGACGCGTTCTCCGGATTCGCCCCTCGTTACGGACTCGATAAGTTAGGAGGAACGGGGAGCTCCAGGGACGTATCCGGCCAGCTCTCCGTGTCCGCGAACGGCAGCCGCCTTATGCTTCGGATTCGGGTGGAAATAGCCGCTTCCCTGCAGACTCCGGCCTCCGATCGTTACCGCCTCCACGGCAACGTCGATATCGACCGTATTGGCGAATCGGCTCAGCAATTCTTCGTCCGGAATTCCTTCCACATCGATGAACCAAGAACGCGTACCGTATTCGTCCATCACCATCAGCTTGGCGCTGTCGAACAAGATCGTCCATGCTTTCTCGTTCTGCGTCATTCGCAAGCTTGCCAAATCATAACTCTCCATGTAAGGGTTCAGCTCCTGTCGGGTCGATTTTGCGGGCTCGCGGCCGCGAGAGGTTATTGTTCGATTGTAGCCGCAGCAGACTTTGAATTGCAACCTATTCAAGCGGAAGCTTGCGAGCTTGAACCGGATTATCGGGATAAAACGAAGGCGGGTGGTGGCAAAATGAGGAGCTGGAGCACGCTGCCTCTTGGGGAGCGGGCGATTCTGCTGACCTGCCCGGATGCGTCTCCCTTGGGGAGCGGCAATAGGACGGCCGCGGCCGCGGGTCGGATCGCCGCCGCTAATCTGCCATGGGTGATAGAGACGGTGCCCGCTTATGACTCGATTGCGGTTTATTTGGACTTGAAGCTTCTGCTAGGGGGCATCCCGCTTACGGAATCGGAGGCGGAATCGATGATGGAGCGGGCGGCGGATCAGCTTGCCCGGCTTGCGGAGTCGGAGCGGGAGGAGACGGCAAAACCCGAACGGGAAGTGACGATCCCGGTCGTATACGGCGGAGAGTCTGGACCGGATCTCTTGTCCTCGGCGCAGCGCAGCGGCTTGACGGAGAGGCAGTTCATCGAGCGTCACTCTTCCGCTAGATACGAAGTGGCGATGATCGGCTTCACCCCGGGATTCCCGTATTTGCGCGGGTTGCCCGTCGAGCTGGCGCAGCCCCGACACGACAATCCGCGATTGCGGGTACCGGCAGGCTCGATCGGCATCGCGGGAGGTCAGACGGGCATCTATCCGGTCGCGTCGCCGGGCGGTTGGCGGCTTATCGGCCGCACGCCGATGCGGCTGTTCCGGCCGGAATCGGACGAGCCGTTCCCGATCCGTCCGGGCGATGCGGTGAGGTTCGTCCCGGTGGAATCGGAATCGGAAGTGGCTTGGCTCGATTCGAATAGGAATTCGGATTCGGATTCAAAGCACGGCGACAGAAAGGCTCGGCAAAGGGAGCCGGAAGGAGAGCCGTCTTTGGCCGTCCTTCGGCCCGGCCTGCAGACGACCGTTCAGGATCTGGGCCGGTCGGAGGGCTGGCAGGCGTTCGGCGTCTCCGCAGGCGGAGCGATGGACGCGGATTCGCTGCGCGTCGCGAACCGGTTGGTCGGCAATGAAGACGGCGCCGCCGGATTGGAGCTGACGCTGTCCGGCGGGGAATATCAGGTGCTACAGGATACTCTTATAGCGTTGACGGGCGCGGATCTCGGCGCGACGGTCGAGAGCGAAGGAAGGGTTGGGAGCGAGAGTGAAGCCGAGAGCTTGCCTTTGAATCGGCCCGTGCTTCTCCGTCAAGGATCGATCGTTCGATTCCGCGGCGCAGCGAGCGGCTGCAGAGCTTACTTAGCGGCGGCTGGCGGCATCGCGGTCGAGCCGATGCTAGGCAGCCGAAGCACCGATCTTCGCGCCGGAATCGGAGGGGTTGAGGGCCGTGCTCTTCGTACGGGAGACTTGCTTCGCTTGGGGAAGCCTTCCAAGGCGGCGGAAGTGTTGATCGGCAAGCTGCGGAAGGACGCTTCGCCGGAAGCGGCTTGGCACTCGGTAAACGAGCAAGCGTCGCCGGGCCATTCCAGCCCCAAGCCGACCGTCCTGAGGGTTCTGGAAGGCTCCGGGTGGCACCGGTTCTCGGAGGAGGCCCGCCGGGCTTTCTTCGAATCCGAATATAAGGTGGGGACGGAATCGGATCGGATGGGACTGCGATTGAGCGGAGCCGAGCTGACGGTATCCCGCAAGGAAGAGATCTTGTCCCACGGCGTTTGCGCGGGAGCCATCCAAGTGCCGGCGTCCGGTCAGCCGATCCTGCTGGCGCAGGGCTGCCAACCGACGGGCGGCTACCCGATCATCGCCCATGTGGCCGCTGCCGATCTGGGGATCGTCGCTCAGCTTCGTCCGGGCGACGTCGTCTCGTTCGAGGCGGTCGGCCTGGGGGAAGCGTTGAGCGTCTACCGGGAGAAGGAAGAGCGGCTTTCCAGGCTTGCGGCGGGAATTAAGCTGAAGTGGTTTTCGTAGAGACTGGGGGGAGAGAAGGATGGGCAATTCGGCATTTTCGCGTTCCATCGATCTGAACGTAGACGCGGGTGAGCAATTCGACGTCTCGCGAATGGAGAGCGATCGGCTCCTGCTCTCTTGCGTCAGCTCGGCCAATATCGCTTGCGGCTATCACGCGGGCAATGCCCAGGTGATGCGGCGCACGGTCGAATGGTGCGCGGAGCTTGGAGTCGCGGTCGGAGCGCATCCGGGCTTGCCGGACCCGCACGGCTTCGGCCGCAGGGAGATGGCGGTGACGGCCTCCGAGGTCGAAGCGGACGTCCTGTACCAGATCGGGGCGCTGAAAGCATTCGCTTCGGCGGCGGGAGTTCTTCTTGCGCACGTGAAGCCGCACGGCGCCCTCTATCATATGGCCTCCCGCCGCCGCGAGCTGGCGGAAGCGATCGTTCGCGCCGCCAAGGCGATCGATCCCGGGCTTGCGATCGTCGGCCCTTCCGGAAGCGAACTGCTGCTTGCCGCCACCGACGCCGGTCTTCGCACCGTCGAGGAAGGTTTCGTCGATCGGGCGTACATGTCCGACGGAAGCCTTGCTCCGCGTTCGATGCGAGGGGCGGTGCACGCGAACGAACGGGAAGCGATCGAGCAGGCTCTCGCGATCGTCGAGCGCAGGTCGGTGCGCGCATTGGATGGCGGCATGGCTGAGGTTAAGGCGCAAACGCTCTGCCTGCACGGGGACACGCCGGGAGCCGCCTCCTTCGCGGCCGCGCTGAAGCGCAGCTTGCAGGAGCGCGGTTATGCCGTTCGTTCTCCGCAATAGGCCTTTGAAGGGGGGAGAACCGTTGAGATTGTTCGTCTACGGGACTTTGCTGCCGGAATTCGAGACGCATCGTTATATCTCGCCCTATATTGTCGGAACGGCCTTTCCGGGTAGAGTAAGAGGCAGGCTAGTCGATGTCGGAGCTTACCCCGCGTTGATTCCCGCGAAAGGGTCGGAACCGCCTTCATCTCCTTCTCACGCTCCCTTTTCCTTCGTTCGAGGAATGTGGTTCGAGATTACCCGCGAGGGGCTCGCTCGGGCGGACGAGTACGAGGAGTTCTACGGGATCGAAGAGAGCAACGATTACGAACGGATCCGGATGACGGACGCGGATCGCCCCGACGTCTCGGGGTGGGTCTACGTCTGGACGGACGATCGCGGCTTCCCTCCGGCCGGAGTCGATTGGTGGCCGGATAAAACGAAGGATTAAGAAGGCCCAAGCGAGAGATCGCTGGGGCCTTTTTTAATGAAGAGGTTACATTTTGGCTAGACGCGCCGCAAATTCTTACAAGAGAGTAACCAGACTGCCCACATCCGACTATCGCCGCACAGATCCGCCAAAGAGAGTAACCAGACTGCCCACATTCGACTATCGCCGCACAGATCCGCCAAGAGAGTAACCAGACTGCCCACATCCGACTATCGCCGCACAGATCCGCCAAAGAGAGTAACCAGACTGCGCACATTCGACTATCGCCGCACAGATCCGCAAAAGAGAGTAACCAGACTGCGCACATTCGACTATCGCCGCACAGATTCGAGTGAAAGGGAACCTGAGAGGAGCGATTTGTCTTTTGAGAAGATCCCTCAGATGAGTCGTAGCTACCCAACTAAGCCTCTTGAGGCGAAAAGATCCCCCCGATTGAGTCGTGAGGACTCAATCGAGGCGCTAGGGCACCCAAGAACCCTGCCAGATGAGCCGCAGCTACTCAACTATGCCTCTTGGGATGAGGAAGATCCCCAATTGAGTCGTGAGGACTCAACTTCGGCTCTACTGCACCCAAGAACCCTGCCAGATGAGTCGTGGCTACCCAACTAAGCCTCTAGAATCTAAGAAGATCCCCCAGGATGAGTCGTGAGGACTCAACCTGGGGGATCCTGCACCCGGGCACCTTCCTTGATGAGTTGCCACAACCCATCCGCGAGTCTCGGAGGAACCGAACCTGAAGCTGCTTACTTCCCGACGGCCAGTTCCTGCCGGGCGAGGGAGGCAGCCTCCGTCATGTTCTTGAGCGCGGCGAGAGCTTCGGCTTCGCCGCGGGTCTTCAGGCCGCAGTCCGGGTTGACCCAGAGGCGCTCGGACGGCACGACGGCAAGCGCGGAGCGGATGACGCCCAGCATCTCCTGAGCGTCCGGAACGACCGGGCTGTGGATGTCGTAGACGCCGAGTCCGATGCCGTTCGCGTACGGCTCCTCACGGAGCGCTTCGACGAGGGCACCGTGGCTGCGGGACGTCTCGAGCGAGATGACGTCGGCATCCATCGCCTCGATGGCCGGAAGAATCTCGTGGAAGTCGCAGTAGCACATGTGCGTATGAATCTGCGTCTCGTTCTTGACGCCGCTCACGCTCATGCGGAATGCTCCGACCGCCCAGCCGAGATATTCCTTCCATTCGCCGCGGCGAAGAGGAGCGATCTCGCGCAGGGCGGGCTCGTCGACCTGGATCATGCCGATGCCGGCTTCTTCCAAGCGAAGCACTTCTACGTTCAAAGCGCGCGCGATCTGGAAGGCGATCTCGGATTTCGGCAGATCGTCGCGGCTGAACGACCAGGCGAGCATCGTGATCGGGCCGGTCAGCATGCCTTTGACCGGGCGCGAGGTCAGCGACTGCGCGTAGACCGTGTCGGCGACCGTCATGGCGCCGCGAGCCACTACGTCTCCGTAGATGACGGGAGGCTTCACGCAGCGGGAGCCGTACGATTGCACCCAGCCGTTGCCGGTGAAGTGGTAGCCGTCCAGCAGGTGGCCGAAGTGCTCGACCATGTCGGTACGCTCGAATTCGCCGTGAACGAGCACGTCGATGCCGAGTTCCTCCTGGCGCTTGATCCAGAGCTCCGTCTTCTCGCGGAGAATCTCTTCGTATTTCGCTTGGCCGATATGGCCTTTGCGCCAATCGACGCGGGCGCGGCGGATGTCGGCCGTCTGCGGCAGGCTTCCGATCGTCGTCGTCGGCAGCGGCGGGAGCTTGAACTTGTTCTGCTGCAGAACGCGGCGTTCTTCGAACGGAGCGCGTTCCGCGCGTACGGCCGCCGAGCTTGAGGCTTCCGCGCGATTCCGCGCCGGGTGAGCTTGCAGCGCGGCGAGCGCTTGACGGTTCTCTTCCAAGCGGGCGGATGCCTTGCCGGATTCCCACACCGACGCCAGGGCAACGAGCTCCTCCAGCTTCTCGTCCGCGAACGCGAACGAATGGCGCACGATCAGGTCGCCCGTCGTCTCCAGCTTGGAACTGACCGGTACGTGAAGAAGGCTGCAGGAAGGCTGGAGGATCAGCTTGCCGGGAGCGACGTTGGAGCCGAGGCTCTCCAGCTTGCCGAGAGCGGCATCCGGATCGACGCGCCAGATTCCTCTTCCGTCTACGATGCCGGCTCCAAGCGTTTTATCCGCCGGCCATCCCGAATTCTCGATAGCCTCTGCATTCGCGCCTCCGTCCCTCACGAAGTCCAGCCCGATTCCGTCCACCGGCAGCAGCTTTATTTTCTCCAGATGGGCAACAGGTCCGAAATACGTCTGCAGAAGCAGCTTGGCCGCAGGCGCCGCCGCTTTGATCTGCTCGTACACCGTTCGAAGCAGCTCGATATGCTCGGCGGGAACGTCGGTAACGAGGGAAGGCTCGTCGATCTGAATCCATTCCGCTCCGGCGTCAACCAGTTCCGATACCGCTTGGATATAGACGGGGACCAGCGCCAGCACTTTCTCGGCCAGCGCGCCGCCGGAGATTCCCTTCGACAAGCGAACGAACGTATATGGACCGATGAGCACCGGACGTCCGACGATGCCGAGCTCCCGCTTCGCCTCCAGGAAAGCCTCCAGCCAAGGGTTGCGAACCAGGGATGGAGTGCTGCTCGCCGTCCACTCCGGAACGAGATAGTGATAATTCGTGTCGAACCACTTCGTCATCTCGCAAGCGGGCGCCCCCGACGCGCCTCTCGCCATGGCGAAATACGCGTCGAGCGCATCTTGCGAAGCGAGGCCGGCGAAGCGGTCCGGAATAAGCCCGAAGGCCGCCGAATGATCCAGCATGCTGTCGTATAGGGTGAAGTCGCCGACCGGAATGTAGTCGATTCCGCTCGCTTGCAGACGCTTAAGCCGGCGAATCCGAAGCTCCTTCATCTGGGCGAGAAAGTCCTCGCGGTTCGTTTTGCCGCCCCAGTAGCTCTCGAGCAGAAGCTTCCATTCGCGTTTCTCTCCGATTCGCGGATAGCCGAGTGCGGCTGTTTTGACCTTTGCCATTGCTTGCCCACGCACCTTTCCCTTATCTTCCCGATCAACGGCTTGAATTTGGCAGAACCATAAATCTTGTATAAACCTTATCACGCGGCAAACCCTTATCGATAATTTCAAAAAATTATATCTAGATATAGCCATAAACTATAACAAATGAAGTCTTGTGTCCGAACGATTGGGAATCAGAAGCGAATCGAAGCGATTCGAGGCATTCGAAGCGATTCAAAGCTATGCAAAGCCGCAATCAATATGTGACATGTTTACGTCGAATCGTTCGTCGAACCCTTCTTGTGCTTTACGTTTAGTTGAACATGCCTGCCGTTTTGGTTACGATTAGTTAGTTGGATAAGTCGCGGTAGGAGGTTTTATATCATGCATGCTGTCCGAATCAAGAACGGGCAATCCTTTTTTTCTAAATACAAGACCATTCAATGGCTTCTATACGCGCTTCTGGCGGCTCTTCTCGCGTTCGGCTTTCTTCCGGGCCAAGCATCCGCCCACGCCGTGCTCGAGAAGGCGACGCCTTCGCAGGACGAGAAGCTGGAGACCGGCCCGAGCGTCGTAGAGCTTCTGTTCAACGAGCGGCTGGATTCCTCCTCGACGCCGAAGATCCTCGTGCTGAACAGCTCCTCGGAGAAAATAGCCGACGGCAAGGTCGAGAAATTCTCCGAAGGCAAAGGCATCCGGCTCGCTCTGCCGACCTTGAAGGAAGATCACTATACGGTCAGCTACGACGTCATCTCGGCGGACGGCCACCCGGTGACCGGGGCTTACGTGTTCACCGTGGGCAATCCTCCGCCTCTTCCCGATTCGAGCAGCTTGGACCCGCACGCCCAGGTCGGCCATGATCATTCGCACGGAGGAGAGGAGCAACTGACGGTGATGGGCTTCCTGCTCTACGCCTCCCGCATCGCCTATTACGCGGGCTTGCTCGGCCTGGCCGGACTGCTGCTCTGGAGCCTGCAGCGTTCCGCTTCGCCGGTCGTCAAGGAAGCTCGCGAGACGGTGACGCGCTTCGGCGGCAAGTTCGTTCTGTGCGCGACTCTTGTTTACGTGGTGCTGAGCATCAACAACCTGACGCAAGGGGAGCCGCTCTCCGAATGGTGGCGGGTTCTGTCGGAGACGACGGTCGGGAAGCTGTATTCCGCCAGCCTGCTGCTCGCGCTCGCGGCTCCTCTCGTGACGAGCCTGACCGCTCCGGGTCGCTTGTTCTGGGTGGCGGTCGCTCTGTTCGTCGAAGCGTGGAACGGCCACGCGGCCGCGTTCGATCCGCTCTCGTATTCGATCGTTCTGGATTACGCGCATTTGGTCGCGGCATCGCTATGGACGGGCGGGCTCGTGCTGCTCGCGCTGATCTGGCGGAAGGAACGTCCGGAGGCGGGAAGGTTTGCTCTGCTGTTCTCGAAGTGGGCGCTGATCTCGTTCCTCGTCTTATGGGTGACCGGCGTGCTCAGCACCTTGAATTTTCTCCCGTCGTGGAAGTACGTTCTGTATACGAATTGGGGCACGTGGCTGATCGTCAAGGCCGCGGTCTCCTTCCTGGTCGTCATCGTGGCCTTCTTCATTCGCTTAAGGCTTCGTAAGGGCAATCTCCCGCAGCAAAGCCTGCTGTGGTCGGATATCGGGCTGCTGTCCGCGATCGTCGTCGTCGTCGGCATCCTGACTTACCAGAATCCGTTGCCGGCGAACGAAGCGCTCCACTATCACGATATGGGCGAGGACATGCACGTCACGCTCCGAATTTCCCCGAACGCGCCGGGCGACAATTCGATCCAGCTGAAGGTGTGGCTGCCGGAATCGCTGGGACAACCGAAGTCCACGGTGCTTCGCCTGCAGCCGATCGACCGCGAGGACGTGGCTTATATCGACGTACCTCTGGAGCCTTACGAGGACCAAGAGCTCGACGATTTTCCCGGTTTCGTGAAAGCGGCTTACGAGGCGCAAGGGCCTTATCTGCCGTTCGCCGGGAAGTGGCAGGCGCAGATACGAGTTATGGACTCCGAAGACAACGAGCTGGTGAGAGAGACGACGTTCCGCATTTACTGACCGGGCAAGGAGGGAAGTCCCATTGAGCGATCAGAAAATCAAATGGCTCATCCTGCTCATCCCGACGCTTACGATCGGCTTGTGGGAATATATTCGGCACGCGTTCCTGCTGCCGTACTTGTCGATGGATCTGGGGAATTTCCTGGCGCCGTTCATCGTGCTCGCCGTCACGCTGACGCTCGTCCTCGGCTTGTTCCGGCGGCTGGAGCAGTCGCAGAAGGCGCTTCGGGGCCAACAGGCCGCCACGGCCGCTCTCGAGGAGCGGGAGAGCCTGGCCCGGGAGCTGCACGACGGGATCGCCCAATCGCTGTTCCTGCTCGCGGTCAAGCTGGATCAGCTGGACCGGGCGGCGAAGGACGACGCGGTGAGGGAGCTTGCCGGGCAGCTGCGCGAGACCGTTCGGGTCATCCATGACGACGTACGGCAGGCGATCGCGAACCTGCAGCAGCCGCCTTCCCCGGCAGGGGACGCCTGGGTGGTGCCGCTGCGCGAGCTTCTGGGCGACACGGCGGGCGTCATCGAGGCGAAGGCGGAGTTCCGCTGGAGCATTCCGGAGAGCAGCCTGACCGGGAAGGAGAAGGTGGAGCTGCATGCCTGCCTCCGCGAGGCGCTCATCAACGTGCGCAAGCACGCCCGGGCGAGCGAGGTGCTCGTCGTCGGCGAGACGGTGGATGGCGGCGGCTTCCGCTGCTCGGTGGAGGATAACGGAGTGGGCTTCGTCGGCGATCCGATGAAGGCGAAGGACCGATTCGGGCTGAAAATGGTCCGCGAGCGAGCCGGCAAAATGGGTTGGACCTTCGCGGCGGAGAGGCGAGGAGAGCGGACGGTAGTGGAGCTGAGAAAGGCGGGTGCTGGAGCATGACCGAAGCGTTTCGGGTCCTGATCGTCGACGATAATAAACACGCGCGCCAGGGAATGAGGGAGATCGTCTCCGAAGGGGGCGAATTCGTCGTCGCCGGCGAGGCGGCAAGCGGGGAGCAGGCGCTGGAGCTCATGGAGCGGGCGAACCCCGACATCGTGCTGATGGACGTTCAGATGCCGGGGATGGGAGGACTGGAGGCGGCCAAGGCGATCAAGGGCGCTTATCCGCCCGCGAAGATCGTCATGGTCACCGTCTCCGACGATCCCGCGCATTTATTCGAGGCTTTGAAGAAGGGGGCCCAAGGCTTCCTGCTCAAGAACCTCAATCCTTCGTCCTGGAGGGAATACCTCCGGGCCATCGCTTACGACGAGGCGCCGCTGAACCCGGAGCTGGCGTTGTCCATCCTGAGGGAGTTCGCCGGAAGGACTCGCCGGGAAGCGCCGACGGAAACGAATCAAGGCCAAGCCCAAGCGCGCGTTTCGGAGGAGGACGGTTACCGGGAGCAATTGACCGCGAGAGAAAAGGAGATCCTCCAGGAGGTCGCCCGCGGGCAGACGAACCGGGAGGTGGCGGCGGTGCTCGAGCTGTCCGAGCACACGGTCAAAAACCACCTCAAGAACATTTTGCAGAAGCTCCATCTCGACAACCGGGTCCAGCTAACGAGGTATGCGTACGAGCGGGGGCTGGTCCATTCGCGGGAGAGCGTCGACTAAATCGTCACAAATTTGTTGCGGGGAATAGCCCTTTGTAGTCATGTCCGTCCCCTTGCCCGATTCTATACTTGAGGTATTCGATAAATCCCGAGGGGATCAAGAAAGGTTGAGTCGTAAATGAAAAAAAGCGTATCTGTTCTGCTGGCTCTCTTCCTCGCGTTCGGTTTCGCGAGCGTCGCGAGCGCGCACGTCACGGTCCTGCCGAGCTCGGTGCCGGCGGGCTCCTACCAGGTGTTCACGCTGCGCGTGCCGACGGAATCGGACACTCTGTCGACGACGCAGGTGAAGGTTGAAGTCCCCGACGCGGTAGACGTGTCCCGCTTCGAGCCGAAGGCCGGCTGGACGTACGAGACGGAGAAGAATGCCGACGGCAAGATCACGTCCTTCACTTGGAAAGCGGAGGAAGGGAGCGGCCTCGGAGGCACCGAATTCGGCCAGTTCAACTTCCAGGGCAAGGTGGCCGACGACGCGGCCGAGCTGAGCTGGAAAGCCTACCAGACCTACTCCGACGGAAGCGTGGTCGAGTGGACGGGAGCGCCCGATGCGGATAAGCCGGCTTCGGTAACGGCCGTTACGGCTAAAGTAGAAGGCGACGATCACGGGCACGGAGCCTCTACAACCGGAGGTGCGACCGCTGACGAGTCTAGCGACAACGACGGCCTGTCTCTCGGTCTCGGCATCGCCGGCGTCGTGCTGGGCGCCCTGGCGCTCATCGTCGCGCTGGCCCGCCGCCGCAAAGCTTAAGGGAATGAACGAAAGCGCCGAACTCGCGTCTGATGACGTTGGGTTCGGCGCTTTTTTAATTAAAGAAGCGCGGCGAGAGGGAGAGCCCTCTGCGCCGCGCTGCGTTTGCCGTTTCTTATGTCGGAAGCTTATTCCTCGTAAATCTTCGTCAGCAGAGCCCCCAGTTCTTGAAGAGCTTCCGCTTCCCGTTCGCCGTCGACCTCCAGCGTCACCTCGTCCCCTTGCTTCAGGCCGAGGGACAGCAAGCCGAGGGAGCTCTTGGCGTTGATCTTCTTCGTTCCCTTGATCAAGCTCACCTTGCAAGGGTATTGGGTCGCCGTATGAACGAAAACCTTCGTCGGGCGCGCATGGAATCCGGACGGATGAATGACGGTGTAGGTTTGGGTTAACATTTAGTCAAATCTCCTTTTGTCTTCAACGAATTGTTTGACTTCTTCCTGAGACCCCATCGCCAGCGCTTCTTCGGCGAAGGCGGCCCATTCCCGCTTGGACAGCTGGCCGACCAGCTCGCGCGCGGGGAGCACGGAACCGGCGCTCATGCTGAATTCGTTCAATCCCATGCCGAGCAGCAAGGGAATGGCCGTCGGGTCGCCGGCCATCTCGCCGCACATCCCCGTCCACTTGCCGGCCCGGTTAGCTGCCCGGATGACCATGCCGATCAGGCGCAGAATGGAGGGGTGGTAGGGCTGGTACAGGTAGGCGACCGCTTCGTTCATGCGGTCCGCCGCCATCGTGTACTGGATCAGGTCATTGGTGCCGATGCTGAAGAAGTCGACTTCCTTGGCGAAGGAGTCCGCGTTCAGAGCTGCGGCCGGAATCTCGATCATCATGCCGACCTCGATCGAGTCGGACACGGGGGTGCCTTCCCGCAGCAGCTTCTCGCGCTCTTCCTCCATAATGCGCTTCGCTTCCCGCAGCTCGCTCAGCACCGCTATCATCGGGAACATGACGTTCAGCTTCCCGGCCGTGCTGGCCCGAAGCAAAGCCCGCAGCTGAGTGCGGAACAAGTCCTGGCGGTCCAGGCAAAGCCGAAGCGCGCGAAGGCCGAGGAACGGATTGCTCTCCTTCGGCAGCTCGAGGTAAGGAAGCTCCTTATCTCCGCCGATGTCAAGCGTCCGGATGACGACGCGTTTGCCGTTCATTTTCTCCAACACGTGCTTATAGATCCGGTATTGCTCTTCTTCCGACGGAAATGAGCTGCGACCCATGTACAGGAATTCGGTGCGGAACAGGCCGACGCCGTCGGCGCCGTTCTCCAGCACCTTCGCCAGATCCTCGACGCTGCCGATATTGGCGGCCAGCTCGAGACGGACTCCGTCCGCCGACACGGAAGGCTGCCCGGAGAGCTGTTTCAGCTTCGCCCGGCGCTCCTCGTATGCGGCTTTCTTGCCGCGGTACTCCCGAAGCTCCTCCTCGCTCGGATCGACGATCAGCTTGCCTTCCGCGGCGTCGAGGATGACGACGGTTCCGGTAGGGATCGAAGCGGCTTCGGCCCCGATTCCGACGATCGCCGGAAGCTCCAGTGAGCGCGCCATGATCGCCGAATGGGACGTCCGGCTTCCGACGGCCGTGGCGAAGCCGAGCGCGTATTCCAAATCCAACTGAGCGGTATCGGACGGAGTCAGATCCTCCGCGATCACCACGGATTCCTCGGAGAGGCCGGAGAGCGAAGCGTAGGGTTGGCCGATCAGGTGGCCCATCACCCGGCCGGATACGTCCTTGACGTCGGCCGCGCGCTCCCGGAGCAGCTCGTCTTCCATCTCCTGCAGCATGTCGACGACCGCATTCGTCACTTCGTACAGCGCGTATTCGGCGTTGATTTTCTCTTCCGCGATTTTGTCCAGCGTGACGTCCACGAGATCCGGGTCCTCCAGCAGCATCAGGTGAGCTTCGAAAATCTCGGCCTTCTGCGCTCCCAACCGCCGTTCCGTCTGCGCCCGAATCTCCTCGATCTCGCCTTGCGCCAGCCGAACGGCCTCGCGGAAGCGCGCGGCTTCGGCTTCCGTCTCCGAGTCCGCGATCGTCTTCCTCTCGGGGGTGGGAGCGGCATGGCCGAACCGGAACGCCTTGGCGATGGCGATGCCCGGCGAAGCCGCGATGCCTGTCAGTATTTTAGCCATAAAGGTCTGTCCTTTCTATTCTGTCATTGGGAAGATAGAGCGGCCTCCAATGATTCGTACTGATCCATAATCGACCGGAACACGGCATGGTCCTTGGGTATGGACGTAATCTTAGCCACCGCCTCGCCGGCTCCGAGCGCCCGAATGTCCTGCTGAAGGGCGACGGATTCCGGATCCTCGGGCTCGTCGAAGAAGAGCGCGGCGGCGATTACTCTCGCTAGCTGCTTCGGAGAGACGCCGAGTTCGTAGGCCTGCAGCGCCGGCTTCACCAGGCGATCGTTCGGGGACAGCTTGCGAATCGGCGAGCGGCCTACGCGCGACACCTCGTCCGTCAGGTGAGGATTGCGGAAACGGCCGATGATCTTGCGGATATAAGCGTCGTGCTCCGCTTGGTCGAAGCCGTACCGCTTTACCAGGACCGCGCCCGTCTCGTCCAGCGTCGCCTTCACTTCGGCGACGATGCTCTCGTCGGCCATCGCCTGCTGAATCGTCTCGCAGCCCTTCAGGTTGCCGAGGTAGGCGGCGGCGCAGTGGCCCGTGTTGACGGTGAACAGCTTGCGTTCGATATAAGGAGTCAGGTTGTCGACGTAATGAACGCCCTCGATCAGCTTGTAGCCCTTGGGCAAGGCCGAGGAATCGACCACCCATTCGTAGAACGGCTCGACCGTTACGGCGAGCGGATTGTCATGGCGCTGGATCGGAACGATCCGGTCCACCGCGGCGTCCGGGAAGGAGACCAGCTCGTCGGCCTTCGTCTTGGCCGATTCGTTCAGATGGCCGTAAACGTGCTCCTTCAGCTGCGTGCTCCCGCCGATCGCGTTCTCGCAGGCGATGACCGTCAGCGGCCTTCCGGATCCGGCGATCCGCTTCTCGATTCCTCTGGCGATGCCCGAGGCGATATGCCTAAGAACGTTCACGCCGACGGCCGTCGTAACCAAATCGGCTTCCGCCACGGCGGAGGCGACGGCGTCCGCATCGGTGCCGTCGATCGCGGTCACGCCGGTCACGCGGAACTGCCGCTTCTCGTCTTCGGCCAGCGTGACGGTATATTCGCCGCGCTTGCGCAATTCGTCGACCAGCGTCCGGTTCACGTCCGAGAACGTCACTTCATATCCCGCTCGGGACAGCAGCAATCCGATGAATCCCCGTCCGATGTTCCCCGCTCCGAAATGTAAGGCCTTCATCAGGAATCCATCCCGTTCTCGAAGATGGCGATCAATTCCTCCGGAGAAGAGGCTTTCAATATCCGCTCCATATTGTCGTCATCCGAGCAGATCATCGCCACGTTGGTCAGAATATCCAGATGGTCGTCGCCGACCGCCGCGATTCCGATGACCAAATGGGCGATATCGCCTCCGCCGAAGTCCGCGCCCTCCGGAATTTGCACGATGGACAGGCCGGTCGACTTGATCGTTCCCTTGGACTCGTTCGTTCCGTGCGGGATGGCCAGTCCGCCGCCCATGAACGTGGACAGGGAGTTCTCGCGCTCGATCATGCTGTCGACGTAACCGGGATCCGCATGGCCCGCTTGGACGAGGAGCTCGCCGGCGATTCGGATCGCCTCGTATTTGTCTTGAACCTTCGCGTTCAGTTTCACTTTATCGGTGGATAAGATAGTCATTGCCCAATCACTCGCTTTCGGTAATCGATCTAAAGTAGTCTTTCAGGTTGGCTGTCATGAATGAGCGGATAGCCGCCTCATCGCCTTCTTCCAGAAGCTCGATCATCCGGCCGTCCAGAAGCATGGCGCTGATCTCGCTCAGCACCTCCAGACCTTCCTTCGTCAAGGACTGCGGGGCGAGCATCAGCAGGAACCGGCTAAGCCGGGAACGGGGCTCCGCATCCATAGGGATCGGGTCCTCCAAAATATATAGCGACAAGGACGATTGGCCGATGTCCGCGCTGCGGGTATGGAACAAGGCCAGCGAGGTGCCGGGCAGCATCTGGCTGCCGTGCCGCTCTCTTTCCAGCAGCCGCTCCACGATTCGAGCGGGACTGCCCGTCAGCGCGCCCGCAGCTTGCTCGCGGCGGCAGGCTTCCTCCAGAACGTCGGCCAGTCCTCCGCCGCGCACCCGAAGGCGGATCGCCCGGAACCGGCCGACGAGGCGCATAATTTCGTCAAGCGTCGTTTTCAGGCTCTGCAGCTTCGCGAAACCGTCCGGAGAGACCGCCGTCGGCTCTTCCTTGAATGCGTCCCCGGAGCGCTCCGGAGCAAGCGTCGTGCCCTGGATGAACGAGCGGAGCCGGTCCGCCTCTTCGGGGGACAGCAGCGGACTCACTTTAATGTACTGCGTCGGATTCAACGGGAGCTCGATGGTGGAGACGACGAGATCATAGGACTCCTTAGGGAGCCTAGATGCTTCGTACCAAGAGACGCTATCGACGATCTCAAGCTGCGGCAGCTCCTTCTGCAGCCTGGATTGCAGCATCTTCGAGGAACCGATCCCGCTCGTGCAGACGACGATGGCGCGAACGGGCCGCTGAAGCTGCTTGAGCTTCTCCAGCGAAGCTCCGAAGTGCATGACCAGGAATCCGATTTCTTCGTCGGGCACCTTCAACCGGGACAGCGTGCGATTGACCTCTTCCCGAACCGTCCGGAACAGGCCTCCGTAGTTCTTCTGGATCTGGGCCAGCAGAGGGTTCCGAATGCGCTGGCCCTCTTCCAGCCTCTGGATCGCCAGCTTCAGGTGGGAGAACAGGCCGTCTCGCAAGGAGCGGTCCTGGGAGAATTCGGCGCCCGTCGCGGCCTGCATGGATTCGATCAGCGAACGGACGGTCTCCGCCAGAGTAAGATCGTCTCCCTGGAGCAATTCCTCGTCCGACTGGCGGATGCGTCTTAGCAGATCGACCATATAACGGATCTCGGGGCGGGGCAAATCGATTCCCGCACGTTCCGACAGCCGGCCGACGAGTCCGAGCGCTTCTTCTTCCTCCCGCCCGTCGGGCAATCGCCCGGCTTCCTTTTCCCTCGCGGGATCGATCTCGACCTTCTTCTTCGAACGGATACGTCGAAGCGCGATGCTAAGGCGAATGAGCAGATCGGTATAGGCGTGCTCGCTTAACTCCACGTCCGCGTTGTCCATCCAGCTCCAGAGGACCGTTTCGACGGCGGCCATCTCCGACTTGCCCGCGAGCTCGAACAGCTCCCGGTCCAGCGGATGGGGCGGCGGGTCCAGCCCGCCTGCCGTCAGCTCGGCATCGTCCAGCCTTCGCTTGGTGAGCTGGCGGATCGTTTCCCGAAACCGCTCTTCCGAGCCCTCCAGCTCGATGCCGTAGCCTCTCTTGCGTATGATCCGGATGCCGAACCGGCCTATCCAAGCTTCCAGTTCGTCCAGATCGCCGACCACGGTCGGCACCGCGACGTTCAGCTCGCTCGCGAGCGCGAACAGCTTGACGGGCTCGTTGTTCTCCAGCAGGGAACAGAGCAGATACATCTGCCTCTCGTCCGGGGAGAAGGCGATCGCCTCCGAAGCGGAGACGGTTCGAAGGAGCTTCTCGAGATCGGCCGGATCGGCTCGAAGACGGATGCCCGAGCCCGACTTGCGCTGCAGCTCCACGCCTTGCCCCGCCAACCATTCCTCGAGGGCCGCCAGCTCCCGGTGAACGGTTCGCGAGCTCGCCTGCACGGCGGCGGCCATCTCGGCGGCGGTAAGATCCCGCTCGCTGCGGAGCAGAAGCTCCAGAATCCGTTGAGTTCGACTAGACATGATCACGGGCATGCCCCCATAACGACAGAATAGCGCTAACGCCGGATATTTATCCCCGGCGTTAGCGACCTATGATTGGTGCTTCGAATTAGGCGAGCCGTTCGACGAGTTTGTCGTATTCCGGGCTCTTCAGGAAGTTGTCGATCGAGATATGCTCCGCGCCCGGCGCCTTGAGCTTGGCGCGGTCGGTCAGCGTCTTGTGCGTAATGACGATGTCGGCGTCCTCCGGAATGTCGCTGATGGCCGTGTTGATGACCGTAACGCCGGAACCGGCCGCCTGCATCTTCTTGCGGAGAATCGAAGCGCCCATCGCGCTCGATCCCATGCCGGCATCGCAGGAGAAGACGATCTTGCGGACTTCCTCCTTAGGCTTGCCCGCGGCGTTCCCGGAGGATACGGCAGCTTGAGCGAAGGCATTCGAGACAGCCGGGCCCGCGGTCGCGACTCCGATCGCGCCGGCCGCCTTCATCTCCTTCATCCGGCTGGAAGCTTCCTCGAGGTCGCCATCTTCCGCGGTCTGCTTGCTCGTCTTAAGCAGCAGCGCCGCTACCGCGAACGATACCGCCGCGCCGGTTACGATGCCGCTCAGCGCCGCCAGCAATCCGCCCTTCGGCGCCATCGCGATGAAGGCGAAGATACTTCCGGGGGAAGGCGGAGCGACAAGGCCTGCTCCGAACAGCGAGAACGTAAACGTTCCCGTAACCCCGCCTGCGATCACGGCCAGAATAAGGCGCGGATTCATCAGGATGTAAGGGAAGTAGATCTCGTGGATGCCGCCGAAGAAGTGGATAATGGCCGCGCCGGGCGCCGATTGCCGGGCGCTTCCGCGGCCCGCGATCATGTAGGCCAGCAGGATGCCGAGTCCCGGACCCGGGTTGGCTTCCAGCATGAACAGCAGTGATTGTCCCGTGCGCGCCGCTTCCTCGACCGCGATCGGGCTGAGAACGCCGTGATTGATGGCGTTGTTCAGGAACAGGATCTTGGCCGGCTCGATCAGGATGTTCGCGAGCGGAATCAGGTTCTGGTTGACCAGGAATTCGACGCCCGAGGACAGCCACTTCGTGATCTGCTCGATCAGGGGGCCGACCCCGTTGAACGAGATCAAGGTCAGAATGGCGCCGATAATGCCGAGCGAGAAGTTGTTGACCAGCATCTCGAAGCCCGACTTGATCTTGCCTTCGATCGACCGGTCGAATTGCTTCAGCACCCAAGCGGCCAGCGGTCCGCAGATCATCGCTCCCAGGAACATCGGGATGTCCGTCCCGACGATGATGCCCATCGTCATCAGAGCCCCGATGACGCCTCCGCGCTGCTTGTGGACCATGGTTCCGCCGGTATAGCCGATCAGGAGCGGAAGCATATATTTAATCATGGGGTCGACCAGCTTAGCCATTTCTTCGTTCGGAATCCAACCGGTCGGAATGAACAGCGCCGTTATGATGCCCCAAGCGATGAACGCTCCGATATTGGGCATCACCATGCCGCTGAGGAAGCGGCCGAATTTCTGGACGCCAACCCGAATTCCTTCGGCTGAAGAATTGCTTCGGACTTCTGCCATTGAGGGTTCCTCCTCGTTTTAAGTAATCGCTTTCTTTTTCTTGCCGTCGACAATTGCTATCGTAATTCAATCCCGAATCTACCGGCAACAAGAGGATAACGAGGTTTTGTCGCTTGCGCTGTTGACAGCATTTAAGATGAGTTCCGCGGATGAAAATAATACTCGCGATTCTCCCCGGAATGGCGGCAAAAATCAGGCTGGAATGAAAACGGCTTCGATACCTCCCTATTCCGGATTTACCCAAACGGTCGGTATATTACAATTCGATTTTCGTTATGCGAGGTTCTTGTCCGAACGGGGAAGACGGCGTACGAGGAAAAAGGATGGAGACAAAAAGGGATGACCGCGTGATATAATAGATTCGCCTGCCGGAAAAATATGTAAAGAAAGGGTGTAAATGATGAAAAGGAAGACGGGAAGATTCGCAAGAGTCGCGCTGCCGGTTTTGGCGATGGCGTTGGCATTCTCGGCGACTGCGACCGCAGCCGGGGAAACCGAGCCGAACGACTCGCTGGCTGCGGCAAGCGCCACGTCCCTGGGCGAATATAACTGGGGAGTCGTCAGCGGCAGCGACGTGAACGATTACTGGAAGCTGACCGACGCGAGCTACGGAACCCATACGTTATACGGAAATTCCGGAACCGCGATGGAAGTGCGCAACTCCAGCGGAAGCCTGCTTGCTTATAAGCCGGCGGGAACGACGAGCGTCTCCTTCTTCGGCGGCGGTACCTTGTATGTCGTGGCGAGCTTCTACAGCAGCACCGCTTATAACTATTCGTTCAGCGTGAACTGATTTCAGCTCTTGACCGATTCTGTTTCATAACGGCCGGCAGGCACGATAGCCGTTAATCAAGATACCCTCTGATCCGCTGATGCAGCGGCAGAGGGGATTGGCATGGATCGGGGGAGAATCTCCCCCGTTCGAAGCTTTTTCATATCTCGGCAAGCCGTTCCATGATCCTATGGTTGTAAAAGCCGCCATGGTAGCAAACAAGGTTCTTGATAGCATAGCCTGTAAGTTTGGCCACGGAAGCTTTGGCCGCCTCCATGTCGAACGTCGTTTCCGGTTCCGAGCCATGGAGCTGGCCGTCCCGTACGAATAGCGCGTCTCCGGCGATCAAGGTGCGCGAAGGCTCGTGGTAAAGGCTGATGTGCCCCGGCGTATGCCCGGGCGTATCGATGACAAGGAGGCCTCCGCACCAGGGCAGGCGCTCTCCGCCCGCGACGACGCGATCGACGGCGGCCTTCGGAGGATTCAGCATGAGGGCTTTAAGGCCCCGGCGGAACGACTTGGGAACCTGCTCGGGCATCCGGTCGACGCTGGCGATCGCTTCGTCCGTGAATTTAAGGAGCCTTCGTTCTCCTTGGATATACGGCTTCTCCAAGGCATGCGCGCTTACTTCGATCGGAGGCGACGAATTCTCCGTAAGAGCTTGCAGGTTGCCGATATGATCGATGTCTTGGTGAGTGAGGATGATCCGGTTGATCCTTGCGGGATCTACGCCCAGGGACAGGATCGTCTCGCGAAGCTGTTGGAGCTGGCCCGGGAATCCCGTGTCCACGAGAACGACGTCCTGCTCGTCCCACAGCAGCACCGGATGGACCGTATCCGTTTGTCCCATCACCTGAGCGCGGATGGACAGCATGGCAATTCCTTGATCGATAAGCAATGCGATTCACACTCCTTGAGGATGGAGGAACCCGGCCGGGGTCTGTTTGACTATCTTAAAGGAGATGTTTCAATGTGTAAATAGATAAATTTATAATTATAACACAAAAATATTTATTTGTCAATAGGCAAATGAGGGTTGCGAGAAAGGCGGCGTGTCATGATTTTAACAAACGAATAACCGGATTACTCCCATTGGCTGATCGCGCCAAAAGAGGAGGTGCCGGGTGGCACGCATTCGTTTTCCGCGCCGGATTCCGCCAATGAGTAGTACTGGATACGCTAGCTTTGCATTAGTAAAGCCCGATTACTCTTTATCAAACCGAATCGATGGCAGATAAATGGATGCTCGAAGCCGGCAAAAAGGAATCGCCACGCCCTCAAACGGGTTAACCGCGATTCTAACGGACTTACAGTCCGTTAAATACGTTGATCTGTATGTCCATTACATTTCCAAAGGGCCATAAAACAGCGGTTAAGAGTCGCCAGTGTCCGTTAGCCGATCCCGGGCATGAAAGTCGCCGGATGACTTTCTCGGCAGTCCGACCAGGTGCATCGCTAGCATTGTCTTTTCCCCGAACCCGCCATCGAAGCAGCTTGAACGGCCTTCCCGGCGCCGAATTAGGGTTGGATGAAGTTGACAGCCGCTCCGTCAACATGTACAGTGTCTTTAGGAATTCCACTAGGGGCGCCCGCAAGGGCTGAGATAAGGCGATTCGCCTTGGTCCCTTTGAACCTGATCTGGGTCATGCCAGCGTAGGAAAGTGGGCAATGGGTGTCATATGGCGATGCGTCTGCCGGAACGGTCCCGCGGTAACGGGCGTTCCGAGCGCAAGCGGCGTGCCTTACGTCGGCGGAAGATCCTTCGAGGATGTCCGTCCCCGGAGGGTTCTTCCGCGTATCGCTTGCGTGGCGCGCACTTAGGCCGCTCCTTCTGGGGGCGGCTTTTCTGATGTCGCGGCTCCGCCGCGCTCGGAAGTCATCGGCGCAAGCATTCTGCCTTCGCGGCAGAAGCGGCAGGAGCAGGCGAAGAGTCCGCTCGCGGCGACAATTGTCCAATTTCCGGATGCTAGACAGCGACCTCCAGGGGGATTCCAATCCAACCCGTATGGAGGTTTTTTTTCATGCCGATTTTAACATCGCCCTTGCCGGGAAGCCGCAAAGTTTACGTGACCGGATCCCGCCCGGATATCCGGGTTCCGATGCGGGAGATCGCGCTCGAGCCGAGCGGCGGTCCGGGCGGAACCGAGACGCCGAACGAGCCGGTCCGCGTCTACGACGCGAGCGGCCCGTATACCGACGACTCGTTCGAAGCCGACGTTCGCAGGGGCTTGCCCGCGCTGCGGGACGGTTGGATCATCGAGCGCGAGGATACGGAAGCCTACGAGGGCAGAACGGTCAAGCCGGAAGACAACGGATTCAAGACGGAGGAGAAGGCGGTTCGCCAAGGGGCGGAGGCGTTCCCGGGGCTGCTGCGGCGTCCTCGGCGAGCCGCGGCGGGACGCAACGTAACCCAGTTGCATTACGCCCGCAAGGGCATCGTGACGCCGGAGATGGAATTCATCGCGATTCGCGAAGGAATGAGTCCGGAGTTCGTGCGGACGGAGGTGGCCGAAGGCCGGGCCGTCATTCCCGCCAACGTCAATCATCCGGAGATCGAGCCGATGATTATCGGTCGCCGTTTTCACGTCAAGATCAACGCCAACATCGGCAACTCGGCCGTCGCCTCCTCCATCGAGGAGGAAGTGGAGAAGATGACCTGGGCTGCGCGCTGGGGAGCGGATACGATCATGGATTTATCCACCGGCAAAAACATCCACACGACAAGGGAGTGGATCGTGCGCAACTCTCCCGTGCCCGTCGGAACGGTGCCGATCTATCAGGCGCTCGAGAAGGTCGGCGGCCGAGCGGAGGCGCTCAGTTGGGAGGTGTTCCGCGACACGCTCATCGAGCAGGCCGAGCAGGGCGTGGACTACTTCACGATCCATGCCGGCGTCCTTCTGCGCTACATCCCGCTTACCGCCAAGCGGGTGACCGGCATCGTGTCGCGCGGCGGCTCGATTATGGCCGCCTGGTGTCTCGCCCACCACAAGGAGAATTTCCTCTACGCGCACTTCGAGGAGATTTGCGAGATCATGAAGGCGTACGACGTGACGTTCTCCCTGGGCGACGGTCTTCGGCCGGGTTCGATCGCCGACGCCAACGACGAAGCTCAGTTCGCGGAGCTGGCGACGCTCGGCGAGCTGACGGATATCGCGTGGAAGCATGACGTTCAGGTGATGATCGAAGGTCCGGGCCACGTGCCGATGCACCTGATCAAGGAGAACGTGGATCGGCAGATGGAGGTGTGCAAGGAAGCGCCCTTCTACACGCTCGGGCCGCTGACGACGGACATCGCGCCGGGCTACGATCATCTGACGTCCGCGATCGGCGCGGCGATGATCGGTTGGTTCGGAACGGCCATGCTCTGCTACGTTACCCCGAAGGAGCATCTCGGCTTGCCGAACCGGGAGGACGTGAAGGAAGGCGTCATCGCGTACAAGATCGCCGCCCACGCGGCCGATCTGGCCAAAGGCCATCCGAGAGCCCGGATTCGCGACGACGCGCTGTCCAAGGCGCGATTCGAATTTCGCTGGCGGGACCAATTCCATCTCTCGCTCGATCCCGAACGGGCGATGGCGTACCATGACGAGACGCTCCCGGCGGAGGGAGCGAAGACGGCGCATTTCTGCTCGATGTGCGGGCCTCAATTTTGCAGCATGCGAATCACGCAGGATATTCGCGCCTATGCGGAGGAACGCGGCCTTAACGACGCGGAAGCGATCGACGCAGGCATGAAGGAGAAGGCGGAAGCGTTCAAAGCGGCGGGGGGCAATCTCTATGCGTGAACCAACGGGAGGAAGGGAACGGATGTCGAAAATAGACCGGTGCAAGCTGTACGTCATAACCGGGGAGACGTACCATCCGAACCGGGGGCTGCTGGAGGTGATGGAGTCGGCGATCCTCGGCGGCGCGGACCTGGTGCAGCTGAGGGACAAGGATGCCCCCGCGCGGGAGCTGCTGGAGAAAGCCCGCGCGCTGCGGGAGCTGACGAGGAGGTACGGCGTTCCTTTGATCGTCAACGACCACCCCGAGGTTGCGCTGGCCGCGGATGCGGACGGCGTCCATCTCGGGCAGGAGGACGCGCCGATCGCCGCCGCGCGCGAGCTTCTCGGCCCGGACCGCCTCATCGGCATCTCGACCCATTCCATCGAGCAGGCGCGCGCCGCCGAGCGCGCCGGAGCCGACTATATCGGGGTCGGGCCGGTATTCCCGACGGCTACGAAGCCGGGCCGGACGGCCGTCACGACCTCCTTCGTGGCCGAAGCCGCGGCGGAGATCCGGATCCCGTTCTTCGCGATCGGCGGCATCCATCCGGGCAATGCGGCCGAGGTGCTGGCCGCCGGAGCGAAGCGGCTGTGCGCGGTGTCGGCCGTCGTCGGGAACCCGGATCCCGGCGCCGTCTGCCGGGAGATGCGCAGTCTTATCGAACGGAGCGAACGGGCGGCTTCGCCCGAAGATGCCGCCGTTCGGGAACGGGCCAAGGAAGTGACCGTAAACGGCGTCCTGAGGACGACCGAGGCTGGAACGCTGCTGGAGCTGGCGGCGGAGTTCGGGCTGGCGGACAAGAACGCCGTGGCGGAGCATAACGGGGAAGTGGCGCGCAAGGCGTACTGGCCGTTCCTTCCGCTCAAGGACGGCGACCGGATCGAATTCGTCCATTTCGTCGGAGGAGGGTGAACAACGGCATGAGGAACGAGACAAACGACCGGGATGCGCTCGTCATCGGAGAGACGAGGCTCCGTTCCCGGTTCTTTATCGGCACGGGCCGATACCCGAGTCCCGCGGTGATGCTGATGGCGCTGGAAGCCTCCGGGGCGGAGGTTATTACGTTCGCCGTCCGGCGCGTCAATCTGGGCTGCGCGGAGGACGATTCCATTCTGTCGCACCTCGCGGACCGGAAACTGATCTACTTGCCGAACACGTCGGGAGCGGGCAACGCGGACGAAGCGGTCCGAATCGCCCGGCTCGCCCGGGAAGCCGGACTCGGCAGATGGGTCAAGGTAGAGATCAGCGCGAATTCGCGTACGCTGCTGCCCGACCCGATCGAGACGCTGCGGGCGACGGAGAGGCTGGTCAAGGAAGGCTTCGTCGTTCTGCCTTATGCCTCGGACGATCCGGTGCTGTGCAAGCGGCTGGAGGAAGCCGGGGCGGCGGCCGTCATGCCGGGCGGAGCCCCGATAGGGACGGGGCTTGGGCTGCTCAATCCGTACCATCTCGGGCTGATAGCGGAGGAGGCCCGCGTGCCGGTCATCGTCGACGCGGGCCTCGGATCGGCGGCGGACGTCGCTCAGGCCATGGAGCTCGGCGCGGACGGCATCCTGGCCAATACGCCCGTCGCGCGGGCCCGGGATCCGGTCGCGATGGCCCGGGCGATGAGGCTCGCGCTGGAAGCCGGCCGGCTGTCCGCCGAAGCGGGCCGCATTCCGCGGAAGCGCTATGCGACCGCCAGCAGCGAACCGGCCGGCGTCCTGTTCGGGAACGCGGGCGGCGAGGCCGATTCCCGGAGACGGCCGACATGAAGCCGTCCGTGCTAATCGTCGGCGGAGGAATCATCGGCCTCTCCTGCGCCTTCGAGGCGGCGTCGCGCGGATTCGCCGTAACGGTGCTGGAGCGGGACGGGTTCGGAGGCCAAGCGTCCGGAGCGGCGGCGGGCATGCTCGCGCCGTTCTCGGAGAACCCGGACGGCCCCGACGCCTTCTTTCGGTTGTGCCTGGACAGCCTCCGGCTTTACCCCGAATGGGCGCGCAGAGTAGAAGAGGCTTCCGGAAGGCGCGTCGAATTCCTTCGAACCGGCAGCCTGCAGGTGGCGCTGCATGAAGCCGACGAGCTCCCATTGGCTCGGCGCATGGAGTGGCAGAGGCCGTTCGGAAGCTTCGCCGAACGGTTGAGCGGCGAGGCACTGCGGAAGCTGGAGCCGGGGCTGACCGGGGAAGCGGTCTCCGCGCTGTATTGCCCGGAAGAGGGGCACGTTCATGCGCCGAAGCTGGTCGAAGCGCTGGAGCTGGCTTGCCTTCGCGCCGGCGTTCGTCTCGTCGCGGGGGCGGGCGAGCTGCTGCGCGCGGAGGCGGATGAGAGCTCGGGCGTGCGGGTGACCGCGGCGGCGGCGGGACGTCATGCCGCCGATCTCGCCGTTTGGTGCACGGGAGCGTGGAGCGGACTGCACGGCGGATGGCTGGGCGCGCCCGTTCCCGTGCACCCGATCCGCGGGCAAATCTGCGCCTACCGCCCGTTGCCGTGCGACGTTCGCCATATGATCTTTACCTCCCAGGCCTATTGGGTTCGCAAATCGGACGGTAGCCTGGTCTGCGGCGCATCGGAGGATGTCGCCGGATTCGATCGGTCCGTTACCGAAGCCGGCATCGGCCGGCTCGTTCGCTGGACCGGCAAGATGTTTCCGGACCTGCGGGGAACGGAACCCGCGCGCCGCTGGGCGGGACTTCGCCCGGCGACGTTGGACGGATGGCCGCTTCTGGGGCCGCTAGCGTCCATGCCGGGCGTCTTCCTGGCCGCGGGACACTATCGGAACGGCATCTTGCTCAGCCCGGCAACGGCAGCCGCCGCTTGCGATTGGCTGGAAGGACGCGTCGGCCGAACCGACGGCAGGCTGGAGCCGTTCTCTCCGGAACGGTTCTCCGGGGCGAGATCGGGGAGCTAGCCTATCCGACTTGCGATCGCCTTGCCGTTCCCCTATAATAATAGCTAACATTCTCGCAAATGCTGAGATGGAGACAAGTAAGCAGCGCCTTCTTGCAGGGAGGGAACGCCGGAGACTGGGAGCGTTCCTAAGAAATCAGGCTGCCGAAATTCACTCCGGAGCAGTGCCTTGAACCCGCGTCGCGCCACGATCGGCGATCCGGCTGTAGAGGATACCGGCAGCGGCCCGTTACGCCGTAAGAGTGGGATTGTTCGTTTGCCGCGCCACGCGGCAGGATGGACGATCCAACAAGGGTGGTAACACGGTCCTTCGTCCCTTTTTCGGGAGAGGGCCTTTTTTATTTTCGACGATAAGGAGCGAGCAAGATGAAGGAACGTCTGGAAGGGCTGCGCGGCGAAGCGCTGGAGCGGCTTAAGGAAGTTAGCGATCCGAATCAGCTGAATGAGCTTAAGGTTCATTATTTGGGCAAAAAAGGCCAGCTGACGGAGATTCTGCGCGGAATGGGAGGGTTAAGCGCGGAGGAGCGTCCGGTGATCGGACAGGTGGCGAACGAAGTTCGCGCGGCCATCGAAGCCGTCATCGCCGAGAAGCAGGAAGCGTTCGATCGCGAGGAGACGGCGCGCCGCCTGCGTTCGGAGACGATCGACGTCACGCTGCCGGGCAAGAAGCGCGAAACGGGCCTCGTCCACCCTCTGACGAAGGTGACTCAGGAGATCGAGGATATTTTCCTGGGGATGGGTTATTCGATCGCGGAAGGTCCGGAGGTAGAAACCGACTTCTACAACTTCGAAGCGCTGAACCTGCCTAAGAACCACCCGGCGCGGGACATGCAGGATTCGTTCTACCTGACCGACGACATCCTGCTGCGCACGCACACGTCCCCGGTTCAGATCCGCGCGATGCGCGCCGCCGGCGGCAAGACTCCTCTGAAGGTCATCTGCCCGGGCAAGGTGTATCGCCGCGACGACGACGACGCGACGCATTCGTTCATGTTCCATCAGATCGAGGGCATCGTCGTCGGCCCGAACATCCGGATGAGCGACCTGAAGGGAACGCTGCTGCAATTCGTTCAGGCGATGTACGGCGAGAATACGCAGATTCGCCTTCGCCCGAGCTTCTTCCCGTTCACCGAGCCGAGCGCCGAAGTCGACGTGACGTGCGCGCAATGCGGAGGACACGGCTGCCGGATGTGCAAGCACACCGGCTGGATCGAGATTCTCGGCTGCGGAATGGTGCATCCGAAGGTTCTGGAATACGGCGGCTACGATCCGAAGGAAGTGACGGGCTTCGCGTTCGGCATGGGCGTCGAGCGCATCGCGCTGCTGAAGTACGACATCGACGACATTCGCCACTTCTATAACAACGACCTGAGATTCCTCGGGCAGTTCGCCCGATTGTAACGCTAAGGAAAGGAGACGACAACCTATCATGAACGTATCTTATCAATGGCTTAAAGACTATATCGATCTAAGCGGCATCGAACCTGCGCAGCTCGCCGAAATGATGACGCGCGGGGGCATCGAGATCGACTCGGTTCCTTCCCGCAACCTGGGCGTCACGCAAGTCGTGGCGGGTCTCGTCAAGACGAAGGAGAAGCATCCGGACGCCGATAAGCTGAGCGTTTGCACAGTAGACGCCGGCACCGGCGAGGATCTGCAGATCGTCTGCGGAGCGCCGAACGTAGCGGCCGGGCTGAAGGTCCCGGTGGCCGTGGTCGGAGCGGAGCTGCCGGGCGGTTTGAAAATCAAGCGCGCTAAGCTGAGAGGCGTAGAATCGCAAGGAATGCTTTGCTCGGCGAAGGAGCTCGGCATCAACGAGAAGCTACTGCCGAAGGAACAGCAGGAAGGCCTGTACATTCTTCCGGCCGACACGAAGATCGGAGCCAGCATTCTGGACGTTCTCGCTCTGGACGACTCCATTCTGGAGCTGGACCTGACGCCGAACCGTTCGGATTGCCTCAGCATGCTGGGCGTCGCTTACGAGGCTTCCGCCCTGACGGGCCGGCCGTTGACGCTGCCGGATCCGGCGATGGAGCTGATCTCTTCCGGCGAATGGGCTTCGGAACGCGTCAAGGTGAAGATCAGCAATCCGGAGCTGTGCTCGCATTATTCGGCCCGCTACATCCGCGGCGTCAAGATCGGACCTTCGCCTCTGTGGATGCAGAACCGGCTGATCGCCGCGGGCGTCCGTCCGATCAGCAATATCGTCGACATCACCAACTACGTCATGCTGGAATACGGCCAACCGCTGCACGCGTTCGACGCGGCTAAGGTAGCCGGAGGACAGATCGACGTGCGCCTGGCCCGCGAAGGCGAAACTCTCGAGACGCTGGACGGCAAGGAACGCAGCCTAGAGCCGCATATGCTGCTTATCGCGGATGCGGAGAAGCCGATCGCGCTGGCCGGCGTCATGGGCGGCCTCAACTCCGAAGTGACGGACGACACCGTGGATATCATTCTGGAGTCCGCGCGTTTCGACGGAGGATCGGTTCGCCGCACGTCGAGACAGCTCGGTCTGCGCTCCGAAGCTTCGGCGCGCTTCGAGAAGGAAGTCGATCCGGGTCGCGTCCTGGAGGCGCTCGATCGCGCGGCCGTCCTCATGGCGAAATACGCCGGAGGCGAAGTGCTGGACGGAGCGGTTCAAGCCGGCGCGGCGAACGTCGAGCCCGTCGTCGTGAAGATCGGTCTCGATCGCATCAACAGCTTCCTCGGAACGCGGATTCCGTCGCTCGAGGTGAAGACGATCTGGTCCCGCCTGCAGTTCCAGGCGGTCGAAACCGCGGAATCGGAATGGCAAGTCACGGTGCCGTCCCGCCGCAACGGCATCAGCCGCGACGTCGATCTGATCGAGGAAGTCGCTCGCCTGCACGGGTACGACGAGATTCCGACGACGCCGATCGAAGGACCGACGACGACCGGAGCGCTGACGAAGCCGCAAGCGGTTCGCCGGGAATTGCGCAAGCTGCTTGCCGCGGCGGGATTGTTCGAGGCGATCTCCTACAATGTCGTTTCTCCGCAGCGGGCCGCGTTGTTCCCTCAACTGAACGGAAGCGCGGAGGGCGCCAAGCCGATTCCGCTCGCGATGCCGATGAGCGAGGAGCGCAGCGTGCTCCGCACGGTGCTGCTGCCGAGCCTGCTGGAAGCGGCCGCTTATAACCAAGCGCGCAAGACGAACGACGTGGCTCTGTTCGAGATCGCGAACGTGTTCCACTCGGACGAAACGGCGCTCACCAAGCTGCCGACCGAGAAGACCCGCGTCGCGCTGCTGCTTACCGGCAATCGCGTGTCCTCCGCTTGGAACCGCCAATCGGAGAAGGTCGACTTCTACGACGCGAAGGGCATCCTGGATTCCGTCTTCGAGCGCTTCGGGTTGGCGGATCGTATCGCGTATTCGGCGGCTCAGCCGGAGCACTTCCATCCGGGACGCACGGCCGAGCTGAAGCTTGAGCGGGACGGGGGATCCGTATCGATCGGTTACGTCGGCCAGCTGCATCCCGACCTGCAGCGCGAGTTCGACCTTGGGGACACCTTCGTCGCCGAGATCGAGCTTGCCGCGTTGTACGATCATGTAGATGCCTCGATCAAGTACCGCACGCTGCCGCGTTATCCTTCCGTCGAACGGGATTTGGCCGTCGTCGTCGGCCGCGAGGTCGAAGGAGGAGCTCTGGTCGCGGCGATCGAGGAAGCGGCCGGCGAGCTGCTCGAGTCGGCCGGGGTATTCGACGTGTATACCGGGGAGCGGCTCGGGACGGAGAAGAAAAGCGTCGCGCTATCGACCGTTTACCGCCATCCGGAGCGCACGCTGACGGACGAAGAAGTGACGGAAGCTCATAACCGCGTATTGACAAAATTGGAACAAACTTTCGGAGCCGAACTTCGAAAATAAGCAGGAAACTTTTTGAACCGCAGCGAATACATCATGACGCAAAGCAATAGGCGTTCCGATTCTAGCGCGGAGCGTCGGCCGCGCGCAGATGGATTCGCTGCGATTTTTCATATAGATACTGGGAGGTACAAACCGTGAATGCTGATGATCGTACTCGCGTAACGGTTGACATATATGGGACGCAATATACGCTGACGGGCCATTCGAACCCCGATCACATGCGGCGTGTCGCCTCCATGGTGAACGAGCAGATGTTCAAGATCTCCAACGGTTCGCCGCGCTTGGATTTGTCCAAGCTCGGCGTGCTCGCTTCCGTCAACATGGCGGACGAGCTTCTTCGCCTTCGCCGGGAGAACGAGCGGCTGCTGCACGAGGAAGCCGAGAGAATCCGGCTGTCCGAGGAACTGCTCAAGCTGGGAAGCGAGCTGTCGGCCGTCAAAGAGCGCGGCGAGCGGGAGCTCGAAGCTCTCAGGCAACAGAGCCGGCTCGAGTTGGAAGCGCTCCGCGAAACCAACCAGCAGACGGTCGATTCTCTCATCGAGAGCAATCAGCAGACGATCGATTCGCTGGTCGAGAGCAACCAGCAAGAGGTGGACTCTCTGATCGAGAGCCATCGCACCGAGCTGGAATCCGTTCGGAAGCAGCATGCTGCCGCCTTGGACAAGCTTAAAGCCGAGAACGAAGAGCTTCTGGAACAGACGACCCTCGAATATAACGAGCTTCTGGAAGCGGAGCGTTCCGAGAAGGAGTCGAAGCTCGAGCAAGCGCGTCTGGCCCGCGAGGCCGAGGTCGCCGCGCTTCGGGAAGCCGCGGAGCTGCGGGAGCGGGAGCTGAAGGAGACCTCGGAACGGCGGGAGCAAGAGTTGATGGAAGCCGCGGCGCTGCGGGAGAGAGAACTGACGGAAACCGCGGAGCTGGAGCGCCAAGCGCTTCTGGAGGAATCCCTTCGGAAGCAGCAGGAGCTGCGGGAGTCCGCGGATTCGGCTCTCCGCGAGCTTCGCGAGCAGGCCGAGAAGGATCAGAACGAGCTGTTGGCCGCGGCGGAGCTCGAGCTGTCCGGCGTCCGTTCGGAGCTCGAGGGCAAGCTGAACGCGGTTCAAGGCGATCTTGCCGCGAGCGCGTCCGAGCGGGAGCGGCTGGAAGCGAGGCTTAAAGAGGCGGAATCCGCCTATAAGCAAGAGCTTAGCGAGCTCGAGAGCAAGCTGGAGCGAACGCAAGCGGAGCATGAGAAGGAGAGAACCGAGATTATCGCCGCTTCCGAAGCGAAGCTGGCCGAGCTGACGCGCGAGCATACGAACGAGATTACGGCGCTTACTTCCGAGCATGACGACATCGTTCATCTGCTGACCTCTTCTCGCGAGGAAGAGCTTCAGTCCGTTCGCGCCGAATACGAGGCGAAGCTGCAAGCGCTGACGGCATCGCTGGAGGAAGAGCGGCAAGCCGCCCGATCCGAGCGCGAGACGGCCGTTCAAGAGATTCGCTCCGAATACGAGCGGATTCTTCATACGGTGCGGGCCGAGCACGAGGAGGCCTTGCTCGCGGTTCAAATCGAGCAGGAAGAGAAGCTTCAGCAGGCGCTCGCCGAGAAGGAAGCCGCGCTTGAGGCGGTTCGGACCGGCCATGAAGAGAAGCTGAAGGAGCTCGAAGAGGCGCGCGTTAAGCTGGAAGAAGCGCTGCTCGCCGCTCGCAGCGAGCACGAGGAAGCATTGCAGTCCGTTCGTTCCGGGCACGAGGAAGCTCTGCAATCCGTTCGTTCCGAGCAAGAGAAAATCCTGCAGGCTGCTCGCTCCGAGCACGAAGAAGCCCTCCTGTCCGCTATCGTCGAGCATGAGGCTGTCCTTCAGGAAGCGATCTCGGAAAGAGATGCCGCCCGCGAAGCGGTTCGAGCCGAACGGGAAGCGAAGGAGGCCGCGCTTGAAGCGGCCCGTTCCGAGCTCGAGTCGAAGCTCGCGGCGCTGTCCGCCGAATACGAAGGCAAGCTCGACGAAGAACGCGCGATCCTGACGGCAAGAGCGGAAGCGCTGCTGACGGAATACTCGGCGTTGCTCGAGAAGACGCAGCAGGAGCAATCCGGCAAGCTGGAGCAGCTGGAACGAGAGCATCGCCGGCAGCTGGAAGCCCTGGAGGCGGAGCATGCCAAGGCGCTCGAAGCGAAGCAGAAGGAGCTGGACGCGCGAATCGTCTCGCTGGAATCCGAGAAGGATTCCGTCCTTTACGAGCAGCTTGAGGAATTCGAGGCCGTTCGGAACGCGCTGCGAACGGAGCATCAGGCGGAAGTGGACGCCTTGAAGGCCGCGCAATTGTCGGAGCGGGACCAATGGCAGCTGGCCGTCGAGAAGCTGGAGCTCCGATGCCTGGAGCTTCGGCAATTGGCGGAAGAGACCGAACGGGCGCTCGAATCCGCGAGGCAGGAGGCCTCCTCATTGCTCCAAACGGAGCTCGAGACGAGAGAGCTGCTGGAGCAACGGCTTGCCGAACAAGAGCAGCTTCTAGGCGGTCTCGCCGAGAGCGAGCAAGAAGCGCGGAAGCGCTCAAGCGAGTTGGAAGCGACGCTGTCCGAACTCGAGAGCCGTCTCCGGGAGCAGGCTTCGCGCCTGGCGGAAGAGCGTGCCGCGCGGGAGAACGCGGAGAAGCATCTCGAAGAGACGAACGGACTGCTCGACGAGCTAGCCGATCAGGAGCAAGGGGTTCACCAGCGCCAACGGGCGTTGGAGGAGAAGCTAAGCGACCTCGAGCGCGGCAAGGAAGAGCTGGAAGCGAAGCTGGAGTCCGCGATAGCGGCCCGTCAGTCGGCCGAGCGGTCGCTGGAAGAGCAGAGAGCCCAGCTGTCCGAGCTTGGCGATAGGGAACGGGCGGCAAGGGAAGCCGCTTCGAGGTTGTCGGCGCAGCAGCCGGAGCTGGAGCGCAGAGTCGAAGAACTCCTTCGGGAGCTTGACCGCCGGAAGGAAGCGGCGGCTCATGCGGAGAGAGAGCTGGAGATCGCCCGGGCTCAAGCGGCTGCCGTCGAATCGCTGGAAGGCCAGCGCCAAGCCGAGCTGGAGCTGCTCCAGACGGAGAGAGCAACCGAGTTGGCCAAGCTTCGCGCTCGCCATCAAGAGGAGATCGAGTCTCTCCGTTCTCAGTTGGACGAAGAGCTCGCCCTCCGTCTGGCCGAGGCGGCGGAGGATAAAGGCAACGACGAAGAGATCGAGAGGCTGAATGCCGAGCTTCAGTCCATCCGAAGGGAGCATGAAGCTCTCCTCGTGGAATATTCGAAGCTTCAGAACGAATATAACGAATGGATCGACATGCTGGAGACGGAGACGTAATCTCCGAATGGATTCCGAAGGACGCCCCTTTCGCGAGAGCGATAGCGGGCGTCCTTCGGTTCTATCGGGGTTCCGCTGGACGAATTGTTCGATCCCGCTTACAATTGAAAATGATTCTCAATAAAATCACGTCATGCGGAGGAGCGCGATGGCAAGAAATAGTCCGGACGCGGAACATTGGAGTTATTTTCTTTATCGAATGCATGCCATGGCAAGGCGGACAAGCGGGCAGCCGGAGGCGCGGCGCCGGAGAGCGCGGCATCGGCTTATCCTCGCGTTCTCGGGGGAAGGAACGCTGGAGTTGGAAGGCTCTAGCTACAAGGTCGTCTCCTCCCATGCTTACTTCATCCCGCCGAACGCTTCCTGCCGGATGACTCTCGGCTTGCAACGCCCCGCGGAATTGGCCGAAATCGAGTTTAGCGCCATCGGTCCGGAGGGGACGAGGGAGATGGAGCCGAAGCTTCCCGTTTCCTTGCCGATTTCGCATATGCCGACTTGCCTGATGTTATATAAAGAGTTGGAAAAGGAGGCGGGAAAGAGCGGGAGGCTGGAGCTGAGAACGAATCTTCGGTTCCAAGAGCTGCTACTGGCCTTGCTGGAGCCGCTCGAGGCTTCGGCCGAGCCTCAGCCGGAACGGGCCGTTCAGGCGACCGTCGAATACATGGAGCGTCATTACCGAATGAACCTGACGCGCCAGGAGCTCGCCGCGATGGCGGGGATGAGCGCGGACCATTATACGCGAACGTTTAAG
Source organism: Cohnella thailandensis (assembly GCF_014212135.1). Taxonomy (GTDB): domain Bacteria; phylum Bacillota; class Bacilli; order Paenibacillales; family Paenibacillaceae; genus Cohnella; species Cohnella thailandensis. The sequence continues at coordinate 298,670 of NZ_JACJVQ010000005.1, forward strand.
AAGGCGATGGGGAAAACCCCTACCGAATTTTTGACGGATATCCGCCTTGGCCACGCAAAAAGGGCGCTGGTTCTGACCAACGACAGCTACCGGTCCATCGCCCAGAACGTCGGCTTTGCCAACGAATTCTACTTTAGCCGCAAGTTTAAGAAGGAGAACGGAGTGGCCCCGTCCGCATACGCGGAGAAGTGGCGGGCGGAACGAAGGATCGTCACGCTCCAGCATCACCTCACGGGTCATCTGCTCGCGCTTGGGGTTGCGCCTCGCGGCGCCTTGATCAACGGGTTTTATCCGCTCCGCCGCGAGCTAACCGGAACGATGGCGATCGGGGAATTCCGTCCGGACTTGGACAAGCTCGTCGCGGCCCGCCCCGGCTTGATTCTGACCTATGAGCTGTTGGACGAAGCCACCGAACCGAAAGCGCGCATGTTCGGCAAGATCGCTCCGACGGTTACGATCCCTTTTTTTGCCGATTGGAGATCTCAACAGCATGAGGTGGCGAAGGCGGCCGGCTTGGAGCGCGAAGCGACGGGCTGGCTGGAGCGGTACGAGCTTAAAGCGTCGATGGTCCGCCGGGATCTCCGGGACCGGATCGGAGAAGACTCCGTGCTTATCGTGGGGGTCGGCAATCGTCGCCTATGCCTCTTCGGCCGCCGCAACGTAGGCGCGGTGTTATACGAGGATCTGGGAATCCGCGCTCCGGAGGCCGCCGAGGGCATCGAGCATTTCCGTTTGATCGACAAGGAAGAATTATTCGCTTGCGATGCCGACCGAATCGTATTCACCGGGTTCCGCAACGACGGCTCCGAGGCGACGCGGGAAGGGATTCAATCCGTTCTTCGATCGCTTAGGGCGGATCCGCGCTGGTCCGGCATGAAAGCCGCGCGCAACGGACGGATTTATTCCTTGCTGGAGGAGCAGCACCTCTATACGTTATATACCTCTTATTCTCATGATCTTCTGCTGGATAGGCTGCTCGCTTTGTTCGGCGATGACGGAATCGTATAAATAGACGTCGGACGCGGACATGTACAATCGGACCCGAATCTCTATAATCGTTAATGAGAATCAATATCATTTACGGATCCCTTGAGGAAAAGGGACAGAGGGGAAGAGGACATGCCAGCCAGACAGAGAACGAGAATGGGAATGCCGTTTGTTATGCTTTTGATCGCCATGATGTTGGTTTTGTCCGCCTGCGGCGGCAATTCGGAGAATAACGAGGGAAACGCGGAAGCGTCCGGATCTCCGGCCGCAAGCGGCGCCGCTTCTTCATCGCAAGGAGCCGAGACGGAGGAGCGAATCGTTAAGCACGCCATGGGAGAGACGAAGATCAAGGGGACTCCGAAGGTCGTGGTCACCTTGTACCAAGGCGCCAACGATACGGCCGTCGCATTCGGCATCAAGCCGGCAGGCATCGTAGAGTCCTGGGTTCAGCAGCCGATCTACGAATACTTGCGCCAAGATCTGGAGGGGATTCCGCTGCTCGGCACGGAAGATCAGCCGAACCTGGAAGAGCTTTACAAGCTGAAGCCGGACGTTATCTTCGCGACGAAGCTTCGCCACGAGAAGATTTACGACCAGCTGTCCCAGATCGCCCCGACCGTCATGATCGACCAGGTGTACGATTGGAAGGATACCGTCCGCCTCATGGGCGAGACGATGAACATGCAGGACAAAGCGAACGAGCTCATGAAGAAATGGGACGACCGCGTGAACGAGTTCAAGACGAAGATGGGCGACAAGCTGCCGATCGAAGCGACGATCACGAACTTCAGAGCCGACCATGCCCGGATATTCTACATGGGTTATGCGGGCATTATCCTGAAGGATTTGGGCTTCTCGCGTCCGCCGGGACACGATTCGGAAGAATGGGGAGTCCAACTGACGTCGAAGGAGAGCATCCCGGACATGAACGCGGACGTCATCTTCAACTTCAACTCGGAAGACGAATCCGGAGCGGTCGACAAGCTCTACAAGGAATGGACCGAGCATCCTCTGTGGAAGAATCTGGACGCGGTCAAGAACGATAAGGTCTATCAAGTGGACGGCGTGGCCTGGAATTTCGCCGGCGGCTATTTGTCCGCTCACCTCATGCTGGACCAGATTAACGAATTCTTCCTTTCATGAGACAGGGGATCAGCCGTTATCGCGCGCCGCTCCTGGCAGGCTCCATACTCTTCCTGCTCGCCGCGTTCGCGGCGAGTCTTCTGCTTGGCAGAACTCCCGTCGGCTGGGGCGACCTTGTCGATTCCATGCTTCGCTACGATCCGTCCGTCGTCGAGCATATCGTCATCCGAACGGAGCGGCTCTCGCGCAGCTTAATCTCCGTCGTCGTCGGAGCGTGTCTCTCCCTGGCGGGGGCTCTCATGCAGGCGCTCTCGCGGAACCCGCTAGCCTCGACCGACCTGTTCGGCATCAACGCCGGGGCGATCTTTTTCGTCGTCTTCTCCGCGCTGTTCCTCGGCTTCGATTCCATGCTCCAGCTGATGGGCTTCGCCTTCCTCGGAGCGACGCTCGCGGCGCTTGCCGTATTCGGCATCGGCTCCTTGGGACGCGGCGGCATGACGCCGATGAAGCTCGTCTTCGCCGGTTCCGCAATCGCGGCGCTGTTCGCTTCCTTTACGCAGGCTATGCTTGTCACGAACGAATCGGGCCTGCAGGATGTCTTGTTCTGGCTGGCCGGCTCGGTCAGCGGCCGCCCGCTCGACAATCTCATTATGGCGCTGCCGCTGCTAGCCGCAGCGGGGCTCGCCGCCTTCCTGCTCGGACGGTCGATCAACGTCTTTGCGGCGGGGGACGAGGCTGCCCGCGGACTTGGTCAAAATACGACCTTGATCAAGGCGTTGCTAGGGGTCCTGATCGTCGTGCTCGCCGGAGGCTCCGTCGCGATCGTCGGAGCGATCGGCTTCGTCGGGCTCGTCGTGCCGCACCTTGCCCGCGCGGTTGCCGGTCGCGACTACCGCTGGATTCTGCCGTTCTCGGCGGTGATGGGAGCCGTTCTTCTGCTTCTCGCGGATATCGCGGCAAGGTTCGTCATCATGCCCAAAGAGGTACCGATCGGCGTCTTGACGGCAGCCATAGGCGTTCCCTTTTTCGTTCATCTTGCCCGGAGAGGAGCGGATCGCGTATGAATCGGATTCGCAGCCGCCGCAATCTATACGCTCTCGGTACGCTCGTGCTGCTGGCGGGCGCGTTCGGCGCCGCGCTGGGCCGTACGCTGATCGCTCCTTGGGACGTGTGGGGCTCGATATTGGGAATCGGAACGGGCGATTACGACTTTGTGGTGCTTACGCTGCGGCTGCCGCGAGTGTACGTTGCCTTGCTCGCAGGAGCGGCGCTAGGCTTATCGGGAGCCGTCCTGCAAGGCGTCGTCCGCAATCCGCTCGCGTCTCCCGATATTATCGGAATCACGGGAGGCGCATCGGCGGCTGCCGTTGCCTTTCTCACGTTCGCGAGCGGAACGGTCGGCATCGGGTTGATGCCCATTGCCGCCATTCTGGGCGCATTCCTCGTGTCGATGCTCGTTTACGCCTTGGCTTGGAGCCGGGGGGTGACGCCGCTAAGGCTCGTCTTTATCGGCATCGGATTCTCGGCGGCGACCGGCGCGGCGACGACGTTCATGATCGTGATGAGCCCGATCGTAACGGCGAGCGAGGCTTATATCTGGCTGACCGGCAGCGTCTACGGCGCGGCTTGGGAAGACGTCAGGCTGATCGGCTCCGCCTTGCTAGTCAGTCTTCCGTTGCTTCTTCTGCTTGCCCGGAGCCTGAACATTCAGTCGCTCGGCGACGAATCGGCCATCGGGCTGGGCGTCGCGCTTCAGCGCCATCGATTCTATCTGATCGGGCTTAGCGTGCTATTGGCGGGCACGGCGGTATCGACGGCGGGAGCCGTCGGCTTCGTCGGCTTGGTCGCCCCGCACTTGGCGCGCCTGCTCGTCGGGCATAGCTTCCGCGGCTTGCTGCTTGGCTCGGCGTTCGCGGGAGGAATGATCGTCTTTCTGGCCGACCTGGTCGCCCGCGTCGCCTTCTACCCGCTGGACATTCCGGTCGGGGTATTCACGGCCGGCGTCGGGGCTCCCTTCTTCCTGTATCTCTTCTATCAGAACCGGAATCGTTTCTAGTCGAAAGGATGCCATCGCGTATGGACATAGACTTCTTCGGGTTAATGGAGAATAAACTTGGAGTTCAGGTATCGGCATTCCCGGCGCGGGAAGACGCCTGGTATCTTCCGGCCTCCAAGTTGCTTGAACCGGGCGTTATGGGCAGATTGCTCGACGAATTCTCGCCGCGCATCCGGAGCGCGGATCGCACGACTGCCGCGACTTACTTCGCCGGCTACTTCGGCGGGGTCGCGCTAGCTTTGCAGCTCGCGCTGTCGCTCCGGGACGTGGTTCCCGATCTTTCGCTAGGCAACCTGGAGGCGGCCATCCTAGGCGATGCCGACAAAGCGTATGTCCGCTTCCGCGTCGTTCGGTGGCAGGAGCAAGGGAACGACGGAACGAAGGCAAGGAAAGACTGGTGCGCGGAGGCGCTTTCGAGCTTCTATCGGAACGAAGCGATGCCATTGATCGCGTCTCTCTCTTCGTCGAGCGGGTTGCACCCGCGCGAGCTGTGGGGCCAGATGCCGACGAGATTCCGGAACGCCGTCGTCCTCCTCCAAGAAGAGATGGCGGGATCGGAGAACCTGCTCCGATTGAATAGCGATTATTCCGTCCTTAGGGAGGGGCTCGAACCCGTTCGTTGCTTCGGGCTCCCTCGCAATCCGTTCCAGTCCGCCATCAGGCTCGTCGAGCCCTTGAAGGGAACGGGAAAGCCCGCCGCAATCAAGGCGGCCTGCTGCCTTTATTACAAGACGGATGGAGGCTCGTTCTGCTATACCTGCCCGCGTTTGAAGGAAGAAGAGAGAGCCGCAAGAAGAGCCGGTTTTGCCGAGTGATTCTTCGGGCAGTCCTTCCTGAATCACTCTACCTCCCCGAGACCCGGGGAGGTTCTTTGTATTTTCGGCAATATAGTAGTTTTGTTAGTGTTGTTAGTTTTATTTAACGATAATATAATTATTGAAAATAATAACATTCAAGGAGAATCCATCATGAAGTTAGGCAAGTGGGTCCAATCCCGCGTGAGCTTGAGCGTCGGAAGCAAGCTGTTTCTGACCTTTTTCGCGGGAATCGTCGCTTTCGTCGCCATCGTAGGGGGGTTATCCTACGAAATCTCCAAGTCTATCATCACGGACCAGGCTCAGAGCAGCTTTGGTCAAACCATAGAAAAAACGACAGATATGGTGGGGATGTCTCTCGATACCGTTGCAAACGCTTCGAAAAAGCTCGCGCTCAATAGCGAGTTCACCCAGAGCGTCCAATCCTTGACGACGGAGACGGACGTCGCGACAAGAACGGCCTTGACCAAGAAAACGATGGAAATTTTCCGCAGCATCAAGGCGGAATCGCCGTCGATCTCGAGAGTGTCTATCGTTTACGAGGGAGGCGGCGTGCATAGCGACGGCAAGGGCGTCTCGGCAACCGCTTACCAGGCGGAATGGTTCGAGAGGGCCAAGCAGGCCAACGGGCAGCCGATCTGGCTGTCTCCCGTCGGCGAAGGAGAATCGTTCGTCAAGACGAACGATAATTACAAGCAGGAGCCTTCGATTGCGTTGGCGCGGTTGATTCGCAACACGCTGTCCGCCGCCGACATCGGAGTGGTCGTCATCGAAGTGAATCTGGAGGCGTTGTCGGAACTTCTTCGGGGCGTGGCCGGCGCGGACCTGTTCATCGCGGATTCCGGCAACCGTTACGTGTACAGCGGCGACATGGCGCAAATCGGGCAAGCGACCGGCTACGACGTCTTGGAGTCGAGGGCTGTCGGCCGGAATCTTCTGGCCGTCCATGAGCTAAGCGATACGGGGTGGACGTTGGCGGGAGCGATTCCTTTAAAGGAGCTGACCAAGGACACCGACCGCATTGCGTTCGTCACGATTGCTTGCGCTATCGCTGCCGCCCTGTTCGCGGCCCTGATCGGCTGGGTGATCATCCGGCAAGTGGCCCGACCGATTCTCGCCATCACGAAATTGCTGCAAGGAGCGGCTAACGGGGATTTGACCGGCCGAGCGGAGGAGACGAATCGCCGGGACGAGATCGGCCAGTTGAATGTTCATTACAATGAAATGGTGTCACGGATGGGCCATCTGATCAGCGAGACGGTGGAATCGGCGGGAGCGGTGTTCGAGACCGCCACCTCCCTGGAGAAAGCTTCGCGCGGCAACTCCTCGTCCACGAACCATATTATGCTATCCACGAAGGGGATCGCGGAAGGGGCGCTCCTGCTGGCTGCCGACGCGGAGCGCGGCGTCGAGCTCGCGGAAGGGATCGCGAACAACGTGCGGGCGGTGGTCGACGCCAATTCGGAAATGGGCGAACGAGCCTACGAGGTTCAACGGGTCGGCAACGAAGGCCGCCGGCATCTGAACCGTTTAACGGGAACGACCGAGAGCGTGGAGCAGGCGACGCAAGCTCTGAACGAGAAGCTGACGCTGCTGGAGTCGCAAACGTCGACCATCGCGGATATCGTGGAGCAGCTCGGCAGACAGTCCAGGCAAACGAACATCCTCGCGCTTAACGCGTCCATCGAAGCGAGCAGGGCCGGCGCCGCGGGCAAGGGCTTCCAGGTCATCGCGACCGAAATGAGCAGCCTGGCGAACGATTCGGTGGCGGAACTGGTCAAGGTAGCGGATTGGATGCATACGATGACGGCGGACATCCGCAGCGCGACCGAAGAGATGAACCGCGCGAAACCGCTGTTCCAAGAACAGTTCCAAGCGATCGCGATGACGGAGGGGCTCTTCGGAGAAGTCAACGAGCGGATGGAAGCGTTCATCGGAAGCCTCGAGTCGGCAACCGGGCGCATTCAGGAGATGACGGAGGTCCAGCATGCTTTGCAGCAGACGATCATGAACGTCGGCTCCGTCTCCGAACAATCGACCGCATCGGCTCAGGAGGTCGCCTCCATGACTTCCGAGCAGGCGATCATCAGCGATCAGCTGGTCGAATTGGCCCAAGGGCTGGAGCAGCTCGCGCAGAGATTGAACGGGCTGCTGGAGCGTTTCCGAGTTTAAATTCTATTAATAACAAAGGGATGAAACGGCGAGAAGCCGCTTCATCCCTTTGTTGCCGTTAGCGCTTATTCAACAATCAGCTTGGCCGTCATGTTCAAATGGCCGGTGCCGCAAACGATATTGCATTTGATCTCGTACGTTCCGGCGTCCAGGCTGACGACCTTCGAATCCTTGGCCGCGTTCAGCTTCACTCCCGCGTCCTTGATCTGGATGCCGTGAGCCCCTTGGTCGTTGACGAGCTTGATCTCGACCGGCGTGTTCTTCGGAATCTTGTACTCCGTTTGGTCGAACTGCCAGTTGGACGCCTTGATCACGAGCTCCTGCTCGGCGACCAAAGGCGCTTCGCCGGATGCCGCTTCTTCGTTATTCCCGTTGCTTCCGCATGCCGACAGCGCCAGAACAAGCGCCAAAGCACAGAATAATGCCGCTAGTTTTCTATGTAGGATGACAATCCCCTCCGTTCCCGGTTCCCTTTTTCTGGACATATTCGCCCATACGGTACTTATCATAGCATAACCTTGCGCGGGTGGCACGGCGAATGGCGGGCTTCAAACAATCGTCATAAATGGCCGGAACGATTCCTTCGAGAAGCAATACGAGCTTCTTAAATCGATGCTTCTGCAAGAATTGGATATGAAGCCTCATGCTTCGATCCGAAAGTGGTTCGACGATTGGAGAAGGGATGGCTCTACCTATTCCTAATGAGATGCACCGACAGATACTCTAGACGCCCGTGCGGCGTCTATTTCAGTTTCAAAAAAGTTTCAAACTTGTTTTCTATAATAGATATGGACTAAAAAAATGTCGATTGAAGTCGGAAGGAATGGAACGTCGCCGATATGAAATATGAGAGCACGCAAGTATTGGAAGGTAGAAGCGTTCTTGCCGCATTGGAGCAATCGCTTGCGATGATCGAGTTCGATCGCCATGGAGCGGTGCTATGGGCCAACGAGCTGTTCGCCAAGACGATGGGTTATGAAGTCTCGGAGCTTGTCGGCCGGCATCATCGGATCTTTTGCATGCCTGAATTCGTTGGCAGCGAGGAATACGAAAAGTTCTGGGACTTTCTGCGGTCCGGATCGAAGTTTCAGCAGAAAATCGTACGGGTGAACAAAAACGGAGATTCGGTCTGGCTGGAAGCGACTTATATGCCGGTGCTGGACGAGAACGGGAGAACGGCGGCAGTCGTAAAGGTCGCGACCGACATTACCGCAAGGGAGAACGCCGCCTCTCGAATGACAAACGAGCTGCGCCGGATGGCGGAAGAGCTGCTGCGCCGCACGGAGGAAGGCGCGGGACGCAACCGGCAGGTGGCCTCCGCAGTCGAGCGCGCGGCGGCCGATAGCGAGGAGAATTTGCGTTCGCTATGGGAGTTCGAGGAGCAAACCCAGGAAATAAGGACGATCGCAAGCATGATCCGGGAATTCGCTTCGCAAACCCATTTGCTTGGCCTGAACGCGGCGATCGAGGCTGCGCATGCCGGAGAGCACGGACGCGGGTTCGAAGTGGTCGCCGTCGAGGTAAGAAAGCTCGCCCAGCGGGTTCAACAGTCGGTCAAAGAGATTCAAGCGGCGATCAAGGGGATGACGGACCGGGTAGAACGGGTAGGCTTGGGAATCAAGAGCTCGCGAGACGCCATCGTCGAATGCCGGGAGCAAATCAAGCATGCGATTGCCGAGTTCGACCGAATCGGCGAAGCGGCAGGAGAATTGGAAACGCGGGCGAATACGTTGAAATAGCATAAGGCCGCCTCGAAGATCCGTAAGGACCCTCGAGGCGGCCTTGGCTTTGTTTAATCGCGGCGGACCCTGTTCCGATCTCCGCCCGTTGCCGCGCGGAACGGGTTCGCGACGGGAATGAACAGGTCGACGATCCCGATCACGATCGCGGCCAGAATCGCTCCCAGCCAAGTGACCGCTACTCCTCCGACGATGAACTGCGCCACCCAGATGACGACGGCGCTGGCGATGAACCCGACGATTCCTCGCCCGAACGGGGTGACTCTTTTACCGAAGATGCCTTCGATGATCCATCCCAGAACGGCGATGACCAGAGCGAGCATTAGAGCGCTCCAGAACCCTCCGACCGAGAAGTTGGGAACAAGGTACCCGACGATCATCAGCACGATGGCCGAGACAACGAACCTGACGACATGACCCAGGAAACTCATGTGCGGACCTCCTGTGTTCGGTTTATTTGCCAGCGCTCTACGCTGGTATTGAACTTAGTGTAACCGTATTGCGGGCGGCTATGTCTGGAAGGTTTCGCAAGCGGCGGCGGCTGAGCTATAATAGAAACGAGAGGAGTTGGACCTCGCCGTGAACGACAAGGCGCTCTATACATTGGAATACGACAAAATCATTCTCCGGCTGACGGAGCTGGCCGCCACCTCGCTTGGCAAGGAAGAGGCCGGCAAGCTCAGGCCGTCCTCCGACAGCTCGGAGGTTAAGCGCAGGCTTGCGGCGACCGACGAAGCCGTAAGATCCTCCTCGCTGAAGGGAGCCCCTCCGTTCGGAGGAGTGACCGACGTTCGGCCGTCGCTCGGCCGGGCGAAGCTGGGAGGCGTGCTCGGACCTTCGGAGCTGATGGACGTAGCCGGGCTCATCATGGGCTCCCGGAGAATCCGCAAATATATCCAGGCCGTGGCGGACGAAGCCGAAGTTCCGATCCTGTCGGACCTGGTCGAGCCGCTTATCGACGCCAAAGCGATCGAAGACGACATCCGCCGCTGTATCGACGAGCAAGGGGACGTGATGGACTCGGCCAGCCCGGAGCTGGCATCCGTTCGCCGCGATATCCGTATTAATGAAGGAAGAGCGAGAGAGAAGCTGGACAGCCTCATTCGTTCGACCTCCGTTCAGAAGATGCTGCAAGACGTGCTGATTACGATCCGCAACGACCGTTACGTCATTCCGGTCAAAGCGGAATACCGCTCCCACTTCGGCGGAATCGTGCACGACCAGTCGGGCAGCGGCGCGACCCTGTTCATCGAGCCGGAAGCCGCTCTGCAGGTCAACAACAAGCTGCGCGAGCTGAAGCTGAAGGAGCAGAAGGAGATCGAACGCATTCTGCGTCGGTTAAGCGAGCTCGTCGGAACGAAGGCGGAGCTCCTGATATCGGATGCGGAGGCTCTCGGCTACATCGACTTTATTTTTGCCAAAGCCGCTCTCGCGGATTCGATGTTCGGCACGCTGCCCGCCATCAACGACGAAGGGCAGATGAGGCTGAAGCGGGCGCGTCATCCGCTGATTCCCTCGAAGCAGGTTGTCCCGATCGACATCGACATGGGAGAAGAGTACTCGGCGATCATCGTCACCGGTCCGAATACCGGGGGCAAGACCGTATCGCTGAAGACCGTCGGTTTGCTTAGCCTGATGGCCATGTCCGGCCTGTTCGTCCCGGCCGACGACGGGAGCAGGATGTGCGTCTTCGACGGCGTATTCGCCGACATCGGCGACGAGCAGAGCATCGAGCAGAATCTGAGCACGTTCTCCAGCCATATGACGAACCTGATCGGCATGCTGGGACAAGTGACGTCCCGCAGCCTGGTGCTGCTGGACGAATTGGGAGCGGGCACGGACCCGGCGGAAGGCTCGGCGCTGGCCATCGCGATCCTGGAGCATCTGCACAGGATCGGCTGCCGGCTGCTCGCAACGACGCACTACAGCGAGCTGAAGGCTTACGCCTACAATAGGGACGGAATCATCAACGCCAGCATGGAGTTCGACGTGGCGACGCTGCGGCCGACCTACCGACTGCTCGTCGGCGTTCCGGGCCGAAGCAACGCTTTCGCCATCGCGTCCAGGCTCGGCCTGCCGAAGGAGATTATCGAGCACGCGCGGGGTGAGGTGAGCGAGGAAGAGCTCAAGGTCGACGCGATGATCGCGTCGCTCGAGCAGGATCGCCGCCGGGCCGAATCGGAGAGGCAGGTCGCCGAACGGCTGCGCAAGGAAGTGGAGACGCTCCGCCAGCAGATCGAAGACGAGCGCTTCAAGTTCCAGGAGCAGAAGGCGAAGCTGCTCGCCGATGCTCGCGAGGAAGCCCGCCAGGCGGTCGCGAAGGCGAAGCGCGAAGCCGAGGAGATCATCTCCGATCTTCGCCGCATGGCGCTGGAAGAAGGGGCTTCGGTCAAGGAGCACAAGCTCATCGAGGCGAAGCGCAGGCTGGACGATTCGGTCCCGGATCCGGTTCAGCAGCCGAGGAAGAACCAAGGCGGCAAGCCGGTCAAGATCGAGCCGGGGGACGAAGTCAAGGTTCACAGCCTCGGCGGGCAGAAAGGCCACGTGGTCGAGCTGGCAGGCGACTCCGAAGCGCTCGTGCAGCTAGGAATCTTGAAGATGAAGGTGGCGCTCGCGGATCTGGAACCGACGCAGAAGGCGGCGGCTTCCGCCCCCAAGAAGCAGGTTCCCGTTACGACGGTCAAGAGATCGCGCGAAGAGAACACGAGCGGCGAGCTCGACTTAAGGGGCTCGACGCTGGACGAAGCGCTGATCGAGACGGACCGCTTCCTGGACGAGGCGTTCCTCGCGAACATCGGAAGCGTCTATATCATCCATGGCAAGGGGACGGGCGCGCTCCGCGCCGGCATCCAGGAGTTTCTTCGCAGGCACAAGCACGTGAAGAGCTACCGCCTCGGCAATTACGGGGAAGGCGGCGCCGGGGTGACGGTAGCCGAATTGAAATAATCGTTAGGTAACAAGCAAAATTACCGGATGCGAAGGGAGTCGACCGGGCATGCCCAATAACGAGGATAACCATGCGGTGGATACGCTCATGAATTATCCGATTGCCGCGGCTTTGGCCTACTTCTCCGTAGGCATTCTGCTGCTGATCGTTTGCCTGGCCTGCTTCGAGTGGGTGACCCGCTACAAATGCTGGGACGAGATCCGCAAAGGCAACGTGGCGGTGGCGATGGCGACCGGGGGCAAAATTTTCGGAATTTGCAACGTCTTCCGGTACGCCATTCAAGCCCAAAGCGCGATCTACGAAAGCATAGGTTGGGCTGCTCTCGGCTTCGTGCTGCTGCTGGCGGGATATTTTCTGTTCGAGTTTCTGACTCCGGTCATCCGCGTCGACGACGAGATCGCGAAGGACAACCGGGCGGTAGGGCTTATATCGTTCCTGGTGTCGATATCGCTCTCCTTTATTATTGGATCGTCTATCACCTATGGAGACTAGGGGTACGGGAGGATACGAATGAAATATTTGTGGGGCACGCTGTTCGCGTTTGCCGTGCTGTTTTTTGCGTGCGGGATCATTTATATGGTGAAGGAGGGATAACATGGCGGTAGTCGTGTGTCCATGGTGTCAAAGCGAGATTCCGCAAGAGGAAGGGCAAGAGCCGGACAAGTTCTGCCCGGTTTGCGACAACGAGTTGGACGGGTATCGCACCCTGAGGTTCGGCCTCGGGGACGAGGACGTATATCCCGACGATGAAGAGGACGATGACGAATCGGGCTCGTACGGGGCCATCCTATCGGACGAAGAGGAGATTTCGCTCGAGCAGGACGACGAGCTTCAGATCAAGAACGAGGCGCTGATGCAATACGAGGAGACGGTGGAGAAGCTTCTGGACGAACAAGAGGTCGTTCCCGAATGCCCGCAATGCCGGGAGTACATGCTGGAAGCGGGAGAGACGACGGTCCCGGCGGGCGGCTTCCAGCCTCGAGTGCCAGAGGCGCTGGGAGTTCCGATTCTGGATGCGCCTTTTGCGATGAAGATTTACGTATGCCCTTCCTGCTTCAACATGCAGCACTCGTTATCCGAGGGGCATCGGACGGCTCTCATTCAGAAGCTGGCTAACGCGAAGACCGAATAGACGGAGAGGAAGTACGCAAGATGAGCAGAATGGTCCAATCGGTAACCGAGTTGATCGGGGACACGCCGGCCGTCCGGCTGAATCGGCTGGTGGACGAGAGAGATGCCGAAGTGCTCGTTAAACTGTAGAAAATGAACCCTAGCGGAAGCGTGAAGGATCGTGCGGCTTGGGGACTGATCGCGGATGCGGAACAGCGCGGCTTGATTCGCCCGGGCTCCTTGATCGTCGAGCCGACGAGCGGCAACACGGGCATCGGCCTTGCGATGAACGCGGCGGCCAAGGGCTACAGGCTCATCCTTGTCATGCCTGACAACATGACCCGCGAGCGCATCTCGCTTCTTCGCGGCTACGGCGCGGAGGTCGTGCTCACCCCGGCGGCCGAGCGGATGCCGGGCGCGATCGCCAAGGCGAAGGAGATCATCGCCGAGAACCCGGGCAGCTTCATGCCCAACCAGTTCGAGAACCCGGCGAACCCGAATATTCACCGGACGACGACCGCGCTCGAGATTCTCGAGCAGACGGAAGGCCGCCTCGACGCCTTCGTGGCGACGTCCGGCACCGGCGGAACGGTAACCGGCACGGGCGAGACGCTCAAGGAGAAGCTGCCCGGCCTTTACGTGGCGGTCGTCGAGCCCGACGGCTCGCCCGTGCTGTCCGGCGGGCAGCCGGGTCCGCACAAGCTGGTCGGGACAAGTCCCGGCTTCGTTCCGGCCATTCTCAACACGTCCGTCTACGACGAGATCGTTCGCGTGACGGACGAGGACGCGCTCGAGACGACCCGACGGCTCGCCCGCCTGGAGGGGCTTCTCGTCGGACCGTCGTCCGGAGCCTCCGTCTGGGCCGCGCTGCAGATCGCCCGCCGCCTCGGTCCGGGCAAGCGCGTGCTCTGCATCGCCCCGGACACGGGCGAACGGTATTTGAGCATGGGGATTTTCTAAGGGTTGTCGGAACCGGATCGGAAGAGACAGCCGAGCGAGTTGTGAACAAATTAGATAGGACAGGTCGCAAAGCATGCGCCTCTCCGAGAAATGATGGATCTGCGGATCGGGTTGCCCGATCGTGGAAACGCCATTTCTCGGGTGGCGTGTTTTTTGCTTATTCGCCTGCTCGCGCGGGCTTTATATACAACACTATCTTCTGACATCTTGTGTTAGCTTGAAATTAATCAAGAAGGGAAGATTTCTCATGAATGTACTAACGGCCATCGAGAAAAGGCGCGAGATCACGAGGTTTAAGCCGGATGCCATTGCGCCGGAATTATTGGATTCGCTGGTTCGCTCCTTGTACTTGTCTCCCAGCGGCAACAATTTGCCTTCCCGCGAGTTTATTCTCGTCACCGACAAGACGATGCTGGGCGAGTTGACGCCTACCACTCCCTATATGAAGTGGCTGGAGCATGCCGCGGCGGCCGTCGTGATCGTCGCCAGCCCCGAGACAAGCAAATACTGGCTTCAGGATGCGTCGATCGCGGGAGCTTGCGCTTGGTTGAACGCGACATCGCTCGGACTGGGCGCCGCATGGGGAGCCGTCTATCATTCCGAAGAGCATGAGGAATCGAAGCGCCGCGAGGACTATGTGCGGGAGCGGCTTGGGATTCCGGCCGATTACCGCGTGGTGGCCATCCTGGGCTTCGGGTATCCGCTAGAGGAGCCTCCCGCGAAAGAAATGTATCCGTTGGAACGGGTTTTGCATCGGGAACGATTCGAATGACCTTCAATGCTCGGGTTAAACGCATTTACGAGCCGGCCGATGCCTCCGACGGAGCGCGCGTGCTCGTCGATCGGCTCTGGCCGAGAGGCGTGGCCAAGGAAGCGGCTCAGTTGACCCTGTGGATGAAGGAAGTCGCGCCCAGCCCGGAATTGCGCGAGTGGTTCGGGCACCGAGTGGACCGATTCGCCGAGTTCCAAGTCCGCTACAGGGAAGAGCTGGCCGCTCCTTCGATTCAACCCCATCTGGAGCGACTCCGCCGCTGGGCGGCAGCCGAAGGGCTAACCCTGCTGTACGCGGCCAAGGACGAGCGGCATAACCATGCGGCCGTCCTGAAGCGGCACCTGGAGCAAGAGTAAGTAAGCACCAAACCGCCTTTAGAAAAATCCCAGCTTATCCTTCGCATCCTCCGACATCATCCGGGGCTCCCATCGGGGCTCCCATACGATGTCGACGTCCACCTCGGTTTTGCCCGTATTCTCCGTTTATAAATCGCTTTGCTTCGCGATTTTGTGGGCGGAATCACAAATGTCAAATTCTCATGGAACGCGAACGCCAGGATTTGACGATCTTGCGAAGTGTGATAGACGTCACTGTCCGCTCTCGTTTCGGATTCCTATACTAGGGCAGGCGTTCGAACCGGGGGGGACTATCGTTGAATAACGACAAATGGGCTTTTGGACGATCAGGCGAGAAAAGGGAGAAGTCGGTCGAAATACGAGTGGGCTCTATGGGACAAGACCTCGTGTTTCTGGTAACGGGAGGGTCCGCGCACTTGGGAGCCGCGGCCATCGCCGGCGCTTCGGGCGAAGGCAGGGACGCCGTCTTATCGCTCAAGCTGCCCGGTCATCGGGAGGAAGAGCTGGCGTCCGAGCTGGCGACTCTGGCCTCCCGGTCGTTGGGACGCACCGTTGCCGTCTTGGCCGGCATTCACCTGGATCGTCCGTCCAGGCAGGATATCGAAGACATCGTCGCGGAAGCGAGGCGGGAGATGGTTGCCGCGATCGAAGACTGGAAGGCACATCAAACGGCGAGGGGGCGAAGCGGGGATGCCGAAGCCGCTCATTGATTCCTATGGGAAGGTCCACGACTATCTGCGAATATCCGTGATGGATCGCTGCAACTTGAGATGCGTTTATTGCATGCCGGAGGAAGGGATGACCTTCGAACCGGATCACCGCATCCTGTCCTACGATCGCTGCCGCTAGATCGGCAAACGCAAGAAGGGATGACCATTGGCAGCGCAGACGCAGTCGAGCGGCAAGATCGACGGTAAATTCAATCGAAGGACGCTGACCCCCGCAGAAGCGAGAGAGGCCGTTCTGGAACGCATACGTACCCGATCCGGCACGGAGGAAGTTCCTCTTGCGGAAGCGATCGGGCGCTGCCGCTTACTTGTTCGGCGACTGGGATCGGACGATGGCCGCGGTCGTCTCGTTCCGCTTTCTGTATTTCGCGGGAAGCGTCTTTTTCGTCAAGTCGGTGTTCCGCGAGCGGAAAAACAGGCGATGGACCTACTTTTCGTACGTTTGCCGTGCGTTCCTCCTCGCCTTGCCGTTCGCGACCGGATTCCCGTGGATGAGCGCGGCCTACCTGATCTCCGCCGCGCGCTTTCGCGCTCGCTGGCAGACAGATGAAGCCGATGAAGGTCGGAATCATCGAGATCGTCGGCTCCGCGCCGTTTGCGCTGCTGGCGGTATTCCTGCTTCCGATGTATGCTTGAAGGAAGAAGCGAGGAGCTGGAGAAGATGACGGACATCATTCAAGTGGTGGGCTATAAGAACAGCGGCAAGACGACCTTGGTCGGGCATCTGGTCCGAACGCTGACCGAAGCGGGGCTTGCGGTCGGAACCGTGAAGCATGACGCCCACCGTTTCGATGTCGATCGCGAGGGCACCGATACGCACCGCCATCGGGAGGCGGGAGCCCGAATGACCGCGATCACGAACGATTGCCGGACGGCTTTCATGGAAGAGCGGCCGGTTTCTCTGGAGGACATTCTGCGCCGAATGACGGACATGGACGCGGTGATCGTCGAAGGCTTCAAACAGGAGAACCATGCCAAGATCGTCATGATTCGATCGGAGGACGACGAAGAGCTTCTCCGGTTGAAGCAAGTGAAGGCCGTCGTCTCCTGGCTTCCGGGCGAGAGGAGGTACGGGGACCTTCCCGTATTCCCCTTAGGAGACGCGGACGGGTTGGCCTCTTGGGTGAGAGCGAATCTGCTCAAGCGAAAGGGTCCCGACTTCCGGTCGCCATAAGGCGCCGGCGTCAGGACCCTTCGTTCCAGCGCGCGATGCTTCTCCATAAACCGTTTGTATTTCTCCACGGAACGCGGCGAATCGGTCGATCGAGTTTTTTTTTCATCGTCCGATAGGCCTCTTAGCTCCTGCATCTTCTCCTGGATCTGATCCTTATCCGCTTTAACGATCATGGGAGCGCCTCCTTGTCCCCTGTTCTTCTAACGGCGCCTCTAAATTGACAACGATTCTCCCCGGCGGACTGTGACAGGTCTCACCATTCGGCGATAGCTCCGGCGGCCACGCCGAGCGGGTCAACCGAGGCATTCCGAACGCTTCAGGCGCTCTAATGTCCGATAGAACTCGTCTTCGGCAATCTCAACGCGCGAGACCTGCGAATACAAATCGCTGGCGGAGGCTCGCGGACCCGGGTTTATGCCGTTACGGGCGATTATTTGGAGAGCGGCCCTTCCTGCGTTTTACGTTCCGAATCGGCAAGCATAACGCCGGCCGGATTCAGCCATAATACTCCCGTTGCCCTTAAATAGAAACGGGAGGATCGAAACCCATGAACATGAAGCCGTTGTCGGCCAAAGAGCTCGAGTACATCGCCGATTCTCTGTCCAACGAGGATCTGCTGATCAAGCAATGCACGGCGGGGGCGCTTAGCTGCACGAATCCCCAGATAACGCAGGTTCTGATGCATCAGGCGCAGGTTCATCAGTCGCAATATCAGGCGCTGCTGAATTGCCTTCAGCAGCATCAAGCCCTCGCGCCGACTCAGCCGCAAGGCTAATCCCACCCAAGGAGGCATTCGAAGCCCATGTACGCTCAGAACCAACAGTTTATGCCGGATGAAGATTTGGCCTACACGGTGCTCGCCGACTTGAAGCGAGTCACCCGCGAGTACGGGACGGCGGCGACGGAGTCGGTCTGCCCGTCGGTTCGCCAGCAGTTTACCCAGTTGCTCAACACGACCCTTGCCATGCAAGGAGAGCTTTATACCGCGATGAGCCAGCAGAACATGTACAGCGCGGCCTCGCCGGCGCTTCGCCAAGAGATCGATAAGCAAATGAAGGAATATCAGCAAACGCAGCAAAAAACGAATCAGTTCCTCCAGCAGAAAAAAAGCGCCCAGTCCCAGCCGTCTCCTCAGGCATGGGGTTATCAGCCGGCGCCGCAATGGCCGAGCTACGCGCCGCAAAACATGGGGCATGCGGGCCAACAGCCGCATTCGAGTACCGGGCAGCATACGCCGGGCCAATACATGTAACCTGCTCCTTAAGGCCCCCGACGGCAGAACGAAGCTGCCGCGCGGGGGCTTTTCCGCGTTCCGCCCCGATTCCGATCGGCCGGCCGTCCGTGAAATGATCCTTTTCATCGAGCCTGTATTTGATGTAATATGAGAGGTATTCAGGAGGGATCTCTATGAACGAATTAAAGTCCAAGATCTTGGATCTTCTCAAGGAAGACGCGCGGTTATCCGCATCCACCATTGCCACCATGCTAGGGTCCACCGAGGCGGAGGTCTCTGCTGCCATCGACGAGATGGAGAAGGATCACGTCATTGTCAAATATGCGGCGGTCGTCAATTGGAGCAAAGTCGACGACGAGAAGGTGACGGCGCTGATCGAAGTGGAGTGTTCGCCCGAGCGCGGACGAGGCTTCGAGAGCATCGCGGAACGGATCTACCTATATCCGGAAGTGAAGTCGGTTTACCTGATGTCCGGCGCGTACGATCTGTGCGTGGAGATCGACGGGAAGAACCTGAAGGAAGTCGCATCCTTCGTGTCCAACAAGCTGTCCACGATAGAATCCGTCATTTCGACCAAAACCTTTTTCATTCTCAAAAAATACAAACAGGACGGCATCATTTTCGAGGAATTCGAAGACGATCATCGTCTCCTTATCTCGCCGTAAACCTACCGAAAGAAGGATCGTATTCCGATGATCAGAAATGTGGAACAGCCCGACACATCCCCCCGGTCGCCGCGCAGCCGCATGCAGGATTACTTGGCGGCCAGCGCACGCGCCATCCCTCCGTCCGGGATCCGGCGCTTTTTCGATTTGGTGAGCGCAAGCAAGGACAGCAGCATCATCTCGCTAGGCGTCGGGGAGCCCGACTTCGTCACGCCTTGGCGATATCGGGACGCCGCCGTCTACTCGCTCGAGAAAGGCAAAACCCAATATACCTCGAATGCGGGCATGCCCGAGCTTCGCGAAGCGATCGCGCATTACCTGCACGACCGCTTCGAGCTGAGCTACGATCCCGCCGATGAGATTCTCGTCACGGTGGGCGGAAGCGAAGCGATCGACCTCGCCATCCGCGCCCTGATCGAGCCGGGAGACGAGATTCTTATTCCTGAGCCGACGTATCTCCCGTACAACCCGATCTCATCGCTGAGCGGAGGCGTGCCCGTCGGAATCGAGACGTTCGCCAAGGATCAGTTCAAGCTGACGGCAGACAGCCTGAAGGCGGCGATCACGCCTCGCTCCAAAGTGCTCGTTCTATGCTACCCGAGCAACCCGACCGGCGCGATCATGAGCTACGAAGACCTGCTTCCGATCGCGAAGCTCGTGGAAGAGAACGATCTGATCGTCATCGCCGACGAGATTTACGCGGAGCTGACTTACGGGCCGAGGCACGTAAGCTTCGCTACCTTGCCGGGAATGAAGGATCGCACGATCGTCGTGAGCGGCTTCTCCAAGGCGTTCGCGATGACCGGCTGGCGCATGGGCTACGCTTGCGGGCATCCGGAGCTCATCAGCGCGATGCTCAAGATTCACCAATACACGGTCATGTGCGCTCCGATCATGGGGCAGGTCGCCGCGCTCGAGGCGTTGACGAACGGCATGGAAGAGATGGCCCGGATGATCGAGTCTTATAACCAGCGCCGCCGTCTGGTCGTTCAAGGGTTCCGCCAGATCGGGCTGGAGTGCC
Organism: Cohnella thailandensis; assembly: GCF_014212135.1. GTDB lineage: Bacteria > Bacillota > Bacilli > Paenibacillales > Paenibacillaceae > Cohnella > Cohnella thailandensis. The sequence goes on from NZ_JACJVQ010000005.1 coordinate 318,489, forward strand.
ACGAGCCGCAGGGCGCCTTCTACGCGTTCCCGTCGATCGCCTCGACCGGGCTAAGCTCGGAGGAATTCGCTTCCAGGCTGCTGCTCGAGGCCAAGGTAGCCGCCGTGCCGGGTTACGTGTTCGGTCGAGGAGGAGAAGGATTCATCCGCTGCTCGTACGCGACCTCTGTGACGCAATTAACAGAAGCGCTGGACAGAATAGGCGATTTTTTGAACAAATTGCGATAATCTTGCAAAAACCTCCAAAAAAGTTAGGCTTTTTCTCTGTGTTCTGCTATAATTACCCTTGTTTTTCATCCCGCTTGGTGTTTATTCATCATGTGAAAGGGGAGAGAGCATGGCGATGGCGGAACAGCAATCATCCCATATCACTCAGAATGCCGCAGTCCCTCTTATCTCGTCGAGCTCAGGAGAAGAGACAGACATTGCATTGTCCCATACTTCCACTCTCGGGAATCTTGCGGATGAAATCGATGATCTCCGGAGGCAAATGACAGAGGCATTTCTGAAGGAAGAGTCCTTTCTCTCCGAGTCCGTTATCGAAATAAGCAGATTGCTGGATACGAAAATTATCGAATACATGAAGCTTGTGTCTATTGTCCGCTAAGCCAGGTCATTCCCGTGACCGGGCTTTTTCTTTTGTGCTATAGTTAGGCGTAGGAAAGGGTCCGAGGGAGGGATCGCTTATGCTATGGATGGTCACCGGGGGTGTTGGCTGCGGAAAATCGGCATATGCCGAGAAGTGGGCGACGACGCTTGGACGGGAGGCGATCCTGCTGAGCTGCCCTGCTTGGCCGAACGGGAGAGACGGCGATCCGGACGCCCGCGGAAGCGTTCCGCCCAAGCCGGAAGGGGACAAGATCTCCTGGATGAGCTGGAAGGCGGACGACAAGCTCTCCGAACGGCTCGACCAAATCAACCTGAAGTCCAATCCGTTCCGGGCGGACAGCCGGGTTATCGTATTGGACAGCCTGTCCGGATGGCTTCGCAAGGCGATTTACGAAGCGAGGAAGGAGCCGGTCCTGGCCGCTCCCGCGGATCCGCCTAAGCGCGGGAGAAGAAGAAAGCTTCCGGAGACCGAAGAAGTATTCAAGCTGCGGACGGACAAGGTCGGCAAGGAGTTCCGGCGGGTAGTCGATGCCCTGCTGAGGTATCACGGCAGACGGATTATCGTGACGGAACAGCCTTCGCTGGGCCTTGAGGCCGATCCTTGGGAGAGATGGTTCGCGGGCGAGCTCGCCGCCGCCAACCGGCGTCTCGCGGAGCGCAGCACGGAGCTGCGGCTGCTCGTGTCCGGAGTGGCCATGGAGATCGGAAGCGCACGAACGAAACGGGGGAACCGCTACGATGAAGATTTATACCCGAACCGGAGATAAAGGCACGACCTCCGTCATCGGAGCGCGCGTGTCCAAGGACGACGCGCGGGTCGAGGCTTACGGAACGATAGACGAGTTGAACAGCTTGGTTGGACAAGCCGCGGCTTGGCTGGCGGAGCGCGGCGCGGAGGGAGGCGAGGAGCTGCTCGGGCAGCTGCTGGAGATTCAGCAGGAGCTGTTCGACTGCGGTTCGGACTTATCCTATGCCGATCCGAAGCCGGAGCAGCTTAAGGTCGAAGCCGCCATGACGGCCAGGCTGGAAGAATGGATCGATCGGCTGGAGGAGGGACTGCCTCCTTTGCAGCGGTTTATTCTGCCGGGAGGCAGCCCTCTGGCCGCCCAGCTTCATGTCTGCCGAACCGTCTGCAGAAGGGCGGAGAGGAGAACGGTGACGATGGCGGCCTCGCAGGCTTGCCCGGAGGAAGTGATCCGCTATTTGAATCGGCTATCCGATTATTTCTTTACGGCGGCTCGCCATGCGAACTCGCTGCTTGGCGCGGCCGACGTCGAATACATAAGAGGCGCGAACGTGTTTGCCCGGAGGACGAGAACAGAATGAATGAAAGCTATTACGCCCCGGTCGTTCACGTCGCGGACGGGCAAGACGAGGGCAAGATGCTCCGGGACGTGCTGCGGAACCGGCTTGGCGTGTCCAGAAGGCTGTTCGTCAAGCTGAAGCAATCGGAGGGTGGCCTCACTATCAACGGCGAGCGGGCTTATCCGAGCTTCCGGCTGGCCGTCGGCGACGTCGTCGAATTCCGGATGGAGCAGGAGAGCTCGGACGACATCCTTCCGCAACCGATTCCGCTCGATATCGTATTTGAAGATGAGCATTTATTGGTGTTGAACAAGCCGGCCGGCATCATCGTGCACCCGACGACCGGCCATTACGCGAATACGCTGGCGAACGGCGTGGTGTATTACTGGCGGGAGAAGGGCGAGAGCTGCCGGTTCCGCCCGGTCCACCGGCTGGACCAGGACACGTCGGGCCTCGTCGTCGTCGCGAAGCATCCGTACGCGCACCAGCAGCTCTCCGTCCAGATGGCGGAGGGGACGATCGAGAAGCGCTACCGGGCTTACGTGTTCGGAAGGCCTCCGCAGGACTCGGGCGAAGTGAACGAGCCGATCGGCCGCGTCCCGACCGATCCTCATAGGAGAGCCGTGCTGGAAGACGGCGCTCCGTCTCTGACCTTTTACGAGGTCAAGCGTGCTTATCCGTGCGGAGCCTCTTCGCTCCATATTCGGCTCGGAACCGGAAGAACGCATCAAATCCGCGTCCATATGGGCTGGATCGGCTGCCCTCTGATCGGGGATTCCTATTACGCCGATCCGAAGTGGCAGGAGACCGAGCTCGCCGCGCGTCTGGCTGGCGCGATCGGGAGACAGGCGCTGCACGCCTCGCTTCTTGCCTTCAACCATCCGGTAACCGAAGAGAGGCTGGAGCTTAAGGCCGAACTCCCGGCCGATCTGCAGGAGCTCGAACGCGCGCTGGGATCGCTTCCGCCTCTGTAGCTTTTAGCTGCCGCAATAGAATCTAACTTTTTTACCCCAAGTATCGGAGGAATTCATTCAGCATGAGCAAGCAACTAACCGTCTATCAGTATCCCAACTGCGGAACGTGCCGCGATGCCGTGAAGTGGCTGCGCTCGAGAGGGCATGACCCGGAGCTGCGCCATATCGTCGAGACGCCGCCGAGCCCGGAAGAGCTGAAGAGGCTGATCCCGCTTAGCGGCCTGCCGATCCAGAAGTGGTTCAACGTGTCCGGCAACGCGTACAAGGAGCTCGGGCTCAAGGATAAGCTGCCGAAGCTGACGGAAGACGAGAAGATCGAGCTGCTGGCGTCCAACGGCATGCTGATCAAACGTCCGGTTATATTTAACGACGAGAAGGCCACGGTGGGCTTCAAGGAGGAAGAGCTGGCGAAGGTATGGTAAACGACCCTAGAGAGCCCTTGGAGCGTCGGGAGAACGACCGGGAAGAGCGTCGGGAGGAAGATCGGGAGGAGCTTCGCGGGGAGCTTCGGGAAGAGCCTTGGAACGAGCAGGCGAGCCGGCAGCGGGACTCGAAGGAGAGCTCTTTGTCGCCGGGTACGCATCGGGATTCGCATCATGATTCGGATCAGGATTCGCGTCCTTATCCGCAACAGGACTCGCAACAGGACTCGCAGCAGGACTCGCAGGCCCAAACCAAGGGCAAAAGCCGAAGAGGCTCTTGGGCATGGGGAGCAGGGCTGTTGTTTCTGTTGTCCAAAGGCAAGGGCTTGCTGCTCGCGCTGCTGAAATTCGGCAAACCCCTGATTTCCATGGCGGTAACGGTCGGCGCATACGCGCTGGTTTATCCTTGGACGTTCGCGCTCGGATTCGTCGCTCTTATTTTCGTTCATGAGATGGGGCATGTGTTCGCGGCGAAGCGGAAGGGCTTGCCGGTGTCGGCCCCCTTCTTTATCCCGTTTCTGGGCGCGCTTATCCTGTTGAAGAGGCACCCGAAGGACGCGGAGACGGAAGCGGCGGTCGCGATCGGAGGTCCGATGCTCGGCTCTCTCGGGGCGCTTGTCTGCTTCCTGATCGGCCAATGGACCGGCTACGAGGTATGGTACGCGCTCGCTTACGTCGGATTTTTCCTGAATTTGTTGAATTTATTGCCGATGAATCCGTTGGACGGGGGAAGAATCATCGGCGCGGTCAGCCGCTGGCTGTGGGCCGTCGGGGCGGTTGTCGGGCCGTTTGTCGTGTGGTATACGCAGAGCTTCCTGTTCGGCATTATCTGGATTTGGTTCTTGTGGCAGATGTATAAGCAGTTTTTCGGCAAAAAGAAGGCGCAGCCGGTGTTCGTGGAGGGAGTCTACGAGGCGGAATACGATCCGAATCTGCCCGGTTGGTTCCTCTCCGGACAATCGCATCGGCGCGAGCTGCCGTTCACGGCCTACTGCCGGATGGACGGACAGCACGTCGCGGAATTCCAATGGGAGCCACTCTCGTTCAAGGGCGAGCTTGAGATCAATCAGCCCTGCACGATCAATAGCGTAAGCATCGTACAGGTCGGTTCTCCGGACGAGGATCGAAACCGGGTGCGGTTCACGGTCCGTTTGGAAGGCGAAGCCCATCAAGCGGACAACTATTACGTCGTGCCTACGAGAGTTCGTTGGCGTTACGGCTTGATGTACGGAGGCCTGGCGCTCTTTCTCGGCTATATGATGTGGGTCATTCACGAGATGGGGCTAACGGCTCCTCAATAAAAGACGGGACTAAGACGGGAATAGCGTTAAGACATCCTGGGAAGGAAGACAGTGGAAGGTATGAGCGCAAGCAAGAGTACGAGCAAGTGGCGATCGAGCCGGTTGGACAAAATGGGGTCCTCGATCTTCGCCGAGATCGGAAGCTGGAAGAGGGAAGCGCGGCTGAGGGGGATCGACGTGATCTCGCTGGACATCGGGACTCCGGCGCTGCCTCCTTCCGAGGAGGTGCGCTCCGCTCTGGCCGAGGCCAGCATGGACCCGTCGCGATACGGGTATCCGGGAACGCTCGGTTCGGAACGGTTCCGCGGAGCGGTGGCGGAATGGTTCGAGTTTCGTTTCGGCGTGGCGCTCGATCCGGACAAGGAGATTCTCTCGCTTATGGGGACGCAGGACGGATTGGCTCACCTGGCTCTTGCGGTGACGGATCCGGGCGATAGCGCCCTGCTGCCGGATCCCGGCTATCCGGTCTACCAGGCCGGACTGGCCGTGGCCGGAGTGGAGATGATCCCGCTTCCCCTGCTAGAGGAGAACGGATATCTGCCCGACTTCGACGCGATTCCGGATTCGGCGTGGAGCAAGGTCAAGTTCATGCTGCTCAACTATCCGAGCAATCCGCTGTCGGCCGTGGCGGACCTGACCTTCTTCGAGAAGGCGGTTCGCGTGGCGAAGGAGCGCGGCGTTCTGCTCGTGCACGACAACGCCTACAGCGAGATGGCGTTCGACGGCTTTCGGCCGCCAAGCATACTGGAGGTGCCGGGCGCGATGGACGTGGCGATCGAATTCCATTCGATGTCGAAGTCGTTCCATCTCGCGGGCGCGCGCATCGGTTTCGCCGTCGGCAATCGCGACGTGCTGGCCACGCTGGCAAGCCTCAAGGGGAACATCGACTTCGGCGTGTTCCATGCGGTGCAGGAAGCGGCGGTCGTCGCCCTGAAGAGGGACATGTCGGCTCCGGCCCCGGCATCGGAGCTGTACGAGCGCCGGCGGGATTTGTTCCTCTCGGCGTTGGAGCGGGAAGGCTGGAGCATCCCGCGCTCCAAGGCGACGATGTTCGTGTGGGCGCCGGTTCCGCGGGGCTGGACGTCGGTCGACTTCGCCCAGCGGCTGCTGGAGCGGACGGGCGTTGCCGTCGTGCCCGGCAACGCTTTCGGCTCGCGCGGCGAAGGCTACGTCCGGCTCGCTCTCGTCGAGCAGGAGGAGCGCCTGCTCGAAGCGGCCGGCAGGATCGGCCGGTTCCTGCGGGAAGCGGAAGCGGCTGGGGCAAGCAATAATTGAAGGGTCGCGCGGGTAGACGCGTGATGATTGGCAAGCGGGGGCGAGGGACCCCCGCTTTTTCTGTCTTTGTGCGCGGAAAATTGGGACAGGCGGGTCGGACAAAGAGAGGCAGTATAGGCGGGAGAACGTGGAAAGTGTGGCAAGAGAGTAGTTAGACTACTCACATTGGGAGGAGAACGTGGAAAGTGTGGGAAGAGAGTAGTTAGACTACTCACATTGGGAGGAGAACGTGGAAAGTGTGGGAAGAGAGTAGTTAGACTACTCACATTGGGAGGAGAACGTGAAGTGTGGGAAGAGAGTAGTTAGACTACTCACATTGGGAGGAGAACGTGGAAAGTGTGGGAAGAGAGTAGTTAGACTGCTCACATTGGTTGACCACTCTTGCAAACTCCCGAGACATGTTGAGCAGCCACGACCCAACTGAGCGCGAAAGTCGCAGCCAACGAGGCTCAGTTGAGCACGACCCAACTGAGCGCGAAAGTCGCAGCCAACGAGGCTCAGTTGAGCAGCCACGACCCAACTGAGCGCGAAAGTCGCAGCCAACGAGGCTCAGTTGAGCAGCCACGACCCAACTGAGCGCGAAAGTCGCAGCCTCACCCCGACTGCCACAATCCGCCAACAACGGAACGTTGCCACCGCCGCTGCCTCTCCTTTAAGATAGAGAGAGACAATTCGAGCTCGACTCCACGCTAACCTTTTGAAGAATGGACGGTAAATTTGGATGAACGATAATAAAATTCTGATCGTGGACGGAATGGCGCTGCTGTTCCGAGCCTACTTCGCCCAGTCCTACAGCGCGAGAAGGACGCCGGACGGCACCCCGACCAACGCGATTTACGGGTTCCTGCAATACCTGTTCGACGCCGTGAACGCGTTCCAGCCGACCCATGTCCTGTGCTGCTGGGATATGGGAAGCAAGACGTTCCGCACGGAGATGTACACGGAGTATAAGGCCAACCGCCCCGAGGCTCCGGAGGATCTTATTCCTCAATTCTCTCTCGTGAAGGACGTCGTGGCCGCGCTGGGCATTCCGAATCTGGGAATCGAGGGCTACGAGGCGGACGACTGCATCGGGACGCTGGCGACGAAGCTGTGCGAGCAAGGGCACGTTTACGTTCTGACGGGCGATCAGGACATGCTTCAGCTCGTCTCGGAGCGCGTTCATGTCGTCATCATGAAGAAAGGCCGCAATAACTACGCCATCTACGATCTGGAGCTGCTTAAGACTGACAAGGGCATCCTTCCTTTCCAAGTCATCGAGCTGAAGGGCCTGACCGGAGATACGAGCGACAACTACCCTGGAGTCAAAGGCATCGGCGAGAAAACGGCGCTGAAGCTATTGCTGGAGTATGAGTCGATAGACGGCATCCTGGCGAACCTCTCGTCTTTGTCCGCGAGCATCAAGGCAAAAATCGAGAACGATCTGGACATGCTGCATCTCTCCCGCACGCTCGCCCGAATCAACATCGAGAGCCCGATCGAATGCGTGCTGGACGATTGCCTGTGGAACGTCTCGATAGAGAGGGCGAAGCCGATGTTCGACCAGTATCGGCTCACCACGCTTCTCCAAATGATCCACTCGGCCAGCTAAATAAGCGGGAACTCTAACATACGACCCTCTTTTTTCCGACATAAGGAAGACAACCGGAGAAAAGAAAGGGTCGTTTTACTTTGTTTACTTTCCATTCGCACGCAAGAAAAGTCCTCGCAATCGCTCTTGCCATAACGCTCGGCAGCTTCAGTCTTCCAACCGATTCGCGCGGAGAGGAAGCGGATGGCGCCGGAGCTTCCCCGACGGTATGCGACGCGGCCCCATTCAACGTTGAAGCGGGAACCCGTACGTTCCTTACCGAGAATATTCGACTGCCGGATTCGGCATCCTTCACATCCTATGAGATAGGCAACCCCCAGGTGGCTCGCGTGTCCTCGGCCGGATTGCTGATCGCGATCGCCCCCGGGACGACCAATCTGAGAGCGACATACGCGTCAGCGGAAGGCAAGGCGGAACCTTGCGTCATCCCCGTGACGGTGAAGGCGGCCGCTCCGCTTAAGCTTGCTTTTCAACCGAAGGCGGAATCGAAGAAAGTATCCGCGGCCGGCAAGACGTTCACCGTCCAGACGGTCGCCATTCCGAAGGGAATGCCGGTCGACGTCGGACTGGGAGGAGGGCGCATCGGCGGCACGGAAGCTCTGGCTTCCATCGCCAAGCGGAAGAACGCGACTTTCGCGATCAACGGAACGTTCTTCGAAGCGTACGGCGGCATTCCGGAGCCATGGGGCACGGTCATCGCCGACGGAGAAGTCGCTCATTCGGGCAATTACGGGACGACGATCGGTTTTACCCGGGATGGGAAGGCGGTCATGGATTCTTTGCGAATTACCATCTCGGGGAAAACGGTCAACGAAGACGGCAGGGAGCGAGGCTGGTACGCCTACTTCGTCAATCGAACGCCCGCGGAGACGGCCGACTCGGCGGTGCTGTTCACCTCGAAGCGAGGCGAGCGGATCGGCTTCGCCCGCGGCACCGCGGTTGTCGTCGATAAGAGCATCGTTCAGAGAATCGCGAAGAACGAGAACGTGCAAATCCCGAAGACGGGCTTCGTCGTCGTTTATACGGGAAGCTTGCAATCCCAAGCGGACAGCTTCGGAGTCGGCCGGCCTGCAAGCTATAAGACCGAGTTCAAGGACATGAACGGCAAAACGCTCGATTGGAGCAAAGTCGTAACGGCGGTGGGAGCGGGTCCGCGGGTCGTCAAGGATGGAAAAGTGGCCGTGGACGCGGCGAAGGAAGGGTTCTCGGAAGCTAAGATCCTTAGCTCCAGCGCGGCGAGAAGCGGAATCGGCATCAAGGCGGACGGGAGCCTTGTCCTGGCGACGGTCGGCGGAGCGACGGTGAAGGAGCTTGGAGCGATTCTGCTGAAGCTCGGAGCCGTGCAGGCGATGAACCTGGACGGCGGAGCTTCCTCGGGGCTGTTGGCCGACGGCAAGGCGAGAACGTCGCCGGGCCGGAACCTCAGCAACGCGCTCGTGTTCGGAACGAAGCTGAATTATCGATAAGATCTCGGCGGGACGTCAAGCTAGTGCATCTCCGGCTCCGTCTCGTCATGAGGCTTGTGGTCGCCGGGATAATCTCGGTCGAGGCCCGCATGAAGCTCGCGATTTTCCCAGGTGAAGTTGCTCTTGGACCGCTGGTCCGCCCTCCATGGGGTGCTCTTGCCCAGGCTTGGCGACTCGATGGCCATTCCGTAAGGACCTTCCGGGAATTCCTCGGGAATCACTTCGTTGCGCCGCGATTCGACCGTGGCAAGATCCGTAGTCGGTTGCCGTTTCTCGCGGAGATACTTGGACATGGGACAACCTCCTTCGAATCCATTTCACGATAGGTTGCCCGGAAGAGCCCGTTATCAATCGGACTTCGATCAATCCGTAAAATGAACCTCGCCCAAAACCATGTACAAGAACTGGGACAGCTCCTTCGCCTCTTCCTCTCCGATGCGGAAAGTCGCTTCGATGACGCCTTCTTCCTCCAAGTCGTCGGCGGCCAGGACGCCGCTTCGTCCCGATTGCATGTCGATGACCAATTTTTTGCCGTAGAAACGGTTCGTCGTGACGATGGCGAGGTCGAAGCGCGCAAGTCCCGGAGTGATGAACGTCACGAAGCGGGTCGAGGTCTGCTCGGTGCTGTCGGACAGAAAATCGAAGTCTTTGAGCTGCATGGGCAACGCCTCCTTGGGATGTCTTGTTTATCGTAATTCGTCGGCTTCGTAAGGCCGCTTTTGGGAGAGAAAACCCGGCAAGACCGTCTTATCTTCGAAGGTGGAATGGAAAATGTGCGTTAGCGCGGGAGACAGAGGAGGGATCAGCCAAGACCACCGGCCGGTGACCTCGCGTCCTTCCTTTTCCTCGTTGCGCTGAAACATTTTGAACTGCTGGGCGGCGGTATGGTGATCGACGATGCTCACTCCCGCTTGGCGGAACGAATGGAGGACGGCGACGTTCAGCTCGAGCAACGCGCGATCCTTCCACAGCGTCGAATGGCTGCTCGTGTCCAAGCCGAGCTGCTCGGCGACTAACGGAATCAGGTCGTACCGGAATTCGTCGGCGAGGTTGCGCGCCCCGATCTCGGTCTCCATGTACCAGCCGTTGAACGGCGCCGCCGGGTAGCGGATGCCCCCGATCGTAAGCGCCATATCCGAGATGATCGGAACCGCGTACCATTTGGCGGAGAACGAACCGAACAAATCCTCGGTCGGATGGGAGAGCGGAACCTCGAGCACGAGCTCGTCCGGAATGCGGAACCAGCGCGGCTTCTGCCCGTTCGCTTGAATGACGAGAGGGAGAACGTCGAAGGGAGTGCCTTCTCCTCGCCAGCCCAACTCCAGGCAAACCTTGGTGAAGGTTACCGAAGCGGGGTCACCGACAATCCCGTTCTCGGTCTCGTAGCCGGCATAGCGGATCAACTGATGATTCCAGATGCGAATAGGCTCGGAGCCGTCGGGATTCGCGGGCTTGAAGATCGTGATGGCGGGCCGGATCTCGCCGCCGTTCGTGGCGAACTCGATGTGCCTCAGAAGCGCCTCGAACGCTTGCCGTTCGGTCTCGCAGCCTCTCTCGTCGAAGACGCGCATCCGATTCCAGAACAGTCTTCCGATGCAGCGGTTCGCGTTCCTCCACGCCATCTTGGCCCCGTGCTCCAGCTCTTCGAAGGTATGGCTGTAGTTGCCTTCCCGCCGAAGGGACTCCTCCAGCTGTCCGAGCCTCTTCTCGACGTCGGCCGCCGGCATGCCGAGCTCCCCGCGGCTGGTCCGAACGAAAGCCTCCGCCTCTTTATAAAGCGCCTCCGAGAAGGGGCATTTTCTCTCCGCGTGTTGCATCTTGGCGCGACTTCCTTTCCTTGTGGCCCGATCCGACCGTCCATTCTCTGGTAATGATCTAACAGTATCATATGGCTTTTCGTTCGGCAAAAGAAGATCGTGTGACAAACGCACGTTCCTGGCTATTGCCAAATGAATCCTAATCTGCTAATCTGATCTTACATTGTTCGGGTAGCCGTGATGAGGAAGCACCTCACCGCCAAGTGCGGAGGGGTGCTTCTTGTCGTTTTTAGGCCGCCGTATTCTCCATCCCTCGCCTGGGAAGCTCCGGAACGTGAATATGCGCTGGATGCGCCAAGGAGGAAGCAAGATGGAGATCGTTTTTCTGAATCGTTTCGAACGCTCGTTTGGGAAGGCAGACGTAGAGCGGGGGCAGGTGTTTATCGGAGAGCACCAAGGAATTTGGAGCTCCGGCTGGCATTCGGTTCCGGAGCAGGGGGCGGACGGCCAGGAGACCTGGTACGAGGGGACGAGCTGGGAGGAGCTGCTCGCTTCGTTCCGCCATGGAGTGGCCCGCCGGATGAAGGAAGGCTACCGTCCGCTTCTGGACGGAATGCTGGAGGATTCCCCGTTCTGGGAGAGGCGCCAGCAGCTGGCTTCCCTGCTCCATTGCTACGCGGATCGGCATGCCAACGAAGATACGGTGGCTCCGCTTCGCCATTGGCGAAGAGCGAAGGCGACGGAAGAGAAGCGCTCGGCCTATCTGATCGCGACGAATCGCGAGCTTCACTTGGTCGCGGTCTTCTTGCCGAGAACGCCGGAGGAGCTCGGCCAGCTCCCCGGCTTCGGGAAGACGAAGGTGGAGAAGTACGGGGCCGAGCTGCTCGAGCTGGTCTCCGCGTTGCCGAGAGAGCATGATTTTCCGCTTCAATGGGTGGAGAACGCCATATCCGAAGAGCAGCTGTCGGAATGGATTTTCCTCCAGAAGGAGGAGAAGTACGGCAAGAGCGTCTCCCTGGTTCAGGAGAAGAAGAGGCTGCTGACCGGCATTCGCCAAGGCAGCTCGCTGGCCGATCTGGAGAAGGAGCTCGGCCTGACGAGAAGGATGCTGGTGGAGAGGATCGACCGGCTGGACGAGGAAGGCTACGACGTCCTCCCCCTCGTCGATCAAGAGCTGTCGGCCGTCGACGAAGGCGAGATCAGGCAGGCGGAGAGCGCGATGCAGGAGCTTGGCGACCGATACCTTAAGCCGCTGTACCAACGCCTTTATGCCTCGGAAGCCGCCGGAGGAGGGGCGGGGCAGGCGGAGCAGCAATACGAGAAGCTGAGAATGATCCGGATTCGCTACCGCCGTCAGCGCCAATCGTCCGCCGTGTGACCGGAGAACAAAGAACGCCCCTCTGCCGGCCGATAAAGGCCGATCGAGGGGCGTCGAAGATATAGGAACTCATATCCAATCCTTCTTGCGGAAGATATAGAACATCCCGAATCCTAGGGCAGCCATTATGACCAGAAGCACGATGGATCCATACCGGTCGTGCATGCCGGGAATGAAGTCGAAATTCATTCCGTAGATGCCCGTTATGAAGGTCAAGGGCATGAAGATCGTCGTCAAGGCGGTGAAGACGCGCATGATCTCGTTCGCGCGGTTCGCGACGCTGGACTGGTAAGCTTCCCGCAAGTTCGCCATCAGGTCGCGGTACGTCTCGAACGTTTCCGTGATCTTGACCGCGTTCTCGTAGATGTCGCCGAAGTATTTCTGCAGTTGGACGTCGAACAGCTTAAGCTCCTTCTTGTTGAGCGCCCCGATGACGTCGCGCTGCGGTCCCAGCACTTTCTTGAGCCACAGGATTTCGCTTCGAAGGCCGATGATCTCGGTGAGATGGGATTTCTTCGTATGCATGAGAATGTCTTCCTCGAGGCTCTCGATTCTTGCCTCGATCCTGTCGCCGACGAGGAAGTAGTTGTCGACGACGATGTCGACGAGATGATACAGCAGCCGGTCGGCGCTGTTCACTTCCTGCTCCCACAGGATCGGCTTGATCGTCCGGAGCTCGTTGATCTTCTGCCGGGTGACGGTAATGAGGTAATGGCGTCCGAGAAACATGTTCAGAGCCCTCAGGAAGATCTCCTCGTCGTCGAATCGGATGCTGTTGATGACGATAAAATAATGGCTTTCGTACACTTCCAGCTTCGGACGCTGCTCCTCTTCCGTCAAGCAGTCCTCCACGGCAAGATCGTGAATGCCGAACAGAGGCTGCAGCGCAAGCAGGTCGTCTACGTCCGCGTCGATCCAGTAGAAGCCCTGCTCCGGAGGAACAAGGGTCGTCGCAATGTCTTCGATAGGCGTGAATACGCCTTTGTTAACCAGCCGAATTTTCATATGGAATCCGCTCCTTCGCATGATGAATCATGCAGGGCGTACATCCGTTAAGCATAATCAGTCTATAAGTCGGCGGAGCCGGCTTTGCCCGAGCGCCAAACGGCAACCTGTCGTCCTGCTTCATTTCCCGTTAACCTGCAACTTGGTCCAGGCTGATCCCCTTCCATGACCGGCTCCCCCCTTTATCGTTGTCCTTGTTGATTAAGCGCAATTCGTGATAAGTATAATCTTCTCCGAACCCCCATTACAAGGACATTTTCCGGGGAAATCCGCTCCTTGACGGTATCGTTCTTTTGGTTTACATTAGAAGGAGTTTCACGTTGGATTACAACCGAATAGGAATTGCCATCCTTATCAAGAGCAGGCGGAGGGACTAGCCCGATGAAGCCCGGCAACCGGCGTCGATCGAAGACGCACGGTGCTAATTCTTGCGGTGCACGATTTACGGTCGTGTTACTGGGAGATGAGAGAGGCGCGTATGTTTCTACTGCGACGACCCTTCTCATCGAAGGGTCTTTTTTGGTTATTCGGACCGGGATGCTTCGGTTGGGTTCAGACAGAAAGGGGAGTTGAAAATGCCGATTAAAGTACCGGATTCGCTGCCAGCCAGAGAGATTTTGGCGGAAGAGAACATTTTCGTCATGGATGAGAGCGTCGCTTACCATCAGGATATTCGGCCGCTCCGCATTGCGATCTTAAATTTAATGCCGACGAAGGAGACGACGGAGACGCAGCTGCTTCGCCTGATCGGGAATACCCCGCTGCAGGTGGAAGCGGTGCTGATCCATCCGAAGACGCATACGTCGAAGAATACGTCCGCGGAGCATCTCGAAGCGTTCTACAAGACGTTCGACGAGATCTCCCAGCAGCGCTTCGACGGCATGATCATTACCGGAGCTCCCGTCGAGCAATTTGCCTTCGAGGATGTAAACTACTGGGAAGAGCTGAAGGACATCATGGATTGGAGCAAGAGGAACGTCACCTCCACCTTCCACATTTGTTGGGGAGCGCAGGCCGGCCTCTTCCATCACTTCGGCGTCCCTAAGGTCGATCTCCCGAATAAGCTGTTCGGAGTGTTCCCTCATACGGTCGAGAAGAGGAACGTTCCGCTGCTTCGCGGCTTCGACGAGCTGTTCTACGTGCCTCAATCCCGCCATACCGAGGTGCGCAAAGAAGACATCGAGAAGATACCGGAGCTCGAGATTCTCTCCGAATCCGAAGATGCCGGCGTCTATATCGCCGCCACGAAGGACGGGCGCCAGATCTTCGTCACCGGCCATTCGGAATACGATCCTCTGACCCTCAAATGGGAATACGACCGGGATAAAGCCAAAGGGCTCCGCATCGACGTTCCCAAAAATTATTTTCCGGGAAATGATCCGTCGAAGATGCCGCTGTCGAGCTGGAGAGCGCACGCGAATCTGCTGTTCTCCAACTGGCTGAACTACTACGTTTACCAACAGACTCCTTACGATCTGGGAGCTGGCATTTAATAAACAGAGAGTCGCGATTCCCAACTTATTCGTTAGCAGGAGGATTCCAATCTTATGAACATTGAAAGCCGCTTAGCCCAAATAGGTTCCCAAGAGGACCCGCGCACCGGAGCAGTCAACTATCCGATTTATCAATCCACGGCTTTCCGCCACCCTCGGCTCGGCCAGAGCACGGGCTTCGATTATTCCCGTACGAAGAGCCCGACCCGGTCCGTCCTGGAGCAGGCCGCGGCCGATCTGGAGAACGCGGACGGCGGCTTCGCGTGCAGCTCGGGCATGGCTGCCCTCACGACCATCTTCGCCCTGTTCGGCCAAGGCGATCATCTGATCGTCTCCTTGGATCTATACGGCGGCACTTACCGCCTTCTGGAGCAGATCCTGTCCCGTTACGGAATTACCGCGTCCTACGTGGATACGAACGACATCGAAGCGATGGAGGAGCTCTGTACCGCCGGCACGAAGGCCGTCCTGATCGAGACGCCGACCAATCCGCTGATGATGATCACGGACATCGAGAAAGTCGCTGCTTGGGCCAAGTCCAAGGGGTTCCTGACGATCGTGGACAATACGCTCCTGACTCCGTTCCTGCAGCGGCCGCTTGACCTGGGCGCCGACATCGTCATCCATAGCGCGACGAAGTACTTGGGCGGACATAACGACGTGCTCGCGGGGCTGATCATGACCAAGGGCGAAGAGCTGACCAAGAAGATGGGCTTCCTTCACAACTCCTTGGGAGCGGTTCTCGGACCTCAAGATTCGTATCTCCTGATGAGAGGGATGAAGACTCTCGCCCTGCGAATGGAGCGCCACGAATACAACTCCGTCAAGATGGCGGAATGGCTGAAGGCGCATCCGGCCGTCGAGGAGGTTTACCATCCCGCGCTGCCTCATCATCCGGGGCATGAGATCCAGAAGCGCCAGTCCTCGGGGAACACCGGCATTTTCTCGTTCCGCATGAAGGATGCCCGCACGGTCGAACCGATTCTTCGCCATCTGAAGCTGATCGCCTTCGCGGAGAGCTTGGGCGGAGTGGAATCCCTGCTGACTTACCCGGCGATCCAGACGCACGCGGACATCCCGGAAGAGATTCGCAAGAAGGTCGGCGTGGACGACAGGCTTCTCCGTTTCTCCGTCGGCATCGAGCATATCGAGGATCTGATCGCGGATTTGGGCGCGGCGATCGACGCGGCGCTGCAAGAAATCGAGGGGGCATAACGACATGGCGAACTCGGAACAAGACTTCTCGACCAAGCTGATTCACTTCGGCAAGGAGATCGACAAGACGACCGGCGCTTCCAGCGTGCCGATCTATCAAGCATCGACCTTCCATCACTTCGATCTGGACAACCCCCCGGCCCACGATTACAGCCGCTCGGGGAATCCGACGAGAGAGGCGCTGGAGGAATATATCTCCGTCCTTGAGGGAGGAGCCCGCGGCTTCGCGTTCGCTTCCGGGATGGCGGCGATCTCGACGGCTTTCCTGCTTCTGTCGGCCGGCGACCATGTGATCGTGACGGAGGACGTATACGGAGGAACCTATCGTCTGCTGACGACGGTGCTTAATCGTCTGAACATCGATTCGACGTTCGTGGATATGACGGACTTCGAGCAAGTGAAGATGGCCCTTAAACCGAATACCAAAGCGGTCTTCATGGAGACGCCGTCCAACCCGACGCTGAAAATCACGGACATCGCGGAGATCGCGGCATGGGCGAAGGAGCTCGGCCTGCTGACGATGCTCGACAACACGTTCATGACTCCGTACCATCAGAGGCCGATCGAGCTTGGAGTCGATATCGTCATCCACAGCGCCACCAAGTTCCTGAGCGGGCACAGCGACGTTCTCGCGGGCTTGATCGTCACGGCGGACGAATCGCTAGGGCGCCGCGTAAAGCAGCTGCAGAACGGGCTCGGAACCGTTCTGAGCGCGCAGGAGAGCTGGCTGCTCATGCGGGGCATGAAGACGCTTCAGGTCCGCATGGAAGCCAGCGAGAAGAGCGCAGCCAAGCTGGCCGCTTGGCTGCAGGCCCATCCCGGCGTCGAGAAGGTTTACTACCCGGGGCTTAAGGATCATCCGCGCGGCGACATTCACGCGAAGCAATCCAAGGGCTTCGGCGCCGTCGTCTCCTTCGACGTCGGCAGCGGAGAGCGCGCGCGCCAGATGCTCGGCAAGGTGAAGCTGCCGATCGTGGCCGTCAGCCTCGGCGCGGTCGAGAGCATCCTCTCCTATCCGGCGATGATGTCCCACGCCGCCATGCCTCGCGAGGTTAGGCACGCGAGGGGGATTACGGACGGATTGGTGCGCTATTCGGTCGGCCTTGAAGATATCGACGACCTTATTCGCGATCTGGAGCAAGCTCTCGACTTTTAAGGACTCCGATTTTATCGAACGATAAATTGTCAAGATATTCTATTCATACGTCTTTCTTTCATGATACAATGACGGTGCGGTTACAAGTTGACAGGGTGGCTGATCTGTTGTGAGTATACAGAATATGTTGGATCGACTTCTTCTCGGTGCCAAACTGCTGATGACCGACCGTTCGCTGCGTATTTTTCCGCCCGACTTCACGCTCCGCAAGCCTGTTCAGGCGATGCTGGACAAGCATCTGGAGCGCGGCGACCATTGTTATCTTGCCTTGTTCCGTTGGGACTGTCCGGAATCGCTTCTTCCCCAGCTGAAGCTGCTTCAGTCCGCCCTGCAGGCGGAGACGAGAAGGAGCATGTCGGCTTTGATCAGAGGACAGTGGGACGATTCGGAAGTGATCGGAGTCGATCAATTCGGTCCCCAGGAATTCGTTATGCTCGTTAAAGGGGAAGCGCCAACCCATGCCGATTTCATTCCGGCCGCGCTCGAGTACAGGCTGGAAGCGCTGCGACTGGCCGTCGAATCGCGCGCCGCTTCCTTGCGCGAATATCGCGGCCGGATTTCTATGACCGGCAGCTACGTTCCCTTCGCCGCTTCCAGCCAAGCGGGAATGACGAACGAGGAGCTGCTGCGGGAATCGTACCGTTTCGCTCTCGCCCTGGCCACGCGCCAGCTTTCTCCCCAGGTGATCGCCGCAAGGCGTCAGCTGGATTTAATCCTGGATAACCGCGACATCTCCGTGCTCGCCCAACCGATTATGAACCTGAAGAACGGAGACGTGTTCGGCTGGGAGATTCTCACGCGAGGACCGGCGGCGAGCATCTTCCATCGCCCGGACGAGCTGTTCCAGTTCGCCAGCGAGAGCAAGCAGCTAAGCCGTCTTGAGTTCATGATCGTGAAGCTTGCGCTAGAAGAGGTGTCGCTGCGGCAAATTCGCGAGCCGGTATTCCTGAACGTGACGGCGGTGACGTTAAACCATCCGTCGTTCCTCTCGCACGTTCTGGAATGCTTGAAGCAACTTCCCGGGCTTTCTCCCAAGCAGATCGTGTTCGAGATCACGGAGAGACACGAGGTGGAAGATTTCGCGACGATGCTTCGCATCTTGAATTCCTTCCGCCAGCACGGCTTCCGCTTCGCCGTCGACGATATGGGCGCGGGTTATTCCAGCCTGCAATGGATCGGGGAGATGGCTCCCGAGATGATCAAGATCGACCGCTCGGTCATTCAGTTCGTCGACCGCTTCTCCGTGAAGGAGAGCCTGCTTAAGGCGATCGTAACGGCAGCCGGCGAGATGAGCTGCGAGGTCGTCGCGGAAGGCGTGGAACGCGAGGAGGAAGCGGACGTTCTGTTCCGGCTTAACGTCGGGATGGGACAGGGCTATTACTTCGCCAGACCGAACGTGCTTCTGCATGAGCATGAGCGTCATGTATTCCAAGAGACGAAGGAACGAATCCAGTACCGCCGCGATCAAGTCGCCTCCTAGGTGACTGCGGCGGTCTTTTTGTGCTACGATAGGCAGTGACGGGTTTATGCGAGATTCGAGACAAACTTGAGACAGATTGGGCTTTACGGAGAGGAGAAATTCTTATGAGTAACATCGATGGGATATTGGAGCAGGCGCTTCGCGGAGAAAGGCTCGGACAGGATGACATCATCGCTCTGTTCGAAAGCGACGAAGTGGAGAAGATGGGCCATGCGGCCAATCGGATCATGAATAAGTGGCATCCGGAACCGATCACGACGTTCGTGGTCGGACGCAATGTCAACTATACGAATATCTGCGACGTTTATTGCCGATTCTGCGCTTTCTACCGGGCTCCGGGCTCGGAGCAGGGGTACGTTCTTCCGGACGAAGCCATTCTGCAGAAAATTCAAGAGACGGTCGATGTCGGCGGCACGGAGATCCTGATGCAAGGCGGGACGAACCCGAATCTCCCGTTCTCGTATTATACGGATCTGCTTAAGAAGATCAAGGCGAGATTCCCGAACATCACGATGCACTCGTTCTCCCCGGCTGAGATTCGCAAGATGGTCGACGTCTCGGACGGATTGTCGCTGGAAGAAGTCGTTCGGCAGATTCACGAGGCCGGTCTCGATTCGCTTCCGGGCGGCGGAGCCGAGATTCTGGATGACCGTACGCGCAAGAAGATCAGCCGGCTGAAAGGCTCTTGGCGAGACTGGATGGATGTCATGACGACCGCCCACAAGGTCGGAATGACGACGACCGGTACGATGGTTATCGGCTTCGGAGAGTCGATGGAGGAACGCGCGCTTCACCTGCTCCGCATCCGGGAAGCGCAGGACGAGTGCGTTCGGAACGGCTATCCTTCCCGAGGCTTCCTGGCGTTCATTCCATGGACATTCCAGCCGGACAACACGAACATGAAGCGCGAGAAGGCGACTCCGGAGGAATACCTCAAGACGCTGGCGATCAGCCGGATCGCCCTCGACAACATTCCGAATTTCCAATCCTCCTGGGTCACGATGGGCCCCGAGATCGGCAAGCTGTCGCTGCAATACGGAGCCAACGACTTCGGCAGCACGATGATGGAGGAGAACGTCGTCTCCGCGGCGGGCACGACGCACAAGGTCAACATCGAGCTGTGCCTTAAGCTTATCCGCGAAGCGGGAAGAATCCCGGCCCAGCGCGATACGCAATACAACATCCTTCGCATGTTCGAAGACGAGAACGAGAAGATCGCGAAGGACTTCGTGATGCAGAACTAATCGATATCGATAGATTGAAGGCGGCATGAGGGAGATCTCAGCCGCCTTCTTTTTTTATCCGATTAGAACTCCACCGAGTGCAAGACGGCCGAGATCGCGGTTCGATTCTTGCCTTTGGATTTGGCCTCCGCCAAAGCGCGATCGGCGTTGACCAGCAGCGCCGACTTGCCCTGGCCCATCGAATAAGGGACGATGCCGACGCTGACGGTCAGCCTCTCGCCTTCCATGGAGGCGAACGAGAAATGCTCGATTTTTCTCCGGATGCTCTCCATCGTATCGAAGGCTTCCTGATGGCTGTGGTGCAGCGACTGAATCGCAAATCTGTCCCCTTGGAACCTCGCGAGGAGATCGTGAGGGCCTATTCGGGTGGAAATCAGCGTGGAGATCGTTCTCAGAACGTCGTCGCCGAAGCGGTAACCATGTCGTTCGTTCCATGCCTGAAAGTTGTCTATATCGAGATAAGCCAAGTAGAAGAGGACTAGTCCGGAGTCGCTCTGGCGAATCATCTGATCCAAATGGTCGTGAAAAGCGCTATGGTTGTAAGCCCCGGTCAGAGGGTCGGTTTTGCTTCTGAGATCTTCCAGGTACGCGTCGATGACCTTCGTTTGCTCATTCTGCCATTCGTCGTTGAAGTGATCCCGGATTTCCGATCCTCTTATAAGAATGCCAACGGCGACCCCGTCGAACACCAAGAGAATTACGGCGATAGCGATGAAGGTTTCGGAGCCGATCTCCCGCCAGATAATCGGGTCGAGGGCGAGAATCGCGATCAAGGAGACCAAGGAGTTCAAAATCGAATAGAAAAGCTTGGAAAGCTGGTAATAAGTCAAACTAAGCAAGACGGGAAAATGAAGGGCGATTAGCAGGTAGGAGTCGGGCCTGTGGTTGACGACCAGAATATCGACCATAAGAGTCGCGGACGCAAGGAGTATGTATTCTTGATGCTGAGGGAGTCCTCTGACGGCAGCAAGGGATATCGCGTATACGCAGATAAGCAGGATAGTCGGTTCCAGAACGTGAATGCGGAAATAGCTGACTTGATCATCGGTGAGAAAGAGCAGAAAGTAAGTCTCGACGACAACCGACAGAAGGACGATGGCACCGAGCATGGATAGAATATATCGGTTCCAACGCTTCAAATTATGCTCGACATGTTGGAATACCTTCATGGATCGGCCTCGATTTCTCGCGAATGAGTTATGGTTGCCTTGGAAAGGTTCGATGAGAGCTGTCGATTTATAAAATATACCATATCGAATTGCCGATCGTATATCCCTTTTTCGGTCACCATATAGTTAGAAAAGGAGATACCGGAGGTGATCAGGTGAAGAAGGATGAATGGACGATCGATACGGGCGCCCGCCGCGATTCGTCGGAACGATTGGCAGCCATGCTCAATCAATCGTTTGCCGGCTTATCGGGCAGCAGGGGAGAAGGGCCGTGGGAGCTTTCTCCCGAGGATGGCCGCGTGCGATGCAGCCTGACCATAGAGAAGGGGAGAGAGGATTTCTGCGGCAAGACGGGGATCGTCCTGGCGGAATTTATCGTGTCCGAGAGGGAACCGATCCTGCTCCGGCAATGGATGAACAAGAATTACGGCACTCGTTCCGACCCGGTCGAGATCGACGTGATGATCTCCGAGGCGATCGGCCTGCTCGATGGAGACACGGCCGGCGATGACGGCTCCTTTTACGGAAGGGCCAGAAGGATCAAACGATGGGGACAGCCCTTCGCGGCATTTTTGAAGGAGAACGGTTTTATCCATTTGGAGGGATTCCTGAGATTTCGGCTGAAGGAGTATTTAACCGAGGTCAAGGAGGCGGCCGAGACGGCCGTCGAAGAGCGGATGATGGACCGCCAGTATAAGGAATTCATGTCTCTGCTGCAGTCGATGGTGGAATGGCAGGAAGTCAGGGTGCAGGCGGTCCATGTTCTTCACTCCGGGGGACATGCCTTTAAGCTGTTCGATGAGAAAATGCAGCCGTTGGATAAAGAAGCCTGGATGTTCGAAAAAACGCCCGACGAGGAGAAAAGGGGGCATGACGAGCAGGAGGAGGAAAGCCTGCTCGTCAGCCGGCTGCTTGCGGCGTCGCCTCGCCAACTGTACATTCATACGCATGACCCGGAAGCTCAGGTCATCCGCACCTTAATGGGAATTTTCGGGGAGCGAGCCGCTATCTGTCCGGATATGCCGACTTGACGGCATGTTTAAGATAGCGTTATAATGCCGTTAATTAGCCTTGCGTGAATGCGGAGCAACTGCTCCCGAGATATTCTTTAATGGCGATGAGAAAGACAACGATGCTTGTTATGGACGGCACAGAGAGAGGAACCTTGGCTGCAAGTTCCTTCCGACACCGGCTTGCGTCTACCCCTTTCGAGCTGCTTGGCCGAACATGTCCGCGACCTGCGTCTTGCCGGATCGTCGACGTCTGTAAGCCTTGCCGGGTCATGACCGTTACTCATGCCTGAGAATCGGACGGCTCCTCTGCGAACCTAACAGGGGAAGAGAGCGAAGCGGAATCCGATTGAATAAGGGTGGAACCACGAGATGCGAACGATTAGCGCTCGTCCCTATGGGGACGAGTGCTTTTTTGCGTTTGATGGCGGCGCGCTCGTCCCTTGCCGATTGACCTTCACGACCAAGGTATTCACTATTAAGGAGGCCAAACAGCATGGCACTGCAAATCAAATTCCCGGACGGAGCCGTCCGCGAGTTCGCTCAAGGATCGACGGTCGAAGAGATCGCCGGTTCCATCAGCAGCGGGCTGAGAAAGAACGCCGTCGCCGGCAAGGTGAACGGCAAAGTAGTCGACTTGAACGCGGCGATCGAGGAGGATAGCTCTCTCGAGATTCTGACGCTGGATAGCCCGGAAGGGCTTGAAGTGATGCGCCATAGCTCCGCTCACTTGATGGCTCAGGCGATCAAGAGGCTGTTCGGCGGCAACAAGGTGAAGCTCGGCATCGGGCCGGTCATCGAAGACGGCTTCTACTACGATATCGATCTGGAGCAGTCGATTACTCCGGAAGACCTCGCGAGCATCGAGAAAGAGATGGAGAAGATCATCAAGGAGGATCTCCCGATCGTTCGCCGCGTCGTGAGCCGCGAAGAAGCCCTTCGCATCTACGAAGAAGCGGGAGATCCGCTTAAGATCGAGCTTATCGAAGGCTTGCCGGAAGGCTCGACGATCACGATCTACGACCAAGGCGAATTCTTCGACCTGTGCCGCGGTCCGCACCTTCCTTCCACGGGACGCATCAAGGCGTTTAAGCTGCTGAGCGTTGCCGGCGCGTACTGGCGCGGGGACAGCAAGAACAAGATGCTTCAGCGGATCTACGGAACGGCATTCGCGAAGAAGTCTCAGCTTGACGAGCACCTTCACTTCCTCGAGGAGGCGAAGAAGCGCGACCACCGCAAGCTCGGCAAGGAACTGAACATGTTCACGTTCTCCCGCGAGGTCGGCCAAGGCCTTCCGCTTTGGCTTCCTAACGGCGCCAAGGTTCGCCGCACTCTGGAGCGATATATCGTCGATCTCGAAGAGAAACTCGGCTACTTGCACGTCTACACGCCCGTGCTGGCCAACGTCGACTTGTACAAGACGTCCGGCCACTGGGAGCACTACCAGGAGGACATGTTCCCTCCGATGCAGATGGACAACGAAGAGCTCGTGCTTCGCCCGATGAACTGCCCTCACCACATGATGGTGTATAAGAGCGAGATGAGAAGCTACCGCGACCTTCCGATCCGAATCGCCGAACTCGGAATGATGCACCGCTACGAGATGTCCGGCGCCCTGACGGGCCTTCACCGCGTTCGCGCGATGACGTTGAACGATTCGCATATCTTCTGCCGTCTCGACCAGATCAAGGAAGAGTTCAAGCGGGTCGTGCAGCTGATCCAACGCGTTTACGAAGACTTCGGAATCAAGGAATACCGCTTCCGCTTGTCCTACCGCGATCCTCAGGACAAGGAGAAGTACTGGCCGGACGACAACATGTGGGAGACTTCGCAGCGCATGCTTCGCGAGGTAGTAGAAGAGCTCGGCTTGCCGTTCTTCGAAGCGGAGGGCGAAGCGGCCTTCTACGGACCGAAGCTTGACGTACAGGTCAAGACGGCGCTCGGCAAGGAAGAAACGCTCTCCACGGCCCAGATCGACGTGCTCCTTCCGGAGCGGTTCGAGCTCGAGTATGTCGGAGACGACGGCAAGAAGCATCGTCCGGTCGTTATTCACCGCGGCATCATCAGCACGATGGAACGGTTCACGGCATTCCTGCTGGAGAACTTCGCCGGCGCGCTTCCGGTGTGGCTGTCTCCGCTGCAAGCGAAGATCATTCCGGTAAGCCTCGCCTACGAAGAATATGCCCGCGAGCTGAACGACAAGCTGCTGGCGGCGGGCGTACGCGCCGAAGCCGACCTTCGCAACGAGAAAATGGGCTATAAGATTCGGGAAGCCCAGCTGGAGAAGATTCCTTACATGCTCGTCGTCGGCGAGAACGAAGCGGCGAACGGCACGGTCTCCGTCAGAAGACGCGGAGAAGGGGACCTCGGAGCTCAGCCCGCGGACGAATTCATCGCCCGCATTACGGGAGAAATCGCTTCGAAGCGCGTAGACTAACGTCGAGGCATATCGAATAGAGCCCTGCATAAAGCTTGTTGGCCTTGGGCACCCTTCCTGACAGGGGAGTGTGCTAAGATGCCAGCAAGCTTTTTGCCTTTGTCAAACCGTTTCGTTCGAGGCATGATGATCTTGTCCGTGATGCTGGCCGCGATTGGACCGGCGGAACTTGGGGCCGATGCCGAAGAGATATCCTTGGAGGAGAGAGGGTCATCCGCGGCTCTTGCGCAAGCGCCGAAGAAGCCGGCAACGAAGATGACGCCGGACGAGAAGAGATTGGTTGCTTCGGCCGATCGGACGGGATTCAAGGAAGAACAAGAGGAGATCATTCGCGTCGTGGCGACCGGCTATACCGCTGGAGTGGAATCGACGGGCAAGCGGCCGGGGCATCCTCAATACGGAATTACTTACTCGGGAGTCAAGGTAAGGCGCGGCAAGCTGTCGACCATCGCGGCGGACCCGAAGCTTTTTCCCATCGGCACGATCTTGTTTATCCCCGGATACGGCTATGGGATCGTCGCGGATACGGGATCTAAAATCAAAGGGAGGAAAATCGACCTCTACTTCCCTTCCAAACGACAGGTGTTCCAAGAATGGGGCAAAAAAACGGTGGATGTGCGAGTCATTAAGAAGGGGAACGGCAAGGTGACGGAATCGATGCTCGATAGCATAAGCGAGGTCATCGCCCCGGAAGCGGAAGATCCGACTCCGGGGTAAACCGCACTGTCGATATTTTCCTATTTAATGTCAAATATTCTCTTTTTCTTGAGTCTATGCTACAATTGTGGAAGATTAATATGTTTCTCCGAGGAGTGACCTCTCTGAATGAAGTTCTTCCTTCGAGATTTTGATTCTTCCTGCGGCATGGACTCGGAAGACGAGCTGCTCCAAGAGCTCTACAGGCAGATGCTGCGGGTCGCCAGGCACAAGCTTATCCGCAAGAACGACGCGGTGGATATCGTTCAGGAAGCTTGGGTGCGCATCTTAGAGAAGAAGGATACCTTGAGAGACGAAGACAAGCTCATTCCTTGGGCGAAGACGATCGTGTACAATCTGGCTTCCAATGCGAATAGAGCGGGAAGAAGCCGTTCGACGATCCACGCCGATTACGACAGCGGCGTATCGGAGCATGCGTTCAATTCGGGACTCGATGCGAACCCGGAGCTTCAGACCGAGCTGTCCGATCTGCTCGGACGGCTTGACCCGACGACGCGGACATTGCTTCTTTACAAGTTTTATTATGGCTTCAAGGACGATGAGATCGCCGCCGCTTTCGAAATGCCGGTCGGAACGATTAAGTCGAAGATTCACCGGGAGAAAGAAAGAATCAAAGAACAAATTCGGGAAGATCGCGAGCGCGAGCGCGAGCATCCATAAAGGCGACAAGAGGAACCTAGGGTTCCTCTTTTATTTTGCGGATGTTCGTCATATAATGTTAAAAAATGTATCATGAGATTCGAGAGCGCAGTTCGATACATAGGCAATCAGTTGGAGGTGCCGTATGGCGCAATGGCAACGATGGATCAGGGAACGCGGGAACGTCAATCGGAACGGACAAGCGGGGGGATCGGGCGATTCTCGGGAACATGCGGAATCCTCCCTTTCCGCATCAGGAAATGATAGCGCACTCAATCATATGATAGAGGAAGCGTCGGTCATCTCCGACCGACTGCAGGCAGCCGTCGCCGAGGTGGATTCGAGCATGGGCCAGCTCGAGGAGATCGCGGGCCGAGCCGCGGAACAGGAGGAACGGCTTCGAATCAAGAGCAGAGAGGCCTCCGGGCAATTGGAGGAAGCCTTCTCCTCCCTTCAAGAAGTAGCCGCTTCTTCGGAGGAGATCCGCGTCATTTCGGAAGAGATGAGCGCCCAGAGCCGGGAAGCCCGGGATGTCGTCATCGAGGTCGCCCGTTCCTTGACGCACACCGACGAAGTGATGAACGATTTGTCCGTCCATCACGGAACGATGGAAGAGACCGTTCGCAGCCTGATCGAACAAGCCTCCAAGATTAACGAGATCAACGCCTTGATCCAAGAGATCGTGACCCAGACTTCGCTGCTCGCGCTTAACGCGGCGATTGAAGCGGCCCATGCGGGCGAGTACGGACTCGGATTCTCCGTCGTGGCGCAGGAGATCCGCAAGCTGGCGGAGCAGAGCGGCCATGCGGTCAAACGCTCGACTACGATCGTGAAGGATATCGAGAACGGCATCCGGCAAGTCGTCGCCTCGGTCGATCAAGAGAAGGAATCCGTATCTCGAGGTCTGGAGGAGATGAAGCATACGCGGGATCGGATGGATTCGATTTTTAACCATATCGTGAAGGTGGACTCCCAGGCGGGGAAGACGCTCGAAGCCGCCGGGGAGCAAGCGGAGAGAACGGGCTCCGCGAACGGCATGCTGAAGCAGGTGGTCGATTCCGTCGGACTCATGGTCCGCGGCGTGGACGATACGCTGGTGCAGAATGAGCGGCAGCGCCAGGCGATCTCGAAGCTGGGGAGAGTATCCGCGGCCGTCAAGCGATCGGCGGATGAACTGGCCGATTCCGTTCGCCAAGCGGGCGGACGCGCATTAGCGGCTGGACGGGACATCGATGCCGGCCGATGGACGGCGCTGCTCGCCGGAGTGCTGGAGCGGAACCCCGGTCTGTGCGGTCTAAACGAGGAGGAGCATCGCCGGAAGCTGGGCTCCTTGCTCAAGAGCACGGAGGGGATGGAGGCGATCTGGTCGAACCGGAGCGACGGCACCTTCGTGTTCTCGGAGCCGGAAGCCGGCCTGCTTAACGCCAAGGGCAGGGAATGGTGGCAACGGGCGATGAACGGAGAGACTTTCGTATCCGATGTGTACTTATCTGCCATTACGAAACAACCTTGCTTGACGGTTTCGATGCCTATTCGGGATGAAGAAGGCCGAATGGCCGGCGTAATCGGAATCGATATTGCAATTTCTACGAAATAACCTGACATAAGCATTCTCAATCCTATCGATATCCTGTACAATATGTGTAGTTGTCACAAATGTTAACAAGGATAGATAGGTGATATTTCATGAATGGACCGATGAGTTCTACGATCCCGGATACCTCTTCCGCTCGGAAGAATGCCGAGATCTATTCCTTTCTCGAATCCCTGATCGAGAAGAGGGAAGAGGAGATTCGCGAGATCGAGCAGATGGTTGACCGGTACGAGCGTCGCGTCCAGAGGGAAGAGCAAGCCTATCGGACGATGTCGCCGATCCGGCGAATGTTGGCCGGCAGGAAGCCCGATCACCATCTCGCCGTGGAATACATTCATTATGTCAAGAAGCCGAAGGAGAAGGTTCGCCTGCTCCGGGAAGAGATAGAACGGTACCGGGCCATGCTTGAGGGGACTCTCCCGGTTGCGTTATCGGAATAGGAAGCTTACTTGATAAAAGGCCTGACGCCTAGGTGCTCTTGGGGAAGAGCGCCGGGCGCAGGCCTTTTTTATCCGCTATATTGTTCTATTGACGTTAGCTTGGCTTAAGATGTAGGGTTGCGAAGCTCATCCACGTCGATGAAGTCCTTATCCTTGCTGTATGCGGGAACGCCGTGCAGAGCGACATCCAAGCCGATCTTCTCTTCGTCGGCGGTGACTCGAACCGGTCGCCAAGCTTGAATGAGCTTGAGGGCGATCCAGGTTAAGCCGAAGCCCCAAACGGCGACGACAGCGAGGCCGAGGGCCTGCGCGCCAAGCAGGTGCAAGCCGCCGCCATGGAACAGGCCGGCGTGCGAAGCGGTGCCCGGCAGGGCGAAGAGTCCGACGGCAAGGGTGCCGATGCTTCCGCTGACTCCGTGAACGGCGAAGGCTCCCACGGGATCGTCTACCCTGCGTTTCTCCAGCCATTCGGAAACGAGCACCATGGCGATCCCCGATACGGCGCCGATGCCGATCGCGGCGGCGTCGGAGACGAAGGCGCATCCGGCCGTAATGCCGACCAAGCCGGCCAACGCTCCGTTAATGACCATCGGAGGATCCGCTTTCTGGTAGCGCAGCATGGTGAACAGAATGCAGGCCGCGCATCCCGCCGCCGATGCCAGCATGGTCGTCACCGCGATATGGCCGATGCCGGTATTCGTGGCGCTAAGGGTACTTCCGGAATTGAAGCCGAACCAGCCGAACCAGAGGACGAACGCCCCGACGGAGGCGAGCGGGAGATTGGACGGAGGGACGATGTTGATCTTGCCCTCCGGGCCGAAGCGCCCGAGGCGAGGACCCAGGAACAGGGCCGCGGCGAGGGCGGCGAAGCCTCCAAGGGCGTGAATGGCCGCGGAGCCGGCGAAATCGATCATGCCGAGCTTGGCCAGCCAACCGTCGGCCGACCAGATCCAGTGACCGGAGATCGGATAGATGAGACCCGTCATGACGATGGTATACAAAATATAAGCTCGAAAGTGAATCCGTTCCGCGGCGGCTCCCGAGACGATAGAGATAACGGCGATGACGAAGGCGCATTGGAACAGCCAGAAAGTATCGGACGTAATATTCGTCGGCAGATGGCTAAGATCGCCCTTCAAGAGGAAGCCGGACGAACCGATAACGCTTCCAAGATCCCGGCCGTGCATCAGGCCGAAGCCGATCAAGTAAAAGACCAGCGCTCCGAACGCGATATCGACGAATACCTTCATGATGATGCTGACGGCATTCTTCTGCCTGACGAAGCCCGCTTCGAGCAGGGCGAAGCCGCCTTCCATCAAAAGAATCATGGCGGCCGTCAGAACGACCCATATCGTATCTAAACCGTTGGACACATCTGTTAGCTGCATAAGCTCAACTCCGTCAAAAATTGTAGAAACCTGACATGAAAACTCTCAAACCGGACTCATTATATAGTGAGGAGTTAACGATGTCAACGAAGATTGTTAGTTTACGTCACATCGATGGCGGAAGCCGACCCGAAGGCGATCGCCTCGGTCTCGAGACCGAAGCGACAATCCATCTCGCGCCGCTTTAGGGATTGCGGCAATGCCGTTATAATAGGTAGAGTAAACGTTGCGTCTCCTACCGTTGCGGTTATTATTGTGCCGTTAACGCAGATACGCATTTCAGATACGCACATTATGTTTGCTTACGGAGGAATCGTTATGCAATCCCTACTTCATCGGATTTTCTGGGGGATCGTTCTGGTCGGGGTCGGGGTGATCTTCCTGTTAAACCAAGCGGGTGTCATCTCTATTGACATCGGGGACGTGTTCAAGACCTTCTGGCCGGTCATTCTGCTGCTGGTCGGCGTGCAAGGAATGCTCCTGCAGCGAAACGGCGGGCAATGGTGGAATGCGATCCTTATCTTGCTGGCCTTATATTTTCTTGCCCGGAATCTGGATTGGGTCGATTGGGAGTTTCATGACTTGATTCGATTCGTCGGCCCCGTCGCGCTTATCGTCTTTGGCCTCTTCATGATCGTGCGCGGCGGCCGTACCAAAAAGAAGCCGAGCGAAGAAGCCGAATGGAACACGATCAATCCGACTCCGATGTCCCCGCCGCCTCCGCCGGCGCCTCCATCCGAGCCTCCCGTCGACAGGGGTCCTCCGCCGGCGCCGGAACCTCTCGACCTCGGTTTCGATCCTTCCGAACCTAAGTTCGAAGAAATCCCGGAGCAAGATCCGCGGCCTCGGGACAGCTCTTATATGAAGCATAAATATTGGAAGGAGCACCATCAAGAGTCGCGTTGGGACGGCGGGTATTGGGATCATTCGCCGAAGCGCGAGAACCATTCGCGCTTCATCGGAGATTTCGATATCGGCAGCGATTACTTCGAGCTGCGTCCGATGAGCATCTCCAATTTCATCGGAGATACGAGACTGGATCTGACCCGCGCGCAAATTCCGGCCGGAGAAACGAAAATTTACGTGTCTTCGTTCATCGGGGATGTCAAGGTGTTTATCCCGAACGATTTCTCCGTCGGCGTTCGGGTCGTGTCGAGCAGCTTTATCGGCGACGTGGCCGTGCTGGAGCAGAAACGCGACGGTTTTTTTAACCAGGTGAACCTTCAGACGCCGAATTTCGAGGATACCGCCAAACGTATCATTATCATTGTCAGCACCTTTATCGGCGATGTTCGCATCAAGAAGGTAGGATAAACGGATGATTCGGCTCATGCGCAACAGCAAGTGGGAATGGGCGGTTTACGCGGGAGTATCGACGGCCTTTATGCTGGGACTCGTCTACGCGGCATGGACGACCATTCGCGGGAACGTTCCGGAGATGAATTGGTGGAGCGGATGGGCGGTCGCATTATGGATCGCCGATGTCGCTATCGCTTATCTGCTTGGCAGGCGAATTCATCGCCGGCTGGATCAGCTGCAGCTGGCGATGAAGGAAGCCGCGACCAGCAACTGGAGCGTTCGGCTTCCGGAGCTGTCGAGAGACGCGTTCGGCGAGACATACCGGGAATTCAACGCCATGTTGGACAGGCTGGAAACTCGAATGAAGCTCCTTCAGCAGCTCGGCGAGAAGAACGTGATGGAGGAAGCGCCCGCCCTCGAGGTGGCGGTCCAAGAGGAACGCAGACGATTGGCCAGGGACCTGCACGATACGGTCAGCCAGCAGCTCTTCGCCCTGCATATGGCGGCGTCGGCGCTGCCCAAGCTGGTCGAACGAAATCCGGAGCAGGGCGGCAAGGTGATGGAGCAGTTGATCGAGATGTCCTCGTCCGCCCAGAAGCAGATGAGAGGACTTATCGCCCAGCTTCGGCCGATGGAGCTTCAAGGCAAATCGCTGACCGAGGCGTTCGATCGCTGGTTCCCGGATTTCTGTCGGCAGAACGGCCTTCAAGGAACGCTTGACGTTCAAGTGAATAGACCGATCTCCGAGGCCAAGGAGCATCAAATCTTTCTGATCGCGCAAGAAGCGATGGCGAACGTCGTTAAGCATTCCAAAGCCAGCGAGGTCCGCTTGGCTCTGGGAGAGACGGAGAGTCAAATCATGCTGCAGATCGAAGACAACGGCGAAGGCTTCAAGGCGGAGCAGATTCGGGCGGGATCGTACGGCCTTACGTCCATGCGCGAGAGGGCCGAGAAGCTGGGAGGCGAGGCCGAGATCGTCACGAAGCCGGGCACGGGGACGAGGGTGCTGGTTCGATTTCCGAATTTCTGATTAATTAATGAAGGGACATGACACGATGAGCGCGGAATTAGAGAATTGCAAGGTTCTGATCGTAGACGATCACGAGATGGTGAGGACCGGCCTGCGAACCTATCTGATGCTGGATCCCAGATTCGAGGTCATCGGGGAGGCGGGGGGCGGTCAAGAAGCGGTAACGAACCTGACTGGCGGCAGCTATGGCGGGCAGCTTCCCGACCTCGTTCTCATGGACCTGATGATGCCCGATATGAACGGCGTGGAAGCGACCAAAGCGCTCTTGGACCGATTCCCCGGGCTTCGGATCATTATCCTGACGAGCTTCCTCGAGGATGATAAAGTGATCGAAGCGATGGAAGCGGGGGCGGTCAGCTACGTTCTCAAAACCGTGTCGGCGGAAGAGCTCATCTATGCGATGCAAGGGGCGATGCGAAGCATGCCGGTCATGAGCGCGGAAGTGTCCCAGGCTCTGACGAGAGGCTTGCGGCAGCGCTCCGTGAAGAACGAGGAGGAAGGGCTAACCGAACGGGAGCGGGAGGTGCTGCTTCTGATCGCGGAGGGGAAGTCCAACAAGGAGATCGGAGACGAGCTTCACATCAGCATCAAGACCGTCAAGACCCACGTGAGCAACCTGCTCATGAAGTGCAGCGCGGAGGATCGCACGCAGCTCGCCATTTATGCTCATCGGAAGGGCTGGGCCCAATAAGGCAACGGTTAAAAACGGAGGAAAACGGCAACGATAAGGAATAAAAGGGAGATTCCCCATGATTCCATTGCCATCGCGTTTAACCTCTCAGGTTCAGGAATTCGTTCTCGTCCAGAACGCTCTAGCGGAGAAAGGCTTCGCCCTCGGCGGTTCTTGGGATTACGACAGCGGTTCCTTCGATTGCGCCCTCGACGAGGACAATAAGGTGTGGCTTCGGCTGCCTTTTCAAGTGACCAACGGGCATATCGACAGCGAGACGGAGGACAACGACGCGAAGATTCGTTTCGGAGAGCCCTATGTCTTGAAGCACTTGTATAATGAAGGGCTCGACTCCGAAGCGCAGCCCAGAACGTTCGGCGCGGCGTTCGATCAATTCCAGGATCCGGTCGATTCGGACGCGGGCATCGAGCCGGGATGGGTGGATAAAGCCAAAGAGCGCTTAAAGGAAGTAGAGCAAATCTATCCGGCGTAATGAATGCTAAGAACACGAGAGCGCCCTCCGGAAATCCCGGGGGGCCTGCGTTTTTTAATCCGGTTTTAACGGCCGTTTGAGCTTTTGTTCATATTCCGTTCATCTTTTAGATATTGTTCACTTTGAATTAATCTTGTTTTAAGGTTGAAGAGTGAATATATAACCAAGACGAAGTTGACGCACGCCGAGGCGATAACAAGCCGCGCGTATAACGAGGAGGACTGGAAGATGGAAGACAACAACTACAAGAAGCCGGAAGATTTATTCGGATTTCGATATGCCGGCGACGGCAACGATAACGACGAGCGGGAAACCCGCAAGGCCGAACCGATGAACTCGGATAACGCCCAGGAGGAAGGCGAGACGATCTACAGCCCGTATTCCTCCCATACGGATAACCAGCCGAGGGCAACGGCGACGAGCTCTTCGAACGGCACGTACACCTATGGGCCTTTCTCCGGCGGCGGCAGCGCTCCCGGAGGTTCGGATTCCGGCAACGAAGGCGGCAGGCAGGAACTGATTCCGGTCGCGAGAGAGCCTCGGCCGTTTACCGTGTCCGGAGGCGGACGCGATTGGGAGTCTCCGCCGCGCCGCAAAGGAACCTCGCTGAGAGCCGTTTTCGCTTCCTTTATGGTAGGCGTCGTCGCCGTAGGCGGACTCATGTTCGCGGCGGACCGGGGCAACTGGTTCTCGGACAATCCGGCGGCGAGCAGCGCGGCGGCATCGTCGCAATCTTCGCAGACCAAGGCGAACACGGTGAGCAACACGACCGACACGGTAAGGCCGAACAACATCTCGAAAATCTTCGAGCAAGCGAGCCCGGCCGTCGTCAAGATCGAGACTTATACATCGGTTCAACAGTCTTCCGGAAGCGGCAGTTGGATGGACGATCCGTTCTTCCGCCAATTCTTCGGCGACGAGCAGAACGGCCAGGGCGGCAACGGCGGCTCCAACGGCGGTTCCAACGGCAGCGACGACAATCTGCAGGAATCCGGCATGGGCTCCGGCTTCATCTTCGACTCTACCGGCTATATTCTAACGAACGAGCACGTGATCGACGGAGCGAAGAAAGTCGAAGTCACGGTCAACGGTTACGATCAACCGTTCACCGCAGAAGTGCTGGGCTCCAGCTACGATCTCGACCTCGCCGTTCTGAAGATCGAAGGCAGCGGCTTCCCGACCCTGACGCTGGGCGATTCCAATGCTGCGAACATGGGCGACTGGGTCGTCGCGATCGGCAATCCTTACGGATTCGATCATACCGTTACGGTCGGAGTCCTGAGCTCGAACGAACGCGAAATCAGCATTCAAGACACGAACGGCACGCGCAATTACGAGCATCTGCTGCAGACCGACGCTTCGATCAACCCCGGCAACTCCGGCGGTCCGCTGCTTAACCTGAACGGCGAAGTCATCGGCATCAACACGGCCGTCAGCTCCGAGGCGCAAGGCATCGGCTTCGCGATCCCGACGAGCACGATCAGCGAGGTACTCGAGAATCTGAAGACCAACACGAAGATTCCGACGAAGCCGTCTCCGTTCATCGGCGCGACGCTGCAGGACCTGTCCGCCAATACGGCTAGACAGCTTGGACTGAGCGACACGAAAGGCGCGGTCGTGTACAACGTGCTGTACAATTCTCCCGCCTATAACGGAGACCTTCGCCAATACGACGTCATCACGGGCATCGACGGCACGAGCTACAAGAACAGCCAAGAGATCATCGACGCCATCCAGAAGAAGAGCGTCGGAGACAAGGTCACGTTGAACGTCATTCGCGCCGGCAAGAATATCGATATCTCCGTAACGATCGGCGACAAGAACGACTTCGAACAGCAGCAGCAAGAGACGCAGACGCAGCAATAACCACGATAGCGGTCAGAACAGTCAGAAGGGCAGTCTTTCAAGGCTGCCCTTCTTTCTATACAATAGAAGAGAAATTATCTGCCACTTATAAGGAGCGAGCCATGAGATCCCATATAGTTGTTATCGATGACGATGAGAAAATCACTTCCATGCTGCGGCGGAGCTTAGCGTTCGAAGGGTACGAGGTCACGACGGCTCCGAACGGAGCCGAAGGGCTTCGGATTCTCCAAGGGAGGCATGCGGATCTTGTCGTGCTCGACGTCATGATGCCTCAGCTCGACGGCTGGGAAGTCTGCCGCCGCCTTCGCGCCGCGGGAGTTCATTCACCCGTTCTCATGCTTACGGCGAAGGACGACGTTCAGGACCGCGTGAAGGGGCTCGATATCGGAGCCGATGATTACTTGGTTAAGCCATTCGCGCTGGAAGAGCTTATGGCGCGGATTCGCGCTCTGCTCAGAAGGAGACCGGAACAAGCCGAGGACAACAATCAACTGCGCTACGACGATCTTCTCTTGGACGTCGACGGAAGAGAGACGATGCGCGGAGACAAGCGAATCGAGCTCACGGCGAAGGAGTTCGATCTTCTTCACCTGTTCATGCAGAACCCGAAGCGGGTTCTCTCGCGCGACCAGATCATGGAGCGCATCTGGGGCTACGATTACAGCGGCGAGTCCAACGTATTGGAGGTATACGTAGCGATGCTGCGCCAGAAGCTGGAGGAGCACGGCGGCAAGCGCCTCATCCAAACCGTGAGAGGGGCAGGCTACGTTCTGAAAGGGGACAGCTGATTCATCATGTCGATTCGCCTGCGCCTGACGCTTTGGTACTCGGGATTATTAGCCGTCACGTTGGTGGCGTTTAGTTTTATTGTCTATTACATCGTCTCGCATAATACGTACGCGGACTTGAAATCCAAACTGAATATCGAATCCCAGTTCATAGAAGTGACTAACCTGCCGACAACCTCCCAACTAATTTTCCAGAGGGGTAGTCGGTTTGAAAGCACGACCATTTTTGTTCAGCTGAACAGTTACATCAACTCCCCGAATGGATTTAGAAGCGATGGAACGGACAATCTGGGAGGGTATGTTTTTGATTTCCCGACTTTGGATCAGATTAACTTCCGTTATCGCTATGTGGTGAGAACACTTGCCGATGAACCTTTTTACGTCCTTGAAAAGCCTGTATACGCATCACGCGGCTCGTCCCGGATTGTCGGATCGATGCAAGTAGCCACATTGATGAGAAATGAAGTTGCCATGCTGTCTCAGCTTCGCCAAATTCTCGTTTTGGCTTCGTTCGCCGGCTTGGTCATCGCCTTCTTGCTCGGGATGTTCTTGTCACGCAAAGCGCTCAAGCCGATCGAGCAAGTAACCGAGGCAGCGGAGAGAATCCAGAGCGGCTCCGACTTGAGCACCCGGATTCCCGGAGATACCCAGGACGAGATCGGACGTCTGCGGCAGACGCTTAACCACATGCTGGAGAGGATCGAAGGGGCTTACCGCGGCCTTGAGGATACGAACATCGCGCAGAGACGGTTTGTTTCCGATGCCTCCCACGAGCTGCGCACTCCTCTGACGACGATTCGCGGGAACGTGGATTTTCTGGAGAAAATATGGGATAGCCCCGTGGTCCTTACCGATGGGGAGCCGAGCTCCGATCATGATCAGGTGGACGTTCGCATGGCCAGCTCGCCCAAGCTGACGGCGGAAGAGAAGGAGCAGCTGTCCAAGGAGGCGATCAAGGACATCGCCGATGAGTCTCGCCGGATGAGCCGCCTCGTGAACGATATGCTGTCGCTGGCCCGGGCGGATGCGGGCTACGTCATGGATAAGGACAGATTGGAGCTCAAGCCGCTTGCGGAAGAGGCCGCGAGAAGAGCGGTCTTCCTGCCTCGCAAAGCGGAATGGAAGGTCGGCTCGCTGGATGCGCTTAATGGAGTGTGGGTACAAGGCAACCGGGATTATCTCGTTCAGCTTCTCTTTATTTTCATCGAGAACGGGTTTAAGTACACGCCTTCGGGCGAAGTCCGGCTGGAAGCGCTGAGATCCGGGGACAAGGTGGCTCTCGTGGTGGCGGATACGGGGATCGGCATTCGCAAGGAAGAGGTTCCGCACATATTCGACCGCTTCTATCGGGTTGACGTGTCCAGGGGAGAGACGCCGGGAACGGGGCTCGGCCTCTCCATCGCCAAGTGGATCGCGGACATGCACCATGCTACGCTCGAGGTACGCACGAAGGTGGGAGAAGGCACCAAGTTCATCGTGTGGCTTCCGATCGACTTTTCGGAACCTGTCGAATACGATATAATAGAACCATCAGTACGCCCTATGGAGACCGAATGAGTCTTCGCGGCAGTTATCATCAAGGGCGGGAAAGCAGGCATTAATCCTATGGAAGTCGTAAAGATATCCCCGAGAGGCTATTGTTACGGCGTGGTGGATGCCATGGTCTTGGCGCTTCAGACGGCGCGCAACCTGGACCTGCCGCGCCCCATCTATATTCTGGGCATGATCGTGCACAATAGCCACGTGACCGATTCTTTCAAGGACGAAGGCATCATTACGCTAGACGGACCGAACCGTCTGGAGATTCTGGATAAGGTCGAGAGCGGGACGGTTATTTTCACCGCGCATGGGGTGTCGCCCGAGGTTCGCCGCCGCGCCAAGGAGAAGGGGCTCACGGTCGTCGACGCGACCTGCCCGGACGTTACGAAGACGCACGATCTCATTCGCGAGAAGGTCGCGGAAGGCTATGAGGTCATCTACATCGGCAAGAAGGGACATCCGGAGCCCGAAGGGGCGATAGGGATTGCCCCCGAGCATGTTCACCTGATCGAGCGCGAGGATGAGATCGAGACGCTTGACGTTCGTTCCTCGAAGATCATCATCACGAATCAGACGACGATGTCGCAGTGGGATATTAAGAATCTGATAGCTCGCCTGCTTAAAGCTTATCCGACCGCGGAAATTCATAACGAGATTTGCCTTGCCACTCAGGTAAGGCAGGAAGCCGTTGCCGGTCAAGCGGGTCAAGCGCAGCTGTGCATAGTGGTCGGAGACCCGAGAAGCAATAACTCGAACCGGCTGGCACAGGTGTCCTCGGAGATCGCGGGCGTTCCCGCCTATCGGGTGTCGGACGTGTCGGAGATCAAGCAGGAGTGGCTGCAGGGCATCGAACGGGTCGCCGTCACCTCGGGCGCTTCTACCCCGACGCCGCTCACGAAGGAAGTCATCCAATACCTGGAGCAATACGACTCCAATCGCCCGGAGACCTGGGAGATTCGCCGGACGGTCAACATGAACAAGCTGCTGCCTACCGTTAGGGAGAAGTCCGTATAAGAGAGTTGGCTTTCGAGCCGGAGTCTGTCGGTGTCCATGCACGCCGGGAAGATTCCGGCTCCGCTCGTTCCTTCGTGCCGGACATCGAGCGCGCTCGGGACGAATTCGAATAGATAGAAGGTATCGAGTTATGAACCTCAAGAAATTCTGGCGCAAGCTGCAAAGATACGTCAAATTCCAATATTACAAGCTGCTGCGGGCAAAGGGAGGAGCAGCGGTGATCGCGATGGGCTTCGCGGTCGGCCTCTTCGTCGAGATGTTCAATTTGCCGACCTACGGCACTTCCTTCCTCTTGATCTTCCCTCTTAACTTCGTCCTTAGGGGAAGCCTGGCCGCGGCGCTTGTCGGCTTCGTCTTCGGGAAGCTCATTTACGTCCCGATGTCCTTCCTCAATACGTACGTGGCAAGCTCGGTGCTGCCGGACGATTTCTCGGTTCAGCTAAGTTTCCTGCCGGGTTGGATCAACCATGCCCTGCTTCTGAATCTAAAGCTGATCGTCGGCGGCGTGATCGACGGGGCCGCGCTCGCCTTCCTGCTCTACTTCCCGATTCGTTACAGCGTGAATGCATTTAAAAGGAAGCGCAAGGAGAACAGAAGGCTTCGCCGAGCGGCGATCGGAAGCTGAATATATAAAAAGGCACGAGCCCGAGCAACCTTCGTTTTGTTTCCAACAAGGAGAAGAGTTGGAGATGCGAGGGCTCCGCTTCATTTTATCCCTCAATAAGATTGCCCGGCAGGCATTGACAGCCTGCTTTTTTTCGGCTATATTTACTTTAGCGCGTAAAAGCGTATAAGCGTCGAAGCGTATAAGTGCTAAAATATTGCGTTATAACATATAGGAGGCTGAAATTCATGATCGTTATCACTTCCCCTCAAATTACCGAAGAACGCATTCAAGAAATCGTCCGCCAGATCGAAGCAAGCGGCGTGCAAGCCCATGTGTCCCGGGGAACGGATCGCACCGTAATCGGCATCATCGGCAAGGCGGATCCTCATCTCGCGGAGCATATCCGTTCGATGAAGGGCGTCGAGAACGTCATCAAGATCTCCAAGTCCTACAAGCTCGCGAGCCGGGACTTCCACCCGGACGATACGATTATCGAAGTGAAGGGCGTCAAGATCGGCGGAGACAATCTCGTCGTCATGGGCGGGCCTTGCGCGGTCGAGACGCCGGAGCAGATCGACGAGATCGCCCGCCTGGTCAAGGCGGCGGGAGGCCAAGTATTGCGCGGCGGAGCGTTCAAACCGCGTACGGGGCCTTACAGCTTCCAGGGCATCGGCATTGAAGGCTTGAAGTGGATGAAGGAAGCGGGCGACAAATACGGCCTGATTACCATCACCGAGGTCATGGCTCCCGAATTCGTCGACGTATGCGCGGAATATGCGGACATCATGCAGGTCGGCACCCGCAACATGCAGAACTTCGATCTGCTTCGCAAGCTCGGGACGATCAAGAATCCGGTCCTCCTCAAGCGCGGCTTCAGCGCGACGTACGACGAGTGGCTGAACGCGGCGGAATACATTCTGGCCGGCGGCAACCCGAACGTGATGCTGTGCGAACGCGGAATCCGCACTTTCGAGACCTACACCCGCAATACGTTCGACTTGACGGCCATTCCGGTCATTCAACAGCTGTCCCACTTGCCGGTTATCGCCGATCCTAGCCATGCTACCGGCCGCCGCGAGCTGGTCGAGACGATGACGAAGGCTTCCGTAGCCGCCGGCGCCAACGGCCTTATTATCGAGATGCATACGGACCCGGACAACTCCGCGACGGGCGACGGCGTGCAATCGCTGTTCCCGGATCAGTTCGCGAACCTGCTGAAGGAGCTCGAACAACTGGCTCCGCTGCTCGGCAAGCGGTTCGACACGGCGAAGGAGCCGGCCGAAGCGTTCGCTGCTTGGAAGGTATAATTTAATTAATCATACTCGAATAAGGCTGCTCAAGCCCGATCCTTTGATCGGTGTTGAGCGGCTTTTTGCGTTTGGCTTGCCACTCGCACATGCATCGCTCTCATCCCGAGTAAGCTAAAGGATACGGGTATCAAAATGGAGAGATGAACGGGAGTCCCAAGCCGCTGTAACCCGATGTAGGGTTACATGGCAACTCGAGCGACCAATAGGCATCCATCTAAGGAGGGTGATGAGATTGCTGAAGCTAGGGATATTGGATCAATCCCCGATAGGAACGGGAGAGAACGCCACAACCGCCTTATGGCATACGATCGAGCTCGCCAGGAGGGCGGAACGTCTCGGCTACAGCCGGTTCTGGGTATCCGAGCATCACGATTCCGGAAGCTTGGCAGGCTCCTCGCCGGAAGTGCTGCTATCGGCGATCGGCTCGCATACTTCGCATATCCGAATCGGCTCAGGGGGCGTGCTGCTGCCACACTACAGTCCATACAAAGTGGCGGAGAACTTTCGCATCCTGGAGGGGCTGTACCCCGGACGGGTCGATCTGGGGATCGGCCGAGCGCCCGGAGGCATGCCGCTGTCCTCCCTGGCTCTTCGCGGCGACGGGGCTTCCTCGAGAGACGATAAGCTGCCGGAAATGCTGGCGGAGCTGGGGGCTTATTTGGAGACGGGGGCGCCGCTCCCCAAGGAGCACCCTCTGGCCGGCTTGACGGCCACGCCGAAGGTGGGAACGGCCCCGGAGATCTGGCTGCTGGGCTC
Organism: Cohnella thailandensis; assembly: GCF_014212135.1. Lineage (GTDB taxonomy): Bacteria > Bacillota > Bacilli > Paenibacillales > Paenibacillaceae > Cohnella > Cohnella thailandensis. The sequence continues at coordinate 358,925 of NZ_JACJVQ010000005.1, forward strand.
CAGCGGCTTCAGCGCGGCTCTAGCCGGGAGAATGGGGGCGAAGTTCTCGTTCGCTCAGTTTATCAACGGCAACGGAGGGCAGAGCGCGACGTCGGAATACTCGAGAGGCTATCGGCCGGGACCGCTCGGAAGAAGGCCTCAAGTCAGCGTATGCGTCTTCGTCATCTGCGCGGATTCGGATTTGACCGCCGAGCGGGAAGCCAAGGCGATGGACTTGCGGCTGCTGCAGCAGGAGAAGGGGGAATATTTCCGTTCCTTCCCGACGCCGGAAGAAGCGGCAGCCTACCCCTATACGGAGTGGGAGCGCGCAAGAATAGCGGAAAACCGCAAAAGAATGATCGTCGGGGGACCGGCACGGGTACGCTCGTCCTTATTGGCGCTTGCGGACAGCTATCGGACCGATGAGGTGCTCATCGCTTGCATGATGTCCGACTTCAGGCTGCGGCTCCGCTGCTACGAGCTGCTGGCCGATTTATTCTTCTTGCGCAGATAAGAGAGCTTGCGGACGGGACGCAAGCAAGGCTTAAGGAGGACGTTTTGTTAACGGTAAACGCCAAAAAACGAAGGATAGACTTTCTCTATCGTTCGCTTAACGGACAAGAACGAAGCTAAACCCGTACGTTTGATGCTCATGTAAGCCTTTTCTTTTTCGCATTAAAACCTGACATGGCTTACCGGGAAACCGCGCCGATATTGACTTTTTGCCGCACGCTAAACGGTGAAAAAACGGTAAGTTCAAGTGTTTACGAAAGTGTAAGAATAGCTCACACTTCCACAAAAAAAACCTTACATAACTATTGACGCTCCATATATCGAGAATTATAATAGCTTCAGTGAGTTGGGTGAAACTTGAACGTTCTACATGAATTACACTCATAATGTTCGGGAATGGGGAGGAAATTCGAAATGTCCGTACAAAAAGTTTTGGAACTGATCAAGGAAAAAAACATCGAGTTCGTAGATTTCCGTTTCGTTGATTTGGCTGGCCGCGCTCACCATATCACGCTGCCTGCTACTGAGGTAGATGCTGACACTTTCGTTAACGGCGTAGCATTCGACGGCTCCTCGATCACGGGTTTCCGCGGAATCGAAGAATCCGACATGGTCATGATGCCGGATCCGGAATCCGTATACGTAGATCCATTTACTGCTCATGCCACTTTGATCGTAATGAGCAACATCTATACTCCGGACGGCGAACGCTATGAGCGCGACCCACGTTCGATCGCTCATAAAGCGGAAGAGTATCTGCAAGCCGCTGGCGTAGGTACGGATGCTTTCTTCGCCCCAGAATCCGAATTCTTTATCTTCGACGACGTGCGTTACGAATCGACCATGAACTCTTCTTCTTTCTTCGTTGATTCCGAAGAAGCGGCTTGGAACACCAACCGCAAGGAAGAGGGCGGCAACCTCGGATTCAAAGTCGGCGTCAAGGGCGGCTACGTTCCCGTAGCTCCGGTAGACTCCCAACAAGACATCCGCAGCGAAATGGTTCGCCTGATGCAAGAATCCGGACTTCGCGTCGAGCGTCATCACCACGAAGTCGCAACGGCCGGTCAAGCCGAGATCAACTTCCGCTTCGACACGCTGACGAAGACTGCTGACAACCTGATGAAGTATAAATATATCGTTCATAACGTAGCTCGCCAATACGGCAAGTCCGCAACCTTCATGCCGAAGCCGATCTTCGGCGACAACGGCAGCGGCATGCACGTTCATATGTCCATCTTCAACGAAGGAACTCCTCTCTTCTGGGAGAAGGGCGCATATGCCAACCTGAGTGAAGTGGCTCTGAACTACATCGGCGGTATCCTGTACCACGCTCCGGCTCTGATCGCGATCACGAACCCGTCCACGAACTCCTTCAAGCGTCTGGTTCCTGGTTACGAAGCTCCGGTTAACCTGGTATACTCCAAGGGCAACCGTTCCGCAGCCGTACGTATTCCGGTTGCAGCCGTAACTCCGAAGGGCTGCCGCATCGAGTTCCGTACTCCGGACTCCACGGCTAACCCGTACCTTGCCTTCGCCGCAATGCTGATGGCTGGTCTTGACGGCATCAAGCGCAAGATCAATCCGGCTGCTCTCGGCTATGGTCCTTACGACAAGAACATCTATGAACTGTCCGATGAAGAGAAGAAGGAAATCCGCAGCGTTCCGGGAACGCTGGACGAAGCGCTCAACGCTTTGGAAGCGGACTTCGAATTCTTGACCGAAGGCAACGTCTTCACCAAGGAATTCATCGAGAACTATGTCGCCGTTAAGCGCGCAGAAGCTAAGGCTGTCGCTATCCGCGTACATCCGCACGAATACGGCCTGTACTTCGATTGCTAAGCTCGAAGCAGACCTAGCGGCACAGAGCCGTCCCGAGAGTCGACCCGACTCCGGGGCGGCTCTTTTTATCATTTATCCATTAAAGCCGAAGATTATTCTGTTTAATATGGATTTTTGTTCGGAAATTCAATCAATTGCCACCTTTTTCGTCCGATAAACGGTTGCTTGCTGAGGCAACGCTTTGATATGATAAAGCTATCATGAATTCTGACAAGGTGGGTATGAGATGACTAACCGAGCTTATAACTTCAACGCGGGTCCGGCAGCGCTGCCGCTTGAGGTTCTTCAGCAAGCGCAGGAGCAATTCGTGAATTACGAACAATCGGGAATGTCCTTGATGGAAATGTCCCACCGCGGCGCCATCTACGAAGGCGTGCATCAGGAGGCGGAAGCGCTTCTTCGCGAGCTTCTTGGCATTCCGTCCGGCTACAAGGTGCTGTTCGTGCAAGGCGGGGCAAGCACGCAATTCGCTATGGTTCCGATGAACCTGCTTCAGCCGGGCAAGAAGGCGAGCTTCGTCGCGACGGGGAGCTGGGCGACCAAAGCCATTCAGGAAGCGAAGCTGTTCGGAGAGACGGCGATCGCGGCTTCCTCGGAAGCGGATAAATACAATCGCATTCCTTCGCTTAACGAGATTGTCATCCCGGAAAATTCGGCCTACCTGCACGTAACCTCGAACGAGACGATCGAAGGCACCCAATTCGCGCAATATCCGGACACGGGCTCCATTCCTCTCGTTGCGGATATGTCCAGCGACATCCTGTGCCGACCTCTCGACATTTCCCAGTTCGGTCTCATCTATGCGGGAGCCCAGAAGAATCTGGGACCTTCCGGCGTGACGATCGTCATCGTTCGCGAAGACCTGATCGCCACTCCGTCGATGACGGTTCCGACGATGCTTCGTTATAGCACGCACGCGAAGAACGATTCCCTGTACAACACTCCGCCATCCTTCGCCATCTATATGACGAATTTGGTTCTTAAATGGGTGAAGGCTCAGGGCGGAGCGGCTGGCGTCGAGAAGGCGAATCGCGAGAAAGCCGACCTGCTGTACCGGACGATCGACGAGAGCGGGAACTTCTACCGCGGTTTCGCGCAGAAGGATAGCCGTTCGATCATGAACGTTACCTTCCGTCTGGGCAGCGAAGAGCTGGAGAAGAAGTTCGTGAAGGAGTCGGAAGCGGAAGGATTCGTTGGCCTGAAGGGCCATCGCAGCGTCGGCGGCCTTCGCGCTTCGATCTACAACGCCGTTCCGCTTGCGAGCGTGCGGGCTTTGACGGAATTTATGGCCGACTTCCAAAAACGCAACGGCTAAGCTTACGTTTATGAAAAGAGCGGCGTCAGCCGCTTTTTTTCATCCTGTCTTGGCAATCCTAAAGCGACATGCAACAACGGGAGGATACATATGGCCTTTCACATCGTATTGGTGGAACCCGAGATACCCGCGAATACGGGCAATATCGCCCGAACGTGCGCGGCTACGGGCACGCACCTTCATCTGGTTCGCCCCCTGGGGTTCTCGACGAGCGACAGTCAGCTCAAGAGAGCCGGGCTCGATTATTGGCACTCGGTCAACATTTCGTACCACGATTCCTTCGCGGAGCTTCAAGCGCAGTATCCGGAAGGGCGATTCTACTTCGCAAGCACTCGCGTGAGCAAGCGCTACTGCGATTATCAATTCCGGGACGGCGATTTCTTCGTCTTCGGCAAGGAGACGAAGGGGCTTCCGCAGGAGCTTCTGGATGCCAACCCGGACACCGGGATGAGAATGCCGATGACCGACAAGGTTCGCTCGCTTAATCTGGCGAACTCGGCGGCTATCGTCATTTACGAAGCCCTCCGGCAAACCGGATTTCCGGGGATGGAAGGCTGATTCCTCCTTTTATCCATGGATACCATAACGGAAATTGACTAAATTTCGCATTTTTTGTCGATTCTTTGTACGATTTTAAGCAAATCAACCATGTACGGAGGATATGTTAACGAAATAGAGAAGTTATATAAAGTTAACGGTTTCTATTGAATACTACCCTAGATTAGTGCAAAAGAAATGAGGAGGAACTGTTTTGAAACCCGCTGGCGTCGTTCGTAAAGTGGACCAACTCGGTCGTATCGTATTGCCTAAATCTCTCCGGAAGAGATATCAAATGAATGAAGGAGACCCTGTCGAAATTCTCGTGCAGGGTGACCATATCATCTTGGAGCGCTACCGTCCTCGCTGCGTCTTCTGCACGTCGATGGATAACGTCGAGGAATTCAAGGAACGTTACGTGTGCGGCTCCTGCATGAGCGAAATGCAAGGCATGCTGTAATCGAAGAAGCGGTTTGTTCGCGTCAATGGCGGCGGATGAGCCGCTTTATTATAGGCAAAAAGAAACACCGCTTATTCCGTTTGGCAACGGGACAGGCGGTGTTTCTCTCGTATCGGAGGAACCGATGGAGCTCTGGTTACATTCCTGCGGTCTTGTCCTCATTATAAGCGGCGGTCAGAATGGCCGTCAGGAGAATCGCGAACACAAGAATAACGATCCAGAAGTTAGTGCTTAATCCTAGAAACATTTGCCACACCTCCACTTAACTTCCTATATTATAACCAAGACAAGTCAAAAAGAAAACGCAAAATGTTGGCCTCCCCGCGCATAGACTAGGAACGTAGCCGGATGTCGCTGCCACTTGGAAGAGGAGGAGGGCATGACGATGGGCGAAATGATCAATTGGATGGGCGGCTGGCCGAAGGAAGGCGTGATATCGGCTGCCGAGTGGGAGGAACGTACGGGCCGATACGCGAAGCTGGCCTTGCAGTGGCGGGAACGGGATTCCATGAAGCTCAGGGAAGCGCTCTCGCAAGCGGAGCTGTTGCCGACTCGGGGAGTGCCGTCCTCCCGAATCCTCGTCACTTCCGGAGCGGATGCCGCTATCGATTGGACGATCAAAAGATGGCTTCAGCCCGGCGACGCGGTTCTCGTCGAACGGCCGACGAGCCGATATGCCCTTCATGCCTTCCGCAAAGCGGGCGTCGTCCCCCATCCGATGTCGGGAGACTCCTCCGGCGTCGATCCCGCGGCGTTGTCGGAATCGATCCGGCAGCTTCATCCGAGACTGGTTTATGCGGCGCCGGATTGCACCGATCCCGAAGGAAGGGCCTGGAGCCCGGAGAGAAAGGAAGCTCTCTTGCAGATATGCCGGGAACAAGGCGTGGCCGTCCTGTTGGATGAGCGTCAATCGCTGCTGTGCGAGCCCGGGCCCCGCAGGGACTCGGCGGTCGAGGTCGATCGGGGCGAGAAAGACAATGCGGTCGTATTCCGGATGGGGGAGTTCCCTCCGGGAATGGTCGCGGGGCTCCGCCTAGGATGGATTTGCTTGGAAGGCGGCGAGGAGGACATCCGGGAGCTCCTGCCGAGTCCTTCCATTCAGCCGGAGCAGGCGTCTCCAGCCGAACAGCTTGCCTTGATCGCGCTGTTGGAAGAAGGAATCGAACCGATCGTCAAGACGATGAGATTCATGGTGAGCGCGAGAATCGGAACGCTGACCGAGCAACTCGAGCGACAGCGTCTTGACGGAGTAAGCTGGAGAGAGCCGCAGCGCGGCTTGCACGTGTGGCTTGAGCTTCCGGAGGGCTTGGATGGGGACGCCTTGCTCCGGGCGGCGTGGCTGAACGGTTTGCTGTTCCAGCCGGGCGGAGCCTTCTACGTCTCCGATCCGGATCGCTGCAAGATCAGGGTGACGGTCGCGCATACGGAAGAAAAATGGATCAAGGCCGGGGTCCAACGGCTGGCCGAGACGATCGCGGACTTTCTGGGCCGTTGGAGCTAAGGTCTTGTCTCAATAAGCTTCGCCGACGGCGTAGAGAATGCCGTCCCTCAGCATGGCATCGCGACGAACCAAACGCTCGTCTTGCATGTTCAGGCAGGCTCCGCTGCTTCCGTCGAATGTCCAGAAGTGCAAGGGGCAGAAGAAGACTTCGCCTGTCCAGCGAACCTCCCCTCCCGCATGAGGACAAAGCGCCAGAAGCAGCCTGTATTCCTCCTCGCCTTCGCGGACAAGCCAATACGGAGTTCCATCCACCAGAACTTCGGACGGGAAGCTCTCGAAGCTCTCGATCGGTCCAAGGGAGATTTCGATCATCTAAGCTCGCTCCTTTCGTGCTCCTCCGAGCCTGAGGCTCGTCCGGCCGCCCATTCGAAGCGGGCCGCCCAAGTCCGCGTGACCTCGGGGAACTGAGCCAAGCCGGAGGAGCCTTCGTTCGTCAGCGCGTAAACGCCGCGCTGCAAGCGGCGAAACCAACCGTAATAATTGTCGCGGAGCAGCGACGCCGCGTTCGGAATGCCGGTCAGGTCGCGAACCTGCTTCGGCGACATCGGACCGCCGCATTCCAGCGCCAGCGCGCATTGTATGGAACGCTCCCGGTAGGCCGTCACCAGCTTGCGCTTGGAGCTTCCTCCGACGTTGTAGTCTCCGCTGCGGGCTTCGAATTCCTGAAGCAGCTTCTTGGCCCCGCGACGCGTGCGGCCGCCTTCTTTGAGCGTATAGCCGTCCTCGGGAGGCAGCTCCGCGATCCGGAGCTCTTCGGCGTTAATGGGGACTGCCGGCTCGGGTGCGGCCGCTCCTTCGCGAGGCTGGCGCCAAATCTCGATGACGGGGGCTTTGGTTTTATAGAAAGTGACGGTCATGAATCCCAGCTTTAATCTTCCGCATAGGGAGGAGAGCTCGTGAAACCTCTGGTTATGGGCGCCCTTCTTCGTCCGATTCCGCTCGACGGCCAGCCACACCTCGGCCCCCGTTCGCTGGCGCTCCAAGCCTTGAAGCAGCAAGGGAAGCGTGAACGTCTTCTTCATCTCCACGATAACGAGCTTGGAGTCGGCGGGTCTTAGGGCAACGAGGTCGCACCCCCGAACCTCCGCCTTCACCTCGTAGCCGAGACGCGTAAAGTGGGCTTTGATCGGGGCGTACAGCTCGGTCTCGCGCTCGATGGCCAACGGATACAACCTCCCATTCGCTTTCATTTTCCTATTCTAATGAATTATATCACGGAACGGATTTATCGTAAGAGCGGCGCGGGTTTGAACCTGACACGCAGGGTTTGCGGGACGACTTCTCCGGTTTTCATGGACCTAAAAAGGGCAATTTCGTCCCGAATCCCGCATAGTTATAAGTACGTTTCGTAACGGGAAGGGACTAGGGTAGAGGAGGTAGCGGCATGGATCTATTCAGACGTCTCGCGGAGTATCGGACCGAGAGCGAGAAGCTAGCGTGGTCCGGAACTTTCAGGGATTATATCGATTTGCTGCGCCGCGATCCGGCTCCGGCGATGACCGCTCATGCCCGGGTTTACGACATGATCGTGTCGCACGGCGTAGAGGAGATCGGTGGGCACAAGCGATATAAATTTTTCGAACGCGATATTTACGGGCTTGACCGAACGATGGAGAAGCTCGTGGAGGAGTACTTCCACTCCGCGGCTCGCCGTCTCGACGTGCGCAAGCGGATCCTGCTCCTGATGGGGCCCGTGAGCGGAGGCAAATCGACGATCGTCACCATCCTCAAGCGCGGCCTGGAGCAGTTCGCCCGGACCGACCGCGGGGCGGTTTACGCGATTCAAGGCTGCCCTATGCACGAAGAACCGCTGCATTTGATTCCGCACGAGCTGCGTCCCGAATTCGAGAAGGAGCTTGGCGTTCGCATCGAGGGCAATCTGTGCCCGTCCTGCCAGATGCGGCTTCGCACGGAATTCTACGACGACGTGGAGAGGGTTCCTGTCGAGCGCGTGCTCCTCTCCGAGGAGAACCGGGTCGGCATCGGCACCTTCAGCCCGTCCGATCCGAAGTCGCAGGATATCGCCGACCTCACGGGCAGCATCGATTTCTCGACGATCACGGAGTTCGGCTCCGAATCCGATCCTCGCGCTTACCGGTTCGACGGAGAGCTGAACAAGGCGAACCGGGGGCTGATGGAATTCCAGGAGATGCTGAAGTGCGACGAGAAGTTCCTGTGGAACCTTCTATCCCTCACCCAAGAAGGCAACTTCAAAGCCGGTCGCTTCGCTCTGATCTCCGCCGACGAGCTGATTATCGCCCATACGAACGAATCCGAGTACAAGGCCTTCATCTCGAACAAGAAGAACGAGGCGCTTCAATCGCGGATGATCGTCATGCCGGTTCCTTATAACCTGAGGGTTTCGGACGAAGAGAAGATTTACTCCAAGCTGATCGGCCAATCGGACATGAGCCACATTCATATCGCGCCGCACGCCCTTCGTTCCGCCGCCATTTTCTCCATTCTCACCCGCATGAAGGACTCCAAGAAGCAAGGAATGGACCTCGTCAAGAAAATGAGGCTTTACGACGGGGAAGAGGTCGAAGGCTTCAAGGAGGCCGATCTGAAGGAACTGCAGAACGAGCATACGGACGAAGGCATGTCGGGCATCGACCCTCGTTACGTCATCAACAGAATCTCCAGCGCCCTGATCAAGCACGATCTGCCCTGCATCAACGCCCTCGACGTGCTCCGCGCGCTCAAGGACGGTCTCGATCAGCATCCTTCGATCACGAAGGAAGAGAGGGAGAAGTACTTAAACTTCATCTCCGTGGCCCGGAAGGAATACGACAACCTGGCCAAGAAGGAGGTTCAGAAAGCGTTCGTCTACTCGTTCGAGGAGTCGGCGCGCACGCTGTTCGAGAACTACCTGGACAATATCGAGGCTTACTGCAACTGGACGAAAATGAAGGATCCGCTGACGGGCGAGGAGATGGATCCGGACGAGAGGCTCATGCGCTCCATCGAGGAGCAGATCGGCGTCTCCGAGAACGCCAAGAAGGCGTTCCGGGAGGAGATTCTGATCCGCATCTCGGCCTACTCCCGCAAAGGCAAGAAATTCGATTACAGCACGCACGAGCGGCTGCGCGAGGCGATCGAGAAGAAGCTGTTCACCGACCTGAAGGACATCGTGAAGATCACGACCTCGACGAAGACGCCGGACGAGAACCAGCTCAAGCGGATCAACGAGGTGACCAAACGGCTGATCGACGAGCACGGCTATTGCCCGGTCTGCTCCAACGAGCTGATGCGGTACGTGGGCAGCTTGCTGAACCGGTAAGAAGGACGAAAGGCTTCGCTCTATCGGATAGAGCGGGGTCTTTTTTCCACCCTTTGAAGCCAACAGGAAAGAAGGGCGTGTATGAGTCCGCGCAAAGATACGATGGCAACGACGGATAGGCTCGGCGCTCGCAATTATCATCCCTTGCCGATCGTGATCGCGAGAGCGGAAGGGGCTTGGGTGGAAGACCCGGACGGTCAGCGGTATTTGGATATGCTCAGCGGCTATTCCGCTCTGAACCAAGGGCATCGGCACCCGCGAATCATCGAGGCGCTGAAGGCGCAGGCGGATCGGGTTACCTTGACTTCCCGCGCTTTCTACAACGAGCCTCTGGCCGATCTGATGAAGCTGGTCACCCGTCTGACCCGCAAGAACATGATGCTGCCCATGAATACCGGAGCGGAAGCGGTGGAGACGGCGGTGAAGGCGGCAAGGCGCTGGGGCTATCGGAAAAAGGGAATCCCGGACGGCGGCGCGGAAATTATCGTATGCGAGGGCAACTTCCACGGGCGCACCCTGCTGGCGACCTCCTTCTCCTCGGAACCCGGCTACCGCGAGCACTTCGGTCCCTTCGTGCCGGGCGTAAAGACGGTTCCGTACGGGGATTTGAAGGCGCTGGAGCAGGCCATCGCGGCGAATACCGCCGCCTTGCTGATCGAGCCTATCCAAGGGGAAGCGGGGATCGTCATTCCTCCGGACGGTTACCTTCGCGGCGCGGCCGAGCTGTGCAAGCGCAATCGGGTGCTGTTCATGGCCGACGAGATTCAGACGGGCTTCGGCCGAACGGGCAAGCGCTTCGCCTGCGACTGGGAGGGAGTCGTTCCCGACGTCTATATTCTGGGCAAGGCGCTCGGAGGAGGGGTGCTTCCGGTATCGGCGGTCGCCGCCGACCGGGAGATTCTCGGCGTGTTCGAGCCCGGCTCCCACGGCTCTACCTTCGGCGGGAATCCGCTGGCCAGCGCGGTGGCCGTTACGGCGCTGAAGGTCATCGAGGAGGAGAGGCTCGCGGAGCGCGCGCTGGCCTTAGGCGCCAAGCTCCTGGACAGCCTGCGCGAAATTCGGCACCCGGACATCGCGGAAGCGCGGGGCAGAGGACTGCTCATCGGCTTGGAGCTCGGCTGCCCTGCGCGTCCTTACTGCGAGATGCTGCAGAGGATCGGGGTATTGTGCAAGGAAACGCACGAGAGGGTCATCCGCTTCGCCCCGCCGCTGATCGTATCGGAAGCCGATCTGGATTGGGCCGTCGAACGGATTCGGCACGTTTTTGCTTCATAAACCACATAGGAATCAGGACCGCGACCTCTCGACGCACTCGAGGGCTGCGGTTTTTTCTAATATTAACCGCCTAAAATAATATAAAATATTCCAATTGTTTTTGTCTATTTTCTAGGTCTGAAGTCGTATTTTGTAGGATTATGGGGATTCAGCTGTCAATAATAGCAAAAAAAGGGTTAAAATAAGACGATTTGAAGCTCTCCGTCTAGAAATAAGGATATGAAAAATGTAGCTTCGTTGGTAAAATGGAACTATAAATAGCGGCGTGCGGGGGATCTTATGGCTTTCATCATGTTTATAGCTGCTTCAATGCTAGAGTATATCTCTTTCTTTATTTTTGTTATGGTATTGTTCCGATTCTCGGTGAAAGAGAACATTCTCCGATTCATCCTCGGAGCCTTGATCCTGGCGTTCGTGTCGAACACACTCCAAACCGAGTCTTTGCAGGATATATCTCCTATCGTTAACGTGTTTATTTTGTTCTTCTTAACTACGATTATATTGAGAGTTCGGTTGTTCCATGCGTTTATCATGGTAGTCATGGGCTATGTCACGCAAGCTCTCGTCCAATGGCTGCTATATATGATCTTGATTAATTCGAACGCCGTGGATGAATTTGTTCCATATACGGCTTCGGGATATGCGTTGCAGTTATTGACTTTCTTCTTCGTGTGCTTGATTTCAGGCTTCATCTACCTGAGCAAAGGCGGATTCGGCTACATTCAATCCAGCAGCCGATTCTACAAAGATTCGATCAAAGGAAATAAGCTCTTCCTGATTTTTTTGGTGCTGGGTCTTATTATTTTATTTGCCGTTAATGTTTTGTACATGACCAATTCCCGAATGATCGATTCGATCTCCGTCGTAGCAATATCTCTTATTGCGATTCTTCTAGTACTTATTTACTTCTCCATAAGGAAGGAACGATAGTATGATAGAGAAGTTAGCCCTTTCCATCGCTACCTCAATAAAGAAAGTCGACGAAGACCAAACTCCTAGCATTGAGGTAATGAAGTTCTCGTTGATCACGATCCTTCACACCTTGTTCACGATGGTCATTATCATTATCGTCGGATTGGTTTTAGGAAAACCATGGGTAACTCTTTATGGTTTGCTGTATTTTATGCTTTTGAGATTCTTCTCCGGAGGCTATCATTTACATTCCTCACTCTGGTGTTCCGTGCTTTCTGTGGTTCTAATGTGCGCTGCTCCGTTCATCTCGTTATCTAACGATTTGATTATTATTGGAAATATTGTTAATTTAGTAATGATGGCTATATTTGCGCCGTCGAATATTAAGGGATTCGCGCAGATTCCCGAGAAGTTTTTTCCTATTCTTAAGCTGGTGTCGATTGTAATTGTGGGAGCGAACTTCTTCATGAAGGACCCTACTCTTACAATTGTTGCCATATTTCAATCTGTTCTGCTCTTATTCAAGAATGGAAAGGAGGTCAACCACTCATGAAGAAGCAACTGGCTCTTGGACTGGGCAAGGCTCTTGGCGTATTCGCGGTTGTTTTCGTAAGCACGGCGTGCTTCTGGATCATGCACCGTCCGGAAATCCCTGCCGAACTGAAACGCGCATAAGAAGTGGGGAGGGGAGCATGATGTCTACCTTTCACCTACTGGATGCGAATGGGCATCCGGTCGAAGTGAATGTCGATGAAGTGCTCGCGATTCGACCGACTTCCAACGGCCCAGAATTTCACACTAAGCATGGGGTATTCTATTATCCTACGACTCTTGAGGAATTTCAGGCGTTGCTAGGCGAGGCTGGCTTCGAGCGGCTGGATCGGGGCAACCTGGTCAACATGACTCATGCCAAGTCATTCGACAAAAAATCGCGCAAAGTGTACTTCGAAGACCCTTGGACTTCTGGCAGTTTCTTCGCAACGGTTTCCGAGGCCAATACACATAAGGTGATGCATCTGGTCAAGGAGGAATCTTCTTCGTATCAGAAAGCGCCTAAAGGTTTGTTCTGGTCAAGGAATAGGACCTGACACCACAGACGTCCACTGAAGACGTGTACTTACTATAGGCAAGAAGCCCTCGAGCCCTTATCGGATCCGAGGGCTTCTTCCTTTCTTGCCGGCTTCCTAACCGTTCACGACCGTTCCGCCGTTCACATGGATTACTTGTCCGCTGACGTAAGACGAGTCTTCGCTCGCCAGATAGACATAGGCGGGAGCCAGCTCGTCCGGCTGCCCGGCGCGCTTCATCGGCGTATCCATGCCGAACTTCGATACTTCCGTCTCGTTGAAAGTCGAAGGGATGAGCGGAGTCCAGATCGGCCCCGGCGCGACGGCGTTGACCCGAATTCCCTTGCCGATGAGGTTAAGGGAAAGCGAGCGCGTAAAGGAGACGATCGCTCCCTTGGAAGCGGAATAATCGATCAATTTCGGGTTGCCCTTGTACGCGGTGATCGAGGCTGTATTGATGACGGCGGAGCCCGGCTTCAAATACGGAAGAGCGGCTTGCGTCAGATAGAACATGCCGAATACGTTCGTCGCGAACGTCTTGGTAAGCTGCTCCGGGCTTATCTTGTCCAAGCCGTCCACCGGATGCTGCTCGGCGGCGTTGTTCACGACGATGTCCAATCGGCCGAGCTTCTGTACCGTCTGCTGAACGGCTTCCTTGCAGAAGGCGGGATCGCCGATATCCCCGGCGAACAGCAAGCAACTGCGGCCTTCCTGCTCCACCTGCCTCTGCGATTCCTTCGCGTCCGTGTACTCGCTTAAGTACACGATAGCGACATCCGCGCCCTCTTTGGCGAAGGCGATCGCGACGGCGCGGCCGATTCCGCTGTCCCCGCCCGTAACGATGGCGACCTTCCCGGCCAGCTTGCCGGCCGGCCGGTAGATCGGGGACTCCGCCTCCGGGGCGGGATACATATCGCTCTCCAAGCCCGGCTGACGGTCCTGATGCTGCGGCGGGAAGTGATCCGGCCTGGACGGCGCCGCCCAGCCGGGTTGATCTGCGTCAAGCAACATGAACATAGATAATCCACTCCTTTCCTCAGGAGTAGATTACGACCAGAACGGATTTTTTAAACATTCTTCCGCGAGGTCTTCTTCCCGTCGCAGCTGAACAGAACGTCTTTGCCTTCCACGCTCGTCTCCAGATGCACCGGCTTGCCCCAGAGCTGCACCACGTAGGGCATCGTGCGCTCGATATACTTCAGGTCCAGCTCCGAGCCCTCGAACCGATGGGACAGGTACAGCTCTCCGTTGCGCTGATAATCGCCGTCGGTTACGACGAGGTAAGGGAAGCCTCCGTTCACCCTCGAATAGACGAGCTGATCCCGGATCGTTTCCCACGTTTTATCCGTAATCGTCCAATCCGGCCCCTTTTTCTCGAAAATATACAGATCCAGCTCATCCGTCAGTTCCTTGGTCAAGTAATTGCGCAGGAAGGACGGGTCCGAATCGAGCTCGCGCACCTCGAACATCTTCTCGCGGCCCCATCTCTTCTCGATGTCCTCGAAAATCTTCAGCCCCAGATAGTACGGGTTCAGCGAGCTGCGGGAGGGCTGCACGACGGCCGAGTTGAGCTTCGCGTATTCGATCGTCTCCTCGCTCGTCAGATTCAGCTCGCGGATGATTCTCTGGTGCCAGAAGGTGGCCCAGCCTTCGTTCATGATCTTCGTCTCGATCTGCGGCCAGAAGTAGAGCATCTCCTCGCGCAGCATCGACATGACGTCGCGCTGCCAGTCGGCCATGTACGGCGAATATTCCTGAATGAACCAGAGCAGGTCTTTCTCCGGCTCCGGGGGGAAGCGGCGGGCATCGGAGGAGGCGGTGGGCTCGTTATGGCGGTCGGCGTCCGCGTTCTCCTCCAGCGACCACAAGTCATCGTAAGGCGAAGGCTGGATGGACTTGCTTTTCCGTTCCTTCTCGGCGCGCTGCTGCATCTCCATATACCTTCTTTTGTCCAACCCTTGCGGCCTTACGATGGCGGGATCGACATGCTCCTGGATCGCCATGACCGCGTCGAGGAATTTCTCCACTTCGTCGCTGCCGTATTCCAGCTCGTACTGGCGAATCCGTTCGGCGGTGGCGGACATGCTCTCGACCATGTTGCGATTCGAGGCGGAGAAGCGGGCATTGTTCTTGAAAAAGTCGCAGTGCGCCAATACGTGCGCGACGATCAGCTTGTTCTGGACGAGCGAGTTGCCGTCGAGCAGGAAGGCGTAGCAGGGGTTGGAGTTGATAACGAGCTCGTAAATCTTGCTGAGGCCGAGGTCGTACTGCATCTTCATTCTATTGAAGGTTTTGCCGAAGCTCCAATGGCTGTAGCGGGTCGGCATCCCGTAAGCGCCGAACGTATAGATGATATCGGACGGACAGATCTCGTACCGCATCGGATAGAAATCGAGCCCGAAGCCCTTCGCGATCTCGGTAATCTCCCCGATGGCGGTCTCCAGTTCGTGATGTTCATCGTTATGGGACATGTACATGGCCGTTCCCCCTCGAATGGCAATAGTTCCACCACGCTATGTATATGCGGGAACCGGATAAGTCGTGACAGTTGGACGAGGTTCGAAGTTGCCAAGGTTGATCCCCCCCCTGTGGTATAATTTATTGACAAGGCTTGAGCTAGTTGGTTCCATACATCCAAGCTTAAGGAGGGGGATAACATGCCATTTAACCTTAAAGCTCCCGTGAGTCATATCATAAAAATCGTAAAGATTACATTCAAATCGCTGGTTAGGAATATGAAATCTATAATCCCGTTGACGATCTCGATTCCGACCAGGAGATTAGGCAAATGATCGAGGAGTCCGAAAATGACTTGAAACTCGGCAGAGTGTATACAACGGAAGAGATGATAGAAGAGATAAAGCGCGGTGGCCTGTAATTGATCGTCCAATGGACCGAGACGGCTCGTCATCGATTCCATTACTGTTTTGTTGATCGATACGTCATCTCATACAAGATTTTGGATCAGGACGAACGGCACGTCATTACCTCATTCAAGCATATGGCAATGAAACGGAACTTCAAATATTGAATATCGGCCGACTCCTTGGCGAGTCGGTTTTTTGTCTACCCGCTTTCCAGAAATACGCTTGCGAATGTTACGGACGAATACGAACGACGCCGATCTCCGACGCGTTGATGGAGATGGAGATGGCGTTGCCGCTTTGGTTGATGACCAAATAATGGTTCTTGCCGATGCGGCGAGTGTGCCGGGGGCTGGAATCGCGCGGCGGGAAGGCAATCGTACAACGCCCGGCGAATAGGATAGGAGAAATGCGGCAATGGGCGGCAATCGGGATTGGCCGAGCGTTAGGCTTCTTCGGACGGGAGCTTGCACTCTTCCTGAGAGCATGATAAAACAAAGGGATATTGATGTTCGCAAGCTGGAAGGAAGGACGTGTGGAGTGGTGGAGAAGGAGGAAGTCATTCGGGCGGAGGAGACGGCAAGGCTCTCCGAAGTGCTCGGGGTCATCGACAGGCGGCTGTTCAAGGAGCTGTCCGTGCTGGGGGATAGACGGGGAGACGTCGTCGGGATCCGGCAGGAGTTCTTCGACGACGTCAGCTTTAACTTCTCGGACGCGACGGAGCTCGGAGAAACCTGGAGCAGCATCGTGCAGCAAGCGGAGCTGCTCGCGGAGCGGGAGCGCAGCCATCGCGTCGCTTCGACGGCCGTGGAGCGGCTGGCTTGGCAGCACGACAATCCGTATTTTGCGCGGATCGATTTCGTGGAAGAGGGAGCGGGGAACCCGGTCGAGAGCATCTACATCGGCCGTTCCTCGCTGATCGGCGAAGACGGCGAAACCTTCTATATATACGACTGGCGGGCGCCGGTGTCGAGCTTGTTCTACGACGGAGAGCCGGGGCCGGTCTCTTACGAGACGCCAAGCGGATCGATCCGCGGGTCGATGACATTGAAGCGGCAATTCGTCATTCGGGGAGGCCAACTGAAGCACGTCTTCGATACGGACGAGACGATCGGGGACGACATTCTGCAGGCGGTGCTGTCCGAGCGTTCGGATACGTCGATGAAAAGCATCGTGGCCACGATCCAGAAGGAGCAGAACCGGATCATCCGCGACGAGAAGCATAAGCTGCTTGTCGTCCAAGGGGCGGCGGGCAGCGGCAAAACGTCGGCGGCCCTGCAGCGGGTCGCCTACCTGCTGTACCGTTACCGGGAGACGCTGACACCCGATCAGGTCGTGCTTTTCTCGCCGAATCCGGTGTTTAAGGGCTACGTCTCCCGGGTTCTCCCGGATCTCGGAGAGGCGAACATGAGGCAGATGACGTTCCGCGAGCTGATCGAGTCCCGGCTCGGCCGCCGCTGGGAGGTCGAGGACCTGTTCGAGCAGACCGAGGAGCTCGCGGCCGCCAGCGGCACGGCGGAAGGCGATTCGCGCGAGGCGGCGGCCCGCTACAAGGGCTCGGAGCACTTCTTCGCGACGGTGCGGAACTACCTGGAGCGTCTTAAGAAGCAAGGAGTGCGCTTCCGTCCGCTTCGCTTCCGGGGAGATACGATCGTCTCGACGGAGGAGATGTCGGCGAAGTATTACGGCGATTTCGCTCAAGAGGACTTCGGAGACCGGCTTATCAAGCTGAGAAAATGGCTGAACGAGCGCCTCAACGCTTGGATCGAGAGCCAGATCGGCGAGACGTGGCTAGAGGAAGCGGCGGAGCTCGCGGACGACGAGGACATCCAGCGAGTTTACGTTCAGATTAGAAAACAAGGCGGCTTCCACGACGAGGCTTTCGACGACGAGGACCGGATGACCGATCTGCTGAAACGCAGAGTCGCGGAGAATTCGATCGCTCCTCTGCGCAAGGCCGTGAAGGGCTTCCGCTTCATGGACCCGATGGCGACGTACCGCGAGCTGTTCCGCAGCCGTACGTTGTTTACGGCGTGCGCGCCGGACGGCAAGCTGCCGCCGAAGTACGAGTGGATGGCGATGCGCGCGGACGAGACGCTCGGCCGCAAGACGATCGACTATGAAGACGCGACTCCGCTTCTATTCGTCATGGAGGCGCTGGAAGGCTTTCGCAAGGTGGAAGGCGAAGTGAAGCACCTGTTCGTCGACGAGGCGCAGGATTATTCTCCGTTCCAAGCCGCATTCTTGAAGCGCAGGTTTCCTCATGCGCGTCTGACGGTGCTCGGAGACTTCAATCAAGCGATCTACGCCCAAGCGGAGGAGAGCGGGGGCTTCGGCGGCTGGACCCG
The DNA here is from genome assembly GCF_014212135.1 of Cohnella thailandensis. Classification (GTDB taxonomy): domain Bacteria; phylum Bacillota; class Bacilli; order Paenibacillales; family Paenibacillaceae; genus Cohnella; species Cohnella thailandensis. The sequence continues at coordinate 376,815 of NZ_JACJVQ010000005.1, forward strand.
GCTGGTGCCGGAGGAAGAAACCGCCGTCTGGCGGCTGACGACAAGCTATCGGTCGACCCGGCCGATCGTCGAGTTCTCGAAACGGATCCTGAAGCCGGAAGACGCGGCGAACATTACCCCGTTCAACCGGGACGGCGAGGAACCGAGCGTTCTCTCCTGCCGCGACAACAACGAGCTGGCGGAGAGGGTCGCGAAGAGAGCGGAGGAGCTGCTGGCCGCGGGCTACGCGACCATCGGCATCATCGCCAAGACGGCCGTCGAGTGCGGAGATGCCAGCGCCTTGATCAAGGAGCGGTTATCCGAAGAGACGCCGGTTACGCTCGTGACCGGAGGCTCAGCGAAGTTGCCGCCTGGCATCTCGATCCTCCCTTCCTATCTATCGAAGGGGATCGAATTCGACGCGGTGATCGTCTGGGACGCTTCGGCGGAGAAATACGGAAGAGAGCAGGACCGCAAGCTTTTATATACCGTCTGCACTCGCGCCCTTCACGTGCTGGACGTTTATTTCGCCGGCGAGCCTTCGCCGCTCCTCTCCTTCGAACGGAAGGAGGCCCATTCATGAGCGCGGAAGCCTATCCGAATCCGAACCGTCTCGACGATGCCAGACGGGCGCTGAGCCGCTTCTTCGGCTACGATTCGTTCCGCCGGGGACAAGAGACCGTCATCCAAGCGATCCTGGAAGGCCGGGACGTTCTCGGAATCATGCCGACCGGCGCGGGCAAGTCGATCTGCTACCAGGTCCCGGCCGTGCTGCTGCCCGGCGTTACGCTGGTCGTCTCCCCTCTGATCTCCTTGATGAAGGATCAGGTAGATGCCCTGACGGAGACGGGGATTCCCGCCACTTATATCAACAGCTCCCTGTCGGGCAAGGAGACGAGCGAACGGCTCCGAGCGATCGAAGACGGACGCTATAAGCTCGTCTATATCGCTCCCGAGCGGCTGGAGTCGGAACGGTTCCTCGGCCTCATCAGCCGAATCGAAGTGCCGCTCATCGCCGTCGACGAAGCGCACTGCGTCTCGCAGTGGGGGCACGACTTCCGGCCGAGCTACATGGGCATCGTCCGCATTCTTCCTTATCTGGAGCGCCGGCCGATCATGGCGGCGTTCACCGCGACGGCGACGGACGTCGTCAAGGAGGACATCCTCGAGCGGCTGCGCCTGCACGCGCCCGTTCGCTTGACGACGGGCTACGCGCGGGACAACCTGGCGCTGTCGGTCGTCCGCAACGCGGACAAGCGCGACTTTCTCGTGAAGTACATCCGGGAGCGTCCCGGCCAATCGGGCATCGTCTACGCGGCGACCCGTAGGGAGGTCGAGGCGTGCCAGCAGCATCTGGCGAGCCTCGGAATGCGGGTCGGCAAGTACCACGCCGGTCTGACCGAGGAAGAGCGCTCCGAGGTTCAGGACGCGTTCCTTAGAGACGATCTTCAGATCATCGTCGCGACGAACGCGTTCGGCATGGGCATCGACAAATCCAACGTGAGATATGTCGTTCACTACAACATGCCGAAGAACCTCGAAGCCTACTATCAGGAAGCCGGGCGCGCGGGACGGGACGGAGAGCCGGGCGAGTGCGTGCTGCTCTACTCGGCCGCGGACACGGTGACACAGAAGTTCTTCATCGAGCAGAGCGAAGCGGACGAGGAGAGGAAGCGGAACGACTACCGGCTGCTTCACGATATGGTGGAATACGCGAACACGTCGGATTGCCTTCAGCGCAGCATCGTCCGGTACTTCGGCGAAGAGGGAGGAGAGCCGTGCGGCCGCTGCGGCAACTGCACCGATACCCGCGAGCTTCGCGACATGACCGAGGAAGCGAAGATCATCTTCTCCTGCGTGGCCCGGATGCGGCAGCGCTTCGGAGTCACGCTCACGGCCAAGGTGCTGCGTGGAGCGAACGACGCGAAGATCCGCCAGTTCGGGTTCGACTCGCTGTCGGTATACGGAATGATGAAGTCCACGCCGGAGAAGGAGCTTGTCCGGCTCATTCACGAGCTGATCGCGGACGGGTACCTGAAGCTGACGGACAGCCAGTACCCCGTCGTTCAATTGGCCGAGCGCGTGCGGGGCGTCATCGAAGGAACCGAGAAGGTTCTTAGCCGAGTCGAACCGGAAGCTCAGGCGACGAAGAGCCGCTCTCGTTACGGTAGCGGCCGGCAGGATGGCTCGCACGAGCCGTACGACGAAGCGCTGTTCGAACGGCTTCGGGACCTGCGCAAGAAGCTGGCCACTCGCGAGGGGGTTCCGCCCTTTATCATTTTCAACGATGCGACCTTGCGGGACATGTGCCAGCGGATGCCGGCCGACGAGCGCGGGATGCGGGAGGTCAAAGGCCTCGGGGAAGCGAAGTACGCGAAGTACGGGGCGGAGTTCCTTCGCGCCATTAGCGATTACAAGAGAGAAGGTTAGAAAATGAGCACTGTCTATCATACGAGACGGAAGCGGGTCATCCGGCATCTGAAGGAGAACGGGATCGAAGCGGCTCTGATCACGTCCCCGTCCATGATTTATTACGTGACCGGATTCCGTTCGGACCCGCATGAACGGTTCCTGGCGCTGCTCTTGGATTCGCGTTCGGAGGAAGAGACGCTGTTCGCGCCGGAGCTCGACGCCCAATCGGCCGGCGAGCAAGGGACGGTCGAGGCGATCGTGCCGGTAAGCGACACCGAGAATCCGTACGAGAAGCTGCGGAAGAAGCTGGGCAGCTCCGTCGCCAGCCTCGCCATCGAGAAGAACAACGTTACGGTCGACAAGGCCGAGAGCCTCCAAGCCGTCGCTCCCGGAGTCCGATTCTTCAATCTGACTCCGTTCCTCGAAGGCATGCGGATGCGCAAGACGAGCGAGGAAATCGCCAAGGTACGGCTTGCGATCGAGACGATCGAGAAGGTCATGAACCATGCGCTTACGCACGTTGAAGCCGGCATGACCGAGCTGGAGCTGACCGCCGAGCTGGAATACCAGATGAAGCGGTTCGGCGCCGAGAAGCCGTCGTTCGAGACGATCGTGCTGACCGGACGCCGCTCCGCCCTGCCGCACGGCGTGCCGGAGAACGCGAAGATCGAGGAGAACGACTTCCTGCTGATCGACATGGGCGTCGTCGTCCAAGGCTACTGCTCCGACATCACCCGCACGTTCCTCATGGGAGAAGGAACCGCGGAGCAGGAAGCCATCTATGAAGCGGTCCATGCCGCGAACCTGCGCGGCATCGAAGCCGCCCGCGCGGGCCGGACGATCGCTTCCGTCGACAAAGCGGCGCGAGACGAGATCGCCGCGAGAGGCTACGGACCGTACTTCACCCACCGCGTCGGCCACGGCTTCGGGATGGACATCCACGAGTACCCGTCCCTTCACGGGGAGAACCGGGACCTTATTGAGACCGGGCTGCTGTTCACGGTCGAGCCGGGCATCTACGTGCCGGAGATCGGCGGCGTCCGCATCGAGGACGATCTGTACATCCGCGAGGACGGCACGGCGGAGGTGCTCACTTCGTTCACGAAGCATCTGATTCGCTTGGGATAACGATAGATAGCAAAGGCGACCGCCGAAGACGAGATTGATTCGTCCGGGGCGGTCGCCTTATTTTATTTTCCGGATAAAGAGAAGTAACTCATCTCGGCGGGAGAGACGGGCCTTGGCTTCGATTCTCCGCCTTCGCTCCCCGCTTCGGCTTCCCGGCTCTCCGTCGAGCAATCCTTGCGATATCTTCCTTCCTCGAGCTTCATGTCGATAAAATCGACGAGCTGCTGAAGCGAGGCGATTTGGCTCACGATGCTTTCCCGATGGCTCTTTAAGCTCTCCACCAGCTCGGGATATTCCGCGGGGTCGGCATCGGCCGAGACCGCGAGGAACGGCCCCATGGCATCGAGCGGCATCCCCGACTTCTTCAGGCAGGCGATCAGCCGAAGCGTATGAATGTCCTCCGCACGGTAGACGCGATGTCCGTTGCCCTTCCGGTCTGCCCGAGGCAGCAGCTTGATCTTCTCGTAATAACGGATCGTATCCTCGGAGATTCCGGTTTGCCCGGCGGCTTGCTTGATCGAATACGTTTGTTCGTCCCGCATCTCCATGACCTCCCGCAAAGACGATTTTATAGCATTATAACTCTTGGAGTCGACTCCAAGTCAAGCGGTAAAGTCCCGTATTGACTTGGAGTCGACTCCAACTTCTACAATGGTCGATACCGGGAGCAAGAGCCCGGGCGACACAAAGGAGTGGAGAATCATGAATACGGATCAACGAGAAAATATCGCGCTGATAACGGGAGCGAGCAACGGGATAGGGTTGGAGTTAACCCGAAGATTGCTGGCGGACAACTGGCAGGTGATCGCGCTGAACCGCTCTAGCCTTCCGGAGGAAGACGAGGGGCTGCGGAGCGCCGCGAATGACGGTCGTCTGCGCGTTTACCGCACGGCCGATCTTTCCGATTTTGCCGCATTGAGGCGGACGTTGGAAGAAATCAAGGAGAAGGAGGAGCGGATCGATCTCTTATTCAATAACGCAGGCGGGAGCTTTAACGAGCTGAGTTATTCCAAGCAGGGGCGAGAGCTGCACTTCGAGCTGATGACAGTCGTTCCCTACATCGTTCTGATGGAATTGAAGGACCTTCTGGCCAAAGGCCGGCACAAAACGGCGATCAACACATCCTCCGCCGCGACGAAGATGGTTAAAGAGCTTAGCATCGACATCCTGGAGCGCCCGAAAACGTTCCGCAAGCTGATCGGGCCATACGCCTCCTCGAAGCTGGCCCTGTCGCTGTGGACGCACGCCGTCGCGCCGGAGTTGTTGGCTCGGGACGGCATTCGGATCCGAAGCGTAGACCCCGGAAGCAACAACACGCTGCGCAAAGACAAAAAGTCCGGACTGCCCTTTTATGTAAAACCGCTCATGAAGCTGTTTTTTTCGCCGCCTACCCACGGAGCGGGCCGACTGTACGAGGGCGCTCTAGGCGAACATCGCGACAAGACCGGATTGTTCCTGATCAAAGGCCAAGCTGCGGATTTAAAATTCAAGGAACAGGATCGGACGATCCTGGAGCGCGTGAAGAAGATCTACGAGAGCGAATATCTAGGCCAACGCGCCTAAAGAAGATTAAGCACAGACAACAAAAGGAGCGGATTACGATGAACCCTGCCTATCAACCATTAATGGAACCTTACAAATTCAGGAGCGGCGTCGAAGTCATGAACCGCGTCGTGCATGCGCCCATGACGATTTCTTTTTCCCGGCAAGACGGGGTGGCATCCGACGATTTGATCGCGTACTACGAAAGCCGTACGAACGGCGTCGGAATGGCGGTTACCGGAAGCACGACCGTCGCGCCTAGCGGCAAGGTATTCGGCGGGGAGTTGGCGGCGGATCGCGACGAGACGATTCCCAGCTTGCAGCGCGTAGCGGCGGCAATGAAGAAGCATGGGGCGAAAGCGATCCTCCAACTCTTTCACGGCGGCCGCGAAAGCTCGCCGGAAGCGGCGGGCGGCGAGATCGTCGGCGCAAGCGCGGTGGCCAAAGAAGGAGCGAGCGCGATCCCTCGGGCGCTCGAAGACCACGAGATTCTGGAGATCGTTCGCGCGTTCGGAGCCAGCACCCGACGGGCGATCGAGGCGGGGTTCGACGGGGTCGAGATTCACGGGGCGAATCGGTTTCTTCTTCAACAATTTTTCTCGCCTTACACGAACAGGCGGGACGATCGTTGGGGAGGAGACGCGGACCGGCGAATGGCGTTCCCGCTCGCCGTCGTGGATGAAGTGTTGAAAGCCGCGGCCGAACACGCCGAACGGCCGTTCCTGGTCGGTTATCGGCTGTCGCCGGAAGAAGAAACGACGCCCGGCATTACCATGGCGGATACGTTAAAATTGGCGGATGCCCTCGCGAACAAAGAGTTGGATTATCTGCATGTCTCTTTATTGAACTTCTGGTCCAAGCCGAGACGCGGAGTGGAGGACGATCGTTCCCGAATGGAGATCCTTCATGAGCTTGTCGGGCCAAGGGTTCCCTTAATCGGCGTAGGCTCGATACGCACGCCCGACGAGGCCGTTGGAGCGCTGCGGACAGGCGTTCCTCTCATCGCGCTCGGACGGGAACTGATTATCGATCCGGATTGGGTTCGGAAGGTGGCTAGCGGCAAGGAAAACGAGATTCGTACCGAGCTGTCATTAAACGATCAAGAGAAATTGGGAATCTCCGATCCTCTGTGGAACAAAATCGTCCATACTCCGGGTTGGTTCCCGATCGCGGATCAAGCTTGACGGAAGGTATTCTTAACGGAACAGATTCCGAACGACCAGCCACAGATTCGACGGCTTCTCGGCAAGCCTTCGGGTGAAGTAAGGGTACCATTGCCTGCCGTACGGCACGTAGCATCGGACCTGATATCCGCTTTGGGCCAACTCGGCTTGAACGTTCATGCGCAGCCCGTACAGCATCTGGAACTCGAACAGGCTTCGGTCGATGCCGAATTTCTCGGCATAGGCTCGAACTTCGCCGATCACCCGGTCGTCATGCGAGCCGATCGCGACGAAGACGCCTTGTTCCAGATGAAGCCGAATCAGCTTCAGCAATTGAAGGAGAATGTCTTCCGAATTCGGATAGGCAATCTCCTTTTTCTCTTGATAGGCGCCTTTAACCAACCGCAGCGGGATTCCTTCCTCCAGCAGCCGGGAAGCATCCTCTTCGCTGCGATAGAGGTACGATTGAAGCACCGTGGTAACGTTCCTATGGCCTTCGTCGTGCAGCCGCCGGACGAGCTCGAGCGTCAACTCCGTATACCTCGAATCCTCCATGTCGAGACAGACGGAGGTACCCGCCTTCTTGGCTCGTTCCGCGATTTGCCGGACGTTGCGGAAGCATGCTTCCGGATCGAGCGCGAGTCCCATCTGGGTCGGCTTCACCGAGACCGTGGCCTTCGCTTTCTGCAGCTTGATGCCGTCCAGCAGCCGGAGATATTCCTCCCGGAAGCCCGCGGCCTCCTCCAGGCTGCGAACCGATTCTCCCAGGTGGTCGAGCGTGGCCGCGATGCCGAGCCGGTTCAGTCTCTGGACGACGAGCAGGGCGCTCGTACGGTCCCGGCCGGCAACGAAGCGTCCGGCAAGCCGGGCGCCGTGCCTCGAAATCAGTCTCCCCAGCATCCGGTTCCCGAATAGAGACAGCATCAGCCTCCGATAAACCGCGCTCCCGCGTCCCATGCTCCCAGCCCCTTTTTTCGCCCATGCGATTTTATCCCTATTCTATTCAACTGCTTCCCGATTCGGCTTCCGAAAGATGGTATAATTATCGCGTGAAGCCTCAATTCCAGAAAGGCGGTATCGTTGCCATGCCAATTAGCGAGCCCATTATCGGTCCTATTATTGTCGGAACTTATGATTCGTCCGAACGCGAAGGGATTCATCTGGTCCGGTTAAACGCCGAGACGGGGGAACTCAGGAGAATCAACGGCGTATCGGGGGCGGAAAATCCGTCGTTCGTAGCCGTGCACCCGAGCAAGACGTATGTCTATGCGGTAAGCGAGACGGCTGAGGGGGCCGTTGTCTCCTATCGGTACTCTTCGGAAGGGGAGACGTTGACCGAGCTGAACCGGCAGCCCTCCAAGGGGAACGATCCATGCCACCTTCGCGTCGACGCGTCGGGCAGGTGGCTCGTCGCCGTCAACTATTCGTCCGGCAGCGTCTGCCTGTATCCGATCGAGGAGGACGGCTCCATCGGGCCGCTCTCGGACCAAGCGAAGCATGAAGGAAGCAGCGTTCGAAGCGATCGTCAGGAGGCGGCTCACGCCCATTCGATTTTCCCGGTTCCGGGCACTCGGGACTGGATCGTCTGCGACTTGGGAACGGACGGGCTGTACGTTTACCGCATCGACGAGGAGGCGGGCAAGCTGACGCTGCGCCGCCGCTTCGATACGACGCCCGGGGCCGGACCTCGCCATACCGCGTTCCATCCGGCTCTGCCGATCGTCTACGTCGTCGAGGAGCTGAGCTGCGCGGTGACCGCGTACGAATATCGGGCGAACGCCTGCGAGCTTGTTCCGTTGCAGACGGCGACCACGCTTCCCGAAGGATTCGAAGGCGAGAATACCTGCGCGGACATTCATCTGACGGAGTCGGGCGCCTATCTGTATGCCTCGAACCGGGGGCATGACAGCCTTGCGGCCTATCGGGTCCTCGAGGACGGCCGTTTGGAGCCGCTCGGCCACGTGTCCGCGGGAGGCAAGACTCCGCGCAGCTTCGCCGTGTTCGGCGATAATTGGCTGCTAAGCGCGCTTCAGGACTCGAACCGGATCGTCTCCTTCCGGATCGGGACGGACGGCATTCCCTCGCCGACGGGGCATACGCTCGAGATTTATAAGCCGGTCTCGTTGGAGCGTGCTCCCCGGTGGGAGTAAATGCCGGTAGAGCTGTGGAGATCATTAAGGGAGGCCGCGATGAACGAGACCGCATTTGACGAACCTTTATTTGCAAGCTTGAAGCCGGGCTTATTGTCGTTCTGTTACCGGATGCTGGGCTCTATGGACGATGCGGACGATGCCGTTCAGGAGACGAGCATTCGGGTCTGGCAGAGCGGGAGCACGTTCAGACAGGAATCTTCGTTCAAAACTTGGGTCTATCGGATTGCATCGAATATATGCTTAGACAAGCTGAGACAATCCAAGCGCCGCGCGCTTCCCATCGACTTGTTCGATCCGGCCGCCGCCATCGTCGAGCCGCGCGATACGCGGCCGGACGCCTCGTGGATCTGGCCGTCTCCCGACTTCGGAGGCAACCCGGAGGATCGGCTCGTCCGCAAAGATACGCTTCAACTGTGCTTCATCGCTCTCTTGCAGACCTTGCCTCCGCGGCAACGCGCGGTACTTATTTTGAAGGATGTATTCGAATGGTCCTCCAAGCAGATCGCGGACACGTTGGCGATGTCGCCCGCGGCGGTGAACAGTGCCTTGCAGAGAGCCCGAGAGACGATGGACCGGACGCAGCTTCGTTCCGATGAACTCAGCAGGATGGACGCACAGCCGGACCCGCAGCTTCTGTCCCGGTACGTGGAGGCCTTCGAGCGATTCGATATTGCCGCGCTTGTCGCGCTGTTTCACGAGGAGGGCTGCATGTTGATGCCCCCCTTCGAGATGTGGATTCGCGGCAAGGACGATTTATCCGCCTTCTATTCGCTTACGCGCTGGCATTGCGAGGGTTCGCGATTCGTGCCCGTTACGGTGAATGGCGGTTATCCGGCATTGGCCCAGTATATGCCGGGCAAGGAGAACGACAGCCTGGTGCCCTGGGGCATCCACGTCATCGAAACCAAAGAAGATCGAATCCTGCACGTTCAAAATTTCATCAACGCCGAATTATTTTCGCGATTTGGGCTGCCAGAACGACTCGACCGATGAATTTCGTCATTGGCTTACGTCTATATCATTGAGAATAAACCAAACAACGAATTTTACGAGAGAGGTGTCCATTTAAAATGGAAACGAGTCAACCGACGAAAGTAACCGTGCAAGCCGTCATTCAAGCCCCTATCGAGAAGGTATGGCGCTATTGGACCGAGCCGGACCATATTACGAAGTGGAACCAAGCGTCCGAGGACTGGCATGCGCCGAGAGCCGAGAACGATCTGCGGGTCGGCGGCAAGTTTTCGACGCGGATGGAAGCGAAGGATGGCAGCATGGGTTTTGATTTTGCAGGCGTCTACGACGTCGTGAAACGCCACGAGGCGATCGGCTACACCCTCGGAGACGAGAGAAGAGTGGATATTGCCTTCGTCGATCAAGGCAACGAGACGAAGGTCATTGAAACGTTCGACGCGGAAAGCTCCAATCCCGTCGAGTTCCAGAAAGCAGGCTGGCAAGCGATCATGGATAACTTCAAAGCCTATACCGAGCAAAACTAATCATCAAGAAGAAGACGCCGGAAAGATGCCCGGCGTCTTTCTTTTTGAACCCTAGTACGAGCATGCTCTCCGTTAGCCTTAACCTTGTGCCGCATCCATGTTCATGTAGTTAATGGCCCACAGATGTCCGTCCAAGTCCACGAAGCCCCAATGATACATGAACCCATGATCTTCAGGTTCAGCGTGCAATTTCCCGCCCAAGGAGACCGCGGTATTCACGATTTCATCGACCCTTTCCCGGCTCTCGAAGGCCAATGCGATCGTCATCTGCGCATACTTGCTCGTATCGACGGATTCCTTCTCCGTGAGCGTATTAAAGAATGCTTGATTGATCAGCATGACCTGCAGGTTATCGCCGATCACGATGGCTACCGAAGTCTCGTTATCGGGGAATTGCGGGTTGAGCTCGAATCCGAGTCCGGTGAAGAACGCTTTTGATTGTTCCACGTTTTTTACAGGCAGGTTGAAGCTCGTGAATGCGGACGTTAATGCCATTTTCATACACCCCATCGTTAAATGAATTTGGTTGTCATTGATGTCTTCGTTTAATTAGACGACGGCTGATTCGGAAATTCATCGGTCTAGTTCTAGCAGAGGCGCAAATCCGCCAAAGTGGTGCGCCCCGTACCCTACATTCGCTAGCACTGAGTTAGCGAAGACGTCAGGCGGTCGATACCGCTAGATTCCTTTTGTGCTTGCCATTATGCCAAGCACAACCGTCCCCTTCGCCTAATAAAATATAGGCGAGGAGGGAAGGGGCATGGGAACGAACGGATTCGACGTACGCAGGGCCATTCTGCTGGCGGGCATGTGCGGTCAGACGTATAAGCAATACGATCATCCGGACGGCAGCTTCATCGTTCCTGCTCCTTATGCGGCGGTGGCGGCGTTCGACGCCCAGTCGCTGAATCGCAATCGCGAGCTTTTCGGCTTCATCCTCGAATCGGAGGAAGAGGTCGTCATCGCGTTCCGCGGTACGAGCTCGACGTCCGATTGGCTGTCCGACGCGATCGCGTACCAGATGAAGTACCCCTATTGCCGCCATGCGGGGCAGACGCATCGCGGCTTTACCCAGATCTATAAGTCGGCGAGAGCCGGCATAATGAGCGCGCTTGCCCGTCTCAGCAAAGAGAAGAGGCTGGTCGTCACGGGACACAGCCTCGGAGGAGCGCTGGCTACGCTGTGCGCGCTGGACGTCGCGACGAACGTGTCTTTTCGCTCCTGCGCCGTCTACACGTTCGGGTCGCCGAGAGCCGGAGATCCAAGCTTCGTTCGGGCGTTCATGGATGCGGTTCCGAACTCCCATCGGGTCAGCAACCTGTTCGACGCGGTCCCCTATCTTCCGCCGATCGTTTTCCGGCTGCCGCGAAGCAGCAAGGTCTACGAATATCGGCACGTCCGCACCGTCCATACGATGGAGTTCCGCAAGAGGACGATGTCCGGCAATCACGTGATCGGCAGTTACTTCTGGGAGCTGGCGAAGAAGGATCCCGCTTATACGTCCGCTCTGTGCGCGGCCAATCCCGGCTTCTGTCCGACGCGTCCGCAATAAAAGCAAATAGATGGTTTGCCGTCCCTTGCGGGGCGTTTTTTTTTGCGACGGCTCAAGATAACCCGATTGCAAACGAAGACCGGATATTGACAGATAAAGCTAATCGAGCGTACCATGGATTCAACCTAATAACATAGTTATTTAATCGGAAAAGTAGGAAGTGATCGGGTGAACATCGAGAACATGGAAGCGTTCGTGTACGTGATTCATTACGGCAGCTTCAACAAGGCGGCGGACGCGCTGTTTCTGTCGCAGCCTTCGGTGACGGCGCGCATTCAATCGCTGGAGCGGGAGCTGAATTGCCGTCTGTTCGACCGGATCGGCAAGCAGGTGCAGGTGACCGAAGAAGGCAAGCGATTCCTTCCGTACGCGCAGCAGCTCCTTCAAATTTATCGCAAAGGCAAGGAGCATGTTCAGTACAAAAAGCAGCTGCCGAACGAGCTGAGAATCGGCTGCACGGTGTCCGTCGCCAACTATCTGATTCCGGGCTTGCTCCCCGCCATGAGGGAGAAATATCCGCAGATCCGGTTCAAGCTGCAGACCGGAACGACCGACGAGCTGGCGGCCAAGGTGCTGAACAAGGAAGTGGACATCGCCTTCTCGCGGCCTGTGAACCATCCGGAGATTCGTTCCGTCAAGCTGCTGCTCGACCCGATCCGGCTGCATGTGTACGAGGGTCACCCTTTTCTTCGGGAGGAGAACTTGAGCATCGAAGCGATCGGGGACGAGCCGCTCGTCTTCTTCGAATGCGGGGCGCTCGACTGGCTGCGGATTCACCGGGTGTTCGAATCGCTCAATCGGCCCCCGAGGATCGAATTCCAGACGGACAACTCGGAGACGGCGAAGAAGCTCGTGCTGCGCAAAGCCGGAATCTGCTTCCTGCCGGGCATCTGCGCCAGCCAAGAGGTGGCGGAGGGGAAGCTGTTCCCGATCGATTTTCCCGAGACGTCGGGCATCTCCATGCAGACCTGCCTGATCTCGTTTCAAGGCGAGCATACGGAGATCGTCCAGGAATTCGCCTCGATGATGAAGTCTCGTACGGGAGTTTGACGCGAACGATTCAAAAGTTGTATTTATCGATAGATTTTCTCTATTGGGAGTCGCATTGACGCTGCCTGCCCCCGGTGATAAATTAGGTTCAACATAATCCTAACTTAACAGGTAGGAATTATAAGTTATCACGCTAACGAGGGTGGAGGGGTCAAAAATGAAAAAGTCCTTATCGGTATTAACGGCAGCAATCGGATTAGCCGTGGTGATGGGCGGGTGCGGCAACAATAGCTCGAACAACGCTTCCGGCGCCTCGCAGGCTCCGGCAACGGAGTCGGCGCCGGCGTCCTCGTCGGCAGCGGGCGGAACGGCAGAGGTTTCCCCTAGCGCAAGCGCCGAGAGCTCGGCTCCGGCGGAAGTCAAGAAAATCATCGTCGGGACGGGAACCCAGTTCCCGAAGGTCGCCTTTCTCGACGAGAGCGGCAAGCTGACCGGCTTCGACGTCGAGCTCGTTCGCGAGATCGACAACCGATTGCCGGAGTACGAATTCGAGCTGCAAACGTACGATTTCTCCAACCTGCTGCTCAGCCTCGAGACGAAGAAGATCGATTTTATCGCTCACGAGATGGAGAAGAATCCGGAGCGCGAGGCGAAGTACCTGTTCAACAAGGAGCCTTACGCTCACTGGCAGAACAAGATCCTCGTCGCCAAGGACAACGATTCGATCCAAACGCTCGACGATCTGAAGGGCAAGAAGGTTATCGTGGGAGCGACGAGCGCGGAGGCTCAGATCGTCGAGAATTACAACAAGGAGCACGACAACGCGATCAAAATCGTTTATTCGGGCAGCGGCTCGGCGGATTACGTAACCCAGATTTCTTCGGGAAGAGTCGACGCGACGATCGGACCGGACTTCACGCTGCCGCTTATCGATCCGGAAGGCAAGCTGAAGTCGGTCGGAGATCACCTAAGCGCGGCGGATATCCTGTTCGTCTTCCGCAAGGACGATCCGGAGGAGCAAACGCTGGCCGACGCGATCGACGAAGCGATCAAGGAGATCAAAGCGGACGGAACGCTGAGCAAGCTGAGCACGGAATGGCTCGGCGCCGACTTTACCCAGGATATCAAGTAAACGAATGCTCTCAGGGGAGGGGGATCGGGTATGCCGGGCGCCAAGTTCGATATCGCGTACGTGTTCGATTATTTTCCCAAGCTGCTGTCCACGCTGGGCCTCACGCTCACGATCGTTGGCTGGTCTATATTGCTGGGATTGGGCTTCGGCTTTCTCGTCGCCCTTCCCCGGCTTTACAAGGTACCGATCCTGCAGCGCGTCTCGCAAGTATACGTTTCGTTTTTTCGGGGCACGCCGATTCTGATTCAGCTGTTCCTGATCTACTACGGACTTCCCGAGCTTCTTAAGCTCGTTCACGCGGACGTGACCCGGACGCCGGTGCTCGTCTTCGTCGTACTGACGTATTCCCTGCACGCCGGAGCCTATCTCTCGGAGATGATTCGGGCCGGGGTGACGGCGGTGGACCGAGGCCAAGTCGAAGCGGCTTATTCCGTCGGGATGAGCGGCTTCCAGGCTTTTGTCCGCATCGTGCTTCCGCAGGCGTTCGCGATTTCGCTTCCGGTGTTCGCGAATCTGGTCATCGCCACTCTCAAGGATACTTCGCTCGCCTTCTCGCTCGGAGTCATGGAGATGACGGGCAAGGCGCAGACGCTTATTACGCTGAGCCAGCATTTCGTCGAGACGTACATCGCCCTGGCGGTCATTTACTTCGTCATCAGCTTCGCGTTGGAGAAAGTTTTTCTGCTGCTGGAGCGGCGATTGCTGAAGCATGACCGGAGAGAGACGGATTCCGGGAAAAGGTTCGGATGGAGGCGAGCTCCAAGCCTGCGAGGGTTACTGGCCAAGACGGCGCGAGCCCAAGAAGGGAGGAGTCGGGCATGAAGCTGGATCCCGCTTTTATCTGGACGGCTTTCGTCCAGCTGCTGTCCGTCATTCCCACGACGCTGCTCATCACCGCCGTATCGGTGCTCGGCGGGTTCCTGATCGGGACGGGAATCGCGCTTCTGCGCCTCTACCGGGTTCCCGTGCTAAGCCAGATCGCGGCCGGCTACGTCACCTTTATCCGCGGCACCCCGATGATTACCCATCTGCTTCTCATTTATTTCGGCCTTCCCGCTATCGTCGACGCGGTCTCGGAGAGTCTCGGCTCCTCGTTCCGGTCGGTATCGATTCCTTATCTTGCGTTCGCGCTTATCGCTTTTACGATTACGGCCAGCGCCTATATGTCCGAAGTCGTTCGCTCCGGCCTGCTCGCCGTGAACCGGGGGCAGCTGGAGGCCGCCTATTCGATCGGCATGACGACGCCGCAGGCGCTCCGCCGGATCGTGTTCCCGCAGGCGCTTGCCGCGAGCCTTCCCAATCTGTCGAATAGCTTGATCGGAATGCTGCACGGCTCTACGCTGGCGTTCACGGTATCCGTTGTCGAGATCATGGCGAAGGCGCAGATCGTCGCATCGACGAATTGGAAGTTCTTCGAGGCTTATCTCGCCGCGGCGCTTATTTTCTGGGGGCTTACCGTCCTGATCGAGCAGCTGGCGTCGCGAATCGAACGCCGAATCAACGTTTACAACAGAGGAGGGGTCGCATGATCCAGCTCAGCCGGATTACGAAGGCGTTCGGCCGCCACGAAGTGCTGAAGGGCATCGATTTGACGGTCGGGAAGGGGGAGGTCGTCGCGATTCTGGGACCGAGCGGCTCCGGCAAAACGACGCTGCTAAGGTGCATCAACTTCCTGGAGAAGCCGAGCGGAGGGACGGTGGCGATCGGGGACTTCAAGGCGGACGGCAAGCATCCTTCCAAGAAAGAGATTCACGCTCTGCGCCTGAAGTCCGCGATGGTGTTCCAGCATTACAACCTGTTCCGGCATAAGACCGCGCTGGAGAACGTGATGGAAGGACTCGTCGTCGTGAGGAAAATCCCAAAGGAGCAGGCACGGGCGAAGAGCATCTCCGTCCTGGAGAAGGTGGGGCTGGGCTCGAAGATCGACGCTTATCCGAGTCAACTGTCCGGAGGACAGCAGCAGCGGGTCGGCATCGCGAGAGCTCTGGCGCTGGAGCCGGAGGTGATCCTGTTCGACGAGCCGACGTCGGCCTTGGACCCGGAGCTGGTCGGAGAGGTGCTCGAGGTCATCCGCCGGATCGCGAAGGAAGGCATCACGATGATCGTCGTCACGCACGAGATGGGCTTCGCGAGAGACGTGGCGAACCGCGTCGTGTTCATGGACGAAGGCTTAGTGATCGAGGAAGGCGATCCCAAAGAGATCTTCGCGAGGCCGAAGGAAGAGAGAACGAAGCAGTTCCTGAAGCGAATCACTCCGGAGGCCAGCTATTCGATTTGATAGGAGAGGCTTCAGCAAGACGGATAAAGGCTTCATTTAGGTTCAATCAGAGGAGGAGAAGGCGAATGACCTTAAAACTAAGCATTCTGGATCAGAGCTTGATCGGCCCCGGGGAGACGGCGGAGCAGGCTCTGCGGAATACGATCGAGATCGCGAAGCTGGCCGACCGGCTCGGCTACCACCGCTTTTGGGTATCCGAGCACCACGATTCGGATCAGCTTGCCGGCTCCTCGCCGGAGGTGCTGATCTCGCATCTGGCGGCGAACACGAGCCGGATCCGTCTCGGCTCGGGCGGCGTCATGCTTCAGCATTACAGCCCGTACAAGGTCGCCGAGAACTTCAATCTGCTGTCGGCGCTCGCGCCTGGCCGCATCGATCTCGGCATCGGGCGCGCCCCGGGCGGCCTTCCGAATTCCACGAAGGCGCTTCAGCGCGGCGTGACGGAGCCTCTCTCGCTGGGCGAGAAGTTGAAGGAGCTCGAGCAATTCTTGTACGGTACGCTGCCCGAGGAGCATCCGCTTGCCGGCATCCGCGTCACGCCGAAGCCGACGATTTCGCCGGAGCTGTACCAGCTCGGAGCGAGCGCAGCCAGCGCGGAGCTGGCCGCCGAGCTGGGGCGGCCGTACGTGTTCGCGCTGTTCATCAACAGCGATCTGGCCGTTGCCGAGCAAGCGATCAGGACGTACCGAGAGAAGTTTAACCCAGCGAAGGGAACGTCGCCTCATGTGCTTCTGGCCGCTTCCGTGCTTGTCGCGGAGACGGATGAAGAGGCGGCGGAGCTGGCCGAGGAGCTCAAGATCGTGAAGATCCGCTTGGAGAGCGGCCGCACGGTGACGGTCGGCACTCTCGAGCAAGCGGCGGAATTCGTCCGCCAAGCGAACGAGTCCTACGAGATCGATGTGAAGGACGCGGACGTGGCGAAGGGGACGAAGGAGACGGTCCGCGCAAGGCTGCTCGAGCTCCAAAGCCGTCTCGGCATAGACGAGATCATCGCGACGACCCCGATTAAGGACTTCGGGCTGCGCAAGCGTTCGATCGAGCTGCTTCACGAGGCGTTCGCGCCGATCCGGCAGGCTTAGAAGGAGGGAAACCCTATGAACGGCGCAACGAAGGATAAAATCCTGCGCGAGGAGCTTGCGACAAGGCTGATCGCCATCCGGCGGCAGCTGCACGCGAATCCCGAGCTGTCGCATGAGGAATTTCTCACGACCGACGCGATTCGGGAGTGGCTGGCGGAGGAGCAAATCCGCATTCTCGATTACTCGCTTCGCACAGGCGTTATCGCCGAGATCGGCGGGAAGCGGCCGGGGCCGACGATCGCTCTGCGAGCCGATATCGATGCGCTTCCGGTACAGGAAGAGACGGGGCTGCCGTTCGCGTCGCGAGTGCCCGGCCGCATGCATGCCTGCGGTCACGATTACCATACGGCTTCCCTGCTCGGGGCCGCTTTCCTCCTGAAGGAGAAGGAGAGCGAGCTGAACGGAACCGTAAGGCTTATCTTCCAGCCGGCCGAGGAGAAGGCGAAGGGAGCGCTCGAAGTGATCGAGAGCGGGGCGCTCGAAGGCGTCGGCGCCATCTTCGGCCTGCACAACAAGCCGGATCTGCCGGTCGGCACGATCGGCATCAAGGAAGGGCCGCTGATGGCCGCCGCGGACGGCTTCGTCGTTCGGCTGGAGGGCGTCGGCAGCCATGCGGCGGTGCCCGAGGCGGGCGTCGACCCGATCGTCGCCGGAGCCCATCTTATCGCGGCGCTGCAGACGATCGTGAGCCGCAACGTCAGCCCGCTCAAGAGCGCCGTCATCAGCGTGACGCGAATCCATAGCGGCACCTCGTGGAACGTCATCCCGGAGCACGCGCTTCTGGACGGAACGCTGCGTACGTTCGACGAAGAGGTACGTTCCACGGTCAGGGAGCGGTTCGAGCAAGTGACGGAGGGCATCGCCGCCGCCTTCGGGGTGAAAGCTTCCGTCAAGTGGATCGACGGGCCGCCCGCGGTGATCAACGACAAGCGATGGGCCGAAGTCGCGGCGGAATCGGCGCGAAGCGTCGGACTGCATGCGATCGTGCCGACGCCGTCCCCCGCGGGAGAAGACTTCGCCTATTATCGACGGGCTGTGCCCGGAGCCTTCTTCTTCATGGGAACCTCGGGTCCACGGGAGTGGCATCATCCCTCCTTCGACATCGACGAACTGGCGCTTCCTCTCACGGCCGCCTTCTTCGCCCGATTGGCGCAGGACGGCCTCGACAAGCTTAGCCCGGAATAGCGCCCATAAGGCGGACCGATCCTTTCTTAACGACATCCGAAAAGGAGTAACCGATATGAGCCTAAGCGAGCTTGAGATCGCTCGATATTTGAACACGCACGACCAGCTGCAGGCCGCCATCGCGGACTTCACCCCGCAGCAGCTCAAGTGGAAGGAAGCCGCGAACAAATGGAGCATCGCCGAGGTGCTCACCCATCTGGCCGATCACAACATCGTCGTCTCCTTCCGGATCCGCGAGATCCTGTCCGGCTCGGCGGAGCGCCTGCCCGCCTTCAAGCAGGATCCTTGGGTGGCGAACCAATACGGCAACGAAGCGTCGGCTCCCGAGATTTTGACTTTTTACCGTTCGCTGTTGATCTACAACGCGCAGCTATTCCGCCGATTGTCGGAGGAGGACGGGCAGAAGACGGCCGTCAACGCGAAGGGAGACACCGTTAAACTGAACGAAGTCGTTCGCTCCTTCGTCGAGCACGTGCAGCATCACTTGGGGCAGATCGACCGGATCAAGCTGGCCTTGTCCGAAGCGTCGGACAGCGTTCGGAGCCAATAAAGAGACCATGGAGGGATCGGAGACATGCCGGAAACTAAGATTCGCATACGCGACGCCGCCGAGGCGGACAGGGAAGAGCTTCGCAAAATCCTGATCGAGGCTTACGAGCAGTACGCCTCCGACATCCCCGATCGCTGGGAGGCTTACAAGGAATCGATTCTGGCGTCGGTTGACGGGGGAGCTCCCAAGGCTAGGCTGGTCGCCGAGCTGAACGGGGAAATCGTCGGCAGCGCGCTTCTCTTCGATTCTTCGGCCGAAGCTTACGGGGATCCGGAGCTTGGCATTCATAGCCCGATCATACGGCTGCTGGCCGTCTCCCCGTCCCACCGGGGACAGGGCATCGCCACGGCCATCCTGCGCGAGAGCGCCAGACGCGCATCCGAATGGGGGGCGGAGACGCTGCATCTTCACACGTCGGACGTGATGGCTCCGGCAGTCCGTCTGTACGAATATCTCGGCTTCGAGCGGGATTATGACAAGGACGTCCGGCAAGGCGACACTCTCGTGAAGAGCTACAAGCTGCAATTGAAGGCGAAGGCGTTCCACTAAAAAGGAGGATACGGATCCGATGGCGAGAAAAAAACTGAAGTTCGGAGCTTTGATTCACGGAGTCGGAGGCAACGTTTCGGCGTGGAGACATCCGGAGGTGCCGACGGACGCGAGCGTCAATTTCGACTTCTACAAGAGTCAAGCCCGGAAGGCGGAAGAGGGCAAGTTCGATCTCGTGTTCATCGCGGACGGCTTGTACATCAACGAGAAGTCGATCCCCCACTTCCTGAACCGCTTCGAGCCGCTGACGATTCTGTCGGCGCTTGCGGCCGCCACCTCGAAGATCGGCGTCGTCGGCACGCTGTCCACATCCTACAGCGAGCCGTTCACGGTTGCCCGCCAGTTCGGCTCGCTCGATCATATCAGCGGGGGCCGCGCCGGCTGGAACGTCGTCACTTCCCCTCTGGAGGGCTCGGCGCTGAACTACGGCCGGGCGAATCACCCGACGCACGACGAACGCTACGAGATCGCCGAGGAGTTTCTTAAGGTGGCCCGCGGCCTATGGGACTCGTGGGAGGACGACGCCTTCGTGCGGGATAAGGAAAGCGGCGTCTTTTTCGACCCGTCGAAGCTGCATACGCTGAATCACAAGGGCAAGCACTTCTCCGTTCAGGGCCCGCTTAATATCGCTCGATCCAAGCAAGGCCACCCGGTTATCTTCCAGGCCGGCTCGTCGGAGAGCGGCCGCAATCTCGCCGCGAAGGAAGCGGACGCCGTGTTCACCGGGCCCGAAACGCTGGAAGAAGCGAAGGCATTCTACCGGGACGTGAAGCGCCGGGCCGCGCTCGAGGGCCGCTCCCCGGACGATATCGTCATTCTGCCCGGCATCGGCCCGATCATCGGCCGAACCGAGGAGGAGGCCGAGCGTAAGTACCAAGAGATCGCGAGCCTTGTCTCGATAGAGAACGCGCTGAACTACCTCGGACGGTTCTTCGATCACTTCGACTTCTCGCGATACCCTCTGGATGAGCCGTTCCCGGATATCGGGGATCTCGGCAGCAACAGCTTCCGCAGCGGAACGGACAAGATCAAGAAGCAAGCCAAGGAAAAGGGGCTTACGCTTCGCCAGGTAGCGCTTCAGAGCGCGACGCCGAGAGGAGAGTTCTTCGGGACGCCGGAGCAGATCGCGGACCGGATTCAGCTCTGGCACGAGGAAAGCGCGGCGGACGGCTTCATCATTCATTCGAACGTTCCGAGCGGGCTTAGCGATTTCGTCGAGCTTGTCGTGCCGATCCTTCAGGAGCGGGGAATCTACCGTACGGAGTACGAAGCCGACACGCTGCGAGGCAACCTGGGCCTCCCGATCCCGGAGAACCGCTATACGCTGGAGAAGGTTCGCAGCTGACGCTCGCGCCTCAAGCCGTCGCTTTTCCTCGAAGGTCGGGGAACGGGCCCGGCTTTTTTTTCGTCCAATTCGGATCATTCGGCGTAAAATCAGTATAATAGATAGCGATAAATAGAGAGATCCAAAGGAGAGAAACGCATGCCAAGCCAAACGTTGTCGCCTCTGGTCGAGGCGCTTGATCTGCAGCCGCACGTGGAGGGCGGATGGTTCCGCGAAATGTGGAAGTCGTCGTTCGAGATTCCCCGCGAGGTGCTCGGCGCAGCCTATTCCGGGGCGCGGGCGTCGGCAAGCTCGGTTTACTTCCTGCTCCATCCGGGCGAGGTGTCGGCATGGCACAAGGTGCTGTCGGACGAGCTGTGGCTGTACCATTCCGGAGGTCCGCTTCTGCTGACATTGGGCGGCAAAGGCGACGAGCCGGAGAAGGGAGAGACGTTCGTGCTGGGCATGGATCTGGAGAAGGGACAGCGTCCGCAGGCGCTCGTTCCCGCTGGAGCCTGGCAGACGGCGACCCCGCTCGGGGACGAGCCGGTGTTCGTCACTTGCATCGTGGCCCCGGCGTTCCACTATGATGATTTTACGCTGATCGATTCCCGAGAGTAGGCCACGGATCTACCTCCGAAGAGGTCGCAGCCATTCTCGGCGAACCGAATATCAAGACGGATTCCTACTGGGGATATCGGGTCGGCGATTACGTGAAATTCCATCTCTACTTCGAGCAAAACGGCGAGTTATCCCACGTAAGGTATATGGCTTTATCTATGCCGTTGTAAGGCTGGGTAGCGACAGGCTGACAGGCTCCTCCCGATAGCGGGAGGGGCCTTTATTCGTTTGCGCGCACAACGGAAGGTCGAATCCGGAAGAAAAATGTCGAAGACAACCCCCGCGAAATATGGTTATAATGTCTATCAACGAACGAACAGCCGGTAGAGGGGGGCTTGCGATGAAGGAGAAGCTGCTGAAGCTGGTCATGGACCGGAAGTTCTTCACGAAGATATTCGTCTCGATCGCGATCGTCTCCTTCATCGGCGTGTTCAGCATCGCCTTCGTCTACCAGCAATACTTCCGCAAGGTGCTGACGGACAACGAGATTTACCGGGTCCAGCGCTCGATCGACCAAGCGGCGCTTAACCTGGACAACCAGATGTACCGGATCGTCAGCAACGTCCATTATTTCTTCGAGTATTCGGGGAACGAGAGCCGCTTCATGAAGCTAAGGACGGGCGATTCCGCGGAGGCGGCCGACGACCGAAGCTGGGCGGAGAACACGCTGGGAGCGTACCGCATGCAGTATTCGAGCGAATTGGAATCCGCTTTCTTCCTGCTGCGGGACCGTCGCGCCGGAGGGGCCGAGACGCTGTTCTACGACCCGGAGCTCGATCCGGTGCCGGACATGGATTATCGCGAGATGAGCTGGTATAAAGACTTCCTCTCCGGAAGCGTCAACTTCTGGTCGCAGCCGACCCAAGAGCTGTTGTTCTATCAAGACCGCTCGATGACGACGATCTACCTGACGATGGCCCGTTACGACGCCGAAGGGAAGGACGGAATCCTCGTCATTCGGCTGAACGGCAAAATGTTCAACGATGCCTTCCGGTTATTGGTGACCCGGGATTTGAACATCGAGCTGCTGAACGCGTCCGGTCAGATCGTTTATTCCTCGCTGGCTCCGGCCGAGCTTTACGATTCGCGGGACGACATCCGCATGGATTCCACCCTTAGCCAGAGCGGCTTCCGGATCCAGGCCCATATCAAGAAGTCGTACATCGAGGAGACGGTCAGCAAAATCAGGATCATTCAGCCGTTCATCCTCGTGCTGGTCGTGCTCATGACGCTGTTTATCTCGGTCATCCTCTCCTTGTCCCTCGTCCGGCCGATCAAGAAGCTGCTCAGGCTCATGAAGCAAGCGGAGCTCGGCGACCTGGACGTTCGCTTTAACGGCAAATACGCCGACGAGGTGGGCGTTCTCGGCAACGGCTTCAACCGCATGCTCGCCACGATGACCGATTCCATCGAGAAGGCGCACCGGGCGGAGATGGACAAGCTGAGCGCGGAGGTCAAGCAGAGAGACGCGACCTTGCATGCGATGCAGAACCAGATCAATCCTCATTTTCTGTACAACACGCTCGAGGTGATCAACTGCCAGGCGATCCTGAACGAGGTTCCGAGCGTCAGCCGCATGAGCAAGGCGCTCGCCGACTTCTTCCGCTACTCCGTCGACGACCCGATGGCGGAGGTCGAGCTTAAGGTGGAGGCGGCGCACGTGGCGACGTACCTGGATATCCAGCACGAACGCTACCCGGATATCGAGATCGACATGGACGGAGTGAGCGAGTTCGGGGAATACCCGATCCTGAAGCTGACGCTTCAGCCCGTCGTCGAGAACGCGTTCAAATACGCGTTCCAGGGAAGCCGCGATTATTACCTTCGGATTTACGCGGAGGACGTGGACGACGACTCTTATGCCCTTTTCGTGGAAGATAACGGGGAAGGGATGGAAGAGGAGAGAATCGAGGAGATCAATCGCCGGTTTGAGTCGCCGCCCGGGGATTCGCGCGCCGGCATCGGACTCGCGAACGTCCATAGCCGGCTCCGCTTGAAGTACGGAGGAGCCTACGGTTTGTCGATGCAGGAATCGATGTCGGGCGGTATCCTCGTTCGGATTTTGCTGCCCAAGGGGAGGGAGAACGTTGAGAATTCTGATCGTTGAAGACGAAGCCGTCATCCGCAAAGGAATCATCAAGCTGCTCGAGAACAGCCATATCGCGATATCGGCCGTCGAGGAAGCGAGGAACGGCGAGGAGGCGCTGGAAGCCGTCGCGCGAGCGAAGCCCGACCTGATCATTACGGATATCCAAATGGCGGTGATGGACGGCCTCGACCTGATCGAGAATATTCGGCGCTCCTATGCCGAGATCGAGCTCATCGTTCTGACCGGCCACGCGGATTTTCACTATATCCAGAGGGCGCTGCGCAACCAGGTGGCCGACTACCTGCTTAAGCCGATCACGCAGGAAGGGCTGAACGAGGTGCTCTCCAAGACGCTGCTGAAGGACCCGGCCAAGTGGACGTCCCGGATGGACGACGACACGATAAGGGAGATGTCGGGCGCGACGAGCGGGCTGGCGAAGGACGTGCTGGCGGAAAATCGGGCCGAGATGCGCGAAAGGCTCGATCGGTGGTTCGCCTTCTGCCGGGGGAAAGGATATTCCTGGACGGAGCTCAAGCGGATCATGGGACACTTCGAGCTGCTGTTCCGATCCGAGCTGTACCTCGTGCTGAAGGAATATCCGCAGGATTCTTCCCCGGAGCGCCGCCGCTTGGCCGCATCCGCTCATGAGCTGCAGGCCGGCTGGGAACAATATTTGGAACGGTTGATCGCGTATGTCGCGGATCGAAGATCGCCGAGGAACAAGAGGGTCGTGGACGACGCCATTCGGCACATGGAAGCGCGCTACGGGGACAAGGAGCTGAACCTGCAGGCGCTCGCGGACCGTTCCGGCGTCAGCCCGGCCTATATGAGCAAGATGTTCCGCGAGGTCATGGGAAGGCCCATTACCCAGTACCTGAACGAGCTGCGGCTGGAGAAGGCGCGGCTGATGCTTCTGGAGCAGCCGGAAGTCAAGATATCGGCGGTCGCCGAGGAGTGCGGCTTTAACGATTACCCGTACTTCTCCAAGGTGTTCAAGAAGCATTACGGCATCTCTCCGCTGGAATACAAAGAGAAAAGTTGAAGCGCATTGCCTCTGCAAACGCATACTTGCATGTAACAAATCTTGACGTCAAGGTTTGTTTTTTTTGTCCGATAGGACGTATTTGGCCGTATTTAGTTGCGAAAAGACAAGTCCCGGTGTCAGAGTACATTGTTGAAAGCCTTTCCAACCGCTAGAATTTGTCTTGTGCCTCGGCTTACATGTCAGGTTTCGAGCGAATTCGGGGGCAGAAGGCAACACGATTTTCCAGAGAAGGGGAGAACGACATTGGCTAAGAAAATCATGCAAATCGCAGTCGCATCCGTCTTGACCGCCTCTTTGGCAGCTTGTTCGAACGGAGGGAGCAACGAGACTCCCGCCGCAAGCGAGAGCCCGAGCGCATCGGGAACGGCTTCGGCATCCGGAGCGGGAGCGGGCTCGGTCGCCACGCTTGCCGAGTGGGGCCAGACGATCAAGGGCAAGTACGACGGAACCGAGATCAACCTCGCGTTCGCGAGCCATCCTTCGACGGACTCCTTCCAGAAAATGACGAAGGAATTCGAGGAGTTGACCGGCATCCACGTGAAGTGGGAGGTCATGGAAGAAGGCTACCTGAAGAACAAGCAGCTGCTCGACTTCACGGGCCGCACCGGAACCTACGACGTGCTGATGGTCGACGGCTTCTGGATGAGCGAATACGGAGCGAAGAAGATCGTCGAGCCGCTCGACGACCTGATCGCGGACAAGACGCTGACGCCGGAATGGTTCGACTACGAGGACATCGTTCCCGCTTACCGCAACGGCATCAGCAAGTACGAAGGCGTGACCTACGGCATTCCGACGGCCGGCGAAACCCGGTTCATCGCTTACCGCAAGGATCTGTTCGAGAAGTACGGCAAGGAGCCGCCTAAGACGATGGACGAGTTCCTCGAGCTCGCGAAGTTCTTCAACGGCAAGGAAGACGGCCTGTACGGCGTGTCGATGCGGGCCCAACGCGGCACGCACGCGGCTTCCGGCCTGCTGAGCATCCTGTACAACTTCGGCGGCGGCTTCATCGACCAGAAGACGGGCAAGGCGACGATGACCGATCCGAAGACGATCGAGGCGATGCAGTTCTACGTCGACCTGCTCAAGAACGCTCCGAAGGACGTCAGCTCTTACACGCACGAAGAAGCCCTGTCCGCGTTCACGACCGGCAAAGCCGCGATGTGGCTGGACGCGACGGCGCTCGCGAACCGCATTCTCGATCCAAGCGGCTCCCAGGTCGCGGACAAGGTCGCCTTCGTGCCGACGCCGGAAGGCCCGGCGGGACGCGCAAGCGCGCTGGCCGGCTGGAACATGTCGATCTCCTCTCTCTCCAAGAAACAAGAAGCCGCATGGGCCTTCATCGTCTACATGAACAGCAAGGAGAAGGCGAAGGAATACGTGCAAGGCGGCGGCGTGCCCGTCCGGACGTCCGTCTACCAGGACGCCGAGCTCGCGGCGGCGAACATCTCTTACCCGGTGCAGCTCGAAGCGCTTAACGACGCGAACGTTCTCGTCGAGCAAGGAATCTCCTGGATTCCGCCGAGCCCGAAGCTCGGCCAAATTCTCGACCGCGTCGGCTACTACGTCAGCGCCGCGATGTTCGACCAGATGAGCGTTCAGGAAGCGGCCGAGAAGGCGCAGAAGGAAGTCGCGGATATCACCGGAGAGTAACGCGCCAAGAACAGAGACGACATCGAAAACGACACCATGAACGACATCGAGAACGACACCAAGTCATGCATCTAGACTAGCGACTGGACAAGCAACAGCTTAACCGCCCGGACGGCTCGCGGAGCCGTTCGGACGGGCTCCGGAAAGGAGAGAAACCACCTATGCTTCGCCGTTATTTCCACAATCGGCCGCATCTCGTTTACATCGGTCCGGCCCTTCTCATTCTCGGAATCCTGACGTTCGTTCCTACGATTTTTCTATACGGACTAAGCTTGACCAACTATGAGCTCGGTTACCCGGACTTCAAATTCGTCGGGATCGACAACTTCGTCCGCCTATTCTCCGGGCAAGACGCGGAGTTCTGGTATTCCGTGCGCATAAGCCTTGGGTTCATGATCATCGTCACGGTCATCGAGCTGCTGCTCGGCTTCGGGCTCGCGGTTCTGCTCGACAGGGAATTCAAGCTCAAGCCGCTGGCGTTCGCCTGCCTGATCGTGCCGATCGCCATGACCCCAAGCATCACGGGCCAAATCTGGAAGCTGATGCTGAACGCGGAGAACGGCGTCGTCAACTACCTGCTGGGCTTCGTCGGGGGCAAAGTCATCTGGCTGTCCGCCGAGAACGCTTTTCTCTCGACCGTGCTCGTAGACGTCTGGCAGAACACTCCGTTCGTCGCCCTCATCATCTACGCGGGCATGCGCTCGCTTCCGTCCGAGCCTTACGAGGCGGCGGCCATCGACGGCGCGAACCGGACTCAGATTTTCCGTTATATCACGCTGCCCTTGCTGCTTCCGATGATTCTGCTCGCCGTTGTCTTCCGTGCGATCGATTCGCTTAAGACGTTCGACATTCCGTACTCGCTCACCCAAGGCGGGCCGGGAAGCTCCACGGAATTCCTGAGCATGCACGTCTATCGCCTCGGCTTCGCGCAGACCGGCTGGGTCGGCCGTTCGGCCGCCGTCTCGGTCGTCCTGCTCGTTCTGATCACGGTTATCAGCTGGTTCCTCATTCGAGCCTACCGGAAAGGAGTGGAGAACCGAGGATGAACGCCTACGGAAGCAAGAAGCTCGGGATCGGAACCGGTCTCCTGCTGCTGATCGTCTGCATCCTGTGCATCTTCCCGATGTTCTGGATGATTCTCGTAAGCCTTAAGGACAAAGCTCTCACGTACGACCCGAGCGTCTGGTTCTTCTCGCCGACGTTCGAGAATTACAAGGCGGTATTCGAGGACCGCAACGCCGTCGACTACCTGAAGAACAGCGCCATCGTCGTGATTCTGACCACGATCGTGTCGATCTTCATCGGAGGGATGGCCGCTTACGGCTTCGCCAGATTCGAGTTCAAGAAGAAAGAGAATCGCGCCTTCTGGGTGCTGAGCCTGAGAATGCTGCCGCCGATGGCGTCCGTCATTCCGCTGTTCGTCATGGCGAGCTTGATCGGCGTGCTCGACACGCATATCGTGCTGATCGTGGCCTACATGCTGTTCAACATTCCGTTCACGATCTGGATGATGCGAAGCTTCTTCGAGGAAATCCCGGTCGCTCTGGAAGAGGCCGCGTTCGTGGACGGAGCGTCGCGGTTCCGGGTGTTCGTTCAGATCATCCTGCCGCTTGCCGTTCCGGGCCTGATCGCCACCGCGATCTTCTGTATCATCAACTCCTGGAACGAGTTCGTCTTCGCGTTGTTCCTGACGAGCTCCCAGGCGAGCACGCTGCCGACGACCGTGACGCTGTTCCTGTCCGTATCCGGCGTCGCTTGGGGCGAGATGTCCTCGATCGGGGTCGTCACCATCCTTCCGGTGCTGATCTTCGCGATGATCGTGCAGAAGTACATGATCCGCGGCCTGACGTTCGGCGGAGTCAAATAAGCCATTCAATCGAATCGTTCAACTTCACATCATGGAAAGGCGATGGACCACATGTCGAAAATCAAAATGGGTATCGTAGGCGCGGGAACGTGGGGAGAGACTCATGCCTTTATTTATAACGATCATCCGAACGCCGAGTTCGCGGCGATCTGCGATCTGAACCGCGAACGCGCCCTGGCGCTCGCCGCCAAATTCAATCTTCCCGAATCGGCCGTCTATTCCGATCACCAAGAGATGCTCCGCTCGGCCGATATCGACGCGGTGGCGATCGTGACTCCTGATTTCGCCCATACCCGAATCGCGGTCGATTGCGCCAATGCCGGCAAGCATTTTATCATCGAGAAGCCGCTGACGACGAGCCGTGAGGAAGCGCTGGAGATCATGGAAGCCGTCAACCGCAACGGCGTGAGGATGATGGTCGACCTGCATAGCCGCTGGAGCCCGCTGTTCGCCATTCCGAAGCAATCGATCCTGGACGGGGACATTGGAGAGCCGTACAGCGCGTACTACCGGCTGAACGACATCAAGTGGGTCGCGACCGATCTGCTGCCGTGGGCCGCGCGCTCGTCGATCCTCTGGTTCCTCGGCTACCACAGCGTAGACGTTCTCCGCTGGCTGTTCGACGACGAGGTCGAGCGGGTGTACTCGGTGTCGCGTGCCGGAGTTCTAAAGGACCTCGGCGTCGACACGACCGACGTCTACCAGACGATTCTCGAATTCCGCAAGGGCGGCATCGCTACGATGGAGAACGGTTGGATCACGCCGAACACGAACCCGAACGTGAACGATATGAAGCTGAACATCACCGGCACCAAGGGAATGTTCAATATCGATCCGACGCACAGCCAGATGCTCGAGCGCTTCACCGAGACGAAGGCGGACCGCCCGGACCTGCTCGTACGGCATTTCATTCACGGCAAGCCGAAAGGCTTCGCTTACGAGAGTATCCGCCACTTCGTCGATCAGCTTATCGCCGGAGAGCCGTTCCTCGTCTCGATGGAAGACGCCTACAATACGACGATGGTCATTCTCGCCATCATGGAATCGGCCCGCACCCGCCAGCCGGTCGTCGTGCAATACGATTAAATGCGAGAATGAGAGAGCGGCCGAGCAGGCCGCTCTCTCTTCATAAAGACGTCAAAAAAAGCGCTTGCAACCCGGCGGACGCCATGGTATAACTGTGGTGTAGTAAAACTAAACGTTTAGATTTCGCGAGCAACGAAATAATCGCGGTACCTACCCTCCACCTAAGACGCCGCAATTCTCTTCGAACTTTAGCAAATCACCCCCTATTACATAGAATTTGCTCCCGTCGACTCAAAGCAAGCCGAATTTTTATCGATTTCTGGAAAGAAGCTTTGCAATCAAAAATCTAAACGTTTAGATAAAATAAAGCTCAGGAAGAAAGGTGACAGCCACTTCTGTACAATTAGAAGTTTGAGAGGTTGTCGCGCATTCGTTTGATATGTAAGCGCTTTATTTTCAGAGACGGCGGGGAGGTGATGGGAGAGCCGGCAGAGGCAGCTGGGAGAAGAGAGATTCGACCGAACGGAAGGGGAGAGAAATGATATTGAACAACGATCGGGTCGAAAAGGAGGAAGAGTGATGAGTCAGCTTTCTCACGGCGTACGGATTCCGAAGCGGGTTGTTCTGATCGCGTTCTTCATGGTTGCCGTCGCTCTCTGCGTCTTGCTTGTCCCTAAGTCCGCTTGGGCGTATACGCTGTCCAACGGCACTTATAACGTGCAGACGGGAACGAACGGCGAGATTACCTCGATTCAGCTGGTCGGGGATACTTTCCCGACGAATTACGTCATGAACGCGACGAATGCTCCTCAGCAGAACACCGCGGATCACCAGTGGGTCGGGGAGCTCATGTTCAAGTATCGGCTCGGTACGGGAGCCTGGCAGACCGCGCTCACCCAGAGCTCGTCGGACGGACGCACCCAGAGCCAGAGCGGGAACACCGCGACGATCACTTACCAGAACTCGACGAACGCGAACGGGGTCAAGAACTTCAAGGTCGTCGAGACGTATTCTCTCGTGGACGATTACATCCGCTGGGGAATCGAGGTGACGAACACGAGCTCGCAAACGCTCGAGATCGGGGATTTCGGCCTTCCGCTTCCGTTCAACGAATATTGGTCGGGAGGAGACGCGATCTACGAGACTCGGGTGCTGACCCATTCCTTCGTCGGCAACAACGGCTCTTATATTACGATCGGACGGCCGAGCGGCATCGGGCCTTATCTGTTGATGATTCCCGACGCGTCGACCGGCGCGGGCTTCGAGTACCAGGATCGCTGGAGAATCGAAGAGCATCCCGGCAGCAAGTGGGCCGCCGATCAAGGCGGCTGGCCGGAAGGGCTGAACGTGTTCTACATTCATTCCAACGTCATCAAGAGCACGAACCGCGGCTACCTGCCGAACACGAGCCTGACGCTCGCTCCGGGCGCCAGCAAAACCTATGCGTTCAAGCTCATCAAGGTAGCGAACGAGAATGCGGTGAAGGATCGGCTTTACAGCGAAGGGCTCATCGACGTCACGGTCGTTCCCGGCATGATCGTGCCGACGAACCTGACAGCCAAGTTCGATCTTCGCACGTCGAAGACGATTACTTCGGTTACGGCGCAGTACCCGTCCGAGACGACGATCACCTCGCTAGGAACGTCGGCCGGGGGGCATCACCTGTACTCGCTGACGATGAGCCGCCTGGGACCGAACAACATCACCGTGAATTACGGCAACGGAGAGAAGACGGTGCTTCAGTTCTACGCCATCGAGCCGATCGCCGACGCGCTGCAGCGGCACTCGACGTTCATGGTGAACAGCACGCAGTGGAACGTCCCCGGAGACATCCGCGACAAGGTGTTCGACGATTGGATGATGCACACGAACTCGAAGCGCAACGTTTTCAACGGGTATTGGGGCTGGGGAGACGACTGGGGCTATACTCACGGGCAGTTCCTGGCGGAGAAAAACGTGCAGACGCCGGTGGCGTCGGAGGTTACGGCGGTCGATCAATACTTGCAGGTGGCCATCTGGCAGAACCTGATGGCGACCAATCACTCCGACTACCTGATCTACGACTTCCTCATGCCGGCTCCCAACACGACGCCTACCTATCGCGGATACGCTTATCCTCATATCTACAATACTTTCTTCAGCATGTATAAGATTTCGAAGCTGTATCCGGACCTGATTAATTATCAGAACCCGAGCACGACCTATCTTCTTCGGGCTTATAACATTTTCAAAGCGTTGTACGACGGACCGGTCGCCTACAACTGGAACACGGGGCTGATGGGCGAATCGACGACGCCGGAGCTGATCAAGGCGCTTCAGGACGAAGGATACACGGCGCAGGCGAACGACGTGATCGCCAAGATGGCGACGAAGTACAACAACTTCGCGAACACGACGTATCCTTACGGCTCGGAATACAACTATGACAACACCGGGGAAGAAGCCGTCTATACGCTCGCCAAGATGAACAACAACACTACGATCAAGAGCAAGATCAACGCCAAGACGAGGGCGGCGCGCGGCCATATGCCGGTCTGGTATTACTATGCCGACCCGGTCACGATCACGGGCGAGAACTGGTGGAATTTCCAATACACCGTATCGCTTGCAGGCTACGCGATGGACGATTGGGTCCGGAACCATTCGACGACGCCGGAAGTCGAGCAGCGGATGTCTTACGCGGCGAAGATCGCCAACGTCGGGGCGATCAACTCCGGCCAGATCAGCTCGGATCCGGCCGATATCGGCGCGGTGGCCTGGACCTACCAGGCGGAGAAGGGCAATTATGACGCGCTCGGCTTGGGCGGCGGCCCGCTGCAGAACGGCTGGCGCGGCATGTCCGGCGAAGCGGACCTCGGCTTGTTCGGGGCGATCCGGATCCTAAGCTCCGACGTCGCGGTCGACCCGATCTTCGGCTTGTACTGCTACGGCTGTGACGTGACGCAATCGGGCGGGAACTATCAAGTGACGCCGAAGGACGGGGTGTTCCAGAAGCTGAACCTGATCACCCAGAAATTCAACATGACGATGGAGCGGGACAAATACACGTCCGCGACGGTAGCCGCGGCCAAAAACTTCGTGAATTTCACCCTGAAGAACGTCACGCCGGGAACGGCTCATACGACGAAGGTGAGCTTCACGGGCCTTGCTGCCGGAACGTACCAGATTCTCGTCGACAATAACGTCGCAGGATCCGTTAACGCGACGGGCGGCACGACAACCGTGAGCCTCAGCATCGGCACGGCGGCGACTTACGACATCAAGCTCCAGCAGGGAGCGGCGGTGAACGGTCCGCCAGTCGTCGATGCCGGCTCCAACGCGACGGTAACGCTGCCAGCCTCGATCGCGCTTTCCGGCACGGCAAGCGACGACGGATTGCCTAGCGGCAGCACGGTGACGACGACTTGGAGCCTGCAAAGCGGTCCGGGCACGGCAACGATCGCGAACGCAAGCGCGCTGAACACGACGGCGACCGTCACCGCTCCCGGCACGTACGTATTCCTGCTGACGGCCAGCGATTCCGCGCTTCAGGCGACGGATACGGTCACGATTACCGTGAACGCGCCTCTTGCGGATGTGCTTGTCCGCTATTCGTTCGACGAGACAAGCGGAACGAGCGCGGCGGATTCGTCCGGCGGCGGCAAGAACGGCGCGTTGAACGGAGGCGCGACGTGGGCGGCCGGCCATAACGGCAACGCGGTCAGCCTGAACGGCTCGAACGGCTATGTCAGCATGCCGAACGGAATCGCGAACGGGGCGACGGAGCTGACGATCGCGGCTTGGGTGAAGGCGAACTCCTTAAGCAACTGGACGCGGATCTTCGATATCGGCTCGAGCACGTCCTCTTATATGTTCCTGTCGCCGCAGCCGGGAGGCGCGGGCTTGCGCTTCGCGATCACGACGGGCGGCAACGGCAGCGAGCAGCGGATCAGCTCGACGGCCGCGTTCCCGACCGGCGTGTGGAAGCACGTGGCGGTGACGCTGTCCGGCTCGACCGGCCGGTTGTACGTCGACGGAGTTCAAGCGGCGACGAACACGGGCATGACGCTGAATCCGTCAAGCCTCGGCAACACGACGCAGAATTGGATCGGGCGCTCCGCGTTCTCCGGCGATCCCTACTTCAACGGCTCGATCGACGACTTCGTCATCTACAGCCGGGCGCTCAGCGCCGCGGAGATCTCGGCGCTCGTCTCGGCGGGCACCGCGGCCGACATCGCTCCGCTCGGCACGGCGACGACTTCCTTCGTCTCCTCCTGGGAGAGCTTGGCGGGTCTCAACGATACGTATGAACCGACCAGCTCGAACGATCGCGGCCATCCGGTCTACGGCAACTGGAACAATCCGGGGACAACACAATGGGTTCAATACGACTTCAGCCAGAACTACACGATCTCGAAGGTCGAGGTCTATTGGTTCGACGACGACTCGGGCATCGACTTGCCGGCCTCCTGTTCGATTCAGTATTGGAACGGAACCGCGTGGGTGAACGTGGCCAACCCCTCGGGGCTAGGGGTGCTTGGCAACCAGTACAACGTGACGACGTTCGATCCGGTGTCGACCAACAAGATAAGGCTCAACATCACGGCGAAAGCAACGACCTCCACCGGAATCGAAAAGTGGAAGGTGTACGGGATGTAAAGCATGTAAGGTCGGGAGGTGCGGGAACTAGATATCAGGGGAAGTAAGGGCAGCAAGCACGGCTAGGGCAGTAAAGAAGTCGGCCGCTTTCCGGTTGGCGCGTTCCGCCAATCGGGGAGCGGCTTTTATTCGCAGAAGTGGGATAACGAATTAAAGTGGTGCACTGGGTGCACTACATTGGCGAGAATGCGGGGGAACGAGCTAGAGTGGTGCGCTGGGTGCACTACATCGGCGAGAATGCGGGAGAACGACCTAAAGAGGTGCACTGGGTGCACTACATTGGCGAGAATGCTGGAGAACGAGCTAAAGTGGTTCACTGGGTGCACTACATTGGCGAGAATGCGGGAGAACGAGCTAAAGTAGTGTACTGGGTGCACTACATTGGTGGAAATGCGGGAGAATGAGCTAAAGTGGTGCACTGGGTGCACTACATCGGCGGGAATTCGGGGGAACGACCTAAAGAGGTGCACTGGGTGCACTACATTGGCGAGAATGCGGGGGAACGAGCTAAAGTGGTGCGCTGGGTGCACTACATTGGCGGGAATGCGGGGGAATGAGCTAAAGAGGTGCACTGGGTGCACTACATTGGCGGGAATGCGGGAGAAAGAGCTAAAGAGGTGCACTAGGTGCACTACATTGGTGGAAATGCGGGAGAATGAGCTAAAGTGGTGCACTAGGCACACTATATTGGTGGAAATGCGGGAGAACGAGCTAAAGTGGTGCACGGGGTGCACTACATTGGCGGGAATGCGGGGGAATGAGCTAAAGAGGTGCACTGGGTGCACTACATTGGCGGGAATGCGGGAGAAAGAGCTAAAGAGGTGCACTAGGTGCACTACATTGGTGGAAATGCGGGAGAATGAGCTAAAGTGGTGCACTGGGCGCACTACATTGGTGGAAATGCGGGAGAACGAGCTAAAGTGGTGCACGGGGTGCACTACATTGGCGAGAATGCAGGGGAATGAGCAAAAGTGGTGCGCTAGGTGCGCTACATCGGCTTTCCCCAACCTACGGTTTATCCTTGCGTCTGAATTATTAAGCGTGATATAACAAAATTAATATATATCTAAACGATTAAATTATTTTGCGAAATGCCTGAGCAAATAGCGATTCACCATTGTACGATTCTTGATTGTCCGATACTCACTATCCGATTCACCAATTCCCGATTACCAACGAAAGCAGAGAAGTGGAGGCAGTCCGCGAATGAGCAAAGTCGGAATCAAGGATATCGCCGCCAGAGCGAATGTCTCCACGGCGACCGTCTCGTATGTGCTGAACGGAACCCGCAACGTCAAGCCGGCGACGAAGGAGCGGGTGCTGCGGGTCATCGAGGAGCTGAACTTCAAGCCGAACGCGATCGCCCAGAGCTTGAAGAATCGGCGGACCGACACGATCGGCGTCATCGCCGAGGACGTGACGGTGTTCAACGTGCCCGAGATTATCGACGGGATCAACGATTATGCGGACCGGCACGATCTGCATATCCTTCTGACGAACCTGCGGCTGGACAAAAGAATCGGGAGAGGGTTCGACCGGGTCGAAAGCTACCGCAAGCATATGGAGAACGCCGTAGCCGAGCTCCAGGGCAAGCAGGTGGAAGGAATCGTCTACATCGGCGTGCATCCTCGCGACCTTACCGGAATGATCGATACGCACGGCAAGCCTATCGTTTATACGTATTGCTATACTCAGGATGATATCTCGATCCAGTATGATGACGAGCAAGCCTCGTATGACGCCATGGCTTATCTGGTGAAGCAAGGCCATTCCAAGATCGCGATCATCAGCGGCACGATGGACTCGCTGCCTTCGCGGATGCGGTTCAACGGCTTCTACAAAGCGGTGACCGAGTTCTCGCTGCCGTTTAATCCGGATTGGATCAAGATGGGGGATTGGGAGACCGAATCGGGCTTCCGCCTGGCGCAAGAGCTGTTGTCGCTGCCGGAGCCGCCGACCGCGATCCTCGCCATGAACGACGTCATGGCCGCGGGCGTCCTCCGCGCCGCTTCGGAAGCGGGAGTCGCCGTTCCCGGAGAGCTGTCCGTCATCGGCTTCGACAACCGCGAGTTCAGCGGCTATCTGACCCCTCGCATGACGACTCTTGAGCTTCCCCTGCACGAAATGGGTTATCGGGCGATGGATTCGCTCATGAAGGCCATCCGGGGAGAAGAGGTCGACCGCAACCAGAGCCCGGCCTGCAAGCTTATTCTGAGAGATTCCGTCGCTCCTCCTCCGGGAGATTGATGCTGCAGACCGTTCCCTTTTTTCTAAAAAATCCACCCTAGAAGGAGAGAGACCAATGAGCGATATGATGAACAAAGTACGCGCAGCAGCCTCGCAAATGCCGGGAGCCGCGACCGCCTCGCTGGAGATCGATCCCGTGTTGATAGAATCCGGGGCCATCCGCAAGATTGCCCCATACTTAAAGGAGAAGGGTTACGCGCGAGTCAGCCTTGTCGCCGACAAAACGACATATGAGATTGCGGGCCAATCGATCGAAGCCGCGATCGTCCAGGCCGGAATCCGGGCGCAGGCGACTCTCGTCGCCCCGAATGCGCAAGGGGACGTTATCGCGGACGAAGCTTCTCTCGTCCAGTTGATTCTCGACGTCAAGAAGTTCGGCGCGGAGGTCATTCTGGCCGTCGGATCCGGAACGCTTCACGACATCGCCCGTTTCTCCGCCTACGCCGTCTCCGTCCCGTTCGTCTCCGTGCCGACGGCGCCTTCGGTGGACGGCTTCAACTCGGTCGGAGCCCCCCTTATTCTTCGCGGGGACAAGACGACGATCCAGACGATCGGTCCGTCCGCGATCTTCGCCGACCTGGACATTCTGACGAAGGCGCCGTCGGCTTTGGTCGCGGCAGGCTTCGGAGACATGCTCGGCAAGTTCACTTCCCTATTCGACTGGAGCTTCGGCCGGGCGTCGGCCGATGAGGTTTATTCCGGCGTCGTGGCCGAGATGACCCGCGAGGCTCTTCGGAAGTGCGTCGATCGCGTGGACGAGATTGCAAGCCGCTCGCCGGAAGGCATTCGGATCCTGACGGAGGCGCTGGTGGAATCCGGCTTCGCGATGCTGCTGCTCGGGCAGTCCCATCCGGCTTCGGGAGCGGAGCATCATCTATCGCATTATTGGGAGATGGAATTCCTGCGCACGGGACGCAAACAGATTCTTCATGGAGCGAAGGTAGGCGTGGCGTGCGGAGTCATTGCGGGACTGTACAAGGAGCTGGCGGAGAAGGGACCGCTGCCTTCTCTCCCGGAAGAGAAGCAGGGCGCGATCCGGGAGGAGCTGGCGAGAATCCCGTCCGTCGAGACGATCAAGGGATGGCTGCGGCAGGTGGGCGGTCCTTCCGAGACTTCGGAGCTGGGAGTGAGCGAGGAGCTGCTGGCGAGAAGCCTGCAAACGGCCCATCGCATTCGGATGAACCGGCATACTCTGCTTCGGGCGTATAACGAGAGTAGGTAAGCGGGAGACTCGGCAGGAGCGTTTGGCCCATTAATCCGCTTAACCCGGCATCATCCGACATAACCCGCTTCACCAGATAGTCACCAGCCTATACCCGTCATTAATTCATCCGGCATCGAATTACCCCGAGCTCTCTTGAAGCCTCTGCTTGAATTGTTTCGGGGAGCAGTCGTTGTACCGGCGGAACATCTCGTAGAAATGGCCGATGTTCGTGAATCCGACCGATTCGGCCACTTCGGCGATGCTTAACCGGTCGTTCGTGAGCAGAAGCTGCTCGGCTTTCTTGATCCGCTTAAGCACGACGAAGTCGGTGAACGACATCCCGACGCCTTTCTTGAACGTCTTGATAAAATGCGTATAGCTCATATTCACCAGCCTGCTGGCATCGGCGACCGAGATTCTCTCGTCCAGACGTTCCTCCACGTAAGCGAGGGCGGGCTGGAGCCGGGTCAGCAGGCTGTTGTTGCTGTAATGCAGCCGCTGCCTGCTGTCGTTGCGCAGCAGCTGGAGCAGCATGCTCTTGATCGCGGAGGAGACGGCGAGCTCGTAGCCGACCTTCCCCTCGTTCATCTCGCCGTAAATCTCCCGTATCAGCTCCCCCATCCGCAGGCGCACGTCCTCCTTTTCCCGGAAAATATAATTCACCGAGCTCAGCGGCCGGATCACCTCGGAGAAATGCTGCATGCTGTTGAGCGTGCTCGGATCCCAGTATTTGCGCAGGTCGATCTGAAACACGATATAACTCAAGTTGCCGTTGCTCGTCTGAAGGGTGGTATGAGGCTCGGAGGAGCCGAACACGACGACGTCGCCGGGCTGCAGCGGAATCCGCTCTTCCTTGTAGAAGACCGTAAGCTCCCCGTTCAAGACGAGAAGAAACTCGACTTCCTCGTGATAATGCCAGCCGGAATAGCGGGATTGCTGCCAGTTCTGTTCGACGCGAATGCGAAGCTCTTCGGTCGCGCGATTCTGCGCTTCCTGATCGATCTGCCAGATCCGTATGGCGAGGAACGGATTCTGGTAGTAAACTTGCTCGTAATACATATCCGGATACATGGAGCTTCCCCTCTCCATAGGCAAGTACGATTCACAGAATTACGTAAGATTAGAGTAGCATAGAACTACTGTCCGGAATAGGGGATAGCAGAATACCGGAAAAAATGAATCGATCGTGTAATCGTTTGCCGAAGTCGGTTTGACTACAATGGAGGTGAAATTGAGATCAAAGGCGAGGTGTGGCAATGAGCGCTAATGTGAATGTTACGATCTGGAATGAATACCGTCACGAGAAGACGAACGAGAAGGTCGCTTCCGTCTATCCGAACGGGATGCACGCCGCGATTGCCGAAGGGCTGGACGTGAGCGGCAAGATCCGGACGGCGACGCTGGACGAGCCCGAGCACGGCCTGACGGCGGAGGTTCTTGACGATACCGACGTTCTCATCTGGTGGGGCCATATGGCGCATGGAGAAGTAAGCGACGAGATCGTCGAACGGGTGCATGGGCGGGTGCTTCAAGGCATGGGGCTGGTCGTGCTGCACTCAGGTCATTTCTCGAAAATTTTCAAAAAGCTGATGGGAACGTCGTGCGACTTGAAGTGGCGGGAGGCGGACGAGAAGGAGCGCATCTGGGTCGTCAATCCGGCTCATCCGATCGCGGACGGCATCGGAGAGTACATCGAGCTTCCGCAGGAGGAGATGTACGGCGAGCACTTCGACATCCCGCAGCCGGACGAGCTCGTCATGGTCAGCTGGTTCGAAGGCGGAGAGGTGTTCCGCAGCGGATGCTGCTATTCGCGCGGCGCGGGCAAAATCTTCTACTTCCGTCCCGGCCACGAGACGTATCCGACGTACTTCAACCCGCAGGTTCGCCGGGTCATCGGCAACGCCGTGAAGTGGGCGGCTCCGGTCGCTCGCGAGTACCCGAAGTACGGCAACGCGCAGCCTCTAGAGGAGATCAAGCCGGGAAAATAATCGGTTTAGACCGCCGTTCGCGAATGCGCGAGCGGCTTTTGCATTCTCCGGTTTACTTTTCCCCGCGAAAGTCGTATGCTGTGGATGATTATTTCGCAGGGTAAGGGCAGGGGAATCGCACAGTCATGTCGGACATGGAAAAAGCGGGCTATAAATCGATCGCGCTCGATATCGCCCAGCGCATCGTCAGCGGAGAGATTCCCGAGGGGAGCAAGATCTCCGGAAGATCGATCCTCGCCGGGCAATACCACGTCTCGCCGGAGACGATCCGCAAAGCGATCGGCTTGCTGAAGGAAGAGAATATCGTGTCGGTGTCCCAGGGCAAGGAGATCGCGATCGTCTCCAGCTCCAAGGCGCACGAGTACATCACGAAGAACAATTACTTGAAGTCGGCTTATTCGCTTCGCCAGGATCTGCAGCTTCTGCTGAAGGAGAAGCAGGTGATGGACAGGCGGTTCGAATCTCTGTTTCTCGAGATTATCGAAGCCTCCGACCGCCTCAAGAATTTAAGGCCGTACAATCCGGTCGAGCTGTCGATCAAGCCCCATTCGCCCGTCATCGGCATGTCGATCGCGAACCTGCAGTTCTGGCAGAACACGGGAGCGACGATCATCGCCCTGCGCCGGGGGACCAACGTCTCCATCTCGCCGGGACCGCACGTCGTCCTGCTCGAAGGCGATGTCCTCGTCGTCGTCGGCAACGACAAAGTATACGAGAAGACCGAGGAATTCATCAACGGACCTCGGGGGATATAAAAGCACCGAAGCAGCAGCGGCCAAGGCCGCGGGCTGCTTTTTTTATTGCGTTTTGGGCCCTTTTTTGGCTCCCTTCGCACTCTCGTTATGCCAGCCCGAGCGGGTTGTCTTTCCCTCGCAACTAACAACTTTAAATTCTTTTCGGGGTTGTCTGATGAATAATATTTTGTTATAGTTCTCTAAGTCTATGACCGGGGGACTGAAATTTTTTGGTAGCAAGGAGTGATTCGATTCATGTCCATTATCGAAGTGAAGCAGTTGACCAAGGTATTCGGCCATGATCCGAAGCACGCGGTAAAGCTGTTGGGCCAGGGATGGTCCAAGGAGAAAATTTACAGAGAAACGAAGATGACGATCGGGGTCAATCAGGCCAGCTTCGGAATTGAGCCTGGAGAAATTTTTGTCATCATGGGCTTGTCCGGAAGCGGCAAATCGACGCTGGTCCGGCTGCTGAATCGGTTGATCGAGCCGACGTCGGGTCAGGTCCTGTTCAAGGGAAGAGACATCGTCGGAATGAACAAAGTCGAGCTGAGGGAGCTGCGGCGGAAGCATATCGGCATGGTCTTCCAGAAGTTCGCCCTGTACCCTCATCGCACGGTGCTCGCGAATGCCGAATACGGCCTCGAAGTGCAGGGCATCGAGAAGAAGCAAAGACGGGAGCTGGCGATGAACGCGCTGAAGCTCGTCGGCCTCGAGGGCTGGGAGCAGAGCTATCCGGATCAATTGAGCGGGGGCATGCAGCAGCGCGTAGGTCTTGCGCGCGGACTCGCGAACGACCCGGACATCCTGCTCATGGACGAGGCGTTCAGCGCGCTCGATCCGCTCATTCGCAAGGACATGCAGCACGAGCTGCTGCTGCTTCAAGCTAGGATGAAGAAGACAATCGTGTTTATCACGCACGATCTCGACGAGGCGCTTCGGATCGGCGACCGCATCGCCTTGATGAAGGACGGCTCGATCGTGCAGATCGGCACGCCGGAGGAGATCCTGACCCGGCCGGCCGACAAGTTCGTCGAACGGTTCGTCGAGGACGTCGACCTGTCGAAGGTGCTGACCGCGTCGCATGCCATGATCCGGCCGGAGACGATCACGCCCGAAAGAGGGCCTCGCGTCGCGCTGCAGCTCATGAGGGAGAGCGGCGTCTCCACCCTATACGTGACGGACAAAGAGAAGAGACTGCTCGGAGCGGTCACCGCGGACGACGCCTCGCGGGCGGTGAAGGAGAACCTTCCGCTCGAGGCGGTCATTCAAACGAATGTCGTCATGGTTCCCCCCGACGAAGTGCTTAACGGGTTGTTCGACTCGATGGCGGAGGCGAAGCTGCCGATCGCGGTCGTGGACGAACAGTCAAGGCTGCGAGGCATTCTTATCAAGGGCGCGGTGATGTCCACTCTCGCGGGCAACCGCGACGCATCGGAAGGAGGAGCCTTCTATGAACAACGTGCCTAAGCTGCCCATCGGGGATTGGGTCGAGAGCGTAGAGGATTGGCTGACCGACCATCTCGGGCCGCTGTTCGACTTCATCCGCGCCGTCATCGGGGGAATGGTGGACGGCATCGAGGTCGCGCTGACCGCGGCGCCTTCTCTCGTGCTGATCGTCTTGATCGCCGCCCTCGCTTATTGGATCGGCAAGTGGAAGCTCGCCGCGTTCGCCGTGATCGGGCTGCTGCTCATCGACAACCTCGGCTTATGGGAGCCGTCGATGCAGTCTCTTGCCCTCGTCTTGACGGCTTCGATTCTGTCGATCGTGTTCGGCGTCCCGATCGGAATCGCCTGCGCGAGAAGCAATGCCGTCCGGAATACGGTGACCCCGATTCTCGACTTCATGCAGACGATGCCGGCGTTCGTCTACCTGCTGCCGGCCGTCTCGTTCTTCTCGCTCGGCGTCGTTCCCGGCGTAATCGCGTCGATCATCTTCGCGATTCCGCCGACGATCCGGCTGACGAACCTCGGCATTCGCCAGGTTCCCGGAGAGCTGACGGAGGCGGCGGACGCCTTCGGCTCTTCCCCGGCGCAGAAGCTGTTTAAGCTGCAGCTTCCGATCGCGATGCCGACGATGATGGCCGGCATCAACCAGACGATCATGCTAGCGCTGTCGATGGTCGTCATCTCGTCGATGATCGGCGCGCAGGGCGTCGGCGCTTACGTGTACCGGGCCGTCACGCAGGCGAAGACCGGCGTCGGCTTCGAAGCCGGCATCGCCATCGTCATCATGGCCATTCTGCTTGACCGCTTGACGCAATCGGCGTTCAAGAAAAAATAAGAAGGAGTTGCATTCATTCATGAGAAAATGGGGTTTGTTGCTGTCGTTGGTCCTAATTATCGGCGTTCTCGCCGGCTGTTCGGAGAAAAGCGGGGACAAGTCCATTAAGCTTGCCTATGTCGCTTGGGATTCGGAGATCGCGAGCACGAACGTCGTCCGCGAGGTGCTGGAGACGAAGCTGGGCTATAAAGTCGAGATGCTGCAGGTCGACGCGGGCCCGATGTGGACAGGGATCGCCGACGGCAGCGCCGACGCGATGGTCGCCGCTTGGCTTCCGAGCACTCACGCTTCCTATATGGAGAAGTATGCTTCCGACATCGAGGATCTCGGCCCTAACCTGAACGGCACGAAGACCGGCTTGACGGTTCCGGCCTACATGGATATCACGTCGATCGAGGATTTGAAGAACGCGGATACGCTGACCGCTTTGGACGGCCAAATCATCGGGATCGAGCCGGGAGCGGGAATCATGATGGCGACGGAGAAGGCGATGGAAGAGTATGCCCTGAGCGATTATAAGCTCGTGGAGAGCTCTTCCGCCGCCATGGCTCAGGAGCTGCAGAAGGCATACGACGCGCAGAAGCCGATCGTCGTCACGGGATGGACGCCGCACTGGATGTTCGCGAAGATGGATCTGAAGTACCTGGAGGATCCGAAGGGCGTCTACGGCGGGGACGAGCAGATCCATACGGTGGTCCGCAAGGGCCTTAAGGAAGACAAAGCGGACGCTTACGCCTTCCTCGACAAGTTCGAATGGACCCCGGACGATATGGCCGCGGTCATGGTAGCCATTCAAGAAGGAGCTTCTCCGGAAGACGCCGCGAAGGATTGGGTGGCGGCTAACGAAGACAAGGTGAACGCTTGGGTGGAAGGGATCGAATAATCCGGATTAGGTATTGCGTTAAGCTTCCGACTGTCAGGGTCGGAAGCTTTTTTGTCATTATTTTCTTCAAGTATATTGACAATCGATGTATCGCGTTTTAATATACTGACATACGATGTATCGAAACACGATATAATGAATGGCGATATAAATCGTCAGGAAAAGGGGGGAACCCGATTGGAGAAATGGAAGGACATGCTGCCGCTGACGGAAGCTTTCTACTATATCCTGGTCTCCTTGTACGTGGAACCGTCGCACGGCTACGGGATCATGCAAGAAGCGGAGAGGATGAGCGGCGGACGGGTGAAGATCGGTGCCGGCACGCTGTACACGGCGCTGAACACCCTGCTGAACAAAGGGGTCATCGACAACTATCCGGTTCCGGAAGGAATGGACTCCCGGCGGAAGATGTACGCGATCACGGACGAGGGACGCGCCGTCGTGAAAGCGGAGATCGCGAGATTGGAAGAATTGTTGGAATCGGGCAAACACGCACTGAGCATAGGGGAGGAACGCGGAACATGACAACGGCTAAAGAGAAGCGTTACCGGTTATCTCTAAGTTGGGAACACGAGAAAGAAGAGGATTGGCTGAACGAGCGGTCGGCGGAGGGGCTTCATTTCGAGAAGATCAACTTCATCAAGTACACGTTCGAACGCGATCCGTCTGTACGATATACGTATCGGCTGGATTACCAGGGCGGCTTGAACAATAAAGAGAAAAAGCAAGAATATATCGACTTGTACAAAGACGCCGGATGGGAGTACGTTTGCTCTTACGGAGCGATGTGGCATTACTTTCGGAAGGAATGGAGGGAGGGGGAGAACCCTCAACTGTACACCGATCGCGAGTCGCTCATCGCCCTCTATAAACGGATCCAGTCGCTGATAGCCGTCTTATTCCTGTGCAACCTCGGCATTATGTCCTTTAACCTATCGAGACCGGGACCTATTCGAATCGTTATCCTCGCGATTTATGCGTTCATCTTCTTCGCGCTCGGCTTCGGCTATGTAAAGCTTAACAAGAAGGTTAAGGAGATGACAAAGTGATAGGAAAGCGCAAGGCAAAGAAGCAGGGGAGAAAACCCCCTGCTTCTTGCCA
Organism: Cohnella thailandensis; assembly: GCF_014212135.1. Classification (GTDB taxonomy): domain Bacteria; phylum Bacillota; class Bacilli; order Paenibacillales; family Paenibacillaceae; genus Cohnella; species Cohnella thailandensis. The sequence goes on from NZ_JACJVQ010000005.1 coordinate 420,707, forward strand.
TTAAAATAGCTTATACGGACACGAGCTTTTCGAAGAATTCCTTCAGCTTCTGATTCGTTTCGTTCATCTGCTCGATGCCGGACATGAATTGGGCGACGAGCTCGGCTTGATCCCGGGAGGCGTTCGCGGTCTGGGAGATTTCGTTCTCCATCTGCTTGATGGATTGTTGGACGGAGAGAAGCGACTTCTCGATCTCGCTCGTGGCGTCTTTGGTGCTCGTGGACAGCTTACGGACTTCCTTGGCGACGACGTTGAACCCGGCTCCGAGCTCTCCGACGCGTGCGGCTTCGACCGCCGCGTTCTAGCTCTTCAAGTCCTTTCTCGCTGCGAATTTGATTTAGTACTGATAGCACCTATCTTTTTTATCGGTAATTAGCCTTGCCGAAATGAAGAAATTGGAAAAATCGCCGTTGAATTTTCCTTCCCCGCTTAGAGGAGAGTAAATTCTTCTACCAAGAGGAGAAAATTCCCCATTGCCCCCTCTCCGATCGAGCCGCTATTCTTAAGTAGAGTCTGTCTAGGAGAGGAAGTTCCGAGCTTGCCGTGAGGGAGGGCCTGTTCCGTGTACAAACTGATCATCGCGGATGACGAAGTGTTGGTTAGGGAAGCGATCAAGAACCAGATGAATTGGACCGAGCTCGGCTTCGAATGCGCCGGAGTGTACGAAGACGGCGAAGACGCGCTCGAGGCCATGAAGCGGGAACCGGCGGACGTCGTCCTGACGGATATCGGGATGCCGTTCATGGACGGGCTTCAGTTGACTCGCGAATTGGGGGTAAAGTTCCCGGAGGCCAAGGTGATCATTCTGACCGGGTACGACGATTTCGATTACGCGCAGCAGGCGATTAAGCTTCAAGCCGTGGACTATATTTTGAAACCGGTTACATCCTCCGAGCTCGGCAAGATCCTGCTTAAGCTGCGGGAGGAGCTGGATGCCAAACGAAGCAAAGAGCGGGATTACGAGAAGCTGAAACGCGAGATGACGGAGAGCATGCCGATCCTGCGCGAGAGATTCCTGGAGAGGCTGATGACCTCGGCGATGCCGATTCGGCAGAGGGACGAGGGCCTCCGATACTACCGGATCGAATGGGCGGGCCCGTATCTGGCGGAGCTGGCGATCGACGTCGACGATTACGAGTGGGAGCTTCCCGCCACGGCGACCGACCAGCAGCTCATCCGTTTCGCCGTTTTTAACGTTTCGCAAGAATTAATAGAACGCAGAGAGGGGACGGCGGTTTTTCGCGATCGGGAAAATCGGGTGTTTGCCCTGCTGTCGGGAGATGACCCTCAGGAGCTTCAGGAGAGGGCGCTCGCGATCGCCGAGGAAGCGCACCAAGCGATAACGGAGATTCTTCCCGTGAAGCTCTCCGTCGGAATCGGCTACAGCTGCCGTCATGAGCAGGACGATGTGCTGTTCGCCCATCGGACGGCGCTCTCGGCGCTCGAGTACCGCTTCGTCATCGGCGATAACGCGATTATCCGGCTATCCGACATCGAGCGGCGCAGAAAGCCGGAGGAGGTGCCGGTCGTCGCATGGGAGAACGAGCTCGTCACGAAGCTGAAGACGGGAACCTTGGAAGAGATGGACGAGGCGGTGAACCGGCTCTTTGCCGGCATCCGCGAGAGCCTTCTTCCGCTGGAGGTCTGCCAGATGTACCTGCAGAGAATCGTGTTGACGATCATGCACGCGTTCTGCGAGATGACCTCGGAAGATCGGCGGATGTCGGAGCCCGCCTATAGCCAGGTCCAGCAGATGGCGTTCCTCGAATCGCTCGACGAGACCCAGCAATGGATGCGGGAGCTGTTCCGTTCGCTCGTGACCCAGGTTCGCGGCATGCGGGAAGACCAAAGCCTCCAATCGGTGAACAAAGCGCTGGAATTCGTCCGCAGAAACCTGAAGGACCCGGAGCTGAGCTTGATTTCGGTCTGCAAGCATATCTCGATGAGCCCGAGCTACTTCAGCGCCCTGTTCAAACAGAACACCGGACGAACGCTGATCGAGCATGTGACGAGCGAGCGGATGGAGCGCGCGAAGGAGCTGCTCGCCAACACTTCCATGAAGAGCTACGAGGTCGCCCACGAGGTCGGGTACGGCGATCCCCACTACTTCAGCGGAGTGTTCAAAAAGCATTGCGGCGACACCCCGACCGATTACCGGCTTAAAACGACAACCAGGAAAGCGTGATTCCGTGAGGCTTCTTTTTCGAATGCGCAGCTTTCAAACCCACATCGCGCTCGTCTTCGTCGCCGTGATCCTATTGACGATCCTGATCATGGGCGTAACCTCGTATTACCTGTCCCGTGAATCCGTGCAGGCGAACGCGGAATCGTACACGACGGAGCTCGTCAAGCAGGTGAACAAGAACATCGAGTCGTACGTGAACGGCATGCTGTACATGTCCGACCTCGTCGCGAACAATCGCACCGTCATCGATTACCTCTCGGCTTCTTCGTTCCCGAGCCCGGATGAAGAGAAGAAGCTGAAGGGAACCGTCACCGACTTCCTGGAATCGATGCTCGTCTCGCGCACCGATATCGCGTCCGTGAACCTTATCGGGAACGGCGACAAGCTGCTGACCGGCCGACAGGATCTCATATGGAACCCTTATATCGATCTGAGGAGCATGAAGTGGTACCAGGATGCCGTAGCGGCGCACGGGGCCAACGTGATTTCGTCTTCTCACGTGCAGCCTATTTTCAAAGACCGATATCCGTGGGTGGTATCGTTAAGCCGGGAGCTGATCGCACCGGACGGACGGAGCCTGGGCGTGTTCCTGGTCGATCTCAACTTCAGCGTCATGAACGACATTCTGAAGGACATCAAGCTCGGGCATCGCGGGTATGTCTTTATCGTCGATCAGAATGGGCGGATCGTCTATCATCCGCAGCAGCAATTGATCTACAGCAACCTGAAGTCCGAGAGGATCGGCGAGGTGCTGAAGGCGAGAAACGGAACGTTCGTGAGCGACGAAGGGGACGACAGCCGGATGTATACGGTGCGGGATTCCGACTTCGGTTGGAAAATCGTCGGGGTCTCCTACGTAAACGAGCTCGCCCAGAATTCGGATAATTTGAAGGTCGGTTTTCTCGTTCTCGGGCTGGCGTGCGTCGCGCTGGCCGCCGTGATCGCCGTCTTTCTCGCGCAGCGGGTCAGCCGTCCGATCCGGCAGCTGGAGAAGCATATGAAGGAAGTGGAGCGAGGCAACTTCGACATTCACGTGCAGGTTCCGAGAACGATCGAGATCGGAAGGCTGGCTCGGGCGTTCAACCTCATGGTCGGCAAAATCAAAGAGCTGATGAATCAGGTGATCCACGACCAGGAGCAGAAGCGGCAGAGCGAGATCAACGCGCTTCAGGCGCAGATCAATCCTCACTTCCTGTACAACACGCTCGATTCGATCGTCTGGATGGCCGAGAGCAACAAGAACCGGGAGGTCATCGCGATGACGTCGGCCCTCGCCAAGCTGTTCCGCGCCTCGATCAGCAAGGGGGAGGAGCTGGTGCCTCTTCGCAACGAGATCGAACATATCGCGAACTATCTGCGAATCCAGCAGATGCGCTACAGCGACAAGCTGGATTATTCGATCGATATCGGGGATTCCGCGATGCATTACTATACGATCAAGGTCATTCTGCAGCCCATCGTGGAGAACGCCATCTACCATGGAATCAAGAAAAAGAAAGGCATGGGCTTCATCACGATCGCCTCGGAAGAGACGGAGAACGAGCTGCTGCTGCGAGTCGAGGACAACGGGATCGGCATGGACGAGGAGACCCTTAAGGGACTGCTTCGTCCGAACGCCGGGCGGAAGGACGGGAAGGGCGTCGGCGTTCGGAACGTACACGAGCGGCTGCAGCTTTACTTCGGGGTGCCGTACGGACTGGTCTATTCGAGCCGCCCGGGCGAGGGAACGAAGGTTACGCTTCGGCTGCCCAAGATAACGGATAGGAACGATTCGGGAGAGTGACAGAGATGATCGCAAGCCGTCTTCGCACGATCGTGCTGGTCGTTATATCCGCCTTCCTCTTGGTCTTGCTCGGCGGATACCTGGTGGACAGGTTCTCCAAGCCCGATCGCCTCGACATTCAAGTCATCATCAAATCAACCGACGATTCCGTCGAGTTCTGGCAGGTGATGATGGACGGCATCGAGGTCGCCGCGAACGAATTCGGGCCGTCCGTCGCGATAACCGGCTCCCGGTCCGAAGCCGATATCGACGGGCAGATCGCTCTCGTGGAGGACGCGATCGAGAAGAAGCCGGACGCCATCATACTCGCCGCCAACGATATCGACCGCCTGGTGCCCGTCGTCGAGAAGGGGGAGAGCCGGGGAATCCGGTTCTTCATCGTCGATTCCGGCATCGATTCGGATGTCCCCGAGAGCGTGATCGCCACGGACAACATCAAGGCGGGCGAAGCGGCGGGGACCGAAATGCTGCGCCATCTGGAAGGGACCGGCAAGGTGGCGATCCTCAATTTCGTAGGGACCGCCGCTTCCCTGATCGACCGGGACCGGGGAGTCCGGTCGGTCCTGGAAGGCAAACCGGGCATCGAGCTGATGGACACCTTCGATGCCGCCGGATCGTTATCGAACGCTTACGAGATTGCGAAGCGGGTTCTCTCGGAACATCCGGACGTGCGGGGCATCGTCGGCCTGAACGAGCCGACGACGGTCGGCGCTGCGCGGGCGATCAAGGAGCTGGGCCTGGCGGGGCAAGTCAAGCTGATCGGCTTCGACAGCTCCGTCAACGAGATCAAGCTGCTCGAGGAGGAGGTCATGCAGGCCACGATCATTCAGAAGCCTTTTCAGATGGGGTATCTGAGCATCAAGACGGCGGTGGAGGCTCTCGGCGGAGCGTCGGTTCCGCGGGTGATCGACACCGGCTCCCTCGTCATCACGAAGAGGAACATGTACGAGGAAGAGAACCAGAAGCTGCTGTTTCCGTTCTATGATAGATAAGAAGCTGTTGGGAGAAAAACGGGCCGCGCGCCCGTTTTTTTGTGCTTATTGGGGGCTTGGGGCGCTGATTGTTGGGGGAATGTGCTGAAGAAGGTAGTTAGAATACTCTCTTGCGTTGATTGTTGGGGGAATGTGCTGAAGAAGGTATTCAGGCTACTCTCTTGCGTCGATTCGTGGGAGAATGCGCCGAAGAAGGTATTCAGGCTACTCTCTTGCGTCGATTGGCGGAGGGATGAGCGGAAGAAGGTATTCAGGCTACTCTCTTGCGTCGATTGCTGGGGGGATGCGCAGAAGAAGGTAGTCAAACTACTCTCTTGCGTCGATTGGTGGGGGATGAGCCGAAGAAGGTAGTCAGGTTACTCTCTTGAGCGAAGTATTTGAAGGGAGCTACTTGACTAAGAGAGGTGCGTGGTACCCCACATCGGCGATGATTCGAGATTATAGGCGAAAGAGTGGTATGTGGTACCCTACATCGGCGATGACTCGAGATTATGGGCGAAAGAGTGGTACGTGGTACCCCGCATCGGCGATGACTTGAGGTTATGGGCGAAAGAGTGGTATATGGTACCCCACATCGGCGATGACTTGAGGTTATGGGCGAAAGAGTGGTACGTGGTACCACACATCGGCGATGACTTAAGGTTATGGGCGAAAGAGTGGTATGTGGTACCCCACATCGGCGAAGATTTCAGGTTATGGTCGAAAGAGTGATACGTGGTGGTACCACTCTTTTGTATTCGCCACATATGGAACTCCTCATAGGGTCAGACGCACAACTTCAACCTCCGCATTTTTTTCGACTGTTTCCGTAAAAAACTACATGTAAGCGATTCCATTAGGCGTGTAATATCGGTAACAAGAGTAGCAAGAACAAAAGCAGCAAGACGGACAGAAGAACAGAACAACCAGAAACCAGAACAATCAGAAACCAGAAGAACCAGAAACTAGAAGAACCAGACAAACCAGAAGAACCAAAAACCAAAAGTACCAAAACACCTGCAACACGGAAGGAGGAACGGACATGAGCGCAGCGCTCGTGAGCATGAAGGGAATCGAGAAGCGCTTCGCCGGCGTGCATGCGTTGAGGAGCTGCCGGTTCGAGCTGCTGGCGGGAGAGGTTCACGCGCTGGTCGGGGAGAACGGAGCCGGCAAGTCGACGATGATGAAAATCCTGACCGGAGTCTACCAGATGGACGACGGCGAGATCGAGTTCAAAGGCGCTCCCGTCCAGATCGCGGACACGAAGGCCGCCCAGAAGCTCGGCATCAGCATGATCCACCAGGAGCTGAACCTCGCTCCGGATCTAACGGTGGCGCAGAACATCTTTATCGGCAGGGAGCCGCGGAAGTGGGCCGGGATTCTGCTCGACGATAAGAAGCTGAACAAGCAAGCGGAGCAGCTGCTAAAGCAGATGAACCTCGATATCGAACCGACGTCCCTCGTCGGCAGTCTCACGGTGGCGAAGCAGCAGATGGTCGAGATCGTCAAAGCGATCTCCTACGAGTCGCAGGTGCTGATCATGGACGAGCCGACCGCGGCGCTTAGCGACACCGAGATCGAGGAGCTGTTCGTCATGATCGGCAGGCTGCGGGCGCGCGGAGTCGGCATCGTGTACATCTCGCACCGAATGGCGGAGCTGCAGCGAATCTCCGACCGGATCACCGTCATGCGGGACGGCAGCTACATCGATACGGTGCCGACGAAGGAGACGACGGTCGATCGGATCATCGCGATGATGGTCGGACGGGAGCTATTCCACCATGCTTCTTCGGACACGCTGTCGCAGAGCAGGGAAGTCGTGCTTGACGTAAGAGGGCTGCGGCGCGGCAAGACGATCAAGAACGTCAGCTTCCAGCTCCGCAAAGGAGAAATTCTGGGCTTGTCCGGCTTGATCGGAGCGGGACGCACCGAGCTGGCGCGAGCGATCTTCGGCGCGGATCCGATCGATTCCGGCGAGATTTACGTGCGGGGGAAAAAGGTCAGGATCGCGAATCCCCACCAAGCGGTGAAGGAAGGAATTGGCTACTTGTCCGAAGACCGCAAGCGCTACGGCTGCCTCGTCGATTTGGACGTCCAGTCCAATGTGGCGATCTCTTCGTTCCGGGAGTTTTCCAAGCTGTCGTGGATGTCCAAGGCAAGCATTCGCGAGTCCGCGGAGAAAGTCGTCGAGAACTTAAAGGTGAAGACGCCCGGCGTACATCAGCAGATGAGGAACCTGTCCGGCGGCAACCAGCAGAAGGTCATCATTGGCAAGTGGCTCACGAAGGATTGCGACATCCTCATCTTCGACGAGCCGACGAGAGGGATCGACATCGGCGCGAAGAGCGAGATCTACAAGCTGCTCGACAGCCTGGCCCGGCAGGGCAAGTCCATCATCATGATGAGCTCGGAGCTGCCGGAGATCCTGCGGATGAGCCATCGGATTCTCGTCATGTGCGAGGGCCGGGTCACCGCCGATCTCGTGAACGACGGCAAGCTGACGCAGGAAACGATCATGCAGTACGCAACCAGAAGAGAAGAGGAGCTTTACGCCTAAACGGAGGGATTCGTCATGAAAAGAACGTCGCTCGCGCTTGAGCCGCAAACCCCGACGGGGAAGCAGCCTTTTCGGTTCAAAAGCGGATTTTGGCAGCAGTTTCTCGCATTCGGCAGTCTGATCGTCCTGTTGATCGTCTTCTCGCTCGCCTCCGAGAACTTCTTCCAGTTCTCGAACATCGTCGGCATTCTCTTGTCGACGGCAGTCACGGGCGTGCTGGCGTTAGGCGCGACCTTCGTCATCATCACGGGGGGCATCGACCTCTCGGTCGGCACGGTCATGACGCTCAGCGCGGTCATGACGGGAGTCAGCATCAGCTTCTGGGGGACGCCGATCTGGGTCGGCCTATTGGTCGGCATCCTGACCGGCGCGCTGTGCGGCTGCGTCTCCGGCTACGCGGTGTCGAAGCTGAACATTCCTCCCTTTATCGCCACGCTCGCGATGATGATGATCGCCAAGGGGCTCGCGCTCGTCATCTCGGGAACGAAGCCGGTCTATTTCACGGACGCCAAAGGCTTCACTGACATTTCCCTCGGCTCGTTGCTCGGCGATATTTTCCCCGGCTTCACGATCCCGAACGCGGTGCTGATCTTCTTCGCGGCCGCCATTATCGGCAGTCTCCTGCTGACCCGGACTTTGATCGGACGTTACAACTTCGCCATCGGCAGCAATGAAGAAGCGACGCGTCTCTCCGGCGTCAACGTCGGCTTCTGGAAAATCGTCATCTACACGATAGCCGGAGTGTTCACCGGAATCGCGGGCATTCTGATCGCTTCCCGGCTGAACTCCGCCCAGCCGGCTCTCGGCCAAGGCTACGAGCTCGAAGCGATCGCCGCCGTCGTCATCGGCGGAACGTCTCTCAGCGGAGGCAAGGGCACCATCGTCGGCACCGTCATCGGCGCTCTCATCATGAGCGTGCTGACCAACGGGCTTCGAATTCTGTCCGTGCCGCAGGAATGGCAGACGGTCGTCGTCGGCTTCGTCATTTTCCTGGCGGTTTACGCCGACATGCTCAGACGCAAGAAAGCCGCTTGATTCCGATATGGTCTTCGATCCCGAAGATTATATAAAGCTATCAAACACATTCGTTAAAGGGGAGCATTCCTATGAAAAAGAGCTTGAGAGCATGGTCAACCGCATCTCTATTGTTGGCCGGAGTACTGGCATTATCGGCATGCGGATCGAACAATAATGGTAACGGAGGCAACAATGGCGGAGCGGCGTCGCCCGAAGCGAGCAAGCCGGCGGCGTCCAATCCCGCGGCTTCCGGCGAGAAGCTGTACATCCCGATCATCTCCAAGGGCTTCCAGCACCAGTTCTGGCAGGCGGTCAAGATCGGAGCCGAGAAGGCGGCGGCGGAGCTTAACGTCGAGATCACGTTCGAAGGACCGGAGACGGAGGAGCAGGTCGACAAGCAGCTCGAGATGCTGCAGGTCGCGCTCGACAAGAAGCCTGACGCGATCGGTTTCGCCGCTCTGGACAGCAAGGCGGCGCTGCCATACCTCGAGAAGGCGAAGAGCTCGAACATTCCGGTCATCGCGTTCGACTCCGGCGTCGACAGCGACATTCCGGTGACGACGGCGTCGACGGACAACCGGGCGGCGTCCGCGCTCGCCGCCGACAAGATGGCGGAGCTTATCGGGGGCAGCGGCGAGATCGCCGTCGTGGCGCACGACCAAACGAGCCGCACCGGCGTCGACCGCCGCGAGGGCTTCGTGAAGCAGATCGAGGAGAAATACCCGGACATCAAGATCGTCGATATCCAATACAGCGGCGACCACCTGAAGGCGACCGACCTCACGAAGGCGATTCTCCAAGCCCACCCGAATCTCAAGGGCATCTTCGGCACGAACGAAGGCGCGGCGATCGGCGTCCTGAACGGCGTCGCCGAATCGAAGATGGACGGCAAGGTCGTCGTCATCGGCTTCGACTCCGGCAAGGCGCAACTGGATGCGATCCGCAGCGGCAAGATGGCGGGCGCGATCACGCAGAACCCGATCGGCATCGGCTACGAGACGGTGAAGGCGGCGGTCGCGGCGATCAAGGGCGAAACCGTCGAGAAGAACATCGATACCGGCTTCTATTGGTACGACAAGAACAATATCGACGACGAGCAGATCAAGGCGGTTCTGTACGAATAATCCGGAAGCAGGCAGGGAGGCCGCGAACGTTGCGGCCTCCCTTCTTCATGGAAGAAAGTTAGGCAAGCGCTACTTCCCTCCCAATGAATAACTTACTCGAATATTAGAAGTCCCGCGGACTAGCATTATTTCCATTGCGCAATATCGTCTACCGGCAATCGAACGGGCGGGCGGCCTTCGGCTGCCGCTTTGCCGATCGAAATAATAAGGATCGGGATGTAACGCGCGGCATCCAGCCCGAACGCTTCTGCCATCTTTTCTTTGTTAAACCCGGCCATCGGATTGGTGGCGTAGCCATGCGCGTAAGCGGATAGCAATAATTGCATAGATACAAGTCCGCCGTCAACCATCATGGATTCACGCTTTTCTTGAACGGAGAAACGATCGAATATAGGTACGACAGTCGCCAGAATCTTATCTTTCATCTCCTGCGGCATATGGCCGAGTTCTACCGCTTTGCCATAAATCTCATCGGCTCGGTCCGCAAACCGGAGATCGCCAAACACGGCAATGACAGCGGAGGAGGTAAAGATTTGCGTCGAATTGAACGGCGCAATCTCGATCAGCTTCTCCTTGGCTTCCTGGCTTTCTATGATAACGAACCGCCACGGCTGCAAATTGAACGAGGACGGCGCAAGAGTAGCTTCCTTCAAGATTTGGCTCATTTCCTCCCGGCTGATTTTTACCTCCGGATCGTATTTCTTAATGGTACGTCGTCCGTGAATAACCTCGTTAAAATCCAGAACCTTATTCGATGTAGTCATCTGGTGTTCCTGCCTTCTTATGATTATGAAGCATCGGGAGAAGCGGGAGGGCTGCCGACAAGCAAACGGTCGATAATATCGGACAGCGCTTGCCGTTTCGCTTCATATTCTTGTTCATTCCAGTCAAAAATCCCTTTGTCAAACCAGAAGGAGGCGCCTACTAGCAAAAATTCCGCGGCCAGTTCCGGCTGCCGAACATGGAATGCTCCTTCTTCCACGCCTTGTTGAACGATTTGCCGAGCATAGGGGAGCAAGGCCATGATCTCGGCGACGATCCATTTCTGATGCAGGGTGCTGTTGATTTCTTGATGCAGGAATTCAAAGACGTCTACGTCTTCCTCGTTCGGGGAAGCTTCCGTAAATAGACGCGTAAGCTTCTCAAGAGCATTCCATTGCGTACTTTCGACCAAGAGCTTTACTTGTTCGAGTCTTGTGGCCAAGGTACGCTCGCAAGCGGCGTTGACGACTTCTTCTTTGGATTGGAAATAGTAGTAGAACGTCCCTTGGGCAACTCCGATTTTTTTGACGATATCGCTGACCGAGGTCTGTTCATAGCCCTTGGCAGCAAACAACTCCATTGCGGCATTTAACAACTCATCTTTTCGTTCCTTTGGATCCTTGGAAATTCTCGGCATGGATAGCTCTCCTTTTCCGTTCACTCCTGTCTTGTTTTAATAATATCCAATTGACTGAATGTCAGTCAATTTAATAAACTTATTCTACCTATTGACTGACTGTCAGTCAATAGGGGAGTAACGGCTGCTTTTGTCGGAGTGGTTGTAATGGCGACTTATCCATTATTGCGCCGTGCATCCGCTTAAAAAAAGGCAGGATCGGCGAATGCCTTATCCTGCCTTCTTGCCTGCAGAGGATCTATTCGTTCGTACCAAGCGCCAACAAGCGTTTTAGGTTGTCGTCGATAAATTGATTATCGACACGGTTAATTCCGCGTCCGGCAAAATGGCCCCAGATCGACTCGATAGGACTAAAAACAGCATTAGGGATTAGCTTTGCCTCGTATTCGTTATCTTCCGCCGTGCAGAAGAGGTCCGTGCTCCCCGGCATGACGCAGGCCAGCGCTTTGATGCTTCGGAGCGCCTCGTCGAAGTCTCCGTTATAGGCGGGGTTCGCGCTAATATCTGCATTTTGGCCTGTCCATATCATGGCCAGGACGTTGTGCGGATCCATCTTCATGAAGCTGTCTTCCCAGACGCCTGCCATGAAATCAGTCAAGGAGTCGAATCCCATCGAGCGGTAAAGCTCCTCTCTGTAAAACGCCTGCGATAAGCCCCAGCCTGCATACACGCGGCCAACGGCGCGCATGTCCTCAGACGTCAACTGGTTTAGCTTGCTTGAATCGAAACCGACCGCGGCCAGAAGCGGAGCTTTCATTCCTTCCAGGACCACGTGCGTTTGGGGCCAAGTCTTGGCGACTCCGGCGAAAGGCGCGATTCGTTCCACCATGTCCGGATAGCTTGCTCCCCATTGGAAGGATTGAATGCCTCCCATTGACCATCCGACGACGAGAGCGATCTTCTCGATGCCGAATTTTTCGGTCACCAGCCGATGCTGTAATTTAACGTTGTCATAGATGGTTACCTGCGGAAAGTTAGCCCGGTCGAATGGGGGAGGCGTGTTGCTGGGTGACGAAGATAATCCGTTGCCCAGCAAATTCGGAACGATAATGAAATAGTTCTGCGGATCTAGCGCCATGCCGTTGCCGATCAGCCATTCATTCTGAACGTGCCAGTCGCCGAAAGCGGTCGGATAGACGATGACATTATCTTTCTTTGCATTCAATCTTCCATAGGTCTTATAAGCAAGAAAAGCGCTCGGCAACGTCATGCCGGATTGCAAGGTGACGTCACCCAAATCGAAAATCTCATAATCCATCGCTTGTCGCTCCCTTCATGATGAAACATAAGAATGTATTTCTTGTGCTAAGTATAGGCCTGTGATATTTTCAATAAAAGTGATTAAAATTCAAAGCAATATTCAAAAATATTGAATGTAATGAGGGATAGCAGGATGGAATTGCGCCAACTGAATACGTTCCGCACGGTAGCGTCTACTTTAAATTTCAGTCGGGCGGCGGAAGTGCTGAGCTACGTCCCCTCCAACGTCACGATGCAAATCAAAGCATTGGAGGACGAGCTTGGCGTTCGTCTCTTCGACCGCTTGGGCAAGCAGCTTGTTCTCACGAATGAGGGCAAACGCTTTTTGACTCAAATCCAGGACGTTCTAGACAAATTGGACGAAGCCCGTAGCATCGTACATGATAATGACAACCTAAGCGGCACCTTAACGATAAGCGCCAACGAGGTTATTTGCGCCTATCGGCTTCCGGCTGTCTTTAAATTATTTCGTTCGCAGCATCCGGGAGTCCGGCTCATCTTCCGCTCCGTTCCGAATCAGCAGCTCAAGCAAACGCTCTTCGAGGGAGCCGCGGATGTCGTCTTTATGCTGGACGAACCCATTCGCTCGACGGGACTTGCGGTGGAACCGCTGCTGGAGGAAACGTTCCGCTTATTCGCCGCTCCGGACCATCGTCTCTCCAAACGACCCGTATTGCAGCTGGATGATTTTCACGGAGAAGCGTTCCTGACGAATGAAAAGGGTTGTCCCTATCGAACCATGTTCGACCGGGCATTCGAGAGAGGGGGCATCGATAGTATTACTTATTTGGAGTTTCAAAGCGCCGAAGCCATTAAACAATGCGCCATTTCGGGAATCGGCATTGCCTTTCTTCCCGAGATTGTTGCGGAAACCGAAGTAGAGCGGGGCGAACTGGTTGCTCTTCCCTGGCAAATACCGGATTTGCGCGTGCATACGCAGATGTTATGGCATAAAGACAAGTGGCTTTCGCCGATTCTGTCCGCTTTCATAGAAGCGGCAAGGCGCGGAATGAAAGAAGCGATCGCCTCCGAAGGAGAAGACGATCGCTCTCGCATGCTTTAACTCACGGCTTCCCTCTTCTTGAAGAACGTCTTGAGGGCGCTGTAGATCTCGGTTTTCTCCTTGATGACGTGGTACAGGAACTGCTGATGCTCCAGGTGCTTGTAGGCGGACATGAGGGTGCTGGAGCGGTTGTACTGGTTGACTTCGCCGTAGCCGAAAATATTCGCAACATTCAGAATTTCTTTGATGAGCCGAACGCATCGTTCGTTGTCGCTCGTGAGGTTATCGCCGTCGGAGAAATGGAAGGGGTAGATGTTGTAGAGGGAGGGGGAGAAACGGCTGTCGATAATCTCCAACGCCTTGATATAAGCGGACGAGCAGATCGTCCCGCCGCTCTCGCCGCGCGTGAAGAATTCCTCCTCGGTCACTTCCTTGGCTTCCGTATGGTGCGCGATGAACACGATTTCCACCTTTTCATACTGCCGTCTTAAGAATCTCGTCATCCAGAAGAAGAAGGAGCGCGCGCAGTATTTCTCGAAGGAGCCCATGGAACCCGACGTATCCATCATGGCGAGGATCACGGCATTGTTCTGGGGCTTGATGATATCCTCCCAAGTCTTGAACCGCAGATCGTCGGGGGAGATGCCGGAGATCTCCGGACGGCCTTCGCGGGAATTGCGGCGCAGATTCTCCAGGATCGTCCGCTTCTTGTCGATGTTGGACATGATCCCTTTGCGGCGAACGTCGGTGAAGCGAACGTCCGTCGTCTCGATTTGCTCCTTCTCCTTGCGCTTCATGTAAGGCAGCTCGAGCTCCTCGAACAGCAGGTTTTCCAGCTCGGCAATGGAGATCTCCGCTTCCACAACGTCGTCGCCCGGCTGATCGCCGGCCCCTTCGCCCTTGCCGTTCGCGCTCTGGGGGTCGGTTCCGAGAACGTCGCCGACCTGGCTGTCGCCGTCCCCTTGGCCGACATGCTTGCGCTTGTTGTTGTTATAGATGAAGCGATATTCCTCCATGCTGCGAATCGGAATCTTGATGATTTGCCTCCCGTCCGAGAGGACGATATTCTCTTCCGACAGCAGGTCGGGCAAGTTCTGCTTGATGGCCTCGCGTACCTTCTGTTGATGCCGCGACTGATCCTGGTATCCCTTGCGATGCAATGACCAGTCTTCGCGCGACAGGATGAATGCCGGTTCAGTCATGGCGTGGACACCACCTTTTTTCTTGTTTAGGAGAGCATTGCGTCAAGGTTGGGGAATTTGTTCAGCATGAGTAAAAATCGTGTGTTATTCAATATATTCAGATGGTGAGCGGTTATGTGAACGAAATAAGTCCAAATCTAGCGGTCCCCTTCTACCCGAAACTAGCGGAATTTTCACAATAGGCGATAAAAATTTTATATTACACCACAAATAAATATAAATTATGTTCCAAATGGAATTGTGATGTACAATGTGTTCATAAATGAGTCACATATAGAAAATGTAACGCACATTGAGCGTAGGAGGTTCCAGAGTGGAGAACGTAGTATTGAAGCAGTTTACGATCCATTCCAATCTTTCCGTACCGCAATTAATAGAAGCCGCTCTTGCCAGGAAGGAGGGCGTGCTGACCTCCGCGGGCGCTCTGCAGGTGAGCACAGGCAAGTATACGGGACGTTCGCCGAAGGACAAGTATATCGTTCGCGAGCCATCGGTCATTAGCCATATTCAATGGGGGACCGTCAATCAGCCGATCTCGCCGGAGCGGTTCGAGGGGCTGTACCGCAAAGCTCTGAATTACATGGAGGAGCGGGATTTATTCGTGTTCGACGGCTATGCGGGCGCGGGTGAGGAGCATCGCTTGGCGATTCGCGTCGTCAATGAATATGCCTGGCACAATTTGTTTGCCCGCCAATTGTTTATCCGTCCGTCCGGCGAAGCGCCGATCACACGCCAGCCGGATTTCGAAGTGATCTCGCTTCCCGGCTTTAAAGCAGACCCGCTGACGGACGGCACCCAATCCGAGACCTTCATCATCATTTCCTTCGAGAAGAGAGTCGTTCTGATCGGCGGTACGGAATATGCGGGGGAGATGAAGAAATCCATCTTCAGCGTCCTGAATTATCTGCTGCCGCTGAAGGGCATTCTCCCCATGCACTGCTCTGCCAACGTGGGCGAGAAGGGGGACGTCGCGCTGTTCTTCGGATTATCCGGCACGGGGAAAACGACCCTCTCCGCCGATCCGGAACGGCATTTGATCGGGGATGACGAGCACGGGTGGTCCGACCGGGGAATCTTTAATTTCGAGGGAGGCTGCTACGCCAAATGCATCGGTCTCTCGGAGGAGAGCGAGCCGCAGATTTGGAACGCCATCCGGTACGGCGCCGTCCTGGAGAACGTGGCCGTCGATCCCCTTTCGCGCAAAGCGGACTACCGCGACAATGCGATAACGGAGAACACGCGCGCCGCCTATCCGTTGGAATATATCCCGGGCGCGGTCGCCTCCGGCCGGGCCGGGCACCCGAAGGTCATTCTATTCCTGACGGCCGACGCTTTCGGCGTGCTTCCGCCGATCTCCAGGTTAACCAAAGCTCAAGCGATGTACTATTTCTTATCGGGATATACCTCCAAGCTGGCGGGGACGGAAAGAGGGGTGACGGAGCCCGAGGCTACGTTCTCCGCCTGCTTCGGGGCTCCTTTCCTTCCTTTATACCCGAGCGTATACGCGGAGATGCTAGGGCGCCGAATCGAAGAGCACGACGCCAAAGTTTACTTGGTGAATACGGGCTGGACCGGCGGAGCTTACGGCACGGGCAAGCGAATGAAGCTAGCGCATACGAGAAAAATGATTGCGGCGGCGATCGACGGAACGTTGGAAGATGCGCCCTTCGGGCGGGATCCGATCTTCGGCCTCGACATTCCGGCGGAAGTTCCGGGAGTTCCCGCGGAGGTGCTGAATCCTCGCCGAACGTGGTCCGATCCGGCCGATTACGACGTCTGCGCGACGGCGCTGGCCAAACGCTTCGCGGATAATTTCAAGAGGTACGAGCCGGAGCTGCCGCCCGAGATCGTCCAAGCGGGACCTAAAGTCGAATAGTCTCCTAAGGATGCGGTGGTGCATGTCGCTTGAGCGGCTTGTTCTATCGCATTCTTTTTTTCTGTGATTCCGATCATCGGTCAGAGAGTTTCGAGCAAGCAATTTGTCCCAAATCGTTCATAGCGCGGCGCCGCGGAAAAGGGTATGATGAGAGCAGTTCAACATGAATCGTGTCAAAAGGAGGATTCCCATTGGTAAGGAAATATGCGATGATCGGCGCTTTCGTTGCGCTTCTGGCCGTCGTACTCGGGGCGTTCGGCGCCCATATGCTGGAGGAGAGGATCTCCGAGGACGATTTGAAGACGTTCGAAACCGGGGTGCGCTATCAGATGTATCACGGCCTCGGCATTCTGCTGGTCGCTCTGCTGGGAGACCGCTTCGGTTCCGGCAAAAACCTGCTTTGGGCGGGAAGGCTTCTTGTCGTTGGCGTCATTCTGTTCTCGGGGAGCCTGTACGGCTTGTCGCTGACCGGGTTAACCTTCTTCGGTCCGATCACCCCGCTCGGCGGAGCCTCGTTCATCGCCGGTTGGATCTGCGCGATCCTCGGCGCCCGCAAAACGGAATGAGTTCATAAATGTCGAATTTTGTTATATAATGAATATCATACATCATTTGTCATGTTTCCCGGACGGGAGGAAGGACGTAGCCTAGTGAACGGATGGTCCGACAGAACGTCTTATCAGCTCGAGCTTCTAAACTCGATATACAACGGTCCGATCACGATAGCCGTCTTGAGCAGCGATGGGCGCTTGCTCGACTTGAATCAGGATTCCAACGATTTCTTCGGATTCTCCAAAGCGGAGATGATCGGCGAATCGTTCGCGAAATGGCTGGATCCTTCATCGTATGAAGCGGGCGTTCAAGCCTTAAGGCGCGCGCTTCAAGGCGAGAATGTCGCGGAAGACATTCGAATCGTACATAAATCGGGGCATGCGGTCGATCTGAACGTAACGTTGACCCGGATTCTTCGCGATACCGAGGTTATGGGCGCGGTCCTGGTGATGCAGGATGTCACCCAGCATAAGAGATCGCTTAAACGCAATCACTACTTGGCGCATTACGACGACATGACGGGGCTGCCCAACCGCCGCTTATTCCTGGAGTATCTGCAGAACCGGCTGCAGGAGTCGAACGAGCAGGGAAGCAGGCTCGCGGTCTGTTATCTGGACGTCGATCACTTTAAGCTTGTGAATGCTTCGTACGGAAGAGAAACCGGCGATATGCTCCTGCTGCTCATCGCGGCGAGGCTCACCCAGTTTTTCCAGGGGGAAGGGGATCTTGCCCGAATGGAGGGGGACGAGTTCGCCGGCATTCTGCTGGACGTGGACGGCGACGAGGACATCTCGAATCGGATGCGCAGCCTGATGAGCCTGTTCGACGAGCCCTTCCTGCTCGGAGAATCCCCCATTCAGGTGTCGGTGAGCATCGGCATCAAGATCGGCGAAGGGACGGAAGACGACGCCGGGTCTCTACTGAAGAAGGCGGATACCGCTTTGAACAAGGCGAAGGAGAACGGCCGCAACGACTACCACCAATATACGTCGGACATCGATCAGCAAGCTCTTCACCGCCTCAAGCTGCATCATGAACTGATGAAGGCTCTGCAGAACAATGAATTCCTGCTTCACTATCAGCCGCAGTACGATCTGGCCACGGGCCGGATCGTCGGGATGGAAGCGCTCGTGCGCTGGCATCATCCGACTCGCGGGCTCGTTCCGCCGGGGGAATTCATTCCGGCCGCGGAGGATAGCGGAATCATCGTTCCGCTTGGGGAATGGGTGCTCGAGGAAGCTTGCCGCCAGAACAAGGAATGGCAGGAAGCCGGCCTGGCCCCGATTCCCGTATCCGTGAATTTATCGGTCCGCCAATTCTCCCGTCGCGACCTGATCGGGAAGATTGCCGGCGTGCTGGAGGCGACGGGCCTGGACCCGAAGTACCTGGAGCTGGAGATCACGGAGAGCATGACGATGGACGTGGAGCGGGCGACGTCGTTCCTCGAGCAATTGGCGCGGCTTGGCGTAGGCATCAGCATCGACGACTTCGGAACGGGCTACAGCTCCTTCCATTATCTGCGCAACTTTCCGATCGGATGCCTCAAGATCGATCGTTCCTTCGTAAGGGACATACAGCAGGATCCGAGCGACGCCGCGATCGTGGCGGCGATCATCGCGATGGCCCACAATTTGCAGCTTCAGGTGATCGCCGAAGGGGTGGAGACGATCGAGCAGGTTCGATTCCTTCGCAAGCACGGCTGCGACGAGATGCAAGGCTATTACGGCAGCCCTCCGCTTCCGAAGGCGGGGATCGAAAGTCTTCTTTACCGGAACAGCCAACCGGATACGAACGCCTCTTTCTTCTCGATATGAACGGCAAAGGCCGAACCTTAAGGTGTCTTAAGGTTCGGCCTTTGTTTGCTCTACTCAATGAAGTCGTCGATCTCGTACATGTAGACGGAGTAGACTCTCTTCTCATCCACATGATAGAGCGTGAGCAGCATCTGTTCCGGATCGAAGTTGACGACCCGGCAGGGCATGGATTGCTTGACGCCCTTGCCGCGGTTCAGATTGACCCGGATCAGCTTGTTCGATTGAATAAATCCTCTTATTTTAGCGTCGAGACTGTCCGTCAGTATCGGGCTGGGGCGGTCCGTGGAGTCAAGCTCCTGCTGGATCGTCTCCCCAAGCTGCACTCCGGATACGATTCGGTAGTCTTCCAATTCGCCTTCGTTCAGAAGGTGAAGCAGCTTCTCCATGGCGATGCCGTTGCTCGGTGCCCGGACCAAGATGTCGACTTGGAAGAGGTATGAACCGTCTGCCGAAGCTTTGTTTTTTGTCATGGCTGATCCAATCCCCCGAGTTCAAAGCATCATTCAGATATCAGCAAGGATACCGTTAGCAATAATATATCATGTTTCGATTGGTTCAAATAGTACTAATTGGGTGAATGCCCATTTGGAAAATAGGACCTTATGAGTGGATCCGGCATAGTATGGTTCGAATGGACTACTGTCAGTGCTTGTTGTTACCTTCGTTATCTCCATGGGGAGGCGATCATCGATGATGAGACTCGTTCCGATCGAAGTGGAAGGCCATATCGCGGTAGGCGTAGAAGTCCTGCTGCCGGGAACCACCCTTCTTGCAATCACGATAAACGACGGCTATATCATGTGCGGAGCGCTGGACGTAGAGCTTCTCAACACGCGGCTCAAGGAGCGCAAAATCATCGCGGGCCGCGCCGTCGGCGTGCGCACGTTCGACCAACTGCTCGAGTCTCCGCTCGAATCCGTTACCGATACCGCGCGGGAGCTTGGCATCGTGCCCGGAATGAAGGGATACGACGCCATAGCGGCGATAGCCCGGGGACATGCCGCCTCCTGAACCATCGCCGCATAGGTTTACTTATTAAACAAAGCCTTAAGGTTAGTCTCGTACGGAGCGCGAACGATTCCCTTCTCGGTAATGATGGCGGTCACCAGCTCGCTCGGAGTAACGTCGAAGGCAGGGTTGTACACCTTCACCCCTTCAGGCGCCGTCCGGCGCCCGAAGGCATTCGTGACCTCGTCCGAATGGCGCTCCTCGATCGGGATCTCGGCTCCGGTCGCGGTAGTCAAGTCGATGGTGGACATCGGACAAGCTACATAGAACGGAATGCCGTGCGCCTTGGCCAGTACGGCCA
Source organism: Cohnella thailandensis (assembly GCF_014212135.1). Lineage (GTDB taxonomy): Bacteria > Bacillota > Bacilli > Paenibacillales > Paenibacillaceae > Cohnella > Cohnella thailandensis. Next base: position 440,759 of record NZ_JACJVQ010000005.1, read on the forward strand.
CCCCGTAGGTTCCGATCTTGTTCGCGACGTCGCCGTTGGCCGCTACGCGATCCGTTCCGACGATAACGGCTTGGACCCAGCCCTTGGACATGACGTGGGCCGCCATGTTGTCCGTGATCAGCGTCACGTCGACTCCGGCCTGCTGAAGCTCGAAGGCCGTAAGCCGCGCGCCTTGCAGCACGGGGCGGGTCTCGTCCGCGAACACTTTAAGCGATATGCCTTGCTCGAGGGCGAGGTAGAACGGAGCGAGCGCGGTGCCGTATTTGGAGGTCGCGAGGCCGCCGGCGTTGCAGTGCGTCAGCACGCCCATGCCGTCTTGGAACAGCGTCAGGGCATGCTCGCCGATAAGACGGTTCGTCTCTTCGTCCTCCGACTGAATGAGTCGGGCTTCCTTAAGCAGCTCGTCCTTGGCATGCGGGGCGGAAGCGCCTGCTTCCGAAAGAGAAGCCGCCTTCGCCGTCATGCGATCGAGCGCCCAGAACAGATTGACGGCCGTCGGTCTCGAAGTGGCGAGGTACTCCGCATGGCGCTTCGCTTCTTCGGCGAGCTCCGATGCCGTTCCTTCGAAACCTTGAATGCCGAGCACGACGCCGTAAGCGGCGGAGATGCCGATAGCCGGAGCTCCGCGCACCTTCAGCTCGCGAATCGCTTCCCATACGTCCTGCGGCGTGGTCAGCTTCAGGTAAACGGTCTGCTCGGGCAGAAGCCGTTGATCCAATAAATCCAATACTCCATCCGCCCAACGGACCGATTGCAATACCTTCGAAGCGGCGGAACCTCCATGCTCGATCATGCTGCGTAACTCCTCTCGTTATGCCGGAACGCCGTCCGGCCGATGCGATATTTTCCCCGTGCGGATTGCGAATATCCGATTCGGTCGATTACTTGGCGACCGCCGCCGAAGCGATGTCCAGAAGATCCTCGATCGAAACCGCTTTGCGGTTGTGCTTGATGAGGGAAGTGCCGATGGACAAGGCCAGCCGTTGGGCGCGCTCGCGGGCTCCCGCGTCCGGAATGGAGTCGATGTCGGCAACGTGGGAGAGGCCGTAGATTCGCCGGACGGTCTTCGCCCCCGCGAAGCCGACCGTATCCTGAAGCAGCCTCGACAGATAGCTGTCTTGATAGCCGGGCGCACGGAAGACGCGGTCGGCCCCGTGCTCGTTCCACAGCTTGCGGAATTTCGCTTCGAACAGGGTCCAGATGTCGCGGATAGTGTTCAGAAGGTAAGCCCGGCGGTCGCGGCGAGCGGCTTCGTCCGCGCTCCAGTGCTCTTGGGAAGCGTAGTTCAGCAGCAGGTTGGCGAACACGGCTCCGATATCGAAGCCCATCGGTCCGTAGTAGGCGAATTCCGGATCGATCACCTTCGTGGAATCCGGGGTGACGAAGATGCTGCCCGTATGAAGGTCCCCGTGAAGCAGCGCCTGCGCGTTCGTCAGGAACTTCTCGCGCAGGAAGGCGACCTCCAGCTTCAGCTCTTCGTCCGCCCAGATCGCTTCGGCCGCGTCGCGAAGGTGAGCTTCGATGTTGTTGTTCGGTGAATCGTAGTAGGGATCCTCGAAAATCAGGTCTTCGGTAATTTTGCACAGGTCCGGGTTGATGAAGCTCTCCACGAGCCGTTTCTTCTCCTGCTGGTTCATGCCCAGGTCGGAGGTGAAGAAGAGGGTGCGCGCGATAAATTCCGAGATATGCTCCGCGAACTTCGGATAAACCCCTCCTTCGATCAGTCCCTTGCGCATGATGACATGGTCGCTCAGATCTTCCATGATCGTCAGGGCCAGCTCGTTGTCGGTCTTGTAAACGCGGGGAGCGAGGCCGGGGGCGAGCTCTCCCTGCTTAACGAGAGCCTCGCTCTCGATGCGGGCGCGGTCCAGGGACAGGGGCCACGATTCGCCGACTACCTTCGCGTAAGGCAGAGCTTGCTTCACGATAAGGCTGGCGCCGGTCGCGGGCTGCGTAATATGGAAGACAAGATTCAGGTTGCCGTCCCCGATCTCCTTGGAGACAAGCTCTTCTCCCGTCGGGAAAACTTCATTGATCGTGCGGGCGATCTCGATCGCTTCCGCTTCGGTTAAAGGATGATATTGGCTCATTCTGTTCTACCTCCAGTAAAGGTCAACTTGCTTGTCCTTACCCAGTCGCAGGATTGCAGACAGGATTAGGCAACCGCTCGGCGGTTAAAAGCCGCGGGGCCGCACTCAGAAAAAAGACACAGCAAGGAGACGAACGGCATCTCCAGGGCTGTGCCTTTCCGCGGTCGGTCAAGGCCGTGCCTGAATTTATTCTATTATTATAAGGGAAGCGGAACATTTCATCCAGCAATAACCGTTATGTTATAATCCGAATATAGAGAAAGGAAGGAGAGACGCGGGAATGCAACGGGAGATAGCGCTTCGGGAGTGGGCGGTCGCCGTGGACGCGTTGGAGAGCGGCCGGCAGATCATCGTGCTACGCAAGGGCGGCATAGCGGAGGAGACGAAGGAATTCCGCTTGGAGAGCCCTCGTTTTTATTTATTCCCATCTTACGAGCATCAGCGGCCGGAGCTGGTGAAGCCGGAATCCAGAGAGGGAATCGACGCTTCGATCGCGGAGGCGGAAGCTCATCCGGGAGCGGTGAGGATCGCTTCGTACGCCGAGGTCGAGGAAGACATCGAGGTGACGGATGCCGGGACGCTGTCCCGTCTGGGCGACCTGCATATATGGACGGAGGAATACGCGGAAGAGCGGTTGAAGTGGAAAAGAACGAAGCCGCTCCACGTATTGGTGCTTCGGATGTACCGTTTGGAAGAGCCCGTGCTCGTTCCGATGAAGACGAGCTATGGCGGCTGCAAGTCCTGGCTGCGGTTCGAGGATCCGGTTCCGGAGCTGCGGGGAATCCCCGTTCTGGACGAGGAGACGTTCGAGGAGCGAAAAACCGCCGTTAAACGAGCCATTCAAGGATTTTAGCCAAGTCGAACGGTCGATGTCTGTGATCGAAATCACGCGCAATATCGTTTCGTTTGCGTTTTTCATCGGATTTTCATAAAATGTAGGTTGAGAATCAGTGAGAATCAAATTAAAATAATTATAAATAAGGATGAACCAAGCGTTGATTTTGTCGCCCGAGCAGCTTTAGGCCTGCCGCAAGCGGTCAACCGCAGCGACTTTGGAGTCCTCATCACCTGGAGGGAAAAGATATGTCCAGCTTGTTCGAAATCCGTGGCCTGAGATCGGCCATTGAAGGTAAAGAAATTCTGAAAGGCCTCGACCTGAAGATCGACGGCGGCCAAGTCCATGCCATCATGGGACCTAACGGCACCGGTAAGTCCACTCTTGCTTCTTCCATTATGGGACATCCTAAGTACGAAGTGACGGACGGCGAGGTTCTGCTCGAAGGAGCGGACGTTCTGGAGATGGGCGTCGACGAGCGAGCGCTCGCGGGACTGTTCCTCGCCATGCAATATCCTAGCGAAATCACGGGCGTCACGAACGCCGACTTCCTGCGCAGCGCGATCAACGCCCGCCGCGGCGAAGGCAACGAGATCTCCCTGATCAAGTTCGTTCGCCTGATGGAAGGCAAGATGAAGGAACTCGAGATGAATCCGGAGTTCATGCACCGCTATCTGAACGAAGGCTTCTCCGGCGGCGAGAAGAAGCGGAACGAAATTCTGCAGATGATGATGCTCGACCCGAAGCTCGTCATTCTCGACGAGATCGACTCCGGCCTCGATATCGACGCGCTGAAGATCGTCGCGGCCGGCGTGAACGCGATGCGTTCCTCGGAGCGCAGCTTCCTGATCATCACCCACTACCAACGTCTGCTTAACTATATCAAGCCTGACTTCGTTCACGTCATGATGCAGGGCCGTATCGTGAAGTCCGGAGGTCCCGAGCTCGCCGAGCGTCTGGAAGCCGAAGGCTACGATTGGGTCAAAGAAGAACTGGGCATCGTCGACGAGACGGTCGGCCAGGCCTAAGAGGATAAGGGAGGCTAGCAATCATGAGTACACCGACCACCTCTTTTAGCCGCGAGGCCGCGGCTGCGTTGTCCCGCAGCAAGAACGAGCCCGCTTGGCTCGTGGCTTGGCGCGAGGAAGCCGGCGAATGGGCGTCCACCTTGGAGCTTCCGCAGCCGGAGAAGACGCCGATTCAGCGCTGGACGCTGGATGTTCAAGGCGCGCATCGCCCCGGCGCGGCCGTCGCCGCAAAGGCGGATCTGCCGGCAACGATTACGGCTCAGCTTCCTGAACAGGACGTCGACGCCCTAATCGTTCAACATAATTCTTCCGTCGTCTACACCCGTCTGTCCGACGAGCTGAAGGCGAAGGGCGTCGTTCTGACCAGCCTGGAAGAAGCCGCTCGCTCGCACGAAGAACTCGTTCGCGCCCACTTGATGACCGCTTATGCCCGCGACGAGCACAAGCTCTCCGCTCAGCACGCGGCTCTCTGGAACGGCGGCGTGTTCCTCTACGTGCCGCGCGGCGTCGTCATCGAAGAGCCGATTCAAGCGATTCTGTTCGCGGACGACGCGGAAGCGACGTTCGTTCCCCATATACTGGTCGTCGCCGATGCGAACAGCCAGGTGACGTTCGTCGAGCACACGTTCTCCGAGCTGGGCGAGAATCCTTCGGCGACGCTGCTTCATAATGCGGCGGTTGAAGTATTCGCGAAGCCGGGCGCGAGCGTCCGCTACGCATCCGTCCATCATCTGGACAGCACGGCGATCGACGTGACCTACCGTCGCGCCATTCTGGATAAGGATGCCCGCATCGAATGGATCGTCGGCGAGCTGCACGACGGCAACACGCTGGTCGACACGAAGTCGATCCTGAAGGGCAACGGCTCCACTTCCGACGCGAAGATCATCTCCGTCGGAACGGGCTCCCAACGCATGAGCATCACGACGCGCGCGGTTCACTACGGTCTGTCCTCCGAGAGCGACATGATCACCCGCGCCGTGATGAAGAACGAAGCGACTGCCATCATCAACGGCATTACGAAGATCGAGAAGGGCGCGACGAAGGCGAACGGCCAGCAGACCGAGAAGGTTCTGATGCTGAGCCCTAAGGCCCGCGGCGACGCCAACCCGATTCTTCTTATCGACGAAGACGACGTCAAAGCCGGCCACGCCGCGAGCGTAGGCCAGGTCAATGCGGAGCAGGTGTATTACCTGATGTCGCGCGGCATCTCCCGCGAGGAAGCGGAACGACTCATCATCCACGGGTTCTTGGATCCGGTCGTCTCCGAGATTCCGGTCGAGGGAGTCCGCGAGCAGCTGCAACGCATTCTCGAAAGGAAGCTGGGGTAAATGGATCCGATCGCGCTCAAAGCCGAGTTCCCGATACTGCATCAGGACGTTAACGGTCACCCGCTCGTCTATCTGGACAACGCGGCGACTTCCCAGAAGCCGCGGAGCGTCATCGAAGCGGTCAAACGCTATTACGAATGGGATAACGCGAACGTGCACCGCGGCGTGCACACGCTAGGCTCGCGCGCAACGGACGCTTACGAAGGCGCCCGCGAGAAGGTAGCCCGGTTCCTGAACGCCGCGCCCAGGGAGATCGTCTTCACGCGCGGCACGACGACCGGACTCAACCTGGTGGCGCATGGTTATGCCCGCCAAGTATTGAAGCCGGGCGACGAGATCGTCATCACCCATATGGAGCATCACAGCAACATCATTCCGTGGCAGCAGGCCGCCAAGGCGACGGGGGCGACTCTGAAGTATATCCCGCTGCAGCCGGACGGTACGCTCTCGCTGGCCGACATCGAGAGCACGGTGACGGAGAAGACGAAGATCGTCTCCATCGCTTATGTATCCAATGTTCTGGGGACGGTCAACCCGATCGCCAAGATCGCGGAGATCGCCCACAAGAACGGAGCGATTATCGTCGTCGACGGCGCTCAGAGCACTCCGCACCTGAAGGTCGACCTGAAGGCGCTCGATGTTGATTTCTATGCGTTCTCCGGCCATAAGATGTGCGGGCCGACCGGAATCGGCGCTCTGTACGGGAAGGCGTCTCTGCTTGAGAAGACGGAACCGATGGAGTTCGGAGGCGAGATGATCGACTTCGTGGGTCTTCAAGACTCCACGTGGAAGGAGATTCCCTGGAAGTTCGAAGGGGGAACTCCGATCATCGCGGGAGCCGTCGGACTCGCGGCGGCGATCGACTTCCTCGAGAGCGTCGGCCTCGACAATATCGACCGCCACGAGAAGAAGCTCGCGAAGTACGCTTACGAACGCCTGTCGGCGATCGACGGCATCTCGATCTACGGGCCGCCGGCCGACAAGCGGGTCGGACTCGTGACGTTTAACCTGGGAGACGTTCATCCGCATGACGTGGCGACGGTGCTCGACACCGAGGGCATCGCCATCCGCGCCGGACATCATTGCTGCCAGCCTCTGATGAAGTGGCTGGAGCAGAGCGCTACGGCAAGGGCAAGCTTTTACCTGTACAATACCGAACAAGACGTGGACCGTCTCGCCGAAGCGCTACTGAAGACAAAGGAGTTTTTCGGCTATGAACCCGTTAGATGATCTTTACCGCCGCGTCATCATGGATCATTATAAGAACCCCCGCAATCGCGGAGCTCTGGAGGACGGTTCGGTAACAGTCAACCTGAACAACCCGACCTGCGGAGACCGGATCAGCCTTCAGCTGAATATCGAGGACGGCATCGTGAAGAACGCCAAGTTCACGGGAGAAGGCTGCTCCATCAGCATGGCTTCGGCTTCGATGATGACCGACGCGGTCAAGGGCAGGACGACCGCCGAGGCTCTCTCTCTGGCAGACAAGTTCTCTTCGCTCATGAAGGGCGAAGAAACCGAGTTCGAAGAGTACGAGGACATCGATGCATTGGCCGGCGTCAATAAATTCCCGGCCCGCATCAAGTGCGCGACCCTGTCGTGGAACGCTCTGCGCAAGGGCGTCGAGAGCGGCCAAGGCGAGCATGAAGGGATCGAACAATAACTAAACTAGAACAGAAGGAGGATGATCGTCATGGCAAAGCAAATGCCAGATTTGGAAGAATATAAATATGGCTTCCGCGACGAGCACAAAGCCATTTTCCAATCCGGTAAGGGGCTGACTCCGGAGATCGTTCGCACGATCTCGGAGATGAAGGGCGAACCGGAATGGATGCTGAATTTCCGACTGAAGTCGCTGGAGCAGTTCAACAAGATGAAGCTTCCCCGTTGGGGAGGCAACCTTGACGAACTGGACTTCGACGACATTCAATACTACGTCAAGCCGTCCGAGAAGCAAGGCAAGACGTGGGAGGAAGTTCCGGAAGAGATTAAGGCTACCTTCGATAAGCTGGGGATTCCGGAGGCCGAGCAGAAGTTCCTGGCCGGCGTCTCCGCCCAGTACGAATCGGAAGTCGTTTACCACAACATGCAAGAGGATCTCGAGAAGCAAGGCGTTATCTTCATGGATACCGACTCCGCGCTTCGCGAATATCCCGAGCTGTTCAAGGAATACTTCGCGACGGTCGTACCGGCCGCGGACAACAAGTTCGCCGCGCTGAACAGCGCCGTATGGTCCGGCGGCAGCTTCATCTACGTGCCGAAGGGCGTCAAGTGCGAAATTCCGCTGCAGGCTTACTTCCGGATCAACTCGGAGAACATGGGCCAATTCGAGCGCACGCTCATCATCGCCGACGAAGGCAGCTTCGTGCACTACGTCGAAGGCTGTACGGCTCCGGTCTACAGCACCAACTCGTTGCACAGCGCCGTGGTCGAGATCATCGTCAAGAAGGACGCACGCGTCCGCTATACGACGATCCAGAACTGGGCGCCGAACATCTACAACCTCGTGACGAAGCGCGCCGTCGCGGAAGAGAACGCGACGATGGAGTGGGTCGACGGCAACATCGGCTCCAAGCTGACGATGAAGTATCCGGCCGTCGTCCTGAAGGGACGCGGAGCGAAGGGCATGGTTCTCTCCATCGCCGTCGCCGGCAAGGGCCAGCACCAAGACGCCGGAGCGAAGATGCTTCACCTGGCGCCGGACACCACCTCGACGATCGTATCGAAGTCGATCTCGAAGCACGGCGGCAAGGTAACGTATCGCGGCATCGCGTCGTTCGGACGCAACGCGGAAGGGGCGAAGTCGAACATAAAGTGCGACACGCTCATTCTCGATAACCAATCGACGTCCGACACGATCCCGTACAACGAGATCATGAACGACAACGTGACGCTCGAGCACGAGGCGACCGTATCCAAGGTATCCGAAGACCAGCTCTTCTACCTGATGAGCCGCGGCCTGTCCGAAGCCGAAGCGACTCAGATGATCGTCATGGGCTTCATCGAGCCGTTCACGAAGGAACTGCCGATGGAATACGCGGTCGAGATGAATCGCCTCATCAAGTTCGAGATGGAAGGCTCGATCGGCTAATCCTCTCACTCAACGCAAAAACCTTCGCAACTCTCGCCTGGGGGCGGGCAGTCGCGAAGGTTTTTTCTTGTTAATATCGATACCTCGAACCATTGTCGTTGCGAATAAGCAGGTACACGATCAGTCCGAGAACGGGGAAGAAAAAGAGACCGATTAAGATAAGGAGGGCAAACTCTTGGCTTCTGCCCTTCTTTAATGCATCTCGATAGGCCCACACGCAAATGGCGATGTGGAGGATAAAAAGCAAGACGGAAAAGAGAAAGAAAAACAAAATAATCCCGCCAAAGAAACCGCCGCCGTCCGTTATCGTTCCCACTCGAAATACTCCTTTGCAATGGGTAATGGTTTAACAATTATACGTGAAACATGCTTAAAAGTTCCAGCAACCCTGCCTCCTTCCCGTTCCGGTCGCGCTTCTGGATAAATTCAAAGGGAGCAAACCATTCTATCTGGAGGATATGAAATAGGCGAGCTAAGGAGAGGGACAAGGTGGGTACAATCAAACGAGCAACGAGCCGCGCGGCGCTTGCCGCCCTCGTTCTGACAATGGCGGCGGGAGCTTCGGGCTGCGCAAGCAACCCGGGGGATACCCAAGGCAGCCTGCACAAGTATTCCGGCCCGGTCAAAGTGAAGACGCTGGAACAGACCCGGGTCGAGGAGCAGAGCTCGCCCAGCATCGTTAACGTGAAGACGATCCAGAACACCGAATATGTCGCGCTTGGAGATGTGGCCAGGGCGATAGGCTTTCACGCCAAATGGCTGAATGACGGGCATTACGGAATCGGCGACAACGACGCCGCTTGGAAATTCAAGCCCGGAGCCAGCACGGTCCAGAAAGGAGACGACAAGATCGAGCTGCCGGCTCCGACGATTCAGGAGAGCAATCGCCTTTACGTGCCGGTGCGCGGGCTTCAAAAGCTGTTCGGCGACGTAGCGGCCTTCCGGGCGGATTCGAAGACGGTTTCTTTCTACCCGGTTACGGACCAGATTCTCGGTAAAGGAATCAGGTCGCAGGCGGTTAGCCCGCGCGAAGCGGCCCAATCCCAAGGCCTTCATGGATTGGATGCCGGCGGCAGCCTTTCGGGAGACGGCGGCTTAGGAGACGGGGGCTTGGGCGGGGGAAGCTTGGGCGGCGGAGGTTTGAGTTACGGAGGCTCAAGCGCCAACGACGGCACGGGCTCCATTAACGGCATAGGCCCCAATGACGGCATCGGCTCCAATACTGGGACGAGTCCCAATAGCGGCGTCGGCCCCAATAACGGTACGAGCGCCGGCATAAGAGCCCATTCCGGCTCAAGCAGCCAGGAAGCAGACGAGCTGATCTCGGAAGCCAAGAAGTATTTGGGTGTCAAATACGACTTTGGAGCCGGAGAGTACTCGGATACGGGCAAATTCGATTGTTCGTCCTTCGTCCAGCTGCTATACGGCAAGCATGGCGTCTCGATGCCCCGCGTCGCAAGGGATCAAGCCGAGCTGGGAAGAACGGTATCCCGCGAAAACCTGAAGAAGGGAGACCTTATGTACTTCTTCGTTCCGGGCCGGTTCAAGAGCGACGAAACGGTGGGACACGTCACCATCTACATGGGCGACGGCAACATGATTCACGCCAGCCCGAAGCCGGAGGACGGAGTTCAGATCACGCCGATCGACAAGCCTTATTGGGCGAGAACGTTCCTCTTCGCGAAGAGAGTGCTTCCGGACTGACAAAGAGCTATTCCTTCGATTCGACCGATGATCGAGGGAATAGCTCCTTATCGTTTGCGTCTAGGATTCGATTAGGCCTAAGTCTTCATTCGAGGGGGGCGAGAGGATTCCAAGGCCCCAACTGATGCCCCTTCCATTCCGTGCCGTCCTCGTATACTTCTTTCTTCCAGATCGGAACGGTCTGCTTCAACCGATCGATCGCATACCGGCTCGCCGAGTAAGCGTCGGCCCGGTGAGCGGAGGATACGCCGATGATGACGCTCGCTTCGCCGATATCGACGCGCCCGATGCGATGATGGATCGAGACCAGCGAGCCCGGCCAGCGCTCGGCGATCTCGTCACCGATCGCCTTCATCGACTGAAGGGCCATGGGAACGTAGGCCTCGTACTCGAGCGTCATCGTTCGAGATCCGGCCGTCCATTCCCTTGTCGTTCCTATGAATAAAAGCAAAGCGCCATGATCGGGGTGGGCGACAAGGCGTTGTACCGCGTCCGCCCGGAGAACTTCCTCGGTGATCGAATAACGCTCGCCTTCCGTCCCGCCCGGCGAGGGGACTTCTTCGGCGCCCGACCCGCCCGATACCGGAGGCAGCAATGCGAGCTCGTCGGTAGCCCGAAGCTCGGCTTCGTCGCCGGCGAACGTCTGGTTGCATGCCATGAACGAGACGGCGATCAGCTCCGCGTGCTCGGGATAAAGCCGCTTCAGCCGATCCTTCAGTTCCGCCGCCGTCAGCGTCTCTTCCGCATATTCTAGGCTGAGGGATCTCGTCTGAAGACGCTCGGCCAGTCCTGCGAACAAGGTGATTTTCCACATCTGCATGCTCGTGCCCGTCCTTCCATTCCGTTAGGGAGATTTCCTAACACAAGCATACCATAACGAGTGCGAAAATGTTATGCTAGGAAGAGGATAGCCGTGTCTCTAGGATGGCTCGAGGAGGGGTAGACATGCGGGAATTGATCGACAGATACGGGAGAAAACATACCTACTTGCGGATTTCGGTGACGGACCGATGCAATCTGCGTTGTCTATATTGCATGCCCGAAGAAGGCATGACGTTCATGGACCAAAGCAAGCTCCTTAGCTTCGACGAGATCGCCGAGGTCGTGGAGACGGCAGCCGGGCTGGGAATCTCCAAGCTGAGAATCACGGGAGGCGAACCGCTTGTCCGGCCGAATCTCGACCAGTTGATCGGCAAGCTCTCCGCGATTGATGGAATCAAGGAGATCGCCCTGACGACCAACGGGCTGCTTCTCGCCTCGCAAGCCCAGAAACTGAAGGAGGCGGGCCTGAACCGGGTGAACATCAGTTTGGATACGCTCGATCCGTCCCGGTTCCGATTTATCGCCAGAAGAGGCGAGCTGAGAAAGGTGATGGAAGGCGTCGAGGCGGCAGCGAAGGCAGGCCTGACTCCCATCAAGCTGAATTGCGTGCTGCTGAAGGGCATCAACGAGGATGAAATCGCGGAATTCCTCAAAATGTCCTACGAGCAGCCCCTTCATATCCGATTTATCGAATATATGCCGATCGGCCATGACGATGCCGGCTGGAGAAACCATTACCTGCCGTTAAATCGCGTTCTCGAAGTTGCGGCCGCGCAGGGCTTCATCGTAGATTCGGCCGATTCCGAAGCGCCGCAGGGAAGCGGGCCTTCCGAGAATTGGCGCATCCGGGGCGGAGCCGGCACCTTCGGCTTGATCCATCCGATCAGCGACCATTTCTGCAAGAGCTGCAATCGGCTTCGGCTGACCGCCGACGGCAATATCAAGCCCTGCCTCTATTGGATGGACGAGCTGAACGTTCGGCCGGCGCTCGGTTCCAAGGAAGCGATGGACCGCTTGTTCCTTCGGGCGATGGATATCAAGCCGGAGAACCACGAGATGGCGGCGCTGCTGGCCGGAGAGGCTCAATCCCACGTTCCGACGGACCGGAGAATGTCTCAAATCGGAGGGTAAGCCGCTTATTCACGTCATAGAATGGGAAGCAAGCAGCCCGACGGGCGCTTGCAGGAGGTTGAGATGAGCGATAGCACAGGCACGTTGACCTTGATCCATACGAATGATATTCATAGCCATTTCGAAGAAGCATTTCGAATAGCGGCTTATATACGTGAAATAAAGGAAAGATGCCCGTCGGACGATCTTCTGCTCTTGGATTGCGGCGACTTCCTGGATAGGGCCCGCATGGAAACGGAAGGAACGAACGGCGGCGCCAACCGCGCGCTTCTCGATTATCTGGAGTACGATGCGGTCGGCATGGGCAACAACGAAGGCTTGTCCTACACGAGGGAGCAGCTTGACGAGCTGTTCGCGGGGGCACCGTATCCGGTCGTCTGCGCCAATTTGATCGTAACCGGGACGGGAACCCATCCGGAATGGATGAAGCCCTACGCGATTATCGAGAGAGCGGGCTTGAGAGTCGCCCTCCTCGGGCTCACCGCCGCGTTCGGGGACTTCTACGAGCTCTTGGGATGGACGGCGACCGATCCCCTTCAGGCGGCGGAACGATATGTTCCGGAGCTGAGGCGACAGGCGGATCTCGTCGTGGTTCTCTCTCATCTCGGACTTAAGCACGACGAGCGAATGGCCTCGTCTGTCGATGGGATCGACCTCATACTCGGAGCCCATACCCATCATCTGCTCGAAGTGCCGCTAAGAGTCGGGAATACCATGATCTGCGCGGCAGGCAAGTTCGGAAGGTACGTCGGAACGGTAACGGTCCGCAGGGATTCCGCCAGCGGAGCCCTTCGGATCGAGGGAAGCGCCGATCCGACCGAAGCTTACCCGGCCGATCCGGCCGCGGCCGGTCTCATCGAGGAATACAGGAAGCGGGCTATCGCCGCCATGAGCGGCACGATCGCGACGCTGGCGGAGCCGCTGGACCTGCGCGAGGACAAGGAGTCTCCGCTTGGAACCTTGCTCGCCGCCGCGGTCCGCCGCGCGACGGGGGCGCGGATCGGGCTGGTCAATTCGGGACAGCTGCTCGGGGGGTTCCCGGCAGGTCCCGTCACCGAGCTGGACGTCCATTCCGTCTGCCCTTCTCCCATCAATCCCTGCCTGATTTTGCTGAAAGGCTCTCGTCTTAAAGAGGCGCTCGAGGAGAGCCTGCTTCCCGAGTTCATCGGCTTCGAATTTCAAGGCTTCGGCTTCCGCGGCCGCGTTCTAGGAACGTTAAGCGTGGACGGAATCGAATGGGTGATCGACGAGTCGAAGCCGCCCCGGGAGAAGGTCGTCAGCGTCATCGTCGACGGCGAGCCTCTGGACGAGAACGCCGAATACGCGATAGGAACGCTGGATATGTTTACTTTCGGGATCGGCTATCTCGGACTGAAGGAAGGGCGCGTGCTGAACTATTTTCTTCCGGAATTTATCCGGGACGTCCTCGCCGAAGCGCTCCGCGACGAGTCCGCGTTACGGGACTGCAGACGCTTGCGAAGGCACCCGGTATCGGTTATCGGGTAGGATGGATACAGGCGATCTTCTTGACGGAATATAAAGAGTTCTCTACGGTCTTGGGATGAACGAAGATCATGGAGAGCTCTTTTTTATTCGGAAATTCGATCATTTTCTTCATGAAAATGACGAATTGTGTCGTTTTACGATGAAATATCTTGTACTAATCTTCCAAATCTCTTAAATTAATCATAGGGAGATTTTAGGAAAGACGAACCATTCATCTAAGAGAGGGGGACTCGTTACGAATGCGCATGATGCCGATCTCCTCGATACTTCCCGGCATGAAGCTGGGAAAGAGGATCTATTCCGATGAGGGCATCGTGCTGTTGGCAGAAGGAGTCGAGCTTACGGGGAACCTGCTGCGCAGGCTTAGCGAGAAGGGCATTCATTATCTGTACGTGCAAGACCCTCGGACGGAAGGAATCGAAGCCCCGGAGCTGCTTAGCGAGGAGACGAGCCGGCGGGCTCTCCAAACGCTGCGCTCGGTATTCCGTGATCTGGTGGACCTCCCGGGCAAGCGCCATACGGGGACCTACCCTTATGTCGGCAAGACCGTGCGCCAGCTCATGCATCACGTACTGGACGACCTTCAACGCAACAGAGACGCTCTCATCATGCTGATGAACATGCATACGGTCGACCATTACCTCTACATGCATTCATTGAACGTATGCGTCTATACGGTGCTTCTCGGCATGGCGCATGGATATGGCTCGGATGAGCTGATGACAATAGGTCTCGGGGCGCTGCTGCACGACATCGGCAAAACCCAGATCTCGATGAACGTGCTGATGAAGCCGGGGCGCCTGACTCCGGAAGAATACGACGAGATGAAGAGGCACGCGGAGAGAGGGTATTACCTCCTCAAGGACGAACCGAACATTCCGTTGATCGTGGCCCATTGCGCGTACCAACATCACGAGAGATTAAACGGAACAGGATACCCAAGAGGACTTAAAAGTTACGAGATTCACGAATACGCGAAGTGGATCGGGATCGTGGATTCCTACGACGCGATGACGAGCCATCGCATCTATAAGGATCCGCTGCTTCCCCATCAAGCGATCGAAACGCTCTATGCGGGAAGCGGCACCTTGTACGACACCTCGATGTTAAAAATTTTCCGGGACAAGGTGGCGATTTATCCGGTCGGCATCAGCGTGATTCTAAGCACGGGACAGACGGCGATCGTGGTCGATATCAACTCGGCCAGCGTTCATCGCCCTATCGTTCGAGTGATTACCGACGAGAACGGAGCCGACCTTAAGGTCCCTTACGATCTGGATCTGTCCAAGCATCTGTCGGTGATGATCTCGAAGATCGATGCGGGTCCATCGGACCGATAGACGGGGAAACGAAGCTTCCGGGATAGGCGATCCCGGGGCTTTTGTTTGATTTCCCGCGATACGACAAGTACAATAGGCTATATATTCAGACATGAGAACAGGAGTACTTGCCATGCACGGCTTTACCGCACCGAACTTGCGCCCGCGCTTCGCGCCGCCTTCCGATCTGACGCCTCTGACGCCCGAATACGATCCTTGGGATCCGATTCGTTCGCTTCAGCGTTACGGACGGCACGCGCTGACGAGCGTCGAGTTCACCGTCACCCACCTGTGCAACATGCGCTGCGAGCATTGCGCGGTCGGCGACAGCTTGACGATGACGGAATCGCCTCACCTTCCGATGGATCTGATATTCCGTCGACTGGATGAAGTCGAGAAATTGGAGACCATAAGCTTAACCGGAGGAGAACCGACCTTCCGCGAGGAGACGGTACGCGAGATTCTGCTCCCGCTGCTGAAGTACGCCCGTTCCCGGGGAATCCGGTCGCAGCTGAACTCCAACGTTACGTTGGATTATTCCCGTTACGAGATCATCGCTCCTTATTTGGACGTGATGCACATCTCGTTCAATTATACGGAGGCTTCCGACTTCCACCAGGTCGGATTCGCGCGTTCCGGCCGTTCCGTCAGCGCGAACGCGACGGCGCGTCTTTACGAACGGATGATGGAGAACGCCCTCCGCCTGTCGAATGATGGCGTCTTCGTGTCGGCCGAATCGATGATCAATTACAGAACCCACGACAAAATGAACGAGATCCATAAGCTCATCGTGGAGATGGGCTGCCAGCGGCACGAGGTTCATCCGATGTATCCGAGCTCGTTCGCGTCGAATCTTCCCGTTATCACGCGGGAGCAGATGATGGACAGCATAAATTCCCTGCTCGATAGCCGGGATCCGAACGTTTGGATGCTGTTCGGCACGCTGCCGTTCTTCGCTTGCGGGTCCGACGAACGGGAGCTGGCGTTGGTCAAGCGGCTAGCGGCCGAACCGAACGTCACGGTCCGCAACGATCCGGACGGCCGTAACCGGGTGAACGTGAACCTGTTCAGCGGCGACGTTTACGTAACGGATTTCGCGGCGATTCCGCCGTTCGGCAATGTCAAGAGCGAGAAGCTGGATGACGTCTTCGCCAAATGGCAGGATCATTCGCTGCAGAAGAAGGTCGATTGCCACTGCCCTTCCGCGGGATGCTGCGGTCCTAATCTCCTCGTATCGGATATGTACTTCAAGGAAGTCGATTTTACCCGTCGCCGTTCCTTGATTTAACCGTCATTCTATCGGTTATCTAGAGGATGGAGCGGGATTACCTATATTGAAGGGGTAGTTGCTACTTTGCATACGGAATTCATATGGAGTTCTATCTTCTGGAATTTGCTTATCGTTCTGATCCTCGTGTTTCTGAACGGTTTTTTTGTCGCCGCCGAATTCGCGCTTGTCAAGGTACGCCAGAGCCGGCTTACCCAACTGGTCAACGAAGGCAACGGCAGGGCGAAATACGCGCTTAAGGTAAACCGCAAGCTGGACGTTTATCTGTCCGCTACCCAGCTTGGGATTACGCTCGCGTCGCTCGGACTTGGCTGGGTGGGCGAGCCGGCGATCGCGGAGCTGATCGTGGAGCCCTTGATGGCTCAGATGAACGTCACCGATGAGACGGTTATCCATTCGGTATCGGCTATCATCGCCTTTGTCGTGATTACGTTCCTGCATATCGTTCTCGGAGAGCTGGCGCCGAAGTCTCTCGCCATTCAGAAGTCGGAAGGCGTGTCCCTATGGCTGAGCTGGCCTCTGCTTATGTTCTATCGCGTGTTCCTTCCCGCGATCTGGCTGCTGAACGGCGCGGCCAATCTGCTGCTTAGAGCGATCGGGGTGCAACCTGCGGGCGAGCATGAGGTTCACACCGAAGAAGAAATCCGCATCCTGATGAACGAAAGCGCGAAAAGCGGCATCATCGACAAGGAAGAGATGACGCTGTTCGATAACGTCTTCGAATTCGCCGACCGCGTCGCTCGCGAGGTTATGCTTCCCCGGACGGATATGGACTGCATGTTCACGAATCAATCCATGAGGGAGAACATGAAAGTCGCCTATGCGACGAAGCATACCCGTTACCCTCTCGCGGTCGACGACAAGGATCAGATTATCGGCTTCATCCATATTACCGACCTGCTCACGGCCGATCCCGACGAGGAGCACGACCTGCGGGAATTCATGCGTCCGATCCTTAGCGTTCCGGAATCGATGGAGATCAGCAAGGTGCTGAAGCTGATGCAGAAGCGCAAGTCCCAGCTGGCCATCGTGATCGACGAATACGGCGGCACGGCGGGGATGCTGACCGCCGAGACGATTCTGGAGGAGATCGTCGGCGAGATTCACGACGAATTCGACAACGAGCCTCCGAGCATCGTAACCAAAGGCGATATTACGTCGGTAGAGGGGCGCATGCTGATCGAGGATATCAACGATCTGTTCGGCCTCGATATCGACGACGAAGAGGTCGATTCCATCGGCGGCTGGCTGTTCCGCAACCTGGAGGGCAACATCTCCAAGGGGCAGAAATGGTTTCATGGCGGCTACGTATTCGAGATCGCCCACACCGAGCGTCTCCGGGTTCTGCGCGTGCATATCTATAAGCAGAAGCTCGCCGTAACGGAAGAACCGCAGGATAAAGAAGAGGCGCGCAAGGAGAAAAGAAGGCTCTTCAAGTCTTCGTCCGAGCCTGCTCCTTCGGAAGAATAACCTATTTTTTGCAGAAACGAACGCGGACTGGCGTTCGTTTTTTTAATTGGCGCAGGTAACAAGTTTCGGCTAACTTCCACATATACGTAGAACATGTGCCTATTCCGACCGAACCCGGAATGCGAGGAGGAGAGCCGATGTACGACAATCAATGGAGAGAGTGGAAGCCGTACGTCAGTCCGTTGGACCCCTGTCCGCCGATGAGGATCAAGAGATACGTGGTGCCGCCCAATCAATATATCCCTTTTCAGCCGATGAATCTTCCGCAATTCCCGCTTAACGAAGCCCTGTTCAGAGGGACCCTGTGGCCGGCGCTTTATAGTCCGTATCCCTCGAGACGCGCGACCAAAGGAGGCTAAACGATGGCAGAGCGGCAGGATCGGTACGAACGATACGATCGGGCGGATCGAAACGAACGCAACGACGGCAAGAACCGTTCGGACAACAAGGAGCCGGCATCCGAGCCGGAGCGTTCGGTTCCGGGAGACGACAAATACCGCGCGGAGCTGGAACAGCTTCAGATGGTCGATTTCGCGCTGGTGGAGCTGACGCTGTACCTGGACACCCACCCGGCGGATATGCAGGCCGTTCAGCAATTCAATCAACTCGCGCAGAAGAGAGGGCAGCTTGCCCACGCTTTCGAGATGCAGTATGGGCCTCTTCTTCAATTCGGCCATAGCTATACCAAATATCCGTGGCAGTGGATCGATACGCCATGGCCATGGCAGGTATGAGGAGGAGCGAACATGTGGGTCTATGAGAAAAAGCTGCAATATCCGGTGCGGGTGAGCAAATGCGATCCGAGAATGGCGAAGTACCTCATCGAGCAATACGGGGGAGCGGACGGGGAACTGTCGGCGGCATTGCGCTACTTGAACCAGAGATATTCGATCCCCGATAAGGTGATCGGATTGTTGACGGATATCGGGACGGAGGAACTCGCCCATCTGGAAATGATTGCCACAATGGTCTATAAGCTAACGAAGGACGCGACGCCGGAGCAGCTGGAAGCGGCGGGACTCGGAGCTCACTTCGTCAATCACGACAACGCTTTGTTCTATGAGAACGCGGGAGGCGTGCCGTGGACGGCGACGTACATCCAGGCCAAGGGCGATCCGATCGCCGACCTGTACGAGGACATCGCGGCAGAGGAGAAGGCCCGCGCCACTTACCAATGGTTGATCGACTTCACCGACGACGTCGACATCCAGGATTCGCTGAGGTTCCTGCGGGAGCGGGAGATCGTGCATTCGCTGCGCTTCCGGGAAGCGGTCGAGATCTTAAAGGCGGATCGGGAGCAGAAGAAGGTGTACTGAGTCGTTTCGAAGGAGGCTAACGCTCTTGAACGATTCCCCTTTATTCGAGCATCGGTTTTGGCTGCAGATTTTGGGCGACCACGCCCGGTTTCTTTATCACGCGTTGTCTCCGGCGGAGAAGACGGACATCCAGACGGCGGAGGCTTTCATCCGGTCGTACGACGGACTGCTTGAGCAAGCCCGACGCGCGGCCGCCGAGACGGAAGTCAGCGCGATAAGCCGCCAAGCTTACGACCTGACGTTGAAGTTTCGCGATTTTAAGCTGGATTTGCTGCGAAGGGTTATCCTGGGCAAGGTGATGATCGCGTTTACGCCGACGTTCCTCAATCACATGGTGAACGAGTTGGAGGAATACCTGCGTATCCTGTCGGCCCTGGTAGAAGGCAAGCCGGTACCGCAATTCGACGCGCTGCACCATGACTTCCTATGGCTGCCGGATGCGGCCGGCCATGCGTCGGCGATCGCGAGCGATCTGGATTCCGTGGAGAAACGGTTGATCAAGAAGAGCCAGCGGTTCGAGAAGCACTTCCAGCAGTTCTATCTGAAGAGCATCGAGATGGCCGGATATATGCGCACGCAGCTCAAGGACTTCCCCGCATTCCGCCGCTTCCATATGGAGGTCGACGTGGAGATGAAGCTGTTCGTCGCCTTTCTGGGAGAGCTGGAGGCGATGGAGATCTCGGCCGAGGCGCTCGATCGGATCAGCCCGTTAATGCCGGATCACATGATGAGAGAGGAATGCTACTATCTGACGAAGCTGGCTCGGCTCGGACTGGTTCCGAATCCCGAATGCCAGCCGGACCGGCCCCGGGTGCAGGGCTGACCCGGCATACGCGGGCGAGTCCCGTTAGAGTTCGCGAGCTTCCGGTCCCGTTCGCCTTCGGCGAGCGGGACTTTCGTTTAGGAGCCGCTTCCCGCCGCAAAAATTGTCCTGTCCGTCGCAATTCCTGCGATGACAAGGGCAAGCCGCCGATCTACACTAGGGTTGGCGACAATGCAGCATCGTCAGCGAGACGACAATCGGGGAGGAGCTTGGTCGGATGGAGGGAACGAAGAAATTATCGCGGCAAGAGGACTCTCTGCGCAAGCTGTTCAAGGAGCCGCGCATGGAAGATCGGCCGGCCGCTTTCTGGGTATGGAACGACGACATGAGTCCGGAGCAGATTCGCAAGCAGCTCCGCGAGCTGGCGGACAAAGGCTTCGGAGGAGCTTTCCTCCACGCGAGACCGGGCTTGCAGCTGGAATACCTGTCGGAAGAATGGTTCGAGCGCTGGGGGATAGCGCTGGAGACGGCAGAAGAGCTTGGGCTTAAGCTGTCCATTTATGACGAGAACTCGTATCCTTCCGGATTCGCCGGAGGCCATGTGCCGGCGGAGCTTCCGGATTGCCTGGCCAATTGCGTACATTTCCGAATATACGGGCACGAGGAGCTGGCGAAGCTCAAAGTCAACTCCTCCCTGATGCTCAACAAACCCGGACATCCGATTCGGGCATTCGCGATGCGCTCCAGCAGGGATGGACAAGCTTGGGAGATCGATCGCGACGTCACTCTGCTGCCGGCGGAGGAGTGGGGGGATTATGGCGACAGCTGCTGGCTGTTCGAGCTTGGAACGCCGGAGACGAACCCTTGGCTTGGCGGCTTCGCCTACACGGATCTCCTACGCCCCGAGGTGACGGAGCACTTCCTCCGTTCGACGCACGAGCGTTATCGGGAGAGGTTCGGAGAACGGTTCGGAAGCGTCATTCCGGCGATGTTCACCGACGAGCCGGAGATTTCGCCGGGCAATCTGTTTCATGACGGAGATTCCTTCTTGCCGTTCACCTACTGGTTCGCGGCCGAATTCGAGAACCGCAACGGGTACAGCCTGCTGGATTATTTGCCATATCTGTTCCGCGACGTGGATCGGGCTGCGGGAGCGGAGAAGGACGCCGGGCAGGTACGTTACGATTATTACAGCACGATACACGAGCTGTGGACGAACAACTCGGTCCGTCCGATCTCGGAATGGTGCGAGCGGAACGGCCTCGCCTATACCGGGCATTATGTCGAGCATAATTGGCCGCATCCGTTTAACCGCTCCTCGCCGTCGGTCATGTCCATGTACGAATATATGCATTGGCCGGCTATCGATCACCTTAAGTCGGAGACGCTGCGCCCGGATCGCCGGACGGAGGACAACTCTTCTCATCATCTGATTTGCGTGAAAGAGGCGCACAGCGCGGCGAATCAATTCGATCGGCCGAGAGTTCTCTGCGAAGCGTTCGGAGCCGGCGGGTGGGAATCTTCTTTCGAGGATTACAGGCGGATTGGCGATTGGCTGTACGCGCACGGGGTTAACTTCCTTACTCCGCATTTTACCATGTCCTCGATAGCAGGAGCTCGGAAACGAGATCATCCTCAGTCGTTCGACTGGCGGCAGCCCTGGTGGAACGATTGGCGAACGCTGGCGGACTACTTCGCGAGATTGACCTTCGCCCTGTCCCAAGGGAAGACGCGCAATCGCATTCTCGTGCTCAATCCGACGACTTCCTCTTATTTGTTCGCCCCTCGCGACCTTCGGGAGAACGCCGTCTACAAGGACGGGGTGGAGGCGACGAGGAAGCTGGCGCAGCGGCTCTCCGATTGCGGCTGGGACTACGATCTCGGGGATGAATACATTATAGAGCGTCATGGGTATGCAGCCGAAGGACGATTCGGGGTTGCCCGGAGGGAATACGATATCGTCATCGTTCCGCCGGCCATGATCCATCTCCGTCCGGCGACGGCCGAACTGCTCCATCGGTATATGGAATCGGGAGGCAAGGTTTACTCCTTGTCGCAAGGGTTGGAGCGATTAGGAGGCGCTGCCTGGCAGCCGGATTCCTTAACCAAGCATGCACGTTGGAGCCAGTTGACCGGGTACGAGGATTTGAACGCGGCGCTGCTTGAGAGCATGTCCCCAAGGATCCGGTGGGAATCGGCCATCCGGGAGCAAAGCCGAATCGCTTCTCTGCGGCGAGAACTGGAGGATGGGAGCGTCCTCTTCTTCGTAGCGAACGGACGACCGGAGCCGTTCGAAGATACGTTAATAGTGAACGGAGGGGGCGCGGAGATCTGGGAGCCGTTTACCGGCGAGATTGGCAGCGTCGCCGTGAAAGAAACGGGGAGCGGAGAGTTAAGCATTCCGGTCAAGCTGCCCGGATCCGGTTCGCTGCTGATTCGGGTTCTGAACGGAAGACCGGAGGAGGCGGAAGAAGAGGCTCCAACCCTGTCCGTCGATCTAACTCCAACCGTCCCGTTCAGGGAACTTGCGGGCAGCCGAACGGAGGTTAGTCCCAAACACGGCAATATCCTGCCTATTCTCTATTTGGATCTCGAGATCGGGGCGAAGCGCTACTCCGGGATAAGCGCGCTCCAGGCTAACCAATTAATCTATGAGCGTCATGGCTTGCCGGTCAATCCTTGGGACAACGGAATTCAATTCAAGCGACGGCTGCTCTATCTCGAGGACTCGATGGACGAACGAACCGGGATGGCGGCGTCGTATCGCTTCGCCGTGAGGCAAGGCGAGGTTCCTTCCGAGATCGGGCTGATCGTAGAGCGACCCGAGCTATACCGCATACAGATCAACGGGCACGAGCTCTCCGTTCAGGAGGGGACGTGCTGGCTCGATTCGCACATGGGGCAGACCGATATCTCCGCATTCATCCGGGAGGGGGAGAACGTCATTCGGCTTGTCGGTAAACCTTTTTCCATCCGGATGGAGATCGAGGCGGTTTACGTGACGGGAAGCTTCTCGGTGGAGGAATCGAACGGGGAGTGGGTGATCGGCGAACCGAAGCCGATCGGGACAGGCTCCTGGCGGGAGCAGGGGTACCCTTTCTACGGGGGAGCGGTCGCCTACCGGAAGCAAGTGCTTATACCCGAAGGGAAGGAGCCGGTCAGGGTGACTCTGCCCGATTGGAGAGGCACGATCGCCACCGTGTTCGTCAACGGGACCGTCGTCGGAAGAATCGGCCTGGACCGTTGCCCGTCTCTCGACATCACTTCCCGCGTCACTCGAGGCGAGAAGCAGGAGATCGCCGTTCGGGTTGCCGGCAGCTTTCGCAATTTGCTCGGGCCGCACTTCGATCCTTCGAGGCCGAGAAATATCGCTTGGCCTTCCTTTTGGAAGCGAACGCCCGCGTTCGGCCCTCCTCCCGCGAAACAATTCGACCTGCTCGACTACGGGCTTCTGGAAGATTTCCGTGTGGAGATCGGCCTATAAGTCACAAATTCCCCTCATTGCCGTAACCGATTTGTCGCATCTCCGGTCGGAAAGAGTCATCCGCGTCATGGCTTTTTTGGGTATGATGAGAAGGAGATGCGGCAACCGGGGAGTTACGGAAGGAGAGGGATACCAGATGTGGAGACAAAGAGAGAAGAATCGTGTACGGTCCGCGAGAAAGGCAGGCATGCTGCTCTTGTTCTTGCTCTTGCTCGCTGCGATAGTCGTCCTGGGGGGTTGTTCGACCGGAGAGGACAAGCTGCGGTTCGACGAGGTGTCGCTCGTTACGGAACCGGCGGCTCCGACGGCAGGCTCGGATACGAAGCTTATCGTCGAGGTAGACAACAAGGAGTACAAGGACCGGGAAGCCACGATTCAGATTCAGATCAATTCGAACAGCACGCTCCCGCAATTGCTCGACGCTTCCAGGGAAGGGGACGGCTACTTTGTCGATTACTCGTTTCCCAAGGCGGGAGACTATACGATCACCATTCATATGTACTACGGCGAAGATGAGCATTACGCTTTCGGCAAGCAGTTGAAGATAGCCGGATAAGATCGACCGAATTCCAAAGGGGCTGTCCTCTAAGTCGCGATAGATGACTTAGGGAACAGCCCCGATTTGTTGCGGACGAGCTTTATTTAAAGAACAGGAAATTCGTCGCGAGCGGCCGCAACTGCCCGTCCGAAGGACTGTTCACGACCCGTCCTTTGAATACCAGGGTAGACGAGCCTCCTCCGTCCAGGTTGTAGCCGTCGATCGCTCCGTACCGGGTCAGCAGCAGCTGGATCTCTTCCAGCGTCGCGCCCGAGCTGCCGTTCTCGTCCCGGCCGTCGATGACGAGGAACAGCAACTGGTCGTCCTTGTAATTGGCGATGACGGTACGAGGCGCCCGGACGGGGCTTGTCTGCCACTTGGACGGAATGGACAGATTGACGCCGTTCTTGCGAAGAACGGGCACGAAGGAGGCGCCGAACTTCGGGTTCAGCCGGTCTAGCTGCTCCTTGCTGCTGAATTCTCCGCCGATAAGCTCGAGCTTGTCGTTCAGCCCGACGAAGAACAGGTCGTTAAAGCTGGCCTCGAATCCGTTTACGTACTTCCCGTTTACGACGGTCGTGCTGAGAGGATAGCGCTTGCCTCTCGAGTCGGCGAAGCCGCCCGCGTTGACGCCGGCGATGGCCCCCGTCCGCTTGACCGCGGCCAGCGTCGTCTCGGAGCCGCCGAACGTATCCTTGCCTAGGACCATATTCATCGCGCCGGCGCTTTTGAGCTTTACCTTCAGCGCATAGCCGCTGAATTTCTGCGCCCGAATCCGGAAGAGCTGGGCGGTCAGGTTGCTCGTCGTCACCGAATCGGACACCGTCCCCAGGCGGCTCGTAATCCTTTTGTCATAGATCAGGGCGGGCCGGTTCACCTGCGCCTTGGCCGTCGTCATGATCGCGCTCATGCTGCTGTTCGTCTTGGAATACAGCTCGGATACCTTCTTCATCGAAGCGGATATTTCCTTGGCAATAATCGCGGCCTCATCCAGATCGCCAAGGACGGGAGAAGCCTGTTCGGCGAGGCTGGGCGGAGCGTCGGCGGCATCGTTCCCCCAATCGATCGTCGGCGCCTGCAGCGAGAACGAAGCGGCAAGAATCCAGATCAGCATTCCGACAAAAGGAGCGACGGCAAGCAGCAAGGTCCGGTTGAATCGTTGAACCGTCGCGATCATTTAAGCACGTCCAGGTTCTTTTTGAGCTCGTCCATCTGCTTCTTAAGCTCGCTGATTTGAGTATACAGCTTGTTGCTGTTGTCGGTCTTATCGTTGACGTTGTCCTGGTTGAAGGTGAGCAGCTCGTTAAGAGCGTCGACCTTCGAAGACATCTTGGCCATTTCTTCCTCGTAGCTTGCTTTAAGCTCGTCCAATCGGTTCCGATAATCCTGCTGCATCGCCGCGATCTGCTTGGCGGTCTGCAATTGAAGCTCGCTCTCGATTTGCTGTTTCATATGATCGGTATACCAATAAGTGCCGGCGACTCCGCCGCCTATGAGCACGATCCAAAGAAGAAGGAACGGAAGTATCGATCTTTTCGGCGCGCGGCGCGGAGTCAGATCGGACGGACTGCTGGGAGCGGGGGCCAACTTAGGGACAATGGAAGGATTACTCATAAAAACGAACCACCTCGTATTTCGGCATTACCGTTGATGAATGTTTATTGTAGCATAACCTAGCAAAAATGGCTTCCCGCAAGAGAGCTAGATTCGACGGCAATAGATAGGGAAAATTGACGATCGAGAAGGAATGCCGGGGATTGCCGGGGGAACGCGCCAACGTTATGATAGACGATCCAAATTCGGCGAAGGTTGCCAGCTCTTGCCCTTCTTCGTTATGATGAGAGAACAAAATATCGGTTGCAGGAGAGGAAAATAGATGACATACACCCATGAATTGGATAAAAAGCTCGCCGGCGCTCCCGAAGCGATGCTGTTCGATCTCGACGGTACCTTGTTCCGGACGGAATCGCTGCTGGAGACGGTCCACCGCAGGGTCTTCGAGACGCTTCGGGAAGAAGGCCTCTACACGGCGCCCGAGCCTCCTATCGAGAGGCTCCTCGGCTCGCTCGGGATGCTTCTAGAGCATATTTGGATGAGAGTCATGCCGGACGGATCGCCGGAGGCGCACGCCAGGGCGAACGATTTGCTGCTGCGATACGAGCTGGAGGAGCTGGAAGCGGGCATAGGAGACCTCTACGAAGGGGTACCGGAGACGCTCCAAGCTCTGCATGACCGAGGCATCCGCTTGTTCGTGGCGAGCAATGGACTGGAGAGCTACGTGAAGGAGGTCCCGAGGCTGAGAGGGATCGGCCATCTGTTCGAAGGCTTCTACAGCGCGGGGGAATACGAGACGGCGACCAAGGCGGACCTGGTGAAGATTCTGCTCGGGAAGCACGGAATACGCTCCGCCTGGATGGTCGGCGACCGCTCCTCGGACGTGGAAGCCGGCAATCGCAACGGCCTCTTCGTCGTCGGCTGCGACTACGCCGGCTTCCGGCGGGAAGGCGAGCTGGACGGCTCGGATGCGGTCATCCATCGGTTCTCGGAGCTGCTCGGCCTATTGGAAGAGGCAGCCGGTAAGAAGTAATCGGAGCCAAGACGGATTCGAACGCAAAGCCCGCAAGCTGGTCTTATGGACAAGATCAGCTTGCGGGCTTCTTCGTTTATAATCAATCTCCATCCCATCCGGAGCTTTGCCACGACCTCATGTTTGTCTGCGAGGCGTTCTCGGGCAAGCGAGACTCCTGGGAGGAGTCGGCGGAACGCGGACGTGAACGGGGCTCGGTGCGATTCGACCGATCCGATCGCTTCTGGCGGTAAACCCATAAAGCGTATTCGAGCGGTCGGGTGATCGCCCGGCGGTAGACCTCGCGCTCCCCGGCCCGGATAAAAACCTCGCGGGCCGGTTTCGGATTGACCTCCAGCAGCCAAATGCGGCCTCCCCGGTCGATCGCGAGATCGAGAGCAAGCTCGCAAAGGGCGCTGTATGTCGTCTCCAAATACTTCGCGACCGAGATGCCGAACCGTTCGGCGGTCTCCCGGATTTGGGCTATCTTCGCCTCGCTGCTTACCCATTGGCGAAGCAAGCTGTTCATCGGGGCTGCGCTACCGCCCCCGTGAAGGTTGGACGTGATGCTGCGGACGGGACCGACCCGCCCCGCGCAGCCGGTCACCTCCCATTCTCCGGAGCCGTTCTTCTGCACGAGCATCCGGTAATCGTGCACCCTGCCGCTGGGAAGCTTGATGTTCAGCCCCTGCTGAACGATATATTTATCCCCGTTCGTATCCCAATCGCGCAGCTCGGAGGCAAGATTGTCTCTCGATATCCGCTTAGGGCTGACGATCCTTCTCTTATGATCTCGGCCTTGCAGCAGAAGCGACCTGCTCTTCAGCTTCTCGATGCGAAGAATGCCGCGCCCGCCCGTGCCGTTGATCGGCTTTACGTAGAGAAGGGGGAATTTGCCGAGCATGACCGAGACATCCTCGTACGATTGATAGAGCCGGGTAACGGGCAGATGCTCCCGGAAGGACGGGACCTTCCAGAGAGTTCGATAGATGGTCCACTTGTTGCGGAGCGGACGGTTCAAGAAAGTCAAATGAGAGTACCTCTTGCGAAAAGCGAGCAGCTGTTCGAAGCGTTTGCTTCGCTGAATGCGGCAACGGTCGTAGATGAGGTTCGGGAACCGCACCCATCTTCTCAGCCAGGTTCGCGTATCGGTGCTGTATATCATCGCATGGATGCGGCCGCTCCGCTCCTCCACGTCCTCCGGCGTAAAAACGTAAGCGTCGAGTCCCATTTTGGCCGCGGCGACGATCATTTTCTCATAAACCTTCTTCTCTTCCAGCACCTTGTTATCATTGAGATACAACGTCAGAATGCCGAGCACAGGTTGCGTCAACCGGGGTTCACCTCGTGAAGAAACGTGGCTATTGCGAGCCGCTGCTCTGTTTAAGCACTTTAGAATGGAGATACTGGCTATATTGGAAGATTTGCTCCAGCGATTTTTTGCGAATGTGCGGTTCGTCGAACTTCATGGGCTTGGAGTTGGCTTCGAAGAACCAGACCTGGCCGGAAGCGTCTACGCCAAGGTCCATCGACATCTCGCCGATTCTGCTCTTGGAGGAGCGTTCGATCTGCCTTGCCAGAATCAGAGCGGTATTCTTGACTTTGCTCAGCACCTTGCGCGCTTTGTCTTGGCCGAAGACGGAAACGAGCAGCTTCTCGGGCTCTTCGATATACCCTCCGCGAGGCACATGGGTCGTGATGCTGTTGTCGCCGGCAACCCTCGCTCCGATTCCGGTCAGCTCCCATTGGCCGAATTCGTTCTTCTGAATGAGCGACCGCAGGTCGAAAGGGCGATCGTTCACCGAAGCGAGCGCGATGCCCTGCTGCGCGATATACGGCTCCCCGATGGCGTTCGATTGCTTCAAGACCCGATTCCACAAACGGGACAGGGTCGAGCACCGGAACGTTCGGCTTCCCTTCTCCTCTTGAATCTGCAGCGTATAGGGGAGGCTCCGTTCGGGCTGCAATTTGATCGACATGATGCCGACCCCCGCTTTGCCCCTGACCGGCTTCAGGTAGAGGAGAGAGTGCCGCTTCAGCATTTGGGACAGCACCGCGCTCTCGGTCAGCCTTTTGGTCTCCGGAATGTAGGATCGCGTCTGCTTGGAATCGTTCAGCCATTGAAACAACGACCATTTGTTAAAAAAACGGCGGTTGAACAGCTGGACATTCGGATTTCGGGCGATGGACAGCAGCTTCTTGCGCACCCGGGGCTGCCTTTCGTCTTCTCTCAGCGGGATTCGGTTGTAGACCACGTTTGGACGCGGATAATAAGCCTTGACCCAAGTATCCTCGCTTTTATTGTACGTAAAACCAAGCACCAGAGGACGATTGAGCTTCAGGTGTTTGACGGTCACGACGTAGGTCATGATGCCGAGCTTCTCCCCCGTGGAGATGAGATCCGCGAAATTCTGGCGATTGCCTCGGAAATCTTGCATATCGTCTTCGATCGTAAGAATAGCCAATACCGGCTTTTCCCCGAAGCTGTAGTTGGAATGGACGAGAATTTCCGGGGAGGGGAGAATCGAATTCATGACGACTCATCCTTCCTGCGGAATTTGCTTAGATACAGGCAGTGGTCCAGAATATAGCCTAGCGACGCTTTGCCTTGCTCTTTGAGCGCGGGATGCTTGAAGATCGAGCGTCCCGGCTTGGCGTTCGCTTCGAACATCCAGACGGCGCCGTCCCGATCGATTCCGATATCGAGCCCAAGCTCGCCCAGTGTATGCGCATAATTGCGTTCGATCGCTTCGGACAGCCGGATGGCGACGGTTTTGGCATTATCCAGAACCTCTTTCGCCCGGTCGCCGAACGTCCGGCCGAGCGCTTGCTCCGGAGTCATCAGCGATCCGCCGTTCTTGATATGCGTCGTCACGCTGCCTCGTCCTGCTTTCTTGGCGCCGATCCCGGCGACGACCCAATCGTTGTTGCCGTCCTTATGCATGTGGAAGCGAAAGTCGATCGGGCAATTGTCTATCTCCATGAGCCGAATGCCCTGCTGCACCACGTAGCCGGACAATCCGCTGCCATGTCGGGCTCTCAGCATCCTCATGAGGCTGTTGAAGTTCGAGAACCGCAGCAGGACGTTCTTGCCGTTCCGCCGGTATCTGGCGAAGTAACCGCGCCTGGGGTGATAGGTCAATCGGTAGATTCCGTTCCCCAGGCTGCCGCCTGTCGGTTTGTAGTATAGAAAATGATGCTTCTCCAGCATCTCCTTGATCTTCTCCGGTTCCGGGTTGTTGATCGATTCGGGAAGATGCTGCAGCGCCTCCGGATCTTTGTCGAGCAGGTTGTAGACATCCGATTTGTTGAAGAAGCTCCAGTTGAAGAACGGGATCCGCCGGCGGACGAACCGGTCCCTTAGAGTAGTAATCGCCACCCCGGTCTCCGCCCTGCGGCTCGGCAGCCGATTGTAGACGACGTCGGGCAAGGGGACGACCTTGCGGATCCAGCCTCCGCCGCCGTCGAGAAACCAGCCGTTGACGGTCTCCTGCTGCCAATCGATGTCCTTCGGCGTGAAGGCGAAGAAATACGCCTTCTTCTGGCCGAGCTGCAGCAGCTGCTTCACGAAGGAGGTTCTAAGCCCGAACGGAGACCCGGCGGAACGCGTGTTGCTGTCCGTAAGAATGCCGATCAGCGGCCCGATCTGAACCTCTTCGCTGTTGGCATTGGCGATATAGACGCTTCCGGACTTCGGAATCCGAACGGAGCGGCGCAGGCCGGCCGAGAGGAAGATATGGTTCCCTCTTCGCTTGATTGTCCTTACGGCTGCGGGAACGACATCCCTCCCGAGCTTGACGTTGATCGTTTTGCGGCCGTTAAGGTTCAGAAGCTTCGCAAGGGAACTGGAGAACCATACGATTCTATTCGCCTGTTGCGTGAAATGAACGTTACATAGGGTCAAACTCATGAAATACCCTCCCAGGTGGTCGAAGCAGGATATATCGGGCGTAAGCAAGCGGACGTTCAACGGCTCTCGCGGCCGCGGATTCGCCTGCGCACGCCATGGAGGCGCGCCCGGGTTTGGTGTTCGCTTCCAAGAACCAGAGTCTTCCTGAACGTTCGATACCGAAGTCGAGTCCAAGCTCGGAGAACCTTCCGTATATTCGTTCCAGACGGTCGATCACGTCTTCCGATGCCTCGCGCAATTCCTCGAGCAGCCTTGCGGCTTGGGCCGAGCCGAACAGGACGCTTAAATACTCCTTCGCCCGGCGAGCCGTTCCTCCCCCGTGGAGATTGGAGGTCACGCCGTTTTCTTGGCCGCAGCGAGCCGCGATGCCCGCCTCTGCCCATCGTCCGCTGCCGCCTCGCTGCATGAGCACCCGCAGATCGAAGGGTTCGCCGGAAGGGCCCCTGAGCTCGAGCAAAGGCTGCATCAAGTAAATCCGATGGCCGATCGCTTTATCGATTCGGCTAAGAGCCTCTTCCTTCGAGATTCTCGCGATCCGAAAGGGGACGTTGGCGGCGTTGCGGCCTAGAAGGTTCAGCATCTCCGGATCTTCCGGATGGGGGGCGATCGCGATGACCCGTCGTCCCTTGGATCCGATCGAAGGCTTCAGAAAAGCCGCTCCCCGATGCACGGACAGCCAGCTGCCGAGAGATTCCGTCCCGTCGTACCGCGCGGTAGGCGGCAGCAGGGCGGCGGTTCGCGGGTCTTGCTTCAAGGTTCGGTACACGTCCAGCTTCCCGGGCAGGCGGCCGTTAAGCAGCCGCGCCGGATGACGGGCAAGAAGGCGCTTCAGGCCGGTCCGATAAAGCAGCCGCTGTCTCGAATCGCCGGGCCAAGCGCGATCGTAGACGAGATCCGGAGCCGGAAGCGTCACCCGGCTCCAGCGGGAGCCCCGCGGACTCCAGGCGGAGACGGTGCCGCTCTCCTCGTCGAGAGTCCACGGAGCGAAAGCGAACACGCGCAGGCCATGCTTAGGACCGGCGGCGATCAGCCGTCGGATGAAGGCCGCTTCGGCGAAGGGAGGATTCCCTTCTTGCTCGCAAACGGCAATTCCAAGCGAGAGCGACGGGGAATCCCCCTCCGGGGATTCGACGGCGGGCGAGAGCCGCTCTCTTGTCTCGAACGACTCCCTAGAAACCGGAGAGAAAACGTGCATATTGAATCATCGTCCGCACCGACGGGCGGATTTTCCCTTCGTTTAATGGAGTGTTATCGTTCTTTGACGGTTTGGAATTCACCTCGAGCAGCCAGACTCGGCCGGAAGTATCGATAGCCAGGTCGATCCCGAGCTCGCCGAAGTGAGCTTGAATGTGAGTGTCGATTCCCCGCGAGATTTCGAGGGCGGCGCGAGTCAGCCGTTTGGATGCCTCCCCGCGGTGAGCGGAAGGAAGATTCGATCTCGCGACCGAGTCCCGCACGGTAGCCAGAGTACCCCCGCGAGCCAGATTCGACACGTAATGCTGGTTGCCTGCGATCCGACCGACGATGGAGGTGACGACCCATTTGCCGGCGGAATTCTTCTGGGTGAGAGCCCGGAAGTCGATCGGTCGGCCGCCCGAATCGATCAGGGTAAGGCCTTGTTGAATCAGATAGCGAACCGTCTTCATCTTGCCGGAGATGGCCGAGAAGAACTTAAGAAGATTCGGGTACGTGACCTTGCGCGTACCGGCCGCCGTCGTGAAGGAAGCCTGCCAGCCTTCCGCCCCGTGCCGGTTGAGCCGGATGATCCCTTTGCCCAAGCTTCCTCTTACCGGCTTCAGGAAGACGACCGGATAACGCGAGCACATGCTCTTGAGCGTCGCGAAGTTGCGCAAGGAATAGGACTCGGGCAAGTAGCGGTGCAGCGAGGAATCGTTCCTAAGGGCCTCGAACACTTCGGATTTGTCGAGGAACTTCTCGTTGAAAATAATGGCGCCGTACCGGTGCTTGATCTCGGACACGAACTGCTGGACGATGGGACGATTCTCGAGCTTGCGGGAGGTAAGCCGGTTGTTTACGACGTCCGGAGCGGGAAGATCGGACTGGCGCCAGCCGCCCGAGCCGTGGGTCCATCCGCGTACGTTTCTCAGATTCTCCTGGATGCCGGAGGGAGTGAAGAAGTACACGAAGGCGCCCTGGCTGCGGCAGGTGTCGACCAATTCCCGGCAGAACATCGTAATCGCTCCGAACGGCTTCTCGGGCTGATCCGGATGATCGCGGCTGACGAGCACGCCGATCAGCGGTCCCAAGGCAACCGTCCGCGAGGCCGACCGGTACTGAAGCCGAAGCGGAGTTCCGGAAGAGACTCCCATTTTCCTGGCGAGCGAGTGGCTTATCCGCAAGCCGTCGTAACGGGGAACCGAGACGACGGAGACGGGCTGCCTCAAGGAGCCGAATTGAAACTGCAGCTGCTGCTGAACCGGGATCTTGGCTTGTTTGATCACAGACTCCCCAAGCATGAGGACGTCCTCGGACAGGATTCCGGAGCTTATGACCTGGACGTCGATTTTCGGGGTGGACATACTCGATCTCCTTCCACCTTGTCGAATTCTGTGGCGTAGGCTCTCGTAGGCTTCCTTCCCGGGTGCATGCGAGAATACTCCATTGTATGAGGACGAATATCTATCGGTGATTAGCCACCCCCGTCGAAAACGGCTATACTGTTATCGGATATGGGGAAAAGGATCGGCGAAACCTGTCGTCAAGATCGCCTCCAGTCAACCTTTTCTATGGGAGGCACACAATGAGAGAAGCAAGCGCGGCGTTGACGAGGCTGAATAACGGTTGGGTGCAGGCGAAGGTGCCGCTGCCCTTTTCCTTGAAATGGGTGAACGCCTATCTTTTGCCGAATGGGAAAAGATGGACGATTATCGATCCGGGATTGCGTACGGAGGAGACGGAAGCGTTCTGGACGGTTACGCTGAGCGAGTTGGGCGTGGATTGGCCGGACATCGAGGCGATCGTTCTTACGCATTATCATCCCGATCATTACGGGTTGGCCGGATGGTTTCAGGAGCGGACCGGCGCTCCGGTACATATGTCCGGAGTGTCCGCCGCCTATGCGCGCAGATTATGGGGAGAGGACGAGACGTTCTCGGAGGAGCTGATCGAGGCGTTTCAATCGCATGGCTTCCCGGACGAGCTGCTGGGCGGATTGAGGGATCATCTATCCGGCGTCAAGAAGCAGGTGCAGCCGCACCCGGCGGAGATCCGGCTGCTGCCGGAGCCCGGAGGGCAGCGGTTCGAGATGGCCGGGCTGACGTGGGAGCCGATCGGCGGAGAAGGCCACGCGCCGGGGCATCGCTCCTTCTACCAGCCGGAATCGCGGATCATCCTGTGCGGCGACCAGGTATTGCCTCATATTACGCCGAACATCGGCTGGCTGCCGGGAGGCGATCCCGATCCGCTAGGCTCTTATCTATCGAGCCTGGAGAGGATG
Organism: Cohnella thailandensis; assembly: GCF_014212135.1. Classification (GTDB taxonomy): domain Bacteria; phylum Bacillota; class Bacilli; order Paenibacillales; family Paenibacillaceae; genus Cohnella; species Cohnella thailandensis. The sequence goes on from NZ_JACJVQ010000005.1 coordinate 474,408, forward strand.
CTGGCTTGCGAGGCAACCTTGGCGCTTCCCGGCCACCGGGATCCGTTCCCGGACTTCCGCGGGCGAGTGGAAGAGCTGATCGCTCACCACGATAGACGGTTGAAGCAGATTGAGAAGCTTCTAGAGGAAGCGGGGCCCATGAGCGGCTTCGAGCTGTGCGACAAGCTGTTCGGCGCCCGGATCAGCGGCAACCCCCACAACCATCGCTTCGCGATGTCGGAGACGATCGCTCACGCCGAACGGCTTGTCTTCTCGGGAGCGGTTGTTCGAATAGGGGCAGATGGGACGGAGACGGGGATGCAGGCGATTCCTCCCTTTTCATCAATCTTGTCTTCGCTCGCTCCGCCGCCGCCTTCGAGAATGCTGACCGGACGCCAGCTCATTCGCTATCGAAGGGCGTGAGGGAGACCGATGAACGGATTATTGTCTTCCCTCGCCCGGATCAACCATGCGCTGGAGAAAATCATGCCGCTGATTACTCCGAGCGCGATCGTCGTCGGCGTTCTGCTCGATGAACGCCTCCGCTCCTTCGAGCAATGGGTGCCATGGATCTTTGCCGTCATGACGCTGATCGGAAGCTTGAAAACCAGCTTCGCGGACATGCTTCGCGTCATCGCCCGTCCGGGCAAGCTGATCGCTCTAATGCTTATTTTGCATGCGGTTATGCCTTTGATCGGTTGGGGAGCGGGGCATCTATTCTTCCCGGACGATCCTTATCTGATTACGGGTTATGTGCTGCTGTTCGCGATTCCGACCGGCGTCGTCAGCGTCGTCTGGGTAACGATCTACGGCGGCAACCTGGCTCTCACCCTTGCCCTGATCCTGATCGATACGCTGCTGTCGCCGCTGCTCGTTCCCGCCACCCTGCACGTCTTGATGGGAACGACGGTTCCGATCGAGACATGGAGCATGATGAAAGGCTTGCTGTGGATGGTCGTTCTTCCATCCATTGCGGGAATGCTCCTCAATCAATGGACGCGGGGCGGAGTCAACCGGACGTGGGGACCGCCTCTGGCTCCGCTCGTGAAGGTAGGGTTGTTCGTCGTCGTCGCGATTAACGGATCGACCATCGCATACGATCTGAAACATGCGGACGCGAAGCTTCTAGGCGTCATTTTCGTTACTCTTATTACCGTTATTCTCGGTTACCTGATCGGCTGGGGAGTTTCCGCGTGGAGAAGATGGGGCCGCGAAGATTCCATCGCGGTGCAGTTCAACTCGGGCATGCGCAACCTAAGCGCGGGTGCGGTACTGGCCATTCAATACTTCCCGGCTGCCGTCTCGCTTCCGGTCATCTCCGGCATGCTGTTCCAGCAGATTCTAGCCGCTACCTTCGGGTACCGCATCGGCAGAAGCCAAAGAAAAGCGGAGACTGAGGCGGAAGTGAAGGCTGAAGTAAAAGCGGAAGTAAAGGCGGAAGTAAAGGCGGAAGTGCAGGCTGATGGATTGGCGGAGGAAGCGAAGACCGGAGCAGTGTCGGAACGGAAGTGAAGGTAGTGCAGTGTCAGGGGCTGTTGCAGAGACGAAAGCTAGGCCGGGGGCGAGGGCAGAGGAGGAAGCGGCAAGGCATCCAAGTCTTGAGATGCACAAAAAACCGTGCAACGCCAGAACCATTACGTTGAGGAAGCACGCAACCGGATGAGATAGTCGAAATAATCGACTAACGTACGTCCCGGGAGCCCATAACCGAGCGAGATAGTCGAAAAAATCGACTAACGTACGTCCCGGGAGCCCATAATCGAGCGAAATAGTCGAAAAAATCGACTAACGTACTTCCCGGGAGCCCATAACCGAGCGAGATAGTCGAAAAAATCGACTAACGTACGTCCCGGGAGCCCATAATCGAGCGAAATAGTCGAAAAAATCGACTAGCGCACGGCCCGGGAGCCCATAACCGAGCAAGATAGTCGAAATAATCGACTAACGACGCGCCACCACCACCCGGATGCAAGCAAAATAAGAAAAAGAGGCTTCGCCCCGAAGCGCGATTCGCGCCGGGCCGAAGCCTCTTCTGCGTCTGCTCTTAGCCGTCGTCCTGAACGGCTTCCAGAGCCGCTTCCCTCTCCGCTTGCTTGCGGTGGGCGATGCGGCTGGAAGCCGCCGCGGCGATGGCGCCGACGATGTCGTCGAGGAAGGTGTGGCATTCCTTGCTGCTCTTGTCGTTGAGCTTCTTCAGAATCCCCGGCTTGAATTTGTCGATGTATCCGAAGTTGGTGAAGCCGATGCTTCCATAAACGTTAACGATACTGAGCGCCAGCACCTCATCGCAGCCATACAGCCCTTCATCGTTCTGGATCATCGCTTGAAGAGGCGGCAGGAGCTTCCCCTCTTCCGCCAGCATATCCAGTTGGATGCCGGTTAGAATCGCGTTCTGCACCTCGCGTTTGGAGATGACCCTCTCCACGTTGTCGACGCACTCCTCGAGAGTCAACTCCGGAAAATAATCCTTCTGAAGCAGCATGACCAATTGGCCGATCTGGCCTTTGGTGACGCCGCGCTTCGCAAGCCACTCTTCCGTCGCGTTCGCGACCTCTTTGCTGTTCAGACGATAGACGTTCGGTTCGGACAAAACGACACCTCTTTCCGACCCTTCTTAGACGGTTTCTCCCGCAAGCGGAAATAATCCATTAACTTGGCCGCTATTGATGGACAAACCGTTCATACAATTCTCTAGGGTCTCGTATATATATTACTACAATCGGGGAGGCCGGTGTTACCGGCGCACCCTGTCCGGGAGGAATTGGAAATGATGCCGATAACCGGCCGTAAGCACGTTCGCAAGCTTCTTGCCGCCCTTTTGCTTTTCCCGCTCCTTGCAGCCTGCAGCAGCTTGGGCGGGGAACGATCGCCGGAGACGGCGGCGATCGACCCGCCTCCTGCGGAGCTCGAGCAGGAGATGGTAAACGCCGCCGCAGATCCGGCGATGGCGCCGCTGGCGTCGGATACCGACGGCCTGACGGTGTATCTGCAAGACAGCAACGGCTTCGTCGCCCCCATGACGCTGAGGCTAAGCGCTGACGAGTCGGACAAGACGATGGAGGAGCAGGCTCTCTCCTGGATGACGAGCGGCACGACGGTCGCGGATCAACTGCCGACCGGGTTCAAGCCTATTTTGCCCAAAGATGCGTCCGTTCGTTCCGTCCAGAAAGATGACAAAACGGCTACCGTTACCATCGACTTCGGGAAGAGCTTCCCGAACCTTCCCGCGAATCAAGAGCGCAAGGCGGTTGAAGCGCTGGTCTGGACGATGACGGAGCTGCCGGGAGTCCATCAGGTAAAATTCACCGTGGACGGCAAGGCGCTCCGCGAGCTGCCCGCTTCCAAGCTGCCTATCGATGAAGTCATGTCGCGGGCGATGGGGATCAACGTCGAACAAGCCTCGGGCTTGAAGCCGAGCCGTTCCATGGCCGTCACCTTGTACTTCGCGGCGCGCTCCACGGACGGGGAAGGGTACTTCGTACCGGTCACCCGCCTGATCGATCGTCAGCCGGACAAGAATCGGGCCGCTCTGGAAGAACTGATCAAAGGGCCTCTGAACAGCAACATCCTGAAGCCCGTCGTGGCTTCGAACATTACGGTCGATAAGCTGGCGGTCTCGAGCGATCTGCTCAGCGTCTCTCTGAAGGACGCTTCCTGGGAGCCCGAAATGCTCGTTCCCGCGGAAACGGTACAGGCCATGGTTCTCACCTTGACGGAGGTCAGCGGCGACTCGAAGATCAAGCTCGCGATCAACGGCAGCGAATCCTTCACGGATACGAACGAGACGACCTACGCGGAGCCGATCAGCCGTCCGATCGCGATCAACGCCGTGGAGCAATAATCCGGATTACCGGATCACGCCCGGTCCTTTGATATGGATGTCGGACTCGACTTTGAATTTCACTTCCGGATAGACCGACTGCCAGTACTTGTAATCCTTCTCCTTGCCGAAATATTGGGACAAGTATTTAAGACCGAACCCATAGGGATCGGTTCCGGAATTTCGGATTTTGATCAGAAGGTCTTCGATCTGCCCGGATAAGCTTTCCTCCATCCGCCGCTCGAGGCCATGCCAATCCCGCTCGAGCAATCCCGGCGGGCTTTCTTCCAGTATCCCGCTTACCCGGACCTTCATCCGTACCGTCGGGACCGTTCCCCGGTCGATCCCGATCTTGGTTCGGAGCTGGGAGACGGTCAAGACGACGCGCGCTTGTTCATCCAGCGGAAGTACGACCTCCGCTTTGGCCGAGCGCGACGTCGTCATTTTGTAGAGCTGGGTCTCTTTCGGAGTCAGGAGGAGGCCCGTTCCTTTTTTGTTCAGGACGACGGCCTGATCGATCACGTAGGTTCGGCCTTCGGCTTTGATGACGGGCAAGATCGGATCGATTCCCCTTTCGTAAGCTTTGCGGACCAAATCGAACAGATAGGTCGTGATCGTATAAGGCGATTCCGTTCCTTCGTTGCCGAAGCTCAGGAACAGCGCGTTGCCAGGATACCGTTCGGACTTGGGGGACACTTTCAGCACGGAGAGCGCGTCCGGTTCGCCGACGGCGAACACGGAAATCATCTGGATGTCGCGTCTCCTGGAGAAGAAGCTCATCGTCTCGGGCGAAGCGGTCCGCAGCAGCGACTTCCCGAGAACGAAAATCCGGCAATGGCCGAATTCCAGCTCTTTGTCGACGTGCGACTTCAAGTGCCGGACGCCTTCCGCGATGGAAGGGGCGTCGATCGTCTCGATCTCGGTCCGCGAGGAGCCGCTCTCGACCTGCGCCGAAGTGATCGCCAGCCGGAGCGAGATGCGGTACGGCTTCTCCGGATTGTCGGTCAAGTCCACGCCCGTCGTTACGACATAGAACCGTTTGTCGATATCCTTCATTCCGCAGCCGCTCACGTTCAGACAGAGGACGAGGGGAAGCAGGATTCTCAGCAATCTTTTCATCGGAGCTCCTCACTGCCCGCTGGACGCGGACGAAGTCGTCGATCGGGATGAAGGAGATGAACGACGTTTCTCGAGTAACGCCAAGACGATGATCAGGACGAAGCTGCCAAGCTCGAACAGGAACCGGACGATAAGCCATAATTCGGTCGCCCACTGGCTGCGTCCTTCGTTCGCCCACAAGGAGAAGAGGAAGCAGGCGGCGCCGAAGAAGGAGCAGACGATCCAATTCGTCTTGGGGACGGGCAATTGCTCGGGCTGCGGCTTGTGGCGGGGATGGCTCGCCTTGATATATTCCATGCACGCATGGAAAACGTTCATCATGAACATCAGGGACAGCAGCGTGAACATGATCAGGAAGATGAACAAGATCCGCTGAATGAACCCGTACTTCAGAGACATGGAGTCGGCGGTTACGCTCCATAAATAGATGTATTGCTCCACTCCCATCGTTCCATGGAGTCCGATAGGGATAAAAAAGGAGACGAAGCCCAGAAACGCTCCGAGCAAGGGAATGGACCACAAGCGCTTGATTCGAAACTTCGCCGGGTACAATCGATTGAACAGGGTCAAGTTCAGATAACCCGTATAAAAGAACGTAGAAGCCGCCAGCAAGGTGAGGGAAGGGGGCCCGGCGACGTAACCGGCAACGATTCGAATGGCATCCCAACTTAGATAAGGACTCGAGAACGCTTTGAAAAGAATGAACAGCAGCAGCGGCATGCAGAGCCAGAACAGAATCTCATTGGCGAACTGAATGGTTCTCGTCGATCGGGATCCGGCGAAGACGCTCGAGACGATGATAAGAAGCAGGAATTGATAGTGATTCATGTCCGGGTTGAAGAACAGCCCCATCGTCTGGGCGAAGGTATAGGAGCCGAGTACTCCTCCCGCCAGCCAAAGCAAACAGGATAAATAGAGCAGGGCAGCGACGATCCAATCGGGAAAATACCTCTTCAGAATCTCCGGAAGTCCCAATTCGGGAAACTGCCGATAGCAATAAACCGTGCCGACGGTCAGAACGGTACCGATTACGATGCCGGCGAGGATGCCTGAGACCGCGCCGTCGAACCGGTGCTTAATCAGAATGTGGGGGACGAACAGCATGACGTTCATCATTCCGATGTAGAAAACGTGGTAGTAGAAGTAGCGGTACATAATGGATTCACCTCGATTGTTCGCGTTTCTGTTGATCCTTTTGCATATTGACCGCCAAATACGGCTGACCGAAGCTTCGCAGGTGACAGAGGTAGACGACGATCAGGAAGAGCGTCACGATGATGCCGACCATTCCGTAGAACGTGGCGACAAGGACAAAAACGTATTTCAGCGCGCGGATGCTGTAGCTGAACGAGCTGTTCGGAATGACGAAGTTGGAGATGGCGACGACGGACGTAACGATAATCATGATGCTGCTCACCAGTCCCGCCTGCTGGGCGGCTTGTCCGAGGATGAGACCGCCGACCGTCGCGGCCGTCGAGCCGACGAACCGGGGCAGCCGGATACTGGCTTCGATCAGCGCTTCGATCATGAACAGCATGATGAACACTTCCACGAATGACGGATACGGAACGGCTGCGCGGCTTCCGTCGATGGAGAAAGCCAGCTGTACCCGGAAAAATTCGGGGTTGTAGGAACAAGCGGCGATATATAAGGCGGGAAGCGTCATGGAGAGAACCATCCCCAGGTAGCGGAATAAGATAATGATTCGTCCCATCCAGAAGGGCTCGTAGTCGTCGTCCATCGCGTGCATGAAATCGAAGAAACGAACGGGAAGCGTGATCGCGAAGCGGCTTCCGTCCACCAGGACGGCGATTTTCCCTCGCTGCAGCAATTGGGCGACCCGATCGGGCCGTTCGGTCTGAAGCGTGATCGGGAACATGCTGAACCGCGCGTTGCCTATGTACATGGCAAGCTGGCCCGACGCTTGGATCAGCTGGGGCTTGATCGACTCCAGCCGTTTGCGGAGCTCGTCCAGCGAGGTTCTGTCTACCTTCTCTCTATCGAATAAGATCATGATGCGAGTTCTGGAGATTTCGCCCTTCTCCATGAGTTCGGCGTTCAGGTTCGGGCTGTTGTAGCGAAGCCGCACCAGGTTCATGTTCATGTCCAGATCTTCCGTAAAAGCGGATTGCGGGCCCTGAAGCGAGGCTTCGACCTCCGTGTCTCCGGGCGCCTTTTGCATTTTACGGATGGCTAAGAAGCTGTAGACCTTGTCCTCGTATTGAAGGAGAACGCATCCCTTGAGCAGAAGCTCCGGCCATTTCTTCGGTTCGTCGGATTTCAAGAAGGTCAGACCCGTCTTCAGCATTCTTCGGAACTCGTCCGGATCGAAGCGATAAGAGAAGGGGACGAGAATGGCGTCCTTGATCTGATCGACGTCGCACATGGCCGGGAAGAAGCACAGCTCCAGGCGGGCGTATCCGTTGTCCATGACCTCGGAGACCAGATCCTTAGCATCGCCGAAGCGAGAGCGAACTTGCTCGATCATTCGGATGAACCCTCCTCTTTTGACACCTATTTCCAACAACCAAACCTTATCTTGCCCAACCGGACGAATATCATCCTGGGTCGAGATAGGTCTTTTCGTGTGCTTTTCATCCGGGACTTTGGTAAAATGGGGGAGGTTTACGATAGCAAAGGAAGTTCAGGAGGAATGACGATGCGAGGAGACGGAAGGCAACCCCGCGACCTGCGGCCGTTCGCCATCACGCTTCATCCGAATAAATACGCGGAAGGCTCCGTGCTGATCGAGATGGGCGACACGAGAGTGCTCTGCACCGCGACGATCGAAGAGAAAGTGCCTCCCTTCCTTAAAGGGCAGGGCAAGGGCTGGATTAATGCCGAATATTCGATGCTTCCCAGAGCGACGCAGGTTCGCAACCCGAGGGAATCGGTGAAGGGCAAGCTGGGCGGGCGCACGATGGAAATTCAGCGTTTGATCGGCAGAGCCTTGCGTTCGGTCGTCAATTTGGAAGCGCTCGGCGAGCGCACGATCATGCTGGACTGCGACGTCCTTCAAGCGGACGGAGGGACCCGCACGACTTCGATCACCGGGTCGTTCATCGCTCTTGCGCTTGCCGTACATAAGCTGGCCGAAGCGGGGAAGTTCGCCAAGTACCCTATCACGGATTATCTGGCTTCCGTAAGCGTCGGAATGCTGAACGGACAAGCCCTGCTGGACCTGAACTACGACGAGGATTCTAAGGCCAAGGTGGACATGAACGTCGTGATGACGGGACAAGGAGCGTTCGTCGAGCTTCAGGGGACGGGAGAGGATTCGCCGTTCGCCCGTTCGGAGCTGGACTCGATGCTGGAGCTTGCCGAGAGCGGCATCGAGCGCTTGATCGCTTGGCAGCGGGAGACGCTGGGCGAGGCCGGCAGCCGAATCGGGACGGTGCTGGCATGATCGGACAAGGAGATACGCTGCTGATCGCGACCCGCAACGCCGGGAAGACGAAGGAATTCGCGGAAGCCTTCGGCGCGCTGGGAATTACGGTTATGGATCTTAGGGAAGTCGATTCGATTCCTGAGATCGAAGAGACGGGCGTCACCTTCGCCGAGAACGCCCTGATCAAGGCGAAGACGGTGGCCGACCTGACCGGGCTGCCGGTTCTCGCGGACGATTCCGGCCTGTGCGTCGATGCTCTCGGAGGAGACCCGGGCGTCTATTCGGCGAGATACGCGGGAGCGGGGGCCAAGGATGCGGACAACAACGCGAAGCTGCTGAGCGAGCTTGCGGCGCTGCCCGAGCTTCCCGTCGTTGAAGCGGAGGGACCGCAGGGCAAGAAGCTGCTCAGCTCCGCCCGCTTCGTGGCCTCGCTTGTCCTGTACGAGCCCTCCACGGGCGAGAAGACGACGGCGGAAGGAGCCGTCGAAGGCTATATTATGGATAGCGCCAGCGGCGAAGGAGGCTTCGGCTACGATCCGCTGTTCTACGTTCCGGAATTCGGCCTGTCGATGGCCGAGATGAGCGTCGCCCGGAAGAATGAGATCAGCCATCGCGGCAAGGCTCTGCGCTTGCTGCTGGAGAAGCTTCGATAATCCGCGAATAGGGTGCTGCTTCCCAAGTCGTCGCGACTTGGGCGGCGGCACCCTTCTTTTTTACACGATTTTAACCTTGTAATGCCGAAGCCAGAAATCGAATTGCAGCAGATAGGCGAACAGCTGCGGGGCGGACATCAGCTGTCCGAACCAAGGCAGATGGGAAGTGCTGTCGGCGGTCTGAGCCATCTCGCGCACCTTGGGGACGTTGATGAGCGGATGAAGCGGGGAATTGGAATCGTCCAGCTTCTCCAGCAGCAATCCGCGGACGGCATTGAGGTAGCCGGGGTTGTGCGTCTTCGGATAGGGGCTCTTCTTGCGATAGAGCACTTCCGAGGGCAGCGCTCCCTCTAGCGCCTTCCGCAGGATGCCTTTCTCGCGGCCGCCCGCCATCTTGAGCTCCCATGGGATATTGAACACGTAGTCCACCAGCCGATGGTCGCAGTACGGCACCCGCACCTCCAGGCCGACGGCCATGCTCATCCGGTCCTTGCGGTCGAGCAGCGTCGGCATGAAGCGGCTGATGCTCAGGTAGCTCATCGTGCGCATCTTCCGCTCGGCCTCGCTCTCGCCGGGAAGATGCGGGACTTCCGCGACCGCTTGGGAATATCGGTCTCCGAGATACTCCATCGGCCGGATTTTCTCCCTTAGCTCGTCGGACATCACGCTCTCCCTAAGCTCGGGGAACAGCGACCAGCCGAACGTCCGGGCGTTAAGCGCCTCCGGACGATGGAACCATGGATAGCCCCCGAAGATCTCGTCGGCGGCTTCGCCGGAGAGGGCGACGGTGGCCCCCTTCTTGATCTCCCGGCAGAAGAGATACAGCGATGCGTCGATATCCGCCATGCCGGGGGAATCCTTCGCGAGGACGGCCGCTTCGAGCGCGCCGACCAGCTCGGGAGTATCGAACTTCACGTAATGGTGCTCGGTGCCGAGGTAGTCGTGCATTTTCTTGATCCAGGGAGCGTCGGAATTCGGCTGGTAGTCATGGGCGGTGAAAAATTTGTCGTTGTCCACGTAATCGACCGAATACGTATGAACCTGGCCTTGCCCGGTCTGTGCGTAATATCGCACAGAATGGGACGTCAGGGCGCTGGAATCGAGACCGCCGGAGAGAAGGGTGCAGATCGGAACGTCGGAGACGAGCTGGCGCTCGACGGTATCGTACAGAAGCTCCCCGACGCGCTCGGCCGTCGCCTGCTCGTTATCCTCGTGGGGGCGGCTCTCCAACTGCCAATAAGGATAAATTCGCATTCCGTCTCGGTCGTAATGCATGCAGTGTCCGGCCTTCAGCTCCGACATGTCTTTCCAGATGCCCGTACCCGGAGTTCTGGCCGGACCGATGATGAACAGCTCCGCCAGCCCTTCGCCGTCGATCTCCGCCGGTACGTCCGGATGCGCGAGAATCGCTTTCGGCTCCGAGCCGAACAGCAGCCGTCCTTCTTCGCGCCGGTAGAACAGCGGTTTGACCCCTAGACGATCCCGAGCCATGAACAGCCGCTCCTTCTCCGTCTCCCAGATCGCGAAGGCGAAGATTCCGTTGAATTTGTCCAAGCAAGCCGGTCCCCATTCCACGTACGAGAGGAGAAGAACCTCCGTGTCGCAGGTGGTGCGGAACGAATGTCCCAGCGATTCGAGTTCCTTTCTAAGCTCGGGAGCGTTATACAGCTCGCCGTTATATACGACGACGCAATCGTGTTCTTCGGCGTACTTGGCCGGTCTGACCATCGGCTGGGCTCCTCCGATGGGATCGATGACGCTCAGCCTCCTATGTCCGAAGGCGCAATGGCGGGACAGCCACGTGCCGGAAGCGTCGGGGCCTCTCAGCTCCAGCGTTCGCGTCATCCGCTCGACCGTATCCAAGCGCGTCGTCAAATCCTCTTGCCAATCAATCCATCCCGTTATCCCACACATGTCATGCATTCCTCCCAGAGAGACCTTCCGGTCGATCGAACGAATTCGCAAGAAACCGAGATAAACATCCCGCTTACACCATATTCCGCTAAGCTCCTTTTTGCGCCTAGGTACCGCAGAGTGGAGGGGGAGGCGACATAAGATCCGGCGAAATGGGTAACCTGAATGGGAGCAAGCTCACGATTCAGGAGAGTTCAGGGAAGGGGGGAGCCCGAGTTGGGAGCCCATATGACAGAGCACGGACAAGAAGCTGCGGATAAGCGCAAGACGTACTATGTGGCGCTTGGAGCCGGGCAGATCCTGGAGGACCGGGAGGCGGCGCCGTTCGAATACGAGATTCGCGCGAACGAGGAAGAGCTGAACAAGCTGCAGGAGCTGTTCGAGGAGCTGGCCAGCGCGGACGAGGCGACGGCGTCGCACATGATGAGCGCGATTCTGGTATCCGCGTCGGATGAGGATATGAACGCCGATTACGATCATCAGTTCCAGAAAGTCTATCAGTTGATTTACGAGCTCGGAACGGAAAAGACGAAGCGCCACATCGAGTCCATCGGCGTCGTTCATTGAATCCGGCGGAGGACGATTCGGATGATTACGATTCGGAACGCGGAATTCCGCCGGATTCTCGATCGAGGGGGCCAGCGCTTCGCCGAAGTCGAGCTCGACACCAATCAGGCGAGCGCTCCCCACCTGTTGGCGTATTTTCGCAAGGAAGGGAACGGACGCTATCAGCTTGTGAGGGTCATCGCCGACGATGCCAAAGCAAAGTCGGATACGGACGAACCGTACGTCGGCGCTTTTGCCGATACGTTGGACGTCACTTCGCTGCTTTTTGCCGGGCCGGACCATGGGGCGTTGGAGGACCGGATCGCATTCGGTTACCAGATACTCGATTTCGGGGATATTCGCAGCCAGCTGGACAGCCAGCTTCGCTGAAGGGAGGGAGGAAATACGATGGCTCGGAACAGGAAGAAGAACAAGGGCAACGAGTATGCGGAAAGAGGGGAACAGTTCGCGGAGAACGTCATCAAGGAGACGAACGATTCTCCGCATCCCGCGCAGAACGCGCCGGCTACTCCCCATAACAGATAAGGAACCCCGTCCGTCAGAACCGCCTGCGATCGCTAACTTTCGCGGGCGGTTTTGCTACGCGCGTTTCTCTTTTAGCCAGATCCGATAGCCCGCGTATCCGAGCAGGAAGACGATCGCGTACGCGCCGAGGAAAATCAGAAAGCTGCTAAGGTCAGCGAACATGCTTTTGCCTATGTAGGAGAACAGCAGGATGGAAGGGATCTTGCCGAGAGCCGAGGCGAGGAGGTAGGGGCCCATTCCGATCGAGGTCAAGGCGGGATAAACATTCACCAGAGCCTGCGGGATGAGCGGAACCAGCCGCGCCGCAAGCACGGCGAGAAAAGGACGCTTCTCCATGGCGTCCGCCAGCTTGGCCATTCCTTCGAACCGTTCCAGATAACGCTTCGCGGGCTCCCGGAACAGATAACGCGCGAGCGCGAAGACGAGGACGGAGGCGGTCGAGGCGGCCAGCCAGCTGATCAAGGCGCCCATGAGCGGGCCGAGCGTCCATCCGAGCGTTCCGATCACGACCTTGTACGGAACGACGGGGACGAGCACGAGAGCTAAAGCGACTAGATAAACGATTCCGTAGTCGGCATCGGAGAGGAACTCTAGCAGTTCGTTCCGATAGACGGCTATCCATCCTATGACAAGAATGGATAGCAGAACGGTGACGATGCGTTTCAAGGGTTAATTAAGCGCGGCGAGAACGGCCCCGATCGCGATAAGGCCGATGCCGATTCCGTTGACGAGCGAAACCTTTTCCCCCAGGAAAATCAGGGCCAGAACGACAGCGAAAACGACGCTCAGCTTGTCGATAGGGCCTACCTGAGAGACCTTGCCGTTCTTAAGCGCGATAAAATAGAACAGCCAGGACAGCGCTCCCGCCGTACCGCTTAGAACGATAAATAGAAGCGCTTTGCGATTGGCTAGAATCTCGCTAAGCTGCCCGGTCTTGCCTTGGACGAACACGACGGCAATGAGGAACGCCGCCATGATCACGGACCGGATCGCGGTGGCGGCGTTCGCGTCCAGTCCCTTCAGGCCGATCTTGCCGAAGATGGCTACTAGTGCCGCCATAACGGCCGAGAGCAGCGCATAAACAAGCCACATGGGAACGAGCCTCCTGATATAAGCATCAATTTTCTTCGCGCGGTTCGCCGTTGTTCTTCGAGAGCTTCTTGGCCGCCTTCTTCCCGTCTTTGCTCTCCTTCGAGAAGTGGATCCCTTTGGCGACGGAGAAGACGAAGCCGAAGATGACCCCGATTCCCGCCAGCGTATAGATCATCGTGAAGATCTTGCCGAAGTCCGTCCGCGGGCCGAGCTCGGGCGTTCCGACCGTCGTCAACGTCATGACGCTGAAGTAGAGGGCATCCAGATAGCCGAAATCCTCGACCTGGCGATAGAACAAGGTGCCCGACAACAGGATAAGCAAGGTGGTGATGAACAGGTTGCGGAAACGCTTGTCCTTGAAGGAATGCCGCAGTCCGGTCAGCATGCGTTTGAGGGTCAGGATGAAAGAGACCATGTGGCGAACCTCCGGCCGTATTCGTGCGGATTTTTCCGCAGTTCTACGGGTTAATGTTACATAATCGGACGAAGACAAGCAATCGGTTAAGGCTCTTTAAGGCATCGCCCGAGTTACAATTGCTGCTTATTATTCGCAAATTCGGCGTTCAGAATGCCCCCGACCAGCAAAATGATGGAGCTGAGATACAGCCAGATTAGCAGAACGATAACCCCGCCCAAGCTGCCGTACGTTTTGCTGTAGTTGCCGAAGTTGTTCACGTAGAAGGAGAACAGCAAGGACGACGCGATCCAGCCGATCGCCGCGAAGACGGAACCCGGAATGACCTCGGACCACGTCAGCCGGCGGTCGGGAGTCATCCGATAGAGGAGTAGGAAGACGCAGAACAACACGACGACCGGCACGACGATTTGAAGGACGGACCATATTCTCGACCAGTGCTCCGGAGCTCCCAGCCGCGTAAGCAGCTCCTGCTGGATGGTTTCGCCGAACACGAGCAGCGCCATGCTTACGATAATAATGGCTGCCAGAACAAGGGTGGCCAAAAGCGAGATCCCTCTCACTCTCCAGACCGCCCGATGCTCCTGCTCGCCATAGGCTTTGTTCAAGCCTTTGATCATGGCATTCACCGCTCCGGAAGCCGACCAGATCGATCCCAGGAGACCGAACGACAGCAGCGCCCCGCTTTGGTTCGCCGTCACCTCGTTCACGACGTCGCGGATCGAGCTTCCGGTCGCGTTGGGGAGCAAGCGGACGAGAATGTCCATCAACGTGTCCGAGGACAGCCGGAAGTGGCCGATCAAGCTGATCAGGAAGATGAGGAACGGGAAGAAGGCCAGTATCAAATAATAGCTTAACTGCGCGCCGAGAGAGACGACGTCCGTCTCGCGGAACTTCGCGATCAGGCTTCGAACGCGCGGCGGCAGCCGATTCATAAGGGCATTCATCTATGTACCTCCTTCGTTGCCTAGCAGTCTGCGGACTTCTTGTCCTTATCATAATCTGGAGCGCGCGAAAGTATGATGGGGACGAGGGGCGCCTTACAGAATCAGTACCCCAAAATTACGGACAATAAAAGAACGAGAAGCTATCAACCTCTATTGGGATTCGGCAGATTCGCCTTCACGCCGGGAAAGCGAATACCGAAATGCCAGATGGTTCAAGTCGGCGGAATCGGCTTAATTACATTGCAAAACGAATTGGAGGCGATCAGGAATGCTTCATTTCTACCGCACCTGGGTAGCTGCCGGGATGATCCGACTTTCGGCCGTCCCGGAGCCCTATCAGAGCAAGCTCCGCGACGAAGGGATCACAGACAGCGCGGATGAATAATCGCAAACGTATTTGAGGTCGGGCCGATGGCTCGGCCTCTTTTCTATATAACTGAGAGCAGAGGAGAAGATGAATCCAATGGGCTGAATGGGCAGCGGTTGCTATTCGCACTAATGATTGATTGTCGATTACATTACCGACGTTGCCGGGGCTATCAGAACCAAGACTCTAAATTCCGATGTAATGCATTGGGTCATTATCCGAAAAGTTACAGTTCTGTTTGCGGTTGTCTTGGCGGCGGCCATGCTCGATGACTGGATCCTAGCGACGGCTATGCTTCGGACAGGGCAGCAAACGGCAGCGCGATCTTCAGGACGGCGGCAATATTCTTCTACGTTGGCCGCGAAGGCTTATCCGTAGCCCGTAACCTCGGGACGCTGAAGGCTCCGATGCCGAAACGGATTAATCAGCTTCTTAAACAGCTTTAGGAGAAGGGGGACGAGATGAATGACTCGTAAAATCTCGCAAGAGGGTATCGATCTTATTAAATCCTTTGAAGGCTGCCGTCTGACGGCTTGGCTTATAAGCCAGTGGCGGCGGAAACTTATTGGACCATTGGTTGGGGGCACTACGGCGCGGACGTTAAGCAGGGCATGACCATCACGCAAGCCGAGGCCGAAGCCATGCTTGTAAAGGACTTGGACAAGTACGAGGCTTACGTCAATAATTCGGCCTATGTCCCGGTCGCCGCGCAGCTCACTCAAAACCAATTCGATACTTTGGTGAGCTTTTGCTACAACTGCGGGGCCGGCAACCTCAAGACGCTTTGCGCGGGCCGGACAGCGGCGGAAATCGCCGCGAGCATTCCTAAGTACAAAGGGCAGCGGCCAAGTCTTAGCCGGTCTGGTGAGACGTAGGGCGGCCGAAGTGGCGTTATTCAATAAGGAGGATGAGAAGGATATGGCAGAGTCGGAACCGAGCAAGACGGGGTTTATTGACGTACCGGCGGGAAATTGGGCGGAAGACGCGATCCTTGCGGCCAATGAGGCCGGTATCATGGCAGGCAGTCGGCGGACACTTTCGGGTAGGCCAACCGGTCACCCGCGAGGAGCTGGCGGCCGTTGTAGCCATGCTATTGGAAAGAAGATAAGAGTAATCAGCCCGGAGGGTTCTTTAATCGTTTTCTCATACTTCATCAAGAAAGCAAAAAACCTCGGATTGCCTTTATCTCTCTAGGCTTCCGAGGTTTTTAAGATTGGATCAATCGTGTTAATGCTTATGTAACTGGCGTCCCAGGAGGGATTCGAACCCCCGACAACTCGCTTAGAAGGCGAGTGCTCTATCCGACTGAGCTACTGGGACACAGCCAGATTATATTAACACAGCCGGACCGGAAGCTCAAGTACAAATTTGGGAAAAACGAAAGTCCGATTCACAAAAGCTTGATCATATGGCGGAACGGGTGAGCGTTGATGGTCACGTCCTTGTCTTGAACGTAGCCGAGTCTGCGGTACAGGGCATGGGCTTTCTCGTTGGCGTAGTCCACATTCAAGGCGATCTTGGAGTGGCCTAGCCGGACGGCCCACCGTTCGGCTGCTTGGATGAGCTCGGTTCCGTAGCCTCTTCCGGAATAGGGAGCGAACACGGCGAAGGAATCGATGTAGAACTCGTCCGGATCGGTTTCGACATCCAGAGCGGCATCCGGATTGCCGAGTTTACGCTTCAGGCGTTCCAGGATGGGCTTGTCCAAATCGGCGGCGTCCTTGCCGTGGTAGCAGAGGATCATTCCCGCGACCTGGCCGTCCGCTTCCTTCACGAGTATGTGACGGAAGCTGAAGCGCGTGCCTTCCGTCCGGTAGAATTCCAGCAGCCGTTCGGCGGCTTCCTTCTCGGTTGTCTCCCCGGTCAATTGCAGGGCGATATCTTGGATCGCCCGAATGATGAGCTGAACGACGGGCTTGCCGTCGTCCGCTGTGGCGTGTCTGATCGTCATGGCGAAGTTCTCCTGATGGGTTATTAAGTTCATGGCAATACATGTTGAGATATAGGCAGGCTCTAAATCCGATGCGGTCGGGGGACAGGGCGAATTTGAGTCCTTTCGTTTCGCTGTAAGCCGATAATGTCGGCTTACAGGCCAAAGGCAAGGCATTCAAGCTGCTGTAAGCCGATAATGTCGGCTTACAGGCCAAAGGCAAGGCATTCAAGCTGCTGTAAGCCGATAATGTCGGCTTACAGGCCAAAGGCAAAGCATTCAAGCTGTTGTAAGCCGATAATGTCGGCTTACAGGTCAAAGGCAAGGCATTCAAGCTGCTGTAAGCCGATAATGTCGGCTTACAGCAGATCTTCCCGTAAATGTCGGGCTGAAGGAACAATGCCCTTAGCTTGTCCTACCCGCTCAGCCCCTACAAACGCGGCTGAAGGGGGGCGGAACTTAATCCGCATCCCCCGCCCGCGGTGCCGGGGCTAATCGTCCGCGCGATGAATGCCTCCGCCGTGGAAGCCCGGACCCGGCCCGTGAAATCCCGGCCCGTGAAATCCCGGTCCATGAAATCCGGGACCGGGGAACGGCCCATGGCCGTGGAAGCCCGGACCCGGGAAGAACGGTCCGAACGGAACGAGCGGGAACGGGAGCAGCGACGGCGGGTAAGGGTACGGATAGGGATACGGCGGATAGGGCGAATAAGGCGGATAAGGATAAGGTTGATAAGGGCCGATAGGGCCAAAGGCCATAGCGATTCCTCCATTAACGTCTCAGGATGATATCAGCCTATGCCCGGAATTCCCTCGTTGACACTGAACGCTCGGATCGCCTAGAACAGACGCACCAAACCCTTTTTCGCCGTTCTCGCGCCTCTTCTTTCTATAATATAGGATGAAATTCCTGCCTGCCGACCTTAGATTAGGTGAATGCCCATGTTGCTCCGCTGGGCGACTGCATATGCTAGGTCGAAACCCATGCTAAGGAGTGAATGGTTTGTATCAAACTCACGCGCATCCGCTGGTAAGTCCGGCCCAGGCTGTCTCTCCCGCACAATCGGTCGCCCCCTATACCAGCGTCTCTTCCATCGATCCATACGTCGTGGAAGCTTTGAGAAGACTGACCGGGCGCTGCGTATGCTTCGAAACGACAAGGGGAGGGATCGAAGGCACCATCATCGACGTCAAGCCGGACCACGTCCTCCTGCAGCTGTCCCACAATCGCCAGGCATGCGTCCGCATCGCCGAGATCGTATGGACGATGCCGCTATAGCCGATGTTGGCACGAAGGATTGGGCTGCCGCCGAGCAGCCTTTTTTCTTTGTTCAATGCAGCGGGCAAGACGAAGCAAATTAATGCAAAACGAAAAAGCCCTGCATCGCAAGGCTTCGGATGGATAAGGCTATGGAGCGGGTGAAGGGAATCGAACCCTCGCCTCAAGCTTGGGAAGCTGGCGTTCTACCATTGAACTACACCCGCAAGAATCTATCGCTGCAAATATATTAGCATACCGGCATGGCCAATTCAATCCGAAGGGCGGAGCGGACGGAGGCATTTTCCTTTTTGGGGGAACTTCATGGTATAATGCGGAAGAATCGGCAACCGAAGGCCTTGCGGCCGAGCAGGAAGGGGTTCGCCTTGTGAGTGAAGCGAAAGACAACTTGGTCTTGTTTCCCAAGACATTGGATTATTATCAGATACAACTAACGAGAATGCTCGAGACCGAGAGATATGCCGATGCCAAAAGCCTGCTGAACTTCCTGCTGCAATGCGGGGGAGAAGCGGAGCGTCATCATACGGAATGGGAAGCGTTGCTCGGGTGGCTGGAGGCCGCCTTCCCGGAAGCGGAAGGCGGCGACTTTACCGGAGAAGCCTTGATGGAGGACGAGGAGGATGCCGAGGATGCGTTAAGGCAGAGGCTCGCCGATCGTTCGGGACAGGATGCGGATTATATTCCGCGCCTGCTGACCAACTTATCCGAGACGGACGATCCCGAGCAGCAGCTGCTCATCCTGGGCCAACTGAATTATTTGGAGCATCCCGAGCTGGAAGGCGCCGTGCGGAAGTGGCTGCTTGATGCCGAACGCCACGCCGTCGTTCAGTTTCGGGCGCTGCAGATGCTTCGCCGCCAAGGGGCGTCGGGGCCTATCTACATGCTGCGCGAAGGAGAGCTGTTATCGGTAGAAGCGGAAGCGACTCCCTTGCAGTTCGACGATTTTCCTCCGGCCGTCTTGAACGTGCTCGACCGGGTGCGTCAGGCAGCCGAGGTATCCGATCCGACGCTAAGCTACTTCGCGGAAGAGATGTGGAAGGAATGCGTCCAGGTCGCTTACGGTACTCCGGTCTTTCGCCTGATGATGGAGGACGAGGACAGCTCCTCCGATACCTGGGCGGCGGCCCTGCATCAATTCCTGACCGAGAAGCTGCACGGAATCCAGAGCGACGAATGGGTTCGGGAGCAGTACGGCATCACCGGAGATTTGAGGTTCCGGTACGAGCAGGCGCTGCGTTGGCTGCGCATGTACGCGGGAGAATTGAACGCGGATTCCTAGAGTCTGGCCGTTCGTCTTGCCGTTCGCCAGGGCGATGATTCGGCCCTTGAAATGATGAGTAGGGTTGATTATAATAGAATGGTTTATGTTATGCTGCCGCTAGGTCGGCAAGCCGTCTTCGGAGGGGAATGCAAATTATGAAAGCAACTTGGGAAAAAATAGAAAAGAACGTCGGCCTTCTTGAGGTCGAGATCGATGCGGAGCAAGTCTCAGGCGCATTGGACAAGGCATTCAAGAAAGTCGTTCAGAAGGTTAACGTTCCTGGATTCCGCAAAGGCAAAGTGCCTCGCTCGATCTTCGAAGCCCGCTTCGGCGTAGAGAGCCTGTATCAAGACGCGATCGATATCCTGCTTCCGGACGCTTACAGCGAAGCCGTAGACCAAACGGGCATCGTGCCGGTCGACCGCCCGAGCGTCGACGTCGAGCAATTCGAGAAGGGCCAAGCCTTCAAGTTCAAGGCTAAGGTTACCGTTAAGCCGGAAGTGAAGCTGGGCGAGTACAAAGGCCTGGAAGCTCCTGCGGCCGACGCGGAAGTGACGGAAGAAGAAGTGAACGCCGAGCTGAACCGCCTGCAGCAGCGCCATGCCGAGCTGGTTGTCGTTGACGAAGGCCCCGCTCAAATGGGCGACATCACGATCATCGACTTCGAAGGCTTCGAGAACGGCGTGCCGTTCGATGGCGGCAAGGGCGAGAACTACTCCCTGGAGCTGGGCTCCGGTTCCTTCATCCCGGGCTTCGAAGAGCAAGTGGTCGGCCTGAACATCGCGGAAGAGAAGGACATCGAAGTCACGTTCCCGGAGAACTACCATGCCGAGAACCTCGCGGGCAAGCCGGTCGTATTCAAGGTCAAGCTGCACGAGATCAAGCGCAAGAACCTTCCGGCCCTGGACGACGAATTCGCGAAGGACGTCAGCGAATTCGATACGCTGGATGAATACAAAGCCGATCTGACGAGCAAGCTTAAAGAGCGCAAGGAGAAGGACGCCGAAGTCGCTCGCGAGTCCGCGATCATCGATAAAGCTTCCGCTAACGCGGAAGTCGAGATTCCGGAAGTCATGATCGACAGCGAAGTGGACAACATGCTGAAGGACTTCGAGAGCCGCCTGCGCCAGCAAGGCATGACTCTGGAGCTGTACTACCAATTCAGCGGCCAAGACGAAGCGGCTCTGAAGGGCCAAATGAAGACCGACGCCCAGAAGCGCGTTCTGAACAACCTCGTTCTCGAAGAAGTGGCGAAAGCCGAGAACCTGGAAGTGTCCGACGAAGAGCTGACCGAGGAGCTGAACAACCTCGCGAAGATGTACGGCCGCACGGCGGACGAGCTTCGCGACATCTTCACCTCGAACGGCTACATCAGCACCTTGACAGCCGATCTGAAGGTTCGCAAAGCGGTCGCATTCCTCGTCGAGAACAGCAAGAGCGCGTAATCGATATCGGTTCCGACATAGAAACAAGGCACGTGGCTAAACCGCGTGCCTTGTTTTTCACCCTACATAAGCCTGAATCCGAGCGCGCATTACCGGCTCGCATGACATTGGTCATTGAACGTGTTAGAATATTACCGATACTCGAAACGCCACGCATTTAAGCCCATTAGAGAAAAGAGGTTGGATCCCATGAATTTGGTACCTATCGTCGTCGAACAGACGAACCGCGGAGAACGCTCGTACGACATCTATTCCCGTCTGCTTAAAGACAGAATCATTTTTCTCGGAAGCGCAATAGATGACGATGTGGCCAATTCCATCATCGCCCAACTGCTTTTCTTGGCGGCAGATGATCCAGAGAAGGATATTAGCCTGTACATCAATTCTCCCGGCGGTTCCGTTACGGCCGGAATGGGAATATATGATACGATGCAATTCATCAAGCCGGACGTGAGCACGATCTGCGTCGGAATGGCCGCGAGCATGGGGTCCCTGCTCCTGACGGCCGGAGCGAAGGGCAAGCGGTTCGCTCTTCCGAACAGCGAGATCATGATTCATCAACCGCTTGGCGGCGTCAGAGGGCAAGCGGCAGACATCAAGATCCACGCCGACTGGATCATCAAGACCAAGGAGAAGCTAAACCGGATTTACGTCGAACGTACCGGTCAGTCTTACGAGACCATCGAGAAGGATACCGATCGCGACAACTTCATGAGCGCGGAGGATGCTTGCGCTTACGGGCTTGTCGATAAGGTCATCGCCTCCCCAATCAACGGATAAAGGAGTGATCCCATGGGATTCAAATTCAATGACGAGAAGGGCCAACTGAAGTGCTCCTTCTGCGGCAAATCTCAAGACCAAGTTCGCAAGCTGGTCGCCGGACCCGGCGTCTATATATGCGATGAATGCATCGAGCTGTGCACCGAGATCGTCGAAGAGGAACTGGGGCACGAAGAAGAGCTCGATCTGAAGGATATTCCGAAGCCGAAGGATATCCGCAATATTTTGGACCAATACGTCATCGGCCAGGAGCAAGCGAAGAAATCCCTCTCCGTAGCGGTTTACAACCACTACAAGAGAATCAATTCGCAGAGCAAGATCGAGGACGTCGAACTGCAGAAGAGCAACATCATGCTCGTAGGCCCGACGGGCTCCGGCAAGACGCTGCTCGCCCAGACGATGGCCAAGATTCTGAATGTTCCGTTCGCGATCGCCGACGCGACTTCCCTGACGGAAGCCGGATACGTAGGCGAAGACGTCGAGAACATTCTGCTTAAGCTTATTCAAGCGGCGGACTACGACGTGGAGAAGGCCGAACGCGGCATTATCTATATCGACGAGATCGACAAGGTCGCCCGCAAGTCCGAGAACCCGTCGATTACGCGCGACGTGTCCGGCGAAGGCGTCCAACAGGCGCTGCTGAAGATTCTGGAAGGAACGGTCGCTTCCGTACCTCCGCAAGGCGGACGCAAGCACCCTCATCAAGAGTTCATCCAGATCGATACGACGAACATTCTGTTCCTGTGCGGCGGCGCGTTCGACGGACTGGAGCAGATCATCAAGCGCCGGATCGGCAAGAAGGTCATCGGTTTCAATACCGGCGGCGAGGGCCAGAAGGATCTGAAGCCGGGAGAATATCTTTCTCTGGTTCAACCGGAAGACCTGCTGAAGTTCGGCCTGATTCCCGAGTTCGTCGGCCGTCTGCCTGTTATCTCCTCTCTCGAGCCTCTCGACGAGCCGGCGCTCGTGCGGATTCTGTCGGAGCCGAAGAACGCTCTCGTGAAGCAGTACCAGAAGCTTCTCGAGATGGATAACGTGAAGCTGGAATTCGAACAAGGCGCGCTCGAGGAGATCGCCCGCGAGGCGATCAAGCGCAATACGGGCGCCCGCGGTCTTCGCGCCATCATCGAAGGCTTCTTGCTCGAAGTGATGTACGAGATTCCTTCCCGCGAGGACGTGACCAGCTGCGTCATCACCGAGAAAGTGGTCCGCGACAAGATCGCTCCGGAGCTGACGACGAAGAAAGGCAAGAAAAAAGAAGAAAGCGCGTAAGATCAAGCGGGAGCTTCCGATAGAAGCTTAACTCTGCTGCCGGCTTACCTGCTTTAGAAAGCTGCCGGTTCCACCCCGAGCTCGTTCCCGCGAGCGGAGGGTGGGATTTGGCGTATACGGGGAGAATGGGAGACATGTATAGACGTACCGATACCGTTCCCGTCCGGGTGGGGAACCTGACGATAGGCGGGAACAACCAAGTTCTGCTTCAGAGCATGTGCACCACCAAGACGGCCGACGTCGCGGCTACCGTTGCCGAGATCAAGCGGCTGGAAGAGGCGGGCTGCCAGCTCGTCCGCGTCACGGTCAACAACAAGGAAGCGGCGGATGCGATCAAGGAGATCAAGAAGCAGATCAGCATTCCTCTCGTCGCCGATATTCATTTCGACTATCGCTTGGCTCTTTTGGCAATAGAGAACGGCATCGACAAGGTTCGGATCAACCCGGGCAACATCGGCCGCCGCGAGAAGGTAGAAGCCGTCGTCAAGGCGTGCAAGGAGAAGGGGATTCCGATCCGGATCGGCGTCAACGCCGGTTCCCTTGAAAACCATCTTCTGGAGAAGTACGGCTATCCGACGGCCGAAGCGATGGTGGAGAGCGCGCTGTTCCACATCGGCATCCTCGAGGAGCTGGACTTCCACGACATCATCGTATCCTTGAAGGCATCCGACGTCCCGATGGCAATCGAAGCTTACATGAAGGCGGCGGAGGTCATCAAATATCCTCTCCACCTCGGCATTACCGAAGCGGGAACGCTGTTCTCCGGAACGGTCAAGAGCGCGGCCGGCCTCGGCGTCCTCTTGAACGCGGGCATCGGCAACACGATGCGAATCTCCCTCAGCGCCGACCCGGTCGAAGAGATCAAGGTGGCCCGAGAGCTGCTGAAGACGTTCGGATTGATTACGGACGCTCCGACGCTGGTTTCCTGCCCGACGTGCGGCCGCCTGGACATCGACCTGTTCTCCGTGGCCAACGAAGTCGAAGAGTACCTATCCAAGCTGAAGGTGCCGATCAAGGTATCCGTGCTCGGCTGCGCCGTCAACGGACCGGGCGAAGCGAGGGAAGCGGATATCGGCATCGCCGGCGCTCGCGGAGAAGGCATGCTATTCCGTTACGGCGAGATGGTTCGCAAGATTCCGGAAGCGGAGCTGGTCTCCGAGCTGAAGAAAGAAATCGACCACATCGCTAAGGTATATGCGGAGACGGGAGAAATTCCGGGGCGCAAGCACTGAGAACGCGAAGGAGAACCGCGAAATGAAGAGTAAGCTGTTCTGGCTGCTGACGGGCTTCGCTCTGCTTCTCCTGCTTGCCGCATGCGGCGGCCAAGATGATAAATCCTCGTCGTCGAACCTAAGCGACAATCAGCATTTCCATGAGAATGGCGATCTTCGCGAAGAGACGGCTTCCTTGGCGGACATGCCCTCGTTCCTTGACGGAGAAGCCGAGTTGGTCGGGCTGTCGTACGCGGCGGCCGCCAAGCTGAAGGACACGCTGCAATACATTCCCTGCTATTGCGGCTGCGGCGATTCGGCCGGCCATAAGAGCAATCTGGACTGCTTTATCGCGGGAGTTCGCGAGGACGGATCCGTTGTCTGGGACGACCACGGCACCCGATGCGGCGTATGCCAGCATATCGCCATCCAATCCGCTCAGCTGAAGCAGCAGGGCAAGTCGGATTTGGAGATTCGCCGGTTTATCGACCAGAATTATTCGGAAGGCTACGCGGCTCCGACGGATACGCCGATGCCTCAGGCATAAACGCCATCGAAGACGATTCTTTATCCCGATAAAGAGTCGTCTTTTTTTGCTCATTTACAAACCGACCAACGGTCTGTTAAACTATAACTAACCTCAATTTTTCCCTGCAGACGAAGGAGATACCATGAAGAGAGAGCTGAAACGGGAACAAACCTTGCAGCTGCTGCTGAACACCACGCGAGAAATCGTTATGGAGAAGGGCTGCACGCGCACGACTTTAAGCGAGATCATGAAGCGTTCGGGCTTGTCGAAGGGGGCGATTTTCCACTATGTGAAGAGCAAGGACGAGCTGCTGGCGCTTGTGCTGCATTCGAGCACGGAAGAAACGGACCGGAGGTTCAACGAGACGATCGAGAATGGCGACCGTTCCTTCGAAGGGCCGATGAACGTCATCGCGAGCAATCTCGCCCAGCTGATGCGGGCGAACGATCCATCCAACGATATTTTCCGGTACATGATCGGAAGAAGCGAGGAGCCGTTCGTTCAAGAGCTGCTGTCGAATTATTACGCCCGGACCGTGACGGCATCCGCCCAATGGATCGAGAGAGGCCAGAGCGAAGGGGTTATCCCGTCCTCGGTCGACGCCCGCGTTACGGCGGAGCTGTTTGTCTTGCTGGCGCTTGGCGCCCGGGTGCGCAGCGGATTGCCTTCGCTTGGAGAATCGGCCATCGCCCCGCAGGACTTCGGCCGGTTCATGACGAATACGCTGCAGATTCCAACCAAATGACAAGGAGCGATGATGATGGGCGTTCTGCTTACCTTGCACGTGCTCGGAGCCATTTTGTTTGTCGGCAATATCGTAACGGCGGCCTTCTGGCAAACGATGGCGGACGTCGGCGGGAATCCGGCGGCGATTCATCAAGCGTCCAAATTCGTCATGAAGGCGGATTGGGCGTTCACCTTGCCGGGACTCGCGCTCCTCGTGGTGACGGGAGGCCTTATGGCGGAGCGAGGAGGCTATTCGATGGGGGGATGGAATTGGTTGACGCTTTCCCTGGCGCTCTTCGCGTTGACGGGAATTTTGTGGGCAGCCTTCCTCATCCCGCTCCAACGCAAGATGATCCGTTTAAGCGCGGATGCCGTCCATTCCGGCGTCATCCCGGCCGCTTACCGCCAGGTCTCCAGGAACTGGGCGATCTTCGGATCGGTCGCGACGCTTCTGCCGGTCGCCAATCTCATTCTGATGGTGATCAAGCCCGTCATTTAAGGGTTTCCATGACTATATCCGCCGGGATTCGGGCAATACTACCATGTAGTAGCCCGGGTACCGGTTTTTTTATAATTGCCGCAACAGCCGCCGATCGAAGAGGCCGCACGGAAAGGATGGGATAGGATTGACTTTGGGTTCGCTTCTTATGTTGGTTCAAGTGTTCTTTGCCGTGGTGATCGGCATTTACTTCTGGAATCTGCTTCGCAATCAGAAAAGCAACCGTACGGCCGTGGACCGCGAATCCCGCAAGGAGATGGACAAGCTGCGCAAGCTTCGTTCGATCTCGCTGACGAAACCTTTGTCCGAGAAAACCCGCCCCGCCAACATGAACGACATCGTAGGGCAGAAGGAAGGCTTAAGGGCTCTCAAGGCCGCATTATGCAGCGGCAATCCGCAGCACGTCATCGTCTACGGACCGCCGGGAGTAGGCAAAACGGCGGCGGCTCGCGTCGTTTTGGAGGAGGCTAAGAAGAACCCGGCTTCGCCTTTCCGGTTGGACGCGAAGTTCACGGAGATCGACGCGACGACCGCCCGCTTCGACGAGCGGGGAATCGCGGACCCGCTTATCGGCTCCGTGCACGATCCGATCTATCAAGGCGCGGGAGCGATGGGGGTCGCCGGAATTCCTCAGCCGAAGCCGGGCGCGGTCACCAAGGCTCACGGCGGCATTCTCTTTATCG
Source organism: Cohnella thailandensis (assembly GCF_014212135.1). Classification (GTDB taxonomy): domain Bacteria; phylum Bacillota; class Bacilli; order Paenibacillales; family Paenibacillaceae; genus Cohnella; species Cohnella thailandensis. The sequence goes on from NZ_JACJVQ010000005.1 coordinate 500,808, forward strand.
ACGAGATCGGCGAGCTGCACCCTATCCAGATGAACAAGCTGCTCAAGGTTCTGGAGGATCGCAAGGTGTATCTCGAGAGCGCCTACTATCATGCGGAGGACCCGAATATTCCGCTCTACATCCATGATATTTTCCAGAACGGCCTGCCCGCGGACTTCCGGCTCGTCGGAGCGACGACAAGGTCGCCGAACGAGCTGCCCCCGGCGCTGAGAAGCCGATGCATGGAGATTTACTTCCGTCCGCTGCTGCCGTCCGAGATCGGTCAGATCGCCGAGAACGCCATCGCGAAGATCGGCTTCCCGCCCCAGCCGGAGGCGGTGGAGGTCGTTAAGCATTACGCGACGAACGGGCGCGAAGCGGTCAATATCATTCAGCTCGCTGCAGGGCTGGCCCTGTCGGAGAACCGTCAAGGTCTTGCCGCTTCCGACGTGGAATGGGTCGTCAACAGCAGCCAGCTCTCTCCGCGGCCGGATCGCAAAATCCCTTCCGAGCCGCAGGTGGGCCTCGTCAACGGCCTTGCCGTATACGGCCCGAGCATGGGAGCCCTGCTCGAGATCGAAGTGACCGCCATGCCCGCCGCCTTGGGCAAGGGGCAAACCACGATCACCGGAGTCGTCGACGAAGAGGAGCTCGGCGGCGGCCAACGCACCCTTCGCCGCAAGAGCATGGCCAAGGGCTCCGTGGATAACGTGCTGACCATCGTGCGCAAATTCGGCCTGCGTCCGGAGAATTACGATCTTCACGTCAACTTCCCCGGAGGAACGCCGGTGGACGGTCCTTCAGCCGGAATCGCGATGGCGGTGGCGATCGCGTCGGCCATCACGGGCCGTCCGGTAGACAACAAGCTGGCGATGACGGGCGAGATCAGCATTCACGGCCGCGTGAAGCCGGTTGGCGGCGTCATCGCCAAGGTGGAGGCGGCGTTCCAGGCAGGGGCCGAGACGGTGCTTATTCCGAAGGAGAATTGGCAGGCGATCTTCGAAGGGCTGGAGGGAGTGAAGGTCGTTCCGGTCGAGACGATCGAGGAAGTGTTCACCCATATCTTCGGGGACTCCATCGTCGGCGTCGCGAACAAGGAAGAGGCGGAGCGCCCGCTTGCTCCGGATACCTTCGCCTCCGCGCCGATCTCCGTCCTCCATGCCGGAGGCTTCGCGTCTCAAGGCGAGCTCGCCGCCCCGGCGATTTACCCGCCGGGAGGCGGCGGAAGCGCTCCGGCCGGAACTCCGGCGCCGGGGTGACCCGCGCCGGACGAATCGAATATCCGATCAGCCAATGGGAAGGGACCAAGCAGCCGCTTCAAGCCGCTTGGTCCTTCTCGCGGTTACGGGTGCGGACGAGCCTTTTTGCGACTGCCGATAACATTTGATACAATGACTGAAGTACCTAGTCTCTAGCCATTTATTACATCTTTGGAGGTGTCGGATCATGGGTTCTACTAAATCCAAAAGCCGTACCCTGCCCCTGCTGCCCTTGAGAGGGCTCCTAGTCTACCCTAGCATGGTGCTGCATCTTGATGTCGGACGGGAGAAATCGGTCAAAGCGCTGGAGCAATGCATGATTGACGACCACATGATCCTGCTCTGTTCCCAGTCGGAAGTGAACATCGAAGAGCCGACGCAAGAGGACATCTATAAGATCGGCACGATCGCTAAAGTCAGACAGATGCTCAAGCTGCCTAATGGAACGATTCGCGTACTGGTTGAAGGGGTCATCCGTGCGGAGATCGAACAATATTTGCCGAACGATCAATTTTACGAGGTCGTCGCCAAGGAGCTGACGGAACAGCTCGGCTCGGACTCGGAGCTGGACGCGTTGATGCGCGCCGTGCTGAGCCAATTCGAGAATTACATCAACCTCTCGAAGAAGGTGACTCCCGAGACGCTCGCCGCCGTATCCGACATCGAGCAGCCGGGCCGCCTCGCCGACGTCATTACCAGCCATCTCTCGCTCAAGATCAAAGACAAGCAGGAGATTCTGGAGACGGTGGACGTTCATAAACGTTTGGAGAAGCTTCTGGACTTCCTGAACAACGAGAGAGAAGTTCTCGAGCTGGAACGCAAGATCAGCCAGCGCGTGAAGAAGCAGATGGAGAAGACGCAGAAGGAATATTACCTTCGCGAGCAGATGAAGGCCATTCAGAAGGAGCTTGGCGAGAAGGAAGGCCGGGCCGGAGAGGTCGAGGAGCTGCGCAACCAGCTCGAGGAAGCGGACCTGCCGGAGAAGATCGCGGCCAAGGTCGAGAAGGAAATCGACCGCTTAGAGAAAATGCCCGCGTCTTCCGCGGAAGGAGGAGTCATTCGCACGTACGTGGAATGGCTGCTGGCCCTTCCTTGGAACAAGGAGACGGAAGACCATCTCGATATCGCGAATGCCGAGAAGCTTCTGGCCGAAGAGCATTACGGACTCGACAAGCCGAAGGAGCGGGTGCTGGAATACTTGGCCGTGCAGCAGCTGGTCAAGAAGCTCAAAGGGCCGATCCTCTGCCTCGCGGGGCCTCCGGGGGTCGGCAAGACGTCCCTCGGCCGTTCCATCGCGAAGTCCCTCGGCCGGGAGTTCGTGCGCATCTCCCTCGGCGGTGTAAGGGACGAAGCGGAGATTCGCGGCCATCGCCGCACCTATGTCGGCGCGATGCCGGGACGCATCATCCAAGGCATGCGCACGGCGGGCACGCAGAACCCGGTGTTCCTGCTCGACGAGATCGACAAGATGGCAATGGACTTCCGCGGGGACCCGGCGTCCGCGATGCTCGAAGTGCTGGATCCGGAGCAGAACTCCACGTTCAGCGATCACTACATCGAGATGCCGTTCGATCTCTCGAAGGTCATGTTCATCACGACGGCGAATGCCGTGCACCAGATCCCGCGGCCGCTTCTCGACCGGATGGAGGTTCTCTACATTCCGGGCTATACCGAACTCGAGAAGAAGGAGATCGCCGCGAAGCATCTGCTGCCTAAGCAGATCAAGGACCACGGGCTGCAGCCGGATCAGCTGACCCTCGATACGGACGTGCTGATGACGCTCATTCGCGATTACACCCGCGAAGCGGGCGTGCGGAACCTGGAGCAGCAGTTGGCCGCGATCTGCCGGAAGGCGGCGAAGGAGATCGTCGCGAATCCGGATTCGGCTCCGATCTCGGTGGACGAGGCGAAGCTCAGAGAGTACCTTGGCCCGTCCAAGTACCGTTACGGAATGGCCGAGATCGAGGATCAGATCGGCGCCGTCACGGGCCTCGCTTGGACCGAAGTCGGCGGAGACACGCTCGTGATCGAAGTCACGGTCATGCCGGGAAGCGGCAAGCTTACGCTGACGGGCAAGCTGGGGGACGTCATGAAGGAATCCGCGCAGGCGGCCTTCAGCTACATTCGCAGCCGCTCGAAGGAGTGGGGCATCGATCCCCAGTTCCACGAGAAGAACGATATCCACATTCATATTCCGGAAGGAGCCATTCCGAAGGACGGACCGTCTGCCGGCATCACGATGGCAACGGCTCTCGTATCCGCCCTCACGGGCTTGCGGGTCAACCGCGAAGTCGCGATGACCGGAGAAATCACGCTCCGCGGGCGCGTGCTGCCGATCGGCGGGCTCAAAGAGAAGTCTCTCGCCGCACACCGCGCGGGCATCAAGAAGGTGCTGTTCCCGAAGGATAACGAGCGGGACTTGCGGGACATTCCCGACAGCATCAAAGAAGAAATGACGTTCGTGCCGGTCGCCCACTTGGACGAGGTTCTGATCCATGCCTTGTCCGATCCGCTCCCTAATCATCCGGAGGGTGACGACGACGCTTCCCTCTCGGCGGAGAACGTGGCCCTTGGCGGCGCGGCGGGCGAAGCCGAAGACGTGCCGCCTCTTGGCGCTCATTGACAGGAGACATACACCCTTATGAAAATCAAATCCAGCGAGTTTGTCATCAGCGCGGTAAGTCCGAAGCAGTATCCGGACGAAGGCCTGCCGGAGATCGCTCTGGCAGGCCGGTCGAACGTGGGCAAATCCTCGCTGATCAACAAAATGCTGCTGCGCAAGAACCTGGCCCGGACAAGTTCCCAGCCGGGGAAGACGCAGCAGCTCAACTATTACCGCATCAATGAAGAGCTGTTCTTCGTGGACGTTCCCGGTTACGGCTACGCGAAGGTATCCAAGTCGGAGCGGGAAGCTTGGGGTCGTATGATCGAGAAGTACATGACGGAGCGCGAGCCGCTGAGGCTCGTGCTTCAGCTTGTCGATCTGAGGCATCCGCCGACCGCGCTGGACGTCTCGATGTACGAATGGCTGTCCCACTACGATATTCCGATATGCGTCGTGGGTACGAAAGCGGACAAGCTTACGAAGAATCAGATGCCGAAGCATGCCAAGATCGTGCGGGAGACGCTGGGCATGCCCAAGAGTCAGCCGCTTGTCCTTTTCTCCTCGGAAACGGGCATGGGAAGGGACGAATTATGGAGCATTATCGAGCAAGCGGCAGATTTGAGCCGTGAAACCCCCGCGGAAACCGCAGAATGACCCGCAGGAAAGCGAGGATAACGGTTAATTGCTCGAGGAAAATCAGGGAGAATTCGATTTTTAAGCGTTTATCCTTAAAAATCGCGGCTCGGGGGCAAGAAACGTTCTTGGAATTATCGTATAATTATGAGGAATCAAACGATAAAACCCTGTAGCAAATGGAATTGAGGAGATTTTTTTATGGCTGAGCGAGTGGCCACGGAGTATATCAACGCGAACCTGAAGCTAACGGAAGCCGAAATGCCCGCTCTCTTCGCCCTGAGCGAGTCCCAGCAATTGCGCTTGCAAGTGTTCGTATTGGATACGGGGAATCACGAGCTGGTTCTCCAAGACGACACCGAAGGAGAATCGCTGCGCTTGAACTTCGAGCGTGTGGACGGAATGTACGTATGCGTCCTGTCCTGCCGAGTCTTCAAGCCGAAGCTGACGGGATTCCTTCGCAAGCTCGTATCGACCTTTAAGGGAGATGCGGTCGTCAATCGAATTTATACCGGCTTTACGATGGTCTACCATTATATTCAAGGCAAGGTCGTTCGGATCGCGGAATGCAAAGGGGATGCGGTTCGCACCGTATTCGAGCAACGCAACGCGCTCGGCCTGATGGAAGAGCAATTCAAACGCCGCAACGTGGAGCAAGAGATCGGAATCGTTCGCGGGGCGGTCAACGAGCTGCTGGATAGGCGGAATCAAGCCGGCTCGGCTCAAGAGATCGACGAGATCGACGAGCGGTTGAAGCATCACAGCCGGCTGCTGTTCGCCCTTGAAGCTTAAGCCTATATTTATGGAATGGAAGCCTGCCCGAATCGACGGGCGGGCTTCCGTTTGTTAACGGCGGATTATATGTGATAATGCCTGAAAAAAGGGGTTGCAAATCGGGCTGAGAGATGTTATTTTTATTGTCGTTGACAACACAATAGGAACCAGGATTCACTCAGGAACGGATTGCGATGAGAATGCAAATTCCCTCGAGAAGTGAATGACGTAGGTCCTAGCGGATGAAATCAGTTACACATTTTATTCCTAGGAAGGGGGAACCGAAAGGTGGAATACTCGACTTTCGGACGACACGTTGCGGTTGATACTTGGGGGGTCGATTTTGACCTGCTGAACGACGCAGAAGTCCTGCAATCGCACATGGTTGAAGCAGCTGAAGCTTGCGGCGCGACCGTACTCTCGGTTCAAGCCAAGCAATTCGAGCCGCAAGGCGCAACGGTTCTCGTCATGCTGTCGGAAAGCCATCTCTCCATTCACACGTATCCTGAAAGAGGCTTCGCCGCAATCGATTGCTATACGTGCGGCGAGACGGTTGATCCCCAACTCGCGATCGACTACTTGGTTAGCGTGCTTAAACCGACTAGCGCTCATGCCAAGAAGCTTGTGCGCGGCCTCGGGGAAATGAAGGTCGAAGATCCGGACATGAAGCTGGTCGAGTTGGTCTGATCCAGCCTTATTGAAGCAGCGAATCAAACAAGCCATGGGGATTTCCTATGGCTTTTTATAATGCGGTTCGAGCCGCGTTTCGAATAGGATTTGCCTATCTCGACAACAATAGGTAAAATACGGGAGCCGGCGTTCGCAAACTTTTCATAAAACCTTCATGACGCGCGCGGCAACTATGCTATAATAAAGAAAGTGATTTGCTTGCGCGCAGCTACTCTTACGGAAAGGCAGGTGAATGTCCTTGCATTTGATCGTGGTCGGCTTGAATTACCGAACGGCGCCCGTCGAAGTCCGGGAGAAGTTCGCGTTATCGGAGCAGGACCTTCCTCAAGCGCTGAAGGCACTGAAGCGCACGATGGGCATTCTCGAAGGAGTCATCGTGGCTACCTGCAACCGTACGGAGATTTATGCTGTCGTCGACCGGCATACTTTGTGCGGACATTTTATTCGCTCCTTCATGGAGCAATGGTTTAACGTTCCCCGGATGGAATTCAATCCTTATTTGTTCATGTACGAGGACGACCGAGCGATCGATCATCTGTTCAAGGTCGCCTGCGGCCTCGATTCCATGGTGATCGGCGAGACGCAGATTCTCGGACAAGTGAAGGACGCGTTCCTGCTGGCCCAACAGCAAGGGGCGACCGGCACGTTGTTCAATAAGCTGTTTAAGCAAGCCATTACCGTGGCCAAGAGAGCCCACAGCGAGACGTCGATCGGCGAGAGCGCCGTCTCCGTCAGCTATGCGGCCGTCGAGCTCGGCAAACGGATCTTCGGACGGTTCGACAACAAGAAGGTCATGATTCTCGGCGCGGGGAAGATGAGCGAGCTGACGGCCCGCCACCTCAGCTCGAACGGAGCCAAAGAGGTTTGGGTCGTCAACCGCACGTTCTCCCGGGCGGTAGAGCTGGCGGACAAGTTTGACGGGCTGGCCGTACCGCTCGACGACGCGATGGAGAGGCTGCGGGAAGCCGACATCATCATCAGCAGCACCGGCGCGAATCGCTATATGCTGGATAAGGACAGCGTCGAGAAAGCGATGCTGAAGCGGAAGGGCAAACCGATGTTCTTGATCGATATCGCCGTTCCGCGCGACATCGACCCGGCGATCGCCGGCCTGCCGAACGTGTATCTCTACGATATCGACGATCTGGAGGGAATCGTGGAGACGAACATTATGAAGCGCAAGCAGGAAGCGGCCCTTATCGAGTCTATGATCGGCGAAGAGAGAGAGGCTTACCGCCAGTGGTACGCGACGCTGGGCGTGGCTCCGCTCATTCGCGGCTTGCAGGAGAAGACGGCTTCCGTTCACGAACGAACGATGGAAAGCCTGCTTCGCAAGCTGCCTGAACTGGACGAACATCAGATCAAGGTGATCGGCAAGCTGACCAAGAGCATGCTTAATCAAGTCATTCACGATCCGATCCTGAAGGTCAAGGAGATGTCCGCGGAGAAGCGCGGGGAAGCCGTCATGGAGACCTTCACCGAGCTGTTCGGCTTGGAAGAGGACGTCGAACGTCTGAAGGCGGAGATGAATGCGCAGGAGAAAGCCCGCACGGCCGGCAACCCCGCGAGCAAAGAAGCGAAGCCTGGCGAGAAGCCGACTTCCGGCGCCGCCTCCTTGCTCTCCCAGTTAGCCGGAGCGCTTCGCTGAATGAAGCGTCTGACATCCCGTGAAGGGACACGGGAGGGACTCTCGAATGCTGACGAACGATTGGTTAACCGATGCCGTATTGTATATTTATGCCCTGAGCCTGCTGTTTTTCGTCTCCGACGTTGCCTATGGCAACCGGAGCGGAAGACGGATAGGAACAGGGCTGCTTGTTTTCGCCTGGATCCTTCAGACGTTCTTCCTGCTCGATCTGCTTATCCGGCATCTGGACAACCCGGACGTCACGTTTCGGGAATACGTCTTCTTCGTTTCTTGGATTCTGTTATCGGTATCGTTCGTTATCGACCTCTTCTTCAAGGCGCAAATTCTCGTGCTGCTCGTCAACGTCGTTGCGTTCGCGGTGTTCCTGGTCAATCTGCTGGGACGGACGCAGAGAAGCGGGGCGTCGCTGGCATCGGGCGAAGTGGCTCACCGGCTGATGATCATCCACGTGGCCTTGATTACGCTGGCTTTCGTAGTGCTGACGATATCGGCCTTGCTGGCCGGCATGCACTTGTTCCTGAACGAGCGGCTTAAGAAGAAGAGGTTCGGGACCATCCTTACGAAAATGCCGAGCCTGGAGACGCTGGACAAGTTCATCTTCCACTCGAGCATTGTCGGCGTCCCGCTGCTGCTGCTCTCCTTGTCCACGGGGACGGCGGCCTTCCTGCTGGAGGAACGTTACTCCCGGATCTTCGATCTTAGGGTGCTGCTGTCTTTCGCGGCCGTGGCCATGTATATCCTGTACCTCGTTCGCAAGGGAACCAATCCCAATATCGGCACGAAGGGGGCGCGCTGGAATCTGTACGGCTACCTGCTGCTCATCGTCGGCTTCTTCGCGAGCTCGCTGTCCGATTTCCACAATTGGCTGTAGGCAAAAGGAGTGGGAGATATGGCATCCGGTTATCCGGTCGTGCTGAGCTTGGCGAATCGGTTATGCGTCGTTGCGGGAGGCGGCTCGGTCGCGGAGAGGAAGGCGGCCGGCTTGCTGGAGGCGGGGGCGAACGTTCACGTCATCGCGCCGAGGTTGACGCCGCGGCTTAAGGAATGGGGCGCCGCCGGCAAGCTTAGAGCGACCGAACGAGCGATCGAGGCGGACGATCTGGAAGGCGCGGCGCTGCTGTTCGCGGCAACGGACAGGCCGGACGTCAACCGTTCCATCGCGGAGGAAGCCAGGGCTCGGGGGATTCCGGTGAATCTGGCCGACCAAGGCGAAGCCGGAGACTTCGTTACGCCGGCGGTCGTTCGCCGGGGGCGGCTCGTCTTCGCCGTGAGCGCTTCGGGAGCGGGCCCGGCGTTCGCGGCCCGGCTCGCCGCGGAGCTGTCGGAGCGCTACGGGGAAGAGTACGAATCGCTGGCGGAGCAGCTCTACAAGCTTCGCCGCGCGGCGCTCTCGTCCGTGAGCGACCCGGCGGAGCGAAGGAAGCTGCTGCAAGCATCCGCCTCCGACGCGGCTCTCGAGCTGTGGAAGAAGTGTCCGGAAGATTCAGCGGGGGAGGTCCTTCTCTCCAAGCTAAAAGAATTGGCAAGAGATAGGCACGATCAAGACTTATCTTGACTCAAGAACGGCGGCGGAGCTATTGCATTGCCGGCGATCATATACACCACTTACAGGAGGACGCCATGCGTACCATTATCGTAGGAAGCCGCCAGAGCGCGCTTGCCATGACCCAGACCGGGCAGACGATCGACCGAATGAAGGAAGCCTGCGCGGCCGCGGGACTGGATTACCGATTCGAAGTGAAGCCGATCGTTACGCGCGGCGACCGCATTCTGGACGTGACGCTGTCCAAGGTAGGAGGCAAGGGACTGTTCGTCAAGGAGATCGAACAGGCTTTGCTCGAAGGAGAGATAGACTGCGCTATTCATAGCATGAAGGATATGCCGTTCGATCTTCCGGAAGGGCTGACCATCGGGGCGGTTCCCAAGCGGGAGGATCCCCGCGACGTCTTGATCAGCTTGCATTCCTATACCCTCCGGAATCTGCCTCAAGGCGCCAAGGTGGGAACGAGCAGCCTGCGCCGCGGCGCGCAGCTGAAGGCCAAACGCCCCGATCTTCGGATCGAATCGCTGCGCGGCAATATCGATACCCGGCTTAAGAAGCTCGAGACGGAAGGCTTCGACGCGATCCTGCTCGCCGCGGCGGGAATGCGCCGGATGGGCTGGGGAGACCGGATCACGGCGTTCATCGAGCCGGAGGACTGCCTGCCCGCCGTCGGACAAGGCGCCCTCGCCATCGAATGCCGCGAGAACGATTCCGAGGTCATGGCCATGCTCGCGCTGCTCAACGATCCGAAGACGGAGCGCGCGGTTCGCGCGGAACGCCGCTTCCTGGGCTTGCTGAACGGAGGCTGCCAGGTGCCGATCGGCGCCTATGCCGAAGCCGAATCGGGAGAGGAGCAATCGACGGTCAGGCTGACGGCGATGGTCGCTTCTCCGGACGGCGCGACCGTGCTGCGGACGGAAGCGGCAGGTACCGACCCGCTGGAGGTCGGAAGCCGGGCGGCTAGGGAGTTGCTGGCGCGAGGCGCCGGCCGAATTCTGGACGAAGCGAGGGAGTAGCCGATGCCTGTTGGCAAAGTATATTTGGTAGGGGCGGGTCCCGGAGATCCGAAGCTGATCACGGTGCGAGGGCTTGAAGCCCTCCAGCGCTCCGAGGTCGTCGTCTACGACCGGCTGGCGGGGCCGCAGCTTCTGAGCCGGATTCCGGATCATGTCGAGAGAATTTACGTCGGCAAGCGGCCCGACCGGCACACGATGAAGCAGGAGGAGATCAATCATCTGCTGGTCGATCTGGCTCTGCAAGGCAAGACGGTCTGCCGCCTCAAGGGAGGAGATCCGACCGTCTTCGGGCGGGTCGGCGAAGAAGCGGGCCTGCTTAAGCAGAACGGGATCGCCTATGAGATCGTTCCGGGAATTACCTCCGCGATCGCCGTGCCGGCCTATGCCGGGATTCCGGTCACCCATCGCGAGCTGGCTTCCTCGTTCTCCGTCGTTACGGGGCATGAGAGCCCGGACAAGCTGGACCGTTCCATCCATTGGGATAAAGTGACCAACGCGACGGGGACGCTGCTCTTCCTGATGGGCGTAGCCAAGATCGGCTATATCAGCGAGCAGCTGATCAAGCACGGGCGGCCGCCCGAGACGCCGGTGGCGCTTGTCCGGTGGGGCACGAGAGCGGAGCAGGCGACGCTGGTCGGGACGCTTCAAGACATCGAGAAGAAGGTTCGGGAGGCGAACTTCCAGCCGCCTGCCGTCATCGTCGTCGGCGATGTGGTCAAGCAGCGGGAAGAATTGCAGTGGATCGAGAGCAAGCCGCTGTTCGGCCGCCGAATTCTCGTCACTCGCGCCCGTTCCCAAGCGAGCGAGCTTGCGGACCGCATCGACGAGCTCGGAGGCGAGCCTTACGAATTCCCGGTGATCGAGACCCGGCTCCCGGATCGACCGGAGACCGTTGAAGCCATCCGAACCGCGATAAGCGAAGCGGAGTCCTACGATTGGGTCATTCTGACCAGCGTCAACGGAGTCGAGTTTTTCTTCCGGTGGCTGGAGCTGACCGGCACCGATATTCGCCGCTTCCACCGGGCCGAATTCGCGGCCGTCGGTCCGAAGACGGCGGAGGCTCTGAGGAAAAGAGGAATCGTCCCGTCCGCCTTGCCGGAGAGGTTCCGTGCGGAGAGCTTGCTGGATAGCTTGGGAGAACGAGTGAAGGCGGGGCAGAAAGCGCTGCTTCCGCGCGGAGATTTGGCTCGCGAGCTCCTTCCGAGAGAACTCGAAGCCCTTGGCGTGGAATCCGTCTCCCTGGACGTCTACGAGACGGTACCGGCGGGACGGAAGGACGAGTTCCTTCTGGAGATGCTCCAAGAGGGCGGAATTCACGCGATTACTTTTACCAGCTCCTCTACCGTTATCAACCTGCTGGCGGCGCTGCGGGAGATGGGAGTGGAAGAGCCGGCCGAACTGCTTGCCGGGACAAAGATCGCCTGCATCGGGCCCGTTACGGCCAAGACGGCGGAGGAGAACGGGCTGGCGGTTACCGTCCGCGCGGAGTCTTACACCCTTGACGGCCTTGTTCAGGCCCTTATCGAATACTGCTGATCAACCGGACTCATTTGTCGCTGCAAGGACTCGATTTACTAGATATTCAAGGAGATGAATGGCATGAATTTTCCAACGGTTCGCCATCGCCGCTTGCGCAATTCCGCCGCGATGCGCAGCTTGGTGCGCGAGAATTATTTGCACGTCAACGATCTGATCGCGCCGATCTTCGTCATCTACGGCGAAGGGGTCAAAAACGAGATTCCTTCCATGCCGGGCGTCTATCAATGGTCGATCGACCGCCTGGAGGAAGAGGTTCGCGAGCTCGTGGAGGCGGGAATCCAAGCGGTGCTTCTGTTCGGGATTCCGGAGCATAAGGACAGCGTGGGATCGGGGGCATACGGAGAGGACGGAATCGTTCAGCAAGCGACCCGCAAGATCAAGGAGATCGCGCCGGAGCTGCTCGTTATCGCCGATACGTGCCTGTGCGAATTTACGGATCACGGCCACTGCGGAGTCGTACACCATAAGCCGAGAGAGGCCGTTGTCGACAACGACGAATCGCTCGAGCTGCTCGTCCGCACGGCCGTTTCTCAAGCGGAAGCCGGCGCCGACATCATCGCTCCGTCCAACATGATGGACGGCTTCGTCGCCGCTATTCGCGCGGGGCTGGACGAAGCCGGCTTCGAGCACATCCCGATTCTCTCGTACGCGGTGAAGTACTCGTCCGCCTATTACGGTCCTTTCCGCGAGGCGGCGCAATCGGCTCCGCAATTCGGGGATCGCAAAACCTACCAGATGGACCCGGCGAACGCCCGGGAGGCGCTTCGCGAAGCGCAATCCGATGTCGACGAGGGCGCGGATATGCTCATGGTGAAGCCGGGACTCGCTTATTTGGATATTCTGAGGCTGCTGAAGGACAGATTCGATCTGCCGGTGGCCGTCTACAACGTCAGCGCGGAGTATTCGATGGTCAAGGCGGCCGCTCTGCAGGGCTGGATCGACGAGCGCGCGATCGTGCTCGAGACGCTCACGGGCATGAAGCGGGCGGGAGCGGACATGATCATTACTTACCATGCGAAGGACGCGGCCCAATGGCTTAAGGCTTAATCGTTAGAAGCTTCGATCGCTTAAGTGCGCAGCTTGTCCAGATGCAGGACGTATTCGAGAGGGCTGATTCGCAGGACTCCCTTATACTCGAGCTCGAGCAGCACTTCGTTAAGCACGGATTTGGTCACGCCGGCCATCTGGGACAATTCGTCGCGGTTGAGGGCGACTCGGATCGAGATGGAGGAGCCTTCCCGGCGGCCGTGCTTGTTCGCGAGCAGGATCAAATTCTTGACGATGCGGGTACGTTCGTCCAGGAAGGTCAGGTCGTTCACGTGCTCGTTGGTGACCCGCAGCCGCTTGCTCAGCTCTTTCAGGATGCTTTGCGTGATATCGAAATGATTCCGTAGCAGCTCCAAGAAATTATCGCTCGAAATTTCAAGGACGAGAGTCGTCTCCAGCGTCTGGGCGGATGCCGAGCGCGGGCGGCCGTCGAGCAGCGCGAGCTCGCCGAAGCTTTCCCCGTCCGCCATGACGGTGAGAACCTTCTCTTCTCCGTTCGCGCTTCTGCTGTAAATTTTGATCGAGCCGCTGAGAATGACATAGAATTTGTCGCCGTATTCCTTCTCGTGGAAAAGAACGGTGCCGACGGGAATCGAGCGTTTGGTCGCGATCCGGAGCACGTGCTCGAGCTGTTCGTCCGTTAATCCGTCGAATAGCGATACTTTGCGGAGCCACTGAATCATAGGCAATTACCTCCTCGGGTGTATACTCGATCAGTGTACCATAAAGATTTCCAAATCTGATAGCAGGGAAGTGTCAAAAATGCCAGATAATCGTCGAATTCGATCGGATTCGCGCTCCAAGGAAGCTTTCGAGCGCGCGAAACGCGTCATTCCGGGGGGCGTCAACAGCCCGGTCCGTGCCTTTAAATCCGTTGGACTGACCCCGCTCGTGATCGAACGCGGAGAAGGCAGCCGCATCTATGACATCGATGGACAAAGCTACATCGATTACGTGCTGAGCTGGGGGCCGCTCATTATCGGGCATGCCCATCCGGAGGTCGTCGAGGCGCTTCAGGAAGCGGCGCGCAAAGGGACGAGCTTCGGCGCTCCAACGGAGCTGGAGACGAAGATGGCCGAGCTCGTCTGCGAACGGATGCCGTCCGTCGAAGTCGTCCGCATGGTCAATTCCGGAACCGAAGCGACGATGAGCGCTTTGCGCCTGGCTCGCGGCTACACGGGAAGAAGCAAAATCCTGAAGTTCGAAGGCTCCTATCACGGCCATGCGGACAGCTTGCTCATCAAGGCGGGCTCCGGCGTGGCGACGCTCGGCTTGCCGGACAGCCCGGGGGTGCCCGAGAGCGTGGCGACGCATACGATCACTGTGCCTTACAACGACATCGAATCGGCGAGGCTCGTCTTCGAGAAGTTCGGAGAAGAGCTGGCCGCCGTTATCGTGGAGCCGGTCGCCGGCAACATGGGCGTCGTTCCTCCGCTGCCGGGGTTCCTTCAAGGGCTGCGCGATTTGACGACGAAGTACGGCGCGCTGCTCATCTTCGACGAGGTCATGACCGGCTTCCGCGTCGGCTACCATAGCGCGCAAGGCCTGTACGGAGTAACTCCGGATCTTACCTGCATGGGCAAGGTCATCGGCGGGGGACTTCCGGTCGGCGCTTACGGCGGACGCCGGGACATCATGGAGAAGATGGCTCCCGTCGGCCCGATCTATCAGGCCGGGACGCTGTCCGGCAACCCGCTTGCGATGACGGCCGGATACACGACCCTCAGCCGGATGACGGTCGAATCCTATCAGCAGCTGGAACGTCTTGCCGTTCGGCTTCACGCGGGACTCGAGAAGGCCGCGTCCGAATTCGGGGTGCCGCTGACCGTCAACCGCGTCGGCTCGATGGTCTGCCCGTTCTTCACGGACAAGCAGGTGATCAACTTCGACGTCGCCCGCACCTCGAATACCGAACGATTCCGCACCGTCTTCGCTCGTCTCTTGGACGAAGGGGTCAACATTCCTCCTTCCCAGTTCGAAGGCTGGTTCCTCTCGACGGCGCATACGGAAGCGGATATCGAGGCCTCCGTCGCCGCTTTCCGCACGGCGCTTTCCAAGTTCTGATCGGCAGCCTCGATCATCAGGGGAATGTTCCGAAGCTCCCGCCGCAGCCCGCATAGGGCCGCTGCGGGAGCTTTTCTCGTTATCTATTTCTATAGGCATGCCCGCTCTTAGGCGGCATATAGATAAATAGTAAGCTGTGCCATCCCTGAATGGGCAGAGATAACTCCCCCCGAAAGGAGGACTACGCTTGTCAGAGTCTTACAACGGGTTGCGCTTCGATATTTTCGAGAGAGTGCATCTCCCCGAGGAAGTAGCCGCCATAGAGGAACTGGAAGAGATCGAATTGGTTCCGCATATGCAAGCCTTGCCGATGGACGACCAGATCGTTCTGCGGGGGCATCTTTTGCTGACCGGCTCCTATCGTTCCCAGGACGAACGTTCCGCGAACAGGCAGCTGGAGCATTGGATCCCCGTCGAGATTTCTCTTCCGGTCGGAAGAGTGGAGAGGCTGGAAGATCTGGCGGTCGAGATCGACAACTTCGACGTCGACCTGTTGTCCACGAGATCGCTTAACGTCACGGGCGTCCTTGGGCTCAAAGGATTGCAAGTGTCGGTGCCGCAAGCTCCGGTCTGGCAGGAGGATAGCTTCACGGTCGTTCATCAAGCGCCTTTGGAGGCACCGAAGTTTTATGAGGAGACCGGCCATGCGGAGACCGTCTATGCAGAGAACGGCAATGCAGAGGCTGGCTATGCAGAGACCGGCAATGCAGAGACTAGCTATGCGGAGACCCGTTATGCGGAGAGCAGGCAAGAGGCCGGCTCCTACCCGTCCCCCGATTATTCCTGGTTCGATTCCTATGGCCGGAAGGAACCGGGTCCGGTTAATAGCAGCTATCCCTACGAATACGGCGCCCAGCAGGTTTATTTGCCGCAGATCGAACAGCCCGAGCCGGAGCCTTATGAACCGAACGCGTCGGAATACGGACAAGCGGACTCTTACGCTTATCGCCCTCCGAATGAATCGCCGGAGGAATCCTATGGCAGCGCGGCCCTCGCGGAACAGCCGTGGGGCGACGTTACCCAAGCTTCTCAAGAAAGATCGGAAGGGGAGCAAGCCGTTCCTTCCCAGCCGTCTTCCCAGCCGCCTTCGCAGGTCTCGCAGGTTTCGTCGGCAAAGCCGGAAACGCCAGTAGCGCCGGAAAAGGCGGTAACGCCGGAAACGCCGGTAGCGCCGGAAGCAACGGCAGCGTCGGCAGCGCCCGCTGTTTCCGCTACGTCGGGCACGGCAGCTCCGGCAACGCAAGCGGAGCCGGCCTATTCCGCGCCGGCTCCCGAAGAGAAGCAGGAGCTGAAAGTCGCCTTGAACACCAAAGCGCCGGAGTCCGCTTCTTCTTATGGCGGCGTCGGCCTACTGTCCCAGCTTGGCGATAAAGGAGCGAAGCGCGAGTCGGAGACCAGGTTGGCGGAAGAAGCGCAGCAAACGGAGCAAGAAACCGTCGCGAACGCGGCGGCCGGCCCGTCGACTTCCGAGTCGTCCGGAGACGAAGTGGAATGGACGAGGCTGTTCCTGGCCAAGAGCGGTTCCGCCAATACGTTCCGGAAGTTCAAGCTCTGCGTCGTGCAGCGCGAGGATACGCTGGATGCGATAGCTACGCGTTACAACGTACAGGCGCGGGAGCTGCAGCTGCACAACCGGCTGGCCGAACCTCACGTGACGGAAGGTCAGATTTTGTATATTCCTTAAGCGAGGATATTGCCGCTCGGAGAGTCGCCGGTTGTTGCCGGCGGCTCTTCTGGCGTTGTTTAGAGTTCTCAGCACAACCGCCTCTAGCCGGATGCCGCAAGATCGCACCGAGATGAGTAAAAATTACCCAAGCAGGCCGGGAAGCTTCGCATGACCGTCTCCAGATGAATAACAACGGTTGCTCAACCGGCCCGTCGTCCTATTCTGCCTGGCATTAAACCTCCGTTAAGCCTTCACCGCCATTCGAGAAATTCCAGCCTGTTGCCGAAAGGATCGTTTACATAGAACCTTTTCGCGCCTTCGTCGGCCCTGGCCTCGTCGTCGATAACGGCTTGATCATGAAGGAGCAGATGGCGACGAAGCTCATCCAGGTTCCGGACATGAAAGGCGGGGTGGGCTTTGGCCGCCGGAACGAAATCCTCCTGCACGCCGACGTGAACTTGATGAGCTCCGCATTGAAACCAGACGCCGCCCCGTTTTTGGAGCTTATCGGGCTTCGGGATCTCCGTCCATCCCAGCAAGCCGTCAAAGAATTGCCGGGCTTTCGATTCGCAGCCTTGCGGAGCGGCCAGTTGAACGTGATCGATCCCCTCCTCCTTTGCCAGTTCCGTACAATAAAACTTGGTTTCATAAATTCGCTCACTTATCATTCTACTACAAAATAGGAAGGCATATGGAAATTTTCTAAAGAGCTCCGTGCATTTTGCGCAAGGGGCCGATTGGCGGTAATGCGGATACAAACGCTCGAAACGCGGAAGCACGGAACCGAATAAATGGGTTTCTCTCGTCCATCGGGCCATATTGACTGCAACCCTTCAAAAAAGGTATCATAGGGGAATAAAGACGAGGAAAGGGAATAGTATGCCGTTCGCCCCTTCAGAGAGCGGAACCGGTGCCGGAAGAGCATCGCTGCAAGGTTCCGCAGGTTGGCTGCCGCAGAAGTCGCCCTGGAGTCTCCCGTTTGAAGCAATCGCTGTAGAGCGGGGCGGTGGCAGCCGTTAACATGCGTTCGAGCGCCGACGAGCCGGTAAGACATGGGCTGTCGGAATGAAGGTGGTACCACGGAAGCGAGCCTTTCGTCCTTTGTGACGGGAGGTTTTTGTATTTTTTGTCCCTATGGAGGAATGGTCTTAATGAGCGAAACGCAAGAACGGAATACGACCAGCATGCCAACGACCTACGACCCGACGAATGCCGAGCGTAAATGGTATGAGGCTTGGATGAAGGGCGGTTATTTCCAAGCCGGACGCCGGCCGGATGCCCCTAAATACACGATCGTGATCCCGCCGCCTAACGTGACCGGGATGCTTCACATTGGCCACGCTCTCGACTTCACGCTTCAGGACATCCTCATTCGCTTTAAGCGGATGCAGGGATTCGACGCGCTGTGGCTGCCGGGCACCGACCATGCCGGGATCGCGACGCAGACGAAGGTCGAGCAGAAGCTTCGCGAGGAAGGCAAAAGCCGTTACGATCTCGGACGCGAAGCATTCCTGGAGAAGGTATGGGAATGGAAGGATCAATACGCGAACACGATTCGCAGCCAGTGGTCGAAGATGGGCCTTAGCCTCGACTATTCCCGCGAGCGTTTTACTCTGGACGAGGGGCTGTCGCGCGCGGTTCGCGAAGTTTTTGTCCGCTTGTACGAGAAAGGGCTTATCTATCGCGGCAAGCGGATCATCAACTGGGATCCGGCGGCCCGCACCGCCCTGTCCGATATCGAAGTCGAGTATAAGGAAGTTAACGGACACCTGTATCACCTGCGATATCCGCTTGCGGACGGCAGCGGCTTCCTGACGGTCGCGACGACCCGTCCGGAGACGATGCTGGGCGATACGGCCGTCGCCGTTCATCCGGAGGATGAGCGTTACAAGCACCTGATCGGCAAGATGCTGAAGCTGCCGATCGTGAATCGCGAGATTCCGGTTATCGGCGACGAATACGTCGAGAAGGAATTCGGAAGCGGAGCGGTGAAGATCACGCCGGCTCACGACCCGAACGACTTCGAGGTCGGCACCCGCCACGATCTGCCGCAGATCATCGTCATGGACGAGAGCGGCAAGATGAACGAGAACGCCGGCCCGTACCAAGGCATGGACCGCGCCGATTGCCGCAAGGCGATCGTGAAGGACCTGCAGGAGCAAGGCGTCTGCATCAAGATCGAAGACCACGTTCACCAGGTCGGCCATAGCGAGCGCTCGGGCGCGGTCGTCGAGCCGTACCTGTCCACGCAATGGTTCGTGGCGATGAAGCCGCTGGCCGAGCAAGCGATCTCCTCGCAGAAGTCCGGACAAGGCGTGAACTTCGTTCCGGACCGCTTCGAGAAGATTTACCTGCACTGGATCGAGAACGTTCGCGACTGGTGCATCTCCCGCCAACTGTGGTGGGGACATCGGATTCCGGCTTGGTACAACGACGAGACCGGCGAACTGTACGTAGGCACGGAAGCTCCTAAGGGAGCGGACGAAGCCGGTTCTCCTTGGAGACAAGACGAGGACGTGCTGGACACTTGGTTCAGCTCCGCCCTGTGGCCGTTCTCGACGCTTGGCTGGCCGGACAACACGGACGATCTCAAGCGCTACTATCCGACCGACGTGCTCGTGACCGGATACGACATCATTTACTTCTGGGTAGCCCGGATGATTTTTACCGCTCTGGAATTTACCGATTCCATCCCGTTCAAGGACGTGCTTATTCACGGCCTCGTTCGGGACGCGGAAGGGCGCAAGATGTCGAAGTCGCTCGGCAACGGGGTCGACCCGCTCGAGGTTATCGAGAAGTACGGCGCGGACGCGATGCGCTACATGATCTCCACCGGCAGCACGCCGGGGCAAGACCTGCGCTTCCGTTGGGAGAAGGTCGAGCAGGCGCGCAACTTCGCGAACAAGATCTGGAACGCTTCCCGTTTCGCGTTGATGAATCTCGAAGGCTTCTCCGTGGAAGACATCGATCTCTCGGGAGAGCTGTCGACGGCGGATCGCTGGATTCTGCATCGATTCAACGAGACGGCAAGGGACATTACCCGCCTGATGGAGAGCTACGAGTTCGGGGAAACCGGCCGTTTGCTGTACAACTTCATCTGGGACGACTTGTGCGATTGGTACATCGAGTTCGCGAAGCTGACGCTGTACGGAACGGACGCCGCTTCGAAGCGAAGCACGCAATCCGTGCTGGCTTACGTACTGGATAGAACGCTTCGCCTGCTTCACCCGTTCATGCCTTACCTGTCCGAGGAGATCTGGCAGCATCTGCCGCACGAGGCGGGCGAGACGATTACGCTGGCCGCTTGGCCGCAATACGACGCCTCCTTCGAAGCTCCGGAAGCCGTTGCCGAGATGGGTCTTCTCATGGACGCCATTCGCGCCGTGCGCAACGTTCGCGCGGAAGTGAACGTGACTCCGGGCAAGAAGATCGAGCTTCTGCTCAAGCCGACGAACGAATCGACGAGCAGCATCCTGAAGCGGAACGAGGAATATATCCGCCGCTTCTGCAACACGTCTTCCCTCACCCTGGACGAATCGCTGACTCCTCCGGACAAGGCGATGACGGCGATCGTGACCGGCGCGGAGCTCTATCTTCCGCTTGCGGGCTTGATCGATATCAGCCAGGAAATCGCCCGCCTGGAGAAGGAACTGGCGAGTCTCAATTCCGAAGTCGAACGGGTAGAGAAGAAGCTGTCGAACGAAGGCTACATCGCTAAGGCGCCTGCCCACGTCGTGGAACAGGAGCGGGCGAAAGGCGAGGACTATCGGGATAAGCGGGACAAAGTGCTCGCGCGGATCGCAGAACTTCGCGGCTAATGGAGGCGCAGCAACATGAATGATCAGAATGGACAAGGGGATTTGCGAACGGCCGAGCAAGCCGTCGAATGGATTACCGGATTGATGCCGACGATCGGCATCCGTCCGGGGCTGGAGCGCATGGAGCTGCTGATGGAGAAGCTGAACAATCCCCATCGCAGGCTGAAGTTTATCCATGTCGCCGGAACGAACGGCAAGGGCTCCGTCTGCTCCTTCCTGGAGAGCGTGCTAAGGCAAAACGGATACGACGTGGGGATGTTCACGTCCCCTTACATCACTTCTTATGCCAATCGGTTCAAATACAACGGCGAGGATATTCCGGACGAGGTGCTTCTCCGCCTGGCCAATCGGCTCAAGCCGTTGGTCGAGGAGATCGCGGAGACCGAATGGGGCCCTCCGACGATGTTCGAGATCACGACGGCGATCGCCATTCTTTATTATGCGACGGTCGCCTTCCCGGATTATGTCGTTTGGGAGACGGGTCTCGGGGGAAGACTGGATGTCACGAATATCGTGGCGCCGCTCATCAGCGTCATCACGAACATCGGCCACGATCATATGGACATTCTGGGAACCACGCTGGAAGAGATCGCCGCCGAGAAGGCCGGCATTATCAAGCCGGGGGTACCCGTCGTCTCCGCCGTAACTCAGCCGGAAGCGATCGAGGTGATTCGCGGGACGGCCGCCGGGAAGAAGTCGACCCTGTACCTGATCGGCGAACAATTCAACTGCGAGAGGCTGTTCGCCTCCGAGAACGAGCAGTCGTTCTCCTTCGAGGGCACCTTCCGCAGGTACGATTCTCTCGACATCTCGCTGGCCGGCGCGCACCAGGTGACGAATGCCGCGGTGGCGGTCATGACGCTTGACGTTCTGCGTCAATACTATGCGACGATGGTGGACGAAGAGAGTCTATCGGAGGCGTTGAAGCTGGCTCGCTGGCCGGGCCGCTTGGAGATGGTCCGGACGGAGCCTCGCATTCTTCTCGACGGAGCCCACAATCCGGAAGGGATGGAGGCGCTCGCGAACGCGCTCGAGGATGTGTATTCGTTCGATTCTTTGAACGTCATGGTCGCGATGATGCCGAATAAGAATCACGATCAATCCCTTAAGCATATACTGCCAATGGTGAATTCGTTGATCGTAACAGAACCGGATTTTCATAGAAAAATGGGTGCCGCGGACTTGGCCGAATTGGCGAAACGGCTGCAGGGCGAGCTCGGCGGCCCGCGGAATATCGTCGTAGAGCCGGACTGGAAGAAGGCGTTGGATCTTCTGACCGGGATGGCCGAGCAAGGAGGCGAACGCACGCTGTCGGTAGTCACGGGTACGCTATACCTTATTGCCGATGTCCGTTCGTGGCTGCTCCATCAATCGAAATCACAGAAAGGCTGGTGAAACGTCGTTGCTAACGGAACAGCGCGTACATTTTATCGGCATTGGCGGCTACGGGATGAGCGCGATCGCCCGTGTCATGCTGGAGATGGGTTATGAAGTTACCGGGTCCGACGTCGCGCGTCAAGAGTTGACGGAGAAGCTGTCGGCGAAGGGAGCCCGCATCTACATCGGGCACGAAGCGAAGAACGTCCATGGGGCGAACCTGGTCGTCTATTCGACGGCGATCTCCAAGGACGACGTAGAGCGCAAAGAAGCCGAGCTGCTCAACATTCCTACCCTGCACCGGGCCCAGATGCTCGCCAGAATCCTGAACGATCGCACGGGCGTAGCCGTGGCGGGCGCCCATGGCAAAACGACCACCTCCTCGATGATCGCGCTCGTGATGGAGACAAGCAAGCTGGATCCGACTTACATTATCGGCGGCGAGATCGTCAATGTCGGCACGAATGCCAAAGCGGGCAACGGCAAATTCGTCGTCGCGGAGGCGGACGAGAGCGACGGCTCCTTCCTGCAGTATCGTCCGGCCATCGCGGTCGTGACGAACATCGAGGCCGATCATCTGGAGAACTACGAAGGCGACTTCGGCAAGCTGAAGGAAGCTTACGTGAAGTTCTTGAACAACGTGCGGCCGGACGGCTGCGCGGTCGTCTGCCTGGACGACGAGAACGTTCGGGACATTCTGCCGCAAGCGTCCTCTACCCGCGCGATTACTTACTCGATCGATAACGAACAGGCGGATTATCGGGCGGCGAACATCGAGCTGGGCGATCGCTGCGCTTCGTTCGAGGTCGTTCGCGGCGGCCAATCGCTCGGCGCGATCAACCTGTCCGTGCCGGGACGGCACAATGTGTACAATGCCTTGGCGACGGTAGTCGTCTGCTTGGAGGCGGGACTCTCCATCGGGCAAATCGCGGA
The DNA here is from genome assembly GCF_014212135.1 of Cohnella thailandensis. Classification (GTDB taxonomy): domain Bacteria; phylum Bacillota; class Bacilli; order Paenibacillales; family Paenibacillaceae; genus Cohnella; species Cohnella thailandensis. Next base: position 523,399 of record NZ_JACJVQ010000005.1, read on the forward strand.
GGCCATCGTCGAATTCCGCGGAGCGAAGAGACGTTTCCATGTCCTCGGCGAAGTGAAGGACATGCTTATCATCGACGATTACGCCCACCATCCGACGGAGATCGAAGCCACGATTCTCGCGGCCAAAGCGACGGGCAAACGGATTATCGCGGTATTCCAGCCTCAGCGCTATACGAGAACGTACTTCCTGCTCGATGCGTTCAGCCGGGCTTTCAAGGAAGCGGACGAGGTGATCATTACCGATATCTATTCTCCCGCCGGAGAACAGAGAATCGAAGGCGTGACCTCGCAGAAGCTGGTGGAGCTCATTGCCGAGAACAGCAACCCGAACGTGAAGTATATTCCGACCAAGGAAGAGGTCAAAGAGTTTCTCGCTTCGCGGATCGTTCCGGGAGATCTGGTTCTCACGATGGGGGCCGGAGACATCTGGAAAATCGCGGACGGCCTTGCTCGCGAGCTTCGCGAACAAGAGGAAATATAACGTAACGCGGATGCGCACGATTAGGATAGGATAAACGCCCGACGGGCTTGCGCGCATGCAAGCTTCGATCGGGCGTTTCATATTGTTTTGGATACTCTCGCATATTCCCCGCCTTCCCTACATAGGCTTTAGTAGATTAGGGGACAAGGGGAGAGACTGACTTATGCAGCCTAAAGCGAGAATGACTTTTCGTTTCGATAACGCGAACGCGGCGCCGGCTCCGGTCGAGCCGACCGTTCAAGGGCAAGGCAATCCGCCTCAAGCGCTGAAGGGGAATGCGGTTCTCCCGGCCGGAGAAGCTCCGAATGCCGAGCCGAACCTCAAGCAGGCGCAAGGAAAGACGGTCCGCCCGGAGAAAAGGACGAAGACGGACTATCAAGCCTGGCACAGTCCTTATCAAGACGATATTCACGCTCTGGAGGAGATGATTCGCACCACGGAGCGGGAAGCCGTAACGGGCTTTAGCGGCAAACCGGTGCAAAGGCAATCTCAACAATCTTCTCCTAGTCCCGAGCAGAAGCCCGGGGACGAAAGGGAGCGGAAGCGGGGATCCGAACCGGCTTATGAGCCGATCGCACGGCAGGTTCCATTGAAAAACAAGGGTTCCAGAAAAGGCGATTTCGCGAAGCGAGGAGAAACGATTCCTTTTCCCAAGGCCTATCAAGGCCGCCAGGCCGATTATTCGGATACCGAATCCCCGGGGCCGATCGAGCTGCCGGAGCCGCCGGAGCCTCCGGATCCATTCGACGATGCGAGCTATGAATGGATAGACGATAGAAACGGCAGAAACGTCTACCGGGAGAACGGACCGTCCTGGATGCGGGTGTTCGTCACCGTCGTCGGAGCGATCGCGACCGGAGGACTGTTCGGATATCTGCTGCTGACGCTGTTCACCGGCGAGCCCCTTCTTCCTTCGCAAGGGGCTCAGAACTCTCCGGGAGTCGTTGCGTCCGGCGGCGAGCTGCCTGCCGTTGCGCCGTTGGAGTCGACCGAACGGACTAGCGGCGCGAAGGCGGGGCAGGGGCAAGAAACGTCAGGAGGAACTTCGGAGACGGGCGGAGCGGGAGAGGCGCAAACGAGCGGCCAGGCGGCAAACGCGACCGCAACCGTTCCGAGCGTCACCATGTATGTCCTGCAGCATGGGGTATTCCGTTCGGAGGAGAGCATGGAGGAAGCGGCCGAGAAGCTGCGGGCGCAAGGAATCGCGGCCGCGACGGATACAACGGACGGGTACCGGGTGTATGCGGGGATTTCTCCGACGAAGGCGGAAGCGGACGAGATGGTCTCGATGCTCTCGGGAACGGAAGTATACGTGAAGGCTCTGAATAGCGCCACTTTCCCGATCGCGGGCATCGAGGATGTCGGCGAGTACGTCGGTTTTCTAAGCGCTAGCGCCGACCTGTACGGCAAGATTGCCGGATTCGCGTCCGAATCGCTGAACGGAAAGCTCCCTTCGGAGGATAACGATATCTTGTCGATCCGAACCGCGCATCAGAATTGGCTCGAGCAGGCGAAAGCCGCATCCTCGTGGATCGATTCGGCGAAGACCTCCGCGCAGGCGGAGATCGAGCAGCTTAACGCGGCGGTGAACGCTCTGAACTCCTACAGCGAGAAGCCTGAGAAAGCGCTGCTGTGGAAGGCTCAAACGGCGGCCATGAACGCCGTGTTCGCGGATCGGCAGCTAAGGTCGTTCATCCAGCTTCAAGCGGGCGGCTGAGCTAGGGAGGCATACCCGTCATCATTCGAAGGGACAGCTCCTAAGGCGAGTTTGTTTTTGTTTTGCAGACTAAACGGCGGTACCGAGGCGATAATCCCGGTCCCGTCGTTCTTTGTTTGTCAGCGAACTTCTCCCAAACCTCGATAGGGTCGATAATTCGACTATCTTGCAGGAAGCAGGAAGGGCGGCCGTTATCCGTTTCAGTCCAGAAAATCCAAAATCTCGTGGAATTTTTATGTTGAGTAATAGTCATGTCAGCTATTTGAAGGGATTTCGCTAAAAATAGCTGACATGACTGTTCCATAAGCGCAATTTGTGGATTGACGGCAGGAAAAACGGCTGATACTATCTAATTAATAACATTGTGTTAATAATTGAAGGATTTTTCGAAGTGTAAAACGGCGTTTTGACAGAATTTCATCGTGTTTTGATGGGTTTTTACGCAATTTTTCAATTCAAATAATAACACGATGTTATTAATGCAAAGGAGTGCCTCATGTCGGAATCCAAACATACGGTCAAACAGGATCAAGAGGTTATCAAGCAGCATAATAAGCAATTGGTTCTGGATGTCATAAGAACTCGCAGGCCGATCTCGAGATCGGAGATTTCTAAGATCACCGAGATGAGCGCCACCTCCGTCGGACGCATCGTAAGCGAGTTGACCGATGAAGGGCTCGTTAGGGAGACCTCCTTAACCTCTTCGGGAGTAGGGCGCAAGGCGGTTATGCTCGATATCGAGCCGAGCGGCCGATACGCGATCGGGATCGACATCCAGAAGAAGCGGATCGTCATCGGGCTGATGGACTTCGCGGAACGGCTTATAACCTCGAAGGAGCTGAAGCACACCTCGCAGGAAGCCCAAGCGGAAGAGACCATCGCCCTGATGGCAAGCTCCGTGACGGCTCTTCTGGAGGAACAGGGCATCTCCTCCGCGAAGGTCGCGGGAATCGGCATCGGCACTCCGGGCGTTATCGACTACGAGCGCGGAGTCGTGCAGTTCTCCTCGACGCTCGGCTGGCGGGACTTCCCGCTGGCGATGAGGATCCAGGAGAAGACGGGGCTTCGCACCGTCATCGATAACGACCTCAAGGTGAAGATTCTGGGAGAGTATTTGTTCGGAGCGGCTCAGGGCTCCGACAAAACGGTGCTGATCAACGTCGGTACCGGCATAGGCTCGTCGCTGATCATCAACGGGGATATTTTCCGCGGGGGATCGAACAGCGCGGGCGAGCTCGGGCACATGACCATCCATCCTCACGGCAATCTGTGCGAGTGCGGCAAGCGCGGGTGCTTGCAGACCTACATCGACGAATCGGCGCTGCTGGGCGAGGCTCGCAAGGTAAGCGCTATCCGGGAGATCGGCGAACTGTTCGCCGCCGTAAGGCGGAACGAGGAATGGGCGGTCGAGATTATCGATCGGGCCGCGTTCCATATCGCGGTGACGATAAACAACATCGTCTGCCTGTACAATCCGGATACCGTGATTCTAAGCGGAGATCTGGTCGAAGGGTTCGGCGAAATTCTCGAATGGCTCGACAGGCATTGCGAGCAAGTCGTCTGGGAACCGTTCCGGGATTCCTTCCAGGTCATCGCTTCGCGGCTTCACGGCAGATCCATCGTGCTGGGCGCCGGAGCGCTTGCCTTGCAACAGGCTACACACAACTAGAAAGAAGGCTCTGGCAAGATGAACCTACAACCTTTGGTCGAGCAGTACCGAGGCAATGCGTTAGAGAACGTTCACTTAGGCTTGCTCTGCGGGGTGAACGACAAGAAACGGCTGATCGCCGAGGTCGGCAACGCGCAGCATATGACGTTCCTTCGCTCGGCGGCCAAGCCCTTCCAAGCGATTCCGGTCGTCAAAGCCGGCGTGCCGAAGAAGCTGGGGCTAACAAGCGGCGAGGCGGCGCTGTTCGCGGCATCGCAGCGCGGCGAATCGTATCAGATCGAAGCTCTCGACTCGATTCTGAAGAAGGCGGAGATCTCCGAAGAGCTGCTTCTGCCGTGTCCGACCGTTCCCTTGAACGACGAGCCGAGGGCGGAATTCTACGCGAAGGGACTGCCGAAGAGACGAATTTACCATAATTGCTCCGGCAAGCATCTCGGCATTATCGCTTTGTGCAAGGAGCTCGGCTACCCGGTAGACACGTATTGGAGCATCGACAATCCGGTGCAGCAAGACATTCTGGATACGATGGCCTACATGACCGAAGTTCCTCGCGAGGAGATCAAGATCGCGGTGGACGGCTGCGGCTTCCCGGTATTCGGCATTCCTCTGCAAGCTCTTGCCGTCGGCTATCTGAAGCTGGCTTGTCCGGATCTCATCGAAGACGAAGCGACTCGCCTCGCCGTCATCGAGCTGACCGGCTACATGAACGCCAGCCCGAATATGATCGCAAGCCACGGGTTTATTTGTTCCTCGTTGTTAGAAGATTCGAACATCGTGGCCAAAGGCGGAGCGAAGGGCGTGTACGCCTTCGGGTTGAAGAAGGAAAGAATGGCTTTCGCGCTCAAAGTCATCGACGGGGCGGAGCCGCCGTGGGCGACCATCGTCGCCTCCATCCTCGAGCAGATCGGGTATGAGAACCAAGCGACCATCGACCGCATGTATGCCCTGACACCGAAGGAAATCGTGAACGACAACGGGGTTGCCGTCGGCGAGAACCGCGCGGTCTTCAAGTTGTTTTAGAGATAGAAGAGTGCCATAGCATTTCGGGGGTTCATCCGAATGACGGCTGGCCTGCTCCGGTTCCGCCGGACAAGTTCTCCAGCAGCGTTCGGTTCAACTATAGCCAAGAAATCCAAAATACAACATGAGGTGATCGATTGTGAAGAAAAAAGGGTCTCTATCTCTGTTAGCACTCATGCTCGTCTTCTCCGTGGTCCTGGCGGCCTGCGGCAACAACAACGAGAATGCGTCCGGCAGCTCCAGCCCTTCCGCGTCCGCGGGAGCAAGCGGCAGCGCGGCTCCGTCCGGCAAGCCGATTAATCTGTACGTCGAGAACGAAATCAAGAATCTCAGCCAATGGGCGGCATCGGACGACATCTCCTTCACGGTTCTGAACAACGTGAGCGAAGGCCTCTACCGTCTGGACGCGGACAACAACCCGCAGCCGGCTCTGGCGCAAGACGTCGCCATCTCCGACGACAAGCTGACTTACACGTTTACCCTTCGCGACGGCATTCAATGGAGCAACGGCACGCCGATTACGGCAGCCGACTTCAAGTACGCTTGGCTGGGCGAGATGAACCCGACCACGGCAACGAACGGCTACTCGTTCATCCTGACGGATTATATCGTCGGCGGCGCCGAATACGCCGCGGGAACGGGCACGGCCGATCAAGTCGCGATCGAAGCGAAGGACGACAAGACGCTGGTCGTTACGCTGAAGCAACCGACTCCGTTCTTCCTTCGCCTGACTTCGCTCGTTCCTTACTTCCCGCTGAACGAAGCGTTCGTGACGTCTCAAGGCGATCAGTACGGCCTTGCGGCGGACAAGCTGATCTATGCGGGTCCGTACGTCCTGGAATCGTTCGACATCGCGGCTGGCGCGGTTCTGAAGAAGAATCCGACTTATTGGGACAACTCGAACGTCAAGACCGACACGATCAACCTCAAGGTCATCAAGGAGCAAAGCACGGCGCTCAACGCCTATAAGGCCGGTCAGATCGATCGCGTGACGCTGGCTTCCTCCGACGTGGACGCGAACAAGAGCAATCCGGAATTCGGCACGGGCATCAAGTTCCGCACGACTTACCTGCAATTCAACACGAAGGCGGAAGGCCTGAGCAACGTCAACATCCGCAAGGCCCTGTCGCTGGCGTTCGATTCCAACATTCTCGCGGCCACGATTCTGAACAACGGCTCCTCCGGCGCTTCCGGCCTCATTCCGGACCTGATGAGCGGCGACGGCACGAAGACGTTCCGCGAGCTGAACGGCAAAGTGATCGAAGCGAACATCGAGAAAGCCAAAGAGCTGTGGGCGCAAGGCGTGCAAGAGCTGGGCTCCGCTCCTAAGCTGACCCTTCTGATCGCCGACACCTCCGAAGTGAAGGACGTCGCTACGTTCCTCCAAAGCGAATTCAAGAACAACCTCGGCATCGACGTCGCCATCGACACGAAGACTTCCAAGGCGCGCAATGAGCTGATGGACAACAACAACTATCAGATGGCCGTTACCGCATGGGGCGCCGACTATGACGACGCGATGACTTACATGGATCTGTGGACGAACCACACGCCTTATCGCGGCAACTACGAGAGCTCCGAGTACGACGCGCTGATCGCGAACGCGAAGAAAGAAACGGACGACGCCAAGCGCGCCGACATGCTTCTGCAAGCCGAGAAGCAGCTGGTCGACACGGACGCCGTCGTCGCGCCGATCTACTTCGGCGGCTACTCGTTCCTGCAGAAGTCGAACGTAACGGGCCTGATCTATCACCCTTACGGCAACCCGGTTGAATTCAAGAGCGCTGTCGCACAATAAACCAATAGGATAGTCGGGAAGGAGAGCGGGCAACTTCTCTCCTTCTTTCTTTTCACGCCAAAGAGGTGAACGAATGAAAAGGTACATCGCCAAACGGATCGTCTATCTCGTCCTTACTCTATTCATTATTACGACAGCTACCTTTTTCCTCATGAAGAACCTCCCGGGCACCCCGTTCGACGAGGAGAAGCTCGCCTTGCTGACGCAAGATCAGCGGGACCAAATCTATGCAAGCTACGGGCTGGACAAGCCGGTGATCGTTCAGTACGTCAATTATATAGGCAACATCGTCCAGGGCGACCTTGGAACCTCTATCTATTACACCGGACAAGACGTCAAGGACATCATCGTCGACCGGATTTATCCGTCCGCCCTGGTCGGCCTGCAAGCGATTCTGCTAGGTACGGTTATCGGCCTCATTCTGGGCGTGCTGGCGGCCTATCGCCACAACTCCGGTTGGGATTACGCGGCGATGATCGTCTCCGTGCTGGGCGTATCGATTCCGAACTTCGTGCTCGCCGCCTTGCTTCAATATTATATCGGGTTAAAATGGGGCATTCTGCCGGTCGCGTTCTGGGAAAGCTACGACAGCTCCGTGCTGCCGTCCGTCGCTCTATCCTTTGGTGTAATCGCCATCATTGCGCGGTTCGTCCGGACGGAGATGCTGGAGGTGCTGCAGCAGGATTACATCGTGACCGCGAAGGCGAAGGGCCTCGGCCAGATGGCGATTCTGTCCCGGCATGCCGTGCGCAACTCGCTCATTCCCGTCATTACGATTCTCGGGCCGATCGTCGTCAACCTGCTGACCGGTTCGCTCGTCATCGAGAACATCTTCGGCATTCCGGGGATCGGCAGCTTGTTCGTCGATTCGATCAAGACGAACGATTACGCGACGATCATGGGCGTGACGATTTTCTACAGCGCGTTCTATGTCGTCGTCATGCTGCTAGTCGACATTCTATACAGTTTGGTAGATCCGCGGATTCGTCTCGGATCGGGAAGGGAGTGAACGGAGGATGGCTAACCCTACGGATTCCTTGGACCCCTTGTTCGTCCCCGTTCGCCGGGAGAACGGCGAGCAGGAACGGATCTCCCGTCCGGCCCTGTCCGCCTTCCAGGATAGCTGGCGGAGACTTCGCCAGAACAAGGCCGCCGTCATCAGCCTGATTCTGCTCGGCATCATGATCGTTCTCGCGATCGTCGGACCTTGGCTCACGAAGTATTCCTACGCGCAGACGAACTATTCGGCCGTCTATCAGAGCCCGAGCGCCGACCACTGGTTCGGCACCGATAAGTTCGGACGCGACCAATGGGCGCGAATCTGGCAAGGAACGCGTATCTCCCTGCTGATCGCCGTGCTGGCCGCCGCTCTGGATCTGGTTGTCGGCGTCGCCTACGGCGCGATCTCCGCGCTTAAGGGCGGCAAGGTCGACAACGTCATGCAGCGGATTATCGAGATTCTGATCGGAGTGCCGAGCCTCATCATTATCATTCTTCTTATGATGATCATGAAAGCGAACATCTTCACGATCATGGTCGCGATGTCGATCACGGGCTGGGTCGGCATGGCCAGGCTCGTACGCGCGCAGATCCTGAAGCTGAAGCAGCAGGAGTTCGTGCTCGCGGCTCGCACGCTGGGCACCTCGAATACCCAAATCATCTTTAAGCATCTCATTCCGAATACGATCGGCATGATCGTTATCAATACGATGTTCACGATTCCGTCGGCCATCTTCACGGAAGCGTTCCTGAGCTTCATCGGACTGGGCCTTCAATCGCCGCAGGCTTCCCTGGGCGTCTTGATTCACGACGGCTTCCAGACGCTGAGCTCGCACTTCTATCTGCTGCTGTTCCCAGCGCTCGTCATCGTCGTCATCATGGTTGCCTTCAATATCTTGGGCGATGGCTTGCGAGACGCGCTGGATCCTCGCATGCGCAAATAATCAGGGACAGGAGGGAGAACGATGAGCCAATCATTACTTGAGGTGCGCGACTTGGCGGTCGCATTCCGGACCTATATCGGAGAAGTTCAAGCGGTACGGGGCGTCAGCTTCGACTTGAACAAAGGAGAGACGCTGGCGATCGTCGGCGAATCCGGTTCGGGCAAGTCCGTCACCTCGAAGAGCATCATGCGCCTGCTCGCCAAGAACGCGAAAATTCGCTCGGGCGAAATCCGGTTCGAAGGCGAGAATCTGGCGGCGGCGTCCGAGCGCCGCATGCAGAGCATTCGCGGCTCCGAGATCTCGATGATTTTCCAGGATCCGATGACCTCGCTCAACCCGACGATGACCGTCGGCAAGCAGATTATCGAGGTGCTGAAGAAGCATCGCAAGCTCGGAGGAGCGGAGGCGCTGGCCAAAGCGGCGGAACTGCTCGGCCTGGTCGGCATTCCGAGCCCGGAGAAGCGGGTGAAGCAATATCCTCACCAGCTGTCCGGCGGGATGAGGCAGCGCGTCGTCATCGCGATGGCGCTGGCTTGCAGCCCGAAGATTCTGATCGCCGACGAGCCGACGACGGCGCTCGACGTAACCATACAAGCTCAGATTCTCGACCTGATGAAGAGAATCCAGGAAGAGACGGGGACGTCGATCATCCTGATCACGCACGACCTGGGCGTCGTCGCGGAATCGGCCGCGCGGGTCGCGGTCATGTACGCGGGGATCATCGTCGAGACCGGTACGGTGGACGAGCTGTTCTATGAAGCGAAGCATCCCTATACGTGGGGGCTTCTCGCATCTATGCCGAAGCTGCACGAGAAGACGAGCGAGCTGACGGCGATTCCGGGAACGCCGCCGGACCTGATGTTCCCGCCAGTCGGTTGTCCGTTCGCGGCCCGCTGCCCGCATGCGATGGAGGTGTGCGTCGCCAAGATGCCGGATTACACCGCCCATTCCGATACGCACAGCGCCGCTTGCTGGCTTCAGGATCCGAGAGCGCAGAAAGCCGCAGCCGCAACGGGCGCAAGTTTAGGAGGTGAGCGGTAATGGCGGAACAAGGCAAGAAGAAGCCGCTCGTCCAGGTAGAAGGACTGAAACGGCACTTCCAGGTCGGCGGGGGCAAAACGCTCAAGGCCGTCGACGACGTCAGCTTCGAGATTTATCCGGGCGAGACGTTCGGCCTCGTCGGCGAATCGGGCTGCGGCAAGTCCACGCTGGGCCGAACGCTGATCCGGCTTTATGACGCCACGGACGGCAAGGTGCTGTTCGACGGAGAGGACGTGCACGGAACGAAGTCGAAGACCGAGCTCAAAGCTCTGACCCGGCGCATCCAGATGATTTTCCAAGACCCGTACGCCTCCTTGAATCAACGCATGAATGTAGAGGACATTATCGCGGAGGGGATGGACGCGCACGGGTTGGCGAAAAATCGCGCCGAACGCACCAAGAGAGTCGTCGAGTTGCTAGAGACCGTAGGCTTGAACGCCGAGCACGCGAAGCGGTTCCCGCACGAATTCTCCGGCGGCCAGCGGCAACGCATCGGGATCGCGCGCGCGCTCGCCGTCGACCCGGACTTTATCATCGCGGACGAGCCGATCTCGGCGCTCGACGTTTCGATTCAGGCGCAGGTCGTCAACCTGCTGCAGAAGCTTCAGCGGGAACGGGGCCTGACGTATCTGTTCATCGCTCACGACCTGTCGATGGTCAAGCATATCAGCGACCGTATCGGCGTCATGTACCTCGGCGGCATGGTCGAGCTCGCGACGAGCGACGACCTGTTCGAGGAGCCGCTTCATCCGTACACCCAGGCGCTGCTCACGGCGATTCCGATTCCGGATCCGCGCCTCGAGAGAGAGCGCAAGCGGCAGCTGCTGCAGGGCGATCTGCCGAGTCCGATCGATCCGCCGAGCGGCTGCCGCTTCCGCACCCGTTGTCCATTCGCGACCGAGCACTGCAAGAATAAAGCGCCGGAATGGCGGGAAGTCCGTCCGAACCATTGGGTAGCTTGCCACCTCTACGGAAGCGAGAGCGATCGGGCGGCGATGAAGGCATGAGGAACGGAGTGGGAACCATGGATTGGAATATGGAAGCTGAGAAGAGGAAGGATCGGCTGTTGGCCGATCTCTTCGCTCTTCTTCGCATAAACAGCGTAAAGGACCTGGCGTCTTCGGAGCCGGGCAAGCCGATGGGCAAGGGCATCGCGGAGGCTCTGGACTATATGCTCGAATTGGGAGAGTCGGCCGGCTTCCGGACTCGCAACCTGCAAGGGTATGCCGGATACGCGGAGTACGCGCCTTCCGAATCGGACGATTACGTGGCGGTGCTCTGTCACCTGGACGTCGTTCCCGCGAGCGGCGAATGGACGACGCCTCCGTACGAGCCCGAGATTCGGGACGGGAAGCTCTACGCCCGCGGAGCGATCGACGACAAGGGACCGGCGATGGCCGCGTTCTACGCGCTTAAGATCGTGAAGGAGCTCGGACTTCCGGCGAAGCATAACGTTCGCCTGATTCTCGGAACGGACGAGGAGCATGCCTGCGACTGCATGACGATGTACCGGAAGCTGGAGAAGCCCCCGCTGTGCGGCTTCACGCCGGATGCGGACTTCCCGATCGTGCGGGCGGAGAAGGGGCAGATCAACGTCAAAATCATCCTTGAAGCGGGCGAGGACTCGGCGGCGCAGAGCTCGCGGTGCGAGTTTTATTTAAAGTCGTTTATAGGCGGAGGCACGGCGAACATGGTTCCGGAGAAGGCGGAAGCCATTGTCCAGGGAGAGGCGGCGAGCCTCGAAGCGCTGGCCGTCGTTTTTGGAACCTATTGCAAGGAGAAAGGGCTGGCAGGAAGGGCGGATAGGGAAGACGGTGCGCTCGCGCTTAAGCTCGCGGGCGTGTCCGCGCACGGCATGGAGCCGCAGCTCGGACGCAACGCCGCGCTCGAGCTGCTCCACTTCCTCCGCCGATTGTCGCTTCAACCGGACGCCGAACGTTACGTCGCCTGCGTGAACGATCATCTGCACGGGGATTGCCTGGGCCATGCGTTCGGGGTGGCGATGAGCGACGATGTCACGGGGGCTCTGACGATCAACACGGGGATTCTGCAATATATCCCGGGAGAAGAGTCGTTCTTCCATCTTAATCTCCGCTATCCGGCTTGCGGTACCTCCTCCTTCATTCTGGAGAACATCTCGAAGCGGGTCGAGTCCTATGGCTTCCATGTGGACACCCCGATTCTCAAGGATCCGCATCATGTGCCGGACGAGCATCCGATGATCCGCATGCTTCAGCGGGTATACGAGGAGGAGACGGGTCTTCCGCCGACTCTGCTGTCGACCGGCGGCGGAACGTACGGGGCGCTTATCCCGAACGGAGTCGCCTTCGGGATGGAGTTCCCGGGAACGAAGTCGACCGCCCATCAGAGAGACGAGCATGTCGAAATCGAACAATTGCTGCAAGCGACCGCTATCTATGCCAGGGCCATCTATGAATTGGCGAATCTGGATTTCGACGCATCCGAGGTTGGAGGATGGAAGGCATGAACGGCTTGATCATTACTTCAGGCGGTTTCGGCTCCGAGCCTGCCGAAGCGGTCGTTTATCCGATATTCGAAGACGAGATCGGTACTGTCGCAGCCTCCGGGGAGCTTCCGTTCGAGATTGCTCCCTATATGGCGAAGAGAGGGGAAACGACCTGGTTCTTCGGCCGAGGGGGAGAGCGCCATTATCTGATCGTCGGCCTGGGCCGCAGCGAAGCGTGCAGCCTGGAACGGATTCGGGAGACGGCGGGAATCGCGGGCCGCGCCCTTAGGAAGCCGGGATACCGAACGGTCGACGTCTCGCTTGCTTTCGGTTCCGGGATGCCTGCGGGCGAGAGCGAGCTCGTATGCGCTTGGACGGAAGGCTGGCTGCTCGGAACGTACGAATTCAATTGCTATCGGCCGAATCGAACGGGAGCGTCTCTTGAGAGGATGCATCTCTTGTCCGATAATGGATATATAGAAGAGATCGAGAGGGTTCGAATGCGGGTCGATTCGATCGCGCTTGCGCGCGATCTGGTCAACGAGCCCGGCGATCGGTTGAATCCGAATTCGTTCGTCGAGCGAATCGAGGCGCAATTCGCGGGAACTCCCGCGAGGATGAAGGTCTATCGCGGCCTCGAGCTCGTCGAACGCGGGATGAACGGACTGTTGACCGTCGGCCGGGGGAGCCGCTATTCTCCCGCTCTCGTGGAGCTCATCTACGAGCCGGTTCCGGGAGAGGCGCCGATCGCGTTAGTCGGCAAGGGAGTCACCTTCGACATGGGCGGCATGAACGCGAAAACGGCGAACGACATTAGCGATGCCCGCATGGACATGGGCGGAGCGGCGGCGGTCGTCGGAGCGTTGGACCTTCTCGTTCGCATGGGTGAGCGTCGCAACGTCGTCGCTCTTCTGCCGATCGTCGACAACGTGCCGGGACCCGGCGCTTACCTGCCCTCGGAGGTGGTCTCGTACCCGAACGGCTTGACCGTTCAGGTGAAGAACACCGATGCGGAAGGCAGGCTTATCTTGGCCGATGCCATGCTGCATGCGGCCAAATTCTCGCCTTGCGAGATGATCGACGTGGCGACGCTAACCGGCAACGTCGGGCAAGCGCTCGGTCTCGGCATCGCGGGCATGTGGGGCGACGAGGGGATGACCTCGCGTCTTCATGCAGTCGGAGAGAGGAACGGCGACCGCATCTGGGCGATGCCGCTCATGGACGATTACGAGGAGCAGCTTCGCAGCGATTACGCGGACCTCGCGAATTGGGCGCCGACTCCTTACGGAGGAGCCATTCTGGCGGCTCTCTTCCTGCGCCGGTTCTCGGGCGGCTTGCCTTGGGTGCACATCGACATGGCGAACACGTCCCAAGCGAAGAGCGAACGAGGGTATTGCCCGATCGGGGCTTCGGGTTACGGGGTCAGGCTGCTCGCGGATTATATCCTTGGGGGAGTAACGGAAAGGTAGGATCACAACATGCTGTTGGAAGTCATAGCGACCAATTTGGCCGACGCGATCGCCGCCGAGCGCAGCGGGGCGCACCGGATCGAGCTCGTCACCGGTATGCTGGAAGGCGGGCTTACGCCGAGCATCGGCCTCATCGAAGAAGTTATTCGTTCGGTCACGATTCCGGTGAACGTAATGGTGCGTCCGCATAGCTTGTCGTTCGTTTACGGAGCGGAGGATCTTCGGACCATGAGAGCGGACATTCGCGCCATTCGCGGGACCGGGGCAGCCGGCATCGTGGTCGGGGCGTTGACGGAAGACCGCAAAATCGATACCGCACTGCTGCGGGTGCTGATCGCGGAGGCGGAGCATCTCGACGTGACGTTCCATCGCGCCTTCGACGAGACGGAAGACCAGTTCGAGGCGCTAGGGGAGCTCGCCGCGTTCCCGCAGATCAGCCGGGTGCTGACGTCCGGAGGGCAGCCGTCCGCGCTGCGGGCCATGGGACGAATCCGCTCTCTGGTCGAAGCGACCGAGGGAACGAGGCTGCGCATTCTGGCCGGGGCCGGCTTGACCGTGGAAGCCCTGCCTGATTTTCTCCGCCAGACGGGCGCTCCCGAAGTCCACTTCGGCTCCGCGGTGCGCGAAGACGGCCACGGCCTGCGCCCGATCGTTCCGGAGCGCATCGCCTCGATCAGGTCTATTTTCGAAGAGTTGGAGCGGGAAGGGTAAGTCGTTAGGTTTAAACCGATATAGCTCATAGTTCGATTGAAGTCGATTGAACTAGGCAAAGTGAACGCATGCGGCAACGAGAGAATCTGAGGAGTCCTCCTACGCGCTTTGGCGGGAATAGGCGGCGATAGCCTGAAGAGGGCAGTTAGACTGCGCACATTGTTGCGGTAGCGAGTCGGTAACCGGAAGAAGGCAGTCTAACTACGCACTTCGGCTGAATAATGAGACGGATAGCCTGAAGAGGGCAGTTAGACTGCGCACATTGTCGCGATAGCGAGCCGGTAACCGGAAGAAGGCAGTCTAACTGCATTCTTTGACGGGAGTTGCATCCAATGCCGAAGCTAGGGATCCGCGCCCCATTCGCGCTAAGCAAAATCATATCGTTTTATTAGGGTTGTCTCATAACCGCAATCTGCGGGGAGGCAACCCTCTTTACTTGCGACGCCCGGTCGAATTGTGTAGAGGTGCCGATTACCGCGGTCAACCGGCCGAAACGGATGGCAGCATCGCATAATGGGGTCCATTTACGCATTGAACAGGCAACGCGGGCAACGTATAATGAATGAACAAGTGTCAAAAAATGGTGGGAGACGTTGAAACGTGAAGAAAAGCGTTTGGGTTCTAGTGCTGCTCATATTTATCGGATTGCTGGCGGGAGCGATGGTGGCACGATGGCTGGAGGACGTTCCGGGGCTTGATTTTCTGACGCGTTCCTACAAGATCGATTGGTCTCCGTCCGCCGACCTTCTCGTCGTGGATTATAATATCCATATCGGACTCGACATCAGCCTCCTCAGCATTATCGGAGCTATCGCGTCCGTCTGGGTATACCGCAAAATGTAAGTTATCGAAAGGACAGAACCTCCAATGACATCCAATGTAACGAAAACAAGTTCATCTCATTCCGCGGAAGCGGCGCAGGCAACTCTCGTGCTCGCTTCTTCGTCGCCTAGGCGGCAGGAGCTGATCGCGAAGCTCGGGCTGCCCGTAATCGTTCGCCCGAGCGATGCCGACGAGACGACGCCGGCCGGCTGGAGCCCGGCGACCATCGTCGAGGAGCTGTCGGTTCGCAAGGCCAAAGCCGTCGCGGAAGCGGCGGATCCTTCCGAGCTGAAGGGAAGCGCGCCGCTGACCATCGTCGTCGGCAGCGATACGATCGTGGCCCTGGACGGCGAAGCGATGGGCAAGCCCAAGGACAAGGCCGATGCCGAAGCGATGCTCGCAAGGTTGCAAGGGCGCAGCCATGAGGTATATACCGGCGTGACCCTTCTGGAGATCGGAACGGGACAAGCCGTAACCCGGCATAATGTCACGAAGGTTCGCATGCGGACGCTGACGGCCGAGCAGATACGCCGGTACGTGGAGACGGGAGAGCCCATGGACAAAGCCGGGGCGTACGGCATTCAAGGCGGCGGAGCCTTGCTCGTCGAAGGCATCGACGGAGACTTCTACAGCGTTATGGGACTGCCCGTCTCGCTTGTGGCCGAGATGCTGGAGCCCTTCGGAATCGCGTTGCCTTAACGACCCGACCCGATGACCTTGAGACGACTCCCGCGGCCGACGCGGATAGCCGAGAAGAGGAAGAAGGATGGAACAAAGAGTTTATACGTTAAGCGATCTGCCGGAGGAAGAGCGTCCCCGCGAGAGAATGATGCGCAACGGTTCCGAATCGCTTAGCCATGCGGAGCTGCTCGCCATTCTGCTCAGGACGGGAACCCGCAGCGAATCGGCCGTCCATCTGGCCCAGCGGATTCTGAACGATTGCGGCGGGCTGCGGAGGTTCGCCGAGCGAAGCTGGGACGAGCTGACCCACATTCGCGGCATCGGACCGGCCAAGGCGCTGCAGCTGCAGGCGTCGATCGAGCTCGGAAGGCGAGTGGCCCGTTCCCGTCTGCCGGAGATGCCCCGGATTGCGAAGCCGCAGGATGCGGCGGACCTTCTGATGGAAGATCTGAGGCATTACCGCGAGGAGCACTTCGTCTGCTTGTTCCTGAACACGAAGAATCAAGTGATCGGCCGGCAGACTCTGTCGATCGGGAGCCTAAGCGCTTCCGTCGTCCATCCTCGCGAGGTATTCCGGGCGGCGATCCGGCGAAGCAGCGCCTCCATTCTCTGCGCCCATAACCATCCGAGCGGAGACCCGACTCCGAGCCCCGAGGACATCCAAATCACGAAGCGGCTCGCGGAGGCGGGGCAGCTGCTCGGAATCGAGCTGTTGGACCACCTGGTAATCGGTGACAATCGATATATTAGTTTGAAGGAAAGCGGATGCTTGTAATATAATAAGAAGGATTGTCCCAACAGGAGGTAGCAGCATATGTTTGGTGGATTTACGCGAGATTTAGGAATTGATTTGGGAACGGCCAACACGCTAGTTTACGTTAAAGGCAAAGGAATCGCAGTGAGGGAGCCGTCCGTGGTTGCCCTGCGTACCGATACGAAGAAAATCGAAGCCGTGGGAGAAGCCGCGAAGAAGATGATCGGGCGCACGCCCGGCAACATTCGCGCCATTCGCCCGATGAAGGACGGCGTCATCGCCGACTTCGATACGACGGCTACGATGATCAAATATTTTATTCGCAGAGCACAGAAGGAGCGCTCCTTCCCGCCGCGCCATCCGAACGTCATGGTGTGCGTTCCGTCCGGAATCACCGCCGTCGAGAAGCGCGCGGTCGAAGACGCCACCAAGCAAGCCGGCGCCAGGGAAGCATACACGATCGAGGAGCCGTTCGCGGCGGCGATCGGAGCCGATCTCCCGGTATGGGAGCCGACGGGCAGCATGGTCGTCGATATCGGGGGCGGCACGACGGAAGTCGCCGTCATCTCCCTCGGCGGCATCGTCACGAGCCGTTCGATCCGGGTGGCCGGAGACGAGATGGACGAATCGATCATGCAGTACATCAAGCGGCTGTATAATCTGATGATCGGCGAGAGAACGAGCGAACAGCTCAAGATGGAGATCGGTTCGGCGCTTCCGCTCGACAAGGTCGAATCCATCGAGATTCGCGGCCGCGATCTCGTGACGGGGCTTCCGAAGACGCTGGCGATCACGTCGGACGAGATCACGGAAGCGTTGTCCGATACGGTCAACGCGATCGTGGAAGCGGTGAAGGTGACGCTCGAGAAGTGTCCTCCGGAGCTCTCGGCGGACATCATGGACCGCGGCATCGTGCTGACCGGCGGCGGGGCGCTCCTGCGCAACCTGGACAAGATGCTCTCCCGCGAGACGGGAATGCCGGTCATCGTCGCGGAGAATCCGCTGGATTGCGTCGCGATCGGAACGGGCAGGGCGCTCGAGAATATTCATCTCTTCAAGAGCAAAGGCAACTCTTCTTCCCGCAAACGTTAATCGCAAACGGAAATAAGAACGGATAGGAGCCCGGCGGCAGGGAAAGCAGGTGACTGATTATTTTTAAGATCATGCGCAACAAAAGGCTGTTCATTCTTATGATCGGGCTCATTTTGTTCGTCTCCTTGCTGGGGTTCTCATATGGACGTACCGGGTTGACTTGGCCTGAGCGCTTCGTCAACGATGCTGTCGGAACCGTTCAAGAAGCGTTGTACCGGCCGGTCGGGGCGGTGTCGGATTTTTTCCGCGACCTCGGCCGGCTTTCCGACGTGTATGAGGAGAACGAGCAGCTTCGCCAGACGGTTGCCCGTTATACCCAAGACAAGATACGCTACAACATGATCGAGAACGAGAATAAGAGACTTCAGGACGAGCTTCATTTTACCGAGAGACAGAAGCAATTATACGATTATCGTTATTTGATCGCCCAAGTGATCGCAAGCAGCTCCAACCCGTACGACAAGACGATCAAGATCAATCTCGGTTCCAATGACGGCATCAAGCCGAAAATGGCGGTAACGACGGTGGACGGCCTGGTCGGGCTGGTCAGCACGGTGTCGGAGTTCACTTCGACGGTCACGCCGATCTCGGAGCTGGACTCCGCTTCGGCAGACGCGATCTCGATCGCGGCGACCGTTCTCGGGAGAGAGGATCAATCGTTCGGCATCGTCGATTACGACAAGGAGAACAAGGTTCTCCAGATGAGCAAGATCGACGAGAACGATCAAGTCGTCGAGGGAGATTTGATCGTGACCTCCGGATTGGGCAACGTACTGCCTAAAGGCCTGATTATCGGAACCGTCATCAGCAATCAGGTAGGAGACTTCGGTCTCACTCATACGGCCACGATCGAGCCCGCAGCCAAGTTCGATCACCTGAACGAGGTGTTCGTCGTGGTGACTTCAGATGTGGATGCGCCTTGACCATGAGAATGAACCGGACGATTCTGATAACCTTGCTTTTGCTGCTTGTGCAGACCTCCATTCTGCCCTGGCTGATCCCCTCGGGCTGGAGCGATAGGCTTCTCCCTCACCTGCCTTTCGTGATGACGGTGTTCGTCGCCTTGTTCGGAGGAAGATACAAAGCCTTCTTCTTCGGGCTCGGCTTCGGCTTGCTGGAGGATATTCTCTTCTATGGGGAATTGTTAGGCACCTACGGGTTCTCGCTGGCTCTTATCGGCTATTTAATCGGTCTTGTAGGCGAGCGGAAGAGCCACCTGCTCAGCTTTATGCTTCTCGCCATCGGGCTGGGAAGCCTGATCATGGATTCGATCGTGTACTTCGTCTATCAGCTGTTCAAATTGACGGGAGATTCGTATCTCTTCGCCCTCTATTGGCAGATCGTTCCGACCATGCTGCTTCACGTGGCGATCGCTCTGCTGCTCTATCTGCCAGCCCGCCGCAAGCTGTCGAAGCCCGGCTCCGGCGAAGAGAAATCGGCGACTTGACGATCCGGTTCTCGCTTGCGCCGGGAGGAGTCCCGGGGCTTCGGACAGAATTGTTGTAATTGTAGGGAGGGGCGGACGGACGTGAGCGTCAAATCGGCCATTACGATCAAGGGTACCAAGGAAGGCCTTATCTTTCTGTTGGACGATCAATGCGATTTCATGTCGCTGCTTGATGAATTGCACGCCAAGCTGGATAAGCATGAACAGCAATTGACCGGCCCGATGGTTCACGTCTTCGTTAAGCTCGGTTCAAGGAACCTGGACGAAGAGGACAAGGAGAAGATCAGGGGCGCCATTCGCCGGCAGGGGAACTTTCTCGTGCAGAGCATCGAGAGCGACCTGGAGGCGAACGTACCCGCCTTGGAGCCGCCTAGCCTGCAGACGATGACCGGAATCGTACGTTCCGGTCAAGTGGTTCAGCACGACGGCCACCTGCTGTTTATCGGCGACGTGAATCCGGGAGGAAGCATCCTCTGCACGGGCGACATCTACGTGATGGGCGCGCTGAGAGGAATGGCTCACGCAGGGTGCGAAGGGAACGATTCCTCGATCATCGCGGCCTCCCTGATGACTCCGACGCAGCTGCGAATCGCCGAGGTGATCAGCAGGCCTCCGGAGGAATGGGCGTCCGCCGAGCCTTGGATGGAGTACGCGTATTTAAGGAACGGAACCATGGAGATCGATAAGTTGACTCACTTGCATCATTACCGCAAGGAAGCCATGCTATTTAAAGGAGTGTAGAGCGATGGGAGAAGCGATTGTCGTTACGTCCGGCAAAGGCGGGGTCGGCAAAACAACCACGTCGGCCAATCTGGGGACCGCGCTGGCGTTGCTGGGCAAAAAAGTGTGCATGGTCGATACCGACATCGGTCTGCGTAACCTGGACGTCGTCATGGGACTCGAGAATCGGATTGTGTACGATCTGATCGACGTCGCGGAGGGTCGTTGCCGTCTTCCTCAAGCGCTCGTGAAGGACAAGCGGTTCGAGGAGCTGTACATGCTTCCGGCCGCGCAGACGAAGGACAAGAACGATATTACCCCCGAGCAAGTCGGCAAGATCGTCGAAGAGCTGAAGCCGGACTTCGATTACGTCATCATCGATTGCCCGGCCGGGATCGAGCAGGGCTTCGACAACGCGGTGGCGGGAGCGGACCAAGCGATCGTCGTCACGACTCCGGAGAACGCCGCCGTTCGGGACGCGGACCGCGTCATCGGGATTCTGGACAAGCGGGGAATCAAGTCTCCCAAGCTGATCATCAACCGGATTCGTCCGAACATGATGAAAAGCGGGGATATGCTGGAGATCGACGATATCTGCCAGGTGCTGGCGATCGATCTGGTCGGCATCATTCCCGACGACGAGCTCGTGATCCGGGCCGCGAATCACGGAGAGCCGACGGTGATGAATCCGAATTCGCGCGCCGCGATCGCTTACCGCAACGTTGCTCGACGAATATTGGGAGAGACGGTTCCACTTATGCCGCTAGAAGAGAAGACAGGGGTGTTCGGGCGGGTCAAGAAGTTTCTTAGAATGGGATGAGAAAGCTTGCTGAACCGAATTAAAAAAATAGATTGGCTCATGATGCTGATCCTGTGCGGGTTCATGGTCATCAGCGCTCTGGTTGTCCGAAGCGCCACGCATAACACGAGCTACGTCAACTTCGATATCCGGACGTTGATGTATTACGGAGTCGGCTTCGTCGTCCTTCTGCTGATGACCTTGGTCGATTACCGGCTGCTGCTCAAGGGCTGGTTCATCTGGTACTTGATCGGAATCGGTTCCCTGATCGCGGTATTCTTCTTCGCTCCCGTAAGAAACGGCGCCCGGAGCTGGTTCGAGCTGCCCGGCGGCCTGACCATCCAGCCGGCCGAGATCATGAAGCTATTCCTGATCATGGCCGTCGCGGCGGTGCTCGGCAGGCGGCAAGGGGATCCGTTGCGCATGCGGACGGACGTGATGGCGATCGCGGTCGTCGCGTTCGTTCCTTTCGCCCTCGTCATGGTCCAGCCGGACCTCGGCAACGCGATGATTTATATCTTCATCGTGCTTGGGATGCTATGGATCGGCAATATCCGCTACACGTACGTCGTCATCGGGCTCGGAGCCGTCGTCGGCGGACTGGTGCTGTTCGTTACCTTGTTCAATTCCTTCAACGATGAGATCAAGACTTATCTCACGGATCACGAGAAGGGTCACTGGTACCAACGGATCAACACGTACATCCATCCGGACCAGGCCTCCGACGACGAACGGCGTCAATCCGAGAACGCCAAGATCGCGATCGGCTCCGGCGGGCTGTCCGGGGACGGCTACATGCAAGGCGAGTCGAAAAACCGCAAGTTCATCCCGTATCCGTATTCCGACTCCATCTTCGTCGTCGTCGGGGAGGAATTCGGCTTCCAGGGGGCAGCGGTCCTGCTTCTCCTCTACTTTATTTTCATCTACCGAATGATAATAATCGCGTATCAATGTTACGATCTGAGAGGGTCTTTCATTATCATCGGGATAGCCTCCATGCTGGTGTTCCAAATCTTCCAGAACATCGGAATGATGATCGGCCTCATGCCGATAACGGGGATCACCTTGCCGTTCATCAGCTATGGAGGCACCTCGCTGATTCTGAATATGCTGTCGATCGGTCTAATCTTCAGCATTCGAGCCCACCAAGAGAAGTATACGATGGATACGTAACGATGAGCCGTCCCGGCAAGGGGCGGCTCTTTGCATGTTCGCCGTTCCCCGCGCTTCTAAATGCGATGGACTTGCCATATCGTTGTACTAAGAAGCGGGACAAGGGAGGAACGGGGGATGCAGGTACGGGATAATATCCGCGAGAGAAGAAGGAACCGGATCATGCAGCTGACGGGGGTTCGCCCGGAGAGCCGGCGTTCGGAGCCGAAGACGATAGAATCGCCCGAGCGCGGAGGTTATTCGAACGAGGAGCTCCCGGAAGAGAGGATCGAAAGGATCAAGACGTCTTCGAATTTGATTCCGAGCCAAGGGGCCCGATTAAACGCGGATTCCGATTCGGAAGCCGAGTCGCAAGAGGACAGCTTGACGGCCTTGAACCGGTGGCTCGATTCCGCCGACTCCCCGGAAGTTCAACGCCGGCCGCCCGCCGCGGCGAGAGAGCCTAGGGATTCATTCGCGGAACAGGATCCCGAGAAGTGGTGGAAGGAACGGCAGCGCATGCAGTTTTCCAACCGGAGGCCGGTCGGGAATGAAGATTCGATTCCGGCGGGAATGGGATCGATAAAGAGCTTAAGCGATTTTCCGAATCTTGCAAGGGGCGGCTCCGGTTGGCGGGAAGGTCCGGCGGAACCGCCTCATGATGGGGGATGGAGCCGCTTTATTCGCGGTTTTATGATGCGTGCGGCGATTGCATTGCTGCTGCTAGGGGCGGCTTGGGCCTGGTTCCGGTTCGAGCTGCCCGGCAGCGGGCAGGCGAAGGCGTGGACCGTTCAAGCGATCACCCGGGACATGGACTACGTCGCCGTTCAGGAATGGTATGAACGAACGTTCGGCAGCACGCCGGCTTTCCTTGAGCTGCTGAATCGCCGGGACAATACGGAAGCCGTAAGCGCGGATTGGAACCGGGAAGAAATCGCGCTGCCGCTAACCGGGACGATCGTTCAACCTTTCGAGCAGGATGGCACCGGCATTCGAATGTCCGCGCCCGCCGGAAGTCCGGTCAAAGCCGTGCATACCGGAAGGGTAACGCAGGTAACGCTCGACGAGCAAGGGATCGCGACGATTCAGATCCAGCATCCGAACCGGGTCGTTTCGGTTTACGGCAACGTGGACAATGTCGTCGTCAAGGCGAACGATTGGGTGGAAACGGGGGCGAAGCTCGGAGAAGCGGCAGCTTTGGCGGCGGGCGAGGATGAAGAAGGGGGATTCTACTTCGCTCTTAAGCGGGACGGTAAATTTTTGGATCCAACGGAAGTGATACCGTTTGATTAAATGGCGAGGAATCGCCTTTAAGCTGCATCCCTTGTTCGTCCTGCTTATGCTGCTGGCGCTGGCGATGGGGGAGTGGCTGGGCGTGGTTACGCTGTTCGGGATCGTCCTGCTTCATGAGCTCGGGCACTTGGCGATGGCGCTTCGGTTCGGTTGGACGATCCGGGAGGTTAAGCTGCTGCCCTTCGGCGGCGTTCTCGAAGTGGAGGAAGCGGGAACGGTTCCCGCGAAGGAGGAGGCTCTCGTGGCGATTGCGGGCCCGGCGCAGAACGCCTGGCTCGCTGTCGCCGCTTATCTGGCGGGCTTGCTTGGCTGGGTGGATACGGCTTGGTCGCATGATTTCATCAAAGCCAACGCGCTTATCCTTCTCTTTAATCTGCTTCCCATCATGCCGCTGGACGGAGGGAAGCTCGTTCAAGCCTGGATGAGCCTGCGGATTCCGTATCACCGAGTCCTCTTGTGGAGCTCCCGTCTCAGTCTTTTTTTCAGCGCGGCGGTCGTCCTCTATTCCTTCGTTCCCCTTCTCCAAGGCGGCGTTCTGCAGATGAACGCGCTCGCCGTCGGCCTGTTCCTATGCGCCTCGAATTGGACTTATCGGAAGAACGTTCCGTTCGTTTTCTTGCGTTTTCTCGTGCACCGGGCACGCCGTTCGGAAGGACGCATCGACCGCGGAACGCTCGCCCAGCCGATCGTCGTCGCGGAACAGCGCCAGCCCTCCGACGTGGTCAAGCTTCTGATGAAGGAACGGTACCATCTCGTTTACGTCATCAAGCAGGGGAAAGTTCAGAAGGTGGTTCCGGAAGATCAGCTGGTCGACCGATTTCTCCATACTCTGACAAACGGACATGCGGATTTGCGATTTTTCATGTAAAATGGAGAAAAGTCGAGGCTCGGGAGGTAGGCATGAAGCAGCTGTTCGTCCATTGCACGCGCAACGCAACCCATTCGGCGCTTATGGAAGACGGTCGACTGACGGAGTTCAGCCTGGAGAAATCGGAAGGAACGTCGATCGTCGGCAATTTGTACGTAGGCCGCATCGTGAATGTGCTGCCAGGCATGCAGGCGGCTTTCGTCGATATCGGCTTGCCGAAGAATGCGTTCCTCTACGTGGATGACGCTCTTCATCCTCATCTGGATAAGCAGCCGAAGGAGAAGCCTTCCATCGCGGAGCTGCTGAAGCCCGGAGAAGAATATATCGTTCAAGTCATGAAGGAGCCGCTGGGCGGCAAGGGAGCGAGGGTGACCACGCATTATTCGTTGCCGGGCCGCTGGCTCGTCTATATGCCTCAAGCGGATTACGTGGGCGTCTCGAAGAAGATCGAGCACGAGCCGGAGCGCAACCGGCTGAAAGGACTGGCCGAGCAGCTGCGCGAGCCTGGGGAGGGCGTCATCCTGCGGACGAACGCGGAGGGCGAAAGCCCGGAGGCGCTGCTGGAGGATTTGACGGCTCTGCGGGGAGTCTGGAACGATATCCGATCGCGGGCCGCGCGGCTGAGCGCGCCGGCGGAGCTCCATCGGGACTTCGGGCTTGTCCAGAGAATCGTTAGGGACGTCTTCACTCCGGATACGGAGGAGCTGGTCGTCGACGACGAGAATGCGTACCGGGAAGCGACCGCTTATTTAAGACAGACGGCCCCGTCGCTCGCGGAGCGGGTACGCCTCTATAAGGAATCTCCGCCTTTATACGATAAGACGGGAATCAACGAACAGCTGGACAAGGCCTTCAAGCCGAGGATCTGGCTGAACAGCGGCGGCTATCTGGTGTGGGACCAGACGGAAGCCCTTACGGTGATCGACGTGAACACGGGCAAATATACCGGCAACGTCGATCTGGAGGAGACGGTCTTCCGCACCAATATGGAAGCCGCGGAAGAGATTGCGAGGCTTCTGCGGCTGCGGGACGTCGGCGGCATCATTATCGTCGATTTTATCGATATGGAGACGGAAGAGCACCGGCAGCTCGTCGTGCAGCAGCTCGAAGGCACGATGAAGCGCGACCGGACCAAGTGCCAGGTGCTCGGCTGGACCCGGCTCGGACTGCTGGAGATTACCCGCAAAAAAGCCCGTGCGAACGTGGAAAGCTATCTGTACGAGACTTGCGCGGCTTGCAAGGGACGCGGGAAGATTTATATCCGTTAGATTCAGTTTCTCCGACTAGTTTCGCTGCTGCCGTCGCAAGGTCAGTTTGGCTAAATTATGCATTAGCGCTTAGTCGCGTTTGGCTTAACCGCCAACGGATTACTGGAATGAGCGCGGGCGAAAAGTCCATCCTATGGCATGGGTCAACCCCAAACAGCCATCAAGGGAGGAATTTCGCTTGAAGAAAGTCGCCATTGCCGTTTTGTCCGGATGCTTGCTCCTCACTGCCGCTTCCGCCACGGCGTCCGCCGCGCCCGCCGAACACCACAAGATGCATGCCAAGAGCGAGACCAAGCACAAGATGCATGCCAAGAGTACCCATAAGCTGCATGCGAAGAGCGCTCACAAGCACAAGCTCAAAGCCAAGAGCGCCGAGAAAGGCAAAATTCTTGGCAAAAGCAAGTTCAAGGCCAAGGCAATCACACCTAAAGCTCTTCCTAAAACAGGCTACGGCGGCGTAAGCGAGTAAGTACGATTCGCGGCGCGGAGGAAGAGGAATAACGCTCCGTTCAACCTTAAAGGATGATGAGGAATGAAGTCGTTCATTCTCTTCTTCGCTTTAATCGCGGCTTCGTTGACGGTGACCGGCTGCGGTTCGGATTCGACCGGGCCTGCCGAGGAGAGGAAAGAGACTTCGGAATCCCTGCAGAAGGTTGATTCGGCGAAGCCGGAGACGACGAGGCAGGAGACAAGGAGTCCGGAGACGACGGAGAGCCCGGCGCCGTCCGCAACGGGCGAATCTCCAGGTCCTCTTCAACTTGAGGAAGGGTCGTCCAAGGGAGCTCCAAAGCCTCTCGAAGGGAAGACGGCCCGACTCTATTTTACCCCTAACCGGCTGCTGATCCCATCCGTTCGAATCGACGCTCCGGTCGATCCGGTCGGAGTGTCGGACAACGGACAAATGGAAGTGCCGGAATCGACCGTACGGGCCGGAATCCTGTCGCCGGGCGTAAAGCCGGGACTTCCGGGGACCGCTTTGATGGCGGGACACGTGGACAACTATACCGGTCCGGCGATTTTCTATCCTCTTAAGAAGCTAAAGCCGGGGGATCCGATTCTGTTGACTAACGGCAAGGGACAATATTTGGTCTATAAGGTAACTTCGGTCGAGTCGTTCAAGACGGCCGAAGCCCCCCTGGACCGGATATTCGGCCATACCGAAGAATCAAGGCTTAATTTGATTACTTGCACGGGCAAGTACGATCGGAAACGCAAGGAGCACGAGAAAAGGCTGGTCGTCTTTTCGCGATTGATGCAGTAAGGCTGAATAAAGCAGAAACCCGTTGCTTCGGCAGCGGGTTTTTAATGTTTTCCGCTGAAACGATAAGCGAAAGGAGGCTCGCCGTAAAACAATCCGTCGCTAAACGGCGGTTTGTCAAATAGGTTGTTTATCTTCCCGTCATGTGTTATTATCTTATAGTGCGTGCAAAGTGCTTAGCAGTTACGGCATGCTACAACCGCTCTTGAGCAGGTCAGGAAGACCGATTGCGATCGGCTTTGGGTCGATTCGATCGGCACCTGTAGAGGCGAGTCTTAGATATGGGGAGGTGCACACATGTACGCAATTATTGAAACTGGCGGCAAGCAGTACAAGGTTCAAGCCGGCGACGTTCTCTTCATCGAGAAGCTGAGCGCGAACGAAGGCGACAGCGTGACGTTCGACAAGGTTCTGGCTGTATCCAGCGACAAGGGCTTCGTAACCGGCGCTCCGCTCGTAGCAGGCGCATCCGTTACGGCTAAGGTCGAGAAGCACGTTAAGGGCGAGAAGATCATCGTCTTCAAGTATAAGCCTAAGAAGAACGAGCGCAAGAAGCAAGGTCATCGTCAACCGTACACGAAAGTGACGATCGAGAGCATCAAGGCGTAAGCAGGTGCCTTATGGTGACGATCACGATCTATCGTGGAAGGGACGACCGGATCAAGCGATTCTCCGTTACGGGGCATGCTAAGTACGACAATCCGGGCAAGGACATCGTATGCGCGGGCGTATCGGCTATCACGGTCGGTGCCGTCAACGCTATCGAGAAGCTGACGGGACTCGTTCCGGAAGCGGAGATGAAGTCCGGCTGGCTGTCGGCGAACGCGCCCGAGTGCGAAGAAGCTTACCGGAACGATCAGGTTCAGCTGCTGCTGGAAGGCATGGTCGTCGGGCTTGAATCCATAGAGGAACAATACGGCAAGCACGTGAAGATAAAGCACACATTAGCCAAAGAAGGAGGTTGACACTCATGTTGAAACTGAATCTTCAGTTGTTCGCTTCCAAGAAGGGCGTAGGCTCGACGAAGAACGGACGCGATTCCCGCTCTCAACGCCTCGGCGCCAAGCGCGCGGACGGCCAAGCGGTTACCGCAGGCTCGATCCTCGTTCGCCAACGCGGAACGAAGATCCACCCGGGCAACAACGTTGGCATCGGCAAGGACGACACGCTGTTCGCTCTTGTCGAAGGCGTAGTCAAGTTCGAACGTTGGGGACGCGATCGCAAGAAAGTGAGCGTATACCCGGTTGAAATGGCGCCTGTAGCGGCTGCCCTGGAAGTCTAATCGACTGCCGCCTTAGAACCCCGGCCTCGCAAGTGGCCGGGGTTTCTTGCATGATGGGGCCTCGAGATTAGCCATATGGCAAAAGCCAGCTCCGTGGTATACTAGGCACAAAGCAGTCTTGAGATGCGCATGAGCTGAAGGATGTCTATCGCGGTTTGTTGATTCAGCCAATGACGAAACGGAGTAGTCGCGCAATGTCTAGAAGATTAATCGTCCGGACGGTCGGAGCCGCACTTTCCTTAATATTGCCCGCTTTGGCGATCGCGTTCTGGGCGGACGCGGTTTGGCCTCTCGTCCTGTTCGCCGCATGGACCTTGGCGGCCGCGAGCGCGGTCGTGGCGACGGAACAAAGGGATGCCCGCCGCGGGAGAGAGCGCGCGATCGAAGCGATGCGGAACCTTACGATCGATACGCTGAAGCACCACCGTCACGACTGGATGAACGAGATCCAAATTTTGTACGGCTATCTCAAGCTGAACAAACCCGATAAAGCGATCGAGGTTGTGGAGAGAATAAAGAGGCATATGGCGAACGACAGCCGAATGTCTCGCCTCGGCACTTCCAAGCTTATTACATATTTGCTGTCCTTTCGAACGACATGCAACACGATGAAGCTTGAGGTGGAGATCGAGGAGGACTTCGATTTGACGGGGGGACCGGACAGGTCCGCCTTCGCCGATGCGGTCATCGGCCTCGTGGACGCCGTTCGCGAACAATCGAAGCTCTCCGCGGCGGGGGAAGAGAACGTGCTTCAGCTTTTTTTCCGCAGCACCGAGAGCGACATCCTGTTGGAGATGAAATATAACGGAATGATCGCCGCAAGGGACAGCCTTTCCTTCGGGTTGGAGCGGGCGCTGAAGGGTGTCGGGCGATTATCGGAGGAGGACCGGCTGCCGGATTCCGAACCGGCCGGCGCTTCGCGGCGGATGATCGTCGCGTTCCCTTTAAAGGAGCAAGCCGGTTAATTCGGTCATCCAGAACGGTTAGCTTCACTTGAATTTCACCTTTATCGGTTTCGAGACACCCTAGGCAAAGCTTCATATACGGCCAAGAACGCCCCTGGCGTTTTTGCTTGCAAAACGGAGTGAAAAAAGCATGTTTGTAGATAAAGCGAAAATATTCGTAAAAGGCGGGGACGGGGGCGACGGCCTCGTGGCGTTCCGTCGGGAGCTGTATGTTCCGGAAGGCGGTCCCGCAGGGGGCGACGGAGGCAAGGGCGGCGATGTGGTCTTCCGCGTCGACGAAGGGCTCCGCACGCTGATGGATTTCCGCTACCAGAAGCACTTCAAGGCCCCGCGCGGGGTCAAAGGGAAAAACAAAACGCAGCACGGCGCGAACGCGGAGGATTTGATCGTGCGCGTGCCGCCGGGAACGATCGTCTACGACGACGACACCGGCGAGATGCTGGCCGATCTGACGAAGCACGACCAGGAGGTCGTCATCGCCAAGGGCGGACGAGGCGGACGCGGCAACACTCGGTTCAAGAGCCCGGCGAACACCGCCCCGGCCATCGCCGAGAACGGCGAGGAAGGACAGGAGCGCTGGGTTACGCTCGAGCTGAAAGTCATGGCGGACGTCGGCCTCGTCGGCTTCCCGAGCGTCGGCAAGTCCACGTTGCTCTCCGTCGTATCCGGCGCCCAGCCGAAGATCGGCGCGTATCACTTCACGACGATCACCCCGAACCTTGGAGTCGTTCAAGTGTCGGACGAGCGCAGCTTCGTCATGGCGGACTTGCCGGGTCTGATCGAAGGAGCGCATACGGGCATCGGCCTCGGACACGAGTTCCTTCGCCACGTGGAGCGCACGAGAATCATCGTGCACGTGGTAGACATGTCCGGCATGGAAGGCCGCGATCCGTACGACGATTGGGTCAAGATCAACGATGAGCTCAAGCTGTACAACGCGAAGCTGGCCGAACGCCCGCAGATCGTTGCGGCCAACAAGATGGACATGCCGGAATCGGAAGAGAATCTCGCCGCGTTCCGGGAGAAGGTATCCGCCGAGCGCCCGGATATGGAGATCATGCCGATCTCCTCGCTGACCCGCAAAGGCATCCCGGAGCTGCTCTACCGGGTGGCCGACCTTCTCGAGACGCTGCCCGATCCGGCAGAGGTCGCCGCGGAGGAGGCCAGACTGGCCAAGGAAGCGGAAGGCATCGTCTACAAGTTCGACGAGAAGCCGGAGAACTACGAGTTCACGATCTCGCGCGACAACGAGGTGTACGTGGTCGAGAGCGATTCGATCGAGAAGCTGCTCAAACGGACGCAATTCGCGTCCTACGAAGCGGTCATGCGCTTCGGACGAATCCTGCGCAACGCGGGCGTCGACGCCGAGCTGCGCAAGAGAGGCGCGAAGGACGGAGACACGATTCGAATCGGCGACTTCGAATTCGAGTTCTTCGAGGGCGGCTCGGACGCTTACCTGTACGAGGAACGGTAAGGCTTGGCGAGGGAGCGTAAGGGCTGAATTTTTGAAGTAAGAATCGTCAACAACGACTTGATTTTTATGAACCAATCGGGACCCTCCGGTTGGTTCTATTGCTATTCGCTCGGATACTATATCAACCGGAAATCCAAATAAGCGGTTTACCTATTGCCGCGAAGCCGAGCATTCGATATAATGTCCACTATATACATACATTCGTCTTTCCTGGGAGGACGGAATATGGCAGAGCAATATTACGTCGTCCGTGAAGATTTGCTGCCGGAAGGAATTCTGAAGACGGAGCAAGCGAAGGAGCTGCTGCGAAGAGGAGAAGCAGCTACCGTGCACGAGGCGGCGGAGAGGGTCGGACTAAGCAGAAGCGCCTTCTACAAGTACAAGGATGGCGTCTATCCTCTTGAGCAAGCTTCCCGCGAACGCATGGCGACGCTGTCCATGGATCTGGAGCATCGGTCCGGAGTGCTGTCCAAGGTACTCGGGATGCTGGCGTCAAGCGAAGGGAACGTTCTTACGATCTCCCAGTCGATTCCGCTTCAAGGCTTGGCGAACGTCGTCGTGTCTCTCGACATCTCCGGTTTGTCGGGACCGCTGGCGGATCTGGTCGGGCAGTTGAAGGCGATCGACGGAGTGAAGCGGGCTCATATCGTCGGCCGCAGCTGACCGTTAACGGAGAACGAACGATCGTAAAGCAACGGATCAAGTCCGAAAGAAATAAATCCATGGAGTCAATGGAACTTGCAGCAGCAAGAGGAGGAGCTACCGAGATGAAACCCGTTAAAGTAGGATTGCTTGGATTGGGCACGGTCGGAACGGGTGTCGTCCGCATCGTGGAAGGGCACCAAGAGGACTTGCAAAGCCAAGTCGGCTCGCCTATCGCCATATCGAAAATCCTGGTCAAGGATCGTTCCAAGTCGAGAAGCATCTTCGTCGATTCCGCCAAGCTGACGGAGGATCCGTGGGAGATCGTCCGCGATCCGGAGATCGATATTATCGTCGAAGTCATGGGCGGCATCGCGTCGACCAAGGAATACATTCTGGAGGCGCTCGAACGCGGCAAGCATATCGTAACGGCGAACAAGGACTTGATGGCGCTGCACGGCCAAGAGATTCTTGCGAAGGCGAGCGAGAAGGGCTGCGACGTTCTGTACGAGGCAAGCGTTGCCGGAGGCATCCCGATCATCCGCACGCTGATCGAAGGCTTCTCCTCCGACCGGATCACGAAGATCATGGGGATCGTCAACGGAACGACCAATTACATTCTGACCAAGATGAGCCAGGAAGGCGTCGCTTACGCAGACGTGCTTAAGGAAGCTCAAGCGCTCGGGTATGCCGAAGCCGACCCGACCTCGGACGTGGAGGGGCTGGACGCCGCCCGCAAAATGACGATTTTGTCCACGCTCGGCTTCCGCTCGAACGTCGCGCTCGAGGATGTCGACGTGAAGGGCATCAGCTCCGTTACGCAGGAGGACATCCAATATGCGAAGCGTCTGGGCTACGAGGTGAAGCTGCTCGGCATCGCGGAGAGACAGGACGATTTTATCAGCGTAAGCGTGCAGCCGACCATGGTCAAAAAGAGCCATCCGATCGCTTCGGTGAACGGGGTGTTCAACGCGGTATACGTCTATGGGGAAGCGGTAGGAGAGACGATGTTCTACGGTCCCGGAGCCGGCGAGATGCCGACCGCGACGTCCGTCGTGGCGGACCTTGTGGCCGTCGTCAAGAACTCGAAGCTCGGCGTCAACGGGCGCCAAGCCTCGCTGGCCTACAAGGAGAAGAAGCTGAAGAGCGACGAGCAGATCGCCTCCAAGTACTTCCTCCTGCTTCATGTGGAAGACCGGGCCGGCGTGCTCGCGCAAATCGCGAACGTGTTCTCCCGAGTGGAGATGAGCATCGAGTCGGTGATGCAGCCGGCGACGCCGGACCAATACGGGGCCGAGCTCATCATCACGACCCACAACGCTTCCAAGGCCGCGCTTAATCAAGTGCTGGCCGAGTTCGGGAAGCTGTCGGCGATTCGAACGATCAAGAGCGTCTATCGGGTGGAAGGCTGATCGATTCTCGGCCGTCCGCGAACGAGTTTTCCTATTCCTACATCCAGGATGAAGAGGTAGCAAAATGAAACTAGAACAGCACCAAACGCAAGGAGCCCCGACCGTAAAGGATCGCGTCGTCGTTCGGGTTCCGGCAAGCACCGCCAATCTCGGCCCGGGCTTCGACTCGCTCGGAATGGCATTATCTTTATTCTCCTGGGTGGATCTTCGCCCCTCTACTCCGGAAGAAGGCACGACCGTTACCCTGCTGGGCGATCAGGTGGAAGGAGTCGCTACCGACAAAACCAACCTGGTCTACGTCGTCGCGCAGGAGGTATTCGCCCGGGCCGGCGTGAAGCTGCCCGAGCTGCATATTACGCTGCGCAGCGACATTCCTTTGACCCGAGGCTTAGGCAGCAGCGCATCGGCTATCGTCGGGGCTCTGTTCGCCGCTAACGAGCTGATCGGCTCCCCGTTTACGGTAGACGAGCTGTTCCAGATGGCGACCGCGGAGGAGAACCATCCGGATAACGTGGGAGCTTCGTTGTTCGGCGGCATCATCGCGGCCGCATGGGACGGAACAAGGGCGGAGGCGGTTCGCCTGAATCCGCCCGAGGCGCTCGAAGCGCTTGTCGTCATTCCGGAATTCGAGCTCTCGACGAAGAAAGCGAGAACGATTCTGCCGCAGCAGCTGTCGCTGAAGGACGCGGTATTCAACGTCAGCCACAGCTCGCTGCTGACGGCGGCTCTGGCGACGGGACGGTTGGATCTGCTTCGCCATGCGATGAGAGACAAGCTTCATCAGCCGTATCGGGCTTCGCTGGTTCCCGGGATGGACGCGATCCTGAGGGACGCGGCCGATCACGGCGCCCTGGGCGCGGTGCTGTCCGGCGCCGGTCCTACGCTGCTGCTGCTCGCGGACTCCGGCTCCTCCGACCGCGAGGAGATGGTGCGCTTCGTGACGGACGCGATGGCGGCCGAAGGAATCTCGGTGACCACTCAATGGCTCCTTCCGTGGCCGCACGGCCCCGAAGCGGTCGTTCTCGATTCCGACGATCCCAAGTTTGAACTGGAGCTGTCGGAGCTTCTGCCCGTTCCCGCGGCTGCGGAGGTTGTACGATGAGCAGCGCGCCAAGAGTAGCCAGCCTTCCCAGAGGCTCGTTCTCGGATGAAGCCGCCCAGTACTTTTTCCGAGATCGGGAAGTGAACCACGCTTACTATAAGCTCATTTCCGACGTGTTCCGCGCGACGGAGCGGGGGGAAGCGGACTGGAGCGTCATCCCGATCGAGAATACGATCGACGGATCCGTCAGCCTCCACACGGATTGGCTCGTTCACGAGGTGAATCTGCCCATCCGCGCGGAATGGGTATACCCTGCCGTGCAGAATCTGGTAGGCTTGCGAAGCGAGCTATCCGGAGAAGATGGCGAAGGCTGGCGTCCGGAGAAAATCAAGAAGGTGCTGAGCCACCCGGTCGCGATGGCACAGTGCTACGAGTTCCTGAGAGCGACGCTCCCTAATGCCGAACTGGAGACGCTCAGCAGTACCTCCGAGGCGATCCGAACCGTCTCCGAGAATCCCGGCCAAGGCTGGGCGGCCATCGGAACGAGAACGGCGGCTGCGGATTACAAGCTGGACGTGCTGCAGGAAGGCGTTACCGACCACGATAACAACTACACTCGGTTTCTTCTCGTGGGGAACAAGGAATACGTAAACCCGTCCGCGACGGAATTCAAGACGAGCATCCTCATCACGCTGCCGGACGATTACCCCGGAGCGCTGCATCAGGTGCTGTCCGCCTTCGCCTGGAGGCGGATCAACCTCTCCAAGATCGAGTCCAGGCCGACGAAGAAGAAGCTCGGCGTGTACTACTTCTTCATCGATATCCTGATGTCGATGGATTCCGTTCTGCTGCCTGCGGCGATCGCCGAGATCGAAGCGATCGGCTGCCAGGTGCGGGTGCTGGGCTCCTACCCGAGCTTTAGTTACGAAGGATAATTCCGAGCCGAAAATAAAAAAGATCTCCTCAATGGCCTAAGCGCTATTGGGAGATCTTTTTTTTGCGGTCGCAGATTTTTTGGCGGGAGGATGTCAAATGCCTACTTGCTGCATAGGATGTATGGATTGTGCGGGCGGGACATTCGCCCGCATGCGAATCTACACCCGATCAGGAGGGAACGGCTTGAAAATCCATATGGTCAAAAAAGGCGATAGCTTGCATGGCATCGCCCAAAAGTATGGAGTAACCACGGAGGAGCTGCTTCAGGCGAATCCGGATATCGCCAATCCGGATGTTATCGACGTCGGAATGAAAGTCAAGATTCCGATGCCAGCCAAGCCGGCCTATGAAATCATGCACCAGCACACCGTATCGCAAGGAGACACGTTATGGAAGCTCTCCAAGGCGTGGGGAATCCCGCTGGACACGATGATCAAAGCCAACCCCCAACTCAAAAACCCGAACGTGCTTCTGACCGGAGAGGTCGTTAATATTCCGAAGGTGAATGCCTCCGGGGAAGGCGGCGGTTCGGGAGTCGTCGCAACTCCCGTTCCGTCAACGGGCGCCTCCCAAGGGAATTGGTGGCCCGGAGGCAAAGCGAATACGGGCGCGATGCCGGGAACGGAAGACATGCCGGGTCACGATCATAAGAAGAATACGGGCGTAATGCCGCTTCCGCAGCCCGTTCCTCCCGTGCTGGAAACTCCCGTTGCTCCGGCCCCCGAGCCGGCACCGGTCGTACCGGCTCCCGCACCGTATCCGGTGCCTCAGCCGGTGTATCAAGAGACCCACCATCACCATCATCATTACGGGCCGGTGCATGCGGAGCACGGTTCCGCAGACCTTTTTAAACAATATCCGATTCCTCCGGTCGAAGCGATTGCGCCAATGGCAATGGAGCCCTATCCGGAACACGAGCACAAGCACGAGGCGGCTGTCGAATACGGCAAAGGCCAAGAATACGGTCATTATGGCCATGTGAGTTACGGCAAAGAAATTCACGGTCACGAAGGTTACGGTCACGAAAGTTATGGACATGAAGGCTTTGGCAAGGAAAAGCACGGGCACGAAGGGTACGGACATGAAGGCTATGGCAAGGAAAAGTACGGGCACGAAGGGTACGGACATGAAGGCTATGGCAAGGAAAAGCATGGGCACGAAGGGTACGGCAACGTCGGTCATGTAAGCTACGGTCACGAGGGATACGGCAAAGAAAGCTACGGTCACGAAGGGTACGGCAAAGAAAGCTACGGTCACGAAGGGTACGGACATGGTCATGAAGGCTACGGAAAAGCACATGGCCATGAATATGGCGGAGGACACGTCGCCGATATTGGCGCTGGTTTTGGCTCTAGCTACGGTTCAAGCTCTAGCTATGGTTCCGGCTATGGCGGACTCGGCCACGAGCAAGGGTATCCGCCTATTCCCGGAATCGGCGCGGTTCCGCTGAATTTCCCGACGGAGGCACTTGCCGGTACTTACGCTTCGACCAAAGGCCATGGGTGGACCGGTTCGCAGGAGATCATGCCTTACAGCAGTTTTTTTCCGGGCGCCGCAACGCCGTTCGTCTCCCCAGCAGCGGGATCCGGAGCTCCCGTCTATCAACCGGCTTCCGCGGTAAGCCCGGCTTCGTTCGCCCCGACAGCCTTCGCTCCGGCAACCTATCAGCCATGCGGTTGCTCGGGGTCGACTCCGCAATGGCCGGGAGCGGGAACCTCCATAAGCCCTGCGGGAATCGCTCCGTATGCCAATCCGGGAGTCCCTTATCCGGGGACATTCGCTCCGACCTCCTTCGCTCCGACCGCCGTCTCTCCCGCATCGTTCGCTCCGCAGGCTTTTCCGACGACTAGCCATTACGGAGTGCCAGGAGGCTCGCCTGTTTTCCCGGGAATGAACGCCGTTCCTTTTACATCCGTCTCTCCGGCTGCCGACGTCTCGCCACTCGCCGCAACGCCGCTGATGGACAGCATGCCCGGCTACGGCTATCCGGATTACCCGGGAACCAATCCGTACGCGGGAGGAGTATCGGACTTCGGTCCGATTCCGCCGATCCCTACCATTCCTCCGTTGGGAACGCCGATCGGTCCTGTCGGGACGGTCGGTCCGATCAGGGATGAAACGCAGGAAGCCGCACCGGAAGTAAAAGTTAATGCGAAAGCGTCCGAACCGTCCAAGAAGCCGGCGGCCAAAGCCAAAGTGAAGGCCAAAAGCTCCCCGCGCCCGAAAGCATCGAAACGCAAGCAAAGTCTTCCTTGGGTGAATTGGTAAGGAAATAAGCATAATGCCGGAATCCCTGGGCAACAATAGGAAAAAAGCAAAGAAGGGGATTCCGGTGTTTGGATTACGCATCAAAGGAATCAAGAAGCGTCTCAAGCGCACTCGGCGTCCGGTTTGGACATTAGGCATGTGGGCGGGAGTCGTTGCCGCAGCCGTCCTTGCCGGTACGTGGGTGTCCGGCCATCTCATGAACGAATATCTTCGGCCAGCCTCCATAGCGGTCGAATCCACTCCTCCAACAGAGGAAAACCTCCCCGTCTCCTACGAGCCGGAAAGCTCGCAGAGGGGGATCGTGCTGGACAAGCTGTCCGGCTGGAATTCGGATGTCGTCCTCGTGCTCCATCGGGAGTACTTATGCGGCGAGGAGACGAGAATGCTGGGACGTCACTCCACGCTGGAGACGATGAATCTGATCAAGTCCCATCGCGATTGGATGCCGACGATGGACGCATCCGGTACGGTCCGGGTCGAAGAGAGAGTGGACGACCTGTCTCCGGAGTGCCGCAAATCCGCCTACATCTCGCTGGACCGGGACGGCAACCTGTCCTTGTTCGATGGGCCTCCCCGCAAGGAGAAGATTATGAGGACGTTTTTCCAGTTGGATATCAAATCGCTCGAGAGCAGCATGTCCAAGGAAAAGCTGCGCGAGCTGGCGGATGGAATCCGGATCGCCGACCGGGACGACTATAACCACGTGCTCTCCAGCTTCAGCGATTTCGCGAAGGAGCCCGCCAAGGATGTCATGAGGCCGTCTAATTGACGGTCTCTTCCTTTTTTCGACAGATAGTTGACGAAAAATGGAAGCATTAACTATAATGAGATATATACATACAAGTTGGCTACGACCCGTTGCCACGCCATAAGCATTACCGCGAGGAAGAACCCGCAGACGATCGTTACTACGTCGCGTGTGCTTTCTTTTTTTTTTGCTGTTGATAAGAACTATTTGAAGGACTAATACACTATCATTCAGGGGGAAAAGGGATATGAAAAAGTTGCTCGTTCTGCTATTGGTTGCGGTTGTTGCTCTAACGGTAACTCCCGCAAACTCGAATACGAAAGCTGCGGCAGCTAGCGGCATATCGGTTGCTTTAGACGGAATCAATCTTTCCTTTGCGGATGCTAAGCCATTCGCCGATTCGCAGAAGCGCGTACTCGTTCCGCTGCGTTTCGTCAGCGAGAAGCTGGGGACAACCGTGGATTATCAAGAAGCGGCAGGCTCGGTTGCAATCAAGTCGGATGAGCTCGACATTCAGCTCGTTCTCGGCTCGCAGAAGGCTACTGTAAACGGAGTTGAGAAGGACCTGGGGACACTGCCTGTTCTGAAGAATAGCCGCGCCTACGTGCCTCTGCGGTTCGTCAGCGAAGCACTCGGCCGCCGCGTGGTATGGGATGGGGCGAATAGTACGGCTCATATTTGGAACTTGATAAGTGATGCGGAACTAGAGACGGAAAGCGCGAAGACAGGCTGGGGTTATGAATACTCGATGCCCGCGCATGTGTCCTATCACTACTTCGACGCGAAGGACGGCAAGCTGACGTTCGAAGATTCTCTTTGGGACGGGCCAAAAGGCCCGTACAAGGGCTATAGTGTCAGCGAAAAACTTACGCCTGACCTAAACAAGAAAGCCTATCAAATGGTGAAGTATCTGGCTGGGGATGAGCAATATGCGAGTGCTCATTATTGGCCAGAGACTTCTGCGGGAACTGATGCAACGTTGGCAATTGCTTATGCTGTTCAATCTAGGGCTGTAGATAATGACAACTACTATTTCCGATTCTTATTTCAAGAAAAAGCGTACAGCTCAAGCTTTGCTAGTAAAAAAGTTACGATGCGATTAGTCGTTAATCGTCTATTCTGGAATGAAGAAAGTGGTCGGAATGTAAAAATCGAAAACAAGCTACGAATGGCGCTAGTCGCGTTGTACGGGGATTCCACGGGAATCAGTATGTTTAACTGGATCATGAGCTACTATAATTCCGCAATGGTCGATTTCGATAAACTGAGAACAGTTAAAACCTCGAAGACATTTGGTAACGTTTTGGTCGATTTAGATGGATCGGGTGTTCAACTGCTAACTTTCAGTTTCTCCACTAAGGAGTGAGAGTCCTTATGGCGTTAAGGCAGTTTAAAAAATCCCTTCTCGTTTTGCTATCAATTCTAATTCTAATTAGTGGTTGGCCAATGGAAGCTAAGAAGACTTCTGCAGATGCGGCTACCGGTAAATTTAATAGCCAAGCAGAGTTTTATGCGTACTTAACAGGGATTGGAGTTCCGATTAAATCAGCTTTCAACAAATATGATGCGTCGATGGCCACTTACAACCTCTATGGACTCATCGTATATGATAAGCCATTTGGAGAATGGGGGAAGGGGGAAGTTACTAATGATGTTTGTGTGGCTGGAACATCCTATCAGCGCTGGTTAGGATACGATGTCAGTAACAACCCTGTAACGAATAGTTGCTTCCCTAACGACGCTGATGCTGGCGGGAACCTAGAAGATCGAAACTGGATAACTGTTAGCGGTGCTGCTCAGTCATGGTCAGCGATGTCTAATGCTCAAGTCAACCAATTACTATACAGTACCCTGAGCGGCAATGGTGTCAGTTCACCAACCTTTACAGTCGCCAATAAAGGCGGCAAGGATTATGCGAAAGTCATGGCCAAACCTACGCTCTGCGCCCAAGGATCGGTTCAGATGCAGCATCGGCAGACCAACGGAAAAGTATGGTACGCAACATTCTTTGTGCCGGCCTTCGGTTGCGATAAAGCGGTCACGACGACGATCTCGACCGACAGCTCCGAGTACACAATCCCGGTTGGTCAGGATTCAATCTCGATTCCCGTAAAGGTGGAAACGAGGGCTGTATTTAGCGGGTACTTTAACGCTCCGGAGTATATCGATAAGATGGTTGCTCAATTTTCCAATAACGGCGCGGGGACCACGACGAATCAGTTAGCATCTTCAACCGTCAATTCCTCCATCACCATTAAACGAAGCGACTTCAACGGAACCACTTCAATGACGAAGACGTTAACCGGCAAGGGAACGCTATTTGCGTTCGGTGGCTACGTTTCGTCGTCGGTCGAGAAGACGATCACCATCAAGCTGGCCGTCGAGAACGGAACGCCAAACGCGAGCTGTTCCTGTAACCCGAGCACCGTCGAATTCACCGGCCAGGACGTAACGACGAACGTTACCGTCAATGCGGCGATCACCGGCGTCTCCAGCAGCTCGATCTCGAAATGGATCATCTATGGCCATGACGCTGAAGGCGGGCAGCAGCAAACGATAACGGTCACGCCTAGCGGCGACAAGACGAAGGCGACAGCAACGTTCACCTATACCACCAAGGCATCGAAGGTCACCGGAGATACCTACACGGCCAAATTCGAGCAGCGGGCGGTTATTGTCTTTACGAATGGTACTAGGAAGGAGACAAGCCTAGCGATCTGTTCGACCGTGATCTTCAAGCCTGGATCAACGCCGCCGCCAGCGACTGGAGAGCCAGAGCCGGAGCCGTCTGAACCTCCGATGCCGTCCGGACCGGTCGCGGTCATTACGGGCCCGACGAAGGTGAAGGTTGGCCAGCCGTTACCGTATCCGATAGACGGTTCGCAATCCTTTGACTGGCAAGGCAAAGACATTGTCATGTACACTTGGGATCATGCGGTTGCACAGGAAGGGCCGATCTATGACATAAAGTTTGATACGCCGGGTACACGAACTATTATTCTGAATGTTAAGAATAGTTCGAATGTTTGGTCGGAGGAAGCCCGCCACACGATCGAGGTCGTTCCGGATCAGCCGCCGGTGACGACGATCGCGGTTCCTCCGGAAGAAACTCGGCTAGGGAACGTTCGGGTTCAGAGCAATGCGTACAGCACGGACGGAGACACCATTAGCAAGCATACCTTCGAGAGGAAGTACGATGCGGCCAACAACGGCTTCAGCGATGACGGCTGGGTAAAGGTGCAGGAAGGCGAAGCTTCGGCATACGTATTCAAGCCGGACCGCGTCGGCAAATATCTGTTCCGGGAGACCGCTTGCGAGACGTATGGATCCTGCGCGAGCACGGATGCCCAGCCGGAGAGCGAGCGAACGCTAATCGTGAACAATCTCGCGCCGACGATCGATGTCGTTACTTCCTCCGACCAAACGGATACGTCCGATCGTACCCTTTTGCCAATGTCCACGCTTTATAATACCGGCACGGTTGCTTCCCTCACGAATGGTTCGATCGGCGATAAGTCCGGATGGGTGTACAACCAGGAAACGTTATCGACGAAGAACTATAAGACGAACCTGGGCATGTTCAACGAGCAATGGGGCGTGGCGGACAATTACTACGGGGAAGATTTTGTGGACCGTACTCTATACGCGAGCATCCAAAATACGGCCCAGATTACGCATCTCGGAACGATTGATGGCTACACGAAAATATATGCGGACGAGAAATATATTTATTATCTGGCGAGCAATGGCGAATACGCGGGTTATCCGCAGATCACGTTGACCATTTACAACCGGAAGATGCAGCAGATTGCAAGCCAAGTGTATCCCCAAGCGGATAGCGTTTATTACTTCAACGTGATGATTAAAGGAGAACGCTTGTATATAACCGCTTATCTCCGGAATGCCAGAAACGTGGTGACGACGGTGGTCGACCGCAATAACGGGGCGATCATTAAAGCTAACGTTTTGATGGGGATCGTGCGGGACTACTATAACTCCAACGAGTACGCGCACGTCAATAGTCTTTATGCGGATGACAAGGGGATTATCGGATATGCGGTACCGCAAACTCTTGCAGAGTATTTTATTCGAGATAAGGTAACCGAGATTCCGGGGGCGGCCGGATACAGCCGAATTTCCTATGATCTGGGCAGCTCGATCGGTTATCATACAGGCTACTACCATACTCATTATTTTCTGCAGCAATACTACTCCCAGAGCAGCAACAACATTTACGTGAATACAGCCGGATCGTTTGACACCGGGAACACGATTATCTTCGATCCTAACGGCATAGAGCTGGCAGCATTCGAACAACCGCCAAGCGGACCGCTGGCTTATATGCTTGTCGGGGTAGACGACAATCGAAACTACTATTCCATTAGCCGCCCGAGCTACTACGTCGGCGGACCGAAGATTACGATCCACAATTCCGCAGGGAAGCTTCTCAAAATATGGGATTACCCCGCGGAGCTGGAGGAGACTTCTACTTATAAAGTTTACTATGGAGGGAACTCGTACGATCAAGTCTATAAAACGGAGAGGACGGATGCGATCTATACGGTTGACAAGATCGGGAATATCTGGACCTCGCAGCCGACAGTAGACGGCGTTTATGCCATTGCTTTGACGCCTAACGGCGAATACAAGAAGCTATTGAAGCTTAACTCGCCGAACGCGAGCAGCTATTATAACGATAAGGGGCAGCGTACGTTTAAAATTCTTGTCGGCTCCGATGGGCTTGTTACCTTCTTCCACTACTGGGGGGAGGGAGATGCTTGGTGGGGGAACTATACGGATGGCAACCTGCAGGTCGTCGTATTCGACCCCAAGACTTATACCGTCGTGAGCAATCAAACGTTCTCCGGCGTCTTTCTGAGCGGAACGTCCGGATCGGGAGCCGCGGCTTGGTGGATCACGGATCGTAATGGAGTTGGACACGCCATTTTTCCGTATACGGTTGTGCCTATCGGAGATCAAGAATATTTGATTTACGCCCAATTCTCCAACACGAACTATTATTACTATACCGCCAACGTATACAAGCTCAGCGCAACGGGCGGGCTGACGTATCCGAAAGCCTACGACATCGGCACGCCGTCGAGCGACCTATGGCTCGGAAGCAAGATAAACGAAGGACACAGCCTGGAAGGCAATCTGAAGCCGACCAACGCATCCGCGGCGGGTGCCGGTTATCTGTATCTCGCGCAGGACAAGGACAATTACTACAGCGCGGAATTCGAGGACGGCCAGCTGAAGGTGAAGAAGACCGTGGGCGGCGCGACTTCGATTGTCTTCTCGAAGGCGTATCCGATCGTCTCCGGCCAAACGTACACGCTGAAGTTCGTTCCGGAAGGAACCGGCTTCGCGCTTTATGTGAACCGGCTGAAGCAAGCGACAATCCCGGATACGGGCTGGACGAGCGGCAAGTATGGCGTGATCAGCCGCGGTCAACCGGGCGTCTCGTTCTTTAACGTTTCGACGCAGCCGGTAAGTACGGCGTCGATAGGTAAAATCTACGGCGTGGTGCTGGTGAATGAGCCTCTGACATACGACGTGACGTTCGACGATCCGGAAGAGGACAAGCGGATCACGGCCGGCGAAGCCTGGATCTATTCGCATAATCCGAACGTGTTCCTGAATTCGCTGGGAACCTGGAGCGGCGCGGGGAAATCGTATTCAACGCCGGTGACGAGCTTCAGCCTCCCCGGAGAGTATCCGTTCCGGTTT
The DNA here is from genome assembly GCF_014212135.1 of Cohnella thailandensis. Taxonomy (GTDB): domain Bacteria; phylum Bacillota; class Bacilli; order Paenibacillales; family Paenibacillaceae; genus Cohnella; species Cohnella thailandensis. Next base: position 566,368 of record NZ_JACJVQ010000005.1, read on the forward strand.
AAAACGCGAGACGATCCGAATCCGGATCATCTCTATCCGGATATGGCCTTCAATAGCTATCGCCAGGATTCGAACGAGGTGAACGGCACGATCCGGGTTCACCGCAGGCCGATTCCGACCTTTGCCGGAAACGCGGATAGCAGCGGGAAAGTAACGGTAACCGACTATTCTTACGATCCGGACCGATACAATCCATCGACCGGTGCCTATTCGACGGAAGCAACGGGGCTTGATTATCAATCGACCCGCGGGATCTTTACGAAGCGCTGGAGGATGCTCGTCCCGAACTCGACCGCTTATCAGTACATCGATAAGCCGCCGACGAAGGTAATCATGAGCGGGCACTACGTTCTTGAGCTGCAGGTTCAAGACGAGTATGGGGCTTGGGGAGAAGAGTGGGCAAGATGGGAATTCGACGTTGAAGCGGCTACGCAAGTACAGCCGCCCAAAGCAGGTTTTACGACCAACCCTATCTTAACGTATCGCGGAGTACCGGTGACGATCGACTCGACGGCCAGCGACCCGCAGGATGGCGACCGGACGATGCTTCCTCATCAATACTTCATAAAGGCGGCGCTTTCGGGGGAATCGCTCGCGAGCACGTCGAGAACGACCTGGACGAAGACGTTCAACAGCGTTGGGCAGTTTACCATTCGGCAGGTCGTTACGAACAGCTATGGACTCACGGATGAGGCCGCCGGGAGCCTGACGATCGTCAACCGCAAGCCCGCGGCGAGCGTAACCGTGCCGGCGAGTACGGATTCCACGAATCCGACCGTCTTCGAAACGGCGAGACCGACGTTCCAATGGACGTATTCGGACGCGGACGCGGATCTGCAGACGAAGTATCAGGTAAGGATCTATAAATATGGCGGATACTCGTATATGAATTCGGGCGAAATCAGTTCGAGCTCGAAGATTTGGATCCCGTCCGGAGATATCGCGGAAGAAGTAAACTTCTATGTGACGGTCCGCGTCTTCGACGGATATGATTGGAGCGAGTGGAGCTCTCCGAAGTATTTCGTTATCATCACGAACAAGCCGCCGACCGGCGACTTCAGCTGGAGTCCGATTCCCGCATACGAGGGAGATACGGTGTATTTGAGCTCATTGGTATCGGATCCCGACGACGATGCGCTGGACGTCAGCTACAAGATCACGTCGCCGACAGGGTCCGTAAGAACCTATTCCTACGTTTTGAATTCTCCTTATCCGACAACCGGACCCTCGCAGAAGTTCAGCGAAGTCGGCAGTTGGACCGTTACGATGACCGTGAGCGACCGCAAGGCGCCGGCGGTTACGGCAACCCATGCCATAGCGGTACTTCCTCTAGGGATTACGGGTTACGTGCGGCATACGGAGGAATGGGAAGCGAACCGCCTCGCCTATAACGAGAAGAATCCGACATCTCCAAGGCCGGCCGACTGGTTCTGGGCCGGGGAAGCATTCGTTCTGGATGCCGTAACGACCGATACGGGAAGCTCGGCGACGAAGCCGGTTGAGGTTACGGCCGCAGCAAGCGAGACTCTAAGGATGAGTCTTAAGCCTCTAAATCCAGCCTCGCCGGTGAATTGGACGGGCCTTCTCGGAAGCGAGGAAGCGGGACGACCTCTCAGCGAACTGGAAGAAGGTCTCTATACGTTCGTCTTCACCGTTCGCTACAGCAACGGAACGGTGAAGACCGCCGCGGCAACGATTCGAATCGTCGATCAGGTCGGCAACTACGTGCAAGTTCATCGTCTCACATAAATGTCATACGATACTCTATCAGACTGCTCACGCGGCAAACGGCCGGGGGCAGTCTTTTCTTTTACTCGACTACCCGACGATAGGATCCGAAAGGATGTTCGTCTATTTGTTCTCATTCTAGCGTACATTTGCTATAATCAAGTTTATAACTTCAAGATAAGAGAGCGGGGATTCCTTCAATGAGGGTGCTAGGAATTGACCCCGGCATCGCGATCATGGGCTTCGGGTTCGTGGACAAGATCGGTCACCGGATCGTGCCCGTTCAATACGGCTGCATCCAGACGGAAGCGAGAACGCCGACCGAGCAGCGCTTGGTGCAGATTTACGAGGCGTCCTGCCAGCTGCTGGACCGGTATCAGCCGGAGACGATCGCGGTGGAGAAGCTTTTTTTCAATAAAAACGTAACGAACGCTTTCAGCGTCGGCCAAGCGAGAGGCGTGTTTCTTCTGGCGGCGGCGCAGCGGAACATACCGGTCGGCGAATACACGCCGATGCAGGTCAAGCAATCGGTCGTCGGGTACGGCGGCGCCGAGAAGAAGCAAGTGCAAGAGATGGTGAAGAGGCTGCTGAAGCTGTCCGCCGTTCCTAAGCCGGACGACGTGGCGGATGCTCTGGCCGTCGCGATCTGCCATGCCCATTCCATCGTATTGAATGATAGAGTGAACGGAGTGACTCCGAAGTGATCGATTTTCTAAGAGGCAAGGTAGTTCACCTGGACACCGAATACGTCGTGGTCGACGTGCGCGATGTCGGTTACCGCGTATTCACGCCTAATCCGTATATTTTCGCGAAATCGGAAGAGCCGGTCGTGCTGTATATCCACCATCACGTCCGGGAAGACGCGATTCAGCTGTTCGGCTTCGCGACCCGCGAGGAGCAAGCGATGTTCCGCAAGCTTCTGGACGTATCCGGTATCGGCCCTCGGGTTGCGCTGGGCGTGCTGGCGGGAGGCAAGCCGGAGGTCGTCGCGGCGGCGATCCAGTCGGAGAACCTGACCTTCCTGACGAAGCTGCCGGGCATCGGCAAGAAGACGGCCCAGCGGATGGTGCTGGATCTGAAGGACAAGCTGGGAGTCGTCGACGATCGCTGGGCGGCGGCCACGACGCTTCAGCTCTCGATGGATGCCGCTCCGGCGACATCGGAGACGAACGAGGCATGGGCGGGAGCCAAGGAAGCTCTCTTCGGGCTAGGCTATCGCGAAGTCGAGCTGGATAAGGCCTGGAACGCGATGAAGGGCAGCTTAAGCGGCACCGAGACGACCGACGTATTGATGAAGAAGGCGCTGCAGCAACTTTTCCAAGGATAAGTTCGTCAAGCGTCTAGCGGCATTATGGGAAAGGCGGGGGAGCGATGGAGGACCGGATCGTAACGGCGAACCTGATGATGGAAGACCAGGCGGCGGAGTTCAGTCTTCGTCCGCGGTACCTGGCGGAATATATCGGTCAGGCACAGGTCAAGGACAATTTGAAAATCTACATAGAAGCGGCCAAGATGCGCAACGAGGCGTTGGATCACGTGCTCCTGTACGGCCCTCCGGGACTGGGCAAGACGACGCTGTCCAACATTATCGCCAACGAGCTTGGCGTCAGCATTCGGACGACGAGCGGACCCGCGATCGAGCGGCCGGGAGACCTTGCGGCGATCTTGACGAACCTGCAGGAGAACGACGTTCTGTTCATCGACGAGATTCATCGCCTGCACCGGACGGTCGAAGAGGTGCTCTATCCCGCGATGGAGGACTTCGCCCTGGACTTCATCATCGGCAAAGGCCCGAGCGCACGCTCGGTTCGGCTCGACCTGCCGAAGTTTACGCTGATCGGCGCGACGACGCGCGCCGGGCTGCTGTCCGCCCCGCTGAGAGACCGCTTCGGCGTCGTCAGCCGGCTGGAGTTCTATACCGAAGACGAGCTCAGCTTTATCGTCTCGCGGACGGCGGATCTGCTGGACGTGGGCATCATCGGAGAGGCTTCGCGCGAGATCGCGCGAAGGTCGCGGGGCACTCCGCGGATCGCCAACCGCTTGCTGAAGCGGGTTCGCGATTACGCGCAGGTTCGAGGCGACGGCATGATCACCGAGCAATTGGCGCAGGAAGCGCTGGAGCGGATCCAGGTCGATCCGATGGGACTCGACGCGATCGATCACAAGATGCTCCAAGCCATGATTATGCGATACAAAGGCGGTCCCGTCGGCGTCGATACGATCGCGGCTTCCATCGGCGAAGAGAGCCAGACGATCGAGGACGTCTACGAGCCTTATCTTCTGCAGATCGGCTTCCTTCAGCGAACGCCTAGAGGCCGCGTCGTCACGACGGCCGCGTATCGCCATCTAGGGCTGCCGATTCCGGAGCCGTCATGAGCGGCAAGCGGTTAGACGCGACAAACGCGAACGGAAGCGTCTCGTCCTCTTCTTTAATCGCTCTTTACGACGGTCAATGCAATCTTTGCCTGGCTACGATGGATAAGCTGCGGAAGCTGGATTCCCAAGAGCCGGTAGAATGGGTTTCGATCCAGGCTTATCAGCGCGGCGAATATCGCGCGCTGCCTGCTCTGACGAACGTACCGGCGGAGCAGCTGTTGGCTCAGATGCATGTGATCGATTCGTCCGGACGCCTGTATTCCGGCTCGGAGGGCGTAATGAGGCTGCTTCGCAACGTCCGTTCCCTGAGGTGGATCGGGGCGATCGGCGAATGGCCGGGCTTCCGGGGAATCAGTCGGCTGATTTACAAGCTGGTAGCACGCAATCGCTACCGCCTGTTCGGGAAGAACGACTCTTGCGCGGACGGGGTATGTTCGCTTCCACAATCGAAAACGAAAGGCGGAGGTACACCATCATGAAACACCGGCACAGACACTCGATCGGCAGAACGGCTATGCTGAGCACGCTTCTCGCCGCCGTCGCGCTCTGTTCTACCGGAGCCGTCGCGAACGCGGTAACGGTACCCGACAACATCCGAGTCGCCCTATTCGCGGACCTTGGCAGCCGATACAAGTCGACGACCCCTGCCGCTACTCTCGTATCCGAATCCGGCATGCAGCTCATGATGGGCGGAACGGCCGTCGCGAAGATCGCCGGCGGCCAGACGATTCGTTTTGCCGTAGACGGCTATAAAGCGAAAGTGCTGGAGACGGCCGACCTGACGACGGCGATCTCCGTGCTGAAGAAGATTCAAAGCTCCTCGAACGCGGTCTACGTTACGATGCTGATGAAGAACGGCAAGGCGGTCTATCAAGTAACGGAAGGCAATTACGCAAGCGCCTCCGCCGCTTCGTCCGCTCTGGCCAAGTGGAATACGGCCGCCTACACGTTGGGAGCCCAAACCTTGACCCCCGCATCGGTTCTGGGGCCGTTGGCCGTGGAGTCGGGTCCCTACGACAGCGAAGCCGCCGCGTCGGAAGCGGTGACAAAGCTCGGGAATGCCGGACTCGACGCCTTCCTGGCTTACAAAGTTTCCGGCGGCATGGCGGGTTATTACGTCCGAATCGGACAAGCCTCCGATGCGACCGCTTTAAGCGCGATTCAGCTCAAGGCCGCCGCCGAGGGCGTCACTTCGAAGACTCCGGACGCCGCCAGCGCATACGTCGTCCTTCGTAACGACATGACGGTTAACGGCGCCCAGAACAAGCCCGTTAACCTGTATTCCGTCGGCACGGCTGCGGGAACCGCGATAACGGCGGCACCGTCCGGCGACGCCGGCATCCAAGTGGTGGAGCGCAGCAAGCAGACCTACCGGGGGAACATCGAGATCAGCGTCCTGAACAATAACCTGGCCGTCGTGAACGAAGTGGATCTCGAACAGTATTTGTACTCGGTCGTCGGCTCCGAGATTTACTCCTCTTGGCCGGCCGAAGCCCAGAAGGCCCAGGCGGTGGCGGCCCGCACTTATTCCTTGTCTTTGGGAGTAGGCTTCCAGATCGCCAACGTCGTGGACACGACCCTAAGCCAGGTTTATTCCGGAATCAAGGGAGAGAGCGCCCAATCGATCGCGGCCGTCAAGGCGACGGAAGGCGAGATCCTTACCTACGGCGGGAAGGCGATCTCCGCGGTTTTCTCCTCGAACGCCGGCGGGATTACGGCGGATAACGCCACGGAAATCTGGGAGAATGTCACGAACTACTTGGCCAGCGCGGTCGTAAGTCCCGATTCGGGTCCCCAGGAGGGCAAGCTGAACTGGCACCGGGTCGTACTGGAGAACGGGACGACCGGATACATAAGAAGCGACCTGCTTCGCGACAGCGGAGCGGAGAACGAGGCGGGAATCAAACTGTTCGAAGTCACCGGCGACGGAGTCGCCGTTCGTTCCAGCCCGCAAATTCTAACGAATGTCGAGCCCGTAGCCAAGCTGAACAAGGGAGACAAGGTCGTTACGCTGGAGATCGTGCCCGAGTACACGGTCTACAGCTGGATTGAAGCGCCGATGACCCCGGACGAGCTTCTTACGGCGATCAATAAGCGGGCCAAGACGGCCATCGAAGGACCGTTAAGGACGCTTGAGGTGTCCCAGACGGGGCCGTCCGGACGCGCGATCGAGATCAAAGCGAACGGCAAGGTCGTGGACGTCGGGTATCCCGACAATCTTCGCGGAGCGCTCGGCGGGATCAAGAGCACGTTGTTCAAGATCGAGGAGACCGGACGGATCTCCTTGATTCAATCGAACGGGCAAACGACCGAGAAGACTTCTTCTTCCGGCCTTCAGGTTCAAGGAGCGAACGGAGTCAGCTCCGTCTCGGGCAATCTCACCGTGATGGGAGCGGACGGCAAGCTGCGTTCCGTAACGCCGGAACCGAGCTTTATCATCAGCGGGCAGGGCTACGGCCACGGGCTTGGCATGTCCCAATGGGGCGCCAAAGCTTTGGCCGATCAAGGGTATGACTACCAATCTATTCTGAAATACTACTATAAGGACGTTACGATCGAGAAGGATGGCAATTGATGAATGTAAGCGACTTTGATTTCGAACTTCCGGAGCGCCTTATCGCGCAGACTCCGCTAGCGGACCGAACTTCCTCCAGGCTAATTGTTCTGCATAAGAATACGGGGGAGACGGAACACCGCTCGTTTACCGATATGAAGCAATATTTGAAGGCGGGCGATACTCTCGTCTTGAACGATACCCGCGTGCTGCCCGCTAGGCTGTACGGCGTCAAGGCCGACACCGGGGCCAAGGTCGAGCTGCTTCTATTGAAGAGACTCGAAGGCGATGCTTGGGAAGTGCTCGTACGGCCGGGCAAAAAAATACGGGTAGGCAGCGTGCTGAATTTCGGATCGGACGAAGCGACCGGCGAGCCCTTGCTGACGGCGGTGGTCGAGGCGGAAGGCGACATGGGGGCCAGGCATATCCGCTTCCGGTATAAAGGCATCTTTAACGAGCTTCTCGACAAGCTGGGCACGATGCCGCTTCCTCCTTATATCAAGGAAAGGCTGGAGGACCGCGAACGTTATCAGACCGTCTATGCCAAGCACGAGGGCTCCGCGGCCGCTCCGACCGCAGGGCTCCATTTTACGGAGGCGTTCTTGCAAGAGCTCGAAGAAGCCGGCGTTCGGCTTTGCCGGATTACGCTGCATGTCGGACTCGGGACGTTCCGTCCGGTGTCGGTCGAGAATATCGACGAGAACGAGATGCATTCCGAGTGGTATTCGGTCAGCGCGGAGAGCGCCGAGCTGCTGAACCGGACGAAAGCCGAGGGAGGACGGATCGTGGCGGTCGGCACCACCTCGGCCAGAACGCTCGAGACGATCGGACAGCGCTTCGAAGGTGGCCCCGTCTCCGAATCCAGCGGATGGACGGACATTTTTATCTACCCGGGGTATGATTTCCGCATGGTCGACGCTCTGCTCACCAACTTCCACCTGCCCAAGTCGACGCTTGTCATGTTGGTCAGCGCTTTGGCGGGGAGGGAAGCCGTGCTGAATGCTTATCGCGAGGCGGTCGAGCGGGAGTATCGCTTCTTCAGCTTCGGCGACGCTATGTTTATCGTTTAGTCCCAACCCGAAGATGCCAGGAGGCTATAGCAATCATGTCAGCCATAAAATACGAATTGATCAAGACCTGCGCCCAGACGGGAGCGAGACTGGGACGGGTCCATACCCCTCACGGGGTCATCGAGACCCCGACTTTTATGCCGGTGGGAACGCAAGCGACCGTCAAGGGCATTAGTCCGGAGGAGCTCAAGGACCTTAACGCGCACATTATCCTTAGCAACACCTACCACCTGTTTTTGAGGCCGGGACACGAGCTCGTCCGGGAAGCGGGCGGCCTGCACAAAATGATGAACTGGGATCGCTCGATCCTGACCGACAGCGGCGGCTTCCAAGTGTTCTCCTTAAGCGAGAACCGGAAGATTACCGAGGAAGGCGTTCATTTCCGTTCCCACCTGAACGGGGACAAGCTGTTCCTCTCTCCGGAGGTTGCGATGGAGGTTCAGAACTCGCTCGGCTCGGATATCATGATGGCGTTCGACGAGTGCCCGCCGTATCCGGCGACTTACGAATACGTGAAACAATCGACCGAGAGAACGAGCCGCTGGGCGGAACGCTGCCTCCAAGCACATAAGCGTCCTCATGATCAAGGCCTATTCGGCATCGTTCAGGGGGGGATGCATGCCGATTTGCGCAAGCAGAGCGCCCTTGATTTGACTTCGCTAGATTTCCCAGGTTATGCTATGGGAGGACTGAGCGTTGGCGAGCCTAAGCATCTCATGTACGAGATGCTGGAGGAGACCGTACCTTTGCTCCCGACCCATAAACCCCGATATTTGATGGGAGTCGGCTCACCGGATTGCCTGGTGGAGGGGAGCATGAGAGGAATCGACATGTTCGATTGCGTCCTCCCGACGAGAATCGCCCGGAACGGAACGGCGATGACCAGCCAAGGCAGATTGGTCGTCAAGAACGCCAAGTACGTAAGCGACTTCAGTCCGTTGGACCCGGAATGCTCCTGTTACGCTTGCCGCAATTATTCCCGGGCTTACATTCGCCACTTGATTCGCGCGGATGAGATGTTCGGCCTTCGCTTGACGACCATTCATAACTTGCACTTCCTCGTTCATCTTATGGAGCAAGTCAGGGAAGCGATTCGGCAGGACAGGCTGCGGGATTTCCGAGACGAGTTTTTCGAGAAATACGGGATGGCTAACAACGAGAGCGGTTTCTAAGTAAAGAGAGGAGGGGACATTAGATGGCAACTTTATTACCATTCGTGCTTATGTTCGTCATCTTCTACTTCCTGCTGATTCGTCCGCAACAGAAGAAGACGAAAGCTCGCAACGCGATGCTGCGCGCCTTGAAGAAAGGCGACAAGATCACGACGATCGGCGGCCTTCACGGAACGATCGCCGAGATTACGGACGATACGGTCGTCCTGAAGGTGAACGACGTCACCAAGCTGACGTTCGATCGCTCGGCGATCAACAACGTGGTGGAAGCATCTCCGGCTTCGGCTAAATCCGAGACCAAGGCGGAAGCGAAAGCGGAAACGAAGGCGGAGAAGGCGGAAGCAAGCGCCGAATCCTAAGATCGCCGCTTCGGCAAACACAGCCAAAAGCCCTTCCTGGAATGCGCTCTCGAAGCGACCGGGAGGGGCTTTGTCGTGTCAGCAATCGTTACAAGCCGTTCGGAAGCATTATCAACTAATCGCCAGGCTTTAAGAGCTCGTGGAGCGGGAAGCCGTATGGACCGGCCTACTCTGAACCTTGGATTTGGAGCTGTCGGCCTTGACGCCGGAGACTCGATCCGCCCGTTCTCCGACTTTAATGCCAATGAAGACGCTGACGGCGGCGAGGCACAAGCCCAAAGCCATATCCGTGAACCAATGGATTCCGAGATAGAAAATGGAGAACAGAATGACGGCGGCGCTGAACCCGGCAAAAACCGCCCATCTCCGATTGCCCGACCTGGCCGCGAGCAGCGCCATGGTTACCGAGATGGAGGTGTGAAGGCTCGGGACGCAGTTGTCGAGACCCGATAGGCGCCGATACTCGGTCTCGAACCTGGGGAATACGTCCAGCATCAGAAATCGGATGCCAGGAGATACCGACCAGGCTTCGTCGACCGGGACGAATAGGAAGAACGGCAACGCGATAAAGTAATTCAATAGCAAAGAAACGCAGAAGGCGTAGTAAAGTTTAAGATTGCCTTGATACGTATAAATGGCGATGGAGGCAATCATGACGGCCTGGAACACGACCAGGTAGAAGACAGAGCAGAAAGCGGTTAACCCATCCGCGGCAACCGCGGACTGCAGCGCGGCTTGCCAGCTGCCTTCCCAACCTGTCAGCGCGGAGGTCAGGTCGTAGGTAACCGGAAACAGCGCTTCGAGCTTAAGCTCGAACTTATTGAGCAGCAGAATGGCGAGCAAAGAAATAAAAAACAAAAATCGCGGCCAGGAGGAGAATAGCGTCCGCATGAATACGCCGGCGACCGCCAACGGCTGTCGGCCTGTCCCGAACCAAAGGAGAAGCGCGACGAGTCCGGCCGTGTAGAGCGATATGGTCGTCATGGAATGAAACAGAACCAAGATTTCTCCCCCGCAATCCGCTTGGAAATACGGACCATAGTATAACATAAATGGGAGAAAAAACGCGAAGCCCTATTACCTGCGTTTCCCTGCCGATCCCGTATTCACCCCCAACATTCCACCGAAAGCGCCCGCCGCGCAGCAAATCCCAAGCATGGAGAGAATTCTCACGGTCCAGCCGATATCGTTGGCCAGATAGCTTGAGAGCAGCACGATCAGCGCATAGAGGAAACCGGTGGCGAGGCCGATGTACCAGCCCCTTCTTCCGGATCGCCGGGCGGACACGAATCCTCCGCAGAAGGAAGCGAACCCGTGCACGCCGAATACCCACGGGACGATCTCGTTCTCGTTCATGGATGAGCTATAGAGCAGCAAGGACACGAGCAAGGTTCCGGCCGCCAGCCAGATGATGGCCCATAGGATCCCGGATACGATAGGTGAAGCGATGCGGAAGCCGGATACTTGAGGAATGGACTTCATGAGACACGCTCCTTTACAAGTATTTTGTATCAGCCTATGGCCTCGGGCGGAAAGCTAGTACAAGAAGCTTGCCGGACGTCCTCGCAACTGCCATTTTTTCCACGGCATCCGCTTGAATGAGCGACATGAGGCAAGGTGACAATAACAGGCGCCTGGGCACTAACCTTCACAGAACCGGAGGGATCGGGACTTGGAGCTGACGTCCTTATTGCTTCGCACGGCGTTGACGTTCGTCTTCGTGTTTCTGGTGATCCGCATCATGGGCAAAAGAGAAATCGGCAAGCTGTCCGTCATTTCCCGGGAAAAGATGACCTCCGCGGACTCTCCTCCTGCTTCTGCCGGCGCTTCCCCAAAGGCGAAGTTCCGATTCGAACCGCTGCCGGTCGCCCTTATCGTGGACGGTAAAGTCCAGGACGACAATCTGGAGAAGCTGGGCAAAACCCGTTTCTGGCTCAAAAACGAACTTCGGCAGAGAGGGATTCGCAGCTTTAAAAACGTCTATTTCTGCAGCGTCGACCAGCATGGCAAGCTTTACGTCAATAAGAAAAAATAAGCCGGAGGCATTACCGGAATAAACGGCGAAGCACGGGAATTCTCGCGACATCCAAGCGATCGATCAGCTTAAGCCAGACGAGCAGAAGGACATAAACGACAACGGCGGCGAACGAGGCGGCGACTAGCCGCAGCGTGTCGTTGGATAGAGCTTCCCAATTCCAAATCGCCAAAGCGCAGGCCCCGGTGACGATCATCGCGAGGGCTACCTTCAGGAAATCGGTCGGCATCAGCCGGAAGCCGGTAAGCCTGGCGACGCTGAACCAGTGGAGAAGGGTAACCAAGACCATGTTGACGGCCACAGCGATGATGGCTCCTTGAATGCCGAGGTCCGGACGGCTGGCTAACTGCACGATAAGAAAAAGCTTGACCAGCGCGCCGACGAAGGTGTTGACGAGAGCGGTGCCCGGACGGTTCAGCGCCTGCAGCGCCGCTTGCAAAGGAGCTTGCATATAGACGAATACGGCAACCGGCGCCAGCCATCTCAGCATCCCGGCCATGGAATCGTCCCCGTACAGGAGCGAGCAGATCGGGCCGGCAAGCAAGGACATGAGGATGATGAATGGGGCGGCCGACACGACCGCGAGCCTGAGCGACTGGTGCAGCCGCTTCTGAATGCCCGGCCAATCCCCTTGGGCTGCGGCGTCGGACAATGCCGGCACCAGGGAGACGGCAAGGGAGTAGGTAAGCGCTCCGGGCAGCATCAGCAGCGGAATGACCATGCCCTGAAGCGCGCCGTACAAGGAAGTGGCGACGGAGACGGCGATTCCGGCCGCGACCAGGCTTTTGGCCGTGAGAATGGATTCGAGCAGATAGGATAGGGAACCGATCAGCTTGCTGCCCGTTACCGGAAGCGCGATTCCTAACAAATGACGCGGCATGGCGCGCTCTTCGTCCGGCGAAGAAGCGTCCGGGGGACCCGCCTCCCCTTCCGCCTTGGACGATCGGCTTCGGGAGTCGATCCTCAGCTGTCTCCACAGGATAAGCAGACCGGCCAGCTCCCCCATGACGAGCCCGGCCATCGCTCCGGCAGCCGCGGCGTGAAGTCCCCATGGAAGCAGCAGAGAAGTCAGCAGCAGAGTTAGCACGATCCGGACGAGAGACTCCGTCGTTTGGGACATCGCGGTCGGAATCATGTTCTGCTTGCCTTGAAAGTAACCTCTCCATACGGAAGAGACCGCGATGAGCGGTAGCGCCGGAATCATCGTAACGAATGCGGTTCCGACCCGGGAATCGGTCATGATCGTCGTCGAGATCCAATCGGCCATGGCGAGGCAAGCGGCCGCGGTGGCGAGGCTGGCCCCGAGAGACAGCCCCATCGCCGTCCGGAGAATACGCTTGATCCTCCCGGCTTGTCCGCGAGAATCGGCTTCCGCGACCAGTTTAGCGACGGCTAGCGGAATCCCGCCGGTAATGATCGTCAGGATAACGATCATGAAGGGATAGACGAGCTGAATGAGCCCTACTCCTTCGGCGCCGATAATGCGAGGAAGCGCAATCCGCGGCACGAAGCCGAGTAGCCGATTCAGCAAGCCGGCCGCCAGCAGGATCATGGCTCCTTGAATGAACGATTGCTTGCGTTTGGACATGGCAACCCCTTCTCACGGCCGAGTATTAGTACATGCTTATGCTTCATCGGCGCTTCTTCATGACTGGAGTTGTCCGAATTAGATTTTAGGCTTCGAGGGAGGATTTCGAAGCACGGGCATCGAAGTTAACTAGTGACGATGTTGGGGGGTACACGGTAAGACGAGGAGGCTTGCGCATGGAAGATCGCGAAGTAGAAGAGGGACGGGACGACGTGCTTAGCGAAGCGGAGAAGAACCGGATGATCGAGCAGCTCTGCATGGATAAGGCGGAGGAGTTTCGGATGATCGGCTACGAGCAGGTCACGGGACAAGACATCTGGGAATGCGTCAGCGACAGATATTACAAATCGGGGACGCCGCCGCTGCATGCCGTCGTGAACGATATCATGTCCCTTAAGGTCAATCAATATATGAACTTCATCACTTTAAGTTTATATCGCGGAGAGAAGCGTTAAGGAGCATTCTTCGAAAAGCAAGGCAGCCGGGCGATTTAGCCGCTTGGCTGCCTTCTTTATATTGGCAGAGGCTGCTCGCTTTTCGACAAATTGACTTCCTTTTTGGCGCGTAGGTATAATAGGAACATTGAGAATTGAAAGGGGATCGCAACGCATAATGAAACGACTGCTCACTTTCGTGCTTGTCGTCGTTGTGGCGTTCGGGGCAATGATATGGACAAGCCCCGGATTGCTCAATTCGACAAAGCTGGGGCTCGACCTGAAGGGCGGCTTCGAGATTCTGTACGAGGCGCAACCGCTCACGGGCAGCGGACCCGTCTCCAAGGAATCTCTGATTGAGACCGCGAAGAGCTTGGAGGACCGCGCCAACAAGACGGGCGTCTCCGAGCCGGAAGTCACGACGGAAGGAGAGAACCGTATCCGCATCAAGATCGCGGGGGTGTCCGACGAGGCGACCGTTCGCGAGATGATGAAGAAGCCGGCCGAGCTGGAGTTCCGCAGCGCGAGCGGCTGCGCGGCCGATGCCGGATACTGCAAAGTCGAGCTGCTCGGCAGCGACTTCGTCGAAGGCGCGGCCGAAGTCGTTTACGATAATTTGAACAACCCGCTGATCTCGATCAAAGTGAAGGACAAGGAGAAATTCGGGGAAATCACGACTCGTCTCGTCGGTCAGAACCTTGCGATCTATCTGGACGACGAAATGCTGTCCGACCCGGTCGTTCAACAGCCGCTGACGGACGGGAACGCCACGATCTCCGGCCAACGCACGATCGCGGAAGCCAAAGAGCTGGCCGACGTTATCAATCTAGGCGCGCTTCCGCTTAGCCTGACGGAGAAGTACTCGCAGAGCGTCGGCGCTACGCTGGGCCAGAAGTCGCTTGAGGAAACCGCGCTTGCCGGCATCGTCGCCTCCATCGTCATTCTTTTGTTCATGCTTGTATTCTATCGTCTGCCGGGCTTTATCGCTTGTATCTGTCTCCTCGTGTTCGTCTGGCTGCTGCTCGCGGTGTTCTGGATGATGAACGCCACGCTGACGCTGCCGGGCATCGCGGCCTTCATTCTCGGGATCGGGATCGCCGTCGACACGAACATCATTACGGCGGAGCGTATCAAGGACGAGATTCGCAACGGCAAGAGCGTTTCGTCCGCTCTTCGTTCGGGGAATAAGAACAGCTTCCGCACGGTCATCGACGCGCACATCACGAACATCATCGTCGGCGCCGTTCTGTACTTTATCGGCCAAGGCACGGTCAAAGGCTTCGCCGTCGTGCATCTGGCGTCGATCATCATCAACATCGTGACCAACCTCTTCCTGACGCGGTTCCTGCTGCAGCTCATCGTGAAGAGCGGCCGATTCAACAAGCCTTCGTATTATGGCGTAAAGGAGAGTGAGATCCGTGCGCTATAAGTGGCAGAACTTCAACTTCGTCAAAGCGGCCCGCCCGGTGTTCATTGCCGCGATCATTCTTGTCCTGGCAGGGATCGTTTCCATATCCGTATTCGGCATGAACTACGGAATAGACTTCAAATCCGGTTCCTCGGTGGACATCTCGGTCAGCAAGCCTGTCGAGAAGGCCAAGGTGGAAGAGTTTCTGAACTCCGAGGACTTCGGCAAGTATACGTTCACCTCCGGCGAGGAGCGCATCTCGATCCGCTTCGAAGAAGCGCTTACGGAAGCGCAGCAGCAGAAGCTGGATGCCGATTTCAAATCGAAATTCGATGAATCGGCTTCCTTCGAGATTAATATCGTAGACGTAGAGATCGCTAAAGAACAGGAGCTCAATGCCCTGTACGGCATCCTGATAGCGAGCGTCGGCATCGTCATCTATGTGGCGATTCGCTTCGAATGGCGTTTCGCGATCTCGGCGGTCATCTCCCTTCTGTTCGTCGCGTTCATGGTCATCTCGATCTTTTCCTTCTTCCGTCTTGAGGTCAATCTGCCGTTCATTCTGGCGATCCTCACGATTATCGGGTATTCGATCAACGACACCGTCGTAATCTTCGACCGGATTCGCGAGAACCTTCGTTTCGCGAAGCTGAAGACGGACGCCGATCTGACGGAAGTCGTCAACACGAGCATCAGCCAGACGCTGACCCGTTCGATCAATACGGTCATTACCGTCGCGTTCGCGGCCATCTGCCTGTTCGCCTTCGGAAGCGAAGCGCTGAAGATGTTCTCGCTCGCGATGATCCTGGGCTTGCTTATCGGCGCCGCATCTTCGATCTTTATCGCCAGCCCGCTCTGGCACTTGCTTCGCCGCAAAGCGAAGCCTCATAAGACGGCGAAGCCGCAGAACGCGTCGTAAGGGTTAACGAATACGTAATATAGCAAGATCAGGGGAGGGCTCGATATGTCTCAGAGTCGGTTCGCTGGCGCGGAGCACGGGGCCGGCATGTCCGCATTAGGACTGCTGGGGCTCTCCATCCTCAAGGGAGGGGCCGGATGGATTACGGGCAGCAAGGCGCTGCTCGCCGATGCCTGCCATTCGGCTGCCGATACGGCAGCGGCAACGACTGCATACCTGGAGATGAGGAGAGTCGGTCATGCTCCTCGGGCTCATCTGGATAAACGCAAATTGCCTCCCGAAGCGGTCGCCGGAATCGTGTTCTCGGCGCTGCTTCTAGTCGGAGGAATAGAGATCGCCATCTCCTCCCTTCGCCGAATGATCAGGGGAGTAGAGGAGGCGCCGGGCTGGAGCGCGGTGGCTGTCATTATTTTCGGAATCGTCGTGCGGGAAGGACTCGTACGCTATCGAAGAAAGTACGAATCGGGACTCGGAATGAGGGCGGATTCCTCCCGCGGGGAGAGCCGTTCGGACATCTTCGCTTCCTTGACGGCTCTGGTCGGAACGGTCGGGGCGATGACCGGCGATATTTTCGACGTCCCATCGCTGTATTTCCTCGATCCGGCTGCGGGAATCGTTATCGGAGTGTTCGTCATGAAGTCGGGCTATCAGCTCGTGCACGGGGTCATCCGTTCCGCGGATGCCGACACCCTGGACGAGGTCGACGCGCAAACCCTGCTCGAAGCGGTTCAAAGAGTAGACGGAGTCGTCGCGGTCGACGGCCTCAAGGCGAGAGAGCTCGGCCATTACGTTATCGTCGATCTCACGATCCGCGTGAATCCGAGAATTACCGTCTTCGAAGGCCAGGATATCGCCCATCGGGTGAGAAGGCAGCTTACCAAGAGATTCTTGCATATTACAGATGCGAACGTTCACGTTCAGCCTTTTGATCCCGGATATCCTTATAAGTCCAATCATCAGGAAGAGGAACTGGGAGCCTTCGTGCAATAATGAGGAAGCGGGACAGCTCCGCCGAATCGACGGCTTGATCCGCAGGGAAGAGATTCGAATTCTCTGCGGAGAGCCTCGGTTCGGGCGGAGCTGAACTTGTCTAAACCGCTTGGCGGATAGGCATGGCAACGAGAAAGGAGGAGAAGTACGGCATGAGAAAATCCTATCGTTGGCTGTTGAAAGAAGCCGACGAACGAGAGGCGGCGGAGCTGGCTTCGGCGCTTAAGCTTCCGCCGCTCATTGCCCGGCTGCTCGTGTCGCGCGGATACCGGACTCCGGAAGAGGCGCGGTTGTTGCTGAACGCAGGCGAGGAGCAGTTCCATGATCCGTTCTTGATGAAGGACATGGAGATCGCGACGGAACGGATCCGAAGAGCGCTGAAGGACCGGGAGCGAATTCGCGTGTACGGGGATTACGACGCGGACGGGGTAACCTCGACCGCTCTGATGATTAGGCTTCTGAAGCGGCTTGACGGAGTCTTCGATACATACATCCCGCATCGCAGCCTGGAAGGCTACGGCTTGAATCCGAAAGCGATCGATCTCGCGGCGGAAGCCGGCATCCGGCTGATCGTTACGGTGGACAACGGGATCAGCGCGGCGGAACAAATCGCCTATGCCCGGGAACGAGGCATCGACGTGGTCGTGACGGATCACCACGAGCCTCCGGCGGAGCTGCCCGAGGCGGCTATCGCGCTGGTCAACCCGAAGCAGGAGGATTGCCGATATCCGTTCAAAGGGCTGTCGGGAGCGGGAGTCGCTTTTAAGCTGGCGCATGCGATGCTCGGCAAGATCGAGCCCGCGTTCGCGGATGTCGCGGCGATCGGCACCGTGGCCGATCTGATGCCTCTCACCGGAGAGAACCGCTCCCTAGTCAGACTGGGATTAAGTCGCATGGTCAACCATCCCTCTCCGGGAATCAGGGCGTTGGCCGAGGCGAGCGGAACGGAATTCTCCAAGCTGACCAGCGGAAGAATCGCGTTCGGTCTCGCTCCTCGCTTGAACGCGGGAGGCAGGCTCGAACGGGCGGACGGGGCCGTTCGGCTTCTGGTGACGGAGGACGAAGCGGAAGCGAGAGAGCTAAGCGAGAAATTGGACGAACTGAACAAGGAGCGCCAACAGCTCGTAGAGGAAACGGTCGTTCAAGCGGAGGAGCTTTGGCAGGCGCAGATTGCGGAGAGGGACGGTCGAATGCCGGAGGCCATCGTGCTTGCGGGCGACGGCTGGAACGCCGGGATCGCGGGACTCGTGGCCTCGAAGCTGGTGGAGCGCTATTACCGGCCGGTCATCATTCTCGCGCACGATCCCGCAACCGGCAAGTGCAAAGGCTCCGCCCGTTCGATCGAAGGCTTTAATCTCTACGATGCGTTAACCGAATGCGCGGATTTGTTGGATCATTTCGGAGGCCACGAAGCGGCTGCCGGAATGACATTGATCCGGCAGAATGTGGAGGAGCTCGGAATTCGGCTATCCCGGCTGGCCAAGGAGAGAATATCGGCCGAGGATTGGATTCCGAGCAAAAAAGTCGATCTGGTCTGTTCGATAGGCGAGCTCACCCTGGAGGCGGCGGAAGGTCTCAAGAGCTTGGAGCCGTTCGGCAACGGCAACCCGACTCCCCGGATCGTGTTAAGGGAAGTGTCCGTTGCCGACACTCGCGCGCTTGGCAAGGAAGGCAACCACGTTCGTCTGGTCGCGGTCGAGAAGGGTCGCCGCCTGGAGGCGGTCGGCTTCGGAATGGCGGAATCCCTGCCGCTGCTCCGCTCGGGTGCCGACATGGATCTGCTCGGCGAACTCGCCGTCAACGAATGGAACGGCAGCCGCCGGGTGCAGTTCATGCTGCAGGACTTTAAGAAAAGCAAGCCCGCCGTGCGCGATCATCGCGGGGAACCGATCCTCGCCAAGGTCGGCAAGCTGCTCGAAGAGGAAGGGCGGAGGCTGCTCGTTCTCTGTCCTCCCCGCGCGGAGCTTAGCGAGCTGGAACGGCTTGTCGGCGCGGGAGCTTATCTCGCGGCATATACGTCACTGACCGAAGAGCGGGAAGGGCCGCTGCTGCGGCAGTTGGAGCAATATGAAGCCCCGGCGGAGGAAAAGGCGCCAGCGGATGCCCAGGCCGGGTGGACTCTCGTTCTCGCCGGGCTGCCCGATTCGATGGACCAAGCCGACGGCCTTAAGCGGATGATCGCCCGATATCGCGACAAATTAGAGGAAATCGTTCTTTTCGCGGGGGAAGCCGCCGGAACGGAGAGAGGGAGACCCTTCCCCGATCGGGTGCAATTCGGGCAGGTCTACACGATGTTCCGCAAGCAAGAGAGCTGGATCGATGCCCCGGACGGATTCTTAAGGCGGGTATCCGAATCGACGGGCTGGCCGCTCGCTACCGTTAGGATGATGCAGGAAGTGTTTCTCGAGCTCGGTTTTCTCTCGATGAACCGATCCACCTTCTCCTGCGTCGCGTCTCCTCCTCGCAAGGAGCTTGATTTGTCGGAACGCTACCGCCGGGCGAAGGAGCAGGCCGAGCTGTCGGCGTTAGCGCATAAGCCGATTCAAGAGCTCAAAAAATGGCTGCTTCAGGGATAGGCAAGAGCAAGACTAGAGCAAGGCAGGAGTAAGGCAAGAGCAAGGCATAGGATAGGGCAAGCATAGCCATTCATCCGCGCGAAGTGTATAATTCTATTCATGATCCGATCTGGAAGGAGTCTTAAGAAGAATGAATTTCAAGGATTACATTCGGGTGATTCCCGATTTCCCGCAGCCCGGGATTCGGTTTAAAGACATTACCACCTTGCTTAAGGACGGCAAGGCTTATCAAGCGGCGATCGACTCGATCAAAGAACTCGTGAAGGATCTTCAGATCGACGTCGTCGCCGGGCCCGAGGCTCGCGGCTTCGTCATCGGCGCTCCTCTCGCGCTGGCTCTCGGCGTCGGCTTCGTTCCGATCCGCAAGAGCGGCAAGCTTCCCGGCGAGACGGTAGAAGCCTCCTACGATCTTGAATACGGCAAGGATAAGCTGGCCGTCCACAAGGACTCGATCGCGCCGGGCCAACGCGTCCTTATCGCGGACGACCTGCTCGCGACGGGCGGCACGATCGCCACGGCTACCCAGCTGATCCGCCAGCTCGGCGGCGAGATCGTCGGCGCTGCCTTCCTGATCGAGCTTAGCTATCTGGACGGCCGCGAGAAGCTGGCCGGCATCGATTGCCGCTCCCTCGTTCAGTATTGAGATAGCGGTATGCGAAGACCCGTCTCTCGGTGCAAAGGTTTGTCTGCCGAGACGCGGGTCTTTTTTGTTGCGTCGAGAGCCGGATCCACGTCTTGAGAGCTGCAGTTGGGCCGTGGCTACTCAACTGGAGCCCGGGTTCGCGTCTTGCGTGCGAAAGATGAGTCGGGGCTATTCAACTGGAGCCCCGGTCCGTGTCTTGCGTGCGAAAGATGAGTCGTGGCTACTCAACTGGAGCCCGGGTTCGCATCTTGCGTGCGAAAGAAGAGTCGTGGCTACTCAACTGAAGTCCGGAACATCGCCTCGCGCTTCCCAAACTTTCTGCCAAACAACATCTCCCTCCGTTCGCTTTTCCCCCGGAGTCCAAGTTCCATATCGCACCTATAACCTGAACAAGTTGCTATGTTCAGTCAGAGCTAAGGCGTCTTTTTACAACTAATTTGAGGCTTTCTTTTAACCGGATTATTTCAGCAGAAGATCTATTTTCCCCCTAATCGAACTGCCCCCGGCCCGTTTCATTCTACTCCCAAACTCGGTTGCCCTCCCGTAAAAACGCCGTTCCCATGCGGTTTTTCGCGCTCCGGAAATGCCTGCCAGAGTTTTCATCTGAGCTTAAGGTGGAATTCATCGTCCGTTCATTTAGGAGTGATAGTATTCAGTTAATATTTTCTACATAGAAGGATCTGAATTTGGGAGGCTTTCGCGGGATGAAGAAGAAGCGCATTAAGAAAATAATTACTTGGGTAGTCATCGTTTGCGTTCTTGGAGCTGCCGGAGGCGCAGGGTACTGGTACTTTACGAAGGACGACGCGGTGGCTGCGGCACAGACTTTCCAGCAATCTCGCGTAACCAAGGGAACGATCACCCAAGGCGTGTCCGGATCGGGATCGGTAGCCGTCAGCGAGACGGAGGATGCGATCGTCGCCGAGGCGGGCACGGTAAGCGCGGTCAACGTCGAAGAAGGAGACGTCGTCAAGAAAGGGGACGTGCTGGCGACCTTCGAAGGAGAGGACGTTACCCTGTCCCTGAATAAAGCGAAGCTCAGCCTGCAGCAGCAGCAGATGACGCTGGAGCAGGCGCAGACGAAGTGGAAGAATCTTAAGATCTCGGGAGGAACCGAGGAGGAGATCGCTTCCGCGGAGATGAGCATCAAGTCGGCTCAACTGAACATCGAACAGACGCAGCTGGAAATTCAGGATTACGAGGAGAAGGCGGAAGCGCCGGATCCGATAGTGGCTCCGATCGACGGCACGGTAACGAACGTGGACATTAAGGCCGGCGACGAAGTGCAAGCGAGGTTGGCCGCCTTTACTCTGGTCAACTACGACAAGCTGGAAGTGACCATCTCGGCCGACGAGCTGGACATTACCAAGCTCAAGGTAGGCCAAGAAGCGGACGTGTCGATCGAGGCTCTCGACGGGCAAGAAATTACCGGAACGGTGACGGAGATCTCCAAGGACGGCACTTCGTCGAACGGGGTAGCGACGTTCCCCGTCATCGTCTCGCTGAACGAAATCGAGAACGTGCTGCCGGGCATGTCCGCCGACGTCACGGTCATTATCGAACAGAAGACGGACGCGTTGATCGTTCCGGTAGACGCGGTCGAGTCGATGGGAGGCAGGTACTTCGTACGCGTTCCTAACGACGGTATGAGCAGCTCCTCGGGCGGTACGACGAGCGCGGGAAGCGGAACGTCTTCCGAAGGCGACGGAGCAATGCCGAGCGGAGCGCCTGCGGATGGAGCAATGCCGAGCGGGGCACCTGCAGATGGAGCAATGCCGAGCGGGGCACCTGCAGATGGAGCAATGCCGAGCGGGGCACCTGCAGATGGAGCAATGCCGAGCGGAGCGCCCGCGGATGGTGCGACGTCGAGCGATGCGCCTCAAGGAGGTCAAAGCGGTCAAAGCGGTCAAAGCAGTCAAAGCGGAACGCGCGGCCAAGGAGGTTTCGGAGGACAGAGCGGCGGACGTCAAGGCGGCATGGCTGCTATGATGAACCAATCGAACGGCGAGTTTAAGATGCAAGAGATCACCGTCGGCATCACGACGGACTCCCAGGTCGAAGTTCTCACCGGACTTAGCGAAGGCGATACCGTTCTCATCCCTGTCGTCGTCAGCTCCTCTTCGACAACGACCCAAATGGGCGGCATGATGGGCGGCATGGGAGGAATGGGCGGCTTCGGCGGCACCGGCGGCGGATTCCCCGGAGGTGGCGCCGGCGGCTTCTCGGGCGGCGGCGGAGCCGGTGGCGGTACGACCCGCGCCAGCTTCGGCGGAGGAGGCGGGCGTTAATGAGCAATATCGAGCAGGCTCCTCTAATCCGGCTGGAGAATATCTACAAGCAATATACGCTGGCGGGCGAAACCTTTAACGCGTTGGACGGCATTAACCTTACGGTGAATTACGGCGACTTCCTGGCGATCATCGGACCGTCCGGCTCCGGGAAGTCGACCCTGATGAACGTGCTGGGCTGCTTGGACCAACCTTCGAGCGGCAAGTACTTCCTGGACGGGAAGGAAGTCGAGGAGCTGAGCGAGAGGAAGCTGGCGACCATTCGGAATACGAAGATCGGCTTTATTTTCCAGAGCTTTCACCTGTTGCCCAAGCTGAAGGCCATCGATAACGTCGAGCTGCCTCTCGTGTATCGGGGATTGTCGTCCGGAGAACGCCGGGCAAGAGCGAAAGAAGCTTTAACGAAAGTCGGCCTCGGAGAGAAAATGTTCCACGTCCCGAACCAGCTGTCCGGGGGCCAGCAGCAGCGCGTCGCGATCGCGCGGGCATTGGCGGGGGTTCCCCCGCTTCTGCTCGCGGACGAACCGACGGGGGCGCTCGACAGCAAGACAAGCCGCGACGTCATGCAGCTGCTGAAGGATTTGAACGCGGAAGGCAACACGATCGTCATCATCACTCACGATCCGAACGTTGCCGCGCAAGCGAAGCGCGTCGTCCGCATACAAGACGGGAAATTGACAGAAGAAAGGAATGAAGCATCGTGAAGTTGTCACAAGGTGTCAAGATGGCTTGGCACAGCGTAAGCTCTCAGAAGATGAGAACTTTGCTCACGGTGCTGGGGATTATGATCGGCATCGCTTCGGTCACGATCATGGTGGCGATCGGGAACGGAACGGCCGAGCAGGTCAAGAGCCAGATGCAAGGACTCGGAACGAACATGCTTACGGCGAACGTCGTCGGGCGCGGAGCGGTGACGAGCATTACGCTGGAGGATGCGCAGACGCTGACGGACATCGACGGAGTCGAAGCGTATGCTCCGGTCATCTCCGGGAGCGTGACCGCCAAGTACAGCACCACGACGTACAGCGCCTCCGTCCAGGCGACGACGGCTTCGTTCGCCGACGTCCGCGATTATACGGTGGCCCAGGGCCGCTTTATCAAGGATATCGACGGAGCCTTCTCCCAGAAAGTCGCCGTCATCGGCTCGGAAGTGGCCAGCGAACTGTCCATCAGCGATCCGGTCGGGCAGAAAATCAGCTTAAACGGCAGCTCCTACAAAATCATAGGAGTTCTGGAATCGAAGGGTTCGACCACGAACGGCTCCAGCGACAACGTCGTCATCATCCCGATCGAAACCGCGCGTGTGGCTCTCAAGACGGATGCGATCCGCACGATTTACGTGCAGGTGGAGAGCAGCGATAAGGTAGACTTCGTCCAGACGATGCTCGAATTCAATCTTCAGTCCTTTTTCCGCAACGACGAGGATGCGTACACGGTGTTCAACCAAGCGGACCTGCTGGAGACGATCACGGAAGTGTCCACGTCCATGTCCACGATGCTTACTTACGTATCGGCGATCTCGCTGCTGGTCGGCGGAATCGGGATCATGAACATGATGCTCACCTCGGTATCCGAACGGACGCGGGAGATCGGCATTCGCAAGTCTCTTGGAGCGAAGCAGAGGGACATTCTGTTCCAGTTCCTGGTCGAAGCGGCGATGATAGGCGGCCTCGGGGGACTCATCGGGGTCATCGTCGGCGCCAGCGGCTCCGACTTGGCCGGCAAGCTGATGGATTCGCCGGCGTCGCCGTCGGTTGATATTATGGTATTGGCGCTATTATTTTCTATGGGAGTAGGCGTGTTATTCGGATTCCTGCCGGCTAGACGGGCATCGAGATTGAATCCGGTAGACGCTCTGAGACAATAAACAATAACCGAGGAGTGCAGCCCGATATGGCTATCGCGAACATTCTCATCATCGAAGACGATCCTTATATAAGCGAACTAATCGGACTGTATCTCAAGAGGGAAGGCTTCGGCTTCGAGGTCGCGGCGAACGGAGAGGAAGGCATCGAGCTCTTTCTCTCCGAGACGCCGGATCTCGTCATCCTGGATCTGATGCTGCCGGGACTTGACGGGTTCGCCGTATGCAAGCAGATTCGAAGCCAGCGATCCACGCCGATCATCATCCTGACGGGCAAGGGCGAGAGCTACGACAAGCTTAAGGGCTTCGAGCTAGGCGCGGACGACTACTTGGTCAAGCCGTTCGATCCGAAGGAGCTGCTGGCCCGAATCAAAGCGGTGATGCGCAGGCTGAAGCCGGGATTCGCCCGGGAGCCGATTAAATACGCGGACCTCGTGATCGATCTGGACCGCTACATCGTCCAATGCGGAAGGACGGAGATGACGCTGCCGCCGAAGGAGATGGAACTGCTTCACACCCTTGCCTCCATGCCGAACCGGGTGCTGACGCGCGAACAGCTGCTGGATCGGGTTTGGGGCTACGATTTCGAAGGAGACCCGCGAACGGTGGACGTTCATATCAAACGCATTCGGGAGAAAATCGGATCGACGGAGCATTACCGGATCGACACGATACGGGGAGTCGGCTATAAGTTCGAGGTGAGCGGAGCATGATACGGTGGAATGGCATCACCGCTAAGCTGCTGCTCGCCTTTTTTGCCGTTCTGGTGATTTCTTTCGCCTCCACGTCGCTCTTCTCCTCTTGGTTCGTCCGCACCGAGCTGAACGACCGGAACGTTCGATTCGAGAAGGATCAGCTGGAAGTCGCGGCGGCCCTCGTTAGAAGCTCTTACCGGGAGAATTGGGACCCTGGCATGATGCGCTCCGCGCTGCGCATGGCTTCGGGTCCGATGAACCGGACGCTGTTCGTTCTCGACCGACAAGGGCGGATCCTTCTGCAGACCGGCTTTCAATCGGATCAAGAGCTGGCGGAGGAGGACAAGAACGCGGCGCTGGAGGCTCTCGGCCAAGGGTCGCCCTTCCTGGATGTCCCCTCCCAAGCGGAATCCCGTTCGAGGCTTTCCGCGACGCTCATCAACGGCACGGAGGACATGGATGCAGCGTACCTCGTTATCCGCACGACGGTCGAACCCCGTCCTCTGTTCTTTTTTAACGGTACGTTCCGTTCCGTCATGATCACCGCCTTCGTAGTCGGGTTTATCATCGTGGCTATCGTCTCCGGCAGGCTGTCGTCCCGAATCCGCAAGATGAGCGAGGCGGCGCGCATGATCGCCAAGGGACGGTTCGACATCAGGCTGCAGACGAAGCCGAAGGACGAGCTCGGGGAACTGGCCGATTCTCTCAATCATATGTCGGAGGAGCTAGCCAGTCTCGACAAAATGCGGCGCGAGTTCCTGGCGAACGTGTCCCACGATCTTCGCTCGCCATTAACCTCGATTAGTGGGTACGCGGAAGCGATGATCGACGGAGCGATTCCTCCGGAACGGAGCGGCGTCTATCTCGGCCTTATCCGCGAGCAGACCCGGCGCATGAATCGGCTCGTCAACGACCTGCTCGAGGTGGCGCGCATGGAAGCGGGACGAATGGAGATCCATCCGGCGGATTACAACATCACGGAATGGATTCGGCGGTTGCTTGCGGCTCTCGATCCGGATTTTGCCCGGCGGAATCTCTCTTTCGAGCTGATCGGCGATCAAGAGGACGTATGGGTGAGAGCCGACCCCCATCGGATTGACCAGGTTCTGTCGAATCTGCTGCTGAACGCGATCCAATTTTCCCCGAACGGCAAGTCGGTCGAGGTCTCGATCAAGAGAAAAGGCCAAACGGCGGTCATCGGCGTTCACGACCACGGCGTCGGCATCGCCGAGGCCAACCTGGGCAAGGTATGGCAGCGGTTCTACAAGTCGGACAAGGCCCGCTCGGCCCATTCCGGCAGCGGACTCGGGCTGTCGATCGTTCAGCACGTGCTGGAAAAACACGGAACCCACGCGACGGTAGCGAGCCGTTTGGGCGAAGGCACGAGCTTCTGGTTCGAATTGCCGACGGTGGAGCCTCCCTCCACGGCGCGGTCGAACATATCGCGCGAGATGCTCTCCGAGTAGAATGGGATAGGACGTATTTACCGGGCGTCGGTTGACGATTCCTGCCGCCAAGAGGCATAATGTAAGGAATAACTTCATGGTACACTGGCGGCGCCTCACGCCTGCGGAAAGGAACTAGCAATGGGCATGGAGCAACTGCTCGAGAAAGCTTCAACCTATATGAAAGACCAGGATTTGCAGCGGGTGAGAGAAGCGTTCGATTACGCGGACGAGGCTCATCGGGGACAACTGCGCAAATCCGGAGAACCCTATATTCTACACCCGGTCGCCGTTGCCGAAATCCTGGTCAACATGCAGATGGATGTCGTAACGGTGATCGCGGCGCTGCTCCACGATGTCGTCGAGGATACGAAGGTTACGGTCGAAGATTTGAAGGAGCACTTCGGAGAGACGATCGCCGGTCTCGTAGACGGCCTGACCAAGCTGGAGAAGATTCAATTCCGCTCCAAGGAAGAGCAGCAGAACGAGAATTACCGGAAGATGTTCGTCGCGATGGCGAACGACATCCGGGTCATCCTCATCAAATTGGCCGATCGGCTGCACAATATGCGCACGTTGAAGTATCAATCCGAGGAAAGCCAGCGACGCATTGCCCACGAGACGATGGAGATCTACTGTCCGATCGCCCACCGGCTCGGGATCAGCGCGATCAAGTGGGAGATGGAGGATATCGCCCTGCGGTTCCTCAATCCTCAGCAATATTACCGCATCGCCAATCTAATGAAGAAGAAAAGGACGGAGAGAGAGCAGTACATTTCGGATCTGATCAACAAGATTCGGGAGAAGCTCGAGGAGATGGGCATTCAAGGCGATATCTCCGGCCGTCCCAAGCATATTTACAGCGTCTTCAAGAAGATGACCACCCGCAACAAGCAGTTCAATGAAATCTACGATCTGCTCGCGATTCGCATTCTGGTCGATAACGTGAAGGATTGTTATGCGACTTTAGGCATTATTCATACGTTATGGAAGCCGATGCCGGGGCGCTTCAAGGATTACATCGCCATGCCCAAGGCGAACATGTACCAATCGCTTCATACGACCGTCGTCGGGCCTACGGGAGAACCGACGGAGGTGCAGATCCGCACGTGGGAGATGCATAGGACAAGCGAATACGGGATCGCGGCTCACTGGGCTTATAAGGAAGGCAAGGAACAAGGGGTCGTTCAAGGGTCCTTCGGGGACAAAATGAATTGGTTCCGCGAGATCATCGAGCTTCAACAGGAGACCCGGGACGCGGCCGAGTTCATGGAATCGCTCAAGATGGATTTCTTCACCGATCTCGTCTTCGTCTTTACGCCCAAGGGCGAGGTATTCGAGCTGCCGGCAGGCTCGGTGCCGCTCGACTTCGCTTACCGCGTTCATACGGAGGTCGGCAACCGTACGATCGGGGCGAAGGTCAACGGCCGCATCGTGCCGCTGGATCACAAGCTGAAAACCGGCGACATCGTCGAGATTCTGACCTCCAAGCACTCTTACGGCCCGAGCCAAGATTGGCTCAAGATCGCGCAATCCTCGCATGCCCGCAGCAAGATCCGGCAGTGGTTCAAGAAGGAGAAGCGCGAGGAGAACGTCGAGAAGGGCTGGGAATCGCTCGAGCGCGAGCTGAAGCGCATCGGTCTCGAACCGTCGGAATTCATGACGGACGAGAAGCTGCTGGAGGCCGCCCGCAAGTTCACGTTTAACGATATCGAGGACATGATGTCCGCGATCGGCTTCGGCGGCATTACGGCCGCCCAGATCTGCACCAAGCTGACGGAGAAAATGCGCCGGGAAGCGGAAGAGGCTCAGCAGATCCAGCTCACGAACGAGGTCATGAAGGAAGCCAAGCCCGTTGCGGCCGTGCGCAAGAACCGTCCGGTGAGCGGCGTCGTCGTCAAAGGGGTCGAGAACCTGCTCGTTAGGTTCGCGAGATGCTGCAATCCGGTACCCGGAGACGATATCGTCGGGTATATCACGCGCGGAAGAGGCGTGTCCGTTCACCGGACGGACTGCCCGAATCTGCCGCAAGCGGCGGAAGGGGAAGAGGCCGCCCGCGTGATCGAGGTCGAGTGGGAAGAGTCGGTCGAGGCGAACTACAGCGTCGAGATCGAGGTGCTCGGACACGACCGCCGAGGGCTCTTGAACGAGGTGCTGCAGGCGGTATCGGAGAGCAAGACCAACATGGCGGCCGTCTCCGGACGTTCGGACCGCAACAAGGTCGCCATCATGCATCTGACGATCCTGATCCGCAACAAAGATCATTTGCACACCGTCGTGGAGAAGATCAAGAGAGTCAAGGACATTTTCTCCGTGCAGCGGATGATGCAGTAGCTTTATAGAATGAGGGAAGGCCGGAGGTTGGCGTTAAAGTGAGAGTCGTATTGCAACGAGTATCGGAAGCGAGCGTTCGCGTCGAAGGGAAGATCGTGGGCGAGATCGGCAACGGGCTTCTGCTTCTGGTCGGTATCGCGCCGGGCGACGGGGACAAGGAGCTGGCCTGGATGGCGGACAAGGTGGCCGGCTTGCGCATTTTCGAGGATGACGCGGGGAAAATGAACCTGTCCGTAGAGGAAGTCCGGGGCGCGATTCTATCGGTTTCCCAGTTCACCCTATACGGCGATTGCCGGAAGGGCAGACGCCCGAACTTCTTGGGCGCGGCGAAGCCGGAGATCGCTTCGGAGCTGTATGACCGCTTTAACGGACTCCTTCGCGAGAAGGGCTTCGAGGTCGCGACCGGCGTTTTCGGAGCCATGATGGCCGTTTCGCTCGTCAACGACGGGCCGGTAACGCTGATTTTGGACAGCCCGGAATGACGGTTGAAGCTTCGCCAGGTTGGCAACACTACATGTCGATCCCTTGGAATGGAAAGGAAGTCGACAGCAGTGAGGCAATCCGCCAAAGAAGCGAAGCTTCAGAGATCGATGCGCGAGGGCGAACCTATCGATCGCAGGGAGGCGCTGGCGATTCAAACCGGCACCGAATTCGCGGGAGAGCTCGGAGAGGACGCAAGAAGCGGGGCAGGCTACGGCCGAAGGCACCCGCCGATGTCGAGAGGGTAGGATGTAGAAGGGGGCTGGCCCGTCGAACGGGCCGCGCTCCCTTCTTTTTTAATATAGAGGGGACTAAAGGCTCACAATACGGGGGTTTTTGTCCGATATATATCATTAGGAAAAAAACGACGCTGTCTAAGCATCCCGAAGTGTCGTTTTTTTTGAGTGAATTTACCGGAAAATTATAGTAAAAGGAGGATGGGAGTTTGAAAAAGCAAGCCATTATCTGGTCTGCGGCGCTTGCGCTGGGACTGGGATCCGTCCCGACGCTCGGAGTCGATCCGATTTCGGCGAAAACGTCGGCGGATTTCACGGATCTGCAGGATTTGGACGCGGCAACGAAAGCGAAGTTCGACGCATTAATCGAAGCGGGCATCTTCAACGGGATCTCCGACACCCAATTCGGAGTCCGTGACGAGATGAACCGCGCGCAGTTCGCGAAGGTCGCGGCATTGATCATGGGGCTGAAGGTAGACGTCGATTTGAAGACTTCGAGCTTCAAGGACGTAAAGGCAGACGACCCTGCGAGCGGATACGCCTTGCCCTTCATCGAGGCGCTCAAAGCGGCCGGCATTACGGACGGGGTTGGCAGCGGGACCTTTAACCCCGCGGGTACCGTCACGAAGGAGCAGCTCGCGACCTTCCTCGTTCGGGTTCTGGGCAAGGAGGCCGATGTCAGTTCGACACCGAAGGTCTCCGATAATACCGTATCCGATTGGGCCAAAGGTTACGTCGCGCTGGCGCTTGAGCTTAAATTGTTGAATAGCGGGAGCTCCGGATTCGCGGGGCAGAGCAATGCAACGCGGGATTTGCTCGTAACGGGTTCGTTTGAGACGGCGCGAACGCTAGAATTAGCGAAACCGCTGAGCGTCACGGGCGCGGACTTCGCCGAGGGGAATACTCTTAAGCTTGAACTGAGCACGGGCATCGACGAGAAGTCGATCGACCTGTCCAAGATCAAGATCAACGGAGTGGCGCTCGACCCGAAGAAGGATAGCTTTACGCTCTCCGAAGACAAGAAGACGCTCATCATCAAGCTGCACGACGGCTTCACGATCGACACGTCGAAGACCCCGGACATTAAGGTCGAAGGTCTGAAAACCGTTTACGGGAACGATGTAAAGAACGACGAATCCAAGCCGATTCCGGTGACGGTAACGACTCCTCCGGCGGGCTCGACTTCGTCCGCGCCGACAACGCCGGCACCCCCGGTAACGCCGCCGGTTGAGCCTGCTCCGGTTCTGACGGTGAATGCCATGGAAGAAGCAATCGGCGAAACGACGGCTGCATTCACGGTGAAGGGCAGCGTCACGGGAACGGTATATTACGCGGTTCTACCTGCGAATGCCGCTCAACCGACGCCAGCCGCGATCGAAGCGGGGACAGGTGCCGTCAGGTACGGTTTCGCGCCGATTAGCGGCGGAATCGACTCGAGCCTTGACATCTCGGAATTGACCTCGGATACGTCCTACGTGCTCTATGCCTTCGAACGCAGCTCGTCCGGCAAGGAGTCTTCGGTTCAGTCCGTTACGTTCAAGACCGATGCCGAGGAGCCGACAACTCCTCCCGAAGAGGTAACTTTGACGGTAACGGTTTCCGAAGTCGGGACAACGTCGGCGTTCTTCCCCGTAAGGGCGTCCGTCACGGGAACGGTGTATTACGCGGTTCTTCCTGCTGGTGCCGCTCAACCGACGCCAGCCGCGATCGAAGAGGGGACCGGTGCCGTCAGGTACGGTTTCGAGCCATTGAGCGGCGGGATCGACTCGAGCCTTGACATCTCGGGATTGACTCCGGATACGTCCTACGTGCTCTATGCTTTCGAACGCAGCACGTCCGGCAAGGAATCTTCGGTTCAGTCCGTTACGTTCGAGACCGATGCCGAGGAGCCGACAACGCCTCCTGACGAGGTAACTTTGACGGTAACGGTTTCCGAAGTCGGGACAACGTCGGCTTTCTTCCCGGTAACGGCGTCCGTCACGGGAACGGTATATTACGCGGTTCTTCCTGCTGGTGCCGCTCAACCGAAGCCAGCCGCGATCGAAGAAGGTACAGGTGCCGTCAGGTACGGTTTCGCGCCACTTAGCGGCGGGATCGAGTCGAGCCTTGACATCTCGGGATTGACCCCGGATACGTCCTACGTGCTTTATGCCTTCGAGCGCAGCGCGACGGGCAAGGAGTCTTCGGTTCAGTCTGTTTCATTCGAGACAGATGCCGAGGAGCCGACGACAGTCGATTTCTTAGCAACAAACGAAATTTCCTCTGAAGGATTTACTTTCTCCGTCAGTTCTTCTGCTGATGTGACAAAGCTATATTATTTGGTTCTCGAAGGCGAACCGGTCGCGATCAACCCTGAAGACGTGGTATTTCCCGATTCGATGCTCCCCGGTTTTGTCTTGGAGGACGAGAAGCCCGTGACAACCTCGCCTTCTTATATTTCCGCTAGCGGGCTTACTTCCGAGACTAAATATACGCTTTATGTCATGGGAGAAACCGCAAGCGGCGGCCTTACATCCGTAGCGCAACATACGTTTACGACACTGATCGAAGAGAATCCCGTCGAGAGGCCATCGAAGCCTGAAGCTGCAATATCCGGTACTTATAGAGAAGGGACTACCATTAACGGCAGGTTCGATTCCACTGGGGCTGACGAGATATACTATATTCTCCTGGACAGATTAATGGACCTAACGAGCGAGGATATCATCAAAGGCGTGGAAGGAGCCGCGGGCCGAGGAACGATGGAGGCGCTGGGAGACGGCAGTTTCTCTTTGACGGAGGACCAGTTGGATGAAAGTAAAACCTACTACCTGTACACGGTCGCTTCTAATGACGGCGGAGTGAGTTTAGGTGATCGCTTTGCCTTCTATCGGATGGACGAAATCCTTGGGCCGTTCTCGGTTTATCCGATTTCTAACATGTTGTCGCCGAATTTCGATGAGGGCGAATATTCCTTATTTTACTTAATTCAGCCGTATGATATATCGGGTGGTATTCCGACGGCAGATTATGTGATTAACAAAGGGCTTTATGCAACCATTCGCGAGGGAGCAGAGACGGTTACTATGCCGGAAGGCAATTACATCGTTTATTGCGTTGCGGTGTCCGGCGACTTCCGAACGAATGTATCCCAGGTAATTTTCTATTCAGGGGCTCCTAATTCTGTAAATCCAGGCCCTGAAATTCCGGCTCCTGAACTTCCGTAACTATCAGCTCAAAATAACGCTTCCACTTTTGTAATCAAACTGTAATCTTATTTACATCGTTCTTTAAAACAAGTTCTTTACTATACAAAGTGACCCCCTTTTTTTCAATATATTTTCACGTTGGACCTGTCGGATCGTTCGGCAGGTTATTTTCTTTTTGCGGAACGCGTCTCCATGCCAGGTTTAAACATGAAAAATCATGTACATTTTGCTGAGAAACGCCCACCTGGAGGAATAAACATGAAATTTCACGTATATTTCGGCTCCGGAGTGTTCAACATGAGGAATAAACATGAAATTTCAACTATATTGCGCCAATTGCCACACAAGACAGGAAATAAGCATGAAAAATCATGTTCGTTCAACGCTCCTGCGACGACGGGGAAAGTTGACATGTCTCGCCGATCTGGTTTAGAATAAGTAACAATTGTATCTAGCCATTGATTCCATGACGGGATGAAGTACTCCGGGCCCAAGCCCCCAGAGAGGAAAGCCCTTAGGCTGCAAGCTTTCCGACGATGACCGGACGAATGACCTCCCCGAGAACCCGATGCGAACGGCCCCGATTTTCCGCGCAAGCGCAAGCGAGCGTATGCGGAATAGCGGCTCATTAGCTTCGTGGCGTTGCCGGGCGTTAACCGGATCGAGCGCGAACGCGCGCGGCCGACTCGGATAGCGAGTGGGTACGCACCGTTCGAATGACGGGTGGTACCGCGGAAGAGAGCCTAAGCTTCCGTCCCTGACAGGAGAAAGTCCTGCAGGGACGGGGGCTTTTTTTGCGCATTGAAGTGGCAGATGGAAGAGTGAGAAAGGGAGGATCAACCATGGCGTTCCAGAAACCTCCGGGCACGCAGGACGTGCTTCCCGGCAGCGTAGAGACGTGGCAGTTCGTCGAGAAGACGGCAAGAGAGCTGTGCCGGAGATATCACTTCCGCGAAATCCGGACTCCGATCTTCGAGATGACGGAGCTGTTCAAGCGGGGGGTCGGAGAGACGACCGATATCGTGGAGAAAGAAATGTACACCTTCGAGGACCGCGGGGGCCGAAGCATGACGCTGCGTCCGGAAGGAACGGCGGGAGCGGTTCGTTCCTACGTGGAGAACAAGCTGTACGGGGACCCGGACCTGTCGAAGCTGTATTACATCGGTCCGATGTTCCGTTATGAGCGGGCGCAAGCGGGCCGTTATCGCCAGTTCCACCAATTCGGAGTGGAAGCGATCGGTTCCGATAATCCGGCCTTGGACGCCGAGGTTATCGCATTGGGCTACAACTTTTATAAGGAGCTAGGGCTTAAGGGTGTCACCGTCGAGATCAATTCCGTCGGCACGCCCGAGGTGAGGGCGGCTTTCCGCTCGAAGCTGCTCGAATTCCTGACTCCGATGAAGGATAGTCTATGCAAGGATTGTCAGTCCCGCATGGAGCGTAATCCGCTGCGCGTGCTGGATTGCAAGGTGGATCAAGACAAGTTCGCGGATGCGCCTTCGATCCTGGACAGCCTTGACGAAGCCTGCGAGACCCATTTCGCGACGGTTCGCGCTTGCCTGGACGCGATGGACATCCCTTATCGCATCAACTCCCGCTTGGTGAGAGGGCTCGATTATTACACCCACACCGCGTTCGAATACAAGGCCCAAGGGATCGGCGCGATCGATACCGTCGGCGGAGGCGGCCGCTACAACGGCCTCGTCGCGGATATCGGCGGGGACGATCGTCCGGGCGTCGGCCTGGGGATCGGCTTGGAGCGCACGCTCATGCTGCTCGAGAGCCAAGGCGTCAAGCCGGATAACGGCTCGCCCGTCGATGTCTTCTTCATCACGCTGGGAGATCGGGCGGCGCGCGAGGCTGCCGGCATCGTTCAACGCTTAAGAAGCGCCGGGCTCGCGGTCGAACAGGACTTTCAAGGTCGCAAGACCAAGAGCCTGTTCAAAGCCGCGGAACGCGCGGGCGCGACTTATGTCGCCATTCTGGGCGACGACGAGCTGGACCGCGGCGAGATCGCCCTTAAGCATCTTGCCTCGCAAGAGCAGCGTCAGGTGAAGCTGGACGAGTTGGAGTCTGCGGTTCGAGGAAGCTGAATCAAGCATATTTAGGACAAAGGGGAACCATAACCATGATGCTCAAAAACCATGATTGCGGCACGTTAACGAAACAAAATGTCGGGGAAACGGTCATTCTGAACGGTTGGGTGCAAGGCTGGCGCGATTTCGGCGGCCTTCTCTTCATCGACCTTCGCGACCGTTCCGGTATCGTGCAAATCGTCTTCAACCCGGACTTCAATAAAGAAGCTCTCGATATCGGCAGCCGCGCCCGCAACGAGTACGTTCTGGCCGTCAAGGGCAAGGTCGTCGAACGCGATCCGGAGACGTTCAACCCGAACCTCGCGACCGGCGAGATCGAGATTCAAGTTCAAGAAGTCGAAGTCGTCAACAGCGCGAAGACGCCTCCGTTCCCGATCGAAGACGGAGTGGAAGTCGACGAATCCCTTCGCTTGAAGTTCCGCTATCTGGATCTTCGCCGTCCGGAGATGCAGAAGACGCTTCGTCTTCGCTCCAAGGCGACCAAGGTATTCCGCGATTATCTCGACGAGCAAGGCTTCATCGACGTCGAGACGCCGATTCTGACGCTGAGCACGCCGGAAGGCGCTCGCGACTATCTCGTGCCCAGCCGCGTTCATCCGGGCGAATTCTTCGCTCTGCCGCAATCTCCGCAGCTGTTCAAGCAGTTGCTTATGATCGGCGGCCTCGAGCGCTACTACCAAGTCGCGCGCTGCTTCCGCGACGAAGACCTCCGCGCGGATCGCCAGCCGGAATTCACCCAAGTGGACATCGAGACTTCCTTCTTGTCCCAGGATCAATTGCTCTCCATGATGGAGGAGCTGATGG
This sequence comes from Cohnella thailandensis, assembly GCF_014212135.1. Lineage (GTDB taxonomy): Bacteria > Bacillota > Bacilli > Paenibacillales > Paenibacillaceae > Cohnella > Cohnella thailandensis. The sequence continues at coordinate 601,650 of NZ_JACJVQ010000005.1, forward strand.
CGCGCCTGTTCCGGGAAACGATCGGCGTCGAGATTCCGACTCCGTTCCAACGCCTTACGTATCATGACGCGATCCACAAATACGGTTCCGATAAGCCGGACCTTCGCTTCGATCTGGAGATCAAGGACGTCACCGACATCGTGAAGGGCAGCGACGTCAAGGTGTTCGCCTCCGTTGCCTCTTCCGGCGGAGTGGTCAAGGCTCTCAACGCCAAAGGCTGCGCAAGCTGGAGCCGCAAGGAGCTGGACGATCTTCAGCCGTTCGCTGCCCGCTACGGCGGCAAGGGAATCGCTTGGATCACGGTGAAGGACGGCGAATGGAAGGGACCGATCGTCAAGTTCTTCAAGCCGGAAGAGATCGCGGCTCTGACCGAGCGCCTGAACGTCGAAGAAGGCGACCTGCTCACCTTCTCCGCCGACAAGCTGAAGACGGCCGCGGACGTCATGGGCAACCTGCGCCTGAAGGTCGGACGCGATCTGGGCCTGATCGACAACAGCGCGTTCAAGTTCCTGTGGGTCGTCGACTTCCCTCTGGTCGAGTGGGACGAAGAAGCGAAGCGCTACGTGGCGCTGCACCATCCGTTCACCCGTCCGCATGACGACGACCTGGCCCTGTTCGACACCGACCCGGGAGCGATTCGCGCCCAAGCGTACGATATCGTCCTCAACGGATATGAAGTCGGCGGCGGTTCGATGCGGATCTATCGCCGCGACGTGCAGGAGAAGATGTTCTCCGCGCTCGGCTTCACGATGGAGGAAGCCAAGGAGAAGTTCGGCTTCTTCATGGACGCCTTCGAATACGGCACCCCTCCTCACGGAGGCATCGCGTTCGGTCTCGATCGCCTGATCATGCTGCTCTCCGGCCGCACGAACCTGCGCGAGACGATCGCATTCCCGAAGACGGCGAGCGCGACCGACCTGCTCTCCAACGCTCCGTCCGCCGTTACGGATCGCCAGCTCGAGGACCTGCACATTCGCCTGTCGGCCAAGGCGATTGCCGCGCAAGCCAAGGCGGCCGCTCCGGCGGCATCCGAAGAATCGGATAATCAAGCTTAATGGGATTCGCCGCGTTCCCGGCTCCGGCCGGAGCGCGGCTTTCGACTATGGATAGAGGAGTTGAATCTCGGCATGCTTCACCAATTCTCGAGAACCGAACTTGCCATCGGCCCGGAAGGGCTGGAAATTCTGAAGGGAAGCACCGTCGCCGTCCTCGGGATCGGAGGCGTCGGCTCTATCGCGGCCGAAGCGCTGGCCCGTTCGGGGGTCGGCCGGCTGATACTCATCGACAAGGACGTTGTCGACATTACGAACATCAATCGTCAGATCCACGCGCTGACGACGACGGTCGGCCAACCCAAAGCCGATCTCATGCGGGATCGAATCAAGCTGATCAACCCGGAATGCGATGCCGTGTCGCTTAGGATGTTCTATACGGAAGAGACGTACGAGGAGCTATTCAAGTATCCGCTCGATTACGTCATCGATGCGTCCGACACGATCTCCTACAAGATCCATCTGATCAAGCAATGCCTCCAGCGGAAGATCCCGATCATCTCCAGCATGGGCGCGGCCAACAAGACGGATCCTTCCCGGTTCGAAGTGGCCGACATCTCGAAGACGAGCGTCGATCCGATCGCCCGCGTCATCCGCACGAAGCTCCGCAAGGAAGGAATCAAGAAAGGCGTGAAGGTCGTCTTCTCCAAGGAGGAGCCGCTCAAGCCGCTTGAGGACGTAACCCAGCGGATCGTGCCGGACACCGCGCCGAAGGAGATCCGGAAAGCGCAGCAGCCTCCTGCGAGCAATGCGTTCGTGCCTCCGGTCGCAGGCCTGATCATGGTCAGCGTCGTATTCCGCGAGTTGGTCGAGAACGGCAAGAAGAAGCAGGCAAAGAGTCAATCGGAAGGCGAATAAGCACGATAAAAAAGCCTCCATCTTAACCGGATATCGGTTGGATGGAGGCTTTCTGTCTTACGTAACCCTCAATTAGGCTTACTCGGCTTCCCCGGCCGGAGGCGTGAACGAGCGCGTGGCGAGCTCCGCGTCCATCATATAGAGGGCGTTGCTATCCACGTCGATGCGGCGAAGCTTCTGGATAATCGAATCGAACGTATCCTCTTCTTCCACCTGCTCGTCGATGAACCATTTGAGGAAGTTGATCGTCGCGTGCTCGCGATCCTCCCAAGCGGCGTCCGACAGCGCATAAATGCGCTTGGTGACGGTCTGCTCGTGGGCGTAGGAATGCTCGAAGGCGTCCAGCAGGGATTCGTATTCGACTTGTGGGTTCGGCATGCCGGTCACGACGGCGCGCTTGCCCATCTGGTTGATGAAGTGATAAATCTTCATGGCATGGAATTTCTCTTCTTCCGCTTGCACCACGAAGAAGTTGGCGAAGCCGTCGTAGCTCTCGGCGGAGCAATAGGCGGCCATGGCCAGGTAAACCTGCGAAGAGTAGAACTCGTAGTTCATTTGATCGTTAAGCTTGTCCAAAAGAGTTTGGTTCAACATGGGTGACACCTCCTGCCCTCCATTATATGACAATCACCGCATTCGAGTAAACCGGAACAACCTGCCCGCGACAAAACCGCCCGAAAGCTGCGCGATCAGCTTCCGGGCGGTTATCCGTCAGGGCTTATGAATGGTTTTGATATGATCGAGATGAATGAAGGCGCTGCAGCCATCGGCGGCGACAAGCTCGATTACATTGCTGCGAACCGATTTCAGAAGCCCGATTTTGCCGGGATGTTCTCCAAGGTCGAGCACGACGAATTCGCCTTCGAATTTTTTGAGCTGCTGTTCGAACGTTCGGGCGAGCGAGGTCGGGGTCGGATTGATCGGGAACTTCTCCTGGTCGAGCGCGTAGGGGGTCGTAAGCGGATCATAAGGAATCAGGCTCTTGAGATGACGCATGGAGACGTAGAGGGAACGGTACATCGGCGAGTAGAAGACGAAAAAGTCGTTCATGATGCTTGTGATATAGCCGTGAACGGAGCTGTCGCCTCCAATATAGATCTCCGAGAACATGCCTTTGGCATTAAGCAGGACTTTGCGATAGGAAAGCTCCGTTGTCGGATCGAGCGGCGGTTCCTCGGGCACTCCGAAATCGGCGGACTCGAGGGCATGGAGCCGCGTCAGCATCTGCAAGTGGAGGAGGGGGATATATTGAAACCGATAGCCGTTATGAATCACGAATATATCGCTTCCGATATCGATCAAAGTGCCCTTGATAGGTAGTTTCTTGCCGGACACGCTGACGGCGACCGACTGGTTCAGATAGTTTTCCATGGGGTTGGCAAGGGCACCTCCTTTATTGTGGGATTATCCGGATAGGTCAACCCCTCTCATTCGAACGAGTCAGGAGGCGCCTTTAATACTTCCCGCTTCTCCGGTTGCCTTCGCTGCCGGAATGGCGGCCTTCGCTCTTCCGATGGCTTCTGTTGTCGCTTTTATGGCTGCTTTTATGACTGCTTTTATGACTGCTTTTATGATCGCTTTTGTTTCCGCTCTTGTGCTCTCCGCTTTTGTTGCCGCTCTGATGGCCTCCGCTCTTGTTGCCCCCGCTCTTGCCGCTCTTGTGTCCATGCGTCGTGACGTTTACGGTCTTGATGTGGAAAATCGGAACTCTGACGAATTCGCGGCCGGCGATGACGAGCAGGAATTGGGAACTGATTTCGGCGAGGAAGCCTTCGACTTTCTCCGGACCGCCGCGATTGATCTGGATGAATTGATGATTAAGCTTGTTAAGCAACGATTTAAAGCTCGATGCGGCGATATACCTGTGGGACCCGCTGCGACGGATCGACTTGGAGCCTTCCGTGATGCTCTTCACGTGACCTCCGTTCACGTAAACGATTCCCGCTGCAGAGGCGAGAACCAGATAATCGCTTGGAACGGCGATGAGCAGCCCCTCCACGACATCGGGGCCTCCCCGGTTGATCTTGACATGACGGCCGATCAGGCTGACGGCTTGCTTGGCCTGGGATTTAGCGCTGGATGAACGAGAATGGTAGCCTCCGTGTTGCATTTGATAGTAACCGCCATAATCCATAATGTTCATAGGTATATTCTCCTTCCGCAAGTTGAGGTTTCTACTCGCTTTTTGTTTTTGACAGATTGTCGACATCGCGAATGACCCGACCGATTAACCATCCTGCAGCGTCGCTTATTCTTCCGCGCCTGTTCTGCTTCGCTCTATCCCTCCTTTGAACTTGTGTGGGATGTGGATTTATACTCTAATACTATGTGTACCGTCGGTGGAGAGATACGGATGGTTGTCCGAGGTGCTTTGAAATTCCACGAAATAATAGGATAGGAAGGCCTCTTTTGCCGTTGATTCTGCGCTTGTCTCTATCGAATTTAAATCTCGGAACATAGACTGAACCATCCTTAGCAATTAGGAGGTGTATTGAGGTGAGCTTATACTCTCGTTCTCTTTATGGGACAAGCTCCGCGGCGTACGTAAAATCGACGAGCGGCCTAAACGATACCTGGGGCGATTGGGGAGGCTATGTTAGCGGCAAGTCCAGCGGATGCTCCTGCGGCTCCCGTTCCAAAGGCCACAGCGTCGGTCACTCCAAAGGCCACAGCGTCGGTCACTCCAAAGGCCACAGCGTCGGTCACTCCAAAGGCCGCAGCGGAGGCCATTCCAAAGGCCATAGCGGCGGTCACTCCAAAGGCCGCAGCGGAGGCCATTCCAAAGGCCACAGCGGAAGCCGTTCCAAAGGCCGCACCGGCGAAGAATAATAGGATATAGAAGGACTACCATTAGAACCGTCGATCGCGCCGCGATGGCGGTTTTTTTGTCTCTTGGTCCGTCAATCGAAAGCGAATAGACGAATGCCGTTTCCGCCAATGACGGGTGTTCATACCCTATACAGGAACGTTAGCCCTGCCCACAGAAAGGCGGAGACGGCATGACCCTACCGGTGCGGAATCTTCTCATCGGAGATTCGGAGAGCGTAGAGCTGGAACGAAATTTATGGAACGACCGGTATGTTCCGGCCGTCATGAGAACGAACGGGCAATCGGCATCGGTGAAGGTGAGATACAGAGGCGGACATACGAGAGGCTATCCCAAGCGCTCCTACGAAGTCGTGCGCGAAGGGCAGTCGTTTCATTACAATGCCGAGTTTGACGACCCTTCGATGATTCGCAACGCGCTGTCGTTTCATTTTCTCCCGACTATGGGGGTGCCGAGTCCCCGAACGAAGCACGTTCTCTTGCAGCGGAACGGGGAGCCCTTGGGGGTGTACTTGGAGATCGAGGGAGTCGAGCGGAAATTCTTCAGGCGGAGAAAAATCGGCTATTCTTCCTTATTCTATGCCATCAACAACAATGCCGACTTCGGCCTTCGGGTGCCCGAGACGAATCGGAACAAGAGCTCGCTGTTATCGGGATACGAGTATCGGTCGGGCGGTTCGTCCGAGAAAAGCAGGCTGGTCTCCTTTATTCGAGGGTTCAACGAGAGAAGCGGAAGCCGGCTGCACAACTTCCTGAGAATGAGGCTCGACACCTCGAACTACTTAAGATGGCTTGGCGGAGCCGTGCTGACGGGCAATTACGACGGCTTCGAGCAGAACTACGCCATCTATCGGCATTCGAAGACGGGGAAATACAGAATCATTCCTTGGGATTATGAGGGCACTTGGGGGCGCAACTGCTACGGAAGAATCGTATCCAGCGATCTGGTCGACGTCAAGGGCTACAACTATCTGACGGTCAAGCTGCTGGAGAACCCGGAGATGCGAAGAAAATACCGGAGCATACTCTCGAATGCCATAAAAGGACCCTTTACGGAGAGGGCGCTCATGCCGGTCGTTAACGGAATGCTGGAGAATATTTGGCCGGATTTGCGGGAGGATCCGTACCGGCGGTGGACGAGAGCCGAATTCATGGGAGAAGCCGAAGTCATTCGCCAATATATTCGCGAGAGACGTTCGATCGTGTCGGCGGCCATTCGGAAAATGTAGAGCTTCGGACGGGAACGTGCGTTCCTCTTCGTTCTTTCGATTCCTTGCCGTTTCTGATATGATGGAGGAACAGAAAGGCGGGAGAGCGAGTTGGATTTGTTCAGCTATCAGGCGGAATCGGAGCCGCGCGCCCGGCTATTGGCCGACAGGATGAGACCGGAGACGCTAGATGAATATATCGGGCAAGAGCATATCGTAGGACCCGGCAAGCTTCTCCGGCGGGCGATCGAAGGAGATGCCGTCTCCTCGATTCTGCTGTTCGGACCTCCGGGCTGCGGGAAGACGACGCTGGCGCATATTATCTCGAAGCGGACGGAAGGGGATTTCGTCCGCTTGAATGCCGTTGACGCTTCGGTGAAGGATGTCCGCGAGGTCATCGAACAGGCGGAAAGCAACAAAAAAATGTACGGGCGCAAGACGATCCTTTTCCTGGACGAGGTTCATCGCTTCAACAGCGCCAGGCAGGACGCGCTGCTGCCGGCCGTGGAGAAGGGAATCATCATCTTCATCGGGGCGACGACGGAGAACCCGTACCATTCCGTGAACGGGGCGCTTTTGTCCCGTTCGACGCTGTTCCGTCTGCAGTCGTTAACCAAGGAGCACTCCTTGCAGGCGATGAGAAGGGCGCTGGCCGATCCCGTCAAAGGATTGGGCTTCATGAAGCTGACGGTGGACGAAGAGGCGCTGCAGCATATCGCGTCGATGGCGAACGGCGATATTCGCCGGGCGCTGACGGCCCTGGAGCTGGCTGCCATCACGACGCCGTCCGAGATGGACGGCTCCGTTCGCGTAACGGTGGAGATCGCCGAAGAATCGATTCGCCAGCCGACCGTGCAAGCGGACGAATCGACCCAATACGATGTCCTCTCCGCCTTCCACAAGAGCGTAAGAGGGTCCAGCGACGCCGCTCTGTTCTGGTTCCTTTACGCCGTCGAGAAGCTGGGGATGGACCCGATGACCTTCCTGCGCAGATTGACGGTTGCCTGCAGCGAGGATATCGGGCTGGCTAACCCCCAAGCGATGGTTCAGGCCGTCAGCGCCATGGAGGCGTATCACCGCATCGGCTGGCCGGAGTCCAAATATATCGTCGCCCAAGCGATCTTGTTCGCGGTCGAGAGCCCGAAGTCGAATTCGATCGCGGTGACGATCGGCAATATCATGAGCTCTCTCGAGACGCTGAAGTCGGCAGAAGTGCCCCTGCACTTAAGAGACGGCCATTATAGCGGCGCGAAGAAGCTTGGGCATGTCGGCTATCAATATCCGCATGATTTTCCAGGCCATTACGTGGACCAGCAGTACTTGCCGGACGCGATCCGCGGCCGTCGCTTCTACGAGGCGTCCGAACAAGGCACGGAGAAGAAGATCAAGCACAATCAAGAGCTGCGGCAGGGACGAAGCGGACAGGGGAATCCTTGAAAATAGGGACAAGCTATCCGATTTGGGAGCTCCTGAGGAGGATTGACGGCGGATATGCGGCGATTCTCGGTGCAAAATCGGCCTCTTCTTCCGGTTCACGCAAGTGTAAGGCGCTCCCTCGGCCGTTTACGGGTGGAAACGGCGTTTGACGCTTGCAGGATCATCGTCTAAGCTTAAGTTAGCCGTATCTTCTTTTTCCATCATTTATCTTTTTTAATATGAAGGAGGTGTACCTATCCTCTGAATCGGAGGATAGGAACCATTTGGACCCTGACCCCTTTCCGCTTTACGTGGACATTATTTTGATTTTGGCATTGGTTTTCCTCAACGGATTCTTCGTATCCATCGAATTCGCGATGGTCAAGGTTCGCGGAACCCGAATCGATACCCTCGTTCAAGAAGGGAATCCGCGGGCTAAATTCGCTTCGCGCCTGACCGGCAATCTCGACGCCTATTTATCCGCCTGTCAGCTCGGCATTACGCTTGCCTCGCTGGGTTTGGGCTGGATCGGCGAACCGGCGATCGCAAGAGCGCTTGACCCTGTCTTTCGCGGGATCGGGTTATCGGAGAGTCTCATTCATCCCCTCGCCTTTATCATCGGCTTTACGCTGATCACCATTCTGCACATCGTATTAGGAGAGCTTGCGCCCAAGACCTTGGCCATTCGCCAAGCCGAGACGGTAACGTTGTGGGCTTCCGCGCCCCTGATCGTGTTCCGCAAGATTATGAGCCCTTTTATCTGGCTTTTGAACGGCATGGCGAATCGATTGCTGAAGCTGATCGGGATCGAACCCGCCTCGGAAGACTCTTCGGCGCATACGGAAGAAGAAATTCGCATCCTGATGAAGGAGAGCCATAAGAGCGGGCTCATCGACAAAACCGAGCTAACGCTTGTCGATAATATCTTCGATTTTGCGGAGACCAATGCCCGCGAAATCATGATCCCGCGCACCGAAATGATCTGCCTGTACGCCAACCACCCGTTCGAAGAGAACCGGGCTACCGTCCTTAGAGAGATGCACACCCGTTATCCGGTCTGCGAGAAGGACAAGGACAACATCATCGGATTCGTGCATATTCGCGACTTGCTCAAGGATGCCGATTGCTCCGTGCAAGATATTCGCCAGCTTCTGCGGCCGCTCTTGACCGTTCCGGAGAGCATGCCGATCAGCAATTTGCTTAAGCTCATGCAGAAGAACAAATCGCAAATCGCGATCCTGATCGACGAATACGGCGGCACCTCCGGTCTGGTTACGCTGGAGGATATCATGGAAGAGATCGTCGGCGAGATTCAGGACGAATTCGACGAAGAGCGCCCCGACATGGAGAAGAAGGACGATCAGACTTATTCGATCAGCGGCATGATGCTGATCGAAGAGGTGAACAGTTACTTCGGGCTGGAGATTCCGACGGAAGACTACGATACGATCGGAGGCTGGGTATACTCCCAGATCGAGAATCCGCCACGGAAGAACCAGACGGTCGAAGTGGAGGAAGGCATTCGGTTCATTATCGAAGAGACCGATCACCTCCGCATTTCAAGAATATTTGTTGTCCGCGACGAGCAAGTGAGCGCTTGGGAGCCTCAGGAATCCGTTACGGGTTGACTTTTCTATTCTCATAAGATGCCAAGAGGGGCGACCCTTAAGTCAATGACTTAGGGGTCGCCCCTTATTGCGTTCGTTTATGCCTTCGAACGACGAAGGTGCACGGCCAGGAAGCCGACAACCGCCATGAAGGCGAAGACTCCGCCCAACCGGAATACGGCGGCGTGATCGTAAGCGTCGTAGAGCCAGCCGCCCAGCGTTCCGGCGATAAGCCCGGCCAATCCCGTCCATACCATCCCGAACAGAGCTTGACCGGAGGAGCGGTACTCGTCGGGAACGATGGATTGGAGATATCTCAGTGCCGTAATGTAATAAATGCCGAACGTGACGCTGTGCATCGTCTGAATGGCGACGAAAGCGATCGGCTCGTTCGAGATGCTGAGCAGCACCATCCGGAGAGCGTACATAAGGCTGGCGAAAGCGAGAAGCGGGAGCTCCTTGAAGCGATGCCCATACTTGGACAGCAGGAAGAACATCGGAATCTCGCTTAAGGAGGAAGCGAGGGAGGAGGCTCCGATCAACGACTCGGAGGCTCCGAATTCCTTCATCGTCACGGCGAGGAAGCCGTCGTTCATCCGGTGCGACACCGAGACGAGGGCGACGAGACCGAAGAAGACAAGCGTCTCTCTTCGCTTAAGAACGCTCCATAGGCTGCCGAATCGGAACGGAGTCGCGGATTTCTGAAAATCGCCCAGAGCAAACGAGAGAACCAGAGAGCAAAGCACGGTGATAAGGGCGATCCACAGCGTAAGATCGGAGCCGCTTGCCTTGAGCAGGAATCCGAAGAGGATGGCGCAGACGGCGAAGCCGAGCGAGCCGAACATGCGAATGGCCGAGAAGGAACGGTTCAGCTTCTCCGCGGCAAGCAAAGTGACGCTGTCCATCATCGAATTGACGGGCGTTTGGAAGAAATAGAATACTCCCATAAGCACGGAGACGACGCCGAACTCCTTCTGGGGGAGCAGCAGCGCGAGCGCGAAGATCTGACCCAGGAAGATCAAGCTAAGCACCCGCCGCAGCGCCTTGGATTTATCGGCGGCGACGCCGGCCAGCAGATTCGAGAAAATAGACAGCAGAGGACCGATCGAGAAGATGGCGCCGATCTGCAGTTTGGTAAAGCCGATATCGTAGAAGTAGAGCGGGAAATAGGTGACGACGAGCACCATCGTCGCATAGTTCACAAAGTGAAGGCTGCGGAGAACCGTCAGCTGTCCCGGCCCGGATAGCCATCTTTTCATGCTTGTCTCTCCTTGCTTGGAAGTATGGATAGCTTATCGTTCGACTCGCCCCTGGAATAGCGCCGGATCAGCCAGAGCAGCACGAGGAGCTCGGCGGCTATTCCCCCGGATTGGGACAGCGCGGCGAGAGCTCCCGCCCACTGGGGCAGCGCTAGCGTCAGCGTAACGATCAGAGCGACGGTTACGGCCGCGTTGGCCGTCTGAGACCCGAACATCAGCTTAGTCTGGCTTCGGGACAGGATGATTCCGTTTACGCTATCGAGCCACGGGAAGACGAGCACATACGGCAGGAAAGCTCTTAAGGCATGGACGCTGGATTCCAACAAAGCTCCTTTCACCCCGAAGACGGAGGCGAATACCCACTCTCCGGCAGACGTGTAGGCGAAGGAGGCGACGATCACCCCCGGAACGAAAGCCATCCAAAGAACGAACCGCTTGACCAGATGCGGATGCGTCCGGTGGAATTGCAGAGAGATCTGGTGAAAATACGTAAAAAAGCCGAGCACGAGGCCCATGAAGCTATTGGCTAACGATAAGGAGGCGATCGAGAGAGCCCCTTGGTCCGTATGCCCGAGCAAGGCGTTCAGAATGGGCGGTACCCAGACGACGATAAAGGAGGAGAAGAGCAGCGGGCTATAAAAGTTCAGCACCTGCTTGGGCCGCCTGATTTCGCAATCCGAAGCGGAATCGGGGAGCTCCTTCGCCAGCTTGCGTCCCTCCAGCCAGCTGACGGCCGCCTCGATGACCATGCCGAACACGAAGATGATCGCTCCTTGCCGGGAGTGGCTCACTCCGACGTGGAGAATATATTGGGAGAGAGCGAACATGCCTCCCAATCGGAAGAGCATCCCGATCGTGAGCCACTTCGTTCTCATCTTGTAAATAATGATCCCTTGATAGAGGCAGCGAATGCCGGAGAATACGCTGAGGAACATCAGGACGGCATAGACGTCGGTAGAAGCTTCGGTCGTCTCCGGATCCGCTCCGTAGGCTCCTCCGAAGATCCAGGTTCCGACGGGCGAATAGGCGACCAAAGCTCCGAAGATAAGGGAAGCGCCGAACACGATGAACGCGACCTGCCTTACCGCGGCGAACGAGCGCCGGTCGCGCACCAAAGCGGAGCAAGTCTCGCGGAAGAGAACCGCGGGCCGCTCGGTAACCGTGAGCAAGCTCATAGCGGTAGCGTAGCCCGCGATGATAAGCTCGGGATTGGCGGCGCGCGCCAGCGTGCCGTTGATGATGGCGTGGGACAAGTTGATCAGCAAGGCGGATAAGCCGAGCGGGATAAAAAACAAAAAAAGCCGCTTCATGGTGACGTACTCGGGCTTCGCAGACAAAAGTTCCATCTCCTTATAAACACGAACGGAGTAATTATAACAGGTTCCCTCCCGCAGAGGGGATGTTTAAGAGAGATTTTGACTGGATTTAGACTTTCCGAAATGATAAATTAGAGAATGACATGGGAACAGGAGATGATTATGGGACAGCGGGTTGATAAGCGCGATTGGGCGGACGCTCAGTTTGCGCCGGATAACCGTCTTGGCATTGCCGTTCCGAGCTTATCCCTTCCGTGGGAACGGATGAGCGGGAGCGAGCGGATCGCCGTGCTGGAAGCATGGGAATCGATTCGAGGAACGATTCCGGATCGGATCTTCGAGTTCGAGAGGCGGATCAGGGAGCTTCAGGATGCGCTCTTCGAAGAAGAGGATTTCGTTCGATCCTGTCGATTGAACGCTGCGATCGCCGAGCTTGCCAGCCGCATAAACGATCTGAATATCTGGTATCGTACGGAGCAGGATTTCGAAGTAGAGACTCGTCTGCACAGCTGAGTCTTATCAGCAGCTGGAGGTAAGCAATTGACCGATAACAACTTGCTCGCGGGCCGATCTCCCCGTGGCCCGGTCGCCTTGATGGCTCGGGTCTACAAGCACGTTCTTCCCGACGTGAAGCGAGAGCTGAGCGGCTGGAGAAGGATCGCGGAGGAGATCCCGGATTCGGAGCTTCGCAAACAAGCGATCGACAGCATGACGGCGAAGGAATTTCATTGCATAGGCGGAGGGGTATATGCCGCAGCCAATCTGGATGCCAAGGATATTCTTCTTCCTCTAATCGTTGCCCTGCAAACCATAAGCGACTATTTAGACAATTTGTGCGACCGAAGCACCTCTCTGGATCCGGACGATTTCCGCTTGCTGCACCGCAGCATGCTGGACGCGGTAACGCCGGATGCGCCGCTCGCGAATTATTACGAGCTGCGCGAGGAGCAGGACGACGGCGGGTACCTGCACAAGCTTGTCTTGAAATGCCAATCCTGCGTCTCTCGGTTGCCCTCCTATCACCTTGTTCAAGAGGAAGTCCGGTACTTGGTATCGCTCTACGGCGATCTTCAGGTATATAAGCATATTGCCGTCGATCAGAGAGAACCGAGACTTCTCGAGTGGTGGAAGCTTCATTCGAGCCAATATCCCGAGCTGCTGTGGAACGAGTTCGCGGCCGCTACCGGTTCGACCTTAGGGATGTTCATGCTCTTCCTCGCCGCGAGCGACGAGAACTTGAAGCCCGCCGACAGTCAAGCGATTAGGGAGCTTTATTTTCCATCGATCAACGGACTTCATATTCTGCTTGATTACCTGATCGATCAGGCGGAGGATGCCGTGGGCGGAGATTTGAACTTCTGCAGCTATTTCGAGAGCCAGGAAGAGCTAGACAGGCGGATGCTGCGCATGGTACAAGCCGCGCGGGCATCGGCAGACCGGCTGCCGTTCTCTAGCTTCCATCGGATGATCGTGGAAGGACTGGTCGCCCTGTACCTGTCCGATCCCAAGGTCAGAGATCAGGCCGAAGTTCGGAATACCGCCAAGCAATTGATGAAAGGCAGTCCTTGGACAAGAGTGTTCTTCTGGCTGAACAGCCATTGGATACGCAAGGCCATGTAAAGTGGAGAGAGACACATACTTGAAGGGAGCAATACCATGAGCGCAGTCAAGAAAATTGCCGTTCTCACAAGCGGCGGAGATTCCCAAGGCATGAACGCGGCCGTTCGTTCGGTCGTCAGAAGCGCGCTGTTCCGAGGATTGGAAGTATACGGGGTGCAGCGCGGCTATCAAGGTCTTCTGAACGAAGATCTCCGTCCGATGGATCTTCGCAGCGTAGGCGACATTATTCAGCGCGGAGGCACGATTCTGCAGACCGCCCGCTGTAAAGAGTTCGTGACGCCGGAAGGCCAACAGCGCGGTGCGGAAGTGCTGCGCAAGCTCGGCATCGACGGGCTTGTCGTCATCGGCGGGGACGGTTCCTACCAAGGCGCCAACAAGCTGAGCAAGCTCGGCATCAAGACGATGGGCTTGCCGGGAACGATCGATAACGATATTCCGTTCACGGACTTCACGATCGGTTTCGATACGGCGGTCAGCATTGTCGTCGATGCCATCAACAAGCTGCGCGACACGATGACCTCTCACGAGCGCTCTTCCATCGTCGAAGTCATGGGCCGCCATTGCGGAGACATCGCTCTCTATGCCGGACTTGCCAGCGGAGCCGAATCGATTCTCGTTCCGGAAGTCCCGTTCGATATCAAGGAGATCTCTAACCGGATGAAGGAGAACTTCCAGAACGGCAAGCGCCACAGTATCGTTATCGTGGCGGAAGGCGCCGGACGCGGCGAGGATATCGCCCGCGAGATTACCGGCAACTGCGGCATCGAGCCTCGCGTAACGGTTCTCGGCCATATTCAGCGCGGAGGCACTCCGACGCATAACGACCGGATTCTGGCCAGCCGTCTCGGCGATTTCGCCGTTCAGAGGCTGACCGAAGGGGATTCCGCCAAGGCGTGCGGCATTATCAAGGGCGAGCTGGTCACGACGGATATCGACAAGGTTGTCTCCACCAAGAAGAGCTTCGATATGGACTTATACAATCTTGCCATTCGTCTGGCGCAATAACGCCGTCGCTCAATCGAATATAAGGACTGGAAACCGTCTTTCGGAAGCCGGGAGAATTTCTCCTGCCGGCCTCGGAAGGACGGTTTTTGCGTAAATGGCGCTTTATGCAAAAAAGGACGAGACGCACGGGAAAGTCCAAGCGATCCTCGGCAGGTCCGAAACCGCGAACAAAAATGTCCGATTGCCGGCAAACGCGCTCCGTTCTACGCTAAAGACACGCCGAATCTGCCCATTGGCGAAGCGAACAGAAGGAACGGAGGTTAATCCATGAAGAAGGCCTTCAAAGCTGGCAAGAAAGCGGGGAAGCTTGTGCAAGGAATCCGTTTGGAACGGTTAGACCGCGGTCTCTTGGCGGTGTCCGTTCCGGAAGGAGTATTCTTGAGCTGGAGGTTCTTGCGCGAGGAGGCGACGGGTTATTCGGATCGCGGATTGACGGGAACCGACTTCCGCGTTTACCGGATGGACTGCCGCTGGCGGTCGTTAGAGATAGCGCGAACTATCTGGACCGCGAGGGCACTCCGGAGTCCGTATACGAAGTTAGAGCGGTTAACGGGGGCAAGGAGACGGACCGCAGCCGGGAAGCGAAGCCATGGACGAACCTTTATCAAGAGGTGCCGCTGGCGAAGCCGGAGGACGGCGTGACGCCGGCGGGCGAGAGATTCCATTATTCGGCGAACGACATGAGCGTAGGGGATGTCGACGGGGATGGCCGGTACGAACTGTTCGTTAAGTGGGATCCTTCCAATTCCAAGGACGTCTCCCATTCCGGCTACACCGGACCGGTTTATCTCGATTGTTACAAGCTGGACGGTACTTTGCTGTACCGCATCGACCTGGGCGTCAATATTCGGGCGGGAGCGCATTACACCCAGTTTCTGGTCTACGATTTCGATGGCGACGGGCGCGCGGAGCTGATGCTGAAGACCGCTCCGGGGACCCGGACTATCCGATACGATGGGGCGGGCGATCCGCTGTCCGAGAAATACATTACCCTTCTCCCCCAAGACGTAGAAGCGGGTTATCGCCATGAAGACGACTACCGGATGAGCCGGGACGATTACGAGGAGCATGTCGTTCGGATGTTTCTTAGGTGGCGCGAGCACGAGGAGGTCGTTGCCGGGCGTTGGCCTTCCACCCTCGAGGAATGCTTCGGCATGGACAGAAAGTACGAGTACCCGTTGTCCAGGGAAGACGCCGAGCGATTGGCGGCGTATTTCTTGGACGAATACGCTCCTTCCCGCAGCGAGAGGAACCGGCTTCGCGCCTTTGAGGGCTTCATCTTAAGCGGGCCTGAATACTTGACGGTGTTCCGCGGGGAAACGGGAGAGGAGCTGCAAACGATCCGCTACAAGCCGGGGAGACATGACGACGGACTCATGTGGGGCGATTATTCTTGGCGAAGGATCGAGCCGGGCAACCGGGTCGATCGTTTCCTGGCCGGAGTGGCGTATCTGGACGGCGCGAATCCGTACGCGGTGTTCGCCCGTGGCTATTACTCGAGAGCCGCCGCGGTCGCCTACGCGTGGGACGGCACGCAGCTGCGGGAACATTGGTACGTCGACAGCGGCTGGGTTCGAATGAACAATCCGTTCGGAGACACTCTCGGGCTTAAGGACGGGGACAGCCCAAGCCATGGCAGCCTCGCGGGTCAAGGCGCTCACTCCTTGAGCGTGGCGGACGTGGACGGCGACGGCTGCCAGGAGATCGTTTACGGCGCGGCGACGATCGATCATGACGGTTCGATCCTTTACAGCTCGGGGGGATTCTTGCCCGCGGGCAGCTCGGATCCGGGCGCTTATGCCAAGCTGGGCCACGGAGACGCTCTGCACGTGGCGAACATCGATCCGGATCGACCGGGCCTCGAGATCTTCATGGTGCACGAGAACGGCAAGCACGCTCCATACGGCTACACGTTGCGCGATGCCGCGACCGGCGAGGTGCTGCACGGGGCGTTCGCCAGCGGGGATGTCGGCCGCGGCATGATCGGACAGGTCGAGCCCGCCATCCGAGGGCTTCAACTCTGGTCGAGCGAAGACATTCACAGCCAAGATACGGGCGGCTTGCTGACGGCTAAGGGAGAAAAGATCGATTCGAGAGCACCGGGCACGAACATGAGCATCAAATGGGCCCCGGACATGACGACCCAGATTATCGTCGGCTCCTTCGACGAAGACGTCTCCATAGTCGATTGGCGGCGGGGACGTCTGCTGTCGGCGGAAGGAGCGCGTTCGAACAACGGAACCAAGGGCAATCCGTGCCTCGTGGCCGACTTGTTCGGCGATTGGAGGGAGGAGCTTCTCGTGAGAAACGAAGACAGCTCCGCGATCCGAATCTATACGAGCACCGAGCTGACCGATCGCAAGCTGTACACGCTGATGCACGATCCTCAATACCGCGTCGGAATCGCATGGCAGAACGTGGTTTACAACCAGCCGTGTTATCCGAGCTTCTATATGGCCTCCGATATCGATTGGTCTCAAGTTCCGCTTTCCGACTTCGAGGAGGAGAGGAGCGGCGGGGAGGAAGAAGGTTAGGCGGGATCGCCCGACACCGTGCCGAGATCGTCTCATGCGAGACGATCCCCACGCCAAAGTATCAGTCCTTCGCCGAGATCGTCTCATGCGAGACGATCCCCACGCCAAAGTATCAGTCCTTCGCCGAGATCGTCTCATTCGAGACGATCCCCACGCCAAAGTATCAGTCCTTCGCCGAGATCGTCTCATTCGAGACGATCTTCTTATCTTCCGCCTTCCTCCCTATTGAACCGCACGATCTTGAACTCATAGCGCCCGACCCGCAATTCGCCTGGCGGTAAAGCTTCCCCGGTCGAAGGGTCCCAACCGGGACGCGGCAGGGTGACGCTGCCGCCGGAACCGTCCATGTTGACGACGACCCATAGATCGTAACCGTCCCCACGGCGGGGAGCCACGATCGTTCCTCCAGACACGTCGCTGCGGACAGAGACATGGGCTTCGTCGGCATAGTGCAGCATCAGCTTCTCCAGCAGACGCTCGCCCTCCTCCCCGGCCGGCATGGAACCAAGGAGCACGAGCTTCCCCTTGCCGATGCGCTTCTCGGTCGCGAAGGCGAAACCGGGAGTCAAGCCTTCCTCGACGATCCCGACGGCCGTCGCATCCTTCGGCTCGAACACCTCGCTCCACATCGATAAAGGGGCGGACAGCCCGAACGCCCGCCCGCGGCTTGCGCTCTCGTCCATCGGATAGCTGTAGACGGCTTCCGCGCCCGCCAGCTTCTCCAATTCTCCCAGTGCCGCGTCGGTGTGCAAGGTATGCTCCTCCGTGCGGGTTCCCGTCAGCGGCCCGGCGATCCAGACGCCTCCGTCCCGCATGAAAGCCTTCGCGCGTTCCGTCAATTCCGGAGAGAGATAAGGAAGGAACGGCGTAAACAGAAGCTTGTAACCGTCTAACTCCGCGCCCTCCGGAACGACGTCCCGGTGGAGACCGGCCGCAAGCAGCCGCTCGTAGAAGCCGGTCATGAGCCCGCGATGGTTCATTCGGCGGTGCGGCTCCGTCAGAAGGAACGCCTTCGCCCGATCCGAGTAGACGAGCGCGACCTCGGCTTGGGCAGGCCGGGTATCCGCGAGCGCCGGCTCCAGCCGCTTTCGGGCTTCCTCCACCTCCAGCACGTTCGCGTAGCCGACGGTAGGCTTGCCCCATGCGCTGAGAACCGAGCCGTGCGGCTGCTCGCAGCCGGCTCGCTGCTGGCGCCAGAGCCAATAGCAGAACGCTTCGGCCCCCAGGGCGTAAGCGGCCGCGGCTTCCGCCTTTAAGTACCCGTTCGGGTGAGGCTTGGCCCAGCTCGTAAGCGATCCCGCGTAGGAGGGGCTTGTCTCCATGATCCAATACCCCTTGCCTCTCTTGAAGTTTCGCCATAGATCGTTGTTGAACAGATAGGCCGTCGCGTTATCGCAGGTGGCGTACGTGTCGAAGGAAGCGAAGTCGAGCCCGCGGAACAGCCGCTCGTTATCCGCGTGGAAGGCGACGCTCCCGTTGTGCGTGATCGGGGCGTCCGAATGCTTGCGAAGGATCGTCGCTTGCTCGTCCGCGAATTCGGCGAGCTTCTCCATGGAGAATAGCCGGTACATCGTTCGAAGAGAGGAGTTGTGAAGGAACGGAGCCGGACCCGGACTGGGCACCTGCCCGAAGCCGGCGTAGCGTTCGCTCCAAATGTCCGTCCCCCAAGCCTCGTTCAGCTTATCGATCGTGCCGTAGCGGGAACGCAGCCATTCACGCCAGAGCGAAAGGCATTCCGGGCAGAAGCATTCCGCGACGTGGGCTTTGAACTCGTTATCGAGCTGCCAGGCGACAAGACCGGGCAGCCGCCCGAGCTCGCGGGAGAGCCTTTCGGCAATCGCGGCCGCCCTGCTCCGGTAATAGGCCTGATTCGTGCAGGCGTGCTGCCTTGAGCCGTGCTGCATCCTCTCCAGCTTCTCGTTCACGTGCATCCGTTCGGGGTGGCCGTGCGAGAACCAGATCGGCGGCGTTGCCGTAGGGGTGCACATGACCGTCTCGATCCCATTGTCGTTAAGCAGCCCGATTATCCGGGCGAAGAAGCCGAGCTCGATTCGCCCTTCCTCCGGCTCCATTTTGGACCATGCGAACTCTCCGAGCCGCACGACGTTGATACCAGCCTTCTTCATTTCTTCCGCATCTTGAAGAAGAGTTCTCTCGTCCCAAAGCTCCGGGTACCAGGCGGCCCCGTGATACAGCTTGTCAGCCACTACATCGCCTGCTTTCCATGAGTAGTCGCCTCTACTATAGACTTGCGGAATTCGAACGGCAATTGGACGATTTTGAGAGGCCGCCGCCTCGGCTTTTGACTGTTTTAACGGATTAGCACTTTATTGACGGAAGGGCGGAACAGGCGCCGTTACGCGGCTTTCGGCAGCGTCAAAAATGTCTAATTGGCGGTAAGCGGCCGGGGACGCATAATGAACACCAAGGACGGCTCGGAACTCGCCGGGCCGCAACCGCAAACAACCATTCCGCATTCATGGACGCGATCTCAGGGAGGTGACAAGAAATGAAGATCAGGACCGAGCCGAATCCAGGCAGCGGATCCGTCGCGGCAGCCGCGCCGACTGCTTCGTTGGGCAGAACGAGAAGGTGGGCCAAGCTGAAGAAGGACAAATGGATTTATCTCTTGCTGGCTCCGGGCCTTCTTTATTTCCTTATTTTCAAGTATGTGCCCATGTGGGGGATTCTGCTTGCGTTTAAGGACTACCAGCCGTTTCTGGGCTTCTGGAAAAGCTCGTGGGTCGGCTTCGAGCATTTCAAGATTTTCTTCGGAAATCCCGAGTTTGTCATGCTGCTGCGCAACACGTTGATCCTGTCGTTCTACAACCTGCTCTTCTACTTCCCGGTGCCGATCATTCTCGCGCTGCTGCTGAACGAGGTTCGCCGAGCGTACTTTAAACGAACGATCCAGACTCTGATCTACGTGCCGCACTTTATCTCCATGGTTATCGTGGCCAGCCTTACCTATGTATTCCTGACGACCCAAGGGGGCATCGTCAACGGGCTGCTGGAGAAGTACACCGGAAGCACGATCGACTTCCTGGCGAGCCCGGACTGGTTCCGGCCGATGATCATCCTTCAGACGATCTGGAAAGAAAGCGGTTTCGGAACGATTATCTTCCTGGCCGCGCTGGCCGGGGTCGACGTCGAGCAGTACGAAGCGGCGATCATGGACGGCGCCAATCGCTGGCGTCAGCTGTGGCACATCACGCTCCCGTCGATTCGCAACACGATCGTCATCCTGCTCATTCTGCGGATGGGGGAAGTGATGGACAACGGCTTCGAGCAGATCTACCTGATGCTGAATCCGCTCAACCGCGAAGTGGCGGAGGTGTTCGATACCTACGTCTACATGATGGGGATTACGCAAGGGGCGTTCAGCTACAGCACGGCCGTCGGCCTGTTCAAGGCGGTCATCGGAGTCATCCTCGTGCTGGGGTCGAACTGGCTGGCCAAGCGTTTCGGACAAACCGGCATCTATTGATCTACCCTCGGATCCCGTGAGAAGGAGGCAGACCCTTGAACAAAACGTACCGGACCTTCGGCGGAACCGTCTTCGACGCCGCGAACTACATCGTGCTGTCCGCCATCGGCATCGCCGCCGTTCTCCCGTTCCTATACGTTGTAGCGGGCTCGTTCGCGAGCGATACGGAATTGACGCAGCGGGCATTCTTCATCGTCCCTCACTCGTTCTCGCTGATGGCCTACAAGTACATTTTTTCGACCGACACCATTTTGCACAGCCTGATGAATTCCATGTACGTGACCGTAGTCGGAACTCTCGTCAACCTGGTCTTCACCGTTACGATGGCTTACGGACTCTCCAAAAAGAACGTCGCCGGACGAAATATGATAATGAACCTGATCATATTCTCCATGTTGTTCGGGGGCGGCCTCATCCCGACCTATCTGGTCGTCAGGGAGCTGCAACTGCTCGATTCGTACTGGGCGCTCATGCTGCCCGGCGCGATCAGCGCGTTCAACCTCATCATCGTCAAGAACTTCTTCCAGGAGCTCCCGCCGGAGCTGGAGGAAGCGGCCAAGATTGACGGATGCTCGGACCTGAGCCTGCTGTGGAGAATCGTGCTGCCGCTGTCGATGCCCGTTCTCGCCACGTTCACCTTGTTCTATGCCGTCGGGCATTGGAACAACTTTTTCTCCGCGCTGCTGTATATCAACGATCCGGAGAAGTGGCCGCTTCAGGTCATGCTCAGGCAGATCGTGCTGCTCTCCCAGATGGCCGCGGGCAGCGCCGACAGCGTCGATTACAATTACGTTCAGCAAGCCCAGCAATCGATCAAGATGGCGGTCATCGTCGTCGGCACTCTTCCTATCCTGTTCGTATATCCGTTCCTTCAGAAGCATTTCGCCAAGGGAGTGTTGATCGGTTCGGTCAAGGGGTGAACGGATGGCGATATCGATTGGCCTGCAAGGATGCACTTCATTCATTCGTTTATTTTAAAAAGGGAGGAACACAAATGAGACAAAGAAAGTTGAAATCGTGGACCATTCTTGCGGCAAGCGCGGTTGCGCTGGCGTCCCTGGCCGGATGCGGGGGAGACAACTCGAACTCGAACTCGAATTCGAATTCGGAATCGGCCGCTTCTCCGAAGGCTTCGCCCTCCGGCTCCGCGGGTCAGAAGGCCGGAACGGAGAAGCCGCTTGACTTAAGCATCATGCTGCCGATCTTCAAGACGAACTACCCTAAGGACGACGGCCCGGTCACCACGGAGATCGAGAAGAGAACGAACACGAACATTCACCTGGAATGGGTTCCTAACGCTTCCTACGCGGACAAATTCAACATTACGCTCGCATCGGGCAAGCTCCCTACGATTATCTACGTGCCGGACGTCAAAAATCCCAGCTTCGTCAACGCCGCCAAGAACGGCGCGTTCTGGGATCTGACCGGGTATCTGAAGGATTACGAGTACTTGAGCCAGGCGAACGAGGTCATCCTTAACAACTCGACCGTCGAAGGCAAGAATTACGGCATCTACCGCGGACGTGCGCTGGGCCGCAACGGCATCAATTACCGCAAGGATTGGCTGGAAGCGGTAGGCATGCAGCCCCCGAAGACGATAGACGATTTCTACAACATGTTGAAAGCGTTTAAAGAGAAGGACCCGGACAAGAACGGCAAGGACGACACGTACGGCATGGTGCTCGTCAAGTGGACCGGGCAATGGGCGAGCGGTTTCGATACGATCAAGCTGTGGTTTGGGGCGCCGAACAAGTGGGGAGTCGTAGACGGCAAGCTGGTGCCGGAGCATCAGACGAAGGAATATCTGGAAGCGCTCAAATTCATGAAGAAGCTGTACGAAGAAAAGCTGATCAACCAAGACTTCGCCGTGTTCGACAGCGCGAAGTGGAACGATCCCGTCGTCAACAATCAGGCCGGCGTCATCGTCGACGTTACCGACAACGCGGCGCGCCTGGACGATAAGATCCACGCGGCGCTTGCCTTGGAAGGCAAGGACAACCCGGACGTTCACTACGTGGACAATATGATCGGCGTGATCGGCGATCACGGGCTCCGCGCGCTGCCGACTTCCGGCTTCGCGGGCATGCTGGCGATTCCGAAGTCGACGGTCAAGACCGAGGAGGAGCTGAAGCGCGTGCTCGCGTTCATTGACCGGATGAACCAGCCGGAGCTTCAGACTCTGGCCGGGTACGGAATCGAAGGCAAGCATTATACGCTCGACGGCAGCGATATCGTTCAGAGCAAAGACACCGCTCTCCTCGAGTCGGAGGTCGAGGGGCTGAACCAGATGCTGACGTTCATTCCGGCCGATCAAGGCTTGAAGGTCAAGCAAACGCCGCTTCGCCTCCAAACGACCAAAATCCAGAAGGAAGCGGAGCAATACATCGTGCCGAATCCGGCCGAGCCGTTCATCTCGACCGTCTACTCGCAGAAGGGCCAGCAGCTCGACAACATCATCAACGACGCGCGCATTAAATTCATCGTCGGCCAAACCGACGAAGCCGGGCTTCTGTCCGCTTTCGAGACCTGGAAGAAATCGGGCGGGGACGATCTGACGAAGGAAATGAACGAATTGTACGCGGCCGCGAACAACAAGGGATAGGGATGAGAAATCAGGCCGTCCGGAGCGTTTCCGGACGGCCTTCTTCGGCTGCCGCCCCTTTTTTTGCCTTCCCCGTCCCCTCCGTATGGGGTATTCTTGAAGGGATAGCCCGCGGGCGACGATAACGACAAACGGGTGGTGAGCGAATGCTGTCTACGCTAAGAGCAGGGTTGGCGAGGGGGATCGAACGTTCCTCGGCCCGAATGGGGCGCTTCTATACGAAGAGCCTGATCATGATCTTTCTCGTCTCCGGCATTCCCGGTCTCATTACCGGGGCTCTCGTTTACGAGATCGCCGGGGGGCGGATGGAGAACGAGCTGCTGCAGATGCACTACAAGCAGATCGAGCAAAGATCGAAGATCATCGACGATCAGCTCGGCAACCTGGAGCTTCTCTTGTCGCATTGGGCGTTCGACAACAAGTTCGGAAGCGAGCTTCAAGAGATGGATTTCGTCCGCAGCTTCGAGAAGACGATCGATCTGACGAAGACGCTGATCGCGATGCAAGGCTCCAACGCGATGGTCAAACAGGCGGAGCTCTACGTAAGCCGGGAGAATTCCGTGCTGTTCAACCCGGAGTACGGAGTTCTCGGGGAAGATTCCGCGTCGCGAGTTTACGAGCCTCTATTGCGGGGGCCCGCCGAGACGTTTTGGACGCAGTGGGCGTTCGATGCCCAGCGTCCGAACGATAAAGACCTCGCGCTCGTTCACCGCATCCCCGGAGGCAGTCTTCAGCCTTACGGCGTGTTGGCGTTCCGGTTCAACAGCGACAAGTTCGCCGATCTCCTGAAGACGATGACGCCGTATAACGACGGGGAGACCTTGCTCATGCAAACGACGGGGGATCTGTATGTTTCCGCAAATGGAAGCGCTTACGATTCTCCTTTCGCGGTCGCGCTTCGCGAGAAGGTAGAGTCCGACGGGCGGACGAACGGATCGTTCTTCCTGGACTGGAAGGGGGCCACGTATACCGTGTCGTTCGGAAGCTTGTCCCGCATCGCGGACGAATGGATCTACGTGTCGGCCGCGCCCATATCGAACATTACTTCGCCCGTCGTCACGATCTCGAAGGTCATCATTTCGGTCAGCCTTGCCGTATTGATCGTCGCGGCCGCTCTGGCGTGGCTTGCCTCGCACAGGATCTATTCCCCGGTGCGCCGCTTGGTGACGCTGTTCGGGGAGACGGGGAATGGGCAAGGCCGCGAGGACGAGTTCGCCCTTATCGAGCGCAGATGGCTTAGTCTTCACGAGGAGAGCCTCGAGCTGAACACGAAGCTGGCGAAGCAGCTGCCTCAGATCAAGGAGAGCTTCCTGCATCAGCTGCTGCAAGGCTATCTGTACGCCTATTCGGAAGAGGATCTTCTTAGGCGCATGGAGCAGCTGAAGTGGGAGCTGACGGACCGCAGCCTGATCGTCTTCTACATCCAGCTGATCGGGATCGGAGCCCAGGAAGCCCGGTTCCGGGAAGGCGACGAAGGGCTCGTTACGTTCGCCGCCGTCAACATGATCGGCGAGCTGGCGGACCGGCGCTTCGAGCAGAGCAGCACGGTCAACTTCCACGACCTGACCGCCGGCTTGCTTGCCGTCGTGCCGAACGGGGAGGATTACAAGGCTTCGCTGCAATCGTTCGGGGAAGAGCTCACCCAGTCGATCAACCAGATCCTGAATCTGCGGATCGCCGTCGCCGTCAGCCGTCCGATCGCCCGCGTCTCCGACGTTCCTCTCGCTTACGAGCGGGCAAAGCAGGCGGCCGGCTACCGAAACTTCGCCAACGTCAATCAGATCATCGATATGGACGAAGTCGATTCGAACGGAGACGCCCCGGAGGAGCTGCGGTATCCGTTTACGCTGGAGCGGGAGCTGATCCAGGCTCTGCGCACGGGGCGGGAGCGGGAGGCGGAGGAACTGCTCGAATCGTTCCTAGCCGCGCTTTCCTGCGAAGGGGCCAAGGAATACGAGGTTCAGCAAGGGATGCTTCATCTGCTTGGCAATGTCCAGCATGCGATCATGGTGTCCGGCATTCATCCGGGCCGCCTGTTCAAGGGAGAGAACCTGTACGAGGAGCTCTCCCAAATCCGGGAGCCGAGAAGAATGCTGGCCTGGTTCCGCAGGAAGGTGCTGCTGCCGTTCCAGACGGAGCTGGCGAGCCGCTCGGACGCCCAGGTGAAGAGAATGATCGAGCAGGCGATGATCTATCTTCAAGAGAATTACATGGCCGATATCTCGCTGGACAACTGCGCCGAGCATGCGGGCTGCAATCCGTTTTTCCTGAGCAAGGCGTTCAAGCAGGTTACCGGCAAAAACTTCATCGATTATTTGACGGAGCTGCGGACGGACAAGGCAAAGGAGCTGCTTCGGGATACGGAGCTCAGGATCAACGAGGTCGCCGAGCGGGTCGGCTATCAGCATAGCTACTTCAATCGAATCTTCAAGAAGATGGAGGGAATGACTCCGTCCCGATATCGGGAACTGAGCCGGCACGGTTGAACCGAACTTCATTTTCTTGCGAAGGGGAAAAGGGAAAGAGACGCGGAGGAGCAACAATGTGCAAATGCGATCCGAAATGTCCAAAGCGCCCTTCCGGCGATCGGCAATAATGTCCGATTGTCCGCAAGCGGGAGCTCTCCTAGAATGAAGCCCATAACGCACTCAAAGGAGAGATGGAGTCATGGACAGCAAGGCGGCAGGTCCTAAGGGCGTTCGGTTGAGATGGCTAGGCGAGGGCGCTTCGCTTCCGGTCGGGGTAACATGGGGGGTTCCTTGGAAGCAAGGAGAGCTGAGACGGGACGAGAAGCTTAGCCTGGTATCGGAGGATGGACGATCTTGCGGGGTCCAGAGCTGGCCCGCCGCGTATTGGCCGGACGGAACCGTGAAGTGGTCGGCCCATGCGGCTGCCGGACTCGCGGGAGAAGCGAAGGAGTTCCGTCTTCTGAAGGGAGAGGCGGAGACTTCCTCAACCCAGGCGGTTAGCGTGACCGAGACGGACGAGAAGATCGTGCTGGACACCGGGCTCATCCGGCTATCGCTAGGGAAGCAAGGTTCCCATTGGCTGCGAAGCATCGAACGCGAAGGGAGAGCCTTGTGCGAAGGAGGCGCGCTGGTCTGTCTGCAAGAATCGTGCAGCGAAGCGTCGGGCGCGCGAACGGTCCGTGAGGAGCCCTTCGAGAGCCGGGTCCACCGGGCGGTCGTGGAACAGGGAGGGCCGATCCGGGCCGTCGTCCGCTTGGACGGACGGCACCGCTCCGTCGCGAGCGGGCGGGAGTGGCTTCCCTTTACGCTTCGGGTTTACGTGTACGCGGGGCTTGAGACGATTCGGATCGTTCATACGTTCGTCTATGACGGCAACCCTCATCAGGATGCGATACGCGGCTTGGGCATCCGGTTCACGGTTCCGATGCGTGGGGCCCCTTATAACCGTCATATTCGGTTCGCCGGCGATCGGGGCTGGTTCGCGGAATCGCCGAAGACCTTGCATACCCGGAGGACGAAAGGCAAGTACCGCGAGCTGTTCGAGAGCCAAACCCGCGGAGTGACCGTTCGCTTCGATTCGGAGCAGGACTCTTACTTCCTCGGCCTGCTGGACGACTCGGCAACCTGGGACAGCTTCCGGCTCGCTCAGCATTCCGCCCGGCATTACCGAATCTCGAAACGGACGAAGCCGGGCTGCAGCTGGGTCAAGGCGGCCGACGGCCGGCGCGCGGGCGGCCTTGCCTATGCCGGAGGCGAAGGAGGAGGTCTCGCCGTCGGCCTCCGCCGTTTCTGGGAGAAGAATCCGTCAGGCTTCGAGATAAGCGGCGCGGCGGGGTTGAGGGCCGACTTCGCCGTTTGGTTCTGGTCTCCGGACGGCCCGGCGATGGACCTGCGGCATTACGACACCGAGACGCACGTCGAATCGTCCTACGAGGGAGCCGAAGAGCTGCGCGCCACCCCTTACGGCATCGCCAATACGAGCGAGCTGCTGTTATGGGCGGAGGAAGAGACGCCGGCCGAGGAACGGCTTGAGAGGATGCTGCGGGAGTGCCGCAATCCCTCCTTGCTCGTTTGCGAGCCTTCTTACTATCACGAGGCCAAGGCGTTCGGAATATGGAGCCTTCCGGACCGAAGCAAGCCGGAGCTGGCGAGGCTGGAGGAGAGGCTGGACGGCATCGTCGCTTACTACCAGAGGGAGATCGAGCAGAGGGATTGGTACGGCTTCTGGGATTTCGGGGATGTCATGCACAGCTACGATCCCGTCCGCCATGTCTGGAATTACGATCTCGGCGGCTGCGCGTGGCAGAATACGGAGCTGGCTCCGAACATGTGGCTATGGGCCATGTTTCTCCGCTCCGGCCGAGAGGATCTGTTCCGCATGGCCGAGGCGATGACGCGCCATACGAGCGAGGTGGACGCCTACCACATCGGGGAGTATGCGGGGTTGGGCTCAAGGCATAACGTCGTCCATTGGGGCTGCGGATGCAAGGAAGCGCGCATCGCGATGGCCGGATTGCATCGCTACTATTATTATTTGACGGCGGACGAACGCACGGGAGACCTGCTGGACGACGTCAAGGACGCGGACTTCGCCACGGTCCGGCTCGATCCCATGCGAGCCTATTTCCCCCCGGACGAACATCCCACCCATATTCGAGTCGGACCGGACTGGGCGGCCTTCAGCTCGAACTGGATGACCCGTTGGGAGCGCTACGAGGATACCGTCTACCGCGACAAGATCCTGACGGGCATCGCTTGCCTCAAGAGCGCGAACTTCCGGCTGATCTCCGGCCCGACCTACGGCTACGATCCGGTTACGAGCAAGCTGACGCCGATGGGCGACGACAATTGGGGGCGGCACTTGGCCATCTGCATGGGAGGGCCGCAGGCGTGGTTCGAGCTGGCCGACATGCTTCGGGATCCGGAGTGGGAGGACATGCTCGCCGAATTCGGGGTTTATTACAATCAGACGCAGGAGCGGAAGGACCTTCTGACGAAGGGAGCCGTCAGCGGGACGCGCTTCGAGCATCCCGTGCTGAGCGCGGGAATCGCGGCGTTCGGCGCTTATTATCGGCAAGATAGCGAGACGGCGAAGACCGTATGGGACATTCTGCTCGCCAACGAGTATGCCGTAATCGACCTGCAGGGCGAGACGCGCGAGGTCGCGCACGTCGATCGGTTGAGCGAGATCGACTGGATCAACACGAACGAGGCGGCGCAGTGGTCGCTCAATACGATCATCGCGTTGGAGCTCATCGCAAGCGAGCTTCCGGAAGGGAGGAGCGGGATATGAACGAAAGTCGTATTCCGGACGGATGGCGACTGATTTACCGCAATCCGTTGAGCTCTCCGTCCGACGCGGAAGGCTTCCGAATGGAGGGGGACGGCGCGGTATCGTTTCCGCTGGGCCGCATGCGGCTGGAGAGCTTGCGCGATCCGGCCGAGGGACAGCTCGCGAATCTGGTGTTCTGGTGCCCCGAAGAGTTTCCCGAAGAGCTGGCGATCTCCTGGGAGTTCCTCCCTCTAAGGGAGCCAGGCCTCGCGATTCTGTTCTTCTGCGCGAGAGGGAACGGAGGAATGGATTTGTTCGATCCCGCGCTGGCTAGGAGAACGGGGATCTACGACCAATACCACCACGGGGATATCCATGCTTATCATCTCTCCTACTTCCGCCGAATGCGGGAGGAAGAACGGAAGCTTCATACGTGCAACCTGCGCAAGAGCTACGGCTTCCATCTGGCGGCCCAAGGGGCGGATCCGATACCGGGCACGGCGGACGTGAAGGAGCCCTACCGCATGCTGATCGTTAAACAGGGAACCGGAATTGCCGTCTCGGTGAACGAGCTGCCTCTTTTCCGCTGGAAGGACGACTCTTCGCTCGGAGGACCCCCGCACGGCAGAGGGAGAATCGGTTTCCGCCAGATGGCTCCTCTGATCGCCGAATACGCGAATGTCAAAGTTTACGCCCCTTAAAGCGGGGCGAAGGAGAGGATCGAATGAACAAGGTTCTGCTGTGCTTCCCCGGAGGCAGGCACAAAGCGCTGACGATGAGCTATGACGACGGAAGATCGGCGGATCGCCGACTGGTCGAGGTGTTTAACCGCAACGGCATCAAGGGAACGTTCCACCTGAATTCCGGCTTGCTGGGCACGGACGATCGCATCGCGGAAGAGGAAGCGCGTTCCCTGTACTCGGGGCATGAGGTGTCCGCGCATACGGTTACCCACCCGACCATCGCGCGCTGTCCCAACGAAACGATCGTTCACGAGGTGATGGAGGATCGAAGGCGGCTGGAGAGCATCGTCGGCTACGCGGTTCGGGGAATGTCTTACCCGAACGGCTCCTACGACCGCCGGATTCAAGCCATGCTTCCCGGGCTCGGCATCGAGTACGCCCGCGTCGTTCCGAGCACGGGACAATTCGGCTTGCCGGACGATTGGCTGGAGTGGAAGCCGACTTGCCATCATAACGGCGACTTGATGGAACTGGCCGAGACGTTCGTCGGCTTGCATAAGCGGCAATATTTATACCTGATGTACGTCTGGGGGCATAGCTATGAATTCGACAACGACGGCAATTGGGAGCAGATCGAACGGTTTTGCTCCTATGTCGGGGGCAGAGAAGAGATCTGGTACGCGACCAACATCGAGATCGTCGATTATGTCAAAGCCTACGGCCAATTGAAGTTCGCCGCTTCGCTCGACTTCGTCCATAATCCGACCGCGCGGAGCGTATGGCTCAGCGCGAACGGCCGAATCGTCGAGGTCAAGAGCGGAGAGACGAAGGAACTGACGGAGTCGCGGGATCTAAACCCGGCTTAACGGGGAGGAGAGGAGCGGGAACGATGGACAAGAATGCCAAGGCGCCTTATTTGGCGGGGAGCATCGATATCCGCGCGGCCGGACCACGTTGCAGGATGCTGGCGGGAGATCTGGACGGAGACGGAAGGATGGAGCTAGTGCTCGTGCAGCCCGACAACCGACAGGACGTCCGCTTCGTTCCGCATCAGACGCAGTGTCTGACGGCGTTCGATCTGGACGGACGGCAGCTCTGGCAAGTCGGCAAGCCCGACCCCGGCGCGGGTTCGGCGGGTTCGGACTATCCTGCCCAGATCGCCGACGTCGACGGGGACGGACAGATCGAGGTGCTCTGCGTCATGAACGACCGGCTGCTCGTGCTGTCCGGCAGAACGGGCGAGCAGAAGCGTTCGTTCGGGCTGCCTCATCCCGAGGCTCACGATTGCATCGTGGCCGCCCGGCTGACGAACGCCTCTTGGGCCGGAGATTTTCTGCTGAAGGATCGTTACCGTACCCTATGGGCCCTTGATGCGAACGGCCGTGTGCTATGGAAGCATGAGGGGAATACGGGACATTATCCGTGGGTATACGACTTCGACGGGGACGGCTTGGACGAAGTGATGGTCGGCTACGACCTGCTGGACCATGACGGGCGGCTGCTCTGGAGCTGCCGCGGCTTGGACGACCATGCGGATTGCATCTGGGTGGGAGACGTGAACGGGGACGGGGAACCGGAGATCGTCATCGGAGGCAGCGTAACGGTGATGTACGACCCGCGCGGGAACGAGCTGTGGCGGTATTCGGGCTCGGTCGAATCCCAGCATATCGCGCTCGGGCGCTTCCGCCCCGAGCTAGCCGGATTGCAGGTCGCCGGGCTCGATCGCTTGGTTCGCGAAGATGACGGGCTTGGCCGCAAGGGCAAGGACGCGATCTTCCTGCTGGACTCCGAAGGCCGCGAGTTGTGGAAGGAAGACCGCAAGACGGACGGCTGGCTGACGATCGTGGAGCCGCTTGGTTTCTGGGCGCCGGACGCTCCCGATTATATTTTGGCCTATCGCCGCGGGGGCGGAGTCGCTCCCGCCTTATACGACGGCCATATGGAGGTCGTCGTCCGATTCCCGACCGAAGGCTACGCCTTGCATGCGGACCTGTGCGGCACCGGCTTGGAGCAGGTCGTGCTGTATACGGATGAACGGGCTTGCGTCTATTCGAGCGTCGCGCTCGAACTCCGGAATACGCGCTCGGACCGGCCGCTTCCGCAGCCCAAGAGGTTATCGAATTCGACGCTGTACCCCGGCGGAGAGGTCCCGCTAGTAAGTCCGAGATAAAGAAAGGCCCGTGCATGCCGGATTGAGCATGCACGGGCCTTTCTATACTAACGAAGGCTTAATAAGTCGCCCCGCTCGAATACTTGTTGCCGGCGTTCCACAGGAGGAATTCCTCCACGCCGGAATCGTTCAAGGCTTTGACCTGCGCGGATACCTCCGCCGCCCCGTACTTGATGTAGTGCCCCTTGCCGAGCCAGCTCGCCGTGAAGTCCTGGATCCACGGGCGAATGACGGGCCCCGAGTCTCCCAGCTCCTCCAGCTTCTTGTGCGTGTCTTCCATCGCGCCCTTGACGGTCTCATAAGGAGCGGTGTCCGGATTCGGCTGCTTGAACCAGCCGGTGCTGTAATGGCTCGGATAAATCATCGGGCTGATGACGTTGACCGCGTCGGAGATCTTGACGAAGTCCTGCCCGATTCCTTCCGCGGCCGGCACGGATGCGGCATAGCCGAAGATGTCGACGGATACCCGAACGCCGAGCGGCGCAAGCTGCTCCCGGGCGTAATGGACGAAGTCGGAGACGATGTCGACGCGGCTCTCCTCCGTCTTGTAGAACTTGAGATGGTCGGCTTTCTTCTCGAAGCCTTCCGGGAATCGCACGTAATCGAATTGGATCTCCTTGAAGCCGAGCGCCGCGGCTTCCTTGGCGATCGCGACGTTGTAATCCCAGACTTCCTTCCGATAAGGATTGACGAAGCTGTCGCCCTTGCCGTTCTTCCATACGGAGCCGTCCGAAGCGACGTACGAGAGCTCCGGATGCTTCTTGGCCAGGACCGTATCCTTGAATACGACGACTCTGGCGATCGGGTAGATCTGATGCTCCTTTAACGTACTCATAAGCCCCTTGATGTCCTTGATAAAAGGCTGGGGCGTCCCGAGCTTCCGGAGTTCGGCGTTGTCGGTCTTGTAAGTGATGTAGCCGCTGTCGTCCTTGATGTCGATGACCATGGAATTGAGCTCGGTCTTGTCGAGAAGGTCCAGCAAGGTGGACCTTCGTGCGCCGCCAGCGCTGTAAGCGGTAACATAGATGCCCTTGACCTTGGGAGCATCCGGTTGAGGGTCCGACAGGGCGCCGTTCGAAGAGGCATCGTCGCCGGTCGCGGAAGGGTTCTGGCCTTGGTTCTGCGTTTGACTCTGATAGACGGCATGAACGAAGCGGCTCAGCGAGTTCTGCTGAGGCTGCTCATCGGATAAAGCGCTTGTCGCGGTGTGAAGAATCAGGAACAAAGTCAGCAGAAAGTCCATCGAATCTCTCTCCCTATTACTCTTTGTCCCGATTATAAACGAGAATAATAGAGGGAGACAGGGGTATTTTGTAGGAAAATGCCGAAATTGCGAATTTAGCCCAAAGGCCTCTGGCCGTATCCGCTCGGAGCCCGAGACGCTTGTTTAATGCAGCGGTTTCTTCCTGAACTCGCCGATGACATCGATCGTCTGCACGACGTTCACGAACGCCCTGGGATCCACGTCTCGAATCAGCTTCCGAAGCTCGGCCAGCTCGTAGCGCGTCGTTACGGTCATCAGCATGTCCTTTTCCTCGCTCGTATAGGCCCCTTTGGTTCGGAGAATGGTGACTCCCCTCGGGATTTCGAGCAGGCGCCCGGCAAGCTCGGCCGTGCGGTTCGTAACGATAAAAGCGGTGACTTTGCGATGCGGAGTATGAACGGCGTCGATAACCTTTCCCGTCACGAAGATCGACAGCATAGAATAAAAGGCGGCATCCCAATCCCGTTTGTAGAGACCGAGCGCTAGCACGACGGCCGTGTTCAGAATAAAAATAAGTATGCCCACGGGAAGATCCCGTTTCCGCGAGATAATGGAAGCGATGATGTCGAAGCCTCCCGAGGAGCCGCCGTACCGAAGCGCGATCGCGGTGCCCGCGCCGACGAGCACGCCTCCGAATACGGAAGAGATGAGCCGTTCGTCCGTCATGTCGCCTAGAGGAATGATTTGCATGAACAGAGTAGTGAAGACCACGTTGAGAACGCTGAGAAGAATAAACCTCCGGCCTAGAATGGTCAATCCCCACATCAAAACAGGCACGTTAAGGACAAAATACAAGATGCCGATGTTCCAATCGGTAACGTAACCGACGATGATCGCAACGCCGGATAATCCGCCGCTTAAGAGTCCTTCCGGAATGATTAGCAGGCGGAAGCCGGCGGCAATGGCCGCCGCCGAGACCGCCATCGCGACGATGCCGAAGATCAGGGACATCCTTTTGTTCATCCGATCCGAGCCCCCAGACTTGAATGAGCCGATTTTTGATTAGGGTACCCTGGGCCAAGAAGGTCATTCAGCGGGAGACGGGCGCGACGAACCGGGGTTGGTTAACAATTCCATGTAAGGAAAGGGATCGAAAAGACGGGGAGGAGAAGAAGGAGAACGGAAGCCCAATTTTTGCGTGAAAGAGAATGACTGGAGTTTCCAGTGTCGTTTGTGGTATAATTACCTGTATATTTTTTTGGAAGCCGAATTGAATAAGGCACCATTACAGAAGGAGTTTGAAAAAAATTTGAGCACATTCTCAGAATTCGGGTTGGAGTCGGACGTACTTCAAGCCATTACCGATTTAGGTTACGAAGAACCGACCCCGATTCAAGCACACGCGATTCCCGTCGCTCTCAGCGGTCGAGATATGATTGGTCAGGCCCAGACAGGGACCGGTAAAACCGCAGCCTTCGGGATTCCGCTCGTCAGCAAGATCGCTGCATCCGAAGACCGCATCGTCACTTTGATCATGACGCCTACTCGCGAACTCGCTATTCAAGTAGCGGAAGAAATCGAGAAGCTGGGCCGCACGAAGGGCATTCGCTCGCTTCCGATCTACGGCGGCCAAGACATCGGGCGCCAAATCCGCGGACTCAAGCGCCGCCCTCAGATTATTATCGGCACGCCGGGCCGACTTCTTGACCATATCAACCGGAAGACCATTCGTTTGGACGACGTTCAGACCGTCGTGCTGGACGAAGCGGACGAAATGCTCGACATGGGCTTCATGGAAGACATCACTTCCATTCTGAGCCTCGTTCCGGAAGAGCGTCAAACGCTGCTGTTCTCGGCGACGATGCCGGCTAACATTCAGAAGCTGGCGCAGCAGTTCCTGAAGAATCCGGAGCACATCTCCATGATTCCGAAGACGCAGACGACGAACAAGAACATCCAGCAATTCTATATCGAGGTTCAAGAGCGGATGAAGTTCGACGGCCTCTGCCGCTTGCTCGATATGGAGCCGCCGGAGCTGGCGATCATCTTCGGCCGCACGAAGCGCCGCGTCGCCGAGCTGTCCGAAGCTCTCATGAAGCGCGGATACGCGGCCGACGGCCTTCACGGCGACCTGTCGCAGAATCAACGCGATGCGGTCATGCGCAAGTTCCGCGACGGCAGCATCGACGTCCTCGTAGCGACCGACGTTGCCGCGCGCGGCCTGGATATCTCCGGCGTCACGCACGTCATCAACTTCGACCTTCCCCAAGACCCGGAGAGCTACGTTCACCGGATCGGCCGTACCGGCCGCGCGGGCAAGGAAGGAACCTCCTGGACGTTCGTCACTCCGCGCGAGACGGATCATCTCCACTTCATCGAGAAGATTACCCGTCACCGCATCTCCAAGAAGCCGCTTCCTACCCTCAGCGAAGCCATGGAAGGCAAACAACGCGTCATCGCCGAGAGAATTATCGAGGCGGTCGGGAACGAAGAAGATACCAATGCGTATAAGTGGGTAGCGGCCCAGCTGCTTGAGCAATACGATTCCGTTCAATTGCTTGCTGCGGCGATGAAGCTGCTGACGGGCGACAAGAAGGACGTAGCGGTCGAGCTGACTCCGGAAGATCCGATCCGCTCGAAGAAGCGCAAATTCGACGGGCGCAGCGGCGGCTACGGAGGCCAAGGACGCGGAGGCTACGGCCAGCGTCGCGAAGGCGGCTACGGAGGCCAAGGGCGCGGAGGCTATGGCCAGCGTCGCGAAGGCGGCGGCTATAACGGCGAGCGTCGCGGCAACTACGGCGGCGGCGGCGGCCAAGGTGGCGGCTATCGCAAGCCTTACCGCGAAGGCGGCCAAGGACGCCGCGAAGACGGAGGCGGCTACCGCAACGATCGCCGCGAGGAATCGCGCGGCTCTCGCAGCGAGGATTACGTGAACATCTAATCGCACCACACGATGGCACCTAGGGAGGAATACCCATGGAAATGCGGGGCATGATGGGCGGCTTTTACAAGATCTCGGAGTGGATCATGCGATTGTCCGTTACGAACGTTCTTTGGGTGGTTTGTTCGATACCGGTATTCTTCTTCGCCCTGACGGCTCTCCTTACCTCGGAGACCACAGGGCAGCTGGTGGCGAACGTGATCATCATCTCCATTCTGTCCCCATTTACTCTGTTTCCGGCGACCTCGGCCATGTTCTCGGTCGCCCGGAAGTGGGTAATGGGAGATACGGACGTTCCGCTGTTCAAGACTTTCTTCAGAAGCTACAAGCAGAACTATGTACAAGCCATGCTTGGCGGAATCATCTATGCCGTTCTGTTCGCGATTCTGATCGTCGATTACCAAGTCTATTTAAAAGACCTTAAAGGCTTCGGCGTTCTGGCCATTTTGTTTCTGGCGCTGATGGTCCTGCTGTTCATCTCGCTGTTCCAGTTTTTCTCTTTGCTGTCGCACTTTCATATGAAGACGATGCAATTGATCAAGAATGCGGTCATTCTGACGATAGGTCGGCCGTTGCGTTCTCTGTCCACGGCAGTTGTGAGCGGTTTCATTCTTTATATCAGCGTCTTCAAGTTCACGTTCCTCATTCCGTTCTTTATGGGAAGCGTCATCGCGGTGTTCGCGTTCTTCAACTTCTATCAAACGATCCAGAAGATGCAGGCTAAGAATGCCGCCGCGGAAGAAGACGGCGAAGCGCTTCCGATCGAGGATTCCCCGACTAAAGACGATGAAGAGATCAAATAAGGACGATTGATGTCACGGGTTTACTTTTGCCGTGCCTGTGATTATAATGTTCTTACTCCTGCGATGTGCGTCACGACGATATATTGTTTTGAACCAATGCAATTTCACCGGGAGTTCGACATTGTCCGGCGGCTGGCATGCCCCCGAAAGGGGAAGTCAAAAGCGCGGACTGAGGACACCCACCTGCGAGAGCGGGTTCAGAAACTTGCGCGTCGAACGGCAGAGCGGGTTTTTTCTTTTTATTGCCTTTAATCCCCGGGACAAGCGTGTTATTATTATTAGAAGCGCATATGGCACCCGGAGGGAGAGAATGTGTATTGCTTAAGCGATTGCTCATCGGATTGTTCCGCAGCCAGGAGCATACGGGCGACAAGGCGAAGGATCCGAAGCTGAAGTCTCATTATTACCGTATGCCCAAGGATAAGGCATGGGACGAAGTCCTGTCTATCCTGAAGAAGATGCAGGGCTATAAGATTCTCCACGAGGTCCCCAATATCGGCGAGATCGTCATGGAGAAGCGCACGATGTCGGGGCGCACGATGGACATCACGATTCAGATCGTGGGAACGGGTCCCGGGCGGTCGGCCGTCGACATCTATTCTGCCTCCAGAGGCTCTCTGGGAGACTTGGGAGCGAACTATCGCGTCATTCAAGAGATTTATGGCGTTCTGGACAAGAAACTCTCCGCTTACAAAGCATAACTCAAGATTACCGAACATATAGGTGCAACCCGCACCGCACCAAAAAAAGCGAGGAAGGCGGAAGGCCTTGTCTCGCTTTTTTTTGACGAATTGTCGCCTGCGGAGATTAAAGCAAGCTGCGGACGGCCGCAATCGCCGAATCGTAGTCCGGATGCTCGGTCATTTCCTTGAGGACTTCGATGTAAGTCAGCTTGTCGTTCTGATCGAGGACGAAGATGGAGCGCATATCCAATTGAAACTCTTTGATAAGTACGCCGTATGACTTACCGAAGGAATTATCCTTGTAGTCGGACAGAAGGACGACGCGATCGACTCCGGCGGCTCCGCACCAGCGGGCTTGGGCGAACGGAAGGTCCGCGCTGACCGTCAGGATGACGACTCCTTCGCCGAGCTTGGAAGCCTCTTCGTTGAAACGGCGGGTTTGGGCGTCGCACACGCCGGTATCGATGGAAGGAACGACGCTGATCAGCTTCACCTTGCCTGCGTAATCCTGAAGCGATGCGGTCTCCAGAAGATTCTTGCTAAGTTGGAAGTCCGGCGCTTGCTCGCCGACTTTAAGCTCGGGTCCTACCAAGGTAAGCGGGTTGCCTTTGAATGTGGCTACGTTCGCGCGTTCTTGACTCATGGTTGGGTGTACCTCCTTCAAGAATATGGGCTTGCCGAATATCATTATAAACTTTGCCAATTATCGTTGTCCAATAATCGGAAGAGAATATAGGAAAGTCAGAATGGGGGCTCTTCATGATCTTCGTCCGCTACGAGAGCTGGAGGCAGTATCTCCGGCTGTACCCCGTCAATTCCGTCATCATAGCCGCATGCATCGCGATGTTCGTCGTCGAATTGATCGGGGGAGGCTTTACCAACGGGAATTTGCTGCGTTTGGGAGCGATCACAACCTATGAAGAGTATGACGGGTTCTGGCGCTATGCGGCTGCCTTGTTCCTGCATGGAAGCTGGCCGCATATTATTTTTAACTTGTTCGCCATCTTCGTGTTCGCTCCTCCCCTGGAAAGGATGTTCGGACACGTCCGATATGCGCTTTTTTACTTGGTCACAGGCGTTCTGGGCAACGTCATTGCGGTCTGGGCCGCTACGGAAGGCATGATCGGAATCGGCGCTTCTACGGCGATTTACGGGCTTTACGGGGCCTATTTATATATTTGCTTATTTGAGCGTCATAAACTGGATCCCGGTTCCAGAACGACGGTCTACGGCATTCTGGCGACGGGGCTTATTTACTCTTTTATCGTCCCGAACGTCGGTTACTGGGCCCATATCGGGGGGCTTGTCATCGGATTCGCGCTTTATAAGCTCCTCGGCCCGAAGCTGGAGCGTTCCTACAGGTAACGGGATCGAAAAGGGTTTACGTATTTTCCGGAGGGAGTAACGTCAGGTGGAATTGCGACAATTGCAATATTTCGTACACGTGGCGCGCATGCAGCACGTCACCAAGGCAGCTGAGGAGTTGCACGTCGCCCAATCGGCGGTAAGCCGCCAGATTCATCGGTTGGAAGAGGAGCTTGGCGTTAGGCTCTTCATGCAGCGCGGGAGGAACGTTCAGCTGACGCCGGTGGGCCAGCTGTTCCTCAAGAGGGCGGAAGAGATTCTGCAGGATCTCGATCGCGCCGTCAACGAGATTCATGAATTTCTCGACCCGGAGGTCGGAGAGATTCGCCTCGGATTCCCGCACAGCTTGGGCACGCATCTTATTCCCAAGGTTATCGCGTCGTTCCGGAAGAAGCATCCGAACGTGAAGTTCCGGTTTCGCCAAGGCATGTATCCTTCGCTGATTCGGGACGTTGTCGAGGCGGAGGTGGATCTGGCGTTCATCTCGCCTATGCCCGACAAGAGCGATCGGGTCGAGGGCGAGGTCATCCTGACGGAAAGCCTGTGCGCGATTCTGCCGAAGGATCATCCGCTCGCAAGCGAAGAGTATATCGATCTGAACCAATTGAAGGACGATACGTTCGTTCTGTTCAGCCAAGGCTACTCTTTGCGCCCGATCGTCTGGGAGGCTTGCCGGAATGCCGGCTTCCTGCCGAAGATCGGCTTCGAGGGCGAGGAGACGGACACGATTCGCGGCTTCGTCGCCGCCGGCATGGGGGTGAGCTTGCTTCCGGAGATGGCGCTTAGCCTTCAGAGCTCGTTCATGCCCGCCATCGTGAAGATCCGCGAGCCTAACGTGACAAGGACGATCGCTCTCATCCGCAGGGCGGGAGAGAAGCCTTCCACCGTCGTGAAGCTCTTCCACGATTACCTGATCGATTACTTCCGCAATGTGTATCAGCCAAGCTGATTGCGATGCAACAAAAATAGGGAGCTCCGATCCGTCATCCCGGGATGACAATCGGAGCTCCCTTTGCGTTTTGCGATCTTATTCCTCGCGGCTGCTGGTGAAGATCATGATGTACTTGATCAACTCGAGCAGGGAGATGAGCGCCGCGGCTACGTAGGTTAGGGCGGCTGCATTCAGGACCTTGGCGACTCCGCGTTCCTCGTCGTTGCGGATGAAGCCCTCGACGACCATCAGCTTGCGTGCCCGGTTGCTGGCGTTGAATTCGACCGGCAGGGTAACCAATTGGAAGGCGACCGCGGCCGAGAAGAAGATGATGCCCAGGCCGACCAGGTTCATGGCTTGGAACAGGAAGCCGGCGATCAGCAGGAACGGCGCGATGCCGGAGGCGAAGCGAACGACCGGGAACATCTTGTGGCGAAGCACGAGCATCGGATAATGCTCCTTGTGCTGAATCGCGTGGCCGATCTCGTGGCAGGCGACGGAGACGGCCGAGATCGAGCTCTCGTAATACACCGGCTCGGACAGTCTTACGACGCGGTTGACCGGATCGTAATGGTCGGACAGCTTGCCCGGAACCGGTTCGATCGGAATGTCGTGCAGCCCGTTGCGATCGAGAAGGCGTCTTGCGGCTTCATAACCGGTCATGCCGCTGGAGGTCTGGACCTCGGACCATTTGTTGAAGGTTCCGCTGACTCGGAATTGCGCCCACAGCGAGAGCAAGAACGCAATGATAATTAGAAAATCCATAGGGTGAAAAAACATATTCGATTCCCTCCGTGTCTAATGGAGCTTCGGCTTCTTACATCAGGTTGCTCTTGTTGAGCAGGAGGAGCAACGCCTCGACGCAAGCCGCTGTCTGCGGGGTAATGACGCTGAACAGCTTCTTCGCTTGCTGGGGCTTTAGCGTATCCAGAACCGGTTCAAGCTCTTTGACTTGCCGCTCGATCTGAGTAAGCTGAGTCTGAAGCTCGGCCAGCTGCTTGGATACCTGCTCGTTCGGAGTGGCCCGGTGCAAGGCCGCGAAGTTCTCCTTGATTTCTTCGAGCGTGAATTTCTGTGCCTTCAACATTTCAATACGCCGAATTCGTTCCAAGGTTTCATCATCATACAAACGATAATTGCCGGAAGAACGCTGGACGGGGGTCAACAATCCCATCCCGGTGTAATAGTCGATCGTGCGGGGGCTGATCCCTGTCAAACGGGAGAGCTCACCGATTCGATAAAGGCTGCGTTTGGTTTCCGAAGATTCTTGACGCACGACTTCCACCTTCTTTCTTTCTTCGTTTCTGTACTAATAAGATACTTACAAGGATACCGCCAAAACAATTCACTTGTCTTATAACCATTAATATACCCATCCTTAACCATACAGTCAAACGTGATGCTTTTGGAAGCCGATCCGGAGAATCGGGCGGCAAGGGACATGTAAGGTTTTCGAGGGGTTCATCGGCAGGCAAGGGCTTAAGCGGCCATCCAAACCTTGAAAACCTGACATGAACAGGATTTATGAATAGTTCACAAAAAAAGACTTCGTACTCCTTGATCGCAAACTTAACAGGAGCTTCGGGTAAAAAGGCCCAAAACAGCGGTTATTTCTTAACATTCCGTTGATGATACGAATCTAATGTTAGATTTTTGGTTCAAAACTCCTCGTTTTTTCATTTTACTGTATTGTCAAATCGTGAACTTCTTACTATAATGACACTAAGCCTTTCTTAAAATGTTATGAAACATTACACGTAGGGAGTGGTCGGTAGTGGTCAAAAAGAGTATGCTCGCAATAGGCGCAATGCTCATGCTTTTCCCAACTATGGCATTTGCCGCAGAGGGTGACGGACCTTCGGCAGCGACTTTGGACATGGGACTTAATGCCCTCTGGATCATGGTTGCGGCAATCCTCGTACTGCTGATGCAAGGCGGCTTTATTCTTCTGGAGACCGGCTCCACCCGAATGAAGAATGCCGGTCACGTGGCGGGCAAGACAATCTTCACCGTAGGACTTGTATCTTTGGTATACTGGGCAGTAGGCTACGGCTTCGCCTTCGGCGGAGACGCTAGCGAAAGCTTGAACAAGTTCATCGGCATCGGCAACTTCTTCTTCGATCCGACGATCGTTGCGGCCGATGGAGAAAGCTATCCTTCCACGATCTTCTTCGTCTTCCAGCTGGCGTTCGCGGCCGTGTCGCTGTCGATCGCGTGGGGCGGCTTCGCGGAACGCGCCAAGCTGTCGGTTTACCTGATCTTCACCCTGGTCTTTGGTTCGGTTATCTACCCGGTCATCGCCCACTGGATCTGGGGCGGCGGCTGGCTCGCGGAGGACGGTTCCCAAGACTATGCCGGTTCGACGGTCGTTCACTTGACGGGCGCCATGGCTGCGCTGGCGGCTACGATCCTGCTCAAGCCGCGTATCGGCAAGTACAACAAAGACGGTTCCGCCAATGAAATTCTCGGTCACAACCAAGTATTTACGTCCCTGGCCGTTCTCCTGCTGTGGGTAGGCTGGTTCGGATTCAATGCCGGTTCCGCGGTTGCGGTCGGCGACGGCTTCTTCGGTTATGTCGCCTTCACGACCCAATTGGGCGCGGCGGGCGGCGCCGTAGCGGCGCTTCTGATCTCCTGGCTCGTTAAGGGCAAAGCCGACATCGGCGTTACGCTGAACGGAGCTCTTGCCGGTCTGGTTGCCATCACCGCATCTTGCGCATACGTCGAGCCTTGGGCATCGGTCGTCATCGGTCTTATCGCCGGCGTGCTCGTATTCCTGAGCCAAGCGTTCTTCGAGAAGATCAAAGTGGACGATCCGATCGCGGCCATGTCCGTACACGGCGCGGCCGGCGTATGGGGCACTCTCGCCAACGGCTTCTTCGCGGCTCCTGCTCTGGTTGAGCAAGTAGGCGTAGGCAAAGAAGGTCTCTTCTACGGCGGCGGCGGGCATCAGCTGTGGGTGCAATTCGAATCCGTCGTCGTATGCGGCGCCTTCGCGTTCGCAGCTTCCTTCATCGTCCTGTGGATCATCAAGCAAATCATCGGTCTTCGCGTTACCGAAGAGCAAGAAATCATCGGTCTTGACCTGAGCGAACACGGTAACTACGGTTATCCGGAAGCTCTTAAGAAATCCGGAACGGCTAGCCTATAAATAAACAAGTCGGTCGTTGATCCAATGGCGCCCGTTCAGGAGGGGAGAAGCCGCATGTCCAGTCTCCACAAGGAGAAGCGGCTGCTTGACATCACCGGCGCCGGAGATCCGGGAAGCCTACGTACAATAAGGGAAGAGGAGCAGAATCGCCTGGGGGCGATTCTCTCCTCTTCTCCGGTGATTGAACTGGTCGAAGATCTTAACGAGCTTCACGATTCCCTTATTCTAAGGGCGTTGAAGCTTGCCGAGATCGAAATGGCACGGTTGGGGCACGGCGCTCCTCCCGTGCCTTATGCTTATCTGCTCTTCGGCAGCGGAGGCCGCCGCGAGCAAACGTTCAGCAGCGACCAGGATAGCAGCCTGATTTACCTCGATCCGCAGAACGAAGCGGATGCCTTGACCTTCGAGAATTACTTCCAAACATTGGCGCAGATTACGGTCGGCTATCTCGTCGATATCGGCTATCCTCCCTGCGAAGGGAACGTGATCGCTTCCAATCCGGATTGGTGCATGTCGATCTCGGCTTGGGAGCGCAAGCTCGATTCGTGGTTCGAAGAACCGAATTGGGAGAATGTCCGGTACTTGCTCATCGTGGCGGACGGACGTCTGGTCGGCGGAGACGAGGATCTGGGAGCTAGGTGGAACGCTCGTTTCTACCGCGACTTCCTGGGTTCTCCTGTCATCGCCAGAAGAATGATGGAGAACACGCTCCGCCACAAGGTGTTGGTAGGAGTGTTCGGTCAGCTTCTTACCGAGAGGTACGGCGAATTGGCCGGCACCTTGGATATCAAGTACGGTGCTTATATTCCGATGGTTAACGTATTTAGGCTGATGGCCGTGCATGCCGGCATCAAGGAAACGAGCACAATCGGCCGGATTCGCGAGTTAGAGAAAGCGGAGATATTGTCTTCCGAAGAAGCGAAGGAAGCCGCCGAAGCGTTCGAGCTCTTCCTGCTGCTGCGTCTCATGGCCGTAACCAAGGACGAGAACGGACAATGGGCAGGAACGGGAGTCATTCATGCCAGCAAGCTTAAAGGAGAATGGAAGGTTCCCTTGAAGAAGGCGCTGAAGCTGGGACGCAAGCTGCAACGCCAAGTGGAGAGGGAGATGCGATACCGCTTCGGCGGGAGGTGAACAGCGTGAAAGAGCCTAAAAGCCCGATGGGGCGTATGTGGCATTTGTACAAAATGGGAGGAATCACTCCCGCGATCGCTTCGATGCTGGGTTCTTCCAATGCCCAGCAAATGGCGTTCATCCGCTCCAT
Source organism: Cohnella thailandensis (assembly GCF_014212135.1). Lineage (GTDB taxonomy): Bacteria > Bacillota > Bacilli > Paenibacillales > Paenibacillaceae > Cohnella > Cohnella thailandensis. Next base: position 644,876 of record NZ_JACJVQ010000005.1, read on the forward strand.
GTCTCGCGATCAACGCAAGGAATCCGCGCTGGATACTCCTTTGATGGAGATGGATGCCGTCGTGTTCGACCTGGAGACGACCGGATTCAATCCGTATAACGGAGATGAGATCATGTCGATCGGAGGCGTCCTTATCAAAGGCGGCGAGCTCCAGGAGGCGGAGCCGTTCTATACGTTGGTCAACCCGAGAAGGAAGATTCCGAAGCATATCACGGAGCTGACCGGCATAACGAACGAGATGGCGGAAGAGGCTCCCGATCTGATGCAAGGGCTGCACGACTTCATGGATTTCGTGGGGAGGCGCGTGCTTATCGCGCATGGCAGCGGCCATGATAAGCAGTTCCTGAATGCGGCTTTATGGAAAACCTCGAAAATCAACTTGACCCACCGCGTATTGGATACGATGATGGTTGCCAAGTGGCTGGAACCGAAGCGCAAGAGCTACGGCCTGGATGAGCTGCTGGAGACGTACGGCGTCGATGTGACCGTTCGGCATCATGCTCTTCACGATTCGGTGATGACGGCTAAGCTATGGTTCCAATTTCTTCCGATTATTCAAACCAAACAAGTTCAAACCATAGGCGACCTTTACGCTTATCTTAGTCGGCATTAAACGGCGATCAACGGAATGGGGATCCACTCGCCGCCGCTTCTGGCATACGCGCGAAGATCCGTCCGGCCGCCTTCGAGGCCGACAATCCAATAGCTTCCGCACCCATCCCACCCTTCGGCGTCTTGCGCGCTGGGAAGGGCGGGACCGGAGGGGTGGGAATGCCATAAACCGACGATTTCTCGTTGGTTTTTTTGCGTTTGCAGGTTGAGCCGAATCCATTCGTCGGGAGCGAACCGGAAGGAATCGCGAGGGTCGGCGGCAACGTTCCGCAAGAGGCAATAGCTCTCAACGGTCAATTCTTCCTCCGTTCGGATGCCAAGCAAGACTCCGCAGGCTTCGTAAGGGAGTCTTGCCCTGCATTGCGAGATCAGATCGGTCGCTATTCGATGGGGGATAATGCAGCGTGCGGGAACCGACATGGGAATAGCTCCTCTCCTTGGCTAGTTCCCAGTATGAAGGGTCAAGGAAAGTCCCGCAACGTACGATTCGATTATTTGACCTGCTTATCCGGCTTCACGAGGAAAAACACCGCGCATAAAGTGGCGAACGCGAGAACCGTGACCGAGATAAATACGGTTTTCTGGGATTTGTCCATCATCCATCCGAACAGGGGAGGGCCGAGCGCGACGCCGAAGAAACGAAGGCTGCTATACAAAGAGGTGATCATGCCCCTTTCGGCTTTCTCGACGACCCCGGTTATCATTGTCGTCAGGCAAGGGAGAAGCATGCCGGTGCCGATGCTTCCGACGCTGAGCAACCCGATAAATACGTACAGATTCTGGTTGAACCAGATCGTGCAGGCATAGGCAATGACCGTCAAAGCGAGAGCGATGTTCATGAACCACCGGATCAGTACCCCGTTCTTCCGGATAATGGTGCCGGTCAGGTAAGCCGTCGTTACCATAAAGAAGAGCGGGATGGCGAGCACGAAGCCCTTCGTGACGCCTTCAATGCGATAAGGATCCTTCTCCAACATATTGGAGAGGAAAAAAAGCACTCCGAACAAGGTGAACATCGCAGCCGCTCCTGCCCAGAAAGAAACCAGCATCCAACGGCCGTTTTTGGCGAATACCGCTTTGATTTTTTGGAGATATTCCTTTAATTTAACGGGCTCCGCGGTGCGCTTCGGCTCCTTGATAAGAAAGATCATCGCTAAGATCGCGAGAACGCAGAAAGCGGGAAACGAGAAAAACGGAGCGTACCATACGATTAACGCCAGAAGCGACCCCAAGATAGGACTGATGACTTTGCCGGTGCCGTTGGAAGCCTCGATCAAGCCGAGAGCCTTGGTCTCCTCCGCGTCCTTGTACAAGTCCCCCACGAGCGCCATGGCAATGGGGGTCGTTCCCGCGGCTCCGATTCCTTGAAGGGCTCTGGCGCCAAGCAGGATCCCGTAGCTGTGCCATAAGGCGGCAAAGCCGGACAGGATGCCGGCTCCCCCGTAAATAATGAGGGCGGGAATGATCACTTTCTTGCGGCTGAACCTGTCGGACAAGTATCCCGCAATCGGGATGATGAGGGCGGCGGTGATGGAAAACAACGTAACGACCAAGCTGCTCTGAAAGGACGATATTCCGAGCTCCCTGCTGAGCGTCGGCAGGATCGGGACGATCATCGAATTGCCAAGCACCAGAACGAGAGGCACGGAGGCTAAAGCGATGTATTCCCACACTTTGCCCTTAGGCGAGCTTTGCCCCTCCGCGCTGTCGGATTCCCGAGCGCGTGAGGATGTATCCATGTCGCTTGTGAAGGTGACCCTCAATTTGCGATTGCCGTGAGCCGAGGACGAGGACGAAGACGAAGAAGGCATGCTGCTCCTCCATTCATTAGGAATCGGTTGCGGGAACAGAGGTAATTTGCCCAGGTGGAATGGACGGCATTCAACATTTCGATTTTCGGGGCCAAGGGATGGAACGGATCGCGGAAATGGGGTAAGATAAGGAACAGAGCTCGAAGAGAAAGAAGGAACAGCGATGAAACGCAATCAGATCATCTTAATTCTGGCTTTCCTTGCCGTAATCGGAATCGTTCTGTGGAACGGGATGGGAAGCGATAAGCAGGAAGCGCAGGCTACGACCGAGCAGCAAGCGGGAGGGACCTCGTCCGTTCAGGAGGAGCTGAAGGTGGCCCCGGTACAAGGCTCGCTCGCTCCGTCCTTTCAATTGTCTTCTATAGATAAAAGCATCTCCTACGAGGTCGGCGGACAGAGGGATAAGCTTCTTATCATCAACTTCTGGGCATCCTGGTGCGGACCTTGCGACATGGAAGCGCCCGATCTGCAGAAGATCTACGAGAAATACGGAGATAAAGTGGACTTGTACGCGGTGAACGCGACCAAGTACGATACCGTGCGCGGAGCGAAGGACTTCGTGAAGGAGAAGGAGATCGAATTCCCGGTCATGCTGGACGAAGACGGCAAGGTCGGGGACGATTACAAAGTGTTCTCCTATCCGATCAGCTTCATCGTGGACAAGGACGGGGTCGTTCGCGAGCGGATCGAAGGCATTCAGCCTCTCGAGAAGTGGGAGACGATGCTTGACGGTTTGCTCAAGGCATAGACGAATAACGAAGGCGTCGCCAGGGAGGGTCCTGGCGGCGCCTTTGTTATGGATTCAGTGGTTGCTCAAGCCGACCGATTCCGGCAATTGCTCCATCGAATAGGAGCTCTTCTTGCCGAGGAGGGCGTAACGGATGCTGTCCAGAAGAGCTTCCCAGCTCGCTTCGATCACGTTGGAGGAGACGCCGACCGTGCTCCAGGTGTCTTTGAAGTCGGACGATTCGATCAGAACGCGGACCTTCGCGGCGGTCGCATCCTTATCGTCAAGAACGCGGACCTTATAATCGGTAAGATGAACGTTCGCGATGCTCGGATAGAATTGAACGAGAGCCTTGCGAAGCGCGTTGTCGAGGGCATTGACCGGGCCGTTGCCCTCCGCGATCGTATACACCTGTTGCCCGTTCACCCGAACGCGGACGATCGCTTCGGTGACCATGTTGGCTTCCGACTTCTCGCACAGGATCTTGAACGATTCGATCGTGAAGGCACTTTCTTCGTTGCCGAAGGCGTCGCGAAGCAGCAGCTCCAGGGAAGCGTCCGCTCCTTCGAACTGGTAGCCCTGATGCTCCAGCTCCTTGATTCGGTCGATGATCTCGCGGGAACCGGAGATCACGTTCACGTCGAGACCCAGCTCCTGGGCCTTGGAGAGGATATTGCTTTGGCCCGCCAGCTCGGACACGAGCACGCGCTGCTTGTTGCCGACGAGCTCCGGAGCGATGTGCTCGTACGTCTTGGAATCCTTCAGGATGGCGGATACGTGAATGCCGCCCTTATGCGCGAACGCCGCGTTGCCGACGTAAGGCTGGTTCACCGGTTGAATCATATTGGCGATCTCGCTTACGTAACGGGAGACGCTGGTCAAGGACTTTAACTGTTCGTCGCTGACGCAGCTGTAATTCATCTTCAATTGCAGGGTAGGAATGATCGAGCACAGATTCGCATTGCCGCAACGCTCGCCGTAACCGTTGATCGTGCCTTGCACTTGGCGGGCGCCGGCATTGATCGCCGCAAGCGTATTCGCGACGGCCAGCTCGCAGTCGTTATGCGTGTGAATGCCGATCGGGGCGTCGATAACGGCGCACACCCTCGAGACGATCTCGTGAATCTCGGTCGGAAGCGTGCCTCCGTTCGTATCGCACAGCACGATCCAATCGGCTCCGGCTTCCTTGGCCTTGGCCAGCGCGGAGAGCGCGTACTCCGGGTTCGCCTTGTATCCGTCGAAGAAATGCTCGGAATCGAATATCGCTTCCATGTCGTGTCTCTTCAAGTAGGCGATCGATTCGTAGATCATCGCCAGATTCTCTTCCAGCGTCGTCTGAAGGGCGGTGTGCACGTGGAAGTCCCATGATTTGCCCACGAGGGTCGCCGCCATCGCCTTCGAATCGATCAGGTGCTTCAGATTGATGTCCTGCTCGCAGATGCTGTTCTTGCGCCGCGTGCTTCCGAAAGCCGTCAGCTTGGCGTTCAAATTCATCTCCCGGGCGCGTTTGAAAAATTCGATATCCTTGCTGTTGCTTCCGGGGTTCCCGCCTTCGATATAATGAACGCCCAGCGCATCAAGCTTCAGAGCGATCTTGAGTTTGTCTTCCGCGGTGAGACTGATCCCTTCTCCTTGAGTGCCGTCCCGGAGAGTGGTGTCGAAGATGCTGATTGAAGTGGTCATGAAGTACGTGAGGCCTCCTACCCTGAGTTCCTTATAACTGAACCATACCGAATATTATAACATGTCTGAATACAAAAGTAGAGAATGCGAGGCCATCAAAAAAAGCGATAATACGCGGCCGGAGAAGGGTCGCCGCTTGCCCGACGCGCTCATTTGTTCGTATAATAAATACCAGCAATCGCCCTGGGGGAGGTGAACGCCCGCATGGAGGCCCGACGCGGCGGAAGAATCATTTTGCATATGGACATGAACGCCTTCTATTGCTCCGTGCACGCGGCGGAGGAGCCCGGCATATACAAAGGTAAGGCGACTGCCGTGGCCGGCAGCGTCGAGCTCCGCAAGGGAATCGTCGTCACTAGCTCGTACGAAGCCCGGGCCCGCGGCGTCCGCACCGGCATGACGGTCAGGCAGGCGCAGAGCGTCTGCCCGGATCTGTTGCTGATTCAGCCCGACTTCGATCTATACCGGCGGTACTCCCGGGCGTTCCTGCGGATCAGCCACAGCTATACTCCTCTCGTCGAGGCGGTCTCGATCGACGAATGCTATATGGACATTACCGGAAGCGGGCAATTCGGAGAGCCGCTGGAGATCGCGAACGCGATCCAGAGACGAGTTCGAGAGGAGCTGAACCTTCCTTGCTCGATCGGGGTAGCGCCGAACAAGCTGCTCGCCAAGATGGCGTCGGACATGCGCAAGCCCGATGCGATAACCGTTCTGAGGCGCAGGGACGTTCCCTCGCTGCTCTGGGACAAACCGTGCCAGACTTTGTTCGGTATAGGCAAGAAGACGGCGGAGAAGCTAACACGGATGAACATTCGAACCATCGGGCAATTGGCTAACGCGGACGCGAAGCTGCTTCTCGATAAGTTCGGGGTCTACGGGGAGTGGATGAAGAGAGCGGCGAACGGAATCGACGAATCGCCGGTCGAGCCGGTGAGGGAAGCGGCGAAGTCGATCGGCCATACGACGACGCTGCCGGCGGACCTGACCGAGGCGGAGCAGTATCGGCACGTGCTGCTCAACCTGGCGGACCAGACGACCCGGCGGTTGAGAAGGCATGGCATGCTCTGCACGACCGTCTCGATCACGATCCGCAATCCGGACATGAAGACGATTACCCGGGCGACAACTTTGGACGCGCCGACGGAATCGACCGACGACGTCTACCGCGTGGCATGCCGGCTAATGGATCGGCATTGGAAGAACGGGGATCCGGTCCGCCTGCTCGGCATTACTCTCCAAGGGCTGTCGGAGAAGAAGGAGACTCCCGTACAGCTTGATCTGTTCAGCTACGAGGAAGCTCCGCGCAAGGAGGAGCTGAATAAGGTAATGGACCGTTTAAGGGACAAGTACGGGGAATCCGCCGTTCTCACGGCGGGCATGCTGACCGACGATCCGTCCTCTCTCATCCGCAACAAGAAGCTTCGCGGTACGTCGCTGCAGACCGATTTTCTGAGGGAAAAGGATCCGCTCGGCGATAACGGGGATTAAGCGCGAATTCGGCTTGGTACAATCTTCAAATTCGTTTGATCAATTCGTTTTTTTATATTATATTGGACAACAGGAGTACTCATTTTTACGTACTTTTGTTCGAACCGAGTTGTTAAGGAGGATCTGCAATGGCTAAATTTACTTACGTGGATAAGGATACTTGCATCGCATGCGGAGCTTGCGGCGCGACGGCTCCCGACATCTACGATTACGACGACGAGGGCTTGGCCGAAGTTATCTTCCAAGGCGACGGCAATCATGGCAATACGGAGATTCCGGAAGACCTGTACGACGATCTGCAGGATGCTTGCGACGGATGCCCGACCGATTCCATCAAAGTTGCCGACTCCCCGTTCAATAACTAAGCGGATCGCAAGTGGCTCCCAGAGGAAGCTTGCAGAAGCGTAGCGAACCTCCCTTAGGCCTTCAAAGCCTCGGGGAGGTTTTTTGTTGCGTCCGAGCAGCCGACAATTTTCCGCAATTCTCTATGTTCTTACGCTATAATAGGAACGGATTGCCAAGATCTCATAGGGTGGGAAAATCATTGAGAGAAAAAATCAAACGAATCGCGATCGTCCTCAATATCGTCTTTCTGTTCGCCGTATTCGTCGTTTACCAGCTAAGGGCATTGCAGACGATAGATAACGTAATTTTCGACAGCGAAATGAAACGGACGGCGGATCACCGGGCGAACGACATCGTCGTCGTCGCCATCGACGACGAATCGCTGCAGGAGCTGGGCCGGTTCCCTTGGGATCGCGCGGTATACGCTCCTTTTCTCGATATGGTGAACCAGCCGGGCTACGAGCCGAAGGCGATCGGCTTCGATATCGTCTTCAACGAGGAATCCGACCCGGACAGCGACGCGGCCTTCGCCGAAGCGCTGGCGGCCTACGATAACGTGATCCTGCCGGTCGTCGGAGTAACGGAAGGCGACTTCAACAGCGTCATGACCTTGCATCCGGACGAATACCCCCAAGCGGTAGCCATCCAAGGGCCGATCCCCGCGTTCGCCGAGAACGCCCGTCTGGCCAATATCAACCGGGTCGTCAGCACGGATAGCATCATTCGCCAGACGTGGCTCAAGATCGCCTCGGAAGACGGGCAGGTTATTCCCTCTCTGGGCTATATGGCCGCGCAGATGGCAGGAGCGGACTTGTCGAAGTATGACGCCTTGACCGATCCGGGCAAGCGCTTCGACGATAAAGCGGTCGCCAAAAATACGATCACGATCGACTATCAGATCGTTCCCGAAGACCTCACCACGGTGCCGTTCAGCCGGGTGCTGAACGGGGACATCGATCCGTCCTTGTTCAAGGACTCTATCGTGCTCGTCGGGTTCACGGCCGTGGGACTCTCCGACGATAGCGGGCAGGATACCGGGGCAACGCCGATCAGCAAGCATATGAGCTTGGTTTACGTACATGCCAACATCATCAACCAGCTTCTGAACGGCACGGAAGTGTCCTACGTTCCGGATTGGGCGACGCTGATCCTTACGCTGCTGCTCTTCGGCTCGTTCATTCTCGTTCCGTGGCGCTTAAAGAACGTTTACTCGATCGTCCTCTTCCTGATCGCGCTCGCCGGCGTTCTCTGCGGTCAACGGCTTCTGTACGAGTCGGAGCAGATCCACGCGAACGTCGTCTATGCCGTTCTGGCGATGACGCTCGCCTATCTCTTGAACGTCTCTCTCAAGTCGTACCTCGAGAGCTCGCAGAAGAGCTTCGTCACCCGGCAGTTCGGCCGCTATATCTCTCCCGACCTCGTCAAGGAGATCGTCTCCAAGGATATGGATATCGAGCTCGGAGGCAATTCGAAGAACATCACGGTGCTGTTCCTCGATATCCGCGGCTTCACTCCGCTGTCCGAGAAGTTGACTCCACCGGAGCTGGTCGACACCTTGAACACGATGTTCAACATGATCACGCAGACGACGCTGAACAACCGGGGAACGATCGACAAGTTCATCGGCGACGCCGCGATGATCCTGTTCAACGCTCCGCTCGACGTGGAGGAGCATGAGCGTCTGGCGGTGAAGACCGCTTACGAGATCCAGCAGGGAATGAACGTGATCCGGGCGCAGATCGAAGAGAAATACGGCTGCGAGGTCAACGTGGGGATCGGGATCAACACCGGCAATGTCGTCGTGGGCAATATCGGTTCTTATCTGCGCGTGGACTATACCGCGATAGGGGACAACGTCAACATCGCGGCCCGGATCGAGTCCTCGACGAAGCCGGGGCAAATCATGGTATCGGAAGCCGTGTACGAGAAGACGAAGGAGCATTTCGACTACGAGGACGCGGGAGAGAAGATGTTCAAGGGCAAGTCGTTGCCGATTCGGATCTATGAAGTCAAAGGCTTGGCAGAGGGAACGAGACTCAGGGCATCCTCTTAAAGGCCTATATTCGAATAGGTAGATCTCCGCTATAATTTCCGGCGCTTCGGACCGATATAGGTGTCAGGAGCACATCGTGCAAAAGCCGGAAGGAGCAGAGGCGTGAGTCAGGATGATCGGCTGGAGAAGCTAATCGACGAGTTCTACGAGCGGAGTCCGGAGCTGGGCGATTCTCTGCCCATGAAGGATTATCTGCTTAAACACGAGAATAATCAGATGGCGTGGTATTTGCTCGGGAAGCAATACGCGGCCAAGGGAGAAGAAGGCAAGGCGAATTACTGCTACGCGCAGGCGGGCTCGGTGTACGAGGCGTTCGAATCGAAAGCGAATCCTCTGCTGAACCTTCCGACGCCGGCACCTCCTAAGAGGAAGAAACGGATTCGCGGTCTTGTCGTCGCGGCGGCGCTGCTGCTGCTGACCGGGCTGGGAAGCGTGCTGGCCGGCGGAGACGCGCTGGCCCCTGCGGATAAGCCCGTTCCCTCTCCAAGCGCGGGAGCGGCGTCCGAAACGGCGCCGCAGGGAACGACGAAGGGCAAACCGGCAACGTCCAAGCCTCCTTCCGGAGGGGCAGGAAGCCAGACGGACGAAGGGCTGGCCTACGTGGCCGGGGCGGCGGACCCGCAGTTGGACGGCCCGCCTACGCTCGGGAGTCTGCTGTTGAAGACGGAAGCGCCGTCCTCCTCCTTGCTTGTCCAATCGCCGCTTCTGGCGGGCAAGTGGACGGATTGGCAGAAGAGCGGGCTGCCGCTCGCCGAGGTGCAGACCGCCTCCTCGAAGGGGGAAGCGGCGGTGAACTGGTTCGATTCGGGCTGGTGTCCCTGCCAGCCGGGCCAAGGGCAGGATAACGCGGACGCGAGGCAAGCGATCGCGGAATGGAAGCCGCTTCAGGAAGGCAAGCTTGTGCTCCGGTCGGCCATCAATCAATATAAGGCCCGCACGGGGAATTGGCCGAAGTCGGCGGAGCAGTTGGCGGCCGCTTATCCGAACAACTCCATGTCGGGCTGGAACGAGGAGATGACCGCCTGGTTCGAGGAGCTGAACGAGGAGCTGACCAAGGTCGACGGGAAGCTGCCTTCGGCCGCGGGCTGGCCGGAATCGAGCGGCCCCGAAGCGGGGAGCGGCAAGCCGGCCGGGAAGCTGGCGGCTCTGTCGGACCGTCCTCTCGAGATCATCGTGGACAAGGCCAATCACCGCCTTGCCGTCGTGAGCGGCAACGTGCTGCTGCGCAATTACGAGATCGGGCTCGGCGCCGGGAGAACGCCGGAAGGGCAGTTCGTCATTACGGAGAAGGTGCGCGATCCGAACGGAAGCTCTACCGGCCCCTTCGGAAGCCGCGGGATGACGTTGTCGGATACGCTGTATGCCATTCACGGCACGGACGAGCCGGACAGCATCGGGAAGGATGAATCCAAGGGGTGCATCCGGATGAACAAGGAAGATCTGGAGGAGCTGTACGATCTGGTCTCGCTGGGGACGAAAGTGACGATCATAGCAAAGGGTTTGCCTCGGGAGCTGCGGGTGCCGACGGAGAGATTCCATCTGGAGCCGGCGCAGAACGAGACAAACCCCGATAAGAAGTACGAGTGGCTTGGTTGAGCCGCTTCCTCGCGGCCTCACTCCGTAAGGATTAAATATCCACGATCAACAGGACCGCCACGGCGACGAACACGACGGCGACGGCGGCGCCTATCCATATCAAAGCCCGCTTGTTCCCTTCTTCTTGTGGTTTCTTTTGTTGAAGGACGGGCGGCTTTTTTTTGGCGTGGCTCACGGCTATCAACCTTTCCGAATGATATAGAAGATGGCTTGCTCTCATTGTAAACGGTTGCCGGTCAAAAAGCCAGACGTCTGGCGGACCGGAATGGTTGTTGCTCCCTTTTCTTTTCGGGAAGAAAAGGCTAAACTGATACCCGAAAGGTTTTTGCGGAAGAACGCGCAGGACGCTTTGGCGACGTGCCGTGACGGAAAGGATGTTCGACGTTCTCATGTACAAATTGGTTAAACCCTTGTTCTTCAAAATGGATGCCGAGTCGGCTCACCATCTCGTCGTGGACGGCCTTGGATCGGCGGCCCGGATTCCGGGAGTTCCTTCCCTATTATCGGCCGTGTGGGGAGTCCGCGAACGGGAGGAGCTGGCCGTCGACCTGTTCGGCTTGAGCTTCTCGCATCCGGTCGGACTTGCCGCCGGTTTGGACAAGAATGCGAAGGCCGTAGACGGCTTCTCGCGAATCGGACTCTCCTTCATGGAGGTAGGAACGGTTACGCCGAAGGGGCAGCCGGGCAACGAGCTGCCCCGCTTGTTCCGCCTTCCGCCCGACGAGGCTCTGGTCAATAGGATGGGCTTCAACAACGACGGCGCGGAAGCGATGGCGGCCAGGCTCGCCAAGACGAAGCGTAGACGTATTCCGATCGCGGTGAACATCGGCAAGAACAAGGTCACGCCGAACGAGAACGCCGCGGACGATTACCGGGAATGCGTGAAGCTGCTCTATCCGCACGGGGATTTCTTCGTGGTTAACATCAGCTCCCCGAACACGCCGGACCTGCGCAAGCTTCAGCACGGAGACGAGCTTCGCCTGCTGCTTGACGCGGTCCAAGACGAGATGCGGATTCAGGCCGCCGCCCGAGGCGGCAAGCCGAAGCCGATCCTGGTCAAGATCGCCCCGGACAACGACGAGACGCAGCTCGCCTACATGGCGGAGGCGATTCGGGCGAGCGGAATGTCCGGCATTATCGCCACGAATACGACGATCGGACGCGACGGCCTTACGCATCCGAACGCCAAGGAGACCGGCGGCCTGAGCGGACGTCCGCTTACCGGGCGTTCGACCGAGATCATTCGCTCGCTGTACGCTTTGACGGACGGGAAGCTGCCTATTATCGGCTCCGGAGGAATCTTCACCGCTCAGGATGCTTATGATAAAATCCGAGCGGGAGCGAGCCTCGTCGAAGTCTACACGTCGATGATCTACAAGGGGCCGGGCGTGATCAAGGAGATCGCGACGGGACTGCGCGAGCTGATGAGGAAGGACGGCTACGATCGCATCGTTCAGGCGGTCGGAGCCGATCATCGCAAGTAGGCCAAGAGAACGAAGCAAGCGATCCAGGCCCCGCGAGCGGGCTTGGAAGGCGGGAAGGTTGCGGAGCGGAAAGGAGCAATCGGCATGGACGGCAGGGATTGGAACAAATTTTTGCTACCTTACCAGCAGGCGGTAGAGGAGCTTAAGATTAAATACAAGGGTCTCCGAACCGAGCTCAAGGCTCGTGACGAATACGCTCCGATCGAATTCGTGACCGGAAGAGTCAAGAAGATCTCGAGCATTCTGGAGAAAGCCAAACGGCTGAACGTGCCGCTCGACCAGATCGAGACGGGAATCGAGGATATCGCGGGAATCCGGATCATGTGCCAATTCGTCGAGGATATCCATCGGGTCGCCGATCTGGTGCGCATGCGCAAGGACATGAAGGTCGTCTACGAGAAGGATTACATTACCCACTACAAGGAAAGCGGCTATCGCAGCTATCATATCATCGTCGAATATCCGATTCAGACCTCGATCGGTTCGATGCCGGTTCTCGCCGAGATTCAGATAAGGACTCTCGCGATGAACTTCTGGGCTACGATCGAGCACTCTCTTAATTATAAATACAAAGAGAAGCTTCCCGAGGACGTGAAGGAACGCCTGTTCAAGGCGGCCGAGGCAGCGTCTAAGCTCGACGAGGAGATGTCCAAGATCCGCCAGGAGATCGTGGACGCCCAGCAGGATTTCGAGGGCAAGAGCGGCATCGTCCGCAAGGTGCTCAACGACATTCAAGGGCTGTATTTCTTCCGCCGGGTCCGCGAGGCGGCGCAATTCCAGCTTCGCTTCAACGAGCTGTGGGAGCAGGAGGACATGTGGGGGCTGGCCGAGCTGTCCGGAGAGGTTCAGGAAGCCCTTCAGCGCGCGAGGAAGGGCACCTCCGAATAGCGGCAATAGGGATGATGCCGCGAGCGAGGCGAGAATCGACGTTCAGAAAGAAGGAGCAACCGGAGCCGATAGGGCTTCGGTTGCTTCTGTGTTAGAATGTAAGGCAGACCATCAGGCAGCGCCTGCGAGGAGGCAAACGGAGCGAATGCGGCTTCCGGAGAAATTCGAGAACACGATGAGATCGCTGCTGGGAGAAGAATCGGCCGCTTTCTTCGCGACGTATTCCCAGCCCCGGACGTCGGGACTTCGCTTGAACGGGTTGAAGATCGGATTGGAGGAATACGAAGCCCGGTTCCGTCCGTCCGGGGAAGGGGCGTTCGGCGGCCTAGAGCGGCTGCAAAGAATCCCTTGGGCGCAAGGCGGCGTCTATACGGACGAGCAGGATCGCCCGGGCAAGCACCTTCACTATTATTTGGGCTTGTACTACGTCCAGGAGCCGAGCGCGATGCTTCCCGCCGAGCTCCTCGACGTACGGCCCGGACACCGGGTGTTGGACCTGTGCGCGGCTCCGGGAGGCAAGTCCACGCAGCTTGCCGCGAAGCTTCAAGGGCGGGGCTTGCTGGTGACGAACGACAATGCGGCGGAACGAACGAAGGCGCTCGCGAAGAACGTGGAGAGGGCGGGGACGACGAACGCGCTCGTGACGAACGAGGAGCCGGCCGCGCTCGCCGCCGCGTTCGGCGGCTTCTTCGACCGGGTGCTGGTCGACGCCCCGTGCTCCGGCGAAGGAATGTTCCGCAAGGACGAGGACATGATCCGGGAGTGGGAGAAGCATTCGGTGGAGCGGTGCTCCCTGATGCAGAAGGACATTCTGCGGGAAGCCGCCAAGCTGGTCGCTCCGGGCGGCAAGCTGCTCTATTCCACCTGCACGTTCTCGCCGGCGGAGAACGAGGCCTCCATCGCGCGCTTCCTGAGCGAGAATCCGGAGTTTAAGGTCGTGCCGGTCCAAGCCCCGGCCGAATGGGGACTGGCTCCCGGCCGGCCCGATTGGCTGGCCGTGGAGGAGAGATTCGGATTGGACGAGGAGCGGATCGCTTCGCTGGCGGGAACCGTCCGCGTCTGGCCGCATCGGGCCCGCGGGGAAGGGCATTACGCGGCGCTGCTCGTTCGGCGTTCCGAGGGAGAGGCGGCGGAGCCGGCTGCGGTACGCAAGGCCGGCGAAGAGTGGGAGTTTCCGCTGCTGATCGGACAGCCAGGGGCGGGCAAGAAGCCGCTCAAGTCGTCTCCTGGCGGCAAAAGGACGCCGGGCCGCGGCGAGCCGCCTCGCGGCAAAACGCCTTCGAAGAGCGCATCCGCGGCCGACGAGGATCCGCGGGAGAAGCTCCTCGCCTTCGCGCGGGAGACCCTGCCCGGCTGGCGTCCGGAAGGGATGCTCCGAGCGCGCGGCGAACAGCTGTACCTTCAGCCGGACGCGCTGCCGGAGCTGGGACGATTGAATTGGGTGCGCCCCGGCCTCCTGCTCGGCTCCGCGACCAAGCACCGGTTCGAGCCTTCCCAAGCGCTCGCCATGGGGCTGCGAATGGAGGAGGCTTCCCGTTCCCTGCGGCTTCGGAGCGGCGAGGACGAGGCGCTTAAGTACATGAAGGGCGAGACGCTCCAGCCGGAGCCGGATCGAATCGTGGGACCGGACGGCGAGCCCGCGGCGGGCCGAGGCTGGACTCTCGTGTGCATCGACGGGTTCCCGGCCGGCTGGGGCCGTTGGGACGGGACGATCTTGAAGAACGAGCTGCTCCCCGGGTGGAGATGGATATGAGGCTGGAAGGGAATCGGGTGACAGGATGAAAAAAACGATCCGTTTGGATAAAATGCTAGGCAACCTAGGCTACGGAACGAGAAGCGGCATTAAGGTTCTCGTCAAGCAGGGCGCGATCTCCGTTAACGGAGCCAGGGCGAAGGACCCCGGCATGCAGATCGATCCGGAGGCGGACGAGGTGTACCTGGACGGGGAGAAGATCGTATACCGGGATACCGTGTACGTGCTTCTGAACAAGCCGGCAGGCTACGTATCGGCCACGGAGGACCGCCGGGACCGAACCGTGCTGGAGCTGCTCGACGAAGAGATGAACGTGTTCGCCCCGTTCCCCGTCGGCCGTTTGGACAAGGATACCGAGGGGCTGCTCCTTCTCACGAACGACGGCAAGCTCTCGCATGAGCTTCTCTCTCCGCGCAAACACGTGCCGAAGACGTACCGGGCTCTGGTGGAAGGGGAAGTCGGCGAATCCGACGTTGCTCTTTTCCGCGAGGGGGTTACGCTGGACGACGGCTATCGAACGCTGCCCGCCGAGCTGAGCATTGTCGCGCTCGGAACGAACGGGGCGCTGCCGGACCATCCCGACGTGCCGAAGGTCGCGGACCGAATGGGTAAAGTACCCGCGTTAAGGGGGCCGGAGCTTAAGGAAGCGATCGCGGCAGAGAGCCCGCTGAGCTGGATCGAGCTGACGATTCGAGAGGGGAAGTACCACCAAGTCAAGCGGATGTTCGAGGCCGTCGGCAAGAAGGTGCTCTACCTGCGCCGCGTGGCGATGGGACCGCTTCCCCTTGACGAAGGGTTAGCCGTCGGGGAATGGCGCGAATTGACGGAAGAAGAAGTGACCGCGCTGCGGGAATACCGGAAGGAGATCACCGAATCATGAACTATGGCATCATCGCGCTGGACGTAGACGGTACGCTGATCGACGATCATCACGAGTTAAGGCCCCGGGTTCGCTCGGCGGTAAGGGCCGCGGCGGAGAGAGGGGCGGAGATCGTGCTGTGCACGGGAAGAGGAACGACGAGCACGCTTCCCATGCTCGAGCAGCTGGGGCTATCGGGCACGGTCATCACCCATAACGGCGCTTGCGTCGTGGACAGCATGACGAGACAGGTTCTGCATCAGTCCGTCATCCCGTCCGCCGCGGTAGAACGTTATCTCGATTATTGCCGCGAGCGCGGGTACCATTTTGACATGAATACGGCCTTCGAGCTGTACGTCGAGAGCTTGGACGAGACGATGGCGGCGGTGTACAAGCGGATCTTCGTCGATCCGATTATCCGCGACGCGCGCGAGTCGGGAATGCCGGAAGGCACGCTCAAGATTTCGATTTTCGCATTGAAGGAACAACTGGACGAGCTGGAAAAGGACTGGGCGAAGTGGACTCACGAGCTGCAGACGGTGAGGAGCGGCGATTTCTTTATGGACGTCCAGCCCCTGACGGCTTCGAAGGGAACGGCGCTGGAGAGCCTCGCGAAGCTTCGCGGGGTGCCGCGGGAGCGGATTCTGGCCATCGGCAATTATTACAACGACATCGGAATGCTGACCTTCGCCGGTCACGGCGTGGCGGTCGCGAACTCCCCGGACGCGGTGAAGGAAGCGGCGGACGAGGTGACGGTATCCAACAACGAGGACGGAGTCGCGGTCGTGCTGGAGAGGCTGCTCGGATAAAGGAGGAAAAAGGCTGCCCTTAAGCTTAGCTTAGAGGACAGCCTTTTCCGTGGGCACGGGGTTATGCGCGGATCAACTTCGACTCCGTACCCGGGGATATAAGCGGATCGCTTATATCGGCCGGAAGAGTTCGGAGAACTTAATAGCCGGCTTTCAGAATGATGACAAGCAGGATGAACAGGACCAATACGAAAGCCGCGGATGCATAGTAGCCGCCGACAACACCGGACATGCAAATTCCTCCTTCAAGAAATGTGTTGTAGGTTGCCGAAACGGGTTCTAGCTTAGCTTGGATGTAATGTCCCGTCATTCGGTCTACCCTATACTATGAGAAATTCGCGTATCGGATTGGACATTTATCCCATGGCATTTGATTTTGAGCCATTCGCCTAGTTGGCCGGATGGCGCGGTTTGGATTCCCTGCGTAGGCTTCTCCAGACTCGAATAAGATAGCTGTAACCCGACATTATCGGGTTACAGCCTGAGAACAAGCCCCTCGGATAGCTGTAACCCGACATTATCGGGTTACAGCTCGAGAACAAGCCCCTCGGATAGCTGTAACCCGACGTTATCGGGTTACAGCTCGAGAACAAGCCCCTCGGATAGCTGTAACCCGACGTTATCGGGTTACAGACCAAGAACAAGTTCTTTAGATAGCTGTAACCCGACATTATCGGGTTACAGAGCAAAGCTTACGGGACCCGCAGCCCCTTGGGAAGGCGGTTCTTGAGCTGGCCGTCGCTGGCCTTGAACCAGCCGAGCGGAAGGCCGGCGGTCGTCAGAAGTCCCCAGCCTTTGGCGGCCGGATCCGGCGCCGGGAGGCTCTCTCCCCTTAGATAAGCGGCGATCTGCGGGCTGTCCGGAGCGAAGTCGAAGCTTCTCGCGGCTTCGCCGGCGCCGGCCGCCAGCGCCAGGGCGTGGCCCGGCTCGAATCGTCCCTTGAGCACGTCGCCCAGGTGCAAGCCCGGTCTCGGCGTCCGAAGGCCGGCAAGCGTTCGGCTCGTTAACGGGCTGCCGGGAGGAACCGGCAGCCAGTAAAGAGCGTCGCCGAACAGGAGGGGCTCGCCTTCCGTCGGCAGCTCGAAGCCGGGCAGCGCCTCCTTCGCGAATTCCAGATAAAGGCCAAGCGCCGCTTGTGGTCCGGCGGCAGAGTCGCCCCGGCGTCCTTTGGCAGGGCGGGCGGAAGACTTGGTTCGGCTTGTCTCCAGCTGTGCGTGCTGTGCGTGCTCCGCTTGGTGCGCGAGAATCGATCGGACGCCGACGCCGTCGGCGTCGCCGATCGCGCGCTTCTCCAGCACCGCGGCATAGTGGCCTTCGCCTTCGATTCGATGCGGCCACATCCGCTCCTCCTTAAGAAGAACGAACTCGGGGAACTCCTTTAAGAACCAGGAGACCGTCTCCTCGTTCTCCTCGCGATTGAACGTGCAGGTCGAATAGACGAGCCTTCCTCCCGGCTTCAGCATTCTCGCCGCATCGGGAAGAATCGAGCGCTGGCGGGCGGAGCAGACGTCCACCGCTTCCGGCGACCATTCCGTCACGGCTCCTTCGTCCTTGCGGAACATCCCCTCTCCCGAGCATGGGGCATCGAGCATGATCCGGTCGAACGCCTCCGGCCACCGCGAGGACAGCTCGTCCGGCGCGGCGTTCGTCACGATAGCGTTGCGGATGCCCATCCGCTCCACGTTCTCGGCCAGAATCCTGGCTCGTCCCGCGTGAATCTCGTTGGCGACGAGCAATCCCCGGCCGGCCAGCTTGCCGGCGATCTGGGTTGTCTTGCCGCCGGGCGCGGCGGCGAGGTCGAGCACAAGCTCTCCGGGCTGCGGATCCAACAGCTCCGCCGCGATCATGGCGGAAGGCTCTTGGATATAGTACAGCCCGGCTTGGTGGAAGGGATGCTTCCCCGGACGCGCGCTTTCCTCGTAGTAATAGCCCTCCGGGCACCACGGCACGGGCTTGAGGCGGAACTCGGTTTGAAGGGTTGATAGAAGGGCTGGCAGAGCTTCTGGCGCGTTGGCTGATTTCAGCGGGTTCATTCGCAAGCCGTACGTTCTCGGCGAATCGCAGCTTCGCAGGAAAGCGTCGGCTTCTCCCCCGAGCTGCTGCCGAATTCGTTCGACGTAGGCTGCCGGCAACGATGTCATGCGGTCGATCTCCTCCGGTAATAGCAATAATGCTTACCAGTATACACGAGGCGGATGGCGGGAGGAAATAACGCGGGGAGAAGATATCAAGGCTTGGGCATCAACGCGAAACCCAGCGCTTTTCGCGATTTCAGAATTTTAATCAGCTGGTTCTGCAGGGAGGCATCGCAAGCGACTTCTAGAATCACCTCGCTTTTTTGACCGGCAAAAAGTTTCAATTTCTTTTTATTAAGCGCTATTTCGATGATCAGTCCCAAGACGATACCGCCCGCTAAACCGACCAATCCCCAAATGATAGGTCCCCAGTACAGCACGAAGCCGTAGATGGCGCCCAGAACCGCACAGATCGATCCCCCCATCATGGCCCCGTCCACGATGCTTCTGCCGTCGACCCGATGGATGGAGTCGATGACATGGGGCTTGGAATCAAGGTTCTCCAAAGGCAGCGCGACGATATTCCGAGCCGGCACGCCTAACTTCTCCATATCATGGATCGCCATGTCCAAGAAGGGAGAATGCTCGAAGGTGGCAATGAGATGTACGTTACCGCTGTCGATCGGATTTAATTGCTCCAAGTTTTCCGCCCTCACTCTAAGGTTCCGTATCTGTTCGATATCGAATAAAATGTTGTTCTCGTTAACCGACGAATAGGCGTGGTAAATCGCAAACGCATAAATGGAAGGAATAAAGAGGAACCACTGCCAGTCCACGGCCGCCGATGCGCCGCTAAAGTCTCCGAGGAACGAATAAAGCCAGGTTCGTACGGCAACGGCCTTATGGCAAACGTAAATCCACCAAGCCAAGATAAAGGTGCCGACAATCGTGCTGCCGCTATATAACTGCCCCAAGCCAGGCGACAATAAGGACCAGACCATTCCCACCCAAGGATGTTTCTTGTCAAGCGTGATAATATCGAAAAAACTGACATCCGAAGGCGCGACGGGCGCGTCTTCGATTTCGGCCAGTATGTGATTTTTATTGATTTCGACCGCGCAGCGGTAGCTATCCCATATGCTATAGACGTACACGGCCACGTATAGCAGCGCCCAGTCCTGGTTCAGTTGAGCCTTCGCCTCTTCGAATTTGCCATGGAAGGATAAAGCGATGCCCATGTTCAAATTGGCCATGTTGTTGACTACCAGCTCCCAGACGATCAGCACGAAGCCGTGCAGGTACTTCCCAATATACATGTGCCCGAACCCCGGAAAAGAAGCCGCCCACCAAGCCGCGATCCAAGGGGGGCGGGGGTACACCGAGTTAATCCCGAAGACGGAGATCTTCCCTTTGGAATAGCGCGGTTTGATATTCGACGACTGGAACTTCTGATGCGGCACGGGGATCTTCTCCTAAGAGTTGGTGGGTTGACCGTCTTTCCTATAGAGTAACCATCAACTCCCATGCGTTATCCCTGCGGTCAAATCGCCGATGCTCCGCGCCGCCGATTTTTGCAACCTTCCGCCAACGAAAAAAACCGTCCGCCCGGAAGCCAAGCTTCCGAACGAACGGCGAACCTCTCATATTACGCTCGTATGCATCAATGCCGAATGGTCCGTCACCCGGTTTTTGCCGGATTTCTTGGAATGGTACATTGCTTCGTCCGCCATCTTCATCAGCTTCTCGGCGGTCGTTCCCTTCGTTCCGACGCAGTAGCCGACGCTGACCGTGACGATCGTCTCCTTCTCGATGCGGGCGCGGATCTTCTCGGCGACCTGCGCGGCCGTCGTCCGGCTGCTGGAGACGAAAGCGACCAGCTCCTCGCCTCCGTAGCGTCCGGCCAGGCCGACGCCGTCGGTCTCCTCCATCAGGATCTGCGCGGCTTGCTTGAGGACGATGTCGGCTTGATGATGCCCCTGCGTGTCGTTGAGCTTCTTGAAGTTGTCGATATCGCAGAAGATCGCTCCGACGGTCGTTCCCGAGCGGATCGCCCGTTCCATCTGTCCGGTGAAGAACCGGCGGTTGTACAAGTTCGTCAGCCCGTCCGTGATCGAGGAGCGGTAGGCGGTGGAGAGCAGCTCGACGACCCGTTCGAACAGCAGCATAAAAAATAATACATAGTAGACGATCGGCAAAAGAGAACGCATCGTATCATAAAATGCAGTATCCTCCTTCTGGAAGTGCCCGAGGAGAACGAACACCTGCAGGGAGAAGGAGACCATCAGCGTCATCATGTATCTTCTCGGCTGCCCGATATGGGGAGCGAACATGAGCGCGAACAGCGGACTCAGCGCGAGCATGAACACGTCCAGCACGGGAGAGAACAGGTTTTGCTCTTCCCAGATGTTCTGAATGCTCGTCGTATTCGTGAATACGGCGCTGATCGAAATCGCCAGGCAAATTCCGATTAACGAGTAGTACCAAGCGCGTGTGCGCGGCCTCGGTTTATGATACAGTTCGAATATAGCGAAATTCAAAATGATGAAGCTGAGCACGTACAGCGTATTGCTCGAGAAAGTCATCGCGGAATTGTTCGGAAGGATATTGAAATTAAGTCCGAGCTCCAGAAGCTGCTGAAGGAAGCACAGACCGAGCGATAGAATAAGCTTCCGGTAGGTAACCCGCCGATTGTGAACGTAAAGCCGGAAAGCCATGAAAAGCATCAAGCCGAGCAGGATGACGACGATTCCCGAAGTGAAGGAAGGAAGCTGGCTAAGAGTGATAGGCAGGTCCGATGTTAGCTTCATAGAGCCTCCTCGCATTTCTTTACAGAAACATATGTTCTAATATATCATATTTAAGATAGTCCTAGAAAGTAGGATAATAGGAGGAGTCGCCATGAACGTGCTGCAGGCGTTATTCTTCCCCCCGGAGCAACCTGGAGGAGTCTCTTCCATGGTTCCTTACATCAGGGAACGATTCCGCAAGCTTGGCTGGGAGATGGAGCTGTTCTCCCTGCCCAAACGAATTCGCAACAAAGGCGCGGAGCCGATCGAATTCGAGACCTTCGACTGGCAGCCTTACGGCGGAAACGCCATCGTCGATAAATATATTCAGACGCTTAAAGACTACATCTGGTGGACGAAGCTCCGCCTGAAGGACAACAAATACGACCTCATTCACGCGCACCATCCGGTCGCCGCGCTTGCGATGAAGAGAATTTATCCGGACGTGCCCGTCGTGATGACGATCCACTCGAGCTACGAGCGCGAGCTTCTTCTCAACGGGAAAATCAAAGAGGGAGGCCCGGAGCACCGATTCCTGACCTCGATCTACGGCGAACTGGAGAGGAAGACGGATCGGCTGCTGACCGTGTCCCATTCTTTCTCGAAATATTTGTCCTCCTATCTTCAAGCTCCCGAAGCGGTCGGGGTCATTCCGAACGGGTACGACGAGAAGCGCTTCAAGCCGATCTCCCACGAGAACGAAGTGACGCAGCTCGTCACGATCTGCCGCCTCGTTCCGGCGAAAGGGATCGACCTGCTGCTGAAGGCGTGCGCCGAGGTGCAGAAGCGCGGACACAAGTTCGTGCTGCACATTATCGGAGACGGTCCGATCCGCGAGGAACTGGAAGCGATGGCTCAGGAGCTTGGCATCTATGAGAATACGATTTTCTACGGATATATGTTGCATCCGGAAGAGCTGATGCCGTTCTTCGACGTGTTCGTGCTTCCTTCGCGGGCGGAGTCCTTCGGTTCCGTGTTCGCGGAAGCCGCGCTATGCTTGCTGTCTCTGGTAGGCACGGACGTCGGCGGGATCCCGGAGCAGATCGAGAACGGAGTCAACGGCCTGCTCGTTCCCGCCGAAGACCCGGCCGCGCTTGCGGAAGCGCTCGAGTCGCTTATCCTGGATCCGCATTACCGTTACGAATTGGCTCGCGCCGCCTGGAACAAGGCGAAGAAGAGCTATTCCTTGAATCGGGTCATCTCGGAGCTCAAGAAGGTATATATCGAGCTCGGGGCTAACGAGCTTGCCGCCGCCGAAGAGACGCTGCTTGAGGAAGAGCCGGGCAAGGAGGAAGCGTAAGTGGCGGTCCCGTTCACCTTCCTTCACGCGGCCGATTTACATCTGGATAGCCCTTTCCGCGGACTGGCTCGCGTGCATAAAGCCGTCCGGGAGAGACTCAAGGAATCGACCTTCGCGTCGTTCGAGAAGCTGGCGCTTCTCGCCCGGCGGGAGAAGGTCGATTTTGTCGTGCTCTCCGGCGATCTCTATGACGCCGCGGATCGTTCGCTGCGCGCCCAGTTCCGCATGCAGAAGCTGCTCGCGGAGCTTGCGGAGGACGGCATTCGGACGTTTATCGTTCACGGCAACCACGACCCGGAGAACGGCTGGCAGGCGAAGCTGGATTATCCGGAAGAGGTCGTCGTCTTCGGTTCGAGCCGCGTGGAGCATCGGCCTGTCCATAACCGGAACGGCGAGCTCATTGCCCATGTGTACGGAATCTCGTATCCGGAGGCGGCGGTTCGGGACAATCTCGCATCCGGCTTCGAGCCGATCCCGGGAGCTCCTTTTCACTTGGCCGTGCTGCACGCGAACGTGGACGGAGATGCGGCGCACGACAACTACGCGCCTTGCCGCCTCGCGGAGCTGTCGGAGAAAGGGTTCCATTACTGGGCTCTCGGGCACGTCCACCATCGCAGGGTGCTGCGCGAATTCCCTCATGTCGTCTATCCGGGCAACATTCAGGGCCGGAGCCTCAAGGAGACCGGACCGAAGGGGGCTTACCTCGTACGCGTGTCCGAGACCGGAGACGTCTCGCTTGAATTCCGCGATACGGCGGACGTCGTCTGGATGGAGAAGCAGGTGTCCATCGAAGGCATCGAGAGCGAGCAGGAGCTGAAGAGCCGCCTGGAGCTGGCGATGAGCGAAGCGGCTCGGGAGGCGGGAGAACGCCCGGCCGTGCTGCGCCTTCGCCTGGAAGGGGAAGGCGTCATGCACGACGGCTTGCAAAGCGAGACGATCGTCGCCGAATGGCTGGAATCCCTAAGGGAATGGTACGGCTCGCCGGACGAGCGGGATCGTTGGGTTTGGCTGGACAGCCTGGAGATTCGAACCCGGCCCGCGATTATAGGAGCCGATCCCGCGGAAGGAGACGGCTTTCTGGCGGAGCTGCTCAGACAGGCCGAAGCGGCGGAGCGGGACAGCCTTCAGGGGCAGCGGCTGCTGGACGAGGCGCTCGCGCCGGCCCTTCGCCATTCCAAGCTGAGGGAATGGAAGGCTTCGCTTGATGACGAGCGGCGGTCGCTGCTGATCGGGCAAGCGGCTCAGCTTGCGGCATCGTTGTTGAGAGAAAAAGAGTAGCGCGGTACGTAGAAGGATCGACGGGAGGAGGGAGCACATGCGAATAAGGGAGCTGCAGATCGACGGCTTCGCCGCCCTGCAAGGGGTGAACGTCTCGGTAGACGCCCCGCTCACCGTCATCGCGGGGCCTAACGAAGCCGGCAAAAGCTCGCTTCACCGCTTTATCCGCAGCATGCTCTACGGCTTCGCGAATCGGGGACAGCCCGTCGAACGCGGCGAGCCGATTTACGGAGGGCGGCACGGCGGCCGGCTTCTGCTGTCGGACGGGGAGCGGGACTACGTTCTCGAACGGTACGGAGACGTGCCGAATCGCCGCGGCGGCCAGGCGGTCTCGCTTCGGGATCCCGACGGAATCGAGAGGCCGCTCACGCAGGCCGAGCTGGAGAGGCTCTGGCTCGGCGGCATATCCGAGAAGCTGTTCCGGCAGTTGTTCGCGGTAACGCTGGACGAGCTTCACGAGCTTCGCGCCCTGCAAGGGGAAGAGGCAGGCAATTATCTCTATCACGCGGGCATGGCGGGCGGGGCTTCTCTTGCTTCGGCCATCAAGACGATCTCCTCCGAGATGGAGAAGCTTTATAAGCCGAAGGGAGAGCTCCCGGAGCTGAACAAGCTGCTCGAAGAGCTCAAGGAAGCGGAAGCCGCGCTCCGGCAGAGCCGCAAGGGGATCGGGCCCTATAACGAGGCGGTCATGGAGCTGAAGGCTATCGAGCGCGAGCTGAGCCAAGCGGAGGAGCGACTGCCCGCGAGACAGCGGGAATTGGCCGCCGCCCAGAGCGCGGCGGCCGCGAGAGAGGATTGGCTGCGGATCGAAGCGCTTCGGATGGAGGAAGCGGAGCTGGCCCGGGAACTGCCGAACCCGGAGGCGGATCCTCTTCCGGAGCACGCGGAGGTCAAATGGGAGTCGCTTGTCTCGAACCGCGCGGCCGAACGGTCGAGGTTGCAAGGCGCGGCCGACGAGAAGGAACGGCTCGATGCCGAGCGGCAGGGCTTAAGCTGGCAAGAGGAGCTTGTCCGGCGCCTGCCGGAGCTGGAGGCGCTCGAAGCGCGCAGAGAGTCCGTCGCCGCGAGAAGGGAAGAGCGGGCCGAGCTGGCCGCCGATATTCGGCTGCTGGACGAGAGCATCGCCTCGATGCTCGGCAGGCTGTCCGCGGATTGGCGGGAGGCCGATCTTCAGGCGTTCGCTTCCCTTCCGGAGCGGGAGCGGGCGCGGCGGCTGCAAGCCGGGATGGAGGAAGCGGAACGCAAGCTCGAGAAGACGATGGACGAGCTCGGAAGGCTCGACAGGCAGATCGCGCTTCGGCTGGAAGAGATGCGGGAGCCCGCGAGCCGGTCCATGGAGCGGCAGCTCGAGTCGTCCACGGTCTTGGAGCTGCTTCCGAGGACGAAGAAGGAGCTGCTCGCCGCTTGGAACGAGCTGGAGGATGCCAGGCGCGCTTGGGAACGGGCCGAATGGGAGAGGAAGCTGGCCCGGGAGGCCGTCTCCGGTCTGTCCGCTTCCGGCGAGGAAGGGAAGTTCGGGGAGGAGACGCTTCCGTCCCGAACGGGCGGATTAAGCCGCCAGGGAGGCAGGAGAACGGAGACGGAGAAGCGAGGCCGCGGCGGAATCAGGCCGTGGCTGAGCGCGGCGGCGATCGCGCTGGCGGCGGCGGCCGTCGGGCTTCCGCTCGCGGCCGGGAAACCGGCAGGGGAAGCGGCCGGCTATTATTTGCTGGGCGCGGGCTTGGCCGCGTTCGCCGTGTACGCAGCTTGGCCTAAGGGGGCTTCCCGCCCGATCGCCCGGCCAGAAGCCCCGGAGACAAGCTCGGAGGCAAGCGCGGAAGCAAGGAGAACGCTGTCGGAGGCGCAGTTGAAGTCTCGGGAGAGCGAGCTTCGGTTCGAAGCGGCTGCTGCTGCCCTGTTCGTCCGCGCGGACGGGTTGGCGGCGGCGCCGGACGATGCTTCTTGGCAGGCGATGCGAATGGCCGTACAGGAGCGGGTCGGCCAATTGGAGCTGGAGGAACGGGAGCAAGAGGCCGTGCAAGAGAGGGAGCGCCATCTAGCAAGCCTTCGGCGGGAGAGAGAGCGGCTGGAGCGTGAACGCGACGCCGATCGGCTGCGCTACGAGACGGAGAGGACCCGCTGGACGGCTTGGCTCGAGGAACGGAAGCTGAGCCTAGCGCTGCCGCCCGAGCTGCTGCCGGAGCTGTTCCAGCTTGCGGAGCAGGCGCTGCAGGCGTACCGGCAGCGGGCGCGGGCGCAGGAGAGAGCCGCGCAGCTGCTTGGCGGCGAAGAGGCGTTCGAAGCGGCGGCGGCCGAGCTGTTCGCCGCCTGCCCTCCTCCCGCCGCGGCCGGCGGAGACACGCTGCTCGCGGTCCAGCTGCTGCACGCGGAAGCGCTGCGCCAGCGGGAGCTGGCCGCCGAGGCGAGCCGCCTGGACGAGCGGCTGAAGCAAGCGAGCGCCGCGTTCGAGGCGGCCCGCGAGGCAGCCGCCGCGCTCGATGCCGCGGTCCGCGCCGCGCTGGACGCCGCGGGCGAAGCGGACGAAGC
>NZ_JACJVQ010000006.1 GCF_014212135.1 Cohnella thailandensis
GTCTCGCAAGAACCGAAGCTCCTGCTCGACTTTATTTCATTACGCTCGATGTTCAGTTTTCAAGGAACAAGTTTGTTTCGTTTCTTTCTCGGCCACCGCTCAGCGGCGACTCAAATAATATATCATAGACTTATGCATAGATGCAACCCTTTTTTAAATTCTTTTTACTTTTTTTCATGAGCAATGATTATTCTCCATGCTACCCTTTCCTATATGCGACAACCGAATAAAAAAGACCGTCTCATGAAATGATTCATAAAGACGGTCGAACCTTTTACACGGAATAAATAGCGCAAATATACAGCTCTTTATTCTTCGCCAAGTTTATGATCTCGCCGTTCACCGACACCATCGGACGAGTCGGCTGGTTGCGGTCGGTGAAGACGATCTCTCCGACTTTGTTGTCGTTCAGCTGAACGAGCATTCCGTTATGGAACTGCGTCGTTCGGTCGATAAAGGTCTGGACGTAAATAGGGTCCAGCTTGCCGAAGGACTCCGACTGCAGCTGTTCGAGCACCAGGTATGGGGAATGCGCCTTGCGATAATTGCGCGCATCCGTCATCGCGTGGTACATGTCCGCTATGGCCACGATCCTGGCATAAGGATGAATCTTATCTCCGCTTACCTTAAGCGGGTAGCCGCTTCCGTCCAGTCTCTCGTGATGCTGCAAGGCCGCGAGAGCTACCCCTTTGTTCAAGGAGGGCACTCCATCGAGGAGCTTAAATCCGTAAACCGTATGCTGCCGCATTTCATTCGTCTCTTCGGCGGTTAGCTGCGACGGCTTCCGGAAGATGGCCGGGTCGACGCGGATATTGCCGATGTCATGCAGCAAGCCGGCAAGAGCAATCGGGGTCCAATCCTTGTCGGGAAGCTTATTCCACCTCGCCAACTGATACGAGGTCAGGGCCGTCAACACGCTCTTGCGGATCCATCGCTCTGTCTGGACCGTATCTGATGGAGGGTTGAACATCAGCACGTTATATTCGTTGATATTGTCCAACAGCTCTTTAAGCGCGTTGCGGATCTCCAGGATGGGCAGCTTCTGGCCGGGCCCCATCATCTTGAACGCGCGGCTCAGTTCCTTCTCCAGGAAAAGAAATTGCTGATGCAGCGGGGTAATCTTGGCTTCGGAAGCAGCCGCTTCCTCCCCCTCCGAATCCGCCGGCAGGTCGGAGAGCCCCTGCCGGCTTATATCCGCATTCGGAATTAGGAATGCCTGCATGATCTCTAAATCCCGCTGCGATAAGATTCGACCTTCATTCAACAGCAGATTGCCCATTGCCGTCTGAACATCCGCCGTCAAGCGATCGCCTGTTTGAAGCTGTGATAATGGCATTACTGGCATGTCGCTCACATCTCCCGACCGAGCTCAGAATGGTTAACTCTCGCTGTTTTCGCCGCTATCGCTGTTTGCGCTATTCTCGGTGCTTGCTCCTTCTTGGCCGCTATCTTGGCCTTCCTCGCCCGCTTCTTCTTCTTCGTCCTCGCTGCTAGGAGCTCTAGCTACCGTTGCGACGAAGTCTTCATCCTTGATGTTGATGAGCTTCACGCCCTGCGTAATCCGGCCCATCGTGTTGATGCCGGACATGCTAGTACGAATGAGCGTTCCGGAGGAAGTCATGATCATCAAGTCTTCATCGTCGCGAACGACCTTAAGGCTGACGATCGAACCATTCTTCTCCGTAACGTTAAGCGTCTTAAGCCCCTTGCCTCCGCGGGTCTGCGTCCGGTATTCGCTCTCCGGAGTCCGCTTGCCGTATCCCTTGGAAGTAACGATCAAGACGTCGCGATCGGCTTCCACGACATCCATGTCGATAACCTTGTCGTTATCGTCCAGTTGGATGCCCTTAACGCCGGTTGCGGAGCGTCCCATCGGTCTGACGTCATCCTCGGAGAAGCGGATGGACATCCCTTCGCTCGTTCCGAGAACGATGTCGCGGGTTCCGTCCGTCAGCTTGACGCCGATGAGGTCGTCATCTTCCCGGAGGGAGATCGCGATCAGGCCTACCTTGCGGATATTCGAGTAGTCGTCCAACGGCGTCTTCTTGACGATGCCGGCGCGAGTCGCGAAGAACAAGTACTGATTGGATTCTTCCATCGACTCGACGGGAATGACCGCGTTGATCGTCTCGCCTTGATCGATCTGGATCAGGTTGATGATCGGCGTTCCGCGAGCGGTGCGGCTCAGATCCGGAATCTCGTATGCCTTGAGCCGGAAAACCCGTCCCTTGTTCGTAAAGAACAAGAGGTAGTGGTGGGTGTTGGAGACGAACAGATGCTCGATGAAATCGTCGTCCTTCGTATCCATTCCTACGACGCCGCGGCCGCCGCGCTTCTGGCTGCGGTACGTCGACACCGGAAGACGCTTGACGTAACCGGTATGCGTCATCGTAATGACGACGTCGTCGCGAGGAATCAGATCCTCGTCCAGAATCTCGTTGTCGAGAGCGGTGATCTCCGTCCGGCGTTCGTCGCCGTACTTGAGCTTGATCTCGTCCAGCTCTTCGCTGATGATCTTGAGAACGAGCTGCTCGTCCGCGAGAATTGCTTTGTATTCGGCGATCTTCGCGAGCAGCTCGTTGTACTCCTGCTCGATCTTCTCGCGTTCCAATCCGGTCAACCGGCGGAGACGCATGTCGAGGATCGCTTGCGCTTGATCGAACGATAGGCCGAAGCGTTCGATCAAGCCATTGCGAGCGTCTTCGTCCGATTGGGAGCTGCGGATGAGCGCGATTACTTCATCAAGGTGATCCAGCGCGATTCGCAAGCCTTCGAGGATATGCGCCCTTGCTTCCGCTTTCTTCAAATCGTAGGCGGTTCTGCGTTGGATAACCTCGATCTGGTGAAGGAGGAAGTATTGCAGCACTTCCTTCAGGTTCAGAACCTTCGGCTCCTTGTTGACGATAGCCAGCATGTTGATCCCGAAGGTGGACTGCATCGACGTCTGCTTATACAGATTGTTCAGCACGACATTCGGATTGACGTCGCGGCGCAATTCGATGACGATGCGCATTCCGTTGCGGTCCGACTCGTCGCGAAGATCGGTAATCCCGTCGATCTTCTTCTCCCGCACGAGTTCGGCGATCTTCTCGACCAATCTTGCCTTGATGACCTGGTAAGGCAGCTCATGAACGATAATTCGAGCCTTGTTGCCGCTCTCTTCGATCTCGGCCTTGGCACGCATCGTAATCGAGCCGCGGCCCGTCATATAAGCTTGACGAATGCCTTCACGGCCAAGAATATAACCCGCCGTCGGCATATCGGGACCCTTGATGTAATCCATCAGATCGTACGGAGTCAGCTCCGGATCTTGAATAAGCGCCTGGACGCCTTCGATTACCTCGCTCAGGTTATGCGGAGGGATATTCGTCGCCATCCCTACGGCGATCCCCGTCGTTCCGTTCACGAGCAGGTTCGGGATCCGAGCCGGCAGAACCTCCGGTTCTTGCTCTTCGCCGTCATAGTTCGGAACGAGATTGACCGTCTCCTTGTTCAGATCGCGCAGCATCTCCATCGCGATCTTGGACAAACGGGCTTCCGTATAACGCATGGCCGCCGCGCCGTCGCCGTCGATCGAACCGAAGTTCCCCTGGCCTTCGACGAGCATATAGCGCATGGAGAAATCCTGAGCCATGCGCACCATCGCTTCGTAGATCGAAGAGTCGCCGTGCGGATGGTATTTACCCATGACTTCGCCGACGATTCTCGCGGACTTCTTGAACGGCTTGTCCGAATACATCCCAAGCTCAGCCATTCCGTAAAGAATGCGACGATGAACCGGCTTAAGCCCGTCTCTAACGTCGGGCAAGGCACGGCTCACGATCGTACTCATTGCATAACCCATAAACGATTCCCGCATCTCGACGCTTATTTCCCTGTCGCGAATGGGGGAGCGTTGCTCTTCCGCCATGAAGATCCTCCTTCATCGTTGCCAAGCCTATAGCCCATTATCGAGCCATTCGTTCTGTACTTTCTTGCCGGCGCACACCGCGCGGCACAACGAGTCATACTGTATGAAGATGAATAATTCCATTATAGCATAATGTTGATGGGAAAGGTGGCGAGGCTCGTTGACGATCCAACGCGTCCTCAGTAAGAAAGCGAAGACCGACGCCCTGCTTGCCGACCGCAAGCTCAAAGACCATGTGCCCCTGACCCGGACGATGGACCGAGAGACCTTGCGAGAGATGCTCCATAAGTACGGCATGATTTATGTGAAGCCCGTAGGCGGCACCTTCGGCCGAGGCGTTATTCGGGTGGAGTACTCGCCCGGCTCTCCGGATGTTTATCAATTCCAATCCGAAGAGAACAAATTCCGGTTCCACGACTTCGATTCGATGTACGATTCGCTGTTGATCGTCAAGAGAAAGACCTCTTACCTGGCCCAGCAGGGCATCGAGCTTCTCAAGTACCGGAAACGAAGGTTCGATCTTCGCGTCATGGTTCAGCGCAATCCGAAAGGGCATTGGGAGACGACCGGAATCATCGGCCGCCTTGCCCACCCCCGCAAGATCGTTACCAACTACCATAGCGGCGGGACGCCTATGGCTATCGAGATTCTGATCGCCGAGCATCTCAGAGGCCATACGACAATTAGTGCCTACCGCCAGAAGTTAGGTTCTTTAGGAGTCGAAGTCGCTCGTGCCTTGGAACGCAGATTCCCGAGAATTCAAGAGATCGGCGTCGACGTCGCCGTCGATCAGAACCTGAAGCCTTGGATTCTCGAGGTGAATACGCTGCCGGATCCGTTCATCTTCCGCAAGCTTAAGGACCGTTCGGCATTCCGCAGAATCTATCGTTACGCCGTCGCCTACGGACGATTCAGGAAGCGCTTGAGCCGGCGGAGTTAGCCAGCAACCCGCCTTCTCGATTAACAAACCACCCGCCGATCCCGCAACCCGGGTCTCCGAGGAGAGGACATCCTCTCCGATCTTCTCCCTGCTGTTGCCGCGGCGGGTGGCTTATGCAACCCTAGCAAGCCTTGGATGCTCGCCTATTAAATATCCAGATCCTTAACGAACTTCGCGTGCTGATGAATGAATTCCCGGCGAGGCTCGACGTTGTCGCCCATCAGGGTATCGAACATAAGGTCCGCCTTCATCGCGTCCTCGATCTTAACCTGCAGCATCGTGCGATTATTCGGATCCATCGTCGTCTCCCAAAGCTGGTCGGCATTCATCTCGCCCAAGCCCTTGTAACGGGCGACATTGATTTTGACCCCTTCGCCGAATTCGGCGATGATCGCGTCGCGCTCCGCTTCGTTCTGCGCATAGCGGATGACCTTGTTCCGCTCCACCTTATAGAGCGGCGGCTGCGCGATGTAGACGAATCCCGCTTCCAGAAGCTGTCTCATGTAACGATAGAAGAACGTGAGCAGCAGCGTCCGAATGTGCGCTCCGTCCACGTCGGCATCGGTCATGATGACGATCTTGTGGTAGCGAGCCTTCGTGATATCGAAGTCGTCCCCGATCCCCGTACCCACCGCCGTGATGATCGCGCGGATTTCGAGGTTGGAGAGGATGCGATCGAGCCTTGCCTTCTCGACGTTGAGGATTTTTCCGCGCAGCGGAAGAATCGCCTGGAAGTGGCGATCCCGTCCGGACTTGGCCGAACCGCCCGCGGAGTCGCCTTCGACGATGAACAGCTCGCTGATCTCCGCATCCTTGGACGAACAATCGGCCAGCTTGCCCGGCAGGGCGCTGACTTCCAGGGCGCTCTTGCGGCGGGTCAATTCGCGAGCCTTCCTTGCCGCTTCGCGAGCTCGGGAAGCTTGAAGCGACTTCTCGATCACTTTGCGGGCGACGGACGGATTCTCGTTCATGAATTCCATCAGCTTGTCGGCAAGCAGGGATTCGACGATGCCGCGAACTTCGCTGTTGCCCAGCTTCGTCTTCGTCTGCCCTTCGAACTGCGGCTCCGGAATCTTGACGGAGATGATCGCCGTCAAGCCTTCGCGGGCATCGTCGCCGGTTAGGTTCGACTCGTTCTCCTTCACGAAGCCCATTTTCCGGGCATAGTCGTTGACGATTCTCGTCAGGGCGCTCTTGAAGCCGGACTCGTGCGTTCCGCCTTCGTGAGTATTGATGTTGTTCGCGAAGGAATAAATGTTCTCCGAATAGCCTTCGTTATACTGCATGGCGATCTCTACGGAGATGTTATCCTTCATGCCTTCCACGTAGATCGGACTTTCGTGAATCGGTTCGCGGGTCTTGTTCAAGTACTGCACGAACTCGATGATGCCGCCGTCGTATTTGAAAGTATCGCTTACGCCCGTTCTCTCGTCCGTGAGCGAAATCTGAATCCCCTTGTTAAGAAAAGCAAGCTCGCGAATACGGCCTACCAGAACGTCATAGTCGTAAACGGTCGTCTCGGTGAAGATCTCCGGATCCGGCAGGAACGTCGTCTCCGTCCCCGTCTCGTCCGTATCGCCGACGATCTTAAGATCGTACTGCGGAATCCCGCGGCGATACTCTTGCTGATGGATATGACCCTCTCTCTTAACCTTGACTACGACTTTCTCCGATAGAGCATTCACGACCGAGATGCCGACGCCGTGCAGGCCGCCGGATACCTTGTAGCCTTCTCCGCCGAATTTGCCGCCGGCATGAAGAACCGTCATGACGACTTCCAAGGTCGACTTCTTCATCTTCGGATGCTCGCCGACCGGAATTCCCCGGCCATTATCGATAACGGTTATGCTATTGTCCGTATGGACGATGACTTGAATCTGGTTGCAATAGCCGGCCAGCGCTTCGTCGATGCTGTTGTCGACGACTTCCCACACGAGATGATGAAGACCCTTGCCGCTGGTCGAGCCGATGTACATCCCCGGCCGCTTGCGAACCGCTTCCAACCCTTCAAGAACCTGAATCTGACTTTCGTCGTACGTATTCTGTTGCGAATTCACGGACAAACCCTCCACCGCCTTCTTAGCGTTGACGCGTTGCGACTATAAATCGACTAGATGATGTGCCCGTTTCTTAAGCGTTGATGTGGAAATGGGCGAATAATAAACTCGTTCTTCCGTCACAACGATCGACTTCGGATCCTCTTCGCCGATGGTCTCCACGTCTCGGTTCTTGCGAGCATGAGCGACGAATTGCCGTGAGAGCTTGGAAGAACTCTCGATCGAAACATCAAAGATAGCCACGACCTGCGACGTGCGGATAATCTTCTCTCCGCCGAGATGAATATACATGCCGCGCCTCCCAAGGTTTAGACAATTAGTTCAGTACTTCTCCGTCCTTCACGTGATAGATCGCCGCATCCTTCAAGCGGCTCATGTTCACGCTCTCGATCCCCGTTGTGGTAATGAACGTCTGAACCCGGTTCTGGAACGTCTCGATCAGCTGCGTCTGACGCAATTGATCGAGCTCGGACAAGACATCGTCGAGCAATAACAACGGATACTCTCCGATCTCTTCCCGCATCAGCTCCAATTCGGCGAGTTTAAGCGACAGTGCCGCCGTCCTCTGCTGTCCTTGGGAGCCGAAAGCCTGAACGTCCTTGCCGTTGATGAAGAAGGCAAGATCGTCTCTATGCGGGCCTGCTAGGGTCGTTCCTCTGCGGAATTCCTGTTCTCTTCCTTGAGTTAACTTTAACATAAATTGTTGGAATAAAGAAGAATCATCTTGGGGAGCAGCCCCATGGTCATAGGAGACGGAGGGACGATACTCGACCGTCAGCTGTTCGCTCCCGTTCGTTATCCCTCGGTGAATCTGCTCGGCCCAAACTTGAAGCTTGCTTATGAAGTTTTTCCTTTTTTGCATCATTTTAACACCCGAGGCGACAAGCTGTTCGTTCCAGACGTCTAGCATCGGTTGAGAGGCTTTGGACAAATCCGTCGCTTTCAGGTAGTTGTTCCGTTGCTGCATGATTCGCTGATATTGTTGCGAATCGTATAAATAACCGGGGTGCACCTGACCGATCTCCATGTCCATGAATCGGCGGCGCACACCCGGGGCTCCTTTTACGATATCCAGATCTTCCGGCGCGAATAGCACCACGTTAATCGTTCCGACGAATCCGCTCAGCTTCCGCTGCTCCAGGCCGTTGACTTTCGCTCGCTTCCCTTGGGAGGTGAGCTGGAGCTCCATCGTGACCTTGCCCTGCCTTCGTTCGATCTCCGCCGAGATTCTCGCGGAGGTCTCGTTCCAGCCGATGAGCTCCTTGTCCTTGGAAGTGCGGTGCGACTTGGTAAGCGCCAGAACGTGTATGGCTTCGAGAAGATTCGTCTTCCCTTGCGCGTTAGGGCCGATCAGAATGTTGACCCCGGCGCCGGTCGCCAGCTCCAGCTGCTTATAGTTGCGGTACCCGTGAAGCTCCAAGCGATTCAATTGCATGTTCGCTTTCCTTTCCCGGACTTAGCGGGTCTTCACCACGAAGCTGCCGCAGCCCTCCACTTCGATCGTATCCCCCGGGACAAGCTTGCGCCCGCGGCGATTCTCCGCTTGTCCGTTAACGGTTACGCTCCGTTCCTGAAGAAAAATCTTTACTTCCCCTCCGGAACCGACGCAATCTCCGAGTTTCAGCACTTGTCCGAGCGTGATGTATTCCGTCGATATAGCGATTTCCTTCATCGTGTTCCCCTCAGTTCGTCGTCCGGTACGGAAGAATGAGATGCAGGCTGTTGTCATGCTCCGGCTTGAAAATAATCGGGCTCATCGGGCCGTTGAAGCCGATGAACAAATTCTCGCTGTCGACCACCTTGAGAACGTCCAGCATGTACTTGGAGTTGAACGCGATCCGAATCGGTTCTCCGTCCAATTTCTCGACGGTCAGCATCTCTTGCACTCGTCCCAGCTCCGAAGAGCTCGAGGAGATCTCGACGGAGCCGTCTTCCGTCGTCGACAGGCGAACGATGTTCGTTTTCTCTTCGCGCGACAGCAAATAAGCGCGGTCGATGGCTTCGCTGAGCGCTTTCGTATTCAGGAACAGTTCTGTCTTGAACTGATTCGGAATAATCTTGGTAGTATCCGGGAAGGTCCCGTCCAGCATTCTCGTAAAGAAGAGAACGTTGCCTACCTTGAACAGAACTTGGCTGTCCGCGACGACGATATCGACCAGAACGTTATGGTCCGGGATGATCTTGGACAACTCGTTGAGCGTTTTGCCGGAGATGACGACGTTGGAGAAGTGCAGGCCGGGATCGACGCCCGCATTCACTTTGCAAGTGGCCAGGCGATAACGGTCCGTCGCCACGAACTTCAGTACCCCTTCGGCAAGACTCCACAGAACGCCCGTCAGAATAGGGGTCGATTCGCTGGTCGTAACGGAGAAGACCGTCTGCCTGATCATCGTGCGGAGAATGTCGCCGGGGATGGAGAACACGCGTTCCTCTTCGAGGACGGGAAGCACGGGGAACTCCTCCGGATCCATTCCCATCAGCTGGATGTCGATCGCGCCCGATTGAATAAGGGTTTGGAAGCGATCGCCGACTTCGATATTCACTTCTTCATGCGGCAGCTTGCGAATGATCTCGACGAAGAACTTGGCAGGGAGAACGACGCTTCCGGCGCGATGAATGGTGGAGATCACTTTATCCGCGGTTTCAAGCGGAATGAAGCTCTGAATGGAGATGTCCGTATCGCTGGCCGTCAAGGTGATTCCTTGAGCATGGGCGTCAATCTTGATTCCGCTGAGGATAGGGATGGTCGTTCTTGCGGATACCGCCTTCGATACTTGTTGAACCGCGTCGTTCAACTCATTGCGGGATATCGTCAGTTTCACGGGCTCACCTCTTGGTTTCGACTCAATGTAGTTTTTTAAAAATAATGAAGCAGTAGCAGTAGGCGCGGTGGATATGTGGATAAGCCAGAAAAAACGCGAAAACGAAAGCCTATCCACATGTGTATTGTTTGTGTATAGGCTTTGAAGTTTTCCACGGGAAAAAGGGCTATTGGGCTATGCTGACGATTCAGGTCAAATTCTTGATCTTCTCCGTCAGGTTCTGAATGATCTTGAAGAGCTCCTGATCTACTTTCATCTGGGACGAGATCTTCTCATGCGCGTGGATGACCGTCGTATGGTCGCGTCCTCCGAAAGCGTCGCCGATCTTGGGCAGGGAGTAGTCGGTCATCTCCCGGGACAGATACATGGCGATTTGACGCGGGAAAGCGACGGCTTTCGTTCTTTTGCGGGCTTTGAAATCCTCGAGCTTGAGACCGTAGAATTCCCCGACGCGCTGCTGGATGTCCTGGATCGTGATCAGCCGGTTGCGGCCGGTCGGCAGAATATCCTTGAGCGCTTCCGCAGCGAGATGGGAGGACACATCCTGATTCGTCAGCGAAGAGTACGCGACGATCCGAATGAGCGCCCCTTCCAGCTCGCGAATGTTGGTGTCGATCATATTCGCGATGTAGACCATCGCTTCGTTGGGAATATCGAGATTCTCCGCTTTCGCCTTCTTGCGCAGAATGGCGATCCGGGTTTCGAGATCCGGCGGCTGTATATCCGTGATGAGTCCCCATTCGAAGCGCGAACGCAGCCGTTCTTCCAGGGTCGGAATCTCCTTCGGAGTCCGGTCGCTCGAGATGATGATCTGCTTGTTCTCTTCGTGCAGCGCGTTGAAGGTATGGAAGAATTCTTCTTGCGTTCCGTCTTTGCCGGCCAGGAATTGAATATCGTCGATGAGCAAGACGTCGATATTGCGGTACTTGTTCCGGAAGCTCTCCCCGCGATTGTCGCGAATGGCGTTGATAAATTCGTTGGTGAACTTCTCGGACGAGATGTAGAGCACCTTCATATTCGGGTTGTGTTCCAAAATATAATGGCCGATCGCATGCATCAGATGGGTTTTGCCCAGTCCGACGCCACCATATAGAAACAGCGGATTGTAGGCCTTGGCCGGCGCTTCGGCTACCGCCAGGGAGGCGGCATGCGCGAACCGGTTGCCTACGCCGATGACGAAAGTGTCGAACGTATATTTCGGATTCAGCAGATGGGTAACGCTTTCCTCGGCGACAACCGACTTTACGACCGGATTGACCGGAAAAGCGGCCGGAGCTTCTGCGAATCGCGCTTCTTCAATGGCGAATTTGACTTCGACCGTTCTTCCTAAATACTCGGATAGGGCAGAAGAAACCAGCTTCGTGTATCGTGTCTCCAGCCACTCTGCGGCAAACGTCGTCGGTGCGGTTACTACGACCGTATCGTCTCCGATGAAGGAAGCTTTGGTCGCTTTGAACCAGGTGTCGTAACTTGGTTTGCTTAACTTGGTTTGGATGACCGACAATACCTGCTGCCAGATCTCGTTGCTGCGGCTGTCCACATGAAGTCACTCCTTTGCCCATCAGGCGGACATGGGATTTCTACTGTCGAATGAAGACGACCCAAATAGTTATCCACATAATCAACGGAATTCTTTCTTTGGTTGTCCGCAAATTATGGATGTTGTTCACAAACTTATGCACAGGCTGTTGATAAAATCAGGCCGATTGGATGCTATCCACGAAGAAAGATAGAACTAATCATAGCAGATGAACCCGCTAAATTCAACGAAATGCGGTATGTTATCCACAAATTCAATAACTTGTGGACGAATTCTGTGCACAACACTAGATATTGTTGATACATTGTGAGATTTTTCGACAAAACCCCTTATTATCCGAAAATCCGACTAAATGTTATTCACATGTGCATAAAGACTCAGCCTGACGAAATTACTCACAAGGCGATTATTATTTGTCGTTTGTTACGTTTCGAGCTGTGTCTAATTCGTACGAGCGCATCTGGGGATATATTGGATAGTAGACGCAGCGGCTTGACTTCTGGGCGGTTGGTGTGGTTTAATTTAAGGACCTGAGTTTTTAAGTAAGGGGGTATGATCTGTGGGTCCTACATTTAAACCGAATGTAAGCAAGCGCAAGAAGGTTCATGGTTTCCGTAGCCGTATGAGCTCCAAGAACGGACGCAAGGTTCTGAAGGCTCGCCGTCAAAAAGGCCGCAAAGTGCTTTCCGCTTAAAGATAAAGAGACCACGTCAGGTGGTCTTTTTTCTTTATATTAGGTTCATAATAGAAGAAACAGGATCGAATGGGTCGAGGGACGGTGTAAAATGCAGAGGAAGCTGCGCCTTCGGAACAGAGATGACTTTAATCGGATCTATCGGCAAGGGCAATCCTTCGCCAATTCCCAATTTGTCGTCTACTGGCGGAAATGGCCGGAGACGGAGCAGTTCAGGCTTGGCATCTCGGCGAGCAGCAAGCTTGGCGGGGCGGTTGTGCGAAATCGTCTGCGAAGGATGATCAAGGAGATCGTTCGGCTGAACGCGGGCAAAATCAACAACGGATTGGATCTTATATTAATAGTAAGAAAACCTGCTCTGAATCTGTCTTACCTAGAGATGGAGAAGAGCGTTCTGCATGTTCTGCGCAAGGCGGGATTGACCAAAGGTTCGCCGCCTCCCGTCCACAAGACGTACGGCAAAAGACCGTCCGGCGGAGGCGCTCCCAAGAACTCGGGAAACCGTGGTCCTCGCGCTTTTCTTTGCCTTTAGTAGTATGGTATAGTGGATTTGTATGCAAAGACCGTGACCTATTGACCTAGCAACGTTCTTTTGGAAGCTTGTTTGCTATGTCGCTACGGGGATAGGCAAGCAGGAGAGGGGTTTATACGTGTTCTTGTTGCGAAATCGCAAATGGTGGTTTTTACTGAGTGCCCTGTCCGCACTTGTTCTGCTGTCGGGGTGTACGCCTA
The DNA here is from genome assembly GCF_014212135.1 of Cohnella thailandensis. Classification (GTDB taxonomy): domain Bacteria; phylum Bacillota; class Bacilli; order Paenibacillales; family Paenibacillaceae; genus Cohnella; species Cohnella thailandensis. The sequence continues at coordinate 12,696 of NZ_JACJVQ010000006.1, forward strand.
ACACGGCGCAGAAGACGACGGAAGAGCTTCAGAATTCCAGCGGCTGGTGGGACAGCAACGTCGTTTATTGGTTCTCGCTTATGTTGGACAAGTTCGCGGAGTGGTTCGGCGGAGAATACGGATTATCGATTCTCGTACTGACCGTTATCGTCCGCACGCTTATTCTGCCGCTGAGCATTAAGCAGTTCAGGAATTCGAAGGCGATGCAGAAGCTGCAGCCCGAGATGATGAAGATTCGCGAGAAATACAAGGATAACCCACAGCAGCAGCAGCAAGAGATGATGAAGCTGTACCAAGAGCATCAAGTCAACCCTCTTGCCGGCTGTTTGCCTTTGATCGTACAGATGCCGATTTTTATCGCGCTCTACCGCGCGATTACGGTAAACGTGGAGATCAGCACTCACCAATTCTTATGGCTTGAGTTAGGCGAGAAGGATCCTTATTATATCTTGCCGATCATCGCGGCATGCACGACGTTCATTCAGTCGTACATGATGATGACGATGAATCCGCAGCAGCAGATGGGTCCGATGAAGGCTCTCATGTTCATTTTCCCGATCATGATCTTCATCATGGCGCTCTCCTTCCCGTCCGCCCTGCCGCTTTACTGGATTTACACGAATATTTACACCATCATTCAGAACTATTTCATGTATGGACGTTCGCCGAAACCGGAAGGTACAGGCAAGGAGGCCATGCCAAATGAAAAAACTGGTGGCAATCGGAAAAACAGTGGAAGCGGCGGTAAGAAGCGGTCTAAGTCAGCTCGGCGTTGAGGAGAATCGGGTTCAGGTAACCATCCTTGAGCATCCGAGCAGGGGCCTGTTCGGACTGATCGGCTCCAAGGATGCCAAGGTGGAACTGAGCGTGAAGCCGGACGGAGTCGAAGAAGCGATTCTGTTCCTCCGAGAAGTAACGGGAGCCATGGAACTTGCGGTTACGGTCGAACGCAGCGAGGAAGCGGATCATACCACGATCAACTTGGCCGGAGAAGAGCTCGGAATCCTGATCGGCCGGCGAGGCCAGACGCTGGATTCCCTTCAATACCTGACCAACATCGTGGCCAATCGGCATTCCGACAAGCATCTGCGGATCGTTCTGGACGCCGAGAATTTCCGGGAGCGCAGGAAGCAGACGCTTGAGGCGCTCTCGGAGAGGATGGCTAGCCGAGTCATTCGGTCGAAGCGGGAAGTGGTGCTGGAGCCGATGTCTTCCCAGGAACGCAAGATCATCCATTCCCGGCTTCAATCCAATCCTCACGTCAAGACGTACAGCCAAGGCGATGAACCTAACCGAAGCATCGTCATTGCTCCAAAGTAAATTGTTCGCGACTACGCAATGGCTTCCGCAGTTCAAGCGGATCATTGCGTTTTTTCGTAAATGTACCTGAATCTTGAAGCGTCTTCGATACGAAGGCGCCGATGGCGTTTATAATAGAAGCAAAAGAGGGAGACAAATGACAGAAGACACAATAGCCGCGGTGGCGACGGCGCTGGGCGAAGGGAGCATTGCCGTCGTCCGGGTGAGCGGACCGGAAGCGATCGAACGGGTGGCGCCGCTGTTCAAGTCCAGAGTCGATCTTCGCGATGCCGATACGCATACCGTAAACTATGGATGGATACGGGACCCGCGCGATGGAACGATTATCGACGAAGTTCTCGTTACCGTCATGAAGGGACCGCGGTCCTTCACGGCCGAGGATGTTGTCGAGATCAGCACGCACGGCGGGATCGTGGCGGTTCAAGCGGTTCTGGAGCTTATCTTGAGAACCGGAGTGCGAATGGCGGAACCGGGAGAGTTCACGAAGAGGGCGTTCTTGAACGGACGAATCGATCTCGCCCAGGCAGAGGCGGTTATCGATTTGATTCGATCGAAGTCGAACCGTGCCTTCCAGGTAGCCAGGAAGCAAGCGGAAGGAGCCTTGTCGAAGAAAATAGTGCCGCTGAGACAGCAGCTGATCGAGCTGCTGGCGCACGTGGAAGTCAATATCGACTATCCGGAGCACGATGTGGCGGAGATGACGAGCTCGGCCATTACGGGAACTTGCCTAGACGTGAAGTCGACCGTCGAACAGCTGCTAAAAACGGCGGCGGAAGGCAAAATATTACGAGAAGGAATCGTTACGGCTATCGTGGGACGCCCGAACGCGGGCAAGTCTTCGCTGCTGAACGCATTGGCGCAAGAAAACAAAGCGATCGTGACGGATATTCCCGGAACGACGCGGGATATTGTCGAAGAATCGGTGTCTCTGTCCGGCATTCCGCTGAGGCTGCTGGATACGGCGGGCATTCGCGAGACGAGCGACGTGGTGGAGCGAATCGGTGTCGAACGTTCCCGCGGAGCTTTGCTGGACGCGGACCTTATTCTGCTTGTGCTCAACCACCACGAGAAGCTTCATGAGGACGAACGCAAGCTGCTTGACGAACTGGTTGACCGTCCGGTTATTATTGTGGTAAACAAGATGGATTTGGAGGGTCATCTAGAGCTGGACGAGATCGAAGCGAGGTTCCGGAAGGATCGGATCGTGTCGATCTCGGCGAAGGAAGGGACGGGAATCGATCGGTTGGAGAAGGCCGTGTCCCAGCTCTTTTTCGGAGGAAGCATCGAGAGCGGCGACCTTACTTACGTAAGCAACGCCCGTCACATCGCGCTTCTTCATCAAACCATTCAAACTCTTACGGACGCGATCGAAGCGGCGAATTCCGGCATTCCGATCGATCTGATCCAGATCGATTTGGCTCGCGCGTGGGAGCTTCTCGGAGAAATCGTCGGCGATTCGGTCGGCGAGTCGCTTTTGGATCAAATTTTCTCCCAATTCTGTCTTGGCAAATAAACGGAGTTAGCGATAAGGAGGAATCAAGCATGGGATATTTGGCAGGCGAGTATGACGTTATCGTAATCGGCGCGGGCCATGCCGGCTGCGAGTCGGCTCTTGCCGCTGCGCGCATGGGCTGCGAAACGCTGCTGCTGACGATTAATTTGGATATGATCGCGTTCATGCCGTGCAACCCGTCGGTCGGCGGGCCGGCCAAAGGACACGTCGTTCGCGAGATCGATGCGCTGGGCGGAGAAATGGGCCGCAATATCGACAAGACGTTTATTCAAATGAGAATGTTGAATACGGGCAAAGGCCCGGCCGTTCATGCGCTGCGCGCCCAAGCGGACAAGTTTCTGTACCAGCACACGATGAAGGAGACCATCGAGAAGGAGAAGAAGCTCACGCTTCGTCAAGGAATGGCCGAGGATCTCATCGTGGAAGACGGAGTGTGCCGCGGGGTTATTACGAAGACGGGGGCGGAATACCGGGCGAAAACCGTCGTCCTGACGACCGGGACCTACCTTAGAGGCAAAGTGATCATGGGCGAGCTTATGTACGAGAGCGGACCGAACAACCAACAGCCTGCGGTTAAGCTGTCGGAATCTCTCCGCAAGCTTGGCATTCAGCTGGTTCGCTTCAAGACGGGGACTCCGCCTCGGGTTCACGAGGATACGATTGACTTCAGCAAGACGGAGATTCAACCGGGGGACGAGAAGCCGAAGTACTTCTCGTTCGAGACGGAATATATGGAGCATGCGAACAACCAGCTTCCTTGCTGGCTCACGTACACTTCCGAAGAGACGCATCGGATCATCAACGACAACCTGCACCGCGCGCCGATGTTCTCCGGCGCGATCGAAGGAACCGGCCCGCGCTATTGTCCGTCGATCGAGGACAAGATCGTTCGGTTCGCCGACAAGCCGAAGCATCAAATTTTCCTGGAGCCGGAAGGACGCAACACGAAGGAATATTACGTTCAAGGCTTGTCGACCAGCATGCCGGAAGACGTCCAGCTGCAAATTCTGAGATCGATTCCGGGCCTCGAGAAGGTAGAGATGATGAGAACCGGCTATGCCATCGAATACGATGCGGTCGTTCCGACCCAGCTGTGGCCTTCGCTTGAAACGAAGCTCGTTCCTAACCTGTTCACGGCAGGCCAAATCAACGGCACTTCCGGATATGAAGAAGCCGCGGGGCAAGGGATCATTGCCGGCATCAATGCCGCGCGCAAGGCGAAGGGCGAAGATCCGGTTATCATCGAACGTTCCGCCGGCTATATCGGCGTTATGATCGATGACCTGGTGACCAAGGGCACGAACGAACCTTACCGTCTTCTTACCTCGAGAGCGGAATATCGGCTGCTGCTCCGTCACGATAATGCCGATCTCCGCCTAACTCCGCTCGGCCATGAGATCGGATTGATCCCGGAAGCCCGTTACGAGAAGTTCCTGCAGAAGAAGGCTCTCGTGGAAGGGGAGATCAACCGTTTGAAGGAGACGAAGTTCCGTCCGGACGAAGCGGTTCAAGCCATGCTGGCCGGTCTCGACTCGGCTCCGATCCAGAACACGACGGACGGTCTAACCCTCCTAAGACGTCCGGAAGTTTCTTATGCCGATATCGAACGCTTGTCTCCTTCTCCTGTCGAATTGACCGATGACATGAAGGAGCAAGTCGAGATTCAAACGAAGTACACCGGTTATATCGAGAAGCAGCTGCTTCAGGTCGAACGTCTAGGCAAGATGGAGAAGAAAAAAATCCCGGACGACATCGACTACACCATCATTCATGGACTTGCAACGGAAGCGAGACAGAAGCTCGATAAAATCCGGCCTTTGTCGATTGGCCAGGCTTCCCGGATCTCCGGCGTTACGCCTGCCGACCTGTCCATCTTGCTCGTTCATCTGGAACACTATAATCGCGTGACGGCAGCGAGGGGATCTTGATGACCGATCCGCAGATGTGGCTGCAGATCCAAGCCCATGAGCTGGGGCTGGAATTGACGGACGATCAACTGGCTCAATTCGAGCGATATTACGAATTGCTCGTGGAGTGGAACGAGAAGATGAATCTGACGGGAATCACGGAACGCGCTGCCGTTTATGAGAAGCACTTCTATGATTCTCTTACCGTAGCGTCCGCTGCGGATTTAAATGACGAGGTTCTTACCCTTGCAGACATCGGATCTGGAGCCGGTTTTCCATCCATCCCGCTGAAGATAGCTTATCCGTCTCTCAAGGTCACCATTGTCGATTCGCTGGCCAAGAGAATTCGGTTCCTGGACGAAGTGGTTAGCCAACTCGGCTTGAAGGACGTTACTTGCGTCCACGGAAGGGCAGAGGACATCGCACGCTTGCCTGACCATCGCGATCAATACGACGTGGTGACCGCGAGAGCGGTCGCTCGTCTTGCGGGATTAAACGAGCTCTGCTTGCCTTTCGCGAAGCCAGGCGGCATGTTCGTCTCCATGAAGGGCTCGGACATTCAGGAGGAATTGGACGAGAGCCGGTACAGCCTCGACAAGCTTGGGGCTAAACTGATGGAAGTGAAACGTTTGGAGCTGCCCATTGAGAAATCGGAGCGTCACCTCGTTATTATTGCGAAGACTAGCGCCACGGCTAAAGCTTATCCAAGAAAAGCCGGCGTCCCGCTTAAGACACCATTGCTCGCTTCCTCAAGCGGCGTTCGAATTTAAGGGATTGCTGGCAACACGCTTTAATTGTTCCACGTGAAACATCACCTTCCAACCGAGGGAGTGTTTCACGTGGAACATTTTTTATGGGACGTAAGCCGTTTCTTGTCTTAGTTGAACCTACTAGCTTGTTATGAAAGTTTTTTCAATAGAAGGAAATGGCGATCAGGCACCGAATATATTATAATATGAAGGAACCGGTGTGCCGCACAAGCGCTCTAAGGGCGCGAATTGGCGGCGCTTTTTCGTCGCTATGCGTATAATTGCACGTTAAGATTACAAGAACGTGGTGGTCCTAATAAGATGAGAGAACCGTTGTCGCGTATTTTTGGGCTGTCGGATCGTAGCGGCCAAGAAGAAGTCAGACAAATCCCCATTGCAGACATTGTGCCGAGTCCCTACCAACCGCGATCGGTATTCGACGATGACAAGATCGATGAGCTGTGTCAAACGATCAAGACTCACGGCGTTATTCAGCCTATCGTTGTTCGGGTTCGCAACGGCAAGCACGAGATTATTGCCGGAGAGAGAAGATGGCGAGCGGTTACGAAGCTCGGTTGGGAACAGATTCCCGCCATCGTACGGGAAATCAATGATTCGCAGGCTGCTTCCGTGGCATTAATCGAGAACCTTCAGCGCGAGAACCTGACGGCGATCGAAGAAGCGGTTGCGTATCAGAAGCTGATGGAGCTGCATCAACTGACTCAGGAAAGCCTGGCACAGAGGCTTGGCAAGAGTCAATCGACGATCGCTAATAAGATTAGGCTTCTTCAGCTTGGAGATACGGTGAAGAACGCTCTTATGGAACGCAAAATAACGGAACGCCATGCCAGAGCCTTGCTGGCTTTGCCTGACGAGGAATCGCAGAATAAGATCCTTCAGGAGATTATCGAGAAGGAGCTTAACGTGAAACAAACCGAGATGCGAATCGCTTTCTTGCTGGAAGTGACGAAGAAGCCCAAGTCGCGCCGAGTCTCGTTCACGAAGGATATTCGTCTTGCGATCAATACGATTCGACAGTCCGTCGACATGGTGAACGGGTCGGGCATTCCGATCAAATCGACCGAACGGGATTGCGATGATCATATCGAAATTGTCATTCATATCCCGAAGAAGAAATAGGCTGTTTTCTTTAAGCTTTTTTGCTAGAAAGGCTTGCAAAGGCAGTAAATAATGAGGTGAATGTTTTGTCTAAGATTATTGCCGTTGCCAATCAGAAAGGCGGAGTCGGCAAGACGACTACCGCCGTTAATCTGGGAGCTTGCTTATCGACATTGGGGCGCAAGGTTCTCATTGTCGATATCGACCCGCAAGGCAACACGACTAGCGGCATAGGGGTCAGCAAAGCGGATGCGGAGTACTGCATATACGACATCTTGATCAACGACGTGCATCCGAAGCAAGCGATCGTCGACACGGGCTTGCCCAACTTGAAGATGATTCCGGCAACGATCCAGCTCGCTGGAGCGGAGATCGAGCTCGTTCCGACGATCTCGCGGGAGATCAGGCTGAAGAAGGCGCTTGGCTTGGTGCGCAATGAATTCGATTATATTCTGATCGATTGCCCGCCATCTCTCGGCATCCTGACGATTAACTCTCTGACGGCAGCGGACTCGGTCTTAATCCCGATTCAATGCGAATATTACGCTCTTGAAGGGCTGAGCCAGCTTCTGAACACGATTCGTCTCGTTCAGAAGCATTTAAACACCTCTCTTCAGATCGAAGGCGTTCTGCTTACGATGTTCGACGCCAGAACGAACCTTGGCATTCAAGTCATTGAAGAAGTGAAGAAGTACTTCCAACAGAAGGTTTATCAAACCGTTATTCCTCGGAACGTTCGCTTGAGCGAAGCGCCTTCCCACGGACAATCCATTATTACTTACGATCCCAAATCCAAAGGCGCCGAGGTTTATCTCGAGCTGGCTAAGGAAGTGATTACGTATGAGCAAGCGGCTAGGTAAAGGGCTTGATGCACTCATTACTTCACTATCCATCAAAGAAGACGACAAAATCGTAGAAATTCCATTGGCTCAATTGCGAGCGAATCCATATCAGCCGCGGAAGACGTTCGACGACGAAGCGATCAAAGAGCTAGCCGAGTCGATCCGCGAGCATGGCGTTATCCAACCGATCGTGGTTCGAACCGCGCTCAGAGGTTTCGAGATTATCGCGGGCGAGAGACGTTTCCGGGCATCGCAGCTGCTCGGCAATCCCACGATTCCGGCGGTAGTAAGAACGTATAACGATCAGCAGGTCATGGAGATTGCGCTGATCGAGAACGTTCAACGAGAAGACCTCAATGCGATTGAAGTCGCGATAGCTTACCAAGGCATCATGGACCAGTTCTCTTTGACCCAGGAGGAGCTTTCCCTGAAGGTAGGCAAGTCCCGATCCCATATCGCCAACTTCCTGCGACTTCTGTCTCTGCCGGAAGAAATCAAAGATTATGTTTCACGTGGAACATTATCCATGGGGCATGCCAGAGCGTTGGCGGGAATTAAAGACGAGCTGAAGAAACGCCAGTTGGCCAAGCTCTGCGTGGCGAACGGTTGGAGCGTTCGCGAGCTGGAGGACGCCGTCCAACAGCCGGAAGCGAAGGGGAAAGAAAAGCCTAAGGCTAAAGCGAAAAAGAGAGATCCTTATATCGAGGAGATCGAAGAATCGCTTCGGGAGAAATTCCAAACGACCGTTCGAATCAAATCGAACAAGGATAAGGGACATATCGAGCTTGCGTACTTCAGTCAAGGGGATTTAGAGAGACTGTTGGAGCTGCTCAAAGCTCTCGCATAGATCGCAAAGAGATAGCATACTCAAGTTGTATTCTTCCTAGCGAAGGATTAAACTTAGGTATGCTATCCTTGCGTCAAGAAGACGTTAGCGGAGGGCTGAGAGATGAGCGAATCAATTATCTATTTGGACAATGCGGCGACCTCTTGGCCGAAGCCTCCATCGGTACAGGAAGCGATGGAGACATGCATGAGGGAAGCGGCGGCGAACCCCGGCAGGGGAAGCCACCGGATGGCCGTGCAAGCCAGCCGGGTTTTGTTTGAAGGCCGCAAGCAATTAGCGAAGCTTTTTCGAATAGCAAACCCCAACGATATCGCGTTTACCCTAAATACGACGCATTCCTTGAATACCGCTCTGCAGGGGTGGCTTAAGCCGGGAGATCACGTGATCACGACGGCTCTGGAGCATAACTCTATTCGCAGACCGCTAGAGGCTCTTAGAAGAAAGATAGGAATACAGATCACCTACGCGGAATCCAATTCTCTCGGCGTGCTGGATGCAGGTGCCATCGAGCGAGAGATTCGCCCTAACACGACGTTGATTGCCGTTACTCATAGCTCGAATCTTCTTGGCACGATCACGCCTGTCGGCGAGATCGGGCAGATAGCCAGGAGGAGAGGCGTTAAACTGCTCGTAGACGCGGCTCAGAGCGCCGGCGTGCTCGATATCGACGTGGAGGCGATGGGCATCGATATGCTGGCTTTTCCCGGGCATAAAGGGCTGATGGGCCCGCAGGGGACAGGCGGCTTGTATCTCCACCCTGACCTCGAACTGGAGCCTCTTATGCACGGAGGAACCGGCAGCGCCTCGGAATCTCCGGAACAACCGTCGACGCGGCCGGACCGCTACGAAGCGGGAACGCCCAATACGGTCGGTATTGCCGGATTGACCGAAGGGGTCAAGTTCGTGTTGGACCAGACGCCCGCTCAGATTCATCGGAGGGAGCTGGAGCTGACCCGAAAATTGATGGAGGGGCTGAGCGAAATAAACGGAGTTACGCTGCTCGGTCCCGGAATCCATACGGAGAGGACGGCGATCGTCTCTTACCTGCTGGACAACGTGGATCCCGCGGCGGTCGCGTTCCAATTGGACAGGCAGTACGGCATCGCCGTTCGGGCCGGCTTCCACTGCACGCCGCTAGGTCACCAAACGATCGGAACAACCGATACGGGGGCCGTTCGGGCAAGCCCGGGATATTTTACAACCGAATCGGATATCGTATCTTTGATCGATGCGACGAGGGAGCTCGTCCTCGCGCACGGCAAGTCCCATAGATTATAGAAGCAGCCAGAGCAACCGAGATGGGGAACATGGGGGAGAAAGCATGAACGGTTTGGACGATAACGTATGGCTTGCCATATTGGCAGGAGAAGGTTTCTTCATCGTTGTTTTATTGGTATGGGTCATTGTTCTAAGCGGCAAGCTGAAGAAGCTTGGCAGGGCTCATCGCCGATTGGTAGGCGAGACGGGCGTGCCGGAGCTCGAAGGCGTTCTGGAACAATTGCACGGCCGGATGGGAGTTCTCGAAGGCAACCGCGGGGAGCAGAACGCGCGATTGGACGAGCACGAGAAACGCCTTTCCGCGCTCAAGGGGCGAATCGGCGTTCATCGCTTCAATGCGTTCTCGGATTCGGGCAGCGATCTTAGCTTCTCGGTGGCCATCGTGAACGACAATCAGGATGGAGTTGTCATTACGGGCATTTACGGCCGGGAACAGACGTTCCTCTACGCGAAGCCCCTCGATAAAGGACAGTCGGCTTACATGCTCTCTCCCGAGGAGAAGATCGCGATCAGTCAGGCATCGCAAAAGGAATAGGGTTGCTTCGGTTCGCGCGGCTGTTGCGGATGGCCTGGCGAATCGTCGCGGCAATGATATCCGACATCTTGATAACGAGATTAAGACGGGTATTCTGGAGGACGAAATATTCCATGAAGCCCCCGACGTTAACGATGCCGGTCAAGTGAATGTCGCCGACCGGAGGAAGATCCTTGTTGACGCCGGCGCCGGGCCGAACGGGCCCGCTGCCGATCTGGATGCACCCGACGCTGGAGACTTGTCCGAGGCAGGCATCGACGGCGATAACATAGGGCTGCGGAATGTTGCGGGCGATCTTCTCCAGGGTGTCGCTTAGGTTCATGGCATGAACGGGATCGTCCAAAGTGCCGTAAAGATCGAATAAAGAGTGGTCCTCCCGCGATAGAGAGCTTCCGACGAGGGGGCCAAGGGAGTCTCCGGTGGAGCGGTCGGTGCCGACGCAGACAACGACGATCCGCCGATCCTGAGGCAATGGCTCTAATTGACTCTCCAGTCGCTGCGTCAACCGGCTTAAAACCGCCGGTTCGTTGTAATGGATTTTCAAAGAGTGAGGGGCCGCATCGCCGACCGATGATCCGGACCTTTTCTCCCAAGCGCCGTTCATTTGTTTGCCTCGCCTCCTCCCATGGGGTGTTACTAGTATATGGACACTGAAGCGCATTTATACTTTATGGTAGTCAACGCGCTAGCCGTGTTAGAAAGAGGGACGCATGGAACCGATGCTGATCGCTTTTGACTCCACGCAGCAGGCTCTGCGGGCGGAGATGCTGCTTGAGTATGCCGATGTGGAGATCGACATTCGCCCGACTCCGAAGGAGATTACCGCGGGATGCGCCTTGTCTATCGAATTTCCGCAAGAGGAACTGGAGAGCGTCAAACATGTTCTGCTTACGGAGAAAGTAGAGATTCGCGGTCTCTTCCGGTCGGCCGGACCCGGACTGTACGAGCAAATTCTGTGAGCAAGGAGGGGAAGGTCATGAGCTTGGCAGGCGTCACGGGGTTGCCAATGACCGATGAACCGAATACGATCAACGAAGTCATCGAGGAGAAGATGAACCTGTGGGAGCAATTCCTGGATGATATCTGGAACTCTGTTAGCGACACCGACTTATGGATGACGGTCTTAAAAGTCGTTCTTCGCATCCTTATGTTCTTGATTATCAGCAGCATAGCGAAACGAATTCTCTATCGGGTCATCGAGCACCTGATGGATCCGAGATCGTCAAAGCGCTTGAAGCTTCGCGCGCGACGGGTGCAGACCGTCGGCAAGCTTCTGAAGAACACGGTCTCTTACATCGTGAACTTCATCGTGATTCTTCTCATACTTGGCGAGTTCAATATCAATCTGGCTCCGCTGCTTGCGGGAGCCGGGGTCATCGGGCTTGCGATCGGCTTCGGGGCCCAGAGCTTGGTCAAAGACGTGATCACCGGGTTCTTTATCATCCTGGAGGATCACTTCTCCGTTGGCGACGTGATCGAGACCGGCAAGTTCAAGGGCACCGTCGAGATGATCGGCCTTCGCGCGACTAGGCTTCGCAGCTGGACGGGAGAGATCTATGTCATTCCGAACGGTTCGATTACGGACGTGACGAACTATTCGGTCAACAACTCCTTGGCCGTCGTGGATATCTCCGTAGCGGCTTCCGAGCAGCTGGATCAGGCGATGGACGTCGTCAGAGGCGTTCTGAGCCGCATCGAGGACGTTAATCTGGTCGGCACGCCCGAACTGCTAGGCGTACAGGCTATCACCGCCTCAGACGTCACTCTGCGCATCACGGCCGTATGCCGGCCGAATACCCAAGCGGTCGTCTCCAGGCACTTGTACGCGGAGATCAAGAAGGCCTTCGAGTCGGCGCGCAACCCGCGTTATTATTCGATGGAATCGGCAGAACGAATAGGAGGGGCTTAGAGTGGAGAAAAAGACCTTCGAGCTTGGCGATGTCGTTCAAATGAAGAAACAGCACCCGTGCGGAGCGAACGAGATGGAGATCATCCGTATGGGGATGGACATCCGCATCAAGTGCGTGAAGTGCAAGCACAGCATTCTTCTGCCGCGCGCCAAGTTCGAGAAGAGCTTAAAGAAAGTGCTTCGCTCGGGAGCGGGAACAGAGGCGGGCGGAGAAGAATCGACGGCCGAATAATTCCATCAACAAATCGTGCGAGAAGAGTTGCAAGCTTGGGCGATATGTGATATTATTTTTCTTGCTGCGGAGAGGTACCCAAGAGGCCCAAGGGGGTTGACTCGAAATCAACTAGGCGTCGCAAGGCGTGCGTGGGTTCGAATCCCACCCTCTCCGCCATAATACGCATAATACGAATATACAACCGATTCCTGGTACGCAGGGATCGGTTTTTTGGTGTTTACGGAGAATTGGAGGTTCCTTGGTTATCGGGCCTTGGTATCTTCAACTTTGGCGAACAAATGACGAAGAGCCCCTTGCGGGGCCCTCCGGGCGACGTTGATGAGTTGAAGTCGTTATCCACTCGTTGCTTCATCGTGCGAGGTTCGCGCGAAGCATGCGGCTTCACGTTCGTCCTGCGCACCAGCGCTTCGGTCCTAGCCGATCGAATCGGCTCCATCAGTGATGTGGAAGTGTGTCTTTAGCACAACCCTCCGTCCTACTCCGTTTGGTACGTCTCTTCCTTCGGCTCTTGCCTGCATGGGTTCAATGGAACCACACCTCTCTGTCCGTCGCCGAATGTTAGAATACCCATCGATACGAGGAATATACGTCGGATTCGTTACTCGTTGAACTTTTTCCACTTCCGCCTGTGATTGGACGTCTCGGGAAACCGTTCTCCGCGAAGGAGATGGATTCTCTTCGGATTCTTGATGCCGGTATGGAAGGAAGCTTCTCCGATCTCGATGTACTCTCCGTCGTTAGGCGCCCGCTGGCCGGGCTCGAATTCCGTCTGCTCACCCATGCTGTTCACCCCCTAATCCAAGCGTACGGATAGTGTAGGGGAGAAGGGGAGGGGTTATGCATGGGAGTGAGAGTGTGCTTGAGCGGGAACAAAGAGGGAGCGGCGGAAAATGAAAACGAATGAAGGGAAATTAGTGGAGAGAAGCGATGGACATTGACCCAAGAGGGCGCTTGTGATAAAGTAGATAGGTATGCTTTTTTGAATTAGATTGCATACTCCTTGCTCCTCGGCCGAGCGCGAATCGCCGTCTCGGTATGGGAATCGGGGGGCCAAAGACCAAAAGGAGGTGAACGGAAGATGCGCAACTATGAGTTGATGTACATCATCCGTCCGGACGTGGACCAAGAAACCGTTCAAGCTGTCGTGGAGAAATTCCAAGGCATTATCGTGAACGGCGGAGAGATCGTGAAGCAAGAAGTGCTCGGCAAGAAGCGCCTTGCTTACGAAATCAACAAGCACCGCGACGGGACGTATGTGCTGGTTCAATTCACGTCGGACTCTGCTGTCGTGAACGAGCTTGAGCGCGTTCTGAAGATTACGGACGAAATCATTCGTCACATGATCGTCAGAGAAGTCGTCGCTTAAGAAGAACTGACGCTGCATCCTGGCGGGTTACCGCCGTGAGTCGTCATTGTTGGGAGGGAACCAACCATGTTGAACCGGGTTATTCTGATCGGACGCTTGACCAAGGATCCTGAGCTTCGTTACACGCCTGCCGGCGTGGCCGTCGCGCAGTTCACGTTGGCCGTAGACCGTCCCTTCTCCCGCGATTCCGGGGGAGGAGAGCGCGAACGCGAGGCGGACTTCATTCCAATCGTGACCTGGCGCCAATTGGCCGAGACTTGCGCGAATTACCTTCGTAAAGGCCGTCTGGCTGCCGTAGAGGGACGCATTCAAGTGCGCAACTACGAGAACAACGAAGGCCGCAGAGTCTATGTCACCGAAGTCATCGCCGACAACGTGCGTTTCTTGGAATCGGCCAACCGCGAAGGCGGAGGCGGACAAGGACGCGACGAATTCGGCGGAGGGAATTCCGGCGGCGGGTACGGCGGAGGCGGTTATGGCAGCGGCGGCGGAAGCCGCAGCTCCGGATCGCGCAACAGCGGAGGCATGGATCCGTTCGCGAATGACGGCAAGCCGATCGATATTTCGGACGATGATTTGCCATTCTGAGGTCTGACTTAAGTCAGGCATTGGACACACGACATTGAACAGGAGTTGAATAGAATGAGCGAACAACAACAAGCAGCTCCAGCTGCTCGCGAAGAACGCGGACCACGCGGTCCTCGCGAAGGCGGAGAAGGCGCTCGCGAACCTCGCAAGTTCCGTCGCGGACGCAACAAGCGCCGTAAGGTGTGCTATTTCACGGTCAACAAGATCACTCATGTCGATTACAAGGATCTGGACTTGCTCCGCAAGTTCATCAGCGAACGCGGCAAGATCCTGCCGCGCCGCGTAACCGGCACGAAGGCGAAGTACCAACGCATGCTGACGGTTGCCGTTAAGCGCGCTCGCCAAATGGCGCTGCTGCCTTACACGACCGAGTAACATATCCCAATGACATAGCCCTTCCACCTATGATTGTATGTAGGTTGGAAGGGCTGTTTTTATAAAACAATGAAAGCTACATTAAATTTTCATAACATACGGAAGGGGTATCCCGGGTCAATGGACCCTCTTGGATACCCCTTTTGTTCAGGATTATGCTCTTGCGCCGCCGTCCACCGGCAGAACGACGCCCGTCACGTAAGAGGCGCGATCACTCAAGAGCCAGGCTGCCGCTTGCGCGATCTCATGAGGATCGGCAGCACGTCGAAGAGGCGTCACAGAGTTGCTTTTTTCGATAATATCTGGAACTTGAGCAACTAATCCCTCGATCATCTCGGTCATGGTGGTGCCAGGTGCAATAGCGTTTACCCGGATGCCCGAAGGCCCGTATTCAATGGCAGCCGTTTCGGTAAGACTATTAACAGCCCGTTTGGCGGCTCCGTAGACGGACAACCCCGGATTACCTCTGAAGCTGCCCACGCTGCTGTTATTGACAATGGCACCGATACCTGCAGTATCGAGCATCGCTTTGATTTCCGCCTTCATTGCCACCCAGATTCCTTTGTAATTTACAGCTTGAAGAAGGTCGAAATCTTCTTCTGTGACCTCTGTTATGGGCGAAAGGGGGGCCCCGATTCCAGCATTATTGAATGCTATATCCAGGCGGCCGTGACGTTCAACGGTCGTTTGAACCGCCCGTTCGATACTGGCGGAATCGGCAAGATCGGCTACAATATAATCGGCTTTACCGCCCTTAGCGATAATTTCCTCTACTCCGGAGCGCAGAGCTGCTTCCGTTCTTGCGACGAGCGTAACCGCTGCTCCTTCTTCGGCGAAGAGTTTGGCTGCCGCTGCTCCGATGCCGCGGCTGGCCCCTGTAACCAATGCTACCTTATTGCTAAGCATTCCCTCGGAATTATTATTTTTGTGCTGAGTTGCTGTTTGCATGGTCTGTCTCCTTTAAAATCGGTAATGGTTTGAAAGGCTTCAAACTGGGTTGAAGCCATTTCTACGACTGAGTATAATTTTCTAATATACTTCTGACGAGAGGTTGCTTGATCATAGGTTTCGGAGTAATAGGCAAGGAGGGGTTGAGATGAACGATAGCGAGCGCCGTTCGGCTCTCGGTCATTTTTTGCGCCAACGGAGGTCCAGCCTTACTCCAGAGGATGTGGGATTGCCGACCGGGAAGCGCCGCCGGACAGCCGGATTGCGTCGGGAAGAGGTTGCCCAACTGACGAATATCGGCACATCCTGGTACATGTGGCTAGAGCAGGGACGCGATGTCCGTCCATCCATACAAGTGCTGGAAAGTCTAGCTGCAGCTCTCAGGCTTAATCCCAACGAACGACGCCATCTCTTTTTTCTTGCGGGAGAATCGCTTCCTCCTTACGTGTCCCCTCATGAAGAAAGTATCGGGCCAGCCTTTCAAAGGATGCTGGATGACCTTAATCCGAATCCTGCATATATTTTGGGAAGACGCTGGGATTTTGTGGCCTGGAATGATGCTGCGAATGAGGCTTTCTCTATTTCCTCAGCATCCCCGCCTCATGAATTCAATTTAATCTGGCGGTATTTCACCGACCCTGTATGGAGGGGGCGCTTCAAGGATTTCGATCAAAAGGCTGCGGGAATGGTTGCGGAATTCCACACGGCATCAGCCCGCTACGTTGAAGATTCGTCATTTGCCGGATTAATTGAAGATCTTAAACGAGTAAGTCCTGAATTTGTCCGGCTATGGCCGCAGCATGAAACCCCCCGTTCTCTTGAAGGATTCAAAGAAGTGGAGCATCCTGACATGGGGCGCCTGGAGTTTGATCATATTACCCTGCAAATCCCCAATGATCCTGATATGAGAGTGATGATCTACACGCCTCTCGCAGCAACAAGGTCAAAGCTGCAAAAGCATTTGAAAAAGAAATCACTTGCAAAAAAGTAAGGGAGAAACCCTTAATAGCCGAAGCAAGGGCATTCGATGTGTGAATTTTATAACCTTAGGATATGGTGTCTTCAAAATCCGTCTTATATTTCACTTCGTAATCAGGCTACTCTCACTCTCTCAAGCATACATAAAATTGGTTACTGAGCCGTTAAGCCCGCACGCCAAATGGCGCTGCTGCCTTACACGACCGAAAATTCAAGGCCTCGTTTCGCGAGGCTGCTATCGATGGGACGGCTTCTATCCGATGATTATCGGATCGGAAGCCGTCTTTTTATGTTACCCTATTGTTGATAGGAATAAGGAACAGATCGCTGAAGAAGGAGAAGGGCCATGGGAGCTAAACTGTTGTACATAGAAGACGATAAGGAGATCGCGGATTTTGTACGCGGGCTGCTCAAGGAGCGCGGGTACGAGGTGATATGGCTCGCGAGCGGGGAGCGAGCAGTGGAAGAGGCTTCGGGCTGCCATCTCGCCCTGCTGGACGTCATGCTGCCGGGATTGGACGGCTTTACGGTCGGACAGCGGCTCAAGAAGGCGGAGCCGGCTCTCCCGATTCTTATGATAACGGCCCGTACGTCTATAGACGACAAGCTGCAGGGGCTGCAGTTCGCCGACGACTATCTCACGAAGCCGTTCCATCCCGAGGAGCTTCTGGCGAGGATCGAGGTGCTGCTGCGGCGGTTCCGGACCTCCGGCGCGGAGCCCATGGCCGTCAAGCATCTGCTAGTCTACGAGCAGGAGAACCGGATCGTAAACGGCGATTCGGGAGAGGAGATCCTCCTGACGGGCAAGCAGTTTCATATCTTCCATTACCTTCTCCGCCATGCCGGCCAGATCAAGACGAAGGAGCAGATCTACGAAGCCGTATGGAACGAGCCGTACCTGGAAGGGGACAAAACGCTGATGGTTCATATTCGTTATCTTAGGGAAAAGCTGGAGCGGGACCCGGCCGCGCCCGAAGTGATCGAGACGGTACGGGGCATCGGCTATAGGGTGAGAGCGTGAAGGGGAACGGACCGAAGGAGACCGCGGCGAAGTTCCGCCACTCCTTGCTCTCCCGATACCTGCTTATCGTTATGAGCGCGATCCTGCTTCTGCCGATCATTATCTCGCTGTCGTCCTTGTCCTATACTTTCCTGGGCGGCTTCCTGAAGAGCGGAGAATCATCGGAGCCGAAGTACGGCAACGCATCGCAGATGGAGTCCCTATGGCACGAGGAAGCGGGACAGCTTCGCGGCGGGGAGAACGAGCGGATCGAGCGGCGCCTGCGGGAACTGAAGGAGCGCTATCCCGAAGCGTCGATGTTCTGGGTCGACGGGGCGGGAGAGACGCGCCTTGTGCTGGCATCGGGGGAAGAGGGTTATCCCGTTCCGGAACGGTGGACGGCATCGGAAGCGATCCGGTTCATGAAGGCGAGCGTGAACGGAGACCCGTTCACCGTCGTCGCCTTCCTCGGAGAGGAGCATGAAGGACCGGATTTCATGGTGCTGCAGATGCCGCGAGAGCTGTTCCTGAGCACGGAGCCGACCGGATCGGTCATCTACTACGGCCTCTTCGTGATGGCGTTGTTCTTCTTGTTCGTTATGGTATCGCTGTTATTCTTCCGGAGAATTCGCCGGCGACTGCTTCGCCTTCAATGGGCCATGACGCTGAGAGGAGACGGAGGGCTTCCGCGGCCGATCGAGCAGAGCAAGCAGGACGAGATCGGCCAGCTCGAAGGAGCCTTCAACGCGATGGCGACGCACCTCGAAGAGAGCCGGGAACGGGAGCGGGAGGAGGAGAGCCTGCGCAAGCAGCTGATCGCGAATCTGTCGCATGATCTGAGAACGCCGCTTACCGTGATGAACGGCCACCTGCATTCGCTTAAGCGGGACAATCTAAGCGCCGACGGCCAAGAGGCATTGAAGCAATTGTCCGGCAAGGTAGGGGATATGGCAAGCTTGATCGACAATCTGCTCTCCTACACGCTAATGACAAGCGGGAAGTACCCGCTCAGGCTGGAGACGACGGACGTTCTCCGGCTCGTTCGGGAATCGGCGGCGGCTTGGTATCCCCTATGGGAGAAAGAAGGGATCGAAGCGGACATCGACCTGGAGAAAACGGGCGGACCGCTGGAGTGGAGAATCGACCGGGAGGGCTTCAAGCGGGTGCTCGACAATCTGTTCCAGAACGTCGTCCGCCATGCGGCGGACGGAGGCTATCTCGGCATTACCGTCGAGGGCGAAGGGAATGGCAGGTCCATCGCGATCGCCGACCGGGGTCAAGGAGGATTGCCAAGCGGCAAGGGAGCCGGAATCGGGCTGGCCATCGTCGGTTATCTATTGAAGGAGATGGAACTGGACTATCGCATGGAACGCTCCGAGACGGGGACGACCGTACGAATCCAGCCTAGAGGCGGGTGACGGGAACGTTGCCGCCTCTTTCATTTTTAAACGGAATTTAAACAAGGCCGCTCCTTGGGTTTAACCTTCCGCCTGTATCGTTATAGGCGAGGTGATTATCATGAGCGATTGGATTATTGAAACGATAGGTCTTAGCAAGTCCTATAAGGGGCGATATGCCGTCACGGATTTAAACCTGCGCATTCGGCCAGGCGATATTTACGGATTCCTAGGCCCGAACGGAGCAGGCAAGACGACGACGATCCGGATGCTCCTCGGCCTGATCAAGCCGACCTTAGGCTCGGTGCAGCTGTTCGGCAAGCCGCTGCATAAGGCGAGACTGGAGATCCTTCGCCAGGTCGGCTCGCTTGTCGAGTATCCTTCGTATTACGGGCACTTGACCGCGACCGAGAACCTGGAGGCGATCCGGCGAATTATCGACGTTCCGAAGTCGAGGATCGGGGAGGTGCTGGAGATCGTGGGGCTTGCGAAGGAAGCGCGCCGCGCCGTCAAAGGATATTCGCTTGGCATGAAGCAGCGGCTGGGAATCGCCAGCGCCTTGCTGGGCCAGCCGAAGCTGCTCATCCTCGACGAGCCGACGAACGGGCTGGACCCCTCCGGCATCCTGGAGATCCGGGAGCTGATCAAGAGCATGCCGTCGAAGTACGGGATTACGGTGCTGATCTCCAGCCACTTGCTTAGCGAAGTGGAGCAGATGGCCGGAACGGTCGGCATCATCCGGAATGGGGCGCTGGTGTTCCAGGATTCTATGCCAAGCTTGCGGAGGCAGGCCCAAAGCTCGATCTCGCTGAGAGTTTCGGAGCCGGAGCGGGCGCTAGCGAAGCTTAAGGGCGGAGGACTGAACGCGACTCTCGCACCGGCGAGCGGCTTCATCGAGCTGGCCAGCTGCCGAGACGACGAAGTGGCGCTGATCGTGCGAGGGCTGATGGAGCGCGGTCACGATATCTATCGGGTGGAGGAGCGAAGGAAGTCGCTCGAGGATCTGTTCCTGCAGATCGTGGAAGGCGGGAAGCCGTCATGATGGGCAGAGCGTTCTCCTCCGACCTGCTGAAGATCCGCCGCAAAGGACTATGGCTGCTCGCGATCGTCGCCCCGTTGGGGCTTCTGGCGATGCAGGCGCTGAACTTCGGGCTCCGTTACGATTACTTCTTGGAGCAATACGAAGACGAGCTGTGGGAACAGCTGCTGCAATACATGACGTACTTCGTCTCGATGTCCGTCTTGCTCGGCTGCACGTTGGTCAGCTCGCTCCTTGCGAACGTCGAACACGGGACTAGCTCTTGGAAGCAGCTGCTCGCGCTGCCGATCTCGCGGAGTTCCGTATTCGCGGCCAAGTTCGCGCTAAGCGCCCTACTGATGGCCTTCTCCTGCGTGTTGCTGGCGATCGGAACGGTCGTGTTCGGCCTGTCGTTCGGGTTCCCCCTGTCGTCGATGCCCCTCTGGGATATCGTTCGGCTGTCCTTCTTCCCGTACCTGGGGGCGATGCCGTTCCTGGCCTTCCTTCTCTCGATGTGCATCATGATGCGCAACCAAGCTATGCTGATCACCATCGGCGTTACCATAACGATCGTGTCCTTGTTCTCGACCTCGGCGCCGGAATGGCTGCCGCTCAATTGGCCCTTGTTCGCTTACTTGAGCGACAAGCCTTTCTGGTTCGCCGCGGCGGGAATCGTCACCGGCGCCGCGGTCGCGCTGATGGGCATGATCCGCTTCGAACGAAAGGATGTGGCATGAATGCCCGGATTCCGCAGGCTTCTCTCTTCCGAATGGATGAAGCTATCCAAATCCCGCGTCTGGCTGCTGGTTCCGGTCAGCCCGGCGATCGCGCTGCTGATCGGCGCGTTGGTCTCGTTCGATTCCGTGTCCGGTTCGGACAGATACCCGATTCTGTTGTCGGCCATGGGCCAATTCCACGCGATGTTCTTCCTCCCGATCCTGACCGGGATTCTGGCCGCCTTCGTGTGCCGTTACGAGCACGGCAGCGGGGGTTGGAAGCAGCTGCTGTCGCTCCCGGTCTCGCGGACCGGCGTCATCGCGGCCAAGCTGCTGATCATTGCCGTCTTGCTGGCAGCCGTGCAGCTGTTGTTCGCGGCGGCCGTTTATGTCGCGTCCGTCATCCACGGCTTCGCCCCGGAGCTTCCCTGGGGCGCGCTGGCGTCCGCGGTCGCGGGGAGCTGGCTTGGCTGCTTGCCGCTGGCGGCGCTGCAATTGGGCGTCTCCACGCTCTGGAGCAGCTTCGCGGCGCCGCTGGCCGTCAACGTCATGCTGACGCTGCCGAACATGCTCGTCGCCAATTCGGAGAAGATCGCTCCGTACTACCCTTGGGCCCAGCCGGCGCTGACGATGCTGAGAGGGGATGCGCTCGACTTCGGCGCGTTCGCCCTGCCAATCGAAAGCCTGCTCATCACCGTGCTCGGCAGCTTCGTAATTTTCCTGTCCGCAAGCCTCGTCTACTTCAATCGCAAGGAAATATAAAAAAACGCCTCGGAACTGCTCGTCCCGAGGCGTTACCTATAGCTTAGATCTGTTGAATCTTGATCAGGTTCGTGACGCCGGCCACTCCGGCCGGAGTGCCTGCGGAGATGACCACGTAATCTCCCTTATGCAGCAGACCGGTGCTGCCGCCGTTGCTGAGCGCCGATTCGATCATGGCGTCCGTCGACTCGGTCGCTTCTCCCTTGACAGGGATAACGCCCCACATGAGCGCCAGACGGGCCAGAACCTTCTCGTCCGGGGTGATGGCGATGATCGGAGCCTTCGGGCGGTGCTTGGACACCATGCGAGCCGTATAGCCGCTCACCGTCGGGGTCAGAATCGCCTTGGCATCGAGCTTCATGGACGAGCTGACGACCGCCTCGCTGATGATCTCGGTCACCGTTTCGCCTTGCGCCGCCGCTTGCTTGGCTGCCGCGCTGTTGGCGTACTCGTACATCGATTCGGCGCGCAGGGCGATGGAGGCCATCGTCGCGACCGACTGAACCGGGTATTTGCCCGCGGCGGACTCGCCGGAGAGCATGATGACGTCCGAGCCTTGAAGCACGGCGTTCGCGGTGTCGCTGACTTCCGCGCGGGTAGGACGAGGGTTGTATTGCATCGAGTCGAGCATGTGGGTCGCGACGATGACCGTCTTGCCGGCCAGGTTGCACTTCTCGATCATCTCGCGCTGGATCATCGGCACTTCTTCGACCGGAATCTCGACGCCGAGGTCGCCGCGGGCTACCATGATGCCGTCCGAAGCCTCGATGATGGCATCCAGATTCGTGACGCCTTCTTCATTCTCGATCTTGGAGATGATCTGAATATGCTCGGCGCCATGGTCCTTGAGAAGCTGGCGGATCTGCAGGACGTCCTCGGCCTTGCGGACGAAGGAAGCGGCGATGATGTCGACGCCTTGCTCGACGCCGAACGCGATATGCTTGACGTCGCGCTCCGTAACGCCCGGCAGCGTCGTGCGGATGCCCGGCAGGTTAACGCCCTTGTTCGGCTTGATGACGCCGCCGCTTACGATGCGGCAGACGACCGTCGTCGCCGTCGTGGATTCGACCGTCAGCTCGATCAAACCGTCGTCGATCAGAATGGTATTGCCCGGCTTCACCACGAGCGGAAGCTCGGAGTAGTTCACGTAGATCGTCTCCGAGTCTCCTTGGATCAGCTCGGTCGTCAGCGTAAGCAGATTGCCCGCCTCCAGCAAGTAAGAAGCTTCCTTCAGCTTGCCGATCCGAACCTCCGGTCCCTTGATGTCCATCAGAATCGGAACGATAGCGCCGGTCTCCTTAGCCGCTTGGCGAACGCGGTTCATCCGATCGCTATGATCGGACAGCTCGCCGTGAGCCATATTGAGCCGAGCGCAGTTCATCCCGGCTTCGATCATTTGCTTCAGAGTGTCTACCGACTCGCAAGCCGGGCCCATCGTACAAATAATTTTGGTCTTCCTCAGAATGCTCATATTCCTAGTTCCCTCCAGCGATTAATGCCTATCGGCTATATACCTCTATTTTAGACTCTAAATTGCTGATAACCTATGAAATATAGTACAATGATTGCAATATAGTACGATTACGAGGTTATCTCTGTGTTAAAGTTGAACGAGATCAGGCAAGACCGCGCGATGGAATGGTTCGAAGAGGCGAAGGGAGATCAACCCTACTTCACGCTAGTGTTCGTTAGCTACGGCAAGTGCGTTTACTGGGTCAATCAGGCCAAAATGATCCTCGAGAAGGGAGACGGGCTGCTCATTCCGTTCGGCACCCCTTACTATGCGAAGAGCATTCCTTCCGTTTTCCACGAGAAATTCGTCTTAACGTTCTTCCCCGCGGTGGGTTCGGCAAGGCTTGAGCTTCTCGGAGAGAAAAGTCCGGTCCGGATCAAAATCGCCGCTCTCGACGGGATGATCGACCGCTTGCGGACGATCGTGGAGGAGAACGAGGACAAGACGTGGCTTGCGGAGGTTCGGGCGGAAGCGATTCTCGCGGAGATTCTCGTGCTCTGGAGCCGGGAAAGGCGGCAAGGACCGGTCAGCCCCGCCGTGGATTACAATGCGCAGAGAATGAAGGACTATATCCAAGAGTATTACCGCGAGAAAATCACCAAGGAGATTCTCGGCGCGCACATCGGCAGAAGTCCGAACTACGCGGCCTCCTTGTTCCGAAGGGCGACCGGCCAGACGATCAGCGAGTTCGTTCACGTTACGCGCATGAAGAAGGCCGTTTATCTGCTGAAGGATTCCCTGTTGACGGTCGGGGAGATCTCGGAGATGCTCGGCTATCGCGACGTGTCTTATTTCAACCGGCTTTTTAAGAAGACGACGGGCAAGAATCCCTCCGATTACATGAGAGAGAGATAGATTGGGAGAAAGAGGAGGCGGGCCGGATGCAACCGGACCCGCCTTAGAATCGTTATATTCAGGAACGATCCCCCTAGATAATCGCAGAAAGGAAAGAAAATATACATCATGAATAAACATCGCAAAAGATGGTTGATAGCAAGCTGCCTAGCCGTTGCGCTGCTCGTCGCGTCGAGCGTCGGCTACTTCAACCGGGGCGCTCTCGCGGCCTGGGGCTTCGACGCGTTCGTATCGGGCAAGCTGGAGGAGCAATTGGCGGATACCTACGAGCCTTTAGCGAATCGGACGATCGAGACGGCGGCTCCGGTCAAAGTCGCGGAAGAGCCCTTCTCCCTGCTGCTGATGGGAGTCGACGCGCGCCCGGGACAGAAGGCCGGCCGCTCGGATACGCTGATCTATACGATCGTTCGCCCGAAGGACGGCAACGCGCTCATGGTCTCGATCCCTCGCGATACGTACGCGGAGATCGTCGGGAAGGACAAACAGGATAAGATCACCCACGCTTATGCGTTCGGAGGGCCGGAGATGGCCGTTAACAGCGTGGAGAAGCTGCTCGACGCGCCTATCGACCACTATGCTTCCATCAACTTCGAAGGCTTCGTCCAGATGGTCGATACGCTTGGCGGCATCTCGCTTCCGATCGCCCAGGATATCGTCAACAAAGGCGCGGACCACGAGAAGTTCACCATCAAGGCGAACAAGGAGCTCTATTCCGGGCAAGAAGCTCTGAACTACGTCCGGTACCGCGAAGACGCGGGCGGCGACGTCTCCCGGACCGAACGAAACCGGGTCTTCCTGGAGTCTCTTATGCACAGGGCGACTTCCTTAAAGCAATGGAACGAAATCCCGCAGCTTCTGGGCATCGTCGGAGAGAACTTCCGGACCGACCTGACGCCTTCCGAGCTGACCGATCTAGCCAAGCAATTCCTGCAGACAGAGCTTCGGATCCGCAGCTATACTCTTCATGGGACCGGAGAGCGAATGGGCAAGCAGAACCTCTGGTACTTCGTGGCGGACAAGGAGGATCTGGCGGACGTTCGGGAGACGATCGCGGAATGGCGGGACCCGGCAACGCCGGCATCCGAGCTGACCGTTCCGGGCGACGCGGCGGCCGCGACTTCGCCGTCGACCGAAACGGCAGGTACAAGCGGATAAGAAAAATAAGGATCAGATAAGAAAATCTTTAGAAAATACTGGAAGGTACTCGTAGTGCCGCCCCTCGGCCACGTGGTATAATTGTTTTCGGCATAGATAGGTTCCTGACAGAGGAGAGGTAAAGATGAACATCGCTTTTTTCCTTCTGCCGAAGCAGGAGGTCGTCTGTGTGAAGGAGAACGCGACCCTCAGACAGACGTTGGAGAAAATGGAGCGTTACCGCTACACGGCCGTGCCCGTGCTTACCGCCGAAGGCAAATACGTAGGCACGGTGACGGAAGGAGATCTGCTCTGGTTCATGAAGAACCATCTGGATCTCAGCTTCGACCAGGCCCATCGGGTCCTGCTGTCCGAGGTTCCGCTGCGGCTCAACAACCGCCCCGTAAGAATCGACGCGAACATGGAGGACCTTATCTCCCTCGCGAAGACGCAGAACTTCGTTCCGGTCGTCGACGACATGAGCAGTTTTATCGGAATCGTACGAAGAAGCGACATTATCGATTATTGCGAGAGGCTTCTTATCGCTCCCGTGATGGATGAGAAGCTTCTTGGAAGGGAAGCCTAAGAGCATACTCGCTGACGATTGCATGCCATCCATTCCATAAAGCGAGATATGGAGGACCGAATGACAAAGAAGCCGAGATCCCGTACCAGGATCGGAGTCGTCTTGTTATCGGGCGCGGCAGCAGCGTTGGCGCTTGCTGGAGCTCTGCGGTTAGGCGACCCGTCGAATACGCAACCCGCCCGAGCACCCTCCGTGAGAGACACGGAGGGTGTTCTCGTACCGGACTACCCCCCAGGCCGCCCGCCTGCCAGCAAGCCCGCCGCCGCATCGCCCGAACCGATACTGGAAGCCGCAACGCCGCAAGAATTGGAGAATGTTTACGACGTCGTGATTCGCGGCGGAAGAGTCATCAACCCGGAGACCGGCCTGGACCGGACGGGATGGAATGTCGCGATTGAGGGCGGCACCGTCGCTCTGGTGACCGATCAAGAAGTGAAAGGGCGGAAGTCCATTGACGCCAGGGGCCTCGTCGTGGCGCCGGGCTTCATCGACAATTTGTCGTACGATCCCAATCCTCTCGGAGTATGGAACAAAATCGCCGACGGCGTCACGAGCAACATCGCCATGCACGGAGGCACCTCCTCTCCTGAGAAATGGTATTCGTACTACGCCCGCAACCGCACTCCCGTGCATTTCGGCGCGTCTTTCTTCTATACGCAATCTCGCAACCAATTCGCGATCAGCCGATACGATCCGGCGACTCCCGTGCAGAGCGAGCTGCTCGTCGAACAGGCGGAGAAGGCGCTTAACGAAGGGGCGCTCGGAATTTCCTTCAGCTTGGAATACGTTCCGGGAATCGGGCCGTCGGAGATTCTGCCGCTGATGAGACTGGCGCACGAGTACAACGTTCCGGTTTATTTCCACGCCCGATATTCGGACATGGAGGAGCCGGGGACGAACATCGAGGCGATTCAAGAGCTGATCGATTACGCGGAGCAGACGGGAGCGGCCGTTCACGTCGACCATATCAATAGCACGGGCGGAACCTTCTCGATGAAGCAGTCGCTCGCGATGCTGGAGGGAGCCAGGAAGAAGGGCCTCGATCTGACCGCGTGTACATACCCTTACGATTACTGGGGAACTTACCTCAACTCGGCCCGGTTCGACGAAGGCTGGCAGCAGCGGTTTCGCATCGGGTACCACGATCTTCAGATCGCGGGAACGGACGAGAGGCTGACGGAGCCCACGTTCAAGGTATACCGGAAGCAAGGAAAGCTGGCCGTCGCCTACGCCATTCCCGAGCAGGATATCGTCGATTCCCTCTCGTCCCCGTTCGTCATGATAGGCAGCGACGCGATCCTCGAGCCGGGACATAACAATCATCCGCGCGCTTCGGGCACGTTCGCCCGCACGATCGGGCTCTATTCGCGCGATCACGCCGTCATCCCGCTGATCGACGCGATCGGCAAGATGACGCTGATGCCGGCGCAGCGGCTGGAGAAGCAAGCTCCGGCGCTGAGGAGAAAGGGCAGGCTCGCAAAGGGGATGGACGCGGATATCGTTATTTTCGACTACGGGAAAATCAGCGATAGGTCCACCGTCGAGAAGCCCGACCTTCCTTCGGAGGGAATCCGCTACGTCCTTATCGGAGGCCGGATAGCTCTCGACGACAAGGGTTTGCACAAGAATGTTAGAGTCGGGCAGCCGATCCGCAGCGAATTCGTCCGGTACGGGGGAGTTAAAGGATTTCTGACGCTGCAGAGAGGGGCGGAGAGCGTCTCCGTTCCGACCGCGGACTACCGGGGGGCGGATTACGTCGACGCGGACGTCCTGAAGGCGCTGGGCCGCGCCTTGGACTGGGATTCCAAGAGCCGCGCGTTGAAGCTGGGAGCGGCGTCGGGCCGCTTCCCTGCTCTCTCGAAGCTTGCGGAGGCCGCGAAGCCGGAGAATAACGAGCTCATGCTGGAGCGGGGATACCGATTGGAGTGGGAAGCGGGGTCGGCTCCGCTGCTCTCCGTCGGAGATCGGCATTACGTGGCCGTCGAGGAGCTGAAGAAGCTCGGGGTGACCCTAGCAAGAAGCGAAGAAGGATGGACGGCGTCCGTTCCGGAACAATAGTCGATTAGCGGCAGGCGCTCGCTCTCTTGCAGGGGACGGGTTGCCTGCCGCTTGCGCGAGGAGGCCGGCGCGCCATTCCGGCGGGTACTCCGACCGGCAATCCGGCGCGGAGATGCGACGGCGGGAGCGGACGTCTCGTAGTAGATACTGAGCCATTATGTGATATAATGAAGATTGCAGCTTTCTGGGCAGACACCGCGAAGCTTAGCTTGGAGAGGATGAGTTCAAGCGATGGAACGCGAAACAGATGTCGCCACTCGGGCAAGGCTGATCGAGTGGCTGAAGACGGAAGTAGTCGATCAGGTTGCAAGATTGTTCAAGGCGATGTGGGACGGAAGCGGAGCCCGCATCACCGATAGCTTGGCAGGCTTAATCGCGTCCGGCTACATTCTGGGCAGGCGCCTCGGGATCTCCTACCGGGATCTGGATGCGGCCTTGGCGGATAAGCTGGCTAAGCTCAAGCAAGAAGGACATCAGTTGGAAGATCTCTATCGCGATCTGTCCGCATTAGAAGAACATATCCGCAAGAGGTGACTCTGTTTGAAGATTGGCTGGAAGTCCGTGGCGTGGAGCGCGGTGGCACTTCTCGTGCTGCTGAGCATCCCTACCTCTCTCATCGTGATTACGTTATTCCTGCTTATGGCGCCATTGGTTATCCTGTACACCATGCTGAAGCCGCTTTCGTTCGTTGCCCACGTCGCGTGCATCGGGATTGCCGCTTTCGCCTTGATGGGGTCGTATTCCCTTGCTTCGTTGGTGTTCGGATTGTTCTTCCTGATTCCCGCGGCGGTCATGGGCCATCTGTACAAGAGGCGAATGCCGGCGAGAACCGTCGTCACCGTCGCCATGGTCGTCCTTCTCGTGCAGCTGCTGGTCGAGCTTGCGATTTTCTCCGTGCAGTACGATCTGAATTTATCTTCGGAGCTTGCTTCGCTAATCGAAGAATCCCTGAAGCAGCTTCAGACGGATACGCTGATGCCGGCCGATTGGGCGGCGGAGACGTCCGTCACTCTCGGGGACGCCATCACGAAGATGCTGCCGGTTCTGCTGCTTCTGACTTCCTTCATGATGGCCGTCGTCACCCATGTCCTCGCTAGGCGGGGGCTTGCGCTCATGGGGATCGTGATCCCGGGAATGACCGCCATGAAGAACTGGATGCTGCCGCGCAGCTTGGTTTTCTACTACCTGATAGCTTTGGTGCTTAGTTACACGATCTCGCCGGAGAGCACGGGATTCTGGAGCACGGTGACGGCCAATGCCGTGCCGCTCCTGAAGTTCGCTTTTACGATCCAAGCGATCGCTTTCTTCTTCTTTCTGGCCGACGCGAAGAATTGGAACAAAGCCGTACCCGTCATCATCGCGATCCCGCTGCTTATCTTCCCGCCGTTCTACCTGATCGGACTCCTCGACACGGCGTTCCCTATTCGCAAGAACTTCGAAAAGAAAGGCTAGCTCCCGTCTAGCGGGCCGATGCCCGCCAGGCGGACGGCCGATCGCCGCCAGCGACAGGGTCCCGGAGGCATAAGTGCGGCATGGACATACATTGGGACCGTCCCGGGAAGGATTCGGGACGGTCCGAACAAGGGAGCGGAGCTTTATCATGCCTAAGTTTCTCGTTCAGCGTTGGCATGGCATGCATATCGTATGGGCAATGGTGCTGGTGTTGCTGCTGACCGTTGCCCTCGCTTGGTACGAATGGGTGCTGGGTCTGATCGGTCTATTGCTGGGAGGCGCCATCGGCGTCTATTCGATACTGGCCGAGCGGGCTTTCCGCAAAGACCTGAACGATTACGTACTCACTCTTTCCCATCGAATCAAAGGGGTCGCGAACGATGTCATCGGCACGCTGCCCTTCGGCATTATCGTGTACAACGAGGATAAAGAAGTTCAATGGCATAATTCCTACATCTCCGCGCTGATCGGACGCTCCACCGTTATCGGGGTTTCTCTGGCCGAGCTTTTCCCCGGCGTTACCGTTCCCGCGAAGGAGAAAGACGCGAGCAAGCTGGAGACGACGCTGAACGGAAGGATTTACGAGTTGCTCTTTCGGCAGCAAGAGCGCATGCTGTATGTAAAAGACGTCACCGAGCACTGGACTCTCGCGAAGAAGTACGAGGACGAGAAGCTGGCGCTGGGAATCGTCATGCTGGATAACCTGGAAGAAGTCGCGCAAGGGATGGATGAGCAGCAGCGCGCGATCATGCTGTCCAAGGTAGCCGGCGAAATTACGGAATGGGCCAACAAATACGGCTTGTTCCTGCGGAGATTGTCATCGGACAAGTATATGGTCGTGACGAACCAATTGGCGCTGAAGCAGCTGGAGCAATCGCGCTTCGAGCTGCTGGACGAGGTGCGGGAGCTGACGATGAACCTGAAGCTTCCGCTAACTCTCTCGATCGGCTTCGCTTCCGGCAGCGACTCCGTGGTCGAGCTTGGGCAGCTGTCCCAAGGCAGTCTCGATATCGCGCTGGGCCGCGGAGGGGATCAGGCCGTCGTGAAGTTCGGCCAGCGCCAAAGCTTCTACGGCGGCAAGAGCAACGCGGTCGAGAAGCGCACGAGAGTAAGGGCGCGGGTCATCTCCCATGCGCTGCGCGATCTAATGAAAGAGAGCGAGAACATCATCGTCATGGGGCACAAGATGCCCGACATGGACGCGATCGGCGCCGCCATCGGGGTGGTGAAGGCCGCCCAGCAGTTCGGCAAGGAAGCGTTCATCGTGCTCGAGGGAATCAATCCGGCCATTCAGAAAATGATGGATATGCTTCGCGAGGACGAGAAGCTGTACCGACGCTTCATCAGTCCGGAGCAGGCGCTGGGCATGACGAGCAAGCGGTCGCTGGCCGTCGTCGTGGATACCCACCGGGCTTCGATGGTCGCGGAGCCGAGGCTGCTGCAGCTGACGGACCGCATCGTGCTGGTCGATCACCACCGGCGGAGCGAGGAGTTCATCGACGATGCCGTGCTCGTGTATATGGAGCCGTACGCTTCGTCCACGTGCGAGCTGGTCACCGAGCTGCTGCAGTACATCCACGAACGGGTGGTGCTCGACCTGCGCGAAGCGACCGCGCTGCTCGCCGGCATCACGGTCGACACGAAGAATTTCGCGCTTCGCACGGGCTCCCGCACGTTCGAGGCCGCTTCCTTCCTCCGCCGCAACGGAGCGGATCCGATTCTCATCCAGCGAATGCTGAAGGAGGATCTGGAGGAGTACATCAAGAAGGCGGAGATTATCCAGCACGCGGAGATGTATCGCGAGCATATCGCCATCGCGGTGGCCGACACCGGCAAGCCGATTCCGCAGCTGCTCATCGCCCAGGCGGCCGACACGCTGCTGAACATGACGGGAATCAAAGCGTCCTTCGTCATCGGAATGCGTCCCGACGGGCAGGTCGGGATCAGCGCCCGCTCGCTCGGGCAGATCAACGTGCAGGTCGTCATGGAACGTCTCGGCGGAGGAGGGCATCTGTCCAACGCCGCCTGCCAGATGCAGGGCAAGACGGTTCAGGAAGTGGCGGCCACGCTCAAGCAAGTTCTTAAAGAATTCGAGGGAAAAGAGGGGATACTGGAATGAAGGTTATTTTTCTCCAGGATGTGAAGGGTCAAGGCAAGAAAGGCGAAGTGAAGGAAGTGTCCGAGGGCTACGCGCGCAACTTCCTTCTCCCGAAGGGTTACGTGCAGATCGCGACGGAAGGCGCTAAGAAGACGCTGGATCAGATCAACGCGTCGGCTCAGAAGCAGAAGGAGCGCGAGAAGGCGGAAGCGAAGGCTCTCGCCGAGAAGCTGTCCGGGATGACGGTCGTCATCAAGGCCAAAGCGGGCGAAGGCGGCCGTCTGTTCGGCGCCATTACGAGCAAGCAGATCGCGGAAGCTCTCGAGAGCCAGAAGATCGTCATCGACAAGCGGAAGATCGAGCTGAGCGATCCGATTCGCACGCTCGGCGTCACGAAGGTGCCGCTTAAATTGTATCCCGAAGTGAAGGGCACGCTAAACGTGCAAGTCGTGGAGGAGTAAGGGCATGGAAATGACTGGGGAAACGGTCCTGTTCGATAGGGTTCCGCCGCAGAATCTCGAGGCGGAGCAGGCGGTGCTGGGCGCCATCCTGCTGGAGACCGAGGCTTTGATCACGTCGATGGAGCGGCTCCGGGTCGAAGACTTCTATAGCGTCGCCCATCAGCGGATCTTCGAGGTCATGCTCGATCTGAACGACGATAACGAGCCCCTGGACTTGATCACGCTCACGGCGAAGCTGCAGGACCGCGGACAGCTGGAGGAGGTCGGCGGGGTCACGTATCTCGCCAAGCTGGCCCATGCCGTTCCGACGGCCGCGAACGTCGAATACTACGCTCAGATCGTCGAAGAGAAGTCGCTCCTGCGCCGCTTGATCCGCACCGCGACCCAGATCGTATCCAACGGATACGCGGGCGAGGACGAGATAGGCACGCTGATCAACGATGCCGAGCAGAGAATCATGGAGATCTCGAACCGCAAGTCGTCCTCGGGCTTCATCAGCATTCGCGACGTGCTCATGGAAGTGTTCGACCGGGTCGAGTTTCTCTATAACCACAAGGGCGGCACGACCGGCATTCCTTCCGGCTTCCGGGATCTGGACAAGATGACGGCCGGCTTCCAGCGAAGCGACCTCATCATCGTCGCCGCGCGTCCGTCGGTAGGGAAGACGGCGTTCGCCCTGAACATCGCGCAGAACGTGGCGGTGCGGGCGAACGAGACCGTCGCCATCTTCAGTCTCGAGATGTCCGCCGCCCAGCTGGTTCAGCGTATGGTGTGCGCCGAATCGAACGTTGACGCTGGCCGCATGCGGACGGGATATCTGGAAGGGGACGACTGGGAGAAGCTGACGATGGCCATCGGAGCTCTCTCCGAGGCTCAAGTGTTCATCGACGACACGCCCGGCATCACCGTTGCCGATATTCGCGCCAAGTGCCGCCGCCTGAAGAAGGAGAAGGGGCTCGGGATGATCCTGATCGATTACCTGCAGCTCATCCAAGGGCGCGGCAAGCCCGGCGAGAACCGGCAGCAGGAGGTCTCCGAAATCTCGCGTACGCTCAAGCAGATCGCCAGAGAGCTGGAAGTTCCGGTTATCGCGCTGTCCCAGCTGTCGCGGGGCGTCGAGCAGCGCCAGGATAAGCGGCCGATGATGTCCGACCTTCGGGAATCCGGCTCGATCGAGCAGGACGCCGATATCGTCGCCTTCTTGTATCGGGATGATTATTATAATCAAGATACGGAGAAAAAGAATATTATCGAGATCATTATCGCCAAACAACGGAACGGTCCGGTAGGCACGGTCGAGCTCGTCTTCCTCAAGAGCTTCAACAAGTTCGTCAGTCTGGACCGAACTCATGAGGAAAGCGCATAATCCCGTTTTCATTAAGGAATATTTCCGAACGATTATATAGGCCTTATTAGAATTGTTCGCCTTTAAGTTGACTTCGCTTCGGTCACTTGCTACACTAATCATGCCGCCTTGCGGCCATATGGCCGTGCATCGGAACGAGATCCTCGTTGCCGATGCGTTCGCGTGCGTTGTCTCCGGCAACAAGGATTCGGGGAGCGTCCGCTTGGGGGAGGCATCATCATGCCGGTTTGAGCGAATCAGCCGGGTGGAGGGATTGCTTTGTCTACAGTAGTTGTCGTAGGAACGCAGTGGGGAGACGAAGGCAAGGGCAAGATTACGGACTTCCTGGCGGAGAAAGCGGATGTCGTCGCTCGTTATCAAGGCGGCAACAATGCAGGTCATACGATTCTCATTCAGAACAAGAAATACAAGCTCACCATGATTCCGTCCGGTATCTTCAACGAGAACAAGGTCTGCGTCATCGGCAACGGAATGGTTATCAATCCGGGAGCCCTGGTGGAAGAAATTCAATATATTATCGATAACGGCTTCTCGGTCGACAACCTGCGAATCAGCGACCGCGCGCACGTCATCATGCCTTATCATCTCGTGCTCGACGCGCTGGAGGAAGACCGCAAAGCCGACAACAAGATCGGAACGACCCGCAAGGGCATCGGCCCTTGCTATATGGATAAAGCCGCTCGCAACGGAATTCGGATCGCCGACCTGATGGTGGCGGAAGAATTCGAAGCGAAGGCCCGCGTTCTTATCGCGGAGAAGAACAATGTCATTACGCAGATGTACGGCGGAGAGCCGCTGAACGCGGACGAGATCGTCTCCGGTTACCTGGAGCTGGCCGAGAAGCTGCGTCCTTACGTGACGGATACCTCGGTCGTGCTGAACGATGCGATCGACGAAGGCAAGAAGGTTCTGTTCGAAGGCGCCCAAGGCGTCATGCTGGATATCGACCAAGGAACGTATCCGTTCGTGACGAGCTCGAACCCGTCCGCGGGCGGCGTCTGCATCGGTTCCGGAGTCGGCCCTTCGAAGATTCGCCAAGTCATCGGCGTCGCGAAGGCGTATACGACCCGCGTCGGCGACGGTCCGTTCCCGACCGAGCTGCATGACGACCTGGGCCAATGGATCCGCGACAAGGGCCACGAATACGGCACCGTAACGGGCCGCCCTCGCCGCGTCGGCTGGTTCGACACGGTCGTCGTCCGCCATGCCCGCCGCGTCAGCGGCATCACGGGCTTGTCGCTCAACTCCCTGGACGTCCTGAGCGGTCTCGAGAAGGTGAAGATCTGCACCTCGTACCGCTACCGCGGCGAGATCATCAACCACTACCCGGCCAACCTCAAGATTCTGGCCGAATGCGAAGCGGTTTACGAAGAGCTGCCGGGCTGGAGCGAGGACATCTCGAACGCGAGAACGCTGGAAGACCTGCCGGAGAACACCCGCCGCTACGTCGAGCGCGTCTCCGAGCTGACCGGCATTCCGATCGCGATCTTCTCCGTCGGCCGCAACCGCGAGCAGACGAACCAAGTGTCCGCGATCTACTAATAAGATAATGAAGAAGGCCAGCCGTCGACCGAACGGCTGGCCTTTCGTTATTCCTCGTTTCGAGCAGCCTCCCGCAGCTTGGCGGCCTCCTCGGAAGAATCAAACGCTTCCAGTATCGAAGTCAGAAGCCCGGGGAACCTGTACTCGAGGTCGTCCCGGCGGATCGACAGGAACCGCTGGGTGCCTTGCGCGCGAGTCCGAATGATTCCGGCCTCCCGCAAAGTGCGCGTATGGTGGGTGACGGTCGACTTCACGACGGGAAGGCCGATGTCGCCGCAGGCGCTCTCGCCGATCCGGCTCAGCTCGCTGACGATCAGAAGGCGCACGGGATCGCTCAGGGCGTACAGAACCGAGCTGAGATGGATCTCCTCGCGATCCGGATGGTACAGCAGCTTCATATCGATGCATCTCCTTGTTAAATTACACGCCTTTTTGACGGTTCAAAGAATAGGTAAGGCTCTCGCGGGAGCCGTTTGCGGAATTCCTAATTGCATTTTACCACAACGGATGCTATATTTCTATTGTTCGATAGTAATCAAACTTTAGAATAAGTGGTGATCCGTATGACAACCGAAGCAAGCTCGGCAACAATAGGAAGCCTTGAAGAGACGCGGGTTCGGGAAGGTCTGCTTATCTCGTTGCTCGGCTTAGCTATGATTCTCGTCATCATGAATACGACGATGTTCAACCTGGCCCTTCCATCCGTGTCGGCGGAATACGGATTGTCGGCCTCCGCGACCTCGTGGATCGTGACCGGCTATTCGATCGTGTTCGCCATCTCCTCCATCACCTACAGCCGGCTGTCGGACTCGGTTCCGATCCGCAGGCTGCTCGTGATCGGGCTGACCTCCATCGGAGCGGCGGCCGTCGTCGGCCTGTTCAGCGGCAGCTTCATCATGCTGTTGATCGTTCGGCTCGTGCAGGCGACCGGAGCGGGAGCCGCCCCGGCCTTATCCCTCGTCTTGATCAGCCGTTACATCCCGCAGGAACGCCAAGGGAAAGCGACCGCGCTCGTCATGTCGGCGACGTCGCTGGCCCTCGGTCTCGGTCCGGTGGCGGGAGGCGCGATCGTCGAATATCTCGGATGGCATTACCTGTTCGTCGTCACGGCTATCGCGCTGCTGCTTGTTCCGCTGTTCGCGGCCGTCGTGCCGAAGGAGCGCCCGAAGCCGGCCAGCTTCGACGCGTGGGGAGCGGCGTATGTCGCCATCGGGACGACGGGCCTTCTGTTCGCGCTCACGAACCGATCCTTCCTGGCGTTGGCGTTAGGCTTGGCCGGCGTCGCCCTGTTCGCCCTCCGCATTCGGCGGGCGAAGGATCCCTTCGTTCAGCCGGCGCTGTTCCGCGACCGAAGCTATCTGATTGTCGGAGCGGTCGGCATCGGAGCCTATATTTGCAGCTTCGCCACGCTGTACCTCATGCCGCAGATGCTCTCCCATCTGTTCGGATTAAGCGCGGTTTCCGCGGGCCTCGTTATTTTCCCTGGATCGGTTCTCGCGATGATCGTCTCCCGCGTCGTCGGCCGGATCATCGACGGCAGCGGCAATCGCGGGATCATCCGGTACGTTCCTCCGGCGGTATTCGTCTCGATGATTTTATTCGCGCTGTTCTCCCACACTTCGTATGTCGCCATCATTTTTATCTATATGATTCTGAGCGTCGGCTTCACCTTCCTAACGAGCAGCATCTCGAACGAGATCTCCCGGCTCCTCCCGGCGTCCAGAATCGGCTCGGGTCTCGGACTGTTCCAACTGCTCCAGTTCATCAGCGGCGCGTTCGGCGTCGCGATGACCGCGAGCGCGCTGTCCTGGCAGAAGGGGATGGAGGAGAGCGTCGCGTACTCCAATATCTATTGGGGATTGGCCGTTATCGCATTGCTCGCGGTAGGAGGCTCCTCGCTCTACCTGAGAAAGTCCGGCCGCCGCTGATAGAAGCCGAGTTCCTATCTATCGAGACCTTCCTATTGCGTCCGGACGCCGATTCGCCTGGCCATTTTCCCCTTGGAAGAATGATAGCCGGTAGATTTGCCCATACTAAACCTATGAAATCATAGCGGCAGGAGGGCAACTCGGATGTGGAAATGGATCGGCTGGGCGGCGAAGCTCGCGGCCAGCGCTATCTTGCTCAGCTTCTTGTGCATCTGGACGACCGGTTATATCGTGAACAGTTATTTACAGACGGTGATCAAGCAGTTGGATATTCCGCTGGAGGTTCAGCCTTTCGCTTTATCGGGAATATGGGGAACGCTGTGGGGAGCGGACGATCCGCCGAAGGAAGAGGCGGCCGAGTCTCCGTCGTCGTCTCCAGCGTCGGGCTCGGTATCGGATGGCGCGGGAGGTGCGGAAGTCGAGGGAGATGCGGAAGGAGCGGGAAGCGAGGGGTCTCAGGACCCGGGGGGAGCCGAAGCGTCGACGAATTCTCCCGAGCCGGACGCCTCCGGGTCGCCGGTCGTCGATTCTCCTTTTTCTGAGCCTTCCGGCGATGCGGGAACGGGTGCGGAAACGGACGCGGGAACGGACGAAGAAACGGGCGGAGAGCTTCCGGGCGAGGAGAACGAAGGGGGCGCGGGAGAAGCGATTCCGGTGTTCGGGAACGAATCCGGAGGCAGCTTGGGATCGGCCCTGACCGCGGAGGACCGGCAGCGGCTCTACTCGATCGTCGTGACCAAGCTGAATTCCGACCAATTGCAGCAGTTGTCTTCCTATCTGGAGGGAGGAGTCGACGAGCAGGAGCAAACCAAGCTTCAGGAGCTCCTCAAAAGCTCGCTCGACGAGCGAGAATACGAGCAGATGATGGCCATTATTCAGGGAGAGCCGGCGTCCGTCGAACCCTAGCAGAATGCGCCTAATCGCAACACAATTCGACACGAAGGCCCCGGAAAACCGGGGCCTTTTGCCTATTAAATGAGATAATCTTCATAATCGATTTATTGATAGTCCCGGGAAAGTTGTGCTAAAGTTTAAAACAGGTTTACAAATAAACGGAAAAGTTTACCGTAATTTTCGTCCATAAAGGAGAAACTCATGGCCGTATTCAAGGGAACGGACCGAGTTCGCGAAGCCATGTCCGCCATGCGGCAAGGCCTGCGAAGAATCCGGTCTACAAGCGCGAACGGTACCAAGCATCTCGCTAAGAAGACGAACCCTGCAACGCAGCACTTATTCGCACACCATAAAGCGCCGCTTCTCGCGACGGGCGTCGGAATTCTCGCCATCGTGGGAGTGTTTATCGGAACGAATCATTATGTAGAAGCCAACACGAATTCCTACTATAAGGTTATGCTCAACGGACAAGTGATCGGCGAGATCAGCGATAAGGCCTTGGTCGATAACGTCATCGCCGCCAAGCAAGAGCAATTGTCCAAGGAAGCGACGGATATCCAATATGCGTTGGATGAAGACCAGGTCGCCTACGAGGATGTAAGTGCTTACAATAAACTTCCCGACGACGAGAGCACTCTGGCTGCCTTGAAGGAAGGACTAACGGCCCATCCGGTCGGCGTGAAGCTGGTCGTCGACGGCAAAGAGATCGGAACCGTGAAGAACCAGGAAGAAGCGGACGCGCTGCTTCAGCGGGTCAAAGACAAATTCATTCCGGCCGGCGCCAAGGCGGATGCCAAGAGCAAGGTGCAGGCGCTTTCCTACTCGGCAACGGCAGCTTCCTCTACCAGAGTGGTAGAATCCATCGACTTCGAAGAGGAAGTGACGACGGTTCCGGCGGAGATCGAGCTGAGCGAGCTGGACGACGTCGACGCGCTTTACAAGACGCTGACCACGGGCGATCCGGAGAAGAAGACGTACACCGTGCAGCAAGGAGACTGCCTCGGCTGCATCGCCGAGAAGACCGGCCTGACGGTCGCGTTCCTCAAAGCGAAGAATCCTTGGATCGTGAACGACCGGATCGACGTCGGGGACGTACTCGATATTACCCAGAATAATCCGGTTCTAAACGTGCAATCCGAGGAGACGGTGACGGAGATCGAAGTGATCGACCCGCCGGTGGAGATTCGCAAGAGCGACGACATCAAGATGGGCCAGCAGAAGACGCTTCAAGTGGGAGCCGAAGGCCAGCGGGAGGTCACCTACCGGTTGACCAAGCGCAACGGCGCCGCGATCGAAGAGGAGCAAGTGTCCTCCAAAGTGATTAAGGCAGCGGTATCAACCATCATTCTGAAGGGAACGAAGGTCATTCCGAGCGAAGGGACGGGTACATTCGCTTGGCCGGTAACGGGAGCCCGCATTACGAGCTACATGGGTTCGAGATGGGGCAGCCTGCACAAGGGCATCGACATGGTCGGCGGCAAGACGATCATGGCGGCCGACAACGGAACGATCGAATTCGCCGGAGAGAAGAACGGGTACGGCAATGCCATCATTATCGATCATAACAACGGCTTCAAGACGTTATACGGTCACCTGAAGAGCATCTCCGTGAAAAAGGGTCAAGTCGTCTCCAAGGGAGACAAGATCGGCATCATGGGCAACACCGGACATTCGACCGGCACTCACCTTCACTTTGAAGTTTATCTGAACGGAGACCTGAAGAACCCGACCAGCTATTTATAAGATCCTGTTCATACAGCCTTTAGAGATAACGACGAGAACCATCGGAGCCATGTCTCCGGTGGTTCTTTGCATAATGGCTCGATTACCCAGAGAAAGCGTTGCGCCCCAAACTTCGCGAGGCCTGTCTATTATGTTAGAATAGAAGGGATAGAGAATGCTTCCAAGGTACGGGAGGCTTGACGATATGCCTGGGAAAATATTAGTGGTGGACGACGAACGTCCGATCGCGGATATTCTGAAGTTTAACTTGGAGAAGGAAGGCTATGAGGTCGTCTGCGCGTTCGACGGCGAAGAGGCCGTTCGGCTCGCGTTCGAGATCGATCCCGACCTCATCCTGCTCGACCTGATGCTGCCGGTGAAGGACGGCATGGACGTCTGCCGCGAGGTGCGCGGCAAGCTGTCGACGCCGATCATCATGCTGACGGCGAAGGATACCGAGCTGGACAAGGTGCTCGGGCTGGAGCTCGGCGCGGACGATTACGTGACGAAGCCGTTCGGCACGCGGGAGCTGCTCGCGCGGGTGAAGGCGCATCTGCGCCGCCAGCGCAAGCTGGACGCCAAGAGCGAAGGGGACTCCACCGGCGAGAGCGAGCGCCAGGGGCTGAAGCTGTTTAACCTGTTCATCGACACCGACATGTATGTCGTGTACAAGAACGGGCAGCCGCTCGATCTGACGCATCGCGAGTTCGAGCTGGTGCATTACCTTGCGCGCAACAGCGGCAAGGTCATGACCCGGGAGCATCTGCTGCAAGCGGTTTGGGGCTTCGAGTATTTCGGCGACGTTCGCACGGTGGACGTGACGATTCGCCGCCTGCGCGAGAAGCTCGAGGATGACCCGAGCCGTCCGGAGATCATTCTGACGCGGCGAGGGCTAGGGTATCTGATGCGCAATCCTAAGATGGCAACGGGCGGATTCGGTGGATGAAGCTGCTCCGTCCGTTCCGCACGATTCAAGCCAAGCTCATCATCATGGTGCTTCTCCTGATCCTGATCGCTCTGCAGCTGATTGGGGTTTATTTTATCAGCACGATGAAGAACTCGCTTATCGAGTCTTTCACGAACAATTTGAACACTCAAGCCCAGATGCTTACCCTCCTGGCCGGATCGGCAATCGACAATCAGGATGAGACGGGGACGACGGAGGACGGGGGAGAGTCCGAGCTAGGCCGGCTGGTGGGCAACCTGTTCAACATAAACGGAGCGGAGGCCCAGGTTCTCGATGCGAGCGGAAGGGTGCTGGCAACCTCGCTGGCGGAGCACCAGTCCTACGTGGGCAGGAAGAACACCTCGCTTCTGGTGAGCCGCGCCCTGCAAGGAATCAATGACAATACCGAAGAGATCATCGATACGGACAACATCCGGAAGAAGATCGTCGTGAAGCCGGTCATGAACGACAAAAAGGATAAGGTCGTCGGCGCGGTCTATATCGTCGCGTCGATGAGCGAACTTTATCAGACGGTTGAGCGGGTGAATCAGATCTTCGTGACCGGGATGCTGCTGGCGCTAGGTCTGACGGCGCTGCTCGGGATTCTCATCGCCGGCACGATCACGCAGCCGATCAAGGCGTTGACCCGCCAGGCGACGGCCGTCGCGGAAGGGCGCTTCGAGGAGCGGGTGCCGGTTCTCGGGAAGGACGAGATCGGCCAGCTCAGCACCGCCTTCAACGAGATGACGGACCGGCTGAGCGAGGCGCTCTCCGTTAACGAGGAAGAGAAGGAGAAGCTGAGCTCGATTCTGTCCAACATGAGCGACGGGGTGCTGGCGACGGACGAGATCGGCCGCGTCATCGTGGCGAACCGGCGGGCCCGGACGATGCTCAGCATCGAGGACATCGAGGGCCGCACCGCTTCCGAGTGCCTCGACATCGATAAGGCTCCGATCTCCGAAGCGTTGAACGGCCGGGAAACGGCGCTGCTCATCCATCGGCAGCTTTCCGAAGACGAGGAGCACCTCGTGTTCCGGTTGACGCTAACGCCGATCAGGCGCCGGGACAAGGGAGTCGTCGGCTCCATCGCCGTGCTTCACGACGTGACCGAATCGGAGAAGCTGGAGCAGACGCGCCGCGAGTTCGTGGCGAACGTCTCGCACGAGCTGCGCACGCCGCTGACCACGATCAAGAGCTACGCCGAGGCGCTGGACGACGGCGCCATGGAGGAGCCGCCGCTCGCGGAACGGTTCGTCGGCGTCATTCGAAGCGAGACCGAGCGGATGATCCGCCTCGTGACCGATCTGCTCCATCTGTCCCGGTTCGATTCCCGCCAAGCCCAGCTTCGGCGCCAGATGACCGATCTCGCGGAGATGACGGAGGACGTCGTCGACCGCTTCTCTCTACAGCTCAGGCAGAAGGCGATCACGGTACGCGTGCAGGTGGAACCGGGTCTGCAGAAGGCATGGATCGATCGAGACGGCATCGACCAGGTGCTCGACAATCTGATGTCAAACGCCATCAAGTACACGCTCGACGGGGGATCGATTATCCTGTCTTCCCGCTTGAACGACGCCGGGCAGCTGTCGATCTCGGTGAAGGATACCGGCATCGGCATTCCGAAGAAGGATCTCGCCCATATCTTCGACCGGTTCTATCGCGTCGACAAGGCTCGTTCCCGCAGTATGGGCGGCACCGGTCTCGGCCTCTCGATTGCCCGGGAAATCGTTCGCGCCCACGGGGGATCGATCTCGATCGAATCGGAGCTGAACGTCGGCACGACGGTCACCGCAACCTTGCCGTTGACGCAGGAAGGAAGTGAGCACCCATGATCGAGAAGCTCAAGTCGGTCGTTCTGGCTTCGCTTGTCGTCATCAGCCTGGTGCAGAGCTACTTCCTGGCCTACAGCATGCCCAGCATGGAAGCGAACGTGAAGACGGAGCAAAATTACGTCAACGCCGATCCGCTCGGGGCGCAGGAGAAGGTGGAGAACCTTCTGTACCCGGAACAGCTGGTGCTGCATATGGGCAACGACAAGCACACGGTGTTCTACCCGAACGATACGTTCTACAATATGGTGCTGGATAAGCTTCAAGTACGGGAGTTCAAGGGCTTCCAGCGGGATTCGATCGACAAGATCAACTGGGAGCAGGTTCGCCAGAACGACCTCGGCATCGAGGTGCGCTTCGGAAGGGCGGTTCCGTTCGAGCTGCTGCAGCGGGTATTCAAGGTCGACGCGGATTTTCTCTTCTCCGGGGATATGGTCAACCGGATCTGGATCTTCGCCCGGCAGGATCGCGAAGAGGTCCGCACGTTCTTCTTCAGCTCGGACGGCCAGAACGTCTATGAGTCGCTTCGCGCGGATCTCACCGTGCAGGACATTCAGCAGTATACGGGCTTCGGCCAATACTGGACCCCGTTCAAATATTGGGACGGAGGGGTCTACGTGCCGGAGCAGGCCAAGAGCTTCGACATTCGAAGGGTGCCGTATACCGCCTATACGTCCGACCAGCTCCAGCGCAACCTGTTCTCCGATCCGAGCACGACCAACATAGTTCAGGATCAGCAGGACGGCACCCAGATCTATACGGACTGGAAGCGCGGACTGAAGCTGGAGACGGGAGTCGGCTGGCTCTCCTATACCGATATTGTCGCACCGACCGATATCCAGAACAGCCTGACCGACAACATCGAGTCCGCGGTATCGTTCGTCAATCTGCACGGCGGATGGGGCCAAACGCACCGCCTCGTTCGTTCCGAGGGGCCGGCGAACGACAGCGTCATCAAGTTCCAGCAATATTATGCCGGTCTGCCGATTATCTCGGGCGAGAATTTCCGGTTCGGTTATATGCAGCTTACGATTCAGCGGGGATTGGTCTCTTCATACGAGCGTTCCATGTTCGTCTTGAATAGCGGCAAAGAGGTCAAAGGAGCGATGCAGAAGCTTCCGGCGGGCAGCGACCTGCTGGCTCGGATCCGGGAGGTATCGGGAGGCGAGACCGTGGAGTCGATCTTCCCGGCCTATCGGCCCAAGCTGGAAGAGGATTCGATGCTGCTGCAGCCAGCTTGGGCGATCCGGCTCGCGAGCGGGGAAGTCCGAACGGTCGATTGATCGAACAAGCGCGAAAGGAGGGGCGAGGATGGATTGGGGTCGAGCCAAAAGCGTGCTTATTATCGCTTTTCTGCTGCTTAACATGGTTCTGGGCTATCAGCTGTGGATGGAATGGCGGGAGCGAATCGACTCGGCCGTCGATTGGACCTCGCTGCCTCCCGAGACGCAGCAGGCGATGAGCTCGAAGGGCATTCGCGTGGAAGCCGAGATTCCGACGGAGACGCCCGAGATGCTGGAGCAGCTCACCTATTCTCTCAAGGAGACGCCGACGAGCGGCACCGGAGCCCGGATCATGCTGAATCCTCAGCCCAATACGCGGGTCGTGTATTTCGACGAGGAGCTCGAGACGGCGCTCGGATCGGTCATTCCCGAGCTGAACCAATATCACTTGTACAGCTTGGGCAGCGGAGACGGCGTCTTCGTCCTCAACCGGACGTTCGACGGGTGGCCGATCTTCGATATCAATATCGAGTTCTACTATAGCGAGCAGAAAATAACGGCCTATCGCCAGGACGTGGTCGAGAGCTTGTCGCCGGAAGACTCGAAGCGGCAGAAGGTGCTTCCCGCGACGATGGCGGTGGCGAAGCTGATCGCCAGCTATCTGCCGGCGGGATCGACGATTCGCGAGATTCAGCTCGGGTACCACGGCCAGATTTTCGATTCGGAGATTCAACTCGCCGCGCCTTCCTGGAGGGTTCTGCTGGACGACGGAGAAGTATATTACGTGAACGCCATCAGCGGCGAAGTCGTGACGGATAAAGAGAAGACAGGCGGCGCCGGGCTCCCGGAATAAACCGGGAGCGGCGCAGGGGAGATAATAACAGAAAGAGGACGACAGCATGGGACTTCGATTTACGGTACTGTCCAGCGGCTCGACCGGCAACGCGACGGTCGTGTCGTCGGATGCGGCTACCGTTCTAGTAGATGTCGGTTTAAGCGCTAAGAGAATAGAAGAGTTGATGAGAGAGCGGGAGGTGTCCGGAAGCGATCTCGACGCCATCCTCGTCACCCACGAGCATTCCGATCATATCAAGGGGCTCGGGGCGTTCGCCCGCAAGTTCAAGCTGCCGATCTACGCCAACGAGAAAACTTGGGTCGCGATGCAGAAGCACGTCGGCGAAATCGAGGAGTCGCAGAGGCGCATCCTGCCGACGGACAGCGTGATGGAGCTGTTCGATCTTCGAATCGAATCGTACGGAATCTCCCACGACGCAGCGGAGCCGGTCGGCTACTGCTTCCAGTCCGGGGGACGCAAGCTCACTCTCGCCACCGATCTCGGCTATGTCAGCGATAGGGTCATGAATCAGCTGAGGAATTCGGACGTGCTCGTGCTGGAATCGAACCATGACGTGAACATGCTTCGCATGGGAAGATACCCTTGGAATATCAAACGCCGGATTCTCGGGGATAGCGGGCACCTCTCGAACGAAGCGGCGGGAGAAGCGCTCCGCGCCTTGCTGTCGGACGGAGCGACGCGCCGGGTT
Source organism: Cohnella thailandensis (assembly GCF_014212135.1). Taxonomy (GTDB): domain Bacteria; phylum Bacillota; class Bacilli; order Paenibacillales; family Paenibacillaceae; genus Cohnella; species Cohnella thailandensis. The sequence continues at coordinate 57,249 of NZ_JACJVQ010000006.1, forward strand.
TACCTCGCCCACCTCAGCCAAGAGCACAACCTGATGGACCTCGCCAAGATGACCGTGACGAACGTTCTGGAGGATAGCGGCATTTTCTATCACGAGAATGAATTCTCCCTGTGCGAGACCTACTACGACAAGCCGACCCCGTGGGATCTGGTCAAGAGCTAGAAGCGGATCGGCCGGACTCGGCCTCGAGCTCCATGGCGGCTTCGCTTTCCTCGGCTTTGCGGCTTAGCTCATCGGGGGACAGGATGCCTTTCTCGACGAGCAGCTCGATCAGGGAATCGAGAACGACAAGCTGCCGATAGTGATCCTCCTTCAGCTGGGAGAGGCGGGCGGCGAGCTCCAGAATGGCGTCGGGCAGAACGGAAGGCTTCATTGGCAGGACTTCCTTTCTTTACATAAAGAATAAGTTCCCTCATTGCCTTGCTTCCTTCTAGCAATTCTATTAGTATTTTAGTCAAATCCAACAAAGATATTCCGATTGATCGAACGATATAATAGAGGACGGCAACAACTGGGGTTCAGGCTCCCTAGACGACGGGATGGTGCAGGGAATGGGCTGGTTCGACGACGATTTCTACTCGACGCGGGTGAAGCGGAAGACCCGCAGGGAGTTTCGGTTTGGAAGAAGTAAATCCTACGACTTCGGCAGGGACCGCTACGGCTCCATGTTCAAGGTGGCGCTCGTCTCCTCCTTGGCCAGCTCGCTCGTCGTCGCCATCGTGTTCACGCTGTTCCTCGACCACGGCGGCGGAGGCGGCGGAAGGGCGCAGGTCGTAAGCTCGGCTCCGATCATGGAGACGTCCGAGAGGACGATAACCGCTTCGGCGAAGATCCGCCCCGCCGTCGTCAGCATCATCAACCGGACGAAGGCAAGCGATCCGGACGAAGAGGAATCCTTGGAGAACGCGAGCCTGGGCTCCGGCGTCATCTTCGAGAAGAAGGACGGCAAGGCGCGGATCATCACGAACGCGCACGTGCTGGAGAACGCGGCGGAGGTGCAGGTCGTCCTGGTCGACGGCAAGATGCTCCCGGCGAAGATCGTCGGGAAGGACACGATAACCGACCTCGCCGTGCTGGAGACCGACGCGGCCGGCATCGACGTCGTGGCGACGATCGGGGATTCGGAGGCGCTGCGGGAAGGCGAGACGGTGATCGCGATCGGCAATCCGCTGGGCTTCGGCGATTCGCTCACCTCGGGCATCGTGTCGAATCTTCATCGGGTCATTCCGATCTCGCTGAACCAGAACGGCGTGTACGACTGGGAAGAGGAAGTCATTCAGACGGACGCGGCGATCAACGCCGGCAACAGCGGCGGGGCGCTCGTCGATCTGAACGGGAAGCTGGTCGGCATCAACAGCATGAAGGTGGCCGATATGGGAGTCGAGGGAATCGGCTTCGCCATCCCGATCAACGACGCCATGCCGGTCATCGCGGAGCTGCTCGAGAACGGCAAGGTGCTGCGCCCTTACCTGGGCATTTACTCGATGAACTTCTCTTCCTACCTCGACTCGCTCGAGGAGCAGAAGCTGATCGAGGAGGACCCGGAAGCCGAGCAGCTGCCGGAGGATCAGAAGCTGGATGAGATTCCGGTGCCGGACGGGGTCAAAAAGGGAGTTCTCGTGCTTGAGGCGGTAGGTCCGGCGAAGGAAGCGGGACTGAAGCTGAACGACTTGATCGTCAAATTCGATGGCCAAGCGATCGACGATACGATCGAAATGCGCAAGTATTTGTATAATCGGAAGAAAATCGGGGAATCGCTTACGGTATCGTATTATCGCGACGGGAAGCTTCAGGAGCTCACCGTTAAGCTGACGGAGAAGAGCGAGGACTCTGAATAGGAAGGAACTGCACTCTATGTATTGCGTGTGCAAAGAGCATGTGGAACTGGCGATCGATAAGTTCGTCGACGAATACGAGGATGCGCCCGACCTGGTCAATCTGGGCGAGACGTCCTTCAGCGCGTGGGAGAAGCCGAAGCACTGCCAGTGGTGCGACGGTCCCGCGGAGATTCTAATCGTATAGCGGTTCGCCATAGCCGAATGAGCGCAAACGCCGTTGTTCCCTTGGGAGCGACGGCGTTTGCGCGTTTGGCGTCGTCATGGCGATGTCGTCCTTAATAGGAGCAGGGTTACTGTCCTTGAGGCTCACGCCAGGTTAAACTGGAAGGGAATCACGCGAACGGAGAGGAGCCCGGATGGAATGAGAGAACGAGGGAGACAAGCTTGGCTGCTCGGGTTAATGCCCCTATTGCTGGTGTGTCTAGTCTTGCTGGCTTCCTGCGAGAATCGGAGCCGGAAGCCGCCGCCGGCTAGTTCGCCGCCGCCGATCGCGTCGGAGAACGAAACGGCGGGAGAAGCGACCGGGGAAGAGCCGGGAGAAACGCCCGCTAAAGCGTCGGGAGGAGCATCCGGAGAGAAGCCGGGGAGCGGGCTGAACGCGATTCGTCTCGAGCTTGAGCCGCTCAAGCCTAAGATGGCTTACGAGTCGCTAGCCGGCATCGAACACGCTCCCGGAGAAGAGGATTCGCTCTATGTGCTGGAGCAGGCGGGGCGCATCGTCAGGGTTCCTCTTAGCGGTTCCGAGGAGGATTCGATCTTCCTGGACGTTCGGGACCGCGTCTTCGGCGAAGGCTCCGAGCAGGGCTTGCTGGGGCTGGCGTTCGACCCGGATTACGAGACCAACGGCCTTATCTACGTCAACTATACGACGCGAACGCACACGGTGATCTCGAGGTTCCATGCCGACAAGGGCGCGGCGAATCCGGGAACGGAAGAGGTCTTGCTGACGTTCGAGCAGCCCTATCCGAACCACAACGGCGGCCAGCTGGCGTTCGGGCCGGACGGCTGCCTGTATATCGGCACGGGTGACGGCGGGGGCGCGGGCGACCCCCATGGCAACGGACAGAACAAGGATACGCTGCTGGGCAAAATCCTGCGGATCGACGTCGACCGGACGGAGGCGGGGAAGCCTTACGCGATTCCGGCGGACAACGTCTTCGCGAAGGGAGGCGGAGCTCCGGAGATCTACGCCTACGGCCTTCGCAATCCCTGGAGGTTCAGCTTCGATTCCGCGACGAGCAGGCTGTGGGCCGCCGACGTCGGGCAGAACGAGATCGAGGAGATCGACTGGATCGTAAGCGGCGGCAATTACGGATGGAACGTCAAGGAGGGGACGGCCTGCTTCGAGCCCGCGGAGGGGTGCGAGCCGGAAGGACTCGCCGAACCGGTCTGGGAGTACGGCCGCGACGAGGGACAGTCCGTTACCGGGGGCTACGTTTACCGCGGAGACGCCATCCCGGCGCTGGACGGCTGGTACGTGTACGGCGATTACGTCTCGGGCAGGATCTGGGCGCTTCGCGTTCCCGAGAGCGGCAAGCCGCAGAACGAGCTGTTGCTGGAGTCCAAGCGCAACATCACCTCCTTCGGAACGGACGGAAGCGGGGAGCTGTACCTCTGCACTCCCGACGAGATCTACCGGCTTGTCCTCGGCGAATGAGGCATTTTCCTACGATTCGGAATGTATAAGTAATCACCTATAACATTGCCTGAATCGTTAACGCAAAGCTGCTCCGGCATCTTAAGGACGCCGAAGGCGTTTTTGCTTAGTTATCCGCTGTGAATAAAGGTTCTTAAAATAAGTGTTAAATTTCTTAAAAAATGCCTTGGGGCCGATTGACAGTCCCCTCGGGTCGATGATAAAGTGTCAAATAGATTTCACAAATCGAAAGGAGGATTGCGTCCCATGCTTAACCTAATGATTGTTCCTGCGTTTCCTCATCGCAACCGCATAACTGGACGTAATCCCATTGCGCTCGACTAACTTGGTTAATTCTTCCAAGGCGCATGGTTACGTTCCCGTAATCGTGCGCCTTTCTTACGCCGCATTAAGCGAACAAACGTTCTCTTGGCGGTGCGGGGCGTATCGCTTGCGGGCGGTACGCTCTTTTTTATCGATTATGGGTTTGAGGCTTCAAGCGGATACCGATCCGCGGAAAGGTGTGACAAACGAGTGTTCACTGTTTTACGCAAGTTAGGCTGGTTTTTTAAACTCCATTGGAAAAGGTACAGCCTGGCCGTCTTCCTTCTGATCGCCGTCGGCATTCTGGAGGTTATTCCGCCGCGCCTGCTCGGGGATACGATCGACCGCATCCACGAAGGAACGCTGGGAACGCAAGGCTTCCTCGAGGTCTTGCTGATCTGGGTAGGAATCACGGTCGTGGGCTATGGCATCACTTACGTGTGGATGTACCAGCTCTTCGGGGGGGCGTTCTTGCTCGAGAGGCTGATGCGGAAGCGGCTCATGCGCCATTTCCTCAAGATGACGCCGACGTTCTACGAGCGCAACCGGACGGGCGACCTGATGGCCCGGGCCACGAACGACCTGTGGGCGATCTCGAATACGGCCGGCTTCGGCATTCTGACGCTGATCGATTCCTCCATCTTCATGCTGACGATCCTCTTCATGATGGTCGTGCTCATCAGCTGGAAGCTGACGCTGGCGGCGCTGCTGCCGCTTCCGATTCTGGCGTTGCTGATGACGGTTCTCGGGAAGAAGATCCACGACCGCTTCATGAGCGCTCAGGACGCGTTCGGCGAGCTGAACGACCAGGTTCTGGAGTCGGTATCCGGAGTTCGCGTCGTTCGCGCTTACGTGCAGGAAGAAGCGGACCGCGAGCGGTTCCATGCCAAGACGAACGACGTGCTGAACAAGAATCTGGCGGTCGCCCGGATCGATTCGCTATTCGAGCCGTCCAACAAAATTCTCGTTAACCTCAGCTACATCATCGGATTGTGCTATGGCGGTTACTTGGTGTTCAAGAGCGAAATCACGCTCGGCGAGCTCGTCTCGTTCAACGTGTTCCTCGGGATGCTCATCTGGCCGATGTTCGCCATCGGCGAGCTTATCAACATCATGCAGCGGGGCAACGCCTCCTTGGACCGCGTAACCGAGACGCTCGGCTACAAGCCGGACGTCGACGACGGCGAAGAGCTCGTTGCCGTCGGGAAGCCGGAAGGCATCGAGTTCAAGGATGTTACCTTCCGCTACCCGAGCTCCACGATCGACAACCTCGTGAACGTCAACTTCCGGCTGAAGCCGGGCCAGACGCTCGGCATCGTCGGGCGAACGGGCAGCGGCAAGACGACGCTTCTGAAGCAGCTGCTTCGCGAGTATCCTCTTGGAAGAGGGGAGATCGAGATCTCCGGGGTTCCGCTCGGGAAGCTCGAGATCGATCGCCTGCTCGGCTGGATCGGCTATGTGCCGCAGAACCCGATCCTGTTCTCGCGCACGATCCGGGAGAACATTCTGTTCGGCTCCGAGAACGCTACCGAGGAGGACATTCAGCGCGCGCTGGAGCGGGCTTCGTTCGCGAAGGACATCCGCTTCCTGCCGCAAGGGCTGGAGACGCTTGTCGGAGAGAAGGGCGTCGCGCTGTCGGGCGGCCAGAAGCAGCGGGTGAGCATCGCCCGCGCGCTCATCGCCGACCCCGAGATCCTGATGCTCGACGACGCCCTGTCGGCCGTCGACGCGAAGACCGAGGCGGAGATCATCGAAGGCATCCGCACGGAACGCGCGGGCAAGACCACGATCATCACGACGCATCGGCTGTCCGCCGTGCAGCATGCGGATTGGATTCTGGTGCTCGACGAAGGCCAAGTCGTCGAGGAAGGCACGCACGAGCAGCTTCTCGCTTGGGGCGGCTGGTACAAGGAGCAATTCGACCGCCAGCAGCTGGAAGCTCTGGTCGATGCCTCCTGACCGGAGGCTTCGGCCATCGGCAACTCGCAACGGCATGAATTCTTAACGAAGATTGAAGGTGTTCAAACCATGGGAACGACGGGCAAGAGGCTGTTCCAATATGCCATGTTCTATAAGAAATCGATCCTGCTTGCTCTAGCTTTCCTGCTGCTCGCGATCAGCGTGGAGCTGATCGGTCCGGTCATCGCCAAGAGAATGATCGACCAGAACATTCTCGGCATCGAGAAAACCTGGTACGAGGTGAGCGAGACCAGCGACAAGAGGGTCGAATATAACGGCAAGTATTACAAGCGGGAGGATCATCTCGCGGCGGACGAAGCCAAGGGCGCACCGGTTCGCGTGCTGCAGGCCGGACGCAGCTTCTATTGGTACGAAGGGGAGACGGTTGTCGACGGGAAGCGCGAGGTCGAAGGCGGCACGATGACCGTCACGCCTAAGGAAGGCGCGGCAGCGACTTACGCGGTGACGCGGCTGTCCAAGGATGAGGTATACCGCTTCTATAAGCCGGAGATTCCGGGCTTGCTGACCCTCGCGGTCTCCTACTTCGGACTGCTGGTTCTGGCGGCGGCATTCACCTACGGACAACGGATGCTGCTCCAGACGTCGGCGAACCGGATCGTCCAGAAGCTGCGGGAGGACGTGTTCGCGCACTCTCAGAGGCTGTCGGTGCAGTACTTCGACAACCTGCCGGCGGGCAAGATCGTCTCGAGGATCACGAACGACACGGAGACGATCCGCGAGCTGTACGTCGCCGTTCTGGCGAACTTCTTCTCCGGAGCCATCTACATGGCGGCGATTCTGGGCGCGCTGTTCCTGCTCAGCCCGACGCTGGCGCTGATCGCGCTGCCGATCGTTCCGATCCTGTTCGCGTGGATTTACGTCTATCGCAAGTTCGCGGAACGATACAACCGCATCATCCGGGCGAAGATCAGCGACATCAACGCGATGATCAACGAGTCGATCAACGGCATGCCGATCATCCAGGCCTTCCGCCGGCAGAAGCAGATGATGGAGGAATTCGACGGGCATAACAAAGAGTTCTACACATACCAGAAGAAGATGCTCAGCCTGAATTCCATCACTTCGCACAATCTGGTCAACGTCATTCGGAACATCATTTTCATTACCGTCATCTGGCTGTTCTGGGGCGATCATCTCGGCAGCGCCATTACGGTCGGCGTGCTATATGCCTTCGTCGATTACATGAACCGAATGTTCCAGCCGATCGTAGGGATCGTCAACCAGCTGTCGAACCTCGAGACGGCCCGCATCTCGGCGGAGCGCGTCTTCCAGCTGATGGACGAACCGGGAATCGACGTGGCGACCGGGAAGATAGACCGCTACAAGGGCGAGGTCAGCTTCAAGGACGTTACCTTCGCCTACAAGGACAACGAGTACGTGCTGAAGAACATCTCGTTCGAAGCGAAGCAAGGACAGACGGTCGCGCTTGTCGGCCACACCGGTTCGGGGAAGAGCTCGATTCTGAACCTGCTGTTCCGTTTCTATGACATCGAGAAGGGCAGCATCACGGTAGACGGCATCGACATTCGCGAGACTCCGAAGCAGCATATCCGCCAGCATATGGGAATCGTGCTGCAGGATCCGTTCCTGTTCACGGGTACGATCGCTTCGAACGTCAGCCTCGACAATCCGGCGATCAGCCGGGAGACGGTCGTGAAGGCGCTGAAGGACGTCGGAGCGTACGACATGTTCCAGAGCCTGCCCGGAGGAATCGACGAGCCGGTCATCGAGAAGGGCAGCACGCTGTCCGCCGGCCAGCGCCAGCTTATCTCCTTCGCCCGGGCGCTCGCTTACGACCCGGCCATCCTGATCCTCGACGAAGCGACGGCCAGCATCGATACCGAGACGGAAGCGATTATCCAGGCGGCGCTCGACGTTCTGAAGAAGGGACGTACGACGTTCGTTATCGCTCACCGGCTGTCGACGATCCGCCAGGCCGATCAGATTCTCGTGCTCGACCACGGCGAGATCGTCGAACGGGGCAACCACGAAGAGCTGATGGAGCAGAAGGGCAAGTATTACGGCATGTACCAGCTTCAGCTGGGCGGAGCCGCCTCTCCCGTGCTAAGCGTATAAAAGCAAGAGCCCGCGCATTCGGTTGCGCGGGCTCTTTTGCTTATTTCGCCGGACTCGGCTGTTTCTTCGGCCTGGAGAGGAAGAGCGAGAAGAAGAGGCCGAGCAGCGTCACCAGCATCGCCACCACGAAGGAGTCGTTGATGCCTTGGATCACGGAGAGCTTGGACACCATGCCGTTCAATAATGAGACGGCATAGGCGGCGCCGACCTCCGGCGACAGCCCGGTCAGCGCGGCAATGGCGTTCTCGAAGCCGACGAAGTTCTCCGCCTCGATGGAATTGTTCAAGGTCACGCTATTGACGTAGGCGGCGGTGTGCGCGTTGGTCCGCGTCGATTCCACCGTGATGAGCAGCGCCGTGCCGAGCGAGCTTGCGACTTGGCGGACGGTATTGGAGACGGCGCTCCCGTGGCTCTTCAGGGTGATCGGAAGGGCGTTCAGGCCGGAGGTCATGACCGTCATCATGATGAACGACATGCCGAAGCTGCGCAGCATGTACAGAAGCATCAGATGCGAGTAAGGCGTGCCGTCCGTCAATCGGGTGAACTCGTAGGTCGCGACGGCCGTGATCGCGAGCCCGATGACGGCGAGCGGACGAACGCCGATTCTGTCGTAGAGAGTGCCGGAGATCGGCGACATGATTCCCATCACGATCGCTCCCGGCAGCATGAGCAGCCCGGACTCGAGAGCGGTGTAGCCCCGGATGTTCTGAATGTAGATCGGCAGCAGGAGCATCGCCCCGAACATGGCTATGTTGACGGCAACGCTGACGAGCGTCGTCATCGAGAACAGATAGACGCCGAACACCCGCAGGTTCAGCAGAGGCTGCTTCGCCGTGAGCTGCCTCCAGACGAAGAAGACGAGGAACAGGATGCCCACCGCGATGGTGGAGAGCACGACCGGGCTTCCCCAGCCTTTGCTGCCCGCTTCGCTAAGCCCGTATAGAAGGGAGCCGAAGCCGATCGTGGAGAAGACCACACCCGGCCAATCGAGCTTCGGGTTCGTGAGCTTCAGCACGTTCGGAAGAAGACGGGCGGCCAGAGCGACCTCGAGCAGCCCCAGCGGAACCATCACGAAGAACAGAATGCGCCAGGAGAAGTGCTCGATAATCCATCCGGCGAAGGTAGGCCCCAGCGCGGGCGCGAACATCATCGCGACGCCCATCATGCCCATGGCTCTCCCCATTTGCTCCGGAGGGAAGATGCGGAGGAAAATGCTCGTGACGAGCGGCATCATGATGCCGGCGGCGATCGCCTGGATGATCCGGCCGAACAGGATAAGGCCGAAGCTGGAGACGATGCCGCAGACGAAGGAGCCGACCGTGAACAGGCTCATGGCCGAGACGAACAGAATTCGGGTCGGAATCGACTCCATCAGGAACGCGCTGATCGGAATCATGACGGCGTTGGCGAGCATAAACCCGGTCGACAGCCATTGGATCGTCGTCGTCGAGACGTTCAGGTCGATCATCATCTTGGGGATGGCGACATTGATCATCGTCTGGTTCAGGATGGCCACGAACATCCCGAAGATCAGAACGGCGACCGTCGTTCCTCTATTGTTGACCATGCCGCTTCTCTCCCTACTTGTGGATCTTGATTTTGACGCTCATCCCGGGAGCGAGGGCCAATCCGCGATAGCCGTCCAGCTTCACGGCGATCGGAATGACCTGGGTTACCTTCGTGTAGTTGGTGGTGGTGTTGGACGTCGGCAGCAGGGAGAACGTTCCCGCCGTCGCGAGGCCGATCTGGGACACCTTGCCCGTCAGGTCGGTTCCGGCGAACGCGTCCACGTACACGTCGACGGTCTGATCGAGCTTGACGTCGCCGATGTCCTTCTCCGAGATGTTGGCGGTTACCCATAGGTTGGTCAGATCGTAGATGCGTGCCAGAGCCGTGCCTTGTCCTACCGCGGTGTTAACGACGGCGCTCGACTGAACGATCGTTCCGGCGCCCGGGGCCCGGATCGGCTCGGTCCCCGTTTGGGTCTGCACGGCTCCTAGCTGCTGCCCGGCGGTAAAGGTGTCTCCGACATTGCCGTTCCATGACGACAGAGTGCCGGCTCCGGGGGAGGAGACGGTGACCGCTTGGCCGTCGATCTTCGCGTTGCTCGTCGTAATATAGTTGACCGATTGCAGATAGTAATAGATGGCAATGCCGCCGGCCGCAACAAGCAGCAGGATGACGATCAAATTGATCAAGACAAGCTTAGAGCTTTTCATAGGGGCAATCTCCTCTTCTCGATGTTCAGAATCTCCTCGATTGGCTGTAGCTTGCCACCGCCGCAGGGCGGATATGCCTTCCGAGCCAAAAATGGAAGAAGCATATTCGAATGCCAATGGGTCATCCTAACACAATCGTTAGAGGTGGAGGTTAGCGAATGAACATTTACGTGGTCTACGACAGCGAGGATGGACATACGGAAGCGTTGGCCCAAGCGATTGCCCAGGGTGCCCGGAGCGTCGGAGGGGCTAAGGTTCATTTTCACCATGTGGAGCGGGCGGACGTTCACGTATTGGACCGGATGGACGCGATCATCTGGGGCTGCCCCGGGCATTTCGGCACGATAAGCTCCGGCTTAAAGGCCTGGATCGACAAGCTGGGGTACCTGTGGGCGAACGGGAAGCTGGTGGACAAGATCGGAGCGGTCTTCTGCACGACGGCTACCGAGCACGGAGGCGTAGAGGCGACTCTGCTGAATTTGATCACCCCGATGCTGCACCAGGGAATGATTATCGCCGGCCTTCCGGCAACCGTTCCGGAGAATGCGCTGTACGGCTCTTATTACGGGGTCGGCATCACCTGCCCGGTCGAAGCCTCTCCGAACGATCCTCCGAATCTGCCTTCCGAGGACGAGCTTGCGTTAGGTCGGGCATTGGGACGCCGCGTGGCGATGCTGACCGCGAGGTTCACCTCCGGCCAAGGGGGATAAACGGGATGCTGATCATCGCTTATTTGGTCGTCGTCGTCATCGTCATCCTGCTGCTTGTCGTGTTCAACGTTCGCACCGCGAAGAAGCGCAAGGCTCCTCCCGCGGAGACGGCGGGTGGCGAGGATTCGATGGACGAGGCCGTTCGGGAAGGAACGGTGGGAAGGGAGGAGCCGAATCCGATCGCGGTCGCGACGCTGGAGAAGGGAGCGGCCGGGTTCGCGGATTTGAGCGCCGATGCCGGAGAGAAGCCGAGGAAGTCGGACTGGAAGCCGGGAGCGGAAGAGCGGGCCGAAGCTGGGACGGGGGCTCGGAGAAGCCCGACGGGAATGGACGTGAGCTTCCGGGGAGCGCTGAGGGACATGAGTTCCGGGGACAAACGCCGTTCGGCGGCGTTCAAGGAGGAAACGGCACGGACGGGATCCGCGACGATCAACGACAACGACTACCGGGACGCCTTGCGGAAAATGAAGCGGGAGCGCAGGGACGGGGAATAGAAGCGATGCTTATGGCCTGCGCCCGGAACGATAGGGGTGCGGGCTGTTTGCGCTGCCGGAGGGGTAGGCTAAGCTTGGCTTGACTTTTAAGCTTGGTGTCCGAACGGGCTTCGATATGGTACGATAAGGGTAATCCATGGAAACCGAAATGGGAAAAGAACGCTTAACGCGAATGAGGTGCTTCAGTGACAGGTTTTGCTCAGTTAGGAATCTCGGAAGACCGGGTTGCCCGGTTGACCGCTCAAGGAATACAGAAGCCGACTCCGGTTCAGGAGGCGGCGATTCCGCTCGTGCTTCAGGGACGGGACGTCATCGGACAGGCCCAGACGGGAACGGGAAAGACGCTGGCGTTCGTGCTGCCGATGCTGGATCGGATCAACGTGAAGTCGGATAAGCTTCAGGGGCTGATCGTGACCCCGACGCGGGAGCTGGCTCTTCAGATCACGAATGAAGTGAAGCAATTGATCGGGCCGGAGGAAGGCATCCGGGTTCTGCCGGTATATGGCGGGCAAGACGTGGAGGCTCAGCTTCTTAAGCTGAAGGGCAACATTCATCTGATTATCGCGACGCCGGGACGACTGCTCGACCACCTTCGCCGGGAGACGGTATCGCTCTTCAGCGTGCAGACGCTCGTTCTCGATGAGGCCGACCAGATGCTGCACATGGGCTTCCTTGGCGAGGTGGAGGAAATTCTGCGGCATACGTCCTCTCAGCGGCAGACGCTGCTGTTCTCGGCGACGATGCCGGGAACGATTCGCGAGCTGGCGGGACGCATCCTGCGCAAGCCGGAGGAAGTGACGGTCAAGGCGAAGCAGGTTACCGTCAAGGATATCTCGCAGCTCGTCATCGAGACGACCGATCGGGCCAAGCAAGCGGCGCTCGTGGAGACGATCAAGGATACGAGGCCTTATCTCGGCATGATTTTCTGCCGGACGAAGCGCCGGGCGAACACGCTGAACGAGGCGCTGCAGCAGATGGGCTTCGAGAGCGACGAGCTCCACGGCGATCTCTCCCAAGCGAAGAGGGAACAGGTCATGAAGAAGTTCCGCGACGCCAAGCTGCAGCTGCTGGTCGCCACGGACGTGGCGGCGCGCGGTCTGGACGTGGAAGGCGTCACCCACGTCTATAACTATGACGTTCCTCATGACGTGGAGAGCTACATTCACCGGATCGGACGGACCGGCCGCGCGGGCGGCTCGGGCGCCGCGATCACGTTCGTCGCGCCGAAGGACCGCCCGGAGCTGGCTCGAATCGAGACCGGCATAGGGATGAAAATCGAGCGCCAGTCCTATGGCTCTTACGTCCCCGACGAGGCGGATCTCGGCGAGGACGGAGGAGCCGCTCGCGGCGGGAGAACCGCGGGCGGGAGATCCGGCGGCCGCAGCGGCGGCGGCAGAACAGGCAGCGGAAGCGCCGCCAAGGGCAAAACCGAAAGCGGAAGGTTCGCCGGCAAGGGACAGGGCGGCTCGGGCCGGAGAGGAACGGGAGCGGGAGCAGGTGCAGGTGCAGGAGCCTCCTCGTTCGCTTCCCGCAGCGGCGGCTCCCTGAAGTCGGCGGCTCCCGGGGAGCGGCCGAGCATGGGGGTGCGCAAGCGCTCGGGCGGAAGCGGCGCTGTTGTGAGCGGCGAAACCGGCGGAGAAGCCTTCTCGCCTGCGAACGGCAGAGCCGGCAGCAACCGGGGCGCTGGAGGCCAGGCGAACAGCCGTTACGGCAATGACCGGGGCGCTAGAAGCTCCTCGGCGAATGACCGCGCGGGCAACGCGCGCGGTCCTAGAGGCGCGGCGAAAGACGGAGCAGCCGGCAGCGGGCGCGGAGCCAGAGGGTTCGAAGGCGGACGGGGCGGCAAAGGCGGTGGCGGCGCGCCGGGCGGCAGAGCAGGTCGCGGAGGAGCGAACGCGGGAGGCAAGGGCGGTCCGAGCGGACGGCAATCCCGCGGCAACGGAGCGGGCCGCTCTCCTCGCGGTCGTTCCCGGTAAGAGGAGCATTAGCAGAGAGGCGGTTCGGGTTTCGGCCTGAATCGCTTTTTTGCGTTTCCGGAGGAGGGACCGCTCTCCGGAAAAGCCCACCATGGGAGATCGACTCGAGCCTTAACAACAATTCGATGGTGCACTTTCGGGCATCGACAGTTGAGATTGCAGCCGAAATAGACTACAATTTGGTTAGTAGCTTTATTATATATAGGTGGAGGGATCCATTATGATAAAAGTTCACCCCGGAGAATCCCGGTTCAAGGTCGATACGGGCTGGCTGGTGAGCCGTCCGAGCTTTCAGTTCGGCGCTTATTCGGACCCGGGCAACAGCGGCTTCGGTGTTCTGCGCGTGTTCAACGACGATTTCGTCGCCCCTGGCAAAGGGTTCGGAGCGCATCCGCACAGCGATATGGAGATCGTCTCGATTATCCTGAAGGGCGAGATTCGCCACGAGGACAACCTGGGCAATATCGAGATCACGAAGGCGGGGGAGGTTCAGCGCATCAGCGCCGGCTCGGGCGTCATTCATGCGGAGTACAACCCGTCCGGCACGGAGGAATTGAACTTCCTTCAAATGTGGTTCATGCCGAGAGAGCGCGGGACTACGCCTTCGTACGAGACGAGCCGCTACGATCCGAGCAAGCTGATCAACGCGCTGCATCCGGTCGTGACGCCGACGGGAGCCGAGGACGCCGCGTCCATCCAGCAGGACATGACGATTTATCTCGGCCGGCTGGAAGCGGGACGCGAGCTGGAGTTCCGTCAGGAACCGGGTCGCCGGATCTACTTGTTCGCCATCGAAGGCGAGCTGACGGCGAACGGCGTTCGTCTCGGCGAGAGGGATTCGGCCAGGATCGCCGAGGTGTCCGAGCTGAAGCTCGCCGCGCCGGGCGGACCGGCGTTCGTTCTACTGATCGACTTGCCATAAGGAGGATGCGGGAATGAGAGAGACGTTAATCATCAAGCATGCGGTCGGAGGCAAAATTTTCGTCGACACCGCCAAGCATCCGCTGCCCTACGCGGTGGAGGAGAAAGCGGACGGAAGCTGCTGCGTTACGATACAGACGGAATGGAACGAGCTTGTCGAAGAACTGTTCGAACTCCGCCACGAGCTCAACATGTTCCTTTTCCGCGAATATAAGGATCGGCCGACGGTGAAGACATGGTTTTACGTATCCGAGGGCCCGGTGGAGTACAATAAGGAGAAGCGGGAGCTCTCCGTAACGGCGGCGTCCAAGATCGAGTACGTTCCGGACAACTACTTGAGCTGACGGCCCGCGCAAGAACGAGTAAGCGGAAGGGGAAGACGGCATGGCGGGCAATGGGCAGAACCGGGCGGACGTGAAACCGGGACTTCGGGTGGATATCGTGCTGAAGCAGGATCAACGGACCGGCAAGCGGACTCGCGGCACGGTGAAGGATCTGCTGACGAATTCGGCTTTTCACCCTCATGGCATCAAGGTTCGGCTGACGGACGGCCAGGTGGGCCGAGTTCAGGCCATTCTGCACGAAGGCGAATAAGAGGAAACCGACAGGCGGATTAACGTCCATGAGTCATGGAAGAGAGATAAAGGGAGGAAGCCCCCGGCAACGGCCGTAGGCTCCCTCCCTTTATTTGCGTCTACGGGCGGACAGAATAGCCGGAACGGTTTTTCTCTTCTTAGCTAAACGCCGAGTTCGCGGCATAGCCATCACGACCTGGGCTCCGGCCCGCGGGAAAGAGCCGGTCATCGCGAAGCTTCATTGTCGGCCGCCTGCTCCTGCAGCTTGCGGTATTCGCCCGGCGTAATGCCCTCGTGCTTGCGGAAGAACCGGATGAAGCTGTTGGCGTTGTTGTAGCCAACCTGCTGCGAGATATCCTGCATCGTCAGCGACGTCTCGCGGAGCAGCCGCTTGCTGTGGTCGATGCGAAGCCTCGTCAAGTATTCGAGCACCGTCTTGCCGGTGGCTTGCTTGAAGATCCGGCTCAAATAAGCGGGAGTCAGTTCCACGGCGTCGGCGATTCTCTCCACCGAGATGTCCTCGCGGTACCGGTCGGCGATGAAGGCGATGGCCGCGTTAACCTTGGAGGAGCCGCGAGTCTGGCCCCGTACCGTCTCGGCTACTCGCCCGGCCACGACGACGACCCATTCGTGCAGGTCGCGAACCGTCTCGTGGCGCGTCAGTTCCTGGTAGACGTTGCCCTCTCCGTAGGCGCTCTCCCAGGCAAGGCCGATATCGGTCACGACGTCGATCATGGCGTCGACGAGCCGATTGTAGATCCGGATGACGTTCTCGTAGGTCAGGCTGGGCCTGGCGAGCAGCCACTCGCGAACCTCCTTCAGCGCGCGGACGGCTTCTTCGTCGTTCCCCGCCCGCAGGTTGTTCGCCAGCGTCTTCTCCAGATGCGCGGGATAGAAGTATTCGAAGGCGGCGGGTCTCACGTTCCCTTCGGGGAACAGGATCGGCTCGCCCGGATTCCATAGCTTGTGCCGCATCGCCTCTTGAGCCTCCCGGTAGGAGACGTGCACCCGGCCTAGCGTCTCCACCCGCGTGCCGAAGCTGATCGTGACGGAGAAGGGCAAGTATCGGCGGATCGACTCGATGACCGCGCCGGCCAAGGCGCTCAGCTCGCGGGTTGGCTCGACAGCGAACCGTTCCGCGGCCGTATCGATCGGCGTCAACGCGAACGTCTCGGCCGGCATCGCCGCCAATCCCTTCGCAGGCGACTCTGTCCACGATCCCCCTGCCGGCGATTCCGCCCACGATTCCGCCGTCTCCGTGTGCGCCCCGTCAGGCGGCCATGGGTACGCGCTCGCGCCGAGGAGAACGGCGATCCGGTTGTCGCCCGTCTCGGCCGACAAGCACGGGCGGCCTTGCGAAGCCGTCTCCTGGGCGATATTCAGGACGGCGTAGCGAAGCAGGCTCAAGTCGCGGGGGCTGAAGCGCTCCTTGTACTTGGCGTAATCGTCGATCTCGATCAGCATGACGACGAAGCTTCCGGACAGGATCGGCAGCTGCAGCTCGGCGATCGCCTGCTCGATCTCCGGCGCCGACTCGTTGAATTTGTCGCTCAGCAGGTCGTTCACGAATCGGCTGACCAAGTGAGGGTGATACGCGTTGTAGGACGACTCCAGCTTGCGATGGCTGGAATAGAACTGGTCGAGAATATCGGACACGTCCTTGAGCGAGTGCTCCTTGCCCGGCGTTGCGGACAGCTCCTTATGGAAGCGCGTCGTCTTGTCGATCAGCAGCTTGATCGGGTTGTACAAGGTTCGAGACAGGAAGAACGAGATGACGACGCCGAGAGACACGAGCAGCAGCCCGATCAGCAGAATGACGTTGCGGATGTAGCTCAGCTTGTCGTCCAGGTAGCGCAGAGGCGTCACGGACACGAGGCGCCAATGGTTGAGCAGCGGATCGCCGACGGAGACGAGCGATTCCGCGCCGTCCATCTTAAGCTTCCGCTCGCCGCGTTCGCTCGCCCGGAGAACGCCGCCCATCTCGGAAGCGCTCGGGATCCGCTGCGGCTCCGCCGCCGAGAACGCCGACAGGACGGCGCCCGATTCGTCGATCAGATACGCTTGCGTATGATTGTCCGAATGCATCGCGCGCAGATAGGCATTCAGCTCGTCCTCGTTGAAGTGAATGGCGACGTAGCCGGTCGTCTCGGGGAAGGCGAACGGAAGCTTGACGACGATGGTAGCGATTTTGTAAGCGTTACCGTCTTGGTTGACGAAGGAGCGGGTCGGAAGCCAGAGCACATTGCTGCGGCCGGCCTCCGCTTGGACGACCCATTGGTCGATCGGCTGGCCCGGGGTTTTGCGGTTCGGACCGTCCGAGGACAGGATCGTCTTGGATTCGGCAAAATAAATTTGGATCGAATGAATATACCCATGCTCGGAAGCCAGGGACGAGATGCGGTCCTTGACGTCGTTGAGCAGGTAAGAACTCTCCGCGTTCTGCGAGGTGGCGTAGATGCGTCCGTCGAGGCCGAGCTGGATCGACAGCGACAGCATCTCCTCGAGCATCCGGTCCAGCGCCGCTCCGGTCTGCCCGATCGCGTTCTCGTTGCCGCTCCGGATCTCGCCGGCGATCGAGCCGTAGGCCAGCCGGTAAGACGAGACGCCCAGCAGCAGGACGGGGACGAGAATAACGATAAAGAAGGAGAGGAAATAAAATAAAAACAGCTTGTTCGGTTTGCGCGCGGCGAATCGCCTGACGTTCATCTTTATCAGCCCCCAAAGCCATTATGACATAGAGAAGTCCCGAGAGGGAGCTTCTGAGAACGCCCGGAGTGAGGAATATCACAAAGTGAATACGGAAGTCACAATTTGAATATGCCCGAATGTCGCTTTTGAGCGATCGAAGCCGCATTCGTATCGTTTACGCCGAGGGTCCTCCGCCTCTATGATGAGGGCGAAGGCGAAACGCACGAACCATAAAACGGGAGGTCAACAACAGATGAGCAAACATTGGAAAACCGGCTTGGTGACGCTGGCCGTGGCGGGCCTGCTGACGGCTTGCGGCAGCAACGGAAATAATAACGATTCATCCGCGTCCCCGGCCGCGTCGAGCGGCAGCCCGGCAGCCGACGAGCCGATCACGCTCAAGTTCGCGTCCTGGAGCATCAGCGAGGAAGCGACGAAGGGCGCTTTGGAAGAGATGGCCAATCAATTCGCCGCGCAGCATCCGAACGTGAAGATCGAATTCGTCGGCATTCCGTTCGGCGACATCAAGCAGCAGACGTTCGTCATGGCTTCATCGGGCAATGCGCCGGACATTATCCAGACGTTCACGGCATCGTTCCCGACCTATGCGGCTTCCGATATCGTGCGTCCGCTCGACGATCTGCTCGGACAGGACTACATCAACGATTTGCTTCCTTCCTACAAAGAAGACTACACGTACGACGGCAAGCTGATGGGCGTGCCGTGGGCGCCGTCTCCTTACGTTCTCTATTGGAACAAAGAATTATTTAAGAAGGCGGGCCTGCCGGACCGCGCTCCGCAGACGTACGACGAGATGCTCGAGTTCGCGGGCAAAATCTCCAAGTTGAAGACCGACAGCGGCGAGCAGGTGTACGGACTCGGGGAGGCGACCGAGAAGCTGCCGATCAACGGCATGATCGCGCTGCGCAACATCTACAGCTTTAACGGTTCGGTGTTCGACGCCGACGGCAAGGTCAATGTCAACACGCCGGAAGTCATCGCAACCCTTAAATACTATCAGGACATCGTGAAGGACGGGCTGTCCCCGCAGGGCGCGAAGCTCAAGGACCTGCGCAACCTGTTCAGCATCGGCCGACTCGGCATGTACGCCGACGGATACTACGGCCGGAAGGTGTTCCAGAACCTGAGCGGCAAGGGCGAAGCGTTCGACTCCGTCTGGGGCGTCTCGCTCATCCCGGCGAACAAGACCGGCGAGAGCGTCTCGATCGGAGAAGCCCACGGCCTCGTCATCAGCAAGGACTCCAAGCATCCGGAGATGGCCGCCGAATTCATCAAGTTCCTGACGGACCGGGACATGATCAAGCTATACCACGACAATAGCGACGTGATGAGCGCCCGTCAGTCGATCGGAGTGCTTCCGGAATTCAACGCGACGGACTTCGACAAGACGCTGAACGACCAGATGCATCACATCAAGGCGCTGCCGACGAACAACCAGGGACTCGAGCAAGCGTATCTCGAGATCGCCGAGGCGGTGCAAAAGGTAACCGTCGCGGGCGAGAGTCCGGAGAAGGCGGCCTCGGAGCTCGACGCCAAGCTGAAGCAAATCATGAAGTAAGCCCGGCCGGACCGGGACGCTCCCAATCGAATGTTCAAGGAAGTGATACAGCATGGAGAAGGCAGTCCGGCTGGATGCGTCCGGCACCGGCAGAGCAAGCCGGCTAAGCGAGAAAACGAAGGATGGGCTGTTCCTGGCGGCCATCATTAGCCCGGCGCTCTTGCTCCTCTTGTTCACGATCGGCATTCCGATCGTCAAATCGCTCTACCTGAGCTTTTACGATGTCACTCTTCTGCGCATGAAGTCGCTCTCCTGGAACGGCTTCGCCAACTACCGGAATCTGTTCGCGGACGGTGATTTCGGGCACTCGGTCGCCGTGACGTTCCGCTACGTCTTCACGATCGTCGCCCTTCAGTTCGTGCTCGGCATGGCGCTGGCGCTCATTCTGAACGGCAAAATCCCGATGCGCCGGGCGATCCGGACCGTCGTCCTCATTCCGTGGGTCATCCCCACCATCATCGGGGCGCTGCTGTGGATGTGGCTGTTCCAGCCTCAGTACGGGATCGTCAACTATGTGCTGCAATACCTGCATCTGATCGACAAGCCGCTCAATTGGCTGTCCGACATTCATCTGGCGCTGTGGGCCGTGACGGCAGCGGCGTTGTGGAAGCAGCTCCCGTTCATGGTGACCATGCTGCTGGCGGGCATGCAGGGCATTCCCGGCGACATGTACGAGGCCGCGATGATCGACGGCGCGAACAAACGACAGCAGTTCTGGTACGTCACGCTGCCGATGCTGAAGAACACGATTCAGACGGTTACGCTCATCGCATGCATCGAGAATTTCAAAATGTTCCCGTTATTCTGGATCATGACGAGCGGCGGTCCGGTCGACGCGACGACGACGCTGTCCATTCTCAGCTATAAGACCGCCTTCATCGATCTCGACCTGGGCAAGGGCGCGGCGATCGGAGCGATCTGGCTGGTCATTATGCTGCTGTTCTCATGGATCTATAACCGCCTGTTCTCGATCGGCGAAGGGAAAGGAGGCGGCGCGCATTGAACCGCAGCCGACGCATTAACGGGGTTGTCTCCGCGCTAATTCTGGCGGCATTCCTGCTCTTCCTGCTGTTCCCGTTGTACTGGATGCTGCTCACGTCATTCAAGGACAATTCCGTCCTGTTCAAGCTGCCTCCCGAGTGGTGGCCGTCGAATCCGGTCACGAGCCATTACGAGAAGCTGTTCGCGGATAAAGTCTTCCTGACTTACTACCGCAACAGCCTCCTCGTCAGCTTCTGCACGACCGCGGTCACTTTGCTCGCCTCCACGTTCGCCGGGTACGGCTTCTCGCGGTTCCAATTCCGCTTCAAGTCGCTGGCGATGATGAGCATCCTGTCGACCCAGATGCTTCCGGTCGTCTCGTTGCTCATCGCCCTGTACACGATGTACAACAACTACGGCTTGCTGAACAACCGGGGCGGACTCGTGATCGCGCTGACGACGTCCTGCCTGCCATTCTCGATCTGGATGATCAAGGTGTTCTTCGACGGCATCCCGATCGATCTGGAGGAGTCTGCGAAGATCGACGGCGCGTCGCGGTTCGGCATCTTGCTGCGCATCGTTCTTCCGCTGACGAAGCCGGGCTTGTTCTCGATCGGCATCTATTCGTTCATTTTGTCATGGGACGACTTCCTCTACTCGATCACGCTCATCAACCAGGACGCGCTGCGATCCTTGAACGCGGGGATTGCCATTCGTTACATCGGGGAGCTGTCCTACGACTGGTCGAGCATCATGACAGTGTGCGTCACCTCCATCGTTCCGATCTCCTTGTTGTTCTTATTTTTCCAGAAGTACATGGTGTCCGGCCTGACGGCCGGCGCCGTGAAGGGATGAGGGACGCGGCGCGAATGCTGCGCGCAGGGAACCTCCGGGGCCTTATCGGGCCTCGGAGGTTTCTTTACTTTGCGCGTCGGGGAAGGGCGCGATGTGATAGAATAGGGGGAGTGCTAGACGGAAGCGAAGAACGAACACCCTCGAAAGGAACGTGCCCTGTGAAAACGTTGGTGATCGCGGAGAAGCCGGACATGGGCCGCAACATCGCATCGGTTATCGAGCCGAAGGCGAAGAACATGCGGAGTTATTTGGAGGGAGAACGGTACATCATTACGTGGGCGATAGGCCATCTGATCGGGCTTGCCGAGCCGGATCGCTACGACGACAAATATAAGAAGTGGAACTTCGGCGACCTGCCGATCATTCCGGAGGAGTTCAAGCTGCTGCCGAACCCGAAGACGAAGGACCAGCTGACCGTCATCAAGGAGCTCGCGGCTAGATGCGACCGCCTGGTCAACGCTTGCGACGCCGGGCGGGAGGGGCAGCATATTTTCTCGCTTATCCGGAGGCATCTGAAGCTGCGGCAGCCGGTGAGCCGGCTGTGGATCTCCGACCTGACGGCGGAGACGATCCGGCGCGGCTTCGACGAGCTGAGGGACGACGCGGAATACGCGAACCTGACGGAGGCGGCGAGAGCGCGCAGCGAAGCGGATTGGCTGATCGGCATGAACGGGTCGCGCGCCTTCACGACGAAGCATAACGAGCTGCTCTCGGTCGGGCGCGTCCAGACGCCGGTACTGGCGCTGATTTACGATCGGCAGAAGCAGATCGAAGCGTTCGACTCCCTTAAGTATTACGAGGTTCACGGGTACTTCAAGCAAGGAGCGACGACCTACCGCGGGATGTGGCAGGGAGACCGCATCATGGACGAGGAGAAGGCGAAGAAGATCGCCGATAAGGTGCGGGGCAAGCCGGGCGCCGTCGAGAGCTACGAGGTCAAGGATACGAAGGAGTATCCGTTCAAGCTGTACGACCTGACGCTGCTTCAGCGGGAAGCGAACGGGAAGTACGGCTTCTCCGCGAAGAAGACGCTGGACGTCGCCCAGGCTCTCTACGAGAAGCATAAGGTCATCTCGTATCCGCGGACGAACTCGAACTACGTGAACGAAGAGAACATTCCCGAGATGCACCGGGTTCTGGATTCGCTTCGCGGGAACTCGGATTATACGAATCTCGTGAACGGCGGGGAGAAAAGATTCGTGCACAAGAACAACAAGGCCGTCTGCAATCCGGCCAAGGTCGAGGATCACCATGCGATCATGCCGACGCTGAAGAGAGCGGGGTCGCTCAGCCCGGACGAGAAGAAGATCTACGATCTGGTCGTCCGGCGGTTCCTCGCGCACTTCTATCCGGCGGCGGAGTACAAGGTCCACACGGTGATGACGCTGGTAGAGGAAGAGCGCTTCAAGACGACGATCAAGCAGCTGCTGTCGCTCGGCTGGAAGGTCATCTATAGCGGCGATTCGGATGGCACGGGTTCTGGGAAAAAGGGCGGGCGCAAGGCGAACGCCGACTCGCAGGAGCAGGAGGACGAGGAGGAAGAGACGGACGGCGCGTTCGAGCTGAACGCCTCGGAGCCGGTTCAATGCGAGAAGGCCGAGGTGAAGGCGAAGGAGACGCAGCCACCCAAGCCTTATACGGAAGGAACGCTGCTCAAGGCGATGGAGAGCGCGGGCAAGCAGATCGAGGACGAGGAGCTGCGCGACGCGATGAAGGACAGCGGGCTCGGCACCCCGGCGACCCGCGCGGCGACGATCGAGCGGCTCAAGAATGTCGGGTACATCGACATGCAGGGCAAGAAGATCGTCATCACGCCGAAGGGGCGGACGGCGGTCGAGCTCATCCGCGGAGCGGGCGTCGAGCTGCTCACCTCGCCCGAGATGACCGGGCGCTGGGAGCAGCGCCTGAACGAGATCGCGCGCGGTCAGGCGTCGGCCGAGCAGTTCATGAACAACGTGAAGCGGTTCACGGTGCAGATCATCGACAAGGTGCGGGTTCAGCGCCCCGCCGTCAAGGCCGCCTTCGCCCAGCCGGACAAGCCGGCCGGGGCGAAGAAAGGCGGCTCGCGCCAGGCTTCCTCCGGAAGCAAGCGCGGCGCCGCCAAGGGCGGGAGCGGGACGGCCACGGCCTCCCGCGCTCCGCAAGAGAAGACGGCCGCCGCCCCCGGGGCTCCGGCCGTCGTCGGGGCCTGTCCGCGGCCGGGCTGCGGCGGACAAATCTTCATGGGCCGCAAAGGCTACGGCTGCAGCCATTACAAGAGCGGGTGCTCCTTCGTCATCTGGAAGGAGAACCAGGGCCGCTCGCTCACCGACGCCATGGTTCGCAGCCTGATCGAGAAGGGCAAGACCGGGAAGCTCAAGTTCAAGAGCGCGTCGGGAGAGCCTTACGACGCCCGAATCGTTCTCGCGAACCCGGCGACGGGAGAGTTGGCTCTGGAGAGAGAATAAGCATGCAAGAAGCGAAGAAGCTCGTCATCGCGCCGAGCTTCAGACTGTCGAGAAAGTCATACGTCGACTTACATGCCCGTTATCGGCTAACGGACACCGGCGACTCTTAAACGTTGGTTTATCGCTCTTTGGAAATGTAACGGACTTACAGTCCTTTAGCGTTCGCAAATAGCCTTAAAAGGGCGGTTTTACTCTTCTAAGGGTTTTCTGTGTCCGTTACATTTTAATGAGGCCATTTCGACGTTTTTAACGGACCGTATGTCCGCAAGAATCGCGGTTAACCCGTTTTAAGGCGTGGTGATTCCTTTTTTTCCGGCTTCGTGCGTCCTTTAATCTGCCATCGATTCGGGTTGAAGCTCCTCCGAATTACCCGAAGTGGCGGCCGGTCGGCGCATCGTTCGCGCTCGGGGTCAACTCTCTCCGTTCGGACCAAAGCGAGAATCCGAGCCAGGCCAGCCCTAAGCCCATCGGCACGGCCGCCAGCCGTCCGAGCTCGTGCGGGAGAACCGCGGCGGCAAGGGAAGCCACGGCCCCGAAGGCCAGCAGGCCGGCCGCCCATCGCGACAGGATGCGAGTACGAAGAGCTGCGATCCCGAACAGCAGACCGCCTGCCAAATAGGCGACCGCCGACACCGGCCCCGCCGCGACGAGGGCTCCGAGGTCCATCTCGCTGCCGGCTCCGCTGGAGAGCCCCAGGAATCCCTCCACGAGCTCCGGCGCATCGGTCGTGAGAAGAGGCAGGATGAACGCTTCGATGAAGGTAAGGGCCATTAGAAGAGCGAACTCGAGGCTGAACAGGAGATAACCGGCCAATCCGAGCCACCCGGCTTTGTCCGCTTGCCTGGCATAGATCCCCGTAATGCCGATAAGGGCAAGGAGGCACATGAGGATGGTCAAGCAATGGGCAACGGCCCACGCGTCCGTACTTACGGACGCGAGTTCATCGGCAGGATGAATCATCTGGATCGCGATAAACAGGAGTCCTGCCAATATTGCGGCCACTCCCGACCAACGAATAAGACCCGATGCGGTTATCTTGTTCCTGGCTGCGGCTTTGCGATTGTCGTTCATAAACTCGTCTCCTTTTTATCGAATGTATGGTCTGTGTCGCTATTAAACTCCGCCGTATCCTGTCGTTCGGGGTTCACCCAAACGACGGAGATCAACGTCAAGCCGAGGTCGCGTATATTTCTCAGCAAACCATGCAGTGCGGCTTGATCGACCACGGGGCCGCAGAGGCGGGTCGTTCCATTGCTTTCGTAAGAGAAGATTAACCCTTCGAACCGATCGCTCCACCTGGAATCCAGATGCCCTTTGACGCGAATCTCGTACCGGCCAGGCTCCCGATCGTCGTTATCGGATTCGTGCGATCCCCTCATGCTGCGCCTCCTCCGTTGCTTGACTGCTTTCTTAATTCGAAGATACACGCTCCCGTAGGGAGCCGGCATCCCCACATGTGGTGATTTTTGCAGCGCACAAAAAAAACCCGCCGCCAGAAGCTAAACCTTCCGGCAGCGGGACTTGGGGCGTTAGACTCGCTAGAACAAGCCGAGCTCCTCGGCTCGGCGGACCGCTGCCCGACGGCTGTTCACCTCAAGCTTGCTATAGATGTTCTTGGTGTGGGATCTCAGCGTATTCAGAGACACGTGAAGCTCGCGGGCTATGTCCGGGCCGCTCAGCTCGGTTCGGAATAGACGAAGCACCTCGTTTTCCCGATCGCTCAGCGGTTCGATCAACGTCTGTTTGGAAGTCGCTCCGCTCTCGGCTTTGCCAATGGCTGACAAGAGCCGAGGCACATAACCGGGGGAGACTCCCTTTCTCCGCGCGGCTTCCAGCAGGCTGGCCATAGGCCGGCCTTCGCCCGCAAAGATGCGGAGGTAGCCTTCCGGCTCGGCGAGGCTCAAGGCGCGTTCCATAGGGTCGAGCGCCGCAGGGATATCGCCTTGCATCTGGCGGGCAAGCGCCTGCAAGATCAGGATTTCGATCGCGCTGCCCGTTCGGCCTCCTTCTTCCGCGGCATGGAGCAGTCGCTTCAGAAGGTCCATCGCCTCACGGAACAAGCGGTCCGCGCGATCGCGCTTATACTTGTCCAGCAGCACCCGTGCCAGCGTGATATGCTCGAATTCGCGGAGATAGGCAGGAGCGTCCTCGGAGGACAGCTCCCGTTCCCGCGCCCAGCCGAGGGCATCGTCCGCTTTGCCCTGCGCGACCCAAATCCGCGTCTTTAAAGCCGATACCGGACGCACGTCGGGGAAAAAGCCGCCCGCATGCAGGCGCCCCGCCTCTTGAAGATGGGATGCGGCGCCGTCCAAGTCGCCCTGCGCCTCCGATAGTCGAGCCATGGCGACGTGCCAGCGAACTCCGGTTTGCGGGCGGCCGGAGCGCTCGTATAGCTCTTTGCTCCTCAATAGGTGTTGGCTGGCGGCATGAAGATCGTTGGATTCGAGGCAGAGTTCGCTCATGGCCGCGTAGATCTCCGCCGTAACCGGCAGTCTAGGCTCGCCGTGCTCCGCGGCCAGCTGCAATCCCTGCTCATAGGTACGCATGGCTTGGCGCAAGCGGCCTTGCGCGATCCGAATATCGGCCAGGGCGATCGTGCCCCCGATGGCGTCCGAGATGTTCCCGGCAAGCCTCACTCCGGCCATGCCCTCGGAGAACATCCGGTGCGCCGTCTCGAGATCTCCGCCCGTCCATGCGGCCAGCCCCAGGAGCGCCGATGCCGCGCCGCGCCGAAGGCAGTCTCCCTCCGGCACGAGGTCAAGCACCCGCCGGGAGTAGTGGATAGCGGCCGGGATATCGCCCAGCACCTGGGCGCGCGCGGCGCGATATCCGGCGATCGTGCCCGGAAGGAGAAGCCATTCCTCATGATCGACGACGACCATCTCCGTCGTTCCCGCGCGCAGATCCTCGGGAGTCTCCAGCCACCGTTCGGCGTCTCGCAGCCGCTCCTCGACGGCCGCAAGCTCCCCGCCCGCCAATAAAGCCCAAGCATACTCGACGCTCAAGACAGGCCTGCGGCGTACCAGCTCGTCGGGCAGCGATCTCGCCCAGCCCAATACGGCGCGCCCTTGCCTATCCCTGCGCATCGCCGGCCAAGCAAGCTCGATCAAGTCCGCCGCCCGCGCGAAATCCTGGGCCGCCAAAGCGTGACGGATCGCATCGGAGACCGAGCCGTACCGCTCGTACCATAGGCTTGCGCGCCGGTGCAGCTCCGCCACCCGGTCCGGCTGATCCGCCTTCAAATGCGCGGAGAGCACCTCGGCGAAGAGGTGATGGTAGCGATACCATTGTCGCTTGTCATCCAAGGGCACGACGAAGAAGTTGCCTTTCTCCAAGTCCTCCAGCCGCACGACGCTATCTTCTTGGCCAGTGACGGCATCGCACAGAGGGCCGTACAGCCGGTCGAGGATGGAGGTTCGAAGCAGGAAGTTCCGGATAGGCTCCGGCTGACGCCGGAGCACCTCTTCGACCAGATAGTCAACGATGTACCGGTTGTCACCGGCGAAAGCGCGAACGAATGCCGGAATGTTCTCGCGCCCCTGCATCGAGAGCGCCGCCAGCTGAAGCCCGGCGATCCAGCCCTCGGTACGGCTCTCTAGCGCGGCAATGTCATCTGCGGAGAGGGACAGGCCCATCACCTGGTCGAAGTACGCGGCCGCCTGGCCGGCGGAAAAGCGCAAGTCCGCGGCACGAAGCTCGGTCAAGTGGCCTCGCGCGCGCAATCGGCCGAGCGGCAGCTGCGGATCTTCGCGGGTGGCGACGACCAGGTGCATCTGCGGCGGCAGATGCTCCAGCAGGAAGGCAAGGGCCTCATCGATTGCCTTGGAGCTAATCGCATGGTAGTCGTCGAGGACCAGAACGAATTTGTAAGGGAGGGCCGAAATATCATTAAGGAGGTTCGTTAGATTCGATTCGGTCAGCGAAGCTTGCCCGGAATCGAATCGATGAATCGCTTCTTCGAAATCCCCGGCCATCGTGTTAAGAGACGCGATTAGGTAAGCCAGGAAGCTTGCGCCATCGTTATCTCCTTCGTCCAAGGACAGCCACGCGGCAGGACGACCGCACCCGGCCGCCCATTCGCCGACCAGCGTCGTCTTGCCGAAGCCGGCGGAGGCGGAGACGAGGGTCAGCTTGCGGTCCAGACCCTCGTTCAGCCGCTCGATCAGGTGCGGGCGAGAGACGACTCGGGAACGTGGGAGGGGGATATACAGCTTCGTGGTTAAGATCGGCCTGTTCATGGATCGAATCGATTCCCCATTCTATCGCTTCATATCCAATAGAATATCTTGAAAGACCGATTTGCACCACTGCCAGATACGCGAATGAAGACGAACCCTTCGCTTTGCCAAGCGATCGACAGGAGAGTCGGCCCCGGAGAGAGAATAAAGGCATAGGACAATACGAAGGCAATAGGATTAGAGCATAGAGCACGCAATGGAATGGCCGCTTGCATTCCAAGCCGATGGGAGCCTAGATCGATGAGCAGGAAATTCCTGAATTCGCCGACCGCTTACGCTTTGGGCATGTTCGCCATGATGGTCCCCAGTCAAGCCTTCAGTTCGTTCTACAGCTATTATTACGTAGAGAAGCTCGGCCTCGGGGTCGGGCTCGCCACGCTTGCCCGCGTCGTCTACCTGATCTGGGACGCGGTCAACAACCCGATGGCCGGCTATCTGTCCGACCGGACGAACACCCGGTACGGCCGGCGCAGGCCTTGGATTTTCTTCTCCGTTCCGTTCTTCATGCTCGCATTCGTCATGGTGTTCGCCGTCCCCGAAGGCTTGGGAGATTCGGGTCTGTTCGTCTGGTTCCTGACGGCGCTCGTCCTGTTCGAGGCCGTGGCCACCTTGCTATGGGTCAACTACGGGGCGCTGTTCCCCGAGCTGTTCCGCGGAGAACGGCTGCGGGCGAAGGCGTCCGCGATCCAGCAAGGCTATCAGATTCTCGCCATCCTTATCGCGACCGCGCTGTCTCCCCTGATCTACGATTCCCTCGGCTTCGGTCCGATGGCCGTCCTGTATGCTCTCGTGTTCGGGATCTTCATGCTGTGGTTCGCCTTCTCCGTTCGGGAAGACGAGGGAGCACGCGCCGAGAAGCCTCTCCCGCTGAAGCAGGCGTTCCGCGAGACGTTGACGAACAAGCCTTTCTGGACGTTCAACATCGCGAACTCCTTCGCCCAGACCGTAAACGGCTTGCTCGGGTCGATGATTCCCTTTTACGCCAAATACGCGCTTAAGATTCCCGAGAGCCAGGTGGCCATCCTGCTCGGCTCCATCTTCGTCACGGTCATTCCGCTCGTCGCGGTATGGTACTGGGTCGTGGGCCGATTCGGCGGACTGAGGAGCTGGAGGGCGGCGCTCGTCGTTTACGGGCTCTCGGCGATTCCGCTCTGGTTCGCGCAGAGCCTCGGAGGAGGAGTCGCCGCGGGCATCGTCGTCGGCTTCGGCATGGCCGGGTTCCTCGTGACGCCGAACGTGCTGTCCGCCCGAATCGTCGACCTCGACGCGGAGCGGACCGGCCGCCGCCGCGAAGGCATCTACACCGCCGTAGGCGGCTTCATCACGCGTTCGAGCGGACTGATCTCGGCGCTGGCATTCTGGATCGTAGGGCTGCTCTACGGTTACGTGAGCGGAGACGACCCGGGGCCGCGCCCGGAGACGACGTTCCGCGTCCTCGTCAGCGTCGTGCCTCTGCTTCTGCTTGCCGTTTCTTTCGGCATCTCCATGCTCATGAAGGATATCGGGGGCGAAGATGCGCCCAAGGTTAGGAGCGACTCGGGAACAGGAACGGGAGGAAGCCTCCATGGCTAGAAAATTGATTCTGAACTGCGACGACTTCGGCCAGAGCCCTGCCGCCAACGAGGCGATCATTCATCTGCTGGAGGAACGCAAGGTATCGTCGGCGACGATCATGGCTCCGGCCCCGGGCTTCGAACAGGCGGCGGCGTGGGCTCGGCGGAAGGGAGCGGACAACGTCGGCCTGCACCTGACGTTCACGAGCGAATACGACGCGATCCGCTGGCCGAGCCTGACGGGGCATCCTTCTCTGCACGACGAGAGCGGGCATATGTACCATACCGTGGCGGAATTCGAACGGGGCGCCGATCCGAAGGCGGTCCGCCTGGAGATCGCCGCCCAATTCGAGGCCGCGCGGAAAGCGGGCTTAAGCCTGTCGCACGCCGACAACCACATGGGCAGCCTGTACGGCACGGCGACGGGGCGTACCTATCTGCCCCAGGCTTTCTGGCAGTGCTCGCGCCGAGGGCTGCCGTTTAGGATGTTCCGCCGATTCTACGAGAAGGATGCGTTCATGGCTTCGATCGACAATCGGGACACGCGAAGGGCCCTGACCCAAGTCGTCGCCCTGGCCGATACGC
Organism: Cohnella thailandensis; assembly: GCF_014212135.1. GTDB lineage: Bacteria > Bacillota > Bacilli > Paenibacillales > Paenibacillaceae > Cohnella > Cohnella thailandensis. The sequence goes on from NZ_JACJVQ010000006.1 coordinate 86,924, forward strand.
TCGGAGTCGGTCTGCCGGACTATCTGCTCAGCCATCCCTACCATCTCGAGGAGGGGGAGACGTACGAATCGTTCCGGGCCATGATGATCGCGAAGCTGTACGACTTGCCCGAAGGGATCAGCGAGACGTACATCCATCCGGCCGCGGAGGACGAGGAGCTGGCGAAGGCGGTTCCCTCTTGGGCCAAGCGCGTCTGGGAATACCGGCTTGCCCTCGACGACGATTTCGGCTATGCGCTGAAGGACGCGGCGGTCGAGCTGATCGATTACCGCCACGTGCAGCGGACGAGGCCGCGCTCTCGTCTGAAGGCGGCGGCCAGGCTGGCGAAGACGCTGATCAGCCCATAACTCTTGCATAATAATCCAACCCTCTGGCAACCATGGAAATACTGCCAGGGGGGACATGCATGGCTATTACGTTATTTTTGACTATTTCCATTATACTGGCGCTTTTTTTCTTCACCACGAAGCGTCGTCTGCATTTATTCGAAGGCATCGTTCTTTGGGCCTTTTTTCTGAACATCCACAACAATTTCATCGGCTTCGCCGGTGTCGATTTCCATTTAATCCGCATCTCCCAGCGTCTTCCGAACTTTATTGCTTATTGCGCCATCCGGAATGTGATCTTTCCCCTCTTTATCATATTGTTTCTGGAAGCCGTCGTTTCCTTGCGGCGGTCTTGGGCGAAACTCGCTTGTTTGGTTGTCGCTGTACACCTTCTGATGGGCATCGTCCTCTTGGCCGAGCGGCTGAACGTGCTCCAACATAGCGCAAAGTGGACGGCCGGATGGTCGTATCTCAGCTGGACGGCCGCCCTATTGCTGATGTACGGGATTCACCAATGGATTCGGAGGGTTCTCGGTAAGGATGTGATCGTTTGAACAAAATTCTCCCCCAACGATTCGACGCGAACGAATGGTTCCTGATCGTTTCTCTCCTCTGCGTGGTCGTAATCGCCTCGTTGCTGCCCCGCCGGTTTCCGGCGATCGTCACGATCGTTTTTTTGTCCCTCGGCTTCGGAATTTCCATGTGCGCCGATTTCTTTTTCGCTCCTCCGCCTAACGACTTTTACGACGTGAACGATTCCAAGTACTACGAGCTGTTCGAGATTCCGTTCTATTACTTGTACGCGCCGTTCGCGTACCTTTTCGTCTACTTCTTCGACAAATGGAAAATCCGAGGACTTCTCGTGACGCTGTACGTGCTTATCTGGTCCGCCATAGGCACCGGCTTCGAAGCGCTTGCGGTTTATTTTCACGTCTTCAGATACAAGACGTGGCGACTGGAGTACTCGTGGGTTTTCTACCTGGCCGTTCAATCCATTTATCTGCTGTTGTATCACATTATTAAAAAGCAATACAACGAAACCAAGCGCGAGGAGGGCAGGGATTGGCCTTGACCGCCAAATTGGGCCAGCCGATCCTAGTCCGCCGCTTTCGGGGAACGGATTACGTTCAAGGCTGCCCAGAACAACAGGAGAGCGATGACGGGATGAAGGGCGGATAGTCCCCCGATCCGGGAGGAGAAGATCGCCGTCAGGAAGATGCCGACGATCATTCCGAATAAGAAACGTCTTGGCAGGCTCCGCGAAGACGCGGATCCGAGAGCTGTCGCGGACTTGCTGCTCGGAAGCTGCTTTCAGCATGCGTTCCAATCGAACTTTCTGGGCAGGGTCGAGTCTCGGGAAGAACGGATCGAATTTGTCCGTCGCGTTCTGAATCCGTTATTTCCCGGCGAATAGAAACAGATAACAAGAGCGGATCCCGTCGGCTTGCAAGGCTGTCGCGACCCGCTCTTTTTTACCTGCCCCCAAAGACCTATCCGCAAGCAAAACATGTCGATTGAGGCCGCATAAATACTGGGATTCTGTCGCCTCTTGTTGGTTTCCGTCATCGGGAAAAACCGCCATAAAAATTCTGATTTGGAAAAAAGGAGATGCCCGATTTTTGTAGAATATTTGTCCATTACCTCAACCTGTGAACGATATCGGACGAATTCGAAGATCGATGCTGAACGTCAACTTGGTGGATGCTGTCGCTTGGACTACATTGACGAGAATGGGGTCGAAAGTCATGCTGAAACGAGAGCAAATGAGGTATTCCCGCCTGGCCAATCTCACCAAGCTGATCAACATGAATCTGGAGCTGCGCGAGGTGCTGGTGCACGTGACGACCGCGATCTCGGAGGAGATCGTGCAGTGCGATTCGGTCGGCATCTACCTGCCGCAGAAGGACGGGACTTTCCGGGGGTACGTGGGCAAGCCGGAGGTGCTGAACGGATGGACCTTGGACATGCACGTCATCGACACCGAATACGACCGCTTGGCCAAGGAAGTCATCGAGACGAAGAGGACGATCTACATTCCGGATACGTCGAAGGACGATAGGCCCGACCCCCGAGCCGTCGAGGGCTTCAAGATCAAGTCGCTGCTGGCTCTCCCGATCTCCTACGAGCAAGAGCTGTACGGGCTTGTTTTCCTCTTCGACTACGGCACCCCGATGAACCTGACGGAATTCGAGATCCAGACGGTAGAAGCTTACTTGAACATGGCCGCCGTCGCCATTCAGAATGCTAAGCATCTGGCGTACAAGGAGAGCCTTATCGCCGAGAAGCAGCTGCTGCTCGACGTGACGAGCGACCTGGCGATGTGCTCCACCATGCAGGAGAGCCTGGACACTTGCTTCTTCTACTTGGGGAAGGTGCTGGACAACTCCAATATCGGAGTCCATCTGCTCGACCCGATTACCGAGACGAAGATCAAGCCGATGCGGCTGAGCCGGGACAGCGACTGGACGGAAGAAGCCTGGATGCGGGAGCACAGCAAGTTTACGATTGACGAGAGCAACGACGCCGTGTTCCAGGAAGTGATTCGCACGAAGAAGGCGGTTCTCATCCCCGACGTGTATAAGGATGAGCGTCCCAACCACGAGCTGTGCCGTCGATTCGGAATGAAAGGGCTGTTCATGCTGCCGATGGTGTCCAGGGGAGAAGTGCTCGGAGTCATTCCCGTCGTCAGCCTGGAGGGAGAGCAGCTCGGCTATTCGAAGTCGACGATCGAGCTGGCTCAATCTATCGTGGACGCGACCGCTTCGACGATCTCCAACGTTCTGTTTCTGGAGAAGCAGGAGAGCATTATCCGGGAGAGAACGTCGGAGATTACGGAGAAGAACCGGGAGCTGGAGACGGTCGTCGCGGAGTTGCGGCAGCTCAGCAGGGAGCGGGAGCTGATTCTCAATTCGGCCGGCGAAGGGATCTTCGGACTCGACCTCGACCGCCGCATTACCTTCTGCAACCCCTCCGGCGCCTCCATTCTCGGCTACGATTCCCGCAAGGAATTGATCGGGCGGAATGCCAGCCTTATTTTCAACGGGACTGCGGAGTTAATGCCGGGGACTTCCCCCGCCGGGGGCAAAGGGCATTGGGACACGTTCTCCGAGGTGGAGAAGTTCTATCGCCGGGACGGAACGAGCTTCCCGGTCGAATTCGTTATTTCTTCGATCCGCGAGAAGGGCGAGATCGTCGGCGAGGTCGTCACCTTCAAGGATATTACCCAACGGAGGCAGATGGAGGAGAAGGTCCGCTACCACGCGTATTTCGATAGCCTGACCGATCTGCCCAATCGGGTTTATCTGAAGGATCGGCTGCATGAGAGCATCGCCGCGGCGGTTCGGGAGGACAAGAAGCTGGCGCTGCTCTACCTGGATCTGGACCGCTTCAAGCTGGTCAACGACTCGCTCGGCCATAGCTATGGCGACATCCTGCTCCGCGAGGTGGCGAGGCGGCTGATGGGCTGCGTTCCCCAGGGGGCCACGGTCTCCCGCGAAGGCGGCGACGAATTCATGATTCTGCTTCCCGGCATCGCCGGCGAGGACGAGGTGCTGAGCGTCGTGCAGGCCGTCAAGGATTCCTTCCAGAAGCCGTTCCAGCTTCTCGAGCACGAGATTTACATGAAGACGAGCATCGGGATCAGCGTGTTCCCCGATAACGGAAGCTCGGTGGACGCCTTGATCAAGAACGCCGATACGGCGATGTACAAGTCCAAGGAAGTGGCCGGGAACACCCATCATTTCTTCCGGGAAGGGATGGACACCCGGACGTTCGAGAGCGTCAAGCTGGAGAACGACCTGTACAAGGCGCTCGAGCGCCAAGAGCTTCAGCTCTATTACCAGCCCCAGGTCGACTATGCGACGAACCGGCTGGTGGGCGTGGAGGCGCTGCTGAGGTGGATGCATCCGGAACGGGGGATGATCCCGCCCGACCGGTTTATTCCGATCGCGGAGGAGACGGCGCTTATCGTGCCGATCGGCGAATGGGTGCTTCGGACCGCCTGCCGGCAGCTGAAGGAATGGCACCGGATGGGTTACCCGCGTATCAGCATGTCGGTGAATCTGTCGGCCCGCCAGTTCGAGCAGAACAATCTATTCCCGCTCGTGAAGTCCATTCTGGAGGAGATCGACCTGCCGCCGGAATATCTTCAGCTGGAGCTGACGGAGAACCTGATCATCAAGAACACCGAGGTCACGCTGCGGACGATGAAGCAGCTGAAGGGGCTCGGAATCAACATCGCGGTCGACGACTTCGGAACCGGCTACTCCTCGCTGGGCTATCTGAAGAATCTGCCGATCGATATCCTGAAGATCGACAAAACCTTCCTTCAAGACATCGCGAAGGACGGGGACAACGCCACCATTACCCATGCGATTATCGCGCTGGCCCAGAATCTGAAGCTCAGCGTGATCGCCGAAGGGGTCGAGACGGAGCAGCACGTCGAATTCTTATCCGCCCGCAATTGCTACCTGATGCAAGGTTATTACTTCAGCCGCCCGATGAGGGCGCATGACATAGCCGATCAGTATTTCCATTCGGACAGACGCTTGGAAAAAAGAGCAGGGGGTTTATAAGATGAAGGCAGCGAGAATGGTGTTGGATTATCTGCAAAGAGGAGACGTCAAGTATTTATTCGGCATTCCGGCGGGCTCGGTGAACGCCTTTTTCGACGCGCTTAACGACATGCCGCAGCTCGTTCCGGTCGTCGCCAAGCATGAAGGAGCCGCTTCCTATATGGCTGCCGCGTATGCCAAATATTCCGGCGGGCTAAGCGTGGCGATCGGCTGCAGCGGGCCGGGGGGAACGAATCTCGTTACCGGGGCCGCCAACGCGATGCGCGAGCATCTGCCGGTTCTTTTTATTACCGGTGCCGTGCCCGTCGGCACGATGGGCCTCAACGCTTCCCAAGAGCTCGATGCGGCACCCGTGTTCCGCCCGGTCACCAAGTACAGCGCGCTCGTGAAGGACGCCAAGGAGCTGCTGCCCGAGCTGGCCAAGGCTTGCCAGATCGCGGTCTCGGACGTTCCCGGCCCGGTGCATATCGCGATCCCGATCGACGTGCAGCATGCCGAGGTCGGCCAGCCCGAGCTTCCTCCGTTCCCGACGCGCAAGCCGATCATTCCCGACCTGGAGACGATCCGGCAAGCCGCCAAGGAGCTGTGGAAGCGCAAGGACGGCGTCATTCTGGCGGGCCAAGGGATCCGCGGCTCGGTGGACGTGCTGCTGGAGCTGGCCGAGCTGCTTCATTGGCCGATCGTCGCCACCCCTCAAGCGAAAGGATATATTCCGGAGGATCATCCGCTGCTCGTCGGCGTGTTCGGCTTCGCGGGCCATGAAGCGGCCGCGGGATTGATCGCGGACGGAGGGGGACAGGCCCTTCTGATCGCGGGCTCCAGCCTGGGCGAGACGGCGACGAACAATTACAACGCCAGCCTCGCGAAGGGGCGGTACACGGTTCAGATGGACTTCGATTCCACGGTGTTCGGCCGCAAGTATCCGGTCGATCTTCCGGTTCTCGGCGATATCAACCTGAGCCTCCTGCTTCTGTTGGAAGAGCTGCGGGCGCTAGGGGCGAAGACGGAACGGCCGGAGGCGCCGCCTCATCCGGCGAAGAAGCCCAAGCAGGAGGCGCTCCGATTGGAATACAACACGCAGAACGCGCTTCTCGCTCTGCAGGAGAAGCTTCCGGCCAATACGAGGTACGCAATCGATATCGGGGAATTCATGTCCTACGCGATCCATCACATGAAGGTGCTCGAGCCGGACTCCTACAGCATCAACGTCCACTTCGGCGCGATGGGAAGCGGAATCGGCTCGGCGATCGGCTCGTGCCTGGCGGAGCCGGAGCGACCGGTCGTCTGCCTTACGGGCGACGGCTGCTTCTTCATGCACGGAATGGAGATTCTGACGGCCAAGGAATACGGGCTGCCGATCCTGTTCGTCGTCGTCAACAACGCCCGCCTGGGCATGGTGTATCACGGGCATTCGCTGCAGTTCAAGCGCACGCACCCTTCCTTCGAGCAAGAGGAGATCGATATCTCCGCGATGGCCGCGGCCATGGGGATTCCGAGCTACCGGGCGTCGGAGCTGGGGGATCTGGATTCGCCTGCGATCGACCGCTTGCTCGGCACGAAGGGACCGGCACTGCTCGAGATCGCCCTTAAGGACAACAACACGCCTCCGATGGGAGACCGGGTGAAGTTCTTGTCTTCCTTCGGCAAATAGAAGCTAACGAATAGAGAAGGAGCGCGAGATCATCTGCCGGAGAGTCTGGATGGTCCGGCCTTTGAACGAGTCGGGGACCGCCTCGCCGGACGGGCTGCAGTAGGAATGGCTGCTGGAGTTCTCGTCGTAGTCGTACCCAAGCAGGAGCATGGCATGCATGTAATCTTCGGGGAGCGCGTCGGACGGGTAGCTCATCCAGAAGTAGGACGTCGGATAAATTCGAACGTCGATGTCGCCGGCTCCCGTATGAACGATGAAGAGATCGGTCTCCTGCCGGAGCATCCACTGGTTCTTGGAGAAAAGCGAAATTCGCGATCCTTCCAGGGCGGACAGCGCGTCCAGGTTGACGCCGAAGGTCTCGTTCAGCGTCCGGCGCAGCCGCGGTCCGGATATCGGGGAGCCGGCGAGGCCGCATTCGCATTCCGCCAAATACCGCTCAATGACCTCCCGGGCCGTTCCCTGCCCGGGGCAAGGCGGGAGAGAGTCGATGTCGAAGCTATAAATCAGCTCGATGAGCAGGGCGATGTCGGAAGCGTTCAGCTTCCTTCTGGCGTTTACCAGCCAGCGGTCCATTCTCTCAACCTTGCTTCCTAGCGTTTGGTCCAACTCCATCGGCATTTTCCAACCCTCTCCCAATGGTTATAAATCCTAAAATTAACTAATATTATAATCGATTAAGAGAGAATAGACGATAGAGGCTAAGCAACCTTCATGCCCGAGTATCCGTCTAATTGGAAAATAGAGGGGCGGCGGGGGGCGTGAAGATGGATCGGAACGGGCGGAGCATGGAAACGGACCGGAGCGGGCGGAATCCGCGGCACCGGCCGTACGGGCAATCCTCATTCGCTAGGACGGCCGGTTACGTCTGCTTGGGGCTTGCGGTTCTGACGGCGATGGGGATGGTTTTCTTCTTCCTGATGGTTAGGGAACATGAAGAGGATCGCGAACGGGAAAGGCTGTTCCCTTGGCCGGAGCGGGTCGCTTCCGTCCGCGTGCTGAATTCGGACGGCACGGAGAGGCTTCGCGAGTTTCGCGATGCCGGGCAATTGGAGGAAGTGAAGAAGAGGCTGGGCATCATCCCCCGAACCTACTTCGAGGAACCGGAGCCGAGCGGCACGCTTTATCGGATAGAGCTGCTTGGGGATGACGAACGGGAAGCGGTCGTTTTTCTGTTAAGCGATCTTAGAGAGAGCGGCGGAGGAGGGAAGATTTACCCGCCTAACCCGGAGAAAAACGAAGTGTGGAAGCTGTCTCCGGACACGGTCGGGTATTTGGTGGACGCGGCGGAGCCGGCATGAGAGACGCTTAGAAGCGAAAAAGAGGGAAAATCGAAAGTTCGAGCTGCCGATCGTCCTGTCGAGGATGAGGACTTGGCTGGAGACCGGAGAGGTTATGGGGAGCAATTGATAAAAAAGGCTGCCGGCACCCTGCGATGCCGACAGCCTTTCTTCGTTCGATTAGAAGAACTTCAAGACTTCCGCTTTCACTTCTTCGTTCGAGCCGCCGACCAGCTTCTGGTGCTGCGGCTTGTCGAACAGCGCTTCGATCTGCGGCGGGAACGTCTGCTCGATGCCGATCAGCTCGATCGCTTCGTTGAACTTCGCCGGGTGGGCGGTCGACAGCGCGACCGTCACTTCGTCCTCCGCCGTGAATTTCTCGGCGGCCGCGACGCCGCAAGCGGTGTGCGGATCGAGCAGGTAGCTGTACTCGTCGTGGTAATTGCCGATCGTGGCGAGGCACTCGTCGTTCTGAACGCCGTAAGCGGCGAAGTCCTGCTGCACTTGCGCGAGCTTCTCCGCCGGAATGGCGATCTTGCCTTCCTTCTTGTACGAGTCCATCATCGAGGAGATCGTCGCCGAGTCTTCCCCGTACAGATAGTACAGGTAGCGCTCGAAGTTGCTGGCCACTTGAATGTCCATCGACGGGCTGTACGTCATGTGGAACTCGCCAGGCTGGTAGACGCCTTCGGTCACGAAGCGCTCCAGGATGTTGTTCTCGTTCGTCGCCAGGATGAGCTTGCCGACCGGCAATCCCATGCGCTTGGCCAGGTAACCGGCGAAGATGTCGCCGAAGTTGCCCGTCGGAACGCTGAAGTTCACGCGGCCGGTGTGGCCCTGCTTCGCCAGTTGGAAGTAAGCGTAGAAGTAATACACCGTCTGCGCCAGAATTCGGGCGATATTGATCGAGTTGATCGCGCGCAGGTGATATTCCTGCTTGAACTTCACGTCGGCGAACAGCTCCTTGATAATGCGCTGGCAATCGTCGAAGTTGCCGTCGACCGACAGGTTGAGCACGTTGGCGTCGTCCACCGTCGTCATCTGCAGCTCCTGCACCTTGCTCACCTTGCCGTGCGGATGAAGGATGCAGATCCGGATGCCTTCCTTGCCGCGCACTCCCTCGATCGCCGAAGCTCCCGTATCCCCCGACGTTGCCCCGAGAATATGGATGATCGAATTCGTTTTCCGCGAGATGTAGGAGTACAGGTTGCCCAAGAATTGAAGAGCGACGTCCTTGAAGGCGAAGGTCGGCCCATGGAACAGCTCCAGAATGTGCAGGTTGTTGTTCACGCGGCGAACCGGCGTCACTTCCTCGTGGCGGAACGTGCCGTAGCTGTCGTCGATGAGCTTCTTCAGGTCTTCGCGCGGGATCTCCCCGCCGGTGTATAGAGAGAACACTTCGAGCGCAAGCTCCGGATAAGAAAGCTTCTGCCACTGCGCGAGAGTATCGGCCGTTAGCTGCGGGATATGCTTCGGAACGAGCAAGCCGCCGTCATCGGCCAGTCCCATCAGGACGGCGTCGACGAAGCCGATCGCGCCTACTTGACCTCTAGTGCTGATGTAGTCCATAACGATCCCCTTGTGCGAGCGATTTTCACTCATTGTAACAAATAATGCAGGGGTTTCCCAACCCTCTTTTGGCGTGTTCTGCGAAAAAAACCGCCCGAAATCCCCAAAGAGGATCTCGAGCGGTCGTATCAGGCGTCAGCCTGCTAAATTATGCCTTGCCGTTGGAGCCGAACTCGCGAATCTTGCCGATAACCGTTTGCTTGATCGCTTCGCGGCCTGGGCCGATGAACTTGCGCGGATCGTAAACGGTGGCGTTGCCTGCAAGGACTTCGCGAACAGCCTTGGTGAATTCGATTTGGTTCTCGGTGTTCACGTTGATCTTGGCCGTTCCGAGCGAAACGGACTTCTTGATTTGCTCGGTCGGGATGCCGGTGCCGCCGTGCAGAACGAGCGGAAGGTTGATCGTCTTGCAGATCTCTTCCATCTCCTTGAAGCCCAGCTTCGGTTCGCCCTTGTAAGGACCGTGAACGGAGCCCAGAGCAGGAGCGAGGCAATCGATGCCCGTGCGCTCAACGAGTTCGAGGCATTCCTTCGGATCCGCGTAGATGACGCCGTCCGCAATAACGTCGTCTTCTTGGCCGCCGACCGTGCCCAGCTCGGCTTCGACGGATACGCCGCGAGCATGCGCATACTCAACGACTTGCTTCGTCGTAGCGACGTTTTCTTCGAACGGATGGTGGGAAGCGTCGATCATGACGGAAGTGAAGCCTGCGTCGATAGCGGCCTTACACTTGTCGAAGCTGGAACCATGGTCGAGGTGGATCGCAACCGGAACGGTGATCTTGGACTCTTCGATCAGAGCCTTGACGATTGCCGTTACAACCTTGAAGCCGCCCATGTACTTAGCCGCGCCTTCGGATACGCCGAGGATAACCGGGGACTGCTCGGATTGAGCGGCGTCCAGGATCGCTTGCGTCCATTCCAGGTTGTTGATGTTGAACTGACCTACCGCATAACCTTCTTTGAGTGCTTTGTTAAGCATGTCTTTCATGGATTCCAATGCCATTGTTGTTGCCTCCTACACTGTTTTAGAATCGATGCTTCTATGGTCTTGCCGCAACTCCCGATCGGGACACGGTCTGCGGGATCCTTCTTAGCCTAGTCTCTCCTGATTGGCTTTCTTGCACACCAGCGGCCGTAACGAACCAGGCAGCTCCCAGCAGGCTCGTCCTCCAATCTCCTGTCTCTGCAATTCAATTCCCTATTATACATCATCTCTTCGATTTTAGCCGTGTTTCAAGCCAAAAAACGCACCTTTTCGTCGCGATTTTATTCCATTTCGGTGTGTAAGCGCTGCCTATTGGCAAGGGAAGGGATAAATTCTGGCAGGCAATCCCACCTTATCGATCCGGAATATGGTGCGGAAGGGACGGCGGTGCTAGAATAGACGAAGCGAGATTTGACAGGGAGGGTCTGCAGGATGCCGATGTTCGGGGAAAAGGCAACGATTCCCGCTAAGAAGAGAATCGTTTTTCTAGGCGATAGCATTACGGACGACGGAACCTATATCAGCTATCTGGACGCGTACTTTCGCCTTCGGAAGCCGGAGGTTGAACTGGAGCTCATTAACCTCGGCGTCAGCAGCGAGACGGCGTCGGGCCTTAGCGAGCCCGCGCATCCGTTCCCGCGCCCGTGCGTGTTCGATCGCCTGAACCGGGCGTTGGCGGAGACCGAGCCGGAGTGGGTCGTCGTCTGTTACGGGATGAACGACGGAATCTATTATCCGCTCTCCGAGGAGCGGTTCGAGGCTTATAAGGCGGGAATGCGCCGATTGCTCCGCACGATCCGGGCCGCGGGCGCGAAGGCGATCGCGGTGACGCCTCCTCCGTTCGATCCGGGGGCGCTGGATCGGGCGGCTGAGCGCCTGCGGCCTGCGAACGCGGCGGAGTTCAGCTACGATACGCCGTACGAGGACTATGAGGCGGTGCTCAAGACGTATGCGGATTGGGTGCTGGAGCTGGACGAGAGCCGGGCGGACGGCGTCGCGAGCATTCACGAGCCCATGCTGGCGTGGATCCGGGAAGCTCGCGAGAAGGATCCCGAATACCGGACGGGAGACGGGATTCATCCGAACCGGCAAGGGCATTGGGTGATCGCGAAGTCGCTGCTGGCGGAGCTGTTCGGCGTGAAGCCGGAGAGCGAGCCGGGCTATGTGGACGATCCGGAAGGAGCGTCGGCGGCATACCCGCTCGTATGGGAGCGTCACCGCCTGCTTAGCGCGGCGTGGAAGGAGCATGTTGGGCATACGAACATATGGAAGGCGGAAGGAGCGCTGCCTCTAGCGGAAGCGAAGGCGCAAGCGGCGGAGCTGGAAGCCAGGATCCGGGCGGCGGCGGAGAGCCGTCCGGAGGAGAGATTCGTTTAGGAGGGTGATACGGGTGAAGGTTCGGGTAGATTGGCGAGGAAGCTCCGGCGTGGCGATCATCGACAGCGACGAAGTGCTGATCGAGGACGTTCAGGGAGCGCTCGACCTGTTGGCGACAGTGCAGTATAACGAAGGCGTAAACAAGCTGCTTCTTCGGAAGGAGAACGTCTCGGAGGCGTTCTTCGACCTCAGCACGCGGTTGGCGGGAGAGGTCCTGCAGAAGTACGTGAACTACCAGGTGAAGCTCGCGATCGTCGGCAATTACGACGGATATTCGAGCAAGAGCTTGAAGGATTTTATTTATGAGAGCAATAAGGGGAGCCAGGTGTTTTTCCTTCCTAGCGAGGAAGCGGCTCTTGAGGCTCTTCATACGGCTGGTTAGATAAAGGGTAAGGAAGCTCTTCCCGAAGGGGGGGAGCTTCTTTGCGTCGATATCGACGAACTCGGCGACAGGATGTTATTGCGCCGAGTCTTTCTGCGGCGGCAGCGCGATAGTCTCGTCTGAGATCATCTCGCGCTCTAACCTCGCCTAAAACCTGAAGCTCTTCAGTCGGGAATAGGTTTCTTCACTTCAGGAATACTTCTCAAGGATGTAAATCGCCTCTTCGATATCCACCACGCGTTCGCTACGATCGGCCATATCCTTAAGGCGAACCTGGCCGAGGCGGCGCTCCGTCTCGCCGATCAAGACGGCGAACCGGACGTCGGCATCGCCTGGTCCGAGGCGAACCGGAATGCCTTCCGCTCGCAAGAGAGCCGCCGTGCGAAGCGCATCGGCGCCGTCCCCGTCGCCGACGGCGATGACGGCCGCAAGAACGGGGGGCCGCCCCGCGGGCTCCCGTCCCCGGTCCCGAAGCAGCGCGGCCAGAAGCAGAAGCTCGGCCGCCGAACCTTCGCCGCCGATTCCCGCCGCGTCCGTCCTGTGTTGGACGGCAGAATCATTGCCGCGGTAACCGTACCGCTCGAACGCCTCTCTCGCTACCGACTGAATGCTGCTCCTCAGCGCTTGATCCGGGCCGAAGGAATCGTACGTACCTTTGACATTTCGCATGTTCTCCATTCCTTTCCGATTGAAAATAAAAAACGCGCAGGACCTCTTGGTCCTGCGCGTTCTATGCCGCAGGGAGGCCAACGCGAGATGCGTTAGCCCTCCCTGATCCAATCAGGAAGTGCTAACGCTTAAGGAAGTAATAATGAAGTTGTTCGAGTACGATCGGGTTCATGGAACCGATCCCCTTCCATTCATCATTGGAGTCATTATAGCGAATGGAGCTCGAACTGACAATAGCGAATCGGGTGCGTCACGGGTTCGTTTAAAGGTGCCTGAGAATGGTTTCGGTCAATCGACCGGCGATCGCTCGAGCTCCGGAAGCAAGCTGGTGACGATCGAAGCGCAGCATGACGAATCGCTCGTCGGCGTCGGTCGCCTCCGCTAACCAGCCGGCCAAGCCCCGCGCCTTGCGGTCGATTTGCAGCAGCAGGCTGACGCCTTCATCGTCCGGATAGAAGATGATCTCCAACTCGTCCAACTGGCCGCGGAATTGCGAGGTCGGGACGAATTCGAACTCTTGAACGAACGGCTGCCCGTTGGTCTTGCCGTAGTACGGAGAGTACTCGTTGGACACGTCGCGAAGCAGGAAGCCCAGCTCGCTGACCGCTTCCAGCACGGCTGCGCAATGCGGATGCGGCTGGACGACCAAATAATCCTGATCCTTCGGATCGATCGCTTCTTTGATTTCAAGGCCGGTTTGGATCCAGACGGGAGTCCTGCCCAAGGTAACCGGAGTATGCAGCGGAAGCTGGAACGAGACGGGGAATTCATACGTTTGCTCCGCCTGCACCGTAAATCCTCCCGCCAATAAGACCCTGGAGATAGCCGCGTCCGATTCGATCTTCGAGTCGTTCTGTTCCTTCAAATAACGCGTCATCACGTAGGCGTAGACGTCGTCGACCTGCTGATCCACGCGACCGCCTTCGATGCGGACGATTCCGCTGAGCGTATCTCCCGCCGTCACCGCTTCTTGATGGAGCATGAGATCGACCTTGGCCGCGCCGATCCCTACGCTGGCGAGCATTCTTTTGAACATGGACATTCTCGCTTCTCTCCTTCTAATGCTTATTACTTCTACTACGATAAGTGCGCTAAAGCGGTTTCATGAATGAAACCGCAAAAAGATTTAACGGGGGCGTCGTTCGTCAGTGCGGCGCGCGGCCGTTCCCGGCGACCGCCCGGAGTCGGAATACCGTCGGGGAGCAGCTCGTTTCCTTGCGAAACGCCTTCGCGAAGTGGTTCGTGTCGGGGTAGCCGACGAGCTCGCCGATCTCCTTCACGCTTAGATCGGTCGCGAGGAGCAGCGATTTGGCTTTCTGCATCCGCTTGCGGTTCAGGTACTTGAGCGGCGGGACCGCAAAATGCTTATTGAAGTAACGAACGAGATAGTTCGGGTGAAGGTGGACGTGCTTGGCCAGCTGCTCCAGCGTAATCGTCTCGTGCATGCGGGCGTCGATATACGCTTCGATCCGCTTCATTCGCTCGAGCTCGCCGCTCCTGCCCGGAACGATCCGCGGCTGCGGGCTCGCTTCCGACAGGAAGCCGGCGACTATCTCGAGCAGTACCGCCTTCTCGCGGATGCGCGCGAGATAGCCTCGGTCTTGATACAGCTCGGTCAGCTCCCGGAACAGCGCGACGAGCTTGACCATGAGAGAAGGCGAAACGTTGATTACATGCGGTAGATCGAGCCATTGGAAAAGGTCCGTTCCTCCCATCGTCGCCGTGAAGTGGCACCAATATTTGGCGTAGGGAGGCCGGCCTTCCAGGGCGGAGTACGACTGCAGGACATGAGCGGGCATGTGAACGAGCTGTCCCGCAACGGGCCGATATTCTTCTCCGTCGATTCGCAGCCAGCCTTCTCCCTCGGCGATCAGATAAAGCTTGTTGTAAGAAGGGACGTAATCGATCTCGCGCCACATCGGCGTGCACTCGGTATAGTAGGTCTCCACCAGTTGAACCTGCAACTGCTCGAGCATATCGCCGAGGAAGGCGGGGTTCGGATTCGGGGTTATCGGCATGCCGGCTTCACCTCGCCTTGTCGTTTGGTTAATCTGATCCCCATAAAGGCTAATTTCTTGCCTATAGAGTAACACAATTCGTTGCTAGACTAAGGGTAAAATGATTCATATGGAGGCGCTTGCGCAATGAGTATTTCGGCCGATTCATCTTACCTCGAGCAACGAACCGAACGGACGAAGTGGTTCCTTCGGGATCGCTTCGGAATGTTCATCCATTGGGGGCTGTACGCGATTCCCGCTCGCGGCGAGTGGGTACGAAGCTTCGAACGGCTGTCCGTCGAGGATTACCAGGCTTATTACGAGGAGTTCAATCCGGAGAGATACGATCCTAAGGAGTGGGCGAAGGCGGCCAAGGCGGCGGGCATGAAGTACGCGGTGCTGACGGCCAAGCACCATGACGGCTTCTGCTTGTTCGACACCAAGCTTACGGATTACAAATCCACGAACACGAAGAGCGGGCGAGATCTGGTTCGCGAGTTCCTGGATGCGTTCCGCGCGGAAGGGCTGAAGGTCGGCCTCTATTATTCGCTGCTCGACTGGCATCATCCGGATTATCCCGCGTACGGAGATTCCATTCATCCGATGCGCGACAGCGAGGCGTACAAGCGAGATCCGGCCCGGTTCACGAATTACCTCGACTACATGCACGGCCAGGTGCGCGAGCTTCTGACCGATTACGGCAAGCTGGACATCATGTGGTTCGATTTCTCTTACGGAGAGGTGAAGGGAGAGGCGTGGCGGGCGACCGAGCTGATGGAGATGCTCCGATCCCTCCAACCGGATATTATCGTGGACAATCGGCTGGAGGCAAGCGGAGAGGAAGGGGGCTCCATCTATACGAGGAATCCCAGCCTGTACTCGGGCGACTTCGCCTCTCCGGAGCAGATCATTCCGCCGAGCGGCGTCACGGACGAAGAGGGGAACCCGATCCCTTGGGAAGCTTGCATTACGCTGAACAACAACTGGGGCTACTGCGCGTCCGACCGTGCGTACAAGACGGCCAAGACGGTTATCCGCAAGCTGGTCGAGTGCGTAAGCAAGAACGGCAACCTGCTCCTCAACGTCGGCCCCGACGCAAGAGGCGAAATTCCGCGCGAATCCTTGAACGTGCTGGAGGAGGTCGGGGAGTGGATGCGCCGCAACGGAGACAGCATTTACGGCTGCGGGGCGGCCGATCTGCCGAAGCCGGAGTGGGGGCGTTACACGCGCAAGGGCGACAAGCTCTACGCGCACGTGCTGGAGGAGAGCGTCGGCCCGATCAACCTGGCGGGCTTGGCGGGGCGAATCGGTCAAGCCAGGCTGCTGGCCGACGGCAGCGAGGCTTACGTGTCGCGTCCCTGGAACGCGACGCTGTATCCGGACGACGCGTTCTTCAACTTCGCGCGGCCGGAGCATTACACGTACCCGCTGCCGGATGAGCGGGATACGGTGGTCGAGTTTACGCTGATCGAGGAGTAAATCATCCGATAAAGCCGAACCGAAGCGGGGCACCTTCCTAAGAAGGTGCCCTCAGCCTGTTATTAGAAACGCTTCGCAACCTCCCTAGCCTGTGCGATTGCTTTTTCTTTAATAGCCGGAGCTTGCTCTGACGATGCCGTTCCTTCGACCCAAATGGCTTCGACCGATTGAATCCCATAGAACTGCAGAACCTTATTCAGATAGCTGTATCCCATCTCGATCGGAGCGAGAGGACCTTCCGAATAAACGGAACCGCTGGCTTGAATGTGCAGGGCTTTCTTGCCGGATAACAGGCCTACAGGACCGTTCTTGGTATATCTGAAAGTTTTGCCCGGGATGGAGGTCGCATCCGTGTAGGCTTTCATAACCGGCGGGATCGAGAAATTCCACATGGGGGACACATACACGTACTTATCGGCGGCCACGTATTGATCCACAATCTCCTCAAGACGAGCTACTTTGGACTTCTCGGCATCGGACAGCTGATCGTAAGACGAACCCGACCGAAGCTTGCCCCAACCGCGCAAAACATCGGCATCGAATGGCGGAATATTCTCCTTGTACATATCCAAATGAACGACTTCATCCGCTGGATTTGCTTCCCGGTACGCTTCAATAAATTCTTCGCCTACCGCGAGGCTATAAGATTCCTTGGGATCAAGGGGATGTGCGGTGATGTACAAAACAGTTGCCATGAAATAAACTTCCTTTCTGTAATTAATTTAATTACACTTTCTACATTGATCATATAATATATAATTTATTTGTGAAGTACGCTCTTTAATGTGGTATAGTATGAAAAAAGGTACTGTAACGGAGGCCAACGCATGCAAAAGAACCCGGTCCAATGTCAATTCGTTGCGGCGCTGGATTCGATCGTCGGCAAATGGAAGCCGATCATCCTGTATCATTTGCTTCAAGGCAAACCTTTGCGGTTCAATGAGCTCAGAAGATTGCTGCCCGATATCACTCAAAGGATGCTTACGCTCCATCTGCGCGAATTGGAGGAGGATGAGATCGTTAAACGAGTCATTTATCCGCAAATCCCGCCGAAGGTGGAATACTCCATCACGGAATACGGGAGGACACTAGCTCCGATTTTGGAAAGCTTACACCAATGGGGAAAGGCCCATGTCGAGCGAAAGCAGCTCAAGAAGGCAGAAAATGAACAAAACGAAACGGACTAGCGTAGGGAATTACGCTAGTCCGTTTCGTTCGACCCTTTTACTCGATCATGTTTTTCGTCGTTTCATACATGCGGGCCGTGTATTCGTCGATCTCATCCCGCGACATGCGCAGGCGAGCCTCGGAGGTGCCATAACCGATCTCCGACTTGCCCTCTTCCAAGCCCTTGAAGATTCCGTCCGCGAAGGCATCCAGCGGCTCTCCGTGCACATGCAGACTTTGTCCGCCGAGATCCGTATTCACCGCCGGAGGAGCAATCTCGATGACCTCCACGGAGGTATCGGACAGCTGAAGCCTAAGGCTCATGGTGAAGGAATGAAGGGCCGCTTTGGTCGCCGAATAAGTCGGGGCCACCGCGAATGGCGTAAAGGCTAATCCCGAAGTGACGTTAAGGATAGCCGCCGAGCTCTTGGCCGCAAAATAAGGGGCGAACAGCATCGAGAGATGGATCGGCGCTTCGACGTTCGTTTGGATTTCTTGGTTGAGGGAGCCCCAGTCGTTCCTCGCATCCGCTTTTAACACGTTGAACCGCAGTTGAATCCCCGCGTTATTGACCAACGCGTTCACGTCGGGATAATTCGCCGTCACCCAATCGAATAAGGCCGTGCGCTCGGATTCGATCGTCAGATCGCTTGTCCGGACAATAAGGCCCGGCAGCTTCTCCTTGGCATTCTCCAGAACGTCCGCCCGGCGTCCCGTCACGATGACGGTATTCCCGGCTTTGATAAAGCGTTCGGCGAAAGCGAGTCCGATTCCCGAACCGCCGCCCGTGATCAAGATCGTATTACCGGATAACTTCATTTCCGTTCCTCTTCTCTTTGGTTGATTTGATTCGTGTAACGGTCGATCTTAACGTCGATTCCCGCGAGGGACTCCGTCATCGAATCGATATGGGCCTGTACGGCTTGCTTGTGTTTCTTCATCATCTCGAGCCGGAGATCGACGGTGTCGTCTCCTTGCGCCACCCAATCCATATATTGCTTGATGTCGCCTATCGGCATTTGCGTGTTTTTTAAACAAAGAATGATTTCGAAGAGAGCCATCTGACGTTCCGAGAAGAGCCGTCTGCCGGCTTCGTCGCGTTCGATAAAGGGCAATAAGCCTTTCTTCTCGTAGTAGCGAATCGTTGACTCCGGTATGTTCCATCTGGCTGCCGCTTCGCCTATCGTTACATATTTCATGTGGAGGCCTCCCCATTCGGCTTTCCTGTCGACAGGATTAGGATACGACTTAAACCATGGTTTAAGTCAACAGTAATTAATAAAAAAAGGCCCCGAACGAGTCATCGTCCGAGGCTGCCAACACGGCAACGATGATAACCAGCAGCAGATAGAGGCGGTTATGGCCCGCGGCCGATAGCACGCATAGATCATTTTCCGACGCGGGTTATTTAAAGAATTCATTCAGATAGGATAGAATGAAGGTATTCGGAATTCCAGGCCTTATGAAGAGTTCCGTCCGGAATAGGGAATCCAATTCGGCTTACGGTAAGCTAAAGGAGCGGTAAAGATGCAAAACATTGCGGGCAAAGTAGCGCTAATCACGGGAGCGGGACGCGGGATCGGCCGGGCGACGGCCATCGCGTTCGCGCAGGAAGGCATTCATGTCGGGCTTGTGGGACGCACATTGGAAAATCTGCAAAAGGTAGCGGACGAGCTGAAGGCGTACGACGTGAAAGTGGCCATTGCGGCGGGCGACGTGGCGAACCTGGAGTCGATCACCGCGGCGGTCGAATCCATTCGCGGCGAGCTGGGCGCCATCGACATTCTGGTCAACAATGCCGGCATCGGCAAGTTCGGCGGCTTCATGGAGCTGACGCCCGAGGAATGGACGAACGTCATCGACGTCAACGTCAAGGGCGTGTACTACACGACTCGCGCGGTTTTGCCGGAGATGATGGAGCGGAACGCGGGCGACATTATTAATATCGCTTCTACGGCAGGCCAGAGAGGGGCGCCGCTCACGAGCGCGTA
This sequence comes from Cohnella thailandensis, assembly GCF_014212135.1. GTDB lineage: Bacteria > Bacillota > Bacilli > Paenibacillales > Paenibacillaceae > Cohnella > Cohnella thailandensis. The sequence goes on from NZ_JACJVQ010000006.1 coordinate 106,371, forward strand.
TACCGCATCCAAGGCGGCCGTGATCGGTCTCAGCGAGTCCTTGATGCTCGAGGTCCGCAAGAAAAACATTCGCGTAGCCACCCTAACGCCGAGCACGATCGCGACGGACATGGCCATCGAGCTGAAGCTGACGGACGGCAATCCGGACAAGGTGATGCAGCCGGAGGATCTGGCGGAGTTCATCGTCGCGCAGCTGAAGCTTCACCCTCGCGTCGTCCTGAAGCATGCGGGGCTCTGGTCGACGAATCCATAAGAATCGTTTGGGGAGTAAGATCGTTTAGCGCTTCTTTTTGGGGCGTTAGGCGGTCTTTTCTTTTGCGTCTGCTGCCGGGAATAGGATAAGCTGAAGAGTAGCAGATATTCGTACGGAGGGAATTCGGTAAAATGCAAATTCAGATCGTGTGCGTTGGGAAGCTGAAGGAGAAATATTGGATGGACGGAGTGGCGGAATATGCGAAAAGGCTGGGCGCCTACGCCAAGCTCGACATCCGCGAGCTTCCGGACGAGAAGACGCCGGACTCGATGAGCCCGGCGGAAGAGGAGCAGGTGCGCATCCGCGAGGGCGAGCGCATCCTGGCCGCGCTGCGGGACGGCGCTCACGTCGTCGCGCTCGCCATCGACGGCGAGACCTGGTCGAGCGAGCAGCTCGCCGCCCACCTGGATAAGCAGGCCGTCTACGGCGGCGGCTCCGTCAGCTTCGTCATCGGCGGCTCGCTCGGTCTCTCGCCTGCCGTGCTCAAACGCGCCGACAAGAAGCTGTCGTTCGGAAGGATGACCTATCCTCATCAGATGATGCGGGTGCTGCTTCTGGAGCAGGTTTATCGGGCTTTTAAGATTAATCGGGGGGAGCCGTACCATAAGTGACGGCGAAATTTTACAATGACCAATGTTGGGCGTGAATTTGTTGCAATTGTAGGAGGACATAATGAAATTTCAACCGGTCTATCAGAATGGCCACTTACTGCTCCCGCCGATTGAATTTGAATTGACGGTGAGTCAATCGGTTGGGATTATAACCGATGTGCAGCGCAAGCAGCTGCTGCTCAATGAATTCAAGGACCACTCACAGTTCTACGTATTCCGTGCGCAGCAAGGTGAATATATGCGGTTGACCATAGAAGAGTTGGTCACTTTTTTAGTGCGAGTATCGGGCAGATCAGAGCCAGTCGCTGCATTGCTGGATTACTTTTCCTTAAAAGATGAAAGAAAGACCAAGGTTAGGGATCTGCCTTCTTCTCGAAAAATGTATATGACACTGTTGCGCGTTTATTTTGCTCATCAACCTACGCTCGTACTGGAGGAGCCATATTTCTACTTGGAGGAGCAGGAGCGGCGACAGTTCAAGCGTGTGCTGGATGATCTCTCCAGAAATAAGAATGTGCTCATCATCACGTCTAACCTGGAGGATGCGATCATCTCCTGTGATACGATTTACCGCTTGGACGGGACTGGTTTTCGTCAATTGGATATACAGGACTCCGAGGAGGATCAACCGGGTGCTCAGGAGAAAGAGGAGCAAGATCAAGTCAATATTGCCATACAGAAAATATTAACGAAAAGAAACGATAAGGTCATTTTATTCGATCCGCCTGAAATTGATTTTATCGAGAGCTTGGAGGGCTCAATCATTGTTCATGTTGGTGGTGAACTTTATGAATGCGCGATGACCCTAACAGAGCTTGAACATCGGCTATTGAACTTCGGATTTTTCAGATGTCATCGATCGTATATTGTGAATTTGCAAAAAGTACGGGAGATTATTACATGGACCAAGAATAGCTATAGTTTACGATTAATTACAGGTAAAGATGCGGTCGTGCCCTTGTCCCGTTCAAAATTACAGGAATTAAAGTCGTTGCTGAACATTTAATTTCCGGGAAATGTAGCTCCAGTTATGCATAAATAGGTACCATTCAGGTGAAAATCGCTACATTTCGGCGTAATTTGGTCGCTTCAGGCAAGAAATCCTTATATGCTTGAGGCATCAACTCAAAGGAAGTGGCGAAGATGGACGTTATCAAAGTAACACATGTCCAAAAGCGATTTGGAAGCAAGGATGCGCTGGCAGATGTGTCGTTCTCCATCCCTAAAGGAGAAATTTTCGGATTCCTCGGACCGAGCGGTTCAGGAAAGACAACACTAATTAAAATTTTAACTGCACAGTTAAATACCACGAATGGACAGGCAACGGTACTCAATCAGCCAGCAGGAATGATGCATCATTCTGCGCAGAAGATGCGCTTTGGCATACTTACAGATAATAGCGGGTTATATGAAAGGCTAACAATTGAAGAAAATTTAGAGCTGTATCGTCAATTATATGATCTTCCCAAGGCTTCGATTGATCGGGTGCTGCAATTTGTGAATTTAAGCGGTGAGCGCAAGAAGAGGTTCAGTGTGTTATCGAAAGGAATGCGGCAGCGTGCCATACTGGCATGCGCGATTATTCATGAGCCGGAATTGTTGTTTCTGGATGAACCGACCTCTGCACTGGATCCGGTGAACGCAGCGCATATCTACAAAGGACTGCGCTACCTGAATGAGAAAGGAACGACGATATTTCTAACGACACACAACATGGCTGAAGCTGAACTGCTATGTCATCGTGTAGCGATCCTCTATCAAGGGAGTATAAAAGCGATCGGTTCACCCAAGGAACTGAAAAGGCAATATCGGGACAATCAGGTGCGGATTGAACTCACTAATGGTGAGATTCACGAGCTGCCGCAAGGCGAAGAAACTGCCGATCGTATTGCCGATTGGATGAAACGGGGCTTCATCGATCGTATAGAGACGAAGGAACCAAGTCTCGGCGATATCTTCATTAAGATGACAGGGAGTGAGCTACTATGAGCATCTCATTGAAACGAATTCAAGCGATATTCATCAAAGATTACAAAGAGTTTACGCGTAATTATGCGATTTCGATTATGGTGCTTTTCCCGATTGTGTTCGCCCTGCTCTATCGCGGGAATGAGTCCGCTGAGATGGGGACTTACGGTTTTCTCTATAACTTTACTTTCGCGATGTTAACGAGCTTTATCCAGGCTTGCTTAATTGCGGAAGAGAAGGAACGGAATACACTGCGTTCCATGATGATGACACCTGCTTCGACATGGGATGTGCTGATCGGCAAAAGCGCCCTTGTATTTGTAATTTCCTCTGCTGTCCTGGCTGTCGTGACGTATCTATTAGGCTCAGAGCCAGCGAATATCGGAGCTTTCTTGATTGCCAACATTCTATCCATTATTCTCTACTCGGCATTGGGTACGATCTGTGGTCTGTTCTCTAAGACGCTGCTTGAAGCGTCCCTGTCGGTCTTCCCTGTGTTGATCTTATTTACTGGAGCGCCATTCGGACTGTTGTTGGTGGATGATGTACCCCTGTTGAAGGTGCTTGATTATATGCCAAGCAGTCAATTCATCGAGTTGCTGGATGTGATGCAAACCACTTCAGCGATCGGAGAGGTTGCCAAGCCGCTTCTGATTATGCTTGCATGGACGATCGTCTTGACAGTTGTGTCGGTAGTGATGTATCAGAAGCGATTGAAGGATGAATAGTGTCTAGTCCAGCGTTCATGGAATTTAAGCACAAAGGGCATCTAATTGGATGCCCTTTAAATTTCGCTTTTGCGATGGTACGTAGAACCGTATCATAAGTGACGCAAATTTTTAACGGTAACGTTATATGAAATCCTTGAAGATAAAACTAACGTTTTAAGCGTATCCGATATTAGGAAAAGTCATTTGGATGTTCAGTTTATATAGCTCCGCAACTTGCGTGGCTACAGTTTCAATATCACTATCTACTTCATCTAGTACATAAGATTCCAATACTCCCATTGTTGCCGTTCCTAGAAACTTCAAAAAAATAGGTTTATCGATAATTGGTTGTGAATCCACATTCAACTTTTTATTTAACTCTCCTATAGTAAAAGACAATAGCTTATTGCGAAATGAGGAAGCATCTCTACTTTTAAACAATGCGGCAAAAAACGATTTATGCTGCTCGAAATAATAAAACCATAATATTGACCCTTGCATAAGCCCTATGTCTTTTTTTTGATCACATATTTCTTGCAATTGTGTTATATGCTCATCCACTATTTTATCTAGCAGATCATACTTGTCCATAAAATGCAGATAGAATGTTTTTCGACCAATGTTGGCTTTCTCCGAAATATTCCTAACCGTAATCTCGTCAAACCCTTCCTTATCCAACATATCCAAAAAAGTCGATTGAATAGCCTGTCGAGACTTTAAAATTCTTCGATCTATTTTATCCATCAGAAGTCCTCCTTTACTTTGTACACAAAGAAAACAACCTGTGTATTAACACGCATATTGCGAAATGTGGTCATTGAATCAGCCGCACCTTTATTTTAGCCTAAATATACACAAGGCGATTAATACGCACAAGTGTACTTTAATCTAAAAGGTGGTTTAAACTTTGAAAGTGACTAAGAAAAATGTAAATTTTCGTTCACACGGGCTGCAAGTGGCAGCAATTCTAAATGTACCTGAACATGCTGAAGAAAAGAAACAGAATCCAGCTATTGTCTGCGTTCATCCGGGCAGCAGTTGTAAAGATCAGACGGCGGGCATTTATGCGGTTAAACTTGCTGAGTTAGGGTTTGTAACGATTGTATTCGATGCATCCTATCAAGGAGAAAGTGAAGGTGAGCCTCGTTATGCCGAATACCCGGCTGCGCGTGTTGAGGATATTCGTAGTGCGGTTGATTATTTAACTACACTAGATTTTGTCGACGAAAATCGTATTGGTGCGTTAGGCGTTTGTGCAGGAGGCGGATATGCTGTAAATGCTTCAATGACAGAGCGACGCATCAAAGCAATTGGTACAGTTGTCGGTATTAATATTGGTCGTGGATATCGTGGTGAAGGCGATCCGATTAAAATTTTAGAGTCAGTTGCTCAACAACGCACTGCTGAAGCGCGCGGAGCTGAGCCTTTGGTTACACAATGGATTCCTAATAGTCATGCCGAAAGAGAAGAGGCCGGTATGACGGATATCGATCTTGTAGGAGCGGTTGATTACTACAGAACACCAAGAGGTCAGAGTCCTAACTCTCCAAACAAATTGAAATTCACCAGCGTGGACTCGGTAATCGGCTTTGATGCTTTCCATTTAGCAGAAAGTCTGCTGACTCAACCTTTGCAAGTCATTGTCGGCGACGTTCAAGGAGCGTATGGTTCATACAAGGATGGCCATGAGCTTTATAACCGAGCAGCTTCTAAGAGGAAAGATTTGTTCGTTATAGAAGGGGCAAGCCACTATGACCTGTACGACAGGCCCGAGCCAGTGAGCAAAGCCGTTGAAAAATTAGGTGCTTTCTATCAAGAAAATCTATAATTAACCTCTATTAGAAGCGTTGCTCGCGCCACAGATCAGGGATTTCTGTACCGATTTACCGTGCCGCGCGAATTGGAGGTGCCGGACAATTTTACGGATATAGTGGATCGTGTGGAGAAGGCGCCCATCAGGGTGCCTTTCGCTTTCTAGATGATATCGTGAACCTTACCATAAGTGACAGCGAAAAATTCATCGTGTAGACCAGACTCAAATCCGACTTGGCAAATTGGTTCAGCGACTTTACATCTTCCGCGCATGTTCTCAAAACCCTAACCTGACATCTTATTGTCCAGTTTTAACGGATATACTGAAAACTAGAGGTGAGCGGATGCAAATCAGCAGATTATTCCAAGTGATTTATATTTTATTGGAAAAGGGAACCGTTACGGCCCCAGAGTTGGCTGAGCGGTTCGAAGTGTCTGTCAGAACGATTTATAGAGACGTTGAGGTTTTAAGCCAGGCCGGAGTTCCGATCTATACCAGCCAAGGAAAAGGAGGCGGCATTTCTCTTTCCGACAGGTTTGTCCTGAACAAATCTTTGCTTTCGGACAAGGAGCAGGATGAGATACTCTTTGCCTTACAAAGTTTGTCCGTGGCTCAATTTCCCGATTCCGACGAGGTTCTCTCGAAGCTGAGCAGCTTGTTCAGGAAGAACAGCACCAACTGGATTGAGGTGGATTTCTCCTCTTGGGGAAGCGGGCAAAAACAAAAAGAGCTATATGTCCTGCTGAAACAGGCCATTCTGGAGCATAAAGTGATTTCGTTTACCTACTTGAGCGCGGACGGAGAACAAAAAAGCCGGAGAGCTGCTCCGGTGAAACTGCTTTTTAAGGATAGAGCCTGGTACGTTGAGGCCTATAGTTTCGAAAAAAATGCTCTAAGAACCTTTAAGATTACCAGGATGTCGAATGTACAGCTTTTAGACGAAGACGAGAGTAAGCTCTTAGAGATTCAGCAGGTGTGGATGGAAGCTACCTGGACTTCTCGTGAAGAAGTTAGGGTTAACGAAACGCCTAGAATCCCTCTGGTATTAAAAATAGAACCGGCGGGAGCCTATCGCATCGTGGATGAGTTTAAGGAAGAGGACATTTCGAAACAGGAAGACGGGTCTTTCCGAGTCACATCAGATATGCCTTCCGGAGAATGGCTTTATCAGTATCTTCTTTCATATGGAGATCTACTGGAGGTTATTGAGCCGGTGTCTGTCAGGCTGGAGATGAAAAATCGCACGAGTAAAATGGCCGAAAAATATTTTAGATAACTGGACACTCTGCTGTCAGGTTCTGTTGATTAAACTAGCCTTGTATTCCAAACATACTAAGGAGGATTCAGCAGAACGATGGAAAACAGCCCGTACTTATTGGATATGAGCAAAGAATTTGCAGGTAAACGAGCCCTGGTGACCGGCGGAACCCGAGGAATCGGTAAGGCGATCGTCCAACGTCTGCACGCAGGAGGAGCTGAAGTGATAGCTGCGGCAAGATCGCTGCCCGAAGCATTACCGGAGGGAGTAGGGTTCATTCAAGCGGATGTCAGTCTCCCAGAAGGTGTGGATCACATGATTCAGGAAACGATTCGAATGTTCGGCGGTCTGGATATTTTGATTAACAATGCGGGAGGTTCCTCAACGAGCACGGCAGGGGCTTTAGCTATAACAGATGAGGATTGGCAGACGACGTTTAACGCCAACCTGTTCTCATCCGTCCGTCTCGACCGCGGATTTCTTCCTTATATGGTTGAACAGCAAAGCGGAGTGATTGTCCATATATCCTCTATTCAGCGTAAATTGCCAGGCAACATGACCGTGCCTTATTCGGCAGCCAAAGCTGCGCTCGTTAACTACAGCAAGAACATCGCGACTCAATTCGGCCCTATGGGGATAAGAATCAACGCATTGGCGCCGGGATTTACCGAAACGGAATCGGCGGAACGGTTAATCGAGAGAATGGCTGAACAGGCAGGAACGGACTATCTGGCTGCCCGCCAGCAGTTAATGGACGAGCTTGGCGGTATTCCTCTCGGCCGACCGGCCAAACCTGAGGAGGTTGCCGAGCTTGCCGCCTTCCTTGCTTCAAGCAGAGCCTCTTCTATTACGGGCTGTGAGTATGTCATTGACGGCGGAACCATCCGCACCGTTTAACGAAATTACAAAGGAGTTGATTTTATGGAGCCTAGTCTGCTTCCGCAAGTTATACAAGATTTTATAGCCGCTGCCAATAAACCCGATCGGGAGGCTTATGTCGATTGCTTTTCGGAAGATGCTCTTGTCCATGACGAAGGCAAAGAATGGGCAGGCAAAGCTGCTATAAAAAAGTGGAGTGAAGAACATCACTTTGGTGCTAACATAACGCTTGAACTCAAACAGCATAAACAGCATGAGGAAGAAATCGTGGTGGTTTTTAAGGTTGACGGGGATTTCGATAAAACCGGCCTCCCGGATCCTCTTTATTTGGATTTTTATTTTCAGATCCGCAACCTTAAGATTAAGCGGCTGACGATACGGCTGTCCAAAGGATCGGAACAAGTAGAAGAACGCTAATCAGATAAGGGACGAGGCGAACCTAAAAATGATAGTAAATCATTTGCTATTAAAGCTGAAGGACCAAAGTCCGAAGCATATCGAGCAAGTTCAAACCGCTCTGCTGAGCATGAAAGGGAAAATAGACGTTCTTCTCGATGTCCAGGCTGAAGTTAACATTCGTCCTGGCCCTTCCGCATATGATTTGATTCTGATTACCAAGTTTGCATCCTTTGATGACATGGATGAATACCTTATCCATCCGGCCCATCAGGATGTCGCCAAGTTGATTGGTACGGTTCTGGAGACGCAGGCATATGTCTGCTGCTCTATCGGATGAAGTAAGCTTTAATAAGACCATAAGAGATTAGTCTACGACAAGTTGCAAAAGATGAGCAATGGCGGCCACATGGCCGCCATTTGTTTTCGCCGATGATCCGTTAAGGTGAACCTTATCACAAATGACGCTATTTTTTGGAAATAGTCTAGGTGGATCCTTGAGTCACAAGGGTTCTCCCCATTTTGCGTGGTTTCCTCTACTTGCGCCCTCATCCCTGAACGTTTGCATTTGTCCAAATACTAATGTTACGCCGATGCGCAGTGGACGTCTTTTCTTTCACGGTCGACGGGCTCCTTTTCGCCCCGCCAGCATCAATGCCAGCGGCAAGATGAGCGCACTGGCGGCAGCCAACACATATAGGCAAATGTTAAACGCGTCGGGATAGGCGGAGGCCGAGCCGGTATGAGCTTCAAGAGCGCTAAGCCAAACCATGCCTATCAGAGCGATTCCGATCGTAGAGGCGATCTGTATGCTGGTTGTCATGACACCGGATGCGGAGCCGATGTCCGTTGTGCGGATTTTCGCCAAAACGATATTAGTCAGTGGCGCGGCGACGAAGCCTTGACCGATGCCGAGCACAGCTAGAGCCGGAATCCAAACGCCGATATCGGATGAAACCCCGGTCGTTTCGACCGCCCAGCTAAGCAGCAGGTAACCAGCTGTCGTTAAGATGGAACCGACGGTCAGCACATGGGCTCCAAGCTTCGAAGCGACTTTGGAAGAAAACAGCGATGCGAGGAAATAGCCCATTCCCATCGACCCGATTACAAGACCTGCTTGCAGAGCTGAGAAATGAAGTCCAAGCTGAAGCATGTAGGCAGCGACAAGGAAGAAAGCGCCCTGCGACGACATCAACAGCAGCACGACGAGAATGCCGAACGTGAACACCTTATGTCTAAAGAGATCCACATTCATAAATGGGAGCCGGGCGCGGTACAACAGTCGCCGTTGGTACCAGGCGAACAAAACCAACACAGGGGCTGACAAGATCAAACTGACGACGAGACCGGCGGGCCATCCTTCACGCTGTCCCTGCACGAGCGGATAGACGAGCATCAGCAAGCCGACTGCGGCGAGTGCGGCCCCGATCCAATCCAATCCGGTGCGATCCGGCGAGCCGGATTCAGGAATAAACGGAATCAGGGCCAATATCAGAGCCCCGAGCAGGACGCTGATCAGGAACACTGCTCTCCAATCCAGATCCCACAAATCCATGCGGAGAAGCAGCCCGCCGATTATCTGCCCGACCGCTGCCGCGATTCCCTGGGTCGCTCCATACATGCCGAAGATCGCCCCTCGGCGTTCCGGAGCATAATTGGCTTGAATGAGGGATAAAATCTGCGGCATAAACAAAGCGGCGCCGACGCCTTGCAAGACGCGCGACGCAATGAGCATAGTGACTTGGACAGATAAGCCGCATAATAGAGAAGCAATCGTGAATAGGGCCACCCCGATGAACAGCATTCTCCGGCGTCCAAACCGATCGCCCAGCCGTGCACCAATAATCAGCAGAACGGCAAACGTAAGAGTATACCCGGTAAGCATGAATTGTACATCGGCGAAGCTGGCCCCAAGCCCTTTTTGGATCGAAGGCATGGCTACGTTCACGATGAACGCGTTCGACACGGCCATAAATACGGACAAAAGCAGAGCCGGCAGCATCAGACGCGATCTGCGTCCGTCTCCTTTGGAGACGAGGTCGCGATTCCGCACCAGCTGTGCGGAATCGTCCGAAAATGTCTTGGGCATAGAAAGATCCCCTTTCCCACTACTCGCTCAATTGACAGAAGGCGAGAGGGTTTCCTATAATGGAGGAGACAGGTCTGTCTCATCAAGCTGAAATGATACAGACAGATCTGTCTCATGTCAATGCCCTTTTTCCAAACCTATGCAAACGGGGGTCGAAGATGAATAAAGAGTCGGCTAGAGATCGTATACTGCGGGTCGCCTCCGAATTGTTTTACATGGAGGGAATACGGGCGGTCGGTATCGATCGGATTATCAAGCAATCCGGCGTTGCCAAGGCAAGCTTCTATCGAAGTTTCGCGACGAAAGATGATCTGACGGTTGCTTATCTCGAATCTAGGGATGAACTGAAAGTAGAAAAACTGGAAAAACTGAGGCGGTTGTATCCGGGCTCTCCTAAGGAACAGCTAAGCGCTCTTATTCGCGATGTGACCGAACAGATGGGGACGCCGAATTACCGGGGGTGTCCGTTCTTGAACGCGGCGGTCGAATTCCCGGATCCGGATCACCCCGCCCACGTCAAATTGCTGGACATTCAGAGGAGCTTCTGGTCTCGGGTTCTAGAACTTGCAAGGGAAGGGGGGGCGCGACAGCCTGAGGAGCTGACTGCGCAGTTGAGGATGTTGTATGACGGATTCGTCATGAAGCGCTACTTGGATAAGTCCGATCTTGATCCGGAGTATTTCCGGAAGGCTGCGGAATTGCTCTTGGAGAAGCAGCTCGTTCCGGACAACCATCAGGGGTAACGGACGATATTCATTTCGCTTCGGTACCGCTAAAGTTTTCGTGTGAAACATGCTGAGGAGAAAAATACCCCAAGTAATATTAAGGGGTACTGGGCACGGAGTACAAGATTTCGGATATACGTATAACCTAAAGAGGACCGGAGGAAGCGCCTCCGGTTTTTCTTAATTAAAATGATTTCGCCGATAGACCCGTTACGGTGAACCTTATAATAAATAGTGGTAAAGCGGAAAATCGAACTAAACGTTGATGCTATAACTGTACACTCGAGAGGATGCTAAGGGCATAGATATTTAGAAATCACCTTTACGGAAGCCGATAACTCGTCCGTTTTGGCCGACGCAGACAAATGACCGATCTGAACGGTTGAGACAGGCTATGGTTTCGATTTATCCTTTAGAATTGTTCTCTGTATAAGCTATCTAATATCCATACCGAAACGTATATCCAAAGGATCATGAGGATACTTATTGGTATGAACCAACCTTCTCGAAAGATTAACAAATGACATACATACCCTAAATATATAATAGCACCTACAACGGTAAAGACTGCTGCTTTCCATATCCAATGTTGCCGGAAGTAACCCCATACCATAATTGGATATGAGATGGTAAAAAAGACTAGATATAGACCGTACCGGCTTATTTTGGGGTTAGAAAGCAAAGTTGCCTTAAATCGCATAAGGCCGGACAAGTCGAGTACACCCCATAAAAAGAGTACAGTACAGACTGGGAACATTCCAAATATGATATAGCCATAGCAGTATATCGTTCGAAGCCCCTGGACTAAGCGGGAGTACATCCATTTCGTAATGACAAACATCAGGAGCAGTCCAATGAATGTCATCCAGGTTTTCCACCAATGTTGACTGTATATACCCAACGCCTTAAAGAATTCTTCCACTACACAGTAAAGGAAGGCAGCAACCACATTCCAAGAAAACGGCTTTTGGCGAACCGCCAATAACAACGCAGATGCTGCCACAGCGGTCTGCGAGAACAGGTTGCCCACTAACACATCATTAAAGGGATCAAGGCTTGGACTGCGGATAATCATTGGGTAATATACATATGCATCTAGGAAAATAAGGATAAATGTTTCGAAATATAGAGGAAGGCCGACAAGAGTCAAATAGAAAGCAAAGGTTCTGCAGCGGTTTTCCGAAAGGTACAAAGTATAGACTACTTGAATGACGGTTGTGACACCTAATAACAAATACCAGATGGTATTGAACCAGAAGTGACTCATAACAAGACTCTTTTCAATAATGGGAATGTTGTAACGTAAAATTATTATTACCATTTTTTATATATAAAACCGTACTGAAAGACGAAGGAAAAATAAATAGTCGAACTAACGAGGATATCCGGACAATGAGTACGCATCATATCCCCGCCAATTATCCCATGATTAAAACACTTCAATCGCCTTTTCGCCGATATGACCGTTAAGCTGAACCGTACCACAAGTAACGGCGAAAAATAATTGTTGTAATTCTTAAGTTGCTATACAATTGAAATATGTGAAAAGCTGGGATTTACCACTGAATAGGAGTAAATAAGCTACATTGATGCTTAAAATTTTTTCGAAAGAAGGTGTAAATACATGGGTGCAGACAACTCCATACTTTTAAACCGTGTGTTTACACGAAATACATTGCGTGAAATTGTAGAAAGTAATTACAGTGATGCATACGCTTCAGCAATACGTAGATATATTTCTGATCCCTCAGGTAAAGATAACAAGCAACTCATAAGTGAAATATATTGCGTGCTTAAAAAAGAATATCGCAATGAGTATTTTTATAAAAATACTATTTTAAACAAATTGCTGCTCGGCATACACAAGCCCACAACAACGACGGCTTTATCGGAGGTTTCAATAGGAAAGTCTAAAGCTGATTTTGTTTTGATTAATGGACGTGCAGTTGTTTATGAAATTAAGACTGAGCTCGATAATCTTGATCGCCTTGAGTCACAGATTGCTAATTATTTCAAAGCGTTTACTCGTGTATCTGTACTTGCATCTGAGGACCATGTCGATGCACTACTGAAGCTGTTAGGTGACTCTCCAGTAGGAATATGTGTTTTAACTAAGAAGGGCACGATTCAGGAGAAGAAAAAGCCTCAAGAATACCTCAATCAGTTAAACAAAGATATTATGTTTAAAATCCTTCGGAAGCATGAGTATGAAAGTTTGATTGTGAAGCATTTTGGGACTCTTCCTGAAACATCCCAATTTGAGTATTACAGGGCTTGCAAGCAACTATTTTGCCAAATTGATACGGGTGCTGCATATTTGGATTTTGTAGCGACACTAAAAAGACGTAGGCAAATTGATGTGGAATCATATAAACAAATTCCATATGAATTAAAATTTCTCGTTTATTTTTCCGAGTTTAAAACAAATGATTACAGAAGACTTAACTCATTTTTGCAACAAAAGGAGGTTAGTCCGTGTACTTCCCTTATCTGAGAGGTAGACAGTTTGAACTAATAGCTATAAGAGAACTGCTTGAGAAATCGTTACTGAGTAAAAATGTGATGCCGGTTGTTGAACCAGTAAAATTATCTTCTGCCCTAATAAAAACAATGTCATTTTTTCAAGATAAAGATCGTTCTTTGGGGCTAGTTCGAAACCCTCAAGTCGGAAGTATGATTAAAGATTTAGCTGATGAGAAATATGAAAAAGATAAGGGTCGGTTTTATGAAATACTTAAGATGTCGGATGTTATATCTTTTCTTTATGTTGATGGAAAATTATCAGCACATCTTTCTGCCCTTGAGCGTCAAGGAATAAACAAACGGGATATTGCTACCATATGCATTAATCAGGATTCGATTCCCCATTTTGAATCTGCTTATGCTCCCGACTATCCACGATTTAACTTCATACGGGACGAAAGCGGATTTCGTAGAAGAATGCCAAAACAGAGAGTAATGTTTGAAGACCGCTACCCCAAGAAAAGCCGTAACGTAGAGTATCTAGATTCAGAGGATGAACACTTTTCTTCGGATCACCTTTACTACGAGCAGGAAGGATACTTGGGCTTTTCAGATTATTCGGTTGTTGGCAATGAATATTCAGAGTCTGGATTTGCTCCGTATGCGATTGCTATCCATATCGTATATTTCGCGGCTGATCAGACCCTGCGAGTTCGACATTTCGTATCCGATACAAATGATGATATCACAGACCCAGCAGGTAAATTTGCTGAGGCTTTGGAAAAGTTGATCATTTGGAACCAAACTCAGCAACTTGATACATTTGGAGTTCGGGTTTTTGAAAATATGTATAAAAATCGTTCGTACCCCGGACTAGGCACAGTAAAGAAACTATCCATAATGCATCACTTGGAACTTATGAGTAGATATCTGGATGGGGTAAAGTAAATGAAATTTTGTAACCAATGTATTGTTGACGGAGAGTTAAAGCCCATTATCGAAGGTTTGGGACAATTGGAAAACTCTTGTCCGATTTGTGGAAAAAGAAGAGTATTCATTTATGATACCGATATACATTCAGAACTCACAGAATACTTTGAGCAATTACTGGAGATATATACACCTGAATCAATGCTTCCTTCCGAATTTCCGGATGAAGAGAAGAGGTTGTTAGTCAACGAACTGACCGACCGTTGGCATATCTTTAGTAATAAGTTAACTTCAACAGAAGTATATAGAATAATTCGGGCGCTTTGTGCTGAGAAATATACAAGTATGCCGAGTCTCTTCGATGCACGGGTAGGTATAGCAGAGCTAAATGATAAAGAATACCTCCAAGATCACTCATTACTTCGTTCGAATTCCTGGGATGATTTTGTAAAGAATGTAAAGAACCACAATAGATTTCACTCAAATCATATTGAGCTAACTGTTCTAAATCGTTATTGTTCTTTCATTAGGAAAGTGTATAAGAAAGGAACTATACTTTACAGAGGGCGCATATCTTCAGAAGATGGCTTCCCTATAGACCAAATGGGTGCCCCTCCTTCGGATAAGGTAACTGCTGGAAGAGCAAATTCAGCGGGTATACGATGTTTATACTTAGCAAATGATCTTGATACTACAGTTCATGAAATAAGGGCGGGCATCTTTGATTACGTTTCGATAGGGAAGTTTGAATTAATGCAAGATATTGTAGTTGTTGATCTCAAGGCGATTGATCATATAAGCCCGTTTATTGAGGGCTTCGACAAATTGGAACATGCGATCAATAAGGAGCATTTGAATCGCATTAACATGGAAATTGGACGTGCCTTGAGAAGAAGCGACAGCGTTTTGGATTACATACCAACACAGTACATAGCCGATTTTATTAAAAGTATCTTACATGAAGGAAAACCGGAGTATGCCGGGATTGAGTACAATAGTACAATTAATCTGACGGGGCAAAACCTAGCTATTTTTTACCCAGAGCTCTTTGTATGTACTGATGTCGAAGTGTACCACATTAAAGAATTGGAATATAAAAAAGAAATAATATAGACAGGCAGTTACGCTACACCCCCTCTCAATCACCACGCTAGCCCCACAAGCCAAACCAAGCTAAACCAAAGGAGAACGTCCATCACACTCGTTCTTCTTTTCGTCACGCATGATCTTCCAGTGCCACCCTTGCCACTTGCTGCGGTTACGCCCCGCCCAAGCCGATGGGTTCGTAATACTCCCGCGTCACCGTCTCCATACTCTGGATCACAGCATCATGCTGCTTCACCGGGATAAACTGTAGAATCATCGCTGTGACTGCTGGTTCCCTCGCGGCTTCGCGTAGCCTGATTTCTTCTATGCCATATACCGTAGCTGCCATTGGTGAGATTGTGCTTCATCTCAATAGCCTAAATGGACATAACAGGGCTAACCATTTCCATCTTGCTTAACGTTTCGAAGCCCGTACGGTCACTGAAGGAATAGACTTTTGTAGGAAATTATAACCAATTGTAGTAAGATGGGACAAAGAACATCTTGAGTGGGGTATGGAATGTTTCTTCTTGCAGTTATAGGGCTTGGTGTTATTGCTGGATTGCTACAGCCAAAGAAGAAGAGAAGAAGCGGAAAGAAGCGTCCTGCTAGCGAAGGGGAAAGGCGAGTTGAACCGTCACGGAAGAAGACGAATCGAAGCGCGAAGACATGCAGGCAGGACGAGGCCCTTCTATCTAGTTCATTAGACGATCTGAACGGGGTCGAGTTTGAACGCCTGTTAGCCATGTACTTCCGGGATCAGGGATACGTTGTTCATGAGGTTGGAGTCGGCGGGAATGATGGAGGAGTCGATCTCGTCATAGTGGACAAGCGTGGTGAAAGGACGGCTGTGCAGGCCAAATGCTATGCGGATCATAATCTAGTTCCTGTGCAGACAGTTCGAGAACTTGTCGCAGCTAAGCGAAACCACAACTGTATGCTGACTTTACTCGTCACAACGTCCGACTTGACGAGACCAGCGAAGAAGGAAGCGGAGCAGTTTCGCGTAGAGTATTGGCATGGTGGGCTTGTTGGAGAGAAGTTACGAAAGTGGGGAAAATGGCAGTCTAAGGGCAAGCAGAAGGCACGATGAACACAAGAAGGCACCCATCGGGTGCCTTTCGATTTCGCTCTAATATAGATGATACGGTGAACCCTATCACAAGTAGGGCGAAGTTTTTGCTGTGTACCCATATACTTATTAATATTGTTTGCATGGTGTGACTTTGATGATCTGTACAGTACGGTGCGAGTCAGCCAGAGTATGACATTGTCATAGTTGCAGGGTGACAGAATGCTCAAAGTGTCGGTCAAAGGTAGTCAGGACGCGAGCTCGACGCTGCAGATGTGCTTCCTGTCGTCCAGCGTGATCCTCTTCACGATCAGGTGCATTAGGGTCTTGTGCTGCGGGAAGGCCTTTTTGATAGCGTTCCTACGTACACTGGGATACCCTTAAATTCACTTTAAGCCATTGGCCGGATGCCTGTTCAGATCATCTTGGGAATGATCTGCTCGTGTTGCGAGTATTAGAAAAATGCCGATAACCGACATAACGATGACAATGATAAAGGAGACTGTAAAGTTAATATTGAAGGATAAAAATCGACTTAGAATAGAAGGACCAAATGCACCTCCTAAAATACTTAAAAGAGTGAAGAGTCCCATCCCGATACCAATCTCCGCTTTTTTTAAGGTCGATGGCACAACATTGGCAGCGGATGATACTAATGTGGTATAGCCGAGCGCAAAGATGAACATGACGATCCCAATGCCGATGGGCATGTCTTGCAAAACCGCCATAAGCAGTGCTCCCAGAATCATAAAACCATGACCAGCTAGGATAATGATCCTGCCATTGTACTTGCGAGAAAGTGCTCCCATGTAAGGGCCGAACAACGAACCAATCAGTGCGCCTGGGAACATGACGATGCCGATCAAGCTTGCTTGCAAGTTACCGCCCTGTTTTAGAACCAAGGGCAATAAAAATAAAGCGGCCGGATATGCAGATGTGCCTGCAAATACAGAGAGCAAGGAATTTCTGTAGCCTTTGTTAGCGAGTAAAGAGATGGTGATAAAAGGTGCGTTCTTCCCGCGTATGTGGAATGAAAACGCAATAAGCATCAGAACAGCAATTATTAATAGATAAGGATTTAGGCTGATTCCTAGTACCAGAATGCCTACTGACAAGGAGAATAAAATAGCTCCTAAGACATCGAATTTCTCCCCTTGTGCAACATTAGTAGGGAAGTGTTTCACAACAAATGGGATAATAAATACGATCAAGAGAGAAACAACAAAAAGACCGTGCCAACCAAACAGTTGAATAATAAATCCGCTGAGGACTGGGGCTACTCCGCCCATCAGCGCGAAAGTAGTAGACACAAGGCTTAATGCTTTGCCTCTGTTCTCGGGTTTGAAATATTTAGGCGGAACTACATACGCTAGGGAGGGAATAGCCGCAGCACCAGCTGCTTGAATAATTCTTGCGGCTACAACGGCCGGAAAAGAGCTCGAAAAAAACCCCATTAGCGAACCAAGAGTGAATAGGGCAATCCCTATTAGTATTAATGACCGTGCAGAGAAACGATCGGTAAGCTTTCCATACGTACCCGAACCTGCTGCTAATACAACAGCATACAGCGTCGTTATCAGACTGCTTTCGGAAGTGGACAGATGCAAGTCTTTAATAATAAATGGAACAGCAATGTTGAACATATAGACATTCATCGTGGCCAATGATGAGGCAATTAATAATAGGGCTAGCAATGCTTTTTCGTTTATAGGTTTTGCGATAGAATCCATCCTCAATCTCCTTCGGCCATAGTTCTGTTGAATTTGCACTAAATTTAGATTAACATTAAACGGAGAGCTCTCCTCTTTATATTAAGCGGAGAGCTCTCCGGATGTCAATATGAACCAAGTTTAGCATGAGGGGTGTTAATATGTCGGAGGAAATCAAGGCAATTCAGTCGCGAATGGAACGACGTGATGCCGCCGAGAATCGTCAACGAATATTGGTCGCAGCCCATAAACTTTTTGAGCAGCACGGCGTGGATCAGGTAAGTATGAATCAGATAGCGGCGGAAGCCCAGATAGGTCCGGGTACCCTATATCGTCGTTATGCCAATAAAGGCGAATTGTGTTTGGATTTAATAAAAGACAGTGTCGTTCGGTTCTTCGAAGATATAGAGCAATATCTATTGCAGAATCAGCAAGAGCCGCCGGACCACCGGTTAAAGGGAATTCTCAAAATTTACATGCCTTTCATTGAGAAGAAGGCACAACTACTAACAGGAGGCAAGGGGTCCGCGTCAGCTCAGCGACTTCCGTATCAATCACAGAATCCGCTCTATAACAAAATGCATCAAATCGCAGTCGAGTTATTCGATGAGATGGCAGCAGCGGATCATCCAAGCCCAAATAGTATATTTAAAGCAGATATGCTGCTGATCGCCATAAGTATTGATTCATATTTTTATCAAAGAGATGTTCGTGGCTATTCACCCGATGAAATTTTGGAACACCTTTGCTCTACATTCATTAAAGGGGTTTAATGCAGTCGTGGGTTTCAGGGCTCTTCCTGACGCAGGAAAAGCCCTTTCTACATCCTCGTTGATGCGAAGTGAAAGTCTGTTACATTAAATTCTCTTGAAGTAATGCTTTTAATCCTGCCGTATTCATTACGTTCCATGGCGTGTTTAATCCTGGCTGAAAGAAGAAGTCGGCATAGGCCAATTGTTCTAATGTGCATCCGGTTTGAATCGCAAGGGAGACCGTATTGATATTAGCAGTCAAATCAACTTTAGACATGATTTGTCCCCCTAAAATCTTTAAAGTTGTTGGATCGTAAACCAGTTTGAACATAACGGTCGTCTCCGGAGAAAACAGGGCCGTCTCTTGTTCCAAGTAAACGGATTTTATTTCAATGCCAAGCTTTTTTGCCGTTTTATCATTCAAACCAGTTGTAGCGAAATAATAATCGAAAATCTGCGCACCTGAAGAGCCTTGTACACCAGGAAGCGGATGAGTTGCATCGTATAAGTTTTTTACTGCAAAATGGGCTTGACGACGCGCGTTGGTTCCTAATGAAACATTCATCCGCATTTTACCGGGATGGTACCAAACCGTTGTTGCATCCCCAATGGCGAAAATATCGGGATCACTTGTACGCATGTATTCATCTGTTTTAATTCTGCCATCCGGCAATAATTCCACTGCGCCTCGCAACCATTCCGTGTTGGGACGATTGCCGGCAGACAAGATAACCAGGTCAACTGAATAGGTGTCTTTTTTAGTTACAACCTTGACGACTCTATCCTTTTCATCACCGACAAATTCGATAATCGAGTTGCCCAGTGCCAATTCCACATTTCGATCTTTCATTTCTTTTTCAAGTACATCCGTAAATTCTTTATCTAAATAGGAGCTTAAAGGACGATCGTTGATGTCCATTAACGTAACCTTTTTCCCTGATTCGGCGAATAATGAAGCTGCTCCAGTCCCAATGTATCCTGCGCCAACAATAACAACGTTTTTAATATCTGGATCTGCAGCATGTTTTCTCATATTGAATATATCCTGTCGACTGCTCATCGTACCGATGTTTTTTAAATGATGTCCAGGGACAGGAGGAATAAATGGCTTTGCACCAGGACTTAAAATGATTTTGTCATAACCCTCCTTTCGCGTTTCCCCTGTCATATGATTGAATATTTCCACTTGGTGTTTGCCAGGTTCTACTTTAGTTATTTCAGTGTTGCCGAAAATGGATACTCCTTGTTGTTGTATGGTTTCAAGATCCTTGGCCGGAATGGAGGAGAAGTCTCCTTTGTCATACCATTGAACGTTCGCTTCCGGACACATCAATCGTAACGCTCCAACCGCTTCAAAACCTCCGTGTGATGCTCCTAAAACAATAGTTTTCATTATTCCCTCTCCTTTAAATACATTGATGTATCTTATTTTATAATTAGGATACACCTTTGTATCTTAAGGAGTCAATTAGATACACCGTTGGACCTTATTCATTTAAGATACAGTTTGCTGTATAATGAACGTACAAGGAGATAGAGAGCGATGACCGAGTCAAATAAAAGCCGCCGCCGCGGCGACCAATTACAACATGATATTTATGCAGTAACGTATCGTCTGCTGGAGACGGAAGGGTACAGCGCGATTAATTTTGCGCGTATTGCTCGTGAGGCGAATACCAGTCGTTCGGTGGTTTATCGTTATTGGGATACCCCGTTTGATTTAGTGTTTGCAGCTGTCCAACAACGGATGCAACAATCGGAAGGGGTATTCAAGAGTCTGGATTTTGACAGGGGCAGTCTCCGTGATCATTTAATATATGTTGGTCAGCAATTTATTTTGGAGTCCAACAATGGACCGTTTAAACTTTTTAAAATGCTGTTTTCCGAGATGATTAACCAGCAGGAGCGAGAACGGACAAGCCAGATGTTGGCCGAAGCAACGGCTTCCAATATTAAGATTATGGATAACGTTCTTCAGCGGGCCGTACAACGGGGAGAAATCACAAAATTCCCACCTAAAGCGACCAAACTAATTCTTTTTGAGCAAATTCGCTATACGTTTATGCTTGAAAATGGATGGGTGTCGCATCAGAAATTGGAAGAGATTGTTGATCATGTGGTGTTGCCGGCAATTTTATATTTTTCTAAACAGTGAAATTGGCAGAAGCCACCCGATTGGTGCCTTTTGATTTCGCTCTAGGAACTGGACGAGGAACGTTGGATATTCAGATGGTTCATAGATAGCCATAACGTAGAGGGATTTAAGGAATCAAGTTTTATCCCCTCCTGAGGACAAGAACTTGATTCCATTGACGTAAAGGACAGTGCTTGTTCAATCATCTACAGACCTTGCCTTAGCTGGGTAAGGAAGAGGCAGACTTACCTCAAACGAATTACTAATCCGTAATGTTTCCGCACCAGCGAGTGATTCCTTCATTTATTGTTTGCATTGGATTCGGATCTGCTAGAGAAATCGCCCAGGCAATATGTCCATCAGGCCGAATAAGCGCCGTGTGGACGTCGTTCCAATCCGCGTCTGCCTCAAGCAAAGATGCATGTACGACTTGAAGGTTGCTATACGTTTCCCATTGACCGCTATCCTGTTCATTATAATGGAAGCGCAACAGAAGAAAAGCACCTTTGTGCAGGAGCGGATAGGAGTTCGTCAATTGCCCGTCTCTCAGCTTTAAGCTGAGATCCTTGAAACGTTTCCCGTTTAAAGGATGGGGAGGCGCTTCGGCGTCTGGAGCATAATGTACATCCATTGCGGCGATTTGTGCGGCGATTTGATAATTAGCCTCCGGTATTTGAATCAGATTAGCCAGCATGCTTCGCAGTTCCATGATAGGAGGAGTCACGTCCAGAAGCAGGGTTTGGACCTCGGTATTCCGGAGCAAGGCCGTATTCCATGGGAAACGTTCGGTATGATAGCTGTCCAATAGCCAGTCCGGAGCCCAACCTTTGATTGCTCCTGCAAGCTTCCAGCCTAAGTTCATCGCTTCTTGCAAGCCGACGTTCATTCCCTGTCCGCCAGCCGGAAAATGAATGTGCGCCGAATCTCCCGCCAGGAACAATCGACCATTCCGATAGCGTCCCGCTTGCCGCGTCGCATTTCCGAAACGGGACATCCATTTCACCTCGTTCAATCCCAGGTCGCTTCCGGTCGTACGGATGATCGATGAACGAAACTCTTCCAACGTAACGGGCTCATCCTTAGAGACGTTACGTCTCTCCATATCGATCATTAAGACCCGATAGATTTGATCATTGATCGGCATGATGCTGACCAAACCTTTTTCTGTAATCCGGGATATGACGCTCATAGGAGCCAAATCAGATAGAACAGCATCTCCGAGAATAGCCGTGAAGGTCGCGTCCGTACCTTCAAAGGAGATATTTGCCTGTTTGCGAACCAAGCTTCTGGCTCCGTCCGTACCTACCACATAAGCAGCTCTTAATGTTGTTTCTCCATTGGGTCCGGCGATCTTAACGTCGACCCCATCCTCATCCTGATGCACAGATAGAGCCTCAACCTCTCTCCAGACCTCTGCGCCAAGGCTAAGAGCCCATTCCTCCAGCACCTTCTCCGTCTCACTCTGCGGTAAAAAGAGAGTGTGATTGGAAGTAGAATCCAACGCCGAGAAATCCAAGGGAGTTGCTAATCCGGCAAAATGCCCTCTCGGAAGTAAGCGGCCTGTATTGATTAATTGTGATTTCACTCCACGCATATCTAATATTTCAAGGGTTCGTGGATGTACGGTAAGCGCGCGTGAATAGGGAGTTGTCTCTTTTAATCGCTCAATGACGCAGACCTTTACACCGGCTAATGCCAATTCTCCAGCCAACATCATGCCGACAGGTCCGCCACCGATAAGGATGACATCATAGTTCATATAAATAACCTCTTTTCTTAAATATTATGGGAAGATAACGATAGCGTCTATTTCGATAAGCCATTCAGGATCGGCTAGTGCTTGAACGCCTATATATGTACTTGCTGTCTTCGGCCAATTAGGGCCAAACACATGAAATCCGGCGTCAAAAATAATCGAAATCAATTCCGGGTTGTGGTTTACCACAGTTTAGAGGCGGAAGTTACCACGACATGAGAAATTACAGATGTAACCTTATCCGTCAATGTCTTTGGATTCATTATTTCCATAGGCAAGTCTCCTTCATTGGTTATTGTTTCACATGAAATTTTTTTAATGCTGATTAATAAAGGGATGATAAAAAAATAGCATATAATATAGTTTCATATGAAACTATATCATTGTACGGTGTCACTCCTTATTCTGTCAACCCCACCCAATATGAGCACACCCGTTTGTTTCTCATGAAATATTCTATGATATAATGAAACAAATGAGTCGAGGAGCCAGCAAAATCATGGATACTGCCAATAAAAACAAAGCCGCAATTCATGAATTTTTCGTTCAGTTTCTTCAGCAAAAAGAGCAATATGAAACCCGAATAACTGCAGCATACCTCGAGGATATCCGGAAGCATATCGAACCGGAATTCAGCTTGAACATGACGGAACTGCACACCATTGCGTGTATCGGAGAGCGGGAGCCGATCAATGTCACTTCCATCGCGGAAAGGTTAAATCTAAGCAAAGGGAATACCTCCAAGATCGCAAATAAATTATTAAAGGCAGGTTGGGTGCGAAAAGCCCAACTCAACGATAACAAAAAGGAAGTGTATTTTCGGCTAACGCCTGTCGGCAAAAAGCTATTTGCTGCTCATGATGAGCTCCATACGAAGGAAAAGCAAAGAATGTACGGATTTTTGGAAAAATTCAACGAACGCGATCTTGAATTTATCAAACGGCTGTTTGAAGATATGGTTGACTTCTATCGCTAACGTACCTCAACAACTGCACCTATGTTAGACATCAATAACATGGGAATTTCATGCACGACGAATCGTAGGAATCAAGGCACCCAAGCGGGTGCCTTTTGATTTGTTCTATCCGTGTGTAAAATGCTTTTCCAGCTTTGACCTTGTTGCTGGGAGAGGCGTGTAAATCATCACTCTCATATCAGGATCATTGGGGATTTGCAGGGTAATATGATCAAACTCCAAATGCCCCATGTCAGGATGCTCCACTTCTTTAAATCCTTCAAGAGAGCTTGGCGTTTCATGCTGCAGCCATAGACGGTCAAATTCGGGGCATACACGTTTAAGGTCTTCAATTAATCCGGCAAACGATGAATCTTCAACGTAGCGGGCAGATGCCGTGTGGAATTCCGCAATCATTCCCGCAGCCTTTTGGTCGAAATCCTTGAAGCGCCCCCTCCATACTGGGTCTGTGAAATACCGCCAGATTAAATTGAATTCATGAGGCGGGGATGCTGAGGAAATGGAGAAAGCCTCATTCGCAGCATCATTCCAGGCCACAAAATCCGAGCGTCTTCCCAAAACATATGCGGGATTCGGAGTAAGGTCATCCAGTATCCTTTGAAATGCGGATCCGATGCTTTATCCATGAGGAGACAAGTAGGGAGGAAGCGATTCTCCTGCGAGAAAAAAGAGATGGCGTCGTTCGTTGGGGCCGAGCCTTAAAGCCGCAGCTAGACTTTCCAACACTTGTATGGATGGACGCACATCACGTCCCTGCTTCAGCCACACGTACCAGGATGTGCCGATATTCGTCAGTTGGGCAACCTCTTCCCGACGCAATCCGGCTGTCCGGCGGCGCGTCCCCGTCGGCAATCCCACATCTTCAGGAGAAAGGCTAGACCTCCGTTTGCGCAAAAATTCACCGAGAGCCGAACGGCGCTCGCTATCGTTCATATCAACCCCTCCTTGCCTATTATTCGGAAACCTATGATCAAGCAACCTCTCGTCAGTAGTGTATTAGCAAATTATACTCGGTCGTAGAATAAGGCTTCAATTCAGTTTGAAGCCTTTCAGAACCATTGCCGAATCCAAAGGAGACAGACCATGCAAACAACAACTCAGCACAAAAATAACAATTCTGAAGGAATGCTTAGCAATAAGGTAGCTTTGATTACAGGGGCCAGCCGGGGCATCGGAGCGGCGGCAGCCAAACTCTTCGCCGAAGAAGGAGCGGCGGTTACGCTCGTCGCAAGAACAGAAGCGGCTCTGCGTTCCGGAGTAGAGGAAATTATCGCGAAAGGCGGCAAAGCCGATTACATTGTGGCCGATCTGGCCGATTCCGCCAGCATCGAACGGGCGGTTCAAACGACCGTTGAACGTCACGGCCGCTTGGATATCGCCTTCAATAATGCTGGAATTGGGGCCCCCCTTTCGCCCATAACAGAGGTCACGGAAGAGGAATTCGACCTTCTTCAGGCTGTAAATTACAAAGGAATCTGGGTGGCAATGAAAGCGGAAATCAAGGCTATGCTCAATACCGCAGGTGCCGGTGCCATTGTCAACAACAGCAGCGTGGGCAGCTTCCGAGGTAATCCGGGGTTATCTGTCTACGGAGCCGCCAAACGGGCTGTTAATAGTCTGACCGAAACGGCTGCAGTTGAATTCGGACCTTCGGGCATCCGGGTAAACGCTATTGCGCCTGGTACCACCATGACCGAGATGATCGAGGGATTAGTTGCTCAAGTTCCAGATATAATTGAAAAAAGCAACTCATTGACGCCTCTTAGACGTCCTGCCAATCCGCATGAGATCGCGCAAGCGGCAGCCTGGCTATTAAGCGATCGCGCCTCATTCGTGACAGGCGTCGTTCTGCCGGTGGATGGCGGTGCAAGAGCGTAATTCCAAACAAAGGGAGTATCTGAAGGGTCCATTGATCCGGGATACTCCTTCCGTATGCTCCGCTTGCATTACTTTCTATTGTGGCAAACTCTCCAAATCCGTCTGCAATTTATTGCGCAATACATAAAGCATGATAGCACCCACAAAGAACGAGACGGCATCCGCAATGACGAGGGACCAAACAACCCCATGGAATCCGTTTATTTGATTGGCGATATAAAGCACAGGAATGAGAGTAATGCCCTGAATAATCGACATAATAAACGCGGCGGTTCCTTGCGCTGTCGCTTGGAAGATTCCTGTAAACAACGTAGTCATTCCCGTAATGAACAAGGATAGGAACGTTACATGCAGAATGTAGCTGCCCATCTCGATTAATAACGGGTCATTGGTGAAAATGCCAATCAAGTGATCCGAAATCACGTAGACGACAACACCGAACACAACTGCTAACGTCAAAATCACTTTGATCGTGAATTGAATGGTATGCTTCATACGTACTTTATTTGCTGTAAAAGTGAAAGCAATTAATGGCACAACTCCCTCGCATAAACCCATTAGAATAACCTCAGGCATTTGCAATAAGCGGGATGAAATTCCGAATGCCGCTATTGCCTGTTCCCCATACTCGACCAGATAACGGTTAAATAGGAGTGACATTGCACCCAAAAAGACACTCATGATAAAGACGGGAACACCGACTTTAAATACATTACCTAGAATTTCTTTAGAAGCTTTAAACCATTTTATCGAAAATGTTAAGAATCGGCTCCTTTTCCCTATGTGGAATGTAAAAAATAGGCTCGCAACCAAAGTGGAAATGACAGTAGCCGCCGCCACACCTTTCACATCCCAATTGAAGACGAAGATAACTAATGCATCGAGAATAATATTCACGACTACACTAAGAATCATACCGATCATCGATTTCATTGCCGAACCCTCTGCACGCACGATATTCTCCAGCGTGTTGAATAATATGATGATCGGTGAACCAATAATCATAAATGTGACATAATCCTTCGTAAAACCAAAGGAATCAGGAGTTGCTCCCAGTTTATTAACAATGAAATCAACCAGTGGGAGTGCGACGGCAATCACGACAATGCCAAGCGCTAAACTGCTGTAAAAGGCGAAGGCGGACGCATGCCTAACATCATCATATCTTTTTTCGCCTAATAAGCGGGAAATGAATGCACTACTCCCGACGCCAATTAAGTTTCCTAGCGCCATAATGATTGAAAATAATGGCAAAGTTAGTGCAAGTGCAGTTAGCATGGGCGTACTGTTGAGCGTACCCAGGAAGTAGGCGTTCAGGAGCGAATAGATGACGCTCATCGACGTACCAAGCATCATCGGTATGGCGAAGTGCGCTACGGCTTTGGCAATTGGTGCTTTTTCAAAGTAGTGGAGATTGTTTGAGTTTTCCATCTTTCCTGTTTCCATGTAGGTCACCGCTTTCTTATTTAATAGTCATTAAAATTTGCAAATGGAAAAGAAAGTTGTAATATAAGGGTGACTACCTTTATATTGTGGTCCGTAATAATGAGGTACCTCATCAATTGCGATTATTAATGTATTACATACTTCTTTCTTTGTCAAGGGAGCGACTTTATTTATGTCAAGTAAAGCAACTAGCCATAATCCAGCTGCTGATGTAGTGCAGCTCCTATTGCATGCAGCCCGTCAAGTACGTCAGGAATTTGAAGTAGAGCTTGCCTCGTCAAATCAGCCGGTTCAACTTTCAGGACCACGAGGTTTTCTTCTTCTAACAGTATGGGAAGCAGAGAAGATTCGAATGAACGAATTAGCCATTAAATTAGGATTAAAGGCAAGAACTATTACGGAACAAGTGGATTCCCTCGAACGTGATGGCTTTATCAAACGAACTGCCGATCCGAATGACCGTCGTGCCACGTTGTTGATGCTTACCGAGGAAGCGCTTCGCCATATGCACCATCTAAAAGTTGTTCAAGAGCAAATATCGGAGAAATTGCTTAGAGAGTTTTCTGCAAAACAACGAATCGAATTAGTTGAATTACTATCCAAATTCATTAATGGAAAAGAAAATGAGTCTAATCGATAACTGCTTCATTTGGTAAGCGGGTGTGTATGTCTAGGCTTTCCGAAGACGACTGCCATCTAAATGATGAACACGACGTGTCACAGTCATTCGAAGGGCTGAACTAACGGGGGTTGAATCGTCAACATCAGTCCGCCGACTACTTCGGTAGCCTGATGTACATATACCACCGCCTGAATGACGTGCTTTTGAAGGGGGATAGAGTTCATGAATCCGAACGTCAGCTCTTCCACATTGACTTACCATAAAAGTATCTTGCATGGTGTGGAAATCAAACGGTGCCGGCAAACCTATCAAAGCTACAAGCCGCACGTGCACAACGAATTGTCCATCGGCTATATTGAGGAAGGCTCCACGCAGGTGGATTTTGAGAGAGAGACCATTCCTTTTAGGCAAGGCGACGGGATTGTCATTCCTCCGCTTGTGAGTCATTGCTGCTCCCCGACAGACATTCGTCAGTGGCGGTTTGTGATGCTCTATATTGACCCCCGCTATTACGAGAGCAGCTTGAGATTTGATCAAGTCATGAAGCTATACGGCGATCCCCTTCGGCAAGTAACGGATTTCATTCGGCTGCTGGAAACGGAAGAGGATAAAGATATTCTGGAAAGTCGATTGATTGAACTGTTGGCGGAGCTTGGGGAGCCCTTAACGGAGGACACCCATCCAAGCGATGAAGGCTATCAAGCGGAGCGGATCATGGAAATACGGAATTGGCTGGTTAATCGGTTTCAAGAGAATTGGACGCTGGAGACGCTGGAGGATACCTTCGGT
This sequence comes from Cohnella thailandensis, assembly GCF_014212135.1. Taxonomy (GTDB): domain Bacteria; phylum Bacillota; class Bacilli; order Paenibacillales; family Paenibacillaceae; genus Cohnella; species Cohnella thailandensis. The sequence continues at coordinate 134,686 of NZ_JACJVQ010000006.1, forward strand.
CTCAGCCGGTTTACCATTATCCGCCAGTTTAAACGGAGATTTCATACCACGCCAAGGGCGTTCCAACTGCAGCTAAAAGTCGCTGCCTCCAAAAAGCTGCTCGCTGAAGGAGTCGAACCATTCGAGATCATAGAGCAGGTCGGATTTTATGACCAGGCCCATTTCATCAGGGAATTCAAGAAGATGACCGGGGTCACACCCAAGGGTTATCTGCAAAGCCTGTAGAAAGGGCATGTTCCGTCAATTTCATACAATACGGCCTCTTATGGTTCGGATACGATGGGAGTATTCTGGGTATAAGGGGTCTTTGAATTGGATCGGTTGAGATTGACGCTTGTCATGGTCGTATGGGGAAGCATTGGGGTTTTTACGCGGCATATTGAGCTATCCCCTTTTGTGCTGGCTTTCTTAAGGGCAGTAATCGCCCTGCCGGTATTATTGGTATTTATAAGAAGGAGGCCGGCAGTCCAACGGATCTCGTTCCGCCAAACAAAGCCCTACCTGGTTTCTGGCGCACTGATCGGATTAGCTTGGGCCGCCCTCTTCTACGGGTATCGAAATACGAATATCTCTACAGCGGTCATCATCTATAACATGTGCCCGGTGTATGTCATGCTGGCGGCCCCACTCGTCCTTAAAGAACGACTGACCCGACTGCGGGTGGGCATCGTTGGTATCTCGTTTATCGGATTATGCCTGGTTGTAGGTACGGGGGGGTTCGGCCCAGCCGGGTTTTCGTCTCAGGGGATGTGGGGCATGATTCTCAGTGGTGTGTCCGGCATGTTGTACGCGGCCATCGTGATCATCAATCGCAAGGCGGCCAATCAAGCGGATCATGCTATGGCTACATTCCTCCAAATGGGTGCGGCTAGCATGGTGCTATTGCCGTTCGTGCTGGCTGAAGGGGAATGGGGGCAGGTTCTGGCCGCGGATGGAACGGAGATCCTGTTGACATGCATTCTTGGAGTTGTCCATACGGGCCTGGCCTATAACCTATATTTCTCAACCTATCACCGTGTGTCGTCCATCGAGATTGCTTCTTACAGCTATTTGGAGCCGGTGTTTGGCATCATGTTCAGTGTCCTCTTGCTGGGAGAGACCTTAGCTGTGACGCAGCTGATCGGTGGTTTGATGATCCTGGGATCTACTTATTTGGGGGAGTGGATGCATTCGGTAAATCCTAACACAAGGGCGAGGGATTGAATGGATGAGGCCCGATCAGCTTGTTTTAAGAGCTGATACGGGCCGATACGGATTATAGCGATTAAAGCATCGGCTGTTCCCATTCACCTTTGATTACTATTCCTGTCTCTTTCGCCGCTGCTTCAAGATCATGGATTTCCTGTGCTGTCAGCGTGATTTCAGCGGCTTTAGCAGCATCGGAAATTTGGGAAGTTCTCGTAACGCCGATGATCGGAACGGTTCCTTTCGCAATGGCCCAAGCGATGGCAACTTGTGCAGAAGTCGCCTTGTGCTTATTGCCGATTTCCTTCATAACATGGATCAAGCCTTCCAGTTGCGCAAGCACGTCTCCATTAAACGCCTCCCCTCTTCGGGTGCCGCTTGGGAGAGGATTTTGCGCATTGTATTTGTCGGTTAATGCGCCTTGTTCCAACACCATATAGGAGAAGAACACCATGTTGTTTTCGTTGCAGTAATCCATAATTCCGGCTTCTTCGGACGAACGGTACAGTAAGCTGTAATGATTCTGTACAGCAGAGATTTTCAGCCCTTCTTCAGCCAGAATGCTTTGCGCTAGCTTGATTTCCTCCAGATTGTGGTTGGAGACGCCCGCATATTTTACTTTCCCGCTTTTCATGAGCGGAATCAGCTCGGGAGTCCATCTTCTGACATCAAGAGGATTATGGATCCAATAGATATCCATATGGTCCGCGCCGAGCCGATTCAGGCTGCTGTTCAAGCTGTCTTCGACAGGCCCGCCCATTCGCGGATTGAATTTCGTTGACAGCAGCACATCGTCGCGGCCTTTTGCAAACTCGCCAAGAATGCTTTCGGAGGCTCCCATTCCGTACACGGTCGCAGTGTCCCATAAGTTGAGTCCGGCTTTCAACGCCGAATCGAAAACCGGTCTTAAGTCTTCCGCGGTAAGATGATTCCCGAAAACAGCATCCCCGCCGCCTTGACCGGTCCCCCATGACCAGGTACCAAGAGCGATCGAAGGAATCATTTCATTTTGCAATTTTACCTTTTTCATTTGTTCCAACACCTTTTCATTTTTAATAATGCTGCGTTTACCGCATGAGCTAAGAATATCAAGGAGACGAATGAATTTCTTTGCCTACAAGCTCATTCTATTTGTTTATTTAGCTCATTTTGTTTCTAAACTCCGACGGCGGAAGTCCGAATCTTTCCTTGAATACTTTGGAGAAGTGAGCGATATTTTCGAATCCGGTCGAATAACAGACATCCGTAACCGATAACGCTGTTGCCGCTAACAGTTCCTTGGCTTTATCCAGCCTCCGATTGCGAACCCATTTGAGCGGGGGGGTGTTGTATATGGCTTGAAAATCCCTTTTGAACGTAGCCAGGCTTCTGCCGGACAAATAGGCCAGGTCGTTAAGGGAAACGGGATTCAAGAAGTTCTCCTCCATGATCATTGCGATGCTGCCTCTGTCCTTGCTCATGGGTTGCATCATTTGATGCAACAAACGATCGTTCGAATCGGCTAGGTGAAACAGCAATTCCATCAGCTTCACGCGAACCAGACCGTCTTTGACTTCGTCAGGGTTCTCGAAATAGGGCTTTAACGACTCGATATAGCTTCCAATACGGGCATTGATCGGAAAGACGGTAACCGGAACAACATCATTCACAGGATAAATCGGTTTTAAGCCGGCGAATTTGAGGAATTCCTCTACGATCTTCTCGTTCAGGAAAAACATCATATAGTCGAGGATGTAATCGGAATCGGGCTCGCCCGCTTTCTCGTATTCGACTCCGATCGATTTATGAATAAACATCATTTCGTTGCTCCGCATCGTATATTGTTGATCACCGAAGCGAACGGTATAGACACCCGACTTGATGAATAGCAGAAGATGATCCTGCAAAAAAAAAGCTCCTTTTCTGCCTTGCGTGTAAAAAGAGAATTCGATAACGGACATTCCATCCAGCTTCAAGCTCCCATTATGATTCGGAGACTTTACCAGTTCATATGGCGCCTTGACCATTTTGCTTGATCTCATCGTCATAGACGTTCCCGCCTTACTCGTTCCTGCGATTGCGCTAGTTTCCATTTCAGTATCACCCCTTCGGTTATGCCAGCCTGAGCTTCCCTTTAATAAACGTTTCAACACATATACTTTCAGTATAACTGGAAACCGGCGAGCATACTTTGCTGAGAAGCTCAAACGACTTGTTCATTTAGCTCTTACAAGTTTTTACCGGAAGGTGCTTAAGCGGATTAGGCTTTTTAGGTGTGACTCTGCAGTTAGCAGGAGATTGCGGCCATTCACGTTCAAGCTCATCCGGTGGCTTGCTCCCCAAAAGAGCCTAAATTAACCGTTACAACCTCGACAACCTCTTCCACCATCGACTCCAGCGTGCGGGCTTGAATCTCCCTGCTCCACTGCAGGGCTGACCCGAATATGCCCCAACTGACCACAAGAGCCTTAGCTTCCAGCTTTTCTTGCGGGCCGCTCTGTTTAGGCTCCGATTTAAGCCATTGGAGCAGGAGACGATACAATTCCTTTTGCATGGCGTTCTCCAGCAGCGGCTCAAATTGCTTGTCTCCCGGCGAGAGGTACTGTCGAAATCGTACTAGAAATTGAAAGACGGTCTGAACAAGGACATACAGATTGTCCGGACTGAAGGCAGCATCTTCCGGCAGTCTTTTTCGGAGAATGAGTTGGAACTTCTCTGTCATCCAATAAGCGAGAAAAGCGAATTTGTCTTCAAAATGGGCATAGAAGGTTGCGCGGTTGACGACCGCTCGATTCGCAATGTCATGAACAGAAATGGAATAGATGTTCCTCTTTTCGTCGAGCAGATCGTTAAAGGCTTGAATAAACAACTGGCGGGTTCTCTTTACACGGGGGTCGCTGGGATTTACCGGCATGCTAAAACCACGCTTTCTTCGGATCTTAAAAACAAACAAAACGGCGATTGTGTCGGGAACTCAACGAAACCGGCCTTTTGTTGATTGTTGACCGGGCTCCAACCCTTTATCTTTTGCTTATGCGATATATGGTTACACAAATCCGTATAGTAAGCAAACTTTTACAAAGAAGAAAGGGTGAGAGTAACATGATTATCGTTACTGGAGCGAATGGGAAGTTAGGCAGGGGCGTGGTCGAGCAGCTGCTTAAGCTCATCCCGGCTGAGCAGATTGGCGTCAGTGTTCGGGATGTGAGCCAGGCGCAGGACTTAAAGGAGCGCGGCGTACGTGTTCGACATGGCGATTTCATTGAGCCGGAGAGCTTGCTGCATGCTTTTGAAGGCGCGTCGCAGGTTCTCCTTGTTTCAACCGGCATTTTGGGAGATGCGGGGATCCGCCAGCACCAAACCGCGATTGACACGGCAAGGAAATCCGGCGCCGGACGGGTGCTGTACACGAGTCATATGGGCTCATCTTCGACGTCGTATTTTCCGCCTATGGTTCACCATGCAGCGACAGAGGATTTGCTTAAAGAGTCGGGTATGCGCCACACGTCTCTTCGCAACGGTTTTTACGCCTCCTCATTGGTTGGATTAATCGGCGATGCCGTCAAAACGGGTGAATTGATCGTTCCCGAGGACGGTCCGATTGCCTGGACAACGCACTCGGATTTGGCCGAAGCTACTGCAGTGATTTTAACCGAGAAGAACTGGGATGGACCATCCCCGAATCTAACGGCCTCTGAAGCGATTGACATGGAGGGGGTTGCGGCGATGGTATCGGATATCGTCGGCCGGCCTATCTACCGGAAAGTCGTAACGGACGAAGCGTATCGGGCGTATCTGACTACACAAGGGTTTCCGGAAGTGCGCATTGCAATCACCTTGGGTATATTCCGTGCCAGCCGCAACGGGGACTTCGCGCAAACGAATAACGCTTTAGCTGACCTGATCGGCCGACCTCCGATGAAGCTAAGAGACTTTCTAAAAGAATCTTTACCTGTATAGGCGCGCTGTGAATGCTGTTTTAGGTTAATACTTGTCAAGAAAGGGCCATCCCGCAAAGGATGGCCCAAAAACTTACGGCGAAAAATTTATAAGAAATTCGGGTGTTGACATTAAATGGTTGATCGGATATATTTGTTACATACCAACCGTATGTATGAAAGGAGAAGCAAATGGCAAGAAATAAATATCCTGAAGAAACAATCAACCAAATCCTAACCGTAGCTCTTAACCTGTTCATTCAAAAAGGATACGAGCAGACTTCCATTCAGGATATCATCAACGAGTTGGGCGGGCTGACGAAAGGGGCCATTTACCATCACTTCAAGTCGAAAGAGGAGATCATGCTGGCCGTCACCGACCAGTTGTTCAAAGGCGTTGACGAGATGCTGTCCGGTGTCCGGGACGACAACGGGCTGAACGGCCTGGAAAAACTTCGCAAGATTTCCCGCGTCGCTCTCGACAATCCCGCCCAGAACGAAATGGCATCGGCGGCGCCGAACCTCTTACGCAATCCGAAGCTGTTGGCGGCACAGATTGAGAACATCATCGAGAAGGCCGTACCCATCTACATCCAACCCATCATCGAACAGGGGGTGCGAGACGGCTCGATCCGAACCGACTATCCAAGGGAGCTAAGCGAAGTGTTGATGGTTCTCACCAACATTTGGCTAAACCCTGGGGTCATCCCAGCTTCGCCCGAGGTCGTGTTGCGCAAGTTAAGGCTATTCGATGAAATATTGAAAGGCCTGGGGCTTGACCTGTTCGATGAACAAATGTTTCAACGCTACGAGGGATGGCTTCGCTTGTCAACTAGAGAAGTCCGTATAGAAAACTAAACTGCCGAAAGGCAGCTTATTTTTAAGCCTATACATACCATCGGTTGGTATGAATAGGTGATCCGAGTTCAAAGTGCACGTTAAAAAACTTATTTTGAGGAGATGTGAAGGTTATGAATCAGAAAATGAACTCCCGCTCGCTGGAGCGGCAAGCCGTGACCAACTTAAGCGCAAGCAACCTGGCGGGCAGCGACCTTGGGGGCGTTACGGCCCATAAAGGACAGTTTAACGGCAGCGCGCTGCATGGTTCCGACTTTACCGGCGCGGATTTGACCGGCAGTTCGTTTAAGAACAGCGATGTACGCGATGCCGTTTTTGACGGCGCGAATCTAACGGATTGCAGCTTCTTGGCGCTTGACCTTTCGAATGCAAGCTTCAACAAGTCGATCCTTGTCCGCACCAACTTCAGCAGCGCGAATCTTAACGGAGCCAAATTCACGGGCGTAAGGCTGACCGACGTCACGTTAACGGCGACCGATCTGAAATCAACGAGATTTGAAGGCTGTTTATTCGACGGGGTCGACTTCAAGTACTCCGATCTGAGCGGGCAGCGTTTCGACGGACAGACGTTTATCGGCGTTAGGTTTGACCGAGCGGCATTGAGCAATGCTTCGTTCAAGGGAGCTACGTTAAAAAATGTTTCTTTCCACCCGGGGTTTACTTTGACTAAGAAGTACTATCGCTTGATCAAGACCATCCGCTTTGACGGCGCGACGATGGATAAACTGACCTATGCCGCGCTCAAAGGCATGGAAGCCGATTTGTCTAAAGTTACCGTCATTTAATATAAGGGAGGTAATCCAATGCAAACCGCTCAACCCAAGTCCATTCAAGTAAAAGGACTGCAAAAAACCTACAAGCAGCTTCATGTCCTAAAGGGCGTAGATTTCGAGGTGGAAAAGGGCAGTATTTTCGCCCTGCTCGGCTCCAACGGGGCGGGCAAGACAACGACGGTCAAGATCCTCACCACGCTGCTCAAACCGGACGGCGGAACCGTTACCGTGGGCGGCTTTGATGTAGCATCCAAGCCGGACCATGTGCGGCAGTCGATCAGCTTGACCGGGCAATTCGCCGCGGTTGACGAGATTTTGACCGGACGGGAAAATCTGATCATGCTTGCCAAGCTGCGTCATCTCCAAAATCCGCGTCAGATCGCGGACGATATGCTTAAACGCTTCGGCCTGACAGACGCTGCCGACCGCAGGGCGTCGACTTATTCGGGCGGCATGCGCCGCAGGCTCGACATCGCCTTGAGCCTTGTGGGTCAACCGCAGATCGTTTTCCTTGACGAGCCGACTACGGGGCTTGACCCGGAGGCCCGAATCGAGGTTTGGAAAATCGTCAAGGAGCTGGCAGGCAGCGGCACGACGGTATTCCTCACCACGCAATATCTAGAGGAGGCCGAGCAGCTTGCCGACCGGATTGCCATTCTGCACGAAGGCAGGATTATCGCCAGCGGCACGCTCTCGGAGCTGAAGAAGCTGTTCCCGTCCGCAAAGGTGGAGTATGTGGAAAAACAGCCGACATTGGAGGAAATCTTCCTCGCCATCATCGGCAAAAAGGAGGCCATGTAAATGGAAACGGTAAAGAAGCACTTTTTCAGCGACATGGGGGTTATGCTCGGACGTTCCATGCGCCATATTTTCCGCAGCATGGACACGATCGTCACGGTCTGCATCACTCCGATTGCGATGATGCTGCTGTTCGTCTATGTGTTCGGCGGCGCCATTCAAGCCGGCACGGATAACTACGTGAACTACCTTCTGCCCGGTATCCTGCTGATTGCGATTGCAAGCGGAATAGCCTATACGGCTTACCGTCTGTTTCTGGATAAGCAACGGGGCATTATCGAGCGGTTCCACTCCATGCCGATTGCGCGTTCCGCCGTACTGTGGGGGCATGTGTTAACCTCGGTGGTATCCAACGCCATTTCTCTTGTCGTCATTATTCTCGTAGCGCTCGTGATGGGCTTTCGCTCGTCGGCTGGCGTGCTGCCGTGGCTTGCCGTAGCCGGTATACTCGTGTTGTTTACGCTTGCTCTAACTTGGGTCGCTGCGATTGCTGGCCTGTCCGCCAAATCGGTAGAAGGCGCGAGCGCGTTCTCCTATCCGCTAATCTTCCTTCCGTTTATCAGCTCGGCCTTTGTGCCGACCGATTCGATGCCGAGGGTCGTTCGCGCTTTTGCCGATAACCAGCCGGTAACCTCGATCGTGGAAGCCATTCGCGCACTGCTGTCGGGTCAGCCGGTGGGCAATGAGATATGGATCGCGCTTGCGTGGTGCGTCGGGATTACGCTCGTGGCTTATATCTTTGCAATGAGGGCGTATAAAAAGCGGGTGTAAGGGGCGACAGCGTCAGAAATATAAACCACGAGGGAGCTGCTCCGGCAGCTCCCTCGCCTTTTTCGCCGTTATGCCCGTTAATCTGAACCATATCACAAGTAACGGCGAAAATTTTTGGCCTTCATAGGTAACGGAAGACGAACAGCAGGGCACGGAAGTGTTTCTGTAACACCTGTTCTTGATTGGGTCAGTTCCTCTGCACTATGGTTTAGGATGACTTCTGGAAAGGGTGGAATTGCCGGTAGGCCAGGTGGAGAGCGCTTGCTCAGCAACAGCCTCTAGCATGTCGCGACTGAAGCCGGCCTTGGCCTGAACAGCCATACCGTGGGTCACCGCCATCACGAATGCAGCTAGCGCAGCACAGTTAGCGGTTTCCGGCAGATCTCCCTCCTGCTTAGCCCGTTCGAAGCGATTACGCAACGACGCCTCTCCCTCTGCACGCGCATCGATCAGGGCAAGCCGAATCGGTTCGGCATCGTCCGAGCAAGCCAAGGCGCCGTGGATTCCTAGACATCCCCTGTGATCCGGGTAACGAGTCTGCAATTCGGCCGCGCTGAAGAGGATATGCGAGACTACCTCCCGAGAGGTTGGAAGCTCCATCGCCGCCGGGATGAAATCCAGATAGTGCTCGTAGTAGCGAGCCAGCGCTCGGCGGAACAACGATTCCTTATTGCCAAATGCCGAATAGAGCGCGGGTCGTTCGACACCCGTGGCCTGCGTCAGATCGGTGTATGACACACCCTCGTAGCCTTTGCGCCAAAACGCGCAAAGTGCTGCGTCCAGTGCCTGATCCACATCGAATTCGCGGTTACGTCCCATTCGTTAATCACCTAGCCCTTTTTGTAAATGCCAAATTTCATATAGCTTCACGTTCAATTAAATATTCGTTATCATAACACACGTTACAGAATGCTGCCAATCCATCGGATAGGACCTGCGTCAGTGCGCACCAAAATGCATAACACCATTTAACATAATGTCCGTTATGATATTGACAATGCGCATAGAGGAGTATAATATAACTTAACGTAATGATCGTTACGAAACCCCGTCGATCACCGGATCGAGGACATCCAGCGACGTACATAGAGATTTTTCTTCATACGGAAAACGTAAAGGAGGTTCCTTTCATGTAGAAATCATTGATGGGCTAAGCGATGCTCTTACAATATGGGGGTACCGCCAGCTAAATAATCTTAAACCTGTGCTGGGGGAATTTTTGCCAAAATATCATTTATATTCTCTTATAAGGAGTAGATCATATGTCGACAAATGAAGGAAGATTCAACGGTAAAATTGCCTTAATTACAGGGGCTAGTCGTGGGATAGGGGCTGAAATAGCCAAAAAATTAGCTGCGGGTGGAGCAGAATTTATAGGCGTTCATTACGCCAGTAATAGGGATGCTGCTTTGAAAGTTGTAGAGGATATTAAGGCGTTGGGCTCAAAGGCTGTAGCTCTGGAAGCAGAATTAACCACTGGTATTTCCGGTGTGAAAAAGCTTTGGAGCGCATTTGAAGATGCTGTACGCTTGGAGATTGGAACTGTGCAATTGGACATCTTAATCAATAACGCAGGTATTGCACCGGCCGTTCCTTTTGAAGAAACGTCAATTGATACGTTTGAAGATGTAATTAATGTTAACCTTAAAGCTCCATACTTTATTACTCAAGCAGCTAGTCCGTTTATACGGAACGGTGGACGAATCATTAACATTTCTACTGGCTTTACTCGTGTTGCCGGGCCAACGCATACCATTTATTCGGCTTCCAAGGGAGCTATTGAGACACTTACTTTGGCTTTAGCTCCACTTTTTGCATCAAAAGGTATTACTGTTAATGCAGTAAGGCCTGGAACTACGGATACTGATATGAACAAGGATTGGCTTGCCAACCCAGAAGCTCATGCTGCAGCAGCATCAGTCTCTGCTTTCGGAAGAGTAGGTACCACTGAAGAAGTTGCTGATGTAGTTGTGTTTGTAGCATCTGAGGAAGCGCGATGGATTACGGGGCAATTTATTGATGCCACCGGAGGAAGCAGGCTTTAAGAAAAACAACGGAAATTATAGTAGAACGACGGCAGCCGATCATCTAGGGCGGCTACCGTCGTTTTTGCGAGTAAATGTTAATCTAAATCGAGCTCAAGCGGAGAGTAGTTCAGCAATTTTCCCGATAACTTCCTTAACGCTTTACTCGCATTAATTTCCGCTTAACGCTCCGGCGCCTTGCCTGCCGGCACTCATCCGCATCTTCAAGAACGCCACCATCACGATCGCAATCGCGACTCCAACCATTCCAACCCATGTAACCGATGACAGGGACACCCGGTCGACCATGACCCCTCCGATTCCAGCACCCGCTGCCATCGACAATTGCATAGTGGATTGGTTCAGACTCAGCATAATTCCGGAATAATTCGGCTCAATCCGTACCAGATTGTATTGTTGCGTCGGACCGGAGGACCAAGCCGCAAACGACCACAAGATCAGGAGGGCGGCAATCGGCAGCCACGAGTGCGTATAGGTAACGGATAGGGAGAGAAGAAGCAGCGCTGTGACGTGCAAGAGCATTCCCCCGGATAAGGTCGGGAATACCCCCCATCTATCCGTGCTGAAACCGCCGAATTTGGATCCGATCAGGCTAGCGATGCCGAACGCCAACAGCATTCCGCTCAGCATTCCTTCTTTCAAGCCTGCAACATCAAGCAGATACGGCGAAATGTAGGTGTAGGCGATTGAGTATCCGCCGAGCCAGAAAAAGGTAATGGCAAGCCCTAGAGCTACGTTTCCGTTCTTCAGGAAGGCAAGTTGCTTGGACAACGGAATCGGTTGATCCCCTTGAACCCGAGGGATGACGGCGTACAGAACGAACATAGCCGCCAGACCTGCCAGTGCCAATAGACCGAAAACGGATTTCCACCCGAATTGCGCTGCAACGATACGTCCAAGCGGTACGCCGATAATCAAGGAAGCCGTAAAGCCCATAACCACGGTAGCAATCGCGCTCGCTTGCTTGCCTGTTGCGGCGATTTTCGCGGCAACGTCCAAGGCGGTTACCACGACCATTCCCGCGCCCAAGGCCATGACGACGCGAGAAGCGACAAACAGGGAATAGCCAGGCAGAACGAACGACAGTACATTCCCAATTACGAAGATACCTAGCGCCCAAACAAGCAATTTTTGTCTTTCTACCTTTGCCGTCAACGCCATGAGAATTGGGGTGCCGATGGCGTACACGAAGGAAAAAATCGTGACCAGCTGCCCCGCGGAAGTAACGGAAATGCCCATTGAATCCGAGAGCTTATCCAGGATGCCGGAAATAACGTACTCGGATGTGCCCACCAAAAAAGTAACCAAAGCCAAGAAATAAACTTTCCACGTATTAGACAATGCATTCACTTCTCCTTCATTGCATATTTAATTTACATATCGCGAAATATAGATATGAAGTGCCAAATAAAAACTGAATACGTATGAGGTATTCAGTTCAGATTAAAGCTTCTGATTCAAATATGCAGCCAACTCGCTTATCTTCTCTTCATCTCGTTTGTAGTACGTATATTTGCCGATCCGCTCGGTTCGAATCAGTCCGGCTTTTTGCAGAATAGACAAATATTGCGAAGCCGTTGACTGCGTCATTTTCAACTTGTCCGTCACTTGACTGACACATACCCCGATCGTCCTCATATCCACTCCTTCATGGGGCACAAAATGGTTTTCGGGCTCCTTGAGCCACTGTAGAATCTGCAACCTCGACTCATTAGACAATGCCTTGAACACTTCAATTGGATCCATAGCTCATATTATATCTACATTTTCCGATATGTCAATTTAGTCCTCCCTCGTCCTTAAAAAACGACTGACCTGACGGCCGATAAGGATCATAGCGATTAATGCATCGGCTGTTCCCATTGAGAGAATCCTTATGCCTCTCCATTTCTGGCACCCGATCCGTAAGTGCTCTGAGGAGGGCTTTTTATGAAAATGACTGATTACCGTGTTGTAGCTTCATTCAGTTTGATGTTCAGGGAGGGCTTGTTTTGAAAATCAACAAGAAATATGAGCTAGTTGTATTTACTTTTTTTATGGCTTTAGGGATGTCTTGTCTAATATCTTTTATTATGATGATAGCCAAAGAATCACCTTTGTTGAATCCGAATAAACTCCAGAAGGAGGATACATCCCTTTGAAACCCTTGCAATATTTAAATCAAATTGAAAAGATAGAAGTTGAACTCACCAAACTGAATGCGAACCGTTCGTTGGTTCCAGTTAGAAGAAAACTCGAAGTCTTCCAAATCGGTGACACTACCCTGCTTCGAGACCAGACGGATCCCGCATCGGATTATTATAATCGGATCAAAGGATTCGGCCCTCAAGACCTTCAGGGTCTAGATAATATGCTAAGTTATTACTATAATGGTGCGCCTAGCTTTGATATGTCCCCTAACCATATGACGGAAGAAGTAACGCGTGCACTAAGCGAAAGAGGGTTTCTTCCAGTCGGGCAACTCGTCTTTATGTTTATTAATCCTTCGGATGAGATAAATAGGACTTCGGCGTTTGCTATTGAACGAGTGACCGAGAAGAGCGCAGAAGAATTTATTCGATGGATAGGGCTCTCCAAGGAAGGTATGGAGATTAATGATGAAATGATTGCCCGGTCAAAAGCGTTTTTTTACAATCCTAATTTCATAAACTACATGCTTCGCATAGAGGATAACCCTGCTGCGATGGGGTCACTTTTTCTTAATGGGCAAGAGGGATATATTGCAAATGATTATACGTTCAGCAATTATCGAGGCAGAGGATGTCAATTGGCGTTACTGAGGCAAAGACTTTCCGATGCAGCAAGGCTCGGCATAAAGACCGTCTATACGGACGTGGAATTCGGTTCGATCAGCCACGGGAATATGGCAAAGGTAGGTTTTAAGACGGCATTTCTGAATACTATCTGGATGAAAAGATAAAGGATTTGCCGAGCCCCTGAGATCTTGAATCCCAGGGGCTTTCCCTACTATTTTTTAACCACGGGAACCCAAAATTCGCCGTAGAAAGTGCCGTCGCCATTTTCTTTACGATAAGTCGCATTCGGACCGCCGATGTAAGCATAGTCGGTGATTCGTGACAAGACTTCGCCGAAAGCCCGGTAAGTCAACTGATCGAACAAAGTTTCCTTGTCGCCGGTTCCTGCCAACACGATATACTCGCTCTCCGGAAACTCGATGATGCGTGTTGCGTCAGGCACCGATCTGCCGGCTTCTACCGCGAAATAATTCCACGGTCTGCCTTGATAAACCTCGTTGACCGACCATTCACGATCATCTTTTGCGGCTGCCTTAAGCTTGTTAAAACGTCCGTCGGCCTTGAGCCTTCCCCAAAACTCCGCTTTTTCTTTTTGCAAAGCCGGCGCGTCTTGGAAGCTGGATTGAATGGAAAAACCATATGCGGTCAAGGTAAACGATTTTTTCTGTTCAACGGTGTAACTTTCCATGAGAGTGCTCCTTTGCCCGAGATTAGCCAACTACTTTCTTAGCACGAAGCCACATTTCGCCGTAGAATTCACCGTCTTCAGCTGGTTTGACGAATGTCGAGTTGCCGGGACCGACGTATTTGTAGTCTGTGATTTCTTGGAGCAGGCCACCGAAAACTTTGCCTGTTATTTCGTCGGCAAGGCGGTCCTTGTCCGCGCCTGTGCCAGGCACCACGAGGTAGTCCCCGGCGAGGAAGTCAAGGACGACCGCGCCTTCCACGTCGTATGCGCCCATCACGCCGAAGCCGCGCCAAGCCTTGCCGTCGATGACGTAGTTGATTTGATATTCCTGCCCGTCAGCGAGCGCGAGAAGCTCGGCAAGCTTGCCGTTTTCCGTAATTTCGGCTTTTTTCGCTGCCGTTTTTGCCGCATTGCCCGCCCAGTCGTTGTAGTCTTCAAGCAAAACGCCGTAAGCAGTCATTTTGTAGTTCTCCGAGATTGTTTTGATGGAATAGGTAGCCATTTTTATTCTCTCCTTTTGGATGATTCTTTACAAGATTGATCCTATTCGCTAAATGTATCAAAAAACGATACTTTTTATTAAAAGGTGATGCTGCATTTCTGATACAATAAAATCATGAAAAAGACGGAACGAGTGAACCTGATCATGCGCTTCATCAATAACCGAGCGCGTTTTACGATTGCGGAGATTCAGCGGGAGTTCAAGATTTCCCGCGCGACCGCGATCCGCGACATTAACGAGATTCAGGCGATGGGTTTCCCGCTGACGACCGAGCTTGGGCGCGGGGGCGGCTACAATGTCCTGCAAAATCAGTATCTGTCCGCCGTCCGTTTCACGCCGGAAGAACTCAAAGCGATATTTATCAGCTTTATCGCCTCGAAAAATTCGCAGCTGCCTTATTTGCAAAATCGCCGCTCCATCACGGAGAAACTCATCGGCATCGCGTCGCAAGCCCAGCACGACGAGCTGATCGAGCTGAATAACATCCTGCTTTTCGAGAATACGAATCCTGCCAATCCGAACCTGTTGGAACTCGATGATGCGGCGCCTGCGGAGTTGAACCAGTTGATTTCGCTTGCTGCGCGGGATAAGCACTTGCGCTTGACGTATGAGCCGAATCCTGGATGGCCTCAGCTGATGGACGTTTTTTTGATTCATATTTTCAACTCGAACGCTCATTGGCTGGTCGAGGTTTATGATCTTGATATGGATGAGTTTCGTTATTTGCCTGTCGAGATGCTGCGGGATTCGGCCATTTCCGTGCAGGAGATGAAGCGGTCCGAGCAAGAGATTTTAAGCAAAAAACGGCTTGGCGCACGCGAGTCGAATCTGGTTGTAAAGCTTGATGCGACTGGGATTCAGCGCTTTAAGCGCATGCATCCGCCGGGGATCATCTTGTCCTTTACAGGGATGTTCCAGTCGAGCGGGATTTTTAATGTTCAACTGGATGTGACCGACGTTGAAACGCTGGAGTATTATGCGGATTGGCTTTTGTTCTTGGGGAGAGGGGTCGAGTTTGAACGAATTCCCGATGAGCTGCGTTTGATTTTGGAAGAGCGGTTAAGAGGAAGCGCCGACGCGTTAAGTACAGAATCAACGAAATGATGATGAATAATTTTTTTGCTTCTCTGTCACACTTCACATCCCTTGCCCGTCATATTGGCAAAATCGGAAAGGGATGATGAGCGATGCAAAAGGCGGATGTGGTCGTAGTCGGCGGAGGTATCGCGGGTTTAACTGCCGCAATTTACGCAGCCAAAGCCGGGAAGCAAGCATTGGTCATTGAAAAACAAAATCGCTTAGGCGGCCGGGCCATCTCCAACAAGAAGAAAGGAGCTTACTTCAATTTGGGCGCGCATTCCTTGTATCAGGGGGATGCTTACGCGACTTTCCGGGAATTGGGGTTGACCTTGCATGGAAAGCGGCCCTCATCGTTTGCTTATGGCGTTTGGAAAGGGAAATTGAACGCCTTGCCTTCGGATATGAAATCCTTGTTTACGACCCCTCTTTTGTCTTGGCAAGGAAAGATGGAGTTTGCTTCCTGTCTTATGAAAGTTAAAAAGGCGGATACTCGCCCATTTGACCGGATGAGCATCCGCGAATGGGTGGAAGGGAATTTGCGAGATCCCATGGTGCGCAATATCTTCTATTCGTTACTTCGCGCCGTATGTTATGTGGTCGGGCCGGATTTGCCGGCCGCGGGACCTGTATTGAAACAGCTGCAGAATGCCCTTAAAGGCGCGTTGTACCTGGATCGCGGCTGGGGCGAGTTGGTAGAGGAATTGCGGAGCAAGGCATCCGACCTGGGAGTACGGTTGGTAACGAACGCCAAGGTCTCGTCCATCGATACCCGTGGAGGGATCGTGCGGCAGGTTATCTGCGAAGACGGAACGAGAATCGATTCGCACCATGTTATCCTTGCCACATCGCCTTCTGTTGCCCATGAGTTGGTGCCCTTTGCAGAAAAAACCGCCCTTCATACCTGGAAAGAACAGGCGATCGAGGTCACCGCGGCTTGCCTGGATGTGGCTTTGAAACGACTTCCCGAGCCTAAACGACAATTCGCTTACGGGATTGATCAGACCGTGCTTCTTAGCAATTATTCGCGTGCAGCTAATCTAAGCGACGATGGCGCGCAAGTCATATCGCTCATTAAGTACCAAGGGAAAGAACCGAACCCGGATAAGGATTTGCAAGAACTGGAAGGCATGCTGGATTTGATGCAGCCGGGATGGCGGGAAGAATTGATTGTCAAGCAGTACCTTCCTAAAATGACGGTTTGTCACGACTTTATGCATATGAAACGTCATGAGAATCCCGGACCCGCCGTCCCGGAAATACAAGGATTATACGTAGCAGGAGAATGGGCGTCGCACGGTGAAGTATTGGTTGATGCCGCGACGGCAAGCGCCAAAAGAGCCGTACAACACATGCTCTCCCTTGAGAGTCAGGAGAGGAACGCCTTTCATGAGCACAGAGGAATTATATAAACGTTACAGAACGGAGCTGTTCTCATTAGCCTATCGAATGCTCGGGAGCGTCATGGATGCGGAGGATATCGTACAAGATGCTTACTTGAGCTATGACGGACTGTCCGACGTCGGGAGCATTCGAAACGAAAGGGCGTTTCTATATAAAATCGTAACGAACCGATGCCTTGATCTCTTGCGTTCGTCGGCCAAGAAACGGGAAATGTATGTCGGTCCATGGCTTCCGGAGCCGTTGATGGATAAAGGAGCTTCGGATGACGATCCATCCAACAGGTATTTGCGGTCGGAGTCGATCTCCACGGCTTATTTACTGCTTCTGCAGCAACTGAGCGCAACGGAAAGGGCGGTTTTTCTTCTTCGGGAGATCTTTCATTATTCGTTCGAAGAAATTGCCGATATCGTCGGGAAAAGCAGCACGAATTGCCGGCAAATTTTCCACCGCGCCAAAAAAAGCATCCACTTCGACCCGGACCAGCAGCCGTCGGTTTCCATTGCGGAAGAGAAGGTTAAAGAGTTCGTGAAATCGCTCTTGCAAGGAAATACGACGAAGCTTCTTGAACTGGTTAGCGAGAATGTCGTGCTCTACTCGGACGGCGGAGGCAAAGTAAGCGCGGCGAAAGTGCCTGTTGTCGGGTTTGAGCAAGTGCTGAAGCTGCATCAAAGTGTGATCGAATTGCATGCGGGTAAAATGACGTTCTCGTTCCGCAAGGTGAATGGGCTCCCCGGAATTCTCATTCGATTGGAGGAAGGGATTCAATATGTTTATTCTTTCGCCTATCGGGATCATAAAATCGAAGCGATCTATAATGTTGCAAATCCGGAAAAGTTAAGACACCTATAGGATCGCTGCGTAAAAGCTCGAAAGGAGTTGCCGAGGCACTCCTTTCGAGCTTTTTTTGACCCGATATTTTTGCGGATTCCTTGTGGTGCAGTTTAAATAAAACCGCCATTAACGCGGAGCGTTTGCCCCGTTACCCACTGCGATTCTTCGCTCGCAAGAAAGAGGATCACGCCCGCAATGTCCTCGGTTTCCCCGAGTCGTCCGAATGCGTTCATGTTGGCAAGCCCCTGGATTTGTTCCGGCGTTTTGCCAACCGTGAAGAGCTCGGTATTAATAGGGCCGGGCGCTACGGCATTAATCGTGATGTTTCTCCTTCCAAGCTCCTTAGCCAATTGACGCGTGAATTGTTCGACGGCTCCTTTAGAGCCGGCATACAGGCTATAGGCCGGGAACATTTGACCCGTCACCGAAGTGGAGAAGTTGATGATGCGGCCATTTGATTCCAGATGCTTCGCCGCAAGCTGGCATGAAAAGTAGGTCCCTTTGACATTAATCGCAAAAAGCCGATCGTAATCCGCTTCCGTAACATCGCCAATAGGTTTCGTAATGATGATCCCCGCGTTGTTCACCACAATATCAAGCTTTCCGAACGTATTAAGGGTTTCTTGATAGAGTTTTTCCAACTCGCTCAAACGGCCGATATCGGCCTGAATCGCCGTCGCTTCTCCGCCGTTCCTTTTTATAGCCTGTACGACCTCTGCCGCCTGCTCCGAACGGTTCGCATAATTGATGACCACCTTCGCGCCATTCTGTGCTAAATTTTCGGCTATTGTCCTGCCGATTCCTCTGGACGCTCCGGTGATTAAAGCCGCTTTACCGGCAAGCTTCTTATCCATTGTTTACCTCCCTTCTGAGGCGTTAAGCAAACGGGTAATCCATAACGACGATCCCTTCGACATATGGGCCGATGGATTGCAATAATTGTTGATGCAGGGGGTGCTGAATATAATCCCGGCAAGCCTGTTGATCCTCGAAGGTAACTCGGATCCCCAGCGTAAAACCTTGCATATGCTCTACTTCCTCCGTAACGTTAATTCCGGCGCTAAGATCCACGATCCCCGGAATGTTCCCCTTAAAGTCATGCGCGCGCTTTATCGCGCCATCTTTCACTTCATTAGGAACATCAGGCTTAAACTTCAATAGCACAATATGCTCGAACATCTGTTTTCCCTCCAAGGTTCCTGATTTTCGTTAGCTCTGCAGCTGCTTCAATCGGGATTGTTCCTTCATCCATGTCACGAAGTTCTCGGCTACGAGATCAAGGAACTTTATTGTCGGTTCGTCCGTCAGTTCGCCCTTCTCATTAAGTTTCTCATGCACCAGGCCGATGTAAACTTCATTCCCCGGCAACAGCGGCGAGGAGATGCCGGACGAGAACAGAATGTCGCGCAGATGGCCCTGCGCTTTGACCGACCCCAACAATCCCATGGAAGATCCTACGATCCAAGAGGGCTTCCCGTTCATGACCCGGTCGACGCGGGATAACCAGTCAATCGCATTGGCCATAACGCCGGGAATGGTCGAATTATACTCCGGAGTGACCCATAACACCGCATCGGCAGCAGCGACTTTGGCCTTGAAATCGATCACCGACTGCGGCGGAGCCGACTCGATATCCTGATCGTAAAAGGGGAGATCCCGAATGTTCAGCACATCCAACTGAAAAAGATGCTGATAACGATTCTGAATATAACGGGCTAACTTCAAGTTGTACGATTCTTTGCGAATGCTTCCGACAATGGCAGCTACTTTCATTCACATCACCTCATCCGATAATCGTTGTCCATCCATTCTTGCAATTCTTCCTAAGGAGGACATAGACTAGTGTATATGGACTTGGCGAGGCTAGGGAGAGATCCGGTTATCGTAGGATTGGAAATCCTACGTTCATGAATAGTTAGGAGGCTGGAGATCATGGCGAACAGATTGGACCGTTACGAGGAACTGTCCCGTTTCCTGCGCACGCGCCGGGAACGAATGACCCCTCAGGAAGCAGGGTTGCCGGAGTCCGGACGCAGAAGGACGCCCGGACTTCGCCGAAGCGAGGTCGCTATGCTGGCGGACGTGGGGCTGGATTGGTATACCTACTTGGAACAAGGGCGCCATATCAACGTCTCCGCCGAGGTTCTTGATCGCATAGCGGAAGTGCTTCGGCTAGAGGAATCGGAACGCAGGCATCTCTACCATCTTGCCCGGAAGCAATTCCCCTTGATCGATACGAAGCAGCCCTCTAAGGTAACGCCGGAGCTTCAACGATTTCTGGATAGCCAGAACCTGTCCCCGGCGAATGTCATGGATGGGCGTATGAACATCATTGCCTGGAATGAAGCCTACTGCGCGTTGAACGGGGATCTCGCGGCTATGACGGATAGGGAGCGCAATTTTGTATGGATGACGTTTACTTCTCCTCGTTTCCGCTACGTTAAGGGAGACCAATGGGAACTGCATGCGCGACGGATCGTCGCTAATTTCCATGCGGGGTATGCGCGTCACGGCGACGATCCTTGGTGGTCGGAACAATTCGAGGCGCTGTCGCAGGCCAGCAGGGAGTTTCGGGAATTTTGGGATTCCCAGGAGGTTCTCGATGCCATCGATGCTCCCAAGACGCTGCATTGTCCGAATCTCGGGAAGTTAAACTTCGATCTTGTATCTTTTCAGTATGTGAACGATGCAAACTTGACCGTGACCATCCATGTTCCCCATCAAGACGGCACGATGGAAAAGATGCAGCGTCTGTTGAGCGATTATCGGAGCCAACATTCGGAACCTTCTGACTCTGTCCAAAGAGTTTAGAGTGGCTGGATTGGATGCGAATCCGGATTTGAAGACATACCGATGATTTTACGGTTGCGAGAACGTCTATCCTTATGAATCGCAAATCCGATTCAATCCAATCTCGAGGAGGAACACTCCATGAAGGTAAAACTTACCCCCTATATTACTTTGGAGGGGCGCGCAAAAGAAGCTATTCGGTTTTATGAACAAGTCATCGGTGCAGAAGTCCTCTCCATCACTACTTACGGTGAAATGCCGGACATGCCTAATACGTTCACGGACGAGCTGAAGGGTCTTGTGGCACACGCCAAGTTAAAAGTCGGCGAAACGGAGCTCATGTTCTCGGATGCTCCAGGCGGTACGCCTATTAAGGACGGGAAACGGGTAACCATTTGTATTACCACAAACGAAGTGGAAAAATCTAAAAGTATTTATGAAGCATTGCGACAAGAAGGTCAAGTCAATTTGCCCTTTAAAGAGGAAACTTTTAGTCCTGGGTTTGGCGATGTAACGGACAAATTCGGCGTGACATTTCAAATATATACGGAAATTGAAGACTAGACTCCGGATAAGAGTTGCACAAGATGACGGTGCGACTCTTTTTCTTTTTAAAACTTTTCCAAAACCTTGGATTTATCGCCATAAACCTTCTCCAAGTGATCCTCTCCCCAATAGCATAAATGGTCTAGCGCGGGCTTTAATCCCCATCCGTAGGAAGTTAACGTATACTCCATTTTAGGCGGGATTTCGTTATAAACCTTTCGTGCAACAATCTCATCCTTTTCCAGGCCTCTTAGTTGAGCAGTCAGCATTTTATGGGAAATGTCAGGCATTAAGCGGCGAAGCTCAGAAGTCCGTTTCGGCCCTGCCATCAGATGATAGATGATTAAAGGCTTCCATTTGCCCCCCATTACTTCCAATGCCGCCTCCACTCCGACTTTATACTTCTTTGGAACGTTATTCTCCCTCTGTTCAGTCATCTTCCGGTTCCTCCTTCTAGGACATCTATCTAGGGCACTTCCAAGTTCCTATGGCACCCGCGCGATCCTATAGAACTAGAAAGTGCGTTCTTCCCGGTTATTGCAGTCCTGTTTATAATAGCATCAGCAATTGACCAAGACTACAAATCAGCTATTGAGAAAAGGGAGTGAGGATCAAGTATGCGAGTATTATGTGTAGTTTCGCACCCGAGAAAAGATTCCCTGACCTTTCAGGTTGCCGATCGTTTCGTCCGAGGTCTTGCCGAGGCCGGCCATAACTATGAGATATTGGATTTGCACGGGATTGGCTTTGATCCGGTTCTACAAGGCGCAGACGAACCTGATTTCTCAGCAGCGGAACAGTCCTTTTCCCCTGAGGTCGAAGTGGAAATAAAGCGAATGAAGGAGCATGATGCCTTGGCATTCCTGTTTCCGATCTGGTGGTGGAATTTGCCGGCCATGCTAAAGGGTTATATTGACCGTGTATGGAACAATGGGTTTGCGTACGGTTCGAACCGGCTTCCCCATCGGCATGTCTTGTGGATTGGTTTGGCGGGAGTTTCCGAAGCACAGATGAAAAAACGCAACTATGATGAGATGATTACTCATCTGCTCAATGTGGGGATTGCCGATTATTGCGGCGTTTCCCATTCCAAAGTTGAATTTTTATACGAGACCTTGGATTCGGATCCCAAGCATTATGAGAGGCTGCTTAATCATGCTCATCACTTAGGGTTGAATTATGCCAAGGAACCGCAGCATTAAGTTAAGCCTGAACGAAGAAAACAACACGTAGGGCGGTATTCGCTCGTGTTGTTTTCTTCGTGTTTTTATCCATGCGTCAATTTCATACATGTTGCGTTTAGTTCGAGTTAATGCTTAGCAGAATTCTTCCGCGGCCATGTCTTGCTTCGCTTTTCTCCAGCGCATTATCTGCTTGGTTTAGCGGGAAGATGGAATCAATCTCCGCTTTAATCGTGCCTTCGGCCATTAATTCCGTTAAGCTCTGCAGGTCCTCGCGGGTTGGGAATTTGGTATTGAATTTAGCCGTTACGCCATGCTTCCGAGCGTTCTCTTGGGATGGATCCTGGGTCAGAGAAACGAGGATTCCGCCCTTCTTCAGAACGGACCAGGACCTGGTCTCCGTCTCGCCTCCAACGGAATCGACGACCAGATCCACTTCCTTGGCGACGTCTTCGAAATTAGCCGTTGTATAATCGATAACTTGATCCGCCCCCAACGACTTGACGAAGTCGAGGTTGGAGGTCGAAGCCGTGGCGATCACGGTTGCTCCCTTCCACTTGGCTAGCTGGACGGCAAACTGGCCAACGCCGCCTGCTGCCGCATGAATGAGAACGGTTTGGCCGGACTGGAGTTCGCCTTCGGTGAACAACGCTTTCCAGGCCGCTTCGGCTCCGGCTTTAATGGCGGCGGCATCCTCAAACGTGAGATTGTCGGGCAGTTTAACCAATTCCTGAGCGGTTGCAACGCCATATTCCGCGTAGGCTCCTCTGATGCTGCCGAAAACGCGATCGCCGGGCTTGAGCTCCGTTACGCGTTGCCCGATTTCTTCGACAATTCCGGAAGCGTAAAATCCAGGGACGTAGGGGAACGTTACGGGAAAAACTTCTTGAAGCCAACCGTTGCGGATTTTAAAGTCCAGCGGAATAACCGTAGCATACACGATGCGAACGAGCACTTCATCCGGTTGCGGTTGAGGTCGTTCAACGGTTGCCACCCTCAAAACGTTCGGCCCCCCATATTCGTTGACCAGAACAGCTTGCATCGACTTATTAGACATTCTTATCTCTCCTCCTATATCACTCAATGTTTGTTTAACTTCCATTTACTTTTCTAATGTAGCGGCTATTTTTTTGGCCAAGGCTACAAACCGTGCTTTCTCTTCATCATTAAGATGTTCGGTTGTGATCTCTTCCACCTTGCTCCAGGCCTGATTGACTCTGGATTCAATCTCGCGCCCTGCTTGGGTGAGCGAAACGAGGGTTACTCGTTTATCCTCCTCAGAGCGGCTGCAGGTGACAAGCCCCGCATCTTCCAAACGACGAACGGATTTAGCGATCGTCGAGTGATCGAGACGCAGCGATCGCGACAAACTATTCTGCGATTGGCTGTCGCGGTGCCACAACTGCATCAGGACGAGCTCCTGCCCGGGATATAAGCCTGCTTCCCTAAGCAGCTGTCCTGCAACTCTATGATGCGAACGGGCCATGCTGAATATAGAGAAGCTTACGGGAAATTGCGTTACCGCACTGATTTCATTATCGATGGTTTCGCGATCGTTGTTTGTCATCATTAGTGACCTCTCTCCTTTCATTTATGTGGTCGTCAACATATTCGACTAAACCTAAGATATCACTTAAATGTGTGGTCGTCAACATAAATATTTGTTTTAAATCCCATTCCCCTTTAGCATGAACAATCAAGCGTGTCAAAAGAAGTCGATTCGTTACTATTCCGGGCAAGACGACTGTGGTAGAATTTAGAAAATAAGCTTGCGCAGCCGGAGGGATTATAGGAAGCATGGGGACCATGAGGGAAGGAGAACGAGGGTCATGGCCAGGATACTTATCGCGGACGACGATGCGCATATTCGCAAGCTCATAGCCTTGTATTTGCGGAACGAAGGGTTCGATCCTGTCGAGGCGACAGACGGGATCGAGGCGCTTGCCGTCATGGAAAATTCGGTCGTCGATATCGTCATCCTCGATATCATGATGCCCCATATGGACGGATGGGAGCTATGCAGAGAGATCCGCAGGCTGTACCCGGAAATTCCGCTGCTAATGGTGACGGCCAAAGGGGAAGCGAACCAGAAGGTGAGAGGCTTTCAGCTTGGTACGGACGATTATGTGACTAAGCCCTTCGATCCCGTTGAACTTGTGATGAGGGTAAAAGCGCTGTTGAAGAGGTACCGAATCGCTTCCTCCCAGGTCGTTCAATTAGGCGATATCGTACTGGACCGGCGAGCCCTCAAGGTCATCCGCAAAGGCGAAGAGCTTATATTGCCGTTAAAAGAGTTTGAGCTTCTGTTCAAGCTGGCCAGTCATCCGGGACAAATACTGACCAGAGAGCAGCTTATCGTGCAAATATGGGGGATGGATTACGAAGGCGACGACCGAACCGTCGATGTCCACATCAAGAGAATAAGAGAGCGTTTCGCCGAGGATGCCGACCATTTCCGTATCGAAACCGTTCGCAGTCTCGGATACCGGCTAGAGGCAAGAAAATGACGAGGTCTTTATACGTCCGCGTCGTATTGACGTTTTTGGCTGCCATGGCCGTAGGTCTGGTTGTCTCCGTTTTTGCCGCGCTCGCCCTGTTCGAGGAGAAAATAGACCGAATTGGGCATAACGATATGGTAGCGGCCGGAGAAGAGATCGTCCGGGTCTACGAACAGACGAGCCCGGCCAATCTGGATCGGTTCATGCAAAGCATGGTGCAGCTGACCTCCTACTCCGTTCAACTATACTCCAACTCCGGAACGATGAAATCGTTCAAGTTCCGCCCCGACACGGACGAGCTTGCAATCTCGCGGGAAGCCGTTCGCAAAGTCGTCGAGGGGGCGATTTACCGTTCGACTTCCAAGGACAAGAGGACGTTCGTCGGGCTGCCCTTCCCAGTCGGCGGCGAGCGTCAAGCTTTGTTTTTGCTGCCCTCGTCCCGAAACGAATCGACCCTCACCCGCTTAATGTTGACCATTCTTCTACTTGTTCTGGTTACGGGAAGCATCTGCATTCTCATCGCCGCCATCTATGTTGTAAATCCAATCAAGAGGCTTACCGCCGCGACCAAACGACTGGCGAAGGGCGATTTCGACGTGGAATTGGGCGTCAAGCGCAAGGACGAGTTGGGAACTTTGGCTCGGAGCTTTAATGAGATGGCGGTTGATCTTAAACAATTGGAGCAGATGCGTCAGGACTTTGTCTCGAATGTGTCGCACGAGATCCAGTCTCCGCTAACGTCCATCTCCGGGTTTGCGAAAGCGCTGAAGGATATCCATCCGATTGCCGAGGACGAGCGCGTTCAGTATCTCGATATCATCTTGGCGGAGAGCGGCAGATTATCCAGACTCAGCGATAATTTACTTAAGCTTGCTTCCCTTGATTCCAATCACCATCCCTTGGAGTACGCCGCGTTTCATCTTGACGAGCAAATAAGACAGGTTGTCGTGAACTGCGAACCGCAATGGTCGGGGAAGAACATTCGCCTTGATCTGGACTTGCCTCAGGCAGCTGAAATAACGGCCGATCGGGATCAACTGAATCAAGTATGGACGAACCTGCTTGGCAACAGCATCAAGTTTACGCCCGAAGGCGGATCCATTCATATTCAACTAAGGACTCTCATGGACGGATATACCGTGACTGTCTCCGACTCCGGAATCGGCATTGCGCCTGAACAACTCGGCCGCGTCTTCGAGCGTTTCTACAAGACGGATCAGTCCCGGAGTCGCAGCGGCGGCAACGGACTCGGGCTCGCCATCGTCAATAAAATTGTCGCTCTTCACCAAGGCAGCATTCGTATGGAGAGCGAGGTCGGACAAGGCACGAAAGTCATTGTTCATCTGCCCGCCATTCCACCTGTCGAAACTTAATCCGTTCACGCTCCGTTCATATTTCCCCCATACTCTCCGTATGTATCGCATCGAACACGGGGGAAATGGATGGAGGAGAATGCAGATGAGCGTTATCGGCACGATTGATTCGGTAAAGTGGTTGACGGTTTATGAGCTGGTTATGTGCATCATCAACTTATTCGTATTGACGATTTATGCGGTTCCTCTCAAGAAACATTACAGATGGTTCGATTTTATGCCTGGCGCGGGCATGCTTGCAGCCCTTGCAAGCGTGGCATCCGGAAATACGACGATTCCGGCTTTAATCCTCGATACCCTGACGCTGCTCTTGTTTCTATGCACGATCAAGAGGCTGTTTAAGCCTGGCATCCGGAATGCCCCGAAGAGGAAAGGACTCCGAATCGTTAGGAGCGTAATTTGCTTATGCGGAGTTGTTCCCATTGTGTTAGCGCTAATGTACGCGGGAGTATTGCGGTACAACCCGGTTAGCGATTTAAGCGGGATGAGCTACTCCAAAGCTTTCGTGACAATGAACGAGAGACTATCGCGGGAGTATCCGTTCGGGGAATGGAAGAAAATCGACTGGAATGAGCGTCGAAGCAAGTATGAGCCGATATTCAAACAGGCGGAGAAAGACCATAACTTCGACTTGTATTATAAAACATTAAGAGAATATCTGTTTTCTCTGCGGGACGGACATATCAAGATCGTTAACGACAACGTGTACGACGGGAATAAGGTGTTTAAGAAAGAAGTCGGCGGCGGCTTCGGACTAAGCGCCGTACAATTGGATAACGGCAAAGTTCTGGTTAGCCTTGTATTGGAGAACAGTCCCGCCGACCAGAACGGAATCAAGCCGGGCGCGGAAATCATCATGTGGGACGGGAAAACGGGAAAGGAAGCCTTCGACCGGACGACATGGAGCGAGACCAACATGGCTACGAACGAGGTGCGAAGATTCAATCAGGGGCGTTTTATGGTTCGGGCGCCCATCGGCAAGGAAGTGCAAGCGGAATTTCGCAACTGGGGAGAGACGGAGTCCGTCCGAACGAATCTAACGGCTTATGACGATCAATTCGAAACGCTAAAGAAGACGAAGCCCAAGTTCACCCAAGCAGATTTGGATGCTTCCCCAATTGAAGGGGAAATTCTGGACAACGAGTACGGTTATGTGAAAATCAAACATTTTCTCCGTAAATCCAACGTCACCGCACCCGAAAAAAGCTTGGCGGACTTACTAAAGACGTTTCAGGAAAAGCACGTTAAAGGCTTGATTATCGATCTGCGGAACAATCCGGGCGGGGAAGATCAGCTTGCCGCCAATCTGGCCGGTTTCTTCGTTAAAGAGGAGAAGCTCTACGAATATGTCAGTTATTACAACCGATACACGGGGAGATTTGAACGGAATCGGAATGAAGTCGTCAAGATCAAGCCTGCAACGCCCTATTTCGACGGGAAAGTGGCCATCTTGATCAATTGCCTAACCGGAAGCTCGGGAGAAGGGATGCCTCTTGCATTAAAAGGATTGCCCAACGTTCAAATCGTAGGGTTTACCTCTTCATCCGGTTCGTTTGGGCTTGTAAGCAGCCCGATTGAAATCAAAATGCCTGAGGGGTACACCCTACGATTTCCCGACGGGAGGTCGCTCGATCAAGACCAGGAGGTTCAGGGCGACGCCGACCAATCCGGGGTGGGCGGTGCGGTTCCCGACATTAAAATCCCTCTAGACGAAGAAACGTTCAAAGAAAGCATAATGGATGGGCAAGACGTCGAGTTACGGTATGCAATCGAAGCGTTGGAGAGATAAAACCATTCTTCCAGAGTTGGAGCGGAGATAGGTGGAGGTCAGTATGACAATCCAAAAATACGGAAGTGACAGAGAGCGTTTTATAAAAGACTTAATGAATTTAATGGTGCCAGTAAAGGGAGGAACCATTGAATTACGTGATTATGTTAATACGGATAAATGGCTTAGTTCGGATTACACGTTATCAGACCCTGGAAGGGGAAGCAATAGAAAGGTTATTACATGGACGGAAACGATCGAACCTTTCCATGTAATGAAGTATCCGGTTACACAGCATTTGTATCATTATGTATTGAACGAAGAAGAAGTAGAACCGAATGTGCGTAACCTCCCAGTTACGGAGGTTTCATGGTTAGATTCGCTTGCCTTTTGTAATGAATTGTCCAGAATGCTCGGCAGGACGGAATGCTACACAATTACTAGTGAAAGTGAGAACACGATATATAACAAGACAGCGAATGGCTTTCGATTACTATCAGACGCTGAATGGCAATATGCATGCAAAGCGGGAACTACGGGATATCGGTATGCAGGAATTGATCAAATTGCATGGTATCAAGAAAACTCAAACGGAGCAGCTCAACAAGTCGGAAAACTGCTTCCTAATCCATGGGGACTTTTTGATATGATTGGGAACGTATGGGAATGGTGCTGGGATCTATACGATGCTGAACGATATGGGAACTATAGAGTCTTCCGGGGAGGCAGTTGGGCTGAGGTTGAGAACAATTGTGGTTCTACGAGTAGAAGGAAAAGCATGCCCGATTTCAAGATAGATGATCTTGGTTTTAGAATAGCCCTTACAAAACCTTGAGAACACGGCATCGAGCATGATGAAATCCCCGCATCACAAATAGCGGTAAAGCGGTGAGTGAGGCGAAAAGCATTATGACAGATGTGCACGTTAAAATAAGCGAGAGAAAGAGGCATAGGATGAAGCGGTTAACGATCGGCCTGTTTGCCCATGTGGATGCGGGCAAGACGACTTTTGCGGAACAGCTGCTGTACCATACGAACAGCATCCGGTCGCGAGGACGGGTGGATCATCAAGACGCGTTCCTGGACAGCCACGATATCGAGCGGGCAAGGGGCATTACGGTGTTCGCCGATCAAGCGGTGATGGATGATAAAGGCGATGTTTATTATTTGATCGATACGCCCGGACACGTCGATTTCTCCCCGGAGATGGAGCGTGCCCTGCAGGTCATTGATTATGCCGTCGTGATCGTCAGCGCGGTCGAAGGAGTACAAGGCCACACGGAGACGGTCTGGCAGCTCTTGAGCAAACATCGGATTCCGACGTTCTTCTTCATCAACAAGGTCGATCGCGTCGGGGCGGATGCCGATCGAACGGAAGAGGACATCCGTCGGAATCTGACCGGAGACGTCTGCTCCATCACGGAAAGCTTCGCTCGCGGCGTCGTCGGCGAGGCGCTGCGGGAAGCGATGGCGGAGCGGGACGAGGCTCTGCTGGAGGCGTTCCTGGAAGGGAGAGAGGACCCGTCTTTCTGGCTGGAGGCTCTGCGGGAGATGGTACGCGCGGGTCGCGTCTTCCCTAGCGCTCATGGCTCCGCGCTGCAGGACACGGGCGTTATCGAGTTCTTGGAGCAACTCCGCTTGCTGACGACATCGTCTTATGACGAGAACGCTCCGTTCGGGGGACGCGTTTATAAGATCCGGCACGACGCGAACGGGGCGAGGCTCACGTTCATCAAAGCGCTGAGCGGCAAGCTGAAGGTTCGGGAGCAGCTCGGCTACGAGAGCGGCGGTCTTCGATACGACGAGAAGATTACGCGAATCTTCTTGGTTAATGGCAACAAACCGCAGCCAGTGGAACAAGTGGCCGCCGGCGATCTGTTCGCGGTCGCCGGCTTGTCCGCGGCCGAGGCCGGTCAAGGCTTGGGGCTGCTCACCGATAAGCTGGCCTACGAGTCGGAGCCGACGCTGCAATCGAAGGTCCTATTCGACGATTCGATTCCGATCCAGCAGATTCTCGGAGCGTTTCGCCTTCTGAACGCGGAGGATCCGTCCCTGAACGTGGTCTGGGAGGAGAGCCTGCAGGAGATTCACATTCGCGTCATGGGCCTGATCCAGCTGGAAGTGTTGGAGCAGCTAGTGAAGGAACGATTCGGGTATACGGTTTCTTTCGGTCAACCGGAAATCTTATATAAAGAGACGATCCAATCCGCCGTGACGGGGTACGGACACTTCGAACCGCTCCGGCATTACGCGGAGGTACATCTCCTGCTCGAACCGGGAGAGCGGGGCGGCGGGATCGTATTTGCCAGCGCTTGTCATCCGGATGTCCTGAATATAAATTATCAGAATCTGATTCGGACTCATCTCTATGAACGGGAGCATCACGGGCTGCTGACGGGCATGCCGATCACGGACCTGAAGATTACCTTGCTAAGAGGCGGCGCGCATAATGAGCATACGCATGGCGGCGACTTCCGCGAAGCCGCCTTCCGCGCGCTGCGGCAAGGGCTGGAGAAAGCGGACAACTTGCTGCTGGAACCTTATTACGACTTTAAAATCAAAGCGGGCATCGACGAGATGGGGCGGGTGCTATCCGATATTCAGCGCGCCTCAGGGACGTTCGAGCCGCCGCAGACGATGGATACCCATGTCGTCGTGACAGGCAGGGTGCCCGTGTCGACTTTTATGAACTATAGTACGGAGCTCGCTTCCTTCACGCATGGACGAGGCAGCATCCGCTGCTCGTTCGGCGGCTACGATCGGTGTCATAATGCTGAGGAAGTCATCGAACGAATAGGCTACCGCAAGGAAGCCGATCCGATCTACACTTCCTCCTCCATCTTCTGCGCCAAGGGGGCCGGCTACTCGGTTCCGTGGGACGAATCGGAAGCCAAGATGCATCTGATTCGTTGAAGTAGTGGCCTCTGCGGAGGCCATTACTTGTTTCCTAACCCATTTTTAGATAGGACGGGCCGGAGCGACGGTGGAATAAGATAAAAGTCCGACGAAGGCACCCAGGCGGGTGCTTTTTATCTTGTCGTTACAGACTGCGTGCTCTTCCCTCAGAATGAATACTAAAAGTGTCAAAAGAAGTCGATTCATTACTATTCCGGTCGAGACCGCTGTGGTAGAATTTAGAAAATAAGCTTGCGCAGCCGGAGGGATTATAGGAAGCATGGGGATCATGAGGAATAGAGTTATGGCCGCGATCAGATTTCTTTTTCCTGAATACCAGCTCGTTGAATTGGTCAGAGAGAAAGGATTCATCGCAAAGAAGAAAGCCCCTCCTGCACGCGCATTCAATAAAATGCCAGTGCAGCAGCCTCTTTATGAGGAACCGAGACCGGAAAGTAATTCTGTTATGTATACAGAGAAGAATTACCAGCGAGTGGAAAACGGCTATAAGGTACAGGAACGGAAATCTCTGTCTCCCGAGGAGTTGGATCATCAGTTCCGGGAAGTGGAGAGAAGCCTGAAACAGAAAGTGATCGGGCAACAAGCGTTTATCGAAGATTTGGTTGCGGGATATAAAGAAGGATATATGAACGAACAGCCCAATAAAGCAAGAAATGTCATTCTGCTCGCGGGAGCACCGGGGACAGGCAAGAAAACGGCTTTGGAATGGTTAGTCAGAGAGATGTATACATACGGGCTGGCCGACTGGCCGCAAATAACGGAGATTGATCTAAAGCGCTACGAGGCGGATGAGATATCGGGGAATTTTATCAACGATATGGCTGCGGCTTTCCAGGACCCGGAAGGAACCGTGCTGTTTCGGGGAATCAAGGAAGCGGACCCGGCAATCGTCAACCTGGTCTCCCGTCTTGCCGCGGAAGGCAGCTTCCGAACCAAAGAAGGGGTTCGCATTAGTGCGGCGGACTATTTCCTTCTATTCTATATCGATGAACCTGTGGAAAGAGGGAACGATTACGGGCAGCTTTCTCCAGAGCTGGAAAGACATTTACCCGTTTCTATTCTGCAGACGGCTCGAACGGCCGCAATCTCTTCTTTGCTAGATCGGGAGACGATGAGGCGGATCGCCGAAGAATTGCTGGGACAAGCGGTAGAAGAGCTGACCAGGGGGATGAAGACAAAGCTTGTCATTCATCCTTCTGTTTATGAGGCTTTAGCCGAGATGGCGGAAACGAACAAAACATTCGGCGAGGCCGTTCAGCATTGGATCGAAACGGAGCTTACGCTCGCATTATCCGGTTTGCGGGCCCGGAACGAGATCGGGGCACACGAAACGGTACGTATCCGGTTTAAAGACGATTCCTTTTTCATCGAATCCAATACGCTTGAAGTTCCTATTAAAGCGCGGTCGTTCGCTCGTCAGGAGACGATTGACGATGTTTTGAACGAGCTAAACGGGTTAACGGGCCTGGAGTCCGTAAAAACGTTTGTCCATGAGCTAATCGAGACGGTTCAGGTCAACAAGTTAAGGGGCAGGGAAGGCGAAAATGCGATGGCGATGTCTCTCCATATGGTGTTCACGGGCAATCCCGGAACGGGGAAAACGACAGTCGCCCGCCTTATCGGCCGGATCCTGAAAGCATTGGGGCTGCTCCCGCAAGGCCAACTGATCGAAGTGACAAGGCAGGAGCTCGTAGGGCAATATGTCGGCTCAACGGCTCCGAAAACGATGGCCAAGGTTACCGAGGCATTGGGAGGCGTATTGTTCATCGACGAAGCTTATACGCTCGCTCGCCATGATCACGATACGTTCGGCGTCGAAGCGATCGACACCATTGTTAAAGCAATGGAGGATCATCGGGACAATCTGGTAGTTGTTCTGGCAGGATACACGCAAGAGATGGAAACCTTCCTGCGGTCGAATCCCGGCTTGCGGTCTAGGTTCCCGTTCATCGTGGAATTCCCGGACTATAAAGCGGCGGATATGCTGGATATCATGATCGCGATGGCGAATAAGAACGGTTTTCAAATCGAGGCAGCAGCCAATGAAGGTTTACTGGAGCTGTTCGAGCAAAAGCAAATACCGGGCCGAAATGACAGCGGCAACGGCCGGCTTGTCCGTAATTTATTCGAAGAGGCGGTACGCAAGCAGGCGACTCGGATAAGAGGAAAGAAGTCCGAGAGACCAAGCGAAGGCGACTTGCAGTTATTAATCCGAGCGGACTTTGGAATCGGAGAAAAAGAAGCATTCAATATCGAGAATGAGCTTGCCGGTATCGTGGGGCTGGAGAAAGTCAAAGTATTCGTCCGAACCTTGGAGAAGCAACTGATCGTGGACCGAAGGCGTAAAGAAGCCGGCATTCAGGTCGATACGGGGCAGACGCTCAATATGATTTTTTCGGGAAATCCCGGTACGGGCAAGACAATGATGGCGCGGCTGCTGGCCGGAATGCTCCGTTCAATGGGATATTTGAAAAAAGGACATTTGATTGAGGTGGATCGATCCGATCTTGTGGCGGAGTACGTAGGCCAGACGGCTAATAAGACCAAGCTGGTTGTCGAATCGGCTCTTGGCGGCGTGCTCTTTATCGATGAAGCCTATGCCCTTGCTCAGGATGGCGTGCAGGGTGGAGGCTTCGGCAAAGAGGCGATCGACACGCTCGTACGCCTCATTGAGCTTCACAAAGATAATTTGGTCGTCATTTTGGCTGGTTACACGGAAGATATGATCCGGTTCGCCCAAGTCAATCCGGGTATATCCTCGAGATTTCCGCTTCAGATCGAATTTCCCGATTACACGCCTACGGAGATGCAGCAAATCGCCTCTGTTATGGTGAAGGCGCGCGGATTTGTTCTGGCTTCAGAGGTTTCGGATTCGCTCGTTCCTTATTTTAACGAGAAACAAATACCCGGGAAAAAGGACGGAGGCAATGCCCGGCTTGTCCGGAATACGCTGGAGCAAGCGATTCGCAAGCAGGCCGAACGGTTGGCGGATCGCCCCGATATTGCGGCGGAGAAGTTAAATGAGCTCATTGCGGAGGACTTTGGACTGTCGGCGGATGCAGCGTCTTCCGGCAATTCGGCGAACGCTCTGGAAGCGCTGGATTCCGTAGTCGGTCTATCCTCGGTCAAGGAATTTGTAAGGAGCCTTTCCGCACAAATCGAGGTGGCAAAGCGACGTGAAGAGATGGGACTCCCGAAGGCTTCCGCGCAGGCGCTTCATTTGGTGTTTAAAGGAAACCCGGGAACCGGCAAAACGACGATTGCCCGCATACTGGCCAAACGTTTCAATGAACTGGGCGTGATCAAGGCCGACACCTTGGTAGAAACCGATCGTTCCGGTCTGGTTGCCGGTTATGTAGGACAAACCGCACTGAAGACCAAAGAGGTTGTCGATCGCGCGCTCGGCGGGGTTTTGTTTGTGGACGAGGCCTATTCATTGGCGGAAGGCGATCAGTTCGGACAAGAAGCGATCGACACCCTCGTCAAAGCCATGGACGATTACCGCGACAGGCTCATCGTGATATTAGCCGGCTACGACGAAGATATGGAGCGGTTTCTGAACAGCAATGCCGGACTCCGTTCTCGGTTCCCCAATATCATTGCTTTCCCCGATTATACGGCGGAAGAAATGCTGCAAATATCGCATTTGATAGCAAAGGGACAAGGCTATGCGATCACCCGAGAGGCCGAAATCGCATTGCGCTCCATTCTGGAGACCTATGCGGGGGATATTACGGCAGGCAATGGACGACTGGTCCGAAATTTGGTCGAGAAGGCGATTAGAAGCCATGCTTTGCGCATAAGCGGCAAGGCCAACGCTACGGCAGAAGAGCTCTCTACCTTAAACGCTGAAGACTTTGAATGATAGATGGAGGTGATGTCATGAACGTCCTGAAGTGGTTTTTCATTATTCTGTTGTATCCGATCATGTTCGTAATGATGGTTTTAACGCTTATTATGCCCTTCATGGCGTACGACGATCTCAAGAATGTTCTCACGTACGAGGTTCCGTCCAGTGGCAGCACCCTTACTATGGTAGGCTTTTGCAGCTTCTTCATTTATCTGGCCATGAAAAGCAAATGGCTGGGAATGCCTTATCGTAAAATTACGATCCTGCTTCCGATGCTGCAAATGATTATCTACACCAGCCTGGCTCTGGCGATAGGCGGCACGATTCTTAATAAGTGGGCCGACCAGGCAATGTTTTCCAAGGGTACAGCCATTGCGCTTGCCCTGCTTGCTTTTGTGGCCATCCGATTGTTCTTGTCGTTCCTGTATTGGAAGAACCCGATTGCTCAGCGGAAAAGCCAATAGATGAAAAGGGAGGAGAAGCAGAGTGGATTCTTACCGACAAAACAAAAAAAAGCCGCGGTCCTACGCTCGAAACGAAGTGGAGTCCCGACCAACCGAGACCGAAGACGCTTCCTTGGAATATTCCGAGGAAGCCGCCAGCCAGCCATCATCCGCTGTCAAGATAAAAGACAAACATCGATTCTGGATCGGATTTACGGCGCTGATTACAATAGGATTAGCCTTTTTTACGCACACTTCCACCGGCCGCGTTGATGATGTCAAGTCAAATGGGATCGGCAAAGGAATGGAAGCGGGCATCCGGCTGGCCGCTTCGGATGATTCGGCGAATCTTATGGCCAGAGACTTCGAAATCGAGATGAAGACAAATGGGAAAACCAAGACCAGCCGCATGCTGATTTGGGATTTCGCCGCGGAAGACGGCGATGTCGTGACGATAAAAGTTGACGGAAATATCCTGCAATCGAACATAGGCATTATGAACAAGCCGGTGGCGATTGACGTTCCGATTCCCAGCGTGGTCGAAATTGTCGGGATCAAGGATGGCGGCGGCGGGATTACATACGGGGTTAAGTTCCCGGGAGCCGTTAAAAACAGCGCTTATTTCAATGCGGCGCCGGTAAATTCCTCTAACGCCTATAAGCTAACCGGCCAGTAGGAGGGGCTAGCACCTGCTTGGAATTATACATATATGTGCTAAAGGCACCTGAGAGGGTGCCTTTCAATTTACCTCTTACCCCCGGGCCATCGCATTCGCGAGGGCATCCGGAAAGTATTTCCCCGCAAAGCGCAAAAATTTGGAGAAGCCCGGAACGATCCTCTTCTTGTTGTGCTCCATTCCCTGGATCCCATGCTTCACGAGCGTATTCAGGCTCATGCTGGGAATGCCGCCGCCGCCATGCACGTCCGATTGAAGATTGGTTTCCGCAACGAGGGGCGGAACAAGCTCCATAACATGAATGTTTTTGCCCGATTTCTTGAGTTGGATTCGCAGCGCGTCGGTAAACATATGCACTCCTGCTTTTGTAGCCGAATAAACGGGATGAAGGGGCGAAGTGACGTAGGAGAGACCGGAGCTTACGGTTACGATCATGGCCTCGTCTTGTCGGGCCAATTGCGGGAGCAGCGCTTCCGTCATCCAGATGGTCCCGTTTAAGTTCGTTGCAACCTCTGCGGTCGTTCGCTCCAAGTCGAGAGTATCGTCCATCAATTCGAATGCTCGCATAATACCTGCCGAGTTGAACAAGATCGAGGTTTCCGGGTAGCGGTCACGAATGATTGCGGCCATTTCACGAACGGAGTTCGCATCGGAGACGTCGCCTTGCAGCCCGATGAGTCCCTTATGTTTGGTTGTCGCTTGATCGAGGGTTGCTTGATTCCGACCGATGACGATGACATTATTGCCGCGGTTCAATAAGTTCAAGGCGAATGC
Organism: Cohnella thailandensis; assembly: GCF_014212135.1. Taxonomy (GTDB): domain Bacteria; phylum Bacillota; class Bacilli; order Paenibacillales; family Paenibacillaceae; genus Cohnella; species Cohnella thailandensis. Next base: position 171,106 of record NZ_JACJVQ010000006.1, read on the forward strand.
AAGGCCGATGCCCGAAGTGCCGCCCGTAACGACGATTGTGCGATTTGAAAGCTTCATGAAAAAATCACTCCCTTTAAGTTACGTTTTTTTAATTTTGTAACTTGAGCTTACAAGGAGAAGTTACAAAAGTCAACAGTTGTAACCGAGGGTTGCAAAACGTATAATAAATCCATGAAAAATCTAAGCAGAGAACTCATTTTGGAAACCGCGCATCGAATGGTCGTCGAACAAGGGATGGAGAAAGTGAATCTGTCTAAAGTCGGCTCTGAGCTGGGGACGACTCACGCTGCGATCTACAAGTATTTTTCGGGTAAAGAAGAGCTGTGGACCGAGCTTGCGTTGTCGTGGCTGGACCGCGAACTGTCGAGCATTTTTCCATTTGATACGGACAAATACTCGTCAACGAAGGACAGCGTGCACGACTGGCTATGGATATTAAGTCGATCGAAATATGAAGCTTATATGCGCGAGCCGGAGATGTTTAAGCTGTATACGGCCTATATCGATAGGAATCCGGCGGTACTTGCTCGGCACATCGGCGATCTGGTGGGCAGCTTAAGGGCAGCGAGCGGCATTGAGGACGTTGGGCGTCTGCAAGCTATTTTGCTGGCTTTTTCTTATTTCTCCGCGCCGGCTTATGCAGACAATTGGCTGCGGATTGACTTCAAAGCAGAGTTCGAAGCGGTCTGGAAGCTGATCGAAGCGGGGATTGCGGGATAGTCGCATCATTAAGAAGAACTCAAACAAAGACGACACCCCCCCGGTCATCGGGACAGGTGTCGTCTTTGCGCGTTGCGCGATTCTGGATCTTCTAGGAGAAGTGCGGGTAGCTGCTCAAGTAATCTAGCGAGCCGCCGTAAGAATATTTGATAAGATACGTGCCTTGCGTAAACGTAGTATTGAAATTAATGGTATAGCTGACGGTCGTCGGATTGCTGAAGATGTTCGACCGGCTGCTCTCGACCAGCGTCTGCGTGCCGTTCTCGACGCGGTAGACATCCGCGAAGATGACCCCGGCGCCCATCGAACCGCTGAAGGATGCCGTTCCGGTAATCGTCAGAGTTCCCTGTCCCGTAATGGTATCCGTTGAGGAGAGCGGGGTTGGATCGGCGCTTGCGGCCGAAGCGAACATAAGCAGCATCACGACAGATAGCATGAGTACGACTAACTTCTTCGACTTCATTAATATCCCTCCTTTCGCACGTGAAATGGCAGAAGGGTATCATGATTCAAGAATGTCGGCTTGCTTCCAAGGGCTTGTACCCTTCTGCCGCCAGTATAACATGACGTACCAATAAATGGAATCTATATTTTGATCGTTTTACCTCATATTTGGAAAAAATCGAGGTCCGTAGAGAAGTTGTAGCGTTTTGCGAGGAGCTTGTAGAGGTATAGGGCAAATCAAAGTGAAATGTAATAAGTAACGACAAATTTCAAAAATTTTTTTTTGGGATGTAGAAATCGGAATTTTCGATACGACATCATAATGAAACCAAATTCCAATAAAGTTAAAGGAGGAGTTTTTGCATGAGTTACACATTGATGTTTTACGAGAGTCAGGAGGACTTCGCGGCCAGAACGGACCCAGCTAGGCAGCAAGAATACTTGGCGGGCTGGATGCATTATGCGCATGCTCTGCGGGAAGCCGGAATCGTGGTGTTCGGTTCTGGTCTTTACGCGCCGGAGACAGCGGCCACGATGAAGCGCCGAGGCGGCGAGATGGCGGTTCAGGACGGTCCGTTTCCGGAGACGAAGGAGCAGCTCGGCGGGATATTCGTCATTGACGTGCCGGACCTGGATACGGCATTGGAGTGGGCTGCCCGAGGGCCGGTCGATACGGTCGAGGTCAGACAGAACCTTCCGGCGTTAAAGTAATCGATCGATGGAAACGTATCGGGTCATTGAAACGACGGCGCGAGATGCTTATGGAAAATTACTGTCGTATTTAGCCGTGAATTGGCGGGATCTGCAGGCCGTTGAGGATGCGATCGGAGACGCTTTTCTCGCTGCGCTGGAGACTTGGCCGAAGGTCGGCGTTCCGGACGTTCCTGAAGCATGGCTGATTACGGCTGCCCGTAGAAGGCTTATCGACCGCGCCCGACGGGCCCGCATCTCCGAAAGCGCGCTGCCGACGCTCCTTGTCATGTCCGAGGATGCGCAGCGCCTGACTTCTTCAAGCGACGCCTTTCCGGACGAACGGCTTAGAATGATGTTTCTTTGTACGGACCCGGCCATTGATCCCGTGATGCGCACGCCGCTTATGCTGCAGACGGTGCTTGGAATCGATGCCGCTCGGATTGCGTCCGCCTTCATCATCAAGCCCTCCGCCATGAGCCAGCGTCTGACTCGGATAAAGGCCAAAATCCGCGCCGAACGCCTCGTTTTTGAGATGCCTGATGACGAAGAAATCCCGGATCGCCTCGACTCCGTTCTGGAGGCCATTTACGCCGCTTACGGAAGCGGGTGGGACGAGGCGGCAGTCGTCGATTCTCCTCGCGGGAGATTGGCGAAGGAGGCCATTTATTTGGGAAGGCTGCTTCTCCCGTTCGCTCCCCGCGAGCCGGAGGTATACGGCCTGCTGGCGCTCATGCTCCACTGCGAGGCTCGCCGCGAAGCTAGACAGGATGAAAAGGGGAACTATGTTCCCCTCTCCGAACAAGATTGCACGCGATGGGACCAGAGTTTGACCATGGAAGCGGAGCGTTATCTGTATATGGCCTCGCGGGCAGGGAGGATCGGTCGCTTTCAACTCATGGCCGCGATTCAGTCGGTGCATGCCCAACGTTCAAGCTCCGGGCGAATCGAGTGGAAGGCGATCGCACAGTTATACGAGGGCCTCATTCGAATGCACCCGACTCTCGGGGCGTTGGTCGGTCGAGCCGCCGCCGTCGCGGAGGCTTATGGAACGGAACGCGGCATGGTTTTGCTGGAAGCCATTCCTTCTACGGAAGTGGTTAACTATCAGCCTTATTGGGCGCTTGCCGGTCATTTGTACAAGCAGATGAATCGCAAGGAAGAGGCTCTTTCCGCTTATAGCCATGCTATAGGACTAAGCACGGATGCTTCGGTTCGGCAATTTCTAAGCCGCCAAGCTTCCGAGATGGAAATGCGGCAGCGATAAAGGATTTCCGGAGGCACCGAACCGAATCGATGGCCAGTAGGGGGATGCTCGAAGCTGGTAAATAGGAATCGCCACGCTTTCAAGCCGGATAGCCGAGGTTCTTACGGACATACAGTCCGTTAAAACATCGAGATGGCCTCTTAGAAATTTTAACGGACATAGGAAACCTTTAGATAGCCAGAAACCTCTTTTTAAAGGCCATTTCCGACGGCTAACGGACTGCATGTCCGTTACATCTCCAAGGGGCGATAAATCAGCGTTTAAGAGTCACCGATGTCCGTTAGCCATCCTGGGCATGAGAGTCACCCTATGATTTTCACGAAAGTCTGAGGCACCCCATTAAGTGCCTTTTCACTTGCCGTTGCGGCCAGCGGGGAGAGAACAAGGAGTCTCGGCTGGAGCTACCTCCATCCGCCGATAGTCTAGCCTTAACCAAGGCATGGAGCTGACGACGCTCGGCCTCGAGCTGGAGCATGTCACGCGCTACTTGCGGCTGCAGCAGGTGAGCTGCGAAGGGCTGTTCGATTATGAGATTCGCCGGCAGCCGGCCGAACCCGGCGTACGCCGAAGGATCGCGGCCGCAGGTACGGCCATCATGGGCATGCTCGTGGAATTCGAAGCCGGCGCGGAGGGCGCCGTGCATGCTCATCCTCACGAGCAGCTGACGTATGTCGCGAAGGGCGAGCTGGTCCTCCGGATCGGGGATTCCGAGCGCCAAGTCTCGGCGGGGGATACCGTCTACATTCCCTCCGATACGCCGCACGGAGTCCGGGCGGTGACGCCCGCACGCTGTTCGACGGTCTCTCTTTAAGCTTCTCTAAATAATATCCTTGCGCTCGATATTGCGGAACGAGGCGTAAGCGATAATCGCTCCGATCCACGACAGGGTGATGGGGATGGCGACTATCGAGTTAAGCGAGAAGTCGTTCGCACTGCCGCAGACGATAAAGACGATCAGGATGGACGCGACGACCGTCGCCGACGTGGAATACTTCCTCATGCCGAAGAACAGCGGAATCAGGCTCATGAAGCTGGCCGCAAGGGCGTTCATGAGAATGGAGAGAGCTTGCCGGCCGACAATGTCCTTCGTCAGCGTCTCGTGCACGAACTCGCGAGAATGGTTGACGGCCAGCATGAGGAGGCCGACGACCAGTTCGGTGAGCACGATGGAGAGGAACGTGAACGAGAAAACGACGATTAGCTTCGCGATCATCAGCTTCTTGCGGTTGATCGGGTACGTGAACAAGACGGAGATCGATTTGGTCCTGTATTCCTCAATGATGAAGCGAGCAAGCAGGACCGCGGCGAATACGATGAAAGTCCCTCTTGTTAAAAGGTCGATCACGCTGAACAACTGTTCGTAGCTGGCAAGCCCCTCGCTTTCCGTCGGGTCGAAGGAGATCAAGCAGATCAAACCGAAAATGCAAGCCATCGCGATAAAAGCTCCGATAACGTAGCCGGTGATCTTGTATTTTCTCAGCTCGAGTTGGATTAGCTTAAGCACTCTGCTCGCCCCCGTTCAATAAGCCGAGGAAGTACTCTTCCAGAGAGCTGTTCTTCTGATGGATCGCCTCTACCGCCACGTCGTTCATGATGAGAGTTTTGTTCACTTGCGGCAGCGGAGTAGAGAGGTCATAAACCCGAATCGTCCTGCTACCGATGACGCGAACATTTGAGATGCCCAGATGATGAGAGAGAACGTAGGCCGCTTTCACGCAATCGTCGGTCTGGAATTCGATATACTCGGCATTCGTCACGCGGACCTGCTCGAGAGAGACTTCCTTGATCAGCCTGCCGTGGTTGATGACCCCGATCGTGTTCGCCACTTGCTCGATCTCCGCGAGAAGATGGCTGGAGATGAGAATGGAGATCCCGTATTCTTGGGAGAGGATGTGCAACAGCTGCCGGATCTCCTTGATGCCGATCGGATCCAGACCGTTAATCGGCTCATCCAGGATCAGCAATTCCGGCTTCGTCGTAATCGCCCTCGCGATGCCCAGCCGCTGCTTCATCCCGAGCGAGAAGTCCTTGACCGGCTTGCCGTCGATGCCGCGCAGTTGAACCAATTCCAGCGCCTCGTCGATCGCTTTCTTGTTGTAATAGCCCATGTATTCGCAATGAAGCTCCAGGTTGTCCCGGGCCGTCAGTTTGTCGTAGAAAATGGGGTATTCGATAATCGAGCCTATTCTTCCCAGCAGGGCGTACGAGGTTGGAGTCAGCTTCTCGCCGAACAATTCGATCTCTCCGGACGTCGGCTTGACGAGATTGGTCAGCATTTTCATAATCGTGGTCTTGCCGGCTCCGTTAGGTCCGAGAAATCCGTAGATTTCTCCTTTTTTGACCCTCATGCTTACCTCGGATACCGATTCTTTGCCCTTGAACGTCTTGGATAACCGATGCGTTTGCAGGACGTAAGTCATGGCTATTCTTCCTTTCCTTCCGTTGTTACGATAATCATAACGGACGAAATGGCGCATTTTCCTTACTCGTTCCTTACGAGTTTCTTAAGTTGAGCTTCTTTAACCGCACCGAGAAAACCGTCCGCTCATGAGGCTTGCTGTTCAGCTCGATCGATCCTCCCATGGCTTCGGCAAGCCTTCGGGCGATCGTAAGGCCAAGACCGCTTCCCTGAACCTTCTTATTCCTGGAGTCGTCCAGCGTGTATAATCGTTCGAATACGAGTCCCTGATGCGCGGCTTCGATTCCTTTTCCCCGATCCCACACCTCCACAAGAACGGACGCGTCTTCCTCTCTCAGCGTCAGACCGATGACTCCTCCGTCTGCTCCGTAACGCAGCGCGTTGGAGATCAGGTTGTCCATGATCCGTTTCAAGGCCCCTTTATTGCCGAGCGCATATAGCTCCTTCGGAGGAATATCGAGGAATACCTCGAGCCCGCGGCTTTCGATCTGCTCATGGAACTGAAGAATGCTTTGCCTGCAGGATTCGCTTACGTTGATACGGCTCAAAGGGATATCCACGTCCCCGGATTCGAGCTTCGCCAAGTCGAAGAACGTATCGATCAAGCGGATTGCTTCTTGCGTCTTGCCGAACAGCTTGGCCAATAGGTCGTTCCGCTCGGCTTCCTCGATAGGAGGTCGCAAATGCAGCGTCTCCGCGTAGCCGAGAACGACCGTCAGCGGCGTCCGGAGATCGTGCGAGACGTTCGCGAGCATTCGGCGGGAGGCGATCCGGGTCCTCTCGTGCTCGGCCGACGCTCTCAGATGGCTGTCGAGCAGCTGATTGATCTCGGTCATGAGCGCTTGAAGCTCGGAATCCCGGGTCATGTGGAGAAGCTTCTCTCCCGAGCGTCTCTCCTTAATCTGCTCCAGCTTGCCGCGAACCTGCCGCAGCTCCGAGGTTCTCCGGGCATTCGATCGGATACGCGAGACGAGGAGGCCGGCGAGAATAACGATAACGCCAAGAAGGAGGACGTTCACTTCATCCGCCCTCCCATTTGTAGCCGATTCCCCATAAGGTCTTGATATAAGCCGGACGGGAGGGATCCTCTTCGATCTTCTCCCTTAACCTCCTGATATGAACGTTGATGACGTTCTCGTCCCCCATGTAGTCGTCGTTCCAAATGAGGCCGTAGAGCTGGGATTTGGTGAAAACCCGGTTTTTGTTCGTGGCAAAAAGCTTTAGAATTTCAAACTCTTTGGCGGTTAGCCGTACTTCTTGGCCTTTTTTCTTAACGGAAAAGTTCTCCAAATCCAACTCGAGCTCCCCAATGCTCATGGACGGATCCGTCTGCCGTTCCGCGCTGGAATACACCGTCGCTCTTCGAATGGCCGCCTTCATCCTTGCGGACAGCTCGATCGTCGAGAAAGGCTTCTGAATATAGTCGTCCGCCCCGAAACCGAGACCTAGCGCCTTATCGACGTCCCCGTCCTTGGCCGACATGATGAGAATCGGCACGTTGCTTTTCTCTCGGATCCTGCGAATGACTTCCATGCCATCGAGCCTCGGCAGCATCAGATCGACCAAGACCAGGTCGTAGTCCCTGCCCGAGAACAATGCCAAGCCCTCGATGCCATCCGTCGCTTCGTCGATCAGAAAGCCTTCGCGGCCAAGAGCGCTGCGAAGCATCTCGAGGATAGCAGGGTCATCTTCTATGATTAAGATGCGATGCGTTCCGGACATAATTCACCCGCCATTTTCCACATATTCTTGTTCCATCATATCAGAAATGAGGCTTAGCTTCTTAACGATGACTCAAAAGTCTTGTTGACAAATGAATGAACGGTTCATACAATAATAATAAATGAACCATTCATTCAATAAACGGAGGGAGAATTCCAAATGAGCGGAATTCATCAAGCGGACGGTCAGAACGTAAAAGGGAAATATGCGGTGATTACGGGCGCCACGAGCGGGATCGGGTTGGCGGCTGCGCAAGAGTTAGCCGCGAGAGGGGCGAATTTGGGCATCGTTGCGCGCAATGCGGCCAAAGCGAACGAGGTCGCGGCCAAACTGCGGGCGTCCTTCGGCAATTCGATTACGGTCGACGTCTTCATCGCCGACATGTCCTCCCAGCGATCCATCCGCCGCGCGGCAAACGAGATATTAGCGAAGTGCCCGAGGATCGATATTCTGATCAATAATGCGGGCGCCATGTTCGTTGACCATAAGACGACGGAGGACGGACTGGAGATGACCTGGGCGGTCAACCATATCGCGCCGTTCTTGTTAACCACAATGCTCCTTGATAAACTGATGTTAAGCGAACATGCCCGCGTCATTACGACGTCGTCCCACGGCCATAAGATGGCCGGGAAAGGCATCGGATTCGACGATTTGAACGGTAAGCGTCGGTTCGGGTTTTGGGGCAAAATGAAGGGCGGCCCTAACTTCCGATACGGCGAGACGAAGCTGGCGAACATTTTGTTTACCGCGGAGCTGGCGGAACGATTGCAAGGCACGAATGTCGACGCGTATTGCTTCGACCCCGGACTCGTCGCCACGAATTTCAATCGGGACAACGGATGGATGGCCCGGATGACGACGGCCGTCATGATGAGATTCGCCCGGACGCCCGAGAAGGGCGCGGAGACGCTTGTATGGCTGGCGGATACCGACGGCAAGAACCTGGAGAGCGGGCGTTACTATGCCGATAAGCAAATAGGGACGCTGTCGGCGCAAGCGAGCAACAGGGAAGCGGCGAAGAAGCTATGGGAAGTAAGCGAGGAGCAGATCCGTCTATCGCAGGCATAACCCGCGGGTCGACGCGCGCAAAGGAAGAAGGATAATCTATGCCAAGAATAGCAAGAGCGCAAGCCGAGCAGGCGTTCGACGAACGCAAAGACCAGATCAAGAAGGCGGCTCTTAAAATATTTGCGGAGAAAGGGCTCGCCGGCACGAAGATGAGCATGATCGCGGAGGAGGCCGGCATCAGCCAAGGTTTATCGTACCGCTATTTCCAATCCAAAGACGAGATCTTCGCGCTTCTCGTGGAAGAGGCGATCGAGGAATCCCGGAACGCCGTGCGGGATATCGGAAGTTTACCCGGTTCGCCTCTTGAGCAGCTAAGGGCGTTCACGCTGCGACTGCTGGATGAGAACCACAAGCACTATTTCCTGCTCGTTCAACAGGCGCAAACGTCGGAAGGCGTTCCGAGCCAGGCGAGGGAAGCGATCCAGCGGTATTCCCCCCAGGATACCATCGAGCAGATGATCCCGATTTTCGTCCGAGGGCAGCAAGAAGGACAATTCGCGGAGGGCGATGCCTACAAGCGATTGATCTTGTTTCTCTCGGTGGTTACCGGTCTTATGCTTCAAGATGCGAAGGCGATGGGAATGGATTGGACGCAGGAAGTCGATAGTCTGCTGAATATCTTGACGAAATAGCTGCCGCGGCAGCTATTTTCGCCCTTTCCGCCGATAAACTCGTTAAGCAGAACCGTATCATAGATAACGGCTCCATAACTCTCTCAAACGGCATATGCCTTCCTCTATCTTTTCCAACTCTATGCCTCCAAAGCCGATGATGAATTTCTTCTCTCCGCTTTGAGATTTATCATCGGAGTAGAACGGAGTGGCTGCCGCAACGCGAATCCCGTAAGGCCGTACCGCATCGACCATCTCTTGCTCCGATGCGGGAGTTCGGATCTTGAGAATGAGGTGCAGGCCTGCTTCCGCATTCATCACCTCGCCTACCCCCTGAAACTGAACCTCCAGCGTGTCGGCCAGCTTGCGATTTTTTTTGCGGTACAGATTCCGCATTCTGCGGACATGCTTCTCAAAGTGGCCTTGCTCCATAAATCGCTGAAGGGTGCGTTGATAGACCCGGGAAGATGACAGTTCGACCATCAATCTTCTTGTGATCTTGCGAAACGGCTCCAATAAGGCTTCCGGCAGAACCATGTAATGGATGCAAAGATCCGGCGCGAGAATTTGGGAGAAGCCCCCGACATAAATGACATTGGCGGACGAGCCGAGACCTTGCAGAGCGGGAATGGGCTGCCCATAGTAGCGGAGTTCTCCCCCATAGTCGTCTTCAATAATATAAGCGTGATTCTCCTTAGCCCATTCCAATAATTCCAACCTTTCATGGAACGGCATCACGCGCCCGCCGGGAAACTGATGGGAGGGGGATACGGCAACGATGCGGGCATCGGTGTTTCCGAGGCGCGATATCGAAATCCCTTTATCCGCTTCGGTTACGGGGAACAACTCGTACCCTTGCGCTTGAAACGCGTAAGGAATAAGAGGATAACACGGATTCTCCACGGCTATGCCGGGCGAGAGATCCTTCATCGTTATCGCGAGATAGTTCATGAGAAGATGCTGCTCCGCTCCGATGACAATCTGTTCCGGGCGGCAGACCACTCCGCGAAAACGATAAAGATAAGCCGCCAGCTCATTGCGCAAACCAGCTTCGCCTAGCGGATCCCCATAGTAGAGCAACTCCTTATATTCCTCAAGGAGCGTGTGATTCAGCAAGCGTCTCCAGGCGCGGAGCGGGAAGGAAATGAAATCGTTTTTGGACATATGAAAATCGTAAGAGTAAACGGGAGCGGCATCCTCGGGAGGGATAAAATTCAAGGACGAGAATGTAGAGTCGTTTAAAGCGAGTTTTCCATAAGAATCGGGCAGTTGCGTTATATAAAAACCGCGCCGCGGCCGGCTCTCCATAAAACCCTCGGCGATAAGTTGTTGATAAGCGGTTTCGACCGGCGTAGTGCTGATCGACAAATTCTTCGCCAGCGCGCGAATCGAGGGCAGACGATCGCTCGGGCGTAATTTGCCTCCGACGATGTCCCGTTTGATAGCCTCATATAGCGCAATATAGACGGGTAAATTGGAAGGGGATTGTAAATTTGGCGTGTATAGCATGTAGTCGCATCCATTCTGTCATCTGAAAAATTGCACAATCTGTATATTTTTAAGTATACAGATAATTGGTAAATTAGGATACAAATCAACACGAAGGGAGACGGGATCGAGAATGGCGCCCGTACGTTTTTTGGAAGGAAAACAGGTCTATTTAAGACCGATCGAGCTGGCCGACGCCGATTGGTATTTCGCTAATCTGTACGACAAGGACACAAGGAGACTCACCGGTACGCAAAAGCACTTTAGCCGGGAACAGATTGCCAAGTATATCGAAGGAAAGTCGCAGGACAGCTCGTCCGTGCTTCTGTTGATCGCAACTTGCGACGGCGATATACCGATCGGGGACATTGCCATCCAAGATATCGATACCATTAATCGCAATGCGAATATTCGCATTGCGATTAATAGCGGCAGTCATCAAGGCAAAGGGTATGGCACGGAGGCGCTGCGGCTCATGCTGGACTATGGCTTCGGCATCCTCAATCTTCACCGGATCGAGCTCAACGTATTTTCCTTTAACGAGCGTGCCGTGCATGTATACGAGAAAGTGGGTTTCAAGCGGGAAGGAGTTCAAAGAGAGGCACTTTTCTATGATCATAAATATTACGATTCGATTCTTATGAGTATTTTGGAAAGCGAGTATCGGTCTGGAGACATATCATGATTTAACGGCGTGCCCGAACCTTGTCCAGGGAGCAGAATAAGATAGGAGTCAACAATCCCTGACAGGAGGAATTTCTTTGGGCAATAAAGACATTCAAGGCTGTCCTGCCCCTCAGAACATCACGTTGGCTCAGCGCCTGAGGCCGGTCGTCGGCCGGACGGTAACCGTGTTCCAACCCGGGTTTCCACGGCTGACGAGAACGACAGGCAAGCTCTCCAATGTGACCCCGTCCTCTTTTACAGTGGGACGAACGGTCGTGGATACCCAAACCTCCTTCTTTATTGTCCTTAACGAGCCCGTTAGAAGAACAAAGCCATTTGAATTGACGGCCACCGCGGAAGACATCGGCGAGCTTCGCGGGAGGCTAATCCGTGTTGGAAGAAATTTTGTCGAGTTTATCAAGATGCCAGGCCGGAGGGTTCCTACTCTGTTTCCGTTAAATCTGTTCACGGGAGTCGTTTGCGAAAGCGAAGAGGAATAGGAACGGCGAATGACCCGCAAGAAGCGCGCATGAAGATAGAGCGCCTTCTTGCGGGTCGTTTCATTTGCATCAAGTATATTTACGGACTTCTCCGAAGCGACGTCCGGAATACACTAAGGTAACCTAATGGCACGACTTAGTTCAAGGACCATAAAGCCGGAACGTTCGGGGGTTCCCAACCGACCAGGGAGGTATGAGCTTGGATACAGGAGTATGCCTTGCCCCCGTAACTTACGATATCGCCGACCTTGTAGGCGACGTTTGGCGCCCAGGAAGTCGCTCCCGAGCCGGGATCGGTCGTCGCCTGGATCGATGCGCCGGCCGAGACATTGCCCGCCGAGTCGCGCGCCGTTACTATGAAGGTGTACGTCGTGCTTGCCGCGAGTCCGCTGATCGTGGCGGAAGGTCCAGTGACGGTGGTGCTGGTCGAGCCGTAGGCAACGGTGTAACCGGTGACCCCGACGTTGTCCGCGGAAGCGGTCCAACTCAGGCTGACGCTGGAGGAGGTCTTGCCCGTCACGGAGAGATTCGTCGGCGCCGAAGGCGGCGTCGTGTCGCCGGACGGCGCGTTCGTCGTCACCGTGAGCGGCGCGCTGGCAGCCGAGACGTTGCCCGCCGCATCATACGCCTTCACCGTGAAGGTATAGCTCGTGTTCGCGGTCAATCCGCTGATCGTCGTGCTGGTACCGGTCGCGTTCGAGGTGGAGGATCCATAGCTCACCGTATAGCCGGCGACGCCGACGTTATCGGTCGAAGCGTCCCAGGCAAGCGACACGCTGTTCGAGGTTTTGCCGGTGGAGCGCAGGTTGCCCGGTATGGACGGAGACGTCGTGTCTCCTCCTCCCTGGGAGGCTAAATCGCCCGCGAGCTTATTCAGCAGCGTCTTGTTGCGGTCGCCGCTAAACTCCCAAAACATCGCCCCGGCGAGGTTCTTCGTCTTGATATACGAGGCTTTGTACCCGATGGACTCCGCGTCGTCGTAAGTGATGTAGACGCCGCCCGACGGATTGTACAAGTAGGGAACCTTCGCCGTTTCATTCCAATAGCGCGTATATCCGTTCATATTGATGTAACGGGCCTGCAAGTCGCTGAAGTCGAACACGCCGGCTTCCCATGTACCTGCAGGCATGCCTGTGCAGTTCTGGTATTGTCCGTTGCCGGCCGGCGCGCATCCGCTCCATCCGCGTCCGTAGAACGGCACGCCCAAGACAAGCTTGCTTGCGGGAACGCCCGCATTCAGATGTCCCTGTACCCCGGCATCGTCGTTAAAGGTCGCCGCGTTCGGCACGCCGGCGGCACCCGCAGCCGGATCGTAGTATAGCGGAGCGTTGTGCGCGCTGATTTGCTGCCAACCGCCGTTGAAGTCGTAGGTCATGATGTTAATCCAGTCCACCGTAGCGGCGATCTGGCTCAGCTCCGTATTGTTCGCATACTGCGGGCTAGCCCCGGAAGCGATGGTCAGGAGGTAATGCTTGCCGTCCGCCGTCCCCGCCGCATCCAGCTTCTGGCGAATGGTCTGGAGCAGCAGGGTGAAATTGTGCTTATCCTCCGTTCGGTAGCTGTTGCCCGGCAACCCCCCTGAGACCGGATATTCCCAATCCAGGTCGACGCCGTCGAATTGATATTTGCGCAGGAAATCGACCGCCGAGTTCGCGAAATTATCGCGAGTGACCGCCGAAGCCGCAACGTCAGAGAACCGGTTCGACCAGCTCCAACCGCCAACGGAGATGATCGTTTTGAGATGGGGGTTCGCCTCCTTCAGCTTGATCAGCGCCCCGATGTTGCCTTTGATAGGCTTATCCCACGTGTCGCCCGCATGACTCTTCTGCGCGTCGATCCAAGGATCGCCCAGCACAATCGTTCCGTTCGGCACGTTAATCGTACCGACCTCGTCCTGGCAGCTCCAGGTTTGCGGATTCGGCGACGCCGGATCGGGATTGCCATGGATGCCATTCCAACAGATATCCGCGAAAGCATAATTGATGTGGGTAACCTTGGAGACGTCCATGTCTTCCACTTGATAATTCCGTCCGTATGCGGCCCATGCCGGGTAATAACCGACGACTTTATACGCGGACGCCGCCTGCGCCGTCTGAGATGCGAAAGACAAGGATGCAAACATGGACAAGATTAGACCGACTGCCAACGCAATGATGTTCACCCTTTGAAAAACCGTTATCCGCTTTGCCATTGTCAATGCCACCTCTCCCTCATTTTGAAATCGCTTGCAAAATGCGTGGGGTCGATTGCAATCATCACCTCCGGTCCGAATGGCACGACAAAACAGCCGCGGCCACCCCCGACTTCGAATGTGAATATTGATCCGGCGAAGAGTACAAATACTGTTGTATAGGTTCAATTTAAACCAAATTAGGGTGTAAAATTATCCAATGATGGGGTAAATTTGGTTAGCAGACATCGCGAAGAGTGTCAAGCACGGTGAAAGAGAGAGGGCCGGTCGGAGTTTCGATTGATTGCCAATAGCCGCACCGTAATGGACGACATCCCTATCGACACCACGCAAACGGCGGCAAAATGGAGCAGGCTGTTCGCGATAAACAGCCGTTCCAGTTTCAATGCCTCCGCCGCTCCGCGAACGAGCACGATGGCGATCGGGTGCAGGATATATATCCATACTCGCCACTCCCGGAACCTTTTGCTAGACCGGACCTTCCACTGCAGCGCCCAATGGAACAGGAAGTAAGCGGCTGGAATCGCGAAAACATACATGCTGTCATGCCGCGGAGCTCCTGCCGCGTGCAGAAGCGTTCCCTCGACGACCATCATTCCGAGTGAACCCGCGAACAAAGCCGCATTGGCGAACGGCGTTCTTGTCGGAGGCTTCTGCTTGGCTGCCCAAGCCCCGATCGTTAGAAATATTGGGGCATAGAACAGCCCGTTGCGCGTGTAATCGAACACAGCGAACATGCCCTCGTACAGGCGAGCGATCCCTTCGGCCTCTTGGACGATTCCAAAGTAGCTATCCCCAAGCAGCCCCACGATGTACAAGAAACCCGCCGCAGCCAGCATGGCTTTCATAGACATTCTCCGATACATAATGACCGTTATGCTCAGGCCCGCGATTAACGCCGGCAAATACCACAGATGATAGAAAGTGCCGTCGAACACGATGTCCTTGATCAAGGAATAAGCCGTGAAGGAATCGGAGAAATAACCCGTATACAAGTTCAGCGGAACGTATAGCAAAATGGCAATCGCATATAACTTGCAGGTTTTTAGCAGGTAGCCGCGCAGCACCTGTCGATCCGTCAACGGGTCCCTTGTCAGCCTGCGGAAAATGAAAAATCCGGTCGTCATGAAAAAGACAGGAACGGCAATACGGGTAAGCAAGTTGCTCAGGAGAAAATCGGCGGCGGCGCTGTAAGATAGAAACGGGCTGGTATGATTGGCGACGACCAGCAAGGCGGCAGCGAATTTGAGCCAATCGAGTCCGTTGAAATTCGGTCTAGACATGAGTGCGACTGCCTTTGACCAGAACCGCGGTGACAATGAACCCATCCCTGTTATTTCCCGATAAATAGTATCGATCGCATTCTATAAGGGGAATGGCCGTAGAAGTCCCCGCCTCCGCCGCTACATAGTAAATTTCCGTGAATGACCGCTCATTCTCGAATACAAGATGGTCGTTTTCGAAGGTGCGGCTTTCAAGCCGATCGATATATTCCTCCAGGCACCAATCGTTCTGTTCCATGATCTCGGCATGCGGATAGCCGACATAACGGAAATGCCACGGCTCGCAAGAAATTCGAGTAATGGATTCCTTGCCTTCCTTATAGCGTTGAATGAACCCATGCCGGGCGGCAAGCTGCTTAAAGCGCTTATAGACGCCGCTGTCGGGGAATGCCGGCGCGATGAAATCCACGTCCTTGTTCCGCTTGCCGACGTCGATGGCCAGCCCGGTCTGATGCTCGCTCCGATCGGGCAATGCGACATAGCGTGCGGTGTATTCGGCTCCGTTATCGGCCAATGAGGATTCATAAATCTTTTCTTGCTCTAATTTGGTCCGATAGCCGCTGACGGCGATAATCTCGTTCATCCCCTGACAAGCCTCAAGCAGAATCGCCAAATTCCGCAAGCAGGTCTTATCTAGCAGCATTCCATCGTGCAGAGTATGGATAGTCGGGATCGAGCTAAGCGGCAGCAATCGGTCGGAAGAAATCGTCTGCCGAATGGGGTGCTCGGGATTGATTAAGACCAGATGTCCTTGGTGGATCTCGGAATTAGCCGTTTGAACGGAGGAGTACGTCAAACGACGGCCTGTTTGAATTCGTTCCGTCGGATTTGGTTGTCCCATCTCGCGTGTACCTCCTCGGTATCGGTATATGTTCTTGCAACTCTGGGGCCAAGCGAAGCGGATATTTCCTGCGCCACGTTTCCGATATGGGCGGCAAGCTCCGCAAACGTAATGCGCTGCTCTCCCTGAAGCCCGATCAAGGTCACTAGAGCACCGTCCGCGCACGGTCCCGGAAGCTTGATCATCAGCTGGTCCATGCAGATTTTGCCGACGATAGGGGCGCGCTGACCTTCGATCAGCACCTCCGTGCCTTGCATCCGCTGCGTCCAGCCGTCGGCATAGCCGATCGGTACCGTTCCGATCCATTCGTCCTCGTCGGCCCGGTACGAATTGCCGTAGCCGAGATAGTCCCCTTTGGCCAGCTTCTTCACGTGGATCAGACGGCTATGAAGGCTTAAAGCCGGCTCCAGCTTGACGGATCGAACGAGCTGCTCCGGATAAAAGCCGTACATCGCCGCTCCGATCCGAACCATATCCATCGCCAGATGGGGAAACCTCAGCGCCGCGGCGCTGCCCGCGCAATGATAATGCCGGATCGTCAAGCCGGACGAACGTCCCCATTCCTTCATCTCGGCGAACCGCGCGGTCTGCCGCTCCAGAAAGGCGGTGTCCGCTTGCCCTGCCGTCGCGAAATGCGTGTAGAAGCCGTCTACCTCGACATCCTCCGCTCTAAGCCACGGAACAAGCTCGTCCCATTCCCTTTTTGTCCGAATGCCGATCCGCCCGAGCCCCGTATCCATTTTCACATGAATCCGCAGCTTTCCCGCCGAGGCGAAAGGCTTATAGACACGAACATCGGCAAGCCATTTGGCGCTTGCGACGGTTAAGCTCAAGTCGAGCTTCAGCGCCAATGGCGTCAGTTCCGGCCGTATGGGGGTCAAGACGAGGATGGGCAGCTTCATGCCGGCATCGCGCAGCCGGATGGCTTCCTCCAGATAGGCGACCGCCAAATAATCCGCTCCCGCCTGTTCGGCCGCCGCGGCCGACTCGATGTCGCCGTGCCCGTAGCCGTTCGCCTTCACGACGGCCATCAGCTTGACCGAATCCGGCAGCGACTTGCGGATGTTCAGCATATTCTCGCGTATGCGGCTTAAACTAATTTCGGCCCACGTGTCGCTTAATAGTCCATCCACCTTGATCACCTCGTATAGCGAATCGTTTGTTTGGCTTCATGACGAGCAACGGCATGACCGATCAACTTCTCGATCAGCTCGGAATAGGACGTTCCGTCGGTACGTTCCCACATGACCGGATACATGCTGAAATTCGTAAATCCGGGCAAAGCGTTGATTTCGTTCAGATACAACTCGCCTTCCCCGTCAAGGAAGAAGTCGACGCGGGCGAGGCCCTCGCAGCCATGGGCTTGATAGGCCAGAACGGCCAGTTCCCGGATTCGCGAAGTCAAGCCGTCCGCCAGCTTGGCGGGAATCGACATCGTAAGCCGCTTGTCCATGTACTTGGATTCGTAATCGAAGAAAATATGGTCATGGATGAATTCGCCGGGCAGTGAGGCTAGAGGCCTTTCATTGCCGAGGACGGCCACCTGAATTTCCCTGCCATTCACTTCGCGCTCGATGACGAGCTTCTTATCGTAGGCGAACGCCTCCAGAATACCGGTGAGGAGTTCTCCACGGTTCGTGCATCTGCTGATGCCGATACTGGAGCCGAGGGAGGCTGGCTTCACGTAACACGGATATCCAATAGAATTCTCAACATCATGCAGAATCGCCGCTTTCTCCGCTCTCCACTCCTCGAATCGGCACACCCGATATTCCGTCTGTCGAATGCCGGCTTGGGCCAAGATCTGCTTCGACATCGCCTTGTCCAAGGTAAGCGCGGACGACAGCACGCCGTTCCCGACGTACGGAACGTTCAGCAGCTCCAGCAGTCCTTGTACCGTGCCGTCCTCCCCATTAGAGCCGTGCAGCAGCGGCAAAACGACTTTCGGACCGGGCAAAGCCATCATGCCCGACAGGACATCTCCGATTGACCGGGCCGGATCGCGAAACGCGGGAATCGCCATTAACCGTTCGACCGATAATCCCTCCTTGGAAAGTTGTCCGGGCGAGCACCACAAGCCGTCGCGCGTAATGTAAACGGGATAAGCCTCGAATCGGCTTTCGTCAATGGAATGAAGGACCGTAACTGCTGTTTTTAACGACACTTCGTGTTCGACGGATTTGCCGCCGTATAGAACGTATAGCTTTGTTTTCATATGTTGGCCCCCCAGGTAGAAATCTTTGTCCGATGCTTTATCTCCAAGATAACGCGCAAGGCCTGGGAAGTTCGTAAATCAACATAAAGGAAACCTTAAGTTTTTCTTATTTGTGGATGCGAGCGGTCGGTTGGGAAGGCGATTTCTGATAAACTAAAGCCACACTAACGAGACGGGGAGATCCCATGAATTCCATTCGAATATTGATTGCTGACGACGATCCTGAAATCGCCCAACTGATCAAAATCTATTTGACCAACGAAGGATATCAGGTGCTTACGGCAAGCAACGGCCGCGAAGCCATGGATTTGATCTCCAAGGAATCCATTCAACTGATTATCCTCGACGTCATGATGCCGGAGATGGACGGCCTGGAGGTTGTGCGGGCGGTGCGAGCGGAGCACGGGATTCCGATTCTGATGCTGAGCGCCAAAGCCGAAGATATGGATAAGATCATGGGGCTGACGACCGGAGCGGACGACTATATGGTCAAGCCGTTTAATGCCCTCGAGCTGCTTGCCAGGGTGAAGTCGCTGCTCCGCAGGTCTATGTATTTGAATGCGCAGATCCAACCGGCACAGGATCAAGACGAAATTCAGATCCATTCTCTGAATATAAGCAAGAAATCGCATACGGTTACGGCGGAGGGCCGGAACGTCAATTTGACGTCGACGGAGTTCGATATTTTGTACCTGCTGGCAAGCCATCCCGGACAGGTGTTTAGCGCGGAGGCCATATTCGAAGCGGTGTGGAAGGACAAATTCCTGGAGTCCACCAACACCGTCATGGTTCATATCAGCAAGCTGCGCGATAAATTGGAGAGCGAGCTGGGCGGCGTCAAGCTGATCCAGACCGTATGGGGAGTAGGGTATAAAATTGAACAGTAAACCTTGGAAAAGCCTTCGTTTCAAAATGCTGAATTTGTTCGGCTTAAGCGCGTTGGCTTCCGTCCTAACGGCCGGATTCCTTGTCTTGATCGCGATCGCAGCGTACAAGACCGATTTTCCTTACCTCGCCTCGCTCATGCAGTTGATGAGGGATGAGATCGGCATTCCGGTCTTGTTCACTTCAGCCTGCCTTGTCTTTTTTATTTTCTATTTGTTCGTTCTCAGCCGTTCGACCATTCAATACCTGATGGAAATCTCGAAGGGGATTGAAAGGATCGCCGCGGGGAATTTCGATTACCGCTTTCCGATTCGGGGGGACGACGAGCTTGGGGTATTGGCGGCAAATATCAATGCCATGACGGCACGGCTGAAGCAGTCTATCGAGGAGGAACGGCGCGCCGAGCGGACGAAGGTCGAGTTGGTTACGAATGTGTCCCATGATTTGCGCACGCCGCTGACATCCATCGTCGGGTATTTAGGGCTGATCGAAGAGGACCGTTACCGGGATGAAGTGGAGCTGAGGCATTACGTTCGAATCGCTTACGAGAAAACGATGCACCTGAAAACGATGATTGATGATTTATTCGAATTCACGAGGACGACGAGCGGCGGAATTGGGCTTCGGCTGGCGCGGATCGATCTCGCCCGGATGCTCGGGCAATTGGCGGCCCAATACCGTTTGCAATTCGAACAGGCGGAGATGGAGTGCCTCTTGTCTCTCCCCGATCATTCGATCTTCGTCGACGCGGACGGGGACAAGCTTGTCCGAGTGTTCGAGAACTTGATCGTCAACGCGATTAAGTACGGCAAGGATGGCAGGCGGATCGATATCGCCGTATGGAGCGACTCTGAACAAGCTGCCGTCGAGATCGGGAATTACGGCGAGCCTTTGCCGGCATCCATTATTCCATTATTATTCGAACGGTTTTATCGCGGCGAGCAATCCCGTTCGCGGAATACGGGCGGCTCGGGACTCGGCCTCGCGATTGCCAAGAACATCGTTGAGCTGCATAACGGAGCGATCTCCGCAGCGAGCGACCAAGGGAGAACCTCGTTTACGGTGAAGCTTCCGCTTGCGAAATAGCGGTGGACTTGGGCTAATTGGCCAGAATCTGATTCAGCTTATTCTCCGCTTCCTTAAGGCCCGCTTCCGGGTCTATCCGGTTCTTGATGATGCTCTGCAGGCTCTCGGATAACGAGGTTATCAGAGCGGCGTATTTATCGGTCTTGGGAGCGTGCTTTACCGTTTCCAACGATTCCAGCATGTAGTCGCGGTAAGGCAGCTCCCGGTAGGCGCTGCTCTCGAAGATCTCCCGATTGGCCGGAACGTGGCCGGCTTGTCCCCAGAGAGCGCTGCCGACCTCGGAGAAATACTTGATGAACGTCATCGCGGCTTCCCGCTTCGGTTCCGCCAAGTAGGACGGGAGGATCAGCGTGTGGGAGCTGCCCCAATGCGCGGAGCTGCCGAAGAAGCCGGGGAGCGGCACGAGGCCGACGTTCAAGGAAGGATTGTTCATATAGTGGCCGATCTCCCACGTTCCCCCGATCCACAGTCCCGCCCGTCCCGAATCGAACGTATCCCAAGGAGTTTTATCGTTCCGGTCGCTCAGCCCTTCGTCGAAGAGCCGATTGAAGAACTTCAGGACCTGAACGGCTTTATCATTGTTAATCGCTGCCGTCTTCCCATCCGGGCTCAGCAGCTCGCCTCCCGCCTCGTAATACAGGTCCAGGAACGTTTCTTGAAAATAAGGCGTGTTCACCGCGAAAGGCTGCGTGCCCGGCACCCGATCCCGAATGAGCTGCAGCAGCTGCACGAAATCATCGGGCGTCGTCGCTTCCGCGAGCTTCGGCATCCCGTCGGCGTTCAGCAGTCCGGCTTTGGACAGGATGTCTTTGTTGTAATAGAGCATGTGAAAATGCGTATCCAGCGGCACCGCGTAATCTGCTCCGTCGAATCGAACGTCCTGCCGATTCGTCTCGTTGATGCTGTCGAACGAGAAGGAGACTCTGTTCGCCAGATCGTCCAGCGCAAGCACCTGCCCGGCCTTGACGTAAGGGGAGAGCCGTTCCGCATGCGCGACGGCCACGTCCGGTCCGCTGCCGAAGGAGAGCGCCGTCCCGAGCCGGGCATAATACTCGTTGGATTCGAGTCGCTGCTGCTTCACGACGATATCGGATTGCGAAGCGTTGAAGTTGTCTACGATTTGCTCCACGAACTCGCCTTCCCCTCCGCCTAACGGATTCCAGAAGGAGATGGACACGGGCGCCGGGCGGTCGGGGCTCTGTTCCGGAGAGTTGCCGCCCCCCGCGATCGAATCCTGGCATCCGGACAAGAGAAGCATGCACAGCGGCAGAGCCGGAAGCGCCCAATGGCCGAGTTTTATTCGCATTCCAGCTCTCCTTCCCTCAATTCTTCCGGTAGCCCGTGCGTTCCTGCGAGATCGGACCCTCCCCCTTCGGATTGGCGGGCGGACCGGACAAGGCTGCGGTATTCCGACGGAGACAAGCCGACAATCTTCTTGAACACCTTCGAGAAGTACTTGGGATCGTGAATGCCGACCCGGGTGCCGACGTCCGTGGCCTTCAAGTCGCGCTTCAGCAGTTCCTTGGCGTTCTCGATGCGGATTCGCGTCAGGTATTCCAGGAAGCTCTCTCCCATCTCTTTCTTGAACAGGTTGGCGAAGTAATTTTTGCTCAAGTGGACGTAATGGCTGATCGCTTGGAGCGAGATCTCCTGGTGGTAATATTGCTGGATGTATTGCGCGGCCTTCATGATGCTGTTGCGGTCGCTGTTGTACATGAGGGCGATGTGCTGCGCCAGCGCTTCGAACGATTCGGTGAACCAGGCCTCGCTCTCTTGAAGCGTCTCAAGCCAGGACAGCTGGTCGTAGTATTGCTTCTTCAGCTCCAGTACCTGCCGATCGTCGCTTGAGACGTCCGGCCATAGCGTCGTCAGAATCATCAGCAGCTCCAGAGACACGATATGAACCAGGTCCGGATCCCGGCGAGCGGACAGCTGACCGAACAGCGACTTCAGATAGGCCGTCAGTTCCCGCGATTGGGAGGCGTACGCCATCGCTTGAAGCTGGGCGGAGGCGACGCGGACCTGCTCGGAAGGCTCCGATTGGCGCCGGTGCGCTTCGCCGTCGTACAGGAGGACGCGGCCGGTTCCGAGGAACATCTTCTGGCGGGCCGCCCAGACGGCTTGCGAGTACGCTTCCTTCGCTTGATCCCAAGCGCGGATGGGGCCGCCGACTCCTATCGTCGCCACAAGCCGGTATTGCTCTGCGAGCAGCCGAATGAACTCTTCGCCCCTTGCGGTCAGCCGGGGGAGGGCGTCCTCGTCGGAGACTCCGCTTGCTTCGTCGCCCATGAGCAGGAGGTTCAGGTCTCCTTGCTTGTCCGGGAACACCTCGCATCCGGGCTGCCCATACGGCCACGCCTGGCCGAGCGCCTCCGTGACCGCGGCCCGCTTCTCCGTGAATCCCTGCTCCGAGGCGTTCAGGCTAATGTGAAGCACATAGGCCGAGCGGAGCCGGCCTATCCCCAGGCTCTCCGCCGTGAGGTCAGCGGAAGCGGGATCGTCGGTTCCGGCCTCGATCAACTCGGTCAGGAATTTCTTCCGCCGAAGCGGTACCTCCTCGGAGACCCGAGCCAGCGCGGCGGACTCGCTCCGGGCCGCGTCCAGCCCCACCTTCACGTTCAGCAGCGCCTGCTCGAAATCGCGCGGCATCATGTCAGACTTCACCAAGTATTCGGAGACGCCGTGCCGAATCGCTTCCTTGGCATAATGGAAGTCTTCGAGATTGCTAAGAATAATGATCTTCATCTCCGGATAGCTCCGGCGGACGTGCGAGATCAACTCGATGCCGTCCATGACCGGCATCTTGATGTCCGTAATGAGAATGTCGAGCGGCTCTTTGCTTATCCACTCCAGGGCTTCCTTGCCGTTGGCCGCTTCCCCGGCGAGCTGCAGCCCGATCATCTCCCAATCGATCATGGAGCGGATGCCGTACCGCACGATGAATTCGTCTTCGACGATAAGGACTCGATACATAGGGGCATATTCTCCCTTCAAATCATTCGGGGCAGCCGGATGCCGATCCGCGTGCCGGCTCCGGGCTTGGTGTCGATGCGGATGCCGTAGGCTTGCCCGCAGATGAGCTTCACCCGTTCATCGACGTTGGCGAGGCCGATCCCGCCGCTGCGGCCGGGGTCGTCGGCTTGGCCGCTGAGCAGGGTGCCGGCTTGTTCCGGGTTCATCCCGACGCCATTGTCCGATACCGTGAACTGAATGCCGCCGCCCGGCTCCGTCTCGCAGCGGATGAGAATTCGGCCGCCGGTCTCCCGGTCGACGAAAGCATGCAGGATGGCATTCTCGACGATCGGCTGCAGAATGAGCTTGGGCGTGCGCAGCTGCTTGACGTCCTCCGCGATCTCGACGTCCGTCTCGATATTAAAGTTGAAGCGAAACTTCTGGATGCCCAGGTAGCATTGGACGTGCTCGATCTCTTCCTCGACGGTCACGGTCTCTTCGCCCTTGCCGATGCTGATCCGCAGCAGCCGCGAGAGCAGGCTGACCATCTCCGCCGCTTGGTTCGCCTTCTGGATGAGCGCCGTCCACTTGATGATATCCAGCGTATTGTACAGGAAGTGCGGATGGATCTGCGCCTGAAGCGCTTTCAGCTCCGCGACCCGCTTCTGGTCCTGCTCGACGTAGACGGCGTGCAGCAGCTCCTCGATTCGCGTGACCATATAATTGAAGCTGTTGCCCAGCACGTCGAACTCGTCGCGGCGCTGCTTGCCCTTGTAGCGAACGGACATGTCCCCCGACATGACGCGCTTCATCAGCTTGATCATCTGCAGGATCGGCTTCGTGATGGAGTTGGTCAGAAGGAGAGCTGTCACGATCGAGAAAAGGATGCAGACCAGGGCGATGGCGACGCTGATCTGCAGCAGCCGGTTGGAGTCCTGGTATAGCGCGGACTTGGAGATGACGTTGACGACCTTCCAGTCATTCGTGTGCAGCTTTTGGACGTTGACGATGAGCCGGTTATGTTTATAGGAGAGCGGGAACTTCACGCCGTCCGATCCCGCGCTCGAGATCCGTTCATACCCGTCCGGACCGAGCACCTCGGCTACGCTCTTCCCGATGAGCGTATCGTCCGGGTAAGAGACCAGCCTCCCGTTGCCGTCGACGATAAAGCTTTGCATGTCGCGGTCGTTGCTCACGGCCTTCAACACCAGATCCTTGATTACTTCCTCGCGGATGTCCAGCACGGCGACGATGCCCAGAGGGCTGTCGTCGGATATCTTGTACACCTGCTTGGCCAAGGAGAACACATACGAGTTCTGGGAATTCAGGCTGTCCACGAAGGTGGCATAGCGGGTCGGATACCAGCGGAAGTTGCTGCCGTCCTCGATGGTCTGCAGGTAAGGGGCCGCGTCCGCCTTCTTCCGGCTGCTCCAGCGATAGATGCCCTTGATATAATGCCGATCGGAGACGAAGGAGATGGACTGCACGTCCGGATTGGTCGCCACGATCGTCGACAGCTTCGTCGTCAGCGACAGGCTGTCCAGGTCGAATTGGGCGGCGTCCGCGTCGTTCAGCTTGCGGAGCATTCCGACGATCTCGTCGTTGCCCACCACCTGCATCATCATATCTTTGTAAATGCCCAAGCGCGTGTCCAGATTATCGGCCGTCTGGTTCAGCAGATGCTCGGAATATTGCGTCGCCTTGTCGTTGATAGTGGAACGAGAGATGGAAAACGAAATAATCCCCATGACCAATAGAGGCGTCAAGGAGAATAGAAGTAAAAGCAGCATCCATTTGGAACGCATGCTGCTTCGCCATATGAACAAACGGGAGAACGCCCGCCTCCAAGCGGGCTTGACGATCGATTCGGGCATGATGGGTCACTCCTGATGCCTCTCGCTGCTTATCCTTTGACGCCGGACATGGATACCCCTTGAACGATATGACGCTGAAGCAGGATGAACACGACAATCGTCGGGATCGCCGCGATCGCGCTCGCCGTCATGATCAAATTCAGGGACATTGTATTATTCGACAAAAAGGTGGGCAGCCCTGCCGAGAGGACCATGTTTTCCGCGGAAGTGATGGATAAGTAGGGCCATAAGAAGTTGTTCCAGGACAGAATGAAGTAGAAGATGCCGACCGACACCATCGCGGACTTCGTCAGCGGAAGACATACCCTCCACCACAAGCCGAAGGAGCGGCTTCCGTCGATCTGAGCGGCTTCGATATAATCGCGTGGCACCCCGTCCATGAACTGCTTCAGCAGCAGCACGCCGATCGGGTTGGTTAGCCCCGGCAGAACGATGGCCCAGATGTTGTCGATCAATTTGAGGTGGAGCGCGGTCTCGTACAACGGAATCAGAATGGCTTCCGTCGGGATGAGCAGCCCCGATATGATGACGATATAGAATAACCCTCGCGTGCGGAACGGCAGCTTGGAGAAGGCGAACGCCGCCAGCGAGCTGAACGCGATGGCGATGACGGTCGTGAGCACCCCGATGACGAGGCTGTTCCAGGTCCATCGCAGGATCGACGAATCGCGGATGACCTTCACGTAATTGTCCGTATTCAGATCCGACCAGCGCACCCAATCGGCCAGAGAGTACACGCTCGTGCCGTCGGGCTTAAGCGAGACGAGGATCATCCATGCCAGAGGGAAAATAAACAGCAAAGCAAGCAGTACGGCAAACGCGTTAAACGCCCATTTTCTCATATAGCGCTTCTCTCCTTACCCGTCTTTCCGATCCGTGATTTTGAACTGGATCGCGGCAATCATCAGCATGATGACGCAGAACAAGATCGATTGCGCGGATGCCAGTCCGAACATGTCCTTCTTGAACCCGGTCACGTAGATATAACGAATCATCGTATTGGTCGTATCGCCGGGTCCGCCTCCGGTCATGATCTGGACCTGGCCGAACAGCTTCAAGCTGGCGATGATCTGATAGAAGATCTGAATCTTCGTTACCCTGGATAGCCCGGGCAAGGTGATATGCCGGAAACGGGCCCATGCGCCGGCGCCGTCGATCTTGGCTGCCTCGTAATGATCGGGCGGGATCTCCTGAAGGCCGGCCAGGAACAGCACCATGACGAATCCGACCGTCCACCAGTCCGTCGCGATCGTGAGCGCCCACCAGACGAAATGGCGGTCGGTCAGCCAGTTGATATCGCCGGACGAGCCGAATAGACGAAGGAGCGCATTCACCGGGCCGTTCTTGGGGTCGAACAGATGGAGCCAGATGAAGCTGATGACCGAAACCGACAGGACGTACGGCAGGAAGAAGGCGGAACGGATGAACGTCCGGAAGCGTAGGTTCTGGTTAATGATCAGCGCTAGTACCAACCCCAGAACGATGACGGTCGGAGTGCATAGCAGAACGAAATAGAAAGAGTGCCAGAGATAAGAATAGAAGTCCGGGTTGTCCAGGATCTTCCGGTAGTTGGCGAATCCGACGTACTTCTCCATGCCCTGTATGCCCCATACGTGCAAGCTCATCCAGGCGCCGTTCAAGACGGGCCATAGATAGAACGCGGCGAAGGGGACCAGGAATGGAATCAGATAGAGGATCGCCCTCAGCTCTAGACGCCAGACCGACCGGCGTTTCGGGCGGGAAGGGGCGGCGTTCGGTCGCGCGGAAGGTTGCCAGGTATCCATAGTGAAGCTCTCCCTTGGTATTAAGCGATTCTTATGCGAATGCGAGATGTGGGAAGCGAGAAGGCAGAAGTTCAAAGAGAAGGAGAAGAAGCGCCCGAATTTATCGGGACGCTTCCGCTCCGCGCTTGCGGTCAGTCGGCCAGCACTTCGTTGATCTGCTTCTCGATGTCCTTCAAGCCGTCTTCAGGCGACGTGCTGCCGAAGATGATGTTCTGCAGCGATTCGGCGAGAATGGTGACGATCGTGTTGTACTTGTCGGTCTGCGGCGCGAACTTGACCGTCTTCTGCGCCTCGATGAATTCGCTGCGATAAGGAAGAGCCAGATAGTCCGAGCTCGACGTCACGTTCTTGTTGGCCGGCACGTGGCCGGCCTTGCCCCAAGTCGATCCGCCGACTTCGGAGAAGTACTTCATGAACTTGGCCGCGGCTTCCTGCTTCTCGGCCGAGACGTAAGACGGAATGACGAGAGTATGAGAGCTCGCCCAGTGCGTCGAGCTGCCGAAGATCGGAGGCAGCGGCATGGCGCCGATGTGCTTGGATTCGTCGCCGAGAAGTCCGCCTGCTTCCCAGACGCCGCCGAACCAGAAGGCGGCCTTGCCGTTGCTGAAGCTGTCCCAAGGATTCTTGTCGTTCAGGTCCGCGTATTTCTTGTTGTACAGGTCCATGTAGAAGTTCAGGACGCTGAGCGCCTTGTCGTTATTTAGAGCGGCCTTGGTCATATCGGCGTTCAGGAATTCCCCGCCCGCTTCGTAATACAGGTTCAGGAACGGCTCCTGGAAGTAAGGCGTATTGACCGCGATCGCCTGGACGTCCGGCACCTTGGCTTGAATCGTCGCCAGCGTCTGCTCGAAGCCCTCCGGCGTCATGTCGCCGAGCTTCGGCGTGCCGTCCTCGTTGAGCAAGCCCGCTTGCTGCAGCAGATCCTTGTTGTAGTAGAACATGTGGAAGTGCGTATCCAGCGGCACGGCGTAAGGCTTGCCGTCATAAGAGACGCTGTCGAGATTGGACTGCGTGATCTGGCTCAGGTCGAAGCCGACCTTGGAGGCCAGATCGTCGACCGACACGACTTGCTTGGCCTTGACGAACGGCGAGAGACGGTCGACGTGGGCGATGGCCACGTCCGGACCCTTGCCGGAGGACAACGCCGTGCCCAGCTTCGCGTAATACTCGTTCGACTCCAGCCGCAGCTGCTTCACGGCGACTTCCTTCTGCGAATCGTTGAAGCCCTTGATGATCTGGTCGACGAAGTCGCCCTCGCCGCCCCCGAACGAATTCCAGAACGTGATTTCGACCGGGTTGCCGCCCCCGGCCGCGGTGCTTGCGCTAGCCGAGGAAGAGGACGAAGCGCTCGGAGAAGCGCCGTTGCCGCCGGCGGCGTTATTGCCGTTGTTGGACGAGCAGCCCGAAAGCGCCAGAGCCAGCGTGACGCCGGCCGCCAGGACGGGGACGGATTTCTTGCGGAGTTGCATGAACAACCACCCTTTCAAGATATGTGTAGGTGAGAAAGCGCTGTCGATCTTTTTTGTAAGTGCTTTCTTCATCCCTAACTTTACCGTGGCCCGCCATCCCGAGGAACCGACAAAACGCCGCATCCGCTCGAACGATCTACAGATGTTCGAAGCGCTTTCACCAACCGAGGGTGTCGAATGTTACGATGGGGGCAAAATGTACAGCAGCAGCTTTAACGCAGTTGAGTTAATACAGACTGATATTGTCGAAGCTGACGCTGTTGCCGAACCCGCCGCGTACGCCGATCGTGCCTCCGGTGTATGTGGCGTCGTTCACGTTGATCTTCGGCGTCGTCATGTCGCCGACGTAGAACTTGATGTTGCCGCCGCCTACGACGATCTTCACGTGGTACCAGGTATTCGTCGAGATCGTCGAGCTTACGGTTTGCAGCGGCGTCCAGCCGTTGTTGAAGCGGCCCAGCCAGATGACCCCGGTCGAGTCGATGCCCGCGCCGTAGCCGGACTGGGAATCCGCCCCGGTGCCCGGATTCGTCACGTTGAAGACGAGGCTGCCCTGTCCGGCGTTGTTCAGCCGGATATCCCCTTCCAGCGTGTAGCTCGCCCGGGAAGGATAAGGCGTCAGCAGCGACTTGTCGGCATTCGCGGAAGTGACGTTATACGTCCCGCCGCTGACGGCCCAAGTGCCGCCGTAATGCACCCAACCGCTCTCGTTCGCGGAGAAGTCGTTCGAATAGGTGCCGCTGCTCAACGTGCCGAACCGAACCTGGATGTTATGTCCGCCGACGCTGCGGTCCACCGAATTGATAAGGGCGATTTCGTTCGGGCCCGTCTGGTACAGAGCGGCCCACAGCGAGTTGCCGAAAGCAGGCAGGTCATTGTCGTACCACGTGTTGCCGAAGTCGTTGCTCAGCGAGACGACGTTCGAATTGGAGGTAAGGACCAGCCGTCCGTCGCTGAGCGACAGCAGGTAAGGCCCGCCCTGCTGATTGGTGGATACCCGGGAGCCGATGCCGCTGGCCCATGTTTTGCCGTCCGCGCTCTTCTTGGTGTAGATGTGGCAGCTCTGCGTGCCGCAAACCTCGTACGTGACGATGTATTGCCCGTTGGTCATCTTCGTCCATACCGGCATCCCCGGGCGCGCGGCCGAATTGGAAGGGTCCCAGGCGACGTAGATCTCGTTGCCCCAGCTGGCGCCGCCGTTCGTCGAGATCTTCTGCGAGATCACCTGGCTGTAGGACGGGTTCTCGGTCACGTGCTTCTCGTTCGCGTACATGACGGCGAGCGAGCCGTCGTCGAGCAGCTGCATATGAGGCTCGTAGACGCCTTTGTCCGGATTGCCGAGCGCGCCGGCGGCGCCGTTATTCTCGTCGATGGTGCTCAGGAAGCTCCAGTTGGATCCTAAGTTCGTGCTCTTGTACACGCGAAGTTGGTAAGATTCCTGCCAGCGGACGGATCGCATGGCGAGCAGAACGTCGCCGTTCGCCAATTGGATCAGCTGCCCGTTGTCGAGGTCGCGTCCGTCCTCCCACAGCGTGGCCGCGAGCGACCAGGTGCGGGCATTGTCCGTGCTGCGGAATACTTGCAGCCGCGTACCGCCCCAGGACACTTTCGTATAGCCGTTGTTGTCGTAGATGGCGGCGACGGCCAGCCAGGTGCCGTTCGCCAGCTTGAGCATCCGGGGATACTCCGCCCCGAAGGTTCCGGGACGGATGCCGCGCGCGTCGGTGCCGGCGTCCGTGAACGTGTTGATGTTCGTGACCGTGGAGGTCGTCCCCCAGGTGATGGGTCCGTTCGCCGCGAAGGCAGGAATCGCGGCGGCGAGCAGGATAAGGCTTAACAGACCGGAGAATGAGGCGAAGAGCTTGCGCAACATACTGAATTCCCTCCCATGAGATTAAGAATGGCCAAACGGGTTGCCGCTGCTTCTATCCGCTTGCTGGGCGCCTCCCTTCCGATAGGGTGATGTAAGGGCTTACAAAGCATAGTTTAAAAGGCCCGCCGAAGCGGGCCAACAGACATTCTGCAGGTTTTGGGTGGAAGATCTTACGAATCTGTATCCGAGGGAATGGCTTGGCGGAGATTGATGGCCTTGATGACGTTCAACGGAATCTTCGGCTTCCGGTCTTCCGTCAGCAGGCCGTTCACCTCTTGCTGGACGTCCGTAATCTGGGTGTAGCAGTAGCCGCATATATAATCCGTGTCCTGGATGGCTTGCGTAATGGAACGGAATCGTTCGATAAACGCTTCGTCTCCTTCCACCTGATTGCCGTAGCCCCAGCCGGTGCCGGATTGGAAGGCGATGCCGCCGAATTCGCTGACGATAACCGGCTGGCCGCGATAAGCGTATCCCCGCGCCATGGCGTATCGCGCAAGATTGAACGCGATGCGGCCTCCGAGCACGGCCTCGGCATCCTCGTATCGCTTCAGTAGCGCTTCGCCGCGTTCCTCGTAATCGTGAAGGGTAACGATATCGCTGACCGTATGCTCCCATCCGTCGTTCACGATGACCGGGCGATGCGGATCGAGCGACTTGGTCAGGTGATAGATGCTCTCCGTGAACTTCTGCTGCTTCTCGTGGGTCAGCACTTGCGGAATGCCCCACGATTCGTTGAACGGCACCCAAGTCACGATGGAAGGGTGGTTGTACTGCTGCCGGACGATCTCGGCCCATTCCGCCGAGAAGGTCTGAACCGCCTCATCGTTGAACTCGAACGTGGCCGCCATCTCCGACCAGACGAGCAGGCCCTTCACGTCGCACCAATAGAGGAAGCGGGAGTCCTCGATCTTCATGTGCTTGCGCACGCCGTTATATCCCATGGCCAGAATGGCGTCGATGTCCGCGATCAGCGCTTCTTCGGAAGGCGGGGTCAGATGGCTCTCCGGCCAGTAGCCTTGGTCGAGGATCAGCCTCTGATAGATCGGCATGTTGTTGAGCAGCACCTGGTTGCCCTCGATCGAGATTTTGCGTAAGCCGAAGTAGGAGTAAACCTGATCGACGATCCGGTCGCCTTGATAGAGCGTAAATTCCACGTCATACAAATTCGGTCGTTCCGGCGACCAGGCGGTCAGCATCCAAGGTCCGTTGGCCAGGTGCGTCAGATCCACCTCCAGCTGAAGCCAAGGGCGGTCGATCAGCAGTTGAACCTGTTTCATCGTCTGCTGCCGATAGCTGATGCGGGTCTCAAGCCGCAGCGTATCGCCGTCAGCAGGCGCAAAGTGCGTCTGATATTCGAACCGGACGGAGCGATTGTCCAGGTCCGGGGTGATTTTGACATTCTTCAGGTGGGCCGGGGAGACATATTCCAGCCAGACGCTCTGCCAGATGCCGGTCGTCTGCACATAGAAGCATTCGAAGTTGTCGGGAACCCAACGCTGCTTGCCCCGCGGCTGGGTGCAGCTCATGCTGTCTTCGACTTTGACGACGATGCGGTTGGAGGCGCCCGGCGCCTGCTCCAGGCTGTCCGTAATGTCGAAGGAGAAGGCCGCATAGCCTCCCTGATGGCGGCCGGCGAATGCGCCGTTCACCCAGACCTTGGCCACGTAGTCGACGGCCTGAAAGTGAAGGATAACCCGTCGGTCGCCCAAGTCCGTCGGGGCAACCCATTCGCGTTGATACCATACATACGGGTGGAACTTCTCTTCCCCAATGCCGCTTGCGCTCGTCTCGTACGTGAACGGCACTTGGATGGTGCGGTCGCCTTGCAGATTCTCGTACCATCTGGAGCGCTCCCCGATATTGCCGTCGTCGAAGCGGAAGTCCCATCCTCCGTTCAGGCTCAGCCAGTTGTCGCGAACGAATTGCGGACGCGGATAATCTTTAACATAATGAGCGGTTGTCATGCGGCAGTTATGCCCCTTTCGAACAATAAATTCGTTTTATTACATATAAATTGTAACAATAAACAAAGCATAGAGGCTCGCCGCAAGAATGTCAACAGCGAACCGTGATGCCTTTCAATGCGATATGGATGCAACGTTTTCCCTGCAGGAATGGGGTGTTTCGGGAAGTTTTGAACTATACGGATTGAGGGAAAGCCGTGAACGGCGAGGCTTCGCCTACTCGGATGAAGACCTTAAACGTTCTCATTCCGCCTGTTTAATAAACAAAATTATTGTAATGATCGTTTGATTTTATAAGAACAATTATCATGCCGGAGGGGTCCCGCGAGAATATTTCCCCAGCATTTCGCTTAAATAATTCCGGAATTCTTCCACGAACGGTTGCGGCTCTAAGATTTCTATATTCGTACCGAGCCCTGCCAGAAACTGAAATCCCGCACCGTTCTGCGGTATATAAATCGTGGCTAAGTAAAATTCGGAACTGTAATTCTCAATGCTTTTTCGACCGTATCTCTCGATGAATTGGTCTTTAACGCTAGGGGAGATCAACGCCTTAACGGCGACTAGCTGCGGTTGATACCCCGTTTCCTGTTCTAGTTCTAACAAGTCATCTCTAGGGTCAAATGTTTTGATATCCATTTTGAGATTATCGATCCTGGATAATTTAAAGGTTCGATAGCCCTGACGGTGCAAACAGAATCCCTTCAAGTACCAGCTCGTCTCGCTAAAATGAAGCTGATACGGCTCGACCGTTCTATTCGACTTAACGCCGTTTTTATCCACGTAATCAAACGAAATGAACTTCCTCTGCGCTATCGATTCTTGGCATGTCCTCAAGGCTGGAAGGATCTCCGTCCGCCCCTCCCAATCGTAAAAGGACAAGCGGATCGAATTTTTCAAGGACAGCGGGCTGACCATGGCTTCTATTTTTTTGATTGTCACTTCGACTTCTTCGCTTATCAGAATTTGTTCCAATCCCCCGAGCGCAGTCAGTATGTTCTCTAAGTCGGAGTTGCTTAAAAGGCGTTTATCGAACTTGTATTCCTCCATAATGCCGAAGCCGCCATTCACTCCATTGACCGCGTAGATGGGGATGTTGGATACACTCAGCGTCTCCATGTCGCGAAGAATAGTCCTTTTGGAAACGTTGAATAATTGCGCGAATTCGGTTGCCGATACGATCTCTTTTTTCAGCAATATCATGATTATGGAGATGAGCCTCTCGACTTTGTCCATAGGGCCTCCTCATTTTGCGCTATATTTAGAAAGGGTGACAGACAGCTGTCACCTTTTCTACATTATACTGCAATTATCACAAGGAGGAGGTATTGTTCTATGTCAGCTATCGCTTATTTGAACTTTGATGGAATCGCCGAACAAGCGATCGAATTTTATTCGGAGGCTTTGCATGCGAATGAAGTAAAGAAAGTTAAATTCGGGGACATCCCGCAAGATCCGAACTATCCCCTGCCGGAAAACGAGCAGAATATGATCATGGAGTCATCCATCGAATTCGCGGGCGGGAAAATCATGATGTCGGATCTTTTGCCTTCGATGAAGGCGGTAACGGGCGAGCTGGCGACAGGAAATCATATTCTGATCAGCTTGGTCATGGACGACAAACAAACGCTGGCAAAATACTTTACTAACTTGTCCGCCGGCGGCCATGTCGCGATGCCGTTATCCGATACTCCGTGGTCTTCGTGCTTCGGAATGCTGGTCGATAAGTTCGGAATCGGCTGGAAATTCAATAGCGACGCGGATAAATTTCTGGACAAAGTCCTTTCCGCCAAACAGTAACTTCATTAGAAAAATGGCCTTGTAATTAAAGGCCATTTTCTATTCTTTTTAGAAAGGAAAATGTATTTTGGCTATGGAAATCGAGAATTTGATTCCAGTAAAGACGAGAGAAGATTTGCGAATTTGGCTGCACGATAATAGCGAGACGGAAAAGTTTTGCTGGATACTGGTTAGAATGGCGCCGGAACCCAACTCCAATACGTTGTTGTATTTGGACGCGGTCGAGGAAGCGTTGTGCTTCGGATGGATCGATGGAATCAAGAAAAAAATCTCCGAAACGGAGCTGGCTCAGCGACTCTCTCCTAGAAGCCGAAAAAGCTCATGGACCGAATTGAATAAAGAGCGTGTCCGCCGCCTCGAAAAGCTAGGGCTCATGAGAGACGAAGGAAGAAGGGTCCTTCCCGATATGGATCGCGATTCCTTCAGAATAGATACGGTTATAGAGCAAAGGTTGAAAGAGGAAAAGCAAGTCTATGAAAACTTCATGGCCTTTCCGGATCTTTATAAAAGAGTTCGGATCGACACGATCCAAAGCATGAAGAATCAGCCGGACTTATTTAAGAGCAGGCTAGACAAATTCATCGCGAACGCGAGGGAAAACAAAATGTACGGCCAGTGGAACGATTATGGACGTTTGCTGGATGATTAATAGATAACGACAAAGGCAATTTTTGTATTGGGTGCGCATAATGGATTCATTGCGAGTAAACGAAGGAGCTGCAGATAACGAAAATGGATCATTCCTTTGTCATCGATTCTGGATAATCCCGGAGCCCGGGAGGATCGGCAAGGAAATTCGTTTCTGTGCGGAACCCGATGGAGCTTCGACTCGTTAAGTTTTAAAGGAAATTCGGACTTGCCTGGCCCTGCCTTAACCAATAAGCAATTAAAGCGACGCAGGCATAGGATCCAATGATTTCGGCCAAAGAAACGGGAAAGAAAAATCCGCTCTTAAACGATTGAATCCCGATTTCGACGAGCAAGGCCTGCACGCCTAAAATCCCCGCGAAAGCGATCGCTTTCCACCGCCATCTCCATCCCGCGCGATATAAAATCATCATCAACAGGACGATAATCGTTCGGTAGGAGACGATCATAACGGCTTGATTCCTATAGTAATCGTTAGGAAAGACAACCGGATGGAACACATGAATTTTGTAGGTAAACTGGATAAAGACGATAGCTACGGAGAACAGGGCGCTTGCTCCAAGAAATAACGTTAGATAATAAACGAGTCTGTTAGGGAAGCGAGCCAAATAGATATGCCATACGTTCGCCATCCATAACAAAAAGAGCAGCAAAACAAACGTCATCCAAGTCCGGTACCATTCATGCTCGTAAATTCCGAGCTTCAAGAACCATTCTTCGATTCCTACGATTGCCGCCGCAATAATGAAGCGCCAAATTCTCGACAGCTTCTTGATCAAAACCAACAGAACGGTAACGGTGATCAAGAACTGCGAGAAATAATTGCCGATGATCGAGTCCAAGAAGGGATCGCTGCTTATTTTCGGAATGTACTTGTAGGCGTTAAGAAAGGTTAATATCCCCGTTTCAAAAACGAACGTCGAACCCAGCACCGCAAATCCGAATCCGACCCAATGCTTGGCGTTGTCCGTCTTCGCGAATGCGTAAATAGCGGCCAGGATGGATAGTAACGCCAAGAGACAATACCATATCGTATTGCTCCAGAAAGCCTCCATGGTTATCCCCCCTATTGCGCCGGCTCCTGTTCAAGGATTGCCCATTTCAAAAGACAAGTATTCATAATTTTTCAAATGGCTATTGACGAGACACCAAAAGGTGTCCTATAATCAAATCGACACTAAATGGTGTCCAATTAGGAATCAACCATCGGAAAGCTAGGAACCTGAATAAGTTTCGCTTGCAAACCAATTATGAGGAGGTAAAAGGAATATGGTCATCGGCGCCGAAACAACAGCTAAGGCGGAAACTCTTCCCCGAGGAAAAACGATTGCTTATTGGTCCGTCACGGCCCTGCTCGCAGCAGCCATTCTGATGAGCGGGATCGGGCAACTGATGCGATTAGGGGGAAACGTGGAGTTAGTGGCAAATCTGGATTACCCCCTATACGTCCTGAAGATTCTCGGGATCTGGAAAGTCCTTGGAGCCATCGCGCTTCTCGTGCCGGGTTTTCCTCGGCTTAAGGAATGGGCCCACGCCGGCATCTTCTTTCTAATGACCGGTGCCGCATTCTCCCATGCGTTGGCCGACGATTACGGGGATGCCGGGTTCAATCTGATTCTTCCGCTTTTCTACGCAGCGCTGAATATCGCCTCGTGGGCGCTTCGCCCGAAGAGCCGCAAACTTTAAAGGAGAGATGAACATGTCCACAATCGTCGATTTCAAGAATGTGTCCACCGTTGGTTTGGAGTCTTCGTCCGTAGCCGAAGCGCTTGCCGGCTTGCGCGCCAATGAAGCCCGTTACTTTATGAACAAATACAAGCATGAATTTACGGTCGTGCCGGCTAGCGAAAGCCAAGAGACCCTGGATTATGTGAACCGGGTTCTGAAGGAAGAACGCAACATCGAGTTTGCGGCCAAACCGTTGGAGACGTCGAGGTTTCAAGTGGAAAATATCGATTGGGCCTTCGTTTTCTATGAGGACGGTCTAGGGATCAACGTCTTGTACACGATAGATGACCCTAAGAAGCGGGCCGTAGGGTTTAAGCTTTCCGAGGGGATGGAGGTACCCAAGGAGTTAGAGAAGTTTAAGTTCGCCAGACAGAAGTCTAAGCTAGCCGGAACGATCCGGGGCTCGTTCTTTGTCATCAAAGGCGAATATTAAAGAAAAGAAGAGTATCGGCAGGCGAGAAGCACCCTTCGGGGTGCTTCTTTTGTATTGCTTTGCATGGCTCAGACTCTCGCTACGACTCAAGGAGTACGCGGAGGATGCTTGATAAACAGAGAATGGATCAGGCCGACGGCAAGCAGGCCGGCAAAGGCCAGGAAAGGCAACGCATCGGGCTGCCCGATGCTCAGGACGCGGACGGATACGATCGGTCCAAGGCTGGCGCCGACGAACAGGATGAACGTGTACAGCGACGTGGCGACAGCCCGCTGCTTGCCGCCGATGTCTCCGACCAGCGAGATCAAGGACGGCACCAGGACGGCGATGCCGGCGACGAAGACGACGCTTAGCGCCGAGTAGGAATAGATGGAGCGGACGAGCGACATCAGGAATAGCGAGGCAATCGACAGCAGCAGCCCGCCTCGCAGCACCGTCAGGCTTCCCCATCTGGCGCACAAGGGTCCCGATACGAAGCAGCACAGCATTCCGATCATGCCGAAGGAGCGAATTCCGAGCATCTCCATATTGGATAGCTCATACGGACGGCCTTGAAGGATGCTGCCCAGCGCGGTATACATGCCCACAAAACAAAGGAGCAGCATGACGGCTACGCCGTAGCAGAGCCATAAATGGCGATTGGCGAGGACGTTCCGCCACTCCGCCCGGCGGCTGCCGGGTACAGAGGCGTTCTTGCGGACAGCCGGGCTTGACGGAAGGAACAAGGCCAGCGCGAGGAACGTCAGGCCATAGACGGCGGACAACAAGGTGAACACGGCATGCCAGCCGAGCCTCTCCTGGAGATAGCTGGCCCAGACCTGGCCGAGGATGCCGGCCATCAGGAACCCGGCGCTGATCATGCCGATGGCCGATATCCGCTTGTGCGGCGGGAACACTTCGCCTGCGTAGGTTAAGGCGACGGGAGAGAACGTCGCGGCGGCGGCCCCTTGGATGCAGCGGAATGCGATCAATGCCTTGAAAGATGAGATGAGGCCGGTCCCAAGCGTAGCTAGCGATAAAGCGGCAAGCCCCAGCACGATGACCCGTTTGCGTCCGAGCCGGTTCGATAACGGTCCATACACAAGGCAACCGAGGGCGAAGAAGAGGGAGAAGGCGCTTCCGCTCCAAGCGGCTTGCTCGAGCGAGATATGGAACTCCTCGGCGAATACCGGGATGAGCGGAACCGTGACATAGAGCGCGGAGAGGACGAATAGAGCCGGGACAAACAGCAGGGTGCCGGTCACCCGGTAATGAGAATGAACCCACGGCGGGGCGGCGGTCAGGTTGCTCATGGCGGGCTCCTTTAGGCTTACGGATTTAGAGTCAAACATTAGATCATCAGATGTTTAATCTGTCTATAAACTAGCTGGAAACGAGTTTTGTGTCAAGTTTAACGTAATAAAAACTGACACCAAACTAAAATAATGCTTGTGTTTGCCTTAAACTGTCCATATAATGTGCGATATAACCTTACAAACATCAGATGTTTCAATCCGGGTGTAAAGTAAAATCACAAGGCGGTGAGGTTCATTTCTACCCAAGCGGGACTGCAAGCCGTTCAAAGAAGAAAGCTGGTCGATGAGGTGCTGGACCAGCTGATGGGATTGATTCAATCCGGGAAGTACAAGAAAGACGAGAAGCTGCCGCCCGAGCCCGAGCTGATGAAGCTGCTCTCCGTCGGCAGATCGACGGTGAGGGAGGCGGTGAAAATTCTGGTGCACGCCGGATTCCTGGAGGTGCGCCAAGGGGACGGTACGTATGTGAAGACACCGTCCGTCGGCTTTCAAACCGTGCAGTCTACCCTGATTCCGCAGAATTTCAAACAGGTGCTCGAGGTGCGCCGCATGCTGGAGATCGAAGCTGCCGGACTGGCCGCTCTTCGCAGAACGGAGGACGATATTCAGGTCATGCGCTCCAGGTTGGACCTGAGAAACGAGTATTTGGACAAGGGCAGATACGCGGAGTACGTGGCGGCGGACATCTCGTTCCATATGGCGGTCGTGGAGGCTTGCCACAACGATGTTTTCTCGGCGATGTACAAGGTGATCGCGGACGGATTAAGGGAATTGCTCAGTCAGTTGATTCTGGATACTCGAGGTTATGAGGACAATACCATCTACCATGAAGCGATTTATATGGCGATCAAGGCCGGAGACAGCGAAGGAGCGAAGCGCTACACCGCTCAGAACCTGGATGCCGTGACCTTAGGCAAAAGATTATAGAGAACAGATTACGGATAGGAGCGGGATCATTATGCATAGCACGCATTCGGAGGAACAAGTCCTGACCGTGGGCATTGAAGAGAAGCTGTCCCTCGGCGCCAATATCACATACGGGTTCCAGCACCTGTTGGCCTTAACCGGCATCTTCCTGTTCCCCGTTCTAATCGGACAGGCCCTCGGCTTGGATGCCGGCGTTATCGGGTATATGATTCAGGCGTGTTTTCTAACCACGGGGATCGTTACCGTCCTGCAGTCTGGCAAGATGCTGCGGCTTCCGGTCGTGCAGGGGCCGACGGCGGCCTTCTTCGTCGCGGTCATGTCGGCGGGAGCTTCGGTGGGACTGGGGACGGCGTTCGGCTCCATGGCGGTGGCCGGATTGATCTTTATGCTGCTGTCCATTCCGATCCGCCGATTCGGTCTGATCGGCTACGTGAATAAATTTATCTCGCCGCCGATCGTTTACGGTACGCTGCTCGTGATCATCGGGGCGCAGCTTGCCGATATCGGACTGAAAAACTGGTTCGGCAGCGCCGATACGGGCATCAACTTTATCGCTTCCCTCGTGACCGTGATCTGCGTGCTGGCGCTGCTCGTCTTCGGAGGCAATACCATCCTGCGCCGCGGCGCGCTGCTGTGGGGGATCATTGCCGGTACGATCTTCTATTCGATCTTCGGCACGACCGACTTCTCCTCGGTTACGACGGCCGGATGGTTCAGCTTCCCGGAGATCTTCCCCTTCGGATTCGGCGTATCCGTTCCCGTTGTCATCCTGATGCTGCTCGCGTTCCTTCAGGCTTCGGCCGAAGCGGTAGGCATGTATACGCTGCTGACGAAGTGGGGCAAGCAGAAGCTGGACAACGACCGCGTGAACCGCGGCCTGTTCGGAGAATTCTTCGGCTGCACGCTCGGTGCCGTGTTCGGCGGTCTGGGCACGACCTCTTACCCGGAGAATATCGGAATCGTCCGCGTATCCGGGATCGGCAGCCGGTTCGTGACAATGACGGCCGGTATCCTCGCGATTATTCTAGGCCTCATTCCGAAGGTAGGCATGTTCATCGCCTCGCTTCCCGGGCCGGTGCTGTCGGCGGCCTCCACGATCCTGTTCGGCATAATCGCGATCAGCGGCATTCAGATGGTCGGCAAGGTCGTCTGGGACGAACTGAACCTTGCGGTGGCAGGCTCTTCCTTCATTATCTCTCTGGGCACGATGTACCTGCCGGCCGAACTGACGCAAGACCTGCCGCTTGCCATTCAGAGCGTCGTTACCCAGCCGATGCTGGTCGGCGTGGTGCTGCTGATCGTGCTGAATACGGTGGTGAACATCTGGATTCGCCCGCTGCTCGAGCGTCGCAACGCGACGGGATTATCCGAAGCGACGAGCGAGGCCGTATAGGGGACGCAAATAATCGACACATGGGGGAATGACAATGAAAACGAAAGTGAAATGGGATATTCGGCCGGAGAGAACGGCCGTCATCGTCGTCGATATGCAGAACGTGTTCTGCAAGCCGGAAGGCGCTCTCTATGTGCCGCGGACGGAAGGAATCATCGGCAACATCAAGGAGCTTACCCAAGCGGCCAGAGCCGCGGGAATGCCGGTCGTCTATCTTCGCCATATCGTGAGGGGCGACGGCAGCGATACGGGCCGCATGCGGGATATGTACCCGAATGTGAACGAGATCCTGAAGCGCGGCACGCCGGGAGTGGAGATTATCGAGGAGCTGGAACCCGAGCCGCAGGACATCATCGTCGATAAATTGTTTTACAGCGGCTTTCACGATACGGATTTGGATACGATTCTGCGGGCGCACGACATCAACACGATCATTATCTGCGGGACCGTCACGAATGTTTGCTGCGAGACGACGGTCCGCGACGGCGCTCATCGCGAGTACAAGGTGATTTTTCTCAGCGACGGCAACGCGGCCATGGATTACCCCGACATGGGCTGGGGAGACGTCTCCGCCGAGGACATTCAACGCGTGACCTTGACGGTCGTTGCCTACGAATTCGGGCAAGTATCGCCGACCGCCGACATTATTCAAGAGATACGATCGAAGACGCGCAGCTAAAAAGCCGAAGACGGCCCTTGAACGAATCAGGGGCCGTCTTCGTTATCTGAGATGCCTGTGGCTGCCTTTTTATATCGCTCTCCCATACGGTTGCCCCGAAGCTTCGGGGTCGATCAACTCTCCTCTATTGCATAACCCGGCGAAGGCGGCGACGCATTCCGGATCGAAGTGGGTGCCGCTGCCTTCGACGATCGCCTTCAACGCGCGTTCTTGTGGCCAGGGATCGCGATACGCTCTTCGCGAGGTCAGCGCGTCATATACGTCCGCGACGGCCAAGATTCTGGCGAGCAGCGAGATTTCTTCGCCTCGCAGCTTGTCCGGATAGCCCGTCCCGTCCCATTTCTCGTGATGGTGCCGGATGACGGACAGCTCTTCGGTCATGAAGCCGATATATTTGCACATCTCGTATCCGATCACGGGATGCTGCTCGATCACGGTCCGTTCATGCGTATCCAATTTTCCCGGCTTGTTCAGAATTTCGCTGGGAATCCGTATTTTCCCGACATCGTGAATGAGACCGCCCCTAGCGAGGGCCCGCATCTGTTCCGTATCCAGGTTCATGGCTCGGGCCAGCTGCAAGCCGTACATGGCTACGCGGTAATTGTGGCCTGCCGTATATTCGTCTTTGGTCTCCGTGGCGACGATCAGGTTATGCATGCTGCCGGAGATAAAGACGCGAAGCGGATCCGAAGACGGTTGGCGATTGGCCTGCCGCAGGGCATGGGTGATCGAGATGTTCGACCGATATTGGGCTATAACGCCGTACAACAGCATCAACGCCGACACGGCGAGGACGATATGATACAACCACCAAGCGAGCGTCCACATCATGGTGGTGACCATGACGAGTTCGGTAATCATAAGCAGGACGGAACCGAACACGATGGCCGCATGCAAAGGAAATTGAACGAGCCGAAATTGCTGAAAGTATCTCTTGGCCGCCCAAAAATACAGAAGGCCCGTAATCAGCGCCATCAGATAATTAATCGGCGTAATGTGGATCGGGACGAATTCGGAAATATCGGGGTATGCAAGAGAAGCGATATTCAAAAGGACGATGAAGGCTACCCAACCCGCGACGATTCGCTTGCGATGCTTCGACACCATGCGCATGAAGGCGTGGTCGGACGATAAGGTCGAGAGGTAGATCCAGATCGCGCACGAGGTCATTCCGATCTGCGAGGCTACGCCCGCCAAGTGGTAGGGGTCATGAACGAGGAACCCGGGGGTCGAGAGCGCGTGAATGAGAAAGAATCCATTGAGAGAAAAAATGGCCAAGGCCAGCATAAGCACGCTCATATCCCGAAGCCGGAGCCCCGTCCAGCCGACGGCAATGGCGCTGATGGCCAGTGCGAAGAGCGTCGGAGTGAGAACGTAAAAGTGGAAGCGGGGGAGATCCCACATCGTATCGCGTCCGGGGAACGTCAGAAGATAGGCAAATCCCAGAAGGATAGCGGCGGCGGTTATTGACACCATGGCGATTAATGAGCGAGTCGAACGAGGCATCCTCATTCCCACCTTCCATATATAGGCTGCTGATCTGTGTTCAAGATTCGACACGGGTTGTGTCGATTCCTGCCGAGTATACCGCCCTTATTTATAGGGAAGGAAAGCCATTCCTATTAAACTATTCCCGTTCCAGTAAACGCAATAACCTCTCTTCGGTGCCCGTTCCGGGCACAGGAACGTAGAAACACCAATGCAGGCCCGGGTCGTTATCGACTACGGAAGCAGAATGGATCACGAACTCCAGCTCCTGCGAGTCCGGAAGACGGATTAAGGCGGTCGCGACCCGCCTGTGCTTGATTTCATAGAGCTCCCAATAATGAACAAACTCCTTGCTTTCCATTCTCAAACGTTCCAACCGTTCCATGTATAGCGGATTATCCTTGTAACGCTCTAAGTTCGCCCTCAACATCGCCGTGGAGTATTGGGCATACGCCTCCCAATTCACCAGTCTTTGACGGTAGTCC
The DNA here is from genome assembly GCF_014212135.1 of Cohnella thailandensis. Taxonomy (GTDB): domain Bacteria; phylum Bacillota; class Bacilli; order Paenibacillales; family Paenibacillaceae; genus Cohnella; species Cohnella thailandensis. The sequence goes on from NZ_JACJVQ010000006.1 coordinate 214,000, forward strand.
GAATGACAAAACAGAATGTTCATCATATACCGTTCGCTTTGCGGCAGACTGCCGAAATCGGCTATGACCCGTTCTGCCGCCCGATTCCAGACGATGACATCCGTCCCTTCGTCCGTCACGAAGGAAGGATAATGCAATTGATCCACGATCGATTGCAGAAATCCGGTATCCGATCTTTCGTTTGTTGGCGCTGCACCCGCGTTCGCCGGGTCCATATTGGCCAGATCGAACAGATGCTTCCGCTCGTCTTCGTCCAGCATCAACGCGTTGCTGATATTCAGCAACACTTCCGGCGAAGGATTAACCTCTCTGCCTTGCTCCAGCCAAGTATAGTAAGTGACGCTTAAATTAGCGAGATAGGAGACTTCCTCTCTTCGTAGCCCAGGGGTGCGTCTCCGTCCGGGAAGAGGCTTAATCCCCGCTTTTGAAGGCTGCAGCCGTTCCCTGCGCGATTTAATGAATTCGCCCAAAGCGGATGAGTTGCGATTTGTTTTCACGTAGGGCACCTCCGATTCTTCCTATGCGAGCATTCGCAATCTTATACGATCATTATAAACGCTGCTTAGCATCTGTTGCCACGACACGGATTTTTAGTCGAGAATGGATGCTGTTAGTCTTGTTAATAGGATAAACAGGATGTGGTTAACCCCCCTTATCGACGCTACGATTAAGATTACTTACGACAGAGGATCGTCATCGATAGGAGGGTTTCGTTTCATGAACAAGTATATCTATAAGAACAAGCTGGCTTTAGTCACCGGCGCTTCGTCCGGAATAGGGAAAGCGTATGCCAAAGAACTGGCGTCGCGAGGCTGTCATGTCGTGCTGGCAGCGCGCTCCAAGGATAAGCTGGACGTATTGGCTAGGGATATCAATCGCCAATACGGCGTACAGGCTCATGCGTTGGCATGCGATTTGTCCAAACCGAATGCCCCGCGTCAACTGGCCGAGCAACTCTCGGGACTCGGCTTGTCGGTCGACATTCTTATCAACAATGCTGGCGTCGGCACTCACGGCCTTTTCGAGGACATAGAACCGGAGCGCGAGCAAGATGAGATTAGGCTGAACACGGCTTCGCTGGTCGACCTTACGCACCGGTTATTGCCCGATATGCTGAGGCGGAAGGACGGAATCGTCGTCAACGTGGCTTCGATGGCCGCGTTTATGCCTTGCGCTTACTCGGCCGTTTACGGGGCTACCAAAGCATTCGTATTGTCCTTCTCCGAAGCGCTATGGGCGGAGACGCGCGGACGGGGCGTTCGCGTGCTCGCGCTGTGCCCGGGCGCAACCGAGACGGGCTTCTTCGATGCGGTCGGCAGCCAGGACATGGCCGCGGGCCAGAAGCTCTCGACCCCGGAAAGGGTCGTACAAGCCGGATTTCGCGGGATTGATCAGGGGCGCAGCTATATCATCGATGGCCGTAACAATTACTTGATGGCCCAATCGATCCGTTTTTTTAGCAGGCGCCAGGTGGCCTTGATTATGGAACGCATGTCGCGCCCCAAAAGGCAAGGATAGGCTAAAACGCGATGTTCGGAAGATTATTCGTTAACGGCTTCCGGGGCAGCCGCCCGGTGGAAGCCCCTTCTGCCGAGCAAGCCAACCGCTAGCGCCAATAAGGTGAGGCCTGCCGCGGACAGATAAAGATTCACGATGCCGAACTTCTCGGCTAGGCCGGCCATGACCAGCAGCGAGATACAGAACGTAAGATGCAGCAAAGAAGCCTGGGCGGACAGCACTTTGGGCAGCAGCTCCGGGGCCGCGCTTCGCTGAATCAAGGTTCGGCGGTTGACGATCGACAGCTCGGCGAACGGGCCCATCAACAGCACAAGGATAAGCGCGATGAATGGCTGGGTGGTAAGCGCGTAGAAAGCGGTCAGGACGCCGTAACCCGCCATGCCGATCAGCATGGCGGCCAGCGACCGGTTGCCGATCGCCCTTGCCAGCGCAAGCACCAGCAATCCGCCGCCGACCGTCCCGGCGAAATAAGCCGCATTAATGAAGCCCCACCACTCTTCGCCCTGCCCAAGCGCAACTTGAACGAAGGCAAGCGTAAAGGCTCCGATCCATACCGATCCGCCCAGCATGTCGATCATATCCATGAACGTAAGCAACCGTAGGCGGGGCGTTTTCCATATCGTTTTCCAGCCTTCGGTAAGGGTGTGCCATTTGGACGATGAAGAAGCTGTGTTATCGTCAGGCAGCACCTCTGTCTGCCGCCGAACCGGATTGACGTCCGACGGATCCTTGACGCCGAGCGTAAAAGCCGCCGCCAACCCGTAGATAACGGCCGTCAGCAGCAATGAGTGACTGGCGCCCAGCCAAGCGACGACGATGCCGCTAAGCCCCCAGCCCGCAAACTGCACCGCTTGGTCGCTGACGCTGATCAGGCCGTTCGCCTTGAGCAGGCCCTGCTCGTGAGCGACAAGCCTCGGAACGAGGGCATTGCGGGCGGGAACCGTCCATCCGTCGAGGAAGGACATGCTGAAGACCAACAATAAAACAAGAACCAGCGAGGAATCCTCGCCGATCAGCTGCAGGTATGAGGCCAAGCACACGAACAGCAGGAACTGGCCCGTCTGCGACAGGAGCAGCAGGGCGGTCAGCTTGAAGCGGTTGATCAGCAGCGGCGCGACCAGACCGCTCAGCATTTGCGCGCCGCTGCGCATGAGCGGCATAAACGCGGCGGATACCAGCGAATCCGTCTGGTTCAGCACCAGCACCGTAAGCGCCATGATATAGAGAACATCCGCGGCATTCGCCGCCGTTTGGGTGGTCAACAGACAATAGAAAGATCGGGTCAAGAACGATGATTTCATTGCGGGAGTAGCCCTCGATTCTTGAAGCATGTCGAATAAGGTGCAATAAGAATCAGGATACGGGAATATGAAGGTTTTTACAATTGAGGCCGTCAGAGAAGACCATCCGCGCAGGATGGTTTTTAATTATTGTGAAACAGGCACATGGGAAGGGGAGGGGAAATAGGCTACATAAGCTTAGTGGAGGTGTTAAGGTGGGGAATAAAATCCTATTCGACTACATCGTTATCGGAACGGGGCCGGCCGGGGCGGTGATAGCCAAAACGTTATCGGACGATAGAAAGACGTCGGTCCTTCTTGTAGAAGCAGGCGAGAATAACGATAAGGATAAGCCGATTAGAGACTCCGCTTTTGCGCCGGAATTGGAAGAGAGCTATTTCCCTCAGTATTTTTGGCAAGGAGAGGGAGTGCCCCAAGAAGGGGTCGATGACCGCTCGTTCGAATGGACAACGGGGCGGCTTCTGGGCGGAGGCTCATCCATTAACGGGGAGCAATACGTGCGGCCTACATCGGCTGTTTTCAGAGAGTGGGAGAAGCTGCTTGGACCGTTATGGTCGCCTAAACGCGCGATCCTTCGCTTCAAGAAATTAGAGAAGTATAACGGCCAAACGGACGATCCGCAATTTCGCGGATATAGAGGGCGAATAGACATCCGGCAGGCACCGAGAACTCCGACGACGATGGCCGATAAATTAACGGAAGCCATCGAACGGGCTGCCGGGTATCCGGAGATCGTCGACTATAATGATCCCCGTACTCCGCTAGGACCGTTTACGCGTTGGCAGCTTTATCAGAATCCGGACGGAACGAGAGAGAGCTCGTCGAGAGCGTTCTTATCGCCGGATATTATGCTCCCAACCGGGCGCGGCGTTAAAGGGAGGAAGCTGCGGGTATTCGTCAAGACGACCGCGCTCCGCGTTCTTTTCTCGAATCGACGCGCGAGTGGAGTCGAGCTCCTCAAGGCAGGCAAGCGCCTTAAAGTTTACGCTAGGAAGAAGGTAATTATTTCGGCCGGAATCAATAGCGCGCAGCTATTGATGCTGTCCGGCATCGGACCCGCTAGACTTCTTCAGGATAAAGGCATACCTGTCGTATTCGATAATCCGAATGTAGGCAAGAAATTAAGAAACCACACGCTCAACTTTGCCGCTTTCACAACTAATCCCGCCGATCGAGCCTTGCCCCCGAGCGATCCGGATGCTTTATATACGGGCGGAGCTTTCCTGCCGGACCCTTCCGGCCGAAATCCCCACAGACGGGCCGTTCAACTTGTCGGCATAGCCGCTGACGAAATGCTGAACATCGCGATCTTATGGTTGCGTCCTAGAAGCCGAGGAAGCATTAAGATCCAGAACAATGATCCTTTAAAAATACCCTTGGCGGATGAAGGCTTTCTGGTGAACTCGGACGATTTGGAATCGATTAAAAATGTTTATAGAATTTATATTAAGGATATCGCGGCGAAGCTGGAAGCCATCGATCCTTCCTATCGATTAGTCGAACCGACGTTGGACGTGATCGATGACGATTCCCGATTGGAGGAATTTATTAAACAAAATTTTGAGCATAACCACCATCAACAAGGATCCTTGCGTATGGCCCCTTTAACCAAAGGAGGAGTCGTGGATCGACGAGGCCGCGTTCATGGGGTAAAGGATTTAATCGTAGCGGATGCGTCCATTATTCCGTTTACCGTCGACGGGAACACCTCGGCAGCGGCTTTTCTTATCGGTTATACGATCGCCCGGCAGCTTAAACGGCAGTCGAACAAAAATCCCAAACGCCGGACCATCCCTATACGGCAAGAAACTAACGAGGAATAATCGCGTCCGCCCGGATGCGTTTTTTTTTTGGAAGCGTGCAATTTGTCCAATTCAAATCTCCTCCCTGGAACATAGCTTATCCAGAACACGACTAAAGGAGGAGCCATATGGCAGGACATGTGAAGGTGAGTCCGCAATTCAGAAGACTCTGTGCCCAATTCGGGAGAATTCTCGGGGGCGAATCGGAGATCGAGGCAGGTCCGGTTTGTTTTGTCACGCGGATGACGAATCTCCGGGAAACGATCTTGAACAGGAGAACGAGATCTCCTCTCGTTCAAATGCAGATGTTCTCGTTCGAATCTCTCGACAGATCGGGTCGCGCTCTTTGCCTGGGCGAAACGGCCGTCCATCAGAACCAGGTGAATCGATTGATTTCGAATCTCCGCAGACGAGGGATTAAAGTGACCGCGATTCATAACCACTGGCTCAAAGAAAATCCTCGCTTAATGTATATGCATTGGGAAGCCATCATGGATCCTGTCGTATTCGCCAGAAGAACCAAAGACTCCATTGCGTTTCTGGGTTAATGGCCGAGCAATGACTATATAGGTTAAGAAACTATGGGAGGATGATACGTATGGCGGTGAAAGCCAGCCCGCAATTTATAAGGCTATGCAACCAATTCTCGTCTATTTTAGGTGGAACGGAGCATGAAATTACGAAGGGACCGGTCTGTTTCGTCACTAGAAACAGGAGGGTCAACGCCGCAATCTTAGGAAGACGCACCACGTCCCCTTTGGTCCGATACCAGCTGTTCTCGTTCGAGTCCTTGGACTCTTCGGGACGCGCACTCTGTCTGGGGGAGACGGCGCTGTTCCAAAATCAAGCGAACCGGCTGCTTTCCAATCTTCGCAAGAACGGAATCAAAGTAACGGCACTCCACAATCACTGGCTGTTCGAGAATCCGCGTCTTATGTATATCCATTGGGAATCGATCGATAATCCCATTGCCTTCGCGAGAAAAGTAAAACGTTCCATCGCGTTTTTGGGTTAATCGCGGGCGGATTACGTTCAATATTCCCAATAGAGGCCATCCCGCCATGGGATGGCCTTTGCCGTTGGTTTCACGGCATTATTTATTACGTCTTATTGCATTAGCCATTCCGCCGATCAAGAGTCCCCATATCGCATTCGTCGCGAATACGCTCACTAGCGCCAGAGGGTTTGTCAGCGGGCCTTCGAGTTTCCCGTCAAGAATGGGAGATAAGATACCGCTAAGCAAGATGGCGAACAACGCATAGCTCAATCCCGCGCCGATAAGGATAGGGATGGGATTCGGGACTTTTCTAACCAAGACAATCGTCAGCCACGCCAAGGAGATCAGAATCGTCATGAGGATGCTGCCGAACGGTTGGCCGATGTATTCAATCGCTCCGGTGATCTTCAAGACGGGCCTGATGAGCGCTAAAGCGCCTAAACCAATCATAAGAGGCCAATTAGCTTTCACAAGTTCTTTTGCATTCATTTACGGTCCTTTCCTTTCCCCTTTTTAATCCTCCCGAATGGCTTGTAGTACGTAATGAAGACCATCAGCAGAAGGCAAAATAAATTAAAGCAAGCCATAATAAGGATGGACAACCATGTCGACTGGAAGGTCTGGCTTTGCAAGGTCGCGAATTCCATATCGGCAATCAGATCCGCCAGGGAGGCTGTCCAATTATCCAGAAAGAAGATTCCGAGCAGGATCGTAATCACGGTGAGAGCCAGCTTGATAACGATCCAGTAATGCTTGACCAATCCCCATTGCGTCCATAATGACAGCAGAATACCCGTAAGCAGCGTCAATAGTGCCGGATATTTCAGCAGGTTCTCGTCGATCACTTCCATGCTGGATAACGTATAAGCCAGCTGTTCCCCATTAGCGGCGCTTTGCAAATAAACGGCCAGCAGAATCATTCCAAGCGTCCCGCCAATCCATGAGGCAACCGCAATAACGTGGATAGCGACTACTAGTTGTTTTTTCTTCTGACCAAGTTTATAGGCCATGTCGTCATGAATCCCCCTCGCTTCGACCTTGTCGGTGTCCGAATAACGCTGCGTATCCCCGCGCCATTTAATTTAGCAAAGAAATGTTGTGAACTTATGACGATGCTTTGCGATTACGGTGATATCGACGTCGATCTTGAAATCTTCGGCTATAATGACAAGAGTTATGGGAAAAGGGGGCTGCGCCATGTCCGATACGATCTTATTGGTAGACGATGAAGAGAAGGTTCTTGAATTCATGAGCTCGTTCCTAATGAATGAGGGTTATCGAATCGTCACGGCCAGGACGGGAGCGGAGGCTCTTGCCCTAACGAAGGAGAAGAAGCCGGCGTTGGTGGTCCTGGACTGGATGATGCCGAACATGAGCGGGCTCGACGTATGCAGGGAATTGCGCAAGAACAGCCGCGTAGGAATTATTATGCTGACCGCCAAATCGGATGAGGTCGACAAGATCATCGGCCTGGAGGTGGGAGCGGACGATTATATCACCAAGCCGTTCTCGTTGAGAGAATTATTGGCTCGCATTCGCTCCGTGTTGCGCAGACTGAACGGGGATCCCGAGATTGATGATCAATTGATCAGAGGCGACTTGATCATCTCCATCCCGGAATGCCGCGCGTGGAAGCGGGGGGTAGAGATCGGCATGACGCCTACCGAATTCAAGCTCTTGTTAACGCTGGCGGTTAAACCGGGTATCGTCTACAGCCGCTTGCAATTATTGAAAGCCGCTCTGGATGACGATTTCCTAAACGTGGAGAGAACGGTCGATGCCCATATCAGCCGTTTGCGCAAAAAGATAGAGGACGACGTCTCGAGCCCGAAATATATCGAAACCGTTTACGGATTCGGGTATCGGTTCGGTGGCCAACCATGAAGTTCCATTGGAAGCTATTCTTAACGATGGCTCTAACGATCGTGGGGATCAGCGCGGTTTATGTCGCCCTTACCCACCTCGTGGTGAAGCGGTCGATCGACGTCATTATCGATGAGTCTAGAGGACAAGAAGTGGCTATGCTCGTCTCCGAGCTGAAGGATTACTATTCGAGCCATGGACAATCCTGGGAGGGAATCGGGCTTGTCCCTCTTCTGAAGGATATCGAGCAGAACGACCCGTCCATCGCCGTCAAGGACAGCCGCGATCATCAAGTGATTGTCCGGCAAGGCAATGCGCCCTTGAAATTAATTGCCCGTCTCGGGATTGAGCAAGAAATCGTCGTTCAAGGAGATTCGGTAGGGCAACTTTATTATTATGACCCGGAGATCGCCAATTTCAATAAAATCCTGATCGGAGTTCCGATATCCGTCGTCTTTGTCTTGGTCGGAAGCGGAATTGTGCTCCTGGCCATCGCCCTGTTTATCGCGTATCAATTATCGAAGTGGCTGGCTTCCCCGCTGAGGGCGCTTCTCCCGTCCATCGAACGGCTTGGCAGAGGAGAGCTTGGCGTACAAGCTCATGTCAACGTTAACGACGAGTACGGGAAAATAGCGGGCGCGTTTAATCGGATGTCGACGCAATTGGAGCAAGCGGAGAAGCAGCGGCGGAATCTGACGGCGGATATCGCCCATGAGCTGAGGACGCCCCTTACTATTATTGGAGGAAAGCTGGACGAATTGCAGCAGAAGGGGCAATCCGTCGCCCCCGAGATGCTATTGCCGCTGCAAGACGAGCTCATTCGATTAAACCAATTGGTCGAGGATTTAAGAACGTTATCTTTGGCCGAAGCAGGGAAGTTAACCTTAAACAAATCGGATACCGACATGGCCGATTTAGCGCGTCGTCTCTGCGAAGCCCTATCGCCTCTAACCGAGGAGAAGGATATTTCTTTGCAATTGGAGGTAGCCACGGATCGAACGACCTTATTCGTGGATCCGAACCGAATGAAGCAAGTCCTGATAAACTTGCTTACGAATGCCATCCGCTATACGCCAAGCAAAGGGAGTATCTTTTTCCGCTTGAAGAAGGATGGGGATTGGCTGACGATCATCGTGCAAGACACCGGTATCGGGATCCCTGCCGAGCATCTCCCGCATCTGTTCGATCGTTTCTACCGCGCCGACGAAGCGCGTGCGCGAAATAGCGGAGGAACGGGCTTGGGGCTGGCCATTGCCAAGCAATTTGTCTTATCCCATCAGGGAAGCATTCATGTCGATAGCGAGGTTAATCATGGGACTCGTTTTAGGATTCGGCTGCCGTATCGTCAACAATAAATGCGCACGGGTAAGCTTTCGGCCGATTCTCCGCAAGACGAATTAGTGCGCGGTTGCGATTTGTTCGCCTTCGGCGACCGGATCCATCTTCTCCTTCGTCATCAGGAATGCCGCAATCAGCGCCAAACCGGCGGGGATGAGGCTCCAGGCGAAGGTTGCTCCGATGGAGCTCGACAGCCCGGCGGTAATCGTATCGAGAAGCTGAGGATCGATCGATTGGCGGAACGCCGGGTTCAGAAGCGAATGGGGATCGCTTAGGTTCAAATCGGCCGGAACCGCTATATCGCCCTTGCCAACCGATTCGGTGAGCTTCGACAGCAGGCTGTGGCTTTGGATAATCCCGAATACGGTAATGCCAAGCGCCATGCCGAGCGAGCGGTTGAAGTTCAAAGTCGAGCTTGCCGCCCCGCGTTGAGTCGCCGGGAACGAATGGAGCACGGAAGTGCTTAACACCGAGAAGGAAGCGCCGATCCCCAGGCCGATTAGAATCATGATCGCCGTAATGAGAAGGCGGGAAGTATCCGCGGTAATTTGCGAGAGAAGAACAAGGCCTATCAGCAGGATCGCTAACGTCCCCATCATAATGGTACGGTATTGCAGCTTGGTCATCAGGAACCCGCCAAGCGTCGCGGTGACGACCGAACCGGCCATCATCGGCAATAAGGTCAGCCCCGAATTGGAGGCGGAGCCGCCCAGCACGCCCTGCACGTAGATCGGAATAAAAATCGCCGCCGTCATGTAGGCCGCGCCGCTGAGCATGGCGACCAGATTGCTGGTCGCGTACAGTCTGCTGCGGAACAAGCCGAACGAAATGATCGGCTCGGCGGCTTTTTTCTCTACCGCGACAAGCAAGGCGACCAGAACCGCGAATCCGGCGAACAGTCCGATAATTTGCGGGGAATCCCAGGCATACGTTTTGCCGCCCAGCTCCAGTCCGAAGATAAAGCAGACGACAGCCCCGACGAGCAGAATGGAACCCGCCCAATCGATTTTTTGCCGCGAATGCTCTGCCGACTCCTTGTAAAACAAAGCAATCATCAGCAAGGCGATAAAGCCCAAAGGCAAATTGATGTAGAAAATCCACGACCAGTCGAGATGATCGGTGATGTACCCTCCGAGCAGCGGACCGACCACGCTCGACAACCCGAACACCGCGCCGAATGCCCCCATCATCTTCCCGCGATCCTTGGGCGACACGACATCGAACAGAATCGTGAACGCAATGGAGACCATCGCTCCGGCTCCGACCCCTTGTACGGCGCGGAAGATACTCAACTCTACGATGGATTGCGCCATTCCGCACAACGCGGAGCCGGCCATAAACACGACGATTCCGAAGATAAAAAACCGTTTGCGCCCGTACATATCGGACAGCTTGCCGAAGATCGGCATGCACGCCATCTCCGCTACCATATACGCCGTAGTGACCCAAACGAACTTGTCGAGGCCCCCCATCTCCCCGACGATCGTGTTGTCCATGGACGCCATCAGAATCGCGAGCAATAGTCCTCCGACGATGGCCGCCAGTTTGTTTGTCATAGGTTCCATTCCTTCCTTATCCCTGAATTGATGGGTGAACCATCATCTGAAACCATCATAAGCTGCCCTTGTTGACAACTGTATGTCAAGGAAGAACGGAATCCGTTATAGCCAATAGCTATAGCAAGCTATTATTTATTCGTAGAACCGTATAGGGAATCGAATATGCTATATTCGTTTTACTAATCATTTTCCGAGGGGATTTAACTTATGAGCACCCAGACCGAACCGAGCAAACGAACCGCAACTCCATTTCGATACGATATCGTCGGCAGCTTCCTGCGCCCACGCGAGCTGAAAGAGGCACGATTAAAGTTCCAGAACGGCGAAATCGACGCCGAACAGTTGAAGGAAGTCGAGAATGCCGAAATCGTGAAGCTCGTGCAGAAACAAAAAGAGGTCGGCCTTCAAGCCGTAACCGACGGCGAATTCCGCCGCTCCTGGTGGCATCTGGACTTCTTCTGGGGATTCGACGGCGTGGAACGGACGGTCATCGATCAGGGCTACCGATTCAACGGCGCCCAATCCAGACCGGAGACGGCTCGCCTGACCGGCAAAATACGGTACAGCGGCCATCCTTTTGTTTCGCATTATGCATTCCTAAAGGGAGTGGCAGGGGAGGACGTCGTTGCGCGCCAATCGATTCCCGCCGCCGCGCAGTTCCTGTTCGAGCTGGACCGGGCGGAAAATCAGGAGAGCACGAAGGCCGTCTACCCGAACCGGCAAGAGCTTCTTTCGGATATGGCCAAGGCCTACAAAGCGGCGATCCTTGACCTCTATCAAGCCGGCTGCCGCAGCGTCCAAATCGACGATTGCACGTGGGGAGCGCTTTGCGACGAACAGTTTATGGCCTTCATGAAGCAGATCGGCGTGAACGTGGCCGAATACGCGAACGAATTCGCGAAGCTGAACGAGGAAGTCGTCTCCGGGCTGCCGGACGATCTCGTGGTCACGACGCATGTATGCCGCGGCAATTACGTTTCGACCTATGCCGGAGTGGGCGGAGGCTACGAGCCGATCGCGCAAACGCTCCTTGGCATCAATAACTACTCCGGTTACTACCTGGAGTTCGATACCGAGCGGGCGGGCGACTTCAAGCCGCTTCGTTACCTGAAGGACAACCAGCAGGTCGTGCTTGGCCTGTTCTCCTCCAAATTCGGCGAGCTTGAGAGCAAGGAGGACATTCTGAAGCGGATCGAGGAAGCGAAGCAATACGTCGATCTGAACCGGATTTGCCTGAGCCCGCAATGCGGCTTCGCTTCAACGGAGGAGGGCAACCACCTGACCGAGGAGCAGCAATGGCGCAAGCTTGCTTTCATTAAAGAAATCGCAGAGGAGATCTGGAGGTAATCCAATCCTTATCTGTCGATCCCATAGCGAAGCTGAACGATACCGCCGCCGAGAGGCTTGCAGTCCAGCAATTTCACTTTCTTATACCGGTAGTTATCCTTATCGATCAGAAGATTCAATCCTTTCCCTTCCACCACGGGCGCTACATTGAAGATCAGTTCATCTACAAGGCCTTCGCCGAGAAACGAATTGTGGATGTCCGCGCCGCCGCTGACGAGCGCGGTTTTATGGCCTTTTTGCCGCAGGCAGTCCAAGGCTTCCCGGGGCGATCCCGCGATCGTCAGACCGGGGATGGCTTGGATGCTCTTGGACATCACCACGATGTCCATCCCGGCGAAGGGGCCTTCCGCGTTTGTCTGCTCCTCCAGGGAGACCCTGCTCGGATCCTGCATTCCCTCGAACGTCTTACGACCGACAATGAAATTTCCCGCCGCTTTGGCTTGTTCCGCGAAGTCGCTTAATGCTTCTTGGGTCGGCGGGTTGTCGGGTCCGGATTGCGCATAGTTGCCGTTAGCGGTTAAAGTTGCCCACAGAATGGTTTTCATAAGTAGATTCCTCGCATTCGTAATGGTGTGCTTTGCTTGAATCAAATCGTAATCGAGCGCGATACTTTTGAAAAGTAGTTATATTTAAGTGCAATAGTTTCAAAAAATGAACTATTGGAACATCGGGCTTTCCGGGGTATACCTTGATTGGAATATTCTTTATATAGTATATTTCATGCAGGAAATGATACACGTAAACCGGAGGGGATTTCCGAAAGGGTTCGAAGGGCCCGCGGAACGGAAGTGGATCAAATTTAAGCGGGTCGGCTATTGTATAATAAGTGGATATCCTATTAAGATCTCATGCAGCAGCAAATGCAGGGACACGAAGGAGCGGTGGACATGGCGCGCGTATTATTTGTGAATACGGGATCGGAGGGACACATCAATCCGACCCTTGGAGTCGTGCGGGAGCTCGTTTCGCGCGGAGAAGAGGTCGTGTACTTCTGCGTAGAAGCCTATAGGGAACGCATAGCGATGACGGGAGCTTCCGCGCGAACCATTGACGGCCAAGCTTTTGTCCGGGCATTTATTTCGGGAGGACGGAATTATATGCTCGAGAGAATCAACGGCTTGTTGCTAACCGCGGATGTCGTCCTGCCAAGCGTTCTCGAACAGATCCGAGGCGAACATTTCGATTACGTTGTCCACGATTCCATGTTCGGTTGCGGACGTCTGCTTGCTCAGATCCTTAAGCTTCCCGCGATCAGTTCCTGTACTTCTTTTGCGCAGACCGAGGAGTCGTTCGATAGCCAGTTGGAATCGTTCTACGAGGAAGTCCCTGCCGATATAGTTAAACCGATATACGATAAGTATCTAAGCTTGACGGAAAGGCTGAAGGTAAACTACGACGTAGAGATCCGTTCTCCTTACGAAGCGTTCTGCAATCCCGCACCGCTTACCATCGTTTATACGATAAAGGAGCTCCAACCTCATGGGGAAGCCTTCGACCAATCTTATAAATTCGTTGGCCCTTCCCTCTCAGCGCGGTTAACCTCCGGGAACTTCGATTTTGCCGCAATCCAGGGGAAGAACCTTATTTATATCTCGCTGGGCACCGTGTTTAACCAGGCCGTCGAATTCTACAGGCTTTGTTTGGAGGCATTAGGGAATTCGGGCTATTCGGTTGTTATGGCCATCGGGGATAAGGTCCAAGGTTCCGAGCTAGGGGAGATTCCTCCAAACTTCATTGTAGAAGGGTATGTCCCGCAAACGGATGTCCTGAAGCACGCGAAATTATTCATTACGCATGGGGGAATGAACAGTACCCATGAAGGTCTCTATTACGGCGTCCCGTTAATCGTAATCCCGCAAGGCGCGGATCAGCCGGTCATTGCGAGGCAGGTCGCCGAGGTCGGAGCGGGAATCCCGTTGCCTATGCAAGGACTGACTGCCCCTCGACTGCGCGAGGCCGTCGATCTAGCGTTAAGCCGCGCCTCCTATACGAAATGCGCCTCCCGAATTGGCGAAGCCTTGAGGAATTCGGGCGGGTATTCTCAAGCGGCGGATGAGATTTTGGAATACGTGCGGTAATATAATGGGTATACCCGAATGAACTTATTTTCTTTATCGGAGGGACCTATGAGCGGAATTGCCAAAACTCCTCAACCCCCTTATTATGCGGTCATTTTCACATCCGAACGAACTAGCGGCGATCATGGCTACGGAAAAATGGCCGACAAGATGGTTGAGCTGGCCGCGACGCAACCCGGCTTTCTAGGCATAGAAAGCAGCGATCGGGACCAGGACGGGCTTGGGATTACGGTTTCCTATTGGGAATCCTTGGAGGCCGTTCGGAATTGGAAAGAACACTCTATGCACAAAGTGGCGCAGGAAAAGGGAAAGACGGTTTGGTATCAACGATTCGGCCTAAGAGTATGCAAAGTCGAACGCGACAATTTCTTTGAAATGTAAGCTGAAAAGATACGACCCTTCTACTTTGGCGTAGAAGGGTCGTATGTCTAGTCTTCAGAAGGCGCCGAAGCGGCTGCCTGCGGCCACGCCTTTGGGGGATATGCGTTCAATCTCCGCCAGATCGTCGGCCGTCAGAGTCACTTGCAGCGCGTCAAGGTTCTCTTGCACGCGGTCCAAACGCTTCGTTCCCGGGATGGGAACGATCTGCTCGTCTTGCGCCAGAAGCCAGGCTAAACTCAATTGGGCGGGGGTACAGCCCTTTTGAGCGGCCATTCTCTCGATGAGAGAGACGACCTCAACGTTCTTGGCGAAGTTCTCGCCCTGGAACCGCGGGTAATGGCGCCGATAGTCGTCCTCCGGCAAATCCTCGAATTTCTTGATCTGTCCGGTCAGGAAGCCGCGGCCAAGCGGGCTGTAAGGAACCAGGCCGATCCCCAGCTCCTTAAGAACCGGTAGAACCTCATCCTCCACTTCCCTGCTCCAAAGCGAGAATTCGGTTTCGACCGCGGTAATCGGATGCACGGCATGAGCTCGTCGGATCAGATCGGCCGGAGCCTCCGATAATCCAATGTATCGAATCTTTCCTTGCTTAACGAGGTCAGCCATCGTGCCGACCGTTTCTTCGATGGGGGTATTCGGATCGGGGCGATGCTGGTAATAGAGATCGATGTAATCCAGACCCAGGCTGTAGAGGCTGGCATCAACGGATTTCTTGATGTAGGCGGGGTCCCCTTTCGGGCCTTGCCCGTGCGTAATTCCGAATTTGGTGGCAATGATGGCCTGATCGCGTCGGCTTTTAAGCGCGCGCCCAACAAGCTTTTCGTTTCCCCCGAAACGCCCGAGCATGAACTCCGACCCGTAAAGGTCGGCCGTATCGAACATCGTCACGCCCGCATCCAATGCTCCTTGAATGGTGCGCACGGATTCGTCGTTGTCGGGCATCATCATCGTTCCGAGGCCGATGGCCGACACTTCAAGCCCTTCATTACCTAGTTTCCTCTGTTGCAGCATAGGGTTCCCCTCATTTCTAACGTAGGATCGATCGAACATGAGCCCATTCTAATCGTTCCTTGCCGAGGCAACCACACAACGTTTTTACTAGTAATAATTTTAACGGTCAGCATTCGGATCCTCTATCGTCGGCGTGTAAATGCAGATGTGAATATCCGGCCGGTCGGTCGGATTCACCAACGAATGGATATCATAAGGAACGGGCTGATGGGCGCCGGGGAGCCGCAAAATAATCCGTTTGACTTTTTTGAGTTGAATGTCGTACTGGCTCCAAAGTCGTTCGAACTCGGCGCTGTTCCGGATCAGACGCTCCACCGTCGCCTCGAACCAAGGATCATCCCGGTGTTTATCGTAATAAGTCCGGAACACGGCCACCGAATAACTCGCGAATTCTTCTATGTTCACGATGCGATGCCGCATATCCGTATCTTCAAACAACATCCGCAGGAAATTACGTTCTTGGACGGGAATGGAGGCGAAGTCGGCAAACGCCTCTTGGGCCGCCTTGTTCCAAGCGAGCACTTCGCACCTCTCATTGGTAATATGAGAAGGGTAAGGCAATTGATCGATAATCCTCTGCATCTGCGGGTCCGCGGCGGCCGGGGCCGCAAGAGGCGTCTCGGCTGCATGAGGGTTCCATAACTGATATAAATGGCTCTTCTCGGCCGAAGTTAATCGGAGCGCTTGGGCGATGCTGTCGATCACGTCTTTGGATGGGGTCAAATCCCGTCCTTGTTCCAGCCACGTATAGTAGGTGACGCTTACGCCTGCCAGAACGGCGACTTCCTCGCGCCTTAGTCCCGGCGTCTTCCGCTGCCCGTGGGCGAATTCCAAGCCCGCATCCTCCGGTGAAAGCCGCTCCCTTCGCGATTTAAGAAATACTCCCATCGCTTTTGCTTTGCTGCTGGCAACAGTCAAAAGTCGATCACCGCCCCTTACATATAATCGCCTTAGAATGACGATAACATTTTACGGGTTCTTCGCTCAACTTGTCGGTCAGAACTCTGCTTAGTGCGCCCTGATCAGAAGAGATCGGGCAGATCGCTCCAGTTGATGGTTAGGATAACGATGTTCAATACGGCGAATACGAGCGCGGGCGCCGTTTGGCCGAAAGAATCCCGGGCCTTGAGATGGACCAGGCAAGCGGCCAGCATGGTGATTCCAAGCCATACGCCGGCCCATGCGGTTGCCCAGCCGTACCAGTAGCCGGCTAAGAGCGCGGCGGCACCGGCCAATTGGACGAAACCGGTCAAGACGCGGAATCCCCGGGACAACCCGAGGTGCGCGAAGATATCGGCCCAGTACTTGGCCCCGACGACTTTGGCCGTTCCCGAGAAGAGATAGTACGCCAACAACAAGCTCTGAAGGACGATCGAGAAAATAAACAAGCGAATTCCTCCTCTAAACTATAAATATTTAAGGTCTTTATTGGACTGACGTTTGAGAACGAACGGACGTGACAAGAAGACCTCAGCGAGTCGGCATTTGCAATTTTCGGCCTATTCTGTCTAGTAAAAGTTCTTGGAGACTATGTATACTATAAGTAAGTTAGGTCCAATACATTACTATGCTCCTATGTCAGCATTAGGATAGATCGGAGATCGTTCGGGATGCGGGAAAAGGAAGGCTCTATCGACAACAAAAGAAACGAAACCCACTTGAGCCATTTGGCATCCGTCGGGCAAATCGCCGCGGGTATCGCCCACGAGGTCAAAAACCCGCTGACGGCGGTCAAAGGATTTTTGCAGCTGCTAAAAGAACGAAATGAAATCAAATACATAGAAATCGCCGAGTCGGAGCTGGGCAACGCGATCGACATCTTGCAAAATTTGCTTCACGTGTCCAAGCCCGATCTGGAGGACGAGCCTTACGTATCGATCGATCTGACCGTGGAGCTGGAGTCCTTGACGCAGCTGTTCCAGGACCAAATGTATCGGGTTGCGGTTCATAAGGATTTGCGGGATCCGGGCTCCTACATCTTCGGCAAGAGGAACCAACTGAAGAAGGTGTTCTTCAATTTGCTGAAGAACGCCTTCGAAGCCATTCCGGAGAAGGGCTCCATCCATATCGAGCACCTGTCGACGGAGAACGAGGTGATCGTCCGCATCCGGGACACCGGCGTAGGAATTCCGCAGGAAAAGCTCAACATGCTGGGCACGCCTTTCTTCACGACGAAGGAAAACGGCACCGGAATGGGACTGACTCTCGTTTTCTCCGTGATTTATCAGCACAATGGGTCTATCGATGTTCAGAGCGCCGAGAACGCCGGAACCCAATTTACCATCGCTTTTCCCAAAGGGACAAGGAGCATGAAGTTAAAAGAGGTGGTTTATCTGGAGTTGGAAGCGGCGACGGACTTAAAAGATTTTTTCATCGCGAATCGAAATCATTTCGAACAGCGGCTGCTGCTGGAAGCGGTCAACGTTCGGGATAAAATCGACGAGATCCTGGCGATAGGCAATATTGACTTGTTGGATAACGCCCATAAGCTGGTGTTGTTTATCATCGAAGGGAAAGAGTACGAGGTGATCGCCTTCGCCAAGCAAGAAGGGGTTACTTGGGCGAAGCATTCGTTAACCCTCGCTTTTAAGCTGGAATGGATTCAAGCCGTCCGGCGCGTCCTGTGGGATTTCCTGTACAATTACGACCGCATGAGCGACCGTAACGACGACAAGGAACATTATTATAGCTTGGAGAAGAGCATCAACCAGTTAATAGACCTCTTCCTCAATCAGTTCTTTATCAGCTATTCCCAATTCAAAGACGATTTGATCCGGGCACAGCGGGAGATGGTGGCGGATCTGTCCGTCCCGATTATTCCGCTCACGCGGACGACTTCCATTCTTCCCTTGATCGGCACGATCGACGGCTTCAGGGCCAACGCCATCGAAGACAAAATCATTGCCCAGATCGGCCATGACCGGATCGAGACGTTAATCGTGGACCTGTCGGGCGTGATCGAGATGGCACCCGATGTCGTCAAACAGCTTATCAACGTCTTTGACGGGATCCAGATGATGGGCTGCCGTCCGATCGTCACCGGGCTCAGGCCGGAGATCGTGAAGATGATGATTCGGTCCGGCTTGTCCTTCGAGCAAAAGGCCGAAACGAAAGGGACGCTGCAGCAAGCGCTGGTGGATCACCTGACCGCGCATTGAGAGCTAGGGTCGCCGGTTTCCTGATCCGACAAAGGATGGAAACGCGTCTCGATCGATATCGCCTGTGCTATAATTCAATAGGTTATAGCGCCAAGCATGCAATCGGAGGGATATCGAATGTCTCAAATGAGCGGGCTGAACATCAAGCCCGAGCCGAATACTACCGCGAAGACGGTCGCGATGGTCATTCTCTTCGTCGCAATCGCCGCAGCGGGATTGATGTACGTCAAATGGTCGCCGTATTATCATAAAGCGCTGACTTCGGCAGATACGCATTCGATCGGATCGTCCATTCTGGGAGATCCGTCCGGCCAGGTCGGGAATCCGACATGGAGCGGCGCGTGGGAGTACGCGAAGAAATATTTCGAATCCATCTGGAAGGCGGCCGTGCTGGGCATCCTGCTAGGGTCTCTGGTGCAAGTGCTCATTCCGGCACGCTGGCTGGAACGCGTGCTTGGAGGCGGCCGGACCAGCGGAGTGTTCTACGGGGGAATCGCCTCGCTGCCGGGCATGATGTGCACGTGCTGCGCCGCCCCTATCGCGGCCGGGCTACGCCGCCGCAACGTCTCCCCGGGGGCCGCGATCGCGTTCTGGCTCGGGAACCCTCTGCTGAATCCGGCGACGCTGATCTTTATGACGTTCGTTCTGTCCTGGAAATTCACCGCGCTGCGGATCGTCTTCGGCATCTTGGTCACTTTCGGAACCGGGTACTTGGCCAACCGCATGACGAGGAACGCGGGGGTCGACGTTCCGGAGGCCATGCGGCAGCCGGCTTCGAACGATTCCGGATCCTTCCTCGTACGATGGGCCAAAAGCTTGGGCATCATGCTGCTGCAGGTGGTGCCTGCCTATGTTGCGGCCGTTCTTCTGCTAGGCGCCCTGAAGGTTTGGATGTTCCCCGTTGCGGAAGGCTCCGGCTTCGCGATCCTCGTCTTATTCGCGGTCATGGGAGCTCTCTTCGTGATTCCGACCGCGGCGGAGATCCCGATCGTGCAATCGTTCTTGGCGGCCGGCGTCGGTACAGGTCCCGTCGCGGCGCTGCTGCTTACGCTTCCCGCGATCAGCCTGCCTTCGATTCTAATGGTGGCCAAGTCGTTTCCGCGCAAAGTCATTTTTCTCGTGATCGGGTCCGTCATCCTTGCGGGAATTTTGGGCGGCGCGGTCGGGTCGTATTTCTTGTAATCCCCGATCGGCCCAAAGACGAGAGAGCCGCTTGACGATAATCGCGCTAAGCGAGAAGACGAACAAATAGACCAAGGCCGAGAACCCTATGTTCCATCCGTTCAAGTATGCGAACACGTTAAATTTGACGGATAGGGCCTCCAGAAGAACCGTTGTTAAGCACCACGCAGGAATGAGGAAGAAGAGCCGCTTCTTCCTCATTTCGTATTTATAAATCAAATACGTAAAATAATATCCGTATATAGGATAATTAATAAAATAGATAAACACATCGAACAGCTCGAGCTTCGATGAGTCCATAATGTTATAGAAGTCGACGATATAACCCGTTCCTAAAATCAAATCGGCGGTGAATCCAAGCGAGGCAAAATACAATAGGACCGTTACGGTCAAGCTTCTGGACATGACTTTGGGAACCGCGATAAAGCCGATCAGCAAGATTAACAAAGAAACGAGAACGAACCACTCGTTCTTATCGAAACATAAGGGCAGCTTAAGCATGTTTGCCTCCCCTCTGCAGGAAGCCGGAATTCAAGAAACGATAGAAGCCCAGCGACAGGCACAGGAGCGCCAGCCATAGGGGAAGGGAATACCACGGGCTCCAATTCACGTAAGTAACGATGCCGATCCGCACCGCCACGGCTTCGCCTCCCCACAAGAGAAAACTTCCCAGAACAAGCGTTATTCCTTTAAGAAGGGACTTTGGTTTCCCCGCAGGATAGATGGCAAGGATGAGAATGACCGCCAAGGGCAAATACAGGGTTTGCAGCAGCAGGAATGAGAAAAAGGAGTCGAAGGTCTTGGGCTTGGATATGTCCTGCAGATTCATGATGATCGAGTTGAATGTAAGCCCGAAGATAAGGTCGATGAAGAGCCACAAAGGGATGACGGTCGTCATCGGAAGTTTATCGACTCGGCGTAAGACGATCGCAAGCAACACAAACACGGCAGCGAGAACGGCTGTAACCACAAGATTTCACCGCGTTCCGGGAAAGATGGAATACCGAACTAGTCTTTCCTAATAATCGACTGAATAAAACGAAATCAATTAGGGAACGATTTACAGGCTCGCGATTGCATCCTTTCGCGGGCTTTTTGGCGTCTATTTAAAAAAATTCGAATCCCGGTGAAAAATAGCAGCGCGCTCAGTTGTATATAAAGCGAAAGGAGGTGCTGAGGTGTACGATTCATCTGAGCTCAATGAATCCGTACGACGGGCCTTGGTTCTATATTCGCAAAGCTTGATCAAAGTCGCTTTCGCCTACTTGAAAAATATAGCCGATGCGGAGGAAGTGGCGCAGGAAGTCTTTCTCGCCTACTTGCAGAAGCGCCCCGTATTCGACAACGTAGAACACGAAAAAGCGTGGCTGATTCGAACCGCCATCAACAAAAGCAAAAACATGCTGAAGGCCGGGTGGTTCAAAAGCAGAAACCCCGTTCCCGAAAACCTAAGCTACCTCCCGGCGGAAGAAAACGAGGTTTTGCAGGCCGTGCTGGCGTTGGACAAAAAGTATCGGATTCCGATTCATCTGCACTATTACGAAGGATACTCGATCCAGGAGATCGCGGTTATTCTGCGGGCCAAGCCGGCAACGGTAGGAACGTGGCTTGCGCGCGGACGCTTGCTCTTAAAAGAGAAGATCGGAGGCCTGGAGCATGAAGAAATCTGTTTATAAATCCGCGATGTCCCGCGTGAGAACGAGCGAGGATTTCCACGAGGAAACCTACCGGAAGCTGATGCGGGAGATAGAGAAGACTGCGCAACCCAATCTTATTCATTCAAAGGAGAGCTTACACATGGAGAAAGCACAGAAGAGAAAGCTTACGGGTTGGACGGCCGGGATCGCGGCTTGCGCGGTTCTCGCGATCGGCGTCTTCGCGATGAACCGGAACGATTCCGGGACGAGCATCCCGCCGGCCAGCGCGCCGACGGCAAGCTCCCCGGCAGCGAGCACGCCGTCGGCGAGCGCCCCGGCAGAGACGACCCAGCCTTCGGACGTCGCGTCGAAGCCTCCGATCATGGGGAAGGTAGCCGTCAATATCGACGGCGTCATCACCGAAGTGAGCGAAGACGGCAAGAGCTTCAAGGTCGGCGACCTGTGGGTGACGGTAACGGACCAGACGAGAATGGGCAGCAACGAGCCGACGGCGGCGCCTCCTTCCGAGGAGCTGCTGCAGAAGGAATTCAAAGTAGGCAACATCGTATCCGGCTATACCTCGCAGGACGTCAGCACCGGCAAGGTAACCGCGGACGTGATTTACAACAACATGGCTCCGCAGAACTAAGGAATTTTCCGGAGCCGATAAGAGCAAGGGCGTCTTCGATTCGAAGGCGCCCTTTTGTATTGAACAAACGGCCCATGCCCCCTAAAATAGGAAGAAAATCAGGATCGTGATCGTGACTCCCTTGCAGATTGGTGCATGAAATGCAAGGCGCCGACTCCGGCCAGGCTTTATATTGGGAAGCGAAAGGATGATCGGCGGGGATGGATTGGGTTTCGAGAATGAACGAGGCGATACGCTATATCGAAGACCATATTACCGAAGAGATCGATTACTCCGAAGCGGCGAAGATCGCATGCTGCTCCACGTACCATTTTCAGCGCATGTTCTCCTTCATAACGGACGTCGCCTTATCGGAATACATTAGACGGCGTCGCCTTACGCTAGCGGCCTTCGAGCTTCAGAGCGGACCCGTCAAGGTGATCGATCTCGCGCTCAAGTACGGCTACGATTCGCCCGAGGCGTTCACCCGAGCTTTTCAGAGCATGCATGGGACAACCCCTACGGCGGCGCGAAGCGCGGGAACGAAGCTCAAAGCATACCCGCCCATGACCTTTCAACTCTCGATTAAAGGAGCTGCGGAGATGAATTACCGAATGGAAGAAGCCGGTCCGTTCGCCGTTGTGGGAGTCCGGAATCGCGTGAACACCGAGATGGCCTTCGATATCGTGCCGAAACTGTGGGCGGAGGCCGCGGAGAATGGGTTGTTCGGGAAGCTGTGGGACATTCGCGACGAAAGCCGCAAGGTGAGGGGAATCCTCGGGGTTTGCGCGGGAGGGGATTTCGGCAAGAGCGAGGAGTTCGACTACATCTTGGCGATAACCTCCGAACAGTCGCCGCCAGAAGGCATGGCGAAATTGGACTTTCCCGCGGCCGCATGGGCCGTGTTCGAAGCGCCCGGCTCCCCGGACAACCTTCAGGACATCTGGAGGCGCCTCTACACCGAGTGGGTGCCCGTATCCGCCTACGATCTTGCGAACCTGCCGGCTATCGAATGCTACTTGCCTATCGAGGAAAATAAAAACGAGCTGTGGGTACCGGTCGTGAAGAGAAAGTGACCGTTGTCAGGCAGTCGTCCGTAGAGGGAATCCTGTTCCCCGCCGAGAAATGGTATAATCGGGATAGTCGGCCGTAAAAAGCATACGAGGTGATTCCTTTGTTTTACTTCATTCTGTCGCTCGTCGTTTTGCTTGATCAGGCCGCCAAGCTGTGGGTCCGCGTCCAAATGAAAGTGGGCGAGTCCATTCCGGTGTGGGACGGTTTCCAATTGACGTATTTTCGCAACTCAGGAGCCATGGGGAGCAGCTTCGAAGGATACGGAAGATGGTTCGTTATCCCGGCTGTTCTGGTCGTCGTCTGGGCTATCTATTATCTGAACAAAGGAAGGCTGAACGGGGTCCTGCTGCAAGCCGGCGCGGCTTTATTCGTCGGCGGCGCCATCGGCAACGCCATCGATCGCGTGATTTACGGTTGGGTAACGGATTTCTTGGACTTCGGCAGGGGGATCTCGAATTTCGCCGACCATGCGATTACTCTGGGCCTGGTGCTTATCTTGCTGCAAGAGCTGGTCATTCACCCGCTGAAGAAAAAAAGGGCGGAGAAGCCGTGTTTTCATTAAATATTCCTTTGCGAGAATATTCCTTGTGTGGTATATTTGAGGCATGAGGAATATAAAGGAGGATTTAATCATGTCCAACAACGCCATGCTGTCCCGAGTGGAGAATGACCGAGTGCTTGTGCTGGAACGCGTCTTCAACGCCCCGCGCGAGCTCGTATTCCGGATGTTTAAGGAGCCTGAGCACATGAAGCGCTGGTGGGGACCGCGAGGCTGGGAGCTTCCGGTATGCAACATCGACTTTCGCCCGGGAGGCGTGTGGCACTACTGCATGAAGTGCGTCGATCGGAATCAGGGCGATTTCTATGGCATGGAGTCTTGGGGCAAGGGCGTATACAGCGAGATTGTCGAGCCGGAGAAGATCGTCTACACCGATTACTTCTCGGATGCCGAAGGCAATGTCACCGAATCTATGCCATCGACCGAAGTCACGATTGAGTTCGTCGCTCTCGAAGGCAAGACCAAATTGGTTAACCGTTCCGTGTACGAGTCCGCGGAAGCCCTCAAGACCGTCATGGAGATGGGCATGCTGGAAGGCATCACCGATACCTGGGATCGCCTGAGCGAAGCGCTCGAATCGCTAAAGGGATAAAGAAGGAAATCATACACATGACCGCTCAACGCCTTGGCGCGTGGGCGGTTTTGTTTTACCGGCGAAAGGAATGGAACGTTCGGATGAGGAAGTCGTTAGCTTTAACCCGCCGCTAGGATCGCTGCAAGAAAGATGAGCTGCAAAACGGTACGAATAGGCAGCTTCGGTACGGGCCTCCCTCCGATCGTTAATTTCTCCTTGGCCGCCCGCATGTTAGCGGGGAACATAGCGATCAGCAGCGCCGCTAAGCCTATCGAAGCTATCCTGGAGGTGGCGGGGAACAGGATGCCGACAGCTCCGGCGATTTCCAGCACCCCGGTGATTGTCACGATCCAATCCGGTCTTGGGAAAGCCGGCGGAACCATGCGGATCAGGTCGGGGCGTCGGGTCCCCCAGTGGGCGGATGCCGTAAGGAGAAGCATGATAAATACCGCCCCCTGAAGAGACGTATGCCAGCCTTCGTAATAAGTAATACCGATCAGTCCAAGAGCTTTGAACAACAGCAACGCTGCAACCAATACATAGAATGGCAACATGAAGATCACTCCCGATAGCGGTTTGTTAGTCGAAAAAAATCGCGTCTGCACGTTCATTATATAAACCGACTGTCGGTTTGTAAATACAAATATTGCCGTCTGACTAAGCGGAAGTCGGAATAACGGGCGATAGCGAAGCTGGCACCGACGGCAGGAGCACCCGGATGGGGTGCCCCTGCCGTCGAATCCCGCTGTGCCGCTTGTCGATCCGAATATTTATAATTTCCGTTCCCAGAACCTCCCTTGCGCGATTCCGTTTATAAAGGCTTGTATCGTGGAAGCCGATAAATCGTAAACTCCCGCCTCGTCCGTCTTGACTCTGGCCTTCTTCAATACCCGGTTATCAAGGAGAGCCAGAGCCAAGGGCTTATAATGCTTAAACGTCATCTCGATGAATTCCAAGGCGGGCGTCGGAATAGAAGGCTCGCTGCTGATCAATAAGACGCCATCGAAGAGAGCGGGGTCCGCCGTGTCGAACGTGGCCGTTACCTTAAGCGGGTTAGGCAGGTCGTGAAGCTTCTCCCCGACGATCGTATAATTTAGCCGATGCTCGTTGAAAGCCATCGTCCAATCGGCAAGACGTTCCAGATCGGGGTCGCCTATCCTCACGATCGCGATGCTCTTCGTATCCGGCTTGCGGACGGTATCGGCCATGCTGAGCGCGGGAGATTTCTTGTCGGATTTCACCTCCAGGTTCTCCGCCGGAAGGGGGGCTCCGATAGGGTCGGCCACCGCCTGCGCCAAGGAACGGTCGATATGATTCAGCAGCGCGACCGCGTTGGCTTTGACCAATTCCGATTTGCACTTGCCCAGCTCGAAGCTGAACGCTTTCTTTACATGCTCTTGCTCGTAAGGGGCGAGACTGTTGTAGAAAAGCTTGGCCTGCGAATAGAAGTCGAGGAAGCTGTCGCTGCGTCCCCGGATCTTGCGCCCGTCAATCTTCTCCTGGTAGTGCTCGTATCCGCCTTGTTCAACCGGGACCGGCGCAGGCAGGCCGGCGTTCAAGCCGTTACGGTGATAGCTCGTTTGTCCTTGGTGAATGGTCATCTGATGCATGCCGTCGCGTTGATTGTTATGGAACGGGCATACGGGCCGGTTGATCGGAATTTGGTGGAAGTTAGGACCGCCTAACCGAGAGAGCTGCGTATCGGTATAGGAGAACAATCGCCCCTGCAAGAGAGGATCGTTCGAGAAATCGATGCCGGGCACGACATGTCCGGGGTGGAAGGCCGCCTGCTCCGTCTCGGCGAAGAAATTGCTGACGTTCCGGTTCAGGGTCATTTTGCCGACCAATTTCACGGGGATCTCTTCCTCCGGCCATAATTTGGTCGGGTCCAAGATATCGAAATCGAATTTATGCTCGTCCTCCTCGGGAATAAGCTGCAGGCCAAGCTCCCACTCCGGGAATTGTCCCCTCTCGATGGCATCGTACAGGTCCTCTCTATGGAAGTCGGGATTTTTGCCGGCTATCTTCTGCGCCTCGTCCCAGACCAGGGAATGAACCCCCAGGACGGGCTTCCAATGGAATTTGACGAAGTGCGACCGCCCTGCCGCGTTCACCAACCGGAACGTGTGCACCCCGAAGCCTTCCATCATCCGCAGGCTGCGAGGAATGGCGCGATCGCTCATGACCCACATCACCATATGGGCCGATTCCGGGTTCTGCCCGATAAAATCCCAGAACGTATCGTGGGCGCTGGCGCCTTGCGGGATTTCGTTGTGCGGCTCGGGCTTGACGGCATGGACGAAATCGGGGAACTTGATGGCATCCTGAACGAAGAAAACGGGCATGTTGTTCCCCACCAAATCATAGTTGCCCTCATCCGTATAGAATTTGGTCGCGAATCCGCGAACGTCCCGGACGGTGTCGTTCGACCCTCTAGAACCCTGCACCGTGGAGAAGCGCACGAATACGGGCGTGACTTTGGACGGATCCGTAAGGAAGTCCGCCTTGGTGTAATCTTCTAAGGATTCATAGAGTTGAAAATAGCCATGAGCCCCTACGCCGCGCGCGTGAACGATTCGTTCGGGAATGCGCTCGTGATCGAAGTGGGTCATCTTCTCGCGGAAGTGGAAGTCCTCCATAAGGGTAGGACCGCGCTGGCCCGCCTTCAGAGAAAACTCGTCTTCGGCCATTTTTACGCCTTGGTTCGTCGTCAACCCATGCTTTTCTTCGTTGTTAACGGTGAAATTTCTCAATTGCTCCGTCTTTTTGTTCTCCATATGAATCCTCCAATCTTGTTATAAAGAAAGAAGCCTGTCTTCATAAGTACCCCGTTCGGGCGGAGGTGTCCCGGTTCAGAACAGAAAATGAACCTTTTTGGAGATCTTGCACGTATTACTTTTTCTGAGGAAGAAAATATTATCTGCATAGGAAGCAAGGGATCAAAACACTCGGTAATAGAGGGGAGAATTTCTGCTGGACTCATTATGGTTGGAGTATGCATGGGCATTACTGATTCTTATCGGATTGGAAGGTTTGCTTTCCGCGGATAACGCGCTTGTTCTGGCGGTCATCGCGAAGCACTTGCCGGAGGATCAAAAGAAGAAAGCGATCAACTACGGGATCATCATGGCCTTTGTTTTCCGTTTCGGCGCGCTATTCGCGATATCGTTCATTGCGAATGTCTGGCAGATACAGGCGATCGGAGCCGCTTACCTGCTTTACCTCGGGTTAAAGCACATCATTAAAGCGCGTTTCGGCAAAGAAAACGAGAACATTCGCGAGGACGTCAAAAAGGATGCCGCAGGGAAGGGATTCTGGCCGACCGTGGGTAAAATCGCGCTTGCGGATCTCGCCTTTGCGATTGATTCCATCCTTGCCGCGGTAGCTCTGGCACTCGGTCTCCCGGATTCGCCGCTTGGTAATTTCGGCGGGATGGACGGAGGCAAGTTCCTGGTCGTCGTACTTGGCGGTATCGCAGGGCTCGTGCTCATCAAATTCGCGGCCACATGGTTCATCAAGCTGCTTGCCCAGCGTCCTGCCCTCGAGACGACCGCTTACGCGATCGTGGCATGGGTCGGAGTAAAGCTCGCGGTCATCACTTTGGCTCACGAAGACATCGGCGTGTTGGATCATCATTTCCCGCATGGGACAACTTGGACCGTTATTTTCTATGGGGTGTTGGTTGCGATCGCTCTTCTCGGCTGGTTCGCTCCCGCGAATAAGAAACAGGCCGAACGACTCTAGATTGCGTTATTCATGATTGATTTCTGAAGAAAGCTGCCGGCATGCCGGCAGCTTTTTCGTTATTTCGCGAACACATGATTGCCGATCCGGGCCGTGACCGGGCGGCTTCGCACCCAGGCATTGTCCGTTTTGTCCGGATTATAGAAGACGACGGCTCCCAGCCCCGGGTCGGAACCGTTCAGCGCGGCCTGCACGGCGCTCCTCGTCTCCTGGCTTGGCGTCACCGAATAGATGCGTTTGTCCAATACCGGAGAGTACTGATAATAGGCTGTGCCGTTTATATATTCGACTTGGAAAATCGTATCGGTAATCGTATCCGGCCAATCGGGACTGGCCACCCGGTTCAAGATCGAAGCCGCGACCGCCACCTTGCCGGCGTAGCTCTCGCCTCCCGCCTCCGCCTCCGTAATCTTGTACAGCCAGTTAAGCTCTTCGGCGGACGTTTGGGTACTCTGCGCCTTCACGACGAGACCGCTGTCCCCCGTCGAGAGAACCGCCGAACGCGTCCGCTCATCGTAATGAACGCTTAAACCGATCTTCTTAGCCGTGTAGGCCAGCGGCACATAAGCGCTTCCGCCGATCAGCGTCGTTCGCGTATCCAAGCTGTCGCGAAGCCATGCCGCTTCTCCGGCACGTTGATAATCGGCGTAGCGCTCGCCTGCGGCGAACCCGATCTGAATCGAGGCTGTAGTGATTACCGCCGAGCGATAACGCTCGCTCCAACCGACCGAGGCGTTAAGCCCGCGGAAGAAGGCTGCCGGCACAAGCTGCAATCCGTTCTGCATGATCGCGCTCGTCGTAACCCGTTGACCGTCGACATAGACCGTCGTGCTGCCGGGCGTTTGGGCCGAAGCGCCCTGAGGCGGCCATGTCAAGAGAACAACCAATACTAGCGCCAAAGGCGACAACCAACGTTTTAACACAACGAGATCCCCCTCTCTCACTCGCCCCATTTTACGATAGAATAGCCGGTCGCCCGACTGACAATTTGAGGATAATGAGAATCGGCAACAGGGCTCCAAGCGGCGCTAAAGCCTCGCCAAGAGCGGATTTCTTCCGCCGATGAAGCCGTTCTTTTCTGATAAGGCTGAGAATATTTTAATGGTTGAAAATCTTCCCGGACGATTTTCCCGGCCTACCGGGAAACCGACCCTTGTTACCGGGAATACGGGGGTTCTACGATGGAGGTAAAGGAGGGAGGATCGAATGGACCGTCATTACGATGTCATCATCGTCGGAGCCCGGGTTGCCGGGTCGTCGCTCGCTTATGAATTATCGAAATCCGGCTATAAGGTGCTGCTGGCGGACAAAAGCTCGTTCCCGAGCGATGTGTTGTCGACCCACAATTTCTTCGGCAATTCCGTAGCGAAGCTGAGGGAGATGGGCGTCCTGGATCGTCTGCTGCAGACGGGAGCGCCTTTGTACAAACGAGCGGTCATTCAATTCGAGGATGTCGTCATCGACGGGCAGTTTCCCGAGGTGGACGGAGAGACGGAATGCTTGTGCGTCAGGCGGGTGCATCTGGATCATATCTTGTTCGAACACGCGTCGTCGCAGCCTGGCGTGACTTCGATCGAAGGGTTTCGAGTTACGGACGTGATCCGGGAGGGGAATGCGGTAACCGGGATCGCGGGAGTTCGCCGCGGCGGGGAAGAGGAACGGTTTACGGCCAAGCTAGTCGTCGGCGCCGACGGGCGCAACTCGACTCTGCGGGAGAGGGTGAACAGCGCGCGGGCGATGGCCGTTCCGACGGACTTTGCTTCCTATGTCGGCTACTTTAAGGGCTATGAGCAGGCTGGCGATATTCATGTGGAGCTGTACAAAATCAGGGACAAAATCGGCATCGTCTTCCCGACGGACGACGATCTGCACGTTGTCGGCGTCATGTTTCCCCTGGATGATCAAGGTTGGAGCGAGAGGTTCGCCCGGTCTCCGGAGAATGCGATGCGCGAGCTGATCGACGGCGGATTCGCGGATTCCCCCCTCCCGGAACGGCTGCGCCAAGCCTCCCTTGTCGGCAGGGTGCGAGGCTTGCGCGGTTACGACAACGATTGGCATCAGGGGATGGGAGAAGGGTGGGCGCTCGTCGGCGACGCTTTCTCGTTCAAGGATCCCGCCGTCGGACAAGGAATGCAGGATGCGCTTTATAGCGCGCGAATCTTAACCGACGTCCTATCCAAATACGACGACTGGGGAGAGCATTGGGAGGAGATGGCCCAAGCGTATCAGAGCCTGATGGAAGCGAAGATGATGTCCCGGTTCCATATGGCCTGCCAGTTCACGAAGAACGTTCCGTTCGGGCCGGAGCAGACCGCGGTTAACCGGCTGGTTGCCGCTCATCCCGAGGCGACCCGGGCTTTTCTCGGGATCTACAATCACGCGGTCGAGCCGCAGGAGTTCGAACAAGTCATCGGGG
This sequence comes from Cohnella thailandensis, assembly GCF_014212135.1. Classification (GTDB taxonomy): domain Bacteria; phylum Bacillota; class Bacilli; order Paenibacillales; family Paenibacillaceae; genus Cohnella; species Cohnella thailandensis. The sequence goes on from NZ_JACJVQ010000006.1 coordinate 244,167, forward strand.
GGTTGCTGGCGGGGAACCAGGAATTTGAACCTTAAGGAGGATTCGTGAAGAATGAAGAAGCTCTCGAAGAGCCGCAGGAGGCGGATTTGGCTTGCGGCCGCAACGGCTATGACGGTAAGCCTGTGGTGGAATGCCGTTCATTCGGACGACGGCCAAATCGAAGAAGCCCGCCGTATTATCGTTTACAGCACGACAAGCTAAACGGACAATCCTAACAAGCGTCCGAGGTTCGTCCCGGTTAAGGGACGGACCTCTTGAATTCTTCCAAGATAGCCCTTAGCCCGTCCGGGTCGCCGATCATCGGCAAGTGTCCGGTGTCGAGGCTTCGAACGGATCCCGGAGCAAGGGCCGCGATCATTCGGTCCTGCAGGGAGGGGAGGATCTCTTTATCCTTGGTCAGCTTCACATAAAGCCGCGGCACGTCCGGGATAGACGCGCGTACCCGATCGGTAAACAAGCGCACGGCCTCCGGAGTAAATCCTCGGACAATCTCCGAAGCTTGGTCCGAAGCGAGATCGCTGCATAATCCCGCCCGGAGGGCGGCCTCCGGAGGCTTCGTTCCCAGGATTCGCATGATGGCGGCCAAGATTATTCTTTGAGGGAACGGCATCGCGGACAAGAAGGAACCGCCGGCCTTCGGAATAATGGCCCCGACGGCGACGAATCCCGCCAGCCGATTCCCGAGTTCCGAGGCAAGTTTAAGGGCCAGGACGCCTCCGATGGAATGAGCGACAAGGACGATGCGCCGAGCTCCCCAAGCCTCTATTTGTTTTTTTATGCCGATCGCGTAATCCTCCAGGGACAGCCGCTTCCGCGAATCGGCGGAGCCTTGCCTCAAGGGATACTCCGCCAGCAAGTAAGGGTGATTGAACCCCTCCGCGACTTTCCTCCAAATCCGATTGTCCAGCCCGGCCCCATGGATAAAAACGAAGCCTATGGAATCCTGCAAGTCCTTGCTCATAGGTGTCATTCCCCTCTATTCTTCACGTTTTGGTTTCTTCTAAAGGCATGGTATCATGAAAACAAGACAAATCATGTCTTATTTTAATGAGGTGGACCATGCAGAAGTCGCAGCGACTCATTCAATTGATCATGAGGATCAATGCGAAGCCGTCTTTTACCGTAGGCGAGTTGGCCGCCGAATTCGGGCTGTCCACGCGGACGATCACGAGGGATCTTCAGGAGCTAAGCGAGCTCGGCGTTCCCGTTTATTCCGTTCAAGGAAGGGGCGGAGGCTATCGGCTTCTTCGGGAAAGGCTGCTGCCGCCTATCAGCTTTACGGAAGGAGAAGCGCTCACCCTATTTTTTGCCTGCCAGACGTTGGATTATTTCGGCGCCTTGCCTTTCGGAGAGGGGGCGGATACCGCGCTTCATAAGTTTTATCACTATTTGCCCGCGGACCGTAAAGATCAGATCGATCGGCTTAAGGACAGGATCATGTTCTGGAGCCCCTTTCGGCCGATGTCGGCGGACATTCTTCAAACCCTGCTGCAAGCCATCATGACGAACGTCGTCGTGACGATAACCTATAAATCCGGAAGCGGAGAATCCGAGCGGAACATTCAGCCTATCGGCCTATATGCCAACTCCGGTTATTGGTATTGTCCCGCTTATTGCTTCAGCCGCGGCGACATCCGGCAGTTCAGGGCGGACCGGATTCTCTCCGCCGCGCCGAACGAATCGATTCCGAGCCGAGCGGACATCAGCCGGAAGACTTTGTCGGACAAGCCCGATAAGGACCGTCTGGAACAGACGATCCTTCGACTGAATTTGACCCCCAAAGGGGTGTTCGAGCTGGAATCCAATCCGCGCATCGCCCCGTTTATCCGGCGGAAGGAGGACGGCAGCGGAACGGCAAACGTTCAAATAGCGGCGGAAGACTTGAGCTTCTACGCGGACTTGATTTGGCGGCTGGGGGGCGAAGCCCAAATAACGGGGCCCGCGGAAGCGATCGAGTATATGAGGCAGAAGCTCGAAGCGGTTCGTAGGCTTTATTAGAACGGCCGTCAGTCGCTCAGCGAGATCAACTCGAGCTCCCTTAACCGCGACTCGTCGGTGATGACGTCGACTCCTGCGATCTTGCCGTTCGCGTAAGCGAGAGCGAGTACAAGAAGCAGTTGTCCGCCCGGGGATACGACGACGCCGATCTCTCCGTCGACGAGCGCCGGCCGCGCGGCCTTGGCGCGTCCGCCCATAAGCTGCGCGGCCACCTCCCGGATGCCGCGAACCTCGTTCGGAGCGTCCTTGCGATCGCTACGCAGCACCACTTGAGGATCGAGCACGGCGAGCAGCGCTTCGAAGTCCCCTTTTCTCGCGGCCGCCAGGAAGGAGTCCACAAGACTCCGTTGGACGTTGAGGTCGGCGCCCGAGGACGCTCTCGCTCCCTGCAATCGCCGGCGGGCTCGACTGGCTAGCTGCCTAGCGGCAATCTCGGAGCGCCCTACGATGGGAGCGATCTCGGCATAGGGGACCGCGAAGATGTCGTGCAGAATGAACGAGATCCGCTCTTCCGGATTCAAGGTGTCGAGCACCACATGCAGCGCCAGGCCGATCGAATCGGCGAGGATCGCCTCGCGTTCCGGATCGCCCTCCGCTTCATCGTCCAACGGCCGCTCGGCGTCATGGGCGTCCATCCCTTCTTCTCGCCGCGACTTTCGGGACCTCAGCATATCTAGGCATACCCGGGAGACGACGGTCGTCAGCCACCCCCCGATGTTCTCGATTCGGTTCCCATCGGAGCGGCTAAGCCTCAGCCAGGATTCTTGAACGGCGTCCTCCGCCTCGCTCCAGCTCCCCAGCATTCGGTACGCGACCGAACGCAGATGACTCCGATGGCCTTCGAACTGTTCGGTAAGCCGATTCATTTCGCTCATCGATAAGCTCCCTTCTTAACTGCTCTTACTGGATTGACGTATGAAACTTCAAGAACGTGACGGCGGTAGCGAACTTTATCGAGAACAGAATTGCGATCGCTCCTTGACTTTCCCCTTGAGGGGAGGGTTTATCTTAGGATTAATTCTAAGAGAAGGAGTGGAGTCGCAATGAATGCCAAACGCTTGGAAGGTAAAATCGCGCTTGTCACGGGGGCAAGCAGAGGGATCGGCAAAGGAATCGCGCTGCGTCTTGCGGCCGAAGGGGCGCTTGTCGCGGTTCATTACGGCGTTCGGTCGGATGCGGCGGCAGAGACCGTCTCCGAGATCGAGGCGGCGGGCGGCCATGCGTTCGCCGTCGGCGCCGAGCTGGATTCCTTGGACGGCGTAGAAAGGCTCCTTCAAGCCATGGATGAGGAATTAATCCGCAGAACGGGCAGCAACCGATACGATATCTTGGTCAACAATGCCGGTATCGGCACATCCCGAGAATTCGAAGAAACGAGCGAAGAGGACTTCGATCGGCTGTTCTCGGTTAATGTCAAGGCGCCGTTCTTCCTCGTTCAGCGATCGCTGGGACGATTGCGGGACGGCGGGCGAATCATCAACATATCCTCCGGGGTGACGCGCATTGCTTATCCGCATATCATGACCTACAACTTGACCAAAGGCGCTCTCAACACGTTCACTCTGCACTTGGCTCAGCTTCTAGGTTCGCGGGGAATAACCGTGAACGCGGTCATGCCCGGCATCGTCGATACCGACGTTAACGCGCCGTGGCTGCATACGCCCGAAGGACGCAAGCACGCGGAAGAGATGTCGGCGCTTGGACGCGTCGGCGAGCCCTCGGACATCGCGGATATCGTCGCCTTCGCGGCGTCGCCGGACGGCCGGTGGGTAACGGGACAGATGATTGACGCGACCGGAGGATCCCATTTGTAAGGCAGCTAGGAAGCATAAGGCGACGGTATCGCGCGAAACCGACGGTTGATCTTACCGCGAGAAAATCCTCTCGCTGATCTGACGAAGAAACCGAGACCACCTTTGTTGAAATTCCGGGTCGTCGGGCTCGAGTCCGGTGATCATCCGCGTTACAAGGCCGTTGAGAAGCGGATAAATCGTCAAGCTGGAGAGCATTAAGGTAATCATGGCAGGGTCAAGCTCCTCCGGTACCAGCCCCATCTCTTGTTTGGATTTCATATCCTCCGTATAGGAACGGAGGACCTTCGTCCTCTGTTCCTCCCCGTTGATCCCGCCGGGCAACGTATCCATCCCTTATCGAAGGAGCGATTAAGAATGAACCCGGAAGTCACCGATTTTATTGAGTCTTTGAAGGAGCCCTGGCAGGCCGAGCTTGCCGTTGCCCTGCGCGGGACGGTTCATGAGGCCGTCGGCGAAGTCCAGGAGCGCATCCAGTACAAGAAGCCCCATTTTCTCAAGAACGGAAAGTACCTGGCCGTCATCTCCCCTTCGAAGGAAGCGATCAGCTTCACCTTGTTCAACGCTGCCGGTCTGGAGCTTCCGGAAGACCGTTTCGAAGGACCGCCGGAGAGAAAAACGCTCAAGCTCCGCAAAGGCCAAACCGTCGACGCCGACGAAATCAAGACGCTGCTGAGCAAGGCTGCCAGCACGCTTTGATTGGACTCGATAAGCTGCAAAAAAGCGAAAGCCGGAAGGACGCTCCGGCTTTCGCTTTTTTTGTTAAGTGTATAGCTGCGCGGGATTATGCTGCGAAACCGGCTGGTAAATCTGCTGCATGGCTTGGAGGGCCGTATTGGTTGCGTATTCGACCGGGTAAAGGCCTTTGCGCGCCATGTAGCTCCATACCTCGAAGGCTTGGTGCGAGCACATGCGGAAGGCGTCCTCGAGGAAAGCGCGCAGCTGCGGCGTCGAGCATTCCATGGCCGACCACGCGTATTCCCGGCCCGCGCGCTTCAGCGTCAGAAGATAGGAAGTGACGATCGCGCGGTCGTCCAACTGCTGCAATTGAACCCTGGGCTGCAAGCCCGGATAGGCGTAAACGGGATTTTCCGCCACGGGGCTCATGCTTAACGCTGGAATGTTCAGCTGGTCCCGGGAGATCATGCGGTTGGCGTATTCGACCTTCATGTTGTAATCCTGCACGTGCACGGAATAGTGCCGGACGATCATGTCTCTCAGCTCAGGATCCTGCGCTTGATTGATGAAGAGCGCCATGGATTGAATCGAGTTCGTGCAGCTTAGCAGCAGCTCGTTAAGCTCGTGGGCTTCATGGGAACCTAGTCTCATCATTATCTCGTCACCGCTTTCTATGTTTTGGCTCTTTTGGACCGCCCCCTATATAATGGTTAACCGGCTTGGTTTTATACAGGAATCCAAGGCTTGCGCAGGACGCTGGATATGGTGTATTTTGGAAAAAAACAGTGCGATTCAGGAGGAACGGAAGCGGGTTCTGCTGATATTCAGATCGTGCATGGCAACCGAAATTCGGCCTCTCATGAAGGAATATCTGAAGAGCCTGTCATCGCCCTTCGACTCCTTTTTGGAAGGGTATATTTTATCGTCGGCCTTTTACTCGATCCTGGACGGCGAGCAAGAGGTCGGCTTTTACGCGATCCATAACAACGCAAGAAGGAAACGGAATAAGATGGAACCTAAAGGCCCCTGTGTCTTTTAGCCTAATATCAGGTATACAAATCGGTACTTTAGCCCTGCTTAATCCGTTGGAAAATTAAACTATAATTAAAGAAACTTAATTTTCGACAATGATCAACATTCCCTTAGAAAAGGTGAGTTCGTCTATGTTTTCTCCTTTCCAGAAGAAAAAGAACGGTCTTGAGCAGCAATCGCGAGAGGATCTTGACATAAGGAGGGAGTTAGAGGACTCGCAGGAGGAAGTGACCGCGGCTTCGGCTGCCAACGAGGTCGGCGAGGAGCAAACCGGTCCTATTTTCACCAATAAGGGTCATATGGATAAGAGATCGCTCGATCTGGTCTTCGCCGTGGAGCAGATGATTAAGGCCAAGCAGCAAGTCGAAATGAGCCACAACGATCTTCAGGACCGGCTGGGCCATTCGAACGGGCAGATCGAACGCTTGAACAAGGACTTGAAGAACCTGGGCAAGGTTATCGAGGAGCGCGAGAAGAGCATTCTTGAGCTGGAGCAGAGGCTGAGCGACAAGAACCTGAAGGTCGATCAGATGATGGAGGATTACCGCGAGCTTCACTCCTCCTTGTCCGGCCAGATCGAAGAGCTTAAAGCCGTCATCGAGCTGGAGCGACAGAACTATGCCAGCCTGCTTCAGAAGCACAACGAGACGACTTCCGACAAGAACAAGAGAATCGGCGAACTCGAAGAGAAGAACTCGAGGCTCGAAGCCGAGCTCGCCCAGATGAAGCAGAAGTACGATTCTCTTCGCCAGGAGAAGACGCATCTCCTGAATATTGTTAATGACTTCACCAGCCGATTGACGACTCCGTTCGGATCGGGCTCGGGTTCGCAGGGCGGAGTATCCAACGAGTAAGACCAGGTCTGACGAGGCAGAAGGACGTAGAGGGCATGGAGCCATACAGCGCGCAAGTCATGGAGCTGCTGTCGCTAGGGAAGACGTCCGAGGGTGCCTATCGAATCAAGGTCGCCGTTACCCATGAAGACAGGCAAGCTTCTTACATAATCGATATAGACGAATTTACATACCTAGGTCTTGAAGCTTTGCGGCCGGTGGACGGAGGAAGAGCGAGGCTCTCTCCATACCCCAAGTGGGACCCTTACCATAATACCTACTATAGCGCCGTAGTCCGGATGTCCGGCGTCTCCCGGGAGACGCTGTATTTCGCGTGCAGCGAAGAATTCATCCAAGCGATCAAGCGCCTTCAGCAAAATGAGCTTCCGCCCGTTCCGATTGGCGAGGAAGCGCTAGGGAACGGAGGAGAGGAGTCCGCGCGACGGAGATCTCCTTCGCGGCGCCGATTCGCCGCAAGAGCGTCGAGATTGGCCGGCCTGCTTCTGGCTTTGGTCGTGATCGGCTTGCTGGCTCTGTCTATCCCGACCGAGGGTCAAGAGGATCCCGTGCGCCTTCCGGGAGGACAGATCGGCGTCGCGAACGCGGGAGCCAAGACGGAGGTTTCGACGGCAGCCGCGGCTCCCGTATCGGCGAGCCAACCGCAGAAGAACGATGCGCACGAGGACGAAGCGCCGATCGCGGCGGTTACGGCCGATCGTCCCGCGCAGACGCAAGCTTCGGTCAAGCCCGCCGCGCAGCAGGCGCAAGCGGGCTACCAGGTCATCGAAGTCGAGGACGACAAGAAGTTCTTCGGGCTGCCGAAGGAATACGTCGCCTTAACCTTCGACGACGGGCCCTCTTCGCTTACGAAGAAGATCGTGGACATTCTCGTCGAGAACAAGATAGCGGCGACTTTCCTGTTCGTCGGGAAGAACGTGGAGAGGCATCCGGATGCCGTTGCCTATGCTAGCGAGCATGGGATGGCCGTCGGGAATCACTCCTGGGATCACAGCGTGTTGACGAAATTCACGCCTAAGGCCCAGAACGCGACCCTATCGAAGACGAACGCGGCCATCGAAGCCCTGACCGGAGAACCCGTTACGTTGTTCCGCCCGCCGTACGGCGCGGTTAACGACGAACTGATCTCCTCGGCGGAGAAGCTGAACATGAAGACGCTCCTGTGGAATAGGGACCCGGAGGATTGGAATGCGAAGAAGCCCGAAGACATCCTTCGCTACTTCCGTGAAGTCGAAGCCGCGGGCGGCGTATACGTGCTTCATGAAGACAAGTTCACGGCGGAGGCGCTTCCGGAAATCATCCAATACTTGAAGGACAAGGATCTGAAGTTTGCTATTTTTAAGTAACGGGACGAGACCAAGCGGCGGAGCCGGCCCTCAACCATTGAGGCGCCGGCTCCTATTTGCATTTCTTCGTCTCTCTCTTCGGACCTGTCCTCGGATGTTCATTCGCCTCTTTTATCCTAAGACTTCGCTAACTGCCTTCGGAATTCTTCTCCGATGAGGCCGATGCCGGTACGAATATCCTCCTCCCGGACCGTCGTCGCGTTCAGCTTGAGCAGATGCCGATTCGCCGTTCCCGGCAGGTAGTGCTTGTCGATCCTCTCCAGCAGAATCCTCTTCCCGAGACGAGCAACGACTTGAGGGACCGAGATCCGTCCGTCCAGCACGAGGTGCGTATGAATGGCGGGGTGCTTCGACTCGGGATAACGAAAGGCGCCGATGCACCGGTCGGCCTCCTCCCGGAGCGCTTCCGCCAGAACCTTCGCCCGCCGCGCGTAGGAATCCCGTATCATCCGCCGATGCCGCTCGAACATGCCGCTCTTTAAGTAGATCGCCAGCGCTCCCTGGGACAGCAAAGGGCTGTCGATGTTCCACATCCGCTTGACCCGGCGGAACGGCTCGACGAGCGCCTCCGGCAGAACCGCGACCCCCGCGCGCAAGCCGGGAAACACGATTTTGGAATAGCTCTTCAGATAGATCACCCTCTCGTGAACGTCCAGGGAGTGAAGCGGGTCGGCTTTGCCTTCCGTCTCCAGATCCGCCATGTAGTCGTCCTCCGCGACATAAACGTCGTGCTTGCGGGCGAGCTCGAGGATTTGTTTTTTCTGTGCCGTCGTGTAAGAGGTCCCTAACGGGGCGTGAAAGCGCGGGATCGTGTAGAAAAACTTAATGTCGCCCGAGCGGAACTGACGCTCCAGCTCCTCCATATCGATCCCCTCCGCCGTTCGCTCGATTCCCCGCACGGGTATACGGTGATCAAGGAGACGGCTGATAAAAAGGTGATAAGTCGGCTGTTCGATCAATACGCCGGGCCGGCCGTTCGGGAATTCGGTCGCCGCGAGAATCGCCAGCGACTGCTGGATCCCGGACGTAACCACGATCCGCCGCTCCGCGGCGAACACCTGGGAGGAAGCGAGCTGCTTCGCCAGGATCGCGAGCAGGGGGCGAAGGCCTTCTTCCGTCTGATAGACGAACAGGTCGTTCTTGTACGTATCGATCGCCTTGTTGACGCAGTGTTGAAAGTCGAGATAGGGGAACAGCGCGGGATCCGGCGCCGAAGCGACGAAGTCGATCGGCCGGGCCGAAGCCGGCTCCGAGCTCGGCTTGGCGTGCACGACGTAGTATCCGCTGCGGGGAACGGAGTACGCGAGGTGGCGCCGCTCCAATTCTTCCAGCGCGGCGATCGCGGTGCTGTTGCTGCAGCCGTATTGCCTCGCCAGCTCTCGAATGGAAGGCAGCTTGCCGCCCTGCTTCAGCGTTCCGTCCCGGATCCGGGCTTCCAGTTCGCCCAGCAGGCTCTCGTATTTATGCATCGGATCTCCTCCCGCCTCCGAATGTCTTGTACCGGTACAGATGGCTTTTTTACAAATGGTAACAGAGAGCGGAAGGATTTACGATAGGATAGCGGTCGCAAGTTAAGCGGCCGCGAATCGTTCTAACGTTGCATAATCGAAGGGAGATTATCGTTATGGCCAACAAATCCGCCTCGGGCGTCGTCTATCTCGCGGTCGCCTGCTATACGGGCATTATCGGGTTCGCCTTCCTGTTTATCAAGCTTGCGCTGGAGACGGCTCATCCGATCGACGCCCTCGCCCATCGCTTTACGATCGCGCTTGCGGCCATCGCCGCCGTGTTCTTGATCTCGCGCCGCCGATTGCGCTTGAGCGGGAGGATGCTGCTGTCCATGCTGCCTCTCGTGCTGTTCTACCCTTATCTCTTCTTCACTCTGCAGACGTACGGGTTGACGTATACGACTTCGGGAGAAGCGGGCATTATCAATGCGACCGTGCCGATCTCCACGATGGCGCTCGCGTCCGTCTTCCTGAAGGAACGTTCGGATTGGCTGCAGAAGGGGTTTACGCTGCTGTCGGTGGCCGGAGTCGTTTATATTTTCCTGATGAAGGGCGCCGCCTTCCAAGCCTCGGGCATTCGCGGCATCGTCCTCATCCTGCTGTCCGCCGTGTCGCTCTCCGCCTACAACATTCTTACCCGCAAGCTGACGCAGAGGCATCACTACCTGGATCTGACGTTCGCGATCCTGCTCGCCGGTTTTATCGCCTTCAACGCGATGTCCGTCACCCGTCATCTCTCGGAGGGCACGCTCCCGAATTACTTCGACGAGTTCCGGTCCGCGACGTTCTCGGGCTCCATCCTGTACCTGGGCATTCTGGCGTCGATGGGGACCTCGCTTCTTACCAACTTCGTATTGACCCGGATGGAAGCCTCGCGCATGGGGATCTTCAATAACGCGGCGACGGTTCTCACTATCCTCGGAGGCGTGATCTTCTTAAACGAGCCTCTGGCTTACTATCACATCATCGGCGCGTTTCTCGTATTGGCCGGGGTCGTCGGCGTCGGTTGGGCGGGGAAAAGAAAGAAGGCGTCCCAAGGGGAGGCTCGAGGAGCTTCCTTGGCACGGGGAGCAGCGGCGGCGGATCCTGCCAAATGACGGCCTTAAGCCGGAGTCCGGATTCAAGGATTGCGCCATTTCAGCAGCTCCCATCGACAGCCTCAAAGACCCCTGATCAGGGGTCTTTGGCGTCTCCGGGCTTTATGGTATATTTGAAAAGCAGTGATATGAAATTGCCATAATTTCAATAAATGAACTACGGAGGAATGGCCGATGATGGATAACTCCTGCCCGGGCAAGGTCGAGCCGATCCTGGAGATTCTGGACAGCAAGTGGATGCTTCTGATCCTGTTCGAGCTATTCAACGGAGTCAAGCGCTTCGGGCAGCTGCGCCGCAAGCTTGAGCCCATCAGCCCGAAGACGCTGACCGATCGGCTGCGTCTGCTGGAGGAGAAAGGTCTCGTCACTCGCACCCTTTATCCGAGCGTGCCCTTGCATGTCGAGTACGAGCTGACGGAATCCGGGCAGGGGCTGCAGCCGATTTTCGCTGCCATGTGGCAGTGGACCCAGCAGTACGGCGCCGATCCTCGCCTTACGGCGAACGCTTCGGCGGAGAGCTCGTTATAAAGGGGCGAATAAGCCCCGCATGATACCCATCGAACCGGAGGGAGCCTCCTTGTTCCGAATCTTTATCGTCGAAGACGACGACAAAATCCGCTCGATCGTGGCGGACGCGCTGCGCAAATGGCAATTCGAGGTCGTGGAGACGGCTTCGTTCGACAACGTGCTGGAGGAATTCCAGGCGAGCCAGCCGCATCTGGTGCTGCTGGACGTGAATCTGCCGATCTACGACGGGTTCTACTGGTGCCAGAGGATTCGCGCCGTCTCCAAGGTCCCGATCGTCTTCCTCTCTTCCCGGGATCAGAACATGGACGTCATCATGGCGATCAACATGGGCGGAGACGATTATATCCAGAAGCCGTTCGACCTCGGCGTGCTCGTCGCGAAGGTCAGCGCGCTGCTCCGGCGCAATTATACGTACCAGGACGAGAACCTGCAGCTTACCCATCGGGAGCTCGTTTTGTACCTGTCCAATTCCTCGGTTCAGTACCGGGGCCGGACGGCGGAATTGTCCCGCAACGAATCGATCATCATGCAGACGATGATGCGCCGGGCCGGGCGGATCGTCTCGCGGGACGAGCTGATGCAGGCGCTGTGGAACGACGAGCAGTTCGTCGACGACAACACGCTGACCGTCAACGTCAACCGGCTAAGACGCAAGATCGCCGCGCTCGGGCTGGAGGAATTCATCTCCACCCGCAAAGGAATGGGGTACATCGTCGAATGAGCTTCCGCCGGTTCTTGAAGTACGAGCGGCCGTATCTTCTCCTGTATGCCGCCTTGTTCTTAATGACGATCGCGGTCTTCTGGGTGGATCCCGAGATCGACCTGCACCGGAAGACGCTGCTCTACGCTCTCGTTCTGGCCTCGTTCCTTCTCGTCGTTTTCCTCGTTTACCGTTATCAGAAAGTGCTGTATGCCGTGCGGAATCGGAACGGCGAGGATGCCGAGCCGTTGTCCCTGGAGGCCGAAGCCTACCGGGAAGCGATCGAGGAGGCGGGAATCGCGCACATCCGGGCCATGAACGAGGCGCAGGCGAAGCAGAAGGAGTATTACGACTTCATCGTCTCCTGGTTCCACGAGATCAAGACGCCGATCTCCGTGCTTCGGCTGATGCAGCAGACCGAGGTCGACCCGCGCGGCGTCGAGGAGGAAGTGTCGCGCATCGAGCATTACGTGGACCAAGCGCTCTATTATGCCAAGCTGGACAGCTTCAACCAAGACTACGAGATCGTAAGCTGCGACCTCGAGCCTCTCGTGAAGGACGCCGTCAAGGCGCACGCCAAGTCGTTTATCGCGAGAAAAGTGAGAATCCGGCTGGACCTTCCGCGCACGACCGTGCAAAGCGACCCGAAGTGGCTGCTGTTCATCGTGAACCAGCTGTTGTCCAACGGCTTGAAGTATACCGGGGAGAACGGGGAGATCCGGATCTCTTCCCGCGCCACGCAGGACGAGAAGCAGCTTATCGTCCGCGACGACGGCATCGGGATCGAATCCAAGGACTTGCCTCGCGTCTTCAACCGGGGCTTTACCGGCGCCAACGGGCGCACCCATGCGAAGTCGACGGGGATGGGGCTTTATCTCGCCCAAGAGCTGTCCAAGAAGCTGGGGCACTACCTCACTTGCGAATCCGTCGTCGGGGAATACACGGAGTTCACGATTCACTTTCCGAAGAATCACGATCCTTATTTGTACACGGTACGGCGATAAAAAAACGGTTGGACAGGATATACCTGGCCAACCGTTTTTGCGTTGTGCCGCGCCTAATTCGAATCAGGACTGCCGGCTGACGATCTTGTAATACAAATTCGCGGACGAGAGATAGAGCAGCAGGTACACGAGGAAGTAGACGCCGATGATGCCCCACGTGATGCCCGGCAGCTCGGGGATGTCGCTCACCGACTCGAGAATGTAGGATTTGATGATCGACCAGCTGTACGCGATTCCGAGCGCTAGCGGAGGCAAGAACACGAACAGCAGCTGCTTGCGGATGACGCTTTTGATCTGCCGGTTGTCGACGCCCATCTTGCGCAGGATGGCGTATTGCAGCTTCTCGTCCGTCGCCTCGCGCAGCTGCTTGAAGTAGATGACGCTGGCCAGCGCGAAAGTCGCGACCAAGGCGAGGAAGCCGCTCGAGAACAGCATGAGGGACGAGCCCTCGATCTGCCTGGAGTAGACGTCGGCGAACGAGGAGTAATAGGCGCCGGGCGTCCGGGCGACGATCGCGTGAGCTCGCTCGGATAAGGCCTCGGCGTTCTTGGCATCCTTCACGCCGTAAATTTCGAACTTCTTCTTATTCGCGACGCCTTGAAGGCTCGAGTAGGCTTCGTCGGAGACGACCAGCACCGCCGGCTTCTTTATCATCGACTCGACCGGACTCGTCGACCAGCCCAGATAGGCATAATCTTTCTTCTCCGTAAGGAAGAACTCCTTCTCTTCTCCCGCGCCGAGCTTCACGGCGAAGCTTCGAGTCTCGCTTGCCGCGAACGTCTCCGGGAAGTCCGAGCCCTGCGACAGGGAGACGGCTTCGTTTCCGCTCAGCTCCACCTTCCGGTCGTCTCCGCGGATCCCGACCAGTTCGTTGTAGGCGGCTTCCGGCACGAGCAGCACTTCGGGGGTGAAATACTCCGGATTATCGAACGCGGCGTCCATGCTCGTCAAGGGTTCCGCCGTAAGCGCCTCGTGAGTCAGATGATAGCGAATCCCGTGCTCGGAGCTCCGGATCAAGTCGTCGACCTGGCGGTTCGTCCCGGTATCGAGCGACTGGAACGCGATGTCGTTCGGAATATTCCGGCCGACGGCTTCGAACTGAACCTTGTAATTGATCGTCATGAAGCACATCAGCATCATGATCGCCGCGCCGAACAGCGTAATGAACGATAGGTTGAGCGTGTTGCCGCGGATCTGGAACCGCAGCGACGACGTCCACAGCACCGTATTGCCTTCGTGGTAGTTCTTGCGCCGTCCGATCGTCCGCAGCAGCCAGCCGGCGAATTGACGGAAGAACAAGTACGTTCCGGCGACGATGCCGACGGACGACACGATCAAGCTGGGGGTCGCGTATTCCTGCCAGACGACCGAGCCTTTGCCGCTGTAGATGAGCGCGAAGGCGACACCGATCATAAGGACGGCGAGGATCGCCCAGAACGCGGACACGCGCACGGGCTTCTCGGCCTTCGATTTCGCGTGGAACAGCTCGGTCAGCTGCAGCCGGTTGACCATGAACCAGCTTTGCGCGCTGATGACGATCGCCAGCAGGAGCAGCAGCCCGGCGGTCGACGCGATCGCTTCGACCGGGAAGGTCAGCGAGACCGGCTGATCGTATTGCATGAGCGACATGAGCAGCATGCCGAACAGCTTGGAGAACAGCCCCCCGAGCAGAACGCCTGCCGCAAGGGAGACCGCGCAGATGACGAGCGTCTCCCAGAAGATCATCCGCACGACCTGCTTCTCGGTTAACCCGTACAGCAGGTACATGCCGAACTCCTTTTTGCGCTGGCGCATAAAGAAAGAATTCGCATATAGGATGAAGAAGACGATAAACAGAAATACCGTCACCGAGGCGATCATGGAGCCTACCCTGAAGTTATCCCTATTCTGCAGGGCATCCAGAACGTCCTCGTTATACATCAAGGAAGAGAACGTGTATTGAACGATGACGCCGGCCACCATGGAGAACAGATAAATGGAATACAGCCGGAAGTTGCGTTTCACGTTGCGCAGCGTAAGCTCGAGCAGGCTCATCGCGTCTTGCCCCCCATCAGGCTCTGGGCGTCGAGAATGCGGTCGTAGAACGCTCTCTGGGTTTGCTCGCCCGCGTAGAGCTCGTTCACGATGCCGCCGTCCCGCAGGAAAATAACCCGTTTGCAGTAGCTGGCCGCGTAACCGTCGTGCGTGACCATCAGAATCGTCGTGCCGAACGTCTCGTTCAGCCCTACGAGCTGTTCGAGCAGCTGCGTGGCGGACCGAGAGTCGAGCGCGCCGGTCGGTTCGTCCGCGAAGACGATCGCCGGGTTCGTGATGATCGCCCTTGCCGAGGCGACCCGCTGCTTCTGCCCGCCGGACAGCTCGCTCGGATATTTGGTCAGAATGCCCGCGATGTTGAGAGCTTGGGCGATCGGCGCCAGCCGGCGCTCCATCTCCTCGGCCTTGAACCGGCGAAGCGAGAGCGGCAGCAGGATGTTCTCCTTGGCCGTCAGCGTATCGAGCAGGTTATAATCCTGGAAAATGAACCCCATGCGCTCCTGGCGGAATTGCCTGGCCGCTTGCTTCTTCATGTCGAGCAGCGACTTTCCTTCGAGCCACACCTCTCCGCCGGACAGCCGGTCGATCGTCGACAGCACGTTCATCAGCGTCGACTTGCCGGAGCCCGAAGGACCCATGATCGCCGTCAGCTCCCCCGCGCGAACCTCGAGATCGATGCTCTTCAGCACGGGGGTCGTCCCGTAATTCTTGGATAAGTTTTTCGTTTGAATAACCGTTTGCATTTTCTGCTCCCTCCTCTTTATACCCTTAATATAAATGGGGCCGAAGCTCGTATCCATCGATCCTTGCCGATCCTGAGTGACGGTTTTGTCACTTGCGATCCCCGGGGCGGGCAGGACTTCTTCAAAATGAAAGCGAATACATTTAGAATAGAAGAGGTCGCTGCGTTTGACAGGTATTCTTACATGGACTTATCATTAAATTGGTTTCCCGGATTCAATCTCTAACTTGGGGGAGATAATATGACGCATCATCGTTCGCCCGATATTCCGAGGGAGAAGACCAACCTGGACAAAAGGTTCCCGATCTTCATCGAGGATACGATCGGGGTCGACTCGGGGTACCAGAAGCTGCACTGGCACGACGCGCTCGAGATCAACCTGATCAAGTCCGGCACCGGCTACTATATCATTAACGGCGAGACGTTCGAGTTCCGGCAAGGGGACATCCTTCTCATCAATTCGAACGATCTGCACTGCGCTTACGAGACGAGCGATCTGGTCCTGCAGGTCATCTCGTTCGACGGCTCATGGCTGACCGGAACGCTTCGCTACGATCCCGAGATTCTCTCCCCGTTCAAGGAGATGGGCGTCAGCTTCACGAACCTGCTCGACCGCGAGCATCCGCGCATCGGCAAGCTCCGCTCGCTGCTGCTCGAGATGCAGCAGGAGCACGCGGGCGCGCTTCGCTCGCATACGTCGCTCGTCTTCGCCTGCCTGCATCAGTTCCTGGCGTACGTCAACCGGGATTTCCGGTTCTCCGCCGCGGATGGCGCGAGCCGGTCGCAAGTGAATGCCGCCCAACTGGATAAGGTCCGGCTCGTCATCCACGCCATGGAATCGGATCTCGTCTATCCCTGGACGCTGAACGAGCTGTCGGAGCTCGTCTTCCTGAGCCCCTCCCGGTTCTGCGACATCTTCCGGCGCACGGTCGGCGTGCCCCCGCAGCTTTATCTTATCCAGCTTCGGCTGGAGAAGGCGGTCAAGCTGCTCGGGACGACCGACCTCAAGATCGTGGACGTCGCCATGGAATGCGGCTTCCGCAATTTGTCCAACTTCAACCGCCTGTTTAACCGCCACTTCGGCTACGCTCCCCGCACCGTCCGCCAAAGATCGTCTTAAGTGTCAGATTTCTTCTCACCTACAGGAAGATAGTATCAGTTTTCGGTTGAATTGGCGAAGAGCCCCCGCCCCCCGGCAGGTAAGATAGAGAAAATAAACGACGGGGGGCTGATTATAGCAATGGCTCAGACGGAATCCCGCAACTTCGGGCATGCCACGGAGAAACCGCCCGGAATCGTTCGCTTCTTCCGGCAGTGGGACATTCAACTGATGGTATGGCCGGGTTTGCTCTTCTTGCTTGTCTTCAGCTACATCCCCATGTACGGCGTGCTGATGGCCTTCCAGGACTACAGCTTGTTCAAAGGCTTCTTCGGCAGTCCCTGGGTCGGCTTCAAGCACTTCGAGATGTTCTTCGGAGCCCCCGAATTCTGGAACGTTATCCGCAATACGATCGTCATCAGCCTGCTGAAGCTTCTGATCGGGTTCCCCGCGCCGATCCTGCTCGCCCTCATGCTGAACGAGATTCGCGGCCGTGTCTTCAAGCGGTCGATCCAGACGATCAGCTACCTTCCCCACTTTCTCTCCTGGGTCATCGTATCGGGCATCGTCGCCTCGATCCTGTCGACGGAGAACGGCAGTCTCAACATGCTGCTTCAGAGCCTGAACCTGATCCAAGAACCGATCAATTTCCTCTCCATGCCCGAGTATTTCTGGTCGATCCTCGTCGTCACCGACGTCTGGAAGGAGATCGGCTTCTCCTCCATCGTCTATCTGGCCGCGATCGCGGGCGTCGATCCCCACCTGCACGAAGCCGCCGCGGTGGACGGGGCCAGCCGGCTGCGGCAGATGTTCTCGATCACCCTTCCCGCGATCATGCCGGTTATCGTCGTCTTCCTGATCCTGGCCATCGGCAGCCTGCTGAACGCCGGATTCGAGAATATCCTGCTGCTCGGCTCGAACCCCGTGCTGCGGGACGTCAGCGACGTGCTCGACACGTACGTCTACCGGATCGGCATCCAGAACTCCCGCTATTCTTACGCGACCGCGGCGGGATTGTTCAAGGCCGTGATCAGCGTCGGCTTGCTCGTCGCGGCCAACTATCTGGCCCGTCGTTCGGGCAACAGCCTATGGTAGGAAGGGGGAGAGCATCATGATCAAACTGTCGACCGGAGACCGCGCGCTGCTCATCGGGATTTACGCGTTCCTGATCGTCCTGGGCTTCGCCGCCTTCTACCCGTTCTGGAACGCGGCCATCGTCTCCTTCAACGAAGGGACGGACACGATGAAGGGCGGCGTCACGTTCTGGCCCCGGGAGTTCACGCTGGACAATTACCAGATCGTATTCGAAGACAGCCGACTCGTCAACGCGTTCGTGATCTCCATCCTGAGGACCGCGGCCGGCACGCTGCTCGGCATCCTGCTGACGGCTATCTTCGCTTACGGCATGACCAAGCGCGAGCTGATCGGACGCAAGTATTACATGATTTTCTGCATCGTCACGATGTATTTCAGCGGCGGCCTCATTCCGAGCTTCCTGCTTATCCGCGAGCTCGGGCTGTTCAACACCTTCTGGGTCATGGTCATCCCGGGGCTCATCAGCGTGTGGGACATGATCATCTTCCGGACGTTCTTCATGGGCTTGCCGGGAGGATTGGAAGAGTCCGCCAAAGTGGACGGCAGCTCGAACTGGGGCATTCTGTTCCGCATCGTGCTTCCGCTGTCGGGTCCCGTCATCGCCACGCTGTCGCTTTTTACGGCGGTCTATCATTGGAACGAGTGGTTTACGCCCAGCATCTATATCAGCAACGCGGACCTGCTCCCGATTCAGACGAAGCTCCAGCAGATTCTCAACTCGAACATCATGAGCGAGCAGATGCAGCAGATGGATTCGGCCGCGCAAGGACGCATCAACAAGATGCGGACGATCACGTCGAAGTCGCTGTCGATGGCGACGATGATGGTCGCGACGCTCCCGATTCTGTGCGTGTACCCGTTCGTTCAGAAGTACTTCGTCAAAGGCGTTCTCGTCGGCTCGCTCAAGGAATAGCATCGCACGGCCGTCTTAGGGTTCAACGGCGCTGGCGCCTTAACCGGGTCCCTATTGAGGACTCCTATATCTACCCATACCGGAGGGAGAGAAGAGCAAATGAAGGTTCGAAACAAACGCTTTACGTTATCCATGACGGGGGTATTGTCGGCAGCTCTTATTCTATCGGGGTGCAGCTCGGACAACGGCAACGAGGCTTCGCCCTCCCCGAGCGAGCCGCCGGCAAGCGGCAGCGCTTCGGCGGAAGCGACGGGAGAGGTCTACCAACTCGGCGCGAAGGATCTGGAGTTCTCCTTCTACGGCAACTACGACTGGTATACGATGCCCAACTGGGGCGAGGACGAAGCCTCCAAGTGGATCAAGGAGAACAAGAAGGTCAACGTCGTCCCGGTCGGCTCCGGCGGCAACGCGGCGCAGAAGCTGAGCACGATGATCGTCTCCGGCGAGCTGCCCGACGTTATCTGGACGGAGCGCGGGGCGGACGTCGAGAAGCTGCGGGCGGCCGGCATGCTGGTGCCGTACGACGATTACCTGGAGAAGTATCCGAATCTCAAGAAGTGGGCGGGAGAGTCCACCCTGGACATGCTTCGTTCGCCCGACGGCAAAATCTATCAATTCCCGAACTGGTACACGACGCAGCCGAACGGCAACACGGGCTATCTGGTGAACAAGAAGATCTACAACGAGCTGGGCGCCCCCAAGCTGGAGACGATCGACGACCTTTACGATTATCTGAAGCTCGTCAAAGAGAAATACCCGAATATCATTCCGCTGGAGGGAGGCCAGTCGGCGGAAGCGATCGACATTCTATCCTCCGCATACGCCGAGAACCGCCCATATTTGTTCAGCGCGGCCGGCATGATGGCGATCCCCCAAGACGGCAAGATGACATCCGTATTCAAGGACGAACCGTTCCGCCAGTCGGTCGCGTTCGGGGCGAAGCTGTACCGCGAGAAGCTGCTTAACGCGGACACGTTCAGCCAGCCTCTCGAGCAGGTGGAGCAGAAGATCGTCAACGGCCAAATCGCGGTGTATGCCGCTTCGAGCCCGACCGAGTTCGGAGCGATCGGCAACGCCATGCTGAAGGAGAAGGATCCGGATGCCGGCTACATCATGGTCTGGCCGATCCACAAGGAAGGGCTCGACAAGAACAAAATTTTCACCGGTTACTATAACCAGCTTGGCTGGAACGTCAGCGTCATTACGAAGAGCGCCAAGGATCCGGAAGCGATCTTCGCCTTCCTCGACTGGATGACCGGGCCGGAAGGACAGCGCGTGATCATGTGGGGGCCCGAGGGAATGTATTGGGACGGCGTCGACGGAGAGGATGCGCCGCTCTTCACCGACAAGTTCACGAGCGACACGAAGGGCCGCGACGAGCTGATGAATTCGACGGTCAACCTGCAATGGGTCGGCAACACGGTCTACGTCGACAATTCGAAGATGAAGTTCGAATCGACTCTGCCCGAAGACAAGAAGAGCTGGGAGACGAAGTGGCAGTCGGAGATCACTTGGAAAACGCAGTACAACACGACGGAGTTCGTGAACCTCGAACCCGCCGGAGACTCCGACGAAGGCATTATCGCGCAGAGCGTCAAGGAGATTTACGAGAAGGCGCGGGCTCAAGCGATTCTGAACACCAAGAGCGACGAGGAAGTATTCGCCGTTCTGGACAAAGCCGAAGAGGATGCCCAGAAGGTCGGCTACGAAAAGCTGCTAGCTTATAAGACGACCAAATGGCAGGAGAACTTAAGCAAGCTGAAATAACGGCCTTGTCATCATCATCTTGTCATAACCATCACGGAAAACGGAAGGCGGCGAAGTCGGTTGGCCGGACGGCATGGCGCTTGTGGGGCGCGGTTCGGCGGCCGGCTTCGTCGCGCGTAAGGAGGCGAAGTCGTGACTTACTATATGGGCGTAGACGGAGGCGGCAGCAAGACTCTCGCGGTCGTCTGCGACGAAACCGGGACGATCGTGGGCCGCGGCTACAGCGGCTGCGGGAACCATCAGCTCGGGCCCGAGCTCGCCAAAGCGAGCATTCGGGAGGCGGTCGAAGGGGCGCTCGGCGCGGCGGGCCTTGCCCGCGGCGATATCGCGTACACCGTCTACGGACTGGCGGGCGCGGACAGGGAAGCGGATTTCCGGATCCTGCGCCCGCTGCTCGCCGATCTGGGGCTGGAGCCGCACGCTATCGTCTGCGACACCGTTATCGGCTTGCGGGCGGGCACCCGGCAGCCGGACGGGGTCGTGCTCGTCTGCGGCAGCGGCACCAACTGCTACGGCATGAACAAGAGGGGGGACTCGCTGCAGTGCGGGGGCTTCGGCTATGTTTACGGGGACTTCGGCGGAGGCGGGGACCTGGCGGTCGAGGCGTTCCGCACCGTGATCCGGGCGTGGGAGGGCCGCGAGAAGCCGACCCTGCTGACGGACGCCGTGCTGAAGTCGCTCGGATATGCTTCGGTCGAGGCCATGTTCCACGACTTCCTCGATCGCGGAGCGAACGTTCCCCGCCGTCTCGCCGAGCAGCTGTTCGCCGTGGCGGAGCGGGACGAAGCGGCCCGCGCGATCCTGCGCCGGCAAGGAACCGAGCTGGGCCTCGCGGCCGTCGCGACGATTCGCCGCCTTGGCATGGAGGCGGACCGGTTCGATCTCGTGCTTGTCGGAAGCGTTCTGACGCGGGGCGACAGCCGGTTCGTGGTCCCTTACATCAAGGAGCTCGTTCAAGAGATCGCTCCGGGCTGCGCCCTTCGCGTTCTGGAGATCGAGCCGGTCGGCGGCGCCCTTCTTCTCGCGATGGAGCGCCGGGGAGTCGAAGTGCCGGATTCCGTCTTTGACCGATTCGGTCTCTCGTTGGCCGTGAAGGCCTCAATCTCGGAAGGTCAAGGAGGAGAAGACGAATGAAAATAGCGGTGATCGGCGGGGGCTCTTCCTACACGCCGGAGCTCATCGAAGGATTTATTGCGAACCATGACAAGCTTCCGGTGACGGAGATCGTCCTGGTCGACATCCCGGCGGGAGAATGGAAGCTGAATATCGTCGGCAGCCTGGCGCAGCGCATGGTCGCGCGCTCCGGCTTGCCGATCAAGGTATCTACGACGTTGGATCGCCGTTCGGCGCTGGCGGGGGCGAGCTTCGTCTCGACGCAGATGCGGGTGGGCTTGCTGGAAGCGCGCGCGTGGGACGAGACGATTCCGCTGCGCTACGGGATGATCGGGCAGGAGACGACGGGACCCGGGGGCATGATGAAGGCCCTGCGGACGATTCCGGTTCTGCTCGATATCGCGCGCGACATGGAGGAGCTGTGCCCGGACGCTTGGCTGCTCAACTTCACGAATCCGGCCGGCATGGTGACGGAGGCGATCCTGAAGCACTCCCGCATCCGGTCGGTCGGGCTTTGCAATTCTCCGATCGGCGCCTACAAGTGGCTGTCGGGGCTCTACCGGGTGCCGGCGGACCGCATTCATTGCGAATTCGTCGGGCTTAACCACCTGCACTGGATCAGCGTCATCGAGATCGACGGCGAATCCAAGCTGCCCGAGCTGCTGGCGAACCGCGACGGCTATTCCGCCAAGAACGTGCCGCAATTCGGCTGGAACGCGGAGCTGCTGAAGTCCCTCGGGGCGATTCCTTCCTATTACTTGAAGTATTTCTACCTGCACCGCGAGCTTCTGGCGGAGCAGCAGGCCGCCGCGGCCAAGGGCGAGACCCGCGCCGAGACGGTCAAGCGGCTGGAGGATGAGCTTTTCGACATCTACCGGGACGAGCAACTGGCGGAGAAGCCGAAGCAGTTGGAGCAGCGGGGCGGCGCGTATTATTCCGAGGCGGCGGTCAACTTGATGGTGTCGCTGCACAACGACACCGGCGACGTTCAAACGCTGAACGTTCGCAATGACGGCATCCTCGGCTTCCTGCCCGACGACGCCTGCATCGAGGTCAACTGCGTCGTCACCGCGAACGGACCGGTTCCGCAGCCGGTCACGGTCGTGCCGCCGTCGGTCGTCGGCCTCATCCACGCGGTGAAGACGTACGAACGGCTGGCGATCGAGGCGGCCGTGACCGGAGACGCGGGCAAGGCGCTGCTCGCGCTGTCCCATCACCCGCTCGTGCCTTCGGCGAACGACGCGCAGCGGATGCTGGAGGAGATGCTGGAGAGAAACAAGGCTTACCTTCCGCTCTTTTTTCCATCCTGATTTGTTTCCTAATAAGCGACAATGACTTGAATAACGCAGAACGGCGGCTCCGGGATGAACTCCCCGGAGCCGCCGTTTTATTCGGATAATGCCGTTACAGACCCGCGATTAATTCCTTGATCTCGCTGTCGGTCTCCAAGGCGCGGATAATAAGCGTCACCGCTTCCGCGCGGGTAACGCTGTTGCCGGGAGCGAACAGGGAGTCCGAGATCCCTTGCACCAGACGGGCCGCGGCCGCTTGCTTAATCGCATTCGCTGCCCAGTAGCTGCCGCTCAAGTCGGCGAAGCTGGCCGGCGTGCCGGTCGAGATCGCGCTTAGATTCACGATGCGAGCAATGATTGCAACCATCTCGGCTCGGGAGATCGTATCGTTCGGTTTAAAGCTGCCGTTCGCATAACCGGTCACGATTCCCTTCTCCGCAAGGGCGCCGATGGATCCGGCGGCCCAATTGGAGCCCGTATCCGTGAAGGGGGCCGAGGATGCGCTTGGCGGCAGCCCGAATGCGCGGACGATCATGGCTGCGAACTCCGCCCTCGATACGGGAGCGTTCGGCCGGAACGTATTGTCTTCGTAGCCGGAGACGATGCGAAGCTTTATCGCTTTGGCGATGGAGCTGCCGGCCCAATGATTACGGGTATCGCCGAACGTCTTGTTCTCGTTCTTCGTGGCGGCAATGGAGTCGCTTGCTGCACGCAGAACCGCTTCGCGGCTGACCGCGTTGGACTGGAACGGATTCGTCCGAGTCGGCGTCGGGGTCGGATCCGGCTTCGAAGCACCGCCGGTTTGTTGCCCGTCCGTATTGCCTGAAGGATCGGTCGTGCCCGCTGCAGGAGGCGGCGTCGCCGTACCCGTCGAGGCGGCGAGGTTCAGTACGATCCGGTCGGATTGGTAAACCAGTTGAGCGCTGTACGAGCTCGGAAGTCCGTTGATCTCGACGGAGGAGAACTGCCCGGTCCGTTGGTTAGCTCCGTGGCTGATCAGGGTGACGGCTCCCGTGCCCGGCACATAGCCGTCCGCGAAGTTCACGCGCAACTTCCCGCCCGCGTCGACCGCTCCCTTGACCTCGAGCGCGTCGGCCGCGCTCGCCACGTTCAGCTGCAGGGTGCCTTCCGCGGACTGTTCATAATCTCCGCCGACGGTAATCTTGCCGATTACGTTCTCCGCGAGCGTGCCGCCGTTGTTCGCGACGTCGCCGGTGCCGAAGGCCGTCGCCGAATCGCCTTCGAGCGTGCCGGCGTTCAGAACGGTGCCGCCGGAATAGGAATTGCCGCCGGTCAGCTTCAGAGTTCCGGTGCCTTCCTTCGTCAGCTTGCCGGATCCGGAGATGTCGTTCTTCCAGCTGTCGGAAGCGTGGAAGCCGCCCTTGCTAGCGTCCATCGCGACCGTGACGTCGTTTGCGAAGGAGCCGTATCCATCCGCCGCGGCGAACAGGTTCAGGCGTCCCCAGCCTTCGGGGTCGTCAAGCAGCGGGTAGCCGGACGACAGGCCGGTCGTTCCCAGAACCTCGCGGCGCTGCTCGCCGCTCAGGTAAGGCAAGCGGGTCTCCAGCAGCACTTCGGCGCCCTTCGGAACGACCATGGCTTCCGTCGTGGAGGCGATCGGCGCGAAGCCGTAGGTCAGGCGCTGGGTGAATTGGGCTTTGTTCTTCCCGTAATCGCTAAACCGGTCTTCCGCCGTGCCGGTTTGCTTCAGCAGGATGTCATGAGCTTGATCGTAAGCGGCTTGCTTCAGCTCCGCGTTGTCCGGATCGGCGAGCGTCGCCGCCGCGAGAGCGGTGGCCATGACGCGCCCGCCCATGACGTCGAGCGGGGAGTGCATGCCGGCGACGATGCGGTTGTTGCCCATCTCGGAGGCGCGGGTCAACAGCTCTTGGAACCGCTCGGGCACCGCATACGCCAGCGACAGCGCGGCGAGATACGAAGCGTTCGTATGGCCGCTGGGGAAGCCGCCGTCGGTGGCCGGCGTGGTGCTGATCGCGGGAACCAGGGCGGGCACGATGGCGGAAGTGTCGTTCAGCCAACGATAAGGGCGCATATAGCTGTAATAGTTTTTGGCCGGAGTCGTCGAAGCGTAGTTGCCTCTAAGCATTCCGATCAGGTCGACCATCTTGCCGAGCTCGGAATCGGAGTCCCCGCCTTTGTTCGTTCCGTTGCCGTCGTTGTACTTCACCGTCGTTGCGTCGTCCGGGATGCTCGTAATCGTCGTGTACGTCTTCGTCTTCTCGCGATAGACGTCCGCCAGCGAGCCGAGGCCGTCGATAGCTCCGTAGGTTTGGTTGCGGCGGTCGTCGTAATAAGCCGCGACTTCCTCTTCCGCCGTGCGGGTCTTGGCCAGGTCGGCCACGTATTGAATGTTGGCGTTCAGCACTTCGGCGTTCCGCTTCGTGCCGTTGTCCCAGGAAGTTCCCGGCGTCCACAGATCCAGGAAGCCGGACAGCGTTCCGATCGCCGGGTTGGAATAGACGGCCATATTCGCGGAGACGTTGTTCTTGTAGTTGTCGACGAAGTATCCCCATTCCGGCGCCGCGGGCAGCCGGGAGGAAGCTTCTTCGGGAGCCCCGTGGACGACAATTCCGCCGACGGAATTGGAGAGCAGCAGCACGCCCATCGCAGCCGATGCTAGCTTGTTTCTGGATTTCGTTTTCAAGTCGAGTCTACTCCTATCTCTTGGTTTCTCGGGCCGAAGCGCCCCGGAATCGGTCTCAATGTAGCACCGGGCCGCGACGGGCGGCAATATAACAATTTCCCCTTTCTATCGCTTTGGGAGGAATGAGAGAGTTATTTTACATTGGCTTAATAGAGATGCGGGATTATGGAGTAAAGGACTGAGGTATACTCTCAGCGGAAGGAGAGGAGGAGACGTCATGAAGAAGTGGAACTCCGTGTTTGCCAACCTGGCCATTTCCTATATTTCTATAGTTCTGGTCCTCGTGCTCCTGCTTTGCTCCGTCTTCTATATGTATTTCTCGAGAAATTACAAGGAAGAGCTGCGCACCCGAAACCAGCTGATCCTGGAGAACGCGGCCCAAACGATCGAGACCTCGGTGCTTCGGAGAGCCCAGCAGATCTATCTCGATATCGCCCTCAACAAAACCGTGAACGTACGCTTATTCGCCGATTCTTCCTATCGGAGCAATCATAGCAAGACGATCGACCTGCAAGAGCTGCTTAAATCGGAAGTCGTCAGCAACTCGGATATCGTGCAGGCCGTGCATCTGTACTACCCCGGTCAGAACGTCTTGCTGTCCTCTGCCTACGGCTTGAGACTCAACGCCGACCGGGAGAAAAGCAAATCTTACCTCGCGGATTGGATCGAGGGGATGCGAAACAACAAGGAGAGCAGCCTTTGGACGCCGGCTCGCATGGTTCCGCAGGACATTTACTCCAATGCGGAGGGCGGCGGAAGCCAAGCCTTGATCACTTACGCTCACGGCTACCCCTTCCAGTCGTCGGGCGAGAACAGCGACGTCATCGTTGCGATCGACGTGAAGGAGAGCGCGGTCAGCGGAGTTATTCGCAACATGATGCCATCGCAATATGCAGGCGCGTTTATTCTGAACCGCTTCGGCAACACGGTGTCCGACGCGGATAAAGAGAAGCTGGGCCGACCGAGCGACGTCAGCGCCGAAGAAATTCAGGCGGCAAAGGGGAGCGGTACGATCGATCAAGCCTCCCGCGTCGTCTCCTATCAAACCATTCCGTCTACCGGATGGAGGTTATACAGCGTCGTGTCTTCCGGCGCCTTTTACGAGAAGTCGATTTTTATCCAGAAGCTGATTCTGGGCATTTGCCTGCTGGCGATCCTGATCGGCCTCATCATGTCCGGCATTCTGGCCCGAGCCAACTACGGACCGATCAAGCGCCTGACGGCCAAGATCAAGGGTCTCCTCGGCTCCGCCTCCGAGAACGTCGCCAACGAATACCGGCTGATCGACACGGCCTTCGCCCAACTGAACGCTAAGGTTGCCAGCCTGGAGGAGACGCTGGAGGCCAACAGCTCGGCGATCCGGCACAACGTCGTCCTTAATCTGATCCGCAATGGCTATGCTCGCGAGGAATTGGCGGAGGAGTTCCCTTTCCTTGGCTTATCCCGCGAATACGGCCGCTATTGCTGCTTGATCCTCGATCCGGGGAGCGCCTTCGCGGGGATGAACTCCCGGAACTTGCAATACGCGGTATACCAGATGATCGGCCGTCTGGAGACGGCTTCGCTGCCGGACAGCCGCATCCTTGCCGAAGCGCTCCCGGATAAGAAGGTTGTCGTCATCCTTTGCGCCGATCAAGCGAGCGACGAACTTCTGCAGAGGGTCTCCCAATTCGTGGTGGCGGAGGGGAGGGAGCGGTTTAAGCTCGACTTCCAAGTGTCGTGGGGGTCTTGGGTGCAGGAGATGATCGGGCTCCATAAGAGCTACGACGAAGCCCGGATCTTGATGAAATACGCTTATTTGCTGCCGGAGACGCCCATTCTGAACGACCGCGGGCTGCTGGATCGGGAGAACAGCACGGACGAGATTCCGCAGGTCCTTCTGACGAAAATCAAAGACAAGCTGCATGCCCGGCAATCGGAGGAGCTCGCGGCGGCCGTCGAGCAGCTGGTGACGGTCATGCGGGAAGGAAGGTATTCGGCCGATTATTGCCGCTTTATTCTGGCGAATACCGTCTTCGTCTTTTCCGATTATTTGAAGAGCGTCCGCTATAAGCACCCCGACCAAGAGCATCGGGATCTCTTCGGCCAGTACAGCGAGCTGCCTCACATTCTGGCTTTTCAAGAATGGTTGTCTTCTTCGGCAGCTCTCTTTATCTCCCATATGGAGAAGCGGAATAGCGAGAGGGCGGTGTCCAGCCTGGAATCGGTCAAGCGATACGTTCATGACCATTTGTCCGAGGACCTATCCCTGGAGGCGGTGGCCGCCCAGGTATATTTAAGCCCCAAATACCTAAGCAAGCTATTTAAGGAAGAGATAGGCGTCACCTACACCGACTATGTCACGAGCCAACGCATGGAGAGGGCCAAAGCCCTGATCGAGACCAACAAGATGACGATCGAACAAATCGCGAGCACGGTCGGGTACGGAACGGCGGCATACTTCATTAAGAAATTCAAGGAAATGCACGGCTGCACGCCGGGGAATTACTTGCGCGCGATGGCTAAGCAAGTCTAGCCGAATCAACAAACAACCGGCGGAAGCGGCGTCTGGACGCAAGGGACCAAGGGAGGGTAATCATGGCCAAGAAGGAAGCAAGGCGCGGCGCGTTTGCGTTGCTTGCGTCGGCTCTAATGCTAGGATTCGTTGCCGGATGCGGGGGGACGCCGATGTCCCCGTCCGCCGAGGAGCCCTCGCAGGCCGCAGACCTTTCGTCCGCTCCGAGGTACGTCATATCCTGGACGATGCATCAGAACCTTCCCGTTCCCGAGGATGCGGAGATGATTCGTTACGCGGAACGGATTTTTAACGTCGATCTCGACGTCTGGAACCTGGAGAACAACCAATACGAGGCGCTCCTGGACCTGAAGCTGGCGCAGGGCGCCATCCCCGATCTGTTCCGGATCCGGCAGCCGCAGGATCTTCTCAAATACCGGCAGCAGGGCGTCTTGGCCGAGATTCCGGAGGAGATGCTGAACGAGTACGCTCCGAACCTCATGAGGGCGATCCGCGAGAATGCCCCGGACTATCGGGATTATGGCAAGATAGACGGAAAATACTACGGCATCCCGGTCATCAATCCCACGAATATTTACCGCATCCCCGTCGTCTACCGGCAGGATTGGCTGGATAAGCTCCATTTGCGGGTTCCCGAGACGCTGGCCGAGTTCGAGAAGGTCATGTACGCGTTCGCGAACGAGGATCCGGACGGCAACGGCATAAAGGATACTTACGGCCTCTCCATCGAAGGGATGAATGTCGTCTTCGGGGCTTTCGGGCAGATCGTCTTCGCCGACCAGCTTTATTTCGGGGAGAAGGACGGGAAGCTGGTCATCGGCGCCTTGGAGCCGGAGATGATGGAAGCTCTGGGCTATCTTCGGAAGTGGTACCGGGACGGGGTCGTCGATCCGGAGTTCATTACCGGAGAGAACAAGGGAGGCTATAAGCATCTCTCCCATTCCTTCATTAACGGAACCATCGGCATGACCTCCATGGGCAACTATTATCATTGGATTCAGGACGGCGATTATCAAGCCTGGGGCTCGAACGGCGAGGAGACGCCCGTGGAAGCGACCTTCAACGCAAAGGAACTGACCGCGATTCATCCGCAGGCCCGGATCGCGTTCGGCCGGCCCTTCAGCGGCCCGGAAGGCAAGCGCGGCTCCAAAGCCTACGACATGCTCATGAGCTTCACGGCGATCGGAGCCGACGCCGCCAAGGAGCCGGGCAAGCTGGAGACGATTCTGCGGATTCTCGACTACGTTAGCGCCAATCCCGACCCGGATGAATCCGCTTCGATGGAATACGGGATCGAGGGCACGCATTGGCAATGGGCAAGCTCCGCCAAGGAGGACGTTATCGTGCTCCCTCCGTACGACAAGGCCTTCAGCTATCAGAATACGATCGGCGCCAATCTGGGCATGACCGTGCCTCTTATGCCTTCCGACCGAAGAGAGAAATGGGCGGCCACCCTGGGCTTGGACGCGGACGGCATCTACAATGCGCTGGAGGTCGCGACCCCTTCCTTGATCAAATACGGTCCCGAGTTGATCAAGCTTAAGAACAAAGCCTACGTGTCCATCATAACCGGCGACAAGCCTCTGGAGTATTTTGACGAATTCGTCAAGGAGTTCATGGCGGCCGGAGGAGCCCAAGTGCTTGGGGAAGCGAACGAATGGCATGATCTTCATGCCGCGAAATGAGGGGCGGGCAAGCGCGGCCAGCGCGATAATGCGATTAGAGGAAGGCATTCGCCCGGAAGGCCTTCTTTTTTTCCGTTCAGGCGGTTCAACTGCCCCCGAAGCGGGTAAGGGGTAATGAATGGAGTCTGCGCGGTCGGAAGCGGGAAGCTTGCTTGGACGCCGGAATCGTTTCGGTTGGATTGTAGGCCTTATCTACTAGAATTATAATGTTTAATAACGAGAGTCTTATGGGAGAGGAAAGTGAGCATGCTTCGCAGGGGAAGGTTTACGATTCGGGCCAAGATCGTCACGGGATACATAGTCGTACTCCTATGCTTGGGGGCGGCGCTGTTCCTGCTGAGCAGTCGGATCACTTCGATGGAACGGGCCATCGATTTCGTCACGGAGCACGATATCGAGGTTCACGAGCTGTCGAGTCAATTGGAAAAGCACGCGTTGGATATGGAGACGGGAATGCGGGGGTACGTCATTACGGGGGAAGACCGTTACCTGGTCCCCTATACGAACGCGAAGTCGGGTTGGTCCTCGGACTACGAGAAGCTATACGGGCTTATCGCCGATAATCCGGGCCAACTTCAGCGGTTGGAGACCATCCGGTCGAATATCGAGGAATGGATCGAGACGGCCGGAGAGCAGGCGATCGCCTACAAGCGGGAAGGTCGGACGGAGAGCCTAGACGCATTCTTCCGGGAGGATACCGGCAAAAAGATCATGGATCGGCTGAGAAGCCAGCTGGAGGAGTTCCGGAACGTAGAAAGGGAGCTAACCGCTCAGCGGGTCGACAGCCTGGATAAACAGAACGAGGACCTCCAGCTTACCCTGTCCATCATCTTCTTGCTGATCGTCGCGTTATCCGTCGCCGCCGCCGCGACCATATCCGGCTCGATCGTGCGGACGATCCAGGCGGTCATCGGCGCCATCTCCGATATCGCCGCGTCGGAGGGCGTGCAATCGGGCAAGCGGATCGAGGTCCATTCCCGGGACGAGATGAGCGACCTGGGCGAGGCGACCAACCGGCTGCTTGAGAGCCAAGAAGGCGAAAATTGGCTGCAGAGCGGCATTGCCGAAGTCGCCGTCTCGTATCAAGGACAGTCGCAGGTCGATCAGGTCGCCCGGACCTTCATCGCCAAGCTGGCCGAGCTGCTGGGGGCCTCTTACGGGGTGTTCTATCTCCGCTCCGGGGACGTGCTGACGAAGCTCGCTTCCTATGCGGCGTCCAAAGGCGACCCGGGAGCCGAGAGCTTCCGCCTGGGAGAAGGGTTGGTCGGCCAGTGCGCCCTCGAGAATAGAATCCATGCGATCGACGAGGTGCCGGGCGGTCATGTCAAGATCGCGACCGGGCTGGGAGAGTCGCCGCCGCGAAGCATCCTGATCATCCCGGTCCATCACGAAGGCAGGGTCGAGGGGGTCATCGAGCTGGCTTCCCTGGATGCCTTCACGTCCTTGCACCTGAAGCTGGCCGAGCAAATCCGCGGTACGCTGGGCATGGCCATCGGCAGCGTGCTGGCGCAGATGGAAGTAAAGCGGCTGCTGGAGGAATCCCAGACGATGGCGGAGGAGCTCCAGGCGCAGACGGAGGAGCTTCAGCAGCAAGCGGAAGAGCTGAAGGCGCAGTCCGAAGAGCTGACCGCCCAGCAGGACGAGCTGAGAGCGGCCAACGACGCGCTCAAGAAGTCCGAGGACGACTTGAAGCGGCAGCAGGAGGAGCTGGAGGACAGCAATCTCGAGCTCACCAAGCGGTCCGAGCTGATCGTGGAGCATGCGCGCCGCTTGGAAGAGATCAACGAGCGGATCGAACAGCAGAACAGTCTGCTCGAACGGCAGGCTTCCGACCTCCAGACCGCTTCCAAGTACAAATCGGAGTTTCTTGCCAATATGTCCCACGAGCTGCGGACGCCGCTGAACAGCCTGTTGATCCTGTCGCAGCTGCTCGCGGAGAACAAGGAAGGCAATCTGTTCCCGAAGCAGGTCGAGTTCGCCCACACGATTCATTCCTCCGGCAGCGATCTGCTTCGGTTGATCGACGAGATACTGGACCTGTCCAAGGTGGAGGCCGGCAAGATGAAGATCGAGATGCAGCCGCTCGTCTGGGAGGAGATCCTGGACAGCCTGCGCCGCGGCTTCCAGCCGCTCGCTCAGCGCAAGAACGTCGAATTCCTGCTTAACCTGGAGGAATCGCTGACGGATCGGCTGCTCCTGACGGATACTCACCGGCTGCAGCAGGTTCTTAAGAACCTGCTCTCCAACGCGTTCAAGTTCACCGCCCGGGGCAAAGTCGAGCTCCGAATCTATCCAACCGCTCATGGGGAGATCGCCGACGCCGTCGCTTTCGAGGTATCGGACACCGGAATCGGCATCCCGGAGGACAAGAAAGCGATTATCTTCGAGGCGTTCCAGCAGGCGGACGGATCGACGAGCCGCAAGTACGGCGGAACCGGCCTGGGGCTCACGATCAGCCGGGAGCTGGCCGGCTTGCTCGGCGGACGAATCGAAGTCGAGAGCCGGGAAGGAGAGGGCAGCACCTTCACGTTCCTGCTCCCGGCTTCGCGGCCGGACGCGGAAGCTCCGACCGAAGGGGAGGTTGCCGCGGCGGAATCGCCCCTTGCCGCTTCCGCGCCGCAAGCGGCGTCCGACGTTCTGGCTCCGAGCGTCGAATGGACGAGTCCGGAGCTGGTCGCGGATGCCGACGTGCCGGACGATCGCCATGCGCTTGAGCCGGGAGATAAAGTGCTGCTGATCATCGAGGACGACGCGAGCTTCGCGAATATCATGCTGGATCTGGCCCGTTCGCGGAAATTCAAAGGACTGGTCGCCCTTCAGGGGGACAAGGGCCTTGCGCTTGCGAAGGCCTACAAGCCGGACGCCATCATTCTCGACATTCAATTGCCGGTCATCGACGGCTGGTCCATCCTAGAGCGCCTGAAGCAGCACCCGGAACTGCGCCATATCCCCGTGCACGTCATTTCGGTCGTGGACGAGCCGCAGCAAGGGCTGACGAGAGGCGCCATGGCCTACTTGAGAAAGCCGGCCGACAAGGAGAGCATGGAGAACGCCCTGTCCCGCATCGAAGCGTTCCTGGACCGCAGCCTGAAGCGGCTGCTCATCGTCGAGGACGACGTCGCCCTCCGGAACAGCATGGTGGAGCTGATCGGGCATGACGACGTGATCATTACGGCCGTGTCCACCGGAGAAGAAGCGCTCCGGGAGCTGGAGACGGAGCGGTTCGATTGCATGGTCATGGACCTGGGCTTGGCGGACATCTCCGGCTTCGAGCTGCTCGACCGCATAAGGAAGAACGCGCAGCTGAGACAGCTTCCGATCATCATCTACACGGGCAAAGAGCTGGACATGAGGGAAGAGATCGAGCTTAAGAAATACGCGGAGAGCATCATCATCAAGAACGTCAAATCGCAGGAGCGCCTGTTCGATGAGACGGCCCTGTTCCTGCACCGGGTGGAGGCCAACCTTCCGGAGGACCGGCGCAACATCCTCAAGAAGCTGTATAACAACGAGACGGCGTTCGAAGGGAAGCGGCTGCTGCTCGTGGAAGACGATATCCGCAATATTTTCGCGCTTACGAACGTGTTGAAGTCGCATCACCTGAACGTCTCGTTCGCCGAGAACGGGAGAGAGGCGCTCGAGCTGCTCGAGAAAGACCCGGCCTTCGACTTGATCCTGATGGACATCATGATGCCGGAGATGGACGGGTACGAGACCATGAGGGCGATAAGGCGGATGCCGCAGTTCGACAAGCTCCCGATTATCGCCTTGACGGCGAAGGCCATGAAGGAAGACCGCCAGCGCTGCATCGAGGCCGGGGCGTCCGATTACATCAGCAAGCCGATCGATATCGACAAGCTGCTGTCCCTGCTCAAGGTATGGCTGTACACGTAGAAGGAGGAGGAGGGCTTATCCCAGCGAACTGGAACGGCGACCCGGAGCCGTCGGGAACGGCGGCCGCGGAGGGCCGCGAGAAGCTTGAAATCGAATTGCTCCTGGAAGCCATTTATCGCGCGTACGGATATGACTTCCGCAACTACGCCTACGATTCGATCCGAAGAAGAATCCGGCACGGGATGCAGACGCTGGGCGAGAGCTCGGTGTCCGCGCTGATCCCCCGGATCCTGCACGAGCCGGAGCAGATGCGGCGCCTTCTGCAATCCCTCGTCATCAACGTCACGGAGATGTTCCGCGATCCTTCCATGTTCAAGGCGTTTCGCGAGAAGGTGGTGCCGTTTCTCCATACGTATCCGCATATTCGGATTTGGCACGCGGGCTGCTCCACCGGCGAGGAAGTGCTGTCGATGGCGATTCTGCTGGAGGAAGAGGGACTTTACGACAAGGCCCGCATCTACGCCACGGACATCGACGAGAGAGCGCTGGAGAAGGCGAGGGCGGGCATCTACCCCCTGCGGAACATGAAGCTTTATACTCAGAATTATATCCGCGCCGGAGGAACCCGGGAATTCTCGGACTACTATACGGCCGATCGAGACGCGGTGAAGTTCCACTCGTCGCTTCAACGGAACGTCATGTACGCCCGGCATAATCTGGCCACCGACCAATCCTTCAACGAATTCAACGTCATCCTGTGCCGGAACGTGCTCATCTACTTCGACCGCAAGCTGCAGAACCGGGCCCGTCGGCTTTTCCACGAGAGCTTGGCCATGTTCGGCGTGCTGGCCCTGGGCAGCCGGGAGACGATTCGCCACAACGATTATTCGGAATGTTACGAAGCGATAGACGATGGCGAGAAGCTGTACCGGAGAATGAGATAGGAGCCTAAATCAGAGAGAAAAGAGGACGGAGGACCATTGGAACGCGATTATCCGGTTAATATTCTCGCGGTGGACGACCGCCCCGAGAACCTATTGGCGATCGAAGCCGTTCTGGAGGGAGAGCCCTACCGGCTCGTTCGCGCCCATTCCGGGCCCGAAGCGCTGAAGTGCCTGCTCCGCGAGGAGATCGCCGTCATTCTTCTGGACGTTCAGATGCCCGGAATGGACGGCTTCGAGACCGCCGGCCACATACAGGCCTACGATCGTTCGAAGCATATTCCCATTATTTTCATTACCGCCACCAGCAAGGAAGCGAAGCATTTCTCGGCGGGTTATTCGGCGGGCGCCATCGATTACATGGTCAAGCCTTTCGTTCCCCATATTCTGAAGTCGAAGATTCGGGCTTTCGTTCGTTTGTACGATATGCAGAAAAGGCTGCGGCAGCAAACCGAGCAGCTGGAGAGGATCAACGGTCATCTGACGCGCGCGACGCAGGAGTTGACCAAGGCGGAGGCCCAGGCCCGAGTGGTCATGGAGACCTCGCTGGATGCCGTGCTCGTGTTCGATTCCGCAGGCCTCATTCTGAGAGCCAACCCGGCCACGGAGAAGATGTTCGGCTATTCCCCGGGCGAGCTCCCGGGTCGTCCGCTGGAGCTGCTGCTTCCCGGTCTGACGCGGGGAAGTCTCTCGGACCTGGAAGGCAAGGTTCGGGAAGTCGAGCCCAAGAGGAGGGACGGCACGGGATTCCCGGCCGAAATCCAGGTGGGTCGTTCCCCGAACGATCCTTCTCTCCTGGCCTGCTCCATCCGGGACATCACCGAGCGGAAGCAGGCGGAGGCGAAGCTGCTCGAGGCCAAGGAGATCGCCGAACGGGCTTCGACCGCCAAGTCGGAATTCCTCTCCTTCATGAGCCATGAGATCCGCAATCCGCTTAACGGAGTGATCGGCATGCTGGACCTGCTGCTCGATTCCGGACTGAAGCCGGAACAGCGCGAGCTGGCCGAGATGGTCTTGCAAAGCGGGAATGCCATGGCCCGGATCATGAACGACGTGCTCGATTATTCCAAGCTGGAATCCGGACGCATGGAGATGGAAGACGAGCCTTTCCTGCTGAAGGTCTGTCTCGAGCAGGTTAGGGACATCTTCGCCGCCCAGCTGCGGGCCAAGCGGCTGGAATACGTCGTCGTCATGGATCCGGAGCTTCCCGGCATCGTCCGGGGCGACATGTCGCGGCTGCAGCAGGTTCTTCTGAACCTGGTCGGCAACTCGGTTAAGTTCACGAGCGAAGGCGGCATCTACATATTCGTTGCATTGGCGGCGTCCGACGAAGATTCGATCACGGCCGAATTCACGGTGAAGGATACCGGAATCGGCATTCCGGAGGGCAAGGGCGACCTGCTCTTTCACCCGTTCACCCAAGCGGAGGCGTCGACCAACCGGAAGTACGGCGGTTCCGGCCTCGGGCTCGCCATCTCCAAAACGCTGGTCGAGCTGATGGGCGGAACCATAAGGATCGAGCCCTCGCAGGAGCCGGGCGCCACCTTCGTGTTCACCGTCCGCTTCCGCCGCTGCGAGGAGCCCGCCGACGAGCTTCTCCTTATCGAGCAAGCCATGGAATCGTCGGAGGCCGCGGCCTCGGAGCCGGAGCAGGGCAAACGGATCCTGATGGTCGAAGACCAGCGGTTGAACCGGAAGCTTCTGGAGCACATGCTGAGGCGCCTGGGGCACGATGTCGAGATCGCCGCGAACGGAGAGGAGGCGTTGCGGGCGCTTGAGGCCGGCGATCGGTACGACGCGGTGCTCGCGGACATCCATATGCCGGTGCTGAACGGGCTGGAGATGGGACATAGGTGGCAAGAGCTGAGGCGAACCCTTCCGGCCGAGGAAGCACCCGCGCTGATCGCGGTATCCGCCGATCCGAGGGACGACCTGGAGCAGGTCTGCTTGGAGGCGGGCTTCAGCGAGCTGCTCCGGAAGCCGATCCGGATGGAGAGCTTAAAGCAGGTCATCTCTCGTCATGTGATGGCGGGAAAACGGTCGGGATAGGGGAGGCCGGGGAACTTCCGGTTTGTCAGCCCCACCGCCTGCCTGTAAAATGAAGGTATTCTTTGCTCCATGGGACAGGAGGCCGAACCATTGAATCCGTTATTCGATATTCGAGAGCAAGCGAACGCCGTCGCCGGCCAGATCGCGAAGGCGGTCGTCGGCAAGGCGGACGTCGTCGAGCTGCTTCTGATCGCGCTGCTGGCGAACGGGCACGTCATTCTGGAGGACGTTCCCGGCACGGGCAAGACGCTGCTCGCCAAGTCGCTGGCGCGGACTCTCCGCTGCGAGTTCAAGCGGGTGCAATTCACCGCCGACCTGCTGCCTTCCGACATTACGGGCATTCATTACTACAATCAGCAAGCGGGCAAGTTCGAGCTGAGGCAGGGTCCCGCGTTCACGAACATTCTGCTGGCGGACGAGCTGAACCGCGCGACGCCCCGCACCCAATCCAGCCTGCTGGAGTGCATGGAGGAGCGGCAAGTCACGATTGACGGGGACACGTATCCGCTGGATTCGCCTTTCCTGGTTATCGCCACTCAGAACCCGATCGAGAACCATGGGACGTTCCCGCTGCCGGAGGCGCAGCTGGACCGCTTCATGATGAAGGTGTCGATGGGCTATCCGGCGCTGGAAGAAGAGATCGAGATTCTGCGGCGCTTCTCCGCCGGCGATCCGCTTCCCGGCTTGACGCCGGTTCTGGACCGGGAGCAGCTCGCCCGCCTGAAGAGCCTCGTTCCGGAGGTAAAGTTCAGCGACGATCTGCTTCGTTATCTGCTCGCGATCGTCGCCGCGACCCGGCAGCATTCCGAGATTGGAAGCGGTGTCAGTCCGCGGGGCAGCCTCCAACTGGTGAAGGCCGCGCAAGCCCGCGCCTTGCTGCGGGGGCGGGACTTCGTGCTGCCGGACGATATCAAGGCGTTGGCCGTTCCGATATTCGCCCATCGCATCCAGCTGAAGGACATGCTGATGAACGAGCGCGGACGTCCGGAGAGCCTCATCGGGACGATCGTCGATGCCGTTCCCGTTCCGACCGAGCCGGCGCTGGAACGGAGCTGAGGCGGAATGGCGGTTGTATGGCTGCTTACGGTGTTCGCGGGAATCTATCTTCTGCAACGGATGGCGTTCCGGCTGTGGGGCGCCAAAGGAGTCCGTTATGAGCGTTTCTTCAGCGAGGCTTACGCGTTCGCCGGACAGCGCGTCGTGCTGAACGAGCGTCTGGCCAACGCCAAGCTCCTTCCGCTCCCGTGGTTTCGAGTGGAGACGGTGATGCCCGCCATGCTGCGATTCCATAACGAGAACGCGGAGATGGCGGTCAGCTCGGGAGCGCTGCTCCAGAATCACGCCAGCCTTTTCAGCTTGTCTCCTTTTACGAGAGTGCTGCGCAAGCATGAGGTGACGTGCGTCCGCCGAGGAGTTTACCGGCTGTCCAGCCTGACCTGCACGATCGGCGACGCGCTGGGGGGCAGCGCGAAGACGTTCGGCATGACCGCCGAGTGCGAGCTGACCGTGCTTCCGAGGCTTAAGGAAGCGGGGCAGCTGCCCGTCTCCGTCCGCAAGTTCATGCAGAGCGTGCTGAGCATGCACGACGCGTTCCGCGAGGATCACGAGCACGTGGCCGGCGTGCGCGACTATCGCAGCGGCGACCCGCTCAAGCAAGTGAACTGGAGCGCGACGGCCAAGGCGGGGCGAATGCTCGTGAACAAGCGGGAGAGCATGACGGACAACGATCTGATCGTCGTCCTGAACGCGGAGCTGATGGACTCGGCCGCGAACCGGCGGGTGATGCCGGAGGTCTTCGAGGAAGCCGTCAGCTATGCGGCCTCCGTTCTGCATTCGCTGATCCATAACGGCGGCAAGGCCGGCCTGATCTTCAACGGCAGGGTCGTCGGCCGCGAGGAGACGCCGCTTCGGGTCGAGCCGCGTGCCGGCCGGGAGCATCTGTTCAAGCTGCTCCATCTGATGGCCGTGTTCGAAGCGGAAGTACGCCGCGAGCTGAGCTACGTTCTGGAGGAGCTGGCGGCTTCCGGATTGCGGAACGCCAACCTGCTGCTCGTGACGGCGTTCCTGACACCCAAGCAGCGGCAGCTCGTCGATCGTCTGCGGCACGCCGGCAATCGGGTCGAGACGCTCCTTCTGTACCGGGAGGCGGTCGTATGAAGGGGCAAGCGATATCCTCGGCTCTGCTGCGCGCGATCGGCCAATGGCTGGCTTGCTTTCCCGCGACGCTGGCCCTCGCGTCGTATGCGGAATTCGATCGAACCTGGGCCTGGATGGCCGCCGTTCTCGTCGCCGCGCTGTTCGGGACGGGACTGTCGGCCGCCAAATCCGTTAAGCCGTGGCTGTTCTACCTGCTGCTGTTGCTGCTGCTGACAGCCGCCGTTGCCGGCGCCATCGGAGCTTTGGGCGTTCACGGAGCGCTGCCCGCACTATATGGCGGGGCTGTCGCCTGGTTCGGTTGGAGGAGATTCCCTCCGCTCGCGATTCCCTTTACGGGAATCGCGACGAACGGCGTTTGCCTGATCGCGGCGATCTGGGATGCCGATCTGGAGCCGTACCGGACGCTGTTCATCGTCTCCGGAGCCGCGTGGTTCGTGCTGGCCGCGTACATCGGCCATGCCGGCTTGCTCGATTCCGCCGGCCTGCACGACGGCATCGTCACCCGGCTTGTCCTGCGGTCCAGCCGTCGCTATCTGACGATCCTGGTCGGTGTGGTTCTGATCGTCTACCTGCTGACAAGCGACTTCCACCTATGGCGGACGATCGCGCGATGGGTGAGAGAGCTCATGCCGAAGGGATCGTCCTCGCCGCCGGAGCCGAGCGTCATGCCGGAACCCGCCCCAGCCCTGCCGCCGATGCTTGGCGAGCCATCCCCTCGCCCCGAATGGGCGAAGTGGCTGGACTACGCATTCTACGCTCTGGCCGCCGCCGCGATCCTTGCCTTGCTCTGGCTGCTCGTCAGGCGCTTGTCCAAGGATCGGGAATGGCTCCAAGAGCTTGCGGCGAAGGCGCGCAGGCTGCTCGCCAGGCTGCTGCGGCGTCGCGACCCTCCGCCGTCTCCGGCTTACGTGGACGAGAAGGAGAGCATGCTGGACATCGGCAAGACGATTCGTCGGGCGCAGACGCGCTGGCTGCGCAGAAGCGAGAACAAGCCGATCCGCCGGGCGGAGTGGGAGCGGCTTGGGGCCGCGGAGAAGGTGCGGCGCCTTTATCGGGATGCCGTGCTTCAAGCGATCGAAGCCGGTTATAAGCCGAAGCCTTCGGCTACGCCGAACGAGACGCTGGATTCGGTGGAGCGATGGTACGAGTCGCGCTCGAAGGAGCGGGATGCCGCCCTCGCTGGCTGGCTGAGGCAGACGAGAGCGCTGCTCGGCGATCTGTACGGCGGCGCCAGATACGGTTCCG
The DNA here is from genome assembly GCF_014212135.1 of Cohnella thailandensis. Taxonomy (GTDB): domain Bacteria; phylum Bacillota; class Bacilli; order Paenibacillales; family Paenibacillaceae; genus Cohnella; species Cohnella thailandensis. The sequence goes on from NZ_JACJVQ010000006.1 coordinate 283,866, forward strand.
CGGAAGCGTCGGCGGCGGAACTGGAACGGCTGGCGGCCGAGTATCCTTGGTAAATTGCAGAGCGAAGTGACCGCGGGAACGCCGATGGAATGTCCATCGGCGTTCCTCGCTGTTGAGAAAGTCATGCGGCGACTTTTATGCCCGGTAACCGCTAACGGACACTGGCGACTCTTAAACGCTGATTTATCGCCCTTTGGAAATATAGCGGACATACAGTCCATTAGCGTACGGAAATGGCCTTGCAACGGCGTTGTTACCGTTCTAAGGGTTTTCTATGTCCGTATCATTTTAAAAAGGTCATTTCGATGTTTTTAACGGACTGTATGTCCGTAAGAATCGCGGTTAACCCGTTTGAAGGCGCGGCGATTCCTTTTTTCCGGCTTCGTGCTTCCTCTTCTTGCCTCATGCGTATGAACCTTACCTGCAGTTTTCCTCGATTATGACGTCGTCATTATTTATTGTCACAGTCGAATAACCCGAAGCGTACTCGGTATAGGAACATATGGTTCGTTGTCTGCTTTCGCCGCGGGAATCTATAAATTTCATATAGATTCCGCCTTCGCCGGCAATGACGAGCTTTGGCTTGATTGTTTGATCCTGGCCGGTTTTTATTGCTTTCGAATAAGTATGTTTAGAGCCGCTTTCCATGGTTTTTCCGGATGAATCGCTTGTCATGATGCCCGTCTCGACGGAAACGATGTCGTAATCGGACTGATTGTCGATGGTTAAGGTGTAGCTTTGAAACTGCCGAAATAATTCGCTTTTCCACAAAGACGAAATGGCAAGGATCAACAGTATGGCAACTAAAAGCACTGCGTTTGCAAGAATGGATCTTTTAGCCCTAACGCTCATTGTATTCCTCACCTCCGTCCGTATGGTCGACATCCTTTACTATTTGGACGTCTAAATGGAATAATTGGTTCCGTCCTTGCGATACCGTTTCTTTCGGGGGCGATCGTATCCGGGAACTTCGCGTGGGGATGTTCGGAAAAGCCGCCGACATGCAGGAGACGGTTTATAAGCCGGGAGGCGGACACGGCTTTAAGTTTCACGATCCCGACGGCAACCGGCTTGGCGTCAGGGGAGGCTGGCCGAAGGAAGAGACGAATTGAAGGCAGGCGAATTAACGAGCAAAGGCCATCCCGGGGAGAATGGCCTTCACTTTATTTATGGGAATCTCGTCCGGTTGGCGATTCATCGCTGTAATTCGCTTCGGCCGACCGCTTCCCGCTGGCGATCTACCGGATCGTGAAGAGTCAGCGTCCGGGCGTTGCGGTAGAAGCGGTCCGGATGTTCGACGGGCCGAAGCTGGCCTCGACGACGAGATTGCTCCCCTTCAGCTCGTTCCGTTTCGATCTGGCTGGACAAGAAGGAGAGCTGCTTGATGTTCGAAGCCCGGATCTCCTTGCCGATGACGTCCGTGGCGACGTTGTTGGAGTACGCGAACAAGAGGCCGATCGGTATGAAAAGCAGGACGATGAGCCCCAAGTATTTGGCGAACAGGCTGATCTGCCAAGGTTGTCTAGTCGTCTTCATGTGAACCGTTCCCCCCGAGGATATCCCTAACAAAACCCTATCGATCCTAACAATGTCTTATAGTTGGACGGCACGCTTGGTTGCTACTATAGCTAAACAAGGGTTTGCTCCCATTATAACGGTTACCGATATCGAGATAGGAGAGAGCTATGGAAGCAAATACATCCAATATCAAGTTGAAGTCGGAGCGCCGGCTCGGCCGAAGCGGCTACAAGCAGCCATGGATTCTCCACTTCATGGTACTGCCGGCCGTCGTGCTCGCGTTTATTTTCTCTTACGTCCCGATGGCGGGCATCGTGATGGCGTTCCAGGATTATAAAGCCCGGCTCGGCTTCATCCATTCCCCATGGGTCGGCTTCAAGCACTTCGAATACATGTTCTCCAACGATTATTTCGTGAAGATTATCGGGAACACGCTCATTTTTGCCAGCTCGAAAATCGTTCTGAACCTCATCATCCCGTTCGCGTTCGCGCTGCTGCTCAACGAGGTCCGCAACATGGGGCTGAAGCGCTCCATCCAGACGCTGGTATACCTGCCGCACTTCCTGTCCTGGGTCACGCTGTCCGGCATCCTGATCGACGTTCTCGGCCAGACCGGCATCGTTAACCAGTTCCTGACGAACGTCTTCGGCATTCAGCCGATCTTCTTCCTGGGCGACGGAACATGGTTTAGGCTCACGATCGTTTTCAGCGACGTCTGGAAGGAATTCGGCTTCAACACGATCGTTTTCCTAGCGGCGCTGTCGGGCATCAGCCCCGCCCTGTACGAGGCGGCGGAGGTGGACGGAGCTTCCCGCTGGAGGCAGACGATGAGCATCACGATCCCTTCGCTGCTGCCGATGCTGATCGTGGTCGCGACGCTGGCGATGGGCAACGTCCTGAACGCCAACTTCGACCAAGTGTTCAACCTGTACAGCCCGATGATCTACCAGCAAGGCGATATCATCGATACGTTCGTCTACCGCGAGGGCTTGCTAAGCGGGCAATTCAGCTTCGCTACGGCGGTCGGCCTGTTCAAGTCGGTGATCAGCCTGATCCTGATCGTCATCTCGTACCGGATCGCCTACAGGTTCGCCGGCTACCGGATCTTCTAGAAAGGGGGATGCCTCATGTATCACAAAACGCTTTCTTACCGCGTGTTCAGCGCGTTCAATAACGTGTTCCTTCTGGCCATCGGGGTGCTGTGCCTGCTGCCGATGTTCCACCTGCTCATGGTATCCTTAAGCTCCAGCGCCGCCGCCAACGGCGGGCTGGTCACGTTCTGGCCGAAGGGCTTCACCTTCGAAGCCTACGCCAAGACGTTCGAGAACAAGAACTTCCTGACGGCTCTGTGGGTCGCCATCGAACGGACGGTTCTCGGAACGGCGATCGGCATGTTCGTGAATGCGATCGCGGCGTACGCGCTGTCCAAGGATACTCGCGTGTTCCGTGCGAGAAACTTCTACCTCTGGTACTTCGTCATCACGATGCTGTTCGCCGGCGGCTTGATTCCCAGCTACATTCTGATTCTTAAGCTGAACCTGATCGACAACATCATGGCGCTCATTCTGCCGGGCGCGGTCGCGGCTTATAACATGATCCTGCTCCTGAACTTCTTCCGCACGGTGCCGAAGGAGCTGGAGGAGGCGGCGTTCATGGACGGCGCGGGCCACCTGCGAAGCTTCTTCTCGATCTATCTGCCGGTCTCGCTTCCTTCGCTCGCGACGGTTGGCCTGTTCACGATGGTCGGCCACTGGAACGCGTACTTCGACGGGTTGATCTACATGAAGGACTCGGCCAAGCTTCCGCTCGCCAGCTTTATGCAGACGCTGATCGTTCAGTCGGACATGACGTCGTTCGACGCGGCGGCGATCGCCAACATGTCGCAGCGGACTCTCCGGGCCTCCCAGATCTTCATCGGGGCGCTGCCGATCCTGATCGTGTATCCGTTCCTGCAGCGATTCTTCGTCAAAGGGATCGTTATCGGCGCGGTGAAGGAATAGGTTAAGTTAATGGCGAAGAGGACGTTCTGGTTCGGAAAACCGGCCAAGGCGTCCTTTTCGTCGCTTCGGAACGATTGCGCTCCTTACTTCCGACCTTGGTACCGCACCTTACTACCGCACCATACAACAGCCTATACTACCACCCTATACTACCACCCTGTACTACCACCCTGTACTACCGCCCTGTACTACCGCCCTGTACTACCGCACCATACAACAGCCTATACTACCACCCTGTACTACCACCCTGTACTACCACCCTGTACTACCGAACCATACAAAAGCCCTATACTACCTCATCTTACTAGCAACCCTTTTTCCGGGTCCCTGCACCGTACCCGGTTCCCCGGTTCTTGAGCGCGTAGGATTTCTAACGGAACTCAGAGCCGTTATTTGTTCTCATAGACTAGATTTTTTAACGTAACGGATCTGAGAGCCGTTATTTCGGGGAATTGGCGCCGAATCGGGCAAAAACCTCGAAATAGCGGCCGTCAGTTCCGTTAGCTTTCTAATTTGCCTTTATTGGGCGGAATAAGGGCTGTCAGTTCCGTTACGCAAATCGCTGACTAATGTCTAAAAGTCCAAAGCTAAAATTTATAAGAAAGCCCTCGGCGATCCGAGGGCTTTCTGCTATTTACTTCGCCAGACGGAACGGCAGGCACGCGTTGTCGCGGCTGCTGGAGCCGACGAAGGCGTGGAACGCGCCCGCGTCGCTGGAATGCGACAGGTCGGAATGGTAGTACCGAAGCTGCTCCTCGCGAAGCTCGAAGCTAACGACCTGGCTCTCGCCCGGCTGCAGCGTTACTTGGCGGAACGCCTTGAGCTCCTTCACCGGCCGGACGACTTCGCCGGAGATGTCGCGCACGTACAGCTGCACGGTCTCGATGCCGGCGACGCTTCCCGCGTTCGTCACGCGAACGGCGATCGTAAGCGGCTGCTCCGGCGTCATCGTGTCCGAAGAGATGGAGGCATCCCCGTACTCGAAGGACGTGTAGCTCAGTCCGAAGCCGAAGGGCAGCAGCGGCTCGTTCGGAATGTCGAGGTACTGCGAGACGTAGCGGACCTGCGCGTCCGGCGCGCCTTGAGGGCGACCCGTGTTGAACGCGTTGTAGTAGACCGGTATTTGGCCGACGCTGTATGGGAACGACATCGTCAGGCGACCGGACGGGTTGACGTCGCCGAAGAGCAGGTCGGCGATCGCGAGGCCGCCTTCGGAGCCCGGGAACCAAGCCTCGAGCACGGCGTTCGACTCGTCGATCGCGCCGTGCAGGTCGAGCGGGCGTCCGTTGAACAGGACGGCGACGATCGGCTTGCCGAGCGCATGGACTCGGCGGATCAGCTCGAGCTGGGCGAGAGGCAGGCGGATATCCGCGCGGCAGCCGGCTTCGCCGCTCATGTCGGAGTGCTCGCCGAGCGCGAGGACGATGACGTCGGCGTCCTTCGCCGCCGCCTCGGCTTCCGCCCATTGCTCCTCCGTCATCGACTCGATGTCGCTTCCGTCGGCGACGGTTACGTTGGCCGGAGCGTCCGCCTTGCCGCGAATCGCGTCGGCCAGGCGAACGACGGCGTCCTTGGAGCCGGTCCACGACCAAGGACCGAGCAGGTCGCCGCTCTTGGCGAACGGGCCGATGACCGCGACGCGCTGCGAGGACTTCAGCGGCAGAACGCCGTCGTTCTTCAGCAGCACGCTGGACTTGTGCGCCAGCTCCCGGGCGACCGCGCGATGCTCGTCGCTAAACACGACCTCCTTCTCGCGCTCCGGATCGGCGGCGCGGTACGGATTCTCGAACAGGCCGAGCTTATCCTTCAGCTCCAGAATCCGCATGACGGCTTCGTCGAGGAGCGCTTCTTGCACCTCGCCCTTGCCGATCAGCTCGGCCAGGTGATGCGCGTAGCAAGCGGTCATCATCTCGATGTCGACGCCTGCCTTCATCGCCTTAAGAGCAGCCTCTTCTTCGTCCGCGGCGATGCCGTGGGCGATCAGCTCCTTGACCGCGCCCCAGTCGGAGATCAGGACGCCGTTAAAGCCCCATTCTTCCCGCAGAAGCTTCCGCATCAGATTGGAGTTGCCGGTTGCGGGGATGCCGTCCACCGTATTGAAAGAGGTCATGACCATCTCGCAGCCTTCGTCCAGCGCCGCCTTATACGCGGGCAGGTAGAACTCGCGTAGCTGGCGCTCCGAGACGTCGACGGTGTTGTAGTCGCGTCCGGCTTCCGCCGCGCCGTAGGCGGCGAAGTGCTTCACGCAGGCGGCGACGCGATCGAGGTCGCCCGTCAGGTCGCGCCCTTGGAAGCCGCGAACGAACGCTCTCGCGTATTCCGAGTTCAGGTAAGGATCTTCGCCGGTCGATTCCATGACCCGCCCCCAGCGAGGGTCGCGCACGAGGTCGACCATCGGCGCATAAGTGACGTGGACGCCGGAGACGGATGCTTCCTTCGCGGCGATCTCCGCGCTGCGTTCCGCGAGCTCAAGGTTCCAGGAGCAGCCGATGGCGAGCGGTACCGGGAAGATCGTCTTGAAGCCGTGCACGATATCGGCCATCATGAGCAGCGGAATGCCGAGACGGTTCTTCTCCAGATGCGTGCGCTGGACGTTGATCGTTTCCTGCGCTCCGGCCATTCCGAGCACGGAACCGGCATTATGAACCGTCTGCTCGGTAATGCCGAGCGAGGCCATCGGGCCGGTGATCAGGCCGGCGTCGGAGGCGCCTTCGAAGAAGGGGACGGCGAGCTGGATGAGCTGCGCGACCTTCTCCTCCAGCGTCATTCGTTCAAGGTATTGGTGCAGCGGAAGCTTCTCGCGCGGGGACCCGGCGGGAGTCGTTTTCGGATCGGTCATCGATTCGTTTACCCTCTTTCTATTTCATCTGAATGTGAATGCGCTTTATCGAAACGTTTCTACGACGATTATAATTCCATGCCCGGCATGCGTCAAACGTTGATTTTTAGTTGAAATCGCAGGGGATATGCATTAAATTAGAACAATCAGGTTAAGTAAAGCGTTTTATTCAGCCAAGCATAAAGGGAATATTTTTCGTTTTGAAACGTTTCGACAGCAATCGGCAACAGAAAAAAGGATCGGAGGAGGTGCCGTCCTGGTAAGCATTAAAGACATCGCCAAGAAAGCCGGCGTTTCGATCTCGACCGTGTCCTACGCGCTCAACGGCAGCGAACGGATTACCCGGGAGACGGCCGAGCGGATACTCGCCATCGCGGACGAGCTGGGCTACGTTCCCCACGGAGCGGCAAGGAGGCTGAAGAAGCGGGAATCGATGCTCGTCGGAATGTACCTGACGAATTACGGGGGCCACTTCTACGGCAATCTGCTTCAGGGCGTCAAGGACGAGCTGAACCGGAGAGGATACGATCTTATCGTCTGCAGCGGCAGCCGCTCGCATCGGCTCGTTCCGGAGAGGACGTTCGACGGCGCCATTATCCTCGACGCGGAATTCACCGACGAGGAGCTTCTGCAATACGCGGAGCGCGGGCACAAGCTCGTCGTACTGGATCGGGAGCTGCCCCACCCGAACGTGAACCAGGTTCTGTTGGACAATAAGGCGGGAGCGACGCTTGCGATGGAGCATCTGCTCGAGCGGGGTTTGGAGCGGATTTACGTCATCGGCGGACCGGAAGCCTCTTACGATGCGAGGCAGCGCATGTTCGCCGCCCGGCAAGTCATGGACCGCGCGCCGGAGCGGAGCTTCAAGGTCATCCCCGGCTCCTTCCACAAGCCCTCCGGGTTCGCGGCCGGAGAGCTGATCGCGGCCGAATACGACCGTCCCGCGGGAGTCTTCTGCTTAAACGACGAGATGGCGGTCGGCCTGTACGAATATCTGGAGAGCCGCACCGAGCTCCGGGTCGGCGAGCATCTGCACCTGGTCGGCTTCGACAACATCGAGCTGGCGCGATACATGCGGCCGAGACTCGCCACGATCGATTACTCGATGACGAAGTGGGGAGCGCTGGCCGCCGAACAGCTTCTGAAGATGATCGGGGGAGAGCCGGTGGAGACGGAGCGGGTTTATGTCCGTCTGATGGAAGGCGACTCCGTCGGATCAATCAAATCTTAATTAAGGGGGAAGGAACTTGAGCGCTAATTTAATTGGAGTTCCATTGGAGGGATTTGCCGAGTTCAGCCGCAAGGCAGCCGCGGAAGGAGCGGTGCTGCTGAAGAACGAGAACGAGGCGCTTCCTCTCCGGCCGGGAGACCGCGCGGCGATATTCGGACGGGTTCAAGTCAATTACTACCGCAGCGGCACGGGCTCGGGCGGAAGCGTTCACGTCGCCTATACGACGAATCTGCTGGACGGCCTGCGCGCGAAGCCAAGCATTGCGGTCGACGAGGAGCTGGCGTCCGTCTACGAGCGCTGGATCGAGGAAAATCCGTTCGACAACGGGGGCGGGGGATGGGCGGCCGAGCCGTGGCACCAGAAGGAGATGCCTTTGAGTGACGAGCTCGTCGCCGCGGCGAGAGGCCGGGCGAACAAGGCGATCGTCGTCATCGGACGGACGGCGGGCGAGGACCAGGACAACGCGGACGAGCCGGGCAGCTATCGGCTCACGCCGGACGAGAAAGCGATGCTGAAGCAGGTGGCCGCTCATTTCGAGCAGACGATCGTCGTTTTGAACGTATCCAACATTATCGACATGAGCTGGCTGACCGACGAAAGCTATGCCCACCCGATCGCTTCCGTTGTCTATTCTTGGCACGGAGGCATGGAAGGCGGCAACGCGATCGCCGACGTGCTGGTCGGCGAAGTGACCCCGAGCGGCAAGCTGACCGACACGATCGCCTTTGCCATCGAAGATTATCCTTCCACCCGGAATTACGGACATGAGCATACGAGCCTCTACCAAGAGGATATTTACGTCGGATACCGCTACTTCGAGACGTTCCGTCCGGAGCGCGTCCAGTTCGAGTTCGGCTACGGCCTGTCGTATACGACCTTCCGCGTCGAACCGGAGCAGGCTCGGCTTGCCGAAGGGGATACGATCGCGATCCACGTTACGGTTACGAATACGGGCTCCGTATATGCGGGACAGGAGGTCGTTCAGGTTTATTACGAAGCGCCTCAAGGACGGCTGGGCAAGCCGGCAAGGGCGTTGGCCGCATTCGCCAAGACTAAGCTCCTTCAGCCGGGCGAATCGCAGAGGCTTACGCTCGGCTTCCCCGTCCGCTCCATGGCTTCCTATGACGACGCCGGCGTAACCGGGTACCGCTCCGCGTACGTTCTGGAAGAAGGCGTCTACCGCCTGCACGTCGGAACCAGCGTCAAGCGGCTGGCCCCGATCGGATTCGAGGGACAAGAAGGCTATGCCGTCGAATCTCTCCGAGTGGCGGAACAGCTCGAAGAAGCGATGGCTCCGACGGAAGCCTTGGCGAGAATGAAGCCGGGGGCCCGTAAGGAGGACGGCTCGTACGAGCTTGTTTACGAAGAGGCGCCTCGGCGGAAGGTTTCGATGGCGGAGCGGATCGAGAGCCGGTTGCCTAGGACCCTGGAGCAGACGGGCGACCGGGGCTACAAGCTGAAGGACGTCTCCGAAGGCCGCATCGGCATGGAAGCCTTCGTTGCTCAGCTTAACGACGAAGAGCTGGCGACGATCGTCCGGGGCGAGGGCATGAGCAGCCCGCTCGTCACTCCCGGCACGGCCTCGGCTTTCGGCGGGGTCAGCGATAGCCTTCTCAAATACGGAATTCCGGTCGCCTGCACGGCGGACGGACCTTCCGGGATTCGAATGGACAGCGGGCAGAAAGCGACCCAAGTGGCGATCGGAACGCTGCTTGCGGCCACATGGAACACGGAGCTCGTCGAACGGCTGTACGTCATGGAAGGCCAAGAGCTGCTGCGCAATCAGATCGACACGCTGCTCGGGCCCGGCATGAACATCCGGCGCAGCCCGCTGAACGGACGGAACTTCGAGTATTTCTCGGAGGACCCTCTCCTTACCGGCGCTTTCGCCGTCGCGTGCGCGCGGGGCATTCGGCAGGGCGGCTCGAACGCGACTCTGAAGCATTTTGCCTGCAACAACCAAGAGAAGCATCGCAGTAAGGTGAATGCCGTCGTCTCCGAGCGGGCGCTGCGGGAGATCTACTTGAAGGGATTCGAGATCGCCGTGAAGGAGGGCGGAGCGAACTCGATCATGACCTCCTACAATCCGATCAACGGCCATTGGGCGGCTTCGAACTACGATTTGAACACGACGATCCTGCGCGGGGAATGGGGCTTCCAGGGCATCGTCATGACCGATTGGTGGGCCGTCATGAACGACGCCGTCCAAGGAGGCGCCCCGGACCGGAAGTACACGAACTGGATGGTTCGCGCGCAGAACGACCTCTACATGGTCGTCAGCAATTACGGGGCGGAGATCAACGCCTACGAGGACAATACGCTGGAATCGCTGGAAGCGGGCACGCTGACCCGCGGGGAGCTGCAGCGCTCGGCGATGAACATCTGCCGATTCATTATGAACGCGCCGGTTTCCTCGAGAGAGCAGGTCATCGCGGAGACCGTCGAGAGCTTCAAGGCGAATCCGTCGTTGTCTCCGGACGGAGCGCAATCCTTGTCGGTCCAAGCCCGAGTGAAGCCTTCCGAAGAAGGCGCGACGCTGATCCGGGCGGACCAAGCCGGAGAGTATCGCCTTATCGTAAGCCTCATGTCTCCGGAATCGGATCTCGCCCAGAGCGCGTGCAACGTCATGTTGAACGACGGGCTTCTCACGACCGTTCAGACGAACGGGACGGACGGCAAGTGGATCAAGCAGAAGCTGGCGAAGGTCGAGCTGGAAGCGGGCCTATACGAGATGAAGCTGGTCTTCGTCAAGCCGGGATTGCGCATCGATTGGATCGAATTCAAGCCGATTTGAAGGATTGACCGCGGAAGCGCATCCGTAAGATACTCTTAACAGGGAGGCGATACGGATGCACGCGAACGATAAATTAACGATTCGGGCTTTATCCGAGATAGATAACCTTAAGATCCATGGGAGAACCGCGGCGCAGAAAGCCCCTCTGACGTTGTTTTGGACGGGCAGCGCCTTGGAATTCAACGCGAAGGGGTCCGAGCTGTGGGTGGAGATCGAGGCGGACTACGAGCAGTATGAGCCTTGGATCAGCATTCTGATCAACTCCGCGCAGGTAAGCCGGCAGATGGTGACGGCGGGCCGGCATTGGATTTGCGTCTTCCGCGGGATGGGCGCGGACACCGTCAAGAACGTGCGGATCGTCAAGGACGTTCAGGCGGTGAGCGGGGATCCCGGCCATTCCCTGCGCGTCCATGCCGTGAAGTTCGACGGGGAGTTTCTGCCCGTGGAGGAGAAGCCGTTCAAGATCGAATTCATCGGAGACAGCATCACCTCCGGGGAAGGGTCGATCGGCGCCGTCGCCGAGGCCGATTGGATCCCGATGTGGTTCAGCGCGCTCGACAACTACACGTTCAAGACGGCGGCGGCGCTTAACGCCGACTACCGCGTTCTCTCGCAGAGCGGTTGGGGAGTGTTGACGAGCTGGGACAACAACCCTCGCTTCAACCTCCCGGATTATTACGAGCAAGTGTGCGGGCTTCTGAACGGAGACAAGAACGAGTCGCTGGGGGCGAAGGAAGCCCATGATTTCTCTTCCTGGCAGCCCGATGCCGTGGTCGTGAATCTGGGGACGAACGACAACGGCGCGTTCCACAATCCGGCTTGGACGGACGAGTCGACCGGGCGGACCCGCAAGCAGCGCCTGAACGAGGACGGCAGCTTCAACGAAGAGGATTTGGGAGCGTTCGAGGCCGCGGTCCGCGGTTTCCTCGCCAAGCTCCGCAAGAACAATCCTCGGGCTCATATCGTGTGGGCGTACGGAATGCTCGGGCATAGCATGATGCCGGCGATCTACCGCGCCGTGGATGCCTACGTCAAAGCCTCCGGCGACCGGAAGGTTTCGGTATTCCAGCTTCCGAACATGACGGACGAGACGGTAGGAGCAAGGGCTCACCCGGGACCGCTCGCCCATGAGAGGACGGCGCGCGAGCTGTCGGGGTATCTTAAGTCCATCTTGTCGTAAGAACGGTTAAGCCCATTTTGGCAGAAAATCCCATCCGGTTGCGGATGGGATTTTTTTTAGATCGCTAAAGAAAGAAACCAGGCCATCGAACGATATAGAATTTCTGCACGATTCCGTTACTCCGCCCTCCATCCGCCGCCGGGCTCTATTACGTTGGACTCGATATTCGAGCGTCTTAGCCATTCCTGGATCTCTTCCGGCGGCTGCGGCTTGCAGAAAATGTAACCCTGAATCGCATGGCAGTTGTTCGCCCGCAGGAATTCCAACTGCTCCCGAGTCTCCACGCCTTCCGCGATGACGGTCAGGCCCAAACGATCCGCGATGTTCAGCATCGCCGCGATGATCGCCTCGTCCTTGCGGTCCCTGGAAATCCCGCCGATGAAGGAACGGTCGATCTTGATCTTATGGACGGGCAGCTTTTTCAGGTAGTTCAATGAAGAATACTGCATTCCGAAGTCGTCGATCGAGAGCAGGAATCCTTTATCCCTGATCTCCTGCAGAACGGTCTGCATCTCGTCCTTCATGGCCATGTTCTCCGTGATCTCCAGCTCCAGGCAGCTCGGATTCAGCCCGTATCCCTCCACGATCTCGCAGATGCGGGCCGCGAAGTCCTTCTGGGCGAACTGTCGTGCCGACAAGTTGACGGCGATCCGGATCGGCGGCAGCCCCGCTTGCTGCCAGGCTTTGCTCTGGGCGCAGACGAGCTGCAGCACCCTCTCGCTGATCGGAAGAATGAGGCCGGTCTCTTCCGCGATCGGGATGAAGGCGTTCGGCGGCACGAGTCCCTTGGCCGGATGCCTCCAGCGAATCAACGCTTCGAGCCCGGTCAGCTTCCCCGATCTCGCTTCGACTTGGGGCTGGTAATAAACGAGGAACTCGTCCTTCTCCAAGGCGCGGCGAAGGCTGCTCGCGATCTCCATGGACTCCTTGGCGTTCGGATTCAGCGTCATGTCGTAGAAACGATATTGGTTCTTGCCTTCCTCCTTGGCTCTGTACATGGCGAGATCGGCGTTGCGGACCAGGGTCGAGCTATCCTTCCCATGATCGGGATAGAGAGCGATCCCAATGCTGGCCGTAATGAAGCACTCGGTATCGCGAAGGCAATACGGCTCCCGGAACAGCTCGCACAACCGCCGGGCGAATTCCCGGACCTGATCGATGCTCCCGAGATTGCGCGCGAGGATCGTTAATTCGTCTCCGCCGATTCGGAAGAGCGTCTGTTCCTCCGTCAAGATGCCGCCGATCCTGCCGCCTATCTCCTTCAGCAGAATATCCCCGTAGGCATGGCCCAGCGTATCGTTGATCATCTTGAATTGATCAAGGTCCAGGTAAAGCAGCGCCATGCGGTCGCCGGAAGAATCTCCTTCGATCCAGGAGCCAAGCGTCTCGTTGAAGGAGGCACGGTTCCTAAGGCCGGTTACCGCATCCCGGTAAGCCGTTACCGCGAGCTCCCGATAGGTGGCCTCCAACTGCCGGTTCGCATCTTCGAGGCCACGCGTGCGCTCGGCCACCAAGTGCCTAAGCTTGGATTTCTGCGTGAATTGGGAGTAAAGGAAAAGAAGAATCAGGAGCAATCCGGCCCAGCAGATCGCCTGGGTGACCCGGAGCTTGGAGGCGACCGAGTCCAGACGGGAAGCGGTGGGGGCCGCCGCGATCTCCCAATCTCCATCCGGCAGATCGACGGTCTCGTAATGCTTCGGGTCGACGAAGCTCTCCGGTCTCCCGATCAGCATCCGGCCGTTCGCCCGCACGGCGAGCTCGGTGCCTTTATTCTCGTTATACAGGCCGGCTTCCTCCAGAATGGGAGGAAGGTCGAGCACGACCGAGACGAAGCCCCAGAATCGGCCGTCCGAGTAGACCGATTGCCGGGATAGGATGCCTACCCCTCCTTGGGCGAGCTCGATGGGGCCGAGTAGCGTCATTTCTCCGGTCAGCCGGGTTCGTTCGGCGTTCTCCCGAACGGCGGGATCCCTATGATGGAACAGGTCGACCCCCAGCAACGCTTGATTGCCTCTTGTTGGATAAACCATCTCGGCAATCCCGTTCGGATAGACGGAGACGTTGCGAATGCCGGGAGTCCCGTTCGCGTAGCTCGAAGCGAATGATTCGAAACGGGACGGGGAGACCGTCTCCGAATGCTCGAGCTCCTCCGAGACGAAGGCGCGGATTCCTTTGGCGAGATTAAGCCGGACTCCGATCGCGGAGGAGAGAGCGGAAGCGCGGGCATTAAGCCCGTAGGCGGTATCACTGTAGATCTCTTTAAAGACCCGCTGCTTATAGGCATTGTTGAATAGGACGATCAAGGAGCCCAGAATCAGGGCTAGGACGGCCAATAGGATCCATAACCCTATCGAAGCCGAAGAAGAATGCACGGCCAACAATCGGCGTCTCGTCGCTCTGCGCATGTTCGCCCCCGCGGAGGTATGTTTTGGAAACGGCAAGATCAGAGTAATGGAAAAATGTTAGGAATGTTGTAGGAGGAATTTAGCAATCTATTAGAGATATTAGGAGGTGTTAGGGAGCGGTCCTTGATGCGCGCGTTCCCTTGAATTATAGTCTTCATTAGCGGAACCTCCGATGGGGGGTTAGGCGAAATTCGGCTAATCATAAACATAGATGGAACAATGCGGAGGTTGCCATGTCCAAGACGATCCCAGAAAAGCTGAACCTGAACAAGTATAAGAAAAAAGCCGTGTTGAACAGGCCGGAGGGCGACGAGGAGTTAGCGGGATTGGGAGAGTACGATACCGAGCTGAAGCCGGGCGGCTACGATCTTATCTTCGCTTATGCGTTCGACCTGGAATCGCTCCGGAAGCTCGTGGACGACGTTATCGGGCGCCAGTCTCTGAACGAGGGGGGCTATCTGTATGCGGCTTACCCCAAGAAGGGGAACAAGGTATACGACACCTATATTCACCGGGACAGCCTGCTGGAGGGGCTGGGGGCCGACGAAGAGGGCTACATCGGGACAAGCAGCCTGAAATTCGCCCGAATGGTCGGCATGAACGACGTGTTCACGGTCGTCGGTTTAAAGGCGGAAGCCCGGAAGGCGTCGGGGGCGGCCGCGAAGAAGCCGAGCCAGTCCGTCGGCGATTACGTCGGCTTCATTCCGAGCGTGGAAGAGGATCTGAAGGAGCATCCGAAGGAGCTCGAATTCTACCGCTCGCTCACTCCGGGCTACCGCAGGGATTGGGCCCGGTACGTCTACAGCGCCGTGCAGGAAGAAACCCGCGCCAAGCGCCGGATCGAGATGATCGAGGCGCTCGGCGCGGGTTATAAAACGATGGATCTTTATCGCAGAAGAGGATAAGGCGGATGTCGATCCTCCTACCAGCCTAGAAAGGAAATTTTATAGGAATCGATGATCATTCCAATTCAGGCTCAAGAGGGGCGACTTCCCGCTTGATTCAATCGTGCAATTCGTCATTCATTCGATATCTCGGCTGAACGTGCCCTACATGATTGGATGAGCCTATGATAAAATAGAAGGATGATAAGTTCTCCATTCCAACTTCAGAGGTGTCAGCGTGTCGAACTCCGTATGGCAATATCGCTCTATGAAGGCGTTCACGATTGTCGGTAGAATTGAGGCCTGGTCTTTTCTCATCTTGTTGGGCATTGCGATGCCGCTCAAGTATGGGATGGATGTCCCGGAAGCGGTCACCGTCGTAGGAGCGCTCCATGGCTTCCTGTTCGCGTTGTATCTAATCGTCATGGTCGGGGCGGCTATCGTTCATCGCTGGAGCATCGGGCGGGTCCTGATGGCTTTCGTTGCGGCGTTTCTTCCGTTCGGTCCGTTCATCGTCGACAAACGTATTCGCAAGTCGCTGGCCGCGGAAGCCGGGTAAACGGGAGGCACCCTGGAATCCCGGAACATTCCTTTCCGACCGCGAATCCGCCTTCGGCAGGCTCCTGTTGTCATTGCTTTCGAAACTGGGCCTATCGTATACTATCGGTAATTTTAGAAGAGAGACAGGTGTCGGGAGATGGAGATCAAGATTAAGGTCGACGATCTGAAAGGTCCGGAAATAGCGGCTCTGCTGGAGGAGCATATGCGCAGCATGTTCGAGCAGTCCCCGCCGGAGAGCGTCCACGCTCTCGACCTGGAGGGGCTTCGGAAGCCGGAGATCACGTTCTACAGCGCGTGGATCGACGGGGAGCTGGCGGGATGCGGGGCGATCAAGGAGCTGGATCCCGCGCACGGCGAGCTGAAATCCATGCGAACCGCGGCTGCTCATCTGCGCAAAGGGGTGGCGAGAGCGATCCTGGCCCATATTATCGGCGAGGCGGAGAAGCGCGGCTACACGCGGCTCAGCCTGGAGACGGGCTCGTTCGACTCGTTCGTTCCGGCGGTTCGCTTGTACGAGAGCTTCGGATTCGAGGAATGCGGTCCGTTCGCGGACTACTGGGACGACCCGAACAGCAAGTTCATGACGAAGGCATTGGCTTAAAGGTTATAGAGCGAAGGACACCGGTACCGCAGTCGGTGTCCTTCTTGGTCGTTAAGAAGGAGAAGGACTTCCCCGCCGAGTATATATTAGGCAAGGAATCATCCGATCGGGATCGTCGGATGGACAACGGCCCTAGGAGGCAAGGAGAAATCCCCGAATGCAGAAAGAACCAGGGTTAAGCGATATCGATAAGAGGGAAGAGGCTTACTTCTGCGGCCGAGAGAAGGAGCTTGCCGTTTACGAGCGGTTCCTCCTCGGACAGGATGAAGCGTATCATACGCCGACGGTTTGGTCCGTGTACGGGACCGGAGGCACCGGCAAGTCGACGCTGTTGGACGCGTTCCGGCGGATGTCCTATCGCAAGGGAGCGGCATACATCGCGATCGACGGACGCGACCTCGTTCGCACGCCGGACGGTTTCTGTCTCCATCTGCTGAGCCAGCTTCCCGCGCCGGAGCCGGCCGGCGGAACGGATACCGGGGCGGATCGCTGCCTCCGCCGCCTGAAGGAGATCGCGGAGAAAGGGCCGCTGACTCTGGCGATCGACAACTATGAAGAGCTGCTCGAGTTGGATCGCTGGCTTCGGGATCGGCTGTTTCAATGGCTGCCTTCCCGAGCGCTCGTGGTTGTCGCGAGCCGGAAGCCGCTCTCGGGAGCTTGGATGCAGTCGCCGGCCTGGCGAGAGAGGCTGAGGGGATTCTCGCTCGGTTCCCTGGATCGCGAGCAGTCGCACGTTTACCTCTCCCTATGCGGAATAGAGGACGTTCAAAGCCGCGAGATTCTGTGGGAGAAGACCAAGGGCCATCCCCTCGCGCTCTCCCTCGCGGCCTCCTCTCTATGGCTGGACGCTTCGTCCGAGGGAGAGAACGGGGACGAATGGATGGCGATGCTTGTCGAGCATTGGCTCCGAGAGGTGCCGACCGGAGAGCTCCGGCAATGGATCGAGGCGGCCTGCGCGTTAAGGTATTTCGACGCCGAGGCGCTCTCCTTCGTCACCGGAGGAAGGGAGCTCCCGCCCGAGGACTTCGCGCGGCTGTACGGGTTATCGTTCGTCCGCCGAACGGCAAGAGGCTGGACCGTTCACGATCTCATGCGCGAGGCGGTCGCCAAGGGGATGCGGGATCGAACGCCAAGCGGCTACAAGCGGTTGCTGGCCGGATGCGCGAATCTCTACATGAGACGGATTCTGGAAGCCTCCCGCTCTTCCGGCGCGGTATGGGACGTTCGTGAATGCTTCTATTACATCGGGGACGCGTCCATTCAGTGGATCGTGACTCCGGCCGAGAACGAGAGGTACTTCTGGGAGCCTCTAAGCCCGGGCAACGTCGCGGAAGCGGAACGCTATCTGCAGGATCGCGTGAGGCTGGGCGATTCTCCCGGAACCGGCGAGCCGCCTACGCTCGATATCGTCAGGATGGAGGACGTATCGCTGCGCGAATTGGTCGAGCTGGAAGGCGAACAGGGCCGGCTGCTTCGCAATCAAGACGGAAGGGCCGTCGGCTTGTCCGTCATCTACTCCGTAAACGCGGCCATGCTGCCTTATTTGGAGCGGGAACCGCTCGCGGCGATATACCTGAGAAGTCTGGACCGCGATGCCTACGAGCGGCTTAAGGAAGCCTCCCCCTCGCCGCACGCTTCTTTTATCCGGCTTATCGACATCGCCGAGCCTTACAATCCTCTACTGGCGATCAAGGGGATGGAGCTTATTTTCGAGCTGATGGTATCCAGCGGGTACATCGTGGCGGCGCCGCCTCCCGATCCGATGCTGGCCGATGTCCATTACAGCCTTGGATTTCGCGAGCTCCAAGGGGCGACGCATACGTATTACGACGGCGCGACTCCGACTCCGATGTACGTGCTCGATACGAGGGGGGAGAAGCTCCAGGCTCTATTCGAGAGCCTGTTGCGGCAGGCCGGTCTTCCCGTTCTTCGGGAGCCTGCGGAAGAGCAAGGCGACAGGACCGAGGCGAGAGACGACAAGCTCGCGGAGATGCTGGGCAAGCTGACGCAGCGGGAGCGGGAAGCGGTGGAGCTTGTCCTCGAAGGACTGTCGAACGCGGATATCGCGCGCAGGCTCTACGTATCGGAGGTCACGGTCAAGAAGCATCTTCGGTCCGCTTACCAGAAGCTTCAAGCCCGCAACCGCGCCGATTTGATGCGGCAGCTGCTCTGAATCCCCGTCGAAGGCACCTTCCCGAAGGTGTCTTTTTTTTGCAGACGACGATCGGCCTAAAACCCGGTATCCCTCAAAGTATCCCTGAGGATAATTTCGAGCCGCGGCGATATTCCCTATAGTGGAGAGCAGGGCCCGAACGATACTGCGAGGAGGATTTAGGATTCATGAAGCTGTCGCCTAGTTCGCCGTCCGAACGGCTGTCCGCTATCGATATTTTGAGAGGATTAGCGGTGTTCGGCATTTTTCTCGTCAACATTCTTTATATGAGCACGACTTCCGTATTCTACGAACGGAACGGCGTTGTCCCCGAGGGGGAGACCGAGCTTGACGGCAGCCTTAAGCATATGATCGAGCTGATCTTCTCTGGGAAAATGTACCCCGTTCTCGCGTTCCTGTTCGGAGCAGGCTTCTACTACCTCATGAGCCGCGCGGAGCGGAAGGGGGTCCGCGTCCGCCGGTTTTTCCTGAAACGCATGTCGATTCTGTTTCTTATCGGAGCGGCGCATATGCTTCTCTTCTATGGCGGAGACATTCTGCGGACTTACGCGATATTGGGCTGTCTGCTGCTGTTGTTCTACCGCCGAAGGGACAAGACGATTCTAACCTGGGCCGTTTCGATCCTGGCTCTGTTCTTGCTGTCGTTCTCCTTGTCGTTCCTGACGCCGGCATCCGACCTGGATGCAAGCCGCGAGGCTAATTATGCGATCGCGGAGCGGGAGGCGGCCGAAGCTACGGAAGCTTACCGATCCGGCCATTACGGCGAGTGGATGTCGTTCCATATCGACGAAGAGGTTCTGCCTGCCTTGGCGATGGAGCAGATTACGTACCCCGGCGTTTTCGGCATGATGCTTCTAGGGTTTTATTGCGGCCGAGTCGACTTGTTTAGCCGGGTGAAGGAGCTCGCCCCCCGGCTTCGGGCGATTCGCGATATCACGGGTTCCGCGAGCGTGTTGATTACGGGCTTGCTAGCGCTGATCCGCTTCGGCAATTGGGAGGCGGGAGCGTACGAAGCGGCAGTGACCCAATGGCTGATCTACGGCTGCGGGATTATCGTCAGCCTGTTCTACATGACGTCTCTGCTGCTGGCGCTTCAGCTGCCGTCCGTCCAGAAGCTGCTTGGTCCCTTCCGGCTCGTGGGCCGGATGACGCTGACGAACTACCTGCTTCAATCGGCGATCTCCATCGCGGTATTCGCCGGATTCGGCTTATTCGGAACGTTGGCGGTTTGGCAGGTGCTCGCGTATTGTTCGATCGTTATCGCCCTGGAGATTCTGTTCAGCGTCTGGTGGATGTCCCGCTTTGCTTACGGGCCGGCGGAATGGCTGTGGAGAAGATGGACCTACGGGAAGCTCGGCAACGACAAAGCCGCCGCGACCGCGTCGAAGGAAGTGAACGCATGACTCGGGAGAGGACCATCGGGAATCCGCTGATCGGCGATCGCGTGACCTTCCTCGTGACCGCCGCGGAGTCGGATCGGCAATACGAGCTTGTCGAGGTGGAGCTGAATCCGGGCGGAGGGAACGGCTTGCATTATCACACGAGCTTCGAAGAGGAATTCGAAGCGTTGGAGGGTCTCCTTTATATCGATTGCGATGGTCGGACGCATGTGCTGAAGCCGGGGGAGAAGCTTGTCGCGCCCAGGCGGTCGGTCCATCGGTTCTATAACCCGGGCCATGAAAAGATCCGCTTTAAGGTTCGGATCGTTCCGGCGCGGAGCTTCGAGCCGATGCTTCGGATCGCGTACGGGCTGACGAACGACGGAAGGACCAACGGGAAGGGCGTTCCGCGCAATCTCCTGGAGATGGCGGTTATTTTCCATTTGGGAGAGAGCTATCTTCCGAACCTTCCCTTCGTCGTCCAGAAAGGGTTATTCGCGCCCCTGCACGCCCTGGCCGTTTGGATTGGCGTAAAAAAGCGATTGCTCCGGCGATATGCCTGATCATGCAAGAAGCTGGCGAGGAGATTCCTCGCCAGCTTCTTGCTATGGCCTTAAGGGAGAATATTGCCCGCCGAGCGGAAGATGTCGTACCATTCCTCGCGGGTGAGCCGGATGTCGGCCGCCTTGCAGCAATCCTTCAGCCGCTCGACGTTCATCGTGCCGATCACCGGCTGCATGTTCGCGGGGTGGCGAAGCAGCCAGGCGACCGCGATCGTCGTGTTGCTGACCCCGTAGCGGGCGGCGATCTCGTCGATCTTCTCGTTCAGCTTCGGGAACTTCTCGTTGCCGAGGAACACTCCCTCGAAGAAGCCGTATTGAAACGGCGACCAAGGCTGGATGGTGATGTCGTGCAGCCGGCAGAAGTCGAGAATGCTGCCGTCGCGGTTCACCGCGGCCGCGTTCTCCATGTTGACGTTGAAGCCTTGGGAGATCATCGTGGCGTTCGTGATGCTGAGCTGGAGCTGATTGGCGACGATAGGCTGCTTCACGAACTTCTTCAACAGCTGAATCTGCATCGGATTCTGGTTCGAGACGCCGAAATGACGCACCTTGCCCGACCGCTCTAGCTGGTCGAACGCTTCCGCCACTTCCTCCGGCTCGACGAGCGTATCCGGGCGGTGCAGAAGCAGAACGTCCAGATAGTCGGTGTTCAGCCGCTTCAGAATGCCGTCCACCGAATTCAGGATGTGCTCCTTGGAGAAGTCGAACATGCCCTTGTCCGGGCGAATGCCGCACTTCGACTGGAGGATGACCTTCTCGCGCACGCTCGGGCTCATCTGGATGGCGTCGGCGAAAATCCTCTCGCATTCGCCCGCGCCGTAAATGTCCGCGTGCTCGAAGAAGTTCGCTCCTTCGTCCAAGGCGGTTTGGACGAAGCGTTCGGCCTGCTTCTTGTCCAGGGAATTCATTCTCATGCAGCCGACGGCGACGACGGGAACTTCAAGAGTGCTGGTGCCAAGCTTGATGGTTTTCATGACTTCATGGACCTCCGATCGGCTATGGAAGCGGATTCTGTACATTCCTATTGTTACATAGTAGAGAGACGGATTCAACGTAGAACGGACGAAAGCCACCGGGCTAAGCCGGTGGCTTGGGGAATCGATTATTCCGCCGATTCCATGCGGGCGATCTCCTTGCGCACGATAGGAGCGACCTTCGTGCCGAGCAGCTCGATGGCGCGCATGACCTCGCCATGCGGCATGGAGCCGACGTCGAGGTGCAGGAAGAAGCGCGTCAGACCCAGGTGCTTGCGCAGGTAGACGATCTTCTCCGCGACGAACTCCGGATCCCCGACGTACAGCGCTCCGCGAAGATCGCGCGAGGCGTCGTAGGAAGCCCGGCTCATCGGAGGCCAGCCCCGCTCGCGGCCGATTCCGTCCATCTGGGCTTTGTTGTACGGATAGAACGTGTCCGCCGCCTGCTGGGTCGTATCGGCGATGAAGCCGTGCGAGTGGGACGCGATCTGCAGCTTGCTCGGGTCGTGTCCGGCCTTCTCCGCCGCTCTCTTGTAGAGGGCGACGAGCGGGGCGAACCGCTCCGGCATTCCGCCGATGATCGCGAAGACGATCGGCAGGCCGAGCGTTCCCGCTCGAACGGCGGATTCCGGATTGCCGCCGCTCGCGATCCAGACCGGCAGCGGCTCTTGCACGGCGCGAGGATAGACGCCCAGGTTGACGATGGCGCGGCGGTGCTTGCTGCCCGGCCAGTTGACCTTCTCCGACTGGCGAATCTTCAGAAGAAGCTCGAGCTTCTCGTCGAACAGCTCGTCGTAATCGTTCAGATCGTATCCGAAGAGCGGGAACGATTCGATGAACGAGCCCCGTCCCGCCATGATCTCCGCCCGTCCGTCAGACAGCCCGTCGACGGTCGAGAACGCTTGGTAGACGCGCACCGGATCGTCGGACGACAGAACCGTGACCGCGCTGGACAGCCGGATCTTCTTCGTCAGCGGAGCGGCCGCCGCCAGAACGAGCTCGGGAGCGGACGCGGCATAATCGGGACGATGATGCTCCCCGATCGCGTAGACGTCGAGTCCGACCTGCTCGGCCAGCACGATCTCTTCGACGCCGCGGCGCAGCCTCTCCGCGTGATTGACTTTCTCTCCGGTGATCGGGTGCGGGGTCGCCTCCAGAAAAGTACTGATGCCTATCTCCATGACAGGTGATGCGGATGTATGTTCGCCCATCGGGGATCCCTCCTTTGTAATGAGCTCATTATACTATAAAAAATAATGTAACGCAATTAAATATAGTTGTTGTTATTTCTATCCATTGCTCCGCGGCCGGTTGCCTTGCGAGGGCTTGCCCGATGTCGGCTTCGAACCTGTCGACTGCGCCGGGTTACGCGGCTTGCCTTGCGGTTTCGCCGACGTTCTCGCCTGCGGCATGCCCCTCGTACGGCCCCCGGCCTGAGCGGCTTGCGGTCTCGGCTGCTTCGCGGCTTGCGCTTGCGCCGGAGCGGAAGGCGCCGTATTCGCCATCGGATACGGATGGTCCTCGACTCGCGGGATCTTCCGGTTGATCAGCTTCTCGATGTCCTTCAGATAAGCAAGCTCTTCGTAATCGCAGAAGGAGATCGCGACGCCGCTGAGACCGGCCCGGCCCGTCCGTCCGATACGGTGGACATAAGTCTCGGGAATGTTCGGCAGATTGAAGTTGATGACGTGGGAGAGCTCGTCGATATCGATCCCTCTCGCGGCGATGTCGGTGGCCACCAGCACGCGGGTCGCTCCGCTCTTGAAGTTGTTCAGCGCGTTCTGGCGGGAGTTCTGGGACTTGTCCCCGTGAATGGCTTGGGCGGTCACCTTCGCCTTGTTCAGGCCGCGCGCGATGCGATCGGCTCCGTGCTTCGTGCGGGCGAAGACGATGGCGGAAGCGATGGAGCGGTCCTCCAGGAGCAGGTTGAGCAGCTTCTGCTTGTTCTCCTTGTCCACCAGGTAGACGGACTGCTCGATGCGCTCCGCCGTCGAAGAGACGGGAGTGATCTCCACCTTCGCGGGATCGTTCAGCAGGGAATCGACCAGGCTCGTAATCTCCGGCGGCATCGTGGCGGAGAAGAACAGGGTCTGCCGCGAGGAAGGGAGCTTGGCGATGATTCGTTTCATGTCATGGATAAAGCCCATGTCCAGCATGCGGTCGGCCTCGTCGAGCACGAGAATCTGAACCTGCTTCAGGCTGACGAGGCCTTGGTTCAGAAGGTCGATCAGCCGGCCGGGCGTCGCGATCAGAATGTCCGATCCGCGCTCTAGCGCCTGCTCCTGCGCCTTCTGGGATACGCCTCCGACGATGACGGTGCTCCGCAGCTTGGTGAATTGCCCGTACGCGCGGATATTGTCGTCGATCTGGATGGCAAGCTCGCGCGTCGGAGTTAGGATAAGAGCCCGAATGGGACGCTTCGCGGCGCCCGGGGGCTGCTCCTGAAGCCGTTGGAGAATAGGCAGGGCGAATGCCGCCGTCTTGCCGGTGCCCGTCTGCGCGCAGCCGAACAGGTCTCGGCCGGCCAGCACGGCGGGAATGGCCTGCTCCTGGATCGGAGTGGGTTCCGTATAGCCTTCTTTGGCCAATGCTTTAAGAATAGGGGGGATCAGCTTCAAGTCTTGAAAATTCATACGTTCTCCTTATCTAGGCAGATGTGCCGTTACTCCACTTTACCACAACTTCCTCATCGTCTCCGATTTATTGTTCATCAACCTTGATTTATCTATGATTCCGGTCATGACAAAGAAGCCGGCTTCTCATCCCGAGAGCGAGGGGAGAGGTCGGAACTCCGTTTATTCAAACGGCTTATTGGCGCTTAACGGAAGGAAGAAGATCGGGGCTCCGCCGCGGCGGGCCGACGTTCCCGCGGAGCCAGCAGACTGCTTGTGATCAGCCATTGGGCCGCGTAATACGTAAGCATGATCAGCGGACCGGAGTAGCGCACCTCCGAGACGAACATATTCCAGGAGAGAATCGAGTCGGACGCAAGGAACAACAGAGAACCGGCGATGGCGTACCGGTTGCCGTTCATGATCGCCGCGACGCTCATGAAGAAGATCGCCGCCACGTACAGTAGAACGGGGGCGATCAGGTCCTTCTCGTCCGAGTCGAGAAGGGCTCGAACCAGCCGCGACGCGATATAGACCGCATAGGCGAGAAGAGGCGCGAGCGCGAGCAGCTTCGCGCGGGTGATCCGCCTTCGATGAAGAAAGCAGCCGATATAGAACAAATGGCCGATCAGGAAGGCGGACAATCCGACCGTAAACCAGCGGAGGGTGCCGTCTCCGATCATGCAGAAGAATAAGCCGAGCAGCAGCAGCTTGCGCTCGCGGCGTTCCCGCGCGGGCGCGAGCAAGCAAGCGTAGCCGATGATGAGAGCCATCGGAATCAGCTTGAAGAGCAGCTTGACCGGCTCCGGATCGGATGGAATCGCGAAGATGTAGAGAAGTCCCGTCGCGGGGATGAGGACGGGCAGAGCCCTTCGGATCATCGATTGGGACATGGTTGAACGGCCTCCAACGGGCCTAGCGGGCCCATACGTCCTGGTATTGCTCCACTCTCTGGAACTGCGCCTTGGCGAACGGGCAGAGCGGGACGATGCGGACGCCTTCCTCCCGGGCCAGCTCGACGACCTTCCGGACAAGCTCCTGGCCGATTCCTTGGCCGCGAAGCCGGTCCGACACCAGGGTGTGCAGAATGACGATCGTGCCGTCGCTTCGGCGGGAGAATTCGATCTCCGCGTCCCGATCGTCGGGATTGTCTCCCAAGTAAAATCCGTTCGCGCTTTGCTGATATTCGCTCAACTCATTCCACCTCTTTTCGTTCGTATCGGAGCGCTCCGCTAGGGCAGCGGTCGACGAGTTCGGCGATCCGTTCGGCGGATTCGGCATCCGCCAGCACCCAGGGCCGCCTGCGAACGTCGAACACCCGGGGCAAGCCCCGCACGCAGGTGCCGGAGTGGGCGCACAGCTCCGCGGCGAAGAGGACGTCGATCTCCTTGCCTGCGTAACGCTTGAAATCCGCGCTCATTCCGCCAATCCCCCTCTGTCTCTTTTCCCTTTTTTACCCTGATTAATCAATTCGCTCTTCAGGCTTGTTTTCCTTTCTTGTATTCATATTATTGCCAATGACGAAATTTGTCGTATTCTAGTAGTAAAGTCTTGTATACCGGGAGGTTGGGCGATGATGGCTCGGACAGGGAGGGCGAGGCCGCTCGCGATGGCGGTCGTTATCTTGTTTGTTCTCGCGCTGACGGGAGCTGATTCCGTTCATGCGGACGCCGCGGACGTCCGCATTCAAGCTTGGCAGATCCAGTGGATCGATGCCGACCGCGCTTCCGAGAACGCCCCGTCGCCGAGCGCCGGCTGGCTGCCGAGCGGTTCGTCCGATCCGCAGGTCGACCTTCCGGACGGGGCCGTCGGCATGTGGGTGCGCCTCTCTGTTCCTCCTACGGAGCAATGGACGAGACCCGCCCTGTTCATAGACCGGTTGTACGAGATGCAAATCTCCGTCTACGAGGAGGGAGAGCTGATTCATGAAGATAGCCGGACGTACCGGTTCGAACGAAACAAGCTTCTCGTTCCGCTGAACGCCTCCTCCGAAGAGGGCGTCATTGACATAAAGATAATATCCGGCTTGAGAAGCGGGATCGCCGGCGAGGTCCGGATCGGCGAATTCGGCGAGCTCAGCGAGCGATTCGTCAGGCAGGAGACCCTCGATATGGCGCTGGGAATTCCGATCGCGTCCATCGGTCTCCTTATGCTGGTTTGTTCGGGTTTTCTCATCCGGCGCCAACGGGGCTCCTGGATATCGCTCTGTCTCGTCGCGCTGTCGACGGGAATGCTGATTCTCAGCTACAACCCCTTGCCGTACATCTACTTCGAGAAAATCGGGCCCGCGATGCTGTTCCTGTTCGACATCTGGATGATCGTGCTTTTCCCGGCGCTGCATTACTACGTCAATTCCGTTTTTGAGGGGAGATATAAGCTCTTTACGGTATATGGACGGGTTTTCTTTGGGTACTCGGTTTTCTGTTTCTTGATCCTGCTGGCCTACAAACTAATCGGGGAGTCCTTCTTCTCCGTCTACGAGCTGCTCACCGTGCCCGTGCTTGGCGCCTTTATTCTCGTCCAGATGATGCTGATCCTCGCGTTGTCCATTCGGAACGCTCTTCGGGGCAACGTGAATTCCATCCTCCTGTCGGCGGGATTTCTCCTGCTGGCCTTGTCGGCCATAGCGGATCTCGTGCTGTATTACACTCAAGAAACCCCGTACGTGTTCGTCCTGTGGAAGTTGGGCGTAGCGGCCATGCTGATCGCGCTGATCGTCATCCTGGCCCGGCAGATCTCGGAGAATTATACCCGGGTCGTCTCTTATTCCAAGAAACTGGAGCTTTACCATCTTAAGATGCAGGGAACGGAGAAAATGAAGGTCGTCAGCGATCTGGCCGCTTCCGTCGCCCATGAGGTTCGCAATCCGATGCAGGTGACGCGGGGGTTCCTGCAGTTTCTGTCCCGCAAGTCGGGCAAGGATAACGAGGATCACTTCGCCTTGGCGATTCAGGAGCTGGACCGCGCGGCCGGCATCATCAACGATTTTCTCGCCTTCGCCAAGCCGGAGCCGGAAACGGTCGTTCCTCTCGACTTAACCGAAGAACTGAAGAGAGTCGAGTCGATGATGAGTCCGCTGGCCGCGCTGAACGGCGGAGAAATCCGGTTAAGCGCTCCGGACAGGCTCTTTATCAGAGGGAATTCCTCGAAGCTGGCGCAGGCTCTCATCAACATCGTGAAGAACAGCATCGAAGCGATCGAAGGGGAAGGGGTCATCCGGATCGAAGCCCGCGCGGAGAAGGGGACGGCGGTCGTCTCGATCGCGGACGACGGCGTCGGGATGGACGAGTCGCAGCTGGGCAAGCTGGGCGAAGCTTTCTATTCGACGAAGCCCGAAGGGACGGGGCTGGGGCTAATGGCCACCTGCCGGATCGTCGAGTTGATGAAGGGCCGGCTCGAGTTCCGCAGCGCCGTAGGGGAGGGGTTCGAAGCGATACTTCGGTTCCCTCTTCTGGAAGAGGAAGCTTCTCCGTTGCCGTTTCCGCAAGCCCGCTAGTCCGCTAGCCCATTAGCCGCAAACCTGCAAGCCCACTAGCCTCCGCTCAAGTTCGCCAGCAAGCCGGACAGCCGATCCCCGCGCAGGAGACGATTCACTTCTTCATCGATGCCGTCGGCCGCCCTTCGCAGCTCTTCCGCCATCGATCGTTGGAAGGCTAGGAGACTTGGGGGGCACTCCGGGATCGAGGAGAGCCGGGCCCCGTGATCTTCCGCCAGCTCGGCCAGCTTGCCGAGAGCGCCGCGGTGGTAGAGCGCGCGATTCACCGCCTTCTCGTCCGGGACTCGTCCGTCCGGCTCGCCAAGCAGCTCCCGGACCAGCGTCAGGAAGGCGTTCCCGTCCGGCTCCGCCAGGTCTTCCCGCCAATCCGCGTAATCGTCCGAGAGCTGCAGCGTGGCCAGGGTCAAATCGACGGCTTCGTCCATGGCGGACAGACGGTCCGGCCGACCGGCTTCGAGAAGCAAAGCGGCCGCGCAAAGCTTGATCGGGGCGGCCTTCCCGGCCAGCGCCCGGAAGTCGCGCGGATCCGCTGCCGAGTCCGCTTCCCGGGCCATCGCGGCCGCCCATTGCTTCATGTATTCGCTCAGGCGGTCCCAGGCCGGGGACGAAGCCGGGAACCTTCCGAGATACTTCCGGTAGAACAGCCCGTGCAGCAGCTGGCCCAGCGGGAGCAGCCGGCGACGATCCGCGGAGCTCCATCCCGCATCCCCGTCTATCGCGTCGTCGAGCACGAAGAAGTGCAGCATGGCGAACAAGTTGCCGATCGCCAGCTCCCGGCACAGCTCGATCGGCGCGCGCACGTTCTCTCCTACCCAATAAGGCAGAAGATAGCTGATCCGGTTCGCTCTCCCCCCGTTAATAAGAGGGTTGCTTCGTCCCAGCAGCCTCAAGGCCAGTTCGCCGAATTCCGCCGGAAGCGTCCGGAGCTCGTCCTCCGCGGCGGCAAACGCGATCTCCAATTCCTCTCGCCATCCTTCGTCCAAATTCAACGACGCTCCTTCTCTTTACTCGGACTTTAAATATTGCTTAGGCGTCTTGCCGTAGAACCTCTTGAACAGGCGGATGAAGTAACTGGTCTCCATGCCGAGCCGCTGCGCCGTCTGCTCGACGGTAATGCCGGGCTGCTCCCGGAACAGCTGAATGGACCGGCGCATCCGAAGCTGCAGCAGGTATTGATTCGGGCTAACCCCGTAATGGCGAACGAACAATCGATGAAAATGCTGGGGAGAATAGCCGGCGGCCCTGGCGATGTTCGAGACGACGAGACGGTCCTGGTAGTGATCGTGGATGAAGCGGACGGCCGTCCGAAGGGCGTCGCTCGCCGCTTCCTGCGGATAAATCTTCTTCTTCGGGCTTCGGACCGCCGTCCGGTCTTTCATAACGGACAATAGCAGCCCGTAGAGCTGCTGGGACGACTCCCAATAGGCCTGCTCCCCGTTCTGGCTGATGCCGTGCCAGACGGCTTCGAGCTGGCGCCAGAGGCCGGGAAAGTCGACCGCGGCGAAGGGAGTCCGGGAGAAGGGGGAGAGCGGCTCCAGGATCGCCCGGGCGGCGGGCCCGTCGAAGCCGATGAAGCCGAGATCCCATCCCTCCGTCCCGTCGCTGGGGAAGTACTCGTGAGGAATGCCCGCGGGAAGGAGGAGAACCGTGCCCGGCGTCATGGAGAACGCCGGGCTTCCCTCCAGCCGAACCGTTCCGCTTCCGCTGCGGGAGAGGAAGAGCTGGTGGCAGGGGTAGCCGAGAGGCCGATCGATCCTTTGCTGTTCATGGCTGCCGACGATGCAGACGTACAGAGGGAGCCGCTGCTCCATGGCGGCGAATTCGGCGAGCAGGAAGGGCATCATCCGCGGCGTTCCTCCATGTTCGAAATGTCCGATTTTCTGAGTCGATTATGCTATGAGTATAAGCAACAACTCCATTAAGATCAAAGGTAAATAAGCGAATAAGACGACTATTTGATCAAAGGAGAGACGAACAGGATGAACAAGAGATTTCCGCCGATCAGCCCGAAGCTTCCCGTCATGATGCACGGCGCCGATTACAACCCCGACCAGTGGCAGCACGATCCCAAGGTGCTCGAAGAAGATATCCGGCTGATGAAGCTGGCCGGCTGCAACGTCATGTCCGTCGGCATCTTCGCGTGGGCGGCGCTGGAACCGGAAGAGGGAGTATTCGCGTTCGAATGGCTGGACCGCCTTCTCGATTCCTTTGCCAAGAACGGGATCTACGCTTGGCTCGCGACGCCGAGCGGAGCGCGGCCGGCCTGGATGTCGGCGAAGTACCCGGAGGTGCTGCGCGTCGAGGCGAACCGCGTTCGCAACCTGCACGGGATGAGGCACAATCATTGCTATTCGTCGCCGGTCTACCGGGAGAAGACGGCGATCCTGAACGCGAAGCTGGCCGAGAGGTACGCGAATCACCCGGCCGTCGTCGGCTGGCACATCTCCAACGAATTCGGAGGGGACTGCCACTGCGATTATTGCCAGGCCGAGTTCCGCAAGTGGCTTCAGGCGAAGTACGTCACCCTGGACGCGCTGAATTCGGCGTGGTGGGCGGCGTTCTGGGCGCACACGTACACGGATTGGGCGCAGATCGAGTCCCCGGCTCCGCACGGCGAATCGATGGTTCACGCGCACAACCTCGACTGGCGGCGCTTCGTGACGGACCGGACCGTCGACTTCTGCCGGCATGAGATCGAGGCCGTCCGGGGAGCGGGCCCCGAGCTTCCGGCGACGACGAACATGCACATGATCGAGGGGCTCGATTACCGCCGGTTCGCGGACATTCTGGACGTCGTCTCTTGGGACAGCTACCCGACCTGGCACGAGGCCGAGGACGACAGTCAGCTCGCGGCGTACGTCTCGTTCTATCACGACCTGTTCCGTTCGCTGAAGAAGAAGCCGTTCCTGCTCATGGAGAGCACGCCGAGCCTGACGAACTGGCAGTCGGTGAGCAAGCTGAAGCGTCCCGGCATGCACAAGCTCTCCTCCCTGCAGGCCGTAGCCCACGGCTCCGATTCCGTCCAATACTTCCAATGGCGCAAAAGCCGGGGCTCGAGCGAGAAGTTCCACGGGGCGGTCGTCGATCACGTCGGCCACGAGCATACTCGCGTATTCGCGGACGTCGCCGAGCTGGGCCGAACGCTGGCGGGCTTGACCGAGGTCGTCGGAACCCCGACTCCGGCGGAGACCGCGATCCTGTTCGATTGGGACAATCGCTGGGCCGTCAAGGACGCCCAAGGCCCGCGCAACATGGGGCTTGGCTACGAGCGAACGGTCTACGCGCATCATCGCGCGTTGTGGGAACACGGAGTTCCGACGGACGTGATCGGCTCGGAGGACGATTTCTCCGGCTACAAGCTGATCGTCGCTCCGATGCTGTACCTGTGCCGGGAAGAGACCGGCCGGAAGCTGGAGCGGTTCGTGGAAGCGGGCGGAACGCTCGTGTCGACGTACTGGTCGGGCGTCGTCGACGAGAACGATCTTTGCCATCTGGGGGGCTTCCCGGGGCCGCTCCGCCGGACTCTGGGAATCTGGGCGGAGGAGATCGAGGGCTTGTACGACCATGACCGCAACGGGGTACGGCTTGCGGGCGGAGACGAGCTCGGGTTGGAGGGGACCTACGAGGCCCATGAGCTGTGCGAGCTGATTCACGCGGAGAGCGCCGAGGTTCTGGGCGTCTATACGGACGATTTCTACGCCGGACGTCCGGCCTTGACCCGCAACCGACTCGGCCGCGGCCAGGCGTATTACATGGCGACGCGCTTGAAGGACGACTTCCTGGGCGCGTTCTACCGGAAGGTCGCGGGAACGGCGGGGGTGCGACGGGCTCTGGAGGCCGATCTGCCCGTCGGAGTGACTGCGCAAATCCGCACCGACGGAGATTCCGACTACGTCTTCGTCATGAACTTCAGCGGAGAAGCTCGCTCGGTACCGCTGGACGGACGCCCGTACGTCGACCTGGAATCGTCGGAGGCGGCGGGGGATCGAATCGAGCTTCCGGCGGGCGGCGTCCGGGTATTGAAACGGAGTTCTAAATAGGGTACTGCAACGTAAAAGCACCTAGTCGATCTCTTGCCATCGGCAAGAAATCGGAATAGGTGCCTTTTCGTTAAGCCAACTGAATCGCCAGATGGGGAGTTCCCCCGCTGGCATCGACGAACAAGACATAGTTCGATCCGTTCGTTCCCTTCAGAACGAGGCCGGGCTGGTTCGGAAATCCCGGATTGTAATAGCGAACCTGCTGAGTGGCGGGGACCGAGGCGGGGAGCGTCGGCAGATTGGCGATAAGCATCCGTACTGCGGCTTGGATGCTTCCGAGCGTATTGATGCTTTGATTGACCTGCAAGCTTCCGACGACCGTTTGATTTCCGTTCACTTGGAAATTGAGGAAAATCGTCTGGCTGCCGTTCACCTGCAGGCTCCCGAAGATCGTCTCGCTCCCGTTCACTTGAAGGTCTCCGAATATCGTCTGGTTTCCGTTCAGTTGAATGTCCGAGGCGACGGTCACGTCTCCGTTAACCTGCATATCGCCGTTCAACGTCATGTTGCCGTTTATTTCGACTTGATCGAATGTGGGCAGAACGATCACCTTCCCTTTGCGCTTGTCTTCTACCAGTATATGTGGACGAAGCTTGTCGGACATGGTATCCCCACACAATTTCAATAGGAACGGCCATAGATGGACAAGAATCTATCGGGGTACATTGGTCTTTTTCCCTACAAACAAACGATGGTCGAATGCATATAGTAGCTTAGTCCATCGTAATCGGCGAGAGGTAAGGAGAAAGGGGATGGCGACGCATGAAAAAAGCGGCCAAGACGAAGGCGACGGCCGTACAGTCTCCTAACCGATGGCTCGCCAACCAAATGAGAAGGTCGCTCGCCGAGAAGCTCGATCCGGCTCTTGGAGCGATGGCGGATTATCAGAAAAGCTTGCACCGGGGCATCCAGGAGAGCCTTCATCTTCTGAGCGATCTTAAGGCGAGGACGGAGCGCAGCAAGAAAACGCTGAAGCAGTTGACAGTGCTTATTGTCGAAGGGACGGCCCGGGAAAAGAACGCCGTCTCTGCGCTCTTGTTGGAGGAGTCCTTGCGCCATATCGTGCGCGAAGTGATCGTTGCCAAGCCTGAGGCTAATTTATCGAATTACGTATTCGATCCAAGTCTGGATCTTGTGCTCGTGCTCGGAGGAGAGGAACTGCCGTCGGAGGAGAACTTGGCCGCTCTGCGGAACTCGTCCGTCGTCAAAGCCGCCTGGCTGTCGGATCGGGAAGGAGCGGCCGAGACCGAGCTCCGCCTGGTTCAAACGGTGAACCATGTGTTCACGCAGAACGAGGAGAACTTGCCCGTTTACCGCGAGCTGGGCTGCGTGAACTGCCGATGCTTGCCCTTCGCGGCGGATACCGGGATCTATTATCCGAAGCAAGTGGATAGATGCTTCAGCTCCAACGTCCTGCTCGTGGGAAGCGTTAATCGGAACGCTTTGCTAGGCGAGCTGCTCCGTTCGCCCGCTTTGGCGAATCTGCAGGTTCGGGTGATCGGCGAAGGCTGGGACAACCTTGGCGGGCCAATCTCCCCCGGAGCGGAGGAGGAAGCGGCGGACTATTACAACGGAGCCAAGCTTATCGTCAACGGGAGCTTCTCCCTTCACAGGGCGCACGAGATTTCCGCGTGCGGAGTGCTGCAGCTCTACCAAGAGCCGCCCGATCGCGGAGTCGGTCTGGAATCGGAAACGCATTGGCTCCCCTACCGCACTCTCTCCGAAGCGGAGGGGCTGATCACGCGCTACATGATGCAGGCGGACGAGAGGAGGCTGCTGGCGACCCGCGCTTTGATGGCTAACAAGTACCACCATTCTTTTTTGCAGAAAGGGCAAGAGCTGCTGGGAACCATCTTCGCGTAGCGGATTGTCGTATCGATTAAGGGAGGAGCCGGATTTGAAAATCATCGCCTTTCTGCTTCCCCAGTTCCATCGCATCGAAGAGAACGACCGTTGGTGGGGCGAGGGATTCACGGAATGGACGAACGTGAGGCGAGCCGTTCCGCTGTATCGAGGCCATAAGCAGCCGCGGGTTCCTTGGAACGAGAACTATTACGACCTGACGGACCCGGACGCTCGGTCGAAGCAGGCCAGCCTGGCCGAAGAGTATGGCATCTACGGCTTCTGCTATTACCACTATTGGTTCGAGGGCAAGCAGCTTCTGGAGAAGCCTCTCCGGGAGGTGCTGGAGAGCGGGGAGCCGGACTTCCCGTTCTGTCTATCGTGGGCGAACGAGCCGTGGACGAGAAGATGGGACGGGATGGAATCGGAGATCCTGATGCCGCAGCGTTACGGCGACCAAGACGACTGGACCCGGCATTTCGAGTATTTGCTGGAGGCGTTCCGGGATCGGCGGTACATTCGGGTCGACGGGAAGCCGCTGCTGCTCATCTATCGTCCGGGCCATATTCCCCAATGCGAAGAAATGCTCCTTCATTGGCGAAAGCTCGCCGTTAGGCACGGATTGAGCGGCCTTCATCTCGTTCGCACGCTGGGAGGCTTCGATACGGGAACCCGAAGCGGCTTCGACGCCAGCATGGAATTCGAGCCTCATTACACGTTCGCGCACGGAATGCTGCAGTCGTGCTGGGGCGAATTGACCGTCGGCGGGCAGCCGCACTTGACGGTGGACTACGACCGCATCTGGACCTCCATTCTGCAGAGGACGCCGCACCGGGACGGTGAACCCGTCTATCCGGGCGCCTTCGTGAATTGGGACAATACTCCGCGCAAGGGAGCGGAAGGGCAGAGCACGATCGGAATGACTCTGAGGAAGTTCGAGGATTATTTGACCCGGCAATTGGAGAAGGCGAGGAGAGAATACCGAAGCGAGTTCGTATTCCTAAACGCGTGGAACGAATGGGCGGAGGGCGCATATTTGGAGCCGGACCGGGAGCAGGAATTCGGTCGTCTTGAAGCGGTCAGGCGTGCATTGCGGTGCGGCATGTAGTTATCCCGTCGTCCCATAGAGTAAGGCCATCCCGTCCGCCGCAACCGGCGAATGAGGATGGCCTTTTTCGTCTAGAATACCTTGCCGTCAAGCAACCGAATCGCCCGGGCGAGCTCCGCCAGCTCTTCGTCGGAGATGCCGCGGATTCTCTCGAGGAACCGGGCTTCCACTTTCCGGAAGGCCTCGGCCATCCTCGCTTGTCCTTCGGGGGATAGGCGGATGTACTGCTTGCGCTTGTCCTCGGAATCCGAGAACTTCTCGCACAGTCCCTTCTCGCCCAGCTTCCGCAGCTCGCGGCTCGTATTCGGCAAGGACATGTGCTGGCAGTCGCTCATCTCGCTGATCGTCACGGGCTCGTCCCGATGAGCGAACAAGTATTCCAGGATGCCGTATTGAACCGGAGTGATTCCCTCGATCCGGATATCCTTCGTGAAGTCGTGCTTCGTCTCGAGCACCGATGCGGTAAAAGCGATGAAATCGCGGAACAACTCGCTGCGGTCCATTACAATCGTCACCTCTACACCCAAAGATAACAAACTCATTATCATAATACAATTATCAATTGACAATTAAATGGAGGGGTGATACTATCTCGTTATCAAATGACAACTAACGAGGTGGCATTCATGAACACGTTGGTCGTTTACGCGCATCCGAACCGCGAAAGCTTGAGCTACGCTTTTCTCCAACGGGTCCTTAAGGGAATCCAAGATCACTCGGCTCCGATGGAAGTTCAGGTGCTCGACCTGTACGAGGACGAATTCGATCCACGCTTGGTGTTCAACAAGGAGAAGCGAAGGCGGGACATGCACGCGGATCCGGAGCTGGCCCGTTACCGCGAGCAGCTGCTGTGGGCGGATCGGATCGTTATGGTTTATCCGATCTGGTGGGGAAGGCCGCCCGCGATTCTGCTCGGCTACATCGACCGGATGTTCGCTTCCGGCTTCGCTTACCGGGACAACGGGAAGCTGCTTCCGGAAGGCCTGCTCAAGGGCAAGTCGGTCGTGTGCGTCTCGACGATGAAGGGGCCGGCCAAGTATACGCTGTTCTGGCTTCATGACGCGCATAAGGTTCTGATGAAGAAGGCTCTGTTCCGTTACGTGGGCATCCGGAAGGTGAAGTTCTTCGAATTCGGCAGCATGGAGAGCCCGAAGGGGAGACACGAATCGAAGCTGAGGAAGGTGTATCGGTATTTTCGTACGGCTAACGCCTAAGGGGAGGCAAAAGAAGCTGCCGGGAGGGATCTTTATGCTATAATTGGAATAAGAATGCATCTGAATGAGAGGTAGAGGAGACCCGCCCGGGGCGATTCTCCTTGATGGATATATGGAGATTTTAGAGAAGGAAATCACGACCAAAAGATGTCCCAGATGCGGGAACGAGAAGCCTCTTGCCGAGTTTCGGAGCCGCAGCGGGCGCCGCGGAGGACGCCGAGCCAGGCGCGGCACTTGCCATAGCTGCCGTCTTCAGGCGAAGCGGGAGGCGGAGCTTCCGGAGCATCAGGAGCTTCCGTCTGCGGAACCGCTCGCTGCAACCGGTCCCGCCGCCGCTCCCGAGCCCGCCGCGGAAGCGCCGATCGCGGGAGCCGGAACGGCCGACGCGCAGCACCCGGCCCCGAAGAAAAGACGCAGGCGAAGACGGAGCAAGAAGAGCGCTCCTCCTTCGCCTGCGTCCATAGCCGCTCCCGCGCCGACGGCGCTTCCCCGCAAGAGGCCCCCGGCGCGGGCGGACGCCTCGTCCCGGGCGCTCGGCGCGGCCGACCTGCGGCCGACGCGGCAAGGATTCATCCGCATGCGCGGCAAGACGGATAACGGCCGCAAGTGGTACCAGGAGGTCGACCCGGAGCTGGCGGCAACGCTCGTTCGCGAGCACGCCGCCGTGGTCGTCAACCGGAACACGATCCGCCGGATCTACAGCAACAAGGAGTTCCGCAAGCTCATCCTTACCCGCGACAACTATACCTGCCGCTTCTGCGGGGAATACGGCGACACGATCGATCATCTGCTGCCGCGGGCCAAGGGAGGCCATACGACTCCGGTCAACTGCGTCTGCGCCTGCAACGCCTGCAACCAGTCGAAGGCCGACCGGGACGTCGACGAGTTCATCGTGCGGGGCCGCCCTCGGGAACCGGACGAGTAACCGTGGCGGACCGGGGAGCGTCGCCCGACGAGCAATGAAGCTCGCCGTGGTTCAACTGCGAATTCTCGACCTGGATGGTCGAGTGGCTTAAGCGGAAGCGCTCCTTAAGCATCGTCACCGCTTGTTGAAGAATGTCCTGATGATTCCGGTCGTCCGCGATCAAGAGGTGGCAGCTGAGCGAGTTCAATTCGGACGTAATCGTCCAGATATGAAGGTCGTGGACGTCGAGAACGCCTTCGATGCGGCCGAGCGCTTCCTTCACTTCTCCGGAGTCGATCGACTCCGGAGTCCCCTCCAGCAGGATATGGAACGTGCTGCGAAGAACCCCCCAGGCTCCCTTTAAGATCAGAAGCGCCACGATAATACTGATAACCGGATCGGCCCAGTACCAGGAGAACAAGGACATCAGAATGCCCGCGGCGATCGCTCCGACGGACCCCAGCGCATCCCCGAGGACATGGAGGTAGGCGCTCTTCATGTTGATATTGTCCTTCACGTCGCCCTGGCGCATGAGGAACCAAGCGCTCATTAGGTTGGCCAAGAGCCCGATAACCGCGATAATCGTCATGGCGCCGCTGGCGACTTCGGGAGGATCGGCGAACCTCTGGCAGGCCTCCCATACGATGATGCCGGCAATGACGAACAAGGCGGCGCCGTTGACGAGGGCGGCCATGATCTCGAAGCGGCGAAGGCCGAAGGAGAGGCGCGGCGTGGACGGACGGCGCGAGAGCCCGAACGCGATGAGACTCAACAAGAGCGCGGCCGTATCGCTCAGCATATGGCCGGAATCCGAGAGCAGCGCCAAGCTATCCGTGATTAGACCGCCGATGAATTCGAGCAGCATGATGCCGCCCGTGATCACGAGGGCGATCAGCAGTCCTTTCCTATTGTTGGGCGCGTGCGAATGGCCGTGATGGCCGTGTCCATGGTGATGATGGCCGTGATGGCTATGGCCGGAATGGGAATGGTTGTGACCTTGCTGTCCGTGCTCAAGGTGTCCGTGCTCATGATCTCCGTGATCGTGGCCGTGACCGTCATGATCATGTCGATGACCGGAATGTTTAGGACTGTCGAGATCATGCATCGATAGATCATTCCCGGACGAATTCGTTGCCGAACGGTTCATGCTGCTTCCTCCAATCAAACATATGAATATATGCTCATATGTTTATTTTACCCTCGCTTGCCTTAAGTAGCAAGCATGAATTGCCGAAGATCGTTCGATAACCGTCCCATAGCCAGTATATCCATCGCCGTCGAAGCAGGCCTCTATTCGACCGAGACAAAAAAATCCCCGAAATCCCGCGTTTCCGGGATTTCGGGGCAAATGTCGGTGCGACGCTAAAAGCTAGAACTTAGCGCGCGGGTTGAGCGGCAGGAGCCGCCGGGGCCGCGCCCAGAGCGGGGGTCACCTCCTTCTTGTTGTACTTCCAGAAGTGGAGACCGAGCACGATAGCCATGCAGACGACGGCGTACAGAGCCAGCTTGAGCAGCAATTCTCCCGTTCCGCCTCCTCCGAAGAGGAAGTTGAAGTCCAGATGAACCGGGTAATACATCACGGTCCACTGGCTCAGGAACTTGAAGAACGGATACATCATTTCCGGAGCCATGACCGCGCCGTTCGCGATCGTCATGGTCAGCATGATCGGAATATTGACGATGGATCCCATCTGTCCGAACACCAAGTACAGGATCGACATGAACTCGATGGAAGCGATCGCCTCCAGGGAATGCGACAGCCACGCGCCGAAGAAGGAAGAGGCGGAATGCCCCTGAATCAGGAAATAGATGGCCAGGCCCGCAAGAGGAGCGACGATCGAGACGACGAGGTTGGCTCCTTGCAGGGCGAAGAACGACTGCCACTTGCCCATCTTGCGTTTAAGCGCATGGAATCCGTTCAAGGAGATCATCGTAAACATCATCGCGCCGGTATAAATGGACATCGGAAGGAACATCGGCGCCATTTGATTGTGCATGCCCGCCGGTACCGGGTTCGACAGGACCATGTTGGCGGCGATCTTGGACGGAACGCCGGCGGCCAGCGCCGCTGCTTCTTCTTCGCCGACGTTAAGCTGCTGCAGCGTGCCCTGAACCGTTTGGACGGCGAACTGGGCATTGAGCGCGCTCGTCACTTGGGTGACGACGGATTGCATCGTCGTCGCCGCGGTGGACGGGTTGGATTGATTGATGAAGAAATTCAAATTGACCTGTTCGCCCGGGTTGCTTACCTTCTCCGAGAAGTCCTCCGGAACTTGAATGATCATGTGGATCTCCCGGTTCTCCAGATCTTCTTTCGCTTGCTCCAGAGAGGAGTGAGTATCCAGCTTAAACGGCAGCTGCCGGCTTAATCCCTTGGCGATCTCGGCTCCCGTCTCTCCCTTGTCGTTATTCAGTAGCGCGACGGTCATGGCGGGAATGTTCTTGGGAATGGCCGTATAGCCCGGCAGGAAGACAAGCAGCATCAACGATTGGAAGAAGAGGAACATCACGAAGCCGGTGATGAACGCTTTGTTTTTCAATAACATAAGCACGTTTTTCATAATTCAGGCACCTCATCTCTCTAGGTTATTCGGTCGCGAAGACGCCGGCGGGCGCGGCTTCTTGCGTCTTGGCCGTCTTCCGCCAGTAGATGATCGCGTTGATCAAGATCGCGGCCGCGGCAATGATGATAAGTCCGAGAATGTGCTCGCCCGCCTTGCCTCCGCCGAACATGAGGCTCATGTCCGTTTGCGCGCTGTAGAACATGACGGAGATGTAGCTAAGGAATCGATAGAAGTCGGGCATGACGGCCTGAGGCATCATGACGCCGCTCGTGATGGATTGAACCAGGATAAAGAACAATGAAACCAGCATCCCCGCTTGACCCAGCAGGAAGAAGAAGATGCCCATGAACTCGATGGCGGCGAACATCTCCAGGGCGTGCAAGCCCCACATCTTGAAGAAGGTCTCGAAGCCGTAGCCGTGGAAGCCGAAGGCGATCGACAGCCCCACGACCGGGGCGAAGACGGAGACGATGGCGCTGACCCCATGGAAAGCGCCGAAGGCGCGCCACTTGCCCAAGGTCGGGACAAGGCTCTTCGCCGCGCCCGTGCCCAGCATGGCGAAGATCATCGCGCCGACGACGGACACCATGGACAGGAACATCGGGGCCACCTGGTTCTGCATGCCGGCCGGAATCGGATTCGTGAGATCGACTTCCGCGGCCAGCTTCGCAGCGATCCCGGCGGCCAGAGCTTTGGCCTGCTCCTCGGGCATGTTATGGGCGGCGAAGAGCTTCTCCGCGTTCTGCGCGGCGAACTGCTGATTCAGCGTCGCCGTCAGCTGCGTCGCGACCTGCTGCATCGAAGAAGAGACCATCGCCGGGTTCGACTGGTTGATGAAGAAGTCGAGAGGAGCTTGCTCGCCCTCCGCCTGAAGCTTCTCGGTGAAGTTCTCCGGAATATGAACGATCATATGGAGATCGCGGTTGTCCAGCTCTTCCTGGGCGTTAGCGAGGTTCGCGTCCGTGATGAGCTTGAACGGAAGCTGCGCGGCCAAGCTGTCGGCAATCTCCTTGCCGTACTGTTCGTCCTCGTTCACGATGGCGACGCTGAGCTTGTTCAAATTGTCCGTCATCGCTCCGTAGCCGCTCATGTAAATGGTGATAAAGACGATCTGGTAGAAGACCGCCATGAAAATTCCGCCGATGACCATTTTCTGCTTCAACAAAGTCAATACGCTTTTCATTTTGTACTCCTCCCTCATGGGATATGCCCAAACTAGAATACTCTAATTAAAGTAATATGTTTTGAAGAATAACTCCGTAAGCTCTTACATGTCAACCGGGAAGTTTAGCCCAGAGGGCGCCGAAAACAGCAAAAGACGCCCGGATAGGGCGCCTTCAAGGAATTCGTTCATGGAATTGTCATTTTTTCCTGCCGTCCGCGGGGCTTTCCGTGATCGGAATCATAGACGGCGGGCAGGGAACGTCGACGCTAGGATGGGATGGATTTGGTGCGGTTCAGCACCTTCTCCAGCCATTCCAGGTCCGTCTTGGCCCTATTCATGGCGTGCTCCTGCAGGATCTTGGCGTTCAAGACGATCGGATGCTCGGAGGAGTCCGGCGGAACGTCGTTCCAAATCCTCTCGAATCGCTGGATCTTCTGGTTCACGGCCGCGATGCAGTCCTCCAGCATTCCGATCACCCGTTCGCGGCTCACGTGATGGATGAATAGAATGCAGGGGTAGAGATCGCTGACCTCCTTGAAGCTTCGGAAGTTCTTATAAATCATCTCGACGAGAGCTTCCCGGCCGAGCTCGGTAATTCCGTACAGCGTTCTCTCCGGCCTGTTCTCTTCCCGCGAGACCATGATTCTCTCGATATACTTCTGCTTCGTCAGAGCTTCGAAATGGTAATATAACGTCCCGTCGGAGATGCGGACCTCGGGAGCAAGGCTTTCCCGCTTGAACATCTTCTTAATGTCGTAGGGATGACGGTGTCCCTCGCAAAGGATACCTAGGATGAAAATTTGCAGCGACATGCGATGGCGTCCTCCCGTCGAATTCTGTCCCTGCTCGACAGTATAAGCATGTCCGATCAGGTCTTCAGCTCTATTTTACACGAAATCGAATTCGGGAACACCTCGGCCGCCCTTTTTTCATATGGCTCGGCTTACAGAAAGCTGCGGTTGAACTTGTGCAGCAAGTAAGCGAACTGCTCCCGTTCCTCCGCGGGCCAAGCTTCCAGCAAGCTCTCCACGCGTTCGATGCGCTTCGCTTTGGTCTCCGTCAGGGCCCGGGTTCCCTTCTCCGTCAGTTCGAGCGTGAACGAACGTCCGTCTTCCCGGTCGGGAATCTTCAGGACGTAGTCTTTCCGCTCCAAGGCGGAAGCCTGCCGGCTGACGGTCGAGATATCCAGTTGGAGCTTCTCCGCCAGCGTCTTGACTCCGATCGAACCGTGGGTCGAGATGTGGTCCAGCAGAAGGTAAGCGGAACGGTCCAGAATGCCGAGCTTGCGGTCCAAGGCGATGGAGGTGACTCGCCGAATCAGCAAGGCCAGCTCCATTTCGATCCTAACGGTATCAACGGAATGATCATTCATCGTATAACCTCCTCTTGAAGATTGTACGAATGTGCGGCGGCCGTGTTTCATCGAGCGTAAGGGACATACTCTGTCTATTGCGAGGACCGCGATCCGCCGAAAACGATTGACAGCCCGCCAGGAGATTGCACAAAATGAAAGAAACAGCGTAGTTTCGGCACTGACTTTTGCAGGAAAAGGGGACTGCGATGAAAGCGCGAGACGTGATGATCACTCAAGTGTATAAGGTGAAGGAGAGCGACACGGTCCGCAGGGTCATCGAGAAGTTCATCGACCACGGAATCAGCGGCGTGCCGGTCGTGAACGAAGCCAACGCGATCGTAGGCTACGTCAGCGACGGCGATATCATGCGCTTTATCGGCAGGCCGGAGCACGGCATGTTCGACTCGATCTCCTACGCGTTCCTCGTTCGCTTGGACGAGAATCGGGAGCCGTTCGAGGAGCGGACCAAGAGACTGCTCGATCTTAACGTCATGGGAATCGCCCGGAAGAAGGTCATCACCGTGGACTGGGAAGAAGAGATCGAGGACGTCGCCGCCATCCTGGGGAAGAAGCGGATCAAGAAGCTCCCGGTGGAGCGGAACGGGGTTCTGGCGGGCATTATCAGCCGAGGGAACGTCGTTCGCCATGCGTTTAAGAATTTGCTTTAACGCTCCTAACAACGCAGACAGGCTGCCTCCGGGGTTCGAGCCCGCGGGAGACAGCCTGTTTCTTTAGAATTTCCTTCTCGGTTACATATGGCGCTCTTTCTTGCGCATCAGGATGAACAATCCGCCGATCAGAACGAGGGCCGCCGCGACGAACGGACGCGAGAGCGCCAGGCTGCTGAACAAGTAGCCGATCGAGAACACGGTGAAGAACAGCAGGGATAGGGCGGTCAGAATGGCGATCGGAATGAGCAGCCAGCGGTTGCGGCTTCCGAACCAATAGAGCTCGAACAATCCGAACGCGACGGCGAAGATGAAGCCCGGCCAAGTAATGCCCCACGTATCGGTTAAAGCGGATAGCTGGCACACGATACCGGCGATGAACAGGATGCCGCCCGGCACCAGAAGGCCGACTCCCCGGCGGTGCAGCATAAAGAAATACAGCCAGTGGAAGAACACGCCCAGCGGGA
Source organism: Cohnella thailandensis (assembly GCF_014212135.1). Taxonomy (GTDB): domain Bacteria; phylum Bacillota; class Bacilli; order Paenibacillales; family Paenibacillaceae; genus Cohnella; species Cohnella thailandensis. The sequence continues at coordinate 326,402 of NZ_JACJVQ010000006.1, forward strand.
TGACGAACATCGTCGGCCAGCCGTAGGCGAATAGGGTTCCCGTACTGAAGGAACGGTCTCCCTGGGAGAACAACAGAATACCTAGAATAATAAGCAAGGCGCCCGGAACCAACCCGCGATTTACACTCATGCGACTCTCTCCTTTTTATTGATCAGCTCACGTTTCCATTATCGCTTTATCCATACTGTACCATGAAGCCGGCTCGATATCCCCCATCGCAAGGGGGGAAGTCGGATCAGACTGAGGTCTGATTGACAACCGGACGCCCTTGTGTATTTCGATAATCTCTGGGACAATAAAAGGCAGAACGCCCACCGGGTCGAAAAGAGGGTATGAAGTGAATAAAGCATCCATTTACGGATTAACGCAGGAGCAGCTGGTCGATTGGCTGGCGCAGCATGGACATAGAAAATTCCGGGCCGTCCAAGTATGGGAATGGCTCTATCGCAAGAGAGTCGGCAGCTTCGCGGAGATGACGGACGTTCATCCGGACTGCCTGAAGCTGCTCGAGGAAAACTTCGTCTTCGTGACGATGACCGAGCATCTGAAGCAGGAATCGGCGGACGGAACCCGCAAGTTCCTCTTCCGCTTGCAAGACGGCAACCTGATCGAGACGGTGCTCATGAAGCACAAGTTCGGGTTATCCGTCTGCGTGACGACCCAGGTCGGCTGCAACATCGGCTGCAGCTTCTGCGCGAGCGGGCTGCTGAAGAAGAGCCGCGACCTGTCGGCCGGCGAGATCGTCGAACAGATCATGCGGGTCCAGCTCTATCTGGACGCGCAAGGCCAGGGCGAGAAGGTCAGCCATATCGTGGTCATGGGAATCGGGGAGCCGTTCGATAATTTCGAGAACGTGCTTAACTTCATTCGCGTCGTGATCGACCATAAGGGTCTGGCGATCGGCTCGAGGCATATTACCGTCTCGACGAGCGGCTTGGCGGACAAGATTCGCGAGTTCGCGGATACGGGTCTCCAAGTGAATCTGGCCGTCTCCCTTCATGCGCCGAACAACGAGCTGCGGACGAGGATCATGAAGATCAACCGCGCGATTCCGATCGAGAAGCTGATGGATGCCATCGATTATTTTCTCGAGAAGACGAACCGCCGGACGACGATCGAGTACATTCTCCTGAAGGACATGAACGATCGGGTCGAGCACGCGAACGAGCTGGCCGATCTGCTCGGGGAAGAGCGCAGGGATTTGCTGAACGTGAATCTGATCCCGTACAATCCGGTCGACGAGCACAGCCAGTATCAGCGGACCGAGACGGAAGCGGTAAGAGCCTTCTACGACACGTTGAAAAAAAGAGGGGTCAGCGTCAGCGTTCGTCTCGAGCACGGAGCCGACATCGACGCCGCTTGCGGACAGCTGCGGAGCAAGCAGATCAAGAAGGACAACAACCTGGCCGAGGCCGCCCTATCGTAAGGCGGTCCCGCCTGCAAGAGCAAAGCCCGGAGAAGCCGACGATCGGCCTCTCCGGGCTTTGCTGCGTTTAAGGTGCCGAGGTTTCATGGACAAGTTTGTTTGAACTTATATACCCAATTAGAAATCCCGTAAACAAAAGAGAATATTAATGATTTTTTTGTATGTGGAATTTTATATCCAAATCTTTGTTCGTATTATAGTGCTAATTCAGCGTGGACAACTTATCACTTTCAATGCTACGAATCAATGAATTACAATTGGGTTGGCGAAGGTAATGGTCACGGTGAAGGCGAAGGAACCTATCTTTCTGGTTTCGTTAACACGTCGAATGAATACTTCTTACGTGCAAGAGCTGATGTGGACACATTCGAAGGTGGATATAATGCATATAGAATTTCATATGCAGCTATCTTTACAGCAGCTGGCGTAGCTCTTGGTACAGCACCAATTATAGGTCCAGGCGGTGTTGCGAGTGTATCTGTTGCCGCTGCCGTTGCGGCGGCATATGCAATCGCTGCCTTTGGAGATGCAAAAGATGACTTGGAAGCTGCGTTTGATACAATTGACATGATGACAGATTGGTAACGCTTGGAGGGATTGTTATATTAGATATTATTGGTTTTACGGCCTATATTCTAATATTAACCTTGCTCGCCTTTCGTATCTTTAAGAAAAACCGCTTACTCAAAAGCAAAATAGAAGATATCGTAATTTTCTTATCAGCAATCATTATCTCAGTATTAATTAGCACAAGAGTTGATGATAAGAATTATATCCTTGTAATTATTACGGTAGCTCTACTCGTTCTATACATTATGAAATTACTTCTCCGTAGAAAGAAATAAAATCTATCCCAAAATCATTTTAGCATTTACAGAAACTTATAATGCAAAAGACCACCAGAGAAAGCGGTGGTCTTTTGCATTCTCTAGCTTTTCTGAGCGGAGGCTAGGGCCGCTCGCTTCTCCAGCCTCTTGAACAATAGCCGGATCAGCGGAGGAATCGCGAAGTAGATAAACCAGGTCCGGAAGATCTGGTAGCTGGTCACGATCGCGATGTCCGCGCGAACCTCGTGCGCGATAATGCCCATCTGGTCCATGCCGCCGGGAGACATGCTCAGGAAGGCGGTCATCGGGGAGACGGGATGCAGCACGGTCAGCATGGCGCAGAGGCCGAGCGCGATTCCGAGCAGCGCCGCTCCGCTAAGCGCGGCGAGAGTTACGAGCCGGAGCTTGTTCTCCAGCTTCTCCGGGCGAAGCAGAAGTCCGACATAGGTGCCGATCATCAGCTGGGCGGCGTTCAGGACCCCGGTCGGAAGCGCGGGTCCGTCGAGGCCAAGCCCTTGAACGACGGCGGTGGCGATCATCGGCCCGAGCAGATAGGCGGAGGGGAACCGAACGCGCTTGGCGAGCCAAGCCGCCGCGAAGCAGACGACCCCGAATACGAGAACATTCGGGAAGAGGTCGCCCCATCGGGCGGCGGCTTCGGTCGGGAGGAGGTCCTGGCTATGGGCGCCGCCGAACACCGGGCTGAACACGAGCAACGGAACGCAGAAGATGATCATCATCAACCTCGACACCTGAAGGAACGTAACGACGGTGATATCGATCCCCTTCGTCTCCTCCGCCAGAACGAGCATCTGGTTCATCCCTCCGGGAATGCTCCCCATGAGAACGGTGGGGAACGAGATGCCGGTCAGCTTGGAGACGGCGAATCCGATCGCCGTGCTGGCGACGAGCAGCAGAGTCGTCATCAGCAGCATGGTCGGCAGCTGATGGCCCATCTCCCGCAGCGTATGGGACGAGAACGACAGCCCGATCGAATAGCCGATCAGGATAAGGGCGACATCGCGTATCGAACCGGGCCAACGGGGCTGGACGAGCTTCGGGAACCGGGTGCCGAGGAAAGCGGCGGTCATCGGCCCGAGCAGCCAGGGAAGCGGGATTTGCAGCGCGGTGAAGAGGAGGCCGCCCGCCAGGCTAAGAAGCAGCGCGATCGCGAGATTCTTCACGATGGTCGGCTCAGCTCGGCGATCCGCTTGTTCGCCTCGCCCCGGTACAGCCCGCCGTGGTAGCAGATCACGGTCTCGATGTCGAACGAGCCGAGCTTGCCCAGGGAGGTTATCGCTTCCGGCAAGTTCGGCGTCACTGCGGGGTTGGGTCCGCGCAGTTCCCCGTCGGCTGCGGTCATGGCGTCGCCGGCGATCAGCGTCTTGCTCGCTTCATGGTACAGGCACACATGACCCGGCGTATGGCCGGGGGTGTGAATGACGACCAAGCCTCCGCCATAAGGGAGCTTCTCTCCGTCCGAGAAGGTGCGGCTGACGTTCGGCCGGATAGGTCTGATGTAGGCGGTCTCGAATGCCTTGCGCACCGGGTCCGCCATGGCCAGAAGCAAGCTCTCCATTCGTTCGGCGGTCACCTTGAGCATCGGCTTCTCGCCGTCGATCGCTCCCCGATCCTCTTCGTGGGCATAGACAAGCGGCCGGTCCGCTCTATCCGTCAGGTAAGAGGGAAGTCCGCCGATATGATCGATATCCTGATGGGTGAGCAGGATGGCGCTTGGGTCGGTCTCCGGGATTCCGGCTTCTTGGACCAGCCTGTCGATAAGGGGACGGGAGCCGGGCATGCCGGTGTCGACGAGCACCCAGCCTTCGGGGCCATAGAGAACGGTCGGATGTATCGTCATCTTCCGGTCGCCTGCGTTAAGGGTAAGATCCAGCATCTCCAAACCGTCCGAGATCCGCATCGTTAAGCCGACGTTCCCTAACGGAAACGCCGGTTCACCTCCTTCGCTGGAATGGTTGAATGGGTTAAACAACGATGTGTCCAATGTAAATCGAAGGGGGCTCCCTGTCAAATGAAAGGAGCCAGCGCTTGGGGGCGCTAGCTCTTCTTCGCGGCTTCGATCTCCTCGCGCTCCGCCCGGGTCAGCTTGGCCCGGACGAGGCGATAGGAAGCCTCCAGCATCTCTTCGATGACCGAGTCCGGAACGCTTCCGTCCAGCAGCACCGTGTTCCAATGCTTCTTGTTCATATGGTAGCCCGGCAGAACGGAGCCCGGGTACGTCTCGCGCTGAAGCCAGGCTTCTTCCGGCGAAGTCTTCAGGTTGACGCTGGCGGCGCCGGACCTTACGCCGATCAGGGCGAACATTTTGCTCCCGACGAATAAAACGGGCATCTCCGGATCGAAGGGATACCGCAGGCTGGTTCCGGGATAAGCGAGACCTTTATCGATAAGCTGTTGACCGTTCATGGGGACGACTCCTCCTCCGAAAACATTTCGATGAAGCGCTGGGCGCTTTTGGACAGATAACGATCCTTCAGCCAGACGATGCCGACCTCGGATTGGAGCTCGGTATTGGGAATATCGCAGACGATGATCTCGTTTAACGGGAATGAAGCGATGACCGAGCGGGGGAGCAGGGTCACTCCGATCCCGGCGGCGACGAAGGCGATGATGATCGCTACGCTGGAGCATTCGCACAGAATGGAAGGGGCGAGGCCGTAGGCGCGGAACAGCTTGATGACCCTCTCGTGCATGCCCTTCGTCTGGTCCGTCTTCAGCGTCAGGAACGGATAGCCGGCGATGTCCTCCATCCGTAGGGAGCTCGGCGGAGGCGAAGGGAACCAGCTTCTTGGGAGAATGGCGACGAATGGGTCGGACGGCAGCTGCTTGATCGAATAGCGCTCTTCGTCCAGGCCCGCCTCGAAGGGGAGCCGGGACAGAATGAGCTCGATCTGTCTCGTGTCGAGATAATGCCCGAGCAGGAAATGATCCCCTTCTTGAATTTTGTAGGTGACTCGGGGGTAACGCCGTCCGAATTCGCGAATTCTACTGGGGAGGAGCGAGATGCACGAAACGACGGAGCCGATGGCCAGCGTTCCCACAAGCCCCTCTTCGAGCTGTTTGACTTCCGACAGGGCCTCGTCGAATTGGCCGAGCAGAGCCTCCGCGCGCTTCTTGAGCAATTGCCCGGCCGCGGTCAAGGTGAAGCTTCTTCCGCTTCTGTCGAAGAGCAGGACGCCGAGCTCCTCCTCTATCAGCTTGAGCTGCCGGCTGAGCGGAGGCTGCTCCATATTGAGCGCTTTGGCCGCGCGGGTGACCTGCCCCTGCTCGGCGACCGCCAGAAAATAGCGAAGCTGACGCAGATCCATAAATCCGCCCCCTGAGTATACCGTAAAGGTATCGATAACGTATCATACCGATATTTTAAATATAGTCGAAAACTTGTTATCATAAAAGCACAATCTATACAAGCGAAGGAAGGCTGCGCACATGGGATGGGCTATCGAGCTGGAGCGAACGGCGTCTCCGAAGAAGAAACCGAAGGTTAGCGAACTTGGATTCGGCAAGTATTTCACCGATCATATGTTCATCATGAATTACGACGGAGGGCAAGGGTGGCATCATCCGCGGATCGTGCCTTATCAGCCGATCTCCCTGGATCCGGCTGCGAAGGTGTTCCATTACGGTCAAACCGTATTCGAAGGATTGAAAGCTTATCGCACGGCGGAGGGCGGGATTCGGCTGTTCCGCCCGAGCAAAAACCTGCAGCGCCTGAACCTGTCCAACGATCGCCTCAGCATTCCGGAGATCGACGAGCAGCTGTTCCTGGAGGCGCTCATGTCGCTTGTCCGGGTGGACAGCGACTGGATTCCGGGCGAGCCGGAAACCTCTCTCTACATTCGTCCGTACGTCATCGCGACGGAGCCCCTGCTCGGCGTCTCCCCGTCGCAGCAATATTTGTTTATGATCATCATGTCCCCGGTCGGTTCCTATTACGCGGAAGGAATCAACCCGGTCAGCATTCATGTCGAGTCGCATTACGTTCGCGCGGTGGAAGGCGGCGTCGGCACCGCCAAGACCGCGGGCAATTACGCGGCCGGGCTTAAGGCGCAGGAAGGCGCTTCGGCCAAGGGCTACACGCAGGTGCTGTGGCTGGACGGCGTGCATCGCCGTTACGTCGAGGAAGTCGGCAGCATGAACGTCTTCTTCAAGCTCGGCGACAAGGTCGTCACTCCGGCGCTGAACGGCAGCTTCCTGGCCGGAATCACGCGCGATTCGGCGATCCAGCTTCTGCGCCATTGGGGCATCGAAGTCGAAGAGAGGCCGATCCCGATCGACGAGTTGGTGGAGGCTTGCCGCTCCGGCGAGCTGAAGGAAGCGTTCGGCACGGGAACGGCGGCCGTCATCTCGCCGATCGGAGAGCTGAGCTACAAGGACGAGAAGCTCGTCATCGGGGGCGGAGAGACCGGTCCGTTATCCAAGCGTCTGTACGACACGCTGACCGGCATTCAATACGGCAGGGAAAAAGACCCGTTCGGCTGGATGGTAGAGCTGTAAGGCTCCGGAAAGGAAAAATCATATGCTTGCGATTACCGAATACAGCGTGGAGCAGGTGTTGGATCCCTTCGGGATCCTGGCCGGCAAGAGATACGAGTTCCTCATCGACATCGACGTTCCGGAGGACGACGAGCTGCATTCCGAGAACGGCGTGCGCGTTCGCGTCATCTACAAGGAAGACGGGGAGCAGTCCGGAGTCGTCCGCTATGAGCTGCTGGAGAGAACGACGGGCCGACTTCTCGATTACGACATGGAGCCGGAGGAAGAGAAGGAGCTTGCGGCGTTCTGCCGGGAGCATCTGGCCGAGGCCGACGAATAATCGATCGCCATGAGAACAGGAAGACCCCTGCGTAGAAGCAATCGGCCGTAAAGCCGCCTACGCGGGGGTCTTTCCTCCTAACTCGGCGATTGAAGGCGCAGAGTCCCGCCATTTCGGGATTGTTCAACCGAGCGTTCGGGAGGTAGGATAGTTTAGTGGTAAGATATCGCAAGAAAGCTGCAGTTAGGATGTGTACGCCTTGAAAGATCGAATCGTGATGCCGATCTGGACGATCGGCATCTTCATCGTCGTCATGAATACGACCATGTTCAACGTGTCGATGCCCAGCATCATTCAAGACCTCGACATTACCGCCGACTTGGGCTCGTGGGTCATCTCGAGCTATTCCATCGGCTACGCGCTGTCGACGGTCATCTATAGCCGCCTGACCGATATCGCGCCGCTGCGGCGGCTGCTCGCGATCGGGCTGCTTATCTTGGGACTCTCCTCCGTCGTCGGGTTGTTCGCCCGCAGCTTCGAGGTGCTCTTGGCGGCCCGGATCCTCCAATCGGCCGGGGCGGGATCGATGGCCGGCATGGGGCTCGTCATGGTCAGCCGATATATCCCCGTCGAACGTCGAGGCCGCTCCATCGCGATGATATCGAGCGGAAGCGCGATGGCATTCGGGCTGGGTCCGATTATCGGCGGGCTGGTCACCGAATACTGGGGATGGAACGGCCTGTTCGGCATTACCTGCCTGGTGCTCGTCCTTCTTCCCGTGCTTCTCCGCCTGATGCCCCGCGAGACGGAGCGAACGAAGGCGAATGAGCCCTTCGATACGGCAGGCGCCGCGCTTACCGTGATCAACGCGACTTCTTTGCTGCTCTCGGTCACGCAGCTGTCGCTCGCCTGGCTGGCCGTGAGCATCGTTTCGATCGCGGTTCATGTTCTCTGGCTAAGGAGAGGGCGCGGATCGCGCTTCGTCAATCCCGAGCTGTTCCGGCTCAAGGGCTACAAGTACTTGATGGTCATCGGCTTCTGCTTGCTCATGCTGAATCTGGGCAACCTGTTCCTGATGCCCCTCGCCCTCTCGGACCTGTTCGGGAAGTCGGCCATGGCCGTCGGGCTGTTTATCGCCCCGGGAGCCATTCTCAGCACGCTGGTCTCCCGGTTCGTCGGCAAGTGGATCGACCAATACGGCAATCTTCGCTTCCTTCTGCTCGGACAGGCCGTGCTGGCGGCCGCCATGATTTTCTTTGCCTTGGCGCTGGGGAAATCCCCCTATATCGTGCTTATCGGCTATCTCTTTATTTCCCCGTGCTTTACGGCGTCCCTCTCGTCCCTGAACAACGAATCGACGCAGCTGCTTCCGAAGAAACTGGTCGGTTCCGGGATGGGCTTCCTTCAACTGATCCAGTTCTTCGGAGGCTCGATCTCCGTCGCGCTGCTCGGCCTTCTGCTGGAGCGCCAGAAGCAAGTATCTCTCGCTCATGCCTTCGAGCGGGTATACGGGGTTCTCGGGCTCATTATTCTCTGTTCGATCGTAATCACGGTCGGCTACTTGATCTTCGGCGGCGGCACGCTGAAGAGCGGCGAGCAGGCCCGGAAGGCGAGAGCCCTGGCCTCGGCCGGAAGGAATTGAACCGCGTACGGCCGCTCTCAACGGCAAACCGCGATATGACGGACGAACGAGGCGCCCTTGCGGGCTTCGCAACGGCTCTCGATCGCGAAGCCCGCAAGGGCCAGCTCGCCTTCGAGGTTCCGATGCGAGATGACGACGGCGCGGCGCGCGATTCGCCTGGCCTCGCGGAGAATCCGCCATTCGGCTTCGCCGGATAGGCGGGTGACGTGGTTGTAGGGGAGATCGACGATGGCGACATCGTAGTTCTCCCGAATGTCTTCGATCGCCCGCGCGTCCGCGTCCCCCGGAAGGCCGAAGTGCGCGAGATTCTCTCTCGCTCCTTCGACCGCGAGAGGGTTGATGTCGCTTCCGGCGATATCGATGCCCATCGACCGGGCCTCGACCAGCACGGTTCCGATGCCGCAGCAAGGGTCGATCGCCCGTACGCCCTCGGGCCGGGGAACGGCGATATTGGTCACGGCCCTGGCCACCCGGGCGGGCAGCGCGATCGAATAGTCTCTCGGCTTCTTGACGTGCTTAAGCCAGATTGCTTGATTGTCCGTATACGGCCCCAGATACCAGCGTCCTTCGCAAGGGACCAGGCCGAAGATCCGGTCGGGTCGGCGAACGTCGACGCGGCCTCGAATGACGGCGCCTACCTCGCGCTCCAGCCGCCTTTGTTCCTCGAATTCGATTTTGCCGGCGGCGTCCAGATCGTTCTTTTTTACGAACAAGACTTTAAAAGACCGGCCTTCTTCCAGCCGAATGCCGGAGGCTTGCCGGATCAGCTTCTCCAGGCTGTCTCCCTCGCAGACCGGATCGATTCTCTCGCGAATGAACGGACTGCGGCTCGGATCGACGAGGCTGTCGCTTCGCAGGATTGGAGAGCCCGGAAGCGGGGAGACCCCCAGAAGGGATGTCAGCTCGAGGCGGCACAACGATTCCTCGTCCTCGTGGCAGGCGTAGGTATAGAGATAGTTTGCGGAAGACATGGCATCGCCGCCTTTCTATTAAGTTCCACCATAGCCGTCCTGCCGGCAAAATGCAAAAGCTTGTCCGGATCGTTGGAGGATCGTCGGCCGCGGGGTATAATGGCTCTATTATCCTTAGACGACGGAGGGGGCGAGGCGAATGAAGCTGGAAGCGGTGATGGACAAGCTCGCGGAGATGGGCACGGAGCAGACGAAGTCGACTTTTGTCCGGCATGGGGCGCAGGAGCCTCTATACGGAGTGAAGGTCGGCGATCTGAAAAAATTGGTCAAGGACGTCCGCAAGGATCAGGGGCTGGTCCGGGAGCTGTACAAGACGGGCAATAGCGACGCGATGTATCTGGCGGGCCTGACGATCGATCCGAAGTCGGCGGATAAGGAACTGCTTCGGGACTGGGTGGAAAAAGCGAATTGGTACATGCTGTCCGAATATACGGTGGCTTCCGTGACGGCAGAGAGCCCTTATGCGCTGGAGCTGGCCAGGGAATGGATCGACTCTCCGGAAGAGATGACGGCGACGTGCGGCTGGAGCGTCTTCGCGAATTACGTCATGATCACTCCGGACGACAAGCTGGACCTGGAAGAACTGCGCGCCCTTCTCGGCCGGGTGGAGAAGACCGTTCACGAGGAGCGGAATCGGGTTCGCTATACGATGAACGGCTTCGTCATTTCGGTCGGGTCCTCGGTGCGCGAGCTGCACGGGGAGGCGCTGCGGGTGGCCGCCGCCATCGGCAAGGTCCAGGTAAACATGGGGCAGACGGCTTGCAAGGTGCCTCTGGCTGCCGACTATATCGGCAAGGCGGAGAAGGCGGGCAAGCTGGGGGCGAAGAGGAAAACCTGCATTTGCTGAACGGGTCGGGTTGCCGGCTTGCCTTCCGCGGGTTGCCGAGTCGCAGGCCCGTCGGCTAACGGACAGGAGAGACGCTTAAAGGCGCCAAAAGAAGGCTGTTGAATTCTAACGGACATTTAAGACGCTTATCTTCTGTTTTTTTGCTTCAAAGGCGATTTTCAACGATTTAAGGGACTGTCGAGTCCGTTAGAATCCGCAAGGGGCGTTTGGGGTTGGCTAAGGGGCGCTGATGTCCGTTACGGTTCGGAGACTTTGAGGTCGTTCCCGGAAGGATTTCGGCGCGGAACCGGAGAATTCCATTTCGGAGAAGAGCCGATGAAGCCTCGCGAAGACGGCGCCTCGATTCATATTCGGCAACTGGCTAGCGTATAGTGGAAGACCGCAGAAGCAAACCGGGCCCCGTTAAATGTAAGCGCTGACATTCGGTTGGGTGAACCTATCGAGGATAACCATTCCGCAGGGAGGGATCGACATGGGAACGCGTCTCTTATCCGAGCAGATCATCAGGCAGAAGTATCCGCATCTCCGTTACATTCGCATTCATACGCGCGGACGCAATTCCGCCGATATTTACGCGTGGAACGAGGAGCTGCAGCTTCCCGATAAGGACCGATACGAGCTTGGCCAGTTCGCGGCGACGTACTTAACGCCCTACGTGTGCTTCCATGTGAAAGCGTACTCCATGCTGAAGGAGGATCGGGTTCCGCGGGTCGAAGAGCTTCCCGAACCCATCTATAAGGCGGCGATGAACCGATGCTTGGATCAGGAGAGGCTTCTCTCGGTCGTCAACGGGATGTTCACGAACGGGCGCGTGTCTTTCCGCTGCTACGATCCCATCGCGGGCCGAATTCATCTCGATCTGTGGCCGAACGCTCCCGTCACCGACATCGAGAAAGAGCTCCTTCATCGTTATCTGTACGAGCTGCTGCCGCTAGGCTCCTCTTTCGAGGTTACGTATCGGTAAAGCCTGCCCGAACGAGAAACAGGGCTTCCTAAGCCGCGAAGCCGCGGCGGAGGAAGCCCTATGTTCGATTGCGGGAAGCGTCCCGATCAAGGAACGAGATGCTTCCGATTAGAAGAGATGCCGATGCCGGGCTTGTCCTCGAGATAGGCTAGCGGTATCGGTTTTTATCTGGGACATTATGCTTATCCGATGGCATAAATTGGCTCTATTTTGCCCGTTCATCCGACTTCCATATTATGAATTCGGTTCCAAAGGCCGATATAAGCAAGGAATGGTTTATTGGAAAATAGAGTTAAAGATTCAATATAAGCTGCGGATTTAGGCTGAAGGGAGCAGGAAGACGGATGGAGGAATGGTTGGGCAGAGTCGTGAAGCAGGACGTCATCAAGTCCGGACTCGTGCTGGTAGCCGCCGGCACGAGCCTGGATATGACGCACATCAGACTGATGGAGCAGCATCGGGTCGATCTAACGGAATTGGTATGGCTTCCTTCCGCCAGAGAGTCGGCGAACGAACTGCCGAGCAAGAGCATGCAGCAGGCTTCCTCTTATTCCAAGGAACTGTTCGATAGCATCAGGCGTCACCGCAAGGTTCCCTTGATGGATATCAAGAACGAGTTGGTTCCGCTCGTATCGGACGTAGCCGCCCATCAGAACGTGTTCAATCTGATCGAACTGATCAAGGCCAAGGGCGAGTATACCCATCAACACAACATCGCGGTCGGGGTTCTCTCCACCATGATAGGCAGATGGATGGAGCTTGGCGAATCGGAGCTGTCGCTGCTCACGCTCTCCGCCACCCTTCACGACGTCGGCAAGGTGCGCATCTCGGACGAGCTGCTGAATAAGCCCGGACGGCTGTCTTCGGACGAATACGCCGAGATTAAGCTGCATACCCGTTACGGCTATGAGATCCTGAGCGAGACGGTAGGCCTCAGCCCCCGAGCCGCCCTGGTCGCCCTGCAGCACCATGAACGGGCCGACGGCCAGGGTTATCCGCTTAAGCTGAAGAACGCGCAGGTCGATCCGTTAAGCCGAATCGTGGCGGTGGCCGACGTTTTCCATGCCATGTCTTCCAAGAGGCCTTATCATGAGGCGCTTCCGTTCCATGAAGTCGTCACCCAGATGCGGGCGGGGGCGTTCGGGGAGCTCGATTCCAAGATCGTGAACCTGTTCCTCGAGAAGCTGTTCGTTCACCTTATCGGGCATCAGATCAAGCTGACGGACGGCCGCTGGGGCGAAGTCGTCTACTTGAACCCGCACGACGACCTTCATCCGCTGGTCAAGGTGGAAGAGGAATTCATCGATCTCAGCCAGACCCGCCACTTGCATATCATGGAGATCGTTCTATAATATTCTAGACCGAGTCCGGTCGGCATACGAAGCCGATCTCAGGGGATAATGAGCTTAATCCTGATTCGACTTGCCAGGTTGACTCGGTATAGAAGGGCAAGGAATGACCTTGTTCAAGGAATAGGAGAGCCGGAGACCATGGGCAACGTAATGATGAACGAGCAAGTGACTTCCATCCTGTCCGAAAAGGTCCAACTGATCGAGACGAAGCAGGGAGCGCTCTATCTGGTCGGTCCGATCAAGCTGCCGGTTAACCTGAAGGGCAAGACGGTGCATTTCCAATGGTACTGTTGGCTCGATTGCGAGGAAGTCGCCGATGACTTCGGCAAAATAATCGAAAAGCTCTCGTCCATCAATTTGGCGGAATACCAGCAGTCCAGCGTTCTGGCGTACGGGGACTTCGCGAACGCGGACGAGGCGCTTATCCGGATGCATTCGATCTGCCACACGGGAGACATCTTCGGAAGCAAGCGGTGCGACTGCGGCTTCCAGCTGAAGCAATCGATGCAGATGATCGCGGATCACGGAGCCGGCGCGCTGTTCTATTTGGCTAACCATGAAGGCCGCGGAATCGGCCTTTTCAGCAAGGCGCTCGCTTACATTCTGCAGGAGAACGGGTACGATACGGTGGATGCCAATCTCCAACTCGGCTTCGAGGACGATTCGCGCGATTACCGGGACGCGATCTCGGTTCTTAAGCAGCTGCGCTCCAAGCCGGTTACGCTTATCACGAATAACCCGAAGAAGCTGGAGGCTCTGGAACGCTCCGGGATGAACGTATCCGGCCGCCGTTCGCTGTGGGGGGACCAGTCCGAATACAATTCGAAGTACTTGCAGACGAAGGTCGGGCGCTCGGGCCATCTGAGGGAGAACACCTGCAACAACGATTGAAGATAAAGGGCTGTCCGCGGTCGGGATCGACCGCGGACAGCCCTTTGGTTATAGCTCAAGCCGCTGTAACCCGAAAAATTCGGGTTGCGGGGCCAAAGCAAGGGCTTTAAACCGCCGTAACCCGAAAAATTCGGGTTGCGGAGCCAAAACAAGGGCTTCGAGCCGTCCTAACCCGAAAAATTCGGGTTAGAGCACCTCTTAGCCGCAGCAGTTCATAAAGAATGTAAAATTAGAACGCTTGTCCGAAAGTTCCCTGGAACAGGAGCTCTTGAACGGGCTTGCGCGGGGAAGGAACTTCGCGCTGCGCCATTCCTTCCGGCAATGCGTCGCTCGGGCCTTGATAGCCGATAGCGACCAGGGCTTGAATGGCGTAGTCTTCCGGGATGCCAAGCGTCTCGCGGGCCTTGGCGAAGTCGAAGCCGGTCATCGCGTGGGTGGCCAAGCCTTGGCGAACGGCTTCATGAGCGAGCGCTCCCCATGCGGCGCCGGTATCGAAAGCGTGCGACGGGAACGGGCCTTTGTCCGTCTCGGTGCTGGAGACGATCAGCACGAGGGCCGGAGCCTTGGTGCACCAGGTAAGGTTGAACTCGCCGATGAAGGTATGGAATCTCGCGCGGTCTTCCGGGGAAGTGGCGACGATAAATCTCCAAGGCTGGTAATTGAACGCGGAAGGCGCGAAACGAGCGGCTTCGAAGACGCTGAGAAGCTTCTCTTGAGGGATCTCCTTCTCCAGGAAGGAACGCGGCGACCAACGGTTGACGTTGATCGGGTCGATCGAATAAGCGGTAGGACGGTTCTGTTCGAGCAAAGTTTGTGCGTTTGCCATAATTATGCCTCCTCTAAAGCGTGTGTTGGAATGTTCTCTAGCTGCCAAGCGGCTTGCTTAAACCGAGAAACATGACGATGCCATTATAGCAAAGATTATTACAAAAATATAGCAACTAGCAAAAGTATCTCCGTGCGCCTAACGGAAACAGACTTCTTTCAAACGTCAAGAGGAGAACTTACCGCCAGCGTTCTGACGATAGGTTCTCCTCTTTGACGACCTTTAAGCCTTAGCGATCGGTATCCATACTTCGCAGCGATAATCGGAAGAGGACGTATCCCCTTCCGGATACACTTCCAGCTCCGGTCCCGCGGCATGCTCGTACCCCGTGGACGGGAACCATTCCTCGAAAATTCGGCGCCACACGGCTTGGATGGTATCCGGCATCGGGCCGACCGAAGGGAAGACGGCCCACGTGGTCGCCGGAACCGTAAATTCCTGCCATTCGTCGTCGGCGGGCCGATCCGCGTTCTCGACGGCAATCCAATAGTCGAACCGTTCATTCGCCAGGTCCATATCCCCGCAGATCCCGAGCAGATCCTTGCCGGGACTTAGCTGAGCGATTTTCCCTATCGTGCCGTCTCCGCCCGCTTGCTGCCAGAACCTCGTAATGTCCCTGTGATTCTGCCCGCCTTCCGTCGAGGTGGTGATTTTAATGCCTAAGGTGCGAAAAGCCGGCTTTTCTACGATTCGGTAATCCATGTCCTGTACTCCCTTCAGAGATAAATGGAAGGAGAGCCGGGGGAAGGCCTTCAGCGATACTCCCGCCTCGCGGGCTTCCGAAGGCGTAATGCCATGAGCCTTCCGGAAAGCCTTGGAGAACGATTCGGGCGATTCGTAGCCGTACTTCAAGGCGATATCCAGCACCTTGGCCGAGGAGCTGGCCAGCTCCTGCGCGGCGAGAGTAAGCTTTCGCCTCCGGATATACTCGGCGACGGTGAAGCCCGTCAGCATATGGAACATCCGTTGAAAGTGGAAGGGAGAGGAATAGGCCTCCCGGGCCAGCTCCTCGATATCCGTCTTGCCTTCCATTCGTTTCTCCATCAGGCTTATCGCCCTTGACATTCGATCCAGCCATTCCACTCGGCGCTCCTCCTGTCTTCTCCTATCGTACCATCGTCAGGTCGAGTCTTCCTGTCTTGCCATGCTTTTGCCGAACCGATTCATCGGGCCTTATCGCGCTTGCCTGAATTCATTTTAACGAAAGTTCTGACCGCTTGACAGGGGGGACCGGGATTCGCGACAATCGGAGCATCGATCCTACCTTCAGGAGGTTCATAGAGATGCAGCCTTTCACTCAACGCGTCGTCGCCGTCATTCGCGGCATTCCCGCCGGCCGGGTCATGACCTACGGACAGGTTGCCGCCGCGGCGGGAAGCCCTAGAGCCGCCCGGCAGGTCGTCCGAATTCTTCATTCGCTGAGCGAGAAGCACGGGCTTCCTTGGCACCGCGTCGTCAACAAGAACGGCGAGATCGCGATTCAAGAGGAAGAGGGAAGCTATACCCAGAGGCTATTGCTGGAGGAAGAGGGCGTTTCGTTCGGGCTCGGGGGAAGAATCGATTTAAGCGAGCACGCGCATACTCCTGAGGCGGGCGATTTTCCGCCCGAGCGTTGACATGAAACCGATTGGTATCCTATAATTCTGTCAGAACGTGAAACCAAATGGTTTCATAATAAGCCAATCCATTTATCCATGTGCGGAGGTTAATCTCATGAGCGAATCCACGAACGCGCTTCCCGATATTCGTCAGACCCAATTGCTGAAAGCGCCGATCGAGAAGGTATGGCAAGCCGTCTCCACGGCGGAGGGCATGGCTTCCTGGTTCATGCCGAACGATATGCAGCCCGTCGTCGGCCACGAATTCCACCTGAACGCGGGTCCCTACGGGCAATCTCCCTGCAAGGTGACGGAGGTCGATCCGCCTCATCGCTTATCGTTCAACTGGGGCAAGGATTGGACGCTTACCTTCGAATTGAAGGAAGTGGACGGCCAAACCGAATTCACCCTTATTCATGGAGGCTGGGATCCGGAGAAGGTCACCGAGTTCGGAGAAACCCACCGTCTGGTGCGCGACCGGATGGCCGGGGGCTGGGCGGGAATCGGCCAGAAGCTTCGCAGCTTGCTCGAGGCTTAAGATGGCGGGCTCTGCCGCTCCGAAGCATGACGTGTTCCAGGCGATCGCCGATCCGACTCGCCGCAGCCTGCTGAAGCTGCTCGGCGAGGAGGAACTGCCGGTAACGGCCATCAGCAGCCATTATCCGATGACGCGAACGGCCGTATCCAAGCATCTGCGGATTCTCGCGGAGGCGGGACTGGTGTCGGAGAGGAGGGTCGGCCGGGAGACCCGCTACCGGCTGGAGCCCGAGCCGCTTCAAGAGCTGAAGAAGTGGCTGGCCTATTACGAGCGATTCTGGAACAACAAGCTGGCCGCGCTCAAGCGGTTTGTCGAGGACGACGAGCCGGAGGCTCCGGCGGATCGGACAATCGTCGATACGTCCATGGGCAAGACGGATCTTTAAGTAAAAGACGCCTGAGGGCACCCGAAGCCGACAATGCGCGGCCGCCCGGGTGCTTTTATTTATGCCTTCAACGGCGTATGCCATCTATCCATCATGGGCAGTTTAAGACGGTATTTGCCATTCTAGAAGCTCCAGAGGAAACTGCCCATGAATAAGCAACATCCATCCTCACCATCGCGGGGGCGCTTCGATGGGCAGACATGGCTGCTGCTCATCGTGAACGCGCTGTTCGCGACGGCCCACGCGCTGTCCGGCACTTTTCTCGGCGTCTACCTGTGGAAGTCCAGCGGCAACTTCGCGCTGCTCGGCTGTTTCGCGCTGATCAACCATATTTGCATGGCGCTGACGTTCTGGCTCGCGGGCCACGAAGTGAAGCAAGGCCGCAAGATGACGGTGCTGCGGCTCGGAATCGCCGCTTCCGCCGTGTTCTACTCGCTGGTGCTTCTGTTCGGTTCCGGAGCGATTCGCTATATCTGGCTGCTCGGAATCGTGCAGGGCCTGGCCGCCGGGCTGTTCTGGCTGGCGTTCAACACCCTTTACTTCGAAGTGACAGATGCCGACAACCGGGACCGGTTCAACGGATTCTCGGGAGTGACCGGCGCGCTGGCCGGCATGATCGCCCCTTGGTGCTCCGGCTTCGTGATCTCCCGAATGCAGGCGGAGAGCGGGTACCGTCTCATCTTTATGATCTCCCTGGGGATTTTTATCGCCGGAGCCGTCATCAGCTTTTTCCTGCGCAACCGGAAGACGGAGGGGAGCTACGAATGGCTTCTTGCGCCGAGGGTCCTCCGGGAGGCGCACAACCCGTGGAGGCGCGTCGTCCTTGCCTTGGCGTCCCAAGGGCTTCGGGAGAGCGTCTTCGGCCTTATGATCGGCCTGCTCATTTATATCCAGACGAAGAGCGAGATGCAACTGGGCAACTTCACGCTGCTCACCTCCGGCATCAGCTTCGTCAGCTTCTACGTGGTGGGACGATGGCTGAAGCCGGCCTGGCGCGAAAAAGGATTGCTGGCGGGAGCGCTCGTCATGTCGGCGGTGGTGGCGCCCTTCTTCCTCGGCATCAAGCTCGGCGTCATGCTGACGTTCGGAATCGGCATCGGGCTGTTCATGCCGTTCTATTCGATCCCGATGACGTCCTCGGTCTTCGATCTGATCGGCCGCAATGAAGACAGCGCGAAGCAGAGGGTCGAATACATCGTGATGCGCGAGCTTGCCCTGAATGCGGGGCGAATTCTCGGGATGCTTGCCTTCATCGTTACCGTCAGCCTAAGCAAGTCTCCGTCGACGCTTACCGCGTTCCTGTTCGTCATCGGCTGTTCTCCGCTCCTAAGCTGGTTCTTTATGAGGCCGCTTCTGGCTCGCCACGCATCCGGAAGAGCGTCCGCCGATCCGGAGCCGGCCTAGAAACCGTATTCATCTCCCCCTTCTCTCTGATACAATGGATAAGATTGGAGGGGAGCTGCCCATGGGCACCTCGATTCAAGAACATCCTGAGGAGAGACGCAACCTGGAGCCGTCAACTTATTCGGAGCGACTCATCGCCAAGGTCTGCATGCTGGCCGGCAAAATCATGATGGAGAACGGAGCCGAAACCTACCGGGTCGAGGATACGATGACGCGCATCGCCGATTCGTTCGGGATGCCCCGTTCGCAGAGCTTCGTGACGCCGACGGGGATTATTTTCTCCATGGAAGGAATCGCGCCGGACACCCGGCTGACCCGAATCTCCGCGAGATCGACCGATCTGCGCAAAGTTACCGAAGTCAACGCGATATCGAGACGAATCAGCGCCGGCGAGCTTGCCCCCGAGAAGGCGCTGGAGCTGCTTCATGAGGTCGAGTCCTCCCGCGCGAGCATCGCCCCTTGGCTGCGGACGGTCGCGGCCGCGCTTAGCAGCGGATGCTTTCTTATCATGTACCAAGGACAATGGGGCGATTTTATCCCGGCGCTCGTGACGGGCGGGCTTGGTTATCTGGCCGTGACGACGCTCGACCGGATCTTCTCGGTCAAGCTGTTCGCGGAGTTCATGGCTTCCGTCGTCGTCGGGATCCTGGCTTGCCTGTTCGTGGCGACCGGTCTGGGACGGGAGTTGAACACGCTGATCGTCGGATCCGTCATGCCGCTCGTGCCCGGAGTTCTGATCACGAACGCCGTTCGCGATCTTATGGCGGGGCATTACGTGTCCGGGCTGTCGAAGGGGGCGGAAGCCTTCCTCACCGCGCTTGCCATCGGCACGGGGATCGCCGTCGTGCTTTCCTTCTATAAAGGGGAGGGGCTCGGCTTATGATGATCGGGGAGCAGATAGCGACCAGCTTCATCGCTTCGGCCGGCTTCGCCATCCTGTTTAACGTTCCGGCGAAGAACATTCTCTATTGCGGGGTCGCCGGCATGATCAGCTGGATGACGTACCGCTTCCTGCTGGAGGGCGGCGTCGATCCGATCGCGGCCACGCTGGTCGCTTCCTTCGTCGTGTCGGCGCTCAGCCAGATATTCGCCAGATCGTTCAAGACTCCCGTCATCGTCTTTCTGATCTCGGGAATCGTGCCGCTCGTGCCGGGGGGAGTGGCTTACGACGCGATGCGGAACGTCGTGCAGCACCAGTACGACGTCGCGGTTCAGCTGGCTTTTCAGGCGTTTATGCTGTCGGGCTCCATCGCTTTCGGCATTATGTTCTCGGAAGTGTTCAACCAAGTAATTCGCAAGCTGAGAGCTCCGTAAGAGAGGCTTTCTGCGATCTATAATCGGACAAGGGAGAGGAAAAATGGCATGACAGTGGGGATATTGGCGCATTTGGCAGGAAGCCGTCCATACCGGGAGCTGGCGAAGGAGATTGCCGCTCGCGGGTTTCCGTACGTTCAATTGGCTCTGTCCAAGGCGATCACCGACGTGGATTTCTCGCTGGGGAGACTAAGCCCGGGACTTGGCAACGAAGTGGGAGGCGCGCTGGCGGACGAAGGCGTGCGAATCGCGGTGCTCGGCTGCTATGCCAGCTTGATCGATCTGGACGATGAAATCTATCGGCACAACGTCGAGAGATTCAAAGAGCATCTTCGCAACGCCCGCCATTTCGGGGCTCCTACCGTCGCCACCGAGGTCGGGGTTCCTCCGGCGAAGGACCCGGCCTTGCTGGAGAAGCACTGGGACCGCCTGCATGCGGCGATGGACGAGCTGGTCGAGGAGGCGGAGCGCTGGGGAGTGACGATCGGGCTGGAGGCGGCGCAAAACCACCTGATCGATTCGCCGGAGACGATGGCGAGGACGATCGAGAGATATCCTTCCTCCTGCGTCGGAGTCGTGCTCGACCCTTGCAACTTGCTGGGGCGGCACAATATCGACCGCCAGGACGAAGTGATCCGCGAGGCGTTCCGCTTGCTGGGTCCTCGCATCGTCAGCGCTCACGCGAAGGATCTGAAGCGGGATGCGGACGGAGTGCCTCGCGAGACGGCGGCGGGAAGCGGGGAGCTCAACTACGGGCTCTTCCTAGATCTGCTGGAGAAGCAGAAGCCTCGCGGCTTCGTCACGCTGGAAGCGGTGACGGACGGGAACATGCAGGAAGCGGCAAGGTTTATCCGCGAAGGCAGGGCTGCGGCTCGCCGATAAAGCAATGAGGGGCTGTCCGAGGGGACAGCCCCTCAGGCTGTCGAGAAAGCCGGCCTTATGGGGAGATGGAGCAAGCTGCGGACTCCCTATCCCTTATCCATTCGCTTCGGACTGCCGGTATATAAAAGCCGTAGCATCCGGAACAGGATCAGGTTCAATCCATACACCAACGCGTATACCGGGATGGAATAAAGATGCCGCCAGCCCGAGAATTCAAATACATGGCAAAGCTCCGCTATCTCCTCCAGGCCGGTTGTCGCCAAAGCCCAACCTCCAAGGTACAGCGCGGCTTTGACGCCCATCGGTCTCCAGCGGTCGAACAAGTAGATAACCAAATAGGCGGTCGGGGCATACAGCATCACATAGATCAGCAGATCGAAGAGCTCGTAGTCCGGCCCGTCGTTGACTTGATATAAATCAAGCGGTTCGGTGGCGATCATAAAATCCACGAAGTTAGCGGTATACAGGTTGAACAGCCAAATGAAGATGCTTTGCGAGATAGGGAAGCGTTTGGGCAGAAAGAAGATCAGGGTATAGAGGAGGACGCTGGCAATGAGGATGAACCATTCGTTGACGTCGAACCGATGCGGTAAATTCATCGTAAATATCCTTCTTTGCTCAGCAGATTGCGATACAAATAAGCAAAGGCCAGCGCGACGATCAGCCTCGAGCCTACATCGGCCAACATCATCCCCTGGTTCCACCCGACATTCGTCGTCAGCCCTAGCGCATGGAGGGCATACTTCGCCCCCGACGCCAGAATGAACCACCAGGCCATCGCGATCGCCTTTTGGTATGCGCTTAGGCCGGGATGGAACCAGCCGAACAGCGCCCATACGAATAAACCGGGGAGCAGGACGACTTCCGTTAGAATAATATTCGACATGATGATCAGATTTTTATCGTAATAAATCCGTTTCCAGAGCAGCGCGATGACATAAAACCAGTGCTCGGACACGGCTCCGAACATAAGCCAATTGACGACGATCTCGGCGGGATGCAGGACGGTACGGGCATAACGCAGCGAATACAGCAACAGAGCGCAAATCAGGGCGACGGAGATCAGGATGGAGATCGGGTACAATCGCATATCAGTCCATTCTGCAAAACTTTGTGTTGCTATACTATGTAACAAATTGTCCCGTTTCATTCAGGGCTAATACATAAAGCGAAGCTTAGCGGATGCCAGACGGCAGCCGGGCAGAACATGAAAAACGGGGTTTCCCGACAAGCTGAAGGGGCTGTCCCATATGGACAGCCCCTTCTAGTCGCTACAGCACGCGGCGCGCCGTAACGTAACGCTTGGAGTAGTTGGCGGAATTGATGTCGCTCACGAGCAGGCCGTTCCAGTGCGGGCCGATCGTGTTGTGGATGAACTTGCCATTGCCGATGTAAATGCCGACATGGTTGATGGCTTTGGAAGAGCCGACGGTCAAGAAGATGAGGTCGCCCTTCTTCAGGTTGCTCTTCGAGACGTATTTGCCTTGAAGGCCTTGCTTCTTGGAGCTCCATGGAAGGCTGACTCCGTACTTGCCGAACACGTACTTCGTGAACGAGGAGCAGTCGAAGACCAGCTTGCTCGGATTGTTGACGTTGAATTTATAAGTGACCTTCCCGCGAAGGGATTGGGCTAACGCGATGATCTTGTCCGCTTTCTGGCTAGCCGTCAAAGCGGAAGTCGAAACGGCGGTTGCCGATACTGTCTTGGTTGCGGCGGAAGCTTGGTGGACTCCCGTTCCGGCAAGTCCGGAACCCGCGAATACCGCGAGGCAGGCAAAGGCGACGATCGATTTCTTCATTGCGTTCGGTTTATTCATGCAGTCCTCCTGGTGAAGTTAGATTTCGTTGACATCCAGGAGTATAGCATGGGGCTTGTCCCGGCATTGCGACTATGAGCCTATCTTAATTTTGCTAAATTTAGGACTATAGACTCACTTTAGGACAATTACACCTCCGGATAATGGGCCCGAATGAACTCGTCGCGGCCGGACTTCTCCCTATCTTCCTTGTAATGCTTAGGATTCTTCTTATGATAATCCTGGTGATACTCCTCCGCCGGATAGAAGACGCTTGCGGGTTCGACCGCGGTCACGATGGGCTTGTCGAACCGGCCGCTCCGGCCGAGCTGCCGCAAGTATTCTTCGGCCAGCTGTTTTTGCTTCTCGTTATGATAGAAGATCGCGGTCCGGTATTGGGAGCCCCGATCGTGGAATTGTCCGTCCGGATCGGTCGGATCGATCTGGACTCCGTACAGCTCCAGAAGCCGCTCGTAAGGGAACGTCTCCGGATCGAAGTCGATCTGAACGACCTCCGCGTGCCCTGTCGTTCCCGTCTTGACCTGCTCGTACGTCGGATTCGGGACGGTTCCCCCCATATAGCCGGACACGATGCCTCCGATGCCGGGCAATTCCTCGAACGGGGTGACCATGCACCAGAAGCAGCCTCCCGCGAACGTCGCTTTTTCCATAACAAAACCCCCTATTAAACTTAATATCTATGAAACAAAGTATCCTTAATATTTGTTTGTGTCCAGTAAACTTCCGTCGACAAAAGAGGTGGTTGTGGATTTTTATGGTGCGAGTTATATTAAAATTGTTAACTTGGCATAAAAATCTAAAAATTCCATGACAGTATTTAGGAGCCTATGTTATATTGTTTTACATTAAATCTCAAAAAAGAAAAGTGGAGGGGTTTACAAATGTTCAGCAAATTGTCCAAGTGGGCAGTACCCGCAGTCGCGTTGCTTATGCTCGCAACCGCATGCGGCAACAACAACAATAATAATGCGTCCCAAGGCTCTTCGGAAGCTCCGTCCAGCAGCCCGGCTGCTACGGAATCCGCATCGCCGAGCCCGAGCGAGAGCGCGAGCCCGGAAGCGACCGGCTACGTTCCGGAGAAGTTGACCGTTCAATTCGTTCCTTCCCAGAACGCGGACACGCTCGAAGCGAAGGCTAAGCCGCTGGAAGAGCTCCTTAGCGCGCGCATCGGCATTCCTGTCGAAGTCAGCGTATCGACCGACTACAACACGATTATCGAAGCCATGGCTTCCAAGAAAGTAGACGTAGGCTTCCTGCCTCCGACGGCTTACGTTCTTGCCAAGGAGAAGGGCGCCGCAGAGGTTATCCTGCAAGCTCAACGCTTCGGCGTCGACGACGCGACCGGCGCTCCGACGGAAGAGCTGGTCGACGGCTACAAGTCGATGATCATCGTTAAGAAGGATTCCCCGATCCAGAAGGTAGAAGACCTGAAGGGCAAGAAGATCGCTTACCAGAACGTGACTTCCTCCGCCGGCTTCGTATGGCCGGCCGCTACCCTGATGGAAGCGGGCCTGGATCCGCTGAAGGACGTCGAGCCGATTACGGTCAAGGGTCACGACCAAGGCGTTCTCGCCGTTCTGAACGGCGACACGGACGCGGCCGCTATCTTCCAAGACGCTCGCAACACGGTAGCGAAGGATTACCCGACGGTATTCGAAGATACCCGCGTTCTGGCGTTCACGGACTTCATTCCTAACGACACGATCTCCGTTCGTTCCGACATGAACGCGGAATGGATCAAGAAGCTGCAGGATGCGTTCATCGATATCGGCAAGAGCGAAGACGGACATGCGATCATCAAGGACATTTACACGCATGAAGGCTATGTCGTCTCCGACGACAGCAAGTTCGAAATCGTTCGCGAATACGGCGAGAAGGTCAAGACGGAGTAATCCGCGCCCTTCATTGCCCGATAACGCCACACAGCGCATTTCCGCTTCGCGGCGCGAGGCGGCCTGAATAGAACAGCCAGCCGAATGATTCGTTATTCGCTGGCTGTGCTTTTTATTAACTACGCCAAAGGACGGATGGACCGTGATCGAACTCCGCAACGTATCCAAGACTTACCCGAACGGGACCAAAGGTCTTAACCGGATCAACCTGACGATAGGCAAGGGAGAATTCGTCGTCATCGTCGGCCTGTCCGGCGCGGGCAAATCCACCATGCTTCGTTCTATTAACCGCCTTCACGAGATCACCGACGGAGAAATCCTGATCGAAGGCAAGTCGATTACCAAGGCGTCCGGAGCCGGGCTCCGCCGCATTCGCAGAGATATCGGAATGGTGTTCCAGAGCTTCAATCTCGTCAAGCGGTCCTCGGTCATGCGCAACGTGCTGGCCGGACGAGTGGGGTATCACTCTACCCTGAGGACGGTGCTCGGCTTGTTCCCTAAAGAGGATATCAACCTGGCTCTGAACGCGTTGGAGCGGGTTAACATATTGGAGAAAGCGTATATCAGGGCGGACCAGCTGTCCGGCGGCCAGCAGCAGCGGGTCGCGATCGCGCGCGTTCTGGCCCAGGAAGCGAAGATCATTCTGGCGGACGAACCGGTCGCCTCGCTCGATCCGCTTACGACGAAGCAGGTCATGGACGACCTGAAGAAAATCAACCAAGAGCTCGGCATCACGACGATCGTCAACCTTCACTATATCGACCTGGCGCGGGAGTACGCCACCCGCATCATCGGCCTGCGCGCGGGCGAGGTCGTGTTCGACGGTCCGGTCGCGGAGGCGACGGACGAGGTGTTCGCCGAAATTTACGGCCGTCCGATCAAGAAGGACGAGCTGCTCGGAGAGGCTGCGCTATGAACGGCACGGGAACCAACGGATTAAGCCGTTTGCCGAAGAAGCCGAGCCGAATCAAGCACTACTTGACCTTCGTTATCGTCCTGTGGATGGTATGGGGCAGCGCCGTTCAGACGGATTCCACCTTCAAGGAGCTCTTCACCGGCCTTCCGGAGATGTGGAAGCTGATCGAAGAGATGTTCCCGCCGAACTGGCAATACTTCGATAATATCGTTCCCGCCATGCTGGAGACGATCCGGATGGCCATCGCGGGTACGACCTTCGGAGCCATCATCGCCATTCCGTTCGCCGTCATCTCCGCGAGCAACATCGTGAAGACGCCTTGGATCATCTATCCGGCGCGATTCATTTTGAACCTGATCCGCACGATTCCGGACCTGCTGTTGGCCGCCCTCTTCGTCGCGATCTTCGGCCTGGGGCTCGTGCCCGGCATTCTGGCGCTCGCGGTGTTCTCCGTGGGGCTGATCGCCAAGCTGACCTACGAGGCCGCGGAGACGATCGATCCGGGTCCGCTGGAGGCGATGACGTCCGTCGGCGCGAACAAGATTCAATGGATCGTGTTCGGGGTCGTTCCGCAAGTGGCGGCTCACTACGTGTCCTACGTGCTTTATACGTTCGAGATCAATGTCCGCGCGGCGGCGGTGCTCGGTCTGGTCGGCGCTGGCGGGATCGGCCTGTATTACGAGAAGACGCTGGGCTTCCTTGAGTACGACAAGACGAACAGCATCATCCTGTTTACTCTCGCGGTCGTTCTCGTTATCGATTTTATCAGCACTAAGCTAAGGGAGAAGCTGCTATGAAGAGGCGCATCTGGCTTAGGTGGACGATCGTTGTCGCCCTCGTTCTTATTTATGTTTGGACGTTCGCGGGAATCGAATTTAACGGAATTAAACCGACCGCGGGGAAAATCACCCGTTCCATCTTCGAAGGGATTTTCTCGCCGGATTGGGATTACGTTTATTTGCCCGATGGGGAAGATCTGCTGAGAGGCCTGCTGGAGACGCTTCAGATCTCGATCCTGGGCTCCGTCATCTCCGCTATCGTCTGTATTCCGTTCGCTTTCTGGTCGGCTTCGCGCAAGGGCAAATCCAAAGCCGCGTCCGGGTCGGGCAAATTCGTGCTCAGCTTTATCCGCACGTTCCCCGAGCTCGTCATGGCCATCCTGTTCACGAAGGCCGTCGGCCCCGGCTCGTTCGCCGGCGCTCTCGCGCTCGGCCTGCACTCGATCGGGATGCTGGGCAAGCTCTTCGCCGAGGAAGTCGAGAACATGGATTCCGGGCCTACGGAAGCGTTGGTCGCGACGGGAGCCAATCGGCTCCAGGTGCTCTGGTTCGCGGTTATCCCTCAGGTTCTTCCCGGGTTCCTGTCGTACTCCTTGTATCGGTTCGAGATCAATGTCCGATCGGCCACCATCCTCGGCTTCGTCGGGGCGGGAGGCATCGGCACTCCGCTTATCTTTGCGTTGAGCTCCCGCAGCTGGGATCGCGTCGGCATTATTCTTCTGGGCATCATCGTCATGGTCACGATCATCGATTTGATCTCGGGTTATCTTCGCAGGAAATTGGCCTGATTCGAGTTTAGATATTCGAGATAGAGAGGTTATCCGATGCGGCTGCCGCCGCGGAGGATAGCCTCTTCTTTGCATACAGCGGCTTAGTATCGAGTTCGAACCGCGGGAAATAGTAAGAAGGAACGAGAGAAGACGCTAAGGTGGAAGGATGCGCCATAAATTTTTTTCCAAATAAACAGTCCTTGAGTGAAATGTGCAAGAAATCACAAAATTAAAGGCTCAAGACCGTATTTTACGGAGAAATACCCTTCATGTTTGGATTAAATGGGTGTAGAATAGACAAGAAAGGTTTAGTTTCGACCTGCTTATGCGGACGAGCTGGAACGATAACGGGCATGATGCTGACGTCTTTTATGTGAAGACCTTCTAGCGGTTTTTATGTGAAAAATGTTACAATGTATCCTGACGCGGTGTCGTGATGATTCGCTGCCTTCGCGGGCCGAACAACGTAACCGATTAGGATATTCACGCAAAGGAGGATGCAACTGCATGTCACAAGTGTCGCAAGAGACCATTGCAGCTGAGAAGCCACAGATCGACGTTCTCGATCAACTGATGAAGCCTGAAGTTCAGGAATCCCTTACCGTCCTGGTGGAGAACCTGCCCAAGCTGGCGGAGATGGTAACGTTCCTGACGAAGGCGTACGATTTCGCTCAGAACGTTGCAACGGACAAGGTGCTGATCAACGATTTCGCGAACGGGATTGGGGAAGTCGTTAAGCCTGTCGTGGAGAAGACGAAGGGCATCGCGGCCGCGGCTATCGAAGCCGGAGACCGCGCTCAAGCCGATACGGCGACGGTCGGCCTGTTCGGCCTGCTCAAGCTTCTGAAGGACCCGCAGCTGCAGAAGACGCTTCGTTTCACTCAAGCGTTCCTGACGGTGCTGGGCGAGAAACAGCAAGCTAAATAACGATTCGCGAAGAACGGAGGATGGAAAATGTCTAAACATATTCTAATTCTGGGCGGCGGATACGGCGGCTTGCTGTCCGCGCTGACGGCTCGCAAGCACCTGAACGCCAACGAAGCCCAGATTACGTTGATTAACCGTTACCCGACTCACCAAATCATTACGGAGCTTCACCGTCTGGCCGGCGGCACGATTAAGGAAGGCGCGGTAGCTCTTCCTCTGAACAAGCTGCTGAAGGGCAAGAACGTAAACCTGGTCGTCGATACGGTATCGGAGATCAAGCCTGACGACAAGAAGGTTCTTACGTCCAGCGGCACTTCCTATACCTACGATGCGCTCGTAGTCGCGTTGGGCAGCGAGACGGCGTTCTTCGGCATTCCGGGACTGCAAGAGAACAGCTTCACGCTGAAGTCCGCGGAAGAAGCCAACCGCATTCGCACCCACGTGCTCGCTCGCCTGGACGCTTACAAGCAATCCGGCGACAAGAAGGACGCGACGATCGTCGTCGGCGGCGGCGGCCTGACGGGCATCGAGCTCGTCGGCGAATTCGTCGACAAGCTTCCCGAGATCTGCAAGGAGAAGGGCATCGACTTCGGCGACATCAAGCTGTATGTCGTTGAAGCGGGTCCGAACATCCTTCCGATCTTCCCGCAAGAGCTTATCGACCGCGCGGTAGCTTCCCTCGAGAAGCGCGGCGTCGAAGTCATCACGGGCGTTGCGATCACGGAAGCGACGAAGGACACGGTTGCCCTCAAGGACGGCCGCGTGCTCGAGTCCAACACGATCATCTGGACCGGCGGCGTTCAAGGCCACCCTGTCGTCGCGAACTCCGGCATCGAAGTCAACCGCGGACGCGCTTCCGTGACGGACTTCCTGCAATCGACTTCGCATCCGGAAGTGTTCCTCGCGGGCGACTGCGCGGTCGTCATTCCGGGCGAAGGCGCTCGTCCTTATCCGCCGACCGCTCAATTGGCTTGGCAGATGGGCGAGACGGTCGGCGCTAACCTGGCTGTCTTCTTCAAGGGCGGCAAGATGGAGAAGTTCGAGCCTGTCTTCTCCGGCACGCTCGGAAGCCTGGGCCGCAAGGACGCGGTCGGCACGATCGGCGGCAACGGCACCCGCCTGAAGGGTACTGCCGCAACGCTGATGAAGGAAGCGAGCAACATCCGCTACCTGTCCCACATCCACGGCCTGTTCGCTCTGACTCACTGATTATCCGAATCATAAGCAATCGAGGAAGAATCCTCGCTCCGGCGCCTTGTTGGAGCGGGGGTTCTTTTTTGCGTAGTCGAAAAAGAAAGGCTTGATAAACGCCCGGCATCGCTTGACAAAACTAATATCATTAGCTAAATTGAAACTAATGTAATTAGTTAACAAGGAGGCGGCAAGATGGTCGTTTTGCAGGGAGTGATCCTGGCGGTGCTTTTTCTGGTGGAATTGGCCGCGTTGGCGGGCTTCGGCTATTGGGGATTCCAGGTTGGCCCCAACGCGGCTTTTGGCTGGTTGCTAGGGATCGGGACGCCGCTTGCAGCCGCTGTCTTCTGGGGGCTCTTCGTCGCTCCCAAGGCGAATTTTCCCGTGTCTATCCCGGTCAGGACTCTTCTTCAGGCGCTCGTATTCGCGTTGTCGGGATGGTCCCTGCATGCGGCGGGCAAATCCAATCTGGCCTTGATCTTTTTGATCGTCGCCTTCGTTGACCTCGTTCTTGTCCGAACCATGAAGCTTTGATAAAGGTGCAGACGTTAAATAAACGAAATCGCATCAAACGAAATCACATAAGGGGATAAGGTATCTTCGAGAGAAGATCGGCCTTATTCCTTGTGTGATTTTTTTTTGCGTTTCGGTTCGAAATGATGATGTTAGACAACATTACATGAATCTTTGCCCAGAGAAACGAAAGCGGGCGAGTGCAGACAGAGTGACCGAAAATGAGGGGCTCGATTTTACTATTTGTCTAATGCCTTAGGAAGGGTGGGGATGTAACATGTAAATAAATACGACATTAAAACTTGAAAAAGATAACATTTACATGACATTTATGTTGTGTAGGTTTAGAACAGCGGCAATGACCAAACCCGGGGAGGAATGAGCATGACGACGGCTGCCGAAGCTGCGGCGATGATGCCAGAGATCCAGATGGACCAGGTTAGCATGCGTTATCGGGCGAATTCCAACGAAGTGCTTGCGCTGCAGCAGGTCAGCCTGACTATCGGCAAGGGAGAGTTCGTCTCTCTGCTCGGCCCTTCCGGCTGCGGCAAGACGACGCTCCTTCGCATCATGGCCGACCTTCTGGAGCCGACGGGCGGGACGGTCACGGTGGCGGGGAAGACGGCCAAGGAGGCGCGGCTTGCGCAGAAGTACGGAATCGTCTTTCAGAGCCCGGTTCTCTACGATTGGCGCAAGGTGAAGGCGAATATCGCGATGCCTCTCGAGCTCATGGGACTCAAGAAGGCCGAACGCGAGAAGAAGGCGATGGAACTGCTCGAGCTGGTCGGGCTTCAAGCCTTCAAGGATAAGTATCCTTGGCAGCTGAGCGGCGGGATGCAGCAGCGGGTGGCCATCGCCAGGGCGCTGGCGATGGAGCCGGAGATCTTGCTCATGGACGAACCGTTCTCCGCGCTGGACGAATTCTCGCGCGAACGGTTAAACGAGGAGCTGCTATCGATCTGGAGCGCGGTTCGGAACACGGTCGTGTTCGTCACGCACAGCATTCCGGAGGCGATTTTTCTCTCCGATAGGGTATTTGTTCTCTCTCCTCATCCGGGCAGGCTGTCGGCCGTCGTCGAGATCGACCTCCCGCGGCCGCGAACGAAGGAGATGCGCAACAGCCCCGAGTTTTTCCGATTGATCGGGCGGATTCGAGACAGCTTCGAAGGGGTGTAGCCGATGAAGGGACGCAGCTTCCTCGCGAACGGGCGCTGGCAACCTGCGCTCGTGTGGGCGATTGCCCTTGTTGCTCTGTGGGAGGCATTCTCCTGGTACCTCCTGGAGGTCAGGGAAGTGCCGCTCGCTCAATCCAAGCTCCCTTATGTCCACGAAATTATCCAAACATTCGGAAATTACGGGGATACCCTATTCAAGGAAGGCAAAGTAACCTTCGGCAACGCGGGCCTGGGCTTCTTGCTTGGCGCCGCCGCGGGCGTGGTCCTCGCGATTCTGATGAGCGTATCGAAGCCGGTGGAGCAATTGACCTTCCCGTATGCGATCGCCTCGCAGATGATTCCGATTCTGGGGCTTGCCCCCATCATCTACGGGATCGTCCATGACGAGAAGCTCTCCCGTATTCTGATCGCGGGCTACATCACGTTCTTCCCGGTCTCGCTCAACATGCTTCGCGGCCTTCGAAGCGTGCAGCCGATCGCCTTGGAGCTGATGCGCTCCTACGCAGCCAAGCCGTGGAGCGTCTATTGGAAGCTTCGCTTTCCGGCGTCGCTGCCGAGCTTGTTCAGCGGACTCAAGATCGCCGCTCCGCTCGCGGTGACGGGCGCGATCCTCGTCGAACTGATGGGCGCGCAGCATGGAGTGGGCGTCATCATGCTCCGCAACTTGTATTATGGACCTTCCCATACCTATATGTTCTGGTCGACGGTCATCGTCGGCGCCGTACTGGGCGTTCTGAGCTACCTCTTGATCAGCGTCATCGAACGGATCGCGGCTCCTTGGCAGCCGGACCTCCGCGCGAAGCAAGGAGGCGAACGCTAATGGAAGGAGATTCTCTCGCGACGGGCGCGGCTCCGGCACTCGGAGCATCCGCAGGAACGCAGGTCGATCCGGCGCCTTCCAAACGGAAGTTCCCGATGGACAAAGCGAGGAAGACGGTTCTACCGCTTGCGGCCGGGCTCCTGTTCCTTCTCCTTTGGCAGAATCAAGTTTTCCACAAGCTGTTTAACCTTCAAGTGTACCAGCTGCCGCTTCCCTCGAAGATCTGGGAGGCGATCCGCCTCAACGTCGACCTGCTGCTGGAATACACGCGTTATACGATGACGGAGGCCGTTCTCGGCATGTTGGCCGGCTCGGCGGCCGGCTTCCTGATCGCGGTTGTCGCGACGCTATGGCCCAGATGGGGCTCGGGAGGCATCCTTCTCGTCGCCGCCTTGAACGCCGTTCCGATCGTGGCGCTCGCTCCGATCATGAATCTGTGGTTCGGCGACGGGATCGGCTCCCGCGTCGCGATCGTCATGGCGACCACCATGGCCGCGATGGCGATGAACGCTCATAAGGGCCTGAATAACGTGGATCCCTTGGCCCTCGATCTAATGCGCTCCTACGCGGCGAAGAAACGCGAAGTATTCATCTACCTGCGAATCGCGAACAGTCTTCCCTATGCGTTCACGGCTCTTAAGATCAACACGACGGCGAGCATGATCGGGGCGATCGTCGGCGAATTTTTCTTCTCCTCCCGGGGCCTCGGTTATCTGCTCTCGAATTCCATCAAGGTCGCGAAAATGCCGCTGGGCTGGGCATGCATCGTTCTCGCGGCCGTCGCCGGAGTGATCTTCTATCTCGCGATAGAGAGGCTCGAGAAGCTCTTCATTCGCTGGCATCCTTCTCAGAGAACGTAACGCTCCATTGCCGCACAGCCGGCGACCGCCTAGCCGCTGGCTAAGCTGGTTGCCGATCGCATATAACCCGCACCTTGCAGAACCATGCTGTGTTCCAATTACTCAAAAAACAAAGGGAGAGAGAACCGAATGAAAAGGAAAAGAGGGTTTTATCGCCGTTCCGGGGTCATGGCTTTCCTTCTGCTGTTCGCGATGACGGCGGCGGCTTGCGGCAACAACAACAATAACGATCCGGCGGCATCTCCGTCCGGGTCGGAATCCGCGTCGCCGTCCGCTTCCGCCCCGGCTTCGAGCCCGGCAGCCGGCGAAACGCCCGCCGCCGATCCGGTGAAGGTGAAGCTGCAGCTGAAGTGGGTGCCGCAAGCTCAGTTCGCCGGCTACTTCGTCGCCCAGGAGAAGGGCTATTACGCGGAAGAGGGACTTGAAGTCGAGATCCTTCCGGGCGGACCGGACATCGTCCCCGAACAGCAGGTCGCGAACGGCGCGGCCGACATCGGCATCGACTGGGTAGCGAGCTTGCTGGCCCATCAAGAGCAAGGCCTTCCCCTCGTCGAGATTTCCCAGATCTATCAGAAGAGCGGTCTCGTGCTCGTCTCCAAGAAGTCCGCCGGCATCGCCGGCCCGGCCGACCTGAAGGGCAAGAAGGTCGGCAACTGGATGGGCGGCAACGAATTCGAGCTGCTCGCCTTGTTCGACAAGTATAAGCTCGATCCGAACAAGGACCTGAGCTTCGCGAAGCAGGGCTTCACGATGGACCAATTCCTGTCGGGCGAGCTCGATGCGGCATCGGCGATGACGTACAACGAATACCAAGTCGTGCTGGAGCAAGGCATTCCGGCAACCGACCTGAACGTCATCGACATGAACGCGGAAGGCGTGGCCATGCTCGAAGACAATCTGTTCGCGAACAAGGATTGGCTGGCCAAGAACAAAGAGACGGCGGCCAAGTTCGTTCGGGCTTCGTTGAAGGGCTGGAAGGATGCGATCGCCGATCCGGCCGGCGCCGTCGACATCGTCATGAAGAGCGCGGAAGAAGGGAGCACGTCGAAGGATCACCAGCTGAAGATGATGGAGGAGGTCGCCAAGCTGGTCGCTCCGGAGGGCTTCGATCTCGCCAAGCTCGGCTATATCGACGAAGCGGCCTTTAAGCAGACGGCCGACATCGCGCTTCAATTCGGCGTTATTGCGAAGGCGGCCGATCTGACGACGGCGTATACGAACGAGATCGTGGAGATGGCTTCGAAATAACCTCAGGCAAGCAAGAACGGATGGCACCCGAACCGGGGCCATCCGTTCCCGCAAGCAGAATCGGCGAGAATGGCAGGAATGTCGGGACGAACCTTGAATATGGTAATAAAATATAGGATTCGCAGAGCTATGCTTCATTCCGCCGCGGCCCGTTTCTCCGCCAACTTGTCCGGATGAAGGAGTTGATAGGCTCTAAGCGCCACTTGAATGGAGATTCGATTCTCGGGAGACATGAAGTCTTCGCCCAGCAGCTCGGAAATTTTCTCAAGACGGTAGTACAGGGATTGGCGGACGATGAACAGCTTCTGAGCCGCGATTTGCTTGGAGCCATCGTGATCCAGATAGACTTTCAGAGTGAGCAGCAGCTCGCTGCCCTTCGCCTCGTCGTAGTCGAGAATGGGCCCCAGGTAGTTGCGAACGAAGCCCTGAAGCGTAGTGCCGTCATTCAGATTCAGCAGCAGTTGGAACACCCCGAGCTCCTCATAGAAGAGAACCGTTTTTTGGCAACAGGTATGAAGAGACAACGCTTGAATCGCTTCCTGGTAACCGGAGAAAGCATGCTTGAGATTCGAATGGGCTTTGCCGACCCCAACGATCAGCTTCAGGTCCTTCCGTTTATCGTCCGCCTGCAGGCTCCGGAGGGAATCGAGCGCTTGCTGCAGCCTTCTGTTCGCGGGAGCTTTGGCTTTCCGGTCCAGGGCGATGACGGCGAGCCGATTGTTCTTCAGCGTGATCAGAGGCCGGAAGGAGAATCTCTCGAAAGCGGATCTTAGGAGGAGCGACAGGTGAAATCGAAGCGCGTCCAGCTCGTTCTCCGAAGGATTCAGGTGCAGGTCGTACAGGTTCTCGATCTCGATCAGGCAGACCCGGTAGCTCATCTCGTTTAACGTTTTGAAGTCGGGACCGATCAACGCCTTTAACTTCTGCTCGTCCTCGTGCCGGCCGCTTAACAGCTCGTCGACCCAGATGTTCTCGGAGAACTGCTTGCGCTCCTCCATGTACCGGGTGCGAAGCAGTTCCTGCGCGATGGACATGGACGCCGAATCCAGCAGCAGGGTATCGAATTCCTCCGGTTTATGAAGGCAAATCAGGATGAGGAAAGCCCAGGTTTGATCCAGGGCTCCGACGGGCTTCAGAAGGAGGGTGCGATTCTCTTGCTCGAGAACGTAGGGGGCCGCATTCGGCTTCAGCTCCGCAAGCTCGTCCCAGTAGCCGTCGAGAAGGGTCAGCAGCCGCTCCTGTTCCTCGGGCGCCATGTTCGGGCAGAAGATCGCCTTGCCTTTAAGCGGACGGAAAACGATCTGGGAGGAAGTGCTGCGATGAAGCAGCCTGAGAACGCCGGGCGTCGCCTGAGAGGTGAGAGTCAGCCGCGAGAATTCCCGGGAGAGGCTCTCGAGCTCCTGCAGCATCCGATGGTGCCGATTGATGATCAGGGAATGAAGGTCTTGGGTGATGTCGACGAACCGTACCGTATGCGGAAACAGGACAAGCGGGAACGAATGGCGTTCGGCCAGCCGGATGAGCTCTTCGGGAACCGATTGAAAGTATTGGCCGAGTTCGATGCACAAGCAGGTTGCTTTCTGCCCGATGAGATTGCCCAGAAAGCTGACGGAGGATTGACTGTCCAGTTGGAAAGCCATTCCGGTCGTGAGAATCATCTCGTCGCCGTGAATGAGCATCTCGAAGTGGGGAGTCTCCAGGATATGCACCCATCGGATCGGACGGGCGAGGCCGTTCGCCCCGGCGACGACCTGAGCGTCGCGGAATAACGGACGTTGCAGCGCTTCTCTTACGGTTAGAAACCGTTCGGTGTCCATGCCAAGATCCTCCTCTTACCAAACAAATCGAGCTGTCTTGAATAAGATAATCCGATAAGACAGTCACGTTAATGTCACTTATCTTACCATATATTCCAGTTTGTTTTTCTGAAAATTTTAATAAATCTCGCTATTCATGCCAGAGAGAAAAACCAGGAGGGATGACAAGTGGAACGCACCCGATCGCTTAACACGCTGTCCGCCGAGAAGTTCGCGATTCAGTTCGCCGAAGCGGAGCCCGGTTTGACGTACAAGGCCGCATCCGAGGAAGCCAACCGCTGTTTGTATTGCTATGATGCGCCCTGCATCAAGGCTTGTCCGACGAGCATCAATATCCCGTCGTTCATCAAGAGAATCGCCACGGGCAACCTGAAGGGGGCCGCCGCGACGATCATGGATTCCAATCCGGTTGGGGCGAGCTGTTCGCGGGTATGTCCGACGGAGGAGCTGTGCGAAGGGGCTTGCGTCCTGAACCATGCCTCCGAGCCGATCCGAATCGGGCTGCTTCAGCGTTATGCGACCGACTGGGCAATTCAGAGGGGGAAGCCGTTGTTCCAAGCGGGTCCGTCCATCGGCAAAAAAGTCGCGGTGATCGGAGCGGGTCCGGCGGGGCTGTCGGCAGCGCGCGAGCTGGCGAGAGACGGCTTCAGCGTGGTGATTTACGAGGCTAGAGAGAAGGCGGGCGGGTTGGATACCTACGGGATCGTCTCCTTCCGGCTGCCGCAAGCGGTCTCGCTCTGGGAAGTCGAGCAAGTCGAGAAGCTGGGGGTCGAGATCAAGACGGGCGTGAAGGTCGGCGAGGACATTCCGGCCTCCGAGCTGCTGGAGCAGTACGACGCCGTCGTTCTGGCAGCCGGAATGGGCTACGTTCCTTCTCTCGGAATCGAAGGCGAGGAGCTGAGCGGCGTCTACGATGCCATCCGATTCGTCGAAGGAACGAAGGCGGGCGTTCCCGATCTCGCGCTCGAAGGGGCGAGAGTCGCCATCATCGGCGCCGGCAACACCGCGATCGACGCGGCGACCTGCTCGGTCCGGCTCGGCGCGGAGAACGTCAAGATGGTGTACCGCCGCACCAAGGACGAGATGACCGCTTACGATTTCGAGTACGAATTCGCGAAGCGGGAGGGCGTCGAGTTCAGCTGGCTGACCGCTCCGAAGCGGATCGTCGGCGACGAATCGGGCCGCGTCGCTTATCTCGAATGCGTAAGGATGGAGCTATCGGCGGAAAAGGGCAAGGACGGCAGAAGGGCGCCGGTTCCGGTTCCCGGATCGGAATTCTTGATGCCGGTCGATGCCGTCGTCGTCGCGATCGGGCAGAAACGCCATACCCCGCTCATTGAGCTGCTTGGCTTGGAGCACGACCGGGGCGTCGTGAAGATCGACGCGGGCACCCGGCTGACGTCGAATCCCAAGGTGTACGCGGCGGGCGATATTATTTTCGGCAATGGGCAAGGGGAAGTGATGGTCGTCTCCGCTGCCGAACAAGGCAAGCGAGCGGCTCATGCGATCAGCGAGCGGTTCTCGGTTAGAACGAACTCGGTGGCTATTTAATTTAGGAGGATGATGAAGATGGCAGACCTGAGCATCAATCTCGCGGGCATCAAGTCTCCGAATCCGTTCTGGCTGGCATCCGCGCCGCCTACGAATACGGGTTACCAGGTTCAGCGCGCTTTCGAGGCCGGCTGGGGCGGCGCCGTATGGAAGACGCTGGGGGACCCGATCATCAACACGTCCTCGCGGTTCGCCGCGGTCAACTTTAACGGGCAGCGGGTCGCCGGCTTCAACAACATCGAGCTGATTACCGACCGTCCGCTGGAAGTGAACCTGAAGGAGATCTACGAGACGAAGAAAAGATTCCCGGACCGCGCCGTCGTCGCCTCGCTCATGGTCGAGCCGAAGCGGGAGAAGTGGCACGAGATCGTGAAGCGCGTCGAAGCGATCGGAGTGGACGGCCTGGAGCTGAACTTCGGCTGTCCTCACGGGATGGCGGAGCGCGGCATGGGCGCGGCGTCCGGCCAGCAGCCCGATCTCGTCGAGATGCAGACGTACTTCGTCAAGGAAGTCGCCACGACGCCGGTCATCGTGAAGCTGACGCCGAACATCACGGACATTACCGTCGTCGCGCGGCATGCGGTCAAGGGCGGCGCCGACGCAATCAGCATGATCAACACGATCAACTCCCTCGCCGGAGTCGACATCTACTCCTGGAACACGATCCCTCATGTCGGGGGTAAGGGTGCTCACGGAGGCTATTGCGGCCCGGCCGTGAAGCCGATCGCGCTGAACATGGTGGCGGAGTGCGCGAGGAATGCGGAGGTCGGCGTTCCGATCTCGGGCATCGGCGGCATCTCGAACTGGCAGGACACGGTCGAGTTCCTGCTCATGGGAGCGACCGGCGTGCAGATCTGCACGGCCGCCATGCACCACGGCTTCCGCATCGTCGAGGACATGATCGACGGGCTGAACAATTACTTGGAAGAGATGGGCTTGTCGTCGGTGTCGGAGCTGGTGGGCAAGTCCGTCGCCAGATATTCGAACTGGGGCGATCTCGATCTGAACTACAAGGTCGTCGCCCGAATCGACACCGAGACTTGCATCAACTGCAACAAGTGCCACATCGCCTGCGAAGACACTTCCCACCAATGCATCGAGAGGAGGGTCGACGCTTCGGGCAAGGAGATCCTGGTCGTCCGCGAAGAGGATTGCGTCGGCTGCAACCTGTGCTCGATCGTCTGCCCGGTAGACGGCGCGATCGAGATGGTCGAGGTGGACGAAGGCCTGGCCCCGATGAGCTGGAACGATCGTCAGCGCGCGCTTTCTATTCTAAACACGGCAGAGATGGAGGTCGTATAAGATGAAGAAAATCATCAAGAACGGAACGATCGTCACGGCGGCGGACACCTTCTTCGGGGATGTGCTTATCGACGACGGCATCATCGTCATGATCGGCGTCGATCTGGAATCGGAGGGCGCGGAGCTCGTGGATGCGACGGGCTGTTATGTTTTCCCGGGCGGGATCGACCCACATACTCATCTCGACATGCCGTTCGGCGGCACGATGACGGCGGACGACTTCGAGACCGGAACGATCGCGGCGGCGTTCGGCGGCACGACGACGGTCATAGACTTCTGCATCACGAACAAGTCGAAGCCCCTCGGCGAATGGGTGAAGGTATGGCACGAGAAGGCAAAGGGCAAAGCGGTCATCGACTACGGCTTCCACCTGATGATCACGGACGCGAACGACGGCGTACTGGCGGAGCTCCCGGGCATTATCGAGAACGAAGGCATCACCTCTCTGAAGGTGTTTATGGCTTATAAGAATGTTTTCCAGGCGGATGACGGAACGTTGTTCAAGACTCTGCTTCTGGCGAAGGAGCAAGGCGCGCTCGTCATGGTTCACGCCGAGAACGGGGATGTCATCGATTATCTGGTGAACAAGGCGCTGGAGGAAGGCAATACCGATCCGATCTACCACGCGCTGACAAGACCGTCGGTGCTGGAAGGCGAGGCGACGGGAAGAGCGGCCGACCTGGCCGGCATGGCGGACTCCCAGCTGTACGTGGTGCACGTTACCTGCGAGGAAGCGGTGAACAAGATCGCCGAAGCGCGGAGCAAGGGGCTGAAGGTGTTCGGCGAGACCTGCCCGCAATATCTGGTGCTGGACGTGACGGAGCTGGAGAAGCCGAACTTCGAAGGCGCGAAGTACGTCTGGTCGCCGCCTCTTCGCGAGAAGCGCCACCAGCAGGCGCTGTGGGACGCGCTCTGGAACGGACAGCTGCAGACGGTCGGCTCCGACCAATGCTCCTTCAACTTCAAGGGGCAGAAGGACCTCGGGCTCGGCGACTTCTCGAAGATCCCGAACGGCGGGCCGACGATCGAGGATCGCTTCACGATTCTGTATTCCGAAGGGGTCGAGAAGGGCCGCCTCACTCTGAACAAGTTCGTGGACGTCATCTCCACGACGAGCGCGAAGCTGTTCGGCCTGTTCCCGCAGAAGGGCACGATCGCGATCGGCAGCGACGCGGACATCGTCATTTTCGACCCGTCCGTCGAGCGGACTTTGTCGGCGGAGACGCATCATATGAACGTCGACTACAACCCGTACGAAGGCATGAAAGTCAAAGGAGAGCCCGTCTCCGTGCTCGTTCGCGGCGAATTCGTCATCCGCGACAAGCAGTATGTCGGGGAAGCGGGCAGCGGCCAGTACTTGCAGCGCAAGCGGTTCGCGGCGGCGGACCGCATTCCGGTCAAGAAGCATCCGGTCGGAGGTGGTCTGGGGTGACGGCATACGACGAATATGCGGCGGAGAAGCAGACGATCGAGGGACTGGTGGCAAACGGCTATCTGATCGCCCGGGTGAACGAGCTGCTCGACGGCGCCGAGGCGATCTTCGTCAAGCAAGGAGCGGAGAAGGAGAAGGTCGTCCTGCGGACGGCCGATGCCCGGAAGCACTTGTCGTACTTGGTCATCGCTCAGCAGAACGCGGCTGGCAAGGCGCAATAGATTCGTTGAAGGCGAGGGGAGCTCCCTCGCTTTTTTTTGTTCTGGTTGTTGCGGATATAGGGCGATAACAGCCGCAGCGTCGGCCGGAAGAGCGTGGGAGATACACGGAAAAACCGTGTAACGGCGCCCATATGGAGCTGGAGGTGAAGGAGATACACGGAAAAACCGTGTAACGATGCCCTTATGGAGCTAGAGGCGAAGGAGATACACGGAAAAACCGTGTAACAGCACCCGTATGAAGAAGAAATCGCGGGAGATAAACGGAAAAACCGTGTAACGGCAGCCTATCCGGCTGCCGTTATCCGCTTATCTGGTTATCCCGTAGCGATTGCGAAGCATGGCGATCGTCTCCGTCAGTTCCG
Source organism: Cohnella thailandensis (assembly GCF_014212135.1). Lineage (GTDB taxonomy): Bacteria > Bacillota > Bacilli > Paenibacillales > Paenibacillaceae > Cohnella > Cohnella thailandensis. The sequence continues at coordinate 366,640 of NZ_JACJVQ010000006.1, forward strand.
CCTCGCTCGGCATGCGCAGAGTAGCTGCGGCGGCTTGCATGCCGGCTTCCGTCTGGCGTTCGCGGATAATTCCCTTGATCTCCTCGGCGAATGCCTCGGCCGCTCCAATGCCAAGATCGATGATCTCGGCCAAGCTTGCGGTGCTGTCATCCGTAACGAGCGGGAAATTCGCCGGATCCGCCCCGGCCGCCGCGCGATCGTAGAACTGCCGCACTAACCGGGTGCGGGCTTGTCCGGAGCCTTCGACAATGACGAAGGCTTGAATGACGAATGCCTTCGTCTGGCGCCGTTGCGCGATCCCGCAGAACTTCAAGCCGTTGATGCTGAGGTCGAAGTCGCCGGGACAGTACGCTCCCTCGATCTCCCCTTTGTCTACCGCCCACCCCGTTCCGGCGACGGCCGTCGCGATGAGCGCGTACATTTTCTCGAAATCGCTATGAAAGTGGAAGGAATCGACCGAAGGCTTGGGCAGGATGAGCGAGACGTTCACCACGCCCGGGTCGAGCGGGACCGCCGCTCCGCCGGAGTTGCGAACCGCCACTTGGTAGCCTTTGGACTCCAGCCATCTGGCCGCGTCCGGAGCGCCCGGAAGCCGGCTGTCCCTCAGCCCCATGACGAACGATTGCGGCTGTCTCCACAGATGGCAGATGGCCGGTCCCCCTTCCCCCGTCCGGGCGCACAGCCATTCATCCAAGGCGAACGGCAGCAGCGGGTCCTCCTTTTCCAACCGGTTCATTCGATCCAGAATCACCATATTCTCCAGCCCGGCAAGCATATCTATGTTCACGATGGCATGTCCCCTTCCAATATACGATCATCATACCCTAGCGACGAGCGGAGGGGAAGGGCGGTGAAACGGAGCGTCGAAGGAGAGAGGCGGAGGCGAGATAGTCGAAAAAATCGACTAACGGAGCGTCGAAGGGGAGAGGCGAAGGCGAGATAGTCGAAAAAATCGACTAACGGAGCGTCGAAGGAGAGAGGCGGAGGCGAGATAGTCGAAAAAATCGACTAACGGAGCGTCGAAGGGGAGAGGCGGAGGCGAGATAGTCGAAAAAATCGACTAACGGAGCATCGAAAGGGAGTGGCGGAGGCGAGATAGTCGAAAAAATCGACTAACGGAGCGTCGAAGGAGAGAGGCGGAGGCGAGATAGTCGAAAAAATCGACTAACGGAGCATCGAAGGGGAGTGGCGGAGGCGAGATAGTCGAAAAAATCGACTAACGGAGCGTCGAAGGGGAGCGCTGAAGGCGAGATAGTCGAAAAAATCGACTAACGGAGCGTCGAAGAGGGGTCTTGTCGGGAGCCGCTGCCCCGTAACCAAATAACGCGAGAAGGCCGCCTCCCGAGGGAGACGGCCTTCTGAGCAATCGTTGCGATCAACCCTTAACGGCACCCGCAACAACGCCTTTGACGATGTACTTTTGCAAGAAGATAAACACGATGATCGATGGCAGAACGGCCAGCACCATGGCGGTCATCGCGTACTGCCAGTCGGACGTATACTGACCGACGAACGTGTAGGCGGCGAGCGTCAGCGTCTTGGTCGAAGGCGAGCCGTTGACCATAAGCAGCGGGAGCAGGAAGTCGTTCCAGATCCACATGACGTCGATGATGATGATCGTCGTCGTGACCGACTTCAGAAGCGGGAAGATGACGGAGAAGAACAGGCGGAAGCCGGAGGCTCCGTCGATCGTCGCGCTCTCGTCGATCTCGCGCGGGATGCCTTTCACGAAGCCGTGGTAGATGAACACCGCGAGCGGAGCGCCGAAGCCCCAGTAGAGCAGGCCGAGTCCCCACGTGCTGTCGGACAGGTGCAGGAAGCTTGCCGTCTTCATCACCGTCAGCATGATCGACTGGAACGGGATAAGCATCGGCATGATGCAGAGGAAATAGATGATCGCGCTAGCGCGGGACTTCGTTCTCGACAGCTTGTACGCGGCGATCGACGAGACCAGGATGATGCCGGCCAGGCCGAGAACCGTCACGACGAAGTTGTTGAGGAACAGGCGCGGATAATCGATGTATTTCCAGACGTACTCGTAGTTCGCGAAGCTCCAGCTTTTCGGAAGGGCGATGACGTCGGTCATGACCTCCTGGAAGCTTTTGAACGAGTTGATGATCATCAGGAACAGCGGGTACAGGAACAGCAGCGCGATCAGGATCAGGACGATTTCGCCGATCACTCGGGCAACGGGATTACTGCGCATTAGCTCTCAACCTCCCTGCGCTTGAAGATGGTCAATTGAATGACCGTAATGATCAGGACGGCGACGAACAGAACGAGCGCCTTGGCGGTGCCGTAGCCGTACAGGTTGTTCTGGAACGTATCGCGGTAGATGTCGTAAGCGACCGAATAAGTCGTTCCGCCGGGACCGCCTCCGGTCAGCGACAGGATCACGTCGAACACCTTGATCGAGTTGGTCAATGCCATGAACACCGAGATCGTGATCGAAGGCGCGAGCAGCGGAAGCGTGATGCTGAAGAACCGGCGGAAAGGACCGGCCCCGTCCATGACGGCGGCTTCTTTCATGTCGTCCGGAATCGATTGAAGACCGGCGATGTAGATGACCAGGTAGAACCCGACCGACTGCCAGATGGACACGAACAAGACGGAGATGAACGCGAGCCCCGGCTCGCCCAGCCAGCTTTTGCCGAAGAAGGCCCAGCCCGTGCTGTTGCCCAGCGATTCGAACCCTTGCATGAAAATAAATTTCCAGATAAAGCCGACAATAACCAAGCTGAGAATGTAAGGGATAAAGAACGCCGCCCGGAGGAACGACTTCGACTTCAGCTTGGAATCGAGGATGACCGCCAGGACGATCGCGATCACGTTGACCAGAATGATGTACAGGATCGCGTATTTGACGGTGAACCAAGAAGCGGCCGAGAAGTTGGCGTCACCCGTAAAGATCTGTTTAAAGTTATCGAGACCGATAAATTCCGGGTTCTTGGAGATCCCGTTCCACTTCGTAAGGGAATACCGGACCGTAAGTACGAACGGAATGTAGAAGGCAACGGCTACGCAAATCAGAACCGGCAGGGTGAAGAGGCCGAATTCGAATTTTTCGCTTAGCTTTCTGCTCCTGTTTTTCATATTCACACCTCTTTCTAGGGGTCGAAACCTGTCGACGGGGACGATTTATTCGCTGTACATCCCGACTTCGCTTAGGCTATATTGCATTATAAACAGGACACCGAGCCTCGAAAAATGGATTTAAGCAAACAGTTAAGGGTAAAAAGGTGAACGGTGTTCGCCCGAAGGAGGAACGATGCAGGTGCCGACGGATTGGTTCCGCAGATCGATACGAAGGCTTAGGGACGCGACGACCCGAAGGCTGGTAAACAAGCTTATTTTGCTCTTCAGTACCATTCTCATTCTGGTCGTCGCCTCGCTCACGCTGATCTCTTACCGCATTATCGAGAGGGAATCGGTCCAGCACAGCATATCCAGCAACTCGAACAACCTGCTCCTTGTGAACAAGAACTTCGAGAAGTATTTCGCGGAGATCGAGCAGTTCTCGCTGCCCCAGATCCGGTACGACGATATCATCAGAGCCATCGGCCGCGAAGCGACGGACTACTCTTCCAGGCAGTATCTGGAGAATTACTTGCGGGAGTTGTTCTACTCGCGCAGCGACATCGATCAGATCTACCTCTACCTGATCGACGAGGGCAAGTATCTTTATATCGCCAAAGAGAACTTTAACGTTCCCGTGCGGGCGGCCATGGACGCCGAGATCCCTCGGCAGGCTTGGTACCAAAGCGTTATGCAAAGCCCCAAGAATGCCGTGCTGCAGTCCTTGGTTCTGGACCGGGAGACCGGCTACCCCTCCGTGCCGGAGAGCAGCTTCATGGCCTACCACCGGGTTATTCGTTCCCTTGCGGACCGCGAGCCGAGGGCCGTGCTAAGCTTCTTTTTCAACGATTCGGAGAAGCAGAACATCATGAAGGACATCCCCTTCAACGAAGGGGAGCACCTGCTATTCCTGAATTCCCAAGGCGTTCCCTTCCATATCGACGACCCCGTTTTCTACGAACGGACGGCAGCGACCGGATTCCTGGACAAGCTTGAGAACGGCTCGGCCAGGTCTCGCTTCACCTGGAAGGAGGAAGACACCTCTTACCTGGTGATGTTCGATACGAGCGAGACCGACGGCTGGAAGCTGGTCAAGTCCGTGCCGTACGACCAGATCTACGAGACCGCGCAGCAAACCCGGAGAATCGGACTCCTTATCGGCCTAGGCTTCCTGCTTCTCTCCATCGTGCTGATCTCGTTGACCTCGAACGCGATTACGAGGCCGCTCAAGCGATTGTCGACGCAGATGAGGCGCTTCAGCGCCGGAGAATTCGACTCCGTCGTCGAGGTGAAGGGACGTGACGAGATCGCCTACCTGTCCAGGCACTTCAATCTCATGGTCAGCCGTACGAACGAGCTGATCAACGAGCGCTACAAGATGAAGCTGGTGGAGAAAAACGCGATTCTCAAAGCGCTCGAGGCGGAGATCAATCCGCACTTCCTGTATAACGCGCTGCAAGCTATCTCGACGAAAGCGCTCAAGAGCGGGGAAGAGGAGATTGCCGACATGGTGGACGCGCTGGCCATGACGCTAAGATATTGCATAAGCGGCAAAGACATGGTGCACGCTAGGGACGAATTGAAGCACATCGAGCGCTACATGGTGCTGCAAAAAGCGAGATTCGGAGAGCGGCTCCGGGTCGTGTACGACATCGAGGACTCCTTGATGCAGCTGCCGATCCCGAAGCTGTCGATCCAATCGCTCGTCGAGAATTCGATCAAGCACGCGCTCGAGCAGGTGTCCAGCTCCATTACGATCGTCATTCGAATCCGTTTGGAAGCTTCGTACGCGGTCCTCTCCGTCCGCGACAACGGTCCGGGAATCGCGCCGGACAGGCTGGAAGCGATCCTGGAGTCCTTCGAGAAGGAATGGGAGGAACGGGAGGGCGACAGCATCGGGCTTCGCAATCTTCATACTCGGCTCCAGCTTCTTTTTGGAGACAAGGCGGGTCTGGAGATCGAGACGGACGAGACGGGGACGGAGCTTCGAATGATGATTCCTCAGGGGGGAGATGACACTCATGCTTAAAGTGCTGATTATCGACGATGAAGAGCCGTCCCGCGAAGCCATCCGGATCCTCGGCGATTGGAAGGCGATCGAGGCGGGCGAGGTGCTCGAGGCGGGCAACGGCAAAGAAGGGCTGGACCTGCTGGAGCGGGAAAAGCCGGACCTGGTGCTCGTGGACATGAAAATGCCGGAAATGGACGGATTGGAGTTTCTGCGCCATGTCGAGCGAGACCATCCGAATCTGTTCACGATCGTCATCAGCGGCTACAACGACTTCGACTATACGAGGCAGGCGATTCGGTCCAGGGTGGTCGATTATCTGCTGAAGCCGATCAACCGCCAGGATCTTAACCAAGCGCTTCGCAACGCGGCCGAGGTGCTGAAGGCGCGCAAGCAGACGGAGAGCGAATTCATCGATCGCAACATCACGCTGAATTTGTCGGTGCCCAAGCTTAAAGAGAATATCTACCTGTCGATCATAGAGAGAAACGTGAAGGTCAAGAACAATGAAGCGTATCTTCGGCTGATCGGGGCGGACGACCCGGATAAGCGCTATTGCGCGACGGCCGTCCGAATCCTGAACATGGAGAGAATTACGGAGGCGCGCTTCAAGCAGGAGAGCGATCTTCTCCGGTTCGCCGTCACGAACGTGATCAACGAGTTCGCGGAAGAAGGCTTCCAGAGCTTCAGCTTCTCCAATCCGAAGATAGAAAAGGAGATTATCGTCGTCCATACCCTGTCGGGAGGGATCGTCGGAGACATCGGCTTCCGTTCGGTTCACTTCATGAAGAAGGTCGTGTCCGTCCTGAAGGATCTGTTCGGCATCCTGGCCGTCTCCGGCACCGGGATGCCCGTCCAGGAGATCTCGAAGCTGTCGGAGTCCTATGAAGAAGCGGAGAAGGTCGTGGATTCGATCGATCTTCTGAAGCTGGACGGAGTCAGCGGATTCGTAGCCGATGCTCGGGTCGACGGCCCGAAGGAGGAGCTCTCCTCGCCGAGCCGGTTCTCCCAGCTTCGCGCGGCGATCGAGGCGGGCAACGCGAACCAGGCCCGCGGCGTCGTCCAGGACTTCGCGAATACGCTGAGGGGATTGCCGTCGCTTCGCTTGAAGGACGCGAACCTGATCGCGAAGAAGCTGGTTCGCGAGCTGGGGGAGCTGGCGCAGGGGGGCGGCGATTCGAACGCGCCGCTTCTGCCGGAAGGAAGTCTCCGGGAGCTGGGAATCCGCGAGGAGTACGCTTCCTTCGAAGAATTCGAAGCTCTTCTTCTTAAGGCGGTCGATGCTTGCTTCCACCGGATCCGGTCTTCCGTTCAGGCGGACAAGTCGGTCGCGATCGGCGAGATCAAAGATTATATCGACCGGAATTACTTCGAGGATATCAAGGTTTCGATGTTTACCGAGAAGTATTTTCTCAGCCGCGAGTACCTGATGAAGCTGTTTAAGCAGCAGTATGGCTACGGAATTCACGAGTACGTGCAGAAAATCCGGATGGACAAGGCCAAGGAGCTGCTGGAGAATTCGGAGCTGAAGATCCAGGAGATCTCCGAGATGCTCGGCTACAAGGACAAGAACTATTTTAGCAAGGCGTTCAGGAATTATTTCTCCCTCTCTCCCACAGAATACCGAATGAAGCGATCGGATGGATAAAAGTGAACGGAGGGAGAACTACACTTTTTTACCCTCAAGTGATCACGAATCTACATTTTTATCGATTTCCGATTTCTTTAGAATGAACTTCGAAGATCAATCAACTTACCACGGAGTGGGGGCGTAGCAATGCTAAAGAGAATGACGGCGCTGTCCATGAGCGCGGTGCTGATGGTAGGCGCTCTGGCGGCATGCGGCAACAACAATAATAATGCGGGCAATACGGCTTCCCCGACGGCAAGCGGCGCGGCGAGCGGCGCAGCCAGCGACAAGCCGGTCACGATCAACATGTTTACGGCATCTCCGGAATATACCGACGCGTTCAATGCTTATATCGAGGAATACAAGAAGGTTAAGCCGAACGTCACGATCAACCTGGAGATCATGCAAGCCGACTATAACACGGTGCTCAAGTCCCGCATCGCTTCCGGCAACACGCCGGACGTATTCCAGACGACGGCGGGCGGAGACATCGACACGTTCGCGGAGTACAGCTACGACCTGACGAACGAGCCGCTCGCGGCGGCGATGACGGATGCGGTTCGCGCGAACATGACGTCCACGGACGGCAAGGTGCTCGGACTTCCGGTCAAGGGCAACCTGTTTACCCTGATCTACAACAAAAAGCTGTTCGCCGACGCGGGCATCACGGAAGTGCCTAAGACGACGGCTCAACTGGACGACGCGATCGCGAAGCTCGAAGCCAAGGGCATCACGCCGTTCGCGAACGCCTACAAGGAATGGTGGACCTGGAAGCACGTCTTCCAGCACTTCGTTGACGCGGCCGCGGAAGATGCGGGAACGGATGCGAAGACGCTGGTCGGCCAATTCATCAAGGGCGAGACGACGTTCGCGGATCATCCGGTCCTGAAGGACAACTTCTTCAACTTCGTCGACACGACCGTCAAGCACGGCACCGACAAGCCGCTCGAACGCGACAGCAACGCCGAAGTCAGCGACTTCGCTTCCGGCAAGGCGGCCATCATGACCGGCAAGGGCGCGTGGGACGAAGAAGCGATCAAGAAGATCTCCCCGGACATCGAGATCGGCATCATGGGTTACCCGGTCAGCGACAAGGCCGAGCAATCGGTTATCATCACCGGCGCCGACCAAGCTCTCCGCATCAACAAGGATTCCAAGAACGTAGCGGCGGTCGTCGAGTTCTTCAACTGGCTGTACACGTCCGACTACGGCAAGCAATGGTTCTCCAACGTAGCGAAGGTCATTCCTCCGATCAAGGACGCTCCGCTTCCGGATCTGGATATGCCTAAGCAAATGGACGAACTTCTGAAGACGGAGAAGTCCGGCGACCTGGCCGTCAACTACTCGCTCGACACGTTCCATCAGAAGTTCGGCGAGATCATGCAGGCTTATATCGGCGGCAGCAAGAAGAAGGACGCCGCGATCAAGGAGATCGAGCAAGCTTGGCAGCAGCTGGGCGCTTCCTAATCGGGCGTTACGGGCGGCAATTCGCATAACTGAGCTAAATAGGACAAGAACTGACAACTCAGCGCCTGTGGGCGCTGAGTTGAATGCTTTATAATTTCGGTAATGGCATGGAAGGAGGATGTTCTATCCCAATGGCACAAACGATCCAGCTTGAAGAGAATGGCCTATATCTGGTACTGAAAGTAACCGACGAACAGGACGTGCGCCTGCTCCACTTCGGCACGAGCCCTTTGGATGTTAAGGCGATTGGAGAGAAGCAGGAGGAAGGCTTCCGCTTGCTCGAGCTTCAGCTGTCGGGCGACGATCGCGCGGAATATCACGGGCGGACGCACCGGGCGACGTTCCCGGGTTTGCGGATGAGGTATGCCGGGCATACGGACACGCGCAACGGAATCGGGCGCAAGCTCGAGATCGCGATGACCGATCCGGAGACGAAGCTGAAGTCCGTCTCCCATCTTCAATTCTATACCGGGACTTCGGTCGTCCGCGCTTGGACCGTTCTTGTTAATGAAGGGGAAGAATCGGTCGGAGTCGAGTACGTCAGCTCGTTCGCGCTGACCGGCATCGACAAGGAGGGGAAGCTCGACCGGGACGAGAAGCTTCGCCTGTCCATCCCTCATACCGGATGGCAGAGCGAAATCCAGTGGCGGACGAACACGATTCCGGAGCTCGGCTTGTCCCACATGACGGACCGGAGCTCCAAGCGGATCTCCTGCAGCAACACCGGCTCCTGGGCGGCGGCGGAGCATATTCCGATGGCCGTCCTGGAGAATGCCGAAGCCGGGACGAGCCTGGTCTGGCAGATCGAGCACAACGGCTCCTGGCACTGGGAGATCATCGATCAATTCGATTATTTGACGCTGCTGATCAGCGGGCCGACCGAGCATGACAACCATTGGTGGAAGGAGCTTGCGCCCGGCGAGGAGTTCGTCTCGGTTCCGGTCGCCGTCGGGGCGGCGAAGGGCGGCTTCGAGGAAGCGATCGGCGAGTTGACGAAGTACCGTCGGCTGATCCGCCGCCCGAACGACGACAATCGCTTGCTGCGAGTCATCTTCAACGACTACATGAACTGTCTTTGGGGCAGCCCGACGACGGAGAAGCTTCTGCCTCTCATCGACGCGGCCGCCGAGATCGGCAGCGAATACTTCTGCATCGACGCCGGCTGGTACGCTCCGGGAGCCTGGTGGGACGGCGTCGGCGAATGGCTTCCTTCTCGCGAGCGATTCCCGGAAGGGATCGAATACGTGCTGGGCTACATTCGCGAGAAAGGCATGATCCCCGGCCTCTGGCTGGAGCTTGAGGTCATGGGCATTCGCAGTCCGAAGCTCGCCGAGGCGGACGACAGCTGGTTCTTCATGCGGCACGGCAAGCGCGTCAAGGACCGCAGCCGTTACCAGCTCGATTACCGGAACCCGGCGGTCATCGCCCACGCGAACGAGGTCATCCGCCGCCTGGTCGAGGACTACGGCGTCGGCTACATCAAGATGGACTACAACATCAATGCCGGCATCGGAACCGAGACCGATGCGGACAGCTTCGGCGACGGGCTGCTCCAGCACAACCGCGCTTACCTCGCTTGGCTGGACGGCATCTTCGCCAAGTATCCGGATCTCGTCATCGAGAACTGCTCCAGCGGCGGCATGCGCATGGACTACGCGATGCTGAGCCGCCACAGCATCCAGTCGACGAGCGACCAGGAGGATTACGTGAAGTACGCGCAGATCGCGGCCAGCTCCCCGTCCGCGCTCACTCCGGAGCAATCGGCGATCTGGTCGTATCCGCTGCGCGAGGGCGACGACGAAGAGGTCGTCTTCAACATGGTGAACGCGCTGCTGCTGCGGGTCCATCAGAGCGGCCACGTCGCCGAGCTGAGCCCTCGCCGGAGAGCGCTCGTCAAGGAAGCGCTCGACTACTACAAGACGATCCGCGACGACATCCGCGTATCGCTTCCGTTCTGGCCGATCGGCCTGCCGAAGTCGGAGGACGACTGGGTCAGCTTCGGGCTGCGCGCCGGAGACCGCTTGTACGTCGCGGTATGGCGTCTGGGCGGCGATGCGTCCGAGATCGCGCTGCCGCTTCCGAAGCTCGCGGGCAAGGAGCTGTCAGCGCGAATCACCTATCCGGCGGAGAACGACAGCGCGATCGCGTGGAGCCGCGAGACCGGCGAGCTCAAGGTGACGCTTCCTCGCGAGAAGACGGCTAGATTGATCGAGCTTCAGGTACGATAAGAAGCGGAATTTTGCCCCCGGACCGAATTGGGTCCGGGGGTTTTTGGGGTTTGGGGGCCGCTAGGGGCCTGAGGGGCGTGTAAGCCTGCGTTGTAGGCCCTGTAAGCCGACATTGTCGGGTTACAGCACCGAAAGTAGGCGCCAAGGGCCGTGTAAGCCGACATTGTCGGCTTACAGCTCTGAAAGCAGGCGCCGAAGGCCGTGCAAGCCGACATTATCGGCTTACAGCTCTGAAAGCGAGGCTCGGGGGCCCTGTAAGCCGACGTTGTCGGCTTACAGCCCCGAAAGCGGGTGCGAGGGCTGTGTAACCCGACATTATCGGGTTACGTTTCTGGTTCGGCTAACGGACACCAACGACTCTTAAACGCAGATTAATCGTCTTCTTGAACTATAACGGACATACAGTCCGTTAGGATTCCTTTTACGTTCCGAAATGGCATTTTAACGCTTCTAAGCGTTTCTTATGTCCGTTAGAATTCGAAAGAGACTATTTAGCCGATTTAACGGACTGTATGTCCTTTACAATTGCATAAGATCTGATACCTCCGAACGCATGCGGAATAATGGAGTACCTTAGAGCGGCGAATAGTCGGGGCAAAGTGCGAATGTATGGTATGGAGTACCATAGATCGGCGGACGGTCGGGGCAACGTGCGAATGTGCGGTATGGAGTGCCATAGATAGACGGACGGTTGGGACAACGTGCGAATGTGCGGTATGGAGTACCATAGATCGGCGGGCAGTCGGGACAACGTGCGAATGTATGGTATGGAGTACCATAGAACGGCGGGCAGCCGGGGCAGCGTGCGAGATCTTTTCATTCCCGTAAACTCGACGCTAGTCCCGAAAAATTACCTTTAGCTAATATCCAACTCTCTCGAACCAACGATATAATAGAAACATTCTTGTTAGGGATTGGATGAGGTTGCGGAGCCATGGATCTGAGTCGGATTGAGATGTTCAACGGATTGTCGAAGGTGGAGCTGGCCCGCATTCTCGGCATGATGGATCGGCAGGAGGAGCCGGCGGGTACGGTCCTGTTCCGGCAGGGGGATCCCGGCGACAGCATGTTCCTGATCGAGCAAGGGAAGGTGCAGCTCTATTCGGAGACGCCGGATGGGGACAGCCAGCCTCTTGCGCTGCTAAGCGAAGGCATCGCGTTCGGCGAGATGGCGCTTCTCACGGGAGAGCCCCGTTCGGCGACGGCGGTCGCCGCGAGCGACACCGTCCTCTATCGGATCGACTCGGAGATTTTCGGCAGGCTTATCGGCGAGAACGGCGCGCTATCGGCATACTTTATTCGGCTGCTCTCGCAGAGGCTTGTCCAGACGAACGACCGGCTCCAAGCCTCCAAGGAAGCGAAAGCCCGTCTCGTTCGGGAGTCGCTCGACCGGCTTCCCGAGCCGCTTCCCGAAGCGCTGTCCGCGTGCGCCATGCTGCCTTGTTTCGACGGAAGGCTGATGGAAGCTCTGTTCTCTATCGACTGGAGCGGGTTATGGGAGAAGCATCGCGAGACGCTGTCCGAATTCGTTCGCCCCATCGAGGCGTACGGGGAAGAAGGAGGCTTCGAGCTGCACGCTTCCGTGAAGCCGGTCCTGGCGGAACGGTATTTGGAGCGCCACTCGGAGAGGGAGGCGGCGCACTGGCTTCGCAAAGCCGCCGAGTATTGGATGGGGCAGGGCAGATGGGATGCCGCGGCGGCCGTCTACGCGGAGCGGGACGACTGGGACTCGGCGTTGAATATCGCCGAATGGAAGCTGCGGGCAGAGCGGGAAGCGCAGGAGCCGGAGATTGCGGCGACGGGGAGCGAGGCCGGCCCAATCCTTGCCGGACCCGCCGGCTCGGCGGGTTATGCCATGTTCGATCGCTGCCCGGCCGAGCGCTTGACATCCCGATTCGACGTGCTGAAGGCTTACCTCTCGCATTGCGCGGAACGGAGGCGGGAGGCGGGACTGCTCAAGCTCGAAGAGCTGTTGGACGATGGCGTCGCCTTCTCGACGGAGGAGACGATCGAGCTCTGCGAGCTTGGAGCGGAATTGTGCCGAGCTCTCGGCCACAAGCAGAAGGCGCTCGATTATCTTCAGCGCGCGGAGAGATTGGCGATGCATGCCGCTCAATCGGGCGGCGAAGGCGAGCTCTCCGAGAGGAGCTATCGCCTGGCGGAACAGAAGCTGAGACAGGAGAAGTCGAAGGAGCTGGCCGCGAAGGCGGGAAGCCTCTGGAAGAAGAGAGGCTGGAGCGGGGCGATCGCCGCCTGCGTGGCGCTCGGCAGCATGACCTTCTTCCACTTCGCGGACCCGATCGCGGGCTTGTCGCGGGACGGGATGGACTTCATCGGCATCGGGCTTGCGGCGGTCATTTTCTGGATGGTGAACGTCGTCGCCGACTACCTGGTCGCTCTGGTCATGGCGATGCTGTGGGTATTGGGAGGCTTGATGACGCCGGAGACCGCGCTGTCCGGCTTCGCTTCGACGACCTGGCTCTACATGCTGTTTATCCTGGCGGTCGGCGCGGCCATTACGAAGTCGGGCATTCTCTACCGATTGTCCCTTCACGCCTTGCGCAGATTCCCCTCGCATTACCGGGGGCAGCTATGGGGGCTGATCGCGGGCGGGATCGCGCTCAATCCTCTGATTCCGTCCTCGTCGGCCAAGGTGACGCTCGGCGTTCCGATCGCGAGAACGCTGTCCGAGTCGATGGGCTTCCGCGACCGCAGCGCCGGAACCGCGGGCTTAAGTCTCGCCGCGATGGTGTTCTACGGCTTCACGGCGCCGTTTATTCTGAGCGGCTCCTATACGAACGCGATGGCGTTCGGACTGGTTCCCGGCGCGAAGCTTCCGAGCTGGTTCCAATGGTTTCTTTATGCGTTGCCGGCATTCCTGATCTTCGCTTGCCTCATGCTGCTCCTGCTCAACCGAATGTTCCGCAACCCGCCGGCTTCGAGGCCGATCGTCAAGGAGACGGTGGACGAGCAGCTTCATCTTCTCGGCCGGTGGACGAAGGAGGAGCGCTGGACCGTCGGGACGGTCGTCGGCTGCATGATCCTTCTTATTCTTCAGCCTCTCCATGGCTTGGATAACGCTTGGGTCATGCTTCTCGGCTTCGGCGTCCTGCTCGTCGCGGGAGCGCTCGATACGCAAACCCTCAAGACGAGCGTGGACTGGCCGTTCCTGCTCTTCATCGGAATCGCCTTCAGCTTCGCGCAGGGGGCGGAGCAGTTGGGGATCGTCGAGGCGATGTCATCCGTATTAAGCGAGAAAATGGAGGTTTTCCTCTCTTCGCCGATGCTGTTCCTCGCGGCGGCGATGGCGCTCTCCTTCCTCGTCACCTTGGTCGTACGGGACGATCCGGCCGTCATTCTCCTCGTGATCGCTCTGCTTCCGCTTGCCGATCAGGCGGGAGTCCACCCTTGGGTGCTCATCTTCGCCATCCTGCTGGCGACCGATCCGTTCTTCTTTACCTTCCAATCGCCGACGTATCTATTGGCGTACTACAGCGCGGAGGGGAAGTCGTTCAGCCATCGCCAAGGGCAGAAGGTCGCGATCGGGTATGCCGCGGCCGTTATTGTCGCGGTTCTCGCGAGCGTTCCTTACTGGCGGTGGATCGGGTTGATTCAATAAAACGGCGCGCCTTCACGCAGCCAAAGCCGAGTCGTTCCTTCGCATAAAGGAGAGACTCGGCTTATTTTATTTCTTCGAATACGCCTTCCGCTGATGGAACGACAACGACCGATACTTGGCGGCATACTTCTTCAATTCCGGAGCGGTCAGGGACCGATAGCCGCGGTGAACGTGCTTGTTCCTGGCGGGCCGGAGCAGGCAGCTGTCCGGGTCGGCCGAATAGACATAGTTGCCGTACGTCTCGAATTCGGAGAAGGCGAACGAGCGCTTCTTGTCCATGGAGTTCAGGATCGCCGCATACCACTTGGAGCCGTGCTTGTTCTCGATCGTCCTTTTTAACCCGGCCAGCTTCTTCTTATTAAAGAGCATGTAGTGGGTGACGAAGGAAGCGGGGGCGGAGGCGCGGCGGCCGAGCAGCTTCTTGTAGGTGCGGAAGTATTCGGGCTGGCTCCAGTTGCGGGTGTAGAAAATCGTCCGTCCCCCCTTCAGGAAGCGGTGAGGGCGGATCAGGACGGTATCGGCATCGACCGTGAGGAAGTAAGCCTTCTTGCCGATCTTGTCTCCGCTCAGCTTCAGCAGCTGCTGGTACAGCCAGCCGGAGCGCTCCCAGGCGCTCGTTCCGTAACGGATATTGCTTTTCTTCAGTTTCAGCAGCGAGCTTTCCTCGATAAAAGAACAGTTTTTGCTCTTCGCGAGATTGCGGATTCTCCGGCTGTTGGGGGAAACGATGTAGATTCTTCCGATCGGGTGAGAGACGTGCTTGCGGACGCTGTCTATCGCGTGGGGCAAGGTCGCAAGGTCTTTCTCGATTGCGGGGATCAGCACGTCGATCGGGACGGCCGACCGATTCGATTCGATCCCTAGCACCGCCGGTTTGCTGGTCTCGGCCATGATAGAATCACTCTCTCCCTGGGAATAGCGTGTCGTTGGCTCATCCTATGTACCGACCGAATGGAAGGTGAGCGGAACGGGCAGGATACCTAGGAAACGAATGACAACCGGATACGCGGCGGGAGAGAGGGTGAACCTGGTGAATCCAGAGGAGCATAAGACCGAATCCGGTCCAAAAGGCGGCAAGGCGGAGCGTTTCACCAAGAGCGGCTTCATTCTATCGGCGATAGGAAGTTCGGTAGGCCTCGGCAACATGTGGAAGTTTCCTTACATAACCGGCAAACACGGAGGCGCGGCCTTCTTCGTTCTCTTCATCGGGTGTCTCCTTGTGGTGGGGCTGCCGCTGCTGCTTGCCGAGATGGCGATCGGACGGGGAGGCCGGGGAGACGCGGCAACGGCGTTCGTCCGGCTGAGCGGCAGCCGCTATTGGGCGGGGATGGGGCTGTTCACGGTCGTGACGGCTTTTGCGATCATGGCCTATTACGCCGTCGTGGCCGGGTGGACGATTCACTACACGATCGCCTCCTTCACCGGTTCGTTGTACCGCGGAGCCCCGAATTACGAGATCGTGTTCAACGACTTCGCGGGCGGTTATTGGCCGCTGTTCTGGCAAGCCGTCGTCATGCTGCTCTGCGGAGCGGTGATCGCCAGAGGGGTGTCCGGCGGGATCGAGAAGTTCAACAAAATCCTCATTCCCGGCTTTCTTATCCTGCTCCTCATCCTCATGCTCCGGTCGCTGTCCCTCTCGGGCTCATCCGCCGGAGTGAGCTTTTTCCTGGAGCCGGACTTCTCCAAGGTGGACGCCGAATCGGTGCTTATCGCGCTCGGCCATGCGTTCTTCTCGTTGTCGCTCGGAATGGGCTGCATGCTGACTTACGGTTCCTACGTGGAAAAAGAGCAATCGCTGGGGGGAGCGACGATGGCGATAGGAGGGGGAGACCTTCTGTACGCGTTCATCGCGGGACTCGTCATTTTCCCGACCGTGTTCTCCTTCGGGCTAGAGCCGGACGAAGGCGTCGGGCTTGCCTTCATGGCGCTGCCGGCGGCCTTCTCCAAGATGCCCGCGGGCTTCCTGTTCGGCGGCTTGTTCTTCCTGCTGCTCGCGATCGCGGCCCTCACGTCGGCAATCTCCATTCTGGAGGTGCCCGTCGCCTACGCGATGAACAAGTGGCGCTGGTCCCGGAGAAAGGCGGCGGTCGTCGTCTCCGTGTTGTGCTTCCTGGTCGGCATTCCGGCCGCTCTCTCCGTAGGCGGGCCGTTGACCGATGTCTCCCTGTTCGGCCGGTCCTTCTTCGATCTGTTCGATTTCGCGACGGCTTACATCATGATGCCGTTCGGGGGACTCATCGTGACGCTGTTCACGGGCTACGTGTGGAAATCCGTCGGGGAAGAGGCCGGCCTGCGAGGAGCTTTGTTCTCCGCGTGGCTTTTTCTCTTGCGGGTCGTTATCCCGGTCGTGATCGTGCTTATTTTCCTCTATTCGACGGGTCTGCTTAACCTATGATGCATGGAGGATCCGCGGGACGGACGGCGGTCGAATTCAAGCCTATTTGGCGGAACGGGCTCGAATTATGGTATGTTAGGATAAGAGTAGAGCTTATCCAAAGCCGGGGAGGAATCATGCTTGACTGTTAAACCGATTATTCTGGACGTAGATACCGGCGTGGACGACGCGCTCGCCATCGCATACGCGGTTCGATCTCCCGAGATCGAGGTGCTTGGCTTAACGACGACTTTCGGCAATATCACCGTGGAGGAAGCGACCCGCAACTCTCTTGTGGTGCTGGAGAAGCTCGGCCGCTCCGACGTTCCGGTGTACGAAGGCTCCAAGCAGCCGCTTAAACGTACGAAAAATGAATATCCGCGGCAAATCCACGGGGAGCACGGACTGGGAGAAGCCGTTTTCTCCGCGCCCGTTGCGAGCAAAGGGAACGCGCACGCCGTCGACTTCATTATCGAGACGGTCCGCGCCCGCAAGAACAAAGTGACGCTGGTGTTCGTGGGGCCGCTTACCAATCTGGCTCATGCCGTGCGGAAGGATCCCGAGATTGCCGGCCTGGTCGATCGCGTCGTCATCATGGGCGGCGCCGCCAGACGCCGGGGCAACGTGAGCGAATATGCGGAAGCGAACATCTACAGCGATCCGGAGGCGGCGGACGTCGTGTTCCGCTCCGGCCTGCCGATCACGCTGGTCGGGCTGGACGTCACGATGCAGACGCTGCTGCCGATGTCCCAGATGCCGGTATGGCGGGCCAAGGATGCCGAGCTCGGCGGCTTCTTCGCGGACATGACGGAATTCTATATTCGTTTCTACGAGTCGGCCTATCCGGGAATCGGCGGCTGCGGCCTGCACGATCCGCTGGCGATCGGCGCCGTCGTGAAGCCGGAGCTTCTGGAGACCGAGCCGATGCGGCTGGTCGTGGAGCTCTCCGGCGAGGAGCTGGCGAGAACGCGCGAGGTGCCGGGCGAGCACCCGAACGTCGACGTTTGCGTGAAGGTGGACGCGGAAGGCTTCCTGAAGCACTTTCTTAGTCGGGTAATCTAATCGAAGACAGAACCGGGGCGACCCGGTTCTGTTTTTTTTGTACCCATGTCACGTAATATGACCGCCCTTGCCCGCCGGATCGATTGTACGCCATCCTCGGCGACTTTTTTAACGTATTGTCTAAATGAAGGCCGAAATGCCGGTGCTATAATGGTCATCAAATCTAACATTGCCTGACGGACGGGCAGGCTCCCGACCGGTCTGCCGACGCTAAGAACAAGGAGATGAGCATTCCCGATGTCGATATCCTTGCCGAACGAGACGAACGGGACGATCCCCGGCTTGAAAAATTACGTGAACGGAGAATGGGTGCCCTCTTCCGCCGAGCGCTGGGAGGACGTTCCGAACCCGGCCACGGGAGAGCTGCTCGCGCGGGTGCCGCTCTCGCCGAAGGCGGACGTGGAGGCGGCGGTAGCGGCCGCGGCGGCCGCGTTCCCCGAGTGGAGCAAGACGGCGGTTCCGCGCAGGGCGAGAATTCTGTTCCGCTATCAGCAGCTTCTGGTCGAGCACTGGGAGGAGCTGGCCCGCATCGTGACGCTGGAGAACGGCAAGAGCTACTCCGAGGCCTATGGAGAGGTGCAGAGAGGCATCGAATGCGTGGAATTCGCGGCCGGGGCGCCCACCCTGATGATGGGCGGCCAGCTTCCCGACATAGCGACGGGCATCGAGTCGGGCATGTACCGCTATCCGCTCGGCGTCGTCGGCGGAATTACGCCGTTCAACTTCCCGATGATGGTGCCCTGCTGGATGTTCCCGCTGGCCATCGCCTGCGGCAACGCGTTCGTGCTTAAGCCGTCGGAGAGAACGCCGCTTCTGGCGGGAAGGCTGGCGGAGCTGTTCGCGGAAGCGGGACTTCCCGCCGGCGTGCTGAACATCGTTCACGGAGCGAAGGACGTGGTGAACGGCCTGCTCGAGAGCCCCGGGGTGAAGGCGATCTCGTTCGTCGGCTCGCAGCCTGTGGCGGAGCATGTCTATAGAACGGCAGCCGCGAACGGCAAAAGGGTGCAGGCCCTCGCCGGAGCGAAGAATCATTCGATCGTCATGCCGGACGCCGATCTCGATAACGCGGTGACGAACATCGTCGCGGCGGCCTTCGGATCGGCCGGGGAGCGCTGCATGGCGGCTTCGGTCGTCGTGGCGGTAGGGGATATCGCGGACGAGCTGGTCGGCCGCCTCGCGAAGGCGGCGGACGGGATCAGGATCGGCAACGGCTTGGACGAAGGCGTATTTCTTGGCCCCGTTATCCGCGAAGAGAACAAGAACCGGACAATCGGGTATATCGAGATTGGGGAAGCGGAAGGCGCCAAGCTCGTCCGCGACGGGAGAAAGGATGCCGAAGCCGCTTCTCAAGCGGGCTATTTCGTCGGTCCTACCATTTTCGACGAGGTGAAGCCGGGAATGAAGATTTGGAAGGACGAGATCTTCGCTCCGGTGCTCTCCGTCGTCCGGGCCAAGGATCTGGCCGAGGCGATCGCCATTTCCAACGAATCGGATTTCGCGAACGGCGCTTGCCTTTATACGGACAGCGCGAAGGCGGTTAGGCAGTTCCGCGACGAGATCGATGCCGGGATGCTGGGGATCAATCTCGGGGTGCCGGCGCCGATGGCTTTTTTTCCGTTCTCGGGGTACAAGAAGTCGTTCTACGGGGATCTCCACGCGAACGGCAGGGACGGCGTCGAATTCTACACCCGCAAAAAAATGCTCACCGCCCGCTATTAAGCGAAGGCGTACCAATAGGAACCTGAAGGAGAGGGATCCCATGATTACCGATATCGAGAATCTTGCGGCGAAGGATCGTCAATACTTGTGGCATGCGATGACTCCGTATAACGAGCAGAATCCTCCCATGATAATCGAGGAGGGCAAGGGCTCCTGGATCGCGGACGCATCCGGGAACCGGTATCTGGACGGAATGTCGGCGCTGTGGTGCGTCAATATCGGGTACGGGCGCGAGGAGCTGGCTAAGGCGGCCTACGATCAGCTTAAGAAGCTCAGCTTCGGTTCCATGCTTCAGAGCCACGAGCCCGCCATTCGGCTGGCGGAGAAGCTGAACGAATGGCTGGAAGGCGATTATGTCGTCTTCTTCTCCAACAGCGGCTCCGACGCGAACGAAGTCGCCTTCAAGATCGCCCGCCAATATCATGAACAGAACGGAGAGGGCAATCGCTACAAGATCGTCTCCCGGTATCGGGCTTATCACGGCAACTCCATGGGGGCCCTGTCCGCCACCGGGCAATCGCAGCGCAAGTTCAAGTACGAGCCGCTGGCTGCGGGCTTCCTGCACGTTCCGCCTCCCTACGGCTATCGCCGGCCGGACGGGATGAGCGTGGAGCAGTTCAATCTGCAGTGCGCCAAGGACCTGGAGCAAACCATCGTCTGGGAAGGCAAGGAGACGATCGCGGCCGTCATCATGGAGCCGGCGATTACCGGCGGCGGGGTCATCGTTCCCCATCCGGTCTACATGGAAGAAGTCGAACGCATCTGCCGCAAGCATGGGGTGCTCCTGATCATCGACGAGGTCATCTGCGGCTTCGGACGCTCCGGACGCAAGTTCGGCCACATGAACTTCGGCATCAAGCCGGATATCGTCACGATGGCCAAGGGACTGACGAGCGCTTATCTGCCTCTGTCGGCGACGGCCGTCCGCAAGGAGATCTACGAGGCGTTCAAGGGCAAGGACGACTACAGCCACTTCCGGCACGTGAACACCTTCGGCGGCAATCCGGCTTCCTGCGCGGTCGCTCTGGCCAACCTGGATATCATCGAGCGCGAAGGGCTGGTGGAACGGTCCCGGGTGCTTGGGGAGAGATTGGCTGAGAGTGCGAGAGGATGGCTGAAGCACGCGAACGTCGGAGACGTCCGCAGCTTCGGTTTTATTCTGGGCATCGAGCTCGTGGCCGACCGACGGACGAAGGAGCCGCTTCCTCTGGCGCAGGTCGCGAAGATCATCTCCGCCTGCAAGGCCAAGGGGCTTATCATCGGCAAGAACGGAGACACCGTGGACGGATTCAACAACGTTCTCACCATCGCGCCTCCGCTATCCTCGACCGACGACGATCTGGCTTTTATCGTAAGCACCTTAAGCGAAGTATTGGCGAGCATGTAAGAAGCAAGGAGGAATGAACGATGCTCATCGGTGTTCCCAAGGAGATCAAGAACAACGAGAATCGGGTAGGAATGACGCCGGGAGCCGTCGTGTCCTATAGGCAGGCCGGACATCGGGTGCTCGTGGAGACGAACGCCGGCATCGGCATCGGCTTCTCCGATCAGGACTACCGGGATGTCGGCGCCGACGTCGTGGGAACGGCCGAGGAGGCGTGGGCGGCCGAGATGGTCGTCAAGGTGAAGGAGCCTCTTCCGGAGGAATACGGGTTTTTCCGGGAGGGACTTATCCTCTATACCTATCTTCATCTCGCGCCGGAGCCGGAGCTGACGAAGGCGCTCGCGGAACGCAAGGTGACCGCGATCGCCTACGAGACGATCCAGCTCGACAACGGCAGCCTGCCGCTGCTGACCCCGATGAGCGAGGTGGCCGGCCGGATGTCCATTCAGATCGGCGCTCACTTCCTGGAGAAATCCCACGGAGGCAAAGGAGTGCTCATGAGCGGAGTGCCCGGAGTCGCGCCGGCGAAGGTCGCCGTGATCGGCGGCGGCATCGTCGGCACGAACGCCGCGCGGATCGCCCTCGGGCTCGGAGCGGACGTTGGAATCCTGGACATCAACGCGGATCGCCTCCGTCAGCTGGACGACTTGTTCCAGGGGAGGGTGAAGACGCTTATGTCCAGTCCGCACAACATCGCCGAGGCGGTTCGCGCGGCCGATCTGGTCGTCGGCGCGGTGCTCATCCCCGGGGCCAGGGCCCCTCGCCTGGTGACCGAAGAAATGGTGCGAAGCATGTCGCCGGGCTCCGTCATCGTCGACGTCGCTATCGATCAGGGCGGGTCGATCGAGACGATCGACCGGATCACGACGCACGACAATCCGACCTACGTGAAGCACGGCGTCGTTCATTACGCCGTCGCGAATATGCCGGGCGCGGTCGCCCGCACGTCGACGATCGCCCTGACGAACGTGACGACGCCATATGGGCTGCAGATCGCGTCCAAAGGCTACCGCCAAGCGGCGTTGGACAACCGGGCGCTTGCCCGGGGGATCAATGCGGCCGAAGGGAAGATCACCTTCCGCGCGGTAGCGGAGGCGCACGGTTACGCGCATACGGACGTGCAGGAGATCCTGGAAGGCCGGGCGATCTCGAATTGAAGAGGAAGCTCGCAAAAAGACTGCCTTAAGGTCATGAAACCCTAAAGGCAGTCTTTGACGTTTGCGCCTGATTTTCCTTAAGCAGTGGAAGGCTTGCCGAGGTCCGGCTCCAACACGATGGAGGCTCCGGAAGCGGGGAGCGTCACCTCCGCGACCGTTCCGCGGCCGACCTGGCTCATGAACTTCATGTAGCCTTTGTGCGTGGCGATGATCTGCTGGCTCACCATGAGGCCGAGCCCGTTGCCGGACGGCTTGGTCGAATAGAAGGGCTCGCCCAATCGGCCAAGCGCTTCTTCCGGAATGCCCTCGCCCTGGTCGATGACGCGAATCGAGACTCCCCGGTCATCGGGCAGCGATTCTCCTTCGACGCGCAGCGTGCCGCCTCCCGGCATGGCTTCCATGGCGTTCTTGATCAGGTTGATGAACACCTGCTTCAACTGGTTAGGCTCGCAGCGAACCGGCGGAAGCGCGTCCGCGCAACGAACCGAAATGTCGATGTTGTTCAGCTTAGCCTGGGACTCCAGCAGCATCACGACATCGCCGACGATGTCGGGCACGGCGGCTTCCTGGAAGCGAACCGCTTGCGGCTTGGAGAAGATCAACAGCTCGCTGACGATATGGTTGATGCGATCAAGCTCGGACACCATGATCTGCAGATAGGAAGGCTGAAGCGAGCCTTGCTCCTGCTGCAGCTGGACGAACCCGCGCAGCGTCGTCAGCGGATTGCGGATCTCGTGCGCGAACCCGGCCGCGAGCTGGCCGGCGACGGCCAGCTTCTCGGATCGCCTCAGCAGCTCCTCGGTTTTTTTCCTCTCCGTAATATTCCGCGAGATCGTCGCGATGGCGATAATCCGGTCGGCCTCGTCGCGGATGGAGGAGACGGTCAGGCTCACGTCGAGCAGCGTTCCGTCCTTCGCGTACCGCGCCGTCTCGAAGTCGGCGACCGCTCCGCCTTGCAGGACGATCTGCCGGATCCGTTCGAAATCCCGGACATGGTCGGGCGGGACGTTGTCCAATTGCCGGAGCAGGATCTCCCGCTCCTTCCACCCGTACATCGTCTCGAACGCCTTGTTCGTCTGGGTCACGTTGCCTTCCAGATCCGAGACGTGGATCGCATCGGAGGTATGGTTGACGAACGACTCCAAATACTGCTTCATGCTGCGCAGCTCTTCCGCGGATTCCTTCAGCCTGGAGGTGTGATGCTCCAGACTGTCTCCCATCGCGTTGATTCGGGAGGACAGCATTCCGAGCTCGTCCATCTTCCGGACTTCGAGCCGGCTGTTCAGCCGGCCGCGGGCCATCTCGTTGACCGTCTCGAGAATCCGGTTGATCGGCCTAAGCAGGAAGCCGGCGAGGAAGTAGCTGGCGAACAGCGCGAATGCCGCGAGGATCAAGGAGATCACGATCTGAACGAGAAGCTGGTGGTTCAGCTCCTGGCGGATCGTTTCCCCGTCGGAGACGATGCCGACGACCAGATGGTTGGCCACGTCCATCGGAATGAAGCTCTTGATCAGGCGGACTCCGCGGTCCGTATCGTGAACGGTGACGATTTTCTTCGATTCGGAAGCCTCGAGAATATGCTCGGCATCGTCCTCGTCTTGATAGAAGTAGTCCCCGAATGCGATATCCCGAACGTCGAGATTATAGACCGGGCTGCCCTTCTTGTACTTGATGATCTTCTCCTTGCCGAAAAACTGCGGGTTGAAGCCGGTGATATCCAGAACGTCGGGGTTGTCGCGAAGAATCTTGAGAATGACGGCTTCCGTGCCCGAGGAACGTTCGAAATCGAGAAACTGCTCGGCGTTGATAAAAGGATTGATAAGATAATTCGTCGTCCCGTCGTAGTAGTAGCCCCACTTGTCCACACGGTCCGGGTTCGTCGTCGAGAAGTTGATCGGGCCCGTCCAGTAATTTTTCAGCTTCTCCCCTTGCGGGATCGTCACTTCCCGATTCTCGAACAACTGGGTGAAGGCGGTGAACCAGTAGTCCCACGTCTTCGAGCTTTGCCCCAGCTCGTCCGGATCGGAGGAGCGGGCAACGACGATATCGCCGTCATCCTCGCGAACCCACAGGGTCAGATTGTCGATTCCGAGTTCCGCGCTAAGCTCGACGAGCTCTTCGTTCGTCACGCCCGCAATGTCCGGATCGAGCCTCTCCTTGGCGGCCAGTGCCGCATTCCGGAGCATGACGCCCGCGGAATCCTCCATATACTTGCGGGATTTCTGCGTCGCCTCCACGGTAGCGCTGATCTGCTTGGCGATGATGCCCATCTGATTCTCGGTGCGCCGCTCCAGATCGTTCTTCGTCGAATAATAATAGATCGATATATTAAGGATTAAGATGATCGCAACAAGCGCGCTGATGAAGGCTGCGATCTTCGCTTTAATGGTCAATGGGATGTGCCTCCGGCTGTGTGTACTATTATTCATTAGACAACGGCCGCTAAACAGCTGTCAATTAGAAGGATTTGAGCGCAAACCCAATAAACGAGGGCTAGGCAGGGGGAGTTTGTCTTTCTTCACGGGTAGACATAGGCCGGATGGGACAGCCTAAGACGATGGATTGACAATGCGATAAAATGTAACTATTATAGTTACAGGTAAATGCTAAAAATTCAGAGTGAATCGGGAGGAACCATAAATGGCTAAAATCGGAGTAATCGGCGCAAACGGCAAAGCGGGCAGCAACATCGTGAAGGAAGCGGCAAGCCGCGGGCATGAGGTGACGGCGATCGTCCGCGACGCCTCCAAGGCGCCGGCGGAAGCCGGGAACGTTCTCGCGAAGGAACTGTTCGAGCTGACGGCGGCCGATCTGAAGGCGTTCGACGTCGTCGTCAACGCGGTCGGCTTCTTCGAGAAGCCGGAGCTGAACGTGACGGGCGGCAAGCACCTGATCGACATCCTCGGCGGCAGCGACACGAGATTGATCGTCGTCGGCGGCGCGGGCAGCCTGTACGTCGATCCGGAAGAGAAGGTTCAGTTGTTCACGACGCCGGGATTCCCGGAGATGTTCCGCCCGCTAGCGACGAGCCAAGGGCAGAACCTGGCGGACCTGCAGGCCTCCAGCGGCGTGAAATGGACCTTCGTCAGCCCGTCCGCGGAATTCGCGCTGGGCCGCAGAACCGGTTCGTACAAGAAAGGCAAAAATCGCCTGCTCGTGAACTCCAAGGGCGACAGCTACGTCAGCTACGAGGACTATGCGATCGCCATCGTCGACGAGATCGAGAAGGCGGAGCACGTGAACGAACGGTTCACGGTCGTCTCGGAACGCTAAGTTCGGCAGTTCGCAATAGCTTAGGAATAGGGGCAGTCCCGCGGTCGGTTTTGGCCGTCGGACTGCCCTTTCTTTTCGCTTAAATTCGCCATTATTCGTCATCAACCGCTAGAAACGACTATTTTTCAACAGAAAATGGATTCATTAACCCTCGTTAATCGTCTATAATCGTTCCTATAGAGGATTATTATGGAATGGGGGTTCGTGATGGATCGAGAATGGAGAGCTAGCGCAAAGTTCCTGATTGTCGACGATCAAGAATACAACATCAGTCTGCTCAATCGGATATTGCGCCGCGCCCAGTACGAGCATCTTCATAGCACGACGAACCCCGGAGAGCTGATGTCGCTGTTCCAAGAGATTCAGCCGGATATTATTCTGCTGGACCTGCATATGCCGGAGGTTGACGGCTTTACTCTTCTCAAGCAGCTAAGCGAACGGATCGGCGACGGGGAGTATTTGCCCATCATCGTGCTGACGGCCGACGCCACTCCGGAGGCGAGGGCGGAGGCTCTTCGCCTGGGAGCGAACGATTTCGTCACGAAGCCGCTCGATAGGCTGGAAGTCGTGCTGCGAATCAACAATCTGCTTAAGACGAGGTTCTACCATCTTCAGCTGCAGGATCAGAATCAGCGGCTGGAAGACCGGATCAGCGAGCGGACCAAGGCGCTGGAGCACGCGAAGCACGAGATTCTGGAGCTGCTCGGCCGTACGTCCGAGTACAGGGACGACGAGACGGGCCAGCATACGCAGCGCGTCGGCCAGATGGCGTTCGAGATCGCGGCGGAGCTCGGGCTGCCCGAGGAGGAGGCGCAGCTGATCCGACAGGCGACGCCCCTGCACGACATCGGCAAGATCGGCATCCCGGACAGCATCCTGCTGAAGCCGGGGCGATTCACTCCGGAAGAGATGGAGCAGATGAAGAAGCACACCTTGATCGGCGCGAGCATTCTGGAAGGAAGCGTGTTCCCCGCCCTTCAGCTTGCCGGAACGATCGCGGAGACACACCATGAGAAATGGAACGGAATGGGCTACCCGAAGGGGCTGAAGCAAGAGGAGATTCCGCTTGCCGGAAGGATCGTCGCGCTTGCCGATTTCTACGATGCGCTGACGAACGAACGGCCCTATAAGAGAGCATGGACCCACGAGGAAGCTATGGCGGAGATCGAGAACCAGAGAGGCCAGCATTTCGATCCGGAGGTCGTCGAGGCGTTCATGCGGGTCATGCGTCGGAAGGAGAACAATCGGGGCGTCTCCTAGGCGACATTGAGGAGGGAAGCGGATGGAGAGCATGCATGCGGAGCTTGCCGCCTTGCGAGGCGAGCTGGAGCGGGAGAGGAACGAACGCATTAAGGCGGAACGGCTGGCGGAGCGGAAGGAGGAAGAGAACGGCAGGCTGACTAACGAGCTCCGGCTGCTGAACGATCGGCTGGAAGCTATGGTCAGCGAACGGACGGCGGAGCTGGAGAAGGCCAGGGACGAAGCCGTCGAAGCCAACCGGACGAAGAGCCAATTCCTTGCGAACATGAGCCATGAGCTGCGCACGCCGCTGAACGCCATTATCGGATACAGCGAGATGCTAAGGGAGGAAGCGGAGGAAGCCGACGTTCTGGGCATCGCGGAGGATCTGGGGAAGATCCATCAGGCGGGCAAGCATCTGTTAACGCTCATTAACGATATTCTGGATCTATCCAAGATCGAAGCGGGGAAGATGGACCTGTATCTGGAGACGTGCGATTTGCCGAGCCTGATTCAAGACGTCGTCACGACGGTAACCCCCCTGATCGAGCAGAAAGGCAATCGTCTGACGGTGGAGGTTCAGCCCGGTGAGCTGCGGACGGACGTCACGAAGCTGAGGCAGATCCTGTTCAACCTGCTCAGCAACGCGGGCAAGTTCACGAGCGAGGGGAGCATCTCGCTTACCGCGGCGTTCGGGGAGGAGCTGGGCAAGCCGGGCGTGCTTTTCCGCGTGAAGGATACGGGGATCGGAATGACGGAGGAACAGATGGATCATCTGTTCCAAGCCTTTAGGCAGGCGGATTCCTCCACGACGAAGAAATACGGGGGAACGGGGCTCGGGCTCGCGATCAGCCAGAAGCTCTGTCATATGCTGGAGGGACGGATCGAAGCGGCCAGCGTATTCGGGCAAGGCAGCACGTTCTCGGTATATCTCCCTCTTCTTCGCGAGGAAGAGCAAGAGGCAGGCCTCCCCTCCGCGCCGTTCGGCGCCAAGGCGGCCGCGGACACGGTGCTCGTCATCGACGACGACCCGACGGCTCTCCATCTGATGCAGAGACTGCTGGGCAAGGAAGGCTGCTCGGTGGCGCTGGCCCGAAGCGGCCAGGAGGGAATTCGCTTGGCCAGAGAGCTGCAGCCGAAGCTAATCTCGCTGGACGTGCTGATGCCGGGCATGGACGGCTGGAGCGTGCTCGCCGAGCTGAAGAACGATCCGCAGACCGCGTCTATCCCGGTCATCATGATCTCGATGACGGACGAGAAGAGCTTGGGCTATGCTCTGGGCGCGTCGGAATTTCTGACGAAGCCGGTTTACAAGGAGAGACTGATTGCCGCGCTGGACAAGTACGTACCCAAACGCCAGGTGGATCCGATTCTGATCATCGAGGACGATGCGACGACCAGCCAGATGATGACCTACATGCTGGAGCGCGAGGGGTATCGGGTTCATCGCGCGGAGGACGGGCAGAAGGCTCTGGATCTCCTGGAGAAGCTGGAGCCGAAGCTGATCCTTCTGGATCTTATGATGCCGAACATGGACGGCTTCGAGTTCGTGGAGAAGCTTCGCGAGCGAAGAGCGGGGACGAGCGGAAGCTTGCCGATTATCGTCCTGACGGCCAAGGATATCACCGAGGAAGATCGGCGGCGCTTGAACGGGTTCGCGGAGAAAATCGTCCAGAAGGGGAGCTTCCGCCGCGAGCGGCTGCTGGAGGAAATCCGCTTCTTGCTTAACGGAGCCGGACGGGAGTCATCCCGGCCGGCGGAGAAAGGCGACTAATCGATCGGAGGCGCGAGGAAGATGGCCAAGATTCTGCTAGTGGAAGATAACGAGTTGAACCGGGACATGCTGTCGCGCCGGCTGCAGAGAAAGGGCTTCGAGGTCGTCATGGCCATCGACGGGGAGAAGGGAGTGGAAGCCGCCCGGACGGAATCTCCCGATCTTATCCTGATGGACATGAGCCTTCCCGTTCTGGACGGCTGGTCGGCCACCCGCGCGTTGAAGGCGGAGGAGAGGACGAGGTCGATCCCGATTATCGCCCTGACCGCGCACGCGATGGCAAGCGACCGGGAGAAAGCGCTTGATGCCGGCTGCGACGACTTCGACACGAAGCCGGTGGAATGGCTGCGGCTGCTTGGCAAGATCGAACGGCATTTGAACCTCTCGGGCAGCAGAGCGTAGGAGAAGCCGCCGCCGCTTCGGAGAACCCTCGCCGCCGCATATTCGGATCGCTTCGGGGAACAATCAAAGGAAGCGTAAGATTCCGATGCCCGAAGGAGCGATGCGAACATGTCGAGGAGAAGAAACAAGCGTCCGGCCGTGGACGGGGCGGAGCAGGCGCTTCGGACGCTGAAGGCGGACGTCATGCGCAAGGAGGGCTTCGCCGTCGATCCCGCGAGGCCGGACGACGTGAAGTATGAGGTCGCGGAGTCTCTCGGCGTGCCGTTGAGCCCCGGAGACAACGGCAGGCTGACGACCGAGTCGGTCGGCCATGTCGGAGGCCGGATCGGCGGCAGCATGGTGCGCGAGATGATCCGGATGGCGCAGGAGAAGCTGTCCAGGCAGCAGGGAGACAGCTAACCAAAACAAATCCCTTTAGAAAGCAGCGCGCGGCGAAAGGGCCGTCGACGCTTTCTAAAGGGATTTTTCGCGTTCGGGTTAGAAATCGAAGTGATCCGGATCCGGCCCGACGCGACGATTCTCGTTAAGGGCATCGATCGCCTTCATCTCTTCCGGCGACAGCTCGAAATCGTACACGGAGGCGTTCTCCACGATGCGGGGCTCGCGGATCGACTTCGGAATCGTCACGATGCCGTGCTGCAGATCCCAGCGGAGGATGACCTGGGCGACCGACTTGCCGTGCTTCTCGGCGATCGCTTTAAGGTCGGGCTGATCCAGAAGTTGGCCTTGCATAAGAGGGGACCATGCCTCGACTTGAATTCCTTGCTCCTTGCAGAACGCCCGAAGCTCTTCTTGGGTCAGCCGCGGATGGAGCTCCACTTGGTTGATCGCCGGCTTCGTCTCCGCGTTCCGCATCAAGTCCTGCAGATGGTGAACCTGGAAGTTGCTGACGCCGATCGCCAGGACGCGGCCGTTCTTGTACAGCGTCTCCAGAGCTCTCCAGGCCTCCTTGTACTTGCCTTGAACCGGCCAGTGGATCAAATACAGGTCCAAGTAATCGAGGCCAAGCCGCTTAAGGCTGGCTTCATATGCGGCGAGCGTCGCTTCGTAGCCGAGGTCGCTGTTCCACACCTTCGAGGTAATGAAGAGGTCCTCGCGCTTCAAGCCGGATTCCGCCAACGCTTCGCGGATTCCCTGTCCGACGCTGGTCTCGTTCTGATAGATGGCCGCGGTGTCGATGCTGCGGTAGCCGTGACGAACGGCCGCCTTCAGCGCTTCGACCAGATCGCGGCCCTCCTCCACCTGGAAAACCCCGATGCCGAGGCGAGGCATGGAGACTCCGTTGATGAGCGTCACGGTATCTTGAATGGTAAGTTGACTCATGGTTAAATTCCTCCATATGAATGATTGGTCGAGCCCTCTTGAACGGCATCGTTCCCGGACTTCGCCTTAGGATGGCCTTCCAGCTTGCGGCTCCATGCGGTCAGGGCGACGGCAATCGCCACCATGATCGAGCCGACCCAAGCCGTATGGACGAGCCCGAGGGAGTCCGTGACCAGCCCGCCTACGTAGGCGCCGATCGCGATGCCCGCGTTGAACGCGGCAATATTAAAGGCGGAAGCGACATCCACCGCTTTCGGCGCGTACTTTTCCGCCAGAATAACGACATACACCTGCAAGCCCGGCACGTTCATGAACGCGAGCAGCCCCATGAAGAAGACGGTCGCGAGGCCGGCGGCCGGAAGCGGCGCGGTAAACGTCAGGACCAGAAGCACGACGGCCTGAACGATAAACATGTAGAGCAAGGCTTGAAGCGGATTGCGGTTCGCCAGCCTGCCTCCGACGACGTTGCCGATCGCGATGGCGATGCCGTACAGGAGGAGAATCGCCGCGACCGTGCTCTCCGCGAAGCCCGTCACCTCATGCAGCAGAGGGGACAGGTAGGTGAACACGACGAACGTGCCCCCGTATCCGAGCGCGGTGATGGCGAAGACGAGCAGGATCCTCACGTTGGAGAGAAGCTTGGCTTGTTCGCGGAACGGGGTTCTCGCGCTTTGCCTTAAGCCGCGGGGCACCAGCAGGACGTTCGCGATCAAAGCGGCGATGCCGATCGCGGCGATCGCCCAGAAGGAGACTCGCCAGCCCCAGTGCTGGCCGAGATACGTTCCGAGCGGAACGCCGGTTACCGTCGCGATCGTCAGTCCCGAGAACATGATCGAGATCGCGCTCGCCCGGCGATCGGACGGAACCAGATCCGCCGCTATCGTCGACCCGATGGACATGAAGATCCCGTGGGCGAAGGCGGACAGCACCCTGGCGACGAACAGAAGCAATGCGCTCGTTGCGGCGGCCGCAAGGCTATTGCCCGCGATGAAGACGAGCATGATTCCGATTAGCAGCGTTTTGCGCGGTACCCGGGACGTCAGCGAGGTGAGCACCGGGGCTCCGAACGTGACGCCCAGCGCGTAGAGCGTTACCGTCAATCCCGCCGTCGCGACGGAGATTCGAAGATCGTCCGAGATGAGCGGAAGCAAGCCGACGCTGATGAATTCGGTCGTTCCTATGGCGAACGCGCTGACCGCGAGGGCCAGAAGCGCTAATGTGCTATTTCGTTTGTCGAGCATAATCTATGCCTCCTTACAGCTTGGCGTTGCCGGCCGGCAAGTGCTAGTATGGAGGATAGGGAACGGGATGAACAGTACGTACTTTGAAGTGCCATAGTCACCGAAAAGTAATAATTGAAAGGGGTAATGAGCCGTGCTCACGACTAAAAAATACAACATCTCGGTGGAAGCGACGCTGGAGGTTATCGGCGGCAAGTGGAAGTGCGTCATTCTCTGCCACCTTACCCACGGCAAGAAGAGAACCAGCGACCTGAAGCGAATCATGCCCCAGATCACCCAGAAAATGCTGATCCAGCAGCTCCGGGAGCTGGAGACGGACGGAATCGTCAACCGCATCGTCTACAACGAGGTACCGCCGCGGGTCGAGTACGAGCTGACCGAATACGGCTGGAGTCTGAAGCCGATCCTGGATTCTCTGTGCTCCTGGGGAGAGCGGCACATTATCAAGGAGCACGGGCAATTGTGCGGAATCCTCGAGGACAACGGCTTGAACAAGTTCTAAATCCGGGCATGCGCGAGCGTATCGCCGATGGTATGATAGAACCTATAAAGGAAACGTAAAAGGAGCCGCGCATGAGATTCTCCATTCAATATTTGTCGTTCTTCGTCATTCAATCCGACAGCTCCGAGCAGGACCCGGCCAAGAGGTACAAGCACTATCAGACGCTCGACCACTTCGGTTACGAGGACAGCGAGATCAGCTCGTTTCTCGACAGCGAATTCACCCGGATCGGCAAACGCAAAGCCGAGGTGAACGCGAACTCGGAGAACGCTCCGACGAAGATCGGACGCTTCCTGGTCGAGCCCGGCTACGAGCTGGACACCAACCCGAACTACAATCTGTTCCAGAAGCTCCGCACCGCGAAGGACAAGAACCAGTTCCATTACGCTTGCGACGATATCCTGCGGACGTACATGGACACCAGCTCCGTGCGGGGAGGAGCCTTCATCGTGGCGCTGGCCAAGCTGAACGAGCTGTTCGACGACCCGTTCGTGTTCCTGCTCAAGTGCGACTTCGAATCGAAGATCGCCCGCATCTCGGACGAGAAGAGCCTGATCTCGAAGGTCGAGATGGCGATCAGCGCCCGGAACATCAAGTCCATCCAGTACCCGCACATGCCGGAAGAAGGAATGCTGGAGCCCTACGAGTTGAAAATCCACCAAGCGTCCCACGCCCGGTATTTCGAGGATTTCCTTAAGTACGTATCCTACGAGAAATCGAAGCCGGAGATCGTGACCGACCAGGTGATCGAGCTCGTCCAGCAGTATATGGACAACAAGTGGCAGGGAGGCGCGGTCCGGGAGCAGGCATCGGTCGCGATTTCTTCCGCCGAGGAGGAGCTGACGGCCGACGCGGCGGCGGAGGATCCGCTCGCGACGGCGGTCGAGGCGCCGATTCGGGCGGAAGAAGAGTGGACGCCCGTCGGCCGTCACGACGAGGCGACTCCCGGCTGGCAGCAAAACCGGCATCGGGAGGAATCCCAGCTGGAGGTGTGGGCGGCGGCGGACAAACGACAGCTTCAGGAGAAATGGACGCACGAGGACGTCGTCCAAGCGACCTCCCACCTGCTCGAATTCCAGCCGGAGCTGGATCTGAAGTTCAAATTGGACGACGTCTCCGTCAAAGCGAAGATGGCGGAGTACGGCGAGAATATCCATATCGCCCGCATGAACGGCCGCTACGTCGTGCTGATCGAGGGAGACTCCTTCCAATTCGACAAGGGCATCTCCCCGATCGAGCTTCTGTATCCGGACGAGATCGAGAACGTGCTGGAGAGAATGCATTATCGGCATACCGCCCGCCGGATGGAGACGGAGAGATAGAAGGCGGAACGTTTATGAGAATGCTAGCTTTGCAAATTTCAGCCTGAGGAGGAGCCGGCAACCGGCGATTCCCTTCGGGTTGTTTTTTTATGCTTGAAGGCAGGACACCCATGATTTAAAACTGGGAGTCGGCAGGTAGAAGGTTTATAATTCGAATAAGCCGGATTCCGGCCGAATGCCGTCCGGCAACCTATTATTCTAGTCATACGGCATTCTAGCAACTTAGGCGGTTCTAAAGGGATCGCTCTTACGACATTAACGAGGCGATTGCGCAATGAATATAGAGATGGAACGCGTTCGGACAACAAGATTGCGAGAGAAACGCGGCTTCTTGGGGCTGCGGTTCGAAGAAGGACTGTGGAGATCGGCGGCGGGCGGCATCTGGGTCGCGAGCACGTCGACGGTCGCGCTAAGCGCCTTGGGAGCTCCGACCGGCTTCGGAACGGGCTTCGACCTCGCCGCGGCGATCGTGCTTAACGTGCTGGCGCTTGCGTTGTCGGGTATTGTCGTCGCATGGCTGTTGAGCGGGGTGCGCCGCGAGGTGCCGGCCCTCGCCATCGGCGCGGCGCTCTATACGATCGCGGCGCTGTCCGTCATCTTCGTCTTCGCGGAGATACAAACCGGCTTCGCGATAGGGCTGGCGGCGCTGCTTACGGGCATCGGCGGGGGCGGGGGTTGGGTTGCCGGCGTACTCGCGCGGAGAGGGCCGTGGCGCACGAAGCTGGCGGCCGTTCTCTCCGCGTTGCTTGCGGCCGGTTTCATCGGCCTGCTCACCGTGGATTCCCGCCTGTTCGGCGCGGAGGAGAACCAAGGCGTCGCGCTCGCCGATGCCGGGGAGGCGATCGAAGCGCTGGCGGAGGCGGATCCGTCGCAGGCCGGGGATTACGCTTACCGTGCTTTTACCTACGGAAGCGGGGAAGACAAGCATCGGCCGGAATTCGGAGAGAGCGTGGGCCTGATCTCCGAGCCGGCTGACGCTTCCGGCTACACGAGCGATTGGCCTTGGCCGCGCAAGCGATTCTGGGGCTTCGACGAGAGCGAGCTGCCGCTGAACGGCCGGGTTTGGATGCCGGAAGGGGATGGCCCTTGGCCGCTGGTGCTCATGGTGCACGGCAATCATCTGATGGAGGATTACTCCGACGAAGGCTACGGCTACCTCGGGGAACTTTTGGCGAGCCGCGGCTTCCTCGCCATCTCGGTGGACGAGAACTACTTGAATTACTCGGTCTGGAGAGGCATTCCGGACGAAGACATGAAGCTGAGGGCGTGGATCCTGCTGAAGCATATCGGTCAGCTGGAGCGGTTCGCCAACGACCCGTCGACTCCGTTCTACGAAGCCGTCGATTTCGATCGCGTCGCCCTGCTCGGCCATTCCCGGGGCGGACAGGCGGTCGCGATGGCCGCGGACCGGGAAGCTTGGTTCGCGGCGGATAACGCGCTGCCGGATCGCGAATCCTATCGTATAAGGGCGGTTATCGCGATCGCCCCGACGGACACGACGGTGGACGGCAAGACGGCCAACCTGAAGGATGTCGCCTACATGACCCTGCAAGGGTCTGAGGACGCGGACGTCAACAACTTCTACGGAGAGAGGCAATACCAGCGGACCTCCTTCGCGCCGGGCTCGGACGCCTTTAAAACTTCGCTCTACATCGCCGGAGCGAACCATGGGCAATTCAATACGACCTGGGGAGCGCGGGATGAATCGATGCCGGCGGGCCTCTTCCTTAAGAAGCCGGATTTGTCCGGCGAACAGCAGAGGAAGATCGCCAAGGTTTACGTGTCCGCGTTTCTGGAAGACGCCTTGCACGGCAACGCGGGCTATCGTCCTCTCTTCCGCGATTACCGGGCGGGAGCCGGCTTCCTTCCCGACACGTCGTATTGGAGCCAATACGAGGATGCCGGCTTTGTCCCCGTCGCTCGTTACGAGAATGCCGGGAGCTCGGAGGAACGGCCGGAAGCGGGAATAACCGCTTCGGCGGCAGGAGCGGACGCTTGGGAACGCGAAGAGGCTCTTGACCGGCAGAAGCATGGCAAAGGGAACAGCGGCGTCGTGCTGAGCTGGAGCGAGGAAGGGGCTTCCTACGCGCTCCAAGCCGACTCCTCCTTCCGGATGTCCGTGACGAACGCCGAGGATGGCTCTTTGCCTATGCTGAGCTTCTCCATGGCGAACCTGAGCTGGCTCTTGAAGGAGAATCAAGGAGCCGAAGCCGCAGCGAAGGATCTGAATATCCGAGTAGAAGCGGAGGACGCGGCCGGCCGTACGGCAAACGTCTCGCTAAGCGGCATCTTCCCCATCCAGGCGACGCCGAGAACGTCGTTTACTTGGTTAGGGTGGCCGGAAGCCGGGCTTGGACGGGGACAATACGCTCAAGAGGCCGAATCGGTATTCCAGACGTATCTTCTGCCTCTGGAACGATTCGGGGCCGCGGGCCATGACGTCGATTGGAATCATCTTCGCCGCATCGTCTTTTATTTTGGAGGGGCGGCAGGGCAAGTCATGCTGGACGATATCGGATTTGCGCGGTAGGGCGGGGGGCCGGAGACGGACGTGCGTTCAAAGGCCCCCATCGCTTGCTCGTTGACAAAACCTTCAAGCGGGGCGTATACTGTGCGTAAATGAACACAGTATACGGATGAACGTCATAAAACTTTCCTTTTCCTCGACCGATACTGTGCTAATTAAAATCATAGATAGACGAAGGAGAGTGCCATTCATGAGTACCGTTCAAGAGCAAAGCGTAGCCGCGGATTATTCCGCCGTCGTAAGGGAACGCCGTTCGGTTCGCCACTACGATCCGTCGGTTCAAATTCCGGAGAGCGTGCTGACGGAGATTCTCGAAGAAGCTTCGCTGGCTCCTTCCAGCAGCAACACGCAATCGTGGAGATTCCTCGTCATCAACGACGAGGCGGCCAAGCAAAGATTGCATCCTATTGCCAACAGCCAGAAACAAGTGCTGACCGCCTCCGCAACGATCGTGGTGCTCGGAGACCTCGACGGCTACAAGGAGATCGGGCGCATCAACGAAGAGTCCGTTCGGAGAGGCTACATGCCCGCCGACTTCGCGAAACAATTCACGGAGAACAGCTTGAGGCTGTATAGCGGCCTTCCGGCCGAGAAGATGAAGAGCATCGTACAGATCGACGGCGGCCTGGTGAGCATGCAGCTGATGCTGTCCGCCAAAGCCAGGGGCTACGATACCGTGCCGATGGGCGGCTACGACGAGCAGAAGCTGATCGAGGAGTTCCGGATTCCGAAGAACCTTGTCCCGATCATGCTGATCTCGGTCGGCAAAGCCGCGGCTGACGCCCCGGGACGGCTGACCGCCAGACTCCCGATCCAAGACATCGTATCCTGGAACGAGCTGAAGTAACTTTTGATTGGACACTCGAATAGCGGACTTCCGAAGCGGCCGATCTTATCGGCCGTTTTTTGGCGTGTTAAGAAGTTGTTCAGTCCTTATTGCTAGGATAGGAGTATGGAAGAAAGGATGATAGACCATGTCTAGCAAAATACTAGTGGTGGACGACGCCGTATTTATGAGAAATATCCTGAAGGATTATTTGGAATCGAACGGGTACGAAGTCGTCGCGGAAGCTTGCAACGGGGCCGAAGCCGTCCATTTATATAGGCAATACCTGCCGGATTTGGTTACAATGGACTTATCCCTGCCCGTGGTAAACGGGCTGGAAGCCCTTAAGGAGATCAAACAGTTCGACCCCGATGCGAGAATCGTCATTTGTTCGACTCTCGGCCAGAAGAACATGATCATCCAGGCGATCGAGGCCGGGGCGAAAGACTTTATGATCAAGCCGATCCTCCAAGACCGCCTTATCGAGAGAATCGAAGCGATTCTGGCCTAGGGGGGCTGGGACCGGCATTACAGTCCAGAGGTACGGGGAATGAATCGGATGCTTATCGGAAGGAAGACGGATCGATTTCAATGGATTCTCGCGGCGGCGGTCGCGGCGGTTCTCGCCGTGATCGCTATTACCTATCTGTCCAAATCCGATTCCCCGCAAGCGAAGAACGGGATTCTGGATCTTACGGCATGGGATCTCCAGGTTCAAGGGAATCTGCCGCTAGACGGCGAATGGGAGTTCTACCCGAATCGTTTGCTGGAGCCGAAGGACTTCGCCGGGGAGAACCCGAGCCCGGAGGGCGGCCTGCTTAACGTTCCCGGAGTCTGGAACGGTCCCGACATGAAGGCGCTCGGCGCCGGAACCTATCGGCTCACCGTCCTGCTTCGGCCCGGCTTGGACGAGCAGCTCGCCATTCAGAAACAAATCATTCGCTTCTCGGATAAATTTTACGTGAACGGCGAGCTTCTGGGGCAGTCAGGAATTCCTTCGGAGAGCCGCCGGGACTACAAGCCGGGCAACGCCCCTTATACGATCTACTTTACGGCGCCTGCCGACGGCAGGCTGGAGATCGTCATTCAAGCGGCCAATTACGAATATCGTCAGGGAGGCGGATTGTTCTTCTCGCCGACCTTGGGGCTTATCGGCAATATCGTCATGGACAGGCAGGTACAGATCTCTCTGGAGTGGGCCGGAGTGATCGTGCTGTTCATTTTCGGATTTTTCTTTATCGTGCTGTTCGGCCTGTTCAATCGCAATACCGGATTTCTCTTCTTCGGAATCTTCTTCGCGATCTTCGGCATCATGATCTTCCTGAACGGGCAGCGTTCCTTCCTGGAGATGTTCCCGGACGCGCCATTCCAGCTAAGCTGGAAGCTCAAGGATGTCACCCTGAACGTCACCTATCCGATTACGATTCTATATACGAACAGCTTGCTGAAGCTGGGCAGGTGGAAAAGATTCCTTCAGGCTGCAGCCGCCCTCTACGCGGCTTATGCCGTCTGCATCGTCCTGCTGCCCTACTCCGTCTATTCCGCCTTCTTGGAATACTTTATCTACGCGCTGCCGTTCTTCTTCGGCTTGCTCGTCTTCGTGCTGCTTCGAATGTATCGCAAACGCGACTACGGCGTGTTCGACCGGCAGGAGATGCAGCTGTTTATCGCGGCGATCATGTGCATCGTTCTTTTTCCGATCAATATTTTCGTCAGCTTCTCGGATGCCAGCGATATCGCGGCCAGAGCGCTGACCGACGTGCTCGTTCTGGCGTTTATCGTTCTGGCTCTCATGATGGTGGCGAGGCGTTACCTCAGCCTGTATACCTCTATGGAGGGGCTGACGGACCAACTCAAGCGCTCGGACGAGCGAAAGGACGAATTCCTGCTTCAGACGTCCCACGAGCTGAACACGCCGCTTAACGGCATCATCAACCTGTCGCAGTCCGTCCTGGACGATCCGGCGCGCACTCCGAACGCGAAGCGGACCCGGGAGAAGCTTCTGCTTATCCGCAATATGGCTTTCCGGATGTCGAACATGGTACACGACGTCATCGACTTGGCTCAGCTGAAGGACGAGCGCCTGGTCGTCTCCCGGGAGCGGGTCGACCTGCAAGCCTGCGCGAGCAACCTGTTCAGCGTCTATGGCTTTCTCGCCAACGAGAAAGGGGTCCGGCTGGACAGCCGGATCGGGCCGGACTCCATGTACGCGCGGGCGGACGATAGGCGGCTTCTGCAGGTGCTGTCCAACATCCTGGACCTATGCTTGAGGCATATGGAGCAATCCCTTCTGCAGGTGTCGGCGACGAGCCTGGGAGAAGAGATCCTCCTGACGGTGGAGGCGATGCAGCATCGCAAGCCGTCCGAGCAACAGTTGGAATCGGAGGGCTTCGGGATCGGCTTATCGATCGCCGGCGAGCTCGTTCGTCTGATGGAAGGGCGGTTGGAATGGAAGGAAGCCCGGGACGGGGAAGGCATCCGCTTCGAGATCTTCTTGCCTGCCTATAAAGCGGAGGCAGATTCCCCGCACGAGAAGGAGCCGCAATCGGCCGAGACGCTCGTCGCGGCGTCGTCCGAAGGGGGAGAGGGCGGGCGAGGAGAGGATCAGTCGATCTTGGTCGTCGCGGCTCCGGCCAATCTCGAACTGCTCGTGAACCTGCTCGCGATCGAAGGATACCGGGTGGAGACCGCCCACAGCGCGGCTGAAGCGATCGAGGCGATGCGCGAATCCGGCCCGCCGCCGGATCTTCTGCTGCTGGACGTCATGATGCCGGGCGGGGAGAGCTACGAGGTGGGCCGTTGGATACGCAGAACCTATTCGCCTATCGACCTTCCGATCCTGTATCTTATCGCGAGGAATACGCCGGCGGATATCGAAGCGGTGCTCTCCGCCGGCGGCAACGATTTCATCGTCAAGCCGCTGGACGCGGGGGAGATCCGGGTGCGGATCCGCACGCTGCTGGCCATGAAGAACCTGGCCAAGGAAGCGGCCGCGAGCGAGATGGCGTTCCTGCAATCCCAGATCAAGCCTCATTTTCTATACAATGCGCTCGGAACGATCATGTCGCTCTGCTATACGGACGGTCCGAGGGCGGGAGAGCTGCTGGCGGTGCTCAGCCGCTACCTGCGTATCATCTTCCATCAGGACCAGCGGAGCGACGCGGTGACTCTCGCGCAGGAAGTGGAGCTCGTGCAAGCCTACGCGGACATCGAGCAGGCGCGCTTCGGCAGTCGTCTCGAGCTGAACATCGAGATCGACGACGCTCTGCTGTCCGTGCCGGTCATGTCGCTCACGATCCAGCCGCTTGTCGAGAACGCGATCCGCCACGGAGTGGCGAAGAAAGTCGACGGCGGAACCGTGCGGCTTGCCATCGAGAAGGCAGGCCAGTACGTGAGAGTCGTCGTCGAAGATAACGGAATCGGAATGACGGCGGACGAAGTGCGGCGATTGCTGGAGGGAGGCCAAGGGGAAGAAGGGGTCGGCTTCCGCAATATTCTCAAGCGGGTCCTTCACCTGTCCGGCAAGCCGCCGGAGGTGGAAAGCGCTCCGAATGTAGGGACGAGGGTAACGCTGTGGCTTCCGGCTTCCGATAGTAAAGACAGGCACGGGAGGGATAAAGATGATACGAGCGTTGCTGGTCGATGACGAAGAGCATGCTCTAAGAATATTAAGGATTTTGCTGGAGAGGGTCGGAGAGGTCGAGATCGTCGGAGAGGCGAATAACGGCTTCGACGCGTTGGAGAAGCTGAAGCGGCTGCGTCCGGACGTCGTCTTCTCGGACATCGAGATGCCGGGAATGAACGGAGTCGAGCTCGCCGAGAGAATCGGCAACGAGAATCTCGATATTCAGGTGGTGTTCGTGACCGCGTACGATCGCTATGCGATCTCGGCCTTCGAGCGGGATGCCGTGGATTACTTGCTGAAGCCCTTGGAGATGGACAGGCTCGTCAAAACGGTGCAGAGAGTGAAGAAGGAAGCGGCGAAGAACGCCGGAAGGGACGAGATCGCCGCCGCGGCGGCGGTTGCCGACGAGCGGAAGGCGGCGGACGAGTCGCCCCTGCTCCGCGTCCGAATCCTGGGCGGAATCTCCGCGTGCAACTCCCGTCAAGAGCGAATGAAGTGGCGCACGGGCAAGGAGAGGGAGCTGTTCGCTTACCTGACGTTCCGGAAGGGGGAGAGGATCCACCGGGACGTCATCGTGGATGCCCTTTGGCCGGAAGAGCATTACCAGAAGTCCAAGGTCTATCTGCATACTTGCGTGAGCTTCCTGCGGAAGGATCTGAAACAGCTGGGCTTCGAGGGCGCCCTGCTGTACGAGGGAGAAAAATATCATATCAAGGAAGAAGTCATCGAGACGGATTACGAGCTTTTCTTAAGCCGGGTGCAAGAGCTGAAGGCGGCTCCGGCAACGACGCCGGAAGCGCTGGAGAGCGTGCTCGCCCTGTATAAGGGGCAGCTATTCAAGGATGAGGATTACGCCTGGGCGGAGGAAGACATCCTGAAGATCGAGCAGGTCGCGGGAGAGCTGCGCATGGAGCTGGCCGCTTTATACGAGAAGAGCAGGGAGTACATGAAGATGACGGACGTCGTCTTCAAGCATCTCTCCGTATCGCCTTACGACGAGGAAGCCTACCGGCTGATGATGAGGGCGCAATTCGCCTCGGGCAAGCACGAGGAAGTGTTCCGAATCTACCATGTCCTGCTGGAGAGACTCGGCGAGCTGGGCATCGAGCCCTCGGCCATGACGGTCGAGCTGTATAACGAGATCAGGCAGAAGAAGGAGCGGGCTTAGGCTGGGTATCGGAGGCTAGTTTAAACTGGCTGAGATATTAAAAGGCCGAATTATTAATAGGCTTAGATATTAATAGACTGGAATACCGGCTTCAGGCGAGCAAGGGGGAATGCCCCGGCGTCTGAAGCATTTTTTGATTGAAAGAAAGATTGGATTCGGTTTTTAGGCTGTTGAGAAAGTATCGGCTCGGAGAATTATGTATGTAATTTCAACTATAATTCTTCCTTTTTTCGAATGGAGCCCATTAAGCATGAAATATCAGCTATAATCATCCCATTTTTCGATATGAAGATAATTATGGATGATATTTCATCTATAATTTCCGATTTTGGTCTTCAGGCGAAAAATAAACATGAAATTTCATACCCATTTGCTTAAGCGAGGACCTATCCCCCGGACGAACATTCGGTGCTTTCCGAGCGCCGCCTTCGACAAAAGCTCCTCTTTTTCATCGAAGGAGAATGAGGGTCTTTCAAGGAATTTAGAGCGGTTGGACGAGAGTCCATCGCGACGAAAGACTTGGAAGGATCAGGTGAGAACGGAAATGAACGAAGCTTTGTATCGCAAGCTGCAGGAGGATGTGAAGGTTTACGTGAACGGTCCGGCCCGCGCCTTGTCCGAGCGGATCGAGGAGACGGGAGAGTGCGGCGCCGAGGTGCGGGAGGAGCTGAAGGAGCGGGGCTTCCTAAAGCTGGCCGCGCCTGAGGAATACGGGGGAATGGGGCTGAACTTCCTTCAATACCTGGAGCTGCTGGAGCTGTTCTCGCAGCTTCACGGATCCATTCGGATGATCGTGCACGTGAGCAACGGCATCTGGAGACCGATCCATTACAAGGCGTCCAAGGAGCAGAAAAGGAGGTTCGTCAAGCCGCTCGTCCAAGGGGAGCTGACCGCGGCGTTCGCGCTGACGGAGCCGACGACGGGAGCGGGGACGGACATCCGGACGTCGGCGAGGAAGGAGAACGGCGAGTTCGTCCTGAACGGGGCGAAATGGATGGTCGCCTTCGGCGATACCGCCGATTACGTTCTGCTCTTCGCCCGTATGGAGAATTCGAGCGGGCAGGAGGGAACGATCGCTTTGATGGTGCCGAGCGGTTCGCCGGGCTTATCGATCAAGAAGATGCCTCCGACTCTCGGCCTGACCGGCACGGGGCACGCGCACCTATACTTCAAGGACTGCCGGGTGCCGGAGGACTGCCTGATCGGGGAGGTCGGGCAAGGGCTGTCCGTCGCCATGAACGGGTTCTTGAACCCGAGCCGGATCAGCGTGGGGATGACGTGCGTCGGGCTGGCGCAGAGGGCGCTGGATCTGTCCGTCGAGCGCAGCCGCAAGCGGGTCACCTACGGGAAGCCTCTTAGCCAGAGGCCGATCGTGCAGACCTGGCTGGCCGAGATGGCGACCGATATCGAAGCGGCGAGGCAGCTCTGCCTGCACGCGGGCAGGGCCCAGGTCGAGGGGGAGCTGACGCCCGCCCATGCTTCCATGGCGAAGCTGTTCGCCCTGGAGATGCTGCAGCGGGTGACGGATAAGGCGCAGCAGATTTACGGAGGAATCAGCTACTTCAAGGGCATGGAGATCGAGAGGATTTACCGGGACGCGCGGGCTCAGAAATTCGAGGAGGGAACGTCCGAGATTCAGAAGGCGGTTATCGCCCGTCAGCTGCTCGCGAAGGATTGAGGAGCGGCTGCGAATTGACACGCCCGGACGATCGGGTACAATGGGGGTCAGAACGACAAGCGGACCCCAGGGGATGAGAGAAGTGCGGGATGAGATGCGGCGGATGAGGAATATCGGAATCTTCGCTCACGTCGACGCGGGCAAAACGACGACGACGGAGCAGATTCTCTATATAAGCGGCAAGATCCGGGCGGCCGGCAGCGTCGACGACGGGACGGCCCAGACGGATTACCTGGACGTGGAGCAGGAGCGGGGAATCTCGGTCCGGGCGGCGGTGACCCGGTTCGAATGGAAGGGGACGGCCGTCAATCTGGTCGATACCCCCGGGCACGTCGACTTCCTGTCGGAGGTGGAGCGGGCGCTTAGGGTAATGGACGGCGCGGTGCTTATCGTCTCCGCGGTTGAGGGCGTTCAAGCTCAGACCGAGGTCGTCTGGCATGCGCTGCGGGAGCAAGGCATTCCAACCTTGATTTACGTGAACAAAATGGATCGGATCGGCGCGGATCCGGCCGCGGCCGTGGAGCAGATTCGGCGGCTGCTGTCGCGTTCGGCGGTGCCGATCCAGACGCCCGTCGGAGCGGAGGCGGATTACGCAGGGGCCGAGAGTCTTCTGCCCGCGGCATTCGAATCTGAAGCGGAAGGGCCCTCCGAATGGGGGGCTCTGTTCCGTTCCGTCCTTCAAGAGACGATGGCCGAGAGCGACGAGGCTTTGCTTGCGGCATACTTCGAGAAGGGAGAGCTTGCCGAAGAGGAGCTGGTCTCCGCGCTGAAGGCCTCTTCCCGGCAAGGAACGGCGTTCCCGATCCTGTTCGGAGCTTCCGCCCGAGGGCTCGGGGTGAAGGGGCTGTTGGACGCGATGGCGGAGCTTCTTCCGCCGCCGAAGGGAGACCCGGAGGCTCCCGTCTCGGGCGTCGTGTTCAAGCTCGACCGGGATCCTTCGATGGGGCGCATCGCTTATGTCCGACTGTATAACGGAACGATCAAGAACCGGGACAACCTCTATAACGAATCCCGGGACGTCGTGGATAAGGTGACCCAGATTCGCCGGATCGACGGCCGGAAATCGGAGGATCTCGGCATCCTTCAGGCCGGGGATATCGCGGCGGTATACGGTCTTAGCCGGGCACGGATCGGCGACATTCTCGGGACGGCGGAAGGGGTGCCCGGCGAGAGAAGGCTGGCGGTTCCGCTGCTCACCGTGCAGGCGAAGTGGCGCACGGAAGCCGATTATCCGGCCGTCGTCGCCGCTTTCCAGGAGCTGGCCGACGAAGATCCGCACTTGGATCTGCAATGGCTTCCCGACGAGCGGGAGCTTCATCTGAAGGTCATGGGACCGATACAGATGGAGGTTCTCGTGCACGTGCTCCGAAGCCGTTACGGCCTTGACGTCGACCTGGGAGCTCCTTCCGTCATCTACAAGGAAACGCTCGCGGGAGCCGGCGAAGGCTTCATCGCCTATACGATGCCCAAGCCATGCTGGGCTATTCTGCGCTTCCGAATGGAGCCGGGGCCTAGAGGCAGCGGTCTCGCCTACCGGTCGATCGTTCGGCCCGAGCATCTGCTCGAGAGCTATCAGAACGAGGTCGCCAGACGGGTGCCGGAAGCGCTGCAGCAAGGCATGAAGGGCTGGGAGGTAACGGATCTTACGGTGACGCTGGTCGAAGGCGAGCATCACGTGTGGCACACCCATCCG
This sequence comes from Cohnella thailandensis, assembly GCF_014212135.1. GTDB lineage: Bacteria > Bacillota > Bacilli > Paenibacillales > Paenibacillaceae > Cohnella > Cohnella thailandensis. The sequence continues at coordinate 410,956 of NZ_JACJVQ010000006.1, forward strand.
CTCGATTTCGTCGTGGCGACGCCGATGGGGATCATGGACGGCCTCGCCCGGATCGGAACGAAGCTGTTGGAGCCGATGCTGCGCTTCCGGCTCTCCGTGCCCGAGGAATTCGGCGGCAAGGTCATGAACGAGCTCATTCTCATGCGCGGCGCATTCGATTCCCCGGAGCTAAGGAACGGGAGAATGGAGCTGGAGGGGACGATTCCCGTCGCCACCACGCTCGACTGGCCGGCAAGGCTCGGCTCCATGACGAAGGGGCGGGGCATCCTGTCGACGTTCTTCGCAGGCTATGCGGAATGTCCTCCGGACGTGCGGGAAGAACGCCCTCGCAGGGGAGTCAATCCGCTCGATCAGGCGAAGTACATTCTGGCCACGCGCAATGCTTTGTCTTCGTAAGCGCGCATGTTCCTCCATCGCCTTGCCAAACTAAAGAGAGGATTCAGGGATATCCGGGAGGGGGAGAACCGTTGACGAGAGGTTGGATGATCGTGCTGGTCGGCGTCGTCGCCATGGGAACCCTTCTCGTTCTTTTTTGCTGCAGCTTATACCGCATGGCCATTCACCGAAGCCGCAAAGCTTTTTTGTCCGCGGACCCGAATATGCCCAAAGTCGAGGATTCCCGGATTCGCGAGGTGAAGGAATGGTTCCATGCCCAATCCTTCGAGAAGGCGGAGATCGTCTCGGACGACGGCTTGAAGCTTCGCGCCCATTACCTGGAACCGGAGCAAGGCGGACGGGACGCCGTTATTCTGGCGCATGGCTATTCCGGCAAAGGGGAGGACATGGCGGTATTCGCCCGGTTCTACCGCGAGCGCGGCTTCATCGTGCTTATGCCGGACAGCCGCGGGCACGGCCGGAGCGACGGGCATTACATCGGCTTCGGCTGGCACGACCGGAAGGATTACGTAAGGTGGATCGAATATCTGGTGAAGAGGCTCGGCGAGCAGGCCCGTATCGTCCTTCACGGAGTGTCGATGGGCGGCGGCACCGTCCTGATGACGGGAGGGGAGCCGCTTCCGCCGCAGGTCAAGTGCATCATCTCCGATTGCGCTTATACCTCCGTGAAGGGAATTCTGACGTACCAGCTGAAGCAGATGTTCAAGCTGCCGTCGTTCCCGTTGCTGCCGATTACCAGCCTTATCTGCAAGCTTAGAGCGGGCTACTTCTTCGGGGAAGCCTCGGCGATCCGGCAGCTCCGGAACTGCTGCAAGCCGATTCTGCTCATCCATGGCGGCAAGGACACCTTCGTTCCGACGAAGATGGCCGACGAGCTCTACGAGGCCATCAGAGGGGAGAAGGAGAAGCTGATCATTCCCGAAGCCCAGCACGGGACTTCCGTTCTGGTCGATCCCGCCTCTTACGCCGAATCCGTTCTTCGTTTTATCCAGGCCTCCTTCGGCAAACAAACTCAAAATGCCTGATACCCAGCCTCGGGGATGGACGTCATCCTTGAGGTTTTTTCGTTTGAAGGCTTATATATCCTATGTTTCATCCCCTATATTTTGGGTTAATAGAGTTTACGATTTGTGCTTAGTTTTTGTGAAGAATCGTGTGTTATAATCTCAGAAGCTTGATATAGACCTGTGACAACCGCCAGAATTCGACAGATATTCAATAGGGCTATGTAGGTGAAGGACACCATGATTGAACAACATAAGAGGACGCAGCCGCTTATTGGCGTGGCGAACGATCCGCGCGGGAGAACCGTCGGGGATCGGCATTTGGAACCCTACCGAGCGGTTCGCATAGACGGCGGCTCGGCGTCGGAGCTGGTCGCCCGGTTCGACCAAACGCGTCCGGACTGCGCCGTTATCGTGCTGGAATCGGAAGATCTGGCTAGCGGGGATCTCGCCGCTTGGAAGGAACTTAGACAATATTGCGATTCCATGCACATTCCCTTCGTTATCATAACCGGGGCCTATGATCGCGAACTGACCGGCATGCTATTGGCCGATGCGGTTCTTCGTCAGCCTCTGGATTCCTCTGAGCTTCGAATGAATCTCGACCATTTGATCGAGAGAAGATTTCGCATTCTCGATCAGATCCTTATCGACCCCGCTACAGGAACTTACAATTATCGATACATGCGACGCGAAGTGCAGAAGCAGCTTCAGGATATGAAGCGTTCCTACATAAGCTTCTCTTTGGTTTATATGGAGATCGATTCCGCTCGGCGGCTGGATCTTAACGATAGGCGATCGGCCGAAAGGGCGCTGGCGGATTTTATTCAGGCCAGCGTGCGTCCCATGGATTGTTTGGGACAGGACAACGGGCGAGGCTTCGTTCTGCTGCTTCCGAAGACCGTCAAGGCGGATGCCATCAAATTGATGACCAGGCTGACATCCCTCTTCTCCAAGCAGATGGCAGAGACCTCGGGGGGAACCCGATCGGTTACATTTTCCGCCAAAGTGAGGGATTTCAACGATCCCGACCTGACGGCGGAGGAGTGCCTGGCGGCAATGCCCTTCTCCGAAGAGACGGATCCGCCGGAGCGTGCCGGACTGGTGCTGGACGGCACCATGCACGATAGCAATCCCCATACCCGCAAGCTGATGATCGCCGTTATCGACGACGACCGGCTGATTCGCGAGATGCTCAAGCATCAGCTGGCGGATGTCGGGGGCGGCCGGTTCGACGTGGAGATAAGGGACTTCGCCGACGGCGAGGATTTCTTCAACGACCCGTGGCATCGTCAGAACGAGCGGTACGTGCTGATTATCGATCGGATCATGCCCAAGATGGACGGCTTGGAAGTGCTGCATCGCATTCGCAACGGATACGACAGAAATCGTTACATTTGCGTTATGCTCAGCAGCAAAGGAGCGGAGACGGACATTACGCTTGCCATTCAAAGAGGCGCCAACGATTATCTGGTCAAGCCGTTTCGAATGAAAGAGCTTCGGGCCCGGCTCCATCGGCTTGTAGGCGGCGCGACATGACGTTCGTTCTCGTTTTTCTGCTGACCGCCGTATCGTTGGCCCTGCTGGCGACGATCTACTTCTATCTGTTGATTAGAAAATGGGTGAATATCCGCGAGAGGAACAAAAGAAAGAAATGGTATGACGAACACTCCCGCGCGATCGACGCTTTTCTATTTGCCGGGGGGAGCGCCGATTCCTTCGTTCCCCGCAAGAAGCACCACTTCGAGGCGCTGGAAAATACGTTCGGCGATTTTCTGAGCAACGTCAGAGTAGAGGGGGACTTCTCGCATTTCAACGACGTTATGGAGCGGTATTTCGTGCCCTGGTACCGGGAGCAGCTCCGCTCGCGGTCCTGGAGCGAGAGGATGAACGCGTTGTATTTTATCCATCGCTTTCGCTTGGCATCGATGCAGCCGGAGCTGATTCGCCATTTATCCGGCAAGAGCTGTTCGGAGGAAGAGAAACACGAAATTTTCTTGTTGCTGGCGGATTTCGGTTACGAGGGCCTGCCCGATCTTATGGGGGGCAGCAGAGAGCTCCCGACCTTTCTGCTGAACGAACTGATGTGCAGGATCGTCTCCCAGGACAAGATCGACGAGTATGTCGAACGCTTCGAGGATTTGTCCGCCCCTTGGCAAAGCGCTCTGCTGGAAGCCGCGAGGGAGCTTCATCTGCGAACGGACAAGCTGCAGGAGCTGCTCGAAAGGCTTATGAGCTCGGACCGGCCCGAACTCCGGGTCAAGGCGCTGAAGACCCTCGCCGCTCTGGGACACCTTTCCTCTATCGAGGCTTTCCTGAATTGGTTGGAGACCAGCAAGAAGAGCGGCGAATGGGATCGTCCTCAGTCTGCCGGGGAGAAGCTCATGGCGGCCAGATTGATGGGCAGCATCCGCCGGGAGCGATTCCTTCCCCACCTGCAAGAATTGATCGGAGATTCCGCGTATGGCGTGCGGGCGGAGGCGGCCCGATCGCTTCGGCAATACAGCCAGGGCAAGAGAATGCTGTCCGAGCTGTCCGTCAATCATCCCGACGCTTACGCTCGCTCCATTGCCCAAGAATGGATAGAAAGGAATCCGGATCATGAATGAGCTGACGGAGATCATCCGCTCTATTTTCCTTATTGTCAACAAACTCATCTTCGTTTATTTTATCCTGCTCTGCGGCTTCTATCTATTCTTGTTTCTCTTATCCTACAGCCGGTTGAAAAGGGAATGGGGCTTGCACAAGATCGAGCCCTACAAAAGAATGAAAAGCTCGTCCTTCACCCCGCCGTTGTCGATTATCGTGCCGGCCTATAACGAGGAAGCGGGAGTCATCGGCACGATCCTGTCCCTGATCACGGGAAGCGGCAGGCTTGACTACCCGGAATACGAAGTCATCGTCGTGAACGACGGTTCGAAGGACGAGACGCTGGCGAGGGTAATCGAGCGGTTCAAGATGGCGCCGGTTCGCAACAAGGTGCATCTGAAGCGCAACGGCATCGAAACGAAGCCGGTCAAGGAAGTGTACCAATCGGAAATTTATCCGTATCTCTATATCGTCGATAAGGCGAACGGCGGAAAAGCCGACGCTCTGAACGTGGGAATCAACCTGGCCAAGTACCCTTACTTCGCCTCCATTGACGGGGACACGGTCCTTGAACCGGATTCGTTCCTTAAGATCATGAAGCCGATCGTCGAGCACGCGGACGACGAGATATTGGCCGTAGGCGGCAACGTCCTGATCGCCAACGGCAACCGGTCCGCGAAGGGGCAGGTCCAGGAGGCCAAGCTGTCCCGCAAGCCGATCGTCATGATGCAGAGCATCGAATACATGAGGGCATTCTTGATGGGACGGATCGGCCTTAGCAGCCGAAACCTGCTGCTCGTCATTTCCGGCGCGTTCGGCGTGTTCCGGACGCAGCGGGTCATTCAAGCCGGGGGTTACAAGGCGGATACGATCGGGGAGGACATGGAGCTCGTCGTGCGGCTTCATCGACTGAACAGGGAGCTGAAGTGGGGGGCGAGAATCGAATACGTAGCCGACCCGATCTGCTACACGGAAGCGCCGGAGGCGCTGAAATATTTATACCGGCAGCGAACTCGCTGGCATAGAGGCTTATTCGAGAGCCTCTGGACCCATCGCCGGATGATGATGAATCCGAAGTACGGCGCGATCGGGTTCGTCGCCATGCCGTTTTATTTTTTTGTCGAGTTTCTCGGGCCATTGGTCGAGTTTTTCGGATATGCGACCTTCGTCGTCGATCTGCTTCTCGATCGGGTCTTTCTCCAATACGCGGGGATGCTCTTCGCGCTCATGGTGATTTACGGATCGTTCCTGTCCATGGGAGCCGTGCTCCTCGAGGAGTGGAGGCTTAGCAAATACCAGAAGATCTCCGACCTGAACCGGCTGTTGCTGTACGCGCTGTCGGAAGCCTTCTGGTACCGGCCGCTGATGACCGTTTGGCGGGTAGTCGCCACGATATCGATCTTGTTCCGCAGACGGCAGGGTTGGGGCGAAATGAAGCGCAAAGGCGTCTCGGCTTAGAGAGGGCGGTAACTTATGAGAAGATCATGGATCTTGCTGACATCATTGTTCGTCATCATTCTCGCGGCGGCGGCCGTCCCGGTTCTGGCATGGCAGGGCAAATCCGACCATGTGCTGAACGCGGCTATCTTGGACAAGACGGTCCCCGATACGAGCTATCGCGAGCATAAGGGCTTGATGTGGCTCCTAAACCAATCTAAATATGTGAAGAGCGATCGTTCCGCTTACTCGATCAAGAACGATTATTTCGGGTACGTTCCCAAGGGCGACGGCTCCCGCGCGCTGCGGGATCTGAAGCTGGAAGACGATTACGATCTGCTCTATATCGCGGACACGTACGGCGTGTACGAGGACGATCTGAACGAGACGACGGCGGTTCGCGGCAACCGTTCCGACAAGATTTACGGCGGACTCGAGCAATCGGATATCGAGCAAATCAAGAACGGGATCTATAAGGGGACGACGTTGGTCGCGGAGTTCAACACCTTCGGAAGTCCTACCGGAGAAGCGGAACAGAAGGAGCTTGGCGAAATTCTGGGGGTCCGGTGGACGGGCTGGATCGGCCGCTACTTCCCCGATCTGTCGAGCGGGGGAGAGGTGCCCGAATGGGCGGAGACCAACTATGAAGCCCAGACGGGACGGAAATGGGAATTCGACGGTCCGGGGTTCCTGTTCGTGGACGACGACGACCGGGTGGCCGTGCTCGAGGAAGGGAAGGATACCGGCAAGGGAGGCAACGTATTCAGGCTGACGGACGAGGGCAAGGATTTCGTCGGCAAGTCGGCCAAAGCGCGATACAATTACTGGTTCGACGTCATTGAAGCCGAAGACGGCGGAAGCGTCCTGGCCGACTACGATCTCGACCTGACCGAGTCCGGGGAGGAGAAGCTGAAGGAGCTGGGCATCCCCTCTACCTTCCCGGCCGTCGTCAAGAACGATACGGGCGTATATACGTCGTATTATTTCGCGGGCGACTTTGCCGATAACGACGAGGTTCCGGATTTCTACCAGGCGCAATGGTTGGACAAGCTGTTCGCCTTGCTGTCCTGGAATTCCGGCAAAAACCAGCAGAGCTTCTACTGGAAGGCCTACCGGCCGCTCTTGAAGCGGGTTCTGCAAGAGATCGAAGAGAAGAAGAAGAAGCCGGCCGTCATCCCGGACAATGCCCCTGTCGTCACGACGAACGGCATTACGATTCCGTCCCGCGTCGGCGAACAGTATTTGCAGGTTTACGAGAATAACGGCTGGAAGGACCTGCTGCTTAAAGGCGTCAACATGGGGATGGGCAAGCCCGGGGCATTCCCCGGGGAGGCCGCGATCGCCAAATCGGAATATCTTCGCTGGTTCGAAGAGATCGGCGAGATGAACGCCAACGTCATCCGGACGTATACGATCCACCCGCCCGGGTTCTACGAAGCGCTGCTCGAATATAATCTTCGCTCCGCGAAGCCGCTCTATCTGCTTCAAGGCGTATGGATCAACGAAGAGGAGCTTGTCTCCTCGCAGGATGCTTACACGGAAGCGCTGTGGAAGGAGTATATCGAAGAGATGCATCGCACCGTCGATATCATTCACGGCAACGCGACCGTGCCGGCGAACCCGGGCCATGCTTCGGGGGCCTACCGGGCCGACGTCTCGAAGTACGTGCTCGGATGGGTGCTCGGCATCGAATGGGATCCGGAGGTCGTGACCGCGACGAACGAGAAGCATAAGGGACAGCCGGACTACGACGGGAAGTATTTCCGGACGGAGCAAGCGTCCCCGTTCGAAGCTTGGCTGGCATCCACGATGGACGAGATCGCGACTTACGAGACGGACAAGTATCAATGGCAGCGGCCGGTCAGCTTCACGAATTGGCCGACGACGGACCTCCTGGAGCATCCGTCCGAACCTCTGGAGGAAGAAGACATGGTCTCGGTCGATCCGAACGTCATCTGGGCCAAGCCGACGTTCCAGGCCGGTTATTTCGCTTCCTACCATGTGTACCCCTACTACCCGGACTTCATGAATTACGAGACGAAGTATACGGATTACGTGGATTCCCGAGGGGAGAAGAACAGCTATGCGGGTTATCTGAACGATCTTAAGCGGCATCACCGCATGCCCGTCCTCGTGGCCGAATTCGGCGTTCCTCAATCGAGGGGGATGACTCACCGCAACGTTCAAGGCTGGAACCAGGGTGCCCACAACGAACGAGAGCAGGGCGAGATTGCGGCTCATTTGTTCGAGGATATCGCGGAAGAAGGAATGGCCGGGGGGCTCGTCTTCGCCTGGCAGGACGAATGGTTCAAGAGGACGTGGAACACGATGGACCTGGACGATCCGAACCGAAGGCCGTTTTGGTCGAACGTTCAGACGAGCGAGCAAAACTTCGGCTTGCTGGCGTTCGATCCGGGCGAGCCGGGCGAAGGGGTGTTCGTCGACGGGGATGCGAGCGATTGGACGCAAGAAGGGGCGGTTCCGATCCCGATGAAGGGATCGGCCGTTGCGGCGGCCGTCCCGGATGCGGAGATTAAGCAAATGTTCGTCTCCAGCGACGAACGAAGCGTCTATTTCCGCCTCGACTTCGGCCAAGAAGGCGGGCCGCTCGACTGGTCCAAGCTTGGGGCGACGATTCTGCTCGATACGATCCCGAATCAGGGGCAGCATAGGATTCCGGGAGGAAGCGGCCTGACGACGGACGCCGGAATCGACTTCGCTATCGACTTGAAGGGTCCCGGGCAGTCGCGGATCTGGGTCGACAGCTATTACGATTCGACGTATTACCAATACGGAAGCATGCTGAAAATGGTCCCTTGGCTCGAGTACGCGAATAAGAAGGACAACGGCATTTTCCACCGCATGACTCTTGTTTTGAACAAAAGAATGAGCGTTCCGAACGTTCGCAGCCGGACGCTGGAGCTGCCTCTTGAATCCTACGAGACAGGGAGCCTGCGCTTCGGCAACGGCAATCTGAACAGCCCCGACTACGATTCGCTGGCCGACGTCGCCTACGACGAGAAGACGAACGTCGTCGAGGCGAGAATCCCGTGGCAGCTGCTCAACGTGAAGGACCCGAGCACGCGGGAGATCATGGGCGATCTCTGGCAGGTCGGGCTGGAAGGCTCCGAGAAGACGGCGGGCATCAAGATCGCGGCGGTGACCTATCGGGCGAATGCGAAGACCGGCGAGGACGCCCCCGCCAGCCGGGACATCGCGTACGCGATGCCGGCCCTCTCCGGAACCGTGCTGCGCGCTCAGGATATGTATCTCTATCAATGGGATAAATGGGTGACGCCGACGTACCGCGAACGGCTCAAAAAATCGTATTACATCATGCAAGATTTGTATGCGAAGACGGTTTTGCCGAATTAACGGCCGAACCAAATAATACCGAACAAGGCATCCTGGCGGACAGGATGCCTTGTTCGATATTCGCGCTTCCTAGGAGTCATTGCTCCTTGCTTGGCTGCTGCTGTTCCTCGTAAGCGATCAACGTAATCGGATGGCCGCTCGATTCGGCCAAACGCTCCTCCAGCTGCCGGATCTGCTGAATGTCCTCTTGGCGCAGCTGGGCGAACGAGTAGGGATCGGTATTATTCATGCTAGGGCTGCTCCTCCTTTTATCGTGATCTTGTTAGTATGTGGCAAAAAAGGAGGATTCATAAGCGCGCCCCGCGTTCTAGTTACCGATCATGTCCTCGGGACGAACGTAAGCATCGAACTGCTCCTCGGTCAGAAGTCCGGTCCGGAGCGCGGCTTCCTTCAGGGAGAGGCCTTCTTTGTGCGCCAGCTTGGCGATCTTGGCCGCGTTCTCGTAGCCGATATGCGGGTTCAGCGCGGTCACGAGCATCAGGGATTGCTCCAGGTTGCGGCGGAGCACCTTCTCGTTCGGCTCGATGCCCACGGCGCAATGCTCGTTGAACGAGCGGATCGCATCGGAGAGCAGGCGGACCGATTGCAGGAAGTTGTGCAGGATGACCGGCTTGAACACGTTCAGCTCGAAGTTGCCCTGGCTGGCGGCGAAGCCGATGACCGCGTCGTTGCCCATGACCTGGCAGGCGACCATCGTCAGCGCTTCGCATTGGGTCGGATTCACCTTGCCGGGCATGATCGAGCTTCCCGGCTCGTTCTCGGGGATGGTGATCTCCCCGATGCCGGACCGCGGGCCGCTCGCGAGCCAGCGGACGTCGTTGGCGATCTTCATCAGATCGGCGGCGAGCGCCTTAAGCGCGCCGTGGGCGTACACCATCTGGTCGTGGCTCGTCAGCGCGTGAAACTTGTTCGACGAGGAGACGAAGGCGTGGCCCGTGTAGGCGCTCAGCTCCGCGGCGACTTTGTCCCCGAAGGAAGCGGGAGCGTTGATGCCGGTTCCGACTGCGGTGCCGCCGATGGCCAGCTCGGACAGCGATTTGACGCTCTCATAGATCATCAGGCTCGATCGGTCGAGCATCGCCCACCAGCCGCTGATCTCCTGTCCGAGAGAGAGCGGGGTAGCATCCTGAAGGTGGGTGCGCCCGATCTTGACAATATCCATGAACGCCTCCATTTTCTCGCGCAACGTCTCTTTAAGCTCGTCGATGGCCGGAAGCAGATTCTCCATTATGGCGACGGTCCCCGCGATATGCATCGCCGTCGGAAACGTGTCGTTCGAGCTCTGGGAGCGGTTCACGTCGTCGTTCGGATGGACCTTAAGCTCGCTCTCCGTCGCCTGAAGCCATTGATTCGCGCGGCGGGCGAGCACCTCGTTCACGTTCATGTTCGTCTGGGTTCCGCTGCCCGTCTGCCAGACGACAAGCGGGAAGTGGTCGTCCCAGCGCCCGTCGAACACTTCTTCGGCGGAGGCGATGATGGCTTCCGCCTTCTGCGGGGCCAGCGTGCCCAGTTCGCGGTTGGCGGCGGCGCAGGCCTTCTTCAGCAGCGCGAAGGCGCGGATCAGCTCCAGCGGCATTTTCTCCGTTCCGATTCGGAAGTGCTGGCGGCTGCGCTCGGTCTGCGCCCCCCACATCGCCTCCGCCGGGACTTGAATTTCTCCCATCGTGTCGTGCTCCGTACGGTATTCCATAGATGCGATCCGTCCTTCCTCGGTTGGTTGGGTTCATCCAGATTTTACACCGAAACGGAGTGATCGGGATGAATAAAGATGAAGTTATAGGCTCCCTATCGATTCTTACCCTTATGGGCGGATTTATTGCGCGGGGAGGCAAACTATTCCTAAGAAAACATTTTTGGCGGTTTACGGAGGGTGGGGTGAGTTGAAAGCGCCGAGGGTGGCCGACAGGGAGCGACGAGGGTGCGGAGATCGTCTCGCATGAGTTTATCTATCGTTATCTTGACAGCCCGATAGGTACCGCACTTTGCGTAACGCAGGCGAGGGGATTAGGGAGAGGCGCTGAGCATAACGCGCGAACGAACAAAGAGCCGAGCAGCCCCATCCGGGAGCTCTCGGCTCTTTGTTTATGCTTCTGGCCTTTGGCGATCATATGCTTCAACAAGCCGACAAATTAAATCGCTTCGCCCGCGAACTGGGTCCGGTACAGGCGTTCGTAAAAGCCGCGTTCGGCCAGCAGCTCCTCGTGCGTGCCGCGTTCGACGATCCTTCCGCCGTCGATGACGAGGATCTGGTCGGCATGGCGGACCGTGTTCAGGCGGTGGGCGATGACGAAGCTGGTGCGCCCCTGCATCAGCGTCTCCATCGCCTGCTGGATGTGAACCTCCGTTCTCGTGTCGACGCTGCTGGTCGCTTCGTCGAGGATCAGGATGGCGGGATTCGCGAGGATGGCCCTCGCGATCGTAATCAGCTGGCGCTGCCCCTGGCTCAGATTGCCGCCGTCCGCGGTCAGCATCGTATCGTAGCCTTGCGGAAGCTTGCGCACGAAGGAGTGCACGTTCGCCAGCTTCGCGGCGGCAACGATCTCCTCGTCCGTCGCGTCCAGGCGCCCGTAGCGGATGTTCTCGCGGATCGTATCGGAGAACGTGTACGCGTCTTGGAGCACGATGCCGAGCCGGCCGCGCAGGCTGTCCTTGTCCAATCCCCGAATGTCTTCGCCGTCGATGGAGATGCATCCGTGCCCTTCCTCGATGTCATAGAAGCGCGTCAACAGGTTGATGACCGTCGTCTTGCCGGCGCCGGTCGGACCGACGAGGGCGATAACGTCGCCGGGCTTCGCGCGGAACGAGACTTCCCGGAGCACGGGCTTATCTTGGCGATAAGCGAAGCTGACCTTGTCGAAGACGACCGCTCCCGTCAGCGTATCGACCGGCTTGCCCGGATCGGACTCCGAATATTCGCTCTCGGCGTCCATCAGCTCGAACACCCGCTCCGCTCCGGCGATGCCGGCTTGAATCAGGTTGTATTGGTTGGCGAGGTCGTTGATGGGCGCGCTGAACAGCTTCGAATAGTTGAGGAAGCTGACGATAACGCCGACCGAGGTCCATTCCTCGTAAGCCATCCAACCGCCGACCGTGGCGATCAGAATAAACGTGAGGTGGCCCATCGTGTTCATGACGGGACCCATATAGCCGGATAAGGTTTGGGCTTTGACGGAAGCGGACTTGAGGGCGCCGTTCATCTCCGAGAAGTCCTCGATCGCTCTGCCTTCGCGCCGCAGCGTTTTGACGACCTTCTGCCCGGACAGCGTCTCCTCGATAAACCCGTTCAGGCGGCCGAGGCTCGCCTGCTGGTCCGAGAAGTGCTTCTTGGTTCGGGAGGCGATGCTCTTCGAGGCCCGGGAGACAAGCGGAATGGTGATCAGGCAGACCAAGGTAAGCCATACGTTCAGGGCGAACATCAGCGCCAGGGAGCCGATCAGCGTGATCGCGCTGGTGACGATCTGAATCAAGCTCTGATTCAGCGTCGTCGAGACGTTCTCGATATCGTTGGTCGCCCGGCTCATCAAGTCGCCTTTGGCCGAGCGGTCGATGAACGGAATCGGAAGCTTCTGAAGATGGCCGAACAGGTCCTTGCGCATGACCCGCACCGTCTTCTGCGAGACTCCGGCCATGAGGTGGGCTTGAAGCCAGGAAGCCGCCGCATTGCCGAGATAGACGGCGCCGAGCATGACGCAGAGGCGCAGCAGCCCGCTCTTGTCATGATCCAGGATATAATCGTCGATGGCCCTTCCCAGCAGATAGGGAGCAAGCAGGCCCAGGCCCGTTCCGACGATCGCGAACAGGATCGTGAACACGAGCCCGGCGCGCTGGCGGCTCAAGTAACGCCAGATACGGGAGATCGTCCGCCGGGTGTCGCGGGCCCGCTGCTTCGGAACCGGCATTCCGCGGGCGGGAGGGCCTCCCGGGCCTCCTCCGGGCCCGGCATTGGGTCTGACATTAAGTTGCATGGGACGCTTCCTCCAATCCGAGCTGGGATTCATAGATGTCGCGGTACACCTCGCTGGAAACCATGAGCTCGGCATGGTTGCCCTGGGCGACGATCCGGCCGTCCTCGATCACGAGAATCCGATCCGCATCGGCGACCGAGGAGATCCTCTGCGCGATAATGAAGCAGGTGCTGCCCTGCAGCCGGTCTCGGAGTGCGGTTCTTATGCGGGCTTCGGTGCGGAGATCCACCGCGCTCGTGCTGTCGTCGAGAATCAGGATGCCCGGCTGCGCGAGCAAGGCGCGCGCGATCGAGATTCGCTGCTTCTGGCCGCCGGACAGGGTGACGCCGCGTTGGCCGATCTGCGTATCGTAGCCTTCGGGGAAGGATTGGATAAAATCGTGCGCCTCCGCCGCCCGTGCGGCGGCTTCGATCTCGTCTTGCGAAGCGTCCGGTTTGCCGTAGCGGATGTTGTCCCGGATCGTCCCGCCGAACAGAACCGCCTGCTGCAGCACGATTCCGACTTGGCTCCGCAGCTCCTCGAGAGGAATGCTTTTCACGTCGACGCCGTTCACGAGTACGGAGCCTTCCGTCGGATCGTACAGCCGGGGCATCAGATTCACCAAGGAGCTCTTGCCGGCCCCGGTCGAGCCGAGGATGCCGATCGTCTCTCCGGGCTTCGCGAGGAAGCTGACGTCCTTCAGGACCGGCTCTTCCCCTCCTTCCTCGTAGCCGAAGAAGACATGGCGGAATTCCACCTGCCCGTAAAGGGCAGAGAGAGCGGAAGGGGCGGAAGGGGCCGATGGGGTCCCGGCCGCAAGCGGAGCCGCTACCGGCTCTGCCATCGAAGAAGGGGTGTCCAGCACCTCGATGATGCGGTCGGAGGAAGCCTTCGCCCGGGAGATGTTCATCAGCGTATTCCCGAGCGAGACCATCGCGTTCAGCGTCTGGGTGACGTACGTGATAAAGGCGGCCAAGCTGCCGATCGCGAGACCGCCTTCCCACGTCTGCGCTCCCCCGATCCATAGAATACAGACGATGCTGGCGTTCAGCAGCAGCGTCATGATCGGGTTGTTGATGGCAAGCAGGCGCGCGGCTTTAAGGCCCACCTCGTAATTCTCTTCATTCGCCCGCTTAAACCGGACCTTCTCGAAAGCCGCCCTGACGAACGCTTTGACGACGCGAATTCCGTTCAGGTTCTCTAGCAGAACGGAGTTGACCCGGTCCAGCTTCGCCTGCAGGGTTCGGTAGAGCGGGATGGATTTGCTCAGCAGCGCATACAGGAAGATAAAGAAGAGCGGCAGACTGACCGCGAAGACAAGCGAAAGCTTCGGGCTGATCAGGAACGCCATCGCGATGCTGCCGAAGAACAGCATGCTGCTGCGAATCAGCATCCGGAGGAAAATCTGAACCAGCATCTGAACCTGCATGACGTCGTTCGTCAGCCGTGTGACGAGGGTGCCTCCCGAGAATTTGTCCAGCTCGCGGAAGGCGAAGGCCTGAACCTTGCGGAAAAGCGCGTTGCGCAGATCGGTTCCGAATCCGACGGACGCGCGGATGGCGTAGTAGGCGCAGCCCATGCCGCCGAGCAGTCCGCAGACCGCGGCAAGAATCATCCATATGCTCATAAGGCCGATATGCCCGAGATCGCCTTTCATGACCCCGTCGTTCACGATGCTCGCCATCAGGCTGGGCTGAAGCAGATCCATGACGACTTCGAGCACCATGAGCAGCGGAGCGGCCAAGGCGGCTGCGCGGTAAGGCTTTAAGTAACGGAGCAGCTTAACCAATCGAACCTTCTCCTTCTTTCGTTAGTTGACTAATTTAATCTTCGGGCGTCCAGGTCGTCAGATTGTCCTTCATCTGGAGCAAAAATCGCCGCAGAAGCAGCTTCTCTTCCGGAAGGAATCCCTCGAAGCAGCGTGCCTCCACTTCCTCCATCGCCTGCTTGACCGCCTCGGACGCCCCGCGGCCTTTTTCGGTCAGATAGACTCGCGTAACCCGTTGATCCTTCTCGTCGGCCGCCCGCCGGATCAGCCCCGTTTTCTCCATTCGTTGCAGCATGACGGTAAGCGTCGCCGGCTTCACTCCCTTGCTGTCCGCGAGCTCGCGCTGGCTGAGGCCATCCGTGTCGGAGAGCCTCAGAAGCAGAGGGGGCTGGCCGGGATAAACGTCGTAGTCGCGAATCAGACGATCCACGTGGGAACGGTGGTTTTTGAGCACATGTCGCATAAGGTGGGTGAGATTCGATTCCGATCTCAATGGCAATAGACCCCCTGGGCAAAAAAAAAGTTAGCTAGCTAATTATAATATACGAGGGGGAGGCGCGGCTGTCAAAACGATTGTTTCGTTCGGCGGATGTCCCTGCCGGCCCTGGATATGATATGCTAGTGAAAATTGGCTTTTTGCGCCTATCGAGGGGGATCTCATGTCTACGGTTATTCGCGCTTATGAAGGTAATTTTCATGATGAGCAAGCCATCTGGCTCCAAGCGGGCCCTTACGAAGCGGCCGTTCTGCCGAGAATCGGCGCCAACCTGATCGCTTTCCGCGACACGAGCCGGGGCTACGTTTTCCTTCGCGAGCCGGGAGCGTCGGAGATGGACGCGTTCCGCGGCAACCCGGGCGTGCATGGCATTCCCGTGCTCTTCCCGCCTAACCGGTACGATGCGGGGAAATTCCCGTGGGAAGGGACAACCTATCAATTGCCTGTCAACGAGACGGCCCGCGGCAACCATCTGCACGGCTTCGCGCATACGACTCCGTGGAAGGTCGAGCGGTTCGGGGCGGACGAGGCGGAGAGCCGGGTCGCGCTGTCGCTGACCGTATCGGAAGGTCATCCGGTCTACGAGCACTATCCGTTCGAATTTACTCTTAAGCTGGAATACGTATTGAGCGAAGAGGGGCTGCTTCAGCGCGTGAGCGTACGCAACAACGGAAAGAAGCGCCTGCCTTGTCTCCTTGCGTTCCATACCGCGATCAACGCTCCTTTCGCGCCGGGGAGCGAAGGGGCGGACATGAGCTTCAAGCTGACCATCGGCGATCGTTGGGAGATGGGGGCGGACGACCGCATGCTGCCGACCGGCCGATTCCAGACGCTTACGGAGGGCGAAGCGAAGATGCGCGAAGGCACGCAGTCGCCGTTCTTCGAAGCGATGGACAACCACTACACCGCGAAGACCCAGAACGGCCGCAACTACATGGAGCTGACCGATTCCCGCGAAGGCGCGAAGCTTGTCTACGACGTGGGGACCGGCTATAAGATGTGGATGATCTGGAATAACTTCGCGCGCGGGGGCTTCTTCTGTCCGGAGCCGCAGATCAACCTGGTCAACGCCCCGAACGTCGATCTGCCGGCGGAGGAGATCGGCCTGATCGGGCTCGAGCAAGGCGAGATCTGGGAAGAGACCAGCCGCCTCTACGTGATCGATAAGGCATAGTTTGGCCATGGGCGGAATTTCGGGTGTCGCGAACGTCGCTCCGAAGTTCCGCTTATTTTTGTTGGCCTTTAGCTGAGAGGATTTTCTGGATTTCGTCAAAAATAAGTGCACTTTCGCTCTTCGCCTAACAGCATCTTATAACATTCAGTCACAGGGAAAGGGCAGGTTGCTGCATGGAGTTATTTCTCCTTATTCTAGGGCTGCTGGCCCTCATCGCCGTGTCGAACGTGCTGAGCCGCATCGTCCCGGCCGTTCCGGTCCCTCTGTTCCAGATCGCGCTCGGCGCCTTGCTCGTGCTGCTTCCGACGGGGATCGAGCTGGAGCTGGAGCCGGAGCTGTTCTTCGTCTTGTTCGTCGCCCCGCTGCTGTTCAATGACGGGAAAAGAACGCCGAGAGACGAGCTGTGGAAGCTTAGAGGCTGGATTCTGGTGCTGGCGGTCGGGCTCGTCTTCGTGACCGTGGTCGTCGGCGGATACGGCATCCACTGGTTGATCCCTTCCATTCCGCTGTCGGCGGCGTTCGCCTTGGCGGCGATTCTCTCGCCGACGGACGCGGTCGCGGTCGGAGCGCTGGCCGGCCGGATCAGCCTTCCGAAGGGAATTCTCCGCCTGCTGGAGGGCGAAGCCCTTATGAACGACGCCTCCGGCCTGGTCGCGTTCAAGTTCGCCGTCGCCGCCACGGTGACCGGCGCCTTCTCGCTCGCCAACGCAAGCTGGAGCTTCGTCGTTATCGCGATCGGGGGCGTTCTGGTCGGCATCGTGCTGTCGTTCGTCTTTATCGGGGTCCGGTCGTTCCTGCGCAGGCTCGGCATCGAAGACGCGACGATGCACATGCTCATTCAGATCCTGACTCCCTTCGTCATTTACATGCTGGCCGAGGAGCTCGGCGTGTCCGGCATTCTCGGCGTCGTTGCGGGCGGGATCTTCCACGCGGTCGCGAAGGACCGCCTGGAGCCCTATGCGACGAAGCTGCAGGTCGTCTCCGCCAGCACGTGGTCGGTCCTTCTTTTTATCCTGAACGGTTTGGTCTTCCTTATTCTTGGCTTGCAGATACCGCATGTTGCCGAAGTCATCTGGGAGGATCCGAAGTTCAACAACGCGCAGGCGATCGGTTACGTCCTGATCATCACGCTGGCGCTGTACGTGCTCCGATTCATCTGGGTGTATCTGTTCTCCTCGCTGGAGAAGATCGGCAAGCCGGGGAAGGTACGCCTGAAGTCGACGTTGCTGACGACGTTGTCCGGCGTTCGCGGGGCGGTCACTTTGGCGGGCGCGTTCTCGATTCCTCTCGTGCTCGATGACGGGAGCGCTTTTCCCGAACGGAACCTCATTATCTTCCTGTCGGCCGGGGTTATTCTCGTCACGTTGATCGTGGCCAGCGTCGCTCTGCCGCTTCTATCGAGGAAAAAGGTCGGGGAAAACGAGGAGAACAAGCATTTAAGCGAGCACGAAGCGCAGGTTCGGATCTTGGAGATGGCCGTTCGTTCGCTGAAAGATGAGATCACCGACGAGAATCGCGGCGTCGTGATGGCGGTGCTCGGAGACTATGGGCAGAAGCTTCGACAAGTCGGCTCCGAGCCGGGCTTCAGGCAGAATAGGGCGTGGAGAACGGCCGTGTGCGACAGGTGGCTGTACGCCATGCAGGCGGAACGGGAGGAAGTGGCCCGCTTGGTGGCCAGCGGAGAGGTCGCGGCGGATACCGCGAAGCGATTCGATTCCATCCTCTCGCGGATGGAATCGATTCTGGCGAATCGATCGCTGGCCGTCTTCTATTCGCTTCGGCTTGCGGCGAAGAAGTTGTGGAAGAGCCTGACGGGGCATAAGAACGCCCGTTGGTCCGCCGCCGAGATGGACGCGCTGCGCGAGCTTCGCTTGAAGACGTCCAAGGTCGCCATAGCCGAGCTGCAGGAGACGATGCGGGCGACCGACAACCGCGCCTGCTCCGCCGTCATTCAGCATTATCAGGAAGGAATTCGCCGAACGAACGAAACGCTGTACTCCTCCGCCCAGAGCGAGCAATTCCAACAGGAGAAGAAGGAGTGGGAGCGGAGAGCCATTCAGATGGAGAGAGACGCGCTCCAGACGATGTACGCGAACGGCGAGGTCTCTCTGGCCATGGTGAACAACTTGCGTTTCTTCATCAATACGATGGAAGCAAGCTTGACCGAAGGAGAGATGGAGTAAATGAAAGAGCACCGTCGCCGATTAATTGGCGCGGTGCTCTTTTTTTCTATAACATTTAGATCGATTGCTTCATCTGCTCCGGATAGCCGTAAGAGCCGTGCTCGCTGATGTCCAGGCCGACGATTTCCTGTTCTTCCGTGACGCGCAAGCCGATCGTCTTCTTGATCGCGAACAGAATGACGTAGGAGACCGCGAAGGCGAACAAGCCGCAGACGACGACGCCGAGAGCTTGAATGCCGAGCTGGTGGAGACCGCCTCCGTAGAAAAGCCCTTCGCGGCCGACCCCGACTTGCTCGGCGAGCTCTTTGGTGGCGAAGAAGCCCGTCGACAGCGTGCCCCAGATCCCGGCCAAGCCGTGGGCGGAGATCGCGGCGATCGGATCGTCGATGCGCAGCTTGTCCACCAGGCGCATTCCGGCGAAGACGAGCAAGCCGGCGATGAGGCCGATGACGAGCGCCGCCCAGGATTCGACGAAGGCGCAGGAGGCGGTGATGGCGACGAGGCCGGCGAGAGCGCCGTTCAGCATGACCGGAATGTCCGCCTTGCCGGTCACCGCCCAAGCGATAAGCAGCGCCGCGATCGCTCCGCCGGCGGCGCCGAGCTGGGTGTTGACGGCGATGAAGCCGAAGAAGCTGCCGTCTCCCGCGGTGATGGAGCTGCCGGCGTTGAAGCCGAACCACCCGATCCATAGAATCATGACGCCGAGGGTCGTGAACACTTGGTTATGTCCGGGAATGTGGTTCGAGACGCCGTTTTGGCCGAACTTGCCGATTCGGGGCTTAAGCAAGAGGGTGGCGGCGAGGGCGGCCATCGCGCCCGTCAGGTGGACGACCGTGGAGCCCGCGAAGTCTTGGTCGCCGTGCTCCGAGAGCCATCCGCCGCCCCAGATCCAGTGCGCGATGACCGGATAGACGATAGCCGAGAACAGGACGGCGAAGATCAGGTAAGCGGATAGCTTGGCTCTCTCCGCGAAGCCGCCGAAGGCGACCGACATCGAGATCGTCGCGAACGCGAGCTGGAAGAGGAACATGACGGTCGGAGCGACGGTCGAGCCTTCCGGAACGGCGAGAACGTCGAAGCCGAAGTAGTCGCCCCAGCCGAGGAAGCCGTTGCCCTCGGAGCCGAAGATGAACGCGTAGCCGACCGCCCAGAAGACGACGGAGGTGACGCCGATCGTGAAGATGGTTTTGCCGGCGATGTGTCCGGCATTCTTCATCCGGGTGGAGCCCGCTTCAAGCAGGATAAAGCCGCATTGCATAAAAAGCACGAGAATGGCGCCCAGCATCGTCCAGACGGAGTTGAGACCTAATTCCATACGAAGTTCCCCCTAAGTTGTGCGTCATGCGCTTATTGAATCGGGATCAGATATTCTCGAACCGATCGAGAATGCTCCGGAGATAGCCGTGAGAGTCTTCTATCCGACTCCATTGCTCGCGAATCTGCTTCTCCGGCTGAATGTAAGGCGCGTCCTTGATCTCGCCGCTCCACTGCTCGAGCATCGTTTCGGCGCAGGAGCGCGTCGTCTCGAGATGGAATTGCAAGCCCAGGATGCTCGTGCCGTAGGCGAACGCCTGGTGGCGGCAAGCCTCGGAGGAGGCGAGAGGCAGGGCGTCCTCGGGAAGCTCGAAGGCATCCCCGTGCCATTGGTAGGAATGGAACTTCTCCGGCATTCCGGAGAATAGGGGATGCTCGTTCCCGTTCCGTTCGATCGGGTGAAAGCCGAGCTCCTTATGCTCGTTGCGGAAGACCCGTCCTCCCAGCGCCTCCGCGAGAAGCTGTCCTCCGAGGCAGATGCCGAGGATTTTCTTGTCCGCATCGATGGCATCCCTCAGGAATCGCTTCTCCGCCGCGAGCCATGGGTAGGACTCCTCCTCGTAAACGCTCATCGGCCCGCCGAGAACGATAAGCAGCTCGAAGGAATTCATGTCAGGTAAGTTGTCTTCGGAAGACGGATCGATGATGGTATATGGATGCCCTTTGGAGCGGCACCAGCTCACGATCGCGCTTTCGTCGTCGAAGTCGAAATGCTTCAGAATCGCGATATTCATGCCGGATATCTTCCCTCCTTCAACTGCGGAACACTTGCGCCGAATAAACCATTATCAAAGTTATGTCGGTAATTCTACCAACGTTATTATTTGTTGTCAACATATCTAACATTAATAAACAGAGAACATAACATGTCTTTTTGGGGAGATTCGCTAATTCGGTAGGTATGCTCCGAAGTTCGGAGGCTTCCGGAAGGATTCGAACTTCGGAGAGGAAGAGAGAAAAAAATTCTCAAGAAGCTGATAATTGTTCTCACTCGAGGGAATAATGCTGGATGGAGACGGTCAAAGCATAAGAGCGGCCCTCGCCGGACCGCTCTCGTGCCAATCATCTTAAGGGGAAAGCTCGAATTAAACCTTGGGCTCGAAGGTTTTGCAATCGGTCTCTCCGGAGCTGCGCGCTTGATCGCCTCGATTGTTGACCACATAAATCGAAGAAGCCGCGCATTGGTTGCCGGGTGCCCAGTACTTGCAAGAGTTTACTTCGCAAAGGACGTCTTTGGCCATCGTGATTCACCTCCCATTCCTTCTTAGGATGGGTGAATCGCGTTCGGTTCATACCTTGAAGCCAATTCGATCGCGGACTGGCTTCTTTGGCGTGGGCAGGGGAATAAGAAGGTGTATAATGTAGGTATTCCATTTTGCTCAGGGGGTTTAAGGCACGGATGTTTCACACGACGAGATTGATGCTTCTCGGTTCCGGGGAGCTTGGCAAGGAAGTTATCATCGAAGCGCAGCGGCTCGGCGTCGAGACGATTGCGGTCGACCGATATGAAGGAGCTCCGGCCATGCATGTCGCGGATCGGAGCTACGTGATCGATATGCTGGACAAGCAAGCTCTTAGGGAACTGGTGGAAAAGGAGAAGCCCGATCTCATCGTTCCGGAGATCGAGGCGATCGCGACCGCGGAGCTGATTAAGCTCGAAGAGGAAGGCTACCGCGTCATTCCGACGGCAAGGGCGGCCCGGCTTACGATGGACCGCGAGGGAATTCGCCGCTTGGCCGCGGAGACGCTCGGCCTGCCTACGGCCAAGTACCGCTTCGCCGATACGTACGAAGAGTTCGAAGCGGCAACGCGGGAGATGGGCTTCCCGTGCGTGGTCAAGCCGCTCATGAGCTCCTCCGGCAAAGGCCAGAGCGTCTGCCGCTCCGAGGAGGAGATCGGCCGCAGCTGGCAGATCGCGATGGAAGGCGGACGCGTGCAGCAAGGACGAGTTATCGTAGAAGAGTTCATTCGCTTCGACTCGGAGATCACTCTCCTTACGGTAAGGTCGGTGAACGGGACGCAGTTCTGCGCCCCGATCGGGCATATTCAGAAGGACGGAGACTACATCGAGTCCTGGCAGCCTCATGAGATGACCGAGACCCAAATCGAGGAATCCAAGCGGATCGCCAAGATCATCACGGACGAGCTGGGAGGCGCGGGGATCTTCGGCGTGGAGCTGTTCCTCTCGGGCGACAAAGTCTACTTCAGCGAAGTGTCGCCGCGACCGCACGATACGGGACTGGTCACGCTGGTCAGCCAGAACCTGTCGGAGTTCGCTCTGCATGCGAGAGCCATTCTCGGCTTGCCGATTCCGGAGATCAAGCTGACGGCGCCGGGGGCGAGCCGCCCGCTGAAGGCGGATGCGGAATGGTCATCTTACCGCCTGCTCGGCGCGGAGGAAGCTCTGGCGCTGCCGGACACGCAGCTTCGCATCTTCGGCAAGCCGGTCACCAAGGCGGGCCGCCGGATGGCGGTCGCTCTCGTGACGGCGGAGACGGTGGAAGCGGCTCGGGAACGGGCGACGGAAGCTCTCGGGAAGCTTCGGCTGGAAGGGAAGTAAGAAGGGGATTCTCGGCCGGTTGCAGCCGCGGAGATGGCGCTCGAATCGGGGCTTCCTTCCATTGACAGTTTGTTCGGCTGTAACTATACTGAGTACACTTGAGGGAGAAGGAGGGAGCCTCCCATGGCGATAAGCAGCCGATTCTCCGTAGCGGCGCACATTCTGACCCTGATTCATCAGAGCGAGGGCACTCGCATCACTTCGGAATATATCGCATCCAGCGTCAATACGAACCCCGTCGTCATTCGCCGGATTCTCGGCATGCTGAGCAAGGCGGGGCTCGTCCGGACGAGCGCCGGGGTCGCAGGGGCGACTCTCGCCCGCCCGCTCGGGGAGATCACGATGCTCGACGTCTACCGCGCGGTTCAGCCCGAGCAGGAGGAGCTGTTCTCCATGCACGAGCATCCGAATCCGGCCTGTCCGGTCGGCCGTAACATCCAGGCGTCGCTGGACGGCGTCTTCACGGGCGCCCAACGGGCCCTGGAAGCCGAACTCGCAAGCGTGACGATGGAGCAGGTCAGTCTGGACGTGGCTAGCAGGGCGTAGAATAAGATCGCATAGTATAGCGTTTCGTCGCTTCATACAGGGGAGAATCTCTCCTTAGGAGCTGCGAGACGCTTTTTTTCGTGCTAGGAGATGATCAAGATTATCGCTGCCCGTACCATACATCAGCCGCCTGGAGCAGGATGCCGCGAAAGTATGGTACCCCGTACCACACATCGGCCAAATGGCGCAGGATGCCGCGAAAGAATGGTACCCCGTACCACACATCGGCCAAATGGCGCAGGATGCCGCGAAAGAATGGTACCCCGTACCACACATCGGCCGAATGGCGCAGGATGCCGCGAAAGTATGGTACCCCGTACCACACATCAGCCGCATGGAGCGGGATATCAATGGGAACCCTGTCCGGCGCCCGTTCAGTGAACAAACTGGATACTCTTTTGAGGCACATTCGGTGGATGTGCGCGCGGGAGGGTAGTCTGGTTGCTCTCTTAAGCTACTTTCGGAGGAATCCTGCTCATGAGCGTAGTCTAGTTACTCTCCGTACTAACCTGAGCGGGACTTCGATACTGCGAGGTGGATCGGAATTCGAGCGATAGAGTAGAAGACAAGCCCGATCAGGCTGCCGGCCATGTTCAAGATAACGTCGTCGATGTCGGCCATGCCGAGGCCAGTGAACTGTTGGATGATTTCGACGGCGAGGATAATAAACAGAGCCATCGACATCGCCTTCCAAGCGGAGGGCTTCTTCATGATCAACGGGAGCAACAGGCCGAGCGGCGCAAAGAAGAAAACATTATAGGTAGCCGTTCGAAAAGCCCGACTGTCCCAGCCGTAGCGCTGATAGGAGTCGAGCGCGTCTTTTATCGTCAGGAAGGGGCGAAAGCTCAGGTCCCAGTAGCCGTATTCCCGCCTTGCCTCCCAGGCGGAATGAATTCGATACCACACGTCCTGAAAGCTCATGTCGTTGCGTTTCATGATAACCAGATCGACGACCAACCAAAGATAGATGATAAAGGCTACCCAAGAGATTTTTCGTAGCAACTTGTTCTCCCTCTCTTCTATCTCTCTATTCTTTCCGTACTCTCTCCTGGCGAGGAAACCCACAACCTCCTAATAATACCATTTTCGCCCACTTGTTTAAAAGCAGCCTACAGGGCCGTCATGTCACAATCGTGTTCTTACGAGTCATAAGAGTGGTAGTGAGCCCCTCCCCGGATTTCCTATGATGAGATCAAGAAATCATTCATTCGATCCATCACTAGAGAGGGGTTTTACGATGTCTACCGAGATCAAATCCATGAGCAAAAAAATCGCCCTGCCGCTCGGAGTCGTGCTCGCCGGCTCGCTGGTCCTGTCGGCTTGCGGAAGCAACGGCAACAGTAACAACGGCAACGAAGGGGCGGCGCCGTCCTCTAGCGCTCCGGCCAGCGAATCCGCCTCGGCCAGCCCAAGCGCCAGTGCGAGCGCGAGCGAGAGCGCAAGCCCGTCGGCGGAGGCTAACATGCCGGAGAAGCCGGCCGAGCTGACGATCTGGCCGGACGACAACGCGGATAAGCTCGACGTCATCAAGGGCTTCGCGGACAAGTACACGGAGAAGACGGGCATCAAGATCAACATCCGGCCGGTGCCGATGAACGACCAGCCGGACACGCTGTCTCTCGACGGCCCGGCGGGCAAGGGGCCGGACCTGTTCTACCAGCCGGGCATCGGAGCCCTCGTCGTGAAGGGCCTCGTTCAACCGCTGAAGACGACCGAGGACGTACTCTCCACTTACACGCCGGAAGCGCTCGCCGCGCTGAGCCAGGACGGCACGCTGTACGGCCTGCCGCTCGTTACCGAGACGTACGCGCTCTTCTATAACAAGAAGCTCGTTCCTCAAGCGCCAGCCACTATCGCCGACCTCGAGAAAATCATGCAGGAGCAGACGGACGCGAAGAAGCAGAAGTACGGCTTCCTGTTCGAAGCGACGAACTTCTACTACGCCTGGTCACTCATGGGCGGCAACGGCGGCTACATCTTCAAGGACAACGGCGGCAAGTTCGACGTGAACGACATCGGCCTCAACAAGGAAGGCGCGGTCGCGGGCGGCAAGCTGATCCAGGATTGGGTCGACAAGGGCTACATTCCGAAGGACGTGAACGGCGACATCGTGGGCGGCCTGTTCACGGCGGGCCAAGTCGGCGCCGTCATCAACGGTCCGTGGGCCGTGCAGGATTACAAGAAGCAGCTCGGCGACGACGTCGCGGTCGCTCCGCTGCCGACGCTGGCGAACGGCAACCGCCCGACCTCCTTCATCGGGGTCAAGGGCTGGATGCTCTCCAAGTTCTCGAAGAGCCCCGAGTGGGCAGCCGACTTCGCGGCGTTCCTCACGAACGAAGAGAACGCGCTCGAGTACTTCAAGCAGACGGGCGAGACGCCTCCGGTCAAGAACGTGCTTAACAACCCGGCGCTGACCGACGACCCGATGGTAGCCGGCTTCTCGCAGCAGATCCAATACGGCATTCCGTTCCCGACCGTGCCGGAGCTCGACCACGTGTGGGATCCGATGGCGAACGCGCTCAAGTTCATCGTCGACAAGAAGGACGTGCAGACGTCCCTCGACGACGCCGTGAAGCAGGTCCAAGACAAGATGAAGATGGCGGGAGCGAAGTAATCCGCAAGCTTCGCCGCTAGCCGCTAGACACAAGCTGGGAGGAGAAGGGGCTGTCCGCAGTCCCTTTTTCCTCTGCCTAAGGAAGGTGGAACACGCATGACTACCGAACATACCCCGACCCCGGCCGCGAGCCGCGTCACTCCAAGCGGCGGAACCGGCAGCGGCCTCGGCGCGAACCCGGGGACCAACCGCGGCCCCGACCCGGGCACGCCTCCGGGCGCTAACGCCGGCGCGAGCCCGGCGACCGCCGCCTGGCTGTCCGTCGTCCCCGGGCTCGGCCAATATTACAACCGCCGCTGGATCAAGGGGACGATTTTCCTCGCGCTTGCGGTCCTCTTCGCCATCGCGATGACGGCCCCCCTAATCAACGGAATCTGGGGCCTGATCACCCTGGGAGACGACCCGGCCGCCGACGACTCGCGCACGCTGCTCGTCCAAGGCATCCTGTCCGCCATCGTCGTCGTCATCCTGGCGATCGCCTATGTCCTGAACATCAAGGACGCCCATAGGGACGCGGTTCGGCGCCGCGAAGGCTTCGCGATTCCGTCCGTCCGCAAGGCGTTCCACGACAGCTGGGAGCACGGCTTCCCGTACTTCATCGTCGTGCCGACGTTCATCCTGTTGACGATGATCGTCATTTTCCCGCTGCTGTTCATGGTGCTCCTCGCGTTCACCAATTACAACCTGTACAACTCGCCGCCCGCTCACCTGCTCGATTGGGTCGGCTTCGAGAACTTCGTCCAACTGTTCACCGAATCGATCTGGTCGCGCAGCCTGCTGGCCGTCATGGCCTGGACCGTCGTCTGGACGCTCGTCGCCACTTCGCTTCAGATCGCCCTGGCCTTCTTCCTCGCGATGATCGTGAACGACCCCCGGGTCCGCTTCAAGAAGCTCATAAGAACCGTCTTCATCCTCCCGTGGGCCGTGCCCTCGTTCATGACGGTGCTCGTCTTCGCGGCCATGTTCAACGACACGTTCGGCACGATCAACCGCGACATTCTCTCGATTTTCAACGTTTCGATTCCGTGGCTGACCGACCCGACTTGGGCTCGCATCGCCATTATTTTCGTCCAGGTGTGGCTCGGCTTCCCGTATGTGTTCACGCTCGTGACGGGCGTCCTGCAGAGCATCTCCAAGGACTGGTACGAGGCGGCGGACGTCGACGGCGGCACCCGCTTCGCCAAATTCCGCTACATCACGATGCCGCACGTCCTGTACGCCACCGCGCCGCTGCTCATCATGCAGTATGCTTACAATTTCAACAATTTCAACATCATCTATCTTTTCAACAAGGGCGGACCTCCCGTTCCGGGGCAGAGCTCGGGCGCGACCGACATCCTCATCTCGTGGGTTTACGGCCTGACGTTCGACCAGAACAATTACAAAATGGCCGCCGCGATCTCGATCATCATGGGCCTTGTCGTCGCCTTCTTCGCTTTCTATCAGTTCCGCAGATCCCGCTCATTCCGAGAGGAGGGCATGTACTAGAATGAAACGCACGATGAAATCGAATCTGGAAGTGTCGGGAATCTACCTGATCATCCTGGTCATGTTCGCGGTCATCCTGTATCCGCTCCTGTGGGCGGTCGGGATCTCTCTCAACCCGGGAACGAGCATGTTCAGCGCCAAGCTCATCCCGGATAATTGGTCGTTCGACAACTACAACTGGCTGTTCAACGATCCGCGAAGCGATTATACGCTCTGGTACAAGAACACGCTGATCGTCGCTTCCTTCAACGCGCTGGCTTCGGTCGTCATGGTCGGGCTCACGGCATTCGTGTTCTCCCGTTACCACTTCGTCGGCCGCAAAAACACCATCTACGCGACGCTCCTCATGCAAGTATTCCCCGTGCTCATGGGCATGGTGGCGATCTATCTGCTGCTGAACCTGGTCGGCTTGCTCGACACGTTTACGGGGCTCGTTATTTTCTACACGGTGGGCGGACTGCCGATGAACATCTTCCTGGTCAAGGGGTACATGGACACGATTCCGCGAGACCTCGACGAATCCGCCAAAATGGACGGAGCCGGGCACATCCGAATCCTGACCCGAATTCTGCTCCCTCTGATCGCTCCGATCCTGGCGGTCGTGGCTCTGTTCACCTTCATGGCGCCGTTCATGGACTTCCTGACCCCGCGCATCATTCTTCGGTCCCCGGAGAAGTACACGGTGGCGCTCGGCTTGTTCAGCTTCATTAACGATAAGATGGGCAACAACTTCACGAGATTCGCGGCGGGCACGATCCTGATCGCTCTCCCGATCTCGACCGTATTCCTGTTCTTGCAGCGCTACCTGATCTCCGGATTGGCGGAAGGCGGCACCAAGGGATAAACGGACATCAGGCAGGAGGTAGTTAACGTGGAAAATAGTTCGGCAATTCACCCGGATCAATACGCTGGTGGAGGGCTGGCGGGTGCGAGGTGGCGCGACATCGGCAATTTGGTCCGATTCTCCGAGGAGTCCTCGTTTTATCGGTTGGAATGCGAGGGGGGCGTCGTCGCGATCGCGTTCCGCACGGACCGCATCGTGCGCGTTACGATGAATCCGGCCGGGGAGCCGGATCTCACGCGCAACGCGGGCCTGCTGGAGTCGGCGGAGGCCGGCCCGGGGCGCATTCTCGTGGAGGAGAAGGAGCGGGAGATCTGGCTAAGCTCCTCGCAGCTCAAGGTCGTGATCCGCAAGGAGCCGCTGCGCCTTTCCTTCTTCGACCCTTCCGGCAGGGAGCTCGTCTCCGAAGGGGAGCGGGGCATGATGATGAATTCGAAGGGCGAGGTGCTCTGCGTCAAGAAGACCGGGGAGGACGATCGCTTCTACGGCTTCGGAGAGAAGTCGGGCTTCCTGGACAAGCGGGGCGAGAGGTTCGGCATGTGGAACACGGACGTCTACGCTCCCCACAATCCGGACACCGACGAGCTGTACGTGTCGATCCCTTTCTATCTGACGCTTCGCGGCGGCGCGGCCCACGGGTTGTTCTTCTTCAACACGTTCCGGTCTGCGTTCGATCTTCGAGGGGAGAGGGAGCATTCGTTCCAAGCGGAAGGCGGCCAACTCGATTACTTCGTGATGGCGGGTCCGACGCCGAAGGACGTTCTTGCGCAGTACGCGTCGCTGACGGGACGCGCCCCGATTCCTCCGCGCTGGGCGCTCGGCTACCACCAGTCCCGGTACTCGTACGAGACGGAGACGGAGGTTCGCGAGCTGGCGGCGAGGTTCAAGGAGAAGGGCATCCCGCTGGACGTCGTTCACCTCGATATCCACTACATGTACGGATACCGGGTGTTCACTTTCGATAAGGATCGCTTCCCGGATCCTCGAGGGCTGGTGGAAGAGCTGCGTTCTCAAGGGATTCGCGTCGTGCCGATCGTCGATCCGGGCGTCAAGGCGGACCCGGAATATAGGGTGTTCCAGGAGGGCGTCCGCGAGGGCATGTTCTGCGGGTACTTGGACGGGCAGCTTTTCTACGGGCAGGTTTGGCCGGAGAAGAGCGTTTTCCCGGACTTTACGGACGGGAAGGTTCGCGAGTGGTGGGGAGACCTGCATTCGTTCTACTCGGAGCTCGGCATCGAGGGCATCTGGAACGATATGAACGAGCCGTCGGTGTTTAACGAATCGAAAACGATGGACCTGGACGTCGTGCACGCGAACGACGGACGTCCGGCATCTCACCGCGAGCTGCACAACGTGTACGGCTATCACATGTCGGCGGCGACGTACGGCGGCATGCGCCGGCAATTGGAAGGGCGCCGGCCGTTCGTGCTCACGCGAGCCGGTTACGCGGGCATCCAGAAACACGCCGCCGTCTGGACGGGCGACAACCGCAGCTTCTGGGAGCACCTCGAGATGAGCGTGCCGATGTGCCTCAACCTGGGGCTGTCGGGCGTGCCCTTCTGCGGGGCGGACGTCGGCGGGTTCTCGAACGACTCGAACCCGGAGCTGCTGGCGAGGTGGACGCAGCTCGGCGCGTTCCTGCCGTTCTTCCGCAACCACAGCGAGATGAAGTCCATCCGGCAGGAGCCGTGGGTTTTCGGAGAGCGGACGGAGGCTGTGGCGAGGAAGTACATTAAACTGCGCTACCGCTGGCTGCCTTACCTGTACTCGTTATTTAAGGAGGCTAACGATAGCGGCGTTCCGGTCGTGAGGCCGCTGTTCCTCGAGTTTCCGAAGGACGCCGAGACGTACGCGATCTCGGATCAGTTCTTGCTCGGCCCGTCGGTGCTGGTCGCGCCTATCGTAAGGCCGCACGCCAGGAAGCGGATGGTTTATCTGCCCGCGGGCGGCTGGGCGAATTACTGGACGGAGGAGAGAGTCGAAGGGGGACGGTACGTTCTGGTCGACGCTCCTCTGGACACGATTCCGCTGTTCATTCGCGAAGGAGCGGTGATTCCGCTGGCTTCGGAGCGGATGAACACTTCCGAGAGAGTGGAAGAGCTGGCGCTGCACGTGTATCCGCCCGCGGCCGGAGAGAGCGTGGAGTTCGTCCTGTACGAGGACGACGGCGCGACCTTCGGGTATGCGGCGGGGGCTTGCTACTCGGAGAGGGTGAACGTGCGGCGGAGCGGCGAGAGCCGATTGGAAATCGTCAGCCGCGTCGAGAAGGAAGGCTATTCGCCCGACTGGGGCGGCCGCAGGCTGGTCGTTCACGCGGGAGCCGCCGGGGCCGAGAGGCTCGAAGTGACGATTAACGGCGTTAAGGCGGAGCTTCTGGAGGCGCGTTCGGGATCGGGCGATGTCCAGGTTTATTCCTTTTAAGCGGCGGGCTGCTGCAGCCCTATAGAACCTAAGCGATGCCGATAGTCGAAAAATTCGACTAACGCCGTCCGCTGAAGGGCGAACGCGATGCTGATAGTCGAAAAAATCGACTAACACCGGTTGCCACATGGCGACTGCGAGGCCACGGCCGTTGCGGTGTTAAGAATCCAAATTCAGAAAGGGAAGAGGAGAATGGCTCTGATCCGCAAGCTTATCGCAAGCGTATTGGCACTCGTCCTGCTGTCTCCGCTGGGCGCCCTGGCGTCCGTGTCGGCGGAGACGGATTCTCCCTCGGGCGGCGGCGCCGTCTCGGGAGGCATGGCCGGGGATTCGGAGGCGTATGTCCGGTTCAAGAATCAGTGGCAGGGCACGTATTTGTACGAGGATAGCGCAGGCAAGGTCCGCTACGGCTACACGGCCGTGGAGGACCCGGCGGCGCAATGGCTGCTGGAGGAGGCGGGAGACGGACTCAAGACGATCCGGAACAAGGCGACCGGCCGTTACCTGAACATGGCCAGCGTCGTTCCGAGCGACAAAATCACGCAGCCGTTGGAGAGCACGGACATCTCGCCGGGGCTGACGACGGCCCTGTGGAAGGTGCAGGATTCGGAGCCCGGCTACGTCAACGTGGTTAGCGCGGACTTTTCGAACCGGGTGCTCAACATTCAGACGCTGGACGGCTTCGCGCACGTGAACGACTGGGCGCAGGCGTCCTGGGGCAGCGCCCAGTGGCAGCTCGAGCCCGCGAGCGATCTCGCTCCGGTGAGGATCGTCGATCAATGGCAGGGCGGCTATTTGTATGAGGCGGACGGCGTCGTAAAGGTCGGCCGGCCCGCGATGAACGACGCCTCGTCCCACTGGTACGCCATCGACGCCGGCGACGGGAAGAAGCGGCTTCGGAACCGGGCGACCGGGCATTTTGTTAATGTCGCTAATGTAATCGCTTCCGAGGACAAGACGATCCCCATATCGGTCACGGAACTCGGGGACGGCGCCGTGACGGAATGGACGATGACGGCATCCGGGGAGGCGAACGTCTACGGATTGGCGATCGACGGTTATCCGGAGCTCGTGCTTAACGTTCAGTCTCAGGACGGCTTCGCTCATTGGAACAATTGGGCTCAACCCGGATGGGGGAGTGCCCAGTGGAGGCTGGAGCCGGCCTCCGATACGCTTCCGGTCCGGCTGAAAGACCAATGGCAGGGCCAGTACTTGTTCGAGCAGAACGGGGTTGTCGCCTACGGGACGCCGGCAGCGACGGATAAGAGCTCGCAATGGCTGGTTGAGAGCGCCGCCTCCGGAACGACGCTGCGCAACTTGGGCTCCGGCAACTACGTCGTCGCCTCCGCTTCGGGCGAAGAAGCGGCGGACGTCCGCGCCAAAAGCGTGGCCGGGACGGTATACGACACGGACTGGACCATGAACGCGGCGGTGAACGACGCGGGCGGCTCGGTGAGCGGCTACTACACGTTCTCCGTTCCGGGGGCCGAAGGCAATCTGCTGAACGTGCAGGCCCAGGACGGCTTCGCTCACGCGAACGACTGGGCGCAGCCGACCTGGGGAAGCGCGCAATGGAAGCTGGAGGATCCGCTGACGGAGCCGGAGCCGGAGAACCCGGACCCGACTTACATTCGGATCCGCAATTCCTGGCTGCAGCTTTACCTGTATGAAGAGAACGGCATCGTGAAGTACGGCAACGCGGCATCCGGGGATCAAGCGGCCCAATGGCAGCTGGTCGACGCGGGAGACGGGAAGACCCGGATCCAGAACCGCGCGACCGGGCATTTCGTGACGCTGGAGGGAGTGGACGGATCCCGAGCGGCTGTGCGGGCGGGCGATCTGGCCGAAGGCTCGACGGCGGGCGACTGGGTCGTCGTCGACTACCAGGGACTTAAGCTGATCCGGTCAGCCGGCGATCGGAGCGAGAACGAGAGCGCTCAGTCTTATCTGAACGTGGAGAACAAGCTGAAGACGCTCCAGTACGGAATCGTGCCGCGGGACTGGGGCAGTCCGAAGTGGGAGTTCCTCCCGGTTTCGGAGGATGCGAGCGGCTATGTGCGGCTGAAGAACGGCTACCGGGGATCGTATTTATACGAGGAAGACGGCATCGTCAAGGACGGCCAGCCGGATCTCCTGAACGCGGCTTCCCATTGGGAACTGAAGCAAGGGCAGCAAGGAACGCTGATCGTCAACCGGGCGACGGGTCATCTCATTACCAACGAGAACGTAGGAAGCTATGAGGATCCGCTGGAGAGCTTGGCGCTCGATCCGACCTGGGGCAGCGTCCAATGGACGGTGGAAGACGTCGACGGCGCGGAAGCCAAGGTGCTTCGCAGCGTCTGGAAGAACAACGTCTTAATCCACGACGAGGATAACAAGGGCTTCGCGCAGGCAAGCGACATTCCGGCGAACTGGGGCAGCGCCCAGTGGCTGCTCGAAGAGGCGCCGGAGCTTCCGGCGGAGCTGCCGGAAGGCTTCGTTCGCATCCAGAATCGGCAGACAGGGCAGTATCTCTTCGAGAATGGCCGTCAAGTCGTTCGATACGGAACGCCGGATGCCTCGGATGCCTCTTCCCATTGGAGCTTCGTTGTCGGAGAAGACGGAAACGTGAGCCTCGTGAATCGGGCGACGGGCCGCGCGATGTCGATCGAGAACGGCAGAGCTTACCTGGAAACGAGCGGCGCGATAGCGGAAGATTCCTCGAGCTGGCGGCTCGAAGAGGCCGGAGCGGCCGGCTACTACCTGCTCCGCAGCGCCGCGGCAGGCCATGACGACGAGTATATCCACCTCGCGGACGGGCTCGGCTTCGCCCAATACGATCTGGTCTCCGCCGAGAGCCAAGCGGCGCAATGGAAGCTGGAGAACGCTCCGGATGAGGCCGTCCCCCCAAGCGTCGAGACGGACGACTTGAATGGATCGACGGCGGTCCTGAAGGAGAAGAACGTCATTCGCATCGCGAGCGAACGAAGCGGCGAGCTTCTTGCGATGTCGGGGACCGGGGTTACTTACGAGGCGGCCTCGTCCAATAGCCTGTCCGCCGCGTGGATCGCGGAGAGCTACAACGGGCATAAGCGATTCAAGAACGTGCAGACCGGCCTATACCTCGCGGCGAACGCTTCCGGGGACGCGCTGATCGGAAGCGCCGTAGGCGGAGAACGGGCCGCCCAGTGGGACGTGACGGACGTACTCGGTTACAAGACGATCCGCAGCGCGTCTGCGCCCGAGCTCATGGTCGCCCAAGGGAATGGCGGTTCGGCGAGGTGGACGTTCGAACCGATTCCGACAACGGCGAGCTACGCGGCGTCGGAAGCATTCGCCTCCGGAGGAGTCGCGCTTCCGGCCGCTTCGGACGGGTTCGCGGGCGGCTTCTCCGGCGAAGGCGCGAGCCTGCTGTGGTCGGTTCATGCGGAGGAGGCCCGATCTTACGCGGCGACGATCGCTTACCGCAACGCCTCCGGAGCAACTGGCAAGCTAGGTCTTTACGTTAACGGGTTGAAGGCCGGGACGCTGAAACTTGCATCTACGGGGGAGAATGCCGGAACGCTTCCGGTCGAGCTTAAGCTGCGAGAAGGCTTCAATACCGTCGCTCTTCGTTATGAAGACGACAGCGGAACGGGACTGGAGATCGGCTCACTGAAGCTGGCGAAGTCGGTATATGGGGCTTCGCGCGGGGCGACCGTGCCTTATCTCGCATATGAGCTTGAAGACGCGGCGACGAACGGCCTCTTGATCGGCCCCGGCCGGGATTACGGCACGGTTGCCGCGGAGTCGTCGGGGCGCAAGGCGGTCCGGCTGGACGAAGAGGGCCAATACGCGGAGTTTAAAGCCGCGGAAGCGGCGAATGCGCTGACCCTTCGTTACGTCATTCCGGACAGCGCGGACGGTTCGGGGCTTAACGCGACTTTAAGCCTGTACGTCAATGGCGAGAAGAGGCAGTCGCTTGAATTGAGCTCCAAGCACAGCTGGGTGTACGGCAAGTACCCGTATTCCAACAACCCGGCGGACGGGGACGCCCATCGCTTTTACGAAGAGGCGCACTTCCTCGTCGGGGACATCCCGGCCGGAGCGACGGTGCGGCTGCAGCGGGATGCGGGCGACTCCGCCGAATACTACGTGCTCGATCTGGCCGAACTGGAGCGCGCGCCGGAAGCTTACGCGATGCCGGACGAAGGCTATCGCTCCGTCACGGAATTCGGAGCGGCGCCGAACGACGGCGTGGATGACAGCTCGGCGTTCCGGGCGGCGATCGCGACGGCACATGAACAAGGCTTCGGCCTGTGGGTGCCGGCAGGAAGCTTCGACTTAAGCGGCGGCCCGCTCGGGGTGGCCGGCGTGACGATTCGCGGAGCGGGCATGTGGCATACCGAGCTGCGCGGCGAAGGCTTCATGGGCGTCGGTTCGAACGTCGGGGTGTACGACCTTCTGCTCGATGTCGGGGTGACCGGCCGCCATGACGCCGAGAAGGAAGCGGGCTTCGACGGCGCGTTCGGCACCGGATCGACGATTCAGAACGTGTGGATCGAGCACGCCAAAGCCGGCATCTGGACGACGCTCAGCGACGATCTGACCCTGAACACGGACGGCCTCTACGTCGGAGGCGTTCGCGTGCGCAACACGTATGCGGACGGCATTCACCTGTCCACGGGTACCCGCAACTCGGTCGTCGAGCACTCCGTCCTTCGCAACACGGGGGACGATTCCATCGCCCTCTGGTCCGACCAACGGGAAGGAACCACGGCCGAGCAGGCGCGGACGCAGAACAACAAGATCCGCTTCAATACGGTCCAGTTGCCATACCTGGCCGATAACGTGGCGGTGTTCGGCGGCACGGACAATCAAGTGACGGACAACCTCCTGGCCGACACGATGGGCTACGGGGCGGGAATCGCGGTCTCGACCCGCTTCGATCCGGTGCCGTTCGGCGGCACGACCCGCGTCGAGCGCAACACGCTCCTTCGCACCGGCGGACATGAGGCGAGCTGGAATCAGGACTTCGGAGCGATCTGGATCTTCGTCGAGAATAAGCCGATCGACGCCGATATTCTCATCCAAAACAACGAAGCGATCGACAGTACGTTCCAAGGGCTGTACGTCAGCGGACCGAACTCGATCAACGCCTCCGGCGCGCATAAGGTTATCGTTCGCAATTACGTGATCGACGGAGCGGGAACGTGGGGAATCAACGTCGCGGCCGGCGTCACCGGAAGCGTTGAACTGCAAAATGTTCTTATCCGGAACGCGAAGGTCGGAAGGCTATTCAGCACGATGGGCGACTCGTTCAAGCTGAACGCGGCGGATCCGGTGCCGGAACCGGAGCAGCCGGACCCGGTGCTCGTTCCGGATGACGGAGGGGCAGGCAACCCGGGCCCCGGCACGGGGATCGGAACCGGCAACCCTGGCGGCTCTGGCGAGGGGGACGCTTCGGATCTTCGGAAGAGAGCCTCCGAAGGAGATAAGAAGCTAGCGGACGCGCTCTCGGACGGCGCCGGCGTTATCGAGTTTGCCGGCAGGGAAGCGTCCGGCGAGGCAGCCGCCGTCTTCAGCTCGAAGGCTCTCCGCGAAGCGGCTAGCAAGAAGCCGTCCGCGAGAATCCTCGTGAGTCTTCCGAACGCCGAGTACGAGCTGACGTTGGCCCAAGCAGCCGCGCTGCTCGGCAAGGCCGCGGACGATGCCTTGCTGGAATTGACGATCCGCGAACTGGATCAAGCGATGGCAACGTTGTTGAATGGAGCCGCGCGGCGGGAAGGCGTAACCCCGATCGCAAAGGGAGCTTTCCGGTTTGAGGCTGCCCTTCACTCCGATGGAGAAACCAGTCCGATAACGAACTTCGGACGTCTATTCCTCGATCGCCGGATAATCGTCGATCAAGAGCTGGATCCGAACGCGTCGACCGTTCTGCTTTTCGATCCGGCAGCCGGCAGTCTCCGCTACGTTCCGGCACTCTTCGAGATTGCCGAAGACGAACGGACTTCCGTGACGATACGCAGCGCCCATAACGGCATCTTTGTCCTGGCCTCGTCCGCAAGGGCGTTCGCCGACCTGCAGGGACACTGGGCGCAGAAGGACCTGCAGCTTCTCGCGAACAAGCGGATCGCGAGCGGCGACGAAGACGGACGCTTCTCGCCGAATCGCCCGATGACCCGCGCCGAATTCACGGCCCTTCTCGTCCGCTCGCTCGGTTTGACCGGCACGGGCGAACCCGTCTTCGGCTTCGCCGACGTCGCTCCCGGAGCCTGGTACGCGGCCGAAGCGAACGCGGCGGCCGAATTCGGCCTCGTGCAAGGCGACGAAGCCGGCCGCTTCCGGCCGTCCGAAGAGATCACCCGCGAGCAGATGGCCGTCCTCCTCGCCCGGGCGATGGAGCTGGTTCGGCAATCGCTCGAGAACGGCTCTTCCTCGGCCGTCGGCGCGCCTCCGTCCGCAAGCGCCAATCTTGCCGGCTTCGCGGATGCCGGCCGCGTCAGCCCATGGGCGGCGGAAGCGTTGAATCGGCTGCTGTCCGAGGGCATCCTGAACGGAACCTCGGAGACTTCGCTCTCCCCGCAAGGACTCGCGACCCGAGCCGAGGGCGCGGTTCTGCTCGAAAGAATGCTAAAGGCACTCAAGTTGCTCTAGATTGCGGAAACCCGCCGGGAGAAGGCTCCCGGCGGGTTTTTGCCGGAATAGGGCTGCCTCTGGCAAAGGAATAACTCCCTTAAATCGCGAATAGTTAGAAGAATTAAATGTCTTCGCGTTTCTCAAACCGACGAGGGGAAGGGGACGCCTATGAGAAAAGGAATCGTCGCCATTGCGCTGTCCGTTCTAACCGTCGTGCTGGCCGTTTATCGCTGGCGGGCATTGAACCAGCCTAAAGTCGGTCCGGTGGGGAATGGGAACGGCTATCCTCGAATCGTTTATGCGGCCTTGGTTTTGCAAATTGTCGTCGGAGTTTGCGCCTTCGTTATCGGGATCGTTTTGATGGCGAGAGATATTCGGAATAATCGGCCGAAATAGAAGAAGCGGGAGATCATCGCGATGAGATTATTAATTCAGTTAATCTTTGTATTTGCCCTAGCGGGATGCGCCTCTCGCTCCGATTCCGCGGAGCCGGTCGCGAGGGCGGTCTTGGAGAAGTACGAGCAGGGCGGGAGGTATTACGTGTCCGTCACCGGACCGTCCGACTCGATCATTCAGGTGGAAGTCGAAGAAGCGGAATGGGAAGAGATCAAGAAGGGCGGAACGGTCTTTTTCGATGAGGACTGGGATGTGACGGCGATTGACGGGTACGAAAGATAAAGGGGAGTTAATGATCGCGATGTATATCCCGAAGATTTTATTAAGCATGTAAAGGGAATGCGTTCCAGCCGATAATAACCTCAACCGAAATTAACCAAAGGAGAGAAAATGCCTTGCTGGACGCCTTCACCAAGAGGAGAATCGAGAAGATTCTGGACCAATATATCGATAAGAAAATTCCCAAGCATCTGAGAGCCGAAATCCAGATTCATTACAAGTTTAGAGGGAACGCCGTGACCTTGACGCAAGAAAGGCCGGGCTACTTGCCCGGGAACCGGCTCGAGCTGCCGATCGCCCAGTTCCGGCTGGAAGAGGAGGAGTGGAAGGTGTATTGGAAGGACAGCCGGGACAAGTGGCACTTCATCGACGATATTCCGCCGAGCTCCAGCTTCGAGACTCAGCTTAAGAACGTGGACGAGAACGGCATTTTCTGGGCGTGAGCAAGAGACGATGAACCGCAAGAACCTCGCAGACGATCTCATTGCCATCTTAACCGCACAGCCGAACCTGAGACGGGATCTCGAGCTCGTTCGGTCTTTGAACCTGCCGGACTGGTGCATGGCCGCCGGATACGTCCGGAATGCCGTCTGGGACAACCTGCACCGCTACGAGATTCGCACGCCTCTGGACGACATCGATATTCTTTATTACGATCGATCCAACCTGTCGGAAGAGTACGAGAAGACGCTGGAGAAGAGACTCGAGAGCGTAAATCCGCAGCCGAAATGGTCCGTCAAAAACCAAGCCCGAATGCATATCCGCAACAACGAGCCCGAGTACGTTTCGATCGAGGACGCCATGAAGCGTTGGCCGGAGACCGCGACGGCCGTCGGCGTCCGCCTGACCGATGAGGGCCGCCTTCAAGTCATCGCTCCCCACGGTCTGGATGACCTGTTCGGCCTGAACCTCCGGCAGAGCCCTTTCTTTAAAGACAGAGAGTTCTTCCTGAGCAGAGTCCGGAACAAGGGCTGGCTTGCGACGTGGCCCCGACTAACCCTGCCGGATCCCTAGATCATGCCGATTCCCCTCACGCATGCGTACCCTCCAGCGATCCCCGAAGCTCCCGAACGTCCCGGGTCGGCGGCTGCCCGTACATCCGGGCGTACTCCCTGCTGAACTGGGAAGGGCTCTCGTAGCCGACCCGGAACGCCGCGTCGGACACCTGTACGGTCTCCGTCAGAATCAGTCTTCTCGCCTCCTGCAGGCGGACCGTCTTCTGGTACTGCAGCGGGCTCATCGCCGTAACGCGTTTAAAATGCTTGTGAAACGCCGACGTGCTCATGTTCACGGATTCGGCGAGGCGATCCACCGCGAGCG
Source organism: Cohnella thailandensis (assembly GCF_014212135.1). Taxonomy (GTDB): domain Bacteria; phylum Bacillota; class Bacilli; order Paenibacillales; family Paenibacillaceae; genus Cohnella; species Cohnella thailandensis. The sequence goes on from NZ_JACJVQ010000006.1 coordinate 449,698, forward strand.
GCCGGTCATATTGGCGGTTAATCAACCGGATCGCCTCCGAGATGTTGTGCGCTTGGCTGCCGGTTACCCCGAAATGGTGCAGGAGGGTGCTTTGGTTGCCCTGCATGACGCGGTACAGGATTTCGCGGACTAGGAGCGGAGCCAGAATCGGAATATCGCCGGGCGAATCGAGCAGCTGCAGGAGCCGCACGAGGGCCTCGAGCAGCGCGGGAGACGGCCGGTTCACGGAGATGCCGCGGCCTCCTTCCGGCGGTTGGCCGCCCTGCCGGTTCATCTCCTTGGCGAGGTCCAGGATGACGTCGGCGTCGAAGCTCAGCTTCAAGCTGAGATAAGGAATCTCCGGCGAAGCCTCGACGATTCGGCCGAGGATCGGAAGCTCGACGGAGGTGACCAGGTAAGTCGAAGGATCGTACCGGTAGGTCTCGTCGGCGAGGGTGGCCGTCTTCGCCCCTTGGGCCACGACGCAGATGGACGGTTTATAGACCGATTCCAACGGCTCCGAAGGCTCCGCGGCATGCATCAGCGCCAGCGTTGGCACCGCCGTCGGATGAGTGCCGCTCGTCGGGGCGTGGCGGCGTATCAGAAGCGCCATTTGACGCAACCTATTCTCCATGCTCTCGGATTCGTTCGTTTCTTCCATTAGGAGCGACTCCCTTCCGCATCTTCTTTTCCCTATACTATATCGGCATCGTAGAGAATTAGGCAAGGATCGAACAGCTTTGATCTAACGGGGCGAAGGCTTCTCTCCTTACAATAAAGAAGCAAGGTCGAACGCGGCGGATCGCCGAACGGCCAACGATGAAAAAAAGGAGAGAGCGCAAATGAGCATGAACGGAAAAGTCGCGATCGTTACGGGAGCATCGAGAGGCATCGGCCGTCAGATCGCCATCCAATTGGCGCAAGCGGGAGCGAAGGTAGTCGTCAATTATTCCTCGAACCGGGAGAAGGCGGAGGAGGTCGTGAAGACGATCGGGCAAGCGGGAGGCGAGGCGACGGCCATTCGCGCCGACGTGGGGCGCGTGAGCGAGATCGAGGACTTGTTCTCGAAGACGCTGGAGAAATTCGGTCGCGTGGACATTCTGATCAACAACGCCGGCATTATGGGGAACGCGGCCATCGGGGACGTGACGGAAGAGTTCTTCGACCGGAACTACAGCATCAACGTCAAAGGAACCTACTTCGCGTGCCAGCAGGCGATGAAGCATATGGAAGCGGGCGGAACGATCGTCAATTTCTCGACGTCCGTGGCGGGGGCGATGCTTCCGACGTACAGCGTCTACGCCGCGACGAAGGGCGCCGTCGAACAGCTGACCCGTCAACTGGCGAAGGAATTCGGCCCGAAGGGGATCACGATCAATTGCGTCGCGCCCGGACAGGTGGCGACGGAGCTGTTCCTAAGCGGCAAGTCGGAAGAGCTTATCGATTCGTACCGCCGCATGAACGCTTTCGGCCGTCTCGGCGAACCCGAGGATATCGCGAACGCGATCGAGCTGCTCGTCGGCGACAAGGCGCGTTGGATAACGGGACAGACGATCCGCGTCAACGGGGGCTTCAACTGAGGAGCGCAAGAACCGAATAACCGGACGAGGGACGATCGGACCGCGCGGCGACGCGCGGAAGCGGTCGTCCTTTTTTGACCATTGAAGTCACAATCGTATCCTTCCAAGTCACATTTGTTGTAGTCGGCTCCCTCCGTTTCGGGTTAAGATTAAGGAATCGAAACACCGGGCGGACAAAGGGGATAGCAGCATGGTGGACGCGCAAAAGAAAGCGGTTACGGCGTGGCTGGCGATCGGAATCGCCGCGCTCGGTCTCGCCTTGCTCGCGGCTGCGTGGATGCAGAGAGACAAGGGGGAAGGATCGGGCGCTCTTCCGAACGCCGGCGAGAACGCCGGGAACCCGGGATCGGATCGTCTCGTCATGGTTTTCCCCGCGGGGAGCGTTCCCAAGGACCTGCCGCTCGTCGAAGAGGAGATCAACCGTTACCTCGAGGGGACGATTCAAGCCGAGCTCGATATCATCCCGATCAATCTGGCTGGATGGTGGGACAAGACGGGGCTCATGTTCGCCTCGAACGAGCAGATCGACCTGATGTTCACCGCCGGTTGGATGAGATTCGGCGACGAGGTGGCGAAGGGGCGGTTTCTTCCGCTGGAGGACCTTCTGGATCGATACGGGCAGGGGATCAAGGAAATTCTGAACCCTTCGATTCTCGAGGCGGGCAAGATCGATAACCACATCTACGGGATCGTGACCAACAAGGAGTTCGCCTCCAGCAAAGGTCTGGTCATGCGCAAGGATCTGCTCGACAAGTACGATATCAACCTAAGCCGCGTTCGGAAGCTGTCCGACCTGACCGAAGCGTTCGCCGTCATCAAGGAGAACGAGCCCGGGGTCGCTCCGATTCAAGCGAAGTCGGACCGCAGCCCGTTCATCTTCATGATGCAGAACGGCTTCTTCGATATGCTCGGCGAAGGTCCCGGAGCGTTGGAGCGCGAAGGGAATTCCACCGCGATCGTGAACATGATCGAGACGCCGATCTACCGGGAATACGCGAAGCTGATGCACGAATGGAACCTGGCGGGCTACTTCAACGCCGACGCGGCGACGAGCCGGGACAGCGAATACGAAGCGGTCAAGGCGGGGCAGGCGTTCTCTTACGCCGAATCGCTGAAGCCGGGCTTCGACCTGCAGGCGTCCCGGGATACCGGTACCGAGATGGAGATGGTCGAGCTTACCGAGCCCTACACGACGACGGCCGACACGACGAGCGCGATGTTCGGGATCACGAGCAACGCGAAGCATCCGGAGAAGGCGATGAGGCTGCTGAATCTGCTCTATACGGACCCGTATCTGCTCAACCTGTTGAACTGGGGAATCGAAGGCAAGCATTACGTGAAAGTGGCGGACGGCATCATCGCCTATCCGGAAGGCGTCGACGCCAGGACGGTAGGCTACAACATCAACGAGCCCTGGATGTTCGGCAACCAGCTGAATTCCTACCTGTGGAGCAACGAGGATCCGCGGCTGTGGGAACAATACCGCGAGTTCAACGAGCAGGCCGACAAGTCGAAGGCGCTCGGCTTCGTTTTCAACCCGGAGAAGGTCAAGAAAGAGATCGCGGCTTGCAACGCGGTCGACGAGAAGTACGGACCGGCGATCAACACGGGGGCGCTCGACCCCGATCAGGTCATTCCTCTCTACTTAAGCGAACTGAAGGCGGCCGGGGCGGACCGCGTCATCGCGGAGAAGCAGCGGCAGCTCGACGAATGGCTCGCGGAGAGGGGCGGCCCATGATTCCCATGCTCCCAAAGAGATCCTCGAAGCCCCGGACGATTCGCTCCCGCTTGATACTCGGGTTCTGTCTCGTCACGATTCCGCTTCTGGTCGTCGTCCTGTCGAACAACCTCTACGCGACCCGGGTCGTGCACTCCCAGGTGGCGGAGTCCAACCGTAACCTGCTGACGGTGTACATGAACGACATGGACAAAGCGCTGGAAGAGATCGAGAACTACCTGTACAAGACCGCCGAGCAGGATCAGAACGTCAGCTCGCTCAGTCAATATCCGAAGGATAGCCTGGAATATTACCTGGCGGCGAATCGGACGGTAAACGATCTGTTCCTCAATCGGAACTATTACGAGGCGGCGGACGTGCTGTTCGCCTACAGCGCCGAACATGACGAGCTGTTCGTGGCCCCGCAGCAGGACGTTCCATACGAACGCAAGAGAGCCATCCAAGATCGGCTGTCCGACCTCATGAGGGAGAAACAGGGAGAAACGCTCTTCTACACGGGATGGAACGTCGCCCGGATCGCGGACGGCACCTCTGCCCTCGTAAGGGCCGTCGATACGGGATCCCGAACGATGGTCGGAGCCTGGGTCGACTTAAGCCGTCTGATGCAGCCGCTGAACCGGTTGACCGAGAACGGCGGAGGGGCGGCGCTCCTCGTGACCGACGAAGGCGAGGCGCTTTCCCCGATCGACGGGGGCATGCGGGAGGAGCTCGAGCGGATCGGACTGCGAGCCGAAGCGGTGCAAGGCGACGAGAGCGCGGACTACAACATCGTGGAGCTGGATCAGCGCTATCTGCTCGTCTCGAAGCATTCCGCAACGGTTCGTTTAAGCTTGATTCTGCTCTTGCCGGAGAAAAAGGTGCTGGAGGGGCTTCCCTACTTCCGGGTATTGACGTATTGGGTGCCGGCGCTGGCCGCGATTCTGCTCGTCGTCTATTTGATCTTCCTGCAGAAGTGGATCGCGTCGCCGATCACAAGGCTGATCAAGGGGATGCGAAGAATCCGTTCCGGCGACTTGTCCGCGCGTCTCGAGGACAACAAGCTGGTCGAATTCATGGCCATCAACGAGACCTTCAACGGCATGGTCCGGCAGATCGAGCACCTCAAGATCGATATTTACGAGGAGCAGATCCGCACGCAGAAAGCGGAGCTCAAGCATCTCCAAGCGCAGATCCATCCGCATTTCTTCATGAATTCCCTTAACATCGTTTATCATCTGGCGCAGATTCGCAGCTTCGATATCATTCAGAGCCTGGCGATGCATCTGGTCCGCTACTTCCGCTACGCGACGAGAACCCAGGTGTCCTCTTTGACCATGCGGGAGGAGATGGACCATATTCAGGATTATCTGTCTATCCAGAAGTACCGGTTCCCGGAGGCGCTCGACTACGCCATTCAGGTGGAGCCCGAGCTGGAGGCGTTCGCGCTTCCCCCTCTGACGGTTCAGCCGCTGGTCGAGAACGCGATGGTGCACGGCTTCGCGTATCTCGGCGGGACGCCATACCGAATCTCGATTCGGGTATATGCCGAAGCGGGCGAGCCGAATTCTCCGGTCTGCATCGAGGTCGCGGATAACGGGAAAGGCTTCGCCGAGGGCAAGGCGGAGGAGCTTCGGGAGACGGTGCACCGGAGCGAGCCGGGCGAACGCCACGTCGGCCTGTGGAACGTCGTGCGCCGCTGCCGGCTTTTCTATAAGGGGAACGTACGCATGAGTTTTGAGAACGCGGAGCCGCGGGGGGCGAAGGTGACGCTGATCCTGCCGCCCGCTCCGTCCGGCAAAGGAGGTCCATCCGCATGACCCGGGTTCTTATCGTCGATGATGAAATTTATGCCGTTAAAGGGTTGGTGTCGGGCGTCCGCTGGGACTCCATCGGAGTCGAAGGCGTGTTCGAGGCGTACCATGCGGCCATGGCGAAGGAAGTTCTGCGGCGGGAAGAGATCGACATCATGATCTGCGATATCGAGATGCCGGAAGCGAGCGGACTTGAGCTGATGGAATGGGCGGCGGAGCAATGCTTGCCGATCGAGACGATCGTGCTGACGTGCCATTCCGAGTTCGCTTACGCGCAGAAGGCTCTTCAGCTCGGAGGGAACGATTATCTGCTGAAGCCGGTCATCTACTCCGATCTGGAGCGGGTGCTGGAGAAGACGATCCGGAAGGTCCGGGAGAAGCGCAAAGCGAGCGAGCTCGGCGATCTCTACCTCCAGTATGCGGAGCTGTGGAACAGCCGCAAGCCGCTTCTGATCGAGCGTTTCTGGGAGGACCTGCTCGAGCGGCGTTTCCGGCCGGACCGGGAGTCGATCGATGCGGCGCTGGCCGGCTGCGACATCTCCTACAAGGACATCGAGCGGATAAGGCTGGTCCTTATCAGCCTGGAGCAATGGGAGAAGCCGTTGACCGAGCGCGAGGAAGAGATCATGGAATACGCTCTTCGCAAGGCGGCGGAGGAGCTTCTGCCGATCCTTCCTTCCGGGCATGTCTTTCGGGATCGGCGGGGTCACACGATCGCGGTCGTTCCCGTCGGCGACGACGAGAGGTTGGGGCTATCCGCGCTCTGCAAGAGCTATATCGAGGCTTGCCGGCGCTATTTCTACGGGCGCGTGTCCTGCTACGTCGGGGAGCCGGTCGCGATCGAAGAGGCGATCCGTTCGTACCTCTCGCTGCAGAATGCGGAATACCGCAACGTGAGCCGCATGAATGCCGTCATCGAACTCGGGGAGGAGCCTTTGGACGCGGAGTTTCCTTCCTCCTCCCAGCCTTCGATGCTGGAGCTTGCCGATTTGCTGGAGCAGGGGAAGCGGGCCGAGCTTATGGCCGCGCTGGAGGAGAAGCTGGGGCAGGAGGCGCTGTCGGTCGAGGCGTTGACGGCGATGTACCATTCCTTGCTTCAGGTGGTTTACTACGCTTTGCATCGCAAGGGCTTCTCCGCCGCGCTGCTTTACGAGAACGAGAGCTGGCTTGACGCGAAGCAGGCCGCGAAGTCGGTCGGGAGGTTCCGAAGCTGGGCGGAAAAGGTCGTGGAGGCGGCGGATCGCCTCCTGTCTGCTCAAGCGTCCTCCAGTCCCGTCGTTCAGAAAGTGAAGGCCATCGTGGCGGAGCGCCTGAACGAAGAGTTGACCCGCGAGGAGCTGGCGGCCGGCGTCTTTCTGAACCCGGCTTATCTATCCCGGCTGTTCCGCAAGGAGACAGGGATGGCGCTGACCGAATATATCCTGCAGGAGAAAATGCGCAGGGCTTCCGATCTGCTCGCGACGACCGAGCGCAGCGTCAGCGAGATCGCGGGAGAACTGGGGTACGGCAACTTCTCGTATTTCGCCAGGCAGTTCCGCAAGGTATACGGGGAGACTCCCCACGACTACCGCAAGCTTCTTAAGCGGGCTAAATAACTTATGAACGAACGGCCATGCGGACGGAAGGGGAAGAGGCTTCGCGTTCTCTCGGAGGATCGGTCTGCGGGAATCCGGGAAGCCCGGTCCTCCTCCGTGACCGTTTGCTTCTCAAACGCCGTTTTTTTCTCCTGCTCTCCTCGCAAGTGGTTTTACCCCGCAATATAGGTGCCAGGGCGTTCTTATCTCAAAACATGAAAAAAATTCTGAAGAGCACAAAAAGGGAACTCTTTTCAGAATTTGTTCAGCCCTTAGTGGTACAACAGAAATATTGGGGGAATATTCCACTATCGTAGAAGGAGATTAACATGGCTAAACTTATGGAAAAACTACCTGGAAACAACGCGAGCGCAGGCGCCGAAGTCGAGATCACGATGAGCGTCATCGGGGGCAAATGGAAGGGCATTATTCTCTTTCACTTGGCTAAAGAGGAGACAAGATTCAATCAGCTTAGACGGCTTATTCCGGGAATTACGCAGCGAATGTTAACCCTTCAATTGCGGGAACTGGAGAAGGACGGCATCGTCGAGAGGATTGCCTATCAAGAGATTCCCCCGCGAGTCGGATATCGCCTTAGCGAGCTGGGCTACTCGTTGATGCCGCTGATTCACATGATGAGGCAATGGGGAGAGAAATATAGCCAACGTTAAGAGAGAGCCCGCCTTGAGGGCTGCTCTCTTGGGTGCTCTATTCTTTTTTCCAATTAAGATACCAGGTTTGAACTTCCGCGGACGGCTCCGTTCCGTATTCGCTCTGCGTCATCGCGCTCAGGCGGCTATAATGCTGTTCGACGAGGCTTCGTTCCCCTAAACGGGCATAAAGCTCCATTAACGCGAAGTAGATCTCTTCCGAATAAGGGAATCTCTGCAGAATGCGGTTGTACCATGTGGAAGCCATTATCGCGTCGTTATTCTCGTCATGCCTCTTGGCGAGGCGCTTGGCGTGATGGAACCACAGGCTGCTGAGCCGCTCGCGCTCATGCTCGGCCCATAGATATCCGCTGTCCTCGAACAATTCTCCTCGATTTAAGATCATCTTCTCCTCGTAGTCCTCAAGGGCAAGGGAAGCGATCTCGGCTTCGCTCGGAAGCTGCCGTTCCCATTGCTCGGCGTCGGTCTCCATCCCGTTTCGTTCGAGAGAATAGCTGTTGCTCGAATTGACGATCCGGAGAGGAAGGCGGGCGGCCTCCAAGGTGCGGCGAAGCTGGTAGATCGTCGTATATAGCTGGGTGTAAGCCTTCTTCTGATCGGATTCCGGCCACAGGATCTCGACCAGAACATCCTTACGCACGGGCTGACCTGCCCTTAACGTCAAGTAAGCGAACAGCTCTTGGGCCTTGGCCGTCCTCCATGCCAGGAACTCGTTCGGACCGACCTCTACCTGCAATCTGCCCAGACAGCGGATCGCGCCCTTGCGGAGCTCGTCCGGCGTATCGGAAGTGGCTTGAAGTCTCTCGGCGACTCTCTGGAGCGTAAGCGCCAATCGTTCGGTCCGGCAGGGCTTCAGAACGTAATCGAGAGCTTCCAGCTCGAACGCTTTGACGGCGTATTCCTCGTATGCGGTTACGAATACGATCTGCGGAGAAGGGGAGAGATCCTGGAAGTCCAGGGCGGCTTCGATGCCGCTCACCTCGGGCATTTCGATATCGAGAAAGACGACGTCCGGCTTCGACCTGGCGGCCGCTTCCAACGCCTCGACGGGATTCCGGTACGTCCCGACGATCTCGATTCCTCCAAGCTTGCGTAATTGGTTCTCCAGCCCTCTCAACGCGAGAGATTCATCATCGACCAAGATGCCGCGCACAGCCATATCCTCCTACGACGCAATAGAAAATAGACGTCTAACTTATGTATCGTATATAAGTACGTAAAAGTATAGATAAAGGAACCGTTTGGCGCAAAAAAACTCCATTCCGATTCTGGCTGCGGAATGGAGGGGACGTAATCGTTATTCGCGGGAAAGGAGGAGCTTGCGGTAAATGCTCAGCAGTTGTTGGACTTCCTCGTCGCTGAGCGAACTGAACATCTTCTCCATCAGCTCGACTCTCTTCTCCTGGATGGAGGCGAGCAGGCGCTTGCCCTCTTCCGTAATCTCGAGCTTAACGACCCTCCGGTCGCTCGGATCGCTTACGCGCTCGACGAGCTTCTGCTTCACCAGCTTGTCCGAGATAACGGTCATGCCCCCGGAAGTGACGCCTAATATATTCGAGAGATAGGAGCTTGGTTTGGATCCTTCCGCCAGAAGGATATCGAGCGCTTGAACCTGGCTGATCGAGAGGTCGTTCTCGATGTCCTTCGCCCATTCGTTCCGCCATAGTCGATTGTGCTGCCGAATCAATCCGAACAATTCCACGATATTGTCGTGTAAGGTCACGGCCATGCCTCCACAATAATTAAAGTATTTCAATTTTCCCATACTTTGCGGAAGAAGACCAGTCTTTTGGGACTAAGTGCGGAAAGTTTCAAGATTTAGATTCGGAACGGAAAATGAATTCAAACCGCCTCCTGCGTCCGAGGACGCGGCAGACGGTTTGAGAGTGAACGGTGGATCCTTCGCCGGTTAAGGTTGAGTGACCCGAATGCTGCCGCTGTCGGTGCGGACCTTGATCGTCTCGGTCGTTCTCTTCTCCGAGTCGGGGGAACGGACGGAGCCGGAATCCGACTTGAGGTCGTAAAATCCGCCGAAGTCGTTCGGCACTTCGACGCGCACGCTTCCGGAATCGCTCTTGATGTCGGCGTCCGAAGCGTCATCCTTCAGGAGCCGGATGCTTCCGGAATCCGACTCCAGCTTGGAGACTCCCTTCAGATGGTCGATCGTGATGCTTCCCGATTCGGAGGAAGCGGTTAGCGCGGCGGTCAGATTCTCGGCATGGATGCTTCCGGAATCGGATTCAAGCTCCAGCGTCTCGCCTTGGAAGCCGTACAGCTTGATGCTGCCCGAGTCGGATTCGATCTCGCCTTTGGCCGCCGCCGCACCGTTCACCCGGACGGAGCCCGAATCGGTGTCCACCTTAAACGACTGCAGCGCGGCGGCCGCTTCTTCCGTTAAGGAGACGGTAATCTCTTGGACGGAATTGAAGTCGAAGTCGAAGCTGGCGAAGCTCCAGCCTTCCTTCATGTTGATCTTCAGGACCCCTCCGGACAACCGGGCATTCCTTACCTGATCGATGATCTCTTCCTTGGCCCGGCCCGCGATTCGAACGGAATTGGTTCCGTCCTCGCTCGGCACGAAGCTGACGCGAAGCCCCAGGCTGTCGCTCTGGACCGCAAGCTGCTTGAGGTCCTTGGACCCGAGCTTCATTATATGTTCATAGGACTGTTTGTCTTCCCCGAATTGGAAGTTGTAGAAGGCCGCGCCGCCTATGCCGATCAAAATGAGTCCTAAAGCTATCGAGATCCAACGTTTCTTGTTCATTTCTTATACCCGTCCTCTCAGTAATCGAAGGTTCCATTTCCCATAAGCGACAACTCCCCGGAAGCCCAGCTTGGCAAGAGGGATGAACAGCAGGGCGAGCAGAATGCCGACGCCCGCGACGGCGACGTGCGCGAACAAGTTAGCCGGATAGAAGGAGCTGTTCCAGAACCAATCCAACAGGGTAAGCAAGGGTGAGGCGATCGCCGCTATGGCGGAGACGCCCAGCGACAGCACGGCAGCTCCCAAGGAGGCGATGACGGGCAGCGCGACTAGGTTTAAGAAAAACAGCAGGATGCCGACTCCGACGAATCGCGCGAAGTCCGGACGCTTCGAGGGGCGATCGGAGTAGGTTTGCGAAATCTCCTTCTGAATGCGGTCCCGGCGTTCTTCCAGCATTCGTTCGGCCCGCATCAGCGGATCGCCGAGTCCGGCCAGGATTTCGTCTTCGGATCTTCCTTTTTGCAATTGATAAGCGATGCGGCGATCGAGCTCTCGGATCAGATCGTAGCGCTCGGGCTCGGGAATGGAGCTTAGATGGTAATTAAGGGCATCAAGGTAATCGTTCTTCTTCATGGTTTCTCTCCGTTCGCTGGAAAGTGGATTGTAAGCTTAGTTTAAAGGAGTTTGGCTGCTTCTCCCACCACCCGGGGGACGGTTTGAAACCCGACTTGAGTCGGGGTGGACATAAATTTGGACACGGAATTTTCACAAAGGACATGATTTTGTCACAAGTGTGTGATATAATAGACACAAATAGCGCTTACATGACGAGGAGTGTGGCGAACATGAGGACGTTTGACATGTTCAGGGCTACTAAATGGATAGCGGCAATCGTTATTGCGATCGGCATCATCTTGAGCTGTTGGCATATTAGGGATTTCAGCGACGAGAATCTCGGGTTGATGATCGGAATCGGTTTCCTGGTTGGCGGAATCCAGGTTCTGATTATCGGAGCGTTCGCGCCTCTGATGCAAAGAATGAGCGAGGAAGCTCCGCCCGTACCGGAATCGGCGCCCGATAAGCCGCTTGCTTAACCCTATTAATAGGAAATAAAACAATCAAGGCTGATGAGGAGTTCATCGGCCTTTTCTGCATGGATTGGTTGTAGTCGAACTGTCTCGTTCGCAGATCCTAATCCGGTTTCGAAACCGAATAAAAGTGTAAGGTTTAGCAAGGGCCTCGATTCCCTGTTTTAGCAGGCGATTGAGGCGCTTCCTTTTTTTTGTGGGAGGGACATACGGGCATATTGGCACGAAATGGAGCCGGACAGGCCTGACTGGAAGCCATTTCAGGCATTTGTATCAAGTTAAGTCGAAATGGTGAACAAATTATTGCGAAATAAAGAACGTAATATGTCTCCTTTGTTAACAGTGCAGAAGATCACAAGGGTTTCTGGTATCTTAAAGTCGTCGAGCGTAACCGAGTTCGGAACGGTTCCGCAATTCTGTTCAAATAGCATCGCTGAGGAGATGAGAAAGTTTATGAAGTTAAGGGGTTGGGGTCGACTCGTTGCCGCGATACCGCTGCTTGCGATCGTGTTCCTGATGTCCGGCTGCAGCACGGACATGGGCGTGCTGGATCCTAAGGGCATCGTTGCCGACCAGCAGTTCGATCTTATCATGATTACGATCGTGATCAGCATTATCATCCTCGTGCCCGTCCTGGGCATGGCGTTCTACTTCGCCTGGAAGTATCGCGAAGCGAACAAAGCGAACGTGGAGTACAAGCCGAATTGGTCTCACAGCACCAAGATCGAAGCGTGGATGTGGGGAATTCCGATCCTTATCATCGTCGTCTTGGGCGCGATCACGGTTGCTTACTCTTATAAGCTGGAGCCTTCCAAGGCGTTGGCGGCGGAATCGGAGCAAGGCGTCAAGCCGATCACGATCGAAGTCACGTCGCTGGACTGGAAGTGGCTCTTCACTTATCCGGAGCAAGGCATCGCTACGGTTAATTACGTACGGTTCCCGGAAGACGTTCCAGTCGAATTCAAGCTGACCTCGGACGCGCCGATGAACTCGTTCTGGATTCCGCAGCTCGGCGGACAGATTTATACGATGTCCGGCATGGCGATGGAGCTGAATCTCATGGCTAGCGAGATCGGACAGTATCAAGGTCGCGGGGCCAACTTCAGCGGCGAGCACTTCGGCAAAATGGAGTTCATCGCGGAGGCGACCTCGCAAGGGGACTTCGACAAGTGGGTATCCGATATCAAGCAATCCTCGCCGGCGCTCACCGAGCAGGGCTATGACGAGCTGGCCGAACCGGGGATCGTCGAGACGAACGACACGTACTCCTCCTTCCCGGAAGGCTTGTTCGACCGGATCGTGAGCAAGTACGGCTCCTCGCACAATCATAGCGAAGGTTCGGAAGGGGAAACCTCCTCAGAGGCGACTTCTTCCGAGAGCGGAGCGGACAAGTAAACGAGGATAAGATAAGGAGGATGTCTCGTGTGGGAAGATATTAAAGATTGGGCTTCCGGGTTCTTCGTAACCGGAGATCCGCTCATTTACGGCGCTGACGTGGCGATCGTGCTCGCCACCGTCTCCATCTTGTTCGTGCTGACCTACTTCAAGAAGTGGGGCTGGCTGTGGCGGGAATGGATCACGACCGTCGATCATAAGAAAATCGGCATCATGTATATTATCGCGTCTTTGCTTATGTTGTTCCGCGGCGGGATGGACGCCTTGCTGATGCGGACGCAGCTCGTTATGCCGGATATGGAATTCCTTAAGCCGGAGCACTATAACGAGATCTTCACGACTCACGGGGTCATCATGATTCTGTTCATGGCGATGCCTCTGATGTTCGGTTTGTTCAACATCGCCGTTCCGCTGCAGATTGGCGCGCGGGACGTCGCTTTCCCTGTACTTAACTCTCTTAGCTTCTGGCTATTCTTTATGGGCGCCATGCTGTTCAACCTGTCGTTCGTTATCGGCGGCTCGCCGAACGCCGGCTGGCTGGCTTACCCTCCGTTGTCCGAGAAGATGTTTAACCCCGGCGTGGGGCAAGACTTCTACATCTGGGGCATTCAGATCTCCGGTATCGGCAGCTTGATGACCGGCATCAACTTTGTCGTTACGATTCTCAAGATGCGCGCGCCGGGCATGAAGCTGATGAAGATGCCGATGTTCACCTGGTCGGTTCTGGCCAGCAGCTTGACGATCATGCTGGCGTTCCCGATTCTGACGGTTACGCTGGCGCTGCTGTTCATCGACCGGTTCCTCGGGGCGCACTTCTTCACCCTCGACGGCGGCGGCAACCCGATGATGTACATCAACCTCATCTGGATGTGGGGCCACCCCGAAGTTTATATCGTTATTCTTCCGGCGTTCGGGATCTTCTCCGATATCGTCTCGACCTTCGCGAAGAAGAAGCTGTTCGGCTACAAGTCCATGGTGTTCGCTCTCATGAGCATCTCCATCGTGTCCTTCGTCACTTGGGCGCACCACTTCTTCACGATGGGATCCGGCGCCAGCGTCAACGCGTTCTTCGCGGTCTCGACGATGATCATCGCGATTCCGACCGGCGTTAAAGTATTCAACTGGCTATTCACGATGTATAAAGGACGAATCTCGTTCAAGACTCCGATGCTTTGGACGATGGGCTTCATTCCGTGCTTCGTCGTCGGCGGTTTGACGGGCGTCATGCTGTCGGTAGCTCCCGCCGACTTCCAGTTCCATAACAGCTACTTCCTGATCGCGCACTTCCACCAAGTGCTGATCGGCGGCGTCGCCTTCGGCTACTTCGCCGGCTTGTACTACTGGTGGCCGAAGATGTTCGGCTTCAAGCTCGACGAGAAGCTCGGCAAGTGGGCCTTCTGGCTCTGGAACATCGGCTTCTACGTCTGCTTCATGCCGCAATACGTGCTCGGCCTGATGGGCATGACCCGTCGCTACAGCACGTATGGCTGGGACACCGGCTGGTTCGGCTTGAACCTCGTTTCGACGATCGGCGGTTTTATCATGGGCGCGGGCTTCCTCGTTCAAGTGTGGCAGATTCTTTACAGCATTAAGAAAATGGATAAGGACACGACGGGCGACCCGTGGGATGGCCGCACGCTCGAATGGTCGATCCAATCTCCGGCTCCGATGTACAACTTCGCGACCGATCCGGTCGTCAAGGACGTGGACGATTGGTGGGAAGAGAAGCAGCGCATCGCGGCGGGCGGCAAGCCGGCTCCGAAGCCGGCGCTCGCTCCGATCCACATGCCGAAGAACTCGGCCATGCCGATCATCAAGTCGACCTTCTGGTTCCTCGCGGGCTTCGGCTTCGTGTTCGACTGGATGTGGCTTGCGCTTCCAGCCATGGCGGGCGTCGCCATCACGATGCTTTGCTACTCCTTCCGGTATGATACGGATTACTACGTTCCGGTCGAGGAGATCAGAAAAACCGAGGCTGCTGCAGGGAGGGCTGTCTAATGTCTCACAATGCGAATCACGCCGTGTCTCACGGGCATGGCCATGACCACGACCACGGTCATGACGGGCATCACAACATGGAAGCCCTCCGTCAAATGGGCTTCTGGCTGTTCCTGATCACCGACTGTATCTTGTTCGGAACGCTGTTCGCGACGTATCTCGTGCTTCACAACAATACGGCGGGAGGCCCGACGGCCTCCGAGCTGTTCGAGATGCCGGGCGTCATCGCCGAAACGTTCATCCTGCTCACCTCGAGCTTCACGAGCGGTTTGGCCGTGCTCTGCATGCACAAAGGCAACAAAAACGGCCTTATCGGTTGGTTGATCGTCACGATTATTCTCGGCGCTTCCTTCGTTACGCTGGAAATCTCCGAGTTCCTGACGATGATCGACGAAGGCGCCAAGATCTCGACCAGCGCGTTCCTCTCCAGCTTCTACACGCTGGTCGGAACGCACGGACTTCACGTCTCGGTCGGCCTGGTCTGGATGATCGCGTTGATCGTTCAGATCGCGCGCCGCGGCATTACGCCGGTCACGACCCGCAAGGTCAACATCATCAGCCTGTACTGGCACTTCCTGGACGTCGTCTGGATCTTCGTGTTCACTATCGTATACATGATGGGGGTGATGTAAGATGGCGCAACATCAAACTCATTCCCACGACGAACACGAGTCCCACGGCTCGCTGAAGTCCTACGTCATCGGGTTTGTCCTGTCGCTTATTCTTACGGCCATTCCGCTGATCTTCGTTCTTAACGATATCGTGGAAGGAACGGCGGCTAACGTCGTCCTGCTCGTGACGGCGGTACTCCAATTCGTCGTTCAGCTGTTCTTCTTCATGCACTTGAAGGAAGAGAAGAAGCCGCGTTGGAACCTGATGGCGCTTATTCTCGGCTTGGTCATCGTGCTCGTTATCGTCATCGGATCCATCTGGATCATGGGCAACAACGAAGTGTATCAATAAGGATAAGAAAAAACGGGTGTTCTCCGTCTGCGGTGGAGGACACCCGTTTGTGCTTGTTGAGGTGATGCTGGGGGTTGGCTATTCCCCCTCGTTCCAGGGGTTCAGATGGACCATGACCTCGATGACGTCCTCGTCGCACTCTATGATGCAGCGCTTGATCTCGCGGCTGATATCGTGGCCTTGCTGGATCGTGTAGTGGCTGGGAATGCCGACGCGAATATCGACGATAATGTAATGGCCGTGTTCCCTTGCGCGAATGCGGTCCATTCGTTTGATCGGTTCAAGCGCGAATACGGCTTTCTCGTAACGTGCCAGACGCTCCGGAGAGATCGTTCTCTCCATCAGGATGTCGATGGACTCCTTGCCCATCTCGACCGCGAGCTTGAGGACGAGAAGGGAGACAATGATGCCGGCGATCGGATCTCCGTAAGCCGTCCATGACCACCCGAGATGCTCTCCCGCAAGGGCGAGTCCGATGCCAAGAACGGCGGCGAGAGAAGCGTAAACGTCGGCGAGATGGTCGTAAGCGGTGGCCAGCACGCTTTTGCTCTTCTCCAAGCGGCCGATTCGGACCGTGTACACGTACAGCGCGAGCTTCCAGAGCAGAGAGATGACGGCCGCGATCAGGGGCAGGCTGCTCTCGCTGACGGCTGGCTCCATGAGGGTCAGGAGGGAATGGTATCCGATCCATATCGCAGCCAGCGCCAGGATGACCGCGACGAACGCCGAGGCGACGACCTCCGCTTTGCCGTGTCCGTAAGGGTGATCGTCGTCCGCGGGCTTCTTCGAGACCATGGACGAGGTGAGAGCGGCGACGGTGGCGATGATATCGCCGGCGTTGTGGATTCCGTCTGCGATCAGGACGGAGCTTCCGAACGCAAGTCCGACTCCGGTCTTAAGAAGGGTGAGGACAATGTTGCTGATCAAGCTGATCCAGATGGCGATCAAGCTCTTGGAAGGTTGCGTAGAACTCAAGATGATGGCTCCCTCTAATAATGTTTGCCTCGCGCAAAAAGAAAACAGGTCCTCAACCGGCGGTTGAAGACCTGATTTTTACGATATGGACCGACTAGCTCCGTCATGGGTGTCTCCACCCTCCTTCGTTAACGCGACAATTCCTTTATTTTATCACAAAATCATCTCGATAACCAACGAAAAGCCATGACCGGATTGCTCCGATCCGCGTAGGGGAGTAAAATAAGAGCAGATCGTTTGGATACTTTCCTAGGGTTGGAGGAATGATTATCGTGGCGCTTTCGCAGCTTCTCCCGCTGCTCGGCTCCTTGTTGGCCGGAGTGGCGGTTATCATAGTCCGATTGAAGGCGGCGAGCAAGCCGACCTCGCTTCGCAAGATCATCGCGCCGCCGCTCGGGATGGCGACGGGATTTCTTATGTTCGTCGTTCCCGACACGCGCATCCCGTGGCTCTGGGCTCTTGCCGCGTTCGCGGTCGGAGCGGTCTTCTTCGCTTACCCGCTTATCGCGACCTCCCGTTTCGAGGTGAAGGACGGCCAGATATACCTCAAGCGGTCCAAAATCTTTGTTGTCATCATCGTAGCGCTGCTGGCGGTTCGGGTTCTTCTTCATGACGTCGTCGATGCTTACGTGACCATTCCGCAATCGGCGGGGCTGTTCTTCCTGCTTGCCTTCGGGATGCTGCTGCCGTGGAGGCTGGCGATGTGGAAGGGGTATGCCGTTGTGGAGAAGCAGTTGGCCGGCGATGGGGCAAGTCAAGGCGCGGGACGCGCGCGATAACGAACGTTCGGAAGCGGATGCGAGAGAACCTCGGATCTGCTTCTTTTTTTGTCGATTTATGACTTAAACCTTACGCGTATAGTGATATTAACGTAATAAATAGCCAAAAAACTGTTGATTATACGTAAAGAATATTGACATTAAATGGGGCGGAGCATATGATATCTACTAATACCAAACCTCGCCGTGCGCACGGACCGGGGCTTCGGAAACCCGCCCGAAAGGAGGAAGGCTTCTCTCCTCCCTTTTCCGAGCAAAGAGGAGCCGCTCCGAATGGAATTATGGAACGCCATTACGTCCAAATCCCCTTCGCCATCCCATTTCTACGACGAGATGTTCGATGGCAACTCCGTACGCCCTCACTACGCGAAGGTTCAATCCGTCCTGTCGCGACTAAGCTTCGAGGAGCGTGCGGCCCGGCAGAATACGATGAATCGAAGGCTGCTGGAAGAAGGCATTACTTTCACACTTGCCCAGCCCGGGCAACCGGATGCGCTTGAACGAACGATTCCCTTCGATTTTGTTCCCCGGATTATCCCGAGCGAGGAATGGGACACGATCGAACAGGGAGTCCGTCAACGGGTTCGCGCGCTCAACTCTTTTCTCCACGATGTTTACCACGAGCAGAACATTTTCAAGGACGGCCTTATTCCTCGCCGCATGATCATGGGCAATCGCTACTTCCGGACCGAGATGATGAGGCTATCCGTTCCGGGCGGCGCTTACGTGAATGCTTCCGGCATCGACTTGATTCGGGACGATCGGGGCCAATACTTCGTTCTGGAAGACAACCTTCGTTCGCCGTCGGGCTTTTCTTATATTTATAAGAGCCGTTCCATCATGACCCACGACTTCCCCGAATTGTATTTCTCCCATTCGATACGAGGGATCGATCATTCGCTGAGCGCCTTCCGGGCTGCCTTGCGCAATCTGGCTCCCGGAGACAAAGCCGATCCCGTGATCGTCCTGCTGACGCCGGGAAGCTTCAACTCCGCCTACTTCGAACATACTTTCCTTGCCCAGCAGATGGGACTCGAGCTCGTGGAAGGCCGGGATCTCGTTTGCCGGGACAACAAGATCTACATCCGAGGCTTGAGCGGCCTCAAGAAAGTCGATGTCATCTATCGGAGAATCGATGACGATTATCTCGATCCGCTGGCGTTCCGTCCCGATTCGATGCTGGGGGTGGCCGGCCTGATGAACGCCTACCGCTTCGGCAATGTCGCGATCGCGAACGCGCCGGGAACAGGCGTGGCCGACGATAAGGCGATCTATTCCTTCGTTCCGGACATGATTCGCTACTACCTGAACGAGACGCCGATTCTGTCCAACGTGCCTACCTACCTGATGAGCCGGCCGGAGGAAAGGGAGTATGTCTTGGAGAGGCTGGACCAGATGGTGGTGAAGGAGACTTCCCTGTCCGGCGGCTACGGAATGCTGATCGGACCGAAGGCGACCGAAGCGGAGAGAACGAGGTTCGCCGAGAAGATCCGGGAGAATCCGGACAATTACATCGCGCAGCCGACCATTCAGCTGTCGACGGCTCCCGTCTGCCAGGACGGCCGAATGTCCTCCCGGCATATCGACCTTCGCGTGTTCGCTCTGATGAACGGACGCAACGTTCATGTTCTCCCGGGCGGCCTGACCCGCGTCGCGATGACGGAAGGATCGCTGGTCGTCAACTCTTCGCAGGGCGGCGGCTGCAAGGATACGTGGGTTTTGACGAGATAAAGGAGGGTGAGCCATGCTGGATCGGACTGCGGAATCCCTGTTCTGGATCGGACGATATACGGAGCGGGCGGAGAACCATGCCAGACTGATTGACGTGTATTATCATATTCGCGAGGACTCGAACGGACCCGATGAAGGAGTATGGCGGCGGATTACCGGCGCGATCGGCGATTGCTCCGATTATATCGAACGCTATGGGGAGTTCCAGGAGCGCAGCGCCCTGCAATTCCTTACGCTGGACGCCGCCCAGTCGAACTCCCTGATCACGTGCGTGATTCAGGCCAGAGACAACCTGAAGAAGATTCGGGAGCAGCTTCCGTCGGAGCTGTGGAACCTGCTGAACGGCTTCTACCTGTGGCTGCGCCAAACGACGATCGAGGAAGTCCTGGCCGAGCCTCATCGCTTCTTCGAACGAGTCAAGGAAGGCCTCGCTTCCTTCCAGGGCACGCTTGTGTCCATCGCGCTTCGCGACGAATCGTGGAGCATGCTGGAGAGCGGACGATATCTGGAGCGCTCGGAAAATATCGTCAGGCTGCTGCAGTCCGTGTGCCAGACCGTCGAAGAGAGAGGAGAATCCTCTTACTCTTACCTGCTCGCGGTACTGAAGTCGGTGGGGGGCTACGAGGCTTACCGGCGCATGGGAATCGAGGATCTGAGCATGGAAGAGGTCGCTTCGTTCCTGCTCCTGCAAGAGTCGTTCCCGCGCTCCGTCCACTTCGCTCTCGCCTCCTTCGAGACGAACGTGAAAGCGATGAGAACGAAGGCCGACCGCTCCGGCAATTCGTTGGAGAAGATCATCCGCCAAGCGGGCAAAGCCCGCTCGGAGCTCGGCTGGCTGGAGCGTCAGGACATTACGGCCGCTTCGCTCGGAAGCGTGCTGCAGCAGTTGCTTCATGCTAACAACTTATTGGGCGAATCGATGGCGAAGACCTTTTTCTTTCCCCGCGGCAGGGAGGTTATCGCTTGAGACTCGAGATATGCCACGTCACGAGATATCAATACGCGGAGCCGGTTACGGACAGTGTCAATGAGCTTCGGCTCGCGCCGAGAACGGACGAACGCCAAGCCTGTTACCAGCACCAGCTGACGATCGAGCCGAACGTCTCCCTGATGTCCTACGAGGATTACTTCGGGAACCGGGTTCATTCGTTCACGGCAAGCGAGCCTCATCGCGAGCTGGTCATTACTTCGCGCTCCACCGTCGTCACGCGGGACTCGGAGATGAAGAAGGGAACCGAAGGCGATCCCGCCGCTTCTTGGAATAAGGTTAGGAGCGAGGAGTTCGTCAACGCGAACGCCGAGTATCTGCTTCCGACGGTGTATGCTTCCTTTCACCCCAGCGTGGTGAATTTCGCGCTGAGCATCGAGGGGGAACGAGACGGGGTATTCGCTTTCGTGCAGAGAGCCTGCGAGAGAATCTTCAACGATTTCGAGTACAAGCCGCTGTCGACTGGCGTCCATACGACTTCGGACGAGCTTATCGGATTGGGCGCCGGAGTGTGCCAGGACTTCGCGCATCTGCTGCTCTCCGTCTGCCGGATCAAGGGAGTGGCGGCGCGTTACGTGAGCGGTTATCACTTCGTCGGCGACCTGCAAGGGAGAGACGCCGACTTCGAGCAAGCCTCTCACGCGTGGGTCGAGGCCTATGTCCCCGGAATGGGCTGGCAGGGCTTCGACCCGACGAACAACGGCCTCGTGGATTGGCGCTACGTGAAGCTGGCGCACGGACGGGACTACCTGGATATCGTCCCGGTGAAGGGCGTCTACCGCGGAACAGGGTTCCAGACGCTGCAGGTGAACGTGGACGTTCAACGGGTGACGGGGTGAGGCGGGCTTGGAAGGATGCGGTGAGCGTTGCAGATAGAGGGGATAGGATCGTGCGGAGGGAGTCCGCATGGTCTTTTTTTTATTTAGGGCAGGCGAGATCAGGATAGTCGAAAAAATCGACTAACGGGGGCTTGAATGGCGCGCTGGTGGGCGAGATAGTCGAAAAAATCGACTAACGGGGGCTTGAATGGCGCGCTGGTGGGCGAGATAGTCGAAAAAATCGACTAACGGGGGCTCGAAGGTCGTGCTGGCGGGCG
>NZ_JACJVQ010000007.1 GCF_014212135.1 Cohnella thailandensis
TTAAGCGAACTGTTCTCAAAGCGAGCTTAGAACTTACTTTTGGGACAGCCCCTTTTGGATTTGCGTTATTTTGAAATTGCTTTATGCCGCTAATTCGCAACCTCCGCCAGATAAGGCTTCAGAGCCTCCGCCCACTTCCGGTACCCGCGGTCCGTCAGATGGCAATAATCCGGCGTCGTCTCCGGCGACAGCGTTCCGTCCGCTTCCAGCAGCTCGGGTCCGATGTCGACGAAGGCGTAGCCGCGCTCCTCCGCCAGCTTCGCATACCTGGCGTTGATCTCTTGAATCAGGAGCCGGCGAGGGTGATCCGGTTCCTTCTCCCGCGGGAAGACCGCCATCACGACGATTCTCGCGTTCGGGGCTTTGGCTTCCACCCGGTCGCAGATGGCCGCCAGTCCTTCCGCGATCTCCTCGGCCGTGTTGGCTCTCGCGTTCTCCGTCTCGCTCGTGTTGTTCGTGCCGATCAGAATGACGACGAGCTTAGGATTCAGACCGTCCAGCTGTCCGTGATCGAGCCTCCAGAGCACGTTCTGCGTGCGATCCCAACCGAAGCCCATATTAAGCACCCGGTAAGAAGAGAACAACGAGTTCCATACTTCGCCCGATCCGTGCAGATGCGGCGGCTTCGGCTCTCCGCCCCAGAAGTGGGTAATCGAATCCCCGATCATGACGATCTCCGGGTCGATCCCGGCCTGCATGCCCAGCACCTGCTCGTGTCTCTCCCACCAATCGTAGCTGTCTTCCTCCAGCTTGGACACCGGAATCGCCGCCGTGTTGATCGTGTCGCTTTGTTTGGCCATTTTCTTGCTCCTTGGAGGTTTTTCCTTCTATTATAAAGGCTTTCGGCTGCGTGCGCCTTATCCTTTGACCGCGCCGGCCGTGAGACCGCCGACGATGTATTTCTGCGCGAACAAATAAAGAATGAAGACGGGCAGCGACGTCAGCACCAGATCCGCGAAGATCAGGTTCCAATCCCGGCTGAACTTGCCGTAGAAGTTGTATACCGACAGCGGCATCGTCCAATCGGAGCTGTCGGTGAGGAAGTACAGCGGAATCGTGATGTCGTTCCAGACCGACATGAACACCATAATCGCGACGGTAGCGTTCACGGGTACGATAAGCGGAATGATAATCCGGAAGAAAACGCTGAACATGCCCGCGCCCTCGAGGAATGCGACCTCGTCGAGCACCTTCGGGATCGACTTGATGAAGCCGTTGTACAGGAATACGCTAAACGCGGTATTCAAGGCGGCATAAATCAAGATGACGCTCGTTACGCTTCCGTAGAAGCCCATCCACTGGACGACGCGAATCGTCGTGATCGTGGACATCGGCGCGATCAGGCCCATGAAGAAGAAAAGGTACAGGAAGTTGGACAAGCGCGATTCCCTTCTTACCAGCACGAACGACGCCGCCGACGTCGTCACGATGTTGACGACGGACGAAATTCCGGTAATGAGAATGCCGTTCAGGAACGCTCTCAGCAGATCGCCTTCCTCGTAGACGAGCTTGTAGTTGCTGAACATCCATTCTTTCGGAAGCGAGAGCGAGAAATCCAACACCTCCGCGCTTGTCTTGAACGACCCGAGAAGCATGACGAGAATCGGAAGCAGGACAAGCAGAGAGGCGAGGATCATGATCAATTCGACGAGATAGTTGCGCCAGGACTTTCTTGCGAGCAGATTCATTATTCGGAGACCTCCTTGCGGCGCATGAACATCAGCAGCGGAATCGAGATGATCGTGACGGCCACGAACAGCAGCGTGTTGACGGCGGTGCCGAGCCCCCAGCTGCCTTCGCCGAACGAGCGCAGGATGATCGTTCCGACGACCTGCGAAGCATTGCCCGGTCCTCCCCCGGTGAGCACGAACACCTCGGAGAATACTTTCAATCCGCCGATCAAGGTCAGCATGACGTTGATGTTTATCGCCGGCAGAAGCAGCGGCAGCGTGATGTTCAAGAAGCTCTTCCAACTGCCCGCCCCGTCGATCGTAGCCGCTTCATAATACTCCTTCGAGATCGACTGGAGGCCGGCGAGGTAGATCGCCATCTGGAATCCGGCCGTCTGCCAGATCGAGACGAAGGAGATCGTCAGAATGACGATGGCCGGATCGGTCAGCCAGGCTTGGGACAGCGAGCCCAGGCCGAACCACTCGAGGATCTTGTTGATGGATCCGTCGGATCGGAGCATCGGTGTAAATACGATGCTGATGACCATGATGCTCAGGATGGAGGGAGAATAGAAAATCGCCCTCAGCCAGTTGCGGGACTTCAGCTTCATATTTAAAGCGACGGCAAGCGCGATCCCGATCACGTTCTTCCCGATGACGGTGACGACCGCGAAGATCAACGTGTTCTTGAGCGCCAGCAGCAGCGTGCTGTCCGAGAAGATCGTCTTGAAGTTCGTCCAGCCGTTCCAGTGAATCTCCGTTCGGTCCAGCCGCCAGTCCGTGAAGGAGTAGAAGAGGCCGATAATCGTCGGCAGAACGAAGAAGATGCAGTAGATGAGCAGCGCCGGCCAAATCATATAGTAGGAATAAAGCCTCTTGTATATCTTCATGATTCACTCTCCGTAACGGAGGGGACAGAACCGGCGCGCGGCCGATTCTGTCCGTGTCCGCCTTTTTTTCTTAGAAGCCTTCGACTCCCTTGTCCTTCATCAGCTGCTGGAACTTCGTATTCCAGGCGTCCAGCGCTTCCTTCGCCGACTTGCCTCCCGCGTATACGTCCTGGAAGCTGCGGTACATCTCGCTCATGTCGACCTGCAGGTAGCCTTCCATCGTCGTGACGGTCTTCTGCGGGGTGATGTAGTTGTCGACGATCTCCTGCTTGTATTCCGGCAGCTCCGGAGTCGTGACGTCGCTGAAGTTGGAGACGTATTTCTGCTCGGTCACGATCTGCTGCGCTACGTCCTTGGACCCAAGGAATTCAAGGAACTTCTTCGCTTCGGCGAGATGCTTCGCTTGCTTCGGAATGAACAGCTGGCCGCCCAGCGGGCTGGCTCCCATCAGCACGTTGTCCGTGTACGGAACCGGGAACAGACCCAGGTGGACATTAGGATCCTTGGTCTCGACGTCTTGGATCAGCCAGTCGCCCATGAACATCATCGCGACTTCCTTGTTAAGGAATTTGCCCACGGCCATGTCGTAGCTGTCGCTGAGGACGTCGGCGTTCGTCAGGCCTTGCTTGTACAGCTGGTATTGCTGATCGATGAGCGTCTCCAGCTCCGGAATCTCGTTCCACTTCTTCTTGTTCGTGTTCAAATCCTCGAACAGGGTCGGGTCGTTCTTGCTCGCGTAATCGGCCAGCGCGGCGGACGTCCAGATATTGGTCGCCCAAGCATCCTTGAACGGCATGAAGATCGGCGTAATGCCCGCATCCTTGATTTTCTGGCTGGCGGCGATGAACTCTTCGTAGTTCTTAGGAACGGACAGGCCAAGCTCGTTGAAGATATCCTTGTTGTACACGACGCCTTGCATGCCGGTGTCTTGGCTGACGTGGAAGCCGTAAACGTGCCCGTGCGCGGACAGCACGTTCTTGTTGACCACGCGGCCGACCCAAGGCTCGTCGTCGAGAATCTCGAAGTTCCGCTCGAGGTTCAAGTCGGTCACGGCGCTGGCCAGGTTGTACTGCACGATGTCCGGAGTCTCTCCGACGGCCAGCTTCGTCTGGAGCACCGTCGTGATCTGTTCGGACGGCAGCAATTGAAGATTGACTTTGATATTCGTTTCTTTCTCGAATTGGTCCAGCAGGTCCTGGTCGACGAAGGCGGAATCCTGAGAAGCTTTCGAAATGGCGAGCTCGATCGTCACCTTCCCGCCCGAACCGGAGCTTGCGTTCGACGAATCGTCTCCGGAATTGCCGCATGCGGTCAGAGAGACGGCAAGCGCCGAGGCTGCCAGAACGGCGGATACGCGTTTGGTTGTCTGTTTCATTCCAACTTCCCCCATTGACTTAGTAGTTGTCACAATGCTTGAATGCGATTACAATATCGATTATAAAATTCGGCCTGACCGAGGTACATGTTTGTGGTTTACTCTTCATGTGTAATATTCTGAACCGAAAGATCGGGAGGTCGCTGCCGTTGGCCAGCCTATTGCGTCGATTCCGCCTGAGAACGAGCCTGCAGTCCAAGCTGATCTGGACGTTCTTGCCGCTGCTGCTGCTCATGCTGGGCATATTCCTTCTCTACGTGAACACCTTCGTCTTCAAGCCGCTGTGGGAGAAAACCGTCGAAGAAACGCAGCTGTCCGCGGCGAAGGTATCGGAGCAGCTGGACGGCTACCTGGACCTTCAGAATCAGCTGTCCCAGAGACTTCTCGCCAACAAGGACCTGCTTGCCCTGTTGGATCCGGAGAATCCGCCCGCTTATAATAAGCTAACAAAAGACCGCCTGCTCAAGGATTACATGTTCCGGGCGCTCGGGCCGACCATGGACATCCGGGATATGATCGTGTACGATCTGGAAGGCCGGGAGCTCGTCTCTTATCTCGGAATGGGCGCTCCGTCCGATCTGGGCCCGATCATCTCGAATCCGAAATATGCCGCTCCGCTAAACGACAGCCATTATTTTCTTTATAAAGATCCGCATGGCGAGATGGCTTTTATTCGGTCGATTAACGATAAGGACGGCAAAATCTACGGGTACCTGTACATTATGCTCGACAGCGCCTTTCTTCGGAAGCTGGCGGACGGCGTTGTCGGGTCGGACGTCTATATTCTCGATACGGACGGAACGGTCGTGCTGGCGTCCTCCGAAGCCGACGAGGAATACCCGAAGGACGAGCTGAATCGCGAGTGGTCCGGAAGCGGATTCTTTACCGACAGCTCCCGCCGCCATTACGTCGCTTACCGGACATCGGAGAACAACGACTGGACGTCGGTTGTCGTCGCCTCCAAAGCCTCGGCGTTCGGCTCCGTCAACTCGGTCCGCAACCTCTCGATCCTGATGATCGTCTCGCTGGCGCTCTTCTCATTGGTATACGTCTACGTCTCCGCCCGAAACTTCGTGCTGCCGATCCGCCGCCTGCGAAGCCAGATCACGCGCATGAACTACAGCAACCTGAATTTGCAGGCCGACCGGCGGCTGCATAACAACGAGCTGCAGCTGCTGAACGAGGCGTTCGGGGAGATGCTGGAACGGCTACAGAATTCCATCGAGAGGGAGAAGCTGGCCGTTCACGAAGAGGTAATGGCGCGGAATTCCGCTCTGCAGGCGCAAATCGCGCCCCATTTTATCCACAATTCGCTGTACCTGATCAGCATTGCCTCCCAGGAAGGCAAGAACGATGCGGTATCCGCCATGTGCAAGCAGCTGTCCGAGAGTCTGCGCTACATCGTCTCTTCGCCTTATCAGCATGTGAGCATGCTCGAGGAGATCGAGCATACGAAGCGATACTTGTCGCTGGTCGAACGGAATTACGAAGACGACCTCGAGTGGAGCATCGAGCTCGATCCTTCGGCCGACGCGATCCAGCTTCCCCGCCTCGTCATTCAGCCCTTCGTCGAGAACGCGATCGAGCACGCCTTCGACAGCACGGATCCGCCTTGGCGAATCAAGATCGCGGTCAAGCTGTACAACGGGCTCTGGGCGATCGAGATCGGCGACAACGGCAAAGGGATGAACTCGGAAGAGATCCGGCGCATGATGGAGAAAATCGAGCAGTCCGATCACGGCGTTCAAGAGATGAAGAGCGAGTCGCTCGGAATCGGCAGCATGGGCGTCATCAACACGGTGAACCGGCTGAAGCTGATGTACCGCAACCGCGTCTTCTTCAATATCTTCACCAATGAGGACGGCGGCACGACCGTGCAGATCATCGCTTCTCTTAAACGGGATTTCTACTGAGGAGAAAGGGGGCTCACAATCATGTATGACGTGCTCATTGCCGAGGATAGCAAGCCTATTCTGAGGAATTTGACCATGCTGCTGGAGACGTCGGGGCTTCCGATCCGGGTCGCGGCGACGGCCGTCAACGGCGAAGAAGCCTTGGAGCGCTTCCGCTCCCAATCCTTCGATATCCTGCTTACGGATATTCGCATGCCGAAGATGGACGGTCTGACTCTGATCGCGGAGGCCAAAAAGCTGCAGCCGGAACTGAAGGCGATCCTGATCAGCAGCTACAGCGATTTCGAATACACGCGCAAAGCGCTGAACCTGCAAGTTAGCGATTATCTGCTTAAGCCCGTGGAGAAAAGCCAGCTGACCGAGGTCCTCTCGAACGTGCTCGAACGGCTTCGTGCCGCTCAGCCCACTCCGGCTTCCTTGTTTCGCGACCTGGTCTCCGAGAGCGGCTGGAAAGCGCTCGAGCGGGATCCGGAAGCGGTCAAGGCCGCCAGCCGGTTTCTTCTCGTTCGGCGGCAGCCGTTCTCCGGGATGAACGCGCTTGCTCCGGAGCCGATTCGATCGGCGCTGTCTCTTCCCCCATCGGCCATCGTTCTGCAGACGGCTTCCGGCGACGGCGTTCTGATCTTGGGCGGCGACGATTGGCCGAGAAGCGAGGCGGATTCGACCGCAAGCCTTCTGGAGGATTGGCGAGAGAGCTTGCAGGAGAAGGGCTGGTCCGTTTCGTTTGCCGCCGGTCTCCAAACGGCGGCTTGGAACGCCCTGCCGGAGAAGATTCGGGAAGCGTCGCGGCTGTTGGATGATAGAATGCTCGTTTTCCGCCCGCTTGCGTTCGAGCTCACTCAACCTCTTCCGTTCTCCGAACCTTCTTACGAGGAGATCGACCGGTTGGAAGATGGTTACGCAGCTCTTATCCAGCAGTCGGAGAAGGATCGGTTCCTCCTCTTGCTGTCGGAGCAATTGGCCAAGTGGAAGACAACCGGGCTGCGCTTGGAGGAGCTGCGGAGATTCGTCCGGCGCCTCGCAGCCTCCTTTGTCTCCGTGCTCGAAAGCGTCGGCTCTCTCGCGACGGCGGAGCTTCCGGGCCGAGCGGAGAGGCTTCTCGAGCTTGCGGATTACGAGACGTTCCGCTCCGAGCTGCTGGCCTTCGCGGAGGAATGGCTCGAAGCTATCCGGTCCAGCCGCCGCAAGAGCGGACAGGAGCTGTTCCATCAGATCGACCAATACCTGAGAACGAACCTGTACTCGAACGTCGCGATACAGGACCTCGTGGACCGGTTCCACGTCAGCCCGTCCTACATCAGCCGCATCGTCAAACGGCACGGCGGCCAGACGTTCGTGAACTTCTACACCGACTTGAAGATCGCCGAAGCCCGCCGCCTGATGGAGGCGAAGCCGGAGATGCTGATCAAGGAGATCGCGGAGGTTCTGTGCTTCGGGGATCAGCATTATTTCTCCAAGGTATTCAAGGACAGGACCGGTTCCAGCCCTCTCGAGTACAAAAGCCGGCTTCAGGAGAGCAGCGAAACCATATAACCTACGACAATGGCAAAGGAGAGTTCGAACATGAGCGCAACCCGTTATACCGTTCTATTCCAAGGCGACTCCATCACGGACGGCGGCAGGGGCCGGAGCGAGGACCTTAACCATATTCTGGGCCATAGCTACCCTTTTTTGGTCGCGACCCGCTTGGGGGCCGACTTGGCCGAAAGGGGCCTTCATTTCGTCAATCGCGGAATCAGCGGCAATCGCCTCTCCGACCTGTATGCCCGCTGGAACGAGGACGCGTTCGCCGTTCGTCCGGATCTCATCAGCATCCTCGCCGGCGTCAACGACGTTTGGTTCCGCATGCACGGCCAGCCGGGAGGCGTTACCGACCGGTTCGAACGAACGTACCGCCATCTGCTGGATGAGACGAGGGAAGTGCTCCCTAACGCTCGGCTGGTTCTCTGCGAGCCTTTTCTTCTGAAAGTCGGCGGTCCGGCGGAGCGCTGGGAGGAATGGCGAACGGCTATCGCCGATTATCAGGCGAAAGTGCGGGAGCTGGCCTTGCAGTACGGTGCCATCTTCGTGCCGTTGCAGGAAGTATTCGATCGAGCGTCCGAGCGGGCCGAGGCGAGCTATTGGATCTGGGACGGCGTCCATCCTACCGCGGCCGGCCATCAGCTTATCGCCGATCAATGGCTCGCCGTTGTCCGGAAGGACGTCCCGGAGCTGTGTTCAAGCGATTAGGCTTATCCTACTCCGAATCGGGGATATAGACGCCGCAGCCTCTGCCGAGCTTGCCGCCGGCAAGCAAATACGCTTTGGCGGCGCGCTGCAGGCTTGTCTGCTCCCCGTATTCGGAGGGATCGGATGCGGTTCGAATAAAAATGCGCTGCTCCGCTTCCCTTGAGGTTTCGTCGACTTCGTAAATACTAAACAGCCGCTGAAATCGCAAGATATTCGATTCGAGGCTCAAAATATTCGCTAGTCCGGGATATAACAGCCACGAACGGCAAGTAAAAATCGGAGGGATACCTCTGAAGAAGGTTCGGGCCAAGCGGAAGGAGCGATCGACCTCCTCCGGAGTCAAGGGCTCCCCTTCCGGAATATGTACGTTCAGCACGACCTGATTTTTCTCGATCAGCAATCCGTTTACCTTCATATCGGATTCGAAGGCATAAGGCTGGAATTGCAACCGGCCAAGCCGAAACAAACGGAGCCGGACATGCTCCTGCAGCCAGCCGTATTCCTCGATGCCGTATACTCCGTAATCCCGGCGACAAACCTCGGACCAAATCCGAATATCCGAGAACGTATCGAAATAAACGTCTTCGGGGATTCCCCGCACCCGATACTCCTCATAAGCATCCACGGCAAACCTCGCGAACAAATAAAGAAGCCTTTGCCTGTAGCCTTCTTCGCCCGTGACGCGTTCGAAAAAAGAATGGCGATCCGCCAGAAAGTGCCGCTTATGTTCTAAGTAATCGCTTTCCTCCATGACATAGGCTTCGAGCTGTCGGCGGGCCATGTCATTCAATTGAATGCCTTCGCAAAATTCGCTTAATTGCATGTAAACTCTCCTGTTCTTGTGTCTTTGCTGCTGCTCCGGTTATATCCGCAGCCCGCTCCGATATTGCTCCGGCGTCGTCCCGACGCTCTTGACGAATACCCGGTAGAATTGGCTGGCGCTTCCGAACCCCAGGCTATGGCTGATCTCCGTGACCGTGGCGTCTCTGCGGCTTAACCGGGCTTTGGCCTCTTCTATCCGGAGCGAGAGCAGGTATTGATAAGGGGTCATGCCGAGGATGGCCTTAAACGACCGGATAAAATGAAACCGGCTCTGCAGCGCGATCGCAGCCAGAGTGTCGATGCCGAGCTTTTCCGTAAAATGTTCGTGCATATAATCCAGCGCCAGGGCCATGTGCCTGTCGGACGTGGACACGCTGGCGACGGCGGCATCCCGCTTGTTCGTCTGGTTGCCCCTTAGCACGCGCGACAGGAAATGAAGCACCTGCGTCTCCGTCTCTTGCACGGCCATGGGATCCGCCGAATCTTGCAGCAGAAGGGTTGACGCCCACTGGCGGAAACGGCTGCTCAGCTCGACCGGATCGATCCGCTGCCGGATGTCCAGCTCCAGGGGCTGCTGCCGATTGAATTCGTCGAACCCGCCCCGGTCCACTTGCAGCACGATGACTCCCGCCCGATCGGACACGTGAAGCTCATGCGGCTCCTCCGGGTATTGCACGTAGCCTTCTCCGCATTCGAGCTCGTAAGAACGATGCTTCCCGACGAAGAGGCAGGATCCGTGGACGGGCACCGTGATTTGGAACTCTCTCTCGTGAATGTGAGGGGGCGTATCGTGCTCCTCTTCGATTCTCCAAAGCGACATTCGCGGCGTATCGATTCTGATCTTCATCGCGGCCACCTATCATTTCGTCTATGTGCCCTGAGTATAGCAAAAGTTGCGGCCCGATGCCGCAATTTTCGCGACGACAGCCGTTGCGGGCTTGCTTATGATAGAAGAAAACGCGATATTCGTCTTGGAAAAGGAGAGCGGCTTGTGGAGGAAATAGAGGATATAATCCGGCTTGAAGGAGTAACCTGGAGGCGCGGCGAGCTTACGCTGCTTAACGATATTCATTGGCGGATCCGCCGCCATGAGCACTGGGCGCTGCTCGGCTTGAACGGCTCGGGCAAAACGACGTTGCTTAACATCGTCAATGGCTATTATTGGCCGACCAAAGGAAACGTGACCGTTCTGGGCCAACGTTTCGGGGAAGTCGATCTACGGGAGCTGCGGCAGTCGATCGGATGGGTCAGCTCGTCCCTTCAAGAGAAGCTGTACGGCGCCGACCGCGCGCAATACGTCGTCATCAGCGGCAAATTCGCCTCTATCGGATTGTACGAGAATCCGACGCCCGAGGATTTCCTCAAAGCGGAGACGCTTATGGCGGCGCTTGGCTGCCCGCACCTGTGGGACCGGGAATACCGGACATGCTCCCAAGGCGAAAAGCAGAAGCTGCTCATCGCCAGAGCCCTGATGGCCGATCCGAAGCTTCTTATTCTGGATGAACCGTGCAACGGGCTGGATCTGTTCTCGCGGGAGCGGCTGCTGGCCAGCATCGACGATCTGACCCGGCAGGAGAACATGCCGACCGTCATCTACGTGACGCATCATACCGAGGAGATCCTGCCGGCATTCGCTCGCACGTTGCTGCTAAGGCGAGGCGAGGCATTCCGCCAGGGAGCGACTTCGGAGGTCATGAACTCGGCGACGATGAGCGAATTCTTCGAAGCGCCGGTCGTCGTCGAACGGCACAAGGATCGCTGCTATGTAAGAATGGAGTAGACATTGCGAGGCTGCTGCCTTAGGGATCCAGCGTTTTCCGCAAATCCGCGATGGTATAATTCTTGAGAACCTGCCAGTCTTCAGCAGGTTAACCGTTGTTCTTTCGGACATACAGTCCGTTAGAACGTCGAGGTAGCCTTTTAAAATTTTTAATGGACATAGGAAACCCTTAGATGGGCAAAAACACCTTTTTTAAGGCCGTTTCCGTAGGCTAACGGACTGTATGTCCGTTACCTTTCAAACGGTCTATAAATCGGTGTTTAAGAGTCGCGAGTGTCCGTTAGCGCCACCTGGGCATGGAAGTCACATTACTTTCTCGATAGACTAAGAGGGCGCCTCTACGGAGACGCCCTCTCTTGCCAATAATTACGATCGAACCGTTACTTTTATCTTCGCCGTCTTCGTCTCGCCGGCTTCGTTGCGGAGCACGGCTTGATACTCGTAAGTCCCCTTCGCCTTCCCGGTAAATGCCGTTACGGCCGATTGAGCGTTCGGCGTGTTGGCCGTCAACGCTTGCGTATCCACGAGCACCCCGTTCTCGTACAAAGCATACTCCGTTGCGTTCGTTCCCCACCACAAATTCATGGCAATCTTGAAGCTGCCGTCCCCGTCCCAGTTGTCGTGCGACAGAACGGCTTGCCCCGGCGAAGCGTCCGTAACGACTACGGTAAGAGGCGCGCATTCCGCCCGTCCGAACGCATTGGACAGCTCGCACGTATAAACGTAGGTGCCGTTCTTCTTGCCGCCGATATCCGTCTTCACGGTTTGGGCGGACGGCGAGCCATCCTCCAGGTTCACGGTGTTGATGAGCGTTCCGTTCTCGTAGAGCTTAAACTTCGTGCCGTTATTGCCCCACCACAGGTTCATCGTCACCGCGTACGATCCGTCCCGGAGTCCCGTGTCATGGCCGTTGTCGTCCGACAGGACCGGCTTGCCGGGAGCGGCGGTCGCCTGATCCGTCGGCGGCGTCAGATCGATCGTAAAGGAGAGCGTTCGGGGCGCTTCTTCATTCCCTTCGCGGTCTACGCTCCAAAACTGAACCGTATGATCTCCTTCCGTTTCGATAGTCGCTTGTTTTCCGGATACGATGTCCCCGTTATCGATCCGGTAATAAGTCGCCGCGACTCCGGAGCCTTCATCGGTCGCTTCGAAAGCAACCTGCACGGCCGAACGGTACGTGCCGTTCTGCAGGTCCCCGGTCGGAACGGCCGTCGTCGTCGGCGCCTCCCGATCTTCCGCGGGCGCGCCGACCACTTGAATCTTGGGCGCTGGCGGCTCCTCCATGCCGGTTCCGAGATAGAAGCTCGTATGCGGCGGCTGATTGTAGGCGACGTTCTGCCAAGCGACGCCGAGACGGTAAATCGGGTCGTGCATCAGCGTGCGCAGACGCGTCTCGGTCGGGTCGGTCGTCGTGTAGATCCGCAGCTCGGAGCTGTCCTCGCTTCTCCATACGGCTTCTTCTCGCCAGTCGCCGAAGAGATCCGCTTGCAGGTTCGGCGTCGCTTTCGTGCCGTTGTTCGAGAGAGCTCCTTCCGCCGTAAACAGGCGGTTGGTCGTCCGGTTCGCGTAATCCCACTTGTCGATATGGTTGGAGTCGAGCAGCTCGCGGCTTAGATCCCCATCCCACCAGATGCCGAAGTTCGTCGACGCCGGAATGGCCGTGCTGATCAGCTCGCCCTTCGCGCTGTACAGTCCGGTGATCGGAACGTGCTGCTCGTTCGTGATCGTGGCGGCCCATACCTCTTCGCCCAAGTAGTTCGGATCGATGTCGGCGGACATTCCGCGGCCGGTGTCGATGCCGGTGTAGACGCCCCAGAGCACTTCGCCCGTCTCCGCGTCGCGGAAGTCCATCCCATAGGGCGAATCGGCATGCTCATGAACGTTGAAAAACTCAAGTCCCGGCCGGCTCGGATCGAGGTCGCCCAGATGCTGAGCGTCACCGTGCCCGAGTCCCGTGTTGTAGAGCGGCTTGCCGTTATCGTCGATGGCCATGGCTCCGAACGTGATTTCGTCCTTGCCGTCGCGATCGACGTCGCCGATGGACAGGTTGTGATCCCCTTGGCCCGTATACGCAGCCCCGTACTCCTTGTCGTTCGAATCGAACTTCCAACGCTTGACGAGTTCGCCGTTCCTGTAATCGTAAGCGACGATGACCGTTCTCGTATAATAGCCGCGACTTACGATCAAGCTCGGATGTTCGCCGTCCAGATAAGCGACCGCGGCCAGGAAGCGGTCGACCCGGTTGCCGTAGGCGTCTCCCCAATCCGAGACGGTTCCCCGCGGCGGGTCGTAAACGGTCGTCGTCAGCGCCCGGCCGGTTAGGCCGTCGAACACGGTCAAGTATTCCGGCCCTTGCAGAATGTAGCCGCTGCTGTTGCGGTGGTCGGCGGAGGCAATGCCGATGGCCGCTCCCGTTCCGTCGATCGTGCCGTCCGCCGTCTTGAACGCGACCTCCGCCTTCCCGTCGCCGTCCAGATCGTACACCATGAATTGGGTGTAATGGGCTCCCGCGCGGATGTTCTTGCCGAGGTCGATTCGCCACAGCCTCGTGCCGTCCAGCTTATAAGCGTCGATATAGACGTTGCCGGTATAGCCGGCCTGCGAGTTATCGTGCGCGTTGGACGGATCCCACTTGACGATCAGCTCGTAGACTTCGTCGCCGTCCAGATCCCCGACGCTCGAGTCGCTTGCGCTGTAAGTATAGGCCTCGCCGGCTGGCGTAATGCCGCCCGTCGGCTTCTGAATCGGCACGGCCAAGTAGTCGTTCTGCCATACGGCCGTCTCCTTCGAGGCCGTCCGTTCCTTGCCGCTCGCGTCGACGGTCTTCAGCACGTAAATCGAGGAATCCGTGCCGGACGCGTCGAACAGGTTGGTCGCTCCGTCGATCGGATCGGCGTTTACCTTCGAGCCGTCCCGGTACAGGTTGAAGGAGATGTCGGACGGATCGGTGCCGAGCATCCTCCAGCCGACGTAGACGCCGCCTTCCTGCTTCACGGCGACCAGCGCGCGGTCCAAATATTCCGCCTGACGGTAAAGCACCGTAACCGCCGGAGTCGTCAGGACTTCGGACAGCTCGGAGACGCCTCCCGCGCTGACCGCCGCTACCTTGTAATAATATGGAATCGTCGTCAGAACGGTCGTATCGGTGAAGCCGGTCGTCGCCGATCTGCCGATCGGCTCGTAGCTTCCGTTCTCGCTGGTCGAACGGTAAACGCGGTACGCCCTCGCTCCTTCGCTCGCGTCCCAGCCGATCGTCAGATCGTTCTTGTTCACTTCTTCCGTTCTTAGGTTGACGGGAGGCACCGGTATCGGCACGTTCGGATCGACCAGGGAAACCTCAAGGGTATTCGAAGGTCCCGTCTCCGCCGCCGCGACGTCTACGGTCGTTACTTGATAGACGTACTCCATTCCGACGTCTACCGTATGGTCGACGTAAGCGTTCGTTGCCGGGCTCCCGATCAACTCGAACGCGGCCGAGCCGCTTACGCCGCGGTAAACGTTATATTTCGCCGCATCGTCAACCCCTTGCCACGATAGCGATACGGACGGATGATCGGGATCGGTATCGATCCCGTCCGCCTTGAGCGCGGAAGGCGCCATCAGGATCGGCGTGATCTCCAGCCCGTTCACGATGGCGGTTGCGCCGCCGAACGAGAAGCTCATTTGACCGTCCGACACCCACGTTTGCGGAATGATCTTCTCGGCGATCGTGCGGCTGCCCGCGGATACGGTGCCGTAATCGACGTCCTCGATGGCAACGGTTGTCCTGGCGCTGCCCAAGTAATCGCCCACATAGAGCTTCACCGAATAAAGGCCGTTCGGAACGTCGACGTTGAATTTCCATCCGACGTTGAAATAGCCGAGCCAATCGCGCAGCAGGTCCGTCCCGGTCGCCCGATCGCGTCCGATCATCCCGGCCGGGTCGACGATGCCGTAGCCGCGTTCCGGCGTATATACCGTCGAAAGATTGACTTCCGAATAGCCCTCCATGACGGGCGATCCCGCGAGACCGAAGTCGAACTTCAGCGTCGCTTGCTTCGTGCGGATAACGATCGGCTCCGAATGCTCCGACTCGCCCTTGCCGTTCACCGCGGTGACGACGACGTCGTAGGACTGTCCTTCCGTCATTCCCTGGATCGTGATCGTCGGCACGGTAGCCGAACCGATCAGCGTATAATCCGAAGCGGAAGTCGGCTTGCGGTAAATCTTGTAGATATCCGCTCCTTCCACGGCGTTCCAGTTCAGGACGGCCCCCGCGTTGCTCACGCTGCTGGCCGTAAGGCCCGTCGGCTTCGCCGGCACCTCTGCCGGAGGTTCCGTGTCCGTTACATAGGACGCCAGCGGAAGGTCGAGCTGCCGAATGCCGCCCGACAGCAACCGGGCGATCTGAATGGCGCCGTATTCCTGGAAGTGCGTATTGTCCTCGGAGCCGCTCGGGAAGGCTCCGTAAACGCCGGCGGGAACATGCAGGAACACGGCCAGCGTCCCTTCCGGTCCGATCGTATTGTAGTACTCCCGGCTGAGCGTGCTTAGATCGACAAGCGGCACGTTCAGCTCCGCGGCGAGCTCCTTCATCGCGGCCACGTACTCCGGGAAGCTCACGTTGAACAAGCCCGTGTCCGCGTTATAGTCCCGCCGGCCAACCGGCGTCACGAGGATCGGAGTGGCGCCGCGTTGACGGGCTCCTTCGATATAGGTCTTCAGGTAACCCTTGAAGTCGGCCGGAGACGCATAGCGTTCCGGAATGCTGATCGTCGCGTCGTTATGGCCGAATTGGATCAGGAAATAATCGTTCGGCTTGATCGATCGCAGGATCGTATCCAAGCGGCCTTCCAGCAGGAAGGACTTCGAGCTTCGGCCTCCGATCGACTGGTTGCTGAAGGCAATGTCGCTGGAGAAGTAACGGGAAATCATCTGTCCCCATCCGGCCTGCGGCTTCCAATAGGGATCGTAGGTCTGGACGGTGGAATCCCCGGCGATATAAACCGTCGGCGTCTCTCCGGCCGAGCGTTCCGGCAGCTTCGAGATCACCAATCCGTTGATCTTAGGGGCCGTGCCCGAGAACGTGAAGGTAAGCTGCCCGTCCACCAGCGCGACCTCGAACGTCTGCTCCAGATACTCGCCGGCAGGCTTCGAGGTGAGCGCGATCTTGGCGGCGGTCATTCCTTCGACGGACACGGCCGTTTCGGAGGAGCCGCCGGCGTCGCCCGCGGTTACCGTAACCGCGTAATCTCCGTTAGGCAGGTCGACGTTGAAGTTCGTCCCGACCGGCATCAGATAGTCGGCTTTCACGGCATCCGCCGAACCGCTGTTCCCGGAGAAGACCAGGGACGGATTCGCGAATCCGTATCGCAGCTCCGGCGAATAGGCTACGGGAGATTTAATCCCGAAGTATCCGTCCGCCACCTCGCCCGGACCGAAATCCAGCTTCAGCGGAAGCTCGGAGGGCAGCGGATCCGCATCCTCCGGCGGCTCTCCGGAATTCGGAACCTCCGCCGCAGCAGAGACGCTTGCAGCCGATTCCAGGCCGTTCGCATTCACCGCCGTTACTTGATAGGCATACCGTCCGCCCAGAACAACGGCCGTATCGGTATAAGCCGTGCCCGTTGCTTGGGCAAGCTGCGCGAAGCCGGCCCCTTCATCGTCCGAGCGGTAGAGATTGTAATAGACGGCATCCGTGACGCTGCCCCATTGCAGCGAGACGGACGGAGGCGCCGCCGCGACTCCGGTCACCGTTAGCGAAGCCGGAGCTTCCGGGGGAGCCGATACGGCCTCCTTCACGATAATTCCGTTCAAATAAGCGCCGCCGCCGTTCGCGCCGCTAAGCCCGACGGTAAGCTGACCGTCCGCGACCGTCGTCCGGAAGGTTCCTTCGCCGACGGATTGACGGGCTTGGATCGTCCCGGCCGCAGTCCCCTCCAGCGTCACGTTGAGCCGGGTCGTCGAAGTTCCCGTCAACAGATCGCCGGAATACAGAGTGACGTCGTAATTGCCGTTAGGCAGATCGACCATGAAGCTGAACGATGTCGCCAGCACGAAGTCGTTCGTCAGATCCGTTCCTCCCGAACGGAGGCGGGAATTGATCGCTTGATCCAGGCCATAACCGCGTTCGGCGGCATAAAGATCGTTAGGTCCGACGCCGATAAAGCCTTCCATCACCGGACTTGCTCCCGTGCCGAAGTCGAACTTTTTCTCCACCGGCTCTGCCGCCCGAGCGGTCGAAGCGGCTTCCGGGACCGCGGGAAGCACTAACGATAATAACAGGATGGCGCTTAATGCCTTGGCTGCCGTTTTTCTGATTTTCCTTATCAACCCGATCTCCTCTCTTTCTCCCTGAAAATAGACTGCGTTGTTGCGATAGCCTTGAACGGCATCCCCCCTCTCTATGGAATCGCTTACATCAATCGATAGGAAAACGAGCCGAATTCCTGCCATCGTTCCCCTAGACTCGCCTCTTCTCCTCCCCCATTCGACTTGCACAAAGGGACTTTCTACTTCCACTGCTTTACTCTCTCGTACTCCTCCAGCGTAATGGACAGCACGGTTCCGTGCTTAAACCGATACGGGAAGGAAAAGCTGTCGTCCGAACGAATGAACCGTCCCGAATCGATCTCATCCGCGATAAACGGAACATATCCCTGTCCTTCTCCCTTAACGCCGAAAAAGTCGAGCATCAGGCACCATCTTCCGTCCTTCAGCTTAAAGGCGGTAGGAGCTTCATAGGCGGAGCTGCCCAGCTTGGCCATCTCCTCGTCGAACGCTTCGATTCTCTCGTAAGGACCGCGCAGGGTCGCCCCTTTTTCCAGGATGATGGCTTCGGGGTTCCTGTACTTCTTAAGGAATCGGTAGTACTTCCCGTCCTCTCGATAGATCGCGGAATCGATGATCGAGCTGTCGTCCTTGCGGCACAGAAGCTGCGGTTCGGAGAAACGGCGGAAATCCTTCGTTCGGGCAAAGTAAATCGCCATATTCCCGAAGTCGTTGGACGCGTGCCGGGATGACCAATGAAGTACGTAGTCGCCCGCCCCCTCGTCGCGCAGAATGTCCGGAGCCCAGAGGCAGCCGAAGTTCTCGTCTCCCAGCTCGATCAGCCGCTGCTCGGACCAGCGGATCAGATCTTCCGATTCCCATAAGGATAAGCATCTGCTCCCGTAACGGGCCACGTTGTCCCAGCTTCCTTCGTACTTCGTTCGGAAGTTGCGGGCCAAGCTTAAATCGGTGGAGACGATCACGAATCTGCCGTCCGCCAGCCTTGCGATCGTATGATCGCGTACGCCGCGTTCCCCGATCTCGCTCCAAAGGACGGGCTCTCCGCGGTTCACCTTTTCCCAGTGCATGCCATCCGTGCTGACCGCGAAGTACACCTGCTCGCCGTCCGGCGATTCTTTCTCCTTGAAATGCACGAACAAGTAAGCTTCCACTCTCGTCCCTTCCCTTCGGTTCCGTCACTCTTGAGCGGCCGGCGCTTCCCCGGAATTCCCGGACTTCAATGATGTCCCCGCTTTCTCGCCGTTCGGTTCCTTCTCCGAAGCCTCCTTCTTCTCGTTCGACTCGACGACCTCCAGAGCTGCCGAGAGCAATGCGAGCGCAAGCCCTTGGCCCCAGCCTTGAGCCCACTTGCGATCGATGCCCAGATAGCCTTCGATATCCTTCATCACGGCGGTTCCGCCCGATACGTTCAGCACCCGCCCGTTATCGGCAACGTTGTTCAGGACGCCGCTTAACGCCTTGTTGACGTACTTGGCGTGAAGCGGATTGCGCTGCATGATCATCGCCGCCGCGATGCCCGCCGTCGCGGATACCTCGCCGTATGCCTCCGGGTAATCGAGCACGGTGCCCCACAGGCCGTCTTCCTTCTGCAGCTTCTTGATGGCGGCCAATTGATCGCGCAACGAGCTCCAGATATGCATCATCGGAGGATACAGATAGCCTTCCGGCGTCACTCTCGACGCGCGGGACATCGTGTATGCCGCCCAGGCGTTGGCTCGAGCCCAATAGATGCCGGACATATGGTTCTTCTGGATGTTGTTGTATCCGTGATACCATAATCCGGAGTTCTCGTCCTGCAGGTAGTTGATGTGCCAGTAAAATTGATGCAGCGCATCCTCGATCAGCCGTTTCTCGCCGAGCTTGACGCCGACCTTGAGCATGAAATACGCCGCCATGAACAGCGTGTCCGCCCAAGCCTGCTCCGGGAAATCGTTCTTGGACGACACCGTGTGCTGAAGCACCCGGTCCCCGAATCGCAGCGCTTTATTTTCCAAATAATCGATCTTGCTCATGATGATGTCCAGGTATTTCCGATCGTTCGTCTGTTCATAGAGAGTGAGCAGCATGTGCCCCATGGCGCAGGTGTTGACCGTCCAGCCCGGCAAGCCCGCTTCGAGATACTCTTCCACCCAATCGGCCATCCGGTTCAAGTAAGCTTGCTCTCCCGTCGCTTCGAACGCCCGGCTGACGCCGTAGTAGGCGACTCCGCCCGGCCAATCCCACGTCAGGTCCATTCCGAACGTATAGCTCGCGACCCGGTCGATCGTCTTCTTCAAGGCTGCCGCGTCCGCTTGAATCTTCATGTTCTCCATTCCTCCATATCCAAAGCCCCCGCTAACCGCAGGGGCCTTGGAACGTTAATTTCGAATTCTTATTTGTATTGGCCCGCGTCGATCGCCTTCTGCTTCTCGTCGAGAATCTCTTGGTAGCCGGCATCGAGGTACGTCTTCTTGGCTTCTTCGTAAACCTTATCGAAGTCGGCTTCCTTCGCGAGAGCGATCTTGACGTACAGCTCTTGGAACAGGGCGTTCAGATCGGCCTTGTACTCCGGAACCTTCTCGAGGATAACGGTGAACAGGGCATCCGGGGTGCGGTATTGGGCCGTCTCCTCGTAATACTTGACCATCTGTTCGGCGAGGTTCTCGTAGCCCGGAGGCGCCCAGTTGCGGAGGTACGCCTTGCGCGTCTTCTCCGGAGTGTCGAATTCCGCCATCTCGGAAACGAGAGCCCAGTAGTCCTTGTTGTTGTTGTTGGACAGCTTGGATTCGCCGGCATAGTCGGCCACCTTGACCGGAATGCCTTCGGAATCCAGCGTGTAGTTCTGTCCTTCGACGCCGTTCTGGAAGTAGAACAGGTTCGCCGGCTGGCTCAGCCATTCGAGGTACATCCAGACGGCGGCGCGCTCTTCGGGAGTCGACTCGTAATTGATGCCCATGATCAGACCGAACGGCCAGTAAGCGCGGCCTTGCGGAACCTTGCCTTCCGGAACGAGAGCGCCCGGAGGAAGGATGCCGAATTCGGCTTTCGGATCGTTCGCCAGCGTAGCGGCGAACACGTCCGTGTTGCTCGTCAGGTAAGTATTGAAGGTTCCGGTCTTGCCCGCGACGAATTCCGCCT
This sequence comes from Cohnella thailandensis, assembly GCF_014212135.1. Taxonomy (GTDB): domain Bacteria; phylum Bacillota; class Bacilli; order Paenibacillales; family Paenibacillaceae; genus Cohnella; species Cohnella thailandensis. The sequence continues at coordinate 20,067 of NZ_JACJVQ010000007.1, forward strand.
TGATCTTGCCTTCGTCATTCCGCAGATAGAATTCCTTGTCGATCAGGCCGTTGTTGTACTGATAGTTCAGGTTGCGCAGATAGTCTTCCGCCGGCTTCCAGGTCAGTTCGGCCGCGGCAAGGTCGGAGTACAGAGCCCGTTCCTTCTCGTCGACCGGCCAGTCGCGGAACGCATAGGTAAAGTTGTAGTTGTTCTGAAGGAGCGCCCCGCCGAGCGTACCGAGGCCGGCTTCCTTCCACTTCACCAGCATCTCGTTCGTCTTCTCTAGCGAGGTCAGATCCTCTACCTTCATGCCGACCTTCTCGACCCAATCCTTGCGGATCAGCGTCGTGTTGTTGTCGGCGACCGGACGCTCGGCGAAGAAGAACACCTTCTTGCCGTCGACGCTTCCGTATTGCTCGATCGTGGATTTCATGTTATTCCAGTAGGTCGGAGCATAGTTGGCGATCTCGTCGTAATCCAGTTCCTGCATGACGTCCTCGCCGTAGTAGGCGAGCGCTTGCGGCATGTCGTAGTGGAAAATAATATCCGGAGCTTTGTGCGAAGCGAGCAGCTGCTCATAGTCCTGCACTTCGGCCGTACGGGTGATCGGCGTGTACTTGACCTCGATGTTGTACTTGTCGCCGAATTCCTTCTGAACCCAGCGGGTATAGAAGTTGTCGGAGACGTTCCAGCCTTCGAACGCGCGCTCGTACACCGGAATCTCGAGCGTGACCTTCTCCGGGAAGCCGTTCGAATAATCGGGATACTTTCCTCCGGATGCGCTTGCGGATGGAGAGGCGCTCGCCGAGCCGCTCGGCGACGGAGACGACGCGCTAGGGCTCGCGTTGGAATTGTTATTGTTGTTCGAGCATGCGGTTAGCGCGGTAAGTCCAAGAGCCACGGCCAGCGCGCCGGAGACGATTCTCTTTTTGCTCATTGTTTTTCCCCCAATTTTGGAATTTTCGGATTCATGGTTATTCCTTGACGGCGCCCAGCATGGCGCCTTGAACGAAATACTTCTGAATGAACGGATAGATGAGCAAGATCGGAACGGTTGCGAATACGACGCAGGACGCCTTCAGAACCTCGGGATTGCTGAGCTGAACGTTCGTCGCTTCGAGTTGGAAGCTCTCGCTGGCGGCTACGACCAGATAGTACAGTTTAAGCTGCAGCGGACGCATGTCGACATTCTGCTTGATGTAGAACAAAGCGTCCTGGTAGGCATTCCACCTTCCTACCGCGAAGAAGAGAGCCAATGTCGCGAGAATCGGCTTCGACAGCGGCAGGACGATGCTCCACAGAATCCGGAAGTGTCCCGCTCCGTCGATCCGCGCGGATTCCTCCAGGCTGTCGGGAATCGAACTGCTCAAAGCGGATTTCATAATGAGCAGATTAAACGCGCTGAAGGCGAGCGGCAACACGAGGGACCACATCGTTTCCAGCATGCCTAAGTTGTTAATCAGCATGTAATCGGGAATGATGCCCCCCTGGAAGTACATGGTGAACAGGAAGATGAAGGTCAGAACGGTACGTCCTTTGAACGTCTTGCGAGAAAGCGGATATGCGGCGAAAATCGTTAGGATCATTCCGAGAATGGTGAACAGCACCGTGACGACGACCGATACGTATAGAGAACGCAGGATGCTCGCATCGGCGAAGATCTTCTTATAAGCTTCGATGGTGAAGCCTTCCGGCCAGAGAACGACCTTGTTCGCGATAACGTAAGCGTCTTCGCTGAACGATTTGGATACGACGTGCAGAAACGGCAGCAGACAAGCCAGCGAGGCGATGATCAGAGAGAGGTGAATCAGCACATCCCAGGAATCAAAACGCCTTCTGCGCGGTGCGGCCAATGTGCCGGCGGATGCTTTCATGGTTCCCCTCCTCCTAAAACACGCCGTCATCGCCGAGTTTCTTGGCGATTCGGTTCGCGGCCAATACGAGCACGAGTCCGATCACGGACTGGAACAGCCCGAGCGCCGCCCCGCGGCTGAAGTCTCCGCTCTCGATCCCCCAGCGGTAGACGAGCACGGGAATCGTCGTCGTGAACTCGGTCGTCGCCTTGTTCTGCAACGCGTATACCCGCTCGAACGAGCCTTCCATGATTCTTCCCAAGCTCAAGATGAGCAGCGTCACGATGGTCACGCGAATCGAAGGAAGCGTCACGTTCCAGGCCTTTCTCCATCTGCCCGCGCCATCGACGGTAGCCGCTTCGTACATCTCCGGGTTGATGCTGCTGATCGAAGCCAAATAGAGAATCGTTCCCCAACCCATGCTCTGCCAGACTCCGATGGCCAAGTAGCTGATGAGCCAATTGGAGTCGTCCTGCAGGAACGGGATCCGATTGCCGCCAAAGCTCTCGATAACGTTGTTGACGACCCCGTTGCCCTCGCTTAGCAGTTGATACATGATAGCGCCGATAATGACCCAGGACAGGAAGTGCGGCAGATACAGCAGCGTCTGGTTCACCTTCTTGAACTTCGCGCTTCGAACTTCGTTCAACAGCAGCGCGAGCACGATCGGCATCGTAAAGCTGAAGACGAGGTCCAGGCTGTTCAGAAGCAGCGTGTTGCGCACCGCCCGCATGAAGTCGGGTCTGTCGAAGATCTGCTGGAACACCTCGAAGCCGACCCATTCGCTTCCCCAGAATCCCCTCGCGATCTTGTAGTCCTTGAATGCCAGCACAAGCCCGCCCATCGGACCGTACTTAAATAGAAGAACGAACAAGAGAGGGACGGATACAAGCAAATAGAGCTGCCAATCTCGTCGGAGATAATAAGCCATCCCCTTGTTTTTCCTACTTTTAGGATTTAAAGCGATTACATTTTGTGAAGCCGAAACCGAAGCGCTTTCACCCTTCACACTCTCACCTCCTCGCAGGATGACTTCCTCCGCCTTGCGATGCCTTCGCATATCGGCGAGGTTGGTCTCATGATACCGCTTACTTTTCCGATTCGTAAATCGTGAGTATTGATCATGACGCTCACTTTTGACATTTGCTTTTCGATTCGCGTATTCGTTAATCGTCCATAATCATTTTTGATAGGCAGAAGCAAAAATGAAGCTGTCATAAGCCCAAAATGGCTTTATGACAGCTTCGGCAAGCCTTCTAGGACGAGCGGGCTCTCGATGCCTTGTAGCTGCTTGGCGGCATGCCCTCGAATTTGCGGAAAAACCGGTTGAAGCTCTGAACGTTGAAGTAGCCGACCTCGGACGCAATCTGAGTGATCGTAAGCTCCGATTCCGTCAGCAGCTGCTTCGCCTTCTCGATCCTCAGCATATTCGTATAATCGATCAAGCTCTTGCCCGTCAGATCGTAAACGATCTTGCGCATATACGAATAGCTGATGCCGATCTCCTTCGCCATGTCTTCGAAGACGATGTCCCGGACGTAGTTCTCTTCCAGGTACCGGATGATTCTCTCTCCGTGGTTGACCGGGCTCGCCTCGCTCGGATTGCGAGCGAGATATTGCACGATCTCGGCGAAGAACTCCCTTAGATACTTCTCCAGCTCGTCTAGCGTATCGATCGAAGCGATGGCCGAATAAATATTGCCTCTCCCCGCGAAGATGCGGGCCGTGCTGATGTTGTTCTCCCGCAGGTGCTTGATCGTGACGCCGACCAGCTGGTTATAAATGAATAGGATATTGTCGTAAGAGATGGAATCGGCGGAATATATCTCTTCGCGGATGATCTCCAGCTCCCGAAGGATGCTTCCGATATCCCCGGACTCCAGGAAGTTGACGATTCTTCTCTCGCTATTGGCGGGATACGTGTATTTTTTGCTGCGCTCGGGCTCCGGCTCCCAGAAGAAGATGCAGCCGCTGCCCTGAATCATCCGGCGCTTGATCGTCTCGGTCGCTTCCGCCAATCGTTCCGACACCTGCGAGCTCGAATCGGCCGGGCTGCTGGCGCCTATCGTCACCGAATGGCCGAGAAGCTCCAGCACGCCGTCGCGGATCCGGACAAGAGCCTCCTTCACTCCGTCAAGTCCTTTGTCCTGTTCCTCTTGGCCGTAATTGACGACGATGGCAAACGTTCCCTCTCCTTGGTAGACGCATCTCGCCTGCATCCCTTCCGGGAACAGGCTCTCGCATTGGGTCGTAAGCAAGTAACGATGGTAGCTGCGGGTTTCGGGGTTGTTCTTGCTCACATATCTTCTATAGCGGTCGATAGAGACGACGACCACCATGTAATAAGGAGCAGGGAACGTCATGGCGACCTGCTCCGTCACTTCGCCCCTGAGCAGATGATGAGCCGCGAGATTGCGGGTATCCCGCTCCCGCTCTTTAAGCAACCGATGAAGCCCTTCCTCTTCCTCCTGCATCCGCTTGAAAGCGGAGTCGAGGAAGACCAGCTCATTCTTGTTCGTCACCCCGAGATTGCCTCGGGAGCGCAACGTCCGGACAAGCTCCCGGATCGGCTTGGAGAACCACGTCGCGAGCCACACGGCCAACAAGGTGCCCGCGAGAATAATGATGGCGGTTATCAAGATGATGCTGCGCTGCAGGCTGTACGTCTTGGTCATCAGCTCGTCGACGGAATAGATCTGGACGTTCCACCAATCGAACAGAGGGGAACGCGACCACGTATAGAGCAGCCGCTTGCCGCTTTGCTCTCGGAACGCATAGCCTTCCCTTGAGGAAGTGCCCAGCACTTGCTTCATATAAGGCAGAACGGTTCCATCCGTCAAGAGCAGGCTCTTGTCGTTATGAGAGATAACGGTGCCGTCCGAGTCCAGCAGCATGTAGCCTTGCTCTCCTTGCTCCGACGACTGCAAATAGCTTCCGATTTGCCTCTCGCGAAGGTTCACGACGATCGTCCCGCGGGTCGTGGTGGACAGGCGATTAAGGGGAAAAACATAGGAGACGACGGCGGTGCCGGAGCGAAGCTTGCGCGGATACCAGACGCCGCTGATTCCCCTTCGTTCTTCCAGCGCTTCCTCCATCCAGCCGACATCCTCGTAACGATCCAAAGTGGTGATTCCTTTGTCGGTCGAAACGACGTAATCCGCGCCATCGAGCAGGAAATAGGAGGAGGCCACTCCGTCCACCCGATGATTCAGGTTGACGAGCTCCTTCATGACGGACAAGGCGCTGCTTACGTAATTGTAGTTCGAATTAAGCTCGGCATAGGTCTCGAAGCTGCGGATGCGGTCGAAAATGTTCGTCGAGCCGAGTCGCACGGCATCCTGTGCCAGGTTGTTCAGAGCGTTCTCGTTCAGCCTGCGGTTCGCGTTCATTCCCGCAAGCGAAGATTCCGCGATGGCGCTCTCCGAATTCCGCAGGATCTGCGTCCCGCTATACCAGGTTAAAATCGCGATCGGAATCGCCATGACGAAGAACAGGATGAGCGCCAATTGCAGCTTCATCGGGATTCTTTTCATACGGCCCCCCCTCGAACGATGGCCGCCGTCTAAAAAGACAGCGCTTACATACCCTTGCTTAATAAGTAATCGGAAGAAGATTCCTTGTCCGAATACGTCTGCCGATCCTTACTTTTCTATTTGAATCAGATTGATTATACAACAAAACGGAAATCGTGGAAGAACCTTTCCGTATATTTATTTTGAATGATGACGAAACGAACGCGAAAGGGGTGAAATAAAAGAAAAAAAGTGCGCTTCGGGAGCGTACTCATGGAATGGAAGAGGAATGTACGATAATAACCATGGATTCGTTCGGCTTCGGAAATTCCGGAATCGTCAATGCGGCCTGAACGGATATTCCCAAGCTTCCGGCCGATACTTCCGACACCGTTCCGATCCGCAAGCCTGCGGGATATTTGGATAGATCTCCGCCGATGGTCTCGATGACATCGCCTGCTTGAATGATCTGATCTTCCGGGATTTTATCTACGATCGGAGAGTTTGCGGAGAGATCGTATTCGAGGATGCCCATGGTCGTTTCTCTGCCCCGAACCGTTACCGATATCCCCTGATTGGTCAAAAATTCCGTCGTGTTGATTAATTGTATGATCGATGTACGATCGGTTATTTCCGAGACGATCCCCACGAAATTTTGCTCCAGGGAAAGGACGGGGTCGTTCTTTTGGATCCCATCCAGCTTGCCCAGGTCAATCTCGATCCCCGTTCGGGCAGGCGTTAAGCGGATAATGTTCGCCATCGAATAGGTATTGGTCCCCGGCAGCTGTTGCATGACTTCGTAAGCTTTCTCCAGCTGTTTATTTTGGAATTGCAATTGCACGCTTTTCATATTGTCTATGGCCGCGTTTTTAAGTACCTTTTTCCATTTTTCATTTTCTTTGTATAGGGTGTGCCATTGGGATAGCTCTTGTTGAAAAGCAACGACATTATCGACGAGCGGTTGTCTATAAAGAAATGCCGCCCCCGCCAACAAGCATACGCCTAGTATCCCGACGGCGATTTTGAATTTGCTTCCGCTTCTCCTGGACAAGATTGATCTTCCTTCCTCTGCTCATGAAGAAACCCCGGAAACGATTCACTCTTGAATCGAATGTCGTTTCCGGAGCGCAGCGTATCCTCGGTCACTTGCTCAGCAATTCATACGTAGCTTGGTCCGCTACCACGTACAGCCTCGCGTCCGGCGGAATAGAATCGTTCAGTTTGCGGTTGATGCCGAGGTCCCCGCGGTCGGAGATCAAGGTCGCTCCGTACTCCAACACGCCGAGGAAAGCGTCCCGGTACGTTCTCCATTCGCTCTTGACGGGAATCTCGTAAATGTCGTCCCCGATATCCTTGCTGATCAATTGGTGAATGATCTCCGAGCTGCCGTGCCTCAGCGCCGATCTCACGGCCAGACGGGAAACGGCGTCATGGGAGAGGACGAACTCGTTGACTTGGGCATGGCGGAAATTCTTGATGTTCTTATCCTGCGTGATCTCGGCGGTCGTGTGAATATTCGGGTGCAGCCTCTCGATGCTCGAAGCGATGAGCAGCGTCTTGCCGTCCACGAGAGCCGGCTCGTCGATCCTCGCATCCGCGAAGATGATGGCCGCCCTGGCTTCTTTGATCTTCGCCTTCTCGAGGGTATCCTCCAGCGTGGGGTCGCCGCTTATGAAATGCACCTCGGAGCGGTTAGACACCGGATGCCTGTCCATCTCGTCGATGACGACGATCGGCAGGAACGAATCGAAGGAGAGAATCTCGTCGATCGCATACTGCGCCTTTTTGCTCCAATTAATGATGACGATATGGTCGCTGCCGTAGAAACTCAACTGCCCAGCCTCCCTCTGCTTGGATAACGAGGAGATCCCGTCTATGATTTTGCCGATGACCATGCTGAGGAGTCCGATGCCGAATAAGTAGAGGAACATCGTGAACAGCTTGCCGGCGAAGCTGGTCGCGTAGTAATCGCCGTATCCTACCGTGGCCATCGTCGTCAGAACCCAGTACAGGGCGTTAAACCAATTCCCGAAGGTAGACGGCTCCAGCAGGAAGGCAACGGTTGCGCCGACGAGAATGAAGGCGAACACTACGAGCGTTACGGTCTTGTTTCTCGCCTGCAGCGCCTTCATCACCGTGCGAAGAAAAAACGGCATTGCCTTCCCTCCCGTGCTTTAAATGATTAGGCTGCTGACGGCAAAGCTCGTTCCGAGGAAGACGCAGAACAGCAGAACGGCCACGGCCGTGTTGCCTTTCCGAAGGTGCTCGGAGATCCGAAGTCCCGGAGTCAGCAGCTCGAAGATCCAGTACGTCGCAATCAGAATCACGTAGCCGATGGCGAACCATAGCATCATGTGCCAGATCGACGTGTTGGTATATGCGGACACGCCCAGAATGACCGCCGTGGACAGGAATTTCCCGCCGAAGGCGATGCCTACGGCAGAATTACCCTTCTTCAACTCTTCCAAATCGTTAAACGGAGTCATGAGACTGAAAATCAACATGCCCGCCATTTGCAGCACGATGATGACCGCTACGCTTACGACGATATTAACGAATTCTGTCACTTGGCCCACCCCCGGAATTTGGCATACACCGTATCGTAATTTTCAAAGTCGTGCACTTGTTCGATATTCACGTTCGCTTTCTTCGCGCTCTTCAAGGCCGCGTATTTCTCCGCGCTGACAGGCTGCTTGACCGCATTGCCGGACGGCATCGTAATGACGGCGAACTGGCGGGTTTGACCCTCGTTCTCCGTCTTGTAGACTCCGACCAAGTCGACTTCCGTCGTAATCGATTCCTTCAATTCGGCGATGTCTTTCTTGGCGCTTTGTTCGTCCTTGTAGGATTTGAGCGTAATCCAGGAAGACAGGCTGATCTGGCTTCGTTCCTTGGCGTCCGTCGTGATCTGCGCGTCCATGAACTGCAGCGTCCATACGGCGTCGCCGGTAGCGAAGTTGTTGTCGTTCGGAAGCAGAACATTGTCCGGAAGGATCGTCATGTCGCTGCCCACGAGATCCCCGACGGTGCCTTGAACGATTCGATAGTCCCAAGGCACGCGAACGTTGGATGCCGCTTCGGATCCCGGCGACGATACGTTGGACATCGGTTCCGACGAGGTCGTAAAGACCGATTGGCTTTGATCGTATCCGCAGGAACTCAGGAGCAAGCTTAAAGCGATTCCGCTTAGTATTATTGAAAGAATTCGTTTCATGGCGCTACACCACTCCAATCGGGATAAAATGGCTCGTATTGCCTGTAATCGGCCCTCCGGAGGCCCGCCCTAACAGGCCGCAAGGCTTCCCATTGATAACGAACACGCCTGTCAGAAGATGAAGATTGCCGGCTGCGGTCTCGATCCGCGCCAAATCCGCCCGCTTCTGATAAACGACCGGGAAGAACTCGCTCGTATCGTATCCGTCCGTGTCTTCGATCTCCAAGTTGCCGTCCTCGTCGAACATCCGGACGGATCCTCCCTCGCGGCCGAACATGGACTTCGAGACGAAGCTGCCGTCAAGCACGGGTTTATTATAGGTAGGAAGAAGATAGCGTTGGATAGCCTCTCTCTCTTCCGCGTCATAAAGCAGCCCCAATTCGTATAAGCCCCACGCGGCGGCCGCCAAGCCCTTGGACTGCAGAAGGATGCTGTGGATGGAGTTGAACAACTGCAGGTTCCCTATCTCGATCGCGTAAGCCAGCGCTTCTCCCCCGTCGTCGATGGCCATCCATTCCTTCGGGTAAAGGGCGAACATCCGATGAATCGGCTCCGATCGTCCGTTCTTAAGTACTCCTTCATCCACCCACAGCTCGAGGCAATCCTCCAGCTTGACTTGCAAACCGCTGTGGGCGGCCAGAGCTTCGATCGTTCCGGAATCCTCAAGGTGAGAGCCGTAGCTTACGCAAGCGACCGTATCCGGCCGTTCCTCCGCCCAAGCCTCCGCGACCCGATCCTTCATCGATTCGTTGACGCTCGTTATCCCCGCCAATCGGCAGAGCCATGGCGTCGCGATGGAGGCTTCCACATAGCCGGTCGGCGTATCCGCGTTCAGCTCGAGCATCTTGATCGTTCCCTCGTTCGAGATCGCGAAGTCGAACCGGGCATAACGGCTGATGACGCCCTCCGGCGGGAGGGGAAGCAGGTCGAGAAGATCCCATAGGATAGCCGGAACGCCGAGCAATTCGTATAAGTCCCGTTTGCCCCATACGTATCGGACCGTTTTGTCCATGATGAGCCATAGTCTCTCCGAAGCTTGTTGAAGCTCCTCGAAGGTGTCCCGGCGCATGCCGACGATCTGGTCGAGCCAATAGGCTTCCTCCTCCAGGTCGGCCCAGGAGAAGCCCAGCTCCTTCAATTGCTCCACTTTATGCGCACGATCGGAGTCCGGATGACCGATCACTTGGAAGACGTTCGTCATCCCCCGAAGCCTCCCGACGATTTGGAAGAGCTCGAGGACTTGGAAGAAATGGAGGATTTGGAGGATCCCGAAGACGCGGAGCTCGAAGAGCTGCCGGAAGACGAGCTTGACGAACCGAGGCTGCTGGATTTGCCGCCGATGCCTCCCGGCTGGGAAGAGGTCGAACGCCTCGTAATGGAGCCCGAGGAGTTGGAGGTCTTCGGCGTTACCGTCGAGCCGACGACCGGTTTGTTCTGGAACGTTCCGCTCGAGTACGTCTTCGGTTTATAAGGCGTGCTGCTGCCGTAGTTGTAGGAACGGTGGCCGCTCGACCATGAAGACGAAGAATAGGAGCCGCCCCCGTTAAACAAAAGATGATATAACAGCAGATCGTCCCATCCGAAACCGGAAGAGTACGTATTCACGATGGTTGTCGTCCCTCCCGAAGCGGCTCCGGTAACGACCGTCGGCTCCTGCGGCGGTTCGGGCTGGTCGAGCTCCTCGTCCGAAGGCAGCGGAAGATTCCAGTCGACGGCCGGATCGTAATACTTCTTCACGGCTTCGTTCGACCATTCCACCAGCTTAGGGCCCGTCGCTCCCGAGGAAGCGGACGGTGACGCCGTTTCGGCACTGACGGCCCCCGGTAGAAACGCCGCATTCGCGAGCAAGGCGATTCCCAGCGAGGTGGACAGGATCCGAAGAGGAACGCCGTCTTTCGTAAACAAACGATTGATTAATAGATTATCCGGCTTATCCGGGTGCATGCTCATTCCCTCTTTCCCCTGTTTATCAGCCTTCGTTCTGCATCTTGACGACGAGAAGCTCGATTTGGCCCTTGTCGACGTTTAATCTCCCTTCCAAAGTCTGATATTCATGGCCGTTAATCACGCAATAATTGACGTGGTGAAGGGACTCCAGCATCTCCAGGGACCATTCTCTCTCGTCGATCGGAATAAGGCTTCCGTCCCTGTTCTTCTCCATCATAATGACCCTCATAAGCTTCCTAGCTCCTTTGGAATTTGATCGTACAAATGAGTATTATAATACAAAAAATATAAGAATGTGGGAAGTTAAACAGAAACCGTATCACCATAAATACTCGGTTGGGATGAATTAGGTTGCAGGCTTTACTCATTCTTTATAAATAAATAATTAACTGGTAGGGTAAAACGACGAAGAGGCTGCCGCATAGATTCACCTATGCGACAGCCTCTATCAGTCGGGAGAAGTTGCAGGAGAACGCGGCTATTCCGTGTTAAGACACCGTGCGGCCCGCTTCCTGCAGCTTCGGTTGACCGCCCAAGCCGAGCGCTTTGTTCGTCGTCTCGTTGAGCTCTTGAATAAGATCCGGGTTCTTCATCAACGATAAACCGTAGGACGGAATCATGTCGCGAAGCTTCGGCTCCCACGCCTTGATGTGCTGCGGGAAACACTTCTCGATGACTTCAAGCATGACGGATACGGCGGTGGAAGCCCCCGGAGAAGCGCCCAGCAAGGCCGCGATCGAACCGTCGGCCGCGCTGATGACTTCCGTGCCGAATTGCAGCGTCCCCTTGCCGCCGGCTTCGGTATCCTTAATGATCTGCACGCGTTGTCCCGCTACGAGCAGCTCCCAATCCTCGCTCTTCGCGTTCGGAACGAACTCGCGCAGCGCTTCCATGCGCTTCTCCTTGGAAAGCATGACTTGCTTGATCAGATACGTCGTGAGCGAAGCGTTCTTGACGCCTGCCGCCAGCATCGTGAACAGGTTATGCGGCTTGACGGAAGTGATCAGATCGAACATCGAGCCGAACTTCAGGAACTTCGGAGAGAAGCCGGCGAACGGTCCGAACAGCAGCGATTCCTTGTTCTCGATAAACCGGGAGTCCAGATGCGGAACCGACATCGGAGGCGCTCCGACCGGCGCTTGGCCGTATACCTTCGCATGGTGCTGAGCGACGACCTCCGGATTCTTGCACACCATGAACAGGCCGCTGACCGGGAAGCCGCCGACTCCCTTGCCCTCCGGAATTCCGGATTTCTGCAGCAGATGGAGGCTGCCGCCGCCGCCGCCGATAAAGACGAACTTCGCCGTATGGCGTTCGACGGCTCCGCTCTCGGCGTTGCGAATCTTCATCTCCCAATTGCCGTCCGCGGTGCGCTTGATGTCGTCGACCTGGCGCTTGAATTGGATATCGACTTTCTTGCTCTTCAGGTGGCTCAGCAGGATGCGGGTCAGGGAGCCGAAATTGACGTCCGTTCCGGCTTCGCTTCTAGTCGCCGCGATCGGTCCGCCGGACTTCCGGTCCTTCATCATCAGCGGAATCCATTCCTTCAGCTTCTCCGGATCCTCGGAATATTCCATCCCTTCGAACAGCGGATTGTTCGACAGCGCCTCGTAACGCTTCCTCAGGAAGTTGACGTCCTTCTCTCCTTGGACGAAGCTCATATGAGGCACCGGCACGATAAAGTCGCGCGGATTCTTGATCAGCTTGCTGTTCACCAGGTACGACCAGAACTGCTTGGAAACCTGGAATTCCTCGTTTACCTTGACCGCTTTCTTAATATCGATGGAGCCGTCCGGCTTCTCGGAGGTGTAGTTGAGCTCGCACAGCGCGGAGTGTCCCGTTCCCGCGTTGTTCCATTCGTTGGAGCTTTCTTCCCCCGCTACCGCGCGTCTCTCGAACAAAGTGATTTTCCAATCGGGCACCAGTTCCTTCAATAAGGTACCCAAGGTCGCGCTCATAATTCCGGCACCGATCAAAATTACGTCTGAATGCATTTGTTTAGTGCTCATATTTACCGTCCTTAACCTGAGATTTGCAGAAGAAATAGGCGCTCCTGCTTTATCGCAACCGCAAGCCAAGGAGCAACCCCATCACACAACTTTAACGTTTCAATTATAGCATAGTCTATCGGCATTATTTATTTCATAAAAATATTTGATATACATGATAGCTTTCGGCTATTCGGATCTAAACCCGGGATCATCCATAGATTTGATTCGCGTTTCTTTGACGTTTATTTCTCCGTCCAAGATGTTCGAAGGTAACCCAGCTTCATTCCGGCATGCTCCATGTTTCGATGGCTTGGGGACAGGAACGAGCATTGGGCGACAACCAACTTGCAATCGTTATGTAAAGCATCCGCTATCCTTCTGTTCAAGAGCTGGCGATGCAAGCCTTGGTTTCTGAATTCGGGCAGCGTAGCCGCGAACGTTAAGGAGGCAGTCCGGTTGCGGATATGCATGACGCCTACGGCTGCCGGGGAATCGTTAAGGAATGCCAGATAGAACTTCCAACCCGGACGGCCATAGAGAACCTTATTATTCCGGGCGACATGGGGAATACCGTCATCCGACAGTCCGGTGCCTCTGCAGTGTATGGTCGCGTACAGGTCGAACTGATCTTCGTTCAGCTCTTGAATCCGGATGCCGTCGCTCGCGTTCGTAGCCGTCTTCGGTTCCGTAATCAAGGAACAATGAAAACCCGACGAATATAAGTCTAACTCGGCCATACGCTTCAAGAACGTCTTGTCGACGCGGGAAGGAACGACCTCCAAATGAACGTTTCGAGCCCTGCTCTTATAGAAATCGAGAATTTCCTCCAATCGGTCGGCATCTTGGTTCGTCAAGCCCTTGACCGTATTGAACGAGGACCACGGCATTGTCTTGCTGTAAAATGCGACCGCATTGCCGAAACGCCGTATCTCGATTCCTTCCGGATTCCCCGGCCGATTCTGGATGGCGGTCATGCGGTCCGTCATGTAGGCTATCTCGGAATATTCGATCTCTTTAATCAATTCGGTTGAAGGAATCGGCGAATTCATGTTAGCTCCTTTGGGTATGAAATTTCTAGTATAATGACTTGAAAAAGCCCCCATCCAAGGAGCCCCAACATGCGCGAGCACATTTTTCTTCCCAAGCCTCTTTTTCCAAGGCATGTCTGCTTCCCCGACTTCATCGGGGGCTACAGCGATTATCCCGATCATAGCGTGAACCGCGAATTTCGAACGACGGATCTCAATTTGGATCGTTCCTATAATCTGCATATCGTGATTGAAGGCAAGGGGTATCTGCTGACCGAAGGGAAACGTTATGAATTAACGAAAGGACAGGGATTCCTCTTCGGCCCCGGCCTGCGGCAGAGATACTATTCGGATGCGGAGAATCCCTGGTCCATTCGGTGGGTCCACTTCTTCGGGGAGCGACTGGAGGAGCTCCTCGACGGCAAAGGGGTCGGCGAGCCTTGGCTGTTCGCTTTGACGGAGCTGGAGCCGTTCGTCGACTTGACGGACAGGCTGCTTGCCTTGGGGAGAACGTACCGGGTCGAGGACGAATACGGCATGGCCTCTACGTTGTATGAGCTTCTGACCCGGCTTCAGACCCTGTCCGACCGGCTGAACGTTCCCATCGATCCGGCCGCGGACAAGATCCGGGCCGTCGCCAATTACGTCCGCACCCACAGTGCCGAATCGTTCTCCATCGAGCAAGCGGCCGCCCTCGCCGGATACAGCGCGCATTACTTCAGCCGCAAGTTCGGCCGGACGTTCGGGAAGTCGTTCCCCGACTTCGTGCTGGAATCCCGCCTGATCCAAGCCAAGCGGCTTCTCGTGTCCACTCCGCTATCCGTCAAGGAAATCGCGCTCGAGACGGGCTTCTCGCAGGCGAGCTACTTTATTTCCTGCTTCAAGCGTTCCGAGGGGATGACGCCGGCGGAATTCCGGAGCTTCCATAAGCTTGGCACGGATGCTGGCTATCGGCTATAGGCCGTATTTCCGGGCGGTTCCTCCAGTCTTCCATGGCATTCCTCCTTGGCGGCCGAATTATAAGGCGCTGAACACGATATTGCGAAGCTTGCGGGTAAGCGGCATCGTTCCCGCATCCTTCTTCTGAACCATGAACAGGAAGGTCAGGCCGTCCTTAGGACTATTGCAGAAATAACATCCAAGCCAGCCGTCCCAGCCGTACTCGCCCTCGCTTCCGAGAATGCCCGCTTGCCTGCTGTCCGTCATGACGCGCATCTGGTTGCCGTAGCTATGGCCTCTGAACGTATGCCAGGAAGCGAAGGCGTTCTGCTGCCATGCCGTCAGGTTCGCCGAAGTTAAGTAGCGGACGGTTCTGGGCCGAAGAATTCGAGCGCCGTCCAGGGTTCCTTCCTTCAGCAGCATGGTCGTGAACCTGGCGGCATCCTCGATCGTCGAGGTCAGCCCGGCTCCGCCGGACTCGAACGCCGGATCGCGATCCAACCGGTTTACGATGGCGAGCCTGTTGCCCGTGTAAGGCGCGAGCCCGCCTTGTCCGTTATCTTCGTAAGCCTTCGCCAGACGCGCTTGCTTGGAATCGGGCACCCAGAACCCGGTGTCCCGCATCCCGAGCGGCTCGAAGATTTCTTGCCTCAGAAACTCTCCGAACCGCATTCCGGTTGCCGCTTCGACTACCGCGCCAAGAACGTCGGCGGAGGTTCCGTACTGCCAGGACGAACCCGGCTGAAACGCCAATGGGCACTCGCCCAGCCGGTTCATCGCCTCAAGCGTTCCCATCGGCGATTCGCCGAGAAGCCTTCGATCGAGCTCTTGCAGCAGCGCCTCCGTACCCTTGCCGGCTAAGTTGTCTCCGCCGTAAACCAAGCCCGACGTCATCGATAGCAGATCGTGAAGATGGACTTCCCTGACAGCCGGTACCAATTTTCCGTTCTCTTCTACCAGCTGATTCTTGAAGCCGGGAAGAAACCGGCCGACCGGATCGAACAGATCGACGATTCCGCGTTCCATCAGAATCATGATAGCGGTTGCAGTAATCGGCTTGGTCATGGAGTACAAGCGAAAGATGGTATCCCGGGAGATCGGACGCCCCGCTTCCCGGTCGGCCCAGCCGTCCTCATGGTAGAACAGCTCGCGTCCGTCTAGGATCGCCATCAGGTTCGCTCCGGCTACCTCGTTGTTGTCGATTCCCTTCCTTAGCGTTTGTTTGAGCTGATCCATTGCGATTGCATCCAGCATGATTTATGTTCCTCCTTCAATTTACGTCTGGCTAGAATAGCGCCTATACGTAACTATATTCGCGCATGTTCCCGCAAACCCTGCAATAAACGACAGCGACCTCCCCCTTATAGGAAGAGATCGCTTCGATCATAAATATATTCGCGGCTTAAATCAGGCTTGCTCCAGTTCCTTCCGGATCGAATCCCCTTCGATATCGACGTTAGGAAGAATTCGGCCCAGCCACTTCGGCAGATACCATGCGGAACGTCCCAGCAGGGCCATGATCGCCGGAACGAGCGTCATGCGAACCAGGAAGGCGTCGATCAGAACGCCCGCGGTCAGCGAGAAGCCCATGACCTTGATCATCGGATCGTCCACGAAGATAAAGCTGCCGAACACGAAGATCATGATAAGACCGGCCGCCGTGACGACCCTGCCGCTGAGACCCATTCCGTCCACGATCGCGTTCTTGGCATGTCCCTTGTGGGTAAACTCCTCGCGCATTCGGCTGACCAGGAACACTTCATAGTCCATTGCGAGTCCGAACAGCACGCCCGTCAATAGAATCGGAAGGAAGCAGAGGATGACGCCGGGGTTCGAGACGTCGAAGACGTCCGCCAGATGGCCGTCCTGGAAGATGAAGACGACCGCTCCGAGCGTAGAGATAATCGACAGAACAAAGCCCAAGATGGCTTTGATCGGAACGAGAAGCGAGCGGAAGACCAGCGTCAGCAGGATAAACGCCAGGACGACGATGGCCGCTCCGAAGATCGGGAAAGCGTCGTTCAGCTTCTCCGAGATATCGATGTTCAGAGCCGTCGTGCCGGTTACCATCAGCTTCTCGTCGATGCCCCGGATGCCGTGCACGAGCTGCTTCGTTTCTTTATCGTTCGGTCCCGTCAGCGGAATGACGCTGAGCAGGGCCAAGTCCCCCGTCTGGTTCGGAATCGGCGGGGAGACGACGGCTACGTTCGGAAGCTGCTTGATTTTATCCGCCTCCGCGGCCGCCTCCTGGGCGATGTCCCCGGACCCGCTGCCCTTCACCACGACGACTAGAGGACCGTTAAAACCCGGGCCGAAGCCTTGGGACAGCAGATCGTAGCCCTTGCGCTCCGTGGAATCCAGCGGTTTGGCCCCGTTGTCGGGAAGCCCGAGCTCCATATGTCTGGCGGGCAAAGCAATGATAACGAGCAAAGCGACCACGACGATGACGACGGGAATCGGATACCGGGACGCGAACTTCGCCCATTGGTACGCGAACGGTTTCTTGCCCGATTTCGGGCTGCTTGCCTGCTTCTTGGCTTTAGGCGCCAGCTTGGCTCCCGCCAAACCGAGAATGCTCGGAAGCAGCGTGACGGCAACGATGACCGCGATGAGGACGGTAAACGCTCCGGCAAGGCCCATGACGGTAAGGAACGGAATGTTGACGATGCTGAGACCCGCAAGCGCGATGATGACGGTCAATCCGGCGAAAATAACCGCGCTGCCCGCCGTGGCGTTGGCGCGGGCGATCGACTCCTTCGCTTCCACGCCTTCCGCCATCTGCTGGCGATGCCTCGATATTATGAACAGCGCGTAGTCGATTCCGACCGCGATGCCCAGCATGACCGCCAGAATGGTGCCCGTGGACGTAATCGAGAAGAAATTCGCGCTGTAATAAACGAGCATCATGCCGATACCGACGCCGACCAACGCCGTAACGAGAGGCAATCCGGCCGCTAGGAAGGATTTGAAGGTAATGATCAGCACAAGGAACGCGAACGCGATGCCGATCAATTCGGATACGCCGAGAATCTCGAGCTCGGACATCTGAACGTCTCCGCCCAGCTCGGTTTGAACTCCCGCTTCGCGCGAGATTCCGATCGCTTCCTGGACGTGTTCCTTGGAATCCTCGCTGACTTCCGTTGCCGCCACGTTGTAAATCACGTCGGCGTATCCGATCGTTTTGTCCGGACTAATAGTTCCCGACTGGAAAGGATCCGCAACGTTCAAGACGGCTTGATCCTTGCGCAGTTCTTCGAGCGTCTTCTGTATCGCTTGCGAATTCGACGCTTCATCCAAAGTCCCTTCCCCGGCGGCGAAAATAATCCGTATCGTTCCGCCCGTCGCCTGAGGAAACTCCTTGTTCAACAAATCCAGGGCGTCTTGGCCTTTCGTGCCCGGAATGGACATTTCGTTGCTGATCGGCCCTTTGAAGATCGTGCCGAGGGCCGCGGCACCGCCTAATAGCAGCACCCATATAAGTATGACGGCCAGGGGGCGCCGAACGCACCATTTTCCGATTCGGTACAGAAGCTTCGCCATGAATGATTCCACTTTCCTTTCCAATATCAACTTGTCTCCCATAAGTAAACGGATGTTCATTATTCAAACAAAAAAAGAGGTTACGCCTTCGCCTTCTCTTTAAGACCCGCCGCAAACACCGCGGCCAATTCCACGAAGGAGTGACGAATCTGCTCGCGTTCCGTAACGTTCTGCAACGTTATGCATACCCCCTCGACAATCGTTAGCGCCAATATGGCAACCGCCGTCTTCTCGTTAGGGCCGATGTCCCCTTCGCCATGGAAAATGACGCTCTCGAAGATTTGCACGATAATGTCGGTGAGCTCCCGCTTGGCGTGCTCGAAGGAGGAGCCTTGGCTCTGGGTGAGCAGGATCTTGGTCTCCTTGCGCGACTCCTCGAGAAGAGTGATCAGACGGTTGAAGGTCGCGTCGACCAGCCCCATTTGCTCGGGAACGTCTTTGAACAGATTCCCGCGCACTTCTTCCTTAATCGTCAGGATAAGATTCATAAACTGAAGATAGGTGGGCCGAATGAGGGCTTGGAACAGTTCCTCTTTGTTGCCGTAATAACGGTAGATATTGCCCGTCGCGATTCCGGCCTCGGCGGCGATCCGCCTCATGGAGGATTGGGAATAGCCGTGAAGATCGAATTCGTCCAACGCGGCGGATAGGATTCGGTGTTTGATTTCTTCCTTTAGCGTTTGCATTAATGAACACCCGTTTACTTTTGCTGAGATATTCCAATTATATGGGGGATGGGCAAGGATTACAAATGGCGAAAATGTGAAAAAGCCGCAGAGCTTGCTCCGCAGCTTTAGAGGTAAACCTTCACGTCTAGGGTGTCCAAGCGCTTGAATTCGTAACCGAGGCCCCTGGCGCTGTCGATGATCCTCTCCAAGGCTTGGGCGTTATCGCGCGATACCGAATGGAGCAATATGACCGCGCCGGGGTGCAATTGGTTCATCACGTTCGTATAAGCGTAATTGGCGCCTCTCTGGAGATTCGTCTCCCAATCCCGGTAGGCGATCGACCAGAAGACGTTCGTATAGCCGAGCTGCTTGCTTACCTCCAGCACCCGGTCGTTAAAGATGCCGCGCGGCGGCCGAACGAACTTCATGGACGACTGGTTCGTCAGCTTGGCTACCTCTTGGTTGACCTTATCCAGCTCCTCCTTGATCCGAGCGGACGACACCTGCGTCATGTCGGGATGGCTCCAGGAGTGATTGCCGATCAGGTGCCCTTCGTCGGCCATCCGCTTCAGCAATTGCGGCTCGGTCTTGACGTAATGGCCCGTGACGAAGAAGACGGCGGGCACCTGCTTCTTCTTCAGGACGTCGAGAATCGGACCGGTATAGCCGTTCTCGTACCCGTTGTCGAAGGTGAGGTAGAGCTCTTTGACGGCCGTATTCCCGAGAAAGATGGCTTCGTGCTTCTTCAGGATCGGCATGAACCCTTCTTCGGCGATGGAGGGAAGCTGCCCTCCCTTGCTCTTCTTGAAGCCGAAATGGTAAGCCCCGCCTTCGTACGCGGATGCCGGCGCCGCGCTTCCCAGCGTCCAGCATAACGTTATAGCGGCCAGAAAGGCCGCCGCTTTCTTTCTCATCCGCTTCCCCCCGCTAATCGGCATAACCGGTTGTTTCCGGCCTGTTTACTTGCGCGCTTCTTCGAGTTCGGGTCGGACGATCTGCAGCGGGGGCGGAATCAGCCAGCCCTTCTCTTTCGCGAGACGAAGCGATTTCAAGCCGAGTGCCGCTTTCGTGGCATGGTACTTCGCGAACAAGGCCCCGACGTCTTCGCGAATGCACTTGGCCATGATCTGACTGCAGACCACCAGTCCGGCGGCCATATCGGCCGAAAGCATCGGAGCGATCTCCTGATCGGCGAATCGAGCTCCGACCGGAATGTCCTCCAGCTTCGCCTCGGGACGCTCCGGAAGCCCGGGAGGCGGAGCGATTCCGTTATGGACCAGAATCTCGTCGCATTCCGAAGCTTCAAGCTCGGCTTGGTTAATGGCGTCGCCGATGATGGCTTTCAACTCTTTGTCGCCGGCATGGAAGCTCAGCGCCCGGTAGCCGGACACGCAGCCTTTCGCCGCCATGGAGAATTGCCACAGATCGTATGCTTCGCCATAATGCAAAGGCTCGTTTTTGGGATTTCCGCTTAAGATGCCTATTTTCATACACTCCCCTGCAAGGATTAGTCTTGGTCCGGACGATAATGTCTTCTACTCCGTCCGCCAAGCGTGCCGATGTTAAATTTCCCTCCGATCCTTCCGAACATACGTATTTTGTCTGTTTTGGGCAAAAGAAAAAACCTCGCGTCCCATTAGCGGGCGCGAGGCGCGGCGGTTTACGATTCCAGCCGCTTGTAATATTGGCCTTTCTCCACGTATTCCCTACGGATCCGCCGCATATCGGCGAGATCGTTCTCGTTAAGCTCGCGCATCGGCTTGGCCGGAGAACCGACGACCAGCGTGCGCGGCGGAATCTTTTTGCCCGGCGGAACGAGTGCTCCCGCTCCGATCATCGCCTCTTCGCCGATCTCCGCTCCGTCCAGCACGATGGCGCCCATCCCGACCAAGGCGCCTTTGCGAACGGTGCAGCTGTGCAGAACGGCGTTATGGCCGACCGTCACGTCGTCTTCGATGATAAGCGGATTGCCGGGACTCTGGTGAAGCGTCGAATTGTCCTGGATGCTGACTCTCTCGCCGATGATCGTCGGGGCGACGTCGCCCCGGATTACCGAGTTGTACCAAATGCTAGTCTCCCTGCCGATGCGGACATCCCCCGTCACGACGCTTCCCTTAGCCAAATACGCCGTTTCGTGAATGTCCGGTTCCTTGTCTTTGTATGGATGAATGGTTGCCAATCTGTATGCCTCCTCGCGGTCTTCTAAAGCTATATTTGGATCAATTCGTTGTTCTTATGACTTTCTGTTGCCCGCATGGTTCGGCGGACTCGAAATCGTTAATCAGCCAAATAAAGAATAAGAATGGATGCAACTGCTTCAACTCCATTCTTATCTTCATTCATTATAAAGTACCATTACCTACCTTTTTCAAGGATTAAAAGTTTATTTATCAGGGTTTAAAGCATTCCGCCGCCGCAAAAAGCCCGCGCCATCCGAAGATAGCGCGGGCTTAAGGAGTTAATTCGACTGGCTATTCCGAGCCGCCGGAACGGAACCGGCTGACGCTGTCGCCCAGAACGGCGATCTGCTCGCGGATGTCCGCCATCCGGTCGAACAGATGACGGACGGCATCGTTCTGCACCTCCGCAGACGAGGCGACCTGCTCGCAAGCCGCCGCCGTTTGCTCCGCGACGGAAGAGATGCCCTGCATCTGGTCGACGATGCTGCGATTGCCTTCGTTCATGGCGGAAGCGTCGAGGCTCAGCTGCTGCATGCTCTCGTGCATCGTGTCGATTGCGCCCAGCAGCCGATCGAACGACTCCGCGTTAAGGCCGATAAGACGATCCTGCCGTTCAATGTCCCCGAGCAGCGAAGCCGCATGCTGGCTGACCTTATCCGTATCCGCGGCCAATTCCTCCACGATGCCTTCGATGTGCTGGGAAGACACTTTGACCTGGTCGGCCAGCGCGCGGACATCGTCGGAGATGACAAGGAATCCCTTGCCGGAAGCTCCTACGCGAGCCGCTTCGATCGAAGCATTGATCGCCAGAATGTTCGTGCGCGCGGCAATCTCCCGGATCAGCTTCACGATCTCCCCGATCTGCTTGGATTGTTCGGCCAGCTTCCGCGTACGCTCCGTGACCTCCCGAACGGATTCGGTGCTGCGCTCGGCCATCCGGGTCAGCTCGGCGATCGATTGCTTGCCTTCTTCGCCGTACCGGTTCGCTACCTCGGCCAATTCCGCGGCATGGCCGATCCGGCCGACGGAGCGTTCGATCGCGGCTGCCAATTCGTCGGTCATATCCGCGCCGCGCTGCACCGACTCGGATTGCTCGTTCGCGCCGATGGCGATCTCATGCACCGACTTCGTCGTCTCTTCCCAGGACGCGCGCACCGATTCCGCGCTGGTCATCATCGATGCGACCGTCCGGTTCAGCACGTCGTTGGACTTGCCGACGCCCGACGCGAGGGTCGCGAGGCGTCCCGCCATCTCGTTGAAGCTCTGCGTCAGCGCGCCGATCTCGTCCTTGGAGGAAGAGGACAGGCGGACGTTCAAATCGCCGTTCTCCACCTTCTTCATCGCGCCCGACAGTCGCGCGATCGCTCCTGTCATCCGCTGCGAGAATAGCAGGGCGGCAGCGAGGGCGATCACGGCGAAGATCGCGATCTGCAGCAGGGTCTGACGCTTGATCGATTGCAGCTCCTTGGTCAGAGCGGACAACGGCGTGGAAGAAATCAAAGTCCATTCCGTCCCTTCGATAGGGCGGTAGGCAACGACGCGCTTCTCCCCGTCGACATCCGAGATCATGCTCGCCGCGTCGGCCGTCGGCTCGTCCCCTTCGCTCGAATTCGCAGGGCTGCCATCCGGCAGCCGCCAATCCTCGCGACTTGGCAGCAGCGCCCCCAGCACGTTGCTACCTTCGGCATCCACCAACGAATAGGAGTCCAGCTCCGAACCGGCTAAGCCGGCGCGTTCGATCAGCTCGCCGATGTCCAAGTCGATCTTGATGACGCCGACCGGCGTCAAGGTCGCTTTCTTATTGATGGTGCGCACGAGGCTGATGACCTCTTCGCCTTCCGTCGCCGTCTGGCTGAAGTCGGCCGGGTTCGCGCCCAGCCAGAATACTTGGCCGGGCGCGGACATAGCCGTCTTATACCAGGTCCGCTCCCGGAACGGCGTGGAGTCTCTCGACTTGTTCACCACGCCGGCATCTCCGTGGATCTTCCCGTCCTCGGCGAAGATCGCCACCCGGGACACATAGGAGAATCCGGTCGTCGTGCTCGTCGCCCTTTGCTGGAAGCTGTTCCTCGCTTCGTCCCGATCGTTGGCGTTCACGAAGCCCTCGCCCGATGTGATGTTAATGGCATCCAGATTCGTGAAGATCTCCGTCGACAAGCTCTCTACGGTTCTCATCATTTCTTCCAAGGTCAACGCTTTATTCTCGACGATCGTCTCTCGCGACGACGCCGAATCCCGCTCGATCATCGAGGAGGCTTGGTGGACGCTCATATAGCCGAGCAGAGACAGAGGAATCAAGATCAGCAGGATAAACGCTGCCGCCAGCTTGACTTTAATGCTGTTCAACTTCATACGTCGCGGGATCCTAAATCCCCTTCCTCCTTACCGGCGCTGGAGAGAACGAGTTCCCCGAAGTTATCGAGGAGGTGAAAGTTCGGCCGTTCGGAAGAGACCGGATTCCAGCTCAGATAGTGCGGAACCGGAGTTCGGTCTCCGCACTTGTAGAAATTCCCCCGCATGACGACATCCGGGTCCGGACGGAAATCCGGGTACCATCGGCGCAAGAACGCGAACGGAATTCGGAGCGCAAGCTCCCAATACGTTCGGCCGCTCGCAGGATCGGACAAGCCGACCGCGGAACGGATCGCGAATTCGCCTCGGTCCGCGTCGACTTTCCGCCGTTTCTCCCCCTCCCCGCCTATCTCGAGGAGCAAGGCTCCCGCGGCATTCAGCTCGAAATTGAGATAACGAGCGTCTTCCCCCGGCAGCGGCTGCAGGAAAAACTCGACGCAGCTGTCCTCGTAGACGGGAGCGTGGTCGGCCAAATGCCGGATGGTCGGCGACTCCTCGAACACCCGAAATCGCAGGCGAATAAACGCGTTATCATAGTAAGCTCTAACCTCCGTCTTCGGAGGATGGTCCGGGAACAGCCATTGTTGCCGGTCGATCGCCAGCGGCGGGATACGGCTCCAATCCTCCTCGGACAATTCCTCCGTCTCCGGACGATAAGGCAGCGTATATCGTTCCGTCATGAAGGCAACCGTTACGGTACCAAGACCCACGCTCCGCGTTGGTCCGCCGATTCCCTCTCCGCCGTCACGATCTCGATGCTCGCCTTGGTGCTGGCCGGAGTGGCGGCTTCGACCGCCTGCCCCTTCGCAATCGCTTCGGTGAACTCCTTCTGCTGATAATAATAGCCTTGATCGGCAGGAAGCTCGGCGTGGAAGCCAGGCTCGCCGTTCGGATTCACCTTGACGCTGCTGCCGTCGAACTGCACGTTGCCGCGCTCGAAGTTGACCTTGTAGCCCATCTCGAAGCCGAAGTCGCCGTTCAGCGTCCAGTCGACGTGAGAAGTAATGATCTTATCGTCTTCATACCGGTAATTCGTCGAGACGATGTCGTACCCGCTTCCTGCAATAACGTTACGGCCGGTCGTGGATACCGCTTGCGGCTTGCCGAACAGCCAGTTGACCATGTCCGTGTCGTGAACGTGCATGTCGAGAAGCGCGCCGCCGCCTTGCTCTTTGCGAAGCACCCACGGCCCCCAGGAAGGCGTTCCGCCTCCGCGGTAGAAATACCCGCTCGTCACCGCGCCGAACTTGCCGCTCGTCACGAGCTCTTGCAGATAGACGTAGGCCGGCCAGAAACGCAGGCACTGCCCGATCATGAGCTGCTTGCCGTTCGCTTCCGCCGCCGCGATCATCTCGTCGCATTCGGCGGCGTTCATCGCCATCGGCTTCTCGCACAGGACGTTCGCGCCCGCGTTCAGGCATTGAACGGTCACGTCGCGATGGAGGAAGGTCGGCAGCGTGATATCGACGATATCCAGCTTCTCGTTATCTAGCATCTCTTGTACCGACGTGTATTTGCGGAAACGGCCGTAATCGATCGCATGCTCCGAGGACGTCTCGATGTTGCCGGCGCCCCCTTCGCCGTTCAGCTTCGCCTCATCGACGTCGCACAGCGCCACGACGCGAACGGGCGCCCCTTCCCTCTCGAGGCGAAGATAGTTTTCC
Organism: Cohnella thailandensis; assembly: GCF_014212135.1. Classification (GTDB taxonomy): domain Bacteria; phylum Bacillota; class Bacilli; order Paenibacillales; family Paenibacillaceae; genus Cohnella; species Cohnella thailandensis. The sequence continues at coordinate 44,937 of NZ_JACJVQ010000007.1, forward strand.
AGATGGGTCTTCCCCATGAATCCAAGACCGATCAGCGCGATGTTCAGCATTAGCGTACCGTCCTTCCCAGAATCGCGTCCATCGACGCGGATGTATTGTAAACGATTTGCTTCGTATGGTGAGTATAAGGAGGAATCATCTCCGCCGTAACGTAATCGTCATAGCCGATCGCTTCCAGCGCGCGTACGACTTCCGGATAATCGACGTCGCCCGCCAGCAGATCGACGAATCCGTGCAGCCCGCCCGCTTGCCGGCGATAATCCTTGAAGTGAACTTTCTTGATCCGCTTGTTCAGGATAGAGATCCAGTGCTCCGGATAGCCGGAATACACGACGTTGCCGACGTCGAAGTACGACCCGACGTAGTCGGAGCCGATCGTATCGATGAATCCGCGCATCTCGAGCGGAGACAGAAGGAACTTGTTCCATACGTTCTCGATGCCGATCGAGACCTTATGCGCTTCCGCTATCTTCGCGAGATCCGAGAAGAAAGACAAAGCGTTGTCGTATGCGCGGTCGTAAGGCACGACGGGGGCATCCGGAATGAAGTCGACTCCTACGGCGCCGGGAACGATCAAGACGGTATCGACGCCAAGCTCCGCGGCGAACTCCAGCTGCTTCTGCGCAACGTCAAATGCCTTGGCGCGAACTTCCTTATTCTCGCTGGTCGGAGGGTAATCCCAATAAAGGCCGCTCGCGAGGCTGGAGAGCTCGATTCCGGTATCGTCCGCATATCGGCGGATGTTGCGAACCTCTTCAGCCGTGCTATCGAGCCCCAGCGGACCCGTCTCGTTCAGCGACAGCTCGATGCCGTCGAATCCGGCGTCCTTGGCGAGCGCGATGCTCTCCTCAATGCTCATTCCTGCCGGAAAAGACCAAATGTTGATTCCCTTTTTCATCGTGGCGGCAGCCTCCTTTTACGATTGTCTATACCTATTATAGAAGCCCTCCCGCACGCCGACTTTATCAAATCAGCCGGACCTTTTGCACAAGGCGAAAAGGAATTATAATAGAATGCAAATAGAGGATCGTAGAAGCAGATCGTATAAGCTAGAGCCCTAGATTTCTCATTCGTTTCGATGAGGAAATGTACGTGAAAAATCATGCTTAATTCGGACTCTTTGACACGGATGAGGAATTGTACATGAATTATCATGTTTATTTCGCTCGCGTCGAACAAATCGAGGAAATGTACGTGAAATATCATGTTTATTCGTTCCATCCGACCCGTTTCGAGGAATTGTACATGAATTATCATGTTTATTTCGCTCGAGTCGAACAAAGAGGAAGACTATGCACGGAAAGGAAGAGGTCGGCCGATGGATTTCGCTCGCCATACGCTCAAAGAGATGATCGCGGTGCGCAAGCTGATCTCGTTCCATTACTTCGAATTCGCGAAGGGGTACGTGTTCGAAGGCGAGCAGCACGATTTCTGGGAGCTGCTGTACGTGGACAAGGGCTCCGTGGAGGTCCGGGCGGACGACCGCACGCACCAGCTCGAGCAGGGCACGATTATATTCCATAAGCCGGGCGAATTCCACACGGTTCAGGTCGGCCAGCAGCATAAGCCGCCCAACCTATTCGTCCTCTCCTTCGAATGTACCTCTCCGTATATGGCCCGATTCGAGAACCTGATCCTCGGGCTCGGCACCAGAGAGCGGAATTTGTTGTCTCAGCTTCTCCAAGAAGGATTTCACTCCTTCGAACCGCCTTACGACAGCTCGCATTCGCATGAACTGATCAGCCGGCATGACGCGCCGTTCGCGAGCGAACAGGCGATGCGCAATTATCTGGAGACTCTCTTGATTCAATTGATCAGGCAGCTGGACGATGCGAAAAATTCCGAAGGACTGGCCGCGCGCAAACCCGCTTCCTTCCAGACCGAGAAAGCGGAGCAGCAGACGGTTCAACGGATTATCGCGTTCATGCGTTCGCACCTCTCCGAGGCGCTTACGATCGACCGGCTGTGCCGGGAGCTTCATCTCGGCAAGAGCAGGCTGAAGGAAATCTTCCACGCGCAAGCCGGAACCGGCCCGATGGAGTATTTCAAGCAATTGAAGATCGAGGAAGCCAAGACGCTCATCCGCGAGCAGCAGTACAATTTCACGGAGATCGCCGCTATGCTCGGGTACGGCAGCATTCACTACTTCTCCCGGGACTTCAAGAAGTCGACCGGCATGCCGCCGTCCGATTACGCGCGATCCGCCAAAGCCCGCGTGAGAATATAAAAATCTACGCAAGAAGGGTTGGTCCCCAAGACATCGAATGTCCCGGGGGCCAACCCTTCTTGCTTGCCGCTCTTCCTTCCGCGCGCTTCGGTCAAGAATGCCGGACGGCTGCGGCCGCCTGCGATTCCGAGGAACGGCGATAGACCATCCGGTAGGGGATCGTCATGCGAACCGGCAAGGCATAGCGGTTATTCATATAGTCTAGCAGAAGCTTGACGGCGTACATTCCCATCTCGATCTTCGGGACATGGATCGTCGTCAGAGGCGGCGACGTGAATTCCGAGATCTCGATGTTGTCGACGCCTACGATGGCGATGTCCTCCGGAATCCGCAAGCCCCGTTCCGTCGCCGCGCGCATAGCCGCGATGGCCATCATGTCGCTCGCCGCGAAGATCGCCGTCGGCGCGTAGCCCTCCTTCTCGAACGCTTGCTTGGTCAATTCGTAGCTTAGAGACACGTCCCACTTCACGTCGATGATCCAGTTGTCGTCCGTCTCGAGCCCGGCTTCCCGCATCGCGCTCTGGTAACCGAGGAACCGCTTCTCCTGCCGGAACGGATCGCTTAGCTCCGGCCCCCCGATATATCCGATCCGCTTATGACCTTGCTTGATGAGATGGGCCACGGCTTCCTTGGCCGCGCCTTCGCGGTCGTAGCAGACGACCGGGATGCTCTTGTCCGACAGATCGACGCCGACGACGACCTTTACGTTCGATTTAATCCATTGATACGCGTCCGAGTCGATCCGTTCGACGATGATCATGCCGTCGATCCGATGCTCCTTCACGAGCGATTGCAGCTGCTGGATGTCTCCCTGATTCTCGATGCTGTAGACGAACTCCAGCCGCAGGCCGATCTCCCCCAATTCCTTCTCGATGCCTTCCAGGATGACGGAGAAATAAGGATTGTTGTATTTGTTCTGAGGAATGGCAACGACGCAGCCGATATGGGCCGCAGCCTTGGATTCGGATCTTCCGCCCTTGTCCGAACGGCTCGCCTTGTAGCCGAGCTTCTCCGCGGTCTCCCATATTCTCTTGCGGGTTTCTTCGCTCACGGATCGGGTCGAATCGTTCTTCATGACTCTCGATACCGTCGAGATCGAGACCCCCACCTGCTCCGCAATGTCCTTCAACTTAGCCATGTGACATTCCTCTCTATTCCCGTTTCGAATGAAATCAAACAAAATTGCGGCAACTATCGATTGATTGCGCCAAATTTATTGTATAGTTCTATCCCGCAATAGTCAATAAACCCCGTCACATCAGGCCCCCTAACATAAGCAAATAAAGGGGAAAGAAGCGATCGAACGCTCCTTCCCCCTTATCGAATCATGCCGAATTACTGCAGCTTCGATTGCAAGTCCTTGATGGCCGCATCCAGGTCCCCGTCGCCCGCGAGCGGGTTCTTAAGCGATTGCTCGCCATACGTCCAGACCAGATCGGTCTTCTTCGCCGTGAACGGCGAGATGATGCCGAACTGCTGCGCGTCAAGGAAGATCTTGTTTTCTTCGCCCGCCGTCTCGAGGTAGGCCGCGGATGCCGCCTTGTTGGCCGGAATCGAATATCCTTGCTTGGCCAGTTCCGTTTGGCCTTCCGGGCCGGCCAGCCACGAGAGCAGCTTGTAAGCGGCGGCTTCATGCTTGGTGTTGCTCGAGATGGCGATACCCGCCGGCTGCACGACCGTCTTGGTTTCCTTGAATTTCGGCAGATAAGTGGTGCCGTAATCGATGTTCGCTTCCTTGAAGTTCGTCGTGTTCCAGTTGCCGCCCGGGTTCATCGCGACCTTGCCGGTCGTGAGAGCCAGGTTGACTTGACCGCCGAGACCTTCGATTTGAGCCGGGGTCGTGTTGATCTGCTTCTTGGTCGCGTCGATGAAGAAGTTAAGCACCTCGCGCGCCTCCGGCGTGTCCAGCGCGAGCGAATCGTCGTCGTTGACGAGCTTCGCGCCGTTGGACCAGAGCTCCGGCTCCAGGAACCAATCCATCGTGGATCCCGGGGACACCGACATCCCCCATTGCACGATGTTATTGCCGTCAAAGCCGTCCTCTCCCGGATTCTTCCCGTTCTTGTCCAGCGTCATCTTCGTCGCGATGTCGAGAATCTCGTCCCACGTCGGTTCCAGGGAAGGAACCTGCGCTCCCTTCGGATTCTTGGCCGGATCGGAGAAGATCGCTTTGTTGTAGTACCAGACGATGACGTTGGCGTCGATCGGAAGAGACACTTGTTTGCCGTCGTATTTATGTAATCCGAGCAAGCTCTCGTCAATATTGGTCAAGTCGAAGCCGTTGTCCGCGAGCGGGCCGTCCAGCTCCTTAAAGATCCCCAGCTCGGCGTACTTATCGATGTAGGCGTAGCTGGTCTTGAAGACGTCCGGAAGGGTTCCGCCCGCGGCGTTGGCGGTCAGGCCGTCCCAGTAGCTTCCCCAATCCTTGCCTTCCAGCTTGACCGTAATGTTCGGGTTGGCTTCCATGAATTTGTTCAGAAGCTCTTGGGTTCTCTGCAGCTCTTCGGCCGTTCCCCATTGGGAATACGTAATGGTCGCCTTCTCGTCGGAACCGCCCGCTTGAGCGGCTTGGCCGCTTCCGCTAGGAGCCGGGCTCGACGCTTCGCCCGAATTATTGTTGCCGCCTCCGCAGCCCGCCAAGACAATCCCCATCGATAAGGTCAGCGTAAACAAACTCAACAATCGCTTTCTGTTTGTCTCCATGTTCAGTTCCCCTTTGGAATTTTTTGAAAACGTCAGATTTGGATCATTCGTACGCCTTGCCGGTTACCCCTTCGAACCTGTCAGCATCACCCCCTCGACAATGTAGCGCTGCGCGAACAGGAACAGGAGGCCGATTGGAACGATGCTGATGAACGCGCCGGCGGCAAGCGCCGGAAAGTCCTGGCTCGTCTGTCCGATCAACAGCTGCAAGCCGACGCTCAGCGTGAACATCTCGTTGTTTTTGATATAAAGGAACGGTCCGAGAAAATCGAGCCAAGTGTTCACGAAGGCGAAAATAACGGTCGTCATGACGATCGGCTTCGACAACGGCAGGATGACCCTGGAGAATACCGTCCAGCGATTGCCGCCGTCCAGGTACGTCGCTTCGTCCAGCTCATGGGGAATCGACATGAAGAATTGCCGGAACAGGAAGATGTAGTAGGCGCCTCCCAGCCAGGCCGGCACGATAAGCGGCAGCCAGGTATCGACCCAATGCAGCTTCGTGAACAGCACGTAGGACGGAATCATCATGACGGAAGGCGGGATCATCATCGTCATCAGAACGATCGGAAACAGCCGGTTTTTGTATTTGTTCGAGAACCGGGAGAAGCCGTACGCGACGATGGAGCTGGAGAGGATCACCCCGATGACCACGAGGATCGAGATGATAAACGAGTTCCCGATCCATCTCCACATCAACGGCTGGACCTCGAAGAGCCGGTTAAAAGATTCGAAATTCAAGGATTCCGGAAGCAGCGAGGGAGGAGCTTTGTACGTCTCCGCCTTCGTCTTCAGCATCGTCGACAGCATCCAGGCCAGAGGTCCGGCGAATAGAGCCAGGACGACTGTCAGCAACGCGTATTTGCCCGTTTGCGAGAACAATCGTTTCGTAGATGCGCTCATGCCTTTTCCCCCTTATTTCTCTCCTTCGTAATAGACGAAACGGTTGGACAGCTTCATCAGAACGAAGGTAACGAGCGAGATGATTGCGAACAAGAAGATCGATTGCGCCATGGCCATGCTGAACTGCAAATCCGTAAAGGCCGACTTGTAAATGTTGTAGACGAACGTGTAAGCGGCATAGTTCGGCCCGCCCTTCGTGAGAAGAAGCGCTTCCGTGAACATCTGGAAGTTGTACATCGTCTGGATGATCACGACGAACAGGATCGACGGGCTGATCATCGGCAGCGTGATGGTGAAGAAGGCTCTAAGTCGACTCGCCCCATCGATGCGAACCGCTTCGTACAGATGCTTCGGCACGTTCTTCAGCGCGGCCAGGAAGATCAGCACGCCGCTTCCCGATATCCAGACTTGAAGCAGAATGATGACGGGCTTGATCAGCCCCTCGCTCCCGAGCCAGTCGGTCTTGCCGATGCCGAAGACGGACAAACCCGCGTTCAGGATGCCGAACTCCGAGTTGAAGACGAGCCTCCAGATAATGACCGTCGCCACGATCGGCACGAGCGTGGGCAAATAATAGAACGTGCGATAAAGAGCGATCCCCTTGACGTTCATGTTCAGAAGCAGCCCTAGCAGCAGCATGCCCGCCGTCACGACCGGAACGCCGACTCCGACGAAGTAGAGCGTGTTCAGCAAGCTTTTGCCGAAGGTCGGATTGTTCAGCATCTCTTGGAAATTGGAGAAGCCTATGAAGTCGTAATCGACGGCTCCCGGCAGCCGCGCGTCGGTGAAGGCGTAGAACACGGAGGTGCCGAAAGGAATGAGAAAAAAGAGCGTAAAGCCGATGATCCAAGGGGCGATGAACAGAAAGAATACGGATGTGTCATATCTCCTCAGACGGTTCTTCATTCGGACACCCCTTACTTGGAGAATTCATGCAGGTACACATAACGTTCTTCCACGATCGATTTCTCGGCCGCCAGCGCGATAAGAAGCGCATCCCGACCGATTTGCGCGGAAGCGAACGGCTTCGTGCCTTCCCGAACGCTGCGGACGAATTCGATTCTCTGCGTCTGCCCGCCGGTATGCCCGCCCATGATCGAGTCGGAAGTCACGTCGATATCCAGATGATCCCGGGTGAAGTCGCCGCCTCCGACGATGTCGATCGTCTTGTCGTTCTTCGCGACCATCTGCGCGCCGTTCTCGCCGATCAATCCGATCTCCAAGCCGTCTCCCGTTAAGTTGCGAGGCTTCAGGTACATGCACAAGCCCAAATTCGCCTTGCTGCCGTTCTCGTATTCGATCGTCACCCATGCGTGGTCTACGATGGAGACGTCTTCGATCGGCTTCGCCGGATAGTGGCTGTAAGAGTTCGTAATCACGTTCGGCTGCCCCTGCTTCATGACATGCTGTCCGCCCGTCGCGAATACCCTTACCGGCTTCGAGCCGATCATCCAGTTGAAGATGTCGAAGTGGTGGCAGTCCTTCTCGACCAGCGCGCCGCCGGACTTGTTCTTGTCGTAGAACCAATCGGCCGGAGGAAAAGGATCGCGGAACTCCTTGCACCACATCAGCTTCACCTCGCCGAGACGGCCTCTTTCCAGCTCCTCCGCCATTCGGCGATAAACGTTCGAGTAGCGATAGACGAGCCCGATCTGGAGAATGCGGTCGTTCGCTTCCGCCGCGGCGATGATCGCATCGCAATCCTCGATCGTATGGGCGACTGGCTTCTCGAGGAACACGTGCTTGCCGGCCTCGAGGAAGGAGACCGCCACTTCCCGGTGGAGAAAATTCGGAACGCTGACGACGACGGCGTCGATGTCGTCTTTATGTAGAAGCTCCTTATAATCGGTCACGATCTCGGGTTTGCCGTTCGTAAGCTCAGCTAGCGTACGGTCCACGTTCGCCCGATTCATGTCGCAAATGTATTTCACTTCGCATTCCGGCAACAGATCGAAGCCGATGCAATGATGCGAACCCATATCTCCTACGCCGATGAATGCCATTCTAAGTTTGTTCATTTCTGCACTCTCCATCTGAATTTTGCGCCAAATCAGTCCAAATATTTACATTTAACACAGAGCAAACACTTATTACGTTCTGATAATAACCCACGCCCTAATACAAGTCAATATATTTGGGTAAAAATATCGATTTGTTTGCGCCAAATATTTGTCCTTTAAAAACCGCAATAATACAGAGGGGTTTCGAAGTTTACACGCCATGTAACATGGGAAATCCATTGAATTTGAAAGCCTTTACCTTGTGTTATCCAAACAAATATTTGCGCCAAATATCTACACGAGGCTTGAATATTTCAGTGATTTTTCATAGTCGCCGTTCCAAATAATGCCTTAGCGAGCCCTATTTCTTCTCAACATTCGCCACATTCGCCCTTCCCATAAAAATGAACGCAAAATAGCCGATCAGCTTTCGCTGACCGGCCAATTCTTGTCCGCAAATTTCATTCGTTTTTGCGCAAATTACAGGCTCATCGACTTGATCGGCGCGGATCCCTTCGATTGCGGAACGATTCCGCGTTCGGCGGAGAAATCCAGCATCTCTTGAGTCTCCCCCCTCGAATCAATACCTTAGCCAAACGCTCATTTCGCCAGGCTCGCGGTTGCCCCACAAGTAATACGGAATCGCCTTGAAGCGAACCTCTTTGCTCCGCTTGTTCAAAGGACGGTACGGACGATCTTCTTCCCATCCGGAATTCTCGGCGACGACTCCGTTCCCTTCGATAACGACGCAGCCTCCGAGAAGATCGGAGACCGCCCGTTCGGCCAAGCGCGGCTCCTCCGCCAAGGAGAGCGAGGAGAGCGGCTTGCCGTTATCGGCCTCCTCCACGCAGTAGACGAGCGGCCCACGCTGAATCGCGGCTCTGCCCGCGTCCGCGCGGATCCGAGGATGGGCGGCGATCAGCTTCGTCTCGATCGGCAGAAGCCATTCGACCGTATCGCCGTCTCCCCAGAGGCGTTCTACCTTCGCATACCCTTTTTCCACTCTGTAATCCACGGCCTCTCCGTTCACCTTCAGCGCCGGGCGTCCCTCTTGGAACCAATTCGGCACCCGCAGGGCCAGCTCGAACGAGACCCCATCGCCGCATTCGGGAACCGCTACGGAGAATTCCACCCGGCCGTTCCACGGAAGCTCCGACTTCTGGCTTAGCTTGACCGCCCGGCCGGCCGCCTCGAACGAAAGTTCGCTCCCGATGAACAGATGGGCGTACACCGTCCGGCCGTCCTCGGAAACGTCGTAAATGTAGTCGTTCAGCGATCCGATCAAGCGAGCGACGTTCGGCGGGCAGCAGGAGCAGCCGAACCACTTCTGCCGGACCGGCTTGACGTGGAACCTGTCCGGATTTTTGGCGCTGGCCTCCGGCCACACCTCGAGCGGGTTCACGTAGAAGAAGTGCTTCCCGTCCTTCGCCATGCTTCCGAGCACGTTGTTGTACAGGGCCCGCTCCATCACGTCCGCGTATTCGCTCTTCGCTTCCAGCTGCAGCATCCGCCGCGCCCAGAAAATCAAGCCGATCGAGGCGCACGTCTCCGCATAAACGGTGTCGTTGGGAAGATCGTAATCGAAGGTGAACGCTTCTCCCAAGTGCGTCGCGCCGATTCCCCCGGTAATGTACATCTGCTTGCCGGTCGTATTCGCCCATAGCCGCTCGCAGGCTTCGCGCAGCTTGGCGTCCCCGGTCAGCCTGGCGAGGTCGGCCATCGCCGTGTACAGGTAGACGGCCCGAACGGAATGCCCGACGGCGACCGGCTGCTCCCGTACGGGAAGATGGCTCTGGTAAACCTCGAGATTAGGTTCTCCCTGAGCCCAGATGTTCGTCCGGCCGCGGCGTTCCCATTCCTCGAAATAATAATTCGGCCGGCTTCCGCGCTCGTCGATGAAGTACAGGCTCAGGTTCAGATAACGCTCTTCCCCGGTGACCGAGTACAGCTTGATCAGCGCCAATTCGACCTCCGGATGGCCGCAATACGCCTTCATCTGCCCGGGCTTCGTTCCGAACAAGCTGTCGATCAGGTCGGCGAAACGGCAGGAGATATCGAGCAGCTTGCGCTTGCCCGTCGCTTGGTAATAGGCCACGGCCGCCTCGAACAAATGGCCGGCGCAATAGAGCTCATGGGCTTCGTAGAGATTCGTCCACTCCTTGCCGGGCTCCCGGATCGTGAAGTAGGTATTCAGATACCCGTTCTCATGCTGAGCTTGCCCGATCAGGTCGATCGCTTCGTCGGCGATTTTCTCGAGGCCCGGATCCGGATGCCGGCGCAGCGAATAAGCGACCGCCTCCAACCACTTGTAGAGATCGCTATCCTGGAAAATCCAACCGCCGAATTCCCCTTCCTCCAAGCCGGCGGCAATCCGGAAGTTCTTGATGGAATGGCTCGGCTCGGCATCCTCGATCCGGTCGTTCAGGGCTTCCCATTGATAAGGGATAACCGTTCGGCGGACGAGCTCCGAGTATTCGTTCCAGAAGTCGTCTTGAATATGAATCTGCGTATTCCGCATAATAATCCCCCTCGAAACGATAAAAATTGACTCTCATCACGTTCGAGTATATGCTTTTTCTGCAAGGCCGGACAGAAACGGATTGAACTTTTTTCTATAAAAAACAACACAGTTGGACGTGAGAAAATCTTGAGCGAGGATACCATCATCGAACTGCAGACGCCACCCCTTCCCTACTATTGGGAATCCGGCCGTTCGGACTTCCAAGCCGGCGACCGCCATCCGAACCGGAGAAACCTCGGCCTGTTCGATCTGTTGATCGTGGCCGAGGGCGAGCTGCATATCGGGGAGAACGGCCGGGAATGGACGCTTGGCCTAGGAGACGCCTTATTGCTGATGCCGGACGGCGAGCATTATTCGGTCAAGCCCTGCGAGACCCAGACGACGTTCTATTGGGTTCACTTCGAGCATTCCGCCTGGCAGCAGGGAGCGCGCTTCCCAAGGGCGGAAGGAAGCGTCGTGAATTCCCCCTTCGCCAACCCGCATGCGGTTCGAGTCCCCAAGCAGATCGCGCTTCCCGCTCCCGACATCGCGTTCGATCTGATGCGGCAGCTCTTGGAGCTGCCCGTCGGCGATTCTTTCTGGGAGGAGCAGAGTCTGCTCGCGCAGCTCCTCGCCTTGCTGGAGAAGGCAAGATCGGGAGACAACGGCAAGCCGGGCAACCGCCTGGCCGAGAGGGCCGCCGCTTACATCCAGCACCATTACCGGGAGGACATCACGAACGAGACGCTGGCGGAAGCGTTGCATTTCCACCCGAACTATATCGTTCGCAGCATGAAGAAGAAATACGGAGCGACGCCCAGCCATTACTTGCTCGAATTCCGCTTGGAACGGGCGAAGAGGCTTCTCGTCTCCACCGAATGGCCGATCGAACGAATCGCCGACGAGGTCGGATTCCGGTACGCTCCCTATTTCTCGGCGTGCTTCAAGCGCAAGCTGGGGGTGTCCCCGCTCCGTTACCGCAAGCAGTTCAACCGAGAATGGACATGACATTTGTCATATCCCCACATGACACTTATGACTACATCCCTCCGCTTCCATTGCCTACAATGGTATAAACGCTAGCCATGTTGCCATTGGAGGGTCCGAAGGATGAGCATTACGAAGCAAATGCAATTGAAGAAGGACGTTACCCCATTTGAAAATATCGATCCGAAAAAAAGCGTCAAGCAGCTGTTTACCTCCTTTGTGCCGCTGGTTTTGCTCTGGTACGGCTCCTACTTGAGCCTGTCCGTCTCTTACGTTCTCTCCTTGGCGCTAGGAGCGATCGCCGCCGGCTTCGTGATCCGTACCTTTATCATTTTCCACGACTGCTGCCATCAATCGTTCTTCAAGAATCGCAAAGCGAACAAAATCATCGGAACCATCGCCGGGGCTATCACCCTTACTCCCTACGAACAGTGGAAATACAGCCATTCCGTCCATCACGCCACGAGCAGCAATCTCGACAAACGAGGCATAGGGGACATTTGGATTCTTACCGTAGAAGAATACAACGCCGCTTCCTTCCGGAAGAAGCTTCAATACCGCATCTATCGCAATCCCCTCGTCATGTTCGGCCTTGGTCCCGTTTATGTTTTCTTGCTGCTCTATCGGTTCAATCGCCGCGGGGCGAAGCGCAAAGAAAGAATCAATACGCACGTCACCAATCTCTTGATCGCCGCCTTGTACGCCTTGCTGATCTGGCTCGTCGGCTGGCAGGCTTTCCTTCTGGTCCAAGTCCCGATCTTCTGGTTGTCCGGCGCGATGGGCATCTGGCTGTTCTACGTGCAGCATCAATTCGAGGAATCGTATTTCGAGAAGGAGGACGAGTGGAGCTACGTCCAAGCGGCCGTAGAAGGCAGTTCCTATTACAAGCTTCCGAAGCTGCTGCAGTGGTTGACGGGCAATATCGGCTTCCATCACGTCCATCACCTGAGCCCCAAGGTGCCGAACTATCGTCTCGAAGAAGCGCATAACGCGACTCCTCCGCTTCAGAGGGCAACGACGATTACCCTTCGCACGAGCCTGGAATCGCTTCGCTTCAAGTTGTGGGACGAGAGAAACCGGCGATTCGTTCGCTTCAAGGACGCTCGAGCCGGCTAGGCCGATATGCTATGATAGAAGGAAGTCGGAGCGCCGCAGGAGGACGAAGTTGAACAAGTGGTACCACATTTTCCAGAGGAATACGGGCCTTAACCCTTACGTTTGGCTCGTTTTCTGCATCCTGCCGTTCTATTTTATTTTCCGCTCTTCCCACACTCCCCAGGTCGTTACCGGCATTATCCTGGTGGTTCTGTTTTTTATCTGTTATCGGCTCGCGTTCATCTCCAAGGGCTGGAAGGTTTATTTCTGGACCAGCGTGCAGCTCTTGATTACCATCATCATGTCCTTATGGTTCGATTATGTCTATTTTGCGTTGTTTCTCGCATACTTTATAGGCAATATCGGGAATCGCGCCGGATTCCTGACGATGTACGTCATCCACTTGGTGAGCACCTTCGTCACGATGAATTACGGTCTCGCCTCCTCCAAGCCGGTGTTTATCACGCAGTTCCCGTTTATTTTTATCAACCTTCTGGTCGTCATCCTGCTTCCGTTCAACATCTATAACCGCAACAAGCAGGGCAAGCTGGAAGATCAGCTGGAGGACGCGAACAAGAGGATCTCCGAGCTGATGGTCATGGAGGAGCGGCAGCGGATCGCGCGGGACTTGCACGACACCCTCGGACAGAAGCTTTCTCTCATCGGACTCAAGAGCGATCTGGCGGGGAAGCTCGCCCACTCCAACCCGGATCAGGCCAGAATGGAGATGAAAGAGGTCCAGCAGACGGCCCGGGTCGCGCTGAAGGAGGTCCGGGAGATCGTCACCGAGATGCGGGGAACCAAGCTCGAGGACGAGATTCATCATGTCAGGCAGATCTTGAACGCCGCCCGGATCGAAGCTCGCATCGAGAGCGACGACGACATAACGGCCGTTCCGCTGCTGACGGAAAACGTGCTGAGCATGTGTCTCAAAGAAGCGGTGACCAACGTGGTGAAGCACAGCAAGGCGACGAGTTGCCGGATCCGCATCGAGCGGAGCGCCAACCATCTGACGATCGTCGTCCAAGATAACGGCTCCGGCGTCCAAGGGAACCTCTTCGCCTTCAGGGGCAGCGGAATTCGCGGCATAAGGGAGCGGCTGGAGTTCGTGAACGGCACCTTGGAGCTTCAATCCGGCCAGGGCTTGACTCTCATCATGCAGGTGCCTATCGTATTTAATCAAAGCCAAGCGGGAGGCGAACAAGGATGATTCGAATCGTCATCGCGGAAGACCAACGGATGCTGCTGGGCGCGCTCGCCTCCTTGCTGGATCTGGAAGAGGATATGCAGGTCGTCGGCCGTGCGGGCAACGGCGAAGAGGCGTTGTCGCTTATCCATCTTCACAAACCGGACGTCTGCATCATGGATATCGAAATGCCCGGCAAGAGCGGCTTGGACGTCGCGGAGGAAATCAAAGGATGCGGCTGCAAGGTCATTATTCTGACCACGTTCGCCCGGTCCGGCTATTTCGAAAGGGCGCTCAAAGCCGGAGTGAGCGGCTACATGCTGAAGGACAGCCCCAGCGAAGAGCTGGCCGACTCCATCCGCAGCGTCATGGCCGGAAGGCGGATCTATGCGCCGGAGCTCGTCGACGAAGCCTACGGCACGGACAATCCCTTAACCGATCGCGAGGTAGAGGTTCTCGGCCTTATCGCCGACGGCAAGAACACCAAGGAAATCGCGAGCAAGCTCTATATCACTACGGGCACGGTCCGCAACTACATCTCCGTCATCCTCGACAAGCTGAACGTCAGCAACCGGATCGAAGCGATCACGAGGTTTAAGGAGAAGGGTTGGTTTAAATAGAAGGTCGCGGAAGAAGGCATTGTCGAGACGGCTTGCCTTCTTCTTCCATTATCCAATCCTCTTGCCTAAACTCCCCTCCTTCACTCTCGACCCCTTCCCGTAGATGCTCTTCATTTCGGACTCCTATTTATGACGGATAGCGGCGGAAAGCCGAAGTGTTTTTTGAATTGATGGGAGAAGGCGAACGCATCGCTGTAGCCAAGTCGTTCCGCGACTTGCGTGACGGTTTGGCCCGACTGTTCCAGATCCCGATGGGCTTTGTCCATCTGCGCGGACAGATGATATTCCTTAGGCGAATAGCCGACCTCGGACTTGAACAGCTTCTGCAAATAACGAACGGACATGCCGACGTGGTCGGCGACGTCGCGAATGCTGATTTTCTCGTCCAATCGCTCTTCGATATACTGCTTGGCCAGCTGCACCTTGGACTCGAACTTCTCCGAACCGACGTTCTTGCGCAGCAGCATCAGATACAATTCATTTAGAATCTGCTGCACGCTTACCGAAGCTGTCAGCTTGATGTCCGGCTCGTAATCTCCGTGATAGAGACTATGAATGTGATAAGTCAGCGTATCGTAATAACGATGGTCGGGCACCTTGACATAGCAATAGAATGGCGACGGGGCTCGGAACGTCTCCCGTTCGTTATCGCGGCGATAAAGACCGAATCGGAGTCCGTGGATGACAAGCGGATTGTCCAGTTCATGACTGGACCAGTATGGGTACCTGTCGCTGATGAACGCGAGGCTTCCCCGGCGCAGCGGGATGACGGTCCCGTCTTCCATCGTATACCGCCCTTCTCCTCCCCGAACGTACAGGATATGCATATCCTCTTGAACCTGCAGGCCGCTCTTCCATCCGGGATAGACGGGGAAGCGGAAGCTTCCGTGCAACCGGATGACGTATTCATTCGATAACCGGCCGATCATATAGCGAAGATTGTCAATCGCACCATCGCTCTTCAACATCGCATGATGCCCCCCTTCCTTGATGGATATACAGTTCGTATTATAACATGAATATATCGTTTATCGACATGTACCTCTTTATTTTATTTGGTTAATATAAATATCGATCAGTAGAATTATTGCGCATTTTCGCATACAAGGGAGTGTAAACGGTCATGAAGGCCATTATGGTCATGTTCGATTCGTTGAATCGATTATTCTTGCCGAATTACGGCTGCGATTGGACCAAGGCTCCTAATTTCGAGAGGTTGGCGGCCCGAACGGTCACTTTCGATACGGCGTACGTCGGCAGCATGGCTTGCATGCCGGCTCGCCGAGAGCTTCATACGGGACGTCACAACTTCCTCCATCGAAGCTGGAGCCCGATCGAGCCGTTCGACGATTCGATGCCGGAGCTTCTGAAGGAGAACGGCGTCTACTCGCACTTGGTGACGGATCACCAGCATTATTGGGAAGACGGCGGCGGAACTTACCATACGCGATACAGCTCTCATGAGCTTATCAGAGGGCAGGAAGGCGATCCATGGAAGGGCGAAGTCCAGGATCCGGAGGTGCCCGAGCATCTCGGTCAATCCAAGCGCCAGGATCTCATTAACCGGAAGTACATCCGGCGCCAAGAGGACATGCCGCAAGCTCGAACGTTCGAGCTCGGACTCGAATTCATCGAGAAGAACAAGGACGAAGACAACTGGTTCCTCCAGATCGAGACGTTCGATCCACACGAACCGTTCTTCACGCTAGAGGAATACCAATCGCTGTATCCTCGCAAGACGTCCGGTCCCGCGTTCGATTGGCCGACTTATCAATCGGTAGACGAGCGCGAGAGGCCCTACGTAGAGCATGTTCGCTCGTTATACGCAGCCTTGCTCACCATGTGCGACCATTACTTGGGCCAAGTGCTCGATACGATGGACAAGCACGATCTGTGGAAGGATACGATGCTGATCGTCAACACGGACCATGGATTCCTTCTTGGCGAGCACGATTGGTGGGCCAAGTGCATCATGCCTTTCTACGAGGAAGTCGCGCACATTCCGCTATTCGTGTGGGATCCGAGGCTTGGCGTGCGGGGCGAGCGCCGGGATGCGCTCGTCTCGACCGTTGACCTTGCTCCGACGCTGCTCGAATTTTTCCAGGTCGAGATTCCGAAGGACATGCAGGGGAGTAGCTTGAAGCCGGTCATCGAGAACGACCGCGCGACCCGGGAGGGTCTCCTCTTCGGCATCCACGGCGGTCACGTCAACTGCACGGACGGCCGTTATGTCTATATGAGAGCGCCTCAGGCTCCGGACAATTCGCCGCTGTACGAATATACGCTGATGCCGACGCATATGCGAAGCCGCTTCGCTCCCGAGGAGCTTCGAACCTTAGCCTTGGCGGAGCCCTTCTCGTTCACGAAAGGCTGCAGCGTAATGAAAATAAAAGCTCGACCCGACATGTCCCACGGCGCTCATCGGTTCGGCACTCTGCTGTTCGACGTCGTTAACGATCCCGGGCAGATCGCGCCTCTGGCAGACAAGGAACTGGAAAGCCGGTTCGAGCGGCTATTGATCCGATTGATGAAGGAGAACGATGCTCCTCCGGAGCAATATGCAAGATTGGGACTGCTCCCGTAGCGTTATAGCGTCAATTGTTAATTGCGCTTACCAATATGGCCTCCCCGGCGGGGGGCCTCTCCGATTATTCCATAGCTCCATGGAACAAAAATGATATACTATTTGATAGCGAACCTGAACGTACTAGAGGAAGGAGCTTATCGGCATGGAGTATCAACCCCCTAAAGCTTGCTGCTGTTCCGCAAGCCGAAACGAAGATTCATCGAGCGATTCCTCGGAACATTCTATCCACGCAGTCTCTTCTACTGAGAATGCGACGCCTACGGAGGGATTGATCAAGCTGGACGGCGGCGAATTCTATATGGGCACGGATACGAAGGAGGGATTCCCTTCCGACGGCGAAGGTCCGGTCCGTCTTATCAAGGTTTCCCCTTTCTATATTTCTCCGCATGCGGTAACGAACGAGCAATTCCGGCGATTCGTCGACGCTACCGGCTATGTGACCGAAGCCGAGAAATTCGGCTGGTCTTACGTCTTCCATCTGTTCGTCTCCGAAGAGACGAAACAGCAGGTGAACAACGTTGCGCAAGCGACTCCTTGGTGGTATGTCGTTCACGGAGCCTCCTGGTCGAAGCCCGAAGGACCCGATTCCAACATTCTCGAACGCATGGATCATCCGGTCGTTCACGTCTCCTGGAACGACGCGCAGGCCTATTGCCGTTGGACAGGCCAACGCCTGCCGAGCGAAGCGGAATGGGAATACGCCGCTAGAGGCGGGCTCGATCGCAAAACTTATCCGTGGGGCGATCTCCTTAAACAGGACGGCGAACATATGTGCAACATCTGGCAAGGAAAGTTCCCGACCAAGAACAATGCCAGCGACGGCTATGTAGGCACCGCTCCCGTGAATGCCTACAAGCCTAATGGGTACGGGTTGTATAACATGGCAGGAAACGTATGGGAATGGTGCGAGGATTGGTTCAGTCCGCAATACCACTCCAAGACGGCATCGGAGAATCCGCGGTTCGAGCAGCCGACGGGCAGGCGTTCCACGCGCGGAGGCTCCTACTTATGCCACCGCTCTTATTGCAATCGGTACCGGGTCGCCGCCCGAAGCTCGAACACGCCCGACAGCTCCACCGGCAACATGGGCTTCCGGGTCGCCTATTCCTGACCGAAGAGCCGACCGCCAGCCAGGCAACGATCAGATAGAAGCAAGCAACGGCAGCCTTAGACCGAGATTGAAAGGTCCTCGGTTGCCGATTTTTTTAGCGCTAAATTAGCCTTTGTTAAAAATAAAAAAAAAGCCTATCAAGGCTCCTTCGAATTCGCTTATGGAGCGGAAAACGGGATTCGAACCCGCGACCTTCTCGTTGGCAACGAGATGCTCTACCACTGAGCTATTTCCGCGTATGTTGTTGGGTGGCGGAGCCGACGGGATTCGAACCCGCGGTCTCCTGCGTGACAGGCAGGCATGTTAGGCCTCTACACCACGGCTCCGCGAAGGATGTTGCTTGTTGCATATGGTGGAGGCTGAGGGGATCGAACCCCCGACCCTCTGCTTGTAAGGCAGATGCTCTCCCAGCTGAGCTAAGCCTCCATGAACTTGTGGTGACCCGTAGGGGAATCGAACCCCTGTTACCTCCGTGAAAGGGAGGTGTCTTAACCGCTTGACCAACGGGCCACAGGTGCCTCTTGGCGGAGAGAGAGGGATTCGAACCCTCGCACCGCTTGCGCAGTCTAACCCCTTAGCAGAGGGTCCCCTTGAGCCACTTGGGTATCTCTCCATCTGGCTCCCCGAACAGGACTCGAACCTGTGACAACTCGATTAACAGTCGAGTGCTCTACCGACTGAGCTATCAGGGAATAGTATGTATCCGACTCTACTTGATCCGGCGCTCGTAATCTCGCAACCGGAATTAGAATATACCATAGGGAACGCCGGATTCGCAACAGGTATTTTTATCCACCTGGTAAAGAGGCCGACCCGTCAATTCCGGTCGGCCTCATGTCCAAGCCGAGCTTTCCGTTCCAATCCGCTTCAGCCCCCGTTCTCGTGAACGGCTTCCAGCCTCGCGTTGACCGTCTTCATGACGTTGACCATATCCGTATAAGGCTGGTCCTGCTGGTTGACCAATCCGATGTTGAAGTTCTCGCCGCCTTTGCGTCCGGTAACCGACTGATCGTAATACGAGAACCAGCCCGAACCGACGAACAACGGATGCGCCGCCTGGCCCTCGACGAAGGCTTCGAAGGCCGCGCCTCTGTCCGCTATGCTCGGTACGTTCGTGTCCGCATTGACGGGAGACAGCCCGCGCCCGCTGGAGCTGAACGTGAATTCCAGATTCAGCAGGGGCTTGCCGAACGCTTCATACCGGGACAGATAACCCGCATTCTTCGTATAGTTATCTACGGAGAAAGCGTCCACGTAATCCATGGCGGCCGAATCCCAGTCCAGGCTGGTCCGCCAGGTGGGAACGACGGAGGAGCCCAGGAACAAATGGTTCGTGTCGTATTTCTCGATCACCTTGCGAACCGTCGAGAAGTACGTTCGGGACGCCAGCTTGATATAGTCCGATACGTCCGCCGCCGGTACGTTCGCGATCGCGATCGGCGCGTTCTTCAAAGCGTCGAACGATTCGGCGCTCGTGCCGAGAAGCTGGTTGACGGCCGTGAGGTCGTTGCCGTATCTTGGCGCCATAAAATCGACAAAAGCGCCTTTCGCCGCCGAAGCCGAGTCGTAGGTCAACACTTCCTTCACGATATCGGCCGTCCAGCCGGCCTCATTATCGTAAGTGTAGCCGATCAGCCACCGATCATTGCTCGCCCTCTGCAGCTGAGGGCTTAATGCGCTGTCGATAATGGATTCCGCCTGCGGATCGAACACGTCGTACGTCCATTGAATTCTTCTCAGGCTGGTCGGATCCTGAAGGACCTGGATATAGGGGAACTTCTCGATATGTCTCGGTTTGGTCCACTTGCTGAACGCGTTGAACCCCCAATCGATCAATCTCTTCTTGGTCATCTCCTCCCACTTCGCTTCGAATTCGCCGCCGTATTTTCTCATGACGTTGGCCACGACGAAGCTGACCCTCTCGCCATTGGAATCGTTGGCGTAGGCGGGGGCGTAGGCGCTCGAATCGGGGAGTTCCTCGAACACCCTCCTTGGCGTGCCGTCCGCTTTGAGGTAAGGCGTCCCGTACCCCCACTCCCATAGACTCGTCGCGTCCACGCCCTTCAGGAAAAACTTATAGCCGTCCGGCGTGACGAACCACCACTTGTTATCGATTTGCTCGAGGCGGAAAAATCCGGTGTCCTCGTACCGTCCCCCGCTTTTGATCCCGCCGTACTGGTCATACTTGCTGCGGTTTAACGATACTCCCTCCAGCGCGCTTGCCTCGGCCGCGTATTCCTGGCGCAGCTGCTCGTCGGAGACGACCTTGCCCGGCCAAGTCTCGTAGATCCATTGTCCGTATTTATCCACCATCATGGCGTCTTTCCCAAGCTCGGCCTGCATTTGCTCTACGGTCAAGGCGGGAGCCGGATTCTGCCCTTCCTCTCCTACGCCTTTATAAATCTGAACCTCCGTAAGGGGGATATGCTGATAGGCATGCGAGCGTTTGATATCGATAACGATAAATCGGGCCGTCTTGTCGTTCATCGGCAGGTTGACCGAATAAGTCAAAGCGGTTCCGGACTTGATATGCTTGCCCGCGATATAGTAATAATCCGTCGTCGATTCGGCGCGGTACTTGACCGTAAGCTCCTTAAATCCCCAATACATGTTGGGCGAATTCAAGACGAGATTGATGCTGTCCAGCGGATAATCCTTCAACAGGTCGAACACGACCTGTATCGTTCCCTTGGAGGTCGCGCTCCCCATCCAACCGGCATAGGTCGTCGTCAAGCCGTCCAGAAGCACGCCGTTCTCCGACGAGATCAGGCCGGTTGCGCTTCTGTCGGGGGAATTGCCTCCATCCGGCGCCGGGCTGCTGTAATAGTTGCCGGTTCGCAGCGGCGTGCCCTCGGCGAAGGTTTCTTCGGCAGGGATGGGGATAGAGACGAGAGCCGTTGCCAGCAGGACGGCCAGAAGTCGTGTAAAGACATCGCCCGGGCGCCATGAATTCCTTTTGCCCATAGTAACCCTCCTCATTGACAATCATGGACACGTAGGGACAGTCATTCCGAATCGTAAACGCTTACATTTTCATCACCTCCTGCCCGCGCAAATATTCGTTCAGCAGAAGGAGCGCCAGCCCTTGCCCGTACAGCGTCGGCCGAACCTCGAACGCGTTGTAGGCCTCTTCGGTCGGCAGGACGGGCGTCCCTCCCGACACGCCGCCAACGCAGCCGTCGACATCAATGGCACCCAGCAGTCGTTCAAGCGTAAGGTCCGCGGCCGCGCGATAATCCGCGCCGACCCAGCCCAGCTTGGCGGCCTTGACGAAGCCGCAGGCGATCCCCGCGCTGCCGGACATCTCCGGACGGAACTCCGGCCGGTTGACGACGACCGGCCACAGTCCGTTCTCCGATTGGCAACTCTTCAGCCCCTGAAGCAATACGCGGCAACGCTCGACAAGAAAAGCCGCGGCTTCCTTCGAAGCAACCGCCATGCCGTCCAGCTCTTCCAGGATCCAAGGCGTGGCGAGCGCGATCCACGCGTTGGCTCTCCCCCAGCGAGCCGCCGACATGGGGTTGTTCCTGGCGCAATCCCATCCATGGAACAGCACGCCGGTCTCCTCGTCCTGCAGCAGCCGATAATGAAGCCGGAGCTGGAGCAGCGCCTCTTCCCCGTACTTCTTGTTCGCCGTTGCTCTTGCAAGACGGGCGAGAAACAGCACGGCCATGAACACCGTGTCCGCCCATACCTGCTCCGCGAACTCCTCCGACTCCGTTACCGTATGCTCGAAGGCGCCGATCTTCGTCCTTGGCGCTTCCGTCAGCATCCAATCCCCGATCTCAACGGCATGCTGCATAAAATAAGAGTCGCCCGTCCGCTCATACAAGCCGGGATAGATCGCAAACGGAGCCATGGCGTTTACCGCCCTGTGCCGATCGGCCCGAAGCCGGTTGCGCTCCGTCCAACGGATCACCTCCTCCAGAAGCTCCGAATTCCGCGTGCATTCCGCATGGTCGAGCAGCGCGATCAGCGACACGCCGGGATTCCAATCCCAGCTGTCGATATCCATCCCCCAGTCGCCGGGCCGTCCCTTCAGCATGCAGGCGACGATACGGCCGGCCGCCTCTTCGCAGGCCCGCTTATTCGCATAAGCCATTCGCTACGCCTCCTCCATGAACGAGACTTCATTGTACCGGTACAACCGCTCGAGGCGATCCGGCTTCGCGGGAATGCGGATGCCCATCATTCGCCCGTCTTTCTCGCACCGGGCGGATAAGCGCCCTTCGCGGAAGTCGCTTCCGGCCTGCAGCTCTTCCGCTCTGGGCGACAGCGTGAACAAGATCGCCCATGCCGCCTGTTCCCATGTCCGAAGATCGAACCGTTCCCGAGGTCCCGAATAGATGACATAATCGATGCCGATCGTCCCTTGCTTCTCCGATCTCGCGACCGCCATCCGCGGAATCCCTTTATCCGAGCAGGAAGCAAGCCGCTTCACCCTCAACGTCTGATCCCCGATCGCTGCGCTGGCATCGAACCCGGCCTCGTCGCCTAAACGAACATCCACCCCGCGGACGTTGCCGCCGATCTCGAGGCGGATTCGAATGTCGTCGGCCTCGAAGACGCCGTTCGCGGGATCGAGCACCGGGTGCCAATCCCCGTAATCCAGCGCCATGTTGATCCCGAACACGATATCGCTCTTGTCCTGCACGCCCGTGAAGACGGCGGAGGAGAAATCCTTGCCGTCTTTCAAGAAGCGCAGCAGCACGTAAGCCGGCTTGCCGCCATTATCGACGTAAGCGATCAAGTTCCGGCGCTGGTGCCACATCATGTCCTTGGAAAAGGAGCCCAGGCAGTATTCTTCCGTCATATAGGTGGTGGCATAGCTCTGATACCCCGTCTCTTCTTCGTCGAGAATGGGACAACGGAAGCAACGTTCCTCCTCCGTACGAAAGTAAGAGCGCAGCTCTTCCGGGCAGCGAACGGCCTCCGGCTCCGGATCGTCGTTCTCTTCCTCCTCTCCCCACCGCCGCAGGGCGTTCTCCGCGCCGCTTCGGTCCAGCATGACGGAATACGCGCGGCTGTGGGGTCCCGCCCACTCCTTCGTGCGCGGGTGATAACGCTCGGCCGCCATTTTCCACGCCAGGTAAAGCAGCCGCTCCGATAGCCGGATCGATTCGGGATCGCCGGTCTCCGCATGGATGTGGTTAAGCTCCTCGATCGCGATCGCGGTATAGGTCGGACTGTTGAATTCGACGAAGGTGCCGAGCCGCAGCGTATAATCATAGAGCCGCTTCAGCCGATTCCGCCCGTATTCCACATAGCTCATCTGCCCGATGACCTCGCCGCCGACGAGCGTCACGAAAGCCCCCATGACCGCAATGTTCGTGTAGGCCGGACCGACATCCCGTTTGCGAATCGCATGGCAAGCGAGCTCGATGGCTTCCGCCATTTCTCGTTTCAGCGCCGGGCTCCTTAGCCGGTCTCCGTGGCGTTTAAGAGCCAGAACGAGCTTCTTGCCGATGAAGTCGGCGTAGTTCCAATCCGGCTCCCGCATCCTCTCCAGCGGCTCTTCATGGAAGTAGGGCCAGATGCCGCAGGTCGGACGGTCCGGATTCTTATCCTGCATGGGCAGGATCGCGCCTAAAATATCCTCCGCCCGAGCCTGATTCTCGGGAATCCCGCTGTCCAGCAGCTCAAGCGCATAAACGGCGGAGGAGTAGAGACAGTGCGCATAAGGTTGGGTCTCCTGGCGGAACGAGGTATGGTACGTCTTCGTCATCGGCCGAACCAGCAGGCGAACCTCCGGATCGTAGGAAGCGTCCCGCTCCGCCAGATTTGCCCATAAATCCGCACCTTTCCCGGAAGCAGAAGCAGACATGCCGACTCCCCCTTATCCCTTAACGGCTCCGATGGTCATCCCTTTGATAAAGTAACGCTGCAGAAAAGGGTACAGAAACACGATCGGCCCGATCGTAATGACGACCGTCGAGAGCTGAACGCCCGTCGCCGCGACGGGGATGTTGATATTCGAATTCAAGTAGTCCAGATTCTGCGAATTGGACACGATTCTGCGAAGCATCATCTGCAGCGGATGGCGCTGCGGATCGTCGATGAACATGAGGGCATTGAACCAGTCGTTCCAATAGGAGAGCGCATAGAACAAGGCGATCGTCGCGATAACCGGCATGGACAGGGGCCAGATGATCCGGAAGAAAATATACAGCTCGTGCGCGCCGTCCACGGTCGCCGCCTCGTTCAATTCGAACGGAAGGGTGCGGAAGTACGAGGTCATCAGGAAGGCGTTGAAGGCGGAGAACAAGAGCGGCAGCAGCAGCGCCAGGAGCGAATCCCTCAGGTGCAGCCAATTGGAGATGAGCAGATAATAGCCGACCAGTCCCGGGGGGAAAAGCATCGTGAAGTAGATGTAGAAGGAGAGGATATACCGGTATTTGACCTTCGGATGGGCCGTGACGTAGGCGAACATGGCCGTGATCAGCACGGCCGCGACCGTGCCCGCGACCGTGATTGCAATCGAAACGAAGCCGCTGGTATAGACCTGGCTGCCTTGAAACAAGAAGCGGTAGGAATCGAGCGAGAATTCCGTCGGGAACAGGCGGAAGCCTTGGACGATCTGGCTCTCCGCCGTGAACGACCCGATATACATCAGCCAGAAAGGAACCAAACAGATCAGCGCGAACCCGCCGATGAAGAGATAGGCCGCAACGGACACGGCGTATTGGGATTTATCCTTCGTTTTCACGGACACGGCGAGCTGCGACTTATCCTTCGATCTCACCCGCACAAGACCGCCTCCTTCCTAGAACAGCTTCGAATCGTTGTCGACCCGCCGGACCGTCCAATTGAAGAACAGAATGGCGATCAGCCCCATGACCGATTGGAACAAGGCGACGGCCGCGGCATTGCTGTAGCTGTTCATGTTCGTGGACCGCAAGGAACGGTACGTATAGGTGTCGATGACGTCCGTGGAATCGAAGAGCAGCGAGTTGTCCCCGATGATGCCGTAGATCAACCCGAAATCCCCGTAGAAAATGCGTCCGAGCGCAAGCAGCGTCAGCATGATGATCGTCGGCCTGAGCAGCGGCAGCGTGATGTGCCAGATCTGCTGCCACCGCTTGGCCCCGTCGATTCTAGCGCTCTCGTAATACTCCTCGGAGAACCCCGTCAAGGTGGCCAGATAGATGATCGATCCCCACCCCGCTCCTTTCCAGACGAAGATAATCGTCAGCAGCCAAGGCCAAACGTCCGGCGTTTGGAACCACGAGACCGTCGGCAGCCCGAACTCCTTCAACATAAGATTGATCGTGCCGTCCTGGCCGTTAAAGAAGTTGATGACGATCAGGTTCACGACGACGATGGAGATGAAGTGCGGCAGGATGACGAGCGATTGCGAGACCTTCTTGAATAAAGAATGACGGATTTCGTTCAGCAGCAGCGCGATGCATAAGGAGCTGGCCGTACCCGCAACGATGAACAGGAGATTCAAGTAAATCGTGTTAAGCGTCACCCCCAGCCAGTCCGGGCCGGCGAAGAAGAACTTGAGATTGTCGAGACCGACCCATTCGCTTCCCCAGAGCCCTTTGACCGGGATAAACCGCTTGAAGGCGAGGAGATGGGCGGACATCGGCACGTAGGAGAAAATAAACACGTAGACAACGACGGGAAGCGTCATTGCGTAAAGCCATTTGTTCT
The DNA here is from genome assembly GCF_014212135.1 of Cohnella thailandensis. Taxonomy (GTDB): domain Bacteria; phylum Bacillota; class Bacilli; order Paenibacillales; family Paenibacillaceae; genus Cohnella; species Cohnella thailandensis. Next base: position 70,512 of record NZ_JACJVQ010000007.1, read on the forward strand.
TCCCAAGCTCCTTCAGAATGCTCATCCCGATCAAGCTCTCCCCAGGAATTCGTCCAGCTGCTTCTGATATTCCGCCTGGACTTTCTTTACGTTGTCGTAGGCCTTCTCCTTAAACACGGCCAAGCCTTCGTTCGGCTCCGCCAGCCCCATCACGATCGGGTTGTAGAACTCCGTGCCCGCGTTGTTCAAGTTCGCGATCTCATTCGCGACCGGGCTCGGATCGAACGTGAAGCCCGCCAGAATATCCTTCGTGAAGTTGCTCGAATCCCTCTGCCACTTGTTCAGCGCGATGACCTCCTCGGGCAGGCTGGCGTCGATGCGGTCCAGCTTCGGATTCCAGCCCCAGGCGAACGGAACGCCCGCATACGGGTTCTCGCTGATCGGCTTATAAAGGCCTTCGCCCGCGTCCTCCCAGTTCTTGCCCTCGATTCCGTAGGCGAGAAGATCGTAATTCTCTTTCCGGTTCAGCCAATTAAGGAATTGAACCGCTCGATCCTTGTTTTTGCTGACGACCGGAACGGCGATAAAATTGCCGGCTTTGTAAGTTGAGCTCAGCTTCAAGCTTGGATCGTACAGGGAGAACGCTTCCGCGGAAGCTCCTGGAACCGACTTCTCAAGCGCGGTACGGGTGCTCAGGTTAATGCCGAAGTCGTTGAACGTGGAGACGGCGGCTTTGCCTTTGGCGAACTCGGTATTTTTCAGCGTAAGGGCATCCTTGGCGAGGACACCATCTTGGTACAGCTTGTGATTCTGCTCGAAATTTTGCAGGATCAGGGGATCCATATCGTCGAAAATGTTGTACACCTTGCCGTCGTTCCCTTTGGTGTACAGCCCGGGATAGTTCAGGACGGCCGCCAGGTTGGCTTTCGGATCGAGCATGCCGGCGAGACGCAGGCCGATATGCTCGGTCCCGTTGGGAATGTAAGGCGTGATGTCGGGCGCCTTCTCCTTCACCAGATACATGAAGTCGATCAGCTCTTGATAGCTCTTGATCGGCTGGACGCCGAGCTTCTCCCGGATATCCTTGCGAATGACGAACGTCCAGGGGCGGATGAAATTGACCTCGAGCGGAACCGCGTACAGGCTGCCGTTTACTTTGTTGGCTTCCATTAGCTCCGTCGAGCGGTTCGCCTTGATGTCCGGCCCGAATTTCTCGATCCGCTCATCCAGCGGTTCATAAAGGCCGGCGGCAATATTCTGCACCGGGTTGTTGTCCCAGATCAGATCGTAGTCTTCCGCGGACGACAGGGCGACCTGGCGCTTCTGCTGCACGTCCGACCATGGGATAAACACGACGTTCAGCTTCACGTTGAGCGAATCCGCCAGACGGTTCTCCATCTCCTTCTTCACTTCGTCCCAGTTCGCCGGCGGATCTCCGGGGAATAGGATCTTAAGCGTGACCGGATTCGGCTTCCCGTTCCCGTCGGCCTGCGGCGATTCGCCGGACGCGGACGGCCCGTTGCCGTTCGAGCTGCAGGCAGCCAGCATTCCCGCAAGCATAAGCGTTACGACCATGGACGCAAGACCTCTTCTGCTTCTTCCCTTCATTCGCATACCCCTCCTGTTCGATCCCCGGGCGGCGGCCGGATGCGGCCCGGCATTCCGATTCGGTATGAGCATACTTGCGTCGCCCCCGTTCCGTACAGTCCGGGATCTACCGATCGGTTCGGATGTTACCGATGGGGCCGGTATTCGTTTTCCCGCCGTCCGAAGTACGGATTTCTACGCTTTGGCCTGCGCATTCTCGGAGCGGTATTGGTTCGGCGTCATCCCGGTTGCCCGTTTGAACAGCGAATAGAAGGTGCTCTTGGTTTGAAAACCGGACTGTTCGGTTATATCGGCGACGGTCAAGTCGGTCGTCGTCAGCAGCTTGATCGCGTACTCGATCCGTTGGCCCGTTATATAATCGGATAAGGAGCACTGGAAGCGCTCCTTGAAGATCTGCCGGGCGTAATTCACGGAGACGGCCACGTGCGCGGCGATATCGTCCACGGACAGCATCGGGTTGTGAAGATGGTTGCGCACGTATTCGATCATCTCGGCGGCGACCTCGTCCTTGCGGCTTGCGGCACTCTTCCTGCGGTGACGGTCCATGATCTGCAGCAGCTCCCCGTAAAGCCAGGAGTTCACCTCTCCTATCGTCGCGAACCGGTCCAGGAAGGCATGAATGCTACTCATCCCGCGGAACGCCTTATCGTCCTTGAAGCTTTTCATAATCGAATAAATCAGGTGCGTCAGCTGCAGCTTGCACTCCTCATAGCTTAGCGACTGCATCTGCAGGGCAAGCCGGTCCAGGCCGTTCTTCAGAGCCTCTTCGTTCTTAAGGTGAACGGCATAAAGAATCTGCTTCATCAGCTTCTCGTCCGGCTCGCTGTCCTCGTCCAGCCGGTGCTTCTCCAGATCCTCGGCGGTAAAGATCCGATTCTCGTCATGAATAAAGCCGATCAGCGTCAGCTCGTACATCCGGGAATAAACGGCATGCATATTATCCTCCGCAGGAATCGCGGAGCTGACGGCCGCTTGCAGGTCCAGCTTCAGCCACCTTCCGATCTGGGCTCTCGCCTCTCCCAACGCTTCGATGACCCGCGCCGCCTCATCCTCGGACGCGGACGAGACGATCAGCGCCGCGAGATGGTCGGAGCCGAAGTCGACGGTCTCCGCGTCGAAGCCGCGATTCGCGAGCACTTCGACCGTAATGTTGCCGAGCGCATAGCGGAGCAGCTGCCGGGAAGCGAAGTCGTAGTTCTCCTTGAATCGGCCGTAGGATTCCAGACGGATGACCGCTATGCGGAGGAAGCCCGTCCGAAGAAGGCTCGTTTCCTTGCCGATAAAGGCTTTGACGGTGCCGGATGCCTGAGGATTAAGAATCCATTGACGCATAAAATCCTCTTTGACCAGCGCTTGGCTGCTCTTGATCGACCTATCCAACCGATCGACCTGATCGGCCAATAGATCGAAGCCGGAGTGAATCCACTCCAAGTCGCTGCTGGCATGGGCCGTCTCCGCCATCGGATGCTTCTTGCCGAGTCTCCTCTGCACTTGCAGAGCCAAGTCGCTTACGGGCTTTAAGCTGCGATAGGATTGCCAGAACAAGAACATCAGAAGGGCGAGCAGCAAGGCGATCGAGGAACCGATGATTTCCGTCCGGATCTTCGTGATCTTCGTTTGCCACAGGGAGATCGGCGACAGATGATAAACCATCCATCCCTCGATAGGAAGCTGCGCCGTTTGAACGGACCACGTCTCGCGGCCGGATTCCCATCTCCAGCTCTTCTCCGCCGTCTTCTTCTCCGATTCCATGAACGCCGTCGTTAGCCCCGCATCCGAATTCCCCAGCAGAAACTCCTTATTGGGGCCTTGAACAATGATTTTGTTCTGGTCCTCCGCCGATATTTGCAGCATGTGCTCGTTAAGGAGCGGCTTGTCGAAGAGGATCGCGACGAATCCGCTGTAATTCTGATGGAGCCCGGCCGCCGGAACGACAAGCGCCAGGTGCGACTCTCCCTTGGCCTCATGGTCGGCAAACTGCAGATAAGGCGTTTTCTGATTTCGAATGCGGTCCAGCAACGGTTGATCTTCGAAATCCCGCATCGTATAAATGCTGGAGTCCGACGCGTAGATTTGGCCGAGCTGGAAGTTGATCAAATAAATGCCGTCGATAAAAGGCTCGCTGCTTGTAAATTCCCTCACGCTCGCGGCCGCTTTATTCAGGGCAAGAGGGGATTCGTCCCGGTCGTTCATGTTGATCCATAGCCCGATATTCTCATCCGAATAAATTCTCAAAGCGAACTGGCGCAGCTTCTGCAGGGTGAATTCCGAGGTCTGCACGACCTGGTTCAGCTTCTCTTCGTTCGCCTTATGGATTTCGTTCATCGCGTTACGGGCGAACTGCTGGCTGAGCAGCAGCGTAAACGTCATGGTCAGCAAGCTGACGGCGACGCAGGAATAGAGAAAAACGGCGGAATACATCCTCTTCGGCTTGATCCGGCTCCACATCGGCTTCCCCCCTCTCTCCTACTATATTTCCGAAGGGAAAACGATAGGATAGCTTGTTTGATCCTTGTTTGAACCGCTATCCGGATCCGCGTGTAATCCTGTATAATTTAGGAAAACGCGCTGGAGCTAACCATCTTATATTCCGGAGGGATAATCTCATGTCTTACTTGTCTGTCAGCACCTGGAGCCTGCACCGACTGCTCGGTCCATTACGCTGGACCGTCTGGAATTCGGCCTCCGGTACGCATGAGACGCAGGTTCAAGAGCAGCCACTCGTTCATGAGCTGCTTGAGCTGCCCGCGGAGGCCGCAAAGCGAGGATTTGCGGCGGTCGAGATTTGCCACTTTCACTTTCCTTCGACGGAGGCAGCGTATTTGGCCCGATTGCGAGGAGCGTTTGCCGCGGCCGGCGTCTCGCTGGATACGCTGCTGCTCGACTACGGAGACCTGACATCGACGGACGGGCGCCGCGCCATGGCGGATCTCGAGTTTGCGAAGCGGTGGATCGATGTCGCCGCCGCTTGCGGCGCCAAACGGATCCGCATCATCGCCGGGGAGGCGCCGCCGACGGACGAGGATGCCATCCGACGTTCCGCGTCGGCACTCGGCGAGCTTGCCTCTTATGGGGACGACCGCAACGTGCGCGTCGTCACCGAGAATTTCAAGGCGCTCACCTCGACCGGCTCCAGCTCCCTCCGGCTGCTGGAGCGGACCGGCGAGGAAGTCGGCTTCATCACCGATTTCGGCAACTACGCGGGAGAGAAGAAGTACGAGGACATCGCCCTATTGTCGCCGCGCAGCGTATCCGTGCACGCCAAGGCCAATTATGACGAGGCGGGGCTTCCCGAGGAGGAGGAATTCCGGCGCTGCCTGGACGCTTCGCGAAGGTCGGGATTCGACGGCGCGTACGTGCTCATCTACGACGGCCCGGGCGACATGTGGGAAGGTCTGGAGAGAGTCAGGCGAATCGTCGAGCCGTACGTAAATACGTAGAATAAATCAAACGACGGCGGCCGATGTTGGTCGGCCGCCGTCGGAAACCTCGTTCTCACGCCATTAATAATCGTTAAAATCATAAGCCGCAGCCTCTGCTTCTTGGAAAGCCTTGCCCAATACTTCCTCTCTGCTTAAGGAATGATTCCCTTGCGCACGGATGATTTGATAGTCGACTCCCATAAAGTTGAACATCGATTTTAGATATTGGTGGGAGAACTCGACTTCCGAGTACCAATCCTGGTTCGTATAGATTCCGTCGCTCGCTTGAATGACAAGCAATTTCCTCCCGTCGTTCAGCAGACCGACCGATCCCTTGTCCGTATAGGCGAAAGTCTCTTTAGCGATCAGAATGTTATCGATGTAATCTTTCAGCTTGGACGGAACGTTAAAGTTATGAAGCGGCATGGCGATGACGTATCTTTTCGCCTTTTTAAATTGCCGCATCAGTTCCGACATTCGGGAGTCGAGCGTTCGTTCTTCTTCCGTTAAGCGTTCCTCTCTCCTCTTTTTTTCCTGCAGGCTTAAAAAGGTACGGTCAATGCAAGGGATGTATTCCCGATATAAATCGATTTGTTCGACGGACGATTCCGGGTGCCTTCTTTTATAGGCTTCCAGAAAATGACGAAGCACTTGCAAACTGACGGACGTATCGGAATCCCATTTGGGATGCGCATTAATAACGAGCAGGTTCTCCATCTTCGATCTCTCCCTTATCCTTCATTTTGTTTCCTATAGGAAGACAACGAGCGGAACTATTTTGTGACAACCTTTCGCTTCAACCTCGCGAGAAAAGGGGAATTGGCGCAGAGATCCGATTGCCGGGTAACGACGATCATTCACGATGACCTCATTCGAGACGATCTCCGCACTCTTCAACTCTGCTTGCAAGCCGAGATAGTCACATTCGATACTATCTCCGCGCCCTCGCCGCTCTATGCAGTCCGAGATAGGCTCATCCGAGACGATCCGCAACTTCAAGGGCGCCAATTGTATGTAAGCTGATTTCTTAAAAGCCTCAAGCCGGCGGAAGTCCGCCGGCTTGATTAATAGTTCAATGTTTAAAGAGCGCCGACGACCCGATGAGGAACATAGGGCTCTTCCAGCGAAGCGATCTCTTCCCGCGTCAATGTAACCGCAACGGAACCTGCCGCTTCTTCCAATTGGCCGATACTCGTCGCGCCGATAATGGGAGCCGTTACCGGTTCCTTCTGCAGCAGCCAGGCAAGAGCGATTTGCGCGCGGGGAACGCCTCGTTGCTCCGCGATCGCCGTAACCCGGTCCGCAACCGACCGATCGATTTCTTCCGTGGAGCCGTACTTCATTTTCTGGGCCTGATCGGTTTCGGATCGGCGCGTCGTCACGGTCCAATCGCGCGCCAGACGGCCGGAAGCTAGCGGACTGTAAGGAATGACGCCGATCTTCTCCTCCTTGCACAGCGGCATCATCTCCCGTTCCTCTTCGCGATAGATGAGGTTAAGGTGATTCTGCATGGAGACGAAGCGGGTCCACCCGTTCTTCTCGGCCGCGTGCAGCGCCTTCTGGAACTGCCACGCGTACATGGCGGAAGCGCCGATGTATCTGGCTTTGCCCGCCTTCACGACGTCGTGCAAGGCTTCCATCGTTTCTTCGATCGGCGTACCGTAGTCCCATCGGTGGATCTGATAGAGATCGACGTAATCCGTACCTAATCTCTTCAGGCTGTTATCGATTTCGCTCAGGATGGCCTTGCGCGATAGACCGGCCCCGTTCGGCCCTTCCTGCATGCGGAAGAACACCTTCGTCGCGATGACGACTTCCTCCCGGCGGGCATAATCCTTCAACGCGCGGCCGACGAATTCCTCGCTCGTTCCGGCCGAATAAACATTCGCCGTATCGAAGAAGTTAATCCCGAGCTCCAGAGCCCTCTTGATGATCGGACGGCTCTTCTCTTCGTTCAGGACCCACGGATGGGTCCACTTCTCCGCCACGCCGAAGCTCATGCAGCCGAGACAAATCCGGGACACGTCCAGACCGGTATTCCCAAGCTTCGCATATTCCATTCGTTTCCCTCGCTCTCCAAAAAAATGATATGGATAGCTAGAGTATCTCACTTCAAACTAGCTTTAAGTCAAGCAAAACTTACTTCAAACCGGGCGGACTCCACCCAAGCGCCGGCGGCGAAATCCCTGCCCCGGACAAGAACGCGGTCCTCGTAGACTTCGACGTAATAGCCTTGGCTGCCTTCCTTGCGTTTATCCTCGTCCGTCCATAAATAAGCGACCGAGGCCGCGTTGAACATGGCCGGAAGCCTGCCTTCTCCGTCGTAATAATTGCGGGGCGCCTCCAGCTCCCAGTGGCCGTGCCCGGTGAACAGGATCGCGTGCCGGTGCTTCGCCAAGACCGCCTTCAGCTCGCCGTCCTGCGTCACGCCGTACCACTTCTGCTCCTCCATCGATCCGGCCGTGGTATTTTTGAGCGGTTGATGGAGAAAGACGAAGGCCGGCTTGCCGGGGGATGCATTCTCGCCAAGTTTCTTGTCCAGCCATTTAAGCTGCTCGTCCGACAGATGGCAGAAGAGCTCAAGCCCTTGCTCGGTTCCGAGGAAAATAAAGTGGTAACCGCCGATCCAATGATCGTGATACGCGGCCGGCATCCGAGTCGCCGCCAGAAAGTTCCCGAGGCGGGAATCCCAGACGCCGAGCGCAACGTCGTGGTTGCCCGTCGTCAAATACAACGGGGGAAGCCCCCCTTTGCACCGGTCCCATATTCGTCGAAACTCTTCGTACTCCGGCGGAAAACCGTGGTCCGTCACGTCTCCGGCATGCATGATGCCGACGCTGTTCGGATCGTTCGCCGCGATATCCTTCAGAGCCTGCTCGAAATGACGGTTGTAGACATGGTCCGGATCCGCCGTGACGTGAGTATCGGTGATGACCTGGAACGTTAGGAGCGGACCTGCGCCGCTTTGATTCATGACAAACCCTCCTTTGCCGAATATGGGATCAATGCCCGTTCTTGCTGATATTCAAGCCGATCACGCCCACGATGATGATGCCGATCCAGAGAAGCGAGCTGAGCGGCAGTTTTTCCTGGAAAATAAAATAACCGGCCACGGCGATCAACACGATGCCGACTCCCGACCAGATGGCGTAGACGACCGCGACCTCCATGTACCCCAGCGCAAAGTTAAGGCAGGTAAAGCTGATGCCGTAAAACAAAAACATCAGCAGCGAAGGAACGAGGCGCGTAAAGCTCTCCGACAGCTTCATCGAGATCGTTCCGGACAGTTCGAAGGCAATCGCCAAGCTTAGAAAAAGCCACCCCATGTTTGCCGCACCTTTCATGTCGGTCCTTCTTCCTGAATAATGGATAATTCGCGCAATGAAGAGACGATCGCATCCGCTTCGCTTGCCGGCGAGAAACCGTCGGCGGCGGAGCCTCGATCGCCGATCGCCGCGATGCGAATCGCGGCGGCCGCCCCGGCCTCCTTGGCCATGCGAATATCCCCTTCCGTATCCCCGATAACCGCGAACCTGCCGCCATCCAATCCGAGCCGATCGCAAGCGAGCAGGGCCATATCGGGATAAGGCTTGCCTTGCTTGACCTGATCCGTTCCGATAACCGCGGAGAAGAATTCCCGGATTCCGAGCCACTCCAGATGCTTGACCGCAGGAAGCGTGTCGTCAGCGGTCACGACCGCGAGCGGAAGCCCGCTTCGCCGGCATTCCTCGAGAAACGGCAACACGTGCGGAAGCAAGCGAGCCGAACGCGAGGCTTCCAGCCTTTCGTCGGCCCATCGCTTGGCATCCGCCGCGAGCGTCTTCGCTTCCGCCCAGGACAGGCCGGAGCGGTAGCCTTGCCAGGCCAGAATCGTCAGAATCTCGTCTACCGTCCCCATGGCCAACGGTCCGTTCCGATCGTAGTCGGAGACGTTGCCGTCGTTCGCGCGAAGAGCGCCCCAGAGCGCATCGAGATCGGCGTCCGGAGGAGGCAGCTTTCTCTCTTGAAGAAAAGCGGAGAACCGGGCGAGCAATCGCTCGCTCCAGTTCCCCCACGTATAGATGAAGTCCAGCAGCGTGCCGTCCTTATCGAACAGAATTCCGTCTATCCGATAATCCGTGCCCGCCGCGCGCAAGATCGGCATGGTCGTCCCCCTACTTGTTCAGCCGGTCCAGCTCGCGCTGGGCGGTCTCCTTGGCCGCCTTCAATGCTTCCGCGGCCGGCATGTTTTTGATTTGCACGTTGTCCGCGGCTACCTTGAGCGCGTCGTTGATTTTGCCTCCCGTCGGGTCCAGGAACGGAGCGGAAGCATGAGCCGCTTGCTTAAGCGGGATCGTGATCTGCGGATTCGTCTTGCTGAATTCCACGAACGCCGGATCTTCCTGCGCGGACTGGCGAACAGCGATATAACCGGTGTTCATCGACCAGAATGCCGTGTTCTCCGCGCTCATGAAGAACTGGAACCACTTGAACGCCGCCTCCTGCTGCTCCGGGCTCGCCTTCGCCGGAATGCCGGCCATGATCGCTTCCGCCACCGGCTTGCCGGCGCCGACGCCTTCCCAGCCCGGCTGCTCCATCGCGCCGACGATGCCGAAGTCCAGATCCCCTTGGTCGCCGCTCGACCCCGTGTAGCCGGCCGCTTGTCCCTTCATGACGTCGTCGATCGTCTTGTACCAATACTCCCAGCCTTGTCCGCCGGAATGAATGCGCATGATCTGGTCATCGTGAATCCACTTGCGGAACAGCTCCCACGTGTCCACCCACTCCGGAGAGTCGATAAGCACCGTTTTGCCGTCGTCGCTTAGCAATTTGCCGCCTTTGCCCAGCACCGCGTCCACCATGTTCCCGGCACCCCACATCGGTTCCCAACCGTAGAACTTCGTTTTCCCGCCATCTTTGACGGTCATCATCTCCGCCGCCTTGGCCAGAGCTTCCCAAGTCGTCAGGTCCTCCGGCTTGAGACCCGCTTTCTCCAGAGCGTCCTTGCGGTAGTACATGACTTGAGTCGTGCCGTACATCGGCAGGAAGTATTGCTTGCCGTCCACCTTGCCTTGCTCGAGGAAGGTCGGAATGACGTCGTCCTTGTCGAACTCGGCCGAAGAGGCGATCAGCTCGTCCAGCGAAGCGTAATAGCCCTTGCGCGCCCAGTCCACGTTAGAGGACAGGACCGCGGCCGGAACGGTGCCGGAGGCGATCGCGGCTTGAAGCTTCTTCTCGGTCTCCGAGTAGTCCCCTTGCACGACCGGCTTCACGACGACTTCTTGCTGCGACGAATTGAACTTGTCGATCAGCGCCTGCATGTTCTCGCCGAGCTTGCCTCCGAGTCCGTACCAGAACTCGATCGCGACCGGCTCCTTGGGAGCCTCCGGCGTTGCCGAGCTCGTCTCGGATGCGGAAGCCGGCGCTTCGGAAGACGCGGAGCCGGAAGGCGATGCGCTGCTGCCCGATTCCTCGTTATTGTTGGAGCCGCAAGCCGTCAAAGCCATTACTGCGGCAAGCGCGAGACCCGCCGTCGTTTTCTTCATCGTTACCATTTGTCGTTTCCTCCACCTTTTCTCTTGGTTAATAGCCGATTCCTTCAGCCTTTGCTTGCTCCCGCCGACAAGTTCACGCTCCGCATGATCGTCTTCTGCGTCAGCAGGAAGAGAACCAGCAGCGGCAGAATCGTAAATGCGCTGGCGGCCATGATAAGCGGCCACTTGAGCCCGTATGCACCCCCTTGCACGAAGAAGCTTCTCAGCCCGGCCGACACGAGCTGCAGATCGGGATTCTTGGTGATGAGCATCGGCCAGAAGTAGTTGTTGTACTGCTCGATAAAGGTAATGAGCGCCAGCACCGCGAAGGAAGATCGGGCAAGCGGGAATACAAGGGTCCATAAGATTCGAAAATGGGAGGCTCCGTCGATCTGCCCCGCTTCCACCAGCTCATGGGAGACTTGCAGGAACGCTTGGCGGATGAGGAAGATCGAGAAAATGCTGACGCTGTTCGAGAGAATGATTCCGGCGTACGAGTCCAGAAGGCCCAAGTTGCTCAGCACGACGTAGCCGGGCAGATAAACGGCGGTGACCGGAACCATGTAACCGACGAGAATGAGCGCCGTGAACGCGTTCTTCAGCCGGAATGGCATATGCGTCATGGCATAAGCCATCATCCCGGAATTGACGATCTGAATGACAACGATTACCGCCGCGACGAAGATGCTGTTGCCTATATAGCGGGCGAACGGCGCGGCATCCCACGCATCGGCGAAGTTGCTCCACAGAGGAGAGTGCGGCCATAGCGTCGGCGGGAACTGCCAGATCTCGTCGTTCGTCTTGAGCGCGCTCGTCGTCATCCAATAGAAAGGAAAAGCCATTAACAAAGCGACTGCGGCGAGAAGAAGGTGCGCGAGCAGGCGGCGCATGCCGCTGCGGTAGTGCATCGATATCCCTGCCTTTCGATTCCCGAATCAGGAGTAGTGGACGGTACGGCGGCCGATCCAGAACGATAACAACGAGAGCGCGACGCAACCGACGATGAGGAGAATCGCGACGGCGGAAGCTTCCCCGATCTGGAACGCGTCGAATGCCGATAAGTAGTAGAAATAGAGCATCGTGCGGGTCGAACCGGCCGGACCGCCCTGCGTCAGGACGTTGATCTGGTCGTAAGCCTGTAGAGACGAGATGGTCAGGACGACGAACAGGAAGAACGTCGTAGGCGAGATGAGCGGCAGCGTGACGCTCCGGAACTTGCGCCATCCGCTCGCGCCGTCGAGCTCGGCCGCCTCCAGATAATCCGGGGGCACATGGCCGATGGCCACCAGATAGAAGATCATGCTCCAGCCGGCCGACTTCCAGACGGTGACGAGCAGGACGGAGACGAGCGCCCAATTCGGATCCTCCAGCCAGCGGATTCCTTCCAGCCCGAATGCATGCAAGACGTTGTTGGCGAGACCGACGTCGGGCTCGTAGATCCAGGACCAGACGATCGAGACGGCGACGGTCGGCGTTACCCAAGGAGAGAAGATCAGCATGCGATAGAACGCTCCTCCCCTTCGTTTGCGGCTAAGCAGAATGGCGAGTCCCAATCCAACAGCCATGATCGGCAGCACGCTTCCCACGCAGAACAACAGGGTAACCCTCAGCGTTTGATAGAATTCCGGATTATCGAGCAGGTAGCGGTAGTTGTCGAGACCCACGAACGTTTTGACCGGGCTCATGAAGTCCCATTCCGTGAAGCTGAGATAGACGACATAGACGAGCGGGTAAAACCAGAATAGACTGAGAGGAATCATCGCGGGCAGCGTGAACAACAGCGCCTTGCCCTCCGAGGCGAGCCTTGATCTTCTCATATTTTCTCTTCATCCCCTCCTAAAGTACGTTCAAAAATATCTTAATCTTCGCTATAATATAGGTTAAACCAGAACCTTCAGCTCATATGTTCAAAAATTATTGTACGCTCGTTTGGCATTCAGATGGTTAATGCTTGATCATGCGAGAATTAATTTTTTGTAAAATAGGGTAGAAAACGCAGAGTCGCGAGTCGGAAGAATCCGGAGGAGAGCATTCGTGAAAAAAGCCAGCAGCAGCTTGAAGGAGCCTTCATTCCCCCGGGAAGCGATTCGCCATCAAGTCATCGACGCGATCGCGGAGACGATGGACCTGTACGGCGCCAACTATACGTTCGGGCAGCTTTACGGAATCATGTACTTCGAGGATAAGCCGATGACGCTCGAGGACATGCAAGGCTACATGAACATGAGCAAAAGCAACATGAGCTACGCCGTTCGGTCGCTCATGGATTCCAAGATGGTATCGAAGCTGAAGGAGAAGGACGAGCGGAAGGACTTGTACGCGGCCGAGACGGATTTCTTCCAGGCGTTCCGCAACTTCTTCGCCGCCAAGCTGCAGCGGGAGGTCGACGTGATGCGCGGGGCCCTCGAGACTGCCATTCCCGAGCTGTCCGAAGTGATCTTGGACGCCGGCACGCCGGATGACGAGCGCAAGCTCTGCCTGCAGGATTTGCAGAAGCTGAAGCACGCCGTCGGCTACTACGATTGGCTTCAGCGGTTCGTGGATGATCTACGGGCGGGGGTTTTCTTCGGGGGCAGCGAGAGCGGGGCGAGCGATATAGCAAGCGACACGGAATAAAAAACGGAACCCGCGAATTCGCGGGTTCCGTTTTTTATCTCCTGGGCTTGATGACGATTTCTATTGGAATTCTCCGGGATGGCGCTTCTTCAGCTCCGGGACGGCATCGCCGCGCCCCGTTCGCTCCAGGTGCTGGACGTAATACGGGAGATGGCCCTTCGCATGATAAGGGCCGCCTTCCCGGATGACGGTCCAGAGCGGATCGACGTCGTGCTTCATCGTCGCCATCATCTCGTCGTGCCAATCGTTCAAGCGGTAGACCGCCTGCATGCAGACGTCCGGAAACTCCCCGGCCACGTCCTGCTGCTCGAACGGGTCCGCCTTCAGATTGTACAGCATTTCCTTCGGGAACAAATGGTAGCCGTCGTGATACGTTCGCATGTAGAGCCAATCGCCGAAGCGGACGCTGCGCTGGCACACATGAACGCATTGAGACAATACCAGGTACTCTCTGCCGCAGTCCGTCCCTTCCGTCAAGGCGGGAGCGTAGCTTCGGCCGTCCCAGGTCGGGGAAGGCTCCTTGCCGAGAAGCTCGGCGACGGTCGGCAAGAAGTCCAGATGATAGTGCAGGCCTTCGTCCACGCCCGGACGGGTGACGCCCGGCCAGCGAACGATCATCGGGATGCGGCACGTGCCTTGGTCCGCCGTGGCGTGCTCGCCGTAGATGCCGAGCTGTCCCTGGTTCTCGCCATGATCCGCGGATACGATGATGACCAGATCCTCCATGATGCCATTACGGCTCAGCGCGTCCAACAGCTGCCCGACGTGCGAGTCGACATAACGAATGCCGCAGTCGTAGCCATCTATCATCTGCCGCAAGTCATTCATGTCGAGCAGCTCGCCGGGTTGGCGAGGCCACTTCGGGTTCGTCTTGTTGTCGAACATGTTGATCTCCCGGGCGCTGTGGGGGCCGACCTTCCTCTTGTGCCTCTCCAGCATCTCCTCCGTCATCCAATCGGGAAGCGGTTCGTTCGCGAACGGGTTGCCGAACGATTCCGGCGCCCGGTACGGCGTATGGGGATCCCAATAATTGACGTACAGGAACCAGTCGTCCTCTTGCGAATTGCGTTCGATCCAGTCCAGCACGCCGGGCGTCACTTCCTCCGCCGATTCCATGCCGCTCTTGCCCGAATTATGGATCTCCGAGAAGCCCGCGTAGAACGTCCATTGCGAATGCCTTTCGCCGAACGGGCTGAACAGCACGGTCTTCAGACCCGCGGAGCGCAGGAAACCCGGCAAGCTCTCGGTCGTGAGCAGGTCGCGGAATTGCCGGGACTCCCCTTCCCTACGGAAGTCCGCGGCCGTCCCGCCGTGCCCCACCAGGCCGGAGTGAATGCCGAAGCGTCCGGACATAAGCGCGGCCCGCGACGGCGCGCAAGGCGCGTCGGACGTGTAATAGCCGGTGAACCGAACGCCCTGTTCGGCGATCCGGTCGATGTTCGGGGACGTGTCGCGGGGATAGCCGTAACAACCCAAGTGATCGGGAGACAGCGAATCGAGATCCAAAAACAGAATGCGCATGGACAAGCACGCTCCTTACCTTCAAGATTGATTGCGGTTCTTGCTTCTATGCCAAGCCTAGCCGGACGTATTGCTCGGGCGGAGCCTCGCTCGCTTCCATGTTTCGCTTAAGCAGCTCGATCATCTTATGCTCGAGAACGGCATCCTGGATCGGATGCTGCTGCTTAGGATCCGCTTGCAAATCGAACAATAGAGTGCCGAACGAATGAGCCAGCTTATGGCTTCCGACGCCTTGAACCTTCAAGGTCGGCATGCCCTTCGTGAAGGAGAACGGCGGCTGCAGCACGGCTCCCCGCAGCTCCTCGGAGGAGAAGCGGCTGCGCATGTGAGTGGGCATCAGCGTGTAGTTGAACAGCGGCTCGTTGGTCTCCGCTACCGGCGCGCGCATATAGACGTATCGCCCGTCCGTGACGTTCACGTGTCCTCCGTGCATGCCGAAGATGGCCGAGTCGCGGACCGGCCGATCGCTCGCGATCGTCGCTTCGAGGTCCTTGCCCTGCATATCCTTCGGCACGCCGACCCCGAAGTAGCGAAGCAGCGTCGGAGCCAGATCGATCGTCTGCACGAGGCTTTGCCTGCGTTCGCCTCTCTTGCCGCTGCGGGGGTCCCAGATAAACAGCGGCATGTGGGCGATCTCGTCGTAATACGGCATGATCGACTTGGCCCACCAATCGTGCTCGCCGAGCAGGAAGCCATGGTCGGTGTTCACGATCAGCAGGGTATCCTTCCATAAGTCCAGCTCGTCCATGACGTCCAGCACTTTGCCCAAATAACGGTCGCACATGCTAAGCAGCGCCGCGTATTCGAAGCGGAGATGGTCGACCTCCTCCTTCGTCTCCGTGACCGGGCCATACGGCGGCCAGTCGAAATGCTTGCCCGAGTAGTCATGAGGGTAGAGATCGCGGTATTTCTGGGGGGCGTAGAAAGGCTCGTGCGGGTCGAACGTCTCGATCTGAAGGAACCACCGATCCTCGTGGCGGTTCGTCCGGATGAATTCCAGCCCGTTCTCCATCGTGCGCGCCTGCGGGAAGTCCTTCTCCTCGCGGACGTATTTGCGGTTGATCCAGTCCTGCCGGACCAGCTTGTTCATCGCCTTCATTCCGATCGATTCGGGATGGTCGGGATCGGCGACCTCGCCTTTCCACGGATCTCCCTCCTGGCCGCGGATCAACTCGCACGAGCTGTACCTCGTATGGTAAGTCGCGCCACCATCCTCCCAATAATGCTGGTGATCGGTCGAGAGATGGGTATACACGCCGCTATTCCCCAGCAGCTCGGGCATCGAGTCGTCGAACGGCTCGATCGGCCCCCAGCTGCGATGCAGGAAGTTATGGCGGCCCGTATGAAGCTCGCGCCGCGCCGGCATGCACGGCATGCTCCCGACGTAGGCTTGATCGAAGACGACGGTCTTCTCGGCAAGTCGCCTGAAGTTCGGCGCATGGATCCAATCGCAGCCGTATGGCGGCAGCAGGTGCCGGTTTAACGTATCGAACATAAGCATGATCGCTTTCATCGCGTGAGCCTCGCTTTCGTCATGGTTTAACCCTTTACGCCGGACGAGACGACGCTGCCGACGAATTGCTTCTGGAACAACAGGAAGGCGGCCAGCATCGGCAGGGACACCAGAACGGTCGCGGCCATCAGCAAGTTGTATTGGATCGTGAACTCGCCCTTGAACAGGGAGAGCGCCAGTTGGATGGTCCGCATCGATTC
Organism: Cohnella thailandensis; assembly: GCF_014212135.1. Lineage (GTDB taxonomy): Bacteria > Bacillota > Bacilli > Paenibacillales > Paenibacillaceae > Cohnella > Cohnella thailandensis. The sequence continues at coordinate 86,845 of NZ_JACJVQ010000007.1, forward strand.
CGTGTTGGTGAAGATGAGCGGCTGGAAAAATTCGTTCCAGACGGAGACGATCTTCAGAATGCCGAGAGTCGCCATCAGCGGGCCGCTTAACGGCAGATAGATTCGCAGATAAGTCCCGAGATAACCAAGGCCGTCCATGTAACCCGCCTCATCCAGATCCTTCGGAAACGAAGCGTAAAATTGCCTGGCCATAAAAATCCCGATCGAACCGCTTAAGGCGGGAATGATCAAGGCGAAATACGTGTTCAGCCAGCCCGTGCCGCCTTGGCCCCAGATGTCGTTATGGCCGAACAGCGGGATGCTCTTCATGATGATGAACTGCGGAACGACGATCGACTGCGCGGGCACCATCATGCCGGCCAGCAGGCATACGAAGATCATCGTGCTGCCCCGAAAACGGATTCGGGCGAACGTATAGCCGGCTAGGGTGTTGAACAGAAGGCTGCCGGCCGTCACGACCACGGTGACGACGAAGGAATTTTTGAAATAAAGCGCCCAATTCCCGCTCTCCATCGCTTGCCGATAATTATCGAACATCCAATGCTTGGGCAAGAGCGAAAACGATCCCGAAACGAGCTCGTCGTTGCTCTTGAGCGACGTGAAAATCATGACGACAACGGGTACCAGGTTGAGCAGCGTAATGACGATCAGAAATACGTATATAAGACTTTTGGTTGCACCGGCTTTCTTCAAGCGGCTCGCTCCTTCCTCCGTTCAACTGTCGAGCGTCTTCGTTCCGACCCGGTAATTAATCAAAGTGATGACCAGCGTAATGGCGAGCAGAAAAATGGACAGCGCGGAAGCGTATCCCATCTCGTACTGGGCGAAGGAGGTGTCTACGATGCTGTTGACGATCGTGTTCGTCGAGTTAAGAGGTCCTCCCTTGGTCATCACGTAAACGTAGTCGAAGACTTGGAACGAGCGAATCGTCGCGGTTACGAAGATAAAAAACGTCATCGGATTAAGCAGCGGCACGGTGATCCGGATAAAGCTGCGCAGGCGGGTTGCCCCGTCGATGCTCGCCGCCTCGTATAATTCCTGGGAGATCGATTGCAGACCCGCCAGGTAGACAATCAGCGCGTAGCCCGTGCCGACCCAAACGCCGAGAATGCTGATCGACATTAGCGCGTACTGGGAATCGCCGAGCCAATTGATCGGATTCAGATGAAGCGCCTTCAACGCCGCGTTGAACGGGCCGCTCTGATAGTCGTACAGATAGAGCCACGTCATGGATACCGCAACGCCGGAGATGACGCTGGGAAGGTATAAACCCGCGCGGAAGAAAGGCAATCCCTTGATTTTCGAATTCAACAGGGCAGCCAAGACGAGTCCGATGGCCATTTGCGGCAGCACCGACACGATCCAGAAGACGATCGTATTTCGGACCGCTCCCATGAACAGCTTATCTTCCAGCAATCGAGCGTAATTGGATAGCCCGACCCAATGGCCGGCGGACAGAATGCTGTAATTCGTGAAGCTTAAATAAACGACGCACAGAAGGGGAACGAAAATAAAGATGAAATAGATGAGGACGTTGGGCAGTATCAAAAGATAAGGCGTTAAGGTTCTTTTCCACTTCGCGTTCATGCGTTCTCCCCTTTCCATCCCGCGCCCTTCGAACGTTCGCGAATCGAAAGGACGCGGGAATCGGCCTTCCCGTTACTTTTTGGCGTTCTCCTGACGGGCCGACGCCGCGGCATCCTTCATCGCCTGCTCCGGAGACTTCTTCTCGAAGTAGGCTTCTTCCAGCCCTATCCGGAGGTACTTGACGTTCGTGCTCCAATTGGCCGAAGGAAGATAGCTGCTGGCGTCGTTCATGGCGTCGAAGACCACCTGATTGGCCGGGTCGAGCTTGACGAATTCTTCCTTAAGCGATTGGAGCGGCGCGATGTAACCGGATGCCTTCGCGAACGGGAGCAGCTCTTCCGGCGAGAACATGAACTTCAGGAACTCCCATGCTTCCTGCGGATGGGCCGTCTTCTTGGCCATCGTCATGAACGTGCCCAGCATGAGCGACGTTTGCTTGCCGTTCGGTCCTTTGGGCGGCAAGGAATACCCGAGATTCTCCGCGCCGATCGACTTGCTCAATTGCGCCAGCGAGTAGGAGCTCGCGAACGACATGGCCGCCAGATTGTTCTGGAACAAGGTTCCCGTGACGTTGACATCCGTCTGGAAGACGATGTCCTTGTCCTTGACGAGATCCATGATCCGCTCCAGGACTTGAATCGATTCCGGCGAATCGAAGGTCGGATCTCCTTTGTCATCGTACAGGTTCAGGCCGTTGAGCAGCAGCATGCTCAGGAACGATTGCTCCGAATTCGCGTTGTTGACGGTGCTTGTCGTGATATCGAGACCGGAGCGCACGGCTTTGCCGTTTTCTTTCTTTGCCAGCTTCTTCGCGAATTCGAACAACTCTTCATACGTTTGCGGAGGCTGCTCCGGATCGAGCCCGGCTTCCTTGAAGAAGTCCTTTCTCCACACGAGCGGACGGATCTCGGGAATGAGCAGGCCATACAGCCCTCCGTTCCATTCGCCGGCTTTGAGAATATCCGGATAGAAATCGTCCTTGCCGGACCAATTGTCGATTTGAATCAGCGAATTCAGATCCATATAATTGCCTTGGTCTACCGTCGAGATCAGCTGGCCGAAGCCGAGGCCGTGAACGTCCGGTTGAATGTTGCCGGCGTAGGCGACCGATAGCTTCTGGAAATAATCCGCAAAAGGGATCGTCGTGATCTCTACCTTGATGTTGTCGTGCGTCTTCTCGAAGTCGTCGCCGATCTGTTGATACACCGCGTCGAGTTCGGGCGTATTGATCGGCACCCATACCTTCAGCGTCACGGCCTTCCCCGAGCCGCCGCTCCCGCTGCTTCCGCCCGATGCCTCCGATCCCGCCGTGCTGCCGCCGGACGAGCATGCGGACGCCATCAGTAATGTTGCGGCCATGCCTAACGACAAAGCGGCTTTTCCCCTTTTTTGAATCATCGTTCTTCCTCCCGATGTAGAGTTTGATCCGCCGGCCGATAAGGCTGTCGGCTGATCTTGGCTCTGACTATAGTTCGCCCGGAATAAAAAAAACAGCGTGCATTTTTGATCCGATGATCATTGTTTGCACGCTGCCCTCATACCGACGAATGCCGTCCGATGAACCTTTTTTGATCCATGAACCGCTTTTGACTAGTAGATTTTCTCCGTATCCAAGCGCTTCCCGGCCTCTTCGGCCCTGCTCTCCCGGTAGTAGCCGGGCGTCACGCCGACGTTCTTTTTGAAGATCCGAATGAAGCTTTGCGTGTTGACGTACCCTACTTTCTCCCCGATGGCCTGAACCGTCTCCGAGGAATCCGTCAGCATTTGCTTCGCCCTCTCGATTCGCAGGTCGATGAGAAAATCCATGAAATTTTTGCCGGTGCTCTTCTTGAACAGTCGGCTAAGATACGCCAAGTTCATCTGCAATTCCCCGGCGATACCGCCAAGCGAAATCTCGCGATCGTAATTCGCCTTCACGTATTCCAGCACGTGCGAGATCAGGTCGGCGTTATCGGAACGATGGTCCTCCATGCCGTCCAGCCAATCGGACAGCTTGCGCTTCACCCAGGCAACCGCGTCCTGAATGCTCTCGAAGCGCTGCAGTTCCAGGTGCATCTCCGCGAATACGGCTTCGACCTGCAGCTTGGTCCCCATCTCCATTAGGGCATAAGCGACCGACATGACGGAATCGATCAGCAGCTGTTGAACGAATATCATCGGATAGCCGTCCAGAGACTCGAGAAACGCCATCGTCCGATCCAATTCTTCGTCGACAAGCCCTTTATCGTTGCTTTTGACGGCTTGCAGCAAGGCTTCTTTCCGGCGGCGCGACGCTTCCAGCATGTCCGAGAACGGAGGAGCTTCATTCCCTCGGTCCCAGCCCTTAAGCACGTTGCTTCCGCCGAACCTTTTGCTATCCATATCATTGACGACCCGGTTCCAGCAATCGGGAATATGACGCACATCCTGGATCGGATGGCCGATCGCGGCGGTGACGGTCATTTTCAGGTAACTGTTGATTTGCTGAACGATCGAATGCACGACGCTTTCCAGATGCGCCTTGAACTCTTCTGTCTCCATGGGGGCCAGGGCGTTGCCGATCATGACGATATCCCGGCTCTCGCTGTTCCAAATCAGCACCTTTAGGGACTGGCTGCCCATCTCCTCCGCCATCTTATAGATAAAGAAGCGCAATAAGCTCTGATCGGCCTTGTTATAATTCTGCAAAAAGTCATAGTACTTATCGATGCGGAATAGAATCACCGAAAATTGAGAGGAAGCGAACGTGAATCCGATCTGCGCCATCTGATCTTGAATATCCGGCCAATCGCCCCGATCATGATAAAGCAAACGGTAGCAAAGAGCTTTTTTCAAGATCGGAATGTTTTTCCGGTACAGCCATTCGATGTTCTCCCGGTGCACCTTCAAGGAGGCTACGCTGTTGATGAGCACGTCTAGCGAGAAGCTCTCCCCCTTCGTCGCGCCCGCGCCGTTCGGGTTGCCTACGACCTCTTGAATCGTGCGGATCTTGCCGAAAACGCTGCGGATAAGGAAGAACGTATAGACGACCAGCAGCATAAACAGCAGGAGTACCGTGAGCAATAGCGGGGAATCGATGTACATTCCGTTCGCGACGCTGCCTTCCGGGACCGCGTAGACGAAGCTCCATCCCGCTATTTGGGCAGGCGTCATATAGTATAGGTAGCTTTCGCCCCCCATTCGGATCGCTTCCGGGGACTCGGAGACGAATCGCGGAGCGCCGGCCATGGTCGATTGATCGAGCAGCCCCGTGTTCAGCGAGAACAGCTTGCCCGAGGGCGTTGCCAGCCACATCCGTTCGTGCTCTCCTGTCCCGTAAGGGTTTTGAAAGAGCGACTGGCTGTTTAAGTTGATTTTGATAAACCCGTACGGCTCCGTCGCGATATTCGGAAGGCTGCGGAGGATATGAACGGCGGGCGGACTGACGGCCGTGCCGGAGCCGTCTTCGTCAAGCTTCCAGTTCGTGCCCTTCCGGACATCCTTTATGCTCGCTTGCCACTCCGCGTCGCTCAGCAGCGGGATGTCCTCTATTCGGCCGTGATTATACCGAAAGGCGCGGTCGTGCGTGTAAATATCGATGGATACCATGCAGCAAAAATCGGCACCGCCGTTGAGGACGTCGATGAGGCTGATGCTGCCGTCCGGTTCGGAGTCCCGGAGAATGCCCGGCAGCTTATTGTTGTTGGCGAGATCGATGGACTTGTTGTCCATATCTTGGAATAGGTTATTGTAGTAGTTTTTGAATAGCGTTTTCGCTTCCGCGCTGACATCCTCGAATTTCGATTTTTGCTGAAGATGATGGTAAGCGCTGTTAAAAAGAAAGATGCCTAAGCCGACCAGAACGACCGACAAGACCAGCGCGGCGGATAGACGGTAGAACAACGATCGATATTTGTCGTTGATCAAGATGCCGAAGAAGCTTTTCAAAAGGTATCGTGCCCCCGTATTCCCCGTTTAGGCTGCAATAAATGTAATCGCTTTCAGAATATATGATACCACAATTCCTTCTCATAGGTTTATAGCAAAAAAAGACTGCCTTGAGGAGTTCGGCAGTCTATGCAATAAACCAGGATTCGGTCAGCTGTAAATCGGCCCCCCTGTGCTTGGCTTCCGGGAGATCAAGTACAAGGTGAGCCAGATCAGCGCGAATCCGACGAGCTGGGAGACCGTAACCGCTTGATCGAAGTACAACCAGTTGATCAATACCCCGACCATCGGGAAGCTGAGTTCCGCCAACGTGGCATAAGAAGCCTTGACGGAGCTCAATCCTTTATAGTAGAGCATCAAGCTGAACAATCCCGGGAGGAGCGCCTGAAGCAGCAGGTTGATAGCGACGAGCGCCTGATCGGTTGCCCCGGAGGGCAAAGCCCAAGCATGTCCTTCCGATAAAGCAATAACGGACAATAGCGGCAGCGCTAGAACGAACCGCAACGAAGTGACGGCTTCGTAGGACATGGAGGCTAGCATGAAGCGCCCCATGACGGTCGAGCCTCCCCACAGAAGCGCGGCTCCTATCGATAATAGACTGCCCATCTGAGCAAAGCCTTCGAGACCTACTTTCGGAGCGGCCCAACCGAAGGTCAGCAAGTAAGTGCCGGCAAGGGCGATCGCGAGAAGCGCGCCGAAATACCGAGGCAGCCGCTCCTTCAGCAAATATCGCGCCAACAGAATGGCCATGAGCGGCTGAAGCTTCTGGAGCAGCAGGACGGCGTTCAAGTCTCCGTGGGCAAGCCCTTGGGTAAACAGGATGGTCGCCAGCGCCGAGCCTCCCCAAGAGATAAAGAGCAGCGCGCCGACGTGAACGGCCCGGATTCCTCGGAGCTCCTTTCTCCTCTTCCATAGAACCGGCGCGGCGATCGCGAACAAGACCAAATGCTCCAACAGGACGATTTGCGTCGATGTCAACGATTCCAGAAGCAGCACCCGGAACAGCGGATCGACTCCCCACAGTCCCGCTCCCGCCACCACGAGCCAGATTCCCGGAATTCCGCGCGCGCGGTCTCCTATCGTTGCGGTATTCATTTCCTAACAACCCCTTCCGACCAAGGAGCGAAGCGAAGAAAGCCCCGTCGCGCATGGAAAATGCGTGACGGGGCCAGTCAAATAAACCTGCTATCGTAGGAACGGCAAGCCTATTGCTGATCTTCTTCCATCCGGACTATACCGTCGGCTTTGGATTCTAACCAAATCAGTCCCTTGCAGTCTGAATGCCTGGGAGTCGCGGGCTCATTCCGATAGAGGAAAATACCGCCGGTAGGGAATTTCACCCTGCCCCGAAGATCTAGTATTAATTAATTTACTTAATAATATATAGTTAACGGCTAATTGTAAAGTACTTCTTTCCTATTCGTTTTATTATCTTCTACCGCCTCAGGAACTTGGCCTTCGTTCGCTTCTCCAAATCGTCCCAATGTGGAGTCGCGGCATGGGCTTGGTTTTTCAGCTTCTCGAACGAATCGTACAAAGCGGAAATTTCGCCGAAAGACCCATCCACCCATTTCATAAACGGCAATTTATGAATTAGTTTTAGACCTTGATAGGCGACCCCTCTATGCTTGCGAATAAGGTTAACCTGGCTGGCAGGAGTGACCTTGTAATTCAACTTCTCCAATAGTTGAAATCCCTCGTCCATCGCGGCTATGGCTTGCTTTAAGAGCTTCTTGTCTTTTGATGCTTTCGGCAAATCGCCGTCGTATAGAAAACCAACCGAGGTCATTGCGACTATAGGAACGATATGGCTTTTAAGCCAGGCATCGATATCCTCATGATAGATTAATTTATACTTCGCGCGCTTGAACGCTTTCTCTAAGATGGGCTTGATAGAGATCTCGCCGTCCAAGCTTCCTAACAGCATTTGTCCGCCTCCGCGGATCGAGATGATGCGGCCGCTCTCTTCCCGGTGTCCTGCGCTAACCTGAAATCCGAAGAGGACATTCTTCTTCGTCTTGCTTTTTGCCTGAAGTTCGTACTGCATCCCGCGAGCATCTGCGTTATTCCCTACGAGAACGATATTGTCGGACGAATTCTCGGCTAGAGTGGACAGCACGGACGGGAAATCATTGTATTTCATAACGACAAAAATAAGATCGTAGAGATCGTCGGCAACAAGCTCTTGAATGACGTTAACTTCATCGACCGTGGTTCGAAGCTGAAAATAGTGCCGAATGACGAGCCCGTTCGTCTTGAGCTGCTCCGCTCTCTTGCCTCTTGCCAACATAGTAACCTCATTCCCGCCGCGCACCAATACATGAGCCAGATAGCTGCCTAGAACGCCCGCGCCGTAAACCAATATCCTCATCGTCCAATCTCCTTTATTCAACATTCGTTGATTTTTGCCCACTCATTCAATAAAATCACATTAGCAGTCCTTCCAGCCGGCAGCAATCGCTAGATGGACCGGTTTTGTCGGTTTTTCAACAAACGATAACGGATTGGTCAATAAAGGAGATCTTCATGGACAGAAGAATAAAAAAGAATCAATCCGCGATCATGAACGCTTTAATGCAACTGATAGCGGAGAAAGAATTCGAGAAAATAACGATCAACGATATCGCGGAGCGCGCCGACGTCAATCGGGGCACCGTTTATTCGCACTACGCGGACAAATACGATTTATTGGATAAATGCATCGAGGCCCAATTGGCGCATTTGATGGAATGCTGCTACTCGCCGGAAACGACCGGTCCTTTCCCATCCAAGATTACCTTGCTCCGTACGGTTAAAGAAATCGAAAATAACGCTCCTTTATTTCAGTCCTTGTTGAGCATCAAAGACGTTTCTTCCTTCCGGGTCCATCTGAGTAAAATGATCCATATGCAGATCGTGGAACAGATGAACGAACATAAGATAAGCTTAGACGATCTGGGCAAATCGATCTTCGCGCAATTTATGAGTTCGGCGATAGTCGGAGTGATCGAATGGTGGTTCACCCCGTCCATGACTTGCTCTGCGGAGGAATTAACGGAACGATTGTGGTCCATTCTTGAGGTGAATTGGATGACCCTTCTTTCTCCGCAAGCATAAAGAAACACGGGAATCCGTTTCGTTGGAATCCCGTGTTTCATATCACTTAAAAACTTCAAACCGATCCGGAATCGAATCGCCCTTCATTCAATCGGCGAATCGTTTCAAGCGGCAGCTTGGGGGTCCGATCGAACGTCAGGAGCCCGTTTATCTCCTGCTCGACGTCCGTCAATTGAGTATAGCAATAGCCTTGCAGCGCTGGAGATTGAAGAACCGGCCTCATGACGCGGGTCAACCGCTCGAGGAAGTCTTCGGGATTTTCCGCTGCCGAATAGCCCCAGCCATCCCCGTCTTTCTCCGTTGCCCGGAAGGAGATCCCGCCGAATTCCGACAGCTGCACCGGCTCTCCGTCGTAGGGGAATCCCGGTACGTAAATCCACCGGTTCTGGGCGATGCTGCCGATCGCGTTATCGGCGGTGGCATACCTCTTCGCGAGAATCTCTTCCCGCCATTCGTAGTCGTGGACCGTCGCGATGTCGGACTTCAGATGCTCCCAACCGTCGTTGGAGATAACGAGCCGGGTCGGATCGAGCGACTTCGTCAGATGGTACATCGCCAGGCCATGATGCTGCTGGCGCTTGTCCACGAGAACGTTCGGGATGCCCCAGCTCTCGTTCAGCGGCACCCAGACGACGATGCACGGATGATTGTAATCCCGCTCGATCGCCTCCTGCCATTCCCCGACGATCCGGCGGGCGTATTTCTCCGAATACTGGTAGGCGTTCGCCATCTCTCCCCAGACGAGCAGGCCGAGCTTGTCGCACCAGTACAGGTACAACGGATCTTCGATCTTCTGGTGCTTGCGAGCGCCGTTGAAGCCCATCTCCTTCGTCAGCTCCACGTCCCTGCGCAGATCGTCTCCGGTTGGCGCGGTCAGGATTCCTCCCGGGAAGTAGCCCTGATCCAGCACCATTTTCATATAATACGGACGGTTGTTTAAGCAGATCTTCCCGTCTTCGACGGAGATCTTCCGCATTCCGAAGTAACTCCGCACGTCGTCGGTCGCCTGCTCCTTCTTCAGCAGCGTAAAGCGGACGTCGTACAGATTCGGCTTCTCCGGCGTCCACCATCGGCCGAGCCCATGATCGTTGAAGTCGTGCAGCCGGATGGCGCGCGTCTCGTCTTCTTCCCGTACGGCAATTTCGTCCTCCGACACGGTCTCCCCGTTAAACGCAATATGGATTCGCAGCTTGATGCCTTGCCCTTGCGGCGATCGGCCTCCGAACAGCGTTCGGATTCGAATCTCGTTGCTGTCGATATCCGGCGTGAAGCGAACCGACTGCAAGAAGGTGTCCGCCACCGGTTCCAGCCATACGGCTTGCCAGATTCCCGTCGTGCGGGTATAGAAGATAAGCTCGGACTTTTCCTTCCAATATTGCTTGCCGCGCGGCAGGCATACGTCCTCGCTGTAGTCCTGCGCCCGCACCACGATTTCGTTCTCGCCCACCTTGGCCGCGAAGGTGATGTCGGCCGAGAAAGGCGTATGGCCGCCCTCATGAGAGGCGACAAGCATCCCGTTCACCCACACCTTGGCCTCGTAATCGACGGCGCCGAAGTGCAGGATCCAGCGCCGATCGGAGTTTTCCTCGGGCAACACGAAGCTCCGGCGATACCAGACCACGTCATGGAATTCGGTCGTTCCTATCCCGCTAAGCTCGCTTTGATAACAAAACGGGACTTGGATCCGGCTGGAGAACGTCCGCCCCCGATACCAGCCTGCCGCGATCCCTTGGTCTCTGTCGTCGTATTCGAATTCCCATTCCCCGTTGAGATTGATCCATTCCGCTCGCACGAACTGCGGTCTCGGATATTCCTTGCGAATCACGCGAGTCATCGATGTCTTCTCCTCTTGGTGCTTAACCCGAAATGCCGGCGCCTTCGATTTCTTCGGTGAAGCTCTTCTCCATAATATCGAGAGCCTTCTGCGGATCCAGATCGCCGCGAAGCACCGACTGCACCGCTTGCTCCATGATGTCGTCCAGCCTCGGCGATACGTAAGGAACGTCGGGGTCGGCCATGATTTTGCCTTTGGTCAGGGAGTCGAGCAGCGTCTGATACATCGGGAATTGCTGCTGAAGCTCCGGCCTCATGTAATTGGACGTACGGGTCGGATCCATCTTGTTCTGGATCTTGAGCACTTCCATGTCCTTGGAAGTGACATATTCGATGAACTTATACGTGAGATCGGCGTTATCCGTCGAAGAAGTCATGGCGATCGACCAGCCTCCCATCGTCGGCGCTCCTCCCGGCGTCACCGCATAGCCGACTTTCCCCTTCACCTTGGATCCGTCCGCCTCGACGGTCTGCATCAGTCCCGGCCATTGCTCCATCATGGCCGCCTCGCCGTTGGCGAACAGCGTATTCGCCTCGTCCCAACCGAGCGTCAGCAGCTCCTTCGGCGCGTACTGCGTCAGCTGCTTCGCGAATTGAAGCGACTTCAGCCCGGCTTCGTTGTTGAACGCCGGCTTGAAGTCCTTATCCACGTCCTTGCCGCCGTAAGCGGCGAGCCGGTTCGTCCAGATCCAACGGCTGGACGTGTTGTCGGCCATCGTGCTGTACCCGTAGGTAACGGGCGATTCCGGATTCAGGCTCTTGGTGAAGAACGCGGCGGCCTCGGCCATCTCCTCCGGCGTCTCCGGCACCTTCAGATCGTGTCCCGTCTTCGCTTTGAAGTCGGCCTGGTTCTTCGGATCCTCGAACAGGTCCTTCCGGTAGAAGAAGATCTGCGCATCCGGCTTGTAAGGGAAAGCGACCAGCTTGGATTTATAATTGCCGTAGATATCGAGCAAGCTCGGAATGAAGTCGTCCAGGTCTAGATTCGGGCTGACCAGCTCTTTGTTGTCGATATAGGGCTTCAGATCCTGCACCAGTCCGCCTTCCGCATACCCGTGGATGAGGGCGACCGGCATGACGACGGAATCGAACGAATGGTTCGTTTGCAGATCCAATTGAATCTTCTCCATATAAGACTCCGCCGGGAAGCTTTGTACTTCGACCGTCGCGCCGGAAGCCTTCTCGAAGTACGACGCGGCGTCCTTCAGCGCTTTCTCCGTATCTCCGGCCATCGTCGCGACGACGATCTTCTTGCCTTGATATTGGCCTTTCAGCGTGCCTCCCGCATCCATGTCCTGCAGCTTGATGCCGTAAACCGTAGGCCCATCCAACGAGACCGCTTCTCCGCCGGCCGAAGCGGAACCGGCAGAGCTTGCGGACGGCGCCGCGTTCCCTTCGTTATCGCCGCCCGAGCATCCGGACAGTACAAGGCCGGCAGCGAGCGTCATCCCCAAAGCGGCGTAAATAGGTTTGCGATAAGCGTTTACCATGTCGATTAACCCCCTAATGGAATCATAACCTTATCTTGCCGAATAACAACCGCCAACGCCTTTCTGTTGTCCGGCTGTCACCTCCTCTCCATGTCAGGCTCCTCTCCGAATCAGGCTGCGATTATCCTTTTACGGCACCCGCCGTAAATCCCTCGACGATGTATTTCTGCGTCGTCAAGGAGAGCACGATGGCCGGAATCATGGCCAACGTGCCGGCCGCGGCCAGCGTGCCGAGCGGCGTGTCCTTCTGCGTTTGGACCAGGCTGCTGATCGCCAGCGGAAGCAGCTTCTTGTCGTCGGAGAAAGTAAGAATAAGAGATAAAGAAAATTCGTTCCACGCCCCCATGAAGACGAGGATGGAGGTCACGACGATGCCGGGAACGACTAGCGGAAGGGCGATACGGAAGAACGCGCTGTATTCCGAGCACCCGTCGATCCGCGCCGACTCGAAGATCTCCGCCGGCATGTCGTTATAGAATCCGATGAACAAATAGATCGCCAGCGGGATGGCGGCGGAGACATAGACGATGATCAGCCCGAACAGCGAGTCCAGCAAGCCGGCCTTCTGGAACATCAGATAATAAGGAATGATCAGCAGCAGGCCGGGAATCATCCGCACGATAATCGTCGTATAGATCCACAGATTGCGTCCCCGGAAGCGGAATCGGGAGAAGCCGTAGCCTCCGAGCGCGGTGACGAACACCGTGATCGCGGTCGTAACCGTCGCGACCAGCAGGCTGTTCAGGAACACGCGGCCGATTTGATTCTGGGTGAACACATCCGCGTAATTCGACCACGTAAACCGTTGAGGGAACCATTCCGGCGGCAGCTTGATGATAGAGCCTTTCGGCTTGATCGAAGTCGTCACCGTCCAATAGATCGGGAACAGGAAGTAGAGCGAGAACACGGCGAGCAACAAGGAGACGAGCGTTTTTTCCGTTCTATTCTTCATTGCGATGCACCTCCGTCAGGCCGGATCCTTGCGCCGCATGAACACGAAGGCGAGCAAGGAGAAGACGACGATAAATAGGAAATAAAGAATGGAGCCCGCCGAGCCGGCGCCGATGTCCGCGTATCGGAACGCGGTCTTATAGGTAATGGTAGCGAGAGTCTCCGTCGTGTCGCCCGGCGCCCCGTTCGTGAGCGCGACGACGCTGTCGAACACCCGGAGCGCGTCCATGATTCGAATGGAGACGACAAGCGCGAGAAAATGGCGGATCAAGGGGAGCGTTATTTTAAAGAAGCTGCCGATTCGCCCGGCGCCGTCGATGGCCGCCGCTTCGGTCAATTCCTTGGGAACGGTCTTGAGCGCGGCGAGCAGAATGAGCATGCAGAACGGAGCGGATTGCCAAATATCGACGAGAATGATCGACAGCTTGGCCGGAAGCGGCTCCCCGCTCCAGCTTACCCGGTCGAAACCCAGCGAAGAGAGAACGTAATTGATCGGGCCGTAAATGACCTGGAAAAGCAGCGACCATATCTTCGCGGAGACGATCGGCGCCAGCATCAGCGGCATGATGAACAAGCTTTTGAACACCGCCGTGCGTTTGCCGAACGCGTTGCTGTTCAGGGTCAGCGCCATGATCATTCCGAGGATCACTTCCGCCGCTACCGCGATAACCGAGAAGACGAACGTCCATTGCGCCGCCCTCAGGAAGCTCGCGTTGTCCAACATATAGCGATAGTTATCGAACCCGGTAAAATGGATGCTTGCCGCCGGGAGCGTCAACTTGTACTTAAGCAAGCTCAGGTAAACGGAATACAAGAAGGGGAACACCATCAGAGCTACGATAAACAATAAGGTCGGAGCGGTGAACACGATCGGAGCCCACCGATCCATCCGGCGGCCGAAACCCTTGCGTCCTGCGCGTATCATACGAATCTTCCTTTCTGCCACGCCATCCGGTTCGTTAATGACCTCATCTTAGCATGCGGCCGCGGCAGCCATAATCCGACGCCGTTGCCGAATCGGGTGCAACTTTTTGCGAGACAAACGGTAAAAAACGCCCCCCTTGCCCGGAACCTGACGGTTCGGGACAAGAGGGGCGGCGCATCGGATGGCAAGCTCATTTACAAGCTCGTTTTAAGGTTGGCTGCGATATTCGGAAGGCGTCATGCCGACGTGCTTCTTGAATACTTTGAAAAAATACTTCGTCTCCTTGTAACCGACCAGAAAGGCGATATCCTGCACGGGCATGGCGCTGCTCCGTAACATTTCCTTGGCTTTCTCCATCTTCAGCTCGGTCAGAAAGACGTGAAAGTTCGTGCCGAATTCGCTCTTGAACAACCGGCAAATCTGATAGACGTTCATGCCGAACTTGGAGGAGAGCGAGCCGAGCGTCATCTCCTCGGACGTGAAATGGCGCGCCACGTACTCCTTCAAATCGCGGATCAGCGATCTCGAATCCCAATAGACCGGATTCCCCCGGCCCAGCAACCGAACCAGCTCGGCCGCAATCCACGCGCGAATCTCCCGCAAGTCGTCCAGAGCTCGGATTCGGGTCCAATCGAACCAATAAGGAACGTCTCGGTTCAGGCTGGAGGAGCCGGCCCGAACCGCTTGGTCGGCGAGCTCCAGCATTCTTGCGGCGAAGCCGTACACCCGTCCCCGCGACGCGTCTTCCGCTTCCGGGGACTGGAGAGCCGTATCGAGCAAGCCGGCCGCCCTCTCGGCGTCTCTTAATTTGCAGACGGATTGGAAAAGCTCCTCCAATTCGCCGGTCCACCAAGACGGCCCCTCGGCGAGAATCGTTTCGCCGGAATGCACGACAAGACGGCTTCCGGAGCGGAAGGTCGAACTCTCCGCCGCTTCGGTCGCTTCCTCGTAAGAGCGGTGAATGCCTTCCCATCCCTCGTAAGCCCGGCCGACGCCGAGGGTGATCTTGAACCTCCCGAACCGGTTGAAGCTCTCGAGAAGACCCGCCGCTTCCGATCGAAACTCCGATTGAACCTTCTCGAAGGCCTCGCCGCCTTCCGTTTCGTTTATTCCTTTAAGCAGCGTAATCTGTTTCTTCAACCCGAGCTGGCGGAATACGAACGTATTCGCGCCGGCAAACTCCTCGCAGATGTTCACGGCGGAGAACAGCAAGATTTCCTCGTCCCCCGCGTAGATCCCCCTGGCTAGCTCCCCGTAGTTGTCGATGCGCAGGACGGCGACGGCGTAACGATCGAAGGACACTTCCCGCAAATAAGGGTCCGGCATCGACTCGCGCAGCGGCGACAGGTCGCCTTCGGCTAGCCTGCTGAGCAGAACGTGATGAAGCACGCTCTCGCTCTTGCGAAGGCGCGAGGAAGCTTCGATCTCCTCGCGGCGCGAGGCTTGAAGCTCATCGAGGCTCCGCACGGCCTTCTCGACCACTCGAACGAGCTCCTCTTCTTCGACGGGCTTCAAGAGGTAGTCGAACAGGCCGAGATGGAGCGATTGGCGAAAATACTCATAATCCTTATAGCCGCTGACGATAACGACTTTCGCGTCGGGAAGCAGCCTTATAGCCTGCTCCGCGAAAGCCAGACCGTCCATCCCCGGCATCCGGATGTCGGCGAAGATCAGATGGGGACGCAGCCGCTTCGCGACCTCCAGTCCTTCGGCTCCGTCCTTCGCTTCGCCCGCGATCTCGAGGCCGTAGTCCTTCCATTCGATCGTTCGTTTGAAGCCTTGCCGGATAATCTCCTCATCCTCCACGATCAGTACGCGGTACACGCTCTTCAACCTCCTTTGCCTCGCTGCCGCCGGTCTCGATCGGCAGCGTCAACTCGATCGTCGTCCCTTGATTGGCCGTGCTGGACAGACGGAACGAAGATCGTTCACGGTAAGCCAGCCACAGCCTTTCCTTCACGTTCAGCAGGCCGATGCCGCCGGAACCCGAACCCTTAGAATGGGAGGAATCCGGCGGACTCTCCAGCAGCCGGTTCAGCTCCGCCAGCCGGTCGGCGGCGATCCCCGCTCCGTCGTCCGCAACGACCAACCGCAGCTTGTCGCCTTCCCGGAAGGCGGATATGCTCACCCTTCCCGGTTCCGGCTTGGGCTCGATCCCGTGCTGAACCGCATTCTCCACAAGGGGCTGCAAGATAAGCTTGAGCACCTTGCACTCCAGAAGCGGCTGCGGCACGTCGATCCGGAACGACATCCGGTCCCCGTATCTCGCTTGAATAATGCTTAAATAATGCTCCACGCTGCGAATTTCATCCCTCAGCGGAACGATGTCCTCATCCCCCGTTATGCTGTAACGGAAAATATGGGACAGAGACGTCGTCATCCGGCTGATCCCTCGGACCCCATGTATCTTCGCCAGGCTGGAGATCGTCTCCAGCGTATTGTATAGGAAGTGGGGATTGATCTGCGCTTTCAGCGCCTTGATCTGCATCTCCTGCTGAACGACCTTCTCGCGGTACAGCTCGTTGATGAGATCGTCCAATCGGTCCACCATCCGGTCATAGGAAGTCGTAAGCTGCTGAATTTCGTCCTTGCCCGTCTTCCCCATGTTCGTTACCTGGAAGTCGCCCATCTCCAGGCTCCGCATCGAACGCATCAGCCGGTAGATACCGCTGAATATGCTGTTGAACACCAAAGCGGCGATATAAGCGGACAGCAGCATGAAGAACCCGGCGATGACGATCGTGAAGGTCAGGATTCTCCATGTGCTGCGCATGAGATAGTGGTAAGGAATTTGGTTGACGATGGTCCATCCCGTGCTTTTCATGCGAGTGAAGGACAACAGGTACTTGCTTCCCCCGCGGACCGTGTAATTGAAATGTCCGTAATCGGAAGTCTGCTTCTTCAAGGCGCCGATCAGCTCCGGATCGTCGAGCGGCATTCCCCATTGCGCTTCCTCGTCGCTGTAGATCACCGATCCCGATTCGTCGAGAACGTAGACCTGCCCTTGTTCGGAAGCCCCGGCAGCGGACATGATCGGCTTGAAGCTGTTCGGCCTAACGGCGAGAGCGGCGAAGCCGAAGTTCGTTCCCCGCCAACGGTCTTTGATCGGCACGGACAGGGTCAGCACCTTCTCGCCGGTTTGAAAGAAGCCCTTCACCTCGTTCAAGTGAGGAGGCATCCATAGGAATCCGCCGCCGTCCCGGCCAAGCGTCTCCCCGTAGAGCCGCGTGCCGCCGTAGATCGACGGAACCATCCGGTTCCCGACGAACATGCTGTACCGGTTGTCCAGAAGAGCCACGGTAATGCCGGTTATCGCCAGATTGTTCATCATTTTCACGTTCAGCATTCGTTTGATCTCGTCGTCCAGCCGGTATTGGCCCAGCTTGTCCAGCCCGGCCGCGCCCTTCATGTCGTTCTGGATCACGTCTTCGTTGACGACGGTCTGCAGCAGGGTCTCATAATCGGAGACGACCGCGTCCGTATTGATCTCGACCTGGCGAATGATCTGCTGCGAATACGATTCGATCTTCTGGGCGGCATCTTTATAGGAATAGTAAAAAGACACCGTCGCCACGATGGCGAGCGGTGCGATGGAGATGATCAAGAACGTGAAGAATAGCCTCCGCTTTACCGTGAAGCGCCTCAAGAAACGAATCTGGGCTGCAAAAAAAGCTTGGACAAGCGGCAGCGACATC
The DNA here is from genome assembly GCF_014212135.1 of Cohnella thailandensis. Classification (GTDB taxonomy): domain Bacteria; phylum Bacillota; class Bacilli; order Paenibacillales; family Paenibacillaceae; genus Cohnella; species Cohnella thailandensis. Next base: position 104,328 of record NZ_JACJVQ010000007.1, read on the forward strand.
GGTTATTCCTCCCGTGCGAGTCATCGAAGATGTTAGTAGGCGGTCGGGATTTCCCCTTCATTGATGCGACGGATGACATCCAGCGGAATTTTGGGCTTGCGATCCCAGGTCAGCAGACCGCAGATTTCCGTCTCTGTGTCCGTCAGCTGCGTGTAGCAATAACCTTGGACAAGACCGGAGACGACCATCGGATGAATGACGTCCGTAACCTGCTCGAGGAATTCGCGCTCGTCCGACGCGCATGGCGTCACGTCGGGAGATTCCTCCAGGACGCGCAGGTTGACGCCTCCGAATTCGGTTACCATGATCGGCTCGCCGCCATATCGATAGCCCGGGGCGTAGACGAATTTGCGGCCCGGCATGTCGTTTAGTATTCGCTCCAGATCGGAATACCGGTCGAGCAGGGTACGCCGGTCCCGCGAATAATCGTGAACGGTGCATAGATCGGACAGGCAGTGCTCCCAGCCGTCGTTGGACAGCACCAGCCTCGTCGAATCGATCGACTTGGTAAAATGGTACAGGCTCATCGCGTGATGCCGCTGCTTCGGATCGATCAGAATGTCCGGCACGCCCCAGCTCTCGTTGAGCGGAACCCAAGCGACGATGCAAGGATGGTTGTAATCGCGCCGGATGATCTCTCCCCATTCCCGGGTCATCCGGTAAGCATAATCCTCGGAATAGGCATAAGCATTCGCGGCTTCGCCCCACACCAGTACGCCCAGCCTGTCGCACCAATACAGGTATCTCGGATCCGCGACCATCTGGTGCTTGCGCATGCCGTTAAAGCCCATTTGCTTGCAGAGCTCCACGTCCAGCCGAATCGCTTCGTCCGACGGCGCCGTCAGGATGCCGTCGTGGAAGTATCCTTGATCCAGCACCAGCTTCATCGGATAAGGCTTGTTGTTCAAGCATACTTTACCGTCTTCTACAGAGATTTTACGCATTCCGAAGTAGCTTGTCACGCGATCCGTGACTTCACCCTCGACATAGAGAGTGAATTCGACATCGTAGAGATTCGGCTTCTCCGGCGACCACCACCGTCCGAAGCCGTGATCGTTGAAGTCTTTCAGGTTGATGCGGCGGGTTTCAAGCGCTCCCGCTTCGATTCGTTCCCTGGCGATCGTTTTGCCGTCGAAGGAGATTTTGATTTCCAGATCGGCTCGGGCATCCGGAGCCAAACCTTCGATCCTGGTCTCGATCTCGATCTCGTTCGTGTCCAGATGCGGAGTGAAGCGGGCCCGGGATAGGGAGACGGAGTCGACGAATTCCATCCAGACCGATTGCCAGATGCCGGTCATGTTCCGAAACCACATGACTTCGCCCTTCTCCTTCCAGTATTGCTTGCCGCGCGGCAGCGCCAAGTCCTCGAAGTAATCCTGGGCGCGGACGACGATCGTATGCTCCTCGGTTCCCTCGGCAAGGATGTCCGTCACGTCGGCGGAGAAAGAAGCGTTGCCTCCTTCGTGGCTGCACGCCAGCCGTCCGTCCACCCAGACGGAAGCGTCGTAGTCGACCGCTCCGAAATGAAGGACGACGCGCTTGTTCTCCGCTTCGCGGGGAAGCCGCACGGTACGGCGATACCAGACGACATCGTGGAATTCCGTCTCCCCGATGCCGCTGAGCGGACTCTGGTAGCAGAACGGAACCGCGATCGTCCGGTCGAACTCCCCTTTCTCGTACCATCTTTGGGCCATTCCGACATGGCCGTCATCCATGCGAAACTCCCACGTTCCGTTTAAGCTCATCCACGTATCCCTTACAAATTGGGGGCGCGGATATTCCGGTCGTATGCTCATGATCGTTCCCCTTTTCGGCGCTTAAGTCTTATTGGAACCTCATTTTATCACCCGCTCATTCCGCGTAGAATCCGATTCGTTTGACCGGTTTGGTGTCATTTTTTGCAGTTGACTTAAAATGCCAGTCAGTGTTATATTGTGCATACACAACATACACAATTTGAAACGGAGGTACGACATGCTGGCCTTGGACATCCGGAATTTAAATAAGAAATATCCGAACTTTGAGCTTCGAGACGTATCGTTCCAGTTGGAAAAGGGTTATATCATGGGGTTTATCGGCGCCAACGGCGCAGGCAAAACGACCACGATCAAATCGATGCTGAATTTGATTCAGGCCGATAGCGGAGAGGTTCGCATACTGGGCAAGAAAATGGCGGAGCACGAAACCGAGCTGAAACAAGAGATCGGATTCGCCTTCGGCGGGATCGACTTCTATACCCGAAGCAAAATCAAAACGTTGACCGACGTGATCAAGAAGTTCTACAAAAATTGGAACGATGACACGTATTCCACCTATCTTAGAAGATTCAAATTGGACGAAAACAAAAAAATCGCCGAATTGTCGGCGGGGATGAAAGTAAAGTACAATCTGGCCATTGCCCTATCCCATGGCGCTAAGGTGCTCATTCTCGACGAACCGACAAGCGGACTCGATCCGGTCGCAAGAGACGATCTCTTGGATATTTTCCAATCGCTCGTCCTTGATGGCGAAGTCAGCATCCTGTTCTCGACTCATATCACATCCGATTTGGAGAAGTGCGCGGATTTCATCACCTTCGTCGATAACGGCAAAATCGTCAATAGTTCGGATAAAGAACATTTCAGGGAGACCTACCGACTGCTGAACGGCAAAGAAAGCGATCTGCATCAGGTGAAAGACAAGCTTATTTCCTACAAAGTGAACTCCTTCGGCTTTACGGGTTTGATCCACGCCGGAGACTTCGATCCGGCTCTCGATATTCGGGCAACCATACCGAGCCTCGAGGAGATCATGATCTTTTTCGCGAAAAAGGAGGAAACGTATGTATAACTTATTGAGGAAGGATTTAAAAATAGGAGTACATCCTATGTTTTTTCTCTTCCCGCTTTTAATGGGCGCCTTGATGCTCATTCCCGGCTGGATCTATTTCATTGTTCTTCTGTATTTCTGCTGGATCACGGTCCCGAATATTTTCTACGGATTTAGGTCCCAGAACGATTTGATGTTTACCGCCATGATGCCCGTGAGCAAAAAGGATATGGTGAAAGCAAGGATATCCGTTATTGTCATTCTGGAACTTCTGCATATCGTGATCGCCATGCTCTACGGTCTGATCACGACTCGCTTATACACGAACATAGACTACTATTTCTTCAAGCCCTCCCCGGGTTTCTGGGGCTTATGCTTTGTCATGCTGGCGATCTTCAACCTGACCTTAATCCCAATGTATTATAAAACGGCGTATAAATTCGGCTCGGCGTTGATCGTTTCCATTACAAGTGCCATGCTCTTTGCCGTAGCCGCTCAATGGCTGGGAATCCAGAATACGAAGATGTCCGAAATATTTAACGTGACCGTCGGCGACCACATGGCCCTTCACTCCTCCATCCTGATAGCGGGAATCGCGATCTTTATCGCGTTCACGTGGATCGCTTATCGAATGGCCTTTAAACGATTCCTGAAAGTGGAGATCCAATGAATGTAGCTATCTCGAACACCTCCGAAAAACCGATTTACCAGCAGCTTTTCGATCAAATCAGTGCCCAGATTCTAACTGGCGAGTTGCCCGGCGGCTATCCCTTGCCGCCCATTCGGCAAGCGGCCCAGGAGCTTCGCATCAGCGTCATCACCATCAAGAAAGCCTGGGAAGAGCTCGAACGAAGCGGGTTGATCACTACGACTACGGGAAAAGGGTGCTTCGTCGCTGATTTCTCCTCCGAAGAAATGCTTCGGATGCGCAACGATATGATCATGAAGCAGATGGCCGGCGACACGGACTACTACAAATCCTTCGGCCTCAGCTTAGAGGAAGCGATCGAGCTTCTGAAGAAGGTTTATTGACTGGAATAAGGGTGTCTCCGTCATCCGCGATGACTGCTGAGACACCCTCAAGCTCGGCGTCGCCTACGCCTGTTCGGTTATTCGGGTATCAAGACCTTATTAAGGGGCCAGCTTGGTGATGAGGTAAGGAGTTACGGTGCGTTGCGTGTTCGTCGGATTCTGAATCGTGATCCGCCAGTTCGTCGTGCTCGTAGGGAAGCTCTCGGAAGCAAAAGCCATCGCCGTCGGAGTGCTAATGGTCCAGCCTGCGTTCACCACGACTCTGCCTTCTGCGGCCGTCAGATTAAATGTCACGAACGAATTGGCGTCAACGGTATCGGAAGAGAAGACGGAGCGAAGAAATCCATTGCCAAGATTTTGGCGAATGCGAACTCTCCGGAGTCTGACGATTTTGCCCTTGCGCATTTTTCTCATGTTCGTCACCTCCTTTCTCGCTACTTAGTAAATGATCGTATCTGCTATCATGCGTAGACTTCTTCATCTGCTCATCTATCTATTTTTCTTATAAGCTATAAAAGATGGCTAAACGGCAGGCTTCGCGCATGATAGACTCCAGAAAAAGAGGCGGAACCGCTTCGACCTTTCCTTGGTCGAAGCGGTTCCGCCCCTTTTGCCGTTTTGCCCTTAAACACATGAGATATTATTCTCGCGACTGGAAGACGGCTATCAATCCTCAACCCCCCATGGGGCAGAAGATTTACGCATCTCTTTCATGTCCTGCAGCGGAGGCAGGCCGAACAGCCTGCGGTATTCCCGGTTGAATTGCGACGGGCTTTCGTAGCCGACGGCCGAGGCGGCCATCGTGGCTCCTACGGAACCGCTTAACATCAGCCGCTTGGCTTCCTGCAGCCGAAGCTGCTTCTGATACTGCAAGGGACCCATGGTCGTGATCGCTTTGAATTTGTGATGCAGCCCGGAAGCGCTCATGTTGCACGATTTGGCAAGCTCCTCGACGGTAAACGAACGATCGTAATGGTCTTTGATCCACTGGATCGCCTTGCCGATCCCATCCTCGCGATGACCGAAGAGCCACTTCTGGAAAAACAAGTGACCGTACTCCCCGGACAGCAAGCGGAAGATCATCTCCTTCTTGAGCAGTTCGGACAGATAGCGAACTTCCCCGGGACGTCCGAGCAGCTTTAGCAGCCGGTAAAAGATATCCAACAGCTCGGCATCCGATCGGCCGATGAAAGCTCCGGCATCGGGACCGTTCCCCTTCGGATCCGCGACCAGACCGGCCTCCATGACCACGGACGCGAGCTCCTGCGTCGTCAAATCGATTCGCAGCCCGACATAAGGCGTTTGCTCCGTCGCCCCGACGACTTGGGCGGACGCCGGCATATCGATCAAAGACGCCAAGTAATCTCCAGCCGAATAATCAAAGATCTCTCGGACCCGATAGAACCTCTTGCCCCCCTGTAGAATTAGGCAAAAAGACGGGGTCAAAATCCCCGAGCTCCTCAGGGTATCGCGGCTATGTTTAACGATGCTCAGATACGGGACGCCGGTTGGCGTTCGTCCCTCCGCAAGCGGAATTCGATTCGTCATGGCAAGGAGTCGATTCAAAGCTTTCTTGTGTTCCGTCATTCTCCCCCTCCGTTCCTAGCTCGAATTATAAAGCGGATTTGCAGCTTTAGGCAATAAATAAGCAGGAACGGTCTACTTCCTTCCGCCGATTCCATCCATAATGATTCTCGGAACGTTATCTTATCTCAAGGGAAGGAAGCCTGTTATGATTCCATCAAAATCGATCCTTTTAACCATTATTATCGCCTGCCAGCTTATCGTGGTGCTTGACGCCTCCGTCATGGTAACCGCCATTCCGGAAATCGGCCGTTCGCTGCGCATGTCGACGACAAGCTTGACTTGGGTTCAGAACAGCTATATCTTGGCCTTCGGCGGCATGCTGCTGCTGGGCGCCCGGGCGGGCGATCTGCTTGGTCGCAGAAGAATGCTTGCGATCGGCATCGGATTATTTACGCTTACCTCTCTGACGGCGGGCTTGGCGCCGACAGCCGGATTCCTGCTCGTCTCCCGCGCCGTCCAAGGCTTCTCGGCCGCGCTGGCAACGCCTGCCGCCCTGGCTTTATTATCCGCAAGCTTCGTAGAGAGCAAGGAACGCTCGAGGGCGATCGCGATGTACAGCTCGGTTTCGGCCGGAGGCGGCAGCATCGGTCTCCTTCTCGGAGGATTGCTTACGGATCTTATCTCTTGGCGCGCCGGGATGCTGATCAATGTCCCTATCGGAGTCGTATTGCTGATTCTGGTTCAGAGGCATATCCAGCCGACGGGCACGAGAAAAGGAAGGTTCGATCTCTGGGGGGCGATGTCCTCGGTCATCGGCATGACCGCTCTCGTATACGGCTTCGTTCAAGCCGCGGATCTCGGTTGGGGGAATCCGGCAACCTGGATTTGGCTTGCGGCCGGCATCGTTTCGTTGGCGGCATTCGTTCGAATCGAAGCGCGGGCGGCCGAACCGATCGTCCCGCTCCGATTGTTCGCAAGCCGCCAAAGGTCCGTCGCGTATCTGGGACGGTTCCTCTTGGTGAGCGGGAATTTCTCTCTCTTCTTCTTTATCCCTCAATACTTGCAGAACGTCCTGGGTTACGGCTCGCTTCAAGCCGGCTTGGCCTTCCTGCCGTTCACGGGCGCCCAGTTCGCGATGATGTACCTGATCCCCGGGCTGGTGAATCGCTTCGGCAACCGGAAGGTACTGACCGCCGGGCTGCTGCTCGCCATTCTGGGCACGCTCTGGTTAAGCCGGATCGTTTACGTGCAGGACGGGTTTTTCCCGCTTATGTTCATCCTGTTGATCCTAATGGGCATCGGAGCCGGCATGGCGTTCCAACCGCTCACCGCCATGGGACTCTCGGACGTGGAGCCTCGCGATTCGGGCGCGGCCTCGGGCCTTGTCAACGTCGCGCATCAGAGCGGTTCTTCGCTGGGGTTGGCCGTTCTCGTAACCGTATTTAACGGAATGCTCCCTGCCGATCCGCCTTCCCGGCTGGAGTTCGCCCACGGCGTTTCGGCCTCCATGCTGGGATCGGTCGTCTTCCTTGCCGCCGCCCTTGTCGCGGTTCTTCTCGGCTTCGTAACGGCTCGGAAAACAGCGACAGCCATGGACGCCTAAGTCCTGCGCTGTCGCTGTATCCTTGAGGGCCTTGAAGGCAGAATGCGTTACTTCACGACCACCCGCACTCGGCACAGATTCAACACTTGCGTATACAAGTCCTCGCTATCCCCGTTACGGCTCGATCCCGCGCGCAGCACCGGGAAGTACGTGCCGGGCTTGGAGAACGAGTGCGTTGCCCGGACGACGGCTTGCGAGCCTTCCTCATTCTCATAGACGATCGTTCCCTCGATCGGGAACGTCGCTTCCCCCTCGAAATCCCATGCCGCGGACACGATTCGGCCCGTATTCGGAGGCGCTTCGATCTTCGCTTCGAATCGCACTGCTTCGCCGATCCCGACGTCGGCGCGTTCTCCGCCGTTCGCCGTCAGACGAATAACCGGCTGAATCCCTTGGCGTTCGGCGGCGGTAGGAGGAACGATGACCTGGCCGTCCTTCACTTCATATCGGGTATTGGAGGGAGGAGCTATCCCTCTCTCCACCCAATCGCTCAGATCGAGCAGCGCCTGATGCAGCACCGGTACATAGCTTACGATATGGAGAGCGTCCAGAACGTTGTTCGAGCTATCGTCCGCGTGAAGGGCATGATCCACGTACCACAGCCGGAACCGATCGTCCATTCGATCGCCGAGATGCTCCTTCGCTTTGGATCGGTACCAGTCCGCCTGCCAAGGGAACGCGCTCTCGTCCATGAGCGTTTGCACGACGATCATTCGACCCTCGTAACGGCCGCTCTGAAGCGACCCCGCTCCTCCGTAGGCAACCATCGGCCCCACTTGAAGCGGACGCTGCGGATAGATCGGTTCTCCGCGCTCATCCCGGAATTGATCCCACACGGCATAATCCGGCGTCGGGACTTGATGCCGATGATAGGTTTGCAGAGCCAGGTAGTCGGAGTTATCGACCGCGATCTCGTCTCCGGCCTTCACTCTAGCCAAGCTATCCAGCGAAGCAAAGAAGCCGAACGCCGAGCCGATCGTCGCGACGTCCCCATCGATTTTTCCTAGAGGGATCTTCACGCCCGCGGCTTCGCCGCTCAAGATCTTGATGTAGGCTCCCTGCAGATAAGCATCCGCTGCCGGGGCATTAGCCAACCGGAAGGAAGGAATCGTATCCGCCGCTGCCGTCAGCATTTTCCAAGCTTCGTCTACCCCCATCTTCGTCGAGCTATCCGCGCCCGATCGTCGTTCGCTTCGCGGCCAGATGACCTCCGTGACGACAGTCTTGTGCCGAAGCCGAGCTTTGGCCGCCGAGCTGTCCGGATCGGCACCCAGATAGCCGGGAACCGTCCAGAATTCCTCGAAGTACGCAGGATCCAGATTCATCACGTGCGGCGAGAGAACCGTCAGAGCCCCGTCGCCGATTTCTTTATAGGCAAACCATGCCCGCGGAGGGAAGCCCATCTTGGTTACTTCCTCGAGCGCTTCCCGCTCCTCTTCGTTCAAGCCGGCGTACATGTCCCCGCTGCCGCCGGGCTCTATCGCATCCAGGATAGAAGGGAACTTATCCCAGAGGAGCCTCATCGCATGAACTCTTGCCGTGAACACGTTCGGAATCGCCACGGGCGTTCCGATGACGAACGGCACCGCTCCGTCCCAGATCCCCGTCGTATTTTCCATGAAGCTGATCGTCTTGAAGCCGCCGCCGCTGCCGCCGTAGATATATCCATAGGGACGATGCGGGCCGAAGTATTCGACCGCCTTGACCCGAGAGTAGTTCGCGACCGCGGCACTGGCCCGATATACAAGGGTGATGTCGGGGGAGGCGCCTCCCATGTTCGTCTCTACCAGATAAGAACCGCTGGAGACGGCGAAGCCGATCTTGTCGTCCACGCCGTCGATATGGCTCTGCGACGCGTTCTCGCTCCCTTGCACCGGATAAACCGGTTGGAAGAAGCGCCCCTTGTAAACTTCCTTATCCGGGAAATAGAAGGAGAATCGGGTCTCGGTCCCTTCGAAGCCGCCGTGAACGTACCGATGCCGCACCGGCGCCTCCCGCCATTCCTCGATGTCCACGTAAGGAGTTCGAAACTGGGGATCGTTCCGCCCGTCATATAGCGAGCTCGCTTGGTTTGCCGGATCGGTTTCTTGATTGAACATGGTTACATTCCTCCTGATTCGGTATGGGTTTGTTGTTGGTTGCGTCGCTCGGACAAGTCTCGGAAAATCCGCTTCTGCTTCTCTTCCGTCAAGTCGAACCACAGCATGCATATGGCGAACGCGCCGAATACGGCGGGCAGGACACCCACGAGAACCCGAAGGCCGAACAGCGTCGAGTCGGACTGCTCCACGTCCGGCACGTATCCGATCAGCGTTAGCGACCAGGCCGCGATCGCCCCGGATAAGGCGGTTGCGAACGTTTGAATGAATCCGTTGAACGAGCTCATGAACCCGTTCAGCTTCAGTCCGCTTCGCCACTCGGTGTAATCGATGGCGGCCGGCATCATCGCCCCTTGGGCAGGCGTGCCGAATCCGCCTATTAAGCTGGTGATGCAGGTTACCGCAATATGGATAATCAATCCGGTATTGTTCGCGGGAATGAAGAGGAAGATCGGACAGGTCGCCAGGTTGGCGATAACGCCGGCCACCACCGTCTGCTTCAAGCCGAATCTCCGGATCACCCGCTGGCTGAAGGCGACTCCGAACAAGGTCGGGATGAGGGCGACGATTCCCATGAGGGCCATCAGGCTCTCGTTATCGAAGAAATACTTGTAGAAGTGAATTTGAACGCCGGATCGTATTCCGGACGAGATAGCGCTTGCAAATATGTAAACGTACAAGATCAAGGCATATTTGTTCGTAAAAGTAGCGGCCAGCATCTGTTTAAGCGAAGGCGGCTTCTCGTCCTTCTTCGTCTCGATCGCGTATCGTTCCTTAACCTTGGCCGACTGATAGATCGAGAGGAGAACGGTCAAGACCGCAACCGCCGCCATCAATAGAGAGAAGCCGCGGGCATCGTTTCCCCCTCCAAGCGCTTTGTACAGAGGAACGACCCCTACTTGCACAAGCAAAGCCCCTAGCATAATAAAGAGAAAGTTGAGCTGCCCGACGGTGATTCTTTCTTCCAGCCTGCGGGTGACTACCGGAACGACGGCATTGCTCGGAATCGTGATCACGGTGCAAAAAACGCTGTAAACCGTATAGGTGACGACGGCGTAGGCGAGTCTCCCCGTTTCGCCTAGATCCGGAACCGTGAACGTCAGCCAGCCTACGATCCCGAAGGGGACGCCCAGGAGGACAAACCAAGGGGTATACTTGCCCCAAGGCGTCTTTACCTTATCCAAGAAAGCGCCGAAGAAAGGAGCGATCGCCGCATCGAGGATCCGAACCACCAAGAACAGAACGGCTACGAAGGCCGGGCTGATCTTCATCACATCCGTATAGAAGAACAGCAAATACATCTGGATGATCTGGTAATGAAACGTATTCGGCGCGCTGCCGATGACGAGGGCGATTTTCTCCCCTAGTTTGAGCCGCGGTTCTTCCCCTTCCCCGCCAACCGCTTGAGCAACAGCCTTATTCGCTGCCATAATGTTCCCTCCGCCATAGTTTTGAAAGCCTTTACACGGTCATTATGGCATACATTTTTTGAGCTCAATGGTATAATTAGCAGATATTTTGTATGAAAAGTTGAGGGGTGCAAAAATGTTCAACGCAGCAGAGAGGACCGATGCGGCTTATGCGGGCAAGCTGCTTCATGAGATGCTTCAGCTTACCGTCTACTGCCTGACGGATCGTCAGGAAGTACTGTTTCGGAGCTCGAGCTCGGCTCCTCACCCTCTGTTCGACGATCCGGCCGATTTGTACCGCATGATCGCCCGACAGGGTTCGAACCTAGCCGGCCCTATCCTGTACGAGTCGAACGACTTGGAGCAGTTCGCCGTCATCCCCGTTAAGCGGCAAGAAGATCAGCCGCAAGCCGTCATCGTGATCGGACCCTCCACCCATCGAATGGCGAGCGAGAAGCTATACCGGGAGCTCTCGATCGATCACCGGATCCCCATCCCCCAGCGGCCGAAATGGCTGGAGTACTGGAAGAGCATTCCTTTCGCGGACCGGATGAGGTTTCTTCATATCGGCGTGTCCGCGAATTGGATGCTGAACGGCGAAGCGCTGGACATTACGGACGTGCTGCAATCCAGCTTCCGATACAAGCTGCCGAACGGGCGGGAAGAGAAGGAGCTGGAGCTAGCCGAACGGCGGGAGCTCTCCATCTTCCATGAAGGTATCGCGGAATATCGCCAGATGCGCGAGCTCATTCGGCGCGGGGAACCGGAAGAATTGATGAGGATGCTGATGACGGCCGTCAAAGACGACAGTCAGGTCAAGGATCTCTCTAGACAAAGCCGGCTTCGCAAAGTCAAAAACATGTGCATATGCGCCATCGCCTTAAGCAGCAACGATGCCATGGAAGGCGGTTTGTACGAGGAGGCGGCGATGACGCTCTGCGATTTGCATATTCAGCATATCGAGGAATTGAACGAGTTGTCGCAGGTCGAAGCCGCCGTGTTCTCAGCTATCCTCGACTTCGCCGACCGCGTGCGCCAAAGCCGCCATCGCGGCGTCTCCAAATCCGTCCGGGCGAGCATGGAGTACATTTACTTGCATCTGTTCGAAGACATCCCGATGGACAAGCTCGCGGAGGTCAGCGGCCTCAACTCTCATTATCTATCGCAGCTGTTCAAGAAAGAAACGGGGCTGTCCGTCACGAGCTACATTCAGAGAGAACGAATCGAAGAGGCGAAGAGGCTGCTCGATAACACCCGAGATCCGATCTCGCAGATCGGCGATCGGCTCACCTTCTACGACCAGGCTCATTTCGTGAAAGCGTTCAAGAAGCATACGGGGGTTACTCCCAGGCAGTATAGGAATCGAAGACGGGAGTGACGGAGTTTGCGAGAGGCTTTCGGAGAATGCGGGAGTGTGCTGGAGTGTGCTGGAGTGCGGATGTTCGGAGTGTTGTCGGAACCCTGCCCTCCAATCGTGTAACGGACGTGAGCGACCCTTATTCGCCACTTTAAGCACACTACAAATTCTAACGGACATAGGAGCCCCTTAAACCTTCATTTCCGCCTATTTGAGCGCAAAAAGTCACGCTAAGGGTCTCCTATGTCCGTTAAAATCCGAATCCCCGCTATTTTTGCTTCTAAGCGTCTCCAGTGTCCGTTAGCGCCTCCTAAATCCGTGAGCCGCCGCGGTTCACCGACTTTATAGTACTTCGATCGGAAACTTTCAATGTTAACGCTAGATGGATTAAAATAACTAATACACATCGCCGGAAGGAGCCACCGTATGCTAGAGAGCCAGAATCGCTCCGCCCGCTCCCCTCTCTTAAGAATGAGCCGCGGTCCCGCCGTCGGCTGGATTGCCTTGGTCTTCGGCGGAACGCTTATCCTGCAGTCCGTATCTGAGCTGCGGATCGTCCCCTTGCTTTTTTTCGTCGGCTTGACCCTCCTGATTGCCTCCCTGATCTGGCAGGCGGACACGCTGACCAACCGCAGGCCTTGGCTTTATCTGACCGTGCAATCGCTTCTCGTCAACGGCTCCGCCCTGCTAATGCCGGATGGTTCCCCTATTCTGCTCGCGGCGTTGAATCCGGTGATCATCAGCCAGAGCTACGCGATCTACCCGGACAAAAGGAAATTCATCGCGACGTTCGCCCTGAACGCCTGTCTGTTCGGCGCGACGACGATGGCTATAACCGAAACTCCCCATCATGGGGCCTTATTCGTCGCATGGTTCATTCCCATGTGCGTCGTGCTGCTGGGAATAACGAACTTGGCCGTCCGGCAGCTTCAAACGCAGTTTCGCACCCAATCGTTCTTGACCGAGCTCGAGGTAGCTCACCAGCAGGTGGAGGAGCTGACGATCGCGAACGAGCGCCAGCGAATGGCCCGGGATCTTCACGATACGCTCGCGCAAGGCTTGGCCGGCATCGTCATGCAGCTGGAAGCGATCGACGCGAACCTCTCCAAGAATCGATCCGAGAGGGCCCGGGAGATCGTGCGGCAAGCCATGGACCGGGCCCGGCGCACGTTGGCGGAAGCGAGAGAGGCCATCGACGATCTCCGTTCCTTGTCGAAGCCGAAGCTCGACTTCGCGCAAGCCGTCAAGGAGGAAGCCGATCGCTTCCGGCAAGAGACGGGCATGCAGGTTCAACTGGATATCCAGGCGCCTTCTCCGCTGACCCATATCCTCGCGGAGCATGGTCTTCATATCGTCCGGGAATGTCTTGCGAATGCGGCCAAGCATTCAGAGGCAACCAATGTTTGGATTCGAATCCATAAGGCCGATCGTTCGCTGGCCATCGAGATTCGGGATGACGGGCAAGGCTTCAATACGGCATTCATCGGCAAAAGCTTGGGGCATTACGGTTTGGTGGGCATTCAGGAGCGCGTGCGCATTATCGGAGGGTCTTGCGAGATCGACAGCGGCTCGGAGGGCACCTCCATTCGGATTCTTGCTCCGCTGCCGGAAGGAGATTAACATGATTTATCGAGTCATGATCGTGGACGACCATTTCTATATTCGGGAGGGCTTAAAGCTTATCCTGGAAACGAGCGATACCTACGAGGTTGTAGCCGAAGCGGGGGACGGAGCCGAAGCGCTTATTCTGTTGGAAGCGGCGGAGGCGAAGCCCGACGCGATCCTGATGGATCTGAACATGCCCCGGTTAAGCGGGCTGGAGACGATGCGGGAGATGAAGGAACGAGGGATCGATATTCCCGTCATCATCCTCACCACCTACAACGAGGACGAGCTTATGCTTCGCGGGCTGGAGCTCGGAGCACGAGGTTATCTCTTGAAGGACACGGGAAGAGAAGCCCTGTTTCGAACGCTCGAGTCCGCTCTGCGGGGAGAGACGCTGCTTCAGCCCGAGATTTTGACCCGCGTATTCGAGGCAAAATCGAAAGAAGCGGCTATATCCGCGCCGACTGCCCGCAAGGATATGCCGCCCCTATCCGATAAAGAAAGAGCGGTCCTGCAAGCCATCGCCCGGGGAGCCCGGAGCAAGGAGATCGCCCTAGAGCTCGGCATCTCCGAGAGAACGGTCAAAGCTCACCTTACCGGTTTGTACAACAAATTGGGCGTCGATAACCGAGCCCAAGCGGTCGCCGTCGCCTCGGAGCGCGGTCTCGTATAGAAGAAGTTATAGACGTATGGCAGAGCTGCTTTAGCTCTCTCATACGTCTTTTTTCTGCCCATAATTGCCCGAAAGGGCATGCCCTTTCGAACGATTCGCGTCCCTCCGATCTCCCGTAAGATGAATTCATCCTACAGAGACAAAGTGGAGGGAACAAACACATGGCAAAATGGTTGTATCATCTCGGCAAAGGCGCCTACCGCCGTAAAAAAACGGTTTTCTTGGGCATGTTAGGACTGTTGATTCTCGCGATATCGGCAGGCATCGGCATGGGCTCCGCCTTCAGCGGAGATATGAGCATTCCCGGAACCAAATCGGAGAAAGCCGGGATCGTCATGCAGGAAGCGTTCGGGGGCGGCTCCGAAGGGGGCGGAACGATCCGCTTGATCTATAAGGCGCCGGAAGGCGAGACGCTCGAATCCGAGTCGGTCAAGCAGTTGATCCAATCGACCGAGCAGGAAGTCGCGAAGGATTCCGAAGTCGCTTCGATCGCCCCGTTATATGAATCGAATACGATCAGCGCGGACAAGCGGATCGGCTATTCTACCGTCACCTATAAGTCGGCCGCAGGCGACGTGACGGACGAATCCATCGAGCATGTTCAAACGGCCATCGAAGCAGCCAACGACAGCGGCTTGCAGACCGAGCTCGGCGGAACGGTCGCGTTGTCCGAAGTAAGCCCCGGCGGGATATCCGAAGTAATCGGAGTCGCGGTCGCGTTCCTGATTCTGATCCTCACCTTCGGCTCCTTCGTGGCGGCCGGCCTTCCTATTCTGACGGCCCTCGTCGGACTGGGAACCGGCATTATGCTGATCTTCGTCGTCTCGCACTATTCGTCCATTCCGACGTTCTCCTTATCCCTTGCGTCCATGCTTGGACTAGCCGTCGGAATCGATTACGGCTTGTTCATCATCTCCCGCTTCAAGCAGAATCTGAAGGCCGGCATGGAGCGCCAAGAAGCGGCGGCCATGGCCAACGCGACCGCGGGAAGCGCCGTCGTGTTCGCGGGTCTTACCGTCATAATCGCGTTGCTCGGGCTGCAGGTTACGGGCATTCCCTTCTTGGGCGCGATGGGCATCGCCGGAGCCGTTACGGTTCTCGTAGCCGTGCTGATCTCCTTAGTCCTTACCCCCGCTCTACTCGGCGCAACGAAGAAATTATTCGTACCGAAAGCTAAGAAAAATGCAAATGCCGCTCGATCGCAAGAGAAGCAGTCTTCCGAATCCAATGTCTGGGGCCGTCTCGTCACTAAGTTTCCTTTGCCGGCGGTCATCGTATCCGTTCTGGTATTAGGCTTGATCAGCCTGCCGTTCCTCGACATGCACACCGGATTGCCCAACAACGGAACCAAATCGATCGACACGACGGAACGCAGAGGCTACGACCTGCTTGCGGAAGGCTTCGGCCCGGGCTTCAACGGTCCTCTTGTCATCGTGGCTAAAGCGGATTCGGGAGCAACCGATCCGTCGGCAGCGATTGCCGAAGCGACCAAAGGCCTCATCGACCTGCCGAACGTGGCCAGCGTCACTCCTCCGCAGCTCAACGCGGCCGGCGACACGGCGATCTTGACGCTGCTGCCGGATACGGATCCTCTGGACACGAAGACAAGCGATCTGGTGAAACTCATACGAGAGCAGTCCGATAGCAACCATGCGCAAACTCACGCGGAATTGATGGTAACGGGCAGCACCGCGGTCGATATCGACATCTCGGATATGCTGAACAAGGCGCTCCCTAAGTTCGCCGGGCTGATCGCCGGACTCGCGTTCGTTCTTCTGGCCATCGTGTTCCGTTCGATCCTGATTCCGGTCAAGGCGGTTCTCGGCTACCTGCTCACGCTGACAGCGACGCTAGGGTTTGTCGTCTATGTCGTTCAAGAAGGACACATGGCCGGTTTCTTCGGGATCGCGGAGCCCGCCCCCGTGCTGAACTTCCTGCCGGTCCTCGTCGCGGGCATCCTGTTCGGGCTCGCCATGGACTACGAAGTGTTCCTGGTCAGCGCGATGCGCGAGAAGTTCGTTCACGAGAACCATCCGAGGAAAGCCATCCTGTATGGGATCAAGTCGAACGGCAGAGTCGTGCTCGCGGCCGGTCTGATCATGGTAACCGTCTTCGCCAGCTTTATCTTCGCGGAGGATACCATTGTCAAATCCATGGGACTCGCCCTCGCCTTCGGCATTCTCTTCGACGCTTTCATTGTGAGATTAACGCTCGTACCGGCGCTTATGTCCTTGCTCGGCAAGTCCGCCTGGTTCTTCCCGAAGTGGCTCGATCGCATCCTGCCGAAGGTCGATATCGAAGGCGAATCGTTCCAAAAGATCAGTAGTCGATAATCATCCATTGCATCCGGACGGGCTGTGCTTTACGATTCTAGTAAATACAATGACTAGGAGAGTCACTCATGCCGATTAGCGCTCCATTGCCTTGGAGAGAAGTTTTTACGGACGGGGCTGCCCACACCGTCGCTGGCGATGTGCGGATAATCGAAGCCTTCCCGATTCCGCAGCTTCAGACGGAGCGGAGAGTCTGGATTTATTTGCCGGGGAACTCGCTGTCGATCATGGGGGCGACGAGCGCAACCATGAATATAACTTAACGATTAACGCGGAATATGGCTTCGGAGGCAAAGGAGAGGCCTATGCCGCGTTCCTGGCGGAGACGCTCAAACCGTATATCGACAGCCGCTATCGGACGCTTCCCGAACCGGAGCATACGATCATCGGCGGAAGCTCGTTCGGCGCTTATGTCTCGCTGTTTGCGGCCATTCGCTATCCGCATCTTTTTGGCCTCGTAGGCGGGATTTCCTTCGTCATGTGGCACGACGACGGCGCGATCCTCGAGTTGATCCGGCAATCGGTTCTTTCCCCCGCGCTGCGCGTCTTCCTAAGCATCGGAGAACTGGAGACCGACAATCCCGAGTTCAATCGGCTTGCCAACGAGCACGTTGCGCTGGCCCGCCGGACGCTGATAGCGGCAGGGGTCCCGGAGAGCCGCATCCGGTTCGATGTCGTTCCCGGCGGAACGCACCACGAATCACGTGGAGCGAACTGTTCCCCGAAGTACACCGCTGGTTGCTCCAGCCGT
Organism: Cohnella thailandensis; assembly: GCF_014212135.1. Classification (GTDB taxonomy): domain Bacteria; phylum Bacillota; class Bacilli; order Paenibacillales; family Paenibacillaceae; genus Cohnella; species Cohnella thailandensis. Next base: position 121,525 of record NZ_JACJVQ010000007.1, read on the forward strand.
AAATCCCATTACGCGAACAAGATGGACAGACGCCAAGCTTGCTCGCAGTAGCGCAAACCAAAAAGGAATCTCCCACGGAGACTCCTTTTTGGCTTTTCAAACCTCGATTGGCGATCCCTTACTGAATCTCCTTCCCCGTAAACAACCGGACTCTGTCCTTCACGAGCTCGGTATAGATAGCCTCCATCTTCTCCGCTCCCGCTTTGTTCAGGTCGGCGAGGAATTGGTCGTATGCCTTGTCGAACTCTTCCGGCTTCGTCATGATCACCTTCGGAATGCTCTTGTCGACGATATCCTGCGTTTTCTGGTACAGCACGAGGTAGTCGCCGTCCGTCGGAACCTGCATGTTGTACAGCGCGCCCCATTCCTTGACGGGCAAATCGGTCGGCCAGAGGTCCTTCCAGGTCCTGGCATTATAGCCTTTAAGCGCTTCCTTCTCGGCGTCCGAGTAGCTGGCCTCGATCTGTTCCGGGAAGTTCGTGGTGTAGTAGTTGCCCGTCGAATCCTTCACGCCGTCGCCGTAGTGCGCGCTGAAGACCGTATACAGCTGGACGCCGGTTGTTTTGCTGAAGTTGGCATTGTCGTTCACCTTCGCGTTCAGGACGTCGTCCGGAATGACGCGCTTGCCGGCGGAATCGACCGTGTATTGCTTGCCTTCGACGCCCCAGTTGTTAAGGATTTGGCCTTCCTCGGAAGCCATCCAATCCAGGAACTTGATGGCGCGAACCGGGTCCTTGCACGCCGTCGTGATGCTGATGCCGTAGCCGTCGACGCCGAAAGGCTGCAGTTCGTGCGATTGGAACTGGTCGCTCAACGTAACCGGGAAGTGCCCGTACGTCTTGTCGTGTTGGCCGGCCGACTTCAGCGCGTTCTCCGCGTTGCCGTACTCCCACTCCGGCGAGATCAGGCCCAGTACGCGGCCGCTGGCGATTTTCGCCTGATACTGATCGTCCTTCTGGACGAAAGTGTCCTTGTCCAAAAGTCCTTCGTTGAACATATGGTTCAGCCACTTGAAGTACTCGCGTTCCTCGGGCCGTTTGTAGTGGAGCTGAGCGGTATAGGTGCTCGGATCGACGTAATATTCGCCGTCGCCCCCCGCGCCGGTCGCGTTCGAGGCCGGGTCGGTGATCGTAATCATCCGTTTCCAGCCATCGCCGTTGAGCAGCAGCGGAATCGTCGGCTGCCCGTCGGTCGCGGGATACTTCGCCGCGTAGTCCTTGAGTACGTTTTCAAAGTCTTGCACGGTCTTGATCTGCGGGTAGCCGAGCTCCTTCAGCACGCGAAGCTGAACCTCGAAGCCGCCGGTCGAGTCGAAGTATTCGTTGCCGACGCCGACGTTCGTCGGGATCGAGTAAATCGCCGGATCGTCGACGCTGTATTTCATGCGGTTCATGTTGTCCTTCATGAGGGCTTTGATGTTCGGAGCGTATTTATCGATGAGGTCGGTCAGATCGAGAATGGCGCCCGCGTCGATCAGCTTGCCCAGCTCGCCTTTGGCGGCTATCAAGTCCGGATACTGCCCGCTCGCGGCCATCAGGGAGATCTTGCTCTGGCCTCCGCCGCTGGCGACGTCGAACTCGGCGTTAATCGTGACGCCCGTCTTCTCGGTGATGGCCTTGCCCACGTCGTCCTGCATGTTGTTCCAGTTCGGGCTCGTATCGGCGCCGAAGAACGAGAACGTTACGGGAGCCGTATCCGCCACGCCGCCGGCATCAGCGGATTCGGAAACGCTCTCCGTTTGGCCCGAAGAATTATCGTTGTTTCCGCTGCAGCCGCTAAGCAGCAGCACGCCTGTCAACGTAAGCAGAGAGACCGATTTCATGCTGTTTCCCTTCATTGAACTTCCCCCTTGTTTGGATAACAGAATACGCTTACAGTTCGTTATTATACGGAACGCTTCGGAGGCAAACCTTGATTTTCAAGTCACTTAATAGCATGATATAGACATCGATGAGCTAGGGAGGGAATTCGCTTGAGCAACGTTTACTTAAATTGGTTTACGACGGACGAGCAGTTCCCCTTTTTTATTCAGTACGGAGGTCATGAAGAGGACATGCCGGTTCACCGTCATGTGGACTTCTCCGAGCTTGTCATCGTCCTGAACGGACATGCCACGCATATCGTCAACGAGGAAGAGTCGTTCATCAAGAAAGGCAACGTGTTCGTGATCAACGGCGAGACGCCGCATGCTTATAAGGAGCCCGTGGACTTCAAGATCTGCAACATTATGTACAAGCCCGAGCTGCTCAAGTCCGCCGGCCCGGATCTGCGCACCATGAACGGTTATCAGGCGCTGTTTATCCTCGAGCCGTTCTATCGCCACAATCATGCCTATACCAGCAAGCTCAACATGTCGATCTCGAGCCTGGAGAGGATCACCTCGATGATAGCGGCCATGATCGAAGAATACCGAGACAAGCTTCCGGGCTATCAGAGCATGCTGGCTTCTCAATTCATGGAATTGGTCGTTTATTTGTCCAGACAGTACGACAACCGGGAGAAAGACATCGACAGCAGCCTTATGCATCTCGCCGGCGCGATCTCCTATATCGAAGATCATTATCTCGAGCCGCTGACGCTCGAGGATATCGCGGCCCAATCGGATATATCCGTTCGGCACTTAAACCGGATTTTCCGAGCCTATTATCAGACGACGCCGTTCGCTTATCTTCAGCGCCTCCGCTTGGAACGGGCCTGCTCGCTGCTGCGGAATTCGAACCTCTCGATTACGGAGATATCGTATTCGTGCGGTTTTTACGATAGCAATTATCTTGCCCGTCAATTCAAGAAAACGTACGGGATGTCGCCCAAAGCCTTCCGCAAAATGCGATAACCGGCAGAAGCCCGTTCAGGCGCTGCCGGTTGGATGTTCGAATTTCAAGAGTTGCGAGGCTCGTAATCGAACCAATCGAAGTACGCGGGGGACGGCGTTCCCGAGTCGCTAACGGCATACATGGCCGCAAAAACCCCCGTGAATCCGCCCGCAACTTCGGTAGACAGCAGGTGGGTCTCCCCCCACCCCATCTCGATCGCTTCCGATTGCCCGGATCGAATGGAAGCCTCGAATTTATCGGGATAAGCCCGGATTCTCAGCACGAGAGGGCCATCCGGACACTCGCGCTCGTTCTCCACCCTCATCGATCCGACGGTTCGCCGGAAAATCGCTTTCCTCCGCCCATCGATCCTTTTAACGGCTAAGTCATAATGATAGTTCTCATTCATATACACGGTCAGTCCCGCTTCATCTCCATCGCCAGCCGGTTCGAACTCCAGAGCTACCGCGATGTCGCAAGAGAAATGGCTAAGACGGCGTCCGACGAAGGCCGGAGCTCCGGCATCGTTCAAAGAGGATGGGTTGCCATGCAGCGCAAGATAACCCGGCCTCTCCGAGAGCGACCAGCTCCCGGGCTTGGGATTGCGCAGGAAGGTCCAGTCGAAGCCGAGCCGAGAATCGGCAAAGTCGTCGCGGGCGGGCTTATCGGGCCACCGGACTTCGGGAAGCTCCGGCGCGTCTATAACGGACTCGATATGCGCGTCGTTGCCGATGACCGGCCAACCGTCCGCCGTCCATGTCACTCGGGCAAGGAACGTCTCGCGGCCGAGATGGTGGCGCATCGGATAGCCGACGGGCCGGATTCCCAAGCATACCGCCCACCAGCTGCCGTCCCGGGCCTGCACCAGATCCGCGTGCCCCGTCGCGTGGATGCCGCTCTTCAAGCTTCGGTTCGACAGAATCGGGTTCGTCGGACAAGCCACATAAGGGCCGTACGGGTCCGAGCTTCTCGCGATGGTGGCCATATGCCCGTACTCGGTCCCGCCTTCGGCAATCATTAAATAATAAACGCCATGGATTCGGTAGAGATGAGGAGCTTCCGGATGGGCGCCTCCGGTCCCCCTCCAAATCAACCGGCTGTCCGTCAGCATTCTTCCGCTCTCGATGTCGATCTCGCATTGATAGATCCCTTCTCCCTGATCTCCGGAGCAAGCGGATTGAAAGTAGACTCGTCCGTCTTCGTCGAACAACAGCGACGGATCGATGCCGCCCTGCGCGACGGGGATCGGATCGGACCACGGACCGTCCGGCGTCTGCGTTCGGACGATGAAATTGCCTATTCCGCCAACGTTCGTCGTGGTCATGTAAAACCAGCCTTCATGGTATCGAATCGTCGGCGCGTAGATGCCGCAGGAGCTCGGGACTCCGCCAAGGGGCAATTGACTTTCGGTCGTTAGACAATGGCCGATTTGCCGCCAGTGAACCAGATCCTTGCTATGGAAAATAGGAACCCCGGGAAAATATTCGAACGAACTGGTGACCAAGTAATAATCGTCGCCGACGCGGCAAACGCTCGGATCGGGATGAAAGCCGGGGATGACGGGATTGGTAAACTGCCGCATTGTTACGCTACACACCTCTTTAACTACGGATGTCAGGAATCCGCTGGATGCAAACTCGTTATTAATGTTATTTCAAGAGGCGACGTTAAACCTTCATTATCGAGTCATGGAAGTAGCATGATCTAGACATCGCCTGCAAGGACGTCGGGTCCGGCCAAAGAAAAAAACTGCCGCTCGCCCGCGACAGTTCTTCCATTCCCTGCTATTCACTGCTATTCACTGCTATTCCCTGCTATTCACTGCTATTCACTGCTATCCCCGGCTATTCCGTTTCCGACCACAGCCTCCTGGCCGTCCGAAGAAACAAAAGCGACTGCTGCCAGCGATCGCTTATTTCGTTCGTTCTTCCAGCAGCTTCGTCCACGGTGATCGCGTAAGGCGGAGGACCGAGCTCGACCACGAACGGCAATACGTCCCCTTGGACGGCGCTTGCCTTCCACAGCCTCATTCCATCGCCCCACCAGCGTTCGAACCGCCGCATCATCGGATGCTCGCCATTCGGACCGACGTCGATCTGAACCTGTTCCCCGTTGGATACCCTGCCATGGAAGGCGGATGTTCGTTGCAGCAGTTTTCCAAATAAGATCTCCGCCTCCTCCGATTCGGTATGCATCTCGCCGGCCACGACGTAGTGAGACAAATCGATGGTCAAACGAAGGGATTCCAGCTGTTCCAGATAACCGACGGTGCGGAGAAGATCCTGCGTAATCGTTCCTCGGTGCGTCTCGATATACGCCGGAATTCCCTTCTCCCTAGATAATCGAACGAGCTCGCGAAGCAAGCCGACGGCAGACTCATCGACGAGGAAAGGCGTCATGACTTGGACGTTGACGTGCTGAACCTGCCCGAATTCCTTCGCTCTTAACAGGAATCGCTCCATGTCCTCCGCCGTCTTCGGATACGCGTTTACGCTGAAGGATAAGCCGTACCGCTCGAGCAGACGCCGCCAGCGGTCTTCTTCCTCCGGAGAGGGAAGAAAACCGTTGATCCCGTCGAAGCCCGCTCCGGCGATCAGCGCCACCCTGTCTTCAACCGTTCGCGCCTTAGCCTCCAAGCCCTCCATTCCCCACCATGACATCTGCACGTCAAGATAAGGCGAATCCGTATCAGTGCGGGTATAAGGTCTCGAATTCGACACCGCAAGGACCTCCGTCCGGATTCAACTCCAATTGGACCTCCGACCCGTCCGCTCGGTACAACGGCCTGTAGAATTGTCCGATTTGGGAAGCCGATTCGTTCGCGTAGTGGCAAATAAACGACCGGCGGAACCGATCCTTCGTCTTGTTGCGATAGGAGCCGTGAATCAGATTGCCGTTAAAAAACAGCACGTCTCCCGGATCCATCGTAACCGGCATCACTTTGCGATCCTTCGGCGGTTTGACGTAATGCGTCGTGAAGGACTCCTTCGAGTCCGACAAGTCCGGGCAGACGATATCGTAGTCCTGCGTCTTCGGCACGACCATCAAGCTGCCGTTCTCCTCGTCGGTCGCGTCGACGGCCGTCCAAGCGGCGATGCAGTTCCCCGGTTCCACCTTCAGATAGAAGTTGTCCTGGTGAAGGGCTTGGCCCCTGGCCCCCGGCGGCTTGTAATAGAACATGCTCTGCGCGGCGAGCGGCGGCTCTTCGTAAAGATCCTGCAGGACGGCCAATACCGGAGCATTCAGCATGTACTTCTTGGCCGTGTCGTTAAACCGGTGCGGGTGCATGACCCGCGGATATCTCTTCAACGGATCGGTCGATTCTCCGGACAAGTCCGGCTCGAAATGCCCCGGCACCACGGTTTGGCTGATCGCCTCGAACGTGTCCTCGATCTCCTTGAGCTGATGCTGATCGAACAATCCTTTGACGATGAGATAACCTTCTTGCTCGAATTGCCTTTTCTGCTCTTCGGTTAATGTTGTCAGCGAGTACGCCATGCTATCTCCTCCTTATCTATCCTACGCTAAGTATAGTCGCGATCCCGAAGGCAAGGCAGTATCTATCCTGCTTAAGAGTCACGCTATTCTGCTATTCGCTAGCCTGTAAGGCCGGAACGGGTTATTCTTAGGATAGGGTTGGATACGGGTCTATAGGCTTGAGATATAGGCTTTGATTCGGAGGAGGGCTTGCCATGGAACCATACGACGAACCGTCCCGTTACGACGGCAAATCGTACGGAATCGTCATCTCGGGACATTTTCAAGTCGACGATACGTACGCGACCAACCGCCCCGATGGAATGGAGGACTGGCTGATTGCCTTTACCTTGAGCGGCAAAGGCTACTTCAAGACGCCTCACGGAACGGCCGAATGCACCGCCGGCGATCTCGCGCTGTTGAAGCCGGGGACTCCCCACGAGTACGGCACGGTTAAAGGGGAAAATTGGAATTTCGTATGGGCGCACTTCTCCTCCAGCTCCGTCGGGGACCAACTGCTGCCCGCCGAGCCTCTGCTCGTTCAGCCGTTCGAGAGCGGTTCGATCCGTACGCGCCTGTATGAGGCTTTCCGCCGCATCCTCTCCGACTCGAGAGAGCGCAACGAGTTCTGGCACGAGCTGTGCGTGAACTCGCTTCGCGAAATCTTGATCCTGCTGTCGCAGAGACGCAGCCGCAAGCTGGATTCGCGGGTCGCGGAAGCTTTGCATTATCTCTCCGTGCATATGAGAAATCCGATTCAAATCGATAGGCTGGCCAAATCGATCGGAATCTCTTCCTCCCGCTTATCGCATCTGTTCAAGGAGCAAACCGGGCTGTCCATCATCGACAACCTGAATCAAATGCGGATTCGCCAAGCCGCCCTGCTGCTGGAGCACACGAACCGAAGCGCTTCGGAGGTCGCCTACGAGGTCGGGTTCCGCAACTACAACCACTTCATCGAGCAATTCCGCCGGTGGATCGGCACGAATCCGAGCGGATTCCGGAGAGAGCTTCAGTCGAAGCCCTCTCCGACCTGATTTCTTGCGTTTGTTAAAGCTCGACCATCGCTTTGATCACCTTCGATTCGGGCTCCAGCCAATCCTCGAATCTCCCGATCATGTCGTCAAAAGCGGCTCGGTGCGTGATATAGCGGCCGACATCGATAGCCCCGGAAGCCATCGCCTCCAGCACGCGCTCGAAGTCCTCGCGGGTCGCGTTGCGGCTTCCCATGAGGGTCAACTCGCGCTTGTGGAACTCGGGGTCGTGGAACGAAATGTCCGCTCCGACAAGCCCGACGTAGACGAGCGTTCCACCGTGTGCGGCATAACCGAAAGCCCCGGCCATCGATTGCGCATTGCCCGTCGCGTCGAACACGACGCTTGGCAGCTCTCCGCCGTTTGCGGCCAGCACTTGGCCGAGCGGATCCTCCAGCGCGTTTACCGTCGCATCCGCCCTTGCCCAATCTCGGCAGAACGCAAGGCGATCCCGGTTTACGTCCATAGCGACGACCTTGGCGCCCCTCGACTTCGCGAACGCCATGACGCCCAGCCCGATCGGCCCGCCCCCGATGACGAGCGCGGTCTCCCCGGCGGCAAGTCCCGACCGGCGCACGGCATGCGCCCCGATCGCGAACGGCTCGAGCGTCGCCGTTTGGTCGAGCGTCAGGTCGTTCGCCCGGATCAAATGCGTAACCGGCACGGAGATTCTCTCCCTCATGCCGCCGTCGATATGGACGCCGAGCACCTTCATCTCCGTGCAGCAGTTCGTTTTGCCGTTGCGGCAGGCGATGCAGCTCCCGCAATGCATGTACGGGATGACGCTGACCTGGTCGCCGATCCGCAGCCCTTGCTCGTTCGGGCCGATCTCTTGGATGATCCCGGCCAGCTCGTGCCCAAGAATACGGGGATAGACGAAGAAAGGCTGTCTCCCCTTAAAGGCATGCAGATCGGTTCCGCAGATTCCGATCCTGCGGATCGCCACGATGGCCCGGCCCGGCTCGAGAATCGGTTCCGGCAAGTCGCGGGCGGCTTGAAACCGTTCGATCTCCGCGCAGACGATTCCTCTCATCTCGGCTCGCCTCCGATCTTCGTATTGTATTCGGGGCGGCCGCTGGGCCAAGTCCGGTTGTGCACGGGCTTCAGGATGGCCAGAACTTCGGCCAGAAGCCCCTCGTCGATCGGTTCCTCCGCCCACTCCGCGTTCTTCCGGATGTTGGCCGGATTGGCCGTGCTGACGAGCGTAGTCGGAATCCGCTCGTTCGCCGTCGAGAATTGAACGGCCAGCTTCGCGATGTCCGCGCCTTGATCCGCGCAAAATCGCGCGGCCTTCAAGCAAGCCTCTTTGATCTCCGAAGAAGCCGGGTGCCAATCCGGAGCTCCGCGGGTTCCCAATAGCCCCATGGAGAGGGGCGAGGCATTGACCAGCCCGATGCCGTTCGCTTCCAGCAGAGGCAGCAGTCCCAGGAGACTCGTATCGTTCAAGGAATAATGGCAGTACGAGATGATGCTGTCCACTTCGACGCGCGGAAGGAACGTCTCGAACAATTCCAACGGAAGGCCGCAGATGCCGGCGAACCGGATCTTGCCGCTGGCTTTCAGCCGCTGCAGCGCGGGAATCGCGTCCTCCAGGATGATGTCCGCCGGAACGAATTCGATATCGTGAAGATAGAGAATATCCACCTCGTTCGCGTTCAGACGCTTTAGGCTCTCCTCCAGGCTCGAGACGATCCGGTCGCCGGAGAAGTCGAACGTATCGGCGCCGTAGCGGCCCGCCTTCGTCGACAGGAAGTACTTGTCTCGCGGAATGTCCTTCAGAGACTTGCCCAGCACGGTTTCCGCTTTGGTCAACCCGTAGTAGGGAGAAACGTCGATGAGATTGATTCCGCAGTCGATGGCTTGGTGCACCGTTCGGATGCTGTCCGCTTCATCGGTATCCCGGAAGACGGAGCCAAGGGAAGAAGCGCCGAAGCTAAGCGCCGATACGTTCAGTCCCGTTTTGCCTAATTTGCGATAGTTCATGTGACAGACTCCCCCTTCGGTAGTTTTATAGCCTGTAAAAAGCCTGGGCGTTGCCGCCGAACAGCTTCGCTTTCTCCGCATCTCCCCAAGAGTCCGGCAGCGCGCGTTCGAGAACGTCTACCACTTCGCCGTAGCTCGCCGCCAGCAAGCAGACCGGCCAATCGCTTCCGAATAGGACGCGGTCCGGCCCGAAGCACTCCAGCACATGGCGAACATAAGGGACGAACTGCTCCGACGTCCAGCCCGAACGATCCGCTTCGGTCACCATGCCGGATAGCTTGCAGTATAGGTTCGGGTACGAAGCCAATTCCTTGATCTGCTCCGCCCACGGCTCCATCCGTCCCTCGGCGATTCGCGGCTTGGCGATATGATCGATCACGCCCCGGAGACCGGGAACCCGCTTCGCCAATTCGACTGCCTCCGCCAACTGGTCGGACTTCAGGAGCAGATCGACGGGAACTCCCTTGGCCGCATAGGCTTGCAGAGCTTCGATATAGGAGGGCGAGAGGATAACGCCGGCATCGGGCATATCCTGGATCATAAGGCGAAACCCGACGAACTTCGGATGCTTGGCGTACCGCTCATAATGCTCGGAATGGCGGGCATCCTCGAGATCCAGGAATCCGACGACTCCTTTAATCGACTCGTGCCGCTCGGCGAGCGTCAAGATAAAGATCGTCTCCTCGGGAGTCGGCGCCGCTTGAACGAGAATGGACCCGTCCAGCCGGTGCTCCTTCAAATGCGGCAGCAAGTCGGGCGGTAGGAAATCCCGGTACAGGACGGGAATCTCCGGCGTAATCCATCCGTAATCTCCCCGATCGATCCTCCAATAGTGCTGATGGGCGTCGATTCTCACTAGGGCATCTTCCTTTTCGTTTAAAGGTTGTAACCGCTCTTTTCCCCATTCTAGCATGCCGCATCTATTCTAAAATTGCTTTCGCTTGCTAATTTGTATCCTTTTTTGATATTTTGAATAATAAACGAGTTACGTAGGGGACTGTTGCCGCATGAAGCCCATTCAGAAGCAGTTTAACGTTACGCCTTCGTTTCCTTTCTCGTTCGTGTACAGGGATACCAAAACGAAGCAGCGGGAGCTCCCCGACCATCTGCACGATTGGTACGAGATGGTGTACGTTCACGGCGGCCGAGGAACGTTCTTTATCGATAGGACTTTCTACGAGATGAACGCGGGCAGTCTATTCCTTATTCCGGGCAATACGATCCATCGCGCCATTCCGGACGCCCTGGATCCCGTTACGTCGACCGCCGTATTCTTCCATCCGATTCTGTTGCCTTTGCAATCGCTGGGTGAGCCTTTCTCGTATTTGCAAAGCTTCGACCGAAGCCGGCTAAACCGCACGTACCGATTGAAGTGCAGCCCCTCTCTGCAAGCGGCTCTTGAACAATCCCTGAATGAGATCGACCGGGAGCTACGCGCTTCGGAATCCGGCGTTCGGCACGCCGTGTCGCTTCTGCTTCAACGAATCCTGTTGGCCGTCCATCGCGAGCTGGGGGCGGAGCTCCGGCAGAGCTCCCCGTCGCCCGCGATCGGGCCGGTCTGGATGCGGGACGCGCTTCTCCATATCGACGAGCATTATTCGGAAGAGATCGGGCTTCACGAGCTAAGTCGACGGGCTTCCGTCAGCCCGGCTCATTTCAGCCGAGTGTTTAAGCAACTGACCGGCATGAACGTCACCGGGTTTATAGCCGCGAAACGCATCATCAAGGCCAAGGAAAGGCTGCTCGAGACCGATCTTAACGTCGCGGTAATCGCGGCGGAATGCGGCTTCGATAATCTGCCCCACTTCCATCGGCTGTTCAAGCGAATCGTCGGCAAGACGCCGTCCGCTTATCGCCGCGGCCCGGAGAGATGAGCTAACGGCAGTGCCAGCGGCTCCCTCTGGAAACAGGACCTCAGTCTGTTAAATATTGGACTCGAGTCCAGTTGCCCGCTTGAATCGCGTTGATATAATCGGATTGCAAGAAGATCCCAGACGCATTCATGCGTAAACTTAGGAGGTTTCCCGAGTGAAAAGGAACTCTACCGTCGTCTGCGTTCTTGCGACGGCCCTGGCGCTTAGCCTTCCTGCAATGGCCTTATCTGTCCCCGGCGTCTCTGCTGCGGAGGCAACGGCCCCGTCCGCCGCATCCCCTGCCGTCTCCGCCATCTCCGATTCCCAGAATACGGCGGCGTTCCTCGACGCTTTCTTTGCCCGGGCGGACGTGGTAAGCCAAGCCAGCGCCTTCGTCGTCTCCGTCGTCCAAGACGGCCGCGTGCTCGCCGAGAAAGGGTACGGCGTTACGGACAAGACCTCGGGGAAGCCGGTCGATCCCGCCGACACGACGTTCCGCGTCGGATCGGTCTCCAAGGTGTTCACCGCCCTCGCCCTCATGCAGCTCGTCGATCAAGGCAAAGTGTCTCTTCAGGACGATATCCAGAAGTATCTCGGAGGCTATAAGCTGACGAATCCGTTCGACAAGCCGGTCACGGTGGAGATGCTTCTAACCCACACCACGGGCTTCGAGGTTCGGGACCCGACGGATGCCAACATTCTATACGACCCGTCGCGGAAGCCGCTCGCATTGAAGGAAGCTCTCTTCGAGATTTTCCCCCCGGTCGTCCGGGAACCCGGCACCTCCTATATGTACGACAATTTCGCGTCCGGACTCGTCGGCTACATCGTGCAGGAAGTAAGCGGCGAGCCGTTCAACGAGTACATGACCAAGCATGTGTTCGAGCCTCTCGGCATGACGTCCAGCAGCTTCGTGCAATCGGACGATCTGCTCGGCAGGCTGCCTACGGTCTACGGCGCGGACGGAACGGCGGCGCCCGTATACCGGCTTTCCCCGGACGTCATTCCGGAGGGCAGCTTGATTACGACCGCCTCGGACATGTCGCGGTTCATGATTTCTTTCCTGAACGGAGGCAAGACGCAGGACGGGAAGACGATTCTATCGCAGCAGTCGATCCAGGCGATGTCGACCTATCATTTGCAAATCGATCCCGACGTGCCGGACATGGCATACGGATTCGAAGCGCCGCCGCTTCCCGATTCCAACGGCCAGAACGTCATCGCGAAGGGCGGCAGCATTCCCGGCTTCGGCTCTCTGATGTGGCTGCTGCCGGACAAGAAGACGGGCGTGTTCGTGACGTTCAACTCCGATTCCGACGTGATGCTTCGGCTATACGAAGAGTACATGGATCGGTTCTATCCCGGCGAGACGAAGTTCGGCGATCCCAACTACAAAGCCCGTACTCAAGCCGAGCTGAAAAAATTCGACGGAACGTACGCGGATCTGCGCCTCGGGCTGCTGACGAGCATCAAAGCGAACGAGGACGGAACGTTGACGAGCGGCAACAGTGCGGGAGTACGCGCCACGCTGACGCAAAGAGGCGATCTGCTATTCGTCGACGAATACGGCAACCCTCTGGCGTTCAAGACGGATTCGCAGGGCAACGTTCTTTATTTGAAATACAACAATCCGGGGAGCTATGCGGCCAAGACGCCTGACGCGCCGGGATTCGCGGACGTGCCCGCCGATCACCCCTATGCCTTCTATATTCACGGCTTGCAATCCCTGGGGTTCTATCCGGGAGACCTTGCTCAAACGTTCGGGACGGAGGAGACGGTGGCGCGAGGGGAATTCGTCAGCGCAATCCTTCGCGAATTCCATATTCCGCCTTCGGCAAACGAAGCCGTATTCAAGGATGTGTCGGAGTCTCCGTACAAAGGCGAAATCCAGGCGGCCGCCGAGCTCGGCTTGATATCGGGGACGGGAGGGGGCAGCTTCGAGCCGGACCGTCCGATCAAACGGGAGGAAGCGGCCGAGTTCGTCCGGAAGCTTCTGGAAATCTCCGGCTACGTCGTGCCGGATAACCGTTCCGTTGTCCTTGCGCCCGGAACGTCGAAATGGGCGGAGACGTCCGTTCTGACCCTCGTCGATCTCGAGATCCACGGCCCCGAAGTCGTCAAAGCCGCCGGCGGCGCCATCGACTTCGGCTCCAAGCGCGACTTGACCCGACAGGAGCTGGCGGCGATCCAATACTTGCTGCTGCTTCCGGAGAAGTCTCTGATTCCATAATCCTGTTTGGTAAGAATATAGGGACATAAGGAACGTTATCCTTGTGTCCTTGTTTTTCTTGTTCTCACTACAATAAGGATTAGGAAAGTAACCATAAACAGAAGTACCAAAGAAGTTAGATACATTCCTAGTCCAGTCCAAACTCCATACTCAAACATCTCTAATAAAGAAGAAGGGTTAAAAATAAGCCGTATAATAATCTTAAAGGCAAAGACAATTACTGTAACAATAGCAGAGTCTTTTAAAGTTTTTTTCAATATCATAATCCCCCCTTTTACCAATCATTCCCGTAGACAGGCACTTTCCTATTATATAAATCTTGTTTAATCGCCTCAAGAAATTACAATATTAATTCATCAAGGGGCCGTCCCTAGTCACTAATGACTAGGGACGGCCCCGTTGTTTAAGCACTTCCATTAGAGTCACTTGCCTAACTTTAACATAGACTCCAGCATCACCTTCTGTCCGGTCTTCGCGCTCTCCAGAGCGGCTAACACCATCGCCATGCTGTAGCGATTATCCCGGCAATCCGTCTCCGCCAGCCGTCCCTCTTCCAGAGCAAGGAACATCTCGTCCAGGCAGCCATGATGCCCGGTCGCCATCCGTTCATACGCTCCTGCCTCCGGTTCGATCCGAACGCAGTCCCGAATAAACTTGCCCTCTTGCTCTCCCGGCGCCAAGACTTCCGCATAAGGCTGGCCATGGCCGTCCCAGATCGCCGTGCCCTTGTCCCCGACGATCCGCCACTGCGCCTCCCAAGACGTCGGCGCTCCTTCGGCGCACCACGATCCCCGGTAGTTGAACACGGAACCGTCCGACATCTCGAAGATACAGATCGCCGATGCGTTGCCCCCATACCACGAGCCTTTCGGGTTGAACTCGTGACAGTACACGGAGATCGGGTCGGCACCCGTAATCAATCTTGCCTGGTCGAACGTATGAATCGCCATGTCGAGCAGCAGAGGGCTGTCCATGGCATCCCTAAATCCGCCGAAATGCGCTCCGATGAAGAAGTCCGCGCCGATGAACCCGACGTCGCCGATCTGCCCGGAAGCGATCATCTGGCGAAGCGCACGAATGCGCGGATCGTACCTGCGATTTTGCATGACCGCATGCGTGCGGCCCGTCCGTTCCGAGATCCGGACGATCTCGTTGCAATCCTCCATCGTCTCGGCCAGCGGCTTCTCGCCGAACACGTTGCAGCCTAATTTCATGGCGGCGCTGCTGATTTGGAAGTGGCTTGCCGGGATCGTGACGTCGAAGACAAGGTTGGCTCCCGTCTGCTCGATGGCCTCCGACAAATCGGTGAAGACGCCGCATGCCAGCCCCTTTTTCTCCCTCATTTTCTCCGCAAATTCCAGTTGAATATCGATCAAGCCCACGATCTCCGTGTCCGGCCGTTGCATCGCGTAATCGATCCATACATTGGACATTCCGCCGCAGCCGGCGACAACCGCCTTATATTTCGAAGTCATCTCTGAATGCCTCCCCGTCTTGGACTCACACCGGATTCGCGACGAACGTGCCGCCCCTGCACCGCTTCAAATAGTTCAACGCGTGAACCTGTCCCGTCATCTCCAGCTCGTCCCGATAGACCGGATCGTGCCATCCCTCGATATCGATCGTTCCCTGGTAGCCTGCCTGCATAAGGATCGTAATGATATCGGACCAATTCGTATCGCCGAACCCCGGAGTCCGGTGCCATACGAACGGTTTAGGTCCGTGAATGCCGTATTCCCTCACGACATCCCACGCGATCGTCGCGTCTTTGCCGTGCACATGGAACACTTTATCGACCCATTTGCGCAATTGGGGAATCGGATCGATGAGCGACACCATCTGGTGGCATGGCTCCCATTGAAGACCGATGTTATCCGATGGGATCGCGTTGAACATCTTCTCCCATGCCGTCGGGTTATGCGCGATATTCCAATCCCCGGATTCCCAGGTCCCGCCCATATCGCAGTTCTCGAAGGCGATCCGAACTCCCTTATCCGCCGCTCTGCGCGACAGCTCTCCGAATACCTCCGCGTATCTCGGCAAGGAAGCATCGATCGATTGCCCCGTCAGGCGGCCTGTAAATCCGGAGACGATATCCGTCCCGAACAGAGGGGCGTGGTCGATCAATCGTTCCCAGCTGGCCAAAGAGTCCGCGTTATCGCCTTCTCCGGTGAGCGGATTACCGAAAATGCCGAGCGACGATATGACGAAGCCGTGTTTGTCCGCCAGCTCGCGAACTTGTTTCGACGTTTCTTTAAGATCCGTGCTTCCCGTCGTTTGCCAGAAGGTCAAACTATACGACTCGAAGCCGTGCGGGGCGATCTGAGGAATAACGCGCGCCGCATCGCCTCCGCCAACCAGCGTGCCAATTCGAATCTGCCCAATCGACATCTTGAGAACCACTCCTATTTTGAGGTAATGTAGGGAATATAGGCTCATTATATCGGCTGAATGAAACGCTTACCCTTCTAATCTTGTGCTATTATCGTCCTATCTTGGGGAGTTGAGCTCGTATGACTTATCCAAAGGAATTGCGGGAACTGACCAGCATTGCGGACAAGGATCATCCGATCCATTTCTTCTTCAACGAATGCCGCGATGCCCGAATCGATCAGTGTATCCTCTTCTTGCACTGGCATGAGCACTTCGAAATCATCGTCATGCGGCAAGGAACCGGCGTTTTCCATATCGACAGCCAGCCTTACGAGGTCGAACCCGGCGACGTGTTGTTCGTACCCGCGGGCAGCCTGCATACGGGCTTCAGCACGTGCGCGGGGGATATCGCCTATCTTTCCATCGTTTACAACGCTTCCCTGTTTCGCAATTGGGTCCAAGACCCGGTCCACGCTCGTTATGTCCTTCCTTACTTGGAAGGCCGAGCCTCGTTGCCGGTTAAGCCTGCAGCCATCGAGCCTTCATGCGCGAAATCCTACGATTTGCTCGATCAGGCCGCAGCGGAGTTCCTCGCCAAGCCCCCCGGCTATCAGCTTATTATCGTTTCCCAGCTTCATATGCTGCTGACCCGGCTCTCGGGAATATTCCCTCCGCAGCGCCAGTCGGGCAAGCCGGGCCGCCGTCCCGATCCGAACAGCGATAGATTCAAGTCTCTCCTTCAGGATATCGAAAGCCGTTTATCGGAGAAGCATACGGTCGACAGCGCCGCCAAGCAGTTAAGCCTGAATCCCTATCATTTCTGCAAAATATTCAAAAAGCTGACGGGGCGCACGTTCATCGAGTACGTCAACCTCTGCAGGGTCAACGAGGCGGAGCGACTGCTTCTTGGGACGGAGCTGTCCGTGACCGAGATCGCCGGCAATATCGGATGCGACAATCCGAACTACTTCACGAAGCTGTTCAAGCAGTACAAGGGCATAACCCCTTCCCGATACCGCAAAGAGCAGCCCGTTTAATAGGTTCTAAGAGCCTTGGCATGTCCCAGGATCTCGCTAGGACGGACTCCTTTAAACTGCTTGAACACCCTGCCGAAATAAGTCAAGTTCGAGAAACCGGATATTCTCGCCGCCTCGCTGACCGTCGTTTGGCCCGTCCGCAGCAGCTGCTCGGCCTCGTGCACCCTAAGCATGTTCAAATATTCGGTGAACGTCTTCCCTGTCGTCTTCTTAAAGAGAGCGCAAAAATAGTTCGGACTTAAGTTGCAAAATGCGGAAGCCTCCTCGATCGTTATCGGCTCCCGGAACCGGCTGCTGACGTGCCGCAGGAATTTCTCGATCGAAGACTCGCCGCCGGCCGCCCGGTCGACGGGCGGTTCATCCTCCGAGGCGCTCAGAAGGTAGGCGATCGATCGAAGCAAATCGGATTTGATAAACAATTCATAGCCTTTGCGTTTCTCCCTATAGGCCACATCGATTCGCTCCAAGCATTCGCCGATCGCGTTCGCAAGAGGATGGCTCGCCTTAATGACGCTTGGGACGGTTATCTCTCGATTCAAGATCGGCATGACGAATGCCCTCTCCGTTCGGTCGAGGGCGGAATTGCGCAGCAGCGCATCGTTGAATACGATCGCGATCAGCTCCGTATCGTCGCCTAACGGAAACGCGGCATGGATCTCTCCGGCGTTAACGAAGAGCATGTCTCCTTCGCCGAGCTCTTCCGAATGAGAGCCTATCCGAACGCGAAAGGCTCCCCTGCGGACAAGCATCCATTCCAGATGATCGTGCCAATGAAGAGGAATCGAAGTCGGATGAGGCAGAGAGACCTGGAATACGTTGATTGGAAAAGTTCGGTCCGGAATATCCGTATGCTCGAACAGGGCATTCTCCACTTCGGATCCTCCTCCGCATCGTAAAATAGGTTGAATATGCCGTAAGAAACAGGCTAGATACCGGGTATTTTCACGATTATACTGTAAGAAAGGGCTTACATCAGCTTCATAGCCAACTCTATACATAGGAAAGCGCCTAGAGACAGAACTAGCTTTGGGCCGCTTTCTTTTTTTGAATTTTTATGGAGGCGCTATTATGAAGAAAAAACGGATGAAGTTGCTATGGAAGTTCATGGTCTCTTATATCGTCGTCTTGCTGCTGCCGTTGACCGTCATTCTCTTCTATTACTATCCGTACTCTACGTCCATCGTGAAGCAGAAGGAAATGGATTGGAACGAGCACGTGACGGAACAGGTAGCGAACAGCATGGATATCTTCATGAAGTCCGTCTACACGCTTCCCGCTTCCATCGTGGATAACCGGGAGATCAAATTCTCCCTCATCGGCGCCGATGACTATCAACGCTTGGTCGTCACGAACGAGATGAAAAAATACAATTCTCTGGATGCCTTGTTCTACAATACCTTCCTCTATGTCAAAAAAAACGGCTACCTCTTCTCGCGGACCGGATTCAGCTATGAGCTCAAGGAGTTCATGAATCCCAAATCCGGGTTCGTCTATGCCGATTGGAGCCCGGAACAGTTCGCCCGCGACCTGGATCGACTCGATTCCATTCAAGTTCGTCCTACGGAGGACGTTACGATCGTTGGCGAAGGGCGCGTCAAGATGATCACGATACTGCTTCCGCTTCCGCTCGGCAACAGCCGAGAAGGCAGCGTCCTCTTCATGATCAAGCACGATACGCTCGCCCGTTTGATGAAATCCGTATCCAACGCGTACACGGGGGACTTTATCATCCTGGATCAGAACGACAACCCGATCTTTACGCTTAGCGAACGGGACGATCTGCGGTCGGCAGGGTTCAAGCAATTCATGAGCCGGCTTCAATCCGGGAAGTCGGGGGTCTATTCCTATGACGGCACCTCTTACATCGCTTCTCAGACCGTGTCCCAGCAGAACGGATGGAAATACGTCAGCATCAATCCGCTTAAGCAAGCCTTGCAACAGACGAAGGAGACGCAGCGCAATACGTTCGTGCTGGTCGGGATTATTTTGCTGATAGAGATCATGGTCATCTCCGTCTCCATCCGCAAAAATTATAATCCGATCAAAGCTCTCGTCCACCTATCGAAAAGCGTGTTCGGCGGCGTAGAGGAGAAACGCGGCAATGAGCTCGATATTATCCATTCCGCTCTCCGCAATCTGTCGGACGAGAACTACAAGCTCGACGAGAGCGTGAAGCGAAGCGTTCCGAAGGTGAGGGATACCCTGCTCTCGGAGCTGTTAAGCGGCCAATATGCCTCGCTGGAGCAGTTCGCCCAAGAGGCGAATGCCTACGGCTTGCGCTTCGGCTATCCGAAGTGTTCGGTTGCGGTTCTCGCGTCCGAGGGGGACGCGGAGGCCATCCTTAGCGAGCTGAAGAGACGCGAGCCTAGCATAGCCAGCGGCATTGACGGTTACTTCATCAAGGGCATCCATCACGAGGACATTGTGTTCGTGTCGACCCATCGGCCGGACGTTAGCCTGGAGTGCGCGCTCCGCGAGCTTAAGGAAGAGATCGCGAGCCGCGTCGGGACTAAGCTCTGCATCGGAATCGGCAACGAGGCGGACGGACCCGAAGGCTTCCACGTCTCTTATATGAACGCTCTCCGCGCGGTCGAGCATCTTCGCATCAAGAACGACACCTCGATCGTATCGTTCGATTCGCTGACGGAACGAAGGAATGAATCCGTTCCCTATCCTTCCGAAGCCATCCATTCTCTCGAATTGTTTATCTTGACCAACGACGTGCCGGAAGTACGAAGAACCGTCGCCCATCTCATCGAATTTCTGAGGCAGGATCGGACGCCTCCCTTCATGATCCGCGCGGTTTATTGGAATCTATCCCATATCCTCGCAGGCTCTCTTCATCGCCTCAAGCATCAGGAAGGGATTGAACGGCTAAGCGCGACTACGTTCCAGGATCGCTTCTCCGTCGGAGAGATGACGGCCCTTCTGAAGGAAAGCACGGAACTGCTGTGCGGCTTGATGACGAACGCGACGGCGTCCGCCAAGGCGGCGACGTTAGACGACGTCCTGCATTATATCGAGGAGAACGAATACGCGCCTACCTTCTCCTTGCAGACGGTCGCCGAACGCTACGGAATGTCCGTATCGAATTTCAGCCACTACTTCAAGAAGACGGCGGGTCAGAACTTCAAGGAATACGTGGACGGCCGCCGCATTCAGAAATCCAAGCAGCTGCTTATCCAGACCCGCCTGCCGCTTGAGCAAGTCGCGGGACAGACGGGCTATGCCAACACGTCCAGCTTCATTCGGGCGTTCAAGAAGAGCGTCGGCGTTACGCCCGGCCAATTCCGGGAGATCAACCGGTAACCGATGCCGATATCCAAACGAGGGGGGTACGCATGATCCAGAGCAAACGCACGGCAATCGGCCTTGCTTTCGCGCTCGTCGCGACGGCGCTTACGGCCTGCAGCAATGCAAATGGGAGCACGGTTGCCGACAACGGAACCGGCGGCCGAGGCGCGGTGACCATCCAGGTGATGACCGTCACGCATCAGCTCACGAAAGACCTGCAGGATATTCCCTACTTGACGCAAATCGCCCGGGACGCGAACGTGAACGTGGAATGGACGCAGCTCCGCACCGGCTGGGAGGAGCGGAAGAGCGTCGTATTGACGAGCGGAGACCTGCCGGATGCCTTCCTCGCCGGATTGACCGATCAAGATATTATCGCGAATAAGGACCACTTCGTCGACCTGAGCGAATATATCGACAAGTACGCTCCGAACATTAAGAAGATGTTCGCGGAGAGGCCGGATACGAAACGAATCAGCATGTTCCCGGACGGCAAGATCTACTCTCTCCCAGCGGTGAGGCCCATACGGCCGAATAGCTTAAACGTCATGATGATCAACAAGAAGTGGCTCGACAAGCTCGGCCTGCGGAAACCGACGACGCTGGAAGAGCTTCGGGACGTCTTGATCGCCTTCCGAGACAAGGATCCCAACGGCAACGGCAAGCCGGACGAGATCGGCTTGGACTGGTGGGCCGGGGCCGGCGGCGGCATGGGCAGCCGAGGGCTGTTCAGCGTTACGAGCCTGCTGGGCGCCTACGGCATCTCGGACCACTTCACCGAAGAGATGATCGGAGTTCGGAACGGCAATATTCGCTTCCTGTTCGCGGGAGAAGAATACAAGAAATTAGTCGAATACCTTGCCGGACTCTGGCAAGAGAAGCTCATTAATCCGGAAGTGTTCACGCAGGATTACACCGGCATGAAGGCGAAGGCGCAGCAGGACGATGTCGCCACGGTCGGAGTCACCTTCGGATGGTCGCTTACCGATCGGGTCGACCAATGGGCCTCCGAATACGAACCGTTAGCGCCGCTTAAGAGCAGCGACGACATCAAGCCCGTATGGCCGACCAGCCCGGACCGGGTCCAGCTTCTGACGAACCTCTTCACCATGACGAAGAGCAATGCGCACCCGATCGAGACGATGAAGTGGATCAACAGCTTCTATAGCGAAGATAACTCCATCCAAGGCTACTATGGCTCCATGCCGGAGTTCATTGCCAAACGCGAAGACGGCCGTTACGAGATCACCCCTGCCCCGGACGGAGATCAGGACACCCAACAATGGACGAACGCGCTGGTCGACGACGGCCCCCTGTACGCTTCCGACGAATTGGAGAGCAAGACGATCCAGCCGCCTTCCGTCATCGCCCGGCAAGAGCTGGACGACGTATACCGCGATTATGCGCCTGCCGACCCGAGGGATATCTACCCTATCGTGAAATTCTCGGCCGAGCAGATCGACGAGATGTCGCTTGCGAAGAGGGATATCTTGAAGCTGGTCGATCAGAAATTCGCGGAATGGATCGTCAAGTCCAACGCGGATTCGCAATGGGACGACTACTTGAAGCAGCTTGACCAGATGGGACTTCCATTATTGAAACGGATGTATCAGCAGGCCTATGACGATTATTATAAGCATTGACAAGAATAGACGGCCTCCGGTAAGCGGGCGGGCCGTCTTCCTTATTCGCGGCTCGCCTGCCTATCCTTTGACGGAACCGATCATGACGCCCTTCTCGAAGTACTTCTGAATGAACGGGTACACGATCAGAATCGGCAGCGTGGACACGATAATGACCCCGTACTTCACCTGATCGGCGAATTGCTGCGCGTATCCGCCCGCGTTGCCGCCGGACCCCGCTCCCTGCGAGAATACTTGATTGGAGAGGAGAATATCCCGCAGGACGATCTGCAGAGGCTGCAGGTCATTGGAATGAATATAGATAAGGCCCGTGAAGAAATCGTTCCAATGCGCCACCAAATAATAGAGCGCGATTACGGAGACGATCGCCTTGGATAAGGGCATCGCGATCAACGCGTAGAATTTGAAGTGCGAGCACCCGTCGATCGAAGCGGACTCGTAGAGTTCCTTGGGAAGGGATACTTCGAAGAAGGTGCGCGCAATGATCAGATTGAAGACGTTCACCGCGAACGGAACGATAAACACCCACATGGTGTTCGTCAGGTGCAAATCCTTCATCAGGATATAAGTCGGAATCAGGCCGCCGTTGAAGAACAGGGTGAAGACGAACAGGAACATGAGAATCCGCCTTGCCCGGAATTCAGGCCTGGAGAGCGTATACGCCGCCGGAAGGGTGAGCAGCAGATTGAAGAGCGTGCCGGCGACCGTATACAAGACCGTGTTGCGATACCCCGTCCAAATCCGGCTGTCCTTGAAGATTTCGCCATAACCGAAGGTGCTGAACCCACGCGGAAATAAGGTCACCTTGCCGGTGGAGACCAGCGTCTGATCGCTGACGGAGGCTATGATCACGAAATAGAGCGGATAGGCGATAATGATGAAGATAAGGATGCATAAAACCGCGATCGCCGCGTCGAAGGCGGTCTCGCCGCGGCTTCTTTTCCCCGAACGTATCGTTTGCGCCTGCATAAGATCCCCCTCCCGGGCTGCCTACCAGAGACTAATATCGGAATTGCGCTTCGCTATCCAGTTCATCGTATAGAGGAAAACGAAGTTAATGAACGTATTGAAGAGACCGATCGCCGCGGAGTAACTGAACTGGTTGGAGACGATCCCGATCTTGTACACGTAAGTCGAGATGACCTCGGAGACGGGAAGATTAAGCGAATTCTGCATCAGGAACACCTTCTCGAAGCCCGTGCTCAAGACGTTCCCCATGCTCAAGATAAACAGGATAATGATCGTCGGAACGAGCGCAGGAATATCGACGTGGAGCATCGTCTTCCACTTGTTCGCGCCGTCCATCTTGGCCGCGTCGTACAGGCTCGGATCGACCGTGGAGAGCGCGGCCAGGTAGATAATGCTGTTCCAGCCGACATGCTGCCAGATATCGGACAAGACGAAGACGGGAACGAAGGAGCGGGTCGACGCCAGCAGGTTCAAATCCGTATGACCGATGCTCGAGATCAAATGCCCGACGATGCCCGTATTCGGTGACAGCAGAACGTTAAGCAGCCCGACCATGACCACGATGGAGATGAAGTGAGGCATATAGACGATCGTCTGCAGAAATTTCTTGGCTCTAACCCACTTGACTTGATTCAGGATCAACGCCAGCAGGATCGGAGCCGGGAACCCCAACACGATCGTCGCCAAGCTGATAAAGAACGTATTCTTCATCAGATCGCCGAACTGGTAGCTATGAATGAATTGCGAGAAATAGTGCAACCCGCGCCATTCTCCACCCGTTAAGCCCTTGGAAAAATCGAAGTCGCGGAAAGCGAGCTGGATGCCATACATCGGGACATAGTTGAAAAGAAACACGACGGCGATCGCCGGCAAGACCATCAACCAGAGCTGATAGTCGCGCCGAAGCTCCGACAAGGCTCTGTTAGCGGGTTTATGCGTCCTTGACGACATAATCAGCCTCCTGAGAAAGGAGGATGCCTCTCCTCTGGGAGGATGAAGCATCCTTCCGGAATGTGTGCTAGGCGAACCCGAACCCGATTAATTCTTGCTCTTGTAATCGTCGTAATATTTCTGCATGATGCTAAGGTTGCCGTCCAAGCCGATCTTCTGAATGTTCTTCACGTACGCATCCCACTCCTTGCCGATTCCGCCCTTGGTTACCCATTGCGAGAACTTGGCCATCGCGAGATTCATCAAGTTCGTGTTCACGAGGCTCATCGCGTTGTTATCGTCCTTGCTGTACTTGATGAACATGCTCGGCAGCACGTCGTTCTCCTTGTCGATCGCGTTCATGACCGCGTCGAGCGGTTCCGTCTGCTTGCCGACGGATTGCATGTCGGTTCCGAGAGTCAGATTCAGGGAATCCGAGATATACATCGGGCCGTTGTCCGCCCAAGTAGACGTCCACTTCCACGTACCCGGATCCATGTTGGCGTCGGTCGGCGGCAGCACCGCATAGCTGCCGTCGCCATTATCCTTGATGTTCGTGCCAATCGAGCCGAACAACACTTGCATGCTGACGACCGGGTCATACAGTTGATTGATGAACCGCATCGCCGCGTCCTTGTTCTTGGTCTTCGCCGACATCTCGATCATGTTCACGCCGTAGTTCAGCGTGTTGAAGTCATAGTCGTACGACAATTGAACGTTGGAATCGGCGGAAGCTTTAAGAGGCGACATCGACGCGTACTGCGGCGCCAACGTATTGCCGAAGCGGTCCGTTACTTCCCAGCCCCAGGAGAACCCGACCTTCGCTTTGTCGCCGCTGCCGCGGGCTACCGATTGGAACTTGGAATAGTCCTGCGTGAAGGCCTCCGGATTGATCAGGCCGGCCTCCCAGCACTTGTTCAGGAACTCGACGAGCTGCCGGTACCGGTCGTCGACGAAGAAGTTCTTGATCTTGCCGTCCTCCGCGAAGTACCCTTGCCCGCTGCTGTCCGTAAGCGTAATGCCCAAGCTGCCGAGCAGCACCTGCGGCTGGAAGAAGCCGAAGCCCGTCGTGCCGACCGGAGCGAAGTCCATCGGGATTTCGTCGTTTGCGTCGCCGTCGCCGTTGGCATCCTTCTCCTTGAAGGCGACGAGCACGTCGTACAGCTCGTCCCAATTCGTCGGCATCTGGAGCCCCAGATTGTCGAGCCACTTCTGATTGATATATTGACGGGACACCGTCGAAGGCCAGTACCTTTGATATTTAGGAAGACCGTAGATTTTGCCGTCCGTCTGCGTCGCGATGACCTTCGTCTCCGGCTTCTCGTCGAACATCGCCTGCACGTTCGGTCCGTTCGAGGCGATCAGCTCGGTCAGGTCCTGGAACAAGCCGGGGAATTGCGCGAAGTCCGCGTCCGTGATCGCGTTCGGCCCGACGATGAGGTCCGGAATGTCGCCGCCCGCGAGCAGCGCTCCCTTCTTCTGATCCCAGTCCGCGGAGATCTCCTGCCACTCGATCTTGACGCCGGCGCGCTCCTCCGCCTTCGTCAGCCAATCCATCTTGGACAACTCTTGCGTGAGCGGATGTTTAACGATGAGTCCCGTCAGCTTCACCGTCTCTGCCGGGGCGCCGCTTCCGGAATCGGCGGGACTTGCGCTTGCGTTGGCCCCCGATGGACTTGCGGAAGAGTTATTCCCGTTGTTGCCGCCGCTGCATCCTGCAAGCAATGACGCGACCAAGCCGACCGTAAGCAATGCGGGTAATGCTTTTCTCATTTGTAATCCTCCCTTTTACCAAGCGTGATTAGTTCAGATGCAGGGATCGTTCATGCCCGATGCGCCCTTATGGAAGCGTAAGACGATAACCGCCGCCTTTCGATTTCGCGATCCCATTAACACCTTATCCGCGCTGAGGAGGAGCTGTATAGAAACAGTTTTTGAGCCATCGGCATTTATTGAAAACGTTGCCATGTTGGCGCTTGCAATGCTGCCTTTGGCCCGATTTTCAATTTCTGCACATCCTCAAATTTGGCGAATCGCAGGCTTGCAAAATAGAAAACGGAGCCTGAGAAAGCTCGCGGCTCCGTAAATTTAAGGGGTAATCTAAACCTCGTTTGTTGTTCTTGCGGCTAAAATGAGTTTAGAGGAATGCCTTTATTCCTGCGTCACGATCCCTTCGTCTGCGTAACGAACCATCAAATCAGACAGCAGTTGCCTAATCGCTGCACGCAGCTCCTTCGGTTGCCGCACCGTAGCTTCCTTGCCGAGCCCGACAAAATAAGAAGCGAAATACGGGATATCGCTTCTCTCCACATTTCCTTCGAGCCGCCCCGTGCCGTCATTGAAAACATGGAGCAGGGGAACCGGGCAAGGATTCGCTTCGCATGCTTCCACACCTTCTTTGGACAGATCAGCATACAGGTACACGCTATCTTCTTCAAGGCGAATTAACTCTTCTTTACTCCCCAGATGAATCTGCTGCAAGTCAAGCGGCGGGGAATCCGAAGGAACAGCTGAATCGATCCGATCGCAGCGGAACACACGAAAAGACTTGCGAAGAAAGCAATAGGCCAAGCAGTACCACAGTCCCCCTTGGGTGTATATGCCTATCGGTTGAATCTCTCGTTTTCCCCGCTGCTGTTTAGATGCATAATCCACAAGCAAGACAACTTGTCGGATGGCTGCATCCAGCAATACGGGCAAATGCGGTGACTGTGCTCGTCGAACCGGCGTAATGAAATCAACTCTGTCTCTCATCTTATCGATCCGGGCGCGCACATCTTCCTGCATATAAGTATAGAATTTGTTCAACGCGGTTGACGTTTCGGTTTCAAACGGCAGAGATGAATATCGACGCAACGCCTGAACAGCGAAAAACACCGCCGCCGCCTCCCGCTCTGTAAAGGCGATCGGAGGCAAAAGCCGTTCTTGCAAAATCCGGTAGCCGCCATGCGGGCCTACTTCAGAATACAGAGGTATGCCTAGCTCGCTCAACTCCTGCAAATCCCGAAGGATCGTCCTCATAGAAACGCCGAACTCATCGGCAAGCTCCTTGACCGTAAATCGGCGCTTGCGATTGACCGCAACAATTAATTCCATCAACCGTTTAGCTTTAGACACTTGCCAATCCTCCTTGCTTGCCAAAAATCCGCTATAACCATGACGTGATTTGTCACTATTATCCAATACAATCATAGAGGAGTCCAATCCTAAATCTAATTGAAGGAGTTGTAGGAAGATGAATGTCAAATTCACCCCATTTATTATGCTCGATGGACATGCAAATGAAGCAATCCGGTTTTACGAACAGGCTCTTGGCGCGCAAGTCGTGTTCAAACAAACGTTCGGGGAAATTCCAGAGGATGGAAACCCCTCGCCGATAGCCGAAGAATGGAAGCCAAGAATTGCCCATTCCGTATTGGTTGTCGGCAGCTCCGAACTGTTCGTCGGCGATACAGAACCTAACCAGCAATTGGAGCGCGGAGATCAGGTCAACATCTGCGTTACCGTGAAGGAAGTACCGGAAGCAGAGCGTATTTATGATTCGTTGCGCTCGGAAGGAAAGGTACTCATGCCTTTGCAACCAGTCTATTTCAGTCCCGCCTTCGGCATGGTAACGGATCGGTTTGGAGTTACCTTTCAAATCTTCACAGAAACCATCTAATCGTCTAACAACTTCATTTTGAAAGATTGATCGTATGGAACATCCGATCCTTCATTGCTAGAGTAAAGAGCTGAGTTTTTTTCAGCCCCTCCTCATCAAACCGTACGTGAGGTTTTCCCTCATACAGCTTTCCGATGTTCGTCATTCATGTGCATGCGACTTATAAAAGGGTTTTGAGTCCATGTAATTGGCATTGTAAATTCACTTCGGGACCCATACCGCGACCGGACTTCCATCAGCTAGAAGAGACGTGCTTAGCTGGACACGCCAGAAATAAAAAAAC
Source organism: Cohnella thailandensis (assembly GCF_014212135.1). GTDB lineage: Bacteria > Bacillota > Bacilli > Paenibacillales > Paenibacillaceae > Cohnella > Cohnella thailandensis. The sequence goes on from NZ_JACJVQ010000007.1 coordinate 149,105, forward strand.
TCGCCTCTATGGAAAGGCGAGTTTTCTTATTCCATTAAACTTCCCGTTAATCTACCGCTTTGCCTATGACCGACTTAGTTCGAGTCGGCGATAACGATCTCATCCAGGTAAAGACTGTCACCCGGGGCTCCTGACGGGCTATATATCTCGAGATAGACATTTGCAGTCCCGTTAGGCGCGGCAATGTTAGCGTCGGCCCGCTGCCAGTTAGTCGATAACCCGCTCAGCGGTATAAGATCGGTTTGCAATAGTGTCTGGCTTCTATCAAACCATTTAACCCTGAGCGTCACCTCGGATAGAGATCCGGTACCTTGCTTGGCCCAATAACTCACCCGCTTATTGCCGGCACTTGCCGTAAACCCGGGCCAATTCGCGGTTACTATGCCCCAACCCCATGAATCCGCTACGTCAACACGAAGGCTGCCGGTCCCGCGATGCGCTTCGTATGTCGATGCCGTAACGGAAGCGGAATACCAGGACTGCCATAGACCGGCCGAGGCTTCACCGCCGGCCGTGTCGGCATCGAGAGCATTAGGCGCATCGCCAACTACCATGTCATCCAGGTAGAGATAATCTCCCGGATTCCCCGAACCGATAAGAGATACGAGCACGGTCGATGCTCCTTCAGGCGCATCGACCAATGCGGACGATTGCTGCCACTCGGCTGTCAGAGCAGGCGATTTCAGTTCGTTCGTTTGCAGTACCATGTTGTTACTATCCAGCCATTTTACAATCATCCTGGGTTGCAAACTTGTCCCCGAACCAAGCTTGCCCCAGAAGCTAAGCTTCTTCAATCCTGCTGTCGTAGAAAACCCTGGCCAATTCGAAAGCGCCGCTCCCCAGCCCCATGGGTCGGTAACATCGATACGAAGACTGTGCGTTCCGCTGTTCGCTTCATGAGCAGACTGCGTGACTGATGCGGAATACCAGTTTTGCCACTTTCCGATAGAGTCTTCTAGAGTAGCCGAATCCGCGTCCAGATCATTTGCGGCAGGCGCGGCAGGTTCAGCCGACGGCGTTCCGCCGCTTGAACCGCCGAAGTCGGGATCGCCGTCGAATGTGCTATTCCTATCTTGGCTGAATGGCGCGGATCTCCAAGTATTAAACGACACGGCCTCTCCGTATCCTTGGGCAAAGCGCCAATTGCCGACGTATTGATTATCATGGAAGCGGTTATGGTTCCCGAACATCACATCCTCTTGAATGCCGGCAACGGTATAGGGCGACCACGGTATATTGTCGGCTCCCGTTGCAATCAAAGCCTGTACGCCGCAGTAAGTACCCGCGCAAGGCACAACATTCTCGTCAAAATGAAACTCGTTGTTATTTACCTCAATATTGCTTGCATGCCACCGGCAATCGGTCTTGTAGGGTTCGGAGGCAATATCGGTATAGCAAGGATGCGCGTCGCTGATCGGATTCGGGTAATCATAACTGCGCCCGGTGTCGGGAATAATCGTTGGATCCACGAATGGCGTACAGTATCCCGTGCTTGTATTGCCGTTTGAGTTACAGAATCGGTTTGCATTTTCGTAGATAGAAACGCCCGAGAAATTATCGATGAACGAATTGTCGTAGATTCGGATCTTTGGCGCTCCGCTTACGGTCGAAGCAAGACGCGCATCGCCGCCCGATTCGGACAGGTAAATGGCCGGGCCGGGCGATCCTTGATTGTTATTGCCGCTTACCCATGCATTGCGGCTGATCGTATTGTTTCGGATCGTAGCGTTGTAACTAATTTCGTACCAAATGCCTTCGCCGTCGTTATGGTCGATCCAATTCCCTTCAATCAGGAAATCGATGTTATTCGTATCTGCCCACAGACCGGTTCCTTTGTTATCGTGTATGTAGTTGTTGGTTATCTTCGCGCCTTCCACATCCCAAAATTTACCTCCTCCTGTGCAGCCGCAACCGGGAATCTGAGCTTCCCAGTTATCCGTATTATTTCCGGCAATTTCGTTATGGTCGAGCACGATATTTTTAATGGCCGAATCTCCTTCAATCGGAGGTTTATACATGCTAAAGCCATACTGACCGTTATCCTTCAGGCAATTGTAACGGACAACATTATCCGTGCCTAGAAACACGCCTGCGCCGTCATTATTGGAGATCGTGTTATATTGAATGGTCCAACCGGTGCCGGCATCGTGGTTGACGACGCCTTCGTTATTGTTATCATTGCCTCGGCCAAAATTTGTGATGGTGAGATGCTGGATGGTTACGTTCGGTACATCGCCCGTGAATGCGTACAAATTATTATTCCGTCCATCGAGAATTGCGCCCGGAGCTCCAATATAGGTCGTGTTGGCCTTGGCTTGAATCTGACCATAAATATCGTCTGCAAGCGTGTGCGTGCCTGGCTCAAACCAGAACGTAGCCCCCGGCCGATTGAAATCGAAGCCGCCGTTATCCCCTGCCGGCACGATCACAGCCCCATCGGGAGCGACGCTTGGACCGCTTAATAATCTCGGATCCGTACATACAGCCGCTGGCGGAGAAGCGGGCCAAGAAGCATCAGCATAGGCATAATTGACGAAGGATGGCATAATGGTTCCGGCAAAAAGAAGCGTCAACAGCACGACATTGAAAAAAGTGCTATGACGATGACGAATGGCTTGCATTGGGCACTCTACCTTTCTTGGCGATATTTTCCTTCCATCGTGCCTTTCTTCGGCATAATTCGTCAATGATTATAAAGCCTCATTTCGTTGGGAATAAAACGGGAAAGAAGCTGATCCTTCGATCAGCCTCTTTCCCGTTTTGCAATGATTCTTTAATTTGCGGGTTCGTTCTTCTTTTTAAAGTAAAGTTGAACGGTTCCGTAATGGTTCGCATATTGAGGAATGCCTTCATATTCGACCACTTCTTCTACCGCATCTTTCGAAGTAACGATGTTTGTTTCGGAATCGTATTTTGCAAAGTGGAATATTTGACCGTTCGAGCCGAATGCCAAAATCGTTGCTTCGCTCGGATCCGATGTTTGTTCATACCCGGCAATGTCCAACCTGGCAACCGTCTCTTCATGATTCGGATAATAAGGTCCATCATTATCAAACCACAGCCAATAGTAATATTCCGTTTTGTCTAAGGCAAAGCCCAGACAATTATAGCTTGCATCCGCCGGAGAAATGATCCGAGGCATTGGCAAATTGGTGATGATGGATTTGAAATCATCGATATCCCGAATCGCAATATAAACTTGTTTGCGGATGTATCGGACGGTATCGTTCTGCGGATATATTCTCACTTCGAAAGTATGAAAAGCGCCTTTGACCGATTCGCCGGTCAATGCCTCATAGTCTTGCTCATTGTCTGGAATTTCGATGCCAAGTCCTCGATCCGCCACGTCCGGTTTCCACTCGGCGATGTACTCGTTGTCCGATATTTTCTCCAATTGAATCGTTTGTCCATTATACGAGGCGGTAGCCGAATTGATCGGATGATCATACGACGTTACATGGATCGTAATCTTACCGTTCGAATCCACGAATCTTACGTTCTTCAATTGTTCTTCGACCGAAGAATCGTTCGTTGGTACATCGAAGTCGAAATGGAGATCCGTGGCCGATTTATGAATATAGGCAAGCGAGTAGAGTTGGTCCGGATTGCCCACATCCGCTGACGGTAATTTGCACAGCTTGCCCGTTGCGATGGCAACGTCATCGTCGTTTAGGTTGTCCAGATCGCCTGTCTCCCAGCAAACCCCAGTGGATATCGTTCGTCCGTCATCCAGCGTTACGTTGACCTCTCTGGGAAGATCGGATTGACTGATGACCTCGTTGAATTGCTGGACGTCAACGACTTTATGCCTCGTCTCCGGTTCTTCCGGAACGCCGGGCGCGTAGTAAGTGTCCACCCGGAAGAATCCGGATAAATTTACGATGTCGCTAGGTAGATTGCACGCATAGGCGACAATGGAAAATATCCCCGTCGGCGGATAGTTCCCATCCACATAACAGACGCTCACTTTCATGGTTTCGCCGTTGGTCAATACGGCCGTAGCCTCAGAAGGCAGTTCCTTGTATGGATACACTCCAATAGGCTCTTGTATGGCCTTTATGGCCGGCGGCTTGATATGGGCGACGGCAACAATGTTGTACGCGTTTAAATAGTATTTAAAGGTGCCGCAAGGAATTCCGATCCGAGTATCTTCGTCCGACGCCAGACCGCCATACCAACATACGTTTACAGGCAACTCGGTTTTTGGGTAATCGCCAAATGTCGCCATTACCTGTGTCGGCAGCGGCTCCCCGGAATAAATCTCGACAGGTTCAATGGATACAAGAAAGCTGCGCATTGGATAGTCGCCGCTTAGGTTCGAATCGGGATCTCTGAAGTACGCTTTATCGCCGAATTCGAAGCCTAGCTTAAAGGCTTCTTTTCGGCTATTGCCGACACCGTCCGGCAGGACAAGCGAACCCGCAAGCTGATAGTTAGTTAAGTCCCAAGGCACGCCTGTTAATTCCCAACGTACGCTTGCTTTCACCATGTTGCCATTATCCAAACGAACGTCGATTTCCCGGGGCAATTGGGAGCCATTCACGAGCTCGAATGGCTGCTCGGGAATTTCCAGGATTTCCTTGACGCTCTGATCGGCCCAGACCTCGACCCTCGCGAGCACGTTTCCGCCGATATCGCTGATAACGTCCGGCGGCAAATTGACGTTGCCCGATACGAGAAAGGTTTGATAAGCAGGATTAGTCGGCGAATAGTCTTCCCATCCGAAGTAATGGTAAATTTGCCACTCTACTCCTACCGTCATTCTGCTGCCATCCTTCAGAATCGCCTCGACAGTAGAAGGCAAATGGAAGGCATCCAAGCTCTTGGCCGTTCCATGCGAAGCAACCAGCCTTGGATACTCGATGTCTATCATATGCTTGAAGTCGGTAATCGCCTTTTTCACTTTCACGGTAGCCCATACGACCGTCCCTTGGTTATCGTAAACGCCTTCCGGAAGATGGGTAAGCGTACCTCTGATTCTGATTTGCTGCTCATCCATTTGATTTGGATCGTACGTTGTACCGCCGTTGTTAGCGTCAAGCTCCCAATTGACGTCGACATTTATTTTGCTCCGATCGGACAACAGCACTTCGACTTGATGCGGCAATCCGAAACCCTCCACGGTTGCAGGGGCTCCATGCTCCACTTCGGTCGTCACCGCGATCGGATTGTCACTAATGACGTGCAAGGCGTATGCCTGAACGGTAATGCGGGCGCTGACTTTGATGAACTCGTAGACATTCGTAATACCGGCAGGGAGATTGGTTACGGTGCCGTAAACCCAGAAATTCTGTTCGAGTTTGTTGCTCGGATCGTATTGAACATTGTCCGATTCCCAGTTCACGTCCAGCATAACCTTGCTGCCATCGTCCAACACGGATTCTACTTGATCAGGCAATTGCAAGCCTTCTTTCGTTCTGGGCGCGCCGTGATCAAGCGAGCGATAAATATCCGCATATCTCGTAATATATCGATTCTTCACGGTGACTTTGGCGCTTGCGCTATACCCGTTGCTATTATAGATTCCTTCCGGCAAATGGACGAATTCGCCCGTAACCCAGAAGCTCTGCGCGTTGGTTGATGCCGGGTCGTAACTCACCCATTCCAATCTCCATTCGACGTCGACAAGGCGCCGGGTTCCATCGGACAACGGGACTTCGACTTGGGCGGGCAATCCCAGGCCGGCTGTCGTTTTAGGAGCACCGATGGGGACTAGACTCGTAATTTGGGCAGGAGAACCTTTTATCTCTAAGAGACTCGGATCCGCGATAACCTGTACTTGAGCAAAGGCCATTTTCCCGAGTCCGTTCGTTACGCCTGCCGGAAGATTATTAAACCAGCCTGACACGTAAACCCATTGCCTCGTGCGAATCGCAGGGTCATAATTCACCGTGTCCATCTTCCATGAGACGGGAACGATCGCCGTACTGCCATTATATAAGGTCGCCGTGATTTGCGCCGGCAATCCCAAACCTTCGGCTGTTTTGGCGGCTCCATTCGCTGCAGTCAGATCTATGTAAGGCACTGATTTGATGTCCGACAGCTCATGAGTCGTAATAGAAGAAGCGATCTTAAATCCCGGATTAACCACTCCTGCGGGAAGGTTCGAGAGAATCCCCGTAACCTTGTAAAAGTTGTTTTGCACGGCAATCTCCCAGGTAAGATCAGCCGCGATCTTGCTATTATTGCCTAACGTGACTTGAAATTGATCCGGTAGCCCTAACGATGCCGCGGTTGGATTCGGCTGCTTCTCAAGATCATACGGCATAGGAACATAAGGGATAGATTGAACGATGCTCGCCGAATCCGCTTGCGAGGCGAATGTTACCGTCGTTTCGAATCCAAGATTTTTGCTGTTCGTGAATTCGGTTGGCTGGCCCGTTGTCGATTGCTCGCTCCGGATCTTGCCCGCGATCGTAAACGATTGCGCATTCTCGTCAAGCGTAAGGCCAATTTTAGACGTATCCCATCCCACGTCGACGGAACGTACGGTGTTATCATCCATCATAACCTCCGCTTGGAACGGCAGCAGCATGAAGAGGTCGTTAACGCTCGTCCCTCGCGCAACCGTTATTGGCGGGATGATCGAAATCGTTTCTTTAATATCGGGCAGGATATCGTTACTTGCCGAGGGAACGGCTGAACTTGCTGTCCCGGTCTCGTTCACGGAATCGACGTTCATGATTGGATGGGCTTCACTCGGCGTTGATTCGACAGCTGCATTCGCAAGAGGAATGTTGGTACTTAATAGGCACAGGATAAAAATGTACAACAGGAGACGAAATAATACTCTTCTTTTAACCGTTTCCATAATGTCAAGATCCCCCTATGAAATGAAATAATAACCAGGTCACAAGTAATAAAGTATCATATAAAGGAAATTAATCCTATTAATTTTCTTGAAAGGCGCTCCTTTGCAAAATAAAAAAACGGAGCCCGAGTAAGCTCGTGGTCCCGTTATGGTTAGCCTTACTTATCAATACTCGCATTTAAAATCAGAGAATTCCGCGAACGAGTTCGGACCGCACGCGTACAATCCGATGATGACGCCCGTAAATCCTCCCGCGACTTCGGAGGAAAGGTATTTCGTTTGCGCGGTACCCAAAAGAAGGTCTTCGCCGCCGGAACGAAGGTAGAAACGATAATGGGTATGGCTCGCTTGCACCATCAAGGTTGCGCTTCTGTCCTCTTTTAGTTGGATCGTTTTCTCGATGGACTTAATGTCTCCTACGTTCAAGCGTTCAATGACCTCATAGCCGCTGCCCGACTTTCGAATGGCGAGATCGTAATGATGATTCTCGTCCATGTATAGCGAAATGCCCGCCTCGCCGTCCGAGAGCGTAATATCGCAGGTAATCGTCGCTTCGAAATCCTTCTGGCGAATGCCGATGAAGGTAGGGGAATCCGCCTGGTCCAGCGTGACTTCGGTGCCTCTGAGCTGCAGCTTGTTCTTCTCCAAAGAGTAATTGTCCTTGTTCGGATGACGAAGAAAGCACCAATCCAGGTTCCAAGCCGTATTCTCAAAGGTATAGAGCTTCTTCTCTTGCTGAACGACTTCATCCGGAATCCGGTCGGTTTCAAAAGCAGTCAGCGTGGTTCCGCGGTCTCCGGCCGTAAACCACCCATCTTCGCCGAAAGTAACCGGAGTCAGAAACACTTCTCTTCCTAAGTGATGATACGGAATCCACTGGCCGATCTGCCGGAAGCCCAGATGCAGCATCCACCAATGTCCGGAATCGTCTTGAACGAGGTCGCCGTGACCGACGGCTTGAACCTCGTAACCGCCTAGATTTCGATTCGTTAGCACGGGATTATAGGGATAAGCCTCGAACGGACCGGACGGAGACGCTGCCCTTGCGTAAGTCACGAAATGTCCGAACTCCGTTCCCCCCTCAGCCGCCACCAAATAGTACCAGTCGTTTATTTTGTACAAATGCGGGGCTTCCAGAAAACGTCCGCCCGTCCCTTGCCAGACAGAGCGGCTCGGCGTCAGCTTGCGTCCCGTTGCGATGTCGATTCGGCATTGAACGATGCCGCCGACTCCTTGGTCGTCCGTTCCATTGCTCATGAAATAAACGCTTCCTTCATCGAAGAACAAATCGGGATCGATTCCGCCTTGGTCCACATAGACGGGATCCGACCATTCGCCGTAGATGTCGTCGGTCCATACGTAGAAATTCTGGCGAGTCGTATCATTCGTAGTGGTCATATAGAATCGTCCGTCATGGTAACGGATCGTGGGGGCGAACACCCCGCCCGAGCTGTTCACCTTCTCGAGTTGGATCTGGCTCTTACGGGTGAGGCAATGCCCGATTTGAGTCCAGTTGACGAGATCCTTGCTCTCAAACAGGGGAACGCCGGGGAAGTATTGCATAGAACTGCAGACCAGATAATAGGTATCGTTAACCTTGCATACGCTCGGATCGGGGTAGAACCCTTTGATGACGGGATTGTTGTATTTCATTTTCCACCTCAGTGTCTTGGATAAGAGATCGCAGAGATCGCTACTATGAATTCTATCGAACACCAAGAAAAATCCCACCCGTATTATTAGCGGAAAAATCATGTCAATTCTTCGTTTACAGTTAGCGCAAAAAAAGCATCTCTTACGAGATGCTCGACAGGCCGTGTCAGGACGGCGATATTCGTTTCCCTAATCGTTTCTTCTAATCGCTTATCGAACGATTTTAATACCGTCAGGCACGTTAAAAGATCCGCCCGAGGAACCGTTGCTTCCTTGATTTCGAATCGTGATGTTGATTTCTACTTTCGAGTTCGAGTAAGTTTGTCCGTTCCCGGTAGGTTTGGCATCTATAAATTCCCCATCGTAAATAAGTTGACCGTCGGTTGTGTAATCATAAAGCTTCCCTTGTCCGTTCGGGACTCCATTCACGAAATCCCCATCATAAGCTAGCTTACCGTCGATATATAATTTTCCCTTCCCGTTATAGATGCCTTGATCGTGCTCACCATCATATAATATCTTTCCGTTGTCATAGAATTTCCCTTCCGCATCCAGCGTACCGTTCTCGAACTGACCCATATACAATAGGTTCGAGTTCTCATCATAGAATTCCCCATGACCTTGGAAGGCTCCATCAACAAACGATCCTACGTATCGCTTGCCGCCATTCGAATAATATTCGACGCCTTGACCATCGGGACGGAATTTATCCGTTGTCATATCGCCTTTATATTGCAAACTGCCATCGGGATAATAAATTTCTGCTGTACCCTTCTTGCTATTGTTCTCGAATGACGAACGGGAATAGACCGTTCCATCCTCGTTATACTCGATCACTTCGACAAGCGAACCGTTTCTGGTTCCGGCTGCCATAAGCTTGCCGCTCTCAAAATACTCTTTGCCGACAAAAGTAGGCTGTCCATGGAGAAATTCGCCTTCGTAACGCTTTTGTCCATTGGCACGATAAGCCGTTCCTTGCCCATGCGCCAAACCATTCAAACTTTCTCCAAAATATTTATACGATTTACCATTGATCATAACCTTGGATTCAATGGTAGACTTAGCAGGGTCCGCATTTGTCGTCACGACCGGTTCAATCGGAGCAGAAGCAGATGCGGATGCGGACGCCGTTTCGATCGGTTCTTCCTTCCAATTTGCCGCTTCAGCCGATTGTGCAGGTTGCTCGGATTGTACAGGTTGCGATTGCGTATTACGGGCGTTATCCAAAACCAAGTCCGAACGAGTAAAATAAACAAATGTACAGATGCCCAGGAAAAGCACGCCGTTGACAGCCCAATGAAGTTTAGACAAGGTTTTCACTCCGTGATGTTATTTACCGAGAAGGCATGGTTTATTTTACCATTACGGAAAATATATCATACGAAGGATTCATTGTCTATTCGTATTCGGCTATAAACTAATTACAATGAACTAGTTCACAAGACCGACACTAACGGACATGAAAGAAGCTTAAAGCTAGAAATAGAGCTGTTCTAAACCTAACGGACATGCGAGACCATAGACAAGAAGCGGCATCTTACCACATAGTCAGAACGGCTTCGGCGATCGAGCATCCCTGCTCCCGCCCGGCGATCGCCGTTACGCTGCGGCGTGTCGGGTCGTACGGATTCGGGCCTATCGCCGCAACGCTGCGTTCATCGGGTGATATGAGATATACGTCCGCGCTTGTACGCATGGTTGCCGCATCTTCCGCCGCTCCTGGAATGGAGCCATAACCATTCGGCATCGGGGAGAGAATCACGATCCGTTCGTAGCCTTCTGCCAGCCGTGCATTGGTCGTGGACACCATTCCTCCGTCGGTCCAGATGCGGTCGCCGATTGAGACAAGCGGCCAAATTCCCGGAACGGCTCCGCTGGCCGACACGGCATCGAGCAAAGAAACTCCCGATTGATGATCGAAAGTATGAAGTTGCCCGGTATCGGCATCGATGGCGGTCACCTGAAGATGTGCCGGCCATTCTCTGGTCACGAGGCGGCTCTCGACTACGGTGTGCCGCTGTTCGGGCGACACGGGGGAGGGATTGTTTTTGGCGATAATCCCGAATTCTACTCCGACTTTTTGCGGATCACTTCCTCCTATGATAAATGCCTTATACCAAGCTTGAATTAATTCTTTCGACGCGTTGACTGGTATCTCGATCGGGTTTGGCTCCAACTGGGCAGCAAACAGCTTGTTCATATCGTACCCACTGGCCAGGGCTGTTCCAACGAAGGCGCCGGCAGACGTTCCGATGACCACGTCAGCTCGACGGAGGTCGACTCCGGATTCGAGCAGTCCCGCTAAGACGCCAACCTCCCAAGCGATGCCAGTTACACCGCCGCCACCCAAAACGACGGCTCGAGTCGGTGATTTCCTTTTCTGAGCGTTCATTCACAGTTCCTCCTTCTGATCGATCATTATGCCAGTTGGTTTGACAAGGTTCCGTTCGGCTTCTAAAGTATAAACTATAAAGTATACTTGAATGTCAAACCTTATACGCGGAGGAAAGCATGAAAATTCATGTGCTGACACAAAAAACCGGGTTACAACCGCCGACCATTCGTTATTACGAGAAGGAAGGATTGCTGGATAGACGCCACGTCGAGCGCAGGGACAATAATTATCGGGACTATACCGAGGACGCGGTCGAACACCTTCTGCTGATCAAAAGAGTTCAGGCTGCGGGTTTTACGCTAAAGGAAATCAAAGCTATTATGAAGGAAGAAGAAGGGAACAAACTTGAGCTCTCCCGGGCCATTGAATTTTTGCAGAAGAAGATGAAGGAGATGGACCGTAGGAAAAGAGAATTGGAACAATCGCAGTCTCTTCTCGCCCGGATGTTAGCCAACAAATTGGCGTTGTTGGAGAAGAATGAGACATAATAAAATAAATCGTTGCGTAATGAAGGCTGGACTTTTGTAGCTGTAACTCCTTTTGCCGCCCTGCCTGGTGAACCGGTAGAAGCCCCCGTGAAAATCCAAATAAATAGAAAACGGAGCTCGCATACTCGCGAATCTCCGTCACCGTTGTTTCACAACTACTACTTCCTTTTCACGCCTTAATCATCTCTCCACTACCCTCCAAAAAACGTTTCACTTTCCTTCACGCTCCACTCTGCTTTTAATATCACAAGAGACCCAAAAACTAAACGAATAGCAACATACAGCTCCTTTCGTCCTTTCCGTTCCTCTCCAAGCTCATTTTTTCGAGGACGAAAGCTCGCCCGCACCGCGTTCCTCGCCCCGATTCCGCTTCAGCTCTTCGACGATTCGTTCGGTCGCCTCCTCTCCTGCCTCGATGCATTCCTCCCACTTCGTAAAATCAAATGCGGGAATAGAGCCGACTTCAGGACGAATGACGATGTCGGCCATCCGAAGATTGGCGTGTTTGCGTTCCGCGGTCATGAGGCTATACGAGCGATACACGACTTCGAACAGGTTGCGCGGAGGTCTCTTCTCGTGATCCCGCGCCACGTCGACGGCGACGACCAAGCGGACTCGGTCTCGATCCAGAACATCCACGGGAAAATTGTTCAATACGCCTCCGTCCACGAGCATCATTCCTTCGTACATCAAGGGAGAGAAGATTCCAGGGAAAGCCGTTGTCGCCCGAAGAGCGGTCAACAGATCTCCCTTGTCGAAGATCACCTGCTTGCCTTCCATTAAATCCACCGCCACCGACTTGAAGGGAATAGGCAGCTCTTCGATGAGAACGGAGCGGTTGCCCTGCAAGTGCAACAACTCGCGCATAGCGGCATGAAGGCTATTGCCGGCAATCAATCCGCGTTTGCGAATCCCGAGATCGAGGAGACGGAACTTGGGGGTCTTGCGGATGAAGTCCTCCATATCGGTCGGACGTATACCTGCCGCGTATAACCCTCCGATCACGCCGCCCATGCTCGTGCCCACGATGCTATCAATGGAGATTCCATGTCTCTCTAACGTCTTCAGAACGCCGATATGAGCAGCCCCTCTAACCGCTCCTCCGCCTAACACCAAACCGACTTTATCCATTTTGCCCTACCTCGCTCAAGAAAGAAGATAACCGGGCTTTCTCCTCGCCGGATAGGTCCTCTATGGATTTCAATAGCCTGGTGACCAGCTCCGAGATCTCGAGACTAAGTTCTTCGCTCAGCGTTTGTATCGCCGTACCCAAAACCGTGCCGATAAACATCGTCATTCCCGTCTCGTTGCTTGGCGCCGTCTTCACCATATGGCGAATAAACGCCTCGGTCTTGCCTCCCAACTTCTTCAAGTAGACCAGCAGCATTCCGATTACATACGCGCAAAAATCGAGTCTCGAAGTGTGTTTGACGATTTCATCGATCATCTGCCGTAAGGCTTCATCGGGTTTAGCCTGCTTCAAATCCTTAAGCAACCTTGAGATTTTCGCTGCCGTTCGCTCCCATTCCTCCGGATCGAACGTATCCTTGCGGGGCTGGTCGAATAGCTCCGTTGCTTGCGCCGTCGGGATGAAGACCACCTGGGACCTGCCCGTTTCCTTCGTATTCACTTCGTAGCTGCGCGTGATGAACCCTAGCTTCTCGATTTCCTTCAGCATGTCGTACGCCGTCCACTTGCTGACTCCGATCGATTTCGCCAGCGCTTCGTAGTGAATAGGCAGATTCGTTTTCCGATACAGATCCACTAGCTTGCTTAGAAACTGCATCCGTCGTTTCGTAAGCGGCACGACCATCCCTTCTTTCTTTCGCACTGCCTGCTCGTTACGTTTTTGGGTTTTTTGTGTTTCAATCATAATAAGAAAAAAAATCCAAGTCAAGATTTTCAATCTATTGCGTTGAACGAAAGGAGGAGCCTCCCCTCGGGTTTCGGGGAAGCTCCTGCTAAAATCGTCCGCTTCTTCTACTCCGTATCTACGGAGTAGATCGCCATGCCGGATATCGAAGGATCCCCGAATACCTTCACAAGCTCCATGTCCAGGACCCCATCCTGAACCGTCACGGTAAACGGCCCATACTTGCGCCACTCGTTTAAGGGCATGGTCCCGATCGGGGTATCCGACAAGATTGCGCCTTCCATTTTGACGTCGAAAGATCTGAAATTCGCCAAATAAGTCTCGATGGTCCACAAGTAAATTTGATAAGTTCCATTGGCTAATTGCTGGCTTATGCTAAAGGTATCGTCGGAGAACAAAGCGCTATTAAGCATCATGCTCGTGGAATCGTTCACGGCAGGTTGCAAAGAAGCATTGTCCGTATATCTTCTGGCTGTAGATGTCGAAACGATGCTTGCATCGTCTTCTGCCAACCACATATTATCTTCGATAAAATAGCCAGAGCCGTTAAAATTAATTCCCTTGACGAAGATCGGTTCTGGCGCCGACACCGGATTCGTTGTGACGAGCAACTCCTCGCTCGGATTCGACTGGTTTCCGTTCACATCTCTCGCTTGTACAGTAAAGCTATAGGTTGTATTCGGACTTAATCCGGAGAAGTCGGTTGTGGTATCCGAAGTTTGATCGATCACGACGCCGTCTTGCATCACATCGTAGCTGTCTACCCCCACGTTATCTTGAGAAGCATCCCATTCAACCGTTACGCTATCGTGCGTCTTCGAGACCAACCTCAGATTGCCGGGCGCCGTGGGAGGAGTCGTGTCAATTTGAGGAGGAGGTACTAAATCTGTCGAATAAATCTCCATGCCGGAAATTGTAGGGTCTCCGTTCGCTTCATTAATTTTGATAAGATCCAGATTTAAATTCCCGTCTTGCAGCCATACCTTGTACGGTCCGTACTTACGCCATTCGTTAAGCGGCATCGAACCAATGGAACCGTACGTTGCTTGCCTAAAGCCTTCCAAGTAGACGTCGAAAGTCCGAGAGTGTCCCTTATTGGTTTCGGATATCCACAAATAAATTTCGTATCCTCCATTTGCGAGAGTTTGATTGATATTAATCGTCTTATTCGCGTAAATAGCAGTATTCAGCATCGTATTTGTATCGTTGTCTACCGATGGAAGTAGATTTATGTCTCCTGCATGCCTTTGGACACTAGAGATCGTAACGCCAGCCACGCTCTCTGCTAACCATACATTGCCTCCAACCGTTACTGCGCTGCCGTTAAAATTGATTCCCTTGTAGAAGACGGGCGGGCCTTGCTCAGGTGCGGTTTCTGTCGTTATAGTTACAGGTATGCTTTCAGCAGAGCGATTGTTGAATACGTCCCCTGCCGTTACCGTAATATGATAAGTGGTGTTCGGTTCAAGCCCGGTCGCGGTATAAGTGGTGGACGATGTCCATCCATTAATTTTCCCCTCATCTACGATATGATAGTCAGATATCCCAACGTTATCGGTAGAAGCGTCCCAGGTAAGCGTGATACTGTCTTGCTTTATCGAAGTAACAACGACGTTCCCAGGTGCTGTCGGGGCAATCGAATCGTTGGCAAAGTACTGACCATAACCAACACTCTCATTTATACTTCCTTCATTACTACCATAAAGACCCCCGTAGTGTACTTTGCTTCCGTCATTGCCATATAAATTACCGTAAGCGTATGAGTGATCCAATGTGCCAGCTGTATTATTTTTTGCGACTAAGCCACCAAAGTAATAGGAAGAGTCGCTCCCAACAGGGGTGCCGCTGTAAATGGTTCGAGATATCAGCCCATGAGCTTCGGTCATCTGGATGACTCCGCTATTTGTTGATACTACTCCTCCAGCATAATAGACGCCACTTACCTTGGAGTCCGAATAAGAATTCGAGATTACGCCTGCATTAGAAATTGCAATTCCCCCCGCGCTCCAACCACCAACGGAACCGGATGTACGACTGTTACGAATCTCACCATAGTTGTATGCTACCAAACCTCCTCCCCCATACTGAGCACCAATACTACCGGAGAAAGAACAATTATCGACCAACCCATAATTGTTGTAAACAAGACTTGCTACAGTACCGCTAATATCCGAAACTACTCCTTGACCCAAATTCAAATTGCGAATAACGCCATTTGCTTGGAGTGAATAAAACATCGCCCCGGTTGTAAAAAAGCCCGAAATTGTGTGATTTAAGCCATCTAAAGTCCCGCTGAAAAAAAAACTACTATTCCATGGTCCCATATTGTGGATGTCCGCACCTAATTCAAAATGTGCGTCCGGATGAATGCGAAGCAGCTCCAAATCAGAATCCGTGCACAACACATAAGGACTCTCAGCCGTACCGTCTCCTCCTGACGTGCACGCGCTCTGCGGGGCTTCCTCTGCCGAAGCTTGTCCTATTGTGGGCAACAGGAGCAATACCGCAAGTACTAGGAAAAAGAATCGTTTCATCCTGAACACTCCTTCGAGAATAAAGTTGACTGCAAATTCAGTGTATCAACGGAAGAGTGTCGGATTGGAGGGTAGATTTGCAACATTCCGGATAATCATTTAAGATTCGACCGTTCGCGGTATTCCTGGGGAGTCATGCCGAACTGGCGACGGAACACTCTAGCGAAATAATTCGGATTTTGAAATCCTAGCTCAGCGGTAATCTCGTAAACTCGGCCCATCGTATTCGACAACAAATAACAAGCCCGATCCATCCGGCACCGATGCAAATAATCGCTGATGCTCATCCCCGTTTCGAGCTTGAATATCTTGGACAGGTAAACAGGATGCAGCCGAACCTCGTCGGCGATCGATTGCACGGTGAGTTCCTTAATCGGCGTCCGCTCGATCAAGGCGTACACTTGCCGAACGAGATAGCTCTGGCTGCTTGCCGATCGCAGCGCCAGCTCTTCGCGAATCCGATGCAGATGCCGCATCGACCACTCTCCCAACAGCTTCGGCGAACGGCACCACGGCCCGGCTGCAAGCTTCTCGAAATCTTCCCCCAGCACGGTGGACAGAACCAGCTCGCTGCGGTGAATGATATGAATGAACGCGCCGGCAATATGGAAGAACACCTCGTAAAGATGTGCTTGGGAAGCCTGCCACTCGGCGGTTAATTCATCCAGTATGCTCTGGATTTTATCCTCCGCTTCTTCCCATCTGCCGGCTTCCAATAGGTTGATTAGCGCGGGCGATTCGTGCAACACGCGCAGCGAACGAACCTCGCCGGTTTCTACCCGCCGGTCGGACAACGTGACGAACATGTCTCTGATGCTGCCGACCTTCTTAAGAAATGTCGCGACCATCCGGCGGTAGATATCGGATACGTCGTCGGGAAAAGTTAGCCCGTCGCCGATGATGACGGATACGGTTCCTCTAAGATAACGGCTAACATTAAATTGCAATCGGGTCGCGGCGTCTTCCAAATGATAGCGTAGGCGATCCAGAGGCTGCTTCGCTTTAACGAGAAAAACGAGATATTCTCTCTTATCGCGACAATACCAGAGCTCGAACCATTCTCCGAAAATCTCCTCGGCGATGTTCGTTACCGCGTTCTCGATGACATTCATTCCTTGAACGTCATCATGCGCGAACTCGTCCTCCAGCCGAATCAGCATCATCGCGAATTCGTCGCCGGTCCGGAAAGCGATTTCAAAAAGCGTCAAACGGTCGGTCAATTCCGCCGGCGCGTATCGTTTGCCATAAAGTAGGTTCTCGAGAAGCGAGGAACGAAGCAGGGGAAGATTTCCGCGGACTGTCGCGACGGCTCTTTGGTAAGAGCCGACCTCCTCCCACTCCTGCCTGATCCGATCCAGTATCCGTTGCAGACATTGTTCGAGCGTTTCCGCTCGCACCGGCTTGAGCAAGTAGTCCATGGCCTGCTCTTGAACGGCCTGCCTGGCATAGGCAAATTCCGCGTGCCCCGTCAGAAGGACGGTTTTTGTTTTCTTATGATGACGATTCGCATAAGCGATCAACTCGAGACCCGACATGCCGGGCATTCGCACGTCGGTAATCAGGATGTCTACGGATTGGGCTCGCATATGTTCTATCGCTTCGGCCGCGGAATACGCCTTCAACACCGCTTCAATGCCGAGGGTGCTCCAATCCAGGGACTCCGCAAGGCTGTCGACCAGATGAGTCTCGTCGTCAACGATCAGCAGCGTGATCAATGTTCATCCCTCTTTTCGGATTCGGATCCCGGCGTGGGCCAGGCCAGTCGAACGCGCAATCCCCCAAGAGGGGATGGAGAGAAGCAGACTCCGGCAGACGGCCCGAACATGAGCTGTAGCCGTTGAGAGACGTTCCATAGCCCGTAGCCGATATCGCTTTCAGTCGTTAGGCGCATGCTCTTATCCATGGCTTGTATCCGTTCCTCCGGCAAACCGGTGCCGTTGTCGTCAACATGGAGGTAGCAGAATCCCTGTTCCATGGAGCCCGTGATGCGAATCTCCGCTTCCCCGGGTTTCAACTCGATCCCGTGCAAGACGGCGTTCTCGACGACTGGCTGAATGGTTAATTTCGGAACGATCATCTCTTCCATGGTCTCCGGAACATCGATCGAGAATCGAAGCCGCGGCATTCTCATCCGTTGAATATTCAAATAATTCTCGATCATCGACAGCTCTTCCCGCAAAGTCGCCGTTTCCTTATCGGATCGCGTCGTATACCGGTAATAATCGGCAAGATTGTGAGCCATGGACGAGACCGCTTCGCGATCGTCCAATTCGTTCATGCTCGTAATGTAAGCCAGGCAATTATAGAGAAAATGCGGATTCACCTGGGCTTGCAGCTGTTTCAGCCTCGCGTCCTTGGAGCGGATTTGCTCCTCGTAGACCGACTCGACGAGAAGTTGGATTTCCTTCGCCATCTCGTTAAAGCCCGTCTGCATATAAACGAATTCGCGACTGGAACCCGTCGGAACGCGAGCCGAGAATCGTCCGTCCCGAATCTGCTTGAACCCATTCATTAATTGGCTGATCGGAATTTGAATGTTTCGGTAAAGCAGCGCAAGCGCGATGAGACTGACGGCCAGCAGCAAGCCAATCGCGGCGTAAAAGAGATTGCGGCTTTCGTAGAGGGGAGAAACGACCTCGTTCAAAGGCAGGAAATCGACAAGGTACCAATCCAACGTTCTCGATTTGAGATAATAGACTTGATAGTCTTTGCCATTCAGCTTCACCCTAGGCGCATCTTCTTGTCCGAGACTCCTTCCGTCGAGCCAGGAGATCAACGCTTCAGTCGTTGCCTCGTCCTTCGGACTCCCATGAATGGCATCTTCATCCGCTCGGTATAGAAACGGACTGCCCCTTCCGCCTTCTTGATAGTCGGATAAGAGAGCGGCTAAATTATTGGAATCAAAGCTAACTTCCACTATCAACTTGGATTTCGAAATCTCTTCGTTCGGCATGTACTCGTCCACGATATATCGCTTGAACCTCCGCGTTTCGAGACCGGATTTCGAATCCGTCGTTTCCAAACTCCAGGAGGCGGACGGATGCTCGGGCAAGTCGTTCTCGTCGTATTCGGCGGTAGACAGCAGATCGACGCGTTGGCGGGCAACGGGCGAATAAACGACGAATTCGTTGCTCCAGTCGCTGGAGAGACTTTGCAGCTTAAGCTTCTCCTGAACGGCGATTTTCGTTTTGACCCTGTCCAATAGACTGTCTTTATACGGGAGATTCGGAAGATCACGAACGCTGGGATCGCGGTTCAAAAAAACGGCCAACTGCTGCAGTTGCCCGATCGAGGAATCCATGTGGCGGAGAAGAACGGAAAGCCGTCTTAGGTTCGATTGCTCCAGCTCGGTCTCCACGACTTCGACGCTGACCTTATGCGAATATCCGATCAGAAGAAGGACGGGAACGAGAAGCATCAGAATCAGAATCGACATTTTGACGAACAACGAGTACCGGAAGCTCACTATTCTCTCCTCATTTCGGGATTAACCGTCCTATACCAGTCGTTCACTTCCCGAGTAATGACGTCTCCGCCCGAGCTCTTCCATTTCCGTACGAAGTCGTCGAATTGCTCCAGAGGCGCGTTGCCGTAAATGATCCGCGTGAACGTGTCGTTCTCCAAGCTTCTCAGATACTCGTGCCGCTCCTTCATCGCCGGCGTCGGGGCTCCGATAAACCGGTCGCGGACGGAATAGTTCATCATCTCATAATTGACGGCGCCCGCCTGAAGAATTTCGGGTCCCGCTCCCGACAGGTATTTCTCATAGAACGATTCTGGCTTCTTCCCATGGTACAAGTCGTAATAGATTTTCGTCTGCTTGAACGGAATGTTCGGTTCTTCGTTGGACAGAATGACTTTTTGGGCTTCGATTTTACCGCCGGGTATTCGATCGTCGTCGTAGACGGGCTCACCGTTCACCAACGCGTAATCGTACCCTTCGGCGAATCCGAATCTCAGTACGTCCGTCTCTCCCGAGAAAACGAAACCGTATAAGTCGTCGTAATACTGCAGGATCCGATCCATGTGCGCGAAATCTTTATTGAACAAAATAAGTCCGAGAGAAAGCGGCGTCGCTTTGCGGGCGATCTGCCCGTTCGGTCCCGACGGCAGCGGATAAGCCATGACTTCGGCTCCGGGCACGTTCGTCTTGACGTCGCCCAATGGCCATCCCCCGCTCCAGAAGGCGCCGAAATAAATGCCGGACTTGCCCCTGGTGAAGGCATCGGCGGCCATGACCCCGTCCATCAAAGCGATTTCGGGGTCTAAATATCCTTTTCTCAGCCATTCCGCGTATTTGGATAACGCCTGCTTCGCATTCGGCTGCAACGAGCCGTATTGAAGCGTTCCGTCATCCGTAAGAATCCATTGATCCGGCAAGGCGTCTCCATAGGAGCCGAACAGCCAGCTGGCGTCGCCGACGACGGAGGATACGCTGTCCTTGATCCCTGCCGACATGCCGATCGTGTCTTTAAGTCCGTTGCCGTCCGGATCTTCATTCACGAAAGCGTCCATGACGTTCTCGAGTTCTTCGATGGTGGCCGGAGGTTCGAGTCCCAGCTTGTCCAACCAATCCCGGCGAATGAACATGAGCGTGTCCTGCTCGTCTCCCGCCGTGAGTACCGGCAATCCGTACTTTCTCCCGTTATAGGTCACCGGGTACCACACTTCCGGATACTTGGCGTACAGTTCCTTCATCCGCGGAGATGCATATCGCTCGAACTCTTCCGTAATGTCCAGCAGCTTGCCGGCTTCGATCAGCTCGCCGGCGAACATTTTATCGTATACGTGGAAGGTATCGGGAAGCGGCTCGTCCGCGTCAAGCGAAAGCCGAAGCTTCGTCACATAAGCCTCGTTCTGGCTGTCGGCCGACCATAGCACTTTAAAATCGATGCCGTGTCTCTCCCTGGCCCATTTGGTATGCCAGTTGTTTGCCGGAGTCTCTCCGTACTTAAACCGCATGGAAGGCACGATTTCCTCGACGGTCGTTATCGCGATCGGGTCAGCCGTTGCCGCATGCGCCGCCGGCGGAGTGGGACCTAGCGGGATGGCGGTATCGGGTGAGGAGGATCCTGCCTCTTGACAGGCCGACAAAAAAAGACACGGTATCGCAGCAACCATCGCGAGAAGCAACCCTTCGTTTCTCCCTATTCCGGCTCTCACAGCGTAACCTCCTATTGCTAGGATCGTCGTGCGCTCGCTTTCATCCAATATTATACATTCCATGTTCCGATTGCGTAAATTGGAAATAAAACAAGAAATCCCACGTCGATGCAGAAAGACGATATAATTACTTTTAGCACAACAGGGAGGTTCGAACTTATGAATATATTAATTTTAGGCGCAACTGGACGAGTCGGAAGTCAAATCGTTACTTATGCCCTTTATGACAGACATCAGGTTACGGTTTTAGTTCGAACTCCGGAAAAGATTCAGATCAACGATAACAATTTATCTATTATTCAAGGGAATGTTTTAAATAAAGAGGATATCGTACGCGCCATGCATGGGATGGATGCCGTGATTAGTGCACTAAATACGGATGGGACAACTACCCTAACAGAAAGCATGCCCCTTATTATCGAAGCAATGGAACGCGAAGGTATACAACGAATGATAACGATAGGGACTGCGGGTATTCTGCAAAGTAGATCTGCCCCAAATTCCCTGCGTTATCAGTCAAGTGAATCAAAGCGCAAATCAGTCCGTGCGGCGAAAGAGCATCATAACGTTTACGATATGCTCAAACAATCAACATTAGAATGGACTATTGTCTGTCCCACGTATCTGCCCGACGGAGTAAGGAAAGGCAATTACCGCGTAGAACGTGATTTTTTGCCTGAGGGTGGGGTTGAAATATCCGTCGCGGATACAGCTGAATTTACATATAGCCAGATAAAAGCCAGCGACTATATAAAGTCGCGCGTAGGTATCGCCTACTAAAAATAGAGACGGCTTGTCCGGTCATTATAAACTCGTCTTGCGTTTGCGATATTTTGACGGAGTCTCTCCGAACGATTGTTGGAACATTCTTGTAAAATGATCCGTACTTTCGAACCCGACATCGGAGGAAATCTCCGAAATCCGCCTGCTCGTGCAGGACAATAGTTGAGCCGCTTTTTCGAGCCGGAATTTGTTTACGGTATTCAAAATCGTGTCTCCCACTTCTTCTTTGAAAAGATGGGACAACCTCGACGGTGACAAACAGGCCAGTTGGGCCAATTCCGGCAAGCCTATTTTTTCCTTGAAGGAAAATTGCAAATACCGCAATACTTCCGCGATCCTGGAATCCATCGCGATTTCTCCGACATCCGAAGCGGCCAACCTGACTTGAATCAGCGCCTCTTCCAACGCCAACTCCGATAACCTGCCGTGCAAGGCTGTACGGCCATCCCGCAAAGAATGGCGGTGCATGCGGTTTAACGGATCGACCACCGCGTGACGGACTTCCGCCGGCAAGCTCAAGTGAAAGAATCTTTCGGATCTTACGGGCAGTCTAAGCCACGGACTCCAATCCGGGTCTGGAATAAAGTGAACCCATAGAAATTCCCATGCTTCTCCATGAGTACCATATTGGTGCGGAATGCCCGGAAGCAAGATGGCGGCGTCCCCCTCTCGGCACAGCACGTCTTCCTCTGCCGTTCGGACAACCCCTTCGCCGGAAAGCGTATACATGAGCAACCAATCCACGCTTCCCGAAGGACGGTGGACAGAATAACCTAGCTCCTCCCGGTAATGGCCGGAGATGAGAATTCCGTAGGGACGCTCTTCGTTAATAGCATAATTCGTCGGTTTTTTAGCCATTTCGCTACTCCTCATAAGCCCATCTATTATTTAAAATTATTACCATCGGTGCTTTTCCCCACTGATTGACTCAGTAGAATTCATCGCATTTTCAAAATAACATAAGGAGGCAAGATCGACAATGAACAACTCTGTTTACAAGCTTTCGCTAACAGACACCGCTGCCCCTGAGATCCGTCCAGGCAAACTGGGGGAGTTCGGCGGAAGCAACCCCTCCGGAGACGCTTACGGTTTCACGAACTTCTACATGACGCGCAATGGTCAACCCTTCATCCCGGTTGTCGGGGAATTTCATTTCTCCAGGTTCTCTTACTTGCATTGGGAAGAAGAGCTTCTCAAGATGAAAGCCGGCGGCGTCCATATCGTGGCTACTTATGTATTCTGGAACTTCCACGAAGAAGAAGAAGGGATATTCGAATGGGGCGGCGACCGGAATTTACGTCACTTTATCGACTTGTGCGCCAAACTGGACCTCCCTCTGATCCTAAGAATCGGACCATTCTGTCATGGGGAAGTCCGTAATGGCGGGATCCCGGATTGGGTGTTCTCCAAACCGATCGAGATCCGTTCCAACGATCCTGGATACCTGGCTCTGGCCAACAAGCTTTACCGAGAAATCGCCAAACAGATGAAGGGCTCGCTCTATCAGGACGGGGGTCCGGTCATTGCCGTACAGTTGGAAAACGAGTTCATGCACTGCGGGGCGCCGAACGATGCTTGGGGATACAAAGCCGGCAAGTTCATGACTTCCGGAACGGGCGGCAACGATCACTTGATGGAATTGCAACGAATCGCCATCGAAGCGGGCATTAAACCGCTCTTCTTTACGGCAACGGCTTGGGGAGGCGCCGCGGTACCGGAGCAAGGCACCCTTCCGATGCTGGCCGGCTATGCCTATACGCCGTGGATTCCGAATCAACCGCCAAGCCGGGAATTCGTGTTCCGCGATCTTCATCATACTCCTGCAGAACCGGTTAACTACGATACGCGGGAATATCCGGTCGCTTATTGCGAGATGGCGGGCGGCATGCAAGTTAGCTATAACGCAAGACCGTACGTTCCCGCAGACAGCGTCGAAGCCATGACGCTGGTCAAGCTGGCAAGCGGCAGCAATCTTCTCGGCTATTATATGTATCATGGCGGCTCCAATCCGGTGGGCAAGAAAACGTATTTGAACGAACAGTTCCTTCCGAAAATCACGTATGACTATCAGTCTCCGTTAGGGGAGTTCGGCAGGGTCGGCGAATCGTACGACCGGATTCGCACCCTCTCGATGTTCCTCGAAGCGTTCGGCGACGTACTCGCTCCAATGCCCACAACGATACCGGAGGGCCAAAGCGATATTCCATCGGAGGATACCTCGACTTTGCGCTGGTGCGTCAGGCAGAAGGACGGCTCCGGCTTCGTTTTCGTTAATAATTTTCAGGATCATATCGAAATGCCCGACCGCCGTTTCCGAATCGAACTCGAGACTTCCCAAGGGAACGTTTCTTTGCCGAGCACGGGTGAAATCACGATCAAAGGCGGGATTGGTGTCGTGCTGCCGTTCAACCTCGATCTCGGCGGGATTCAATTAGTTAGCGCGACGGCTCAATTGCTAACAAAACTGGAGTCCGATGGGGAGCAAACCTTCGTCTTCTATGCGCATGAAGGCATGACTCCCGAACTCGTCTTCCGTAAATCGTCATTGTCGTCTATTGATCCTGGCGCTGGAACCGTAGAAGACATCGGCCCGAACTCGATTGTTCGTCCCGCTGCAGGCAGAAGACATGTCGTCCGCGCGAGAACGTCCGATGGCCATGAAGTCCGTATTTTGGTACTCACGCGTGAAGAAGCCCTTCAATCCTACAAGGTCTCCCTGTGGAACAAACAAACGCTCGTCATTAGCGACAGCCATCTGTTCGTGCACAACAATCGACTTGTGTGTACCTCGTCTAACAGCGAGGTAACGGTGTCCCTTCTTCAAACCGGGACCATGGATTTGCGTTCGAACAAGGGGACTCTTGCGAGGAAACAAGACGGCGTGTTCGAAACCTTCAAGATCTCCATTCCCGCTTTTGAACCGAGTCTGTCCGTCTCCAAGCCTTCAGGTCGCTCCGCCCTGTTAAAAATCGATAAGGAATGGCCTGCGGAAGTGAACGACGTCTGGCTCCACATCGATTATGAAGGCGATGTTGCTGAAGCTTATCTAGGGACAAGGCTTCTAACCGACCATATTTATTACGGACATCCCTGGCAGATTGGGTTGAAGCAGTTCCGGAACGATCTCGATAAAGGCGATGTGCATCTGGCCATCACCCCGGTTCGCAAAGGAACGGTCACCACGTTCGTGAACCAAGCCCAAGTCGAACGGTTCGAGGGAGTCGAGATCGCGGAGTTCCGTTCCATCCGCGCGATTCCCGAGTATCAAGTATCTTTGTTTCCGCAACGAATCTAAGAAAGAAGCGATCATTCTTCGAAGGAATGATCGCTTTCTTCATTTCTCATTTTAATCAAATTCCCGAACCAACATGGTATATCCCGTTGGCCGGATGATAGATAAGACCGTTTTGCCATCCTTAGCAGGATTCAGCACATGAATCGTTGTCCCTTCTCCCGGAATTAAATCTGGAATGTCGAAATTCTGTTCCTCTGCATCGTCCTCCGTCCGGATGTTCAGACGGTAACCAATGATGGAGTGGGATGGAATATCCTTTGTACAATGTATGCTGCATACCAACTCGCCGGAGCCTCCGCCTTCTTCTCCGTACCTGTTAGTCGCACAAGGCCAGGTGAATTCTCGCGCCCTGATGGTTCGTCTCCAATTCGATCACTTCGTCGAGTCTTGCCTTCGCTTCCGCGGTCCGCTCCAGGCCAAGCCATCCAAGCCCCATCATGTAAAGGCAATGGACCTTGTTCCTCTTATTCAGGTCATCCTCGAACACGAGAAAGTCCGGTAGGGAAACGGCGAAATAATCGATTTTCACATCATCGAACAGATGCTTCTCGGCATAATCGATCAATTTGTTGAACCGGCGATTCGCTTCCTTAACGACGCCCAACTTCCTCCAGGCGAGACCCTGATAGAAAATCATATCCGGCGGTTGGTCATTGTAAAACATCGCGCTGGCCGGTTCCTCCAAGCCTTGCGAAGCAATGGACCAGCATTCGGTTGCCTTCTCGGATTGACCCAATCCTTCGTACGCGTTGCCGAGATAGTAGTAAACGTTATTCTCCTGCGCGCCGGCGAGCTTGCCCTCCCCTAAGTTCTCCGGGTAAACCAGAGCACGGCTGAGCAGGTCCGCCGCTTGCTCGAACTTCCCTTGTCGGAGAGAATGTTTGCCGAGTTCGACGTGCGCCAGCACGTATTGGCCGGTCACTTTCCCTTCTCCGCCTTCCCATGGGTGGAACTTCCGGCGGGCGATTGCCGTTGCGGCATCGGAATGCCTGTCGAGCAAGTTAAGCAGCGTTACATATTCCACATACAGATCGTCGCGTTTTTCGACCAATTCCATGTGGCGCTCCAGCTTCGCCAGACGGTCTGCGGCGGAGAGGCCGATTTTCTTGTACAGCTGGTCCAGTTCATAAAATACGCGAGCGTCCGAGGTATTGCAGGCAAATGCTTTCTCCAAAGCCTTACGCGCCTGTTCGGGAGCATTGCGCTTATTGTAATAAGCAAGCGCAAGGTTCCGATGCGCCGTCGCGAAACCGTCGAATAGCGAAACGGAAGCCTCCCACAAACGAATAGATTCTTCCGGACGTTTCTTGTCGTACAGCAGGTTGGCCAGGTAGTAACGGGCTTTGTCATCCGAGGAATCCAAGGAGACCGCGCTTTCCAGCACCAACAGATCAAAGAGACTGTTCGGGAAGCAATAGTCCGGCGCCGCGTCATGGCCGGCTCTTCTCTGGACGCCGGCTTCCGCCGGTTGACCCGACATTTCCAGCACGTAAGCCAGCGCATAATGCAGCATGGGATACGAGGAAGAGCCCGTTAGCTGGATGATCCGCTCCAGCACTTGCGCGGCTTCATCGTAAAGACCGCAGCCGGCGTAGTCGGACGCCAGGTTCAAATAATTATGGACGTCGTTACGCATCAGAGTCGTTAGCTTATCGTTTGCTGTAGCTTCATCCTGCTCGTTACCCGATGCGGAGAACAGAAGGACTCGTTCATAAGCAGAACCAAAATCGGCTACGTCGAGAGCAAGCGTTTCTTCGGCATAGGCAAGCGCTTCCGCATAACGTCCGAGCTTGCGCAGCAGCGCCGCTTTCAAATGCCTGGATTTGTAGTTGCGGCTATTGCGTATGAGCGAACGTTCAGCCAGTTCAAGGGCTTCCGCATAAGCCCCTTTGCCGCAGGCGATTTGAGCCAGCGAGAAGTACCCGCTGTCCTGCCAAGCCGCAGACCATACGGATTTGTAGAATGCCGAGAAGGCCTCTTCCATCCGCCCCTGTAATTTAAGCGACATGCCGAGTTGGTAATAGGCTTCGCTGTCATACGGGTTCGGATTCCGCCAGGTGAGCGACTTGATTGCAGTACGGAAGTGATTCTCCGCTTGCCGGAACAGCCCTCTTCGGAGCAGCAACGTGCCGTACGCGACATTGATTCGGATATCGGATGCGTCGCGTTTCAAGCCTTCCAGGTAATAGGCTTCCGACTCGAACGTAGCGTGCCGGTATTGTTCCAGGTGAAGTCCGGCAAGATAAAGCTGCTCGTTCGTCTTCAACTCCTCCGGCAGCGGCAGCGGCTTCGCCGCGTCCGGCACTTGCTCGATGGAAGGCTTGGCGGGACGATAGGAGATTAATGTCCTGCCTTCCGAATCGAATACCGTCACTAGAAGGTCGTGCGCCCGGTCTTGTTCGTCCAGCGCGATAATCGACTTGTAGGTCGACAGCGGGGATAACTCCACCGTATCGCGTGCATAAATCCGTTTCTTTCCTTTTAACTCTACGACAGCGTCCTTGAGCACAGAGGTGGCATAAGCCATGACGGTTGCCGTGCGCGATGGTTCGTCCACTTCGAGATTGACGGCGGCCTCGATGGATGCATTCTTGACGACTCCGATATCCTTGTAAGGCATGAAGTATTGTTTGAAGGTCTTCTCCTCATAAGGCTGAAGCCAGGTGAAGTCCGGTTGATTATCGGTGTATACGCCCGTCATCAGCTCGATGTAAGGCCCATCCTCGTCGGTCAAGTTGCGGTCCCATGCTTGCCCGAATTCCCCGTTCCCCCAGGTCCATTGCTTTTTGCCTGGAGAAATATGGTGATTCGCTACATGGAGAAGTCCTGCCTGGACCCCGTGATCGTAACCTCCGACGAAATTATAGTCCGACTTATACGCCATGTACGAAGTCGGTACCGGGATGTTCTTATAGCGCGAAATATCGACGCCTTCCGAGTAGTCCATTTTGTAATACGTCCCCGTTGCGATCGGAAACCGGGATACGTCCCTTTTGCCGTGGTCGAATACGGCCGTGACATCGGGCGGGAAGACGGACTGGGTATGATCGTTCACGGCGACGGCCGGATTGGCCCACCAGAGGAACGTTTGCGGCTGAGCCGTTCGATTATACAACTGGGCCGAAATCTCCAGGTACGCTTTGCCCGGATATAAGGTAAAGCCCGTCGTCACCTTGGTTCCGTACATTCGATCGATCTCGCTGACCCATACCGTTGCGCTGCCGTCTTCGTTCGGCGATAGCAGATGCTCAACGGGTCCGAACGTGTTCGGGCGGTGATGTTGAGGCCAATTGAACTCGATTCCGCCGGAGATCCAAGGTCCCGCCAATCCGACCAGTGCCGGTTTAATGACCCGGTTGTAATAGACGAAATCATAGTTATTCGTTTTATCCAGAGCTCGGTATATCCTGCCGCCTATTTCCGGCATGATTTCG
Source organism: Cohnella thailandensis (assembly GCF_014212135.1). Classification (GTDB taxonomy): domain Bacteria; phylum Bacillota; class Bacilli; order Paenibacillales; family Paenibacillaceae; genus Cohnella; species Cohnella thailandensis. The sequence continues at coordinate 177,534 of NZ_JACJVQ010000007.1, forward strand.
ATTCGGACATATTCATTCTCGAGGATGGCCAGCCGGTAAGTCTTCGGCTTCTTCTCGTCCTCTATTCTATCGATAACCGGATGCGGATAGACGCGGCCGGAGCTTCCTTGGTAGACGCGCTTCTCCAAGAACATCGGGTTTTTGTCCGGTTCGCCGGTACCGTACGTCGGGATATCCTTATCCTCTTCCCATACGCGCACAGCCTGAAAAGCTGCCGACGCGGCTTTCTCTTGAATGCTCATCGGTTACCCTCCCTTGTTTGATGATTCCAATTTACCGCAAGCGCGATCGGATTCCAATTGACGAAACTCGGCATTTGATGGATTATATTCTTATATCGATGAAGATCAAGATCCTAATAACAACGAACCATAGAGAAGCGGAATGGAATATGTTCTCACACTTTTGACAAAGAAGGGACGCTAGCAGGATGGCGACGATTCGGAAACCGGAAGGCTTCGACTCCCAGAGATTGTTCATTCAGCCCGAATACATGCAGAACGACCTTCAATCCCAGGAGCTTACCCGATCGTTCTATGTAAGCGACATCGGTTATTTTCCCCAAGCCAGATATCATTACCGGGAAAGAAACGAGGGCTGCGACTCCCACATCTTCATCTACTGCGTGGAAGGCGAAGGCTGGATCGAATGGAACGGCAGCGACAGGCAGGCACGAATCGCGCCGCATCAGCTTGCCGTCATTCCCGCCGGTATGGCCCACCGCTACGGCGCGGCCGTTGACAACCCTTGGACCATTTATTGGTTCCATCTCAAAGGAGAGCACGCTACGCAACTGATTCGGGCATATGGCTTGGATTCAGGCCCTTTGTCTCTTCCGCTTGGAACGCATGCCCAGTGGCTGGAGCATTTCGAGCAATGCTTCGCCCTCCTAACGGACAAAACGTATTCTCTACAGGTCCAAATTCACGTCTCTCAAACCGTTCGGCATCTCCTTAGCACCGTAGGCATCAGCGCGAGTCACTCGGCACAGGACAAAAAAAGAGAGCATTACTTAGAGCAAGCCATCCGGTACATGACCGACCGGCTGAACGGCTCCGTAACGCTCCTTGAATTGGCCCAGCACACCGGCCTTTCAAAGCAACATCTGATTTATTTGTTCAAAAAGGAAACGGGATGTCCGCCCATCGATTACTTCTTAAGAATGAAAATGCAGCGCGCCGGCCAAATGCTCGACTTGACCGACCTGAGCGTGAAGAAAGTTTGCGGTGCCGTGGGGATACCCGACCCCTACTACTTTTCCAGGATGTTTAAGAAGATGATGGGCGTATCGCCGACGGAATACCGAAGCATTCCGAAGGGTTAATGTTCTTGTCCTGTGCTTTAGGCAAGGACTTTGCCTTCATTAATATAAAAAAAGCCGCGCTTCTCGCGGCTTCATATCGATGTATTTTCTTGCCGGTATTTTGCTCCAGACTGCTGAGGGCACTCGTTACCGAACCCGTACCATGATAATGGCTAATTAAACTTCATATGGCTGCTATGTCCCGGGTAAAGTTTAGACTGAGGATCGATGTAGACTTTGGCGTTGTTAATCGCTGTCGGAGCTTCCCCGAACCCTACGGCAATAAGCTTCAGCTTGCCGGGGTAAGTTGTGATGTCTCCAGCGGCAAAAATCCCCGGAATGTTCGTCTCCATCCTTGTGTCTACCCGGATAGAGCCCTGTTGGATATCCAGCCCCCACTCCGCGACCGGACCTAGCGATGAGACAAATCCATAATTCACGATTAATGAATCGCACGGGATTTGCCATTCTTCTCCCTTCAGGCTGCTCGCGATCGTCAATTCTCTAACTCGATCATCGCCCCTAATTTGAAGAATATCAGTTGAAGTCAAGACGTTCACGCTGGATTTCATCAACCTATCCACGCTATGTTCATGCGCTCTGAACTTATCTCTGCGGTGAATGAGCGTAACTCGTTTCGCGACGCCCTCTAACATTAAAGACCAATCGACTGCGGAATCCCCGCCCCCGCACACGACAACTTCTTGCCCGGCAAACGCTTTAAGATCGCGAATGAAGTAGTGAATTCCTCTTCCCGCATAATCGGCCGCTTCCGGCAAGTCCATCTTTCGGGGTTCGAATGCTCCGACGCCTCCCGCGATGATGACCGAACGTCCCCAATGAACCCCTTTATCCGTAACGATTCTAAAAAGGCGTTCCTCTTCTTTAAACACTTGCAGAACTTTTTCTTCTAAACGGACTTGAATCGGGAAGACACTCATTTGGCGTTCCAACCGGTCCACAAGCCCTTGTGCCGTAACGTTAGGAAATCCAGCCACGTCGAAGATTTTCTTTTCAGGGTATAAAGCGGCCAGCTGGCCTCCCAATTGAGGCATACTGTCTATGATCTTCGCGCTTGCTTGGCGCATGCCCGCATAGAATCCGGCAAACATGCCCGTAGGTCCTCCTCCAATGATAATCATATCGACAATCTCATTCTCGCGTGGTTGATTCATCGCCTTTGCTCCTTTAGCATTTTTGCGCTTTGCCGCGGTATGCAGCCGTTCGGAAGCTAGCTCCGCATCCGCAGCTGGCTTTCACGTTCGGATTGTCCATGGTGAATCCGCCTGTCATTCCTTGATCTTTATATCGCAGATCGTAAGACAATCCGCTGCAGCCGCCGTCTACGACGCCTACCCGCAAGAATAGCCCCGGGGAATTCAAATCTAGGATCATTTCGTTGATTTGAGCGGAAGCTTTATCGCTAATCTCAATCATCATTCTCACCTCGTCCCAAACGATCGTAAGTTTTTATACATCGATATTTAGAATGTTTGTGATTGATCTTAGCCCTATTTTTCCCCCTCGTCAATATCTAAACTTAATAAACTAAAATGTTGACTAAGTGATCGTGAGAAGCTTAAAATGATGATGCCAATTATTAAACATTAGTCGGAGGCGAGATGGATGGCATTCGTCATAACATCCCCATGCATTGACGAACAGGCAGCAGAATGTCTGGACGTATGTCCGGTGGACTGCATTGTCAAAGGCGAAGATCAATATTTTATTAACGCCGACCTATGCATATCCTGCGGAGCTTGCGAAGCCGCCTGCCCGGTAGGCGCAATTTACGAAGAGTATGATGTTCCTCCCGAAGAGGCCGGTTCTATAGAGAAAGCTATCCGGTTCTTTTCCCAACGCTAACTTATCTTCGGAAGGATGGCATTAAAAGATGCAAACAGAAGGAACGACCCGTCGACAGCTTCTTGAAGTACTTAGAATAAAAGGCAGCTCCAGCATCACGGAACTATCCAAGGATCTAGGCATAACGGAGATGGGAGTCCGCAGACATATTCAAACGTTGGAAAGAGACGGGCTCGTTGAATCCGCGATGCTTCGCCAACCAATGGGAAGACCCTTCTATCAATACTCTCTGACTGAACAGGCGGACGATCTTTTTCCCAAAAGTTATCACCACCTTACTTTGGATTTGCTCAATGAGGTTGAAGAACAGAGCGGCGGAACGGAGATGGTCGATAAGCTGTTTGCGGGCCGACGTTCGAAGCTTGAAGCTAAATATCGGGGAAGGCTGCAGGACAAGACGCTGGAAGAGAAGGTTGCCGAACTGGCGGCCATCCAGAATGCAGGAGGCTACATGGCCGAATGGGAAGCGAACGAAGACGGCAGTTACAAGCTGTACGAACGGAATTGTCCCGTCACCCAAGTAGCCAAACGCTACCGCCAAGCTTGTCATTGCGAACAACAGCTCTTCAGCAATTTGCTCGAAGCCGATGTCAAGCGACTGGAATGCCTCGTCGATGGCGGAAACTGCTGTACGTATTCCATTAAGCCAATCCCGGAAAATGTCCAATCCATAAAAGCGACCGTCCCTTGGGGGAACGATCGCTAAATGACAACATACAGCTAACGGACATGAAAGACGCTTAAAAGCTAGAAATATAGCTTTACTAAACCTAACGGACAGGCGAGACTCCTAGACCGATTTTTTCGCCCGAGACGGCGAGAATTATCGATTTAAGAGCTCCACATGTCCGTTAAAAACGCTAGAGATCGCAAACGGGCGTTTAAGGGATTCTCATGTCCGTTACTAAAATCATCGATCCGGCCGTACTCGTGACTTCAAACCCATGCTATCACAAATAAACGAACGGCTCCTTGGCATCGACGAACGTCACCGGTACTCCTTCCGCGATCGGCAGAAGCCATTCGGCCAAGTACTTCATTCCCCATTCCTCGGTGCGCTCATGTCCGACCACGATCATCGCCTTGTTCATCCCGAGCATGGAGGCGTCGTTGACGTACGCGCACAGCGTCCATTCCGTTATGTCGCCGCATACCATGACGTCCAGCTCCTTGTCGCGCATGAGCTCCATCGGCATCTCCTCTCGACCGAGGCCCAGGCTGCCTCCCCCAACCAGAATGCCTATCCTGGAGCAAGGAGACTCCGGCTTGCCTACGATCCTCACTTTGCTCATGCCAAGCTTCCTCTTGAAGAATTCCGTCAACTCCCCGACGGTCGTGGGCTCGATGACATACGACCATGGCGAAGACGGATCGAGCCTTTTCTGCTCCCAGCCAAGCTCTTTGATGAGCCCGTCGTAGATCAAATCGCTCTTAGCCATATGCATGTGGTCGTGGAAGCGCCAGATCGCGATTCCGTTATCGTCGATGAGCTTCTTTTTGGCCGCGTAAACGGGATCGTTCTCCAGCCATTCCACCTTGTCGGCTCCGGTGAAATAAGTCGGCTCGTGCGTGATGATCAGGTTCGCTCCGATAGCGATCGCCTCTCGGATCACGTCCACGGTCGCCGTGAACGTCGTAACGATGCCCGATACCTCCTGGTCCGGGCTTCCGCTAGCCAGAACGTCGCAAGTCTGCTCCAGCTTGCGTCCTCCGCAGCTTTTCTCCAATACTCGATCGATAACGTCTTGCACTTTCATGTGCGAACATCTCCTCTACTGTAATGATTCCCATCAACCCTTAACGGCTCCGATGACGACGCCTCGGGTCAAATATTTCTGCAGCGGCGGCAGCACGACGAGAATCGGAACGATTCCGAGAACGGCCATCGCCATCCGGACGGCGCTGCTCGGCAGTTCGACCGCGCCCGCTCCGACCGCATTGCCCGCCTGGCCGGAATTCAGGTATTGAATGTTGTTCATCAATTGAACGAGCAGGTTCTGAATTCCGTAATATTGCGGCTTACTAACGTAGTACAGCGCGTTAATCCAGTCGTTCCAATAGGCGAGTCCCATAAACAAGCCGACGGTCGCCAGAACGGGCACGGAGAGCGGCAGCATGATCCGGAAGAACGTCCTCATCTCGGTCGCTCCGTCGATCTGCGCGGATTCGATCAAGTCGATCGGCACGTTGCTCTTGAAGTAATTCCGGACGAGCAGCACGTTGAATCCGTTCGCAAGCAGGTTCGGCACGATCAAAGCCGCCAAGGAGTCTTTGATATGGAAGTATTGCGTCCACATGATATAGGAAGGTACGACTCCCCCGCTGAACAGCATTGTAAAGAATACGACGAAAGCCAGCGCGTTGTGGTATTTGAAGTCCCTTCGGGACATCGGATAGGCGAGCATGCTTGTGATGAGCAGACCGACGGCCGTGCCGATGATCGTCACGAGGAAGGAGACCCCGTAAGCTCTAAGGAACGTATAAGCGGAAGCTTTCAGATAGAGGTAAGCGTCCATGCTGAATTCCTTCGGGAAGAAGCTGTATCCGTCGTTGATCAAGCTGGACTCCTTCGTGACGGAAGCGATGATGATAAGAATGAACGGCAAGAAAGCGGCCAGCGTGATGAACCCCATCAGGATGGCGGAGAACAGGGCGAAGGCGCGTTCCCCTCTCGTTTGAATCATGGACATCCCTCCTAGAACAAAGCATTTTCCGAATTGACTCGTTTGACGATCGAGTTAACGACAAGGACGAGCACGAAGCCGACAATCGATTGGTACAGGCCGGCCGCAGCCGACATGCCGATGTCGTTAAGCTGCATCAGCGCCCGGTAGACGTACGTGTCGATCGTCTGGGTCGTGCTGTATAATGCTCCCGCATTGAGCGGAACCTGGTAGAACAGACCGAAGTCGGAGTTGAAGATGCGTCCGATTGACATGAGCCCGAGCACGATAACCGTAGGCTTGAGAAGCGGCAGCGTAATCGTCCGGATCTGCCTCAGCTTGCCGGCACCGTCGATCTTGGCCGCTTCGTAGATGCTCTTATCGATTCCGGCAATGGAAGCGAAGTACACGATGGAGCCATAGCCCGCCGTCTTCCACATCTGGATAATGACGAGAAGGTAAGGCCAATATTTCGCTTCCGAATACCAATTGATCTCCGGAAGTCCGAGCGGTCTTAGAATCGACTTGTTGACGAAGCCGCTGTCCGCGTTCAGGAAGGCGAATACGAGCATCGACAGCACGACCATCGAGATCAAGCTCGGCAGAACGAGGCCGGACAGGTATAACTTCGAATATAGCTTCGTCAGCAGCTCCGCCATCAGAATCGCGATGAAGATCGAGCAGATCGTGCCGATGACGATAAAGGTTAAGTTATAAAGCAACGTGTTTCTCGTCATGATCCAGGCATCGGTCGTCTTGAACAGAAATTGAAAGTTGTCGAAGCCGATCCAGTCGCTGCCGAAGATTCCTTTGGCGTAATTGATGTCCTTGAAAGCGATAAACACGCCGAACATGGGGATATAGCTGTTGATCAGAAAATAGAGCAGGCCCGGAGCGGCCAGCATCAGGAGCGGCGCCGTCTTCCGGAGCGCGCTCGTCGTTCCGCGTGCGTTTCTCATTCCATACCCTCCTCCATTAAGGAAAATGGAACCTTCATCAGGCTCCATTCTCCTTAATGCCCTTCCGTATTAATTGCCTTGCGCTGCAAGCCATTGATCCAGCTGCTCTTGCTTGCTCTTGATTACGTCCGCCGCGCCTGCGTCGTTCAGCGCCTTGACGAACTTCGGAAGCGTCGTCTCCGGGTCGAGCGAGCCGGTAACGAGTCCAGGCAGGTATTGGTTGACGACGTTGTTTACGGCGCTGATCTGCGTCTTCACGTCGCTCTGATCAAAGATGAAGCCGAAGTAAGGCGAGCGTTCCGTCTCCTTGTTCTCCTTCAGCTTCACTTCGATGTCGGACCAATTGATGCCCTCGAATTGATACTGAAGCGATTCGGAGCCCACGATACCCGTACTAAGCATAGCCGTGTACGAGACGGTGTTCGCGTCCTTGCCATCCGGGAACTTGACGTGATGTTCGTCGACCTTCACGTAATCCTCGCCTTCGATGCCGTACAAGATCGTGTTGATGAGCTGCTCGTCGGTATAAAGAAGGTTCAGGAACTTAACCGAAGCTTCCGGCACCTTCGATGTACTCGAAACCATCCAGCTTACGGAATTGACCGCGCTCGTGTCGAAGTAGAACGGAGCGATCCTCTTCGTCTCGACGTTCTTGCCCGTCTGCGCGCTGATCGTCTTCCCGACCTCCAAGCCGCCGTAGCCTCCCAGGAAGGAGAACTCCCGTCCGGAGGAAACCATCTCGCTGGAGGTAATCGTCGTCGTCGCCGCGTCCTTCTGCAGATACCCCTTGTCGTACCAATCTCTCATCATTTGAACGCCGTTCTTGAAGGCGTCGGTCTCGTACAGATTGACAACCTTGCCGTCATTGCCTACCACGACTCCGACCCCGGTCGTATCCGTCAGCATATCCACCTTGTACGTCCCCTTCAACAGGTTGATCAGACCGGTGTCGCTCGGGTTGACGTTGATCGGTCCGAACGGAACGACGTCCGGATTCGCGCTCTTGACCGCTTCAAAGATGGCTGGCAGATCCTCCACCGATTCGACGTCGTCTGCCGTGAAGCCGGCCGCCTGCAGCATGTCCGCATTGTAGACGAAGTTAATCGGAAGAGACATGCCTTTGTTCACCGGAATGCCATATATCCGGCCGCCTATCGTCGTGGCCTTGAGCATGTCCGCACCGAAGTCTTTCTCCAGAAGGGCGGTCATTTCTTTGCCATATTCCGCGAGAAGATCGTCCAACGGAGCGACTTGACTCTTCGAGACGTAGTTCGAGAACTGGCCTAGCGTCGTGAAGACGTCCATCTTCTCCCCGCTCTGGAGCGCCAGGTTTACCTTCTGCGCATAGTCGGCCGGCCCGTAAATTCGAAAATCGACCTTAACGCCGATTTTGCCTGTCGTAATGGCGTTGATCGCGTCGGTCACCTTGCTCAAGTCGTCCGGGATCCGGTTGAAGGAAGGCATGGCGAAGACGATCTCCTCCACCTTGCCGCCTTCTTCGGACGAAGACGTCGTATTCGAATTGCTGCATGCCGTCAATACCGCCCCTCCGAGCGTCACCGACATAAGTAACGCCGCCATCCCTTTTTTTCTATTCATCATGATGCCTCCTGTCGTTGATTTCGCTTTCAGTTTACCTGCTAGCGGTAAGCTCGGCTTTCAAAAAGACGGCCTGTATTTTAGAAAACAAGCGCTGCTCCCCATTGCCGTTCTGCATAATCAAAACTCCGCTTCCCATCGAAAGCGGAGTTCGCCTATGGATTCGACTTATGCTTGGAACGGTACGCGTTGGGGGTCTCCCCCGTCATCTTCTTGAATACGGTGGAGAAGTAAGACAGCGTATCGAAGCCGGTCTCCAGCGCGATCTCGCTCACGCTAGCCTTGCTCTCCAGAAGCAGCTGCTTGGCCGCGTTTATCCGGCATTCGTTCAAGTATTCCTTGATGGCAAGGCCCGTCTCCGCCTTAAACACCTTGGCCAAATAATCCGCCGTCAGATACACGTGAGCCGCAACGTCTTCCCGGCTCAACTCCTGCTTGTAATTCTCATGAATGAACCGCTTGGCCTTGTCGACGACCCCTTCGGACTTCAACGCCTCCCGAATGGAGTCGATCGTTTTGTCGGTGATCGCTTGGGCCCACTTCATGAAGTCGAATACGCTGCTCTCGGCTTGTTGCGCCAAGCGCAGGATGGCTTCGTCGGCGAATAGCCGGTGCGCCTGGATATGGTTTCTCAAGAGCTGGGAATACACGACTTGAAGGAAATCTTCCCTTATCGAATGCAGGGTCGCCGGATCCAGCTTGTTCTGCTCGGCCAGCCTCTCCAGTTCCTTCTTGAGTCCGTTGACGATTTGAACCTTCTCTTTCTGAACGAATAGGAGCGCGAAGCGGTCCATGTCCAAAGCATAGCTATCGGTCCTGTCGTACAGAAAAGGAGTTCCCTGCAGATGAACCTTCCCTCTGAAGATGATATTGGAAGCATCCAGCTGCTCCAATTGCGCTCTAGTTCGGGAGAGTTCGGAGATGGAGACCGCCTTGCCGATGTAGCAGGTTATCGTGCATTTTAAATAATGCTTGCACAGCTCAATCAGCCGTTCCCCGATATCCGTCAATTGATCCGCGCCGTACGTTCCTTCCATGATCATCGCATTGTAGAAGGCGGATTCCGTCTGATAAGGGATGACCCGATCGTGGTTGACTTGTTCAAAAAGCACCTCGGAGCCTAGATTGGATAAAGCGTACAGAAAGATGCTATTATCCCACATCCCCTCCACTTGGGACCTCGGAACTCCAACGAGAAACAAAACGTATTGTCCTTCGACGGATAACGTCAGTTCTCTCTTGCAGATCTCGCTTTGAATAAGGTCCTGTCTTGGCGAGATCGCTTCCGTAAGGATGTCCCTCCAGAAATTACGCTCCACCCACTCCTTGTTCTTGATCCAGGTCAGGCCAAGCTTGCTGTATTCGTCCAGCATTCGGCTCTGCTTCAGAGCTTCGACGGCTTTGCGCAGAGCGGCATCCAGCTTCGTCTTGTCGATTGGCTTGACCAGATAGGCGTCCGCTTTATACGAAATGGCCGTCGAAGCGAACTCGAAGCTCTCATGACAGGTGAAGAAAATAAAGCCGCCGTCATACTCCCGCTCCCGAACCCATTTGATCAAGTCGAGCCCGGAGCCGCGCGGCATCTCGATGTCGCAGATCATAATGTCAGGTCGAGCGGTCTCGAACAGCCTCTTGGCATCCTGAATATTGGTTGCGGTCATCGTCTCGACAATCCCGTAATCGTTCCAATTCATGATGCGAAGCAGCGCCTCGACCGTAGGGATGTCGTCGTCAATCAATAAGCAGCGCATTTCTATTCCTCCTACGCATACTCCGTTCATTCGTCTGTTTTCGTAACCGGTATCCAGAGTTCCACCCGCGCACCGGACGGATCGCCGTTGGACAGGTTCATTAGATCGTCCCGCTTGTACAAGAGCTGAAGCGTTCTCCGGACGTTGGCGATTCCGATATGAGTTCCCCCTTCTGGCTCATCGCCGGACGAGAAGCTTCCCAGCCATTCGGAGGAGAAGCCTCCCCCGTTGTCCTCGATGACAATCTTGACGAAGGGCGCTTCCTCTCTTGTCTCTATGCCGGCTCGTATATAAATGGAAAGCATCTCGCCGTAGAACATAGCATGCTTAAAGATATTCTCGACGAACGTTTGAACCATGAATTGGGGCACGAGCGCTAAGCCGGCTTCTTCCCGAACCTCGATCATGTGGAAAATCTGGTCGGGATAACGGATCTCCTGCATGCGTATATAATTAACGGCGTGCTTTATTTCTTCTTCGAGCGGGACGACGGCAAGGCCGACTTTGAACATATAACGCAGATGCTCGGACAGGTGATGGATCAGACTGCGAATCTCTTCGTTCTTGTTCCGATAGGTCAGGCTGGTCACCGTCGAGATGGCATTCAGGAAGAAATGCGGACGGATCTGCATCTGCAGGTATTTGATCTCCGCCCGGCTGCGCTCGATCTGCTCCTCGTAGGATTGAATCTTGAGGTCCGTAATTTCTCTCACCATGGATTGCAAGGAGCGGAACAGCTTCGTAAATTCCATCGAATAATGCGCGCCTGCCGGAATTTGCAGCTCCGGCTGCCCCTTCTCGACCTCCTTGGCCGCCTTGACCAGCTCGAGAACCGGTTTCAGAATATCCCTTGCGAGCCGGCGAAGGACAAGCGGCACGACGAATATCGATACTAGCGCCAGTAGGACGATAATCCATTGAATCACTTTCAGCTTGGAGAACACGCTCTGCTTGGCGACAAGGTTCGTGATCTGGCCGAATTCGGCAATCGGCTCGGAGATCATGAGATATCGGCCGCTATATTCGTTCCTCAGCTCGTCCATGGATGAGATTGATTCCGTGCTTACTTGGTTCGAGGTTAGCAGGAATCCATCTCGATCGCTAAGCACGTATCTATTCCGATCGTTGCCTCCCCGGTTCACCATGTCCAGAAGAGTGTCGGCGTTCACCAGAGTACCGAAAGTAATTCCGGAGTAAGTCATGTATTTAAACAAATAATGAACGCCATGAATGGAGAGAGACGTCCACTCGTCTACTTTGCCGTTCGGATCGGGCGCCCATTCCCTCATCTCGATATAGTCGATCAGAGCCAGCTTCTCGTTGGAGTCGATGCGGGAGCTGATCTGAGCGAGCAGCGTTTCGCCGGGCAGCCGGATAAAGAGTCCGTCGCTGGCATCGTTGCCGGACATCTTCGCGGTCAGCGCCTTCTTGAGCTGAATCGCCCTGAAGTATCGTCCTTCCTCGCTTAATTGCTCGAACTCGCTTGCCGCGTCGACATGGTTCTCGAAAATTTCGGTCAGGTCCTTGGAGAAACTATCCAAGTCATTCCGGATATTCGCTTGATACAGGGAGAGCGTATTGCGCGCGCTATCCAAAGTGTTCTTCCTCACGACTTCCAGCGAGTAAACGTTGCTTAGGACAAGGATAGCGAACAGGATCGCCACGATGATAGTCAATTGCAAGGCAAACTTGAAAACGATACTGTTCGTACGCATCGCGCGCCCTCCACTTTCTCCCCAAAAATCCAGCAAGCCCCCGCCTCGATCTTGGGATCGAGAATCAGGGGCGTGCCTTGAAGCTAGTCCGCTTTCGGATACGCAGGAGGCTCTCCTAATGCCCAATTCAAACCGTCCGCGATCGTTTCGTTCCAGAAATCCCAAGTGTGGGCGCCCGCGCTTTCGCGGTAGGTATGTTCGACCTTATTTGCCTCGAGAAAATGATGGAAACGCCGGTTCACATCCAATAGGAAGTCCTCGGTACCGCAAGCCATGTAGAGGTTAGGAAGCTCTTCGCCTCTCTCGCACAGCCGCCGGACGATCGCTTCCGGATCCTTATCGCTGCCGAGCAACTTGGTCAAATCCCCGAATACGCTCCGATAATAGCCGTAATCGGCGATTCCGTCCTTGAAGCCGGGTTCCATATTAGCGATTTTATACGGGATAAGCGCCGAAGACAATGCGATAATATGACCGTATCGGTCCGAATACTTATAACCGTTCCGAATCGCTCCGTACCCGCCCATAGACAATCCGCCGATTAACGTATCTTCCCGGGAAGAGGAGAGTGGGAACAGCTTGCGGGTAAAGTCGATCAGCTCTCTCCCGATGTATTCCCCATATAGAGCTCCCTTATCCTCATCGTCCACGTAGAAGTGGTTTTCTCCGGAAGGCATGAACACGGCGATCCGATAGCGGTCCGAGAGCTCCCGTATGCGAGAGAAGTTGACCCAATCCGAATGAGTGCCGGAATAGCCATGCAAGAGATACAAGGCCTTTAGCGGCTGAAACGTTGAATCCTCTTGGGCAGGCAAGAAAGGGGAATCCACGGGAAGGAGCGCGGTCAACGGGACTTCGCGTTTCAGGCAGCGAGAGAAAAAATGCAGGTTCAAGATGGCCATATTGAAACCTCCTCTATCGTTTAAATCTCATACGAGATCATTCGTCCTTCCCGATCGATGTATTGAATAGCGGAGCGGCAGCTGTTCAGATCGATATAGAGCTCGCAGACTTGTTCTCCTTTGCTCCAACGCAGGCGAACCTCGTCCGCGGCTGAGGCCAGCACGCTGAATTCTCCGTCGAAGGCTTCGTATTCGTTCCGGAAGCGAATCAGCTTCAGCAGCCTCTGAACGACCGGTTTCTCGAGGGCAAGCTCGACTTCTTCCGCCGAGTAATTGCGGCGATTGATCTCTCGGCCTTCGCCGGTCCGCTTGACGCTTTCAAAGTCATTCTCCCCCGCAAGCAAGCCCACGTAATACACCTGCGGGATTCCCGGAACGAACAACTGAATCGCCCTGGCCGCCAGATAAGCGTCATCGTCTTCGTTAAGCGCGCTGTAATAGGTGCAGCGGATCTGATGAACGTCGAAGCCGTCCTCCGCCTTGTGTTCGTCAGACAGGATCAAGCTTAGGTTAGCCCCCCTGCCCACGCATAAATCGACCAGCTTTCTTGCCTCGGCGGTGTCGATCAGATCGTCCATATCCGGCTTGACGGGGATTCCGTCGTGGCAATCCAGCATCGTGAATTGCTTGTGCGGGCGAACGTCTAAGTAGCTGTTCAATTCTTTGTTGGACTTCCCGATTATCGCCTCCAACACGCGGTATGGAAGGATAAAATCATAGATCCAGAAGCCTCGATCGGCCAGCTTGAACTGCGTGCTGTAATGCGCGTGCACCTCGGGCAGCAGCTCGATCCCCAGCGAGTCGGCGAGTTCTTTGATTTCTTCCAGGAATTCGTAAATGTCCGGCTCGACGAAGAAGCAGCTCGTTCCGAGTTTCTTGATCACGTAGCCGACGGCATCGAGACGAACGATCTTCACGTTGTTCCGCTTGAAATTCTCGAAGAACGCTCGCAGCAAGCGCCTCGTGATTTCGGATCGGATATCCAGGTCGATCTGCTCCGAAGGATCCGTCTTGCCGAAGGTTGTCCAAACCTTCGCTTCTTCGCCATTCTCCCCTATTCGGTAAGCCGAGTATGGCCGCGGACGCCTCAAGAACATCTTGTCAATGTCCTCCTGAACGGGCGTGCCGTCCTCCCATATTTTCTCGAGCGGAATGAACAGATCGGCATATTCGGAATCGCGCCCTTTGGCGAGAAAGTCCTGGAAGTACGGCGACTGTCTGGAAATATGATTCACCATCAGGTCGACCAGAACGTCGAACGTTTCCCCGATCTCGCGAATGTCGTCCCAGGTTCCGAAGCTCGGTTCGATCTCCAGGTAAGTAAGCGGCGCGAAGCCTCGGTCTCCCGAGGAAGGAAATGGCGGAAGAATGTGCACCCCGCCCGCGAAGATATCGGCAAAATGCTTTCTCAGCAGTTCGTTAAGCGTGCGCAGATCCCCACCCATGGAATCCGGGTAGGTGATTAATTGCACTTTATTCTGAATGGGCACGGTCAACGCCTCCTATAAGCGATATTGAATCTTGATTTCTTCTAGTTTCGGCAGATCGACGACGGCACCGGCGTACTTCAGCTTATAGGCGCTGACGGCGAAGCCGAGCCTCAAGGCTTCTTCCAGCGGATAGCCTTTGAGCGCGGCCGCGTAGAAGCCGGACCAGAAGGCGTCGCCCGCCCCCGTCGTATCCGCCACCTCGGAAGCCATTGTCGCGAATTCCTTCGTCTCCTTCCCGTTCGAGACGAGAGCACCGTCCTTGCCGAGAGTCAAAATGACCAGCTTGGCCCCTAACTCCAAGAACTTCTCCAATTGGTTAGTTGGGGTGTCTTGGCCGAACAATCGCTCCGCGTCGTCTTCGGACGGCTTGACGAAATCCGCCTTGGACAGAATGGATTTAACATAAGAGACGCCGTCCTCCCCCTTCTGCCAGATCATCCGATGGTAGTTGGGGTCGAAGCCGATCTTAACCCCATGAGCCTTGGCGATATCGATCGCTCGCTCAATCGTTTGGCGGGACGGAACTCTGGAGAGCGGCCAACAGGAGAAATGCATCGCCTTTGAATTCAGCAGCGCTCCTTCCAGCAATGGAGAATAGGAGAGCTTGTAATCGGCTCCCCGATAGAAGATCGGAATCGGGGTCGCCCGGCTTCGGGTCACGACGACCATGCTTGTCGATTCGTCCGCCCGTTGGACGAAGTGCGTGCTTAACCCATCCCGGCTAAGCCATTCTAAAAGGTAGTCGCCGAAGCCGTCGTTTCCGACGCAGGCAGCGATCTGGGAGCGAATGCCCAGCTTCTTGGCGTTGATCGCGATATTGGAAGGCGATCCTCCCGGATATTTCGTATATCCGTTGGACATGAAGGTGTCGTCGTATTCATCGGAGATCATATCGACGAGAAGCTCTCCGACCGTCAGCAGATCGTTCGGTTTGTCCTCGAAATGCAGCGCTTCCTGAAAATCCATCGTGGTCGTTCCCCCGGTTCTGTTTAATGCGCAATGAAGAGATGCTATCAGTTTAGCTCAGGCGGGTCGGCTCGATCTTATAAAAACACGACGAGAATTTTCAAAAAAACGGGGAATACGGGGTTCAAAATGGGTTGTGCCGATTGCATGAATTTCCAAACTTTCTTGGGCAGCAATTCCTTCGATCTCTTCACCCTTGCCTTATCGATGAATTCCGAAAGATTCAAGCCACATTCCTGTTTGAAGAGACGGGATAGGTATGACGGATTGAAGTGGAACCGTTTAGAGTGAAATACAAGGGAGAGGTCCTCCTCCAAATGATCGTTATAGCAGCGAACCTCCTACATCGCTCCCT
This sequence comes from Cohnella thailandensis, assembly GCF_014212135.1. Classification (GTDB taxonomy): domain Bacteria; phylum Bacillota; class Bacilli; order Paenibacillales; family Paenibacillaceae; genus Cohnella; species Cohnella thailandensis. Next base: position 193,103 of record NZ_JACJVQ010000007.1, read on the forward strand.
CCGCGCGATTGGACTCTCTCAAGCGTTCTCTCCAGGAATCTCGCGATATCGTCAAAACCATGAGAATCAGTCGAATGCCCTTCTTGCGGTTGAATCAGCCAAACCAAATCGCTCTTATTCATGCAAAATGAAATGCTAAAAAACGACGGATTTCCCTTAGCGCAATGCACGCCTTTGGAGGAACCCGCCGTTTTTCTTGTACTTTGCTATTAGAAGTCCAGCTCCGACACCGCTTTGCGGTATTCCCGTTCCGGCTCATCCGCATCATGAAGCGGATACCACACTTGAGCGAAGAACGGATCTACCTTGGCCCTTGCCGCATAATTCCAGCTATTGCGCTCGCAATCCGGACACCAGTGACCGCCTTCCAGGACCAGACGAGGACTGGCTTCGAATTCATGACCGAAGGCGCAGGAGAAAGTCAATTTGCCTCTCCAATCCCCTTTGCTCATGTTCTCCGAACTGCATTCGCCTCCTCTGAACCTGGCGGCCCCCTTCATGTCCTCCAGCTCCAATTCGCTCTCCGGTTTGGATTCGTCGTACCCGTGATCGATATGCACGACTTTATCCCAATCCTGAAAATGCTGAAAATCGTTAATGTTGTCGGGGATCGCTTCCCAAGCTTTTCTGCTGCCCCAATAAGCATCGATTTTCTCCTGCAGATTTTCCTCGATAAACCGAACCGTGCCGTGCTCCGTTCTCGCCTCCTTCAAGAAAATACGCTTCATCAGGCTTCCCATCAGGTTCTGTCCTCCGGGCAGACGGCAAATCATTCGGGAAATCGTCGCGGGGGCTCCCAGGTTTTCCAGATAAGCATCGTAGAAATATTGCATCGAATCCCGTCTGAATTGGAGATGCTCCTCCAGCTTGTCCGAATCGAGATAATATTGTCCATGGAAGTTTCGTGTCGCATACCATTTGGGGTCGATGACGTGCTTAAGATCCTTGAAGCCTATAGCCCCGTACAGCTTCTTGTACATGGCGTAAGTATCGACCCGGCAGCTTTCTCCTCCGCCGATATTGTAAATATGCCCCCAGAAATTGTCCGACAGTTCGCCGGTATGCTCTCTACGGCATAAATTCCCTAACAGTCTTCCCGAATCCCTGTCGGAGACATACTCCAGGACATTGTCCAAGCAGTTATGGAACATGATGGCGTCTTTGATCTTGCTCATGGCCGGTCCCATGATGCCGGTCTGCCTGAGGCTGACCCAATATTTCAATCCGGATTCGATCAAGTGACGTTCCGCGGCAATCTTGGATACCGCATAATAGTCGTAAACGCTGGGCTTGATGGGATCGCCGACACGCCCCCAATGAATCGGAGGCATGCGGTCTCCCGTCTCGGCAATCGTTCCGATCGATACGACCTTGACTTCGTCCATACGGTTCTGTTCCTCGATGGCACGAACGATATTCCTCATCGAGCCGTAATTTACCTTCATCGCCAGCTTGGGGTTGTAATCGGCGGCCGGGGATACCAAGGCCGCAACATGCAGGACAATATCCGCGTTTTGCACACATTCGTAAACGTCTTGGTAGTCCGTTACATCTCCCCAATGAACGGTAAGACCATTCCGATTCTCGAAGCCCTCCAGCTTCCGTCTGTCCGTCTCCGTATCCAAGACCAGGATCGCAATTTCTTGCTTGTCCGTATCCTTCAATAATTCCTGCAGAACCCAGAAGCCCATTCCTCCCGTTGCACCGGTCAGCAGCACTCTTTGCTTAAGCAAAAACGTTCCCCCTTTCGTTCTTCAACTTGACAATAGATGTCCATAGTTTTATATATACTGACAGAGTGTCTATTTTACAACCATCAGTTGTCTTTACATTGTCGTATGGAAGACATATCACCATCATATTGTCGTAAAACCATCTAATTCTTCGAAATAGGATGCAAAGGAGAGTTCGGGAAATGAACAGGAAAGAAAATCAAAGAATCCGGTTGACCAAAACCTTATTAAAAAGCAGCCTCATGGATCGGATGGCTTCCAAACCCGTCTCCAAGATCACCATTAAAGAAATATGCGAGAATGCCGGCATCAACCGCTCGACCTTCTACCTCTACTACAAGGACCAATTCGAGCTGTTGAATGAAGTCGAATCGGAATTATTGCACTTAGCGGAGCAGCACTTGAAGAAGATCGATTCCAACGAGAACAATCTCCATTATCTAAAGGAATTGCTCGGTTATATAAAGGACAATTCTGCTCACTTCCGAATCCTGTTATGTCATCCGGAGAGCTTGTCTTTCCAAACCCGTTTCGTCGATATCTCGATCCGAAATCTTAAGCACAATATTTCCTTGAACTGCCCGGAACCGATTTCCGATTACGTCTTCCGTTATTTGACCATAGGTTGCTTGAGCATGATTACGAAATGGATGGAATCGGACTTCGATTTGCCTGTTGAAGAGTTGACGCGACTCATTTTCGGTTTATCCGATAGTGCCCTTGCCATTTTTGATAAACCCGGCGAACGATTGAATTCCATAGACTAGCCGTAAACCGGAAAAGGAGCTGACAACGTGACGACAAACCGGAAAAGGTCCCCGCTCTCGGCACGATCGCCGATCCTCACGATGAGCCGCGGCCCTCTCTTGGGCTGGATTTCGCTCACCTTCGGCGGAACGATTATTCTTCAATCGCTGTCTTATCTGCATATCGTTCCCCTGCTGTTCTTTATCGGTTTGATTATGCTCCATGCTTCCTTGACCTGGCACGCCGATTCTCTCACCCAGAAGCATTCGTGGGTGTATTTGGATATTCAATCCATTCTAATCAACGGAGCCGCATTGCTCATGCCGGATGGCTCCCCGATTCTTATCGCTGCCTTAAACCCGATAATCATTAGTCAAAGCTATGTCATTTATCCGAACAAACGAAAATTCGCCATTGCCCTGATTAAAAACGTCCTCCTATTCAGCATCACGACGAGTTACCTTAGCGATCCGCTTCACTGGGCGTTGTATTTCGTCTGGTTTATCCCCATGTGCGTCGTGATGCTGACGATAACCAATCTGGCCGTCGGGCAACTCCAGAGCCAGTACCGCACCCAATCGTTCTTGACGGAATTAGAGATTGCCCATCAGCGGGTGGAAGAGCTGTCGATCGCGAACGAGCGACAACGAATGGCAAGGGATCTGCACGATACGCTCGCGCAAGGCTTAGCCGGAATCGTCATGCAGCTCGAAGCCATCGATGCCCATCTTCAGGCGAATCGGCCACTCCGCGCCCAAGAGATCGTTCATCAAGCTATGGGACGAGCTAGAAGAGCTCTGACCGAGGCCAGGGATGTCATCGATAACCTCCGTATCCATTCGGATTCGAATGTCGACTTCGCGCAAAGGGTTGCCGAGGAGATCGAACGATTCCGGCAGGAGGAGCAACTGGACGTTCAATTGGAGCTGGAGATGCCGGCCTCCATGTCCAAGCTTCTATCCGAGCACGCCCTTCACATTATAAGAGAAAGTTTAACCAACATAGCCAAGCATGCGGAAGCGAGTCGGGTTTGGGTTAGAGTCCATCAAATCCGATCGATGCTGATCATCGAGATTCGGGATAACGGGATAGGCTTTAATACGGCAACGATCGGCAAGAGCTTAGGTCATTACGGTTTGGTAGGCATGCAGGAAAGAGTCCGCATCATCGGGGGATCGTTCGAGATTGAAAGCGGCTCGGAGGGTACTCTAATACGAATTCAGGTCCCGTTGACGGAAGGAGAGTAAAAAACATGATTTACAAAATTATGATCGTAGACGATCATTTCTATATTCGAGAAGGCATTAAGCTGATACTTGAGACAAACGAATCCTTCGTAGTCGCTGCCGAGGCAAGCAACGGAATCGAAGCCTTGGAGCTGTTGGAATCGACGAAACCCGACGTGATTCTGATGGATCTCAATATGCCTAAGATGAGCGGGTTAGACACGATGCACGAGTTGAAGTCGAGGAGGATCGACATCCCGGTCATTATCCTGACGACTTACAATGAAGACGAACTGATGCTGCAGGGACTCGAATTAGGGGCCAAAGGCTATCTACTGAAAGACACGGGGAGAGAGGTATTATTCCGAACCTTGGAATCCGCTATTAGAGGCGAAACACTGCTCCAACCTGAAATCCTGACCAAAGTGTTCGAGGCAAAGCAGAAGCTAGCGACTCCCGCCAAAGCTAGAGAATCCGCGCAACTATCCGAGAAAGAGCGCCTGGTCTTGCAAGCGATCGCCCAGGGCTTTCGGAACAAAGATATCGCCGCGGATCTCGGAATTTCGGAGAGAACGGTAAAGGCATACCTTACCGGCTTGTACAACAAGCTAGGCGTAGACAGTCGGACTCAGGCGGTTGCCGTCGCAACGGAACGCGGGCTTGTTTAGCATCGATTAATAACTCGAGTTGCAAGAAGTATGTCCTGGAACAGAATCCTTCATCCCATTCATTGCCCTATTTTGCCCGAAAGGGCATGCCCTTTCGGACGGTTTCCTATTCGTTTAGCTGAGGTATGATGGATCCATATTATCCAACGCAGACAAAACGGAGGGAATCGAAAATGGCAAAATGGTTGTACAATCTCGGGAAATGGTCGTTTCGCCGAAGAAAAACGGCGCTTATCGGAACGATAGCCGTTCTGGTCATCGCTATTGCAGCCGGCATCGGAATGGGATCCAACTTCAGCGGCGACATGAGCATCCCCGGAACCAAATCGGAGAAAGCTCAGAAAATGTTGGCCGAAGCCTTCGGGACATCTTCCGAAGGAGGCGGCACGATTACTTTGATTTATAAGGCTCCGGAGGGAGAAACGCTTGAGTCGGAATCCGTCAAACAGCTTATTCAGACGACCGAGCAAGAAGTCGCGAAGGATGGGGAAGTCGCCTCCATCGCGTCCCCGTTCGATTCAGGATCGCTTAGTCCGGATAAACGGATCGGCTACTCTACTGTCACCTATAAGGTAGCTGCCGATGAGGTTACGGAAGAATCGATCGATCATGTCCGTTCAGCCGTAGAGACGGTCAACGATAAAGGGCTGCAGACCGAGCTCGGAGGATCGGTCGCCTTATCCGAACTGGAAATCGGGGGAATCTCCGAGGTCATCGGAATTGCCGTCGCCTTCTTGATACTGGTACTTACCTTCGGTTCTTTCGTTGCGGCGGGGCTGCCCATTCTAACAGCGGTTATTGGTCTTGCGATCGGCATGATGTTGATCTTCGTCGGCTCGCATTTTACGGCTATCCCATCCTTCTCCTTGTCCCTTGCCTCCATGCTGGGGTTGGCAGTCGGAATCGATTATGGGCTGTTCATCCTATCCCGATTTAGACAGAATCTTAACGAAGGCATGGAACGCGCGGAAGCGGCAGCAATGGCCAACGCGACGGCGGGAAGCGCGGTCGTGTTCGCCGGCCTCACGGTCATCATCGCCCTGCTAGGCTTGACTGTAACCGGCATACCGTTCTTGGGAGCGATGGGCATCTCCGCAGCCGTTACCGTATTCGCAGCCGTGATCGTTTCCTTGATTAGTATCCCGGCTCTTCTCGGCGCGACTAAGAAATTGTTTCTTCCGAAAGCCGGGAAAATCGAAAGCGATACTCATCCGAACGGTCGTCAAGCAGACGAATCGAATCGATGGGGCCGCTTCGTCACCAAGTACCCTTTGCCTGTCCTGATCGTTTGCGTCCTCCTGCTAGGCTTGGTCAGTCTGCCGGCTCTGCATATCCATACGGGACTTCCGAACAACGGTACCAAATCGACCGATACGACGGAACGGCGAGGCTACGACCTTCTGTCCGAAGGCTTCGGACCGGGCTTCAACGGCCCCCTTATTATCGTTGCTAAATCGGACTCCGACGTCGTCGATCCGGCTGCAGCCATCGGCGAAGCCACGGCGGGATTGTCCGAATTGCCTAACGTATCCAGCGTCACGCCTCCGCAATCGAACGCTTCCGGCGACACGGCAATCTTAACGTTGTTGCCGGGCACGGATCCTCTGGACACGGAAACGAGCGAATTGGTCAAGCAGATTCGCCAACAAGCCGATAGCATCCATGAAAAAACTCATGTCGAATTAATGGTGACAGGCTCCACGGCGGTCGACATCGATATTTCGGACATGTTGAACCAAGCTTTGCCTAAATTCGCCGGATTGATTGCCGGACTTGCCTTTATTCTGCTTGCAATCGTCTTCCGTTCTATCCTGATCCCGATCAAAGCGGTTGTCGGATACCTGCTGACGTTGACGGCCACTCTCGGCTTTATCGTATTTGTCATCCAGGACGGGAATATGGCGAGCCTCTTCGGAATACCGGAAGCCGCTCCGGTCTTGAACTTCCTTCCGGTCTTGGTTGCAGGCATTCTGTTCGGCTTGGCTATGGACTACGAGGTGTTCCTGGTCAGCGCAATGCGCGAGAAGTATTCCCACAGCAAGCATCCGAAGAAAGCCATATTGTACGGGCTCAAAACGAACGGCAAAGTCGTATTCGCCGCAGGACTCATCATGGTTACCGTGTTCGCCAGTTTTATCTTCGCGGAGGATTCGATCATTAAATCGATGGGCCTTGCCCTCGCCGTCGGCATCCTCTTCGATGCATTCATCGTCCGTCTGACTCTCGTTCCTGCCATCATGGCACTTCTCGGCAAGTCGGCATGGTATTTCCCGAAATGGCTCGATCGAATCCTGCCGAAGATCGATATCGAAGGCGAAGCGTTCCAGCATGACAAGCGAACCACCTCCACTGACCAAAGGAGAATTTCATGAAGGAACTATCGGTTGTCGTCCCTCTTTATAACGAACGAGACGATTTGATGAGGCTTTATTTTGCGATTACCGGAGCACTTGATCCATTTATCGGAGAGTATGAGATCATCCTCGTGAATGACGGCAGCACCGATGGAAGCGAAACATTGTTGGATCGTATAGCGGAGAACGATCCAAGGGTTAGAGTCATTCCCTTCCAAAGAAACTACGGTCAAACGGCGGCGATATCGGCAGGTCTAAAGATGGCGGAAGGTTGCTTTATCGCTCTAATGGACGGAGATCTCCAGACCTATCCGGAAGATATCCTTAAGCTTCTTCCGTATATGCAGGAGTTCGACTTCGCAAACGGAACTAGAGTTGAACGTAAGGATACGCTGCTCAAGAAGATATCTTCCAGGATAGGCAATGGCGTACGAAACCGGGTAACGGGAGATCGGGTTCAGGACACCGGGTGTCCGATGAAGGTGTTCAAGAGCGATGTGGCTCAGAGTTTTAATCTCTATGAGGGCTTTCACCGGTTCTTGCCGACGCTAGCGAGAATGAACGGGTTTCGCGTCGTCGAAGTTCCGGTCGGGCATCGGGAGCGAACGGCAGGCCATTCGAAGTATGGGGTTCTCAACCGGGCATTCGTCGGGCTGATGGATGCCATCGTCATCGGCTGGCTCCGAAAACGCACGATAAACTACCGCATCAGAGGCAACTAAGCAATGAACTACGATGCAAGGGAATGGTTCTGGGTCGGATTAGGCCTTCTCGGACAGCTCCTTTTTACCGGACGCTTCGTCGTTCAGTGGATCGCAAGCGAAAAAGCCAAAAAAAGCATCGTGACGAAGTCCTTCTGGGTGTTCGGCATCCTGGGCAGCACCATATTGTCCGTCTATGCCGTTTATCGTAAAGATCCCGTATACATTATTGGGCAGGCTCCGGGAATTTTTATTTACACTCGCAATCTAATGCTAATGAAGAAGGAAGAAAAAGCGAACGCTAGCTTGCAACAAGACGAATAAGCTAACGAGCAGTCCAATCTCGTTCCCGGCAATGAACGGAGGCAGGCATCCGCGGGTTTCGCGAATGCCTGCCTCTGTTCAAGCGTTCCCTGTCAGCCGATCTCGGCTTCTATCTTCCCGTCCTCTAACGGGACAATGATCACGAATCCTCCGGATGCTCCCTCGATAGGATCGATCGAAATCTCCGCTTTAGCCGATACGTTCACCTCCTGTTTCCAGACATCCGATAAATCAGGAAAATACAGGATTGTTTTCCCATTCTTATTCGCTGTCCATTTTGCCGTTAGCTTTTTCTTTTTATAATCGTAATGATACGATTGCAATTCGCCCGAAACCTTAACGGGATATCCTCTTTCCAAACTGCGATAGTTCGGATCTAGCTCCATCCCGGTTACATATTGATGATAAGTGCTAGCCCAATGATAGTTCTCCAATATCTCCGTCATATGTTCGATTAATTCGTTCGTATACTCTCCGCTCGGAAAATTCCCCCATTCGCCGACGATGACCGGAAGGCCCAACTCCAACTGGGATGCGCGCTTTCGCGCGAACACCCTTGTCACGTTATCCTTGCTGTAATCCTCGTATCGATCGGTATCGACCACGACATCATAACCATGAGGAGCATAAATCTGTTGGGAATCGATCTCGCCTTGCGGGTTCGAGATCCGTTCTATGCCCGTTTGGACAGCCGTTCCATAAACATTCCCTCCAGTAACCAAAGGGATATCCCCCGATTTGCGTATCGCCTTTAACATCCGATTATAGAATGGCATCAAGATCACTTTATCGAATTTTACGAAATGTTCGGTCAGAATGGCTGTCATTCTTTCGCTTTCCTCCGGAGTCGCTGTCTGGGGCGAATTCGGATCAAAAGCCGGGTTACTCCTCATGATCTCCCCGAAGGCCATGCCGAAAGCTTGCGGCGCTAGACTCCCCATATAAGGTTCATTCATGGGCTCGAAGCCAACGATATTGGAATAAGCTTTGAATTTATCCGCAATGTACTCCCACATCGCTTCATAATGATCGAGCAATCCGACTCCGTCCGCCGCCTTGCGGTTCGCCCAGAAGCTATCCGCCGCCCGGATGACGGCAGGGCTCTTCACATAAGCCTCGTACCAAATACTGAGCCCCTTCGGATGCTCCAGTCCATCGTCCAAAGTCGCCCATTCCGGAGCCCCGTCGATGAACTTGGCCGAGAACAGATCCTGATGCATATCCAGGAAGACGTAAATGCCGACCTTCCCGGCAAATTGCACGACCTTGGCTACTCTGTTCAGGTAAGCGTCATCATATAACCCAGGCTCAGGTTCGACTCCGTCCCAGAAGATGCCCAGACGAATCAAGTTGAATCCCCGTTTGGCATAGAACTCCAGCTTGTTCTCGATGTCCGGTTCTAGATAACCCTTATCCTTGTCCCTGCAGATGAAACATAACCCGTTCATAATGACCTGATTCCCGTCTTCATCAACGAATTGCATTCCCGATACCTTCAATCGTTTCATCTCAAGCCGCCTCCATTGATTATCCCTTTAACTTTTAGTCTTATCGCATCTAGACTATCAAGTTAAATCCGGCAGCGCGATGTGGAATCGCGCCAATCTATGGGAGGAAAGCGAAACGAGAAACCCCGCTCGGAATAGAACGGGGCTTCTCGCTTGATCCCTACTTAATTGCAATCGTCGAACACGTCAAGAATCGGTTTTGCCGTCGCGATTTTCGTTGTCGGATCCGCATTGAACAGAGACATGGAGCTCCACTCTCCCGTAATTAGATCCGGCGCCCATGGTCGAATGCCGCTTACTCCGTTATCCTTGCCCCAAGCCAGAAAATCCTCCGTAAATCTGGCCTGGTCCGATTCCGATATCGCATAGCCGGCAACAGGAGTATCCCACTCCTGATAAGTTCCGCTGTCTATCGGCGAGGATGGATAGGCGTATTCGGCAATAAAGACGGGGACGCCGAGTGCCTGATGAACGGCCGTAATCATCGACTTGACCGTTCCCACCGGATCAGGATTATAGGTCATCGAAGTCGGATAGAAGCTGATTCCGGCTTGGTCAACCGTAAATCCGTTCGCGGCCAACGTCTGGAAGAAGGTCGTTATCGAGGTCGCGTCCGCGACAGAAGTCGTCACGTGAGTCGAAAACTTGGCGTTGCGGTCCACCTTCCGGATTCCCTCCGCCAACGCCGCCATCATCTGGCCATTATAGTTCCAAACGTTATCCTTGAGCCAGTCGGCTCCGAAAGAGGGAAGCACGAACATATCGTATAATGTCTTGCTCTCGAGTAACGGATTCACGGCTGTCTTCAATCCGATGCTAACGCCGCCGAATCCGAAGTTCGCTTCGTTGCCAAGATTCCAATAATCGACCTGGCATCCCGTTCTTTGCAATTCGCGGGCGACCAACTCCCCATACTGTTTAAGTACGGATTTCATCTCGGCCAGCGTATACTCCGACCAAGGCTTATTCGGCTTCACGATCTCCGGATAATCCTTGAAATCCGGCGCTTGCTGGGAGAAGGAGTCCATGTACGTATAGGCGACCATGATCTCGGGGTTGATCGGCATGCGAAGCTTGGATGCTACTCTGCAAATCTCCAGTCCGGATTCGAGCGAATGCAGCTCGGCATGGGCGGGATCGACCGACAAATCTCCATCGTTATATCGCTTCGTGTTGATCCGAACGAACATCTCGGTTGCGCCGGCCTCGTTATAGAGTTTCTGGAGCTGTTCCAAATTGGTCGCCGTTCGGTTGCCTCGCTTAAACACGTAACCTTCTTCGAATGCGCTTTTCGCCCCTTGTCCCAGAGACAGCGCAATTCTCATCTGATTTCCATTCTGATGGGGACCGGAAGCATAGGCTGGGAATCCAATCGTCATGAATAGCGAAACTAGCAAAGCGGTGACCGTTAGTTTCTTCATGAGAATCCTCCTATTTACGCTTTTACCGAACCCGCCGTCATCCCTGCCACGATGCGTTTATTGAAGATTAGGAATAAAATAAACGGCGGAATCGTGATCAGCAAAATGTTAGCGAACAGCAAATTATACTGCGTGACAAACTGGCTTTGGAAGTTGTACAGCGTCAATTGAACCGTTACGTTGTCCGCCCCGGGAAGGAAATAAAGCGGATTCGTAAAATCATTAAAAATCGTTACGGAAGACAGGACCACTATCGTCGCCGTTACCGGCTGCAGCAGCGGCATTATTATTCGGAAGAACAAGCGTATGCCGCCGCACCCGTCAAGGATCGCCGCTTCGTCGATTTCTCGCGGCACTGTCGCCATGAAATTCTTGTAGAGCATGACCGAGAACGGGAACCCCAGCGCCACTTCAACGAGAATAAGCCCGAGCAAAGTCTTGAACAAGCCGATGCCGTCCAGTACCCAGATCGTAGGCACGATCGCGGGAGGAATAATCAATCCGGACAGAATCAGAAATTCGAATACGGGAGAAGCGCGGCCCTTGCGTCTCTGAAGCACGAAGCCGGCCATGGCGCAAAATAGAATGAGAACAACGATGGAAAATAAGGTCAGAGCCGTGCTGTTGACAAAGGCCCTTAAGAGCATGTAATCCCGCGTTTCGGCTACTGTACGGATATTGTCCCAAAACTGAGGCGATGTCGGCCAGTTCAGATTCAGCAACGAAGCCTCCTTCGCATCCTTGCCTGCGTTAACGATCATGAAGTAGAAAGGAATACCGAAGACAAGGAGAGCGAACGCAACGCCAAGAGCTTCGAAGCCGAAGGATCGGACCCTTCTCACAAATCCACCTCCTTTCGGTTCATGTACAGGTTCAAAGGCACCGCCAGCGCGGCAACTACCAAGAATAGAATCACGTTTCCGGCTGTAGCGAGACCATAAAATCCGCCTTGATATTGTTTATAAATAATAGAAGCGATAAGATCGGTCGTAAAACCGGGTCCTCCTTTGGTCATGGTCCAGATCAGGTCAAAGGATCGAAGACCTCCGATGAACGACAAAATAATGACGGAATGAGTAGCCGGCCTGCTGAGCGGAACGATGATGCTCCAGAATTTGTTCCACCCGGTGCCCCCATCGATCTGAAGCGCTTCGTAATAATCTTCGGGGATGGAAAGAATGCCGGCGATATAGATGACGAGGGCGATGCCCACTCCCTTCCAGACATCGACAAACGCTACGGAAAGCAAAGCCAATTTCGGATTGCCGAGCCAGTCCGGTCCCGTTATGCCGACGACGGACAGTGCGGAGTTGATCAAGCCTTCGGTCGGATGCATCATCATGCTAAAGGCGATACCTATGGCAATCGTGCTTACCAAGGTCGGAAAAAAGATAATGGACCTAAGAAAGTGCTTCGAACGCAGCTTCGAGGTCAATAACACCCCAAGAAGCAGCCCGAGAACGACTTTAAGGGAACTGGTAACAACGGCGTATATCAACGTGTTTCGAAAGCCAATCGCAAGCGACTGCTCCCGGAAGAACATTCGAAAGTTCTCGAAGCCGATGTATTGCCAGTCCGACAAGTCCCAACGCGTAAAGCTGAAGAAAAAGGACGAGATCGTAGGGGTAAGGAAAATAAGCAGATAGATAATGCCCGCCGGCAGTAGAAACCAATAGGAATAGGTCCGTTTAAACACGCCATTCATGTGCATTCTCTCCTCTATCCTCTGAATTTCTCTCTGTGATAACACCTTTTCGAGAGGAAAGGCGAGACAGCGAACGATGCCCGCTGTCTCTGCCGCTTGCTAGATTACCAGCCCGACAAGCCAAGTTGCTTCGCTTGCTTCTCGACATCCTGATCGTAGGCTTCGGCGCCTTTCTTGGCGTCCTTGATGCCCGATCCCACCTCGACCGTAATTTGCTCCAGGCTCGGTCCTTTGACCGGGGACACGAATTCCAAAGCCGGTGCCGTCTGATTATTATCGAAGTAAGGAAGCATATCCTTGACGAGAGACGGAACATCATCGGGAATCGATGCTCCCTTGATTAAGTAAGGACCTGTCGGCTTGGACACGGTAGAAGCGACTTCCGTGCCTTCGACGGACGCGACAAAGGCGACGAACTGCTTAGCCTCCTCGACATGCTTGCTCTCCTTATAGATGTAAGCCGCTCCGGGCATCCAGACGGTTAGACCGTTCGAAGAAGCGTCGTCTCCCGGCTGAGCGAAGAAGCCAAGGTTCTCGATTTGATCCGGGTAATTTTGAAGGATGGCCGGGGTAGCAAACGACAGCATCGGATATTGAACCCCCTTGCCCTCCGCAAGCATTTTCAATCCGACATCATAGGTAGTCGCCAACAAGTCCTTGTTCATCAGCCCTTTGTCGTGCAGCTCCTGCAGCTTCTCGAAAGCGCGAAGCATGGCAGGCGTTCCCGCATTTGTTGCCTTATGGGCCGTGAAGTCCTCCGCGAATGAAGGAACTTGTGCTTGAACGTTGTAATAATCGGCAAGAACGACGAGCTGAGACGTCCACGTATCTTTGTAGCTGCCGATGACGGGCGTCATGCCTGCCTCCTTGATTTTCTCGCTGTTGGCGATGAGCTCCGCCCAAGTCTTCGGAACCTGCAAGCCAAGGTCGGCGTACACTTTCTTGTTGTAGAACCAGCCTCCGGCCATCGTCGAGGCCGTCGGCGCCCCATATACTTTGCCGTTATAGGAGACGGTCGATTTAAACGAATCGATCACGTTCTGCTGGAAGGCTTCGTTCGTTAGATCGACCATATTCTTCTCAGGAGTAAGCGCTTGCATTAAGGACCCGGAATTGTAGAAAAAGACATCTGTCATATCGCCCGTAGCCAATCGAGTCTTTACAATATTGTCGCCTTCGGTGCCTCCCGGCCGAGTCTCCAACTCCACTTTGATGTTGGGGTATTTCTTCTCGAATGCGGCAATATAGGCGTTAGCCGTGTTGACTGCGTCCTGCGAATTGTCCGTGGATAATGTAATGGTCACTTCCTTGGCGTCAGCCGTTCCTTCGGCCGTCTCGCTTTGGGATGGAGAAGCGGAGCTCTTCTCTTCATTTCCGTCGTTTCCCCCGCAAGCCGATAGCGCTCCAGCAAGCAAAATAACGGATAACAGCGTCAATCCCGGTTTCATCTTTGTCATCGTGTTCACTTTGATAGATCCCCCTAACTTGAATGGTTAACCGGTTTTGAAGCTTCCCGGCCTTCTCATTGTAGCGAATCGCCCGACCGGGAAGTAAGCGCTTTAAATTTCAGGTATCCGTCGTATTTTTAAGGTTTGACGGTTGAAACCGGACCGCAATTCGTGTCCCGGCTCCAGGCTGGCTCCAAATCTCCAGCATGCTTCGCTCGCCATAAGCCAAACGCAATCGTTCCTTTACGTTCCGCAACCCGTAGCCATGTTCCGTAACCGATAGAGATTCCATGCCGACCCCATCGTCCTCGACGGTCAACAGCAAATCTTCTCCTTCGCGAACTCCCTTAAGCCATATCGTGCCTTCGCCCAATTTGGGCTCCAAACCGTGGAAGATCGCATTTTCAACAAGCGGTTGAAGAAGAAGCTTCATGATTTCGCAGTCCAACATCGAATCCTCGACTTCCTCCACATAGCGGAACCGATTCTCGAACCGAAGGTTCTGGATGCGGATATAGTGCCGGATATGAAGGAGCTCATCGCGGACCGCGATCGAATCCCTTCCCTTGTTCAGGCTGAGTTTGAAACTAACGGAGAGAGACTCCGCCATATCCGCGATTTGATCGTTATCGTCAAGAACGGCCATCCAGTAGATGGAATCGAGCGTGTTGTAGAGAAAATGAGGCTTGATCTGAGACTGCAGGGCGCGCAATTCCGCCTCCCGCTCCTTAAGCTCGGAGCGGATCAGCCTCGCGGATAATTCCTCGTTATGACGGACTATTCTCTTGAATGTCTCACCGATGACTCCGACCTCGTCGTTGCCGAACATGACGGGAAAATCGCGGGTGCCTTTGGTCCAGTCCAGCATCATTTTCTTGAGCTTCAGAAGCGGCTTGGTTACCGTCCTGGATATCAGGTAGGAAATCGCAAGGGCAACCGCCGCGAACGCCACCGCGATCGCCGTCGTCACCCATGGAATGTTGCGGGATTGACGTAGCAGCTCCGACGAACGCACCAGATGAAGAAAAGTCCACCCCGTCGTCTGATTATCGTAGAATCCGACCAGGTACCCCTGCTTTCTTAAGCTGCTTATCGTCCTTCCGAGGCTGCCGTTCTCCGGTAAGAGACCGCTATCGCCGAAGACCGCCTGCGTGACTCCTTGGCGTTCGTCGAGACTCATATAGCTGCCGTACTCTCCGTCATTACCGAACACTTTGGAGAAGATCGTTTTGGAAACGTTAATGACGAGGATGCCGATCGGCTCGCCGTCGGTCGCGCTCTTGTCCCGGAACAGCTTAATGGTCGAGAAAGACGATTCCGAATCGCCGAAGATATCCGTCGGATAATAAATGACTTTGCCCTTGCTATCATAAGCGTCAAGGTACCAATCGGATTCCCTGATGCTCTGGTCGCGATCCGGTCCTTCGTATCGTCCGGCGTCATCCGATCTTCCGGAGCAAGCGACGCGAAGCCGTAGATCGAACAAGCAAATGGACGTTACATATTTGGTGTCGGCGGAGCTGTTGCTAATCATCCTCTGCAAGATCGCCGACGTGCCTGCCTGACGGTTCTCGGACCGCGAAAATGAATCCTCTTCCGACTTCGCGATCAGATCGCCGCGGATCGCGTCGTTCACAACGATCGAGAAATGAAGTCCGTTAATATTGCGAAAGAGAAGATCGGCAATCTCGCTGGACGTCCGCAAACGGTCCCTATTCGACTTCTCGTTCATATCCATGACCGTCGCTTTGGAGATGTTGTAGGAGGTATAGCCCAATAACAAAATGGCGGGGAGCGCCCATAGGATCATGGCAACGAGAAACCGGTTCCGGATGGTCCGGATTCTAAGCGAAAATCGGAACTTAGACGTCTTCATCGTTCGCATACCTTCGTCCCGCGGCGTGCAGATCGCGGTAGTGACCCGGCGTCATTCCGACCGCTCTCTTGAACGTCTCCGCGAAGTGTCTCTGATTGACATAGCCAACCTTGCCGTATACCTCGTGAACCCGCTCTCCTTCTCTAAGCAAAGCCTTTGCTTTCTCCATTCGGATACCCGTCAGATATTTTCTATAGGAGACGCCAAGGCGCTCTTTGAACAATAAACTTAAGTAGGCGGGATGAAGCTCGGCGAGATCCGCGAGCTCCTGAAGCGAAAGGTCCTGGGCGTAGCGTTCCTCCATATAATCCAGAATTCTCTCCAGAGAGGCATGTTTCATCTCGCGCCTAGCGCTAGTCGTCCAGGCGACCAGTTCCTCCAACTTGCCGCGCATCCAGTCGAACATTCGGTCGAGAGCGTCAAGCTCATGAAGCTCCCGGTGGCGAACGATCCCTAGACTTGTCATGTCCCTCCCCGTCTCTCTGGCAATGTCCACACATAAAAACACAAGCTTAAGCAACTCCTCTTCCACTCGCTCCGGCGTTAGTCTGCGTTCTTTCGTCCAGGCTCGGAATCCGTTCAACGCCCATTCCAATCCTTCCTTATCTCCCGTTCGAAGGGAGACTATGATCGCCTCCTCGTGCTGCTGAAGGTCGACATAGCCCTTGCTTTCTTTTCCTTCGACGTCTTCAATTCGAACCCGGCCGCTTTCTTCCAGGAATTTGCCGTATCGCAGCGCCCGGATGGCCTCCCGATAGCTTCGTTTCGCTTCTCCGAGCGAAGCGTAGGTTCTGCCCGAGCCGTAAAGCACCCGGTTATCCCAATGGTTTAATTGCTCCTCCAATGCCGGACTTCTCTTCTCCGCGTGAAACACGACCGAAAGATACTCGTTGCCGTTCCTGACTTTAATCTCCCTATAAAGCGGATGTTCGGGCAACGGAGGACCCGCGCACTCGAAAGCAAAAACCGTTACGGCGGACAAGCGGGAACTACCCTCGCCGAAGGTTTCCTTCCATCTTGCCGTCGCTTCTTCGCCGATCAACAGCAACTCGAGAGTCGCCATCTCCAGCCTCTCTTCCCGGCTTTCCTCCCATTTGACTTTAAGCTCGCTGAACGCTTGTTCCTTCCCGATGATCTCGAGGGTCCGGGCAATGGCCTTCTCTACCTTGGTCATCGTGATAGGCTTCTCTAGGTAATCCACGACCCCGAGACCGATGGCCCGCCGAACGTATTCGAACTCGTTGTACCCGCTAAAGACGATAAACATCGTATTAGACAATTCCGCGGACAATTTCTCGATCAATTCCAAGCCATTCATGCCTGGCATTCGTATATCCGTTAGCACGATATGCGGTTGAATCCGGCGCGCCAGTCGCAAGGCGGATAAACCGTCCCTCGCCGTTCCCGCCAGCTCGATGCCGAATCGGCCCCAATCGATCTTCTTCATTAGTCCCGTTAATACGATGGGCTCGTCGTCAAATACAACCGCTTTTAACATACTCGCCTCTCCTTGTCGTCAAATACATCCGCTGCAAGTTTACAGAGTTTTCAAACGCGATTACATAACGTTTTTTAAAGGCGGAATATCGATATCTTAAGATTGGTGCAAAATAAGGAGGGCTGCCTATTTAGCAAGCCCCCCTACCTATTTGCAAAATTGGTCCATTAATTAGACAAGAGAACGGATACGCTGAATGCTCCTCCTGTCTCGACTCGGGTCCTTCGTCCATTCGGCAAGCGTATGACGCAAGGTACCTGCTCCGGCCATTTCGCCGACAGATGAAACCTTTCACCTTCGAGATGCCAATGGATATCCACCGGTCCATGAGAAGTCATTACTCGACCTTGCGCTTGATGCAGTCGGCCAATCCTCGGCTGGATCTCGATTTCGCCATAACCCGGAGCGATCGGCAGAACGCCAAGCGTCTCGGCCAAATATTCGTAGACCGGAACCGATCCCCACGCATGGGCATCGCTTCTCTGGCTGACCGTATCTTCCATCCACGTTGTTAAATTATCCTTTGCCATTTGTCGCCATGGAGCGAAGAGCTCGTACACTTGGTTGTACAAGCCCGTCATGCTTAGCGCGCGAAACAGATAAAACGACATGGCGAAGGAACAAGGAACGAAAGCGTCGTCCGTCAAGGCAATTTCCATTATTCTTCGGGCTTCGTCGCCGGTCGAAGTTCCGCTCAGAATCGCCCATATTTGCGAATGCTGGCTGAATTCTTCGGAACCGGGCCCGTCCGTAAAACAACCGAAATGAAGCTCCGATCGGCAATTCTCTCGGACCGCTTGGCGCATCTGCTCGGCACGGCCTTCATATTCCTCCGCCAGCCCATGCCTGCCCGCGAAATATGCCAACTCCGCAGCCTGCTGCAGAGCATAGGCGTACATTAGACAGTAAACCGTAGACGGCCCCTTCTTCGCGGCATCCGGAACGCCGTAGCTCTCTTTCCAGCGGTCCGCCCAATCGACGAAAGACCAGTATCTCGGGTTCATGCGCCCCACGAGTCCTCTGTCGTCTCTCATTCGGTGGAAGTAGCCAAGAATCGCATCTACGCTAGGTAAGTATCTCGCGATTAAATCGCGGTCCCCCGCGAACATCATATGATCGTGGAGCATGAATATCCAATATAGCGAGAATCCCGGGATGACCTGAGCTTCATCGGAAGGATACCGGGATTGGGTGAGTCCTTGCGGAAGAAGAGAGCTGTGAAAATCGTAGAAGGTTTTCCGAGCCAATCGATCGTCGCCGGACAAGGAATAGGTGAACAGGATTTGAGAACGCGTATCCATGACGTACTGAAGCTGCTCGTAATAGGGGCAATCCTCGTACGTCTCGTGCATGCATCGCCGAAGCGTTCTTACGCTAATGTCCCACAGAAGATCTTCTTCGGGATCGGAGGAACGATAGGAAGCGGCTACGTCGAGCGGGTATCCCGTCTCCCTGTAGCCGAATCCGATTAAATCGAATGGCTCTTCTCCCGTCTCGATGACCAATCTGACGTACCTGAAAGTCCGAAACCAGAAAGGCTCGTAGATTTCGGGCGACAACGGAGACAGCGTACCGTCGCCGGAAACCTTATAAACGTCTTCGTCCCCATAGAGTTCTCCGTTAACGCTGTCCGTACGATCCCCTTTATCGCGCAACCAAGGGACAAGAACGGGTTCGCGCTCGTAGCATTCGGCGCATAGCAGTCGAATGACGGTTCCTTTCCCCCGGCTCATTGACAATGCCAAATATCCCGTCGTCAGCTCGCCTGCATCCAAGTCCACGACGGCTATCGTCCGGGGTGGAATTCCAACAGGCGAATCCTCCCTAATCAGTCGCTGCCACAATTCTAGCTCGACATCCGAATACAGAATTCGGCTGACTTGATTAAACCTTCGCTCCGTTTCGTACAATGCCGGTATCGGCCGTTCGCTTAGCTCCCAAGGCTTCAATCCTCCATGCTGAATATCGAATTCGTAGGCGACGACATGAATCCATGCCGCGGAATCAAAGCAAGCATCCATCCATCCGATCGGCTTGCGAGCCGCATCGACCGTCTCCGCGATCCCCAGAAACTGAGTGTACACGCCCTGGGATAATTGAATCGACTCGTCCTTCAAGCAGATCCAGGACTCGTCACTATGAACCCTTGCCGTGCAGACGCCCTTCTCATCGATAATATCCGCATGGACATACAAGCCAGGCAGCCTCGTGCGCCATACGGACTGATTCCCGCCGCCGAGATAGGGGTAACGCAAGACCTGAACGGCCAGAATATTGACCCCTTCTCTCAAGAGATTGCCGATCTCCACCGAATCGTAATACCAGGTAAAGCGGTCCCCTTTGCAGGGGCCTCGGCTAACGGGGACGCCGTTCACCCATAATCGATATCGACTGTCCGCCGATATCCGGATCGCACAGGCGTGAACTCCCCGTTCCAATTCGAAAGTCTTGCGGTAATAAACGAATTTGCCTACGCCGACCTCGTCCTCCGGCCTCCAATCCGGAGTCCAGATCCACTTCGCTTCCTCTTCCCAGGATGGACTCATGTCTCTCCTCCTCGATCCTTAAGAATTATTCTTTAACGCTGCCGGACGCGACGCCGGAGATGATCCGCTCCGAGAATAGGAAGAAGAGAAGCAATATCGGCACCGTCGCCAGCACGGAAGTGGCCAGAGCCTTGTCCATGCTCAGCAAGATGTTGCTCGTATACTTCATGACGGCTAGCGGAATGGTCTTGACGGCTTCATCCTGCAACAGGATAAGCGGCAGGAAGAACTGATTCCATACGCTGACCGACAGGACAATGCATAGGCTCACTATGACCGGAGAAGCCAACGGGAACATGATGCGATAGAAGATTCTCCATTCCCCGGCCCCTTCCAGCCGCGCCGATTCCGCAAGAGCTTCCGGCAAGCCGGAGAAGAAGTTCGTCAGAAGCAATACGGGCATCGAAAGCCCGGCGGACAACACCAGGATAACGCTCCAAGGGGAATTAATGAGATCCAGATTCTTGATAATCAGAAAAACGGGCACGACGCCGAGCTGTATGGGAAACATTAACCCCACCAAAAAATACATCATCACGCCTTGTTTGAACTTGAATTTGTATCGCCCCAAACCGTATGCGACCATGGAGGAAAGGATAACGGTGATCAGTAACGTCGCAGCAAGAATAAACACGCTGTTAAGGATGTTCGTTCCGAAATGATCGTCTCGGAAGACAGCCGCATAAGAATCGAAAGTGAACTCCCGAGGCCAACCGATCGTGTTCGTCAAGACGTCCTGCTTGGATCGGAACGAATTCCAGACGAGATAGCCCAGAATCAATAAAGTAAAACAGGAGTATATCCACAAGACTACCTTGGTTAAATACAGTCGTTTCGTATCTGCCATTTAGTGATCCTCCTTTCGGTAGGACAACTTTAATTGCAGCAGCGCCACGAGGAATATGATGGCGAACATGACGCAGGCGATCGTGGTTCCCATTCCTACCGAGTTGGAACTCACCGACCCTCCCATAGCGCCGTTGGTACCGAATGTGATTCGGTAGAAGAACAACGTCATCACATCCATCTTGTTGCCGATCCCTCCGCTGGTTCCCCCTAGCAGATAGCTGAAATCGAAGGTTGTCATTGCCGCGATGTAGCTAATTACCGCAATATTGACGATGCTTGCCCGGATTTGCGGAATGATAATGAGGAAGAAGCGCCGCCAGTACCCGGCACCATCCAGGTAAGAGGCTTCCATCACCTCGTCCGAGAGCATCTTCATCGCTGCGACAAAGTAAATCATGCTGAAGCCTACTCCTGCCCAAGCATTTATCAAAAACAAGGTGACCAGTTCATACCCCGGAACTCCCAGCCAATTGCGAACATGGTCTCCCAAGCCGATTTTCACCAATAGCTCATTGAAAATACCGATATTCTGGTCGAAAACGAGAGTAGCCAGAAACACGATGACGCTGGTCGTGATAAATTGCGGAGCGAAGATCATCGTCTGGAAAAAGCGGTAGCCTTTCACTCGGGTATAGATAACGTAGGCAAAATACAATTGAATGGGAATCAACAGGCCGACATTAAGAACGACAAGGATAAGATTATTTTTTAACGCGTTAAAAAACTGCCGCTTTAATTCGGGATTCGTAAACAGCTCGCGGTAGTTCTCCAAACCCACAAACGTCTTGCTTCCGAATCCGTTCGAATGAAACAGACTCAGCTCGGCCGCGGAGAAAATGGGGTAAATGATAAATATCGAATAGAGAATAAAACCCGGCAATATAAACCACAAATAAGGTTTGTTTTTGATTAAGGATCCCATTATCCCTACACCTCCATAAACAAAAGGGGGAGGGGTAAGCAGGCGCTTATCCATCCCCCGGAATCCGTTATTGCTTAGCTTGCGTCCATGCCTCTTCCAGAACGTCTGCCGCTTGCTGACCGTCGATAGTCGATGTCAAGAGCTTAGGCATCACTTCCTGCAGGAAAATATCGTTTAACTTTACTTGTTCCGTCGACAGATCGGTCAGAACGGAGTAAATGTTATAACCCAAGGAATCGTAAGCGCTTAATTCCTTGACGCCTTCATCCCGAGGGGTAATATCCTGAAGGGCGGGAACCGCTCCCGTCTCGTTCTCGAACAATTGCTGCGCTTCCAGGCTAGTGAGGAATTTGACATACTCCGCCGCTTCGGCCGGGTACTTGGTATTCGCGGATACCGCATAGGTCGTTGCGTTGCTGAAGCTTTGCGGAGCGATTCGTTTCCCATCGGAGTTTGGAATGTAAAATCTACCGAGATTGATTCCGGCACCTACGAACGTAGGATCGTTCCATGTCCCGTCCGCGATCATCGCCGAACTGCCGTTCGTGAAAGCGAGTTGAGCTCCGGCATTATCTACGGATGCCAAGTCCTTGCTGAAGTATCCTTTGTCCGCAAAGTCGCGGATCGTCTGGAAGGCTTGAACGATAGACGGATCCTTGAAGGTGCCCTCGCCGTTCTTGATCTTGTCGATAGCATCGTTGGCTACGGCAGGCATCAAGGCGAAGGCAATCCATGCCCGCTCGAATTCCGCCTTGCCCGGTACGCTTAACGGAGTGATGCCCGAAGACTTCAGCTTGTCCGCCAGCGCCAAGAATTCTTCGAACGTCTTAGGAGCTTCCAGGCCTTGCTTCTCGAAGATATCCTTATTGAAGTAAATCAGTTGCGAATCCATGAAACCCGGCGGAGAGGAATACAGCTTGCCGTCGACTGTCGCGTATTCGAGCGCATCCTCTCCGTATCGGCTCGTATCCAGTCCATATTCGTCCAGGGGAAGAAGAGCTCCGCTCTCTACGTACAGCTTCATTTTCGGCGTTTTGTTGCCTTGGACGAAGAACACGTCCGGCAACGAATTGCTTCTGACGGCCGTATCGATCGAGGTTTCGGTCCCGGAGTATTGATAGTTCAGTTTAATATTGGGATGCTTTTCTTCGAATGCTTGATTGATCTTCGTGAAGGCGGATTCGAACGAGGATTGGTTAGGCTGATCTCCCCATACGGTCAATTCGACTTGCTTGGAGGAATCCGTGCCCGATGAAGCGTTACCCGCCGCATCGTTATTCGAATCGCTCCCGCATGCGGTCAAGCCTACGGAGGCGATAGCCAACGCACCGGTCAACAACGCATACTTTTTCATTTTTTGTGACATGCTGAAACTCACCTCTTTTTGTTCGTATTGTCATGCTCGAGTTCTATTCTAGACTCGACTTTCCTTAGCCGCCATTAACGTTATTTAGCGTTTGATTCCGATTTTTTCGTTCTTCTGCAACAACGAATGGATAACGAAACCTCCCGTATCCGATACGGGAGGTGGAGATGTCGAATTATTCGATTCCGTTCCAATTCTTTAGATGGCCCTGCTCCGCTCTTCGGAATTCCGATAACGTCATTCCCGTAACCTTCTTGAAGACCTTAACGAAGTAATTCGCATTGGGGTAGCCTACTCGCGAAGCCGCTTCCTCGGAAGACAATTGTCGATCGCGAATCAAGACGATCGCTTCACGGATACGCACTCGCGTCAAATACTCCAGAAAGGTCATTCCCGCATCCTGACTGAAACGATGACTGAAGTAATTGACATTCAGATTCGCGATGCTTGCGGCATCCTCCAACCGTATTCCTTCTGCATAATGTTCATCGACGTAGGCCAACACGGGCGTTAGCCACGACTTGCTATGGAGATTTCCCTTCGGCAACTGCCTTATTCCCTCGATAGCCTGGCCGAACTTGGCAACGATTTCGGACCACGAAGAAGCTGGACCCGCCGTTTCGAGCAGGCGGATTTCCGGAATCATGGACGAGCTTAACTCTCCAAGCCCCAAATCCATCGTTTTCGACTGATATAATTTCAAAGCCCAATTCACCAATCGAATCGCTTCGTCAGGAGAACACCAGTCTGCCATATCCTCGCCAGACTGGATCATCCATTCCGTCAGTGCGGCGGCATCCCTTCTCTGAATCGCTTCCCTCGCATGATCCTGCCATTGCAGCCACTTGTTCCGGATGTAGGGTTCATCCGACATTTCAGGACGATACCGATTCATTCCCGAGCCTTTAAAAAAGGAGACGCCATTCAGAGCCCTTTCGGCTTGAGCCCTCAGTTTCTTCGCTTCCCGGAATTCCCCCGTCGCCGATATTCCTGTTGTTATGGTCACGGCAAGGTTCTGCCGTACCGTTTCTATCCACTCCTCTATCATTCCGAGTAGAGACGAGGGATCTGTCCGCCCTTTCGATCGTGGAGCGGTAATCAACCCAAGAAATACCCCTTGATCAATGCCGAGAGGAAGACAGCCTTCTGCTTTATCCATTAAATCGTGAAGCAAAAACCCGAGCGCGGACAAATCCGACTCCAAATAAGGCTGACCCGCAAACACTTCGCGAATGGCGATCCACTCGATAAGCGCCCCCTTCTCCGCCTGCTCGATGAGTAAAGGAAAATCTTTGTCGGGTACCGGATCCGATGGTTCTATGATGCCCGGAATCGATCTCGATTTTGTCATCAAGCTGCGTTTCTCCGCCTTCAGCCCTTCCGATTTATTCGGATGGGTAAGCTTGCTGGCGGCATGGATGCTTCTCTTATCGTTCAATCTCCCGAGAGTGCCGAGCAATTCTTCCGGATCGAATAGATGCTTCGGGATATAATCATGAACGCCCAATTGAATCGAGCGTCGGGTATATTCGAATTCTTCATAACTGCTCAATACGAGGATGATCATGTCTTCATCGGTTTCCCTGATTCTGCGAATCAGCTCCAGTCCATCCATCTCGGGCATGCGAATATCCGTGAGCAAGATATCCGGATATCCCTCGGCACAGAAAGCGTTCCATGCCTCGCTGCCGTTCCGGTACGTCCCCTGCAGCTCGTAACCGTTCGCCTGCCAATCTATGATAGTTTGAAACCCAACGCGGACCAACGATTCGTCGTCGACGATGGCTACTTTATACATTCGGGTTCGCCTCCCTCTTCTCTAGAAGCGGAAGTCTAAGTTCCACTAAAGTACCTTCCCCTTGACGGCTCGCGATATCCAGTCCATAAGGCGGGCCGTAATGGAGCTCGATTCGTTCTTTAACGTTAGATAAACCGATGTGGTTATTCGGATTCCCCGTGCGGATATCCTCCCGAATTCGATTTAGCCTATCCGGGGGGATGCCGATTCCGTTGTCTTTGATCCATATTCTTAAATATCCGGCGTCTCTGGTTGCTTCGATTCGAATTTCGCCCGCATGATGGATCGCGGATAGTCCATGAATGATTGCGTTTTCCAATAACGGCTGCAGTAGAAATTTAAGCAATCGATGCTCGCGAACCGCATCGTCAAGCTCCACGGCAAATGCAAAATTCTGGTAACGGACCTGCTGGATTTTGACGAAATTACGCATGACGTCCAGCTCTTCTTCCAAGCTGACAAGCTCGTCCGTATCCCGAATCGAATATCTTAACAAGTTGCTTAACGCGTCGACCATTTCGCGGATATGGTCCTGCTTGCGGATCATGGCCATCCATCGGATCGAATTTAGCGTGTTGTACATAAAATGAGGGGATAACTGGTTCTGCAAGACCTTTAGTTGCGCTTCCCGCTTGCGGCCTTCGCTTTTCTTCACTTCCTCGACCAAGTTGTAGATCTCGTACATAACCGATATAAAGGTATCGTTTAATTCGGTAATTTCCCGAGCGCCGTTAAATTTGCGTAATGATTTAGGAGGATGTCCTTTTAATCCCAATCTCATGTTCGTCATCAGCTTGTGTATGGGGACGGCCACGTCCGAACGAATGATTTGCGAAGCGACGATCCCGAGAAGAATGCAACCGACGGCAAGCCAAGCCGCGAAAGTGCTCATTCGATAGACGGTGCTATAAAGGGAATGCGGCGCAAAATAAGCATCCAGCGTCCAGTTGTTGATGCCGAGACTTTTGGCAAGGCGTATCGTTTGCAAGGATGCATTCGATTCCTGTACTTGTTCTCCTAGCAATACTCCTTCCGTTCCTGCCAGCTCCAACCGCGAATTGCTTCCGGTCATCGCGGATTTCAAGATATCCCTAAACACGTCCGCGTTGACGATAAGATAGAAAGTACCGACAGGCCGGAAAGCATCGTCTTTCCAAACCCGACTCAGCCTAAATGCGCGAACTTCCCCGTTCTCCTGAGGATCATCTTTTACGGAAGACCAGTAGGGAGCTCCGTTCTTGGATCGAATTTCATTCTTACTGACGATATCCAGTTCGGAACCCGGATTCTGGCCAATGACAAAAGATCCGTTAGGCATCATGAAAACGCAACCCATTATTCGATCTTTATCGATTCCTCCGATAATGGGAAGCACTTTTTGCTCCAAGGACCTTTGAATTTCCAATTTTTCAAATTCGTTCGAGCTGGAAGCCGACAAGGTGGAGATGACTTCGGATGAATTCAGAATCTGCAGACTAAGGCTGTTTAGGATAGCTATCTCTGAATTCAACTTATCGGCGGTAAGATTTACGATGGTCGTGGAGTAGGCCGTAGCATTTTCTTTGGTGGCGGTATTGTAGCTTTTAGCAAGAAGACTTAACCCGATGACGGACGGAAGGACGAATAACGGAAGATAAAACACTAGCAGCTTTCTTCTCATGCTCCATCTATTCCACTTCCATTTCGCTAGGAGTCCGTTCAGCTTTTGGAATGTTATCTTCATGACGATATCTCCCGGAGGACTTGGTAATAGCCCCTATCTTAACACGGTCTAACGGGATTAGAAAACAGTTGGGCTAGCGCGTGAAGAACATAGAAAGGCGATTATATCGGCAACTCAAACGAAGAAGGAAGGCCATCCCTAAGTCTAATGACTTCGGGACAGCCTTTGAATGAACTATAAGGTCAACCCGCCGTCTACCGCGATAACCGATCCTGTCATATAGCTGGACTTCGAGGAGGCGAGGAAGACCACCATCTCCGCCAGTTCGGCCGGATCGGCGAAGCGTCCCATCCGCATGTTCGGGAACTCCTCCGGAACATAACCGGACTCCTGCATCATGGCGGGAACCGCTTGCGTCAGCGCCGTATCGACGCCGCCCGGGCAGATCGCGTTCACGCGCACGCCTTTCTTGACGTATTCGATCGCCGCCGATTTCGTGAGACCGATGACGGCGTGCTTGCTCGCCGTATATGCCGACATGCTATGTTCGGCCCGCAGCCCTGCCGTTGAAGCGGTATTGATGACCGAGCCCGAGCCTTGAGCGTGCATGACCTTGAGCACATGCTTCAGGCCGAGGAACACGCCCCGAACGTTGACATTCAGGATGCGATCGAATTCGGTGACGTCCAGGTTCTCCAGAAGCGTGAACTTCTGCAGCACGCCCGCGTTGTTGAAGAAGGCGTCGATTCGGCCATAAGTGTCCATGGCCGCTTTGACATAACGTTCGACGTCCTCTTCCTTCGAGACGTCGGCTTGCACGAAGAGACCTTCGCCGCCCTGCTCGCGCATGAGGCTCAGCGTTTCTTCGCCCGTCACCGAGTTGAAGTCGACGGCCACGACTTTGAAGCCGGCTTCGGATAGCTTCAGGGAAGACGCGCGACCGATGCCGCTGCCGGCTCCCGTGACGACGGCAACCTGCGCGCCGATGCTAGCAGTCGGTTTCGGGCTCTCCGATGCCGGGGCTGCATGAGTCGGATTTTCTTCGCTTGCCACGCCGCCTAAATCCGCGAGCAGCGCATCCAGCGTGTCCACCGGGATGCCCGCTTGCGGAAGAGCGCCCAACTGAGTCAGCGTGAAGCCCTTCGCCATCTCGATCATCGGATTGGTCGAGATGCCCGGCAGATGCTTCTCCAGCAAGGCCTTCGTCGTCTCGTTCGCGAGCAAGTCGCCGATTTTGGAATCTCCGTTATACGTCATGCTTGTTCCCTCCGCTAGATTGGAATTTGCCCGAACGGCGGTATTCAATTGCTGCAATAGCCCGGCGAGGTGCTCTTCGGTCATCGCGCCGCCCGTGAACGGAAGCAACGCGCGAAGCGGCATGTAGCGCATCATCGCCATCATCATGTCCGCGCTCACGGCTTCCGATTGAGGCTCGGAAGAAGGAGCCATGCTTTGAAGCTGCGCTAGAATCGGCACGGTGGCCGGGTTGCTCATGAGTTCTCCCAGCGTCGTGTTGCGATGA
This sequence comes from Cohnella thailandensis, assembly GCF_014212135.1. Taxonomy (GTDB): domain Bacteria; phylum Bacillota; class Bacilli; order Paenibacillales; family Paenibacillaceae; genus Cohnella; species Cohnella thailandensis. Next base: position 220,978 of record NZ_JACJVQ010000007.1, read on the forward strand.
AAGTGCGGGACGATCTCGTGCGTTGAGGTTACTTTAAGCGTCGCTGTCAGCCGGATATCGCGGGACGAGCCGCCGATGCCGATCTCGAAATCCCCGGTCTCGACACGCCAATCCTTGAGTTCGACATCGTAGAACGCGAAGCTTCGTTTATCCAGCTCGAAGCGAACGATCTTTGTTTCTCCGGGTTGCAGCGCAACCTTGGCGAAGCCTTTCAGTTCCCTCTCCGGACGAATGACGGTCGACTCGATATCCTTCACGTAAAGCTGCACGACCTCCTGCCCGAAACGATCGCCCGTGTTGGTTACCTTGACGCTTACCTTGACGGTATCCCTGTCGACGATATCGCTTCGGTCAAGCTCAAGGTCGGAGTAAGCGAAGGTCGTGTAGCTTAGACCGAAGCCGAACGGGAAGAGCGGCTCGATATCCTTCGCGTCGTGATAGCGGTAACCGACGAAGATCCCTTCCCGGTATTCCACCCGATCGCCTTCGCCGGGGAAGTAGGGATGCGACGGATTATGTCTTAGGCTGGCCGGGAATGTCTCGGCTAGCTTGCCGCTCGGATTGGCATCGCCGAACAGCAAGTCCGCGATCGCTCCTCCGGCCGCTTGTCCGCCCAGATACGCTTCCAGCACGGCTTTCGCGCTTCCAAGCCATGGCATGACAACCGGAGCGCCATTGCTAAGCACGACCGCGACGTTCCGCTGAATGGATGCGATCTCTTCGATCAGCCGGATCTGGTTGGCCGGCAAGCTCAGATGAGTACGGTCGTAGCCTTCCGACTCATAACGGTCGGGCAGCCCAACGAACAGCACCGCCGCATCGGATCCGGCAGCCAGTTTCTTCGCTTCCTCCATCAGAGCATCGTCGTGATCGTCGCTATCCAGCAGATAGCCGGATGCGAAGCCCACCGAAGCCTTGCCTGCGGAATGGCGGATTTCCTCCCGAATATCGTCCAGCTTCGTCGGATTGATATGGGAGCTTCCGCCTCCCTGATAGCGGACCTTCTCTGCCATGGCTCCGATGACCGCCAGCTTGCCGCTCTTCGGAAGCGGCAACAGGTTCCCTTCGTTCTTCAGCAGAACCATCGTCTCCCGGGCCGCTTCGCGCGCAAGCTTGTGATGCGCTTCCGGATCGTAGGAGGCATTAGGCTTGCGGTTGTCCGCCGCCTTAAAGACGACCAACAGCAGCCTCTCGACCGATCGATTCAGCATATCTTCGGACAGCTTGCCGGCGCGCACGGCTGCCGCGATCTTGCGAGCTCCTTCTCCGTGGCTTGACGGCATCTCCAGCTCCATGCCGGCCGCGACGCTGTCCGCGGCTTCGTTGACGGCGCCCCAATCCGAGACGACGATGCCTTCGTGCCCCCACTCCTCCTTAAGAATCCGAGTGAGAAGAGTCTCATTCTCGGAGCAATACGTTCCGTTCAGCTTATTGTAAGCGGACATCACCGTCCAAGGCTGGGCCTTCTTCACCGCGGACTCGAAGCCGGTCAAGTAGATTTCTCGCAGCGTTCGCTCGTCCACGACCGCATCGGTCGTCATGCGGCGATGCTCCTGGTTATTGACGGCGAAGTGCTTCAGCGACGTGCCGACTCCCTGGCTCTGCACGCCTTCGATGTGGGCTGCGGCCATCTCGCCGGTAAGATAAGGGTCTTCGGAGAAATATTCGAAGTTCCGGCCGCACAACGGAGAACGCTTAATGTTGGCTCCGGGACCGAGCAGCACTCCTACTCCTTCCGCTTGACACTCTTCTCCGAGCGCGACGCCGATGCGGCGAACCAGTTCCCGGTTCCAAGAGCTGGCCATTCCGGCGGCGGACGGGAAGCAAGTGGACGGCACGCTCGCGTTAAGGCCGAGGTGATCCGCGTCTCCGGCTTGCTTGCGCAAGCCATGGGGACCGTCCGTCAGCATGATGGACGGAATGCCCACCCTCTCGACCGCTTTGGTCATCCAGAAGCTGTCTCCTGAACAGAGACCGGCCTTCTCTTCCAACGATAATTGCGCGACGATATCGCGAATAGATCGGCTCATGATTGTTCGCTCCTCCTTTCTTTATTCGCCTTTACGGGTACCGTTCGCAGAGCTTGATCCAGTGCGTCAAGCTGTTCGTTCGTCAGCAAGCCTCCGCCGAATTCGACCACCATTCGAAGCGGAACGCCCATCGCGTCGTCCAATTGCGGGCTCTCCTGCAGAACGGGAAGTCTCTCGAGAACGAGACGCTTGCACTCCGCGTTCTTCCACAAGACGCCAAGCGGAACGTCCACGCCGAACTGTTCGACTTCAACGTCCCACGATCCTTCGCGATCGGCGGGAAAATCCCCGAAGACATTATTCAGCCAAGCGGCGCCGAGACCGAACCACTTGGCCGCGTCCGCGTCCGCCATCGCCTTCGAACCGCCGGAAGTCGATGCCTTCGCGAGAGACAAGCCGTGAACGCCATTCTGGAAAACATGCATTTCGAACGGAACTTTGGCGCGCTCCAACGCGGATGCGAACGCCAAGGAATTGCCGACGGGAACGAGCGTGTCCGAGTACGTATGGAACAGGAAGGTCGGAGGCGTCCTTCCATCGACGGCTTTGCTTACATCCGGGATCGGCGCGGGCAGAATGCCGCCCATCGACTCCAGGATGCAGGGATATCCGAGAATAAGCGCATTGGGGCGAAGCCGCCCCATCGCTCCTAGCGCGGCAGCCAGATGGCCCCCCGCGGAGAATCCGCAGGCCGCCACCCGGTCCGGATCGATTCCCCATTCTTCGCTGTGCTCCCTTATCCTCTCTATCGCTTCCTCAGCGTCATTAAGCGGACGGGGAAAAGCCGCGTTCTCGTTCAGGGAATAGCGCAGGACGAAGGCGTGATAGCCTTCCGCAAGGAAGGCCAGGGCGATCGGCTCGGCTTCCCGGTCGGAGCAAACCCGATAAGCCCCGCCCGGGAAGATAAGGATAGCCGGTCGAACGTTCGCGTTAGGCATCTCCGCCGACGAATCCAATAGGTAGGCCGTCAGAGCAACTCCTTCGTTCGTGAGATCCAACGAGAAATGTTTCATGTCAAGCTCCTTTCCCTCTGGCTAACGATCCTCAGTTGCTAATGGCTTTCAGTTTCAAATCGAGATCCTCCAAGAAGCTCTCGTCCATCGGATAATAAACAGCCAGCTCTCGTGGCGATGCGTCGCCGATCGTCAACCGGAGCGAATCGGGGTTCAGCTCGATGCCGGGAGGAACCAAAGGCGCGATCAACTCCAGCGCGCGCGCGTTCGCAACAAGCTCGGCCAACGGCGTACTCGTGCTCAGAATCTTGATGTAGCTTCGAGTCGGCAGATACCGGATCGCATAGCTTCCGCTGTCCAGCTCAAGCACGGCGTCTTCTCCCTCTTGAACCGCCGCCTCTGACGCCGACAATGGCCCCTCAATCTCCAGCGTCGCGGCGTCGGCGCGCGGCAACCGTACCCGGGCCGTCGAATGAAACGGAATCTCGAAGCGGAATTCAAGCCCGCCTTCGTCATCGAAGGCCCATTCGCTCCTATAGGTGCCGGATGCGGCATTTACTTGGGCTCTCGCCCACTTCAAGCGAAAATCCGGCTTCGGAGCAAGCTCGACATGTCGGAAGCCTGGCGACTCTTCGGTAGGATTGATCCCCGCGATCGCCCGGTACATCCATTCCGCGATGGCGCCGTATGCGTAATGATTCAGGGAGTTCATGCCGGTTCCGCTGATCTTGCCGTCCGGAAGAATCGAATTCCATCGCTCCCAGATGGTCGTGGCGCCTAGCTTGACGGCATACAGCCAGCTTGGGTAATCGTCGTTCAGCAGCAACGTATACCCGAGCTCTTCGAGTCCGTTGTCCGAGAGCGCGAAGTTCAGGTAAGGCGTTCCGACAAATCCCGTTCTCAGATGATTGCGGTCCAGCTTCAGCCTTCGGACGAATCCTTCTCTTACCCTTACCTTAAAGGCCTCCGGAACCAGATCCATGTAAAGAGCGACCGCATGCGCCGTCTGAGTATCCAATGCGAGACGTCCGTTCCTGGAGAAGAACTCGTCCTCGATCGCCTGCTTCACTTCTTCGGAGATCCGTTCGTAATAGTCGGCCTCATCTTCCCTGCCCAACACTTTGGCAGCTTTGGCGACCAATCGCGACGAATAGGCATAATAAGCTGAAGCAATAAAGTCCGTGTCTGTGCCGCCCATCGGGGAATCCGGATTGCTGCCGTCAAGCGCCAGCCAATCGCCGAAGTGGAATCCGACCGTCCACAGCCGGCGTCCTCCCGAGCCTTCGTCGGCGCGGATAATGTAGTCGACCCAGCCCTTCATGCTGTCGAATTGCTGCTCGAGGATCGCCTTGTCGCCGTAATGGAGATAAGCATTCCATGGAATAATCGTCGCCGCGTCGGCCCAAGCGCTGGAGCCGCCTCCTTGGACGTTCGCCGCCGGGACGACCATTGGCACCATGCCGCCGCGATCCTCTTGCTCCTTGCCCATGTCGTAGCCATATTTTCGATAGAACGCATACGAGTCCATATTGAAGCAGGCGGCACCGGAGAAGACTTGAGCGTCTCCCGTCCAACCCATCCGTTCGTCCCGCTGGGGGCAGTCCGTCGGAACGTCCAGGAAGTTGCCCTTCTGGCCCCACAGAGCGTTCAGGAACAGTCGATTCACGAGAGGGTCGCTCGTCTCGAAGCTGCCGGTCTGCTCCAGGTCGGAGTAGAGCACGCATCCCGTGAAGTCGTTCGGATCAAGTTCGCCCGGCCAGCCTTCCACCTTCACGTACCGGAAGCCGTAGAACGTGAAGTACGGTCGAACGACCGTCTCTTCCCCATTGGCCGTATACACATATTCCGCTTTGGCCGTGCGCAGGTTGTCGCGGTAGAAGTTGCCGTCCTGGAGCACTTCGCCGTGTTGGAGTCGGATAATCGTTCCCTTCGGAGCACTGGTCTTGAATCGCATCCAGCCGACCATGTTCTGGCCCATATCGAGCACGGTCTCGCCTGCCGGCGTATGGATGACCTCAATCGGCTTAAGCTCTTCCTTGATGACAACCGGCAAGCTAAGCCTTGCCGTCAAGCGATCATACCCGAGCTCGGCCGCCCGCACCGGGTACGAGATCATCGACTCGAAAGTCGAGTCGTAAACTTCGCCGTCGTAAAGGTTGCCGCTCAAGACCCGGCTTCTCGTAGCCGTCCAATCCGAGTCGGAAGTCAGCACCTCCGCCGTTCCGTCGGCGTAGACGACGCGAATCTCGCACAAGAGAGCGAACTCGCTTCCGTACAGCTCCGACTTATCGCCCTCGAAGCCGAAGCGCCCCTTGTAGAGACCGTTGCCCAAGCTGACCTCCACCCGGTTCTCGCCTTGCCGCAGCAAATCGGTGACGTCGTACGTCTGGTACTGAAGCCACTTCTGGTAAGCGTTGAAGTGAGGCGTCAAATATTCGTCGCCAGCCTTGCATCCATTCAGTTGCATCTCGTATAAGCCCAGTCCGCAAACATAAGCTCGCGCGGATTTGATAGGACCGGCCAGCTCGAACGTACGGCCGAGAACCGGGTGCTGTTCCTTGTCCATCTCGGGAACGATCCACTTCGCCTCCCAAGGCTCGTCCAGCTTAGCCGTCTCGAACCAGGCCGTCTCGCTAACGGAGTGATCGCCGTTGTCCGCCCAAACCTCGACTCGCCAATAATATCGGGTTCTCGGCGTAAGCTCGATTGGCAGCTCGAAGGAAAGACTGTCAATGTGGGCTCGTTTACCGCTATCATAAATGGAATTGGCGAAAGCTTCGTCCAGGGCAACCTCAATCCGGGCGGCGGTTTGCTTCTTTGCGTTCGTTTCTTCCACCACATAAGAAAGTCGGGGATGCTCTCCTAAGAAAAAACCTAATGGATTAGGGATTCGATTTGTTTTTAATCTAGTGATGATCATGGGAATTCATCCTTTCTGCGAGCCACTTGAATTAACGATCCGTTAGAGGAGGCTCGTGCTCGAGCCAATTCCATTCGTTGTTGTCGACGAACAAGCTGACAGCCTGCTCGAACGGAATGCCAGGATCCCGGAATCCGAGCAGCATCGCCGCGAAGGACATGCATTTGTCTACGGTCGGCTCCTTCAGCAGGACTTCAGCCTGCTCCGCGAACCCCTCCGGCTTGTACGGCGCTTGCTTTTCTGCCTTCATCAAGTCCTTGTGGCAAGGGAACAACAATCGGTTATGGGCGAGAATGATTCGGCCGCCGAACAGGACGAGCTGCGTTGCCGAATGATGGAGGAGGTATACATTGCCCTTCTGGGCTGCTTCATTCGAGAAATAATAGCCGTATAAATAAATTTGTGCATAGAAATCGCGCAGATTACGCTCGCGGTTCTCTTCGGGGTATACCGGAATCCGGTCGATCAACGATTGAAGGCCTTCCAATTGCGAGTAAACGACTTTGGATCCGACGAAAGCGTTCCGGGTCGGCTCGCTTCCCCTCTCCGCCGCCAGCTCCAGGAACCGGACGTTCACCATTTTCCCATCGATATATCCGCCCTCGTAATCGCAGATCTCGCGGTTCAGATAAGACAAATCATTCGAATTCTTGCGTCTCTCGTAAGCTTCGTCCTTCAGGATTAAGAAAACATCCACATCCGACGACTCTCTCGCTCTGCCCTGAGCGACGGAGCCCGCGGTCACCAGCGCCAACACGTCGGGGTCTTGCTTAATCTCTTCGGCAAGCGCCTCCAAAGCTCTTCGATGATGTTCGTGCATGCCCGAATTCCTCCTCGTTTAAGAATGTTGCTTCTCCTTGAAAATAACAGACCGCGGAGGCGAAAACGATGTGGAATCGCGCCATTTTCAGGGGGGAAATCAGGACTGCATCCTTGAGCGGAATGCACCCGGCGTCATCCCGCAATGGCTTTGAAAAAGGCGATAAAAAGAGTACATATCGAAGATGCCGACGGTCTCCGCGACCGATTGGACGCTTAGCCTCGTGAATTGCAGCAATCCGCAGCTGTGCCGAATCCGAACCTCCTGAAGCATCTGCACGAACGACTTTCCTGTGACCGTCTTGAACATACGTTGAAAATGCCGGGTGCTCATCGCGACAAGTCTGCTGATCTCCGTGACGGATAGCGAATTCATGAATCGGCAGCCCATGATGGACAGAGCTTGGCGGATCGGGGATTCGTCCTGCTCGAAAGGCTTTAGCTCCGACTTCTCCGGCTCCCGCAGCAACCAATCCATGAACGTCTCCCATCCAGGGGAGGAGCCTCCAACTGAAGAGGAAAGTCGTTCACCCTTAGGCAAACCGCTTAGAAGCCGTTCGAACTCCTCCGCGTATGGCGGGAGTACCCTCCACCTCATCGGAAGAATCGGCGCAGCCATTCCCAGGTCGCTGGAAACAAGCCTGCGACAAACGAGCTGCAGGTAAGCGAGAGTCTCCTCGTCGGCTGCAACGTCCAGCTCGTCGCCTATCGGAAGAACAATCAAATCGCCGCGCTCGAATCGGATTGGCTTGCTTCCGTAATTCAGCTTTCCCTTTCCATTCGAAGCGAAAGCGATCAAGATGGCTCCGACTCTTCGTTCAAACCAATCTGCGTTCATGATTGATCCTCCCCTCACATGCCGAAAGTTCCCTTGCGCTGTTCCAGATCGTCAAGAATACGCGTATATTGCTTCTCTAAAGAGAAAAAGCACAGCAGAATAGCAACGACGATATAAATCGCCAGAGGAATATGCAAGTTAAACGTAATGATCATCTGCTTCGCGGCCGCGCTCTGTTCGGAGGCGCCCTCCACATAATGGCCCCATGCCAGCATCCAGCCGATTATCGCCGTCCCCAATGCGGCTCCGATCTTGCCGCCGAAGCTGTTCACGCTGTTCGTCAATCCGACGATGCGTTGACCGTGTTTCCATTCGCCGTATTCGATCGTGTCCGCATTCAAGGGCTGAAGAACGATCATAAGGGGAATCATGCCGAAGGCTTGTACAAGCGACCCAACCAAGCCGAGCGATATGCTCTCTGGATCCATCATTCTAAGCAGGATCCCAAGCGTGCCAATTGCTAGACCGAGGACTGCGGTGTTGCGCTTGCCGATTCTCTTCATCAGCGGCCCCGATGCCAAGAATACGATCGCTACGGGAATGAGGCCGATGCCGCCCATCAGACTGACCAAATTGACGTCGCCCCAGACGTACTTCGCATAATACATGCCGGAAGTCGCCGATAACCCGAATAGAATCTGGGACAACAGCCCCGCGCTGAAGATAATAAGCCAGTACCGGTTCGTAAAAAGCAACTTGAAGGAAGAGAAAAGCGTTAACGTCTTCTTCACATCGCCGCTGTCTTTCAGTTGTTGCGTGTTATATTTCTCCTTCGTCGAACGGAAGGCGACGTAAACTCCAGCTGCGGCAATGGCGCCGAAGATCGCCGCAAGCATTGTCCATTCCAGCCTGCCGCCCCCCATGGCATTAACGATCGGAACGAAACCTATGGCTACGACCATGCCCGCCAAATAGCCGGCCCCCGCCCGGAACGCCCCCATAAGTCCGCGGTCGGCCGGATTTCGCGTCGTTAAAGCCATCAGGCTTACGTAGGGAATCGACAGAGGCGTGTAAACGAACACGAAGAAAAGGATATTGGTTGCCACGGCGTAGGCAATCTTAGCGTCCCGCCCTATATCCGGCACCGAAAATAACAGCAAGATGGACGCGAACAAAGGAACCATCATCCACAACAGCCAAGGCCTTGCCTGACCATGTTTAGAACGCGTCCGATCGACCAGAACGCCCATGCCTACGTCCGCGAAGGCGTCGATCGCTTTGGTCATGAGCATGATCGTGCCTACGATTCCCGCCGACACCCCGACGATATCGGTATAATAATAAGTGATCATTCCTAATAAGCCTGTGCCTATATTGAGGGCAAACTGCCCCATCGCATCTCCCGCCAGCGCTTTGTTCGAAAGTTCTCTCTCCATTGATATGCCTCCTAGTCCGACAATGGGTGCGTGCATATCTAAAAGTGTACCGGAGGCTTCGGTAGCGTTATATAACGCGATTCAAAGATCAAATAGCACTATCTTAACATTTCGTATCATGCAAGAAATAATTGGTTGTACATGCGGAAAAAGGAGCCGAATTCGGCCCCATACCTCTAAAGCTAAATATTATAATAGATTGTTACAGGTCCCATTAATCCGCACTCTTGCGGTTTACGATTCGGATCCGACGCCATTAAAGCGTTGTTCAAAGTCGTCGCTACTTCGATCTCTAGCGTATTAACTCCTTCGAATTGGATATATTCGCCGATCTGAATCCGACGGCCGATCTGATTCGCGCCTTGTATCCCCCTCCCATTCACAAATACTCGGAATGTATCACTCACTTCACCTAAGTCCAGAATGACGGAATTCCTATTCCCCCCGTGAGCTTCCAGTCGAAGTTCCGTTCGATATCGGCCGATTCCGGACACGGATCGCAGTTCCGGCAGTTCGGTCCAGGAACGAAGCTCATCCAGCTCCACCTCGATATGCTCGAGCTTAGTTGAGGTCGGTTGATCGCCCGGACTCCAACCTTCCACCTCTAGCGACCAACAATCCATAACGACGTGTTTTCCTGTACCCGATGGTTTCGGACTCTCCAGACCGTCCCCTTCGGGCCATTCTTCGAGGATAGCGAAGAGCGCTGATTCGTTCGGGGCCAGTCGGAGCTTCACTCCAGCACGCCCAAGTGGAAACAAATTCGCCGCTATTGGGTTCGCTGAACCATCCCAAGCGTTCAAACGAACCGGAACCCCCCGCCCCTCTAGCAGAACTTCTCCGTCATAGGTCTCATCACAGCTAGGGTTGTATAAGAAGTAGTATTGGCATCCTATTTGGTTACGTCGAGCAGATAATAAGGGTAATCCGCTTCGGAATTGCACCGCAGGGACGACATTGAGCTGAGCCAACGCCTCGAATACATGTGCTTGATCTGGAACAAGCCGTACTGTACGCCTATCCAGCAAGACGGCAATCCGCTCCTGTAATCGAGATTCCTGGATTTTCAGGTCAGCAATGCTTCCCGGATAAGAGACGACTCGGCAGGGAATGTTTCCAACTAGAACGATAGGAAGTCCCTCTGAGGCTAGAGCGATCAACCGTTCAGCCGTCTCGACTGGGAGATCGGAAGACATCCAATCGCCGCTGACCGTATTCTTGCGCATGTCGACGATAATCGCCCGGTAAGCCGGCCCGTCCGCGGCCAAAGCGGGTTGCCCGTTAAACTCTCCCACTTTGGCACTCGGTGTCTCCAACAGGCAGGGACTGATAAAATCATACGTATATCCCGCTAACTCATAAGGTGTAAGCTCCGTTCCCATACCTTCATGGATCCCGTCAATATGGTGCCGGTAAATCGCCAAATCGACCTTGGGCTTTCCTTGTTGCAAAACGTATTGGCTTCGCGCAATATAATCCGTTAATGCTCTGGCATGCCTGGAGGTAGGTTGGCGAGTCCCCCATTCATTCGAGAACATACTGCCCATCAGAGACATTCCCGGCCACTTGAACATCGCCTCGAAATGGCCGGAGGCGGACGCTGTTTCGTAGGACATGCCATGGAGCACAGCTTGGTTGACGCCAGCCGAGAAACCGCGATGCAACTGCCATAACAGACCGAAATCATGACCCGTCCAGGTTTGCTTATAGCCGTATCCCATCACCGCACCGACCTCGATGGAATAAATCTCGCGCTCATAGAGATGAACCGCCCCCGACTGCAGCCGATATCCGTCCGTCGAATCGCGGAAGCCAAGCGATTCCGTCTCGGGAATATCGACTTCGGCTAAACCTGACGTCAACTCCGTGGTCATCCCATAGGTCTGATATCTAAGCTTCATGTTGTGTCCGTTCGCCCATAGTCTTAACGTCCGCAAATGATTGTCGCGAAACAGCTCAGTCAACGTAGTGAAAAAGTCGTTTCGGATGCGGCCGTTCGCCTCGCGTTCGGCGAAATCGTACTCCGAGTTTCCGTCCGTTCTGTTGCCCGCGCCCAATTGATAGAGTCCCTTAACGAAGATAGCGGGAAGAAAAGGAGTCAAGTCATAGCCCCGACGGGCACGGAACTCTTCCAAGACGCTCGGAGACCAGATCGCGACGGCCATCGGAGTTGCGCCGTACATTCCTCCTTGCATAGTCGCGTTTAGCTCGATCGAGTCGCAGAATAAATTGCCGGCGTTCTTCTCATACAGTGATTGAATGTACGGATCTGCAAAAAGGTGCTCCTCCCAGAAACCCGTCACCGCATCGGCGGAAGCCTTCGAATAATGATCGATGACGGGGGCTCCGATCGAATCGTTCATCTGGCCGTTTGTTTGGCTCCAGAAGCCAAACAGGCACCACTTGCCGCTATCGGGTGCCGTCCACTCGATGCGCTTGCCTCGTGTCTTGTGCGTTAGATCAACGGCCGTCTCCAGTTCGAGCGTCTTCAGGTTGCCTACCGTCTCCCCGCCTTCTACTTGGCGAGCTGCGGTTACGGCTGTTAGCTTATAATTCCTTTCCGGATCGATTGTCGCGGGAACGGGAATCTCGCCGCTATAACTTCCTGTTACTATGATCGTTCCCACGTGAAGCCCTTGAGCACACCGCTCATCGTTCTTATCCATGATGGCGGGAGTCGCAATCGGCCACAGCGGTCCGATCGTGAAGTCTAATTGGAAGTTTAGCGGAATTGCCGCTTCTAGCGCTGCCTTCATCCGATCGTTCCACTCCGGACCCCCAAACCCATATCGGCCATAATCTGAGGGCTTTACTTCTACATTCGGAATCTGGAAGAAATGAATAATTTCCGCACCGCCGTAACCTGCCTCCGCCATCCACTCGATTTCCCGTTTGATTTCCTCATTCTCCATGAACGCGCCGGGTAGCCACCATCGCATTCGCGGACGGAATCGTTTAGACGGAGATCGAAAATACTCCATTTGCCATGTTGTCATATTTTACTCTCCCATGCATCTTTAGATTGAATTTAACATTATAGGAGCATTTATCCTCGCGATATATGAGATTGCGCCATTTGTTCGGCTGTTAAAGGGACGGCGGCTTCGGTATCCCCGAAGCCGCCGCGGTTGTTGTAGGTTTATTGCTTGACCGAATCGTACCACTCGTTGACTTCCTTCGTGATGTCATCGCCGCCGGAAGACTTCCACTTCTTCACGAACGAATCGAATTCATCCGGAGAGGCCTTGCCGTAGATGATATTCGTGAACGTATCCATCTGCATTTTCTTCAACAATTCGTTGCGCGAGGACATCGTATCGGTGGAAGACCCGAGGAAGTATTCCGGCACGTCGGAATCCGTCTGCTCCATCGCGACAAGAGTAGCTTGTCTAGTGATCAATTCCAAAGGATTGGTTGCATCTACTCCGATAATTCCCGTCGTCGCCATGGATGCCAAATCCGAACCAGTCAACTCTTCGCCTTTCGCGATCTTAATGTCCGTCGCAAGAGTCTTGGAAGGATAAATGGAAGCTGCGCCCGTCAACGTGTATTTCATCGTTGCGGCTTTGCCGCCAGGAATGTCCTGCTCGCTCATGTCGGCCTTGCCGTCCTTAATAACATAATCATAGCCTTCCTGGAATCCCTTAAATAAGAACGGATCGTCGCTCTCGAAGGCAGTATACAACGTGTTCTGATAATGGAAGAACGCTTGCAGAGCCTCGTCGGTGATGTCTTTACTGATCAAGATCGCGCTAGTATAGGGAACTCCGATCGTGCGAAGCGTCTTTTGTCCGCCTTCGCCTGTCGGCAACGTATAAGGGACGTACATGGCCGTCGGATTCGAAGCGAGCATCAGAGAACCCGGGTATACCATCAACCAGTTCTCGCCGCCCAGCATGCCTACCTTGCCAGCCGCGACTGTCTCCGCGACTTTATTGAAATCATGCAAGGCGATATCGGTTGCAATATAACCTTTGTCCTTCCACTCTTTAAGTTTCGTAAGCGCGTTCTTGATGCCGGGTTGTATCGAGCCGTATTGCAGCTTGCCGTCTTCGCCAGGATACCATCTTTCCGGAATGGCACCGAACATGCCGAAGATCCACGAAGTATCACCGATTGGGTAGCCTAGAAACGCGTCTTTCATGCCGAAATCCAGCGCTACAGTATCTTTCTTGCCGTTCCCGTCCGGATCCTGGTTCACGAACGCGTCCATGACCTTCTCCAGTTCCTCAAGCGTCGTCGGCGCCTGCAGATTAAGCTTCGTCAGCCAATCCTGCCGAATCCATAGCGGAGACTGAGTGCCCATGTTCTGGCGGATAACCGGGATGGCGTACTTCTTGCCGTCCTTCATGAAGGGCTGCCACGCAGTCGGCGTCTCCGCCAGAGCTGCCTTCCACGTCGCCGAAGCGTATTTCTCGAACGCCTCTGACACGTCCATGACCTTCCCCGATTCGATGAACATGCTCGTCGTCTCTTGCTGCGTAGAGACAAAGATGTCGGGGAGCTTGTCGCCGGACGAGAGCATAAGCTTCAGCTTCGTGTCGTAAGAGCCGTCGCCGGTGGGTGAGGTCCAAAGCGTTTTGATGTCAACGCCTAGAGTATCTCTAGCCCAACGAGTGTGAACGTTATCCGAATAATTCTCTCCGTTCTTAAATGTAGCGGTCGGATCCTCGCCGCGGACGGTTGTAATCGTAACGGCATGATCGATTTTACCGTCAACGATATTTAACGCAGGGCTGCTGGAGGAAGGACTGGGAGATGCTTCTTCGGAATTTCCGTTATTCGAACTGCATGCCGCAAGCGAAGCGATTCCGACGGACATCGCTAGAATCGAAGCCGCTATCTTTGCTTTCTTTTTCATACTTATTAGCCCCCTATGGCCATAAATGATGTTTGCCCTTTTATTATAGAAACGCTTACATATTGGTTATATAGCGCGAAACAAACCTGGCATAACGGAATCTTAACATGGCCGGCAGGGCTCTTCTATTCCTTGACCGCGCCGATGACAATTCCTTGCGTGAAGAAACGTTGAAGAACGGGATAAATAAGCAGAATCGGCAGCGCCCCGATTAGAACTTGGGCGGCTCGAATGGAGCGATTATTCAGTTTGGCCACCTCGCTGGCATTGGATGCATCCACGATAGGAACCGAAATGATCGACTTCAACAGCGTACTAAGAGGAACGTTGTCGCCTTTCATATAGATCGAGCCCATGAACCATTCATTCCAGTCGTTCACGACCATGAATAAGCCGACGGTAGCCAGAACCGGTAACGAAAGCGGTAGAAACATTCTCGCGAACACTTGCCAGTGATTAGCTCCATCCATAAAGGCTGCCTCTTCCAATTCCTTAGGAAGTGCCTTAAAGAAGTTCATGATCAGAATCAAGTAAAATACGTTGACCGCGCTCGGCAAAATAAGAGCCCAGATCGAATTATATAGCCCGATCTTGGTTACGAGAAGGTAGGTCGGAATCATGCCTCCATTGAATAGCATGGCCACGATGAAGAAACCGACAAACCCCTTGTAACCGGCAATTCCGTCCCGGCCTCCTCCCTTAGACAGAACGTAAGCTGCTAGACAGTTCACGAGGAGACTGACAGCCAGGCTAAGGATCGTACGCTTTGCGGATAACCCTAATGCCGGAAGGAAAGTCGGATTCTCAAGCGCCTTCTCATAAGAATTGAAGTTTAAACCGATCGGCCAGAACGTCACTTGATTGGACATGACGGACGCACTCGAGCTTAGAGATAGCGCAAGCACATGAAGCAGCGGCACCAAACAAACCAGGGCGAGAAATACCATCAGAATTTGATTGAAAATTTGAAATGAACGCTCGGCTGTAGTCGTCGGTTGCAAGTGAATTCACTCCTTAGAAGATTTTATAGCCGGCGACCTTATAAGCGATTCGGTATGCGCCGAGAATGAGGAAGAGACTGACGACGGATTTGAAGAGACCGACTGCCGTGGAGAAGCTGTAATTGCCATCAACTAGCCCCATTCGGTATACGAAGGTGTCGATAATGTCTCCTTTGCCATATACTAGAGGATTGTACAAGTTAAAGATTTGATCAAAGCCGACATTCAGCACCTGGCTGATCGATAACGTAAGCACGACGGCGATCGTTGGGACAATAGATGGCAACGTGATGTGCAGCGTTTGTTTCCAACGGCCCGCCCCATCCAATTGAGCCGCTTCATAGAGCGCGGGATTGATTCCGGCCAATGCGGCTAAGAAAACGATGGAACCATAACCGAACTCCTTCCAAACATCACTCGCGACAACCGTAATAACGAACCAGTTATTATCTCCGAGGAAGAAGATCGGGTCAAAGCCTATGACCTTCAAGGCCTCGTTCACCAATCCGTTCGTCGGATCGAGAATTTCAAGGAAGATTCCGCCGAGCACGACCCAAGACAGAAAATGGGGTAAGAACACGAATGTCTGGACCGCGCTTCGAAGGAACTTTTTGCGAACCTCGTTGATGAGAAGAGCGAACGTCAGAGTAGAGACCGTACCGAAGAACAACTTAAGCAAAGAGATCCGGAGCGTGTTCCAGAACACCTGAACGCTATCCGGGTATTCGAACATGAACTTGAATTGTTCCCATCCGACCCACTTCGAACCGGATATGCCCAAGTACGGCTTATAATCTTGGAAAGCCATAACGATTCCGCCGAATGGGATGTAAACGAAAATAAACGCGAGAACCACCGCCGGCGATAACATGAGATACAACTGCCAGTTATCTTTTCGCCTTACGATTTTCTCTTTTTTCTTGATGGTCGTTGCCGTGTTCATGATATCCTCCCATGTTGAGTTGTCATACGAGATGCCTTCATTGTAAAACCGCGGCTAGACAGGCGAAATAATGCATTCCAAAGGACGAATAACGCAATCTTAACTTCTTCCCTTCTCGTACGCGATATGTTCTATAATCGAAGACAAGGCATCCAATTCGACAAAACGAGGGACCGGATCTATGTTCAAACAATACCGAACCTTCTACAGCGTCCTTCTGCTGCTTGCGCTGACGACGACGATCGTCATCGTTATGTATTCCTATACGATCAACATCAGCCTGTCCACGGTCAAACAAGACATTCAAACGAATAATCTGAATCGCATCCGTTTCGTCGTGAACAATCTGGACCATAGCGTACGACAATTGGATATGCTGGGCATGGCGCTCGAAGCCGATAAGAAACTTGGGCTTTTGCCTTCTATCGACCTTATGGACAGCTATGATCAGGTAAAGCTCATTCTGGATTTGACGGACAAAATGAACCTTCAGAGCTTCTCGGAGGGCTGGAACAATCAGATTGCCATTTATTCTCCCGTTCTGGATCAATGGATCGGCTCCTCCCCTACTCCTCTATCGGTTCCGAACAAAGCCGACGAGGACAAATGGATCCTGGATGTAGCCAGGGAGACATTTATCTCTTATCGATTTCATACCGGATATACGATTCAAGTTTCTTTTCCACGGGACAACATCCGGCAGATGCTCGATCAAGCGAAAATCGAACACAATGATCCGTTCTTCTACAAAGCCGACGCCTCGATCATTGCGAACAGTGATTCGGATCCGAAGCGAATCGAAGGAATTATCGCCAATCTGAGGCTGGTCAAGCCGGAAGGAACCGCCATCGTCAAGTTGGATGGAACCCCGTACATGGTCAATTATTTGCTCGCCGATTCGCTCGGTTGGTACCTAATCGATTATCTGCCCTCTAATGAAGCGCTGCAGCCTATCGTCCGAACGCAGAATTACTTCTATGCGGCTTGCATCGCTCTGTTCCTTGCCGGAGTCCTAATCGCGGTGTTCCTCTATCGCAAGGTCCAAGTTCCGATCGTCACATTGTTAAAGGGAGTCCGCCTTCTTAAGCACGGGGACTTCTCTTACCGAATCAAGAAAGTCAGCCGCAACGAGTTCGATATCCTGTACGAGAATTTTAACGACATGACGGCTCAAATCGAAGATTTGATCGAGAAAGTATATAAAGAAAAAATTGCCTCCCGAGAGGCTATGGTTAAACAGCTTCAGGCTCAGATTAACCCTCATTTTCTGTACAATTGCTTATTCTTCATTAACAATATGACCCGATTAGGGAACGATGAAGCCGTCACGGCGATGACCAAAAACCTGGCGGAATACTTCCGCTATTCGACCCGGTTGGATGAGCCGATAACGACTTTGGAAAAGGAACTTGGTGTCGTGCGCAACTATTTGGAAATCCAGTGCCTGCGGATGGATCGGCTGAGTTACGAGATCGACGTACCGGAGCCCATGCTTCGGCTTCGAGTACCTAAGCTGCTGCTTCAACCTTTGGTCGAGAATTCCGTCATTCACGGGATCGAGAACAAAAGAAGCTCGGGATGGGTTAAGGTATCGGGAAAGCTAAAGAACGGATCCTATGAAATCAGAGTAGAAGACGATGGGAAAGGCATGTCCGAAGAGGAGATCCGGCATCTGCTCGGACGACTGCAATTGCCGCCTGACGATTCGATGGGACGAGCCTTATGGAACGTCTCCCAACGAATGGGCGTACACTTCGATCCTCCCTCCGGAATGGAGATCGAACCCCGCCCCGAGGGAGGTTTGGCGGTCGTACTGCATTGGAAAGCTTCTGTTGTGAAGGAGGATTAACGCATGTATCAATTGCTGATCGTAGATGACGAACGGTCTGTCGTCGACAGTCTGGCGTTAACGATTTCTTGGGAGGACTACGGTATCGAAGAAGTCCATTGCGCTTATTCTGCGGAAGAAGCGTTGGAGATCGCGAACAAGCACGCCATCGACGTGCTGGTGACCGATATTCGTATGCCTGAGACGGACGGACTTGAACTTATCGAACGTATCCGCCGCTTCTCGCGCAAGATTCGCTGTATCATATTGTCAGGTCACGATGAATTCGAATACGCCCAGAAGGCGATTCAATATGGAACGATGAGCTACCTGCTGAAGCCGGTCGATATCGAGGAACTAATCCGGGCCGTGAGATCGGGCATCCAGGATATCGAACGTGAATGGCTGGAGATCAGCTCGCATAGGCGATTGCAGCAAACCCTGCATGCGAACCTGCCCATGCTTCGGAACCAATTGCTTAACGACTTGCTTCGGAATAGGCCGCTTCGCAGCGATGTACTCGAAGAGAGGCTCTCGATTCTTGGCTTGGACTTTCGGTCTGGAGGCCCGTATCGGATGATGGTCGTCCGTCTGGAGGAGGACTTCTCCGGCTACGACCTTAAGTCGTTGTCCTTGCTCGAATACGCCGTAAGCAATATCGCGGAAGAAGTGCTTCAGGACTTGTACGAGGTTTGGCACGGCGCGACGGAGCAGGGATATCTGGTGTTCCTCCTTCGCAGCCGTGTCGAGGATGGAATGGCGTTGGCCGATTCCTACGCGGTCAAATTCCAGAACCACGTTCAGAAATTCTTAAAAGGCTCCCTGACGATCTGCCTGAGCGGAATCGGCGAATTCCCAAACGGCTTATCGGAAACGTACCTGTCTTCGATATCATCTATCCAACGGAATGCGGGGCGTCATCATAGTTATTTTATCTCGACGGAAGACGCTCTCGCTCCTGTTAACGATAGGCGGCGAATCTCGCTTCTTGAGCCGCCGCTGCTTCCTTCTCTGCTGGAAGAAGGCAATTGGGCCGAAGCGTTGGCTAAAGTTCGCAGAATGTTATTCAGGAACGAGGCCGATGCCGAGCCAACTCCGGATCATCTGCTTACGGTTCTGCTCTACCTCTCTTCCGCTTTCAGTCTCGCTTTCTCGGCGGAGGACGGCACCGTGGAGGAGCAGCTCGGAGAGGAATTCGACCTGCTATTAAGGAAGAAAAGCCATCTCTCCCGACAGCGAATCCTCGATTGGGCCGAGAGCCGGATCGGGGCTATTCGCGCCAAAGCTTCCGACGGAATGGAGGATGCCCATCGTCAGATCGCTTCCAAGGTTCGCGCGTTCATTCAGGGTAATCTGGCTGCAGGCATCTCCCTTCAGCTCGTAGCCGATCATGTCGGGCTTCATCCCGTCTATCTGTCCAAGGTATACAAGACGATCACCGGGGAGACGATCGGAGACTATCTCTATCGGACCCGAATGGAGAGAGCCGCCTATCTCCTGCGCGATACGGAGCTCAAGATCGCGGAGATCAGCAGCCAGCTCGGCTTCCTGGCTCCTCCGCACTTCATTAAGATCTTCAAGAAGCATCATGGGTGTACCCCCCAAGAATTCCGTAATAGACAAAATTAAAGCCATGTCTTTATGAGTCCTCGGGCACCGTATATGAGATTTGGATCAACGAAGTAGAATACACTGAAGAATATGGGCGATCTTTTTTATGTTCTTATATTCTAGCCCGACGCAAGCTCGCTTCGCATGCAGAGTATTCCGGACGGCCATTGATGAAGACATACGGTCACAGGGTTGCCTTTTGTTTTAAACGTTTTTCGGCGGAATAAACCTACGGTACTGGCGACAACCATTGCAATCGAAAAAAGCAGACGGAGAAACACTGGCGCCAGTGCTTCCCATCTGCTGTTTGTTTGATGGCGCAATCCTTCTCTTCGCTATGCTACGAGACTGCGATAAGGATGCATCATCCGCACCTCTTCCTCCTGTTACGTCTGGTTGGCTCTCTGAAAAGAGATTCGCAGAAACGGTTCTCCCTGCACAATAATGGAGAGGAGACCTTTTGTCTACAACTTATTTTCCGAGTCTCCCGAATTTAGGTTGATTCTGCTTCAAATGAAAAAAGCCCCCGTCCCCGGGGGCTTTCCTCATCCTATCTTAACTGCACTTGCTATACCCGCAATTCGCGCAGGTCTTGCACCCTTCCACGTTCAGCAGCGAAGCCGAGCCGCAGGACGGGCAGAAGTCTTTGGACGCGTACGGCGCTAGCGAGCTCGATCCCCCATGCCCGTGGTCGTTCAGCACGTTGAACGCGCTGGAGGTCGCGGCGATCGGAGCTTCGACGGCGGCCGATTGCTCTTCTTCGGCGAGCAGGTCGGCGTGCAGCTCGAGCGCCTTGGCGACGGCGTCCGCGATCGACTCGACGCGGTTCGGGCCGAAGCCGACGGCGCCGGAGCCGCCGATGCCCTTCAGGTGCTTGACGAGCAGCTGCACCTTGTTGCCATGGTCGCCGTACCGGAGGAACAGCGAGCAGACGCGGCCGAGCGCTTCCGCCATCGCGAACACGTCGGAGCCGGCCTTGCCGACGTTCAGGAAGATCTCGCCCGGCGTGCCGTCGATGTCGTTGACGGTGATGTACGCCATGCCGAACGGCGTGTTGAACTTGTACGTCGCGCCGCGCAGCACCTTAGGACGCTTCTTGTATTGCTTGTCGAAGACGCCGAGCTGCTGCGGAGTCGCCTTCACCGGAAGCGATTCGGCAAGCGTTCCGATCGCGGCCGTCTCGCCGGCCGTAGCCGGAGCTTCCGCCGCCGGAGCCGATTCTGCCGCTACCGATGCGCCAGCCGATTCCGAAGCTGCCGGAGCCTCGTCCTTCTTCTCGTCCTTGGACGTGCTCAGAACCTGAACGTCCCGGCTGCCGTCGCGGTAGATCGTAACGCCCTTGCAGCCGAGCTCGAACGCGAGCTCGTACAGCTCGGCCGTCTCTTCGACCGTGAAGTCGGACGGGCAGTTCGCCGTCTTGGAGATCGAGCTGTCCACCCAGCGCTGGATCGCCGCTTGCGAGCGGATGTGATCCTTCGCGGACAAGTCCATCGCGGTGACGAACCATTCCGGCAGCTCCTCGCCCGGATGCGCGTCCTTCCACTCTTGCGCGATCGGCACGAGCTGCTTGTCGAAGCCGAGGCGGCTCTGGCGGAAGTATTCGAACGCGAAGTACGGCTCGATGCCCGTGGACGTGCCGACCATCGTGCCCGTGGAGCCGGTAGGCGCCTGGGTGAGCACCGTGACGTTGCGCATGCCGTTCTTGCGAACCGCTTCCGTCACTTCCGGGTACACTTCATGCATGTTTTTCATAAAACCGCTTTGCAGGAACGGCTCCGCCTCGAACGCTTGGAACGAGCCTTTCTCGGCCGCGATCTCCGTGGAAGCGAGATACGCTTCCTTGGCCATGAACCCGTACAGCTTGTCTAGGAACTCCAGGCTCTCCGGGCTGCCGTAACGAACCTCCAGGCGAATCATCAGCTCGGCGAGACCCATCGTTCCGAGACCGACGCGGCGCTCCTTCTTCTGGTTCGCTTCGTTCTCGGGGAAGTGATAAGGCGTCTTGTCGATGACGTTATCAAGGAATCGCGTCGAGTAGCGAACGACTCGGCCGAGCTCTTCCCAAGCGACGTCGTGCTTCTCGGCGTCGTAGAACTTGGACAGGTTGATCGCCGACAGGTTGCAGACGCCCCAAGCCGGAAGTCCCTGCTCGCCGCACGGATTCGTGCAGATGATCGGGTTGAAGTACCAGCTGTTGGACATCTGGTTGTAGTATTCCATGAAGACGACGCCCGGCTCGGCCGACTTCCAGGCGGACTCGATGATCGTGTTCCATACCTCGCGAGCGCGAACCGTGCGGTACGGGATGACTTGCTTGCCCGCCTTCTTCCACTTGTCGAGGTCGCCGTCCCACAGCGCGTCGTAGTCCGGATCCTTCGTGTCCGGGAACACGAGCTCCCAGTCGAGGTCTTCCTTGACCGCCTTCATGAAGCCGTTGCTTACGCAAACGGACAGGTTGGCGTTCGTCACTTGGCCCATCGTCTGCTTGACGGTGATGAAGTCGACGACGTCCGGATGCCAATCGTTCATCATGAGCATGAGCGCGCCGCGGCGGCTGCCGCCTTGCTCGATCAGGCCGGTCGTGTAGCTGAACAGGCCGCCCCACGATACCGCGCCGCTCGAGGAGCCGTTCACGCCCTTGACCACCGCGCGGCGAGGACGAAGCGAGCTCAGGTTGATGCCGACTCCGCCGCCGCGAGCCATGATCTCGGTCATCTCGGTCAGCGTCTCCATGATGCCGCCGCGACTGTCCTTAGGAGAAGGAATCACGTAGCAGTTGAAGAGAGTCAGCTCGTCGCTGGCGCCCGCTCCCGCGGCGATCCGTCCGCCCGGAACGAGCTTCCAATCGTCCAGCAGCCAGCGGAACTTCTCTTGCCATTCCTTCTGCTTCTCCGGCGCTTCGACCGACGACATCGCTCCGGCCAAGCGGTCCCACATCTCTTCGGGAGTCTTCTCTATCGTCAGAGTAAGCTTCTCCACCTCGGATTGAACGACTTCGCCGCTTCTCGTCCGAACCGTCGCGATCCGTCCTTCCCGGGCAATCACTTCGCCGACTTCCTTCGCCGGGAACTTCGGATCGTCCTTCGTCAGCACGAGGACGACGTCGCCGACCTTCGCCTGATCGGATTCCGCGTTCTTCCAAGCATACCGGTCCAGGAAAATTTTCTCGCTTAGTCCTTCTAACCGCTTCGTCTCCACCGTCGTCTTCAATCCGGTACACCCTCTCTTATTGGCTTTGCAGCAACGTTCCTCATACTCTCATCATCCAACAATGTATGTAAAATTTCAATATATAGTGTGCGTTTCTCATTATACTACACCACATATGGGGCTTCCACCGAACAAAAGACCTGTCTCCTCGAAAGATGCCCGATGAGGTCGAACACCCTCGCTCATCCTCCGAATATCTCTCTTTTTCATAGTCCGATTAGGTTTGAATTCCTATCGTTGGTTCATACTAAAGGTTATTCCGCCACGCGAGACGCAGCATTAGAGGCACAGGCCGCTCGCGATAGACAGAGCTAGGAGGCTGACCCACGTTGAGCTACGATCCGCTGCAGAACTTGACCGTCACCCCCGCCGCCGAGGAGGTTAAGACGTCCATTGACGGCCTGGCCGCTCCGGGCTCCGACACCGATAACCAACCGAAGCCGGCGCAGCCTGCCCGCAAGCTCCATCCGCTCGTCGATCTCTACGTCGACCGAAGCTCGTTCGAAGAGCTGGAGAGACGGATCGAGCGCAACGGCCCCTGGGACGATTGGGGTCTGTATCAGATGGCTTGGGAAGCCGAGGAGGCTTGCCGCATCGACGACTTCCACGAGCTCCAATCGCTGCGGGTGCTTCCCCAACTCACGCCGCTTCCGCACCAGCTCGACACCGCCCGGCGCGTCCTGCACGAGATGCGGGGCCGTGCCATCCTGGCGGACGAGGTCGGACTCGGCAAGACGATCGAAGCCGGGCTTATTCTTAAGGAATATATGGTGCGGGGTCTCGTGAAGCGCGCTCTGATTCTAGTGCCCGCCTCCCTGGTCCTGCAATGGGTGCGCGAGCTTAACGCCAAGTTCGGCATCTCCGCGATCGCCCAGAAGAAAGGCTACCACTGGGCGAACGACATCGTCGTCGCTTCCATGGACACGGCGAAGCGCGACCCGCATCGCGCCGTCATTCTCGACAGCGAGTACGACATGCTTATCATCGACGAAGCTCACAAACTTAAAAATAAACGAACGGGCAACTATCAATTCGCGGGCGATCTGCGCAAGAAATATTGCCTGCTGCTGACCGCGACTCCCGTGCAGAACGACCTGAACGAGCTTTACAATCTCATTACCCTGCTGAAGCCCGGCCAACTCGGCGGCGAAGGCGAATTCGCAAGCAACTTCGTGGCCGATCGGCGCACCGCCAAGAACGAGGACCGGCTTCATGCCGCCCTGGGACAAGTCATGATCCGCAACCGGCGAAGCGACGGCTCGCTCGAATTCACCAAGCGGTCCGTGACGAACGTCCCGCTCCATCTCTCCGACGACGAACAGGCTCTCTACGACGGGGTGACGCAATACGTTCGGCAGCATACCCGCTCGGAGAAGGGCGACATGGCCAGCATGCTGTCTCTCGTCACCCTTCAGCGCGAGGTGTGCTCCAGCCGGGACGCCGTGTTCCTGACGCTGATCAACCTATCGAAGAAGGTCACCCCCGATTCTCCTCTTCAGCACAGGATCTGGGAGCTGGTAGACCTCATTCGCAACATCAAATCCAACACCAAAGCCGAGAAAACGATGGAGATCATCCGGAATATCGACGACAAGGTGATCGTGTTCACGGAGTACCGCGCCACCCAGGATTACCTGATCCGCTACTTCAAGGAGCACGACCTGACGGCCGTCCCCTATCGCGGGGGCATGAATCGGGGTAAGAAGGATTGGATGATGGATTTGTTCCGGAGGCGGGCCCAAGTGATGGTCGCTACCGAGGCAGGAGGGGAAGGAATCAACCTTCAGTTCTGCCACCATATCATCAACTTCGATCTTCCGTGGAATCCGATGCGGGTCGAGCAGCGAATCGGCCGGGTCCACCGTCTCGGCCAGACGGAGGACGTGAATATCTTCAACCTGTGCACGTACGGGACCATTGAGGAACATATCGTACACCTGCTCCATGAGAAAATCAACATGTTTGAAATGGTAATCGGGGACCTGGACGAGATCGTGGAGCGGATGGAAAAGGAAGAATCGCTGGAACGCAAGCTGGCGAGAATGGTGCTGGAATCGAGCGACGCCTCCGACCTGCGCAAGAAGATAGACGGGCTTGGAGACTCCCTTCTCGACGCGAAGAACCAACTGCGGAAGGAGCGAAAGCCATGAACGCGAAGCAAGCGCAGAAGTTCGCCCTCGCTTATCTGCAGGCGACGCAGTGCCACATTATCGAGAAAAGCCCCTATCACGTCACCGTCAAGCTGTCCCCGGAGGCGGACCGGGCGCTGACCAACCGTCCTTACTATTGGAACTTCGTCGATCGGACCGGAACGGAACCGGAGACGATGACGTTCCGTTGGAACTTCGCGGCGCCCGGAGAAACGGACAACGAGGCCGCATCCGGTTCGGCGCCGACGCATGCCAGCCTGTTCGATCCCCATCCGGCCGCGCCCGCCTCGCAGACGGCTCCGCTTCTGCCGAACGGCGTCAGGGTCATCCAGGACGATGTCTACTTCGGCTCGAGGCGGCTGACCCAGCTCTTCGAGACGATCAAGCAGGCGGGGCGTTGCGTCACCCTGTTCGCCGAGCCGTCGCGCGGCTCCGGCAATCCTCTCGGCTCCCAGCCCTATACGGCATGGCTCGGCGCGAACTTCAAGGTCAGCTACGAATGCGACATGAGGCGCGAGGAGCTGTACGGGATCGGCATTTCGCTTGCGACCGGCGTCATCGACGAACGGTTTCTCGCGCGCCTAAGGGAAACGAAGCTCACCCCTCGGCTTCCTTCCAACGTCCATCTCCTGCGCAACGGGCTGTCTCTACGCAAGGCGATGAACCAATTGGAGAGCTCTCTGGAGCGCCGGATCAAGCAGAGCGACTTCCGTTGGGCGGAAGAAGCGGAGGAGCGGCGTCTCGACGAGCTGGAGCGCGTCGATCAGTATTACAAGCCGATGATCGAGAGATCGGCGACGCAGGAGCAGAAGGACGCGATCTCCGCCAGATACCGCCAGCGCGCCAGCGAGATCGATTGGCAGTATCGCCCGAGGGTCTCTCTATCCGTGATCAATTGCGGCATTTTCCACCTGCCGGGCATTGAGTAGCTTATGGTTCGATGAAAATAGTTCGGACACCCTATGCGGCGCCCGACACGTTCTAACAGGATCGGCAGCGCTTGTCCATTATAATGCTAGAAGCGGACAAGACAGGCCGACCGGATTCCGAGTAGAAAAGGGAAGGTGAATCCCCATGCGAATCTTGCCAAGCTTTCGAACCATGATCAAGCTGCGCGCCGCCACGCCGGTTTTGCTTCTCTTCGCCATGTTGCTGCCTTTCGGCAACGCGGCCTCCGCTTCCATTGAGCAAGCCCGCAGCAGCCCTGCCGTCCATGCCTTAACCGCCGCCGAATCCGCCTCCCGCGAGACCCTAATGAAGCAAGCGGCCAGCTGGGTCAGCACCCTATCCGAGCAGGAGGCATTCGCCTCTTGGAAAAACTCGAAGCTGAGAATCCAGCCGCTCGGCCCCGGCACGCACGGCTGGCTCGTTACCGTTCACGAGCCGAACGGGCAAGCGATCGGATACCTGGTCGCTTATGCCGCGGACGATCGCACTTACCAATTGGGCGAGTACGGGCTCGGAGGACAGCCGCTCTTCGACGAAGCCTCGCTTAAGCAGTCGCTGTTCGCCAACGGTTTGATCGACTCGCTGTCGAATGCCGGCTACACGGCAACCATGCATTATGTCCATCCGTTCGCCGCCGTTTGGAAGGTGAACATCGGCTCCGACACCTATTGGCTCGACGCCAAGAGCGACGAATTGCTTCCGCTGAACCCCGAATCCTGGGACTCGATCGCGATCGGGTCCAAGCCCTTATCCGTTCTTAACCCGAAGGCTTCCGAAGGTTCCGATAGATCGCCGGACCGAACGCGGACCCTTGTGCTGAACGCCCCCTTCGATCCCTATGAGCGTCTGCCCTGGCTGTCGGGCGAGAAGCCCTTCGACGCCTCCGACGTAACGTCGTTCTCCAAGCGGTTATCCGATAACCTGCCGCTCCGTTACGTCTCCGAGCCTTTCGGCGACAAGATGCTGTACGCTCTATCCGTTATCGGCTATCACCAGTGGACAAGCGGAAGGCTGGACGCGGCGCTGGACATGAACGGAACCCGCTTCATTCCTCTTGCCTCGCTGAATCAACTGGGTCTATTTTATCCATAAAGAAAACAAGCCGCAGCCCTCGGTCAAGAACCGGGAGCATGCGGCTTGTTTCTGCGCCTATGTTGCCACCAGAGATGCATGCCCATCGGCAGCAGCACCCCGAACACGTGGGTATACCAAGGAAGCCTGCGGCTGCGCTTGCGTTCCTTCTCCGGCTTCGTTCCCTGGGCAGGAGTCGTCAAATACGTCGCGACTCGCTTGAACATCTCCTTGGCCAATTCCGCGCCTTCTCCCGCCATCCGTCATCCCTCCCTCTGCTTTTTCTTAGCATGCCCTGCCGCATCTCGAATCAAACGGAACCTCAATCTAACATAGCCGTATGAGATTCCCCTATCCGAGCCACGATAAAAGAGGCGTTAAACGGAACTCGGCTTACTCCCAATGGAAAGGATCGTGAGAGGATGTTGTTGCGCGGCGGCGGCTTAAGCAGAATCGTTTGGCTGACGGCCATCGGCTTGACGGGAGCGGGACTGCTAGGAGCGTGGGCTCCTCCCCCGCAGCGGCTGGATAGCCCGGAGCCTCTATCCCATGTCCGGCACACCCTTCCCACAGCGGAAGTGTTGATCGATGCGGGGCACGGAGGGATCGATTCCGGAACTCATTGGGGCGACGTTATGGAGAAGGATATCAATCTCGCCATCTCCCGTAAGCTGTACATCGTGCTGAGAGGACGCGGGATCAAGGCGGTTCTTAACCGTACCGGGGATTATGCCCTTAGCGACGATAATCGATGGCAGAGCGCTTCCCGGCATAACCGGGACCTCGCCCAACGGAAAGGGCTGAGCGACGTCATCGAGCCCGAGCTGTTCGTCAGCATCCATGTGAACTGGTCGAAGAAACGCGGCAATCGCGGTCCTATCGTCATTCACCAAGACGAAGGCCGGAGCGCCCTTCTCGGCGCTTTTATCCAAGATGGCCTGAACCGCCAGCAGAGCTCGAGAAGATTGCCGGTACCGAGCAATAAATATTACGTGCTGAATCGGGTCAAAGTCCCCAGCGTTATCGTCGAGACCGCCTTTCTTAGCGATTCCCGGGACCGGGAGATGCTTATCTCTCCGCGCGGCCAATCGCGCGTCGCCCTGGCGATTGCCGACGGCATTCTCGCTTACTTCTGCGTTTCCCCTTCGTGAGGAGAACCGAATGGATGCAAATCGAGACAATAGAGGCCATCCCAAGTTTACGAACTTTAGGATGGCCTCTCGGATTATTTATTTGCCGGCAACGGGGGATCCGGGGGCAGCAGCTGGGTCAGCTTCACAAACCTTGCGTCTCGTTCCAGCTGGGGAATGGCTTCCCGAAGAGCGCCCGAGGTTATCAGCCCGGAAGGACCGACATGCCCGATCGTAACGCAGCTCTCGTGCTTGCCGAGATGCTCGCGGACGACCTGCAGCTGCTTGGAGACGTGCCGCGTCGTGTACACGTCGTCGAGGAACACGTTGTTCCGCAGCAAGGGAATGCCGACTTCCGCCGCGACCTTCGGAATAACCGATTTGTAAGACGTCCGGCTGTCAAGGAAGAACAACCCTTTCTCCTTGCACACTTGCAGGACGATGCGCATGACTCTCTCGTCGGCGGTCGCTTTGGAGCCCATGTGATTGTTCATTCCTACGGCATGCGGGACGTCGCTAATCGCCATCTCCACGCGCTTCCGGATTTCTTCGTCTGACAGCGAGGTCAGAATCGCGTTCGGCCCCAGCCAGTTCGGCCTTCCCTTTACGGGCTCCATCGGCATATGAACGATGACATCGTGCCCCTTTTGGAACGCAGCCTCCGCGTCGCGCTTCGTGGACGGAAGGAAGGGCATGACCGCCGCGGTCAGCTTGATCGGCAGGTCGAGCATTTGCGCGGTACCCTTCATGTTGTTGCCGAAATCGTCGATGACGACGGCGATCTGTCTCCCTACTTCCCCGGAGGGCTCGGCTTGCCCGGCAGATTGCGCCCCCGCCTCCGATGCCGACGCCGTTCCGGTAGCCCCTGCCGTCAACGTAGCGATCAACAGCGTCCATAACGACAATCGACGCCCCCAGATTTGTCCGTATGCTCTCAACTTATGGAATCCTCCCTATCCTTGCCAATTAAACGCACCGTCTAAAGTGTGTCAGGGAGAAGGACAAAATATACGCCGAACCTCTTGGGATGCAAAAAAACGAGAATCCGCCGCGAAGGATCGTGTATAATGGAGGGTGATATTTTAAGCGAACAAAGGAGATATGTGTCATCGAAGCGCTCAAAAGCAAAATCCTGACAGACGGCGTCGTCCTCGGCAGCCAGGTGCTCAAGGTGGATTCCTTCCTCAATCATCGCATAGACCCCGTGCTTATGTCCGGGATCGGCGACACCTTCGCGGAGCTGTTCGCGGATGCCGGCATCACCAAAGTTCTCACCATCGAGTCCTCCGGAATCGCCCCCGCCGTATTCGCGGCTCTGCGGCTCGAGGTGGATCTGATCTTCGCTCGCAAGCGCAAATCGCTGACTCTTCGCGATGATATTTATACAGAGAAAGCCTACTCGTTCACCAAGCAGGAAGAGAACGAAATCACGGTCTCCAAGTCGTTCTTGAACGCGGAGGATCGCGTGCTCATCATCGACGACTTCCTCGCGAACGGACAAGCCGCCCTTGCGCTCGCCCGGATCGTGCGGCAGGCAGGCGGCGAGGTCGCCGGCATCGGCATCGTCATCGAGAAGTCGTTCCAGAACGGACGCCAGGTTCTGCTAGACGCGGGATTCCGAGTAGAATCGCTTGCGAGAGTAGCGTCGCTAGAGAACAACACGATTCGATTCGTCGAATAGAACAAGGGAAGCCGGCATCCGCCCACGGGCGGGTACCGGCTTCTTTTTTTAGTTATCCTCCACGGACAATCGTCCCCATCGTTCCGATATTCGCCTTGCCCGGAAGCTCGTTCCCCTAGCATCTGCCCGTTTATGGGGAGGACAGGTGCCAGTAGGCATTTAAACAAGCATAACATTCGCCTTGTTCGTATAATGGAGCACACCCCACGAAAGGAGATGGCTGATTTGTCTGACTGCCCGAAATGTCCGACCAAAACGGTCTATGATCCGCCGCAGGTTGTCTATGAAGACATCTATCATCCGCAAGTCGTGCAAGTCGTGCACCATGTCGAGGTGATCCGCCGCCATCACTGCGTCCCGGTTCCCCAGCACATCTACACTTGTTCCTCCAAGGACGTCTTCTGCGACGACATGGCCGAGACGCGCGGCATTCACCGGAGCGGCTCCCGGTCCAGACTCGGCTTAAGAGGCAGAAGATAAGGATCGGATCGACTCCTAATCGGATGTCGACGTGAAACGAAGCGGGCTGCCTGCCGCGGATCTCTCCGCCGACTTGCAACCCGCTTCGAAATAACCTCTCCCTAATCGCCTTCTCCCGAACCGGCGGCGAGAGCTACGACTGTGCCGCCAGCGCCAAATCCTTCTCCCGCAGCGGGACGGAATAAACGCGCACGTCACGGATAGCGCCGTCGAACGCGTCGCGGCCGGAACGGTCGCCGAACGCGTCCGCGCCGAATCGGCCTCCGTAGCCGCCCTCGCCGGAATGGCTTCCGACGAGCGCGTACGGGGCGATTCCTTGCGCTCGCGCGCGTCCGTGCGCGTATAAGGTTAGCGTTCCGTCTTCATAAGTCAACGCGATGTCATGCCAACGCGACGGTTCCAGAAGTCCCGCATCGGCGGTCACGGTCAGCCGGTTGCCGTCCGAGCAGACGGCCGCTTCCAGCCGGCCGCCGCGGATCCGCAGCGCCAGCCCGTTGCGCTCGTCGCCTTCGTCGTACAGCACTTGCGTGCCCGATATCTCCGAGTTCGGATGGATCCGCATCGTTACCGAGCGCAAGGTAAACGCGTCGTGCATAAAACCGTCCGTCTCCCGGGCGGCGACCCGCACCGGCGCGTAAGTCGCCGTCCGGTAATGCGCGAGCAGCGCGTACCGGTCCAGCAAGCGGCGCAGCCGCTCCTCCGAGACGGGGAACACGCTCGCGTGCCTAGCCCGGTATGGGAACCGAACCCGGCTCTCGTCCAGCTCCGCGGACCAGCGAAGCATGTCCTCCGATTCCATCGCTCCGAATTTGCCGTAAGCCCAATAATCATAGATCAGCAGCCACTTTTGCTCGGCGTCGATCCATAGAAAGGCCGGCCCTTCCGTGTAATCCGGAGTCTGGATGCCGGGCAGCCTCTTGTAAGGTCCTTCCAGCCGTTCGGCAACGGCCAGGAAGTTCATCGGAGGCTGAGGGCGCTTCAGAGGCTCGTAAACGTGGCTTTCGTCCTTGACCGCCATATAATAGCTCCCGCCATGCTCCGCCAGGCTGGCGTCGATAGTCTGGAAGCCCGGATCGAAGAACAATTCCGTCTTCGAGAAAGCGAGCCAGTCCCTTGTGCGCGCGCAGTAGTGCTTGCTGTTGCTCAGATCCTTCCCGGTGCTCGAAGCCCAATAAACGAGAAATTCGCTCGTTGCCGGATCGTAGCTGAATTCCGGCGCCCAACTGTTGACCGTGTCGGGAATATCCCGCATAAGCGGCAGCGCGGTTTCTCCCGTCCAATGAATCAGATCGTCGGACACCGCATACCCGATCGAGTGTCCTTGCGGGCGCATCGTGAACACCAGATGCCACCTGCCGTCCGGCCCTTGCCCGATAAAGGGATCCCGGAGGATCCCATCGCCTATCGTCGCCGACCATACGGGCTTGTTGCCGTTCAATTCGTACCAGTGTTTTCCGTCCCGGCTATAGGCATAATGAAGCTGCTCCGTCTTGTGGGTCTGGCCCGGACCGGATCGGAAGTACCCCATGATATAGGCATGATGCTTGGATTGGCTTGAGGTCGTCATCGTTGTCGCTCTCCTTAATTCTTGCGAAGCGTGTTGGAGTGGTGGTAGCTAGAGCCGTTGCCGTTCTCGGCGGTGACCCGGTAGTAATAAGTCGTTCCGGCCGCCGCGGTCGAATCGGTATAGGACGTCCCCGTAATGCCGCTTTGCAGAACGGCGAAATTCGTATTCGGCTGCGTGCTCCGGTAGACCGTGTAGCTGTCCGCGTTGTTGCGGTAGATTCGCGTCCAATTGACGTTCGTCCGCTCGTTCAAGGTGTACAGGCCGAACTTGCCGGTCGGATGCGCCGTGTCGGTGACGGTCAGAATCGGCCCGAACTGGTTGACGGAGCCTTCGATCGTGCTGCCGTCGACGCGGATATGCAGGAGCAGGTGCGATAAATCCAAAGCCGCGGCGTTCGCTCCGTTCAATACCTGAGCCCGGGTCTTCGAGGCGATCACGGTTTCCGTACCGTTCAAGACCTTCACGATTTTGAATTTGTCTTCGTTCACGTTGTAGACGAACTTATAATAGTTGGAATTGTCTACATACCTCGCCACGACTCCGTAAGCATATGCCGCTTTGCCGGCATCGGCCGCGACCGGCTCGAACATCGCTTCCCCTTCATAGCTGCCTGTCGCGCTGCTGTCGAATATCGTCAGTCCGGTACCCGAGAGCGAGGATTGGTAGAAGCTCGCTCCCCGGGCGTTGTCGGTGACGACGGACCAAGTTCCCGTCTTGGCCGTCCAGGAATTGGCCATGCCGTCCTCGAAGAATTCGCGGTACGTCTCCGTTCGCGTCGGAACCCAGCTTATGCCGATGGACGTGGAGCTCTCGCTCGTAATGGCGGCATCGTGCGGCGCGAGCGGCAGCGCGCCCGCGGCGGCAGCCGTCATCTCTGCCGAAGCGGCTCCTTCTCCTCTTCCGTTATAAGCCGTGACCGCGAAGTAATACGTCGTGCCCGGTGTCAGGCCCGTGACGAGCTTGCCGAGGTTGTTGCCGACGTCGATCTCGTTCGGGTAAGAGCCCGGCGCGGGACCGTACTTCAGCTTGTAGCCCGCGGCACCCGGCACGCTCTGCCACTCGACGGCGATGTTGCCGGACGTCTCCGCATACGCCCGTCTGGCCATCGGAGCCGCCGGCGCGGACAGCTTCGCGGACGTCTCGTTCGAAACCGCGCTCTCCCCTCCCGAGTTATAAGCGGTCACCGAGAAGTAATAGGTGCTTCCGTTCGAAAGTCCCGAGATGGTCTGCGTTAACGCATTGCCCGCATCCACGGTTGTCGTGTAGCTGCCGGAGGAGGTTCCGTATTTCACCTTATAGCCCGTCGCGTTTACGCTCGATTGCCATTTCAGCGTCACGGACTGGTTGCCAACCTCCGTATTCATGAGCGCGGGCGCTCTCGGAGTTTCCGGAGTCGCGCTGCGCGTCCACTCTACCCTCATGACGCTGTAAGGAGGCACGAGCACCGGGTTCCCGGTAGCGGAGGACTGCACCGCGACGACCGTCAGGCTGGCCGCGCTATTGGTCGCCAGAGGATCGGCCGACGTCGTGTAGGTTTTGGTCATGGCGGCGGTTACGGTGCTGCCGTCCATTCGGATATCCGCCTCGAGCTCATTGGCGGATTTATTGGTCAGAACGACGTAGTTCTTCCCGTTATCTCCCTTGAAAGCCTGCGCGAACAACGCCGGCATCGTGCCGCCCGTCATGCTGACGTCTCCTCCGCCCGTGACCGTCGTGCCCCAAGCCGTCGAGCCCTGATTGACGGCTCCGTCGACGACTTGCAGCGATGCGGCGGGCGTGCTGTAATAAGGCACGAAATCCAGCGCCGATGTATCGATGGCAGTCCCGTCCTGGTAAGCGTCCTCCAGCAGCGTCCCATGGTTGACGGAGGGCGTGAACACGCCGTTGGCGAAGCGGTAGCCCGCCAGATAGGAGATATGGGGGTTCGTCACCAGGCGCAGAACGGATTCGCTGACATAGATGCCGCCGTACTGCGTATTGTCCAGCAGCCCGCCAAGCTGGACGCCGTGCTCCCCGATGAAGATCTCGGGATCGCCGAGGTTGGCCACGTAATTATTCTGGATCAGGGAGTCCCATCCGTTCAGGAAGCCGTTGGCATTCGTCATCGCCGCGCTTGCGGTCGTTCCGTTGCCCGCGAACCGGTGCGTCGTGATCGCGTCCCAGTACCGATTCGGATAGTTGTATACATCCTCGTCGAAGTTCTGCACTTGTCCGTTGCTCATCGAGATGACCGTCTTGGCGCCCGGATATGCCAACTTGATCGCGTCGTTGAATACCTTGGCCCGGTCCAGGTAGTCGGTCCCGGTCTTGAACGCGGCCTGCTGGTTGCCGCTGTCCGGAACGTAGAACGAAATCTCGTTGCCCAGCTCGAAGTAGAGGACGGGCACGTGATTGTCGTACAGATACTTGGCCAGATCGCGCGCCTGCTCCGGATTGTACTGCAGGACGTTGACCATGATGACCGCCTTCGCTCCCGTCCGCTGCAGGAATTCCACGTAGTCGGAGATTTGCTCTCCGCCCTTGGCGATCTGGTAGCGCTTGGAATAAAGCTGGTTGTAATAGCGTCGAGGCTCCTTCTGCGCTTGGCCCGTGAATTCGGAATCCGTAAAACCGAGCTTCCACGAGAAGCTGTTGGTCGGGGTGCCGCCCGGCCAGCGCACGAAGCCGATGCGACCGTATTCCAGAGCCGCGTCGACGACATCCGGATTGTTCATCACGATCGGCGTGCGCTCGGGCTCGTTGTTCAATCCGCGAAAGTCGGGGTTGTAGGAGATCGCCTCGCTCGTATCGATATCGATGACGGCGGCGATCGGATCCGCATGCGTTGCCGAGGGGGAAGCGAACATCATCAAGAAGGCGGAAGCATATACCAATAGGACTGCCCAGATGCCGGTTTTCCTCATGATTCGTTCTCCTTTGCCTTACAGAATGGGTGATGCGGCCTCGCGCCAGCTTGCGAAGGACAGGCGACCTTCGCGAGTATCGCCTGTCCTTCTCTGCCTGCTTATTGCCGTGCCTTGTAAATCTCGTTAACCTCCTGCGTCAGCTGCTCGCCGCCGCCCTTGAGCCAATCGCCCGCGGCCTTCTCGATGTCTTCCATTGGCGCGGCGCCCGTGATGACGCCGACGATGGTCGACATCCATTTCGTATTGAGCGTCGCGATGTTGATCTTCTTGTACGCTTCCGTCTCCGCGGCCAGCCCCAGCCCGTAATTCGGCCAATCGTACTTGTCGTTGTTGCTGAGCCATTGCTCGACTTCCTTGACGTATTCGGGATCGTTGTACTTGTGAAGCTGAATGGCATTGTCCGCGCGCCGGAAAAAGTTGATGGAGAACAGATTGCCCGCCACCTTCGTCTCCAGCTTCTCGAAGCTTCCGTCCGCGTTCTTCTTGTAGTCCACGCCTTCGACGCCTTCCTTGATCAAATCGTAGCCTTCGTCGGAGAGCATGTAGTCGAGCAGCTTCAGAATCCGCTGCTGCTTCTTCGAATCGATCTTCGAGTTGATGACGACCTTGGTCTGGCCCATGCCGTCCGTCTGCGTCGCCTGAAGTCCGGTCGGCCCTGCCGGCGGCAGCAGCTGAACGAGCTCCGCTTGCGGGAAGTTCTTCCGGATGTTAGGCTCGTCGAGACGAAGCGCCTCGTTCGGATTGACATGCTGGATGCCGACTTGTCCGTTCCATAGCTTGTTTCTGGCGTCGGCCGGCTTCATGACCAGGAAGTTCTTGTCCAGCACGCCTTCCTCGTACGCCTTCCTCAGGAAACCGACGAAGCCCTTCAACTCCTCCGTCTGCGCCTGCATGGCGACCAGATTGCCGTCCTTGAGCGCCCACTCGTTGCCGAGACCGAACGCGCCCATCAAGTACGCCGCGTTCTCGAACAGCCCGCTCGAATTCACGATGATCGAGAACCCGGTCGTGTCGTCCTTGCCGTTGCCGTCCGGGTCTTCGGTGACGAACGCCTTGGCCACGCTGTAGAACTCGTCGATCGTCGTCGGCATCTGCAGGTTCAGCTTGTCCAGCCAGTCCTGGCGGATCGACATCGAGAACAGATGCGGAATGCCGTAATACGGAACGCCGTAATAATGGTCCTGGTCGTTCAGCTCCTGCCAAGCTTTCTCGGGAAGATGCGAGGTCAGATTCGGATAGGACGCGAGCGAAGGCTTGACGTCCAGGAAGACTCCCTTGTCGCGCCATTGCATATAGTCTTGGGACGTGATCCGGTAGACGTCGGGCAGACTGTTCGATGCGGCGAGCACGCTGATCTTGTCATTGTAGCTCGCTCCGGGAACCCACTGGATGTCCAGCTTGACGTTCAGCTTCTCGTTCAGCCGTTTCACCAGCTCGGAATCGCTGGACGGTCCCATCTCCGCGTATTGCGGAACCATTAGGGAGATGTTCATCGTCTCCGTGCCGTCGTCGATCGAAGCGGCATCCGCGGACGGCGTCGCGGCTGAATCGGATGCCGGCGCCGTTGCCGAAGAGGACGGAGTGCCGGAATCGGACGAATTGCCGCCGTTGTTCGAGGAACATGCGGTCAGACTGCTAGCCGCCAGAATGGCGGTCACAAGGAGGAGTCGCTTTTTCATCGTTTGTCACCTTTTATCGTGGAATTGGATGGTGATGCGGGCGACCGAGCCGGCAGGCAATTCAAGCTTGTATCGGCCGTCCGGGCCGGCCTCCAGCCCGGAATCGGTCATACGGTAAGCGGTTGTCTCGTACCAGTCTTCGTGCCTGTCGAACGGCGAGTCGGCGTGCTGCAGCCGCACCTCTATCCGCTTGACCGCCTCCGCGCGCCAATCGCCTTCGACCGAAAGGGTCCGCGCTTGCTTGAGATCGCGGTTGACCGCGAATAGGACGAGCTCGTCTTCGGCGTCCGACAGCACGGCCGCGGCATCGACGTAGGGGATGTCCGCCATCGGGCGAATCCGCACCCACGTCCGCGGCATCTCGAAGCCGGCGCCTTCTGTCGACAGCTCGACGCGGCGCCAGCCCGTATCCGGACGAGCGAGAACGTCGGCGTATAGCAGAGACGTGTCGTTGCCCGGATTAACCGGCCGCATATCGACCGGGTAGGCCCGGTAATACAGCGTGTTGTCCCGCTGGTACGCATACTTGACGGAATCCCCCTGACGGATAAACGCGTTGAGCATCGAGGCGACATAGCAAGCGTGCGCCATCGTCTCGTACTCCGCCTTCGGCCAATCCCGGCCGGTCTCGGGCTCCAGGTTCCATTCGCCGATCTCGAGGACGAGCTCTTGGATGCCGTAACCCGACGCGAGCTGCTTCAGCCCTTGGATCAGCGTCTCGTACTGGGTCGGATAGGCGACCAGCACTTGATTGTAGAAGACGGGATCGGCCTTGTTGGCCGCCAGCCATTCGCCGCGCAAGCCGGCATCGCGAATGCCCCTCGTATACTGATGAATATCGAGGCCGGAGGCATACGCCGGTCCGGCGATCTCGAACAGCCTCCGGTTCCAGATCGGCGGCTCGCCGGGGATCTCCGAATAATCGACGTACATCGGGTCCTCGCCGGCGATGACGATCTCGATCGACGGATCCGCTTCTCTCATCGCGTCGCAATACGCCTGGACCCGGTTGGAGAAGTCTATCGAATCGGTATAGCCGAATTGATAGTCGCCGTAAGACTCGTTGCCGACTTGCCACAGCTTGACGCCCCACGGCTCCGGATACCCATGCTCCGCGCGCAGCTTGCCCATCGGGGTGTCCGCGGCGCCGTTGACGTATTCCACCCACTCCGCCGCGAGCTTCGGCGGCAGGTCATGGCTGAAGCCGACGTTCAGGAACGGCTCGGCTCCGACGAGCTGACAGAAGCGCAGAAACTCGTTCGTGCCGAAGTAATTCGGCTCCAACCCGCCCCAGTTCAGGTTGTTCCGAACCGGCCGCCGTTCCCACGGCCCGATGCCATCCTTCCAGTTGTATTCGTTGGCGTAGTTGCCTCCCCAGCGGATCGAAGTGACCCGATACCGCTTGAGCAGGTCGATCGTCGTCGGATTGAACACTCCTTCGACCGCGTCGCCGGAAGCCAGCGTCACCCAATCCAGATCGATTTCGCAAGCAGTTTCCGTCTCTGCGGTCAGGCTCAGACGGTACTCTCCGAAGGGAGAAGCCTCGTAGCGGTGACGGCTGGCGCGGCTCAGCGTCAGCCGAACGTCGAAGCGCTCCCAATCCGCTCCGGGCGCGATGGCGCATTCGGCGAGGCGGGTGCCGTCTTTATCTTCAAGCGCCGCATACAGCCGGACGTTAGGCGCGGAGGCGCGGGCGCTGAGCCCGATGCGGTAGTCGAGCGTTCTCTCGTCCGCCAACGTAATCCGCTGCAGGATGCCGCATCTTCCGGCTTCCGGCGACAGTCGGATTCTCTGGAATCGCTTCCATTTCGGTTTGCCGTGAACTCCGCCCTCCGGCTGCTCGAACGAAGCTTCGCGGCCGCCGGCCGGTTCCCACGGATACGCCAGTCCCGGCGTCATCGGCGTATCCCGGTACATGATCTCGGTTCGCATCGTCCAAGGCAGGTTCGTGCCGTCTTTCTTCCGCTTCGAATGCCACGCCTCGAACGATCCGTTGGCGATCCCGTCCTCCACGATCCCCGGGTAGGTATCCCTCCCGTTCATCTCGAAAAACTTGCCGAGAATGCGCTTGTCGACGCGCCAACGGCTGATCTTCTCCTGCATCCTCTCTACTCGTATACGCAAACCCAATAACGCCCCCCCATTCGCGGACCGGCTTCTCGGCCGGGCCCTCCCATATTCGGATGTTGCTGCTATCAGTATGCGGGTTGCCCGGGGCGATTGCGTTACACAGAAACTCGAAAAGTTATCCGATTCGATTGAGCTTGGCGTCGAGGGGAATTTCCAGCACGCATACCGAATGCGGCGATAGCTTGGTCGCCAGGCAACCGTCCCGCAGGCTCTCCAGCCTGACTTCCTCCCGAAGATGCTCGGGCTCGAAGACCGTATTGCGCGACTCGCAATCCGGCCCCGCCAGCTCGCGCACGGTCGCGGTTCCCGATGCCGTCCATGCCGACAGATCGCAGATCAGCTCCGCGCCGTCAAGCGAACGGTTCGCGATATAGACGATGACCGCGTCGCCGGCTTCGGACAGGCACGAGACTACGTCGAGCTTCGGCAATCCGTCGAAGCGAACGGGCAGCGACGAGGCGCCCGCGTCGAACGTTCCGCACTCGACGCTCGTCTCCACGAGGCGATGCGGGCGACGTCCCGCATACATGCGCAGTAGATGATACGTGGCGGTGCCGAACACGACCTCCTCCCGTCCGCTCCAGCCCGCTCTCTTCATTCGTTCGTAGTTGTCGCCCACCCGGATGCAGCCGCCGACCCAGCCGTTCACCAGATCGGAGAAGTTGGCGATCCGCACGA
Organism: Cohnella thailandensis; assembly: GCF_014212135.1. Taxonomy (GTDB): domain Bacteria; phylum Bacillota; class Bacilli; order Paenibacillales; family Paenibacillaceae; genus Cohnella; species Cohnella thailandensis. The sequence continues at coordinate 259,788 of NZ_JACJVQ010000007.1, forward strand.
TTTCGCTCCTTCGCATCATCTCGTTCAGCATGCAGGCATTGGCGACGGCCGCTTCCAGCGTATGCGCATTGGGAAGATCGGGATTGGGAAAATACATCGTGTTCCATTCGGTCACCGCAAGCTTGACGTGCTTCAGCTCGTCCCGTTCGCCGATCAGCGTCTCGATCTCCGAGAAAAGCGAACCCGCTGCCTCGGAATACGCCGTCATCGCCCGGAAGCGTTCCGGTCCCGGCGTGCCCGCGTCGATCGGGAAGAAGTTGCGGCCCTGATAGATATGAAGGGTCAAGAAGTCCATCGCCGGACCGGCAAGCTCCAGCACCTTGCGGTTCCAGCCCGGCGCGAGCGAATCCCTCGCGGTTCCGCAGCCCAGCAGCAGGATCGAAGGGTCCTTCGCCTTCATGGCTTCCGCGAATTCCAGATAGGACTCGGCATACTGCTCGGGCGTGCAGACGCCTGCCTGCCACGGGCCGTACATCTCGTTGCCGACTTCCCAATACCGGACGCCGTAAGGCTCCGGGTATCCGTTGGCCGCGCGGAGGGCGCCCATGGGAGTAGCGACGTCGCCGTTGCAGTACTCGACCCACGCCGCCGCCTCCTCGGCCGTTCCCGTCCCCATGTTGACGCAGATCTGAGGCTCGACGCCGAGCAGCCGGCATAGCGAGACGAACTCGTCGGTGCCGAAATATTTGTGCACCTGCCCGGCTTCCTCCCAAGCCTCGTTCACGTAGTTCGGCCGCAGCTCCGCCGGTCCGACGAAGTCCTCCCAATGATAGAGGCTGATATAGTTGCCGCCCAGCCTCAGGATGCCGCAGTTCAGCTCGCGGGTCATCTCGAATACTTCCCGCTTCAGCAGGCCGGTCTCCTGCTCTGGAAGGAGTGACACGTGGTCGAACCAGACGTACCCGGTCGATGCCGAATCCTCCCACTCCGACGCCGGAAGCGGCTCCGCCCATACCTGAAGCTCGGCCCGGGCGCAGGAGCGCGCGGCCCGAAGGGTGCCGCCGAGCTTCTGCCATCTGTGGCTGCTTAGCTCCAATTCGACGGACGCAAGCGTCTCGCCCGCGGCCGGGTCGACCAGCATGACGCGAAGCTTCGCGATCTCTCGAGTAGCCCTGGCGATGATTCGCAGCCGGTAGAGGGCGTCCCCCTTCGCTTCGATCGCCTGGCCGATGCCCGCCGCGCAGCGGTCCTTGTTGAACAGCCGAATGCGCTGGCTATGCCCGCCATGGCCTCTGGCCGCCGGCTCGAGCGCATAGCGGGTATGCTTGCCGAAGCCGAGCGGCCGCCAGGGGCCGGAGACACCGTCTCCGTCCGCATCCTCTTCCTCGAAGTCCATATTGCGCAGAGGATAAGCCAGCATGGCCGGCATGTGGTCGTCGATATCCTCGATGAAGTTCCCGAACAGATACGGGCTGACCGTATGCTTCGACACTTCCGCGCCCACCGTGATCCGGGCCGTCCGGTTCTTTTGGTTCATGGATGAATCCTCCTCATTCTTCTAATTCGACAGGCCGGAATTCTCCGGATTGGTCCTCCAGCGGCACGCGGATCGAGACGACCGTGCCCCTTCCTTCGAAGGAAGCGATCGACAGGCCGTAACGCGGCCCGTGATGCAGCACGAGCCGCGCATGGACGTTGGCGATGCCGAGCGACGGACTGCCGCTTAGCTGATCTTCCGTTCGCGCGGCGATGCCGTCGAGCCGAAGCATCAGTTGTTCCAGCTTGTCCGCCGGGATGCCGCCTCCGTTGTCCGCGACCTCGATCACGAGGTCCCGCTCCTCGTGATACGCGCTGACGATGACCGTCCCGCTGCCGCTATTGGGCTCTACGGCATACTTGACGGCGTTCTCGACGAGAGGCTGGAGCGAGCATTTGACGATCCGCGCGTCGAGGTACTTCTCGTTCACGTAGAACCGGCTCTGGAAATGCCGCGGGAACCGGATTTTGACGATCTCCAAATATTTCTTCGCATGCTCGATCTCTTCGCGAAGAGAGACGAACGGCTCTTGGATCGAGGCCGTATAGCGGTAGTAGTCGCCAAGGTTCTTGGCGATCACTTGGATTCGCTCGTTCCTCTCGACGTAAGCGAGACTGTTGATGATCTCCAGCGTGTTGTACAGCAGATGAGGATTGATTTGATTCTGCAGCGCCCGGATCATCGCTTCCTTCTGGCCGAGCAGAATGTTCATCTCGTTCACCTTCATCCTGCCAACCGTATCGATCAGTTGGCTTAGCCGGCTCGTCATCCGGTTGTAGCCGTGACGGAGCAGCTGGATCTCGTCTTTGCCGGGCACGACTTCCGCCCTCACGTCCAGCTCCCCCTTCTCCGCCTGCTCCATGAGCCGCTTCAGCTCCCGGAGCGGGCGGGTGAACCGCTGAGCGGCGATCGGCACGACAATCAGGACGATGGCTACCAGAATCAGGATGGCGGCGAGCGCGGCGTCGCGGGCCACCTTAACGCCGCTGGCCATTTCCGCGAACGGCACCATCGCGACCAGCTTCCAGCTCGCCAGCTCCGACTCGCTGCTCGAGACGAGCATCTCCGTTCCTTGAATGGTTTGGACGGAGGAGGAGCGGTTCAGCCTCAAGTCCGCCAGTTCCGTGTCTTGGATCGGCAATCCCAGAAGAGAGGAATCCGGATGGTAGACGACCGTGCCGTCATCCGAGACGATGAAGAAGTATCCCTTCTTCGCGAGGGTGGCGCTTACGATCGTCTTCTCCAGCTCCCTGACCCTAAGGTTGATGATCAGCCTCCCGGCCAGTTGCATCGTATCGGTCGAGAATACCGGAACGATGAGCGAGATGACTTGGTTGCCGGTCTGCTCGGACAGGTGAGTCGGCATGACCTTCAGGCTCTCGTTCATCTCGGCGCCGAACCACGGCTCGCTCCGGTACTCCTCGATCGATTCGTCGATTCCTTGCAGGTTCGAGACCGTTCTCCCGTCCACCGCGACGAGGAAGGTGCTGTCCACTTCGCTGTAGTTCAGAGCCACGTAATTGTTCAGGACATCCTGCAGATCGGCCAGCAGCGAAGAGGACGTCGGCCCCTCGCTTGCCAGCCAGTTCTGGATAATGCCCACGTCCTCCGCCGCGCGGGTGAGGTCGCTGCGGTTCGGCAGCGGTCCCGCGAGCAGCGAGGAGACGGATATTTTCATCTGCTGAAAATAAAGCTCGATCTGGCGGTTCAACCGATACGAGGCGTCGTCCGCGAATTGAAAAAAGTCCTTCTTGGCCGCTTGCATGTAGAAATACTGCGAGAAGGCGCCCGTCAGCCCGATCGAGGACAGCGTCGCGGCCAGCAGAATCAGAATCAGCTTGAACTTGATCGAATACCGGTTCAGCCATCTTTCCCATCTCATACGCCGAGGCTCTTCCGGTATTCGTTCGGCGCCATGGACGACACCTGCTTGAACACGCGATTGAAGTAAGGCAGCGAGACGAAGCCGACGCTTTCCGCGATCTCGTATATTTTCCGATCGGTGCCGCGCAGCAGCTCAAGCGCCTTCTCGATGCGGATCTGATTGAGATAATTCACGAAGCTCTTGCCCGTATGCTGCTTGAAGAGGACTCCGAAATACGAGACGCTCAAATTGGCGTAATCGGCCATCTGCTTCAGCGTGATCTCATCCTGCAGATGCTCTTCCATATAAGCGCAAGCGCGCTTGATGACCAAGCGCATATTGTTGTTCGCGAACTGCGGATAGCTCCGAATCCACTCGTGCAGCAGCTCCCTGATCAGCTGGCGCGCTTCCCGGTCGTCGTAAGCGTCGGCCGGCTCGGGAGCCCGGTACGACGGATCGACGGCCTTGATCAGCTCCGCCAGTTTGCCGGCGAAGATGCGAACGTAGCTGAGCCGGATGCCCGGCTCCACGATCCGGCTGCCGCGGATCGTATTTAGAATCCGCTCGGCGCGCTCGAAGAGCCGGATCGATTCGCAATCCGCCATGCCGTCGACGAAGCCTTGGATGTCGAGCAGGACCCGGTTGGGCTCGGCGAACGTCTCGAGCCGTTCGAGCGAACGGGTTAACGCGCCGTGCAGCTCCTTCTCGGAGATCGGCTTCAGCAGATACTCGGATACGTGCAGCCGGATGCCAAGCTGGGCATACGAGAAGTTGTCGTGCCCGCTGACGATAACCGTGACGATCGGGGACTTCTGCTCGCGGATTCGGCGAATCAGCTCCAGCCCGTCGGCGTCCGGCAGCTGGATATCGGTGACGATAAGCGTCGGCCATAGCTCCTGGACGAGCCTCCATCCCTCTTCGCAGCTCGAAGCCTCTCCGGTCACCCGGAAGCCTTCGAGTTGGTTCACCATCTCCACGATCGCGTCCCGGATGAGCGGCTCGTCCTCGACGACTAGCACATGGTACATCGGATTGTTCTCCTCCTAACCTTTGACGGAACCCATCATCATTCCTTTGCTGAAGTGCTTCTGCATGAACGGGTAGACCGCCAGCAGCGGCAGCGCGGTGAGCAGGATCGCGGCATGGCGCACCGCCGGCGTATACATGAACCCGTTGTCCGTAACGGCCAGGCTAAGCTCCGAAGGATTCACGATCAGCACCTGCCGCAAGAAGACTTGCAGCGGGTAGCTGCTCGAATCGTTCAAATACAGCACCGCCTGGAAGTAAGTGTTCCAGTTGGCGACGGCGTAAAACAGAGTGAAGGTCACGAGCATCGGCATGGACACCGGCAAGATGATCCTCAGCAGGATTTTGAATTCCCCGCATCCGTCGATCCGGGCGGACTCCTTCAATTCCTTAGGCAGCGTCTGGAAGAAGCTGCGGATGATGATCATGTTGAACGGCATGATCGCGTTGACGAGCCAGAGGGACCAATACGAATCGATCAGGCCCAGCTTGTTCACGACCAGGTAGGTCGGGATCATGCCCCCGTGGAACAGCATCGTGAACAGCACCATGAAGTTGACGGCGGTTCGGCCCCGCACGTCCGGCTGAGCCAATCCGTAGGCCATCAGAACCGATAACGTCATATTGATCGCGGTTCCGACGACGGTAATGACGATCGCGTTCGTGAAGGCCTGGATGAATTGCTCGTTGTCCCACAGGAAGCGGTACGCCTCCAGCGTCCAATCCTCGGGCCAGAAAACGGCGCCCTTCATCAGCAGCTCCCCGCTGGAAGCGAACGAACTCGACGCCGTGAGGAGGAACGGGACTGCGACGGCCAGCGCCATGGCGAGAAGAACGAGAATAATCAGCAGCTGGTACGCTTTGTCGCGAATGGTCATTTGGGTCATATCGATCAGTACACCCCTTCCTCGCCGAATTTCCGAGCAAGCTTGTTCGCGCCCAAGACGAGCACGAGGCCGACCAGGGATTTAAACAGCCCTACGACCGCCGAGTAGCTGTAATCCCGTTGAAGAATGCCCGTTCGGTACACGAACGTGTCGAACACGTCGGATGCTTCGACGTTCAGCGGATTTTGCAGCAGGAAGATGTGCTCGAAGCCGATCTCCATGAAGTTGCCGAGCCGCAGGATAAAAAGCACGACGATGACGTACCGGATGCCCGGCAGCGTGATGTGCCAAATTTGGCGGAACCGCCCCGCGCCGTCCGATTTGGCCGCCTCGTACAAGGCCGGATCGATGGACGCGATCGTGGCGAGATAGAGAATCGAGCCCCAGCCGACGCCCTGCCAAATATTCTGAAGCAGCCACATCGGCTTAAGCCACTCCGGCTTCGTGAACAGGTCGATCGTTCCTAAACCCGCGGACGAAAGCCATTGATTGACGATGCCGTCCTGCGAGTTGAACAGCGTCATCGTCAGCGAGACGATCACGACCCAGGAGATGAAGTGAGGCGCGTACAGGATCGTCTGCACCGCGTTGCGAAACGGCTTGAGCCGAACTTCGTTCAGCAGAAGCGCCAGCACGATAGGAGCGGGAAAAAACAAGCAAATGTCGAGCAGCGCGAACGTAAACGTATTCTTAAGCAGCAGCGGAAAGTCCTGCTCCGAGAACAGCCGGCGGAAGTTGTCCAAGCCGACCCAGGGGCTGTCCAGAATGCCGACGAACGGATCGTATCGCTGAAACGAAATAAGAAGCCCGAACATCGGAACGTATTTAAACACGATAAAATACAAGAAACCGGGCAAAATCATCAAATAAAACGGAAGGTGTGCAGCCTTCCAAAGCTTTCTCTCCTTCCTTGTGCCGGTTGGGTAAGATCGGTCTGCTGCGAGGGCGTTCCTCATGTTAACCTCCAAGTATGAACGGCGTTTCCCTCATTATATCGAGAGCTCGCAGCCGGTTCGTTGCCCGGATCGTCTATTTCTTCTCCTATTTCACTTTTGTATCCTGAATCGGCAAGAGCCAAGGCTGCGATCGCAGCTTGGCTCTTGTACGTTATGGAGAATCCCGCTTAAGACAGGTTGATCTCGCGAATCAGCTCGAGCGGGAATTTCGGCTTGCGGTCCTCGGTCAGCAGCCCGTTGATCTCCTGCTGCACGTCGGTCACCTGCGTATAGCAGTAGCCGCAGATGGCGTCCACGCTCTTGATCGCGCGGGTCAAGCCGGCGAACCGCTCGATAAACTCTTCGTTCGAGGAGACCTGCTCGCCATAGCCCCAGCCCTTGTCCGATTTGAACGCGATGCCGCCGAACTCGGTGATCATGATCGGCTGCCCCCTGTACCCGTAGCCCTCGGCGAAGGCGAACTTCCACCGGTTGCACGTCGTGTCGTTGTTTGCGACGGCTTCGACGTTCGCATACCGCTTGAGGAATTCGTCCCCGGTCTCCACGTAATCGTGAAGCGTCAGGATGTCCGACACGGTATGCTCCCAGCCGTCGTTCGTGATCACCGGACGGTACGGATCGATCGCCTTGGTCAGATGGTAGATGCCTTCGGTGAACTTCTGCTGCCTCTTGTCGCGAAGGATATTCGCAACGCCCCACGACTCGTTGAACGGCACCCACGCGATGATGCTCGGATGGTTGTATTGCTGGCGGACGATCTCCAGCCACTCGTTCGAGAACGTCTCGACCGCCCGGTCGTGGTATTCGAACGTCGCCGCCATCTCGGACCAGACGAGCAGCCCCTTCACGTCGCACCAATAGAGGAAGCGCGCGTCCTCGATCTTCATATGCTTGCGCACGCCGTTGTAGCCCATCGCGAGCACGCTGTCGATATCGGCGACGAGCGCTTCCTCGCTCGGCGGCGTCAGATGGCTTTCCGTCCAATAGCCTTGATCCAGGATCAACCGTTGATAGAGCGGCACATTGTTGAGCAGCACCTGGCCCTTCTCGATCGAGATCTTGCGCATGCCGAAGTAGGAACGAACCCGGTCGACCGGATGTCCGTCCGCGTACAGCACGAATTCGACGTCGTACAGATTCGGATTCTGCGGCGTCCACCAGCTCTTTTTCCAAGGTCCGCTCGCCTCGTGGATCAGATCGACCTCAACGGTCAGGCAAGGGCGGTCCAGCTCCAGGCTGACCCGCTTCACCGGGTTGCCCTTGAAGGAGATCGCGGCTTCCAGCCGAAGCGAGCCCGCCTTGTCCGTTCCGGCCGCCTCGTAGTCGAAGCGCACCATGTTGCGGTCGATATCCGGCGTTATCTTGACGGCTTCCAGCCGCTGCTCGGAGACGTACTCCAGCCATACCGTTTGCCAGATGCCCGTCGTCTGCACGTAGAAGCATTCGAAGTTGTCCTTGGTCCAGCGCTGCTTGCCCCGCGGCTGCGTGCAGCTGTCGGTGTCCTCGGCTTTGACCGTGATCGTGTTATCTGCTCCGAAAATTAGGAAGGGAGTAATGTCGAAGGCAAAAGCCGCATAGCCTCCCCGATGCATGCCCGCAAACTCTCCGTTCACCCATACTTTGGCCGTATGATCGACCGCCTGGAAGTGCAGGACGGCCCGCTTGCCCTCGGCCTCCTTAGGGACCGAGATCGTCTTGCGATACCAGACGTATGGGTGGAATTCCTCGATTCCGATCCCGCTCGCGGAAGTCTCGTAAGTGAACGGCACGTTGATCTCGTGGGTTCCTTCGAACTTCTCCTGCCATTTCTCCCGTTCGCCCGCATTGCCGTCGTCGAAGCGGAAATCCCATTTGCCGTTCAGGTTCAGCCAATTGTCCCGTACGAATTGCGGTCTCGGATAATCCTTGATGTAGGATTCGGTTGTCATGCCTTACCTTCCTTTCGTTATTTGGCTGCAATCGTCACCGCATAGACGGACGACAGACGCAGCGGATAGCCGACCCGCCACTCATCGGCGGATACGGTTCGGGTCTTGCGGACGATCGCCCGAGGCTCGAAGACGGAGTTGATCGCCTCCGGAGAATCTCCGGTAATTTCGTGGAGAGTCGTCGCTTCCGCGGCGGCGAAGCCGTCCAGTCGAAGCTCCGCCCTGACTTCCGTCAGGCTGCGGTTCACGATGAATACGGTCACGACGCTGCCGTCTTCGTTCGAGCAGGCCGCGACGTCCAGGTCCGGCAGCGCGTCAAGTTCGAAGGGAGCCGGCTTGTCTGCGCGGACCGTGAAGCTGCCGCAGGCGCTATCCGCGGGAAGCATGCGCTTTATGTCCATGCCCGCGTACAGCTTCATGACCTCGTAGGTCGGCGTTCCGTATACGGTAAGCGGAAGTCCGCTCCAGCCCGCCTCCTTGCCGCGGAACTGGTCCGCGTAGCCGTCGCCTACCCGGATGCAGCCGCCGAGCCAGCCGTTCACCAGATCGGAGAAGCTTCCGATCTGCACCAACTCGCTCCAGCGCAGCATCTCGTTCAAGTTGGCGGCGTTGGCGACCGCCGCGCCGAGAGTATGCTCGTCCGGCAGCCCCTTGCGGATCGTGTTCGGGTAATACATCGTGTTGTACTCGGTGATCGCCAGCTTCACGTGGCCGTGCTTCGGGTCGGAGCCGATCCGGGCCGCCGTCTCCCTTATATCCTCTCGGGTCCATTCGGAAAATGCCGCCATCGCCTTATAGCGATCTTCGGCCGGCGTCTCCCGGTTCATCCCGAAGCGGCCTAAGCCATGATACAAGTGCAGCGTCAAATAATCGATGTGCTCGCCGGCGATGTCCAGCACCGCCTCGTTCCACTCTTGATCGGTGTGGCCGCAAGCCAGCAGCACGAGCGAAGGATCGGTCTCCTTCATCGCCCGGGCGAAAGCGACGCACCGCTCGGCGAACCGGTCGGCGCTGCACGTGCCGACCTGCCACTGCCCCCAGACCTCGTTGCCGATCTCCCAATAGCGGACGTTGTACGGCTCCGGATGCCCGTTCGCCGCCCGCAGCGCGCCCATCGGCGTATCGACGCCTCCGTTGCAATACTCCACCCACCTCGCGGCTTCCTCGGGAGTGCCGGATCCGTCGTTGACGCAGATAAGCGGCTCCACCCGAAGCTCCCGGCAGAAGCGGATGAATTCGTCCGTTCCGAAGTACTTGCTGGTCCAACCGCCCCATGCTTCGTTGTACATGACGGGCCGCTCTAGCGCGGGCCCCACGCCGTGTTCCCAATGATAGGCGCTGATATAGTTGCCGGCGAGCCTCATCATTCCCGCGTTCAGCTCGCGCGTCATGTCCACGACCTCCCGCTTCACGAGGGCGATGCTGTCATCGGGCAGCAGGGAGACGTGGTCGAGCCACAGCATGCCGGTCGACACGTGATCGATCCACCTCGGATGATCGGCCGGCACGTAAACCCGAATCTCCGCGTCGGCGCATTCTCTCGGCAAGATCAGCTTCGCCTCGTAATCCTGCCAGTTATGGCTGACCAGATCGATGCGGACGCTGCCCAGCGATTCTTCCTTGCGGCGGTCGACCGCCTCTATAAGCAGATAACGAATCTCCACGGAAGCGCGCGCCACCAGCTTGACCGTATAAGTCATCGGCCCTTTCAACGCGGCTTTCTGGGCGATTCCGGCATAAGCCTCGTCGTCGCTCGACAGGCGGATTCGCTGGGCGCGTCCCGAATGCCTCGGAGCCGGCGCTTCCAGCGCGTATTCGGTGTTTTTGCCGTTCGTATAAGCGTACCAGCTGCCGGAGACCGCCCTTCTCGACTCGGCTTCGCTCTCGAAATCCATGTCCTTCAGGGGAAAGGCAAGCATCGCTTCCATGTGGTCCCGAATATCTTCCACGAAGTGGCCGAACAGGTACGGATTGATCGTATGTCCGCTCGGGCGGCTGCAGTCGACGGTTATCGTTGCGTTTCTTTTCAAGATGACCCTCCTTGCTCAAGATTTTTAAGTTCGCTTTATCCTTTGACCGAACCGATCATGACGCCTTTGACGAAGTGGCGTTGGACGAAAGGATACATGACCAAGACCGGCAGGCTGGATACGATGATGACGGCGTACTTGATGCTCTCGGCGAGCAGAATTTTGTCTTCGATCCCGACGGTGGCGTCCACCGCCGCGGATTGGCTGATCATCAGAATCTCGCGCAGCACCAGCTGCAGCGGATACAGCGACTCCTGACGGATGTAGATCAACGCGTTGAAGAAGGAATTCCAGTGGCCGACCGCGTAGAACAGCACCATGACCGCCAGAATCGGCTTGGACAGAGGCAGGATGATGCTCCATAGAAGCCGCCAATTGGAGCAGCCGTCCATATGGGCGGCCTCCTGCAGCTCCCACGGGATGCTGTTCTGGAAGTAAGTTCTCATGACGATCAGGTTGTACGTGGCGATCGCTCCGGGCACGAGCAGCGCCCACGCCGTATCGACCATGCCCAGGTTCTTGACCAGCATGTAAGTCGGAATCAGGCCGCCGCTGAAGAACATCGTGAGCGTAATGAGTACCATAAGGAACTTTCGGCCGGGAAGGTCGGGCCTCGATAGCGGGTAGGCGGCGAGGACCGTCATGATCATGTTGATGAACGTGCCCGCCGCGGCGTAAAAAATCGTATTGCGGTAGCCCGTCCAGATTTTCCCGTTATGCAAGATGTTCTCGTAGGCTTCAAACGTAAAGCCCTTCGGAAGCAGCCAAACTTCGCCTCCCAGCACTTTGGCCGGATCGCTGAACGAAGCGCTGACGACGAAGATCAGAGGATAAAGGACGACGAGAATAACGAGGACGGCGAGAACGTTGACGACGATGTCGAATGCTCGGCCGTCCGATACGGGTTTGGCGGTTGCTTGCTTGCTCATCGCGTTGGCCTCCTTTACCATAGGCTAGTCTCCGCCGTTCGGCGCGCGAATCGGTTCACGAGCAGCAGCAGCGTTAGGTTGATCAGCGAGTTGAACAGGCCGATCGCGGCGGTATAGCTGTACTCGCCGTTCAGAATGCCCGTCGTATAAACGAACGTCGAGATCACGTCGCTGGACTCCAGGTTCAGGTTATTCTGCATAAGCAGAATTTTCTCGAAGCCGACGTCCATGAAGTGGCCGATATCCAGGATAAGCAGAATGACGATAACCGGAACGATCCCCGGCAGGGAGACGTGCCAGATGCGCCGAAGCCTCGAAGCCCCGTCCATCTTGGCCGCCTCGTACAGCTGCGGATTCACGCCGCTGAGCGCCGCGATGTAGATGATCGATTGCCAGCCCATGTTCTGCCAAATATTCGAGCTTATGAAGATCGTCTTGAACCAGCCCGCGGACTCCATAAAGCGGATCGGCTCGCCCCCGAACGCCTCGATCAGCTTGTTGACCGGGCCCGTGTTCGGGGAGAGGAAGACCGACAGGATGCCGACGATGACGACCACGGACATGAAGTGGGGAATAAAGGTGATGTTCTGCAGCCACTTGCTGAACGACTTGCTGCGAAGCTCGTTCACGATCAACGCCAGGATGATCGGAACGGGGAACGCGATCAGCAGGGAGAAAAGATTGATGGACAGCGTGTTCCATAGCAATCTCTCGAAATAGTACGATTCGAAAAACCTCTGAAAATGATCGAAGCCTACCCATTCGCTTCCGCCGATCCCTTTGCCCGGATTAAAATCCTTGAAGGCGATCTGCAACCCGTACAGCGGACCGTAGTGAAAAAGCAAATACCAAGCGATCGGCAGCAAGAGCATCAAGTAGAGGTCGAATCGCTTGGCCATCCGTCCGAGCATGCCTCCGCTCCTGCGCGCAAGGCCTCTAGCCGCCTCTTCCGCCGTCTCCGCTTGCGAGATCTCCATATCTATCGACTCCTTATCCGATTGCGAGAGAGGAGCCTCCCTCCGGGACGGACGACGCCAAACGGCGCTTGCGATCGCCCATCAGATAGAGCTCCTCCCCGTTCTCTCCATAGCAATTCCGGCGCGGACCGGGTTTACTTCGCCATCTTGTCGTACGCTTCCTGATAGATTTGCTGCAGCTCGTCGATCTTGAGCTTCTTCAGCGTCGCCTGGAACTCGTCCCATTTGTCGAAGCTGAGCGCGCCGGCAATGAACTTCGTGCTTTGCTCCTCGTAGTACTTGTCGAGATCGTTGCGCAGGATGTTGACCTTCTGAGCCGTCTCCTCGTCGAACATCGGCGCCGCGTAGCGGACCTCGGGCATGTACGGAGTAAGCTTATCCTGAGCTTCCTGAACCTGCGGAGGATTGATGAGGGAGGCCACTTTCTCGCTGATCAGATGAGGCGCTCCGCCGCCGGCATACGGCGTGATCTTCGGCTGGTTGCCCGTCTCCATGAAGGCGTCCGTATAATAAGGAATTCCGTCTCTCAGCTCGTAATTCTCGCCCTCCCGGCCGAAGCGAAGCAGCGTGGAGCCTTCGTCGCTGTAGAAGTAATCGATCCAGCGCATCGTCACTTCCGGATATTTATTGACGGAGGTAATCGCGAACGCTCCGAAGTCCCGCGCGATCGGCGCGCCTTGGCTCTGAAGCTGGTCGCCGTGAGGACCCTTGACCGGCGACATGCCCGTATATTGATCCTGGATCTCGAGGAACACGTTGTTCGTCTGGTCGAAGAACATGCCCGTGTTCCCCGACGCTTGCTTGGCCAGATAGTCCGCTTCCTTCTGCGAGAACATCTCGGGGTCGAGCAGCTTCTCCTGATAAAGCTTGTTCAGGTACATGAGCATTTCTTTGTTCCGTTCGTTGCCCATCCAGATTTCGACTTTGTCGTCGGCGATATTGATGTTGTAGCCCATCTGCAAGTCCAAGCCGAACGAACCGCTCATCATGTTCACGATCGGCAGCCCTTGACCGGCCACCGGAGTCCGCGCGGTCAGCGGAAGCTCATCCTTCTGCCCGTTCCCGTTCGGGTCCTGGTCCCGGAAGGCGACGAGCACGTCATACAGCTCATCGGTCGTCTCCGGCATCTTCAGGTTCAGCTTCTTCAGCCACGCCTGGTTGATCCATTTCTTGTCCGTGCGGGCGGAATCCAGCGTGACGATGCCCGGAATGGCGTAGATATGGCCTTCCGGAGTCGTGATGCCCGAGCGGATCTCCGGATATTGCTCCATCAGGGCGGTGAGGTTAGGCGCGTATTGCTCGATCAAGCCTTCAAGCGGAATCAGTTGGCCGGCCGCTCCGTACCGAATGGCTTCCAACTGCGTAAGCTGCGAGCGGTACAGCGCGTCGGGAAGCTCGTTGGACGCGAACAGCAGGTTCTTCTTCTCTTGGAAGCCGTCCGTCGGCGCTTCGGTGAATTCGACCTGGACGTTGCTCATCTTCTCGTACTCCTGGAAGACGGGCATGTCCTTGAACGGTCCGTTGGTGGGGGCGATCCGGGTGAAGAACTTCAGCTTGATCGGCTGCTCCACGATCGGGAACCCGCTCGGTTTGACGGCATTGGCCGCCGATGACGGAGCCGAAGCCGATGCCCCGGCTTCGTCGTTCGAGCCGGAATCGGAGCTGCACCCGGAGAGTACCAAGGTGGAAGCGACCACCGTGCCGATTGCGTAGTTCTGCCAGCGTTTAAGCATAAATCTGTGACCTCCGCTTTTTGTGTAATCGCCGAATCGTGCCTGTAAGCGCTTTAGCGGCGTACAATCATTTTACTTGCCGCGCAAGCGCTGCCAATTGCAATAATATGACTATTCACTCCACTTTTTTGACGCTGCGGTCGCCGTTCAGATAAGCCTGCGGCGTCATGCCTTTTACTTCCTTGAACACTTTGAAAAAATAATTGTAGTTGGCGAAGCCCGCCTGCGTGCTGATCTGCTTGATCGTATATCGGCCGCTCTCCAGCAGCTTGCAGCTGACGTCGATGCGAACCCGGTTGAGGTATTCGGAGAACGTCGAGCGCGTCTCCTCTTTGAAGATCCGGCTTAAGTACGAAGGATGGAGTCCGATCGCTCCGGCCGCCATCTCCAGCGTGATATAGCCCGGGTACTTCTCCAGAATGAGCTCGATCGCCTGCGAGACATGCCGGGAATATGGGCCGTTCGCGCGGCGGCGCTTCAATAGCTCCAACAGGCTGGCGTAATAAGCTTGAAGCCATCGCTCCAGTTCGCCGATGTCGGCGATCTTCCCGAGACCGCCGCGCGAAGGGAGCTCGCCGGCGCCTTCGGACGACAGCGCGGGCATCCACTTCTTAACGGCTTTGTCGCCGATATGCAGCAGCTCGCTGACGATCATCTGCACCGTCTGAGAATGGACCGGCTGTCCGCGAACGGAGGAGAACACGGAGGCCAGCAGCCGATTCATGCCTTCCACGTCCAGAAGCTCGATCGAGAGCAGTAGCTCCTTCTGCTCCTCGATGGTCAGGGAGACGCGCGCGTCGAACAGGCCTTGCGGCTGAGCGGACGACGGCGTCAAGTCGAGCGCCCGCGTCGCCGTGCCGTAGCTGGCGCCAAGCTGCGACAGGCTGCCGCACACATGGCCGGCCGCTACCATGCACTTCTGGTTCAGGAACAGCTCGAGCGCATATTGAAGCTTGCTCGCCGCGCGGCTGACCTCGCCGGCGATGAGATGCTCGCTTCGTTCCTTGAACGCGAACAAGACGATCAGCCGCCCGTCCTCCGCATAGGCTGCCGTTCGTTCCCGAACGTCGCCCAGGCTCTGCTGCATGATGTCGACGGCCTGCCGCGAGAGCCGGCTCGTCTCCACGTCGCTGCGTCCTTCCGTCAGAAGCCGGAAGGAGATGATCTGCACGGCCGCCGCCACGAAGCCTTTCGCGCCCGGGAACAGCCCGCTCTCCTTCGCGTAAGCTTCCAGCTTCTCCGCCGCTCCGGGCTTCCCCCTCGCCAAATCCGCGAGATAATCGCGAAGGACCGCTGTCGGACGGGACGGATCTTCAACCGCCGATTCGGCGCTCTTCTCCCCCGTCGCGAGGGTTCCAAGTCCCCGGTCCGCGACAGCTTTGTTCAATGTCGAGAGAAGAGCCGATTCGTCCAGCCGATGCTTGAGCAAATAATCGGTCGCCCCGTCTTTAAGGCATTCCCGCACGTAATCGTAATCGTCGTAGCTGCTCAGCATGATCGTTCTCACGGACGGGAATCGTCCTCGGATCGACCGGTTGAGCTCCACGCCGTTCATCCCGGGCATGTTTACGTCCAAAATCGCCACGTGGGGCTCCGAACGCTCGATCATCTCCATCGCCATGGAGCCGTTAAAGGCTTCGCCGCGAAGCTCGAAGCCGTGCTTCTCCCAATTCAATAGTCTCGATAAATGGTGGCGCACGAGCGGCTCGTCATCAACTAGCAGCACTTGGTACATGGCTCAGCACCTCTTTCGGGTTATTTTCCGTATCGGGCAATCGGGGGAACCAAATCTCCGCTTTCGTATAGAGCCCGGGCTCGCTGTACAGCTTGACGCCGTACGGATCGCCGTACATCCGGTGAATCCGTTCATGCACGTTGCTCACCCCCATGCCGGAGAACCGCGACGGCTTCTCTTCCGTTCCCGGCTGCCCCAGCAGAATCTCCATCCGTTCCTTCGTCATGCCTTGCCCGTTATCGGTCACTTCGATCTTGAGAATCTCCTGTTCCTCATAGACCCGAATGAGCACGACGCCGCCTTGCTCGGATGGGCCGACGCCGTGGATGATCGCGTTCTCCACGAGCGGCTGAAGCATCAGCTTGAGCACCCGGCATTCCAGCAGCGACTCGTCCTCGACCTGCGTCTCGACCCGGATCGGCGCCAGGAACTTGTATTTCTCGATCGCGACATAGCTGAATACGTAATCGAGCTCCTCCCGCACCGTCAGAAACTCGTTCGAATTGCCCAATACTCCCCGCATCAGCTCGATGAGCGCGCCGGACGCCTCTTCGATGTTGGGCACGCCGTTCAGCTTGGCCAAGTACTTGATCGTATTGAGAGAATTATAGAGAAAATGGGGGCGAATCTGCGCCTGCAGGGCAGTCAACTCCGCCTCCCGCTTCTCTCTCTCACTCATCCGGATGTCTTCCATCAGACTCTTCAGCTCCTCCACCATGCCGATAAAGACCTGATTGAGCTCTCCGATCTCGTCCTTGGACTTGATCTCCGTTCTCGGAAAATCCAGGTTCCCTTCCTTGACCCGCGACATCATCGACTTCAAACGCCGGATGTGGATGGTGGTCCGGGACGACATCTGGAGCGAGACGAACAGGACAACGATAAAGACGACGACCGACACCTCGATCATCAAGTTGCGGATCCGGGCGGATTCGCTGAGCAGGGAATCCGTCGGAATGAGCGCCAGCGTCGTCCATCCCGTGTAGGCGGATTGCCGGCTGACGACGATATAAGATCGGCCTCCGATCGTCTTCTCGGCGGCATCTCCTTGGCCCGCGAATTGATGCTTGAGCTTGACGAGCGTCTCTTGGCCGGGAGCGCCCGTCGACGTCGGCTCGGTCTGATAAACGAACCCGTTCTGCTCGTCCAGCACGTACAGCAGGCTATCCTCGGTCGGCTTCACGCCGTATGTTTTCTTGATAAAATCGTAGTTCAAATCCACCATCACGACGCCGATCGCCTCGCGATCGTAGCGGATCTCGCGCCCGACGGTGATGGCGTCCGCCGATCCTTGCGGCTTGAAATACGCGTGCCGCGATCCGTTATTCAGCATATAGTCCATCATCGGCGTCTCCAGAAACGTGCGGTCCAGCCAGGGACCGCCGGAGAAGAATACTTTCCCGTTCAGTCCGACCACGGCTATTCGGGTGATATAAGGCTTGTAATCGATCAAGCCCGACAGGAACCCGGTAATCAGCTTCTGCTCCTGAAACCATTCATAGCTGATCTCCTCGCTAGGGCTTAAGATCGTATCGATAACGGCGTACTTGTTGGTCACGACGACCGTATTCAGCCGATCGATCTCCTGCAGCATGATGTTGGCCGATTCGTCGGCTTGGCGGATGCTGTCCAGGACGGAGGTGACCGCGTTATCCTTGATCGTCTCGCGCATGTTCATGTAGATGATGCTGGTCACGGACACGATGGACAGAAGCGCGGCCAAACCGAACGCGATGAAGATTTTCCCTTGCATGTTCAATCGGGGGGAGAGGATTCTGCGCAGAAACGGAAGCTTCATAGACGCCGGGCTCCTTTGCGGTTATTCATCCGTTGCCTCTCGGCCGCGCTTCGCGCGCACGGCTAACGGCGATAAGTCGAAGTAGCTTTTGAAAGCTCTTGTAAACGTATACAAATTCGGATAGCCAAGAGAAAAGGCGATCTCCGTCACCGTCGCGTCCGTCTCGGAAAGCAGCCGCTGAGCCTTCTCCATGCGGATCTTCTGGATGTACTTCAGAGGAGGCATGCCCACTTGACCGGCGAACACGCCCGAGAAATAAGAACGGTGCACGCCCGCGAATTCCGCCACCTGCTGAACGGATATCCCCTCCGTCGCGTGAAGCTCCATGAACCCGATGCACTCGCGAATCCAGCCGGAAGGCTCCTCGGCATCGACGGAGGCTCCGTCGGGGATGAGTTCCGCGAACAGCCTGCAGATCATGGACTGGAGCGCCATCGCTTCGGCCGGCTTCCACCGCTCCGCTCCGGCCAACGCTTCGATCGCGCTCTCGGCCGTCTCTTGCGTCGCGGAAGCGAACGCTTGCCTGCGGTACGGCGCCGAAGGCGACACCTCCGCCAGCGAGAGCAAGGATTTAACCCTGGCGCCGTCCAGCGCCAGCCAGCTCATCCTAAGCGGCGATTCCGAGGGAAGCATGCGGTAGTGATACGTTCTTCCCGGGAACAGGCAGAACAGATCCCCTTTTTGCAGCTCCGCCCAATTGCCGTCCCATTCGACCCTGACCCTGCCGTCGTATACGAAATGAAGACTGTAGCATTCGATCCTCTTCGGACCGACCTTGTAGTTGGGCTTCGCGATGCTGCGTCCCGCCCTGACCGGCCAGAGCTGAGCCTCTTTATCCAGATTGCCGGGCGTATAATAAATGAATTGGGCAAATTCGTAATCGTACTCCTGCATCAATCCCGCCCTCTCCCTTCTCCTTCATTTTCCTATCCACATGCAACAAAATGACAATAATAATCTAACATGCTGATATTTATAAATCCATATAAATTCACTAGTATCATACTAGGAGGGGATAATCCTTGTCTAGAAAACCTAACATTTTGCTAATAACCAGCGATCAGCAGCATTGGAATACCATCGGCGCGTTCCAACCGGAGATCTCCACGCCGAACCTGGACCGCCTGGTCCGGGAAGGCACGACGTTCGACAGGGCCTATTGCCCGAATCCGACTTGCACCCCTAGCAGAGCCTCGATGATTACCGGCATGTACCCGAGCCAGCACGGAGCTTGGACGCTGGGCACGAAGCTGCTGGAGGACCGTCATACCGTCGGAGAGGACTTCATGGCTGCCGGCTACCGGACCGCGCTGATCGGCAAGGCGCACTTCCAACCCTTGAAGTCGACCGAAGCTTACGAATCGGTAGAAGCCTATCCGCTTCTGCAGGATTTGGACTATTGGAGGCAATTCGGGGGACCCTTCTACGGCTTCGACCATGTCGAGCTTGCCCGCAACCATACGAACGAGGCCCATGTCGGCCAGCATTACGCTCTGTGGATGGAAGAGCAAGGCTGCGAGAATTGGCGGGACTACTTCCTGCCGCCGACCGGCACGATGGATCCCGCGATGACGTACAAGTGGCCCATTCCGGAAAAGTATCACTACAATACTTGGATCGCGGAACGCACCAATTCCTTGCTGGAGGAGTACAAGGAGGCGGACGAGCCGTTCTTCCTGTGGTCCAGCTTCTTCGATCCTCATCCGGAGTACTTGGTGCCGGAGCCTTGGGATACGATGTACGATCCGGATAAGCTGACGATTCCGTCCCTCGTCCCCGGAGAGCACGATCGCAACCCGCCGCACTTCGGGCTCACCCAAGAGGAGAACCCGGACTTCTCTTACCTGGCCGAGACCGGGTTCGGCATTCACGGCTATCGCTCCCATCATTATTACGAGTACGGCACGAAATTCCGGTTGACGGAGGACGACCGCAAGAAGCTGGTCGCCGTCTACTACGGCATGATCAGCATGATGGACAAGTATATCGGGAAGATCCTCGACAAGCTGGACGCCCTCGGGTTGGCCGAGAATACCCTCGTCGTCTTCACGACGGACCACGGCCATTTTTTCGGCCAGCACGGCCTCCAGGCCAAGGGCGGATTCCATTACGAAGATTTGATCAAGCTTCCGTTTATCGTCCGTTACCCCGGCAAGGTGCCCGCAGGCCGCCGTTCGGGCGCCATCCAGTCCTTGGTGGACCTGGCTCCGACCTTCTTGTCGTTCAGCGGCATCCCGATTCCTTCCGCCATGACCGGCATCGATCAACGAGAGGTGTGGCTCGGCGAGAAGCAGCACGCCAGGAAGCACGCGATCTGCGAATTCCGGCACGAGCCTACGACGATTCATCAGAAGACTTACGTGGACGAACGCTATAAAATCACCGTGTACTACAATCAGACCTACGGCGAGCTGTTCGATCTGGAGGCGGATCCCGGCGAGCTTCGCAACCTGTGGGACGATCCGGCGCACGAACGGCTGAAGACGGAGCTTCTTCTGAAGTACATCTGGGCCGAGCTCGGCAAGGAACCGATGCCGATGCCGCGAATTCATCACGCGTAACTATACCCCCGGTTTAAACCAAGGGCACAACCTTCCGTTACCTGACGTAACGGAGGTTGTGCCCTTGGTCTTCTCTTTGCATATTGTCTTGCAAGCAGCCGATTTCGCCGCACTAATTCGTTGATCTTCGTTACTCCGTTACTTGCCTTGTCCCGCCAAGAAAGCGGCTACCTCCGCCAGGCGGGAGGCGTAGCCCCACTCGTTGTCGTACCATGCGGCGATGGATACGAGCTCTCCTTGCACATGGGTGAGAGGCAGATCGATGATCGAGGAATGCGAGTCTCCGACGATGCGGGAGGAAGCCCACTCGCCTTCGAGAACGTCCAGCACGCCCGCAAGCTCGCCTTCCTTCGCCTTGCTGCGGAAGAGGTCGTTGATCTCCTGCGCGGTGCACGGCTTCTCCGTGACCAGGTTGAGCTCGGCGATGCTGCCCGTGCGGGTCGGGATGCGGTAAGCCTTGCCCGTGATCTGCAGGTCGGGCCAGATGAACTTAAGAGCCTTGGCCGCGCCGGACGACGACGGGATGATGTTCTCGGCGGCGGCCCAGGAGTCCCGGCGGTCCTTCATCGGTTGATCCGTTAGCGATTGGGTGTTCGTATAGGAATGAACGGTAGAGAACAGGCCGTATTTGATGCCGAAGCTCTCGCGGACGACCTTGACGACCGGCGCGAGCGCGTTCGTCGTGCAGCTCGCCATGCTGATGATCTTATGCTTGTCCGGATCGAACGTATCCAGATTGATTCCTTTCAATAATACGGCATCGCAATCGTCCAGCGTTTTGCTCGGGCCGCTGACGAGCACCCGGTTGGCGCCGCGCTCCAGATGAAGCTGGGCAACCTGCCGCGTAACGGCTCTGCCGGTGCAATCGATGACCAAATCCACTTCGAGCGCCTTCCAATCGGGAATTTCCTTCGAGGAGTTCAGGTACAGGATGTCGCGACCGCCGATGACGATATGCCCTTCCGCGGCGGATACTTGCTCCGGCCAGCGCTTGTAGTTCGTGTCGACTTCGAATAGGGCGGCTAACGTCGCCTCGTCCTTAATGTCCGAGATCGATAACGGAACGAATAGATTGTCCTGCAACGCTACCCGCAGCAGCTGCCTTCCGATACGTCCAAAGCCGTAAATCGCGATCTTTCCCATGGTGTTCCCTCCATACCGTTTGTATTTAGAAACTTTCGATTGCAGTTTCAGTTTACTTTCTTTGCCACGTTCCGTCTACCTAAAGCAGACTCCAACGAGGCGAAGCTTCGGCAGAAGCCCGGGATGTCTGTTTGCTCTCCGGCCCGCGAACGATCTCGACTACGGCAGCCGCCCGTTCCTTATCCGGAATGCCCAGCCTTTGGCAGGCTTCCCGATCTCGCATCCATTCCGGATAAACGACCTTCCCCGTCAACCCTCTCTCCTCTCCGAGCAGCTTGAAGTTCTGAACGAGGCAGAACGTCGCCGCCAGGTTCTCGTTCCGTTTCAACTCGTCGCTCTCCTGCTTGTTCGTTACGATGAGAAGCTCCCGCGCTTCGGCGGTTCCCGTTTGCAGCCCGCGGACGGCGTCCCCGGACCGATAATGGAATCTCCACGGCTCCCTGAGTCCGTGATTCGGAGCCCAAACGGCGTGATTCAGCAGCTCGAGCACCAGCTCCCTCGTATCCGGCCGGATTTCGCCCGAACGGTTCGGCCGCTCTCCGCCATCGGTCCAGAAGCGTTCGGCGGGAGTCCGCGATTTTCCCTTCGGAGTTTTGTCGAAATGACCGATCTGCAGCACGCCGACGAACCTTTCGTTAGCCTGCAGCCCGATTCGGGCAAAGAACGTCTCGTTCTGGATGTAGGATTCCGTGACCCAGATCATCCCCAGCTTCCGCTTCCAGCCCAGCAGCTGCGCGTTCTGCAGAATTCGGCAGACGGTGCCGTAATTCTCGTCATGCTTCGAAGGATCGTTGTCCTTCTCGGCAATAACGACGACGTTGGCCTGCGCCTCCATAAACCGTTTCCGGTAAACCTCGATCAGCTTGCCCGGCACCAACCGAGCCATCTTGCTATCCAATACCTTCTCCAGCAAATAGTCGGCCAGCCGACGGCGCGCTTCCTCCGTGCCGGCATATAGATAACGCCAACGGGCTCGGCCGTCGTAAGGGCACAGCCCTTCGGCTTCCCGAAACAACGCGGCGATTTGTTCCTCGGTCACGGGGTCGGAGTTGAATTTGCGAATGCTGCGCCTCTCCCGGATCGTCTTTTCCCAGCTCATGCCTACTCCTCCTTCTTGGTTGCTTCTTTGTCTGCTACTATGCTCGCTCCGAGTCGGCAGCGTCAATGGAGAGGGGGAAAGTGCCATAAGAAGTCCGGTTTTGGACGGGAAAAAGAAGAAATCCGCCTTCCGCGGCTAAGCGGAGAGACGGTAGTGAGACGGTGGAGAGACGGTTTGGGGAGAGTCGGATTAAAGAGCAGAGCGCTGCCGCGCGCTAGTCCTGTTTGCGGAAGGCGATCGGAGTCGCTCCGGTCCTCTTCTTGAATAATCGCCCGAAGTAGGAAGGGTCTTGATAGCCCGACCGAAACGCGATATCCCGAATGGGCAACTTCGAATAGCGGAGCAGGCGCTTCGCCTCGAGCAGCTTCCGTTCCTGGAGCACTTCGCCTGCCGATTTGCCCAACGTCTTCTTCACGGATTCGATCAGGTGACTCGGCGTCACGTGAAGCCGTGACGCGTATTCGGACACGCCGTTCACGGTGTGAAACTGGGCTTCGACGAGGGCAAGAAACTGCTTGGTCAGAAGGAATCCCGCTTCCTCCCGATGGGCTTCCTGTGCGCGTTCGCCGGCTCGGCCGATCTCGATAAGCAGCAGCTGCACGTAATTCCAAACGGCAGCCTTGCGATACTTCCTTCCCGCCGATAATTCGCGTTCCAGCAACCGGAATAAATCGCGGAAGATGGCGGATTGCTCCGGCTCTATGCGGCAGAACGGATTGTGTCCGGACCATTGGACGAGCGAGCTCGCGGATCGATCGACATATTCGGCTTGGGCGCCGGCAAGCAACTCCCTCGGAAAGACCAGAATGTACCCTTCCGGCGGCTCCTCCGATCGATTCTCGATCAGGCCGTGAATTTGGCCCGGGGAGATCAAGCATACCGAGTGGGAAGAATAGGCGTACTTCTGAAAGTCGATTTGCACTTCCCCGCTGCCGGAGCTTAGCCAGAAGATCTCGTAGCAATCGTCATGGCGGTGCAGCTCGTAGATGCTCCGCCGTTCCTCGAACTGATCCGCGCGGACCGTAATCAGCCTGACGTCGCGAGCCTGCAGCTCCGCGCCGGATATGATGCGAACGGTTAAATTGTTCTTTACGGCTTGCTCCAATGCATTCATTATCGCTCTTCTCCCTCGCGTTGTAACTTCAACAGCCTTTTCCAATACGTCATTTTTTCACCCTAACGACCGAGTGAATAGCGCCATAACATTTCGAATGATAGATTGCAATTCATCTATAAATCGTTTCGCAGCTTGCCCCATAAATTTATCCTTTCGATAAAGGATGCTAATATGAAAATGGCTGAATCAACAATGCAGCAATCAGGCATGGAAATACGCTCTTACTTAGGCGCTTGATTGTAGTCACTTTTTCTAAATACCTTTCTTCTTGCCGATTATACCTGATTCCAATAGGTTTATGATCAACCCAGCCTATCGCCAAACGCGAAAAAGTTGAGAGAGGGTGTGGAGATGTTCTGAGCAAAAAAGAGGAACGGATCAGAACCATTCTAGTGTCCTGACACGTTCCAACGCTTGCAATCGGTTTTTAGCCTGCAGTTTTGTAATGAGACTCCCCCTATCGATAACAAAGAAGCCAACCCGCTTGCAATTTCGTTCCTTTTATAGAAAATTCCTTCGGAAACGGCGTCACTCGATCGTCGCCTTAGCATACCGTTCCTCGTCGATTTGCACGTCGGCCTCCCGGACCAGCGCATCCACATAAGCCTCGAATGCCTGGTCGATATACAGGTTCCGGACGTTCTCCGCCCTGTCTTCGAATCGGTCGTAGCCGCCCTCCCGCCGGTCAAGCACCCGGAAGACCGCCAGGCTCCCGTTCGACGATTCGTCGATCGCCTCGCTGACCGGCCGGTCTGCCGGCTGGGAGGTCAATGCCTGAAACAACGCCGGCTCGTATCTCGCATACGTACGGGCGTTGTCAGGAGAGAACGTCCGTCGCGCGACAACCGCCTCGAGGTCGGGATACTCCTTCCGGATGTCGGCGACTGCGGCATCGAGGTCTTCGTCCCGGACAATCCGCTCTCTGATCGCCGTCAGAGCCTCTTGCGCTTGCCGCTTCTTCCCGCTCGCGCCGCTCCCGTCTTCGCCCAGATAAGAGACGGAGACTAACGCGAAGTCCAGCGTATCCTCCCGCTTGAACCGAAGTTCTTTGATGCTGTCGTAGTAGCTTCGCAGCTGTTCATCCGTCGCGGCCAGCTTCGTCTGCGCCAGTTTGTCCTTCAACCGGATCGTTAAATTGCTGAAATAATAAGCCATGAACATGCCTGTATCGAGCTTCGCCGGTCCATAGATCGGTTCGCCGTTCCGTACGGCCTTGGCTCTGCGCTCGTTCTCTTCCGCCTTCTCCCGCATCAAGTCCTCGTCGGACGTATCCGCGATTAAACCGATCGACTTGGCCAACGCCAGTTCGACCCGTTCCTTGACAACCGCCTGCAGCGCTCGGTTCTTGAGCACGTCGATCGGCGCTTCGCCGCCGAATCGGGTATGCCAGAAACGCTTGTCGACGGTTGCCAGGCCCTTCTTCCGGAAATATTCGATTACCGCGGCCCGCTGTCCGCGCATCGCCCGTTCGAGCGTCGCCATCGCAACGGGCTCCCCGTTCACCGAAGCTACAGCGGCGTCCTCCGCGGCAGTTCGAGGCAGCACGTAATACCCGATGGCCGCTATTGCGAGCGCAACCAAGCAAACCGACGCGACGATCGCCCGATTCATTCCTCCGCCTCCCGACTTATACGGACGCACCTGCCTTGACCAACTCCAGATCGTCGAAATAAACCGCTCCTCCGGCCGAGCGTTTGTAGAGCTCCAGCGTCACCTTCGTATTGTTGCTGCCGGTCGTGAACGTATAGGACTTCCGCTCATAATCGGCCGAACGAACCGGAAACGTACGCAGATAGCTGCCGTATTCGCTGATGCTGAACTCGCCGCTGACCCCGCCCTCCGTCTTGGCGTAGACGGAGATCGTGTAGGAGGTGTTCGGTTCCAGGCCGGTAACCGTCTGCTGAATGCCGCCGTACTGCGTTGTCAGCACTGCCGCGTATTCGCCGCTATGCGCCTCTTCACCTACGACCGCCGCATTGTTGAAATGATTATTCCAGCCGGCGAAGTCGCCGGTCTCGAAGCCCGGGTTGTTCAAGAGATTGGACGCCGGTTCCGGCGCCGGAACGATATGGAAGTAATCGAAGTTAGCGGTAAGTCCCGTTCCCGCGCAAGCGGTCAGTCCGATCTTCGGAGCGGCGAAGTCTAACGTCCGCGTCGTGCCGACCTGCGCGTAGGCAACTCCGTCGGCCGAATAATAACCGCTATAGGTATTGCCGCTTTTCACGATTCGCAAATACGCCGACGACGAGCCGATCGTATCCGCCGTCTCCTCATGGACGCGCTCTCCATTGTTCTTGGCATCGAACTGGAACTGATTCCCTGTCCCGTACAGCCGGGTCATCCGAATATACGTATCGTCGTTGACGTAGACGATCAATCCGCCCTGCGACCACGCGGACGTCGGCTTGCCGTCCAGCTTCGTCTCGAGGGTCCAATCCCCGTCCGGAGCGCCTGTCAGCAAAATATTCTTCGCGCTGGCCGTGCCGTTCGCGATATCGCCGTTCTCGGCGACGATTCGCATGTGGCCCGGCTGCGCGTCAAGCGACCATTTGTTCGGATTTTCCCGGATCCAATGCCACTGATCGTTCAGCGCGCCGGAATCGAACTCGTCATTCGTGCCGGTCTCATAATCGTCGGGCGGGCCCGAATCTCCGCCTGGCGCCGCGCTGAACTGGTAGAGCTCCAGATCGTCGAACAGCACGCTTCCTTCGCCGCCGGCTTTGTACAAGTAGATGGTGGCGCTCGTGCTGTCGCTTCCGGTCGTGAACGTCAATTCCTTGCGCGTATAATTGGCCGAATTCACGTGAACGTCTACCGCAGACGCGCCGCCGAAGTTTTTGACGCCGAACACCGCGTCGCCGCCGCCCTCGCTTTTGCCCCACGCGAACAGCTTGTAGATCGTGTTCGGATACAAGCCGCCGACGACCTGCTCGGCGCCCGCATAGGAACCGGTCAGTCGGGCCGCGTAGTGGCCGGAATGGGCATCGCCCGCAATGGCGGCGCCGTTATACACGGTCGGCCAATTGGAGAAGTCGCCCTTCTCGAAATCGGCGTTCTTCAGCAGGTTGGTCTCCGGCGGCGGCGAAGGAAGCTCCGGCAGATTGTCGGGGTCGAGCCCCGGTCCCTCGTACGCTCCGATATTCGGCGCGGCCGTATCGGAAGCTACCGGATTGCCGAAATAATCGCGGCCTCCGTTGTCCGCCATCAACGCGCCGGAGCCGATCGCCGGAGACGTGTCGAGCAGTTGGTAGCCCGCGGCGCTGTCCATGCCGATGCCGGCCGAGCCGGGCGAAGCCAGCAGCGGGTCCGCGGTTATCTTGTACGGATCGGCCGGCTCGCTCGGCGGATGATTGCCGTAGAATACATTGCGCTCGAATACATTGTTCGTGCTGCTGCCGAAGCTGTATCCGCCCGAGCCCAGGTTGTAGATGATATTGTTGTAGAAGGACGTGTTGCTGGCGTATCCGCCCCAATTGGAATGGTTGATGACTTTCGCTTCCGAGTACCGGGGAAGGTAAACGGTATTGTTGTACACCTTCGTATGGTTCGGCGTGCCGTTGAAGTTGAATACGGCTCCGCCGTCGTTCTGGCTGATATTGTATCGAACGATCGTGCCGGTGTTGAAATTGCCGGCCTTCGTGCCGTCGTTCACCACCAGCACCAGGCCGCCGGCATTGTTATGGCTGTAATTATATTGGATAATCGTACCGTCGCTGTTGTAATCCGCGTCGAACGCCTGGGCGTCGCCGCCCGCTGCCGTATTGTAGACTTCATTGAACTGAATGACCGCATCCTTCGTTCCCCACACCCACAGCGGAACATGGTAGCCGCTAGCGCGAACGTGCATGTCGTGGACAACGTTGTGCTCGATGACGCCGTTCGTCGTATTCAGAATAAAAGCGCCGTCGGCCCCCACATCGTAAATGACGTTATTCGTCACCTTCAGATCCGAGGAATACGTGTTCTGCGCCCCGTTCAGATAGATGCCGACGCTGTCCACCGCGTAGATCGCGCAGTTGTTCACAACCACGTCCGATACGTGATAGTCCCAATTCGTTCCCCAGACGATAATCCCGCCGTTATGCGCGTAATCGTTCGAAGGATCGCCCTTCACGTTGTGAATGTCCAGATTCTCGAACAGAAAATGACGATAAACCCGCGGATTGGAGAACCCGCCGCTGCTGCCGTCCACGTGAATCCCTCTGCGGGCTGCCCTCGTATCGGAATCGTTGGTGATCTCCAGATTGCGGACTTCCCACTGCTCCTGATTATAGAAGTAGACCGCCGCCTCCGCTCCGCCGCCGGCGATCAGAGGCTTGTTGCCGTCGCCGTACCTGTCGATCCGGATCGGATGGCCGGCCGATCCCGATCCTTGGGGAGACAGCGTCCCGTTCCAAACCCCGCCCGCCTTGAACAAAATAGAGTCGCCCGGCTCGAAGACGGAGGCGTTCACCTTGTCCAGCGTCCGCCACGCCGTCTCCGGGCTTGTGCCCGCATTCGAGTCGTCGCCGCCGGCCGAATCGACATAGTAAACGCTTCCATTCGTTTGCGCCGCAACTGCCGCGGCAGGCGGCATGGCCCAAGCCGCCATCATCATCAGCGCCACCGCGGCAGCGACGAACTTGAATACCTTGAAGGGCATCCGTTTGTTGTTCATCCATCCAACACCTCGTTTCGCGGAATGGTTAAGCCGTGCAACGGGAGCCCGCATCGATCGCATGGCTCCCATGCTACTTATTTCGACTTTTGATACCACTCATTGGCTTCTTCGGTGACTTGTTCGCCGCCGATTTTATTCCACTCCTTGACGAATTTATCGAAGTCGTCCATCGACTTTTTGCCGTAAATGATGCCAAGGAACGTCTCGCCTTCCAATTTGGACAGAATGCCGTTTTTGGTTTGCATCGTTGCGGTAGGAGAGCCCGTGAACGCGTTCGGAACGTACGTATTCGCTTGCCAGCCGTCGTCCACGTATTCTCCCGCCTTCAGAACTTTAGGGTTCGTTCTCAGCGCTCTCTCTTCTTCCGCCGAGCTCGGCTCGGCTCCTCTGCTCATTTTGGCCAGCGTCTTCAGATTGGTAAAAGGATTCTTCGGCTCCATCAGCAAATATTTGGCCGGACCGACCTTGCCGCCAGGGATATCCGCATCGTCAACGGAGATCGTTCCGTCCGCTTTGACGGTGTAGTCGTAATCCTCGTACCAGCCGTTCTCGAACTCGCTTCCCGTTTTTCCTTTTTCGAAAATGCGGTTGAGGTAGAGGAACAGGGCGTCGGTGTGCTCGAAATCCTTCTTGACGATCAAGCCGCCCCGAAGGAAGGTGGAGTCCCGTGCCGCCGCCTTGCCGTTTAGGGACGGCAACGGATAAGGATTCATCGTCGCGCCGGGCACGTTTTTCTCCAGATCGGGAATCGGCCAGTTCGGCAGCCAGTAAGGCGCGACGACGATGCCGACTTTGCCTTGCCCGATTAATTCGGCCAGCTTGTTCTCGTCATGCAAGCCCGCTTCCTTCGAGATATAGCCCTTGTCGTACCAGTCTCTTAGCCGGGTCAAGCCTTCCTTCATCTCCGGCCGTGTCGACCCGTGAACCAGCTCCCCGTCCTTCTCCAGCCACTGGTTGGGAATCGTGCCCGAGGGTCCGAACACCCACGTGCTCTCTCCCAGCCAGCCGTTAAAGATGCTGGGGTTGGAGCCCCCGGATCCGAGACTTACGCCGAGAGGGACGATTTTGTCGGAACCGCCCGGCTTCTTGTCCAGCATGGCTTGCATAAGGACTTCCAACTCTTCGAAGGTCGTCGGTGCCTTCATGCCCAATTTGTCCAGCCAATCCTGCCGGATCCACATGACGCCGTTGTCGTTCCCGGCATGGGCGAAGTTGGGGAACGCCATTTTCTTGCCGTCATAGGTGACCTGGCTCCACATCAACGGATTGGAGTTATATATCTCCTTGATGGTGGGCGAAGCGTACTTCTCGTAATCCTCCGTGATATCCTTGTACTTGCCGGATTGAATCAATTCGTTAAGCAAAGTCATATCCTCTGTCATCAACACGTCCGGCAGGCTCTCTTCCGACGTCAGCATCAACCTCATCTTCGTCGCGAATTGATCGCCGGGCACTTGCCACAAATATTTAATATCGATGCCCAATTCATCGCGTGCCCATTTCGTGTGCACGTTGTTTTCGGCGCTCTCGCCGTTTTTGTACTTCATGGTGGAGTCGGTCGCTTTGACGGTCGTGATCTTCACGGGCGTCTCGAACTTGTACGTTCCTTTCCGAATGGCTTCGGCAATGGCATCCTGCGATTCCGAGGCGGCTTGCGATTGGACCGGTCCGCTTGCGGTGCCGTCGGCTCCTTCGGCCGTGTTCGCGTTGTTATCGTTCTTCCCGGAACATGCTGCAAGGGTTAAGAGCGCGGTCAGCGACAGCGCCAGCAGCGACCGTTTTCTACTCATGACGATTCGAATCCCCCTATCGGTTTGTAAGTTGCAAACTCATCATAGTACAGCGCTTACAACCGGGTAAGAGACAAAGTTTTAAGATGACATGCGAATTTATTAAGATTCGGCTTGATAACGATCCCTGTATTCCTGCGGGGTAACGCCGTAGTAGTTTTTGAACAGCTTGCTGAAGTAAGGCGGATTCTGGAACCCCATCCGGCTTGCCAGCTCATAGATCTTGATATCCGTCGCGCGAAGCAGGATCCCCGCCTTTTCCATCCGGTACCTCAGAATAAAGTCGCTTATATTCTCTTTCATCTCCTGCTTATAAAGCGAGGATAAGTACGCGGGATGAAGCTTGACATGGTCGGCAATCTTCTGCAGAGAGACGTCTTCGGCAATCCGCTCCTCGATGAAGCGGTGAATCTTGACGATCAACTGATTCTTCGCGTCCTTAAGCTCGCGAACGCTGACGGATTCCAGGCTATCCAGCAGCTTGCCCGCCCACTCCGCGACCCGGCCGGATTGACTTAGCCTCCGGGGATCCGACGCCTGATCCGCCTCGAGTCCCGATAGTTCCATCAGGGTCTTGCTCTGCAGATGGGCGATATAGAGAAAGGAATTCGTCAATGAACAAACGATCTCCAGCATATGCTCTTCGGTATCGAGTTTCTTGGCGCGCAATTCCTCGAATACGCTGCTTAGCTTGACGCGCGCATCCGCCCATCGTCCGGCTTCCAGCAGCTGTTGAAAGCTTGGGGGGCTGTACAGGGAATGAAGCGGGGCGATCCGGGGACGGGACTCTTCGGCTCTGACAACGATTCCCCGTTCGCTGCGCGGCACCTTGCGGATCGCATTCAAGGATTGACGGTATGGCTCGGCGACTTGCTCCGGCAACCGGCACGGACTTCCGATCAGGACGGAGATCCGCCCCTTGAGATAGCCGAATACCTTCGCCTGCAGCTCCTGTGCCGTCCTATCCAACGTCGCGTCATGGATGCGGCTGCCGGAACTTCCGCGATCGGTCGTTTTGGCCTGCAGCACATAGCATAAATAGCCATAGGAGTCCTTGCAGGACCATACGTGAAAATCCGACTCCAATAGTTCGCCTGCGATATTATGAACGGCGAACTCATAGAGCATGGAATCCTCATCGGACTCGCCGAAGCCGCCATCCAACCGGATCAGCAGCATCGCGCACTCTCTGCCCAGTTCGAACGGCAGCCGGTACTCGTCCATTTTCCTGGCCAATTCGGAATGAGATCCGGAGTTCCCGGCCAACAGTTCGATCAGCAAGTTGGATCTTAATAAGGGCAGATGGACATGAAGCGTCCGCCGGGCTTCTTCGAAGGAACCGATCCGCTCCCGTTCCCGCTCGATAAGGGACTTGACGCGGGCAACCTCGTCTATAAGCTCTTCGTCCTTGACGGGCTTCAACAAGTAATTGGCCGTTCCATAACGGATGGCGTCCCTCGCATACTCGAATTCCCCGTATCCCGACAACAGAATGCATTTGGTTCGAGGGTAACGTTCCTGAATATGCTTGCACAGCTGCAGTCCGTCCATGCCCGGCATTCGGATATCCGTCACGACGAGGTCGACCGAGGTCGTCTTCAGAATTTCCGCCGCCTCCAGTCCGGAAGAGGCCTGCAGAACGCACTCGATTCCGATACGCTCCCAGCCGTTGGCTGCCATGCTCTTCAGCAGCATCGGCTCGTCGTCGACCAGCAGAAGGGTGATCATGCGCTCTCTCCTCCCGAATCCTCTTCTCTTCTCCAACGGAGCGTCACGCACAATCCGGACAACCTGTTCGAAGGCTGCATGAAGATGCCCGCTCCCGCGCCGAACCGATGCTTCAATCGCTGGTGAACATTCCAAAGCCCGCATCCCGTGTCGCCGTCCATAGGCTGATCCAGCTTCCGCATATAAGCTTCGATCTCCCGCTCCGTCATTCCGTCGCCGCTGTCCTCGACCGTCAGAACATTCCACTCCGGCTCCCGGCGGCCTGCGATGAGGACGGTTCCCTTGCCGGGCTTGGGCTCGATCCCATGCACGACGGCATTCTCCACGACGGGCTGCAAGATCAGCCGCATCACCGGCTCATCCCTCATATCCGGCGGAATATCGATCCGATACTCGACGCGCTCCAGCCGGAACGAGTAAATCTCCAGATAGTGGGTGACGAGATCGGCTTCTTCTTGCAGGAGGGGCATTTGATTTTCGACCCGCGTGATATAGCGATAATAGCCTCCCAGGTGATAAGCCATCTCCTTGATCGTCTCCGTGTGGCCAATCTTGGCGCAGCCGGCGATAAAGGAGAGGCAATTGTACAGGAAATGCGGGTTGATCTGGGACTGAAGCTGCTTCAGGGTGGCCAGCCGCGACCGGTCCTGTTCTTCGTAGACATTCTGGATCAAATGTTGGATCTTCGCCCCCATATCGTTAAAGTGCTGCATCATGTAGTCGAATTCATTGCGAAGCTTCCGATGGATCCGGAACGAATAATCCCCTATCTCGAATCGCTTCAAGCCCTTCATGATCATCGCCACCGGTTTTTGCACGTTCAAATATAGCAGGTAGGCGGCGGCGAGTCCGAGGACGATCAACACTCCCATGCTGGCATAAAACAAATTCCGGCTCTTGACGATCGGCTCGTGGAACACGCGAGTGGGAACGAAATCGATCAAATAGGCATCCAGATCCGCAAGATAGGCGTGACTCAGAAACACTTTCTCGCCGTTAACCAGCTGATTTCGATGCCCGTTGCCGTTTAGCCCTTCCTTCAGCAGCTTCTCTCCGAGCTGCTCGAACTCCCCGTCCTTCGGCTCCTCGTCGGAGAAGACCCTGCCGTCGGCCGTAAGCAAAAAGCAGGCGCCCGGACCGTCCAGCTTGTAATGCTGCAGCATTTTGCGAATATTGTCGAGGCCGAATCGCACCTCGAACACCGCATTGACCGCCGGAGAGCCGGCTTCCGACAGAAACGGATCCCATAGGAACAGCTGGTAATAGGCGGAACTCCGGGAATCGCCGAGATGAAACCGCCATTTGCCATTGACGGCTCCTTCCAGGTCGCCGGGATCGTAGCTGTCGCTCAGATCGGTCGATACCCGGGTTTGGATATCCGGCAAATAGACGGACAACTGGTTGGACCAATTGCTGGAGAAGCTCTGGAGATTCAGCTTCTCCTTGACATGGGTCTGGAAGTCCAACATTCGGTAGTAGTCTTGGGTTAATATGCTGAGCTGCAAATCCAGGAGGGAGGAGTCCCGGACCAGGAGGTTGGAAGCCAGAGACAGCCGTTCGGCATTGGATTCGATCTGGTATTTGAGGAACATAAGCTGGCTTTCGTTGTAGTCCGTCATCTGGGAATCGATAACATGGAAGCTCGTTCGGCTGAAGTAGGTGTACAGAAGAAGGATGAGGAGCAGCAAGATAAGAAGCGCCCCGTTCATCTTGAGGAACACCGGCCTGTGCCGCATATAGCTTCATCTCCTTAATATTTTGACAGCGATCTTAAAAATGGATTCTATCAAAAAAAGCGCTTCCAGAATAGAATGTGTCTATTCCACAAACATCCTAGGAGGAGGAGTTCGCTTGGAGAATACCGCGATTCCATCGTCGCCTGCGGTCCCGTTAAAGGCGAGACATAAACGCCCGTTCCGCAAAACCTGGAGGCTTCATCTCATGCTGCTACCCGCCGTGCTGGTCGCTCTCGTCTTCAAATACGCCCCGATGCCCGGAGTAATTATGGCCTTCCAGGAGTTTAAACCTTGGCTCGGCGTCGGCGGATCTTCCTGGGTCGGCTGGGACAACTTCAAGCTCATGTTTACCATGCACGATTCCGTGCAAGTCATTTGGAACACCATCTTCATCTCGGTTCTGAAAATCCTGTTCGGCCTTGTCGTGCCGGTCACGTTCGCCTTGCTATTGAATGAAATTCGCCATATCGCCTTGAAGCGATCGATTCAAACGCTGGTTTATCTGCCTCACTTCATGTCCTGGGTCATTCTGGGCGGCATCTTGCTGGATTTGCTCTCGTTGGACGGCTTCGCCAACCGGTTGGTGACCGCCTTCCATCTCGAACCGATCCTGTTCCTCGGCGACGGGAACTGGTTCCGGGCAACGGTCATCGTCAGCGATCTGTGGAAAGAATTCGGGTTCTCGGCCATCGTGTTCCTGGCCGCGCTGTCCGGCATCAATCCGGCTCTCTATGAAGCTTCCGAGATCGACGGCGCCGGCAGATTGCAGCAGACGCTCTATATTACCTTGCCTTCCTTGCTTCCGATAATCATCGTCGTCTTCACCTTGTCCTTGGGGAACGTGCTGAACGCCAACTTCGATCAGATCTTCAATTTGCTGAATCCTCTGGTTCTGGAGAAAGGCGATATTATCGATACCTATGTGTACCGCACCTTCCAGGGAGGCCAATACAGCCTGGCGACCGCGGTCGGCATCTTTAAATCGGCAGTCGGCTTCGTCTTGATCAGCGGCGGTTATTACTTCGCCTACAAAGTGGCGAATTACCGCATTTTTTAAAGTTAAAGAACTACGGAGGACAATGCCATGTACTATAAAAGCCCGTCCTATCGGACGTTTTCCTACTTCAACATCGCTTTTCTGATCTTGATTTCCCTTCTGTGCGTGATGCCGATGGTACATATTTTCGCCGTCTCCCTGAGCGGGAAGTCCGCCGCGGATTCCAATCTGGTCACGTTCCTTCCCATCGACTTCACGTTGGATAGTTACGCGCAGACCTTTAAGAACGACAACTTCCTGTCCGCTACCGCGGTATCGGTTCTGCGCAGCCTGATCGGCACGGCGATGGGCATGATCGTCACCATGCTGGCGGCCTTTTCCCTGTCGCGAACCCATCTCGAATTCAAAGCCCGCACCTTTTATGTGTGGTTCTTCCTGATCATTATGATCTTCGATGCCGGACTCGTGCCTCACTATATGCTCATTCAGAAGGTCGGGCTGGTGAACTCCTTCTGGGTGCTCATCGTGCCGCATCTGGTCAATGTATGGAATATGATTCTCATGATGAACTTCTTCCGGGCGATTCCCAAGGATCTGGACGAAGCGGCCATCGTGGACGGAGCCTCTTCTTTCAAAATTTTCGCTTCGATCTACTTGCCCGTCTCCTTGCCCGCGATCGCGACTCTGTCCTTGTTCACGCTGGTCGGCCATTGGAACAGTTGGTTCGACGGGATGCTCTATTTGAGAACCGCGGACCAGTGGCCGCTGGCTACGCTTCTGCAGACGATCGTCGTGGTGCAGGACTTCAGCAAGACCGGCATTAATCCCGAGCAATTGGAGATGCTGTCGAACCGAAGCGTTAAGGCGGCGCAAATCTTCATTGCCATGCTT
This sequence comes from Cohnella thailandensis, assembly GCF_014212135.1. GTDB lineage: Bacteria > Bacillota > Bacilli > Paenibacillales > Paenibacillaceae > Cohnella > Cohnella thailandensis. The sequence continues at coordinate 294,850 of NZ_JACJVQ010000007.1, forward strand.
CCGATCCTGGCGGTCTACCCGCTTCTGCAACGGTACTTCGTTAAAGGAATCGTACTGGGCGCCGTCAAGGAATAGCTTAGGCGGCCGTATGGAACTAGCCAGACAAGGAACCGGCCGGAGCGATGCTCCGGCCGTTCGGCATAGGTAGGAATTCGCGGCGGCGGCATCGAATTGCAGGCTTGCAGGCAAGCTTTGTTTAAACATGTCTTTCTCTCTTCAGAATTCGAAACCCGTAAGAGGAAAGAAGCGCCTGTTCGCCGACCGGATTCCCCTCCAGATCGCATAGAAGCTCCTTGAGCGCGACCGGCTGATCCGTATCCGAATAATTTTGAAGAAAGATGTAATCGGCGGTACCGTCCGTACGCACCTGAGCGGTTACTCCTTCCGGCCAATCCGCCCGAATGACCCGCTCGACCCCGCAACGGATCGCAAGCCTGCTATAGAAGCCATCTCTAAACGTCTGCTCCGTTCGCGCCGCCAAATAATAAACTTCCCCATCGCCGAAACGATTGACGGTTAACGCTGGAGAGCCTCTATAGAAATCCTCCCCATACTCCGCAACGACTTCGGCCGATTCGGCATGAATCCGTTCGCACATCAGCGACACCGAATACGTTCCCGTTAAGCCGTCGAACCCTTTCTCGTTCATGACAAGCGAGTTGCGATCTTCCGCATAGAGCGAATCAAGCTCCTCCGCCCATATTCCCGCAAGCTTGCGGAGCGGCCCGGGAAATCCGCCCAGGAAGCAAAGATCGTTCTCGTCGACGATCCCGCTCCAATAAGTCAGGACAAGCGTTCCTCCGGAACGTACGAAGGCTTCCAGCCTCTCGGCGGTACCCTGCTTCAACATATAAAGCATGGGAGCGACTACCAGCTTGTAGCGGTCCAGCGGACGGTCCATAGGGACGACGTCCGTCGGAATTCCTTGCTTCCAGAACGGCTCGTAATGGTCCAGCACTTCCTGATCGTAGCTAAGATTCGGTTTTCGCGGTCCGTCCGCGCCTTCTACCGCCCATTTATTCTCGGTGTCGTAAATCAATGCGACTCCCGCCGGGACGACCGTTCCGGAGATCGAATCCAGTCGTTCCAGGCAAGCTCCTAGGCCTGCAACCTCTTGGAATACCCTCGTATGCTCGTGTCCGCTATGGTCTACAACGGCTCCATGAAACTTCTCCGAGCCGCCTCTGCTCTTGCGCCACTGAAAATATTGCACGGAATCGGAGCCGTGCGCGACCGCTTGAATCGAGGACAACGCGTGCATTCCGGGCCTCTTCGGCTTGGCAACCTCCTGCCAGTTCGTCATGCTCGGCGTGCTCTCCATCAGCAAGAACGGCTGCCCGGGCTTGAACGACCGATATCTGTCATGGATGAACGCCGTATGGCAAGCTGTCTGCCAGTCGGGACGCGGCTCGTGCCAACGGGGGTAGCTATCCCAAGAGACGATATCCACATGCTCCGCCATGAGTTCGTAATTGATCGCGCACCCGCCCAAGAAATTCGTCGTGACGGGAATGTCCGGCGATATTCGCTTCAGCGGCTCGATCTCCCGAAGCATAAAGTCGATGCTCTGATCGGTGACAAACCTTTTCCAATCCAGATTCATGCCTTGGACCTTGAATTCTCCTATGGGAGACGGAGACTCGATCTCCTCCCAATCGGTGTAGGTATGGCTCCAGAAAGTCGTATACCAGGCCTCGTTCAGCTTGTCCAGATCATTGTCGTATTTCTTCCGCAGCCATAATCGAAATGCGGCCTGGCACAGGTCGCAATGGCATTCCCCGCCGTATTCGTTAGAGACATGCCATAGCAGCAAGCCGGGATGCTCGCGATATCGCTCCGCCAGCCGCGTATTCATGTCCTTAACCTTCTCCCGGTATATCGGCGACGTATAACAGTGGTTATGCCGAAGTCCATATAAATGGCGGATTCGCTCCGGCCTGACGCGGAGCACCTCCGGGTATTTCCGCGCCAACCAGGCCGGACGAGCTCCGCTGGGCGTTCCCAATATCGTATAAATGCCGTCGCGGTACAGCTTATCCATCACGTCGTCCAACCAACCGAAGTCGAATACTCCTTCTTGGGGCTCCAGCTTGGACCATGAAAACATGCCGATCGCCATGACGTTGCACTTGGCCAGATTCATTAAGCGCCTATCTTCATTCAGAATGTCGGCTCTATGCAGCCACTGCTCGGGATTATAATCCGCGCCGTGCAGCATCCGGTTCAGCTTCGGGAACAGCGGCTTTCGTTTAATCATCCTCCTTCCACCTTTCCTGAATCGCCTCGCCCAGCCAGGCTCCCTGTCGGACAAGCTTCCGCTGCAAGGCCTCGATATCGATGCTGCGCGTATCGCGCGAGCCCTGCTCGGCCAGGATCGCCGCGGCCGTGCCGGCGGCTTCGCCCATCGCGAAGCAATTCGGCATCACCCGGGTGGAGCCTTGAGTCGCTCTGTCGGTCGATATCGCTCTTCCGGCCACGATCACGTTCTTGATTCCTGCCGGAAGCAACGAGCGATACGGGATGCCGTGCGACTCTCCGGGCGGCAGATGCACCATCGTCATCCCGCTCTCGGGCTTCGCCATATGAATGTCGATGAAGTAGGCATTGCGCGCGATGTCGTCCGGGAACGAACGGCACTTCAGAAAATCGTCCGCGGTGAGGATATAATCCCCGACGATCCGGCGGGTCTCGCGGATCCCGATCTGTTCCCCCGTCAAAGACAGGAAGGCGTTCTCGAAGCCGGGGATCGATTCCCGCAGCCACTCGGTAATGTGCTCGACAAGCGCCCGCCCTTCGATCGCTCCGCGGGTCAGGTCGTCCGCGTTCGAGCCGTCGATCCCGAAGACGTGCCCGAAGTTAAATCCGGCCGTATGGTCGTTAAGCCAAGAGATGCCTGCCCAATCTCTGGCCACGCGCAGTCTCCCTTCGCTCTTCGCCTTGTGGATCGCATGCTTCAGATCGCGGCCGTGAATATCGGCGACGGAGAGGAACTTATTCCTGTCCAAGTTATGAAGCACGAAGCACATCGTCCCCGGCTGGAGCTCGCCGTCGTCTCCGCCTTTGACAAGCTCGCCTCCCGCCAGATACGTGAGATCCGCATCACTCGTCGCGTCGATAAAGAGCTTGGCCTTGACGGCCTGCGTCCCGGTCTTGTTGTGAATAATCGCCGCTTCGAGGACGCCGTCCTGCTGCAGGACGTGTCCGACGAACGTATGATAAAGCAGCTTAACGCCGGCCTCGGCCATCTTCTCGTCCAATAAACGCTTTAACGCTTCCGCATCGATCGGCACCCAATCGAGCTCTTCCCGCCATTCCTCTTGGAACGCCGCCTCCATCCTCCGCTTCATATCGCTCAGAATCTCCAGCCCGATGCCGCGGATCACCGGCTTGATGTGATCGGTATAAGGGCAAAAAGCGGGAACCTGAGAGACCGTCGCCATGCCTCCCAAATACCCTCTCTGCTCGATCAGCAAGACGGATGCCCCGTTCCGGGCAGCGGCTAGCGCGGCGCCGACCCCGGCCGGACCTCCTCCCGCCACAACGACGTCCGCATTCGCGTAGACGGAAATATCGCGCTCCGGCATTCGAATCGTGGGTACGATATCAATCATTCGGACCACCTCCATGGATTTGCTTTCATTGTATCGTCCATGAAGCTTCATTTTTAGTTTCATTTTTGTTTCGTTTTTCCTTATAATGAAGCAAGCAGCTTACAACCGGGAGGTCGCCATGCCGAATAAAAAGAAGGTCACTCTGCAAACGATTGCCGATCATTTGGGGTTGACGGTTCATACGGTGTCCAAGGCATTGCGCGGGCTGCCGGGGATGTCCGAACAGACGCGCAGAGAGGTTATCGGAGCGGCCGGCCGATTGGGATACCGGACGAAGGAGCAGGAGCGGGGCATGGCCGTAGAACGAATTCCGATCTATTCGTCGAAGCCGCGAAGATTCGCGTTCGTCGTTCCGCATTCGGGGCTTGTCTTTATTCACCAAAAGCTGTACGAAGGGGTTCAGGCGAGGCTGGCGGAATTCGGGCATAAGCTCGAGATGCTGTTCGCGCCGCCGGACGCCGGATCCGATGCGGAATTCGACGAATGGGCGGAAACCTACGGCTTGCTCTATACGGACGGCCTCTTTTTGACCCCGATGATCAGCGCAAGAACGGAAGAGAGGCTGTTGCGATTATCGGTACCCAAAATATTGCTCAACTATCCGCCTCCGGCCGCCCAAGTGGACAGCGTAATATGGGACGTCTCCTCCGCCGTTTATCAATCCGTGCAATACCTGCTGGCCAACGGTCATAGGCGTATCTTATATATCGGGGACATTCGCTTGCACCGGGGGTTTCGGATGCGTTGGCAGGCATTCCAGGAAGCGATGGCCTCGGCCGGAATGTCCGCGGAAGAAGACAGGCATCTGACCCGGGCCGGGTCGAAGGATTTGTATACCCGCCTGTTGTCCGATCTGCTCATCCGGGAGAAGCCGACAGCGATTCTCTCCGGTCTCGAGCACGATCTGGCCTGGGTGTATTACGGCTGCAGCCTGCTGGGCCGTCGAATTCCGGACGATTACTCGCTTATCGGCCTGGAGCATGCGCCGAACGCGCACCTGCCGGATTTGACCAGGCCCGAGCTCCCCATCAAGGAAGCGGGAGTTCGCGGAGCGGATCGAATGCTGTGGAGACTGTCCAATCCGAATCTTCCCTATGAGCATATCCGGCTTCAAGGGGGATTTCATAAAGGGGCAACGGTATTAGCGATAGGAAAAAAGTAAATGATCTCATTCCGCCGTTTCCCCGCAGGCGTTCATCTGATTTTTATATTCGCTCGGACTTTTTCCGCTGTATTTCTTGAATACTTTGGAGAAGTAGGCCCGGTCGGAGAAGCCGAGAGCATACGCCACGTTCTCCACCGTCTCGTTCTGACGGCATAGCATCGCAATCGCCATATTCATTTTGAACTGGTTCACGTAATCCGTGAAATTAACGCCGGCCAGCTTCTTGAAGTATCTGGAGAAGTAGCTGGCGTTTAAATGCAGATGATCGGCCATATCCACGGAAGTGATCATCCGGTCGACATGCTCTTCGAGATACCGGTCGATCGCCTGCAGGCGGACATCCTTCCCTTGGGCGGGAACCGGCGTCAGCGTATGCTGCCTCCACAGATTCCGCAGCTCCCGCTTGGTCAATCGAGCGGCTTCGTCGACGTGCACGGCCTGTTCGAGCAGGACGAAGAAGCGGCTCTCGGCGACGCCGTTCGATTCGAACACCATCTGGCGGACGAGGTCGTTGCAGATATCCTTCACCAGCCGGGGCAGAAGACGCTCGGCGGCGATATGCTGAATCCAAGGATTCATCGCCATATCGATCCATGCGGCATTCCCCTCCTCAAGCGCCAGAGACAGCATATGCCGTTCCTTCTCCCACCCCCGCTCCGTCATGGGCCGGAATGCCGCGCGCGGCCCCACGGCGGCAACGGCTCCATCATCCGGATTCGATTCGTAGAAGCGGTCGTCCCGGCATTCGTTCAACTTTTTGTACACGGTATCGAAATGCTGCAGCAGCACGGTTTCCTCCGAATAGAAGCCCTTCGCCTTAACTTTCAAATAGTGATCCACTTTGGCCCGAACCGACTCCATGAATTCGATCAAGGGCTGATACGAAGCGTCCGGTTCCGATACATTCCAGATGAGATAAATCCCCGATTCCGGAGTCAGAATCGGCGTAATCGCCTTATGCTCCGCGGATAGTTCCATGGCAATGTTGTTCGCGGCAAAATGAATCAGGCGAACATCCTCATAGCTGTAACGCTCGATCAAGGAAGCGGCGTCGATATGGATGAAGCCTTGGCGGAAATAGGGCAGCTTCCATGAGATGCCGAGACGTTCGCTCAGCGAGAGCGTATCGGCGGCATCGGTTCCCGGAGACAGCATCTGCTTCAGCAAGCTCTGCAGCAGCACCTCTTTATTGCGTTCGACCGTCTGCCGGAACGAAAAGTGCTCCAGCAGCTCCTCCCTGCTGCGAAACCGGCTCATCGCCTTGAGCAGACTCCCCTTAAGCTGCTCAAGCGACAGCTCGTCCTTGATCAGATAATCGTCGGCTTCGAGCTGGAACGCCCTTTTGGAATATTGGAAGTCCTCGTAGCAGGTCAGGAAAATAAGCCGGACCTCCGGCTTCGTAATCCGGAACGCCTCGGCCAGTTCGAATCCGTCCATTCCAGGCAATCCGATATCGATGATCACGAGATCCGGCAACGTCGCATGGAAGTCCTCGAGCGCCTGGGCGCTGCCGGAAGCCGATGCGACAAGCCGCAACTCCAAATCAAGGGCGCCCAGGAGATGCGCCTCGTACTCCAGCATCGGAACATCGTCATCGATTAGCATTACCTTCATCATGAATATCCGTCTCCTTGCCGCTTGCTATCGGGATGTATAAGGTGAAAATCATGCCGCCGCCCGGGCGGGCCGCCGCCTGGATTCGCGCTTGTCCTCCGTACAGCACTTGCAATCTGCGTGCCGTGTTGACTAAGCCTACGCCTTTATCTTGATGACTTGGTGCTTCACCCGCCGTTCCGTTTACCCGTCGGATCAGGCGGGAGACGTTCTCTTCGCTAAGCCCTCGGCCGTTGTCTCCGATGGCAATCTCCAGCATAGGGCCATGAATCGCCGCGCGAAGCTCGATGGCCGGGTTCTCCGGCCGAGAGGAGAATCCGTGTTGGATCGCATTCTCGACGATGGGCTGCAGCAGCAACCTCGGGAGCTGGATCGATTCCGTTCCCTCTCCCAGCTCATAGGTGAACTCGATGTCCAATCGGTTGCGAATTTGCATGACTTGCACATAGCTTCCCAGCACCTTGCATTCCTCGGCCAGCTTAAGCGGTTCGTCGATATGAACGTAGGCCCGCAATAATCGCATCAGAGCGTCGAGCATGGCGCCATGCGGCTCGTCTCCGCTAAGCAGCAAGCTGACCTTGATGGAATTTAGCGTGTTCAGGAGAAAATGCGGCCGAATCTGCGCGGCCAATGCCTGAAGCTCCAGCAGCCGCTTCTCCTCCTGCTCGCTCTCCACTTGATGCAGCAGCCCGTTGATATCGTCCAGCATCTGATTAAACGCGGCGGAGAGAACGGCAACCTCGTCTTTTCCTTTGACCGGTATTCGGACGTCTCGCTTCCCGCCGACGTACTGCTTGACGCTGGAACGGAGCAAACGGATCGGCTTGTGGATATATCCGGCCCAGAACATCGACAAGATCAAGAACGCGAGGAAAAAGAAGCCGACCAATGAAAGAGATACCTTAAATTCCCGGTTAATCTGGTTGTCGATCAGCCAACGCGGCATCTCGCTCGACAGCACCCAGCCGGTCTTCGGTATGGAGACTTTGCTAACCAGCATGCCGCCGGCCGCTCCTGCTTCGCTCCCGCCCTTAACGGCAATGATCTCGCCTGACCGATCGGTTAGCGAGAACACAATATCCGGGTTGCCGGTGTCCAGCAAGCCGTGGAAATACGATTGAGGAATTCCGATGAACAACGTCGCCAGCTTCTCGCGGTTGCGGGGATCGACGATGAATCGGGCCGCATAATAATATTCGGGAGCGGAATCCTTCTCTCCGGAAGGAAACCACTGCAGCGAAGTCGTCTCCTTCGCGTCCAGACGGCCGCTCTCCCGCATGAACGACTCCGACAGCGCGGAGAACACGGGAACGGATTTGTCCCCCATGATCATTCGGTTCTCCTTATTCACGATCATCATCTTCAAGTCGGCATCGGCCGACTGCATGAACAACAGATCGGCCATCGTGTCCAACCGCGAATAAGATTGATAAGTCTCGAAATCGGCAAAGCTTTCGGCATCCTTCAGATGCCGAAAGCTCTCTAAAATATCCGGGTTGTACGATTGAGAGAAGTAGACCGATGCGAAGGAGATGCTGTCGATCGTCTTCCCGATTTGATTCGCGATGACCGTAAGCGTCTCTTCGTTCGAACGGGCCAGCTTCACGCTCACGTTCTGTTTCACGGAAGAATACGACCAATACGTGACGGCGATAAACGGCAAGAGGATAAAGACCAGGAACGAGAACTGCATTTTACGATGAAAAGAAAATCGGCTTAACCATTCCATAACGTGATCAACCTGCCTGAAATATTCATGATTACGTTTCATTATACTTGCCGCGCACGTTCCCGGTCTGACAATTTCTACTTGTTAGCCTCCACCACTTTTTTAACCTCATTCGTCATCGTGGTCTTTACTTCATCGAAGCTCAAGTTATTCAGCATATAGTTGGAGAAGCCGTTCTCGACGATGGTCTTCAATTCGGATCCATAAGGCACGCTAAACGTATTCGCGACTTTAATGCGGGGATCGAACAATGTCTTGGTCAACGATTCGGTATCGATCAGATCCGTATTCTCTTTGAAAAAGTCGTTAATCAACACGGCGCCGTCAACGCCTTTATAGGTAGGAATTTCATGCGTGTATTTATAGGACTCTTTGGTCATCCATTTCACGAAGTCGAACGCCGCTTCCTTATGCTTCGACTTCGCGCCGATCGCAAGTCCGCCGCCGCCGATGCTGGTCATGCCGATCTCTTGCGAATCCACGGAGCGAGGCACGGGCGCGAAGACCATCTGGAAGTCGTGCGGGAATTTCTCCTGGTTCAGACCGGCTCGTACCACGTAACTAGGTACCGCCAGCATGCTGGCGTTGCCGGCAAAAAACTGCTGCAGCACGTGGTAGTTGGATGCCAGCACATCCGAATAGGGCTCCACGCTCTTGTCCTCCTTCTCCATCGCGCGACGCAATTCGAAGAAGTATTTAAAAGAAGGATCGTCGAAGATCGGGTTCAGGTTCGCATCCAATTGCGGATTCGGTCGTTCGGTATACGCGATGATGTTAGCATATTCGCCCCAAGTGTGGAAGTACGTGCCGTAATGTCCGTCCGCCGTAAGCTTCTTGGCGTAATCGCGGAAGTCGTCCCACGTCCAGCCCATCTCGGGAAGCTTAAGGCCCGCCTTCTCGAGGTGTTCGCGGTTGAATACCGTAAGCCATTGAGTAGAGCTCGACAAGAGACCGTAGATTTGGTCGTCCAGTTTGATAACCTTGTTGTATTCTTCTTCCGGGTTTACCTTCTCTTGTTCAAAGAACGAGTTAAGCGGTTCCACGACTCCTCGCGAAGCGCGTTCAAGCAATTCTTCTTCATTGCCGGTCATGAACACGTCGGCGACTTCGCCGCTGCTGATCATGATGTCCAATTTTTTCATAAAATCCGTACTGTTGCTGTTCTGAACAAGGGAGACATATTCCACTTCCACCTTGTCCTGCGATTCATTGTACGCCTGAACGGCCTTGTAAATCGGCTCATCCGGCTTGCTGACCTTGAAGGTATAGAATTTAATCTTCTCCTTGCCTGCGGCCTGTCCGCCGGATCCCGACGCGCTCGCCTCGGAAGGATTGTTATTGCCCTTGCTTCCGCATGCGGCTACGGCAAGAACCAGGAACAGACAAATCAATAACAATGGCGTTTTCTTCAAAACTATTTCCCCCTTCTATTGGTTGTTGCAGGCTCATTATACTACCCTATCATGGTCTATACCGTGTACAGAATTGCGGTTTGCGCGTAGACATTTTTGACCTGGCTGCTCTGCATGGGCCAAACCCGTGCCTAGCCTTTGACCCCTCCGATGGCAATCCCTTGAATAACCTGCTTCTGCAGCGCCAGGAATAACGCAAGCAAGGGGATGATCGCCGCTACGGAAGCCATCATCATTACCGCGATTCGCGTGCCGAATTCTTCTTGGAAAAATTGCATGCCGAGCGGAATCGTGAATAATTTGGTCGAGGTGAGCATGATCAGCGGTCCCTGGTAATCATTCCAGGTCCAGATGAACTTAATAATCCCTACGGTCGCCAGAATCGGCTTGCTCAGGGGGAGCATAATGTTCCAAAAGACGCGGAAAAACCCGGCGCCGTCCAGTTCGGCCGCTTCAAGCATATCGTCATGGATGCTAGCCATGAACTGGCGCAAAAGAAAGGAAAAATAACTGGAGAATATTCCCATCAGTATTAGGGCGGCGTGAGTGTCGTATAATCCCGCTTCCTTGATCATAATGTAACGCGGGACAAGCGTCGCCTGCTCCGGAATCATCATGAACGCTAGCATCAGGCTGAACACAAACGCCCGGCCTTTGAATTCCAGTTTGGATAGCGCATAGCCGGCCATCGAAGAGATCAATATCGTCGCCAGGGTGGAGATCACCGCGATCTTGATCGAGTTCATATAGAACAAGCCGAAGGAGACGTCGCCCATCCACACCGCTTTGAAGTTGGCGATCAGGTTCCATTCCTTCGGAATCCATTGAATCGGGAATGTCCACACATCCCGTTCCGTCTTCGCGGAGGCGGATAACATCCAGAACAGCGGCAGCAAGAAGAATACGGACAATACCGCGAACAACACGGTCAAAATCACATTGCTTGGCTTAATTCGAGTTAGTGACATCTCATGGCTTCCTTTCGTTTCGGTCTATTGATGGACTTTCCGGCTTTGCGTCATCCAGGTAATGGACGTGACGAGCAGAATCATCAGGAACAGCGCCCATGACATGGCCGAGGCATATCCCATCCTAAAGCGCTCGAACCCTTCCTCGTAAATCTGGTACACAATAACCGTACTCGAGTAATTCGGGCCTCCGTTCGTCAGGAACTTGATAAGATCGAACACCTTAAAGGAAGATATCGTGCTCGTAATAGCCAGGAAAAAGGTAGTCGGACCCAGCAGCGGCAAGGTAATGCGTCTGAACTGCTGAATGCCGGTCGCTCCGTCGATCTTCGCGGCCTCGTACAGCTCTTCCGGAATATTGGACATCCCCGCCAGAAAGATAATGATCTGGTAGCCGAGAATCTGCCAGATATAGATGATCATAATCGCGATCAGCGAGTAACTCGTGTCGACCAGCCAATGCGGCGGGTTGGAGATCCCAAGCTGCATCAGCAGTTGGTTCAGCGGACCTTTGGACGGATGATAGAGCGCTTGCCACACGGCTGCAATCGCTACGGTCGAGCAAATATAAGGAATAAAGAAGGCGACTTTGAAAAATGTCTTCGCATACAGTTTCTTATGGATCAACGCAGCCAGAACGATGCCGATCAGCATGGTCAACGGAACCGTGCCCGCCGAGAAGAGGACATTGTTCTTCAGGGCAAGGATAAAATGATCATCCTTGAACAATTGAACGAAGTTGTCCACCCCGTTAAAACGAATGGCCGACAGGCCGCCCACCAGGTTCCACTCCGTGAAGCTAAGAACAAGGCTGGAGAGCAACGGGAACAGAGAGAGCCCGATTAAGCCAATGACCTCCGGCGCGATAAAGACCCATCCGGCCCATTGCTCGCGCCGCTTGCGCGTCCAGTATGTTTTGGGATTGGCGCTCGAGGCCGAATCCCGGACTATCATCCGTTCGCTCATTTGTATATACCTCCATGTGCCGCTTTGCTATGAATTCATTGTAGCAAGAGGCTTCGGAGATTACGGTATAGCCTTGCGACTCCTTTATGTGCACAATTTTGACCTGAACGCAAAGCGGCCAACCGATGACGGTTGGCCGCTTTGCGCGATTGGTTATTCGTAACAGCGGATCTCGAATATTCGGGCATGGACCAGCCCATGGGTGCCGTCGATATCCACGCGCAGCTTGATCACCTTCTCCTGGTTCACGCTGCGGACGATTTGCCGTTGATAGTTATCCCTGACGGAAATGACTTGAAGGTCCGAAGTTTCAGGATCGGCGAAGCTTACCGTCACCCGAAAGTCCTTAACCGTCTCCGGTTGAGGCCCCCACTCCATCGTTCTCAATACTTCGTCGGAATGGGTCAGGGTCAGTCTTCGGTGCATCCCCGTGTCGAATACGAGCACGATCTCCCTAATCGTCACGGGCGCCGGCCATTCCAGTTCGATCCAAGGCGCCGGGTCGCCGGGCTGCGACATCCAGCGGTGCGTTCCGGGGACGGTCAGTTCCGGCCTGGCGCCGCCCGGACCATGCATCGATCGGGTATAGCCGTCCGTGACGTTGGCGGCTTGACCGTCCGGCTGTTCGGAAGAAGCGCGGACAATCGCGCTTAACGCTAGGTTATCTTTAGCCGGCGTAACCCCCGGCAAATACGCATCTTGTTTCAATAGCTGCTGCTGAACGTTTTGTATGAACTCCTTACTGCGTAGCGCATCCTCCAGCGTCAAGCCGGCTTGAACGGCTAACGCGGCGGCCGTGCCCGCGCCTTGTCCCATCACGGCGCAGGTTCCCATCACGCGCGTGCTGGAGAAAGCGATATGCGTCGCCGAGATATTTCGCCCGGCGAACATTAAGTTCTCCACATTCGCGCTGATCAGCGCCCTGAGCGGAATGCCGTACACGTACCGGCTGATCGGCTGATGGGCTGGATTCAGCTCGGTTGCATCTATGCCCTGGGGCGGATGCGTATCCATCGGCCAGCCTCCGTACGCGATCACATCTTGGAAGTGCGTCGCTTGCTCCAGATCGACCTGGGTAAGCAAGTATTTTCCGATGAAGCGACGCGACTCTCTTTTTCCGGGAACAAATCCGAACCAGTCCAGAGCCCAATTCTCCGACTCGGGATGAATGCCGCTATTTTTGATATGATCCCAGACGCCCATCATTATCGCCAACAGTTCATCCCGAATCCTCTCGTTATCGGCTATCGTGTCCATCATCCCGCCGAATTCGACCCACCAGTAGCCATATTCCCAGGTAGAGTGGTTGCGGAATTTCAGATCCTCCTCCGAGAATTTGCGCGCCCAAGCGGGAGGTACGAAGCTCATAGGCCGGCCCATATCCCGGGTGGTGAACAAGAGCGACGAGCCCTGCCGATAGGAATCCGCTTTCTCGTTCGCGAGAGTCTCCCCATACTCGCTTGCCGCCTCGCGCCCCGTCTTATACAAGGCGCCCGCTTCCATCCCCAGCCGCCCATCCCCTGTGCAATCCATGTACACTTTGGCATGGATCCGGAACCGATGCTCCGTGCTCTCTCGAACCGCCAGAGCGGAATCGATCCTGCCATCCTTCACATCCGCTTCGATTACCGTCGTATTTAACAGAAGCGTCAGATTGGGCTCGGCCCTGCATTTCTCGTAGAGAATCAAGTCGAACATCGAGGCGCTCCGTTGGGGATTGCGAACGGCATTTTCCAGAAGGATCTCTTCCAGAATACCGCCTTCGCGCGCCTCCGTTTCAAGTTCCTTTCTCCGTTTGGAGTTAGCCGCCCCAACGATGTGCATCCGTATCTCGGAAGAAGCGTTGCCCCCGAGCACAGGCCGATCCTGGCATAGAACGACTTGGGCTCCATTCCGGGCCGCCGCAATCGCTGCCGACACCCCCGATATTCCTCCCCCGGCAACGAAAAGATCGGGTTCCAATGTGATTACGCCCTGTTTATCCGCCATCTAACGAAAAGGCCTCCGTTCCAATCGAATTGAGGTACAGAATGGTTCACTATCGTTAGTGTAGCTTGGGAGATCAGGAAGCACGGTATAATTAATTGACCCTCTCGCGTGAACAATTTTGACCCCTTACTTTTCCAATAACATTGCTTATAGGAATCGGACCGATTGGTCAGCTGTCTAATGCGCCGCAATTCGGATTCGATTTTTTTATATTCTCTATTTAGTTGTCATCCAGGTTCTTCTTTGGTTCCGTCGGCGCAGGTCATGAGCAACGCATTGCAAATTCCAATCAAACAAAAAGCTCCTGAATCGTCGCAGGGACCGATTCAAGAGCTGGTTCATTCTTAGGGTGGTGCGGACGAGAGGACTCGAACCTCCACGGGGGGTTAGCCCACTGGAACCTGAATCCAGCGCGTCTGCCAATTCCGCCACGTCCGCATATTCGCCGTTGTCGAAGTAGTTCAACGTCAGCGAAATATAATTTATCATAGATCAATTAGTTAAGTCAAGCATTTATTTATCTATCCTTCTAATCCCAATAAATCGGCGACCATCGGCATGACTTCAAGCTGGGGCAGCGGTTCGTCGACGAGCAGCGTGCGTTTGAATTCCACGGAAGGGGACAAAATATACAGCGGAACAAGGCGCTCCTCGGGATCCGTGCCCCCGTGCTGACCGTCCGCGCTCATGCCATGATCCGATGTAACGATGACAAGGTAGCCCTCTTCCGTCCACTGGGGCACAAGCATCGCGAGAAGGGTGTCGGCCGTTCGGACGGCCGCCGCGTATTCCTTGCTCTCTCCCCCGTGAAGATGCCCCGCGTAATCGATATTCATCGAATGGATATAGAGGAAGTCCGGATTGCAGGCCCCCCTCAAATATTCGGCATCGGAGAAAAGATGGCTGTCCGGATACGAATCCTCGAAGTAAAAAATGCCGTTCTGGATGGGCTTGTTCATGTCGTATTGATGGCGATCGGTCAGCGGATTGAAGGGCGCCGAGTTGTAGAGCTCGCTTACCCAGTGATAAGCGGCCGCCGCGGTCGTCAACCCGCCGTCCGCCGCCAAATGGAAGAGGCTGAGCTCTCGGCTGCGGCGCGCGATCGGATTGGCCGTAATGCCGTTGCGGACGGCGGGCGTGCCGGTCAGAAGCACCTCGTACAACGGCCTCGACAGGCTGGGCAGCTCCGAGCGGACTTGGCGGCAAGCCGCGGCTCCTTGCTCGACGAGATGCTCGAGATAACCTAAATACCTGCGAGCCGAATCGTAACGCAGGCCGTCCAGGACGACCATGATGACTTTATTGCCTTCGCGATTCCCCATTAGCCTCATTCGCCTCCCTTTTTTACGAGTCCCGACACTTCTTACTCGCTTGCCTCAGGCGCCTTCCTTCTCCAGTTGCAGCAATTGCGAACAATCCAGCGCAAGCCGTACATTCCTTCGCTCGCCGATCCCGATCAATCTGCCGTCGTTCAGCGCGTCGATCGTCAGCTTCACGCCGGCCGCCTCGATCGAGTAACGAACGATCGTGCCCAGCACGGATACGGAATCGACCGTTCCGTCCACGATTCGCTTGCCTCTGCCGGCATGGCCCGACGGGTCCTCCTCCATCCCGATCAGCTTCACGGATTCGGGGCGAAGGGCATAGCTGTCCGAGGAGCCTTCGAGACTGCCGAACAGGCGAAGAGCTTCCGGACGGGTCATAACGTTGTAGCTTCCCATGAACCTCGCGGCGAATTCCGTTCGCGGCGTCATATAGATCTGCTCCGGAGTTCCTTCCTGAACGATGACGCCCTTGTTCATGATGCACACCCGATCCGACATCGTCAGCGCCTCTTCCTGATCGTGGGTTACGAACAGAGTCGTCATGTTCAGCCGTTGCTGGATGCTCCGGATTTCCGAACGCAGGTTTTTGCGGATTTGCGCGTCCAACGCGCTGAGCGGCTCGTCGAGCAGCAGCAGCTTCGGCTGAACCGCCAGCGAACGGGCGAGCGCGATCCGCTGCTGCTGGCCTCCGGATAGATGGTGCGGATAGACGTCTCTCTTGTCTTCCAGATCGACGAGGGCGAGCAGCTCCTCCGCCCGGCGCCTGCGGCCTCGCTTGGACTCGCCGCGCATCCGCAGGCCGTATTCGACGTTCTCTCCGGCCGTCAGGTTCGGGAACAGCGCGAACGATTGGAATACCATCCCGACCTGCCTCTCCCGCGGCGCCAGCCCTCCAAGATCCCGGCCTTGAAGAACGATCCTGCCGCCGTCAAGGACGGCCAGGCCGGCGATGCACCGGAGCAGCGTGCTTTTGCCGCAGCCGGAAGGACCGAGCAAGGTTACGAGCTCCCCCTCGGCGACGTCCAGATGAACGCCGTTCAGCACCGCGGCGTTGCCGAATCGTTTGCGAACGCTTTGCAATTCGAGATAGGAATTCATCCTCTGACCCTCCTGCCTTTAGTTTGACCAAGCTTCATCAGAACCATGGATAGAATGAGAATAAACGCGAAGTAAGAGATCGCGATGGCGCTCGCCAGATGGCCGCTCTCTCCCATCCTCCGGGACAGATACACCTGAACCGTCTGAAGATGGGCCCCGACCAGCATGTTCGTCAGCACGAACTCCCCGAACAGCACGGAGAAGCTCAGGAGCGTGGACACGAGGATTCCCGGGACGATATTCGGAAGCACGACCGTCAGGAACGCCCGGACCGGGCCCGCGCCGAGAAGCCCGGCCGCCTGCATGAGCTCAGGAGCCGAAACGGTCAGCAGGCTGTTGCGGATTCCTTGGTACATATACGGTAGAATGGCGACGAAGTAGGCGCCGACGAGCAGATAAGCCGTGCCCGCGATATCGATCGGTCCGCCCGAATACGTGCGAATCAGCCCCACCGCGGCGACCACGCCGGGCACCGCGTACGGGAGAACGACAATCCCCTTCATCAGCGATTCGAGGCGCGGGGCGTATACCGTTAGGACGAATACGGCCGGAATCATGACCGCCAGGCTTAGCGCGACGCTAATGGAGCAGAGATAAAGCGAGTTCCATAGCGCTTCAAGAAACCGGGTGTCTTGGAACAGGCTCTCGAACCATTCCAACGTCCATTGCTTCGGCAGGACGGTGTCCTGCCAATCTCCCGCGAAAGCATAGACGGCCGTCGCCGCCAACGGAAGAAGCAAATAAAGGAGCAGCAAGGATTGCAGCGTCCGGTGCCCCCATCCGGCTTGGTTCCGTTCGGTCATCCCGTCCCCTCCTTCGCTTCCGCCAACGCGACTCCCGTTCCTCTTTGCCGTACAAACCCCTTCCGCGGCGGCGCCTTCGCGGCCCCCGTCAAGTACCTCGCGGAGCGCTTCGTCATCCAGGCATTCAGCGATACGGCGAGCAAGGTCGTGCAGGCGAGAAGGACCGCCAGCGCGCTGCCGAGATTCGGCTGGTTCGTGACGTCGCCCGATACGATCGAGCCGATCCGGATCGCGAGCAAATTGTAGTTGCCGCCGACCAAGGCATAAGCGGTCGCATACGCCCCCATCGCATTGGCGAACAAAATGCCGAGCGTACCGAAGATGGCGGGAGCGAGTATCGGCACGCCGATCGAGCGCCAGAATTGCCAGGAGGATGCCCCCAGCATTGAGGCCGCCTCCTTCCACTGCTCCCGGATGCCGTAGAAGGAAGGGTAAAGAAGCAGGAGCGATAACGGCACCTGGAAATACACGTAGACGAGAGTCAACCCGGTCCAGCTATAGAGGTCGAAGCCGTCGAAGACGTTCCAGCCCCACTCCCGGAAAAGCAGAGTGAACACCCCGTTCGAGCCGAGCAGGATAATGTAAGCGAAAGCGAGCGGCACGCCCGCGAAATTCGAAGTCATGTTCGACAGCATCAGGATCCGGTCCCGTACGGTCGGGGCGAACCGCGTCACGGAATACGCGCAGACGAGGCCGACGACGATCCCTATAAGGCTGGAATAAGCGGAGATCAGCAGGCTGTTCTCGATCGCCTTGAGATAGAACGGGCTATTCAGTGCCGTGTAATAGTTGTGCCAGGTCCAACGGGAATCGGCATCCGATCGGAAGCTTCCCGAGAGCATCGACCAGACGGGAGCGAGTTGGAAAGCCAGCACCATGACCGCGAACGGCACTAGCCCAAGCACCCAGAGCCGGCCGCGAAGCCGATATCGCTTCTTCTTGCTTATCACGAGGACACATCCCTTCGGGGCGCGAAGCAGGCGCCTTCGTTCGAGACGAAGACGCCTGCGGCTATCCATCTTGTCTTGCGGCTTCGGTTAATTCATGTGGACGAGCACGCGTTCCTGCCAGGTCTGAGGCAAGGTCTTGGACGCGGTGTCCCAAACTGAGTAATCCCCGACCGGCTTCGCGTTCTTGTATTCGTCCTTGTCCAGCAGCTTGGCGGCCACGTCGTCGGGAAGCTTCACGCTGTCCCGGATCGGGCGAGCGTACCCCTTGGCCAGGTTGATCTGGCCTTCGTCGCTGAAGATGTATTCCCGCGTGAGCTTGGCCGCGTTCGGGTTAGGCGCGTACTTGTTGATGATCGTCGCATACCCGGAGACGACGCTGCCTTCCGTCGGAATCGCGACGTCGAATTGGTCCTTGTCGATCTGGTCGCGGTAATTCAGCGCGTTGAAATCCCACAGCAGGGTGACGGGAACCTCGCCTTTCTCGATGTTGGCGACGCTCGCATCCGCGTTGGACAGGCGCCCCTTCTTGGCCAGGTCCTCGAAGAACGCGATTCCCGGTTCGATATTGCTTTCGTCGCCCCCGAAGGCTATCGAGGCCGCAAGCACCGCCATTTGGGCTTGGGCGGCCTTCGTGACGTCGCCGACGATGATCTTGTAATCGCCGTTCTTCAGGTCCTCCCAGCTCTTCGGAGGGTTCTTGACGAGGTTCTTGTTGGTCAGGAAGCCGATCGTGCCTTGGTAAGCGACGACCCAATGGCCGTCCTCGTCCTTCGCCCAGTCCGGAATCTCCTCCCAGTGGGTGGGCTTGTAGGGCTGCGTGACTCCCTTGGCGACGGCAACCGGTCCGAACGCGATGCCGACGTCCCCGATGTCCGCGGTCGGCTTGTCCTTCTCGGCTTCGAACTTCGCGATCTCTTCGGCGCTCGACATGTCGGTATCCGTATGCTTCAGGCCGTATTTCGTTTGAATATCGTTCCAGGTATCCTTCCAGTTCGCCCAGCTGTCCGGCATTCCGACGCTCGCGACGGCGCCTTCTTCCTTGGCCTTCGCTTCGATTTCGGCCAGGGAGGAGGAATCCACGGTTACGCTCACGGTAGCCGAATCCTTGCCGCCGCCGTTATCGTCGTCCCCGCATGCGGACAAGATCGAGGACAGGACCACGGTCGCGCTTAGAACGGAAAACCATCTTTTCTTCTCTCCAACTCTCCGCATTTCTCTTTTCCTCCTACGAATGGTGGTGGGACGATAGGAAGTTCGTGCTGCCGGATCCCTTTATTAATGTAAATTCATACTGTTTTCCCAGAGTCATAAGGAATTGGGCATTATGTTAAATGATGGCGACATAAAAAAAACGGGCCCGGCATTCAATGCCGGTACCCGCGTTAATCGACTAGCCGTTCAATACCGCTCCAGAATGAGCGAGGTCTTCAAGCCGTCGATCGGCAGGAACCATCCCTTCGCGATCAGCTTGTTCTTAAGCGAATCCCGTTTGGAAGAAGCGGCGGCGTAGCCGTCGATCTTCATCGAAGCTTCCACCAGATAGTCGTATCCGGTTCCGGCCGCGCTGCGAATCTCCCAAACCTCGATATACAGCTCCTCGCCGTCCCATTCCCCGATCGACCGCTTGGCTTCTGCCGGTCCGTAAATATGCGCGTCGTCGAGAATGTCTTCGGCCCAACCGCCGGACTGCCAATCCTCCAGCTTGCCTGGGAGCTTATCCACGGCCATGTCGCGGGAATCGCCCGCGTCCGGCAGCTCCATGCCGTCGTAGCCGTTCTCCTCGGCATCCTTGTCGTTGCTGAAGCTTAGCGTCTGCGAGGAGTAGCCCCACTCTACCTGAGCTTTGTAATCCTCCTCGTCCGCGTCGAAGCCGTCGTCCGCCGCCGCTTCCAGCGCCGCTTGAATGTCGCCGTTCACGATCGGGTAGCGCTTCTTGTAGGTAAGCTCGAACTCCTCGTCGCTGAATTCCTCCATTTTGCGAATCCGAACGTTCCAGCCTTCGTCGTTCAGCTCCAAGTCGTCGCTATCCAGATATTCCACGTTCATCTTCTCCACGGTGGAAGGCATGCCGAATTCGCTCCGCACGGAGCTCTTCAGCTTGTGATCCGAGTCCAGAACGACGGTGGGATCCAGATACCACTTCACCTCGTAATTCGGCACCGCCGTTCCGGCGGCATGGGCCGGAGTCAAGCCGGACAGGCCTGCCGTCAGCAGACCCGCGCCAAGCAAAATTCTTCCCGCGACGGTCTTGAGCTTCTTTTTCATCCATCCATTCTCTCCTTTGCATTGGGGATGCTTCCAATTTAGCAAGGGATCGTCTGCCGGACGTTAGCTGCTCGTAAGTTCGCCGTTAATCATTGGTAGATAGATTGAATGACGCTATAGATAACGTCTATCGGGCGCAAACGCTGCCGTTTCTCTCTCGCAAGCTCGCGTCGTTTGTAACCTCTTGGCCGTATATAATAAAATGGGAAAAAGACTGGGCAATTTTAACTGTGGAGAGGAGCGACTTTTTTGGCATCGGCGTTAATCGGAAGCATCATCTCCGCTATGGCAACGGTTTTGGGAGCGGCACCGATCTTCTTTATCCGGAGGCTGTCCGAGAAATGGAAAGACATTCTGGTGGCGTTCACGGCGGGAATCATGGTTTCCGCGTCCACCTTCGGCTTGATGCCTCAAGCGATCGAGGAGTCGGGCATCGTTGCGTTGACCTTAGGCTTGCTGCTCGGAATCATCGTCCTGGATCTGATCGAGAAGAACGTTCCGCACATCGACGTGGAGAACAAGCCTCTTAAGCAATCCTTCGATTCCAAGACTCTTCTCGTCCTGATCGCCTTGTTTATCCATAACATTCCCGAAGGGCTCAGCACGGGCTTCAGCTATGCCAGCGAGAACGAAGGGCTCGGGCCTCTCGTGGCCATCTCGATCGGGGCGCAGAACATTCCGGAGGGACTCATTCTGGCGGTCTTCCTGATCAATTCGAAAGCCAGCAAGCTCAAATCGTTCCTGATCGTCGTTCTGACAGGCTTGATGGAGGCCGTCTCCGCCGTCGCCGGTTACTTCGCCGCGAGCTACGTGGACAGCTTGATCGGAGCCGGCCTCGCTTTCGCGGCAGGAGCCATGCTGTTTATCTCCTACAAGGAGCTGATCCCCGAGAGCCATGGACACGGCTATGAACGGCCCTCGACCTACTCCTTCATTCTGGGATTGCTGATGATGCTGTACATAAGCTATTGGTTCGGGTGAGAAGCCGCGCGCCGCAATCCCTCCTCCGGCCTCCAATCCTATTGCTGACGCGATTATTCGGTTCTCCTCATTCGACAAATCATGTATAATTAATTCCATTGTTTACTACTGTCGCGGAGGACGAATTCTTGACTACTTACTTCCGCCGGAAGCTTGCGCTGCTGGCTCTGCTCTCCTTCGCCGTTCCGGCTACGGCCTCCGCCGACCTGGCGCGAGACGCCCGATCGATCGTGTTCAAAGTCTACAATGCTGCGGATTCGCTCCCATTGGAATACAAGGCGGAGCTGAGCGGCTCCGCCCGTTTCTCGGTCGAATGGAGGCGAACCGTCGGCCAAGGGGCCGCTAGTCTGGCGGTCGATGCCGACAGCGCCTTCACCTACGTCAGCGACGGCGTTCGGCTTGCCGTCCTCCCTTCAGGCGTTCCGGCGGACGCTGGCTCGCTCGTTTCGAGCGCCCGGCCCGCAGCCGACTCCGGCTTATCAATCGAGTCCAACCGGCTGCAATCACGCGAACCGGGCAACGCATGGACTTACGAGATTCAAGGCGAGCCGTCGCTGCGATCCGATACGCTGCAGGCGGACGCCTCCGGCAATTGGTACATCCAAGGCTCGAAGGGCAACTGGTATTCGGTCGACGCCGGAGGGAAAGAACGCTTCTCCCTGCGGTTCGGCGATGAGCCATCTCGCTCCGTTCCGGCCTGCGTAGTCGCTCCATCCGGCGATTCGGCCTGCCTGTCGGCGGACTGGGGATTGATCGGCATCCGGGAGAAATCGGACTCTCCCCGCCTTTTCCTTGACGGCAGAGAGCTGTTTATGGCGCGCAAGCCGGTCGTCGCGCAAGGAACGACGCTTGTCCCGATGCGCGGAGTGCTGGAGAAGCTGGGAGCGATGGTGCAATGGGACTCGGCTTCTCAGACGGTTACGGTGGCCAAAGGCAGCGCGAAGCTCAAGCTAAAGCTAGGCGCCAAGCAGGCCGTCGTCGGCACCCGTTCCGTGACGTTAGCCTCTCCGGCGAGGGTCCATGACGGTTCCGTTTACGTGCCTTTGAGGGTCGTATCGGAGGCCGTCGGCTCCGACATCGCTTGGGAAGGACCGACCCGCACGATTCAGATCGTCGCGCGAACGGACAATGGAGGTTGACATGAGGAATCGAAAACGTACTCTAATCGGATTGTCCATCTTGCTCTGCATCGCCGCCGCCGCGATCGTGCAGCGAACGATGCTGGCCGACACGCCGCCATCCCGAATCTCTTATATCCCCGCGGAGACGGACGACGTGCTGAACAATCCCTATATGGGCTTCGCCGTCTCCGCCCGTTCCGAAGAGGAGTTCGAGCAGCCGTTCCGGCTCGCGTACGCCAACCTGATGTGGTCCGAGCTCGAACCGGAGCAGGGCAAGATCGACTTCGAAGCCATCGAGCGCAGCATCCGGTACGACTATTGGCGCGGCAAAGGCGTGAAGCTCATCATCCGGGTCGTTCTCGATTACCCCAGGGACGAGGCGCACATGGACATCCCCCAATGGCTCTATGAGGAGATCGGCGGCAAAGGCACGAAGTACGACAACGAATACGGGAAAGGCTTCAGCCCGGATTATTCGAGCCCCGTCCTCATACGCGCGCATGAGGATCTTATCAAGAGACTCGCCGAGAGATATAACGACGATCCCGAGATCGCCTTCGTGGCGCTCGGCAGCGTCGGGCATTGGGGCGAGTGGCATACGTACGACGGGACCCAATCGGCCGTCATTCCTTTCCCTAAGCATGCGATCACGGATCAATACGTGCAGCCCTACTTGACTTACTTCGACGACAAGCTTCTGATGATGCGCCGGCCTCACGCAATCGCGAAGGAGAACGGCATGGGCCTGTTCAACGACGCGTTCGGGCGCAGGGACTCTACCTTGGAAGAGTTCAGGGATTGGTACTTGAACGGCTACGAGAATTGGCTGACCGGAGAGCAGGAGCCCGCCATGCCCGACTTCTGGACCGTCGCGCCCAGCGGAGGCGAATTCGCGGGAGGCGCGGATCTATCGGACGGCCAAATCGAAGAAGCGATTCTCGAAGCCCGCATGACTCACGTCTCCTGGTTGGGGCCGAACGCCCCCTATGACGAACCGATCGGAAGCTCCATTCAGAGCAATATCGATCGCTTCCTGAACGCGATCGGGTACCGATTCGCCGTCGCCGAGGAGTCGCACGAACGGGAAGCCAAGCCGGGCGATACGCTTCATGTCGAACTCCGAATCAACAACCGGGGGGTCGCTCCCTTCTACTTCGAGTGGCCTCTGGAGCTCTCCCTCTCCGACGCGGAAGGCCGCATCGCGGCGACCGTCCGGACCGGCGCCGACATTCGCAAGTGGCTTCCCGGAACGTCGGACGTCTCGGCCGACCTGCCCGTTCCCGACGGTTTAACGGAAGGAATCTACACCGTGAACGTCGCGATCCTCGACCCGGAGTCGGGCAATCCCGCCGTGGATTGGGCCATGGAAGGAAAACGCGCGGACGGAAGATATTCTCTCGGGGAAGTCGAGATCCGAGGATAATGAATGGGGAGTAGATTCGGTTCAACGGGCATGTCCCGCGCATAGCCGAGGAATCGGCGGAATCGTGCGAAAAACGTAAAGGGGAGGTCCCATTCTATCTGGGACCTCCCCTTTTCCGTTCCTATTACGGAGCGTAATCGCCGTTGTAGCTGACCAGCACGACGTCCTGAACGCCGTCGATCGCGGATAGCTCGTTGACGAACGCCGTGTTGTCCTCGCGAAGCCGGATTTCGACCGTCATCTCGGTCATCTGCTTGCGAACCGTCTTGGACTTCAGGACGTATTTCAGCTTGCGAAGGGCGATCTTCACCTCGTCTCCGGCTTTCTCCTCGAATTGAATGATCACGAGATAAGGAGCGCCGATCTTCCGGCGACGGGACAGGTAGAACAAGGCCGCGCTCGTCGCGATCGAGCCGATGACCGCGAGGGGATACATCTCGGCGCCCGTGGCGATGCCGACCGCAATCGCCCAGAACATGAACATGATATCGAGAGGATCCTTGACGGCCGTCCGGAACCGGACGATGCTGAGCGCGCCGACCATGCCGAGAGACAGGACGATGTTGGTGCTGATCGTCATGATGATGAGCGTGGTCAGCATCGTCATGATGACGAAGGTGATATTGTAATTGTGGCTATAGACGACGCCCCGAAACGTCTTGTAATAGGTCCAGTAGATAAACATCCCCAGCGCGAACGCCAGCACGAGTCCGATGATAATCTGGATGACGGATGCCTGCTGGAACGATTCCAGATTCAGGACGCTCTTCTTGATAATGTCCGTGAAATTAAGCTCTTCCCCCACGATGTGGCCTCCCAGCGGCTAATCCGCGTAACTTTTTCTCTTTTCTCTGCAGATGACGTACTTCGAGATCGACGATCGGTTGTGCGCGGACATCCGAACGAGGTTCTGAATGAATTCAGGCAGGAATTGATTGTATTTCACTTCGAGAATCGTCTTCGGACTCGCTATCGATTCGACCATCGGCAGGTCGGGATCGAAGATGTCCATGGACTGGATGCTCGCCTTCAAGCGCTTGTCGAACGTAATGCGCACGTCGCTGACCGGGTAAATATACGCTTCGCGGATATAATCGACGACGACGGTCGGCAGCATCCTTCCGCTGACGGCGTCGTGATAAAAATCCTGAAGCAACGGATGGCTCTCCCCCTTGAGCGCGGATGCGTCTCCGATCGCGAGCCGTTCGTATTGCTCCCGGGTAATGCTCGCCGATTCCTTGGCGATGTAATCGTTGAACTTGCTTTTGCGCTCCAATTTTATGACTCTGTCGCTGCAGTTGTAAATCCGGATCCGGTACTTTTTGCGTTGAAAGATACCGTTGTTCTTGTCGTATAGAGAAGCTTCGTGCACGTTATCGAAGTAAAGGCTCCGGATATGATAGCCTTCCGTACCGATAGAATGGTCATCCATTCTCATTAAGGGACGGATTCGATGTCTCAGCCCGATGCCCTCGTGCTCATGGATGTAATATTTCAATTCGTGCCTCAGCTTCTTGCCCGAGAATTCCATGGTTTGCCTGCCTTTCTTCGGCGCGAATGTCTATTCCACGTAAAATTGCACGACTCCGAAGTACTTGACGTCATCCGTATCTTGATAAATATCGAACGCCGTGTTCGAGTTGCCCTTGGAATCCGTGACGGTCACTTGATAGAAATAACGTCCGGGCTCCAGCTTCGGCAGCTTGACGCTCGTCGTCTGGAGTCCCGTCTGGCGGGAGATCGGATTCCGGAAGTCCGGCGTCTTCGCTACCTGGAAGTCGTACTTGATGTCGTCGCCCTGAAGATCATAGGATGCTCCCCATTGAAAGACGGTCTCGCTCCCGGACGAATCCGGCTCGGCCAGGAAGAACGGCATCGGGTTCTCCAGGCTCTCCCTGAATTGCCGGGCATTCAAGGAGGGCAGCGTCTCCAATCGCTTTAATTCCTCGTCGAACAGCTCGATCGGCGCGCGCTGAATATCCAAGTCGGGGCTCCGGCGAACGAACGGGGAGACCACCTTCTTGTACGATTCGATCATCTGCGCGGTCCGCTCCGGCGTGAAGATCTTCTCCAGCTCCGCTACTTTATCGAGAAGCTGCTGGACGTTGTCCGGATTTTTGAAAAAGCGGTTCTCGAGCGTATTGCTCCAATAGTTGGAGATTCCCCTCTGCCAAGGAGCCCGCCTGTCCTCCTCGCGGTTGAAATCGTTGTACCCCCACGCCCCGTCGTAATCCCAGGGAAGGAAGAAGAACTTCTCCGAATTGACCGGCGAATAGAGCAGGTAGTTCTGGTTGATGGTGTCGATGTTGTCGGTCAGAATGTTCACCGCCAGCCAGGTCAGGAAGTTGTCCCGGTCGAAGTACTTATCGAACACCTGATCGAAATTCAAGGAGTAATCGTTGATATCGTCCAACATGGTTAGCAGCTTCTTATGGTCGTTGCTGCCTTTGATCTCGAGAATGGAATTGAACTTCGCTTCGTCGTACTCGGGATCGTCCGCTTCCTTCAGCTCGTCCTCGTAACGCAGAAACTCGAAGCTCGTCACCTTGTACAGCTGAGCGTTCGAATCGAGGCCATGGGACTTCAGGAACCTCTTGTTCGGCTGCTCGATCTGCTCGTACAACCCGTAATCCCGGAACGCGGTGTCGCCCGAGGTCAAGTCCTTCACGTGCAGGTGCACGAACTGGGTTCTCAGGCTGGTGAAGTCCGGCAGGATCTTGAAATAATCGAAGCTGAGCTTATTGCGGATACGGGTAAAATCATAGGCATGCTTGACGAAGTTGATCGTGCTCTGGCCGCGCCACTGTCCCGCCTCGTCGTACAGCTTGATCTTATACGACTTCATGGCGGCGGCGAGCGTCGAGTTGCCCCGCAGCGTCAAGTCCCCGTTCGCGTGCGTGTCCGAGTAGCCGAACAGGCCGTTCTCCGGGCCTTCCGCGTTGCCCTCCTGAAGGATAACCTGCACTTTCTTCTCTTCGGTATTCTCCGCCTTGGAATGGATGGCGTTAAGCTCCCCCCACGTCATGGGCGGCTCCGCCGTCAAGTTGTCTTTGGTTACCGTGATATAGAAGTCGACGATGCTATCCTCTTGGTCGTCGAGATAAACGCTTCGGTCCTCGACCAGCTTGTCGCGGGTTTGCGCGACGGCTTCGGCCTTGGAGGTTGGGATCGGAAGCTCGGCGCTTGCGTCGTTGCCGCCCGTGTCGGCCGGACTAGCCGTGCAGCCCGCCAGCCACAGCGCCAGCGCGGCGACAGCCGCCGCTTTGACCGTTCTGTTCTGGATTCTCATAATTCCCTCCTTCGTATTTTCCTGTTCGCTTACAGCTCTTGCGCGCTGCGCTTCAAAATGCGCGTGTATTTGTTGTCGTATTCCTTCGCGATGAGCGGCTGGGCGCTGAAGGTGTAATAGTTCAAGTTGCGGAACAGGTACACCAGCCTAAGAATCGTCAGCAGCAGCGTTACGAACGCCGCGATAAAGAACGAGAAGCCCATATCTCCCAGATAGACGGAGAATCCGGTCAGCACCGTGTTGAACGCGAGGAACGCGCATTGAAGGACCAAGGTACCCTTGCGATCGTCGAAGTAGAGCAGCAGAAGCAGCAGCACGCTCGTGATCATGTAAGCATAGAAGCCCATGACGAGTATGTTGAAGGTATCGATCTGCGCGGACGTGAATCCGATATACGGCAGAAACCGGATGCCGAGAGCGACCGAGATGATCGAGAAGAAGAGCTGAATGCCCATGATCATCGTCAGCTGCTGCAGGACGACCTGGAACATCTCCTTCTTGGCTCTCTCGATATCGGCGATCGAGCCTTGCTCCAAGACGGCTTGATAATAGCTTCTGAACTTCGGATAGAACGCCGTCTCCAGGGCTACGACGAACATGACCATCGTCGGAACGACGGACAGGAAGGCGTAGAACACGGCGATGTCGTAAGCGGGAGCCATCCGGAAGCTCTCCCCGATCATGGAGCCGTGCGGCCCGAACCATTGCACGAATTGATGGGCGTACAGGCCGAGCGCGCCGATCGTCCCCGTCGCGATCAGCGAAGGATA
Source organism: Cohnella thailandensis (assembly GCF_014212135.1). Taxonomy (GTDB): domain Bacteria; phylum Bacillota; class Bacilli; order Paenibacillales; family Paenibacillaceae; genus Cohnella; species Cohnella thailandensis. Next base: position 322,329 of record NZ_JACJVQ010000007.1, read on the forward strand.
CTTGCGGATATAGGCGAGGAACGTGAACGGCGATACCGCCTTGTCCGTCCGGAAGAACCTCTCGATCTGAACCAGCAGCATGGCCGCCGTAACCGCGAAGCCGAGGTCGACGGCTCCCAGAATGAACGGGATCGACCGAATCTCCGCCAGATAAAGCAGAGCCAGAACTCCTCCGAGCGCGACGGCCGCGCCGATGATGAAGGAGTATCCGATCATCCGGAAGTTTTTCATGGCGGAAATGAAGACGGTCTCGGACCAAATCGTCAGCAGGAGCATATACAGGAGGAATAACGGCGCCTTGACCTCTAGCGGAATCGGCACGAACGCCAGAAAGACGAGCGCGGGAACTCCTCCGATGACGGCGTTGACCGTCAAGCTTCCATAGAACGAAGGCAGCAGCGCATGCTTGTATCCCAAGTAGAGAAAATCCGATACCGTTCTCGTCACGAACAGGTTCATGATATTGGAGACGATATAAGAGAACGTGAAGGCATAAACGACGCAAGCCATAAAAAGCTCCCGGTCGGTGAAGCCGACATTCGTCTCGAGCAGCAGCGCCTGGATAATCGAGACGAGCACGATGCAGCTCAGCATCGGGCCTATCGTTACCACGGACGAGTACGCGAACGCCCTCGCCTTGTTCACCAGTCCCGACTTGTCGAACAGTTTCTTCAATTCGAACCCGATACCCGCCATTCTACTTGCCCTCCCTGCTAGCTTGGTAGAGCGACCGGTAGCTGAAAATAAACGCTTCGCTCGTATAGTGCCTGCGAATCCGGTTCAACCCGTTCTGTCCCATCTCTTTGCGAAGCTTCGCGCTCCGGCCCAGCGTCACGATCGCTTTGCCGATCTCTTCGTGATTCATGACGGGAACGACGAATCCCGCCTTGCCGAAGTCGTCCCGAACGCCGTATAACAGCTCCTTGCAGCTGCCGACGTCGGTCGCGACGAACGGCTTGCCGGCCGCCATCCCTTCCAGAACGGCCAGCGGCTGGCCTTCGCTGATGCTCGTCAGGACCAGTACGTCCATCTTCCCGATATATTCCTTGACGTTAACGTTGCCGGTAAAAACGACGTTGTTCAGCTTAAGGGATTCGGTCAGCGCCAAGCATTCCTCGTAGTAGTCCGGAGCCTCCTCGTAGGGACCCATGATAAAGAACTTGGCGTCCGGAAGCTCGTGGGAGACGGCTTGAAAGCTGAGCAGCATCGTCTTGATATCCTTGATGGGGACGACCCGGACGAATCCTCCGACCCATAGCGGCTCATCCGCGGGTTTGGCCGGCAGCTCTTCGAATTCGGCATAAGGCACGCCGTTCGGGATAATGCGGATCTTGTCCTCCGGGCAGCCCAGCTCGATCTGAATCTCCTTGTTCCTCTCGAAGAGAGTGATGACGCGATCCGCATAATGGTAGGCTCCGGCGGACAGCGTGTAGAAATATTCGATCCAGATGTCCTTCATGTACCCTTTGACCCAATCCGCCTTGATGATCTCTTCCTCCCGCTCCCGGGAATAAACGCCGTGCTCCGTCAGGATCATCGGCTTGCCGTACAGATGCTTGCCGAGTCCGGCGAATACCCCGGCGTATCCGGTCGATACCGAATGGTAGAGATCGGCCTCCGGAACCGACTCGCGCATCGTAAGTAGAAGCGGCAGAATCATGGAGCGAACCGTCCAGAACATCTCGGTGAACGGGATATGCTCGTATTTCTCGTGGCAGATCTCGTTCAGGATGTCGAAGAAATCCCGGCTCATTAGAAGATCGGTCGCCTGTTCGAACTTCGCGTGCCGGAACAGGTCGAAGAGAAGTCCCCAATCCAGCTCGGAGCTGCCCGTCAGGAACTTCTTGAGAGCATCGCGCTCCGCGGACCCGAGCACCGAGCGGCGCTTCCATTCCCCTTCCATCCGCAAATAGTCGTCCAGAAACACCTCTTGGACCGCCTCGACGTTCGAAGGAAGCTCGTACTTGAACTTGCCCTGCTGCTTCCGTTCCGCGGCGATGGCCAGAATGACGAACCGGTGCTCCGGCAGGTTGCGAATGAGCGAATGGATCCAGCTGGATACGCCCCCCGTGATGTATGGGTAGGATCCTTCCGCTACGAGACAGATTTTCATCGTTTACCCCTCCAATCCGAGCGAGAACCGCTTGTCGTAAGCCTCCACGAGATACGTACCGTCGTCGATCCGGTAAGCCTTGCAGTTCACCAGGCGGCCGACTTGCTTGTCCGTTCTTAAGTAGTAATACATCTCGCCGCCCATGTAATGATTGACGTACCCTTCGACTCCCTCGTCCGTGTATCGAAAGTGCGGGTCGTTCTTTGTATATCGGACGACCTCCATGCTCCCCTGGTTGGCGGTCATGTCGCGAAGCCACGGCCATTCCCGGTCGACCTCGCTTAGGAAGCCGTCCGTCATCCGATAAAGGTCGTCCCAGTTGTACGGGAAGCTTCGCTCGCGGTCCAGGATGTCGTCGGGGTGAACGAAGTGGGAGAATAATCCGACGGAAGTAATCGCGTTCGCCGACGCCCATAAGTTAAACTCGTCTTCCTTGTAGCCGGACGTGATTCGAGGCAGTTCGACGATCCCGTCGTCCGCCACGCCGATCTCCTGAACGTAGCTAAGACCTTCGGGATCCGTGTTGTAAACGGCCGAGATCGTCCGCATCTCCGGCCATGCTTCCTTCAGCGCTTCCCGTCCTTGCGAGCTAAGCACGTTCGAAGCCGGCACGAACGTATGAAGGCCGTAATCCGGGAAAGACTTCCCCACGAAATCGACCACCGTTCGAACGGAAGCGCGCATGTCCTCCTCCGAAGCCCACGCCTTGTAGCCGTATTCTTCCAGGACGGCCGGATTGTCGGTATACGACTGGTGATTGTAGCCGTGGATGCCGACCTCCCCGCCGCGCTTCAGGATCTCGCGACCGTATGTCCTCAGATAGTAGCGGTCGGAGTCCGCGTTGAAAGGTCCCCGAGTCTTGTTCTCGTAGGTTTGAATGACCACGCCGGTATACTTTAACCCGTGGTGGCTGGCCAGCCGGATCATGTCCGGCCACCACACCTCCTTGAAGAACCGGGTCAAGTCTCTCCGGTACAGATCGAAGATGTCTTCCTGGTACCCCGTCGGAAAAGGAGCCGGGAAATCGTCGATATACATCAGCTTGGAGTTAATGACCGGATAGATGTCCACTTCCTTCAACTCGCTGATCGCCCCGGCGAAGAATCCTCGGCTCGACTTCTCCTGAAGCATCGTTCCGTTGAAGACGACAAAAACTCCGTTCCCGTAAGGCGTTCTCCACAATAAAGGGAGGCCGTCCTTGGATTCCGCCAGCACCTCGCTCTCCTTCCCGAGCCGAACCTGGAAGCTCGTGTTCTCGATAATCTCCTCGGAGTAGGTTTTGCCCTTCTCGTTAATGAGCACGTTGCTCGTCAGCACAAGCCCTTTGGAGACCAAGTAGTCGCCCCATTCGTTAATGCCGAGCTTCCGGTAGATTCGAAGCATGGTATCCCCCGGCTCCGGCATTGTCGCGAACAGAACGGATCCGCCGTCGTTCACGAACCCGTCGATCCAATCGGTGTCGTTCATCCGCTCCAGGTTGGTAAACGTCAGAATAACCGATAGATAGCCGTCTCCCTTCCCGGAGTAGGACCGAATGTCTCCGGTTTCGAAGCTTTTTTTCATGTAATCCAGCAAATGGATCGCGTTGTCTTTAAGACGGACGCTATAAGACTCCTCGGGGTCATAGAGAACGAGCGTCTTCCGCTCGTCCAGCTTTGCCGTCTCGGCGGCGGAGAGCGCGTCGGACGGTTCCGCTCCCCCGGCGGTCTCCGACCACTTGTTGGGATCGGATCCGACGTCCAGAAACGTCTCGAACCGGGTCGTCTGGATCAGGATGGCGAGCAGCAGGACGACGCCTAATATGATGTAAATTTGCCTGTTAAGCTTAAATTCTTTCATCCTCGTTACGCACCCTTATTGGACCAGTATCGAATGATCGTCAAACCTTCATTCGATACGCGAATTCTTGATGACTTGAGCCGGTGCAGCGTCTCCTCGAATTTATCCCCTTGCTTCAAGCGGTAATACAGGTGCAGAGAAGCGATGTAGGCTTGCTCGCTGTCCGGATACTTCTCGAGATAGAGCCGGCAGCAGCGAAGGGCTTCCTCGTAATTCCCCAGTTCCATCTCGCAGAGGATTTTCTTCTCCAGCCATTCCTCGCTGCACGCTTCCGAATCGACCAGTAATCCGAGCAGCTGCGCATACGTCAGCCGGTAAGCGGTCTGCGTTCTATTGTCCATGAATCCGCTGGCCAGATATTGGCGAATGGATTCGGCATACGCTTCCGCGGCATCGAGATTGCTTCGGTCGCGTTCGAATTCGACCGAGTGCTTCTGGATGTCGAGCATCCTCTTGCGCTTGAGCTCCATCGCCGCCGTTACCGCATAATGCGACGTCTCGGTGTCCTCGTTGCTTGCGGCCAGCTCGAGCAGCGGAATGACTTCCTCGTTCAGCTCTTCCTTCAGGACGTCGAGCATCAGCCTTCTGCGGGTCTGCATATCGTTGATGCGGAGCGCCTCTTCCAAGGGAACGCGATTTTTCTCTTTGTTTACGTTAATCCGATCGTACAACGGCTGTTCATACTCTTCTTGTTCGCCTTCGGCCGCCATGTCGGGCGTCCCGACCGGCTTCATCCGGGAAGCGATCGCCCGAAGGACGGCCAGCGGAAGGCCGACGAAGGGAAGCCCGACAACCAACGTCGCATCTGCTAGCCTGGCCCCCGTTGTTGTCCGCAGACGCAGGATCAGGTACATGGCGGCAATCGCATAATAGCCAAGCAGCGCAGCCTCAACCATATAGCTGCTCCTCGCTGATCCTTCGGGTCCGGATTCCGGTCCGGTCCAGACGGTGAATGACGTGGGCGGCATCCGATTCGCTCGAGTTGGAGAGCAAGAGCACGAGCTCGCCGTCCACCATTCCCAGATAGTCGGAATCCCGAAGGGCCGATGTCAGACGGTCGGCTACCGGCTTCAACTCCTCGTCCCCCTGCTCGATGCCGAGCAGAACGTAATCGGCGTTATATTGCATTTTCGCGGCTGCCTTGCTCTCCAGCACTTGCTTGAACACGGCGGATTGCAGCACGGACGTGTCCCCGACGAAACGATCGCTTCTCGTGGCTCCGACGTACTGGAACGCGCGGGAGAGCGAGCCCGAGATCAATTCCACGCACACCTTGAACAGGTTCTCGTAGCGGAGGTTCAAGCGTTCGAAGTCGGGATCGTGCAGGGAGACGAGCGCCACGACCTGATCGCCTTGCATGACCGGCGCCACGAACATCGGCAGATCCGGCGTAAGTTCCCGGTTGACGAACATTCTTCCGTGCAAGGCGACGTCGCGCAATTGCGGATGATCGGACAGCCTCATCGTCTTCGGAAGAGAGAAACCGGTATCGTAGGAATGAAGCAGAAGCCGCATATAATCGGAACCGTTGGTCGAATAGACGGAGATTCGCTTCGCCTCCATGATCTCCGTCAGGACGCCTACCGATGAAGTGACGACCTCCTCCGGCTCCATTTTCTCCAATTGCCTGATAATGCCGTAGATCCGCCCGATGCTGTCCTTGCTTCCGATCAACTGGCGCTGCAGCTGCTCCTTGATGCTCTTCGTGTCGGAATAGATGCCCTTGAGGAACGAATACTTCTCCCGAAGGACGTTCAGATCGGTCTTCGTCTGCTTGACGGTCCGCTTGTTCCGGTCGACGACGAAGCCGACCAGGAAGCCGAAGAAGAGATAAATCGCGACGTTAAACAACGATTCCGGGTCGTAGAGAAGAGACACCCATTCCCGACCGGCGGACAGACTCTCGTAAAAGTACAATCCGGAAGCGAGAACGGCGGATAGGATCGATTGGCGCATGCCGTATACGACTCCGAGCAGGATGACGTAAATCAGCTTAAAGTCGATATTGCTATGAAAAAGAAGGTCCGTCTTGGCCAAAACGGCGACGGCGGCGAAGGCGATCAGGTTCTCCGCAAGTGGCTTGATCCACCGGGACCAGAGTACGCTCGATGCCTTTCGCTCTCTAGGCTTGTCCGCCTTGTCCGGCGTTTTCTCGCGGAACCACTCGTACGTCAGCTTTAGCCCCTCTTCGATCGAATAGAGCGGTACCCAATCCAGATCCTTCTTAACGCGGCTATTATCCAGGCTGGAATGATAGATATCGCCCGGGCGAGGCTCCGAGTAGGCGATCTTCGGAAGCTCCGCGAACTTTCCAAGCGTCTCCAGGAGGCGATTCACGCTTGTTTGGGATTGGGTAGACAGGTTGTAGACGCCCGTAGCGCCGCTCATGGCGCCGCGATAGATCGCATCGACGACGTCCCGCACGAAGATGAAATCCCTCGTCTGTCCGCCGTCCCCGTAAACGGTCAGTTCCCGTCCCTCGATGATCCTCTCCGCAAAAATCGAAACGACGCCGCCCTCCCCCCTGCCGCCTTGCCGGGGACCGTATACGTTGGAGAACCGGAAGCAAAGAGTATCGAGGCCGTACATCTCCTTCCACTTCGCGCAGTAATACTCGCCCATCTTCTTATTGATTCCGTAAGGCGATAAGGGCTCGGCCGGCGCATCCTCGCGAAGCGGGATCTCCTCCGCCTTGCCGTAAACGGCGGCCGACGAGGCGAAAATAAACTTGCCGGCTCCCGATTTCTTGGCGCATTGCAGCATATTCACGAGACCATTGATATTCGATTGCGTATCCAGCTGCGGACGCAAAATGGACGTTGCGACGTCAACCTGGGCCGCCAGGTGGATGACCACGTCAGGCGATACGCTTTGGAACACCTCGTCGCACTTCGGATCCTCGACGTCGAGCGTATACAGCTTGTGGGGGATCGTCAGATTCTCTCTCCGGCCGGTCGATAGATTGTCGATGATATAGATTTTATGTCCTTCCTTGTGGAACCTCTCCGCAACGAACGACCCGATAAAACCGGAACCTCCCGTGATTAGAACATCCATAAAATCCTCCTATATTGCAAAAAATATAGTTATTGCGACCTACCCTCGATTTATAGGTAAATTTTACTTAATCCTTCGGCAATTATAAGTCACAAGTCCTAGGACTTCAATCATTATCGAGGATTAATTTTGTTTTTATGGTATATTTTTCATACTAATAATCGTATAAATTTTGTTACTTCGCGTCCGATCGGGTCGAATTTTCGGTAGAGTGCAGGAGGAATATCGCTCGGAAGAAAAATAAAAATAGGGACGCCTCAAAGGAGACCGGAATCTCCCGTGAGCGTCCCTACACATGCGACCGTAAACGGAGCATCGGTGGACGAAGAATGGTTCTAGCTGACTGTATGGATCAATTTACCACGCTTGTCGGAGGGTGTCAATTAGTATCGAAATGAATACCGCCTCTATTAACCTGCTCAGAAGAAAATCAAATGAAGGCCTCCAAGGGCGGCCAGGGAGAGAATGATCGCCTGAAAGTATTTTTGAGGAATGAGCGGAAGCACCTTGAAGCCGATCGCCGCGCCGACAAGCACGGCCGGGATCATCCAGACGTTAAGCGTAAGCGATCGGGCGTCGATCAACCCGAGGTAGACGGTGAAAGGAACCTTGATGACGTTGACGATAAAAAAGAAAAAGGCGTTCGTTCCTACGAAATTCGTCTTGTTCATTCCCTTGGACAGCAAGTAGATGGACATGATGCTTCCGGCCGCGTTGCCGATCATCGTCGTGAAGCCCGCGAGCACGCCAAGCGTTCCGGTAAATAAGCGCGATTGGCCAAGCGAGATGCGAAGCCAGCTTTCTATCTTCGCTCTTAAGAGATGCACGACGATCAGCGCCAGCACCAGAGAGCCGATCAGTACGGACAAAGCGCCGTTGCTTATGTAGTCCAACACGACGAAGCCGACGGCGATTCCCGCCAGCACCCACGGCAGCAGCGTAAACAGATGCTTCCACACGACCGCCTTGCGATAATAGAGAATCGCGACGATGTCGCCGGTAATAAGGATAGGCGTTAGCAAGCCGACGGATTCGCGAGCCGGGAAAGTCGAAGCCATGATGGATGCGACGAAAATGCCAAGAGTCGGCAAGCCCGTCTTCGTGAAGCCGACCATCACTGCGCAGACGATCGTTACGATCACTTGAAGAGTCGTGTAGTCCATGGGATTCTCCTTGCTGCGAAATATCGCCCCATCATCATATCGATTTCTTACGGGAATTCCAATAGAAATCGAACAAAAAGGTGAGACGATCTCCTTATCCCAAACGCTCCCCGCCGGCAGAGATAGTCTCATCTGAGATTATCTCCGCACTCTAATCTAGCAAGAGCTGCAAAAAACAAAAAAAGAAGCCTTGCAATCAGGGCTTCTCTCATTTAAATAGATGGTGCGGACGAGAGGACTCGAACCTCCACGGGGGGTTAGCCCACTGGAACCTGAATCCAGCGCGTCTGCCAATTCCGCCACGTCCGCAAAGCACAGATATCATTATATTTCCGGACAAAGACAAAGTAAAGCCGGTTTCTCATTTGCTTAATATTTTGCTAATGTTGCAAGAGGCCATAGCCTCCGCTGCATCAAAGCTTGCAACGAAGGCCAATCCCTCTCTAGATCAGCCCGGCATTCGCGAGGAATCGTTGCACGACGGCCGCGGTTTCCGCTCGGGTCAGGTTCCTCAGAGGCATGATCCCTGCTTCGTTGCCCGTAATGAGCTGATTCTGAACCGATGCCGCTGCCGCTTGTTTGGCCCAAGCCCCGATTTTCCCATAGTCGGCGTACTTGGATAGAACTGCTTCGGACTCCTCTGCCGATATGTCGGTATTCATTCCGGCCAACTCCATCGCCCGCGATAGGATAACCATGGCTTCCTGCCTCGATATCGTATTCAACGGAAGAAAACGGCCATCCGATGCCCCTTGAATCAGCCCGTATTCTTGCGCGGCACTTACCGCTCCTCTAAACCAATCTCCAGCTCGGACGTCCGCGTAACGAGATGTTTCTCCATCTTCCGGAAGACCGAGGGCTCGAACCACGATTGCGATGAATTCGGCTCGGGTAATCGAAACGTTCGGATTGAAAGCGGAACTCGTCCCCCCGCGAACAATAAGACGGGAAGCTAAGTCGCGGATGGCATCGGCCGCCCAATGACGTGCAATGTCGTCAAACTTGGGAGAAAAACCGACTATCGCATACGTGCTATTCGTTAAGCTGCTTATTATGGCGATGGTTCGGCCATCCTTCTCCTCCAACCGCGTTGGAACGGGCCTAAGGCTGCCATCCGTATTTAACACAACCGCCGTACTGATACGGCTCGAATCCGTGCCATCGGGAATCGGAATTCGGCGTTCCACGAATCGGTTAAACCTCTCTATCTCGATCGTCCGTCCCCGATAAGTTGCGCTCATCGAGAAATCTACCGGAGGCACGAGAAGCCGATAATCGCTTTCGCTAGCCGCTTTCTCCACGAGTTGGGCATTATCCTTATCGCTAATCGAGATTTCAATAGTAAAGACGATATCTGAAACATCGGCCGGTTGACCGAATTCGCTTAATAGCTGTCGGAACGGAATGTCCGCAGCGGGAACGGTATAGGTGCCGATTGGAGCCCGGACCTCCGCCAAGACGTGCTGTTCCGCAAGCTTATACACATCAGAGCCGTTAAAACGAATAGAGACAGCATTGGCTCCTGAGGATACCGGTATCGAAATGGTTCTATCCGGTCCAAGCTGCGTCAAGAGTTGGGTTAGCCGCTCGGAGTCCACATCGTCGGTAAAAACGGTCGATTCGTCATCTTGTTCGACGTCGGTACCGGTGTCGCTATCCGCATCTTGATTCCCTGGAGGGAAGATCGTTCCCGGTCCGGGGCCCGGGTTCGAATCGATAAGACTCCGGATGACGTTTATCGAATAAGTCTGCTCAGTGACGCCATCTTGGGCTACGACGGTCACCGTTATCGTATTCGCTCCCACCTTCAAATCTAAGCTCGCCTGCGAACCGCTAGCCACGACGGCGTTCATCACCTTAACGATTGAAGCAGGATCCGCTGCCGTTGGCTTTATTTTCAATTCGGTTGCAGTGGTGTTGAGGTTATACGAAAAAAACCCGGGAGCAAACGACGGACTTAACCCTTCTGGATCGGTTGCCAGACTGCTAAGATTGGCATTGCTGGAAAAGGCGCGCGTTATGGTTATGTTGTAGGCTTTTTCTGTTCCGTCTTGCGCGGTAATTACGAGCTCGAGCTTATTCGCTCCCACTGCTAATGGTATGGCTTGTGAGATCCCGCTTGTCGCCTCTTCGCCGTTGATCATCAACTTCGACGTTCTGTCCGCAACGGTTGGTGTCAATTCAACGCTGCTTACGCCATTACCGACGCTCAATGAGTACTCCGTCTTCGCTGGATCGAAGGATGGATTCAACGTTCCAACGTTCGTGTCCAATCCGCTTAGATCCGCATTACTAGATTCTGCTCGCGTCACTGTCACAGTGTACGTTTTCTCCGTTCCATCTTGAGCGGTGACGACGATCTTGATCTCGTTAGATCCCACTGCCAACGGCACAGCACTAGCACTTCCACTGGCAACTTTCGCGCCATTTATAGCCACCGTTGCCGTGCTATCCGCAACAGTAGCCGTTAATTCGAGGCTGCTTACGCTATTTCCGACGCTCAATGCGTACTCCGTCTTCGTTGGATCGAAAGTCGGACCTAACGTACCCTTGTCCGTCTCCAACCTGCTTAGACTAGCATTGCTGGATTCTGCTCGCGTCACTGTTACAGTGTACGTTTTCTCCGTGCCGTCCTGCGCAGTGACGAGGATATTGATCTCGTTCGGGCCAACGATTATCGGGTGAGAGAAAGCTATACCACTTGTCGCTTCCTCGCCGTCAATGGTCAACGTTGCCATGCTGTCAGCAACAGTTGCTGTCAATTCGAAGCTACTTACGTTACTTCCGACGCTCAATGCGTACTCCGTCTTCGCTGGATCGAATGATGGATTCAACGTTCCAACGTTCAAGTCCAATCCGCTCAGATCCGCGTTGCTGGATTCTGCTCGCGTCACAATCACAGTGTACGTTTTCTCCGTGCCGTCTTGCGCCTTAACGACGATCTCTACTTCGTTCGGACCAACTGCCAACAGTACAGCTCTTGCCGTTCCGCTCGTCGCATCCTCACCGTCGATCATCAACATTGCCGTGCTGTCAGCGACGGTTGCGTTCAAATTAACGCTGCTTACGCTATTAGCGACACTAACCGCGTACTCCGTTTTCGCCGGATCGAACGATGGGCTCAGCTCTCCTACATCCAACTCCAACCCACTTAGATTCGCATTGCTAGACTCAGCTCGTATAACCGTTACCGTATATGTTTTCTCGGTACCGTCTTGCGCCGTGACGACAATCTCCACTTCATTCGGACCAACTGCCACTGACACAGCTTTTGCGAAACCGCTCGTCACAGCTTCACCGTCAATCGTCAACGTCGCCGTACTATCCGCTACGGTTGCCGTCAACTCGACGCCGCTTACGCTATTGCCAACGCTCACCGCGTACTCCGTCTTCGCCGGATCGAACATCGGACTCAGTTCACCTTCATCCGTCTTCAATCCGCTTAAATCCGCGTTGCTAGATTCTGCTCGCGTAACCGTCACCGAATACGTTTTATCTGTTCCATCTTGTGCCGTGACGACGATCTTGATCTCGTTCAGGCCAACTTCCAATGGTATTGCTTGTGCAGTTCCGCTCGTCGCATCTTCATTGTTGATCGTCAGCGTCGCCGTACTATCAGCAACGGTTGCCGTCAATTCGACGCTGCTTGCGCTATTACCAACGCTCACCTCATACTCCGTCTTCGCCGGATCGAAAGTTGGACTCAACTCACCTTCGTCTAACTCCAATCCGCTCAGATCCGCGTTGCTGGATTCTGCTCGCGTCACTGTTATAGTATACATTTTCTCCGTACCGTCCTGCGCAGTGACGACGATTTTGATCTCGTTCAGGCCAACTTCCAATGGTATTGCTTGTGCGGTTCCGTTCGTCGCTTCTTCATTGTTGATCGTCAGCGTCGCCGTGCTGTCTGCAACGGTTGAGGTCAATTCAACAATGCTTACACTATTACCGACGCTCAAAGCATACTCCGACTTCGCTGGATCGAATGTCGGACTTAACGTTCCCACATCCGTCTCCAATCCTATCAGATACGCGTTACTAGATTCTGCCCGCGTCACTGTTATAGTGTACGTTTTCTCCGTGCTGTTCTGCGCAGTGACGACGATTTCGATCTCGTTCGAACCAACGTTTATCGGGATTGGGAATACCGTTCCGCTTGTCGCTACTTCGTCGTCGACCGTCAACGTCGCCGTGTTATCTGCAGCGGTTGCCGTCAACTCGATGCTACTTACGCTATTACCGACGCTCACTTCATACTCCGTCTTCGCCGGATCGAATGATGGATTCAACGTTCCAACGTTCGTTTCCAATACGCTTAGATCCGCGTTACTGGATTCTGCTCGCGTCACTGTCACAGTGTACGTTAACTCCGTTCCATCTTGTGCCGTGACGACGATCCTGATCTCGTTCGGGCCAACGTTTATCGGGATTGAGAATACCGTTCCGCTTGTCGCATCCTCACCGTCAATCGTCAACGTCGCCGTGTTATCTGCAACGGCTGCCGTCAATTCGACGATGCTTACGCTATTGCCAACGCTCACCGCATACTCCGTCTTCGCCGGATCGAATATCGGACTTAGTTCGCCCACATCCGTCTCCAATCCTATCAGATCCGCGTTACTAGATTCTGCTCGCGTCACTGTCACAGTGTACGTTTTCTCCGTTCCATCTTGTGCCGTGACGATGATCTTGATCTTGTTCGAGCCAACGTTTGTCGGGATTGAGAATGCCGTTCCGCTTGTCGCATCTTCGCCGTTGACCGTCAACGTCGCTGTGTTATCTGCAACGGCTGCCGTCATTTCGACGTTGCTTACGCTATTAGCGACACTAACCTCATACTCCGTCTTCGCCGGATCGAACGTTGGGCTTAACTCGCCTTCGTCCAACTCCAATCCGCTAAGATCCGCGTTGCTGGATTCTACTCGGGTTACCGTCACCGTATATGTTTTCTCCGTGCCGTCTTGTGCGGTGACGACGATTTCGATTTCGTTCGAACCAACGTTTATCGGGATTGGGAATGCCGTTCCACTTATCGCTTCTTCACCGTCAATCGTCAACGTCGCTGTGTTATCCGCAACGGTTGCCGTCAACTCAATGCTACTTACGCTATTACCGACGCTCACCGCGTATTCCGTCTTCGCCGGATCGAAAGTTGGACTCAACTCGCCTTCGTCCAACTCCAATCCGCTCAGATCTGCGTTACTAGATTCCGCTCGCGTCACAGCCACAGTGTACGTTTTCTCCGTGCCGTCTTGTGCAGTGACGACGATTTCGATCTCATTCGAACCAACGTTTATCGGGATTGGGAATGCCGTTCCACTTATCGCTTCTTCACCGTCAATCGTCAACGTCGCTGTGTTATCCGCAACGGTTGCCGTCAACTCAATGCTACTTACGCTATTACCGACGCTCACCGCGTATTCCGTCTTCGCCGGATCGAATGTCGGACTTAACGTTCCCACGTCCGGCTCCAATCCTACCAGATCCGCGTTACTAGATTCTGCTCTCGACACTAACACAGTGTAAGTTTTCTCCGTGCCGTCTTGTGCGGTGACGACGATTTCGATCTCATTCGAACCAACGTTTATCGGGATCGAAAATGCAGTCCCGCTCGTCACAGCTTCACCGTCAATCGTCAACGTCGCTGTGTTATCCGCAACGGTTGCCGTCAACTCAATGCTACTTACGCTATTACCGATGCTCACCGCGTATTCCGTCTTCGCCGGATCGAATGTTGGACTCAACGTTCCCACGTCCGGCTCCAATCCGTTCAGATCCGCGTTGTTGGATTCTGCTCGCGTAACTGTTACCGTATATATTTTCTTGGTACCGTCTTGCGCCGTGACGACAATCTCCACTTCATTCGGACCAACTATCAATGGCACAGCTCTTGAGGAACCACTCGTCACAGCTTCACCGTCAATCGTCAACGTCGCCGTACTATCCGCAACGGTTGCCATCAACTCGACGCCGCTTACGTCATTGCCAACGCTCACCGCGTATTCCGTTTTCGAAGGATCGAACGTTGGGCTCAGCTCGCCTTCATCCAACTCCAATCCGCTTAGATTCGCATTGCTAGACTTGGCTCGCGTAACCGTCAACTTATACGTTTTCTCCGTGCCGTCCTGAGCCGTGACGACAATCTCGATCTCGTTCGCTCCTACTGCCAAGGGCACAGAACTAGTGCTGCCGCCGGGAACCTCCGCGCCTTCGATAGCCACCGACGCCGTGCTGTCCGCAACGGTTGGCTTCATCTCCATGCTGGCAACGCTATTACCGACGCTAACGACGTACTCCGTCTTCGCCGGTTCGAACGCCGGATTCAGCTCTCCCGCGTTCAGCTCCAATCCGCTTAAATCCGCATTGCTAGACTCCGCCCGCGTTATCGTCACGGTATACGTTTTTTTCGTCGTTCCGTTCTCGGCCGTCACTTCGACCGCAATATCATTGACTCCAACGTCCAGCTCCACCGTGGCAGCCGTTCCGTTTGCGACGGCACTCCCATTCACCGTTACGCTTGCCGTACTGTCCGCCAATGTCGGAGTAAGATCAACGCTAGCCACCTCGTTAGCCACCGAAGCCGAATAGCTGGTCGTACCCGCGTTAAAAACGGGAGTGAGCGAAATATTCGATGCAGATAAATCGCTAAGATCGGCATTGGAGCTTTTGATCGAATAGGTGACCGTCAACACGGGGTGGTTAGCCGGACCATACTGTTCGCTATCCGTCGATTCCATGGAATTGAAATTAAAGGAGGCATTGCCCGTCGCGTTGCCGGTCAGCACCAAGCTGACGAGCTTGTCGGCGGCCAAACGGCGCTCCGCAAACCCCGTTACGGGTAACGAGAGCCATTGACCGATGGCTATGTCCCCCGTTTTCTCGCTAAGCTTCTCATCCATGGGGAGCATCGAGGTCCGATTGTCGTCCCAATCGTTCGTGAATGAGCCCCACACGGTTAGCGAATCCGGAGATCCCAGCGCGTCGTTTACGTAAATTTTCAGCTCGGCGCTAGAGATAGAGGCGTTCGTTGGCAGGGAAGACAGATCGAATTTTACGGCTGCCCTAGCTTCTCCGTATTCGGGATCGGAAGAGCTGCCCACCCAATTGCCGGATTTTGCATTGTATACGCCGTCTCCCGCCGGGTAGTTGCCCGATTCGTCTACGTAATAATCGTTTACGATCGGCAATTCCACCGTTACAGGCGCTGTCGCGGCGTGTACTTGGGAAGCTGTCGGAAAAACGGAAACGAGCAAAATAGCGACAAGGAGTACGATGGCCAAACTTTTATTGATTCGATTAGGATACAATGTTGAACCCTCCGCTCGAGCTTGAACGGTCCGCTTCCTTAGCTGTCGGACGGACGCCGAGGAAGCTCGCCTGTAGTCGCGATAATATAATGGATAGCCAGATAGGGCTGCCGATTATTGTGCGGTTCGCTTCCGCCCGCTGCTCCGATCGCCTCGGGGCTCATCCTCAGATCGGACTTCGTCGAATAAATTCCGGGGGCTTTGCGGCCGTCCGTGGACTCGGACCAGACAGCTCCTATAGGATTCTTTAGCAAGGAAGTTCCTGTTCTGCAGCTTGCGGTATGGACATGCGGCGGCATTTGCTCGGGAATCAATGCGACTTTGGCCGATCCGCCCGCCTCTGCGAACGGACGATTGCTTAGTCCCTGTCCTTCGCCGAAATGCATCGGAGCTCTGCCTCTTAAATCGGGCAAGGCAAAGCGAAACGTTCCATCGCCGCCGTATGCCGTGCCGATAACGGAGAATAACTCCGGAAAGTCGCGGATATACAATTCCGATCCGTCGCACAGCTTCCAATCCCTAGGAGCGAACGTGCCCGCGAATATTCGAATTTCGCCAACATATGGATCCATGTTCCAACCCTCTCTTCGTTATGGTCTAGGAGGATAATATCCCGCAATCGCAATGCAGTATTGGTATACAATATAAGGCTGCATGTTATTATGAGGCTGACTTGCCCCGCTCTCTCCAAGCGCGCTTGCCTTCATGAGGCCGTCTTTGATACTCGAATAGGAATTCACAAAAGAGGTGCCCCACGTCTTCCCCTTGGGAGAAGTAGCCGTAGAGGGCGCATCGGAACCCGCGACGGCCCGATGCGAATGTACGGGCATCTCCTCTATCGTCAATCGATGCTTCTCCTCGCCGCCGGCTTGACCGAGGGAGATGTTCGTTCCGGGATGGATGGGAACTCTCCCTTGCAGATCAGGAAGACTAAAGGTGCTCCTTCCATCTCCTCCGTAAGTCGTTCCCAGGATAGAATATAAGGCTCCATGAGTCGCGATCGGCAGCATTTGCCCTTTGCAAGGCAGCCAGCCATTCGGTACGCGGTCAAAAGCAAAAATACGGACTTCGCCGATATACGGTTCAGCAGCCATGTGACAGCCCTCCTAATTTATGCGATGTCGGCAACATTCCAATCTTGATCATGGAAGGTCTCCTTCTATCGCGATAATGAACGATATCGGCAAGTACGGCATCATGTTATCGTGCGGCCGCATGGCGCCTTCTACCGAAATATTGCCCGCGATCATGGCTTCATTGCCCGAATCCGTCGAATACTGAGCTACGGTGCTGACGGCCCAAACCGCGTCCGACGGATTGTTTGTCGTCCCGGGAGCGGAAGACGCATGGACGGCATGCGTATGTTCGGGCAGCTCGAATCGGGACAGAACGACGGATTCCGCTCCTCCGTACCCGCCTAATGAATACTCCTTGCCGAAATCGCCCCACCCTTGGTGAACCGGAACGCGTCCCCTGGAATCCGGAAGGGCGAAGGTCGATTGCCCGTCTCCGCCGAATGTCGTTCCGATTACGCTATACAGAGCGGAATAATCGTTGATCTTAAGCAGCTGCCCCTCGCAGAATAGCCATCCGACCGGCGCGAATTTGCCACCGAACATTCGTACTTCTCCGACTACTTGGTCGCTCATGAACACCCCTCCTATGTGTGTGCCGATGTTATGCGAGCATTCGGCCTGCATTCAATTCCCTATTTTAGCGAAGCAATCTGTCCGCACACTGAAATGAAAGCGCTTCATGTCAGGTATTGTCAAAAAAAGGAGCTGCCCCCGATGATCCATAGGACCAGGGACAGCTCCTTCATACGTTTAAGTCGTTGCATCGACCACTTTAACCGTTAAATTGACGATTTTGTAAAGCCGATTCGCCATATCGTAATATTGCTTGAAGTTCGGAATAAAGCTTGAGGCCGCCTTCACGACCATGAACTTGAGAATGCTGAAGCCGATGACGTCCCGATACACGTCCCACATGGTCTCCGCGACGTCGAGCACGTTGAAGCCGGAGTATGCCAACACCTTCATGGCGGTCATAAGATCGTATTCCCGCTCGGTGTTCAGCAGCTGTTCGGCGACGTTCGTCAGGCTGATATTCGCGTATCGCAGCGTTGTCGCCATGACGATCATCGCGATCTCGTCGTTGTTCAAGATCTTGCGGCTGACCGAGTCCAGATTGTCGTAATACGCCTGTCTCTCCTTCGTCGAGATCTCGCGAAGGATCGAATAGGTGTCGTTCAATCGGTTGTCGTTGGCGTACTGGAGGGCTCCTACCAGTTCGACAAGGGAGAGCAAACCCGAATCCAGCAGCTCTTTGGCGATGCCCTTGGGCGTCCAATCCGCGATCGGGTCCAGGTAATAAATGATCGTCTCCGGATAACAATTCGCGGCCAAGAGGGCTCCCGCCACCTCGCTGATCGACGTGTATCCGCCGTCGTACAGAACTTTGGCGACTTGATAGAAGCCGAAGTTCCGATACTGGACCATAAGCTTCGCGAGCTCGTTCGCGGAGTACCCGGATTGCCTCAAGGCCGCGATCGTTCCCTCGGAGGCCGTATCGAGATCCAGATAACGGAAGTAATCGGTTATCGCATATCCGTTGGCGACGAGATTTCGAACCATGTCGGCATTAGGCAGATCGTTGGCATAATTCATCGCTTCGCGAGCGTTCAAGCCCATTCTCTTGAACTTGGCGGCGAGCGATGAAGGCTTCTCGCCGACGGCGCTTATTCCTCCCATGATATCCGCGACAGTCCAATGGCCGTAATCCTTCATCGCAAGCGCGATTTCTTCGAGCGCAGCATTCGGATTTGCCGTCCTCATGATAGCGATAGCCTTGTAAGCCAGCATCGAATACGGGCTTAGGACGACCATGACATCCGTCGGCGAAGTCGCGCCTAGCCGAGCCAACTGAGTTCCTTGCTCCAGCTCGGTACCTTCGTTGAAGCGACCCGTGTTGTAATAAAGGTAGCGCACTTTCAAAATAGTATCTTTGTCGTAGCCGAGCTGCAGCAGCAGATCGACCAGATAACCCGACGGATTCGCCTCTAACAGTCCGCGTTGATTCAGCTCGGCCGCGATGTCGTAGGCGGTCTTGCCCATGTCCTTCATTCGCTTCAGGTAGGCGAACAACGGATCTTCCCCGAATACTTCCGCGACGGCGGAGC
The DNA here is from genome assembly GCF_014212135.1 of Cohnella thailandensis. GTDB lineage: Bacteria > Bacillota > Bacilli > Paenibacillales > Paenibacillaceae > Cohnella > Cohnella thailandensis. Next base: position 340,989 of record NZ_JACJVQ010000007.1, read on the forward strand.
GTACCGTTTCGGCCGGGATCCCTCCGTTCGTCATCGCGTCGGCGACCCCGAGGGCATCCAATCGGAACATGACCTTCAACGCAAGGGCGAGCTGCGCGTTCCCGAATTTGCCTTTCATCGCGTTGACGACCGAGCTTGGCGTATTCCCGTCGCCCGAGATCACTTGCGTGACGTATTGAATGCTGTTGTCGCTGTAATACGCTTTGACGATGGCCAGTCCGAGGTCGGATCCCGGGTAGAACGGAACGAGCGTCTCCGTCGCTTCGTCGGCGCCGAGCTCATACGCGTCCTTCAAGTATTGGACGATGTCCAGAACCGGTACCCCTTGCCCCTTCAAGAACGGAACGGCGCTCTCCTTGGTCGTTATGCCGTACAGGTCCAGAACCTGCTGCAGCGTTCCGGAAGACATGCTGACCGAATCATAGATCTGCGAGACCGTCGTCTCGATGGCGGACGAAGAATATAAACTTAACGAAGTCAGTATCGCCTGCGTCTCCGTAAACGTCTTGCCGTAGCTCTTCTTCATCGTCTCGGCGATGTAAGCCATCCGGAACCCGCTTCCGCTAAGCATTCGGGCAGCCGTGTCCGCCGAATCGAATACCCCCGAGTCCTTGAAGACTTCGATCATCGCTTCGTCGTAGGAGGAGCCGTATACTCCGTTCATGCTGTACAAGACGGCCATTCGGTCTAGGGACGGGTTCGCTAGCAGCATTCCGGCCGCTTGGACGGCCGACTTGCCGTGGAATTCCTTCAGGAATTGAGAGATCTCCGGAACGGAATAGCCCGCGTTCCACAGGTAATCGATCGCCGCGTTTCCATCGGCGATTCCCGCATCCTCCAGCGCCTCTATCGGCGTAAGGGATTCGGAGGCTCCCCCCGATGCCTCTCCGTATGCGTTCCGTACCGTCCATTCGATAAGGGCGCCGTCCTCGAAGCCGAGCGCGGAGAGCGCATCGATCGTAGCCTGCGGGGAATTGCCGTAATACGTCTTCGAGATCTCGGCCACGTCCCTCAGCGAATAGCCCATCGACCTTAGCAGCACGGCCGCGTCGCCGATTCCGGCGATTCCGCTCTCGTCCAGCACGTCTTGAACGCTCTGGGCAATCGGCTTGCCATAAAACTCGGCTACGGCAGCCAAGACGTTCGCCGTCGCGAATTGCTTCGATTCCAGCAACGCGAAGGTCGTTTGCCCCGCGCTCAGCTTATAATAGTCCTTGCCGGCAAGAACGATATCGGACAAAGCGTATTGGAGCTTCAGCATCTCGGGAATGCCGTCCGAGAAATTCGGTTTGCCCATGGCGGTCAGCGTATCGAGCATCGTCTGCGTCATCGTTTGTCCGTATACGTAAGTCGCGGACTGTTGGATCTCTTCCGAAGTGTAAAAGCCGTTCAACGATGCCGCGGCATCTCCTGCGGTCAGATGGTAATATTCCTTGCCGACCCGAACGATGTCGCTCAAGCCGAAGCCCATTCGGCCCAAAAACGCAGCCGCGCTCGCCAACGTATCGAACCCATTGGCCGCCAGGGAATCCACGATGCTTGCTTGTTGGGAAGTTCCATAACCGTCCGCTACGGCGCTAACGACATTCGATTGCGGGTAAAACCCGGAAGCCAGCAGGGCCTTTAACGCTTCCCCGGACGACACCCCGTAGCCGTCCTTCGCGACCTTCACGCTGGTCGCCAGGGAGAACGGGGCGTGGTAGATGAAGGAGATCGCTCCGGCATAGGTGCCCGTTCCCGAGGATACGAGCAACGCGTGGATGACCTTCTCCGCCGGAAGCTCGTAAGCGGCCGCGATCGCCGTCACGAGCACGTTCTCGGTGCCTCCCATATTCCTCTGGCTGAAGGCCGCCGCCGTCTGTCCGACCGACCAGCCGAACCGGTCCTTGAACAGGACGGCCAATTCCTGAATTCCGAAGCCTTCATAGCGCAAATAATCGAGCGCGCTTTCCGCGGTCGCGATCCCGGCCGCTTCCAACGATTCGGCCATCGTCTCCGAGAGATTCTGCCCGTACAAGCCGGCCAGAACGGACACGATCGCTTTCTTGTCGTTCGGATACTTCTTCGCTAGAAGCGCCGACGCCTCCCCGGCCGTCAGACCGTAGTAATCCTTTAAGCTTCCCGCGATATCCCCCATCTTGTAGCCGGCGTACGACAGGAAGTCGATTCCGCTCTCCGGCGTCGTCAAGGACGCCGACTTCAGAAGCTGGCCGATCGTCACCTGCTGCTGGGAATACAGCGATTGCAGCACGCGAATCGTGTCCTTGAGCTGAACGACGCCGTAATAACGATAGGCGATCGTTATCATGGCCTCCAGGATGTCGTCCTGCGAGAATCCGGCATTCATCAGAATCGGTCCGATGGTGCCGGCATCGCGATAGCTCGGATACCGGGCGAGTATCGAATTCATGACGGACGTCGCCGTCCCTCCTTGCGAACGTAGGGTCTGAACCCACAGGTGAATGGGATCGCCCCCGTACGCCCAAGCGACTGCCCGGCCGATCTCTTCGTCATCCTCGTTCGCTCCGGCTACCAGCTTTGCAAGCGCTTCGGCGGAGTCGATGCCGTATACCTCGCGCAGGACGAGTGCGCGATCCGTCAGAGGATAGGGAGCTAATCTAACGACCGTTTCATCGGCCGTAACGGACTTGTTCTTCAGGTAGGAAGCGACGTCGCTGGCCGCGATCCCGTTCTTGCTGAAGGCCTTGATCCAACCGTCCAGATTCAATCGATCGAATTCGGCCGCTATATCTTCGAAGGCATACCCTGAATTCTTAAGGGCCGACAAGACATACGGCGCGGCGGCGTTCCAATCGCGTCCGTTCTTCGTGCTTTGCAGGTCGAAATTCGCGGCGACCACGTCGCGAAGGCCGTAAGCGCCGGACAAGCTCATCGCGGTGGTAAGGTCTTGAATCGTCGCGCCCGAAAACAAATACGGCGCATCCCGGACCACCGTCACCGCCGAACAAGGACAACCGAACTTCGAGAAGCCGCCCGATCCTTCCAGGTCGACGAATTCCTTAAGCGTCAACCCGATTTGGTCCTTGATGGCCCCGGCAATCTCAAGCTTGGCCCAATGATTGCTTGCCGCGCCGGCAAGGGTAACGGCATCCAGCGTTACGTTCGCATCTTGGGCGAATACCGTCTTCAAGGCCGAGATGGCCTCTAGCGCCGACGAGCGGCGGCTATAATCGCTCAGCACGACCGCCATCGCGTCTTCCAGCCCGAACGCCGCTCCGTCTTGAAGCATGGCATCGTATACGCTCTTCAAGGCGTCCGCGGTCGTCATGCCCGCTTGCTTGAACTGCCGGTACACTTCGTAATGGTTGACTCCATTCTTCATGAAGTAGAACATCAGCTTCGCGGGCTCGTATCCACCCGCCAGCATAATCTTATAGATCTTGCTTCGCGTGCTGTAGTTCAAGCTTGAGCTAATTGCGCTTGCCGCTTCGGCGACATCCGCGCCAAATTCCTCTCGCAACAAGGCGGCGCGCTGTTCGTAGGTATATCCGTTCGCCGCGAATTCCTGAAGGATAGCGCTCAGGGAGGTCCCCGAGGACACCCAGATGTCCTTGACGAGCTGGGCAGTGGCCGAATCCGAGGCCCCTTCGCCCTTCATGGCGGTAATGATCACTCCGGCGCCGTCCGCGGCCATGCGTACGGCTTCGCCGACTTCCCGGGCGGAGAAGCCTCTGTCCAGAAGTCCCGAAGCGACGGCTTCGCGCGGATATTCGTTGCGCAGGATCGCGTAGGAATCGGCGGCCGAGAAGCCCGCTCCGAGGAAAACGTCCAACGCTTCGCGATCGTTATCGTAGCTGTACAATTGCGCCAGGGCGGAACCGATCGCGTCGGCGCCGAACCCGGCGCGGGCCAGAAGCTCCGCATTCGTCACCGCATCCTTGCCGAAGAGCGATTGCGCGACCGCCGCGACCTCGCCTGCGGCCAGCCCCCCGGCCGCCAGCGCATGAACCGTATCCGGAATGTCTAATCCGTATGCGGCCCGTACGCCGGACGCGATATCGCTCTGTCTATAAGCCGCGGACTTCATCTGCGAGACCGAGCCGCCGCTCGTCTCGTTATAGCTGGAACGCAGCGCCTGCGCGACCCCATTGGCGCTCGCCCCTGCTTTCTTAAGGACAATTGCCGCTTTCCGGCTCGAGATGGCCATTCTCTGCAGAACGGATCCATACTCGATGGCGGTATAGCCAGCCGCGATCAATTCTTTGACGATCGGAACGGCGTTGCTGCCGACGTTGAGATACAAGCTGCCGTAAGCTTCGTAAATCGTCTGCGAATCGGCATTCATCGAATAGAGCAGCTTGGCCAGTTGGGAGTCGTCCAACTTGTATTCGTTGATGACCGCCCTGAAGAGGACCGCATTCTTGAATCCGCCTTCTTGAAGCTTGCGTGCCGCTTCGGACGGCGTCAAACCGTATTGCCCGCGAAGCACTTGCGCCGGGTAGGATGCCGGGTTCGCGATGTCATCCCTGTAAGCATAGCTCTGGATCATGCCCAGCAGTGTCGCGACGTTCGTCACGTCGACTTCCTCGAAAGGCGCCATGAACGTCTTGTTGACGGCATATACCCTGTTCACGCTGCTGGAAGCTACCGATACGGTCGAATTCTCGTCGATGACCTTGCCTTTCCAAGACAGCACGATTTGCCTGTTGTCGCTTCCGAGCTTGGACAAGACCTCGCTCTGCCATTGCGAATTAATCTTGACCGAGAACACCGATTTCTCGTCCGTCCGATTCAATTGCTTATCGAAGGTAAGAGTAATGCTCTTGCCATCGGGACTAGTTACCGCCGATACCACTTGCGGCGGCGCGCTTGCATTGTTGACGGGCATGTCGGAGCCGAACTCGTAGCCCGGCTTGCTGAGCTTAAGCGTGAAGTCTTTATTGTAGGACAAGGCCGCTTCGATCACATACGTGAGGCCATCGTCAATGGCGGTGACCTTGCCAACGAAATCTCTACCGCTCGCCGCTTCGATCAGCTTCACGTCCATGCCGGGCACCGGACTCGACAAGCTTACCGTCAATCCGCCTTCGTGAATGGCGGCTATCTTGGCGTCGACCCGATAAGGAACATAAACGCTCTTCGCCGCTCCGAAGTCGTACGTATGCTTGTTAATGCGCAGCGAGTATGTCGCGCCTTGCGCCAGCGCCGCTTGAATGATGAACGTTCCGGCCGTCTCTCCTGCGACGACCCCGCTCACGCGAACCGGATCCCCATCCGCAGTCAGAAGCTCCACGTCCGTCGGCAGAAGCTCGATCTCCGTCCGGCTTAACGCGACCGTTATTCCGCTGTCGGAGACTCCCTTCACCGCGCTGCTCGCATAGATCGGCATGACGAATTCGACCGGAGCCTCGAAAGCGCGATTCGTTCCTTCGATCGTTAAAGAGTAAACGACTCCGTAGGCAAGCTCGACTTGAGCCATGTAACGGGCATTGTCGGAGCCTAGAACGGCGACCCATCTTATCGGGTTAACCGTTCCGTCGTCACTGACAAGCTTCGTTGGAATATCCTTCAGATTCGGTACCGGCTCGCTGAAGGCAGCGTCGAAACCGGTAGGACCGATGCCCGAGAGGGTCACTCCGATCATTCTCTTCGCCTCGAACGTCAGGGCCGAGCCAAAATCAACCTGAGGCGACGAAATCGCGAGCGAGTATGTCTCCCCGCCGATCAGCGCGGCATTCGCTTTATAGGTCTGCCCGCCATTAGAAGCGGTCAGGGAGTCGATCGCGACGGCGCTGCCTTTGCTGTCCTTAAGCGAGAGATTGGCAGCCGTCAGATTCTTGACCGCATGAGCCAAGCTCAGCGTGAAGCCCGTCTGCATCGCGTTCTGAACGGCGGCCGATGCCGGCTCCTTCACGTAGAAGGCAAGCCCCGCGCCGAAGTCGAATCCGCTTGCGGCAATGCTCAGGCTGTACGTATGGTCATAAGGCAGCTCCGCCTCAAGGACATAGCCCGAGCTGCCGTCAATCGGCGTCGCCGAATCGATCGGGATGCTCTGTCCATGCTCGTCGATCAGCTTAAAGTTGCTTGCGGACAGAGGGATCGCCATATTGGCGAACTTCAGCGTTAGGCCGCCGGTCGATACTCCTTCATAGGTAAAGCTGACGGGAACCGGCGCTGTCGCGGAAGCGGCAGAACCGAATTCGTAGCCCGCAGCCGTCACGGTCAAGGAATAGGTCGCGCCCGGAGTCAGCTCGGCGCTGATCCTGTACGCTTTGCCGTCGTTTAACTCCTCTACGGCTTGAATTGAGACGGGCTGGTTGGAAGCATTCCGAATCGAGAAATTACCCGAAGCAAGGCCCGCGATTCCAGGATTCAGCAAGATCGTCATTCCCGTCTCGTCGATCGTCGCCATTTCGGTCGTTACGGCTCTAGCCAGCTCGGCCGCTAGCGCCTCGTTGCCGAAGTCGTAGCCTGCATGGCGAGGAACGATCGTATAGGTCTCTCCTCCGGAGAACGCTCCCGTTAACCGATAGGATTGCCCGCCGTCGAAGGATTCCGCGGACGTCAACGCAAGCGAGCGCCCGCCGCTATCCTTCACGATGAAGTCGGCTGCGGTAAGACCCAAGACGGACGGATTCAATCCGACGTCGACGTAGTTGGCCCCCGTTCTCAGCACCGCCGGGCTCACGATAATCGGTACCAGGATTCGCACGGCCTCGCCGAAATCATACCCGTTCTTGGACGGAAGCACCGTTACCGTCTCGGAGCCCCAGAAGCTGGATTCGATGCGGTAAGTGTAGCCGTTATCCTCGGTCGTCGCGTCAAGCACCGGCAACGGAGCTCGTTGTCCGAATCTTGAGATCGTGAAGTCGCTCGGCTTAAGGTCCGGCACGGCTTTATCGAAGCTTAGGGTGAACGCGTTGTTGTTGCCGCTCTCCATCCCCTCGAACGTCGTCTTGACGCTTTTAACGGATATAGGAATGTCTCCGCCGAAGTCGTACCCGATCTTATCGAACTTAAGCGTATAGTTTTTGTCCGCTTCCAGCGTCACATCCACGGCAAAGGAGAGCCCGCCGTCCGTAGAGTAGAAGGAACGAATCTTGACCTCTTGCCCGTCCTCGTCTATCAACCGAACGTCGTTGTCGTACATGTAGATCGGCGCGTCGAAAATCAAGCGGAAGCCCTTCAGCGTCAGCCGGTCGACCGACGCTCCGTTCGTGTTCAGCGAAATCGACGTATTGGACGAGAACTTGAACGTATGCGGCCCTTTGTCCGCGATGGCGACCTTGTACTTCTTGCCGCTGACCAGCTGCGCCTTCGCATAGTAAGTCCATCCGGAGTCCGCCGTCTGCAAATCCGTGACCGTCGCCGTTCCTCCTTGGTCGTCCGTCACCGTGAAGTCCGACGGCTCCAGTCCTTCCACCCCGGGCCACAAGAGCAGTTTAAACCCGTTCTGGGAGCCGAAGACGAAGGCGGCTATTTCGATCTTAAATCCGACGGTCAGCGGCGCGAACGTATAGTCGGGATGAATCACCTTGAGCGTATACTTCCGGTTGATGTCGAAGGTGCCCGTCAGAGCATAGGACCCGAGGGAGTTCCCGTTCTCCGTTACCGTGACGGCTGCCTTCTGCCCTTGGCCGTCGTACAGCGCGAATTGATCCGCCTCCAGCCCGGCAACGCCGACATCGACGATGATTTGCGTCTCCGTCGTGCTGACCAGTTTAAGCGTCCTGTCCGCGGGAACCGTAAACCGGATAGGTGCGGCCAGCTTAAATTCCTCTCGCGCCAGATCCATCGTGTAATCGTTGCCCGGATACATCGCTTTAAAGGCAACCTGGTAGCTGAGCCCGCCATCCGACGTCTTAAGCATGTAGAGATCCGGATGGAATTCATTCCCTCCCTGGGCGAGCACAAGCTGCAAAAGCTGCAGATCCGGCACCTTGGAGCTGAACGTCACCTTCATGCCAGCCGTCGAGATGTCGCTGAGGGCGGCGGTGACGAGCTTGGACACGACGAACGCGACCGGCTCGACGCTCATCTTCAAGTCGTTCGGCTTGTATTGCAAAGTATACTTCTTGCCTGCCGTTAATGCGGCGGCAATCGTATAGGAAGATCCTCCGTCCGCCGTCGCGGCCGAGGACACGACGTAGGTCTCGCCGGTCGAGCTCTTGATGGCGAAGTTCGCCTTGGTCAGCCCGCCGACCGGAACGTCGAACCGAATCTTCAGTCCGGATGCCGTCGCATCCGTAACGGCAAGCACGCCCGGAACCGTGAAGCTGACCGGCTCCATGGAATAGAGCTCGTGATCGAGCCGGATCGTATAGTCGACGCCTGGCTTCAGGACGTTATTCGGCACCCGAATCTGATAGCTTGCGCCATGATCCGAAGACTCGAAGTAATTCGGCGTATAGACTTGCCCGTCCGGATCCGTAATGGACAGACCTAGATAATTCTCGATCTCGGGGAAGGCCCGGTCGAACGTCAAGGTTAGCTTCCCGGCCCTCGTAACGTCCGTTACGGTCCCTTTGATGACGGGCTTCACCGTCACCGCGATCGGAGAATCAAACTCGATGTAGTCCTTCTGCAGCGAAACCGCGTAAGTCGCGCCCGTGGCCAACGTCACGCTGACCCGGTAAGTCGACCCGTTGTCGCTCGTCGTCAGCTTGACCCCGCCAAGCTTAATGTTCTGAGCATCCCGGATATCGAGATCGGCCGGAAGCAAGCCGGGCACGGCGTTCTCGAACGCGAGCGTGAAGCCCGCAGTCGATACGCTCGAGACCGTAGTCGCGCCCGCGTTCGTCGTCTCGCCGACTTGGAACGCGACTCCGTCTTCCGGCAGGTGACCGGCCAGCTTCAACCTGTAATTGCCTGCCGTTAAACTCGCCGTAAGACGGTAGGTGCTTCCTTGATCGTCCGTAACCGCCGAAACGATGCTCACCGGCTCGCCCGAATCGGCATTCGTCAAGTCGAAGCTATTCTCGTCCAGATCGGCGACCGCATAGTTCAGCTTGGCCGTCAGCCCCTTGCTCGTCGCCTGATCGACGGACAGGGTCGCGATCAGGGGAACGTCGACGTAGAAACCGTTCGAGTCGAGATCGGCATCGACATTCAGGAAGTACCCCCCTGGCGCCAACCGGGCGTTGATCCGATAAGTCCCGCCTATCCCATCGACGTTGTCGACCGACTGGATCGGAACCGATTCGCCGGAGACCTTCGTCAGGTGGAACCCGTACTGCGTATTGATCAGTACGGGGGGAACGAGCGCCAGCGTGAACCCTGTGTAGGAAATCTCTCCGATATCGGTCTGGCTGTAGACGTGAATCATCTTCGGAGCGCCGAAGTCGTAGCCGTCGGCGTGCACGGATACCCAATAATCGTTGCCGCCGGAGCCGTTGAAGGAAACGATGTACAACCGGTAGTTGTTGTCGTAATACGCGTCGAGAATCTCGACATCGTTGCCCGACGCATCCTTCGCCGAGAAGTTATCCTTCGTCAGATTCGCCACGTACGGATTCAATCCGGCCATGAACTGCGTCGGGATATGCCCGGCGCCCCACAGGTTCAGAGTCGGATTTACGAGCGTCGCCGGCTCCCCGAAATCATAGCCGTCCGCTTCGATGCCCAGCTTGAACGGGGTGCCGCCCGAATTCAGTCCCGACGTCGCGAGCGAATACGTGCTTCCGCCGTCGGCCGTCGAGACCGTATCGAGAACGACTTCGCCTCCCGCGGAATCCGTCAGCCGGAACGAAGCCGCGGTTAATCCCGGCACCGGCCGCTCCATATGAACGGCAAGCCCGGTATAAGAACCCGCATAGCCTTCGAAAGTCGTGTATTTCCCCATAGATACGGCCTCGGGAACCTCGATCGCGCCTTCCGCTTGTTTGGCTTCTTCCGTCTCGAACCGATAAGCGTAGCTTCCCGGCGCGGCCAAATCGGCCGTTGCGACGACAGACATGCCGTTCGCCGCCAACTGGAAGCCATGGATATCGACGGCGCGTCCGTCCGGATCCGTCAGGACGAACTCATCGGAAGTTAACCCGAATACCGGCACGGCGAACGTCAGCTTAAAGCCGCCGTGCGTAACCCAATCGACCGTCGCCGGAACCGCTTCGGGCTGTACCCGAACCGAGGCCGGCTCGCTGAAGACGTATCCTTCTTTGTTCAGGGATAAAGAGTATTCCCGATTCTTATCGAGCGATGCCCATACCTCGTATTGCTTGCCGACGACAACGGCGCTGAGCATGTCGATGCTGATGGCCTGTCCTCCGGCGTCAGCTAGGTCAAAGTTCAACGCGTCCAGATCGGTTACCGTCTTGTCCATCGACAGAAGGAATCCGTTCACCGAGACGTTGCTGGCGACCGGCGTCACGACGATGGCTTCCTCGGCCGGAACCGAGAAGGTCGATGCCGCGCCGAAGCTATAGCCTGGTTTAACAATCGCGAGCGTGTAGACGATTCCCGCCTCCAACGAGGCGGAAATCGCGTACGAGGCTCCTCCCGCTTCCTCCGCGACGTCGGTGATCCCCACGATGGCTCCGCTGTCGTTCGCAAGCTTGAAGTTGTCCCCGGTTAATCCCGCTACCGGAGAACGGAACGACAGCTTAAAGCCGTTCTCGCCGATCTCGTACACCGTCGTCGTCACCGAGACGACTTCCGGATCGGTTACGGGCACGAATACGGAGATCGGACTGCCGAATCGGTATCCGCTGTTCGCGATCGTCAGGGAATAAGTCGCGCCTTCCTCTAGAGCGGCCGATAAAACGTAGGTCGAACCGTTATCGGTCGTCGCGGCATCCGTAACCGCAGCGGCGCCTCCCTCGGCACCTATCCTCGCAAGGGCAAAACTCGCCGCCGACAGTCCCGGAACCGCCGGGTTAAGCGTAACTAGAAAGCCCGCTTCCCCAATCTCTTGAACGTTCGCCGTTACCGCGACCTCTTGAGGAGGAGTAACCGGCACGCTGAAGCGGACTCCGTTGCCGAAGCTGTATCCGATCAGGGACAAGCGAACCGTGTAGGTCTCGCCCTCCTGCAAAGAAGCGACGACCCGGTACGCGCTGCCGTTCGTCAGAGTCGCGGCCGAAGCGACCGTCACCGCTTCGCCGGAAGAATTCGTCAGGGCGATCGCGGACGCGGTCAATCCCGGAACGGCGGGGCTCAGAGTCAAGCGGAACCCGCTTGCGCTCGCTTCGCCTGCCGTGACGTTTACGCTCGTAGGCTCAGGATCCGGCTCCTCTCCGCCCGAGCCTCCGTCGCCGCCGCCCGAGCCATCCCCGCCGCCGCTTCCGGAACCCCCTCCCCCGCTTCCCGATCCGCTCCCTCCGCCGGCCGAGCCGCTAGAGGAACCGCCGCTTCCTCCCGCCCGATCCGTCTTCTCTACGACGGACGGCTGGGTATCGAACGCGATGTTCGGCGCGTCCAGCAGGGCTTTGACGATCTCGCCGCTTCCTTTCACGCTGGTCGTTCCGTGAAGCTCCATGCTTTCAACCCGCACGCCTTCATTCAAGGCGATCGCCGAGGAGTTGACGCCCTCCTTCACGACCAACCGCTCGATCGCCCCTGAGCGTACGGTTAGCTGAACGTCGCCCGCAATTTCGACCTGACGGAACTTCCCGGATAGACTCACTTCCCCCGAGGCAGAAATCGTGATGCCCTCGATCCCGCTTGCAGCGGCGCCGTTCGATTCGATGCTCGCGTCCGACTGAACCTCCATCCGCTCGATGACCGTCGTACCGCCGACCACGACCCGAATCCGGCCGTCTTTCTTCTCGATGACGACGGTCCCGAGATCGGAGTCGTCGATATGCACGCTGTTCTCTCCGCCTCCGTTAAGAACCGTGCGCCCGTTCACCGTCACGCGGTCTAGGAAGACGTCTCCTTCTCCGACGGCTTCGCCAACCGTTAAATTCCCTTTAACGTTTACATTCCGCAACGATACTCCGGGAACGTCGATGAGAACATCCCCCGCGACCGTAAACGTACCCGTTGCCGGTCCATAAGTTCCCGGTTCCGTCAGCTTAAGCGCGGAAGGGACAATCCCCCCGTCGGTGCCCGGAACGGAGTCCTTGCGAATCCGATCCAGAAGCACGACGGCCTCCGCGCGCGTAAGCTTCTGCCCCGGACGAACCGTCCGATCGGCGGAGCCCTTCACGTAGCCGCTCTCGATCAATGCTCCGAGCGAAGCGCGGCCATAGGCCGGGACGCTGTCCCGGTCCCGGAACGCGCCAAGCGCATTCGCCCCGTCTCTCTCGAGCACCGGAACGAGCTTCGCCAGCATGACGGCGGCTTCCGCGCGGGAGAGAGCTTGGTTCGGCCGAAAGGTTCCGTCCGGGAACCCGTTGATGTAGCCCGCCAGGACGGCAGCCTTTACCTGAGAAGCGAACCACGCGTTATCCGGCACGTCCGCAAAAGCGGCATCGGCCGCTCCCGAATAGGCAAATAGCCGATTCGCCAGCGCCACGAATTCGATACGGCTAACGGTCTGATCGGGCCGAAGGCTGCCGTCCGGGAACCCGTTGATGAGCCCCAATCGCTGCCATTCCGCCATCGTCTCCTCCGCCCAATGGCCGGCAATATCGCGTGTAGCCGCGGCGGAACCGGCTGCCGACGCGACTCTGTTCCCCATGCCAATACCCGGCTGAACAAGCCCGCAAATCAAGCTGGCCACCAGCGTCCAAACGAGCGCGGCCTTACCTTTGAATCCGAATGCCCTTCTCCTCATACGACGATCCCCTTCCTTGACTCGGCCTTGATCCGACCATCTATCGGACTACCTTGGAAAAAGTAGACAGATTGCGAGCGTCCAAAATCAAGTGTAGGGATGCCGAATAAAAGAATAATGAAAGAAAAGGACAAAAAATGACGAAAAACCGCATAGCATCAAGGCTAAGCGGTCCTTTTCCCCTATCGGATTTATTTATTTGGCGCTGTCGGTCAGCCCGCTTACGAGGGAATCGTACAGCAGAAGCAGCTCCTTGGAAGGCTTAATGCCCAGCTCTTTGTTGAGCAGCTTCACGTAGTCGGTGTATTGGGCGGTCAATCCCTTCTTGTCCCTGCTCTTCCCGTGCTTCTTCATAAGCAGGCCGACGACGGCTTCGTCCAACGGGTCTCGGGCGTGCAGCTTCGCGAGAAGCTTCGACGCGGCCGCGAGATCGGGAAGCTCGAGGAGAACCTCGACGGCCTCCAGAACGAAAGCCGTATAGAGGGCGGCAAGCCTCTCTCTCTCCTGAATCGCCCAAACGTAGGATTTGCTCCCGAACAGTTCCCCCGTATAGGCCTTTTCCACTTCCGCCGCTTCTTCCGCGTTGCCAGCGTGAAGCTTCCCGAGAATCGCCGTCCGGCGCTCGAATTCCTCGTAATCGACGAAGGCATGCTCAAGCTCCAGGGCATAGCCGTCGTTCTCCGAGCGGACCGCTTCCCTCAGGCCGATCGGCTCGAGGGATTTGCGCAGCTGATAGACGGTCGTATTCAAATATTTCTCCGCGTTCGAGCCGATCATTCCCGCGAAAATATCCCCGAGCAGACGCTGCCGGGAGATCCATCTGCCTCGGTGCAGCAGCAGGTAGGCGAAGAGCTCGGCGCTTTTGCTGGAGATCCACTTCGCTCTTCCCTTGTCGCTCCGTACGGAGAAGTCCCCGAGAGTAGCGATGTACGCCCGGTTATGAATCGCGGCCGATAACTCCTCCGTTGGAAGGCTTAGCGCCGGCTTTCGGCTTTTTAACGCGCGATGAACCGTTCTCTCCAGACGCTCATGGGTAACCGGCTTGATCAGATAATCGAGCGCATACAGCTCGAACGCTTCCAAAGCGTAATCCTTATGAGAGGTGACGAACACGATCTGCGGCCTGATCCTCTCATCTTCCAGCCTGGCTGCGAATTCCAATCCGCTTCCCCCCGGCATCGAGATGTCCACGAACGCGAGCTCGACGTCCTTGTTCTCCATGAGGAACGCGGAAGCCGCTTGCGAATCCGAGAACGTTCCCGCCACTTCGATCTCCGGGTGCTTCTCGAGCATCTTCCTCATGATCAAATGCATCACCGGTTCATCGTCAACCAGCATGACTTTCATTCGTTTGCACCGCCAATCTGTCGCCGATTGCCGTTCCCCCGCGGCTAGCGGAGCCTTTCAGCGTAAAATAGAACTTCGTTCCGAGTCCGGGCTCGCTCTCGAACCACAAGCTTCCGCCATGCATCCGGAGGAATTCGCGGGTCAGGACGAGGCCGAACCGCATCTCTCCCCCGTCCTCTCCGCTGGCGAAGCCCGGTTCCTTAAAGTAAAGCTCGTCGTGCCTGAGAAGCTTCGCCGTCTCTTCGTCGATCCCGCTCCCGTTGTCGCTTACGGACACGGTAACGCGGTCCCCTCCGGCGACGACGCTCACCTCGATCCGTCCGCCGATACCGGTATGCTTGATGGCGTTAGCCAACAGGTTTCGGAAAATCAAATCGAGCATCTCTTTGTCCGCGTACACCGTTATTTTCTCATCGACATGTTCGGTCAGCGTTATGCTCTTCATGGCGGCTCTTGCGCCGGCCAAAGCCATCGCTTGGCGAACGACCTGCTGCAGGTTCCAGTCGAGCGGCCGAAAGGCGATTTGCCCGTTCTGGCTGCGATACCAATCTAGCAGATTGTCTACGAGATGGTAGGTTCCCCGGACCTGCCGCTTGATCTCCGGAAGCACCTCGTTCTTCGTCGAATCAGGCTCCGAGGGTTCCGCCTCCAGCAGCTCCGTCAAGCTGACGAGAAGCGCGATGGGATCGCGGATGTCGTGGGCCATCACCGTGAACAGCTTGTCCTTGAACGCGTTGAGCTGCGTCAGCTGCTGGGATTTCTCTCGCAGTCTCTCTTCGTTCTCCTTCAGTTCCGTAACATCGCTGAGCATGATCATTTTCCCGATGGGGGTCGTCCCTGTATCGTAAATGTGAGTGATGCTGCATATAAAGTGCCTTGTCCGATCGTCTGCCACCCGTTCAAGGGGGAACCGCGCGTCCCGGTAGATCGGCTCTTCCAACCTCTTCAGCAGCTCGGGGCTCGCGGACAGAACGTCTCGGGCGGGGATAGACGGGTCTCTCATCCGCGCCAGTTCGGGGTAAACCTCGACGGCCGCTCCGTTGCGGCTCACGATCTGATTCTCGTAATCGAGCAGAATGACGCCATCCCGGATCGTATCGAACATCTTCGCATAAGCGAGTGGCGTCAAACGAAGCAGCCGGAAGCGGAAAATTCCCCAGGCGTACATCAAGCCCGAGAAAGCGAAGCCGAGCGGGGTAAAATCGATCTCCTTGTTGAACATGTAGGCGACGTTGAACAGAATCGGACCGGCCGCGCCCACGACGAGGATGACGATCTGCTTTCTTACGATAGGAACGGCTCTTAGGTACATGGGAAGGAACAGAAGGATGCCGAATATCAGAATCGTATAGTTATAAACGGCGTGTACCGAATACCAGGGGCCTTTGATCGTGTTGTACAAAGGAACCGTTCCGTCCGCGTTCGGCACGAATTCCTTGTATATCAAGTGGTGCCAGTCGTTCGTCAGGTGAAGGAGGAAGGTAGCCATGGGGATGAGGAAAAGCCCGACCGCCAGCCGCTTCCGGTACGAAGCCGCGAATCCGGTAAATTGAAAAACGAGCAGAAGCCAGAACGCGGAGACGAAGGGAATGCCCAAGTATTCGAGCTTGTAGCTCAGCTTCACTCCGGTCAGGCTGCCGCTCATGATCTCGAACTCGTAGCCGAGCGCGTAGCAGGACGCCGCCAGCATCATCGCGATCATCGTTCGGGCCATCGGGTGCTGCCGCTTCAGGTAAGAGAGGAACGAGACGAACAGCATCAGGGCCGTTGCCAGGCAGAGCAGTATCGACATCCATTGCCTCGTATCCATGGCCCCGCTCCCTTCTCCCGTCTATTATTCGATTATTCGACTATTCGACAGCTTTTGGCAAAATCCTTCGACATCCGAATAATTCCCGTGCTTGCGCAAAGCGCGAAGCCCTCTTTTCCAGAACTGATAGGCGGTCCGGACGCTCCCGGCAGCCACGGCAGGCGACCAGACCGCGATGCTCCGGTAGTCGGGTCACCGATATGGGCTGCTGAATTAATACTCGCCCAGCAGATCAAAGGCAGCAAGCTTGCCGTACGATCCGTACGATCGCCGCCCGATTCGCGCAAACGCTTGCACAAACGCGCTTAGTTACTGTATCCATAGAGTAAAATCCACCTTAATCATTTCGAAAATATCCACCATTGCAATACCGAGCAGACGAGATTCTAACGGAACTGATGGCCCTTATTCTACCGTTTTTGGGCCGATTGCCCATCTAACGGAAGTGAGAGACGTTATTTCGTGATATTCCCTTTAATCGGATTAAATTCGTAAAAATAAAGGCTCTCATTTCCGTAAAAATTCGAAAATCGTATTTTTTCATTAAATAAGGGCTCTCATTTCCGTTGCAAAAATGGAAGAGATGTACAATCCAACTTTGGCGTGATATAGTGGGATCAATATATCCGTCATATCGGCCTGAAGCACAAGCCGCTTGGATCCGGACCGCTCTATCTAGAGCGCTAAGGGATCTAGGCGGCTTTTTGCATTTGGCCATGGCCAAGGGAGGAAAGTCAATGAGCTTGTTCGATGAAGTCTATGAGAAGTGGCTAGCCAAGCAAATAACGGAGGAAACGAACCCGAGGAGAAAGGAACGGCTGAGAAAAGGACTGACTTATGGGACGATTGCCTATCTGCGCGAAATCTGGTTCCCTGCCGTCGGCAACCTGGACTATCTCTATGCGGAATACGAAATTCGTGATTGGGGGAACGGATATCGGTATTTGGATCTTGCGTACATGCCGAACGGGGCCCGAGGCTGCGTCGAAATCCAAGATTATCGTACTCATGCTCGCGATATCGAGAGCGGTCGTTTTAAGGATCTGTGCATGAAGCAAGCATTGCTCGGACTGGACGATTGGCTTATTCTCCCCGTCGCTTATCTCTCGATACGGGAAGACCCTGGCGTGTGCAAGCAACTGACGCTAGCTTTTGTCGGCAAATTCTTATCCATGGAGACGCCTCCCGAGCTGAACTGGGCGGAAGCGGAGACGATCCGTTTTGCAAGGAGAACGGTTCTTCCGTTCACTCCCCGCGAGCTATCTGCGCATCTTCGCCTAACGGAGCGTCAAACTCGTCACATCCTTCATCGCCTAACCGAGAAAAAACGGCTCGTCGTAGCCAACGGGAAAACCCGCTATCGCACGTATAAGCTGCCCGATCCTCCCCGTTAATGCTGCCGCGGCCGCCTGGAAACTCTTAAATATCGAAAAAAGCCAACACCCATCCGGGTGTCGGCTTTCTTCTTCCTACCGCCCCTGATTCAACTGGGCGATTAAGCCGTCCAGCATCTCGTCCGAGAACGCCCCTTGGCTGAACGCGACCAGGTTGCGAAGCGGCATGTACTTCATCATGGCCGCCATCATGTCCCCCATGCCATCCGGGGCTTCCGACTCGCCCGAACCGACGCCCATGCCCGCTTGGAACTGCTGCAGCAAACCGCTAACCATCGGCGCCGTCCTCGGATCGTTCATCAGATCGCCGAGCAACGAGTTGCGATGAACCTCAAGCGGCAGCGCGACCGTCGATTCCACCCTCACCGTGCCGGACAAGACTATATCCGCCGACGAGCGGCCGATCAGAATCTCGAAATCCCCGGTCTCCACGTGCCAATCTCCAAGTTTCTCGTTGTAATAGGCGAACGAGCGCTTGTCGAGCACGAACGTGACCGTCTTCGATTCCCCGGGCTGAAGCTCGACTTTGGCGAAGCCCTTCAGCTCCTTGGCCGGCCTTATGACCGTGCTTTCCGCATCGCGGACATAAAGCTGAACGACTTCTTTGCCCGCGCGGGAACCGGCGTTGCGGACGGTTGCCCGCACCTCCAGCGTGTCCGCGTCGCTCAGACGGTCGCTTCCCAGCTGCAGATCCGAATAGTCGAACGTCGTATAGCTGAGACCATGCCCGAACGGGAACAATGGCTTCACTTGCTTCGAATCGTAATAGCGGTAGCCGACAAAAATCCCCTCGCGATATTCGACCCGATCCTCTTCTCCCGGGAAGAACAGGAAGGACGGGTTGTCGCTCAGCTTCTCCGGGAACGTCTCGGCCAGCTTGCCGCTCGGGTTCGTCTCGCCGAACAGCAGGTCCGCCACCGCGCCGCCGACCGCTTGACCTCCGAGATAAGCCTCGAGCACCGATTTGACTTGCCCAAGCCATGGCATCACGATCGGGGAGCCGTTCATCAGCACGACGACCGTATTGCCCTGCGCGCCAGCCACGGCTTCGATCAGCTGCTCTTGATTGGCCGGCATCCGCAGATGCGTCCGGTCGTAGCCTTCCGATTCATACCGGTCCGGAAGTCCGGCGAACACGATCGCGACGTCCGCCGCCGATGCGACGTTCTTCGCTTCCTGGATCAGCGCCGCATCCGCGTCGTCGCTGTCGAGCGAATAGCCTTGCGCGTAAGCGACGGCAGCGGAATCGCCCGCCAGCTTCCGGATCTCCTCGAGCGGATTGTCCAGCTTGGTCGGGTTAATGTGGGAGCTTCCGCCGCCTTGGAATCTCGGCTTCTCCGCGAAGGCGCCGATGACCGCGAGCTTGCCCCCGCGCGAAAGCGGGAGCAGGGAATTTTCGTTCTTGAGCAGCACCATCGACTCGCCGGCGACCTTGCGGGCAAGCGCGTGATGGGCGTCCTTATCATAAACGGCGTTCACCCGCTTGCCGTCCACGGTCTTGAAGATAAGCTCCAGCAGCCGCGCGACCGCGCGATCGAGCGCTTCCTCCGACAGCTTGCCGCCGCGCACCGCCTCGACGATTTTCCGGTCCCCGAACCCTCCGTTGCCCGGCATCTCCAGCTCGTTCCCGGCGGCCAGCCCGTCGACCCGCTCGTTGTTCGCGCCCCAGTCGGTCACGACGATGCCCTCGTGCCCCCACTCTTCCTTCAAAATTCGAGTCAGCAGGAATTCGTTCTCGGAAGCGTACGTCCCGTTCACTTTGTTGTAAGAGCTCATGACCGTCCAAGGCTGCGCCTTCCTCACCGCTCCTTCGAAGCTGGCCAAATAAATCTCCCGGAGCGTTCTCTCGTCCACGACCGCGTCCACCGACATGCGCCGATGCTCTTGGTTGTTCACGGCGAAGTGCTTCAGCGACGTTCCGACGCCCTGGCTTTGCACCCCGTTAATGTGGCTTGCCGCCATCTCCGACGACAGATAAGGATCCTCCGAGAAATACTCGAAGTTCCGGCCGCACAGAGGCGACCGTTTAATGTTGGCTCCCGGTCCGAGAAGAACGGCGACCTCCTCCGCCTGGCACTCTTCACCGAGCGCGACGCCTACGCTGCCGATCAGCTCCCGGTCCCATGAGCTGGCCATGCCCGCCGCCGAAGGAAAACAAGTCGCGGGAACGCTGTCGAACAGACCCAGATGATCGCTGCTGCCCTGCTGCTTGCGAAGTCCATGCGGGCCGTCGGTCACCATGATCGAAGGAATGCCGAGCCGCTCGACGCCTTTTAACCGCCAGAAGTCCAATCCGGAACACATTCCCGCCTTCTCTTCCAACGTCATCTGCGAGATAAGAGCTTGAATGTCTCTGCTCATGAGAAGCCTCCTATAACGAAATGTAATCGTTTTCTATCTATATTATCGCACGGTTATGGCCGCCAAGATGGTATAATATCAAGAAAAATAGGATGAAATCGAGGAAATCACTATGAACATGACGATCGAAGGCACTGCCATGGAATGGATCCAGCTCGGCAAGCTGCTTCAAGAAAGCGTGCGGCTACCGGTGTGCGTCGTAACGACCGAGCCGGACTTGAACGTTCTATGGAACGGCGAATTCGAGCCGCATCCGGCTTACGCGGATCCTTCGGAGCTGATTCGTTCCGTCGCGGCTAACGGAATCGATTCGCCTTATCCCCTGCTGCGAGCAACTCCTTTTATGGAGCAGTTCATTCTCGTGCCCGTAAGAAGCTCAGGCTCCAATCAAGCGTTAATCGTCGTCGGACCGACGATCCTTCAGCATCCGGACGAAGAAGTCGCCATGAACCAATTGAACGACCTCGACGTTCCTCGCCGGGAACGTCCGGGTTGGCTCCGCTATTGGCGCGCTCTCCCCGTCGCGAGCCGAATGCAGCTTCTTCACGTCGGCGCGCTGGCTCATTGGACGGCGAACCGCGAGCCGATCGAGATGACGGAAGTGCTGCAAATGAACCTGCATGACGATCCTCGTTTCGGCTCGCGAGAGAAGACGGACGCCGCGATATGGAGCCAGAGAGAGTCCTTCCTCCTGCCCGGCAGCCGCGATTACGAGAGAAGGATGCTGGATTGCATTCGCGGCGGCAAGCCGGACGAGCTGATGAGCCTGCTGGCGGACTTCTCCTCCGTGAAAGTAGGCGTCCTCTCCAAAAGAAGCCAGCTTCGCAACCTGAAGAACCTGGCCATCTGCGGAATCGCTATCGCCACGAGAGCGGCCGTCGACGGCGGGCTGTACGAGGAATTGGCGTATTCGCTCAGCGACCTCCATATTCAGCATATCGAGGAACTAAGCGATTCGGGCTCGGTGGAGGCCGCCCTGAATCAAGCGTTTCTCGACTTTGCAAGTCGGGTTCGCGAAACCCGGCGCCAATCGGTGTCCCGGCCGGTCCATGCCTGCCAAGAGTACATTTTCAACCACCTGCACGAGGACATCACTCCTGTTCGGCTAGCGGAAGTAGCCGGCCTGCATCCGGGCTATCTGTCCCAACTGTTTAAAGAAGAAACCGGGCTCACGCTTATGAACTATATTCAGAGAGAGCGAATCGAAGAAGCGAAGAAGCTGCTGGACCATACCCGCGACTCGATCTCGGAGATCGGTCTTCGCTTGGGGTTCTACGATCACGCCCACTTCGTCAAAGTGTTCAAGAAGCACGCCGGTACGACTCCGAAGCGATATCGGGACCCCAACCGAAGGAGATGACCGGCATTCTCCCTTTTTTAAGTTCCATTTTGTATACTTAGTACCCCTCCGCGCATTAATTGCCTTATAGTCCTATAAACCTCGCAAAATTCCCATCTATAATAAATTTGGAGAGATTTTCCTTACAGCGAAGAGATAGGAGCGAGAAAAAGTTGTCTAAATGGAAGGGTTTCTACAAGAACTTCAAAGTTAAGCTGATCGTAGCTTTCGCCGTCATCCTGATCATTCCTTCGGCCGCGGTCGGCCTTCTTGCCGTCGACAGCGCTAAGAACGAGCTTAGGGAACAGATGATCATCGGAGCCTCCTCCAGCGTGGAGCTGCTCGATTCGGTCATCGACAATATGATCGAACCCAAGCTGAACGATATCGGATATTATTCGGAGATCCTAAACTCATCCTTTTATCGTCAAGGGGCGTCTCCGGAGTTGAATGGACTTTTCGATTTATACATGAGGCTTCATCCGGAGGCGAGCAGCATCCTCGTCGGAACCGACGCCGGGTTGTTTATCCGTCAGCCCGCTCAAGAGATGGCCGCCGACTACGATCCGAGGACCAGAGACTGGTACCTCGGCGCGATGAAGAACCCGGATGCGCCGTTTATCACCGCCCCGTACGTGTCGGCCGCTTCCGGCGAGGTCACCATCACGATCTCGAAGGCTACGTCGGACGGAACGGGCGTCGTCGGGATCAGCTTGAATCTCAACGAGCTCAAAAAGCAGGCGGATAACGTGAAAGTCGGCAGCGAAGGGTACGTCATCCTGCTCGACGGATCTCGCAAATACATCTCCCACCCGACCGAAGCTGCCGGAGCGGACGCGGTCGAACCGTTCTGGGACCGCGTCTACGAGTCCGATGCCGCTAGCTTCGATTACGAGTTGGACGGCCGTGCGAAGCATATGGCTTTCGCGACGAACGCGCTGACGGGCTGGAAAATCGCCGGTACGATTTTCGCATCGGAAATCGACGATTCGCTGCGGCCGATTCTGATCAACACGGCCATTACGATAGCGGTATGCGTCGTCGCGGGAGCGATTCTGGTCTTCCTCGTCATGCTGTCCATCGTCCGTCCGATTCGCCGGCTTAAGAACAACGCGATCCGAATCAGCGAGGGGGATTTGCGGGAGAACATTCGTATCGATTCCACGGACGAGATCGGGGAGCTCGGGAACGCGTTCAATGTCATGCAGGACAACCTGCGCACGCTGATCAAGAACGTCGATGCGGGAGCCGAGCAAGTCGCCGCCTCCTCGGAGGAGCTGACGGCCAGCGCCAAGCAGACGAGCGAGGCGAGCGAGCAGGTCTCGATCGCCGTGCAAGAGATCGCCGGCGGCGCGGAGAAGCAGACCGGAGCCATCGAAGCCAACGTCGGCTCCTTGGAAGAAATCGCGATCGGAGTCGGCAGGATCGCCGAGAGATCCGCGGCCGTCGCGGAGCTGTCCGAGCAATCGGCCGCTCAAGCCGATGAAGGCGGAGATGCCGTTCGATTATCCGTCTCCCAGATGCGTTCGATCGCGGATTCGGTCGAAGAATCGAACCGCATCATCCGCGAGCTGCACGAGAGAACGCTGGAGATCGAAGAGATCTCCGGCGCGATCCGGGATATCGCCAACCAGACGAATCTGCTCGCGCTGAACGCGTCCATCGAGGCCGCCCGAGCGGGCGAGCACGGCAAAGGCTTCGCCGTCGTCGCGGGCGAGGTGCGCAAGCTCGCGGAGCAATCCGACGCCTCCGCCCAGCGGATATTCGGCTTGATATCGGAGATCCGCCAAGGAACGGACAGCTCCGTGTCGACGATGGCGAGAGTTTCCGGCGAGGTGGAGAGCGGCCTGCGCCTCTCGGAGGATACGATCCGCAAGTTCGAGCGGATCATCTCCGACATGAAGGATACCGCTCCCCAGATCGAGGACATCTCAAGCGTCGCGGAGCAGATCGCCGCGGGCATCCGGGAAGTATCCGCAAGCGCCAAAGAGCTCGCCGTCATCGCGACGGGCAACGCGGCAACCTCTCAGCAGGTCGCGGCTTCCTCCGAGGAGCAGCTGGCGTCCATGGAGGAAATCTCCTCCTCCGCCGAGTCCCTGTCCAAGATGTCCGAAGAGCTGCGGGCTCTGATCAACCGATTCCAATACTAAACGCCCGAAGAGCCCTTCTCCCTCCATGACGGATGGGAGAAGGGCTTTTTACGATGGCCAATGCCGGCCCTTCAAGCGAAATACTTTCGAATAAAGTAAGCCGGGGTGCAGCTCCAGGCGTGACAGTAGCTGTTGATCAGGTTGCTGCCGTACGGCGAGTTGTTCTTGTCGGAAGGGTTGTATACTTCCCAGAACGTGTCCGCGCCGTCGCGGGCCATCTCTCCCCAATAGGCGCGCATCTGCTCCAACGCTTTCTCCGCGCGGCCCGATTCGAGCAGCGCTTCGATCAGATGGTGGAACATGTACGGCGTCATCGGCCGCACCTCCGGATTCTCCTCGAACAGCCGATCGAGCAGCGCCGCGTTCTCTTCGCGCGGAAGAACTCCCGCCAGCACCATCCAGATCTGCGACGCCCAAGAAGCTTGCCGAACGTCGCCGCTCTCGAAGAAGCCGGTCTCCGGATTCCGTAGATGCTTGAGCGCCGCCGCCGTTACCCGCTCGATCTCGCCCTTCAGCCTCTCCGCTTCCGCTTCGTCTCCGAGCCGCTGCGCGATCACGACCGCCCGCTTCATGCCATAGATGAGCACGGCTTGAGCGGATGCTTGCTTGTTCAGGTCGTCGTGCCAATCCGTGAAGCAGTACCAAGACGGGTCGTCCTTGACGATTCCTCTCTCGTCCAACCTCTCCAGGGCTAGTCGAACCTGCTCCGACGCGACAGGCCATAGCTCGACCAGAGTCTCGCGGTCCTGCGAAGCCTCATAATAATCGTGCAGCGTTGCGATAAAGAACAAAGAATAGTCGTACAAGTAAATGTCGTCCGCCGAAGGCTCCGGCTTCTCGTACACGCAGGCGCACACTTGGCCGCCCGGCAGCCGCAAGCCCGCGAACAGATACAGGCATCTCTTCACCAGCTCCATGTTGCGGAACGTCTCGTAGTTGACGAGCGCCTGAAGCCGCAGGTCGCCGATCCAGAGACGGCGGTCCCGCTTCGGGCCGTCCTCGAACACCGTCTGCATGCAATCCTGGAGCGTGCGGACCGCGATGCGGTCGATCTCGCGCAGGTCTTCCGGCACGCTGTCCGGCAAACCCTTCACCGCCGCCAAATCCGCCGAGCTAACCGAAGTCGCGTACAGTTCGTCGAACGCGACCTTGAACTTGCGAGCCGGGGTCAGCACTTCGACCTTCAGATAGCGGAAGCTATAGCGGCGAGGCAGCGTGTACGTTCCCGGCACCAGATCCAGATTCACGATCTCGTCCTGCAGCCAGGAACGGTCGAGCCAGCCGTCGTACGTATCGAAATCCTCCCCGATCTCGACGGGCATCTCGCCGAAGATCAGCTTCAGTCGAACCGGAGAGTCTGCCCGCGCCTCCTCCGACCGGATCTTGAACGTCAAATACCCGACCTGATGATCGCCGAAGTCGACGACGAAGCTCTCTCCCTTGGACAATGCCCGCCGGCGCAAAGCTTCGATCGATCCCGTCTCTCGAACCTTCCACCCATGCAGCGAAGTCGAATCGGCCTCCACCTCAATGGTGCGAACCGGCTCCACGCGGCGCTCATGCAGCGTCGGCGTCAGGCGCTCCGCCTTTTCCACGAACGACTTGTCTACGTATGATGATTGAATCATGTCGCCCTTCCCTCCCTTATCCCTTGACCGAACCGACCGTCAGGCCGCCGATAAAGTATTTCTGAAGGAACAGGAACGCGAACAGCAGCGGAAGCACGCACAGGATACAAGCCGCGAACAGGACGTTCCACTGCGCCGGGTTCTGCTGGTCCCCGAGGAAGCCGAGCATCGCGACCGGAATCGGCGATTCCAGCGCCTTCGTGATGAACACCATGTTAAAGAAGTAATCGTTCCAGATCCAGACGCCCTGCGTGATGACGACGGACACTGTTACCGGCAGGATAAGCGGGAACACGATAATCCAGAACCTGCGGAACAAGCCCGCTCCGTCCAGATGCGCCGCCTCCTCCATCTCCTCCGGAACGCTGCTGCGGATGAAGCCCGTATAGAGGAAAGTCGAGAACGGTAGGCTGCACGTAATGAACATCAGGATCGGCGTATATTGGTTCATTGGGATGCCAAGATCCTTGATCATCTGAATGATCGGGATCAGCACCATCTGGCCCGGCACGACGAGTCCCGACAGAAAGAACAGGTACAGGAACTTGCTCGTCTTGCTGCGGATACGCGCCATCGGGTAGGCGGCCATCGCCGCCAGAAGGACGACGAAGATAACGGAAACCCCCGTCAGAATAACGCTATTCAGCAGCGCGGTCGGAAAATGCATGCGATTAAAGGCGGAACGGAAGCTCTCGAAAGTGAACTCGTTGAACCAATTAAGCGGATTGGTCATGTTGCTCGGAGACCGCAGGGAGCTCGATACGACGATGAGCAGCGGCGCCAGGTTGACGAACGCGATCAGGATAATGAGAAGATGGGTAAAAGCGCTGCGCGCGCGGCTTGCGGTGCCGGTCATGCGGATACCTCCTTGCGATTCAGAGTAAGGACGAACGCGGCCGTAATGACGATAATGATGGCGAAGGAGATAATGCCGAGAGCAGAGGCTTTGCCGAAGAGCTGCTCGGTGAACGCCATTTTGTAGATCGCGAAGATAAGCGTGTTCGTCGACGTGCCCGGTCCGCCGTTCGTCATGATGTACGAGTAGTCGAACGCCTTCAGGCCGTTGATGACGCTAAGCGTGACGTTGATCGTGACGGAAGTGGCGAGCAGCGGAATTTTGATGTAGCGCACGAGGTTCCAGCGGCCCGCTCCGTCGATTTTACCCGCCTCGATCAGATCATGGGGAACCGTCTGCAGGCCCGCCAGGAAGATGATCGTGCTCGTTCCGATGTTTTTCCAGATGTCGACCGCAATGATGGAGTACAGCGACTTGTCGTAGCTGCCCAGGAAATTCGTGTCGATGCCGGTGATGCCAAGCTTATTCAAGAGAGAGGCGATCAGTCCTTCGTCGGGCATGTAGATGTAGCTCCAGATGAACCCGACCACGATGGCGCTGAACAAAGTAGGGATGTAGAACGCCGACCGGTACAGACCTTTCGCTCGAATATTCGCGTTGAGGAGAAAAGCGAGAGCAAGGGCAATAATATTGCCGAGAATAACGCTGATGAATGTGTAGAGCAGCGTGTTCTTGATCGAAACGCCCAGAATCTCTTCGTGAGCGAGCGTCTTGAAATTGTCGAAGCCGATGTAGTTGAACGATTGAACATAACCGTTGTAGTCCGTAACGCTGTATTGGAACAGCTTAAGAATCGGAATAATCCAGAACAGCAGGTAAAAAATAAGCGCGGGAAGCACGAAGAAATACATCGTTTTTTTCATGACGGCGCGATTCATGATGTTTCCTCCTATCTAATCTATCCAATCTATCCTATCGGGGAATGAATCAAGGGAGGACGGCCCTCCCTTGATTCTCCCTTCTCTATTTAGCTTGGCTTATGGCTTATTTGTTGAGCTCGTCGTACTTGGCCTGCATCGCCTTGGCCACGTCCTCTGCCGTCGTCTTCTTGCCGCCGATGATCTCGGAGAACTTCGTCTGCATGACGTCGCTCACGCCCGCCGGCCACATTTGGTTGGAGAAGTAGTACGCATGGCCGGTCGATTGGATATCGGCCAGAACGTCGTTGAACATGTCGTTGTTCGGCTTCAGGCCGGTGTAGACCGGGATGGACGTGTTGGAGGCTGCCCAAGCTTGGAACAGCGGGGACTGTCCGTCGAACATGTACTCGAACACTTGCTTGGCGACGTCCAGGTTCTTGGACTTCGCGTTGATCGCGTAGCCCGCGGCCGTGGAAGCGGAAGCGTAGACCGGCTGTCCGGCGTCGTTGCCCGGCAAGGAGAAGAATCCGCGCTCGAAGTCGGCTGCGCCCTTAGCCGTGACTCCCGGGAGATCCCAGGTGCCCGTGAAGATCATCGCGGCCTTGCCGTCGACGAACTGCTGCATCGCTTGCGCGCTGGCCATGCCGAGGGAGTTCTTGGAGACGTAGCCCTTGTCATAGAGCTCCTTGTATTGGTTGATCGTCTTGATCCATCCGGCATCGGAGAAGTGGGTTTCGCCCGTCTGCAGCTTCGTGTCGAACTCCGGATCGGACGGGTATACCGAGTTGGCCGCCAGCTGGTACATGCCGAACTGAATGACCCACGGATCCTTGTCGCCCATCGTGATCGGCGTGATACCCGCCGCCTTCAGCTTGTCAGCGGCCGCCAGGAAGCTTGGCCAATCCTTCGGAATCTCGGTGATGCCCGCTTCGGCGAACAGATCCTTGTTGTAGTAAGCGCCGAGAATGTCCATGCCCTTGGATACCGCATATGTCTTGCCTTCGTAGCTCATGTCGTTCTTGGCCGATTGGCTGAAGTTGTCCCAGAAGCTCAGGTCGGACAGGTCCGCCGCATAACCGGCCTTGGCGACTTCGATGGCGCCCATGTTCGCCAGCTTAGGGAACACCAGGAAGTAGTCCGGACCTTCGCCGGAAGCGAGCTTCGCCTTGACCGCCGTATAGTACTGGTCGTCCGGCAGCTTCTGCACTTCGAGCGACACGTTCGGGAACTTCTCCTTCACGAGCTTCGGCAGCGTGTCCAGCTCGAAGTCTTCGCCGCTCGCCGCCTTCGAGCCGGACACCAGCATTGTCAGCGTAACCGGCTTGGACGTGTCGGTGCTCGCGCTGGCGCTGGCGCTTGCCGATGCCGATGCGCTCGGCGACGCCGCCGGGCTGCCCGAAGCGCCTTCGCCCGAGTTATTGTTGTTGCTTCCGCAGGCGCTTAAAGACGCGACCGCCAGGGATGCCAAGGTGATACCGGCGACTTTCTTCTTCCAGCTATTCATTGCAAATCCCCCTATGTGTGATGTTCGATTGCTCTTAACAACTCTAATTGTAAGGGGTTGCAACACTCTCCATAAAGCGCATGCTTTTTTGGCTCAGTACCGGATTTTTTGGATGGGGGACAACTTGCCGGATACCGGATTCTCGCCGATTGGTTCGATGATTCTCTTCAACAAACATCCGCACATTCATTCACCATATAACCATCGCATGCCGAAAGACCCCAAAACAGGAGTTAAGGGGTTTTTGAGTCCTCTATTAATTGAGTATCCTTGGCAGTTCGCTTATGCCCTCGCGTTCTCGCGATACTCCTGCGGCGTCACTCCCGTGGCTTTCTTGAAGAAACGCGTAAACGACTGGGACGCCTCATAGCCGACGCGAAGTCCTATCTCCTGTACCTTCCACTCGCCGTTCTTCAGCAGTTCCTTGGCCCGTTCGATCCGCATCGTCTCGATATAATCGGACAAATTCGTTCCGCATTCCTGTTTGAAGAGCCGCGACAGATAAGACGGATTGAAATGGATAAAGCCGGCCAGGCGAACCAGCGACAGATCCTCAGCCAGATGCTCCTCGATATATTCGCAGACTTTGCGGATAGCTCCTGCCGCGCGGTTGCGTTCTCCCGATCTCCTCAGCTCAAAGAGGGATTCGGCCGCCTCCCGGAGGTACGCGAACGCTGCCTCCCATGTCGGGTGCTCGTCCCGGCGCATGAGAGCCGAAGCTCCGCTCACCTGATCTTCGAGCTCCAACCGATTGATGTACGCGAGCAGGACAAGCGCGATTGTGTAATAGCTCTCCTGCAGGAACGTTGCGCTATGCTCCCGGTCCGACTCGGTCAGTTCGTCGAACAGCTGAAGAAAGTCATCGCGCCTTCCGGCATCCAGATGCGCCGCCAGTGCATCCGACCGTTCCCGGGGCGAACGCACTCTTGCGCTCCCATGAGATTCCACCGCTTCCAAGACGACCGTCTGTACCAGATGATCGCCGTCTCCCGCCCGCAGCTGGCGATGCTGCCTGATTTTGTCATAGGTGGAGGACAGCTTCGGCCATTCGCAGGGCCGATCTCCGAGCGTGATGGAGACAGAAAGCTTCAAGCTCTCGATGCAAGCTTCCTGGATCAGCTCGAATTGGCCCTCCAGATATGGAAGCATCCGCGAGGCTTTATCCGGCTCGTCCTCTTCCTCCCGATCGTTCCGCGGCTGGATCAGCCAGACCGGTTCGCCGAAGCGATCAAGCATGCCTAGGCTGATCATGGGTTCCGCCCAGAAACCCTCGGCCAGCAGCGTTACGGCCAAGGCCGATTCTTGCTTGCTGGCATAGGACAGCACGGAAGCGCCGTTAGACATGTCCCCCAACGCGACGTATACCGGCCGGGAAGCATCTAGAGGCAGCTTCAGCTTGCGGAAGTCCTCTTCCAGGTTAGGCGCCGGCTTCGCGCCGTGCAGGAGGTGGCAGAAGTATTCGCCGCGCGCCAGCACCTCCAGCGTGTTCATTTTCTCCTGCGCGCGCTGGATCAGATCGTTTACGCGCAGACTGTCGTCCAGTTCCGCCACGGCCTGACGGACCGCCTGGATCACCTTCGGATACCCTTCGCTTTTGAGCAGATAATTCACTCCGGGCGTCTGAATGGCTTGATAGACGGAATCGAAGTCGCTATAGCCCGTGAGGAAGATCACGCGGCAATGCGGCCAATTCCGTTGAATGATGGATAACAGTTGCAGCCCGTCGATTCCCGGCATCCGAATGTCGCTTAGCACGATGTCTACCCGGGTACGGTGGAGCCAGCCCAACGCCTCCCGGCCGGAATATGCTTTGTAGAGATCCAAATCCATCCCGCACCCGGACAACGCCTCATACAAGCCGTCCGTTATCATGTCTTCATCGTCCACGATCAGCAGTCGGTACACAGGCTCTCTCCTTCCCATGGCAAGATGAGGGTCGCTTGCAAGCCTCCAAGATCGCTTCGAGCGACTCGAACCCCGCCTCTTTCTCCGAACGTTATCATTAATCGGCGATGAATATTGACAATCCCCGTCGTTTCTGCGAGTTCGTCCCTGTTCGTCAAAGCCTTCATCAATTCGTTTAACTTCTCTTCCGTCAATTCCTCTCCGTTATCCTCTATGACGATAAGAAATTCATCGTCCTTGCGCTCGAAGCGAACAACGATCAACCCATTCTCTTCTTTGCGCTCCAGGCTGTGTCCGAATGCGTTCTCGATGATCGGTTGGACGATTAGCCTCGGTACCCTCAGCTGCGCGACTTCTTCCGGAAGATCGTCGAACTGCGCTCGGATTCGTCTGGAGAACCGCATCCGTTGAATCTCCGTATACGTGCGGGCGTGCTGAATCTCCTGGGCAAGCGGAATCTCGTCGGAAGCGCTGCGAGTCACGAAGCGGAAGTACTCGCCTAGTTGGATCGTAAATTGCTCCACCCGCTCGTTATCTCCGGATCGGGCCATCGTGCTGAGCATAAACAAGCTGTTGAAGAGAAAATGGGGATTGATCTGCGATTGAAGCTGCTTCAACTCCGCCCGCTGCGTCAAGAGCTTCTGTCGATAAGCCTGATCGATCAGCGAGCGAAGATTGGCGACCATCTGATTAAAACGGCTGTACAAATAACCGAATTCATCCTTCGACTCGTGGGTGATGACTTGATCCAAATCGCCGTGTTCAACGCGACGAAAGCTCTTCACGAGCCGAAGCAGCGGCTTGTGAATAAACTTATAGGTCGACATCGCATAGAGAGCGACTATCACGAGAGCGGCGGCTGCGAACAACCAGGCCCACGTATAAAACTTATCCAACGGCTTGTGAATAACCTCGGATGGAATAAACCGATAGATCGACACGCTCAGCTTATCCGAGCCGGCATGAACCGTGTAGTACCTCCGACCTGCGAACACGGTATCTTCGCCATATCCGCCTGAAGCGCTCCGCGACTGTCCGACAAAGCCGGATACTTCGTCCATAAAGGAGGCGACGGCGCCGCTTGCGAGCGCGAGCCCGCCGCTAGCCGAAACGAGCAGAGTGCCGCTTCCCGGATGGGTGTTGAATTGGGCCAGCGCTTCCGTCAGCTTCTGCTGGTCCAGTTCGATCTCGACGTCGAACAACGGGGGCCCCGTCTTGCCTCCGCTCGGCTTCGCGGCGCTTAGGAACAATCCGTTCCCCCGTTCGACGATCCTCGAATTTCGGCCTTCGAATACGGAGTCGAGACCGTCATAGCGTTCCTCGTCCAACGGACTTACGCCATAGACCGACGAAATCTCAAAACCAATCGGGCGAATGGAGACG
This sequence comes from Cohnella thailandensis, assembly GCF_014212135.1. Lineage (GTDB taxonomy): Bacteria > Bacillota > Bacilli > Paenibacillales > Paenibacillaceae > Cohnella > Cohnella thailandensis. The sequence continues at coordinate 372,205 of NZ_JACJVQ010000007.1, forward strand.
CTGACCTCCTTGATGTACATGCTGCTATTCTGAATGAGGTAAAGCCGTTTACGAAGCGAATTGATCTTATCGGTCTTCTCTATGATCTCCATCCGGTTCGAGAGGAGAGTCAGTTTGTTTAGATCCTCGTCCTCCAGAAGACCGAATTGCAGCAGCTTGATTCTCTCTACCTCGTTCTCGAGCTCGGTCAAATAAAATACCGTCTGGGAAGTCGCCGTCTTGACGATATCTTCCCGCGCCGTTTGTATCGACCACTGATAGAGGTATATTCCCAGGACTATAAGCGGCATAAGAATGAGTAGAAAGGTAGAGATCAAACGAAGAAACAAAGTGTTGCGAATCGAGAAAATCGGCGAATTGAACATGGCGTACCCCCGTTAGGTTCCCATCGATGGCAGGCAGCGAAAGCTCTACTCGTCAATTTCCTACCTTCATCATTCCGTAATATTCGTTGACTTCCTTCGTGATCCGATCTCCGCCAAGCTCTTTCCAGTCCTCGACGAATTGATCGAAATCATCGATCGGCGAGCCCAGGATGATCTTAACGAACACTTCGTCTCTCATTTTCTCCAACGTCGATTGGCGTTCCACCATCGTTGCCGTCGGCGATCCGGCGAATTTATCAAGGAGGAACTGATTGTTCTTGTCGTATTGATCGACAATGCTTTCAGCCCCGTCAGGTCCGTAGATTCTCTCCCATCCCCACAGCGCAAACCCCTCCTTCGAGCCGGAAGCATAAGAATCCAGCTTCTTCTGAATCGCCTTCGCCTCGCCGGTCAGCATCGACTTATTGCCCGTCTTCCTCACTTCTTCCAACGTCCTGTATAGTTCCAGGTTTTTCCTGGTGGGAGCAGGTTGGACCGGAGACAGCTGCCAGACGCTCTCCGTATCTGGAGGGGCATAGTAATACTCGTTCTCCTCGGTTAATCCCCAGTTCTTCTCGACGTGCATATTGAACAGCTTGATGACGGCTTCCGGATGCGCTGCGCCTTTGCGGACGGCGAAAAACTTGGTCGTGCTGAATTTAAGCGGAACCTTCGCCGGCTCGCCGGACTCGGTAACGATCGGGAACGCCTGCCATTGCGCATTCGGATCGTTGTTTTTATTCCATTGCAGAGGCCAGATAGAATTCCATTGTTGTCCGTATTCCATGCCGATCTTGCCGCTGACGATCACCTCGGAGATTTTGTGGCCTTCCTTGACGCCGAATTCCTTATCCAGTTCGCCGTTTCTATACATCGTCTGCAAGGATTGAAGCGCCTTCTTCGTCTCCGGTTGAACGCTTCCGTACACCAGCTTGCCCGATGAATCCTCCAGCCAGATGTTCGGATATGCCCCGTACCCCGCCATAAAACCCTCTAATCCCATCGCCCCTCCCCACAGGTCCTTCGTAATGGCCAGTCCGTAGGTATCCTTCTTGCCGTTGCCGTCCGGGTCCTGCTCCGCGAATACCTTCGAGATGGCCAGAACGTCGTTCATCGTTCGGGGAGGCGACATGCCCAGCTTGCTCAGCCAGTCCGTGCGTATCCAGATGAGTTGGGCTTGTTCGATCGACGAGCCCGTCTGCGGGATGGCCATTAGCCGCCCGTCGAAGGTAGCGGCATCGAACGGCCCGGAGCCCTCTTCGGATAGAATCTCTTTGAGAAGCGGAGAAGCGTATTTCTCGAATAAATTGGTCATATCTTCGATCTGGTCCGAGTCGACAAGCTGCTTAAGCTGGGTAGCGTTAACCGGTATGATGTCGGGCAGGTCGCCCGAAGCCAGCATGACGCTCATCTTCTGCAAATAAGGGTCCGACGTATCATCGCCCTGAATGACCCAGTTATACTTGATGCGGATGCCCAGTTCCTCGGAGTAGAGCTGCGTCCAACGATTATCCTCGAACTTCTCGTTCTTTAGCACGCTCAGAACGTTATTTTCAACGACATCGCTCCGATTGCGAACCGTCGTGATCTCGATTGGAGGATCGTATCGGCCTATGGGATTCGCCTCTTCTGCTGCCGCTGAGGATGACGGGTTGGCAGATGGACTTGGCGTTGCCTTGCTAGTATGGTTACCGTTGCCGCTGCAAGCCGTTAACGCCGACGAGAGAGTCATTGCCAAACCCAAAGCCAAAATGGAATGAGCCTTGCCAATATTCATAGTCAACCCCCTTCATCGGACAACCATGTAAGCGCTGTATTCTCCATATTATCAAGAGGATAGATAGAAAATGCAAGCGGTTGTCTTCGTATCGAAACACCCTCAATAAGCGAAATACAACGCTTGGGCCCGCTATGGGTTTACTTGAAATATTGCCCCACCAGAAACTTCATGATCTCGCTAGGCTCTTCATTAGCAAACTCGGCTTGATCCGCGAACCGCATGCCGTACGGCGCCTCGTTTGTATAAGGCTCCCACTTCGGCAGCTCCTCTCCGGACGTCCCCCGACCGTTCGGGTCTCCGGATCGAATGAAATTCGCCCAATAGTCGCACATTTGGCGGGCCAGATCGTAATGTTTGCCGACGAACGGCCTCCAGCACTTCGCAAGCGTCTCGAAGAAGAACCAAAGATCGACCGAGTGGAACGTTCCGGGATCGTCCCAACCCGGGATCTCCGCATCGAAGTTATAGTAATACAACGGGAGACGGGCGCCGGTATCGGAATTGGCCTGCCCCGCGATCCTTATCGCATATTCGATGCAGCTGACCGAAGACTTCTTCACGGCCTCTTCGAGCCTACCCGAATCCGCGCGGCATAGCGCGAGGAATGTTTCCGCATCCTCTCCGAACAGATCGGCCGCCATCCGTTTGAATTCATCCATGGTTTTCGTGGATGGAACGCTGTAAAATTCGGAAGACGTGTGCCCGAGCATAACCGGCACCGGCCAGCGCTTGTTCTGAATAAACAATTCAAACGCATCGCCTACGTTGAACTTGTTGTCGGTTACCGTCCCCCAGAATTGACGGGATTCCAGGTATTTGCCGAGAACATAGGCCGCATCCAGCTTTCGGGCTTCTGCTAGCGAGGTTACGCCGAGAGATTCGAAGAATCGAATTCCTTCCTCCTCCGCTTCCGACAAGCCGCGCAGAAACCTGTGCGTTCCATCTCCCGGATAAAGCTTCGCGAATGTCCCGCTCTGAACGATCGCTCTATGGAAGAGTCCTTCATTCTGAGGAGAGACGAGTTGGTTCATGACGCTGCCGCCTCCGGCGGACTGCCCGCCGATGGTAATGTTATCCGGATCGCCGCCGAAAGCCCGGATATTGCGTTTGACCCATCTCGTAGCCATCTGTTGATCCAAGTGACCGAAATTCGCCGGCGCTTCCGGCGCTTCCGCCGTAATCTCGGGATGACATAGAAATCCGAACGCATTCAAACGATAGTTGATCGTAACGACTACGATCCCTCTTCGGGCAATACGTTCGCCGTCGAATTCCATTTCGGCCGGATGACCGACCTGCAAGCCGCCTCCGAAATACCATACGTAAACCGGAAGCATCTCATCGGCGCCGTTGGCCGGCGTCCATACATTCAGATAGAGACAGTCCTCGTCCATGGCGATATCGGGCTCGACAGCCCATTCCCGGGTATAGATGTTGTTGACATCGATTTCTTGCCTAACCTGCATCGAAACCGGCGCGAATTCGTACGCTTTCAGCACGCCTTCCCAGTCCTGGGCCTTCTGCGGAGCCCGCCAGCGATTCTCCCCGACGGGCGGCGCGGCGAACGGGATTCCCTTGAAGCTCGTTATTCGAGGGTCGGCTGCCGGCAATCCCCTCACGATTCCATTTTCTACCTTTGTTACTCGAAGCACGCGATCGTCTCCCTTCTTTCTCGAATCCCAAAAAATCGGAGGAAGATATCCTTAAGATATCCTCCCCCTTGAGTACGGAATGCTCGTTTACGGATTAGCCGTCGCTTCCGCGCGAAGCTTCACGATCTTCTGGGCTTTCGCCGTATCCGCCGCCACGACGTCATTCCAGCCGAGGCCCGTTACATCCTTCTGCATCTTTGTCCACAACTGGTCGAACTCCGCTTGGTTTTTCGCGAATACCATTTTCCAGGATGTATTCTTAACATAGTCCGAGATTTGGCTGCGTTTGTTCTTAATATCGGAGGAATCGCTTCCAAGACTCGTGTTGATATTGGGTACGATATCGATCATATTGTTCTTCAGATAGAATTCCGTTGCGTTCTTAGCGTTATAGGCATTCTGCCAATCCGTCGTCAGGGCCGTCTTGTTTGCCTCGATCGTCGAGCTCCAATAGTTGTTGTTATAGAATTCTCCCGTATCCGGGTCGACGGTGAAATCGCCCATGATCATGGTGTTGATCTTGCTCTGACCGTCTTGGTATCCGCCGCCGCCGTATTCATCCGGAACCGGGGTATTGTTCTGGAACGCCGTTTGTCCGACTTCGGTCAAAGCAAACTTGCCATCGGCCGTCTTCTCGTAATTGAAGCCTTCGAAGCCGTTCGTATAGTAGCGCATCCCTTCGGGAGAGACTAGCCAATCCATGAATTCCATGATTCGGTCGGGATCCTTCGCTTTCGAGCCGATCGCGAACACTCTTCCATTGCCGTAATAGGCGTCGCTGTTCTGGATAATGCGAGTATCCATGATCGGAACCGCCACGTTTCCGTCTCCGTTCTTGCCTCTCTCGATCGAGTTGTAGAAGCCTCTCTGCCAGGAGTACCACAGAAGAAGAACCTGCTTGTTGGTCAGCTTTTCGGCTACCTTGTTCCAATCCTGGGTCGGAGAGTCGGGGTCGACCAATCCCATCTGATTGGCGTCGAAGTAAAACTGCAAAATCTTCTTGTACATGCTGTTATCGTCGACAAGCGGAACGATTTCGCCCTTCGCATTCAATTGAATGGTCGACGTTCCGTCCGGCTGCTCGTACCCATACCAGTTACTGAGCCAGCGCACATTCTCCATGCTGCCGCCGTCCCAATCCTTCCACAAGGAGATCGGAACGATCGGCTTGCCATCCGGAGTCTTGGGGTACTTCTCCTGCATCTGCTTCAGAACGTTCAGAAGATCGGTCAGGTTGTTAAGCTTGGGGGCGCCGACTCCCTTGTAATAATCCCAAGGCATAATCGGACTCGAATAGGGAATCTCCTCCGAGAACGTCGTCGGCGAGGTATCGGCTTCCATAGTCGGCAACGCGTAGATCTTGCCTTCCGGATTAACCTGATCGAACGCCGCGTTGAACGGCTTGAAGTGATTGTCTACGTATTGGGACAAGTACTTAGTATTCTTGATCTTATCCGTGAGATCCATGATGAGTCCGGCCGGAATCAATTCTTCCAGTTGGCTGTTGTCGATGATCAGCAGATCCCCCAGATCGCCCGCCGCCGTTCTCGTCTTGTACAGCTGATCGCCGGCCACTTGCGGCGCGAGAATGTTCAAAGTGATATTGAACTTGTCCTTGACAAGTTTGCCGTACCACCCCGTTTGTTCCCCCTGGTAATTCGCCGCATTGTCATACACCGTAATGGTCAACGGCTTGCTGTGGTCGATGGCGCCGGATGTCTGCGATGCGCTTGCGCTTGCGCTCGATCCCGATGGCGAGTTCGATGCCGTAGAGGTGTTGTTTGAACCGTTACTGCATCCAGCCAGTGCGGCCGATACCAGGATCGATCCGGCCATCGACACGGCTATCGATTTCTTGACCATTCGCTTGCTCTTGCTCATTTGCAGCCCCCCATATTTCATCATTGTATTATAATGGCGCGTTCAACCTTTAACGGCGCCAATCATAATTCCTTTCACGAAGAACCGTTGGAAGATCGGATAGACCAGCAGGATGGGCGCTACAACGATAACGGTCACCGTCATGCGGATAGAGGTTGTCGTTTGCTTGGTCGCCAAGCTGGCCATGGCCGTCGATCCGGCATTTTGCAGATTAACCATGGTCGATAACGAACTCGCCTGATTGATGTAGTTATACAGGATAAACTGCAGGCTGTAGAGGTTGCTGTCCGTCATCAGCAGCAGCGTGTCCTGGAAGGAATTCCATTGATCCACGGCCGCGAATATGGCAACCGTCGCCAATATAGGCTTACAGATGGGCAGCATGATTCGGAAGAAGAGAGTCATGGTTCCGGCTCCGTCGATGCTGGCCGCCTGCTGCAATTCCTTAGGCGTCGATTCGACGAATGTCTTGACAAGAATGATAAAGAACGGGGCTACGACAGTTGGCAAAATATAAGCCATAAAGTTGTTGGTCAAGTGCAGCGATCTCATGGTTAAATACCAAGGAATGATCCCGGCGCTAAAAAACATCGTGATAACCGTAAATCGATACCAGAATTTACGAGCCCACATATCCTCTTGGGTAAACATGAAGCCCAGAAAAGCCGAAGCCCCTACCGTCAGCGTCGTTCCGATCGCCGTTCTTCCCAACGAAATCATGGCCGCGTTCCCCAAACCGGGTATCTTAAACACATCCAAGTAGTTCTGAAAATGAATTTTTTTAGGGTAGAACACCACATCGCCTCTGGCGCTAAGATCGTTGGCGCTGATGGTATTGATAATGATCGAGTAGAAAGGAAACACGCAGATAAAGGCAAACGCCGAGAACAGGACGTAGATGATAACCGTAATCCATTTATCTGCCGCGCTGGCTTGATACTTCGTTTTTTGGTCCCTCATACGATCCCCTCTCCCCTCGTCAGTTTGGACAATCCGTTCACCGAGAAGAGAAGCACGACGCTGATCAAGCTCTTCAGCATGCTGATCGCGACGGACACGGAATAACTGCCGCCCCCCATTGCGAGGTTGTATACGTAAAGGTCCAGAACCTGGATGGCGTCTTTGTTGAATGCATTTTGAAAGACGAAGTATTGCTCCAACCCGTTGTTCAGGAAGCTTGCGATTTGCAGCATTAACAAGACAAAATAAGTCGGAAGCATGCTCGGGATAACGACATGGCGAATGACCTGCATTCGGGTGGCGCCGTCTACATGGGCCGCTTCGTAAAGGGAGTCGTCAATGCTCATAATCGCCGCGATATATAGGATGGCTGACCAGCCCAACGATTTCCAAGTCATCCACATCCACATCGTCAACCAAACGTGGTCCGAGCTTTGAAGGAACAAGAACGGAGATTCGATCAGCCCCAGCTGCTTCAACAGACCGTTGACGATCCCTTCGCTGGAGAACATGGAGAACGCCAACGAGTAAACCAAGACCCAGCTGATAAAATTCGGAAGAGTAGTGACCGTCTGAATGAATTTCCGGAATCGGACGGCCTTGATCTCGGTCAGGAATATGGCGAACATCATCGGCAGCCAGGAGAAGAGAAGCGCCAAGCCGCTCATTCCGAACGTGTTTTTAAGAACCTGCAGCAACTGATCGATCTTGACCTGATTCTCGACCAAGGAACGAAACCACTGAAGCCCGACAAACGGCGATTCGGAAAGAGGAATCGGAGGCATATAGTCGAAGAAAGCATAGACCCATCCATAAAGCGGATAATAAGCGAAGATCGCCAGAAGAACCATAAATGGCGATATATAGAGAAACTTGCGAAACGAAGCGCCTCTCATGGTCTGTTTATACATGCGCAACCGATCACTCCTTTTCAAAATCCGGATACAACGTCTTCCGATACAAGTTAGCCCACATAATTGTAAGCGCTTTCATTGATTGCGCTGGAAAGCTTTCTTACTCGATTTCCTCCAGGTTGGTCGCGGCCGCTAACCTATTGCTACCCTTGCCGTTGTTGCCAACCCTTTGAATCGTTGGCATCGGTTTCTGCTGGTTACGCTTTCATTATAGGAGGCCGGGTAACGCCATACAACTCGCATCTTTTTACTTGCTTAACGTTCGTTTACTTCACGGAACGAATCTTCATGGGGATGATCGCGGCTTAACGCAAAAACCCGCCCAGCCTTCCGGCTAAGCGGGTCATCCTTCGCTACTGCTCCGAGTCCAGAACCGCCTGCAGTTCCGTCATATAACGCGTAGGCGCGAACCTGGAGTCAGTAACGAGAAGCTGCGCGTTGTTCCATGCCAGCAGCTGCGCCTTCGTGCTGAATTTCGCTTCGAACCAGCCCGACGCCCGCTTGACGCCTTCGATCTTCTCTTGAACCATCCGCGTCAGCGGCGGCACGTTCTCCGGCATGCTCTCCACGTTGAAGCCGGTCACCATGCCGAGCTCGCTCATCGCCCGATCCCCGTACTCCTCGAACACGTCCTTCATCCAATCCCCGACTTCCTCGGTGTAAGCCGCTTTGGAGAAGGAAGTCGTCAGTCCCGCGTTCATCGGATACTCGTCCAGCTGTCCCGCTCCCCCTTCCACGAGAGGAATGCTGAAGAACCCGATATTTTCCGCGCCGAGCTTGTTCCGTTCCGGGACGTTGAAGTCGCGCAGCAGCCAGCTTCCCGAATAGTACATCGCCGCTTGCCCTTGCAGGAACAGGTCGGTCGCGGCGTTGACGTCCAACGTATTGACCGCTCCGCCCAGGTACCCTTTCAATCCCATGTCCTGCACCACGGATGCCGCCTCGATGAATCTCGGGTCCGTCAGCTTCAGGGTTCCCTTGTCCACCTGCTCCATCGCGTCTACGCCGATCTTGCGGATCGCATACGCGTTGATCAGACGGGTGATCTGCCATTTGTCCTTGCCCGCCACGGAGAAGGGCTGAACGCCCGCCGCCTTCAGCGTCTCGGCGATCCGCAGCATCTCGTCCCACGTCTGCGGCTCTTTTAGCCCATACCTCTCGAAAATCGCCTTGTTGTACCAGAAGCCTTCGATGTTCATCTCCAGCGGCAGGGCGTACAAGCCGGCTCCGTCCACGGCAGACTTAAGCAGCTCCACGGCAGCCGGATTCAACCGGTCGTAAAGGCCCAGCTCCTTGAACGTCTCCTCCAGGTTCAACACGGAATCGCTGCGAATCAAATCCAGAAGCGGCCGGCCCGATTGATACCGGAACAGCGCCGGCAGATCGTTGCTCGCGGCCAGCAGCGTGATTCGCTGGGACAGATCGCCCTCCGGGATCGCCTCGATCGAGAATCGAACGTTCGGATGCTCGGCCTCGTACTCTTCGGAGAGCTGGCGAATCATTTCGACGCTGGACCCGACTTCCTCGTTCGAGATATAGACGATATCCGTCTTCTTTTCCGCCTGAGTTTCGTCTGCGTAATCGGTACGTCCGCAAGATGAGATCAGCAAGGAGATCAGAACGAATGCGACAGCCAGCCTCCTCATTTCGGCGCTCTCCCTTCCCGATACTGCCCCGGCGTCATGCCCGCGTACCTCTTGAACACTTCGGAGAAGTGGCGAGCATGCTGATACCCGACCTTCTCGCTGATCTCCTGAATGGATTCTCCGGCACCCAGCAGCACCTTCGCCTTCTCCATGCGGACTTGGGTCAAATACTTAATATAGGAGATGTCCATCTCTTCTTTGAAAAGCAGGCTGAAGTACGTGGAGTTCATCTGGACGTGGTCCGCCACCTCTTGCTGCGTAAGGTCTCTTCCGTAGTTCTTGCCGATGTACTTGAGTGCCTTCTCGATCGCCGCGTGCTTCGAACGATGGCGGACGCTCAGAATCCAATCCATGATCGTCTCCATCTGACTTCGCAGCCAAGCCGCCATCTCCTCTTGCGTATTCAGGTTCCGAATCTCGAGCTGCGGCCAATAGCCGGAAGGATACATGTCCGACGGATTGCCGCCGGTCCCCTTGGCGACGTCCAGCCCGTGCATGACGATCTTCAGCAGCTCCACCTCGGCCGCCTCGGGAGTCAGCTTCGCGCTTCGGAACTCTTCCAGATAACCGTCGATTTTCTCCAGGAGACCCTCCTTGTCCCCGATCCGCAGGTCGAACAGCATCGCCTCTTCCCGTTCGGACAATAGCGGACTGTCGGCCTGGCTGTCGCCCAGATCCTCGAACCGGACCCAGCCTTTGCCTTCCAGGAACTTGCCGTACCGAAGCGCCCGCTGCGCTTCCTTGTAGCTCTTCGGAGCGTCCTCCGCGCTCGGATAGGTTCGACCCGAACCGATCACCGCGGAAGTCCATTCCGCAAGTCCGGCCATCCATTCCTCCGAAGCCGGGTCGAAATGGAACACGACGACGATATGCTCGGAGCCGCCGCCCGTCCGAACGACGCGATACCCTTCCCCGTCCGGGACGGCATCCGTCTGCTCCTTGCTGACCAGCACGGTAACTCCTTTTACCCGCTCGCTGTCCTCGCCGAACTGCTCCTCCCAAGCCGCGGCCGCCTCGGCTCCCTTTTCCAACAGTTGTTGAACGGATTTCTCCAAGAGACCTTGATGCCACTTCCGTTTCAAGGACGAATACTCGTTCAGCTCCTCGATCCGCTTGACCGCCTTCCCGATGCCGTCCCGGATCTTCTCGATGTTGACCGGCTTCTCCAGGTAATCGACGACGCCCAGCTTGATGGCGCTCTTCACGTATTCGAATTCGTTGTAGCCGCTGAACACGATGCACATCGTGTCGGGTGCCTCCGCGCGAATCGCTTCGATCAGCTGCAGCCCGTCCATTCCCGGCATCCGGATGTCCGTCAGGATAAGGTCCGGCTTGATCTCGCGGAACAGCTTCAGCGCCGATATTCCGTCCGAGGCCGTTCCCGCCAGCTCGATTCCGTATTCGGACCAGTCGATCAGCCTCTCCAATCCCCTTAGCACGATAAATTCATCGTCGAAAACAAGAGCCTTAAGCATGATTGTCTCCTCCGTTGTCCCCATGAGGGAATCGCAACGTGATCTTGGTGCCTTCTCCGGGCGCGCTCTCGATGACGAAGGAGCTTCCCTCGCCGTAATAGAGCGCCAAACGCTCTTTGACGTTGCGGATTCCGTAGCCCTGCTCGGTTCGGCGAATATCCTCCATGCCGACCCCGTCATCCTCTACCGTGAAGACGAGATCGCCGCCTTCCTTGCGGCCGGCAAGGCGAATCGTCCCGTCTCCGACCTTCGGCTCGAGCCCGTGGTAAATCGAATTCTCGACCAGCGGCTGCAGCAGCAGCTTCATGATCTCGTAGCCCATGATTTCCGGATCGACGTCCGCGACGTACCGGAATCGGTTGTCGTAGCGCAAATTCTGAATGATCATGTAGTGCTCGATATGCTTCAATTCCTTGAAGACGGGTATCGTCTCCTTGCCCTTGTTGAGGCTCAGCTTGAAGCTCTCCGATAGCGACAGCGCCATCTGGGCGATGTCGTTCTTCTCTTCGAGCATCGCCATCCAATAGATCGAATCCAGCGTGTTGTATAGAAAATGCGGCTTGATTTGCGACTGCAGGCTTCTCAGCTCCGCTTCCCGTTCCTTGAGCTGCGACTGAAGCAGCTTTTCGCCCATCTGCTGATATTCCGAAGACAGCCGTTGGAACGTCTGGCCGATCACCCCGACCTCGTCCGCCACGAACGCCGTCTCCTTGTTGTCGCCCGCCGAATGGCCCTTCGCCCAGTCTACGATCATTTTTTTGAGCTGCAGAAGCGGTTTCGTAATCGAACCGGAGACGAAATAAGAGACAAGGAGAGCGATGATCGCCATAAAGGCGGCGATCAGCATCGTGAACGTGCCGATTCGGTTCGACTGCTTGAGCAGCGTCTCCTTCCGGACGTAATGAACGAACTGCCAGCCGCTTGTCGCGTTCGAATACCGGCTGTATAAGTAACCCGCTTCCTTCAAATCCTTGAACGGATCGGTCGACACTTGTCCGATTCCCGCTCCTGCGGTCAAGTCCGGATGGTGGTCGTAGATGATGAGAGGAGTCGTGCGGCCGGCATCCAGCACCCAGAAGCCGCTGTCCTCTCCCTCGTTGACAGTCTGGCCGAAAATCGTTTTGCGAATGTTGATGACGAGAAAGCCGAGGTCGTCGCCGCTCAGTTGGTTGGGATCCCGCAGGATTTTGACGCTGGAGAACGTATCGCCGGCCAGATTCTCCTCGAGCACGTTATAGCCGAAGAACACCTCTTTGCCCTTGGCGTCCAAACTCTTCTGGTACCAATCCGTTCCGGCGATCAGTCCTCTCGACACCTCCGAGCCGTAAGGCCCCGCCAGCTCCGATCTTCCGTAGCAGGCCGACCGGAACTTTCGATCGAACAAGCAGATCGACTGGATGTACTGGGTATCGTACAGATTCGTTACGACGATGTTCTGCAGCCGGTTGGCGGTCGTCACGTCGATGGTGTCGGGGCCGTCGCCCTCCGCGTTCCCGCTCTTGTATAGCTGCTGCCTCAGCTCGTCGCTCGACAGAATGATCCGGTTCATGTCGATGATGTTTTTGAACAACAGGTCCGCCATCTCGCTCGACGTCTTCAGGTGGCTCTGGATCGTCTCGATGTGGTTCTCGACCAGCGTGTCCTTGGCGATATTGATGGAGACATAGCCCAAGACGATCAACGGCGGCAGCGAAACCAAGATCATGGCGGTCAGAAAACGGCTGCGGATTCTCTGCAATCGGAAGGTCTTCAGCCAAGACCCTATCCTCTTCATCATGTGTATCGTCCTTTTAACGCGGCTTCGGCGCAACGCAGAAATCCCCGGCCGCCCGATAACTCGATCAGGTGCCGGGGTCGTAGGCGCAAGAATAATAGCACTTTCTATTGTAACCAATCGCGGCGCTTTTAGGTAATCCGGTTTTTTTGGATCGAATCCGCGTTTTATGGAAAAAGCCTCGGTTAACGAGGCTTGGCGGAAAAAGGGATGCCACCGGGGCGACGCGTTCCCAGCGTCGATTCCCTGGCGACCAAACGATGCGGAACGGTCAACGACCGACCTTGGAGCTCTCCGTCCGTAAGGGAGCGCAGCAGCAGCTCGACCGCCTCGAAACCGATTTGATCGATGCCGATGTCCATGCTCGTCAGGGACGGCGTCGTCCAATCCGCCATCGAGCTGTTGTTGAATGCGACCAACGCAAGCTTCTCCGGAACGGGAATGCCGAGTTCCGCGAGCGCACGGATCACGGCGATGCCAAGGCGATCGTCCCCGACGACGAGAGCGGTAGGCGGATTCGGTTGTCCGAGGAAGAGGGACAGCGTGCGGTTCGCGCTAAGCGTCAGCGCGTCGCCCTCTAACAACCATTCCTTCGCGGGAACGATTCCCGATTTCTTCAGAGCCAGCTCGTAGCCTTCCAGCCGATCCCACGACGCCGTCAAGCCTCGCGGCCCGATAGCGAAGCCGATCTTCTCATGGCCGAGCTCCGTAAGATGGCGCACGGCGTCTTGCCCTGCCGCCCGATTATCCGTATCCACGGACAGGATGTCCGTTCGGAACTCGTGCCTCCCGATTCGAACGAACGGGAACCCGGCCTCCGTCAGCCGGTCCAGGAGCCTGTCGTCCTCGCCGGCGCCGAGCAGGACAACCCCGTCCACCCGCTTCCCTTGGAGGAGCCGATCCAACGAAGACAGCTCTTCGATGCCGGATTCGCCGCTTGCGAGCAATAAATCGTAGTCGGCTTTTCTCGCGCTCGATGCGATGCCGCGAAGTAGCTCCGTGATCATCGTGTCCTGGTACCACTGCCCCGTCATGCGGGGAAGCATGACGCCAAGCTTGCGGCTTGCGCCGCTGACGAGGCTCCGCGCCAACGAGTTCGGATGATAGTTCAGCTCCTCCATGGCCTTTATCACACGCCGTTTCGTCTCTTCGCCCACCCTTCCTTTGCCGGAAATGACCCTCGACACCGTGGACGGGGCGACTCTCGCTCGCCTCGCGACCTGACGGATCGTAACGGGCCTTCTCACCCCTTGGAAGCCCCCGCCGTCAGTCCGTCGACGAGATAACGTTGGAGGAACAAGAACAAGAACGTCACCGGAACCGCGACGAGAACGGCTCCCGCTGCGAACAGCGTGAACTCCGTCGAATTGCGCTGGCTGACCATCTTATAAAGACCGACGGCAAGCGTCCGTTGCTCCTCCGTCCTCAGGATCAGGTCGGCGAAGATAAAGTCGACGAACGCTCCGTTAAAGATCATGAGGCTGGCATACGTCAGCATCGGAGTGGACAAGGGGACGATCACGGAGAAGAACACCTTCATGGGACTGGCTCCGTCGATTCTCGCCGCGTCCTCCAAGCTCCTCGGGATCGTATCGAAGAAGCCCTTGGCCACGAATACGTTCGTGATAATCGAGCCGGAACTGTAGACCAAGATCAGCGCCCAATGCGAATTCAGCAAGCCGATCGCGTTCAGCATGACGAAGATGGCGATCATCGCCATGAAGCCGGGGAACATCTGAAGCACGAGGAACGTCTTCAGCGTCGTCTTGCGGCCGGCGAAACGGAACCTCGAGATCGCGTAGGAAGAGAGCAGCAGCAGGAACGTTCCGATAATCGTCGAGAATACCGCCACCTTCAGCGTATTGAGGAACCATCTGGGATACATCGTTTTCTCGAACAGATCCTTGTAATGGACGAACGTCATCTCCCGGGGGATGAGCGTGTCGCTGTACAGGCTGTTGCCTTCCTTAAGGGAGGATAGAACGATCCAAAGCGCCGGAAACAAGCTCAAGAACGTTAAGACGCCTAGGATCGCATAGGTCATAAACAACTTCCCGTTACCCGTCGAAGTTCTCAATGGATCATGTCCTCCTCCCGATACGATTTTGTGCGAGTGTAGCTCCAGATGGAGAACGACCCTACGATGAGAAATATAAAGATGCCGATGACGGAGGCGAAGCTGAACTGCGATTGATTGAGGGCGAGCTTATATAGCCAAGTGACGAGCAAGTCCGTATGTCCGGCAAATTGGTAACGAATATTGACCGGCTCTCCGTTCGTCAGAAGATAGATGACATTGAAGTTGTTGATATTGCCCGCGAACTGCATGATGAGAATCGGCGCGGTCGAGAAGAGCACCATCGGCATCGTAATGTAGCGCAGCCTCTGGAACGAGCCCGCTCCGTCCGCGTCCGCCGCTTCGTACAGATCCTTCGGAATCGTCGTGAGCACCCCGAAAGCGAGAATCATCGTAATCGGAATTCCCATCCACATGTTGACCAGAATGACGGTAACTTTCGCCCAGAACGGATCGGTCAGCCAGGGCAAGCCTTGAAGGCCGATTCTCCGGAGGTAATCGTTGATCGGACCGAATTGGTTGTTGAACATATTCCTCATGACCAATAGAGAAATCATGTTCGGAATCGCAAACGGAATGATAAGCGCCGTTCGCCAGAACTTCTTGAATCTTACTCGCGGCTGATGAATCAGTACCGCAACCAGGACGCCTCCGACATAAGTCGTCGCCGTCGCGATTACCGCCCAGATCAGCGTCCACATTAGGACCCCTCCGAACGTATGGCTCCACTTCTTCAAGCTCAGCATCTGCGAGAAGTTGTCGAAGCCGACCCAATCGACCAGCCTCGCCGGAGGGAGAATCGGATCCGCGTAATTCGTGAAGGCGATGAGGATGGAGAAGACGAGCGGCAGCACCGTCAGGAACGCGATCGTAATGAAGGGAGGCAGAAGCACGAGATACGCGAAGTGCTTTTGTCCGAGCGAAGCGAGCGATTGCCTGAAATCATGCACCGGATGTCCTGCCTTGCGCGCTTTCGCCACGAGATAAGCGTCCCGGATATTCAATACGTAAAAAAAGCAGATCAACAGCGACGCCGCTAATGCGGCAAGTCCTTTGATCATCATGAAGATGGAATGGTCTCCTTCCACCATCTTCGTCAGCTTCCCGACCTTCACGAATCCGGATGGTTGCGTCCCTAGCGTGACCAACCCTCGCAAATAATCGAACAGCTCGAATATTAAGGCATACAGACCGACAGCCCCGAAGGCCGCGAATACGAATCCTTTGATCCACTGGCGATTGCTCCATTGCCCGAACCCGAACATGACGGCGGACAGAATGGCCGCTCCGACAGGCTTTTTCATGCGCGATAGCCCTCTTTCCCTTGCGAATCTAGTAGGAATACCCTTGCCCGAGGCAAGTCTCCTCGGACAAGGGCGTCCTTTATCCTCTTGAAGCGATGCCGTCTTCGATCGTCTTCGCCATATTGTCCAGAGTCGGTTGGATTTCGAGGCTCGGATCGTCCCAGAGAGCGATGAAGGTTGCTTTCAACGCTTCCCAAGCCAGATCCACGCCGGAATTCGATGGCATCGGGACGGAATGGGAGAATTGCCGGAAGAACCCGCTCGTGATCGGATCGTTCGCGATTAACGGATCTTCGCCGGCTTCTTTGTTCGCCGGAATCGCTCCGGTCATCCGGTAATTCATCAATTGATTCTCCTTGTTGCTGGCGAAGTGCGCGAACAAACGCGCCGCCTGAGGGTAATTCGAGTAAGAGTTGACATAGTAGGACTTGACCCCGGAGAAGGACATCGCGTCATTGCCGTTCGGAAGCTTGGGCAGCGGAGCGACCCCGAAGTCGACCGAATCCTTGAACGCGGCCACGGACCACGGCCCGTCGATGTTCAGCGCCAGCTTGCCTTCCTTGAACAGCTGCGTCTTGACGTCGTACGTGATATCGCCTGCATTCATCGGTAGAATCTTCTTCAGGGAGCGGAGGAATTCGAATCCCTTCGCCGTATCCCCCTTGTTCAAACCGATATCCTTGTCGTCGGCTCCGAACATGTAGCCGCCGAAGCCGCCGATGAACGGATACGAGTAGTAGCCGACGAACTCCCACATGATCGCGTACTTCTTCTGCCCGGCATCCGTGTACGTCTCCCCGAACTTCAGGATCTCGTCCCAAGTCTTCGGAGGCTCGGGAAACAGGTCTTTGTTGTAGAAGAGCGCGTAAGTTTCGATGGATTTCGGATAGCCGTACAGAACGCCTTCGTAGCTGGAAGCGTTCGTTGCAGCTTCGACGGAGGTCGCCCGGGTCTCCTCCTCGAACACGTCGTTCGGCAGCAGCAGCCCGGCCTTCGCCGCGAGACCGATCTGATCGTGCGGCAGCGTCAACACGTCGGCCGCGGTCTTGGACGGCCCGTCCGTCGACAGCCTCGTACCCTGATCTCCTCCGGCGACGACTTCCACCGTGACCGGCACGCCATACTTCGTCTCGAACTCCTTCGCGACCGCCTTCATGTACTCGACTTGCTCATTCGCCTCCCAGACGACGAGCTTCGCTCCGGGTTCCGGCTCAAGGCCCGCTCCTTCTTCCGCGGATGGGCTCGCCTGCCCGGCGGCTCCCTCTTGCGAAGGACTTGCGCTTGCCGGAGCCGAGCCGTCCGCGTTGCCGTTGCCGTTCGAATTGCCTCCGCAGCCCGCGAGGACGAGCGAAACCGCCAACAATGCGCTTGCCGTTTGGATCGTTCTTTTTCTTCCGATCATGTACCGACCTCTCCTTTTCACAACTGGAATGGAATCGTCGACGGCCCTCTATCCCGGTTGCTTCCGGACGCAACAAAAAAAGGGGCACATCCATCGCGTTACATAAGTAACCGAGGATGTACCCCTTTTCGGGTATCAGGGCCTTCAACTTGGTTTTGATTATAAAATGCAAATAAAAGCGCTTGCAACCATCGTAATGGAAATGAAATTGGGGTTAACCTCCCGTTTCCTTCAGATTGCTTGCATTAGCTCGTTATTTTATTACTATTTATGGTTATTTCCCTTATTTTTCTTCTTACTGGAGATGGTACGATTTAGCCATTGATTTCACGTCGCGATCTCATTAGTATTAGGAAGGCTTTAAGAAAATTGTATATAACAACCTCATCGTCTTGGATGAGGTAGAGGTTGCGATGTTGATGAGTACGTCGGAGGAAGTCCGGTAGAGGCTAAGGATTCCGATCGAAAGGCACCGTCGCCGAAGCAGCGCGGGTTACCGACCGCGCCGGCTGGGGCCGCTTCCGAACAGGGGCGGAACTGTCATTCTGTCGATCCGACGACAGAATGATGAGCTATCTTGGAACAAGAGGATGCGGGGGGAGTCGAAGCTGCCTTGCATGCCATTGCGAGGGCGGCTTTTTTGGCGTGAACAGCCATACTAACGCGAGCGAACGACAAACATCTTGGGGAGAGCGCAGAGAGTGAATACGAAGAACAAGTTACGAAGAAGTTTAAAATCGCGCCACATGACGATGATCTCGCTCGGCGGCTCGATCGGGACGGGACTGTTCCTCGCCAGCGGCGGGGCGATACACGATGCCGGCCCCGGCGGCGCGCTGCTGGGATATGCGATTATCGGGATCATGGTCTATTTCCTGGTAACCAGCTTAGGAGAGATGGCGACCTATATGCCGGTATCCGGAACGTTCAGCACGTACGCCACGAGATTCGTCGATCCTTCCTTCGGCTTCGCGCTCGGATGGAATTATTGGTACAACTGGGCGATTACGATCGCGGCGGAGCTGTCCGCGGCGACGCTCATCATCAAGTTCTGGCTGCCGAACAGCCCGTCCTTCTTATGGAGCGCCCTCTTTCTTATCCTGATGGTCGGCCTTAATTTACTGTCCGTCAAGGGATACGGCGAGTCGGAATACTGGTTCGCCATGATCAAGATCGCGACGGTTATCATCTTCATCGTCATCGGCCTGCTGATGATCGTCGGCATCTGGAGCGGCGAAGCGGTCGGGTTCAGCCACTTTACGGAAGGAGACGCCCCAGTCTCGGGTGGCTGGCTGGCCGTGCTCGGCGTTTGCATGGCGGCGGGCTTCTCGTTCCAAGGCACCGAGCTCGTAGGCATCGCGGCGGGCGAATCCGAGAATCCGAGGAAAAACGTGCCCCGCGCGATCCGCACCGTGTTCTGGAGAATTGTTCTGTTCTACATTCTGGCCATCTTCGTGGTCGGCATGCTGATTCCCTATAACACGGATACGCTGGCCAGCGACAGCGTGGCCGCGAGCCCGTTCACGATCGTCTTCGAGAAAGCGGGCCTCAGCTTCGCGGCGTCCGTCATGAACGCCGTCATCCTGAGCTCGGTTCTGTCCGCGGGCAACTCGGGCATGTACGCCTCCACGCGCATGCTGTGGGTGCTCGCGAAGGAAGGGAAAGCGCCTAAGCCGTTCGCCAAGCTGAACTCGCGAGGCATTCCGGTCTACTCGCTGCTCGCGACGGCGGCGTTAGGCATGCTCGCTTTCCTCGCCTCCTTCTTCGGCGACGGTCAGGTGTACATTTGGCTGCTCAACGCCTCGGGCATGTCCGGCTTCATCGCCTGGCTCGGCATCGCGATCAGCCACTATCGCTTCCGCCGGGCCTACGTCGCGCAGGGCCGCGATTTCGCCGAGCTTCCTTACCGCTCCCTATGGTTCCCGTTCGGACCGATCCTGGCGGGCATCATGTGCGCGATCGTCATCCTCGGCCAGAGCATCAGCGCCTTCTCGGACGGCGAGGTCGACTGGCAGTTCCTGTTCGCCTCCTATGTCGGCATCCCGCTGTTCTTGGCCTTGTGGCTTGGCCACAAGTGGAAGTTCAAAACGAAAACCCTAAAGCTCGAAGAGTGCGATTTGGAGCCTTCGGAGGAATAAGACGTGAATGCGGCGATGGGAGTAGTCCCTTCGCCGCTTTTTTGGGTTTTGGGGAGCTGTAACCCGAATTCTTCGGGTTAGGGCTTCAATCCAGCGTCTCGCAACCCCTGTAACCCGAGATCTTCGGGTTACAGCTTCAATCCAGCGTCTCGCAACCTCTGTAACCCGAAATCTTCGGGTTACGGATTCAATCCAGCGTCTTGCAACCTCTGTAACCCGAAATCTTCGGGTTACAGCTTCAATCCAGCGTCTCGCAACCTCTGTAACCCGAATTCTTCGGGTTAGGGCTTCAATTCAGCGTCTCGCAACCTCTGTAACCCGAGATCTTCGGGTTACAGCTTCAATCCAGCGTCTCGCAACCTCTGTAACCCGAAATATTCGGGTTACGGCTTCAATCCAGCGTCTCGCAACCTCTGTAACCCGAAATCTTCGGGTTACAGCTTCAATCCAGCGTCTCGCAACCTCTGTAACCCGAGATCTTCAGGTTACGGATTCAATCCAGCGTCTCTCAACCCCTGTAACCCGAGATCTTCGGGTTACGGTTTCTCAAGTCTCCGTCATGATCCCGCCGTTGACGTGCAACACTTGGCCGGTCACGAACGACGAGTCGTCCGAAGCCAGATAGACATAGGTCGGTGCCAGCTCGAACGGCTGGCCGGCCCGCTTCATCGGCGTCTCGAGTCCGAACGTCTTCACGTACTCGGCGGAGTAGCTGGAGACGATCAGCGGCGTCCAGATCGGGCCGGGAGCAACGGCGTTCACGCGAATGCCCTTCTTCACCAATTGGAGCGATAAGGATCGCGTAAACGAAACGATGGCGCCTTTGGTCGAAGAGTAATCCACCAGCAAGGGAGCTCCCGCATACGCCGTTACCGAAGCGGTGCTGACGATCGCGCTGCCGGGCTTCAAGTGAGGAAGAGCGGACCGAACCATGTAGAACATGGGGAAAATATTCGTACGGTACGTTTGTTCCAACTGCTCGTCGGAGATGCCCATAATGCTCTGCTGCGGATATTGAACGCCTTGGTTCAGAATCAAAATATCGATTTTTCCGTAGCACTCCAACGTCCTCCTCACGACTTCCGGCGAGAAGGCCGGATGACGCAAGTCGCCTTCGATCAACAGGCAGCGGCCTCCGTACTTGGCGACCATTTGCTGGGTCGCAACCGCATCCTCCCTTTCATAGAGGTACACGATCGCGACGTCCGCTCCTTCTTTGGCGAACGCGATGGCGACGGCTCTGCCGATGCCGCTGTCCCCTCCGGTGATGATGGCGACCCTGCCGGCGAGCTTGCCGCTCCCCTTGTACCCGGGATTATCCGAGATAGGAGCCGGCGACATGAGATATTCAAGGCCCGGTTGACGGTCTTGATGCTGAGGCGGGAACGTAATCGGCACTTGCTTGCACACGGTTTCTTCACTGTAGTAGGGATACATCGGTATCATGCATTTTCCTCCACGCATATAGGCTATGATGGCAGGATATTCACCCATACGGCCGGAGGTACTAAATACTTACTATCTCCGCATCCTCGCCGATCCCAGAACGCCGCGTTAGTCTCATCCGAGATCATCTCCGCGCCCGCTCCGATCCTTGAGCGTGAAATATCTACTCCGAGTTGGGAGCTGCAGGACTACAACATATCCTTGAAAAGCGCGCCAAACAACAAAAAAGAAGCCTTGCAAGCAAGGCTTCTCTCATTTAAGTAAGTGGTGCGGACGAGAGGACTCGAACCTCCACGGGGGGTTAGCCCACTGGAACCTGAATCCAGCGCGTCTGCCAATTCCGCCACGTCCGCATATGTCGCGCTATCTCGCGAGGCCTTTCTTCGAAGGTCATTCGCAGCAGCAACGAGACTTATAATATCACGCGGGCTCGACTCAAGTCAAGCGTAGATCGGAAGTTCTAATTTTCAGTTAATGGCCGCTTCCGGCCTTGCGATCATTATCCTTCGAATTCCGGTCTCGGCTCGCTCTTCGGCACGATCTTATATTCCCGGCTAAGCTTGACGACCCGGCGATTGCGTCTGCGAACGAGAACGCTCTCATCATCCCATGCCACGACGAATCCGATGATATCGTTCATCTCGAGGGCGTCTCTCACGACCCGAATCAGGGTGCCGTCGACCCGGAGCTTGTCCAATTGTTCTTCCGTCATCATCGCCAATCCCTCCTCTATGTCAAAAATCCGCCCCAGCCACCGTCGAAGTGACTAGAGCGGATCCGCTTCCTAATGCTAGTTTAACCGACATGCTCGCGCGATTCGTTCGTCTCGTACCAGTAGTCCAGCACCTTGCTCGACATGACCCGGCCGCGGACATATTCGGCCTGCCGATCGGTAAACTGGTTCTCCCAAGCGATTCCGAGCTTCTCGCACAGCTTCACTATCGTCAGCAGCTCCGACCAAGCCACATATCTCTTATACCAGAAAAATTGCGGATGCTCGATCATATAAGGATACAAATCATCGAATTCGGTGTGCTTGCAGTCGAGCGCGCGCTCGAAATGGATCTTGGCATCGTTCAGCTGTTCCGAGAAAAATTCGGCCGACATATTCGCGTTATCTCCCATATCCTGCTCGCCTCCCCTCTGCAACTTACTCTTATTATAATTCAAGAGCTCGGAATTCGAAAGCCGCTGGAGCCTAATTTATAGTTAGGAATCCATCCCAGCCGGCTTTATCCTTATTCGAACGTGATCGTCTCGCCTTCCAAGGAAGAGATTCGTACGAGAGTCTCCACCTGGAAACCAAGCTCTCTCAGCGCCTTGCCTCCGGCTTGGAACGATTTCTCCAGCACGATTCCGATTCCGGCCACGGACGCTCCCGCTTGCTCGATGATCTTGAGCAGCCCTCTTGCCGCGTCGCCGTTGGCGATGATGTCGTCGATAAAGAGCACCGAGTCTTCGGCTCCGAGAAGGTGCCGGGAAACGATCAGATCCGTTACGATTCCCTTCGTGAACGACGGAACGCGCTCGACATAGGCATCCGCGTCTCCAAGCAGCGTCTTCTTCCGTCTAGCGAAGACGAGAGGAACTCCGAGCGTCAAGGCCGTGGCGAAAGCGACCGGAATTCCGGAGGACTCCACCGTGATGACCTTCGTGATTTTTTTGCCCTCGAACCTTCTCGCGAATTCCTTGCCCATCTCCATCGTGAGCTGGGGGTCCACTCCATGGTTGAGGAGCGAGTCCAGCTTCAGCACGCCCGAATTGACGATCGTCGCTTCCTGGAGGATGCGTTCCTTCAAAATATCCATTTCGCTCTCACCGTCCAATCTTCTCCATATGCGTAACCTTCAAGCCTACCATAGCTATACCCAATTCCCGGCATTCGCATCAAATCAAGGAAATCACATGCCCTGAGCCACTATTGTTTTCATTAGATTATAACCTGTCGGTTGTCGTTTGCAACAATTTTTTGTTATCCCGGATCGACCGAATAATTCGTCTCCATTACGAGATAATACCCTTGGTTCACAAAAAAAGGAGGCATTACGCATGTACCAAAACAACTTCCAAAGCAGCAGCTCTTCCCTTCAGCAATGCGAACATCTGATTCAACAGCTCATTTCGCAAACTCAGCAAGCGAGCCAAAATTATCAAATGCTTCTGCAGCAAGAGCAGCAAAACGCTCAGCGTTTGGAGGAATTGGCCCAACGCGAGCAGCGCGCGACTCAAATGATCCAAAACGCGCTTCACGGCCATCAAACGGCCATTCAGCAGCTTAATCAAATTTCCGGTCTCTGCAGGCAAATCGAGCAAACGGCCCACGTCGCCTCTTCGTTCAATACCGCTCACTCTTATCAATCCCCAACCTATACTCAAGGCAGCAGCACTTTCGGTCAATCCGCAGCCTTTAACCAAGGCGGCATCCAAAGCAGCAGCACCTTCGGACATTCCGCAACCGCGAACAATCCTAGCATCAAAATGTAAGCGGAAAAGCATGCCGAAGAAGCCCGACTTTCGTTTGGGCTTCTTTTTCTTTGGTGAAATGGGACCTAAGGACTTTTTTTTGCATTTTTACCAATTTGCCGAAACTTTTGTCGAGTGATAAATGTCATAATTATTAAGGAAACCAATAAGCTGACGGGCCAAAGGGGGAGATCGCGATGAGAAGGAAGTCCGGAACGTGCGCGTCCATCGTCCAGGCAGGGCTGCTTGCCCTCATGCTGACCGCCTGCAGCCATACCTCGGGCGGGAGTACGCCGACGGGAGACTTCTCGCCTTCCGCTTTGCCCGAGTCTTCCGCCTTCTCGGCCTCATCGCCGGACGATCTCCCGC
This sequence comes from Cohnella thailandensis, assembly GCF_014212135.1. GTDB lineage: Bacteria > Bacillota > Bacilli > Paenibacillales > Paenibacillaceae > Cohnella > Cohnella thailandensis. The sequence goes on from NZ_JACJVQ010000007.1 coordinate 395,851, forward strand.
CTCAAGCGAGCGAAGTCGACTTCCCGCCTTCGCCGTCGGCCTCGGTCGAGTCCTCGCCTGTCCAAGGAAATTCCGCGGAAACCGGCGTGGGAGCCGGTACGGAGACCGATGCGGAGGCCGCCGTCTCTTCCTCCGAAACGGAACCTAAGCCGGAGCAAGAAGCCGTCCCTCCGAAGAAGCTTCCCGAGCGCGATCTCGATCCGAAGTCGCCGAGCCTTGCCGGAATCCGTCTGGGCGATTCCCTTGCTTCGGTATCCAAGCGGTTGGGGACGGCACGAGACGAATACGACCTTCCCGACGATAGCGACATGATTCATATGAAGGATTACGCCGGCGTAACCGTCGGATTCGGAAGGGATAACCGAGCCGTTTATATCGAGCTCACCGAAATCGGCGCCTCTTCCGGAATCAAGGGAATCGGTCTCGGCGAGAGCGGCCAAGCCGCAGCGGACGCGCTAGGCTTGACGCTCGCTCCGGAGGATCTGCTTCTTCTGCTGGAGGTCGAGGGTGGCTTGTACAAAATCGATCTCGATCCTTCTACCGGTAATACAATGTCGGTGAAGCTGATCGGCCAGTCCTAACCGAGGCCAAGCTTCGTCTGCAGCCACAACGCCCCTAGCGATAAAAGCAGCACCGGCAGCGTCAAGAGGGCGACGACTCTCATGTATTGCCCCCACGATACCCGAATTCCATCCCTTCTCATTAACGCAAGCCACAGCAACGTGGCCAAAGAACCGATAGGAGTCAGCTTCGCGCCGATCGTCAGGCCGAGCAAGCCCGCAAACGGCAACAGCCCCTCGCCCCCCGCTTCCGTAATCGACAAGGAAGAGATCAATACGGCTGGAAGGTTGTTCAGAACGGCCGCCAGCAGCGAGACAAGCATTCCCGTACCGAAGATCGAAGCCGCCGGCCCTTCCTTCGCCAGAGGCTCAAGCAGCGCAGGGAACCAATCGGTCGCCCCGTGCAGATGAAGGCTGTATACGACTAGATTCATCGCAAACGCGAATACGACGATCAGCCAAGGCGCCCGCAGCGCCACGCGCTTGGAGTTCACGCTTCCCCTGAGGCCGGCGACCGTCCACAGAAGCGCGGCTCCTCCGCAAGCGATGGCCGATACCGGGATGCCGAGCTTCTCTCCAAGCAGATAGCCGGCAAGAATCAGAACGAGAACGATCCACGAGAAGCGGAACAATCCCGGATCTTCGATGGCGCTGCTCGGCGGAGGGAATAGCATGGAGTCCGGCAAGCTCTTCGTCTCCTTGCGCAGGGTGCCGCGAAAAGCGACGAAGAGAACGAACATCGTAGCCAGCGCGGACGTCGCTCCCGGGAATAGCATATGACGGGCGTAATCGCCGAACGAGATGCCGAAGTAATCCGCCGTCAGGATGTTGGTCAGATTGCTGACCAGAAGCGAGGCGCTTGCCGTATCCGCCATAAGGCCGACGCCCAGCAGAAAGGCTAATCTGGATGGAAGGCTCATGCCCATCAGGCGGGTCGCTTCCAGCGCGATCGGGGTCATGATGAGAACGGCGCCGTCATTGTTGAAGAAAGTCGCGATCAGGCTCGACAGCGCGGCGAAGCCGATTAGCAGCAGCAGCGGACGGCGCCGGAATTTGCCGACGATATGAAGCGCCGCCCATCGGAAAAACCCGATATCGTCGAGCACGGTCGTCAGAATCATGATGCCGATCAAGGAAAGCGTCGCGTTCCAGATCAGCTTCCATATGTAAGAGGCGTCGTCCAGGCCGATATTGCCGACGATAAGCAGCAGAAGCGCCGCCGGAACGGCGAACATCGCTTCGTGCCACTGCTTGGGCTTGCGGATAATCAGAATCAAGGTTGCGATAAATACGGTAAGAGAGCTTGTGATCGCCATTGGGCTCGGACTCCAGTAGTATTCGATAGTATGATAGATTCGCGCGGCCGACGTCTCGCAGGCATGCCCGTCCGACTTCCATCATAGAATCAGTAGAAGGACAAGGATTAGGTGGCATTGGAGGTACCGCGCATGAAGCGTTGGGGGTTAAGCTTGCAGATTGCCTTCACTTTTATCGGAACGGTCGTCGGCGCGGGTTTCGCGACCGGCCGCGAGGTGATGCAGTTTTTCACCCGATTCGGCCACTGGGGCGCCTTGATGATTCTCGTCTCGACCTCGTTGTTCGTATGGCTCGGCTCCAAGATGATGCTCACCGCAGCCGAGATCAAAGCCAAGTCCTTCGAAGACATGAACAGGCATTTGTTCGGAGACCGGGCGGGACAATGGGTCAGCCACCTGATGCTTATCGTGATGCTGGGAGTGAACTCGGTCATGCTGGCAGGCGCCGGGTCCGTCTTCTCCGAGCATCTGAATCTCGGTTACCAGACGGGGCTTCTCGTTACGATGTTCGCCTGCTTCTTTCTTCTTCGCCAAGGCATGTCCGCGATTCTGACGATCAACTCCGTCGTCGTTCCTCTTATGATGGTATTCACGTCGATGCTGGTCGTCCACGCCTTGAACGGTCCGGGCGCCGACCGCTGGCTGACGCTCGAGACCGACCACTCCCCTTGGGCGGCATGGATGTCGCCTTTGCTTTACGCGGCTTTTAACCTATCCATGTCGCAAGCGGTGCTCGTTCCGCTCGGCAACGCCGTCTCCGACCCCGTCGTTCTCAAAAGGGGAGCGTGGCTCGGAGGGGTCGGAATCGGGGTGATGCTGCTCGCCGGCCATCTGACTCTATCTTCGCGAATGCCCGGCGTGAGGCAGTACGACATCCCCATGGGCGGCATCGCCCGGGAAGTCGGGCCTTGGATCCATTGGATCTTCGTTCTGCTAATTTTTATGGAGATCTTCACGACCCTGGTCGCCGACATCTACGGTCTCACGCTTCAATTGCAGGAGAGAATCCACGTCGGCAAAATGTGGCTCACGCTCGGCGTTCTCCTGTTCTGTTACGCGGCCGGCCAATTCGGCTTCGGTCCGCTTCTGACGACGCTGTATCCGATGTTCGGAATGCTTAGCTTGGGCTGGCTGCTTCTCATGGGAAAAGACGACCGGCTTCGGCCAAGGCCGCCGACCTTCCCTTCATCCTGACCAGCAGCGATCCCGGCACTCCTTCCGCCATGCTCTTCGCCACGTGCTCGTGGCAAGTAAACAGGATAACCTGCCTCTCCGCGCATACCTCCTTCAATACTTCCGCCGCTTGCTTCAAGCGGACGTCGTCGAAGTGTACGAACAGATCGTCGAGCAGCAGCGGAAGCTCCTGCTCCGGCGAAGCGGCTCCCGCCAGCGCGAAACGCAGCGCCAAATAAAGCTGCTCCCTCGTGCCCCGGCTTAAGAAGGAGCTGTCGACGACCTTCCGGTCCCTCGTCTCGGCGAGCAGGACGGGAGAATCGCCCGGCGCAACGATTCGAATGTAGGCGCCGGCCGTGAGGATCGAGAAATAGCGAGATGCCTTATGCAGAACGAGCGGCTGCTTGTCCTGCTCGAACACGGTCTTCGTGCGCCGGATCAGCTCGCCGCAGATCGCCAGGACGGCGTATCTCTCGGCAAGCCGCGCGAGCTCGGCATGCCTCTCCTCGATCGAGACGACGCGATCGTCGGTCTCGGCTTCGGCGCGCAGCCTTTCCAGCTGCTGCGCGAGGCGCCCGCGCCGCTCCAGCAGCTCGGAGCGGAGCCGCTCTTGCTCGCGCACGGCCTCGAGCGCCTGCGCGAGCTCCAGCCGGAGCGCGGCTTCGTCGCTCCGCGCGAGCCTCGCCTTGAGCTCGGCGAGGCCTGTCGCGTCGCGGCCGGCCGCGAGCCGCAGCTCGGCTTCCCGGCGCTCGCCGCGCAGCCGCCGGCGCCGCTCGTCCACGCGAAGCCGCC
>NZ_JACJVQ010000008.1 GCF_014212135.1 Cohnella thailandensis
CGAGATCTTGCCGCCGTAGCGCGGAAGGAACTTCTCGCCCCGCTCCGCCGCGATCGCGTTGAGGCGATCCGCCTCGTCCTGCGCCGCATGGTGCTTCCACAGCTTCACCCAGCCGTGCGGATTGTCCTTCCACTCCGGCTTGAGGCACAGCGGCGTGCCGTCCGCGTCCACGGGCAGCATCGTGCACGCCGTGAAGTCGATGCCGAGGCCGATGACGTCCTCCGGCGACACGCCGGATTCGGCCAGCACGGCCGGAACCGACTTGCGAAGCACCTCGATATAGTCGTCCGGATGCTGAAGCGCCCAGTCGTGCTCCAGCTCGATTCCGGACGCCGGCAGCTTCTCGTCGATGACGCCGTGCGGATAAGGGGTGACATGATCGGCGATTTCATGGCCGTTCGCCAGATCCACCAGAACGGCGCGGCCGGATTGCGTTCCGTAGTCGATGCCGATGGCGTATTTTTTGCTCATCGTCTCTTCCTCCATATGGGAATGATATTGGATGATTCCGTGGCTCAGCTTCTAACGCTCAATGCTCCTTGCCCGGCTGGCCGTAATAGGCGTTCGCCCCGTGCTTGCGAAGATAATGCTTATCGAGCAGCTCCTGCTGCATCGACGGAATGCCGCCGTTCAGCTGCCGGGTATGGTAAGCCATCTTCGCCACCTCCTCGAGCACGACCGCGTTGTGCAGCGCGTCCATCGGGTCCTTGCCCCACGCGAACGGGGCATGGCTGTACACGAGAACGCCCGGCACCGCCTTCGGGTCGATTCCCTTGAACGTCTCGATGATGACGTTGCCCGTCTCGAGCTCGTAGGCTCCCTTGATCTCCTCCGCCGTCATCGGACGCGTGCACGGAATCGTGCCGTAGAAGTAGTCGCCGTGCGTCGTTCCGAGCGCCGGAATGCCTTGGCCCGCCTGCGACCAGATCGTCGCCCAGGACGAGTGGGTATGAACGATGCCGCCAATGCCCGGCCATGCCTTATAGAGAGCGAGATGGGTCGGAGTGTCCGAGGACGGGCGCAGGTTGCCCTCGACGACGTTGCCTTCCGGATCGACGACGACCATCTGCTCCGGCGTCAGCTCCTCGTACGGAACCCCGCTCGGCTTGATGACCATAAGGCCCGACTCCCGGTCGAAGCCGCTGACGTTGCCCCAAGTGAACGTAACCAGACCATAAGCCGGCAATTCCGCATTCGCTCGGCACACGCTTTGTTTTAATTTTTCCAACAACTCGCATCCATCCCTTCCCGCTAAAAGTCCGCATTCGAATCCGTTTACATTATACACTTGTACGTACATGTATGTCGAGAGGTCCCCCATAGATTGCCTGCCTGTTCAGACAAGAAGCGACAGATTTCTATCGAACCTGCCGCATCCGCTTTACTCTATGGAAGCCGTCGACTGTCGAGGAACGACCTGCGGAGCGAATTCCCAGCCCGGTTCCTCCTGCCGCGCCCCGTTCTCCAGCATGGAGATGAGCAGCTGCGCCGCCTTCTCGCCCAGCTCCTCCTTCGGATGGTTCACGCTCGTCAGCTTGATCTCCGTCGCCGTCGCCAGGAACGAATCGTCATATCCGATGATCGACAGGTCCTCGGGTACTCGCAAGTCGGCTTCCCGCACGACGTCCAGCAGCGCCACGGCCAATTGATCGTTGTAGCAGACGATGGCGGTCGGCCGGTCCGTCCGGTTCAGCAGCTCGCGAAGCGCCGCCCGGGGCAGCTCCTCCCTCTGCTCGGTCTCGTACCGAACGACTAGCTCCGGATCGACGAGGATGCCGCGCTCCCGGTGCGCCTTCACGAAGCCTTTCATCCGGTTCACGCCCTGCAGGTCGTCCGTCTTGAAGAAGCCCGCGATGCGCCTATGCCCCAAGGACAGCAAATGCTCCGTCGCCACGCGCCCGCCCGCTTCGTCGTCCTGCTTCACGACCGGGCAGTCCAGGTCCGGATACCTCTCGTTGATCATAAGCAGAGGAATGCCGTGGTATTGCATCGCCATATAGGCATCGAAATTCGGATTGCCTTCCGCGCTTCGCGTCGGCTCGACGATGAGGCCGCACACGCCTTGGCTCAGCATCATCTCGAGGCTCTCACGCTCCCGGTCCTTGCGGTTGTCGGTGCTCGAGAGCAGCAGCCGGTAGCCCTGCTCCTTGAGCCCGGCCTCCACGCCGCGCACGATAGAGGGAAAAATATAATCCGAAATATAAGTCGTGATCATCCCGACCGTGCGGTTGCCGCCGGCCGTTCTTCGCTCTCCCGACAAGCGCGAGACGAACGTTCCCTTGCCTTGCTCCCGCGAGAGCCAGCCTTCCTGAACCAGCTCGCCGATCGATTGGCGGACCGTCTGGCGGCTCAGGCCGAATTGTTCGGACAGCTCGTTCTCCGAAGGCAGCTTGTCCCCCGGACGGTAGCGCCCGCCGGCGATCCAGGAGACGATTTCTTCTTTGAGCTTCAAGTATTTCGGGGATTGCGAAGAACTCAAGCCATTCACCTCGGACGAAGTTGATAGGCTCATTATAGCACAGGCTTGAACTTGTACGTACCTTTAGTTGGTTTTGCGCAATTCGGTGGGGGGAACGCCCTTGTAGCTTTTGAAAAGCCGGCTGAAGTAGTACACGTCGTGGAAGCCGTGCGTCAGCGCGATCTCGGTGATCGTTTTGTCCGAATGCCTCAGGTCGTACTCGCAGCGGTTGACTCGCACGAAGTTGATGTAATCGGTCACGGACCGGTCCGTCAGCTCCTTGAACGTCCGCCCGAAGTGGAAGCGGCTCATGTTCGCGATATCGGCGAGCTCGTCGACGGAGAGCTTGCGGGAGTAATTTTCCTCGATGTGGCGCAGAACCGGATCGATCCGCTCCAGCTTGCGAATGCGGGACGAATACTCCTCGGGGGAAAATTGCACGGCGACGTGATGGCGCAGCAGCGCGGTCAGCAGACGATAGATCCAGGACTTGACGGCCAGCTCGTACCCGAAAGCCTCGCCGAAGAACTCCTCGATCAGAGAAGAGAGGCTCTCCCTGACAAGGGGATCGTCGGAAATTTTGTTCTCGAAGCGAATCCGGTTGCTCGCGATCGGGGCGATGTATTTCGTCTCCACCGCGTCGACCGTGCGGCTGTGAAGCAGAGACGGATCCACGATTACCGCATAGTAGAAAACCCGGTCGGACAGCGTGATGCCATGGTGAAGATCGGTGCTGTTGAGGATAAAAATGTCGCCAGGAACCGCGTCGTATTGCTGGGAGTTGCAGGTGAAGCGAACCTCTCCCTCCATGACGTAAATAAACTCGAGGTGGGCGTGCCAATGATTATTGAACGTCGTGGTACCCGATTTCTCGTAGAGGCAACGATGGATTTTCATCGGGAAGAGCGGATCCGGCATGTCCATTTCTTCTCTTAGCATAGGGGGTTTCTCCAAGGTTTACCGCCTCCCATCGCACAATTTTACAAAAACTCAGCATAGCCGTTCATGGCTCTCGCTTCCCTTTCATTCTATATTACCTAGTGTGAATAGCAAACCCATAAGGAGCGATGAATCGTGGCAAACACCGTCAGAATCGGAGTTATCGGCACCGGATCGATCTCTCAGGCTCACTTGGACGCTTACCGGAACCATCCCGAAGTTCAGCTAGCGGCCGTGGCGGACGTAAACGCGGCAAGAGCGGCGGAGACCGCACGTAAATACAACGCTTCGCGCAGCTACGGAAGCTTCGACGAGCTGCTCGCCGATCCGGAGATCGACGCCGTCAGTATCTGCACATGGAACAACACGCACGCCCCTATCGCCATTAAAGCCATTCAAGCGGGCAAGCACGTGCTCGTCGAGAAGCCGCTTAGCTTGACCGTCGAAGAGGCTTTGGAGATCCAAGAGGCCGTCCGCTCGTCGGATCGGATTCTGCAGGTCGGCTTCGTCCGCCGGTACGACCCGAATGCCCAATTGCTGAACCGCTTCGCCCAGCTCGGCGAATTCGGCGAGATCTACTACGCGAAGGCATCCATCCTGCGCAGGCTCGGCAATCCCGGCGGCTGGTTCGCGGACGTAACCCGCTCCGGCGGCGGACCGCTCATCGACATCGGCGTTCACGTCATCGATCTCATCTGGTACCTGATGGGCAAGCCGAAGCCGGTATCGGTCAGCGGCAACGTATACAACAAGCTGGGCAACCGCTCCAACGTCAAGGGGCTTAGCTTCTATAAAGCGGCGGACTACGACGCGTCGCTCAACACCGTCGAGGATATGGCGAATGCGATGATCCGCTTCGAGAACGGCGCTTCTTTATTGGTGGATGTCAGTTTCACGCTGCATGCGAGCAAGGACGAAACGTCGGTCAAGCTGTTCGGCACGAAGGGCGGGTTCGAGGTCGACCCCGAGGTGAAGATCGCGACCGAGAAGCACGATATCATGCTGAACGTCGTTCCTCAGACGGACGATAAAGGGTTTAACTTCGTTCGGGCTTTCCAAGAGGAGATCAACCACTTCGTCGCTTCCGTCCAGAACGGAACGGAGCCGCTCAGCCCGGTCGAGGACGGCGTCGCCGTCATGAAGATGCTGCGCGCGGTTTACGAGTCGGCGGAGAAGGGCAGCGAGATCCGGCTGGATTAAGCTTCGAGAGATAGGGAACTAGATCAAGGAAAAAGGGGACGAATCGATGAAACTCGGATTAAGCACTTATAGCCTTCAAGGAGCTTTGAACTCGGGCGAGATGACCGTCCTGGACGTCATCGACTGGATCGCCGACCATGAAGGGGAGCATGTCGAGATCGTTCCGATCGGGTACAGCTTGATCGAGGAGCCTTCGTTGATCGAACGGATCAAAGAGCGCGCCTCGGCTCGAGGGCTCGATATCTCCAACTACGCGATCGGAGCCAACTTCGACGCGGAGGACGACGAAGCCTACGAGAGCGAGATCAAGCGGGTCATGGCGCACGTCGATATCGCCAAAGCGCTGGGCGTCGGCAAGATGCGGCACGACGTCGCCTTCCGCGACGGGGCGTCGACGGAGCAGTTCCAGCGGGAGCTTCCGAAGCTGGCGGCCGCTTGCTGCCGCATCGCCGAATATGCCGAGAAGCAAGGCGTCGTCACCAGCCTGGAGAACCACGGCTACTTCCTGCAAGGCAGCGAGCGCGTGCTCGCCTTGATCGATGCCGTGGGGCATCTGAACTTCAAGCTCACGCTCGATATCGGGAACTTCCTGTGCGCGGACGAGAATTCGGTCGCCGCGGTGAAGCGGACGATCGGCAAGGCTTCCATCGTTCACTTGAAGGACTTCTACGTTCGGGCGGAGAACGCGCGGCCCGGCGAGGGCTGGTTCGCGACGACCGCGGGCAATCATCTTCGCGGAGCGATCTTCGGGCACGGGGACATCGACACTCGCGAAGTTCTTCGCGTCGTTAAAGCTTCCGGCTACGACGGCTACCTGTCTCTCGAGTTCGAGGGGCTGGAAGACTGCCGGCTCGGGGCGAGACTTGGGCTGGACAACGCAAGACGGCTGTGGAACGAAGTTTAACCATTAAAAGGAGGAATAGAGCCCCATGGTTAGAATTACGAATCCGATCGGCGTCATCGTGGACAGCTTCCGCGTCGGCGTCAGCGAAGGCCTTCGCAAGGCGAAGGAAGTCGGCGCGGACGGCGTGCAGATTTATGCCGTCAGCGGCGAGATGGATCCCGCCGTCATCACGAAGGCCCGCATTCGCGAGCTGAAGGACGAGCTCGATTCTCAGGGCTTGCGCATCTCCGCCCTTGTCGGCGATCTCGGCGGGCACGGCTTCCAGGATGCGAGCGAGAACCCGTGGAAAATCGAGAAGTCGAAGCGCATCCTCGATCTGGCCGTCGAGCTCGGCACGAACATCGTGACGACGCACATCGGTATCGTGCAGGAGGACCCAAGCAGCGCGGTCTACGCGGCGATGCAGTCCGCCTGCGAGGAGCTCAGCCAGTACGCGAGCAGCCTGAACGCGTACTTCGCGATCGAGACCGGCCCGGAGACGTCGGCCCGGCTCAAGTCCTTCCTCGATACGCTAAGCACGAAGGGCGTCTCGGTCAACTACGACCCGGCGAACCTCGTCATGGTGACCGGCGACGATCCCGTCCAAGGCGTGTACACGCTGCGCGACTACATCGTGCACACCCATGCCAAGGACGGCGTCCGCCTGCAGGAGGTCGATCCGCGCTACATTTACGGCGCTCTCGGCTTCGAGCCGATGGAGCACGAGAAGCTGGCGATGCAGGTCGAGTCCGGCGTCTACTTCCGCGAAGTGCCGCTCGGCGAAGGCTCCGTCGACTGGAACGCCTACCTTCAGGCACTGAACGATATCGGCTACAACGGCTATCTCACCATCGAACGCGAAGTCGGCACCGACCCGTCCGGCGACATCGCCAAGGCGGTTCAGTTCTTGAAGCAGTATCGGTAAGGCGAACACCCCCGGGAACGAAACGTTCTCGGGGGTTGTTCGTTGTCGCAGATTACTCTCGATGTGATGCAAAAATACATCTCATAACCTCATTTTTGCTTGAAATTAAACAATGAGATGTAAAAATGCACTTGATTCTTGCAGATTCGGTTTGTTTCCGTCATTGGAATTGGATCAGATGTATTTTTGCACCTCATTCTCCCCAAACGCGCTTTAAACATTTAAAGAGATGCACTTTCGCATTACATTCACCTAAACAGGGCGGCCAGTATCACCTCCAGAGCCTCTCAGCCGAATTCTCTCGAAGCTCGTACTTCATAATGCGATCGCATCCGCTTGCTTTTATTGGATTGAACACCCCTTTCTCGCTGAGCGCATTCAGATACTTAACCGCACTTCTCTGATTGAGGCCCAAATGCTTTACCACGTCGATCGGCCTTATCGCGCGAGCAAGAGTATGGGCTAGACGCACGATCTCTTTCTCGGCAATAGAAGTTTTCGTTTCTTTTCCGTCTCCTGGCTCCGCCTGATACCGACTCAACACCATCCTCAGAAGAGTCCTGCACAGCTCCGGTCGGTCCTTTACATCGTCGTAGGAGAACGAGATGACGACGAACCCCATGGCGGTTAGAAAAGTCTCGCGGTTCAGCTCGTTGCTGTACTTCTTGCGATCCATGTCCCTCACGTGAGAACCGAAGCCCTTGATTTCGATGATGAGCTTCACCTGGCTCGTAATCCACGCGAAGTCGCAGAAGTAGCTCATGCCCCGCCAATCAAGCACCTCGTATTCGGGATGCAAGCCGTCGAAGCTGCCGCGCAAAGGCCACCATACATTTCAGCAGAACAGCTTTTCCGCCTCCCGATGCCCGCGTTCCAGCCGCCCTCGCCGCTCCCCCTTCCTTCTCTCGAGATGTCCCCGAATAAAAACTTGATGCGCTTCTTCAAAGCTTGCCCCTGTTCTCGTTACCATGCTTGTCCCCCCTGAAAATAAACAAAGAACGAACCGAAACGCTCGCAAGGAGCGGATCAGGACGTTCTTCGTCTCTGTTGCTTCTATTTTAGTAAACTCACCCATACATTTCCATCTGTTTCTCAAAATTCTTTATCTCTCCGCAGAAGCATAAGCCTCCGCCGCCGCCGACAAATAATAAGCGAGCCCGGTCTGCTGGTCTTCGAGCATCTTAAGATGAAAGTCGTCGCTTAAGAAAAACCGAGTTTGCGCCGCAAAGTCGGAAGCCGATGCCGGATGCCCATGACGATTCAGGAATTCCAGATGGCAACGAATCGACTCCGCGATTTTCTCTTCGTTATGCTTGACGCCTTCCCGCAGCGAGGCCGCCATTAGATTCATGAAGGCCATCGCTTCGACGGCTTGTTCGTTCAATTCCGGAACGTCGTCGGGAGCGACCTCGGCAAGCTCCGCCCCATAAGTTTCCTTTAAATACTCCTTCTGCCCGGAGAGCGCCCGATTCCACTCCTCCTCGTTTGCGAATCCTTTGAACATTTCCTTGTTTTCCATAGGTATCCCTTCCTTCATGCACATAATGGATTTACTTAACGTTTGAGCGATCGCGTCCAGCCTCTGCCTGCGACTGCGGATCATTTCCTCCTGCTGCTGCAGAATGGAGAGCCGATCCGAATGCCCTTCGAACATTTCCTTGATTTGATCCAGGGGCATCTCCATCTCCCGGAAAAACAAAATCTCCTGCAACCGTTCGAGCTCCGCCTTGCCATACAGCCGATAGCCGGCTTCGCTTACCTTGCTCGGCGGCAGAAGTCCGATCTTGTGATAGTGATGAAGCGTCTTGACGGTCACGTTCGATAGCTCCGACACTTCCTTAACCGTGTATACCGTTGCTCATCCCTCCCTTCAATCCGTAGCATAAAGTCTCCCCTAAGAGGAGAGTCAAGGCTTCTGCGAAAAAAATAATAAAGCCGGCGGACCCTGATCCGCCGGCTTTCCATGCCGCATTTACTCTGCTTGCCATTACTTCGCTTACTGAACGATATCCTTGATCGCCTGGTCGAACTTCTCGAACAGCTTATCCTTGTCGATCGAGCCGCCTTGGTATTCCTGCATCGCGGCGCCCCATCCTTGGATGACGCCGTCCGGGTAGCGGCCCCAATGCCAGCCGCCCGCGTCCTTCGCTTGCTCGGAGACGGCGGCGCCGAGCTGGCCGATGTCGTCCGCGGTCGCCGGAATCGTCACGAGCGCCGGGATGAACTTGAACTCCTTCGTCAGGTACGTTTTGCCGGTCTCGGAAGTGGCGAGCCAATTCAGGAACGCCTTCGCTTCTTCCGGGTACTTGGACTTGCTGTTGACGATCCAGAAGTTGGCCGGACCGGTATAGATGTGAGATTTGCCGCTGTCGTCGAGCGGAATCGGCAGCATGCCGAGGTTCAGCTTCGCTACCTTGTCGATGTCTCCTTGAATCCAGTTGCCTTGCTGGATCATCGCGGCCTTCCCCGTCGCGAACAAGGACACTTGGGTCGCGTAGTCCGTCGTCAGCTTGTCCTTCTGGCTGTGCCCGAACACCAGATCGACGTAGTTGATCCAGTTCTCGTACACGGAATTGCCTTTGAAGGAAGCGGCGCCCGTCTTCGTATCTTCGATGAACTCCACCGGATCCGGTTGCTCGGCGAGACCGACGTTGATCGTGTGGTGCCCGATGGACCACCATTCGTTCGTCGTCGAGAACGGCGTGATGCCGGCCGCCTCGAGCTTGGCCACGGCGTCCTTAAGCTGCGTCAGCGTCTTCGGGAGCTCGGTAATGCCGGCTTGCGCGAACAGATCTTTATTATAAATGATGCCGTAGCCTTCGATGTTCATCGGCATGCCGAGCAGCTTGCCGTCCACCGTCGCCGGCGCCGCCGCGGCCGGCACGACGTCCTTCGCCCAAGCTTCGCCCGACAGGTCGGTCGCGCGGTCGTAATACGGCTCGAGAGCCGCGAAGCCTTCGGAGTTGAAGATCTCCGGTTCGGAGCCGGACGCGATCTCCGCCTTCAGCAGGGCGTTGTAATCTTCGCCGCCGCCGTGGGTTTCGATCTCGACCTGGACTCCCGTCTCCTTCTCGTATTGTTCGGCCAGCTGATTGAACTTGTCCGCGATCTCGACCTTGAAGTTGAAAATCTTGATCTTGACGTCCTTCTTCTCGGCTGCCGGGCTTGCCGATTCGGTCGAGGCAGGAGAAGCGGAGCCTCCGGAAGCGTTGGGGCTGGCCGCGCCGTTGTTGTCGTTGTCGTTCCCGCAACCGGCCATAACCGTTACCAGTGCCGTTGCCATCAATAAGGCGGACATGCGTTTCATGCGAAGAAGACCTCCCTGATTGGTATATTCTTTGGCTTACTGAACTCATTATAGAAACCGTTTGCACAACCCTGAACCGAAGATGTTGAACGATTAGGTGGAACATATTGACCACTTGTATTTTTACCCTTTTATGGAACCCGATGTAATCCCTTCGACAATATGCTTCTGCAGCAGCAGGAATAGGACAATAATCGGCGTGACGCTCATCGCGAGCCCGGCAAGCGCCAGATCCCACTGCTTCGTGTACTGCCCGAAGAATCGGGTCACCGCGAGAGGAATCGTCGTCAGGTCCTTGTTGGAGCCGATGATCAGCACCGGGAGCAAATAATCGTTCCAAATCCACAGCGTGTTCAAAATAACGACGGTAACGGTAATCGGCTTCAGCAGCGGGAACACGATTCTCCAGAACACCCCGTACGGCGAGCATCCGTCCACGACAGCCGCCTCTTCGATCTCGAGCGGCACTCCCTTGATAAACCCGTGGAACAACACGACAGACAAGGCGAGGCCGAAGCCCAGGTAACAGACGACGATGCCGATCAGATTGCCGCGGAGCTCGAGCGTGCTCGTGACCCGCACCAATTGAAGCATAACCGATTGGAACGGAATCGTCATCGAGGCGATAAAGCAGAAGAAGAGCGTTTTGTTGAAAATCGTCGGTCTGCGAACGATCCGGTAAGCGGTCATCGAGCTGAGGAGGATGAGGCCGAGAACGCTTAGCGCCGTGATTAAGAAGGAATGATACAGCACGTTCGGGAACCGGATGATGTCCCAAACCTTCGAATAGTTAGCGAACAAGTACTCCTTAGGCAACGAAGCGGCATCGACCATGATCTCGCCGAGCGCTTTGACCGAGTTGACGAGAACGAAGTAGAACGGAGCCAGGAACAACAGCGCGAGAACGATCGCGATCGCCTCGACGATCAGCAGCTTCTTCGATCTGCGTTCCGCTAGGATAGCTTTGCTCATCAGGCCTCCACCTCCTTGCGCTTCGTCAGCCACACCTGCGTAATGGCGATAAGCGAGACGAGAACGAAGAAAATCATCGCTTTGGCCGTGCCCAGGCCGTATCGGTTGTTAACCAGCGCTTCCGCGTAAATGTTGTAAGCGAGCGACTGGGTGGACGTTCCCGGCCCGCCTTTCGTCAAGCTCAGGTTCAGGTCGAACATCTTGAACGCGTTCGAGGTCGTGAGGAACAAGCAGACGGTAACGGCCGGCATGATAAGCGGGATCGTCACCTTGCGGACCGTCTGCCAGTAGCTCGCCCCGTCGATGACGGCCGCCTCGGACAGATCCTTCGGCACGCCGACGATCGCCGCGATGTAGATGACCATCATGTAGCCCGCGGACTGCCAGACGAACACGATGACGAGTCCCCAGAAGCCCGTCCCGGGGGTTCCGAGCCACGGCAGCTCGAACAGCGGCCAGCCGGTGAATTCCCCGATCGTTTTGAAGCCCTTCGTGAAGATAAACTGCCAGATATAGCCGAGCAGGATGCCGCCGATGACGTTCGGCAGGAAGAAGACCGTCCGCAGGAAGTTGCGGGTCTTAAGAGCTCTCGACAAGGCAAGCCCCAGCACAAAAGCAAGCCCGTTCGTGATCAGCACCGTAACCGCCGTGAACTTCAGAGTGAACGCGAGCGACGCCCAGAACTTCTCGTCGTTCGCGAAGATTCGATTCAGATTGTCCATGCCGATCCACTTGGCCTTGTTCAGATCCAGTCCATTCCATTCCGTGAACGAATAATAGAACCCAAGCAAGAACGGCACCAGCACGATGATGGAGAAAGCAATAAGCCCCGGACCCACGAACACCGATTGCCGGATCCACTCTCCCGTTTTTTTGCGCAATGACATTGCCTCTCTCCCCTTTCGCCATTCCATATTCTGAATGATAAAGAGATATTGTCAGACGGGCCACCGATAGATATGATGGGTTTGGTGTAATATATTGACCTCAAGGGGAGGGACCGGCGATGTTTCGGACGAGCATCCGCACCAAGCTGATGGCCTTGCTGCTGGCGGCGACCATCATTCCGATATTGATCTCGATGCTGGTCTCCAATCACTATATCAAGTCCGCCGTGACCGAGAAGTCGATCAAAGAGAACCAGACGATGCTGTCCCTCGGCGCGAATAACATCCTGAATTACATGAACACGATCAACCGAGTTTCCCTTAACGCTTACAATTCCAACAACAGTCCGACCTCCATGTTCGCCATCATCGAGAGAGGGAGCGCGGCCAACGTCGTCAGCGAAACGTTCGACGCGAACAACCGCATGACGCTGTACACGCATCTGCTGAATATGTACCAATCGCTGCCCGGAGCCCACCAGATACAGCTTCAGATTCTCGGGCCCGACCGGATGACTTACCTGCTTGCCAGAGGTTTGTACCGGGGAGGAAGCAACAGCACGATCGAATGGCCTTCCGCGCGCGCGAACAATCCGAAGCCCTTCGTCGAAGCGACTCATCGGAGCGCTCATTACGCGTACGATCGGAATCGCAGCATCAAAGAGGAAAGCGTATTCACTTTGCGGCGCCCCATCATCCGCACGCCGAGCGACGAGATCATCGGCTACCTCTCCATCGATATCAAAAGCGAGGAGCTCGAAGGAATCTGCTCCAGCCTGGTCACGTCGAGCAAGGAGACGCTTTACCTCATGGACCGGAGCGGACAGCTTCTCTGCTCCGCGAATTCCAAGCTGGACGAGGGTCCGCTGCAGCTGGCATGGACGGATCGGCTTCTGTCGCTTCCTCAGGAGAGCGGGCACATCGAGTGGCAGGACGACAGCTTCTCCGGCATCGTCATCTACGACACTCTTCAGACGAATTTCATGGATTGGATCGTCGTCAAGGAGCTTCCCTACTCGTACCTGTACGAGGATGCCCAGACGGTTCGGACGATCAACTCGCTTATCATCGCGCTTTTCCTCGTTGTCGTCGTGCTGGCCACCCTGTTCATCTCGTTCCAGTTCACGAGGCCGATCAAGCAGCTGATTCTGCATATCAACAAAGCCCAGATCGGCAATCTGAACGCCGCCGCCGTCCCCGTGCAGAGCAAGGACGAGATCGGCATTCTGGCGCGGCGCTTCAACTCGATGATGGGCACGATCGGCGACCTGATCAACAAGGAATATAAGCTCGAGCTAGCGAACAAGACGAACCAGCTCAAGGCGATGCAGGCGCAGATCAACCCCCATTTTCTGAACAATTCGCTTCAGTCCATCGGCACTCTGGCCCTGCAGTCGAAGGCTCCGAAGGTGTATTCGCTGCTCAGCTCGCTTGCCCGGATGATGCGTTACACGATGAACACGAACGACGCGATCGTTCCGCTGGAGTCGGAGCTTGCCCATGCGAAGGCGTTCCTGGAGCTGCAACAGCAGCGTTTCTCGGACCAGATCGACATCGCGTTCGATATCGATCCCGCGTCCCGGCAGGTACTCGTTCCCAAAATGCTGCTGCAGCCGCTTGTCGAGAACTATTTCAAGCACGGGTACGAGCCGCAGGGCGGGGCCGGGGCGCTGACGATATCCTCGCGCATGACGAAGGACGGTTGGCTGCTCGTTCAGGTGGAGGACAACGGGCTTGGCGTGCCGCCCGCCCGGTTGGACGAGCTTCAGCAGCAGTTCGCGCGGCTCGGAGCGGCTCCGTTGGACGAGGCGGAGGAAGGCATCGGACTGCGCAACGTCGCCATGAGGCTGAAGCTTTACTTCGGCGAGAAGGCCTCGCTGTCGATCGACAGCCCCGGGGGCGGCCCCGGCGGCTTCCGGGTCGCGCTGCGGATCCCGCTTCAAAGCGGGTTGGAGGTTGAGGGGCCAAGAGTTCAAGATCAGGAGGGTCAGCCATGAAGGTGTTGCTGGTAGACGACGAACAGCACGTGCGGGAAGCGATCAAGCTGCTGGTGGATTGGAGTACGCTTGGCATCTCGGAGATCATGGAGGCGGATAACGGCGAAGACGCGATGCGGATCATCGAGCGGGACAAGCCCGAGATCGTCGTCACCGACATGCGGATGCCTCTCCGCGACGGGGTGGAGCTGCTCGCTTGGATGCAGGAGCGCGAATACCCGGGACGCCGGATCGTCGTGAGCGGGCATGACGATTTTCACCTCGTGCGGAGCACGATGAAATATGGCGGGCAGGATTACCTGCTGAAGCCGGTCGATCCGGAGCAGCTGCAGGAGGCGCTCGTCAAAGCGGTCGCCAGCTGGGAGCAGGAGAGCCAGGAGCGCAAGCGGACCCAGAAGCGCAACATCGAGATGAATCAATTGAAGCCGGTTTATTGGGACAAAATGTTCTCCAGCTTGGTGTCCGAGCCGGCGACTTACGGTGCGGTTAGGGAGACGTTGGAGGAGGAATTCGGGCTGGGCGGAGCGCGTCAAGCGCAGGTCGTCATTCTGAGCATGGATACGATGAGCCGCTCGGTCATGGACAAGTACACCCGCAACCGGGACCTTCTCTTCTTCACCGTGACGAATATTTGCAATGAATTTCTGAGGGAGGATCCGGGGGAGCGTATTCGAGCAAGGGCGGATGACCGCGAAAGGGAGAACAATCGAGACAGGGAGAGCTACCGAGACAGGGAGAGCTACCGAGACAGGGAGAGCTACCGAGTAAAGGAAAACTATCGCGGCTTTGCCTGCCGCTATTGGAATAGCGACCATGACGTGCTTATCGTTCTTTGGGATCGACTCTCGGAGGTTAGGGAGCTGTTGGCTAGAATCCAGCAGGCCTTCCTGTCCACGCTGAAGTGCCGATTCGATCTGGGCATCGGCACCGTCGAAGCTTTTCCGAACGGGCTGGGGACTTCGTATGCCGCGGCCCGAGCGGCTTTGAAGCACCGGAACATACTATCCCGCGCCTCGTGGTGCCACGAGTACGACCCGAACGAGCGTCATCCGGCCGGGAAATTAAGCTTGTTCGAGTTCGAGGAAAGCTTCCGTTTGGCGGTGCTCAGCGGCAACGGGGCGGAGATCGGCATGGCGGTCGGTCGGTGGCTGGAGGAGGTAAGCCGGCTTCCGGTCGTGACTCTTGAGCATATGGAGCTGTGGCGGCATGAATTCGGCGCCATGCTGGAGCGTTGGGCCAAGGATTGGGGAATCGGGGCCGGCATCGGCGATTCGACGTTGCATGGCGAAGAAGAGCGGCCGAACGCGCCGGCAAACTCCGTTCCGCTGGGGGAGGACGGCTCGCTCTCCCTGGAGCAATGGGGTCGCGAGTGGAGCGAACGGCTGTCGCGGGTTGCTGCGAAGCAAGGCGCCGAGCGCGGCCGCGAGCGCAACGTCATGGGCGAGATCGCGAAGTACATCGAGCAGAACTACAACCGCGAGCTGACGCTGCAGGACATCGCGAACCAATTCTACCTAAGCCGGGAGTACATCTCCCGCCGCTTCAAACAGGAATTCGGCGAGAACCTCTCCGACTTCCTCGGCCGCATCCGCATCGAGAAAGCCAAGCTGCTGCTCGGCAACCCGCAGCTGCGCATCGCGGACGTCGCCGAGATGGTCGGCATCTCCGACGAGAAATACTTCAGCAAGGTGTTCAAGAAGCTGGAAGGCGTCTCGCCCAACCAGTACCGGAAGTCGGGCGGGGCGGAGTGAAGATCGCATGAGTGGAGGGGGCCTCTCCCAATGGAGCAGCCGTTAGTCGATTTTTTCGACTATCTCGAGCTCATACGCCCCTTCGGAGGGTCCGTTAGTCGATTTTTTCGACTATCTCGAGCTCATCCGCCCCTTCGAAGGGGCCGTTAGTCGATTTTTTCGACTATCTCGAGCTCATCCGCCCCTTCGGAGGGTCCGTTAGTCGATTTTTTCGACTATCTCGAGTTCATCGACCCCTTCGGAGCAGCCGTTAGTCGATTTTTTCGACTATCTCGAGTTCATCCGCCCCTTCGGAGGCGCTGTTTGTCGATTTTTTCGACTATCTCGAGCTCATACGCTCCTTCGGAGGGTCCGTTAGTCGATTTTTTCGACTATCTCGAGCTCATCCGCCCCTTCGAAGGGGCCGTTAGTCGATTTTTTTTCGACTATCTCCTGACGGAGGGGACGCTAACAGAGAGTTAGCTTATGACTTGGTTACTGGTGCAGCGAGTTAGAGTGAGTTTGGTGGAAAATCCACGGCATAGAGGATGTGTTGCTGTCGGCGCCCTAACCAAGGGTGATATGCGATTTTTCCGTGCATCTCCGATCAATCGGCACCTACTAACCAAGAAGTTGCACGATTTTTCCGTACATCTCCCCGCCTCAAGGCTCCCTGATACGCAGCTCGAGTTTACCCCCGAGCCGGCTTCGGAGCGCCCTGCTTGTGCAGCCGGCCCATCCATTCGTCGAACGGCAGTTGAGCGAGCGAGGTCGGGATGGTCAGATCCGCCTCCGAGAAATCCATGAACGCGGTCAGCTCGTTCGGCACGGCGAGGCCGAACAGTCCCGCAGCTTTGGCGGCGCGCAGCCCGTTAACCGAGTCCTCGATCGCCACCGCTTCCTCCGGCCGCACTTTCAAGGAGGCGATCGCCAGCTTGTACAACGCCGGATCCGGCTTCACCTTCTCCACCTCGTCCGCGGTATGGATCGCTTGGAAATAGTGCAGCAGGCCCTTTTCCTCCAGATGGGGAATCACGTTCTTCCGGTACGAGCTCGTCGCGAGAGCGAGCCCGAACCCGCGGCGCGAAGCCTCCTCCAGCACGGCGACGACGCCGGGGCGAACCTCGACGTTCTTCACCTTCTCGGCGAACGACATCTCGTACTGCCGGTTCAGCTCCTCGCGGTTAAGCAGAAGCCCCGTCTGCTCCTCGAGATCCTTGTACGGATCGTACGCTCCCCAAGTGCCGATTCCTTTCGCCCATTTGGCGAGCGACAGCTCGAGGCCGTATTCGTTGAAGATTCCCCTGAACGCGTCATAAGCGACCGACTCGGTGTCCATTATCGTTCCGTCAAAATCAAATACGATAGCGCGTATCATGGTCTTCCAACTCCCCAGGCTATGAAAATTCGTCTCGGACTCACAGGTCGATGCGATAGGGCAGCTCCAGCTCGTCCGCCGGCAATCCGTTGATCCCCCAGTTGGTCAAAGGGGACTCGATCAGCACGATCTCCAAGTCGTTCGCCGTCAAACCGCACGCGGCCGTCCTCTCGTAAATGAGATTGATCAACTGCTTTTTGGCCTGATCGGAATGACCCTCGGAAATCAGAATCTCGATAATAGTATAATGTTCCGAGCGTCCTGCAGGGTAGAGAAAATCGTCTCTCTCCAGCCAGAAGAACCGTTGGAACTTCTCTTCCTCCGGAATTTGAAAAGCTTCCACCAAACTCATATGAACCATATCCGACAACGTTAAGCGAATGGCTCCGAGCTTGTCCCGGATGCCGTAAATTTTAACTTGGACCATGCAGGATCGCCTCCTTGCTCTATATTAATTCGTAGAATCAGTTCTCCTATATACGAAACATCATAGCATTGTTTTCAGAAATATTTTCAGAACAATTTTCAAACTTTTTCGACTCCGGATGGGCTTCTCGCTGTTTTGGGACCGTTTTCCAGGTTTGTTCTTTGCGTATCCCGCCGATTTCCCCCTGAGCTTTTATAGGAAAATGGGCCCCTACGACTCGCGAATAGTCGAATTTTAGCGAATTATGTCGGAAGTGTTACATAAAAAATCCATCATCGTTAGTTTGTCTGAAACGTGAACAAAACAAACCACCGCACGGCATCTAGGGATTTCTATGGAAAAAGAGGCTGTCCCGCCGTCGCTCTCGCGATTCTTGGGTCAGCCTCTCTACATGTATCTTTAGATCTTGAAGTAATGTCCTTCTTCGAGGTCCGAGATAAGCCCGGGGTGCGTCGGCCGCCAACCCAGGCGTTCCCGGGTCAGCGCGCTCGACGCCGGGTTGTCCGCCGAAGCGGCGAAGGCAAGCCACCCGAAATGAGCTTCCGCTTCTTCGGGGGCAATGCTGACCGCAGGCAGATTCAGGTGCCGCCCGATGACGGCTGCGATGTCCCGGAACGGCACGCCTTCGTCGCAGACTCCGTGATATCGGGCTCCCGCGCTCCCCTTCTCGAGCGCCAGCCGGAAGAGGCGCGCGGCATCCAGCCGGTGCACGGCCGGCCAGCGGTTGAGTCCGTCGCCGATATAGGCAGAGACGCCATTGTCGCGAGCCTTGCCGATCAAGCTCCATACGAAGCCATGATCGCCCAAGCCATGCACGGACGGCGCAAGACGGACGACCGATGCTCGCACCCCGCGCTCTACCAGCGCGAATGCCGCCTCCTCGGAGCGCCGCGGCGTAGCCTGGCTCGACGCGTCCTTTTCCGTCACGAGGGTTCCCGGCTTGAGCATTAAGGTTCCCGAAGTGACCACGAGTGGTTTCCCGGTGCCTTCTAGCGCCGACCCGATCGCGTCGATCGCCAGACTGTCGGTCTCGGCGGATGCCGCGAAATTCGAGAAATCGTGGTTAAACGCCAAATGAATGACGCCGTCCGCCGCGGAGGCGCCGCCGCGAAGGCTGTCGAGGTCTTCGAGAGAACCGCGATGAACGTCGGCTCCGGCCTCCTTCAATGCTGACGCTCCATTGTCCGAACGTGCCAGGCCAACAACTTCATGCCCGGCATCGATTAGCTCCCGTACGACGGCGGAACCGATAAAGCCCGTTGCTCCGGTTACAAATACGCGCATATATAATTCCTCCTTTTTTTCAAAAGCCTTGAACTTAAATCTGAGAGCCGCCTCCGTCCACCGGGAACTCGGCTCCGGTGGTGTAGGTAGCGTCGAAAGCAAGGAACGCGACGGCTTTGGCAACCTCGATAGGGGCGCCGAAACGCAGCATCGGGTTCTCTTGAGCCATCTGCGCCTTGGTCTGTTCGGCCGCTTCCTTCGGCATCGACCTGTCCAAAATGCCCGTGTCGATGGGGCCGGGGCTTACCGCGTTGACGCGAATTTTACGCGGCAGAAGCTCGCGGGCCAAACTGCGGGTCATGGAGCGCAGCGCTGCCTTGCTGGCCGCGTACGCGCTGATCATCGGAATGCCGAGCACGTTCGCGACAGAGGTGGTAAGAACCACGCCGCTTCCCTCTCTTAGCAGCGGGACGAGCTTCTGCACGGTGAAGTACGGACCCTTGGCGTTGATGGTTAGCAATTCGTCGTACACTTCCTCGGTCACTGCCTCAAAGGGGGCGAAGCGCGTGACGCCGGCATTCACGAACAGAGCGTCGATCGTGCCGAACTCCGCCTTCACCCGGTCGGCCAATGCCTCGATATCCGCGAGCGACGCGGCGTCGCTCACGACGGCGACCGCGTTGCCGCCGATTTGTTCAAGAGCCGCGTCCAGCGTGGCTTGGGTACGTCCGGTAATCAGAACGCGCGCTCCTTCTTCCGCCAACAGCTTCGCCGTCTCGAGCCCGAACCCGCTGCTTCCTCCCGTGATCACGACTTTTTTACCGGCGTATTTGCCGCTTCCTGATTGTTCCATTTGAACTCTGCCTCCTCTGGATATTCCTCAATCGGATAATGAAGTACAGGATCGATTATACAACTCGAAATTAATTAAGTAAACTATTTTTATTAATTTTGTTAAGTTATTAAAATAAATGAATTTCGTTTGTCGTGTCGGCGATTTTGGTATACTATCAGGAATGAGTGTCAGAGGAGGCTTCTATCGTGAGAAAACCCGTGAGCGCAGATCAATATATCAATAAAATCAAACCCGTTATCAGAAAAACCAGATTCAGCCAACTGAAAATAGACGATATCGCCAAATTTATGGATATTAGCAAAGTGACACTGTACAAGCATTTTTCGTCCAAAGACGAAATCATCGAGCAGGTCGTCGAGTATGAAGAGAAGTATTTGCAGCAGGCCGATACCGTTGTCAGCGACGATTCCCTCTCTTTCACCGAGCGCTTTCAGCATACGTTCCTGCAATCGTTGATTTGCGTGATTTATTTGTCCGATTTGTTCCTGCAAGACCTCAAGGAATTCTATCCGCAGCTTTTCGATAGGCTAGTCATCGCCCAACAAAACCGAAATAAAAATTTGCAAGCCTTTTTTGAAAGCGGGATGGATCGGAACATTTTTAACCGGTTGAACGCGGTGCTTTCTTTGGTTCAAGACGATGCCGTGCTGCGGCGCATCATGGAGCCGACCTTCAGCATTCAGTGGTACGATCTCACTTTGAAGCAAGCGATCATGGAATTTTACAAAATAAAAAAGTATCAATTGCTCAAACCCGAATATCTGGACGCGGTTGACGACTCCGATTTCGAGAATAAGGTCGTCCATATTTTGCAGACCATATCCTAGAAGAATAAAAAACCAGCATTTTCGGTCGAAACCCGAAAAAGCTGGTTTTTCGTCAAATAGATCCTTTTTGTTCAAAAAGCTTGGGGGCTCCACTTCATCGCGATGTAAGGCGAAGCCTCCGAAACCGCCTCGAATCCCAGCCGATCATACAACCGCATTGCCGGGTTTCCGTTCAACACATGCAATTCAACCGAACGGTTCGTTCCGTAGGCATGCCGCTGGCATCTGCGAATCAATTCCGTTCCGAACCCCCTGTTACGGAAACCGCTCAGCAATGAAATATCGACAATCGCGAGAACGAGATCCGTCGTACGGGTTAGGATTCGGCCGACTCTTTCCTTTTCATATTGGACCACTTCCTCCTTCGCCGAGGAGGCGTCCCCGAAGTAGGAACGTCTTTGAGCCTCGTATTGCATTCGCAGAAAAAGGTTGGATTGTTCTTTGGTCCACCCCCATGAAGAAAGCTCTTCGCTGCGGGTATCCGCATAGACCTCGAACAAAAACGGCTCATCTTCCGGTACGGCCAAACGAGTGGTCAGCATAACTTGTTTAAATCAGCCCCGATGTTTGCAGAAGCCTTTGAACCATGACGGCTACCTCTGCCCGGGTCACATCATCTTGCGGAGCGAGCTTCTGTCCGTCTTTGCCCGTTACGATTCCGGCTTGCAGCGCTTTCGCCGCATCCGCCCTCGCCCATGAGGATACCTGTGCCGCATCCGCAAACGAAAGCAGTATCTTGTCGGCTTCTTGCTGCTGCGGCGCCGTCAATTGGAGTCCGGTTATGCTTATCGCTTCGGCTAGAATCGCCATCGCTTGCTCGCGGGTAATGTTGTCCGTCGGATGGAATAAACCGTCATTGTAGCCTTCGATCAACCCGTAAGCGAAAGCGGTATTCACCGCCCCGGCGAACCAGTCCGAAGCTTTCACGTCGGCGAATGCCGAGGTTCCGCCTTCTTCCTTCAATCCCAATGCGCGTACGATAATGGCGGCAAATTCCGCGCGGGTTACCTTCTGATCGGGACTGAACATTCCATTGCCGGTACCTTCAACGACCATGCGCGAACCCATATCGTTAACGGCATCTTTGGCCCAATGGCGTGCGACGTCCGCAAACTCAACCGGGTGCCAAACGACGGAATACGTGCTATTCGTTAGGCTGTTGATTACCGCAACGTACTTTCCATCCCTCTGTTCGACTTTAGTCGGCACATGGCGAGCGGTTCCGTCCGGTTCGATCACGACACCGGTGGTGATACGGCTCGGATCGACGCCGTCAGGGATTGCGATCGTCCGCTCTACATATGCTTCAAATCGGTTGACGTCAACCGTTTGGCCGCCGTATGTCGCCGTAATCGTAAATTCAAGCGGCTGAACGATAATGCCGAAATTGCCTTGCACTGCCGAGTTCCGGAGGACTTCCGCCGTGTCTGCCGACGGCACGGCAATTTGGATATGGATCTTGATATCTTGCAGGCTTACCGCCTGTCCGATTTGTCCGGAAATCGAGTCGATGTTGATTAGCTGCGCGGGCAGCTTGTATGCGGCATTCGGAGTCTTGAGCTCGACTACCGCTTGTTTAAGCTCCATGTTCTTGATCATCTGGGCATTGAGCTCGGCGAACACCGCATCGGCACCGGTCATAATCGGAACGGTGACCAGCGCTCCGTTGCCTTCCGTTGCGAGTTTCTCGTCAAGCTTGGTTTGATCCACCGTAACCGTCGTCACGGTTTGGCCGTTGACCGTTGTCGTTGACGCTTTGCCCGCCTTTTCCACTACGCCATTGACCAGAACTTCAACATCCGAATCCGATGCTTCGGGCGCGTTCGTATCGGTGGCAGGCGGAGGCGTTCCATCGTTTCCGCCGGATGGCGCCCATGGCGTAACCGGCTGAGAAGCGGCCGATTCCGCGCTGTTGCCGCCGAGGCTCAACGCCTTCACCGTGAATGTATAAGCCGTACCGTTCGTCAACCCGTTAACGGTGATAGGACTTGCCGTCCCGGTTGCCGTAATGCCGCCCGGCATCGCCGTTACCACGTAACCCGTAATCACGTTTCCGCCATTGTCATTCGGAGCCGTGAACGTCACGATGGCTTGACCGTTACCTGCCGTAGCCACGACATTATTCGGGGCAGCCGGGGCCGTTGCCGGCGTTGCGCTCGCTTCATTGGAACCGGAGCTCAGTCCGCCGTTATTCCCCGCCTTAACGATAAAATAATATTTGGTGCCGTTCGTCAGGTTCGGTACGTTTGCTTCCGCATCCGTTACGGTCGCGATCGGTTCGCTGCCGTATCGGCCGGAAGCCGTCCCCATAAATATGTTGTAGAAGGAGGCTCCGTCAACGGGATGCCAAGTCAACGAGACTTGCCGATCTCCCCCGGTAGCTGTAAGGTTCTGCGGGCTAGCGGGTACTTCAGGCAGGTTCACCTTCTGGGTGATCGTAAACGTCTCGTCCGTCGTCAGGTGGTCCGCGGAGACGGTTACCGTCGCCACGTAGGTTCCGGCTGGCAGGTTATCTTTCGCCTTCACCTTGAAGGATGTTTCTTCTCCGCTGGTCAAGCTTGAATCCAGCGGTTGCGTCAGTTCGAAGGCGCTCGCTCCGCTGCCGCTCAGTTCAACCTTCAGGTTCATCAGATCCCCGGTGCCCGTGTTCTTCACCGTGATCTTCTTCGCTTCTTGCGTGCCTGATGCATATCCTGCCGTTAGCTCATTCGCCGTTACATCACCGATTGCTTCGATCGTGTACGTCGGCGACGTCGGCGCGGCGTTCACCACTTGAGTGATCGTAAACGTCTCTGCTTCCGCGAGGTTATTCGCGGAGACGGTTACCGTTGCCGTGTACGTTCCGGCTGGCAGGTTATCCTTCGCTTTTACAGCAAGGCTTGTGTCTTCACCGCTAGCCAAGCTCGAGTCCAGCGGCTGTGTCAGAACGAAGTTGCTCGCTCCGCTGCCACTTAGCGCAGCAGACAGGTTTGTCAGATCCCCGGTTCCGTTGTTCAGCACCGTGATCTTCTTTTTTTCCTGCGTGCCTGACGCATACCCTTCCGTCAACGTCGTTAATGTTACGTCATCGATCTCTTTGATCGTGTACGTCAGCGGTGTCGGCGCGGCGTTCACCACCTGCGTGATCGTGAACGTCTCGTCGGTCAGGTTATTCGCGGAGACGGTTACCGTCGCTGTATACGTTCCGGCTGCCAAGCCGTCAACTGCCTTGACCGTAAAGCTCGTGCCGGCTCCGCCGTTCAGCGTTGCAGTCGGCTGCGTCAGCTCGAACGCTTCCGCGTCGGCGCCGCTCAGCTCCGCCTTCAGGTTCGTCAGCGTTCCGGTGCCCGTGCTCTTTACCGTAATCGTCTTCGTTTCCTTCGCGCTAGATGCATAGCCTGCCACCAGCTCGCTTGCGGTTACGTCAGCGATCGTTTCGATCGCATACGTAGGCGCGGCGTTCACGACCTGGGTGACCGTAAACGTCTCGTCGGTCAGGTTATTCGCGGAGACGGTTACCGTCGCCGTATACGTTCCGGCGGCCAAGCCGTCAACCGCCTCGACCGTAAAGCTCGTGCTGGCTCCGCCGTTCAGCGTTGCAGTCGGCTGCGTCAGCTCGAACGCTTCCGCGTCGGCGCCGCTCAGCTCCGCCTTCAGGTTCGTCAGCGTTCCGGTGCCCGTGCTCTTCACCGTAATCGTCTTCGTTTGCTTATCGCCCGAGTCGTATCCTGCCGTCAACGGTGTCGCCGTTACGTCCTCGATCGCTTCTATCGCGTACGTCGGCGCGTCGTTCACCACTTGAGTGATCGTAAACGTCTCATCCGCCGTCAGGTTAGTCGCAGAGACGGTTACCGTCGCCACGTACGTTCCGGCTGCCAAGCCGTCAACCGCCTTGACCGTAAAGCTCGTGCTGGCTCCGCCGTTCAGCGTTGCAGTCGGCTGCGTCAGCTCGAACGCTTCCGCGTCGGCGCCGCTCAGATCCGCCTTCAGGTTCGTCAGCGTTCCGGTACCCGTGCTCTTCACCGTGATCGTCTTCGTTTGCTTATCTCCCGTGCTGTATCCTGCCGTCAACGGTGTCGCCGTTACGTCCTCGATCGCTTCGATCGCGTACGTCGGCGCGTCGTTCACCACCTGCGTGATCGTGAACGTTTCGCTCGTCAGGTTAGTTGCGGAGACCGTTACCGTCGCCACGTACGTTCCGGCGGCCAAGCCGTCAACCGCCTTGACCGTAAAGCTCGTGCTGGCTCCGCCGTTCAGCGTTGCAGTCGGCTGCGTCAGCTCGAACGCTTCCGCGTCGTCGCCGCTCAGCTCAGCCTTCAGGTTCGTCAGCGTTCCGGTGCCCGTGCTCTTCACCGTGATCGTCTTCGTTTGCTTATCTCCCGTGCTGTATCCTGCCGTCAACGGTGTCGCCGTTACGTCATCGATCGCTTCGATCGCGTACGTCGGCGCGTCGTTCACCACCTGCGTTATCGTGAACGTTTCGCTCGTCAGGTTAGTTGCGGAGACCGTTACCGTCGCCACGTACGTTCCGGCGGCCAAGCCGTCAACCGCCTTGACCGTAAAGCTCGTGCTGGCTCCGCCGTTCAGCGTTGCAGTCGGCTGCGTCAGCTCGAACGCTTCCGCGTCGGCGCCGCTCAGCTCCGCCTTCAGGTTCGTCAGCGTTCCGGTGCCCGTGCTCTTCACCGTAATCGTCTTCGTTTGCTTATCGCCCGCGTCGTATCCTGCCGTCAACGGTGTCGCCGTTACGTCATCGATCGCTTCGATCGTGTACGTCGGCGCGGCATTCACCTTCTGGGTGACCGTAAACGTCTCGTCGGTCAGGTTGTCCGCGGAGACCGTTACCGTCGCCGTATACGTTCCGGCTGCCAAGCCGTCAACCGCCTTGACCGTAAAGCTCGTGCTGGCTCCGCCGTTCAGCGTTGCAGTCGGCTGCGTCAGCTCGAACGCTTCCGCGTCGTCGCCGCTCAGATCCGCCTTCAGGTTCGTCAGCGTTCCGGTACCCGTGCTCTTCACCGTGATCGTCTTCGTTTGCTTATCTCCCGTGCTGTATCCTGCCGTCAACGGTGTCGCCGTTACGTCCTCGATCGCTTCGATCGCGTACGTCGGCGCGTCGTTCACCACCTGCGTGATCGTGAACGTTTCATCCGCCGTCAGGTTAGTCGCAGAGACGGTTACCGTCGCCACGTACGTTCCGGCGGCCAAGCCGTCAACCGCCTTGACCGTAAAGCTCGTGCTGGCTCCGCCGTTCAGCGTTGCAGTCGGCTGCGTCAGCTCGAACGCTTCCGCGTCGTCGCCGCTCAGCTCAGCCTTCAGGTTCGTCAGATCCCCGGTGCCCGTATTCTTCACCGTGATCGTTTTCGTTTCCTGCGCGCCTGATGCATACCCTGCCATCAGCTCGCCCAACGTAACGTCAGCAATAGCTTCTATGCTGTACGACAATTCGGGTTCCGGAGGGGTATAACCTGTTGAGTTTTCATTTTCCGAAAGGGTCACCGCGTCAGGGCCGGCAATGCTAAAAGAAATAGAACCGGTCACATTCGCCTGAAAACTGGTTGTTACTAACGTGTACGTCACGCCGGCTTCAAGCAACACGCTAGTTAACGTTGACCTGAAATTATTATTTGCATGGTAAGTATCATAAAGTTGATAATTTACGACATCGTCGTTTCCGACCATAAGTTGGCTAAGAGATTGTTCGGGATCAAACGAAGAATATAAGAATAGTGCCGTGTCGTCCGCCGCATCGACGTCCTGCCCGGAGCTGTTCTTATATCCCCAACCCGATGCCGCGGGACTAAGATTTGCACCGTTAACCAAGAAGGTATACTCACCCGAGACTTTCGGCGTAACGTCCACAGCAAAATAATTGTAACTCCCTTGCATATCTTCGGCATTGGGGCTCGAAGTGTCAAACCCGAAAGAGCTCCCCGAAGCCTGTACGGAAGAATCGTCAACCCAAGCATCTACAGAATAAAACGCAGGAGCGTAGAAATTTTGATCGGCCGTCAAGCTGGCATTAAAATTAGTTACGACTTCGCTTGGATCCGCAGCTGCTCTCCCGTAAGGCAACAAACTTGTCGCTATCAAAGCAAATATCGTGATTAAGGATAAAAGACGTTTTTTATAAACTTTGCCGTTAAAGGAACCGCTCCGCACAACAGCCTACCTCCATGTAAATCAGTTTCTTGAAGCCTTCACTGACTAATCGTATTCGAAAAAAAATTACGACTTAGGCGGAAATATCCCTTCCAAAGCAATAATAAAATTAAGCTCAAGGAACGGCTGCATGTTGTTATGCGCTTGAGACCCGCCCGTCGATCCGATCGCCAGCGGGTTCATCGGAACGGAGCCGACATTCGAATAGGCTTTCGGCGACGCTTTGCCTACCTTTTGCGTCGTTGCCCAAATCGCACCGACCGGGCTCGTCTCGTTTGCCGCGGAATGGGTTCCCGGCAAGTGGTTATGAACCGGCATTTGATCCAAGGTCAAGTTTACCGTGGTTTCCCCGCCTACCACGCCTAAAGATCGGGATGTCAATCCCGGCCCTTGCCCCCAATGCATCGGAGCGCGGCCGCGCAAATCGGGGAGCTGGAACGTATCTCTTCCATCGCCGCCATACATATTGCCAATGACGGTGAATAACGCTTGATTCTCAATGGTCTTCAAAACCTGTCCGAAACAAAACGCCCAACCCTGAGGCGCAAATGGCCCTGCAAACAAACGAATTTCGCCCAGATACGGATCCATGAATAACGAACCTCCTTATGTCTGCTTAATACGGTTGAGGCGGATAAATGCCTTGAGTCGCTATGCAATAATTCAAAACCGTATATGGCTGCATGTTCGAATGCGCCGCTCCGCCTCCGGACGTCCTCAAAGCATTGGGAGACATCGTCTGATTCTTCGCCGCATTGTAGGATACGAGGTCGGATGTTCCCCAGAAGGCTCCCGACGGATCGGAGGTCGTGGCATTGCTTCCCGCCGTGGCCTCATGTTGATGAGAAGGCATTTCGTTTATGGTGAGCGCATGGCCTTCTTCCCCGCCGGAAGCGGCAACCTTAGCGTTAGGGTTGCTCGCGCAAATCGGCACGCGTCCCTGCAAATTAGGAAGAGCGAACGTTTTCACGCCATCTCCTCCGAATCGGGTACCAAGGAGCGAATACAAGGCCGAATTTTCCGTTATTTGCAGCACTTGCCCATTGCATGCCATCCATCCGGCGGGTACGATGCCGAATCCAAAAGAACGAATTTCTCCGACAAAAGGTTCTGCCATTTCTATTCCTCCTTATGTGCCTGACGGATTTCAACCATACGATGGAAAAATGCCTTTAAGCGCAATAATAAACGTCACTGGAAAAAACGGCATCATGTTGTTATGCGCGGCATTCCCTCCGACGTACGAGACGGCCAAGCCGCTCATAGAACCGTTTGGAGCCTCATTCGAGTATTCTTTAATCGTACTGGTCGCCCAATAGTTGTTTGCAGGAGATGCGGAGCTTCCCGCCAGCGCTTGAGCATGGACCGAATGCGTATGCGCGGGCAGTTGCCCCTCGTTCAGCGTAACCTGTTCCGTTCCCCCCGTCCGCCCAAGCGGATAGACGGTACCCGAATCTGCCTTTCCTTCGTGCAGAGGCACCCTTCCTCGTAAATCGGGCAAAGCGAAATTCGTTTTTCCATCCCCGCCGTATTGAGTTCCAATCAAGGTAAACAAGGCATCATTGCCATTAATCGGAAGGAGCTGTCCGTTGCAAAACGCCCAATCTTGAGGCGCGTAAGCGCCGGAGAACATGCGGATTTCCCCAAGATACTGATCGCTCATTATTAAATCTCCTTTCGAAAAATGATAGAGATGAGTCTGCGGTTCGATGACCAAAGCACCATTTATGATACTGCCCATGGCTTAACAATCTCTGAAAGATACCCACTTTTATCCACCAGTTCAAGGCCTCGCAGGAAAAATTCCGCCTAAAGAAATAATGAATGGAATGGCTACATAAGGCTGCCTATTATTGTGCGGTTCTCCCCCGCCACTGGGTTGAATCGACTGTGCGTTCATAGGTACCCGCTCCGTCATCGGGCGGACAGCAGACCCGCCGTCTCCTTCCTTCGCAGTTGCAGCCGCTGCCCAGACGGCGCCTTGCGGATTCGCCGTGTTCGACGACGTTTGGGCATTTGGCGCGTGGGTGTGTTCCGGAATTTGCTCCTCTGTCAGCGCGATGGCTGGTTCTCCGCCGGTCACGCCAATAATGCGAGGAGTCAACCCCTCTCCGGCTCCCCAGTTCATGGGCGCGTATCCTCTTAGATCGGGAAGCTTAAACGTTGTTTGACCATCGCCGCCGTATGTCACGTAGATAACGCTGGCTAATGCCATGTAATCCCGGATATTCATGCTCTGTCCGTCGCAGAACGCCCAGCCGTATGGCGCAAACGTTCCCGCGAAAAGACGAATTTCGCCGACGAATGGGTCATCGCTGAACCCGCCTTCCGCCTGGGGATAAATTCCTCTCTCGCATACGCAGTAGTTCAGAGAGAGATAAGGCTGCATATTCGAGTGTGCTTGATTTCCTCCGGCAACGGCCAAAGCATGTCTCGACATCGTCGTATTGCTCTCGGAACGATAAGAAACCGAGCTCGAAAATCCCCATGCCGCCTCATCCGGAAGGACGGTCGCCGTATCGGTTCCCGCAAAAAGCCGATGCGCATGTCCGGGCATTTCGGCAATGGTAAGCGCATGTTCCTCCGAGCCTCCTGCGGAACCGGGAGCGATCGACGGACTTGGACAAAGAGGAACTCGGCCTTGCAGATCGGGCAAAGCAAAGGTCTTGATCCCGTCGCCTCCGAATTGAGTACCGAGAATCGTAAACAAAGCGTAATGGGTTTGGACATCGAGTTGCTGACCGTTGCAGGGCAGCCATCCGGCCGGAACGGCGCCGTGTGCAAAAACGCGAATTTCTCCAACATAAGGATCGGGCAACTTGCTTCCTCCTCAAGGGTTGATGGTTTTATCTATGCCATTCTCCCGGCAGCGGGCGTTCGCCCCGAAGCGCGATAATAAACGTTAACGGAAAAAACGGCATGACATTGTCATGCGGCTGGTTTCCTCCTGCGGAGGAAATCGCCGAAGCATTCAAACAGGCATTGGGCGCTTCAACCGAGAATCCGTTAACGGTCCCGGCTGCCAAGAAGCGATCGGCGGAACCGTCCGTCATTCCCTGCGCCGAATTTGCGCGTACCGTATGCGTATGCACGGGTAATTGGGACGTCATCAGCTTCACTTGCTCGGACCCGCCTTTCTGCCCGAGCGCATAGGGCGTGCCGGAGGATGACATGCCGTAATGAATCGGCAAGCGCCCGCGGAGATCTGGCAGCGCGAACGTCCTTTTTCCATCGCCTCCATAAAGAGTTCCAATCCGTTCGAACAACTCCCTATATTCGTAAACAAGCAGTTCCTGCCCCATGCAAACCGCCCATCCCGGCGGAGCGTAATTGCCGGAGAACATGCGAATTTCGCCAACATACGGATCGCTCATGGTGTAATCTCCTTTCAAAATGGATAGAGAAACTGCTTTGTGATGGACAAGCACCAATTATGATACTGCCTGCGGCTTAACAACCTCTGAAAAACCCCCAGTTAATACCGATTTATAGAAAAAGCGAGTTTCTTCGCCTCCCGGAGAGGGTGCCTTGCCAACACAAAAGGCGACCCCGCCGGGGCCGCCTCTGCCTCGTTCCTTATGTCGATAAAGCGCTCTTACCTCGCCATCCCCAAAGCCCGCGCGAGAGCGGCTTCGGTCGGCTCCTTGCCGAAATACTCGAGCCCTACATAGCCCTGATATCCGGCTTCCTTAATGGCGGCGAAAACGTACGGATAGTTGATCTCCCCGTTGTGAAGCTCGCCTCTGCCGGGATGGCCGGCCGCATGGAAGTGCCCGATCCCTTCCAGGTTCGCTCGGATCGTCCGCACCAGATCGCCCTCCGTTATCTGCTGGTGATAAATATCGTAGAGGATCTTGACGTTCGGACTGCCGACCTCGCGGACGACCCGGAATGCCTCCTCCGAGGACGACAAATAATAGCCGGGATGATCGACCGCCGTGTTGAGCGGCTCGACGAGCAGCGTAACGCCCGCTTCCTCCAGCAAGGGAACGCACTCCTTCAGCCCGTCGATCATATGCTGACGTTGAAGCTCGCGCGAGACGCCTTCGCGGTCATTGCCGGTTTGGGTGATGAGACGCGAACAATCCAAGCTCCTGGCAGCCTCGATCGATTGCTTGAGCCCTTCCAGGTACTCGCCGCGCTTCTCCGGGTCGATCAAGCTGACGAAACGCGTGCAGAACGTCGTTATCGTCACGTCATGAGCCTTCGCCGCCTCGCGGATCGCGTTCAGGTCCTTGTCCCACCAGGACCAGAATTCGATTGCCTCGAAGCCGGCTTGCCGCGCCGAGCGAATCGCTTCCGAGGTCGGAACCCCGCGATAAACCGCATCCGTGCAGATGGATAATTTCAACCGCTTGTACCCCCTTGGCCAAGGATGGAATAGATGCCTTCCGAGAACGTTGTTTCCGCTTCCATTGTACCCTTTGCCGAAGGCGGTTGGGAAGACGGCCGATTTCAGGGCGTTCCTCCGCTTGACACTACCCTGTATTTGGCGTACTTTTGTTTTATATCGACATGACAGTAGGTCAAAAATAAACTCCGAAGGAGGACTCCCTCATGTCGCCCCGAACGAAGGAGCAGAACGACGTTATCCGCGAACAGCGCTTCCGCCAGATCCGATCCGCGGCCGCCGACGTTTACCTGACGAGAGGAACCGCCTTCGAGATCCGAGACGTGGCGCTGCGGGCGGGAATCGGCTACGGTACCGTCTACCACTATTACAACAATAAATTCACGATGCTGAGCGACCTGCTCTGGGGAGCCTTCGAGACCGCCCGCGAGCTGACCGAGAACCGTCTGCGAACGGAAGCTCCTTCCTGGGACGTCCTCGAGCGATTCGGCGCGGACCTTCTCAAGCTGTGGGCGGAGGAGCCGGCAACCTTTATCCTGTACAAAATGGCATCCGAGAAGTTCCATCAACTGCCCGCAAGCGCGATCGGGGAGCTGCCGAGACGCTTCCGGTCGGAGCTGTTCGAACCGATTGCGGAGGCTGTCTCGGGTGTCATCGAGCCACGCTCGGCCGAAGAGACCGCGAGCCTGCTCGTCGGCTCGCTGGTCGGATGCGCGGGCTTATGGCTGTACCATAACCATCCCGCGCTGGATGCGGACCGCACGTCCCGCCTGCTCCTGACCGGAATCAAACAGACTGCGCAAGCACGAGAGGAGAGCTGATCCTTGCTTACTTTAAAATCGCCAAGCGAGATTGAACAAATGAAGCCGGCGGGCGCGATCGTCGCCGCCTGCCATCGCGAGATCGCGAAGATGATCCGCCCGGGCGTCTCGACCTGGGATATCGAGGAGCTCGTCGACGATATGCTTCACCGCGCGGGCGCCCGCGCCTACACGAAGGGCTACAAAGGCTACAAATACGCCACCTGCGCCTCCGTCAACGACGTGATCGCCCATGGTTTTCCGAACAAGACCCCATTGAAGGACGGAGATCTGGTCAAGATCGACATCGTCTCCCAGCTCGACGGCTGGATCGGGGATTCGGCGTGGAGCTACGGAGTCGGGGAAATGTCCGAGGAAGCGGAGAAGCTGATGCGCGTCACGAAGGAGTGCCTCTACATCGGAATCGAGCACGCCGTTATCGGCAACCGGATCGGCGACGCGATGCATCCGCTGCAGAAGCATGCCGAAGCGCACGGCTACTCCATGGTGCGCGAGCTCGCCGCCCACGGCGTCGGCCGGGAGCTGCACGAGGAGCCGAGCTTCATCCACGTCGGCAACCCGGGCAAGGGCTTCCGCTTCAAGGAAGGCATGGTCCTGACGATCGAGCCTATGGTCAACGCCGGAACGTGGCGCATGAAGATCGACGCGGACGGCTGGACCGCCCGCACGATGGACGGCCGCCTGTCCGCCCAGTACGAGCACACGATCGCCATCATGAAAGACGGTCCGGTTATTTTAACGGCACAGGACTGAACGGATAGAGTTCGTTGAGGGGAGCCTCTCCATGAACTTGATTTTCCATGCTTATTTTCGGGATTTTCGCATTTAAGCGAATTGAACATGAAATTTCATGTTCATTCAGCCCATTTTAGATTATGGAACAGAATAAGCATGATTTTTCATGCTTATCCCTTCAAATTTAGCGAAACAACGGAACTGAACATGATTTTTCACCTATAATCGAACGTCGGCACCGGGACACCCTCCCCAGTGCCGACGTTATGTTTATCGTGCCGCCACGCGAATCGCGTTGCCGGTCGGGTCCTTCACGCAAAGCTCCCCGCCGTCAAGCTGGTACGGGTAATCGGCCGCCTTCAGCCGGCCTTCGATCTCGTCAAACGCCGAACGGTCCGGCACGACGAGCTCGTAATCCTTGAGGCCGACCGCCCCATCCGGCGCGAGCTTCGCGCCGACGCCAGCCCACGTATTGAGGCCGATATGGTGATGGTACCCGCCGGCGGAAATGAAGAGCGCGGAATCTCCGAACTTCGTCACCAAGTCGAAGCCAAGCAGGCCGCAGTAGAAGCGCTCGGTGTCGGGGAGCCCCGACACATGCAGATGGATATGCCCCATCGTCGTCCCCGCAGGCAGTCCCTCCCACGGCTCGTTGTCCGCGAGAAGCAGCAGGCTCTCCACGTCTACCGGGTCCGTGCCCATTTTTACCTGTCCAAGCTCGTCGTATTCCCATTGCTCTCTCGGCCGGTCCGCGTAAATCTCGATGCCGTTGCCGTCCGGATCGTTCAAGTAGAACGCTTCGCTCACCCAGTGGTCGCCTTGCCCGAGCGGAACGCCGTTCTCGGCGAGATGCCGAACGGTTACCCCCAGCGACTTGCGGTCCGGCACGAGGATGGCGAAGTGGTACAGGCCGGCATGCCTGCGCGTAAGCGGCACCGGATTCGGAACTTCCTCGAGAAGCAGCAGCGGGCGATCGCCATCCGCCGACAGCTCGGCCGTGTCGCCCTGCTCCCGAACGAAGTTGAATCCGATGATCTGTTGATAATAACGGATCGAACGCTCCAGGTTGCTTACCTTCAGGCGCACGAGACCGATTTGCGTATCGGGATGGATGCTTTTCGGCATCGGAATGCCCTCCTTGCCTAACTAAAATCTCCGCTCGATAAATTCCCAACTTACCTACCCGGCGATATTTAGTTACTTTTTGTAAGTATCATACTCCCGAAACGGCCGTCTCGTCAACGTTATACGCTATTCTCTCCTCTCGGAGCGTTCTCAACCCGGACCGGCGACATCCCATATTAAAGACAGCGCGAGCAGCGCTCCCATGCTGGTTCCGCTCCAGACGGCCCAGTTTCCGCGCGCCGAACCCTTAGCTGCGGTTGCCCGACGCAGAGCCCGCTTTCTGTCCGCCAGGAGAGACCTTGCATACATAGCGGCTCCAACGACGATGAGCAGCAGCTCTACGACGATGCTGGCCGCCGGCCATTGCCAGAGGCCTAAACCGAGCAGCGGAAGATCTCCCGCATTGCCGGGCAGCAGCGGAAGATCCTCGCGATGGACGACAAGATCCAGCACCCAATGGCTCATCGTCACCGCCGCGACGATCGCTCCGGACTTGCGCCCCCAGCGTCTCCCCGCCAACCATCCGACCAGCAGAGCCAGAACCAGCGCGCCGACCAACGAGTGCGTATAATCGGCATGAATGAGGCTGCTTCCGTAGCCCTCCGCTCCTTCAACCGTCTCTATCGTCTCCTTGCCGGTCAGCAGAAACGGAACGAACGCGACATCGAGCAATTGCGTACTCAGCATAAGAGCCCATAACGGGACTTGCGGCGCGCGGGACTTAACAGCCGCCGCCAGCGCGAAATGACCTGCGAACATGGCCGTTCACCTCCTCCCCCGGCTAGAATTCGTACGGCGGGCCCGGGCATCCAGCCACCCGCAGCCAAGCGTGAAAAGCAGCATGAACACGATAAAGCTCATGGAGATTCCCCTTCCTTAAATCGTTCCTTCATTCGATTTTCGGATCGTTTTGACGCCGGCAATAAACGTCTCGACCATAAGTCGAAACGTTTCGTCCAGATCGAGCGGGATGCCGAAGCCTCCTTGGCTCTCCAAGGACGCGAAGCCATGCAGGAAGCTGCGGACGGCGCGAACGGCATGAATGGCCGCGTCGCCTTGCAAGCCATAGGCGCCGATCGTCTCGACGGCGCGTTCGACGACGACGGCCATCTCTCGCTTCAGCTCCTCGTCATCCGGCTCCGGAGCCCGTTGAATGGCCGCGTACAAGCCCGGATGCTCGCGCGAGAACGACAGGTAGGCTCGGCAGAAAGCCATCAGCTTCTCATCGCCGGAGAGATTCGCGACCTCGCCGTCGATTTTGGCCAGAAGAAGCTCCAAGCCCTTGAAAGCGAGCTGGCGTCGCAGCTCCGGAAGGCCGTTCACGTGGTTGTAGAGGGACGGGGAACGAATGTTCAGCTTGCTCGCCAGCGAAGCAAGCGTGACGGCTTCCAGTCCTTGCCGGTCCGCCATCTCCGTTGCCGCGTCTAGAAGAGTGGGAAGATCAAGTCCGATTCTGGGTGACATGGGAATCATGGCTCCTTTGGGATTGTAGATTGCGCTTCGCCGTCTCGATGGCGCGGGAGATTGCTTCTTGAGGATTCGCGAGCATGCTGCCGTGACCCACCGCAAGAAGCGAAGGCTTCAGCTGCTGCAGCTTGAGAGC
This sequence comes from Cohnella thailandensis, assembly GCF_014212135.1. GTDB lineage: Bacteria > Bacillota > Bacilli > Paenibacillales > Paenibacillaceae > Cohnella > Cohnella thailandensis. The sequence continues at coordinate 34,781 of NZ_JACJVQ010000008.1, forward strand.
GCTCGCCAGGCTCGCTTCCTTGCTCCAAGTGGCCATGGCCGGGAACGGGAACAACGGCCGCGTCTGGCCCGAAACCGCGATACCGCCTCTCAGTTGAAAAGCGTCCCCTACGATCAAGGCGAGATTGCGGGTGTCGAGGAACGACATCGAGCCTGGCGTGTGGCCGGGGGTCGAGATCGCTTGGAGCGAACCGATCCGGTCCCCTTCGCGAAGAAGAACGTCCGGCTTCGTCCGGATGCTTCCGGGCTTCGGAATCGATCCCTTGATCGGTCCGGCTTCGCCGGCGTCCAAGGTCTTGTCGCCCGCGAGCAGCCGAGCGTCCCGCGCCGAGATGTATACCTTCGCGTCCGGAAGGGCGGCCTTCAGGCCATCGAGCGCGCCGATATGGTCGCCGTGGGCGTGCGTCAGCACGATTCTCGCGATCGGCTTGCCGATTGTCTCGGCTGCCTTCATGATGCCCTTGACGCTGAACGGCATAGCCGCGTCGATCAGGGTCAGGCCGTCTTCTTCCTCCACGAAGTACGCATTCACCGGAAAAAGACGAGGCAGGAACGCCAATTGATAAACCGACTGCTCACGGGTAATCTTCATTTTCGGACCGCTCCTTTGGATTAACTAATTGGATTAGTTTTATAATAACTAATGGAATTAGTTTTGACAAGGGGTTATTTGCCGAATCCGATTAAAAACCCTTCCGCTTCCGCGCCATCGCACCCCGACAGCCTGACTTTCTCGGATCCGAAGGCTTCCGCCCAGCCGATATCCTCGCATACATACTTTTTCTGGCCCTTGTTCATGCCGGCGTAGGCGTCCCGGGTATCGTCGATCGTCACATGGAGCTTGCCGTCTTGCTGGTCGGAGATGAGGTCATAGATGACTTTGCCGCCTTCGAACGAGCTGATGACGGCGAGCACGTAATCGAACTTCCCTTCATCGGCTCTTTCGATAAACTGATTCATGCGCTGGCGATCCTGCTTGTCGAAGTGGATCAGCACGTTGGAATCCATCTCTTGGCTGTGGTCGTTAGCCTTTGAGCAACCCCCTAGCAGGATGACCATTGCGCACAGAGCGGCTATCGCGGATTTCGCCCGGAATCGAATCGGCATTCTAAGTCCCCCTATAATGGAATCGGCATGCTTGTCTTCCTATAAACGCGAGGATTGGTTAAAAGTTCCCGGAGCGACGTTGAGCTTCCGAGCCCGATCCGATACGATAGGAGGAACAAGATTCGGGCCTCGGTTTATCGCAATCGCGCCCGGAAGGAGGCATCGCTTATGCGCATCGTCGTGCTGGACGGATACGCGCTGAATCCCGGCGATCTTAGCTGGGAAGGGCTGCGGGAGCTGGGCGAGGTCGTCGTGTACGACCGGACTCCCGCGGATCTCATCGTGGAGAGAAGCCAAGGAGCCTCCGCGCTCCTGACGAACAAAACGCCGCTGCGGGCGGACGCGCTCGCGCAGCTGTCAGAGCTCGCCTATATCGGGGTGCTGGCGACCGGCTACGACATCGTCGATATCGCCGCCGCGGCGAATCGCGGGGTGACAGTATCCAACGTTCCGTCTTATGGGACGGAATCGGTCGCGCAATTCGTTTTCGCGCTGCTGCTGGAGCTGTGTCACCAAGTCGGCGCTCATAGCGAGTCCGCTCGCGAAGGGGACTGGGCGGACAGTCCCGACTTCTGTTACTGGCGTTCCCCTCTCACCGAGCTGGCAGGCAAAACGCTCGGCATCGTCGGAATGGGCCGCATCGGCGAGAGCGTGGCGCGGATCGCGGCCGCCTTCGGCATGCGGGTCGTCGCCTCGGGACGGCCGGGCTCGGCGGCCGCTTCGCCGGGCGCCGCCGCTCCGCACGTTCCCCGCGTTCCGCTGGACACGCTGCTTCGCGAATCGGACGTCGTCAGCCTGCATTGCCCGCTGACTCCGCAAACCGAGCGGCTCATCAACCGCGACACGCTCGCGTTGATGAAACCCGGCGCGCTGCTCGTCAACACCGCGCGCGGCAAGCTGATCGCGGAGGCGGACCTCGCCGCCGTTCTAAACGAAGGGCGCCTTGCGGGCGCCGCCGTCGACGTTCTGTCGTCGGAGCCTCCGGCAGCGGACAACCCGCTGCTGTCCGCCCGCAACTGCATCGTGACTCCGCACATCGCCTGGGCTTCGTCGGAAGCCCGCAGACGGCTGCTGGACGTCGCCGTCTCCAACCTGCGAAGCTTCATCGGCGGATCTCCGGCGAACGTCGTGTCCGGATGAAGCGAAGGCGATAGGGAACCTTCTCCCTATCGCCTTCTTAGCCATTTATATGATTTGCAATGCATCCTTCACGACGAACTTTACGCAAGGAAGGCGCTCCGACGTCACCGTGTCGCCAGCTGCGAATACGTTCATTAGCTCGTAAGGCTCTCCGGGAGCCGCGGAGACGTATTGCTCGATCGTCTGGTGCTCGTAATCCGCGATCCAATACTCCGGCACGCCGAACTTCGCGTACGACTTCCGCTTCATGACCCGGTCCCGCTTGGCGCTGTTCGCGGAGAGCAGCTCCACGACCAGATCCGGGGGACCGTAGATGCCGTTGCGGCGAACGATTTCCGAGCGGCTGCGATGAACCATCAGCAGATCGGGCTGACGGGTCTCGCGTTCGGATAGGATCACGTCGATCGGCGACAGGATCATGATGTATTGGGATTCGCAGGTGTCCGATAATACGTGGTCCAATTGCCGGATGACCCGTTGGTGATCCGTCGTCGGAGAAGGCTTCAGCTCCAGAATGCCGTCGACGATCTCGTATTGGTTGCCGTCTTCCGGCAGCTCGAAGTAATCGTCGACCGTCCACCCCGACTCTTTGATCAGGGGCGGAAGCTTCCGCTTGATCTCGTATTCCATGGGATCCCCCTCCGGCTTAGGATTCTCCCATTATATCACATATCTAGCATTTCAAGATTCATTTCGAAGTTCAATCGATAAATCCGACCGCCTGAAGCAACCGCTTCAGCATCGTTACCGCTTCCGCGCGGGTGGCCTCCACCGACGGCGCGAACCGGCCGTCGGCCGTTCCTTGCAGAATGGCCGCGCCCGCTGCTTGAGCGACCGCCTCCCGCGCCCAATCCGAGATCGCGGCGCGGTCCGGGAACGCCGCGAGCGCTTGCCCGTCCGCCTTCTGAAGCGTTCCGCCCGAAGCGAAGGCGAGAGCCCTGGCGATCATGACCGCCATCTGCTCGCGGGTGATGCGATCACCCGGATGGAAGGCGCCATCCTCCATGCCTTGCACGAAGCCGTATTCGGCGGCGACAGCCACGTCCGCCGCATGCCAAGCGCCGGCCGGAACGTCCTTGAAGGTCTTGCTGCCGGATCCTTCTTGGTGCTTCAGGCCGAACGATCGAACGAGCAGCGACGCGAATTCGGCCCGGGTAATCGGACGATTCGGAGCGAATTCCTGCTCGGACACTCCGTTCACGATGAGCTTGGAGGCTAGAAGCTCGATATCCGCCTTAGCCCAGTGCGAGGCGATGTCCGCGTAGGTTTTCTCGTGCTTCGCCACCACATAAAGGCTGTTAGACGCGCTGAGAACCTTGATCATCGTCTTCCCGCCCGCCGAAGAGAACGCAGCCGGCACGAAGCGGAAGGTGCCTTGCTCTGGATCGAAGACGAGAACGGTATGACGGCTTGGATCCAGAACGCCATCGACCTCAAGGGTGCGTTCGACATATGTCGAGCCGAAGCTTCCGATCTCTTCGCGGACGCCGCCCGTTTCCAGAACGAGATTGAACTCGACCGGAGCTCCCGCGAGCTCGATTCCTTGTTTGCCGGCCGCTTCCTTCGCGTCGGAGGCCGTATCCCCGTCAGCCGGGCGAACGATAAAGCTCCAGACGGCCTTGGAAGGATCCGGGATCGCCCTCTTCTCCAGAAGCTCCGCGATTACGGAGAGAGACAGCGAGTAGGAAGCGGAGCCGTTCGTCACGACGATAACGCCTTTGGGGTTCGCTTTGCCGGCAGCGAGCAGGCCCTGCACGCTGAACGACACGACTCCGTTAGCGCCGGAAGCCCCTGCGTCGAAGGTTACTTTCTCCTCCTTCGCTTCCGTCAATCGGCGGTCATTGGCCGCCGTGCCGGAAGGCGCCGGGGTGCTCGGACCGACGCCGACACCGCCCGTCCCGGCCGAGCTCACCGTCACCGGATAAGCTCTCGTTTCGCCAAGCGCCGTTACGAGAAGGTACGTCGAGCCCGATTGAAGGGCGATCAACTGTCCGTCCGCGGATACGCTTGCCGCTTGCCCGCCTACGACCGCAAACTCCGCTTTCGAAGTCACGTCCCCTTCGGTCTTATGAACGATCTTCAGCGATACCTTATCGCCAGACTTCAGAGTTAAGCCGGCCGCTGCGTTCCCTTCCGATCCCGCGTACAGCCTGAACGGAATCGACAGGCTCGAGAAGCCTTTGCCCGATTCGTTGACCGTGAACGCTGACGATGCGTTCGATACGTCGCCGATCCGGGCTCCACGAAGAATAACGTTGTCTGCCTTAAGCGACCCCTTAACGTTCGAAGCGATCTCGATGCCCTGCGTCCCCGCTCCGTCGATGACGATGTTTTCCAGCAGCACGTTCTGCAGAGCGAAATCCCCTTGCACGGCAATGCCCAGGTAGGTGCTATCCAGCGCGACGTTGTCGCGGATGACGATCTCGCTGCCGAGATCCTTGTCGCTCGCGAACACCCAGAGGGCGCCGAGATCGCGTTGGTAGCCCGTGTCGTAGCTGCCGGTGCGGATCATCGTGTTGCGTTCCACGATCGTCGTGCCTTCGAACGGTACCGGATTGAATCGAGTCGACACCGCGATGCCCGCTCCGTTCGTGATCGTATCGGAGACGACGTTGTCCTGCACCTTGTTGTCGGTGCCGCCGAACACGACGATGTTGTCCGCCAGCCAAGGCAGCGAGACGTTGTTGAAGCGCGCTACGTTGCGGATGCTGGCCCGCCCTTCCGCCGACCAGATCGCGATGCCGTCGTCGCCCGGATAACGGATGTCCGACTGCTCTATCATGCTGTCCGCCGTGCCGACGCAGAAGTTGATGCCGTCCGCCATCAGGTTGCGGATTCTCAGCCCCACCATGTAGAGACCGTGCGTATATTCGTCGCTCTCCTTCAGCTTCGTCAGCCACAGGCCGGCCTTCGTATGCTCGATCCACACGTTCTGAATGACCGACCCCGGACCGAAGCCCCCGTGAAAAGCGTTCGTGATCGCTTCGTCGTCCCGCTCGTTGATGCCCCCGTCGATGAGCAGGTCGTACACCTGGATGTCGCTGCCCTTGCCCACGAATTTAGCGCCGTTCAGCCGGGTATGCCACATGCCCGCGCCGCGGATCGTCACTTGGTCCAGGTAGAGCAGCCCGTCCCCGAGCTCGAACTCGCCCGCCGGGAACCAGACGCCGGAGTTCGCCGCTTGCGCAGCCGCCATCGCCTGCTTGAACGCGGCCGTGTCGTCCTGCCCGTCGTTCGCGGCCGCCCCGTACTCCGTGACGGATACGAACCCTTCCGGCTTCGCGAACGGATCCGCGACCTGCTCGAGTTCGGCCAAATCCACGATATAATAGTCGGCTTTGCTGTCGGCATCCTTTTCCAACCGGATCGTGGAGCCTGCCGGAACGTCGCCTATGAGAGCATGGATCTCGTCGAAAAAGCGGTGCCCGCTGCCTTGCTTAGGATCGTTCGACCAAGGATAGCTGCCGTATTCCCAAGCGTACTTCGAGGTGAGCTCCAGCTTCCGGCGGAATTCGCCGTTCACGTAGAGGCCCAGCGTCTCGTTAAGCCCCTGTCCGTCCTCGCTGTCCGGAATGGAGTACCTCAGCACGATCGAGTTGGCGTCCTTGGCCGTCCGGAATTCCACGTACTCGCCGGTCTCGGACAGCTTCACCGCCTGACGGCCCGAAGCCTCGGAAGCGACTTCGCGGTACGTGCGGGACGGTCCGATAAGAGCGCCGTTGGTGATGCCCTGCTCGGCTTCGTACGTAATGTACGGCAGAGCCGCTCCGCGATATGCCTTCGCTACGCTGTCGTTCACCGTAAGCGAGTCGATCTGAACGGTTCCGGACGCGTCCCCGTCAGCCTGAAGCGCTACCGAGTTGATTCCGGAGCGCAGCGTCAGCTGCAGCGACTGCTCGGTCCATTCGTCCGCTCCCGCCAGCGACAGCGTTTGAACGCGCTCGCCGTTCACGTACAGGCCGAGGCTCTTCTCGTTCTCCGCGGCCGAGCGGTAACGAAGCTTGGCTTCATAAGCTCCTGCCGCTTGAGCGTTGACCGCCCAGATCAGCTTGTCGCCCGCGGTGCCGAAGCCTTCCGCATACGCTTCATTCCCCGCCGAGACTTCGCCGCTTGCGAAAGCCTCTTCCGCCTCATAGACGACATCGGCGATCACCGGATCGAATGTCCATCGGACGTCGCCCGCGTTAGAGGATGAGCCGAGCTTCGCGGCGCCTCCCGCATTCAAGAGGTAGAGCGACGGATTCGCCGCGCTGCGAACGGTCCGGTAGCCTAACGTCTCTTCTACCGTCCACTGTGCCGAATTCAGAATTCGGAGAGATTCCGAGAGCGCCGTTAACTGTCCGTTATCCGAAACGGCCAGCAGATGTCCCGACTCCCGGTTTTGGAGAAGCTTGCGGCCGTTAAAATCCTGAAGCAGCCACTCGGAGGACCGGCCGCTCGTCTCCGACAACGAGATCGCGCCGTTGGTCTCCGTCAGCTTCTTCCCTCCGATGGAGATCATGACGTAACGGGTGTCGTCTTGAACGGGCGTGCTCGTCTGTTCGTTGCGTTCTCCTCCGTCAATCGGAGTCTCGTACTCCGCCGGAGCGGCGGAAAGCTGCCACAACAGAGAACCGTAAGACACCGGCAGCAGCCCTCTCTCCGCGTAACCGGCCGAGCCGTTGACATGAACGTATTCATCGTCCATGCCCTCGTTCAGGCTGCGTATGCGAAGGCTCGAGCCGTCCGAGGCCGCCGCTTCCAGCGCCCACTGCGTCTTCGCGTCGGAAGCGTTCGAGGAGACGCTCTCCAGGTAGCGGTAATCCCCGCTAGCCGCGAGGTAATGGCCCGTCACCCGGTTCTTGATGCGGGTTTGACCATCGGTCGTCTCCAGAAGCCAATGCGAATATCCGTTGGACGGAGCGACATCGCCGTAAAAAACGACTCCGGACGCGTTCTCGTACAAGAATTGTTGGTTGAACGCGCTGCGAATCTGCACGTAGCCTTCCGGCCATTGCGGGCTGGCCGCGTCGACCGCTTCTATCTTATACTCCGCGGAAGCGGCGATCGTGCCGTCCTCGGCTTTGACGGATTTGCTGACTTTCACTCCGCCGCCGCTGTCCTCCGCGCGGATGTAGTGGGACGCCCAGGCGCTTCGGAAAGTGACATACCCTTCGTCTGTCGCGTCTTCAAGGAACCACTTCGCGCTTCCCCACACCGGATAGATCGTCTTCAGCGTTTGCAGATGCTGAGGCGGATCCGCGAGCTCGACGTCGCCGCCGACGTTCTCCATGGCGACGTAGTTGCCCGTCGCCGAGTTCTTCAGGCGGATCGAGCCGTCGCCCGCATCCTCCAGCTCCCAGACGGAAGAGGCGTCGGAAGCGTCCTTTTCCCCGTATTTGACCGTCCCTTGGGTAGGGTCCTCGGCGTTCGTTTCTTCGAACAGCGGTTGATTCGTCTGCTTATTGATGAGACGCGCGTACTGCGGGAGGTCGTCGGATACCGTGACGAACGTCCACTTCGGGCTGCCCCAGCCGCGATTGATCATCGCGTATTCGGCGTACTTCGTCAGGTTCTGGAGGTTGATCAGGCGATCGGTCTCCCCTCCCGTCGCGGGATCGTTCACGCTGCGGATCAGCTTCGCTCCGCTGACCGTCTCGATGACCCAGATCGCGCTGGTCCAATCGTCCTGAACGTCCGTGACGCGGATCCGCCCTTCCTTCATCGACTCAATGTTGATGTAATGGCCGGTGGCGCGGTTTTGGATTCTTTTGCGTCCGTGGTACTTCTGGATCTGCCATTGATCCCTTTGGTCCGTTCTCGGATTGCCGTACTTCAGGTCCCCGTTGTCATCTTCGTAGAGCACGTAGGGCTGCCAAACGTTCTGAATGCGAACGTACGGGTTAGAGCCGTCCGCCGGAACCGACGGGTCCTCCAGCAGCCACTGCGCCCCGTTCGAATTCGGATCGACGGCGGCGGACTGGACGTTCTCGTCGCTTTCGGCCATATGGATGAATTCGCCGGCATTCGCGACGCTCTGAATGGTGACATAATCGTCGTATTGCAGCGACGCTTGAAGCTGCCACTGTGCCGAGCTTCCCAAGACGGAAGCGTCCTGCGTGATTAGAGGACTTCCGGCTTCGATATAGCGCCCGGTGGCCGCGTTGCGGATCCTCTTCGCGCCGTCGTAATCCTCGACAACCCATTGGTAGAGCGGATTATAAGCATTTTCCGTCCCTAGGGCGCCATGCTTCACGACTCCGTTATCCTCGTACAGATAATCCGTCCCCGCGTCGCCTTCCGTGAAGTTCACGATGTGCGCCGGCTTTTCCCAGACCGGCTCGATTCTCCAATGGGCGTTGGCTCTCTGAACGTTCGACCAATCGTTGGAACGGGCAAACGTATCGTCCGGGAACTGGCTGTTCAGCACGTAGGCCGGATTGAGCGCGCTCTGGAAAGTAACATAGCCCGCCTGGGGAACGCCGGATTCGCCTATGGCCGCGGACACGATCCACTCCGTCGCGGCCGTATTGTCTCCGGTGCCCATCTCGATTTTCCGCCAAAAATCGTCCGGTCCGAATTGAACGACATATTGGCCGGTAGCCCGGTTGCGAAGCTTGATTCGGCCGTCTTCTCCCTCTTCCAGGAACCATTCGGCGTTCGCGTCGCCCGGCTCGACTTTGCCGTAGGCGACCACGTCGTTAGGCCGATCCGGCGCTTCCGGGTTGCTCTTCACGAACAAATATTGCCCGACCCGTTCCTGATTGCGAATTCGCACGGGGATCGGATCCGAGGCCGGCACGAGCTTCCACTGCGGGCTCTCGAAGGTCACGTTGATGTCGCTGCTCGCCTCCGCGTAGCCTAGCTGATCCTCCTCGTGGATGACGAGGTTGCTCGACGAAGGGACGGTCGCGCTCTTGATCAGCGAGTACCCTTCGCGGCTGGCGGGCTCGATCAGCCACCGGGTCTCCGGCGTGCTCGTCTCCGCCTCGCGTGCCGTCAAGGCGTCCCGGCGCTGGCTGACGTTCTCGATCGTTATGTAATGGCCGGTTTTGCGATTCTGAATCCGCTTCGTTCCCTCGGCGTCGTCGACGATCTGCCACTGAGAGGACTCGTCGCTCGGCGCCGTCATTCCGTATCGAACGATTCCGTCCGACGCTTCGTACAGGAAGTTGCTTTGCCACTTGTTCTGAATCCGTACGTAGACGGCCGATTGCACCGAAGTCTCGATGGCCGCCGGACCGTTGCCCGTTGCAGCCTGCTCGCCTTCCGTACCCGCTCCCGTTCCCGTGCCTTCCGCATACACGGGGGCCGCGGTCAGCAGCATAATCGCCGCCAGGAATCGGGAAAGCCATGCTCGTAACCTTGCCATGAAGAGATACCCTCCTCTAGATTGATGAGTACCCTCCCATCCTATTAAATAAGCGCTTACATTTCGAGGTGCGTTTCCCTAATCTTTAGGTGGTTTTTTACGAAGAAAGACAGTCCCCTATGGCCTGCTTGCCAGGGAACTGTCCTCCGATTAATTCTTGATGGTCAAAAGGAAATCGCCGTCGCCGGGGACCGGGATTCGGATTCGCTTGAAGGCTGCGTCGTACGACCACTGGACGGGCTCCGCGCTTCCGGCCAGCTCGATGGAAGCCGGCTTTAGGCCGGCTTGCTCGATGACGATCTCAAGCTCGCGGCTCAGCCCCGGATAGCCGTCGTTCCGCAAGGAGGAAGCCAGCGTTCGGCCGCTCGCGGACTCCTTCCATTCGAAGTCTCTTAGGCGATAGGCGCCCTTCTCGTAGCCGAAGGTGAGACCGTCGTCTTCGAACAAGGAGAAGCTTCCTTCTCCTCCGGAGTAGATGGTCAGCTTCGTCGGACCTTCCGGACGCTCGTTCGCATGCTGCGTAAGAGCCTGCTCGGGGATGATCGCGCCGGCGCGAACGTAGATCGGCATTTTCTCCAGCGGCGTCTCCGCAAGGATCGAGCGTCCTCCCTCGTGCTTCTCTCCCGTCCAGTAATCGTACCAGGTTCCCTCGGGCAGGTAGACGGAACGCGACGGCGTTCCCGGACGCAGAACCGGAGCTACGAGCATGTCTTTGCCGAGCAGGAACTGGTCGCACAGGTTCGAGACGTTGCGGTCCTGCGGGTATTCGAGCAACAGCGGCCTTACGATAGGAAGACCGGCGGAGCTAGCTTCATAGAAAAGAGAATACAGGTAAGGCATGAGCTTATACCGAAGGCTCAGGTAATCGCGACAGACGGCTTCCACCCGCTCGCCGAAAAGCCAAGGCTCCTGACGGATCGTGTCGATGGCGCTATGGTTGCGGCAGAACGGATACAGCGAGCCGAGCTGGGTCCACCTGGCAAGCAGTTCGCCGGACGCGTGGTGCGAGAAGCCGCCGATGTCCGGTCCCGTGAAGGCGACGCCGGACAGGCCGAGGTTCAGCACCATCGGGATGCTCATCGCCATGTGCTCCCAATAGCTGCGGTTGTCTCCCGTCCATACCGCCGCGTATCTTTGGATGCCCGCGTAGCCGGCGCGCGTCAGAACGAAGGGCCGTTCCCCCTCCATGTTGCGGGCCATGCCTTCGTAAGTCGCCTTGGACATCAGCATCCCGTACAGATTGTGCCACTCGCCGTGCGTTTTCGGTTTGTCTCCGTTTCGGTGGACGACGTCGAGATCCATGGTTTTGGACGGGACGCCGAAAACCGACGGCTCGTTCATGTCGTTCCAGATGCCGTGAATTCCGTAATCGATGTAATGCCGGTGCAGATCTCCCCACCATTCGGCGGCAGCCTCGTCCGAATAATCCGTGAAAGCGCTAGGCCCCGGCCATACGTCGCCGATGAACAGATCCCCCTCCAGCTTGGCGCAGAAGTGGCCGTTCCGCACCCCCTCCGCATAAACCGGATACCTCGGGTCTTTTTTGACCCCCGGATCGACGATCGGAACGACCTTGAACCCCATCTCCGCCAGCTCCGCGATCATGCCGCGAGGGTCGGGGAAGCGCTCGGTGTCCCACGTGAAAACCTTGTACTCTTCCATGTAGTGAATATCGAGGTAAAGAACGTCGCACGGAATCCGCTTCTCGCGCATGGTCCGGGCCACCGAGAGCAGCTCCTCCTGGCTCATGTAGCTGTATCGCGATTGCTGGAAGCCGATCGCCCAACGCGGCGGCATCGGGGGCCGGCCGGTCAACGTCGCGTACCGCTTGACGACGTCTTTGAGCTCCGGACCTTCCAGGACATAGAGGTCGAGGTTGCCGTTCTCCGAGGAGATGATGATGCGGTCGTCCCCGCCGCTTCGCATATCGAACGTCGTGCGGCCGGGGTCGTCCAGCAGGATGCCGGAGGCCGGGGCTCCGTATCGATAGTGAATGAGCCATGGAATCGACTGGTACAGGGCGTCGATATCCGGAACGTGGGGCTCGTAGACGTCGCTGTTCCACATGTCGTAGCGCTCGCCTTTTTTGTCCAGGAAGCCGGTCTTCTCCCCGAGACCGTAGTAGTGGGAATCCTCGTGCGTCTCGATCGTGCACGCGGTTTGGCGCTTGCCCGTCCACTCGATCGAGGAAAAGGCGAGGAGGGGCTCCCGGTCTTGGTTGCTGTCGGACTTGGCGCCGGAATGGTCCGGCTTGACGTTTTCGCTATTCGCGGACTTGTTCGGCCCGCCGCCGACATCCTCGGCCTTATGCGGCTTGCCGCCGCTGCCGAACACTTCGATTCGGCCGGATTGCTTGTGAGCGTGAACGCTCAGGTTGGCTAGCTGCAGCCTATAATGCGACTCATCCTCGGAGTAAGAGATTGCATCACCGGATGAGGCAGAGTCCAGAATAGCCGGCGTTGTCCGCAAATCGGGCGCCGCGGCCTGGGCACCGTTGATTCGGTGCGCCAACTTCAGCCGAATGATCCCGTCGGCGTGCGCGATGATCGCGAGACTCGCCTGCTCTCCGTGAAGAATGTAGCCATCTCGCTCGTTCGATGCCAGTCGCTCGATGGAATGGATAGCGCTATAGCGTTGAAGCCTCCGCGTGCCGTCATTGCCGCCGAAGCCCTCGCCGGAATTCGCATGGTTCGCATTGTCGGGATGTATCTCTTCGCTGGTCAACATGTGTGATTAGCCACCTCAATCTGTCATAATGGCCTAATCATATCGAAGCGCGCGATCGATGCACATTGGCATCGTTACGCATCTTGTGCGTAATTTTACGGAGGTTGGCAGACTTGCCACTTGAAGTGCCGTTGCACGGTTTTTCCGTGCATTTCCCCCTTCTCAGCCCCGTTTCGCGCGCCGTTGCACGGTTTTTCCGTGCATTTCCCCCTTCTCAGCCCCGTTTCGCGAGCCGTTACACGGTTTTTCCGTACATCTCCCCCTCCTCAGCCTCATTTCCGCCGCCGTTGTACGGTTTTTCCGTGTATCTGCCCCTCCTCAGCCCCGTTTCGGGCTCCGTTACACGGTTTTTCCGTACATCTCCCCCTCCTCAGCCTCATTTCCGCCGCCGTTGCACGGTTTTTCCGTACATCTCCTCCTCCTCAGCCCCGTTTCGCGCTCCGTTGCACGGTTTTTCCGTGCATCTCCTCCTCCTCAGCCCCGTTTCGCGAGCCGTTACACGGTTTTTCCGTGTATCTCCCCATCCTCAGCCCCATTTCCACCGCCGTTGCACGGTTTTTCCGTGCATCTCCCGCTACTCAGTCCCTTTTCGCGCTCCGTTAAACGGTTTTTCCGTGTATCTGCCATGCCGCATTCTATTTACTTAAAAATAGCTCCCGCCCTTCAGCCGTAATCTCAAAAGTATGGCACCTTAAATCGCTTCCTCCGACTGACCGGATATAACCCTTCGCTTTTAGACTACGGACGACTACTCTGCTAGCATCCTGACCGAGTTGAAGCAATTGACGAACCTCCTGCATCCCAAACGGCTCGAACCGAACCACCGCAAACCGAAGAACCTCGCGCTCATACACCGGCAGCTCGTTTAATCTCGAACCGGACACACTTCCCATGCTGCCGAGCAGCTCGTAGATATCGCGGCGGCATGCTTCGGGCCTCTTATCCATCTCGTCCCAACTGAAGGGATAGAAGGTGTACTTGCGGTTGCCGATCGTGCGGATCCGCATTCTCTCGAAGCTGAAGCGTTCCCGCGTGAGCTTCTCCTCGTGAACCACGTAGCCTTCGGCTTCGAAACAGATGCCGAGCGGCTCGTAGAAGATGTCAACGTACATTCGAACTCCGGTGTTGCTCACCATCTCATACTCCAAGATAATACCTTTGAACGACTTAAGGATCGGCCACAGCAATCCCAGAAGCTTTTTGGTGCCGCTTATGTCGCCATTAAGCATCTCCAACCTTCTTCCCGTGGCTTGCTTCTTCTGTTCCTCGATAAATGCGTCGATCATTTTTTCGTTCATTAAAATTCCTCCATCTTCTTAATAGTGCACATTAAAAAAGAAAAGCCGTTAACCCCCGGATGGGGGCTAACGGCATGTGCTTCATGCGCGGTTTTGCATATTCGACACTGTCGACAATAGTTGCGTAAAGTCCAGTATCTCGAACTGTGTTCATAGTTAGTTGGCTGATCAAGTTACTTCGAGCAAAGTTCCATCCAGTCCAGCATCTCGAACAGCGTTCATAGTTAGTTGGCTGATCAAGCTGCTACGAGCTGAATTTCACCCAAACTAGCGCCTTCAACCTATGATAGTTACTTTGCGGATCAAGTCACTCCGAGAATAAGCTAACATTCCTGCTGCAAGCCCATTTTCTAGAATTTACCACATGATAAACAAATTGTCGAGAGAAACAAATAAGAATAAGAGAGCCCCCGCCATCGGCGGAGGCCCTTGCTGCATCCTTTATGGAATCTAGTTCCCTTCAGCCAACGCTCGGCTCGCCTTACTGAACCTTGATCGCGTCGTAGAATTTCTCTTGCATCGACTTAGCGGCTATATCGAGCAGCTTCTTTGCGTCGGTGCCTTTCTTCGTGAAGACTTCTTGGATGACCGTCGTCATCGTTCCGTAGTAGTCCTGCGTGTTATATTGCGCTTCCGGCTTGCCGTCGAGAAGGGCGTTCGACGCGTCGTCGTACTTGTAGACGTTGTCGTACTTCGCGAGGATCGCTTGAACCTTCTTGCCGTACTCGGAATCGGGCTTGTAGTAATCCAAGTGAGCCGGCACGAAGTATTGTCCCTTCGCCTTGAAGTCCTGGATGTTCTTCTCGAGCGATACCAGATAGTCGTCGGAGAAGTAGTCGAACGTAATGTAGTCGAACGCGGCCTTCTGTTCGGCCGGGGAAGCATTCGGGTTGATGACGAGGTAGTCGCCGCCGAGAACGCCGGTGTGCTTGCCGCCCGCTTGAGCCGCGGGCATCGGGAATACGAGAAGGTCGGCCGGCGTGAAGCCGGCTTGCAGAGCCTGCTGCAGCGGGCCCTCCGCTCCGGCGATGACCATGGCCGTGCGGCCTTGAGCGAACGCGCCGGTTGCTCCGCCCCAGTTGAGCGCCCAGTCTTGCGGAATCGCGTTCGCTTCCCAACGAAGCTTGTTGTAGAATTCCACGGCCTTGACGCCGGCATCGGAATTGAATGCTGCCGTTACCTTGCCGTCCGCCACGGTTTGGATTTCGCCGCCTGCTTCGAACAGGAAGTTGGTCCAGTTCCAGCCGGCGTCGTTCGTGGCGCCCATCGGAGCGATCCCCGCGATGCCCTTCTTCGGATCGGCTACCGCCTTGGCCGTATTCAGCATGTCGTCCCAAGTCCAGTCGTAGGAAGGGATCGCTACGCCCTTCTCATCGAGCATCTTCTTGTTCACGATCGTCGTCGTTACGTAACCCTTCTGAGTGACGCCGTATACTTTGCCGTCAATGTTGAATTGGCTTTGCAGCACGGGGTTGATCTGATCCTTGTATTCATAATTGTTCCACAGCTCGGTAATGTCCGCTGCCCAGCCTTTCTCCACGAGCATCTTCGCTTCCGTCGCGAAGGTGTTGAAGAAAGTCGGCGCTTCGTTGGCGGCCATCTTGATGCCGATCTCGTTGACGTTGTACTGCCAGTCGTCCGGAACGACGGTCACGTTCGGATACTTCGCGGTGAAGCGCTTGATCTTGTCGTCTTCGAGAGCGCGAAGCTCCGTCTTGTCGGCCGTCGGATAGTAGATCTTGATCGTGACCTTCTCGGCCGGCGCTTCGCTGGAAGGAGCCGGCGATTCCGCGGAGGCGGAGGGAGACGGGCTATCCGAAGCCGGAGCGGTGCCGGAGGGACTCGCCTCCCCGTTATTGTTGTTGCCGCCGCACGCAGTAGCTACGGCACTGACCATTGCAAGACTCAACAACAGCGCGGACCATTTCTTCTTCTGCATTTGTATTCCCCTTATCCATATGGAATTTTGTGCTACGAACTCATCATAATGGAGCCGATTTCGGTTAGGCGATGTGTATTTTTATTCCGATCGTGTGCAACTTTACGAATCCGCTTACACCGCTCATCCCTTGACGCCGCCAAGATGCAGGCCTCTCAGGATAAATTTCTGGAAGACGAGGAACACGACGATCGGCGGAAGAGACACCATGGCCAGAATAGCAAATTTGATGTTTTGTTTAAGTCCGGTAGCCTGGATGACCTTCTTGTAGATTGCCGTTGCGAGCGGATATTTCGGGTCTCCGTGCATGACCAGGGAAGGCCAGAACCAATCGTTCCATGCCGCCGAGAAAATAAAGATAGATAATGTCGCGACGATAGGAATGGATAACGGCAGCGCGATCCTCGTGAAGCCGTACCAATTCGACGCCCCGTCGATTCGCGAAGCCTCGAAAATCTCGTCGTTGATGTCGTCGAAAAAGCTTTTCAACAGCAGCATGTTGAAGGCCGAGGCGCCCGCGGGCAGCCAGAACGCCCAGAAGGAATTGAGAAGACCCAGATCCTTCAAGTTAACGAAGTTAGGCACGATATACGTCGACGGCGGAATGAACAGGGTCATCAGGAAGAAGAAATAAATGAGCTTCCGATGAGGCAGATTCAGCTTCGACAAGGTGAACGCCGCCAGCCCCAAGACGAACACCGTGACGAGCACATTGCCTCCGAAGATAATCAAAGTATTCTTCATGAACATCGGAATGTCCATGTAATGCCAACCTTCCTTGAAGTTCTGCCACTCCAATCCTTGCGGAAGGAACTTCGGCGGGAAGGAATTGACTTCAACGACCGTTTTGAGCGAGTTCATGAACGTGACGCCGATCGGATACAGCATCGTAAACACCATGAACAAGATGACGAGCGACATAATTGCGAGCACGACCATGGTTGTCGGTCTGCGATAATCGTGGGAAGAAAGGATTCCCCGTTCGGCTGCTTTCAAGATCAGTTCCCTCCCCGATTCTGCATTCGGAATTGTACGACAGCGAGTCCGCCCAGCACCAGGAACATCAGAACGCCCATGGCGGATGCTACTCCGTAATCCAATCGAGTGAAGGCATACTTCACGATCTTGAGTCCGTATGTCAGCGTTGCGTTAAGCGGCCCTCCGTCCAGCATCGCGAGCTGGGACTGGTAGCCCTGAGAGGTCGCGATCAGCTGCATGATCAGCATAAGCATAATGAGCCCTTTGATCGAGGGCAGCGTAATGTGGCGCACCCTCGCCCAGATTCCCGCTCCGTCGATCTCGGCCGCCTCGTACCAATCCTTCGGAATGCTCAGCACGGCCGCCAGGTAGATCAGCATCCCCGAGCCGAACTGCTGCCAGGTCTCCATGATGACGAGCGAAACCATCGACCAGCGGGTATCCGTCATGAAGAGGATCTGATCCGCCCCCAGCTTGCCGAGAAACGCGTTAATCGGTCCGACCGGATCGTAGATCCAGCGCCATAATCCGTACAGGACGACGACCGGAATGACGTTGGGCAAGTAAGCGGCAACCCGGAATATCCCCTGAAATCGCCTGATCTCGGAGATCGCGATGGCGAACAGGATCGGCACCCAGAACCCGATCAATAAGCAAAGCGCCATGTAGTACAACGTATTCTTGACGGAGACCCCGACCTCGGAATCGTTAAAGACCGTCTTGTAGTTATCGAATCCGACGTAGGTATTCCCGTTCACGAAGTCGATGTCGTAGAAGCTGTAGACGACTCCTTTGATGATCGGCACCCAGAGAAACAGCACGAACAACGCGGCTGCGGGCACAAGAAACATGTAGCCCGACCAATTCTTCCTGTAAGGAGCGAATCTTCTTCTCTTGGCGCTTTTAGCCGGCTGAACGTTAGCGGCGGCAGTCTGATCCATGGCACTCCCTCATTCCTTTTCTGTAGGTCTAGCTTCATTGTAGAAAAAGGGGCCGCGAGGGAAAATGTGCGATTCTATGAGGATCATGGTCAATCTTACTTCTTCCAGTCGCTCGGGCTGATGCCGTAATATTTCTTGAAAATCTTGCTGAAGTGCTCCGGGGATTCGTACCCGACCCGGTCCGCGATCTCGTAGCGGCGCAAGTCGGTCGTCTCGATCAGCCGTTTGCTCTCCTCCATGCGAAGCCGGATCACGTATTCCCATAGATTGCAGTTCATGTATTTTTTGAAAAGGTAGCTCAAGTAGTTCGGACTGACATGGTTGTGATGGGCGACCTCATTGAGCGTAATCCCCTTCTTCATGTAGTTCTCGTCGATATAATGCTTCGCTTGCTCGACGATGCCGTTGCTCTGAGCGAGTCCTTCCTCCGCGGTCGAGCCGTCCTCCCGGCTCCCCCACTTGTAATCGCCGTAATAGAACACGTGATGATCCGGATGCTCTTCCCTCCAGCGCAAGGCGCGGGCCGCCTGCAGGCCGACGGTCGGAATGAAAACGACGTCCTTCAGGATCTGGCTGATCCCGACGAACACCCGGCGCTGCAGGAACTTCTCGATGTGAAAATGCAGGCTGCGGCCGATATACTCCAGCTGGTCGATCTTGTTCATCGCGGTCTCGTTGTACTCTTGCTCGCTCCATTCGATAAGGACGCAAAGCTCGTCGTCCCCGGAATAGAAAGCCTGATGCTTGCGCTCCTCGCTCAGGAGCTCGTTCACGATGTTGAGCGCCGCGTAACGGAGCAGGCCCCTGTCCTTCGCGGGAAGCTCGCCCAGCTCCAGCTTGACGCGGAAGACCGCGAAGTAAGGTCCATCGATCGATACTCCGAATCCTCCGCTCAATTCCTCCGCGATTTTTTTGGCCTCCAGGGGTTCTCCTTTGACCAGCCGGTTCAGCCATTCGTTTTTGCTCTCGTTCGGGCTCTCCATCTGGAAGTTCGTCCGGAGGTTCGACAGAAGCTCCTCTCCCGGCACGGACGGCTTCTCCATCTGCAGCAGCACGTTGCGGACCGTATCGAGGAATTGCTCGTTGTTCAGAGGTTTGATGAGGTAATCCTTCGCACCCAGCCGCATCGCCGTCTGCGCGTATTGGAACGTCTCGTGGGCGGAGATGACGATCGTCTCCACCCACGGCTTCATGATCTTGGCCTGGTGCATCAGCTCGATCCCGTTCATCGTCCCCATCTGGATGTCCGTCACGATCAGGTCGACATCCTCCAGCCTCAAGTAATCGAGCGCCTCCTGACCGTTGTTCGCGATAAAAATCGTTCCGATGCTTAGTCCCGAAGCTTGAAGCAGGTTGCTGAGCCCCCGGCAGATGAGGGGTTCGTCGTCCACCAGAAGAATCGTGTACATGCCTGTCTCCTCCTTTATTCCGTCTCGCCGTCATTCTCCTGATAGGGCAGCTTGATCGTGGCCGTCGTCCCTCCGCCTTCCGTCTCGGAATAGGTAATTCCGAATTCGGAGCCGTAATGAAGCTGAATTCTTTCGAACACGTTGTGGATGCCGTACCCCGTCGAAGAGTCCGTTCTCGGTTCGCGAATGATGCGGTTCAGCCATTCGTGATCGACCTTTTTGTAGCCGTTGTCGATGACCTGGATGAACACGAGGTCGCCTTCTCTCCTTGAATTCACGAGGATCAGGCCGTCTTCTCCCATATTGCGGACGCCGTGCAGAATGGCATTCTCGATAAGCGGCTGAAGCGTGATCTTCGGAATGAGAGCGTTCGCCGCGTCCGGATCCATGTTCCACTGAACGCGGAATTCGTACTCGTATCTTTTCAACTGAAGGTTGGTGTAGGCCGCGGCATGCTCCGTCTCCTCCCGGATCGCGATCAGCTCTCGGCCGCGGCTAAGGCTGATCCTCATCAGCTTGGACAGCTCCTTGATCATCTCCGCCGAATCGGAGTTGCCCTCCAGGGTGCTTTTCCAATAGATGCTCTCCAACGTGTTATACAGAAGGTGAGGATTAATCTGCTGATAGAGCAGCTTAAGCTGCGACTCCTTCTGCTTGATATCCATCACGTATTGCTCCTCGATCAGAACGTTGAGGCGATGCGCCATGTTGTGGACCGAGTGAATGAGCACCCCGACCTCGTCGTTTCTCGGATGCCCGGCCTCCTCCGGAACTTTGCGGCCCGGCTCATAGCTCCTCACGAATCCGGCGAGCCGCTGCAGAGGCGTCAGGAGCGATCGCCAGAAGTACGCCATGACGACGAGCCCGAACAGCGAATACGCGATCGAGATCCACTGGATCGCTCTCTTCACTTCGCTTTGCTGCTTGAGCAGAGCCGACGTCGAAATCCGATAGACCAGCTTCTGGTTAAGCTCCGAGCTGGAATGAACGACGTAGATGAAGCCTTCCTCGATCGCGTCCACGATGCCTTCGCTGTCCGGGTTGGCGGCCAGCTCGCTCGGGAGCTCCAGAGTGTTCCCCATCTGGTCCGGAACCGTCGAGGCCAGAACCATGTTCTGCGAATCCGTGAAGTAGAGCTCGCCGTTATCCGGAAGCGAGACCGTCGCCAGCGACTGCTCGATTCTCTTGTCCATGTTCGTGGCGACGAGAGCGCCGACGATGGCCCTTCCGCTCTGGACGCTGTTCACGGCGCGAATATAGGCGAGCGTCTTGGAGTTCGTGCCGATTCCGATTCCGTCGATGATTTTGAGATAGCCTCTCCCTTTGCGCGCGATCGCCTCGTCGACCCAAGAAGGCTTATACAAGTACGAGTAGAAAAACACGCCTCCGTTTTTGTATTTGGAATTCGACACCGGAGCGAAATTATATTCGTTAAGCGGATCGTACACGAACAAGTAATAATAGTTGGCCCCTCCGCCGCTAAGCCCCATGGTGAACGTCGAGAGCAGCTTATCCGTCGTCTCGTACAGCTTCACCCGGTCCAGAACGTCCTCTTCGCTCGCTTGCATCTGCTGCACCTGAGGGTTCTGGATGATCGTCGTCATGACCCGGTGCACCGTATCGATATCCCGGTTGATCAGAAGATGATTCTGCTTGTTCAGCTCGGCATAGGCGTTCGTGACGTGGCGCTTGAGGATCTGCTCCGTCTTCACGTTCGCGTACCAATTCAAGATAAACACCGGACTTACGAGAACGATGAAGAGCAGGACCAATTGCTGCTTGACCTTCATTCTCGTCAGCGGGTTATGGAAACGAAGCTTAACCATGGGCAAAGTCCCCCTACTCTCCTAAAACCCTATTAGTATAAGGCCTCATCCGCTAGCGGTAAGCGTTATCAACCATTTCCGTAAAAAAGACTACGATCTCCTTGGATACGCACATGGGCGGTAAGAGGCACGTTGTCCGGGGTTAATCGGTTGAAGCTCGGTCCGCGCACTCGCCGCATAAGCAAGCTCTCATCCTCAGCTCGGGAGGGATCCGGCTCAGCGTCTTCTCGGAGAAGGTAGCCCGGCTGCACCAGCACGTCTCCGGCGGCCGGCCCGCCGTGGCCGCGCAGCCGTTCGCCTTCCCGCAGAGGGGGCAGACGGACGGATCGAAATTCCCGGCATCCGGCTGTTTTCTATCGTTTTTGCTCGTATGTACTCCCATCGCTCGGCACCTTCCCGTTCAGGTTTCTGAGCCCATCGTACTAGTTGCCGGGGGAAATGACAATATGAATTATCCGCGTACGATCAATAGGGCAGAACGGAGCGGGATACCCGCACAGACAATGCGGCAAGGTCCGAATAACATATGGGGAAACCTTGTTCCGTCAAAGTTGGTGATAAACAAATGAGACGCTGCGGCCGCAAATCGAAGAGGACAAGAAGGCGCGTGCGCCGGCCGCGGGTTTTGAAGGCCGGATCGACCACATTCTATGCCCTGTCGGATGGGAAAAAGAGAATCTATACCAATCGGGACGGCGTTCAGGGATACGGGGTGAACCGCATCCCCAATCCGCGCACCGTCTCGCTCGTAAACGTTCTAGTGAACGGCGTCTTGCAGCCCAAATCGCTGTACGAAATCAAATCGGGCAAGCTTCGGCTTCTGTCGGACGACGTGCCGGCGGAAGGAGTGCCGATTATCGTTCAATCGATCTCTATTTTCGCCTAGGCCGGCAAGAAGGGAGGTGACAGCATGGCTGCTTCATTAATCAAACTTTATGTCGCGGCTGCGGCTTCCGCTCCGGTAGCCACGGGCGGCGAAGTGACGACGACCGTAAATCCCGACGTCGCGAGGTTCAATGCCACGGTCGCGGCGGGAATGATCGGGGCGACGGATACAACGATTCCCGCGGCCAGCTTCCTGGACGACAACGGCGATCCGATTACCGAGCTGCCGGCTCCTCCGACGGATGGGTATATCAACGTGTACGTGAACGGCGTTTTGCAAGAAGCGGGGCTCTCCGTCCTGACGACCGCGCAATTGGTGCTGAGCACGGCCGCCATTCCCGCCGGAGCCCCGGTCGTACTTCAGGTTTCGGATTATTCCAACTCGGCTTCGACGATTACGGTGGAGCCGACCATCTCCGCTCCGACCATAACGGTAACGGTGTAAGCGATCGCCGCCCGTCCAAAGCAACGAACCTGCCGGTCATGAAGACCGCGCAGGTTCGTTGCTTTGGTTGGCCTATTCTATTTAATCGCGCGATCGGCGAACCAATCGTAGCTGAAGCCCGCCTGCTCGGGCTTGTGGCTGTCGGAGCCGTACACCAGCTCGATTCCTTGCTCCAGGCAGGCTTGCATGAACCACTCCGGCACGTAAGCTTCCTCGCAGGTCGCCACCCGGAAGCCGGCCACGTTCACGTCGACGCCGATATTCGCCGCCTTCAGCTTCGGAAGCAGCCCTTCAAGCCTGCGGCGGATCAAGACCGGGTCCATCTCCGGCAGCTCCTTATGGAACTTGCGGATCAGGTTCACGTGCCCGATCCGCTTGCGCATCGGAAGCTGCGCCGCCCACTCGATCTCCATCTCCACGTGATTGAAGTATTCGTCGACCACCTTGTCGATCGAGCCGTAATAGCCGAGGAACGCGTCCTTGAAGTCGTCCGCCGTATAGTCGATGCAGCGGATGCTGCCTCCCCGGCTCGGAAGGTAATGCACCGACACGACCGCATCCTCCATCTTCGCCGCCCACTTGTCGACGATGCGATCGGAGAAGGATTCGTTCTTGTAGAGGTAGTCCATCTCGAGCCCGATCGCGAGCTCGATCCTTCCTTCGTACCTCGCCTTAACCTCCTGCATGTAGGCGAAGTAATCCGGCAGCTCCCGCTCCGGCATCGCCAGCTCCAGCATCAGCTTCGGATCGTCTACCAGCTTGTCAGGCAAAGGCGGATGCTCGGTCACGCTATATCTCTGGAAGCCGAGCCCGATCGCCCGGTCCAGGTACTCCTGCTGTTCGGCCGGATTGCCGTGATAACAGAACTTGCTGTGCGTATGTCCATCCCACTTCAACACGACGTTTCTCCTCCCGCGGATTCGTTTTTCCCATTTCGGATTGAACTCATTGTAGCATTCGCGCGGAGGGCAGGTGAAGCGAATCTTCGGTCTAACGACTATTAAGGAGTCTATCGGTCCATAAGTCTATCACTTCCCGATAGCTTGTTTCATATGATGCTGAAGAATCCATAGAAAGGAATGATCCTATGTACAAAAGAAAACTCGTAAAATCGACGGCAAAGAGAACGCGGGTCCCGGCCAAAAGAGTGACCATCTCCGCCGCCAAAGTAAAACAACTGATTGCGTCCGCCCAACGATCCTTAAGCGCGCAAAAACCCGTCGTGATCAGCCAAAACAGAACGATCGTCACGAACGGCAACTGGGTAAATGCCCTTCCGATCACGCGAAATCCGGCTTGGGTAGCGCCGCAGCCGAGCGGATCCTACCTATGGGGCAGCAACGATCCGAACGGTCCGGCGGCCGTTGTCGCCAGAAGATTTACCATCAACAGGGACCTGGATGAAATCGACACGGCCAACCTGTTCCTGGCCGTCGACAACTTCGCCATCGTTCTCATAAACGGAAGGTCCGTGGTTATCGATAGTCCGCAGGGCAACGTATCTTTCTTTAATCCCGGAAGAACGTTCAATATTTTGCGATTCCTTCGCCGAGGCAGCAATAATATCGTTATCGCCGCCTTTAACTTCCCGTCGAACGCCAACAGAAGCGACAGCAATCCCGCCGGCGTCTTCGCCCGCATCACCATTCAATTCGAAGAAGACAACAATGCCGCGCAAAGAAAGGTTCGCCGCCGCAGGTAAGGCAAGGACAGGTAAGGCAAGGACAGGTAAGGCAGGGAGCAGGTAAGGCAGGGAGCAGGTAAAGCAGGACGAAGCAAAGGGGCGCTCGGGGCGCCCCTTTTATGTTGAATGCTTATTCTTCTCTGAGCTTGATCCCAGCTCACTCTTACCATGTCGCGACGATGCCGTCCGTTCGTGAATCGGTGCCCCCGCACAGCACGCCCGATTCCGGGTCGCGCAAGATGATCTGGCCACGGCCGAAGGAGCCTGACTCGAGCGCGAAGCGAATGTCGTGGCCCCTGCGGGCGAGCGCCTGCGCGACCGCGGCCGGGAAACCGGGCTCGACCAGAACGGTCCGGCCGTTCGTCCATTGCCAGCGCGGAGCGTCGAGCGCCGCCTGCGGATGGAGACCGAAGTCGATCAGGTTCATGATCGATTGTACATGGCCCTGCGGCTGCATGAGGCCGCCCATGACGCCGAACGGGCCGACCGGCCCCCCGCCTCGAGTCAGAAAACCGGGGATGATCGTATGATAAGTCCGCTTGCCCGGCTCGAGCCGGTTCGCGGCATCCTCTTCCAACGAGAAGTCTCGGCCCCGATTCTGGAGCGCGATGCCGGTGCCCGGAACGACGAGGCCGGAGCCGAACTGCATGTAATTGCTCTGAATGAACGACACCATGCCGCCTTCTCCGTCCGCGGCCGCCAGGTATACGGTGCCCCCGCCCTTAGGCTTCCCGGCTTCGGGAAACCCGGCGCGGTCCCCGATCAGCTCGCGCCTTGCCGCCGCGTATTCGTCAGATAACAGAGCGCCTACGTCTTCCTTCATATTTAGAGGATCGGTCACATACTTCTTGCCGTCCGCGAAGGCGAGCTTGATCGCTTCGATCTGCTTGTGGTAGGTGTCCGCATCTCCGGGATGCAAGTTCTCGAAGCCCTTAAGCACGTTCAATGCCTGCAAGGCGATCAAGCCCTGGCCGTTCGGCGGCAGCTCCCAAACCTCGTAGCCCCGGTAGGACACGCCTATCGGCTCCACCCATTCGGGGCGGAACGCGGCCAGGTCCTCTTCGCTTAAGAAACCGCCGGCTTCGCCGATGAACTTGGCGATTCGTCCGGCCAGCTCGCCGCGATAGAATTCCTCCGCTTCGCTGTCGCCGATGAGCCGCAGCGTGCGGGCATGGCCGGGCGATGCCCAAAGCTCCCCGGCGGCGGGCGGCTTGCCTCCCGGGGCGAACGTCTCGAACCATCCCTCGAAGCTTGGCCCCCGCAACTCCTTCCGGTACTGCTCGAACGACTTGCCCCAATGATAAGCCGCCGTCGGGGATACCGGATAGCCCTCCTCCGCATAGCGGATAGCGGGCTTCAGCGCTTCGGCAAGCGGCAGCCGCCCGAAGCGGCGAGACAGCGCCGCCCAGGCGGCCGGGGCGCCCGGAACGGTAACCGGGAGCGCGCCGTAGCTGGGCATGCTATCATGTCCCGCCCGCTTCACCGCTTCGACGGAGATGGATCGCGGCGCCGGACCGCTGGCGTTCAGACCGTGCAGCTTGCCTTCGATCCAGACCAGCGCGAAAGCATCGCCGCCGATTCCGTTCGAGCAAGGCTCGACGACGGTTAAGGAGGCCGCGGTCGCGATGGCCGCATCCACCGCGTTGCCGCCGAGCTTCAGGATCTCGAGCCCGGCTTGCGCGGCGAGCGGCTGGGAGGTAGCGACCATGCCCTTGCGGGCGTAGGCGGGAGTACGATACGAAGGGTAAGGATGATAGAGCGGATCGACTGTCATCTGTGGAGCTCCCTTTTTCTTCGGATGGATAATTCCGCGAACCGACAGTCAGTCGTCGAATACGTCCGAGCTGAGGTATCGCTCCCCGTTGTCCGGCGCGATGCACAGCACCCGCTTGCCGGCCCCGAGCTTTCTCGCTTCCCTCAACGCCGTCCAGACCGCCGCGCCGGACGAAGGACCGACGAGGATGCCTTCGAAAATCGCGAGCTGGCGCGCCATCTTGACCGCGTCGGCATCCGACACTTGAACGATCTCGTCGTACACGCTCTGATTGATGACGCCCGGGACGAACCCCGGTCCCGCTCCGATCAGCTTGTGAGGGCCCGGCTTGCCGCCGGACAGCACCGGCGAGCCCTGCGGCTCGATGACGACGATCCGGATATTCGGCAGGGCTTCGCGCAGCACCTCGCCCGTTCCGGTAATCGTCCCGCCCGTGCCCGCGGGAGCCACGAACGAATCGAGCTGCCCGTCCATCTGCTCGAGGATCTCGAGAGCCGTCGTCGTGCGATGGATCGCCGGATTCGCCGGGTTCTCGAACTGCTGAGGCACGAAGCTGCCCGGGATTTGCCGCTGCAGCTCCAGCGCCTTGCGAATCGCTCCCGACATTCGCTCGCCGGCCGGCGTCAGCACGACCTCCGCTCCGTACGCTTTCAGAATGTTGATGCGTTCCTTCGTCGCGTTGGACGGCATCGTGATGATGAGCCGGTAGCCCTTGGCCGCCGCGTTCATCGCAAGCCCGATGCCGGTGTTGCCGCTAGTCGGCTCGATAATGGTAGAGCCAGGCCTCAGCCGGCCCGACTTCTCCGCGTCGACGATCAGATTGAACGCGGCCCGGTCCTTCAGACTGCCGCTCGGATTGAAATATTCCAGCTTCACGTAGACTTCCGCGTCCCCTTCGCTGGTCAAACGATTCAATCGGACCGCGGGCGTCTCTCCGATCAAATCCGTAATGCTGTTCACTCGTTTAGAAGCCATAAGGCATCCTCCTGTTACCGTCCGGCATGTCCGGTCGGGTGGTCTTGCGTTAGGCCGCATCGATGGCGAACCGCGATCTTAATTCAGCTCGCTTCATCTCAGTTCAGCAGATCCGGCTGTTCCCTGACGATGGCCTGATAATAAGGCTGGAAGTTCAGCCAGCCGAACTGCTCTCCCGTGCGCGCGGCGATCGCTTCGGCGTCCTTCTCGCCGATAAGAAGCGGCTTGCCGGCGGCTTCGGCCAGAAGCTGGCCTTGGCTCGCCTTCTCGAAGGAGATGAACCAATAAGCCGTCTCGTCCACGGTCTTGCCTAGAGACAGAATGCCGTGGTTTTTGAGCAGGACCGCTTTGTTGTTCCCCACGACCTGCGCCAGGTTGTCCCCTTCCCCGTGCGCGAAGCTGTCATAGATGACATGGCGGTTGTGGAAGACCGCCGCTTCCGCCGTAAGCGGATCGAGAAGCCGCCCGAAAGCCGACCAGGTTCGGCCATAGATCGAATGCGTATGAGCAGCCGATTGAATATGCGGATTGTCCCGCAGAATCGGCAGATGGAGCTGAATGCCGCCCGGATGGACGAGTCCGTGGCCGGAGGCTATCTTGCCCTCCGGGCCCATCAGAACGAGGTCGCTCGTCTTGATCAAGCCGAAGCTAAGGCCGAACGGATTCGTCCAGTAATGGTCGGTCTTGATCGGGTCCCGGGCCGAGATGTGCCCCATGACCCCTTCTTCGTAGCCCAGCTTGGCGAATACGCGAAAGGCGGCGGCGAGCCGCTCCTTGCGATGCTGGCGTTCGTCCTCCAAGTTCGAGAAGATCGGCTGCTGATTGATCGTTGCCGCGTCGATGGCCATTTTCCCCACTCCTTATCTCGTCAGAACTCCGCGTCTCTCGAGCGCATAGCGATTCTCCGGAAAATCAAGCCCCAGATGACCGCGAAGCGTATCCGCCTCGTACTCCTTGCGGAATAACCCGCGCTCCTGCAGAATCGGCACGACCCGGTCGACGAAGTTGCGCAGATTCGCATGCGAGCCGCTGAGGATAAAGCCGTCGACCGCCCTCTCCTTGAAGAAACGCTCGATCTTATCGGCGACGTACTCGGGCGTTCCGACGAAGTCGCCTCTCGGGTTTGTCGCCCGGAGCGCCAGCTGCCGAAGGGTCAGGTTCTCCTCCTTCGCGATGCGCAGGTAATACTCCGCCGTCGAGCGGAAGCTGTTCTTGCCGATGTCTCCGAGCTCCGGCAGCGGCTCGTCCAGAGGGAATTGCGAGAAGTCGAAGAAGCTGAAGTACCGGCTTAAATACTTGACCGCGTATTCCGGATCGGTAAACCGGTTGCCCTCTTCATAGAGGCGTTCGGCTTCCTCCCGGGTGGAGGCGACGATCGGGGCGATCGAAGGGAACAGCAGCACCTTCTCCGGATCCCGGCCGTAAGCGGCCGCGCGGCGCTTCACGTCCTGATACTGCTCCTGAGCCTTGGCGATATTGCCGGACTCCTCGAAGCTGGAGAAGATCGCGTCCGCGTAACGGGCGGCCAGATCGCGGCCCGTGTCCGACGCTCCCGCCTGGAAGATGACGGGATGCCCCTGCTTGGAACGCTCGATGTTGAGCGGTCCCTGCACCTTGAAGAACTCGCCGACGTGGTTCAGCGTATGCAGCTTGTCGAGATCGACATATTCGCCCGTTTCCTTGTTCCGGGGAAAAGCACCGTCCTCCCACGAGTTCCACAGGCCGCGCACCACCTCGATATATTCCGCCGCGATCCGGTAACGGAGCGCATGATCGTGCAGCTTGTCGTGGCCGTGGTTGCGGGCGACTCCTTCGAGCGCGGAGGTGACTGCGTTCCAGCCGGCGCGCCCGTCGCTGATGACGTCCAAGGAAGCGAGCTGCCTCGCCGTGGTGAACGGTTCGCTATAGGAAGTCGTAAACGTGCCTACGAGTCCGAGATGCTTCGTCACCGCCGCGACCGCCGACAGGGCGGTCATCGGCTCGAGACGGCTCAGGAACGGAATCGTCGAATCCTTCGTAATGTACGCCGAGTCGGCGATAAAGCCGAAGTCGAACTTGCCGGCTTCTCCGATGCGCGCATACTCTTGATAAGTTTCGATCCGGGCGGCTCCGTCCGCCCGAACGCCCTCCTCGCGCCAATGCCCGCCGCCTCCCTGCAGGAAAATCCCCAGCTTCAGCTGTCTTTGTCCGTTGTCTGCCATTTTCGTTTCCTCCTCGCTTATTTAACGATCCATTCGTCGACGTCGAAGTCTTTCTTCGCCAGCTTCTCCGCGACAAGGAAGTCCTTAGCGGCTTTCACGCGGTCAATGCCTTCCGCGGCGAGCGCTTCGCCCGGAAGCGACTCGATCGGCTGAATCTCCTTCAGCACGTCGATCGGCGTTCCGGTTTGATCCGAGAGCCATTGGTAATACTCGTCCGGGTTAGCCTTAAGGTCCTCGTAAGCCTTCTGTCTCGCTTCGGTCCAAACCTTCTGGAAGCCGGGGAACTTCTCCAGGTAATCTTCCGTCGCGTAGACGACGGAGGTGCTGAGAAGGCTCGGGGATTCCGTCGCTTGCCCGAGCAGCGGAGAGCCGTCCTTAAGCAGCTTGTAGGCGGAGTAATACGTGCTCGTGATCGCGTAGGCGTCGATCTCCCCGCGCAGCAGAGCCGCTTCGGTGTCCGGTATGCTGTTGATGTTGATGACGTTGACGTCCTTCGACAGTCCCTTCTCGTCCAGATAACCGACAAGGAAGCGGTACATGAGCGAGCCTTTGACGACCGCGACGTTCTTGCCCTTCAGCTCGTCTAGCGTCTGGGCTCCGTCTTTGCGTCCGACCAGAATGGTGTTGACTTCCGTGTTCGCGAAGTTGACGATGCGGGTCTTGGCCCCGGAGGAGCGCGCCAGGATAGCGGGGGTATCGCCGGAGTTGCCGACGTCCACGCGTCCGCCGATAACGGACTCGTTCAGATCCGGGCCGGTCTGGAACGGAACGACCTTGATCTCCTCGACCCCGTACTTCTTCAACTCTTCTAGGAAAATTCCCTTATGCAGCCCCCAGCCTTCGACGCCGGCCGG
Source organism: Cohnella thailandensis (assembly GCF_014212135.1). Taxonomy (GTDB): domain Bacteria; phylum Bacillota; class Bacilli; order Paenibacillales; family Paenibacillaceae; genus Cohnella; species Cohnella thailandensis. The sequence continues at coordinate 64,314 of NZ_JACJVQ010000008.1, forward strand.
TTCCTTGACGCCGACGAAGCCGAAGGTGAGCGTCGAAGGGGCGGCGGCAGTCGGAGACTCGGCTGCTGCCGAGGCGGATGCGGAAGCGGGCGACGAGGAAGCGTCCGGGGCGCTTCCGGAGGCGGCTTCTTCGTTAGCGTTGTTATTGGCGCCGCAGGCTTGCAGCAGCGCCGCGATAAGCAGCAAGGCGATAGCGATCGGAAACGACTTGCGACTGATAAGCGAACGTTGACGGTTGAGATTCATTTCGGTTCTCCTCTCCAAGTAAGGGGACGTTCTATTAAAAACGCGTGGATGTTCCCTCATCCAGTATAGTTGTCGCGCCAACGCAGCAGCCTGCGCTCGATGGCGGCGACGAACGAATCGATCAGCTTGCCCATGACGGCGAACACGATCACGCCGACGAAGACGGTCTCCGGCTGGGAATTCGTCTGGGCTTGACTCATCAGGAAGCCGATGCCGGTCTGCGAACCGAGCAGTTCGGCGACGACCAGGGCAAGCCAGCCGTAAGCGATGCATAGCCGAAGCCCCGACAGGATGCCGGGCAGCGAAGCCGGCAAAATCAGCCTCGCGAGCTGCTTGCCCCTTCCGAATTCCAACACCTGGGTGACCTCGAACAGCTTTTTATCCACGTTGCGGATGCTCTGGATGACCCCCATATACAAGGGAAAGAACGATCCGAAGGCGATAATGACGATCTTCGACGTCTCCCCGAAGCCAAACCAGAGAATGATAAGCGGCGCCGTCGCGAGGCTTGGCGTCAGCCGGAGAATCTGCATCAGCGGATCGAGCACCCGCTCGATCTTGCGGGAGAAACCGACAGCGGCGCCTAGAATTAGGGCAACGACGGCTCCGTACAGAATGCCGAGAGAAGCGCGGCCCAGACTGAAGCCGAGCTGCATCGGCAGCTCTCCGGAGGCGATCAGCCTGCCAAAGGCTTTGGCAATCGCGAGCGGCGACGGCAGGAGCAGGGGATTGACTCTGCCGGTAGCGCCGTACCACTGCCAAACGATCAGGATAACGGCGGGCAGCAAAGCGGCCGCCACGAAGTGCAACAGAGTCCCCTTTCCGCGGCTGAAATTTTTCTTCCGTCCCGTTCGAACGGCGGGCGCCCTAAGGGTTTGAGCTTGCTCGCTCATGTCGCTTCTTCTCCTCTCTTATCTCTCGAAGCTGTCGCGCCAGGCCAGCAGGCGGCGTTCGGCGAACAGTACGAGGGAATCGGTTATCTTGGCCAGCAGCGTGAACAGGAAGATTCCGACGAAGACGGTAGGCGTATCGCTCATGGCCCGGGCATCCATCATCAGGAAGCCGAGTCCCGAGCTAGCTCCCATCATCTCCGCGACGACGAGGCTGACCCAAGCGATGGCGAGCGACAGCCGGAGGCCGAGAATGACGTTCGGAAGCGTCGCCGGAAGCACCAGCCGAACCAACTGCTTGAAGCGGCTGTAGCCGAGCACGCGAGTCACCTCGAATAGCTTGTTGTCAACGCCGCGTACTCCCAAGAACGAATAAATGTACAGCGGGAAAAAGCAGCCTTTGGCGATCAGCAAAATTTTCGACGTGTCCCCGATCCCGAACCAAAGCACGAACAAAAACGTGACCGAGATGTGCGGAATCATTCGAATCATCTGCACGGTCGAGTCGAGCAGCTTCTCCGCGCTCCGGGACAGGCCGACGAACAAGCCGAGCGCGAGTCCCAGGCCCGCTCCGAGACCGAAGCCGGCGAACGTACGATACAAGCTGACGAAAAGATTGTCGTTCAGCGTGCCGGAATTCCACAGCCAGACGAACGAATCGGCGATCACGAGGGGAGTCGGGAACAGCAGAGGCGAAATCAATTCGCGGTCGCCGAGCACCTGCCAGACGATCAGGATGGTTGCCGGAAGGATGGCTCCCCACAGAAAATGGGACAACTTGCGGCGAGTCTTCTCGGCTTTCCGCCGCTTCCTCCCGGCCGTCGGGACTGCCGCCGCGTTCGCTTGACGGATGCTCATGCGAAGCTCGCCCCCCTTCTCATATGCCCGCTCCCGACTCGCCCCAGCTCAGCTCGTCGATCTTCTCGAATTCGCTGAGCACCTCGTAGCGGAAGTTCTGGAACGCCGCGCTTGCCTTCTTGCGGGGGTAGGGCAGGTCGACGTTGATCTTGGCGCGAATCTCGCCGGGTCTCGGCTTCAGGATCACGATCCGGCTGCCGAGAAACACCGCTTCGTCGATGTCGTGCGTGACGAAGATCATCGTCGTTCCGTTCCGCTTCCAGATATCCAGGAGCACCTCCTGCATGTGGGCCCTCGTGAAAGCGTCCAACGCGCCGAACGGCTCATCCAACAGCAGAATCTTGGGATTGCGCAGCAGCGCTCTCGCTATGGATACCCGCTGAGCCATGCCGCCGGACAGTTCCTTCGGGTAAGCTTTCTCGAAACCGTTCAGCCGGACTAGCTCGATCAACTCTCCGACCCTTCGCTTCACTTCGGGGCTTCGCAGGGACAGGTCCGCCGCGATGTTCTTCTCCACCGTCAGCCAAGGAAATAACCGCGGTTCCTGGAAAATAAAACCTTTGTCGATGCCGGGGCCCGCGATCGATTGCCCGTCCAGCGTCACGCTTCCTTGATAACCGGTGTCCAGCCCGGCGACGATACGCAGCAGCGTGCTCTTGCCGCATCCGCTGGGACCGATGACGGTAACGAATTCTCCGGCCTTTACATCGAGCTCGATTTGACGCAGAGCCTGAACGGTTTTGCTGTCGGTTTGGAAGCTCTTGGACAGCTCGCGAATCTCCAATAAAGTCGCGCCCATGGGGTTCTCTCCTCTCCATTGGTCAAGGTTCGGAGCCGAATGGGACTTGCCTCCGATGCCGGTCATCGGCGGTTAGCCGACCGGCAGGGATGCTTCCGTTCATACGGTCAGCAAACTCCATTCATGCGGCGATAGAATCCTATTCGACATTAAACCAAGTAATCCAGTATGAATTATCGATATATCTTGAGTGTACAATAGCACCGGCCTAACTGGATGTCAATCCATTTTTATTGTGAAAAAAGCTTATATTAGCGCGGATTTCAGGGGTTTCACTTTACAATCCAAGCTATCTTGCTTCATGCGTGGCCAACTTTTATTCCAACTGTTTTAGTCTGTTTTGATGATTGGCTTTTCTCGGAAAATACGTTAAGATAGAGGTCAATTTCAGGCTGGTTCGATAGAATTAAGCCCGAGAAGGAGGAGGCAGCGGATATGGAGTATACGAGGCTGGGACGGACAGGCTTGGAGGTATCCAGGCTGTGTCTAGGCTGCATGAGCTATGGGGTTGCGGACAGGGGATCGCATCCTTGGACGCTGGACGAAGAGACGAGCCGCCCGTTCATCCGCAAGGCGCTGGAGCTCGGCATCAACTTCTTCGACACCGCAAACGTGTATTCGGACGGCACGAGCGAGGAGATCGTGGGACGCGCGCTTAAGGATTTCGCCCGGCGGGAGGATGTCGTCATCGCAACCAAAGTGCATGGCCGCATGAGGCCGGGACCGAATGGCGCGGGCTTGTCCCGCAAGGCCATTCTTGGCGAGATCGACGACAGCTTGCGGAGGCTCGGCACCGATTACGTCGATCTGTACCAAATCCACAGGTGGGATCCCCATACTCCTATCGAAGAGACGATGGAGGCGCTTCACGATGTCGTAAAAGCGGGCAAGGCTCGCTATATCGGGGCGTCATCCATGTTCGCCTGGCAGTTCCTGAAGGCGCAGCATGCCGCGGAACGCGGCGGCTGGACGAAGTTCGTCAGCATGCAGAACCACTTGAATTTGCTGTATCGGGAGGAAGAGCGGGAGATGCTTCCGTTGTGCGAGTATCTGGGGGTCGGCGTGCTTCCCTGGAGTCCCCTGGCTCGAGGCCGATTGACCCGCGGCTGGGACGAGACGAGCGAACGCTCGGAGACCGACGCTTTCGGCAAGACGCTGTATACGTCTGCCGTCGAGTCGGATCGGGCGGTCGTGGACAGAGTCGGGCGGATCGCTGCGGAACGAGCAGTGCCGCAGGCTCAGGTCGCTCTGGCGTGGGTGCTCGCTAAGTCGATCGTCACTTCGCCGATCGTCGGCGCAACGAAGCCTCGCCATCTAGACGATGCGGTCGCGGCGCTTTCCTTGCGCTTGACGCCGGAAGAAATCGCATTGCTGGAGGAGCCGTACATTCCCCATCCCGTGAGGGGCTTCTAATGGAAGGAGCCGTCCCATAAGTTGCTTATAGGACGGCCCCTTCTTTGTTCGTGACTTGAGGGATAATCATAGGGTCGAAATCAAGCAGAATTTGCTTAGCGTCTCCTACATCCCCAAAGCCAGCTTGTCCGCTCCGAGCATCGCTTCGCCGATGATCTCGGACAGCGTCGGATGCGGATGGATCATTCTGCCGACCTGCATATTGGTCGCCTCTACCAGCTGCGCGAGCGCGGCTTCGCCGATGAAGTCGGTCACGTGCGGCCCGATCATATGGACGCCGAGCACGGCGCCGGTCTTGATGTCGGCCACGACCTTCACGAAGCCGTCAGACTCCCCGAAGACAAGGGCCTTCCCGATCGCCTTGAACGAGAACTTGCCGACCTTGACCGCGTACCCGCCGTCGATGGCCGCTTGCTCGGTCAGCCCGACGCTGGCCAGCTCCGGCCGACCGTACACGCACTTCGGAACGTTCGCCGGATCCGGCGAATGCGCTTCTTCAAGCCCGCAGATGCTCTCCACCGCGGCCACGCCTTCGTGGCTCGCCACGTGCGCGAGCTGCAGCCCGCCGACGACGTCGCCGATCGCGTAGACGTGCGGATCGGCCGTCCTCATCGTAGGGTCGACGGCGATTACGCCGCGTTCTACCTGCGCCAGCGTCCGCTCCAGGCCGAAGCCTTCGACGTTCGCCGCGCGGCCGACGGAGACGAGCATTCTCTCGGCCGACAGCGATTCGGATTTGCCGTTCTTCTCCACCTGAACGGTCACCCCCGTCCCGTCCGCGGACACCGTCTCCGGCAGCAGCTTCGCTCCCGTCAGCGCCTTGATCTTGCGCTTGGCGAACAGCCGCGCAAGCTCGCGGGACACGTCCGCGTCCTCCGACGGAACGAGGCGGTCCGCCGCTTCGACGATCGTCACCTGAGCGCCGAAGTCGCTCAGCATCGAAGCCCATTCGACGCCGATCGCTCCTCCGCCGACGATCAGGATCGAAGCCGGCACGGCTTCCATCGCGAGCGCCTCGTCGCTGGTCATGATGCGCTCGTTCTCCGGCAAGCCGGGAATGCGGCGCGGACGGGACCCCGTGGCGACGATGAGATCGCGATAGCCGATGCGGACGGGCGCCTGCGGTTCTCCTGCCGATTCGCCGCCTTCTCCCGCTCCTCCCGTCACCTCGATAATCCCGTTGTACTCGCCGCTTGACGACGCCGCTTCGACGATCTCCCCATTGCCCGAGTATACGTCGATTTCGTTTTTCTTCATCAGGAACCGAACGCCCGCCTCAAGCTGCTTCACGATTCCGTCCTTGCGCGCCAGCACGCCGCCGTAATCGAGCTCCACGCCTTCCGCCTTGATGCCGAAGCTTAAGCTGCGCTTCATCGTTTCGAACAGCTCCGCGCTTCTCAGCAGCGTTTTGCTCGGGATGCAGCCCTTATGCAGGCAAGTTCCGCCCAGCTTCTCCTTCTCGACGAGCGCCGTCTTCTTGCCCAGCTGGGCCGCCCGGATGGCGGCGATGTAGCCGCCGGGACCTCCGCCCAGAATGACGATATCGTAATGGTTCATACGGCTCATCTCCCTTCCATCCTATTATTAACCAGAAGTGCGACCGGATGACTTGGCCGCCTTGATCTTCTCTGTCAGCTTGCGTCCCGTCGGCGTCTGCGCGAGGCCCCCGAGCGCCGTCTCGCGATGCTCGCTCGGCATCTTCGAGCCGATCTCCAGCATGACGCCGATGACCTCGTCGGACGGAATGACGCTCCTTACTCCCGCCATGGCCATGTCGGCCGCCGCCAGCGCGTTCACCGCTCCCAGCCCGTTGCGGACGATGCACGGAACCTCGACCAATCCCGCGACAGGGTCGCATATGAGGCCGAGCGTATTCTTCAGCGCCAGCCCGACCGCATGCACCGCTTGCTCGGGCGTTCCTCCGCGAAGCTCGACCAATGCCCCGGCCGCCATGCCGATGGCGGAGCCGACCTCCGCCTGGCAGCCGCCTTCCGCTCCGGAGATAAACGAATTGTTCGCGATGACGTAACCGATCGCGCCCGCGCCGAACAACCCTCGCACCAGCTTCTCGTCGGACCAGCCGAACCGCTCCTGCGAGCTGACGAACACTCCGGGAATGATGCCGCAGGAGCCGGCGGTCGGCGTCGCCACGATTCGCCCCATCGAGGCGTTGACCTCGGAGACGGAGAGCGCGTAAGCCATCGCTTTGCCTGCCCAATCCCCGACGGACGGCTCGCTAGCCGACGCGTACTCGTTCACCTTGCGGGCATCGCCGCCGACGAGCCCGCTGCGGGACTTCGTCTCCGTCTCCAGCCCTTTGCGAACCGCTTCCTTCATGATCCGGTAATACCCGGCCATTTGGGCTACGATCTCTTCCTTGGGCTGGCCGGTCTCTTTCTCCTGCTCCAAGATCATAAGCTCGGAGATCGCCAGCGATTCCTCCCTGCAGATCTCCGCGATGTCGTTCAGAGTTCGGAATCGCATCGATACCCTCTCCTTAGGCGCCAGTCTGTTGTTCCAATTTTCTGACTTCTACAGGCCGTGGCCACGGTCACGTAACGTCTATAACCGAGACCCTCTCGACGTGAGGCAGCTTCCGCAGGGCCTCAAGCAGCTCCTCGTCCGGCCTTCGATCGCTCTCGACGACCGTCATCGCCGCTCCGCTTCTCTCTTTGCGGGACAAATTCATGAACCCGATGTTCAGCCCCGAGCGGCTCACCGTTCCCGTGATGGAGGCCAGCACGCCGACCCGATCCTCATGCGAGATCGCGAGGGTCGGGTAATAGCCCGAACACCCGGTGTCGAAGCCGTTAAGCGAATAAATCTCGATGTTGCCTCCTCCGATAGAGGCGCCTTGGACCGACGCTTCAAGCCCCCCGGCCCTCGCCGTAATTTCCGCGAAATTCGGATGAGGCATCGTGCCGGAACCAGGCTTAATAGCAAAGCGCATGCCGCGCCGTTCCGCTTCGGCGAACGCCTCCGGAATTCGCTCGTCGTCGGTATCGAAGTCGAGCAGCCCGCCGACAAGGGCGAGATCCGTGCCGTGTCCGGAGTACGTCTCCGCGAAAGATCCGTACAGAGTAATCTCGGCCTCTTCCGGCTGACGTCCCAGCAGTTGGCGGGCCACTCGTCCGATCCGCACCGCTCCCGCGGTGTGCGAGCTCGACGGGCCGACCATCACCGGTCCGATGATGGAGAAAACGTGCTTAAATCGCATCCCCGAATTCCCTCCCAGGACTATGTATGCCGGCGGTCATTCCTTGGCAATCGGTCATCGCGGAGCAGTCGCGCGAAAGAGGCGGAACGGGGACGGACGTGCCGGAAATTCACAGCTTTCCGATTCCCGGCGTTCGCATCTGGCGTCCGCGTCTCGCGCCCCTCTCCCGAGCTCCGCGTTTATTTATTCGCGATGAATTCCGCGTACTTGTCGGCGTCGAGCAGAGCCGCTACCGCTTCCGCCGCGTCGCCGCTCACTTCGACTTCGACGATCCAGCCTTCGCCGTAAGGCTCTTCGTTCACTTTCTCCGGAGAATCGAGCAGGGCCTCGTTTACCTTCACGACCGTGCCGCTTACCGGGCTGAAGAGATCGGATACCGTCTTGACCGATTCGATCGTGCCCATCGTCTCGTTCGCTTCGAGCGTCGCGCCGACTTCCGGCAGCTCCACGAACACGATGTCCCCAAGCTGGCTTTGCGCGAAATCCGTAATGCCGATACGCACGACGCTGGAGCCCTGGGCCTCCGCCCACTCGTGCTCTTCCGTATAACCCAATCCCGCTTTAACTTCGCTCATTTGTCAGCTTCCTTTCGAATTTTGATTTATTCCCGTCTCCCTAAGACCCTTACCCGCGCTTGAACAGAGGAAAAGCCCCCGCGAGCTCCGCGGTCCGTTCCCTGACCTTGGCGATTGCCGCCGGATCGTCGCGATTCTTCAGCGCGTCCGCGATGCAGCGTCCTAATGTTACCATTTCTTCGCTGCCCATGCCTCTCGTCGTCAGGGCCGGAGTTCCGATGCGAATGCCGCTCGTGACGAATGGGCTGGCCGTTTCGCCGGGAATCGTATTCTTGTTGACCGTAATGCCGACATGCTCGAGGCGCTTCTCGGCTTCCTTGCCCGTCAATCCCCATGGACGAACGTCGATCAGCATCAGATGGTTATCCGTGCCCCCGGATACAAGCGTTGCGCCCTCTTCCTTCAGCGTATTCGCAAGCGTCTTGGCGTTGCCGACGATCCGCTTCGCATATTCGGCAAAGGAAGGCTCGAGCGCTTCTCGGAAGCTGACCGCCTTGGCCGCGATGATGTGCATGAGGGGGCCGCCTTGGATACCGGGGAAAATCGCTTTGTTCAGTCCCTTGGCCGTCTCTTCGTCGTTCGCGAGCAAGAGGCCGCCCCGCGGTCCGCGCAGCGTCTTATGCGTCGTGCTCGTCGTGACGTCGGCGTACGGCACCGGAGACGGATGGAGCCCGGCCGCGACAAGCCCGGCGATATGCGCCATGTCGACCATGAGCTTGGCGCCGACCAAGTCCGCGATCTTCTTGAACTTAGCGAAATCGATAAAGCGCGGATATGCGCTGGCTCCGGCGATAATCAAGGCCGGCTTCTCTTTGCGGGCGAGCGACTCCACCTGGTCGTAGTCGATCCGATGAGTCCGTTCGTCGACCCCGTAGGAGACGACGTCGAACCACTTGCCCGACAGGCTGACGGGACTTCCGTGAGTGAGATGCCCTCCCTGCGACAGGTTCATGCCCATCAGCTTATCGCCCGGCTTGAGAAGGTGGAACAGCACGGCCGTGTTGGCTTGGGCGCCGGAATGCGGCTGAACGTTGGCATAGGCGGCCCCGAACAGCGCCTTCGCTCTCTCGATCGCAAGGACTTCCGCTTCGTCTACGTGCTCGCAGCCTCCGTAATACCTTTTGCCAGGGTAGCCTTCGGCATACTTGTTCGTCAGGACGGTTCCCATCGCCTCCATCACTTCCGGACTGACGATGTTCTCGGAAGCGATCAGCTCCAGCGTCCTCAATTGCCTGTCTCGTTCTCTTTCGATTGCGGCGTGAATGTCGGGATCGTAAGCAAGCAGACTCAAGGAAAGGCACCTCCGAAGGGTTATGTAGATAGACAAAAAGGGACAGCGAACCGGCTGGCGCCAAGTTCTCTGTCCCGGGTACCTGAGAGTTTAAAACGATCGCTTAAGACCGTCGTTACCCCTTTGGTGGCTATTCGCTCTCTCCAGAGTCGCGTCGGATGGCGGTACTTTTACCTGAGAGATTAATCGTTGGCCGGCCGGCCTCAGACTTGCTCCTTCGGTGCCTTCGAAGCGCTCGGCTTCGTCGGTCTCTCCCTACCATCGTCATCCGCTTTATTCGATTGCCGTATCGGTGTGACGTGCTTAGATTAATTCACAACCGAGGCCAGTGTCAAGATACCTGACAAAAAATAAAAATGCGCGCATTTTGTCATTGACACTCCCTCCCCGTCTCATGTAAGAATAGAATATGACAAACAAGCAAAAACGTCTCCGGAGTCTTGCCGGCTCGGGAGAAGCTTTGCGAAGTCATCTGGAGATGGTTCGGGCATGCCTGCCCGCATACAGATGATTAATATGAGCGGATGAAGGCAACGGGAGAGATCGCCCAGGGCAACACGGAGGCGGCGCCGAAGGAGTAACCCTCGGGTTCGAGGAGAATCTCTCAGGCAAAAGGACCTTTGCCGGACGCGACTCTGGAGAGCATTCCGCATTGGATCCGCATCGGATCGCAACGGCGGCGGAATCACCCACGGGGAAACTTGCATCCGCCCGGATGTAAGGTAACTCTCAGGTACAAAGGACAGAGCGAAGAGAAGACGCAGACGGCTTCGGCCGGGGACGCGCTTTCTTTTTGCGACTGTCCTTTTTGGCATGCGTTGAGATCGATAAGAACCGAGGAGGTTAATCAACAGGATGACCGAACTGAAGAGAACTCCGCTGTACCCGCTCTACTCCGAGCTTCCCGGCGTCCGCTGCATCGACTTCGGAGGCTGGGAGCTTCCCGTCCAATTCTCCGGAATCCAGAAGGAGCACGACGCGGTGCGTCAACAGGCCGGCCTGTTCGACGTCTCCCATATGGGCGAATTCATGGTGACGGGCCCGTTCGCGAAGAGCTTCCTGAACCGCATGACGACGAACGACGTGTCCAAGCTGTCCGACGGACAGGCGCAATACACGCTGATGTGTTACCCGGACGGCGGCGTCGTGGACGATCTGCTCGTTTACCGGATCTCGGCGGATCGGTACTTGGTCGTCGTGAACGCATCCAACATCGACAAGGATTTCGACTGGATGAGAGAGCATCTGGCCGGGGACGTTACCTTGGAAAACGTATCGGATGAGTATGCTCTGCTTGCGCTGCAAGGCCCTCAAGCGGCGGCCATCCTGAAGGCGGCGGGCGCGCCTTCGGACGTCCTGGAGCTGCCATCCTTCCACTTTAAGACCGACGTCCCGATCGCGGGCGTCCGCACGATCGTATCCCGAACGGGGTATACGGGCGAGGACGGCTTCGAGATCTACGTATCGGCCGGGCAAGCCGGCGATATCTGGAACGCGCTGACGAAGGCAGGCGAGCCGTTCGGCTTGCTTCCGGCAGGACTCGGAGCCCGCGACACGCTTCGCTTCGAAGCCCGCCTTCCGCTGTACGGACAAGAGCTGTCGAGCACGATCACTCCGCTCGAAGCTGGAGTCGGCTTCTTCGTCAAGCTGAACAAGGAAGATTTCATCGGCAAGGACGCGCTGGTCAAGCAGAAGGAAGAAGGCTTGCCGCGCAAGCTGGTCGGCATCGAGATGATCGATCGCGGCATTCCCCGCTCCCACTATCCGGTTTACGCGGGAGACGTTCGAATCGGCGAAGTAACGACCGGAACCCAGTCCCCGACGCTTAAGCGCAACCTGGGACTCGCCCTGATCGACGCCGACCATTCCGCGCTCGGCACCGTCGTGGAAGTCGAGATTCGCGGCAAGCGGCTGAGAGCCGAAGTCATCAAATCCCCATTCTACAAAAGACTTCCTAAGGAGTGATCCACCGACATGGCTAATCTTCACCGCTACATTCCGATGACCGAGCAAGACCAGGCCGAGATGCTGGCGACGATCGGCGTCTCGTCCACGGAGGAGCTGTTCCGCGACATTCCGGAGGCGATCCGCTACAAGGGCACGATGCCGATGTCGTCCGCGCTCGACGAGTTCTCCCTGCTCGAGCATATGAAGGAGCTGGCCGGACGCAATGCCGACACCGACCGCTACAAGAGCTTCCTCGGCGCCGGGATTTACGACCATCACCTTCCGGTCGTCATTAACCATATGATCTCCCGTTCGGAATTTTATACGGCATATACCCCTTATCAGCCGGAGATCAGCCAAGGCGAGCTGCAGGCGATCTTCGAATTCCAGTCCTACATCTGCGAGCTGACCGGCATGAAGGTCGCCAACGCGAGCATGTACGACGGCGTCACGGCGCTGTCCGAAGCCGGAGCGCTCGCTGCCGGCGCGACGAAGCGCAAGCAGCTCGTCGTTTCCCGCGCCGTTCATCCGGAAGCTCGCCAAGCTCTTCTGACGATGGCTCACGGTCTTAACCTTGAAATCGTCGAAGTCGGCTGCGCGAACGGAGTAACCGATCTGGACGCGCTGCGCGCCGCGGTCACGACCGACACGGCCGCCGTGCTCGTGCAGTCGCCGAACTTCTTCGGCGCGGTCGAAGACCTCGCCGCCATCGAGCTGATCATTCACGGCGCGAAAGGCCTGTTCGTCGTTAGCGCCAACCCGATGGCGCTCGGCCTGCTCGAGACGCCGGGCAAGCTCGGCGCCGACATCTGCGTCGGCGATGCGCAGCCGCTAGGCATCTCGCAATCGCTCGGCGGCCCGACCTGCGGCTTCTTCGCCGTAGCCGAGCCGCTCATGCGCCGGATGCCGGGCCGGATCGTCGGCCAGACGACCGACATCGACGGCAAGCGCGGCTTCGTGCTCACGCTGCAAGCCCGCGAGCAGCACATCCGCCGCGAGAAAGCGACGTCGAACATCTGCTCCAACCAAGCGCTGCTCGCCCTGTGCGCTTCGATTTACCTCTCGACGATGGGCAAGCAAGGCCTCATCGATGCCGCCAACCTGAACCTGCAGAAGGCTCACTACGCGGCAAACGAGCTGAAGAAACGAGGCTTCGAGCTTCCGTTCGGCTCGCCGTTCTTCAACGAATTCGTCGTGAAGCTTCCGGAAGGCGTCTCCGTCAAGGAAACGAACCTGAAGCTCCTCGAATCCGGCTTCCTCGGCGGCTACGATCTGGGCATCGCCTATCCGGAGCTTGCCGGCCACATGCTGATCGCCGTCACGGAGAAACGCACGCGCACCGAAATCGACAGCTTCGCAAGCAGATTGGGGGAAGTGGTAGCATGAACACGACGATAAACGAGAGCACGACGAATGCCTCCGAGACGACCGCCGGGTCTGCCGGCGGATTCAAGAACGTATCGACCAAGCCGGAGAAGTCGCTGATCTTCGAACTGAGCAAGCCGGGCCGCGTCGCCTATTCGCTTCCGCCGCTCGACGTTCCCGAGGTTCCGGCATCCGAGCTTATTCCGGCTTCCATGCTGCGCGAGATTCCGGCCCAGCTTCCGGAAGTGTACGAAGTGGACGTCATCCGCCACTACACCGAGCTGTCCCGCCGCAACTTCGGCGTCGACAACGGCTTTTACCCGCTCGGCTCGTGCACGATGAAGTACAACCCGAAGATCAACGAAGACACGGCTCGCTTCGCCGGCTTCGCGAAGATCCATCCCTACCAGCCGGAAGAAAGCATCCAAGGAGCTCTCGAGCTGCTCTACACGCTGCAGAACGACCTCGCCGCGCTGACCGGCATGGATCAAGTGACCCTTCAGCCGGCCGCGGGCGCGCACGGCGAATGGACCGGCCTGATGATGATCCGCGCATACCATGAGAGCCGCGGCGAGACCCGCACGAAGGTGATCGTGCCGGACTCCTCGCACGGAACGAACCCGGCCAGCGCGACCGTCGCCGGCTTCGAGACGATTACGATCAAGTCCGACGAGCGAGGCATGGTCGACCTGGACGCCCTTCGCGCGGCCGTCGGCAGCGACACCGCCGCTCTCATGCTGACGAACCCGAGCACGCTCGGCCTGTTCGAGGAGCAGATCGTCGAGATCGCGGAGATCATCCACGAAGCGGGCGGCCTGCTCTACTACGACGGAGCGAACTCCAACGCCATCATGGGCATTACCCGCCCGGGCGACATGGGCTTCGACGTCGTGCATCTCAACCTTCACAAGACGATGAGCACGCCTCACGGCGGCGGCGGTCCCGGCGCCGGCCCGGTCGGCGTCAAAGCGAAGCTGATCCCGTTCCTGCCGAAGCCGATCGTCGCCCAGCGCGAAGACGGAACGTACTACTTCGATTACGACCGTCCGCAATCGATCGGCCGCGTGAAGGCGTACTACGGCAACTTCGGCATCCTCGTTCGCGCGTACACGTACATCCGGACCTACGGGCCGGAAGGATTGCGCCGCGTCTCCGAATGCGCGGTGCTGAACGCCAACTACATGATGGCTCGCCTCGCTCCGCATTACGAGATCCCGTATCCGGGCGTGTGCAAGCACGAGTTCGTCATGTCGGGCCGCGGTCTGAAGGCATACGGAGTCCGTACGCTCGACGTCGCCAAGCGGCTGCTCGACTTCGGCTATCACCCGCCGACCATCTACTTCCCGCTTAACGTCGAGGAGTGCATCATGATCGAGCCGACCGAGACCGAGAGCAAGGAGACGCTCGACGGCTTCATCGACACGATGATCCGCATCGCCGAGGAAGCCCGCACGAATCCGGAGATCGTCCTGAACGCTCCTTACGACACCGTCGTGCGCCGTCTCGACGAGACGACCGCCGCGCGCAAGCCGGTTCTCAACTGCGCTTGCAGCTAATCGCCGCATAAATAAACAGGCAGTTCCTTCAACGTTGAAGGACTGCCTGTTTTTAATTCCGCGGAGGTGCGAAATTTTGCAGTTTGATGTAATACGTCAGCTCGTCGTTCATCGCTTCGGGGGTTCGTTCGAAGCCTTCCTCATACCATTGGATAAGCAAGCCCATGATCGCGTTCGCCTGGTAAGAGATCAGCATGGAGGGATCCCGATCCAATTGGACATGCTCCTTCAAGGTATCGCTCATCAGCCGCTTTATTTTCTCCAACAGGGAATAATAGTAAGACAGAGACGACTTCTTGTCGAAGACGATCTCGTAGAACTTCTGGTACTTCTTCACATGGTGGAAAATCCGGATCGTCGAAGGGTCGAGCTGGCGAGGGAGATCCAGGGTTCCGTGCCTGTAGGGCTCCATATAGGAATCCTCCAGGTCGAGCAGAAGCGAATTCAGATGCTCGTCGAACACCGCCCCGACGTCCTTATAATGCAAATAAAACGTGCCGCGCGTGATGGATGCCTTGGAGCACAGCGCCGATACCGAGATGGCTTCGAGCGGCTTGGTTTTGAGGAGTGCCAAGAGCGCTTCGTGCAACGCTTTCTTCGTCTTGATGACTCTCAGATCGTTCTCGTTCAATGGGTATTCTCCTCAATCCGTTTAATGAACGTTTTGGCAGGATAATGTCCGATAAATGAATATGAAGAGTATTATATTATGCCGAACGGAAAATGTATACCTGTCTGGATAGGAAAAGGCAACAAGCAGCCGCGCCGCCTGTTGCCTTTGGTGTTGTGCGGGAATCCGGATTTAGAACGCTGCCGTCCAGCCTGCGTCCGCCGTCACGATAGCTCCGTTCACGAAGCTCGACTCGTCGGAGCCGAGGAACAGCGCCACTTGGGCGATCTCCTCCGGAGTGCCGACGCGCGGCATAACGCCGGATGCGAGCATCGTGCGGGAAGCGCCGAATTGGTCGAATTTGGCCATAGCTTCTTGATTTACAATGTTAGTTGCCACTCCGCCCGGAGCGATCGCGTTGCAGCGAATGCCCTTCTGAGCGTACATGAACGCCGTGTTCTTCGTCAGCCCGACGACGGCATGCTTGGAAGCGACGTACGCCGCGCCGGCGTGAGCGCCGCTGAAGCCGCCCGTGGAAGCCGTGTTGACGATAACGCCCTTGCCCTTCTCGAGGAAAATCGGAACCGCCTTGCGGATGGCACGCATGACGCCCTTCGTGTTCACGTCGAAGACCAGGTCCCAGCGAGCGTCGTCCACGTCGCCTACAGGCGCCATGTTATCCATGATGCCCGCGTTGTTAACGAGAATATCGAGGGTACCGAATTCGTTCACGGCCGTATCGATCATCGCGTTGACGTCGTCGAGATTGCCCACGTTCGTCTTGATCGCGATTGCCGTGCCTCCGTTGGCCTTGATTCCTTCTACGACGGCTTGCACGCCCTCCAGGTACAAGTCGGATGCGACGACCTTCGCGCCTTCCTTCGCATACAGTTCCGCGATTGCCTTGCCCATGCCCGATGCCGCTCCGGTTACGATCGCTACTTTGCCTTCCAAACGCATCGCATATCCCTCCAAAATATAATTTATTAGACAGTTGTACGATTGAATTATAGAACTCGGGCGAGGGCTTGTCAAATGAAGAGGAGTCTCTTTTTTGGGGAAATTCGCCAATCGAATCGCTGCATTCGAGCAGATGACCCTCTCTGATACGGACTTAGTTCCGCCTATTCGGAGCTCTTCGGGCAACCGCCTTAAGTCTCTACTAGCCCAGTCCCGTTAGTCGATTTTTTCGACTATCTCGCCTTACGCAACCCCTGCTCAGGCTCCGTTAGTCGATTTTTTCGACTATCTCGCCTCTCGCAACCCCTGCTCAGGCTCCGTTAGTCGATTTTTTCGACTATCTTGCTTCTGTTTGCCCCTACATGGCCGAACGCGTCGGAAATGCACGGAAAAACCGTGCATCGGCGGCCTAGCATGCGCAAATGCAAGGGAGATGCACGGAAAAACCGTGCATCTCCCGCATCAGGGTTTGCAGCGACGCATCCAGACCGCGCCTGGATTGGGGCTCGAAGCATATGGCGGCCGCAACAAAAAAGCCGCCCCTGCCATCGCGTTATTCGCGCGACCTTAAGGGACGGCCTCATTATAGGCTGCTTTTATGCCTTGGTTTCAGCGAGCGGGCGGCTAAGTCGCGGAGGCATTACGTCCGCTGGAATCGGGCATACGTACGCTTCGCCCGCGAGCCGCGCGGCGAGCTCCGCCTTCGCCTGCGCAATCAGCGCAGGATCGAGCAGAGCCTCGATGCCGGCGCAGGCCATGACCTTGCCCGCCAGCAGCATAGCCTTGTGGGCGTAGCCGCTCTTCCCCTGCGCGACGGTCTGCCACGCATGAAACGGGGTGGCGTACGCCCACGTCGCGGTGACGCACTGGGCGGTCGGCACGTTCCAGCTGACGTCGGAGACGTCGGTCGATCCCGACATCAAGCCGGGCTTCTCCGGGTATGGAGCGACGAATCCCGCCAGAGGCCGCCGCGACAGCAAACCGTTCGCCTTCTCCCCAACCATCGCCGCCGCGCTCCGCTTGTCTTCCTCCGGCAGCGATTCGTAAATCGCCTTGGCCAATGCCATCTCCTCTTCCGTATAAGAAGGAAGCTCGAGCTCTTCCTTCATATAACGGTGCATCACGCGTTCCAGGGCCGCGTTCGGAATCAGGTTCGACGCCCCGCCCTCCTGACGCCAAGTCGCCGATGTTCCGGTCATAAGCGCCGCCCCCCGGGCGATATCCTGGATGCGCTCGTACAACCCCAGCACCTGAGAGGACTTAGGGGCGCGAATGGAGTAGACGACCTCGGCTTCGGACGGTACCACGTTCGGAGCGAAGCCGCCCGAATTCGTTACCGCGTAATGAACGCGCGCCTCGGGGATCATATGCTCCCGAAGATAATTCACGCCCACGTTCATGAGCTCGACCGCATCGAGCGCGCTTCGACCGAGATGCGGCGCCGCCGCGGCGTGTGCGCTCCGGCCCGCGAACTTGAAGTTCACGAGCACGTTCGCCAAGGAAGAGACGTGCATGACCGCATTCATCGGAGCCGGATGCCAGCAGAAAGCGGCGTCGACGTCCGCGAACAGGCCGGCCCGCGTCATGTACGTCTTGCCCGACCCGCTTTCTTCCGCCGGACAGCCGTAGTAGCGCACCGTTCCGGACAAGCCGTGCTCCCGCAAGTACTCTTTCGCCGCCACCGCGGCCGCGAACGAGCCCACGCCGAGCAGGTTATGGCCGCAGCCATGGCCGTTCGCGCCGGGGACGACGGGCGAATACGCCGCTTCTCCCGCCTGCTGGCTTAAGCCCGCGAGAGCGTCGAATTCGCCTAGGAACGCGATTACCGGGCCGCCCGCCCCGAAGCTGCCGACGAAGCCGGTCGCCAGGCCCGCGACCTCGCGCTCCACGGCGAACCCTTCCCGCTCCAAGGCTTCGCAGAGCAGCTCCGCCGAGCGAAATTCCGTGAACCGGGTCTCCGCGAATTCCCAAATTCGGTCGCTGATCTCTATAAAGCGTTCTCGACGTTCCTCTATCGCACTCGTTACGAACTGCGCGATTTCCCCTCTGCACATGGTTGTCATCTTACACCGTTACCGCTGACCGCGAAACAGTCGCGTCCTTCGTCAGAGACAGCTTCGGAGGCTTCACCTCGTCCGGGAATGGGCAAACGTACGACTCTCCGCCCAGCCGCTCGGCCAACTCCGCCTTCGCCTTCTCGACGAGCGAGGGATCGAGCAAAGCCGAGATGGCGGTGCAGGCCATCGCTTTCCCCGCGAGCAGCATGCCCTTGTGAGCATAGCTGCTCTTGCCTTGCGCGACCGTCTGCCAAGCATGAATCGGCGTCGCGTAAGCCCAAGTCGCCGTGCCGCATTGCGCGGTCGGCACGTTCCAGCTGACGTCTCCGACATCCGTCGACGCCGGCATGACGACCATCTTCTCCATCAGCGGAGCGACGAAGTCCGCGAGAGGCCGTGCCGACAACAGCTCGTGCGCCTGCTTGCCGACCTGCATCGAAGCGCTCAGCTTGTCCTCCTCCGGAATCGTGGCGAAGATCTCCTTCGAGAACGCCAGCTCTTCCTCCGTGTAAGCCGGAAGCTCCAAGCCTTGCATGAACTCGTGCATCTTGCTCTCCAACGTGGCGTTCGGGATCAGGTTGGAGGCTCCCCCTTCATAGTGGTAGGACATCTTCGTTCCCGTCATGAGGGCGGCGCCGCGCGCGATGTCGAGCACGCGCTCGAACAGCGGCAGCACCTGGGACGCCTTCGGCGCGCGCACCAGATAGTTCACCTCCGCTTCCGCCTGCACGACATTGGGCGCGAAGCCTCCCGTATTCGTCACGGCATAGTGAATTCGCGCTTCCGGAATCATGTGCTCGCGCAAATAATTGACGCCGACGTTCATCAGCTCGACGGCATCCAGGGCGCTGCGCCCGAGGTGCGGCGCGGCCGCGGCATGGGCGCTTTTGCCAGCGAATTTGAAGTGAACGTGAACGTTGGCCAGAGAGGACATATGCATGACCACGTTCGCCGTGGCGGGATGCCAGCAGAAGGCGGCGTCGACATCGTTGAACAGGCCCGCTCTCGCCATATACGCTTTGCCGGAGCCGCTCTCCTCCGCCGGGCAGCCGTAGTAACGGACCGTGCCGGCCAATCCATGCTCCTTCAAGTAATCCTTTACCGCGACCGCGGCGGCGAGAGAGCCCGCGCCGAGCAGGTTATGGCCGCAGCCGTGTCCGTTCGCGCCCGGCACGATCGGATTGAACGCCGCTTCGCCTGCCCGTTGGCTAAGACTCGCCAGAGCGTCGAACTCTCCGAGAATCGCGACGACGGGGGACCCGCTTCCGAAGCTTCCGACGAAGCCGGTCTCGAGCTCCGCGACTCCCTTTTCCACCGCGAACCCTTCCTGCTCCAGCGCCGTACAAAGCAATTCGGCCGATCGGAACTCTTGGAATCTCGTCTCCGCGAAGCCCCAGATCCGATCGCTCACGCCGATAAAGAGATCCCTCTTGCCTTCGATCGCGTCGGTCACCTCTTGAATGATCTTGTCGTTCATGCCGGACACCTCTCTCGTTTGATTTTTATATTCCGTAAGAACAAATCCCCCAAAAGCGGCGCAAAGCTCTCTAGCGAATTCCGATTCCTTTTGGGGGAGCCCCCGGGGGTATCTTCAGGTAATTGCTTTGTCTAAAAACAAAGGCCGCAGCGGAAACCGCCTGCTTAAGCTATCCGTCCTCCGTCAATCGAAAGCGAAGCAGGCGACGGGATGGTCGTGCCCCTTGAGCTCCGGCTCGTATTCGCGGCAGATCGCCTTGGCGATCGGACAGCGCGTGTGGAACCGGCAGCCGGATGGCGGCCGAACCGGGCTCGGCACGTCGCCCTGAATGATGATCCGGCTCTTCGAACGAAGCCTCGGGTCCGGCACCGGATTCGCGCTTAGCAGGGCGTTCGTATATGGGTGCTTGGGAGCCTTGAACAGCTTCTCCCGGCTCGCGATCTCCACGATCTTGCCAAGATACATGACGGCGATCCGGTCGCTGATATAGCGGACGGCGCCGAGACCGTGCCCTATGAACAAGTAGGCAAGTCCGAATTGCTTCTGCAAATCTCGCAATAGATTCAGAATTTGAGCCTGGATGGAGACGTCGAGAGCCGAGACGGGCTCGTCGCAGACGATAAGCCGCGGATTAAGGGCGAGCGCCCGGGCGATGCCGATTCGCTGTCTCTGTCCTCCCGAGAATTCGTGCGGATAGCGCTCGCGGTCCTGCTTCGGAATGCCGACCGTCTCCAGCAGCCGATCTACCCTGTCCCGCACGGCCGAGCGATCCGCAAGCCCGTGAGCGAGCAGAGGCTCCGCCAGAATATCGCCGATCCTCATCCGGGGGTTAAGCGAGGAATAGGGATCCTGGAAAATCATCTGAATGCTGGCGCGAGTGCGCCGAAGCTCCCGCTTCCTTATCTCCGAGAGCTCCCGGCCCGAGTAGATCACTCTTCCCTCATGAGGAGCTTCCAGCTGGAGCAGCGTACGGCCGACCGTCGATTTGCCGCAGCCCGATTCGCCGACGAGTCCGAGCGTTTCGCCTTCGCGAATCGAGAAGCTGACGCCGTCGACCGCCCGTACGTAATCCGTAACCCTCGAGAAAATCCCCTGCCGGATCGGATAGTACGTCTTGAGCCCCTCGACTTGCAGCAGAACGGGCCCTTTCTCCTTTTCCCGCCGTTTCCCCTTCTCCGTCTCCCTCTCGTTCGCTCTCATCCGAAGCTCCTCCCTCGTTCGAAATGAGCCGTCCTCCGGCCGTTATTCGATCATGGGGTGAACGTCCATTTGGACACGTTGTTCGTCAGGCCGACCGCGCTCGTCTCAAGACCCTTGCGCAGGTCGAGGTTCTTCGCCTTCGCATACATTTGCTTATCCGCATAGAAGGCGATGATCGGCACTTCGTCATGCAGGATCTGCTGCACTTGCTTATAGATCTCGAAGCGCTTCGACGGATCCAGCTCCTGAGCTCCCGCGGCGATCAGCTTGTCGACCTCCGGGTTCGAATAGTCCGGGATGTTGAAGCCGACTCCCGTCAAGAACATGCCGAAGACCGAGCCCGGATCGAGAATGAAGCCAAGGTTCACTACCGTCAGGTCGTAATCGTGCTTAAGCGCCCTTTGCAGCGTCGTCGGGAAGTCGAGCTTTGTCACCTGAACCTTCAAGCCGACCGCCTTCAGGTTCTCGGCAACGATGTCGGACGCTTGCTCGCGGATCTTGTTGCCGGTCGGGACGAGGAACTCGATCGTCTGGCCGAAGTCCCAGTCCGCTTCCTTAAGCAATTGCTTCGCTTTCTCCGGATCGTAGGAATACAGCGGGATGTCCTTGTTGTAATAAGGGTGATTCCGACCGAGCATTCCATCCACGAGATCGCCTTGGCCCTTGAGCAGTTGGTCGACGAGCAGTTGGCGGTTCATCGCGTAAGCGATCGCTTGGCGTACCTTCGGATTCGGGAACTTCTTCGTGTTGAGGAACAAGATGTTCGGGTTGTTGGCATCGCCGTAGCCCGTTGTCACGTTGGCCATATTGGCTACCTTATCGAAGTCTTGTACCGGAATCAGGCCGACGCCGGGAGACGTCAGTTGGATGTCGCCCGTCTGCAGCTGCGCCGCTAGGTTCGTCGCCGGCATCATCTTGATGTAGATGTCCTTGATCGCGGGCGCGCCTTCGTAATAAAGCTCGTTGGCGGCAAGCTGCACATATTGGTCCTTCGCGAATTTAACGAACTTGTACGCTCCGTTCGTGACGGTCGGGTTCATCATGAATTCGTTCTTGTTCAGGTCTGCCGGAGCGACGTCCTTCAGCACATGCTCGGGAAGGTAACGGAAGTACGTGCCGAATTGGCTCTTGAATTGATCGGTTTCCATCGGATTCTTCGTCTTGATGATGAAGGTGTAGTCATCGACCTTCTGGAAGAACGGTAGCTCGGTCTGCCCTTCGTCTCTTTTGCCGGCTTCGTTAAGACCGGCGACGAACGTAATGTTGGTAAGCGTCTTGACGCTCGCGTCCGTGAACATGCGGAGCGTGAATTCGACGTCGTCCGCCGTGAACGGCTCGCCGTCGCTCCACTTGGCGCTCTTGTTAAGCTTGATCGTGAAGTTCTGGTTATCCGCCGTCTCGATCGATTCGGCGAGCTTAGGGTCGAAGCCGTAGCTGCTGTTCAGGGCAATCAGCGTGTCGCTCATGAACGAGTTTACGTAGATGCCTGCGTTATCGAGATTAAACACGTCGAACGTCGTTACGGGGTTGACCAAGCCGATATAGAGGGGCTGATCCGCTCCTCCGGAAGCGGCCGTTCCCGACGCGGCGGCCGAGGAGGACGGGCTCGACGCTGCCGAACCCGACGGCGAAGCCGTATTGTTCCCGTTATTCGAACCGCATGCCGCGACCAGAACCATTAATAATGCCAATACTCCGCTAACCCAAGCTTTGCGCACCCTTGTCATTGGATCTCCTCCACTTTTCTTTGTTTGATTTGCCATATGAGGCGTGTCATTGTGGCCTGCTATTCGGATGGAACCTATTGCTTCGGATCGAGCGCGTCGCGAAGGCCGTCGCCGACGAAGTTGATGGCGAGAACCGTCACCAGGATCATGATCCCGGGAGGCAGCCACAGCCAGGGCTGGTCGGTCATGACGCTGATCGATTGCGCGTCCGTCAGCATGTTGCCCCAGCTGGCGGTCGGCGGCTGCACGCCCATCCCGAGGAAGCTTAGGCCCGACTCGGCCATGATCGCCGCCGCGACGCCGAAGGTCGCGTTGACGATGATCGGGGCGAGCGCGTTCGGCAGAATATGGCGGAAGACGATGCGGGGAGTGCTTAGCCCCAAGGCGATGCCCGCTTTGACGTAATCCATCTGCTTAAGAGTCAGCACGCTGCCTCGCACGAGACGGGCGATCGACGGCCAGGAGAACAGGGCCAGCACGAGAACGAGGGTCCCGAGCGTCGGGCCGAGCACGCTGACGACGACGAGAATGACCATCATGTAAGGGAACGCCATAAACATGTCGGTAACCCTCATGACGATCATGTCCACCCAGCCTCCGAGGTAGGCGGAGAGCAAACCGACGACCGTGCCGAACGTCACGTAGATGGCGACCGTTCCGAAGCCGACGATGACGGCGACCCTTGTCGCGTAGATCAAGCGGGCCAGCACGTCCCGGCCGACCTGATCGGTTCCAAGCCAGTGGGATGCCGACGGGGCGGCCGAGAATTCGGCGGTTACCGCATAGGGGCTGTGCGGCGACAGCCATGGAGCGAAGATCGCGATAAGGATAAGAAGCGAAGTGACTACAAACCCGACGACGGCCATCTTATGCTTCACGAAGCGTCGGGCCATTTGGCGGAAGGCGCCTTCGGATCGCTCCGGCTGGGCGGGAATCGCGACTCCCCCGGCAACGGGGACAGGGGCTTCAACAGCAGACATCGAGTCCGCCTCCTCTCATTCGTTTGCGTTTATTCGGCCGAACGGCCGTTAGTGATACTTGATGCGAGGATCGGCCACCGAGTAGAAAACGTCCGTCAGAAGGTTGGCGCCGAGCACGACGATCGCGGCGACCAGATTAAGCCCCATGATGGTGGAATAGTCGCGCGACAGGATCGATTGGATCGTGAGCTGCCCGATTCCGGGCCACTGGAACAGCTGCTCGACGATGACCGCTCCTCCGAACAGCATCGGAATCTCCATGCCGACGACGGTAATGACCGGGATAAGGGCGTTGCGGAGAGCATGCTTGTTCGTGACGATGAACTCCTTCAGCCCTTTGGCGCGCGCCGTGCGAAGGTAGTCCTGCTTGAGCACGTCCAGCATGCTGGCGCGGATGTACCGCACTTTCCGTCCGGCGATGCCGACGGCCAGCGCGATCGACGGAAGCACCATGTGCCAGAGGCGATCTCCGAGTCCGCCGCCGCCGCCGAGCGTCTCCGTTCCTCCGACGGGCAGCCAGCCTAATTGGACGGCGAAGATATAGATGCAGAGCAGCCCGAGGAAAAACTGGGGAATCGACGTTCCGACGAACGAGAGGCCGGTCATCAGGTAGTCGAACTTCGAATTCTGCTTGACGGCGCTCATGATGCCGATGGGCAGGGCGATCAGGAGACCGAGGATAAGCGCCGCGATCCCGAGCAGCATCGTCTGGCCGAGACGCTCGCCGATCAGGGAGCCGACCGATTCGCTCGTGCTGAAGGAATAGCCGAGGTTGCCCGACAGCAGCTGGCCGAGCCATTTGAAGTACTGAACGATGATCGGGTCGTTCAAGCCGAGCTGCTCCTTGCGAAGCTCCAGCAGCTCCGGCGGCGTGTCCGGAGTCATGTACATGTCGACCGGGTTGCCGGGCGCCAGGTTGATGATGACGAAGTTCATGATCGTTATGCCGAAGAGAACGGGAATCGCGATCAGAACGCGGCGGATGACATACGTTAGCATGGTTTCTCTCCTCTCTCGCGGTTTACAAGGCGGCTAGCGGGAAGTGGCAAGCCGCCGCGTGATCGCCGCCCCGAAGGATCGGCTCCCGCTCCTTGCACTTCGCCTGGACGAACGGGCATCGAGTATGAAAGCGGCAGCCGGCCGGCGGGTTGGCGGGGCTCGGCACGTCCCCTTGCAGGACGATGCGCTCCTGCCCGCGCTTGCGGGGATCCGGCACCGGATAGGCGTTAAGCAGCGCTTGGGTGTAGGGATGGCGCGGATTCGCGAAGATCTCCTCCTTCGTGCCGATCTCCACGACCTTGCCGAGGTACATGACCGCGATTCGGGTGCTGATATACTTGACCGCTCCGAGCCCGTGGGCGATGAATAGATAGGTAAGCCCGAGCTCCTTCTGAAGATCCTTCAATAGATTCAAGATTTGCGCCTGGATCGAGACGTCCAAGGCGGATACCGGCTCGTCGCACACGATGAGCTTCGGGTTCAGGGAGAGCGCGCGGGCGATGCCGATGCGCTGCCGTTGGCCGCCCGAGAATTCGTGGGGGAACCGCTGCTTATAGCTTCGAGGGATGCCTACCGTATCCAGGAGCTTGTCGATCTTCGTCTCCAGCTCGGCTCCTCCGGCAACGCCGTGAACCCTCATCGGTTCGGCGAGCAGCTCCTGTACCCGCATCCGAGGGTTCAAGGAGGAGTAGGGGTCTTGGAAAATCATCTGCATCTTCATCCGGGCCCCGCGCAAGTCCGACATCGATCGATCCGTGATGTCTTCCCCGTCGAACCAGATCCTGCCGTCCGTCGGGTTCTCCAGCCGGACGATGCTTCGTCCGATCGTCGACTTGCCGCAGCCGGATTCGCCGACGAGTCCCAGCGTCTCTCCTTGGTACAGGTCCAGCGTTATATCGTCTACCGCTTTGACGTTCCCGACCGTTCGGGAGAGCAGGCCCCGTTTAATGGGATAGTAGGTTTTTAAGCCTTCGATCCGGAGCAGAGGCTCCGCGGCAGGGCTGCGTTCCGCAGTCGTCATACGGCTTCCTCCTCTTGCGTCTTCCAGATTTCCGGCTCTTGAGCCATCCAGCAGCGCACTTGATGTCCTTCTTGAACCGTCAGCAGCATGGGAGCGGCGGACAAGCACTTCTCGCTTGCGAAGGCGCAACGGGTATGGAACCGGCAGCCCTTCGGCATGTTCGTCAGAGGAGGCACCGCTCCCGGTATGGAAGCCAGCGTCTCGTCGGCGTCGGACCCGATGTGGGGAATGGACTTCATCAGCCCTTGCGTGTAAGGGTGCAGCGGCTTCTCGAACAGCGTGAACACGTCCGTCTCCTCGACCACTTGGCCGGCATACATGACGACGACCTTGTCCGCCATCTCCGCGACGACTCCGAGGTCGTGGGTGATCAGCAGGATCGAAGCGCCCGTCTCTTCGCGAAGCTCCTTCATCAGATTCAGGATCTGCGCCTGAATCGTCACGTCGAGCGCGGTCGTCGGCTCGTCGGCGATGAGCAGCTTCGGATTGCAGGAGAGCGCCATCGCGATCATCACGCGCTGTCTCATTCCGCCGGACAGGGAGTGAGGGTAGCTCTTCATGATCGCCTCGGGGCGGGGAATGCCGACCTTCTTCAGCATCTCGACCGCGTACTCGTCGGCGGCCTTGCCCTTCATGTCGGTGTGCAGCCGTATCGCTTCCGTCAATTGGTTCCCGATGGTGAATACCGGATTGAGCGAGGTCATCGGCTCTTGGAAGATCATCGCGATGTCGCCGCCGCGAATCCCGCGCATCTGAGCTTCCGGCAGCTTCGCGAGATCCTTGTCCATGAACCGGATTTCTCCCTCCTTGATGCTCCCGTTCTTGCCGAGCAGCCTCATGATCGAGAGCGAGGTTACGCTCTTGCCGCAGCCGGATTCGCCGACGATGCCGATCGTCTCTCCCTTCCCGAGCTTGAGGCTGACCCCGTCCACCGAGGTGACCTCCCCTTTCTCCGTCTTGAAGACGGTCTTCACGTCCTTAAGCTCCAGCAGCATTCGCAGCCCCTCCTTTGCCTGTTGGCGGTCCGCCTTACCCATTTCGGTGTAATATTTCCTAACGCAAATTAGACTGTTTATCGGGATTTCGATCGGTTTTCCTGTGTAAATCCACATTTGAGCTCTAACCGGAATGTAGGTTTCTACCTACATTTCTACGAAGAAATATGGTATATTCGCGGTACGACATGTTCTTTTGGCAGCCATCTCCTTACGTTCTGGCTCGAATGATTCGTGTAATATTATTTAACATCTATATGACGAAGGATAATAGGCCCTTCATTTGAGGATTAGGGTTCATTTCTTGGCATCGATGGCCCATTCGGCCGCGAAAGGTATCAAATCTTAAGAATTGTCAGAAAAAGAGAGCGGGGGATCGATCGTGTACAACCTTCTGATTACCGACGACGAGAGCGAGATCCGCAACGGTCTGAGCAATTACTTCCCTTGGCACGAATTCGGCTACCAAGTCATCGGACAGGCATGCGACGGGGAAGAAGCGCTTGCCTTCATCTCCGAGAAACCGGTGGACGTGCTGCTCTGCGACATTCGCATGCCCTCCCTGTCGGGCATCGAGGTGGCCGAGAGGCTGTTCCGCCAACGATCGGACGTTAAGGTCGTCCTCTTAAGCGGCTTCCGGGAGTTCGAATACGCTCAGCTGGCCGTCCAATACGGGGTCAAGAGGTATCTGACGAAGCCGACCAAGTACACGGAGATCGCGGAAGTGTTCGAGCAGCTCCGCAACGAATTGGACCGAACCAAAGCGCCCGCTCCCTCCCCATCCGTTGCCCCCGCGGAATCCGGCGCGACGGATCAGACGATCGATAGAGTAAAGGCCTACCTCCAAGACAATCTCTCGAACGCCACTTTGGAGAGTGCCGCCAAGCACGTTTTTCTAAACCCCTTCTACCTAAGCAAGTACTTCAAAACCAAGACCGGAGAGAACTTCTCCGACTTCTTGACGAATGTCCGCATGAACAAAGCGGCCGAACTATTGAAGTCCACCGCCGCCAAAACCTATGAGATCAGCGAGATCGTCGGGTACAGCAACTCGAAGAACTTCACCCGGATGTTCCGAAGCTACTTCGGGATGACCCCAAGAGAATACCGAAACGAGGAATAGCCGCTTGTGATCACGACCACTGCCCGATTTTTCGCCAAGAATCTCGTTACCTTCCTGCTGCCGATGCTGATCCCGCTCGTCGTTCTCGGGGCGATGTCCGCCTTCCTGATCCAGCAGTATGTCGTTCACGAGATCAATAGCAACAACACGAACATGCTGAAGCAGACCAAAGAGAACATCGAGCTTCTGTTTAACGAGCAGAATTCCCTGAACCTGCATATTATCGCGAGCGCAACCCAGTTCATGAACCTGAAGGGCATGCTGAACAAGCCCCTGCCATCGGCGGAGGATTACGAACAGCTCGCCGCTCTGAAGAACTTTATCGACTCGCCCTCTATCGCGAGCCCTTATATCGATTCGATCTACATCTATCTGAACAACGAGAACCGCCGGTTCATCTCCTCCGCCTCAGGAGGCTTCATGGAGCTGGACGATTACCCGGACCGCACCTGGTACGACAGCTATCTCCAGCACGAAGGCGACGAGGCTATCTGGACGGAGAGCCGGGCGGTGCCGCGCTACAACGTCAGCAAAGAGCTCGAGTACAGCGACGTGATCACCATGTACCGCAACTTCAAGGTGATGGACGGCACGGGAGGCGTCATCGTCCTGAACATCAAGCGCGAGTATATCGAGCGCAGGCTGAACGACCTCGCAACCGTCAACGGGCAGTTGCTCGCCGTCGCGGACGAGCAGGGTTCGATCATCCTCCGCAACAGCGAGCGGTACGCCCCGGCTCCCGAGGAGATCGCGCAGATCATCGCCCGCAAGGGCAACTCCTTCTCCATCAAGGCGACCGGCGAGAAAGCGCTGATCAACAAGATCCACTCCGATCCTTACGATTGGACGTTCCTCTCCGTGACGCCGGAGCAGTCCCTGTACACCGCACTCAACCGCTTGCTTCGCATCGGCGCCGTGCTGCTGACCCTGTCGCTTCTGGCCGCATTCCTGCTGGCCTACCAGATGACGAAGAAAAACTACTGGGATCTGAAGGTGATCATGTCCATTCTCGACGCCGCCGAGAAGGGCAAGCCGCTTCCCGTCCACCGGACGAAGGGCAATAGCGTCTACAGCCAGATCATCCGCAGTCTGCTGCAGAACTTCATCGAGCACAATTACATGAGGATCCAGCTCTCGGAGAGCCAGTACAAGACGCAGGCCGCCCAATTCGCCGCTCTGCAGTCGCAGCTTAACCCTCATTTTCTGTACAACACGTTGGAGACGATTCATTGGAAGGCCGCCAGCTACACGGACGGGCCGAACGAGCTGACGAATATCGTGGAGCACCTGTCCGACATCCTGCGCTATTCGCTGGACGGACAGAACGGGCTCGTGCCGCTTCGCGTGGAGATCGCCAATACGAAGAGCTATATCGCGATTCAGAAAACAAGGCATGGCGAGCGGTTCGACATCTGGTGGGAATACGATACGGAGCTGGAGAAGTATCACATGTTAAAACTGATCTTCCAGCCGCTGATCGAGAACAGCCTTCAACATGGCTTGGGCCGTCCGGGACGGAAGCTGGCGATCAAGATCAAGATTCAGCGGCTTGGCAATCGCCTGCGGCTGGCCGTCATCGACAACGGCAACGGCATCACCGAGGAGCGGATGGTCGAGCTGCGAACGAGGCTGTTCAGCGAATCGCCCCCTACGAACCACATCGGCCTCATCAATACGCAGAGAAGGATCAAGCTCGCGTACGGCGGGCGGAGCGAGCTGCGCGTCAAGAGCAAGCCCGGCGTCGGGACGCTGATCGCCATCGTTCTGCCGATCGACTAGGTCAAGCGTCGCTCAAATGGCAGGCCAGGTAGATTTGGAGCCAGTCGTCCGGCTCGTTCAGGTCGACGTCCAGCAGCTCTTCGATCTTGCGCAGCCGATGGTAGAGCGTGTTGGGATGGATGTGCAGCCGTTCCGCCGTCAGAGCGGAAGCCCGGTTGGCCGCCATATACTCCTTGAGCGTGCGCTCCAGCTCGCCCGATTGCCCTCGCGGCGAGCGGAGCGGCGCCAGCACGTCCCGAACGTACGAATCGATCTCCTCCGGGTCTTGGTTAATGAACAGGCGATTGATGCCGATGTCTCCATAGCGCATAATACCGGCTCTCTCTCTGCCCAGCACGTAAGCGAGCGAACGGTTCGCTTCGTCGTTGCTCTTCGAGACGTTCTCCAGCCCTTTGTACAAGCCGCCTGCCCCTCCGTATAAAGGGGATCCCTTAGCTTCGGACCATCTGGCCGCAACGGCGCTTAGCTTCTGGATGAAATGCTTCTGCTTGGCTTCGTCGTCCGCGGCGGCGAGGATCGTGATCTTGTCCTGGGCGCCGAACAGCAGCAGGTTCGTTCTGCCTATCTCCTTCTCGATACCGGAGATCAACCTGCGCAGGTCGCTCTCCCTTCTCTTCATGTCCTTCGGCTCTTCCGTCAGCTGCAGAAGGCAGACGAACAGCCGGTCATGCTTGGACAGGCCGAAGCTCTTCAGCTTCGCCTCCAATCGCTTGGGCTCCCGGTAGAGGACAAGCTCGCCGAACAGCTCTTGATTCCTCCGGAAGTACATCTCCGTCAGCGAATACGTGTTCATCATCTCGAGAGCCGCGACGGCGCTCCCTTGCTCCAGCACGACCAGATCGAGCCGTTGAAGGGGGCGTTCGAGCTCCACGACGAAGCTGCCAAGAAGAACCGAACCGTTCAAGATAGGGTACAGATACAAGCCCATTCCGTTCGGACCCGCGATCTCCCTCGCGGATAGGTCAACGCTAAACAGCGTATGGAGCTGCTCCCCCGACAGTTCATGCGTCCGACCGGACCGGGGATACCATTCGTCCTTGGCCGGATCGACGAAGAAGACCGGAAGCCGAAGCATTCGGCCCATCGTCCGCGTGACCGTCTCCAGATCGTTGCCTTCTACGGACAGCTTCGTGAACACGTCGTGAATCTCGTTTCGCTTCGTCAAATACCGGTTCTTCTCCTCCAGCTCGGAGTACAGCCGGGCGTTGGAGATCGCGATCGCCGCTTGGTCCGCGAATCCCTGGAGCCGATGCAGATCGCGCTCGTCCATTCGCTTGCTCCTCTGCAGCTGATGGACGATCATGACGCCGATTTTGTCTTTATTCATCGTGACCGGCACCGCCATGACGGCTTGGACGCTTTCCGGCGAATTCTCGAACGCCTGGGACAGATGGTTCATGTTGTCCATGTCCACGTTGTCCATTTCTTTAATAAAAGAAGGCGGCGAGACGAAGATTTGCCCTCGCTCGCTATTAAAGATTTTGCCGGTAATGCCCTCGCCGGGGAACACGCGGAACCGGTAGATCGACTCCCCGACCCCCACGCTCGCGCGAGGAACGAGCTTGCCCGATTCCGGATCGAACATCATGAAGAAGCCGCAGTCCGCCGAAGGAATGACCTTCAGGGCGCTATGCATAATGCGAAGCAGCAGTTCGTTAATGTCGAGCGAGGACGTAAGTTCGCGAAGGCCGCGCAGCCACTGCTCATGCTCTTGCCGTTGTTGGACGACGAGAGCCTCCAGCCACTTCTCGCGGATGATCGAACGCAGCCTTTCCTGCCAATCGCCGCTCAGCTTCGCTTCGAGGGGATAGCGAAGGAGCGCTTCCCGGTTCAACGGCTCTCCATATACGAATCGCGCTTGTCCGATGCCGGAACCCGTACCGCTTCGAAGGTTATCGTCCAAGTCGAAGGGTTCTTCCTCTCCTGCCGTCTCCGATTCCGATCTAAGCCAACGCCGCCAAGGATCGTCGGCTCCCGACCGCTCCCATACCCCGAACGGCACCGACTCCATCCACGCTTCCAAGTAAGCCCTGAGCTCGCGATCCGTCAATCGAACCCCTCGTTTCCGTGTCATCTTTTATGACTTTGTATCGTGAATGCCTTTTTCCATAGTGTATTTAAACAAGGAATCCATGTAAACACCGTTCATTCAAACAATGAAATCTTCGATTTCGAGAGCTAGAATGTAACTATCTTTAACATCAACGATAGAAAGAGGGACCGCCCATGAGCAAGCAAGACATTCTCGTTTGGATCGATGATCACGCCGCTGAATTCACCGATATGGCCAAGCAGATTTGGGACAACCCGGAAGTAGGCTACACGGAACGCTTCGCTTCGTCGCTTCAGGCGAGCGCCCTCGAGAAGGAAGGCTTCCGCATCACCCGGAACATCGGAGAGGTGTCCACCGCGTTCATCGCCGAGTACGGCAGCGGCAAGCCGATTATCGGCATCATGGGCGAGTACGACGCGCTGCCGGGCTTGTCCCAGGAAGTCGGCTTCGCGGAAAGCCCGATCGTGGCCGGCGGTCCCGGCCATGGCTGCGGCCATAACCTGCTCGGTACCGCCGGAGTCGAGGCGGCGTTCGCCTTAAAGCAGCGAATGGACGCCGAAGGGCTGGCAGGCACGATCCGTTACTACGGCTGCCCGGCGGAGGAACTGTTGTCCGGCAAAACGTACATGGCGAGGGCGGGCGCCTTCGACGACCTGGACAGCGTGCTCACCTGGCATCCCGGCACCTTCAACATGACGGCCAACATCAGCATGCAGGCGCTGACCGCGGTCGAGTTCTTCTTCTCCGGCCGAACGGCGCATGCCGCCGGAGCGCCCCATCTCGGACGAAGCGCGTTGGACGCGGTCGAATTGATGAACGTCGGCGCGAACTACTTGCGGGAACACGTGCCGGACGGCTCGCGCATCCACTACCAGATTACGAACGGAGGGCTCGCGCCGAATATCGTTCCGGACAAGGCGAGCGTCTACTACTTCCTTCGCGGCAAAAACCGCCCGGCCGTCGACCACCTGCTGGAGCGCCTGATCAAGGTAGCCCAAGGCGCGGCCATGATGACGGAGACGACCGTCGAATGGGCGATCCGCGCCGGCTGCTACGACACGCTGCCGAACATGGCGCTTAACGACTTGATGCACGCTCAAGCCGAGCTGGCCGGTCCGATGTCGTTCACGGAAGAGGAAGAGAAATTCGCCGAGCAGCTGCGCGGCAGCATCCATCCGAGCGTGCTTGAGGCCGGGAGCGCCATGGCTCCGACCAAAGAGAACCTCCCGACCGGCTTCTTCAACTTAAAGAAGACGTATGGCATGTCGATCGGCGGCTCCAGCGACATCGGCGACGCTTCGTGGATCGTGCCGATGGGCCAGATCATGACGACGTGCGCTCCGGCCGGCGTCCAGGTGCATACGTGGCAAGCGACCGCCGCGTTCGGCTCTTCCATCGGCATGAAAGGCATGCACTACGCCGCCAAGCTGATGGCTCTATCCGCGTACGACCTTCTGCTCAACGTCGACGGCATCATCGAGAAAGCCAAGGCGGAATTCGCCGCCAGCACGAAGGGAACAGCCTATAAGGCCGGCATCCCGATGGACGTGAAGCCGCCGTACCATAAGGAGGCCGTACCGGCCGGCTGAGCGTCGCATAACATCAGGGGTCATCTCGTAGTCGTGTATTAAACGACTTATGAGATGACCCCTGCTTTTTCGATATCCGCTATCCGATTATTCCGTCGCCAGCTCCAGAGCCAGTTGGGACTCGATGTCCGGAGTATAGCCTCCGAGCGTATACGTGACGGCTTTCAGCGTGCCCTCGAAGCGGAACGGAGCCGCATAGCTCTCGCTGACCGGAGTCGGTCCGTTCTCTCCGACGAAAAAAGCGTCCTGCGTAAAGCCGAGCAGGTCCGTATGCCCGATCGTCCCTTCCCCGATCTTCTTGCCGTTCGCATAGAGAGTGCCGACTCCCTTCAGCTCTCCCGTCTTGGCGAACCGGAAACCGACGACCAGCGGTCCGGCCGGAAGCTCGGAATCCGAGACGATCGAATGCCGGATGCGGTAAGAATGATTAAAGTAGAACTGCAGCTTGTTGTCCTGGATGAACAGCGCATAACCTCCGAATCGCCCGCCATGCGCGACGATGACCCCTTCATCCGAAGCGTCGCCGCGAGAGAGTTCCGCCTTGATCTCGAACGGCTTGTTGCGCACGTCCGGCGCTTGAGCGAACGGCAGCCCGAACGACGTCGGATAGAAGACGCGGGTCTTCGCTTCCAGCGGAATCGGATGGGCTCCCCGGACGCTTCGCACCTTATTGAGCATGGATCGGCCGTCCAGAGGCAGCGCGCCGTTGCGTCCCGCTTCGGCCCACCACAGATCGACGAGCTCCCTCAACTTCTCCGGCTGCTCCGCCGCGAGGTCGTTCGCTTCCGTGAAGTCCTCGTCGGCATGATATAGCTCCCATTGATCTTCGGAGAACGGAGTGTCCGGCTTGTGAACGGCGACGGCCTTCCAGCCCCGATGCCAAATTCCCCGATTGCCGATCATCTCGAAGTACTGGGTTCGCTTGCGTGAAGGTCCTTTCTTCTCCTCGAACGTGTAAGCGAGACTCGTGCCGTGAACAGGCTGCTGAGGAACTCCCTTATACGTCTCCGGCGCTTCGATTCCGAGCAGTTCCAGCACCGTTGGCACGATATCCGTCACGTAATGGAACTGGCCGCGTACCTCTCCGGCGTCCTTGATCCGGTTCGGATAATGAATGATAAGCGGATCGCGTACCCCGCCCGCGTGCACGAACGACTTGTACCACTTCAGCGGCGTATTGCCCGCTTGGGCCCAACCGCTCGCGTAGTGGTTGTTCGCCAGCGGAGAACCGATCTCGTCGATACGGGCCAGCTTCTCCTCGAACGTCTCCTTCGGGCCGAAGCCCTCCGCCCAGCTCTGGGCGGTGCCTTCTTGGCCGCCCATCGCGCACGCTCCATTGTCGGACAGAAGAACGAGCAGCGTGTTGTCCAACTGGCCGATCTCCCGCAGGAAGTCCACGAAGCGTCCGATATGGTAGTCTGTGTGCTCCAGGAAACCGGCGAACGCTTCCTGCTGGCGGGCGAACAGGCGGCGCTCGTCTTCGGACAAGTCCTCCCAAGCCTTGACTCCCGGATTGCGCGGAGGCAGCACCGCATCCGCCGGGATGACTCCAAGCTCCTTTTGACGGGCGAACCATTCGTCGCGAACGATGTCCCAGCCCTTGTCGTACTTGCCCTTGTAGCGGTCGATGTACTCCTGAGGCGCATGGTGGGGCGCATGGGTGGCGCCGTACGCGATATAGGCGAAGAACGGTTTGTCCGGAGCGGCGGACTTCTGATCGCGAATGTATTGAATCGCCTTATCGGTCAGATCCTCCGTCAGATGGTAGCCTTCTTCGGCCGTCTTGGGCTGCGGAACCGGGCGGTTATCCTCGACGAGATCGGGATTCCACTGATTGGTCGCCCCCTCCAGGAAACCGTAGTATCGTTCAAAGCCGCGGCCGAGCGGCCAGTTGTCGAACGGTCCGGCGGCGGAATGCTCCGACGCCGGCGCAAGGTGCCACTTGCCGACGCCGAGCGTGCTGTAGCCGTTATCGACGAGGATCTCGCTGAGAAGCGCCGTCTCCTTCGATACCTTGCCCCGGGTATGAGGGTAGCCGATGTCGAAGCCGGAGACGAACGAGACGCCGGCGGCGTGAGGATTGCGGCCGCTTAACAGGGCCGCGCGGGTCGGCGAACAGACCGCCGTCGTGTGGAAGTTGTTGTAGCGCAAGCCTCCTGACGCCAGCGCATCGATGTTCGGCGTCGCGATGTCGGAGCCGTAGCAGCCGAGCTGAGCGAAGCCGAGGTCGTCGAGCAGGATGACGACGACGTTAGGTGAGCCCTCCTTCGGTTGTTCCGGCTTAGGCCAGAACGGAATCGAATCCTCTACCGTCGCTCCTATCGCGCCTTGAAACGATTCTTTAGCCCACTTTCCCATAGGAATTCCCTCCGGTTGCGTTGGTTGGTTGCATTGCTTTGCGAGGCTTGCGCGCTCTTTGTCCCGCAGCGCCCGAATGAACGACGCCGTAGCGGCCGAGCAGCTTCCGCCCGACGTAGCCGAGCAAGCGATCCGTCGTGAAGCCCATGATGCCGAGCGCGAACAGGCCGACGAAGATCCAATCCGTCTTGAAGTACAGGCGGGCGTTCCAGATCAGGAACCCGACGCCTTCGTTCGCCGCGACCATCTCCGCCCCGAGAATCGCGAGATACGACATGCTCATCGCGATGCGAACCCCCGTGAAGATGTAGGGTACGGTAGCCGGAACGATGACGTGCAGCATGATTTGCCACTCCGAAGCCCCCATGCTGCGGGCCGAACGGATTTTGTCCTCCTCGACCGAGAGCACGCCGGTCATCGTATTCATGATGACGGTGAAGATCGTTCCGTACATGATCAGAATGACTTTGGATTCTTCGCCGATCCCGAACCACAGCATGAACAGAGTGACGAACGCGAGCGCCGGAATGAAGCGGATGAAGTTCAAGATCGGGTCCGTGATCGCCCGGATGAACTTGAAGCGCCCCATGACGAGTCCGATCGGAACGGCGATCAAGCTGCCGAGCAGCCAACCGCTGAGCACGCGGGCGAAGCTATAGCCAATGTAAGTAAAGAGCGAGCCGTCCTCGGACAGCTCGATCGCTCCTTTGAGCGTAAGGTACGGACTGGGAAAAAACTGCGGGTCGGACGCCAGAGCGACTAGCTGCCAAACGGCCAAAACTCCGAGCCAAGGCAGGACTCCGTGCAGCAGCCAATACTTCCATCGATTCATCGTTTTTCAACTCCTGTTCCTGTCCCTGTCTACTCGTCGAAGTGCGACTGAATCGTATCGAGAAGCTCGATCAGCTTCGGTTCCGTCACGTTCCTAGGATAAGGGAGCGGATTGTCGTAAAGATCGGTAATCTGCGAGGACGGGCCGACCGACATGATGCCGATCCGCTGGCCGAGCAGCAGAGCCTCCTGAATATCGTGCGTGACGAAAATAACCGTCTTGTTAGTCTCCTGCCAGATGCGGATGAGCTCCTTCTGCATTGTCCTTCTCGTCATCGCGTCGAGCGCCCCGAACGGTTCGTCCATGAGCAGAATGGCGGGATCGTTCGACAGCACGCGAGCGAGCTGAACCCTCTGCTTCATGCCTCCAGAAAGCTCCTTCGGGAATTTGTCCTCGTGCCCGGCCAAGCCGACGAGCCGGATGTAATGATCCGAAGTCCGTCTCCTCTCGGCCTTGGGCACCTTCCGCATCCGAAGCCCGAATTCCACGTTCTCGCGAACCGTGAGCCAAGGGAACAAAGAAGAGTCTGCCTGTTGGAAAACCATCGCCCTCTCGCTGCCCGGACGAACGATTTCCTTTTCCCCCAAGGCTACCTTGCCCTCGGTCTTGCCGATGAAGCCGGCGACGATGTTCAGGAGGGTCGACTTGCCGCAGCCGCTCGGGCCGAGCAGGATGAAGAACTCCCCGCCTCGGATGGTCAGGTTGATATCCTTGATGATGTAGTGCGGCTCATGGCCCGGATGGGCGGCCGCGAACGACTTGCGCAGATTCTCGATCCGGATCGTTCCGGATTGCGGGAGAGCGTTGGCGTTTGCATTGGCATTGGAGTTCATGCGCGTACTCCTCTCTTCGTTTACGGTTGATAACTCACTAGATTCGGAAGCGCCTGTTTAGCAGGCTCGAGATCGAGCTTGGCGTTCAGGTCGTAATCGTCCTTCAGAATTCCTCTATCCAAGATGAACTGCTTCATGCTCTTCAGATGGTCGTAATCCTCGTGGGAGAAGCCGACCGCGTAACCCTGCTGGTCGATCGTCTTGAGCACGCCGTCCTTAGGCAGCTTCAGCTCCTTGAACGCGATCTCGGCAAGCTCTTCCTCGTGGCCCGGGATGTAGGCGATGGCTTCGTCGAGCGCCTTCAGAATGCCTCCGACCGCGTCCGGATTCTTCTTAAGGAAATCGGAAGTGACCGCGAAATAAGCCGTGATGTCCGTTCCCGCGTCCGCGAGATCCCCGATCACCTTCGTGCCCTTGATGCTAAGGAACTTGTCGATGAACACTCCGCTGCCGAGCACCGCGTCCATCTGCCCTTTCTGAAGGCCGACCATCGCTTCGTCCGGCGAGGAGTACGGCACGAACTTCACGTCCGACTCGGCCACGCCAATGCTCTCCAGGTACTTGGACCAGACGTATTCGAAGACGGTTCCTTTGGCGACGCCGAGCTTCTTGCCCTTTAAGTCCTGCGGAGTTTTAATATCGTCGCCCTTGGCGATGACGACCGTGGAGGTCGCCGATTCCGGCGTCTCGCGGGACAGCGCGCTGGCTACCTTGAAGTCGCCCTTGTTCAGGGAGTTGAGCAGCGCGTAATCCGCAGCCGTTCCCGTATCCGCGCGCCCTACGAGCAGCGCGTTAAGCGTGTCGATCCCGTACGGGAAGTTGGAGATCTCCGCATCGATTCCGTACTTGTCGAACAGCCCCTTTTCCTCCGCTAGACGGAATTGCAGCGAGCCGCCGGCCGCCGTATCCAGAGCGATACGGACCTTGACCTTCTCTTTCGGCGTCTCCGCGGCGGGAGAGGCGGATTCGGATGCGGACGGGGAAGCCGCCGGGGATACGGACTCGGAAGCCGGGGCTGCCGAAGATGCCGTTCCCGCGTTCGAGTTGTTTCCGTTATCGGAACCGCATCCGGCCAAAGCGAGCGCGAACGCGCTCGTCAATACGACGATGGATGCGGCATTGCGGATTTTCACGAATTTGGACATATGAGACCCTCCGATTATTCACTGAAATTAGTAGTTCGCGTCCGGCTCGCCCTCCCTCCCTTCATTCGAGAGAACGGCGAGCTCATTTGTCGGCCGGCCTTTCCGGCGTCAGCGCTTGCTCGATTTCGGCCATGATGGCTTCCGAGAAGCCGTCAAGCCTCTTCAGAATCCTGCCGCTGAAGTTCAGCAGAAGCTTCAATTCTTCTTCATTAAATTCTTCGAATAAATAGGGAGCCTTATCTTTGCGCTTGCTTCGCGATAAAGTCTCAATGAACTCCTTGCCTTTCGCCGATATGGCGAGCAGCACCGTGCGCCGATCCTCTTCCGGTCTCGTGCGTTCGATGTAGCCGCCGTCCACCAATTTGTTGCATAAAGCCGTGAGCATGCTCGGGGAGAAGTCGGTCGCTTCCGCCAGCTCCCCCGCTTTGTGCGGTCCCTTGAAATTAAGCGTGCCAAGCACGACGAGTTGGGGCAGGTTTAGCTCCCCCGCGATTACCACTTTGTCACGTTCGACCACGAACTTACGGATCATCTTTCGAAAGGTATCGTCAAGCTCCGTATAGAGAGAAATGATGTCCCGCCTCCTTCCTCCTGACGCAGAAAAGGCCCCCGAAGCAACCCCGTCTCCAATGCGGAGGGGCTGTAAATTCGGGAGCCGCCGGCTGTCCAGAAGGCTCAATTATTTTATTTCGTTAAGAATATTTCTGTCGTGAAATAAAATTAACACATGAATTCCCATTTGTAAACTATGATTTGTTGGTTTGCAAAAAAAGCGTTTCTCCTAGCGAGTCCCCCTCTTTACGGGACTACCTCGCCATGGGAAACGCCGACTGCTTTGCGTTGATCAATACATCTTGTTGATGATCGCCTTTGCGGTGATCTCCCGATACTTGGAGGCTTCGCCCTTCATCGCCAGCGACACGGATACGCTCAGGATGTCGAGGACGGTCATCTGGGACAGTTTGGAGTTCATCGAGCTTCCCTGGAACGGGTTCTCCCGCGCCACTGTCAGCAGAACGATGTCCGCTACCTTAACGATAGGGGAACGCGCGTTGCTCGTGATCGCGATCGTCGTCGCTCCCGCTTTCTTGGCGAGGGCCAAGTTGTCGATCGTATCCTTGGTGCTGCCGGTGATGGACAACCCTACCGCCACGTCCTTCGGACGGAGCAGCGCCGCCTTCATTGCCTGGAA
The DNA here is from genome assembly GCF_014212135.1 of Cohnella thailandensis. Lineage (GTDB taxonomy): Bacteria > Bacillota > Bacilli > Paenibacillales > Paenibacillaceae > Cohnella > Cohnella thailandensis. Next base: position 103,401 of record NZ_JACJVQ010000008.1, read on the forward strand.
GTGGGAATCCGTCAACGCGCCGCTCGGCTTGCCCATCCGCAGGAACGTCTGCGCCGCTTGCTGCGCGGAGAAGCCGGACGATCCGACTCCGAAGAATTCGATCGCGGCCGCCGACGCTAGCGCGGCCACCGCGCGGTTCAATTGTTCCGGCGGAAGCAGCTCATAGGTCTGTTCCAGGATCTGATAATGGCTGGAGATGAGCTTGCGGCTGATGGTATAAGGGTCGTCCCCCTCCGCGATCTCCTCTGGAAGATGCTCGACCGGCTTGACCAGATCCTGCGCGAGCGATAGCTTGAAGTCCTGGAATCCGCTGAACTTCAGCTTCCGGCAAAGCCGAAGAACGGTCGTCTCCCCTGTATCCGCTCGCTCCGCAAGCTCGGTGACGGACTGGTAGATCACGTCTTGGGCATTCTCCAGAATGTATTGAGCCACTTTCTGCTCCGTCTTCGTCAGGCCGCTCATGTGACTGCGTATGTTCAGAAGCGTCTTCCCGGTCTCTAAGGCATTGCTCACATCATTTCTTCCTTTCTCGTCCAAGCTTGCTTTCGCCTCATCTTATGACGAATTTCTCCTCTAGTCAATATAGGGATTGAAGAATATCGCTAAACAAATTTTCCATTCGACAATCGATCGCCGCGCAGGGACAAGAAGGGAGAGACTCGTCTCCGAAGTCTCTCCCGCAACGCCTATCTGCCGCTTTCTTTCCGCCGACTCGCGCTCTATTAAGGTTGATAAACGCCTTTTAAATACCGATAGGTCTTGTCGTACACTTCGCGCGCCGCCGGATCCGTCGATTCCGCCGCCTTCTTGATCGTCTTGACCTGTTGGTAGAACGCCTTGAACGAATTCATATAGCCGTGCTCGGCGCCCTTATTCAAGTAAGCGTAATACTTGTCTCTCAGCGCGGGATCCGTCAGGACGCCGTCCGACATCTCCATCTCGACGCCCATGCCGTGATCGTACGCCGCTTGGGCGATCGTGTCGAGGCGTTCCGCGGTCGTATTCTGGAACAAATAATTGGGCTGCATGAGGGCCGTGTCGAAACCGACCTCGTTCCAATCGCTCCACCCGCGCGCGAAGTAATACGGAATCCACTGCAGCTTTGCCCCTTTGCCATGCACGTAATCGGAGACGAGGCGGATCAGATCGTCCTCGCTCTCGCTCGTCTGCCGGGATAGAAACTCGTTGAACCAGTAGAACGCCGACAGCGTTATATTCTCGTAGCCTGCATCCTTCCACCGTGCGTACGCCTCGTCTACGTACCACTTCACGACCTTGGCCCGATTCTCGAGCGCCTTGTCCTCCCCGACCTCCGCCGCGTTCAGGTTCTCGCTGACCCCGTCTCCGTCCACGTCTCCGAAGTCGCTCTGATCGGGACGCGGATAAGGAATCGAGAGCACGACCTTGGCCTCGTATTTTTTCCCCTTCTGCTTCAGTTCCTGCTTCGCCTCCGCGACCGCTTGGTCGAGAGCGCCCAGATCGTAGTCGGCACGGAAGAGCCGGTCCAGCGACTTCTCCCAATCCGCCTTGTTCGTCGGCTTCCCGGACGCTCCGTAATTGGCGCCGTTCAGAAGCGTAGCGTACTGCAGGAACAGGAATCCGTCGAACATGTAATCGACCCGGTTCATCTCGGCGTCGACATAAGACACGTAAGGCTTGAGGTCTTCCTTCGTATATGAAATCCAGTCGGCGGGCTCATACTGCCACTCGCCGGTGTAAAGCAGCACTTGATTGGAGATGCCCGCCGCTTGCTTGGAGCCTGCCTTAGGGTAGCCGTCGTCCTTCCGGGAATGATCCGGAGTAGGGTGCGGTTTCTTGCCCGATAGATCGCGCGTGCCGAGCACCTCGATCTCGTCCATGAACACCCAGGACGTGACCGGGATTTCCGCCTTCACGTAACGGGCCTGCTTGTCGATACCTTGGATGCAGATCGTTTGAGTGACCGGTCCGGCTTCCGTGGTTGGAAGTCGGCTGACTCCGTCTTGAAGACGCTCCCACTTCTCGCCGTCCAGAGAGACGTAATAAGCGATCTTTGACGGGGCGAAAATTCCGCTCGCATTGTCCTGCAGAACGTGGACGCCGATCCGCTCGACGGTTCCCGGCTCGCCCAGGTCGATCGTCACGATCCGGCTTCCCTGCCAGATTCGGCCGACGTACGCGGAGTTGGAGAAGGCCGTGCCGCCGTAAACGCCGTCCGTCAACTGAAGGCCGGTATCGTCCGGATGCGCCGATTCGGTTCGGCCGAACTGAGAATCCGCCGGGTACGGCGTCTCCAGCGTATAGCTTCGGCCCAGCGCCAGATTGACGAGCTCGGCCTCCGGCGAAGCATTCTGCGCCTGAGCCGCCGCCCCCGTTAGAGTTGCTCCCGCCGTCAATACGGCCAGTGCGCCAAGCAAGCTTCTTTTCATCATCGATGTATCTCCCTTCAATGATAATTTGCGTGGAGCTTACAACCTCTATTTCGACTGCTTGACGCTTTAGAGCGGAAGAAGAGCCGGATCGTGAACGGTCATGCTTACCGTCCTCTCGTCGATGAGCACGGCGTCCGGATAAGAGATTAATAACCCGTCGGCGATAGGACGATAATAGCGAATCTCCAGCGTATAGGGCGCTTGGAAATCCCGATAAGGCGGAATGCCGGCCATTCGGGCAACCGCCCGCGAAGCTCCTTCCCGGATGGCCGTGCAAGCCTGCTCCGAGGACAAATGCTCCGCCCTCTCGATTCCCGTTCCCCGCTTGGTAACGGCGGTCTCGATGCCGGGGATGAACATCCTCGCTTCCGCCGCCGCCTTGTCGTCCCCCGACAGGAAAATAACCGGCACTCCCCTCGATCCCGCGAGCACGGCCCGCGCGCCGAATTCGCCGATAAAAACGTCGTTCAGCCGGTAGTACATCACGTCGAGCGAGGAGTAAGTATGGTTGAGAGGCGCCGCCACGGTGCCCGCCATCGCATGCTGTCCGACGAACAGCATCGCGTCGTAGCTCCCTTCTTCGAGCAAACGATACACGCTCGTCCCTGCCAAGTTGACGTACCGGCAGCCGATCAGGTCCTCCGGGTGGAGCCCGCCCGTTCCGTGGCCGTCGATCGCGTCGATCTCGGCGTTCGGATCCCTCTTCCGAATGCCGGCGACGCAAGCGTTCGCCTCCAGCGTCAGCTGCCTCATCCCCGCTTCCTTCGCGACGGGATCGGTCGTCCGCGTCTGGCCGAAGGAATCGACTCCCGCCGCCCCTTCCAAATCGGTAATAATGATATATTTCATGGCCAAATCCGCCTCCGATCGTTAGAGAACAACCGTCTTGCCGGTCTCCCTGCTCTCGTTCGCCGCTTCGAGGAAACGAATGATCTCGAGCGTCGTGTCCATCCCCACCGGGGGTACCCCGGTCTCGAACATCGTCATGACCTGCTCCAGCAGGCTGGCGTAGAACGGCTTCTCCTCGGAAGGCACATGGACGAAGGAGGAATTACGCTCGCGATGAATCGCGGCCGAGAACGGGAATCCCCCGGAACGGCTTCCCCGGATCGTGCCGACGACCCCGTTCCGCCACGTACCGGCGATCGTCTCCAGATCCCCGGACGCGATAGCTTGGACACTCTCGCAGCCGGTACCCATTATCGCGTACAGCAGCTCCGCGGCATGGATGCCGTACCAGAAATACCCTCTCTGGGTCGGTTCCATGAACATCGGCGCGCAGCAGTCGACGCCGAGCACCGCGTCGTCCGCGGGATGGCCGGTTAGCTGCTTGGTCAGAGCCTCCGCATAGCGCAGCGCCGAGGCGCTCATGACGGGCAAGCTCAACCTTCGGGCCGTCTTCGCGATAGCGGCGGCATCCTCCGAGCGGAGGGCAAGCGGCTTGTCTATGAAAATAGGCTTGCCGAAGGAAGCGATCTCTTCGAAGAGCTCCCTGTGCACTCTGCCGTCGGCGGAGAGAAGCAGAATCGCATCGCTAACCTCGGCCGCCCGGACCGGACTTTCGACGATTCGAACTCCGTGAGCGGAGCGCATCCGTTCGGCGAATCCCGCTACCCTCGAGATGCTGAGCTCGAAGTCGGGGGAGCCTCCCGGATAGGCGGCGACGACTTCGCCCCCTTGTACGTGATACCGGTGCGACCGATCGTTCAGAAGCTCCGTAAACGCGATAGAATGGGACGTATCCGTCCCGACAATGCCGATTTTGATCCGGCCCGTCATCCCTCTAGCCTCCATAGCGCAGCAGAACGCCAAGCACCTTGGACACGTCCCGCTTCATGTCGACATAAGCCTGCGGCGCTTCGTCGATCGAATATTCCTTGGTGAAGAGCGGGGCGATGCTCGTGATCCCCTCCTCCAGCTGACGGACGTACTCGGCCATGTTGCGCCCCTCCGTCCAGCGGACGTAAGACTTCGGATAATCGACGTTGCCGTCCTCGTACTGCTCGTCGTATCGTCCCGGTCCCGCGGCGCGGGCGATGATAAAATCCGCTTCCTTCTGGAAGAACAGCTCGCGCGGGAATTCGATGGGCACGTTGCCGACAAGCGCGTATTTGCCCCGGAAGGCAAGCTTCTCCATCGTCGTCTCGATGATCTTCGAGCTGTTCGAATGCGCGACAAGAGCGATGCCGTCGAACCCATGCCCTTCCGTGAACCGGGAGATCCGCCCGTCCAAGCCGGGGTCGTTCGCAAGATACGCTTCGACGCCGTACGACCGCGCGATCTCCACGCGCGCCGGATCCATGTCCGTCGCCAGCACCCGGTAATTGGCCTGCTTGCAGAATTGCACGATCAACTGGCCCAGAAGGCCGAGACCGACGACCCACACCGTCTCGCCGAATTGCAAGCCGATCCTTCTCACGCTGTGGATGGCGACCGAGCCTAAACCGACCAACGCGGCCTCCCGCAGCCAAGTCTCCGAGGATAGCTTAACGCACAGTTGTCTCGGCACGGAGAGCTGCTCCGCATGATAAACGTAAGGACCGCCATAGCAGGCGACATAGTCGCCCGGCTTCAGGTCCTTGACCTTGGAGCCTACCGCGACGACTTCCCCGGACGCGCTGTAGCCAAGCTTGAAGCCCGCCGGAACCTCCATGTTATGAATCAGGTTCAGCTCCGTTCCCGGGCTGATCGAGGAGTACCGGACTTTGACGAGCACCCGGTACGGCTGTTCGCCGGTCAGCGCCGGCGCTTCCGCTTCTTCCAGAACGGCCGCATGCTCGTTCACGACGATTTGTTTCATGGACGAATTCCCCCTTTGGTCTAGACGACTCCGTTGTGAGTCCAATACTCGGCGATTCGGTTCGCGAACCGCTTGGTCACCAGCTGAGGCCGCGTGATCGCCGAGCCGACCACCACGAATTCGGCTCCCCGTTCCAGCGCCAGAACCGCTTCTTCGGTGGTCCAGATTCTCCCTTCCGCGATCAGCGGAACGGTAAGCCGGCCTCTCAGCTTGGCGATCAGCTCGAGATCCGGCCCGTCCTGCTGCGGACTGTAAGGCGTATACCCCGACAGCGTCGTCGACACGTAATCGGCTCCGAGCTGTTCCGCCCGGATCGCCTCTTCCGCCGTAGAAATATCGGCCATCGCCTTCGCGCCGGCCCGATGAATGTAATCGATCAGACGTTTCCCGTTCTCGAGGCGATTCTCGCGATTCGTCAGATCCAGCGCGACGATGTCCGCTCCCGCCTCCAGAATGGCCCGAACGTCTTCGAGCTCGGGAGTGATATAGATGTCGGAACCGGCGATCTCCCGTTTGATCAGCCCGATGACCGGCAGACCGACGGCCTCCTTGATCGCCCGGATGTCTTCCTTCCCGTTGCAGCGGATGGCGATCGCTCCGCCTTGCTTGGCCGCCAACGCCATGCGGACCATCGTATCCGCTCCGTATAGAGGATCCTCCGGCGCTGCCTGGCAGGATACGATCAAGCCTTTTGCCGTAAGCGGTTGAGCTGCCATGGTCGGGTCCCTCCTCTCAAGTAGCTTCTCTGTCTTCATGATTTAAGTCCGGGACCTTTCCTCGGTTAGCGCCATGTTCGCGATCGTGCCGGCGAATCCGGCGACCTTGCGATAGGTCGTCGTCACCGGAGTCCGATCCGGAACGTCATTCTCGATGACGGGCGCGAACGCGGCAATTCCTCGCTCCTCCAGAAGACGGACGGTTTCGTTCAAGCGATTCATGGCCATCCGCTGCACTTCGGGGTCGCCGCTGACCCAGAAAGCCTTGTCGATCTCTCCGCTCTTGCTCCAATCCCGCGCCCACCAGGGTGCTTCCGTCGCGTCCGAAGGGGGCTCCTTCATCGCATCGAGCATAGTCGCCATCGCTTCCTTGGACACTTCGTTCCACCGTTCGCGCAGAGGCTCCTCCAGCAACGGCAGCAAGCCATGAGCCAGCTCGAGGATCGTCGCCTGATAAGCCACGCTGTTGCCCATGAAGACGGAGCCGTCCCAATTCTCGATATAAGGCCACCATCCCGCTTCGTTGCGACCGAAACGATCGGCCAAGTGGGCGACGATCTGCCTTACCTTCTCGAGATAAACGGTACGGCCGCTCGCGGCGTACGCTCTTCCGAAGGCATGGGCCGCGTACATGTCGCCGTTCAGCACGTCGAAATCGTCGTCCGGCCGCTTGAGGATAACGGCGGGATTCCGCGGCGAGACCTGCGTGAGCAGATAATCGGCCGAACGGATCAGCGCCTCCCGGGCCGCCTCGCTTCCCGCGCAGGAATACAAGTGGAACAAGCTGTCCGCGGAAGCTCCCACCTCGGCGATGTCGACTACGTCCGGTTCCCCTTTTCTCACATAGAACGGCTGTCCGAACCCGCCGCTCGGCAGCTGGCGCCGGCGCACGTCCTCGGCCAAAGCGCGGGCGATATCGAGCGAAGCCTCGGAACGATTCCGACGTCCCTCCCATACGTAGAATGCGGCGGCCGCTGCCGTCGTGCAGCAGCTCGCGCGGCTGCCCAGCTCGTCGTCGAGAATGGACCGATCTCCCGTCTCGTCGGAGCGTCTAAGCCGGCTATCGAAGTATGGCTTAACGACGGCTATGACGCGAGGGGATATCGATTCCAGAAAAGCCGCTTGGCTCGAATAGTCAGTTGAATCCATAAACGCTCTCCCTCCTTTTCCAAGCTCCTCTTGTTCTTTATTTGGTGCCTGTCATGGTGATCCCTTGAATGAACACCTTCTGCACGAAGAAGTACAGGACGATGACCGGGATCGTGAACAGCGCGGCGGCGGCCATCAGCATGCCCCATTCCACGTCGTATTCCCCGATGAAAGCTTTCAAACCGACGGATAGTGTCCACTTGATCGGTTCATTCAGGTAAATAAGCGGCATTTGATAGTCCTTCCAAGTATTCAGGAAGACGAGCAGGCCGACGGTGAACAGGGCCGGACGGGACAGCGGCAAAATCATCTGCGAATAAATCCGGAATTCCGAAGCCCCGTCGATTTTGGCGGATTCCGTTATTTCCTGGGGAATACCCATGAAAAACTGCCTGAGCAAGAAGATATAATAGGCCGCTCCGAAGAAGGCCGGCAGAACCAATGGCCAGTAGGAATTCACCATGCCCAGCTTGTTGTACAGAACGTACATCGGAACCATCGTCGACTGCATCGGCAGCATGATCGTTCCCATCATGACCAGGAAGATGACGTTCCTCCCCTTGAAGGGGATTCTCGCCAGGCCGTATGCGGTCAAGGGAGCGGCGATCAGCTCGCCCAGCACGCACAGCAGCGCCACGAACAGCGTATTCCACGTATACCGCAGGAAGGGAATCGCTTGCACCGCGTTCGAATAGTTCTCCCAGTACAATTTCTCCGGCCACCAGACGAAGGGCACGGCGAAGATATCCTCTATGCTCTTGACCGAGGTCTGAAGCAAATAGGCGAACGGTCCGAGGAAGCAGAGGCCGACCAAGCAAAGAACGAAATGCTTAAGCAAAGACTTGGCGATTTGTTTCCCCGTTCTTTTCTTCTTCAACGTCTTCAAGGCGAGACTGTCCGCGGAGACCGGTTCGTTTGCCATAGCCATTATTTGTCACCTCCGTAGTAGACCCAGCGAGCGGACGTTTTGAAGATGACGAGCGAGAACAGCATGACGACCACGAACAGAATCCAGGCCATCGCGGAAGCGTACCCCATGTTGAGGAAGGAGAACGCTTGCTGATAGAGATAGATGGAGTAGAACAGAAGCGAATTCTCGGGTCCTCCCACCGATTGCGACGCCTCGGCGAACACCATGCCCTCCGTGAAGTATTGGAACGACGAGATGAGCATCATGATCAATTGGAAAAGCGTCATCGGCGAGATGGAAGGGAACGTGATGGTCCAGAACTGCCTCCACTTGCTCGCCCCGTCGATCTCGGCCGCCTCGTAGAACATCTTGGGGACGTCCTGAAGCGCGGCCAAATACATGACGGTGATCGTCCCCGTACCCCAGAAGCCCATCAGAATAAGCGAAGGCTTCGTCCAGTCCGGATCGACCAGCCAGTTGGGCCCCATGATTCCGATCGCCTCGAGCCCCATGTTGATCAAGCCGTATTGGGAATTGAGAAGCCACATCCACAGCAGGGAGCCGGCTACCGCGGGAACGAGCGTGGGCAGGAAATAAATCGTTCTATAGATGCTCTGGCCTTTGACCTTCGCGTTCAACAGCAGAGCCATCAATAAAGCGTATGCCATGTGGGGCACGACGCCGACTATCGTAATATAGAGGGTGTTGTACATGGACTTGTAGAACTTGTCGTCTTGGAACAGATCCTTATAATTGCCGAACCCGACCCACTCCGGAGGCTTGAACAGGTTGTACTCCGTTAAACTGTAATAGAAGGAAGCCAGGATAGGATAAAGCTGAAAAATCAAGAAGCCGATAATCCAGGGACTCGTAAACAGCAAACCTTTCACCAGAAGCTTCCGCTCTCTCTTGCGAATGCCGACCGCATTGCCGCTGACTTTCGCCATCGCCCCTCCTCCTTTCATCAAGTCGCAAGCGGACCGCGCGGCCGCGGTCCGCCACATGCCGGTATGGATTTACTTGCCGTCAGCGAGCGGTTGAATCTTCTTCGCGACGTTGTCCATCGCTTCTTGAGCCGATATCGTGCCCTTGAGGGCCTTCTCCGTCTCCTCCGTCAGAGCCTGGAGGTATTCGTTGATATAAGCGCTGTTCGGGAAGCCGTTCAGGTTCTCGCTCTTCGCGCGCTCGTAGAACTCCCACATCGTCTTGTTCTCTTCCACCATCAGGCGCTCGTCGCTCAGGGCGGCCGTAATGGTCGGAATAACGTGCGCTTCGAGCGAATATTTGACCTGCGCGTCCGTTGTCATCAGGTATTGCATGAATTCCCACGCCTCGTCCGCATGTTTAGCCTTCTGAGGAATGAAGACCGCTCGCGGGCTGACCATGCCGGATCCCTTCAGCTCGGGACGGTCGGCCGGATAAGGGAATGCCGCGACGCCGATCGGGCCGTCTTCTCCGCGCTCCGGCATGAAGTTGTATTCCCAGCCGATGTACATGGCGAGCTGCCCCGTAAGCAGCGGATCCTGCGGCGTGCCGCGCTTGCCCATGCCGGACTTGAATTTGTCGATTTGGTTCTGTCCGAATTCTTCATAGAAGGAACGTTGATATTCGATCGACTTCACGTTCGCTTCCGCGTTAGGCGTTACTTTGCCGCTGTCGTCCAGCCAGGACCCGCCGAAGACGACCGGCCAGAAGACATTGTCGATCCACGGATAATCCGGAATGAAGCCGATTTGCGTAATATTGCCGCTATCGTCCTTCTTGGTCAGCTTCTTCGCGTAGTCGAACATCTCTTCCAGCGTCTCCGGCGGCTTGGTCAGCCCCGCGTCCGCGAAGTCTTTCTTGTTGTACATCAGCGAGTTCGCCATGCTCATCGTGAACGGCATCGCGTAATACTTGTCGTTGATCTTCATCCGGTCCATGGCCGCTGGAACGACGGAGCCGATATCGAAGCCGGACTGCGAGATCTTATCCGTCAGATCGAGCACCGCTCCGGCGTCCGCCCAAGGTCCGATATTGTTCCAATAGGTCAGCAGGATATCGGGCGCCGCGCCTCCGGAGATGGCCGTCAGCTGCTTGGTCGGATCCTGGTTGCCCAGCATCTTGACCGTGATATGATCGTTCGTCTGGTTGAATTGGTCGACCAGAGCCGTGATCGGACCCGCATCCTGATCCGAATACGTCGTCCAGAAGGAGATCTCCACCTTCTCCTTCGGAGCCGAGCTTTCGCTTGCGGGCGAAGAAGCGTTCGTGGCAGAGCCGGAGCTAGCGCCGGGACTAGCGTTCTCCTCGTTATCGTTAGAACCGCAGCCCGCCAGAAGAGATAAAGATAAAATCGTCGACCCCGTAATCGCCATCGTTTTTTTGCCGAACATGGACATGCTTGACGCCTCCCTTATATTCGTTCATAAATGGTAAAAAGAGTGCTGGCCTTTCTCCTTCTCCTGCCTCGAACGCGACTCTCCATCACCTCCCGACAGAGCATTCTTCCTTTTATAAGAAAAATTCCACTTATTGATTGGACATAAATGGATATTTTCTCCAACGAGTCGCAAAAAAGAGCGGCTTAACGGCCGTAAAGCTTGAGCTTATCCTCCGATATCCGGCAGCCGATCCCGGGTTGATCCGGCAGCTCGACCGTCCCTTCCTCTACGGATGGGCCCGATTCGATCGGGTCGTCCTCCAGAAAAATCGGACCGTTCAGGTCGACCGGCTCTTCGATCTGCAGGTAGTTGAAGAGGTGCGCGCTCGCCGTCAAGGCCAGCCTCGATTCCGTCAATCCGCCGCCCAGCAGGCCTAATCCCGCTTCTCTGGCCAGCTCCCCGCATCTCTTCGCGCCCGTCAATCCCCCCATCTTCGTCAGCTTGACGACCGCCGTATCGCAAGCCTCGGCGCGAATCGCCTGCATCAGATTCCCCGTCGTCCAGATGCTCTCGTCCAGGGCGACGGGGACGTTCGTCTTGCGGCGCAGCTCGGCATGACCGTGCAGATCGTCCGCCTTGAGCGGCTGCTCGAACACGTCGACGCCTATTCGCTCCATCGCTCGCGAGAGCTTGATCGCCCGCTGCAGGTCGTAAGCTTGATTGGCATCCACCCGGAGGAACAGATTCGGAGCCGCGCCTTTGACCGCTTCGAGAATCTCGAGGTCCGATTCCGGGTTCAGCCCGAGCTTGACGTCAAGCCCCCGGTAGCCGTTCGACGCGGCGAACGCCGCCTTGCTCTCGGCTTCCTCCGGGCTGGCCGTGCTGATGAGATAAGACAGCCGAATCGAAGAACGGAACCCGGAGAACCACAGATCCGCCAGCCTGCACTGCCTGGCCTTGCCGATGGCGTCGTACAGGGCCATATCGATCGCCGCTTTGGCGATCGGCTGTCCTCCGCTTAGGTCGGCTTTGATCTCCTTGTTCATTCGAGAGCGGATCGAACGAACGTCTTCGACTTCCGCCCCGATCAACGCCGGCTTCAGGTAGCCCTCTATCGTGCTAGTCACCGTCTCCAACGTCTCGCCGCTCCATCGGTGGCTCGGCCTGGCCTCGCCCCAGCCCGCTATTCCGCTGTCCGTAACGATCTTGACGTAGACGTGCGGAGCGCCTTGGCTTTGGCTGCCTACCGTTCCGCCCGAGATGGCGAAGCTTTGCTTCATCGGCAGCCTCAGCGGATACGCTATAATGTCAGCTATTCTCACGGCACACCCGCCATTCTCTAATTTCTTCTACTCCCGTATCCAATTCAGCCTGACTCCGCTTCTCGATCCCGTTCCAAACCAGCTTGGCCGCGCCGATCGTCCCCGCCATGCCGCCCAGCGCCGCGGGCAGGATCTCCAGCTCCGGCTCGTTCGCGAACCCATGAAGCGTACAGCTTCGGACATGGCCTCGAACGCGTTCGAACAAGAAGTCTCCCTGCGCCGTCACGGCTCCGCCGATGAGGACCGCGGTCGGGTTAAAGCTATGGATCAGATTCGCGATCCCGATCGCGATATAGGCCGAGTACCGGTCGATGATCCGTTCCGCTTCTTCGACCCCTTCTCTCGCCGCGGCGAACACGGCTTCCGGAGAGACCGACCACTCGCGGGAGCCGGCTTGTTCGGACGCCATCCGCTTCAAAGCCGTAACGGAAGCGTATCGCTCCCAACAGCCGCGAAGTCCGCAGGTGCAAGGCAGTCCGTCCGCTACGATGGTCTGATGCCCGTACGCGCCCGCATATCCGTTCCTTCCCCGGTATGGCCTGCCTCCCGTAACGAGGCAGCCCCCGATCCCGGTGCCGAGGGCCAGGCAAATAAAATCGTCCCGGCCTTGGCCCGCGCCCAGCCATTGCTCTCCCAATGCAAGCGCATTCACATCATTCTCTACAAAAAGCGGCATGGTGCCGCCAGCCTCAAGCTCGTCGCGAAGGGAGGTCCCTTGCCATCCGGGCAAATTGTCCGTGGCGCTGCCGATCCCCCCTTGCAGGTTGACATAGCCCGCCGTACCGATCCCGATGCCGGCCAACTGCCAGTTTTGCTCCGCGGCAATCCGCTCGTAATCCCCGATCAGATTGTCCAGCTTGCCCAGTAAGCCTTGCTTGCCTTCCCTAGCTTCGGTCGGCGTAGAACGCCGTTCCAAAATCGTTCCGTCCGTTCCGATCAAACCGCTTTTGATATGGGTGCCTCCGATATCGATCCCGATTGCCGCTTTCTTCATCGTCCGCCCCCTGCTGAATCCTCTAGTTGTGAACCCATTGATCGTATGATAGCACACTATTGCGGGTTTAGGAATATAAATCCTTCAAAAATTTATAAAAAGAAGATTTTCTCCATTATGTAGACAAATAATTCGCGCGAACGGAGAAGCGATGTGTAGAAAATCAACAACAAGAAGAGACGGCCGCCCTTGTCGGACCGCCGTCTCTTGAAGTTTCGTATAAAGCTTAAACCTCCGCGAAGTAGAACGCCAGGCTGCCGAAGTCGCCTTCGAGCTTCGGTAGCGGCAGGCCGACGTGCATCAGCTCGTCGCCGCCATAGACGCGGTCCGTTCCCTTCAGCGCGTAGTTCTTCTCCGGGTCGAGTCCCTTCAGGCGCAGGCGCGCGAGCGGGCCGTTCGGTACCGCCAGCGTGCGGACGAAGATCGCGTACGTCTCGGAGCGGTCTTCGGAGACGAACTGCCAAGCCGTCTCGTTGCCTTCGAACGGGCTGAGCAGACGGTAGAAGTCTCCTTGCTGAACGAGGCCGCGCAGCTCCTTGTATTCTTGGACCTGGCGAGCGACCTCCGCCTTTTCTTCCGCGCTCATCTTGGACAGGTCGAGCTCGTAGCCGAAGTTGCCGGACATCGCGACGTGGCCGCGAGTCGTCAACGACGTGACGCGCTGAACCTGGTGGTTCGGCACCTCCGACACGTGGCTGCCCATCGTGCTGATCGGGTACACCATGCTCGTGCCGTATTGGATCTTCAAGCGCTCGATCGCGTCCGTGTCGTCGCTCGTCCAAGTCTGCGGCATGTAATAAAGCATGCCCGCGTCGAAGCGGCCGCCGCCGCCGGAGCAGCTCTCGAACAGGATGTTCGGGAATCTCGACGTGATCTTCTCCATGACTTCATACAGGCCGAGCATGTAACGGTGAGCCGTCTCGCGCTGACGCTCCGGCGGCAGCTGGGCGGAGCCGATCTCCGTCATGTTGCGGTTCATGTCCCACTTGACGTAGGTCAGAGGCGCGCTGGAGAAAATCTCCGTCAGGCGCTCGACGATATAATCGCGCACGTCTTGGCGCGAGAAGTCGAGGATGAGCTGCGTGCGGGCCAGCGTGCGGCGATGGTCCGGCACGTGCAGGCACCAGTCCGGATGCGCGCGGTACAGGTCGCTGTCCGGGGAGATCATCTCCGGCTCGACCCACAGGCCGAAGGACAAGCCTTCCGCGTTCACGCGGGCGGCCAAGCCGTCGAGCCCTTCCGGCAGCTTGTCCGTGTTGACGAACCAATCGCCGAGTGAGCGCTTGTCGTCGTTGCGCTTGCCGAACCAGCCGTCGTCGAGCACGAACAGCTCGAGGCCCAGCTCCTTCGCCGCGGTGACGATCTTCATGATCTTGTCCGAATCGAAGTCGAAGTAAGTCGCTTCCCAGTTGTTGATCAGGATCGGGCGTTCCTTGTCGCGGAACTCGCCGCGGCACAGGCGCGTGCGGTACAGCTTGTGGAACGTGCGGGACATGCCGCCGAGACCTTCGCCGGAATACACGAGAACCGCTTCCGGGGATTGGAACGACGCTCCGCCGTCCAATTGCCATTCGAAGTCGAACGGGTTGAGGCCGATCGACAGGCGGGTCGAGCGGAATTGATCGACTTCCGCTTGCGCCAGGAAGTTGCCGCTATAGACCAGGTTCATGGCGTACACTTCGCCGTTATCTTCCGTCGTCTCCGGCGTGACGAGCGCCAAGAACGGATTGTGCATGTGGCTGCTGGAGCCGCGGCGGCTCTCGATCGCTTGCACGCCCGGCATCAAGGCGCGGCGCGCCACATGACGCTCGCGCGCCCAGGTTCCCCACAGGTGCAGAGCTTCGAATTCGGAATGCGGCAGGTCGACGCTTGCGCTCAGGAAACGCTGCACGCGTACCGCGGCTTCCCCGAGGTTCTCGATCCGGGCGTTGCGCGCGATCGCGTCGCTGTCCCGGAACACGGTATAGCTGACGATCAGGCGCAGCTTGGCCGCTTCGTCCTCCAGCACGATCTCCAGCGTCCGGGCTTCGTCGCCGGACTCGGCATAGACCGCCGGAAGTCCTTCCAGCGCGGGCTTGCCGGCGACGACCCGATGATCCTTCACTTTGAATTCCGTGATCGTCGTTCCGTTCGCCAGGCGCACTTGATACGCCGGCGAGCGGAAGTCGCTCGTTCCGTAGCCCGGAAACTCTTGTGGAAGCGTATCGAGCGAGAACGTCTCGTCGTCCGGGAACGGATTCGGGTTGAAGGAAGGACGGTACGACTTCGGCATCATGTCGTGAATCGCCGTTCCGCGGATTTTGCGTCCCCAATAAAGATGAGCCAAATAATCGCCTTTGACGACTTGCATCACATAGCTGACGTTCTTGGATTGCAGATGATATGTACGGGTGCTTTGATCATAATGGATGGTCACGGATTACACCTCATGCTATAGATTTTACTAGCCCCATTCAAAAATCCCGCTTCCTGGTAAGAAGCGGGACGAATCGTTAACGGTCCGCCGGCAGCCAACTCTGCGACCAAACCGCCACTTCCGCGAAAATCTTCTCCAGCGCCCTTCCCTTGTCGGTAAGCGAATATTCGATCCGAACCGGAGTCTCCGGGTAGACGTCCCTGCGGACGATGCCCTCCTGCTCCAGGTCCTTCAGCCGCTCCGACAGCAGCCGTCCGCTGATGTTCGGAAGAGACGTCTCGAGCGTGCAGAACCGCTGCGGTCCCGGCAGCAATTGAAAGATGATCAGCCCGGCCCAGCGCTTGCTGAGGAGTTGCATCGCTTTCTCAAACCTCGGGCAGATTGTCGGAATTTGCACTTGTTCCAATGCGGTCACCTCGCCATAGTTGCATTGTAGCACAGCGGGGCGAGTTAATACAGAATAATGGCGCTGCATGGCGGCCTTCAAAAATTCCTTAAATACAATCAATTCTATTTCGGATATAATTACCAGCATTAATGACATTAATCATTCAAGGAGGAATAACCCGACATGAAGCTCAGATGGATACTTGCCGGACTCGTTGCCGCATCCTTGGCGTTTCATTCAACCAGCCTTCAGGCAACTGCGGCTTCTCCCTCGTATTCTCTAACCGTTGACGACCTAAAGCTAAACTCCCCGTTATCCCCCGAATTCCGAAACGGAGTTACCTTCGTCCCCATGCGGGCCATCTTCGAAGCGCTTGGCGCCAAAGTCGCTTTTAACGGCAAATCCAAACAGGTCGTCGGGCAAAGAGGCGACAAGTCCATCACGCTAACTCTCGGCTCCAAAACCGCATACGTCAATAAAACCGCGGTCTCCCTTCAGCAAGCGCCGTTGACTCTGAACAATAACGTCTACGTTCCGCTAAGGTTCGTAAGCGAGTCGCTCGGAGCCGAGGTCGAGCTGAATGCCGCTTCCAAGACGATCAACATCCGTACCGACGAAATGGATCTGACCGTTACGGACAAGCTGCCCCTAATGAACGATAAAGGGGAATCCATCTTGCTTAAGCATCAAGGAAACGCGAAGCTGAAATGGTCGTTCCAGGATGAGAGTCCTTTTCAGAATTACGAGGGCTTCGTCGGAGATAATCATACGCTCGTCTTTATGGGTCATCGCGAATATTTCGTAACCGATTTTGAGGGGAATGAACTCACGACAGAGGTTTTCGAAGACGTATCCTACGCCGAGATCGAAGCCGTAAAGAGCTCCGACGGGTATGACATCAAGGCGAGCAAAGGGGACAACAACTACAGCTGGAGCCGTATCCCGCTTTATACCAAGACCAATGTATCTCCGCAATTGATCATTGCCGGCGAGCCTTCTTATGACTACCTTGTCGTGAACGGCAACATCGATAGCGATGGCCATCTCATCATTCTGACGAAGGATGGCCTTGCCGCTTATGACGACAAAGGCGAACGCCTCTGGGCAAAGCAGCAATTTCAAACCGAAACGGGAGTTTTGTCAGCCTTTGAGGAAGACATGCAATTGGTGACCGATTCCTCCAATAACATCTACCTTCAGAATGAGGCGGGATACGCGATTCTGAATGCGAAAGGCGAGACGCTTCTTGCCGATAACGGCTATTTTGCCCCAACCATTCTGAAGGACGGCACTTTATTGTTTAACGGCAGAGTATATAAGGTGGAGAATGGCAAGCTTACGGAAGCGGCCTCTCCTTACGGAGGCGGAGGAAGAGGAGCTTATTCAAGCCTTGACAGCGAGAATACTCTGAAAAAGATGGACCCGGCTACCGGAGAAACCGTGTGGACCTACAAGCAATCGCAGATGGAGAAGCAGCGGGGCTACAGCCTGTTCGCATCCACTCTCGTCGCCGACGGCATAGGCAACGCCTACATCTCCACGACCGGCGGCACGATTCACAGCCTGGATTCGCAAGGCAATCTGCGCTTTATTCTCGTCATAGACAATCAAACGATCACCGGCACGCAGATCATTCCGCTATCCCCGACGACCTTCGTCGCGATCGACAACAACCTTGTGATGTGCTTCGAGATCGCGAACGGATAACCGAAACGAGAATAACCGCAACAAGAACCATGTCCGGCCCAGGGCCGAGCATGGTTCATTTTTCCAATGGTACCGAACGGATCCAATAGAACATCTAGCTTCGCCTTTTTATGCGAGGAGGAGCCATATAGCCATATATTGTTTGTTTAATTAGGTTGGATTATCATGCTACGGTTGCTTAATGAGAATAACACTCCGAATCGTTTGCGCATTTATCGTTGTCGCCTCTGTCCTGTACGCACTACAAACGGAAAGAAAATACAAATTGCTTAACAATGAAGTCAACGATATTCAGGCAAGCGAACTAATCATGATTAAAAATCAAACCGCCAGCATTAAATATCGTTTAGGGGCAATTATCAAGGATAACAAAATAGGAGACAGCGAGGTCGTTCCATTAGCTTTTATAATCGAGGAATCCAGAAACTTGATTACCCCATATGCCTTGCTATCGAACATTGATTTTCATTCCGTCGAAGATGTTTATCCCGAATTGAACACGAGTTTCGGCACGGCGTGGAATCAAGTCAACGTAGCACCAAGATACGCATCAGTAAGCGATATTGGGCAGATGATTGAAGCTCTTGATGCCTTTATGGCTAAAGTTCAATATTTATATGAAACTCAACGCTAACGCAACCTCTGATTGGTTCGATAAACCGCCTTTTTACAGAGGCGGTTTTCGTTTGGACATAAATCAACATCAGGATACCGGGCAGCTTTTAATGACGTATGTTATTGTCCCCCGACAGAAAGCGTTCTTGAGAGGATGCGAACTCTGTTCGCGCAGTGCGATTATACGTTGTCGAGGCTGTTTAACTTACGGTATTTGAGGAAAGAAGCTACTCTCCAAGGAAGAGCGTATCCGAGCGCGATGGTCAGGAACAGAGCCATCTCCGTCTCCTGTCCCAGCGAATTCAGGTTCTCTCTTAACAGAAAACGTACGGCGAACACGATGAGGAAGGCTATAAAAAAGCCCTTGTTCCGGGTCGCGTAGATTTGTTGGTCCGAGCGGCGCTCGTATCGGGTCGTCCAAATGAGCGGAATCGATAAAACGGCTCCAAAGGCGAATGCGCAAACCCATTCCCAGCCGGCGGCATGGATTCCGGGAGTCGACAGCACGGGCACGCAAGCCAACAGCAAGAGGAACGCGGGCACGAGCAGACGGATTCCGTTCCCCTTGATCGGACGATACATGGATCGGGTTCTGCGCCATAGAATCAAGGCCGCAATTAGAATGACAATGACATAGAAATTGTAGGAATTCATTCCTTAACCTCGCTCGCCCTTCATTATATTGAGACGCCCCAATATGGAATAACAACAAATAGGAATTGCATTTATTGGTATTTTACTATCCGCCGATAGGGTTGTAAATTAAAGATCACCTAATGCCGGTGCGTTCGTCTGCCCGAAAGCCATATCCACCGGCACAATAGAATGAACGCACTTCTTCATGTTCATTTGACCATTAGGCGATTGGGTAACTCCGCTCATGTGGTGCACCCCGTGCACCTCTTTGGCTCGTTGTCGGTGAGCTCCGCTCATGTGGTGCACCCCGTGCACCTCTTTGGCTCGTTGTCGGCGAACTCCGCTTATGTGGTGCACCCACTGCACCTCTTTGGCTCGTTGTCGGCGAACTCCGCTTATGTGGTGCACCCACTGCACCTCTTTGGCTCGTTGTCGGCGAACTCCGCTTATGTGGTGCACCCACTGCACCTCTTTGGCTCGTTGTTGGCGAACTCCGCTCATGTGGTGCACCCCGTGCACCTTTTGGCTCGTTGCTAACGGTTGGCTGACCGGCTACCTACAGCCAAACAGCCCGCCCGATCTTCTCTCCGATCGGGCAGGCTGCTTTCTAGGCGTTCCAACAACTTATTCGAATAATTCTTTGAACCTTCCGTATCCTTCTTCCTCCAGCTTGCTGACCGGAACGAAGCGGAGCGCGGCGGAGTTGATGCAGTAGCGCAGGCCGTCAGGGCCCGGACCGTCCGGGAACACGTGTCCCAGATGGGAGTCCGCCTCGCGGCTGCGGACTTCGGTGCGAACCATGAAGTGGCTGTAGTCTTCCTTCTCCTTGACGATGCCCGTCTGGATCGGCCTCGTGAAGCTCGGCCAGCCGCAGCCGGAGTCATACTTGTCGCGGGAACTGAACAGCGGCTCTCCGGAGACGATGTCCACGTAGATGCCTTCTTCGTGGTGATCCCAGAATTCGTTGCGGAACGGCGGCTCCGTCCCGTTGTTCTGGGTAACCTCGAATTGGATCGGAGTCAGCTTCTCCTTCAGCTTGGCCTTGTCCTTCTCCGTATTCCAATGGCCGGAGATGAACGCGTCGCGCCCCGATCCCTTGCGGTAAGCCTTATAACGCAGCGGATTCTTCTTGTGATAGTCCTGGTGGTAATCCTCCGCCGGATAGAACTCGGTCGCCTTCGTGATCTCCGTCACGATCGGACGATCGAAGCGGCCGCTCGCCTCAAGTTCGCTCTTGGATTTCTCCGCCTTCTCCCGCTGCTCCTCGGTCGTATAGAAGATCCCCGTGCGGTAAGATTCCCCGCGATCGAAGAACTGTCCTCCCGCATCGGTCGGGTCGATCTGCTGCCAGAAGATGTTAAGCAGCTTCTCGTACGGCATCAGCTCCGGATCGTACGTGATCTGGACCGCTTCCGCATGGCCGGTCGTCTCCGAGCACACCTGCTCGTACGTCGGATTCGGCACATGGCCTCCCGTATAGCCGGATTCGACCTTCAGGATGCCAGGCATCTCCTCGAAAGGCGTCACCATGCACCAGAAGCAGCCTCCCGCGAAAATCGCTTTTTCACTCATGTATGCTTAACCTCCTTAGGTTTAACTATCGTGTTTCTATACACAGTTTAGCAGAGTTTGCTTTAATTTTCATTCTTCCGGCGATCGTTGGCCACACCGTCCAAGTCGTCCAAGCCGCCCGAGCTCCCCCACTTCTCGCCCCACTCGCGCATCTGCGTCAGAACGGCCCTATACTCCTTGCCCTTCTCCGTCAGCGAATACTCCACGCTGACCGGAGTCGTCGGGATGACCTCGCGGCGAACGATGCCGAGACTCTCCAACTGCCGCACAATGTCCGTCAACGACTTGACCGTAATGCCGCCTAAGCTTCGCCGCAGCTCGTTGAATCTCAACGTTCGATAATAGAGCCTCGAGATGACCTCGTACGACCATTTGCCTCCGAGCACCCGCAAGGCCTCTCCCATGGCGGCCTCGCATCGGACGCCTTCTTCTCCTCCGCGAATCATGGCTGCTCCTCCCGTCGCTTACTTTAAGCAAGCAAGATTAAATGAAGTGCGTTCTTACCCCCAATATACCACTTCCGCTAAACTGGACATAGAGCGAAGGAAACGGAGGCGAAACGAACGATGGAGAGGGGTCAAAAAACGATTGTCGTCATGGGAGCGACCGGCCGGCAGGGAGGGGCGACGGCCCGCCGCCTTCTCGCGGACGGTTGGAAGGTGCGGGCGTTCACCCGCGACGCTTCGAGCGCGGCCGCGTCGGCGCTCGCTCGGGCGGGGGCGGAACTGCGCGAAGGGAATATGGAAGACCGGCCGTCCCTGGTCAAGGCAATGGAAGGAGCCTACGGAGTCTTCAGCGTGCAGCCGCCCGAGTGGGATCCGAGCGATGCAGCGGCCAAGCGGGAGATCCGGCTCGGGGTCCAAGTCGCCGACGCCGCGAAGCAAGCCGGAGTCCGGCATTACGTCTATTCGTCGGTCGGTGGCGCGGACAGGCAGTCGAGGTTCCGCTATCTGGCCAAGACGGAGATCGAACGCCACGTTCGCGAGATCGGGCTTCAGGCCACGGTGCTGCGGCCCGCCGGGTTCATGGAGAGCTACGCGAAACCGATGTTCGGCCTCCGCCAAGGAAAGCTGACCGACGGGATGAGACCGGACGTGCCGGTCAAGCTGATCGCCGTAGAGGATATCGGCGCGTTCGCCGGAATGGCCTTCCGCGAGCCGCAAACGTTCATCGGAAGAACGATCGAGCTGGCCGGCGACGCTCCGACCTCGACCGCGCTGGCAGCTTCCCTCTCGAGGGCGCTTCGGCGGCCGATCCGTTACGAGCGGATTCCGATCGAGACCATTCGAAGCCTTAACGGGACTCTTGCCTCGATCTACGAATGGCTTAACGGCGAGAGCTACGAGGTCGATTTCGCCGAGCTGCGGCGTCTCCACCCCGGGCTCATGACGTTCGACGATTGGCTGGCTCGCCAAGGAACCCAATATCTTAAGGCAAGTTTAGAGGCGTCGGAATAGCGGTTCATGACGGGAGACTCGTCCGGGCGGAACGAGTCTTCTTTGCTTGGCGCGGCAAGGATCGTATTGTATGATCGGAATTAGAGACCATAATTAGACAAATAAGGAGCCGAGAGATGAAACCGATGCTTGAACCGAATGGAGAGATTTCCGACTTTACCCTTACGATTCTCTATACGACCGACGTGCACGGCAACGTTCTGCCCCACCATTATGCCAACAACGAGCCGAGTCCGACGGGCTTTGCCCGGCTGGCTCCCCTCATTCGCGCGGAACGGGCACGACACGAACATACTCTTCTCCTCGACAACGGCGATCTTATTCAAGGCACTCCTTTTACCTACTACTATTCCCGGTTCGCGAGCGATGCGCCTCATCCCATGATCCGCGTCCTGAACGAGCTCGGCTACGAGGGGGCGGTGATCGGCAATCACGAATTCAATTATGGAATGGACTTGCTGAACAAGGCGGTCCGGGAATCGAATTTTCCTTGGATGGCGGCGAATATCGTGGGCGCGGAGAGCGGGGAGCCTTACTTCGGCAAGCCATATCTGATCAAGGAGTATCCCGGCGGCGTGCGGGTCGGCGTTCTCGGCCTTACCACGCAATACATCCCGAATTGGGAGCATCCCCGCAACGTGACCGGGCTTGCCTTCAAGGACGCTTGCGAAACGGCGAAGCGTTGGGTTAAGCACCTTCGGGAAGAGGAGCGCGCGGACCTGGTCGTCGTCGCTTATCACGGCGGATTCGAGAGGAGCCTGGAGACGGGCGAGCTTACCGAGAACGAGACCGGAGAGAACCAGGGCTACCGGATCTGCATGGAGGTTCCGGGCATCGACATTCTGCTGACGGGCCATCAGCATCGCGAGATCGACGGGGCTTATATCAACGGGGTTCGGATCATCCAGGCCGGAGGCATGGGCATGCATCTCGGGATGGCTCAGGCGACCTTGGCACGGGAAAACGGGGCTTGGCGCGTAACCGGAACCGATTCGAAGCTCCTGCATCAAGGCGAATACGTTCCCGATCCGGCGGTCGTGGAGATCGTCTCCGAGACCGAGGAAGGCACGCAGGGCTGGCTCGACCAGCCGATCGGCTTCGTGGAAGGCGACATGACGATCGTCGACCCGATGAAGGCGCGCCTTACGGAACACCCGTACATCGAGTTTCTGAACCGCGTCCAGATGGAGGCGGCGGAGGCGGATATCTCGTGCACCTCCCTCTTCGACAATTGGTCGCCGGGCTTCGGCAGCCGGATCACGATGCGGGAGATTGTCGCCAACTATATTTACCCGAACACGCTGAAAGTGCTGCGAGTGTCCGGACAAGACATCAAGGATGCGCTCGAGCGCTCCGCGACCTACTTCGAATACGAGGACGGCGCCGCGAAGGTCAGCGCCTCCTTCTCCGATCCGAAGCCGCAGCATTACAACTACGACATGTGGGAAGGCATCGACTACGAGCTCGACATCGCCCGCCCGCATGGAGACCGTGTCGTCAAGCTGGAGAAGGACGGCAAGCCGATCGACCCGGCCGGAGAATACGACGTCGCCATGAACAACTACCGGGCCGTCGGCGGCGGGGAGTACCCGATGTTCAAGGACAAGCCGGTCGTTCGCGACATTACGGTGGACGTCTCAGAGCTATTGGCCAACTATATTATGGAAAAGGGCACGATCCAAGCTTCGGTGAACCGGAACTGGAAGGTGACGGCGAACGGGGTCGAGGTCGTAACGGAATAGAAGTCCGCGCGAACGAAAACCGCCTCTCCGCGAGGCGGTTTCTTCGTTAGGCATTAGCCGTACATGAAGAACAAAACAAGCGGAACGATCCAGAGCAGCGGCAGCAGGTTCATCCAAGCCGCCCGTTTGAACTTCCCCTTGTGGTAGAAGATCCAGCAAGTCACGGCCGCGCCGACGAAAGCGGCGGGATAAAGCCAGACGAAGAACATGAGGCCGAGGCCCGCGATGCTGCTGAGCGCGTTCGGATCGGCGAACGCCATGATCGACGTGAGCGCGACCAGAAACCACGGGGCGCACATAAGCAGATAGATAAACTGGGAGAGGAGAAGGTATAACGCTGTTTTGACGTTTTTCAAAGGGAGATTCTCACCTTTCGGACATAAGGGTTATGAGAAGCTTAATCTTTTTTACTTAAATCGGCTGCAAAATTGCGAGAAAGCTTCAAAGGATGCGGAATAGATATGGAACTCGCCGTAGGGGGTATTCTTCGTCTCGATCCTGCCGGCGAACTTGCCGTAAAGCCTGTTCGTATAGCCATTGTGAGCAAAGGTTGGGAGCCTCACCTCGACCGCCTCGGAGGAAGCGTCCTTGATCTGCTCGGCCAGCACCTGAAGGCCTCTGATAAAGGTGCGATTGCCTCGATATTCCTCCTTAAAATAACTGTTGATCAGAACGGCTATTTCCTTGTTTTCGAAGCCGTTTTCTTCCATCCCCAGCGTAAAACCTCCGATTCCGATCACCTCGTTCTTTCCGTTAACCAGAATGGCGGCCCTTCCTTTGCGCATGACGTTCTTGATATCCGTCAACGCATGCTTCACCTGATAGCCAGGAATGATGCCGTTCCGATGTTCCAGGTAGAATTCGGAGAACCGGCTCCATTGTCCGATGCTTGAGCAAATCTCGAAGGTTACCATTCCGTCGCCCCCTCTCTCCGTCGTCTTCTAGAACTTATATTTTTTATATTGCATAATAATATTATTTAGATTATATTTCTATCTATCCCAATTTAAGGTGGTGTTAGAGAATGGGTGCACCGGCATGCAATGCTCCGATGGCTTCGGGAGTACAGAGAGACCCGGCCGACGTATAAACGAATCGTTCGCAGCGGTGGCCGGCCTCGATGCCGGCCATTCGCCGTTCAGCGCAAGGGTACGAACAAATAGAAATCCATCTCTCCGCTAGGACGCTGAACGGTCTTGAGAAGCTCAGCCCTCTTCCGGAACCTCCGCCTGTTCTCCTCCGTCGGTCCCGCGTAGAACACGATTTCCCTCCAGCCCGCCTGCGATTGCCGCAAGTGCTTCAGAAGCGCTCGATACCCGGCAAGCAGAACCGCTCCGCCTCTCCAGCGATCCTCGATATAAAGCAAATGAACTTGAATGCGGGCACGATCCTTGTAGCGGTCGTCCTCCGCCCCAGCCGTATAGGCGACCGCGGACACGACGGCTCCCGATTCATCCTTGCCGATGAGCAAGCCGTTGTCTTCCAGGGTGTAAATGAGCAAATGAATGACCGTACTCCACTTGAACGGGGTTCCGAGCCTCTCCGCGTTGCGGCATAGAAACATCGCGCCGTCGGCCTGTTCCTCTTCGGTACTTGCGATCGACCAGACGATCATGGGGCAGCACTCCTAGACATGGATTGGCGTTGCTGAAGAGTAGCTTCGAGCGATTCCCGGATAGCGGGGTACCGGCGGAGCAATGGGTGAAACTGCTCGCCGGAGAGCGTCAGGCAGACGCAAGGAGCAAGCGCCGCGATGCTTGCCGTTCTCGGGACATGGCGCAGCAAAGCGATCTCCCCGAAGTGGTCGCCGTCTTCCAAGACGGCAACCGTCTTGCTCTCTCCCGTCTCCGGATGGGCGACCGCGACTTCAACCTTGCCTCGGGCGAGGATATAAAACTTGTCGCCTTCGTCTCCTTGCTCCATGATCCGTTCTCCCGCTTCGAACCTCTCCGTCGCGAATAAACCGGAGATCTCCCTAAGGGCACTCTCGGGAAGCCCGCCGAAGAAGGGAAGCCGGGCAAGTCGGGACGCTTCCACCCGGGCGTTCCCTCCTCCCTTGGAGAAGATGAACCCCTGCTGCTTGTCCCACATGCGGCGGTAGGGACCGTTCCGTTCCAGCAAGCTCTCATGGGAGCCGGTCTCGGCGACCTCCCCCCGCTCCAGGACGATAATTCGATCCGACAGGGCGGCATGGGACAACCGATGGGTAACCGAGACGACCGCCCGGCTTCGGGCGACCGAAAGGAGAGTTTCGCTCACCGCCTGCTCCGTCTCCGGGTCCAGCGCGGACGTCGCTTCGTCCAAGAACAGAACCCGCGGCTTGCGGACAAGAGCCCGGGCGAGCGCGATTCGCTGCCTCTGTCCTCCGGACAGGCTATCGCCTTGGGAATGAACGACGGTATCGTAGCCGCCCTCGAACCTCGCGATCGCGTCGTGAATGCCGGCGGCTTGAGCAGCCTCTTCGATCTCCCGCTCGGAAGCGTCCGGCTTGCCCATCCGGATATTGTCACGAATCGTTCCGTTAAACAGGACGGAGTCCTGCAACACCATCCCGACCTGTCCGAGCAGGGAGTCGTAGACGGTATCGCGCACGTCGACTCCGTCGTAGAGCACGGCGCCGCCCGAAGGCTCCTCGAATCGAAGCAGCAGCTGCAGAAGCGTGCTTTTGCCCGAACCGCTGGCTCCGACGATGCAGGTGTATCCCGAAGCCGGAATGACGAGATCGATCCCCTTCAGCACCAGTTGTCCGGGGACATACTCGTAGGAGACGCCGCGAAGCTCCAACGCCCGGCGGATCGGAGGAAGCTCGAGCGTGCCTCCTTCCGCCACGTCCGGCTTCCAATCGAACACCTCCTGCAGCCGATTAAAGCTTGTCCTCGAATTCAGAATCGAAGGCAGCAGCGACGTTAACCCGAACAACGACTGTCCCACCGTGATAAAGATCGAATTATAGGCGATAAAAGTACCGATTGTGAGATGCTCGTTGAAGGTCAGATAACTCCCGTAACCGAGAACGATCGCCGACAGCGCCGAAACGGCCAAGAGAGGAAGGCGGTTCAGGTTCGAATCGACGAAGCTTCTTCGCACCCCGATCGACAGCATCGACCGCAAATTCGCCTCCACCTTCTCCTGCATGGCGAGCCTCAGATTGAAGCCTCGAACGACCTTGTAGCCGGCGACGTTCTCGTTGATCGCATGATTGAAGTTTTGCAGCTGCTCATAGTAGGCGCCGGACAGCTTCAGAGATCGGGCTTTAAGCAGCCGGTACGGCAAGAACAGCAGCGCGGAGCCCGCGATAGCGACGAGAGTCAGCCTCCATTCGGTCCCGAACAGAATCGCCAGTCCTGCCGCTACGCTTAACGACAGCGTTAATCCGGACGACATCGTCTGTATGGCGGCCAGCTGAATGTTCGGGATGTCCTCCCTGTACCTGGCGAGGAGATCGCCTAGCCGGAACCGCTCGTAGAACCGTTGGGACTGAGGCTGCATATGCCGAAACAGCTTCATCCGGTAATCGAACAAGAGCTTGCTGCCGAGCCTCGCTCTGGCATAGTCGCCCGCAATGCCGAACGACACGTTCAGCACCCCGATCAGAAGCAGCGAGCCGACGAGGATCGCGAGCACGGAGGCGTCTTTAGGAAGCAGAGCCTTATCGATCAGGTATTTATAGCTTATCGCCGAGAGATAGGAGAAGAGGAGATCGAACAAGCCCCCTGCGGCGATCAGAGCAAACAGAATCGGAGACGAGCGAATCGAGGACATGATCGTCTTGAACAGCATGCACCCTTCCCTCCGATAGGCCTAAAGACTGAATGAATACCCTTCATTGTAGGGCTTGAGACTGTACGCAGAATGAAAAGAAAGCGCTTCATGTCAGGTTTGCGGGTCAAACTTTATCAAATTTCGGCGAAAAACAAGAAAAGCCTTCGATTAGATCGATATCCTAATCGAAGGCAAACTTCCCGGCGTTAAGCCTATGGACGTTCAAAGCAGGCGGCGGGGTTCGCCCGCAAGCGGGACCAATCGAGCTCGCCCGAATCCTCTTCCAGATCGAGGAGATCGAACATGGTCTCCCAGTACTTCTTGGCCTCCTTCTCTCTGTCCAACAGAAGAAGGAGCGCGATCATTCTGGCATGAAGCTTCGCGTCCAGCGGCTGCAGCTGAACCCATTTCTGCATCGGATTCAGAGCGATCTCGTATCGCTTCTGCTCTACGTAGGTACCGACCATCGCCTCAAGCAGCCTGCCGAATGTCAGCTCCAGCTCGGCCTGCCTCGGCGCCGCCCAGCCGTAGCCGCTTCCGGCCAGGTACCCGTCTCCGTAAAGCTGAATCGCCTGCAGGACGTTCGTCAGGGAGGACGTGCTCTCCACCTGCCGAACGGCCGCCTCGAACCGAAGCACGTCGTCGTCTAGCCGTTTGTTCCAGCGCAAGCCATAGCTTCCGCCCGCCGTCTTCGTCTGCTCCACGATTCCGTTCAGTCCGCAAGCCTCCAGGTCTTTTCTCAGCTGATAGACCGTCGAATGCAGGTTGACCTGGGCCCGCTCCACGTCGCCCCCCTGCCAGATATCCTCGAGGATTTGAGCTTTGCTCACCGGCTTGTCCCCATGGTGATGCAGATAGGCGAGCAGCTCCCGGCTCTTGGAATTGCGAAACCGCACCGACTCTCCCGTCTCCGTCGTGACGGAGAAGGGACCGAAGCTGCGTACGGCGATCTTCCTCTCCGAAGCTTCCTCCGACGGATCGCGAACCGTATTCCGCTTCCGAAGGCGGCCGAGCGTTCTGGCCAGATCGTCTCCCGTGATCGGCTTTAGCAAATAATCCAGAGCTTCCACGTCGAACGCCTCCCGCGCGTATTCTTCGTATGCCGTCAGGAAAGCGATATGGATCTCCGGCCGAACCGCCTGCAGCCGGCGAGCCAGCTCCAATCCGTGAAGCCCCGGCATCTCCATGTCCAGAAGCGCCAGCTCGACGGGCTCCGAATGGGTCAACGCGTATTCGAGCAACGACTTCGGACTGTCGAACAGCCCGGCCACCTGCACTCCCTCCATCGTCTGCAGAAGCTTGCCTAACCGATTCAGCGCGGGCAGTTCGTCGTCAACGGCTATTACCCGAATCATCCGCGTTCCCCCTTCCCGTATGGATGTCGTTCGGCTGGACGGCCGATGCTCCCCTGCCCGCGGCAAGCGGCACCCGAATCGTCACCTTCGTTCCGTTCCCGGCGGCGCTCTCGATATCGAGTCCTCGGCCATACTGGCGAAGGAGCCTCTGGTGAATGTTCCGAAGGCCGACTCCCCCTTCGCCTTCCGCTTCTCTCGAGAGGATGGCGTGCGGCTCCAGCGGCATTCCGATCCCGTCGTCCGCCACGGCGAGTACGGCATCGTCTCCTTCCGCGATCACCGATACGCGGATCGTCCCGCCCTCTTCCCGTTTCATGATCCCGTGCCTGACCGCATTCTCGACCAACGGCTGAAGGGTCGTCGGCGGCAGCAGGCAATCGGCCTCCTCGTCGACCTCGTAGACGATGCGCAGCCTGTCTCCGAATCTCGCCTGCTCGATCTGAAGATAGGCGCGGGTCAGCTCCAGCTCCTTGCGCAGCGGCACGAGCCTCGTCTTGTTCTTGAAGTCGAAGCTCCCTCTCAAGTAACGGCTGAGATGCAGCAGCAGATCGTGAGAGGTTTGAGGCTCGTCCAGCGACAAGGAGAGGATCGTGTTGAGCGCGTTATAGAGAAAATGAGGCTTGATTTGCGCTTGCAGGAAAGCCATCTCGGAGCGGATCGCGTCCTCCGCGGAACGCTTCATCTCCATCAGCGTGCGCGCTCTCGCCCGCAGCTCGTGGGGATGGAACGGCTTCGTCAGAAAGTCGTTCGCCCCTCCCTCGAGCCCGTACACGAGATCCTCGGGCTCGCTTCGGACCGTCGTCAGCAGGATGGGCAGCTCGGACAGCGCGTAGTTCTCGCGAATGCGGCGGCACGTCTCGTAGCCGGACAAACCGGGCATCATGACGTCCAGAATGACGAGGCCGATTCGGCCTTCGGAGCTCTTGATCAGCTCCAGCGCCTCTTGCCCGCTTGTCGCCGTCAGCACCTCGTAGGGCTCGTCCGCCAGAACGGTTCTAAGCACCCGAAGATTCACGACATCGTCGTCGACGGCAAGAATCGCTTGCCCCGGCTTATGGGCGCTCTTGGGCTCGAGGGAAGCCGCCGCTTCGAGCCTTGCCGTTCTCAGTTGCGCGGACGCCGGCGCTAGCTCTCTCGGGGCCGCGGAACCGCCGCCCTCCGCGATAGGGAGAGTGAAGGAGAAGACGGAGCCCTGGTCTTCCTTCGATTCGACCGCGATGCGTCCCCCGTGCAGCTCGACCAGTCTCTTCGTTATGCCCAGGCCGAGTCCGGCTCCCCCGTACTCCTTCGCGACGGAGGTTCCCTCTTGCTCGAAGGATTGGAAAATCGCCTCGCGCTTGTTCTCCGGAACGCCGATGCCGGTATCGGCGACGGCGATGCGAAGCATCGCCCCTTCCGATTTGGCGGAGACGACGACTTCGCCCCGCGGCGTGAACTTGATCGCGTTGCCTATTAAATTGTAAGCGATCTGGAGGAGCCGGCTTTCGTCGGCCAACGCATTCGGCAACGATTCCGGCCATTCCATCCGCAGCGTGACCGGCTTCCGGCCGATGTAATGGCGAAACACTTCCTCCTGCGCCGATAGGACCGCCCGAACGTCCACGCTTGCAAGGGACAGCCGGATGCCGTTGTTTTTCAACAAGGACAGGTCGAGAATATCGTTGATCAGATTGGACATTCGCCGCGCGACGGAGACTACGGTCTCCAATTGCTCCCTCTGCAGGTCGTTCAGCGGTCCCGACTTGCCGTCCGCCAAGGCTTGCGACAGGTTCAAAATCCCGTGAAGAGGCGTCTTCAGCTCATGCGACGTATTGGCCAGGAACTCGTCCTTCAGCCGGTTCATCGCGATCAGCTCGTCCGACAGCGTTCCGATCGTCCGGTAAGCGTTCGTGAATCGCCTCGCCAGCTCCAACGCTTCGATAAAAACAAGAAGAACGAAGCCGTAAGGAACGAGCTGAAGGTCGATCAAGATGATCCATCCGTCGCTGTACAGAATATCGTGAACGGCCGCGGCGACGAAGACGAGCCAGCCGGTAAGCTGCAGCAACGCCCCGCTTCGTCCGCGCCACAGCGCCAGAGTGAAGCCGTATAGAAAATAAGCGAACGCGAACAGCGACACCCATTTAAAGGAGTCGATGAATCTTGTGAATGTCTCGGCCGGCAGCAGGAGGACCGAAGCGATAAAGACGCCGCCTATCGCGGCGATCGGCTTGACGAGCTTGCCGCCGAATTCCTTCGGGTACAGCTCCTTCACGAACAGCACGGCCATCGTCACGCCGCCGTAATAGGTCAAATACTCCAGACGGATAAGGAGCTCAATGCTCGCCTCCGGGAAAAGCTCGGCCAAGTACATTCCGCCGACTACCCATAGGCGCAAGGCGCCCAGCAAACAGCAGATCCCGAAGTACAGAGTAGAGCGCTCGCTGCGCCTGAGTACGTATACCGAGATCTGATACAAGCCGAGCAAGGCGCATCCGCCGAAAACCGCCATGTCGACGAAGGAGCCATTCTTGCTTCTCTCCAGCATGTCCTGCTCGGTCCCCAGCGTCAGGCTGTACCAGATGCCGCCGTGAGGATAGATCGCGTTGGAGGCTCGAATCGTCAGCTCGAACGCCGCGGAGGAAGGCGTAAAAACGACGGTTTGCGGCTTGTAGGCCGCATGCGCTCCTCCCTCGTCCGTCGAGAGCGCTCCCGCTTCCGCGATCAGTCGGCCGTTCTCGTAGATCTTATACGCCGGAGTGATCGCGGGGATCTGGAGACCGAGCGATCCGATGTCTTCTCGGGCAAGCACTTTAAGGCGATAGGTTGCCTCGCCTCGTCCCGGCAATCCGAGTGACGTCCACTCTCCGGGGACTTCCGCAAGCGTATCGGGCGATGCCCGGTCAGCACCGAAGGTATTGCCATTAAGGTGCCGCTCCCAGTCGAAGGACCATTCGCCGCTAAGCCGAACCGCCCCGTCCCGCGCAAGACTCCAATCTCTCAAATCCAGCACGCCGTTCTCCGCGCGCGGCTCCGTCTTGCCCGGCAGCAGGCCGAGGGCCGGCAGCGCCAGAGTAGAGCCCAGCATGAGCAAAATGGCGAGCAACGCAATCAGTCTGGTTCGCCGACTTTGAAGCATCCCTTGCATCCACCGCCCGAGTTCCCGTAATACCCCTATCTTACTTCACCTCTCTTCCATTACGCCATTGGTAATGCAGAAGAAGGGGCTCTAAGCACGTCTCAAGGCTCCTCTGGACCTGACAACTAGAATAACAGGGCGATCTCCCCGCAAACTGAAAAGAATGCGCTTCCTGTCAGGTTTATCGTTAAGTCCGCAGAGGAGTTAATCTAGGGATAACGTCATTATGGTGAAATAAAAAGATAGGCGAATAGAGGGGGAGCGGCGGATGAATCGGCAATGGGGATGGGTGGCGCTGGCTGCGGCGGTCGCGCTGGCCGTCGTCTGGCAATTTGCGGCAGAACGGGAACGGCCGGCGGAGGCGAAGATGGGCGAGCCGGCACCGGCGATTCGGCTCGCCAGCCCGGAAGGGCGCGAATACGAGCTGCGTCCCGTCGATGGCGAAGCGGTCGTCCTGAACTTCTGGGCGTCGTGGTGCCTGCCTTGCCGCGCGGAGGCTTCCGAGCTGAACGATTTGGCGCAAAGGCACGGCGACCGCGTTCGGGTGTATGCGATCAACCTGACGGATAAAGATCGGGTAGAGGACGTTCGGGGTTTTGTTCGCGAGTACGGCCTGGAGCCTCCCGTCCTGCTCGATAAGAGTTCGGTCGCCGCCGAAAGCTACCATATCGCTTCGCTGCCGACGACCTACGTGCTTGACGAGCAGGGGCTCGTGGCATGGAGAAAGCTCGGCCCGGTTACCCGGTCCGAGCTTGAAGAGGCGTTGGGACTTAAAGAGACGAGCAGCGCTGGGGATTAAGAGAGCAAGGCTAAGTCGCATTATGCGGAGTTTAAGTAGCGGGCCGTCTCCGTTCGGTAGGCGCTTAGCGCGGGCAGCAGACCCGCCGCCACGCCGGCCAAGCCGACATAACCGGCGATCGCCAGCGTTTGCGAGTCGAACCCGATAGGAACGGCAATGGAGACGTGCTCTCCGAGGTAGCCCGTCAGCAGCCAGGCCAGCCCGTAGCCGGCCGCATAGCCGGCGGCGCAGCCGATCAGCATGACGAACGCCGACTCCAGCAGCACGATCGTCAATACCTCCGCCCTCCCCGCTCCGATCGCCCGGAGGATGGCGACGGTCTTTCTTCGTTCGACGGTGGCCCCGTAGAGCGCCAAGATAACGGTCAAGCCCGCCATGCCCAGCACGACGTAAGCGACATAACGCAGAATCTGCTCGCCGCTCCCCATCATGTCGAAGATTTTCGCGAGCGTCTGCCCGGGGAAGACCGCTTGGGCATCCTTGCCTTGATTGATTTCTTGATACATGGTCATGAGATCGGCATAGCTCTTCGGCTTGATCAGCGCGGCGGTGACTCCGCGTTCTTCGGCGCGCGTCTCCTCCGATGTATCGTGCTCGCCCGCATCCGCTGCCGTGCCCGCTTCCTCTTCGTGCTCATGTCCGAGCCAGTAGCTTTCCATGTTCACATAGATGCCTTGATCCGACGGCGCGCGGGTGCTCTCCAGCACGCCGACGACCGTATACGGATGCTTCTTATGCTGTTCGGGCTCGAGGGACTCGGTCACTCCGTGAGCCGAGACGAATTCGTCTCCCGGCTTCAAGCCGGTTTCCCGGGCGACCTTCGCTCCGATGACGGCCTCGAACGGCTGCTCGAACAAGCGGCCGGAGGCCAGGCGGAAGTAAGCCGGATCGGCGGGTCGCGCCCTGAGCTCGAAAAACGAGGGCTCGGTGCCGACCAGGCGGTAGCCTTCATAGTTGTCGCCGAGAGCGAAGGGAACGGCGAGGGATACTCTCTCGTCTTCGGCGAGAGCTTCGTAGTAATCGGGCTCCAGGTTCGAGAGCGGATTGTCCATCAGAAAAATCGTGTTGAACACGAGCTGGGCCTGGCTTCCCTTCGACCCGACGAGCATGCCGTACGGCTCGCTCGCCCGGACGATCCCTTGCTTGATTCCGCTCGAGAGGAGGAGGATCGCGATCGTAACCGCGATGCCGACCGCGACGACGCCGATCGTGATCAGCGTCTGGACGCGCCGGTTAAACAGATTGCGCCAGGCTATGCGGGTAAGCGGCACTATCTTCTCTCCTTCCCGGGGCCAGCTTGCGAATCGGGACTACCCGGTCGAGCCGCTTCGCCAGCTCCATGTCGTGCGTGCTCAGGAGCAGCGCCGCGCCTTCGCTCCCGCACGCTTCCGCGAGCAGCTCGTAGACCTGCCGCGCGTTCGCGCCGTCGAGGCTGGCCGTCGGCTCGTCGGCCAGCACGATCGCGGGGCGATTGGCCAGCGCCCTCGCGATCGACACCCTCTGCTGCTCCCCCTGGCTGAGCTGGTGGGAGCGATGGTTCAGCCGGTGGCCGAGGCCCACCCGGCCGAGCAGCTCCGCCGCGCGCGCTTTGCGCTCGCGCGCGGGGATCTTGCGGCCGAAGCCCATGGCCGCCTGCACGTTCTCCAGCGCCGAGAATCCCGGCAGCAGGTTAAAGCTCTGGAACACGTAGCCGATATGCTTCGCTCGGAACCGGTCGAGCTCCGCTTCCGAGAGCGCGCCCAGCTCGTGCCCCAGCAGTTGGATGGAGCCGCTCGTCGGACGGAGCACTCCCGAAATCAGATGCAGGAGCGTACTTTTGCCGGAGCCGCTCGGACCGACGATGGCGACCTTCTCGCCCGGCTTCATCTCGAAGCGCTCCGCCTCGAGCACCTTCACGGCCTGGCCGCCTTTCATCGGATACGACTTGACCAGTTCTTCGATGAGGAGCATTACTTCAGCACCTCCACCTTATCCGCGTTGATTCGGATCAGGCTGACGAAGCCCGTCTCTTCGTCCGTCTGCGAGCCGACGCTGAGCGTGCCCGTCACCTTCACCTCATGCTCCGTCGGCTTGATTTCTTTGCCCGAAGGCATAAAGACGACGACGATATCGCTCGGCCAATCCGCATCCGACGAGCAGAACGGGCAGATGCTCATCGCCACCTTCGTCAGCACGAAGAAGCGCACCGTCGCCGTAAGCGGAGGAGCCATATAGCCGATCATCTCGACTTCTTGGCCGTTCAGCTCGTTCACCTTATCAGACATTTTCAGGCCGCGTACGGTCTCTTCGGCATACAGCTCGGAGAACGTAAGCGTCTCCGGCCCCGATTTTTCTTTCTTCGGCCTCGGAGACGGCCCCGGCGAAGGACTGGCCGGTGTCGGCGAAGCGGAGGCTTCGGGAGTTGAAGCAGCCGCGGCAGCCTTCTCCGGAGCAGCGGACGCGAGCTTCGGCGGATTCGAGGCGGACGAAGAAGGTGACGGCGTCGGCGACGGGGTTGCCGCGGCAGCCGGGGCTGCAGGCTTACCGCTCTTGCCGTCTGCGCTCTTGCCGCCGCTCTCCTTGCTGTTATCGCCTTTGCCGTCATCGCCCTTGGCGCTCGCGGCGGCTTTCGTGCCCCCCGAACCCGGTTCGCTCATCTTGCCTGCGTCCTTGACGCCGCTGCTCCCGCTCCCCGACGAGCCTTCGGAACTCGCTTCGGCGCCCGCGACGGCAAGCTCATCGCTCGGAGCCGCCGAAGGCGCGATCTCGCCGCCCGTCCCCGCCGATTGCCCGGAGCTTTGCGCGGAGGTCTGCTCTACGGCCTCACCTTCGGGAGCGGCCCGCCGCTTCGAGTCGTCCGCTCCCATCGCCAACGACTCCTGCACGAACGCATCGTTCGTCTGCCCGGTCTCCGGCATCGGCGGTTCGTTCACCCGCTCACCGCATCCGACCAAAGCAACCGCCATCACGGCGACCAGCCATGCCAACGCCGCCGTCTTCATACGCCGCTTTGCTTTCATTACGTTCTCCTCCCCTCATCTGCTCGGCCAGCGAAACCCGATTAGCTTAGCTGCCTGACTTCAGCACCTTTAGCCGCCGGCTTCCGGAACCCGAATAGCTGTCCGCCCTCCGCTCGCACCCTATCTAGCCTCCGACACCCCCGGCGAACCGCCGGGGGTGATCGTACAACACTAACCGAGAATGGACTGGCTCTCTCTTCGTGACGCAAGCATGTCGAGATGCTGCTGAATGATTCTAACTCCGCACACTTAACGCTCCCTGCAAGCCGAAATAGTCTCATCCGAGACGATCTGCGCACTCCCAACGCTGCCTGCAAGCCGAGATCGTCTCATCCGAGACGATCTCAGCTCCAAGGCGTGCCTGGATTGCTGATGAAGAGGGCAAGGAGCAGATAGCAAGATGCAAAGAGCAAGATATATGGTGAAGAGGCGCTCCCGTCTGCATCTTAGCTAGCCCACCAAGCCCAGCCGGTTCGGCCTAACTCACCCCAAAGCCGCCAGAAGGCTGCTGCTGGTCGCGACGACTTGGCCATCCGCGTCAAGCTTGAACTCCAGCTTGACGATTTTGTTGTTCTTCGACGCTTGGCCGCTCGTCAGGTTGAGCACGAGGGTTTGCCCGTTCACCGTGATCGACACCTTGTTCGTCGAGTCGTTCTTCTTCACCGTGCCGCCGAGCAGGTTCGCGAAATCGCGAACGTTGACCCACTTCTTCGTGTCCGCCTTCGCGCCGGTGAGGTTCAGGCCGAGCGAGTTGACCATGCCGAAGAATACCTCGGTGTTGTCCATCGTGCCTTGGAAGTATTCCGAGCCCGGGCCGTAAGCCATGAGCGGGACGTCGTCCGCCGTATGCACCTCTTGGGAATCCGTCTTCGGGTTAAGGGTGCCCGTATGCAGGAAGCGATCTTTGTTCGGATCGTCCGGATTCGACAGAGAAGCCGGGTTAGCGATGTAGACGCCGTCGGAATCGACCGCCGGAACCGTCGGAACCTTGCTGAACTTGTAATCCTCGTAATAGTCCGGCGTCGCGCCGAACACGACGGCCAGCTTGCGGCTGACGTCGGGACTATCCGGGAAGCCGTCCTTGTTCGCGTCGACGTAGTCCGGGAACTTCGCGGCCTCATACGTACGAACCGCTTCCCGGCCGGACTTGCCGTCGCCTTCCCAGTACGTGCCGGCGATGCTGGCGGAGTGGGAGTGGTCGGCCGTCACGACGATCAGCGTGTCGCCGTTCTTCTCCGCGAACTTGCGAGCGACTCCGACCGCCTTATCCATCTCGATCGCGTCGTACGTGGAGCGTTCCCAATCCATCGTATGCAGCTGTTTGTCCACGCTCGCGCCTTCGACCATGAGGAAGAAGCCGTTCTCGTTCTGGCTGAGCACGTCGATCGCCTTCTGCGTCATGTCCCACAGGTTCGGCTGGTCGGTGAACGACTTCAGCGCGTCCTTGTTCTTGGTGGAACGGTCGTAATAGACGTTCATGTCGCCCGTGTGGAACAAGCCGAGAAGCTTCTTGTCGGCAGGCGCCGCCTTCAGGCTCGTCGCGCTGTCCGCGAACGTGTAGCCGCTCTTCTCGAAGTCGCCGATCAGATCCTTGTCGTCCTTGCGCTTGGAGCCCGGCGTCGATTGCGGCAGGAAGTATGCCGAGCCGCCGCCCAGGATGACCTCCGGCTGAAGCTTGTAAAGCATCTCCGCGATCTCCGGCTTGTCGGAGCGGCGGCGGGTATGGGAGACGACCGCGGCCGGCGTGGCGTCTTCGATCTCGGAGGTGGACACGACGCCGACCGACATGCCGCGGCTTCGCTTAAGCATCTCGGCGAGCGTCTCGACCTTCGGATCGTCGAGCGAGCTTGCGGTGTTGTCCGGATAGATGCCGAGCCCGTTGACCGCGGACTTATGGCCGGTGTTGTAAGCGCTGGCGCTGTTCGCGGAATCCGTCACGAGAGAGTCCATGCCGGACGTCGTCACGACCGCGCGCTGGTCGAACTTATCTACCTCCAAGAGCCCGTTGTACTTGCCCTCGGTCAGGCCTTTGGAGAGGATGCGCGTCATCGTCACGTTGGAGAATGCCATCCCGTCCCCCACGAAGAGGATGACGTTCTTCGCTTTGGCTCCGCTTGCGTCCGCCGCGTTCACCGTGTACTTCACCGTCTTGGACAGGCTGCCCGCGCGGACGGACACCGTATATGTACCCGGGACCGAGAACGCGACGTCGCGAACCGTGAACTCTCGGCTCTTGTCCGTGCTTGTCTTCTCATAGGGCTTGCCGAACACGTCCGAAGCTTCCTTGCCGTTGATCTTGATGCTGACGGAACCCGGATCGGAAGCCAGATCGTTCAGCTCCACCCGGAAGTCGAACTTGGCTCCGGCGAGAAATTCCGCCCGGTCGATCGGAGCGATATAGATCGAAGCCGCCTTCGTCTGCTCCGCAGCCGTTTCCGCCGCATCGACCGTCTTAGGCTGGTTAGACAGAACCTCCGCTCCGGTCGCGACGATGGCCACGGACAGAGCCGCAGCCGTCACGCTTTTCCACATCTTGAACCTCGTCAATCTCCTGCACCTCCACAAGGATTTTAAGCTTCCTTTAATCTCTCTTTAATATAAAGGCGCATTGTTAGGGATAATGTGATCGATAGTAAAATGGTGGTAAAATTAGCACTCCGTTTATCTTCTTCCATCCGCATATCTTCCCGCCATGCTGACACACTAGATTCATTCGGCGAACGAAGGAGGCGATACGCTTGGCGAAGCAGCAGGGGCATGCGAACAAGAACACGACGAAGCGCACTTCGGACAAGAAGGGCAACAGCTCCGGCAACAACCATTAAACTGTCTGCGCCAAAAAAAGGCTTTCCCGGGAAAAGCGCCGCGAGCGCCCTCCGGGAAAGCCTTTTCTTCATCGATTATCGTTTACCGTCCGCTCATTCCTTCATCGCCCGCCAAGCCCCGTACTCGTGGATCGCGAACCCGGAGAAGGCGTTGCGGCCCGAGAGAAGCCTCTCGGCCTGCCTCAGCTGACCGCTTAGATACGATCTTCCTTCCCCGTAAAAGGTAATGCTGGCCCCTTCCGCGGTAGCTAGCGTCTCCACCCCGATCATCGCCGGAACGCCCAGATCGGCCGCTTCCTCCAGCTCTTTGTCCGCCGCTCCCGCAATCGTCTGCGCCGAGTCCCGGTAAGCCATGATAGTCACGCCGTCGTACTGCCTCATCATCCAGCGGCTAAGCGTCTCGTTGCCTTCCGGGGTCTTGTAGTTGTACAGCCAGAACGGGATGTCCGCATGAACCGGCAGCTCCAGCTGATCCGCCCTGCTCGCGATGTAGCGAACGTTGCTCTGCCATTGGGGAATGAAATCAGAGCCTCCCGAGCTCCAACCCGGCAAGGAATAAGGCTCGATGTCGACATGGATTCCCTTGAACTTCTCCTCTGCCGCCGCGCTCTCTTGATAGTCGCGAAGCCAATCGAGCGAAGCGTCGATGTTCGGGCGACTCTTAACGAAGCCCCAGGAAGCTCTTCCGTCCAACGCGTGAACCTCGATTCCCAGCTCGCCGGCCGCTTGGATAAAGCTTTTATAATCGTCATCCTTTACGTCGCGATTGATCTGAAGGTAGATCGTATTAAGGCCGTTGCCCGTCGCAAAATCCAAAATGTCGGCAGCCTCGGAACCGATAAGGGGAGTATCCCACAGCCAAGTGGCGCGGGGGTATTCGGCGGCACCCGACGGGGTCGGGGTTCCGGCGGCGATGGCTGTGGCGGCAACGACGGCGGACAAAGGCTTAAAGAAACTTAACAATTCTAATCCTTCCTTTCTGCGTTTCATGGTGTACCCTAAGTATAAGTTTCCGCGTAAGAACAGAAATGGACCTGCGAACTAAATGCAGATTAAAGTGTGCACAGAAAGCAAATATGGAGTGGATAGACGATGAGAAAATGGACCTATGCGATCGGTCTTCCTATATTCGCAATAATATTGGCGCTATTGGGATTCATCCTGTACAGGGAGTTCGATTCCGCGCCGGCTCCCGCCTCGGGACGTACGACCTGGGTGTGGAGCCTGGAGGAGTTGCTGAACGATAATGGAGGGGCGGAGGAAGTGATTCGCTTCCTGGAGGAGCAGAGGGTAAACGCGGTTTACCTTCATGTCGACGATACGCTGAAGAAAGCCTCCGCCCGAGAGGCCTACCGCGATTTTATCCGGCAAGCCTCCATGGCCGGCATTCAGGTGCATGCCCTCGGAGGAGATCGGGACTGGGTGCTGGAGCCGGGACGCGCGGAGTTCCGGGTTTTCCTGGAGCTGATAACCGACTACAACGGGTCCGCTCCCGCGGAGTCCCGTTTTACCGGCGTTCATCTGGACGTGGAGCCTTATCTATTGAAGGAATGGGAGGAGGATCGGCGCGGAGTCGTCGAGTCGTGGCGGGAGATGACCGAGGAATTCGTCTCCTTCGCGCAAGCTCATTCGCTCGAAACCGGCATGGATCTTCCCTTCTGGCTCGATACGGTTCCGGCCGGGGACGATAACGAGAACGACGGCATCCGGACGCTGGACCAATGGATGATGGCGCGCGCGGATTCGGTCTCGCTGATGTCCTATCGCAACGAAGCGGAAGGCGAGGATGGCGTGCTGGCGATCGTCGCCGGCGAGCTCGAGCATGCCGGCCGAACGGGCGGAACCGTTTACGTGGGGCTGAACGCGGCCAAGGACGAGGAAGAGAAGCTCACCTTCTACGACCGCGCCGCCGAGGAGCTCCGCCGGATGATGCGGAGGATCGACGACGAATACGCCGGACAAGCCGGCTACGGCGGGATTGCCGTGCACGACTTGGCCAACTGGATTCGCAAGGAACGCGAATGACGCGTAAACCTACTGTTCCTTCAAGTAGTCCTCCACGAAGTGGATAAAAGCCCGCGCCGCGTGGTTGAGGTATTTATCCGACCGATAGATGATGCTTGTCTCCCTGATGGGCGGGTAATCGCGGATGGGGATAAAGCGCAGGTCAAGGCTGTCGATCGATTCCAACAGCGCGCTCGCGACGATCCCTACCCCGACATTGGCTTTGACGAAAAGGAACAGGGACGGATTGGAGCTTGTCTCCACCACCACGTTCGGCTGGACTCCGTGCTTCTCGCACCAGCTCTCCACGAAATCTCGCCCCCATAACCCTTTGGGGTACATGACGATAGGCAGCGTTCGCAGGTCGTACAGGGAAATCGATTCGGCCTGCGACAGCTCATGCT
Source organism: Cohnella thailandensis (assembly GCF_014212135.1). Taxonomy (GTDB): domain Bacteria; phylum Bacillota; class Bacilli; order Paenibacillales; family Paenibacillaceae; genus Cohnella; species Cohnella thailandensis. Next base: position 143,865 of record NZ_JACJVQ010000008.1, read on the forward strand.
CCTTGGACACGACGATCCCGTACTCGTCCCGGGACAGGGGACGGATGACGAGCCGGGAATCGTAGGCCGGCTTGCCGGAGATTCCGATATCGATGTCGGCGCTCAGCACGAGTTCGGCGACATCGATCTCCGAGAAGATTTTCAGCCGGATATTCGGATACTTCTGAAAGAAACGGATAAACATAGGAGTTAGACGGTAATCGAGCTCCGACGGCAAAGCTCCGACGCTTAGGCTCCCGCCCTTCTGCGCGGAGAGATCCTCTATCTCCAGTCGGGCGTTGCTCAGATTCTGGAACACCATCTTGGCGTTTCTCTTCAGAACGGATCCCGCGTCGGTCAGCTCGATGCGCTTGCCGATCCGGTTAAACAGCGGAAGTCCGATCTCCTCTTCCAGCGCTTTGATCGACAAGCTCAAATTCGGCTGGGAGATCCCTATCCGTTCTGCCGCCCTCGTAAAATGCAGCTCCTCGCATACCGCGATAAAATACTCCAGCTGCCTTAGCTCCACTCGACCTTTTCCCCCTCATCCGTATATGGTTAAATCATTTATACAACAAATGATAACGATAATTCAAATAGAATTGATAAATGATCTCCCTCCGAGTAAGATTTGTTCACGAGTCAACGGAAGGGAGTCATCCAAATGAAGAAAAACGTCCTTATGGTGCTTGCCATGTTCATAGCTTCCCTCAATCTTCGCCCGGCGATCAACTCGATCGCGCCCCTGCTGGACGGCATCCGGAACGATCTGGCCATGAACGGTTCGATCGCCAGCCTTCTGACCTCGATCCCGGTGCTGTGCATGGGCCTGTTCTCTCCGATAGCCGTGAAGGCCGGCGGCAAATGGGGGCTCGAGAAGGTGATGGGAGTATCGCTGATCGTCATCGCGCTCGGAACCGTCGTTCGCCTGTTTACGAATTCCGTCGCCTTTCTGCTCGTCACGGCATTGATCGCGGGAATAGGAATCGCGTTTATCGGACCTCTGATGGCCGGCTTTATCAAGAAGCATTTTCCGGGGCAGGTTCCTTCCATGATCGCCGTGTATTCCGTCGCTCTTACGCTTGGCGCCGCCATCAGCTCGGCATTGTCCTCTTCGCTGCAGCGCGCGTTCGGCTCTTGGCAGGGATCCCTGGCCTCTTGGGCCGTCCTAGCCGCCGTCGCCGCCGTTCTCTGGTGGCTGCTCGTACTCCCGGCGTCCGCCGGTTCCGCGGCTTCTTCGTCTTCGCCGGCATCGGCGACCGCCCGGCTTCCGTGGGGAAACGGCAAGGCTTGGATCTTGACCTTGTCCTTCGGCCTGATGGCCGTCCTGTTCTATTCGTACACGGCTTGGATCCCGGAGATGGTTCAAGCCATGGGGTACTCGAAAGGGTATTCGGCGGCTACCTTGACCCTGTTCGTCGTCGTGCAAATCCCCATCAACCTGCTCATGCCGATCTTGCTAAGAAAAGCGCCGTCCCGCCGGTTATGGCTCGTCGCGGCGTCCGCATTCGAACTGGCGGGACTCGTCATGCTTGCGCTGCATGCGACGCCGTGGGTTGCCGCCTCCCTGATCGGGATCGGCGCGGGCGGGCTGTTCTCCCTGAACCTAATGCTCCCGATCGACGCCGCGAGCAGCGCCCATGAAGCCGCCTCCTGGTCGGCCATGACGCAATCCGCCGGCTATGCGATCGGCGCCGCCGGCCCGATCTTCCTGGGCAAGGTCCATGACGCGACCGGCAGCTTCGCCTCCGCCATCGTCGGCATGATGGTCGTGGTCGCGCTGATGGGTCTCGTTCAGCTCGCGGCAACCTCTCGCGGCCGCCGGGCGGTGAAGGCTTCTGCTCTAAGGGTGCAGTGATCCGTCGAATTCGCTTGAGGGTTACGCGTTGATGTGCGCGGATAATCCGCGCAACGGCACCCGCATGAGGCCGAATCCGAAGGAGATGCACGGAAATTCCGTGCAACGGCCGCCCCCAGGGGGCGGAGCCACCGGAGATGCACGGGAATTCCGTGCAACGGCCTCCTCCAGGGGGCAGAGCCGCCGGAGATGCACGGAAATTCCGTGTAACGGCCGCTTCCAGGGGGTGGAATCGCCGGAGATGCACGGTAAATCCGTGCAACGGCCGCCCTCCGGGCGCTGAGCAGCCGGAGATGCACGGAAATTCCGTGCAATGGACGCCCCCAGGGGGCTGAGCCGCTGGCGATGTACGGAAAATCCGTGCAACGACTGCCCCGAGGGGGCGGAGCCGCCGGAGATGTACGGAAAATCCGTGCAACAAAAAGCACCCTCGCGGGTGCTTTTCTCATTAGGTATTGCCCCCGTCACCCCGCCGACGTATGCATCACGTGCATCGGACGGTCGGCCGGAGCGCCGAGCTTGAAGATGTGCGGCAGGTCGAACGACGACAGCGCGTTGCGCGTGTCGAGAATCGGGACGCCGAGCCCCGCGAGCTCGCGATACGGGAAGGCGGCGTGGTCCGTGATGAGCACGAAGCAGTCGTACCCGCGGAACTGATCAAGGTTGTACGGGACCGAGCGCACGGTCTCGCCCGCGTGATCGCGGAAGGAGGTCGCGAACGGGTCGTAATAATCGACGATCGCGCCTTCCTTGCGGTACAGCTCGTACGCTTCAAGCCCCGGAGACTCGCGAAGGTCGTCCACGTTCGGCTTGTAGGCCATGCCGAGAATGAGGATTCGGGAGTTGCGCAGCGACTTCGCCGATTGGTTCAGGATGTTGGCCGTCTTCGTGACGACGTGGTAAGGCATGTTCGAGTTGACCGACTGCGCCAGCTCGATGAAGCTGCTGTAGAAGCGGTAGCCCTTCGCCTTCCAGGCCAGGTACATCGGGTCGAGCGGGATGCAGTGCCCTCCGATTCCGGGACCGGGATAGAACGGCATGAAGCCGAACGGCTTCGTGCTCGCCGCCTCGATGACCTCCCAGATATCGATGGACATCCGTTCGCACATCATCGCCATCTCGTTAATGAACGCGATGTTGACGCTCCGAAACGTGTTCTCCAGCAGCTTGGACATTTCCGCTACTTTCGTCGAAGAGACGGGAACGACCTTTTCCACGATATTCTCGTACAGCAGCTTGCCTAACGCGCCGCACTCCGGAGTCGTGCCGCCGAGCACCTTCGGGGTGTTGTAGGTCGCGAACGTGCCGCTTCCCGGATCGACGCGCTCCGGAGAGAAGCAGAGGAAGTAATCCTTGCCGGCGACGAGTCCCATTTGGGCAAGCTCGGCCTCGATCAACTCCTCGGTCGTTCCGGGATAAGTGGTGCTCTCGAGTACGATCAGCAAGCCTTTCTTCATATAATGCTTAAGTTGATTCACGACATACACGATGTACGAGGTATCCGGGTCTTGATTGGCGCTCAGAGGAGTCGGCACGCAGATGGATACGGCGTCGAGCTCGGCGACCTTCGAATAATCCGAAGTCGGTTGGAAGCGGCCGCCGGCCAGCGCTTCGCCGAGCTTCTCCCGGGAGATGTCCTGAACGTAGGACTCTCCTCTGCGCAAGCTCTCGATCTTTCTCTCATCCAGATCGATGCCGTAGACGGAGAAGCCCTGCTTCACCATCTCGACCGCCAGCGGAAGCCCGACATAGCCGAGGCCGACGACGCCCAGCTTGGCTTGCTTGTTCTCGATCGCCCTTTGCAGGCGCGTGTAGTTCGTGTTTTTCATACTTTACCTTCTCCTCCTCAGGGGGTTCAATAGTAGTTGGAATAAGGGCTGCAATGGATAAAAAGGGAACCCGTCCTGCCAAAATCGCCGCCACTCGCTCGCAGGTGCTCCTATTGAGTCGTGGCTACTCAACTTCGTACCGCCACTCGAGAGAGTTCGCTCCATCTAAGTACTGGCCGCTCAACATTCGCGCTTAAAGCAGCCGTTCGATCCGTTGCTCCAGCTCCGCCGGGGAGAACGGCTTCGTCACGTAGTCGGCCACGCCGAGCTCGTAGCACTTGCGCATCGTCTCTTCCACCCGGTTGTCCGTGAACACCACGGTACGGGCAAGCGCTTCGGCGTCCTCGTTCAAAATTCGCGTCAGCATATGGTAGCCGTCCATCCCGGTCAGGTTCAGGTCCGTCACGATGACGTCCGGTTTCTCGCGGCGGAACAGCTCGAGTCCTTCGTTGCCGTCCTCCGCGTCCAGCACTCGGTAGCCTTTCAGGCTAAGCCGCAGCCGTACGTAGCGGCGGGTCTCCTCGTCGCCGTCCACGAGCAGCACCGACTGCGTGCCGCTCGGCTGGTACCGCTCGCGGAACAGCACGATCTCCATGCTCTCGGGCAATTGCTCGAACATGTCGGTCATCGTCTCGAAATAACGCGGATTTCTCTCCGCTTGCTTGCCCATCCCGGCGAGCATCATGGCGCAGTCTTCCGCGCCGAGCCGAGCCAGCGCCCCCTTCACGTGGAGCGCGGCGTAATGGGTGAGCCCCATGCCGGAGCCGAACAGAAGGAACGCGGCTTGCCGCTTGCCCGGTTCCGCAACCGTCTCGATCGTCGTATGCAACTCCGCCTCCAAGCCGCGGATCAGTTCGCGAATCGTATCCTCGAAGTTCTCCAAGCAGCGGACGAGCACGATTCCGCAGTCCTGCACGGATGCCTCGTCTCCCGCCCAATAACGCTCCACGACCGCTTGATACATCAATTCGTTCAGCTTTGCCGCTTCCGGTAGCTTATTCATTTTCCAATCTCCTCCTGCCGTCACGGGGACGTGGTCGTAGTCGCATCCTGATTCCAGCTCTGCCGCGTCATGACTCCCCAGGTGTTGTTTTTGCGCAAATATTCGATATGTCCTTGGAAGCGCCACAGAACGCCGAGCTGGTAATAGCCCAGGAACATAAGCGCGGAAAATCCGATCATCTTGGCCATATCCTTCATGCGGGGATACCGCTGGAACGCGAGCTGTTCGAGCACGAGCGATCCGACGGCGAGCAGGTACCCGCTCAGGAAGTTGATCGCGGCGAAGACGAGCAGCACCGGCCACTTCGTCATGTCCATTGCCACGTAGCCTATCAGCGCGAGCAGGCCCGTCAGCTTGAAGTACGGGTTCAGCGTCTCGAACAGGACGTTGTAAGGAACGGTAAGCATTCCGAACACCTTGTACTTCGGGCGGAAAAACATGTCGCGGTTCTCGATCATGTTCTTCAGGTTGCCGCGTCCCCAGCGCTTGCGCTGGCTGCTCAGAATCCGGTAAGTATCCGGAGCCTGCGTCCAACAGACGGCATCGGGGCAATAGGCGACCCGGTAGGGCAGCTTCTGGTCCAGCATGTGCCGATGAAGCTTGATGATGATGTTCATGTCTTCTCCCGGATATCCGTCCCGGTAGCCGCCGACCTCGACGACCTTATCCTTGCGGAACATGCCGAACGCGCCGGAGACGATAATGAGCCCGTTGATATGGCTCCAGCCGATCCGTCCCCCGAGGAATGCCTTCATATATTCGAGGGTCTGGAACATCGGCCACATCTTGCGCGGCAGCCGGACGTCCTCGACGACGCCGTCCCGGATCGTGCAGCCGTTCGCGATGCGAACGTTGCCTCCGATGGCGACCGTCTCCGCCGGATTCTCCATGTAGACGCGAGCCATCCGGATCAAGGCATCCTTCTCCAGCAGCGAATCCGCGTCGATCGAACAGATAAGCGGATAGTGGGACAGGTTGATGCCGGCGTTCAACGAGTCGGCTTTGCCGCCGTTCGGTTTGTCCACGACGAACAGGTTCGGGTATTCCGGATTGTGATAGACGGTCCGGACCTGCGTGCAGTCGATCGAATAGCGAATCGTCTCGTCCTCCTTCGGGACGAGACCGAACGCTTGGATCAGCACCTTCAGGGTGTTGTCGTTCGAGCCGTCGTTGACGACGATGACTTCGTACGTATGATAATGAAGCGTAAGCAGATTTTTTACGTTGTCGATGATGGTAAGCTCCTCGTTGTACGCGGGAACGAGAAGCGAGACGGGCGGCGCGGATTCCGATCCGGCCAGCGACTGGAACTTGGAATAAGCCGCCCCTTTCCTCATGGCATAGACGCCTCGATAAGACAGAAACAATATGACGAAATAAATCAGCGTGACGGCGACGACGTAATACGTGATCGCCGATCCGTAGCCGAGCAGAATCTCTCTCATGGCCAGTATAAAACCCCTTTCTCAAGCCAAAACGCCTTCGGCGCCCTGTCGACGCCGAGTAGCTTTGCGGAGACGATACGGGCAAGCGCGGACCCTGAAGCACTCTTGAAGCACTCTTGAAGCACTTTTGAAGCACTCTCAGACCACTCTCGAACCTCTCAAGCCGCTCTGGATAATCCCTTGAAACGGCCCCTTACGAGGCGGTTCTCCGTCTCCGGCCGGAAGTCTCGCGGAGCACGGCGAGCGCCGTCTCCCGGCGGATTTCCGAGTCGGACTCGGCCGCTTCGCGAAGCGCCGCGATGCCTCCTTCGCCCAAGCGGGCCAGGCTGCGCCCGCTGCCGAACCGAACCTGCCATTCCGGATCGGAGAGGCCGGCGGCCAGCATGCCGACGCTCGACGTCAAGCCGAGCTCGCCGATCGCTTCGGCCGTGACGGCGCGAACGTCGGGCTCGGGATGCGCGAACAGCCGCGCGATCCGCTCCTGGGTGAGCGCCTTCCGGTTCTTCAGCAGAAGCCGGGCGGCTTCCAGGCTCAGCTCCTTCTCCTCCGAGCCCGTCAGCTTGTACAGCGTGTCGGCCACTCCGTCCGCCGGCGAGCCGGTCATCGCGGCCAGCGCGAGCTTCACCCGCTCGGGATCGGAGCTGCGCAGGAAAGTCGCGAGCATCGGCGCGTAATCCAGCTCCGATTCCCTCAGAATGTCCGCGATGAGCGGCTGCGCGTCCTTCTTGTGCGACAGCAGAACGTCCGTCACTTCGCGCAGCTCGTCCGCGCGGGCGGCGCATTTCGCGATGGCCCGCGCCGGAATGTAGGCAAGCGGCCCCGGCTTCAGCGACTTCAGCAGCTCCATCATGCCCGGAACCGCCTGCGCCGAACGCATGCAGCCGAGATGGTAAGCCGCGTCGAGCTTCACCCATTCGAACGGGCTGTCGAGCCTCTTCAGTTGTTCGGAGACAAGCCCCATCCGTTCCGCCAGCTCGATCAATCTTCTCTGCGGAACGCCCTTGAACTGCTCGATCCAGTGGACGAGCCGTTCGCGAACGATCCGTCTCTCCGCCTTCGAGAGCGGCGCGTTCGGGATGAACAGAGGCTCGTCGCCGTCCGCGTTCGCGAGAATATAGGTGAACCAGTCGCTGAACCTCGCCCGGAACGCCTCTTCGTCGCGGCGCTTTCGAATCTCCTTCAGCTTCATGGAGAACAATACCCCGAGGCCGACGACGATAACGCCGACCAGAACGGCGATAACCGCTATCGCGATATTCATGTTCGAATACAACTCAATTCCCTCCCGTCTTCGGCGTCGCGTTCAATCGCTTAAACGTCTCCTGCATCGCCGAATAGCTAGGCTTCAATCGTTCCGTGTACGTCACCGCGTCCCAGCCGGACCACGTATACTTGGCCAATTGCGAGACCGGATAAGCGCCGCCGTCCGGCGTATCGAGGCCCGCCGCTTCCCCCGTCTCCTTGTTCACGATCCAGGGAACGAAGCGAATTCCATCGATGGCGGTCGTCTTGAACGCCTTGTCCGGCATCTCGTAGCTGACCGCCGTAAGCGAGCTGGGATCGGCGAGGCCGAGCAGCATCCACGGGATGCGCACCTCGATGAAGTCTCCTTCGTACTGCCACATCGCGAGCGAATCGTAAGCGGCGCTGGCGGGGCTGTTCGTTCCCCGGCGCAGCGAGCCGACGTCGCTGTCCTCGAACGGATGGGCGTACTTCGTGTCCGGCGGCTCCATCTTCAGGCTGACCGGAAGCTTCCACTCGTTGAAGAGCCCCGAATCGTCCTTGATCTCCTTCTCGGACATCACGATCATTCCGTACACGTAACCGTACAGCCTTTTCTCCATATCGTAGTTCGCCGCGATCTTGACGCTTGTCTCCTCGTCGCTTCCGATCGTCAGCAGCGTCTCCAAGCCTTCGTCCAGCGTCTTGCCGGCCAGCTCTTCCCCGTGCTTGTTACCGCCCGGAAGCGTGTCGGTCCCGATCTGGATCCTCTCCTTGGACGGATCGAAATCGTGATCGAGATGGATGCCCAAGTAGACGTAAGCTTCGTCGTGCGCGGCTTCGATCCCGGCAATCCCCGGCACTTCCGCGGCAATGTCCGACTTCTCGTCCTTCTTCAGCTTTTTCCAATCGGAGTCGTCGCCGTCCATGCGAATCTTGTTCTCCAGCCCGGAATACATGCCGAGCAGGCCGAATTGCTTCTCGTTCGTCAGGACGTTCAGCCAATAAGCGCGGCGATCCTCCGGAAGCTCCATCGGCATCGTGTTCCACGTCTTCTTGAACCATTCGTCCTGCCACATGAACAGGATGGCTCCCGCATATCCCTCGTCATGGATCGTCTCCGTCAGCTCCGCGTCGATCTCGCCCTGCTCGACCTCGTTATGCCCGCCTTGCGAGCGGCCGAGCGGCGCCACGTGGGAGATTCCCGAGGAAGACGGGACCCCGTACTCCGTTACCATGATCGGCATTCCGGCGTGGTAAGCCTTCAGTTCCTTCAGGTAAGCGGCATAAGTATCGGCTTCCGTATCGCCCTTGCCTTCCGCGTTGTACCGGAAAAAATCCGGGTAATACGGATAGACGTGATAAGAAGCGAAATACCCGGCGCTCCAATGCAGCGGCTTCAGATGCGTCGCGTCGACGGCGGCCATGTCCTCGGTAAAAAGAGGCTCGTTCGGATGGGACAGCACGTCGGTGGTCACCCAGTTCGTGAAGCTCATCGGGTGCTGCCACCCGTAAGCCGCTTCCGTCTGCGCCGCGAAATCGACCATCCCGGCGAGCCACGCCTCGAACGGAGACGCTTTGGCCGTCGTTCCGAAGTAATCGCCCGTATAAGCGGCCTTATCCGCGTGAAGCTTGTTCGTGTTCGCCACCATCTCGGGGTCCCATTCGGTTCCGATGCTCCAGCCGAGCAGGTAAGGCCCCGCGTTCGCCTTGTAATCGCCGGACGATTTGCCCTGCGTATCGGGCATCTCGAGGTCGCCGTACACCGCTTTGACGTCGCTTGCGATCTCCTCCCGGAACTGCGCGACGATATCGGCATCGTAGGCATCCTTCTTCTCGATCAGTTGCTCCTCCGGCGACCAGATTCCTTGAATAAAGTAGAGCGGATCGTCCGCGTGCTTCCGGTTGTAAGCCACCAAGCTCTCGTAGAACACCGGCTGATGGCGCGTATACACCCGAATGACGTTCGCGCCCATCTCCTTGATCTGACCGAACCAGTTCATGTAGTCGTCCCTTGTTATCGGGAATTCGCCCGGAAAATAACCCGGAACCGTAGCCCCGAGATTGACGCCTTGAAGGAACAGCGGCTCCCACTTGCCGTCCCGGAATATCTGGACCGTCTCGCCTTCGGTCTTGAACTTGATCTGCGTTCCGTCCGCTTGGATGGCGCTCTCGATGGCCGGAACGGCATCGGCGGATCGCTCCCGGAGGTAGAACCCGCCTGCCGCGACGGCCGCGAGCAGAACGAGCCCCGCCGCCGCGCCTTTGCCGCCCTTCCACCAAGCTCTTTTTTGGGAATGGCTCATCGTTCCCGCTTATTCCACCGTGACGCTCTTGGCGAGATTGCGCGGCTTGTCCACGTCGTAGCCGAGCGCGGTCGACGCGTAATAGGCGAGAAGCTGCAGAGGGATGACCGAGAGCGCCGGGGTTAGCATCGGATGCGTATCCGGAATCGTCAGCACGCGGTCGACGCGGGAAGCGAGGTTCGCGTCGCCTCGGCTGCCGCTTGGGCTGGCGATGCCAAGCACCGTCGCGCCGCGGGCCATGACCTCGCGAATGTTGCTGACCGTCTTCTCGTACAATTCGGGCTGCGTCGCCAACGCGACGACGGGCGTGCCTTCCTCGATCAGCGCCAGCGTGCCGTGCTTCAATTCGCCCGCCGCGTACGCCTCCGAATGAATGTACGAGATTTCCTTCAGCTTAAGGGAGCCTTCCTGCGCCACCGCGTAGTCCATCCCGCGTCCCAGGAAGAAGAGGTGGCGATGATGCGAGATCTCCTCCGCGTAGGAGCGGATCTCTTCGGCTTGCTTCAGGGCCTGCTCCGCCTGCTCCGGAAGCTTGCGCAGCGCCTCGACGATCGGAGCGAACTCCTCGTCCGGGAGCGACCGGCGGGCGCGGGCCATATGAAGGGCCAGAATGTAGAACGCGAGCAACTGCGTCGAATATGCCTTCGTCGATGCGACGGAGATCTCCGGGCCGGCCATCGTGAACAGCACGTCATCCGCTTCCCGGGCGACGGAGCTTCCGACCACGTTCGTGATCGCGATGACATGCGCTCCTTGGCGCTTTGCTTCCCGCAGCGCGGCTAGCGTATCCGCCGTCTCGCCGGATTGGCTCACGACGATGACGAGCGTATCTTCGGCGACGAGCGGGGATCGATAACGGTATTCCGAGGCCACGTCCGCCTCCGCCGGAATGCGGGCCCAGCGCTCGAGCGCCTGCTTGCCGACGAGTCCCGCGTGGTACGCGGTGCCGCAAGCGACGATATGCACCCGTCGGAACAGCCGGATTCTCTCCGGAGTCAGCGTCAGTTCCGGCAGGTGTACCCAAGGATACGCGCCGAGCAGGCGGTTGCCGATCGTATCCCGGTAGGCCCTGGGCTGCTCGTGGATCTCCTTGAGCATGAAGTGATCGAAGCCGTCCTTCTCCGCGACCGCCAAATCCCAGTTGACGCGGAACGGCTCCTTGGCGATCGGATTGCCTTCTATCGTCATGAGCTCGACGGCATCTCTCGTCAGAACGGCCATCTCGCCGTCGTCGAGAATGTAAACGTCGCGCGTATGCTCCAGGATCGCGGGAATATCGGAGCCGATGAAGTGCTCGCCATCCCCGAGCCCGATAATCAGAGGGCTATGCAGCCGAGCCGCGATCAGCTTGTCCGGTTCCTGCTCGGACAGCACCGCCAAGGCATAAGCGCCGCGCATTCTAGCGGTTGCCCGCTGCACCGCCCGAACGATGTCTCCCTCGTATTCGGAAGCGATCAGATGGGAGATGACCTCGGTGTCCGTCTCGGAGACGAAGCGGACTCCGGTCTCCTCCAGCTCTTTTTTGAGCTCCATGTAATTTTCGATAATTCCGTTGTGCACGACCGAGACTTTCATCTGGCCGTCCGTATGGGGATGCGAATTCTCGTCGGAAGGCTTCCCGTGCGTGGCCCAACGGGTATGGCCGATGCCGACCGTTCCCGTCGCCAGATCGTGGCCGTTCAGCCGATTCTCCAGCTCCTTGATGCGGCCCTTCGCCTTCACGACCTTCATGCCGCTGTCGGTGCACACCGCGATTCCCGCCGAATCGTACCCTCGGTACTCCAGCTTCCGCAGGCCTTCCACGATGATTCGTTCCGACGGCTTAGCGCCTATATATCCCATAATTCCGCACATTGCTAACGTCCACTCCTCGTCCAGCTTACTTGCAGGGAAGGACCCCCTCTTTCGAGCCATCCCTGCCGACCTAATCACTATAAACCGGAGCCGAGGCGCCAAACCTGAGGAAATCTTAACATTAGGGGGCCGGCTTCTCAGAAAAGGATTAGAATCGGAAATCGTTCGTCCGTCCTTATGCGGCGAGGTAAAAATCTTCCATGCGAGGTAAAGCCGTAGCTCGATAGGGATTTCGAGGATGGATTTCTTTTCCTTACAGAAAAACCGGGGTTGCGATCGTTTTTAAAAAATTATCATGTCATTTTTCAGAGTTCGGGCCGTTAAGAGCAGGTTTTCGGTGGGGGACGGACCAAAATATCCCTTGTGCTGCGAAAAAGAGCACTTGGTCCGTCTGTTCGAGCGGCTAGGGGGCGTGCGGCGGCGAATTCGCCTGCCTAAGGAACGCCGAAAAGGCGGTCTCGGATCGAGACTGCCTTAGGGTTCAACGCATCCCGCACGGGATGCGACTATCAGCAAAACACTTCGTTAACCAACAACATCGAGCTATTTCAATCCACGCATCCCCTGCGGGATGCGACAGCGATTTAAGGTCGTAAAGGAACACTTTCTTCCTCTTGCGACCTAAAACCGCATAAATTCAAAAATCAAGCAATAATTAATTGCAGATAAACAATAACATACAAACATTTTGTTCGCCATTTCCAGGTGCGAAACCTACAGGAGAATCATGTGAACTTCCTATTCGCACTGTAGAAAGCAATCACTTTACTTTCGAAATCATATTCTATAACCCTTAAGTAACTTAGATTGAAGCTGCGAAATTGGGCCCAATCCTATTCACTTACTCCTGTAATAATAGGGGACACCTGATCTTCTTTTAGAACTCCTTTCCCTTATCATCTACCCCACAGCCGGCTCCATCAAAACCAAGCTCCCGCTACTAGCGTCCAAGTTCGCGAACGCGCCGATCGGCAAGGCGGCCTTGTACGTGCCGTGGCCGGAGGCGATGCCCGTGACGAGCGGCTTGCCTAGCGGAACCATGAAGTCCTCGATCAGGTCTTCGTACGACTTCCCATACGCGTCCGCGCAATTGGTGCACTCGCCCATGACGATGCCGGCAACGCCATCGAATTTGCCGGCCAGCTTCATCTGCTCCAAGTACCGGTAAACCGTATTGATCGGCTCGTGGGTCTCCTCCAGCAGCAATACCTTGCCTCGGGTATCGATCTCGTATGGAGTTCCTAGCGTTCCTACGAGCGACGTGAGGTTGCCTCCGGCAAGCGGCCCGAACGCGTTGCCGGGAACTCTCCCTCTCATCGGAGCCATCTCCGGAGGGTTGGCGATCGACCTCGGGACGTCCGAGGAGGAAGCCGCCGCAAAGAATTGATTGAAGTTATATGCCGGGGTTTCCGGCTTGAAGTCGATAAGCATAAGGCTGTGCAGCGTAACGAGTCCGGAGAATTGCGAGATTGCGTTGAGCAGCACCGTGATGTCGCTATAACCGCTGATCAGCTTCGGGCGCGACCGGATGACGCCGAAGTCGAGATAAGGAAGAATGCCTTCGACGCCTACCCCTCCGCGGGACGGCAGAATCAGCCGCACGTTCGGGTCGGCGAACATCGCCATCAGATCCGCCGCTCGCCCTTCCTCGCTCCCCGCCAGAAAACCGTTCTGATCGAAGACATGCCGCCCGACGACAACCCTGAAGCCCATGCCCTCCAGATACCGGATTCTCTCGCGAATCACGCCGGCATCCAGCGGGCTGCCGAGCGTCACGATGCCGACCGTATCTCCCCGCCGCAGCGCGGGCGATTGAACCGCCATCCCCTCGCCTCCTCTAAAGAAGAGCATTCGCACGCTAGCCCGTGGCTTTTTCCGACACCTTCTCGTTCTCTTTCTCTTCATTCCTCATGATCATCAGATTGCGGAAGTAGATAAAAATTCCCGGCACCTGGCCGAGAATGAAGACGGGGTTCCTTCGGTAGATCGCATAGATGGAAAGCATGCTGCTGCCGAGAATGCTGAACAGCCAGAAGGATCGGGTGACGACGCTTCTCCGGGCCCGCTCGCTCGCGATCCATTGAACGATGAACCGGCCGGTGAACATGATTTGGCCGATAAGGCCGAAGGAGATCCAGAGCAGCTCCTCGACGGTTAGATGACCGGTCAGCTTCTCCCACATGCCTATTCGCCTCGAATCTTGAATGGGATTATCGGGCCGGAGCTCCTATTTCTTAATCAACTATATGTGTCACTTCCATCCCTAAGAAGCTCCGATGCTTCTTAAGCGGGTTTGCCTCGCTTGCTCCTTCGGCGGCGAACGATCAGCCAGACGCCTCCTCCGAGGATAACGAGAAGCGCGGGAGCTCCGACGATCAGAATGTTCTTCAAATTCGGCGCGTTAAAATCCAGCTCGAAGCGGTTCGGCTCCGTGAAGGAGAAAGGCCAAACCAGCGTTCGGCCGCCGTCCTCCGTCCCGGGAGCGTTATTCGCGCCGGGCTTCAAGGGGAACGTGACCTTGAGGTCGAAGTCCAGCTGGCTCAGCACCAGCTTCTTCACAAGAGGAGAGAGCGAGGACAGCTTGTCCGTCATGCTCTCCGAGTCCGCTCCCCCGCTTCCCTCCATCAGCTTGTCCGTATCGACCGTAACCGCGACATGATATTTAGTGTAGAAAAAGTGCTTCTCCGAGCTGTGTTCGACTTCGACTCCTTCCGGAAGATCCATCGGCTGCTGCCTCATCTCCTTAAGATCGAAGTGCCGTGTTCCCTCCAGCACCTGCTGCCCGTCCTTCTCGTAAGCCTTGAACGCCATCCGGTCTCCCGCGACTCGTTCCGCCGCCTGCCGAAGCAGCTCCGGCTTGCCTATCAGGTCAAGCGCTTTGCTGGAGACGGCCAGATTCAAATGGAGGTCGGCGGTTGCGTCCCGGTTGATCTTCAGATGAGCCTGGCCTTGCACGCAAGAGGTCAGAAGGAACAAGCAAGCGAGCAGAAGGACGGCAACGGCTGCCATGCGCCGGCGTCCCGTTAACCGGATCGCCGGCCGGATGGCGGCGCTGGGCGGGGTATGTTTTGCGGGCTTCGCCCTCATGGGATCCGCCTCCATTCCTAATCGTTGGTGTCTATACCTCTTCATTTGTACTGCAACGCCAGGCGCAAAGTCAATCGACCAGGGTTCTAGAGGATGGTTTTGCCTAGCAGGGAGGCGCACAATTCGACGGCCAGCCGGGCGGTTCTGCCTCCGCTGTCCAGAGTCGGATTGACCTCGACGATGTCGAGCGAGGTGACCTTGCCCGATTCCGCCAGCAGCTCCATCGCCAGATGGGCTTCCCGGTAGCTCAAACCGCCCGGAACCGGGGTGCCGACTCCCGGCGCTTCCGAGGGATCCAGCGAATCCATGTCCAAGCTGACGTGCAGAGAGGCCGTTCCTTCTCCCGCGATCTCCAGCGCTCTGTCCATCACCGTTTTCATGCCCAGCCTATCGATGTCATGCATGGTGAAACACGCGATTCCATCGGCGCGGATGAGCTCCTTCTCTCCCGGATCGAGGTCCCTTGCCGCGATCAGGACGAGCTTCTCCTTGCGAATCGACTTGCCGCTTGCGCCCGACAATTTGAATTGCGCTTTGCCGAGTGCGACGGCCAAGGGCATGCCGTGCGCGTTGCCGGAAGGGCTCGTCGCCTCCGTATTCAAATCGCTATGGGCATCGATCCAGATAACGCCAGGGCTGCCATCGCGCTCCGTAATGCCGGAGAGCGAACCGATCGCCACGCTGTGGTCGCCTCCGAGCACGATGGGCATATAGCCATTAGCCGTTAGGTCTGCCACCTGCTCGCACATCAGATCGCTCATCCGGCGCACCTCGATCTCGTATCGCATGCGTCCCCCGCTCGGCAGGCCGGTCGGCCTCTGCGGGCACAAGACGTCTCTAACCGTTATTTCTTCGATACCCAAGCTCTCCAGCTGTTTAAGGATCCCGGCGTTCATGACGCTCCGCGGCCCCAGCTCTGCGCCTTCCCGTGCTCCGCCGAGTCCGAACGGGACGCAGACCAGTCCGACTTTCTTTATGCGCATCCAATCGCCCTCCCTCCCCCTGCTATCCGACAAGAGAGGCACAACGGGGGTCTATTCCATTGTATGCTCGCGGTCCGCTGCGCGTTTTCGGACCTAATCGCTCTATTTTGAAAGTAAACTTGCTAACTTCATTCGGACGCGGTTCTCTAACCCGAATTTTTCGGGCTAGAGCTCGTAGAACACCTTGTTTGGGCCCTGCAACCTGAATTTTTCAGGTTGGAGCGGCTCGGGCGCCATGAGTCTCATTCAATTGGAGAACGCTCGCAAAACGTATTCGACGGGGGAAAACCTCTTCTATTCATGTTTGCCCTGAATTTGGATATGCTACTGTGGACACGGCCATCAGGAGGAAGGAGGCGATCGTTACGTCCCCAGACAGCACCGGCGAATTCGTCCAGAAGATCCAGGACAATCAGAAGAAAGCCGAGAAGAACCGCAATCGCGCCAAAGGCAGCGAAGGCAACGTATTGCCCGGCAAGCAGCACAGCACGAACAAATAAGCAAAAGACGCCTAGCGGACCGATGAGCGGCCCTTGGCGTCTTTTGAAGTTGTAACGGAAGTGAGAGACGTTATTTCGCTCCAAAATCTCTTTTCTGAATTCTAACGGAAGTGAGAGACGTTATTTTGGAGCAATAGCCAGAAATCAGGCCGCTTCGCCTAAAATAAGGTCTCCTGTTTCCGTTAGAACGGAAAAGAGCCATTCTTAGCAGAAATAAGGGCTATGAGTTCCGTTATAGTTCGCATCCTCGACGCCTAGCTGCCCCCTCCCGCTTCACGGGGCACGCCGCATACGAAAACGCCGAACCCCTATCCAGGGCTCGGCGTTTGCCTTTCCGCGCCGGATCGTCCGGCTAAGTCCCGATCAAAACTTCGGAAGGATATATTGAATCAGGAAATACAAAACTCCGAAGAAAATGATCAGATAGGTCGCGTACTTGATGATGGCGGTCCCTACTTTGCTGGAGTCCGATTTTTTCTCGACGATCCGCTCTTCGACGCCTACGTTGCGATGTTCGATTGCCATGGGTCATCATCCTTTCTTGTCCCAGATTGGATGCTCGTAACGGTATTACCCTGACGCCCGACGATTTAATCATGCGTTTCATTCCGCGGGACAAGTGGTAAGGAGGGGGCAAGCAAGCCTACATCAGCCACAACCAAAGGAGGAGACGCATATGTTATATTGGTCGGTCGTGTTCCTGATCATCGCCATTGTCGCCGCTATCTTCGGTTTCGGCGGAATCGTCGCCGCCGCGGCAGGCATCGCCAAAGTGTTGTTTTTCGTCTTTATCATCCTGTTCATCCTCGGACTCATCTTCGGCGCCCGCAACAGAGCCTGAGCCCACGCGATAAAAGGGGTCTCCAACCGTCATTCGATGACGTCGGAGACCCTCTTTCCCTTTTTCCTCTTACTTAAAGGTAGAATTGTCGTAAGACTTCTGAAGGATTTCAAGGTAGCGGTCCAGCTTGAGGCCGTTTAAGCCCTTGATGTAGCTGTCCCAGTCCTTGTCCAGGCTCTTGTTGCCGGTGATGAATTGCAGCGTGTTCTCGTCGATGTACGTCCGGATGTTCGTCTGCAGCATGCTGGCCTCGTCGGTCTCGGCCGGGTCGAGCCAGAGCGCCCAGATCGGGAACAGCTCCTTAGGCTCCTTGCCTTCGTACAGCAGCGAAGCTTGGTACAGGCGGCGTTCGTAGCCGGTCGAGTCGTAGATATCCGTGCCTTGCACGAAGCTGTCGCGGTATTCCTTCGTCATGTAGAAGTGGCCCATTCCGCTCCAACCCGCGTTGCGCGGCGCTTCGCCTTCGGCGGCCGGAATCGGCGCGAACAGAGGCGTTACGCCTTCTCCGAGCGCGACTTCGCCCTCCGTCGGCTTTCTCCAGTCGATGCCTTCCAAGCCCGATGCGGCGTTCGTCTGGCCTTCCGGCGTGAACAGGTAGTCGATGAACTTGATGAGGGCGATCTTCGCTTCCTCGCTGGCCTTGTTCGTGATCGCGAACTTCGCTCCGGGCGCAACGCCGCCGTTGTCGTGGGTCGCGTACGAGACGCCGTTCGGTCCGGTCAGAGGAGGAACCGCGTTGTAATCCTTGGAGTACTTGTTGCCCTTGTCGATGTTGACGAAGATGGCGGGGTGCATGCCGGCGCCGGCGCCGAGAATTTGCACGTCCGCGTTCTCGCCGATCTTCTTGAACGCTTCGGAGTTCTGCGTGAACGCGCCCGGATCGATCAAGCCTTCGTCGTACAGCGACTTGATGTAGGCGAGCCCCTGCTTCCACTCCTCCGTCGTCGCCGAAGAGGACACCTTGCCGTCCTTCAGCATCAGGTGGTTCCGGTCGTCGTCATAGACGAACGCGTTCATCAAGTACGGAACGATCCGTACGCCGTAGTCTTCCGTGGAGCCGCTGAGAGGAACTTCGTCCTTCTTGCCGTTGCCGTTCGGATCGTCGTTCTTGAACGCTTCCAGCACCTTCTTGAAGTCGTCCGTCGTCTTCGGCATCTCGAGATTCATCTTCTCGAGCCACGTCGTGTTGAGCCACATCTTGTTCGGATACGAGCAATGGAAGCATTGCGCGTACGAAGGCAAGCCGTAGATGTTGCCGTCCGGAGCGACGCTGAACGCCTTGAAGTCCGCGTTGCTCTCCAGCGCCGCCTTGATGTTCGGCGCGTATTGGTCGATCAGGTCGTTCAGGGGGACGAGCACGCCTTGTTGTCCGTACTTGAGAAGGTCCGCCTGCGAGAATTGATCGATGTAGGCCGTGAGGATATAAGCGTCCGGATAGTCCCCGCTGGCGAGCGAGATCTGGCGTTTCTCCTTCGCGCCGTCGGAGGGGACGGCCTCGAAGTCGAAGTCGATGCCGAACTTCTCCTCCGCGAAGAGGGTGAACTTGTTCGTCGCCAGGTCGATGTTCGGCTCCTGGACGGCGAACACCTTGATCTTGGTCGGTTCGGCGGCTGCCGGCTCCGAGGAAGAGGCGCCGGAAGAGGACGGCGATTCCGATCCCGAGGCGGAGCCGCCGCTTCCTTCGTTATTGTTGCCGGAACAGCCGGCCAATAGGCCGCCGAGCAGCAGGGCGATCGATAGAAGGCTTATCATTCTCTTTTTCAAAATGGATCTCGCTCCCTTTTCCCGAATATAGGTTCGAATCATCCTTCGACAATCTGATCTTGCGTCCATCCGTGCCGAGAAGGCTCCGCGCCGCCTCCGGCATCCCCCCCTTCATGAGAAGCTCCCGGCCGATTCAGCCTTTGACCGACCCGACCAGCATCCCTTGGACGAAGTGCCGCTGCACGAACGGGTAAATCAGCAGCACCGGAAGGGTGGCGACGACGATGAGCGAATATTTGAGAAGCTCGGCGAGCTGCTGCCGCTCGACCTGCTTCATCGCGTCCATGAGGGAGCTGCCGCTGTTGTTCTGGATGATGATGCTTCGCAGGATAAGCTGCAGCGGATATTTGTCCGCGGTCTTCAGGTAGATCAGCGCGTCGAAGTAGGCGTTCCATTGGCCGACCGCGTACATGAGCACGAGAACGGCGATAATCGGCTTGGACAGCGGAAGGACGACGCTTCTCATGAACCGCAGGTCGCTGCAGCCGTCCATGTCGCTCGCCTCCGCGAGCTCCTCCGGAATCGAAGACTGGAAAAACGATCTCGCGATGATGACCTGCCATACCCAAATCGCGTTCGGAATCAGCAGCGCCCACCGGGAATCGATCAGGCCGAGAGCCTTGACCACCATATAGGTTGGAATCAGCCCGCCGCTGAACAGCATCGTGAAGGTCACGATCATCATGATCGCGTTGCGTCCGAAGAACGTCCGCCGAGACAGCGGATAGGCGAGCATGACGGTCAACGTGACGCTGATGAGCGTGCCTGCGGCCGTATAGAAGAGCGAGTTGCCGTAGCCGGTCAGGATCTGCGGATTTTTGAACAGGGTCTCGTAGCCTTTGATGGAGAAATCGACGGGCCACAGCCACACGCGGCCGGCCGAGACGGCGGACGGACTGCTGAGGGAACTGCTGAAAATATAGATCAGCGGATAAAGCACCGCGACGAGCACGACGGACAGGACGGCGTAGACGACGATCAGGAACAACCGGTCGCCCGCCGATTCTTTGATCCGGGTAGTAGCGTTTATCATGGAATCACCTCTTGATTACCAAATGCTCGAGTTGGAAAACCGTTTGGCCAATGCGTTAACCGAGAACAGCAGGATCAGGTTGATGACCGAGTTGAACAGGCCGACGGCCGTCGCGAAGCTGTAGTTCGCGTTCAGCAGACCGATCCGGTACACGTACGTGGCGATGATCTCCGAGCTGGAGATGTTCAGGTTGTTCTGCAGCAGGTAGATTTTCTCGAAGCCGATCGCCATGACGTTGCCGACGTTCAGGATGAGTATGATCGTGATCGTCGGCAGGATGCCCGGCAGGTCGACGTTCCATATTTTCTGGAAGCGCGACGCCCCGTCGACCTTCGCCGCTTCGTACAGCGTCGGATCGACCGCGGACAGAGCCGCCAGGTAGATGACCGCCGAATAGCCGGCCGTCTGCCAGATCTCCGACCAGACGTAGATGGACGAGAACATGCCCGGATTGCCGAGGAAGTTCATCGGTTCGAGTCCGAGATGGCCCAGGGCAACGTTGACGAATCCAAGGCGCGGCGCCAGGAAAAGCATGATGATCGATACCATGACGACCGTGGAGATGAAGTAAGGCGCGAAGGTGATCAGCTGCACGGCGCGCTTGAACTTCCGGCTGCGGATTTCGTTCAGCATGAGCGCCAGCGCGATGGGAATCGGGAACCCCGCCAGCAGCAGATAGAAGCTGATGAACAGCGTGTTCTTGATGAGCGTCCAGAACACCGGATTCTCGAAGAACATCTCGAAGTTCTTGAAGCCGACCCAAGGGCTGCCCCAGATTCCCTTCGTGACGTAATAGTCCTTGAACGCCAGCACCGCATTGAGCATCGGATAGTATTTAAAGATCAGAAAAAACAACAGCGGCGGCGCGACGATGAGGTACAGCTGCCAGTGCCTGGCGAAGCTCCTTCGCGCTCCCAGGCCTTTGGTTGCGGCTTCCAACATGAATCCCTTCTTCCGAACGTGATGTGTAATGAGAGCGCTTTCCCGTTGAACAATCCCCATGATAGGGGCTTTCCCGCTTGCGAGGTAGGTACAATTGCGTCCCGAAGCGTACACCTTTCCCGATCGGCGGGGGGCCAATTGTTCGCCGGCAGGCCAAACGAGGCTGCCCGCCTCCTCCCTTCCGCATCCGTTCGCCCCCTTCCCGCCGCTTCCGCCTCCGCGCTTCTCCCCCTCCGCAAATGGCCAGTCCTCGCCGATTTGTACCCTCGATTTCGGGAAAATGGTACGCTAAACGACCGAGTTGTACCTACCTGACGAGCCGGGCCATCGACTACAATCGGGTTGCGGTAAGCGCTATCATTGCGATTCGAAGGCCGGCCGGTAGCGGTTGCCCAATCAACGGATCGAAGGGGGAAAAGGATGTTGAACAGTCGCTCTAGCAGTCGGCGAAGAAGCTGGATCTATCTGCTGCTCGCCATCGTCGTGCTTGTCCAGATCGCGTGGGTCCCGCCGCACAAGAACGTCGCGGAAGCCGCCGACAACGGCTTGGCCCTGAAGCCTTACATGGGATGGAGCAGCTTCAGCTTGCAAGTGTACGACGGCCCTTCCGGCAATTGGATCTCCGAAGAGAAGATCAAGATGATCTCCGACGCGATGCACGAGAAGCTGCAGGCTCACGGCTTCGAGTACATCAATATCGACGCGGGCTGGAACGGCAGCATGGACGAGTACGCTCGTCCGATTCCGAGCACGACCCTGTACCCGAACGGCTTCGAGAACCTCGTGGATTACGTGCACGCCAAGGGGCAGAAAATCGGCCTTTATTTTATCCCGGGAGTGTCCCCGCAGGCGGTGGAGCAGGATCTTCCGATCTACGGGGCGGATGGCTGCACGATCGGCGACATCGTCGTGAAGCCTTATAAGTATGCGGACTACTGGAACCTCGGCTACAAGATCGACTTCAGCAATCCTTGCGCGCAGAAGTACGTCGACTCGATCGCCGATCTGATCGCCTCCTGGGGCGTCGACTTCGTCAAGTTCGACAGCGTGACGCCGGGCTCCGGCCATAACGACGAATCTATCGACGCGCGCGACGACGTGAAGGCCTGGTCGACCGCGTTGTCCCGCCACGGCATCTGGCTGGAGCTGAGCTGGGCGCTCGACCACAATTACGTCGACTATTGGAAAAAGTACGCCAACGGCTGGCGCGTCAATTGGGACGTGGAGGCGTACGACCCCGAAGTCGGGATGACGACGTGGGCCAACATCGCCCGTCTGTTCCCCGACGTGGCCTTATGGTGGAGGGACGCGGGTCCCGGCGGCTGGAACGACCTCGATTCCTTGAACGTCGGCAACGGGTTGACCTCCGGGCTGACGAGGGACGAGCGCCGGACGGCCGCGACTCTGTGGGCCGCTTCCGCCGCTCCGTTCTATACCGGCGACGACCTGACCAACCTGGACGAGTACGGCCTGTCCCTGTACACCAACGACGAGGTCATCGCCGTCAACCAAGCCGGACGGCCGATCCATCCGGTATCGACCGCGACCAAGCAGCAGGTCTGGTATGCCAACAACGGCGACGGTACGTACACGGTAGCGCTGTTCAACCTCGGCACCAAGGCCGCTAACATCGGCGTGAATTGGAGCGACATCGGCCTGAGCGGCTCCGCTTCCGTCCGCGACCTGTGGAGCCATACGGAGCTCGGCGCCTTCCAGACGGGAATCGCCCCGGTGTACCTCGAGCCGCATGCCTCCCGCCTTTTCAAAGTAACCGCCCTTAACGGCACTTCGATCGTCAACGACGACGATACGGGAATGGAGTATTCCGGCAGTTGGACCCGCAACGGCGGCAACCAACTGGTGCAGGATGCCCAAGACCTGTCCGTCTCCGTGATCGACTCGACATATGGCGGGCCGGAAGAACCGGGAACGGAACAACCTTCTTCCTATTCCGTGGTGCTGAACGATAACGACCCTGCGATCCAATATGCCAACAAGTGGGGTTACAGCAGCGGACGCTCGTTCGGCGACTACATGGGCGACGTCCATTACGGCGAGCCGGATAACGGCACGGAGCCGGAATTCTCGTATGCGTTCAGCGGCACGGGAATCGAGCTCTGGTCCGAGAAGAGCAATAGCAGCGGCAAAATCGACATCTATATCGACGGAGAATTCAAGGAGACGGTCGACTCGTCGGGCGACCCCCAGACCGGTCAAATTCCGGTTTACTCGATCTCGGATTTGCCACCTGGGGAACACACGCTTCGGGCGGTTCGCAATCCGGGCGGCCAGTATTTCTTTATCCTGGATGCTTTGAAGGTGACGACGGCTTCTCTTCTCGGCACTCCTTCGGCAACGAGCTTCGACAAGAACGAGCCGTCCGACATTACGGTCGAACTCCCGCTAGGCACGAGTTCCCTGACGGATATCAAGAACGGGACGAGTGCGCTTGCGAGAGGAAGCGACTATGCGATTAGCGGCAACGTCGTCACGATCCCGTCGACTTATCTGGCGCAGCAGCCTTCCGGTCAAACGACTCGGCTCGCGTTCGAATTCGCCGGAGGCGATTCGCAGGAGTTGTCCATCGCCGTAACCGGTTCGGCGAACGCAGGCCGCTACGCGATGATCAACAACAACGATCCCGCTATCCGGTATACCGGAGCTTGGAACAACAGCGGCGGACGCAACCTCGGCGACTACATGGACGATGTCCACTGGACGGAGAACAACGAAGCCTTCTTCACCTATTCGTTCCATGGAACCGGCATCGATCTTATCAGCGAGGTCGATTCGGGCCAAGGCGACATCGAGATTTTCCTCGATGGGGTCAGCCAAGGAACGGTCAGCACCTACGATCCTAATGCCAGCAACAAGCCGCAGGTGACCGTTTATTCGGTCGGCGGCCTGCCGAAGGACTTCCATACGCTGAAGGCGGTCAAGAAGTCGGGACGGTTTATGCTGCTGGATGCGTTGCGAGTGAAGCTTCCCGACCTGATCGACACTTCCGCGGCCGAGTTCGACCTGGCGGCCGGTAAGCAAGCGGACGTCACCGTAGGCCTGATGGACGACGCGGGCGACTTGGTCGGCATCTATAACGGCTCCGCCGCTCTCGCGGAGGGAGTCGACTACACGGTGGCGGGCGCGCAAGCGACCATCAAGAAGGAGTACCTGGCCGCGCAGCCGGTCGGCACGACGAAGCTCACGTTCCGCTTCAGCGGCGACTACGCGGACGACGTTCACGGAACGACCGAGAATGGAGCCTCCTTCGAATACTCGTTCAAGGGAACCGGCATCGAGCTGCTCTCGCCGACCGGGCCGAAGCTGGGACAGATGGACGTCTATGTCGACGGCGAGCTGGTCCAGACGGTCGATGCCCACGCGGACAGTCGCGGCGCTCTAAAGAGCTTGTATAAAGTCTCTTCGCTTCCGAACGGCACGCATACGATTCGCGTCGTCAAGAAATCCGGCGAATGGATGCTCGCGGACGCGCTTCGCTTCGAGGTTCCGGTTCAGCCGGTTTCTCCGGGCCACGGCGGCGGTAACGGCGGCGGCAATGGCGGCGGACACGGTGGCGGTAATGGTGCCGGACACGGTGGCGGCAATGGCGGCGGTAATGGTGGTGGCAATGGTAGCGGCAACGGCGGCGGTAATGGTGGAGGTAATGGTGGAGGTAATGGTGGAGGTAATGGTGGAGGTAATGGTGGGCGGTAACGGCAGCGGCGGGCAGCATTGTCGTCGATAGTAAAGCGAAGACTGTGAGGCACGTTGCCGGACGGCATGATCAATTGAAGCTGACGGATCGGCTGTAGTCGATGGCGGTAAGCATCACTGATCGGCCTTCCGGTAGACATCGTGGAGGAGATGGTCTCAGATGAGACTATCTCAGCGAGAGTAAGGTGTGTTGGGAGAGGAGATAGTCTCAGATAAGCTCACCTAGGCAAAAGTAAGGTGTATATGAGGAGGGAGAGGTCGTCCCTTCGCGCTATTGTAAGTTTATGCTCTTCGGCAAGCCGCGAAGCTGAAACCGCCGCTAAAAGATCAGGGGCCGTCCCTAAGTCAATTTTGATGACTTACGGGACGGCCCCTCTTTTTAGGCATCTCGCTAACGAACCGCGGAACCGGCGTTGCTTCTAGACCATTCATCGTACGCTTGCTGCATGATCTCCAAATAACGGTCCGCCCCCAGCTCGTTCAGCCTCAGAACGTAAGCGGTCCAATCCTCGTTCAGATCCTTTTGGCCCGTGATGAACTGCATGGCACTCTGGTCCACTTCGTTGCGGACGTTCGCCTGAAGCATGCCGAGCTCGTCGACGACGTCCGGGTCGAGCCAGATCGCCCAGCTCGGGTACAGCTCCGGAGACTCGTGTCCCTGATAGAGCTCGGACGCCTCGTATAAGCGGCGCTCGTACCCGTTCGGCGAGTAGATGTCCATGTCCTGCGTCCAGCTGTCCCGATACTCTTTCGGCATATAAAAGTGGCCCATGCCCGCCCAGCCCGAGTTGCGGGAAGGCTCGCCCTCCTTGACGGGGATGCGGGCGAACTCCGCCTTGCTGTCCGGACCGAGCGCGACCTCTCCCGGCAGCGGGAGCCGCCAATCCACTCCCTCCATGCCGACCTCCGCGTTCGCCTGCCCGATCGGCGTATACAAGTAATCCGCGATCCGGATCAGCGTCTCGCGCGCTTCCGGGCTGGCTTTGTCCGTGATGACGAACTTCGCCCCCGGGGTGATTCCGGATCGGTAATAGACCGCATATGAAGCGTGAGGACCCTTAAGCGGAGGAACGGGGTTATAGTCGCTTCCCCGCTCGTTGTCCGGTCCCGTATCGACGAAAATCGCCGGGTGCATCGCCGTTCCCGCTCCGAGGATCTGGGCTTCCTCGTTCTCCCCGAGCCTCCTGTACGCTTCCACGTCCTGCGTGAAGGCGCCCGCGTCGATCAGCCCCTCGTCATAGAGAGACTTGACGTAGGCAAGTCCTTCCTTCCACTCCGGCGTCGCGGGCGACAAGCGGACCTTGCCGTCCTTCACCGTCAAGTACGTTTGATCGTCGTCGTAGACGAAGCCGTTCATCAAGTACGGCAGCACTCTTACGCCGAAGTCTTCGACCGAGCCGCTTAGCGGCACTTCGTCTGCGATTCCGTTGCCGTTCGGATCCCGGGTTTTGAAGGCGTACAGCACGTCCCGCAGTTCTTCCGTCGTCCGGGGCATGGACAGCCCCAGACGGTCCAGCCACTTCGTATGGATCCAGAGCTTGTACGGGTACGAGCAGTGGAAGCAATCGCTGAACGCCGGCAGCCCGTAGATCGCCCCGTTCGGCGCCGTGCTGAGCTCCTTAAGCCATGGGTCCCGGGCGAAAGCCGCCTTGATATTCGGAGCGAATCGGTCGATCAGATCGTTCAGCGGATAGAACACTCCCTGCTTGCCGTATCGCAGCACGTCCGCCTGGGAGAACTGATCAATGTACGACGTCAGAATGTACGCATCGGGATAATTGCCGCTCGCCAGCGAGATTTGCCGCTTCTGCTTGGCGCCTATGTACGGCACCGTTTGCCAGTCGAACGAGAAATTGAACTTCTCCTCCAATAAGCGCGAGAAGTCGTTCGTCTTCAAGTCGAACGTGCTGTCCTGCTGGGCGAAGACGCTGATGCTCAAAGGCTTGCCCGCGGCGGTCTCCACCGGATCCCGCTGCCCGGATCCCGCGCAAGAGACTAGAATCGCGGCCGCGATTAGGAGCAACAAAGCCGCCGACAGAGCCTTCCGCGTCATCACCGGCCACGGCGGCCCAGGCACCCTCGGCCGCGTCGGCACTCCCAGTCGCTTAGGCACCCTCAGTCGCGTCGGAGCCCTCAGTTCCCTTAACGTCCGCCGAGCCATCGTCCGAATCCGAATCCGGAATGCCATTCCAATCCCCCTCCTCTCAGCGCCCGGCTGCTTCCCGGTACGAGCTCGGCGAGACGCCGGTTACCCGCTTGAACGCCCGCCGGAAGGAGTGCGAGCTGTTGTACCCGACGCGCGCGGAGATCTCGTCGACCGTATAGCGCCCTTCCACGAGCAGCTTGACCGCTTGGTCCATCCGGACCGTCTCCAGGTAATCCGACAGGTTCGAGCCCGTCGCTTCCTTGAACAGCTGGGAGATGTACTTCTCCGGCCGCTCCACCTGCTCCGCGATCCGGTAGAGCGTCAGCTCCGCATCGCCGTAATTCTCGCCGACGTACGCCTTGATCTGTTCGACGATGCGCGAATGGCTGGCGTTCTTGCGTCCCTCGACGACGGCGCACATCGCGGCGACGATCTGCTCGATCTCCCTCTGGAGCGTTCTCTTGTCCG
This sequence comes from Cohnella thailandensis, assembly GCF_014212135.1. Classification (GTDB taxonomy): domain Bacteria; phylum Bacillota; class Bacilli; order Paenibacillales; family Paenibacillaceae; genus Cohnella; species Cohnella thailandensis. The sequence goes on from NZ_JACJVQ010000008.1 coordinate 170,835, forward strand.
CAGGCTGAACCGCGATAATCCGATCCTTCAGTGATTCGAAGCTGCCGGACTCCAGGAACGTCTTCTGGTCAATAAGCTTAAGCAGCGTTCCCTTCAGCTCGCCGACGAGCTGATGCCACATCTCGACCGACAGCTCGCGCTGGACCGTGTTCGTCGTGACGACGGTCTCCACGATGCGGAGCGCTTCCTCCGTCTCGCCGGCGCGGATCGTGCCGAGAAGCCGCTGCTCCAGCTCCAGCGGATAATAATAGGTCGCGCTCTCCAAGCGCGTCTCCTCATGCCAGACGACGCTCTTCCGATCGGAATGAAGCGCGTATTCCAGCGCTTGCTTCGCCTGCTCGTAGGACGCGCTCACGCCGGTCTCCGCCTCGAACCGCTCGCCCACCGCGGCCGTGAACGTGATCCGGTACTCCTCGAACGCGTGCCGGGACAGCTGATCGAGAAGCGACGCGATCTCGTCCCGGCCGACGGCCGCGCCCGTCTCGGTCTCGCGGGACGCGAACAGGATGACGATCCGGTCGGCCCCCCAATCGGTCATCAAAGTAAAACCGGCCAGATCCGTCAGCGACTGCTTCAGGATGAGCCGAGCCGCGTTAAGCTCGTTCAGGATCTCGACGGTGCCCTTGCCGGAGTACCCCTGGATCTGGAGGATGCAAACGTACCCGGAGTTCCCGTAAATGCCGGTGTTCGCCTGCGTCGCCGCGGCGACGATCTCCTCGCGGGACGGAAGCTCTCCCGAGAGCAGCCGCTTCAAGAACGCATCCCGGATGAGCGGCTGCTGCCGGCGCAGCTCGGATTCCAGCCGGTTGCTGTTGTGAAGCATCTCCGCGATGTTCCCGTGAAGAAAATCGTACTCGTTGCGGCCCGGCTCCTTCCCGGCCGCCCCGAACGCGGAGATGAGGCGGTGAATCGGCGCGCTGTTGCGATAGGCAAGCCCCAGGCAGACGAGCAGGCCGACCGCGAGCGCGATCCCGTTGCCGGTCCACGTCATCCGCTTGACGTGGTTGGCGTCCGCGAGCAGCACCTTGCGCGGAATGCCCGCGCGATACACCCAACCGTTCGTGTCGGAGACGGTCGTGATGACGAGATCTCCTTCGTGGAACTGGCTAACCTTGGCCGGGTCGTAGCGCCCGTCCTCCTCCAGCTTAGCCAGGTCCGGAATGCCTTCGCCTTGGGAGGCGATCGTCCGCCCCTGGGCATCCGTAATTTGCGTCCAGCCGCCGTACCGGTCGGTAATGCCGGCGAGCAGGCTCGCGATCGTTTTCTCGTCGATCATGATGACCACGAGCGCCGGCGAGGAGCTGTTGAAGGCGTCCAGAGGGAACGACTGCATATACGTAACGACGGCCGTCTCCGCGCCTTTGTTGAGGAACGGCCGGAGCGGCATGATCTCGCTTCGGTGAGTCTGGCCGAGAACCGATTGCTTCCAATCGGTGAACGTCTGGTCCGCGTACCGGAAGTTCTCGTAATAATGCTCGGGGCGGAAGTAAGCCGAGCCCGGAGTCAGGATCACGTCGTAATTGCCCAGATAAATATAAAATTGCTGCAAAAAATCGTTCGTCTGCCCGAAGGTCAGGATGCTGCGAAGCATCTTCCATATGCCGTACACGTTCGTTTGATCGCCCGTATTGCGCTCGTTCATCAGAACGCTCAGGTCCGGGTTGATCGCCAGCTGTCTCGTGAAGCCTTCGACTTCGGCCATCCGCCGTTCCAGCAGCTCCTTCGTCTTCGCGAGCTGGGTGACGCTATTCTCGATCGACGCCTTCTCCGTAACGGAGATGGACGTCCGATAGGAGACGAACAAGGCGATGTTGGGGATGATCAGGATGACAATATAAGAGAGCAGAAAACTGCGAAAAACCCTCGTAAATTTCCCCACGCGTTTTCTCCTCCCCGAACCTTTTGGCAGCGCTATCAAGAAAGAATACTCCTATTATCGTACATAAACCGCTTTTTTGCACTTTACTAAAATAAAGGAAAGCAACCGCAGGGGAACCCCCGCAGCCGCTTGTGCCTTGCCGTTATGAGTAACAAAATCCGGTCTACCTTCCCCATTCCCCTTCGAGTGCCGCGGATTCGCCCGGCTCCAGCTCCAGCCTCAGACGCCGTTCCCCGTATCGGACCGTCGATCTCAGCGGAAGCTTGCCCGCCTTGACCGTCGCGGACACGAGCCGCCCGTCCTTCCAGGCCGCTCCGACTTCCGCTCCTCCCCTGGCGCGAAGGCCCGCGAACGAGCCCTCCGGCCAACCGGCCGGGAGCGCCGGCAGCAGATGAAGTTCTCCCGCATGGCTCTGCAGAAGCATCTCCGCGATCGCGGCGGCCCCTCCGAAGTTGCCGTCCGCTACGAAGATGTAGGCTTCCGCCCCCGCGATGCCGGGCTTGGAGAACGTCAGCAGGTTGTCGAAGCACAGCTCTCCGATCAGATAAGCAACGTGCTCGCGCGCCTTGTCGCCGTCCCCGAGCCTCGCCCGGCCGGCCGCGAACAGCGCCAGCGTGAACTCGACGTCCTCCAGATTCGATTCGCGCTGCCGCCTCTCCAGCGTCGTTCGCGCCGCTTCCGCCAGCTGCGGGCTCCGCTCCGGCGTAATATCGCTCCCGGGGAACAAGCCATACAGGTGCGACAAATGACGGTGATCCGGCTGCGCTTCGGCGTAGTCCAGCAGCCATTCCTGAAGCTGGCCGTGGCGGCCGATCATCGGCGGAGGCAGCAGAGGCAGCGCCTTGGCTAACCGCTCCGCAAAAGCGTCTTCGCCCTCTAGCTTCGAAGCGGCATCGCGGCAGAACGCGAAGAGCCTGCGCACGAGCATCGTATCCATGACCGGCCCCATCGACATCGTGCGCGAGCGATCCGGCGTCCCGGCCGGGTAGAAGCTGTTCTCCGGAGAGTTGGACGGGCCGGTGACGAGCCACCCTCTCTCCGGGTGAACCGTCATATAGTCGAGAAAGAACTCGGCGGCCGAGCGCAGCACCGGATAAGCCGTCTCCCTCAGAAAACGGTCGTCGCCGCCGAATTCGTAATGATCCATAAGTTGAGCCGCCAGCCAGAGGCCGCCCGTTACGTTCAGCCCCCACGAATAATGCCACCCCGGAGCCGAGAAGCCCCAAGCGTTCGTGAACACGTGGGCGACCCAGCCCTCGCATCCGTAGAAATCCCGCGCCGCCTCGCGCCCGGCTTCCGACAGTCGTTCTACGAATCTGAGCAGCGGCAATTGGCACTCGGCCAGATTGGCCGACTCGGTCGGGTAATAGTTCATCTCCGTGTTGACGTCCAGATGGTAATCGCAGCTCCACGCCATCCGGTTCGCCTCTCCGTCGTTCCAGATGCCCTGAAGATGCAGAGGAAGCGGAGAATCCTCGCGCGAACCCGCAATCGTCAGGTAGCGGGCGTATTGGTAGAACAACGCGAACAGCTCCGGATCGTTGTTCTCTCCCCGGCGGAGCCGCCGGATCCGTTCGTCGGTCGGCAGCGAAACCCGATCGCGCCCTCCGAGATCAAGCCGGACGCGCCCGAATAATCGCCGGTAATCGTCCAGGTGCCTTTCCCGGACGGCCTCGAAGCCGTCCCGAGCAGCCCGTGCCGCGGCAGCCTCGGCCTCCCGGGTCCAATCGTCGTCCGCGGCCCTGTAGTCGGTGGCGACGGCCAGGTAAACGCACGCCTCGTCGGCGCCTTCCACCAGGATGGCTCCGTCATGCGCCTTCGCGTTCCCCGAGCCTCCGGAGACGACGACCCGGACGATTCCGCGGCAGCGAACGCCGCATGTGCCGTCGCTGTGCACCGTCTCCGTTGCCTGACCCTCGAAGACGAGCGTGCCGTCCCCTTGTTCGCGGACCGCGAACGCGTCCGTTCGCCCGCGCAGCCGGAGCGTGAACGATAAGCTTCCCGGCTTGCCCGAACGAAGGCGCGACGCGAGCACTCCGTCCGCGTGGGACGCGAACGTCTCCCTGACGAACGATACTCCCGCCGAACGATACGCCGCGCGCGCGACCGCCTCGTCCAAGCTTAGCTCGCGAGCGAACTCCTCCGCCGAGTGGCCGAAGCTAAGGATGACGTCCGCCATCGGCAGATTCGTGCCGAAGTTGCCCTTCTCGGGCTGCAGCAGCTCGCCGACGAGCCGTTCCCCTTCCTCGTAGCGCCCTTCGAAGAACAGCTTCCTCATCCGCTCCAGATCGGGCTTGCCGCGCGATCGGCTCGGCATTCGTTCCGGCTTGCCCGACCAATAGGTCGACTCCGTCACGAACCAGGTCTCGTCGCTCCCTCCGCTCGCGATAACCGCTCCGATCCGGCCGTTGCCGATCGGCAGCCCTTCCTTCCAGCTCGCCGCCGGCCTATCGTACCCTAATTTCACGGGGATGCCTCCTTGTTAACGGATCCGGTTTTCTCCTAGTTCCGAACCGCACGATACGTAGCCGAAGCGAACCATTTCTCCATCCCTGCGGCACGTCCTATTTCGGTTTCCTTGCTTTTATCGTATCATTCGAAGAGAGAATCGTATTTGATAACGCATCCATAGATTTGTCATTTAATCCGGCAATCGAACGAATCAGGTATCGTTGTCCGGGAAAGGAGCCCTCGGTGAAGAAGCTGTCCGACATCACGCCGGTCGTCGGCGAATATATGCCCTACTTGTACGACGGCAGCTCCAACGAGGGGCTGCGCACGTCCAACGTTTACGCCATTCACCTATTCCCGGAAGGCCCGGGAGAGATGGAGATCGACGGCAAGCGCTACCCGATCGGGCGCCGCTCCCTCTTCTTCCTGCGTCCGGGCCAGCCGCACGCGTTCCACGTCTCGCCGGCTCACCCTCTGTCCTCGTACAATCTGTACTTCGACCTGTGGGACAAGGAGCAGCCTCGCTCGCTGAACCGGATTTTCTACCGCTATCCCGAACCCCACGTTCCGCGGACGGAGACGCCGACCCCGCGCTGCGACGAGCTCGACGGGCTGCCAAGCGTCTTCTCCCTGCAGCCTCACGCGCAGCTGTTCGACCTGTTCCACGCTCTCGCGCTGCTGTTCGAGAACGCGGCCTACTACCGCGACGAGACGGTGAACCATCTGTTCTACTCGTGGATGCTGGCCTGGTACAACGCCGTCCATTCGCGCCAGCCGACCGACTACCGGATCGTCCGCCTGCTGGCCAGGCTCGACGCCTCCCCGGAGCTGCGCGAGCCGGTCTCGGAATGGTGGAGGTTCTGCGGCCTTCGGCGCAGCCAGTTCCACGAGCTGTTCCACCGCGAGACAGGCATAACGCCGAAAGCCTACCAGCACAAGCAGCGAATGAGGCGAGCGGCGCAGCTCCTCCGGGAGAGCGACCTCAGCGTTACCGCCATCGCCGACAAGCTCGGTTACCCTTCCATCCATCCGTTCAGCCGCCAGTTCGGGGCCTATCACGGGGTAAGCCCGCGCCATTTCCGCAGCGGAGCGCGCGTCTAATAAAGAAAGGCAAGGCCGCCGCGAGGGAAGCCTTGCCTTTTGCTCTTCATATCGGACAATCCCGAAGGCATACACTAGGGCGTCACCCGCCAAATCGGGAAGGAGGAGCGTCCATGGGTATCCGTCATCGCCGCCGCATCGTCATTATCGTGATTACCCGCGGAGACGTGTACCGTTTCATCGCCTGCGACATCCTGTTCAGCATGCTGACGCTCAAGGGGCTTCAAAGCCTGTCCCTTCCTTTCTTCATCCCCATAGCCGGCAGCATCGCCGCTCCCATGCTGCTGAAGAGAACGCTGGACCGCTTCTAGCCCACGACCTGAATCATCTGCACGACCGGACGGCCGTCCCCCTTCAGGCTTCGCTCCCGTACCCGCATCTGCGAAGAACCGTCTCCATCGAGGAAAATCCCGTTCGTCAGCTCCCCGCCCCCGACCTTCTCCAGGATCGCCTCGCGGAACTCCGCCAGCGTTCCCAAGCTCGAGCTCACGATCAAGTACAAGTCTCCCTCCCGATCGTAAGCGAGCGCCGATCGCAGCCTGGGCTCGTCCGCGAACGGAGCATTCTCCGCGATCGAACGGCCGACCCACCCAGCATCGCCGAGATCGAGCCCCATGCTGATGCCGCCCTGCGCCCAATAGGAGGAACGATCCGTCACTTGAAGCTCCGACTGCCGGCTAACGACCTGCACGCTTAACGAATCCGTCGCCCCGTCCCAGACGAGCGTTCCCCGGGCGTACTTCATATTTTCCTCGCCGGAACCGTATTCCCCCTGCGCCCCGTTCACTGGAATGTCGTTGACGATCGCCATGCTCACCAGCGCCTGCTGATAAAAGAACCCGCCGTTGATTCCGTAATACGGAGCGACGGTTACGTTGCCATTGATCGACTTCAACGTTATATTCGAAGGCCGCGTTCTAACCACATGCAATTCCATGCCGTTGGTCGCGACCGCCTCTTCGTATGCATAGTTCCGCGGCTCCGGAACGACCGGCGGAATGCCGCTCCCTCCGTCTCTCCCCCAGATAAGGTAGGCTCCTCCCGCCAAAAGGATCAGAACGATTCCGAGCGCGATCCAATTTCCGGGTCTGCCCGCTTGATATCGAATGGCCTTCATCCTTGTTTCCATATCGGATTCCCTTCGCGCTTACGAGTGTTTTCCCCTATGATATAGGAGTCGGGCACCCCCCGTAAAGCGCAATAGGACGCCCGGTTAACCGCTGATAACCGAGCGCCCTAGCTTGCTGGACACGAACTATTCAATTGTTCCTTTACACTCCTGTCTTAAGAAATAAGAGATTGTCCGGCAGACGTCCTGGAATCCCGCATATCCGTCGCCGCTTCCGTCTTCCCAGCGGCAGCCTTCGTTCCGATTCCCATTGCCAGCTCGCGCTTGCCATTACGTTTGCGCTAGCCTTTTCCGGTTCCGTTACGCTTGCGAAAAATCTTGCTCTTGCGCTTTCGCTTGCCCCGGATATGCTTCGCTTACCTAACCCATTGGACTATCCCCTTTCCTTTTGATGTCTTGAGTATACCCGAATCGCTCTATTTGATCAAATATTCTGACAACTTAAAATTCGCTAGAAATCGACAGTTATATCCATTCTTCCCGCCCAGTCCGCTTTTATCTGCTTATTTCTTCCTTTCTCTTATTTTTGCAAGCGCATTCATTCGAAATTATCGTTCCTTGCTCCCATCCTCTCCATAGAGTTGAGCCTAATGACATGAGAGGATCGATTCCGCCATACCTTTCTATATTGGTAAAAATACCCTTATGGGAAAATCCGCCTTGAGGAGCGTGCTGCGAACATGAAGAATAGAGAGGAACGTCCGAAAGAGTTCTCCATTCCCCAGCCGATCCGGACGGACGGCGCGGGAGCGACCGATCCCGGCCCTCGCGACGTGATGCGGGACGCGGAGAATCCCGATCTTCTCGTCCCTCCGAAGACCGATGCCGGCACCGTGCCGAATCTTGTATTCTCGTTCTCGGATACGCACATGCAGCTCAACCACGGGGGCTGGTCGCGAGAAGTGACGGTGCGGGAGCTGCCGATCGCCAAGACGCTGGCCGGCGTCAATATGCGCCTGACCCCCGGAGGGGTCCGGGAGCTGCATTGGCATCGGCAGGCGGAATGGTCGTTCATGCTCTGGGGCCGATGCCGGATTACCGCCGTCGATCAGAACGGCCGGAACTTTATCGCCGACGTCGGGCCCGGCGACCTGTGGTACTTCCCTCCCGGCATCCCCCATTCCCTTCAAGGGCTGGAGGAGGGCTGCGAATTTCTGCTCGTGTTCAACGACGGCGCCTTCTCCGACATCGACACCTTCTCGATCTCGGACTGGTTCGCCCGCACTCCGAGCGACGTGCTCAGCGGCAACTTTGGCATTCCGGAAACGGCGTTCGCGGGCCGCCCGAAGGAACAGGTCTACATCTACCAATCCAACGTGCCCGGCCCCCTGGAGAGCCAAGCCGTTCCGGATCCGCAAGGCGCCGTTCCGCTCAGCTTCACCCACCGCCTGTTCGCCCAGGAACCGATCCGGACTCCGGGAGGCTCGGTGCGCATCGTCGACTCCCGGAATTTTCCGGTGTCGACCGCCATCGCGGCCGCCCTGGTCGAGATATTGCCCGGCGGCATGAGAGAGCTTCACTGGCACCCCAACAACGACGAGTGGCAGTACTTTCTTACCGGTCAAGGCCGCATGACCGCCTTTGCGGCTCAAGGCACCGCCCGCACGTTCGACGTACGGGCCGGCAGCGTCGGCTACATTCCGTTCGCCTACGGCCATTACATCCAGAACACGGGCACCGAGAGTCTCTGGTTCCTCGAGATGTTCCAGAGCGACCGCTTCGCGGACATCTCCCTCAACCAATGGATGGCGCTCACGCCTCCGGAGCTCGTGAAGTCGAACCTGAACGCAACGGGCGAGCTCATGCGCTCCCTTCGCAAGGAGAAGTGGCCGGTCGTGAAGTACCCCGGGTTTCCGGCTCCTTAGCCGCAGAACGTTTCTTGAACCCGCTATCCCTTCGGCTCAGACCCGACTGCGCACCGCGACCGCGACCGAAACCCGCTATCCCCTCGGCTCAGAGCTCCTCCTGTCACGCACGAAACCCATTATCCCCTCGGTTCAGGGTTACGGCACGTAGCACGAAGCCGTTCTGACCCGCGGGGATAATGGGTTTTTGGCGTCCTTTGCCGAATCAGCCCTTGACCGACCCGAGCAGCGCCCCCTTCGCAAAATGCTTCTGAAGGAAAGGATAAACGAGAAGAATCGGAAGCGTCGCCACTACGATAACCGCCATCTTGACCGCTTGGTCCGGAGGAGGAACCGCCGAATCGAGATCCGAGCTGTAGTCGAGCCCGCTCGCGAGCACGACGATCTGCCGCAGCAGAACCTGGATCGGCCACATTTTGCTCTCGTTCAGGTACATGATCGCGTTCAGATACGTGTTCCAATACGTAACCGCGTAGAATAGCGAGATCGTCGCGATAACCGGCATCGACAGCGGCAGCACGATCCTGAACAGGATGCCGAAGTCGTTGCAGCCGTCGATCTTGGCCGATTCCTCCAGTCCCTCGGGAATGTTCTGGAAGAAGTTCTTGAGAATGATCAGATTAAACGCGTTGATCGAGATCGGAAGAATCAGCGCGGCGTAATTATCGATGAGGCCGAGCTCCTTCACGACGAGGAACGTCGGAATGAGGCCGCCGTTGAACAGCATCGTGAACACGACGAGGAACATGAACACCCGCCGTCCGTCCAGATCCCGTCGCGCCAGCCCGTATGCCATCATCGAAGAGATCAGCATGCTGAACAGGGTGCCGACGACGGTGATCCCTACCGATACGGCCATCGACCGGAAGATCGTATTCGTCGAGAAAATAAACTTGTAAGCGTCGATGCTCCAATCCGTCGGAATGAGCACGAATTTCTTGACCGCCATCTCCGCGCTCGTCGTGAAGGAGCCCGCCACCACGTGGATGAACGGGAGCATCATGACGATCGCGATCAGAGCCAGCAGAGCGAAGTTCACGATGCCGAACAAACGGCCCGCGAGCGTGCGATCCTCTACCATTCTAATCTGCCTCCTCTAGCGCGCCTTAATAGACGCCCTCTTCGCCCATTTTTTTCGCCAGACGATTCGCAATCATGACCATTACGAGACCGACCAACGATTTGAAAAATCCGACCGCCGTGCTGTAGCTGAACTGCCCTTGCCTAAGGCCCGCGGTGTACACGTACGTATCGATGATCTCCGCCACGTCGCGGTTCATCGAGTTCAGAAGCAGATAAACGTGCTCGAAGCCAAGCTCCAGGACGTCGCCGATCTTCAGGATGAGCAGCACGATGATGACGCTGCGAATCGCCGGAAGCGTTATATGCCAAATTTGGCGCAGCCGACCGGCTCCGTCCATCCGCGCCGCTTCGTAAAGCTGCGGGTCGATCGCCGCGATGGCCGCCAAATAGATGATCGTTCCCCAGCCTGCTTCCCGCCAGATGACCTGGATGATGTACGTCGGTCGGAACCATTCGGGACTGAGCAGGAAATTGATTTTCTCGAAGCCGAGACTCGCGATGAATTCGTTGATAATGCCTCCGTCCATCGTCAGCATGACGTAGCCGATCGAGACGATGATTACCCAGGACATGAAGTGCGGGAGATAAATGACCGTCTGGAAGATCCGTTTGAAGAAGGTGAGGCGAACCTCGTTAAGCATCAAAGAGAGAATAATCGGAATCGGAAAAAAGAACACCAGATTCAACCCGAACAAAACGAGCGTGTTCGTCAGAATGGTCCCGAAATCGGATTCGGTGAACAGGCGATCGAAATGCTTGAAGCCGACCCATTCGCTGCCGTTGATGCCGGCGAACGGCTTGTAATCCTTGAAAGCGATAATGAGGCCGTACATCGGAAGATACTTAAAGATCACGAAATAAAGCAGCCCCGGCAAAATCATCAGGTAAAGCCACTTGTTGCGGACAAGCCTCCGGGACAATCGGCTCTCGCTCCGAAGCTCCGGTTCCGGCCGTGCGATCGCTTGCTGCATCGTCTATCTCTCCCTCTCCGCGCCCGCGCGGACCGCTGAAGCCGCCGCCTCTTCCGACGACGGCCCCCCGGTTACGCGTTTATTTTTTGTACGCTGCGTTGAACTCTTCGATGATTTTGTCTCCGCCGCGGCTCTTCCAGGTTGCGATCTCCTTCTCGAAGCCGGCCTTGTCGAGCTTGCCGTAGATGTATTGATAGGTCGCGTCCGTGATGATGTTCTGCAGCTCGGTTCCCTTCTCGGTGTAAGTCGCCGAGTCGAGCGCGGCCGCCGGGTCGTGGATCGCGATCTTCTCGTTCTCGACCGTGAACTCTTCGGCGTGAATGCGCGCCTCGAGCGTATAGTAGCCTTCGTACATGCCGTTCGTCTCGGCTTCGCCGATGACGCTGTCCTTGAAGCCCTTCACTTCGCGCTCCGTCAGCTCCTTGTTGTCGGAAGCCTTCGCCTTGCCGTCTTCGACCGTGTAATGGGTTCCTTCGATGCCCCAATACATGACGTTCGCGACTTCCGGCGTCATCATCTTGTCGAAGAACGCGAGCACCTTCTTGAGCTCCTCTTCGTCCTTGACGGCCCCCTTCGGGAACAGAACGACGTTGTTGTAGCCCGGGATCGCCCAAGTGGACAGCTCGCCGTTCGGTCCCTTGATCAAGGCCTTCGTATCGACGACCGCCGTCGGCACGTTCTTGACCAGATCCTTGTTCAGCGAGTCGACGTCGGACATGGCGCCGATGTACATGCCGGCTTGGCCGCTCGTGAACAGGTTGACCTGATCGGTCTTGCTCGTCGCGGCGAAATCCTGGTTCATCGCCTTCGCGTCGCGAATCTCCTTCATGACGTCCATCGAGGCGATGTATTGCGGGAACGTAAAGTCGGGCTGAAGCTGACCGTCCTTCTCGCCCCAGTTGTTCGGGGTGCCCAGCCACGAGGCGAGCGTCTTGAACGCGCCGTACACGAGGTCGTTGCGGTCGGCGAGACCGATCGTGTTCGGCTTGCCGTCGCCGTCCGGATCCTTCTCGGTGAACGCCTTCGCCATGGCGACGACGTCGGCGACCGTCTCCGGCGCCTTGAGGCCGAGCTTGTCGGCCCAGTCCTTGCGGTAAATGAGACCTTGGCGGGCGAGAGGTCTTCCGATATAAAGGGAGTACAGCTTGCCGTCGACCTTCGTGTTGTTCAGAATTTGCTCCTTCAGCTTGCTCAGGTTCGGGAAGTCCTTCAGGTACGGCCCGATCTCCCAGAATTGGCCGTCGCGGATCGCTCCCTTCATCTGGATGAACGTCGCTTGGTTCTTCAGGTACGTCACTTCCGGAAGGGATCCGGTCGCAAGCGACGCGTTCAGCTTCTCCTCGTACGTGTCCGCCGGGAAGAATTGGTAGGTCAGCTTCGTGTTCGTCAGCTTCTCCACCTCGTTCTTGATCGTGTCGGGCGGCGTCTCCGAAGTGTTCAGCGGAAGCATGATCGTGATCTCCGTCGGCTTCTCGTCTTTAGGCGTCTCCGATGCCGGCGTCGACGCGGACGGGCTTCCGCTGCTTGCGGGCTCGCTCGCCTTGGGCGAGGACGTTTCGTTGTCGTTGTCGTTGCCTCCGCAACCGGTTAACGCCCCTGCGACCAATGCCATGCTAAGCAGAATCGATGGTACCTTACCGTTCATACCGCTTGACCTCCATCTTTGGTTGGAATGGGTGGGATGGGTTATGCAAGTCAAACGATACGCCTCGCGGCTCGTTACCGATACAATCATTGCGCCAGATTGAGGCCTCGCAGGCCGGGATGTGAGGAGATGATTATCGGCGGGGAAAATGATTGGCGGAGTAAAAAAGCCCCGAACGCCGCATGAGGCGCCCGAGGCTTTACCCATTATTTTAAAGAAATGACGTGACCGGTGCCGCTCCGCTTCTCGTAGAACAGAGTGCGCTTGCGATTGAAGACGCAGCGAATCAGATGGACGGCGAACGTCAGGTTCATCGCGAACAGGACGAACGCATAGGGGATGTTCAGCCAGGGAGAGGAGGATTGCACGGCAATGATCGGGTAAGCCAGGTTCACCCCTCCGATGACCACGTACAAGAGCCCGTAACGGACCGCCAGCTCCCGCAGCCGAAGCCTCTCCCCCTGCCCCTTGACCCGAATGCGCACGACCCACTTGCCCGCCGTTTGGCCGTTTGTCGCATAAGGAACGACGATGAAGTACGCGATGACCAGCGGCAAATACGCGAGCCGCAAGTGCAGGACGGCGAGAACGGCGCCGACGGGGAACAGGATCGCCCAATCGATCAGGAAAGCGATGCCTCTTCGGGTGTACGTGACGCGCTTGGTCGCCAAATCGACGTTCTCGTCCAGACGGTCGATGCGGGGGAGGTGCGACGCCAGCCACTCGGCCGCCACGTATCCGATCATGCCGCCCAGCGTGTTCGTCATCAGATCGTCCACGTCGAACAGCCGGTACGGATAGTCGAAGATGCCGTAGATTCCGGTCACCTGCGTCACCTCGAAGAACAGCGACAGGCCGAACGAGAAGAGCAGGCAGCGCGTCCACCTCGCCCTGAAGTAATAGCGCAGGAACAAGCCGAACGGCACCGTCAACGCGACGTTGAACGCCACCTGCTGGAACGCCCGCTCCTTCAGAAGATGCAAGTAGGTCGAGGGTTGATCGATCCTCACTCCCGTCTCCTTCGCGATATCGGCCAGGAAGTGGAACGGAATCAGCTGGAAATAGGACCTCTCCGGCGGACGGTTATGAACCGTGGAGGGGAACGGCAGCACGATCAGATAAACGGCATTCATCAAGTACAGCAGCAGCAGATATAGAATAAGAGCCCGGTATTTGTGGATGTAGCCGTGGCGCCGATATTGAACGACCAGGAACGGCATCGTGAACAAGGCCGCGGCGATAGGGAACGTAAAGAAAGCATACGAGATCGGGAAAAGATAAGAATCGAGCATGAGAAGAGAACACCTGCCAGTCGGAAAAGTAGCTTTTCTACTATACAGGATTTCATTCCCTCGCGCGATCTCCTTTAGTCCAGGCGCTACCGAAAATAAGCCTGCTCATACTCCGAGATGATCCTGTCCCCGCCGTTCGCCCGCCACTTGGCGATCTCCTTGCGGAAGCCTTCCTCGTCCAGGCCGCCCAGAATGTAGTTGTAGGTGGCGTCGGTGACGATTTTGTACAGCTCGGCTCCGTATTGGTCGTAATAAGGCGACTCCAAGCCGACCGACGGACTCCGGACGATGAACTTCTCATTGTCCTCGATAAGCCGGTCGGCCAACTCCGACAGCTCCTCCTGGCTGACGACCTTCTTCACGTTCGGGTTGCTGAGATCGGCGATCATCAGCGTGTACAGGGAGGCGACCTCGTCGACCCTAAGCTGCGAGCTCTCCTCCGGGAGATAGATCTGCTCGCCCTCCAGCTCGTAATGCCTCCCTTCGATTCCGTACCGCATCAGCGTAGCGACGTCGGGATCCATCGTCCGATCGAAGAAACGCAGAACCTCCCGCAGCTCCTCCTCCGTTCGTATGGCCGTTTTCGAGAACAAATAAAGGCCGTTGAAGTTCGGGATGGACCACACCTTGTAGCCGTCCGGCCCCTCGATCCGGTTCGCCAGCGTGAACCTAGCGTCCGGGTCGACCCGCTTCGCCTCCGAGGAGAGGCGCTGCGCGTCGGACATGCTGCCGATGTAGACGCCGGCCTTGCCGCGAATGAGCAGGTTGCGCTGGACATCCTTGCTCGTGATGGCGAAGTCCGGGTTGACGATTTTTTCGTCGTACAGCTTTTTCATGAAGTTCATCGTGTCCATATAAGGCTTCGTCTCGAATTCGGGCACGAAGCTCCGACCCTCGACCGCCCAATCGTTCGGCGCTCCGAAGTAGGAGCTCAGCGTCTTGAAGGCGCCGAACACGAGATCGTCGCGGTCGGTCAGGCCGATCGTATCGTCCTTGCCGTTGCGGTCCGGGTCGCCGTACGTAAACTGCCTCATCACCTCGTACAGCTCGTCGATCGTCTTCGGTATCTCCAGCCCAAGGTTCTCGAGCCAGTCCTCCCGCAGGATGATGCCTTGCCTCGACGACGGGCGCTCCGTATAGAGCCCGTAAATTTCGCCGTCCACCGCCGTCTGCTTCAGGATGTCCGGGTCCAGCCGCCTCAAGTTCGGATATTCGTCCAGGTAGGGGCCGATCTCCCAGAACGCCCCGGAGCGGATCGAATTTTTCATCAGAATGTAGTCCGTATACTTCGCGAAGGTCGCCTTCTTGAGCGAGTTCGTCGTCAGCGCCGTGTTCATCTTGTCGGTGTAGATCTCGTCCCTCACCCATTCGATCGATAGGCGGGTGCCGGTCAGCTCTTCGAGTTTATCGATGACCCCCGCATCCGGAGTATTCGGAAAATGCAGCGGGGCCATCACCGTCAAGACGGTCCGGCCCGTCTCCTTCGCGGCGGACCCCGTGGACGAATAGGCGGCGCAAGATACGAGCGATAGAGAGACCGCCGCGAGCATAACCATAGTCGTCGCAAGGCTTGCCGCCCTCTTCAACATCCCTTTTCCCCCTTGAATCTGTTAAGATGATTATCGTTAACGCGCGATGATTATTGTCCGGGACGCGCCTCTGCCCTACAATAATAGAATCCTCGAAACCGTAGGTGATGGCCGCCCATGCGCTCCTTAAGCTACTTGACCAAAATGACGATATTCGGATGTCTGCTCAGCATGCTGCCGGTCCTGTTCATCGGCTACTTCTCCTATGCGACGTCCTCGAGAGAAATTCAAAAACATGTAAACGAAGGGAAAATGCAACTCTTATCCCAAATTAATGCCAATGTAGAGCAAATTTTAACGACTGTCAATCACACGCTGAATCAGGTCATCAACTCGACGGTGCTCAAAAGCGCATTAAACAGCCCTCTAACTGTAAGCGATTTCAAGCTGTATGACAATCTCCGCAACGAGCTTCGGCACATGCAGACGTTCGATACGAAGCTGGAGGACGTCGTGCTCGTGAACGAGAGAAACGATTGGATGGTCAAAAATTCCGGGGTATACCGGTTCTCCGAATACGAGTATGCGGAGCAACTGTCGGCGATCATTCGCGAGCCGGCCGGGGCCTCCTGGACGTTGAACCCTTCTTCCTGGTTCTACAGCGAAGAGAGCGCGGGCGGCGCGATCTGTCCGTACAGCATCAGCTTGGTGAAGAAGCTGCCGGTCACCGGACTTACGCCTTACGGCCTCGTCATGGCGAACATCCCGTCCTGCAGCCTGCAGGCGCAGCTTCTGAACGAATCGAACATGCAGGCCGGCTCGAACGCCTCCGACACCATCATGGTGCTCGACGAGAGCTACCGGATTCTGCTTCACCCGGACCGAGGGCTTATCGGGCAGCCGGCTTCGGCGGCGGGCTTCGGCGATACCGCCCGCCTGGAGTTCTCCTCCGGCCAATTCAAATCCCGCGTGAACGATCGCTCCTTCGCGATCAGTTACTATAAGTCGCCTTACAACGGCTGGACGTACGTGTCGCTGACGTCTCTGTCCAGCTTGACGCACGAATCGCAGAAGATCGGGTTCTACACGCTGGCCGTCTGCCTGGCGATCCTTCTGTTGACGACGCTTCTCGCCTGGTTCGGCTCCCGAAGAATGTATTCGCCGATCCAGAAGCTGCTCCGGATGATCGACGACCGCCTGCCGGGGACGGAGCGGCGGAGAACGGACGAGTTCCAGGTCATCGGGGAGCAGATGCACCGGCTTTTCCAATCGAACTCCCGTCTGGAGGACCAGGTTCGCCAGCATCTGAAGCAAGCGAGAACGTTCTATCTGGTCCGGGCTTACCAAGGGCAAACGAAGCTGAGCGAATTGCTTGATCGGCTGGGAAGCTTCGGCTACGGCTCCCGCCTCGAGGAATGGCGCCAGATGGCGGTCATGACGCTGCAGATCGACTCGCTCGAGGCGACCCGCTATGAGCGCAGGGACATGGAACTGCTCCTATTTTCCGTCCATAACATGATCGAGGAGCTCATTCCGCAAGGACGCCGGTTCGATCCCGTCGCCATCGAGCAGACGGTCGTGCTGCTGTACGGTAGCCCCGACCCCGATCGCGGGGCGTTCAACGCCGAGCTGTACAGCGTTACCGAGGACCTTCAAGGCAAGTTCCTCAGCTTCCTCGGCTTGTCGGTCAGCATCGGCATGAGTCTTCCCTTCGAATCGATCAAGCAGCTTCCGATCGCCTATCGGGAGGGCCTCGACGCCTTGAAGCACCGGCTCAAGCTGGGCGAAGGCATCGTCGTGCAATACGAGCAGCTCAACTCGGGCAAGCATTATTTAAAGATCAACTACCCGGCCCATTCGGAGGCCGAGCTCATCGACGCCATCAAGCTCGCGGACGCGGAGAAAGCCAAGGAAAGCCTCAGCGTCTTCATGGGCAAAGCGTTCGCCGCCGAGATGACGCCGCAGGAATACCAGATTCCGCTCACCCGCCTGCTGAACAGCCTGATCATGGTCATGCAGGAGTCGGGCATCAGCTTAAGCAAAATCCGTCCGTCCCAGGGTACGCTCTACGAGGAAATGATCGATCTCGGCACCGTTCCGGACATTCAGGAATGGTTCTGGACGAACGCGATCCAGCCGATGCTTCGCGTCTTCGCGGACCGGCAATCGTCCCAGTACCAGAACATCTCGGAGAAAATCATCGATCTCGTGCAGAAGCATTACGACACCGATCTGTCGCTCGAGGAGTGCGCGTCCAGGCTGAATTACAACGCTAACTATTTGAGCAGCGTTTTCCGCAAGGAGACGAACGTCTCGTTCAGCGAGTATCTCGCCGCCTACCGGTTCAACATGGCGAAGAAGTGGCTGGCGGATACCGACATGCCGATCAAGGACATCGCCGCCCGCCTCCGGTACAACAACCCGCAGAATTTCATCCGCTCGTTCCGGAAGCAGGAAGGCATGACGCCGGGGCAATACCGGGAGAAGCATTCGAAGGAATGACGGTTTTGTCATGCGGGGACGGAAGTTATACAATAGGGGGTGAAAATCGAGCGTTGGCCCCTGGACGGGAAGCCGTTGCGAATGCGCGGGACGCGCTACATAGAGGAGTTGGAGCCATAATGAAGAACGATCTGATCCGCAGGCTGACGACCTATGCGAAGATCGATACGCAATCGGACGAGAGCAGCGAGACGTGCCCATCCACGCCGGGACAATGGGATTTGCTCCGGCTGCTCGCGGAAGAGCTGAAGGAGATCGGCATGACGGAGATTACCCTTGACGACAACGGCTACGTCATGGCGACGCTCCCTGCCAATACGGACAAGACCGGCGTGCCGGTCATCGGCTTCCTCGCCCACGTCGACACGGCGACCGACATGACCGGCAAGGACGTCAAGCCTCGGGTCGTGGAGAACTACGACGGCGGAGACATCTTGCTGAACGAGGCTTTGGGCATTGTTCTCTCCCCCGGCGAATTCCCGGAGCTGGCCGGCTACAAGGGCCATACCTTGATCACGACCGACGGCACGACGCTGCTCGGCGCGGACGACAAGGCGGGCATCGCCGAGATCGTGACGGCGATGGAGTACCTGATCAAGCATCCGGAGATCAAGCACGGCAAGATCCGCGTCGCCTTCAATCCGGACGAGGAGATCGGCCGGGGCTCGCATCTCTTCGACGTCGCCGCCTTCGGGGCGAAATTCGCCTACACGATGGACGGCGGCCCGCTTGGCGAGCTGCAATTCGAGAGCTTCAACGCTTGCGGCGCCACCGTAACGGTGAAGGGCAAGAACGTCCATCCCGGCACCGCCAAGAACAAGATGGTCAACGCGCTCAAGCTCGCGATGGAGTTCCAGGGCCGAATGCCCGAACGGGAAGCTCCGGAGCACACCGAAGGCTACGAGGGCTTCTTCCATCTGAATTCCTTCGTGGGAGACGTCGAGGAAGCCGTTATGACCTATTTGATCCGCGACCACGACCGCGCGAAGTTCGAAGCTCGCAAGGCGTTCATGACGGAGCTGGCGGCCGAGCTGAACGCGAAGCACGAAGGCCGCTTCGCGCTCGAGCTGAAGGATCGCTACTTCAACATGAGGGAGCGAATCGAGCCCGTTCGCGAGATCGTCGACGTCGTGCGCGACGCGATGATCGACCTCGGCATCGAGCCGAAGCTCGAACCGATCCGCGGAGGCACGGACGGCTCGCAGCTAAGCTTCATGGGGCTGCCGACGCCGAACATCTTCGCCGGCGGCGAGAACTTCCACGGCCGCTACGAATACGTGTCCGTCGAAGCGATGGAGCAAGCCGTCGCGGTCATTATCGAGACGGTGAAGCGGTTCGAAGCGCGGGCTTGATGGCCGCAAGCTGGAGAGGCTCGCCTGGAGACAGGCGGGCTTTTTCTTATCTCAGCACACAGAGTAGTTCGGGGAACTACTGGTTCCGAAGATAGCCAGCCTCCCTCTGCCTCCCCCTGCCTTAGATGTTTAACGGACATAAGAACCTCTTACTGCGCCTATTTACGCCCTAATAAATCCTAACGGACCAAGAGAAACCCTTATTCTTTAAAAATCGCCCTTCCAAGCAAGATTATTGAGTTTAAGCGTCTTGTAGGTCCGTTAAAATTAGAATTCGCTCTTATTTCGACCGTAAGCGTCTCTCCTGTCGTCCGTTAGCCCGCATCGGCAATAGCCGCTCGCCAACAACAAAGCAAAAAGACGAAAAGCAGACGCCAACGTCTGCTTTTCGTCCAACCTGCAAGGATTCCGGGCAATCCTGTTACTGGAACAGGAGCATCGAAATCACCTTGGCGGTTTCGGCGCGGCTAGCCGGGGAGAGCGGATTAAAGTTTCCTGCCGCATCGCCCTCCGCCATGCCGAGCCGTTTCAAGGTTTGGGCCGCGTCCAGCGCCCAAGCCGCGATGTCGGCCCGATCGCCGAAGCTTGTTCCTTCGCTATCCTTAGATATCGTTACATGGCGATACTCCAAAGCTCGCAGAATCATAACGGCCATCTCTTGCCTCGAGATCCCCGCGTTCGGATTGAATCGGCCGTCGCTATCGCCCGTCACGATGCCGTTCGCTGCTGCTGCCTTGACGGCTTCGCTATACCAGGCATTCGGATTCACGTCCGCGAAAGCCGCGGCGCCCGAAGGCCGCAGCCCGAGAGCTCTGGCGATCATCGTCGTGAACTCCGCTCGGGTCACTTTCTTCTCCGGGCTCGCCATTCGGTCGCCGGTTCCATGAATAACTCCGATCCCGGACAGCATTTGAACATACGGGTATCCCCAATGGGAAGCTGGGAGATCGTTATAGCCGTGCTTCACTTCGACCGCGACGTAAGTCGAGCCCGAGGACAAGCTAGCCGCTTTCTTTTGATTGACGATACTGAAGGCTGCCAGCTCCAGGCTTCCGTTCTCGGTTACCCGGTACAAATTCGTGTAAGGCGTAAGGGACAAACCGTTCCAATCCAAGGAATACGCGAATGCCTTGCCGTTCGAGGATACGGTAAAGGCTAGTCGGCTCGACGCTTCCGCGTTCGGAGCGGGCGCTGCCTGATTCAAGGCGCCGGAATTCGCGAAGTCCTCCCGCTTCCACGCCAGGACGAGATCCGATCCGTCGGCAGGCAAGCTCAATTGCGTTGCGTCGATTCGGATTGCGGGCTGACCGTCGCCTTGGATGATAAGGGAATCGACCTGATACGAAGCCAGCTTGGCCAGAAGGCCGGCTCCGATCTTCAATTGTCGAGTCGGTCCGGACACCTTCACCGTCAAATCGCCGTTCGATTGGACCGCTTGCAGCTCCTTCTCCGTCAGCTCATGCACCGTCCCGTCCGTTTCTTCGGCGCCGGTCGAGCTGCCTGGTGCGCTAGGAGTATTAGGCGTGCCTGGAGTATCGGGATTACCAGGTTGGGTCGGAGTCTCGCCCCCCGGGGAATCCTTCTTGGCAATGTCGAACTCATCGACGAGCTCGCCCGTCAGCGTTCTCGCTTCTACTTTAATCTTGTCGTCCGCTATTTCGATATGAGAATAGACCGGTACGTCGTCATCGTACATGAACTCCAGGTAATCGTACTTCTGGCCTTCGTAGAACTTCCAGCCGGAAGAGCCGCCGTCCAGGTAGACGGTGCCTGCGCCGTCCGAAGCGACCGCGCCTCCCGCCATCGGATACGTTCTCGCATACACGTGGTCATGTCCGACCAGGACTAGATCGACCTTGCGGCTCTCGAGGATATCGGCAAAATAAACCTTAACGTCCTCCGCTAGATCGCCGCGGCCGGCTTCCGTATGGTAGACGGGACGGTGGAACATCGCGATGGTCCACTTTTTCTCGTTGCGGTCCAGGTCTTGGCGCAGCCATTCCGCCTGCAAAGCCATTTGCTCCTTCGTTCCCTCGGAATTCAAGACGACGAAGTGGGTATCGTCCAGATCGTAAGAATACGCATATTCCTTATACGACTCCGGCCCGTTGTCCGGCAGGATCGCTCCCTTGGCATAGACTTCCTTGCCCTCCGCCTTGACGTCGTGGTTGCCGAGCGTCGTCGCCGACGGAAGGGAAGTCGTGTAGCTGGAGGAAGCCTCCCAGAATCGCTTCCATTCCGCGAACGCCCCGCCCGCATCCACCGCGTCGCCGCCATGCATGAGGAATTGGGTGTCCGGGTACGTATCCAGAGCATTCTGAACCAACGCTTGGTAGGTCATCTTGCCGTTATCGGCTTTCACGTGGGAATCCGTGACGAACACGAACGACACCGGAGTGGACGTCTTCGCATCCGCGGTCGAATAATCGTACCATTCGCTCCACGCGCCTTCGGCGCCTACCCGATACTTATAGGCGGTCGACTCGCTAAGCCCGCTGATCAGCGCCGTATGGAATCGAATCTCGCCCTTCGTCCCGTTTTCCAGCTCGCTGAGCACTTGGCCGACGCTGTCCGCTTCGACCGTCGTTACCTTCGAAGCATCCGGATCCGTTGCGTCCGTCCCCCAATCCTCCGCTTTCGCGTATTGAATATAATTCGTTGCCGCCGACGGGCTTGTCGTCCAGCCCACGCTCAACTGGGAGGATAAGTCCTCCGTCACGTAAGTCTGAACGTATTCCGGATTCTTATTGCCGTAGGGCTCGACGACCTCGAAGCCAAGGGCTGCGCTATTCTTGTTGCCGACGACCGCTTGGGCCTTGTAAGATCCCAGAGCCAGCGTCGTCAGGTTCGTCTTCAATTCGCCGTTCTCGTCCGTCTGGCCCAAGGATTGGTTTAACGGGAAGATAGAAGCGGCATCCACGTTCGCCTCCGCCACGTACCCGGTCGTCACGCCGTCGGCCAGCAGCACTTCGTACCAGCCGTCGTCCGCTTCCGGTGTCCCATAGACGCGAGTACCCGCGGGAAGCGTGGCCAGAACGGGTTCCGAAACGTCATCGTCCTCGTAAACCGGCGTCTCCGAGTTGACCGCAACGACGGCCATTTGCTCCAGCAAGCCGCGAAGGAAGACGTCCGCTCCCGCATAAGGAGCCCCGTCATGCGTCGTCACCTTGAAGGTCGTCGTCGTATTCATGCCTACGCCCTCGACCGTCATCAAATAAGGGAAAGCGATCGTGTAGCGGATCGGCTGCGCCAGCGAAGAGAAGGTATGGGATTCCGAAGCGAGCGTGCCCGCGCTCATCTTCACGAGCTTGAAGCTCTCCCCGCGGTTGAGCACGGCGTCGGGGCTGACGCGGAATTGCACCGTCGCCAGCCCGCCCGCGGACTGGATGCCGCCGACATCGAACTGAAGCACTCCGCCCGCATCCGACGTCAGTTCGGCCGTCGTCCCGTTCAGGGGAACGATCTGCTCGACCGTCAGCGTGCCGGCATCATACTGTAGGGCGATATTGGTGGAAGAGCTCGTCCGGTCTCCGGCCAGGGATACCGTGACTTCGTACAGTTCGTTGCTTACCGCTTCCGCGGGAGCCCACATGACAAGACGTTCGCCGGCGTCTTCCGTGAAGGAGTAGCTAAGCCGGGCCGGATTGCCCGCTTTATCCTTGGCGGCCACGACGACCTCGTGATAACCGCCCGTAATGAGCTCCGCCGGCAGACTCAAGAGCTGCGTTTCTTCCGCGTAAGTCATCCGGGAGGTCAAATCCTGCCCGTCCACGATCAACGATATCGAGCTCGGGTCGATACCGGACATCTTGTCCGTGCCCGGCTGCACGTCCCGAATCCGAACCTCGAAGCTTGCAAGGTCGCTCGGGAGTACCGCGTTCGGCGCAGGCGAGACGGCCTCGATGACGGGAACCTCCCGATCCTCTCCCATGTCTTCGTAGATCAGCTGTACGTCGTCGATCCAGATGGAGCCTTTGTTCTTCTTGGACATGTCCGATTGCTTTAATTGGAAGAGAAGCTCCAGATTGCTTCCCTCGATCTTGTTCTGCGGAACGTCGACCTCGATGTACTTCCAGCCTGTCCAGTTCACGCCGACGGACGCGTCCGAGTAGTACTCCGGAGTGAATGAGGATCCGCCGCTATCGCGGAACTTCGTTGTCAGAAGGTGTCCATCGTTGCTGCCGTATACCCACATGCCGACTTTGATCGGTTTGCCTTGAACGGCGATGCTGCCGGATGCGGGCGCCAGCTCCAATTGCGACGGATTATCGACGACGTCGATCATGTCGTAGTCGATTCTTAACGAGTAGGCGCCGTTCCTTACGTGCTGGGGATCGGTCTCGATCGACGCTCCGGCCGAAACGACCCGTTTGGGATTTAGTTTGACGACTCCGGCATCGCCGGACTCGAAGTCCTCCATCATCATCACGCCATTGTCGATGGTTCCCGATGAAGCTGCGAACGCGACCTGTTTCGCGGGCATCGGAGCGGCAAAGGGAACGGCTAATAAAACCGCCATCGATCCGACGACGATTCGGGCAAGGCTTGTCCGGCTGGTTCTCAAGGGAAGGCACATCCTCTCATAGTTGCACTGCTGTCGATAAAAGAGATTATAGATGGCCTATGTAAAATAGAATCCGGTTTAATGTAATCGATTGGTGAAGCTTCCGAATGGGGCATCTCCCCCGAAATTTAGCTCCCTTTAAGCTCCGCTTCATCTCCCGATAAGTCGCGGAGGGGAGAATGCTAAAGCAAGGCAAATAAATCCTCGAGGTGAAGCACGAATGATGAATCCGAACAAAAAGCTCAAAACGAAACTAGCCGCCGTAAGCGCCATGGCCCTTGCCCTGACGATTGGCGGCGGTACGCTGCTCGGCACCGACGCTTTCGCCGCCTCCGGTTCGAATACCTCCGCAACGCAGACCCAAACCCAGAGCGCGGAGAAGCCCGGGTTCGGTCATTTCAAAGGCGGACAAGCCGCTCTCTTGGCCTCGGACGAGCTCGCTACGCTGCTCGGCCTCACCGCCGACGAGCTGAAGGCGAAGCTGCAAGCCGGCGACTCCCTCGCCACTATCGCGGCGGCTCAGAACGTCAGCGTGGATACCGTCATCGCTTCCGTGACGGAATCGCTGAAGGAGAAGCTCGCCGAGAAGCTTAGCGACGGCAAGATCACGCAAGAGCAGTACGACACGCAGGCCGCAACGCTCTCCGACACCGCGACCAAGCTCGTCAACGGCGAGTTCGCGGGCAAAGGCGGACGCGGCGGCGGGCCGGGCGGCGGCAGAGGCTTCGGCGGAGCGAATCTCGCGTCCGACGAGCTCGCCGCGCTGCTCGGTCTCACGGCAGACGAGCTGAAGACGAAGCTGCAAGCCGGCGACTCCCTCGCCACTATCGCGGCGGCTCAGAACGTCAGCGTGGATACCGTCATCGCTTCCGTGACGGAATCGCTGAAGGAGAAGCTCGCCGAGAAGCTTAGCGACGGCAAGATCACGCAGGAGCAGTACGACACGCAGGCCGCAGCGCTCTCCGACACCGCGACCAAGCTCGTCAACGGCGAATTCGCGGGCAAAGGCGGCTTCGGCGGCGGACTGGGCGGAGGCCAAGGCTTTGGCGGAGCGAATCTCGCGTCCGACGAGCTCGCCGCGCTGCTCGGCCTCACCGCCGACGAGCTGAAGACGAAGCTGCAAGCCGGAGACTCCCTCGCCGCCATCGCGGCGGCTCAGAACGTCAGCGTGGATACCGTCATCGCTTCCGTGACGGAATCGCTGAAAGAGAAGCTTGCCGAGAAGCTTAGCGACGGCAAGATCACGCAAGAGCAGTACGACACGCAAGCCTCAGCGCTCCCCGACACCGCGACCAAGCTCGTAAACGGCGAATTCGCGGGCAAAGGCGGCTTCGGCGGACGCGGTCACGGCGGCAAGTCTGCCGGCAGCTCCTCGAGCTCCGGCAGTTCCGGTAGCTCTAGCGACAGCACTAGCACCGCTGCTTCCGCCAACGCCTAACCCAGAGCATAGCAAAAGAGGGTGGCCCGCCATGGGCCGCCCTCTTGTTCGAATGATGGATCGGCGGCTTACGAATGCCGCGCGACCGAAATCAGATACTCCAGATTATTGGTATAAGCTCGCGTCAGAGTGACTGAACCGTTCTTGGGGATCTCGACGAACGTCGGGCTGGAAGGACGGGAATAGGAGTCTACCGAGAAGGAGCCGTCGCTGAAGAACGCGAGCGGATTAATGTCCGCCGCCCCCTCCGGAATCGCGGCATCCGACAGATTCTTGGCGTGGAGGGTTACCATTAGCCCGGTTTTGGAACGAACGAGTTCATACGAATCGATGAGAATATGATCGTCTTTGCCGTTCGCGTTGCCATCCGCGCCGTCGAACAAAGCGAAAGGCTCCCCGACCAGAACGCGTTTATCGGTGATGCGAAGCAACTGATTGTCCTGGTCCCATGCGTATTCGATTCCCGTCGGCTTCAGGAACAAGCGGATCGGCAGGAACATCGCCCCATTCCTCAGGACGGGCACGGTGTCCATGGTAACGGCCTCCCCGTCGATCGTGGCCCGACTGGAGCCGATCGTCAGCTCGAACCGATGATCCAGCCAATCGACGGTCGCCGTCTTCGTTCGATTGACGTAATTCACCTTGCCCCCCATCAACCCTTCGATCGTTCGCAGAGGAATGAGCAGCCTGTTCTGGGAATCGGAGAAAGGAGCGCCGTACTGCGTATAAAGAATATAGAACTTCCCGATTTTCAAATGTACCGGCACTTTCTCCGCCGTTGCCGCGCTCGTCTGGGGCGTATAGCCCGAGAACCCGAGAGTCATGGCCAAAATAGCGCAAAACAAAACGATTTTCTTCACAAGAATACCCTCCGATCGCCAATTAGAACTTTTTTATGTTTCACTATTCCATAGACTCTTTTATCCAGAAATATGTTTCTTGTAACACTTCCCCAACAAAAAAAACTCGCCCCCCGCAGGGAACGAGTCTTTGCCCGGCTCAGCTAAACAGAACGACTAGCAGCGCGATCAACGCCGGCAGCGCCTGGACGAGCCAGATCGAGCGCTTCGCCGTCGCTCCTCCGTACAAACCCGCGATCAGGACGCACGCGAGGAAGAAGATCTCGATCGACCTCCCCGTCGCGGCAACCGGATGAACGATCCCCCAGACAAGGCCCGCCGCCAGAAAACCGTTATACAACCCTTGATTGGCCGCAAGCGACTTGGTCGCCTGAGCCAGCTGCTCCGTCGTCCCGAACGAGCGCCTTGCCCTAGGCGTCGTCCAAAGGAACATCTCCAGAACCAGAATGTAAATATGCTCGAGCGCTATCAAGCCCGTCAGTATCGTTGCCAGCATCGCCGACGCTCCTTATGGTCAGATATGGATAACAATCCCGTCTGCCCATTATAAGCGGGACAATCCGACCAATCAATGGAAAAAGTGCAACGTACACGTATCCCGTTCCTTCGCTCAAGCCCGCTCCAAAATCCCCAGCACCGCGCCCAGCAGCACGTTCGCGCCCTTCTCGCAGTCTTCGTACGGAGTGAACTCCTCCTCGCAATGGCTTTGCCCGTTCACGCTCGGCACAAAAATCATCGCCGAAGGAAGATAACTCGCGACGAACTGGGCGTCGTGCCCGGCTCCGCTGGCCATGCGCTTGCTCGAATACCCGTAATCCGCCGCCGACGCTTCGATCGCCCCGACGACCGCCTGGTCGAACCAGACCGTGTCGCGCCCCCACAGCTTCGTCCGCTTCACGGAGCAGCCGCTCTGTTCCTCAGGCAATCCGTGGATGATGTCCGTCACCTGGGCGATGACGCCTTCGTCCTTGTGCCGCGCTTCGAGCGTGAACACGACCTTGTTCGGGATAACAGTATGAATGTTGGGCCACACGTTGAGGCGCCCCATCGTGTAAACGAGCTCGTCGTCCAAAGAGCCCAGCTTCTCCCGGAACAGCGCGATCAGCTCCGTCGCCGCGAACAGAGCATCCTTGCGCATGCCCATCGGCGTCGTGCCGGCATGGTTGGACTCCCCGCTCACCTCGATCTCGTAGCAGACCATTCCGACCACGCAGTCGACGACTCCGATCGTTATCTCTTCCTTCTCCAAAACGGGTCCTTGCTCGATATGCAGCTCCAGGTACGCCGTCGCTTCCCGCAGCCGGTTCGCTTCGTCCCCCTCGAAGCCGCTTGCCGCCAGCGCCTCGCCGAACGCAATTCCGTCCGCGTCCTTTTTCGCTAACATAGTCGCCTTATCGAACTTGCCGGACAGCACGCCCGACGCCATCATGGAAGGCTCGAACCGCGCCCCCTCCTCGTTCGTGAAGTTCATGACCGTCACCGGAACCTTCGGCTTCACCCCGCGGTCGACCAGCGTCCGGATCACCTCGAGCCCCGACAGCACGCCCAGCGCCCCGTCGAAGCGCCCGCCCTTCTTCACCGAATCCAGATGGGAGCCGATCACGACCGGAGGCCGATCGCCAAGCTCGCCCGCGAGCGTTCCGTACATGTTGCCCATGTCGTCCACCGTAACCGTCAACCCGAGCTCCTCGCAGCACGAGCGGAAATAATTCCTGGCCCCGACGTCCTCCGCCGACAGGCTGAGCCGCGTCACCCCGTTGTTCGGCGTTCTCCCGTAATCCGCGAAAGTCTCGATCGTCTCCTTCAACCTGGCCCCGTTCACGAACAGCTTCGGCATCCCGATCACTCCTATCCCAACAACGTCAGATTCTCTCACATACTTGTAATAGTACCGGAACCGCCCGAGCTTTCAATTGACAAAATGTATAACGAGCCCGTTCGTTTTTTTACGCTGGCGCCCGAGCGGCGGAGGACTTAACATGGTAGGAAGAGAATGTTCGGGGAAAAGGAGCGGTCGAGCGGCATGGAACATACGGAGGAGAGACGAGGCTTGGGAACGTACGGCTTCCGGTTCGGGGAATCGGCGGAGCTGCCGCTATGCGGCTTGTTCGCCGTCGGCCATGAACGGGAAGAGAGCTCCTCCTATAGCTGGGACGGAATGGAGAGAACGGACGGCCCCCTGCTGCTATTCCAATACACGGTCTCCGGCGGCGGGGCTGCCGTGATCGAAGACCGCTCGCGCCGGATCGAAGAAGGACAGGCGCTGCTGGTCGAGATCCCCGGCCGTCACCGCTACTACCTTCCGGAGGATCGGGAGCATTGGGAATTCTATTTCATCCTGATGAATCCCCGGCTTATCCTGCCCGTTTGGGAGGAGGCGAAGGCGAAGCTCGGGGAGGTGGCTTCCCTGCCGCCGGACAGCGAGCCGATCCGCTTGCTTCGGCAGCTGGTCGTGGATGCGCAAGCCGGGCGGATCGACGGTCCCTACTCCGCTTCCTCTTCCGTCTATCAATTCGCCATGGCTCTGGGGCGATATGCCGCTTCGCCTCTCTCCGAGCGATCGGAGTGGCCGGAAAGCGTGGCTCAGGCGGTCTCCTTCATCAACGGCCATTATGCCGACATGACGGATCAGGAACAGCTGGCGAAGCGGCTCGGCGTGTCCAAATACCACTTCCTGCGCACGTTCGCCCGTTACGCCGGAATGACGCCGAACGACTATCTGATGCGCGTGCGGATCGAGAAATCGATGGAACTGCTGCAGGCGACCGACTGGCCGCTGGAGAGGATCGCCCGGAGCGTCGGCTATTCGACCGGCAGCTATTATATCAAGATTTTCCGCAGGCTGACCGGACAGACGCCCGGCTCGTTCCGCGCCTCCGGCAGCAACGGGCTGCATTATCGCCGCTTGTTCTTCGATTAAGGGAGCCGCCGCTCGGTTCCCTCCGAACGATCTTCCCCGTAAAGCTCGTCCAGGTGGACGATATGGGACTCTCCCCAATCGTTGAGCGCCTGCAGGACGTTCGCCATCCCCTTGCCGTAAGGCGTAATCGAATACTCGACCTTCGGGGGAACCTCCCGGTACACCTCGCGATGCACGATGTCGTGATACTCCAACTCTCTTAATTGCTGCGTCAGCATTTTTTTCGTAATGTCCGGAATCGCCTTCTGCAGCTCGCTGAACCTCATCGTTCCGTTGGCGAACAGACGCAGCAGAATGACCGGCTTCCACTTTCCCATGAAGATCTCCAGCGCCTTTTCGAACTTGCAATAATTGGCCATGAGCCTCGCTCCGATCGTTTAATTTTCCTAGGTTTCTTTTTAGTGACTATGTTTAGTTAAAGTGTCTACTTCCGAGAAATTTGTCTATCGATTATTATGCACCTATCGGCCGGGCAAGACAATCGATTGAAGAGAAATCAAGGAGGAAGCAGTCGCATGAATATCGCATTATGGATCGCGCAAGGGTTATTGGCCTTAGGGTTCGTATACTCCGGATGGATGAAGGTGCAGGTCGAGAAAGCAAAAGCTTCCTGGCCGTGGGCGCGCGAGATTCCGAAGGGGCTTGTCGTTGCCATCGGGTTAGCCGAGCTCTTGGGGGCGGTCGGGGTGATCGCGCCGCTTGCGTCGGGAATCGCTCCCGCATTGACGCCGATAGCCGCATTCGCGTTGGCCGCCGTCGTGCTGCTCGGAGCTTTGTTTCATGTATCTCGCCGAGAATATAAGGACATCGGCATCAACATCGTGTTCTTGGCTTTGGCTTTGATCGTTGCTTTCGGTCGGATTTAACGGGGGGAAAAAAGCAATTTTGTGCTATAGGTCGAACGATTTTACGGTGGAAGCGCAAATGAGGCAGGAATTATGATAGGTGAGACATCGCAATTTTCTCCAATCCTATCATTCCCGAATAAGGAGAGATCGCCTTTATGGACCACCGCCTCGCCGCCCCGACGCCTCCTCTCGGCTGGAACAGCTGGGACTGCTACGGAGCCGCCGTCACCGAAGCCGAAATCAGAGGCAATGCCGAATACATGGCCGAGCGCCTGAAGGATTACGGCTGGGAATACGTCGTCGTCGACATCCAATGGTACGAACCCGGCGCCGTCTCGTCCCAATACCGCAAGTTCGTCCCGCTGGAGATGGACGAATACTCTCGTTTGCTGCCCGCCGTCAATCGTTTCCCTTCGGCCGCCGGGGGAGCCGGCTTCAAGCCTCTTGCCGACTACGTGCACGGCCTGGGTTTGAAGTTCGGCATCCACATCATGCGCGGCATTCCGAGACAAGCCGCCCATGCCGCAACCGCGATCAAGGGAACGACGGCGACCGCCCGCGACATCGCGCACCCGAACTCGATCTGCCCGTGGAACACGGACATGTACGGCGTCGACGCGTCCGCGGAAGGCGCGCAGGCGTACTACGACTCCCTGTTCGAGCTGTACGCCGAATGGGGCGTCGACTTCGTGAAGGTGGACGACATCGCCGCGTCCCGCCTGTACGACACCCATCTGCCGGAGATCGGGCTGATCCGCAAGGCGATCGACCGCTGCGGCCGGCCGATGGTATTGAGCTTGTCGCCCGGCCCCGCTCCGGTCCATTATGCCGAGGAGCTGGCCGGACTTGCCAACATGTGGCGGATGACGGACGACTTCTGGGACCGGTGGGAGCTGCTGCTCGACATGTTCGATCGGTGCGAGAGCTGGCAGGGCCGCGCAAGGCCGGGCAACTGGCCGGATTGCGACATGCTGCCGCTCGGGCATATCGGCATCCGCTCCGTCGACGGAGGAGGCGCCGACCGCTGGACCCGCTTCACGCGGGACGAGCAGCGGACGATGATGACGCTGTGGAGCTTGTTCCGCTCGCCGCTCATGTTCGGCGGGGAGCTGCGGGATAACGACGACTGGACGTTATCGCTGCTCACCAATCGCGAGGTGCTCGCGATGCATCGGGACTCGGACGGCGCGAGGCTCGTCTTCCGGGAAGGCGACCGCGTCGTCTGGACGACCTCGGTGCAGGGCGGCGCTGCCTACGTCGCGCTGTTCAACACCGGCGAGACGGAGCTCGAGGTGTCCGTGAGCGGCTCCGAGCTGGCGCTCGGCGGCAGCGCGTCCGCGACCGAGCTGTGGAGCGGCGAGGCTTGGGGCACGGTCGAGCCGGGCGGCACGCTTGCCGCCTCGATCCCTCCCCACGGAGCCAAGCTGTTTAAGCTTAGTTGAGACCAGTGCGCATAGAACCGTTTTAAATTTGAAGAACATTCCGAATCGAATAAACTTGAATTTTCATGCTTAATTCTCGCATTCGGCGATTCTCAAGCGATTAAACATGATATTTCATGCTTAATCCTCAAGGTTCGGCAATCCCCAGGAGATTAAACATGGTTTTTCATGTTTAATCTTCTTCGTTTTCCGCGCCCGCGAAAATATACATGATTTTTCAAGCTTAATGCATCAACTGGTCATTCTCCGCGCCGAAGAGCCATCCAAATCGCCGGATTCCGCTGTTTATCCCCTCCTCCAACTATGCTATACTACTGAAATTATGATTTCGGCTGCATAACTATTGGAGGAGAAAACGACACATGCTCATCATCGGAATCGCCGGCGGGACAGGCTCCGGCAAAACGTCCGTCGCCCGCTCCGTCATCGAGAGACTGGGGAACGACAAGGTAACCTTCATCTCTCAGGACAACTATTATAAGGATTATCCCGAGCTGACCCTGGAAGAGAAGGCCGAGCTCAATTACGACCACCCTTTCGCCTTCGATAACGAGCTGCTGATCGAAGACTTGAAGCTGCTCAAGGAAGGCCGTCCGGCGTTCGCCCCGATCTACGATTTCTCGGTTCATGCCCGCTCCGCCGCGGAGACGGTCACGCTCGAGCCGAACAACATCGTCATCATCGAAGGGCTGCATGTCCTCTCCGACGAGAATCTCCGGGAGATGCTCGACATCAAGGTGTTCGTCGACACCGACCCGGACGTTCGCATCCTGCGCCGCGTCATTCGCGACGTCGAGGAGAGGGGTCGCACGGTCCAGTCCGTTTACGCCCAGTACCTGACGACGGTGAAGCCGATGCACGACGCCTTCATCGAACCGTCCAAAAAATACGCCGACCTCATCATTCCCGAGGGCGGGCACAATGAGGTCGGCGTCCAACTGCTGTCGGTTCTGACCGAGAAGTATTTGACCGGGAAGCCGTTGTAGGCGGCGAACTCGCCCAAAACGCTCAATGGTTCGGTTTCTGTTCCACGACCAGAACCGATCGCGCCAGCTCCTGGATGACGTCCGAGATCATCTGAGTGTTCATGTAGAGCGCTTTGATATACGCTTCCCCGACTTGCGTGGACGTATAATGAGGCTTCACGTGGTTCAAAGTGAGCACGATAATGTCGAGCTTGCATTTGTCGCAATCGCACTTCAAGGCCCGATTCGGCAGAACGTGCTCCTCGAAGATGCTATGTACGATCGGTTCCATCGCATTTAATATTTGAGTCTCGCCGGTTAGCTGCATGCGCGTCTCCTTCTATTTTCCAAGCGGATATACAATAGAATACCATACGCGCACGCCGAGCGAAGCAGGCCGAATGGGCTATTCCTATGCAACCGAGGAACCATGGGTTCAAGGCCTTCCCCCTCTTAGCTCCAGCAACCCCATCTCGATGCACGTCGCGACGGACAGCGTCTTCTCGCCCGACTCGAAGCGGATGTCCGCCTGGTCGCCGCGCATCCGGACTATGCGGCCGCGGCCGAAGGCGCGGTGCTCGACCGAGCTTCCCGCCTTCAGCAGCTCCGCCTCGCGGACGGCGTTCGGGTTGCGGGCGGCCGCCGCCTTCGCGCCCGGGTTGTCGATGCGGACGACGGTCGCCTTGACGGCGGACCTCTTGGCGCCAAGCGGCCGCCCGGCCGCGCCAGCCCCGCCGTACTCCCTCGCCCCGCCAGCTCCGCCTGCGCCTTTTCCGCCGATCCCGATTCCCGTGAACTCCTCCGGATTCTGAATGCGCCGCACGGCGTTCACGAACCGGGAAACCTTAGCCTTCGCTCCGTCCCTACGCTCATAGGCGAGCAGCTCCAGCCGCTTCTTCGCCCGCGTCATCCCGACATAGAACAAACGCACCGCTTCTTCCATGTCCGCGACATCCTCGTTCTCGTACTTCTTGATATCGTCGTTGGATGGCAGAATGCCGTCCACCAGGTCGACGATCAGCACCCGTTCGAACTCGAGCCCCTTGGCGCTGTGCAGCGTCGAGAACGTCACCGCGTTCTCGTTTTTGCGCCGCCTGGACGTCTTCATGACCTGCTCGAGATACTTCAGCCGACGGGCGAACGACTCCATCGACTCCAGCCCTTCCGAGATATCCTCCAGCGTATTCAAGATGCCGATCAGATACTCCTTGCGGAAGCCGAGCCTCTCGCACATCTTGTCAATGGCTTTCTCATAGCCAAGATCGTAGCGTATCGTCTGGATGGCATCGCGCGGGGCCATCCCCTTCATCCGCTCGAACGTCTCTTTGCACTCCTGCAGAAGCTTGAACTGATAATCGCGGAGGGCGACATAGTTCATCAGGTTATCGAACACCGAATCCGGGTTCGTCACCGCCTTCAGCGCCGCCATCTGCTGCTTCGTGATGTAGCCGTTCATCTTGGTGTGGATTTTCTCCAGGAGGTCCGGCCTTCGGTCCGTGAACGTCATCCGCATGAAATTCAGGACGTCCTCCACGACCCAGTGGGAAAAGAACCGGTTGTCCCCATCCTTCATGTAGAAGGGGATCCCCGCACGGTCGAACGCGTTCATCAGGGTGATGGAGGACGAGTTGTTCCGGTACAGCACCGCGATCTCCCGCAGGTTCTCCTCCTCGGCTACCCGCTCCGCCACGAACTTCGCCTGGAGCTGATAATCGCCGAGCCGGTGAACGACGATCGGCTCGTCCTCGGGATTGTCCGTGAACATGTTTTTGTCGTAGCGGTTCTTGTTGCGCTTGATGAAGCGGTTCGCCACCTGGACGATATTGCGCGAGGAGCGGTAGTTCTGCTCCATCTTGAGGAGCTTCGCGCGCGGGTACACTTTCTTAAAGTCGAGCAGGTACTGAGGCTCCGCCGCCCGCCAGGTGTAGATGCTCTGGTCGTCGTCGGCTACGACGCACAGATTGCCGTGCGCGCGCACCAGCTTCTCTACGATCGCATGCTGGACGAGCGACGTATCCTGGCTCTCGTCGGTCATGACGTAGTCGTAGCGGCGCTGGTACTTGCGCAGCAGCTCGCGGTCGTTCTCCAGCGCTTCGTTCGCGAGAACGAGCATGTCGTCGTAGTCGACGAGCAGCTTGTCCGCCCCGCCGCGCTTAAATCGCTCGTATTCGGCCAGCAACCGCTCCGCGTCCTTCACGTCGCACTTCACGGAGCCCCACTCTTCCCGCGGAAGAAGCTTATTCTTCACGAAGCTGATATAGGTCGTCAGCTCGTCCATCTGGTCGTCGGTCATGTTGTCGCCCGCCACGCGGCGGTACAGCTCCCGAAGAATAAGCTTCTTGTGCAGCGGCGGCCGCTCGCCCTCGAAGTCGATCTCCTCCTCCAGCTCGGCGGCGTCCCCTTCGATGATCTGATAGTCGATCCGCTGCTTGCGAAGGGAGTCTCTCATCATCTCGAAAGCCAGGCTATGGATCGTCGAGAAGGCGACGCGCTCCCCCGCGAACTCGGGGAAAAACTTGTTGAACCGATCCTTCATGTCCCGGGCGGAAGCCCGGCTGAACGTGACCGCCTTGATCCGCTCCGGCCTTACTCCCTTCTCCTCGACGAGGTAGCCGATCCTCATGATGAGCGTCGTCGTTTTGCCCGAGCCCGGCGAAGCGAGCAGCAGCAAAGCGCCCTCCGTATGAAGGACCGCCCTCTTCTGCACCTCGTTCAGCTCCACGCCCAGCTCTGCCTTTTTCCGCGATAGAAACTCGTTGCCCTGCATTGCCGCAATCCTTCCAATCCGTTCCGATCTCGATGCCCAGCGAATAGGCACGTAAAGCTTAATGATAAAGATAAACCGTCCGCGAAGCAATGGATGAAACTCCCCGCTTAGACCTCGGCGTCGATTACTCGTCCGGTATCGGGCTTCTCCGGATGGTCCCGTTCGTCCCTGGCCTTCAGCTCCTTCCTAAGCTGCTGCAGCTCCCAAACGACTTCGTCGAGCTTCTTGGCCATTCTCGACGAATTGATCGCGGTCCGGATAATGTATTCCAACAGAAGAATGGAGAGGACAAACGCGATAATACCAAGAACGATTCCCACTAAATATCCTCCTCTGCGACGACTTGATCGCCAGACTCATTCAATTTCCCCGTCCCGCCTCTTCAGGATCTCCAGGATCTCTTCCTGAACGGCCAAGGTTTGCTCTTGTGCAACTAACAGCTTGCGGGTGTTGATTTCGATTCCGAACAAAACAATAACGGCCAAAATAAATCCGATAAACGCGATAACCCCCATGAAGATCCTCCCTCACGTTGAACTCGGTACCGACGCCGGGCTGGCGCTCGCCTGCGTTCCCGACTCGAAGCCATGCGAAGCGCTCTCGTCCCGCTCGACCTCCTGAAGCTTGCGTCCATCGCCGTCATAGGTCGTTACCTTCAGCTTCAAGCCTTGCGACTCGTCCAGGAAGACGAAGTAGATCCGAAAATAATCGTCGACCGTTACGATCTTCGCCTGCTTCTCCAAGCCGTCCTCCACGCTCGTCACGACCACGCTCGTTACCTCCGGATCCAGGATCGCCCCCATGTACATCGGAAAAGGAGTACGGCCGAATTCGGTTCCTACGGTGCTGGGGATGTACATATGCAATAAATTCAAATAGCTCTCTTTGGCACGGTCAGGATCCTCCGGCATGGGCTGCGCTCCCTCTTGACGTTCCATCCCCGAGCCCCCGAAGCCTCCGCCGAATACGTATTTCCACCCGTATCGGGTCTTCTTCGCATAATCGGCCTGAAGGACGAAGCCGTTATCGTGATAATGAAGATAAAAGACGACCTTGCCCCCGTCGACCGCTTCCTCGTGAACGACGTAATCCAGGTAATCGTCCCGAACCCGCTCGATCGCCTCCACGGCCGTCGGACTGGACGCTTCCTTCTCCTTAGCCAGTTCCCCATTGAAATAAAAGCCCACGCCCGCCGCCGCAAGGGCAAGCAGGCCGAGGGCTATCCAGCGCTTTCTCATGGTTCGTTGCTTCTCCTCTCGATCTTACAGCTCCGTCTGCCGTTCGTCCTTGACGCCGAGCTCCCTGATTTTGCGAATCAGCCCCGCGATGCCGTCCGCCCGGAAAATCAGAACGAAAGCGATCGCAAGCTTCAATACTACCGTCGCAAGAGCAATCCACGTCTGTTGGCGAGCGGCCGCGAACGCGGACGGAAGCTCGCTGGTCGCGTACTGGATGAGCTGCATGATGTAGCCGACCAGGCCCGGGACGTTCTGCGCGACGAGCACGATGCCGACGAGCGTGAGCCCGAGCGAATACCATTCGCGCAATGGGACGGAAGTCTCCTGCGAAGCTTCCGAGCGAAACGCGTCCCCGCCGACGAGAAAACGAACCAGCCTTCCGCTGCGGCTCCAGAGCAGCCAGCCCACCAGGAAGTAGACGACGGCGCATGCGACGAACACCGCGACAAAAAGCTCGATCGAAGTCGACGCCGCGTCGCCCGATATTTCGTTAAAGTACAGAAGCTGGAACAGATTCCCGAGCTGCCCGATTCCCTGAACGATTATATACAACGCCAGCAGCCGGATCAGCACGAACGCCAAGTCCCTTATTTTCATGCGTGCTCCTCCTTTAACTCACTCGCAAGATATCTCTTCATCCAATTATACCTCAATATGGAAACGATGTTCCGAATTATTTCTTTTATCGCGACAAAGCGCCGATGAAACGCTGCGTACAAGCGGCAGTCCGTGCTCTTGCGAGGTTCGGCTCTTCGGCATAGAATACGGAATAACCGAATTAGCCAAGGCCATGATGGAGAGAGTAAGCGAACTACGGTTCCTGACAGGGACGGCGCGCCGACCGACTGAGAGCAGCCGAACGAACCGATTCGCCGAAGTTCGCTCCGGAGCCGATTTTTTGAAGGGTGTCCGCATGCACGGGCAACTGCGTAGAGAAATCCGTTCCCCGCGTTAAGGGTTCAAGCGAGAGCGGCGTTTCGCCCGGGCCGGGCATGCGTCGCTCTAATAAGGGTGGTACCACGACTCCTCGTCCCTTGCGGCGGGGAGTCTTTTTTATTTTCTATTAACGGTGAAAAAAAAGGAGCGCGTGAGAAGATGAACAACGAGGAGAAGCAACCATCGAGCTTGGAGTCGCTGAGGAGCGAGCTGAACGGCATCAACCGGCAATTGCTGGAGCTGCTGTCGCGAAGGGCGGAGACCGTCCGGGAGATCGGCCGGATCAAGGAGAAGCAAGGAGGACCGGAGTTCGACCCGGTTCGGGAGCAGGAGATGCTGACGGAGCTCGTCGCCGCCAATCCGGGGCCTTTCGACGATAAGACGATCCGTCATCTGTTCAAGCAGATTTTTCAGGCGTCGCTGGACCTGCAGGTTCAGGAACGCAAGAAGGAGCTTCTCGTCAGCCGGCGGGTTCGCAAGGAGGACACGACGATCCAACTGGGCTCCACCGTCATCGGAGGCGGGCGGCCGGTCATGATCGCCGGCCCTTGCTCCGTCGAAAGCTACGAGCAGACCCGCGCGGCCGCGGCCGCCCTTAAGGCGGCCGGCGTTACGGTCATGCGCGGCGGCGCGTTCAAGCCCCGCACCTCGCCGTACGACTTCCAAGGTCTCGGCATCGAGGGGCTTCGCATCCTGAAGGAAGTTGCCGCCGAATTCGGCTTGAAGACGATCAGCGAGATCGTCGATCCGGCCCACGTCGAGCTGGCGGCCGAATACATCGACGTCATCCAGATCGGCGCGCGCAATATGCAGAACTTCGAGCTGCTGAAGGCGGCCGGCGGCGTGAAGACGCCGATTCTGCTCAAACGCGGCCTGGCCGCGACGATCGACGAATTCCTGAACGCCGCGGAGTACATCCTTGCCGGCGGAAACTCCCAGGTCATGCTCATCGAGCGAGGCATCCGCACCTATGAGAAAGCAACGCGCAACACGCTCGACATCTCCGCGGTGCCGATCCTGAAGCAGGAGAGCCACCTGCCGGTGCTCGTGGACGTCACCCACTCCACCGGCCGCAAGGACATCATGGCGCCATGCGCCAAGGCCGCGCTCGCCGCCGGCGCCGACGGCATCATGGTCGAGGTGCATCCGAACCCGGCCGTCGCCCTCTCCGACGCCGCACAGCAGCTCGACATCCCGCAGTTCGAACGCTTCATGGCGGACGTTCGCTCCTCCGGCCTGCTCAAGGACGGGGTGCTGGCTTAAAAGAGATTTGGATTTGCGCGTATGACCCATGTGCGTAGTCTGACTACCTGCATTTCCAGCTAAAAAGGCAGCGCCGCCGGCGCTGCCTTTTCAATCATTAAAACCTTACAGAACCCCCGCGTACTCAAGCCCGTTCTTGACGCCGCCTTCGTCCACCGCGGTCGTCACGTAGTCGGCGTACGGAAGCAGCTCCGCGTGGGAATTGCCCATCGCGATGCCGAGGCCGACGAGCTGCAGCATCTCCTTGTCGTTCAGCCCGTCGCCGAACGCGATCGCTTCCTCCGGCTTGATGCCGAGCCGATCGAGCAGCGCCTTGATGCCTTCCGCCTTGGAGCCCGTATTCGGCAGCACGTCCAGCGCCTTGGCATGCCAGCGAACGAAGCGAAGCTCCGGCAGCTCGGTCGCGTACAGCTGCTCCTCGTGGCTCTCGCAGTGCAGGAACACCTGGTAGATGCCTTCCTTCCTCCAGAAGTCCGCGTCCAACCCCGGATGCTCGACCCGCAGCGAAGCGATTGCCTCGAAGACGAAAGGATGCTCGGGCGACGTGGAGAAATAAGCGCTCTTGCCTTCGAACACGAGCTCGTGCTTGTGCTTCTGAGCAAGTCCGACCAGCTTCTCCAGCACCTCGAGAGCGATCTTGCTCTCGTGCAGGTCCTGTCCTTTGTACTTCACGTAAGCCCCGTTCATGCTGACGTACGATTCGATGCCGACTTCCTCCGCCAACGCCTTGAAGAAATAAGGAGCTCTCCCTGTCGCGATGACGGGCTCGATGCCCCGCTCCTTCAAGCGCCGAATCGCCTCGATGGCGTCCGCCGGAATCCGTTTCTCCTCGTCCACCAACGTCCCGTCGATATCGAAAAAAGCGATTTTATATGACATTTTTTTCTCCCTCTCCTATCTCTATTTTCGCCGATTATAGCACTTTTGCAATTTATATTTCAAAGGTTCGGCCGTGTCCGGGAAATACCGTTCTTTCATTTGTCTTTATAATCTGCGCCCAGCTCCGCTTAATCTTCCCGTTTGAATCGATCGTCGTTCCCTCCAGAGGAAGATCGCCCGTAAAAACGCCTAACCCTTCGATAACCACGCTTATGGAATCTTCGGAATGGCCCGGCGTGCAGAGAAGATACCCAGAGAGGCCTGTTTTTTGCGAAAATGATATGCGATCGTTTGCAACGAGAATATTATGGGGCTTCACGACGATCTCTTTGAACGGACGAAACTTTCTCATGGATTCATTGGCCGATTCCAGGTACTCCGATTGCTTCTCGCTTACGATTAGGTCGATGCCCAGAGCCTGCAGTTCTTCCGCTATTCCGCAGTGATCCGGATGAAAATGAGTGACCGCCAAAAAGCGGATCTCGTTCAGGCGAATGCCGTACTTGCGGAATTGGCTCATCATTTTCTCCAACGTGCCCGGCAATCCCGTATCGATTAGCAGATACCCTTGGTTGCAATGAATGGCATAGTAGTTGGTCGAGTTATAGCCGATGTTGACAACGCCTATCTTATCCATTATCTATCCCCTTTCATATCTGCGTAAATAAAGATCGCCGACCGCTTCGGCCATCGGATGATATCGTTCATAGGACGAATAGACGCCAAGAGCCCATTTCCGCAACGAACTTGCGAGTTCTTCTCCTTCAAGCCCCGCCAAATCCGTCACGGTAAAACGTCCTCTCTCCAAGACAGGCAAAGCAGGGATTGCGGCTTCCGGATGCGATCTTTTGTATTCATCCATGATTTTGCTTAAGAAAGGCGTTTTGGAATAATTCCATTCCACGGACTTATCCAGAATCAAATACTGCCTGGCGAGATGGAAATGGTTATTCCACGTGCCGTGAACCTCCGAATGCTGCAAGCAATGCGCGTCCGCATAGATAAAGGTGGAGGGACCGGTATCGTCTTCGAAGGCGGATGCCAGACGATTGAATATCTCAAAGCATTCAAACACTCCGTTTCGAGTATCGGACCCGCAGAATTGGCACCGCCCGCGATGGATCAGCTTCACGCCCTTTTTTTGCGCTTGACGTTCTATGCTTTGCATGTCAGCTCGCCTCCCTTATAACACAATAAAGGTTAACGCTGCGTGAATGTCAAAGAGAAGCTCGCCCGCGAACAAAAAGGCTGACCTTCAAGCTCTGGAATCCGCCAGAGCAAGGGTCAGCCTCTTTAAACAAAATGCAGAACTCAGCACCGGAAAAGCCCATG
The DNA here is from genome assembly GCF_014212135.1 of Cohnella thailandensis. Lineage (GTDB taxonomy): Bacteria > Bacillota > Bacilli > Paenibacillales > Paenibacillaceae > Cohnella > Cohnella thailandensis. The sequence continues at coordinate 211,086 of NZ_JACJVQ010000008.1, forward strand.
CCCGTCCAGCTTCACGAGCGGCTCGGCGTCAAGCGCTAGTCCCTCGTTGCGGCCGTTCAGCGCGACGTCCACGAGCCACCGGGTAAACGGCGCGACGTTCATCTCCTTCATCTCTTCGAAGCTGAAGAAGCCGGCCGCGTCCACCTCGTCCATGTCGGGAACCGGCTCGCCTCCGGCGTAGTCCATCGAGAACGCCACGTAAAGATTATGAATGCTCCGCGGGAGATCCCGGATCGCCACGACGTTGCGCACGACCGCATCGACGCCGCACTCCTCCAACACTTCCCTGCGCACGGTGTCGTGCAGCTGCTCGAGCTGCTCCGCATAGCCCCCGGGATTCGTCCAGTAGCCTTTGCCCGGATCTTGAGCCCGCCGCACGAGCAGCACCTTGTCTTCTCTTAGAACGAGAGCGCCCACGCCGATGCTGTAATTGCCCCAATAGACGAAGCTGCACTCCGGACAGGCCCTTCGCGGAGTCCCGCCGATATCGCGGGTTTCCAATTCGTGTCCGCAGGACATGCAGAATTTCGGTTCCATCCTGTCTCTTCACCTCGTTGTCCAAGCTCAAACGCTTCTCCGATTATACTCCCGAACCGCAGTCGTGCATAGACAGGTTGGAGAGCTAGAGGGGAAGGCGTGGCAAGGGGCAGGCGTGGCGATCCATGCCGACTCGAAACGTTCCTTGTCGAAGAAAGTTTGTTTATTGTCCAAACTTACCATATCCACCCAGGCACGTATCCGAAGAGTGCAAAACAAGGCCATCCGCCGGGGGATGGCCTTGCTCCTATCCTTTGATCCTATTCATTGATCCTACCCATGCCTGCCCATGGTTACTGTTTAGCCAGGAAAGCGTCGATTTGCGATTGCAGCTCGGTTTGGATTTTCTCGAGGCCGGCCGACTTCAGCTGCTTGTTCAGATCCGCGATGCCCTTGTCGATGTCCTTGACCAGGCCGTATTCGAGCGGAATGCCGTAGCGCAGCATGACGTTGCCGACGTTGGCGATCTCCGTCTTCACCTTGCTGTTGTCGAACACGAAGGTTTCCAGAGGGTAGTGGTACACGTCCGCTTCCCAGCTGTTGACCAGGTCGGAAGCTTCTTGCGGGAACGCTTCGTCGGTACGGTTGAGCGGCGAGTTGAAGTTCCAGTTCGAGAAGCCGTAGAAGTTCTGGAACTTGTCGGTCGCCTTATACTTGTCGTCGCCGACCGGCTCGTAGTTCACGCCGCTGATTCCGTACATCATCAGGTCGTGCAGTTCCTTGTCGTTCTGCATCAGCTCGATCAGCATCAGCGAGCGCTCTACGTTCTTGGAGGTGGCGTGAATCGACGTGCCGTTCTGCGTGGAGATGGCCACCGACTTCTTCTTGCCTTGGTTGATGTCCGCCAGCTTCACTTCGTAAGGGGAATTCTCCAGGCGCATCTGGGACATAAGCGCTCCGAGCGTACCGTTGTTATGCGTAATCGATGCCGTCTTGCCTGCCTTGAAATCCTGCTGATGGTCGTTCTTGCTGTTCAGCACGTTCTTGGACCAAGCGTTGTTGTCCGCGAGATCCTTGTAATAAACCATCAGATCCTTGAACTCTTGCGTCTCGTAGACGTTGAACACTTGCCCCTTCTCGTCCGTCAGCTTGTAGGCGAACGGCATATCCAGGTCGAACATGTTCCACTCGTTCTGCTGCTTCAGCAAGACGCGGTCCAGGTTGTGGTACTTCCAATCCCCCGTTTCCGGCGTAAATGGAACGATTCCCTTCTCGTTGGCTGCAATCGTTTTCAAATAAGTGGCAAAACTTTCGGGGCTGTTGATTTCGGGAAGATTGTATTTCTTGCGCAGGTCTTCGCGGTAGAGAATCAGCTTCTCGACGGATTCTCCGCGGTTCTGCGGGATCATGTACAGCTTGCCGTTGACCTTCGCCTGGCCCCAGCTTACTTTCGGCATGTTGGCCCACGTCTGCGGCATGTATTTCTGGATCATCTCGTCCGTAATCTCCAGGAATCCGCCCTTCAGCGCCTGGTCGTTGTACCCGGCCCAGTTAGCCGAATAGATCAGGTCGAAATCTTCGGCAGCGGCCAGCTTCAGCGGATATTTCTGCGCCCAGTCGGACCAGTCGAGGAATTCGCCTTCGAGCGTCGCGTTGATTTTTTCCTTCAGCTTTTTGTTGATTTCCGCGAAGACGGCATCGTAATCGACCGGTTTAGGACCGACGAAGATCATCTTCAGCTTGACTTCTTTGGAGGTGTCGACGGAGGCGCCGGCCGTGCCTTCCGTCTCCGTTGCGGCCGGAGAGCTCGATGCCGACGAAGAAGCGCTCGCGCTCGGCTCCGAGCTTGCGGACGGTTCCGAAGCGTTGTTATTGTTGTTGCCGCAGGCGCTCATGATCATGACGAGCATCATGGCAATCGCCAGCATAATCAATCCGCTTTTCTTTTGCATGTCCTTTCTTCCCCCTAAGTTGATATTCGATTTATCGATAAACCGGGTAGCCCCGGGTTCATCCTTTGACGGCGCCGATCGTCAAGCCTTGAACGAAGAACCTCTGAACGAACGGATAGGCCAGCAGGATCGGGCCGGTGGCCACGACCGTCATCGCCATCTTCAGGCTCTCGGTCGGAATCGCGGTCGTAATGACGGCTCCTGCCCCCATCATGGCCTTGCGCATGCCTTCCATGTTGCCGAGCATCTTGTATAGATAATACTGGAGCGGCATCAGGTTCTCGTTGGAGACGAAGAGCAAGGCGTTGTACCAATCGTTCCAATAGGCAAGGGCAAGGAACAATCCGATCGTCGCCAGCGCCGGCTTGGAGAGCGGCAGGATAAGCTTGGCGTAGATCCGAAAATCGCCCGCGCCGTCGATCTTCGCCGATTCGACGATCGCTTCGGGAATGCCGCTAAGGAACGACTTCATGACGATGATATAGAAGACGTTGAACAACAAAGGAACGACCAGCGCGAGAAAGGTATCCTTCATGTTCAGGTAATTCACGATCAGCAGGTACCAGGGAACGAGACCGCCGCTGAACAGGGTCGTGAAGAAGAAGAAGAACGAAAATCGGTTGCGCCATTTGAAGTCTTTGCGAGACAAAGCGTACGCCGTCATCGAGGTCAGGAACAAGCCGAAGAACGTGCCGGCGGCCGTCACGCAGATCGTGACGATGTACGCCCTGACGATCTGCTCGGGGTATTTGAACAGAAGGCGGTATGCCTCGGTGGAGAAATCGGCCGGGATAAACTGATAGCCGTCGATGATGATTTTGTCTTCGTTCGTCAGCGAGGACGACACGACGAGGATGAAAGGCAGCAGGCATAGCAGCGCCAATATCGTCAGCGATACGTATCCGATGACTGAGAACGCCTTGCGATCCATCTTGCGGACTCCCGTCGCCTTGGCGAACGATTTATCGACGTTAAGCTCCGTTGCGCTCATGGTAGGACCCCCTTCTGTTAGAATAACGCGCGGTCTTTGTCATACCGCCGGACGGCATAGTTGACGAGCATGATCGTCACGAAGCCGAGAACCGATTGGAAGACGCCCGCCGCGGCCGACATGCCGATGTCGTTCGACGTGATCAGCGAGCGGAACACGAAGGTGTCGATGACGTCCGTCGTCGAGAACAGGATTCCGTTGTTGCCGATCATGTTGTAGAACATCCCGAAATCCCCGCGGAAAATATTTCCTACTGCCAACAGCACCAGGATGATGACGGTCGGGTACAGGTTCGGTATCGTCACCTTCATGATTCTCTGGAAGATGTTCGCCCCGTCGATCTCGGCCGCCTCGTACATCTCGGTATCGATGCTGGTTATGGCGGCCAGGTACATGACCGTGCCGTAGCCGAGCCCCTTCCATGCGGATACCAGCACGAGAAGGTACGGCCAGTAGGCGGGCGTATTGTAAATATCGATCGGCTCGAGCCCGAGGCCCCTAAGCAGCACGTTCACGGTGCCGATATCGTAATTGAGCAGGTTATAGGCGATCGCCCCGACGACGACCCACGATATGAAATAAGGGAGGAACATCGCCGATTGAATGATTTTGCGGAACCACTTGCCTCCTACTTCGAACAGCAGGATGGCCGCGAAGATTTGCAGGGCGTTATTTACGGCGATAAAAGCGATGTTGTAAAGCGCCGTATTGCGCGTCACCCGGAAGGCATCCCCCGATTCGAAGAAGAAGCGGAAGTTATCGAAACCGTTCCATGGGCTACCGAAGATGCCGCCGGCGTAATCGTAACGCTTGAAGGCGATCACGATGCCCGCCATCGGGAGATAAGCGAATAGCAGATAGAAAATGACCGCCGGCGTCAGCATCAATAAGAGGACTTTGTAGTTTTTCAGATCGTTCCAGAACGTTTGCCGTTTCATCGCTGCTCTCCTCTCTCGTCTCTGTAGCTCTCATTATAGAAGTCCAAGCGGATCGATAGGATTCAGCGAATCAACTAAACATAATACTTTTTCAACGATTCGACGCAAAAAGGCCCCTGTTCCGAACGGAACCTGAGCCTCAAGAAGGAGGAATGCCCTCAGATCTTGCGTTTTTTCCGGTATTCGCCGGGCGACATGCCCATGACCTGTTTGAACTGCCTGTTAAAGTAGATGATATTCTTATAGCCGACCTGCTCCGCGATTTCGTATACCTTCTTCGTGGGGTCCTCGAGCAGCTCGCACACCCGCTTCATTCGCAGCTCGTTCAGGTAATCGCTGAACAGGCTGTTCGTTTCCGCCTTGAACAGCTGGCCCAAATAATTCGGCGTAAAGTTGAAGCGGGCGGCCACCTCGTTCAGCGTGATTTTCTGCTCCAATCGGCCTTGGACGTATTCGGTAATCTCGGCGATCAGCTTGCGCTTCTGCTTCTGCCGCTTCATGTAGAGCAGCTCGGACAGCTCGAAGAAGCGGCGCCGCAGCCAGGAGAGAATGTCGTGCACGGTCTCGAACTGGAACAGCACGAACGGCTGGTGGGAATCCCAATTGAGAATCTCGTATAGGTGCTCGTTCATTTGCCGCAGGTCCGCATGCAGCTTGGACGTGATCCGAATGATAAGGTCGTAGATCTCGTTCTTCTGGGAGGGCGGGCTGTCCCCGTCGAACAGCTGCAGCAAGCAATCGTCGATGGCCGTAAGGTCGTACTCCAGCATGGCCTTCAGCATCCGGTCGACGATCTCCTCCAGATTCGAAGCGATCCTCTCCTTGGGGCGCCATTCCGAAGCGTCCTGGATCAGCCGGTTTTTGCCGAGGATCCACTTGATGCTCAGCGCCGCCCGCGCCTGCCGGTAGGAGTCGTGCAGCTTGTCGAATTCCGTGGTATACATCCCCGTGCCTATCGTCACCGTATAGGAGAACGTCTCGCGGAACGCGCGAATGAGCTCTTCGAGCAGTGCCGAGAAATACGGCTCCTGAACGGAAGCCACGATGACGAAGTGGTAGTCGTAGGTCGCCATCGCCATGCCCAATTGATGATCCTGAGCGAACTTCCGGATAAAATGGGACGCCCGGTTCGTCCAAGACCTCCGTTCGTCTTCGGACGATTGACGGAGCTTCCACGCGATATCGTCGATCTCGAGGATGGCGACCGCGGTTCCCGCTTGCATCACCGGAGCCAGCAGCGCGCGAATGTGCGTCTCGACGTCCCCCGGCGCCGGCTCGTTGAACCAGCGCAGCAGCAGCTCCTGGTTCACGAGGGACATGGTCTCGGTCAAGGAGTTGTGCTGGTTCCTCTCCTGCTCGATCTTGGCGCACAGGCCGGTCAAGGCGGCATTCAGCTCGCCGTCCTCTACCGGCTTGAGCAAGTATCCGGAAGCGTTCATTTCGATCGCTTCTTTGGCATAGCCGAAGTCCTGGTGCCCGCTGATAAAGACGATGTGGACGTTCGGATTCCTCGCTTTGGCTTGCCGCGCGAACTCCGTCCCGGACAGGATCGGCATGCGAATGTCGGACAGAATGATATCCACCGGGCTCTGCTCCAGGATCTTCAACGCGGCGAACCCGCTTGAAGCCGTCGTAACGCTATGGATGGGCAAATGCTCGTGGGAGACGACCCGGCGCCGCAGCCATTCCAGATCGATCGCCTCGTCGTCCACCAGCAGAACGTTGATCTCGATAGCCATCTTTCCCTATGCCCCCTTATCTTCCCGGATCTCCGCGTTATCGATCGGCAGAATGAGTTGAACGGTCGTGCCGGCTCCATAATGGCTGCCGATGCGGATGCCGTAATCGTTGCCGTACCTCAGCTTGATTCTCTCCTCCACGTTCCTCAAGCCGTAGCCAGTCGGATCAGGAGAGCCCGAGCGCATGGCCCTTAACGTATCCGGCCGCATGCCGATGCCGTTGTCGATCACTTTCAACTCGATGCGGTCTCCGAGCCTCTTGCCGGTAAGGCGGATCGCGATCGATTCCCCGAACCAGGCATGCTTAAAAATATTTTCCACGAACGGCTGCAGAATCAGCTTGATAACGGGGATATGCAGGATGTCCGGGTCGATATCGTAGTAAACCCGGAAAGCATCCGCGTACTTGACCCTTTGAATGTCGAGATACGTCTTGACCTGCTCCACTTCCTTGTCCAGGGAGATATCCACTTGCCCTTCGTTCAATGTCAGCCGGTAAAATCTCGAGAGCCCGTGAACCATCTGGGTGACCTTGTCGGCTTCCCCCAGATTCGCCAAGCTGCCGATGGTCGAGAGAGTGTTATAGAGGAAGTGGGGGCTGATCTGCGCCTGCAGCGCGTCCAGCTCCGCTTGCTTCTTATGGATGCCCTGCTCGTAGACGTTCCGGATCAGCTCCTGGATGCTTCGGGCCATCCGATTGAACGCATCCGCGATAAACACGAATTCGTCGTTCCCGGTAAACCCGATCCGCTTGTGAAAGTTCCCTTCCTGGAACGATTGGACCAGGGTGACGATCCTCTTCATTTTCTTGCCGGACAGGCGGGCGACCAGGTAGCCGATAAAGGCCATCACCAGGAAGCTGATCAAGCACACGGTCTCGATGACCCGCTGCATTCGGCTGGCGTCCTGGGACAAATAGCTTCTCGGCACCCGGGTTTCAATGACGAAGTTAGACCCGGGGATGTCTTCGGTCAGGAGCAGATAGGAGCCGTCCCTCGCGTCCCCGCTCGCTTCTCCCCGCTCGTAGACGCTTGTCCCCGTCGCTTTATCCAACAGACGAAGAGCGATCCCCCGTTCGATCGGGAACGTATCGAAGTTGCCGAGGAGCTCGTCGAATCTCGCCGTGACGCGGACATAGCCGATGACGGAAGGAGCCCCGCTCGAATTCACCAGCTTGCGAAAGTAGGAAAGGTTCCCGAGCTCGCGATCCGTCTCGATCTGAATCCAGATATTGTCCTGGTTTAAGCTCGCGATCGACCGGAACCATTCCGCATGCTCGATGTTCCGATAGGAGAGAACGTAATAGTCGCTTCGGCCGATCGGCTGCGTCATGTCGTCACCCGGGATTTCGAGCATCGAGTCGTTGACGGGATACAGCACCAGCCTCAGCTTGTTCCCGTACAGTTGAAGGGGAGACTTCATGTACGGAACGATATCGTCTCTCATCTTCAGCATGTTCTCTACGATATCGCCTCTGAATTGAAGGGCATTCTGAAAGTTCGTATTGAGAAAAAGGGAGTTCGACATCCGCTTGATTTCGTCCATCTGGTACACGATATTGTTCCGAGTCTGCTCCAGAGCCGTCCGAATGTTCGTTTCCGCCATCTCGGTTCGGGACTGAACGAGCATGGTGAAGGAGATATACCCGACGGCTATGTCCGTCAGCAGGACAAGGACGAGATACGGAACCAGCATCTTGTACGTGAACGGGATATACTTCTTGCCGGACAGGAATCTCTTCACGCGCGCGCTCCCCTTAGGTAAGGCTCTGATGTGTGATAGAGCAGAGACATTTCGCCTCATTTTACACCGAAAAGTAAGCGGTTACTAGAGTTTAAAACTCGATAGCCCTCAAATCACGTGCGCCCTCATTCTCTCCTCTAGCTCCGACGCTCTAGCCACCACCCGCTCTTCCGTGGCGTAGCTGCTAGGAGCGGCGCATGGCGAGGCAGACGAATGGACGTAACGGAAATGAGAGACGCTATTCGGTTCCAAAAGCCGGGTTTCTCCAGCTAACGGAAATGAGAGACGCTATTCCGAGAATTTTGCCGATTCAGCGGAGCAAAAACGAAAATAAGGGGCTCCCACTTCCGTTAGAATTCAATAGAGCCGGATTTCGGGCAAATAGAGGCTGTGATTTCCGTAAGAAGTTTAGAGAGTAGACTTGCAATGAAAAAAGGCCGTCCCTCGCGAGATGGCCCTTGCCTAAGAAATCTCCGTATGCTGCTCTACATGTCCGCGCTGCGGGCGCAGCGAAAGCCCATGTTGCCGGCGGAGCTGTCCGGCGTGTTGGAGCTGCGGGCGGCAACGCGATAGCGATTGCAGTAGGAATCGTGGCAGAGGTAGGAGCCGCCCTTCATGACCTTGCTGACGCCGTTCTCCGGACCCTTCGGGTTGACGCAACGCTCGGCGGAGGCGCCGGGCAAGGAATGCGAGATGTCGAACCAATCCGAGCAGAATTCCCAGACGTTGCCGACCATGTTGCAGAGTCCGTAGCCGTTGGGTTCATAGGCGTGAACGGGCGCCGTGCCCGCGTAGCCGTCCGCCGCATTATTAACGTGCGGGAACTGTCCTTGCCAGACGTTACATCGATGCTCGCCGTGCGGCTCCAACTCGTCTCCCCAAGGGAAGCGTTTCTGCTCCAGCCCGCCGCGGGCCGCGTATTCCCATTCCGCTTCGGTCGGCAGCCGTTTGCCCGCCCAGGCGCAATACGCTTCGGCATCGGTGAAGCTGACATGGATGACCGGATGATCGAGCCGATCCCGAATGTCCGAATCCGGACCTTCCGGATGGCGCCAATCCGCCCCTTCGACGACCCACCACCATGGAGTGCGATACACTTGCTGCCGGACGCCCGCCGCCGTCGCCTTCGAGACGAACAGATGGAAGACATAAGACCAGCCGTAACGCTCCGCTTCGGTGACGTACCCCGTTGCCTCTACGAATATGGCGAACTCGGCATTAGTGACCGAATACTTATCGATATAGAAGGGAGCGACCTCCACTTCCCGCACGGGCCCCTCCCCATCGCTCGGAAAGCCTTCTTTGTCCTCCGTCCCCATTAGGAATACGCCTCCGGATAGATAAACCATCGGAGGCTCCTCTCTCCGAGTACCGCCTTTCTCCGGTTCCGCTTGCGACGCCTTATTCGCCTTCAGCCTGCCGAAAGAAGATACCGCGATAAGCGGATCCCCGCCCTCCGCGCCGTCTCGTCTGGCAGCGCAGCAAGGCTTCAGCTCTCCGTTCTCTTTCCCTTCCATATGTACCCTCTCCTTCTTCATAGACTAGAGATCCGATTCTACTTCTGGCTGCGCCGATATTCGATCGGAGACATGCGCTCGCTCTGCTGGAACGCGCGGGAGAAATGATGCTGGTCCGCGAAGCCGACCGCCCCGGCGATTTCTTTGATCGGATGGGCGGTAAGGGTCAGCAGCTCCTTCGCCCTCTGCATGCGCGCGTGACGCACGTACTTCATGGGGGAGACGCCGATTGCCGCCTGGAACAGCGCCCTCAGCTGCTCTTTGCTGAGAGCGGCCCGATCGGCCAGCTCTTCCAAGCTCAAAGGACTGTCCAGCCTTCCTTCCACGTACTCGCACACCTCGAACACCCTCGTATCATAGGAAGCCGGCTGCTCCGGAAGCAGATGGCTCAGAGCCCCGAACAGGCTCAGCATCCAGTCCAAGCCCGCCGACCGGATCTTCATGTGCTGGATGGCCTGGAACGTGTTCAACGTGAACGATGGATACTTGTGCTCGTACCCCCTCTCGCTGGTCTTCAGATCCTCCGGCTTGAACCACTGCAAGTAAGAGGAGTATTCCCTCGCGATCTCCCTCCATTTGCGGACGAGCTCGCCGAACTGCTCCGGGTCGGCGGACGAGACGACGTAAGGGAATCGGTACAGCCGGATCAGATCGAACATCCCGACCTTGGCCTCGCAAGCGAAGGAGATGAAATGAAATGCCTCGTCTCCGTCGATTTGGACCCAGCCTTGCAGAGTCTTGGATGGAATGCAGACGATATCTCCCTTCTTAAGCGGGTAGCGGATCCGGTTCAGCTCGATGACGGCGCTCCCTCCCAGCACGAGCCAAATGGCCGTGTACGGGAACAAATAGCCGGAATGCTGCCGGATGTTCAGGTGCCATTCCTTCAACCAGCGAATGTTGATGTTGAGCGGATCGAGCGAGCTCCGATTGCTGAATTCCATGAATACGGTCATTCCGCCTCGCCTCCTAACGGACCATAATCTGCATTTTTGAAACCTAATCGCCCTTGCTAGATAAATACGGGAATAGCTCCGAATGCTACAATAGTAACCATTGAACGCTTCAAATACAAGTATGTTAATGGGAATACTAGAACTGCATTTCAGACCGGACAACCGGATGCTGCCGATTTTAGGCCCTGAACGATCTGGGAGGTAGATGAGATGAGAAAAAAAGCTTGGGCATTAACGATCGCGCCGATTGCGGCATTGAGCTTGGCATTGGCAGGCTGCGGCGGGGGGACCAACGAGGGTAACGGAGCCGCGGCGGGCCAGGGGACGGGAGCTTCGTCCGGAGAGAAGGTCACGCTCAAATTCTGGTACCCGACCGCCGAACAAATCGCCATCGACGCGGTAAACGCGCAGATCGATAAATTCGAGAGCCTGCACCCCGATATTAAAGTCGAATTGACCACGATTCCCTTCTCGGAATATTTCCAGAAGCTGTCCGTCGCCTATTCGGGCGGCTTGCAGCCGGACGTGCACGGACTCGGCTTCGGCCAGTTGATCTCGACCGTGGGCCAAGGCAAGTACCTCGACCTGCAGCCGTATATCGACAAGGACGACTGGGAGGGCCGGAACGACTTCTTCCCCGACATTCTGAAGGCCGGCCAGTGGCAAGGAGGACAGTACGGCCTGCTGCTCCCCGAGATCCGTCCGCTCGCCTGGCGCAAGGACTTCTTCGAAGAAGCCGGACTCGATCCGGAGTCGCCGCCGAAGACGGTCGACGAGCTGTTCGAGCTCGCGAACAAGCTGAAGGTCGTCGAGAACGGCAAGACGGTCCGGGCTGGAATCGACATCGCGACCAGCAACGGCGAGCAGCCCTATCTGTCGCTGCTTCTGCTGCTGGGGGAGGACTTCTACGACGACGAAGGCAACCCGACGTTCGACTCCGACACCTCGATCAAGCTGGTCGAGCGATTGGTCCAATTGTACAAGGACGGCGCCATCATTCCTTATAATTCCCAGCAGGTCGGAGGAAGCACGTTCACTCAGAGCCAGGCGGCCATGGCCTTCGTCTCGACGGCGGGCGCCGCTGCTCTTAAGCAATCCGCAGGAGCCGACAAGCTTGGCTGGGCCCTCCCTCCGGAAGGAGCGGCCGGCAACCGGACCTCTCTGGTCTTGGGCACCTTCCTTACCGCCGCGAAGAACACGAAACATCCGGAAGAGGCATGGGAATTCCTCAAGTTCTGGTTCGAGAAGGACAACGTCTTCGAATTCGCGACGAAGACCGGCTTTATCCCGCCGCTTCAATCGCTTAAGGACGAATACGTCAAGCTGAGCCCGGAGAACGAAATTTCCTTCGAAGCGCTGAACCATGCCCAAGGGTATCGGGCATCCGAGCTGTGGGGGATCAACGTCAAATATTTGCGGCTGGCGCTTGAAGAGGCCTATAACGGAGTCAAGCCCGCGGCCGATGCGCTTAAGGATAACGCGAAGCTGGCGAGGGACGAGATTGCCGGCTTGAAGTAAAAAGAGAGTTGACATTACGACCGCATCGCAAGCTTCGCCCGACGCGCCGCTTCGGGCGAAGCTCTTGTCCGCGAGGAAGGAGGCTTTATCGGCATGAACCGAGGCTGGAACCGCATCGTCCCTTATTTGTTGATCTTGCCGAACTATTTGATCTTTGCCGTATTCGTGCTGGCGCCGGTGCTGTGGATCGTCTACCTCAGCTTTACCGACTACACGATCCTGCAGCCCTCCGAGTGGATCGGAGGCCGAAACTACGAACGGCTGCTACAGGATACCCTTTTCCGCAAAGCGATCGTCAATACGATATGGTATTGGATCGGCACCATCGTCCCTACTATTTTGCTGGGCCTCATTCTGGCCGCGCTGCTCACGATGAAGATTCGTCTCTTGGCCGCCTTCCGCGCTCTTATCTACCTGCCCGGCGTCCTCTCGTCGGTGGCCGTCGCCATGACATGGCTGTGGCTCCTCGATCCGTTGCAGGGTCCGATCAACGGCGCGCTCGAGGCGGTCGGCATCGGGGGCCGGAATTGGCTGCAGAATCCGGACACGTCGCTGCCGTCCATCATCGTCATCGGCGTCTGGACCGGGCTCGGCTACGCGATGATCGTCCTGCTCGCGGGCATTCAGGGCATCCCGGAGAGCCTGTACGAGGCCGCTTCGCTCGACGGCGCTTCCGGTCCGCAGAGATTCCGCTTCATCACGGTTCCGCTTCTGAAGCCGATCCTGCTTTTCCTATTTATTACCGCCACCATTCGCTCGTTCCAGGTGTTCGATCTCGTCTACATCCTGACGGGCGGCGGTCCGGCCAATTCGAGCACGACCATCGTGACGCAGATCGTCGGCGCCAGCTTCCAGGAATATCGGATGGGCTACGCCTCCTCCATGGCGGTCTTCCTGCTCGGCATCACGCTTATAGTCACCATGCTGCAATATTGGCTGGGAAGCCGCAATACGACCACGGAGTAGGTGAATGAACGATGAAGCATACCCTAACCGAACGAAGTCTGGCCTATCTGTTCTTGACGCTGATCGCGCTGGTCGCGATCATTCCCTTGGTTATCGCCTTGTTCACCTCGTTGAAGGGGGACGAAGAGTTCTCGCTGGGCGGCATGACGCTGCTGCCCTCCTCCTGGCATCCGGAGAATTATTCTCGCGCGTGGGAGATGGCGGATTGGGGCGTCTTTATCCGCAACTCGGCTATCGTGACCGCGGCCGCCGTCGGAGGAAGCCTCGTGCTGAATCTGCTCGCCGGATTTACGTTTGCTCGAATTCGTTTTCCCGGTCGCACCCCTCTCTTCCTGCTGCTGCTGCTCGGATTGATGATCCCCGCCCAGGTAACGGTCATTCCGCAGTTTATCATCATGAAATCCATCCCCTTGTTCGGGGGCAACGATTGGCTCGGACAGGGCGGCAACGGCTGGTTGGACAGCTATTGGGCGCTGATCGTTCCCGAGCTGGCCGGCGCGTTCGGCGTCTTCATGGCCCGGCAATTCTACCTGCAATTCCCGAAAGCGCTGGACGACGCTTCCTACATCGACGGAGCCGGCTACCTGCGGCTGTTCTTCTCCGTCTATCTCCCGCTGAGCGGCCCGCTTCTCGCGACTCTCGGCATTTTCAAATTCGTCTCCGTCTGGAACGATTTTTTCCACCCGCTTCTTTATACCAACTCTCCCGGAATGCGGACGGTACAGCTCGGCTTGCAGGTGTTCCGCGGGGAGCACCAGGTGCAGTACAACCTGCTGATGGCGGCCTCCCTGCTCGTGTCGATTCCGATTCTGATCATGTTTTTTGTTTTCCAAAAGCAGTTTATTCGGAGCATGGTATCCACCGGAGTGAAAGGATGATAACGATTGAAAGCCATCATGGTCATGTTCGATACGCTTAACCGCCGGATGCTCTCTCCTTATGGGGCTCCGGACTGGATTCATACCCCAAACTTCAAGAGATTGGCCGAGAGAACGGCCGTCTTCGACAACAGCTATATCGGCAGCATGCCATGCATGCCGGCCCGCCGCGAGCTTCATACGGGAAGGCACAACTTCCTGCACCGCAGCTGGGGACCGCTGGAGCCGTTCGACGATTCCGCCATCGAGCTGCTCGGCGACGCGGGCGTCTACACCCACCTGGTCACGGACCACCAGCACTACTGGGAGGACGGCGGCGGCACCTATCATCCGCGCTATCGAAGCTTCGAGCTCATAAGGGGACAGGAAGGAGATCCGTGGAAAGGCGAAGTAAACGACGAAGGACTGCCCGAGGAGTTAGGACAGCTTCATCCGTATGCCCATAAGCTGGGCAGGCAGGATCGGATCAACCGCAAGTACATTCGGGAGGAAAAGGAATTTCCGCAAGCCCGAACCTTCTCCAAGGGACTGGAATTCATCCGCAAGAACGCGGACGAGGACCGCTGGTTCCTGCAGCTCGAGACGTTCGACCCGCACGAGCCGTTTTACAGCCCGGAATTGTACAAAAATCTGTATCCCCACCGTTACGAAGGAAGAGCGTTCGATTGGCCGACTTACGGTCCCGTCACCGAGACGAAGGAGGAGGTCGAGCATCTCCGGTACGAGTACCTGGCGCTGCTCAGCATGTGCGACCATTATTTGGGGCGGGTTTTCGATACGATGGATGAGCTCGGGCTGTGGGACGACACGATGCTGATCGTCAACACCGACCACGGGTTCCTGCTCGGGGAGCACGATCAATGGGCGAAGTGCGTTCAACCGTTCTATAACGAAGTGGCCCATACCCCTCTCTTCATCTGGGATCCCCGGAGCCGGGTCCAAGGGGTCAATCGCCGCAGTCTCGTCCAAACCGTCGATCTGCCCGCCACGCTGCTGGACTTCTTCGGCCTGCCTCTGCCGAAGGATATGCAGGGCAAGCCGCTGTCCGAGACGATCGCTTCCGACAAGTCCGTGCGGGAGGCGGCTCTGTTCGGCTTGCATGGCGGACACGTGAACGTGACCGACGGAAGGTACGTCTACATGCGCGCAGCCGCGTCCCCGGACAACCGTCCGCTCTACGACTACACGCTGATGCCGACCCATATGAGGAGCCGGTTCCGGCCGGAGGAGCTGCGGGACGCGGAGCTGTCGGAGCCGTTCTCCTTCACCAAGGGAACCAAGCTGCTGCGGATTCCGGCAAGCACTTATGGCCATCTGCATCAATACGGCACGCTGCTGTTCGATCTCGAGCAGGACCCCGAGCAGAGGCATCCGATCCAGGATCCGGCAATCGAAGCGAGAATGATCGATTTGCTGAAGAAGCTGATGGCGGCGAACGACGCGCCTCCGGAGCAGTACGTGCGGATCGGATTGGCGGAATGAGAAAAGCCATCGAGGAGATCCCGTTTATGGGGTCTCCTCGATGGCTTCTTGCTTCTCTAATCAAGACAAGCTTTGCAACGCCTCGCGGGTGAACGGAACCAGCTCGTCGAGCTTGCCGTCGCGAATCTTGGCGGCCCAGGCGGGATCGGCCAGCAAGGCGCGGCCGACGGCGACGAGGTCGAATTCCCCGTCCTCCAGCCTGCGCAGGAGGGCTTCGATATCCGCATTGCCGGCTCCTTCGCTGGTCGGCTTGAACGTGTTCATGAAGTCGTCGTCCAGGCCGACCGATCCGACCGTAATCGCCGGCTTGCCGGTCAGCTTCTTGATCCAGCCTGCGAAGTTGAGGTCGGAGCCTTCATACTCCGGCTCCCAGAAGCGGCGGGTCGAGGCGTGGAAAATGTCGACGCCCGCATCGACGAGCGGCTTCAGCAGCTCGCCGAGAAGCTCCGGCGTCGGAGCGAGCCTCGCTCGGTAATCGACCGACTTCCACTGGGAGAGGC
Organism: Cohnella thailandensis; assembly: GCF_014212135.1. Classification (GTDB taxonomy): domain Bacteria; phylum Bacillota; class Bacilli; order Paenibacillales; family Paenibacillaceae; genus Cohnella; species Cohnella thailandensis. The sequence goes on from NZ_JACJVQ010000008.1 coordinate 226,743, forward strand.
GCAGCACGATCGGGAAGTCCGGTCCCACGGCCGCACGGACCGCCGCAACGACTTCCGCGGCGAACCGCGTTCTTCCCAGCATGTCGCCGCCGTATTCATCCGTTCGCTTGTTCGTCCGCTCCCACAGGAACTGATCGATTAGGTAGCCGTGGGCGCCGTGGATCTCGACGCCGTCGAAGCCTAGCTTCTTCGCGTTCGCCGCGGCTTCGGCGTAGGCGTTCACCAGCCCTTTGATTTCTTCGACGCTCAAAGCGTGACCCGTCTGCGCCCCGTCGGCGGTCAATCCCGAAGGGCCGACCGGAACCGCGTCCGATTCGGGGAAAACAGCCGGGTTGCGGGCCATGCCGACATGCCAGATCTGAGGGATGATTTTGCCTCCGGCTTCATGCACCTCGCGCACGACGTTCGCCCAGCCCTGCAGCGCTTCTTCGCCGTAGAAGTGCGGGACGTCGCGATCCGCCGCGGCCGCCGGGTGCTCGATGACCGTTCCTTCGGTCACGATCAGGCCGACGCCGTTCTCCGCGCGCCGCCTGTAATAAGCCGCCACGTCCGGTCCCGGAACGCCGCGCGGCGAGAAGCTGCGCGTCATCGGAGCCATCACGATGCGGTTGGACAAACTTAATTTCTCGCTGTCGAAGGGGCGAAACAAAGCATCCACGCTAGGCGATTTAATGGTCATCGTTACTTCCTCCTTATATTTCGGACAGAGAAGATTCTTAATGATTCTTATCGGCTCCTCATATCCGCCTTTTATTCCGAGTGATATTCTTGGTGTTTCTTTATTATATCTATTTTTATAGATATGTAAATATAAAGTTGCCAAGTCAATGACGTACTTGGGGATCGAACGGGCTTGCCGATACGGTACGGGCGGCAACTACGTGAGCATTCTAGTGAGCATTCCTATTTTGCACCATAAAGAGGATACCCACATACTCAGAGATGCACGACTTTTCCGTGCAACGCGCCCCAGAGTAGCCTTCCGAGGCGGTGATACACGGCTTTTCCGCACAACGCCACCCCAGAGCGACCTGCCGAGGCGGAGATGCACGACTTTTCCGTGCAACGCGCCCCAGAGTAGCCTTCCGAGGCGGTGATACACGACTTTTCCGCACAACGCCACCCCAGAGCGGCTTGCCGAGGCAGAGATACACGACTTTTCCGCACAACGCCGGCACGGGAGTAACTCCGAAACGATATTCCCACGGCTCGTCCCGCGCAAAAAGACCATCCGATGGATGGTCTTCACGCCTAATGCCCCGAAACGAACGGTCTACTCCCGTCGCCAATCATACTCCATGATGGTCGCCGCCTTCTCCGCCCGCTCGATTCCCAGCAGCTTGCCCACGACATAGAGCGAGGCATCGATGCCGGCCGATACGCCGGCGGACAGGACGATCTTTCCGTTATCCACGTACCGTACGCCTTCGATCACTCGGGTGGTCGAGGGAACCGCCGCCCTTAGCTCATGCATAGCCGAACGATTGGTCGTCACATCCAGGCCGTCCAGCAACCCTGTTGCCGCCAATATCAAAGCCCCGGTGCACACGGACAAAACCAGCTCCGCCTCGCCGGACGCTTCCCTCACCCAATTCACGATCGCCGGGTTGAGCCTCTCCTTGCGCGAGCCCCAACCGCCCGGAACGATCAGGATGTCGGGCTTGGGGCAAGAATCGAATGCATACGCGGGGTTGACGCTCAGATTGCCGACGGCCGCCACGGCCCCCTCTCTCTCCGCCACGGTGTACACGTTGAAGTCCCGCCCGAAGTCGCTTGCCGAGATAAACGCCTCGAAAGGCCCGACGAAATCGAGCGGCTCCACCTTTTCGTAAATCAGAATCACCACGTTCCTTGCCTGACGCGCCTGTTCCATGCTATCCTCTCCCCCGGATAAGAAAATAAAAGCATCCGGTCATCGACCGAATGCTTCGCCCAGGCGTACGGCTTATGAAATAGGTGCTCCCTCGTGGTTCTCCACGTTACGCCAGTCACACCTACCTTCTTGATATAAATTCATTATATTCAGAAAATTCTTCCTTTCAACACCCCGATATAAAAAAGATGGCCCTTCGGCCATCTCCGGCGATACAGCGAACCGGCGCCCCTACGATCCGGCGATCCGGCAATCCGCCGCCCCTACCGCCTCTGGCGACTCCGCTTATGCCCGCTCATCCGTTTAAAGCTGCGAGCTCAGGCTCTCGAGAAACTCCTCGATGACCGGCTCGTTCCGGCGGTAATACGTCCATTGGCCGACGCGCTTGCACTCGAGCAAGCCGGATTTCTGCATGGAGCTCAGATAGCCGGAGATGACCGACTGCGCGAGTCCGGTTTTCTCCTGAATGCTGCCCACGCATACTCCTCCGTCGAAGGACGCGCTCTCGGGAATATTTTGCGGAACGAAGTGTTTCTCCGGTTCCTTCAGCCACTGAAGGATGCTAAGACGGGTCTCGTTCGACAGCACCTTCATAATTGTCAGCTGGGCATTCGCGTCCATCCTGAATCCCGCTCTCTTCCTAGAATAGTCTCTTGCATGATATCACCGGTCTCCTGCTTCCCGTAAGATCTCGAGCAGCTCGCTCCAGGTCGTGATCCGCGGAATGTCGAGGTGGCGATTGTACGAATTGTCCCTCACGTACACTTTCAGAGGCAGCTCCATCAGCGTGTCGAGCACCGCCGGCTTGTCGTCGAAGTAATAATCGAGCCCTAGCTTCCGAATGATGTGAACCTTCTCCGTATCCCCCATGCCGCAGTAGAACCGACCCTCTTCCACGGGAAAACCGGCCTCCGCGATCCACTGCTTCGTTCTCTCGCAATACTCCGGAGCTCGTGCCGTAATATAGTATACCTCATGGCCTTGCCGAATGAGCTCCTGGAGCGCTTCGACGGCATGCGGGAACGGCGGGCAATCCGTATAATAAATTTCTTCGCGCAAGCTGTTCCACATTCTTCCGCCCTCTTCGGTCGTCATCCCGAACAGCTCATGGATCGGAACGCTTTTCAAGGCCAGAAACTTCTCATGCTCTACGCTCTTATTCAATTTCTTCTGATAGAGGTTAAAGGCATGCTCGCGCAGATTGATCAACGTATCGTCGATGTCGAAACCGAATTTCATGCAAGTTCTCCCTTTTCCGCATGCGGGTGATTCCATTCATTTTACCAGAACCGCGCGGAAAAGACACCGTTGCCATTCACCCGTCGAGCGTTAAGCGGCGGGACTCGGGACGATTCTGCCCTTCAATCGGAAGGAGTACCACGCGATGCCCATTCCGACGACTCCCAGCAGGCTGGCCAGCCATGGATTGTAAAGAGGCGTCGCGCTCCAATCGATCATCAGCCCGCCGGCTCCCGCCCCGGCCGCCAGGCCCAGGTGGGTGAACGACGTGTTCAGGCCGAGAACGAATTGCGCTTTCCGGGGAGCCAGTTGAATAAAGTAGGTATTGAGCGCCGGCGCCGACATAAACATCGAGAACGCCCATAGGATAATGACGGCCAGCGCCCCAAAGGTCGAATGTTCAAATAGCGGAAGCAGCGCCAACGCGGCGATATGGAGCGTCAAGCTTAGCACGAGCATCCGGACGGTTCCCAGCCGATCGACTCCGATTCCTCCCAGCCGGGAGCCCAGCATGCCGAATATCCCCAACGCCAGCAGCATCGCGCCGACCTCCCCCGTGGTAAATCGCAGGACGGTCTGAAGAAAAGGAGTCATGTACGAGTAGATGATCGAGTTGCCGGAAGCCCAGAGGAACGAGAGCAGGAACGTCGCCAGAACGATCCGTTGGCGGAATACCGCGAACTGGCTTTTGAACGGAACGGGTTCGTCTCCTTCGATGTCGGGCAGCATTCGGCGAAGGATAAAGAAAATCGGCAGCGTCGCGGCACCCAGGACGGCGAACACCGCTCTCCAATCCCACCAATCCGAGATGGCGATTCCCATCGGAACGCCCAGTACCATCGACAGGCTGAAGGCCAAGGCGATCATGCCGACCGCGCGTCCCGTCCGTTCCGGCGGCACCAGCTTCGCGACCGAGCCGATGGCGACGACGGCGTACACGCCGGAGCTTAGCCCCAGCACGATCCGGGATACCATAAGCATCCCGAAGGAACCGCTGAACAGAGCGACGATGCTGCCGAGCAGGAATACCAGAAGCGAGCCGGATAGGACCGATTTGCGTTTCATTCGCGAGGTCAGCGCGACGACGACCGGCGTTCCGATCGCGAAGGCGAGAGAATAAGCCGTGACCAGCTGTCCCGCCAGGGAGACGGAGACCTCCATGTCCTCCGCTATGATATTCAAGAGGCCGCCGACCACCAGCTCGGAGGTCGCCGTGAAGAAAGCCCCCAAAGCCAACAAATAAACATAAATTAAATTTCTTCGAGTCATGACAATCATCCTTTCGGTTGCAAGTTGGATTTGATTGCCATTATAATTAGCTCACTATCAAAATGTAAGAAGGCAATTTCGTTTGACATTATCCAGTTATTCGGACCAACTAACTTATTGTAAGTGAATGGAGGATAAAAAAGATGACCGCTTCCGCTTCGAACGAGAAACTGGACCATCTGTTTGCGGTACAAGCGACCAAGGAGGAGACAGAGGAAGAGGATCTTCAGCCGAACATCTGCGAGGTGCTGCAAATTATCGGCGCCAAGTGGTCCTTCATCGTCATCGCGCAGCTCTACAAGGGCCCGCAGCGCTTCAAGCAGCTGCTTCGCAATCTGGCCATCGTCCGTACCCAATCGCTCACGGATACGCTTCGCCATCTGGAGAAGACCGGGGTCGTTCGCCGGGAAGTGTTCCCGACCGTCCCCGTTACCGTCGAATACTCCCTCACCGAGAAAGGCATGGACTTTCACGGCGTGCTCGAAGAAATGGATCGTTGGGCGGCCAAGTGGAAATCTTAACCGTATGTCCCTCCGCAATAAGGAAATACTAGCAAGGCAAACACCATTTCCTTCAGGAGGACATCCAGAGATGAAGTTTACTTCCCAGGCGGCCAGAGCCATGGCGATCTTCGCGTTGGCCGCCATTCTCATCGCCCCGAACGCCGAGGCGAAGCCCAAAGCGAAGCCGGCTCCCGAACCGTCGCCGGACACGCTTTCCGTCACGGCCAAGATCATCAACGGCCAAGGCGCACAGGTCGGGACGGCCGTCCTTACGCAGATGGCGGATACCGTCCGGATCGAATTGCAAGCCCAAGGACTTCCGGCGGGAACTCACGGCATCCACTTCCATGAGACGGGCAAGTGCGATCCTCCGAGCTTCGAGAGCGCGCAGGCGCACTTCAACCCTGCCACCAAGGAACACGGCTTTCACAATCCGAAGGGGTTCCATGCGGGAGATCTGCCGAATATCTCCGTCGATCAGAGCGGGAACGTTCACGTCGTCATCAACAGCCGCAACGTGACGCTGAAGCCGGGAGAGCCGAACTCTCTTCTGAAGGAAGGCGGCACCGCGCTCGTCATCCACGAGAAGGCGGACGATTACGTAACCGATCCGGCCGGCAATTCCGGTGCCAGGATCGCCTGCGGGGTTATCGCGAAGTAAAGCAAAATGCAAAAAGACGTTGTCCGCTTGGCCGGTTACGGCCTGTGGACAGCGTCTTTTTTGCAATCATTTAATGGTTTCTTGCTTCGTTTAACCTTACCGACTCGCCGTCGGTTTCCCGGTTCGCCCACATCGCTTCCATCTCTTCCAGCGACTTGCCCTTCGTCTCGGGCACGAACTTCCAGGTGAATAGAACCGTAAGCAGGGACAAGGCGCCGAATATCCAATACGTTCCGGCAGGTCCTGCCGCGTTAAGAAGCGGCGGGAACGATTGGGAGACGGCATAGTCCGCCGCCCAGAGCGCCATCGAGGCGATCGCCGTCGCCCTTCCCCGCACGCGGCTCGGGAAGATTTCGGACAGGAGAACCCAGACAACCGGTCCGAGGGAGATCGCGAATGCCGCGACGTAGACGAGGATCAGCCCCAGAACCAGGTAGCCCGAGCTGTTCCCGGTCTGGAAGACGAAGCCGATGAGAATCAGGCTTGCGGCCATGACGGCCGAACCGACAAGCAGCAGCGCCTTGCGTCCGACCTTGTCGATCAGCCATATGGACAGAATCGTGAACGCGAAGTTGATGAAGCCGACCAGGATCGTCTGGATGAGGGCCGCGTTCGTTCCCGCGCCCGTTTCCTTCAGGATCTCCGGAGCGTAATAGAGAATCGCGTTGATGCCCGTTACCTGCTGCAGCACGGCGATCACGACGCCGACGAAGAGCGCGAAGCGCAAGCCGGGCTTAAACAGCTCGCGAAGCGGAGTCTTCTTCTCCTTAAACGATTCCTTGATCTCGAGCACTTCCCGCTTGGCGGCTTCTTCTCCGTGAATGCGGATGAGAATCGGCAGAGCCTGTTCCGCGCGGCCTTGCTTGATCAGCCAGCGAGGGCTTTCCGGCACGACGAGCAGCAGGATCATGTAGATCAAGCCCGGGATCGCGCCGACGCCGAACATCCATCTCCATGCCGTCGAGACGTCCCAAGCGTCGTCTCCATACCCGGCTAACCCGGAATTGACGAAATAAGTCAGGAAGATACCGGTGACGACCGCGAACTGATTAAGAGCCACCAAACGCCCGCGGTACCGGGCGGGCGCGATTTCCGCGTTGTATAGCGGGCTGAGCGTCGAGATAACGCCGATGCCCAAGCCGCCGATCATGCGGGCGACGATATACCCGGTGAACGTCTCCGGCAGCGCGGATCCGATGGAACCGATGACGAAGAGCAGAGCCGCCCCGATCAGCACCTTTTTCCGCCCGAGCCCGTCGCTGAGCCAGCCCGAAGCCGCGGCTCCCACGATGCAACCGATGATCAGGCTGGACACCGCCCAGCCGACTTGAACGTCGTTTAATTGAAATTTATTTTCCAAGAAGCCGATGGCTCCGGATACGACCGCCGTATCGAAGCCGAACAACAGGCCGCCGAGCGCCGCGGCGATCGACACGAGGGTGACGTACCGCATGTTCGGCTTGCCGGTTTGCCCGCTTCCTTTGGCATGAGTTGTCATAAAGAAGTCTCCCTTCCGTAAGCTTTCTGTCGAAGCGAGCTTCAGTATAGCACTCGTTCCGGGCGACGTCGGAGCCGAGGTTCAGCATTATTTTGCTCCATACCCGCACTAATCTTGCAGCAGCTCCTTCGGCCGCCGTCGAGGTCGGTCCGTCTTCACTTTCTTGAGGGTCGATAACAAAAAAGTCCATGCCCGACGACGGGCACGGAGCTTCGGATTTCAAATATTTCGGGTTCGGTATTCCGAAGGGGCGACGCCGGTCACCTTCTTGAACACCCGGCTGAAATAATTCGGGTCCTTGTAGCCGACCTCGTAACATACTTCCTTAAGACTCAGCCGATCCTCCTCGATCAGCTGCTTGGCCTTGTCGATTCGAACGCCCGTCAAATAGTCGATAAACGTCTCGCCGACGTGCTGTTTGAAAACCTTGCTGAAGTAGAACGGATTCAGATGAACGTGATTCGCGACGTCCTCCAGCGACAATTCCTCGGCGAAGCGCTGCCGGATGTAGGCTTTGGAGCGATCGATAACCGATGAGGTCTGCTCCTCTCGCAGCTCGCGAATCCGGATAAGCGCGGAGAGGACGTAACCTCGCTCTTCCGCGCTGCTCCCGATCGGCAGGCCTTCGGTTTTGCCTTGCTTCAAGTCGTCGAAGAGGCACACCTCTCCGTCTCTCGAAGAGAAGGTCGAGGCGAATACCGCCTCGAAATACGAGTTGCGCAGCCCTTCCGCGCCGCTGCGAAGACTGCCGATGCCGACGGAAGGCTCCCGTCCGGTCTGGGCGCGTACGGTTTCGCGAAGACGTTCGGCGAAGCGGACGGCTTCCTCCTTCCACTCGCCCGCGTTCGAGGCCGGCCTGCGGAGGAAGATCGCCAGATGGTGCTCCAGAATCGAACTGACGATGCAGGGACCATGCGACTTCGCGAATCGGCGGATCGTTTCGAAGAGCGAGCGGCGATCGGCGGCCGAAGCCGAATCCGGGGAGCCGGGAAAAGCCGTTACGATGCAACGGCAATCTTCCAGAGGAAAATCCAGCCACTCGGAGAGTTGGCCGATGTCGGCGTCCAGCACTTGATCGACCATCAGCGTTAGAGCAAGCTCGTTCTCGACGATCGGTTGCAGCGTGGATACCCGGTTTTTCAGCTCCAGCTGCTCCGCGCGAAGGCCTTTCTCCCGTTCCAGCTCATCGACTAATTTGGATAGGAGCGCCGCGATCTGCTCCCGGCCGGCCGGCTTCACGATATATTCCCGCACGCCGAGCGGCATCGCTTCCCGGGCATAGGCGAACGAGTCGTACGCCGTCACCAGCACGAACTTGGCTTCGGGGAGAGTCTTCCGGATCTCTTTCAGAGCATCGATCCCTTGAATCCCCGGCATCTGCACGTCCATGAAGACGATATGCGGGCGGCGTTCCTCGGCGAGCTCGATTGCCTGCCTACCGTTCTCGGCATGAAGAATCTCGAACGTATCCGGGAGCTGGCGGCGAACGATCAGCTCCAAGCCTTCTCTCTCCAGCGCCTCGTCATCCGCGATCAATAGACGGTACATCTCTCTTCTCAACCTCCTTATTCATGGGAATGCGCACCGTTACCGTCGTGCCGGCTCCGGGCCTGCTGCTAATTCTCACCGCATCGTCCCGTCCGCCGAACAGCTGCAGCCTGCGAAACACGTTGCGGGTGCCGAGTCCCGCGGACATTCGATCCGGCGCGGCATTTTCCTCGTATTCCATTCGCAGCAGCGACCGGATCGTCGCCTCGTCCATGCCGACGCCGTTGTCCGATACCGAGACGATCGCGTCCGATCCGTCCGTCTCTACGGTCAGGCGAATCTCCCCGCCCCCCTCGAGCCGTTCGATTCCGTGAACGAACGCGTTCTCCACGAGCGGCTGAATCGTGAGCGACGGAATTCGCGCGGATAGAGCGGCTTCGTCCGCTTCGGTCACGAACCGGACTCGGCTTCGGAAGCGGGCCTGCTGGATGGCGACATAATCGGCCACGTGCCCAAGCTCCTCGCGGAGAGTCACCGGTTCGTCCGGGTTGCGTAGGACGTAACGGATCATCTTCGACATGGACACGATAAGGTCGCTCGTCTGCTCCGCCCCTTCGATCAGAGCGAGCTTGGACAGCACGTTCAGCGAGTTGAACAGAAAGTGCGGATGAATCTGGCTCTGCAGCGCCCGCAGCTCGAGCTCCTTGACCAAACGGTCCTGCTCCAGCCGTTCCCGGTCGCGTTCCGCGGAAGCCTTCAGATCGTCCAGCATCTGCAGGAATGCGCCCGTCAGCACCCCCAGCTCGTCCTTGGAGTCGGACGACGGGAGGGCGGGAAGCGCTTCTTGGGGTTTGCCTTCGGATACGTGCTTCGCCGCCTTAACGAGCCGCTCGACGGGAACCGTTACGCCTCGGGAGATCCAATAAGCCAGCGCGACGCCGAGCAAAGTCTGAACCGCGAGAATGGCGATGCCCAACCGGTTCATCCTCGCGTTCTCCTCCTGAATGCTGCGGAAAATCGGCTTGTCCACGCTCAACTCGAGCTCGACGAGCGCCTCCCCGGCTTCGCGAACGAAGCCGACGGTCTTCTCCGCCGACTCGTACCGCATAAGCGCGTCCGACGGGGACTCCGCCGCGGAGAGAGCTTCGTCCTCTTGTACGGCCAGCGTCCGCAGCAATTGAATAAACCCGACCGCGGAAGAAGCGACCACGGCCGGTCGCTCACCTCGCTCCAGAGCCTCTCGCCCCTTCTCCAGCTCCGACCTGGCGGAAGCGAACTCCGCTTTCGTTGCGGAATCCGGGTTCAGCAGATAGCCGTATAGAGCCTCCAGCGACAGCTCGGCGCTCTGGACGGATTGCCGATAGCCGAGCACCCGGTCCATCATCCGGTCATAGCTGGACTGGACGACCGCGGCGCTACGGAACAAGAAGAAATAAACTCCGTTTGCAAGAAGAATGAGAAGAGGGATAACGATGAGCAGCTTGGAGCGGATCGTCATTGGAGCTCCTCCTTGCCATTCGCGTCTTCCTTGCCATTCACTTCTTCCTTGCCATCCCTGCCGTCCGTGCTTTCCGTGCCCTCTCCGCCCTCCTCGTCCTCCTCGTCCTCTTCGGCAAGAAGAGCGCGGCGATCCAGAACAGTCGCGTCCGAATAGTGCAGCTCGGTTCCTGTCCCGCCAGCGAGATAATCATGCAAAACGCCGATCGCTTCCTCCCCTATGCGGTAAGGATTCTGAACGATCGTCGCTACGATCCGGCCGTTCCGGATCGCCTGCCTCGTATTCTCCAGATCGTCGAACGCGAAGACCCGCACGTTCGAAGCGCCTGCCAGCGCCGTTGCCTCCGCGATCCCCAAGCCGTCCAGCGCGCTGAACCCGACGATCGCCTTCAAATCCGGATATTTCTGAAGCATCTCTTGAGCCTGCTTCGCCGCCTGCAGACGGGATATATGGGAGATTCTTATGTCGGCGACGGACATGGAGGGATATCGGCTGATGACGGCGCGGAAGCCGTCCAACCGAAGCTGCTGATTGGTCGCTTCGCTTCCGAGCAGCACGCCGATTCGTCCCGATCCGCCGATTGCCTCGGTCACCAGCTTTCCCATCGTCTCTCCGGCCGCCCGATTGTCCGTTCCGACATAGGCGATTCTCCGGCTCTCCGGCTCGTCCGCATCCACGGCGACGACCGGAATTCCCCGCTCCGACGCATCGTCGATCAGCTTCGCGTAAGCCGGATCCCCAAGTCCCTGCAGCAGCAGCGCGTCGACCCCCGAAGCGACCGCTTTCTCGAGCAGACGGACCTGCTCGGCGGCGTCGATCCGCAGCGGGCCGGCATACTCGATCTCCATTCCGTACTTCCGCGCCGAGTCGCGGGCGCCTTCTTCGATCGAACGCCAGAACGGATTGTTCAGCTCCTGCGAGATCAGCGCAACACGCAATGGCGCAGGTTCCGCGGCGTTCTGCGGTTGAAGCTTCAAAGCAAGCTCGCGGGTCCGGCCCGCGGAAATCGCAAAATCCGCGAGCAGGACCAGAAACGCGCAGCCCAGCAGGATAAGGCATACATTCCAAATACGGTTAGACATTCCTTGCTCCTTCGTTGTACGATCCATGATCTTCATTCATTATGCCACAAGCTTACAAAAGCAAATTATACCTTCAATCGGAGAGAAAGAGTTACTCAACTTCATCTCCATCGCCGCATGACCGCATCCAGTTGAGTAATGGTTACTCAACAGTCTGGTTCTCCCTCGCCTTGCCCTTGTTACACGGTTTTTCCGCACATCTCGCCCGCTTCCCCCTCTTTCTGCCCGCCGTTGCACGGATTTCCCGCACATCTCGCCCGCTTCTCCCTCCTTCTGCCCGCCGTTGCACGGATTTCCCGCACATCTCGCCCGCTTCCCCCTCCTTCTGCTCTCCGTTACACGGTAATTCTACTCATCTCGCACGCTTCACCCTCCTCCCTCCCGCCGTTGCACTGTTTTCCCGCACATCTCGCCCGCTTCCCCAAACTAGAAATAAATATTCCTTTACAGGAATATTCCCTATCGTGTATATTTTAATCAAGAAGCCTTACCCTTAATTGAATGGAGGATAATAAACAATGACGACAAACCAATCCGCGAACAACGCCGTCACGACCCGCATCGAGGAGAAGGAATTTATCACGGAACGGATTTTCAACGCCCCGCCCGAGCTGGTGTTCGACGCGTACACCCAGCCGGAGCATCTGAAGCGCTGGTGGGCGCCGCTTCCTTACACGATCCCCACCTGCAACGTCGACCTGCGCCCGGGAGGCGTGTGGCATTACAGCATGTGCTCGCCCGAAGGAGAAGTGCATTGGGCCCGAAGCGTCTACCGCGAGATCGTCCGGCCGGAGCGTCTAGAATACACGAGCACCTTCGCCGACGAGCACGGGAACGCGACCGACGACATTCCGGAGCAGCTCAATAAAGTAACGTTCGAGCCGTTCGAAGGCCGAACGAAGCTGACGATCCGGGTTCAGTTCGACACCCAAGCCGACCTTCAGGCTACCCTCAAGATGGGAATGGTCGAAGGAATGACGATGATCTTTAACCATCTTGACGAGCTGTTCGTCAAAGGAGAGATCGCCTGATTCCGGTGGTTGCGACGCTAATCGGGAGCATTCGCTTGACGCGTCAAGCGTACGATAAGTTATAATCCAATTAGCAGCATGACGTTGGAGTGATTAGCCATGAACATTAGCGTTTTCGGCGCGTTAGCCGAGACGAACCGTCTGGATATGGTCGAGCTCCTGCTCAAGGGACCCATGTCCGTCAACGAGATTGCCGATAGACTGCATCTCAATCAGCCGCAGACCTCCAAGCACCTGAAGGTGCTGAGCGATGCCGGACTCGTGGAAGTGCATAAAGTGGCGAACCGACGCATCTATAAGCTGAGGCCGAGACCGCTTGCCGAGATGGACGAATGGCTGGGCGCCTTCCGCCGGCTTTGGGAGGAACGGTTCGATCGTCTGGACGATTACTTAAGCGAGCTTCAGGGTCTTTCGGCCCAAGAGCCTCCCAAGGGCGACGCCGACAGAACGCCATAACGAGTACGCCCGCAATCCGCAAACCGCGTTGCATGCCCAGGAGGACAGGATGAAACTTAAACCGCTAAGACCTCAAAAATCCGATGCCGAGCTCATCGTCACCCGAACGCTGGACGCTCCCCGCGAGCTTGTCTTCGAAGTGTTCACCCAATCGGAGCATCTTCTTCAGTGGTGGGGGCCGCAAGGCTATGAAATGGACGTTGCCCGCTTCGAACCGCAGCCGGAAGGCGTCTTCCTTTACAGCCAAAAGTCGCCGGAGGGGCAGCTCATGTGGGGCAAGTTCGTTTACGAGGAGATCGCGAAGCCCGATAGGCTTGTCTACCGGAATTCCTTTTCCGACGCGGAAGGCCATGCGATTCGAGCTCCGTTCAACGTGAACTGGCCGCTCGAGATTCGGAACGTTTACACGTTCGAGGCGAAGGACGGCAAGACGTTCATGACGCTGAGAGGCGTTCCGATCGACCCGACCAAGAAGGAGCGCAAGACGTTCGAAGCCGCGATCGAGATGGTCAAAGGCGGCTTCGCGGGAACGCTCGGCCAACTGGAAGAGTACCTCTCCAAGCTCGCTAAGAAGTAATTCGAGCGCAAGAGTACGCAAGAAACCCAAAGAAACCCGCAGAAACCCGAAGAAACCCGCAGAAGCCGCCGAAACGGCCGCCCTGCGGGTTTTCCTTTTTCCCATATATAAGAATTAATGCCGTTCGAAAAGTCCGTTCTTCTGATCCTCGAGCGCCATGGCCCGAACGATGAAGTGGCGCTTCTTGCCGGTTGCCGTGTAAGGAAGCTCGTCGATAAACCGGTAAAATCTCGGCTTCTTGTACGTCGCCAGCATGTTGTGCTCGCTGCAGTACTTGTTCAGTTCCTTCGCCGTCAGCGACTCATCTTCCCTTATGATGTAGGCGACGACCGACTCGCCCCGCAGCTCGTCCGGCACCCCGACGACGACGGATTGCTGAACCTTGGGGTGCTGGTTCAGGATCTCCTCGACCTGCACGGGATGAATGTTCTCGCCGGAGGAGACGATCATGTCGTTCTTGCGTCCGACGATGGTCACGAATTCGTTCTCGTCCCACACGCCCATGTCGCCGATGTAGATCCAGCCCTTGTAGAACACCTTCTCGGCTTCTTTCTCGTTGTTGACGTAGGTATAGGTCGTTTTGCCGGGGGCTCTGACGATGACCTCGCCCACCTCGGTGCCGTCGCGAGCGACCAGCTCGTGAGGCTCCGCGCGGCGGTCCGGGAACACCTTGACGACGGCGACGTCGTCATCCGTGCAGGAGCGGCCGGCCGAGCCCGCCATATCGGGAAGATCGTATGGCCGGAGGAACGTATTCCAGAACGCTTCCGTCGTGCCGTAGCCATTGAAAATATTCGGAGTAAGCACCTTCTGGAACTTGATGCAGGCTTCCCTCTCCAGCGGAGCCCCCATCGTCACGATTCCTTTGAGCTTGGACAGGTCTACGGGGTTCTTCAACTGCTGGTCGTGCAGCATCTTCAGCATAGGCGGAGCGCCGATGAGGAACGTGACCCCGACCTTCTCGGCCAGCTCCAGGCAAGTCTTCGGATGGAAGGAACGGAGGACGACGACTTCCCCGCCTACGTACAGAGTAGGTCCGGGGCCGCCCGAATGAATGCCTCCGCGGTGGAACCAGGGGCTCATGTTCATCGTCTTGTCCATCGGGTTCAGCGGAAAATGCATGGCGACGTCGTGCGCGGACAGAACGTCGTTGATGTTGTTGAGCGGAACCCCTTTGGGCCTGCCCGTCGTGCCGGAAGTATACAGACGCGTGTTCTCGTCGTAAATGTGCATCGGCCGTTCGATCGCCGGATTGTCCTCGGACCTGCCGCCCGTATAATCCGCATAAGTCACATGCCCTGCCGGAAGCTCGGCCGCTCCCGACCCGTCGACCATAACGATCCGCTGAGGCTTGTGCTTGGCCAGTTCCAGAGCCTCCAGCGCCGTCTGCCGGAATTCCGCGTCGTAGATATAGACGGAAGGACGGCTGTCGTCGAGAATGAAGGCCGTCTCGCCCGAAGACAGGCGGAAGTTGATCGGGCAGTTGATCGCGCCGATCTTCTGCGGGGCAAGATAGCTGAAGATGAATTCCGGCGAATTCGGCAGTTGATAAACGACCAGCTCGTTCTTGCCGATTCCGTCCGCCGCCATTGCGTTGGCCAACCGGTTCGCCTCGCGGTTCAATTCGGCATAGGTCCAGCTCCGCTCGCGAAGCGGATCGCTAACCGCCGTGCGATGGGCGAACCGATGCACGTTGCGCATGAACCCGCTCAGGTAAGTAAACTCGTATTCGAACGTGTCCTTGAACATCCGAACGTCGTAAGTATAGTTGTTGTTTTCCAAAGATATCATCCCTTCCAAGAACTAAGTGAACGATATGTCTGGAACCGGGATCGCTGAGATGACGAATGTGCATTCTGTAAACGGTCTCGTTCCTACGGCATATCCTAATAGTTTCCGCGCTATTCCCGATAGCGACCTACGATAATCGAAGTGTTCTGCCCGCCGAAGCCGAAGGAGTTGGACATCGCGGCATCCACCTTCGCTTCCCTGGACTCGTTAGGAACGTAATCCAAATCGCATTCCGGATCGGGTTCCTCGTAATTCAAGGTCGGAGGAACGACTCCTTCCCGGATCGCCTGAATGCAGGCGATCAGCTCCGTCACGCCTCCGGCTCCCATCAGATGCCCCGTCGCTCCCTTGGTGGAGCTGACCGGGATACGCGCGGCCGCTTCCCCGAACACCTCGCGCAGCGCCTGGCTCTCTACCTTGTCCCCGAGGGGAGTCGAGGTGCCGTGCGCGTTGACGTAGCCGATGTCTTCCGGTGCGAGTCCCGCTTCGGCAAGCGCTTGGCGCATGCACCGGATCTCCCCGCTGCCGTCGGGATCGGGAGACGTCACGTGATAGGCGTCGGTGCAGTTCGCGTAGCCCAGGAGCTCCGCCAAGATCTCAGCTCCGCGCGCTCGCGCCGAAGACAACGTCTCCACGATAAGCGCGCCGGCGCCTTCGCCCATGACGAAGCCGTCGCGGCCGCGGTCGAACGGGCGGCTCGCCCGTTCGGGCTCCTCATTGCGCGCGGACATCGCCCTGGCCGCCGATAAGCCGGCATCCATCAGCGCGCACAGGATCGACTCGGCGCCTGCCGCCACGATGGCGTCGGCTTGTCCGGCCCGAAGCAGCATCGCGGCCATTCCGATCGCGTCCGCTCCGGAGGAGCAAGCGGTGCTCACCGTATAGCTCGGTCCCTTGAAGCCGTTCGCGATCGCGATATGGGCCGCGGCGATATTCGACAGAAATTTGGGAACGAGATGGGGCGTCACCCGATAACTGCCGCTCCTCGTGATCTGCTCCTGCGTGCCCGCCGCCGTCGAAATTCCTCCGAGCGCGGTACCGAGCACGATCCCTACCCTGGATGGCGGCATGCCGGCAATTCCGCCCGATTGAATCGCTTCTCCGGCCGCCGCGAACGCGAACTGCATGAAGATATCCGTCTGCGCGATCAGCTTCTTCGGAAGGTAAAGAGCCGGGTCGAAGTCCTTCACCTCCCCGGCAATGCGAACGGGAAGCCCTTCCGCATCGAACCGGGTGATCGGCCCGATGCCGGGCTTGCCCGACAGCAAATTCCGCCAATAGTCGGGGACGCCGATTCCGATCGGCGTGACCGCTCCCATGCCGGTAATGACAATGCGTTCTTTGAACATAAGCCGTATCCACTCCCGTATGCCTCTAAGCTACTAGCGTTTTTCCGAAATCAAGCCCGCCTCCGCCAACCGCGCCCACAATTCGGGGTGCCTTCTCTCGAGGTTAAAAGGCGCTCCCGCGTTATCGACGTAAGCGTGCTTAGTCTGTCCTTCCGCCGCCAGCGCTCCGCCTTCTTTAAGAATTCGGTAGGCGAAGGTCATCCGGGACCGCGTCAGCTCCGCAAGCTCGGTTCGAACGACGATTCGTTCCTCCGGACGAAGCATCTTGCGATATTGGCAATCCGCGTGCAGGCATACAAGAGAGATTCCTTGATGATGCCACTCCGGCATATAAGGGAAGCCATAATGCGCAAGAAGACCCATTCGGGCATTCGTGAACCAATCGAAGCTCTTCGCGTAGTAAGAGATCCCCGCGGCATCGCAATCCCCCCAAGTCACCATCATCTCTAGGTCGAAAAGGGGATACGTATCCGCCATATCGGCCCCTCCTTTCGATGTCTATTATCTTATCAAGTATACTCTTACTACTAAGATAAAGTAAGAATCCAATGAAAAGTAATCTTGAAAAAAATAAACGGGAATGAGAAATAACCTTCGCTCGGATTGAACAAAAGGCTTCTTCGGCCGCGCTTCCGGTTCTCCAGGTTGTCCGCCGAATCGTCGTCGTTCACACAATGGACACAACTCAAGGATCAGAATACCCAATTCCCGGTTATTTATCAATATCCTTAGACAGGAAAAAGAGGCTCTTCCCCTTGCTAGACGCCGGGTCAGCCTCTTTCGTTCGGTATGCGGACATGGAACGCGGTCCCTTCCCCCGCGCGGCTTTCGACTTCGATCGTCCCTCCGTGCAGGCGAACGATCCTCTGCACGATGGACAAGCCGAGCCCGGTGCTTCCTTCTCCCCGCTTCCGCGCCTGGTCCCCCCGGTAGAAACGGTCGAAGATGTAGGGCAGGCTCATCTCGTCGATGCCGTCCCCCGTATCGGCGATCGTGACCGCGCAGAAGCCCTGTTCCTTGGACGCAAGAATCTCGATGGATCTCCCGCCCGGAACGTGCTTCACGGCATTGGAGAGCAGATTCGTCCATACCTGCATCAGCAGAACCTCGTCGCCGGTGATGAGCACGGAATTCGGCACGCGCATGCGGACCGCAATCTCTTTCTCGCGGAGCTGCCATTCCTGGAGCTGCAGCGCTCGCCGCAGCTGCGGCTGAAGCGCGAAGGTCCGCTTATTCACGATTTCGGCCTCGTTCTCCAAGGAGGACAACAGCAGCAGCTGCCTGCTGAGGGCGGCCAGCTGCCGCGTCTCCTGTCCGATGATCGAGGCGTAGCGGCGGATTTCGTTCTCCGTCAGCTCCTCGTTAAGCAGAGAGTCGGCAAAACCCTGGATGGACGCGAGCGGGGATTGGATCTCGTGGGACACGTTGGCCACGAATTCCTTCTTCGCCTTGTCGGAGCTCTCCAGCTTGCGCGCCATTTTCTCGTAGTGCGAGGCGAGCTGGCCGATCTCGTCTCTCCTCTTGGTCGGAAGGCTGAAGGTGAAGTTCCCTTGGGCGATCCGCTTGGTCGCCTCGGTCAGCCGGGCGATGGGCTGGACCAAATACCTCGTGCTCAGCAGAAAATAAGGAATGCTGAACAGCACCGTAAGTACGAACATCAGCGTAAAGAAGATTTCGAGCTCTTGGAACTGCACCCGGGTATTGCCCCGCAGGAACATCGCATACTTCTCGGTGCCGGCCATCACGGGAAGTCCGACGGTATTGCTTAACCGATTGTCGAAATAGCCGATGGTAAAAAAACGGTTCGGAGATTCGGCAATGCCGTGATAATCGCTTCCGTCCAGCACGCTTGCCTTCACTGAGGGGGGAAGATCAAGCTCCTCGAAATTCCCCCCATGGAAAAATTCCCGGCCCCGGGCGCCCAACAAGTAAATTTGGTATCCCATCGTCGCGGCGTTGTCCAGATAATCGTTCAGAGTCTCGGGATACTGCTGGACATAAGCGCGAATCTCCTCGGCGATCCGGAACAGCTTGGCGTCGTAATGCTTCTTCAGCTCCCAGTCGTAGAACAGGTTGGCGCAGTAAAAGCCGAGGAAGCTGCTGATCGCGATGGCATAAATCGTAACGAGCAGGACCCGGAAGTAAAGCGATCTCATGAAACGAATACCTCAAGCTTATACCCGATGCCTCGAATGGTTTGAATGGCGAAGCCTTGCTTGTCCTCGGGGAATCTTTTGCGAAGCCGCTTGATATGGACGTCTACCGTGCGTTCGTCTCCATTGTAGTCGGGTCCCCATATCAATCGAATCAGTTCGTCGCGGGAGAACACCCTGCCGGGGTATTCCGCCAGCTGGGCGAGAAGCTCGAACTCCTTCAGCGGAGGGAAGAACACGTCGTCTCCATTGACGACCTCGTAGTTTTTCCGATCGATCACGAGCTCGTTAAGCCGGATCTTGTCGCTCGAAGCCAGCGAATATCGCCGGAACAGCGCCTTCAGCCGGAACAGCAGCTCCGGCAGCTCGAACGGCTTCGTCAGGTAATCGTCGGTTCCGCGCAGGTATCCTTGCTCCTTGTCGCCGATCTGATCGCGAGCCGTCAGCAGAATGATCGGGATGTCATAATTCTCGCGGATATATTCGCACAGCTCCAGCCCGTCCATCTCCGGCATCATGACGTCGAGAATGGCCAGGTCGATGGATTGCTTCTTCAGGATGCCGATCGCCTCTAGGCCGTTGGAGGCTTCGAACGAGCGAAACCCCTCCCGGGCGAGAAAATGGCTGATCAACATCCGATTATTCGCATCGTCATCCGTTACGAGCAGCTGCTTCATGGCTGACTAAGGTTCCTCCTTTGCCGCAGGGTGTCGAGCTCCTTACGAGCGGGTCTATTTGTTGCCCAGCTTGTCGCTTCTTTTCAACATAATAATAAGGAAGGGGCCGCCGATGACCGCCATGATGATCGAGGCGGGAATCTCCGCCGGCGCGAGCGCCGTTCGCCCGATCGTATCCGCCGCCAGCACGAGAAGCGCCCCGCCGACCGCCGAGAACGGGATGAGCAGCTTGTAGTTGGAGCCGATCAGAGTTCTTCCGATATGCGGGACAAGCAGTCCGACGAACAGGATAAGCCCCCCGATCGCCGTAGCGACGGACGCCAGAAGCACCGCCACCGCGGAGATCGCTAGCCGGACCCTCTCGATGCCTAGGCCGAGGTTGCGGGCCGTTTCGTCCTGGAAAGCGAGCATGTTGCACCATCTCCCGAGGGGAAAAGAGAGCAGCAGCCCGATTCCTCCGAATAAGCCCAGGATATGGACGTCCTCCCAGATTTTCATCGTGAAGATGGACGAGACCGCCTGGTTCACCGTCGTCACCGCGTAGCTTCCCCGATAATTGAACGACTGGCCCAATCCCGTGAAGGTCGCGTTGATGGCGATGCCGACCAGGATCAGCCGGAGCGGATTCAATTGCGAGCGCCAGGACAACGAATAGACGAGGAAGCAGGCGAGCGCTCCTCCAAGTACGGAGAACAGCGGCGACCAGAAATACAGCATCGGGAAAATCGTTACGACCGTCAGCGACACCAACCCCGCTCCCGAAGAGATGCCGATGATGCCCGGCTCCGCCAGAGGGTTTCTCATGACGGCCTGCAACAGCACGCCGGAGACGGCCAGCGAAGCTCCGGTCAGCATCGACACGACGATGCGGGGGAAGCGCAGATCGCGGATGATCTCGACCTGCTCGCTTCCTCCGAAGAGAAGCCCCCGGATTAATTCGTTGAAGCCGACTTTAATGCTGCCGGTCATCATGGAGAACACGGCGGTAAAGACCAATAGGGCCGAAATGACGAGAAATACGCTAAATCGTCTAACCATGAGAGATCTTCCTTTGCGCCATTCGATGAGTCGTTCGCCGGGGTTCGGCATCACGGGTACAGCATCGGAAGCAGAGCTTCCATCGCTTCGTCCGCCGCGATGTTCGCCGTCGTCCCGAACAAGGCTTCCTCCAAGTCGTAGACACGCCCATTCTGAACGGCGCCGAAGTGCTTCCAGATATCGTTCTTCTTAAATTCCTCGTCGAACATCTTCACGACCTCTTCCGGCATGCCGTGGGCGGCGCGCAGGATAACGTCGGGGTTCGACTTCTGGAGATATTCCGTGTTCGAAGCCAGGAACTCGACCTTCTCGCCCTGGACGATATTCACGCCCCCAAGCAGACGAACCAGGTCCCCGATGTAGGAATGCTCCGTCGCGACCAGGTAGCTCCCCGGAACGCCAAGCAGGATAAGCACCGTCGGCGTCTTCTTGCCGGCTACGGCGGCTTGAATCTCGCTCAGCTTCGCGTCGTAGCCGCCGACGAGCTCGGCGGCTTGCTCTTGCTTGCCGAATTTCTCGCCCAGCTTCGTAATCTCTTCCTGCATCTGCGCCAGACTCGTCAGGTCCAGGAACGTCGCGTCGATCTTGGCCGCCTCGAAGACCGGCTCGAGCTCGTATTGGAGAGTGGTAACCGACAGCACGTCCGTCGGCTTCAGCGATTTGACGAGCTCCAGGTCCGGGCTCATCGGGTTGCCTACCCTCGTGACGCCTTCGTATCGTTCCGGCAGCGTCTTGGCGCTCGTCGGGATTCCGACCAGATCCACCTCGAGCTTATCCAGAATTTGCGTGATCGCCACCGTCGTGGAGACGATCCGATGCTCCTCGGCGGCGGAAGCCGGGGAAGCCTCCGGGGATGCGGTCGCCTCGGCCGAAGCTGATCCCGCCGCCGAGGCAGACGGCGTCGGCTTGGCGGCGGCGCTTCCCTGCCCCTCCGGCTGGTTGTTGCCGCAGCCCGTCAGAGCAAGAAGGAGCGCCAGGACAATGACGGGCAGCTTGAGTCTCGATAAGAACACCGCATTAACCTCCTATGCCGCCGGATGGGTTCTGCCTGATCTTTCTTCTCCAGAGATACCAGGCTGCGCCAGCGAGCACGATCAACCCGACGATCGATACGGTCCAGATAAGGGCGGCGTTCGATCCCCCGCCGTCTTCTTCCGCGACCGCGGACGCCGAAGCTTCTTCGACGGCTGCGCCTGCGGCCAGTTCGCCTGCCGTCTCGCTCGCCGACGCTTCGCCGTCGCTCTCTTCCGGCGTCTCGGCGTTCGCGGCTTCGGTCGCTTCCGGCGCGTCCTCCGAGGAAGCCGCGCCGCTTGGGGATGCGGGTGGCGATTCCGGTGCCGGCGTTGCTTCCGCCGAAGCCGACGCGCTAGCGGCAGCCGACGGCTGCGCGGCGGAATCGGCTTGCTTCGGCGTTTCGCCGGCCGCCGCAGGTTTAATCGTCTCGGCAGGCTTTGCAGGCTCGGTCGGCTTCGCCGAAGGAACAGCCGACGATTCCGCAGGCTTCGCCGTTGCCGCAGGAGCCGGCGACGGGGATGGCTGCGCCGACGGCGACGGACTCGGGGAGGACGATGGGCTCGGGGATGGCGATGGGGACGGCGCTGCTTCTGCCGCCTTCACCGGCTTGAAGCTGTTCATATCGAACACGAGCCGGATCGTGTAGTCATGATCGTAATCGATGTCCGGAACGGTTACGTGGATCTTGGACACGATCGGCTTCGTCACGTCCGCCGCGAACTCGACAAGCCGGACATCGTCCTTCTCCTCGATGACTTTGGTATCGACATAACCGTCTCCGCTGCCCGGCACTTTGAATTGAGTTACCCATGCGCTGTGGTTGACCGACAGCCGTACCGTAGCCTTGCCGCCATCTATGACAACCGTCGCCGGTTTCTCCCAATAGTCGTTAGCCATGGAGACGGAATCGTCTTCGGCTTTGAGCACCAGATAATCGGCTGTGTAAGTGCCGTTATCGACCGCCGCCCCGACCTTGGCCGCGTTCGGCCACATCATCATGCATATCCATAACGCAGCCGCAGCGACGCCAAAAACCGCTCTATTTTTCAAAAGATTACCCTGCCTTTCACACAATCTCAGTGATAATGATAATTATTATCATTTATGCTACCAATCATTGGGCTTTATTGTCAACGCTTTTTCGCAAACAGGGCTCTCAAGAGCCGCCGTACCGGTCTCTCGAAAGCCCTCGGAGTTCTCGTTACGCGCTTGGGCTCTCTACTTGCTCAAGCGGCTGGCGCACGACCTTCACGTCATAGAAGACGATCTTGTTCGAGAGGATATATTCCGGCGTTTGGCGGTGCGCATGAGACTCCCGGAACGCTTCGCTCTTCGTCCAAGCTTGAAAGTCCTCCTTGGTCTCCCATCTCGTGCTGACCGTCACTTCGTCGTATTCCTTCGTGTTCTCCGTCAGCATGACCTCGAGGCCGAGGAAGCCTTTCATTCCTTCTACCTTGCCTGCTTTGTTGAAGCGTTCGATGAGCAGCATTCCGCTGCCTTTGGTGATCTGGGATACGTTCGTCACGATAACCATGGACGATTCCTCCTTAACGGGTTGTGGGATAGGAATAATGATCGGGTAGTCGCCCCGCAGATCCACCTTGGCGACCACGCCGAATACATTCAACATAAATCGGCGGTTAATGACCGCCCTCGGCGGACCGCTGACGGCGACGCGGCCGTTCTCCATCGCGATCAAGTGGTCGCAATAGGCCGCCGCCTGCTGCAGATCGTGCAGCACCATCACGATCGTCAGGTTCAGCTTCCGATTCAGGCTCTTCAGCATCTCCATGATCTCGAGCTGATGGGACAGATCCAGATAGGTCGTCGGCTCGTCGAGAAGCAGGACGCTCGATTCCTGGGCCAATGCCATCGCGATTCGGGCCTTCTGCTGCTCGCCGCCGGACATCGTATGGAACAAACGGTACTCGTTATGCCGGATGCCCGTCGTCGATAAGGCCCAATCGATCGCCTTCTCGTCTTCCGGCGTCGGCCGGTAGCGGAACATCGATTGCCGGGGCGCCCGGCCGTAGGCGACCAGTTCCCGAACCGTTACGTCGGGGACATGGCCTTTCTCCTGGCTGAGCAAGGAGACGAGCTGAGCGAATTCCTTCCGGGAATAAGCGCCGATCGGAACGTCGTCGTAACGGATCTGTCCTTTGTCCGGCTTGGTTAATCTGGCCAACACGCGGAGCAAGGTCGACTTGCCCGAGCCGTTGCGTCCGACGATGGCGGTTATTCGTCCCCTCGGAATCGTTTCGCTGATCTCCCGGAGCTCGAAGTGCTCGAACCGGCTCCCAAGATCTTCTATCCTTATCTCCGCCATTATCGAACCAGCCTCCTTCTCTTCAGCAGCACTAGGAAAAACGGGGCGCCGATGCAAGCCAGCAGTACCCCGGCCGGCAGTTCGATCGGATCGAACCAGCTCCTCGCGGCCGTATCCGCCGCCACCATCAAAGCCGCCCCTCCCGCAATGGAGTACGGGAGAAGATAGCGGTAATCGTCGCCGATCAGAAGCCTTATGGCATGCGGCACGATCAAGCCGACGAAGCCGACGAGACCCGCGACGCTGACGGCCGCTCCCGCCAGCAGCGACGCCAGCGCGACGATCAGGAAGCGTTGGCGCTCCACGTGCTGGCCGAGCGACTGAGCCGACTGGTCTCCCAGCGTCAGCAGATTGGACGCCTTGGCCGCGAACGGAACGAGCGACAGTCCGATAACGGCATAGGGGAGCAGGAATTGCAGATGGGGCCAGCTTCTGCCGGCAAGCCCGCCCGCCAGCCAAGGGATTACGCTCTGAATCCGGTCGCTGTTGAGCACCATGATCCCGTTCATGACTCCGCCGAGAAGAGCGTTGACCGCGATTCCGGCGAGCACGATTTTGGTCGGGGAGCTTCCGCCGTCCCATGCCAGCAAATAGATCATCATGGCGGACAGCAAGGCGCCCCCGAACGCAAAACCGGGAAGAAGATAGCCGAACTGCGGGAACAGCACCAGCGCGACGACGGCGGCGAGGCCGCCGCCCGCCGACACCCCGATGATTCCGGGATCGGCGAGCGGATTGCGCATGACGCCTTGAAGCAAGGCTCCCGACGCGGCCAGGCACGCCCCGACGAGCAGGCCGACCAGCACGCGCGGAAGGCGCAAATTCCATAGGATCGCTTCGTGCGCCGGGTCGCCTTCGTTAAAGACGATGCGCCATATTTCCGGCACGGAGATGGACACCGAGCCGCTTCCGATTCCGTAGAGCACCGAGGCGATCAGGATCGGCGCGAGCGCGATCCCGATCCAGCGCCTTCTGTCGTTTCTTGCTTGCACGTTCATGAATCCAGAAGCCCCCCAAGCAGGTTCACGGCCTCCATCACCCGGGTGCCCGGGTTCGTGCCGAACAATTCGGACGGAAGAACGCGAATCCTCCCCTCCTTGACCGCCGAGATCGTGTTCCAAGCCGGATTGCTCTCCATCTCGCGGATGAAGCCCTTCTCGACTTCCTCCGCATTGGCATGCGTCATAATCAGGATGAGGTCGGGATTCGTCTCCACGACCCGCTCCGTGTTCAATTGCGCGTACTGCGGGTAGTTCTGCAGCCTGGGGAATTCCGAAGCGACGTTGTGCCCTCCCGCCGTCTCCAGAAGGTTGCCCGCCAACGAATTCGGCAGCGCGGCCAGATACGTTCCGGGCGCTCCATATACGATCAGCACCCGCTTTTCGCTCGTGCGGGCCTGGAACGCGGACAGCTCCCGATCGATACCCGAGACAAGCTCGGCGGCTTTGTCTTCCTTGCCGAGAAGCTTGCCGAACAGCCGAATCTGGCTCTTGATATCGTCGATCGAGTTGGCTTGCGTCAAGACGAGCTTCGCTCCGATCGTCGACAGCGGCGCCTCGTCGTTCACGTTGATCGGATAATTGCCTAGCACGACGTCCGGGCGAAGAACCGCGATTTTCTCCAGGTCGACCGTATGGACCGACCCGACGACCGGCACCTCGCGCACCTCCTCGGAATCGAGAAGGCCGTCGTTATCCTCCGGCCTTCCGACCACTTCGCCTCCGAGCGCATAAACGATGTCGACCTCTCCGTTGCCCAAGGCGACGATCCGCTCCGGAGGTCCTTCCAGCGCGACCTTGCGTTCCGCGGAATCCACGATGACAAGCTTGCCTTCCCCCGCGCTTCCTCCCGTCGCCGCCGCGCCGCAGCCGGCTGCCAGAACGGACAGCGCGACCGCGAGCGTTAGCGTCGCCAGACGTCTCAAGACTTCGGCTCCTGCTTAGCGAGGTAGTCGAGCAGACGGATGATCATCGTCAGCGCTTCCGCTCTCGTCGCCGGGGCTTCCGGATCGAACTTGTTGTTGTCCTTGCCCGTGATCAAGCCGGCTTCTACCGCCGCCGCGATTTCTTGGCCTGCCCAGGCCGGGATCTTGCCGGCATCGGAGAACGTCAGCCGCGCGCCGTCGCTAAGCGCAAGCTTGGCGGCGCGAGTCACGATCACGGCGAGCTGCGCTCTCGAGATCTCGGCTCCGGAACGGAAGGAGCCGTCAGCGAAGCCGCCGATCAGTCCCGCTTGCTCGGCCAGCAGAGCATGCTCCTTGGCCCAAGCCGGGATTTGGCCGGCATCCGTGAAGCCCGTCGCCGCGCCGGTGTTCGTCAGCTTCAGCGCCCGGCTGATCATCGCGATGAATTCGCCGCGGCTGACGACCGCGTTAGGACGGAAGCTGCCGTCGTCAAATCCCTTGACGATGCCCAACTCAACGGCACGGCTGATTTGATTCGCGGCCCAATGGTTCTTCGTGTCGCTGAACCCGACGTTGCCGGAACCGGAGCCGGAGCCGCTGCCTATCGATCCGGATCCGGAGCCGTTGCCGCTCGCGCCTCCTTCTTCGGCTTCTTCGCCCTCTTCCTTATCTCCGCCGCTCGGATTCGGAAGGTTAGGAGCGCCGACGTTGCCGTCGTTGTCGGAGCCCGGAACGGCTGGATTATCGCCGGCCGGAGTCATCGTGCTCTCGTCGAACGAGAATTGAATCGGGTACGTGTGGTGGTAATCGACGGCATCCCAATCGATTCGGACGGTCGCGTTAAGCTTGCCGGACAGATCGGAGACCGGATAGGAGACGACTCTCGTGTTCTTGGCCGTATTCTGGCTGACCACGCTGCCGGAGCTGCCGTTGATGGTGATGGTATTCACTTCTTTGCTTCGCAGCACGGTGAAGGAGACCGTCTTGCTGGAGCCTTGAATCCGCAGCAAGGCCGGCTTCACCACGTAACCGTCGGCGATGGAGGCTTCGTTCTTGCCGTTCGCCAGAATCGTATAGTCGATGAAGTAGTAACCGTCCATCGTACCGGAGCCGCCTCCCGTGCTGCCCTTGTTAACGGCCGCCTTGAAGGCTTCGACCGCCGCTTGAAGCGCGGTCAAGGCCGCGTCCGTCCGCGCTTGCGTACCCGCTCCGTTCGCGGCAACGGCGCTGGCGGCCGCGATCGCCGCGGCGAACGTATCCTTAGCCGCTTGCGGATACTGACCGGCTGCCGTTCCGGCTTGTGCGCCGCGATTCAGGCTCGTCGCGCTGCTTACCAGCCCGGACAGAGCCACATTGTCCACTCCGTTAAAATTAAGGCGGATGTCGTACTCGGATTGGTATGCCCCGTTCCCGGTCGGCACGGACACCTTCAGCTTCGCGTTCACCGGTTGCGCCGGATCCTTAACGAGGAACCGGACCGTGCGGGTATCCCCTTCCTTGTCCTCGCTTACGTTGTACACGCTCCCGAGCACGCTGTCGTACTCCACCTTAAAATCCGGAATGAGCGAGCTTTGGTAGACCGTCAGAGTAACCGAATGTTGTCCGCCGCCGATGTCGACCGCGGACGCCGGCTTCTTCAGATAGCCGTCCGCGCCGGAAAATTCGGCTTTGGTCGCATGGAGCATCGAATAATAAAGCTCGCTCGCGGACTCTCCCGGAATCACGGCAAACTTCAGCGTCTCCATCGCGCCTTTGAGCGCGGTTACGGCATCGTCTACCTTTTGCTGCGTGCCGGTCTCCTCCCCGGACAGAGTCTGAGCGGCCGCGATCGCGATCGCAAGCGCATCCTTCGCCGCCTGAGGGTATTGGCCGGCTTCGGTTCCCGCTTGCACGGAGCCGAGCAGCGCGTTCGCGCCGGCGATCGTATCCGTCAGCGCGGTTTTGTCTACCCCGCCGCCCGGAGCCTCAGGCTCGATTCCGCTTGTGCTGATGGATAATTGAATGTTGTACCAATGGTCGTAACCGATATCCGGGATACGGATGTGAGTCAGAAGGTCTTGATCGACCTTGATATCGTTAATCGCGTAGCGCACGGCCACCTTCGAGCTGTCCGATCCCGGCAGCTCGGCAGCTTCCTCGTATCCGTCCATCGATACTCCCGGATCGGCTTTCTCGACGCCGTCCGGACGATAGCCCAGATACTCGAACCAGCCGTAGTTCGATGCCGAAATCTCGTGCTCGAACCAGATGCTGCGGTCCTCCTCCACGATAAGCTTGCCTTTGGAACCATCGATCTTCATGTACGTGGCAGCGATGGACTCCTCCTGGGTGCCGTCCTTTAAGAAAGTAAAATCGACCTCGTACTCCCCGACCGGAATATTGTCGTTCGTCAGTTCCGTTGCCGCGGAGGCGACACCCGCATGACCGACTTGCAATAGAGAGAATAAAAGCCCTAGCGTAACGAAAAACGCAATCGATTTCTTAAACCGTCTGTTCAAAAACCGCACGCTCCTCTGGATAAAATAAGGTAGTCCTAATAGCCCGAATCCTTAGCCTTGTTACTCTAACGGAGCCGTAATCCCCCTCTCTCAACGGACGTCCCTAATGCAAAAATGATAATCATTATCATTTGAAGGGCAAAAAAAAGAAGCTAACGCATGAACCACCCGGCGGGCGACTATATTCAGCGATAGCTTACTCAGCGATTGTGAACGGAGTATGAATTTTAAATTACGTTTTTGACGGCAGAAAAGAACGACGTCCTGGCGTTCCGGATCGGAAGCGGCCCCGACGGCGAAAAGACGGCGCCGGGGATCCCCCCTGCGCCGCCTTCCTACATGCCACTATTAACGAAGAGTCTTCAGAGCGCCGCTCCAAGCGAGAACTTGGTCCAGCATGCCGTTCAGGTTGGTCAGGTGCAGATCGGCCGGCTTAAACGTGCCGTTCTCGAAGTCCGTGAACAGCGAGAGCGCCGGATGAACGCGAACGTCCGCGACGGACAGCTCGCCCAGGATGCCGCGCAGATGCTCGGCCGCGCGAGCGCCGCCGACGGATCCGTAGCTGACGATGCCGGCCGCTTTGTTGTTCCAAGCTTCGCGCGCGAAGTCGAGCGCGTTCTTCAGAGCGCCGGTGATGCTGTGGTTGTATTCTTGCACGATAAAGACGAATCCGTCCAAGCTGGCGAGCTTCGTGTTCCAAGCCGTCGCTTGCTCCGTAGCGTCTTCCTCGCCCAGAAACGGAAGCTTGTAATCCTTGATATCGACGATCTCATAGTTAGCGTCTCCGCGAGCGTCCGCAATGCGCTTAACCCATTCACCTACTTGCGGGCTGACGCGTCCGTCGCGCGTGCTTCCCAGAATAATCCCGATGTTCAATTTGGACATTGGTATTCCTCCCTTGATTCGTTTTCCATTAAAGTAAGTTGTTCCTCAAATCGATTTGCCATTCTTGTTGTCGGATTAATCATAGATAAATTAATTAATAATGTCAAGGTACTTACTTAAAGTTAAAACAGTAATGTTAACGGCGTATTAAGTTTCGGGATATCGCAAAATCCCGTTGTCGTAAACGCGTGTTTATGATAACATAGGCTGGTCTTTCAACGAGGTCTTCCTTTCGCCTCCAAACAAGCTTCGCAAACAGACAAAAGACATATCGCTCGGGAGAGCAGAGGGTGGAACGATGAACAACGAACGCGAGCTTCGCGTGGTGGGCCTGACATGGCCTATCCTGCTAGAGAACTTATTGTTTTTCCTAATGAGCACGGCCGACACTTTGATGCTCAGCGGCGTCTCCGACGAGGCCGTCTCGGCCGTCGGGGTAGCTACCCAGTTTATTTTTATCGCAATCCTCATCATAGGGGTCATCAATAACGGGGCCGACGTCGTTATCTCCCAGTACCTCGGCTCCGGCAAACGGTTCGAAGCTTCCAAAATCTCCGCGCTGACGATCACGATGAACCTGCTGACGGGTTTGTTCATGAGCTTGATTTTCCTGCTGCTTACGGAGCCGCTCATGCGGATGATGAATCTGGAAGCCGAGACGCTCGAGATGGCGACGACCTATCTTCATATCGTCGGGGGCTGGATTTTTTTCCAAGCGGTCATTAACGCCTTGTCCGGGATCATCCGAACGTACGGGTATCCTAAGGAAGCGATGTACGTCTCCATGGGCATGAACGTTCTGCACATCGCGCTGAACTACGTGCTCATCTTCGGACCCGGCGGCCTGCCCGCTCTCGGGGCCGAAGGCGCCGCTTGGTCGACGGTCATCAGCCGCGGGGCCGCGGTCGTCGTCTTCTTCTGGATGGCGTATCGGATCCTGGATTACAAAATTAGATGGAAAGACTATCTGACGTTCAGCAAGGAATTCCTGGGCAAAATCCTGAGGATCGGCGTCCCGACCGCGCTGGAGTCCGTGCTTTACCACGCGTGCCAGTCCGTCTTCCTCTACTATGTCACGATGCTGGGAGAAG
Organism: Cohnella thailandensis; assembly: GCF_014212135.1. Lineage (GTDB taxonomy): Bacteria > Bacillota > Bacilli > Paenibacillales > Paenibacillaceae > Cohnella > Cohnella thailandensis. The sequence continues at coordinate 256,643 of NZ_JACJVQ010000008.1, forward strand.
CGGCTCTCGCTTCCCGCCAATACGCGATGAACATCTCGACGTACGTCTTCCTGTTCAGCACGGCATGCGGAACGGCCACCGCGATCATCGTCGGGCGATTCGTCGGGGGCTCCCGGCCGGATGACGCATACAAGCGGGTCTGGACCAGCGCCCGTTGGATCTTCGCGATCACCGTCGCCATCGACCTTGTCATCATATCGCTGAGGTATCCGCTCATCGAGCTGTTCACGGATAACGCCGAGATCGTCAAGCTGGCGACCCAGATGATCCTGCTGAGCATCGTGCTGGAGACCGGACGCTCCCTTAACCTTCTGTTCGTCCCCGTTCTCCGGGCCGCGGGAGATGCGAAGTACACGGTTTATTGGGGCATCGTCTCGATGGTGTTCATGAGCTTGCCCCTCGGCTACTTCCTGACGTTCACCCTGGACATGGGCCTGGCCGGCGTATGGCTGGCGATCGGGGCGGACGAATGGGCGCGGGGCATCATCATGGCGATCCGTTGGCGCAGCAACAAGTGGAGGAACAAGGCTCTCGTGACGGTCGACTCCCCCGCGAAAGCCGCGTTGGAAGCTTAAGATCGGTTTGGTTTGCGGAAAAAGAACGGGTCACCGGGAAGGCGCTGGCCTGTTTCGGTCGGAGGGCCGATTTCGCGGGAATGGTTCCTGCGAGATCGGCCCTTCTTGTTTTGCGGCGCGGCCCTATGGATGTTATTGTGCATATTTCACAATTGTTAAACCTTACACGGCACGTTATAATAGTGAGAATTCACAATGCATTGGGAGGATACCTATGAGCACCAAGATTCAGGTAGGCATCGTCGGTTACGGCAACCTAGGCAAAGGCGTCGTATCCGCCATTAAACAGAATCCGGATATGGAGCTGGTCGGCATCTTCACGCGCCGCGATCCTTCGGCGTTCTCGTCCGAGAACGGCCTTAGCTTCTATAAAATTTCCGACGCGGAGAGCTTCCGGGACAAGATCGACGTCATGATCCTTTGCGGCGGATCGGCGACCGACCTACCGGAGCAAGGGCCGGAATTCGCCAAGCTGTTCAATACCGTCGACAGCTTCGATACGCACGCCAAGATTCCGGAATACTTCAATCACGTGAACGACTCCGCCGTCACCGCGGGCAAAGTCGCCGTCATCTCCACCGGCTGGGATCCGGGCCTCTTCTCGATCAACCGCCTGATGGCGGAATCGATCCTCAGCGAAGGCACGGACTACACGTTCTGGGGCAAGGGCGTCAGCCAAGGCCACTCCGACGCGATCCGCCGCGTTGCGGGCGTCAAGAACGGCGTTCAATATACCGTTCCTTCCGAAGAAGTCATCAACCGCATCCGCGGCGGCGAGACTCCGGACCTGACCACGCGGGACAAGCATATCCGCGAGTGCTTCGTGGTCGCCGAAGAGGGCGCCGACCAAGAGAAGATCCGCCAGGAGATCGTCTCCATGCCGAACTACTTCTCCGACTACGACACGACCGTGAACTTCATCAGCGAAGATGAGCTGCGCCGGGACCACTCCGAGATGCCGCACGGCGGATTCGTGATCCGCAGCGGCGTGACGGGCAAGAATACCCGCCAGATCATCGAGTACTCCCTGAAGCTCGAGAGCAATCCGGAATTCACCGCCAGCGTTCTGACCGCTTATGCTCGCGCGGCCTACCGTCTCTCTAACGAAGGAGTCAAGGGAGCGAAGACCGTGTTCGACATCGCGCCGGGCTACCTGTCGCCGAAGTCGCCGGAGCAGCTTCGCAAGGAGCTTCTGTAAGCCCTATCGCCTGCAAAAAAAAGTCAAGCCTTATGCACATAAGGCTTGGCTTTTTTATCGTTTTAGCGAGTTTTCACAGTATATTTATTCAGGCACGGCCGCTTTTGTGAATATTATATAAAAGTTTTATTAACGGTCGAAAAAATATTTCTATAGGCATTTGGATTCACGCGAAGCCATTATGCTGTTAGAATGTGCAAATAAAAGGTGAATCAGTGCAAATCCATAGCCATAGAAGGAGATTAAAGCCCATGACGACGCAAGTTTCCGCCGATCTCTATATCGAACAGCTCTTTAGTAAGGTTCAACAAAAAAACCCGAACGAGAGCGAATTTCACCAAGCCGTCTACGAAATCCTGATCTCCCTGAAGCCCGTTCTCGAGCAGCATCCCGAATTCATCGAGCGCGGCATCGTCGAGACGATCGTCGAGCCGGAGCGCCTCGTGACCTTCCGGGTGCCTTGGGTGGACGACCAAGGACGCGTGCAAGTGAACCGCGGCTTCCGGGTGCAGTTCAACAGCGCGATCGGGCCTTACAAGGGCGGCCTTCGCTTCCATCCTTCCGTAAACGCGAGCATCATCAAGTTCCTCGGCTTCGAACAGATCTTCAAGAACTCGCTGACCGGCTTGCCTATCGGCGGAGGCAAGGGCGGCTCGGACTTCGACCCGAAGGGCAAGTCGGACCTGGAGATCATGCGCTTCTGTCAGAGCTTCATGACGGAGCTGTACCGCTATCTCGGCCAAGACACGGACGTTCCTGCCGGGGATATCGGCGTCGGAGCGAGAGAAATCGGCTACATGTACGGTCAATACAAGCGGATACGCGGAATGAACGAAGCCGGGGTTCTGACGGGCAAAGGACTGGAGTACGGCGGAAGCCTGGTGCGTAAGGAAGCGACGGGATACGGCTGCGTATACTTCGTGGACGAGATGCTGAAGACGGTAGGCAAGAGCTTCGAGGGCAAGACGGTCGTCGTCTCCGGCTCCGGCAACGTCTCGATCTACGCGATCGAGAAAGCGACCCAGCTCGGCGCGAAAGTCGTGGCGTGCAGCGATTCCGGCGGCTATGTGTACGATCCGAACGGCATTAAGCTCGATACCGTCAAGCAGCTCAAGGAAGTCGAACGCAAGCGGATCGAAGAATACGTTCGCGTCCATCCCGAAGCGGAGTACCATGCCAATTGCACGGACATCTGGACGATTCCGTGCGACATCGCCCTTCCTTGCGCCACGCAGAACGAGATCGACGAGGAATCCGCGAAGACGCTCGTCCGCAACGGCGTCATTGCCGTCGGCGAGGGCGCGAACATGCCTTCCACGCTGGAAGCGATCGACGTCTTCCTGCAGGGCGGCGTTCTGTTCGGGCCGGCCAAAGCGGCCAACGCAGGCGGCGTAGCCGTCTCCGCGCTCGAGATGTCGCAGAACAGCATGCGCTACTCCTGGACCTTCGAGGAGGTCGACGAGAAGCTGAAGGGCATCATGAAGGCGATCCACAAGAACAGCGCCGACGCGGCCGACGCCTACGGCTTGCCGGGCAACCTGGTCGCGGGCTCCAACATCGCGGGCTTCCTGAAGGTCGCGAAGATCATGATGGCTCACGGCGTCGTGTAACGTTCCGTTCGGCGGTTATTGTTCCTCTACCCACGTTAAGGTGGAGAACGATAGGGCCTCGCCGGGCGCGATCCCCTTCGCTCCCGTGAGCTCCGGCTCGTAAGGCAGGTTGAAGGCGTCGGTCGCGCAGGTGTAAGGCTCCAGAGAGAAGGAGTCGGACCAGTCCGGCCGGAAAAGCACCAGGAACGGGAGCTCCGGCCCCAGACGGTAGCGGATCGAATAGTCGCCAAGCTGGATTCGGCAGTCCGAGGTTCCTCCGCCGAGCGACAGCAACGAGCAGCCTAAGACGGGATAATTCAAGATCGAGATTCCTTCGTTCAGGCTGCGGCTAAGCTCGGTCGGCTCCGGCCTTCCTTGGACGAGCGCCAGATTCGACACCGGCCATTCGGCGGCGGCGGGGACTTGCAAGGTGACCTCCTCATCTTGCCCGAAGGGGATGGAGAAGTAAGGATGCAAGCCGAAAGCGAACGGAGCGGCGTCCTCGCCTTCATTGAGGATCGTGCCGCTCAGCTCCATTCGGCCCTCCTTCAGCCTGCAGGTAATCTCAAAGCTTAACGGATGCGGAAAATAAGACAAAATATCCGGGTGATCGGCATACCGGAAACGGCTGGTGACGAATACTCCTTCTTCGTCGGATGCGCCTGTTGCGATCGCCTCCCACTCCCGGGAGCAAAGCTCCCCGTGCAGATGGTGATCGGGCGGCTCGTTCAGCGGCAGATGATAGGTTCGGCCCTTATAATGAAATATTCCTTTCTTCACCCGGTTAGGGGGAGAAAGAATCGGCGTCCCGTAACGGAATGGGGCGTCTTTTTCTTGTTGGAGCGCGCCGATCCGGCTCGGTGGCGACAGCGCCTCTCGGCCGCCGCTTCGGAACCGGATGACGTTGTTCCCGACGGCGGGTACGAGCTCGACGATGGAATCGGTCCCGGCGTCGCTCAGCGCGAGAACGTCGATTCCGTCCTCCGCCCTTCGTTCGATTCGATAGCGTTGGCTCATTCGGGTTCAGCCTCCTTTACTCGGTAATGTTCATACGGCTTCCATTGAGAACGATCGGACACCGGCGCTTGGCTCGGCCAAGGGTTCGCGGTCGTCCAATGGCGAGAGCTGCGGAGGAGCTCCGCCCAGATTCGCTCGATCGTATCGTAGCCGATGCGCGGCGGCGTTACGACGGTCGCCTCGAACTCTTCCTTCATAGCCCAAGCTTGCTTGCAGACCGATTCCATGCACGCCTCCATGATCGCCTTGCCCAGCTCGGGCGAGGCTTCTTCGGCGTCCGCTCCAAGGGCGAGCCTGCCTCCCGCATTCGGCTCCTTCTCCAGCGCCTTAGCGCTCATGTCGATCAGATCCGGGCGCAAGTACATCAGTTGAGAGATTTCGTACTTGCCCGCGTGGTCGCCTTCGTACAAGCCCTCGACCAGCTCCGGGTCGCTCCGTACCCACACTTGGACGTCGCGCACCTCCCTTATAAACAGCTCCGCCGCCGTCCGCAGGTCGACTTGATTGCCTCCGCTATGACCGGAGACGACGACGATTCCCCGGAAGCCCGCGTTCGCGAACGCTCGCAGCTGATAGAGAAACAGATAGAGCATCGCCGTAGGAGGAATGCCCGTCATATGCGGATTTTCCTCGCCGACCTCATCTTCCAGCCATCTCGCGTGATAGCCTGTCTCGTGAATGTGATAGCCCATCGAAGGCGCGACGATGCCGCCGACCGTAAGGGCCGCCTGCTCGCACAGCCATTCCGCCTTGAACGTGTCGAGGCCCAGCGCGCTCACCTGCCCGTGCGGCTCGCAGATGCCCAGCGGCAAGAAGACGATTGGGCAGTCGGCCAATCGTCTCTTGAATTCATGGGGGAGCAGCTCCGCCCACCTCGTCTTAAACCCAGTACTTGGTCTCATAGAAGTTCCTCACCCACCGGTAATGGCGGCGGATCTCTTCGAACACGTCGTCCGGCAGAGGCTCGCCGCTCGCCGCCGCGATGTTCTCGTCCGCGTACTTCGGAACGTGCATCGAGCTGATCGCCGCCGTAACGCCCGGATGATGGAGCACGAACTTGATCGCCAGCTCCGCCAAGGTGGATGCGTACTTCGGCACGAACGCTTCGCGCAGCCGGTTCACCCGTTCGATGTAGATCGAACGCGGCAGGTAATCGAAGTAGGACTTGCGGAAATCGTCCGGCCCGAAGACGGTATCCTCCTGCAGGAAGCCGGTCAGGCCGCCTTCGTCCAGGATGCAGCGGGCGATGACCGCCACGTTGTTTTCCTGACAGATCGGGATAAGACAATCGAGCGCCAACGGGTCGAAAATATGGAACACCGTCTGAACGGAATCGATGCGACCGCTCTGCACGAGGGGCAGCACGATGTCGTGGCGCTGATCCGGGACGGACACGCCGATTCCGCGGATTTTGCCCTCATCCTTGAGCCTCAGCAGCTCCTCCATCCAGTAATCGACGCGATCCCACTGGGGCCAATACTGATGAAGCTGCATCAGGTCGATCGTCTCGACGCCGAGCTGGCGGAGCGACAGCTCCGTGCTCTCCCGAAGCCATCCTCGCGGGAAGGCTGTCTCCACCGGGATCGGCTGCCCCCAGCCGAGGTTGCCGGGGCCTTTCGATTGGATTTTGGAGGCGATGAACGGCCGCTCGCCCTTCCATTCCTTCAGCGCGAGCCCGACGATTCTCTCGGACTCGCCATAGTTGCGGGCCGTGTCGATGAAGGTGATCCCCTTCTCCAGGCTGTGGAGGACGGAATCGACGAGCGCTCTCTCGTCGTGCTCCCCGAAGGAGCCTCCCAGTCCCATCGCGCCGAAGCCGAGCCGGGATACCGGGGTGTTCAGCTTGCCGAACGGATTTGTCGGTATGCTCATTTGCTTGTTATCTCTCCTCTCTTAGACGGGCTGAGCTCGCAGAAGATCCTTGAGCTTGCGCGACGGATCCGCGAGCTCTTCGGCCGGAATGACGGGCTGCCGCTCCGTCAGCCGTTCGGCGAGCTTCATCTCCCTCGCGATCGCGCCGTCCGAAGGGCCGATGCCGCTCGCGCAGACAAGACGGCCATCGCCGGCGAGGTGGAAGTAGATTCGGCCCGTCTCGCCCAAGTCTCGCAGCACGATCCGATCCGACGGGTCCGACAGGCCCGCGACCTGAAGCGTCAGCTCGTATTGATCGGACCAGAACCACGGCAGGGACCGATACGGCTCGGATGCGCCCAGCAGGCCCGTCGCGACGTGCGTCCCCTGATCCTGAGCGTTGCGCCACGATTCCAAACGAATGCGGCGGCCGCCGAACAGCGGATGCGGAAACGAGCAGCAATCGCCGATCGCGTAGATATCCGGATCGGACGTCTGCAGCCGCTCGTTCACCCGGATGCCGTTCTCGATCGCAAGCCCGCTCGCTTCGGCCAGCGCCGTCTCGGGGATCGCTCCGATGCCGGCGACGATAACGTCTGCGCGCACCGTCGTACCGTCGGCCAGCTCGATGGCATAGCCGCCGTCCGCTCGGTTCGCGCTCGCGATGCCGACACCGACATGGAAGCGGACGCCGGCTTCGCGGTGGCGAGCCTCTACGGCGGCGGCGATCGGCTCGGGCACGCCGCGCATCAGGATGCGCGGGCCGACCTCGATCAGCGTCGCCTCGCAGCCTCGCCGAATGGCGCCGGCCGCGACCTCGAGGCCGATGAAGCCGCCTCCGATGACGGCGAGGCGGCTGCCCGGCCGCAGGCAGTCGCGGATGGCGATCGCGTCGGCATGCTTGCGCAGGTAGAGCATCTCGCCCGACGCATCGCCGGGAACGGCGAGCATGCGAGGGTTCGAGCCGGTCGCGAGAAGCAGCTTGCCATAGGCGAGCTCTTTGCCGCTGGCGAGGACGACGCGCTTATGCTCGCGGTTGATCCGCACCGCGGCGTCTCCCGCGGCGAAGTCGATCGCGAGCTCCTTCATCCGCTCGGCGTTCAGAATGGTCGCGGGAAGCGGAAGCTCCTCCTCGCTCAGCTGCTGCTTGGATAAGGGCGGCCGCTCATAAGGATGAAGCGGCTCGTCGCCGACGAGCGTCAGCTCGCCCTCCCAACCCTGCTCCCTTAGCTCGATAGCCGCTCTCGTCCCCGCCTCTCCCGCTCCTACGATGACGATCTTTTTTTCCAACATGCGCTTCGCTCCTTCCCGGTCAGATCCGGATGTAAACCGTATCGCCCTCGATCTTGACGGGATACTTCTTCAGGTCGACGCAGACGGGAGCCCGCTTGGCCGCCCCGGTGACGATATCGAACCGGCCGTTGTGCTTCGGGCATTCGATGACGCTGCCCATGACGAGACCGTTCGACAGATGGAACCTCTCATGCGTGCAATAGCCGTCCGAGGCGTGCCAGTCTCCCTTATCCGTCCGGTAAATCGCGAAGGTGCGGTCCCCGTGGTCGAATCGAATCACGTCCTCTTCCTCGATGTCGTCAACGCCGCACGCGGCCACCCATTGCAAATCGCTCATGCTGCTCTCTCCTTTACTAAGTGCGAATTAGGCTTGAACCTTGATGTCCAGGTTGTGCTCGATGCCGTACATGTACGGGCGCGCCGTCGGCGGAAGCGGCTTGACGACCACGTAGGCGGGGTCCTTCTTCTGCTTGATCAGCGCCGAAACGACTTCCTTAAGCGCAGCCCACAGGCTCGGCCGGGCCGCCGGGCAGTCCGGCTTCATCTCCTCGTGCAGCTTCGGAAGCGCGTGGTACGGAACCATCGGGAACATGTGGTGCTCGACGTGGTAGTTCATATTCCAGTAGAGGAAGCGGAGCACCGGATTCATGTAGATCGTGCGGGAGTTCAGCCGGTGGTCCAGCACGTCCTCGTACAGGCCGAGATGCTGCGTCACCCCGAAGGTGATGACGACCGCCGCACCATAGAAGGAAGGCAGGAACACGAACATCGCGGGCAGGATGCTGCCTGCGTAGACGCAAGCCCCGGCGATCGCCAGAATAATCAGCAGGTAAACGCGAGCCTCCCAGTAAACCTTCCGGAACTGAGACTCGGGAATATACTCCTTCTCTTCCTCGCCCATGCGGCCCACGGTGTGCAGGAAGAAGCGGCGAATCTCGTTCGGTCCTCCGTACAGGTGGAAAATTTCGAGCAGGAGGATTTTCCAGATCGGGGGCCGCTCCGTGATGATCTCGGGGTCGCGTCCGACGATGATCGTATCGGTATGATGCCGGGCATGGCTCCACCTCCACGGCGTCGCGGAACGGAGCACCATGAACGAAGCGATCTGGTACATGACCTCGTTCATCCAGGGCGTCTTAAAGGCCGTGCCGTGTCCGCACTCGTGCCAGCGCGAGTCGCCGGGAGTCGCGTACAGGACGCCATACGCCAGGAAAGCCGGGATCGCCCACCACGTGCCCCAGCTCAGGTAAGCGAGATAGCCCAGGATGACGAGGCCGCCGAACCAGATGATCGTGTCGCGGATGGCCGGTCCGTTCCGTCTCTTCATGAGCTCCTTCATTTTGGCCCTGGGGATCGGGGACGTGTACCATTCCGCCGACGCCAGGCCTCGCTCCTGCGCTCTCTTGCTCTCGGGGCCGATGATGCTGTAGTTTCGCTTGGCGCGTTGAGCTTGATGGGCTTGATTGGCTTGATTGGCTTGATGGGCTTGTTGCTCAGCCATCTCTTCCTTCCTCCTTGCTAATAGAATCGATTCCGTAAAATCGCGCCGCTGTGCCGCCCCAGATCGCCTGCTGCTCTTGCCCGCTCAGCATAGCTGTGGCTTGCTCGGTTGCCTCCGCGACTCTCGCGTAACTGCCTGCCAGATTCGCTACCGGCCAATCGCTTCCGAACATCAGCCTGTTTGGGGTGAACGCTTCTAGGGCGGCCTCGAGGCTCGGCTTCCAATCGTCCGCGCTCCAGTCGTTCCAGTCGCATGCCGTGTTCAGCCCGGACAGCTTCGCGTACACGTTCGGATAGGCGGCCGCTTGCTTTAGCTGCCTCTCCCATTCGCTCAGGATACCGTCTCGAATCGGAGGCTTAGCCAGATGGTCGAGAACGAGCTTCAGCTCCGGAACGCGCTCGGCTACCGTCGGAACATGCTTCAGATGGTTGGGAAAAACGGCCACGACGTCAAAAGGGACATTGTGCTGAGAGAGCAGCTTAAGGCCGTCGATCACGTTCGCTCGGACGAGCCAGTCGGGATCCTCCTCGCCGTGAATGAGGTGCCGCACCCCTTTGAACTTCGGGCAGCGGGTCAGGCGCTCGAGCTGCTTGGCGGCATCGATCGGCCGCTCCAGCGGCACCCAGCCGACGACGCCGGCGATCCAGTCGTGCTCTTCGGCTTGGCGGAGCAGGTACTCCGTTTCTTGCTCGTGATCGGCCGCTTGGACGAGGATGGCTTGGTCGATGCGCGCCTGGTCCAGAAGCGGCTTTAGCTCCGGCGGCTCGATAGTTCGGTACAGGTCGCCGTCGGACGGGGTCGGCCACTCGTATCGGACTTCGCCGACGTTCCAGATGTGGACGTGCGAATCGATGCGGATCATGGCTGCAGGTTCGGCTGCTCTGCTTCGGCTTGGGGGTCGCAGCGGAGCAGGATTTTCATGGCGTTGCCTCCGCCGGTCATAAGCCGGAAGCCTTCCTCCACTCGGTCGAGCGGAAGCACGTCCGTGATGAGCGCCTGGAGCGGAAGCGTTCCTTCGGCGGCGAGCTCGATCGCGCGGGAGAAGTCCTCGCGCTCATAAACGCGCGCACCGAGCAGGCGCAGCTCGCGCCAGAAGAAGCGGTGCAGGTCGACGGCGGGCGGCTTGCCGAAAATGCCGACGACGACGATCCGGCCGCGCGTTCTCGGAAGCTTCGTCATGAGCTCGGCGCCCGATTGCGAGGAGGTAACCTCGAAGACGACGTCCGCTCCGGCATTGCCCGTTCGCTCGTTCACGAGCTGCGCGACGTCCGTCTCGAGCGGGGTCACCGTCTCGAAGCCGAGTTTCTCGAGCAGCTCCAGGCGGTGCGGGTTGATCTCGGAGACGAGCACGCGGGCTCCTCTCGCTCTCGCGACGAGAGCGATGAGGGCGCCGATCGGGCCTCCGCCGATGACGACGGCATACTCGCCCGGCGCGACCTCGCCCATGCGCACGTCGTGGCAGGCGACGGCGAGCGGCTCGATCATGGCGGCCAGATCCAGCGGGAGCTGGCCCGGAAGCTTCAGCACCGTGAAGGCCGGCACGGTCCAGAACGTCTGGAACGCTCCCGGCGTCTCGATGCCGAGGAACTTCAGCTTGTGGCAGATGTGCCCGTGGCCCGCTCCGCAGGCGGGGCATTCCCCGCACGGGTGCAGCGGCATGACGGTTACTCTATCGCCCGGCTTCACATTTTCCACGCCCTCGCCGACGTTCTCGACGATGCCCGACATCTCGTGGCCCATGATCTGCGGCAGCTTGACTCGCTGGTCCATGTGCCCCAAGTAAATATGAAGATCCGTGCCGCAGATCCCTGCGAAAGCGACCCGGATGCGGACCTCTCCCGGCCCGGGCTTCACTTCTTGCGCCGCGCCTGCGGTCATCGTCTTGTTGCCTTCGTAATAAACGGCTTGCATGGGGAAGACAGCTCCTTTCTCTTCGTTGCTTCTATATAAATCTTCCAGAGCTATACAAGCTTCTATCCTTCTGAATCTTCTATGCCTTCAAGTTCTTCTAGGCCTTCTAGGTCTTCTAAACCTTCGCGTATGCCCGCTTCTCGATCTCTTCCCAGTCGAACGAATAGCCGATCCCCGGCCCTTGCGGCGCGGTGATGTAGCCGTCCTTCTCGACCGGGTAGCCGAAGCCGACGTTATCCGTTCCCCAGACGAGCACCTCAAAGAACGAATTGTTGTTGATGCCGCAGGCGAGCTGCACGTTCGCCTGATCGCCGCCGTGAATCTCCGCCTTCATGCCGAAGCTGTCGGCCATGTGCGCGATCCGCAGCGAGCCGGTGATGCCGCCCTTCAGCACCGTTCCGGTGCGGATGCGGTCGCACGCCCCGTGCACGATGAAGTCGGCCGCGTTGTAGTGGCAGCCGTCCGACGTCTCGGCCGCGAGCACCGGGATCGTCAGCTCGTCGCACAGCTTCTTGTAATTCCAGATGCTGAATTCTCTCATCGGCTCCTCGTACCAGTGGTAGCCCGCCTGCTCAAGCGACTTGCCGAGATAGATCGAATCGGCAAGGTCGAAGCCGGCGGAGCCATCGTACATTAGGACGATGTCGTCGCCGACGTGCTTGCGCAGCGCGTGGCACAGCTTCGCGTCCTCCCGGGCGTCGCCCCAAGCGTGCAGCTTGATCGCCTTGTAGCCCTGCTCCAGGCAATAGTCGGCGACGCGCAAGTATTCCTCCGTCGTGTCATACGTCACGGTGGAAGCGTACGCCTGCACGCGGTCCCGCGATCCGCCGAGCAATTGATAAAGCGGCATGCCGGCCTTCTTGGCGGTGATGTCCCACAGCGCCACGTCCGGCAAGCCCATGTAATAGATCTGGAACTCCTCCGCCCGGTCGAGCTCCCACATCTCGTGCCAAAGCTGCTCCTTCAGCAGCGGATCGCGCCCGATCAGCAGCTCCTTCAGCCTGCGCTGCGTATAGTCGACGGTCATCAGCCCGCGCTGCGCGACGGCGACGCCCTCGATGCCTTCGTCGGTGATGATCCGGAGAATGCCCATCTCGTTCAGGTGGGACCCCGCCGGCAGCCCCTTCCGCCACTTGAACGGCGTGCCGGGCGGCTGCTTGACGGCGTACGCTTTGACGTCTACGATCTTCATCTCGTTGTCCTCCTAAGTTCGGGTTAGCTGGTTCGTCGATTCGAAGCGCGGCATGGTGCCCGAGTAACTTGGGTTTGGATGGGGGGAGCGGCTGCGTGGAGGTTGGAGTGTGAAGGAGTCGTTAGTCGATTTTTTCGACTATCGGCGGCCCCTAGGCGCTCCCGTGCGGTGCGTTAGTCGATTTTTTCGACTATCGGCGGTCCTCCGGCGCTCCCGGGCGGTCCGTTAGTCGATTTTTTCGACTATCGGTGGCCCTCCGGCGCTCCCGGGCGGTGCGTTAGTCGAATTTTTCGACTATCGGCAGCCCCCCCGGCGCTCCTCGGAAGTCCGTTAGTCGATTTTTTCGACTATCGGCGGCCCTTCGGCGCTCCTGGGCGGTCCGTTAGTCGATTTTTCCGACTATCGGCGGCCTTTCTGCGCTCCTTGGCGGCGTGTTAGTCGATTTTTTCGACTATCGGCGGCCCCTCGGCGCTCCCGTGCGGTGCGTTAGTCGATTTTTTCGACTATCGGCGGCGCTCCGGCGCTCTTGGGCGGTGCGTTAGTCGATTTTTTCGACTATCGGCGGCCCTTCGGCGCTCCCGGGCGGTTCGTTAGTCGATTTTTTCGACTATCGGCGGCCCTTCGGCGCTCCCGGGCGGTTCGTTAGTCGATTTTTTCGACTATCGGCGGCCCTTCGGCGCTCCCGAATGCTCTTGAAGCCCGCCGTTATGGCGATTCTCGCCACATCTCCCCCGCGCTCCGCCTAGCTAACCCCGATGTTGTACCCGCCGTCGATCGGGATGACGGCGCCGTTGATCCAGGATGCGCCCGAGCCGCACAGGTAGAGCACGGCGTCGGCGATCTGCTCCGGCAAGCCCATGAACGGCTTCGCCTTCTCCGCGTCGGCCAGCCGCTGGGCTTCCGCCGGGTCCTCATACATCTGATGGAACCATGCATCGATGAGCGGAGTGGCGACGCCGCCAGGCATGAGCGTATTCACGCGGATGCCCTTCTCCCGAAGGTCCAGCGCCAGGCCGCGCGTCATGTGGTTCAGGCTCGCTTTGATCGAGTCGTAAACCACGTTGCCCGGCTTGTTGAGCGTGCCGTTGATCGAGCCGACGTTGACGACGGCTCCTTTGTTCTCCGTCAGCCATGGCAGCGCCGTCTGCACCAAGAAGAAAGGAGTCTTCAGGTTCACTTGAAACAAGCGGTTCCAGTCGTCCTGCTCGATCTCCTCGATCGGCTTGTTGCAGACGAGCGCGGCGTTGTTCACGATATAGTCGATTCGCCCGAAAACCCCGATCGTCTCGCCGACCAGCCTAAGCGGAGCGCCCGTGTCCAGCAGGTCCGCTTGCACGAACAGCGCTTCGCCGCCGGCCGCGCGAATCTCCTCCACGGTCTGCTCGCCCGCTTCCCGGTTCCGGCCGTGGATGACCGTCCGCACGCCGAGCGCCGAGAACTTCTCCGCCACCGCCTTGCCGATCCCGCTCGTGGAGCCCGTCACGATCGCCACTTTGTCCTGCCAATCCGTACTCATGCTGTGTCCTCTCCTTCTTCAACTAACCTTGCTTCCGTGTTGCCCATCGGAGGGGAGCCGAAGGGAGAAGTCTAATGAGGAATTGCCCCCTAGAGTTAGCCCTGGAGAAAATCCTGGGATTTCACTCCCAAGCTCAGTCCTCCCTTACTCCTCCCCATTCCTCTACCTCCAGCTCCGCCGCCTTATGGATATGGTCATCCAGCTTATAGATCAGCGGAATCTCCTTCCAACTCTCCGCGAAACAATCGCCGGTGCGAAGCTCCCACTCCCGCTCTGCTTCCTCGCGAACGATCCGCCCCTCGATCTCCCGATCGGGATCGACGTCCCACGCCATAATCAACGTCAGGCCCGAACGGTAGATGTCCAAGTGAACGAAGCCTTTGTCCCGAAGCTGCGCCGCGATCTCCGCCGGCTGCTCCGCATGCAGGCGTTCGTATTCCTCCGCCCGATCGGGCTTCAAAGCCGCCATCCAAAGCGATCTTCTCCTCATCTAACGCTCCTTCAACCCGATTTTTGAGAATAGAAAAACCGGCAGAGCCCTGATGAAGGCTATGGGACTCTGCCGGTCTGCTGTTTGCTCACGCGGGTGCTCGGTTGGCTAAGATTGGGGAAGTCGGCTGTCTTGCCGCGCTCTCGAGCACCTTCTTCGCGTCCATGCCCCGCTCCTCTCACGGCCAAGCCGGATCCTTCGCCGCTTGAGCTTGGTCCGCCCTGCGCTTATCCGCGCTCTCGAGCACCTTCTTCGCGTCCATGCCGCCGCTGATCATCGCGCTCATGTCCTTGCCGATGTCCATCCATTGCGGGTTCACGTACTTGGCGGTCATCTGCAGGCCGGAGCCTTGCTTCGCTCCGTACGTATCGAAGAACTTCTGCTGCTCCTCGGTGAAGCGGCCTTCGATGCCCTCGAAGTTCAGGGCCAGGAAGCGGGGCTCGTTATCCAGGAAGTATTGCAGGTTCTCCTGCTGCGTCAGGAACGCGAAATACTGCTTCGCTTCTTCGATATGGCTCGAGCCGGAGTAGATGAACTTGCTCGGCGCCGCCGGGGCGATGTTCATGATCTGGTTGTCCGCGAGCGGGATCGGGAAGTAGCCGAAGGAGGTCGCCTTCGTCTCCGGGAACGCCGCTTCGATCGTCGCCGGAAGGCCCAGGTTGTGCAGCGTCATCGCGAACTTGCCGCTCGCCATGTTCTTCTCCGTGTCCGCGAACGTGTTGGAGAAGTAGCTGTCGCCCATGAAGCCCTTCTTCACGAGCTCGCCGAATTGGGTCAGCGCCTGTTCCATGATCGGAACGTCCGCCAGCTTGATCTCGTTGTTGTTCAGCTTGTCGACGAGACCCGGATTCGCTTCCTCGAACTTAGGCCCGATCTCCGGGAACCAGAGCACGTGGTGCCAGCCGTCCGAGACCGGCTCGTAGATCGGCGTGATGCCGGCGTTCTTGATCGCTTCGCAGACGGCCAGGAATTCGGCATACGTCTTCGGCACCTGCAGGTTCAACTTGCTGAAAATATCCTTGTTATAAACGACGTAATAGTCATAAGTCGGATCCCAGATCGTAAGCGCATACACTTTGTCGTTCCAGGTGGCCTGCTCGAGGAAAAGCTTGTTCTCCCGCTTCACCCACTCTTCGTTCGTCAGGTCCACGGCGTTCTTCTCGACGTCGTACAGCGGACCCAGGTCGAACTTGCCGTCTTGGCCGCCGAAGATGTCGGGGGCTTCCTTCGTGTTCAGCTTCACCTTGAGCAGGTTCTGGTACTGGTCGGCCGGCACGATCTGGTAGTCGATGTGGATGCCCGTCTGCTCCTCGAACTTCTTGGCGAGCTGCATCTCGGACTCCTTGATCCAATCCTGGCTGGCCATATAGGTCAGCGTTACCTTCTCCTTCGGCTTCTCCGAGGCCGGAGCCGAGGACGAGGCCGAAGCGCCGCCGCTAGCCGAGGGCGATGCCGGAGACGCGTTGCCGCCGTTGTCGTTATTGCCTCCGCAAGCCGCAAGAAGTCCCGTTGTCATTCCGATTACTGCCAAAGTGCCAAGCGTTTTTTTCATCGGATGCAATCCCCTTTTGGTCATTGTTAATACGCTTACATTGTAAAATAAAGATATTTAAGTAAAAATGCATATATCCGGCTTCCTTTTTGCACTTTCTTTACTCTTGAGAGGGGAGCCGTGCCCCCCCTCCTTAGAGATTGCCCTACCCATCCGCCCGCATCACGTTCGTCAGCTTGCCGAGCCCTTCGATCTCGATCGTCACCGTGTCCCCGTCCTTCAGGTAAACCTGCTTCTCCGGCGGATACCCGAGCACGACTCCCTCCGGCGTTCCCGTCAGAATCAAGTCTCCCGGCTCCAGCGTCATGTGGCGGGAGATGTAGCTGATCACTTCGTCGCAGGGGAAAATCATATCGGACGTCGAGGAGCTCTGGCGAACTTCCCCGTTCACCGTGCAGGAGATCGCCAGCGCGTTCGGGTTCGGGATCTCGTCCGCCGTCGCCACGAACGGGCCGATCGGCGCGAAGCCGTCGCACGTCTTCCCCAGCATCCACTGCGCGGTGCGCATTTGCAGGTCGCGCGCGGACAGGTCGTTCGCGTTGCAGTAGCCGAACACGTAATCGAGCGCCTCCTCGCGGGAGACGTTCTTCGCTCTCTTGCCGATGACGATCGCGAGCTCGGCCTCGTAATCCACCTTATCCGTCACGGCAACCGGAAGAGGAACGTCCTCCCCTTCGGCCGCCAAAGCGTTCGCGAACTTGTTGAACAGGATCGGATACTCCGGAATCGGGGCGTTCGTCTCCTCCGCGTGCTTGCGGTAGTTCAGGCCGACGCAGATGATCTTCTGCGGGTCTGAGACGCACGGCGCATAAACGAGCGAAGCTTCGTCAAGCGTCTCCGCGCGCCCTTCCGTCTCTCCAACCAGCTTCCGCAACGCCGCCAGCGCTGCCGCTCCGCCATCCAGCGCCTCGCGCATCGTCGTCGGGACCGAGCCCGCCTCCAAACCCGCCACTTCCGACATCGCCTCTACGCTCGCGATTCCTTTTGCCGTCCGAACCGCTAGCCGTACCTCTTCCCCGTGCTTATATTGCAATAGTTTCATTTCCTATCTCTCCTTGTCCGCCTAATCTCCGTTACGCATTCTTGCCGAAAACAACGCCGCCATCCACATACAGAGGGGAACCCATCACGAAGCTCGATTCGTCCGACGCCAGGAACAAGGCGGCCTTCGCCACGTCCTCGGGACGGCCGAGCTCCTCGCTCAGCTGCCGCTTCTTAATCGAGCCGAACGCCTCCTCCGGATCGCTGTACGAGCTCTTCAGGTACCCCTCGACGAACGGGGTCAGGATCGTCCCCGGCAGCAAAGCATTCACTCGAATCCCGTACGAGGCGTAATCGACCTGCATCGCCTTCGTCAGCGCCAGGACGGCTCCCTTCGTCGCGGAATAGACCGCCCTCCGGGACAAGCCCATCTCCGCCGCGCACGAGGACATATTGATGATCGATCCGCTTCGCCGCTCCATCATGGACGGGATCGCGTACCTATTCAGCAAGTATACACCTCTCAGGTTAACGCGCACGACCTTGTCCCACTCGTCCGGCTCGGTCTCGTGGATCGCCCCGACGCCGCTGATGCCCGCGTTGTTGAACAGCACGTCGATCCGTCCGAACCTCTCCAGCACCGTCCCGACCGCGGCCTTGACCGACTTTTCCTCGCCGACGTCCAGCTCGACGAAGAACGCTTCGCCGCCCGCTTGCCGGATCTCCTCCGCGACCGCCTCGCCGGCCTCGACGTTGCGATCGCCGATGACGACCGTCGCTCCCTCTTGAGCGAATAGCAGCGCGGACGCTCTCCCGATGCCGGAGCCGGCTCCCGATATGAACGCGATTTTGCCCGATAGTCTCATGTGTCGTTCCTCCTTATCCTTTCACGGATCCGGCGGTCATGCCGTCGATAATGAAACGCTGGCCGATCAGATACAGCACGACGACCGGCAGGCTCGTCAGGACGATGTCCGCGCTGACGAGGTTCCAGCTCATCTGGAATTGCCCGAAGAAGTTGTACACCGACAGCGTCATCGGCCATTGGCTAGCGGAGTTCAGAAAGTAGAGCGGCATCGTGAACTCGTTCCAGGAATTGAGGAAGGCCAGGATGAAGACGGTGACGATCGAAGGCTTAAGCAGCGGGAAAATAATGCTGAAAAAGAGCCGATTCGGACCGCAGCCGTCGATGGTTCCCGCCTCGTCCAGCTCCTTGGGCACCCCGCCGACGAAGCCGTAGAGAATAAAGACGCTGAACGGAATTTGCACGGCCGCGTAGAGAATGATGATGCCGAGCTGGCTGTTAACGAGATGCAGCATCTGCATCGTTTTCATCAGGGTGAAGTAGTTCAGCGGCATCGCCAGGCCGAGCAGGATGAACATGTAGCTGAACTTGTTCCACTTGCTGCGCCGGCGGCTGTAGACATAAGCGGCCATCGCCGCCAGGACAACGCACAGAATCGTAGAGGCTCCGGCATACAGCACGCTGTTCCAGAGCGAATTGTACAGCTTGCCCTTCTCGATGACGGTGGAGAAGTTATCGAAGTGCAAAGCCTTCGGCAGGTCCATTCCCATCGAGCTCGCCTGCGAGGCATCCTTCAGCGAATTGATGACGATGAGAACGAGAGGCGCCACGACCACCAGGCTGATGCACCACACGAACGCGTTTTTGACGACGGCCCAAGCGCTTTTTCTGCTCAATGGTTCTCCTCCTTCCCCATCCAGCGGACGACGAAGTAGCCGACGATCGTCATGAACAGGAACAGCGTGGTGGACAGCGCCGTACCGACTCCGTAGCGTCCCATCGAGAATTCCTTGAACACGCCGGTGAACATGACCTCGGTCGCGTAGCCGGGCCCGCCGTTGGTCAACACGTAGACCGCGTCGA
Organism: Cohnella thailandensis; assembly: GCF_014212135.1. Classification (GTDB taxonomy): domain Bacteria; phylum Bacillota; class Bacilli; order Paenibacillales; family Paenibacillaceae; genus Cohnella; species Cohnella thailandensis. Next base: position 275,197 of record NZ_JACJVQ010000008.1, read on the forward strand.
ACACCTTCAGGCCGTACAGCAGGTTCAAAATGACCGTAATCATCAGGGCGGGAACGAGCAGCGGAACGGTAATGTGCCAGATGCGGCTCCAGTAGCCGGCTCCGTCGATCTCGGCGGCTTCGTCGTAATCCTTCGGAATCGTCTGCAGGCCCGCGAGCAGGATGACCATGATGTAGCCCGCGCCTTTCCACACGTCCACCCCGATGATCGACTTGAACGCCCAATCCAGATCCGTCAGCCAGTGGCGCGTCAGCGACTCCAGGCCGATCGTCCGGAGGAACTCGTTAAGCAGCCCCGTGTCCGGATGAAGCACCGATTTGAATATCAAGCCGACGATCAGCATCGGAACGACCGCCGGAAGGAACAGAATAGCGCGGTGCACGTTCTTGAGCGCCAATCCTCGGTTAAGCAGCAGCGCCAGGAAAAACCCGATCGCCGTCTTCAGCACGATCGTCGCGACCGTGAAGATCAGCGTATTCTTAATAAAGCCGAGGTACATGTTGTCGCCGGAGAAAATCTCCTTGAAGTTGTCCGCCCCGATCCAATGGACCGCCGAGCTGTAGCTGTTCCAGTCCGTGAAGGAGTAAAGGATGCCGGCCACCCCGGGAATGACCATCAGCACGACGTACAGCAGCATGGCTCCAAGCGAGAAGTAGAAGGGATAGATCTTGTTGGCTCGCATGATTTTTTTCACTCCTAACCGATTCCGGAATGCGCTTGCTTTTTATTGATTGCGCTTTCATTATAGAGTTGGCGCCCCCCTGCCCTCCATGCACAAAACCGACTTGCTACTTGCATTTATTTTACCTAGGCTCTTTACAAGCGCGGCCCTCGCGGCCAAAATAGGGAGCAAAGGAGGCGGAGGCGAGCCTTGTTTCGACTGAATTCCATTCGTTCCGTACTGTTCGTCACTTTCTCCGGCATCATCGCGCTCATTCTCGCCATCTCGCTGCTGCTGTTCTACTGGTGGTCGTCGGACACGCTGCGCAAGCAGGCGGCCGACTCGATATCCGCTTCGTCCACCGCCGTCAAGGAAAAGCTTGATTTGGAATATCAGAAAATGGATGCGGTTTCACAAACGATTCTCTACTCGAATCTGGTGAAGGAGCGTTTCCTCGACTTCTCGGGACGCGAGGCGGCGACCAACGAGGAAGCTCAGGTCGTCCTTCAGGCCGCCAAGGACCTCGCCGAGATCCTGGTCGCGATGAACGGTCCGGCCCTGCCGGTCCAGCAGATCAACCTTTACGATTTTCAGGGCAATCGGTTCGGGTCGGGCTTCGACAATCGGCGGATGAAGATCGATCTCGAGGACAAGAGCTGGTACCCCGCGGTTCTCGACACGGATATCGGCAAAATCATCACGGAGCCCGAGGTCGACGAGCAGCTGCGCCACGTGCTTCCCACGCGGGAGGATGTGTACTCCGTATCCTTGCTGCGGCTGTTCCGGGATCGCTACAACTCGCCCGAAGGAATCGTCGAGGTCAAGCAGTCGGTCACCAACCTGTTCAAATCGGTCTCTTCCTCGCTGAAGGATCGGGTGATCGTGTACGACGACAACGGGAATCTGATCTATCCTCCGGGACCTGCTACCGAGTCGGATCAAGCTTACGTTCGGCAGTTTCTCGCCCATTCCGGTGGGGGGAGAATGGAGAATCCGGACACGGGGGCTCAGGAGCTGTTCGAGGTCGCGCATTCGAGCATCACGGGCTGGAACTCGGCGGTAATCCGTTCGGAGCAGGAGCTGTTCGAGCCGCTTCGTACGTTCACCAAGATGTTCAGCATTCTGTGCGTCGGCATTTTGCTGCTTGCCGTCCTGTTGACGTTCCTCGCGGCCAAGAAAATCACCGAGCCGATCGCCAGGCTTCACCGTTCCATCAAGTCGACGGATCTGGACAATCTGGCGGCGCCGGCGCCCCTTGCGAGAACTAGCGGGATCAACGAGCTCGACCGGCTTCAGATCGCGTTCGGCAAGATGGGGGAACGATTGCATTATTCGATGGAACAATTGATGCTCGCACAACGTCAAGAACTTCAGGCGAAGCTCGTCGCGCTTCAATCGCAGATCAATCCGCACTTCCTGTACAACACGCTCGCCACGATCGGCGTCATGGCGGAGGAAGGCATGAACGGGGAGATCGTCGAGATGATCGAGAGCCTGTCCGATCTGATGCGGTACGTCTCGTCGGACGACACCTCTCTCGTGGAGCTGGGAACGGAGCTGGACCAGACGCGGAACTTCCTCAGCTGCTTCGGCTTCCGTTACGGGACTAAGCTTAGCTTCGGCTTCGAGATCGAGGAGGCCGCCCGCAAGGTGGAGGTGCCGAAGCTGATCGTCCAGCCGCTCGTCGAGAACGCCGCCAAGTACGGCACGAAGGAGGAGCCGCCTTGGTCGATCTCGGTTCGCGCGTATAGCGAAGGAACGCTCTGGTTCGTGGAGGTGCGGGACAACGGTCCGGGCTTCGACAGGGAGAATCTGGCGAGGTTTCGCGAGCAGACGGAGAAGATCGATCGCTCCGGGGAGACGCCCAGCCTCCAGGTCGGCGGCATGGGCCTGCTGAACGTCTACATTCGCTTAAAGCTTCTGTACGGCAATCGCATGACTTTCCGAATGGAGGACGCTCCGGACGGAGGCGCTATCGTTACGATTGGCGGAACCTATCCATCGGGATCGGGAGGATAATCCAATGACCCAGCAAGACATGATCATTCGAACGGTCGTCGTCGAGGATGAAGAGCTGATTCTCAACAATCTCGTGAAGAAAATCCAAGCGGCAGACCCCGTGTTTCAAGTAGTTGGCACCGCCACGGACGGCAAAAGCGCGATTCGGGCTCTCGAGGACCATACCGTCGACCTTCTGATCACCGACATCCACATGCCCGCGATGGATGGGCTCGAGGTCATCCGGCACGCTCATATGAAGTACCCCAACATTCACAAAGTTATCGTAAGCGGTTACAACGAATTCGAATATGCTCGCCAGGCGCTGCAGCACGGGGTCGTCGATTACCTGCTGAAGCCGGTCAAGAGCAAGGATCTGGAGCTTATGCTCGGGCGGATCAAGATCCGCGCGGGGCAGGTCCGGGAGCAGCGCAAGCCGGAGAAGGCCGCGAAGCTGGACAATCACGATTACACGCCGGCCGAGATCGTCGAGTCGGTTCAGCTGTTCCTGCAGAACAACTTCGCGCGCGAGCTGAACCTGGAGGACATCTCCCGGCAGTTCAACTTCAACCCCTCCTACCTGACGAAGATCTTCATCAAGCACGCGGGCGAGCCGCCCTCCAAGTACCTGATCACGCTGCGCATCCGCGAGGCGAAGCGCCTGCTCGAGACCGAGAAGGACGTCTCGATCAAGGACGTCGGCGAGCTTGTCGGCTACCCGGACCCGTACTACTTCAGCCGCCTGTTCAAGCAAGTGACGGGCGCGACACCCCGGGAATACCGGAACAAAGAATGAGGGAGGCGGCCGCCTCCCTCATTCTTTTCGTTTATGATGTGGTGCACGGGGTGCACCACTTTCGCTCACACCCGCGCATTCCCGCCGATGTAGTGCACCTGGTGCACCTCTTTCGCTCGCTCACGCGCTTTTCCGCCGATGTGGTGCACTGGGTATCCTGCTCTTTTTCCCGATCCCTGTTTATCGATACCCTAGACTGTCTCCATGCTTCTCTTCTCGCCGGCGTACATGTCCGGGTTTTTGCGCTTGTGGCGCTCTCCCCATACTTTCATGGACATGATGATCGGCTCCAGCGTCCTTCCGTACTCCGTAAGCGAATACTCCACCTTAGGCGGTACCTGCTGGTACACCTCCCGGTGAACGAGCCCGTCCTGCTCCAGCTCCCGCAGCTGCAGCGTCAGCATCCGTTGCGTAATGCCCGAGCAGAGGCGGGTCAATTCCCCGAAACGCTTCGTCCCCTCGAACAAATGATAGAGCAGCACACCCTTCCATTTGCCCCCGATAATCTCGAGAGTATACTCCACCGGACAGCCTTCGGCCTCGTTCTCGCAGCCGCTGTATTTGCTCTTGCGCTCCTCGGTCATCGACAGCCCCTCCTTCTCCATACTATATAAATTGATAGTATACCACTTAATTGTACGTACTTACGTATCCTCATGTTATCACATATAATCGCCTCAAGGAAAGAGAAACCAATCCTAAGGAGAGATTCCCCATGACGATGATGAAAGCCGTAGGACTGACGCGTTACTTGCCGATCGACCATTCCGATGCCCTTATGGACGTCGAGTTGGAGAAGCCTTCCGCCCGGGGCCGCGACCTTCTCGTTCGCGTCCAAGCGATCTCCGTCAATCCCGTAGACGTGAAGATTCGTTCTCCCAAGGCGCGAACCGAAGAGTCTCCCCGGGTTCTCGGGTGGGATGTCGCGGGGATCGTCGAAGAAGTCGGCGAAGAGGTTACTTTGTTCAAGCCCGGCGATGAAGTCTACTATGCGGGCAGCATCGTCCGTCCGGGCGGCAACAGCGAGTTCCACCTGGTGGACGAACGGATCGTCGGCCGCAAGCCAAGCACGCTGGACTTCGCCGAAGCGGCCGCGCTGCCTCTTACCTCGATCACCGCTTGGGAGGGCCTGTTCGACCGTTTGGGCATATCGCGCAATCCATCGGACAATGAAGGCCGCTCCCTCTTGATCATCGGAGCCGCCGGAGGGGTTGGCTCCATAGCGACGCAGCTCGCCGCCGCGGCGGGCTTGACGGTCATCGGAACCGCCTCCCGGCCGGAATCCGCGCAATGGGTTAAAGATTTCGGCGCGGACCATGCGATCAACCATTACGAGCCGCTCGTTCCTCAGTTACAGCAGCTCGGGCTGGAATTCGTCGACTACATCCTGTGCCTGAACAGCACGGAGCTGCATTGGGCCCAGATGGCCGAGGCGATCGCTCCTCAAGGTCGAATCTGCTCGATCGTGGAGACGCCCGAACCGCTCAACCTGACTCTCCTCAAGGACAAAAGCGCCACTTTCTCTTGGGAGTTCATGTTCACCCGCTCCCGGTTCGGCACGCCGGACATGATCGAGCAGCATCGTCTGCTGAACGAGGTCGCGAATCTCGTCGACGCAGGCGGGCTGCGCACGACGGTAACGAAGCGCCTCTCCCCGATCAACGCAGCCACGCTGAAGGAAGCCCACGCCCTTATCGAAACGGGACGCACGATCGGCAAAATCGTTATCTCCAACTAAAAGAACACCCCGGCCTCCGACAAATCGGATCCGGGGTGTCATTTGCTTATAACGGAATAGTTAAGCTCTCCGCCGTCCGGCGAATGAAGCTTGCGCCCTGCATGTACTCCTCTTCTTTCGTAAGATGCTCGATAATGAGCGGAGTGTCGGGATCAAGCTTATGTAGCTCCGTCAGGAAAGTCCGATAATCCAACGCTCCTTGCCCCGGGATCGCTTCGTCAAGGTGGACGGTCAGCCGTCCGGCGAGCTTGATGTCCTTTGCATGGCAATTCTTGATATAGGGCCCGAGCTTGGAAAAAAAGTCGCGAATCATATCCCCGTTGCGGTAGAAAACCCGCGGGCTGCTGATCATGTTCACGGGATCGAGATGCACGGCAAAGGCGCTGCGGTCGATCGCCCGAATCAGCTTCATATAGCAGTCCGCCGAATCGGGGAACACCCACGGCATCGTCTCCAGCGTATAGAAGGTTTGCCGCGGCTTTACGGCATCGATGATCTCCCTGACGGTGTCCACGACGAGCGCGAACGTATCATCCGAGAAATTGTCCGGATGCGGCCCGTCCCACTGCTCGCCCCTCGATCCGGCGATGTTGACGCAGCATCTCGCTCCGACCCGTTCCGCTAACGCGAGCCGCTCCTTGCAGTGCTCCAACGCTGCCTTGCGAACGGCGTCGTCCGGGCTGATCGGATTGCTCCAAGCCCCTACTTCGCCGATTAGCACATCGTGACGTTCGGATTCCCGGCGATAAGCCTCGATCAAGGCATCGTCCGCGTCCTTGCCGATCGGACAGACGGACGCCCGGAATCCCAGACGCTTCATATCGCTTGCCCAGCTTGCCGGATCGTCATAGCTTCGAAAAAGCGAGGTTCCCAGTCTCATCTTGCGCGCTCCTCCCTTATCCTTCTCCGTTTAGTGTACAAGGGAACACAGGACGGATCAACTTTAGTCATCGCCCATCTATTCAAATTTGACTAGATGATTTTCCTAGCGTATACTGAGATTCCACTTAGATTCCGAAAACGACTTTCGCAAAGGAGTTTTTCCTCATGTCGGCTGTTCGACTGCTTGTCTTAGGCTCGATCGCTCGTCGGGGCATTACCCACGGCTATGGCGTCCATCAAGATTTGACCTCGTGGAGAGCGGATACGTGGACGAGCGTGAAACCGGGCTCGATCTATCACGCGCTCGAGAAGCTGGCCGCCCAAGGAATGATCGAGCCGACGGATTCGGGTGACTCGACCAAGCTGGGACCCGCCCGTACGGAATACGCCATTACCGGGGAAGGCAAGCAGGAATTCATCCGCTTGCTCGAAGCAGCGCTGAAGAACAACGACTTTCAGATGGTGGCCGCGGGAATCGCCTTCATGGAGCTGCTCCCCCGCGCCCGGGTTATCGAGCTTCTGGAAGAACGCCTCGATTCCCTGCATTCGACCGTGACGTTCCTTCGGACGTTGCCGACGCAGCCCATCCCCGCCGATCCTTCCAAGCACCCGGAGCTCGTCGGCTTGTGGGTCGGCTACTTCGAATATGCGGTGTCGTCGACGGAGTCTTTGCTTCTGGCTCTTCGTTCGGGCAGCTATCTTTTTATCGATGAGAAGTAGAAAAGGAGGCATCGTATCGAATGGAAGTCGCTCTGCATGATGGAAGTCTAATCGCCCTGGAGATCCAAGGGGACGGCCCCGCTATTTTGTTGCCGGTCAACCCTGCGCCGATCGAAGGCCAACAAGCGGAAGAGATGCGCCGCTGGGGAGCCGACCCCGCGCTGGGACGGAATCTGATCGACGGCCTTCGCGACCGCTATCGCGTCATCGCCTTCGATTACGAAGGACACGTTCAGCTGCATCCCAAGCCCGGTACCTTGACGCCGGACCATATCGCCGCCGACTTTCTAGCCATCGCCGATGCCGCTGGAGCCGAACGGTTCGCCTATTACGGCTATTCATGGCTTGCCCTGTCCGGATTGCAGCTTGCCATCCGAACCGACCGCCTTTCGGCGCTCGTCATGGGAGGCTACCCTCCTATCGGGGGACCGTACAAGGAGATGCTCGCCGTGACTTTGGCCGCGAACGAGATGGCGAAATCGATGGCAGGCGGCAAAACCGATAGTGACGATATGGCAAACGGTCACGCGACGAAAAGCGAGGCGACAAGGCAAGCGACGGCAAGCAGTCTTGCCAAAAGCGTGGCTACAATCCAAGAGTCGGCAAGCAGCGCGGTTGCTGACAATGAACTCCAATCCGGCTGGAACGGCCCGGCGTCTCCTGCCCCCGCGAACCTGAGCGAAGGGGAGAAGCGCGATAGCGCAGCAAACCTGAGCGAGTGGGAGAGGTACGACAGCGATGCGAAGTACCTGAGCGAAGGGGTGAAGCGCGATAGCGATGCAAACCTGAGCGGGTGGGAGAGGTACGACAGCGATGCGAAGTACCTGAGCGAAGGGGTGAAGCGCGATAGCGATGCAAACCTGAGCGGGTGGGAGAGGCGCGATAGCGCTCAAAAGCCGGATGCTACCATTAACGTCTCCCCTACGCCAGACTCCGAGCAGCCGCAAGCCTTCAGTTGGGACGATTACGATTGGTCGACCGTGGAGTTGCCAATGAATACCGCACAAACGGAGCAATTCGTCACTCTCTACGAGCAGCTTCAAGCCTTCGACGACCGGACCGTCCAAGAACGTATCCGCTGCCCTCGACTTTGTTTTACCGGCTCCGTCGACCGAATTGAATACGGCGCAGGCTGGGGGGAAGTGACCGTGGACATCGTCGGTCCGCTCGTCCGGCACCGCGAAGAGCTCAAAGCCCACGGTTGGGACGTACGAGTCCTGGACGGACTCGACCATACTTCGGCCATGCAGGCGGCGAACGTCCTCCCCCTCCTCCGTCCTTGGCTGGACGCGCTCTCGCTTGAAGCTTGAGTCACGACGTAACCGTAAGAACTGTGCTCGATTGGCAGCTAATTGAGTAGCCACGACTCATCTGGAGAACTCCATGCACCGAACAGAGACGAAGTTGAGTCACCACGACTCATCTGAGCAACTCTTGCTCCGAATACAAACAGGAGGCCGCGAGGCCTCCTGTTTCAACTTCCTTTACAAGCTCAACTGATGCCCCTTCTCCAACCGCTGGATCTGCTTTTCTCCGGTATCGGCCAGCTCGCGGAATTGGTTGATCGTGTCACGCATCTTCGGCAGCGCTTCGTGCTTGTAGGTGCTGATCGATTCCAGCGCGTCGAGCACGTCGGTGAACGCCTGCTTCAGCGTATCGACCGAGATGCTCGTCTCGAGAGCCTGCTTGTGGATCGCCGCGCCTTGATCCTTCAGCATTCTCGACGTGCCGGCGATCAGCTCGTTCGTTGTCTGATTGAGCAGCTCGATCTTCTTCAGCACGATCCGCTGATTGTACAGCGCGCTCGCTACCGTAACCGAGATCTTCAGCGCGGATACGGTGACGGTCTTGGCGCGATCCACCCCGCGGATGAGCTCCTTGTTGTTGCGCATGACGACTTCGATCGCCATGATGCCCTGTTGGTTCACCACCAGCATCTGCTGCAGATCCATCACCCTCTGGCGCAGCGGAAACAGCACCTCTTCGGTAATGAAGCGAATCTTCTCCGGATCCTCCCCGCGCGTACGGGCGGCGTCCACCTGGGCCTCGATCGATTCGTCCATCATCGTGCCGAGCTGGATTTCCTTCTGCAGCTTCTTCGTCAGCTCCCGAATCGCCTGCTGCTCCAGCTCGAGCGTCGTGTTGTCGTTCTTCAGCGTCGTCTTCCCCTTGTCGAGAGAGACGACGATGTCGGCGATGACCGAGTCCGCTTTCTCGAACTTGAGGAAGTAGGCCCGCAGCGGATTGAACAGCTTGCCGAGAAAACCTCGCTTCGCGAAATCGATCGCGCTCGGATCCAGATCCTTCAGCTGCGTGTGCAGCTCCGCGAGCCCCTTCGCGACCTGGCCGCCTTCGTCCCCCGACTTGGACAGGTTGCCGACCGTGACTTGCAGCAGCGCGTTCTTGTTCGAAGAGGACTTCATCGTGTTCAGGCCGAACGAGTCGATCGACTGTAGGATGTCTTTCCTCGTCTCCAACGAATCCAGATCGATCGCCATGATGGCGGCGACGTTGGCGTCCGCCGTCTCCTTCAGCTTCGCAACCTCCTCCGGAACCGGCTTCACCTCCTGCTCGATTACCGCCTTAATCTCCTCCGGGCTTGACACTTCCATCGTGAATGCCATGGGCATCTCCTCCTCCGAATGGTTCGCCTCATCTATACTTGAACGTTGAACAGGTTGCCTATCTTGTACACGACATCGTCCGTGTCCGCGTTGATGCTCGCCGCTTCGTTGATGCTGGAGATGCTCTGCAGCGCTTTGATGTTCGCGTTGTAGCCGATGGTGTAGATCGGAATCTTGTACGTCTCGATGAGACTCTTGATGTCGTCGAGCGAATAGCCCTGATTCGTCTCGCCGTCGCTCAGGACGAAGATGATGGGCTTGACGTCCTGATGCACGGCCAGCTCATCCTGAAGCATCTTGAGCGCGACCACGATGCCGTCGAAGGTTGCCGTTCCTCCGCCCGCCTGCAGGCTGTTCACCGCTCCGACGAACATCGACTGCTGGTTCGTGTCGTACTTGGCGATCGGCAGGTTGATGGCCACGTCGTCCGAGTAAGAGACAAGGCCGATGCTGTTATCCTTGCCGAGATACTTCTGGCCCTTGATCAGCGATTCCTTAAGACGGTTAAGCGGCTCGCCCGCCATGCTGCCGGACACGTCGGTAACGAACACCGCCGCGATGGACTTGTTGCCGTTCTTTTTCTCCTTCCAGATCTGCTGGGCGGAAGCGATCAGGCCGCCTTCCACGGGAGCCAGCTCCGATTGGTAATCCTCCAGCTCGTTGAACCCTTTCTCCTTGGCGAGCTTCTGGTACTTCTCTTGCGCCACGAATTCCGCGAACTTCTTGATAATGTCCTTCTTCTCTTGCGGCAGCTCGCCCAGAGCGTACAGCGGACTGTCATGACGAACCCCGAACGGAGTGAACACGTAGCCGTTCTTCAGGTCCGCCGCGTTGACGAACGTCTGGTATTCAAGCACGAAGGCGTCGAGGCTTCCGGACTTGGCGGCATCGCGCATCTGAATCGTCGTCGAAGCGATGAACGGCACGTTCGCCTGGAACTTCTCGAACCCTTGGACCGCCTTCTCGCCCAGAATGTCGGAGCTGTCGAACGTATCCAAGGCCGTTACGAGAAAATTCAATCCCGTGGAGCTGGCGAACGGATCGGTATAACCCATGGCGAGCTCATTGTTCGCGATCGCGTCGGTAACCGTCTTCACGTTCACCGCCCCGTACTTCTCGATGATCGCGTCGTACTTCGCCTTCGAGATGACGATTCCGGGAACGTTGCCCGCCAGCCGCTTGGCGACCAGCTCGGTCTTGACTCCGCCGGCCTCGACCATCTGTCCCCACAGCTCGTTGGACGGAGTGAACGCGTCGGGAACGTACTTGCCGGACTTGATATAGTCCGCCGCCGTGCCGGAAGCGATGTTCCGCAGCTTCACGGATACCTTGCTGCCGTTCACCTCCGGCTGCTCCTTGTTGAATTCGGCCGCGACCTCTGTCAGCCATCCGTCGACCCCGGAGCCGCCCTTCTCCGTAGAGGAGAAAATCTCGACGTAATTCGGAGTCGTATTCTCCACCGTGATCGGGAACTTGGAGATGTCCGGGAGCGACTCTCCGATATCCGCCGGATCCAGGTCGATCTGTCCCTTGACCGGCGCTTCCGTCTTCACCGAGAGCTCCGAGTAAAGCCGGCTTAACCGCTTGCCCGCGTCCTCCGCCGAGACCTGCTTCTCGCTTTTCCCCCAGTTGGAGGTTACGTTCACCCCTACGTACACAAGACCGAACACGACAACCAATAAGATAACGGATAAGAAGATTAGCTTGCCTTTGTTCAACCTCTCTGCCCCCTTACTGCTTATAAAATTTAGTCTGCTTGATGAGAGTATCGATCTCCTGCATGCAGGCCATCTGCTCGATATCTCCCGCCTCGAAGCTGTCCAGCCTGGAGATCTCCAGCAGCAGCTTATCGAGCTTCAGAAGAATCTCCTCGTTCGTATCCAAGGAGCTCTTAACGAAGCCGAGATAGTCGTTGTACACGTTCGTCTTCTCCTGCAGCAGCTCCGGCGAGAAACGGGCCTGCTTCGGATTCTGAATTCTCTTAAGCTCCGATTCGTCGAACGCGCTGAGCCGGTTCAGAATGCTCCGGACGTTCAGGTAGAACACCTTCTCGACCTCTCCCGCGACGGAGGCGAACTTCTTGAAGCTCAGCTCCCCCGGGTCGAACCTCTGCGCCAGCACGTTCCGCAAAGTATCCGTCTTCTTCTGCATCCGTTCGATTTGCTCTTGGCCCAGACGGATATCGTCCTCCAGAACCTTCACCCTTCGATAACGGGACAGCGCCTCCTCGTAATCCTCGGGATCGATGAGCTGCTTGGGAGGAAGGACCGCAGGCGGCTTAAGCAGCCAGACATAGCCTCCCGTCACGAGAACCAATGCGCTCGCCAACAGCAAAGTGACCCCGACGGCCGCCGAGAGGGCGCTTCCGCCTAATTCCAAGCCCACGAATCCGGGAGAGAAGATGACGACGTTCAGCACCGCCACGCCGATCGCGAGTCCGGCCAGCTTGATGATTTTCATGGCGTCTCCCCTCCAAATGCAAGATTTCCTCTCGTATTTATTCGACTTTTTCCACCATAATCCTATTAAAATTCCATTAATTTGTTGATGTATTATTTTATAGATTAGCTAGGGTGTTTATGTACAAAATGGATAACGGTGGATTCTTATGAATGGATACGTTGGAGGAAGATTGAGGGTTGCAATTTCGGGCTTGGCCGCGGCGTTTTGTGATCGGGCACAGGTCGGGGGAGTCCTCGGAGGCACGCAAGCAAAAAAACCGTTACGGACTATAAATCGAAGGGGATCAAGGCTATTATTGATAAAATAAAGGGTTGAATAGTGTCAGAAAAGGAATGAGGTCGGCTATGGGTAGCAGCAAATACGGGGATTACGGGCAGTTGTTCTGGGCCATGTTCAAAACGGGCGTGCTGGGCTTCGGCGGCGGGCCGTCGGTTATTCCTCTGATCCGTCACGAGGCGGTTAAAACGTACAATTGGATCGACAACGACGAATTCGGCGAGATTCTTGCGCTGGCGAACGCCCTGCCCGGGCCGATCGCCACGAAGATGGCCGCCTATCTCGGTTACCGCAAAAGGGGAACGCTTGGCGCGACGGTGGCGGTGCTCTCGCACATTCTGCCTTCGGCTCTCGCGATGATCGCGCTCATGTCGGTCGTGCAATATTTAAGCGGCTCGCAGATCGTGCAAGGAATGATCGCGGGCGTCATTCCGGTCGTCGCGGTGATGCTCGGCGTCATGGCTTACGAGTTCGGGGAGAAGGCGATCAAGGGGCTCGGCGCGAAGCTAGGCATCGTCCTGTTCGTCGCGGCGTTCGCGCTGCTGCAGCTGCTCGACGTTCACGACGCGATCGTCATCGCCCTGTTCCTGGCTTACGGCGCCTTTCATTTCAAGATCGTCCGCAAGCTGCGGGAACGCAAACAACCTAAAGAAACCAGCGGAGGCTGAACGAGATGGATTGGTGGAACTTGATCGTCGGTTTTTTTATCGCGAACGTCCTCGGCTATGGCGGCGGCCCTGCCTCCATTCCGCTTATGTACAACGAGATCGTGAACCATTACAAATGGCTGAACAATGAGGATTTCTCCAACATTCTGGCGCTAGGCAACTCGCTGCCCGGACCGATCGCGACCAAGATCGCGGCGTTCGTCGGCTTCGACGTGTGGAGCTGGCCGGGCATGCTGCTCGCGCTCGCCGCGACTATCGTTCCTTCCGCGATCGCGCTGATCGTTCTGCTCAAGCTGCTGCACAAGCATCGGCAATCCCCCGTCGTAAAAGGGATGTCGCTGCTCGTCCAGCCGGTCATCGCGGTCATGATGCTGCTGCTCACTTGGCAGATGGCCGATTCCTCGATCGGATCGTCGGGGATCTGGCACACGATCGGCATCGCGGCCGTCGCGTACTGGGCGATGGAGCGCAGGAAGATCCATCCGGCTTTTGTCGTGTGCGCGGCGTTCATCTATGGGGGGCTTGTTTTGTCACACGTGGTTTAGCCGTTTATCCCTCCATCGCCTCGTTTCGAAGAACCATATGGATGTGGTCCTCCCACGCTCCGTTGATGTACAGGTACTTCCTCGCCAGTCCTTCCTGGTAAAAGCCCAGCTTCTCCACGACGGCCAGGGAGGCGGCGTTGCGCGGCATGATGTTCGCTTCGATCCGATGCAGCTTCAGTCCCTCGAACGCGTAGCGGATCACTTCCCGAAGCGCTTCCGTCATGTAACCCTTGTTGACTTCTTCATGATCGAGCCGGTAGCCGAGGTGGCAGGACAGGAACGCTCCGCGCACGATGTTGCTTAGGGAGATCGAACCGATCACGCGCTGCGGCTCTTCAGACTTGAAGATCCAAACCTTGAACATCTGTCCAAGCTCCTCGCTCTCGCGGTCGGCGGCGAGGAGCTTCTTGTGCGTTTTGACCGTGTAATACTCTTCGCTCCTTCGCGCCTCCCAGGGTTCCAGGAAGTCCCTGTTCCGCGCAAAATAATCCCGTACCTGCTCCGCGTGCGATTTGTCCAGCGTGCGCAGCCGCAATCGGGCCGTTCTAAGCTCAAAAGTCATGTCCGATCTCTCCTCTCTTAATCGGCTACATTCCATAAAGGGTTCCATCCGTCGGAGCCGGCCAGTACGAGGGAGGGAGAGAGAGTCTCCGCCGACTCCTTCGTCAACGCCGAGCTCCAGCTAACGCGCCCGTTCACCGATGCGGCGCCTGGCCCTTTATTAGCATATTCCGAGAAAACGACGCCGCCCGCTTCCCCTCGTCCGCTCCAGTCCTCCCACCCGGCCGGGTGGATGTGCTCGCCGAGCTCGCAGCGAATGAACGCGATCCTCGCGCGCTCGCGCCACGGCCTGCCAAGGTAGACCGTGCCGGGAGGAGTCTCTCCGGTCAGCCGGCACTCGAGGAAGACGTACCCGTACGCCGAATCGGCAGGCGTCGAAGCCGCCGTTATCCATCCGTACGTCCGCTCGCCCGCTTCCTTCGAAGGGTTCTCCCCGCCCTTGGAGCGAATCTCGCAGCGATAAAACACGGCCGTCGCCGAGCCGAAGATAAAATCGACATCCCCTTCGATATAGCAATCCTCGTAGTACTGCCTCGAAGGCCGAAGCGGCTTCCCCTCTCTCGGTCCGCCGAACGTCGACCGGTCGAGCGGATTGGGAGGCAGCGGCCCCGTGAAGAGCGTGTCCTGCCAGCCGAGGAAGCGGCAGCGCCGGAACGTCGCCCGGTCGCCGTCCACGTAAGCGGCGATCGCTTGTCCGACCCGTTCTCCCGGCCCGGCGTCGTTCGCGAAGGTAATCCCTTCGCAGGCAACCCCGTCTCCGCCGATTAGAGCCGTATAGGAGTTGAACGTATGATAGAGTTCTCCGTCCGGGAACGTTTTCCTCGCGTGATCATCCCAGCGGATGAACGTCTTGTCCGCTCCCGCCCCGGTCAGAGTGACGTTCGGCCGATCGACGACCAGCTTCTCGCGGTACTCGCCTTCCTTCACGACGATGTCGACGCGCTCCTCGCTTGCCTGCGTAATCGAGTCGACAGCCTCCTGTATCGTTACAAAGTCCCCGCTTCCATCCTTCGCCACGACGATTCGTTTGGCCCCGGTCATGCTTTCTCTCCCCTTGCCCTTAGATGATATTCCAAATGAGCACGCTTCCAATTGTGTCTCAGTCTAACAAGCCTTCCGACCGAATGCAATACGGGCTATAATAGCGATATGGCAGAAAATCTTACGCTAGAGGCGAGACGAATGAAAGAATATGCGCTAGTGGTTCAAGGGACGGCCTTCACGAGCCGGACTCCGAAGGAAATCGAGGTTCTTAAAGATCATCTGTTCTGCATAAATGGGAAAGGCGTCATCGAGAGAATCGTCGCTCCGGAAGCATCCGATTATGTAACGGTTGCGGATGCCCATCGCGAGACCTCCCGCTTCAAGAGACTGAACGAAGGCCAATACCTGCTGCCCGGGTTCGTCGATCTGCACGTTCACGCTCCGCAATGGGCGCAATCCGGAACCGCTCTGGACATTCCTCTCTACGATTGGCTGAATACGTACACCTTCCCTTTGGAGGCCAAGTTCTCGGATCTTGCGTTCGCCCGGAACGTATACGAAGACGTCGTGGACACGCTGCTGGCCAACGGGACGACGACGGCCCTGTACTTCGCGACCGTCCACAAGGAAGCCAGCGTCCTGCTCGCCGAGATTTGCGCTTCCAAGGGACAGCGCGGGCTCGTCGGCAAGGTCGTCATGGACGATCCGGAGCAGAATCCCGAGTATTACCGCGATGCGGATACGAATACGGCGCTCAAGGACACGGAGGAGTTCATTGTAAGGGTCAAAAAGCTGGCGGAATCGACCAAGCAAGGGGTTTACCCGGTCGTTACGCCGCGGTTCATCCCGAGCTGCACGGACGAAGCGCTGAAGGGGCTCGGGGAGCTGGCCGCGAGGCACGATACGCATATCCAGTCGCACTGCAGCGAGAGCGATTGGGCGCACGGCTACGTTCGGGACCGCTTCGGCAAGCACGACGCGTTCGCGTTGAACGACTTCGGCCTCCTGACCGAGAAGTCCGTCATGGCCCACTGCAACTTCCTCGACGAGGACGACGCCTCTCTCTTCGCCAAGACGGGGACGGCCGTGAGCCATTGCCCGATCTCGAACGCCTACTTCGCGAACAGCGTCATCCCGATCGCCCGCTGGCTGGACAAGGGCGTCGAGATCGGCCTCGGCTCCGACATCTCCGGCGGCTTCTCGCCGAGCCTGTACGATAACGCCAGGCAAGCCGTCATCTCCTCGCGGATGCTGGAGGACGGCGTGAACGGCGAGCTTCCCGCCGCGGAGCGCGGCGTGCCGAACTCGCGCCTGACGATCAACGAAGCCTTCTACCTGGCGACGGCCGGCGGGGGCGAGAGCTTGAGCCTGCCGATCGGCCGCCTCGCGGAAGGCTACGCTTGGGACGCGCAGATCATCGACACCTCTCTGGCAGCAGCCAGGCTTCCCCTATATGACGCGAACGAGCCTTTGGAGGACATTTTCCAGAAGATCATGTACCTCGTCCGGCCCGAGCATATCCGCGAAGTGTGGGTTCAGGGGGAATTGGTTCATAAGCGCGGTTAAGAGATTATTCGTTGGGAGTGGGAGTCTTGGATGCATGGATCGCGGTCAAAGCAAGAGTTCCCTTAAGACTTGTTGGCAGGCTGCTTCTTCTATTCATCTTCAGCTTGCTTCTTGCTGCCTGCGGTCAGAGAGACGATAAAACTCCCGCAAGCTCCGGACCGGAATCTTCGTCGACTGCGAATGTTGATCCCTCGCCTTCCGTTAAGACAATAGAAGCGGCACAAGTTCCTGAAGAAGACGACTCGGTCCGGGCCATCGGGGAGCATCCGGACGGACGATTGCTCGTTCGGCCCGTCACGACGGCAACCGTCGCCCCTCTCGGAGCGCCAAGCTGCTATGGTCTTGAGACCTATCTGGATTGGGAAGGAGCTTACGAAGCGGTATGGGAGCCGGCGGATAGCGGAGTAAAGAGTACCGTTTTGGCTTTTCCAAGCGATTTCTTTATCATTCAGCCGGACGAGACTCCCGTTGCGATGAAGAGCCTATCTGTTGGAGAGACAGACCTCTACGTGTACGTTCCGAGATATACCGATTGCCACGGACTGGAGACGTACCTGTTCGGCGTCAGCAAGGGGGAAGCGTTCCCCGTGCCTTTCGAGATGGAAGAGAGCCGAGTTCTAACCAATCTCTCGCAAATGCCCGGCCGACCGCCCGAATTTAACGAAGATGAACTGACGGTATGGGGAGGCTGGGGAGCCGGAGACGATACGGTTAACGAATACCGTTTCCGGTATGACGAGGCAAAGCGCGTTATGGTTCTGCAGAGTACGGAACAGGTAGAACCGTAGAGAGTTGAAAACAGAAATCCGGGCTGACAGGAGCCGTCTCCTGAAAACCCGGATTTTCTTTATTCTTTATGCTCCGCGGCCACCCGATCCCCGCGGCTGTTCGGCTGGGAGATGACGAGAAACTCGAGCTCCCCGTCCGACTTGTTGAACATCCGGTGCGGGACGCCGGGGGCGATCTCGATCCCTTCCTGCGGGCCGAGCTCGATCTCTTCTCCACCCCTCTCCATGACGGCTGCGCCGGATAGGACGAAGAAGAACTGCCGCGATTTCCCGTGGCAGTGCCGGACCTCGGACGTATGCGGAGGCATCCGCTCATGGATGACGCTGAGATCCGCGCCTTTCACGAGATGCCAACCATCGCAGAGGTCTCCCCAGTTGTAATGCTCGGCGGTTGCTTTGCTGATTTTCATGGCTGCGATCCCCTCACCGAATGTCCTCGAACTCTCTCGCGATCCGCTCCAGCGCCTCTTTAATAAGAGGGCGGGGAGAAGGAATGCACATCCTCAAGAATCCCGCGCCTTCCTCGCCGAACTGTTTTCCTTCTTGCAGAAGAACGTTCGCGCGATGATAGACCCGGTCTCGAACCTCCTCCGCGGAAAGGCCGTAGCCGCTAAAATCCATCCACAGCACGTACGTGCCTTCCGGCATGACCGCCTTCACCTTGGGCATCCGCTCTCGAAGGAATGCCAAAGCGAATTCGAACGTTCCGTCCAGGTATTCCTTAAGCTGATCGAGCCACTCCTCCCCTTCATTATAGGCGGCGATCAGAGCCGAATAGGCGAACGGAGTCGCCGGCGCGTGGCCGAGCGCTTGCGTGAACTTCTCGCGCAGTTCCGGATCGGAAATGACCAGGTTCGTGCAGTGGAGCCCCGCGAGATTAAACGTCTTGTTGACCGCCGTGCAAGTGACGATAGGCGTTCCGGCCTCGGCGACCTTCGCGATCGGAACGAACGTCTCGTTCCGGCGAATGAGATCGCCGTGAATCTCGTCCGCGACGATCAGGACGCCGTTCGCGCGGCAGATGTCCGCAAGCCGCTTCAGCTCCTCCGGACGGAAGATTCGGCCCGTCGGATTATGCGGGTTGCACAGGATGAACATCGTCGTCGACGGTTCCTTGGCTTTCGCTTCGAAATCGTCGAAGTCGATCTCATAGCGGCCGTCCTCGCCCTGCTTCAAAGCGTTGTTCACGACCGTTCTTCCGTTCTTCTCGATCGCCATCGTGAACGGTGGATACACCGGCCGTTGGATGATGACGCCGTCTCCGGGCTCCGTGAACGTTCGCACCGCCGCGAAGATCGCATGCACCGTTCCCGGACAGTACACGATTTCTTCCCTGCGAATATCCCAATCGTGCCGGCGCTTGAACCAGCCTTGGATCGCTTCATAGTATTCGTCCGGCACGACCGAATAGCCGTAGATGCGGTGGTCGACCGTACGGTGCAGCGCATCGACGACGGGCTGCGGAACCGGCAGGTCCATGTCCGCCGTGAACAGAGGAATCGTCTCCTCGTCGTATCGTTCCGTCATGCCGTGCTTCTTGAGAAATTCTCCTCCGTCCCATTTGACGGAGTAGGTTCCCCTTCTATTGACGATCTCGTCAAAATCGTATTTCATGTCCTATTCCCCCTCGAGCGGTCTCGTCGGTTTACTATTAGGATAACAGCAATTGAAAGTCAGGGACAGAGGCCGCGGCTATTCCCTCCGTTCCATTCCCTTGTTAAAATGGGGTTTGGCCCGCTATCCCCATCAAAGAGGACTCCGTTTATGAAAATATTAGGCGATCGCCATAAGAAAAAAATCGCGTTTTTTATCCTGGTTTCCATCCTTGCCGTATGCCTGCTTACCTTCTTTAAAGTGTTGTTGTCCTACTTTTCCACGGACAAGGTATCCCAGGTTACGCTCGCCAAGCAATACATCGCCATTGCGGAGAATATTGCCGCAGGACTGAACAGAGACACCTACGCGAAGGTCTTGGCCGAGAAAAAGGACGACGGCAACAGCGACAGCATCAAGAGTTACCTTGAGGAATACCGCAAGCGGATCGACGCCCTTTACGTCTATACGCTGCTGTTGGACGAGACGGACGTCGCCAAAACGATGGTGGCCGCGTCCCCTCCGGGGATCGACGGCGCCTTCATGCTCGTTCCCTGCACGGTCCCTCCCGAACAAGTAAACCAAGCCAAGCGGGGGGAAGTTTATTATACGAATGTCATCCGGGACCCCAGCCACGGCGTTTATTTCTCCGTCGGAGTCCCTCTTTACGACTCCTCCGGGGAGCTCATGGGCGCCATCGGCATCGATATCGACGCCAGCGACATCGAATCGATCGGCCGGGAAGCCATCGATAGCAACCGGATTATTTTCGCCCTCGATATCCTGTTCGTCCTTGTGCTTCTAACCTTGATCTTTGTCCTGCGCAAATGGTACCGAACGAGGTTAAAGCTCGACCTGCGCGAATCGGAAATGACGTACATATCGGAGATGGGCAAGATCATGAGCTCCATCAAAACGAGCCGGCACGATCTGTTGAATCATCTTCAGGTTCTGAACGGGCTGTTGCGAATGAGAAAATATGACCGGGCCAACGAGTATTTGAACCAGCTGTCCGTCGAATCCCGAACCTTGGACTTGTCCGTGCGCGTCAAGAATCCCGTCCTGATGGTGCTGCTTCAAAGCAAATGGGAGCTGGCCAACGCCAAAAATATCGAGCTCCAGATCGAAACGGATCCGGACGAGTTCGACCGGGTGAGCTCCATGGATTTGGTTAAGCTGTTCGCCAATCTCCTCGATAACGCGATTGAAGCCGTCGAATCCTACGAAGGCGAACATCCGCGGCGGATACGGGTCGTCTGCCGAAACGGCGGATCGAAATACGTCTTCACCGTAGAGAACCCGGCAACGTTGTCTCCCCAAGCGCAAAAGCTTCTCTTCCGACAGGGCTATACGACCAAACCCAACGAGAACGAGGCAAGAGGCCACGGCATGACGATCATTCGGAACACGGTCGATAACTACCGGGGCGAGATCCGTTTCCGTTACGAGGAGGAGAAGGTCGAAATCCAAATTACGATATAAAAAAACCGAGAGCCGCGGCGATTCCGCGGCTTTCGGCGCTTCGGTACGGACTGAAGCTATTAGTGAGAGGCGATGACTTTCTGCTCGGCCGTTTGGGCTGCATCCTTCTTGCCCCGCTTAAGGACCGCCAACGAGACTATTATTCCGATCAGCGTAACGACTGCGGTGACGATAAAGGCCGTATGGATCGAAGAGTTTAGCTCGGAGGGGCTCATCGTCTCGAGGGTGGCGTCGGAGCCAAGACTTGCCGAGAGGATCGCCATGATGACCGCGAGCCCGATCGCGCCTCCGATTTGCTGGCCCGTATTGATGACCGCGGAGGAGACGCCCTGCTCGCTCGGATCGACTCCGGTGCTGCCGGCGATGAACATCGTCGTGAAGACGAGCGCTTGCCCGAGTCCGATGATGATCGTGCCGGGAATGACTCCCCAAGCGTTGCCCGTTGCCGACAACTGGGTCAGCAGAAGGAAGCCGATGCCACCCAGCGCCATCCCCGCGGCGATCGTTCCGGCGACCCCCGCTTTCGCCAGCGCGACGTTGATGAGCCTTGCGCCCAGGAAGGCGCTAAGCGTGAGCGGCAGGAACGTAAAGCCGGACTGGATGGCCGAGTATTGCAGAACGTTCTGGGTGTACAGCGTCAGGAAGTAATAGAGCGTGCCGAACGAGGCGGAGAATAGAAAGGCGATAAGAGCGGCGCCGGTCAGATTGCGATTGCGGAACATTCGGAACCGGATGAGCGGCCCCTTGGAGCGCTTCTCGATGGCGACGAACGCCAGCAGCAGCGCGGCTCCGGTCAGGATGAACGGCAAGGTGCTTGCGGTAAGCCAACCCGAGACGGGCGACTGGATCAGATAGTAGACGACGAGCAGCATGCCGGCGGTAACCGAGACGGTGCCCGCGACGTCGAAGTGCCTGCGGCCTGCGGCGACCTTGCTCTCCTTGAGGACGAGCGGAGCGAGCAGCACGGTGGCGACCGCGATCGGAACGTTCACGAAGAAGGTGGCCTCCCAACCGATATAACTGGTCAACACGCCTCCGAGCAGCAGGCCGAGAGACATGCCGACCCCGCCCATCGAAGCCCAGACGCCCATCGCCCGGTTCCGTTCGGAGCCTTCCTCGAAGTTGGACATGATCAGCGACAGCGTTGCCGGCGAGAGCAGCGCTCCCCCGAGACCCTGCACGCCTCTGGCGATGATCAGCATAAGCTGGGATTCGGCAAACCCGCCCAGCAGCGAGCCTAGGCCGAACAACGCCATGGCGATCATGAACATCCGGCGCCTTCCCATCATGTCGGAGAGCCTTCCACCGATCAGCAGGAAGCCCCCGAAAGCCAGCGAGTACGCGCTGACGACCCATTGAAGATGGTTGGCGGAGAAGCCCAACTCCTCGCCGAGCGAGGGCATCGCCACGAAAATGATCGTGTAATCGAGAGCCATGATTAACTGGGAGACGGCAAGAACCAGCAGCGCCAATCCCTTGAATCGGTTACTATTCATGAAGAACATCCTCCTAATTTAGACTATTCGATCCAAAATAATCGCAATTCTTGACTGAACGATCTAATAAGGGCAGCGAAAGGATAAGGCGTTCGTTCGGATTCGCCCTTAAAGATCCAGCGTCGATAAAGTAACCTCCGCGATCTCTTCCAGCACCTTGGGATCGTTCGTTAACTTGGCCGCTTGAGTCAGCGCGTAGCGCGAATGGTACAGGTAGCGGGCCATCGCCTGCAAGTCCCGTTCGGTGCTCAGCTCCTGCCGGGCTTTGGCGCGGACCAACGCCCCATGAAAGGCTTGCTCCAAGCGAATCCGATCCTGCTCGAACAACTCCGCGATCTCCGGGTCGTGCGGCACCTGATCGATGGCGCTATAGAGAATAAAGCATTCCTTCCTCCGGTCCTCGTCCTGCAAGACGGATACGATCTCCCGGAAAATATCCCGAATCGCCTGCTTCGCGGACTCCGACCGTTCCAGGTAAGCAACGGCGGCCGAGGACTTCTCGTTCACGTAGTGCTTGACGGCCTTGACGAAGAGGTCTCTCTTCGTGCCGTACGTATCGTATAAGCTCTGGCGGGCGATGCCCAATCCCTCGAGCAATATCGGAAGGGACGTCCCCTCGTACCCATAATGTCCGAACACTTCCATCGCCTTGTGCAGGACCAGGTTCGTGTCGAATTCCTTGCTTCTAGCCATTCGGATTCCCTCCAGTCTCGTCCCCATACTACCCTTACCAGATCGTTCAGTCAAGAAGCCGCAAACCGGTTATTCGGAAAAGCGTACCGCGTCGTTCGCGCTGCCGACCGATTCGATGGCGACGAGCGGATTCCAGAAATCGCGATAGCTCGCGATGCGGCCGTCCTTCGTACGAACGACGCTGATATACGTTTGATTGTACGGGTTGCCGGTCTCGCGGTGTTTGCCGTAAGACTTGAACTCGGCGATCGTCAGCTCCGGATCCTGAGCAGGATGGAAAATTAAGTCCGCGAACTCCACCTCGAAGTGCTTCGGGAAGTTCTTCATGTATTCGTAAAGCTCCTCCTTCCCTTGCTTCGCGTCCGGGAATCCGGCCGGTCCGTAAGGGAATTCCAGCACGCCGTCTTCCTGCCACAGATCGACCCAAGCTTCGATGTCGCCTCCGGACAGGTGCTTCAGATGGTTGCGGAACGTCTCTTGCGCCTTGGCGCGAATGGTTTCATCTTGAGCGACTTGCTTGCCTTGCGATTCTTCCGTGCGAATGATCTCCTGATTCAACATCGTTATCCCTCCGATTTAATTTGACTGTTCAGTCTGAAATGAGTTAAAAAAAAGCCGAACTCTATTTTCCAATGTTCTTACCGACGTCGTTCCTCCCTTACCTGCACATCTTGCTTCGCCTCCTTCGCTTGATGGATTCATCTTACCATTTTCGGACTGAATGGTCAATAATAAATTCAGGAATATTTTTATTCGCGCGAAAGGGATCGCCGAGCTTCATTTTCCGCACGACTTTCCGGGTAACGGACGTACGCGACGCTTAAAAGCAAAAATGGAGCATCATCGAACTTTAACGGACACTCGAGACGCTTAAATCCACTTTTCTCGCTTGTGCAGGCGGTTTTTAACGTTAAAGGGGCTTACATGTCCGTTAAAATTCGTATAGAGCATTCAAAGCTATTTAAGAGCTTCCTGTGTCCGTTAGAATTCGGGGAACAGCGTCTAACTGTCGCATACGCTCAGCCTGCCGTCCTCTTCCGCCAGCTCGATGAAGACCGGCCGCTCGTCCGGCGTCCGGTTCGGCGTGTGCAGCGCGAGCAAGATCTTGCCGTCGAAGGATCGGAAAATCATGCCGTGGCCGCCGTCGCTCTCGAATAATGGAGTCGGCTCGTGGGTCCATGGCCCGAGAACCCCTCCGGATGCCGAACGGGCCACCGCCTGAGCGTACCGCCCCTGCTTGAAGCTGGACCAGAGCAGCAGCAGCTCTCCGTTGGTGCAGCGGTACGCGTACGGGCCGTCCGTGACGTAGCCGGTGCCGTTCTTGGGAGAAGAGACCGGCTCGACCCACTCCGCGTCGCTTGCCGAGAACAGCGTGACGGGCTCGGAGACCGCCCGGTCGAGCTCCGGCGAGAGACGGATCGCGCAGACGGCGCCGTTCTTGATCTGAACCCATTCGTGGCAGAAGATCATCCACGGCGTTCCGTCGCCGTCCACGTGAAGCGTTCCGTCCAGGCACTCCCAGTCGGACGGCGTCACCGGGCCGTCGCTGAGCGGCCGGAACGGACCGAGCGGATGGTCCGCGGCCAGAATTTGCGTTCCGCGGCGGACGCCGTCCGCCTTGAATGTCGCGAACATATAGTAGCGCCCCTTATAGGCATGCACCTCGGGAGCCCAGAAGTTGCGGTCCGCCCAGAAGTCCGGCGCGGGACGGAACGCCGGGAACGGCCCTTCCCATTCCTCCAGGTCGCGGCTCCGGTAGACGTCGAAGCCGATGCCCTTGGCCTGCCAAATATCCGGATCGGTCGAGCCGTACAGATAATAACGCCCCTCGCTCGGCTCCTTGAGAACGAAGGGGTCCCTCATTTGGATCTGATCCAATCGCATCGATGCTGCCCCCTATTCGTAAGTCGGCAGAACGACGCCGATCGCCGACTCCAGCGTCAAGCGTCCGTTCTCCGCTCGCCAAACCTCATTGCCCTTCACTCTTAGCGGGATCTCCCGGCCGTCCGCCAGCAGAGCGCCCTCCACCTTGCGAGCGGACATGCCGACGACGGACTGGAGCTTCCCGTTCCGGTCGGTCACGAGCCGAACGCCCGCGGGGAAGCGGAACCGGAGCTGCCCGTCGGCGAAGACATAGCATTCCTCCGCCGTGTTGTACAGCTCGTAGACCACCCCGTCGACGGTGCGGGAGTAAGCCGTCTCCTCCGCGACCGGAGAGCCGTGGTCGACCGCCGAAGGAAGCAAGCCCGTGAACCGCAGCTCCCCTTCCGGCGTCGGCTGGATGCCGCAGATTCGCTCCACGAAGTCGAGCGCGCACAGGATCGCCGGCGAGTACGCCTCCGTATAGCCTTCTTCCCCGGTCCACGGGCTCAGCGTCTGACCGAAGCGCTCCATCCGCGACAGCGCGGACAGGATCGGCTGCAGGATCCAGGTCAGCTCGACGTGCCGGCCGTGCCTCTCGAAGGCGTGGGGAGCCCGGATCAAGCTAAGGAAATTAACCGGCCCCGCCCACGAGTTATATGAGGAGGACGGATCGAACCGCGGATCGTCCATGGCGATCGAAGTCAGCGGATACTTGGCGAAGAACTTGCGCGTATTCAGCAAGTAGCGCGATAGCGAGGAGACGAAGAACGCGCCGTCTCCGACTTCGCTGGCCAACACCCTCAGCAGCACGTCCGACTGGATGCGGACGAATCGGCCTCCGGCATCCGCGTCGTAGAAGAAGCCGTCCTTCTCGTCGAAGCAATTCCGGATCAGGCTTTGGAGCGACTTCTCTGCCTTGAGGCTCCACTTTTCGGCCGCATCCTTATCCCCTAATTCCTCGGCCATGCGGGCCAGATACAAGCGCCCGCAGTAGACGCTCGCCGTCAGATCGGGCGCCACGAACGGCAGCACCGGCGAATTCGGATCGAATCGCGCCGGGTCGCCCTTGTACGGCGCGTCCGGAACATGCCAGAACCGGGGCGACAGGTCGTGTCCGGTATCGAATGCGCAGAACGCCTCGACCGCCCCCGTTCCCCGCGTATCGCGGTTCGCGGCCAGCCAATCGTCGTATCGGGAGAGCGACTCGTACATCTTCCGAAGCCATTCGAGGCCCGCTCCTTCCGGACCGCCGTTCAGCCGATAATGGTTCCAGACGCTGCGAGCCGGCGGCGTGACCAGCTGAATCTGCTTAAATACCGGCGCGGCGGACGTCACCTTGTAGGGGATCAGCCCGTCCTCCCGCTGCAGGTCGGCGAACTGCTCGAACGTCGCTTCGGCGACGGACGGGCAGAACCGCGACAGCAGCTCGGCATTGATCGTGCCCGTGCTTTCCAGCCAGCAGCCCTTGTACACGCCGCCCTCCTGAAGAACGGGACGTCCCCGGCCGTCCGCGTCCAGGCAGTCCGCGAGCCGTTCGGCCGCCGCGCGGTGCACGTCGGCGAGACGGCTCGGCGTTGCGGCGAACCGAACGCCCGAGCCGGCGAACTCCTCCCTCAGCTTCGCTCCCAGCCGTCTATTGTCCTTAAGCGCGGTATCCGACGCCATTCCGCGAAGCTCCTTCAGCAACTCTCCCATCGGCTCTCTCCTCTTCTCTAACCCTCATTACCTCTCGAACTCGGACGGGCTGTAGCCCGTGATCGACTTGAACACCTGGCTGAAATAAGTCGAATTGCGGAACCCGACCATCTCGCTGATCTCGTACACCATGTACTTGCCGGTGCGGATCAGCTCCTTCGCCTTCTGTATCCGGTACTTGTTGAAGTAGGTAACGAACGGCTCGCCCGTCACCTTCTTGAACAGCTGGCTTAAGTAATTGCGATTGACGTGCAGGCTGGCCGCGATCTGCTCCAGCGTGATCTCCTGGTCGTAGCCCTTCTCGATGAATTCCCTAATGACCCGGTCCACGAGAGCGTGGCTCTTCTTGCCGTGCAGCTCCTCCTGGCTCCGCTCCAGCATTCGCGACATCGCGTCGTCCATCCGCTCCAACAGCATGGACGAGGAGCCGCACCGGCTCAGGCGGAGAAGATGCGCCTCCAGCCCTTCCTCCTCCGAGCCGAGCTTGGAGGAGTCCGCCAGGGAGGAAGCCGTCCACATCGCGCTCATGATTCCCGCGCATATTCCCGTAAGCACGGGAAGGGGAAACCCGCCGCAAGCGAGATCGCCCGCAAGGCGCTTCCACTGGCCTTCGACCTGCTGCCACCGCTTCTGGAAGATAGCGTCGTGCAGGTTCCGAACGGCTTCGAGCGGAACGTTCCGCTCCGGCTCCGGAACCGCGGATTCGCTGTACGCATAGACGCGGTTCCACTCGTTCATCTCCGCCTTCTCGACCGCCTGAAGGCTCTCGAGGTAGGAATCGATGAGCCGATGATAGCCGTTCTTGGCCAATCCCAAGCCGGCCAATACCGACAGCTTCATGTATTGCAGAATATGGCCGACGAGCTCCTCGGAGAGCTTCGTCAGGAACGGCAGCGGATAACTCGACTCTTCCATGTCGCCGAG
The DNA here is from genome assembly GCF_014212135.1 of Cohnella thailandensis. GTDB lineage: Bacteria > Bacillota > Bacilli > Paenibacillales > Paenibacillaceae > Cohnella > Cohnella thailandensis. The sequence continues at coordinate 302,213 of NZ_JACJVQ010000008.1, forward strand.
GAACACGACTACGAAGTCCGTATCCGTATATTCCAGAGCTAGAGCCGAGAGTCCCGGCTGCGATTCCAGCCGCGTCTCCAGCAGTTCGCGAACGATGTTCCCCGTCCCGAAGCGGAGAAGCTGCCACTCTCTCTCGTCCCGGGCCGACGAGCTGTTCGAACGAACGAGGCTAAGCGTGAGGGCTTGAACGACCGCGTTATCGGGCAGCCCCATGAAGGCGATTCTCTGGCCGGGCAGCTCTTCCGGCCGATACCGCGTCGTCAGCAGATCCCGCGCGAAAGCCTCCCGCATCGTGCGACGGACGATCGCTTGCTGGCGGAAGTAGCTCGACAGAAGCGTATCGCGCTCCCTCGATTCGTTCAGCTGCTGCACGACCTCCCGGACGACGAACTCGATCTCCGCGAGGCTCGGGGGCTTCAGCAGAAAATGCTGAATGCCCGAGGACATCGCTTTCCGAGCGTTCGCGAAATCGTCGTAGCCGCTTAAGATGACGATCGGAACGGACTCGTCGATGGCGTGGATCGCTTCCGTAAGCTGGAACCCGTCCATCTCCGGCATGTAGATGTCGGTGATGACGATGTCCGGCTTCAGCTCGCGGTACTTGCGGAGGCCCTCCGCGCCGTCCCCGGCCGTGCCGATAATCCTGACGCCGATGTCCTGCCACGGAATATGTCTCAGCAGACCGTCCAACACGTAGTCGTCATCATCCACCAAGAGAATCGTATTCATGCGACAGCCCCCTCTTTAATTGCTCCAATTCCTCCTCGTCCCGGATCAGCGGAAGGGTCATGACGACCGTCGTCCCCCCTTCTTCGCCCGGCATCACCTTCACCCCGTAACGCGGGCCGCAGTAAAGCTGGATCCGGTCCTCGATATTGCGAATGCCGATCCCCCGCTTCTGCTTGTTGTCGAAGCCTTCCGGCAAGCCGCATCCGTTATCGGCGACCGCGACGACCATCTGACGGTCCGCGCCGTTCTCCCGAAGCTCGAACGATACCCGGATCGCCGCATCCTCCTTTTTCTGACGGAACCCATGGATCACCGCGTTCTCCAAGAACGGCTGCAGAATGATTTTGGGAACGAGGCAATCCAGAAGCTCCCTCGGAACCTCCTCCCCGTAATCGATCGGGAACTTGTTGCGGTAACCCTGAATCGCCATGTAGCAGCGAGCGTGCGCCAGCTCGTCCCGGACCGTCGCGTACCAGTTGCCGTTGCTAAGGCCCAGCCGGAACAGCTTCGACAGCTGCAGCACCATCTGGCTGATCTCCTGCGCGCCGTGATCGAGCGCCTTCCAGTGGATCAAATCGAGCGTATTGTACAGAAAATGCGGCTTGATGTGCGACTGAAGCAGTTGAATCTCCGATTCCCTCCGGTTGCGGTGCTCCTCGTTCAGCCTGCCGATCAGGTCCTTTAGCCTCTGAACCATTCGGTTGAAGCTTGCGGTCATGAAGAAATATTCCTGGGTGCTGGTGACCGCTTCCACGCGGACGTTGAAGTCCCCTTTCTCCACCGTTTTCATTCCGTCCACGATCCTATGAATCGGCGACGTCAGCTTCTTCGACACCCATAGCGCAAGCGGGATCGACAGCACGATCAGAGCGGACAGGAGAACGATGATGATGTTCTGGATCCGGTTGCCGTTCTTCTGGAACACGTCCTTGGAGATCAGCTGTTGGACCTCCCAATATTCCGTGCCCGAGTCGGACCGAATGAGGCTGTAGTTCGTCCCCGACAACGATTTCTCGAATTCGCCCGAAGCCGGGTCCGCGGTCAAGCCCTCCGGAAGGACCGACGCGACGTAATTGCCTCCCGAATCCCTGACGATGAAGGAGTCGCTGGCGGCATCCTTGGTCAGTTGCTTCAACAAGTCGGCTTCCGGAATGTTGATCTTGATCATCCCGACGCTCGTTCCGCGGTTGCCGTAGATCTTCTGGACGTAGCCGACCATCCGCTCGCCTTCGGGAAGGGCCGGATCGGCATGGGCGGCGAGCCAGAAGCCGTCGGAGCGATTCATCCGCGCGAGCCAGCCCTCCTCCTCCGCGTCCTTGAGCGGATGCAGGAACCGATCCTGGAACGGCTTATTGGCGCCGATCCAGTCGGTATACAGCTCGATGGAATGAAGGCCGGTCCGGACCGAGGCAAGCTTGAGAAACTCCTCGTACAGGTCTCGGCTCTTGGTCACGAAGTCGAATCGGCTCTCGGGAGGGTCGGACAAATAGTTCTGAACGAGAGCGTTCGTCACGATGAAGCGAGCCGTGTCCTGGATGCCCGATACGTAGCTGGACAGCTTCTCGGACGAGACGTCCAGCAGCTCCTTCTTGGCCGTGCGAATCTCTTGGTTGGCGATATCCGAATACGTGCTATAGTAGACGATTCCCGAGATCAGCAAGAATAGGGAGTTAAACCCGATAAAGCATAAGACCATCAACGTGACAAGCTTGGTCGGAACCTTGAACATTCTGCGCATGGCGCCCATTCCTCTTCATAGGCTATCGTGTTTCGTATGCCTATTTTAACCCTTGAGACCGGTCGTCGCGATTCCTTCGGTGAAATATTTCTGCCCCATGAAGTAGACGATCAGGCTCGGGACGACGGAGAGCACCGACATCGCGAACACGGCTCCCCAGTTGGAATTGCCCGTCGAGTCGAGGAACAGCCGCAAGCCTAGCGGAACGGTGAATTTTTTGATATCGCTGAGATAGATCAGTTGCCCGAAGAAATCGTCCCACGTCGCCATGAACGTGAAGATCGCGGCCGTCATGAGCGCGGGAGTCGCGAGCGGCAGAATGATCTTGAAGTAGAGCGTGAACCAGCCGCAGCCGTCGATCGCCGCGCTCTCGTCCAGCTCCTTCGGAATCCCGCGGATGAACTGCACCATCAAGAACACGTAGAACGCGTCCGCGAAGAACTTCGGCACCGTCAGCGGAAGGAACGTGTCCACCCAGCCGATCTCGTGGAAAATCGTATATTGCGGAATCAGCGTCACGTGCCCGGGAAGCATGAACGTTCCGAGCATCAGCGCGAACCAGAGCTTGCGCAGCGGGAACTCGATTCTCGCGAAGGCGAACGCCGCCATCGAAGAGCTGACGACCGTTCCGAGCACGGCTACGAGGCACAGGAGGAACGAGTTCAGGAAGAACCGGCCGAACTCTACGTTGCGCAGGCCGAACCATCCGTCATGATAATGCTCGAAGGTGAAGGAAGACGGCCACAAGCCCGACTGGGTAAAAATCTGGTTCGTCGGCTTAAAGGAGCTGCTGATCATCCACAGTACCGGGTACAGCATCAGAATGCCTACTCCCATGATGATGAGGTGCAGCGCGTAGGGTTTTATTTTCCTCATGAGAGTCATCGTCATTTCCCTCCGTCCGAATAGAATACCCAGAATCGGGAGGTCAAGAAGAGAACGCCGGTGAACGCCGCGATGATCGCCAGCAGAAGCCAAGCCATCGCCGAAGCGTAGCCCATCTCCATGAACGTGAAGCCCTTCATATACAAGTATAGCGAGTATAATAGCGTCGAGTTGATCGGGCCTCCCGTGCCTCCGCTAATGACGAATGCCTTGGTGAACGTCTGGAAGGATTGGATCAACGTAATGGTCAGATTGAAGAAGATAACCGGCGTCAGCAGCGGCATCGTGATTCTCGCGAACTTGCGCATGATGCCCGCCCCGTCCACGGTCGCGGCTTCGTACAGCTCTTGGGGAATCTGCTTGAGGCCGGCCAGGAAAATGATCATGACGGAGCCGAATTGCCAGATGGATAAACCGATCAGCGAATAGATCGAATAATGCGGATTCGAGATCCAAGCCGGGCCTTCGATGCCGAAGATCGCCAGCATGCGGTTGAAGATGCCTTCTTGGTCGAACACTTGCTTCCACAGGACTGAGATCGCCACGCTTCCCCCCAGCAAGGAAGGAATGTAATAGATCGTGCGGTAAAAATGAAGCATTCGAAGTCCCTGGTTCAGCATGATCGCCAGCAGGAGAGCGAACGCGAGCTTAAGAGGAACGGACAGCAGGACGTACTTGAAGGTCACCTTGACGGAGTCCTCCAAGCGGAAATCGTCGTTAAACATCGTTTTGTAGTTGTCGAGGCCGACCCACTTGGGGGCCGTCAGAAGATCGTATTGCGTGAAGGACAAATACATCGAGGCGATTATAGGACCGAGCGTCAACGCCAGGAATCCGATCAGCCAAGGAAGCAGGAAGGCGTATCCCGCCAAGTAGGTTTTGTATTTTTGCACTCCGCTCTCTCCTATCTTTGAAGAATGGGGAGCCCGCTGCCGGGCTCCCCGTACGACCGATGACGCGCTGCCTGGGTTATTGCTTGGCTTTCTCGAGCAGCTTGTTCACTTCGCTCATGAACTCGTCGACGGCGGAATCGATGGACGCGGCCCCGAAGGAGATTTTCTCGCTCGTCACCTGAAGCAGCTTGATGAACTCGCTGTCGACCGGGAACTGCTGGTACGTCACGTCCGGAGCCACTTCGCTCACGAGCGAGATGTAGTCGTACAGCACCTTGTCGACCGGAGTGATCTCGGCGGACAGCGCGTCGCGGATCTTGGCCGAAGGCGGGACGCCCCGCGTGCTGCCGAGAATGGCGCCTGCTTCGGGATCGTTCACGAGGAAGTCCATGAACTTCGCGACTTCGTCCGGGTGCTTCGTTCCCGAGTAAGCGGTGATGAACTGGCCGGAGATCGGCGGCACCATGCCGCTGCCCGCCGGTCCGTTCGGGTATGTGACGAGGCCGAGCTGGTCCTGCGTCAGCGCCTGGAAGCCGGAGATCTGGGAAGCCGAACCGCTCTGGATGGCGACCTTGCCTTGAACGAGCAGCGACTTGTCGACCGCGGTCGGCGGGTTCGCGACCTGCACCTCGGCCGGCACGATGGCGCCGCTCTTGCGAAGCTCATCCCACATCGTGAACCAGTCGACCATGTCCTTCTTGTCGAAGTGAATCGCTCCGTCGCGGTACAGCTCCTTGCCTACGCTTCCGAGATAGGAAGCGAGAGTCGCCGAATCGCTCGACAGGTCGTAGGAGCCGTAGTAGCCTTTGCCCAGCTTGTCGGAAATCTGTTTGGTCACCGTCTTGAAGTCGTCGTACGTCCAGCCGTCGGCCGGAATCGCGATGCCCGCCTTGTTGAACATGCTCGCGTTGTAGAGCAGCGCGGACGAGCTGACGCCGAGCGTGACTCCGTACACCTTCTCGTTATCCGTAGCTTCGCGAACCAAGCTCGGGGTGAAATCGTCCAGCTTGATCGCCTGGCCGACGTACGGGGTCAGGTCGAGAAGCGAGTTCTTGCCGGAGTATTCCTTGATGTTGCCTCCCATCTGGATCAGGTCCGGCGCATTGCCGGCCGCGATCTGAGTGTTCAGCTTGTCGAAGTAGCCGTCGAAGCCGGAGTATTCTCCCGTGATCTTGATGCCCGGGTTTTGCTGCTCGAACAATTCGATCGCTTTAAGCGTCTTCTCGTGGCGCTCCTCCGAGCCCCACCAGGCCATCCGCAGCTCGACGTCCTTGGCCGGCTTCTGCGAGGCCGAAGGCGAGGACGATGCGCTCGAGGACGGCTGCGCGGACGGACTTCCTTGATTGCCGTTATTGCCGTTTCCGCCGCAGGCGGCCAGCGCTAGAATCGATGATAGCATCAGGAACGAGACGGACTTTCTATTTAGCATGCGATGCAACCCCTCCTCGGAATCTTCAATGCTTCTTTATTGTAAGAGAGCTTGTAAGCGCATTCCATAAAGAAAAGTAAGGCAAATCATAACAAAACTCAGTTATTGCGAATACGGCCTACTGCCGCGCACCCGTCCGCCGTCCGCCAACTCCGTCAATGTGGTGCACCCAGTACCCTACTTTCGCTCGCCGTCGCCAACTCCGTCAATGTGGTGCACCCGGTACCCTACTTTCGCCCGCCGCCCGCCATTTCCGTCAATGTGGTGCACCCGGTACCCTACTTTCGCCCGCCGTCCTCCATTTCCGTCAATGTGGTGCACCCGGTACTACACTTTCGCTCGCCGCCCGCCATTTACGTCAATGTGGTGCACCCGGCACCCTACTTTCGCCCACCGCCCGCCATTTACGTCAATGTGGTGCATCCGATACCCTACTTTCGCCCGCCGCCCGCCATTTCCGATGTGGTGCACCCAGTACCCTACTTTTGCCCGCCGTCCGCCAACTCCGTCAATGTGGTGCACCCGGTACCCTACTTTTGCCCGCCGCCCGCCAACTCCGTCAATGTGGTGCACCCGATACCACACTTTCACGATGGCCGAGCTGGCTTAGCTAACTGACCGCCCCTCCCCCCCACAGCTCCGCACTAACCTGCCTGTAACGGAACTGAGCGACGTTATTTCGCGCCAATACTGCGTTTTTAAAATCTAACGGAACTGAGCGACGTTATTTCGATGGAACAAAGGTATTAATAGGCGTTTTGACCAAAATAAGGACTATTATTTCCGTTAGAAATAAAAGGAGCTTCTTAAACCGCAAATAACGGCTGTCAGTTCCGTTAGAGTTGGGAGAGAACACAAAACAACCCGCCGATAATCGGCGGGCTGAGATCAAATCGCAATATTAGTAAGCGCTCCAGCCGGAGTCGGCCGCGATCGTGACGCCGTTCAGGTACGACGATTCGTCGGACGCCAGGAACAGCGCGATGCTTGCGATCTCCTCCGGGGTACCCGGTCTCGGCATCAGACTGGTGCCTCGGGTCGCCGCTTCCATTCCGAACGAGTCCACGTTCGCCATGTTCAGCGTAAGCGGCGTAGGAATGAACGCCGGGCCGATCGCGTTGCAGCGAATGTTCTGCGGTCCGTACTGCGAGGCGACGTTCTTCGTCATCCCGACGACGGCATGCTTCGAGGCCGTGTAGGCCAAGCCGCCGCGTCCTCCGGTCAGGCCGGAGATGGACGCCATGTTGACGATCGTTCCGCGCCCCTTCTCGAGGAAAATCGGGAGAGCCTTGCGGATTCCGCGCATGACGCTGGTCACGTTGATGTCCATGACGCGGTTCCATACTTCGTCCTCGACGTTCGCCGCCGCTTGCATGCGATCCGCCGTTCCCGCGTTGTTGACGAGAATGTCGACCGTGCCGAACGCCTTCAACGCCTCATCGAACATCGCTTCAATGTCCTCTTCCTTCGTCACGTTCACTTGCACGCCGATGGCTTCGACGCCAAGCTCCTTCAGCTCGGCGACCGTCCGTTCCATGCCATGCTTATCGAAGTCCGCGACGACGATCTTCGCTCCTTCCCGGCCGTAGGCGAGAGCGATCGCTTTGCCGATTCCGGAGCCGCTGCCCGTAATGATGGCCGCTTTATCTTGAAGTCTCCCCATGAATAAGACGCCTCCTTCTGCGCAATTAATTAGCTTTACGCTTTAACCCCTTCGATCTCCGCGATCTTGCCCGCTACGGCGTCGGTCAGCTCCGTCGCCGTCTTCGGAACGAACGACTTCAGAATCGAATTGACCATCGGGCCCATCGCTCCCTTGGCGGTAATGTCTAGATGGCCGGTCATGCGGGTGCGGTCCTCGCCGAGAGCTTCCGCCTCGAAATAGCCGCCTCCCGCGAAGTTGTCGGACAAGCCGGTCAGGTCGAAGGTGACCTTCGTCGGCTCGATCCAGTCCGTGATGTCGATCTTCAGCTTGACCGTCTTCTTCATGAAGCCGAGATCGCCCTTGAACGACCAGGTGGATTGGCGGTCGTTAAGAATCGAATGCTCGATGTAACCCGGGACAAGCGGAGCCCACTTGTCCATGTCGCTGACGAACTGCCAGATGCGCCCGATCGGGACGGGCAATTCCACGCTATGAGTACCGTTAGGCATGAGTGCGCACTTCCTTATCTAGTTAAAATGTCGATTAGATACTCTTGGCTTCCGACTTGGCTGCGGCGAGGCCCGCCAGGTACCCGAACGTCATCGCCGGACCGATCGTTCCGCCCGCGCTGACGTAGGTTTGGCCCAGGATGCCCATCGCCGCGTTGCCGGCCGCGTACAACCCGTCGATCGGCTTGCCGCGCAGGCTGATCACTTGCCCGTTCGCGTTGATGCGCGGTCCGCCGTTCGTGCCGAGCGCGCCGAAGTAGATCGGCAGCGCGTAGAACGGAGCCTTCTCGATAGGGCCGATGTTCGCCGCCGCGTTCCCGCCGCCTCCCGGCAGGTTCTCGAAGAACGTCGTGCCGCGATGGAAGTCCGGATCGATTCCCTTGGCCGCGTTCTCGTTCCAGCGCTTGACGGTCGCTTCCAGCCCGTCCGGATCGACGCCGATTCGCTCGGCCAGCTCGCGGATCGATTCCGCGCGGTCGACCCAATCCGGAGTCTCCTCGCCCGGCATCATCGTGATGATCATCTGGCTGTCCTTGAGCTGCTGGTCGAAAATCATCCAAACCGGCGGCTCGTTCGGCCATTCGAGGGCAACGGGATCGTATTGATAGAACGCCTTCGGCATGTCGTTGTACGTCGCGCCCTCATGGACGAACCGCTTGCCGTACCGGTTGACGACGATGCTGTTCGGGCCCATGCGCCCGCCGCCGAGCTGGTTCATGACGCGATCCTCGTATTCGAACGTCGGATCCTGCATCGTCGGGTACCACCAGGCTTCGCTCATGTTGCCTAGTGCCGCCCCCGCCTCCATGGCCATGATCAGGCCGTCTCCGTCGTTGCCGGCCGGAGACAGCGGATGCGTGATCTGCCCCTTCAGGAACGTCTTGACGAGCTCCTGATTCCACTCGAAGCCGCCGGAAGCCAGAATGACGCCTTTTCTCGCCCCGATACAGAGCTTCTTGTCCCCTTGATTCGCGACGACGCCGATGACGGAGCCCTCTTCGTCAAGCACAAGCTCCTTGCCCGGAGTCTCCAGCAGAGTCTCCACCCCTCGATCAAGCAGAGTCTTAAACATTGGCGCGATCAGAGCGCGTCCCATCGTGACGATGTTGTTCTCCATGCGCTCGGCGATCTTCGCGAAGTCGACACCGCCGACCGCGCCGCCTTCTTCGAGCGTAAGCGGCGGGAAAATCGGGTTCTGGCGAATCTTGAAGCCCCACTCCCCGAGCTCGTTCAAGTTATAGGGAATCGGATCGAGCGAACGTCCGCTCTTCGCGCCTTCGAGATAGCCGTAATAGGAGGGATACCCGAGCGGAGGCGCGAACCGAAGCGGCGTATTCTCGTGCAGGAAATCGATCATCCGGTGTCCCTGGTCCACGAATACCTCCACGAGCGCCGGATCCGGCTCCTTGCCCCCGGTCAAACGGCGGATGTACGTGAGCGCTTCTTCCCGGGAATCCTCGATGCCGCCCTCCTTCATATAACGGTTCATCGCGATCCACGGAATCCCGCCCGAGAAAGCCGTCGTCCCGCCGATTTGCGAGGTTTTCTCCAGAACGAGCACTTCCGCGCCTTGAACGCTGGCCGTCACGGCCGCCGCTAGCGCCGCGCCGCCGGTTCCGAGAACGACCACGTCGACTTCGCGATCCCACTGAGCTGGCTTTTTGGCTGGCATGTTCGAACATCTCCAATCCGCATAAGAAATCGGCGGTCGTCAAACCCCTCATGTAAGCGTTGTCTTAAGTGTTCAAAAAAAGAAGAGCACCACGTCCAACAACAAAATGATAGTTTAACTATCACCGTGATATAAATCATATCAGACGACTTTCGATTTGGCAATTCGGTTGTTGCCTTCCGTATCAGAGGCTATAATACAAAAAAGAGATCTCGCATCGGAATGAGAGGCTAGTCGAATGGATCCCAAAACGAGGTACGAGAACGAGCGTCTCGCCGGCAAGGAAAGCCGGGAGCGGGCGATTCTCGAAGCCGCCGAGCAAGTGTTCACCAACAAAGGCATCGAGAAAGCGACCATGCAGGACGTCGCGAACGAGGCGAACGTCGGCATCGCTACCGTTTTCCGGTTTTTCCCGAAGAAGGACAAGCTCATTCTCGCCGTCGCCACCCGGAAGATGGAGGACGTGCTGAGCGACTTCCGCGAAATCGCCGAGTTCAACGTCCCCTGCCTGAAAAAAATAGAGCTCTTGTTCGATAAATTCTCTTTCTTGGAGAGGCATGCCCAGGTCAAGCTTCTCGAGAACTTCGACAGCTACGTCGCCCATCTGACGGAACCGCTCGAGGATATCGAGAGCTATAACTCCGTTTATCAGGAGATCTCGCATGTGTTCGCTTCCATCGCGGAGCAAGGCGCCAAGGACGGTTCGATTCGTCCCGACGTCTCCGCTCAGGATGTCCTGACGACGATTATCAACGTCTTTGGAATCTTCGCCCGCAAGCTTACCCTCCTGAGCCATATTCCCGTCGCCCGCCAAGACTTCCCCCCGGAGCGGCAGCTTACCGTTCTGAAGGAGATTTTCCTATCCTATCTTCGCAATCCGAATCAAGCTTGAAGGGGCTCGCCCCTTCTTTTTTTACCAGCTTGCGCAAAAATAGATGCATATGCTACTATTGCATATGCATCTAATCGGACGGCAAAAGGAGCATATCGTCATGACGAATCGCATACCCCCGGACACGCTCGGCTATCTATTGTCGCGAACCTACTATGCCTATAAGAAGGCTGCCACGAAGGCGGTTGCCTCTTACGACATCACGCCCGAGCAATACGGGATCCTTCATCGTCTCAGCTATCGGGAAGCGATCTCCCAGAAGGAGCTTGCCGAGCTGCACGCCCGCGACCAGACCGCCGTCGGCAAGATCATCGATAAGCTGGAGAGAAAGAAGCTCGTCATCCGCAACACCGATCCGAGAGACCGCCGGGCGGTGCTCCTCTACTTGACCGAAGAGGGCAAGCAGTTGATCCATCGGCTCAATGCCGTCATGCAGGAGACGGAGAGCCAAGCCGTCGCGGGCTTGGCGGATTCCGAGGTCGAACGGTTCCTGGATACGATGAACGCGATTTTCCGCAATGTGCACGAATGAATGATGCCCCTTCAAGACGCCTCAGGCGTTTTGTCCGCCCAAATAGATGCACATGCATTTAATTATAAATAAGAGAGATCTAAAGGAGCCTAAAGAGAAATCATGTCTGCTTTTAAAACGTATCTGAAATGCCATCCTACGAGAATCGGCCTCATCTTCGCGCTGCTTGTCCCCATGCTGTTTACGCTCGTTTGGATGACGGGCTATCGCGGTGCGGATACCCGCATCGACCGGATTCACGCGGCTTTCGTGAACGAAGCCGGAGCCGAAGGAGAAGCCGCCTTGACTCGAATGATGAGTGCCGCGCCTTTCCATTCCCATGAGGCGGAGAGCTTGGACGATGCCCGGAATCGCATGGGCGACGGCGAATGGGATATGGTCGTTAGGATTCCCGATACGTTCTCCGAAGGACGCGGGGAGATCGTATTCGAGATTACGGAAGATGCTTCCGACGTCGTCAAATCGATGCTGGAAGGAGCGGCGCGGCAGCTGACGGACGGCTTGTCGGCGAACGTGGAGACGAACGCCGTGCAGGCGAATCTTGTCCGCACCTATGCGGCGGGAGACTTCTCGGAGTCGATCCTTCCGATGCTGCTCGGCTTCATTCCTTATATCGCGATGATGACCGCCAATATCCAGTTCAACCTGAGCTCCAATATTCTCAAGCGCGCGATGCCTAAATGGTCCTTGTTCTGGAGCCGCCAGGCGCTGCTTGTCGTCGTGGCTGTCGTTTTGTCCGTATTGTTAACCGCCGTCACCCGGTTATTCGTCGACCCGGCGAGCTCCTTCGGCGCGATGTTCGGCTTCCAGCTGATGCTTGTCGTTGCCTGTCTCGCGACGACGCAGATGGCCTTCGCCCTCTTCGGCCCGGTCGGACCGCTGTTTAACGTCGCGCTGGTTCCGTTCCAGCTGATGACGGCGGGGAACATTATCTCCTCCGAGATGCTGACCCCCTTCTATCGCCAAATCGGCAGCTTCCTTCCGGCCTCGAACGGAATCGAAGGGTTCATGCACCTGATCTACGGGGGACAATCGGCCGGGGCCGAAGCGCTCCATCTGGCCCTCATTGCCATAGTCGCTTGGGGGATTACGCTCGGGAAGCAGTTTATCGAGAAGAAACCGCAAGCCGTTGCGGGCGGTATGCCTCAAGGCGCGGGAGCCGCTCATTAACGAAACGCGGCGCGGCAGGGGTTATTCCCTTGCCGCGCCGTTGCGCTTTACATAAACTTGCGGAGTACTGAACTTTAGAATCTCGACGAGCTGCTCGCCCATATAGGAGGCAGGAAGCTCGAAATCGCTGTCGATCCACTCCAGGATAAGGCCGATGATTCCGTGAATCCGATACGTGCCGAACAGCTTGGTGTCGATGTGCGCGTCGCGTTCCGTCACGATAAACTCGAAATCCTTGCGGAACAGCCGATCCATCCGCCTCGTTAACGTCTCGCGAAAATTGTAGTTCGTTCGGGGATCCAGCATCACCTTGTAGAACGTTCGATTTTCCGTAAAATGATCGAACAGAACGATGGACGAGCCCGGAAGCTCGTTAAAATCGACCATGGACATTCCCGCGTAAGGCCGCCGGTACGCCTCCGTCATCCGCTCGAACATCTCCTCGATCATCTCGTCCAGCAAGTCCTCCTTCTGCTCGTAATGAGCATAGAAGGTCCCTCTCGTGCAATCCGCGTGGCTAACGAGCTCGGTGATGCTGATCTGTTGGAAGCTCTTCTCTTGCATCAGGGTTAATAAGGACGACTTGAGAATTTCTTTGGTTTTGCGGACCCGCCGATCCGGATAGGGAACCGTCATGCCTGATCTCCTTCGATTGCCTTTGTTACTTTTATCGAACAGTTTTCGGGATTTTGTAAGGTATCGTACAGTTCTATCATTATTGCATATTCAATGTTTCTCCGCTAAGAGCCTATAATAAAACCGTTTGGCAAGGACATCTTAGAAGAAAGCAGGGATCCCATATGGCTAGATTGCAGGGAAAAGTAGCGGTCGTAACGGGAGCGGGCTCCGGCATGGGGCGCGCGACGGCGATCCTGTTCGCGAAGGAAGGCGCCAAGGTCGTCCTCGCGGAATTCAACGAAGCTTCGATGAACGATACGCTCGAACAAATCAAGGCGGCGGGCGGCACGGCCGTCGCGATCAAGACCGACGTATCCAAGGAAGCGGACGTCGACGCCATGATCCAGAAGGCGCTCGACGAGTATGGCCAGCTGGACGTGCTGGCGAACATCGCGGGCATCTTCGACGCGATGTCCTCCGTCGAGAACACGTCGAACGAGCTGTTCAACCGCGTCATGGGCGTTAACCTGAACGGCCAATTCTTCGCTTGCCGCACGGCGATCAAGGTGTTCAACAAGCAAGCGACGGGCGGCACGATCGTAAACGTCGCTTCCATCGCCGGCTACCTCGGCGCTCGCGGCGGCGCGGCTTACACGATGTCGAAGCATGCCGCCATCGGCCTCACCAAGAACATCGCCGCCTTCTACGGCCGCGAGAACGGCAAGATCCGCGCGAACGTCATCGCTCCGGGCTCCATCGCGACCGGCATGACGGCGAATCTGGGCACGCTGGATCCGCTCGGCGCGGTCACGTTCGGCGACCTCGGCCCGTTCAACGGCGGCGAAGCGGAAGACATCGCGAATACCGCGCTGTTCCTCGCTTCGGACGAGTCCAAGTTCATCAACGGCGAAGTCGTCACGGTCGACGGCGCTTGGACGGCTCGATAAGGAGCGAATATTCCCATGATTACGGAAGAAACAGGTGCGGGATGCGCCTGTTTCTTTTGTTTATGGCTATGTTAAACCTAATTTCGGAGGGGCCGGGGCGGCTAACGGTAACGGACACCAGCGACGCTTAAAATCTTAAAACCAACCTTCGAAAACTCTAACGGTCACCAGAAACCCTTAGAGCTCAAAAATGGCTGTTTAAAGCAGGAAAACACACTCTAAGCGTCGCTAATGTCCGTTATATTTTGAAAATGTCTTTTTTGCGCTTCTAAGCGTCTCTTGTGTCCGTTAGCCGCCGAGGGTTGCGACATTGAAATCTACTAGCAGACTGTGAGTTCACTTCTTCGAGCCGCAGGAATCCTGCTGAAGCCCCCTGATTTTATTCAACTAACGAGGAACATTAGCTTAACACTTCGTTTGAAAATCCACTTTTCCATCCAAGACGGCTTGCAGGAATTTTTTCGATTTGCTGATACGCTTCTGGAATTCATCCATTTCTTCGATTTTTCGTTCGACCATTTTCTTCTTTGCCTCGTAAGATAAATCCAGTTGTTGATTGACTAGCAAACTTATCTCCTCAATAGAAAAACCTACGGATAAAAGCGACTTTACGTCGTCAAGAAAATCAACGATCTCATCCGAGTAAATCCGATAATTGTTTTCATCTCTTCTAACAAACATGTCCGGAATTAGGTTTTTACGTTCATAAAATCTCAGTGTCGATATGGGCAAACCCGTTATTTTGGAAACCTCGTTTATTTTCATATTGGACCTCTGTTAGTTATTGCTATAAACCTAGGTTTATAGTTCATAATGCGAACATGATAACGAAAGACATCCCCCATGTCAAAAAATCAACGTTATCCAAAGGAGAGGTTTCATGTTTACCCATATTCAAACTAACGATTTCGCCGGCATCGTCAAAGGACGGCGTTCCGTGCGCCATTACGACGAGAATTTTAAAATATCGAAAGAAGAAATGAGCGAGATGATCGCGGAAGCCAGCCTGGCTCCGTCCTCCGCGAATATGCAGCCATGGCGCGTTGTGGTGGTCGATACTCCGGAAGGAAAAGAGAAACTAAGGCCTCTTGTGCGTTTCAATACCGCGCAAAACGATACTTCATCGGCGATGTTATTGATTTTCGGCGATACCGAAAGCTATTTGAATGCGGAGGAAATTTACAATGCGGCCGTGGAGCAAGGCAAAATGCCAGCCGATGTGCGCGATAGGCAGCTCGAAACCATCCTAACGATGTATCCGACTCTGCCGAAGGAACTGAAAGTCGAAGTCGCCAAAATCGATAGCAGCCTTTTCGCCATGCAGTTCATGTTGGTCGCCCGTGCGCATGGGTACGACACGAATCCGATGGCGGGCTTTGAAGTCGATCAGGTAGCCAAAGCATTCGATCTTGATGAAGAACGCTATGCTCCCGTAATGATCCTCTCAATAGGAAAAGCCAAGGAAGACGGGCATGAGTCCGTTCGATTAGGCTCTGACAGGATTACCTTTTGGCGGTAACCGTTTATCCTTAAATCGACGGGACAAAAGCAAAGCCCCTTCTGTTGTCGGATCAACAGAGGGGGCGGTTTGCTCTTAAACCTCGATCGAACGAATAAGCCCCTTCAGCTTCTCGGCCGACTTGTGCAGCAGCTCCCTCTCCGAATCCGAGAGCTCCAGCTTCAGCACCTCGCGAACCCCGTTCCGATCCACGATGCAAGGAACGCCCAGGTAGACGTCCGACACGCCGTGATAATCCTGAAGCAGCGTCGATACGTTGAGCACGGCGCCTTCGTCGCGGAGGATCGCGGTGACGATCCGGTCGAGCGCGAGGGCGATCGCATAGTAGGTCGCTCCCTTGGCCGCGATGATCTCATAAGCGGCATCTCTCGTGTTGCGGAAGATGCGATCCCTCTGCTCGTCGTCGAACTCGATGCGGGTTCCGGCAACATTGGCGAGGCTCCATACCGGCAGCTCGGAGTCTCCGTGCTCGCCGATAATGTGGGCGTGCACGCTCCGCGAATCGATGCCGAGCTCCTCGCCGATCAAGTAACGGAACCGCGCGCTGTCCAGCAGCGTTCCCGAGCCGATGATGCGGTGAACGGGCCACTGCGATTTTTTCCAAGAGAAGTAGCTCATGATGTCTACCGGATTGGAAGCGATCAGCAGGATTCCGTCCTGGTTGTACTTGAACACCTCGTTCATGATGCTCTCGAAGATCGAGACGTTGCGCCTCAGAAGATCGACTCGCGACTCGCCCGGCTTCTGCGCGGCTCCCGCCGTGACGATGATCAGATTGGCTCCGCGGCAATCCTCGTAAGTCCCCGCCCACACCTTCGTTCTCCCGAGAAAAGGAAGCCCGTGGTTCATGTCGATCGCATCGCCCCGGGCCTTGCCTTCGTTGGCATCGATCAAGACCAGCTCATCCGCGCGCTCTCTCAGAAGAAGCGTGTACGCGGTCGTGGCTCCGACGGCTCCTACGCCGATAATGACGATCTTCGTTTTACTCATTCGAATCGACCTCCATAGGGTTTGGTTTGGAATCCAGCTCGTCCAGGTACGGTTTATTTACGTAATGATACATGAAGCCCATCAGCACCGAGCCGCCGATAATGTTGCCCAGGGTAACCGGGATAAGATTATGGAACACTCCTCCCCAAGAGATCGTTCCGGGATGGTGCAGCACCAACGCGATCGCGAACGTGCACATATTGGCAATGCTATGCTCGTAACCGGAGATGAAGAAGCAGAACACGAACAGGATCATCGCGAACATCTTCGCGCCGTCGCCCTTAAGCGACAAGGGGATGAAGAACGCCAGGCAGACGAGCCAGTTGCAGAGAAGCGCGCGGAAAAACAGCTCCGTGACGGGAAGGTTCATTTTCTTGTCGACCACGCTGAGCAGAAACCCGTTCACCGCCGATTCGGCGAACAGCCCCGTCGTATAGATGAGGAAGGCGAAAAACGCGGCTCCGACGATATTGCCTAAGTACGTGTATAACCACAGCTTGAGGACCGTCCGCCACTCCATCTTCTTCCTTAGCGCCGTGTAGGTGTAATAGAAGGTGTTGCCGGTGAACAGATCCCCTCCTCCGTAAGAGATCAGGATGATCGCCGCCCCGAACGTAAGGGCCGCCATCGGGTAGGCGAGCGGCGAATGCTCCCCGTAGAAGAAGCTGCCCGTCTTGAAGGCGACGATGACCCCGAAGCCGATGAACATGCTGGCTAGCGCGGATCGCGCGATATAACGCAGGCGGCTCTGCTTGAACACCTTAAGCTTCTTCAAAGCGAGCTGTTCGACTTTCTGCAGCGCGGCGACTTCCATGAACGCTCCCCTCCATCGATTCCGTTTCGCATGGGTTGGGTTCCACTATAAGGAAAGCCCGGTTTATTATCTGTGCGGTAGATCACACTCGGCATGCCGGCCGCGCAAAAAGGCGGTTCAGAGAGATCGTCTCCCTAACCCGCCCCATGATTACTCTCGTTACGGACGTCTTTTGACCTGCCTCGCCGCTTCGTACGCCGAATATAATGAACATCTGTCTATCAGCAAAAAAACCGCCCGAGTCCGCAAGGAATCGTGACGGTTGATTTTTAGTCGAACGGGTGGTTAATCAAGCGGCTCGGAATCCGTTCGGGAGTCCCCTTCATGAGCGGAATCTTCTCCGCTGGCGGAGTCGGATGCCAAAACTTGCTTCAGTTCCTCCTGCAGCTTCGATACGATTCCGCGCAGCCGGGCGGCTTGCTCGGAATCCGGATTCTCCCGCGCTTCTCTTGCCGCTTGTGCCAGCAGGCCGACGGCTTCCGGCCATGTCATCGCCAGTCCGCGAATATCGCGCTTGTCGAGTTCCCCGCCAAAGCGGTGCATGCCGCGCCGCTCCCAGCGCTCTTCGGGACGGACCGGCGCATTCTGTGCGCGTTCGCGAAGATGACTGCGCCCCTCGTCCGTAATATGATACAGCTTCTTGCCGTCGACTTCGCTGGAGCCGGCAAGCCCCATCTCTTCGAGCAGCTGCAGGTTCGGGTAGATCGAACCGGCGCTCGGCGTATACAGGCCGCCCGTCTTCTCTTCCATCGCCTTGATCAACTGATAGCCGTGCATCGGCCCGGAGCCCAGAAGCTCCAGTAAGGCGAATTTGAACTCGCCGCGCATGAAGAAGCGTTTGCCTTCGCGGCGCCCGTCGAAACCGGGGCCGTCAAAACCGGGACCTCCATGGCCGCGTCCATCGAAGCCTAGGCCCGGCCGCTCGAAGCCTCGGCCGCCATGATGACCGCGTCCGCCGTGTCCGCGTCCCTCGCCGCGACCTCCCCGTCCTTCTCCTCCCCCATGATGACGGAAAAACCGCTCTGGGCGGCGATCTTCTTCATCGAGGAATCGTCCTCCGCCGCGATGAAACGGCCCATGACCGTATGGGTGCATTGGGTGCATTCTCATGGTTAATCACTCCTTATTTTTTAAATACGATATATCGTTAACGATGTACATTCACTATAATACGATATATCGTATTGCGTCAAGCGAGATGATCACGAAACCTGCCAAGAATCGAAAAAAGAGATAGCCCGTCGATCGATGATGACCCGAATGATTGCGAATGTTCCGAAGAAATAACGATTTTGCCGCTGCCCCGGCCGTGATAAATTTGTTCTGCGCCGCTCCCTAGGCCCCCTTCAGCTAGAAGCGCAGCAATCCGATTCGGCTCGCGAAGGGGGTGGCGGAAGGCTTCTTAAAGGAACGGCTCCAAGGATAGACCGCGAACTAAACTCGCACTTCATTACGAGGAGGGAAGTCAATGAAGAAGACTTTGAGTTTGCTCGTGCTGCTTCTGCTCTTATCGAATTCGGCCGCCGCATTCGCCGCGCCCAAGATCAATACCTTCGAGCGGCCGGCACGAGGCTCCGCCTATACGCTAAGCGAATGGGCGACGGACGGCTGGAACGCGCCTTGGGACTTGGGCATGAGCACGCGCACCTGGATCGACGGCTACAACTTCAACCATTCCGGCGGCCAATCGCTTCGCGTTTTCTATCCGGCGGGGCAGATCGATCCGGCCAATTCCGGCGCACAGGCCCCTTTCGCGCTGACGCCGGGGCGGGAATACTACCTGTCCTATTGGGTCCGGTTCAGCAGCGACTTCAGCTGGGGAACGACGCAATTCGCAGGGAAGCTCGGGCTCGGCTTGGCCGGAGGCGCGGCTTGCTCCGGAGGACAGACGTGCACGGGCTATAACGGATTCAGCTCGCGGATGATTTGGAGAAGCGGCGGGCAAGCCGCCATCTACTATTATCACATGGGCAACAACGGCCAATACGGGGATTACGCTGTCCTTAAGAACAGCAACGGAACGGACATCTATTATCCGAAGGGAACCTGGGTCAACATCGTCCAACGTCTCAAGGTCAACACGGTCACGAACGGGGAAGCGAATCCGGACGGAGAGATTCAGATCTGGTACAACGGAACGTCGGCGGCTTTAATCACGGGCTTGCGCTTTGTCCGTAATGCCGATCTGGTAGACAAGGCTTACTTCTCCTCCTTCTTCGGGGGCGCCACCTCGGAATTCGCTCCGGCCAACGACTCCTATGTCTGGTACGACGACCTTAAAGCGTCCACGAACCGGGCGGACATTTGCGAGCTGAATGCCGGAGGATGCTTCACTCGGACGTTCCAGGCGGAAAATTATACGGCGATGAGCGGGGTCATGACGGAGCCGACGCCGGATGCGGGCGGCGGGCTGAACATCGGCGGCATCGACAGCCAGGATTGGATCGCCTTCGGCAACGTATCGGTTCCGAAGACAGGCACTTATCTCGTCGAATATCGGGTTGCCTCCCCCAACGCGGGCGGCAAGCTGTCGCTCGACATCGACGAAGGCGACACCGTCCTCGGGCAGATCGACATTCCGAACACCGGCAGCTGGTCAAGCTACCGGACCGTCTCCCATACGGTCCAGATAACGGCCGGCACTTACCAGTTCGGCCTATACGCAGCCACCGGAGGGTTCGATATCAACTGGTGGAAGATCACTCAGCTTTATTGAGAACGGCTTGAAACAAGAAACAACGGCAGCCCGGGACGGTTAACTCCGTCTTGGACTGCCGTTGTTTTGTTCTCTTTCTCGTTAATTGCTAGCCTAAGTTGCGAGAGATGTAAAATTGTACGATACCGACCGTTACAAGGAAAATGAGCAGATATAATCCTAATTTTAACAAGAACTTCGATTTACTCTTTTTGCGGCTTTGCGGCGAGGTATACTGCAAGACCATCTTCCGGATACCGTCCTTGCCCTCCAAGAACCGCTGCGGAAACAGATGCCCGGCGTTGCTAAAGATGATCAAGAAAATTCCATGCTTATTTATGATGACTCTCTGCACGTCCGACCATTGTACCTTTGCATTCGATGATTCGGATTCCATTCGAAATCCCTCGGGCGTAAACTCGTAAATCTTCTTCTCCGTATAGAACTTGTTCCGAGAGCTTTGGACCGCTCCCCGATAGAGCATAATGGGAAGCAATACGCTTATTAAGATGAAGAACAGGCTAAATGCATACGACCCGAACGGTTGCCCTCGAGACAACTGGACGATGAAGTAGATGAGAAAAACGATGCCAAGTAAGGATACGGTTCGCAAACTTCCGCTACTCTTCGCGTATGCGAAATTAAAATCAACCATATCGCGACTCGTAAGCTCGATTTCGATTTTCTCTGGCTCTCCCACCGAATTCCCCTCGCATACCCTAATTTCATTTCAAATTCACGCTTTTCCAACATACCATCATTTGATATTTTTTCCAATAGGTTTGACTGTTTTTACACCGCTGCCAAATCGAACAAAGCCGCCGGAGCTCCGAACTTCGGATTCCGACGGCCTTGTCGCCGATAGGCGTCGTTTAGAACGATTGAATCAGTCGAACGACGACAGCCGCGGCTTCGGCGCGGGTCACGATGCCTTCCGGCTCGAAGCGGTTGCCCGTCGTTCCCTTCATGAGTCCTTGCGCATGAACTCTCGCGACGGCATCGGCGGCCCAGGCGGGAATCCGGAAAGCGTCGGCGAATCCGGCCGCCTCCGACTCGTTCGATTCCGCCGCTTGGCCAAGCGCGTTCGAGAGCAACGCGGCAAGCTGAGCCCGGTTTAGCTCCTCGTTCGGCCGAAGCGTCCCATCCGAATAGCCGTGAAGGATTCCGGCCTTAACGACTTGCGAGAGAGCCGGAGCCGCCCAGGCGCCGACCTCTCCCGCGTCGGAGAAGCCGCTCAAGGACGCTTCTTCGCCGGACAGCTTCAGCCCGCTCGCCAGCATCGCGAGGAATTCCGAGCGCGTGACGCTCTTGTTCGGCTTAAAGGTGCCGTCCTCGAAGCCCTTGACGATGCCCGCTTCCGCCGCGGCCTTGATCTCGTTCTCGGCCCAGTGCCCGGCAACGTCCTTAAAGCCGGCAATTGGTTGTTCGTCTGCGACCGCCAGCACCGCGAACTTGGTCAGATGGTCGGACCAGGCGGTCACATAGCTTCCGTCTACCGTCCCGCCCATCTCGATCCATTGTTTCTTGTCCTCGTCGTAGTAATGAACCGACGGCTTCTGCCCTTCGGCCAGCTCAGCCGGATCGAACTTCAGCCGAATCGCGATCGGCTTGGCGAACGTGCCGGGGACGCTCTTTGTAATCTCGAAGACGGAGCTGATCAGGTCCGCTCCTTCCGACGACAGCCGAGCGAGAACGGCCGGATCGGTCAGCTTCCGGGCGATGTACCGCACGGTCCGGTCGACCGCGCCCGCCGGCACGGTAACCGTCAGCTCCTGGCCGAGAGTGAGCACCGCCGACGATTCGGGGGAGACGGACTGTTCCGTCCGGTTCGGATCCGCTTGCGGCGTCGTGCCGGACGGAGGTGTTACCGGATCGGTTGGATCGGTTGGATCGGTAGGTTCTGTCGGATTATCGATGATCGAGGTTACGCTAATAAAGCCGTTATTCTCGGCGTAATCCGCTTCCTCGCCGTTCCATTTGACCGATGTTGCTCCCGGCGCATACACGACGACCGTCAAGCTCTCGTATCCCGTCCACCCTTGCGTATCCACGTTCAGCGCGCCATTTTCAAAAGTCGTCTTCAGCTTCACCTGGTCCGCCGTCAGCCCTTGGCCGTCCGCGAACGAATATTGCAGCGCGCCTATGGATTCGACGTTAGGGTTATAGGAGAACACTTGCCCGCGACCGTCCTTGAGCTTCACTTCGATCGGTCCGGCTTCGGTCTTGTACACGGATTCGATGACGCTCTCTCCGCGGTAAGGCTCCAGCACGCTAACGAACTGAGCATCCTTCGCTTGGACCCGGTTGACCAGCACCTTGGTATAAACGTCCGTCGCGTTGCCCGGTCCCGGCGCTTCGCCTACGATCATCTGCGATGGGGCCGCTTCGGAGCCGGTCAGGCCGAACAGCTTCAGCCCGTTGCCGGCTTCCGTCGTCCAAGCTCCTTCCCACGGGCCGGAGGCTTCGGAGACGCTGCCGTTGCGGAAGAAGGAATAAGCATCCTTCGTGCCCAGCGGCCCCTCGTATGGCGCCATCTGCGAGTCGGTATCGAAGCTTCCCATGCCATGAAGGATCCAGTCGTACTGGCGCTCCGTGTCGGACGAGACGCTGAACAGGTCGATCAGGTAATCCTTCGTGACGGCGACCGTTCTCTCATAGCGGTTCAGTCCGGCATACGCCTTGCCAGCCGTGTTGGTCATGATGCCGATCGTGTCGGACGGCAGGAAAAGCTTCGTCGGCTCGTAAATTTCCGTATTGCCGTCCATCTGAGCTTGCTGGGTGTCCCCGTCGACGAGGACGGTATTGTGCGGGAACGATTTTTTGTAATAGGACTCGTACATCGAGTTGCTGTAGGGCGGAATGCCGAGGTCCGGAGCCAGTCGCTCGCCCTTGCCGAAGATCTCCAGGTGCAGCTTGTCCGGATGGCCGTGGTAGCCGCCGTGCTTGCCGTAATCGACGAGCGCGTACAGCTGGTCGTCTCCCTCTCCGGCTCTCAGAACCGAGTGCCCGATGCCCGTGAAGTTCACGCTCTCCGATGGGAGAGAACCGCTGCTCGGAATCTCGTCGACCCCGTAGAACACCGCTTGCTCCCCGGCGATGCCGGAGCCGGAGTTGCCCGGGACGACGAAGCCTCCTCTTGCCCGGCCGTTGTCCGCGTAGAGCTTGTGCAGAAGCGCGCCGTAGGACGGGTCGAGATAATGCGCGTATACGGCCTCGTAATCCATCGGAACGACTCGTCCCGGAGCCGCCAGGCTGGTCGGATATTTGCCGGAGTCATTGCCGTTGATGATGCCGAGGTCGGGAAAAGCATACTGAAGAGTCACGTCGTACGTTTTCTTGAAATTCGGATTGGCGAACAGGTCGTAGCCCATGCCTTGCAGAGCTTGGGCATGGTAGAAGAGCGCGGATTGCGCGTAGAAATGATAGCCGATCGCTCCCTCGTACCAGAAGCCGTCGGACAGAACGCTGTTCTCCATCTGGAAGTCGAAGCCGCTGCGTCCGTTCACGGAGAAGTCCATCAGCGACGGGTCTTCCAGAAGCGCCCCGATCGCCCCGATCGCCGCATTGTGCCACGTCTGCCAGTTCGACTTGCCGGTGTCGTAGCTTTGCAGCGTCTTCGCCGACGGAGCGAACAGGTTCATCTCGATGTCGTACTTCTCTGCCGCGCTAAGCAGGCCGCTCGGCTCTATCAGGTCGTACGCGTGCGCCAGAGAAATGATCTGGACGGCCTCGTCCAGCGACTGATAATAGATTCGGCCGTTCAGCGGCTGCATCGGGTAGCTCGGATAGAGAGCCGCGTAGCTCACGAGAATCTCCCTCGCCTTCGCCGCGTACTTCGCCTCTCCCGTCAGCGCGTAGACGATGGCGAGATTGCGCGCCGCTTCGATGTTCGCCGTATGGGCATAGAACCTCCAGGCGGCATCCAGGTCGTCGCCGGTATGATACTCCCCGTCCGTCGGACATAAGTGCTCGTGAGGCTTGTCGTAGTTAAAGGTGAGCGGCACGTTCCCGCAGACGTAAAGCGTGCTCTCTCCGCCCGGCTTGGACGGATAGATCATCGTCTTGTCGACCCACTCGTCCGCCTTGAGGGTAACCGCGTCTACGTAATCTTGCGCCCAATCGTAGGTTTGGATTTTCCGCTTCGCTTCGGTCAATTGCTCTTGGGACGCCATTACGTAAGGATGCTGCTTGGTCGCTTCCCTCGGCTGGCCTATCTTCAGGTTCATTTCGATCGTCGTCTCCTTACCGCCTTGAAGCGGGCGTACGTTTAATACGGCTTTGACGGAATCCCCCGCTTGAGCGGAAGCCGGCACGCGGACCTCGACATCGACATCCGTCTCCGCCCCATTAGCGATCTCGGCCGTCTGTGTCTGGAAGGTCGCGACGTAGTTCGCTCCGAATTCAGTCTTCAGGCTGAGTTGGTAAGCCGTGGCCGCTCCTCCGATGTTCTTCAGCGAGAACGCGTAGTGTACGGTGCTGTCCGGCAGCGCGCTTTTGTCGATTTGACGGATCGAAGGCTCGATCGCGTTCTTCGTCAGGGCCAGCCCGTCGAAATAAAGCTTGTCGCCGGGGCTGGACACCGGGTCGGAGTCGTACCAGCGGGGATGGATGATCACCTTCTTGATATTGTCGAAGTTAGCGCCTCCGTTGGAGTTGAGGAATTTGTTAAAGGGAAGCTCCACCTTTTTCCACCCCTTCCAATCCACGAAGAAAGACGCCATGAAGTACTCGTTGCCCGGATTGCTGTCGTCCGGGGTGCTGATGATCACGTAAATCTTCTTGTTGGAGATGGAATCGGAGTAGAGCCAGAACTCGACCTGGTCGTTCTCCTTCCACGGCGCGGCCGTCACGTCCGTGATGTCGATCGGGGATGTCGGATCCAGCCACTGGCCGGACTTGCTGCCCAGAACGGCAGGCGCGGGGGTTGGGGACGTATTCGACCAGCCTCCGAACGTCTCCGTGTTGCTGATCGGCACGCTCGAGCTGCTGGACAGGTCGATCTCGTAGGCATGGCGAACCTCCTCACTCACCTTGCCTTCCAGTTCCGCCTTGGTCAGAATCGTCTGCGAGCTGTCGATCAGGAGAGGAGTCGTGTAAGGCTTGTAGTCCGAGTCGACTCCCTCGATTTTGTAGAAGATCGCGGCTCCTTCCGTTGCGGAGCTCAGCGTGACGGTCTTTGGTTCGGCATACAGCCCGGCCGGCGGGTCAGCCGCAACGTTCTCGACGAAGTCGCGATAAACGAACGTATATCGGTAAGTCGTCTCCGCGCTATCCACTCCGTTCAGCGAGGCTTTGGTTACGAGGGTCGTGTCCTCTGTGAGAGTGATAGGGGCAGTGTAGGGGAGGAAGCTGTTGTCGATGCCCTCTCTCTTGTAGTAAACGGTAGATAGAACGGATGGAGTCGTACTGCTGGAGAGGGTCACCGTCACCTTGTTGACGTACTCGCCCGACGGTTTATCCGCCGCGGCCGGGTACACCTCTCCCACTCCCGTCAGACGGATGTCGTCGAGGTACATGTTCAGCTCCAGATCCCGGGTCGTGCCCGATACCCCGGCTTGGTCGAACCGGATGTAATCCAGCGGTCCCCAGGCCTTGACCGAATCGGAGCTCTTCTGCGCCTTGACCGCGGCCAACGGCACCTCGATCTCTTTCCAGCCCGTCCAGTCGAGGAGAATCCGGTAATAGTAATACTGGCTGTCCCCCTTCATGAAAAAGCGAAGCTGGAACGGCTTCTCCGCCTGGTCGCCCATCCGCGCCTTCGCGTTGTACGCCCAGAACTTCAGCGTGCTATAGCCGTTCAGGTCGACGTTCGGAGCGAGCTTCGGATAGATAAGCGCCGCGCCGTCGATATACTCGGTCGGCTTGGTCGCATCGGGCACGATGTTCAGGATCCACTTCTTCGAGCCCGTGCCTTCCTTGATGTAAGCCGGATCCGCGTTGGCGACCAGCGCGATTCCGGCCGTGCTGACCGTGTCGCCGGTCGAGTTGGTCGCCGAGTCCATCGCGTTCAACTGCTGCGAGTAGGGAACGACGATGGGGGTTGCGGCATCGGCGGAGTTGGTGGATTCAGCGGATGCGTCAACCGCCTCGGCTGCGAAGATGCGAGGCGGCAGCGCGCCTATTATCGTTGAAACCAGCATTAATGCGACTAGTCCCATACTGATCGGCTTCCTTATTCTCTGAATCGGTAAGGCCATGAAGATCATCCTCTCACCTGAATTTTGAGCAGGAGTAAACAAGCCCCGTTGAAGCGGCAACGGGGCTTGGGTTTTGCGGCTTGCTCGCTTGCGGGCTTGCGGTCTTACCAAGCAAGGCCGTTCTGTAAGACGGCTTTGTCGGCTTACAAGCCTTCCAGCTCGCCACAACCCGAAAAATTCGGGTTACGGGCCCGCCAGTCATGCGTTTTCCTGCCGTAACCCGAATTTTTCGGGTTACGGAGGACAACCGCACGAGCAGGAGGCTAACTTTTAAAGCCACGAGCCAAAGCAACAGCCAGTGCGCACCGAATAGCGGTTTACCCGCTACTCTCACACCTCAGCCGGCCAACGCTCGCCGAACAATGGTTTTCCCGCCATTCGCTCGGTTACGCGCGCTGCACAGTCCGGCAGCTTCAAAACGCCTACCTACTCTCTATAACAGCTGACGTCGTCTTACTTCACCGCGGCCTTAGCGCGCTCGTCGGCCGTCTTGTAGATGCCGAGGATCTCCTCGTAGCCGAGCTTCTTCTGCTCTTCCACGAACTTGTCCCACTCGTCGAAGCTGCGGGTGCCGATGATGAACTTCGCGAAGTTCTCGTCGCGATGGCCGTTCAGCGAATCGCCCTTCGTGCTGAGGATCTGCTGCTCCTCCGGCGTGAACGCCAGGCTGGCTTGCTTCTCGCCATCGTATTGCGGCGCTTGCTTGTAGGCGTCCTGCAGCTCCGGCGAGGAGACGGAGATGTGCGTATCGAAGTCGTACCACGTATACGTGCCGTCCGTGGACAAGCCCGTCTTCTTGCGCAGGTCCGTAATGTCCGCGTACTTCTCGAGGTACGACTTGCCGCTTGCCGTATCGCCTTCCTTGCCCCAGCTGACGAGATCGCGTCCTTCTTCGGAGTAGAAGAAGTCGATGAACTTCACGATGTCGTCTACCTTCTTGGTCTTGGAGGAGATCATGAAGCCTTCCTCCATCGTCGCGGTGAACGCGTTCTTCTGCGGGCCGCCCGCCCATCCGGCCGGAGGAGCCATGAAGGCCATCGTGAACTCCGGATTGTCTTTGCGAAGAGCGGAGTTGTAGAAGTCGATCCGTCCGATATAATCAAGCGTGATGAAGGCGCGGTCCGTGGAGACGATGTCCTGCCACATCTTCGTGTCGATCGTGAGGAAGTCTTTCGGAATGAGACCGTCTTTATAGAACTTATTGAAATAAGTAAGCATCGTCTTGAATTCGTCTTGAACCGCGGCGTACTTCCATTCGCCGGAGGCGCTGTCGAGGTATACGCTCGGCTTCGTCGCCTCGACCGGGGCAGGCACGTTGAAGCCCGCGCCGAAGTCGTAGAAGTAGCGAAGCCCGTTGCGGAACGTTAGGGGGTAGCTGTCCGGATACTCGGCCTTGAGCTTTGTCAACGTGTCGTAGAGTTCATCCCAGGTGTTCGGCGTGGACAGCCCGAGCTTCTTGAAGACGTCTTCGCGATACATCCACGTGCGGCGGTTGGATTCTCCGAGACCCTCGTTCGGGAACACGTACATCTTGCCGTCGGAGGAGAGAACGTTCTGTGTCTCCGTCGGGTACTTCTCCATCCACGCCTTGAAGTTCGGCATCTTGTCGACGTAGTCGAGGATGTTGACGAGCGCGCCCTGCTGGCCGAACTTGTCGGCGACCGCCTTCGACTGCGTCCACATCAGGTCCGGCATGTCTCCGGAAGCGATCGTCAAACTCAGGGCATCCTCGAGCAGGTTGCCCGCAGGCAGCTGGACGTCGAGGGTGACGCCGGTTTTCTCCTTGATAAAGTCGTAAATCTTCCAATTCTCGTCGTACGGCCAGCTCGGGTTGCTGTAGTTCAGGAACGTGAACGTCTGCTCCTTCAGCTCCGGAGACGCGGCCGGCGCGCTTGAACCCTGGCTTGCGCTCGGAGCGGCGCCGGATGCCGAAGGGGAGGCCTCTCCCCCGTTGTTGTTGTTCGAGCACGCGCCCAGCACGAGGCTCACGCCCATTACCGCGGATAACACAACGCCTGTCTTCTTGCTCATTGTTGCCCCTCGCTTTCTTTTTTCCTCTGCGTATTTTCCCATGCTTGTATATTAACCTTTGACCGACCCGATAAGAGCCCCCTTGGCAAAATACTTCTGGAGGAACGGGTAGACCAATAGGATGGGAACCGTCGTTACGATAATGGTGGCGTACTTGAGAGATTCGTCGACGATCATGGCGTCGCCGCCCACGTTGGCCGCACCGTTGGCGCCGCCGGCGCCTTGAAGCACCATGTTGCGGACGATGACCTGCAGCGGGAACAGGTCGGCATCTCTCAGATAAAGCAAAGCGGAGAAGAAGTTGTTCCAGATGGCGACTCCGTAGAAAAGACCGATAGTAGCCAGAATCGCCTTCGACAACGGAAGCACCAGCCGGAAGAAAATCCCGATGTCGTTCAAGCCGTCGATTTTGCCGGACTCCTCGACTTCCTGCGGCATGCCGGAGAAGAACGTGCGCATGACGATGAGGTTCCACGTGCTGATCGCGCCGGGCAGCACCATCGCCCAGATCGTGTCGAGCAGATGGTAGCTTCGGACGACGAGGAACGTCGGGATCATGCCCCCGCTGAAGAACAGCGTGATCGTGACCATGACCATGAACCCGCGACGGAACAGCATGTCCCGCTTGGAGAGCGCGTAAGCCCCCGCGGCGGTGATGAGCAGCGCGATCGTCGTGCCGAGAGCCGTGTAGAGAATCGTGTTCAGATAAGCCCGGCCGATCTCCGGCTTCTCGAAGACGGCTTTATAGGTATTGAGGTTAAAATCCTTGGGCCAGAGGAACACTTCCCCCTTCAGGACAGGAACGGTGCCGCTGAGCGAGACCGCGATCATGTAGAGGAAGGGATACAGCGCGGAAGCCGCGATCCCGAATAGCAGAACGTACAAAACGATGTCGAACACTCCGAATTTAGGTTTCAAGTCTCGTTTCCTCTCCTTTCCTCACCACAGGCTGGTCTCGCTCTTCCTGCGGCTGATCCAGTTCGCCGTGAGGATGAAGAGCAGGTTGATGACGCTCGTGAACAGGTCGATCGCCGTTCCGTAGCTATAGTTCATGGATTGAATGCCCGTCCGGTAGACATAGGTGCTGAGCACGTCCGCGGTGGAGTAAATGGAAGGATTCAGCATGAGCAGCACCTTCTCGAAGCCGATGTCGAGCACGTGTCCGATGTTAAGGATAAACAGGATAACGATGGCCGGCGCGATGCCCGGGAGGGTGATGTTCCGGACTTGATGCCAGCGGTTCGCCCCGTCCACTCTCGCGGCCTCGTACAGCTGCGGATCGATCGCGCTTAGAGCGGCAAGATAGATGATCGTCTCCCACCCGATGTGCTGCCAGATCTCCGAGAGAATATAGAGGGTGCGGAAGTAGTTCTCGTTCTGCATGAAGTTAATCGAGTCGTAGCCGAGCCCTTCGATGAGCTGGTTCACGACGCCGCTGGTCGGGGACAGGAACAGGAACATCATGCTCACGACAACGACGTTGGAGATGAAGTGCGGCAGGTAGCTGATCGATTGGACCAGCCTTTTGACCAGCCCGATTCTCACCTCGTTAAGCAGCAGCGCCAGTAGGATCGGGGCCGGGAAGGTGAAGACGACTTTGTACAGCCCGAGCAGAATCGTGTTCTTGAGCAGCTTGGGGAAGTCCGGACTATGGAAAAAAAGAGAATAGTGCTTCAAGCCCGCCCATTCGCTCTGCCACACTCCCTTGAACGGGTTGTAGTCCTTGAACGAGATCAGAATGCCGAACATCGGCACGTACTTGAACAGGATGTAATAGATCAGCGCCGGCGCAAAAAGCAACAGCAGGTACTTGCTCCTGTTCAGCCTTGAACGGAAAAACGTCATGGGTGATCCTCCAGTCTAAAAGCGGTGCGTCTATGCTGCCAAGCTTACGGAATCGACGCGAGGTCCGGCAATGAGGCGATATCCGGAATCCTCGCCTTTCTTGTTCCGTCCGAAGAGATGTCAACAATCTTAACAAAGGAGAAGCTAACCTTTTTTTCCTATCCGAATGCTCTAATCCTCTTGAAGACTTCGATTGGCCGCCTCCAGGAAGCGGACGATCGCCAGCGTCTCTCTCGGATCGATAGGCGATTGCTCACCGGAGAAGAAACGGACCGCTTCCTCGAGCGCGGCGGCCAGAAACGGCTTGTCCGTCTCCCGGACCTCGAACGCCCGGGATCCTCCGCGCCCATGAAGGACGCCGCCGAATTGCTCATTGCCCGTCCGGCTGCCGCGGATCGTGCCGATTCTCCCGTCCGCCCAGATCCCGACCGCGACGTCGTGCTCCGGGGTCCGGAACGCCCGAACGCCGACGCAGTCCGGGCCGAGCGCGCGGAAGAGCATCTCCGCCGTATGGATTCCGTACCAGAAGCAGCCGGGCTGGGTCGGCTCGAGCGGCATCGGACCGTAGAAATCCGCGCCCAGCGGTGCCTCCTCCCCTTGCAGCGCCGCGCTTAACGCCTCCGCGTAACGAAGGGCCGAGCAGCTCATCCAAGGAGTCCCGCGCTCGGCCGCGAGCCGGTTCATCTCCTCCGCGTCCGCGGAGCTCAGGGCGAACGGCTTGTCGACGAAGATCGGCTTGCCATAGGGAACCATCCGCCCGAACAGCTCCAGCCGCGTTCTTCCGTCTACCGCCTCCAGCATCCAAGCATCGCAGCTCTCGGCGACTTCTTCGATCGAGTCCGCTATCGGGACGCCATGGCGATCGCGGAGCTCTCGGACGTAACCGTCCAGCCGATTCGCGCTCATCGCAAAGTCCGGCGAAGGATGCCCCGGCCACGCGGCGACCAAGCGGGCTCCCGGAACCCGATGCGGATGGCTCTCCTCGTTCAACATCCGGGCGAAGTGGACGACCCGCGAATTGTCGAGGCCGATCATGCCGATGCGCAGCGGCGGGGAGAACGGCGAGGATGGCCGCGACGCCTCTCCTCCGGTTGCCTGCTTATCCTCGCCCATCGCTTTCGCCTCCATGGTCCACGCTCACTTCCGTCCCGAGCTCGCTCGAGAGGTAGAGGCTCTCCACCGCCGCGACGACGCTGCGGGAATACGCCATCGAGCTCTCCGGCTCCCGCCCCTGCTCGATCGCGCCGATCAGATCCTCGAATTGCAGCACGAACGGATGCGCTTGCTCGGGAACCGGCACCTCGCGATACTCCCCGCCGTCGCTGACCCAGAGGCCGATGCCGGACTTCAGCAGCATGCTGCCGCCCGTGAACAACAGCTCCGTCTCGTCGACGACGGCTCCGGGGTACCCCGATTGGGACATCGTGGCCGGTATGCCCGAAGACAGGTCCAGGAATGCGCTTCCTCCCCCTTCGACGTCCCCTCTCTTTTGCGAATAATCGATCCTTGCCTTGACCTTCTCCACACGGCTGTCCGACAGCCATTGCAGCTTGTCGATCGTATGCGAGCCGAGGTTCGTCAGGATGCCGCCGCCGGCCTTCGCCTTCTCGAAGAACCAATCGGGCCTCGCCGGCGTGTCGTACCTCAGGTGGCGCCGATCGTTCATCATAAGGAGCCGGCCGAGGCGGCCGCTCTCGATCCAAGCCTTGGCTTCCCGGTTCTCCGCCGTATAATGGTGAGTATGCCCGACCATCATCGTCACCTTGTTCCTCCGCACCGCCGCGATGATCTCGTCGCATTCCTTCACGTTCAGAGCCATCGGCTTCTCGAGCAGAATGTGGCATCCCCGTTCCGCAGCGAACATCGAGGCTTCCAGGTGCAAGTAGTGAGGCAAGGTCACGATCGCGATGTCCGGCTTCTCGCTCGCGATCATCTCCTTATAGTCGGAGTAGGATCGCAAGCCGAACCGACTCGCCAACGCGTCCGAACGATCCTTGTTCAGGTCCGCGATCGCGCAAGGAGCAAGCGAATCTAGCGAACTCATCGCCTCAAGATGCGAGCCCGCGATGTTGCCGGCTCCGATTATGGCCACGCGATAAGTCATCTGGTTACCGCCTCCCTTGGGTTTCGGGGGTTAGCATAGCAAGCCGGGGCTCCCTCGCACTATCAGGGGATCTTACGGTTCTTCTCCAAAATTAAAAAAACAGCGCTTTCAAGCGCCGATCTTTAAAATGAACAAGTTTCGTAAGGGATGAGTATTGAGAGAAAAGCTTACATCGATCTATACTCATTTCTATGACTAGCACGGGAAAGGAGCATTCGAATGAGATGGACGGCACGCGCCCGGGGCATGGCCCGAAACCAGATGTCTCTCTTCTACACCTTGTTCGGCAGCTTTATTGCGGTCATTTTGCTGCTTGTGTCCATTAATTCGATTGCCTACGGATTCTTTAGAGACAACATTAAGAAGGAGATTATCCTGAACAGCAGCCTGAACCTCCAAGCTTCCGCGGCGAACTACGAGAAGCATATCAAGCTGATCCGCAGCTACATGCTCGGCTACCTGTTCGATAACAATACGCAGATTCTGAAGCGCGGGGATCCGATGCGCCGCTACGACGTGGTCATCGACGTGCAAAAGGGTTTGCAGCACGACCTAAACAACTCCCTGCTCTATCTGGATAACATCATCTATTATTTCAAGGACGACGACTTCGTCATCGAACGCGACGGCACCCGCAATGCGGAGACGATGTTCTCCAAGTTCTATAACCATCCGAGCTACACGGCCGACTTCTGGAATAAGGAGATGGACGGCTCGGAGAGCTTCCGGGTGTACCCCGCGGGCCCGTTCCGCTTCGTCTCGCCGTTCGAGCAGAAGGCGCTGGGGACGTTCATCCCCATTCTCGTCAAGAACGCGTACGACCATCGGTTTGCTTTTATCGTCCTGTTGAACGCGAACCGGGCTTTCGAGGCTTTTCACCAGTTCAAACCCGACAGCAGCTTCTTCATCGTGAACGCGCAGCGGCAGGTCCTCTTCTCTTCGGCAGCCGGGACGGCTCCTCCGCCCGAGATCGCGGGGCTTACGGGAGAAGGCTACGTTCGGGCTGACGAGCAATATTACTTCTACCGCACGAGCGCGGACACCGGCTTCACCTACTTCGAGGTGGTGTCGAACAAAGGCCTCGCGGAGCAGTTGCATCGCTTGAATCTCGCCATGGGAGCCCTGATCGCCCTGTCGATCCTGTTCGGCTTGATCGTCTCCTACTGGTTCTCCAAGCGATTCCATAATCCGCTCGCGAACTTAATCCGGTCGGTCCAGTCGCGGAGCGCGGTCGGGGTTCCCGCCGGGGAAGGCAGCCGCATCAAGGAATTCAATCTGCTGCAGAGCACGTTAAGCCACCTCTCCCGCTCCAACCAGGAGTACCATCAGGATTTGCTCGCCAAGAACAATCTGCTGCAGCAGTTCGCTTACATGACGAGACTCAAGAAAATCCAAGGAGACGGGGGGACCCTCGCGACTTCGATCGATGACAACGGGCCCTATCGGCTGGTCCTGTCGCAGATCGAGTTCAAGGACCGCTTCGCCAAGGAGATCGCCAATGCCCCTCAGCGCGCCTTCAATATGTACAGGGAGCTCATTAATGCCCACTTCTCCAGCCGGTACGACAATTCGTTCACCTTCCAGCTGGAGAAGGATCAGATTCTGTCTATTTTGTTCGTGAAGAACGAGAACGAGGATAGGCAGGAGGACGATCTGGACGAGCTCGTGCGGATGCTGGGCAAGGATATCCCGTACTGCAACTTCACGCTAGCGATCAGCCCGGTCCGCCACCATTCGGCCGACTTCGCGGAGACGTACCAGAACGTGCTCGACCTGATCAAGCAGCGCAGGCTCGGCGAGGACGTGCAGGTGATCGGCGAATGGATTCCCCGGCCGTCGCTCATGATCCCTTCCCCTTCGGAGGAGCAGGAGCTGACGGCCAACCTGCAAGCCGGCGGCGACGACATCACGATCCCGCTCGTCGACCGGCTGCTCGACCAGTTGAACAAGGCGGGGGCTCTCGCCTACCAGTTCCAGGACTTCGCCGCCGACGTCGTCAACCGGACGATCAAAATCATGTACGCCCAGAATGTCTCCATAGGCTCCGTAGCCGACGGAGGCTCTCCTTACGATCAGTTGAAATCGTGCCACACCCTGGAGCAGTACAAGGCGTTCTTCCATAAGTTCCTGGCGAGATCGGCGGCAGCCATTCAAGCGAAGAAGTCCGAGACCGACATCATCACGAAATTCGTCATGGAGTACGTGGAAGCGCACTACGGCGAGGACCTGTCGCTCGACGTCATCGCGGGCAAGCTCGGCATTACCGGCCCTTATCTGTCTACCTATTACAAGGAGAAGACGGGGACGAACTTCAGCGACTATATTTTCTCCGTGCGGATGAACAAGGCGACGGAGATGCTCCGCGAGACGGACCTGAAGATCCAGGAGATCGCTTCTCTTGTCGGCTACTACACCGTGGCGTCGTTTAATCGGGTGTTCAAGAGGTACGCGGGCATCACGCCGAGCGAGTACCGCAGGCAGCACAACCAGTGGAGAGAGTGAGGAGGCTTGGGAAAATGAGATCGACGATTCCTCTTGCGAAGAGCTATGTTCGGTTGGATGGGGAGCGTTTTACGCCGGATTGGGGGTGCGAGGTGAAGCTGTCGGGCGCCGCCTGGCAGGATTCGCGCCTGACGGCGGCGGTAGAGGCGTTGTTTACGGGAAGGGAGCTTCGGATTCGGACGGAGGCCCCGTCCGACGCTTGGAGCTACACGATTCGATGGGGCGACGGAACGGCTGAAACGGATGCGGCGGAGGTCCCTTCCTCCTCCCTCCCTACTTTCTGCCCGCTCTCCTCCCCCGCGCTCCCCGCTCAGGGGTATTGCCTGACGGCACGGGGGACATCCGTCTGGATCCGCGCGAACGACGCGGCCGGCTTGTTCTACGGCCTGCAGACGCTTCGGCAGTTGCTTGACGGGCTGGATTCCGGCGATTCGATGGAAGCCGCGAGCCTCGCGGATTGGCCGGACGTTCCGCTTCGCTGCATGAATTACGACCTTCGGCAGACGTTCTCGAAGCCGGAGCTGCTCATCGACTATGTGGAGAAGATGGCGTCGTTTAAGGCGAACGCTCTGCTCATCGAATACGAGGACAAATTCCCGTTCGAGCGGGAGCCGCAGCGCGCCTTCCGGCATCCTCGGCATGCGCTGACCGAGGATGAGCTGGAACGGCTGCTTGAGGCGGCGGAGCGCAGCTTCATGGAAGTGATTCCGCTCCAACAGTCGTTCGGCCACCTCGAATACATTCTCGGTCGCGAGGAGTACAAGCATCTCCGCGAATCGAAGGAATCGACCGGCGAGCTGTGCCCCAGCCGTCCGGAAGCTTTCGCTCTGGTCACGGGCCTGCTGGAGGAGATGGCGGCGCGGCACCCGCGCTCGCGTTATCTGCACCTCGGCTGCGACGAGGTATACAGCCTGTGCGAGTGCGCGGTTTGCCGGGAGAAGTTCGGCGGATCCCGGAACCTGGCTTTTCTGGACTTCGTGAACCGTCTGGTCGAATTCACGTGCGGGTTGGGCAAGCGGCCGATCATCTGGCAGGATATTCTCGCCGATTGCTCGGACGAGGAGCTCGCGCTGCTCGACCCGCGCGTCGCCGTCATGATCTGGCATTACAACGGCAAGAACATCGCGCGCCTCGTCTCTCCTCTCGCCGCCCGGCTGCAGGAGCTCGGCATCGAGGTGATGGGGGCTCCGTCCGTGCGCTGCTTCGACCGGATGGACGACCAGAACTATCCGCTCGTCCGCGAGCGCTTGGCGAACATCGATCAATGGACGGAAGCCGCCGCCGACCTGCGGCTGGCCGGTCTCGCCGGCACCAACTGGACGGCCGTCTTCAGCCTCGGCGTTCCGTACGGCGTGTTCGAAACGACGTGGTATACGATGGCCTACTTCGCGGACGCGAGCTGGGGCGGGGGGCGGGGCGGAGTAGAAGGGATGAAAGGCGAAGGGGCTAGCAGCGGCAGGGCGAACCTTGGCGGAATGTGCGGCAACGGGCCGACGAAGGCCATTCCCTTTATTGATCTGTTCCTTCATGTCTTCCATGGCATCTCCCCGGATACGACGCAGGCGCTGCTCGGGAACCATGATGACGAGGATTACTACTCGTCCATGCCGATCCTTCTGGAGGCGGTCCGGCGCAATGCCGATACCGCGAGGCTGATCGCCGCGCTGATCGACTTCGAGAAGGCGGCGGACCGTTCTCGGACGATCCATAAATACGTCTATCGCCATCGGCTCTATCCGGACAGCGAGCCGGAATGGCGGTCTCTCTCGAACAACTATCGGATTACGAGAGAGGGCCTTCGCCGCTCCCGGGAGCGAATCTCGGAAGCATTAAGGGCGTTTCAGCCCGATGACATGGCCGAGCATTACGTTCTTTCCCGGTTCTACCTCCACGACTACCTGGAGGAGAACTTGTACCGGACGATTGGATTGAGCGAAGGTTAGTCGCAAATCAAAGGCTGTCCGGTCCGGGACAGCCTTTGATTTGTTCTCTGCTCATTGTTTATTTCGCGCTCCGTTAGTCGATTTTTTCGACTATCTCGCCCGTCCACGCCCGGCTTCGCGCTCCGTTAGTCGATTTTTTCGACTATCTCGCCCGTCCACGCCCGGCTTCGCGCTCCGTTAGTCGATTTTTTCGACTATCTCGCCCGTCCATACCCGGCTTCGCGCTCCGTTAGTCGATTTTTTCGACTATCTCGCCCATCCACGCCCGACTTCGCGCTCCGTTAGTCGATTTTTTCGACTATCTCGCCCGTCCATACCCGGCTTCGCGCTCCGTTAGTCGATTTTTTCGACTATCTTGCCCGTCCATGCCCGGCTTCGCACTTCGTTAGTCGATTTTTTCGACTATCTCGCCCACACATGATTGTTTCGCGGTCTTTGCCACTCAAACTGTTGCCATTAAAGTTGGCTTTACAGCATCTTCTCGTACTTGGCATACTTCTTCCACACCTCGTACCCCAGCTTCCCGTAGAAGTCGACGAAAGGGGTGGTGTCGATAACGATCCGCCCGACTCCGCGTTCGCGAAGGAAGTGGATCGCCGCTTGGACGATGGAGATTCCGTAGCGGTGCCCGCGCTCCGCCTCGTCGATGCCGAGCGGACCGATGCCTCCCAGTTCTTCGTCGAACAGCGGGGCCCAGTAGACGTTCTGCGCAAGCAAAGGAGAACTCGCGTCGTTAATCCGGCAGAAGCCGACGATCGCGCCGTCCCGCTCCAGCACGACGTATTCCCGCCCGGTGCCGCCCTGTTCCCAATAATCCCGGTGCTGCAGATCCCACGTACCGGGGAAACAACGGCTCATGAAGTCGGTCAGCGCCTCGCGATCCCCCGGAGCCGCAATTCTTGCAATCGCCTCCCCCGTATCGGGCAGCCCGACCCGTTCCCCGCCTGCGTATGCCTTGATCATGTCGTACGCGTCCTCCCGGTAGAGGTAGCCGCGGCGCTCGAACCATCCCTTCGTTCCTGCGAGCTCGTCAGGGATGCCGGGAAACAAGCGGCGATGAAGGTCGTTGCCCAGTTGGATTCGCCGAACGCCCGCCGCGGCCAGTGCCTCCTCCGCTCGGCGAAGCAAATCTCCCCCCACGCCCCGCCCGCGCCATTCGGACTTTACCAGCAAGGCATGAATCCACCCGATGTCCCGTCCGAGCCCGAAGCGTTCGTCGTCTTCCGCCGTTTTTTTGACAATGACGAAACCGATCGTTTCGCCTTTGCCCGTGTCTCGCGCAATCCAGCAGCCGGATCGCAGAAGCCGTCCGTCCTTCGCGATATTCTGCTGAGCCAGACGCGATCGCAGCGGAAACGACGCTTCAAGCTCCTTGTTCCATAGCGCTACTATCTCTCTCAAGTGGTCATCCGATAACGTTTCGTAGTCGATCATGTCGCTCCTCCTGCTTGTCCTCTCTTCTCTAAAGCCAACTTACCGGAGGTCGGGGGCGGAGCCAATAAGCCGATCTTACGATCCTTATCCGATCATAAGGTCAGACTTCGAATCTTAATATATGCCTAGCTGACGGGAGCAAAGTAGTAACGGATTGGCGGACATGTGCGGAGAATAGACATAACTCCATCGTTATGGCACGTTGATTGGTAAAATGACGCAGCGTATAAAAGGTCGCGAACTAGGAAAATCCCCCATCGGGCGATGGGAGATTGCGGTTGGGTACGGTGCTGCCTGACTCGCTCGGGTTGCTCATCGCGCCTTATGCCGCTTCGAGCGTGCCGCAGTCAATTCGACAAAATAACCTGACATGCGGGCGACTTCTTTGCCGCTTGAGTGCCGGTTACCCGTTCAGGCCTGCCCAAGCTTGGAGCCATTCGTAAGCCCGGGCCCCGTTGACCTCGTGTCCGCCTTCGAAGACTTCCAGCTCCGGCAACGTCGCCATCCCGCCTAACGCCTCCGTATACAGATCCCGAAGCCGTGAATGAGCCGCGCGGACCGACTCGATCGGGAACAGCGGATCTGTTGTTCCCGATGAGAGCAACAGCGGCCTCGGCGCGATCAGGCCGAGCAGGTCGGGCAGTTCGCCCGCTTCCAGCAGGCCCGGGACGTAATTATCCAGGCAGTGGGCCGACGCCAGCACGCTGTCGCGGAACAGGTTCGCGTAGCCGCACAACGCGGTCGCGCCGATGCGTCCGTCGAGCGCAGCCGCGAAGCCGGCAACCAGTCCGCCGCCGGAGTAACCCATGGCGCCGATCCTGGCGGCGTCGCAGTCCGGCCTGGCGGCCATGTAGTCGACGGCGCGCAGCGTCTCGGCGATCCGCACGCCGGCGAGCGTCCGGCCGTGCATCAGGAGATGGACCGCGAGCCGATAGCAGCTGTACGTCTCGGGACCTGCTTCGGCGTCCTCGAGGAGCCGGCGGTCGCCGAAGCCGAGCAGCTCCGGCACGGCGACAGCGAAGCCGCGGAGCGCGAGCTCCGACGCGAACCTTCCGTGCCGGCCCGCGTTCTCGCCGAGCTCCGAGCCGTCCGGCGCGAGACCGATCGCTTCGCGGCTGCCGGAGCCGTGCCCGTGGCAGGCGATCGCGATCGGATGCGGGCCGGTCCGACCGGTCGGGACAAGCACGTAGACCGGCATCCGCAACCCTTCCGCCGTCGTTAGCTCGATCCGCTCCCGGACGTAGCCGGCGCATTCGGTTCTCTCCAGAAGACGCGGGTTCATGGGAGGCGGCGGGGAATCGGCCAGAGATCCGGCCGGCGCGCCGACGAACGGACCGAAGGACGGAACGCTCTCCGTTCCCGTTCCCGCGTCGAGCGCGAGCGCCCCCGCCAGCCGCCGCCTTATCCGCGCCTGACGCGCCTGCGCGCTCTCGCCCATCGCCTCCAGTTCCCTTCTCTCTCTCGTCTCCTCATATAACCTGGCTAAGAAGTCGTCCGGATGCCACATTTCCGTCTCCGCTCCTTAACCCGCGACATACTTGTCGATCTGGGCCTGAAGCTCCTGGAGCAGCGTATCGAAGCCCGCCTGCTTGCGCTTGACGAGCAGCTCCTCGTACGCCTTGTCGACATCCTTGACGAATCCTAGCGTCAGCGGCGACTGGTATTGGGAGGCGACATCCGACAGCGCCGCCTGCTGCGTCTTGATCTTCTCCAGGTCCGGCTGGAAGTCGTTGAGCGGAGTGCCATACACGCGGTCGCGCTGCGACTTCATCACGTCGTCGAAGTTCGGCAGGCCGTCCTGCGAGGTAAGGTAGTAGCGCTCGTCGCGCCAGCCCCACGGGCACGTGCCGTCCGGCGGATAGTTCGGGCTGTCGGCGAGAAGGATCAGCTTGTTGTCCGCCGAGACGTCCCAATGCTTGCCCTGGATGCCGTACGTCGTCGTCTGGTTGTACCAAGCGTCGTTCTTGAACAGGTCGAGCAGCATGAGCGCGCGCTCCGCGTTCTTCGACTTCGCGTTGATCGCCATGCCGTTGGCCATGTACGAGTTCGCGACGACCTTGTTCGACGTGTTAATCGGGTAGAAGCGGACATCCCACTCCGGATGCGCGGTCTTAACCGTCTGATAGGCCGCGTTGGCATCCAGCAGGTTCGTCAGGAAAGCGGAGCTCTTGCCGTTGACGAACGAGTCCTTGGACGACACCTTGTTGACGAGCGAGTTCTTCGAGATGTAGCCCTTCTGGTTCCAGCTCTGCATTCTCTTATACAGCTCGAGGGCGGCCGGGTCGGACTGCGTCGCGTCTACGATCTGGTTCGTCGCGAGGTCCACGCTGACGCCGACCGTGCCCATCTCGTAGCGTTCTCGCAGGTCCTGAAGCTGCATGTGCGGAATGATCCAGTTGTCGTAGGAGGTCGCTTCCCATGGGACGAGATCCTTGTCATTCTCGGACACGGCCTTCAGGTACCCTTCGAAGTCGTCGAGGGAGTCTATCGAGGAGATGCCGTATTTGTCCATCAGGTCGCCTCTGACGACATAGCCGTACACGGAGATCTCTCTGTAATTCATCGGCAGCGCGTACAGCTTGCCGTCCACCGTTCCGGCATCCAGCACCTCCTGCCCGGAGCTCTCCAAGGTAAGAGGAGCATACGTCTTCATCATCTCCGGGGTTAGCTCCATGAAGGCGCCCTTTCTCGCGTAATCCGCGAATTGCCCCCATGTCGCCGTAACGATCAGGTCGAAGTCCTCTCCCGCCGCGAACTTAAGCGAATAGGTCTTCTGCCAGTCGGCGAACGGAATGAATTCGACGTCGACGGTCGCGTTGATGTCCTGCTGGAGCTTCTTGTTGATTTCGTCATACACGAGCTTGGCGTCCGGCGCCCCGTCGCTGATCAGCACCATTTTGAGCGTTACCGGCTTGGACGTATCCGGCTTCGCCGCCTCCCCCGAAGCGGCCGCTTCCGCCTTCGACCCGGTAGGAGCAGCCTGCGGCGCTTCCCCCTCGGTGGTGCCCTTGGAGCCGGCGCACCCGGCGAGCAGAGCCGCAAGCCAAACAAGCAGCAGCAGCGTCAATCCTGTTTTTTTGGCAGCCATTCGATGATCCTCCCTTATGATATGAGCATGATTGGAAAAAGCCGCGGATGCAAGGCCGATCAGCCTTTGACGGACCCGACGGTCACCCCGCTGACGATAAAACGTTGCAGGAACGGATAGACGAAGAACACGGGAGCGATGACGATCACGGTCATCGCGAGCTTGAACGTCTCCTTGGGAATGTCGGGAATCGGCATGCCGGTTTTGCCCGCCAGGTTGTTCAGCATCTCCGTCTTGTTCATCAGATTGTACAAGTAGTATTGCAGAGGGACGAGGTTCGGATCGCGGATGAACAGCATCGCGTTCGACCAATCGTTCCAATAGCCAAGTCCGATGAACAAGGCGATCGTCGCCAGCCCCGGTTTGGCGATCGGCAGCATAAGCGTCAGGAAGATCCGCAACTCGCCCGCCCCGTCGATTTTGCCGGACTCGATAATGGCCTCCGGAATGGACGCGAAGAAGCTTTTCATCACGAGGATATAGAACACGTTCATCAGAAGCGGCACGATCAGCGCCAGCACGTTGTCCTTCATATGATAATAGTTGACCATCAACAGATACCAAGGGACCAGGCCCCCGCTGAAGACGGAAGTGAAGTAGATGTAGAACGAGAAATAATTGCGGTACTTGAAGTCCTTGCGGCTGATGACGTACGAAGTCAACGCCGTCAGGAAGGCGCCCAGAGAGGTTCCGGCGACGAGCACCAGCAGGGACACGCCGAAAGCGCGCAGGATGTCGCCCGGCGCCTTGAAGACCATCCGATAGCCGTCGAGACTCAGCTTCTGCGGAAGAAGCCGAAAGCCGTTCCTCACGAGCTGCTCCTCCGAGGAGAGGGAACCGCTGACGACCAGCAGCAGCGGAACGAGGCACAGGACGCACAACAGGCCGACGAACGTATAGCCGAGAGCGTTAAGCAGCAGTCGGTCCTTGGTGTTGGATATCATAAGGGCCTCCTAGAAAAGCGAATAATCGGGCTGAACCTTGCGTACGACGGCGTTCGTGACCAGGATGATGACGAAGCAGACGACCGATTGGTACAAGCCGGTGGCGGCCGACATGCCGATGTCCTGGGAGCCGAGCAGCGAACGGAAGACGAAGGTGTCGATGACGTCCGTCGCGTCGTACAGCAAGCCGTTCGTGCCGACAAGCTGGTAGAACAGATCGAAGTTGCCGCGGAAAATATTGCCGACCGAGAGCAGCACCATGATGACGGTCGTCGGGACGATCAGCGGAAGAGTGATCCGGCGAATGCGCTGGAACACGTTCGCCCCGTCGATGGCGGCGGCTTCGTACAGGCTGCGGTCGATGCCGATGATCGCCGCGAGGTAGACGAGCGAATTGTACCCGACGTACTTCCAGTTGTTGAAGAAGAGGAGGATGTACTTCCACCAGCCCGGAGACGAATAGAAGTCCTGGGGCGGCAGCCCCATCGCCTTCAGCAGCACGTTCAGGTATCCGTAGTCGTAGTTGAACAAGTTGTAGACGATCGCGCCGACGACGACCCAGGAGAGGAAGAACGGGAACAGCAGCGTCGATTGCACCGCTTTCCTTACGAACTTTCCCCCCATCTCCGCGATGACGATCGCGACGGCCAGCTGGAGAACGAGCCCGCTGACAATAAACGCGGCGTTGTACAGCACCGTATTCGACGTGACCAGGAGCGCCTTGCCCGAGCGGAAGAAGAACTCGAAGTTGTCGAGTCCCGCCCAAGGACTTCCGAAGATTCCTTTGTCGAAGCGATAGCTTTTGAACGCCAGCACGGTGCCCGCCATTGGCAAATAGCAGAGCAGGAAGAAGTAAACGACGGACGGAACCATCATCAGGAACAGCATTCTGTGCTTGCGGAACTCCTTGATCATGAGCTCCCTCCGCTCTTATCGCGCATGTCTGGCATCATCCTTTGCTTACGGGAATGTGGTGGTTCGGCCTAGGTTGCCCCTATTATATAAAACGCTTACAATTCCGAGATAGGGGGAGAAAATACGAATCGGATAGACAAAATTATAGACTTGACCGGAAGAAACGGACGGACGTTGCCAACTTTCGCGGATGCGTTATACTACAGGTTATAAGGGGGAGAGAAGAGTGCTGAAGATGCTGATCGTGGACGACGAGCGCACGACGCGCCATACGCTGGTGAACCATATTCCGTGGCGGGAGCTCGGAATCGGGGAGGTCGAGCAGGCGGACGACGGAATCCGCGCGCTGGAGCTTGCGAAGCGGCAGTCACCGGACATCGTGATGACCGACATCCGCATGCCTCGCTTGGACGGTCTGTCTTTCGCCCGCGAACTGAGAACTTGTCTGCCGAGAAGCAAGGTCATAATTTTAAGCGCTTACTCGGAGGTCGATTATTTGAAGTCGGCCATCAAGCTGAACGTCGTCGATTACGTGGAGAAGCCGATCGACCTGGACGAGGTGAAGCGCGTGATCGCTTCGGCAGCAGTTGCATGCGCGGAAGAGGAGCGGCGCCGCCGCAAGGAGACCGAGGCGGTGCGCCGGGAGCTCGCCGCCCGGCTATGCGAGCCGTGTTCGGACTTCGCGCCCCTTCGCGCCGCGCTTGAAGAGTGTGCGCCGGACTTGCTGCGCTGCGGCCGCTTCCTGACGATCTCGGCCGCTTGGGACGGCCGATCCGCCGAGGGTTCTCCCACGCTTTCCCATGCCGCTCTCGAGCGGGAGCTCGAGTCCGTCTTGTTCGGAGCCGGCTTCCCCGCCCTTCTTGCTTCCCGCTCTCCCTATCAATCTGTCATTCATCTGGCCATACCCGATTCCGCAACCGCTTCCAATGTGCTGAAGTCGGCGCTAGAGGCTTGGAACGCCCCTTCGGAAGCCGCTCGGCCGGCAATGTTCCTGGCTGCCGGTTCAGTCGAGGAATCGCCCGAGAACCTGTACCGGTCGCACGGCGGAGCGATGCAGGCGGCGGATCGGCTGTATCGAATCGGCTTCGGCGGCCGGGCCGTCTTCGGGGACGAAGCTCCTCCGGCTCCTTTCGCGATCGACGCCTTGCCGCTCGAAGACTTCGCCTCGAAGCTCCGGGAGAGCGATCCGGAGGGTGCCGCCCTCTATCTGAAGGAGCTGGAAGCGCGCATGCGTTCCGCTTCGGGCGTCTCCTCCTCCAAGTTGCGCCGCCTGTACCATTCCCTGCTGCTCGCCGCGGCCGAGAAGCTCGGCCATCCGAACGGGGAGGATGAGGCAAGCTCGCTGTGGGACCGCCTTCAGGCGTTGCCGACGCTGGCGGAGACGTCCTCCTTCGCTCTCCGGTATGTATTCGGCTTATTCGCAAGCCAGAGCGGCCATAAGCCCGAAGGAGGAACGGTCGTCGGCAAAGCGAAGAGGTTCATCGAGCAGCGGGCGTGCGATCCGAACCTGTCGATCAGCGCGCTGGCGGATCACCTCTACCTGACCCCCTCCTATGTTTGCCTTATTTTTAAACAGGAGACCGGCGTCACGATCAATCAGTACCTGACCTCCATCCGGATTGCGAAGGCGAAGGCGCTTATCGCGGACCCGTCCATCAAGCTGCACCGAGTGTCCGGAATGGTCGGCTACACCGACGGCAAATACTTCGCCCGGCTGTTCAAGAAGGAATGCGGATTGACGCCGTCGGACTTCCGAAGGGCGATCAACCCGTGAGAGGGTCGCCGTTCCGCCCGGTTTATCGCGCCATCAGCCGCCTTAGCCTGCAGCGCAAGGTGTTTTTCTCTTACGTTGTCCTTATTCTCGTTCCGATGGCGATTCTAACCTGGTTCTCCTACCAACGAAGCGCGGAGATCGTTCGCCGCCAGACGATGCAGTCGGCCGAGCAGGTATTCGACGAAGCGGTACGTCAGCTGA
The DNA here is from genome assembly GCF_014212135.1 of Cohnella thailandensis. GTDB lineage: Bacteria > Bacillota > Bacilli > Paenibacillales > Paenibacillaceae > Cohnella > Cohnella thailandensis. Next base: position 346,868 of record NZ_JACJVQ010000008.1, read on the forward strand.
ACACCTTGACGGACAAGGCGATCGGCGCTCTCAACACCGTCTCCCTGGATGGCCAGATCAACGCCATTCTCGCGACCGACGCGGACCGCTACGAGATTCCTACGCAAATGACGGACTATAACAAGATAACGCCTTTCCTGCAAAATATCGAGAAGTCCCAAGGAGTTTACCGGGTACGTCTGTATATCGACGACAGATTCGTCTACTCGAACGACGGGGCGCGTCTCTCCCCTTTGTCCGAGCTGGATAACGAAGCCTGGCATGGCCGAATGGCGGCTTCCGGCCAATCCGCGTATTGGTTCGTCCCCCGCCGGGAAGCCGGCTCCGTTCCGGTCGTCTCCGTCGCGCGCACGATCTGGAACCTCCTGGACTTCACCGACCCGGTCGGCGTGGCCCGGGTCGATATCCCGCTCTCCGATCTAGAGCGAATCGTGAAGGAAGCGCAGCTTACCGCCTCCAGCTATGCTTTTCTTCGCGACGAAGGATCGGGCGAGTCCGTCGCCGCATCCCTCTCGGGTATCGAGGACTTGGAGGCGGCGAACGAGCGGTCCGACCGGGAGTTGCTGACCCGCACCGCCGCCATTCCCGGAACCGCTTGGTCGCTCGTCTCCCGCGTCTCGCTTCAAGAAGCGCTTCGCCCGCTGACGGACCTGCGCAACCGGATGATCGCCATGATGCTCGTCATTACGGCGATCTCCTATGTCGTGGCCTATTTCTATTCGAAGCTGAGCACGGTCCGAATCAAGCGATTGTCTTCCCGCATGCGCCTCGTTCAGAACGGCGAACTTCCGGCCGTCATGTCCGTAAGCGGCAAGGACGAGATCGGGGAGCTGACGGAGAGCTTCAATTTTATGGTCCGGCGAATGGACGGACTCGTGCAGGAGAAGTTCCGCATGGGCAAGGAGCTTAAGAACGCCGAGCTGAGAACGCTTCAGGCGCAGATCAACCCTCACCTGCTGTACAACTCGCTCGACACGATCAATTGCCTGGCCATCGAGCATCAGGTTCCGGACATCTCGCGCATGGTCTTGTCGCTGACCCGATTCTACAAGCTGGGCCTCTCCAAAGGCAAAGAGCTCGTGCCCCTTCGGGCCGAGCTTCAGCATATCCGCGCGTACGTCGGCATTATGAACATGCGATACGACGAGGCGATCGGGTTGACCTTCGAGGTGCCTCCCGAGCTCGAGGACTGCCTCGTGCTCCGCACGATCCTGCAGCCTATCGTCGAGAACTCGGTGCTCCACGGCATCATGGAGACCGAGCGCAAGCGCGGCTCCATCGCGATAACCGCGGAGAGAGAGGATGCCCACACCCTTGTCCTGCAGATCGCGGACGACGGGAAAGGAATTCCTCCGTCCAAACTCGCGGGGCTTCTGGATCGGCCCTCCTCGGAGGATCCCGAAGGCGGGGGCTTCGGCCTGATCAACGTGAACGACCGGATTCAACTGACCTTCGGGGAGGAGTTCGGCCTATCCGTTCATTCCGAAGGAGAAGGCGGCACCTCCGTCCGGCTGCGATTGCCGATCGTGGAGGCGGCTTAAGCTTGGCGCTTCCTCTCCGTCGCGTAATAAACCAAAGCCAACGCCGGCAAAGCGATGCCGATCGCCAAAGCCGCCTTCCAGCCGCCCGCCGCGTACGCCCATCCGCCGAGCGCGGAACCAAGGGCGCCCCCGGCGAAGAAAATCGCCATGAACAAGCCGTTCAGACGGCTGCGCACCTCGTCTCCCAGAGAGAAAATCGCTCTCTGGCTAAGAACCAGGTTCGCCGATACTCCCATGTCGAGCACGACGGCCGCGACGACGAGAAGAATAAGCGCGAACGTCGAGCCTCCTTGATCGAGCAGAGGGGCGGCGATCGAGAGAAGAACGAGAGCAAGCGCGATACCGGTCGCGGGACGAATCCAGCCCCGGTCCGCGAGGCGGCCGGCAACGGGCGCGGCTAATGCGCCGGATACCCCGACCAAAGCGAACAGAGCGACTTCCTGCTGGGAGAAACGGAACGTCGGACCGGTCAAGTAAAGGGGAACCGTCGTCCAGAACAAGCTGAACGTTCCGAATACGGAAGCGTGGTAGAGGGCTCTGCGCCGCAGGATCGGCGTTGTCTTCAGAAGCTGCATCATCGAACCGATCAGCGCCGAATAACGGACGGCGGCCGTCGGCTTCCGGGACGGAAGCGCCCGGGCCAGCACCAGCGCCAAGACGAGAATCGCCGCCGCGGACAAGTAGTAAACGGCTCTCCAGCCCATGTATTCCGCGACCATGCTCGATACGGGACGAGCCAGCATGATCCCGAGAAGCAGTCCGCTCATGACGTTGCCGACGTTGCGGCCGCGCGTCGCTTCCGGCGACAGATGCGCCGCGTAAGGGACAAGAACCTGGGCGGCGACGGAGCTCACCCCGATCAGCATGGAAACGCCAAGGAACAAGGCGGACTGGTGAACGACACCGCCGATCGCCAGAACGATAGCCGCGAGAACCAGCAGGGTAACGACCAGCTTGCGGTTCTCCAAGATATCCCCCAGAGGAACGAGGAACAACAGCCCCAGGCCGTAGCCGATCTGCGACAGCGTGACGATGAGGCCCGCCGCTCCGGAGGACAGCCCGAGATCCTCGCTGATCGGTCCTATCAAAGGCTGGGCGTAATAAAGATTGGCGGCGATCAGGCCGCAGGCGGCGGCAAGGATGAAGATGATTCCCGGCGAGAAGGTTTTCTCGGCGGCTTGATGATTTTCGATTGCGCTCATGTTTAAGCTCCTTTGCTTTACGGTCAAGCCGTTTACTGGAATGATCGTTCCGATAATTTCAAAAAAATAGGCCGCCCCGGCTATAGCATGGCAAGCACGGCCTCGATCATTTCGTCGTAAATTTGCCGGTCCGGCTTCATCTTGGAGACGACGTTGATTCCGTGATTCAGGTTAAGCAGCAGGATCGCCATCGTCTTGACGTCTTTGTCCGGGGAGATCTCTCCCGTCTGCTGCCCTCTCTTAATGGCATCGGCGAAGCACTCTTCCAACCCGTCGAAGCTGTCTTTGATCGCGGCCCGCACCCGCTCGTCCGGCGAATCCATGCCGACGGTCGCGTTCGTGATCAGGCAGCTATTAGGCAGAGCTTCATCCAAAGCGTCGGCGATATGCCGATCGAAGTATTGGCGGATGCCGTCCTTCGCGGACGCCGCGTTCTTCACGAAGCTTCTCTTGATTAAGCCTCTTCTCTTATACAGCTCGATCGCTTCCAAGTAGAGCGATTCCTTATCCGCGAAGGTCTCGTACAAGCTGGATCGGCTGAGGCCCATGGCTTGCAGCAAATCGGGAATGCTGGCCGCTTCGAAGCCCTTCTCCCAGAACACCAGCATCGCCTTGTGGAGCACCTGCTCCCTGTCGAATTCCTTGTTGCGTCCGATGGCGGGTTCCCCCTTTCGTAAACCTAGTATAGCTTTTCGGGAACGAGTAGTCCAGTATTTTTAAGAATACTTTAGCTAAAAGCACCCCGTCAGCAGGCGCCCCCGCTTTAAATCGATTCCGTTCCTTATTTAGTCACTATTTCAAAGGTCCGCCCTACAACGCGCCGTAGGTCGTTTTTGCGCAGAAAAAAAAGCCCCATGGAAACGGCATGCCGCATCGCTAGGGCTTTACGGGTGGCTGATTTACGCGAAAAAATTATCTTATGTAACCTATGAACGAAGAGTATTATTTCCGTTTATGCTTTGTGTTTCTAGGGGGTAAGATGTCCCCGTACTTTTCACTTAAGTAATTTGCTCGTTCACTAATTTCTTCATTTGCAAATCCAACATACTTCTTGGCCATCTCTCCATTGTATTGGATAATTTTTTTATTCTTGAAATCATATTCAACTACACTATCCGTTTCAACGGCAACCCTTTGATGCTCCCTAACTGCTTTCGTAAATTCATCCGCTTCCTTTGCTTTTAGATCAGATAGCTTACGAATTGCTACTGAAGGAGCGAGTTTTATTAGATCCCAAGTAACGGCATCCCCGACATAATCCCAAAGATCTTTGGCCTGCGTATAAATAAAACGAGAAATATTATGTACATACTCTAAAACAACGGGGTCTCCTAGGAATTCAAATATGTAGGAACCACGACTTACTCGTACCAACTGTAAATCATAAGGAGAGTCTAAATAATCCTGAATTATTCTATACATAACTGCAGTCTGGGTAATTACAATTCCGACTTGTTCCGCAGTCAGACTAGAAGATGAATAGCGAATGGTAAACTTTTGTAGCTCCTTCTCGCTGTATTCGAAATTATCCACTGGATCATTCCCTCTCAATTTTTTTATCCATTCCTTATTTTAGGAGGGAGGGCTAGTTGATGCAAAGAAATATTAATGGCATTATGACTCGCAAGCGCGAAACCCGCTCTCTCGATGCTGCTGTAGTCGCCTCTGTTACCCACAGAATGAGATATCACATTGTAACAGCGATTCTTTTTTCATGTTTACTTATGCCAACTCGAGTTCGGTAGAAAATAAAGCGCCGATTTCCTAGTTAGGATCGTCGGCGCTGCTTCGTTGCGTTTTCCGCTATGCAAATAAACAGAGCCTACTTCAATTGCTCGTTCTTGTTTTTTGTTTGCTTAATCTCTTCAACGCGATCCCGGCCAGCAAAGCCATGCCGATCGGGATGCATTCCTCGTGAAGCTTGAACTTCGGATGGTGCAGGCCGTACGCATGCTCCGCATCCTCCTGCGGACCGGAGCCGAGCCAGAAGAAGCAGCCCGGCCGTTCCTCGAGATAAAGCGAGAAGTCCTCTCCCGCCAGCGTCGGATCGGCGACGCCGCGGTTCTCCGCGCCGATAATTCCGTCGATCGCCGCTTCGACGAACCTTGCGTTCTCCTCATGGTTGACCAACACGGGAACCTGATGGATATAACGGAGCTCCGCAGCGCAGCGATGGGCGGCGGCGATCCCTTGCACGATGCGCGCGAGCGCGGAGGGCAATATCTTCTGCACGCCCGGATCGAACGTTCGGATCGTTCCGCTGAGCCGGCATGTCTGCGGGATGACGTTGTTCGCCTCGCCCGCGTGGATGGAGCCGATCGTGACGACGACCGGGGAAAAGGGCGACACCTCGCGGCTGACGAGACTCTGAAGCGACTGAATGAGCGCGGCCGCGCAAACGATCGGGTCGATTCCCTGGTTCGGGATCGCTCCGTGCGCTCCACGGCCCTCGAGATCGATCTCGATCCGGTCGACGGAGCCCATCATCGCCCCGCTTCGCGTCGCGACCCGGCCGGCCGCGAGCGTAGGAAGGTTGTGGAGCCCGTAGATCTCGGCGACTCCCTCCAGCGCTCCCGCTTCCATCATCGCCCGCGCTCCGGCATTGATCTCTTCGGCCGGCTGGAACAGCAGCCGGACCGAACCTCCGAAGCCGCGAGGAGTTTGAGCGAGCAGCTCCGCCGCGCCGAGCAGGATGGCCGTATGCGCGTCATGCCCGCAGGCATGCATGAGGCCGGGCCGCTCCGACGCGAAGGCGACGTCCGCCTCTTCCTGAATGGGGAGCGCGTCCATGTCGGCGCGCAGCGCGATCGTCGGCCCCGGCCGATCGCCGAAGATCTCGGCGACGATTCCATGTCCGCCGACTTCGGCGCGATAAGCGATTCCGAGCCGTTCCAGGTGCCGCGAGACGGCGCGCGCCGTCTCGCTCTCCTGCAGGCTTAGCTCCGGACGACGGTGCAGCTCCCGGCGGAACTCGATCCACTTGCCCGCTTTCTCGTGGGCTCTCACGAGCAGTCGGCTCAAGTTGTTACTGTCGCTTACGTCGTTCCAATGGCTTTGATCGCTCATGACGGATCCCCCTTTCCGTATAGCTCCTTCATGATTTTGCGTCCGGTCGGGGTCTGGGCCAGCCCGCCCTTCGCCGTCTCGCGATGCTTCTCCGGCATCGCGCTGCCGACCTCGAGCATGACGCCGATCACCTCGTCGGACGGGATCGCGCTGCGGACGCCGGCCAGCGCCATGTCCGCCGCCGCGAGAGCCGTCACCGCGCCGAAGCCGTTGCGCACGATGCACGGAATCTCGACGAGCCCCGCGACCGGGTCGCAGATGAGGCCGAGCGAGTTCTTCAGCGCCAGTCCCACGGCATGCATCGCCTGCTCGGGGGTGCCTCCGCGCATCTCGACGAGCGCTCCCGCCGCCATCCCGATCGCGGAGCCGACCTCGGCCTGGCAGCCGCCTTCCGCTCCGGAGACGAAGGAGTTGTTGGCGATCACGTAGCCGATCGCCCCGGCGGCGAACAGGCCTCGCACCAGGACACCGTCGTCCCAGCCGAACCGCTCTTGGGAGCTGACGAACACGCCGGGGATGATCCCGCAGGAGCCCGCCGTCGGCGTGGCGATGATGCGCCCCATCGCGGCGTTGACTTCGGAGACGGCGAGCGCATAGGCCATGGCGGTCGCCGCCTCGCCTCCGAGCGACGGGTCGCGGGCCGCCTTATAATCATGGACGCGCTTCGCGTCTCCGCCGGTCAGCCCGCTGCGGGATCTCGGATTGTCATATATGCCCTTGCGGACGGCTTCTTTCATGACCTTATAATAGCTCGCCATCCGCGATTCGATCTCTTCGGGCGATAGCCCGCTCTCCCGGGCTTGCTCGGCCATCATGATTCGGGCGATCGGCGCCCCTTCTTCCTCGCAAAGCTGCCTCAATTGAGCCAAGCTGGAAAATCTCATTCGGTTCCTTCCTTCTCCGAGAGATCGATTAGCCTAACCTTGCGGACGCCAGCGATCTCGCCGAGCCTCCGCAGCTCCTCGCTTCCCGGAAGCTGATCGCACTCGATGACCGTAAGCGCGGCGCCGTTCCGCGATTCGCGATCGACCTGCATGTGGCTGATGTTGACTTGCGAGCTTAGCAGGATGCCGGACATCTCCGCGATCATGCCCGCTCTGTCTTCGTGGAAGACAAGAAGCGTCGGCTGATTCGCCCCGAACCTCGCGTCGAAGCGATCGATGCCGACGATCTCGACGTTGCCGCCGCCGATCGAGCAGCCCTTCACCCGAATTCGGTCGGCGGAGCCGCCGAGCGACAGGGACACCGTATTCGGGTGAACCTCGGGCTTCTTCTCGGCGCGGAATTTCACCTGCATGCCGGCTGAAGCCGCATGACTTAGAGCGTCTGGGATCCGCTCGTCATCCGTCCCGTAATCCAGCAGTCCCGAGACGAGCGCCACGTCGGTGCCGTGCCCCCGGTACGTCTCCGCGAACGAGCCGTACAGGGAGATCTCCGCTTCGAGCGGCTGCTCGCCCAACGCTTGCCGCGCCGCGCGGCCGATCCGGACGGCTCCCGCCGTATGGGAGCTGGAAGGCCCGATCATGCTCGGGCCGATAATGGAGAACACGTCCTTGAACCTCATCGGCCTAGTTCGAAGACCGCCATTCCGCGAGCCCGGCGGCGACGAACTCGTCGTCGTTCAGGTGCGGGTACATCGCGTACATCCGGTCGATCTCCTCGCTCTGCCCCGGAGAAAGCCGCTCGTGCGGGTTCAGGCACCAGGTTCCCTTCATGAGGCCTTGGCGGACGAGCACCTCGTGAATGCCCGGAATGCAGCCCGCGAAGCCGTGCGCCGGGTCGAAGAAGGCCGCGTTCGTGTCGGTCACTTGAACCGCGCGCGTCAGCCATTCCTTCGCGATCGTCTCGTCGTCGCGAACCCGCTTGATCTCCTCCAGCAGCTCGACCGCCTTGCGCGTCCATACCGCCCAATGGCCGAGCAGGCCGCCGACGATTTTCTTTTCCACCAATACCCCGTCCGCTTCGAACCGAAACGTCGTCAGCAGATCGACCACGATGTTATCGTCGTTGCCCGTGTACAGCGCGATCTCGTCTCTGCGGGACGAGGAGATGACCGCCCTCGCCACGTCCAGCGTCTGATAACGGTTGAACGGCGCCATCTTGATCGCGACGACGTTCGGAATCTCGGCGAATTGCCTCCAGAACTCATAGGTAAAAATCCTTCCGCCGACGGAAGGCTGCAGGTAGAAGCCGATGACCGGCATGCGGGCCGCTACCCGGCGAGTCCGTTCCAACAGATCGCTCTCGCTCCAATCCTTCAGTCCGCCCATGCTGAGAAGCGCCGCGTCGTAGCCGTGCTTAAGCGCCGCTTCTACCTCTTGAAGCGCCTGCTCCGTCGGTCCGCAAATGCCGGCGACTTGAATGAACGGGCGCGCGATATTCGCCCTCTTCACTTCCTCCGCCGCCATCGCCAGCACCGTCTCGAACAGATCGTGCTCGGGATCGCGGATCTCGAACTGCGTGGAATGCACCCCGACCGCGATGCCTCCGGCTCCGGACGCGATGTAATAGCGGCTCAGCGCTCGTTGGCTGACTTCATCCAGCTTGCGATCCTCGGTCAGAGCGAGCGGGTGGGCGGGAATCACAAGCCCGTCATGCAGCGCCGCGAGCAGCTCGGGGGACAGCTTCTTCGTCTCGTGTTGCCCGTTAGCCATGCTTAGAAGTTCCCCTTTCTCTCCTGGAAGTGCGTCGGTTTGTTCCAAGTAGCGCCGCCTTGCCGAACCCATTCCGCCGTCCAGTCGATCATCTGCAGAAGAGGCACTCGCGGATAGCCGAACAGCTGGTGCGACTTCGAAGCGTTATTGAGCAGCGCCGTCTCCGACTCGGTTCCGACGAACAGGGCTTCCTTGCCGAGACGCTTCGCGAATTCCTTCGCCGCCCAGCGAATCGACATCGTCTCCGGACCCGTGATGTTGACGACCGCGGGAGGGCTGCTGCATTGCGTCAGGCAGCGGATCGCCATCGAGTTGGCGTCGCCTTGCCAGATGACGTTCGCGAAGCCCATCGTCAGATCGATCTCTCGGCCTTCTTCGACCGCTTTCGCCAGCTCCAGAAGGACCCCGTACCGCATGTCGATCGCGTAGTTCAAGCGGTACATGACCATCGGCGTGCCGTTCTTGTGCGAGTGGTATTCGAAAATCCGTTCGCGGCCAAGAGTCGATTGGGCGTACTCCCCGACCGGCTCCGGCGCGACCTGCTCGCTGGCCCCGCCGCTTGCGACCGGCTGGAACGGATAGATGTTGCCGGACGAGAACACGACGATGCGCGACTCCTTGAACTTCTCCGCGACGCGTCCCGGCAGGTAAGAATTCATCGCCCAGGTAAAATGCTCCCGGCCTTTCGTCCCGAACTTGTTGCCCGCCATATAGATGACGTTCTCGGCGTTCGGCAGCGCGCGCAGCGCGTCGTCGTCCAGCAGCTCGCAAGAGATCGCCTCGACTCCCGCGTCCTCCAGCTCCTGTCGAGCTTCCCGGTTCGAGAATCTCGACACGCCGATCACCCGTTTGTTCAGCCCGCCTTCGCGAATCGCGTTCATGGCCAGCTTGGCTAAGCTGGGCCCCATTTTGCCGCCGACTCCCAGCAGCACGATATCCCCGGAGATCTTCGCCAGGTCCTGCACCAGCGCCTCGGAAGGCTCCGCCAGCTTCGCTTCCAATTGCTCGATCGTTCTCATTCGTCCAGCTCCCTTCAAATTCGCAGCTCTGACTTCAGCATACGGCTCCGAAGAATATAAAGACAGGAGATTAATTCGTCTTTAAATCGACAAGAAGAGGGGCTTAAAGAGATTTGCCCATGAGAAAAGTAAACCGGTAAATTTGCCGCGGCCGTCCCTTCGGCATTTTCTCGTATCCGGCGATGTCCACCAGTCCCCCGTCGATCCACTGGAGCAGCAGGCGATGGGCGCTACGGACGGTAATGTTCAGCAGCTCGGCCAGCTCGTGCACCTTGTACTCGTACTTGCTGAACCGGGCCATATGCTGCAGCAGCTTGCTCAGGTACGTGCTCGTCATCCCGGCTTCCTCGGCCTTCTTGATCAGCTCGGCATCGGTCGGGGAGAGGATAGCCTGCACCGGATCCGCCATCTCGAGCGGCCCGATCAGCGTCGCGTCCTCGCGGATGATGAAGCACGCGTTGCCGCCCGCTTCCTTCGCCTTGCGCAGCGCGCTTCTCGCGTTCGTTCCGGCATCGTTCGCCGACGTGCCGAAGCCGATCCCGACGCTAAGCGAGAGACCGTAGGTCGTGTAGGCGTCTTTGGCCAGCGGGATCGTTTTGTAGCCGCCGGTCTCTCTCTCGAAAATTCCGCGCGTGGTAAAAAAGAGGTATTCGTCGCCGCCGAGAGCGGTCAGATAGCCGTCGAGCAGCTCCACGTAATTCAGCACCATGCGATGGATGTCGAGCTTCAGCTTCTGGACCTCGTGCTCGCTCGTCCGCCTCATCGCGAGCTTGCCGAAGTCGTCCACGTTGATCATCCCGACGACGATCTGCGATTCCTTGCCCCGCCGCGATTCCGTCGAGAGCAGCGCCCGCTCCAGGATAACGATAACGTCCTGGTCGGAAGGGGCGATGATCTCGCAGGGGATCGACAGGTCATGGAGTTGCTCCGCCGCTTGATCGACGCCCGTGAACGCTACCCGGCACTGGCCGGACTCGGCGAGCCGGCTGTGAAACGCGACCACCTGCTCGGGCGAGGCATAAGCCGGGCCGTCGTACACGAACACCTTCGTCCGCTCCAAGCCGAGATCGGTCAGCGTTCTCATGACCATCGCTTTGGTAAGCGAATCGACGGAGATGCCGCCCTCCAGCTTTCCCGCGCGGAAGGCAGAGAACAGCGCCTTGTACAAGCCCGCCCCGTTCAGCGGCACGTAGAACGTTGGCACGCTCAGCGACGCGCTAAGTTTCACGGCCCGGTTCGAGAGCGCGCCCGACAGCACGAGCGCTTCGACCTCCGGGCTTAATTGCTCCGCCGCCTGGACGGCTTCCTTCTCGTTCGCCGCCTCCCTCGCGACCGGCAGAAAAGTCGGGAACGACTTGATGACCCGCAGAACCAGGCCGATGAACGCTTCCGTTCCGATGATTCCGACTTTGATTTGCATGGGGTTGCTCCTTTGGCGTCGAGGATTCCGTGCTCTTGCATTCGGTTCCTATCATACTTGAAGAGGAGAAAGAGGTTCAAGGTCAAAGAACCTCCGGTCGAAAACTCCGTTGCTGCTTTAGCCCCTGTAGACCGCCTCTCCCCTTCGCTCAGGCGGACAGCTTGCTCCAGCTCTTCCAGCTTCCGCAAGCGGTTGCTGAGCGTCGGTTGGGTCATATGAGAATATGGAGGCTGGCCGCCCTATATCGGGCATTTTCAGCGTTTGTTAAGCAAGGTTGGATAAAATGCCAAATGTCGGAAAATGAAGAAATTTGTCTGATTACAATCATAGCAACCAAGAGGAGGCTCTTCGCGTGAGGAAATTCTCACCAATCATCGTCTTAGAGAAGGAAGAGAAGCGTATTCGCTTTCAGAGCGGAAATGCGCACTTTGTTCGCAAATGGGTGTCTTTTTCGAGCGTTGAGCTGGCTATCGGCAATAACCAGGCAGCTACGCTGGATGCAATAAAACAGGATACCCAAGGCAATGGGCGCTATTGGTACGTAAGAGCAAGCGATCTGGAGAAACTCGTTTCGCCAGCGGAGCTTGTTTTGTACACCGAAGAGTACGAAATCAAGATTACCGAGAATAAATACGGGTCTTGGTATGCGCTGTTCAGAGAGGGCTTGCTTCTAACGCCTAAAGAATACGATTCGAACTCCGTCAACCCGTACGGCCGTTTCGACAACGAAATCGACGGCATGATGCGAATCATCGAGGTGTCCCCGTCGAATTTGACCGGCTACAAAAAGTTTTTTAAAAGTTCCGGCGTGGCGGAACTTCTTCATCATCCCTACGAGCTCGTAAGCGAAGCTCCCTCTCTCAGCAACTGGAAGCGTGTCAGCGTGGCTTCCAATTACTCCGTTTATGTCCCGGCAAAAACGAATCTAGAGATGCCGTTTCCGTCGACAAGTACCGTCAGCGGCGTCCATGAAGCTTTTTTTGAAAAAAAGGATATGGGGATTCAATATGTACAGCCAAAAAAAACGCGGACGCTGAGCACCGTACTTACGGCATCGGATATTCAGGCTTGGTCGGGACAAGCGCGTTACCCGCAGCAAGCAACCGTGATGAACTCCAACCCTGCTTCGAAGGTCGCCAAAGCCTTGGCCTTGCCGCCCGACCTGGATTACGACTGGCTCCACCTGATTGCCTTCTCATTCGGACCCGCGGAGAATTTAGACACGCAGCAGCATCCTAACAATCTTGTTTTGGGCACGAAGGCCGCCAACACCAAAATGCTGGAAACGGAAAGCAAAATCAAGAAATTGGCTTCCAAGAGCTACGCGGTGATGGTGACCGTAACCGTTACCTGTACGGAGATAAAAGGGGGTCAGTACGCATCTTGGCTGGCAAAAGAAATTAAATACTCTTACAGAACATTGGATATAGAGGACTCGAATACGATAGCGGAAGAAATCACGTTTAATCCTTTTTTGCGGGTTACGCCTTCTCTATGCGAATACATGGCGACCATGTACCACTTGGATAACATTTCGGAAGGGAAGAAGCCAAGAACAAAACAGAGCAAAGCCAATCTCTCAAAATTCAAACTTACTGGAAAAAGGCCGCTTCCGTCGGATGACGAACTGTTTGCTTTTGCCGACAACTCCCTGTGGGCGGATTTGAAGCTGGAGGACGTCTCCGCTCAGAAGACGGACTCCTTGGGGGACTCCATGTTGTTCGAGATGGCACCCTCCAACCCGCGGCTGCGCCGCAGGATAAGCCAGAGCCTCGAAGAAATCCCCGGCCATCTATATACGGCCGAAGCCAGCGTCTTCGGTCAATCCGATATCCCCGTTACGGGCGCGGTGCTGGACAGCGGCGAACATTTTGCCTTGTTGAATTTGGCGAAGGACGGCTTTACGTTCGCAAGTTTGTTTCAGGATTTCCATTGCGACCATACGGATTTATTCATGCTTGACGATGTCAACGTTCATTTCGGCCTAGCCGGGGAAGAAGGGGACTCAACGCTTTCCTTCAGCGGCGTACTGCGATTGGAGAGCGGGCCGCTAGCGTGGATCAAATCTCTGCTGAATTTGAACAACGGGCTTCTGATCAGCGGAGAGATCCGATTCGACGGCTTCTCCGATGCCGGGTTGATCCGGCCGACATCCTTTACGCTGACCAGCGCGGCCTCCATGTTCCTGCCGCTGCCGGGAGGGATGACCCTCACCTCCGGCTCGCTGCAGATCAGCGTCGGACCCAGCGCGAATAACCTTACCCTGACCCAAGGCTGGCACATCTCTGCGATCATCGCGGGAACGGTTGAGATCCCCGCCTTGGGCGGCGATAAACCGGCCGTTTTGAACGCTTCTCTCGGTTATCAAGGCAATAATCTGTTTATGACGGCGGAAGTCGAAGGGATCGTCGACGTATTTGGCATTCCCGGCTTTACGCTCGATTCTCTTGCCATTCAGGGAAGCGTCGGTGCCGATAACCGGCTGCAGGTGGCGGCCACCATGATCGGCGGGACGCAGGTGTACGGCTTCTTCGGGGAGATCTCGAAGGAGTACGCGGGGATCGCTGCCTCGGCGGAGCACTTCACGATCAAAGACGTTGCCGAGCTGTACTGCATGCTGTCCGGAGAAGAACTGGCGCCGCCCGAACATGAAGTGGCCTTTGACAATGTGTTCGTCGGCCTGGCAACCCGCGATTGCACGATCGCGGGAAGACCTATGTCCAAAGGTCTGACGTTGCGAGGCGATCTGACCGTGGAGGGCCATCGTTTCGGGATCGAAGCCGTCATCTCTTCCGACGGCGTGTCCTTCAACGGTTCGATCGACCGCTTGCAGATCGGGCCGCTGGAGATCAAGGAAGCGAAGCTGTCGCTGGAGCTGTATCGTGCTTCTTCGGGCAAACCGACGAAATTGGCGATCTACGGAGCAGTTGTGATCGAAGGGATCGAAGTCGATTGCGAGGTGCGCTTCGAGAAACGGCCGGAAGGCTCGAACGTTCTCGTCTACGCCAGTATTGCGGCCGACAATCTGAAGCTGTCAACGATTATCCCCGCGGTCGAGGACTCTTTTGCGGACAGCCTGGCCTTCGAGAAGGCGGTCTTCATCTACTCCTCCAGCGACGGCCTGTTCCACTCGACGCACTGCTCCTACCCGGTTCGCCAAGGCGTTCAGCTCATCGGGAAGCTGAAGGAAATCCCGGCGCTCTCCTCGTTAAGCCGCTCCCGGCAGTCCGGGCTGCTGTTGAGCGCCCATTTCGGTTCCCAGACCGACATTACGATCGACATGTCCGGTATCAAGCTGGAGCTGGGAAGCGGCGTCGACACGGATTCGTTGTATGCGCGCGTCGTCCTGCTGCCCAAGCCCGCACTCCAGTTGGCCCTTGGCCTAAATGTCGCTGTCGCCAATCAGGCCGGGCCGCTGCATTTTGACCTCGTCCTGGAGATCGACGCCCTTGGGGCTCGCGGCTCGGCAACGATGAAGAATTGGTGGGTGGAGCCGTTCGGCATCGAAGGCCTGAAGATCGGCCCTGCAATCGCGCTGCAGCTCGGCATTATCTACGCTCAGTTTGCCGCCACCGGCACTCCGTCGGAATTCGGCATCGCCGGCGGGCTTGCCGTCGGCAGCGTGGAAGCTCAGATGGCCGTCAACATCTCCGAAGACCCGACCCGCGAAATTTTGATGGGTTCTTTGACCAGACTGACCTCCCGGGATCTGGTCCAATTCGCGGAGCAGTTGACCGGGCTAAGCTTGCTTGGCGAAGACTCGCCGAACTTCTTCGAGTTTGAAGACCTGCTTCTTTATATCGCCCCTGCGGGCGGTTCGATCGGCACAATCACCTTTGAGCCGGGCTTCAGCTTCTCCGGCAAGATGGTCCTGTTCGGCAAACGGGCGTCCATCTATACCCGAGCCTCCAAAACGGGCGTTGCCGTCAAAGGCAGCCTGGAGCACCTGGAACTCGGCCCGCTGGAGATTCGCGGCCATCAAGGTCCTGACGCCACGATCGATCTCGTAATCGACGAGAAGAAGCAGAGCCTGTTCGTCGACGGAGCGCTCTCGATCTTCGGAATGAATGCGGAGGTATTCGCCGACATCTCCAATCGCGGCGCACACTTCCACTTCGAACTGGCCTTCGGCGACGTTATGAAATTCGTGGTGAGGGGCGACAGCGAAGGAGAGATGTCAAAGCCGGAGACGCTGGATTTTTCCCTTTACGCGTTGTGGCAAAACGATTTGACCGCTTATCTGCAAACGACGGTTGCCCGGAAACTACACGACGCCATCCATGCCGTGGAGCATGATATCGATGAGGCGAAGGAACGGGTGAATGAAGCAGAGAGAGCTTACTTGGAGCTGTTTACCCCCGCTCGCGACAGACTAAACGAAGCGGAGAAGGAAGCGAATCGCTATTTGCGGCAGCTGACGTTGAAAGTAGAGGAGGAGCGGCGCAAATTCGACTCCTCTTTAAATGACGCAAAGAAAGAAGTAGAAGCCTGCAAGGCCGCTTTTGACGGCGCGCTGCTGGAAGCGGAAAGCCTGGTTGCGCAGGCGCAGGCGGAATATGATGCGGCGATCGCGCAGGCCGAAGCGGCCGTAGAGCAGGCGCAGGCGGAGTACGACCAAGTCTTGTACAGCGCCGAACAGATTGTCGATGACGCCCAGAGAATATACGAGGAGGCGATGGACTCCGCCATTCGCGACGTGCGGAATGTCCGCAGCCAGATCAGCTCGATCCAACAGGACATCGACGCTGCCTCCTACGAATTAAGCCATCTGGAATGGTACGAGGTTCCCTATATGGCTCCGATTCTGTCCGCCAAAATCGTCAGTCTGGAAGTTGCGATGCTGACGGCGCAAAGCCTGTTGGACGCGGCGGAAGGCGCTCTGACCCTGGTCAAGTACGGCCAAAGCTATCTCGTATTAGGGGCCGCCAAGCGCGCTCTCGAAACGGTACGCGTCGGCGTGCAATATACGGCTTTGAGGAATTCGAAGCAGGCGCTGGCCTTGATCCAGTTCGGCGGTCAATATATGGTTCTTGATAACGCCAAGAGGGCTCTCGCCGCCGTTCGGCTAGGAACGGACTATCAAGCATGGACTTTGGCGCTTAAATCCTTGGAGCTTGTGCATATGGCGGGACAAACCGCATTAAGCGCCGCCGAATCGGCTCTGGCTGACTACGGTCAGTCGGCGGCTCATCTGGCCGTAGAAATTGCCAAGCAAGCGTTGGAAGCGATCCAAACGGGCACTTCCGCGCTTGCTTTCGAGAACGCCAAGGTGCTGCTGGAAGCGGCTAAATATGGAGCGGCGACGACGTTGAAGCTGGCCGAGTTCGCCGCCGAACATGCGGGCGACTTGCTCGACGTGAGGAAGGTGGAGCTCTCCGGCTCCTTAAAGGAGGCGAAGCAGGGCAAGCTCTTATCCGTCTCCATCGAAGCCGCCGTCTTCGGGCAAGAGTTCCGTCTGGACATCGATTTCGACGTCCGCGAGCCGGCTCGCTTGATCGAAGACCTGTTCCGCCATGCGCTGAATCAGGCGACAAGCTTCATAACCGGGTGAGTCCAATACGGCCGTCGTCAGCACTTTAACCAAAAGACCTCAGACTCTCTGCAAAGCGGAGGCTAGTCCATCGCCTTGCGAATATCGTAATCGGCCAGGTCGATCTCTAGCGAATGCTTCAGCGCCAGCTTCGCCAATTGGCTTCCCAGATATGGCCCTACCGTCAGGCCGGACGCCCCGAGCCCGTTAGCCGCAAGAAGGCCGGACCATCCGGGGACGGCGCCGATGACCGGCAGAAATCCGGGGGTGAACGGCCGGAACCCGACGCGCACCTCCGAGAAGGCCGCGTCGGCCAAGCCCGGCGCCAGCTCCAGCCCTTTGTTCAGAACCTCCTGCATTCCGCCGGCGGTCGCTCTCGTATCGTAGCCTTCGATATCGTTCTCGTGCGTCGCCCCGATGACGATCTTCCCCTTCTCGAAAGCGAGCAGGTATTGGTCGGTGGGCGGCATGACGACGGGCCACGAGTCGGTATCCGGGTCATCCTCCAGCTCAAGGTGCATGATCTGCGCTTTCTGATAACCTACGTTAAAGCGAACTCCCAGAGGCAGCAGCAGCTCTCTCGCCCAGGCGCCCGCGCATACGACCGTAGCGTCCGCCGCGTAGAGCTGCCCGCCGACGCGAGCCCCCGTAACGCGATTCCCCTCATAAGTCAGCTCCGCATCTCCGCGGACCAGACGGGCTCCGTTTCGGACGGCCGAGCGAATGAGCGCATCTCGCAGCGCGCGGCCGTCTACCCGGGCAGCGCCGCCGATCCGAACGGCAAGATAGCCCTCCGCCAGCAGGGGAAAAAGCTCCCGAGTCTCCTGCTCATCAAGCCTCGCAATCTCTCCGATCTCCGGAGCCTCTTCTCTCCTCGCCGTCGCGCGCTCCTCCATCTTTTTGATTTTCTCCGAGTCGCTATGAATGCTTAAGGCCCCGACCCGGGCATAGCCGGTTTCGGTCTCCCCTTCGCTCTGCAGCTGCTCGATCAGCTCCGGATAAAATCGCGCGCCCGCCCTGGCCAGCCGGTACCAAGCCTGATTGCGCCGCTGCGACAGCCAGGGGCAAATAATGCCCGCGGCGGCGTCCGTCGCCTGTCCCCGATCCTTGCGATCGATAAGGGTAACGTCCGCATCCATTCTGGCTAGCTGATAAGCAGTCGACGCTCCGAGAATTCCGGCTCCGACGACGATGAATTTGTTCATGGCGTATTCCTTTCCGATCCCTATGGCTCTATTCATAAATACTACCATTGGATTCATCGGGCCTTCAAGCAAACGCCTGCGCAGACCACCTTTTCCGACCTGGAGCGAACCCTGCCCATGATCAGAGATGGTCTGTACTTGGGCTCGCTTATGCCGCCTCTCCCCTTCGTTCAGACGGGAACCCGGTATGGCCTGTCCGTGAAAAGGAATCGCTGGAACTTCATTGCAGAAAATGCTCGGCTGTCGGCGAATGCGAGGAACGCCGTTGCCTCCATTGGCGAAATCATTCGACTATAGGTGAAAGAGGGCAGTGTGACTACCTACATTGGCGAATTCGACCGACTATAGACGAAAGAGGGCAGTGTGACTACCTACATCGGCGAATTCGACCGACTATAGACGAAAGAGGGCAGTGTGACTACCTACATCGGCGGAATCGGTCGGCTACTAGCGAAAGAGGGCAGTGTGACTACCTACATCGGCGGAATCGCCCGACTGCCGCAGCGTCGGAAAAGCCCCCTCCCGACGACCGAAGGTCGCTAGGAGAGGGCCTTGTGTTACATCTTATAGATTCGGTACAGAACGACCGCGGCTTCCGCCCGGGATGTCGTTGCCGTCGGGTTCAAGCGGCTGCCGTCCCCTTCGACGATGCCGGCTTTAACGAGCGCCGCGACTTCTTCCTTGGCGTAAGCCGAGACTTTCCCGGCGTCCGCGAAGGCGTCGAGATCGTCGGACGTTCCCGTCTCGTCCAGCTTGCCGTTCGCCTTGAGCGCTCTCGCGATCAGGACCATCATATCCTGGCGGGAGATCGGGCCAAGCGGATCGAACTTGCCGCCCGAGCCTTGGACGATGCCCAGGCTCTTCGCAATCGCCACCGCTTCGGCATAATAGGCGTTCGCCGGGACATCCGAGAAGGAGCCGGCTGCCGCGTCGCCGCTCGACAGCTTGAACGCCCTTGCGAGCAGCAGGACAAAGTCCGCTCTCGTCACCGGTTTGGCGGGCTCGAACGTATCCTTCGAGGTTCCCTGGATAATCCCTTCCGCCGCCAGCTTGCCGATGGCTTCGGCCGCCCAGGAATAGCTCGGTCCTACGTCCTTGAAGGTCATGGCCGTCGAGCCGTCCGTCCCTTGCTCTCCCGGATCGGGAGTATCCGTTCCCTCGGAATCGTCCGGATCCGGGTTCGTCGTGGCCGGAGGAGTCGGATTGCCGCCTCCGGACGAACCCGTGCCGACGAGCTGAAGGCTGTCTACGCGAATGTCCGGATTCTTGAAGACGAGGTACAGGTCATGCGTGCCGGACGCAGAGGCCAACAAGCTTTCGGTGACTTCCGCGTAATCCAGCTCGACGACTTTGAAGTCGCTTCCCGCTACGTCGCGGGTCGCGACCGGCGTCGCATCGAACGTAAGGACGGCTAAGCGGGTTCCCGTCGGAGAATCCGCCCGGACTTCCACGACCGAGGTCGCGTTCGTCGAAGCGCCGCGCAGCTTGATTCCCGTTGCTCCCGTCAGGTTGACGCGGTTCAGAGCAACCCAGGAGCCGCCGTTCTTGGACATGACCGCATAGTAGCCGTTCTCGGACAGCTTGGCCTTCAGGCCTTCGGCCGTGCGAAGCTTGGAGACCTCGCGATAGACCACGTCATTGGACGCAAAAGCATGATCGAACACGCTCACCGCATTCGTCGTCGCATCCAATGCCGCGATGGCGGAGCCGTTATAAGAGAGAGTCGCCGTCAACGGAAGATCGTCGGAAGACCGGCCCGCCATCAAGGTGTAGCTGCCCGTCTCGGCGACGTATTCGCCGCGGTTGACGTCCCACACCGCGAAGTCGGACGGATCCACGGTCAGATGGACCGTCTTCTTCTGCCCCGCTTCTACATAGACCTTCTCGTAGGAGACCAATTGTTTCTTCGGCACGTATGCTCCGTACGAGGAGTTATTGTTCCGGATATAGAGCTGAACGACTTCCGAGGTGTTCACGGAGCCCGTGTTCGCGACGTCCACCGTCACCTCGAAAGGCTGGTCACCGGAAGCGCCGGAAGGCGCCGCGAGATTCGAATAATCGAAGCTGCCGTAGCTTAGCCCGAAGCCGAACGGATAAGTCACCTTGGCGTCCGTGTACATGTAGGTCATTCCGCTCTCGGCCGGGTCGCCGTTCGTCATGTCGACCGTAAAGCGAGGGTCGATCTGGCTCAGGGAAGTCGGAGAGCTTGCCGCCGGAGGCAGCGAATAAGCGTTCAGCGCCGGGAACGATTCCGTGCCCGCGTACCAGGTCGACGTCAGGCGGCCCGTCGGCGCGTAATCGCCGAACAGCACTTCCGCCAGAGCCTTGCTGTCGTATTGGCCCGCATACGGCTGATATAGAATGGCCGCGACGTTGGCGTTATCCTGGATCTCCTGCATATTCACAGGCGCGTTGGCCTTGACGATGACGATCGTTTTCTTCGGGAACGCTTCGGCTACCTTCGATACGATCTCGTATTGGTCTTCGCCCAGGTTCAGATCGGAGCGGTCCGCGCCCTCGCCCGAGCTGTGGCGGGCCGGAGTGCCGACGACGACGACCGCGTAATCGTTATCGGTCGCCCATGCCTGCGCGTCCGCGCCCGCTTCCTTCAGGACGATCTCGCGGAATTTCTCGCTGCCCGTGCGCGCCGCCGCTCCGGCCGCGTCCGTTAGCGGCGTCGCCGCCAGGGCGAGACCGCCCTCTCCGTTCACCGTCACGAACTTGCCGGACGTGTAATAGGCCGTCTCGAAGCCGCCCGTGAAGCTCTCCGTGTACGTTCCCGCGATCAGGGACACGGTGCCGTCCGCATTCGTCTCGACGCGGAAACGTCCGGGAAGCGTACTCGCGTCCGCTACGTTGGAGAACGGATTCTCCTTAAGGTTGAGCGTCGTCTTGTCGCTGTTGCGGATCGTTCCGTCCGTCTCGTTCTTTAACCAGTTGCCGTTCGCCTGGGACAGGAAGCTGTAGCCGCCTTGGCCCCAAGCATAGGCTTCGAACGCTTCGGAAGCCGTGTACGCCTTGCCTTCCGCCTTGTAGGCATAAACGCTGTCCGTCACGCTGCTCTCGTCGGGCGCTTCATAGGATGCCGCAACCTGCTCGCCGCCGGAATAGACGGAAGCGGTGACGGAGCGCCCGTTCGAGACGGATTCGAACGCGACGATCGGAGCGCCGGTGCCGTAATCGACGTTGTCCTCGCCGATCGCTTCGCGAATCGCCCCGAGCGGGGACAGGCCGGCGTCCGGAAGCGATGGTGTGGCCGACACGGAATAAGTCGCCTTGAACCGGGTGTCGGCCAGAAGCCCCGTCACCGCGACCTTGTCGGATTTGTCCAGCGGCAGCACCCCGCCGTCGTTCTTGAGCAGCACGATGCTCTCGCGCGAGGCGTCCAGGGCGATGCCCTGGCTGTCGCTCAAGGAATAATTCCGAGGAGAGCGATCCTTCGCCAGCTCCGAGAAAGGATAGCTTTGCGGCGAGCCGTTGTCGTTCTTCTCGTTGAAGTAGCCCGTCCGCACCCACATCTCGATCTGGCCGCGAACGTTGTCCTCCAGCTCCTTGCGCGTGACACCGTATGCGCCTTTCGTCACCGCGCTTACGATGTCGGCTTGGGAGGACCCGAACGTGTTCGCGTGATTGCCGCTAAGCAGCAGCAGGGCGGCTTTGCCTTCCGCGTCCGTGTAATTCTGATACCCGTTGTTGAAGCCGCCGGTCATGTTGCTGTCCGCGCCGACGAAGTCGCCTACCGACATCATGTCGTACGGATTCGCGTTCGTGGCCCGGATGATATTCGGCGAGATATGGTTCGGAATGCCGTTCGTCCGCCCGTAGGTCGTCATCAGGCTTTGAACGGTTCCGGCTTGAAGCGGATACAGGAAGCTTTTCAACTGATACTCGTTAAGAGCCCGGGCGCTCGCGTCGAACTGCCCGCTCTGGCGGAACCACTGTGCCAAATAATTCGTGTAGTGCTTCGTGCCGAGCTGCGCCTTCAGCCAGAAGCCGTCTTCGTTGCCCGCCTCGCCGTAGCCCGTAATTCCCTTCGCCATCTCGTTCACGAGCGTGCCGGCCAGCACCGGATCCTCCCCGTAGCCCTCCTCGTACCTTCCGCTGAGCGGATTGGTCCGCATGTCGGATACCGCCGAATACATCAGCGTGTTCGGATCGGACAGGTTCACCTCGCCCCGGCGCTCGTTGCCGATCACCGTGCCGACTTCGTTCACCAGCTCCTTGTTCCAGCTCTGCCCCAGGGCAAGCATCGAAGGCATGTCGGTGCTGACGCCCATGACGCGGTCGACGCCGCCCGCCGCGGTACCCGGAAGCGTGTAGCCGGCCGCGATCTTCCGCGGGCTTCCCGCGCTTTTCTGATCCGCGTAGTAAGCCAGATCCTCGATGCTCATGTCGGACAAGATCAAATCGACGAACGCGTCCAGATGACCGGCCACTCCGTCGAAAATCGGCATGCCGGAGGCGTCTCTCCGGAATTCGACCGCCGATTCCCCGGCCGCCTTCGCCGCTTGCGGCAGAGCCGCCCAGACCATCGAGCTCATAAGGGCCAGGACCAAGCCGACCGCCGTCATCCTCTTCAGAAGGCTGTCTCTACTCATTGCTCTCATACCGTGACTCCTTTTCCCCTGAAATTTTTGAACCGCTTACATTGGCTGTCAAACCCAATTGTAATCGCTTACCTAATCGGGGATAAGCCACGCTTTTTTCGGCTTTGATCCGGATTTTTTGGATATTCTTCTTGGTTCTGCCGACCAAGTAGCGGCTTCCATCCGTCCTAAACAGGTTTAACGGAACTGAGAGACTGTATCTAGCTTCAAAATCCAACTTTAGTAATTTAACGGAACTGAGAGCCGCTATTTACAAGGAAATGATGGAAACAGAGTTGTTTTGACTGAAATAAGGGCTCCTGCTTCCGTTAGAATCGAAAAGGACTGATTTGAACTCGAATAGAGGCTCTCAGTTCCGTTAGGGCAGGCCGAACCGGTGGTTGCCTTGAAAAAGGGAAAAACGCCCGGCTGACGGATGCCGGACGTTCTCGGTTATGCGGTTGAGTTCGGTTAATCGGGGAAAAAGGTCATTCGTACGTGGAGCTAATCCGCTGCAACCTCCACGCCGTTCGGCACCGTATACTCCGTCCGGACGCTGCCGTCCGGGGCGCGCTCGTGGCGAACGCGGATGATCCCGCGCGGCGTCGGATACGTGCCCTCCGCCCACTCCAGATCGCCGAGCCGCGGGCGAATCCGCACCTTGCGGAAGCCCGGCTCCGCGGGCGTAATGCCGAGTACGTATTCCGACAGCCATGCGGTCGGACCGGAAGCCCAGCCGTGGCACAGGCTGTGCCGGTAGCCTTGATAGCAGTAGCCTCCGTAGGTGCCGTGCACGTCGATTTTGCCGGGCGGCGTCAGCTCGTCGATGCGAGCCGCGTTCTCCATCCAGGCGATGTCGAAGTCCTCCCAGAACGTCGTGGCCCCAAGCTCCAGCATGCCGCCCCAGTACGAGCGGATGCTGTCGAGGCTGCCGGCGATGTCGCCCGCTTCGGCGCGGGCGCGGAGCATGTAGTAGCCGTAGAACGTGGAATAGCCGCCGGGCGCGTTCGGCGCGATGACCTCGCGGTTCGCGGCGGCCGCGTCCATCAGCCCGGCGAGAGCTTGCAGGGCTGCCGCCTGCTTGCTGCCCGCATGATGCGGCACGCGCTCGCGCAGCCTACGCTCCAGCGATTCGCAGAGCGAGACGCTCTCTTCTTCGCCGAGCACACGGCATAGGCGCGCCCCGGCTTGCATCGCGAGAACGAACAGCGCGTGAACGCCGGCGTTTACGCCCTCCGGATTGGACGAAGCCGGCCAATCCAGGAACGGGCGGAACACATGGATCGTTCCGTCCGCCTCTACCTTGCCCGCGAGCTCGCGCAGCAGTCCGGCGATATACACTCTTTGTTGTTCGAGATAAGCGAGATTGCCATGCTGCATATACCAATCGTGCTGGACGAGCAGCCACCAGATCGAGTAGGTCGGCATGTCCATGAACATCGGCAGCGGAGAACGGTCCCTCTTGAAGTCCATGCTCCGAGGAACGACCTCCTGCTCGCCGAACACGGCGCAGATCGTCGCGACCTCGGGATGCATGTCGCCGGTCCATACCATCCGGTCTCTCTTGATCCCGTCCCACAGGTATTCCTGCATATTCAGGTGAACCGTGTACGCTCCGGTTTCCCAGATGCGATCCAGCAGAGGATCGCTGCAGCGGAAGCTGCCCTTGTACTCGATGTCCCGGTACACGAACGCGGCCTGAACGCTCTGCAGCTCCAGCTCGCCTTCGTCGAGCAGATCGAGCCGCGCGAAGCGGAAGCCGGTAGCGCCGAACTCGGCTCCCCCGAGCAGGCTGACGTCCACGATGCTGTCGCGGGCCGCATGGTGATTGGTTGCGTTCGCCGGACCTCCGAGCTCGCTCATCGCCTCCATGGCGGATTCGCCGAGCCGGACGCGAACCCGCGCGGTCCGCGAAGGGAACCCTCGGCCTTCGACGACCGCGATTCGGATCCCGCCGTGCAGTTCCGTTCCGAAGTCCAGCAGAACTCCGGGCGCCTCCCCTTTATGGCGAAGGATGCAGGCGTTCAGCGCCTCCTTCGTGACCTGACCGCCATTAGCCGTCAGCAATCCCTCCGGATTCACCACCTCGGAGGCGGCGCCGGAGCCCGAAGTCCATACAATACGCGTCGGCTCCACATAGGCTCGGGTGCGAGGGTCGATCGCGAGCCCTCTGTCCTTCCATTTTCGCATGCTCATTCGGTTTCACCTCCAAGTTTGCTTAGAGCCCGAAAAACTCCTCAAGCCGGAGAGCCAGCTCATCGTCCGACAGCGGGTTGCGATGCGTGTTCTCGAGGTAAATGTATTTCTCCGTGACCGGCATGAGGAATTCCTTATACCAGAGGAAAAAGTCCGGACTGTCGCCGTGCAAACGAAGCCACCGGCGGAGCGTGTCCACGTTCTCCACGGTGCTCCGGATATTCGTCAGCCAGTCCGCTTGATAGAAACGGTCCCATTTTCCGCGTTCGGAATCCCGTAGGATCTCAAGCCCTCTTCGATAGCTTCGCATCGATTTCGAAGCGAGGACGAACGCCTGGGGATAGCGCTTCTCCGCATACTCCCCGTAAGAACGGCACAGCCAATAGAACCCTTCGCAGCCGGACAAATGCAGAGCGCCGTGGAACCGCAGCTGGTCCAGCGCCCTGCGACGGTCGTCCGGACCTAGCTTCGCCAGCGCCTCGTCGCATCGCTCGAGCCAGGATTCCCAGCTCTTCATGCCAGGCTCAAGAAGCCTCTCGAACCCCTTCACCTGCTCGCCGAACGCAGCGTCCCCGACCGCCCAGAACAACCGGGGATCCGGCTCGGCCCCTTGCCCCGTCAGCCAATGCCCGATGATCTGCCTCGCCGGATGGTGATAATACTCGTCCCCGGCCCGATCGTCCGCGTTCGGCCCGTACGGAATCGCCGCTTCGGAATACGTGCGGTACAGCTCCTCCAGCTCCTCGTGACCGTCCCGATAATAGCTTCGGACGAATCGCCGGAGATGCTCGCCGGCATCGGCTTCGCCCTCGTTCCATAGCTCGCGAATGAGATCCAGCGTATAAACGTGAGGCCGAATGTTGCCGCTGTTCACGAGCACATACTCGTCGGCTCCGGACGCGAACGCCGCTTCCACCTCTTCCTTGATAAATTCGGCCGAGCCCGGGAACGTCGTTAGATGATTGGAGGCCTGAAGATCATGGAACGTTACGTGATAGTACACTCCATGCTTGCCTCCGTCATCCTTCGCAGGCAAGGCCGGCACGCGATAGTTCTGGTTGCCGTGCCGGCGGGACACCATTTTGCCGTAGCCATTGTCGGCCCACACCTTGATGACGTCATCCGGCAAGTCGACGCAGCCGCCTTTATACAATTCGGAGATCTCGCCGTAAAGAGCCGCGCAGAAGACCGGATTCTCTACCTCCCGGGCGATCATGTCGTATTGTTTCCGGATGACCCTGCTGATCATGGCCCCGCGCTTCTCCGGCGTATCGAAGGAAGGATCGTCGATCCAGAACGGTTTGTCTCCTTGGCCGCGGAACGAGAGCACCCAGACGACCTTCTTGTCCTTCTGTTCCTCGATCGCTTCCCGCCACAGCTTCTCGAACAGCTCCGGCTCCCGTTGGTAGCTCGGGGATTTGCCCGGATAAGCGCGCAGGAACATCTCGGCGCCTAGCGGCTCGGCGTGATGATGCATGACCCACAGGCCCATCTCCGCGGCCAGCTTATAATGGATCCCGTCCCTGGGCAGATCCGTGCCGGGAATGACCATGTTGCCTCCGCAGCGCAGCAGCGCTTCGAAGACGGGCTCCCACACCTCCCGGCTGGGCGGGTAGGGATCCTTCCAGCCGATGAGGCATACTTCGTCGTTCACGAACCAGCCGCGATACCGAACCTTCGGCTCGGGCGAGTCGAAGTCTTCGCCATCGATAACGATTTCGTCGCGACGAACGATCTCCTGGTCCGCCCAGAACCAGAAAGGCTGGATGCCGAGAAAACGCCGGCTGAATTCCAGCATGCCGTAAACGAGGCCCAGCTCGTCATGGCCGATGATATTCACGTCCGCGCCGCATTCGTCCTCGCTAGAACGGAACCGGAACCCATACGCCTCGGGGCGCCTCGGGATGCCGTCGCTCTCCTCCGCCCAACGAATCGCCAGCTCGGACGCTTTGCTTTTCCCTCCGATAATCGCCAGCTCCGCCGCTTTGCTTTGCTCCCCGCCGATCTCCTGCCCTGCATCCCTCGCCGTGCCTTCGACAATCTCGGGTTCCGCGCCCAGAACGGCCTCGAAGTCCCTTGCCAGCATTCGGAGAGCATGCCGAACCGGGGAAGGCATCCCCTCTGGAACATCTATTCGAACTCTCCCCGACAGCCTCAGTTGCTCGTTTGCTCGATGCGCCATATTCCTAGCTCCTTTTTAACGAATGCTATCTTACTAATCCTATTAACCAATCGCTTATTAAGATCGAGAATGCACCCGGTACCCCACTTTGGCCAGAAGCCCCGCATTCCCGTCGATGCGGTGCACCCAGTACCCTACTTCCGCGGCCATAGAGCTAATAGTTGCCGGTTCCAGGCATTCCGCGGTTGCCCGGAATCGTCAAGGCCCTCACCCCGCATCGGAACCCGCGCTCTTCAGTTGTTCCTCCCGGTACTGGCCGGGGGACAAGCCGACCATTCTCTTGAACACCCGGATAAACGAAGTCGAGTTGGAGTACCCCAGCAGGTCCGAAATCTCCTGCACCGTCACGTCCGAATCCCGGAGCAGACGCTTGGCGTAGTCGATCCGCAGCCCGATCAGGAAGTCGCTGAAGTTCTCTCCGATACTCTCTTTGAACAGCTGGCTTAAGTATTTCGGGTTGATCTGGAACCGGTCGCTGAGCAGGGTCAGGGAGAGGTTCGGATCCATGAAGTGTTCCGCGACGTAATCGCGAATCTCCCGCATCAAGGCGTTATAGCGGCGACTCTGCGACAGCTCGGCGATCTGCTCCGAGAGCAGTCCCAAAGCGTGCGCGAATTCCGCCTCAAGCTGCTTTAGCGTGTCCGAACTTTCCATAGCGGCCAGCAGGGCAGGCTTGGCGTCCCGGCTGAAGCTCTTGATCGCTTCGGGCAGAGCGCCTTCCAATTCATACTCCAAGTGGAAAACGAAATAGTGCAGAAGCCGATCGACATCGTCTTTGCGCAGCCGCTTCGCCGCGATCTCTCCGAACAGCCGCTTCAGCTCGCCCGCCCACTCGTTCTCCGACAAGCGAAGCTGGCGTACGACGGTCCGGATGATCTCCAGGTAGGCGAACCATTCGCCGTCCGGCTTCCCCTTCACTTCCACCGCGTCGATGATCTGGTTGAGGCCGAGCGTCACCTTGCGGCTGACCGCCGCCTCCGCTTCCTCGTACGAGCGCCCGATGGAAGCCTCGTCCCCGGCAGCCGTTCCGATTCCGATCGTGACGGTGAAGTCGAGGTGGCCCTCTACCCAAGAGCGGACCTGCTCGCAGAGCTGCAGCATCCGATGCTCCAAGGCTCCGCCGTCCTCCGAGATGAGAAGAATGACGAATTGGTTCTTGGAGACCCACTCGGACACGATCTTGAGGCCGTGCTGCTCGGCGGTCTCGATCGTCACGCTGCTGACGATAAACTTGAACAGGGATTGATCGTTCGGATTGTATTTAAGGCCGAATTGAACATAGTGGTCGAGCTCCAGAACGGCGACGATAAAATGGCCGTCCGACAGCCCGAAGTGCTGCCGTTCCTCCTCCCAGGCGGCCTTGTCGCCTTCGTACTCGCCCTTCAGCAGGAGCTGGAGGAATTGCTGCCTCCGAATGACCAGATGCTCCTGCTGCTGCTCTTGAAAGGCCATGTTGTTCGTAATCAACCGTTCGATCGCCTGATCGATGAACGCGAATTCCGTCTCGTCGGCCTTCCGATCGGTCCCCTTGACCGCGGAAGAGAACCGCTCGATGCGGTTCATGATCGATTCGATCGGCTTGTAGCTTCTCCGGGCGACGTAGAAGGTCGAACCGATGGCGAATACGATCGAGCCGATTCCCAGCCAAACCCAGACCGTGCTCCCGTGAAAAAGGAATTCGAGCAATTGCCCGCCTTTGATGCTGATTCGATAGGTCCATCCCGTATAGTCCGAGACGATATCCGCTCCGAGCTTGGACTTCGGCGCTTCCGGCTTGCTCTCCCCGTCCATGGAAAGGCCTTGGGCATCGTACAGCTTCGCTTCCGTAATCTTCGGGTCGATCATTTGATTCACGAACGAGTTCAAAGAAGCTACCTTCACGTTAATGATCAAGTACCCCAGGCTTCCCGAGTTGCGCGGAACCCGGAAGCCGAGGGTCGTGACCAGGCTCGAAGCCGTTCGCTTGCCTAAATATTCGTTCTCCTTAAGGCGCGGAGACGACCAAACTCCCGGATACGCGCGCTCCAGGGATTCGAGAATATAGTCTCGGTCCGGGAACTGGCCGAGCGGCCGCAAAGCGCTCTGGTCGAGCACCCGGTCGTCTTTGGCGCGGTACAGGTAGACGGAATCGATCAAGCCGTACCGGACCATAAGGCCGCTTAACAGGTTGGACACTTGGTAATCCAGCAGCCGATCCGACGGTTCATCCAGAAACTTCTGCAGCGTGCCGCCCGGCTCGATGATTTCCTGCGCGTCGAAGGAGATGTTCTTGAGCGAGCTGTCCACCATATTGGCGACGTATTCGGCCGTCAGGCGGTTCGCCTGGATCGCGTTGCGGACGTAAAGCTGGTTCATGACGGAGAAAAAAATAAAAATCAGCACGCTGACCGTGATAAACAGGATGGGGAGATAAGAGAACAGCATCCTTCGAATATAGTGGTTGTTGCCTTTCATCCGCCCCATCCCCCGTTTCAAGATAAGAGGGACAATCCCCATGCCCGGCTGTGGGGTTTGTCCTTCCGATTGCTTACTTCTTCATGTCCAGATAAGCGGCCCTTCTCTCGTCGATAATGGCCTGCCCGCCCAGCTTCAGGTATTCCTGAACGCCGGCGTCGAACGTGTCGCTGAATTTATCCGGCTTCGCCAGGATGCTCTTCACGACGATCTCGACCACCTTGCTCTTGAGCGTCGTGCCGTATTTGATCTCGGCCTCGATCGGGCGGTCGAAGCGCGGCAGCGTGTAGCCGTCCTTCAGCGCGTTGACGATCGTCTGCTTCGCGAGCTCCGAGTAGCCCGGGAACTGGAAGCCTGTCGCTTCGATATTCTTCTCCTCGGAGCCGAAGTCCTTGCCGTTGGAGATAATCGCGATATCGCTGTTGTTGTAGAACGTCTTCTTCGCCTCGTCGGTCGTGATCGCCTTCGGATATCCGTTCTCGAGCGTGTAGTGCTCGCCCTCGTTGCCGTTCTGGAGCTTGAACAGAACGTCCGACTGGGACATCCAATCCAGGTACTTGATCGCTTCAGCCGCGTGCTTGCTCGTCTTCGGGATCATGATATGGGCGCCGATCGGGTCGTAGATTGCCTTAGGCGTCTTGCCCTCCGCGTCCGTGAACGGGTCCATCGCGACGTACTCGGCCCCGGGAACGTTCTTCTTCAGCGTATCGAACACGGCGCCCGGAGCCATCAGGTTCTGGTGAGCGGCCAGCGCGGTGAAGGCGCCGACATAGCCGTTCGCCACGTCGCTCTCGAATTGCTTGCCGTCTTTATCCAGCGCGAAGTCGGAATTGATAAGGCCCTCCGCATTCATCTTGTTAAGGAACTGCAAGCCTTCTTTGTAGCCCGGCTTCATGATCTCCGGGATATTGCTCGAGGACGACAGCGCGTAGAAGTCTTCCTCCGACTGCGGCTCGTTGAACGAATTGATGAGGAGACCGGGGCTCGTGATCGTCGTGCCGTCCCATGCGCTGAAGTCGTAAGGAATCGCCTTGCCGCCGGTTTGTCCGGGATCCTTCTCTTTAAACGCTTTCATAGCGTTGTAGAATTCCTCCGTCGTCGTCGGTACGGGCAAGCCGAGCTTATCCAACCAGTCCTTGCGAATGTAGGAGGACTGAGTGAACTGCAGCGTCCGCTTGGCCGGAATGGTGAATTGCGTTCCGTTGAATACGCCGTAGGACAGAACCTCGTCGCCGAGGAACTTCTTCAGGTTCGGGCCGTACTGGTCGATCAGCGCGCCGACGTCGGTCAAGCCGCCGTCTTTGACGTAGTTATAGATCGTGTTCATATCGTACGTGAAAACGATGTCCGGAGCGTCTCCGGTCGCCATGAGCACGTTGAGCTTGTCGACTTCCTGATTCCGGGGAACCGGAACGAATTCCATCTTGATATTGTTCGGGTCGCCGAAGTTCTTCTGGATCCATTGCGTCCAGTAGTTGTCGGTGACCGGCCCGGCCCCTGCCGGGGCGTTGCCCCGATCGAACACTTCCACTCTTAGGGTAACGGGATCGCCTTTCGGCACCGAGCCGTTCGTTTCGCTTCCCGAGGATGCCGAAGCGGAAGCCGGCGACTCGGAACCGCTTTCATTTGAATTCCCGGAGCAGCCCGTCAGCACGCTCATCAGCAGAGCCGCGGCAGCCGATGCAACAAGCCATTTCTTTTGCTTTGCTTGCATTTTTTTTACTCCCCTTTACGAATATTTTAGGCCAAACCGCTATGTTTTTCACCTCTTAAAAAACAGAGGGAATAACCAAAAATCAGACTTTCTCCAGCGGGTCTCGCTTATGGAGACCGGGTATCCAAACTATACGGGGAGGCCCGCCGGCGGAACAATAGTCTCTTTTCCAAGCATGAACCGAATTCCGAATCCCTTGGTGCGACTGGGCTCGACGGCCTCAAATAGAAGCAGCGCCCGTCCTCCGGGGACGAGCGCTAACGGCTTCGGACTCGACTTCGCGGGACGGCCGCAGCCTTTCCCGAGGAGCCAATCTGAATTCGGTATGTCTCTTGAAATCGGTCAGCCTTGCGCTGCAAACCATGCGTATTTCCGGCTTGAATGGGTTAAACTAAAAAATGTCGAACAATATTGATTGTTCGACATTTTTTAGGTCCTTTTTTCCTATTGATAAGCATTATAGCCTAGATTTGGTATCAAGACAATGCTTGATCCAATAGATGCCGCATGCTTTCCGCCACGAAATCCGGAGCGTTCTTCTTCATCAGCTCCACGGTGTGCAAGTACCTCTGGGTCGTGTTGATCTGAGTGTGTCCGAGCGTATGCTGAACCTGCTGAAGCGAAGCTCCGTGCAGCAGAGCCATCGTCGCGTTGGTATGCCGAAGCCAGTGGGGCGTCACCTTCTTGCCGATCCCGCATTCCCTGCACGCTCTTACGATGATTCTCTCTACTTGCCGGCTCGAGATGGGGAAGACGCGATGCGATTCTTCGGCCTTCAGGCCGCGTTGCTTAAGCTTCTCGCGTATGGCCGGATCGTTAAGCAGCTTCCAGAGCGCCTCGGGAACCTTCACCTGGCGGCTCTTCCCCCCTTTGCCGTTGACGATGCTCAGCCACACGGCGCTCTCCGATGGATCCGTCATGAAGTCCCCCCATTTGATCTGCGTCAATTCGGACACCCTCAACCCTAGAATGGCCATATTCAAAGCCATCAACCATTCCCTCGCGCCTTTTCCGCGGAGATGTTCAAGCAGCCGAGTCAGTTCCCCTTGCGTCAGATAGTGGTGCCCGCTCGTCACTTGAACTCTCGGCAATCGGACCCGCGAAGCGGGATTGTGCGCGAACAATCCGATATTGGCGTCGCTCCCCCACTTGAAGAAGGAACGGAGCGGCGCGATCAGGCTTGCGATCGCCGAAGGAGACAACGGCTTGCGGGTTTCGTTTCCGCTAAGCAAGGATGTCTTGAACCGTTCCATATCGTGCCAGGTCACGTCCTTGAACGGTTTGGAGCCTATGAATAACCTGAACTCCAACAAGGCTCTTTTGTAATTCCTTACGGTATTCGGCCTATGATAGCCGCCAAGAAAGATTTGAATCATCTGTTCGTCAGTCAACTCAAGCCGCTCCCCCACGGCCCGAACCGCTTCGGTCTCCGCGTGCACGATGCCAGCCCCCTTTCTGATTCGAACAATCAATATTGTTCGACACCGGGCCACAGCGCCCCCTGATAAGTCAACCATCCAACGGGAAGTGTCCTCTCATGAGAAAATCGCTCAGCTCCGGTCTTCGGACCTTGGGAAGAAGCCTCGATTCCGTTACTTTCTCGCACAGCCTTCGAGTCGGCCTGCTTGCCCAAGCCATGTCCGAACCGTTGCGAATGTCCGACGAAGATCGTCAAAAGTTT
Source organism: Cohnella thailandensis (assembly GCF_014212135.1). Lineage (GTDB taxonomy): Bacteria > Bacillota > Bacilli > Paenibacillales > Paenibacillaceae > Cohnella > Cohnella thailandensis. The sequence continues at coordinate 379,318 of NZ_JACJVQ010000008.1, forward strand.
ACATTAGCCTGCTGCTTCCATGACATCGGCAAGCTTGGCATTCCGGATTCGATCCTGTTAAAATCCGCTCCGCTCGACCCGAGCGAGAAAATACGGTTGCGCGCCCACCCCTTGTTCGGATTGGAGTTCATCCGGAAGCTCGGGTGGAGCGACCGTCGCATGCTGGACACGATCCGGTCCCACCATGAACGATGGGACGGCACGGGCTATCCGGACGGACTGTCCGGCCGCCGCATCCCCTCCTGGGCTCGCATGTGCGCGGTGATCGACGCCTTCGACGCCATGGTTCAGCCGCGCTCCTACAACAGCGTCAAGTCGCTTAAGGAAGCCAAGGAAGAACTGGACGCCCAGCGGGACGTCCAATTCGACGGCCGATACGTCGATCTGTTCCTGGCGCTTCCGGATTCGACGGTCGAGCGGATTCAAAGCATTCAATAATATAATTCTACGATTAAGGCAGGAGGGTTACGATGATCCAGATTCAAACCCACAGCGTTCGTCCGGGCCAGACGTTGGCCAAGCCCGTTCTGGGCAAAAACGGAGCGGTCATTCTGGCAACCGGCACCAAATTGACCGAACGTTATATCGGCAGGCTCAAAGAGCTTGGCATTTCAGCCGTTTGCGTCCATGAGGAAGCGGCGTCCTCTCTCGCCGCCCCGGCCCGGGACACCGCCCCTTCCTTCCAAGACATCCATGACGGAGCCAGCCTGCAGGCTTCCCGCGCGGCCGTTGCCGACACGGTAGCCGATTTCATAGGCGGCGATGCGATCCTGAAGCGCTTGTCCGTGCCTTTGCTTGGGCAACGTTTCCTCCGCATTTACGGTCATATGCTCGACTACGTCAGCCGTCAGCCCGTCATTATGGAACAGCTGGCGCTTCTTCACGACAAGGATCCCTTTCTGTTCCAGCATGCGATGAACGTCTCCGCCTATTCGGCCATCGTCGGATTCGCCAACGGCTACAGCGAGTCGCAGCTGTACGAGTTGACCGTAGCCGCCCTTCTGTTCGATATCGGAATGGCGAGCGTGCCCCAATCTCTGTATGCCAAGTCCGGATCGCTGACTCCGATAGAGAAGGAACGAATCGAAGCCCATTCGATCGAAGGGTATCAACGGCTTTCCGAGCTGGAGGGCATCCCCTACACGGCCGCATTGTGCGCTTTGCAGCACCATGAACGATACAACGGCTCCGGCTATCCGTTCGGCATCAAGCAGGAAGAGATTCATCCTTACGCCCAAATCATCGGAATCGCGGACATTTACGATGCCCTGGTCTCTCCTCGCCATCATCGGAAGGCTTATACGCCCGGCGAGGCGATCGAGTATTTGTTCGGCTCCGGCGATACCCTGTTCAATCTGTCCTTCGTCAAGCTGTTTGTCGGGCATGTATCCATTTATCCGGTCGGAAGCCGCGTGCGGCTCAACAACGGACAGACGGCGATCATCGCCTCGGTCGATCCCTCCTTCGTCCAACGCCCTATCGTCAAAGTCATTCAGGAACCGGACGGGAGCTTGGTCCTCTATCCGTACGAGCTCGATCTGAAAGACAGTCTCGAGGTGGTCATCTCGGACATCGTCCAGTAATGGGCGAAACGATGACGCACGCTTATCGCAGAGCGCAAAAAGACCGTTCCGAAGAGCAGAACGGTCTTTCGTCGTGTTGTGTGCGCAAGGAAGCAAGATCCGGTAGCCATAATCGGTTTGAATGAATGACAAGGCGGTGTACTTTTGTATATCTTACCTATTCTTGTCGAAAAGAACAACTTTTTGCTTCTAAAGTCATGGGAAAAAAGGACGACCCGAGGACCCTCCAATCAAAAATAAGACTCCTGCCGGAAGAAACCGCACAAGGAGTCTTATCTTATTTTCCGAATAGCGTTCGGTTAAATCCTCAGCCTTTGACCGCGCCGATCATCACGCCGGACACGAAGTACCGCTGCAGCCACGGGTACGCGAGCAGGATCGGCACCGTCGCGAACATGATGCTGGCCGCCTTGATGCCTTCCGGAAGAAGCTCTGCTTGGGATGCTCCTTCCTGAGCCGTCAAATCCGTCACCATGCTGTTCATGACGACCTGATAAAGCTTGAGCTGAATAGGGTACAGCTCCGAGTTCGTGATATAGAACAGCGCATCCATGAACCCGTTCCATCTCGAGACCGCGTAGAACAAGCTTAGCGTGGCGAGCACGGGCATCGACAGCGGCAGGACGATGCGGATCAACGTGCCGATATGGGAGCTGCCGTCCAGATGGGCCGACTCCTCCAGGCTCTCCGGAATCGAGGAGAAGAACGTCCGCAGGATAATCAGGTTGAACGCGCTGATCATCCCCGGCAGGATAAGCGACCAGAGGCTGTCCAGCAGGCCGAGCTGCTTGATCAGCAAATAGTCGGGAATGATGCCCCCGCTGAAGAACATCGTGAAGACGATGATCAGCATGAAGAACGACCGTCCCTTAAGCCTCTCTTTCGTAAGCGGGTAAGCCGCGCAGATGCTCATGATCATGCTGATGATCGTGAACGATACCGTCAGGAAGATCGTCAGCCCCATCGACCGCAGCATCCTCGAATCGGAGAACACGACCTCGTAGGCGTGCCAATCCCAGCCCTGCGGCCAAATCGTCACGCGGTCCGACAGGATCGCGTCTTTGGTGCTTAACGAGACCGCGACGATGTGCAAGAAAGGAATCAGACAGATCAGCATGGCGACGCCGATGACGGCCATGATCGCGATATCCGACGGACGAACTCTGGATAATTTTCTTCTCGTTGCGGTTGCCGTTGAGTTTGTCATGTCCATGCCTCCTAATAGATTCCTTGCTCGCCCATGCGCTTGGCGATCGTATTCGCCCCGACGACGAAGATCAGTCCGACGATCGCCTGAAACAATCCCATGGCGGTCGCGAGCGAGAATTGAGCCGATTGAAGGCCTGCCTTATACACGAAGGTGCTGATGACCTCCGAATAATCCATGACGAGCGTGTTCCCCATCACGAACGGGCGCTCGAAGCCGATCGTCATGATGTGCCCGAGCTGCATGATAAGCATGACCACGATGGTCGATCGGATTCCCGGCAGCGTGATGTGCCTCATTTTCTTCCAGCGGCCCGCCCCGTCGACATCCGCGGCTTCATAGAGCTCCCTGTTGATTCCGGTAAGCGCCGCCAGATAGATGATCGTTCCCCAGCCGGCGCTCTGCCAGATTCCGGTTCCCAGGTAAACGAACAGCCAGTGGTTCTTCTCCGTCAGGAACGGAACCGCCTCGAAGCCCAGGGACGTGATCAGGTTGTTGAGCAGGCCGCCCTTGTTGGAGAAAATCTGATAGACGAGGCCGCCGATGATGATCCACGAGATGAAGTGCGGGAGGTAAAGCAGCGTTTGCGCGGTTTTCTTGAACCAGACGACCCTCAGCTCGTTTAAGAGAAGAGCCAGCAGGATCGGCGCCGGAAAAGAGAACAACAGGTCGAGCAGATTAAGCAGAAGCGTGTTCCTCACGACTTGATAGAACTGGCTCATCGCGAACAGCTGCGTAAAGTTCTCGAAGCCGACCCATTCGCTGCCCGATATGCCTTTGAATAGGTTGTAATCCTGGAACGCGATCGCCGTGCCGTACATCGGAACGTATTTGAAAAGAACGAAGTAGACGATCGGCAACATCAGCAAAAAGTACAGCTGATAGTCTCGGCGGAACCATCTAGACTTGCGAACCTTGCTCGCAGTCCTCAGCTCCGCCGTCGGACTGACCTGCTCGATAATTTGATCCATGCGTATCCCTTCTCTCTGTCGACATGCGGCAACGGGCCGGGTAACCCAAGAATACGGGGACGTCCGGAACGCGCACAATAGACTCTTTTCCGGCCGTTAACTGAATTCCGCAAGCCTTGATGCGACTGGGGATTTCGGCTTCCGATCGGAATTCGGTGCATCGGCGGAATCGGGTTCATGGCATGCGAAAGCACAAAAGAGCAGGATCGGCCGTTCGCCTCCTGGTAAAGTCGAGATAACACGGATCGGCCCCCTATATCCGACTGACAAAGGAGTTGCGAAACATGGAATGGATAAAGCCTTACTTGTTTAAACGCTTGCCGAGCCTCCGGGAAAATGCGGCCGCTTGGGCGTCCCATATCGAGCGGCATTGGGACCTTGAATTCTATCGCCCGCAATCGCCCATGAGCGCTGAAGAGGTTCGGCAACGGATCGATCGGTTTATGCCCGAATTGCGGCCGGAGTTCGAGGCGCTGCTCGCCGCTTCGCCGGATCTTCCCGGCCAAGCCCAGTTGATCGCCATGGTTAACCTGCGCCCCTTCTTCTCCGGCTGCAGCAATTCGATTTCCCTGCGGCTAGGACATCCCACCTTGATTCGGAATTACGACCTCGGAATCGATGGCTTCGCCGGCGTATTCCGATACGAGCCGCTGCCGGGCGACGGCTGGATCATAGGTTCCGCCGAAGGGGGATGGGGATACCTGGACGGCCTGAACCACCATGGTCTCGCGTTGTCCATCACCTTCGGGGGGAACTACGCGACGGGCGACGGCTTCGCGATTCCTTTGATCGTCCGGTATCTGCTGAAGACTTGCTCATCGGTACCGGAAGCGGCCGAACGGCTGCGCCGGCTTCCTCATCGCCTGCATCAAAATATCTCCCTCCTGGACCGCGAAGGGAGATATTCCGTCGTTTACGCTTCGCCCACAGGCGCGACCGAGGCGCAAGGCCTTCTCTGCTGCACGAACCATCAGCCGCACCCGGCGCCCGCAGCGAACCATTCGACGGAACGGTTCGAATTTCTTAGCCGCTTGAGCGGAGAGGTATCGCCGGAGCGGTTCCTTGAGCCTCCGTTATACAACCGGCGGTACTCCGATCACTTCGGCACGCTTTATACGGTCGAATTCGACCCTGTAGCCGGAACGGCCCGCTATCTCTGGCCTCACGAGAAGGTGTTGCTCGCGACCAAGAATTCGCCGGAGACGGAGATCCGCGTCACCCTTTCTTCAGAATGATCTTCCCGTTCTCGATCCGGTAGATCCGGTCCGCTACGTTCTCTAGCAGCCGCGCATCATGCGTGACGAAAATAATCGTACCCGCATAGTCCTTCATTAGCTTCTCCAACGCTTCCACGGCGGGAAGGTCGAGAAAGTTGCTCGGTTCGTCCATCAGCAGAATGTTGTATCTCCCGAGCAGCATTTTGGCAAGCTGCAGCTTGATGAGCTCTCCGCCGCTTAAGACCGACAGCTCCTTGCCGACGTCTTCGGGAGCGAAGCCCATCGCTGCCAGAACGGCGCGGATGTCGGATGCCTGATAATCGCTATTCTCCGCCATGTAGGCCATCACGGCCTGATTCTTCGCGAGCTTATAGCCGTCCTGAGCGAAATAACCGATCCGGGCTTTGGGAGATACGGAGATACCTTCCTCGCGACCGAGGATCATTCGGAAAAGCGTCGTTTTGCCGGCTCCGTTCGGGCCCGTAATCGCGATCTTGGCCCCGAGCGGGAATTGGAAGGACGCCTTGTCGAAAACAACCTTGTCCCCGAACCGCAAACCGATCCCGCTCCCCATGATCGGGAACGGATTGTGGAGCGCAAGCGCCGGACTCTGCCGGAATCGGACGGAGCGGATCGCCTCGGGAGGCTTCGCGTCTCCCATCGCTTCGATACGATGCTCCAGGTTTCGCGCCGCCTGATGCAGCTTCTTCTGCTTGCTGCCCAGCGTCTTCTGGTGGCCGAGCCGTCCCCCGTCTTCCGATTTGTTTCTCCTTGCAGCTCCTTTCGCCGACTGATCGACTTTCTGCGCCTGCCTCTTTTTCTCCAAGATGGCCTTCTCCAGCCGGTCTCGTTCCGCCGCATATTGCCGATATTGAATTGCCTGGGCTTGCCGCTCCTCTTCCTTCTGGGCCAAATAGTCGGAATAACCTCCCCAATATTCGGCGATCGTGCCATCCTTAAGCTCCCAGATCTTATCGACGACTCGGTCGAGGAAATACCGATCATGGCTAACCAGCAGCAGCGCGCCGGAATAAGCCCGCAGCTGATGAACCAGGAAGTCGATGCCTTCTAGGTCCAGATTGCACGTCGGTTCGTCGGCGAAAAGGCCGTGAACCTCGTCGGACAAGGCTTGCGCGATCTTGCGACGCGTCTCCTCGCCGCCGCTCGGCCGTTCGCTCAGCCGATCCACGCCCAGCTTGCCGAGCATGGCGTAATTGGGGGCTTTCTGAGGAGACGCTTCCTCCATCTGAGGGATATAGGCAAATCGGCCTTCGCGCGCGATATGGCCATGCGGTACCGTTATTTCGCCCAGCAGCGCTCGAATCAGCGTGCTCTTGCCCGCTCCGTTCGCCCCCACCAAGCCGATCCGGTCATAGTCGTAAATCTCCAACTCGTCGATAGCCAGGACGTCTCGTCCCTTATATTCCACATAAAGCTCTTTCGCTTTGATCAATAAACTCATGGTCGTTTCCTCCTTCAGAAATCGCAGAATCGCCGTTTCTCGTTCGCAGGATAACCTGCGATTCTTGAAGGGGAACCTATATAAAGAAGTACCAGTGCATTGGCATGTTCTGCATGGCCAACCCTCCCTCGTCGAATAAAAAAATACAGACCGGCACCCCACATAGGCGGGCATCGGTCTGCATTTCAAGCACGAATAAGGACACGGCGACGCGAAAACAAGCCTAATTAAGGCTATATCCGCCCTCGCAGTCTATGTCGCTTCATGCGCATGAATAAGCAGCTCAAAAAAGCCCACGAATGTGGAAAAAGGCTCTTTTGCGGCTGGCTTATCGAATACGCATGGAATGAAGCATAGATCGCGTGCCTCCTTTACAAGTTAGTACATATATAACATTGACCGGATCAGACTGTCAAATCGGCGAAACCCAAGAAAGCAGATACCGGTAATAAAACCTGCGCCGGATTCTCGCGCCGGGCAATATCTCGTTAGCCGCCTGCCGAATCTCGCTGAGAGACTCTTGGGGTTCCGCGATCCGAACGCCAATGTCCCGCATTCCCCCATGCAGGCGGTCCATGACCCGGATCGGCAGCACTACCAGCCCGGAATGGACGTAATCCATCGCCGACTTGTTCGCGGACAAGCCGACGACGAGAAGCTTGCCCCCGGGAGCGAGGAACTGGCGCATCTTGATCAAGGCCGATCGCAGCTTCATGTGGTGCAAAGCCGCCACGCAAGTGATCGTCTGGTAGCGTTCGGATTCGGAAGGGACGGGCCAATCGAGAAAATCCCCATGAACCAGCGACGCGTTCGGCACCATGGCTAGCCTCTGTCGGGCGCGTTCGATGGCGTTCTCGTCGGGGTCGATTCCGACCGCCCGATCGACGAACGGCGCAAGGCGATGCAGAAGCAAACCGTCCCCGCAGCCAATATCGAGAACGCGTCCTCCTCGTTTTTTCGCATCCGCGATTAAGATGTTATGAAAGGCCGTGTTGTGATTCCAGTAGGTCTCCATGGTCCTCTCCTCCGGTTGCAGTTCCTGCAAGAATAATATGGTACGATAGATGGATGTAAAAAGGAGTGAAGCAGCATGCCGAACGATCGGCTTCAAACATTGATCCTATTACGCGAAGAAGGGCGAGCCAAGCAAGATCAGGCTCTTCTGGCGGATGTCCGCGCCAAGCTGCAGGAGCTTCTGGCGGAAGATCCGGAAGACCCTCTAGTAAATTACCAGTTAGGCATCGCCCATGACAATTCCGGACTGGGCAAGGAAGCGATTCCCTATTACGAAAGAGCCCTGCGGCTCGGGCTTTCCGACGCCGATCTGGAGCGCTGCCTGCTCGGGCTCGGCAGCACGTACCGCTACTGGGGCCATTACGGTAAAGCCGTCGAGACGCTGCGAAGAGGCGTCCGCGAATTCCCCGACAACAGGGCTCTCAAAGTGTTTTTGTCCATGGCGCTTTACAATGACAAGCAGTATAAAGAAAGCGTCGAGCTTCTCATTGCCAACCTCATGGAATCCACCGCCGACGAGAAGCTGCTTTACTTCAAGCGCGGCATTATGGCGTATGCGGAGGACTTGGACGAGACCGCCGAATCCTAATCGGGGACGACCGACCTATGTAGGATAGACGATGGCCTCGCCGCTATGGTTGCAAGATTTTCCCATAGTTAATCCCTGCGGGTTCCTCTTGTGACCTTCTTCACATTCATCGGATGCCGAGCCTCTTACAATAGAGGCAGGATCTCATCCCTTGACTGGAGGAATCGTTCATGAAGCTGGAACTGCTCTCGATCGGCCAAAGCGCGGCCAAGGTCGCCGCCGAAGGCGGACAACTGATCGTCGACAAGCTGAGCATTTACGGATTCTTCGCTTTCTGCCTTATCTTCGTCGCTTGCTCTCTGATCGCCCCCGCCCTGATCTACGAGAAATACTTTAAAGCAGGAGACGATCCCGCCGGACAGGACGGCCCGAACTTCACCGCCTAAGGGCGGTTTTTCTTTTGGGCAAAAACCGATATGATGAGTATTAGATAAGGTAGAGAGGAGCATAAAGATGGAACGATTCGCCTGTGTCACCGGAGCCGATCACGGTCTCGGCTTCGCTTTCGCGGAAGGGCTGCTGGAGCGAGGCTATTCCGTTTGGGCCGGCCAGTATTTAGCTTCGAGCGAACCACTGGAACGATTGACGGCCAAGCACCCCGGGAGGTTGACGCCCATTCCTCTCGATATCTCTAGCAGCGACAGCGTCGCGGCTGCGGCGGACCGGATCAAGGCCGGAACGGACCGGCTGGAGCTGCTGATCAACAACGCGTCGATTCTGGGCGACATTCAGGCCAAAGCGACGGATCCGCTGAATTTCGAGGAGATGCAGAACGTGTTCAACGTCAATGCTCTCGGCTCGCTTAGGGTAACGAATGCGCTCCTTCCTTTAATTCTTCGGAGCGAAGACAAGCTGATCGTCAACATCTCCTCCGAAGCCGGCAGCATCGCTGCTTGCTGGCGGGACGGCTGGTTCGCCTACTGCATGTCCAAGGCCGCCCTGAATATGCAGACGGCTTTGATCCATAACGAGCTGAAGAAATCCGGCGGGCAAGCGATGGTGTTCCATCCCGGCCACGTCCGGAGCTATATGCGGGGAGAGCTCGACGTAAGCGGTACGCTGACTCCTTCCGAATCGGCCGAATCCATCCTCGGCATCGTGGCCAAGCATAAGGAATTTATAGGGGAAAAGCCCGTGTTTCTGGACTATAAAGGGGATGCGATGGAGTGGTGATTGGGATTCACGAGCGTAGCCGGCGCTGTAAATCTCGTCACTGCCCTTTAAACCCTCTACTCCGTAACGGGTTCAATCGTTTTTGTGTTGGCTAACTTATTTGCTATTAGGTAAATTACAAAGTATGGAAGAATGCTATAAGTGTGGTGCCAATCTAACATTTTATAAAGTCCGAGCCGTATGGCTAATTCCTCGCCAACAAAAGCGGTAGCTACGGAGAAGAAAATGGCTTTGTAAACTGGTTTTATGTGCGGTTTTATTTGTATAAGCGACATAATTACGACAGGCATTAAAGTAAGATCCCATGGAACCATTGCGGGAAGGTAAGGAGTTACTTCAACTCTGTATTCCCATAGCCCCATTTGATCCCCAATTGTGTCAGCCGTTAACGAAATCGCAATGACAAAATATCCTGCATATAACAATCTTCCCGTGCTGTTTTTTTTGCGAAAAAAGAACCACCACCACACCCAAGGGATTACCGAAAGCGCTACCGCTAACCACCATCTCCAGGTAAAAAGTATTTCCTCGCGCCACATTTGGGATACTTTGTGATAGGCCTCGGTAAATTCATATTGTATCTTGTCTATTTTCTCCCAATCCACACGAATCCCTCACCCTGTGGGCTTTTCAACGAATATTATTGGTTTGGTGCACCCGGAGGATAATAAGCCGGTGGAGATTTGAGCCAACCTCGCTCACGCATCTTTACCTTTAAATTCGCTCCGAACTTTGCTTGCTCATATAGCATATTCGCCCACATCAAACCTAAATCAGACCGTACAGCTTCCAGCATGCTCCGGCAACATTCCTTAGTGACCAACAACAGCTTTGCCGCGAGGATGTTCGCTATCTCATCGTCAGTCATTCTCGCTCCCGCAGGAACAGCTCCAGCTTCTGACTTCGGCTTATCCGATGGCATTGGAGGAATAGGTATTCCAAATTCCTCCATCATTTTTTGTATACGCTCTGATTGGGCACTGCAAATAGTAACTGCTTCATCGAGCAGCTTCAGCAGGTCATTGTCGATCGTTGTATTTCTTCCAATCTGTTCAAGGACGATGGCCTCCTCAATATAGGCCGCATATTTCCATAAATCCATCACTTCGCCAGCGTGTATCGGTGGTTCCGGTTGATCATTAACTAGTGTCTTGAAAATTTGCGTGACGGCTTCCATAACATTTGCCATATCGATGTTGCACCTCCCAAATAATATTGTCTCTAGGAACACTGGAAATATTCGTACTCCTATGTACAAAGCTTTTCCTTTTACCTGGACCAATATGTCGGGAATCGTCTCCCGTTAGTTGAATAAAATCAGGGGGCTTCAGCAGGATTCCTGCGGCTCCAAGAAGTGAACTCGCAGTCTAACGGACACAAGAGACGCTTAAAAGCGCAATAAAATTCATTTTCAAAATATAACGGACATTAGCGACGCTTAGAGTGTAGTTTCCTGCTTTAAACAGCCATTTTGGGGCTCTAAGGGTTTCTGGTGACCGTTAGAGTTTTCGAAGGTTGGTGTTAAGATTTTAAGCGTCGCTGGTGTCCGTTAGCCTCCCCCGCCCCTCCGAAACGGACTTTTTGGACGGCCTCGACCTCTAAGAACTGCTTTTATTTGCTGAACTATCCTGCCCGTTAGCTTAGTGCCAACTACAATCAAGAAAATCGATGTAAGTCTTACTAGGATTGATTGCCGCATGAACTCATTCAATATCTTTCATATGAGATTGGAAAGAACGCCTCCCGCTTTGAGAGGCGTTCTCCTGGATCGAGGCATTAACAGCCGCCGGAATTTACGATCCTGCTGGGACTCCTGGCTCCGCAGGCGGTGGGATAATCTCGCCTTCCGCATGGGCGGTGTTGACGAACACGGGCTCGTACGGAACCATGTAGCTAGCCGTATCCGCAATCGCGAGCGGCGTGCCGAGCGTATTGAACACCCCGGTAATCTCGTCCGACAGCAGCAGTGACGACAGATCATGAGCTTGCGGGGTTGCCGAAGGATCGGTCCAGAGGATGTAGGTATCCTCGTCTTCCCCGTCGAACTTGGCGAGCCAGACGTCTCCGAACTTGGCGACGCCCTTCGCTGCCTTCGTATCCAGCTGATCGCGGGCGGCGACATAGGCCAGATAGGCCGGCTTCGGGTAACCCCAATAATCGAGCAGTCCAAAGTGATCCTCCGGATAGTAGCGCCGTTGATCGCGGTCCTTGTAGTTATACCAGAAAATTTTCTCGACGCCGCCCTCCAGGCCGAGCGTGTAGACCTTGTTCAGATAGGACGCTTCTTCCATCCGCGACAATCCTTCGACCAAATGATCCGTGTCGGTGGCGGGATCGCCGTAGCCGAAATACTCGCCCGGCGCGTTGCCGGCGTGCGGCGCCCCTACCTCGGTGAACCAGATAGGCATATCGAGACCGTTCTTCGCCATTTCGCTGCGCGTGAAGTCGAGAATATCTGGCAGCCACGTCTCGGGGCTCGGGAAGTCCGGCCACGCGTACGGATGCAGAGACAGGATGTCGAACATGGGCGCCACGTCGCTCGCGAGGAACGTCGAGAGCGACGCCTTGCGGTTCGTCGGCTCGGCGATCTGGTAGATAAGCTTCGTATCCAGTTCAAGGTCGTCGACCGCCTCGCGGATCGCAGCCGTTTTGGCCTGTAAGTTCTCCCAGTAATACGGCTTCGACCAATGGCTCAAGTTCTCTTCCAGTCCGAGCTCCCAGTACTTGCCGTCGGGATCGGCCTGAACGTAATCGGCAAGCGTATCGGCCAGATTTTCAATGTCCGCTTGCGGCATCGGTTCAAAGTCGGCGGTGTGCCACAGCTCGGCGTGAACGAGAGGCAGTTCCTCCCAGCCGTCCGCACGGCGGCCGGCCATCAGGGAACCCCATGCCGCCGGCGCAAGCGTGCTTGGCGTCCATGACTGCGTCTTGCTCCATCCGCCAATGTTCGGGTCTTCGAGATCGGCGTGAACCATTCCGAACGCCGAGTCGGGGCGGTCCACGCGAGTCGCAGGCGTCGGCAACACGGCGAAGCCGTACTCCTTCGCTTCTCCCGGCACGCGGTCGCCGATGACGAAGTCGCTCGTGCTCTGGAAGACAAGCCCGTAGTATCCCGTCGGCAGCTCGGTCGGCGAGTCGATAGTGGTCGTCTCCTCGAAGGAGAGCGAAATCGGGGCGCCGAGCGGCTGACCCTGGTAGTCCTTCCATTGCGCCGTCAGCGTGATGTTCCCGGGCAATTGGAAGTCGGGGCCGCTGCCGTCGGAAGTGGTCTGCGTGAATCGCAGCTCCGTCAGGTTCAGCTTCGAGGCGATAGTGCCGCCGGCGTAATGATGCGACGTGTAGGCGTCGATCTCGATCGTCTTCGCTGGTATGCCGCCGGAAGACGATCGGAAGCTGACGGCGGCCACGCTGCTGGCGGCATTGCCGGTGCCGTAGACGGTCTGCGCGACGCTGCCGCCTTCCGCGTCAATGAAGGAAATATCCGCGCGTTCAAGCGAAAAGTAGGTATTCAGGTTGAAGGCGGACAGATCGAGCGAGTCGATGTACGCCTCCTTATCCATCGTAACCGTGATCCTCGCGTACCTGCTTGCTTCCGGTCTGCCGAAGAAATCGTAAGCGACGCCGTAAGCGCTGCCGTAGCTGGTCTTGCCATCTGTCAGGAGAGTCTGCGCCTGATCGATGTTATAGCTGGCGTAAGGCTCGACTCCCGGCTCCACGGAGATCGATTGGAGATTCGCGAACGTGGAGTCCGGCGCCTTGCCGGTGATGTCCAGCTCGGTCAGATTGATTTTCCAAGCGTTGCCGACACCGGTGTAGATGCGGAAGATAACGGACCTCGCCGCTATCGGTTCGGAAGCGGAGTACGTTGCGGCAGTGGACTTCGTCGTGTTGGTGACGCTCGCCGGCTCCGTCGTCTCCGTGCCGTCCGGCCCTATGAAGGTGACGTCCCCTTCCCGCATGCTGAACTGGGTATTCATGTTGAAGCCGTATAACGCAAGCGACTGCACGGAGGCAACTCCGGTAAAGTCGATGATGACATCGACATAGTCGTTCGCGCTCGTGGCGTTCCACAGATCGAAGAATACGCCGTAACCGGTGCCGTATGAGAGCTGCCCGTCGGTCAGTACAGTCAAAGCGTTGTTGATATTCGCCGTCTGATAGGGTGTCTTGCCTTCCGCGAAGGAGATCGACTTGATCGAGGAATCAAGCGAATCTCCGGCGAAGAGATGCGGTGTCACATCAACCGAGAACGGCACGCCAGTCTCATGGACATGATTCTGAGCATCGTCCTCGACATCGAGCGCGATGGTGCCCAAAGTCTCCGGTTCCCCTGCAGCATGCGCGGCGGCGGAGAACGGCAGCGGAACGCAGAGCGTCGTTGCGGCCAACGCGGCGAGCAGCGTCCTACGCAGCCGTCCGCGTGGCTTCACGGGCTTATTCGAGGTTTTCATATCGATATATCCCATCCTTTCATCCTTTATTGTTCGATACAGAGCGCCGGTTCGACGACAACACCTCATCTCCCAGATCCGATCCTATTCCTCTCCTTCGTCTATTAACTGCTAACTAGAGCAATATAACCCTTGGCGGGCAAGCGAATGTTATTCGGAACGGGCAACCGATCCGATAATCGGACGAAAGTCCCGTCGATGGCAATCTCCTTCTCGCACGTATTGGCATTAAATAAGATCCAGACCGTCTCCCCTTCTCCTTCCCGCCGAATAACCTCTACGCCGCTTGGCAATTGGAATGGCGCAATGGAAACCCCTGCTTGTTCCGCTAGGGAAACCAACCATTCCTTGCCTGCCTCCCGCGCAATCGTTGTGCCGACGTAATGCGCCGTACCTGAACCGTACTTATAAGAACTGATTACCCCTTGTCCTTGTCTGAAAGTGTTCATATATTCCGCCGCAAGCACGGCACCATGCTGCTCCAGGCTTTCTGTCCAATGACGGTTCGAACCGGAAAGCCGTTCGCCCTTCACCTCGATTCCGACAGTCGCAATGGATTGCTCGAATACGGGCTCCCACTCCGTCACATGAATGCCGAACAAATCGGTTAATCCTGCGGGCAAGGATTGCTGATGAGCGACATTGTCCTTGTTCTTCACGGAGGTTAAGAATGTCGCGATGAGCGTGCCTCCGTTGGCGACATATGCCTTAAGCTTCGCCTGCAGCTTGCAATCCGTCACAAACAGCGAGGGTACGATCAGCAAGGCATACCGATCGAAACCTGCTTCCGCGGAGATGACATCCGCGCCGATCCCCGATTCCAGCAGACGGGCATACCATTCCCGGGCATGATCGACGTATGTGAAATCGTGGTTTACGGGCTTGATGCCCAAAGACCATAAAGAATCATAATCGAATAACAGCGCCGTATCGCAACGAATTTCCGTTCGTTCCAGCATATCGGCCATCTCACGCAGGTCGCTCGCAGCCGCCCTCACCTCCTCGTATCGCCTGCGAGGAATCCCATCCGCATCGAGAATGGAATAATTCAGTTGCTCGGCTCCGTAAGGAAACTGCAAATATTGAAAATGAGTGACCAGTTCCGCACCGCTGGCGAAAGCATGCAGCGCGAGTTGCTTAATCGCTCCGGGATAGGGCTGCAGCCGACCTTCGAAGCCCCATAGCCCATGCCCGCCTCCGCATGCCAGTTCCAGTACCCAGAAGCGATGATTATCGGTCGATACGGCGACATTGCGGGCAAGCGACCACTCGAAAGAAGCGGCATAAAGATCCTCGCCCCGCAAATTCGGATAAGCATCGACGCCGTAACGGTCCATTGGCGCGAACGCATCGAAATAATTAATGCTATTCGTTCCGGTACCCGTGCCGTTCGTCGTAACGGTCTGATTGGGACTTCCGAAAGTTCGAAGCGCCTCGGCCTGGATCTGTAAATATTCGATCTGCGATTGACTGCAGAAGCGCTCGAAATCCAGCCGCAACGACGGGTTATCGAAGAAGGCAGGGATGGGGGAAATCGAATTCGCCTCCATCGTAGCCACAGGCAGACCGATTTGCTCGAACGAATCGTAACGTTGTCCCCAGAAGACCGTGCCCCAACGGGCATTCAACTGCTCGATGGATCCGTATTTGCGTTCCAGCCAAGCGTGAAACTGTCGCTTGCAGAGGTTGCACCGGCATCTGCCGGTTCCTTCTTGCGCCATCTCGTTGTCGATCTGATAACCGATAACGCGAGGATGATCGCGAAATCTGGCCGCCAACTTCTCGGCAATACGGCTGGACAGTTCGCGATAGCGGGGATGATTGTAGCAATAATGCCTTCTGCTGCCGAAAGGACGCTGGCGCCCTTGACTGTCGACATACCCCATATCCGGCATTTGTTCGGTCAGCCAGGCCGGAGGAGCGGCAGTCGGCGTGCACAATACGGTCCAAATCCCCTTGCTGCTTGCCCGTTCGACGACGGATTCGAGCCACTCGAACCGGTAAATGCCTTCTGCCGGTTCCAACTCGCACCATGCAAATTCGCCAACCCGGATCAAGTTCATCCCCGCCTCCGCCAGCAGCGTAAGATCGGATTCTATCTGTTCATGCGTACGCAATTCCGGGTAATAAGCAACGCCATAGTAATGCATATCGTTTCCCCTCGCTCCTCAGGTGAAGAGGCAGGGGCTGCATCGTTGTTCCAGTCCCTGCCTCCCCGAACTCGCGCTATTGATTATTCCTGGACGAATAGCTTTCATTAACCTCTTGAACGATCTTGTCCCAGGCCGGCTCGGATTGGAGCTTCCGAATGAGCTGGTCCCAATCTTCCACCGTGTTTTTGCCGATGATGACATTCACGATCATATCGTTTATTTTCTTGCTCCAATCCGCATTCTGCTCGTTCCATGTAACGGACGTAATGCCAAGAGACAAATCAAGCACCGATTGTTTCTCGATCGAGTCTACGAGTTGATGGCTGTAGTCGTTCATTTCGTCGCTCCACAAACCGCTCTCCGCCCGGAGGTATTTGTTGAAATATCCCGGAATCCACTGATTATGCTGGCTGTTTAATGCGGCGGCGGCTTCGGAAGGCTTCGTAACGAGCGGGAGCTTAGGATTCGGAACTTCATAATCTTTACCCTCAATGCCGCTGGCTACGAGCAAGAAACCTTCTTGGGTTGAAGTGTAATCCATCACTTCGAGAATCTTCTTTAATTTCTCTTCGGGAACCTTCTTATTAATCATCAGAATTCCGAAGGATCCGCTGGCCTTCTCATAATATCGCTTGCCGTCAGCCGCAGCCGGAAGCTCGATCGCTTGCACGACCGCATCGGGAACCGATTTGCGGAGCTCCGTCTGCCAGTCCGGCGGCCCGATTACTTGATTAATGTTGGTTATGACCATGCCGACCTTGTTCTGAATAAATAAATCAAATGGCTGGGTTCCTTTCATCACCGGAAAATCAGGAGCGAAGTACCCGGCCTTATACTGCGCTTGCCAGTACGAAAGAGCATCGCGCGTCTCTTGCGAAGCAATGCGCGGGGTCAATCGACCCGAATCGTCCTTAACGAATCCGAACATAGGCGCAAATCCGAATGGGCCGTTGAACATCGACAACAAGTACGTTTGCGGAATTGGGGATCCGCTCGCACCGATGCCATAAGTATCCGCTTTCCCATTATTGTCAGGATCGTTCTTCGTAAAGGCTTCAAGCACCTCTGTAAACTCTTCCGTTGTCTGTGGAACCGGCAAGCCCAGCTTATCCAGCCAATCTTTGCGAATAATGATCGCTTCATGCCCGTCCGTCGGTCTTACCCGCGGGATTCCGAAGAGTTTGCCATTGATCGCAGTGACGTTATAGATGCTTTCCGGTATCTGAGATAGATTGGGATAATCCTTAATGTACGGAGTTAAATCCCAGAAGGCTCCCTGGGCGATTGCATTGGCCCACGCATGGTTGCTGGGATCCCAGACAACGGTGATATCCGCCAAATCATTGGTTGCAAGAACCGCGTTCAACTTATCCTGATAGTTGTTGGACGGTGCGAACGTTATGTTCATTTTCACATTCAGTTTCTCATTCAACTTCTGTATACGCTCTATATCCGAAGGAGTGGATTCTCCGTAAGTGGGCGCAAGAACCGTAATTTCGACGGGCGCCTGCGCTTTCTCTTCCGGACGGTTCGATTGACTCGGATTTGCCTCTTTTTCATTGCTTCCGCATCCCGCTACGGCAATAGTGGCCGCGGCAAGGAACGGCAATAATGTTCTTTTCCACCGTTGGTTCACGTTTGGACCTCCCTTAATAAGGTTGACTATCTTATCGCTCCCTTTAAATTTATACCTTGTCTAGACCTGAAGCATCGATCGGCGCCATGATCCGCTTCAGGCATAGGCATCCCCCCTTTCCTGCAGTTGGTTCGCCTCATCCTTTAACGGAACCCAACATCATGCCGGAGACGAAATATCGTTGCAGAAACGGATACACGGCGATAATCGGAAGCGAGGATACGATAACGGCAGCCATCTTCAAGGTCTCAGGGGGGAGCCTCTGTTCCACGCTTAACGCTTGAGCGGCAGCGCCGCTGCCTACCCCTGTCGAAGCGTTGAGCAGCATCATTTGCAGGACAACCTGAAGCGGCCGCTTCGCATCATCGGTAATGTACATGACGCCCGCAAAGAAGGTGTTCCAGAATCCGACTCCGTAGAACAACCCGAAGGCTGCGATCGCAGGGATCGAGACGGGAACGATAATTCGGAAGAACACGCCGATATCGGAACTGCCATCCATCTTGGCGGATTCCTCCAATTCTGCAGGAATCTCCTGAAAGAAACCCTTCATTAGCAGAACGTAGAAGGCTGAACTCAGCGATGGCAAAATTAAAGACCAGATGCTGTTCATCAGACCGTATTCTTTAACGATCATATAGGCGGGAATCATTCCCGGATTAAACAGCATCGTAAATAAGATCCCGCCGAGAATAACGCGCCTGCCCTTCAATCGGCTGCGGGAAAGTCCGTAAGCCAAGGTCGAGGTGACCAGCAAGCTGCAAGCGGTTCCAACGATGGCCAGAAAACCGCTGACTCCCATAGACCGCATGAAGCTTCCGGACCGAAAAATATAATCGTAAGATGCCGTGCTCCATTCCCTCGGAAACAACAATATCGGTGTCCTCGCGTATTCCGACGGCGAAGTGAAGGAAACCAGCACGATATAGATAAACGGCAGCAACGTCGCGAGAGCAAACAAGGACAGTAGACCGTACAACGCAAGATCGACTGCTTTATTTCTCCCTAAGGCTGTAGTGCTGATATCAATACACTCCTTCCTCCCCAAACTTCTTGGCCATCCGGTCGGCCCCTATCACGAGTACGAGCCCGACGACGGATTTAAACAAGCCCGCTGCGGTTGCAAAGCTGAAATTCCCTTGCTGCACTCCAACGCGATAGGCATAGGTGTCGAATACATCGGCTACGGAAGCAACGGGGGCGCTCGTCATCAGGTACACTTGTTCGAACCCGACGCTTAGCAGGCTGCCAAGCCGCAGGATCAATAGGACGATGATTGTCGATTTAATTCCGGGAATGGTGATATATCGAATCTTCTGCCAGCGGTTCGCACCGTCGATTTGTCCCGCTTCGTATAGCTCGGGATTGATTCCGGTCAAGGCAGCCAGAAAGATAATCGTGCCATATCCGGCATCCTTCCAAATGCTTTGGGCGGTCAACATCGTCCAGAATCGATTGGCATTCGTCAGGAAATCAACCTTGTCTCCACCGTAGTCTGAGATGATTTTATTGATAATGCCTTCGCCCTGCCCCAAGATAAGGTAGCAGATTCCGACAATAACGACCCACGACATAAAATGGGGCAAATAAATCGTCGTTTGCACGAATCTCTTGAATTTCACAGAGCGAAGCTCATTCAGCATAATCGCGAGGGCGATCGGCGCCGGAAAGAAAAAGAGCAGATTCAGGAAATTAATGCCGAGCGTATTGCGGAGAAGAATAGGAAAATCCTCATGCAAGATGAAAGTTCGAAAATGCTCGAATCCCACCCAATCGCTATGCCAGAATCCAAGGAACGGAGAATAGTCTTGAAAAGCCAGCGCGATCCCCCACATCGGCGCATATTGAAACATCAAGAAATAAAGAACGCCCGGCAAGATCAACAAATACAAATACTTGTCCCGGCGTATCGCCGCTTTCCAATCACCCACTGTTCATCCACCTTCCTGCAATCAACTCTACTACTCCTTCCTCTGTCTGAAGTTCACGGCCCGATTGGAACGGACTCGGCCCGCTCAATCGCATCATAAGCGACCCGGAATGTTACAAGATAGTATCGATTCGGATGCGGAGGCGCCTATATCGCCATGTTGCAAATCGACTTCGCCGCCCCGCCGCCGAATCAAATCGGATACACGGAACAAACCGAACTAAAAAAAGAGACAGCCATCGCTAGAACGATGAAGCATGTCTCTTATGTCTATCAAACGGATCGCTGTCGACTCTCCCTATATTGGCCAGGCGTCATGCCTTCCGTCTTTTTGAACACGCGCATAAAGTTAATTCGTTGGTACCCGATCATCTCCGAGATGGTGCTTATCGGCAAATCGGTGTTTAGAAGCAAGTCCTTGGACTGTTCGATCCGGTGCTTCGTCACATATTCAAGGAAAGACATCCCGGTTATTTTACGGAAATATCGGGTCAAATGCGCCTTGCTTACCTGACAATACTCTGCGCATTCTTCCAACGAAATGTCCCTGGCATATTCCCGGCGAATAAAACTTATCGCTTGGTCTACCATCTCGGAATAGTCGCGTTGATTCAGTTGAAGGACATTATCGGTTATCGGTTGAATGTAATGCTTGATGAACCACTCGTTCAAATCTTCAATGCTGCTTCTGCTTTGAATGATCGTATAGGGCTCGTGACCTTCCAATAGCCCGGTTACGTCGATCTGGAGCGCATAAGCGGTTCGAAGCGTTGCTGCCAGCCATTGGTTATAGAAAGTTTGTACGCCGTCTGCCGATACGACATTCGCTTTCACATAGTTCGAGAAGTCGATTAGCATCCTGACCGCGTCTTCCTTACTCCCCAGTTTTAAAGCGCTCTCATATCGGGATTCCAATTCGATCGGGTAGCGTCCGCTGTATCCGGAAGGATCCGCATCGTATAACACCTGGTTGCGGCCATAAATAATTCTAGCCTCCAACGCGGCAATCGCACGCTCATACAGGACGGGTACCTCAGATGCTTGTTTGGCAATGCCGCCCAGACCTACGGTGACGGGCAATCGCAAATAGTTCTCGCATATGGCCCGCAGTTGCTCAGCCGCTTGTTCCATATCGCTTAATCGCAATTCATTGTTCTCTTCCGGTTCGGAGAGCCAAATCAGGACAGCCAACGTGTCATTCGGAAGATGCGCCGCTATACCGTTATAAGGACCTGTCTCCAGCAATTCATTGACAATATTTTTCATCGCGAACAAAATCAAATCTTTGTCGGTATGTTGAAATTTGCTAACGCCATGCTCAGACCGGTCGAACGTGGCGGTAAGTACGCAGGTACTGTTCATGAGCTTCAGTTCATAACGCTTCAGCAGCTCCTCCAGTTGTTCCGCATCATAGTGGTTAAGGTGCCCTTGCAGCAACTGCAGGGTAACCGTCTCGCGCAACATAGGAGCATGCCTGGTCAATCGGTCTTCAAGCTCCTTCGTGGTCATTTTCAATTCTTTGGTCTTGTTCTCGACCTCTTCCCAGCGCGTTAATGCATAACCGATGTCATCGCTTTCGACAACGCCGCTTTCTTCCCTTCTCATCAAGCCAAGAAGCCGTTTGAATGGCCGATAACTCCATACGCTTCCAAGCAAAGCGGCTACGGCAGCCAACAAGAGAAGAACGGCGATGATCGATAACGTCATGACCAGAATTCCTCGGGCTTCTTGATTAAGCTCTTTAACCGGAATGATGTCAAAGTAAGTCCAATGCGTGTAAGCGGAATGATACGCCGATACGAAATACTCGGTTCGATCATATACATATTCAAATTGATCGCGAACCCGGGAATCATCCCGGAGCTGCAGATCGAATTCCTTTGGAAAAGAAACGGCAGAGGTTGTGGCAATGCGATTTCCCGATTCGCTAAGGATGGTCATGAATTGTCCATCGTAAATCTCCGAAGCGACAATAGAATCTTTAATTGAGCGAGGATTGATCGTAGCAATCATCAAGCCGATCGGTTCTGAGTTGCTGGCATACGGAAACTTATTCAGAAGCGTAACTCCGCTGCGCGTCCCATAGGCCACGCGGTATGAAAAAACGCCATCGTACCATTTACTCTGCGTCTTTCCCCGCATCTGTAGTTCCAGCAGCTCCAAGTCGGGGATCATATCGGGCCGGTTAAGACCTTGATTCGGGGATATAAGGCCAACCCCTTTGATATAAAGCGAGAGGTCATCCAAGTACTTGTTGTTAACCAGGAAAGCGTTAAGCATAGGCAATACCTTGTTCGCAATTTCGACGGCATCCGGAGCTTCATCAAGATCATTACGATATTCCCGGGAGAAATAGGGGGTATCCAGAAGGGACATCACGTTGATTTGAATATCGTAAAGCTGTCGATCAATCGTATTCGAGACTTGCTTCAAATAGATGGTATCCGCTTTATTCGCCTGGTCGCGTACCACCCGAGTCGTATACGCGTTGCTGAACAATCCTAGAATGAGCAGCACGCTGACTGCAATCGAGAAGGAGGTAAGAAAAATTCGATTGAACATACGCCGCTTCTTGTGATTACCGTACTTTCGGATGAAATTCATTGTAGGCTGCTCCCTGAGCGCTCGACTTTAATTTACCAGACCGCTGCCTTCGTGAGGCTGACACCGTGGTTGGTACGGTTATAATGAGGAATCCCGGCAACTAATAGTTAACGCCATGCTAACCGATTTGAATTTCCGTTTCAATAGATTAGCCGTAACATTTAAGAAGAGACATTTCCTTACGGGAGCTTCTCGCGGATCTAGGCGCGTTCGGGCAGAGACAGCTCTCGGGTACGAATTTTGGACAAGAACTTGCATGGTTAAAACAAAAAAGCCGCGGCTATTCGCGGCTTCTTATGCATGGTCTCGATATTCTGGGTGGCAACGCCGCCTTCGAATGTATGGTGACGAGATTGAACGTCAACATCGATAAAACGGCGCCAACCATTGTTTTCTCGGGAGAGGAGAGGTCCTCTATCGTTCAGCGGGTGGGTAGCCAGCTCCGCCCTTTATAGCGAAGTTACGAACTTCACCTCCGGAAAGCGGGTATCCGGTCCTTCCAATAAGCTACCGCCCTGATTTTTCAGATGCCTATCGAAGAAGTCCAGCATATAGGCATTGATAACGGAGTTCGCTCTTTCGGGCGCAATCGTTCCTGTAATGCCCAGCATGTTGAAAATCGGAGAAACGAACTGGACGTCGGCAAAATTCAAATGCTCCGTATTATCGATATAGAGGACTTGTCCCCCTGCGGCGACCGATTCGCGCATCCGTTCAAGCTCCAGCTTTTTATCTTCCGTTACTTGATCCTCCCACTCTCTCGTCGAGCCCATACGGTTAAGCTCTGCATCCGTGTAGACCCGGTTATCCATCACCCTCTTTAATTTTTCGAAATAGCTTTCCGAGTTGATGAACAAAACCGGCTTTCGCAGCCCCTCTCTGTCACGCATTCGATAAAGCCCTCCATCCAGGTCGATTCCAACCGCGATTCGCGGATCGTAAGCAGCGTCATAGGCCGTCGCTCCGCCGATGGAATGGCCGAACACCCCGATATGACCGAGATCCATCCTCCCTTTGAGAGGACTTGGAATCCGCCCCGATTGGATGAGCTCGAATTGGTCCAGCGTAAACGTCACATCGTCGGTTAAAACTTTTCCCAATTTGTCGCGGCTTTCTCTACTCGTCCGGTAATCGTCGTCGGGAGAGAATAAGTCGTTGGTTGTGCCGGTCGCGATTCGACCGTCCGGAAACTCGGTTGCGAATGTATTGTAGGTGTGGTCGATCACGGCCACGATATATCCGTGACTCGCGAGATTCTCGGCTTGCGACGTGTGGAGGAACCTGGAAGAGCCGTTGCCGGGATTGGCAAGGATCAGCGGGTATGAAGTCTTTGCCGAAGAGACTTCGGCCCCCGAATAAGCATGACTGGATACGTACTTCAAGTGTTGAAGAGTAAACCCGGGAAGGCCATAGTCCGCGGCCATATAACGTAAAATCCGGGTATCGGGAACAAAGGGAGCGTACTTGCCGGTGCCGGCTTGAGCCGGATACCATACCTGAACCATCAATTCTCTCTTGCTATCAATGGCTTCATCGAAAATCTCTTCCCTATTCGTATCCACGAGATGGAAAGTTTGCGTTCCTACCTTAAATTCGCCTGTCGGTTCAGGTAGTTTAAATACGGGAAAAGCATACATGAGACCCGCTGTTACGACCAGCATGATCGCGATTGCGGTATAAGCAGAACCCGACAGGAAGCGCGGGATTTTTTTGGGGCTTTCTTTTCTAAAATAGCGATAACCTGAAAGGGCTAAATATAGGATCGTTATGCAATATGGGAAAATCAGCTGAAGTCTGTATCCTTCCACCGTCCAATGAATGACCAGCAAAAGCGTGGCGATCCCGCTGGCAACGAATACCGGTATTCTGCGCCGTCCCTTTGATAAAAGGACTGTTAATGTAAACAAGCCGATGTCCGACAAAAAAAGCAGCACTTCAAACAGCCTCATTTCGATTCTCCTTTAAATAAATTCCATTCCTTTCGCTAGTTCAGTATAAAGACGGTTTCCGAATCCAAAATATATCAGTAGTTAAATGAAAAAGGCAGCCGCGCTTGTTGGCCGGCTGCCGTCGTGCATTTTAGTTCAAAATCGATAGGGACTGATTAGGGATAGATTTTTTCGCCTTTTTCAAGCATCTCTACAAACTGTTGAATTCGTTTCGCCCGGGTTTCTTGCTTCTTGGCGTTATGGATTCTGAACAGGATTGCATATTTATTTTGGCTATTCAACGTATCATAAAATGCCTTCGCTTTGACATTACGCTCAAGTTCGATTGCCAAATCCTCAGGCATAGAAGCGATACTTTGCGATTCGTAGGCCTTATCCCATTGTCCATTCTTTTTGGCAACTTCAATCGCTTTGAACCCAGAGGGCTTCATTCTTCCATTTGCAATGAGAAGCTCTGCTTTGTCTTTATTTACTTTCGACCAGATGCTGTTAGCCCTGCGCGGAGTAAATCGTTGAATCCACATTTTTTCATCGAACTTTTCCTTCTGGCTGTCAACCCATCCGTAACACAATGCACTCTCAAGGGCTTCATCGTAGGATACGGTAACCACGCCGGAATTTTTTTTCGAGATTTGCAGCCGGATTCCCGGTGAAGTGTCATGATGGTTCTCAAGCCAATTCTCGAGAGATTGCTGTTCGCCAAAAAACATAATCGGTAATTCATTGGACTTATTGGTCACTCGAATCGCCTCCTACTTGTAGTGTACTTCAATATAGTCGACAGATACAGTCGGGGATAGTCTAGCTTTGCTTGAGCCGCGGAGCGAGTAAATCTGTTGAACAATACGGTTCTGGGCTGCATCGATTAGAATCAAGTATTCTCCGACTTGGAGTCAAGAGCGACGAGTAAAAAAACCGCGGCAGTCCGGGACGGTATTGCCCCATCCCAGACTGCCGCGGTTTGGTTATCGCGTTTCCAGCAATCTCATATCGGCCGAGCAGCCATCCGGGGCGATAAGCTCGACTTCGACTCCCTTGGGCGCCCGGACCTCGAGGTCGAATACTCGTCCCCCTTCCCGTTCGACGATTCGCCAGGACACGTCGATCCGGCCTCCGTCCGGCAGCGGCACCGCGCCGCGCGCCCACTTCAGGTCGCCCGGCTGCGGAGCGACCTTGACGCTCTTCCAGCCGTCGGAAGCCCTGCGGACTCCCAGCACGACGGCGCCCAGGAAGTACCCCGGGGCGGCGGACCAGGCATGGCAATGGCTGCGGGTGAGCATCTTCGGATTCGGGCGGTTCTCCTTGAAGTTGGGGTACATCTCCCAGCAAGCGGTCGCCTCGTATTCGATCATTTGGCCGTAATTGGCGCGCATGTCGTCCAGCATGATGTCGTAGCGGCCTAGAGAAGCAAGCGCCTCGTAATAGAAGAACGCCATGAACGGGCTGCCGATCTGCACGAACGAGGCGGGCGGCTCGATCAGATAGCCGGCGATCCGGTCCTTGCGCTCCCCTTCGGCGACGCCGTTCAGGTAAGCGACGACCTGCGTCTGGATGCTGAAGACATCCGACCTTCTGCCGTCCGCGTGAATGCAGTCGAGATAGGCTTGCCGCTCGTCGGACCAGAGGTGCTCGTTGATCGCCTCGACGAGCGAATCGGCCGCCTTCGCGAAGACGGCGCCCTCTTCGGCGGCTCCGGCCAGCTCCGCCAGCTTCGCCGCGTCGCGAAGCGTTCTGGCAAGGATCGCGTTCTGATGCGTGACGACGCCGTTGCGGGGCTGATCGATAGGCGCCCAGTCGAGCAGGTTCCAGCCTCTTATGAAGAACAGTCCGCGATCGTCGATTTTCCGCAAATAGTGCTCCAAGGTGAACCGGATCTTCGGCCACATCCTCTTCGCGAACGACCGGTCGCCGGCATGCTCCGCGAATTCCCGGCACGCGATCGCCCAGAAGAAGGTCCAGTTGGGAATGACGCTGCTCCAGCCGCTCGGAACCTGATCGGCATAAAGAGGCGTCTGCCAGGCCGATCCGGGAACCAGCTCCAGGCATCTTCTCACGATGTCCGTCGCGCCGAATACGTAGTAGTTGACCAGCGCCTCGTTGCGGCTGTCGCCGACCCAGAACGCCTGCTCGTAAGCCGGGCAATCCACGAACGTGTCCTCCATGCACAGGCGGGTCGTATGCTTGCTGATCTCCCAAATATCGTTAAGCAGCGGATCCGAGCTGTGGAACCGGCCGATCTCGGCCACCGGATAATTGCTCTGGGCGATCTGCACGCCGAACAGCCGCACCGGGCGGGACGCGTTCCGAACCGTCACCATGAGATAACGCAGGCCGCGCCGGACCGGGGATTCGTAGCTCTGCCGGCCTTCCTTGCAGACGTAGCGGAGCGTGTTATCCAGAATGTACGTATCCTGGCGCCACCCGTCCCGCATATACTCGAAGCCGTAGAAGTCGAGGACGGTTCCCGCCGGGGCGTCCGCCTCGAACCGGAGATAGCCCGACCATTCCTTGCCGAAGTCCAGGATCAGCTCCGTGTCCGCGCCTTCGAATAAAGGAAGGACCGCGGGAGTCCGGTTCGCCATGCAGACCGCCTGCACGTCCATCGGGATCGGGAGGCTCTCTTCCGTCCTCCTCCAAACGCTCTTGGCGAAGACCGATTCGCGCGCCGTCAGCTCGGCCGGGAATGGCTTGATCCATTTCTCGTAGGCTGCCAGCTCCGAGGGCGAGGAGACGGCTCGGAAGCTTCCGTATATCCCGAAGTGTTCGAAGGCTTGCTCGTCCAGAGGCTTATCTCCGCCGAAGCCTTCGTAATCCGCCAGCGGCGAGTCCGATTCCTCATGGTCGATCGGCACTCTCGCGGCGAAAGGCCCGATCAGCGCGAACGGGGCTTCGCTGCCGGATTCGCCGCCAAGCGGGGAGACAAGCTCGAACGGCGCCTCGCTGTCGATCCCGAAGTGCAGGCCGGTCCCATGATCGGTTCCCGCCAAGTCCAGCGCCAG
The DNA here is from genome assembly GCF_014212135.1 of Cohnella thailandensis. Lineage (GTDB taxonomy): Bacteria > Bacillota > Bacilli > Paenibacillales > Paenibacillaceae > Cohnella > Cohnella thailandensis. Next base: position 406,256 of record NZ_JACJVQ010000008.1, read on the forward strand.
CAGGTTGTCTCCGCGGCGAAGCCGCAGGCGCTGATACCGTTCCGGCCGTTCGCCTTCCATGTCGTTCGCGGAATAGTAGGTTCCGTTAACGGCGATGCCCCGAAGCGCATCGAATCCGCTTAAGAAGCCGACGGTCGCTTCCGCGTCTTCGCTTAAGCGGACAATAACGGCCGCATACCCGACGAACGACACGCGATTGGCATGCCGGATGCTGTCCGGATCCATGGCGTTGCGGATGTCGAGCGCGGTCGTCCAGGAGACGGCCTCCACCCGCTTCAGCGATTCCGCTCGCACCGGCCAGACCGTCTCTTCGGTCAGCGGAGGGATCGCGCTCGGCTTCAGGGACGGCCACGGCTCGTCTCCCGGCCGCCCGACCGTTCTTGCGTTCTCCCATTCCGGCAAATCGGACTCCCCCCCGGTCCACCCATCGTCCCATAAGCCGGCGTCCACGCTCTCGGAGAACCCCAGTTGGCAAGACATGCGGGGAGAGCGGCGGTCGTACCCCTTATGCGAAGCGGTTCGCCACGACTCGTCCGTTCCGAGAACGAAGGATGCTCCCGCGTTCGTCTCGGCCTCCAGCTGGGCGAGAAGCCCGCCCTTGCCGAGCAGATACTGGAACGTGGACAATCCGTAACTGATGACCAGCACGGCTATCGTGTTCGTTCCTTGGCGAAGCAGATGGCCGACCTCATGAACGTTGTAGCTCTGCTCGGAAGGCCAGGAGCGTACCGGGCCTCTTCCGCTAAGAATCCCGTTCACGTACAGAACGTACCGGGAATCCGCCGTGATCGAGATTCGGGCTTCCTGTACTCCTTGGTCCGGCAGCTCGAACGAGCGCCGGAAGCATCTCCATTCGTTGCGCGGACGGTCCTCTTCGCCGCCCCATATCCACTGCGCCTGCCACGCGATCCCGCCAGCATCCATCTTAAGTCGACTCCTTCTTCGGGGTATTTTCCTCTCTATTCTACTCTTCGGCGGACGTCGTCCTTTAGGGTTGAATCGGACACATGATGCGGTGGAATCGGACAAAATAAATGGATAGATGCCGGTTAATAGACTATGATGAAAAGAAAAGCACTCGAGAAGGAGGCTGTCGTTCTTGACCGTCCATCGGCCTATCTGGCTAACGCCCGGCTCCCTGTTCTTTACGCCGGAGCTGCCCATCTGCGTCAATCGGGCGGAGGAATCGTTCCAGCTTCAGGAGCATGCCCACGACTTTATCGAGATCTGCATCGTCGCGGAAGGAGACGGCGAGCACTATATCGGCGGCACCCATTTCAAAGTGGCCAAGGGGGATCTCTTCTACATCCCCGTCGGCGTGTCCCACGTGTTCCGCCCCCGCGCCGCCTCGCCGAAAGGACGCTTGTCCGTATACAATTGCATCTTTACGAGAGAGTACTTGGAAGGCGCCTTCGGAGCTTTTCCTCTGGAGCCGGACATTCCGTCCTTCTACGAAGAGCTGGAACGGCAAGGCCGCTGGCTCGCCGTTCGCGATTCGAACGGAGAAGCCGGAAGGCTTCTGCAGCGCCTATACTTGGAATCGAGCGAGCGGACGACGGGCTATTCCGCCCTGCTGCATTCGGGGTTGATCGAGCTCTTGGTGTTGCTCCGCCGGCTCGATCGCGTCCGGTCCGCAGCACCCTTCCCGACCGGCGGAAGCGGAATTCGGGAGCTGCTTGAGCGAATCGAGCGGGATTGCGCGGGAGGCGTTCGTGCCGGAGAGTTAGCCGCGGAGATGGGCATCAGCGTCCGGCAGCTGCAGCGAACGGTGCGCGGCGCTTCGGGAATGTCTCTGACCGAATACGTGCAGAACGCCCGAATCAAGGAATGCTGCCGGCTGCTTGGAGAAACCTCGGATAAGATCGGCTCCATCGCGGCCGCCGTCGGGTATCAGGACCTTAAATTTTTTAACCGCCTGTTCAAGGAGAGAACCGGAATGACGCCTTCGGAGTACCGCGAACGGTCCCGTCCCTCTTCCGGGGCAACCGGCAGGGCGCTTTAGTTCTTCTTGCCGGGAATAAAAGCAAACGAAAGCAGGCTGCCGCCGAATAAAAGAACGGTCACGACGAGAAGCGACGCCCTCATTCCTCCCATAAAAGAAGCGCTGCCGCTCAGAATCGAGCCGAGGATGGCGACGCCGAGCGTCGCGCCGAGCTGCCGGCTGGCGTTCAGGGCGCCCGAGGCGGTGCCGGTCTGTTCCTTGGGAACGGACGCGAGCACGGCGGCCATCAAGGAAGGGATCGTCAAGGACACCCCGAACCCGATGAGCAGCAAGCCGGCGAAGGCAGAAGCGGGGCCCGTCTCCTCCGGCCAGGCTTGCGCCAAGGCTCCGATTCCCGCCAGCGCGAAGCCCGCCGTCATCGGGAGCCTGGCCCCGATCCGGCCGACGAGCCTGCCGGTGAGGATCGGATTGAAGGCGAGCGGAATCATCATCGGAAGCAGAGCCAGGCCGGCCGAATGGGCCGACAGCCCGCGGAACTGCTGGTCATACAACGGCAGCAGGAAGAGAATGCCCGACAAGCCGACGTTAATGGCCATTCCGGCCAGCATTCCCGCCGATACCGCCCGATTCCGGAACATGGCTAGCGGCAGCAGCGGATCCTTGGCCTTGGTTTCGAGAATCGCGAACAGGATGGCGCCGGCCAAAGCAGCTCCGAACGAGGCGAGAATCGCGGGCGAGCTCCATCCGTACGTCTCCCCTTCCATAAGGGCGAAGGAGACGGCGGCAATAGCCGCGAGGGCCGTAAGCTGGCCGCCCGCGTCGAAGCTCCGATTCGGCCGGCGATCGGTCTCGCCGATGAGCCGCGAGGTTGCGACCAAGCTGACGAGAGCCAGCGGGACGTTCAGAAGGAAAATGCTGCGCCAGCCGATCGAATCGACCAAGAAGCCTCCGACGACGGGCCCGGCCGCCATCGCGATGCCCGTCACTGCCGCCCAGATGCCGAGAGCCCGGGCACGCTCCGCCGGATCCGGGAAGGCGCGGGCTATCAAGGCGAGCGACGCCGGAGTCAAGGCCGCGCCCCCCGCCCCGAGAACGGCTCGCAGCGAGATCAGAATCCCGAGCGAAGGAGCGGCGGCCATCAGAGCCGATGCGATCAGAAACAAAACCAAACCGATAAGATAAACCCTCTTTGCCCCCCACTTGTCCGCCAAGGCGCCCATCGACAGAAGCAGCGCCGCGAACACGATCGTGTAGGCGTTGACTACCCATTGCAGGCCGTTTACCCCTCCTCCCAGATCGTCGCGAATGGCGGGAAGCGCCACGCTCACGATCGTCGTATCCAATAACACCATAAAGTACCCGATCGAAATTCCGAGAAGCAGCAACGATTTGGCTAATCGTCTTGCTCCTCTATCGGACTGGATAGAAACAGCTTTGTTCAAGTTCATTCCCCTTTGCAACGTGGATGATAAAATCGCTTGCGCCCCAAGGGGAAGTGTATAATGGATAATAACCGAGAATAAGCGGAGAGTTTATCCTAGGAGTTCTTCTCCTAGTTTAAGAGAAGATCGATCGAGGGAGCCGATGGAAGGAATGGAAGCATCGTCGAAGGAACGTCTGCAGGAGCTGGCTCAATTCCTGCGAACGCGAAGAGCGAGGATTCGGCCCGAACAGGCGGGGCTGCCGGGCGATGGCCGAAGACGCACGCCGGGGCTAAGGCGAGGGGAAGTCGCGATGCTGGCGGGCATTAGCGCGGATTGGTACACGTGGCTGGAGCAAGCGCGGCCGATCCAAGTGTCCGCCCAGGTGCTGGAGAGCCTCTCCCGGGCCCTGGAGCTCGATTCGGACGAGCGCAAGCACTTGTTCCTTCTGGCCCTTCAGCAGCTGCCCGCCGATTCGGCTTTGCCGGAGAACTCCGTTCCTCCTCTGCTGCAAGCCTTCCTAGACGGACAAGGAACGAATCCGGCCTACGTCACCGATCCGCGCTTGAATATCGTAGCCTGGAACAAGGCGGCCTCTACGATTTATGGGGACTATGAGCGAATGTCTCCACGAGAGCGCAACAGCCTCTGGCGGACGTTCACGTCGCCTTACGTGCGCGAGATGCTTCGGGAGAATTGGGAGAATCACGCCCGGCACCGTCTGGCTCATTTTCGGGCGAACTACGGCCAATTCCCCGGCGACCCCTGGTGGATGGAGCTCATCGGAGACTTGAGCCGGGCCAGCGCGGAGTTCCGCGAATGGTGGCCGATGCACGATGTCCTGAATGGTCCCGAGGGCCGGAAAATCAATCACCATCCGACGGCCGGCCGGCTTGTGTTCGACCAAATCTCGTTCCTCGTCTCCGACGCTCCCCACCTTACCGTGACGATCAACCTTCCGGCGAACGAGGACGACACGCCCTCCAAGCTTGCCCGGCTTCTGTCGGGGGAAGCTTAAAAAAATCCCTCCGCAGAAGATTCTCTACGGAGGGATTTCTTCGGGCTGTCGAGAAACCCGTTCTCTAGTTTTCAAAATTCGAGCCCTGTATTTCCCGTTGGCAGGCCGAGATAGTCTCATTCGAGACGATCTCCTCACCCTCGCCGGTTCAGCGTCAGGATAAAGTGAATAGATGCACAAAAATACCTAAATAGAAATCGCAATGTTACGGGCACGCCTAATGTCTGATAGACACTTTATCAACAGCCTGAAGAAATGGTTATCTCAGCCGGAGAAGAGCGACCGTTGCTTCAGCTCTTGTCATCCAGGCATCCGGAGCGAATCGGTTGCCGGAGCGCCCGACCAGCACGCCCTGCTGGACTGCCGAATGAATAAAGCCTTTCGCCCAGGTTGGAAGATCGGCATCGTCGGCGAAGGAGGTTTGGGTTCCGCTCGGCTCCCACTTCGCGGCTTTGGCGATCATCGCTGCCACCTCGGCTCTGCTAATCGACTGCTGCGGCCGAAGCGTTCCGTCCGAATAGCCATCCAGAATGCCCAGCTCTACTGCGGCGCTTATCGAACCTATTGCCCAGGAAGGGATTTTCGAGCTGTCGGCGAACAGCAGCTTATCCGTCTCCGAATCGGGAGATATGTCCAGCGTCCGCAGCAGCATGACTGCGAATTCCGCCCGCGTCACCAGCCCGTCAGGATGGAAACTCGCAGCAGAATCGCCTTCGACGATACCTTCCGCGGCCGCTTCGCATATCATTTGCTCTGCCCAGTGGCCTTTAATATCGGTTAATGCGCAAGGAGGACTCTCGGTCTCAGTCTCTGTCCCGGCGTTCGCCGACAAGCGGCTGATGGACAGGGTATAGGTCTTGATCGTGCCGTTCTCCGCTTTGACGGCGAGAACGAACGTATTCTCTCCTTCCTTCAGCATAACGGAAATCGAATCGGTGATTACCGTCCCCCCTATGGTTACCGTAGAGGAAGCACGATCGGCCCTGACTCGGATCTCCACCTGTTCCGATTCGGTTTCCGCTTTATATTGCACTAGACCTTTATTGAAGGAAGGCGTGATCCGAATCTCCCGGTCATCGCTACCCCACACGGAGAGCGACTGCAGATCGTTATTTCCGGATAAAAGAGGGACCTCGCCGGCATAGAAAGCCGCCCGTGTCACCGTTACCGTGTAGGTTTTCGTCGTGGTGCCGTCCTGCGCCGTTACGTGAACGTCGACGGTATTGGCGCCGACGTTCAGGTGGAGCGCACCGCTTGCGCTTCCGCTCGCGACCGCCTCATAGGCGTTGCCGTTGACCCGCACTTCGGCCGTCGCGCCGCTATCGGCTACCGTCGGCGTCACCGTCAACGTGGCGACGCCGTTCGCCACATTCGCCGTATAGCTCGCGGTCGCTGCCGCGAACGCGGGATCGAGCGTGCCGGCACTCAGCGCAATGTCGCTTAAATCCGCATTCCCGCTCGCCGCCCGTTCCACCGTTACCGTGTACGTTTTCATCGTGGTGCCGTCTTGTGCCGTCACTCGCACGTCGACGGTATTAGTGCCGACGTTCAGGTGGAGCGCACCGCTCGCGACCGACACATAAGCACCACCGTTAATCCGCACCTCGGCCGTCGCGCCGCTATCGGCTACAGTCGGTGTCACCGTCAGCGAAGAGACGCTGTTGACCACATTCGCCGCATAGCTTACGGTCCCCGGCGAGAACACGGAATCGAGCGTGCCGGCGCTCAGCGCAAGGTCGCTTAAATCCGCGTTTGCGCTCCCCGCCCGCGTCACCGTTACCGTGTAGGTTTTTGTCGTGGTGCCGTCCTGTGCCGTGACGCGAACGTCGACGGTATTGGCGCCGACGTTCAAGTTTAGCGTACTGCTCGCGATTCCGCTGGCGACCGACGCATAGGCTCCGCCGTTAATCCGCACCTCGGCCGTCGCGCCGCTATCGGCTACAGTCGGCGTAACCGTGAGCGAGGAGACGCCATTGGCTACATTCGCCGTATAGCTCACGGTCCCCGGCGCGAACGCGGAATCGAGCGTGCCGGCGCTCAGCGCTAGGTCGCTTAAATCCGCGTTTGCGCTCGCCGCCCGCGTCACCGTTACCGTGTAGGTTTTTGTCGTGGTGCCGTCCTGTGCCGTGACGCGAACGTCGACGGTATTGGCGCCGACGTTCAAGTTTAGCGTACTGCTCGCGATTCCGCTGGCGACCGACGCATAGGCTCCGCCGTTAATCCGCACCTCGGCCGTCGCGCCGCTATCGGCTACAGTCGGCGTAACCGTGAGCGAGGAGACGCCATTGGCTACATTCGCCGTATAGCTCACGGTCCCCGGCGCGAACGCGGGATCGAGCGTGCCGGCGCTCAGCTCCAGGCCGCTTAAATCCGCATTCGCGCTCGTCGCCCGCGTCACCGTTACCGTATACGTTTTCGTCGTGATGCCGTCCTGCGCCGTCACTCGTACGTCGACGATATTGGCGCCGACGTTCAGGTGGAGCGCACCGCTTGCGATTCCGCTCGCGACCGCCTCATAGGCGTCGCTGTTGACCCACACTTCAGTCGTCGCATCGCTGTCGGCCAAAGTCGGCGTCACCGTCAGCGAAGAGACGCTGTTGGATACATTCGCCGTATAGCTCACGGTCCCCGGCGAGAACGCGGGATCGAGCGTGCCGGCGCTCAGCTCCAGGCCGCTTAAATCCGCGTTTGCGCTCGCCGCCCGCGTTACCGTTACGGTGTAAGTTTTTGTCGTGGTGCCGTCCTGCGCCGTCACTCGTACGTCGATGGTATTGGCGCCGACGTTCAAGTTTAGCGTACTGCTCGCGATTCCGCTAGCTACCGACGCATAAGCACCACCGTTAATCCGCACCTCGGCCATCGCGCCGCTATCGGCTAGCGTCGGTGTCACCGTCAGCGAAGAGACGCCGTTCGCCACATTCGCTGCATAACCCATAGTCGCGGGCACGAATACGGGATCGAGCGTGCCGACACTCAGCGTCAGGTTGCTTAAATCCGCATTATCCGCTCTCGTTTTCGTTAACACGATAGTTAGAGCTGCGACAGCCGTCCGCGGCGACTCATTGTTCGCCGCATCGGTCGCGGTGATGACATACTTGTAAGTGCCGGGCGAGAGGTCTCCGATATCGGCGGGCGCGACGGAGCCGTCTGCCATGCTTGTCCCGAGCGCGATCGGAGATACGCTTAGCTCGCCCGCATCGACCGCGCCGTCGCCGTCGGCGTCGTCCCACGGATAAGCGCGGACGATCGCGCCGCTTTCGCCTACCGCGCCCGATCCCCCTGCCAGGCGGTCGGGCGTACCGCCGTAGTTGTCTTCTGCGGCAAACTTCGAGGCATCAACGATCGGCGCAGCCGTGTCCGGAACGGGATCGTCCTCCTGGATCGTGACGGTGGCGCTCGTCAGCGCGCCTAGTTCCGCTTCGTTCGTCGGATCGGAGATCGTGACGGTGAACGTTCGGTCCGCGGTACGTACGGAATTGTCGAGGAGCGGAATCGAATACGTCATCGAGGACATTCCCGGGCCGAACGCGATCGTATCTTCAACCGCCGCATAATCGATTCCGGCGGCGGCCGTACCGTCCGTGGTTCGAATTCGGACCTTCGTTTGTCCGTACGAGCTTTCGGTACGGTCGACGGTGATGACCGCGTTACCGGCATTTTCGGAGAAGGAATAAGTTGCGGCGCTCAAGGCGAGTTCCCCTTCGGCCCTGCTTATTCGCAATTGAAGATTTCTGGAGTTAGGGGAGTAGATAGCCAAATCCGATAGACCGTCATTATTCAAGTCGCCGGAACTAAGGTACCCATCAACCGGGTAGACGGCTCCCGCGCTAAAGCCCCCTAATCCATCTCCGGCGAGGATGGTAGTGGTGGTCCATTGGGCCATTACGGCGAGATCCAAATTGCCGTCGCCGTCATAATCCCCCATCTCGATATCTATCGGAGCGTTTCCGGTCGGATAGTGGTCGGCCGACTGAAAGGTGCCATCCCCATTGCCCAGGAGAACTGCAGCGCCGTCTGCGCCATTATCGGCCGTTGCCAAATCCGCCCACCCGTCTTTATTGAAATCGCCGGATACCATGGCGGTAGGGGTACTGATTCCACCATCCGCTCTCTTATCGTTTTCGAATTGGCTCCCCCTTCCCGCCTTGCTGTTCAATAGAATGCTGATGTCGGAACTGGGGTTGCCATCATTGGCAACGGCTATATCGGGAAAGTTATCCCGGTTAAAATCGGCTGTAATAACCCAGCTCGGATAAGCTCCGACGGGAAAGTCGACAGGAGCTTCGAAAGCTCCCGCCCCATCGCCGTAGAGAACGACGAGCCGGCTCGTATCATTCGCCGCGATGGCAAGGTCCACGTACCCGTCTTGATCCAGGTCTACCGCAGTAATTCCGTGCGGACCCGATCCCGGTCCTGTCATATAAGTGCCCGCGGAAACGAGATTGCTACCGTTGCCAAGTAAAATCGAAACATTATCGGAGTGATAATTACTGATCGCGACATCCGGATAACCGTCGCCGTTAAAATCGGCGACAGCGGCGCCTCTGGGAGAATCGCCGGCCGGATAAACCGTAGACGGCGTTGTCCGTAGCGTTCCATCGCCGTTGCCATACCAGACTTCTACCTCGTTAGTAGTGGAATTCGCCAGGATCGCGTCCTGGTTGCCATCCCCGTTCACGTCCGCGAAGGCAATATCGTTGATGTAACCCGGTAAAGAATAAGTCGGCGTTACGGTTTGGAACTTCGGCATGCTGGCAAGCGCGCTGAACGGAGAGACCGTCAATGCCATTACGAAGGAAAGGCAGAGGAGCACAAATGTCTTACTGCGTCGTCGGAACAAGGGGGAATCCTCCTTCTTAGCTATCCAATCATCTTCGCGGGAAAGCCGATCGAATCTATCGATTCCCGCCTCCCATTTTTTGCAATTATATCATCTAACTGATATCGGTTCCTAAGTATATTTTGAGATTTAAACAAAGATAAAGGCCGCCCGAAACGGGCAGCCTTCTCTATCTATCGGAACTCTTCACGAATCGGCGACGCCCTCGTCCATAAACTCCTTCAGCAGCCGAATCCCGCCGCGAATCTCCTCCGGCTCCAGATGGCCATACCCGAACAGCAGCTTGTCCCGATGATCGCCCTTCCGAAGGGCGTGCTGTTCGACCGAGGCGAGGCGAATCCCGCGCTTCCGGCAGGCTTCGAGGAAGGAATCGTCGAATCGCCTGCCCGGGAATTGCACGGCAAGATGCAAGCCGGCCGCGTCCCCCCAGGAACGCCATCGATCCCCGAAGGCCTCCTCCATGGCCGCCAGCAGAACCTGCCTTCGCTCCCCGTAGAGCTTGCGCATCCGGCCGAGATGCCGGTCGAACTTTCTCGTACGGAGAAATTCCGCCAGAACGGCTTGCTCGAAGGGCGGATTCTGCACGTCCGTATGGGTGCGCAGGGAGCGCCAGCGCGGCTGAAGCTCGGGAGGAACGATCGCGTACCCGATCCGGAGCCCCGGGAACAGCACCTTGCTGAAGGTTCCGATGTAGATCACCCGCTCGGGATCCATCGCATGCAACGGAGCGACGGGATCGCCGTAATACCTGATCTCGCTGTCGTAATCGTCTTCCACGATATAGCTGTCGCTCTCCCGGGCGAAGCGGATCAGGGCGGCGCGGCGGCCGGCCGGCAGGATCCCCCCTAGGGGGAACTGGTGGGAAGGGGTCACATAAACGGCGCAGGCTTGGCGCCCGTCCAGTTCTTCCGTCCGCAAGCCTTGCTCGTCCGCGGAAATTCTCCCGATCGTACACCCTTTATTCAGGAAGATCTGAAGCATCCCTTTGTTGCAGGGATCTTCGACGAGAATCTCCCGTCCTTCGCGGGAGACCAAGTCGGCCGCAACATGAAGCGCATGAGTCGCTCCCGCCGTGATGAAGAGGTCCTCCTCGCGAACGGCCATCCCCTTGCTTCGCCGAAGCCAAGCGGCAATCTCCTCGCGCAGCGCCGGCAAGCCCTGCGGACCGGTATAGCCGAGCAGCTCCGGCGTCATGCCGCGGAGAGCGTTCTGCGAGAGCCGCTGCCAGACGTAGCGAGGGAACTGCCGCAAATCCGGCTGCCCCGTCCGGAAGTCGGCCAACCAAGCGGTCGGCGCGGTCTCCGGCCGCGAGGCGCCCTTGTCGGTTCGGACGTCCCGGCGCAGGCGCAAGCCCTCGGCAACCCGGGTCGGAGAACCTTGGCGGCTGAGGACGAAGCCTTCCGATATCAGCATCTCGTAAGCCTCGTTCACGGTATTGCGGGAGATCCGAAGCCCGCTTGCCAACTCGCGCGTCGACGGGAGGGCTTCTCCCCCTTGCAGCGTTCCGCTTAAGATTCGCTCCGTCAGCGCCTGATAAATCTGACGCTTCAGGGGCACCTCGCTATCCCTTCTCAACTCGATTCCCCACATGCTCCCTCCAACTGGTCCTCATGAATTGGCGCTGAACTGGTTCTTGGCCGAACCAGTTTGTTCCATTACGATTGTAGCACAGTTTCTCTTTAAGGATGTGGGAGGTTGGAACGTTGGAAAGGAATGCTATGCTTGTTCGGCGCGTTCTCGCTGGCGGGCAGCTCGGTCATCTCGGCGCGGCTGCTTAGCGGCCAAGCGGGGACTTTTACGATTGCGGCGGTCGGCCTGCTGGCAGCTCTGCTCTTCTTGCTTCCCTTGTGCGGGAAGGAGGCCTTGAGAACGTTGCTCCGCTTGTCCCGCCGACAATGGGCGGTGCTGGCGCTTCAGGCCTTGTTCGGGATGTTCTTGTTCCGCCTGTTTCTGCTGTACGGCCTGCAGCATACTAGCGCGGGAGAAGCAGGTATCTTAACCGGAGCGACTCCGGCCGTCACCGTCCTTCTCGCCTATGCCGCGCTTAAAGAAACGATGGACCGGGCGAAGCTTCTTGGGGTGGCTTGCACGATAGGAGGCATCCTGCTGATCCAGCGATGGCCGACGGCCGGCGAGGCGTTCCAGGCGAGTCACCTCCTGGGGAACGTCCTGGTGCTGTGCGCCGCGATCAGCGAATCGCTGTTCAACATCTTGTCCCGTTTCGGCGCCCTGAAGAGCGGGTCCGCCCGCGAAGAGCCCGTGTCCCCGATCGTGCAGACGACTCTGGTAACCGCCATGGCATTCGTTCTGTGCCTAATCCCTTCCCTGTTCGAGAATCCCGCCGCCAGCCTGGCCGCGCTGGGATGGACGGAATGGCTGGCGTTCATCTGGTACGGGCCGATCGTCACCGCTCTCGCGTTCGTCTTCTGGTACGAAGGCATCAAGCGCTGCCGGGCGACGACCGCGGCCGCCTTCTCCGGGCTGATGCCGTTTACGGCGCTGCTCTTGTCCGTCCTCGTCCTGGGAGAGTCCGCGGGATGGCCGCAATGGTCGGGCGGCCTTCTCGTTATCGCGGGCATCGTCCTCATAGGAAGGGAACGCCGTCGGGTTCGCGGGATAACCGTCGCCACTGAAGCGACGCGGGGAAGCCGCGCGGTCCGGCAGGAGCGGTAGAAGAAGACGATAAATAGAGAACAAGATATAATGAGGTCAACAATGGCCGCAAGCGACTTAACGACCGGAACGGAGGATGACCATTGAGAAGCGAACAAGAAATGATGAACATCCTGCTCGATTTTGCAAGGAATGACGATCGAATTCGACTGGTCACGTTGGAAGGGTCGCGGACCAACAAGAACATTCCCCCCGATCCGTTCCAAGACTATGACATCTCTTACTTTGTGACGGACATGGATTCCTTTAAGGAGAATGATCGGTGGCTGAGCGCTTTCGGGAATCGCCTCATGATGCAGAAGCCCGAGGACATGGAGCTTTTTCCGCCCGAGTTAGGGAATTGGTTCTCCTATTTAATGCTGTTCGAGGATGGGAACAAGGTAGACCTTACGCTTATTCCGATTAGCGAGGCAGAGGATTACTTCGCCAACAGCGACGGGTTAGTGGAGGTCTTGCTCGATAAGGACGCTCGGATCGGGAAGGAAGTCGTCGCGAACGATCGTCAATATTGGATCCGAAAGCCGACCGCAAGGGAATTCGACGATTGCTGCAACGAGTTCTGGATGGTTTCCACTTACGTGGCAAAAGGCTTGGCGAGGAAGGAAATCCTGTTTGCCATCGACCATCTGAACGAGGTGGCTAGACCGAATCTATTGAGAATGATGGCCTGGAAAATCGGGTCGGAGCGAGGGTACGACTTCAGCGTAGGGAAGAACTATAAATTTATCGATCGTTACCTCCCGAATGAAGATTGGGAACGCCTCCTGTCCACCTATTCCGGGAACGGGTACCCGGAGACGTGGCGATCTTTATTCTCCTGTTTTGAATTGTTTAGAAAATACTCGAAGGCCGTATCGGAAAGCCACGGATACCCGTATCCGGATTACGACGAAGCCATTACGAAGTATACGACAACTATTTATGCGAAAACGCTTGGGCAAGCAGCGCCGGAACGCTGAGAACGGGTACGGGGCCATCCCCGTACCCGCTTCGCCTCACCACAAATACAGTTCGTTGCCCTTCAGCTTAAAGATCGCTTCCATGAAATAATAGTCGCCGTAGATGATCGGATGATGGTGGGACGCCGCATGGTAAGCCGCCGAGCCGTACTGCACGATCGCGTCGGAATCTCGGGACCAGTCGCAGCGCGCGTCTAGCGTCCTAAGAAGCTTGAGCGCCGCGTCCAGATAGAGGCGCCGCTCCCGGTCGCCGACCGCCTTGGCGATCTCGATCAGGCCGCAGGCCGCGATCGCCGCGGCCGTGTCGTCCGTGAGCCGCGGCTCGCTCGGCTGGCGGAAGTCGACCGGAATGACGCCGTCCTCCGGAATGTTCGCGATGAAGTAATGCGCGATCCGCTTGGCCGTGTCGAGGTATTCCGGCTTGCCCGTATGCCGATAGCTCATCATGAAGCCGTACAGCGCCCACGTCTGCCCTCTCGTCCAGGAGGAGCCTTCCTCGTACCCTTGCCCGCCATACGTCCGGACCACCCCTCCGTTTGCCGGATCGAATTCGACGATATGGTTGACCGAGCCGTCCGGCCGGACGAAGGCCTCCATCGTCGTGTCCGCATGCCTCATGGCGATCTGCTTAAACCTCGGGTCTCCCGTTTCCTCCGTTGCCCAATAGAGCAGCGGGATGTTGAACATGCAGTCGATGATCGCCCAGCCCCGGGTGTCCCCCTCGTCCAGGTCGTTCCATGCGCGGATGAAGCCGCCCGCCAGGTTGAAGCGCCCGGCCAGCAGGTTGGCGGCGTGCAAGGCCCGCTTGCGCGAATCCGGATTCCCCGTCACCTTATAGTTCGCCACGCTGGTCGGAAGCCACATGAACCCGACGTCGTGATGCAGCCCGCAGAACTCCTCGAAGCAGCGGTCCAGCTTGGCCTCCGACTTTTCCGCGATTGCTCTGTACTTCTCATGTCCGGTCTCGTGGTGCATCAGCCACAGCATGCCGCCCCAGAAGCCGTTCGTCCACCAGTTGATCCCGTCGGCCGCGTTGCCGCTCGGATTATGCGAGGAACGATCGTCATGCTCCCCCCCGATCGCCGTGTAGGGGATCTTATCCTTCGATTTCTCGCTGACCCAGCTCATTTTCTCCGTTATTCTCGCGATGACTTCGCCAACCCACGCCTGTTCGGCTCCGTTCAGCATTCCTTCCGCCTTCTTTCCCCTGTTATGCTCTTTATCCCTTGATGGCGCCGGACGCCAGTCCCTTGACGAAATACTTCTGCAGGAACACGAATACGATCAGCACCGGCACGATGGACAGCGTCGTTCCCGCGAAAATCATGTCCCAGCGCGACGAGAACTCGCCCACGTAGTAGAAGATCTCCACGATCATCGTTTTCGGCTCGCCCGAAGGCAGCACAAGCATCGGCATCAGGAAGTCGTTCCAGATTCCAAGTCCCTGCAGGACGATCATGCTGGCTGTGCACGGCCCGAGCAGAGGGAAGACGATCCGCCAGAAAATGCCGTAGCGCGTACACCCGTCCATCTCGGCCGACTCCTCGATCTCCCGCGGAATGCCCTTCAGGAAGCTCGTGTAAAGCAGGCAGCCGAAGCCGACGGAACCGGAGATGTAGATGGCGATCGGTCCCGACAGGTTGCCGAACAAGCCTAGCATCTTTAGCTCCTTGAACAGAGGGATCATGTACGCCTGGAACGGGATCATCATCCCGGCCAGATAGAATACGAATACGAATCTCGTCCACGGCCGGTCATGGCGTTCGATCGCGTAGCCCGCCATCGGGATGATCAGCACCATGAACAGGATCGACAGCAGCGTCAACAGCAGGCTGTTCGCGATCGCCGCCGGGAAGTCCGTCTCGGTCAGCAGATACTCGAAGCTCTCCAGATAGAACGTCTTCGGAAAAGCGACGGCGTCGCGCATGATCTCCGGATTGCTCTTGAAGGCGGACATCAGGTTGAAGAAGATCGGGAAGAAAAAGACGACGGCCAGCGCCAGAGTGATCAGGAAAAGGATCGCGTTGCTCCACTTGCGTCTTCTGTCCATCCTAGAGCTGCACCTCCCTTTTGCGAAGCACCTTGACCTGAATGACCGTGATAATAAGAATGAGCAGGAACAGCACGAGCGCCATCGCGGTTCCGAAGCCCTGCCTCATCTCGCTGAAGCCCACCTTGTAGATGATGTAGGTCAGCGTCTCCGTCGCGAAGCCCGGGCCTCCGTCCGTCATGACCGCGATCTGGTCGAAGATCTTGAGCGAGCCGATCATCGACAGCACCGAGCAGACGGTCATGGCGCCGGCCAGCAGCGGAAGCGTGACGTGGCGGAATTGCTGCCAGCGGTTGGCGCCGTCGATGGCGGCCGCCTCCGACAGATCGGCGGGAATGCTCTGGAGACCGGCCAGATAGATGACCATATAGTAACCCGCGGATTTCCATACCGTTGAGAGAATAATCGAAATCATCGCATAATTCGGGTCGCCCAGCCAGTCGATGGCGATCGATTCGAGGCCGATCTTGGCCAGAAGCTGGTTCAGGACGCCGAAGTTGTAGTTGAGAATGATGTTCCAGATGAAGCCCATGACGATCCCGCTCAGCAGAACCGGAAAATAAAACACGGTGCGGAACAGGTTGCGGAGCCAGCGGACGTTGTCGACGAGCATCGCGAGCGCGATGGCGACGACGTTCTCCAGCACGACGAGCGCCGCCGTGATCAGGAGCGTATTCTTGAGCGCGTTATGCACGCGTTCGCTGTGCCAGATCTCCTCGAAGTTGGCGAACCCGATGTACCGGATGTCGCTGCTGACGCCGTCCCAGGACGTGAAGCTGAGGTACGCGCTGCTTGCCGTCGGAACGATCACGAACAGAGCGTACAGGATGAACGAGGGCAAAATGAACAACAGGGCATACGATTGCCATTTTCTTCGTCTCTTGGCAACCGACGCGGATAAAGCTTTTTTCTCTTCGCTTACATACGGCATGGCCATGCTTTTCTCTCCTCTCATGCGCGAACTGCTTAATCAAGAAGGAACCCCCGCGGCCAGCGGAGGTTCCCCTTGTGCACTGCCGGTCGGCCGTTTATTGTTGGTTCGCCGCCACTTCGGTGTCGTATTCTTCGTCGGCCTTCTTCATGTACTCCGCGACGTCGCCGTCCTTGACGACCAGCTCCTGCATCAGCTTGTAATACCAGTTGCGGAACTGCGGAGGAATCTGGTTCTCGCCCCACCAGTTGTTGATGGCGAGCGACTTCGCGACCGTCTCGTCGTTCATGAGCTCCAGCACGGTCTGCATCTGCTCTGTCGTTTGGTAGGAGATCTCTTCCTTCGTGGACGGAATTCCGTTCACGGTCGTCAGATACTTCGCGTATTGATCCTTGGAGAAGAAGAACCGGATAAACGATTCGATCGCCGCCGCCTTGTCCGCGTTCTTCGCCGCTTCCGAGGAGAGGCTCCAGCCCGCCGGGGACGGAAGGCCGATCACGCTGCGCTTGCCTTCGCGGTCCGGCAGGGCGTAGAACCCGAATTCGAAGCTCGGGTCGGCCTGCTGAATCTGCGTGAACATCCACGGTCCGGAGAACAGCTGGGCCGCTTTGCCCGCGACCAGAATGGAAGCCGTCTGGTTGTCCGCCGTGCTGAGCCAGCCCTTGTCCACGTACTTCGAGAACAGCTCCTTGTAGTCGGTCATCGCCTGGACGACGTTCGCGTCCGTGAAGCTGACCTGCTTGGCGGTGCGCTTCGAGTTCCAGTCCGGATCGCTTGCGTATACCTCGTCGATCAGGAACTTGTTGAGCCAGAAGCCCATGTGGAAAATATCCTTGCCGCCTACGACGATCGGCGTGATTCCGCTGGCCTTCAGCTTCTCTTGGGCCGCCAGGAACTCGTCGTAGGTCTTCGGGAGCTCCGTAATTCCGGCTTCTTCGTAGGCTTTCTTGCTGTAGATGATGCCCTGAGGAGCATTCAGCGTCAGCGGCGCGTTGTAGATCTTGCCGTCCACGGCCGGCAGCGTCTTGAACAGGTCGCGAAGCTCCGACGGCAGCTCGACGATTTTGCCCGCCTCCGCGAACACCTCCGTATCGCGCATCTCGACCAGATCCGGGAATTCGCCGACGGCGTCCTTCGTCTTCAGCCAGTCGAGGTAGGAGGAGGTGGTTCCTTCGCTGATATCCTTGATTTTGATAGTCGGATTGGCTTCCGTGAACGCCTTGATCGAGTCGGCGATCGCTTGCTTGGTCGCCGGATCGCCGGTCGCGTAGCCGATCGTGAAGCTGACTTCCTTCGCGGGCGAGGAGGAAGCGCCGCCCGAGCCTGCCGGCTGGCTCGCCTCTCCGCCCGAAGCGCTCGCGCCCGCTCCGTTCGATCCGCCGTCGTTGTTGCCGCCGCATGCGGACAGAACGAGCGCAAGCGCGAGCGGCAAGGTAACCAGCTTAGCCGTCTTCGTAGATACCATCGTGTATTCGTCTCCCCTATTCGTATATATGTTGTCCGGCCGCGCCGCCCGAAGCATCCGGATGCTTCCCGGTAAACGCTTACCTTGGGTTAAGAGTACCAAATCGCCGGTTCGTCTAGAATGCAATTTCTTTAGCTCGAGGTGCGGCATTTTCGAGCAGGTTGCCCATCGGCCGGCCGCGCCCTTGGAACGAGAATGACCGGGAGCTCCCGGTCATTCCTGGCGGCTCTTCGCCTGCCTGTAATCGTTGGGCAGCTGCCCGTACATCCGGCGGAACAGGTCGCTGAAATGGCGGGCGTTATTGTACCCGACCCGCTCGGCGATCTCATAGACCATTAGATCCGTGCGCAGCAGCAGGCGGACCGCCTCCTTCATTCGGACCTCCGTCACGTACTGCTTGAAGTTCTGCCCCGTATGCTTCTTGAAGAAGTAGCTGAAGTAGCTCGGGTTCATGAACGACACGCCGGCCGCCGATTCCAGCGTCACGTCCTCCGCGTAATGGTCGTCGATATATTGCTTCACCTTGGCCATCACCGCGTTGTCCTTGTTCCCCGATTCCGCCTCGATGGCCCGGAACAGCTCCTCGGCGATGGCCGCGATCTCCTCCTTCAGCCGATCGAACGAAGGAAGGGCGTCCAGCCGGGTCTGGAGCTCCTGCCGGCCTGCGGCCCGTTCCGGCTCCAGCAGCCCCTGCTTGCCAAGCTCCTGGACGATGTACGTCATCGCCGAGAAACACGTCGCGACGGCAAGCGGCCGGTTGCCGAGCGCCGCGGCGCGGATCGCCTCCAGCATCCGGTCCAGCTCCTCGCGAACGGCGTTCGCGTCGCCCGCCGCGTAAGCGGCGGTCACTCGCCGCTGATGGCGGTCCAGCCCTTCGTTCGCGGAACGGGCCGCTTCGGCCGGCGCCGGAGGTTCATAGGCGATGACGCGGCCGAGACCGACGAAATAGGTCATCCCGAGCGCCTGTTCCGCTTCCCGGTAAGCGGCCGGAAGGCCGGCCGCGGAATCCGCCAGCCGGCCGATGCCGATCGCGGCGCTTAACTTAAGGAACGTCCGGATGCTGCGATGGAGCTCGGACGCCAGCCGCGTCCATTCTTCCGGGCTTCCGGCCGAGCAGATAAACGCGAGTCTGCCGTTATGTCGGAAAACATGGCCGATTCCCGAGCCGCCGATCGCCTCCTGCAGAACGTTCCCCATGGCGAAATCGACGAGCTTCTTCTCCTTCTCGCTCCATTTGTCCGATTCGCCTCCCAGCTCCGCTTCCGCGATGCCGACCCCGAAGCGCGGCCCCTTCAGCTCCGCCGTCAGAAGGCGAACGGTCTCGGAGGCAGGGGGCAGCGTCCCGTCGATCAGCCGGCCGAACCCTTCCTCCAATTCTTCCTGGCGAACCTTGCGCTCGTACAGCTTGAGCTTGCCCTTGCGCCTCTCCTCTTCCTGCTGCTCGCCAATGAGCAGAGCGGCCTTCCGCAGCACCTGCTCCAGCTGCGGCTTGCGGATCGGCTTGACGAGATAATCTACCGCCCCGAAGGCCACCGCGTCGCGGGCATAGGAGAATTCCTGGTAGGCGCTGATGAACACGACCTTGACCAGCAGCCCCCGCTCGTTGATCCGTTTGATGATGTCGATGCCCGACAGGTGCGGCATGCTGATGTCGCTGATGATCAGGTCGGGACGCAGGCTCTCCAGCAATTCCAGCAGCTCGCCGCCGTCTCCGGCTTGGCCGACGATCTCCATGCCGAGCGCCTCCCAGTCGATCAGCTTGCGAAGCCCTTTGAGAATAAGCGGCTCGTCATCCGCGAGCAGAATCCGGATCATGCTTCGGCACCTCCCTTATCGGTATTTCGAGCGTAACGGACGTGCCGATGTGCGGGCGGCTGGTCACCGCGACTCCGAAGGATTCCCCGCATAACGACCGGATGCGCTCGTGCACGTTCTTGATCCCGACGTGGCCGGCCGGCGCTCCCCCGCTCGCCAGCATCTTCGCGATCCGGTCCGCCTCCGGCTTGTCCATTCCGATCCCGTCGTCGGTAACCGTCAGCGCAAGCCTGTCCTGCTGCCGGACGATCGAGATCTCGATGCTGCCGCGGCCTTGAGGCTTCAGCCCGTGCTGAACGGCATTCTCGACGAAGGGCTGCAGGCTGAGCTTCGGCACGGCCCAGTCCATGTTGACGTCCTGCGCGATGTCGATTCGAAGCTCGTACCGGTTCTCGAACCGGACTTCGATGATATAGAAATAGTCCCGCAGATGATCCAGCTCCTCCCGGAGCGTCACCCATTCTTCCCCGTAATCGATCACGTACTTCAACTGATTCGAGAGCGACAGGATCATCTCCCCGACTTCCGGGGCGTCGCTGTGCACCGCGTTCATGCGAATGACCTCCAGCGTGTTGTACAAATAATGCGGGCGAATCTGGCTCTTGAGCGCGTTCAGCTCGGCCTGCTTCTGCTTGATCTCCGCGACGTAGGCGTCGTCGATGAACGCCTTCAGGCGGGCGACCATCCGGTTGAAGCCGTGGCCGAGCCGGCCGATCTCGTCCTGGCTGCGAACCGCGACCCTCGTCTCCAGGTGGCCGGATTCCGCCTTCACCATCCCTTGGATGACGCTTCGGATCGGAGCGGCAAGCCGGCGCGAGAACCAGATGCCCATCCCGATGAGAACGCCGCCGCACGCGAGAATGGCGATAAACACGGCCGAACGCGTCGTCGCCAGCTGCTCGAACAGCCGGCTCTTCGAGATGCTCGCCACGACCGTGCCCTGCAGATACGGAATCGGCTCGCTGATCGTGAGCATTTTCCCGTTCGGCTTAGTCTCGACGCGGGCCGCGCTTCCATAGACGTCCTGCCTGTTGCTGAAGAACGCCCGTCCTCCGCCGTCCAGAACGAACAGCTCGTCGCCCTGGCTAAGCTTCATCTCCGCGAAGAACGGATCGAACATGGCCGTGTCGACGTCGAACAGAAGCGTTCCTACCACCCTAGGCTCGGACGTAAGAGGACCGGACGTATCGATGAGATTGCGGCCCACGGTCAGGACGTCCCGGCTCGAACCGTGATAATAGTCCATCTTGTGCGTGGGGAAAAAGGCGACGTTGCGCGGGCGCTCCCTCAGGACGGGGAGCCACTCGGCTAGCGGCAGCTTGTCCTGCACGAACGCGGTATTGACCTTGGACTGGTAGTACAGCTTGCCGTCCGACTCCCGGATAAAGTACACGCTCGTCATATAGGAATCGCTGTAAAGAAGCGTTTTCAGAAAACCGTCGATCGGCACGGAATTGATTTGCTCGAGCTCGTTCACGTTGCGCGTCTGGTTGTCGGCGGAGCCCTCTACGTACCCGTCGTACCGGCCGGTGTACATCAGCTTCGAGATGTCGTCGTACTGCGTCAAGGCCGAGTTGACGTTGTAGCTCATATATAGCACCATCTGGCGCAGGTTGTCCTCCGTATACCGTTCGACGTGCGAGGTAAAGGTCTGCACGGAATAGAAGCTGAGGAGGGACAACGGAATCAAGCCGACGGCGATGAAGGCAGCCGAGAATTTGAAGAACACGCTCTGGGTCAGCTGCCGGATCCTCTGCATGGCGAAATCTCCTCCCTATATGCTTACAGTAACACAGGATGGAAGCGCCCGCATGATAGAGGCGTGCTATAAATTTTAGAAAATGGTGCGGCTTATTCGAGCAAAATTCCATGGATTAAGACGGCCGCGGCCGGGTGGAGGGAAGCGGAGGGGCGGAGTTGGGTATTATTTACTCATGTGCTGGCGGCTTGTGCCGGATGGCGGGGCTAGATGAGTAATCACGACTCAACTGGAGCGTCTGGGGGCGGGTGGAGGTGTTCAGTTGGTTTATCGCATTCGGACGAGAGTCGAAAGGTACATTCGAGCGAGCTACCGGAAACGGCAAAACGGCTCGGGAGACCCAACCGGTCGCCCAAGCCATTGTCCGGCAAGGTTTACACCTCGCCCCAATACACTTCCGTCACGTAATCCATCGACACCCGTCCGCCCTGCTCGTTCCGGTCGAACAGCTCGCGGAGCGCCTTCATCATCGGCTCGTAGCCGGCCGTTCCCGGAGCCGGGCTGTACGACGACGAACGCAGCCGCCCGCTCAGGCCGTCGAAATCGAACAGCTGGCTGATTGTGAATCGTGCTTCCCGTACGTTCCCCTCGCGGAAGAACGCCTCAAGATGCTCCCGGGTCACGTTGCGATGGTTGACTTGGGCATAATCCGTGCCGAGGCCAAGCAGCAGTTGCTCATACTCCTCCAGGAACGGCTTGCCTGTCGTCACCCGGTTGTTCCAGATCAGAGCGACACGGCCCCCCGGCTTCAGAATCCGCTTGAACTCGGCCTGGGTCGCCTCTCGGTCGAACCAGTGGAACGACTGCGCGCACGTGACGAAATCGACCGAGCGGTCCGCAAGGCCCGTCTCTTCCGCGGAGCCGGGAACCGCTTCGAACCGTCCGTCTCCGCCGTCCGCGAGACGGGTCTCGGCTTCCTCGCGCATCGCCTCGTTCGGCTCGACCGCAACGACTCGCGCTCCCCGCTCGAGCAGCAGGGCGGAGAAAATTCCGGTGCCCGCTCCGACGTCCGCCACCAGCGAATCCGGCTTCATGCCGACCTCTCCGAACAGACAGTCGAGCGCTTCCTTCGGGTAGCTCGGGCGATACTTGACGTACGTATCGACCCGGTTGGAGAATCTTTGTTTGCTGTCCATCGACATCGCTTGGATCGCTCCTTCTCGCACTGGGGTAACTATGGCTATGGCTTCATTCCGCTCCCCATTATACACCTTTTACCAGGTTGTCCGCCGTACGGAACGCCAATGCCAGAATCGTAAGCACCGGATTTACGCCTCCGTTGGTCACGTGCACGGACCCGTCGGCGACCCAAAGGTTGTCGTAGCCGTGAACGCGGCCGGACGGGTCGGTGACGGACGTCGCGGGATGGTTGCCCATGCGAAGCGTCCCCGACTGATGCTGGCCGCCGCTCAGCCCGCCCCAAGGCCCGGTCCTCCACACCTGGCTGGCGCCGGAAGCCCATAGCCACTTCTCCGCTTGTTCTCCCAAGAAGGTCGCTCCGCGGAGCGTCTCCGGATGAACGCTTCCCGACAGCATGGCGACCGGCAGCCCGAAGCGGTCTTTCACCGTCTTGGAGAGGCGCACCCGGGATTCCGGCGTCGGAATCTCCTGCATGGGACCCTGGATCTGGCTCGTGCGGGAATAGCTCGAGCGCATCATCTCCTTGCCTGCCGCTCCCCATCTCGGCGCATCCGGCGCGACCGCCCGGTACCAATGAATGAGCGGCAGCCGGGTGAACTCGTTCGCGAGCAGCCCTCCTCCGATAATCCCGTCCCCGTTGCCATGGGAGAACTTGAGGATGGCGATGCTTACTCCCGGTCCCAAGCCGTCCTGCACGGGCTCGTCGAACAAGCCGCAAGCGCCGGCGTAAACATGGCCTTGGAGGTTCCGGCCGACCAAGCCGTGCCGATTGCCGATGCCGTCCGGCTCCGACTCGCTCGCCGAGTTCAGCAGCAGACGAGCGCTCTCGATGGCGCCCGCGGCGACGACCACGTGCCCGGCGCGAATCTCCCGGCGCCGTATCGCCCCCGCCTCTTCTTGAGCAAGGCTAACCCCGGTGGCGCGCTTGCCGCCTTCGGAGAGGATACGCTCCGCGATCGCGTCGCAGACGAGATCGCAGTTGCCGGTGGCGACGGCGCGGACGAGCATCGTGTTATGCCCTCCGTTCTTGCTGTCCGTCGGGCAGGCGAAGCCGACGCACTGGCCGCAGCGGCCGCAGGCGGGCCGGCCGTCGCGTTCGACGGAGTTGATCAGAAGCGGAACCGGCCCCGCTTCCCATCCCAGCTTCGCTGCGCCCTGCGCCAGTATGTCCGCCTCGAGAGTGCGCGACAACGGCGGCATCGGGTAAGATCGGCTTCTCCGTCCGCATTCGGAATGGCCATCCCCGCTGCCGGAGACGCCGACCTCCCACTCGGCGCGATCGTAATAGGGCTCGAGCTCTTCATACGAGATCGGCCAATCGCTAAGCGAGCTCCCGTCCGGAACCCCGTAGCGAGTCGCCATGCGGAAGTCGTCCGGATGGAATCGCCATGCCTGCGCTCCATAGACCCGCGTGCCTCCGCCGACCGTCATGGCGTTATTGTGATAATCGCCTTGATAAGGAAGCGTGATCCGCTCCTCTCCGCTCGCCGTCAAGAACGTGCGGGGATTCCCGGTCGTCCCCGGTCCCGTATTATGGCCGTACTGGCTGAGCCGATGGTTACGCAGATGGTCCCGCCCGACTTCGCCGTACCGAAGCCAGCTGCCGCGCTCGACGACAAGCACGCTCATCCCGGCCTCCGCCAGCACGGCCGCCGCGACCGAGCCTCCGGCTCCGGCTCCGACGACGACCGCGTCGTACCGGTCGCGAAGCTCGTCAAGCCTTCGAACGGGAAGCTCCCTCTCGGCAGCCGGAGCTCCGACCCCGGGAAGGACGCCGGGACGGAACCCGATCATGTCCCAAGACTTCTTCTCCGGGTTGCCCCCCGCCTCCGGGCTTCCGTAGTAGCCTTCGGCGACGAGATTCAACAGCGCATCGAAGAACGGACGCGGAGACTCCGCTCCTTCCGGAGCCTGCCCCCCCTCGATCTCGCGCAGCAGGCCGTCTTGCTCCTCGGCCGACAACTCCGCAAAGCGGCGGCCATGAGTGTTGGAGGCCCTAGCCTCCAACTCCCGCAAGCCGGGTTCGATCCGTTCCGCCCAAGCGTCCGGATCTTCCGCCGCGCGGCGTTCGAGGTAGGACAGGACTCCCCCTTCCGACGCCGACGGCCAAGCGTCCATCGGAATAAACCGATCGGCAACCGCCTCTAGTAAGGCCATAATATCGTTAGTCAAACCTTCCCGTTCGTTAGGCTTCATTTTCCCACCATCCAATAACTGATGACTTCTCCTCTATCCTATCAGACTCGAAATCGTTATTGAACGTTTAAATCGCCTTTAGGATTTGATTGCGAAATCGTACGGTCGCTTTGCCTTCCGCAGGCGCTTCTCCGTTCCTGGCGTTCCAACGCGGCACTCCACACCGTCAATACTAGCCCTACTATTACGATTAGAGACGCCACCCAGGGCACGGACGCCAGTCCCAGAGAACTATCGATCGCAAGTCCGCCGACGAACGCTCCGAGAGCGTTGCCCATGTTAAAAGCGGAGATATTAAGCGCGGAAGCCAATTCCTGCGCCTCGCCGGCCTTCTGCAGCACTCGTATGTTAAGCGGGGCAATGATGCTGTATGAAGCGAAGCCCCATACGAATACGCTAACGACGGCAGCCGGCTTAAACTCGTTCGTCCACGTAAAAATAGCCAGAGACGCCGCAAGCAACAGCATTCCCCCGAACAGAGTCGGCAAGAGCTTTTTGTCCGCCCATCTGCCGCCCGCGAGGTTGCCGAGAATGGAGCCCGCGCCGAAGACCAGCAGGACGATCGTCACGGAGTCGCTGGAGAAGCCCGTTATCCTCTCTAATATAGGAGTAATGTAAGTAAACCCGGCGAAGGTCCCTCCCGTTCCGAAAACGGTAATGAGCAAAACCAGCATAAAAGCGGGGCGGCTGACGATAGAGATCTGCTTCCTTAACGAAGCGACGCCTTCTACGCGCGGCAAAGGCGGGATCCCTCTTAGCATGCCAACCCAAGCGGCGGCGGCGAGCAACGCAATGACCAGGAACGGAATCCGCCATCCGAACTGTTGCCCCAGGAAGGTTCCGAGCGGGGCGCCAAGGATAACGGCTACGGTAAGTCCCGAGCCGACCCAGGCGATGCTTCTTCCCTCCTTGCCGGGCTCGGCCAAATCCTTAGCTGTCACGACGATGGCGCCGAAGAGGGTTCCGTGCGCCAAGGAGCTGACGATTCTCCCCGCCAGCAGAACGCCGTAAGAAGGAGCGACCGCGCAAACGACACTGCCTACGATAAATAGGACCATAAACGCATTCATGACGGTTCTGCGCGGAAGCCTGCCCGACATCGCCGACAAAACCGGCCCTCCGAAGACGACGCCGAGCGCGTATCCCGTAACCAGCATGCCGGCGACGGAGATCGAGACTCCCGTGTCGCTTGAGATCGGAAGAAGAAGCCCCATCGGAAGCAGCTCCGCCGTCCCGACGGCGAATATCGCAAGCGTTAGCAGCACCAGCGCCGTCTTTCTTCTTCGGGCGGTCATTTTCGCCATATCGTTGATCATCGATCTCTTCACTATCCTTTCTTGTCATAGCAGGAATGGTGAAGTCATTCTAAACTTTCCACGCAAGGGGAAAGTCAAGCACTATTCGCCTCTCGGCCCGCGGAAAAAGATTCGCTTGACATTCCAGCGCTCGGGAAGCTTTATCATAGAGGTAGAGAGGAGCGATCGAACCAAATGTTCAAAATCAGCGAATTCTCGAAGCTAAGCCAGGTCCCCGCCAAAACCCTAAGGTTCTACGACCAGTTGGAGCTTCTCAAGCCCGCTTATACGGATCAACAGAGCGGCTACCGTTACTATAAAAGCGAACAACTGCTGCAGCTGCACCGGATACTGGCGTTCAAGGATCTGGGATTCACGCTGGAGCAGATCAAGCAATTGTTAAAAGAAAACGTTTCGAACGCGGAGATTCGAGGAATGCTTCGGCTGAAGCAGGCGGAGCTCCACTCGTTGATTCAATCCGAAATGGAGCGTCTGGGGCGCATAGAGGCCAGGCTTGGGTGCATCGAACGGCAGAGCGACGGACGCCTTCGCCACGAGCTTGTCGTCAAGAAGGTCGAGCCCTTGCTGGTCGCGACACTCAAGGAGACGACAAGCCGCGCAAGCATCCCCGGTTTGTTCGAGGAGATCGACGAGTTTCTCCGCAAGAACGGGGTTGCGCCGACCGTTCCCCACATGGTCATGTGGCACGCCTGCCCGGAATGCGAGAGCAGCATCGAGCTGGAGATCGCCTGCCCCGTCCCGCGAGAGCTATCGAATACGTCGCGCTTCCAAACGAAGGTGCTGCCCGAGATGACCGTCGCGACGGTGACCCACATCAGCCGCCCGGATGAAGACACTCCCGTGAGCATCGAGCTGGGCTCCTGGATCGAAGGCAATGGCTATCGGATCAGCCCGGAGCTGCCGAGCCGGGAGATTTATTTGTCTCCGCAGGAGAACGACAAGTTGCGGTATGTAACCGAGAGTCAGATGCCGATTCTGGCTTTGGGATGATATACGGGTAGGAAATGGGCGGGCGAGGTGCCGAAAATGAAAGAAGGAGCGCAAGATCGTCATCTTCGCGCTCCTCGCTATTTTTGCAGCAATCAGCTTGCCGCTAGTGTCTTCCGTTTACGCCCCTTCAGCGAAACCCCGAAGCAGATCAGCAGCACCACGGCCGCGAGCGCATACGGAGAATTAATATCAAGATCGAACAGCACTCCGGCCACGATAGGGCCGACGATGTTGCCGAGGCTCGTGAACGCCGAGTTCAATCCCGCCACGTAGCCTTGCTGGTCCTTGGCCAGCTTCGACATCTGCGTGCCGATCGTCGGACGGAGAATATCGATCGCCAGGAACACGACGAAGGTCACGGCGAAGATGAGCCAGAACGAGTGCACGAACAGCATCAGCAGGATGAACAACCCCGCAACGAACAGGCAGACCGAGATAATCCGCTTCTCCCCGAACCGGTTAAGCAGCCAGCTGAAGACCGTGAGCTGCACGACGGCGCCGGCAATCGAGCCGAAAGTAATAACGAAGGCGATATCCTTCGGATCGAACCCGAACTTGTGGTCGACGAACAGCGAATAGATCGTCTCGAAGTTGGCGAGCCCGAACGACATGACGAAGACGATAACCAAGCTGAGAAAATAAGGCTCGCGGTACGAATACCTCAACTGGGTCAGCAGACTGCTCCGTTCTTGCTCCTTGGCCGGAGATTCGGATCGGGTTTCTTGAACCGGAACCGATTCCTTAAGGAACAGTAATGTGACGCAGGCGGCGACAACCCCTGCTACACCTGCGGCGTAGAAAGGCGCCCGAATTCCGAATTCGGCGATATAGCCCCCGATTCCGGGCCCGATGATGAAGCCCGTCGTGATGGCCGCGTTCACGTATCCCATTCCGGCGGCGCGTTCTTCGTCCGTCGTGATATCCGCCGCATAAGCCATGACGGCGGGCATGATCATGGCCGCGCTGATGCCGCCGAGCGCCCGTGCCAGGAACAGCAGCACCGGGGAGCTCGCGATTCCGAACAACCCTTCCGACACCGCGAACACGAACATGCCGATGACGATCATCCTTTTCCGCCCGACCGAATCGGACAGACGGCCGGCCAGCGGCGAGAACAGGAACTGGGTCAACGAGAAAACGGCGACCAAGAGCCCCATCAAGCTGCCGTTTATGCCCAACTCGTTCATGAAGCTCGGCATGATAGGAATAATAAGTCCGATCCCGGTGAATACCAGGAACAGGTTCAACATTAAGATGGGCAACGCCCCGTGATGTTTGACAAAGATGGACATACCGTATAATCCTCCACATATCCTTGCGAATAATACTGAATAATCGTTCTAGATTTTGATAAAAAAAAGCTAAGGCGACGGTTTGGCGATTCCATGCAGGAACACGTCGATCGCCAACCGGTAAGCGGCCAGCGCCTGTCCCCGGTCCATGCTCTTGGAGTGTTGGCTGAGACCGTACAGGAGGCTGTCCAGTATAATGGCGAGTCCGGTCACGTCTTGAGCCCTGAACTCTCCGTTGTCGATGCCCCTCTGGAGGAGCTGCTTGTTGAAGTTAACGTATCCTTTGATCATCTGTTCGATGCGTTCTTCCACTTCCGAGTCCTTCTCGGCGTTGGTGAAGAATTCGTCGATGGCCTTCGTCAGCGGATGGTTGATCTGCTCCAGCGCCATATGCTCGGCCAATCCGTACAGCTTGTCGGCCGTGCTCTTGTAGAGCGATTCCTTCGCCAGCCATGTCTCCTCCCACTCCTTGTCCCATTCCTGGACGAGATGCAGGAACAAGCCTTCCTTGCTCTTGAAGTGATAATAAATGTTGCCCGCGCTGCACCCGGTCGCCTTGACGATCTCCTCGATCGCGGTGGCTTTGAATCCTTTCTTTATAAAAAGCGCCTTGGATGCTTCGGCAATCTTCTTCTTGGTCTGCTCGGTTTGCTGTTGCTTCTTGTTCAATGCATTATCGCCCCCACTTCCTTGCCGTAATACTGAACGTTTATTCAGTATTATAGGGGAGAGTGGCCTTTTTGGCAAACTTTCTTGCGCTTTGGTTTCGGCTTATGGGTCTGTAAGCCGATAATGTCGGCTTACAGCGACTTGAGCGAGCCTTTGTGGACCTGTAAGCCGATAATGTCTGCTTACAGCGACTGAGTCGCGGCTTTGTGGACCTGTAAGCCGATAATATCGGCTTACAGCGTTTTAAGCCCCCGAAATCATCTCCTGGTTCGTCCTTTTTCCTTAAAGCCGCTGTACTGAACGTGAATCCGATTCTCCGGCTTGGCGTCGACGGTGTACAGAACGAGCAGGAAAAACCACTCCAACGGCTTCATCGCCAAGTAAACGATGTCGGCAGCAACCTTCGTGCGGATATGCCGGCTGATCGGAAAGCCGTATTTGTCGTAAAGCCGGCGAACCTTGCGATGGAACGTGGGCGCGTATTGCTCCAGCACGTTCTCGAACGCATTGGCAATTAATAGCTGGCGGTTGACCGGGATCGCCTCGCCATGGCGGATTCCCGCGCGAAGCGGCTTGACCACCCGAGAGTGGCCCCGGGCGGCCACTGTGCACAGATAATGTCCGTCGCCGGGCAGCATCTCCGGAGGGGGCGCCGGCAGCTTGGACAAATGGTAGCCGCTCGTATCCAGGAACGCACGCACGATGCCATCCGGCCTCTGCCCGAACAAGCCCAGAACCAGAGAAATGACTAGCTGGACGGGGAACATCAGGAAGGTCCATAAACTCACCCCCGACCAACCGCGCAGCATGAAGCGATGCAGCGGGCGCTGCCAGGCGGGCAACTCCTCCTCTTTGTCCTCCCGTCGCAGCATCTTCCAGATGTCGAGCGAGCGCTTGAGCTGCGCCAAGTACAGCAAACCGAACGTCAAGCTCCCGAGCTGCAGGGGCAGCACCGTAAAAATATCATAATCGGAGAAGCCTGTATGAACGGCGTAGACGACGGCCAGAACGACGTTGATGGCGAGCAAGGCGTTGGAGCAAGCGTATACGATCGGGGATAGCCGCCGATGATAAACTCTCAGCAACCAATAGGCTATGAAACCGAGCAGCCAATCCGCGACAAGGACGGCGCTGTGCTTATGGGACAAGGAAGCGTAATTGTAGGGTTTCGCTCCGGTTTGCTCGAAAACTTGCAGCGGCTCTCCTCCCGGCACCCCGTATTTGTGATCGAAAACAAAACCGAAGATCATCATGAATAAGAAGATCGAGAGGACAACGCCGTCGAAGAAACGGGCTCCCGTCAAGCCTTCGCCTTGTTCGCCTTCCCCCGGTTGACGTACGAAGTCGAACACTGACCAGATTATGAAAGCCAAGACGAGAAGAAAAAACAGAAAATAAAGAGCATTAAACCCAGTCATGCTCCTATGGCCCCTTTCGGCAAGTTCGCTAGGTTAGACGATTGGAAGGAACGCATGGTTTCAACATTCTGGAAAATAAAGAGGCTAACCAGTATAGACCGGTTAACCTCTTCGCCCTCTGATTCGTTATTTCGCTTGCATCTCCCGAGTCGGCCCCATAACGCCCGGAACCGGCAAGCCCGCTTGGCGAAGCAGAACGGTCATCTGCCCGCGATGATGGGTCTGGTGATCGATCAGCTTGCGAAGAAAACTGCCGCGCGGCATTTGGCCGCCGAACGCGGGGATGGCTTCCGCCATCTGCTCGTCCGTCCACTTCGCTTCCGATTTATAAGCTTCGGCGATCTCCTCGTACTTGCGGGCGGTGTCCGCGATATGTTCCGGCGCCGGAGCTCCGCGTTCTACCGAAGGCACTTGCAAGCCGGCCATTTGTCCGAACACGCCCGCCGTACTTGTCAGATGCCAAGCCAACCAGTTAAGCGTGCTGTGGCCCTCCACGATCGCGGTGTTCTTTTTCTCATCCGTAATGGCTTTAAACACGGCCAAAGTGCCCGCAGCGGACGCGGCCCAATCCTCCAGAAAATCTTCCGTCTTTCGGTACATGCGTATGCTCCCTCCAGAATGAAAGTCAGTATCTCTTCTATTCTAGTTGGGGCAGATAAGGAATTCAAATGGCATCGTTCTCCGCGGACACCTCGATCCGAACGTCCCGCGCCCGAATCGTCGCTTCCGTCAACGGGAAATCGAACAGCACCCGAAGCTCGAAGCCGTCATCCGTCTTATCGATCTCCTCGTACAGCCAGAAGCCTCCTACCGGGATGTCGGGGAACGGCGGACTCCCTCCGATGAACGTCAGCTTGACTTCGGTATAATAATGCATGCAGCCTCCGCAGTCCAAGGAGAGAACAAGCTCGCTCTCGGATGGACGCTCGACGGACAGGACCCTAGCGTCGTGCAAAGACTTCTCGTAAAGCTGAACGGCACTGTCGGGCAAGAAGCCTCGGATCGCTTGATAGCTAGTCCTTCGCTCCTCCCACAACCGCTTCGAGCGGGTCGAGTAGTCCTCCCGCCAGATTGCCGCCATCTCCCTAAGCTCGGGAGTCGGATATTGCAAGCGGATCGAAGCGTCTTCGATGTAAGGATGGAACGATTCCGGCAAAAACTCCAACAAATCCGGTTTGCGGCGCTCGAGATCGTTCCTTTGCCTCTCTTCGAAATCGAGCCCCTCCCTTGTATGCCATGTGATATCCTCCTCCCAATCCTCCATCGTCTCATGGAATACCAGGAAGCCGTAAACCTGCGATTCCCGATACCATTCCTTCGTGAAGTACTTCATGCGTTCGTCGCTTCCCCCTTTGTTGTGATTCTTCTCCAATGCGATCGACAACCAAACTTGTTGGTTAGACGTTTATTAAGGTAGAAAGTTCCAACCTATGGGGAAGTACCCCCGCGAGGACGAGGTGAAAGGATCAAGATGTTGCAGAAAAACAAGGTGAACGCCTGGGCGTTTGTTCTCATGATCGTCTGCGCGGCAGCTTCCGTTAACTCCCTGTTCGCTACCCTAGGAAACTATTGGCAGCTTGCTCCTCCTGCAGCGGTTCTTTTCCTGGCGAGCGCCGTTGCCCTTATCTTAGGAATGATCGGGATCGGCGGAACGGGTAAGTTCGCGAAGACGAGAAGCTGGTTGACGATTGCCGTCTCCTTGCCGTTAATGCTGGCTCTGGCGGCGATTCTCCTCCTGCAAGCGATTTTCGGCGAGGACCGGGAGCCGTTTCGTACCGTTCATTCTCCCGATGACCGTTACAGCATCAAGTTCTACCGTTGGGATGAGGGGGCGACAGGGACGTTCGGGGTGAGGGGAGAGCTGCAAGGGCCTCTATGGTTCAAGAAAAAGATCTACGTCGAGAAGCGGACCGAAGAGATCGAGGTGGAGTGGGCCGGCGAACATGCCCTGTCTATCAACGGTCACCAGTTGGATCTGGACAAGGAGGAGACATACGGTTATTGAGCGAGAAGAAGCGACGCCTCTCCAGCAGCGAATCTAATCAAATAGGAGCTGTCCCACCAATTGCCTCATGATGGGACGGCTCCAGTCGTTTAGGAGAGAATGAGCACCCCGTACGGCTCCAGCTCGACAACTCCCTCAAGCGAGCGTCCGCTGATCAGGTCGACGGCGCTTCGCTGCATTTGAAGCGTGACCGGATGCGCCGCGTAATTGAGCGCGAACGTATACGCTTCTCCGCTCTCCTCATGGCGGCGAACCGCGAGCTCCACTTCCGACGGAGCGCGAACGAGGTCTTCCGCCGTCTTGCGCAAGCCAAGCCGAGGCAGGAGCAGCCGCACGGCCTCCTCGTTGTAGGCGGCGCCGTAATAGTAAACGCGACCATCGCCCAGCTCGTTGACGGTCAAGGCCGGCTTGCCCGCGTAATAATCGGAGGCGTACTCGGCGAGCACCTTCACGCTGGCGGACTCTACGCGCAGGATATCGTTGAAGCTGTCGGCCGTGACGGCGGCCGCGGCCGTCGAAGCTTCGGCATCCGATTCGTCCGCCCAGCGCAGGGTCGGCGCTACGGCGATCCCGTTAACCGCCGTGAAGTCCTCGACCGTGATTCCGCACAAGGACGAAGCGAAGCCCGGGAACGGCATCATCCGGCAATGTCCGAACTCATCCTTATAGCCGGTCCGAGCGCCGAACAGCACCGTGCCTCCGGCTTCCGCGTAGGCGCGGAGCAGATTGGCCGCCTTCTCCGTCAGAATCGCCGGATGAGGATAGACCAGCACCCGATAGCGCTGCAGATCGGCAAGCGTCGTTCTCTCCGACAACGTCAAAGAATCGACCGCGATATGCTCCCGCTGCAGGACCTTGAACCAGGCTTTGGTGCTCTGCGCGGCAAGCGGACCGTGCCAGACGTCGAGCTCCCCGTCCCAGCCGTTGTCGTAATCGCCGACGATGGCGATGCTCGCTTCGTAGCGGCTTTGCGCGATCTTGGCGCCAATCCGGGCAAGCTCGCCGCCGATCCGTCCGGCCTCAAGCACCCGGCGGTTAGGCTGGTTGTGGTAATCGTTGATGCCGTGCCAGTAGATCTCGGTGCCGAACGTGGCCGTACGCCAGCGGAAATAAAGGACCATGTCGGCGCCGTGCGCGATCGACTGGTACGTCCACAGCCGCATCTGACCCGGCTTCGGCGACGGCATCTTCATGCGGTTCACCCATCCCCCCGGACCGGACTGCTGCTCCATGATGCCGTAATTCGGGGAGATAGAGCGGACGACGCTCAGGTTCCAGCTCCACTTGCGATCGAGCATGGGATCCGGGCCTTCATCCGGAAAAATCGTAGAAAACTGCGGATACGAGTCGTACGTGTAGAAATCCAGCAGCTCCTCCGTCATCCGGTGATTGTCGAGATGGCCGAACAGCCCGTTGGTCGTAATCCAATGCTTCGTCCCGACGACCTCTCTCAGAATATCGGCCTGGATGCGGGCGAACCCGATCGCGCTGTCCGAGATAAACCTTTTCTCATCCAACGCCAGGTGCGGGTTGGGCGAGTCTGCGGGCGTCGGCCGGCTCAGGTGAACCTGCTCCCAATCCGTATAGGTCTGGCTCCAGAAGACCGCTCCCCACGCCCGGTTCAACTCCGTAAGCGAACCGTACTTGCGCTTCAGCCATTCGCGGAACGCGGCGTGATCGGCCTCCGAGTAGAACACGCTGAGCTCGCAGTTGAGCTCGTTGTCGATCTGCCAGCCGACGACCGCCGGATGGTCCTTGAAGTGCTCGGCCATCTTTCTCGTAATGCGGGCGCAGAACCGTTGGTAAACCGGACTGTTGTAGTTGGTATGCTTCCGCATGCCATGCCGGTAAGTTACGCCTTCCATGGTTACATTAAGAACCTCAGGGTACCGGTGCGTCAGCCAAGCCGGAGGCGTGGCGGTAGGAGTGCCCAGGATGACTTGGATGCCGTGGCGGTGAGCCGCATCCAGAGCCCGTTCGAACAAATCGAACTGAAACGCCCCCTCTTCCGGCTCCATGTACGCCCAAGCGAATTCGGCCACGCGGATAATGGAAAAGCCCAGCTCCCGCATGCGGCGGAAGTCGTCCTCCCACAGCGTCTCCTCCCAATGCTCCGGGTAATAACACGCTCCAAGACGGAGAGTTTCTTCTTTCAACGATTTTGCCACTTTGTTACCTCCCTGGCGACTGTTATGATCACAAATTCTTGCGCTTAAATTAGCTTCTACTCTTAATTTAAAGCGTGTTCATTTGCGAGTAAATAACAGCATCTTGCTATCGATATTAAAATCTTGCGGTCGGATGAAGAGGCAGCACGCGGAAGATGCCGGCAACACGATCGGGAGGCGGGTGGCGGGACTTGTTGGGGGATCTAGATATTTGCGTGATGCGGAGTCAGGGATGCGGTTGATGCGGTTGGTGCGGTTTATACGGTTGGTACGCTTGCGGACTCTAGGTGGTCGGTTCTGTGAGTTCGGAGGGTTCGGTGATGTGCAGTGGTTGCAGCGCGACCCAATAAGAGTGATATTTCATGCTTATTTGTCTCGAAGGGGTCAAGTCCATTATTGTGTG